>CBDBCZ010000019.1:490000-2832050 GCA_965203295.1 Nitrospirales bacterium | reverse complement strand
TCCACCCGAAACATGACCTTGAGCGGGAAGAAGGGCCTCTAATCCTTTACCAAGTGCTTTTTTCTGCATGATCTCGCACTTCTTGAGACACTTGTCGGGATAGAGTAATCCGAGAGTCCCACATAGTCAAAAGGATTCCTTCTAGCGCCAAATCGGCGTTAAATGAATTTCGAGCACGTTCGATGTTACTCATGAGCCTGCCAAGCCCCTCCATAGCATAATATTCACATTGGACTGGAACCAATACGGATTCCGCAGCCACTAAGGCATTCACTGTCAGCAGGCCTAAAGCTGGCGGACAGTCTAAAATGATGATGTCAAAACGATCCTTTACCTGCACCAGAGACTTTTTGAGCACATGTTCTCGTCCATTTTGTTCAGCTAATTCGATTTCGGCCCCTGCGAGATCGCTATTGGCTGGAATAATATTCAGCCCTGCTATTGTTGTTGGATGAATAGCCTCACTTGCTGATATGTTCTTGATGATGCAGTCGTAAACCGTTGGGGGGAGCGAATCTACTCCTAATCCACTTGTAGCGTTTCCCTGTGGATCTAGGTCTACTAATAAGACTGACTTCTTCGAAAGGGCGAGGGACGCAGAGAGATTGACTGAGGTCGTTGTCTTTCCTACTCCCCCCTTTTGGTTGGCAATGGCAACAATTTTTCCCATTTTAGTTTCTAGAAAGGTTTTAGACCAATTTTGTTCCACGTGGAACATTTGACCCATTTGAAAAAAGTTTTGTTTCAAAACGGTTAACGTTCTATGGCCATAATCACTGGGTAGCTCATAAGGAATATGTCTTGTAACCTCAAACCCATAAAGTTTTTTCGTATTTCCAATTGATTGAGATCAGCAAATCACCACCTCGCTTTCTCCCTATAGTAAGGGTGTAAGATATGGCAAAAAGACATCTAACCGCAATGCTTTTATCACCACATAATCAAAAAACCCATGATATTCAGGCGTTTTTGTTAAATCTTCAATCCTTTCCGTAACAACTGTCACGTCAGGAAGGTCCAAGGTGCCAATGATGTGATGGAGAAAGGCAGCTTTTTTGAGGGTGGGTTCAACCAAAGTCATCTTCAATTCTGGAAAAACAATTTTCAGTGGCAGGCTAGGGAAACCTGCGCCAGTACCAATATCAAGAACTCTTTTCGCTTTGATTGAATGGAGGGCCTTTCATCAAGCCAGTGAGTCTAAAAAGAGGCTGACCTCAAGGTCTTCATCTTTTGAATGACCAGTCAAATTTACCTTTCGATTCCAAAGTCGTAACTCCTCTTTGTAGCAAGAAAACTTGAGTGTGGTTTCAGGACTCAAATCGAACCCCATCTCTAACGCTGCATCTTGAAAGTTTTTCATTGATTAGTGTGACCTTATGTAAATATTCCACGTGGAACATTCATCAAAAAATCACTGAGAGAATATGTCAGGAAACTCTGATTTTACAAATTTTTTACTGTAGGGTGTGAAGTTTTTGTAGAATTCTGAAAATTTTTGATCAGAATTTTAATTACGATTACGAAGGAAAGGCGGGTTTATTGCCATCCCAGAAATGCAATTTTCTTAATCATGGGATTGAGCTGCATGACACAACGTTTCGTTCTGTGATGTTCGGCTTAGAGCGACCAGAAGAAGGGATATAGCCGCAGGCGTAACTCCTGAAATTCGTGAAGCCTGACCAATAGAGGCCGGTCTCACTTTTGACAATTTTTCTATGACCTCTTTTGAAAAACCCTTTAAATCTTGATAGGGAAAGTCTTCAGGTATTGACTTGGATTCAAATTTCTTAAATCGGGAAATCTGCTGAAGCTGCCTTTTGATATATCCTTCGTATTTGATGCTGATTTCTACTGCTTCTTGGACTGTCTGATCTTCCTCAACAGCTAACCCTATTAACTCTGATAACTTTGACAGAGTTATTTCCGGTCGCTTTAAAAGCTGTGCAAGAGAAAGATTCATCCCTGGCTCGTGCTCGTTAAAATCCCGCCATCGAATTTTCAGCTTATCATCCCAATCAGGGGTTGTCGTTCTTAAACGTTCAATCTCCTTTTCTATCCGTTCTTGTTTACGTAAAAAATTTGAATAAGTATGTTCTGGAACAAGCCCCAAATCATAACCTATCTTCAGCAGGCGCGTGCCTACGTTATCTTCTCTAAGTAAAAGTCTGTATTCAGCCCTGGAGGTGAACATCCTGTAAGGTTCTCTGGCATCTTTGGTGATCAGATCATCGATGAGCACTCCGATATAGGCTTGGGAACGATCGAGGTTGAGTGGTGGCTGATTCTTGAATCTCAGGGCAGCGTTGATGCCTGCCATGATTCCCTGGGCTGCAGCTTCCTCATACCCAGACGTCCCGTTAATTTGACCAGCATGATACAGACCTTTAACAAGCTTTGTTTCCAAGGTCGGGTGCAATTGCCTCGGGGGAAAATAGTCATATTCAATTGCGTAACCGGGTTTAAGCATTCTAGCGTCCTCAAGGCCTGGTATGGTCTGGAGAATGGCTGCTTGAACATCTACCGGTAAACTGGTTGAAATTCCATTCGGGTAATAGGAGGGGGAGTGCAATTCCTCTGGTTCAAGAAAGATTTGGTGTCGGAGTTTGTCGGCAAATCTCACGACCTTATCTTCTATCGATGGACAATAGCGTGGGCCCACCGAATCAATGACTCCGGAATACATAGGAGATCGGTCTAAATTCTCACGAATGATTTTGTGCGTTTCTTCATTGGTATAGGTTAAATGGCACGAGATCTGTGGGTTGGAAATTTCCTCAGTTCTATAGGAAAAAGGCCTTGGGGGAGTATCTCCAGGCTGATCTTCAAGAAGGGTAAAGTCTATAGAGCTCTTATCTAATCTAGGCGGAGTACCCGTTTTTAACCTTCCGATCTCAAACCCAAAGTCCCGCATGCAATCAGATAAATGTTCGGCAGGGGCTTCCCCGGCCCTTCCCGCTGGCAGTTGATTCAATCCGATGTGGATCAAGCCTTTCAAAAAGGTTCCGGACGTGATGATAACGGCTCGTGCTGAAATCTCTTGTCCCGAATCGGTGATCACTCCCGATACTTCTCCATTTCGAGTCAGAATTCGGTCAACTGTCCCTCGAACCATTTCAATCCCAGTTGTATTACCTAGGGTATTTTGCATGCTTTTTCGATAGAGGGCTTTATCGCATTGGACTCGTAGAGCTCTAACGGCAGGTCCTTTTTTGGTATTGAGCATTCGGAATTGGATTCCAGACTGATCAGTATTGACGCCCATTTCTCCGCCCAGCGCATCGATCTCTTTCACCAAATGTCCCTTCGCAATCCCACCAATGGCAGGATTACATGGCATTTGCGCAATCTTTTCTGGATCCAAGGTCACAAGAACCACTCGACATCCCATACGGGCTGCAGCCAATGCAGCTTCGCACCCAGCATGTCCACCACCGATGACAATGATATCTCGCTCAAGAGCCATAGCACGATGTCTCCAACCGTTCTTATTTTCCTATCTTATTTTCCTATACAAAAATCCCGAAAGATTCTATCAAGTATATCCTCATGATTCACCTCACCCGTTATTTCTCCTAGGCAGTCCAAAGCCGTACGAAGGTCTACCGCTAAACATTCCCCAGCCATCTGCTTTTCCAAAGAAACTAATGCTTGCAGAATAGCATCCTTGGCTCTTTGTAAAGCTGACTGATGGCGCAGCTTTGTCACGAGAATCGACGCCCCTGGCTCAAAACCATTCCGGAGAACTTGAGCCCTGATTGTTTCTCGGAGTTCTTCAACACCCACACCTGTTTTAGCAGACAACCATACTACGGGCACTTTTTCTTGGTTATTCGTACTTTGGACGGACGTGATGTTGAGGTGATGCTCGACATCTTGCTCGATAATTTCTGGAGGAAGATCTCTTTTATTCAAAACGACTAGCAGGGGATAGGAGCCGTGTTCTCTTAATATCTTCGTATCTTCCTCTGTCAGGGGTCGAGAGGAGTCTATGACCACCAATAACAGATCGGCTTCTGAGATCGCCGCACGCGTTCTGCGAACACCTTCTCCTTCTATGGGGTCTCTCGCCTCACGTAACCCAGCCGTATCCACAACTCGAACAGCCACCCCTTTAATACTGACGACTTCATCTAAAACATCACGAGTCGTACCAGCTTGAGGCGAAACAATGGCCCGGTCCACACGCAATAAGGAATTCAGAAGGCTAGACTTTCCCACGTTTGGGCAGCCGATGATGGCCACCTTAATTCCTTCGCGAATAATTCGGCCTTCCTTAAAGGAATCCAACAGCTTGGACAGGTCATCGTTCACGCATTGCAGCGAGGAACTCAGTTCTGTCATTTCAATAAAGGATATGTCCTCCTCTACGAAATCCATGCCGGCCTCAATATGAGCCAGGAGCCGAATGATTTCGCTTCGAAGGCGGTCGACTTCACCCGCTAAGACACCTCGTAGTTGGCATTGCGCAGCCTTAAGGCTGCTTGAAGTGGTTGCCTGAATGGTATCTAAGACTGCCTCGGCTTGGGTCAGGTCAAGCCGACCATTCAAAAAAGCCCGTTTAGTGAATTCCCCTGGTTCTGCGAGTCTCGCACCCTCACGAATCAACACGTCACAGATCGATTCCAATACTAACGGACCTCCATGTGTATGAATTTCAATGACATCTTCTCCTGTATACGATCGCGGTGATCGCATGACGACAATCAACGCTTCATCAAGAGGGATCGATTTTTGTGCGTCCTTTTCTTCGGGACTTCCTGAGAACACATCACCCATATACATGCGGTGATTTTCTGCCAATTCCAGTGAAACTCCAGATCGAATCCTCACTATCTTCCTCGCGATGAAAACGGCTGCATTCCCACTTAGCCGAATGATACCAATTCCTCCCTCACCCGAAGGTGTCGCAACTGCACAAATCGTGTCGTCGAGAGGGACGGTCATACCAACCTTTGGGATATGGGTGGGTTGGGAGCCTTATTCGGCCTCACCCTTCTTCTTTTTACTTCCTTTATTGGATTCTTTTTCTTCCTTGGAGGGAACCTTCTCGTCGCCTGCCACTGCCTCAACGATATGTCGTTTCAAAACGAAACGATCCGTCACAAATTGTTGTGTAATGGTCAGGACGTTATTGGTCAGCCAGTAGAGGACTAATCCGGCGGGAAAGGTGACAAACAGAAACGTTAGGAAAACTGGAAGAAGCAACATCATTTTTGCTTGAGTTGGGTCCATGGTGGTAGGCATGATTTTCTGTTGCACAACCATAGAAACTCCCATGAGTACGGGTAGGACATAATAAGGATCTTGGATGGAGAGATCCGTAATCCATAGGAAGAAGGGGGCCTGGCGGAGATCGACGGTCATATACAAAATGTTAAAGAGGGAAATAAAGGCTGGCATTTGTAACACCATGGGAAGACAGCCCCCAACGGGGTTGACCTTATGTTCCTTGTACAACTTGATCAATTCCTTATTGAGCTTCTCCCGGTCATCCTTAAACTTTGCTTGCAGGACCGCAACTTTGGGTTGAATTTTCTGCATGCCCTGCATTGATTTGTAGCTTTTGTATTGGAGAGGAACAAACAGAAGCTTGATTAATACGGTTAGGAGAATAATAGAGACTCCGTAATTTTGGGTGTAGTCGTACAAGAATAGAAGGACATAAAACAGTGGTTTGGCCACATATTCAACAATTCTCCACGTTCCATAAATAAACCACCCAAAGTCTATGGTATTCTCCAGGCCAATCCCAAAAGACTTGAGTAATTCAAATTGCTTTGGTCCGGCGAATAGTTGAAATGAAAGGGTCGTTTCTCCTCGAGACAGGGGAAACTGAACTCCGGCCGATGTGACGCCCTCAACTTCCTTTTTAGCCGTAACCCCTGTAGCCTCCTTGGGGATGATCACGCTGATAAAATACTTGTCCTGAAGAGCTGCCCATCGAACATCGCCAGTTCGAGTCAATTCATTCTCAGGAGTCTCCTTTTCCAATGTGTCTCCGATCATCCAGGCTGGCCCGACCAACCCGATGAATCCTTGTCCCCATTCCACGACCCCAAAATTGGTTCCTAGAAGAACTTCAATTTCTTGAGAGAGGCCCTGAGAGGTGATGGCAACATCAACGAGGTAGGAATCGTAGTGAAAGGTGAATTGTTTTTTGATCCATATTCCACCATCAGGAGACCGAAAGGAATAAACCAAGTGACCGATGGGATGGCTCGAATCCAGGACATCAAAATCTCTTTTCACTTCAAAAAGACTTTCTCGAAGCGTTGTATTCAGTTCAGCGTCCCCAGTCTGCAATGCGAGGGGTCCGGCAAAGTGACCTTCGGAGTAGACCATCTCAATAGGTTGGGGATCGTCGGAATTCTGTGTCAGGTATTTTTTTAAACTCCAGCTCCGAATTTCTACACCCCGATTGCTAATCTTGGCTTGAAAAAGAGGAGTTTCTATGATCTCCTCACTCTCTGAACTGGCGGAGGGTGTGGAATCTTCAAGCCCCTCAATGTCGAGTTTCCCAACATTCCCGTCTTGACCATCGGAAGCGCTCAGTTCTGGTGACTCTGAGCTGAATTTCTCTATTTGTTGTTCTGCTTGGTTCTGAGATTCGGAAGAATCGACTGGAATGAGCCCCAGCTGCTTCATCAAGAAGTCATAACCAAAAATGATGGCAAGTGAAAAAACAAGGAAAAGAACGACTCGCTTTTCCATTTATTTAAGAACTCCACCTCTGGTTAGCATATTTCATCTTTCTCTCGATGGAGGGTGACTTAACAATAGAATGGCCGGAATCTACAAATTACGTTAGGCGGACCGCTTCCCCTTAGGAACAGGGTCAATTCCCCCAGGATGAAGAGGGTGGCACTTCAGAAGTCTTACAACGGTCATCATCAACCCCCTCAACATCCCATATGATTGAACCGCCTCGAAACAATACTGGGAACAGGAAGGATTAAACCGACAGCGTGGCCCTAAGAGGGGCGAAATCCAATGTTGGTAAAATCTGATTACGGTGAGGATGATGTGCCGCACGAGAGGTTTGAAACGGAATTCAGGAGGCCATTATAGCTGAGGGCGAATTTCCAGGTATTCCATAATTCTTGAGGGTCAACAGAAAGCGCTGCACTTCGGGGGAATATGACGATATCCCAACCATCTCCAATTTTATGTTGGGTCAGTCGGCTTAGCTCTCGAAAGATTCTTTTTCCCCTATTCCTTGTCACCGCATTCCCAAAACGACGGCTGACGATAATTCCCATTCGGGCTCGCCCCAAAGAAGTTTTCTCAGAAACTATCGTGAATAGGGCAGTTTTGTATCTCTTTCCCCTCTTCTTGACGCTGTCAAACGCTACTTTCTTCTTGAGAAACAGCCCTTTCGAGGATAGAGATGTGTTATTCATCCGAGACGGTCAGCCGATGTCTGCCTTTTTTCCGGCGGCGGGCTAATACCTTCCGCCCATTCTTTGTGCTCATTCTCTTTCTAAAACCGTGATCCCGCTTTCTCTTTAGATTAGTTGGCTGTCTGAAGGTCATCGACATGGCTCTGTATTCTCTCCTTTTCTGGTTCTTGGCGAAACTTCAATTTTAGGGGCGATCGCGTTCTCTGTCAATTAAGACCTCTCACCTGTTCGCCTGTCCAGGTGAATCGGCCATTTCGAATACAAACGGCTCTGGCCTTTTCGAATTGACTCTGTTGCAATTCCCCTAATATATTCAATAAGTTCCCTCATGAATTCGGTCGAAGGAGTGATTCTGTGTACCGCGGAATTAAGGGCGTAAAAGACATTTTACCCGATGACCTTCCCCGTTGGAACGTCGTGGAACGAACAGCACACCGGCTTGCCAGGAGCTATGGATTCCGAGAAATCCGAATCCCAGTTTTTGAACAAACGGACCTTTTTGTCAGGAGTATTGGGGGAACCACAGACGTGGTGGAAAAAGAGATGTATACCTTTCCAGACAAAGACGGGACCTCATTGACTCTCAGACCTGAAGGAACTGCCGGAGTCGTCCGAGCCTTTATTGAACATCATATGGGCACCAATATCGCTTTCCAGAAGCTTTTTTACCTTGGTCCGATGTTTCGTCATGAACGACCACAGGCCGGGCGTTTTCGTCAATTTCACCAATTTGGAGTCGAAGCGGTCGGGAATCCCCACCCTCTCGTCGATGTTGAGGTGATTTCCTTACTTTGGAACTTCTTCGGTACTCTCCATCTTCCAGATTTGATATTGGAGATCAATTCTCTGGGAACGCTGTTGGATCGTCAGAATTTCAAGCAGGCTTTGGTCCCCTTTCTCAAGGTTCACCAAGACCGTCTTTGTCAAAACTGCCAAAGGCGACAGACCTCTAATCCTCTGAGAGTTCTGGATTGTAAAATGCCACAATGTCGAGAGGTCATAGTAGCAGCTCCCTCTCTTCAGGATTTTCTCTCGGCGAGCTCTTCTTCTCATTTTCAGGAGGTTCTTAACGGTCTCGATCGCGTCACCATTCCGTATACGTTAAACCCTCGATTGGTGAGAGGCCTTGATTATTATTCCCAGACAACCTTTGAAGTCACCTGTTCGACCCTAGGAGCCCAAAATGCTATTGGAGCAGGAGGCCGTTACGACACCTTATTTGAAACCCTTGGTGGTAAACCAACCCCGGCAATTGGATTTGCCGTTGGTCTTGACCGCGTCCTCTTATCTCTCCCTGATCATGTCCTTACCCCTCTTGATCCTTTAGTCTTTGTCGCTGGCTTTGGACCCAAGGGGTTTCAGATTGGTGTCAGTCTCTTAGCTGAATTGCGGTCATTGGGAGTTCCCTCCGAAACTGATTATCAGGCTACCTCTCTAAAAAATCTTCTTCGAACCGCCAACCGCCTAGGAGCTTCTTTGACCGTCATCATCGGCGACGACGAAGTAGAAAGAGGTGAGATTCTCCTACGAAATATGAACTCAAAAAACCAAGAAACGATGCCCCTCCAATCAGCTACCAAAATGCTCGCAGAACGCGTTCTCTCTTCTTTGGGTTGAATTGGTTTTCTTGACAATTTTCACTACCCACAGGTATATTTTTTCTTCTTTTTTACGATCTCGTGGAAAGCCACTAATTTCGACATTCCTTTAATTTTATAGACTCACGCACCCCTATTCTGACGATTCTTCAGGATTCTGTTTTTTCCTTAAATATAGGCGTTCCTCTCAGAGAGTTTACTCCACAAAATTTCGACGCGTAATTACATTATGGGATTCTTCTAAATCGGCGATGCCGGGCACTATTGTTGTTCTAGTTCAAGAGGATCCACACCAGACCCACCTGGCAGCCGAGGGTCTCCGTATTGCCTTAGGCCTTTCTACTGGTCCAAATCCCCTGACGATCATTTTACTCGGGTCAGCCTGTTCCCTGTTGACTGACGAAGCGATCGAGGCACTTGACGGAGAGATCATAGAAAAACATCTCCCGGTCATTCAGGAACTGGAAATTCCCATTCTCGTCCCAGATGGAACGCTTTCTGAGTTCGCCGTTGACCCAAGTTTTTCGGTTCAGGAAGTCTCTTCTCAGTACATATCTTCTTTTTTGATGACTGCTGATAAGGTTTTGATATTCTAAGGCGTTATTTCATTTCCCGATGAAAAAGATCCTTTATATACTCACACGCCCAATATCTACACCCTTTTTGCCTTTAGCCTCGGATGTGTTAGATCAAATTTCTATCTCATTTTTGTTGACTTATACAGCTTCAAAGGAACTCGAATCTTCACTGCCTGAAAGATGTTTTCTTCTTGAAGATACATCTGTTTCACAAGAGAAGATTTCTTCATTCCCAAGTATTGATTATCATGGTATGCTTCAAATGATCTTTGAGGCAGATATGGTCATTACTGTGTAAAGATTCTTTTCTCTCTTACGATTTAAATTACCTAGGAAAGAAAAAGTATAGTAAGAATAGAGAAGGGAGTAAAAGATATGAATAGAGAGGAAAAATGGGAAAAGTACCTCTAGGAAAGAAAAAATCGATAGGTGAAGAGTGGATAATCTGTGCAGTATAGAGGGGGTGTTATCTGGAAATATCTCGGGTGTTCCGTGTATGGCATGTGGATGAACAATGGCAGGTACAAGGTGTCATAAACAGCGGAATATTATGAAATATTATTATCCACAGGTGTTGATAAAGTTGTGAATAATTGGGAGGTTTGAGTTGTGGGGGGTCAAAATGTTTGGGAAGAGACCCTTGGATTTATCGAAGCTCGATTAGGGAAAGATGTTGTTGATACCTGGTTCGAACCTGTGAGGTTTGGAGAAATTCAAGGATCAACGGTCACAATCCTTGTACCCAATAAATTCTTTGGTGAATGGTTTTCTCGAAACTATCGTGAGGTATTAGGAGAAGCCTTTCAGTCTATCGCGGGAGTTGGTGAAAGGGAATTAGACGTGATGTTTGTCGTAGATGAAACCTCAGGGAAGGCTCCCACGAATGTGAGAAAAGCTGATGAGAGTGATCAGGAAGCATTACGTGGAAGAACGCGGCGAAGGCCATTATTTAACCCAAAGTATACCTTTGATAATTTTGTCGTGGGAGCCAGTAATCAATTCGCTCACGCCGCCAGCCTTGCCGTTGCAGAAGCCCCAGGGCGAGCCTACAACCCATTCTTCATTTATGGGGGAGTGGGATTGGGAAAAACGCATTTATTGAATTCGATCGGAAATTTTGCAGCAAGGAACGGAGATCTGCGAATTGCCTACGTGACGACGGAGCAGTTCACAAATGAAGTGATTAACTCAATCCGTTACGACAAAATGATTGAGCTAAGAAAGCGATATCGAAGCGTCGATATGTTGTTGATTGATGACATTCAGTTTTTGGCGGGTAAGGAACGGACACAAGAGGAATTTTTTCATACGTTTAACACACTCTATGAAGCTCACAAGCAAATCGTGCTTTCAAGTGATCGATTTCCCAAGGATATGCCATCTATGGAGGAAAGGTTGCGATCCCGTTTTGAATGGGGACTCATTGCCGACCTGCAGCAACCTGATGTGGAAACCCGAATAGCCATTCTTCGAAAGAAGTCAGACGAAGAGGGCATTATCATTGGAGATGACGTTCTCCATCAGCTTGCGCACGGGTTAAATAACAACATCAGAGAACTCGAAGGTGCCCTGATACGACTAGGTGCCTATGCCTCCCTTATTGGAAAAACGATAACGGTAGACATGGCCAAACACGTTCTTGTGGATCTTTTGGGGAGCCAGAAAAAAGTGATCACTACTCAGGATGTGCAGGACAGTGTCGCCAAGAAATATCATGTCAAGGTCTCGGAGTTGAAATCCAAAAGACGTACAAAAACGCTCATTCAACCACGGCAGATTGCGATGTTCCTCTGTCGGGAATTGACAAACTCTTCGTTTCCAGAAATTGGAAGAGAATTTGGGGGAAAAGACCATACAACGATTATGCATGCATGTAAACAAATTGAAAAGTCCTTGGAGTCGAACCACAGCCTGCGAGCAGCCATAGAGAGTCTTAAGGACGAGATAGGGAAAGTCTAAGCCTTTCGCATACGCTAACGCTCCCACATGGAGCATAACCATTTTGAGCCTTCCTCGGCCGAGCCGCGAGGGTCGTTCGTAAAGAGTTAGGTTATCATAAGATAAGGCTAAGTAGGGGTCAGGATGAATTGTGAGGATACTGAAAGTCCGGGCACAAGGGGGGGAGCATTTTCATGAAGGTTCAAATTGCCCGCGGTGAAATACTAACCGCTCTGCAAAGGGTTCAAGGTGTTGTAGAAAAGCGCAATACGATGCCAATATTGGGCAATATTCTATTGGAGGCTAAGCCCGACGGATTGGATGTTTCGGCCACAGATTTAGAAATAGGGATGAGAGCTCTTTATAAAGCCAACGTTGAAGAACCCGGATCTGTCACCTTTTCAGCTAGAAAGATGTATGAAATCCTCAAGGAGATCAAGGAGACAGAAATTTCACTGGTCGTCACAGACAATAGTCTGGTGACCATACAAGCTGGCCGTAGTCAGTTTAAAGTCTTAGGTCTTCCTGTTCAGGATTATCCCACACTCCCGGCCATAGAAAGAGAGGGGTTACTCTCTCTTCCAGGAACGGGCCTGCTCGAATTGATAAGCAAGACACTTTTTGCAGTAGGAGATAATGACACTCGATACGTGCTGAACGGAGTCTTAGTGTCTCTGAGCTTTAAGGGCGAACGGCCGGTCGTTCGATTGGTTGGAACCGACGGCCATCGTTTGGCTATCGCAGAGCAGGACCTCGAACCCATGAAAGGGGAGAAACCATCTGAACTACAGGCGATTATTCCGAAGAAGGCTGCCCATGAAATCCAAAGGCTTTTAGAGGAAAATGGAGACGCACCCCTCATTGGTTTTACAAAAAACATGCTGATTTTTAGAAAAAGTGGGCTTGTCCTCACTTCCCGATTAATGGAGGGTACCTACCCTAATTATCAAGCGGTGATTTCTAAAGACAATCCACAGAAAACAACCGTGAGAAAAGAGGATCTCGAAGGAGCTCTCCGTCGTGTTTCCGTTCTTTCCCGAGATAAAGGGTACGCGGTGAAAGTAACCTTTATCTCTGACCGTATGACCCTTTTTTCCACGAACCCTGAATTGGGGGAGGCAGTCGAAGAATTACCTGCTCAGTATAATGGAGAGAGTTTTTCGGCTGGATTTAACGCCAGGTATTTGCTAGACGTGATCAGTGTCATGAATGGGGAAGCCCTTTCTCTTCAGATGGACGCTCCACTGAGTCCATGCTTGGTCAAAGAAGTCGGAAACGAAAAATTTAAAGCCGTCGTGATGCCCGTTAAAGTTTAATGTTGGTCCTAATCAAAGGTGGATGAATGGATCCACAAATCATCGAAAAAGGGGAACACGTTCCCCCTCCGACAGATCTGGCTCTCGAAAAACCAAAACAAGATTTGAAGTACGGAGCTGATCAAATACGAGTCCTCGAAGGATTGGAGGCCGTTCGAAAGCGCCCAGCGATGTATATCGGAAGCACCAGTGTGGAAGGATTGCATCACCTGGTGTATGAAGTGGTTGACAATAGCGTCGATGAACACATGGCTGGGTTTGGTGAGACGATTGAGGTCACCCTGGAAATTGATGGAAGTGTCACAGTCATCGATAGCGGCCGTGGGATTCCCACAGGAATGCATTCCACGCAGAACAAGTCGGCTGCAGAGGTGGCCTTAACGATGCTTCACGCTGGAGGCAAATTCGAGCAAGGGGCCTACACGGTTTCAGGAGGTCTTCATGGAGTTGGGATTTCAGTCGTCAATGCCCTTTCCGAATGGCTGGAGTTGGAGATATGGCAGGATGGGAAAGTTTTTGAACAAGTCTACCATCGCGGCAAACCAAAAGATCCTCTGAAGGTGACGGGAATCACGAAAAAGCAAGGAACGAAAATAACCTTTAAACCTGATGGAGAGATCTTTGAATCCCTAGAATTTCGTTTCGATGTTTTGGCTGAACGTCTTCGCGAGTTGGCCTTTTTGAATAAAGGCCTTTCCATTTCCCTCAATGATAAAAAAAAGGGTAAGGAGCAAACCTTTTGTTACAAGGGTGGCATTCTCTCCTTTGTCGAGCATCTCAATGAGGCCAAAACACCGATTCACAAGCCCATTTATATTGCCATGGAGAAGACAGATCTTATTCTGGAGGTTGCGCTTCAATACAATGATAGTTATGCGGAAAATCTCTTTTCCTTCGCTAATAACATTAATACGCGGGAAGGGGGAACCCATTTAGTTGGGTTTAAGGCTGCGTTGACGAGGACGATTAATGCCTATGCCAATGACAAGGACCTGTTGAAAAAAGACATGGAGTCTCTGACAGGCGACGATGTTCGGGAAGGACTCACGGCTGTCGTAAGCGTCAAGGTACGGCATCCGCAATTTGAAGGCCAAATGAAGGCTAAATTGGGGAATAGCGAAGTGAAGGGCATCGTTGAAGCCGCTGTGAATGAGGCCCTGTGGAATTACTTTGAAGAAAACCCCCCGGTGGCAAGAAAGATCGTGGGGAAATCCATCGATGCTGCTCGGGCTCGCGAAGCCGCACGAAAAGCTAAAGAACTCATACGAAGAAAGAGTGCATTGGATGGAGGGTCCCTTCCTGGAAAACTCGCGGACTGTTCGGAAAAAGATCCTGCCTTAAGTGAACTTTTTATCGTAGAGGGAGATTCAGCGGGAGGCTCAGCCAAACAGGGCCGTGATCGGAGAGTTCAGGCTATTCTTCCTCTGAAGGGGAAGATCCTCAACGTCGAAAAAGCTCGGTTTGATAAAATGTTGTCGAGCGAAGAGATTCGGATGCTGATCATGGCCTTGGGGACCGGGATTGGTCGAAAACGTGAAGATGCAGACAGGGGAAGAGATGACAAGGAAAGCTTTGATATTCAGAAGGCCCGGTATCATAAAATCATTCTCATGACGGATGCGGATGTTGATGGGAGTCATATTCGGACATTATTGCTAACGTTTCTGTTCAGACAAATGCATGAATTGATTGATCATGGATATATCTATATTGCCCAGCCCCCATTGTTTAAGGTGAAAAAGGGAAAGATAGAGAGGTATTTAAAGGATGAAGGAGCTCTGAATGAATACCTCGCAGACTTGGCGGTCGCGGAGGCTGAGGTCTTTCTTGAGTCAGAGGAGACGTTCGTTGGTGGACCAGCCCTCCTTCCTTATTTGAAAAAACTTATTACGTTTGAAACGTTGCTATCCAGTTTTGCCAAACGGCAACAAGAATCAGGTATTCTTCGGGTTTTCGTGGACGAACCTGCCATTGGACGGGACCTTTTGAAAAACCCAGGAGCTCTTGAGGAGGTCACTCAACGCGCCAAACGGACTCTTCAATTAGTGTACCCGAATGCGGAAATCGCCGTAGAAATCGTTGAAGATGAAGAGCACCAATCTAACAAGGTGATATGCAACATTGTGAATAATGGGGTTGTCCAAACCCTCGATGTCAACCACGATTTGGTCGGATCAGCTGATTTTCGAGAACTCCAAAAACTCGCCCCTGCCGCCATTGGGATAGGCAGACCTATGTACAGAGTGCGGATCGGAGATACAGAACACCAATATCATGGATCATCTGACGTCGTTCGGGCCATCCTGGAAGTAGGGAAAAAAGGGATACATCTTCAGCGGTATAAAGGTTTGGGGGAAATGAACCCGTCTCAACTTTGGGAGACCACCATGAACCCCGAAACGCGAAGCTTGTTGCAAATCAATTTAGAAGATATGACCGGCGTAGACGAGATTTTTACAATCCTGATGGGTGATGAAGTCGAACCCCGACGAAACTTCATTCAGCAGCATGCCTTAGAAGTTAGGAATCTGGATGTCTGATCCTCTGTACGGTTTTTGTGGCTCTCACCATGAAATTCCTCCTAAGGCGGGAACGCACCGTACCTTGGGGCTCTGAACCCCAGGCCTATCATTTTTATCCGCTCTATCCGCCTTTTCTGTAAAAAAATTAAGTAAAGGAGTCCATTAATGCCCGTCGAGGAACGACTCACACAGGTCAACATAGAAGACGAGATGCGTTTGTCGTATCTCGATTATGCCATGAGTGTCATCGTTGGACGGGCGCTGCCAGATGTTCGAGATGGCTTGAAGCCGGTGCATCGGCGGATCTTGTATGGAATGAACCAAATGGGGTTGGCTCATAACCGACCTTATCGTAAATCCGCCAAAATTGTCGGGGAAATCATGGGGAATTACCATCCCCATGGGGATTCGGCTATTTACGACGCCCTTGTTCGCATGGCGCAAGATTTTAATATGCGAAATGTCTTAGTTGATGGCCAAGGTAATTACGGCTCCGTAGACGGTGATCCGCCCGCTGCGATGCGGTATACAGAGGCTCGTTTGACGACGTTGGCAGGCGAGATGTTAGCCGATATCGACAAAGAAACCGTTGATTTTGGCCCCACCTATGATGAGTCAGATGTCGAGCCTTTGGTTTTGCCGGCAAAGATTCCCAATCTCTTGATCAACGGGGCAGGAGGGATTGCGGTGGGATACGCGACCAACATCCCCACTCACAATTTGGGGGAAGTCGTCACCGCGCTGATTCACTTGATCGAGTCACCAGATCTCACAGTAGACGACCTCATGACCTTCATTTCGGGTCCAGACTTTCCAACCGCAGGGTTTATTTATGGAACTCAAGGAATCAAAGAGGCATACCGTAATGGTCGGGGATTATTGATCCTTCGGGCCAAGGCGACCATAGAAACGGACGAGCGAACAGATAGGGATCGGATCATTGTGACTGAAATCCCTTATCAGGTGAACAAGGCCAAGCTGCTTGAGAAAATCGCCGAACTAATTCACGAAAAGCGAATTGATGGGATTTCCGACCTGAGAGATGAATCAGATCGAGATGGTATCAGGGTCGTCATTGAACTCAAAAAGAGCGAAATTCCGCTCGTCGTCCTTAATCAATTATACAAACACACCCAAATGCAAAATACGTTCGGTGTCATCATGTTGGCCTTGGTCAACAATAGGCCTGAAGTCCTGAATTTAAGGCAAATATTAGTCGCCTTTCTTGATCATCGTCGAGAAGTGGTCATTCGCCGAACTGCTTTTGAACTGCGAAAGGCAGAAGAGCGAGCCCATATTCTTGAGGGTTTGAAAATCGCCTTGGGAAATCTTGATGACGTGATCGCGCTCATCAGACGTGCCACTTCCCCGGAGGAGGCGAGGTCTGGCTTAGTTCAGGATTTTCAATTAACAACCGTTCAAGCCTCGGCCATTTTGGACATGAGACTTCAACGACTGACCCAGCTAGAGCGGGAAAAGCTCATCCAGGAATATCAAGATCTCCTCGTTCGTATTGAACGATTGAAATCGGTCCTAGGGTCGGACGAGCTCGTGAACAAAATCATCAGAGACGAGCTCGAAGAAATTAAGGAGACCTATGGAGAAGACCGGCGAACACGAATTGTCCCTGAGGAAGCCGAAATCAATATTGAAGATCTGATTGCCGATGAGGAGGTCGCCGTCACGATTTCCCATGCCGGGTATATTAAGCGCAATCCAGTGTCCGAATACCGGGCCCAACGTCGTGGAGGAAAAGGGAAAATCGGAATGGGCATTAAGGAAGAAGATTTTGTGGAAACCCTCTTTACGGCTTCAACCCATGATTACCTGTTGTTCTTCACGGATGCCGGAAGGGTCTATTGGCTGAAGGTTCATGAGATTCCCGATGTTGGTCGAGCTAGTAAGGGAAAAGCCATCGTCAATCTGTTAGCGTTTGCACAGGGGGAACGAGTGACCGCGACCCTGCCGGTCAAGGAATTCCGAGATGACCAATACGTGGTGATGGGGACGCGATATGGCATCATCAAGAAAACGGAATTGTCAGCGTATGGGAATCCTAGACAAGGGGGCATTATTGCCATCACCCTTGAAAAAGGAGACAAACTCATCGGAGTTCAAATTACCGATGGAAGTCATGAAATTTTATTGGGGACCAAACAAGGGATCATCATAAGATTTAAGGAAAAAGAAGCGAGGCCTATTGGTCGTACCGGCAAGGGAGTTCGGGGAATCATTCTTGATCAAGGCAATGAGGTCATTGGAATGGAAACGATCACGCCGGATTCGACAACATCGATTCTGACCGTCACGGAGAAAGGTTTTGGGAAGCGTACACTCGTGAACGAATATCGTGTTCAAGGCCGAGCTGGCAAGGGGGTCATTAGTGTCAAAATCACGGAAAAAAATGGGCCTGCGGTTTCATTCCGACAAGTATGGGAAACCGATGAAATTATGGTGATGACGGCGGAAGGGAAAATTCTCAGGACGAGAATAGGTGACCTCCGGGAAATTGGTCGGAATGCCCAAGGGGTACGATTAATCGATATGGAGGAAACGGATCGTGTGGTCGGAGTGGCTAAACTCGCGGAGATCAGCGAACGCGAAGATTCTGGCGTGAACGGCAACGGCAATGGGTCTCCGGATAGCTCGGGAGTGCCACTTCCTGGGTCCGACTAACGTTCTCAATTTGATATTTCTCCAATCGGGTTTTCATGGGCTCCCCTAAACAATCCCTCGACCCTGTCGTCAAATTGGGGCTTGGGGTACTCGTTGGTTCGTTTTTGCTCATTGGGATCGGTATGTTCCTTTCAAGGCCAGACCGATCCATCCCCCCTTATAGCATCGGCTTTCATCAGAACGAGTTCGTTGCCATCCATGTCCCTTCGTGGACGAGTGATTCTGAGATTGAATCCCTTGTGCGACGATTTGGGAAAGTTGTAAAGAACTCAAAAGATTTCAGCCAGATGAAGGTTCGGCCCACCACCCCGGGTCACCCAAAAGGGAGGTATGAATCGATAACCATTTACATTTTCTCTGATCCGAATCAGACTGAGCCCGACCAAGTCAAGCACTACCTTTCTGAGTCGAAAGGTGATCCTCAAAAAGAAAAATGGAAAAAAGAATATGAAAATGATGTGAGAGGAGGATATTCATTGAATGAGGATTGGCATCAGGGGTGGTTAGGGCCAGTTGAGATGCACAACGATCCTAAGATGAAACGCAAGCAGATCCTTTTTGAAGAGCGGATTTCTATACGATAACCGATTCTGTGTGTTGGTAGACTCTATGTTGAGGAGAGAGCTTTGGCAATGACTTTTGCTAAAGAGGATTGCAATTCTTGGTCTTTGACTTGAGCCACGATCTTTCTGGCTTCTTGGAGAGAGCTCTCCGTGAGTGTAGGGGAAGGTGTGTTTCTCTCCAAGAGCTGGTCAGAGGGCTTTTGATTCCGTGTTGTCTCTCCAACTCGAAACACGATGTCCTGAATGAAGGGAGATTCATGCAGAGATTGAAGAGTTGTGAGAAGGGCTGGTTTGAGGAACGTGAGTTGGTGAAGCCATACTGAATGATCCACGATGACATAAAGGGTTCGGAATTTGACACGATCAGGTTTGGTATGGGTAGCAACAGTTTCCCCGACGATTGTGGGCCATTCCCTCATCAGCTGATGTTCCCTCAGGCGTACCTGAAATCCGTACGAATGAGCAAGACCTTGAAGGATATGGTGGAGTGAATCAAAAACGGGCATAGGGATGATTCATTCTATAATCGTGCAAGACAGGAGATCAAGACAATCGCGAGTCTCTTTCCAGCACCTCACTCCTTTATAAGCACCAAGACAGACATATGGTCTAAAATAATCGTGTGATCGTGATGGCAAAATTTTCCTCAACCCGATCCATAGCCACTAACCGGAAAGCCCTACATGAGTATGCTATTCTTGAGAAAATGGAAGCTGGCATAGTCCTGAAGGGTACGGAAGTCAAATCCCTGAGAGAGGGCAATGTGAATTTACGAGAGGGCTATGCGAAAGTGGATCAAGGAGTTGTTGTCCTTCATAATTGTCATATTGGGACCTATAGTCATGGGAATTTCATGAATCATGACCCTTTGCGACCTCGGGTTCTTCTTCTCCACAAAAAGGAAATCGACAAAGTTCACGGAAAGGTTCAGCAAAAGGGTCTCACACTCGTTCCGTTACGGATTTTCTTTAATTCTCGCGGATTAGCCAAGGTCGAGCTGGCTTTAGGCAGAGGGAAAAAGCATTTTGACCGACGAGAAACTGAGAAAAGGAAAGAAGCCGGGAGAGAAATCGAGAGAACTCTCAAGTCCGCCGCGAGGAAGAGTTAGGAGCATGATCAAAGTCCGATCAACCGAATTCGTGAAGAGTTGCGTCAGTCCGGATCAATATCCTCGTGAACGATTACGGGAAATGGCCTTCATCGGGCGATCCAATGTTGGGAAATCCTCGGGCATCAATTCTTTGCTGAACTCGAAAAAGTTAGCGAAGGTGAGTTCAACCCCAGGAAAAACCCAAACCCTTAATTTTTTTCTTGTGGATACAGATGATGGCCAGATCAAGCGTTTTTATGTTGTGGACCTGCCCGGGTATGGCTACGCCAAGGTTCCCCAATCCATACGTTCGCAATGGGGTCCAATGATTGAACAATACTTGTCCGGAAGGAACCAATTATGTGGAGTGGTTTTTTTCCTCGATTCGCGCCGTATTGACGCTCAGGATCAGAAGGTCACGGAATGGCTAAGGGACAAGGGGTTACACGTTATTTGGGTCGCGACGAAGGTTGATAAATTGAAGCAAAGGAAACGACAGGTTTCTCTCAGACATATTCGAGACCAACTCAAGGTGTCCGAGCCAGCTTCGGTCATTTTTTTCTCAGCCAAATCCCACGAAGGGCGAAACGAGTTGTGGCGTGAGATTCGAAAGGTATTGACGTCAGCTCGTGATGGTGAAGACAAAAAGGGTGATCAGGTTTGATGAAAAGAACGCTAGAGTTTTATGTCGATATACGCCTTTTCTTTTAAATGGGCTATCCATTCCTGGTAAGCTTTCTCTGTTTTTGTTTGGTAAAGATGACTATTGATCTGATCCTTCACTTCGTCGAAGGGACGGACCTGAGGTAGCTCAATGTCGTCCAAAATAATGATGTGAACCCCTAGATGCGTGGTAAAAGGAACGCTCACTTGACCCACTTCCATGTTCTCCAAACGATCACTCAGTTCAGTCAACAATTCATTTTGGGGGATTGATCCCAAGTCCCCACCATGCGCACCTTCCGGACCCTCCGAATACAACTGAGCCAATTCAGAAAAGTCTTGCCCAGATTGCAATTTTTCATAGACTTCATTGGCTTGCGCCAAAATCGTGGTAATGCCTTTATCGGGCTTTCGGAGAAAAAGGATTTGCCGGAGTCGGTAGCGTGGGACTTCCATAAAACGGTCTGTGTTTTCTTCATAATGCATTCGAATTTCCTCGGGTGATACCATCACGAGTCGGCGAACCTCAAAGTTTAAAAGTTTTTGGAGGATGAGATCTTCTCGGACTCGCTTCCGAGACTCCGAATTATGGGAAAGCATTCCGGGGTGAGGAGGCATGCTTTGTAATGCCTCCTCCACCTCTTCATCAGTGACACGAACTCCCTTGTTCTCGGCCTCCTGGAGTTGGAGTTTTCGCTCTATAAGGATATTCAGGATACGGTATTCCTTTTGGATAAGCCTTTGGACGAGCTCTTTTCCCCGAAATCGGGCTTTGAGACGAAGGGTTTCATCACGAAGTTCAGTCTTGAGTTCAGAAAGAGCGATCACCTCATTGTTCACGATTGCGGCAATGCCATCTTTCAGTTCCTCTGCAAAGGAGAACAAGGGAAAGAAAAGCAAAAGCACACATGAAACGGTTCTCCTCAATAATCGACTATGGATCCGCATTGGAGACAAGCTGAATGGTTTATGACTGAAGGGGTTCATTGCAGTCGCCTGGTTGAACGACAGATCTGCTGAGACCAGTCAAGATAGTATTTAATTCCTGTGCGATCAAGGGCCATTCCTCTTGTCCTGTTTGAATTTCGCAGGAGCGAGGTGAAAGAAACCGGAGACGTTCTTCCTCATATCCCATTAACCACTGGATTCCCGCCTCAGGGACAGCAGCTTTATCAGCGAAGGTTAACGAGATGAGACCATTCTGAGCCCCCACGAATTCTAAGCGGAGCTGTTTGGCTAACACTCTGATTTGCATTACTTCAAAGAGTCGTTCAACAGGTTCCGTTAGAGGGCCATATCGATCTTGAGTTTCTCCATGAATCAGTGCCAGGTCTCCCAGTTGGTGGCTTGCCGATAATCTTTTATAGAGTGATAAACGCTGGTGGGCATCCTCAACGTAGTCTTCCGGGATAAAAGCGGAGACATTCAGATGGAGCGTAGGATCAAGAATCTCTTCCAGGGGTTTCCCTTTCATCTGATTCACGGCTTGTTCCACCATTTGCATGTATAAATCAAGTCCGACGGCCGCAATGTTGCCTGATTGTTGTTTGCCCAATAAATTCCCGGCACCTCGGATTTCGAGATCTGCCGCCGCAATCCGAAACCCTGAACCTAAGTCGGCGAATTCTTGAATGGCCATCAGGCGTTTTTGAGCGTCCGTACTGAGAACCTCTTCGTTAGGAAAAAAGAAATAGGCAAAAGCTTGATCTCCCGCGCGTCCCACCCGACCACGGAGTTGATAAAGCTGGGCTAGTCCAAAGGTATCAGCACGATCCACTAAAATGGTATTGGCACGTGGAATATCAAGTCCCGATTGAATAATTGCTGAGGCCACCAGGATATCCACATCACCATGGAAAAACTTGAGCATGACAGATTCCAATACCCGTTCGTCCATTTGACCGTGTGCCATGGAGAATCGGCCTTCGGGAACCAATTGACTCAGCCAGGTCGCTGTGCGTTCCATGGTTTGCACCAGATTGTGGATATAAAAAACTTGACCGCCTCTTGCCAATTCCCTCCGTATGGCTTCCTGGATAATGGTGGGATTGAAGCGAAGAACTTGCGTCTGAATGGCTAATCGTCCAGAGGGGGGGGTATCAATGACCGATAAATCCCGAACACCTGAAAAAGACATTTGTAACGTTCTCGGTATTGGAGTTGCGGTCAGGGTCAAGACATCCAGCTGTGTACGAAGTTGTTTAAGGCGTTCCTTATGGCGAACGCCAAAACATTGTTCCTCATCAATGATCACGAGGCCTAGCTGCCTAAATTGAATATCCTTTTGCAGTAAACGATGGGTCCCGATCACAATATCGATCAGACCGGATTGTAAATCAGGCAAGAGAGTCTTGACTTCCTTCGCGGTTTGAAATCGTGACAGAATGGCAATGCGGACGGGAAAGGGGGCAAAACGGCGGCAGAAAGTTTCGTAATGTTGTTGGGCCAACAACGTTGTGGGAACCAGAATAGCCACTTGTCGATAATCATGGACTGCCTTAAAAGCCGCTCGCATGGCTACTTCGGTTTTTCCATACCCCACATCACCACACACAAGTCGGTCCATAGGCTTGAGAGACTCCAAGTCCCGTTGAATATCTTCAATCGCACGGAGTTGGTCCGGTGTTTCGTCGAATTCAAATGCAGCCTCGAATTCATGAGTGAGTGTGATATCTTCCGAATAGGCCTTGCGCTGTACGACTTCACGGCTTGCATACAGCTCAGCGAGTTCCTGAGTCATATCCTCGATCCCTTTTTTCACCCGAGCTGTCGTCTTGGCCCAACTCGTCCCTCCTAGTCGATCAAGTTTAGGAACGTGATGGTCCGCCCCACGGTGTGGCTGAACCAGATTCAGGCGGTCAAGAGGAACATAGAGGGTGTCTCGACCGGCAAATTCCAGCACAAGATAATCGCTCTCGAACCCTTGAACCGACAAACGTCGCAGCCCCTTATATCGAGCGATCCCGTGATGAACATGAACCACATAATCTCCCTGATTGAGATCATCCAGAGAAGAGAGAAACGTTGCGGCTTTACTTTTCTGCTGAGGGCGGTGGCGGGCAACCTTGGCAAAGAGTTCTTCCTCAGTCAAAATCGCGAGGAATCCTTCGGAAGACACAAATCCAGAGGAAAGATCTCCTTTCAGGACATAAAACGGCAATCGTCCTGTGGGGGCATTGCTCCATTCCTGAGGCTTCCAGGTCACCGCTGAAGACTTGTGTTCTCCGAAAAGAGCCAAGAGGCGTCCAACTTGCCCGGCATTCCGAGCAACAACCAAGACCATCCCATTTTCTCGAAGACGTTCCAGAAGTCCCAACGTATCACTAAACGATTTTCCGCGAATCCCAAGTCCTACACTGGTGGGAGATTGGAAAGGAAAGGATGTGATGGGATTCCGGATAGCATCGCTAGGACCAAGGGGTTCAATCATCACCGTTGGGTATGGCTCGAATGAGTCTAGGCATTCTTCCCAAAAAGTATAGAGATCGTCGGGTTCCGGGAGTGGCAGTGAAGGAGGCTCAGCTTGTTTTTTGGCCCATATGTCTAGGAGATTTTCCCACCAATGGTTGGCGGACTTAGCGAGCAAATCCGGTTGATCTAAAATGACGATGAGAGAGTTCTGAAAATATTCTGGTAGTGTAGACAAGACCGGATAGAGATGGGGAACTCTCCAATCAACGTCATGAGGGATTTCTGAGGAAATACTAGAAGGATCGTCCAAGGGAGGGAGGTATTCCCGAGCGGGCAGCACCCATATGTGTGACGTTTGGGTTGTCGATTCTTGGGTCGCTGGGTCAAAAAAGCGCATGGATTCAACCGTATCGCCAAGAAATTCGATCCGCAGAGGGCTGGTATAGGAAGTTGAATAGATATCAATAATCCCGCCTCGTATACTGAACCCCCCTGGAATTTCCACGACGGAAACTCTTCTGTATCCTAAACGGAGCAAGTGTGTGACGAGTCGATCTCGCTCGATGTTTGACCCGACTTTCAAAGGGAGACAAGCTTCTGAGAAGACTCTGGGTGGTAACAAACGTTGGAGAACCGCCTGAACGGGTGCGACCACCATGGTGGAGGCATTCAGACTCAATTTATGAAGGGTTTGCATCCGTTGAACCACGACATCGACCGTGGGTGGAGTCGGATCGTAAGGTAACCGGCCCCGGTGGGGGAAATAGGCCAAATGTTGAGCAGGAATGTCTAACAATGCGTGAAAGAATTGAAGATCTTGAAACAACTGTTCAGCCTCTTGATCTGTTGGAGTGACGATCAGACAAGAGGTTGTCAGAGAATCTCGACCACTTTTCTTGGTAGGAAGACTTTTTTGGTGAACCGTTCCTCTGGCCTGATTGAGTTGAACAAGAAGGGTTAATACAAAAGCCAGGCTGGGTCCACAGATACCACGAATGCACGGTTTGTCCTTCGCATTGCTTAGCGCATCAAGGACCGGGTTGAGGAGTTGTTGAAAATACAGAGTTTGCGGAGTTGACATTTGGACAGTGAAAAGAGGTTGAGAATTATAAAAACTTGGATTTTAGATGACGGATAGCACTAGATGAATTAGAGAGTTGAAGCAAGAGCATAGGATTTCCTGACTCTTCATGCATTCAGAAGTTAACGGGCATCCCGAATGTTTGGTTCAATCGTTTTTATTTGAGCGGGGTTTCGGCCCCGCACGACGAGGTCCTTTTGTTTCGGCAAAAGGACCCAAAACCATTCCCGCCCGCGCCTGGCCCTGCGGGTCTCCTTCGTCCCAGCACCGAATCACATGGCTGCGGAACTCGCTCCGCTCAGACAGTCCTCGCCGAGTTGGGGGATTCGGCGCTGCGACTCAGCCACGCGCAAGGCGGAACATACAGACTCAAAAAAGAGGACAAATTTTTTTACACCGCATACAATTTTTCACCGTCATGCTTGAAGGCGTAGGCGGGCATCCAGGATTATCAAGGGACTGGTGAATAATTCAAAAATTGTAGAGCGCCAATTCATCTTACCAATTCCATGGATCATCACAAGCCAGGGGCCTGTTCAAAAAGGCCCGCTTGCCTGCGCGAAGCGCTTCGGCGGAGGTAGGGAACGCCGCTGGCTGACTTTAAAGAACTGCGAGGATGAAATGATGGAGGGTTTTCCTGTCCCAAGTCTTTACACGTTAAGCTTTAAACGCGAAACTGTCTTTTCTTAAACTCGAAACTCCCTAGGGAAAAGAAGGGTTGTCCTCTTCTCTTTCTTGGGTTTCCCGGATTCGTCGAATCAGGGTTGTTGTGGACACATGAGGGACTAAAGGAATGGTGCAAACCATTCCTCCCATGGCTTCAACTTCTTCTCGTCCAATGATATCTTCGGGTTTCCAGTCGCCCCCCTTTACCAAAACATCGGGTTGAACCAATTTGATAAGAGAGAGTGGATTCGACTCATCAAACAGAACGACGAAATCCACACTGCCTAAAGCAGCAAGGACCTCGCATCGTTCAGTTTCTGGAACAATGGGGCGATCTCTCCCTTTGTCCAAAGACCGCACAGAAGCATCGCTATTGATCCCGACGATAAGGAGGGTGCCTAGGGCTTTGGCCGATTCCAAGTACCGGACATGTCCGATATGGAGAAGGTCAAAGCATCCATTGGTAAAAACGATCTGCTCTCCTTTATTGCGACGAGAGAGCAAAACGTCGGCAATTTCTGCTGATGCCTTGATCTTATCCTTCAACATGGAGTTTTGATTCGCCGCGACTATTTGTATGATACCCATTCACTACCGGAAATCCTAGCAAGATAGGGAAAAAATCAGATTTGAGCACTCAGCCCCACTCCCCTGATAGGGGTATCATTATCTGTCCATCATCTGTGCATCAAGCCGTTCTTGCAAATTTGGTTTTTTTCAACAATCGACTGACGCGATTCCTGAAGTAGCAGCACACTCGCAAGACTAGGATTACATTGAGAGTCAACCATGTCGATGTCGCCTGATAAGTGGTCCCTATGGAACAAACGGTTGTTTGGGTTTGTCGTTGGCCCCCTCCTGGGTCTGGTGATTCTTGCTATGCCCCTTCCGAGTCTCACCCCCCAAGCCCACACATTAGCAGGGATCCTGATCTGGGTTGTGGTGTTTTGGATTACTGAAGCCATCCCTCTACCTAATCACGTCGCTGCTTGGAGCCGGCTTGTGCGTTTTCGCAGGCCTAGGCTCCATGAAAGCCGTATTTGCCTCATTTGCCCATCCAATCATTTTCCTTTTCATTGGGAGCTTTTTCATCGCCGAGGCCTTTGTGGTTCATGGTGTCGACCGAAGGTTTGCACTCTGGCTCATTTCCTTTCGCTGGGTTGAGTCAAAGCCCGCTCGGCTGTTTTTTATGATGGGGTGCGCATCGGCAACCCTGTCCATGTGGATCAGCAATACCGCTGCGGTCGCCATTATGCTTCCTATCGCATTAGGGATTCTGACGAATTTACGGAAAAGCGAGTCGCATTCGGAAACGTATGAAACTGGCGTCATGCTGCTACTCGCTTATGGGGCAGCCGTAGGAGAGGTCGCGACGATGATAGGAACTCCTCCCAATTTGATCGGGGTAGGGCTTCTCGTAGAGCAGGGTGATCGGGCTCTTTCGTTTTTCACCTGGATGGCAGTAGGGCTCCCTTTAGGATTGGTGATGTTCTTTATGGTCTATAAGGTTCTTTTTTGGCTTCATCCGATTGGCGGAGATTTCATTCAATTACCACCAAAACTTGAGAAGGAATCAGTCAGGCTAGAAAAGTGGACGAAGGGACAAATCAATTCATGTGTCGCCCTGGGTGTGGCGGTATTTCTTTGGATTGCTCCAGGGTTCCTTTCCATTTTCTTGGGTCAGGAACATGGAATGGTCAGTTGGCTGAATACACATCTCCCCAAGGAACTCGTAGCTGTTTTGGCCGCGAGCTTGCTCTTTATCCTTCCCCTTGATGCCAGAAAAGGGCTGTTTTCACTGTTGTGGAAGCAAGCGATGAATATTAACTGGGGCATCATTTTGTTGTTTGGAGGAGGGTTAACCTTTGGCCAGTTAATGGTTCAAACACAACTGGCTGATGCCCTTGGCAATGGGATCGTTGCGTTCTTTGGCGGAGGAGGGGTGTGGGCGTTAACCGCCATTGCGATTGTGGCTGCGTTAGTTCTCACAGAAATGGCATCAAACACGGCTTCAGCAAGCATGCTCGTTCCAGTCGTTATAGCAATCGCTCACACATTCGGTCTATCGCCGGTCCCACCAACTCTCGGGGTGTGTATGGCCGCGAGTCTTGCCTTTGTCCTGCCGGTTTCTACGCCACCCAATGCTATGGTCTATGGGACGGGATTAATTGCTCTTCCAAAGATGATTCAGGCAGGGCTTCTCCTTGATGTGATCGGGGGAATCCTCGTGTGGGTCATGCTTCGGCTGTTGTGTCCTCTTTTTGGCTTGGCCTGAACTTGAGGTCAAGATGATAAATTTTTTTGCCTTTTATTTTGGATGAACAAGTGAGACGCTTTGCTTCAAAAATTGTGATTCTGAGACCCGATTCTTTAAATTGACATTACCGAATGCTTCCTGGATAATCCCCCCCTTCTCAACTACTCCCCCATTTCATGGCAAAGACATCAGAATCCCATTCACACCGTTTTTGTGAGTTCCGATCCACAGACCGTTTCCCAGCTTGAGGGCGATGATCAGAATGGCAACATTTCTCTCGTGAAAGACTTTAAGGATCTTCGCGGGAAAGTGGCTGACCGATCGGTTGATGGATTAGTTCTTGGGGAAAATGAGTTTGAGTTAAAGGATTTAGCGTCCTTGAATGAAACGATCGATCTTTCGCGTACAGCTCTCATAGCAGGGCCTGTACCACCCTTTGAGGCTGCCAGCCAATTACAGCAAATATTGGGAAATGGGAAGTCTCAACTCCCGGTAACAGTGAATCGCGAGCCGACTCTTGAGGATTATGTTGAGTCGAAATTAGGAGATTTTGTTCGAGCCATGAAGCTGAGTTCGGCCCGTAGTCTCTATCCAACCTTTATGCGGGCGGTTGAACGCCCGCTCATTAGAATTGGCGTTACGAGAAACGAATGGGAATCAGATTCAGGCTTCCCAACTTCTCGGAATGAACAGAAATACTCTAAGGAAAAAACTTTAGGAATTAAAAATTGAAGTCAAAAGGAAAAAACCAGGAGATCATTCCAAAACATAAAGTAAGGGATGGGCCCTTTTCGGCGCTCGGCTTTGGGTTTTGGGCTATGCGCCAAATTTACTCAATTCCTCAGTAAGATACATGACTTCTTCAAAAAAATCAATCACTTCTTGACAATTCTGTGAGTGCTCTACTAGCATGCTACGATTGTGTATAGGCGCGTAGCTCAGGGGGAGAGCGCTACCTTGACACGGTAGAGGTCGGCGGTTCAATACCGCCCGCGCCTACCATCCTTAACTGTTCATACCCAGGTAAAGAACGGTCAATTGGTCCCTGGGATGATAGAGATATGCCTTTGTCTTCAAATATGAAAGAACTGGAAAAAGAGCTTCAAGAAATTGAAATCTCCCAGGTTAATGCATGGACGGGAATGTTTCCGCTTGGGATTTCGGCTAGAGATGTGCTCAAGGAAAAGCTGCCGGCGTCCCAACTTCAAGAAGTATTCGCCGTAAAAGTGAATGGATATCCCATGGATCTGGATACCAGATTAACAGAAAACGCCATTCTTGATCCGATTACCTTCTCATCACCAGAAGGTAAAGAAATCTACCGACATAGTAGCACTCACATCATGGCCCAGGCCGTCAAGGATATTTTCCCCTCGGTAAACTTAACGATCGGTCCGCCCATTGAAGATGGATTTTACTATGATTTTGCCTTTGAACGGCCGTTCACTCCTGAGGATTTAGAGCGTATTGAAAAGCGAGCCTGCGAAATTATTCAGGCGAATTTACCCATTACACGGCTCAGTATGTTTAAGCCAGAGGCCATTCAATTTTTTCAGGATCGTGGGGAACACTATAAAGTTGAAATTATTGAAAGGCTTGAGGACCAAATGGTCTCCCTGTACCGTCAGGGTGAATTCGTTGATCTTTGCCGAGGCCCGCATGTTGGGAGTACTGGTCGGATTAAAGCCTTCAGGCTTCTTTCAAGTGCGGGAGCTTATTGGAGAGGTGATGAACGGAACCCCATGCTCCAGCGTCTGTACGGGACTTCATTCCCCACACAACAGGAACTTGATTCGCATTTGGCCAAACTTGAGGAAGTCAAACGGAGGGATCACCGAAAACTTGGCAAGGAACTTGATTTGTTTAGCATCCAGGATGAGACTGGACCGGGACTCATTCTTTGGCACCCCAAAGGGGCCTTAATCCGCCTGTTGATAGAAAATTTCTGGCGGGAGCAGCATGTGCTCAATGGGTATGATATGGTGTACTCACCCCATGTCGCTCGGTTGGATCTATGGAAAACCAGCGGACATGTTGACTACTACAAAGAAAACATGTTTGCCTCTATGCAAGTGGAGAATAGTGATTATCAGCTCAAGCCGATGAATTGCCCGTTCCACATCATGGTTTTTAAGTCGCATTTGAGGAGCTATCGAGACTTGCCCATCCGATACGGGGAGTTAGGAACCGTGTACCGTTACGAACGGTCGGGAGTGCTTCATGGACTCATGCGGGTGCGGGGATTCACTCAAGACGATGCGCATATTTTTTGTCGTCCCGATCAAATCGAAACAGAAGTGCGGAAGGTGCTAGACTTCACCATTAGTCTTCTCCGAAGATTTGATTTTACGGAGTTTGAACTCTACCTATCGACTCGACCCGAAAAAGCTGTCGGTTCTTTGGAAAAATTGGAACAGGCGACCCACGCCTTGGAAGCAGCGTTAAAGAGGGGAAGGTTTTCGTATCAAATTGACCCAGGAGAAGGGGTGTTTTATGGACCAAAGATTGATTTAAAGATCAAGGATGCCTTGGGACGTGCCTGGCAATGTTCGACCGTGCAAATTGACTTTAATAACCCTGAACGGTTTGGATTGACCTATATCGGGGAAGATGGGAAGTCCCATCAACCCATTATGATCCATCGAGCACTCCTTGGTTCAATTGAACGATTTTTTGGAATCCTAGTTGAGCATTATGCAGGGGCCTTTCCAACGTGGTTAGCCCCGGTTCAGGCCAAAGTGCTTCCCGTGACTGATAAAGTGATGAGCTATGCCGAAAAGATAGAACATCAGCTTCGTTCATCGGGATGCCGTATTGACGTGGATTCCAGGAATGAAAAAATTGGTCTCAAAATTCGTGAAGCGGAAAAGGCGAAAATCCCATACATGTTGGTTGTGGGAGAGCGAGAAAGTCAGGTTGAACAGGTATCAGTTCGGAAACGGGGAGGCGAAAATTTAGGCACGATGACAATTCGAGAAGCCGTTGATCTCATTCGGGGGGATTTGCCGTCTGAAGTACTGGCAAGTCCATCACGTCCGGAATGAGTCGACCTGTTGTCAACAAACAACGTGTCAACCACTTGATCCGAGTATCCGAGGTCCGGGTCATTGGAGCGGAGGGGGAGCAACTTGGGATTCTCAAAACAGCCGATGCTCTTCGTCAAGCCAAAGAAGCGGGCTATGATTTGGTAGAAGTGGCTCCGAATTCGGATCCGCCTGTTTGCCGGATCATGGATTTTGGGAAGTTTAAATATGAGCAGAGCAAAAAAGAACACAAAATTCGACAGCATCAAAAATCCACCCAGGTTAAGGAAATCAAATTTCGTCCCAGAACCGACAAGCATGATTTAGAGACCAAAGTTAAGCAAATTCAGGGATTTCTTGCAGAGGGAAACAAGACAAAGGTCACAGTCATGTTTCGAGGACGAGAAATGGCAAACCAGGAATTGGGTCGGACAGCTATTGCGAAAGTGATGGAGGAACTGAAGGATTCAGGAACCATTGAAAGTCCGCCGCGAATGGAGGGCCGAAATTTGTTTATGATCGTGGCGCCGAAAACCTAAAAGAAGAATTCACTATTACGCAAGGAGAACTCATGGCGCGTTTTAAAATGAAAAGTCACTCAGGGGCTGCCAAGCGTTTCAAGCGGACAGGGACAGGAAAAATCTTGAGGCGAAAGGCTGGAATGCGTCATATTTTGACGAGCAAAAACGCCAAACGAAAGAGTCGATTGATGCGAACTGAACAAGTTTCTCATTCTGATCGTTATGCGATCTTACGATTGTTACCGAATTGATCACCTCATGTTAAAACATCGTTTTAGTACCAAAGGGAAGGAGTATACGTCATGCCTCGGGTGAAAGGTGGGCCGCAGACTAGGCGGCGACGCAAGAAGAGATTGAAATTGGCCAAGGGCCAATATGGAGGAAAAAGCCGGTTATTTCGGACAGCGACAGAGTCTGTCTATAAAGGATTAGCCTACGCGTACGCGGGTCGGCGGCAAAGGAAACGGGATTTTCGGCGATTGTGGGTGACAAGAATCAGTGCAGCGGTTCGTGCGGAAGGCCTTTCCTATAGTCGCTTTATGAATGCTTTAAAGAAGGCCGAGATTTTGCTCAATCGAAAAGTTCTTTCAGATATGGCAATCAGCGATTCCGAGGGCTTTAAAAAATTGACCGCATTAGCGAAGGAAGGGTTGTAGAAACCAACCGGTTCAAGGATTAGACCATCCCATATTATCCTGTCTCGAGCAAGCTATCAACATCTAACTCAAAGATCCCCACAGGCATATTCACCTGCCAGGATTCCAGCACTTCTGGATGCAATTCGCCGATAAGGCCTAGAGACTGCCCCTGGCTGATAATCCGTCCGACCCGCCCTTCAAGAAATGAAGGGTGCTTGGTGGGCTCTAACGAGTAAGGACACACCAAGTAGTACAACAAGAGATCTAGAAATGTGTGGATCTCTGAGAAATTCGCCGTCGAATGGGCGATCAAGGCCCCAAGCTTGATGGACGTGCGGGAACCAAGTTCCCGTGCAAAATCTGGACAGGCGACCTCGCCAATTTCGAAAAAACGGTGTGGGTAAAAGGCGCGTGGAGAAGCCGCTTCCACACGGAGGAGGGAGGGAATCATCCAAGAACGCAGACAGGAAAAACTTTGGGTCATCACATTGTCGATCTCAACGATTTGAGTGTGGTCTGAATTGGAAAGATTCATCCGATCAAGCAAATCTTCTTGAGACATGAGAATGTTGGAAAAAATCTCCTGAAACCCAAACCCTACCATCAGATCCCGCATATGATCAGAGCAAGTTTCTAATTGAGAAAGACTCCCTACGGTAAAGTGAGATGGCATCATCGGGGTAAACGAGTCATATCCCCGACTAATTGCAACGTCTTCTGCCACATCCATTGAGTGCAGGAGGTCATTTCGGTAGGGAGGCAATCTCACCGAAACATGGTGACGACTGGCTTTGACCTGGTATCCATACGCGACCAACGATTCACGAATGGCCTCGGCCCCCAAGGGCAGACCCAGAGCTGTTTGAATTTCACGAATCGGGATTCGACGAAAGTGATTAGGATCGCATGGAGTATGTAGCGTTTTTCCCAGATCAGTATCATAGGGGTACACGATATCAACGGTTCCTACCGTAGCACCACGGTCGGCTAAATTCATCGCAAAGATGTTCAAGGTGAGAATGACCATCCGTAAATCAGTTCCAGTGACTTCGACCAACAAATCCGTATCGCCGACATGGACTTCCCCGATGTCTCGACTATTAATAATCGGTGGAAAGGAGAGGACCTGACCATCCTTATCCCATAGCAAAGGGAATTGATCCAGACCGGAAAGAATGGCTCCATGCTCAAGGCCCTTAGGATGAACAGCCAGGATTTCTTGAAGAGTCATTTTTTCATCAAATCCTAAGGGAGTAAACCGTGCCTCTTGAGGTTTGACGAGTCCGTAGGTGACGGGAAACTGAACAGGATTGAGGCGGTAAAGACCAACCGAGACCGTACGCCGTTGGTGCCCATAAATGTCAGCTAATTTTTCCTGGGTTTGAATAAATTGATCGAGCCCTTCTTCGGTGACCTTGTACTCAATAGCCGTACAAGCGGCGACGTATGGTCGAACGTGTTCCATCCCTGGGGACACGGTGATCTTATGCTTCGAGCGCTGTTTTGTTGAGACAAAGGGATAGGAGGCAAGTGTCTTCGTGAGAAAAATGCGAAATTGTCGCGCAATGCCCTCTACACACCACAAGTCAGGACGATTGCTGTCTTGAAGTTCAACCCGAAACTCTCCATTTGAAGACGTGTAATCCTTAAGCTCTCCTTTGACCAAAGGGAGCCACTGGTCGAGCTCTTCGGGAGTGATCGAACGATCCAGAAGGCGTTCAAGGTCTTTATGAAAGAGAGAAATCGTGGGCATAGACGTTCAAGAGTAGAAGGCTCATTCAAGCCTGTTCACATCAGGTGGAGTTAGTATTGAGCTCTCATATTTCGAATTTTCTCTAAATCAGATGAAAAGAGATCTCGGATATCATGAATGCCCAAGGCCACCATGGCCATACGATCTAATCCCAAACCCCAGGCAATCACGGGGACGGTCACCCCTAAGGGTTGGGTGACCTCTTGGCGTAAGAGACCGGCTCCACCCAATTCCATCCATCCTAGTTGAGGATGCCGAACGTGCAGTTCGACAGACGGCTCAGTAAAGGGAAAGTAAGCCGGCAGAAAACGACTCTCTTGGGCTTGGGCCATTTCTTTCGCGAATAGGGTTAAGAGGCCTAAAAGCGTTTGGAAATGTATCTCCTGACCCAACACGATACCTTCCACTTGAAAAAAGTCCGTTGCATGTGTGGCATCAACTTGGTCGTAACGAAAACATCGGGCAATGGAAAAGTATTTTCCGGGAATGGCGGGATTCTCGGCTAGTGTCCTCGCAGAAACCGCTGTTCCCTGGCTTCGCAAGATGAGGCGCCTCGCCCGTTCTTGGTCATATCTGTAGTTCCAGCCGGTGGAGCCAGAGGACCCTCCGTTTTCATGAGCCGCGGACACACGGGAGAGGAAAGGTTCTGGAATGTGGGTAGCATAGGTGGGAGTTTTGACAAAATAGACATCATGAATGGCCCGAGCCGGATGAAATTGCGGCATAAACAAGGCATCCATGTTCCAAAATTCCGTTTCAACTAAAGGGCCTCGCATTTCCTGAAACCCCATACTCACAAGTTTGCGTTTCACAGAATCTAAGAATTCGCGATAGGGGTGTCGACGTCCTAACGCAACTCGGGGTGGGCGCAAACTGATGGAATATTTGCGAAACTGCTTATTCCGCCAGGACCCGTCTTTGAGCATTTTAGGGGTTAATTGAGAAATTTCTTCGATGGGACCCCTGCGACACAATTGGCCAACTTTTTCCCCTTCAGGAGTCAGTCCATACTCACGATCTACTCGTTCTTCAATGCGAAACGGTTCGTGCGAATTTCCACGTTTCACGGAATAATGGCGAAGGATGGCTTGTGAAGGTGCTGGAAAGGAATCGAATACCTGAGGTGACTCCCCCAATGTGTTGAGAAGTGACCGTAAAGAAGCCGCAGTGGGACTAGGAGTTCCGCTAGTTTCCAGGATCCCTCCCGGTGCGAGCCTGATCACGTCTTCCTTTTTCAGGTGCCCGATTGCCCTACTGAGTTCCGTTGGCAGGAATTGTCCACGGTCCTGGAGGCTTTTCACGGTAATCGGTTCCCCCTTTTCTCTATTCTCCTCAATAGACGCAAGGATCCATTCCAAAGGAGAAAGCTCATCCTTATAGCGCTTCCCGATATCTGTCAGGCTGACCAAGGTTATCGGCGTTTCAGATTTCACCTGAACGAGCGTTTTGGCTTGGAGCCAGCCAATCGCCATACTCACCTGTGAGGGGTCAAGTTCTCCCTTTTCGGCTAATTGTTCGTCGGTGAGTGGAGCTTGAGCCTGACACAAAACCGAGAGGGTGTTCACTTCCAGAGGATGTAAGCTGTCGAGTATGGTTTGTCTATCCATGAGTTCCGTTACACCTGGACACCGGAAGCAGAACGGAAGGCCTGGATCGTGGCTTGATAGTCTTTCGTGGAAAAAATCGCGGAACCGGACACGAGAATGTCGGCCCCCGCTCGAACGATTTCTCCTGCATTGTCAATTTTCACTCCCCCATCCACCTCCAAGACAGTATGCCCACCAGCCTTGTCCAATAACCCACGAGCTCGAGCAATTTTCTCAAGACAATGAGGAATGAATTGCTGGCCGCCAAAGCCTGGATTCACGGTCATGATTAAGACCAAATCTACCTGATGGATGACTTCCTCCAAAGATACCAAAGGCGTGGCGGGATTGAGGGTAACGCCGGCTTTGACTCCCTGCTCGTGGATAAATTGAAGCGTTCGATGGAGGTGAGGACAGGCTTCAACATGAACGGTCAGATAATCGGCACCAGCTTTCGCAAAATCCGGAATAAATGCATCAGGATTCGTGATCATTAAATGGACATCAAGTGGAAGTTCCGTGACATGTCGCAGAGCTTCGACGATGGGTGGACCGATCGTTAAGTTTGGGACAAAATGGCCATCCATGACATCAATGTGGATCCAATCTGCTCTGGCCGCCTCTACGGCAGATACTTCTTCAGCCAACCGAGCAAAATCTGCTGCCAAAATGGAAGGGGCAATTTTTACGGATGACGACTTCATTCTTTCCCTTTTTTTTGAAGACGAGCAGCAAAAAACCAGTCCATTTCGTATGGTGGTGCCATCGTCATGAGGTTCCCATCCTGATTCACGAGAGAACGACCGAGGGGTGGTAGCCAGGGAGTCGCAGTTTCGTGGCGAAATCCAGGGTGATCTCGACAAAATCTTGAGATCACATGTGAGCTTTCCTCTGGTTCTACAGAGCAGGCACTATAGACTAACACTCCCCCAGGTCTCAAGAGCCTGGACACTTTGTGAAGGAGACGTAGCTGAAATTCTTGGTGTTTGGGCAGGTGTTCAGGCTGTCGTGACCACTTCGCTTCAGGGTGTCGCCTCAACACACCCAAACCCGAACAGGGCGTATCGACCAAAATCCGATCATAGGTTTCTGGAAGCATGCCGAGGTATTGAGACTCTTTGTGGGACAGTTCTTCCTTAAGAAGGTCGAAGGTGTAGGGCTGAACTATTGAGATTCCTAAGCGCTGACAGTTTTCTCGGACATGTTTCAAGCGACGAGTCTGTTTGTCCAGGGACACAATTTCACCCTCATTTTTCATTAACATGGCGATATGAGTGGTCTTTCCACCAGGCGCAGAGCAGGCATCAAGGACACGATGGCCTGGTTGAGGGTCCAGGAGAAGAGGAATGAGTTGAGCCGCTTCGTCTTCGACATAACACCACCCTTCCTGAAGGGGGCGAAGCTGTGTTAAAGACCCACATTTATCAATAATCACCCCAATTGGACTAATGGACTAATTGCCGTGGGAGTTGCGAGTAGTCCATCTTCGCTCAATGTCTTCATCAATTCCTCACGAGAACAATGAAGTCCGTTTGTTCGCAGCGTCATCGGTGGGATCTGTATAGTGTGACGACAGGCATGCTCAGCTCCCTCTATACCAAACTGAGTCACCCACCGCTTCACGAGCCAAGCAGGGCAGGAATAACGAATAGAGAGTGCATCGATGGGTTCATCTGTCAGATCTGGAAAAGAAGGAGGTGGTGGATGCCGAAGGAGATTTCGAAGGACGGCATTCACAAGCCCCGTCCACTTTTCCCCCAGGAGTTTTTTTACGAGATTCACGGACTCATTGACGACAGCTGATTGGGGAATTTTGTTCAAGTAGAAAATCTGGTACGTCCCTAATCGAAGGGCTAGTACCACAAGGAGAGGAAGTTTACCTAACTGGTAATGCATGACTCGCCTGAGATGCCAATCAAGAGTGCCCTGGTAACGCATGACACCGTAGACCAACTCAAAAACTAAAGCCTGGTCTCGAGAGTCGAGAGGCACCTTGTTAAACCAGAGGTCCAACACATCATCAGCCAACATTCTCCCTCCCTCTCCCTCCCTGGATTTTTTGCAGTATTTCCAGTGCAATGGTCCTTGCATCTAATGGAGTCAGTGACTTCTGCTTTTGGATGAGCTGATTGGTCATCATGAAAGCTCGTCACGACTTGGAGAGAGAAAAAGCTGAATCACAAAGGCGAACATGAGGCTGGCGTCAGAGAAAAGGAATACGGATGCTCCAAAGTTTTCAGTAAGCATCGTCTTCCACGGGATCAGCTAGTTTGGCGGCTAATTTTATTGCTTCGATGAGACTTTGAGGGTCAGCTTTATTTTTTCCAACGATATCGTAAGCGGTTCCATGGTCTACGGATGTTCGAAGAATAGGCAACCCTACAGTGAGATTAACGGATTTTCCAAAGGCAAGCAATTTGAGCGGAATGAGCCCTTGATCGTGGTACATAGCAACCACAACATCATATTCCCCACGAGCCGCAGCCCGAAACAATGTGTCAGCAGGAAGTGGCCCTATCGCATCAATCCCACCGCGTTGGGCTTTTTTGACGGCTGGAGCAATAACGCGACCTTCTTCCTGGCCGAACAAACCCTCTTCACCGGCATGGGGATTGAGGGCAGCCACACCAATCCTTGGTTTCGGTAATGAAAAATACTTCTGCATAGCCATGTGGGCGAGCCGGATCGTCCGACTGATGCGACGAGAAGTCAGGACTTTGGGAAGATCCCGAATGGAGACGTGGGTTGTTGAAAAGAGAATTTTCAGTGGACCTCCCAGAATCATCATGCCCACTTCTCTGGAACGAGTTAGATCAGCCAAGAGTTCTGTATGGCCTGGGTACTGGTATCCCCCAAGGTTGATCGCCTCTTTATTGATTGGAGCCGTCACAATCCCTGAGACATGATGATGTCGAGCGAGAGTGACGGCTGTTTTGATACATTCAATAGCTGCAGTTCCTGCGCGGGCTCCCGCTTTCCCCTTCGGATAAGAATGGGCTGTCTGTGGAAGAGGATCCAATATCGGAAGATGTCCAGGTGAAAAGGCCGTTTGATCAGAAGTAGCCGAATGCGGATTGAGGGGAATAGCCTTGAGGTGAGACTCCAACGATCGACGGGTCTTCTCCATGACAGAAAAGGATCCAACAATCAAGGGACGGCAAACCCTCCAAATACGTTTTTGGTCCATGGCCTTGATAATAATTTCAGGACCAATGCCAGCAGGATCTCCCATCGTGAAGGCTAAAAATGGCAGGTGTCGCATATGTCTAAGGAGAGATAGAGTCGGTCGTGATGAAAAAGTTTCGTTAGAGAAATATTATGATCGTGAGTGAATTTAGGCTGGACGTTAGGGCATTTTAAGCCTGTGAATCACTTCCTCGATGACCTCTCGAACCGGACGCCCGGTTTTTTCCGCAAGACGTTTGCAGTCTTGATATTCAGGAATGTACTTGATTCCCCTGTCTCCGGTTTGGACGAATTTTACCCGAACCGTTCCTTTTTTGAGCCGTAAGGATTTCATCGTTCGAGGAAGGATCCTCCGAGACACTTCTTGAACTCTCACCCCTAACGTGCTGGTTTCATGAAAGAGCGTTTGGATCACAGATTCCGCATGGGGATGAGAAGCAAGAACGGAGATGACAATTCCGGGACGCCCACGCTTCATGATGACTGGTGTGAGGGTCACATCAAGTGCGCCTACAGAAAACAAACGGTCCATCACGGCTTCATAAATCTGAGGGTTTAAATCGTCGACGTTTGTTTCCAGAAGCAACACTCGGTCAACATCGACGAAAGTCATGTCAGCGAGTTCTCCTAGAAACACGCGGAGCACATTGGGCCAATGAGGGGGATCTTGGGTTCCAGCCCCATACCCAATTCGTTGAGGGACCATTCTAGGCAAGGTGGTGAACTCTTTTGTCAGAGTGGTGACAAGGGATAACCCGGTAGGAGTCGTGAGTTCCTGTATGGGACCTGAGGAAAACACGGGTACCTGTATGGCCAGGTGAGCCACGGCTGGTCCAGGGACCGGCAGAGTTCCATGTTCAGTGTCGACAATCCCAGCGCCCATATTGACTGCTGAAGTAGAAACCGTTGTGATGTTAAGGAGGTGGCACCCCAAGAAGCCACCCACGACATCCACGAAGGAATCGATGACCCCAACTTCGTGAAAATGAATCTTAGAGGGTGCCATCCCATGGACTTTTCTTTCTGCCTGAGCAAGTAGCTCAAATGCATGAAGCGATTGCGTTTTGACTCCTGGAGGCAAACCGCTTTTTTTGATGGTTCTTTGAATACGGGAGAGCGAAAATGGTTTTCGTTTGTCTGAGCGAATTTTCACGTCAAATTTCGTGGCACTCAGGGATCCTCGATGGACTTTTTTAGCTTGAAGCCGATAACCACCAACATCCAATGCTTGAAGACCTCGTTTTAACGCAGGCAGAGATAATCCTGCGTCTATCAGCGATCCAAGAAACATATCTCCGCTAATACCAGAGAAACAGTCCAAATGTAGATGACGTGCCATGTCTCAGTCGTATGTTTACATATCTGGTGTGCTTATTGCATGACAGTGTATCGTGAAACTCCAAGCCTCAATCACGAATGCATGGAGAACTCCGCGGTCCTTTCCGACGACATCTTCTCATGCTTCAACATCACGATTATCAATCACACTCCATGGAAAAGCCATTTTAGCGTTCATTGACGTATGCATTAGCCTATGGTAAGCGAACAATAAAACCGATGATCAACGGGATTATAAAACGATGCATGGGACTGTTGAATAATTCAAAAATTATAGAGCGCCAATCCCATCTTACCAATTCCATGGATCATCACAAGCCAGAGGTCTGTTCAAAAAGGCTCGCTCGCGGACTTTTTCAACAGGACCCTGTATCATAAATTCACTTGGAATTCTATCATGCGTAAACCTCTAGGATTTTTGTGTCTTGTCTTTGTGGGTATCTTTTTCCTTCAGTCTCCTCTGACCGAGGCGAAACGGAAAAGGACGTTTTCACCCCCTCCCTTGAAGATAGTCGACATTACCACCTCACCCATACCTTATTCACCGGGAAAGGGATTCCTGGAAATGAAGGTGGAAGTGGAACTTCCTAAGAACCTGAAAAGGGGCCACTTGCTTGAGGTGTCCTCCCTCATTAGTTTTCCATCCAAACGTTCCATTCGGTTCCTTTCCACCCGTCAATCCGTTGCCGCATTTTCTGACAAGAGAACAAAACCCAGAGTCTATGCCACATTGTGGTGGGACGGGACAGATCAAAGTCGCCGGTTGGTTGCGGCAGGGACTTACAAATACGAAGTTCGGGCGAAACTTATGAGCAACGGAGATCAAGGACAGCGAACTAAAATGGTATCCTTGCGGGCAAGGGGTTCTTTAAAGGTGTCATCCTCAGAAGCAGTTGGAAGTGTTGAGCCGGTTCAAGAATCAAATGGGGAGCATTTCCTCTTTGTTCCCGGCGACAACTCAGGAGAAGACGTGAAGGAAGAAGAGTCTGGCAACCAGAAATCAGAAGATTCGCCTCAAGGCGGAGATAATGAAACCCAATATCCTGGAGCTTCGACGTCTCCTCTGAGTGAAGCCATCAATTCTCACGAGGCTGGATATTGATTCGGTGAGCGAGACACCCTGCCCCGTACCCATTGTCAATATTGACAACCCCAATCCCTCCTGAACAGGCGTTGAGCATGGTGAAGAGAGGAGCCAATCCTCCTAAATGAGTCCCATAGCCCTGACTCGTGGGTACCGCGATAATAGGACGATCAACCAACCCGTTTACGACACTTGGCAATACCCCATCCATGCCCGCCACAACAATAATGACACGTGCCTGCCGCAATTGATCTGTCTGGTCGAGCACACGATGCAGGCCAGCGACACCGACATCATAAACTGTATGAACACGGCTTCCCATGACATTCGCGGTGACTTTGGCTTCTTCTGCAACGGGGATATCAGACGTACCAGCAGTGAGGATCAGAATCTCTCCTTGCGTGCCTGGTGAAGACTTGGGGATCACGACTGTCCTCGCGATCTCATTGTACACCGCTTGGCGGTTCCACCGCTTCAACGCGCGGGCAACCTTAGGTTCAACTCGTGTGGCGAGGATCCGGGAATGGCGTTTGACGAGGCTCTTCGCGATAGCGAGGATCTGACTCACGGATTTTCCTTCGCACAAAATGACCTCGGGGAACCCTTGTCGAAGGGTTCGGTGATGATCCACTTTGGCAAAACTCAAATTTTCATAGGGAAGAACCCGAAGTTGTTCCAAAGCCTTCTGAACACTCGTTTTTTTATCTCTGACATCTTTGAGGATTGACTGAAGACGACCCTGATCCATGGTTATGCGCTTGGTGGAGGGGTGGAACAAGAACGGCGAGAGGCAATGGTCGAATCAGACTCTGCTCGTGCAGCTCTGTTCATCAGTTGGGCGACAGTTTCCTGTGGGGCTTTACCCTCAAACAGAATGTCACAGATTCCTTCAGCAATCGGCATCGTCACGTGAACGCGATTGGCAAGACCCACGGCAGCATGTGCTGTCCTCACACCTTCTGCAACCGTAGCCGTATCTTTTAAGCATTCTTTTAGAGTTTGGCCTCTGCCCAGTTTAAAGCCCACGGTGTAGTTTCGACTTAAACTCCCCGTGCACGTTAACACGAGGTCTCCCAATCCCGATAAACCGTAGAGCGTATGGACATCCGCTCCCATTGCCAGTCCGAGACGAATCATTTCAGCAAGGCCCCGTGTGATGAGAGCTGCCCGTGCGTTGAGCCCGAGGTCAAGACCATCCACGATTCCTGCGGCAATCGCCATGACATTTTTTAATGCACCACCCAATTGAGCGCCAATGATGTCTGTGGCCGTGTACACTCGGAAATACGGCGCCATGAGCAAGGATTGGAGATGGGTGATTAAATCAAAATTTTGGCCTGCCAAAAGAATCGTCGTTGGTTTTCCGGCGCACATTTCAGTTGCAAAGCTTGGCCCGCTTAACACGGTGAGAAAGGGACTCCACTCCTCAGGAACAATATCATTGATCACTTGCGACATCAGTTTACAAGAACCCTCTTCAATGCCCTTGGTCGCGATGACCGTAGGGATGGGTCGAGTGACAAAGGTGAACAGGCTTTCGATCGTCGTCCGCATGGCATGAGATGGAACCGTCAGGATTAACAATTCGGCATTCTGAATGACGACGGACAATTCCGAAGAAGGTTGAATGTTCTCAGGAAGAGACACCCCTGGCAGGTACAGGGAGTTTTGGCGCGTGGCCTTGATCGACTCAACGGTTTCAGGCTCAAATGCCCAAAGATTTACCAAAAGCCCCTTTTGAGCTAAATGGCGGGCAAGTGTTGTTCCCCATGCCCCTGCACCAACAATAGAAACGTTTCTGACTTTCTGCAAGGAAGGTTTCATAAGGAAGGTTTCATGCGGTAATATAAAGGAAACAGTGGGGCAGGAAGTGTGGCGCTGGATTATAAGTAGGCCCCAGGAAGCTGTCAAATTACCCAAAATGCCACCGTATCAAGCTGCCGAAGAGGCCTTGGAAACGTAATGTCCATTGTAGGCTTGATACGAATGGAATGGGATTGGAAAGGAATGGCAGAGTCGTTACTGAGTTCTCTTACGATTGAAGACGCCCAAGGAGGGATCCATCGTGGCAATGTGCTGGTCATGCAACCAAGAGTTAAGGCCCGGTGCAAGATTTTGCAGCCGATGTGGACAACGAGTGACTCAGACTGCTCAAGATCGTTCCTTATCAGAATCCCTAAACATTCGAATCTTGTCCATCATGATGGGCCTCTTGATCCTTGCGGTTCTGTTCCCACCTTGGGAATCTGGTCCTGGCAGTTCACCTGAGTATTTGGGTTTTCATTTTATTCTCTCCCTTCCACAAGCAGGAGCGGTGGTCAGTCGTATTCTGCAAACGATCGAACTCGTGACCATTGCAGTGGCGGGACTGTATGGCGCATGGCTCTTCCGAGAAAAATCACGCTAATTCTTCAGCGCTTTCAAAATGACTTCATCAATCCGTTTGATCTTGTGCTGACCGTTTACCACAACAAGGGTCGCGGAACCTTCAACCACAAGACGGTTGCTTAACTGCTCTCTGATGAAGTGTTTGAAGGTCAGAGAGCTTCTTCGATTGATCGAAACTTCGGTGTCAATCAAGAGAATTTCTCCGTATCGTGCAGGGGAGCGATACGTTAACTCCGCGTGCGTCACCAAGAATAGTGTGCCATGTTCCTTGAGGCTGGCAACTGAAAGCCCGCGATCCTCCAAATAATGCGTTCTGGCCCGCTCAAAATATTTTAAATAGTTGGCGTAATACACCACACCACCACAGTCGGTGTCCTCGTAGTAAATTTTGATTTCAAGAGGCACTTATAGAGCCAACTGAGGGAAACGGGGAAGTTCGGCTTCGTTTACATTGGTGAGTTTCAGCACGACGGCAAACAATTGGTGAAACCGCTCACCTTTAAGAGATTGGAACCCATGGCCGAGCGTGGAATGATAAGCGGCATCCAACAGGGGTTTCATTTTCGTCCATTCTGCCAAGAAACCTTGGCCAGAGGGTGGCCGAGTCCAGCCAATACTCGGAATTGTGCATGCAGCGGGAGTTTATACTTTCCGTCTATGTCATCCAGATAACACGTTTGGCATGTATCTTGAAGGGCTTGAGGAAGCAGATCAACAGTCGCGTCCCACGTTTTTATTTTGAATTGCGACCATAAATGATGCTGAGCAAAGACCTCCAGTGCTCGAAGAAGAACCATAGCCGCGATGTCGAAGAGTTGATTCTGGCTGACCCGTCGTTTGGCATGAGCCAAAAGGTCGTATGCGACAGAAAGCTTCGTTTCTTGAGGATCCAGGACAATACGCTCAAGAAATCCCACATTGGCCTTCACGGTCTTAAGGACTCCGCCGAGGCCAGGTGGGCCTCCCCACACGGAAGCTAACTCTAGCCCCTTGAGATTGGCGTTGAGTTTTTCCCATGCAGGACGATACCCACAGTGGTCCCATAGGGAATATCCTTCAGATAATTCTGCTAAGCCATGGTAGAGGGATTTTTGGCTCCCACTCACAAGGGACTCGATTCGGCGAAAACTTTGAGCAGCTGCCGAGAAGTCACCGCGATTAAACTGGATACTGGCATCATGTCGGGCTTGTCTGGATTCTTCATTCCAAAGATTTCCTTCTTGCCAGTGGTATTCCTTTTCATCAACGACAAAAGTTTTCTGCTCAGAGGATTGACCTCCCTGGCAAAGGCTAATCACCTGAGAAGAGGCTGTACGGCCAGCCAACACCATTGCCGCTGCCATGCCTGATGTAGCATCGGAGAGATCCAGAGTCAATTGCCCGGGTTGCACTTCCCAGGTCTGAAGGAGTCCAGGAAGCTCAGTCGCTAAGGTTCGATGGGATTCGATCATATTCTGAGGATCTTCGGTGATCACCTAATCCCATAAGCGGGGCATTTTCGAAATGTGAGGTTGAACTTCAGATTCAAGGAGGGTCTTTGCAGACTCCGGCAAAAAAAGCAGAGAAGTTCAGGAGTCAACCGGTTAATGGAAAAAAGTACCGCGGCAGGATTACCAACGAGGGCAATCAGAAGGGCTTTAGTGGAATGTTCAGCAGTCACCGGCCTCGGACTATACCATCCCCTCTGGAGGCGTACAAGGGATAAACGTCCGGAAGCCCCATCATTCCTTGCGTTGACAGTCAGCACCCCCTTCCATAGAATCCGTTTCCATGAATAAGGCTGAGATCCTGAAGAGATTCGAAGAAGCTGCAGAGGTCAAACAGCGATTTGTCACCGAGTATGCCGATCAGATTCTTCTCATCAGTGACTCTTTGGTCCGAGCTTTTCAGGAGGGGCATAAAGTGCTGCTTTTCGGGAACGGAGGCAGCGCGACAGATGCATCCCATTTAGCGGCTGAGTTTGTCGGGAGGTACCATAAGAATCGACCTGCTTTGCCGGCGCTGGCCCTCGCCACCGATATCGCTGTTCTGACCTGCATCTCCAATGATTTCGGATATGATGAAATTTTCGCACGACAGATTGAGGCTCATGGGGAAAAGGGTGACCTGGCTATTGCCATCAGCACCAGTGGAAATTCTCCTAACGTCCTCAAGGGCATCGAGATAGCACGCAAGAAGGGATTGTTGACCATTGGGTGGACGGGAGCACCAGGGGGAAAGCTGGCCTCACTCGTGGACCATGCCTTTTTGGTTCCCTCCACCGTGACTGCTCGCATTCAAGAATGTCACATCACACTTGGCCATGTGTTGTGTGAAATCGTTGAAGAGAAGCTTTTTGCCAACGTTACCTAAAAAAAAGACATCGACGCTGTCCCTTCCCGTTCTTGACGTCTCCCGACTCAAGACCTACCCCCTGCGAACCCGTCACAGTAAAGTCAAGGTATCGGATTTTTGTGTCCCTTGGAAAAAGGGGGGTACCTTTCGAAGGTTTCTTTCAGCACTTCCAGATATTTTAGCCGTCAAGACCCTGCGTGCCTTGACCCAAAAAATTGTACAGGCCCGGCGTCGTGGGCGACCTGTGATTCTCGGAATGGGAGCTCATCCCACCAAGGTTGGCCTGAACCCCATTGTTGTTGACCTGATGCAACGTCAAATCATAACTGGGATTGCTGTCAATGGGGCTGTGGTCATTCATGACTTTGAATTAGCTTATTTAGGTCATACCTCTGAGGAGGTCGAAGCTGAAATCAACACAGGTCGCTTTGGCATGGCGGAAGAAACAGGGCGAATTCTCAATGAAGCGATAGGTGAAGCAGAGAAACAAGGGCAAGGCTTGGGTGAGGCGGTCGGCAGGTACATGCTCAGGCATCCCAAAGCCTTTCCCAATCGGAAAACGAGCATTCTAGCCACAGGGGCAAAGTTGAATATTCCTGTGACCGTGCATGTCGCTATCGGTACGGATATCATTCATATGCATCCGAGTGCAAATGGAGCAGCCATTGGAGCCGCGTCCTTAAAGGACTTTAGGAAACTGACCGCGGTGGTGTCCCAAATGGAGGGCGGCGTGTATATCAATCTTGGATCTGCCGTGCTTCTTCCAGAGGTTTTTCTTAAAACGGTGACGTTAAGCCGGAATCTCGGGTATTCCCTTAAACACATCACGACTGCCAATTTGGATTTTCTGCCTCATTATCGGCCGATCACAAACGTGGTGAAGCGACCTACGCAGAAAGGCGGACAAGGGTTTTCCCTTATTGGCCATCATGAAATCATGTTTCCCTTGCTTGCGGCTGCCATTATTGAAGAACTTGGTGCTTCATGAGATCCGACCAGTCTCTCCTTTCGATCATCGTGTCTAACGAGATGTCTCGATGAAAGAACGCTATGGCTTCCTGCCGCATCTGAGGACACTTGCGAGTGCGTCGAACTTGACCTGAATAGATACGTAACCGTATCTATTAAGATACAAATCGATATATTGAGTTAACCTGTTTTGTCCATGTTGTCAAAATGTCACTCATAAAACCATTTTATTTTCCCCATAGAATCGAGTAAAGCGGGTGCTGGAATCTCAAACCCTGTATTTGGCGCAACCCTTGCATATTTTCCTTGAAGTTTAGCAAGGCAGGAGGCTAGAGGATCATGACGTTAGATGAAGCGGTTGATGGATCTATCCCATTATCTCTACCATTAGGTGGGGTATCTCGGATGTTAATTGGAAACAGAGAGATACGACCTAGAGAGTGGTGAGAAAGCTGCGCCTTCAATCATTGTCATGACGGCCCACGCGACAATCTCGAGAGCTGTTGAGGCGATGAAGATAGGTGTATACGATTTTCTCACGAAACCTCTCAATGTAGACCACCTTTCCATTGTGATAGGGAAAGCCAGCGAGAAGTAGAATATCTTCGAACGGAGGTGAGTTCCCGGTACAGCACGATCGTAGGGAACAGCAAGAAAATGAAAGATGTCATTGAGTTGGCCAAGCGAGCGGCAGTTTCTGATGCTTCCATGTTGCTCCTTGGTGAAAGTGGAACTGGCAAGGAATTGTTCGCCCGGTCCATCCATCAATGGAGTCACCGTCAAAGCATGCCTTTCGTCGTGATCAATTGTATGGCCCTCACGGAATCGTTGTTGGAAAATGAGTTGTTCGGGCATGAAAAAGGAGCCTATACAGGTGCGGACTCCGTTCGCAAAGGGAAAATTGAATTGGCAGATGAAGGCACAATTTTCTTGGATGAAATTGGGGATATGCCTAGTCAGCTTCAAGCGAAATTGCTTCGTCTCCTTCAGGACCATGAGTTTCATCGTGTGGGAGGAAGTCGACTGATTCGTGTCAACCTTCGAGTCATTGCGGCGACTAATCGAGATCTTGCCCAGGCCGTCAAGGATGGAACATTCCGAAAAGACTTATTCTTCCGATTAAACGTTGTGAGTCTTTCGATGCCCCCTCTCCGCGAGCGTCCGGAAGATATTCAAGGATTAGTAGAACTCTTTCTGCGCCGTCATTTGAATGAAATAGGAAAACAAAAAATGGAATTTACCGAGGCCGCTTTGTCTCAGTTATTGCATTACCACTGGCCAGGGAATATTCGTGAGCTGGATAACACTATTGCACGGGCTGTGGTTCTAGGGTCTGAAAAGACGATTGGCCCTGAACAACTAGGCCTTACGATAGAAGACAACGCGGTGTTTCCAAAAGAGAGTGGGCTTTCCTATCACGACGCCCTTGATCAATATGGTCGGTACCTTATTGACAAAGCGCTTCGTCAGGCCAATGGACACCGAACAAAAGCCGCTGAAATCCTGCAGCTTCAACGAAGTTATTTTTTCCGATTAATGAAGCAGAAGCAGATTTCCGAAGGTCTGGTAAAGGGTGAGGAGTCGGAGAATGTTTAGCGGTGAGACTACTTGGTTTCAGGCTTCCTCTGTCCGACTATGGCTGTGTAAATCGTAGAATGGGTCAGACCATCCAAACCTAAAAAATCGTCAAGTTGACGATCTAAGAACCCGCCAATGTTGATGCAGGCTAAATCCATGGCAGTACACACTAAATTAATGTTTTGAGCCACATGGCCGGCTTCTAACAACACGAAACGGTAGCCTCGGTCCCCATATTTAAAAATAGACCGTTCAAAAACAGCCGTTAAAAAAATTTGCAATGAGGCCTTATGAGCGACCTCCGGCTGGACCAGATATTGGGAAACTTGAGAAGTGAGGTTCCCTTCCCGAAGTAACCGAAGATGGTGTTTAGCAGGATTATAGTGGTAAAGACCCGGTGAAAGTCCATCCACTGAGACCGTGTGGAAAAAAAGTTCAAGAGGATAAAGAGCACCGGCAGAAGGGACCGTACGAAAAGGGCGAGGGAAGGTGGTTCCTTCATTATGTCGCGTGACTCCGTAGGCATGATGAAAAAGGGTGGCAATGTCTCGGAGCGAAAGGGATGAGGGAATCAAATCCAGTGTGGACGAGCGCTTGATCATGGCATCATCCAGGAAAAGATTCAAAGAAGACAAAGACCGTGGCAATTCGATAACGGGGTACCCTTCGAATGGCAAAGAATGATGCAGGTCTCTCATTTTAGAGAGGACCTCTTCATCAGTCGGAGGTTTTGCGTAACGAGTGAGTTTGGAATTTTCGTGAAAGAGTTCCCATGTATGATCTGGGTTCCCAGGAGAAAGGAAAATGTCTTGCCAAGCGGGTTGTACCATGGTTGAACTTTAGCAGATTGTTAAAAAGGCCGCCAGCCTAAGCAGGGCTCCCGCCTTCGTAGCCTAAGGGGAACTTCGGCGGCGGAAGCTCGGCAGACGCTGTAGTGGCTTAGCAGGATACAAAGAACTGAAGCGAGGGTTCGGTTGCCCGCAGGCCTGTTTGAACAGCCTATCTGACCGTTTGGCGCGTATTCCTAAAAGTATAGGAAAAGAAAAACTTAAGCTTTTGAAAAGAGTTGATCTTTAAGGATAGGGGTGAGCAAAGTGATTGTCGCCGTTTTCCCGTGTTATCCCTTCATATCCAAGGGTTTGAGGAACTTCCAATAAACGCCTGCCTCCTAATGCTCGCAAGACATGTCCCATAAACAGGGGGGTGAAACCCTGGGATGACGGCTCGGACCACAGAAAGGCCTAGGTCTTTGATATCTGGTGTGGTCAAATCAGCTAGCAAGACACGATGCTGAACCGATTCAACTCTGTGAAGGTAAATTGATAAATCTTTCTTAGGATCACCCGTAGAGAAATCAGGAATCTCCTCAAAATCGATCCAGCGCTCTGACGAAAATATAAACCGAGTCAGCGGTACATTCTCCTGATTGCAATACAGATGGACATGATGACTTTGGTCCTGGATATTTTCATGATCAGGAGTCGGAACGAACGGAGGGCGAGTGGACATGAGACTCACTGCCAACCGACGGGTATGAGCTAATTCTTCCAGACTTCTTCGGACAGCATCTTCAGGATTTAATGCAGCCGCAGCAGCAAAAACCATAGCAGGTAACTCAGGAGCCTGGCTTTGGAGAACCGACAAGATCGTGGGAATTCCATGATCCAGCGTGATATTCAAAACATGGACCGAATGGCCGGTGCGTTCAAATCGATCCACAAGATCACGGTTTTCGAAGCTTAAGGAGTCAAGGCGAACATGAGGCATTCCCAAACGGGCTTGCCATGTTATCGTAAAGGCATCTCGTTCTATGACCTCAGCGATGGCTGACATTGCGGCCTCTTCCCAACTGCAATGGCAGGCAAGACCAGTTGAAATGGGTTGTGCAATCGGATGCTCTCCCGCGGTTGTGTCATAAGAGTAAGGGATATACACCATGCTTGCCGGAACAAATAAGGGTTCTTCCTTCAGAGGATCGATCATTGGAGTCCAGCGGACAGGAGTCGTTTCTTCAAAGAGAAGATAGGGAAAGCCTGATCGGCTATATTGGGAGGAACTGTACAGAGCAAACTCATGTGGCGGGATGCAATGAAATTGTGCGCTCGTAAAACTTGTTAAAGGAAAGTCTGCCTTGTCGAAAATAGCCGCACAATACCGTTCAATCGCCTCGCCAATGGCTTTGGCCATGGCTCTCCCGCGATTGGTTGAGGCCCCTCCTGTATTCGAGAAGTTCTTTTGGTGGCAAAAAGCGGAAGTGTCGCAGGCTTGGGCATGAAAGTGGAAAAAGTCTGGCGCCCCTGCCTCGCGGGGAATTTCACCTACATGGCGAATAACACCAACCCGATCATCCACAAGGTAGTCCACAATATCGAGCAATCGTCGGAGGGAAGAAGAAGTACGGACCATCTTGTGGTTCTACTGAGTAGATGACGCATAAGAAAGGAAACTCTGACTGGGGTTCATTGAAGCTTTGACAAGCAACGGGCTGCAAACATGACAACGCGGGACTTTTAAGACCTTTCGGGGAGTCATTCTGGATGAGAGCAGGTTCACCTCAATCAGGGTCCCCACATTCCATCCTGGAAGACGGCCTCCATAGAATTTAGTCAGCTCAACCGCAGCAATATCACCAAGGATGGATGCCATTGATGGGTGAAACCCTACAACGGTTTGCCCCTCAAATGACGCTTCATCTATGAATTTCGACGAGTCTCGGTCTCTCCTGTGGCTGTCTTAGCGTGCCAGAAGGCATTGATAGCAAGCTGTTTCGCCAGGAATGACAAAGGGACCTACCTGCCCCACTCCATCCTGAAGCATGACCGGGAGGAATGGCTTTTGATTCTCAACACAAAAGTTGTTCCATTCACAGAATAAGAATTGCCCGTCGAAATCAGAAGTGGCCACCAAGCAGTCGAAAGTTTCAGTGTGGGAATGGCCAGACCATTCGTTGAAGTTCTGAGGGGTTTTGTCAAGAGGCCATTGGGACCCTTGCAGTTCTCCCTTTTCGTCAAACAGCCGGATATTTCTGAGGAGGGGGTAATCTATGACCTCTATGGTTTAGAACCCTGACTCGATAAGAGAAGAAGCCAGTTGCCTGGAAACGCAATTCACGCCCAAAATGGCAATTGACGTGGTGTTTAGCCGGTTTGTTATTTGAGCGGTGTTTTCACCAAACTGCCAATAAAAAATCTCCAAACTGCCTTCCTTACCATTGATAGAAACGGCTGACTCATTCCCGTTCACAATGAGATGCTTGGCAACTAGCTTCTGAATAAGCTGCCTCACCATATTCCGTTCGGGTTCGGCAAATCGATCAGCAATCTCCTCATACGTCGATGGCCTTGTCGTGAGGGCTGATAGAATAGTATGGACGGCAGATGAAGCGCCCTCACCACTCACTTTTAAAACAGCGCATCCCCGTTTGATAAGGACTCCCGTAGGCAGTTCAATAATCTGAAAAGGCAAAGCCCGGAGTTTTTTGGAATTATCAGAATATTCCATCATACGCATGTCCTATACGATAGGTACGCTCTCATTTTGAGTTGGAGGCCCCGAAGATCGAACCGGGATGTCACGGGGTTCACCAACCAGTGGGTTGCATATAACTAAAAGATGCAACATGTTAGAAAATAAAAACTATGCCTAGGGCTATTCCTCATCCGGAATAACCGCGACAGCAGAGCCATAGCAACAGCAGCAAGCCATGGGATGTTCTTTCGGGCTGAATTCTTTGCTAAATCCTGAATCTACAACGCAATCAGCGATCGATTGGACTTCCGTTATGGAAAAGCTTGTTTCTTTATCTGTATGACTTTGATTGGCCATAATGGGTCCTCCATAAGATTGAAAACGGTTTCTGCCTTTCCCGATCAACGAAAAATGTACATTATTATCATAATCTATTTTAGAAATGACCGACTTTCACTCGCAAATTGCTAAGGAACGCTTACCCTCAAACAAATGGTCGATGAGGAACGAACTAAATTGAAATACTGCAAAAATCATGCTGGTAGCATAAAAAAAGATTGGGTTGGAAACAAATATATAATTCTAGTATTTTCATTAACTTATGATTATTTCATGAGGAATACACAGTGAATAAATATCGTCTTTGTTTAAAATTGTATCTGATCAGATACTTTTTGTTTCCAATTTAGATACGCCTGAAAAGGGTTGGGAAGGAGGTCATCCCCGCCGAGGCCTGGCTCCAAGGCTTGCTTGATAGTGATTAAGGCTTGCTTGATAGTGATTCTGGATGTCCATTTTCATAGGCACAACGCAGGTTGTATTTTGTATCAAGATACAAACCGTCAGAGTTTGATGGTCAGCCAGCCCATCACTCGACTCTTAATAACTTCCCCTAAAGGGTGCTCCTTATGTTTGTCATTCAGGGCGTTGAAAACAGATAACGCAAACTCCGCCCTATCCTTGCCGTCTACTTTCCAAAAACGATACCCGCCCCGCAAATTCAGAAGAAAGTAACTCCCCACCCGAGTATCCGGCGGAACGTCAGGAGGGAATAAGAAAGATGCGAAGGCCGGACTAATATTATAGCGGGCAGATCCCACATAATGAAGCACCGCCTCCCCATTCAGACCGTTCTCAAGATCTGCTCGCAGTCCTCCGTTCATTTTAAAAAGAGGTGCGCCTCGTCTAACCGTGCTGAGAGTGCTATAAGTTTGCCCAATCTCTTGATAGGCATAATTAGAAAATCCTGTCAGCCATGGATTCACAAGAAATTCAACCCCTGTCTCAAACCCGTAAATGTCGGCTACGCCTCCTCCTTCAGTTGGACGAGACCCATTATGAAAGGTGTTGATAGTAGGATTGAAAGAGTTTACTGGACCGTTTCCAATTAAGTCCGTAATGTGATTGAAGAAAAGATCGAGTCGAGCCCTTATCCTATGGCGAAAGAACCAGCCTTGATAGCCGAGTTCGTAAGAGGTGATTTTCTCGGTACCCAAGTCGTGAGACCCAAAAAACCTCGTATTGGAGGGTCGTTCCGGTGGAATAAACGCTCTGCCAAGTGATAATTTCCGGGTCTCAAAGATGGTCGGAGAACGATGGGCCACTGACACACTCGACCGAAATGTGTGGTCTCGAACCGGCTTGAATACCAGGAAAAATCGCGGACTATAGGTCTGGTTGATAAAACTATCCATATCGAACCGCAAGCCCGCGACCGCTGTGAGGTTTTTCGTGGCCTTCCATTCGTCTTGCACATAGAGTCCCAACCGATCTTCACGCCCATCGCCGTCCAGGAAATTGCTTGATACCTGATTATGCCGATAGTTCGCCCCATACGTGAGTCGATTGGTCGTCCCAAACTTCAGGGTATGTTGAACATCGATATTCGTGGAATTCGCCTTCAGGGTTTCATTGATTGTCGTCCCGGTCTTGTCAAGGACGGTAAAGTTTGCCGCAATTAAGGGGTTTACGTTGTTGATAGAGGGCTGAGTATAGCGGGTCCACCAGGCGAGAATAAAGAAGTCTTCTCGCTCAAAACCTCCATAGACATAGCCGGTTGAGGGCTCTTGGTCAATTACGAGGGTATCGACTATGGGTCCATTATACCGATCATCTCCTCCGGAGATTTCGTAATGATATTGATAATGCTGTCAAATGCGTTGAGCCCGTACAAGGCGGAAGCTGGCCCCTTGAGGACCTCGATCCGTTTGATTTCCGGAAGGGTGACCGGGATCGCTTTCCACAATACCTCACCTTGGACATCTAAATAGATAGACCGTCCGTCGACCATCACCAAAAGTTTATTGGCCCTAAGCTGAATGTTTCCCCGTACACTCACATTAAAATCCGCCCCAGCCATTTGAATGACCTCCATTCCTGGGACTCGACGGAGCACCGTAGGGAGATCAATGGCTCCTGACTTACGAATATCTTCGTCGGTAATTACATATAAATTTGAGGGTGCTTCAGAAATCGGTTGCTCGTGCTGGACAGCGATCGAAACGGTTTCCTCCTGAAGAAAGCGTATGTCATCCTGAATATCCAGGGAATCTTCCAGAAGGGGTTTTTTAGAGGCAGGTGTCTCTCCAGCCCAATGGGTCGATGGGGTGAAAATAGACAAACAAAAAGTGAGGAGTCCAAATATGAGAGGGACTGCCATACCGTTAATAATAATATCATCTCTTAACAAGAAACTCTTAACAAGAAAAATAAGTGAATTTGTTGACAAAAAACTTGTGATCCATACCACCCCCAATCGAGGGTGGAAAAGAGCATTGGGGACCGAAACCCTGTAAAATAGACGCAATGTAAGTGGAATAGCCGAAAGAACAGGTCTTTTCCAAGATAAAGATGGGAGAGAAGAGGATTCAACCAATTAGAGGATTAGCCTAATTCTTGTGTTTCAGGAAGGATTAGCAGCGTAAAGATGGTTGTGTCTAGCAGCAAGTCTGGGCAGACAAACTTTGGCCGGAGTCGTGGTGGGTGTCAGGGGCTACAGTACGTTTAACTGTGCATTTCAGCTCTTGACGGTTGAATGGTTTGGTTATGTAGGCAAAGGCTCTGTACAAGGTAGGATTTGAAACCTTTGAGTCAAAAACCGATTGAGCTGTATGGAGAATGACAGGGAGGTTTGGGGCTATATCCATCAACTGTTTGAGTACCAACCAGCCATCCAGGTCGGGAAGTCGAACATCCAAAAGAACGGCATCATAATGTTGGTTCTTCACGAGATTCATGGCTTCGGTGCCAGTGGCCACCATGTCCACAGCGTACCCTTCATTTTCAAGGAAATCGTTCAAGACAATGTTGATATCCGGATCGTCTTCTACAGAAAGAATTCTTGCCTGCTTACTTATGACCGATGCATTAACCATGATCACAAAAAAGGAACTGGGAGTTCACTCTCCGATAGTCAGAGTCCCGTTGGAAGTTACAAGATTAAAAAACACTACACGGAGGATCAGCAATTCCTGGGCCAAAGATGAGTTTTTTATGAAGATATATCTTTAGATTCTCAAACCTCTTGATCTATAATGGAAAATTCCATCATTGAAGTCCTATCGGGTATCAACCAGATTGAGAATTCATGCTAGGAGCGTATCTAAAGCGTATCTAAATAGATACGTTGTTCTATCCAATTAGATACAAAAGTGGGGGGTCATGATGAGGAAACGAATGATCTGGAGGATTATGTTACGTTTTGTTGGAGAGGCAACGTGAAATAAAAACGGGTTCCCTGTCCTACTTTGCTTTCCACCCAAATCTGACCCCCGTGTAATTCCACCAAGGTTTTGGTGATGGCCAATCCTAGCCCAGCTCCCTGTATCTCGGGAGAGTCGGCTTGGCTCCTGAAAAATCGATCGAAAATGAGTTGTAATTCATGTGGTGGGATTCCACATCCTGTATCCGAAACGCAAATTTGAAGGACATCATTTTCGAGTTGTCCAAACTCCACTCGTATGAAACCTCCGGGGTCGGTGAATTTAATGGCGTTATGGATGAGGTTGGTGAAGATTTGGCTGATTTTATCTCGGTCCCCATGAACGTGAGGAATATCCAAAACTTGTTGAGCTTCCAGTGTTATGGATTTTGCTTGGGCTGTCTGTTGAAAGGCTTCGATAACTTCCCCTACCACGTCCATGACATTGACAGGGATTGCCTGAAGTTTCATCGCGCCTGCCTCAATTTTAGAAAGATCCAACAGATCATTGATCATTCGGGTTAGACGTTCAATGTTGATCCGGACACGACTGAGGTAAAAGGATTGCCGTTCAGACAGCTCTCCCGTTAATCCGTCAAGCATATTCTCGACCAAACCTTTTTTGGATGTCATAGGGGTCCGAAGTTCATGGGAGACGATGGAAACGAACACGGACTTCAATTGGTCAAGCTCTCTAAGCTTGAGATTGGCCTCTCGAAGTTCTAGGGTTCGTTCTTCCACCCGTTCCTCAAGAGTCACAGCAAATTGCGCCAGTTGTTGGTAGGCACGCGCATTGGCAATCGCCACACCAATGGTATTTCCAATTGTGACGAGAAGGTCCAGATCCTCTTGTGTACAGGGCTCGGGCATTTTGTCAGCTTCAATGAATCCATGTATCCCCTGTTGACTCTTTATGGGAGCACAGACAAATGACGTGACCCTTAGCTTCCGTAGAAAGACCAAAAAATCAGGGTGGGTAGGATGGGCGATCTGGTCACGATCAACGACGACCAAAGCCTGACCTTGGATCAAGATTTCCCCATGAAGAGAATGAGGATTTTCAATTGGAACCTCCATGGCCTGGACTTCTCTCGCTAATGTTTCAGAAATTCCTGCCGTCTGTGCTCCAAAAGCCATTCTGGTTTCCGGGTCGTATTGCATGAGGATCATATGCGTAAATCCCACCTTTTTCACCAGCAGGTGAAGAACTGTGGAAAGAAGCCGATTCAAGTCGAGATTGGAAGTAATGACCATACCCGTTTGGTTGAGTGTCGTTAATTGGTTCACTTGCCTGGTAATGGTTTCCATTTGAGCAGAGATTGCCAGCTCGCGGTCCTGCAGGGACTGGGTCATCTGATTAAAGATTGTGGTCAATTGACCAACCTCGTCGGACGTTGTCGGCATCACGGAGGCATTGAGATCGCCTGCGGCAACCCTTCGAGCGATCCCAGCAAGACTTTGCAAGGGAGTGATAATCCGGTTGGCAAGAAAAACCGTCGCACTTATTCCCCCGATGATAATAAGGAGTGTGATGAGCACGATATTCGAAATAATGTTTTTTAAAGATTCAAGCATGTGCATATTGGTTAAGCCCACTTGGACAATCCCGTACGGAGATCCAAGACTTTGATCCTCACTCCCTGAAGTGATCTCCTGTGACTCCAAAGATAGCGCTCCCAAAGTGTCTTCCCCACTAGTACGGCGACGGACGGGCACTGCAAAATCAAAAACGGATTCGTCACTTATCGTGATCGCCCATTTCCTGGGCCACGTTTCTCTCAACGGGTTCTCTTTCTCATTTCGTTTTCCTTCCAGAAACAAACGGGTGATGATAGGGCCTTGACTTTCCGGCTTTAACAAGCTTTGTGTGATCGAAATGTCTGGAAGGAAGTCTGCACCATCTCCGGAGGTTTGTTGCAAGGTCTCGGCAGGTCTGGGTTTAGATTTGAACAACAAGATTTTTCCGTCTGAGTCCGTCATTACCACGTACACGACCTCTCTGACCTTCATCGTACCATCCACAAGCCGTTCTAGAGAGAGTTGATCATGGGTGATTAAACTATAACGGCTGTTGTGTGCCAAGTTGTTTACGACCATGAGTCCTGTGTTCCTCAGCGTTCCTGCCATAAACTCCACCTGTTGTTGCACGACATAAAAGCTCAGGCCTGAACAGACGGCAACGATAATAAAACTGATAAAGAACACAAACTTGGTCCTCAGGCTGACAAATTTCCTCTTGATCACCCCCTGACCTGAGTCCTTGCGTCTATTCACAAAGAACTTGCTCATCTAATAGACCTCATCCGCTTGCACCATGACTTCAGGGCGAATCGAGATGTTCAGGAAGTTGGCAGTCTTGCAGATTCAGGGAAATTCGAATTTTATCAACCGGGACCACAATACCCGTGAGAATGGTTTCTCCGTTGAGAATTTTTTTGGCAAGAAGGGCGGCTTGGGTCCCTACATCCTCATATTTGATGTAAATACCCATGAGAGCCCCACTTCGAGCTAATCCTGATGAGAATCCGATAAGCGGTACATTGGTTTCCAAGGTCGTGCTCACAAGAAAACTCAGGGACTCTTCAGTAAGAACGGTACTATCAGGGAGTAACCATAGAGCATCGATACTGTTGACAATCTCCCTTAAGGTCGAAGGAACCTCTTTTTCCTCCCTGGCAGCGCGGGCTATCAGCTCCAAGCCATACTTTTTGACTTCGACCGAGGCCTCTTTCACAAGCGCACCAGTCTTCGTCGGGTCGTACACAATGCCCAATCTGGTAATTCCTGGAAAATTATCGTGAATGGTTCTGAGTTGATGAGCGACGGGAATTTGAAGCTCAATCCTGGTCATATTCGATCCGGAAAGGTCATACCGAGCAGGATTCAGGACCATGCAAAATATGACGGGAATATCGAGGATTTCCAGTTTGGCGGCCAAAGCAGCTTTCAACCCAACCACCAACACCAATCGGGCGTTGGAGGCACGAAGCTTTCTGGCAAACTTTCGCCCTTGGCTGATGTCCCCTTGAAGGTTGTATTCGGTGAGGGTCGTAACAGTGGATGGAAGGTCGTTCTTAAAAGCTGTTACAGCCTGATCATACGCAGTGATATCAGCGGACTTGAGGATGGCAATTTCAAATGCATGGGCTGAATTCGAAGCCCCTATTCCCCAAAACGCCGGTGAGGATATCAGGAACCAAAGGAGAATCCGACCAAGCAAGTGGAAGGAACCCAAGTCTATGCGTATGCGTGATAAAGTAAACATCCCCTACCCGGTGAATCAAAAGTCAAGGTGGATTATTCCTTTTCCATTATTTAGTTCACCTTTGCAAGGCATTTGTTCCCCATGAGGTAAAGATCGCAAGTGTTAGGGAATTAGGAGTGGGATCAGATTAACCAGGACTTTGCATTAGACGTTGGTGGTTTCGTATTGTTGGGGTTGTGACACCGATGTTCTCCCCAATTTTCTGTGAGGATAGGATGCTCATGAAACGACGACGCTCTGTTCTCCGCCGACGGGACAAAACGGTGGGCCGTGAGACCGGGCTTCCCCTGGGTGTTTACGGACAAGGCCGTGACAGTATGGGATGGGCTCCGACTGATGCAAGAGTTTCTCACGCGCCTGCACTTCCGAGAGATGCTCGCCCAGAGTCCCTTGCCCCAGCCGCTATCCAATCGTAGCTATGCGCCGGTCGTGATGCTGGAGAGTTTTCTGGTGGCTGTGTGGGTGGGTGGCGTGCACTTTGCCCATACGGCCTTGGTCCGGGTTGATACGGCCTCTTTGGCTGGAGGCGAGTGGCCTCGGTCGCCACCTTCACGCGGTTCTTCCGGCGCTTTCGCTAGAGCACCAAGCAGGCCGTCGGTGGTTATTGGGCGCACTGTGTCTGGGACCAGGTCGCGCCTCCCACGGTGACCCTTGACCTGTAGTGGTTCAGTGAAAACGGACACCGGGTTAAGCCCGCTTTGCTCTCCGTACAGGGCTTCCTCTCGTTCGAGGCCTTCGGCCCAATTTTCCGCTGGTGGCTGGAAAAACTTTCTTTCGAGGTTGCCCCATAATCAACGATCTCCCTACCGTCCCTACTGAGGTCTCGCCCCATTTTTCTGTTCACGCTCCTCTTAGGCTCCCTTGGCCTGGGCCTCAAAGGCATTAGGACTCAGGTACCCCAACGTGGAATGCCGACGGTGACTATTATAAAATATCTCAAAATACTCAATCGTGGCGGCTTTCGCCGTGGCATGCGTTTCCGTGGGCTGCGTCGGGAGGCCTTCGCCTTTGAGACTGCCCAACACCCGCTACTCGACCGGTGGTAGAAATTTTTTTTAGCACGCTGAAGAACGAGTTAACCCATCATCATTCGTTTCAAGATCGGACTGAAGCCCGGCAGGCGATCTTTGCCTACATCGAGGGCTTCTATAATCGAAAGCGCCTGCATCAAACCCTCGGTTATCGTAGCCCTGAGGAATTTGAACGGCAGACAGGTGACTCTTAACTTTGTGTCTGTTTTTTTAGGACCACCTCAACACTTTACCTTCTAGTCCCTTTCACCCGTTGGGTCCAGGGAAACGCATCGGTCAGGCCGCCCGCCTCCTCAATCCGGCGTTGAATCTGCGAGACCCGAGCCGGCGATTCCCTGGCCCAGCCAGCCGCTTCCTTCAATGAGACATGCCACGCTCGCCGCCGCAGATACACAGCCGCTTGAAAAACCTCCGGGTGTTGCTGCTGGTCCTTCACCGCTGTTTCGGTCACCCCTGTAGCCTTCGTCACCGCCTTCCACATTTGCTCGATCGTTGGACGGCGAGGCTGCAAAACTTCCTACGCAATCTGCTTCCGGTTAAGTGTATAGAAAGTAAAGTGTTGCCCCTTTTTGCTTTTTCTGCCGGGATGTTTCGTATATTCACGGCTTGAAGTTTTCTAGCCTTTTCCCCCCCCGACCATGAATATTGCGGGGTCACTTGGAAAATAATCGGACTGAGGGCTATCAAAGCCAGTAGGTTGGATACCGCCATCAACCCGTTCAAAATATCAGCCACGAGCCATACGAACTCCAAGTTGCTGACTGCCCCAATCAGAATCGCCGCGATCCACGCCAATCGATAGGGTTTGATCACACGAATTCCGAACAGGAATTCAGCGCAGCGCTCGCCGTAATAACTCCAGCCCAAGAGGGTTGTATACGCAAACACAATGAGGCCAAAGGTGACGACCATTCGGCCTGCTCCAGCTAACTCGCTATAAAAAGCCTCGCTCGATAGGGCTGCTCCTGTTTCACCAGTGGTCCAGGCGCCGGTAATCACAATAACCAAGGCAGTCATGGTACAAACGATCATCGTATCGATGAACACACCGATCATCGCGATCATGCCTTGCCGGACCGGATCAGTGGTTTGTGCTGCGGCATGGGCAATAGGTCCACTCCCTAAGCCCGCTTCATTTGAAAACAAACCCCGAGCTACTCCAACCCGAATGGCCATGAGTACAGTGCTGCCGGCAAATCCGCCCGCCGCTGCGGTTCCCGTGAAGGCCTCGCCTACGATGATTGCCAGTGCACTCGGAACTTTTTGGTAATTGATTAAAATGATGATCAAGGCGCCACCGATATAGACCAATGCCATCATAGGGACTAATTGGGCTGCTACTTCTGCGAGCCTCCGGATTCCTCCAATAATCACCGCATCGGTTAACAAGGCTGCGACAAGACCCGATATCCAAGTTGTAATCCCTCCCGCCGATTTCAGAGCACTTGCAATGGTATTGGCTTGCACCGTATTGCCAATCCCAAAAGCGGCTACCATGCCGAATAGGCTGAAAGCTATCGCGAGCCAATTCCAATCGGAACCCAGACCGTTTTTAATGTAGTACATTGGTCCGCCTACGTAGTTCCCTAACTCGTCTATCTCTCGATACTTTACCGCGAGGAGGGCTTCACCATATTTCGTGGCCATTCCAAACAAGGCCGTGACCCACATCCAAAGCACAGCTCTCGGACCCTCGAGGTAGATAGCCGTGGCGACGCCGGCGATCTTTCCAGTTCCCACTGTTGCTGATAGTTCGGTCATGAGGGCTTGAAAAGGCGTGATATCTCCCTTTGCGCCTTTTCCAGACGCACGACCAGTCCAGAGGAGAAGAAATCCTTCCCCTATCCGTCGCCATGTCATGGCCCGGAGGCCAAGGTGAGATAGATCTCCATTCCCATCAGCAGTGTCAACATGATGGGGCCCCATATGATTGCGCTCAGGCTGGTGAAAAAATCTTCAATAAGCTTTACGGTCATATGTGGAGAATTTAGAAAGGAAATGGGGGGAAAATCAAAGTGGTTTGGAGGTCAGGAGGAGTTATCCCACAGGCATATCAAGCTTTTCTGCAGTTAACCTGTAGCCCATTGCTTGCATAATGGCATTGATATTTTCAAAACGCGGGTTCCCATCTTCGGACAAGGCTTTCTGAAGCCCTTTCCGGGACATCCCAGTTTCTTCTGCCAATGTTGATACGCCTTTGACCCGTGCAATCATCCGAAGCGATGAGAGTAGGGCAGGGGTACAGCGATCCTTCGCGTACTCCTCAAAACAAATTTTTAAATAATCCTCAATCCCCTCAGGATGGTCTTTAAAATATTCCTCATCCACTTGATCGAATGTACGTAATTTTCTCTTAGCCATGTTCCTTGTACTCCTTCCAATATCGTTTGGCGATCTCTATATCCTGCTTCTGCGTGCTCTTATCGCCCCCACATAGCAGAATAATAATATGCTCGGCCTCTTCTCCAAAATAGACGCGGTAACCAGGTCCGAAAAAAAGGCGCAATTCGTTTACCCCGTCGCCCACAGGCTAACAATCACCGTACAGTCCTGCTTCTAGACGCCGAAGACGAACCCGGATTCGGTTCCGCCCTTGTCGATCTTTTAGATTATCCAACCACTCGGAAAACGGTTCGTAGCCGTTTTCATCCTGATAGACTAGCAATGTTTTCGGGTTGATCTCTTGTCCCAAATCTCACACTGTCACTTTAATAAACCATATATGCAAATTATAGTACGCATATTTTTTACTGGCAAGGCTTTTCTTGGATTTTGCAAATTGAGGATTGTGATATTAAAAGACAAGTTCAATTGATGTTCGCGGCAAATCTAGCTTGGCCCAAGGTTAATCCCCCGTCGTTTGGGGGGATGTGGTGATGGGTGTATACGGTCAATCCCGCCTCCTTTAGGCCTGATTGCATAAGTTGCAGCAAGAGGGCATTTTGGAAGACGCCTCCTGTAAGGACCACTTTGGGGTTGCCGATTTTTGGGACCACATCGGTTACCAACTGGGCTGCTGCTTGATGAAAAGTAAATGCAATGTTTGATGGATCCTTTCCTGCTAGACGGGCCTCGACGATGGCTCGAATCATGGGATGCCAATCGGCAACCCAACTATTGTGAGTCTGATCATCTCTTCTGTTTTTTTCTTCTTCTAAGATAAAAGGTAAGATTGGGTTTCCTTCTCATCGATGAGTTCAAGATTACCTTGCCAACGAGAAACTCGAGAGCCATGGCCGCTTCGGCTTCAAAGGTGTTTATCTGACACAGACCGAGGATAGAGCTTACGCCGTCAAAGAGTCGTCCCATGCTGGTTGTGACGGGGCAATGCACATCTTTTTTTATCAATTCGACCAAAGAGTTGGCTGATTCAGATCCCAATGAGCGAATGGGAGGAAGGCCTAAATCCAAGGCCGCTTCGCCAAAGGCTTCATACAATAAGGAAAGAGCAACCCGGCGGGGTTCGCGCATGCAGACTTCTCCTACAGGAAGTCTAAAGGGCAGAAGGTGGCCGACTCGTTTAAACCCGGAGCAATCAGTAAGCAAAAATTCTCCACCCCAGATTGTCCCGTCCGTCCCATACCCTGCACCGTCCCAGGCGATCCCTAACGCAGGGCTTTCTAATCCGTGCTCAGCCATGCAGGCCAGAATATAGGTGTAATGGTGTTGAACCGGAACAATCGGGATGTGCAACTTTTTCCCCAATTTCTTTGCAAACACTGTTGAATGGTAATCAGGGTGCAGGTCGCAGGTAATGGCCTGAGGTTGTATATCGAACAGATTAAGCTGGTCGGCAACGGTTCGTTCAAATTGCGAACAGGCTTCAGGAGTTGAGAGATCCTCGATGTGCTGACTCACAATAACTTGATCTTGTGTCATAACGGCTACGGTACTTTTGATTTGTCCACCAACTGCTAAGACTGGTGGCATAATCTTGCCTTTGCACTCTGGGATCTCGATGGTGATTGGGCTCGGTGCATACCCTCGTGCCCGACGAAGCAGTAACCGTTCATGACCTATCATTCGGAGGACGGAGTCATCGATAGGTCTTGCGATAGGCCGATCGTGCACTAAAAAGGCATCAGCAATTCCCTTCAAACGAATGAGGGTTTCTTGTTCATCAATGACAATGGGTTCCTCTGAGCGATTTCCACTTGTGGCGATGACCGGAAACAGCAGTTCCTCCATCATGAGGTGATGCAATGGGGTGTAGGGAAGTATGGCGCCAATATACGGATTTCCCGGAGCCGTTGCGTGAGCGAGCCTACTGGACTCTTTCTTTTTGAGGAGGACGATAGGAGCCTCAGGAGAGGACAAGAGTTCGGTTTCCTCTTGTGAAACGTCACAATGGGATCTCACTGATTCTAACGATGGGAATAAGACCGCAAAGGGTTTGCGAGGACGATGTTTACGGCTACGCAAATTGTTCACGGCTTTTTCTGAGGATGCATCCACCCACAATTGAAAGCTTCCAAGTCCCTTGACCGCAAGAACCGATCCCGATCGCATGACGTCACAAGCCGACCGTAAGGCATCATCTTGTTCTGCTTGAATGGTCTCTGCTTGATCCCATAAAGCCAAGTGTGGACCACAATAGGGACATGCTATGGCCTCAGCATGGAACCGTCGGTCGGCCATATCCTCATACTCTGTTTGACAAGCCTGACATAAGAAGAACTTTGCCATAGTCGTGTTCGGTCGGTCATAGGGAATGGCTTCAAGAATACTGAAACGTGGGCCATATTCCGTGCAGGTGGTGAACGGATATCGGAAACGACGCGAGCGAGGATCACGAATTTCCTTTAGACATTCCATACAGGTTGCGAGGTCTGGAGGAATAACGGAGTGTTTCTGCCCCTGGATGTTGCTTGAAAGGATTGTGAAGGGTTGCTCGCCTTCGCAGGGGAGCGTTTGGACAGAGATGTTATGTATTGTTGTGGCGCGAGGAGCTTTGGCTTGTATCTCTTCTTTAAACTGCCTGACGTTGGTGGGCGAACCCTCGATTTCGACTAAAGCCCCCTGGGCCGTATTGGCCACCCATCCACTCAAAGAAAATTTCTGAGCTAAACGATATACAAAAGGACGGAACCCCACTCCCTGAACAATTCCATGAATCCTCAGTTGATTCCGTTCACGAGTTCCCGCGCATGAGTGGATAGTAGAAGCGGTGTTCATGATGGTTCGAGAACGCACTCCACTTCTTGAACCAGCACTTCCGGAACGTCTTCCCACACAAGGTTTCCTGACCCGCATGTTGAGCATATAAGACTTTCGTTCTTGGATTGAACAATGCGGTTACATGATTGGCAATGACCAGATACCTGCACATAAGTGACTTCCAGTTTAGCGTGTTCAGCCATTGTACCTTGGGCCGCCATGGGCCGCCATTTGAAACGTGGTTTGCAACTCATCGACAGAATGATCGGCTAAATGCGAATGATTGCTGAGCTGCAGTCGTATGAGGCGAGGGACACTACCCGGTTGCTTGAGAGTAGCTTCCTCGACCATCTGAACGACTTGTCGCATTAATTTGAATTCATGCATGCCAATGTTCCAAGGTCTTGTTGAATGTGGGTCGCTACTCTCGTAATCGTCTGGGCCACTGGCGGAGAAAGAGATTCCCCTTGTGTCACCTGATCCAGCTCAACCCCGTATATCGTCAGCTTTGGCGGAAGTTTCCCTAAGGTGTTTCCAAGAGCCAATGCTTCCCCCAACCCGAATGAGTGAGTGGATGCGGTGGAAGAACCCCAGGAAACCTTCATGACAAATTGGAGATCTCCTGGAATCTCCAGGCGGTGAATAGTCCCTGGTGATTGATCGCTTTGAACAGCATCGATGAGAATGACATGTTCAGCTCCATCCATAAGGTCAAGGACATTCAATCCAATGAGGCCTGCCTCTATGATGTCGACTCCTTTGAGATTCTGAGTTTTGAGGTGGCGGGTCACTGCAATCCCAACGGTGTCGTCTCCGGCCCACGCATTTCCTATTCCAATAACCCTGATCGAGTTCATTGCCTCTTCGTTTGCAAATGGTTGATGTCTAGTTTTAAAAAATGGGTCGCGCAGGAAATGCATGGATCGTAACTGCAAATAATACGCTCGCAACCTAAGGCCACATCCTTGTCTTGCAAATGGAGGACTTGAGGAAGATAACTTCGAAGGTCTTCTTCTATGCGCCGTTGATTTTGTGAAGTGGGGGGAATAATTTTAGCTTCCTGGATGGTTCCATCATCAGCTATTTGGTAGCGATGATACAGCAATCCCCTGGGAGCCTCGGTGGCGGCCATGCCAACCCCGGCTTTTACTCTGAGAGGAAGAGCTGCCAGCGGTGGTGGTTCATAACGGTCAATGATTCTGATGGCTTCGTCGAGTGCATAGAGCACTTCAACAGTGCGGGCGACAATTCTCATGGAGGCTTGTTTGAAGGGAAGGGTAAGCCCTGTCTGAGCCAACCCCTCTTTGACCAGCGGTGTGAGTTGGTCAAAGTTAAGATGAAGTCGAGCAAGTGGTCCGGCAAGGTATGACCCACCCTTTAAGGTGCATTGAAGAGCATTGGAATAAGGAACTTGCTCTTCCACAAAATGGCTTTCAAATTCTGCTGCTGAGATTCCCAAGCCGTGATTGGACTTGATGACCCCTTCATTCATGGAATATTCCGTTTCGGATTGAAGAGAAACGAAAATGTACTCTTGCTCGGGATCAGAAAACTCCAATCCAGCTACCCACCGAAGGGTTTCCGCCGCCGCATCGCGTGCCCACTGTAACTCTTCTTTCAGACTTTCCAATTCAGTTTTGCTGGGGACTTTGGAAAATCCTCCGACTTGGACGGAAACAGGATGCACCGATCGGCCACCCAGCAACGTGAGAAGAGCATTCCCTGCTTTTTTTAACAGTAAGCCTCGCGTGACGATCTCGGGATACTGTCGAGCCATCTCAATGCCGCTGTCATACCCCAGAAAATCAGGTGCATGAAGCATGTAGATATGCAGCGTGTGACTCTCAATCCATTCTGCACAATAAAGTAGACGCCGGAGGTCACGCAGTTGGCCGCCCACGTTGATGTCAAAGATCGATTCCAAAGCATGCACCGCGCTCATTTGATAGGTGACTGGGCAAATCCCACAAATCCGTGCCACGATGTCGGGCACTTCGGTGACATGTCTTCCTTGGAGAAATGCTTCGAAAAACCTGGGTGGCTCGAAGATGCGGAGTTCCATATCCCGCACCTTGCCATCCTGAACGGTGACATTCAAAGCCCCTTCGCCCTCGACGCGAGCAAGCATGTCGACTTTAATCGTTCGGGTCTTTGGTGCCTTCCCAGACATGACTTTCCTTCCGGAATGGGCTGACGTAACCGTTGATCCCTCTGAATCGACGGACCACGTCCACTGGAATCAAGTTGAGCCCCTCGTGAAATTGACTGGCAAGCGAGTGGGTATTGGGGGGAACGCCAGATCCTTGAGGAATACCTTCAGCAGGTCCAAAGCATCCATAACAATCTCGACCCATGCCGGGACAGATCGCTCCGCAGCCGGTTCGCGTGACTGGGCCCAAACAGGGGAGTCCTTTGGCGACCATCACGCATATATGTCCCTGTCGTTTGCAGTCCAGACAGACACTATGCGTGGGAAGGCGTGGGGTCACGCCAGTCACAAGATCGGTGAGGACTTGAAGAAGTTGATGCTTATCGATTGGGCATCCCCATAGCTCAAAATCGACTTTCACATGTTCAGAAATCGGTGTGGACGTGCTGAGACTCTGGATATAATCGGGGTGGGGATAGACTGCTCGTTTGAAAGCCTCCATATTGGCCCAGTTTCGCAGAGCTTGAATTCCTCCAGCGGTTGCACAGGCGCCAATGGTGATCAGAAACTTGGCTTCTTTCCTGATTTCAGCGATGCGCGTGACATCGTGGGGAGTCGTAATAGATCCTTCGACCAACACGATATCATAGGGTCCTGACTTCATCGCACTGGAGGCTTCAGGGAAATACGCGATGTCGAGTACTTGGCCAAGCGAGAGAAGGTCATCCTCGAGGTTCAAGATACTCAGTTGGCATCCATCACAGGATGCAAACTTGATCACCGCCAACCGGGGATGGTGCTGGGTGCGGGGTGCTTTCCGTTGTTGATTTTTGATTGAACCGTTTCCCATCACACTCCGCTCTTATCTAAGAAAAGGAGAACTTTATCCAGTCGCAGAACGGGACCATCTTTGCACAAAAAAAGGGCCCCATTTGGCAATGTCCACACAGCCCAATGCCACATTCCATATGGCGTTCAAGAGAGACATACATGACATCCGGTCGCATGCCACGGTGAGTCAGCATATTGGCTGCCACCCGTATCATAATTTCTGGTCCGCACATCAAGACGAGCGTCCGTTCGGGATTCAAACGGACTCGATCGAAGAGTTCGGTAACCACCCCCACATAGTAATGCCATGTTTTCCCCGGTTCGTCGCTGGTTAAATACATCTCGGTATTGGGTTGTCCTCGCCAGACATCGAAGCGCTCACGATAGAGTAAGTCTTCGGGAGCTTTTACGCCATGAAGAATGTTGATGGCCCTATACTGATCCTGTCTCCTGAACATGTATTCAATCGCACCGACGACCGGCGCACATCCCAGGCCTCCGGTAATCACAAGGACATCTTTCCCTTTGGCCTCTTCCATTGGCCAGCCTTGGCCAAATGGCCCACGAATGCCTAAGGTGTCACCAACATCCATCCGACCCATGACCTGTGTGGTTCGGCCCACGATGCGAATGGTGTGGTCGAGAAACTCTGGTTCATCGGGATCGGACACGATTGAGATAGCGACTTCTCCTACACCAAAAGCGTAGAGCATGTTGAATTGTCCGGCTGCAAATTGAAAGGCACGCCTGGAGGTTGGGTCAGAAAGATGCAGCCGGAAGCTCACGATATCAGCGGCTTCTTGCCCCTTTGCGGCAATCGTCGCGGGGTGGATAACGAAGGGATTGAGGGGTTCTGCGGCAACGGAATCCCTCATGATGTTCCCTGCTCATTCGGTTTCAGTAAGGCATGAAGTTCTTCAGTGAGATCAATCCCGACAGGGCACCAGGTGATGCACCGGCCGCAGCCAACATACCCCGACATACCAAATTGATCGATCCACGAAGCGAGCTTATGCGTGAGCCACATCCGATATCGATCTTTTATGGTCGGTCGAACGTTTTTGCCGTGAATATAGCCATGATCTTGAGTGAAGCAGGAATCCCAAACTCTGATGTGCTCGCTAGAGTGATGAGTAACATCAGAATGTTCTTGAACAGCGTGGCAGAAACAGGTGGGACATACCATTGTACAGTTGGTACAGGCCAGGCAACGTGTTGCCACCTCATCCCATTGGGGGTGGTCGTGAGTATCATACAACGCCTGTGGAAGTTGAGAAGTATCCATCTTTCGAGTTTGGCTTGCTGCACAAGCTGAAATCTGTTCGCGTTCTTGTTCTGTACGTTCCGGAGTCACGGGGGAGAGGGGAAGCTCCTGAAAAACATCGAAACTCGATGGGCTTCCAGCGCGAATCAAAAAATCCTCATCACATTCGGTGAGAACAAGGTCAAACCCTGACTGGACCCTTGGCCCTGTTCCCATGGAAGCGCAAAAACACGTTTCCAATGCCCGCGTGCAATTCACAGCGATGAGAAACAACGATTGCCTTCGAGCCTGATAATAGGGGTCGATACAGTCGTCTTGAAGAAAAATTCGATCTTGAATTTCCAATCCAGTCAAATCGCAAGCCCGTACAACAATCACGGCCGTGCGTTCAGTTTGAGGAAGCATTGAGTGAACAGAGAAGCTTTTATTCTTCTTTTCAATGGTGAGGAGATGCTCCCGTGGAACGAAGGTTTGTCGTTTGATCGATTCCGGTCCATGAACAATATCAAAATATTTCCGTGCATTGGTTTGCTCCAGTCGGTACTGTCCAGGATGCTGATGATCACGCCACCCAACTGGAAGATCTTCTAGGCGATTAATGTCTCCCCATGAAATGGCACCATCGCGGATTGTAGGGCCTAGGACTCGGTAGCCTCTATTCTTCAGTCCGTTGAGTAAGAGTAAAAAGCTTTTTTGTGGGAGAAGACCGGGACTTGGAGGGCTAAAGGGTGAAGACTCAGCCATGGTCATGTGTCTGGGGTAGGATGACTCTCTATGAACCAGAAAAATTATACCATCACTGCTGTGTGGAGTAATGGAGAGTACAAAGGAAAAGAAGGAAAGGCAAAAGCATTTACCTCAATCCCACATGGCCACGGAGACTGTTATAGTCAAACCCTAATTTCCCTGTGCGGAGCAAGGCGACATCTTCACGCTCGATTTCATCAATGAGGGTCGCGACCCTCTCCTGATCATTCGTTGTCGACACATAATGTCTGGGACTTTCCCCCTTCAATGCCGGGCATGGCCTTTCGGCCCATTCCAGATATGCGGTTTCAAAAAAGGCAGACAGGAGACGATATTCTTCTTCTTTCGTGATTTCCACAGTCGTGCTGGGGACATCTTCCGTTAACAAATTAATTTCTCGAAGAGAATGAGATGGCAATTTCATGGATTCCCCTCTGCAATGAAGAGAAAATCCCAAGGTTGACGCGAGTTGATGTTTCCATTCATCGAGTTTTTCCTGAGATTCACATTCGAGAAAAAGTTGCGTGCGAGTCAGGGTCAGTCTTGTACAGATAGCCAAGTTCTCTTTTGGTTCGTGAGCGCTTCGTTGAGTCCAGACCTGAGTCTTTCCTGCCTTCTTATTTGCAAGATTCGCGTCAGCTTGGGATACCTTTTGCACACCATCAGGTTGGGGTTCCAACCTTACCATTTGATTGAGCGTGTTCTCAAAAAAGGCATAATCATCATGCTCATAGAGAACAAAAGCCTGGAGAAATGTTTGTCCATCTTTGGTTACGTATCGAATTCGCTTTTCGGCTTCCAACAGAACCTTCAAGCGAAGTCCTGCTAAAGTCCAGTGCAACAAGTGACCATAACGTTTGGCGAATTCTGGCCATTCGCCAAGCTCAAATGATCCGGAGACCGCTTCGATTTCTCGCTGTAATTGCTTCACAGATTCGTACAACTCTTGCCCGTACCTGTGAGAGAGTGAAACGGCCACACCTGGACATGCCGTCAATTCCGGTCTACGGATGAGCCGGGTGAGTACCATCTGGCCTGGTGTGTGAACTTGTGCAAACGATCCACTAGGAACGCAATATTCGACGTTGTCCCCGAGGGAGCGAAGGGACAGATCTTGAAGAGCCCCTGCTGAGCCAATGGCCGTGATTTCAAGCAGATCAATGTAGGAATGACGGATTGGGTCAAGCCAGGCACGTTCTTCATCTGAGATGTGTTCTGAGATCTGATCCCGCACTTGTTCAACTAGCGAGAAGTGTCTATCATCCGGGAAATAATCGGCGTAGAGGTACAGTTTGGCAAGTTCGACTTCTTCAGGAAGAGGTGCTAAAGGAATTTCCTGTCCTGGTGTGAGATAGGGTCGGAGGACATAACTCACCGCTCTCTCTCGCTGAAGGCGAAAGTCTGGCTCAAGAGATAAGGCGTCAAGGCGAGAAAAAAGTGAGTGTAGAGTCTAGGCGATGGCGGTTTTCTGAATCATGACCTTTCAAAAAGATTCCCTCATACTCCTCTACTACGAAGCTGCAGTTTGTTCGGTTGAGCATGACCCCTTAACCGTCCGGGGGTGGCTGTGAGCGAACTTGGGACTTTTAACGGTCAACACTGGAAACGAGGCTTGGCGTAAGATGGCACTCGCCACACTTCCCATGAAAAAGCGGGAAAGTCCTCGGCGGCCATGTGTCCCCATGACAACGAGGTTAGCTCCTCTTTCATTGATTGCATCGAGAATCTTGTCGGAAGCGGGATGTTCTTTGATGAGATAATCCGCTTTGATGCCATGTGATTGAAGTACGCTGGTTAATTCTTCAACCTTTTCTTCCATCCTTTGGCGCTTATATTTGTCTTCTTCCGCATGGGTCAGAGTAAAATCCAGACTGTATGCAATCGGTTCTATCACGTGGAGAAGCGTAACTGATGCACCGAAATTTTCGCCACAAACGTCCCATATTCAAAGGCATCCAGAGAACAATCGGAAAAATCAAGGGGCATTACAATATGCTGAGGTAGAAATGCACTGTTAAGGTCTCCTGAAGAAGAACCATGGTGAACCTGTTTAGACTCTTTTGTCTTTTCGGTGGGTTCCTTGTATCGAACGACAAGGACCGGACATGGGGCTCCGCACACTACTCGCTCCGCCGTGCTTCCAAGGAGGACTCGGTTAAGACCTGTCACGCCGTGGGTGCCGGTCACGATGAGATCAGCCCCCATGCTAAAGGCCAACTTGTTAATCTGTTCTGATGCATTACCGATTTTTTCATGGTGATGGACACCTGTGATACAGGGTTCTGCACGTTCTATCAGCGCTTGCATTTTGATTTTCGCAGTTTTCTGTTGCTCCTCGAAATAAATTTGAACGACTGCGGCGTCCATATCCATGTGTGGGTGGATTTCCAGGATATGGGCGATATGAAATTGCCCAGGACAGGCTTGGGCCTATGTCATAGCATGTCTGAACGCATGATCGGAGCACTCTGAAAAATCAATCGCAAAAAGAATTTGGTTAATCAGTTCTTTCATGGCAAATACTCAGTCTTTCCAATATCGAAGGCAAGACTGAACACGCTGGTAGTTTCTCAAAAAAGAAACGCTCTCCTCCCTTGCGCGTTCTTGTGGGTTTAAACGGCCCCCACCGTGATTAATAAGATTTCGCCGTGCATATCCGGATTGATCGAGCAATGAAATCGGTATCGGCCGGGTCGGTCGATTGTGAAGCGTATATCCACCTCTGCGCCAGGATCGACCTGGATTCCCTCGATACCCTTCCCATACGAGACGTTCCCTACGCCCTGTACTTCTGTGTAGTTATCCAGAAAAATTTCAGACCTGAAGTCATGGCGAATTTTATCATCATTCTTAAGATGGATGACGGTCGGTGTATGAAGTTGAAGCGGCATTTGCGTGGTTCGGAATGTGAAGTCCTTAATGGTAACGATAATCTGCTGCTCAGACTGCGCATCAACTTGTGAAAGGAGCCCTATGGTCAGAAGACAACTGACGATAAAAGCCGTGAGTATCAGGTAGAATCCTCGTGAGATAAAACCATTGTTCTTTGTCCAATCTTTTTTGTAATAACTCACTGCTTTCCACAACATGATTCATGCCCTCCTCGATGTTTCCTGTGCCCTCCTTGGGGCCCCATTGGGCCTTTCCTATTCCCCGGTCCCATTCCTGGCCGGTGGCCGTGCCGTGCCGAGAAAGTTTGTTCATATTGAATGACGGACCAGATTTCTTCGTCTGATAGGAGTCCCCCGAAGGGGATCATCGCCGTACCAGGACTTCCATTTTTGATCACCCAGAAGATTTCTCCCTCCGTTCGATGGCGCCAAAACCCATGATGTTGAAAGTTCCGGGGAGAGGGATTCAGGTTTGTAGCCCCTGGCCCTTTACCATTTCCGACTTTCCCATGGCAATTGACACACGTCCCTTTGCCTTCATACAACGCTTTGCCTTGGTCTCTTAACTGAAGAGAATTCTGAAACTGAAGAGAATTCTGAAGTGGATTGCGAATAGCTCGAGCTTCATCGAGCTTGCCAGAAGGTACCCTCGGCTGCATCATTGATGGCCCAACGGCGCTACTCGTGCCCCTCCGTGAAAGTCAAAAAGATACCTGTGAAGATCCACAGGAATTTTCTCATGGAAACTCTTCTCCTTTCCTTAAATTGCATTTCAGGGTTCACTCACAACATGGGGCGACTTTCACCTGATGTGTTCCGCTGGTACATCCCAGACAATGCCAATCCTCATCGATCACAGCATCTGCTGACGTGTGAAAGGATAGCCGAATAATTGATACATACTCTCCAATGGTCCCGGGCCGAGTTCGAAGCGTCTTGGTGCCACGTGTTAGACTACCCTTCTTTCTTCGGCCCGGGTTGCTAGATGCTTCTCTTCTTCTCCCCACTGCCTTCTAACCCTTGGACGAGCTTAGAGGTGGTTTATTAGGTGACTCTCACCTCAATGCTCTTAGGTTTAGCTTGCGCGGACTTTGGGAGATGCACTTTAAGCACCCCATCCTGAAATTCGGCGAACACTTTAGTGCCTTCAGCGTCTTCTGGGATCGTAAAACTCCGAGCGAAGCTCCCATACGCCCGTTCAATTCGATGGTACTTTTTATCCTTTTCCTCTTTTTCGTATTTCAGCTCTCCGGTGATCGTGAAGACATCATCCTGAACGCCGACCTTAATCTCTTCCTTCTTGACTTCCGGGAGCTCGGCTTTGATCAGATACTCCTTCTGATCTTCGACAATGTCCACCAATGGGGCCCATTCCGCGAAGGTTAGTGCCTCCTTTTTCTCATCATTCTTTCGAATGGGATGCCGTCCCAATAATGTGGCCAAGCGATTCTGTAATTCATCTAATTCTCTAAGGGGTTCCCAACGAGTTAAGGTGTTCATGACATGACCTCCTTATCTTTACGAATGGCTGGAATACCATGCTCACTCATTTTCCATTCTTATAAGAAAAAAGAGCAATGCTTATGCCAGACCGTCTGATCAACTCCACTTGTTGGAAATTCCATATTTTCAATGAGTTTTGAGCTGGTAGCTCAATTGGCAACAGACCCATGTGGATCCATGCCCCACTTAAGTAATTGAATGTTGTAGCAGAAGACAACATGTACAGAGGATGGGGTTTTCCCGACCGGATTAGCTTTTTTAGTTCAGTATGCAGATGGGAGCATGAAAGAGGAAATCACTGGGCTGGTTTGTGAACGTGTGAAAAGATCCACGAGCATTGACAGGCTCGATCCTAGTGACTTTTGGGAGCCCGTGACAACAGGCTTCCTGAAGATTCGTTGGCACTTCGCTGATGCTGGGATGCAAACTTGGGACTCTTCACTGTTAAGATGGGACATGAGGTTTCGCGAAGAACTGACGCGGCTACACTGCCCATCAATAAGCGTCTTAATCCCTGGTGTCCATGAGTACCCATGACAATAAGATCAGCCCCTGTGTCAGCAAGGCCTTCCACGATGGCATCGGTCGTGTGCTTACCTTTCACTTGATAGTCTGCAGTAAGGCCTTCTCTCTTAAGCAAATCTGTCAATTCAGACAGCCGTGCTTGGACTTGTTCTCGTAATTGCCGATTTTCTATAGGATGGGTCAGATTAAAATCTACGCTATAAGGCAAAGGTTCGACAGCATGGAGCAGAGTGATAGAGGAATCGAACCATTTGGCTAGATGCATAGCGTATTCAAACGCCTCCAACGAACTGTCTGAAAAGTCTATGGGAAGTAAGAGATTTTTAGGAATGAGATTCCCATAGGATGTTCCCGGATGTTGGGGGTTATCTCCGTCAACGTTTTCTGTGGATCGAACACAGAGGACTGGACAGGGGGCCTGACAGATGACCCGTTCAGCTACACTGCCAACCATCGCTCGGTCGAAACTAGCCCGTCCATGAGTTCCGGTGACCACCATATCTGAATAAGCGTCCAATGCAAATTTGGATATTTCCTCCTCCGCTATTCCTTCCACAAGGTGAGAATGAACTGAGGGAATCCGCTTCTTCGCTTGGATAGTGAGCTTTTCCAAGTCGGATCGTACGTGTTTCTCTTGTTCCGCGATGTAACGATTGCAGACTTCGGAACCAGTATCTATCCTGGGAAGCACACTCATCGTATGGATGATGTCGAAATCAGCTTCGCAGGCATTAGCCCACTCGAGTCCGTACTGAAAGGCTTGGAAGGAACCGGCGGAAAAGTCAGTTGCACATAGAATACGTTCAGCTAGCTTTTTCATCGAGTCCTCACCCTTTGATAGCGACGAAGTTGATATCGCTCAAGTCGATCGATTGTGAAAGGGATATGCATCTTGTTCACCCCGTCTTAAGAAAACTTGTCTCGCGCCAGTTCCCTCTGGAATGGAACTGTGGTTATCCATCCGCGTCTCATTTCAGTCGAAAATTTTCCCTCTCACGTCATGCCGAGTGACATCTTCATTTGAAGTGTATCACGGTTTGTAGGGTTGCACGGACCTCTGAGTTGCCTTGAAGGCATACCTTCGCTTGCGCCAGAACCTCTCATACTGACGCACTTGATACACGTACCTTTCCTTATAGAGGACCCTGCCCTGTTCGTTCTTGGTCGAGGCTTGGGCTCGAATCATCTCTCGACATCTCGATCAAGCTGCCTTGACGTTAATGCTCTTGTCGCCGCCGCTTGGGCTCCACTCGGCTTTCACTTTACCGGTTAGGATATCGACGAGAAGAACCTTGTTGCGCACATCACTCCATCGCAGTGCCAGGACGCCACGATCAGATTTCACCACCTGGTGTCGTTTTTCGTCATCTCGGTGTCCCGGGGCTATGAACTTACGCGCATCATCGATGGCTGGAGCGCTGGGAACACAAGACAACAACAAGGGGATTCCCCTCGCCCAGGACTGATGAGACGTCGTCTCTGCTTCCTTACGCTGGTCTGTCCATTCTTTGATTTGAGTAACCATAACTCTTTCTTTTTCTCATCGATGTCGGCGATTAGGCTACTTTGCTCTTCGGTTTTGCTGCCTGCGATTTCGGCATGTGAATGTTCAGAATACCGTCCTTGAATTCTGCGACGACTTTCTCTCCGTCACTGTCTTCCGGAAGAGTAAAGCTACGGGCAAAGCTACCATACGCTCGCTCCATCCGGTGGTACTTCTTGTCTTTCTCTTCCTTTTCATACCGACGCTCTCCGGTGATCGTGAGGACATCGTCTTGCACGGACACCTTAATGTTCTCTTTCTTGATCTCAGGCATTTCAGCTTTGATGAGATATTGGTTCTTGTCCTCTGTAATATCCACCAGCGGTGCCTACTCTGCTACAGTCATGGCTTCTTTCTTGTCTCCATTTTTCCGAACTGAGGTACGTCCAAATAACGTGGCGAGACGATTTTGCAGGTCATCTAATTCTCTGAGGGGTTCCCACCGAGTTAAGGTGCTCATGATTGACCCTCCTTTTTTTCGAATTCACAGCCCATCTCTCTTACTCAATTTCCCATCCTACTAAATGAATGAATGAAAGAGCAATGCTCATGCCAGTCGACTAGATCAAGGCTACTTGTTGGGGAGGCAGTAATTTCAATGAGTTCGGAACTAGCGCGTCAAATGTTCGGTGGATCGATGTGGATCGGTGCCCCACTCAGGTGTTTGCGCGCTGTTGCAGAAGACGACAATGAGTCCCTGGTAAAGCCCTATGCGAATGAAGACTCATTTGTAAAGACTTGGATCTGATCTTTCAGGCAGTGTCTGGTGAAGGAAGTTTCTGGTTTAAAGTTTAAAGATCCGAGTTTCCGGTTCACAGCTCCGCTTCGCCGGGTTTCGCCCCGGCAGTCGAGGTCCTTTTGTTTCGGCAAAAGGACCCAAAATCATTCCCGCCCGCGCGCAGCCCTGGGGTCTCCTTCGTCACAGCACCGAATCACATGGCTGCGGAACTCGCTCCGCTCAGACAGTCCTCGCCGAATAGTCGATTCGGTGTTGGGACTCAGCCACGCGCAAAGCGGAACAAAAAAAGGGGACAGATTTATTTTTAAACCTTTAGCAGGGATCTATCTTGCTTTTCCTGCTTCTGGGGTGGAAAAGATAGATTCCTGCCCCCGCGTCGAGCCTCCTACGGCGAAGGCAGGGAACGCCGCTGGTATTATCAGCCATAGCCTAAGCGTAGGCTGGTGGACTTTTTCAACATCCTGCTAGCCAGTTATTTCAGAATTCATGGGTTGACCTGGACTCTGGTACCACGACGTCTATCCCGGGAAAGTCAGCCTGAATTGCGGACGCTAATGAGAATGATTGCCGTTCCTCTCCATGGACCACAAAAACTTTGCCCGAGGTTGGATTGATGGAACGAACGTAGGCGAGGAGATCGTTTCGGTCGGTATGGGCGGATAAGCCGTTGAATCGAACAATTCTTGCACGCCGGGGGGTTGGCCTTCCGAAAATGGGTACCGTTTTCCACTCTTCGATCAGTTTGCATCCCAACGTATGTTCAGCTTGGAAGCCGACGAGCGCGATGATGTTCGTTTCATCCTGAATGGCATGCTTGAGATGGTGAAGCACACGCCCCCCCCTCGCACATCCCGGAGGCCGCGATAATCACGCAAGGGCCTCTCATCATGTTGAGGGTTTGGCTTTCTTTGATGGAGGAAACATATCGAATATATTTAGCGGCAAAGGGATCTCCCTGATTCATGAAGGTTTGATAGGTCTCGCTATCGAAACATTCAGGGTGCCGCCTAAAAATCTCTGTGGCTTTTGAGGCCAAAGGAGAATCGATGAAAATGGGGAGGGGATCGATCTGCCCTTCTTTGACCAGTTCTTTAATTCGCATGACCAGGTCTTGCGTTCGACCGACCGCGAAGGCAGGGACAATAATCTTGCTGCGATGCGCAAGAACATGGGCCACAAGTTCCCTGGCTTTCTCCCTCATGGTTTTTCTGTCTTCTTCATGCACACGGTCCCCGTAGGTGGACTCAATAATGAGCACGTCACAGGCTGGCGGAGGTTGTGGGTCTTTCAGAATAGGCATTTCCGCCCGCCCCAAATCACCGGTGCAGAGAACGGAGACAGAATTTCCCCGGTTTGTGTGTTTGAGCCAGATTGAGGAAGATCCGAGAATATGTCCGGCATCGCTGAATTCAGCCTTCAGCCGAGGAGAAACCCGAAAGGTCTTGCCATACGGTACAGTTTCGAATCGTCGGGTAATGGTTCGTACATCCGTGCTGTCATAAAAAGGAACCAATCGTTCTCGTCCACGTCGACGTTCTTTTTTGTTCAGGTACACAGTGTCTGCTTTCTGAATACGGGCTGAGTCCTCCAACATGATCTGCGTGAGGTCTGCGCTCGCGCTGGTCATATACACGTTCCCGGAGAACCTCTCTTTGGCCAAAATGGGAAGTGCGCCCGAATGGTCGATATGCGCATGAGAAAGAAGGAATGCGTTGACGGATTTTGGGTCAAATCCCAGGCGCCGGTTCAGTTGATTCGATTGTCCTCGCCGACCTTGAAAGAGTCCACAATCGAGCAGCACTCGAAAATGTCCTGCCTCAATCAGGTGCCGACTGCCTGTCACGGATCGAGCGGCACCATGGAAGGAAATTTTCATGATCCCCGGGCATCTCCATGGTTGGCTAAAATAAGGTCCCAGGCCTCCTGGGCTGTTTCGGCGTAATGAAAGAGATTGAGGTCTGTCTGACGGATAAGCCCGGATTCAATCAGTAAAGACCAATTGATCAATTGATTCCAGAATGCCCGCCCCACGAGAACGACGGTGACCCCCTGCACCTTGCCTGTCTGTAAGAGGGTGAGTGTCTCAAACAGTTCATCCAACGTACCAAAGCCACCAGGAAACGCCACCAACGCTTTGGCTCGCAAGAGGAAATGCATTTTCCGCAAGGCGAAATATCGAAATTGGAAGCAAAGAGCGGGTGTAATGTACGGGTTTGGCCGTTGCTCGTCAGGGAGAGAGATATTGAGCCCCACAGATTTGGCGCCTACGTCAAAGGCTCCCCGGTTGGCGGCTTCCATGAGGCCAGGCCCTCCACCAGTCACAACGACATATTCACACTGATTATTGACTTGGCAGGTCGAAGAAACGATTCGACTCAACTCACGCGCCACGTCATAGTAGTAAGCCAACGCCAACTGGTTTCGAGCAATACTCACCCGCTGTTGTTGCTTGACATCGTGCGGTCTTGTCTTTAACGCTGCTTCCTCGGCTGCCAGCTGGGTGCGGGCTTGATCAGGTTCGACCAGTCGAGCACTTCCAAAAACGACGATGGTGGAACTAATCCCCTCGTCTTGTTGAATGATTTCTGGTTTAAACCATTCTAATTGCAGGCGTAAAGCTCGTAATTCATCGCGGGAAAGGAACTCCAGGTCTTGATCAGCCCGTCTATACGAGGGCATTGCGGGAAGGTCATGTTCTGAAGGTTTGGGAAAAGTCATGGCACGTTACCGAACAACCAACACAGGGCAACTTGCCTGGTGAACTAATGTATGCGATACGCTTCCCAATAAAAATCGAGATACCTCTTTCCGACCATGGGAACTCACCATGATCAGATCAGGCGTCAACGACCTGGCTTGTTCGAGGATGGTAAACGCGGGATCCCCAAGGCCAACGATTGGTGAGGCATCGAACTCTCTCTCTTTGAGGCGTGATACGACTTCTTCGACCATGGCCTGAGCATGTTCCACAGCGCGTTCTTCCAAGAGTTTGCTTTGACCCAAGGTGACTGGCCACGGCAATCTTGGTTCAGGCCATACGGTCATGACTGTGATATGGACGGGCTCTCGGAATGGTATGCCAGAAAGCAATTGAAGGATTTTTTGAGTGTCTTCATCGCCCTCCACAGGAACTAAAATATGTCGCAAGGGGGACATGGACGATTTCATCACCAAGGTCGAACATTCTGCATGGAGCAAAACACGGTGAGTCACGCTTCCCAACACGAGTTCCTTAATAGGACCCAACCCCCGTGCCCCCATGATGATGAGATCGGCATGAGCGGATTGAGCGCTCTCCAAGATGACTGCAGAGGGTGGGCCGACCTGGTGAATCCGATGCACTTTGCATGAGAGAGGAAGGGCAGCGGCGGCTCGGTCCAGAATCGCTTCCCCCTCTTTCCGTAATTGTTCTTCCACTTCCTTGATCACGCTGTCACGGGTCTCCGGAGAGATCATGGGATGGTCTAAGTCGGGAAGGGTGGTGGCATGGACGAGCGTGACTTCTTCAAGAGGCCCGAAATGTGCAAGACTTTCTACAGCCTGTATGGATTGAGGCGACCCATCTATTGCCAAAAGAACTCGCATGGTCACTTTCCTTTTTAGAAAGTTTATGAAACTTTCTCCTAATGAATATGTGTTAAAAGAGCAAGGGGAATGCCATTTCTCTTACTCAAGTCTGTAGGGATGAGAATCTCGTGTCCTCTGTATAACATAAAGAACAATGTTGAATAAGACACTAAAATTTATAATGAGGTCTTTTGCGACATTATGTAAAATAGATGCTGTGGCAAAATTACCCAATTTTAGGTATGCAAAAGAATAGCTGAAGCGAGGGTGTTGAATCATTCAAGAATTTCTCGATAGCAGGCTACCCTGGACACAAACCCTAAAGCGGCAGAAGGAGCGGGGGCTGTTCAAAAAGGGCGCTCGCCTGTGCGAAGCCGCTTTCGGCGGAGCCAGGTCCAGCAAGGAGAATCGCAAAGCCTCTCTCCTTGCTTTCCCAGGGGCTCTGCCCCTAGGACGGCCCAAGAATCTTGGGCCTGTGGCCCCTCGAAGGGGGCACACCCCCTTCGAGCATCCCCTACGCCGAATGAGAAACGACACTCGGCGTGCAAGGCCGCAGGATCGGTGGCGAGCGGAGCGTACACGGAGTACGTGAGCACGACAACGGGCCGAGAACGCCGCTGGCGGCCTTTTTCAACAGTCCCTGAAGGAGAAATGATTCATGGAACAGAATGCTAAGTCCATTTTGGTTGTTGATGACGAAGTCGAGATGAGAACTCTCCTAAAGGATATACTGGAGGAACACGGCTATGCGGTGACGTTCGCTCAGGAAGGGAAAGAAGCGCTCGAACAACTGAGTAGCAATGAAGCGTTGGTGGTTCTCACCGATCTTCGAATGAAGGGTATCCAAGGAATGGAGTTGCTCCATGAAGTCGTTCAACAATTCCCGAGGTGCAATGTCATTATTATGGTAGCCTTTGGTACTGTGGAAACGGCGGTTGAAGCCATGAAGCAAGGGGCTTTTGATTACCTCACAAAACCCATTAAAACCGATGAATTACTCCTCACCGTTGAGAAGGTGATGCGAGAAGCGCTCCTCCGTCAGGAGGTGGCCCTGCTGCGTCAGTAGGTTCACCAGGAGTATGCGTTCGATCAGATTTTAGGGAAGAGCAAACCGATGCGGGAAGTATTCGATCTCATTCGTCGGGTCGCAGATTCTCAAACGAATATACTGATCACAGGAGAAAGTGGGACCGGTAAAGAACGCGTCGCAAAGGCAATCCATTTCAATAGTGGTCGTCGGGAGGCCCCTTTTGTCGCAGTGAATTGTGCGGCCATTCCGGAACAACTCTTGGAAAGTGAGTTATTTGGACATGTCAAAGGCTCATTTACTGATGCGAAGAATGACAAGAGAGGCCTGTTTGAGGAAGCCCAAAAGGGAACGTTGTTTCTCGATGAAATTAGTGAAATGCCCATGATGCTACAAGCCAAATTGCTCAGGGCTGTCCAGGAACGGGAGATACGCCGTGTAGGAGCGACGCGTTCCATCCCGGTTGATGCTCGCATTATTGCGGCCACGAATATTCAATTAGCTGAAGAGGTGAAGGTCAAACGGTTTAGAGAAGACCTCTTTTATCGATTGAATGTGATTGAGATCCGACTTCCACCGCTGCGGGAACGGAAGGAGGACATTCCGTTGTTGACCAACATGTTGCTTCAGAGGTGCGCCGCGTTAAGAGATAAACCCATGAACAGGAAAGCGAATCAGCTCTGGGGCTGTTAATGGACTATTCATGGCCTGGAAATGTACGGGAATTGGAGAATGTCGTTGAACGTGCGGTGACGCTTGCCCGGAGTGACAAGATTATTCTGGAAGATTTACCCCCTGTGATTCGAGAGACATCCGGGGAACGACAAGTCATCGAGAAAACAGTTGAACGTCTGCTCTCACTCGAAGAATTGGAGGGGATTTACATCCGTCGTATTCTTGAGAAGAATGGTGGAAATAAGTACCAGGCAGCCCAGGTTCTCGGCATTGACCGAAAGACTCTCTACAGAAAGTTGGGAGAAATGGAAAAGGAGAAAACCTGACACAGGTGTTTCGTGAAGGGCGCCATTCTGAAATGAATCAAAAACTCCCCAAAGAGCAACTCGCCAAAGAGCTTGAAAGGCTGCGCAGTGAAATTGCGGAACTCCGCTCCGTTGAAGCCATGCATCAGCAAACCCAAGCAGGGTTACAAGCCATTGAACTTCAGTTGGCGGTAATCATTTATTCAGCCATGGATGCCATTATTACTGTTGATGAAGACCAACAGGTTATCCTGTTTAATGCTGCAGCGGAAAACATGTTCGGCTATTCCTCCCGTCAAGTCATCGGCCAAAGTCTCGAGCATTTGATCCCAGACCGTTTTCGTGACGGGCACCATTCCCACATCCAAACCTTTGGAGAAAACGATGTGACAAATCGTCTGATGGGGGCATTAGGGATGATTTATGGACTCCGGAGTACAGGCGAAAAATTCCCTATTGAAGCTGCCATCTCCAAAGTTGAGGTAGAAGGGAAAAAATTATTTACGGTTATTCTTCGGGATATCACAGACCGAAAATTGGCGGAAGAAAAAATCGCGCGTTTTGCCAAAGTGTTGGAAGAATCGATTAACGAGATCTATTTTTATGAATCGGATACGTTACGGTTTATTCAAGTCAACCGAGGAGCCCGAGAAAATCTCGGGTATACCATGGATGACCTCCGACAGTTAACCCCTCTCCACTTACAGACGGAGTATTCACCGGAATCGTTTGCACGACTCATCCAACCTTTACAGACGAAGAATAAGGAAAAGCTTGAATATACAACGGTTCACCGCCGTAAGGATGGCTCGTTGTATCCGGTCGAAGTTCATCTCCAAATTTCCACATTGGAAAGTTCCAAATTCTTTATTGCGATCGTTCTGGACATTACCGAGAGAAAACGTGCCGAAGAGGAACTCCGTAACTTAGTCAGGCAGAATGAACTATTGTTGGATTCGGCTGGTGAAGGAATTTATGGCCTTGATTTGCAGGGGAATACAACGTTTGTCAATCCTGCAGGCGCGCGAATGCTTGGATGGAATTCCCAAGAGTTGATCGGTCGCTCTCAACACGACCTTATCCATCATACCAAGTCAGATGGCACCCCTGTCAGATGGCACCCCTTACCCGCCAGAAGAATGCCCCATCTATGCATCTTTTCAAGATGGCCAGTTTCACCACGTAGAGGATGAGGTGTTTTGGCGAAAGGATGGATCGAATTTTCCTGTCGAGTACACCTGCAATCCTATCGTTGAAAACGGGAAGATGATGGGGACTGTGGTCACGTTTAGGGATATGACTGAACGAATACAAATGGAATCCCAGCTCCGACAAACTGAGCGCTTAGCGGAACTTGGGACACTGGCAGCCGGAATGGCTCATGAAATCGGGACACCAATGAATGTCATTCTAGGGCGTGCTGAATTCCTCATGCGAAAAACTTCGGAAGCGACAACCCAAAAATGGTTGGCCACAATTGTGGCGCAAGTCGAGCGTATCACAAAAATCATGAACCAATTATTAAGTTTTGCCCGACGTCGTCCTCTTGAGCGCCGATCTCTAGATTTAACGAGTGTCGTGCATGACATCCTTGATGTCGTACGTGAGCGAATCGACCGTCGTCATATTAAGCTGGAGACGGCCATGAGCACTCGTATCCCAAACGTCTTTGCCGACCGAGATCAAATGGGACAGGTGTTCCTCAACCTCGTGTTCAATGCCATTCAAGCGATGCCCAATGGTGGAACTCTTGGAGTAGGCCTCGCATCAGGAACTCACGCGGTCACACTCTCGGTGTCCGATACTGGATGTGGAATCCCGCCGGAGAACATTCCTAAACTCTTTACCCCCTTCTTCACAACAAAGCCTGTTGGTGAAGGCACGGGTCTTGGTCTCACGGTGGCGCACGGCATCATTCAGGAACATGAAGGGTCTATTTGGGTTGAGAGCGAGCCTGAAAAAGGGGCGACCCTTCATGTCTCCTTGCCGATTTATCAGTCAGGCTCCTCGTTCATAGCCTAAAAGCTATTGCCTCATAGATTTATTTCAAATCCTCCTTATGCCCTGCTGGTTCAATGTGAACCACAATATCCTCAATATTGGGAAAGTGGTTCTTTAAGGATTCTTCCACACGATGAGCAATGGCATGAGCCGCTTCGATGGACAAGTCCGGTTGCACATGAATCGACAGGTCCATGAATATATGATGAGGAAGTCCCCGCGTTCGAATGTTATGACCTTCTACCACACCGGACGTTTCCAGGATGACGGCACGAACCTCCTCAGGATCGAGACGGACGGTATCGGTGAAGGATGAAACAGCCTCCCGAAAAATGCTGAATGCGGTCCATGCGATCACTCCAGCCACTATGAGGGTAATGATGGGGTCGATTTGCGGGTACCCGAGCTTCATCACCATCAAGCCAAGCAGGACCGAGAGAGAGGTCAAAATGAGGATTTCACTGCTTTGTGATTCCATAGTTGATGGCCATGGTCATCAGTTGATGGCCATGGTCATCACCATGACCCCAAAGCTTATTCCTGTGACGGTAGGACTCGTTGTGCCTGCCCACGATAGGTAACTTCTCCAAATGAGATACAGGCACGTCGTGACCAGCATGCCCCCGATTCTTACTGCCGCAAGCGTTTCGAACTTCTTGTGACCATAGGGATGATGATAGTCAGGAGGTGCGGCAGCCAGCCAAAGGCCGGTGAGGCCCACCACATTCGACACCCCATCGAATAGGGAATGAAATCCATCAGCCTGCATCGCCAGGGCCTCAGTCATAAGGCCATAGCTCAGTTTGGCCAGAGCCACGACAAGATTACAGGCGAGCACGGACCACAGTACAAATCGTACTTCACGAAGACGGTTGGTCCTTAAGGAAGGCGGGGGCATGAGTGTGTGAAGTTTTCAGGTTGTGGATTTTGGAAGAATTCGTCGCAGGAGAACAAGCGAACCAAACGTTGTGGCGACCCCCATGAACACGAGCGCTGAAAAGAGATGAGCAACAAACGGATTCTCTTGTCCGTCATGGGCAAAAAGACCAGCCTCGAGGGCAATGCTGAGGACAATGAGCTCCACTGCCCCACGGCTACTCATTCCAACACCTACCGCCATGCCCTCTCGGCTGCTTAACCCCGACCACATAGCTGGAAGCCCTGATCCCATCAGCTTGCCACAAAAGGCGACAAGAATCAGGAGGCCCATGAATAAGGGTATGGAGGTTACGGCTCCAAACTGGACGTGTAGCCCAATGGATACGAAAAACAAAGATCCCAGAAATCCTCTGGTGATTCCCGTCACGATCAGCTTGATTTCCTGGTAGGCTTTCATTCCCACTCGAGAGGATTCAAAAAAGAGTCCGGCAAGAAATGCTCCAAGGATCCAATGCATACCCAAGGCCTCAGCCAATAGACCATAGGCTAGGGCGACTCCCATCAGGACGCTGAATTCCAAAGCGGCAGATTGCAAGGCTTTGAGGCTGCGACTGACTTTGGGGTAAAGGTGGACGCCAAGACTGATTGTAATGGCGAAGTACAGAGCGACTTTTCCAAAGAGAAATGCGAAAGAGAGCAATGAAGGTGTGTTTCCAGATTGCATCATGGAGGTCAAAATGGCCAGCAGGAACAATCCCAACACATCATCAAAGATGGCAGCCCCGACAATCGTTTGCCCCAATCTCGAATGCAGCAAATTGAATTCAGATAAGACTTTGATGGTAGCCGGAATGGAAGTGATCGACATGGCGATCCCAACCAAAAGGGCCTGAACCGTCTTGAACTCCGAGGTTGGAAGAAATGCCCAAGCTAACCCGAACCCAAGGGTCAGGGGGACGATGGCGCCGCCTATCGCCACAAAGAACGTGCTGCCCGAATGTTGTCGAAGCTCATCAGGTTGAGATTCGACCCCGGCCAACAGGACAAGGAAGAATATCCCAAGTTGGGCAACATCATGTAGGGCTTGACTGCTTGCCAACTGTGTGAGGAAGGGAAGGATTGTTCCAAAAAGACTGGCTGCGAAGGCAAGGGCGATTCCCGCGGTCAGCTCACCAACGGACCCTGGTTGTCCCAAGCGTTTGGCGCCTTCGCTGAACAGTCAGGTCAGTACTAGGAGCGTTAATAGTTCAAGGAAGATTTCCAATACGATCGTCTTATGCGGAAAAAAGACTAATCACAGCATGGGCGCGTGAGGGAGCTTTCTCGCCTAATTGACTCGATCCCCGCGTTGGAAGAGAAAGAAGCATCTTATGAAAATAACTGGTATTTTGCTCTGGCTTTATTTTCGTTTTGGGCGACGCTTCAGGCTCTCTTGGCCGGCCCCTTTGGTAAATATTTTGTGCGGGAAAGGAACGCAGAGAACTGGGCAATTAGCCGTTCGCACCACCTGTTCCGCGGTACTTCCGAAAAAAATTCGTTCAACATCTCCAGTTTGTCCCCCATAGCTTCCCATGACGATTAGATCTACGTGCTCCATCCGGCTCGTCCGGACAATTTCAACGAATGGTTTGCCTTCGCTGAGAAGTCTCGTGATCTGGAGACCCTTGGCCTCGTTCATTTGAAGGAGATTCCGGGTTTCAAGCCGTACATGGTGACGGAGTTTTTTCTTTTGAGTTTTCTCCTCTGACGGGAGAGCAAGTCCCAACGCATTCATCGCGCCTAACGCCTTGGTATCAATGACATGAATCAACAAAATTTCTGCCTCAAAAGTCTTGGCCAGTAACAGGGCCGTGCGAAAAGATTCTCGTGAACAAAATGAAAAATCAACTGGAGCTAAGATTTTTTTAAATCCCAAAGCATTCATGGTCTTTCTCCTTCCGTGTAGCAGATCAGCAAACACGATGCCATGAAATGCTTTCAAAGGAAAGATTCATCTGCATATTTAATATTCAAGAAAAGAATATACTCCAGCAAGTAATTGGATCAAACAACAGTGGCAAAAAGCTACAACCTTTGAATGCGGTCTGGTCCCAAATGTGAACATCAGGCATAAATGAGAAGAGAAATGAGCGGGATTCAGGAAAAGAAAACGAAGAATGAATGGCCCCGGTCTTGCTTCGTTGTCTGAAACAGGAAATGTCCAACGAGCAATATGAAAAGCAACTCACGCTGTTTGGGTTGGCCACCTCACTGGGACTTGGATTCCAACAGATCAATGCGGGACTCGGCCATATGTTCGGAGTCACGCAGAATGTGACGGTGCAGGTCCTGTTAATTGTTGTGATTACGTCTTTCGCCACGATTTCCGTGGTGCTCGGGTTGGATAAAGGAATTCGTCGGTTAAGTCTCTTAAATATGGGGCTTGCGTTTTGTCTTCTCACCTTTTCATGCGTGAATTTTCTATCCCATGTTCAAATTTTTTTCTCTTAGCCGCTATCCGTCGAGAAACCAGTTTAATCCACAAGACCGACTTCTAATTTCAAAATTGAGCAAAAACAAGGCCAGAAAATATTCGGAACAACGGATTGCCTCTCCCTTTCTGAATCGCAATATTTGTTTGCCCTATTGATACACATGAATGGGCGAAATGGGGTAATCTGCTACAATACTCTTGACGCGTTTTGTAGCGAAAAGCCGCTTATTTGATTCCGTAAGTAGGCAGGTTTATTTTTCTCATTCCTTCAATGAAGCCCCTCAGTTCATCGATAGTGGACATTCCAAATTCAGTGAGCTCTTGCTGTAATTGAACTTATGGAATAGAAGTTGCGTTGGTTTATTAACGAAGAAAGTCGGCCAGGAGATTCGTTTGTTCGAACGATGTAAGGGCAAGCAAGCTGGAACATTCAGCGAACCTGTCTGGTGAAACACTGGAGGTATTCAATGAGATTGGACGTCAGAGACTTGGCCGTATCCTTGGTGCTCTTTGTGATGTTGACGATATCCTCTTCTTTTGCAGAGAACACCGACTCCTTTTTCTCTGTTTTAATTTTGAAAAGTCAACCTTCTTGCCAAGGTCCCTATCAAGATCGAAGGATTTCCGCAGAAACCTTGACCCATATTCTGGATGCGCACCTCAAATGGCTGGCTGATCGACAGGATCCTCAAGGAAGGAGGGCCAATCTGTGCCGTTCCGATTTGACCAAAATGGACTTACGGGAGATGAATTTGAGTGGCGCCCAATTCAATTCAGCAACGTTGAGACAAACGAATCTGTCCGGAACCAGTCTTGTGAAGGCTGACTTCCGGAATGCGGACCTCACTCAAGCGACCCTCTATGTTGCGGACCTTCGGGAAGCCAATTTTGTTCATGCAAAAATGGAAGGAGCTGATTTTCGAAAAGCCATCATGAGCAGGGCCAATTTGAGTTTTGCCGACCTGAGGGAAACAAACTTGGGCGAGGTTGATTTGTTCATGGCTGACTTACATGAAGCCAATTTGGCGAAAGCCTACCTGGTAAACTGGTAAATACGAATCTCGAGAGAGCCAATTTGAAGAGCGCCAATCTTCGACGAGCTGAGGTTGAGGGAGCTGACTTCCACCGAGCAATTTTGAGGCATGCGAATCTTGAAGAGGCAGATCTGAATGAGACTCACCTCGAGAAAGCCGACTTGCGAGGGGCTAATCTGTCCTGGGCCGATTTAAGGAAAGCCAATCTGGACGAGACGCTTCTTGAGGGAGCTGATTTACATGAAGCGAATCTGGAAAGGCCGATACTGTACAAAGCGAATCTTCGTCATGCAAATCTCTATGGAGCTAATCTCCAAGAGGCCGATCTTCTCGAGGTCAATTTGGGTGAAGCGAATCTTCGAGGAGCCAATCTCATTGGAGCTGATTTAGCATGGGCGAATCTGGTGGAGGCAGACCTTCGTGACTCTGACTTGGAGAGGGCCATCTTGTTTAAGGCTAACCTTCAGGAGGCCCACCTTGACCGGGCGAGGTTGTATGGCGCGGATCTGCGTGATGCCAATATTCAAGAAGCGACGATGGTGGGGACCAATCTCAACGGCGTCGCGATCATTCATGCCCACGGTCTCACACAGCAGCAAATTGACTCGGCTTGCGTGGATGAACGAACTCGCCTTCCAGAAGGTTGTACTCGACCTGCGCCTTGTTCCGGTAGGGCTTCCAAAAACTAAAGGGAACAGTAAAAAGGAGGGGGATTCATCAGACAGTGGCGAGCAATGGATTTTAAGTTTAAAGTTTAAGAAGACAGTTTCGGGTTTAAAGTTTCGCAGCAAGAAATCCGCTACTTTATCTGACTGCGTTCGTCAACTGAAACTCAAGTTTTTACACATAGAGTTTTGTTAAAGTTCGGGAAAGAATCGTTTTCGGAATTCTTCTGGTTGGAGGTTGAGCGTTTCTGCGAGCTTTGAGAGTGAATTTCTATCTGAACAATCCTCAGGTGTGAGTCTATCCATGCATTGCCTGGCGATTTGGTAATACTCTGAGTTGGTATCCACCATTCGAACTTTAGCCTTTCCTGAAACAGGGTCAAGGATGTCTTTGAAAGAGAGAGGCGTAAATCGTCCATCGCAAATGGACACCATGGCGGCGTTGCCGCCATCGAGAAGAAATTGAGCTGCGCAGTATCCCAGATCTCTTGTGTACTCCATGTCAAAGGGTATGGGATCAGCACAACGAAGTTCATACCCAATGTTTTTGGTGACAATCGTGAGTTTCACTCCAAACTGTTTGAGTTCTTTCTGGACAATTTCCTTGAGGACTTCCCCAATGTTGAGTTCGGCTAGCCTGACGTGACCATGTTCATCCCTTTCAACTGTTCCCAGTTCAGATAGTTCTTCCGGATTGAGACACTCAGCCAACCCTTCCGCGAGGACAGCGACTCCATACGAACGGCCTTGACTCAACCGCTTGACAATCGATCCTAGCAATACCGATGAAAGGTCGGCCAACGTGAGCGACCTATCGGAAAATTCCTCTGGGATAAGAGTAAGGGCTGTGCCAGCCGCTTTCCCAATGCCCAAGGCTAAATGTCCTACCTTGCGTCCCATCGCGACCACAAAATACCAACGCGAGGTTGTATGGGAATCGACAATGAGGTTTTTGGCAATCTCTACTCCAAAATGACGAGCTGTTTGAAACCCAAAGGTAGAAATGCCATGAGGAAGGCACAAATCATTATCGATTGTTTTCGGAACGTGAACGAACTGAATGCGTCCTTGTGCAGCTTTTTCCAGGTGTAATGCCGAGGAAGCCGTATCATCTCCTCCAATGGTGATGAGTGCCGATACTTGGAGGTTTTTTAAAGAGGACAAGGTTCGTTCTAGGAGTGCTGGATCCTTGGTAGGGTTGGCCCGTGAGGTGCCAAGGAATGATCCTCCTCTAAAATGAATTCGACGAATGGTTTCATGAGTCATGGGGCGGGCTTTAGAAAGGTCACCTTGCATAATCGAATTGAAGCCCCCTTGAATCCCGATTACTTCCACATTTTGAGCAAGACATCGAAGAGTCGCGGCTTCGATGACGCTGTTAATACCAGGAGCAGGCCCCCCTCCAACAAGGATCCCGACACGTTTTAGGTGCTGGGTCATGTCACGTTCCTTCCTAAACTTTTGAATGCTTTCTTGATAGAGTGCTAAGCGAAGGTTCTACCTGGTGTCACACACTTTTGCAAGGCCTCTTGTTGTTAGGCCTATCTCACGTGAGCTTCATTCCAGAGCCCTTGAAAGGGGTGAATTGACTGGCTCCTCTTCCACGAATCACAAACTGAGAAGGATTTAAAAGGTCGGTGAAGGCACGACAGTCCACCGTGCATCGCTCTTCTCCTCCACATGGCCTGATCCTCCATTCGGGTGATTTGCCTCAATGGCTCTCAGCTGCTTTATCATGAAAAATGTTAATTCCCAACATTCTCCACACTGGACAATACCGAGCTACACCTGTAAACAAGGCAATGGCTCCAATAAACAAGGCAATGGCTCCAACTCCAAATACTAATGCACTTCCCCATTCAGGAAGCATAGTGAGCCCCGCGATTCCGAGGAAAAGAATTCCGAGGCCAATGCGAGTTTTTCGCTCTGTTTTTCCGAGATTGCATTCCATGAGATGCCCCCTTTTCTCCTGACACATGAGGGTGTTGGGCCGTGGTCGCCAATTTGAAACATTTTTGAATTATTCAACAGACCCATAATACATGTTGGCAAAAGATCGTTTCGTTTGGAGGGTGAGCAACAATGATGAATAAAGAGGAATTATTGGCCAAGGCTCATAAACCAATGGCGGAGGCGCTTCAACTTCACCCTTTTTATCGAGGGAAGATTCAAATGTTCTCAAACATCAGAATTTGGTTCTATCCCAATTTGATTGGTGTTTTGGGAATTTCCGCAGCCATCTTGCTGGATGGATCCTTCCCAGTCAACGCGCAAAAGCCACTCGTGTACGTAGTCCCGGTTGAAGGAGTCATCGATCTAGGCCTGGCCCCGTTTATTGAGCGTGTTTTGGAAGAGGCAGCCGAAGCGAAGGGTACTGCAGTTGTTCTTGAGGTCAACACTTTCGGTGGGCGCGTGGATGCTGCTGTGGTCATCCGAGATGCGCTTCTTGAATCACAACTCCAGACAGTGGCCTTTGTGAATAAACGTGCCATTTCGGCAGGGGCGCTTATTAGCTTGGCAGCCAAGAAAATTGTTATGGCCGATGGTTCCACTATTGGGGCCGCAACGCCAGTCCAGATGGGCCTTCCAGGTGTTCCGGCCCAACCGGTCGCTGAGAAGACCGTATCGTACATGCGAAAAGAGTTTCGAGCCACGGCTGAAAGCCGAAATCGTCCGCCATTGATTGCGGAAGCGATGGTAGATGCGGATGTAGAGATTTCCGACGTCATTGCCAAGGGAAAATTACTCACGCTCACGACGGATGAAGCCTTGAAGCTCCAGTTCGCTGATTTTCGAGCGAATGATCTTGAAACTGTGCTAGAGTTTCTCAATCTAGAGGATTATGAGATCTGGTATGCGGCCGAGATCTGGGCCGAGACATTAGTAAGGTTTCTCACACACCCGGTGGTGAGTTCCTTGCTGATGACGATAGGGATCTTGGGAATCATTGTGGAAATCCGGGCCCCCGGATTTGGTTTTCCCGGTGCCTTAGGGCTGATCAGTCTGGCATTGTTTTTTGGGGGCCATGGACTTGTTCGTCTTGCAGGGTTGGAAGAACTTCTGCTTGTCGGGCTTGGCCTCATCCTTGTTGGCTTGGAAGTTTTTTATGTGCCCGGCTTCGGCATTACGGGAATCTTAGGAATAGCTGCACTCCTCGGCGGCCTTGGCCTAAGTCTCGTAGGCGCTGGGACCACATCGGGAGTCATTTTGGAAGCGATCGGGCAAGTTGCACTTTCAATTCTCCTGGCGGTAGCGGTTGCCTTGATTGTGTTGCGCTACTTTCCTCGTCTCCCATTTGGGAAGAAGTTGGTACTTGAAATGAAACTTCCTGCTGAAGAGGGATACGCCTCTTCGCCCGAGGAGGATCGTCAATGGATGGGGAAACGTGGGACCGCAGCATCCGATCTTCACCCTGCCGGTATTGCCCATATTGATGGAGAGCGAGTCGATGTCGTTTCTGATGGCGAATTTATCCAAGCGGGGCCAACCCCTTGAAGTAGTCAGGGTAGATGGCAATCGCATTGTCGTGAGACGGTGGATCGAACATTCTGAGAGGAGGGAGTCTTAATGGGAATGGAAATGCAGGTTTTTGGAACCTTGGGGCTTCTTCTCCTGATCTTGATTTTCCTCGCCGGGTTCCTTTATTTGATTCCGATCCCAGTGTGGATCGCGGCATGGGCTTCCAATGCTTACGTGGGACTTTTAACCCTCATTGGGATGCCATTCCGACGCGTCCCGCCTGGTACGGTTGTGACTGCGAGGATTAGTGCTGTCAAAGCGGGATTGGAAATTTCCATTAACGACTCTCACGACTGATATTGCCGATGTTGACGTTGGAGAAAATATAGGCGCAAAGCTCCAAATCGACCAAGCGAATGCAGATAAGCAAATCGTTCAAGCCAAAGCGGAAGAACGACGAGCCATGGCGGAGTCCTTTCGCCAGGGAAATTTGGGGATAATGGATTATTACCGCATGAAGAATGTACAAGCGGATACGGCCATGCGTGATGCGATCGCTGGGAGTGAAGAAGAACCTCCTAGTGACCAGAAAAAGTAAGGATCCATAAGCATGGAACCTTTCATCTATTTGGCCTTGCTTCTCTTGTTTATACTGTTGAGCTATGTGACACGTTGGTTGAAAGGGGCAATAGAAGAGAAAAGCGAGGAACAGAGAACAGAAGACAAAGGATATGTTGCTCCCAGCGTGCCCACTGAGTATGGAGAATTCAGTGTTCCCCCTTTCAGCGAAGGTATACCCCCCTACGAGCGCAGACAAGCTGAAAGGCTGGGACGAATCTCTCAAGAACCGTTAAGGGGTGGGCGCGTAAGGAAATCACGCCTGGGAGGTCTAAAGGAAGTCCGCGGTGGAATAGTGCTGATGACCATTCTTGGCCCTTGCCGTGCATTGGAACCACAGAACGATTTCCGGCGCTTTTGATTAGGAAAATGTCATGGACATTCGATCGAGCATATTGCTGACCGATCTCTACCAGCTCACGATGCTGCAAGGGTATATGGAGCAGGGCATGGAAGAGACAGCCGTGTTTGAGTTTTTTGCCCGTAAGATGCCCAAGCAGAGAGGGTTTTTTATGGCCGCCGGCCTGGAGCAATTAGTGGAATTTTTAGAAGACGTCCACTTTACACCAAGAGAGTTGGACTGGGTGGCCACTAGCGGGCACTTCAGTAAATCGTTTGTGGACTATTTGGAACAATGGCGGTTTTCCGGTGACCTCCACGGGATGCCAGAAGGCACTGTCTTTTTCTCAAATGAACCGATTGCCCGAGTGACCGCGCCCCTTCCGCAGGCACAATTGGTAGAAACTCGCTTGATCAATCTCTTGCAATATCAAACCCTGGTAGCCTCAAAAGCTGCCAGATCGGTGTTGGTCGCTGGAGGAAAACCGTTGATTGATTTCGGTTTGCGACGAGCCCATGGAGCTGAGGCCGGCCTGCTCGCCGCTCGAGCGAGCTACCTTGCCGGTTTTGCTGGTTCAGCAACCGTCATGGCCGAACTCCTCTTTGGCGTTCCAGTCTTTGGGACGATGGCGCACTCCTTTATCCAGGCTCATACCGTAGAGAGCGAAGCTTTTGAGCATTTTGCAGAAGCTCAACCAGAGAATGTCGTTCTATTGATCGATACCTACGATACCGAAGAAGGAGCGAAAAAAGTCGTGGCTTTGGCACCTCGACTGAAGAAGAAAGGAATTACAATTAAAGGGGTGGGATTGGATAGCGGTGACTTGGTCGACCATGCCTTCAAGATTCGCCGAATTTTGGATGAAAGCGAATTGACTGATGTGAAAATCACAGCCAGTGGAAACCTTGATGAATATGCTATTCAAACAATGGTGGAGTCTCAGGCACCTATTGATCTCCTCGCGGTTGGAACCAAAATGACGGCCTCAGTCGACGCGCCCTATTTTGATTGTGCGTATAAACTTCAAGAATATGCTGGCCGTGCATGTCGCAAAAAATCCGAAGGCAAGGCAACGTGGCCGGGGCGGAAACAAGTATATCGTCAATATGATCAGCTTGGCTGCATTGCTTGTGATATCTTGACCACCACAGATGATTCGCAAGAAGGAGAGCCTTTAATTCAACCTGTCATGGAAGCCGGTAAGCGTACGGCACCTCCTCCCTCTCTCAACAATATACGTGACCATGCTTCGGTCCAGCTGACACGGCTGCCGAAAGAACTGCAACAGCTTCGCGAAGATGTCACGATCGAGGTTAAAGTATCCAAGGCATTGCACGAACTTGCGCAATCCATGGATGCCAAAGAAAAGGAACTCCAAGAACATTGACCGCTATCCGGTTTAGAAAGTCATACGGTATCGACAAGTGACCACAAACTTATGAGCGGGGAGAACTCTGCACCGGGGGACGCCATAGAAATAAACGATTGACTCGGGTACTAGATTTCCCTTTCTTTTAAAGACGACTGTCAAGGTAGAAGCAGAATGTAAGCCTTCGGTCATGATCAGAATGGGGTGTGGCAGATTTCCGCACCAACTGCGTATTCGCTTTGTTCATTTTGAACCCATCCTCTTTCTTAACCCTCCGTAGTACCTTTGTAGGCTAAAGGCTTTTTCTCTCCAGCCAAGGCTCAGAAATTTGGTATATGGCTTGCTTTACCTCAGTAGAGAGGGGGAAACATCCATGCACAATCTATCTGGAGCTTGGCTGATTCCCTCCAATTTGGATTCTTTATTTCCCAGGGAAACAGAACAATGCCGATCCTGAGATACTTTATCAAAGGTAGGTCGTGAACGCTGGGAAACCCAAACGGTCCTACGTTCATAATGGTGGAGATACTCCTCTGATTGGCGTCACGATTCCCCAGTTGTTTGAGGACATTGTGGCACGCTTTTCGGAACATGAGGCGGTTGTCTCCATGCCTCAAGATGTCAGATTCAATTATTCATCTTTCCGCGACAAAGCACGGCAACTGGCAAAAGCGCTTTTAGCCGTGGGGGTATCGAAAGGTGACCGCGTTGGGATTTGGTCTACCAACAATCTCGAATGGGTGCTTCTGCAAATGGCGACAGCTTACGTCGGAGCCATTCTTGTCAATATCAATCCAGCATATCGTGTTGAGGAACTACAGCATGCTCTAGCGCGGGCACGCGTTCAGATTCTGTTTTTGATTCCATCCTTCCGGTTCTGTTTTTGATTCCATCCTTCCGGACTTCACACTACGTGGATATGGTTTGTGAACTTTGCCCGGAGGCACAGGTGAACTTGCCAGATGAATTTTCCTCTGCCCTTTTTCCCGATCTCAAGCACCTCGTTGTCTATGACCCTGAAGATGCAGAGAAAACCCGATGCCTTCAACTAGGATTCATGAAGTGGGGTGGACTTGTTGGCCGGGGAGAGGGAATGATCGATGAGGACCTTGATGCCCGTGCGAAGACTCTTGAACCGGACGATCCCATCAACATTCAGTTCACGTCAGGAACCACCGGCTTCCCCAAGGCGGTGGTGTTGACGCACCACAATATTCTGAACAACGCGTACTTCGCGGCTAAGATTATGCGGATGGGTGTGGATGACCGTCTCTGCGTGGCTGTGCCTTTTTACCATTGCTTTGGAATGGTCGTGGCCAATCTGGTGTGTATCATGGTTGGGGTGACTATCGTGATCCCTTCAGAATATTTTGAAGCAACCCTGACGTTGGCCGCCATCGATAAGGAGAGTTGCACGGCAGTGCATGGGGTACCCACCATGTTCATTGCGGAGCTCGAGCATCCGGACTTTCACCTTTTCGATCATTCAAGTTTACGCACCAGGATTATGGCAGGACCCCCATGCCCCCCGGAGCTTGTCCGACGCGTTATGGAGGATATGGGATGCAAGGAAATTCTCATTGGCTATGGTCAGTTGGTTGAAAAACCATTTTCTCCTTTCGAACAAAATAGAATAATGAGTGAGAAAGGTCCTTGGATATCTCCCTTCTCGTTTGAAATGAGGGGGAGAGAATTTTGTTCTATAGCAAGCAAAGGAGGAAAACCGTGTATCGCATTTTGGATGAAAGTTCTGACAATGTCGTTGGCATGAAGGTTGATGGGAAGCCCACGAAGGAAGACTATGGAGTTCTTCTCCCTTACCTCGAAAACCTTATTAACCAATCAGGACCGGTTTTGAAGGGATCGAGATTGAGGCTTTTTGGGAAGACTTCAAATTCAACATGCGGCACTTGCGGGATTTTACACGAATCGCGATTGTTGGGGATAACAGTTGGTTCGAATGGTTAATGAAGGTCGTGAGTCCATTTGTGAAAACTGAAGTAAAATATTTTTCGCCGGACCAGTCCCAGGAGGTGTGGAATTGGGTCAGGGCTTAAATCCACTGTTCCCCGCTATATTTTTGTGCAGGATTCGCATAACATGAGGAGTGGGATCCGCTAGAGAACCAGGAAATGGAACGGATATACTGAATTTGACGACTTCATAATATTTGCCTATACCTTAAGAGGTGTCCCGTGACTCCTGACGAGGCCGGTCGTCTGAGAGAGGCATGGAGAGCGAGGGGAAATCAACCTTGCAGCCATTCCCGTGTGATTGATTATCTAAATTCGAATAATGAGAGTGAAGCAGGTTATCTGGTTTGTAAGGAATGTGGAGAAATCTTTCCGGATTCACTAAAACCGATAAGCGGAAAGCATGATGCTGCCTGACTTTTGCTTTGAGCGGTTTCACTTGCTTTTTTCTATTTTTATCGTGATTTTCTTTCGTTAATCCTTTGATGATTTTCGAGATGAAAAAGATAATCTGCAGCGAAATGGGATAAAACGCCACAGCCCACTCGTTCCCTTTCCCCCACTTGCTCGCTTTGAGCAGGTTGAACCTTTGAACAGATCATCCCGTTAAGTCCTCTCGTCCACTCCTCTATTTGATTCTCCAGATTTTCTCGGCATCGGATGAACGACTCTTTTTCCCCTTTTCTGGGAGCATTATTTCAAAACATTCAATTCCATGCCTTTGCAGATTGTTTTCCAAGGGACCTTGGTTGGTGAAGTCGGATAGTCGGTTTAATCGATCGGTATGGCAAGTACCGGACACTGTGCATTCCGAAGGATTTGTTCCGTCGTACTGCCTCTGAGAACATCGATCAAGCTTTTATGCCCTTGCGTCACCATGACAATCAGACAGATGTGGATCAAAATCAGTAGCTTCCTCAAGAATCCGATTCGCAAGAATCCGATTCGCGATTGTTCCATGACCTTCCCGAGTTTTCCATTTTCAGACTCCATGCGGAGGTAGGCTAATCGCAGGTAATTCCCCATCTTTCCCAACATAAAATAGTCTAAACTCAACGGATTTCACTCCAAGGAATTGAGTAAACGCAAATGCTCCATTAATGGCTTCTTGAGGGAGAGGCTGGTGATCGACTGGCAGCAGGACACGTCCTAAATTGACCTCTCCGTTTTCAATGTTGATACAGCTTTGACAAACGGCTGGAACGAACAAGGAGGGAATTCCAGATTGACGAGCCAATGGTTCGGCGATAGGAGTTCTCAGCCAGCGATTGAGGCCATCGATTTGGTGTGTGGCGAGAACGAGAAGGTTACTGGGCTTTCGTTTCAGGTTTCGAAGAATGGAATGAAGGGCGTCCGATCCTGTGGCCAACACTCCCTGTACTTGAAACCCCAAACGTTTAAGATCTTCTTTGGAATGGTTAGCCGGTACGACCCCCCATCGTATTAAGGTCTCCAAAACCTTTGGGAAGTAATCCCAACTTTCCACGACACCTTGTTCGGCGTAATGAATAATTCAGAGATCAGCTCTTGCTGCGACAGCGAGCTTGAGCGCGTGGGCAAAGGCTCTTTCACTGGCTAATGAAAAATCCTTGGGGTGAACAATGTTTTCAAAGGGAAACGAATTCACAATGCTTCAATCGTGAAAACTTCTGCGTCCTCGATCTTTGGGACAGTGGGCCTACACACCTATGAAAGACCACATCTTTATGCGTTGAGGATAAAAAGACTCTTGAATTGGATTTCTATTTTAAGTTAGCAAAGTCCATGCCATAGAATAATCTTTGGTTACCCTTCCTTTTTTCCGCATTAGGGTATTAGTCCTAAAAGAACTCAATTGGAGCTGAGCGCTGTTGATATCGCCAAGGAATCAACAAAGAGTACGATCGTCTTGATCCCAGACTGGCTTTTGATGTTGCCTCACGCCACAAAACAAGCATAAGTTTTGAGGCATTTTGCTTCACCAAACCCTTACCCATGTTCCTTCTCTAGTACATAAATTCCCTTGTCCGCCAATTTTTTGAGATATTTGCAACATGGTGACGTCTATGCTGCCTTGGTCTGCTGATTGCAAGATAACTGAACCGTAAGGTTCTAGGTTCTCCCTATGACTGATATTGGGTTTTTTCGAGAGAATGACGGACCCTGTCGGGCTCATGCTTCGAAGGGGGGGATTGCGTGATTTTAGTAATTGACGACGATCCAGCGATGAGAATTCTTTTGAGTGATGAATTGAGTGAGGAAGGCTGTCATGTGGCGGAAGCTGGTGACGGGAACCATGCGTGGGATCAGTTGAAATTCTTTGCCCCTGATCTCATCATCACGGATTTCCGAATGCCTTATGGGGGTTTTGAGTTTCTTGCTTCACTGAGAATTGCGGTCCCTGAGACTCCCATCATTCTTGTCACAGCGTTTGGAGATTCCCTCACAAAAGCTATGGCCATTGAACGGGGAGTCAACATGTATTTGGATAAGCCGGTACGAATGGCCGAATTGAAAGCCGCGATGAGTCAAGTATGCAAAATCAGTCAATGCCGGAACGCGAACATTATGCCGAGCAGAGGCACCCCTCATGAAAGGTAACACGTACGATGGCCGGATCGTATTTCAATCGTCCCAATCAAGATGACACCATTCTTCGTGCTCGTGTAGAAGCCTTGAGTTCTCTTGCTGATCACATCACGGAACCAGTGGTCATTCTGGATCCAGAACTCAGGCTCATTTACTCTAACGAACCGGCAAAGAATATTGGGCAGTCCTGTCCACTGTTTGAAGAAGCGTCTGGGGATCGAATGGAACCCCTCGACCTTCAAAACAAATCTTGCGACTTCTGTCCTACACACAGGGTATTTCAAGAAGAAGAGCCTAATCCCCACCCCGGAATTCTATCCAGAAATGGAACTGTGTTGCGGAATGGAACCATAACGTCTCCGCCGGAGAGACAACCCAGTCGTGCAGTCTCTCGGGATGAAGCGTTTCATGCTCTGCTTGGCGAGACTCCAGTCATGCAACAATTGAATGAAAGGTCTTTTTGAAGAGGCGGAGGGAGGGACGATTTTTTTAGATGAAATTGCTGATACAAGTCTAGCGTTTCAGGCAAAGCTTCTCCGTGTCCTTCAGGAAGGGGAAATCAAACCGGTCGGGAGTAGCCGAAACGTGAAGGTCAACGTTCGAGTGGTTTCAGCCAGTAACAAACCTCTCTCAGATTTGATGAAAACCAAGGCTTTCCGGCACGACTTGTATTACCGGATCGCCTTTCTTCCATTGGAGATTCCTCCACTTCTGGATCGACGCGACGATATTCCTCTTCTCGTGGACTATGTGTTGGAACGTTTGGGACGAAAAAAAGGAGAGGATCCGGTCACTGTGCCGTGTGAGACTATGGAGTCATTAATCAAGTATTCCTGGCCCGGCAATGTCCGGGAATTAGAAAATCTCATTGAGCGTGCAACGTTGAAGGCTCTTCATCCGGTTCTGATGATTTCAGATGTCTTTGGCCCCATCTCCGAGGACCAAGCCCCGGGTGATCTTTCTTCGATAAGTAAAACTGCCCGCTCGAATGCTGAAAAAAACCGGATTCTCGAAGTCCTCCAGGAAGTGAAAGGGAAGAAAACTCAGGCCGCCCGCTTGCTTAAAATCAGCCGAGCGACTTTGTACAACAAGTTAAAAACCTACCAAATTGAATAGCCCTCCTCCAATGTCCTTATTTGCCACAACATCAAGAATTTTTGTCTAAAATTTTAGACAACCTAACCCATTGAAAAACGCAATGATTTAATAAGGTTCTCATTTTTCGTCCAATCCTAATGGCAAATAGAGACATTCCGTCGGCCATCATTTAAATTGAATTGATCCGAAAAAATTGAATATAAGTTGTTGATTTTTCTGATTAATTCATTCGACATTTCATTATTTTTCAAAATTTTTTCTATTGGTATTCGCCTTGCTATGTATTGCTTGCCGATGAAGAGCTGGGTGTGATGGACCGGCCTCCGAAATACCCAAACCTCCTTTGAGGAAGTTCTTCGCCGGCCCTTATATAAGGGACAAATGGAGAGGCCGGAACATTGGGGAGAACAAGACCCCGAAAAAACACCTCGGACTCCTGGGAGGACCAATCCTCCTGAGTCACCCTCCCATTATCAAAGCGGAAGATTCATCCGCTTCCGCGAAAACCCAGACCGTGGCCATGGCTAGCCAAAGCCCAGCGTGGGCTGAAAAACTTAAAGGCCAAACCATAGTCGAGAATTCAATGGAAGGCCGATCCGAGCGGGCGGCCTTGGTAGAGAGGCAACACGCCTGATGGACCAGATGCAAGAAGAGATGGGTCATCAGGGTCCCAACACCGGGAACTACAACACCATGTCCATGATGCACCAATATGGTGCAGGAAAGGCCAACGGGCTTCTGATGTCGGATCCTCAGGTAGAACCCGTCTCCAACAAAGGCGGACTATGTCCCAAGGGAGTTCCGGTCAAGTCCTATGACATTTCGGCAATCAATGCAGAGATTACCTTGAATGCGTGGCTGGACTACTATCCAGGGTATATGTACGTCCTTACGGAAAATGTAGACAAAGTCCGAGCTGAAGAAGCCAAGAACAGGGCAGCGAGAGAAGTTGAAGGGCACTATGATCGTGGGGCCATTATTCCCGGGGTCCAAGATCAATGGGTTCAGCCTTTGGTCATTCGTGGAAACCAAGGGGATTGCGTGAAGTTTACCCTTCGCAACAATTTGGAATTCGGCGAAGAGGTCAGTTTGCATATTAATGGATCCGATATGGTGATGAGCAACACAGGGCAACCAGCTGTCACGACCAATCCGGATTCCGTTGCGGCGGAAGGTAAGTCTATTGAGATGGAATGGTATATTCATCTCGATGTCCAAGAGGGTGGCCTCCAGTTCCACACCAAGGGGAGCAATGACCGGGAACTTACCGTGTTGGGCCTCGCTGGAGCGTTCATCGTGGAACCTCGGAATTCCAAGTATTGGGAGCCGTTGGGAACGGGACCAGCAACAGAAGCTCGAAGTGGCTGGCAGGTCATGATTGAAAATGGGACCGGCCCTGACTTTCATGAATTCGTCGTCATCTACCATGAAATCGGCGACGAAGCTTTCCGACCGGTCAACAAGCATGGGGACTTTCTCCCGCAACGCGACCCTCTCACAGATGCTTATCGGCCTGGCGCCCGGGCGTTGAACTACGGAATCGAACCGTTTGGCATCAACAACATGCATATTCAACATGAATACTTTGGGTTTGAAGACGAATCGATGGCGTATAGCAGTTACACATTCGGCGATGCGTCACCAACCATTCCGCGAAGCTATTTGGGTGACCCTGGCAAGTGGCGGGTGATCCATGGTGGTTCCGAAGTATTCCATTCACACCATCCGCATGGGGGATCAATTCGTTGGCAGCGGAGCCCCCGGGCCACCCAAATGCCGGTGTGGACTATGGGCCAAAACGGTCCAGTGAAGTATCCAGTGATTCGCACGAAATCTGACCGAGTCGATGTGGAACTCATTGGGCCGGCAGAAGCCTTGGATCTCGAAACGGAATGTGGTTCGGGGCTGTGTCAATGGTTGGCCGGAGAATTCCTGTATCACTGCCATGTGGCGCACCATTATGTGGCTGGTATGTGGGGATACTGGCGGGTATATAACACATTGCAAGTCCCAGGGATCCAAAACGACATCATGCCATCAATGCGGGAACTTCCGGATCGGCTTGGCCGGATTCATAAGCCGGTGACCTCAGATCAATTAGTCGGCAAGACGGTCAACTGGTTCGGGGATAAATTCAAGATTGTGGGTAGTGGAAAGAGCAATTAGAAAAGCAATCCACCAGTGATCACCATTAAAGACTGGGTGGAAATGCAATTGGTCAGTCAAGGCCTACCAGGGAATACGAGTGATGAAAAGGGACAACTCATGGCCTATGACGCCACGGTTATGGATTGGATGTGGCAGGGCAATAAAGCCATGAGCGAAAAAGAAGCCACTTTGGCGAAAACCCCCAAGTATCAGCCGGAGTGGCAAGGGTATACACCTGGGGAACGGCGGGCTATTTGGTTTGAGCCAAGAACCGGGAAGGTCGCTTGGCCGTGGGTCACTCCACATTTCGGAAAAAGGGTTCCCTTCTCGAAAGATCACAACGGAGCTTCTTGGCTTGAGCCCATCAGACGGAACGATGATGGGACGCCAAGCGTGTATATGGCAGAACCTGGTGAAAACGGACGATGGAGTTTGTGCCCGAAACGAGCTCGTCGGACGAAATACAATGTGCATTTCATCGAAACGGAGGTCACGCTAGTAGACGCCCAGGGGAGTGAACCGGCGATCGTAGATGAGAATGGCTTGATCTATGTCGTGCACGAAGAGGAAGCTGCCGTTCGCGCGAACAACGATCTGAAATACCCGCTCATTCTTCGGGCCAATATTTATGATTGCGTGGATTGGCTCCTGACCAGCGAATGGGTGGATGATGATGTGACAAACTTCCAATCCTCAAAAATCAATACCCATTTCCATTTTATTCAGTTTGACAACCAAGCCTCGGACGGTGTGATTTCGGGGATGTCTTACGAACAATCTATGCGGCCCTTCGTTCAATTTAAAAAGGAGAAAGAGAAGGGGCTGCCCGTTCCGATGAATGCCAAGATGACAAAGGCAGCCAGTGCTGGGGATAAGACCATTCATATCTCCAATGCCAAGCAATATCATGTGGGGATCCCAATCATGATCGGTGTGGATCAAGTAGGGAAATGGGAAATTCAAAGGATCGCGAAGATCGGGAATGGAACGTTGACCTTCACCCATCCGTTAAAGAACGCCCACGCTGTCGGCGAGATCGTGACAGTGGAATACGTCTGGCAACGTTTCTGGGCGGATGTGGATGTGGAACCACGTTCTGGCACGATCATGCCTTTGGTGGAACCACTTGGCCTCATGGTGCGGTAGGCACGATTATCATCGAGCCCTTTGGGTCAACTTGGCATGATCCAAAGACTGGAGCGCCAAAACGCACCGGACCGCTGGCTGACATTCACGCAGTGGAGCGGATTGGTCATGATGTAGCCGGGAGTTTCCGGGAATATATGCTGCATATCCAGGATACCGTTCCTCATACGGTCAATGTGGTGACGGCAGGGAATCCTCCTGGACAGCCGATAGAAGTGGCATTGGAAGCCGGAAAGACCGTGGCTTTCATCATGCCTCCAACCAAAAAGATCAAAATGACCCCAATGCCCTTCCTGAATGGAGGAACGCATACGACGGGGGGCACCTTCAAATGGCGGGCTGAGCCATTTGCCCAGCGGTTGTCGAACAATCCGGATACTTCGAAACTCTTTAGTAGTGCGGTGCACGGTGATCCGTTTACGCCGATGCTTCGGGCCTAAGTGGGCGATACGATGTTTCTCCGGATGTTGGATGTCACCATGAATGAGAGCAATGTGATGACGCTCTCGGGGCATACCTTCTGGTCTGAGCGGTACGCGTCCGATGCCAATCGGAAAAATTCACTCCATATTGGTATCGCGGAGCGGTATGACTTGGTCCTTCCGGATGCCGGTGGTCCTCGTCGGCAGGCAGGGGACTATTTAGTGTTCAACGGAAGATTTTCCAAGTTCTCGGAAGGATCGTGGGGAATTATTCAGGTCCACGACAAACCTATGGGAGATCTTCAACCATTGCCGAATCAGGCAACTGGAGGAGAGGGAATACCGGCAGCGCTTCCAGTCTGTCCAAGTGATGCGCCAGTCAAGAAGTTCAATGTTGTGGCGATTGATTACCCACAAATGAGCTTTAATCCCAATGCGCCAGAAACCATAGAAGTAGACTTTGAGCGCAAGATTGAGCTGCGAAATCCGGATGCTAAAATCTATGTCTTGGAGCAAGATTTGGCGCGGGTTGCTGGCGGCTCGCAACCGATGCCGCTGACCCTTCGAGTCAACGTGGGTGATTGCATGAAAGTGAAACTCACGAACAAGATGAAAAATAGCCGGGCCTCATTCTCGGCTATGGGGATGGCATTCGATCCTAAGGATTCCTTGGGGTTGAATCTTGGGAACAACCCTGGTGATCAGACCGTTGGTCCAGGGGAAAGCCGGACCTACACCTACTATGCAGATCCCTTCAACGGAGAAATGCAAATGGTGGTGTGGGATTTCGGGAATGTCGCGATGAACGTGAGGAACGGTTTGTTCGGCGGTGTCATCATTGGTCCGAAGGGTTCGCAATATCGGGATCCCAAGACCGGGGCTGATATTTCTCTGAAGAATAGCTGGGTGGCTGATGTCATTGTTGATCGGTCTGTCCAAGGTCAAGAGAACCGGCCCAATTACCGGGATGCCGCCTTGTACTTCCAGGACGAAGACAACATCATGGGGACAGCCTTCATGCCCTATGTGCAAAACGTGGCTGGGTTGACTGGCGTGAACTACCGCTCAGAACCCTATTTGCACTGGGAAGAAACTGGGTGTTCGCTTGGCAGGATGTTCCAACCCTGCGAAGTGGATAATCCGCAGGACCCGGTGACACCGATCATTCAAGCCCATGCAGGCGATCCGGTTCGGGTGCATGTGTTTGGGGCGGCAAGTGAACAGAATAGCATGTTCACCATTGAGGATCATGAATGGCCCATTGAGCCATTCATGGAAGGAGCTGACATGATCAGTACAGTCGAATTTGCTGCTTCCGAGGGCGTGGATGTGTTCGTATCCTCGGCAGGTGGTCGGAACGCGAGAAGTGCTGATTATGTATGGTCCAACGGACGGCTCAATTATTCTCAGTCAGGCCAGTGGGGCCTACTCCGGGTGCTGCCCGCCAACGACTCCCGGATCCAATCTCTAGGAGGAGCGGCCGTTGGAAGGGCGACCGCCCAACTGGATCAGCCTGAGTCCATTAAACCCACTCCGGCGTCTTTCAAATAACCGAGGGGGATTTGAAAGAACGGGTTGTTCTGAACGAGGAAGCCCAGTGAGGCTCCCCCGTTTTTTTTGAAATTCTGGTAAGATGCCGGATTCAGAAAGGGGTCTATTCATTTGGTAAGGAGGGATTGATGAAACTCCTCGTTTTTTTGATGGCGATAGGATTGAATATTGGCCTGTTTGATCAGTCCGTGTGGGCTTATCAAGAAATTACTGTGACCAATGGGGGCACGATCCACGGAAAGGTCACATTGGAAGGGGGGAAACCCAGGCCAATGGCTTTTAACCTGGTAACCATTCCTGATCCAGTCTTTTGTGGGACTATTTCCACAGGCACTGGGTGGCGGCTTGTGGAGGATTTTATTATTGGCCCAGATAAAAGTTTAAAAGATGTGGTGGTCATGCTGAAAAATGTGACCAAAGGGAAAACGTTTACCATGCCGAGGGTTCGGATTGAATCCAAAGACTGTGATTTTATTCCATTCGTCAATGTCTTAAGAGACAGGGATGAAATCGAGGTGGTGAATATGGACCCTGTGGAACATGATATTCAGGGATACGAGACCGCTCGGGAACGTGGGGCAAGGATATTGTTTAACCGGCCGTTGCCCATGAATCCGTTTCTGGAGCTGGCCGGAGTTTTTGGTAAAAAATACATGGCCGGTAAACCCATGGTAGAAAAAATTCATTTACGAAAAGGACGGAATATTTTTGTCATGCAATGCGGGTTTCATCCTTACATGTTTTCGTGGGGATTGGTGGTCAAGAATCCCTATTTTGCGATTACCAAAGAGGATGGAATATTTGAAATCACGAATGTTCCACCTGGAGAATATAAAATTGCCGCTTGGCACCCTGGTATGAATAAATTTTTGGAACAGAAAGTGACGGTGAAAGCTAACCTTTCCGTTGCGGCACATTTTGTGTACCAGTCTCCAAAGGGACGACGGAGCGCCCATGAAATAGAGAAAAACCCACGGTTCGGGCTTGAACTCTTGGGCGAAGGCGTGGAGATTGTCCCTTCGATTAGGGTTCAGAAACCATAACAGGATTGGGTAGAGAGGACTCTTTCCATGCAGAAAATCCAGCTGGATTTATTGCTGGAACTGAGGGATAATTGTTCACAACATTGTCCCATTGAAAAGGGTGGGTGATGACACTCACATTACAGATTGTTCTCGAAAACGTGGCTTTCAAACTGTTTTGCCGCCTGAAATACTCATCTTCCGAAACCTTAGATGGATGAAAGGAGGGTTGCTATGAGTAAAACAGGTCTCATGTTAGGAATAGTCGCTTCTATCCTGGTCATCATAGGATGTGTGGGAATTTCCATCGGAGCGGAGGAAGGGGAAGAGGGGGTTGGATTTTCGCCAGAGATCGTGGCGGATTATATCCATGCTGTTATTGCGGCGGACCGGGCTATATACACCACACATGTTGTCGAGCGCATGCATGAAAATAGAATTGTGATCGCTGCAGCTGCAGAAGCTTGGAAACAACGGAAGGCCCTTCCACTGCCCGCTCAGATGTTGTTGATGGCTGGACGTACCGTAGAAATGGGGGGGACAGGTCTCCGCTATCGTCTGGCAAGTCTCTATCCTATCTATGAAGAAAATGGGCCAAGCACGGTGTTTGAGGAGACCGGATTAAAGGTGGTGGCCGAAGACCCTACTGAGGTCTATAGTGGGGTCATCAAAAGGGGTGACCAAAAGTTTTTCAAAGCGGTCTATGCCGATTTGGCAGTTTCCAAAGAATGTGTTAACTGCCACAATGGCCACATTTTGAGTTCCAAGCGTGATTACAAGCTCGGAGATGTGATGGGAGGGATTATTATCTCATTTCCGCTTCCTCTTAAAGAGGGAGAATAACTTCTCACCTAGGGCATTGGAATTATTCGTCCTTAAGGTAAGTTAAGGGAGACACATTACTCTCATGTCTGATTTTGGAGTGAGCTAAACAAGAGATATGAATCGTCTTTCTTCTCTTCCTCATACTAACTGTGAAGTCTGCCCAAATCGAGCTGTAGAGGATCTTTGTGGTGAAGGAGGGTCAGAGGCCGTAGATTTTGAAAAAATAAAGCGGACTGTGATCTACCAACCAGGCCAGTTCGTGTTCTATGAAGGTCACGCGGCGTTAGGGCTTTATATCTTAGGCGCAGGTCGAGTGAAACTGACTCGGTGAACGATTAAGGGTCAACGTCGAGTTATAAAGATTGTGGATCTAGGCCAACTGATTGAGAAGCACATTTTTCAAGAAGGGGCCTTGCATCAAATGACCTGTGAAGCAGTGGAGCCTTCTCAAATTTGCGTCATCGATCGCACAAGGTACTGGCTTTCCTCGAAAAAAATGGTGAATTAGCCTTTAAGGTCATTCAGCTCTTGAGTCATGAGGGAAGCCTTTCTTTTGATGAGACAGACCAATTCGCGTTTTCCTTAGCGCGTGAGCGAATGGCCCCCCTTTTGTTGGAATTGGCTGATCGGTATAGTGAGACGACGACTCAAGGCTCACGAATCTCGCTTCACCTTAAGCGCGAGGAGTTGGCCCAGATGGCGGCCATGACGGTTGAAACCGCAGTGCGACTCCTTCATTCTCTTCAAGCCGATCAGATTATTAAATTAGATGGTCATGCCATTACCATTCTTAGGCCTGAGCAGCTAGGACGGGCTGCCGGGCAATCCCCGCATCTCAAACTCCTCTCTTAATTGCTTCTTTCCTACTATCTTTCAAAGATTTTTTGGATGAATCTGACTGAAGGATAGGAATCAACTCAGAGCTCTCCTCCTCATTCAATAGTCTTCTTGCTGGGACCTTACGGTAGTCCGAGAGTCCCATAAGAACAATTGATCATAATCGTAGACCACCTTTGAAACACGGCCTACGGTGCTGTTTATCAAGCTCATTTCGGTTGGCTTTCTCATTGGGTTAACTGTAGTCCATGACCTGATAATTGGTCCACGAGTCGTACAAATTAAACAGATGGCTACCTCTGCCATGACCGAGACCCAACGACAACTCGTTGCTGTGTCACCCTGGGTAGCTCGAACTGCCCTCTTTTTTGGGCTCGTGGTCATTTTGTCAGGGACGGTCTTGGTGAGATTGTAGGTTGAGCATAATCAAGATAATGAGGAGGTAGGAGAAACGATAGATTCATGGTCCGCCGAAAAGTTCTTGGAGGGGGACAAGACAGGAAATATTAGGTAAACCGATAAACTCTAGGGTTGATGTTTGCGGCGAAGTAGTGCTGAGGCTTGTTCACTGGCTTCTTTCACCATGACCCCTATTTTAGAATGCGAAGGTTCAAAATCCACGGGAAGCCGATGATGTTTCAACCGCTCAGTGGTAATTTGTCCTATTGATACCACGATGATTTGGTCGAGGGCTTGACGAAACTGGTTCACTTGCCCCTCTTGTTCCAAAACTTTCACAATATGATCCACTTGAGCGGCATTAGTAATTAAGAGACAGTCCACCTGGTTGTTCACAATAGCGTGTAAAACTTTTTTCAAAGGACCAAGGTCTTGTGGAAGCTCCCATCGATAAATGGGAATGGGAGTAATGATGGCACCGCGGTTTTTCAAGCCGTCTAAGAAGTCGGTGTTTGAGACACCATATTCCTGAACCCCAACTTGTAGTCCCTTAAGACCATTGGGCATATGTTCGTCAAGGGTGGTGAGTATATCCTGCCATGTGTTAGGTTCTGAAACGACCAATTGAGGGGTTAATCCCACCTCTTTCAATACGGCAATTGGTTTGGGACCCCGAGCGACCAAAGGTGTCTTTGAAAGAGCCTGAATAATGGATGATAACGGGAAACGAGTCTTCCAGATATCGAACATGAACCGTGTCCCGACCCCCGTTAATAAAATGAGTAGGTCTACTTTCTGAGCTAACACACGTTCCCCGAAGGACAGAGCTTGAACGTTATTTTCCAAAGGGATTTCTTGTAGGGCAGGAGCCACTAAAGGGTTTCCACCATACCGAGAAATAAGGCGTGTCATTTCAAGTCCCATTCGGCTTTCGAAAGCCGCGACCTTGAGACCGTTAAATCCTTTTTTTTCAGATGGTTCAATCATAAGACGATGACGTTACCTGTATATCCGACTCAGAAGTGACATAAGAAGATTGTTCTTTTAAGGAGAAGAACCGTTTCCCACGTTAAGGTATCACATAGCCAAAAAAGAACAAGAGAAATTTAAGCCATGCTGTAAGGTTTCCGAGATTGATGGTTCATTGTGGAAGTTCATGATGTGTCAAAACGGAGGGTTGTCCCTTAAGATGTGCAACGTTATGATAATGGCGTTCACCAATGAGTTGTCTCGAAAGGCTTATCACCAAACCAGTTTAACAGTGTCTTGATGGAATCCTGCGATCAGACAATCCCGGGATGCTTCGGGGGGCTTCGACATTTGGCCTTGAAAGTGACCAATTTGGCCGAGTCGCAGAGGTTCTATCAAACCCTGTTTAATATGAAAGTGGTATGGCAACCCGATGAAGATAATGTCTATCTAAGCTCTGGAATAGATAACCTTGCTCTCCACCAAATTCCAACTCATGAACTGAAGCATTACCAACCGGATCACGGGCAATTCCTTGATCATTTTGGGTTCATTGTGGATTCGACAAGCAGTGTGGATCATTTCTATCAAAAGGTTGTAGGGCATGGTGTCACGATTGTCCAACCACCAAAGCTTCACCGAGATGGCAGTTACTCATTTTATTTGGCGGATCTCGATCGCGTGACGATTCAGATATTGTACGAACCGACTGTGAGTTCCCTGAAGCTCATGGAACACTCCTAAAAAGAACGTCGACTGGAGCTGGGGGAAGTATTTCCTGCGGTTATCCAAGGAGTAAAGATTTGACTATTTGGGACAAGCTAGGAATCAATCAATATATTGGTCTTCAGCCTTGGGTGTGGGTCCAATTAGAGAGTTCGGAGCCGCCTGGTCCTTTTCCTTTTATTGGTGGAGTCGATCCTGAGGTTCTAGCCAGTCTCCATGAAGTTCACGAAATCCTCCTCAGTTCAATTGAGACGGCCATCAGTGACGTCTTTTCCCGTCGAACGTCCCTTGATGATCCATCAATTGCGGGAAGGATAGAAGACGCGTATGCGGAAGTGGTTCAGTCTCGCCCTCGGTTACAGTCGCATATTCAATGTGGACGGAATTCGGATGGGACTTTTCGATGGGAATTCCCAAAGGACCGAAATAAATCAGCTTCCATGACCTATGCGGGGGTGAGAATTTTTAATGCGGCGAAACGTTCTGCTGTTCCATTTGCCTTTGATCGCCCAATTGCACCTCTCGTGGGAAAGTTGATGGGCTATTTAAACGGCTCCCATATGGTTTCTGAAGTTCGCACGATTGCCACGGCCTCTGGACGAGACGTAGAACGTCAGTTGACCCGATTCATCGAACTTCTCTATACCCATGAATGTCTCGCTCTAAGTGATTCCTCTTCGATTCAAGCTCACTGGACTCAATTGACCCAAGACCGCGATGTCATCCATCTCGGACATGCGGCATTACTGTATAGGACTCAACACAAATTTCTCTGGTTTGATCCTTGGCTCATGCCTTGGTTTACAGAGTCTCCAGTGCCGTCATTGTGGACCAATCTCCTCCCAACGCCTGCTGCTGTGTTTTTAACCCATGACCATGATGACCATGTTGATCCTCGCACGTTGTTTCACCTTCCCAAGAATGTCCCGATTTTCGTGCCTAGTCAGAAAAATCGACGAATGTGGTATTACGATTATGTATCATTACTTCGTGAATTGGGTTTTACAAATGTGGTGGAATTGGCTCATGGGGAAAGTTGGAAATTTGAAGGAAGTGAAGTAGTATCCGTACCATTCTATGGAGAAGACCCGTGTGATCTTGAGCTCCCTCGCAATTGCTATTTAATCGTTGATCGAGGGCAGAACGTTCTCGTTCACGCTGATAGCGGACCTACGAATGACGGGAAATCCGCTGTGAAAGATGCCGTGATAGCAGGGTTAGTTGAACGGTACGGACCAATCTCCGTTCTCTTTGCCTCTCAACAGCAACTCTACGAGATTCGGACCTACGCGGCGCATGCAAGCCTCTCCCCTCCAGGAAAATGGTTTGACGTGGGTGAAAACGGCTTTTTGACTAATCGTTACCACACAGAATTGGTCACGCAAGCCCAGGCCCGGCTTTTTGTGTCTTATGCCACCGGAGGGGCTGACTGGTACCCGGATCATCTCTCGTTTATGTTTAGCGAGAGAAACCCTGCGCGGACCGCTCTGCTCACGGCGCATTGGGAACCACCGGCATCCTTAGGAGATGCACTCCGTCCGTTAGGGTGTCACTACCACTATAGTCGAGCACTCGATATTTTCCGGGGTCACGCTGAAGGGAAATTCGAAGTCGTCGGATCTCAAAGTGATTTCGCTCCCATGAGTTTGTACCAATTGGATCATCCTGTACCTCCGTTTCTTCGTACTGGGAGTTCCTGATTGGATTGTGTTGAATGAGTGGACTCATGAGTAGGATTCTTGCCCCTTTGAGCCAGGTTATGTTAGGACTGAGTACCATCCTCTAGAATGAGAGCCAGTACGTACCATGGATGAGCGAGAAATTTCCCCAGATGTAGAAGGAGAATCTCCTTTCCCGGAAACGGTCACTGTTGTCGGGGTAAGAGTTCGAGAATTAGGAGAAACGAAGAAAGCCCGGACCACTATATCGTCCTTGCAGGTCGGTGATCATGTCATTCTTCAACTTGATGAGGATCTCACCTATGGTCTCGTTGTGATCCATCCTCAAGTCTTGCCATTTATTCCACCGATGCGCGTGATGAAAAGAATATTACGTAAAGCCACCGACGAAGATACTATGTCAATATCGAACCAAAAGCGTCTCGCGAAGGAAGGCATGGATTACTGCCGGGAGCGCGCGTTGGCCTTAGGGCTTCGCATGAAACTTGTTGAAGTGTATGGAGCTTTTGAGCGTCGGGTCTTAACCTTTTCTTATACGGCGGATGGTCGAATTGATTTCCGCCAACTGGTCAAAGACCTGGCTCGGCACTTTAGTTGCCGAATTGAAATGCAACAAATTTCTAGCCGAGAAGAAGCTCGCTGTATTAGTGGCGTTGATACGTGCGGTCTCGTGCTCTGTTGTGCGAGCTTTCTCACGGATTTTAAGCCGGTTAACCAAAGGTTCTCCAGGATTGAGGGGGCCTGGGCCTCAGATAGTCATCGGATTGGTGTGTGCGGTCGATTAAAGTGTTGCTTGATGTTTGAACAGGATGATTGGGGCCAGGGAGGGTCTTCACGAGGGACGCTCATCCAATTGAACCGGAACTGAGATCGTATCGGTTTGTGGCCTCAATTGCGTCGCTTTTTTGTTCGTCTAGGCAACAGGTGAGATCCTCCACGTCAAACGAGAACCAATAACGATTCTTCCCTTATTAGGTTTCCGTGAGCCAGCAACCCCGCTTCATCATTTACTCACACAATGCCACCTACGATAAACTTCACCAGGTGGCAACTTTGGGCTTAACCGCGGCAGCCATGGGGAAAGATGTGACTGTGGTGTTATTGTTTTGGACGATAAAAAAGTTAGCAGAGGGGAAAATTAACACCGTGGATTTTCCACCAGAGTATAGCAGTTCCAGTGAGGAGGTGGGACGGCTCCTGAAGGAGCGCAAGGTTCCTCTGATTTCCGAAATGTTTCAAGAAGCCAGAATGGTTGGGCAGTTTCGTTTGGTCGCCTGTAGCGCTGGGTTAGAGTATATGGGTGTGGATGCGGACGCTGTGGCGAGACAGGTTGATGAGGTGATGGGATTACCGGCTATTCTTTTCATGGCCTCTGGGGCTGAAACCACCTTGTTTATCTAACCGCCCTCCTTCGTCTTTCCTTTTTCCTTTCTCTCTGGCGCGGAGCTTTAGGACTTCTTGCCATATTCATGGTTATGATTTTTGAGCGGGGTATCGCCTCCGCTGACGAGGTCTTTTTGTTTCGGTAAAAGGACCCACAACCATTCCGCCCGTGCGCGGCCTCTTTGAGGTCTCTTCGCCATTGTCCTAAATCAAGATGGCTCGGGAACTCGCTGCGCTGAAATAGCCCTCGCCGAGAAGTCGATTCGGGACAGTGGCTCAGCCGCGCTCAAGACGGCAAAAACTGTGAAGAGGGACAAACTATTGGAATCCTACCAGTCAATAGTACAGACAACCTAACGAGACGTTTGAACTCCTACCTTGGCACAATATCGAGCGACGGGGCACTGACTACAATAGGGCGAAATTGGGCGACAGAGATTTTGTCCGAATGGAACTAACAGATCGTTAAAGGTAATCCAATAACGACGCGGGAGTTTGTTTCGAAGCATTTCTTCTGTCTGGTCAGGACGTGTGGTTTTGACATATCCCCACCTGTTACAAATCCGGTAGACATGAATGTCCACACAAATTCCAGGCTTGTTATATCCAACCGTCACAACAAGATTAGCGGTCTTTCTCCCCACGCCATTGAGTGTTAAGAGTTCTTCAATAGTACCGGGAACTTTCCCGGCAAAGTTCTGAAGAATGGATTGACAAATTTGGTGAATTTGTTTGGCCTTGTTCCGATAAAACCCTACAGGGTAGATGGTGTTTTCTAATTGACGACGGGGAATCTTTAATACAGAGGTGGGATTATCGGCGCGTTTGAATAACCGTTCTGCAGCCTCAGCCGTTGTTCTGTCTTTGGTCCTGAGACTTAAAACACAGGCAATAAGAATTCGAAAAGGATCACGCGATTCTTGTGCAATAATTCCGACAACAGGTTCCCGCCACTGGACAATGGCTTTCTTAACCAGGCGATGAACGTGGTGAATTTCTGAATCTTTCATTCCGAATTCACATTTTTAGTTCTGTGTTACTGAGAAGGGTGAGATGAAGCGTTAGTAGGTACGTTTGGTAAGCCATTTTTGCCGTCGTCTTGCGGCTTCTCGCTCTTTGGCTTTCTTTTTTACACTCGGTTTTTGGTAAAATCGGCGAGCTTTTAATTCACGAAATAACCCATCTGCTGCAAGCTTTTTCTTCGCAATTCGTAATGCCTTTTCGACATTATTATTGACGACCTTTATTTCCATAAAATTTTAAAATTCCCTCTTTCGACTATCTTATTGAATAAGACGAATCAAATGACAGTCTTTTACTATATCATAAGCCTTCTCCTTTCACAAGGCATGAATTTGCGCATAAGAGGTTAAATTTCTCTTATTTATCAATAATTTATGAATATATTTTCGTAAGGATCTTCTCGTAAGTCGTACGGCTTCTAATGAAGAATGATGGGAGGGTTTTGAAGCACTTACTGGGTGACAGGGTTGCGTGATAATCGAAGCGAGAAAAACGATCAAGATGAAGCGAATTAGGAATCTTTCAGGGCGCTGGTTATATCCAAAACCATTTTCTTCCCATCTCCAAAAAGCATCAGAGCGTTGTCTAGGGCAAATAAGGGGTTAGGAATACCAGCGAAACCAGGACTGAGACTTCTTTTGATAATCACGACGGTCTTGGCTTTATCGACATCAATGATCGGCATCCCAGCAATGGGGCTGGAAGGATCGGTCCTGGCCAGGGGGTTGACGACGTCATTGGCTCCGATCACCAGGGCAACGTCGACTTGGTCGATAGAGGGATTAATATCTTCCATGGACTTGAGGGATTCATAGGGGACATCCGCTTCGGCGAGAAGAACGTTCATATGACCAGGCATACGACCTGCCACAGGATGAACAGCGTATTCCACTTCGATTCCTCGTTCTTGTAAAAGGGCAGCTAGACTGGCGACAGGATGTTGGGCTTGGGAGACTGCCATTCCATAACCTGGGACAATGGCGACGCGTCTTACTGCGTCAAACAGTAACGCCACCTCCTCAGGACTCGCTGATTTGACCCGACCCGTATAGACCTCGTCATCAGTCGCACTTCCTCCGGTCGGTGCAAGAACGCCAAATAAGACATTCGTCAATGAACGGTTCATGGCCTTACACATAATCCGTGTAAGGATAATCCCCGAGGCACCTACCAGGGATCCGGTGATGATCAATACATTATTGGTGAGAACAAATCCTGTCGCTGCCGCGGCTAATCCAGAATAGGAGTTCAACAGGGCCACAACGACAGGCATGTCTGCCCCTCCAATCGGAATCACCAACAGGGCTCCAAGAATCGAGGCAACACCTACCAAGGCCCAGTAGAGTAAATAGTTGGAGGGATCCATCACCACTCCAACACCCAAGCCGAGAGCCACAAGAGCCAGGAAACTATTGATAATCTGTTGCCCTGAAAATAGAAGTGCATTTTCATTGATCAGGCCTTGCAGTTTTCCAAATGCCACTAAACTTCCCCAAAATGTGACCGCTCCAATCATTGCCGAAGCGGCGATGGCAATGGTGACTTGCAGAAGAGGAGTATCGGAGACCAACGTGACTTCCATCAGAGCCGCACCAGCAACCAATACCGAAGCGATTCCCCCAAACCCATTAAAGAGTGCCACCAGCTCCGGCATGGAAGTCATTTTAATTCTGATAGCCAGTGTGGCACCAATGGCTCCGCCTAGGATGATCCCTGCGATAATGACCTCATAACTCACGATATTCTGGTTAGCGAGAGTAATGACGACGGCCAGGAGCATGCCACAAGCGCCGAGGAGGTTACCCCGAACGGCAGTACGAGGATGTGTGAGGCCCTTCAGTCCTAAAATAAACAGGACTGAGGCAATGAGATATCCAAAATTTATGACAAAGTTACCCATGAGTTAGGTCTTTTTCTTAAACATCTCTAACATTCTATTGGTGACCATAAATCCCCCCACAACATTAATCGTGGCAAACACCACGGCTAACAAACCCAGAATGGTCGTGATCATGGTTTGCTGCGCCCCGGCTGAGAGGACTGCCCCGACCAAGGTAATTCCCGAAATGGCATTGGATCCCGACATGAGGGGAGTATGGAGCGTGGGGGGAATTTTGGTGATGATTTCAAATCCCACAAAAATGGCTAGTGCGAAAATCGTGATGCCCGAGACGAGTAATTCCATTTTCCTTAACCCTCCTGAGTCGATGGTAAGGGAGGCATACTTAACAGTTCCCGTATCCGGGGATTCATGATTTTCCCCTCGCGCGTCAACATTGTTTCGCGGGTGATCTCCTCTGTCATATCAAGTTTCATTTCACCTTTTTTCACGAGGTGTGTCAGGAATGTGGCAATATTTTTTGCGTACATCTGGCTTGCGTGATAGGGGACCGTCGCCGCCAAGTTTTCTGGACCCTTGATGGTGACTCCATGAGCCACGATCGTCTGGTTCACTTTGGTGAGTTCACAATTTCCGCCCCGTTCAGCCGCAAGGTCGATGATGACCGACCCCGGTGCCATTTTTTCCACCATGTCACCGGTCACCAAGATAGGAGCTTTCTTCCCAGGAATGGCAGCCGTGGATATGACGACATCACTCGATGCAACGACTTTCGCCATCATTTCACCCTGCTTCTGATAAAACGTTTCATCTTGAGCTTTAGCATAGCCTCCCTTATCTTCAGCCTCGGTGGTCTCAATCGGGAGTTCCACAAACTTCGCGCCTAGACTGAGGATTTGTTCTTTGACAGCGGGCCGTAAATCATAGGCTTCAACGCTTGCTCCAAGTCGGCGAGCCATGGAAATGGCCTGCAATCCAGCTACCCCCGCTCCAATTACAAACACTTTTGCGGGTGTGACTGTCCCTGCCGCGGTCATGAGCATCGGAAACATTTTCGGCAGGGACTCTGCGGCCAAAAGAACCGCTTTATACCCTGCGATGGTCCCCATCGAAGAAAGAACATCCATACTTTGAGCGCGAGTGATACGGGGCATCAATTCCATGGCAAAGGAAGTGACTTGCCGGCTATTCAGCTCTTTGATGGACTCAGGCGTCGTCAATGCTTCTGCTATCCCGATCAGCACCTGTCCCGGTTTGCATAGAGGAAGATCTGTTTTTCCCTGTTCGGGATTGGCGCCCAAGAACCTGACTTGAACGATGATGTCAGAAGATTCAAAGAGTTTTGATCTGGAAGGCGCGATCGTGGCCCCTTTGTCTACGAAAGCGGAATCTGGATATCCAGCTTCGTTCCCGGCCCCGCTTTCAACAAGGACTTCCAGGCCAGCTTTGGTGAGAGAAGGAACGACCGCTGGGATTAGGGAAACGCGTTTATCTGCAGGATACGTTTCTGTAGGAACACCGACTATCATAGATTGAAAGAGGCCTCTCGTTTCTGCAAATAACGGACTACGGGGTAATGCTGTTCTGACTCTCCCGGCAAACTCATAAGAAATACCATAACTTTTTCATGAAAATCAATATCTTGGGAGGGATGACCAATCAAGGCAGAGGGTTATCCCTCTCGTGGCGAAGTACTGTACAGGTGTTTGATGATTTCCTGTATTTGAAAAAGCATTCCGGATTGGCGGGTGTAACAGGCATGTCCATAGAGATGACGGTTGGGGGGATCTTGTGAGGCATCTTGAAAATCTACCAGAAGACACTGTCCGTCATTGTGGCATCGAGTGGCTCTTCGGGCACATTCCAGCCATCGTTCAAAACCATCAAAGGGTTCCAAGAGTTCATGCAGGGTTTGATTGATTTCCTGTTCATGGGGTGAGGAGGGAACGGCATCGGTGCCAGCCACGGCGAGTTGCTGAACATAGTCTCCACCGACAGCCGTAGAAAGTTCCCAGGCAACCTGGGGAAATTCCATTTTGGCTAGCCAATCCTTTTTATCTTGCCGTATAGGCCGGTGGTTCGCCCAATGAAGAAGGTTCGTGATTCCATCAGTATCCCAGCCATACCGAATTGGTGTGCCAAATGTCACTACGTCTAGAGTGGGGTAGTTCTTCGGCCCCTGCTTCTTTAACACATCCCGTAACTGGTTAAGAGAAGAGAGCGCCGGTGATGAAGGGTGGTGATCCTTATAATACGTCTCAAGAATTTCAAAAATCGTTTGTCGAACCGAGGCTTCTTCTGAGGCAAGGAAATTTGATAGCAGAGCCAGAACCAACCCAGCATGCCCATAGGCCAAAATGAGGATTTTCCGCCCTGAATCTAGAGAAAGGTTTGTTGCCATTGATTGAAGATAATCGAAGAGCGCCAATGCCCCTTCCGTTCGTCCCAGGTGGTGGTGAAGAGAGGACCAGAGATAGCGTTGGCAGGGAATTGGACGAGGCAAGGCTTGGTTTACCCCTTCGGTAAAATTCATGAGATACTCAGCTGAAATATTGGCTGTATCACCAACAAGGGCATCAAGACTGGTCTTGGTATCGTCTTGGTCTTGGAAGGGAGGGCAAAGCCGTTCATCTGTCATTTCGGGATAATGCGCTTCTGGATTGAGAAGCGACAGTAAGGACTCGAGACCGGGAATCCCACGTGAATATCCGCGCTTAAGGCCTCCAGCTTCATCCAAGCGGGCTGATCCATACAGATCAGACCCCAGGTGCGAACCATACACGAACAGAACGGCTGCCACTCCAGCTTTATGCAGGATTTCTCCAGCTTGGGCCATGCTCTCTTTCCATTCGGGTGAGTTCACGGGAGGTCCCGCATTCAAAGTCAGATAGGTGACACGGGATCCCGGATCGGCTCGGGAATATTTGGAATGGATAAAGTTGTTTTCCTGAGGCATAAGCACTCTTTGCTGAGAATGGGTCCAATGACCTTCTCAATTTGAAGGCGGATGTCTCTTACCTCGAACAAGGTCCGTTGTGCAATAGGAGGAATCAAACACGACATCTGTTTAGGCATGGACTGGGGAATGTCCCCCCTCTAATCCAACTCACTCGAGATGGTTGACCGTATGAAAATCAGCATGGTAAGTTGAACAAGCAAATGGCAATCTTATCCCTAATTTAGAGTGTAATTCGCTCAACCTCACTGTAAATCCCCAGGAACAGAGAAACATGAAATGATGAAATTATCACGATACCGACTGGATATCTTTTTCTATTTTTGTGGTTTGGCTGCCTTACTCGCGGTTTTCACGATTAATCCTGCTCCTGCGAGCGGTGCGACCCAAGCCGACCATGTTATTCTGATTACTGTGGAAGGTGTGGAAAACCAAGCGATTCAGTCTGGGACCATGCCCGTCCTTCATCAACTGGCCACAGAAGGAGCCGTGACCTGGTCTGCCGAGACGGTTCGGCCTTCATACAGCGTTTCAGCTATGGCATCCCTCTTGACTGGGCTTCCGGTGAGCAAACATCGCATCGACGCGGAATGGGAACATTATGATTTTTCGCGGTCCTTTATGCGTGTGCCGACCATGTTTGATTATCTTGACCTTGCTGGGGGGAGAGATACAGCTTTGTTCTTAATGGATGAACGGTTTTATCAGCTCTCCCGGTCGGAAATTTACGTCGACTCCCAAATGTGTGGAAAAGCGAAGCCAGAATGTTCGCCGGAAACAGTGGTGGTCTACATCAAAGATTATTTGAAAAAGGTGACAAGTGAGGGGGGGCATGGGTTCAGGTTATTCGCTGTTCCCGGGCTTCTGTTGGTACACCTCCCTGCCCCAGCTGATGCTGGTCAAAAGCGAGGTTGGGACTCTTCGGCGTACAAGAAGGCTCTTCTTGCCGTTGACACTGCGGTTGGAGATATTGTGAAGCTTTATCAGGAATTTGGTGTATTGGACCGTACGATGATTGTGGTGACGGGATTAAATGATGGAAAACAGGGAGCACCACAAAAAAACGGGTCCAGTACGAAAAAGGAAACAAACGGAATGGGCGTCCCCTGGTTAGCCTGGGGTGCCAATGTGAAACCAGGTTATGCAATAAAAAGAAAGGTCTCCATCATAGACACTGGGGCAACAGTGATGGAAGCGTTGGGCTTGGAAACTCACACAGAATGGGAAAGTCGAGCCATCAACGAAATTTTTCAAATGATTCCAGAACGGCGAACGACCGGAAATGAAAGTTAACGTGGTGTCAAGAATTTGGACAAAGGGCAGTCCGTTTTTTCTGTTCCCACTGGTGGTTCTTGGGGGAGGCTTGGGGTTGTTCCTGATTCTTTCATCCCTTCTTCTCGCAGCTGAACCTGTCAATCCGTTAGACCGCGAATTTACGATCACCGTTGACCCCACGGATTTGAATCCACCGACCTGGTGGCATGTGCCTGGAGTGACGCCGTTAATCTGGACAATGGATCCTGTGAGTACTGAGGCCTATCGCACCACTGAGATGCGTGAGGTGAAGCTCAAACCTGGAGAATATCGATTCGGGACTTTTACGTTTGATTTTGCCTTTCGGGTAACCTTAGATGGTGTCTTGGATCTCTCACCGAAATTGTCCCAATGTGTGAATGGACGGGGAACTGATAAGCTGAAAATTCGGTGCAGCCATACTCAACCCTATAAACAAGAACGGGAATATTCTTACGAGTAATCCGTTCCCTTGAGGTGATTGAAGGATGTCCCAGACAGTTCAAGATTGGTTAGAAGCCCTTGAGGATGTTGATGATGCAACTCGCGAGGAGTCGGCTAAGGCGCTCGCGGAATTGAGCGATCCAAACACTTTAGATCGGCTTCTCGATGTCCTGGAAGATGAGTATTGGGCTGTGCGAGCGCAAATTGCACGAGCCTTGGGCAATATTGGAGGTCCCAAGGCTGTGGAAGGGCTCATCACGTTATTCAATGATTCCATGATGGAAGTCCAACATGAAGCGGTTATGGCCATGGCGGCTACTCAGAAAGAAGCGGTTCCCCGGCTCGTCACCTGTCTCAAGGATGTGCGTTGGCGGGTTCGAGAGCAATCAGCCAAAGCTCTTGGCCATATCAAGGATCCCCAGGCAGTGGGTGGCCTTATTCTGGTGTGCCGGGACCGAGATGGTGCAGTAAAAAGCGCTGCTGCGGAAGCTCTAGGGAGAATTGGAGATCCGAAAGCGATACCCGCCTTGATTAAGCTCTTTAAGGACAATTCAAAGATTGTTCGAGAGACTGCGGGAACGGCGCTGGTCTATATTGGGGAACCCTCAGTTTCAGCCTTATTGGAAACCTTGAAAGACCCTCACTTTGTCGTACGTTGTCATGGAGTCCGAGCATTAGGTGGTATGACGACTGACTATCAAATCGGTCGGGCATGGGTCCGTGACGAACAGGTTGTTGACGCCTTGATTCAGTCTTTGAAGGATGAAGATCGTGCTGTGCGTGAAGATGCCACCATTGCTCTTGGCATCATTGGCGATCCCAAGGCTGTCGATGGATTGATAGAAGCCATGAAGGATGGTGCGGTGAAACGCCATGCCATTGCCTCTCTTGGGATGATCGGTGATGCACGGGCCTTGCCCTCAGTTTTGGATGCGCTAAAGGGAAAGGGGATTCAGCAGAAGGGGACGCCGACACCGGGATGTATTATCAGTGAAGAACAATTGATCAAGGAGGCCGCAGCCACCGCGTTAGGCCACTTCCGTGATCCCAAGGTCATCCCTGATTTGATTTTTCTTCTCAAGGATATTGTCTTGCGAGACTATACCGCTTCCTCCTTAGTTCTTATCGGGGATACAGCCATAGAGCCTTTAGTAACTTTTTTGCACGATCCAGATGTCTCGAAAGTGGATAAAGAAAGTGAGCGCGTTTTAGCGTTCGCTTCCACTCGACTGAGTGCAGCGAGTGCTCTGAAGAAAACTGCGTTGGAGACGTTGGAGAAGCTCGGATGGGTTCCTCCAACTGACCAAGAGGGTGAAGATTTACAAGAGTTGACTTATACCGATCCTGACAAAGTCTTAGGAGAGGAAGGTCGATTTGGGCCTTCTGGAGACTTTGCTCGGCCTGCCAAACCTCCACGGATAGAGCGCTAAGTACTCTGGGTTTCCCTGAGGCACGTTCGCTCAGGTTTTTTGAAAGTGGAGGATCCCCCAAGTCAAATTTCCAGCTATTCCGCCATCGACCCAGTGTTTGAGCCCTACCTTCATCTTCTGAATGTACTCATCACTACAGACGCGTGTGAGGTTAAAGTGGTTGGCTTCGACAGTACTGAGTACCTGGCCATAGTGTGTGCTGAGTTGTTCGGAAAGATTGATGATTTGGAGTTGTTTAAAGCCAAGGCTTAAAAGAATTTCTTTGTACTGCTGAATGGAACCAAGGGAGTCGAGGTGAATCCGATCAAGAATAGGCTGTAAGGCTTCTTTGGGGCAGGAATCTCTTTGCATAGGGTCCGTAAATATGAATTGTCCATCCTTGGCAAGGACACGATGGACTTCTTCAAGAACCCGCTTCCTGTCGCCGCTATGCAAAATAGCGTCTTGTGACCATACGACATCCACTGACTCATCGGGGAGTGAAATATCTTCAAAACTGCCGTCTACGACGTTAATTGAAAGGGCTAAGGACTGAGTTTTGTTCAATTCACGATTTCTCTGATTTTGTACCTCACTTAAATTGAGACACCCCACCTGACAGCCGAAGTTTCTTACAAGGTATCGAGCTGAGCCACCATATCCTGACCCGATGTCGAGTACACGGGTCTTGGAATTGAGATTAAGGATCAGTGAAGCCATTTTTTCTACGGTCTTGCGACTGGCCTCAAAAATCGAATCAGTTCCATTCGAATACAAACCAATGTGAATATCTTCTCCTCCCCAAATAGTGGCATAGAAACGATCAGCATCCGAGCTGTTGTAATAATCGCGAGCCGTATCCACCGCTTTGGAGTAATGCATATTCATTGGCTTTTTGGTTGATCGTTCTTCCCCCTTATACAGTTTTTCAGCGACATGAACGAAAAAGTCAGGATCTTCAACTCGGTGTGTCTCTTGAAAATCAGCATAAGTTTTAATTTGTTGAAACCCTACCTCATGCATGAGCCTTCGGACGTATTCCTTTCGAAGAGGGAACATATTCAAGTGGTATTCCGAATGATCGGGAAACCGATAGCGGAATCTGGCTAACCCCTCATCCACATATTCAGGTTCCGCACTGACATTATCCCCGCAGTAGTAATAGACATGCTTTGAGGAGAATCCCTGATCCAAGATCCCGTCATAATTTCGCTGATCTAAAATCAGGACTCCATCATGGGTCAGAGCCGCATAGAATTCAGCTAACGCCTTCCGTCGATCCTGTTCAGAAAATAAATGAGTCAGCGAGTTTCCAAGGCAAATGACAGCGTCAAACTTATTGTGGATATCTCGGCTGAGCCATCGCCAATCGGCTTGGATGGTACGCATGATGAACCCGGCATTCCGGCCATTTTCAAAAGCTTGGGCCAACATTTCTGGGCTGCCGTCGGCGCTAATGACCTCAAAACCCGCCTTGAGAAGCCGAATGGAATGGAAGCCGGTCCCCGTGGCGACGTCCAAGACCCGCCTCACGCCTCGTTCCTTGAGTAGGTTGATAAAGAAGTCTCCCTCGCTAGTTGCCCTGGCCTCCCAATCGATTAATTCATCCCATTTTCGAACAAAGCTATGAACATACTCCCGTTTATAGAGGTCCGTTTTCCGCTGTGCGATGGGGTTTTCCCCGTAATGTTGTTCTTTACCCATAACCTCTTCTCCTGGTTGTGATGCCCCGGAGGGACTGTAAATTCCCTCGAGGGATATCCAGTTACACGTTCCTTTTGGTTTCGAGGGGGTGAGCTATGAGGAGAGGTGGTCAGTCTAGCGATTCAAGTTGACTCATTCAACCCCTGTAGGACATTTTCCACATTTGAGTTCTGAAAGAATTCTCTGCACAATAGGCCTTACCCTCAATGTCCTTGCAAGGATTTGAGGGTGTTTTTTGAAAGAATGTATCTATCTTGTTGATTTAAAAGATTGTTTGTTCGACATGTTTAAGTCATAGTGTGGGAAATTTCTCACAAATGGGAAATGAGAATTGTGTGAGAGTGAGCACGTAGTCTGAAAAACTGCAGCAAAAATTGCATTTATGCATTTACCCTAAAAAATTATGAATATTGGTCGCGAGAAATAATATAAATAGTTGAAAGTAAATGAAAAACGTGATGGTTTCATGAAGACAAACAAATCAGTATATATCATATCGTTGTCACTTGTAGTGGCATTTTTGATTTGGGGCGCTGTCCTTCCCGATCATTTAGCCGAGGTCACGGGGGCCTTCCAAGGGATACTATTGGATACGTTTGGTTGGTTGTATCTGCTTGCGACTCTGGGTCTGCTTCTTTGTTCGGTGTTCCTTATTGTCTCTCGTTATGGAAATATTCTTTTAGGCTGTGAAGGAGATGAACCTGAATTTCCATTTGTCACCTGGTTTGCCATGCTGTTTTGTGCAGGAACGGGAATCGGCCTCGTATTTTGGGGAGTTGCTGAACCAACATTACATTACTATGAGCCTCCAATGGGACAAGGGCAGACTCCGGCTGCAGCTGACCTCGCGATACGTTTTTCATTCTTTCATTGGGGCTTCCACCCTTGGGCCATCTATGCCATGGTCGCGCTCTGTTTAGCGTATTTTCAGTTCAGAAAGCGGGACCCAGGACTCATCAGCCATAGCTGTCGCCCAATTTTTCAGGAAAGGGTGGACGGACCGTTAGGCCATACCGTGGACATCATTGCGGTTTTCGCCACAGTTTTTGGCGTGGCGACCTCTTTGGGATTTGGAGCCATTCAGATAAGTGGAGGCCTTTCCTACCTGTTTGGCTCCCCCAACAATGCTTACTCACAGTTAGGTCTGATTGTTGTCGTGACCTTGTTATTTATGCTCTCAGCCCAAACGGGACTTCATCGAGGGATCAAGTACTTGAGTAACCTCAACATGGTCTTGGCTCTCCTTCTGTTGTTTTTCCTTTTTTTCGTTGGACCGACCAAGTTCATCATGGCAGTCTTTACCACCGCATTGGGAGAATATTTCCAGAATCTCCCTCAAATGAGTTTGTATTTGGCCCCTTTTGATGATTCAAAGTGGATCAATAGCTGGACATTGTTCTTTTGGGCGTGGTGGATTGCCTGGGCTCCTTTTGTCGGAACGTTTATTGCCAGGATTTCAAAAGGTCGGACAGTGCGGGAGTTTGTGTTGGGAGTGCTGTTAGTCCCAACAATCTTCTGCGCTTTTTGGTTTTCGGTATTTGGGGGGACAGCCATATCCTTAGAAATGGTTGATCAGGTTGGGATAAAGGCTGTCATTGATGAACAGGGGAAAGAGGTGGCTTTGTTCACTGTTCTTCAACAGTTCCCCTTGGGCATTCTTTTGTCTTTGATTGCCATTTTTTTAATCGCCATCTTTTTTATCACTTCGGCCGATTCTGCTACCTTTGTTCTGGGCACATTGACTACCCATGGAAACCCCAACCCTCCTAATTCCGTAAAATTTACTTGGGGAGTTGTTCAATCAGTTGTGGCGGCTGTTTTACTGTGGTCAGGAGGCTTAGAGGGTTTGCAAACGGGGGCGATTCTTGCCGCCTTTCCCTTTACCTTCGTCATTCTGTTAATGGTTGTTTCTCTCTTCAAGTCCTTTAAAGAAGAAACGACAGCTTCAAAATCCTGACAAGCATTCTCCCACTGCTGTCCCTGCATTAGGGAGTTTCAAGTTTCAGGTTTAAAGTTCCGTTTCGCCTGGCCGAAACCCCGCTCAAATAAAGACGATGTAACCAAATAACCTAGCCCGCTAAAGCCTGCGGACATGACGGTAAAAATGTATGCGGTTTGCAAAAATTTGTCCCTTTTTTTGAATCTGGATGTTCCGCCTTGCGCGTGGGCTACGTCCCAGCGCCGAATTGACTTCTGGGTGAGGACTGTCTGAGCGGAGCGAGTTCCGCAGCCATGTGATTCGGGGCTGGGACGAAGGAGGCCCGCAGGGCCATGCGCGGGCGGGAATGGTTTGGAGTCCTTTTGCCGAAACAAAAGGATCTCGGCGTGCGGGGCCGAAACCCCGCTCAAATAATAACGATTTAAACAAAATCATCTGTCAATATCTGTCAACTGAAATTCAAGTATTTACAATTATGGGATAAGGTTCTCATAACTTCTTCCTCGTGGTCGTGTGAAATGGACGACCCTTTAATTGACCCTGAAAAAATCGCTATGATACGTTGTGAGTAAGTCCTTAACATTGTTAGGGTTTTTTATCCGCTGTCTGTGTTTCTGGCAAAAGTGAGAACATGACGGATAGCGTCGCAGAACAAATCGCGGCCCTGCGTGATGAGGATTGGGCGGTCCGTGAGGATGCAGCCACTCTTTTAGGACATTTGGGGGATCCCAGGGGAGTCAAGCCGTTGATTCTTGCGTTGGGTGACTCTGATCAGGCTGTCCGTCACGCAGCAACCGAGGCGCTTACGGCTATTGGTGAACCGGCTGTCGTGGAACTAGGACTCTGTTTGCAGAATCCAAACCTCTCTGTTCAGGAAGCCGCTGCATCTGTTTTGGTTAAAATTTCAGACGACCAAGTCTTAGATCCGCTTATTTCAGCACTAGTGAGCTCTGATTGGATTGTTCGCATGTATGCCGCGAGAGCATTAGCACGTTTACGGAATCCCAAATCAGTCGAGACGCTTATCCTTCTGCTTCAGGACAAGGTAAAAGCGGTTCGGGATGAAGCTGCGGTCACGTTAAAAGCCATGGGGGATTTGGCCGTGACATCGTTAATTCATTCTCTCCAAGATACGGAATGGCGAGTTCGATTTCGTGTGGCTGAGGCCCTAGGCGTTATACAATCGCCCTTAGCTGTCGACCCATTGTTGAACCGGCTTGCTCATGATTCGGACCGTGCCGTGCGACAAGATGCGGCAAAAGCTTTGGGGGAAATTGGAGATGCCAGGGCTGTGACACCACTCTTGGAAGCTCTAGAGAACGACCATCTTCGTGTCGTGGCCATCGAAGCCCTGGGGAAAATTGGCGATCAACGTGCAGTTGGCCCACTTCTGGAGATACTAAAGGAATTAAGAATTGCAGACTATGAAGGACGCTTGTCCTCCTGTCAGGATGAACGATACAAAGATGATCTGGCTCCTGCTGAGGCCGCCGTGAAGGCCTTGGCCCGAATTGGCGACCCTCAGACCCTGCCGGTCTTGGTGGCAGCCCTGCAAAATACTTTGATCCGTGCGGAGGCTGCTGAGGCCATTTCAGCTTTTGGGCAACAGGCCATACCGGTTCTTGTGGATTTACTGAAATCGGAAAAAGATGAAAATATTCAATGCCATATTAAGGAAACGCTCTCGCGTGTTGGATGGAAACGGGGGCAAATTCGGCTGTAAAGCCAGGCGTCTTACCCTTTTGTAGTTTGGAACCCTATGCCTAAGGAAACACTAGAAACGATTGTTTCTGAATTGACCCATGAAGAAGACTGGCGGCGGATGCGTGCGACAGCGACCTGTTTAAAAGGTGGTCTGAGAGCTGTTGACGAAATCATTCGAGCCATGGCAACTGGGACTCCGACGTATAAAATCGAAGCGGCCCGGATGTTGGCCAGGATTGGTGATCCGCGAGCGGGAGTCGCGTTAGTCAAATTATTGAAGGAAGAAAAAGACGATGTCGCCCAAGCCGTTATGGAAGCCCTCAAACACCTCGCAGGAATCTTAGACGAGGCCACAGCCACCGCACTCGTGGAATTGTTGAAAGATGAAAAGCTTCGGCCGTTAGTCACGGACTTGCTGGGTGCGATATCCACTTCCATTGGTCCATTGACCGTCATGTTACGGGATTCTGATGAGTCAGGACGGATTCTTGCTGCGACCATTCTTGACCATCTCCTTGATTCCCGGTCTTCAGATGCCCTGGTTGATGCCTTGGTTGATCCCTGCATTCGAGACCAAGCTGTGCAAACGTTGAAAAAGCTCGGGGCTATTCGTGAACGGGTCGACCAAATCATGGACGAGTTGCGTGATGTCGAGGAGTCAGAACTTCGTGAAGGAGCCCGTCAGGAAACCGTGATTAAGCTTCATCCCATTGGAAGGCCCTGCGTGGAGATTCTTATTGAATACCTAGAAGATGATGATTGGGTCGTACGCGAGGCGGCGGCTGATGTTTTAGGGAAAATAGGAGATGTGAGGGCCGTAGAGCCACTGATTGAACGGCTTCGTAAGGATAAGGATACAGGGGTCAAGGAATTAGCCACCAAGGCGCTTGGACAAATCGGTGACTCTCGTCCAGTGGATTTGTTGATTGAGATGATTCCCATTAAACCTCTCCGTGTGTTGGCCGTGGAGGCGTTGGAAAAGATCAAAGATGTGGAAGTCCTTCGCCCTCACGCCGAGCTGATGAAGAAACTTAAGGGGGACAGGGATGGTCTTGTGGCCTATAATTCCGGTATCATTCTCGATAAGTTGGCAGCAGCCGATGCTCAGATGAATGAAGAGATGTGGGCGGAGAAGGAGAAATTAGATGAGTGACCATGACCGAATAGAACAGTTATTGGCGTCTCTTCGTGATGAAAATGAAGGGCTCCGTGATCATGCCGCAGCGAGGCTGGGGCAGATCGGTGCTTCAGCGATCTCGCGTCTCATTGACATGTTTTTAGACGATGACTTGGTTATTCGAGAAGCAGCCACCAGTGCCATTGTGCAAGTTGGTGAACCAGCCATCGATCCACTGATTGAGGCATTAGAAGATGATGAATGGTCGGTGCGCGAACAAGCCGCTTCGGCTTTAGGAAAACTCAAAACCCCTCGGGCCGTCGAACCCCTTATGGAGGCTTTGCAAGACAAAGATGGAGCTGTACGAACAGCGGCGGTGTGGGCTTTGGAGCGAATTGGAGACTCCCGGGCTGTGCCGGCTTTGGTCGAGTCATTGTTGGATGCCACCGTTCAAGAAGATGTGGCTCGCGTCCTCAAAAAAATAGGCGATGAAAGAGCCACTCATGCCCTGAGTGAAGGGTTAAAGGGAGCCAATTGGATTGTCCGTCGTCATGCAGCAGAAGCGTTGGGCAAAATTGGTGACGCCCGAGGCTTTCAGCCCCTTGTTGATGCCTTAACTGATGAGGATTGGCTTGTCAGGCGAAATGCTGCCGAGTCGCTTGCACGATTAGGAGACAAACGGGCAATCGATTCGGTCAAACCTCTGCTTGAGGATGAAAATGAGATGGTTCGAGATACAGCAGAGGGTGTCTTGGCAAGTTTTGGTTGGAAACCAGAACCTTCATGATATGAAAAATTGAGGTATTTGAGAGAATCAGAAAGGAGAAGTTATGGCAGATGAAGCTTCCGTAAAGCTCATGCAGATTACCCCAAAGTCTGCGAAAAAAGACGGGTTTAATTTGGTGACGGAAAACGTGACCGCAATAGATATGGAGGCCAAACAAATTGAATTCGAACTGTTGGCCTATGATGGCAGGACTGTCCTCTTAGATGTCTCAGATGAGGCTTTAGAGGATCTAAAAAAAATTAAGCTTGGTGATGGAGCCACGGTCCATGTGGTTGAGGAAGATGGTAAACGGCTCATTAAGCAGTTTCGCATTCGGGCTAAAGATCCCAATATTGTCAAGGTCGATGCGGCCATTCTCGATTTAAAAGATACCCATTGGTTGAACAGGAAGCATGCGGTAGAAGTATTGGGTGAGTTGAAGGCAGTCAGCGCGGTGAAAGAGCTTGTGGAATGTCTATCCGATGATGTGGGTGATGTCAGACGGCGGGCTTATGAGGCATTGATTAAAATCGGGTCCCCCTCAGTTTCTGAAGTGATTCCTTTTTTGGTCTCCGAAGAAGAGGAACTCCGTCAATCAGCTACCGAGATTTTGCGAAAAATCGGAAAGCCCGCTGTCGAGCCACTCGCGATGGCTCTGGCTGATGCTCAAGATCCTTTACGAAAAAGAATTATGAAGGTGCTGGATCGGATGGGGTATAAGCCTAAAGAGGCGTAGTGAAACCCCTTTCGGTCATTCCCACGTCTACGCGTCGTAGTGCTGCGACGCGTAGGTGTGAAAACGGGAATCCAGGTCTTGTGGGGAGAGAGACTCTGGATGCCCGCCTACGCCTTCAAGCATGACGGTGAAAAATTGTATGCGGTGTAAAAAAATTTGTCCTCTTTTTTGAGTCTGTATGTTCCGCCTTGCGCGTGGCTGAGTCGCAGCGCCGAATCCCCCAACTCGGCGAGGACTGTCTGAGCGGAGCGAGTTCCGCAGCCATGTGATTCGGTGCTGGGACGAAGGAGACCCGCAGGGCCAGGCGCGGGCGGGAATGGTTTTGGGTCCTTTTGCCGAAACAAAAGGACCTCGTCGTGCGGGGCCGAAACCCCGCTCAAATAAAAACGATTGAACCAAACATTCGGGATGCCCGCTAACGACTGCGAGCATTCCCCTACGTGGAACAGGCACTCCCCACTTCATCGGACAGTGTCCGTAAAAGAAAGACACTGTGGCGAGCTTCTTCATCGGCCTGTTAGACGTTGGCTGTTGGAGGAGTTCCAGTAGATGGGCGTCCTACAGACACGTAATAAAATTCACAACTCGCCACACGCTCGGGATCGTACACATTCCGTAAGTCAATGAATATTGGAGAGCGTAAGAGACTCTTCATCTGGTTTAAGTCCAAATTGCGGAATTGGTTCCATTCCGTGACAAGGACTAAGGCATCCGCACCCTTAGCCGCATCATAGGCATCCTGACAACTGATCATCTCGGGCAGTAGCGCGACTGCCTCCTCTTGGCCTTCGGGGTCATACGCGCGAATCGTACAACCTTCCTTCATGAGATGCTCTGCAATCATTAAGGCCGGAGAGTCCCGTAAGTCATTGGTGTTGGGTTTGAAAGCCAGGCCCAACAACCCGACGGTTTTCCCCTGCAAGCAGCCAAGCACGTTGCGGATTTTATCGACCATTCGAGCGCGTTGTTGTTCATTCACTCGCTTGGTTGCTGCCGCCAATTTCATTTCATAACCGGCTTTCTCCCCAATATGCACTAAGGCAGCCGTGTCCTTGCCAAAGCAGGAGCCGCCGTACCCTGGACCGGAATGAAGAAACTTGGATCCAATTCGTTTATCCAACCCCATGGCTTTCGCAACGGTTTGTACATTCCCGCCGACCATTTCGCACAGATTGGCTATCTCGTTGATAAAGGAAATCTTTGTCGCCAAAAAGACATTCGAGGCGTATTTAATCATTTCTGCCGTGGGAACATTCGTGATCACCACAGGGGTTTCAATGAGATATAAGGGACGATACAAATCCTTCATAATCGCGGTAGCTTGTGGACTGTCTGTTCCAATAACCACGCGGTCTGGGCGCATAAAGTCTTCTATGGCTGATCCCTCTCTGAGGAATTCCGGATTAGACACGACATCGAAATTACAAGGAGTGGTCTGGCTCGATTTGACAATCTCGCGAATGCGTTCGGCAGTACCAACGGGAACAGTCGATTTGGTGACAACAACTTTATACCCCGTCATTCGACTGCCGATGTTCCGCGCGACCTCGTCCACATAGGAGAGATCTGCGGATCCATCGACACCTGGAGGTGTCCCCACGGCTATGAAGATCACCAGCCCGGTGTCCACAGCCTGTAGGAGGTCAGTTGTAAATCGTAAACGACCGGCCTTTTGACCTTTGGTGACCAACTCTGCCAAGCCAGGTTCGTAGAAGGGGATTTCTCCATGTTGCAGTTTGGCGATTCGGCTGGCGTCTGTGTCCATGCACGTCACGTTCAACCCAAATTCTGAAAAACACGCTCCAGTGACCAACCCGACATACCCGGTTCCCAATACACTAATATGCATAGCATCCTCTTAGCATGAAATTGAATCCGATCAGAGATTCTGATTGATGTGATCGTCAAATTCCTTTTGACGAATTGTTGAAGTTTAAAACAAGCTTCCCAAAAGGGCAAAGATTTAATTTACAAAGCTTGAATTTCAGTTGACGGACACGGTCGGTTCAAGTTGAGAGTTCCTGCGGTACAGTCATACCCCTAGACGTCAGCGAGCATCCAGGATGTTTGGTTCAATCGTCTTTATTTGAGTGGGGTTTCGGCCAAGCAGAGCTGTGGATGAGAAACTCAGATCTTTAAACGTTAAACCTGAAACTCCCTTAAACTATTGATTTAGGCCTCTTTCGCCTACAAAGACACCTAGTCATCATTCTCGCGCTTTTTATTTGACTAAGTTTAGAGAGGAAGGATGGCAATTCTCAAGGAAAAACAATTTTTTTACCCTTTCCCCTTCTGTATTAAATAAATGAATGAAAGATTTCTTGACAATGAATGAAAGATTTCTTGACACTGCTCAAGAGCCACTACTAGAATTCAAAGACCAACTATTCTAAGAGCGGGAATAGCTCAGTGGTAGAGCATCGTCTTGCCAAGGCGAGGGTCGGGGGTTCAAATCCCCTTTCCCGCTCCAAACCTCGACTAAAGAGTTTCAGAGGATTTGAAACCACGACCGGGGATTTCGAAAGGGGTGTGCCCCTTTCGTGGGGAGTCTGTGAGGGGACTATCTCATTGTCCAGGGAATGCTCGAAGGGGATGTTTCCCCTTCGATAGGTTAAATGTCCTGTCGTTTGGACCGTCCTAGGGGCGGAGCCCCTGGGAAAGCAGGGTTCCAGGCACACTGCGGAAATAGTGGGAAGAGGTGACCTTTAACCTAGATAGACCTGTATTTTCTCCAACTGTTTTTGACTACCTCAAGCACGCCGTGAACGAATGTGTTAGAGAGCCACCAGCCTGCCGTGAGTACAAGAATGCGCCATCCCTACCGTCGCACGCTAAGGACGCTGGGGTGCGAATGCGATTCACTTAGGCCGACTCAGTTTCGCTCGACACGCCAGGAATGTCAGGCATCCGGACGCCCTGCCGGATGGGTGAGAGCATCGGGCACGGCGTTTCGCTCAAGATAGGTCTGAATCTCTTCTTGATGGTCAGCGTAATAGCTTAAGGCATCGAACACTTGACCGAGTGTCAGGTGGGGAAGGTGGGTAGGAATCTCTTCCGGTGCAATCCCAAGTCTCCAGTACTCAACAATCGCACGCATAGAAGTCCGCGTCCCGCGGATGATCGGTTCTCCATGAAGGATTTTCTCATCCCGCACAATATAATGATGCTCTGTTCCAATCATGTCGTGCCTTTCATGTCGTGCCTTCTCGCTGTGTGGCAACTCGAAACTTTTGGCGAGTTCAATTCGACTCTATCAAGGCCATGTCAAACCGTCAACCAGATTCGCTTTGACTGGCCTGGGAAGATATGCTCGGTTGCCGGAATAGTAACAGTGAGAAGTCTAGTATTGCATATTCACAAATCTGCTACGACGAAGGGCTAGGATAAAGAGTCAGAGCTAGAGATAGTTTTTTATTGTGGAGAGGCTTCAGGGTCGTGCCCTTTTTCTTGGAAGCTCCTGCATTCTGTGCCTATCTTTCAGTTTCCTGCATTGACAGTCTATGACTAGTCATTTAGACTAGTCATATGAAAGAAATACCTGCCTCCGAGTTCAAAGCCAAATGCTTAGCGATCTTGGATGAAGTCGCTACAACAGGCCAACCTGTGACCATTCTTAAACGGGGAAAACCAGTGGCTCAGGTGATCCCGCACGTGTCTAGGGCCGGACGGTATCCGCAAGAGAGGCTAGTGGGGACCGTGGAGATCATCGGTGATATTGTGGAACCCGTTCTTTCTCCTCAGGTATGGGAGGCCGAGAAAAAGGGCAAGAAGTGAAAGCCCTGCTTGATACCCATGTCCTGCTTCGGTGGCTTAGTTCAGATCCCCGCCTCTCAACAACACACAAGCGAGTTATCCGGAAAGCCGGTCCAGAGGATCCACTTTGGCTTTCTGATATTAGCTTGTGGGAAATCGCGACACTTTATAATCTTGGTCGAATCCAGCTTCACCTTCCTTTGCGTGATTGGCTAGAAGCCGCGGCCGCACCACCGCTCGTGCAGTGCTTTGGTATCTCTCCTGCTGTTGCAGCAGAGGTAGCTGCGCTTCCCTCCTGGTTCCATCGCGATCCGGCTGACCGGATTATTGTGGCTTCAGCACATGTCCTCGGTGCAACCTTGCTCACTGAGGATCAACGCATCATTGATGCCGTTCTCGTCTCGACCCTTTCCTGATGAAAAAGGCTTAGCGAGTGATCCAGACGGCAATGGGGAATATGAGGATTGGGGTCATTCCTTGACTTGACACCATTTATGGAGCTTGGTTTGCTGACGTCAGTAGGGTTAAGCCTTGGGTTTTTCACAACTATGTTCACCGCGCCATTGACATAGACGATAACGCATCATATGAGACCAGTATTCAAAGGCTTCTTCCACATCGTCCCATTCGGATGTCGATCCGGATATGTTTTTTGCCTCTGCCCGTCGATCCACAGCCGCAGCTAAGAGGATGCCAAGCTGTGCATCAGTAATCTTGACTTCAGCGCTGGAGGATCCCATAAAGGTTCCTGTTCCTGTCGAGAGAGACTTCGTACCGGAGAATATATACCCTGTCGGAAGGATGCTGGAGATGGTATCTAAGTGAACCTCAGAGGTTTCGGCTTCAGTGAGGGCGACTTCAACGCGCATGACGTGAGGGCCTGGCTTACGGACAATTCGGTAATCAGCCATTAATGCGTCCTGGACTTTCCCCTGGAGAAGCGAGGTCAAACGAAAGAGTTATTCTCGCGGGATGTCGTGTAAAGGGGAACTCTTTCCCACCCAGAATTGGATGGGCTCAACCATAACTTTATGATATTTTCTCCATAACTTTATGATATTTTCTCCAATCGGCAATCGGATTTTTATACTTCCAAAGTGCCTCGTCTTTTTCTCCTTTTTGGAGAATGGAATAATCTTCAATAAATCCTGTTCTCATGACGTGCTGGGCCTGTTGAGTCTTGGCACATCCTGCTGCACCAATAATAAGAAAAATAGCCAGTGTTATTCTGAATACAGTGGGCATGAATCGGCTCCTTCGCGAAAACGCCATTGTGGCGTTGTTGCACAAACGTTAGTAAATGTTTGATGCCTTGAGGTTGTTTGAATTGGGAAGAATTCTGTCAGTTCCTGATTTTATGGAGATTCTTAGGAGTTATATCACTACGCCACACCGGGAAGAGGCAAATCCTTAACACAGCCGCAACCTCTTGATCAAGCTGCTCCTCCAATCGTGTTAAGAGCATTAGCTTGGTTAGCCAAGGCCCGACATCAGTGGTCTGTTGTGAATGTGTTTGGAAGGGTTTCAAAGCGATGTGGATGTTGAAAATGGTATATTGACTGCATGATGGTTGGTTTGAGCAGATGAGATTCGCCTTTAGGGATCGAATCCTTTTCACCCTTCCTCTTCATGTATTTGTTTAGGAAACGGGATCGATTCCGGTACCAGGATAAGCCACCACGGTGTGGATTCCTCGTTCATCTCCGCAAATTGGCGAGCAGTAAAACTGCTGGGGATGCCTTCTAATAGCCCTCCACGGCGAATCTCAACATACCTGAATCGAAAACGACGAGTGGTGGGATGAAGCACCGCGGGCATGTATTTTCGCAATTGTCCGAAGTCTGCCAATGGCATCCTTTGTCCGATGGGGAGCTTTTCTAACTCGTGGAATAAAGACCCGAAGATTTGGAGAAGGGCTTCTTGATTAAATTCCAGGTCTTGAGGACGAAAGCGGTCATCCTCCAGTAGCTGGGCAAGCATTTCCCAAAACACTTCGCCGTCAATAGCTGACAACACGCAAAGCTGCCCCCGATTTGTCAGAAGATCGAACAAGGCTAGTGGACCATGAATTTCGAATTTCCAATCCGGGAAGGTCAGAACCCGGCCCCGATGCTGGACTTCTAAGGCTTGCTCTCCCTGAACTTTGGTAAGTCGAAACTCACCTTTTGTTCGTTTCAATGTTTCCGTAATGGTTGTTCGAGAGACCCGTGAGGGTTCAAAGGCAAAGGTGGGTGTGGCTGGGGCGTGACAGGACACGATCGTGTATGTGGGTAAAAGCCCTTTAATGGGAGAAAGATTCATCATGTCAATGCCACCCCAAAACTGGAAACGAAGGTTGGTGGAAGGGTACTCTTTGAGTTGTTTCACTCGCTCTGAGCTGGTGTGGTACACCCCTCCAAACTGCGACCCCGGTTGCAAGCGATCTAAAGCGTGCAGTGTCAATATCTTTTGTTGCGGTTCGAGAAGGGGAAGAAATTGATCCACCAATTCCTGCTGAAAGGAGAGATCGCCTGCACCTAAGTCCAATAATGAAGGCATCGTGGACTGCAGGAGGAGGTCATAAGGATTAGAGGAAGCATTGAGATATTCTTCGACCTGTGAAGGGGTGAGTGCAGAAGGGGATTCCAGATGAGATCTCAGGGGCCCTATGCTGAAAACTACGCACAAGGCGCGCAGCGCTTTTGTGGTGGGGAGCCCTGTGAATTCTTTAAGGACAGATGAGTCAAGGTTCTGTGTTCGCTGCGATCGTCCTTCACCCAAGCCCTTCATCAGGAGCGCTTGAAGTGAGGATGAGAGCCAGGATTTGTGAATGGCTTGGACTAACTGTGTGAGTGTCTCCGGCAGCTGTTGAGGGGCAACCAACTTCCGAGATGCTTCCCATGCATTCCGATCCGCCTCACGCATCTGTTTGACCTGGTTCCTAAACTTGATCAATTCTCCAGAGCCTTGGGTGGGTAAAATGTTTTGTTCAGGATATTTTGATGATTCGGTCATAGGGGCAGGGTAGTGATGGGGTTTCTTTGCGTCAAGCAAGAGAGAGTGTTGGGTTGCGGTCGGCGACCTGGTATTAGTACATTCCCTGTTGCTCTTGGAGGTTCATTAGGTAGGTCATATGTGAACGCCACTATGAGAATTTTGTAATTATTCAACAGTCCCTTGAACGAAACGGTCGGATTCATCATGAAACGTGGCTTCATCATTTCTTTATTATTGCATGTGTGGCTTGTTATTGGATTAGTCGGGTGTGCTCAGGCAGTTTCACACCCGCTTGACCAATTCCAAGAGGGGCAAATATTTGATCTGGAAACAGGCAAAGCCATCTCCTTTGAGGAGATGAAGCCTCCACTTCTCAATGCGCAAGTTGTGTATATTGGGGAAGAACATTACACCCCTTCTCATATTCAAACGGCTATTCAAATCATCGACATGCTTCTAAAAAATGAAAGAAATCCTGTCTTAGCTATGGAAATGTTTAGCTGGGATGGGCAAGAAGGCATTGATCAGTATTTGAAAGGAGACATTACGACTTCTGAGCAATTCCTTCAAGAATCTCTTTGGGATCAGAATTGGGATGGAGATTTCGATAATTACGAAAAGTTAGTCAATTTGGCCAAATTGACTAACTTTTCGCTTTTCGCTCTGAATCCGCCACGCTCCCTGGTTCGGATGGTTGCCCGTCAAGGGTTAGCGCAAGCTCAGAAATCGCCAGAGATGGGAAAATGGGGCATGGATTTCCCAATTTCTTTGGATGATCCCGAGTACTATCGCGTGCTATTTGAACAGATTGAGAAGTGCCATCCAGGTATGCCAAAAAAGGCCTATCAACGGTTTTATGAGGCGTCAATTTTTAAGGATGAGGGGATGGCCAGAGTTATTGTAGATTATCTCAAGACCAAGGGGGACTCTTCTGGTCTTGTGGTGAGTTATACTGGGGGTGGTCATATCCAATACCGTCTGCCGATCCCCAACCGCGTAGAGCGCCAATCCTTGCGTCCCGTTAAGAGCGTGACCGTGTATCTGATTGCGTTGGATCTCAACCGACAAGAAGAGGTTCGTCAAGCGATAAAAGACAGGATCGCTGACTATATTTGGCTAACACCCTTGGGACCACGTGGACCACAGCGTCGGTGTGGGTGATTGGAGAAAGCTGAACCTCGATTCTATTGTTTCGACGAACAAGTTTGCAGTGTGAATTAGCGAATTGATTGAGACGAGTGGACTTATCATGATCATTAAGTAGGAGGCAGGTATGGGAAATCCTATTGTTATTCCTCAGCGATCGCCGTATGTCATGGAGATGGAACCAGGGAAATATTATTGGTGTCGATGTGGGCGGTCGAAAACCCAACCGTTTTGTGATGGATCACATACAGGGACAGAATATTCACCTGTTGAGGTCGAATTCACAGAAAAGAAGAAAGTGGCTTGGTGCGGATGTAAACATACGAAGAAACCACCCTTTTGTGACGGAACGCATTCCCAGTTAGAAGAGTCCTAAAAACGACTACAGAAGCCGTCATGGTTTCTCATGGCTTTATTGAATCTCGATAACGAGAGCGCAGTGCCAGGATTTCGAAAGGCTTCCAGGTTTTGGCCAAAAGGGATCCGGTCATGAGAGAGCTCGTTTCTGTGATAGGTGATTGTACTTTGACGCCTCGTCGGAATTACTTTGCAGTTCTTTGTGATTCCATCATCTCTCAACAAATTTCAGTTCACGTCGCCCGTGTTCTCTTTGGTCGATTCCAAGCTCTGTTCCCCAATAGGCGACCCAATCCCCAACGTGTCCTCCACCTGACAGAGGACACATTTCGGGCAGTGGGAATTTCCAGACAGAAGGTCTGGTATTTAAAGTATTTAGCCAAGGGTTTCATGGAAGGGCGAATCGTGTCTCACCGCCTGTGGCGGCAAAGAGCGGCAAAGAGATGAAAATATTGTGAATGATTTAGTCTCTGTTCGTGGAATCGGAAGATGGACGGCGGAAATGTTTCTGATTTTTTCATTAAATCGAGAAGATGTCCTTCCAAGGGGAGATCTTGGGATTCAAAAAGCTATTAAGCGGTGGTACGGACTGCATGACTTCCCTGGTCCAGAGCAAATCCTGGAGATTGGCAGTCCCTGGAAACCTTATCGGACGATTGCGTCGTGGTATTTTTGGGCGAGTTTGCATGAATCATTCGAAAAAGTCGGATCGCCCTAGAGACCAATTAAGGGAGAGCCTTCAACAGTCAACTCATGCTCCTTCTCTGTCTCGAGCGAGGAGGAGAGGTTCTAAAATTGGCATCATATTTTGCACAATGATCTGGTATCCCTCTCCTGTCGGATGGAGTCCGTCGGCTTGATTGAATTCGGGCTGAGCGGCAACCCCATCTAGAAAAAACGGGACCAAGGTGACGCGGTATTGTCTCGCGAGCTGTTCGTACATCGATTCAAATTCTGTTGTGTAGTCCAGGCCATAATTTGGGGGCATTTTCATCCCAGCCAACACCACCTGAACGTCAGCCTGTTGTAATCCCTGCACGATCTGCTCCAAATTGGCATAGGTTTCCTTGAGCGGATGGCCACGTAATCCATCGTTTGCCCCCAATTCCAATATCACAATTTTCGGGTGACTCTTCAGAACCCAAGGGAGACGCCGAAGGCCTCCTGCTGTGGTCTCCCCACTCACGCCGGCATTAATGACTTTGTATCGATAGCCAGCCTTGTCCAAAAGCCGTTGCAGGTGAGAGGGGTAAGACTCTTCAGAGGAAACTCCAAAGCCCGCTGTGAGGCTGTCACCGAATGCGACAATTCGTGGAATGTCACGATCATGTTCTCTGGAAAGACTTGTTTTCGAAAGTTCGGTTTTTTGAGGAGAAACAATAGGGTTAGCAGTTGATACGGCTATCTTGGAGTCATTTGAAGAACGTTGTCCCTCCGACTGACCGTCACAGCTACACAGCACAAGGAGTACGAGAAAGCAAACTCCCAGGTTGGCTCTCAGACAATGGGGTCTCGATGCTCGCACCATGTTATGGAGTTTATGGTAAAGGGATAAACCTTGGTGCAAGAGGGCGAATTCATTTTTGTGATGGTTGAAGACAAACTTTTTCACAGACATACCGTATAATAGGCTGAAGAGGCTGGTTATTTCCATGATGTGGCTTTTTGAACAGCCCATGCTCCTTCTATCTTGACGATGCAGCTCTGGGCCGGACGCCACCAGGTCATCATTCTGGAGGATATTTCATTTGAGGTGCCTCAAAAGCAGGTGGTCGCCGTCGTGGGTCCCTCGGGAAGTGGGAAGTCAACCTTGCTGGGATTGTTGGCAGGTCTTGATCGGCCGTCACAGGGTTCAATATCCCTTAATGGGAAAGAAATGACGACCTTATCGGAAAACGAAATGACGGATTTTCGTCGCCAATATATCGGTTATATTTTTCAAGCCTTCCATTTAATCCCCACCCTCAACGCTCTAGAAAATGTGGCCTTACCCCTGGAATTGCATGGCGATCCATCAGCTCATCCACGGGCATGCGAGCTTCTTGAAAGAGTAGGCCTCGCAGATCGTCAAGACCATTATCCCGTGCAACTGTCGAGTGGAGAGCAGCAAAGGGTCGCGGTTGCGCGAGCATTTGCTGCCAATCCTCCCTTACTTCTCGCTGATGAGCCGACAGGAAATTTGGATAGTACGACTGGTGCGCTGGTGATCGAGCTGCTCTTGAAGCTGAATCAAGACCATGGGAGCACCCTCGTATTAGTCACTCACGACCTCGCGCTTGCCAATCGTGCTACTCGTGTCGTCACGCTTCGGGATGGACGAATTGTTTCAGATGAATTGTCTCATCATCATTAGAGGGGCTGTTGAAAAAGGCCGCCAGCGTCGTTCTCATTGCTCGGAGTCCTCAACGTACTCACTTGTACGCTTCGTCCTCCTCGCTGCTTGCGGCCTTGCTGGACCTGGCTCCGCCGAGCCTCCTTCGTCGAAGGCGGAAGTCGCTACGGAGGCTGAAAGCGGCTTCGCGCAGGCGAGAGCCCTTTTTGAACAGCCCCTGCTCCTTCTGTCGCTTTAGCGTTTGTGTCAGAGGTCGCCTGCTATCGAGAAATGTTTGAATGATTCAACACCCCAATAGAGAGAAACAATAAACTCATGTCGTTTTCTATGAAATTGGCATGGCGGGAGTCTCGAGCCAGTTGGGGACGGTTCGTGTTCTTTTTTGTGTGCATCGCAGTAGGGGTTGGAGCGCTCGTGGGAGTGGGACTTTTTGCAGAGAATGTGGAAGGCATCATTCATCAGGATGCAGGAAGTTTATTAGGAGGAGACCTTGAGATTCGCTCGTCTCGCCTCCTCAGTCCCAAGGTCGAAACAGTTTTGAATTCGCTTCCAACGCGTGGAATCACCATGACCCATGTTCGTGAACTCGTCGTGATGGCAGCGACGGTTGAGAAAGATCCTCAAGCACAAGAGAAGGGAACCTCGACGCAGCTAGTGGAGCTGAAGGTGGTGGAACCCACGTATCCACTCTATGGGCAGGTCGAAAGCGATCCTTCCGGACATCTCCAGAATGCCTTGAATCTCCAGGATGATGCTTGTCCTCACTCACCATGTTTTGGAGCGTTAGCCCAGGAATCCTTGCTGATCAGCCTCGGGGTTCAGGTGGGAAACCAAATCAAGATTGGCCAGGAAGTGTTTTCTATCACTGGGATACTTCAGAAAGAACCGGATAGGGTCTCGTTGGGGGTTGGTTTCGGGCCCCGTGTCATCATTGCGCATGAGGCATTGGCAGCCACTGAATTGGTCAAGCCAGGCAGTCGTATTCTGGAGCGTTACCTGCTTCGACTCCCGGAATCTCAGCCGGTCAACCCACTTCTCGGAGAGTTACGTGGGCGTCTGGCCAAGGAAGGAATCAGGGTCTCCAGCTATCGTGATGCCCAACCACGCATTCGTCGCTTTTTGGATCAGCTGTCCATGTATCTAGGGTTGATCGGACTAACCTCGTTGTTTGTTGGAGGAATTGGTGTAGCCGCCACCGTCCGTGGGTTCATCGCGCAAAAAATCCAGACGATTGCCATCCTGAAAACTATTGGTGCCAAGACGGAGATCATCATCAAGGCCTATCTGCTTCAAAGCCTCTTCCTGGCCGGAATCGGCAGTTGTATTGGAGTAGGGTTAGGGATGGGTATCCAGGTTGTCCTCCCAGTGTTATTTAAAAATGTTTTACCTCTTCCCGTGCCTAGTGATTTGTTTGTCTATCCTATCGTGAAAGGTTTTATCCTTGGAATCATCGCGTCTGCATGCTTTACCTTGTGGCCTTTACTGACTATACGACATATTCCTCCCGCACTTGTCTTTCGGCGAGAGGTGGAACACTCCCCACCCAATCACATCACACTCTCAGCCTATCAGAGAATTCGAGGACAAGCCGGGGCATTTTTCCATGACCGATACCGTGTCGTGACTGGTTTGACCATGGTCATTGGTCTGACCTGCCTCGCCATTTGGCAAGCCCGATCCTTGTGGTTAGGCCTTGTGTTCATCCTGGCCTTTGGGGTGGCCTTGATGGTCCTACAGGTAGCCGCCAAATTGCTGCTTCGGATACTTTCTATGGTGCCGACCACTCGACATTCGAAACCAACTTCGTGGTCTGTTCCGCGACACGTAAGCGAGAAGAATGATTCGAAAAAGGCTATTGAAGGGAGTGGAGGAAGACAGCTCTTATCGCATTCTTTTGTCTTTCGTCAGGCAATTGGGAATATCCAACGACTGGGCAGCCAAGTCACGGGAATGATCGTGTCCATCGGTATTGGGGTGATGGTCATTGTGACGATTGGACTCATTAAATCGGCCCTGCTGACAGCGATAGGGGAACATATGCCAACTCAAGCCCCCACGTTTTTCTTCGTTGACATTCAGCCTGATCAGAAGTCTCAGTTTGAGCGGATCATTCAGGTGGAAACTGAAAATGGACAATTATCAACTGAGACCTGTCGTCAGATTTCGACTCGCGACTTTGAATGGGGTTTCGGTCAATCCTGATGATCATAAAGGCAAGCGGAATGGTTGGTACTTCACGAGGGAATATGTCCTCACCGCTCTCAAAAGTCTTCCCAAGGAAAATGTAATTGTGCAAGGTCGATGGTGGACAGAAAAAGAGGGGACTTCACTTCCTAAAGATTCCGAAAAGCTCATTGGTGTATCCGTTGAACATGAAGCCGCGAGAAATCTTGGTGTGGATCTTGGTTCCAATGTGGGGTTTGATATTCAAAGAACAACCCTCACTGGGCAGGTGAAAAGTCTGAGAAAGGTTGATTGGGGGAATCTGGCCATCAATTTTTTTATGATCCTTTCGCCTGGAGCATTGGAAGGGGCTCCCTATACCTATATCGGGTCAGCGAAAGTCTCGCCTACAGAAGAAGTTCCCCTCCAGCAGGCCATCGTCTCAGCTCTTCCCAATGTCACGACGATCAAGATTGGAGATATCCTCCGCAACATTGGCACATTGCTTCAACAATTGAGTTGGGCGATTCAAGGCATGGCTCTGCTATGTATCGTGAGCGGGGGTGTGGTGATGGTGGCAGCACTTTCCACGACGCGATTCTGGCGTCTCTATGAAGTGGCGATATTGAAAGCTATTGGAGGGACGCGTACGGTCATTGCCCGATCGTTTGCGATTGAATTTGCCGTTGTGGGTGCGTTGGCTGGTGTGATTGGCGTAGGTTTAGCCAGTTTGTTGTCCTGGGGGATTCTGCATTTTTTCCTAGAGCTTCCTTGGACTCTTCAGCCTGATGTGCTTAGCCTTGGGCTGCTGCTCACAGTTCTTCTGGCGATCACCGTGGGTTTTTTGAGTACGTTTCAAATATTGGGGGAACCTCCATTGAAGGTTCTGCGAGAAGAGTAATCTGTGAAAAACTTGGATTTCAGATGACGAACTGTGCCAAATGAATGTGGGAGTTCAATTGAAATCTGAAATTGGGGTCAGACTCGATTTTCTTCCACTCTCAGGCAAGATCTGATAAAGGTATGCCAAGAAATCGAGTCTGACCCCAATTCATGTTCGGATGTTTGTCTTTGGAGAATGTTCTCAATAGCTAGGTGAAAGTTCGCTTGTGTGCAATTTTAAGCAGTCCCAGAGCGATCCTTTTCAGTTTGGGTGAGCACTTCGGAGAAACGATGGCCAACGATGGCTGTGACCTTTTCCATGACTGCCGTCAGTTCTTTCCACTCTTCGGGGAGGAGTTCTTCTTTTAAAGAAGGATGAAGCCCCCATTTCGTAATCACCTGTTGTCCATTCCGTTCTACGATGACATTTAACAACTCTGTTTCCGGCTTGGTTTGTCCCCGCGTGGAAGGGGTCTTTGTTGCCATAGACTTTCTCCTTTATGCCATGAACCCGTATATGAGTATTCTACCCTAACCCTTTGCGTGGTTGTAAACTCTGATCCCGTTCGGCCTTTCCGCGCTCTTCCTTCGCCCCTGTCAGGCTGTGTGAACCGGGCTTGTCTCAGGTCCGATTCTCAGTTAGAGTCAAGCTATGGTCCTTCTTTCACTAGATATTCATAGTCCTTGGTCTTGTTGACATCCACGCCATGATGAATAGATAGGAAACGCCCATGGATTTCAAGGCCCCTTTCACCAGATTCCGAGAGTATGCGAACTCTCGGAATCTCAACATGAACGCGTTGGTCAGAAACTTTTTGGAGGGACTGTTCATTCTCGTTCCAGTGGGGGCTTCTATTTACGTTGTGATTTTTGTCTTTGAGGTTATAGACGGATGGTTAAATATTCCTATTCCAGGCGTGGGATTCATCGTTACGGTAGGGATGATCATTTTGGCTGGACGCTTAGCTTCTAATGTTTTTTTTCAGGGCGCCATGGGGTCCCTCGAAAGAGTTCTGACACGGACCCCCTTCGTGAAACTGGTTTATACTTCTATAAAAGATCTCATTGAAGCCTTTATGGGTGAAAAGAAACGGTTTGATCAGCCGGTTATTGTCACATTGACACCTCATGGTCATGCTAAAGCCATTGGGTTTGTCACGCGCAAAAGTTTGGAGATGTTTGACATCGGGGATCATGTGGCTGTGTATTTTCCCCAATCTTACAATTTTGCTGGGAATCTTCTCATATTTCCTCGTGATCAGGTTAGGCCTCTCGATATGGAAAGTTCAGAAGTCATGGCCTTTTTGGTGTCGGGTGGAGTGTCGGGTGGAGTCAACAACGGATCACAGACCTAAATTCCTCTTTGAAATGATAGCCTTGGGTATACAGGCTTCTGTTCTCCCTTCCTTCGAAAAACACCTTAAATTTTGAACACTTAGAAAGAATTTTCAAGATCGCTAGGACTGGTCTAATAAAGAATGTTTATTCCACCTTGTAGAATGGCACATCGTAAAATAGAATATATATTCATAGCATAGGGAATTCTCAATCATGGACCCACGCTCACAGCGAAAACAGCGTGAATATGAAGCCAGACGCCAAGAAATTCTAGGTGCCGCAGAATGCCTTTTCTCTAAGCACGGGTTTTTTAAAACCAGCATGGCAGAAATCGCCCATAATGCTCAATTTGCTATGGGGACCGTGTATCGGTTTTTCAAGAGTAAGGAAGAAATTTATATCTCGTTGGTTGAAGCCAAAGTTGAGGAGCTTTCCGAAACTCTGGAAAGAGAGATCTCTGCTGCTCATTCAGCCACCGATAAGATCACGGCATTAATCCGAGTGAAACTGTCGTATGCCGATCGGAACCGAGACTTTTTTCGAATTTATGTTTCCGAATGGAAACTCTACATGAACCAGGTTGACCTCGTGGCCGAACTCATTCGGGCAGATATTCAAAAGGGAGAGTTTCGGCTTGTCGATCCAAAGGATGCCGCTTTCGCTCTCCACGGAATGTTGAACTCCACCATTGTATGTCTGGATTCTCCAAGCTAATCCGACTGGATCACTGTTGGATAAGGGAGAGCTCATACAAACCATTTTTTTAAATGGGATTGGGAAAAATTGAAAAGCCGGCCATCCTCACAACATCGAATAAATATCATGATCCCGTCCCTGACGATGAAAGACCAGGGGGAGGAATACTCGCCGTTGAATCACCGACAGTCAATGAGACGTTTACCTACTTCTCAATGTCATGCTCACATGTTGAAGCGTATTCTTTGTACCCTCTTTGTTCTCGTTCTCCCAGCTTGTGGTGAGCAACAAGCCGCTTCTCCCCCAAAAGGACGACCGCCTTCCCCAGTGCGGGTGGTGAGCGTAAAGACCCAGGACATCCAGCGATCCGTGGGTTTAGTCGGCACGGTCGAACCTTGGAAACGCAGTACCGTGGCCAGCGAGATTGCGGGACTCGTCACTCAATTTCTGGCAGAAGAAGGTATGAAGGTCAAAAAGGGTCAAGTCTTAGCGAGACTGAGAACCGACACACAGCAGATTCTGTTAGACTCTGCTAAAGCTACGCTTCATGAGGCCAGAACTCGCTATCAACAAGCACAACTAGACTTAAACCGAGTTCATGTTCTCTTTGAAAAGGAGCTGGTCACAAAAAAGGAACATGACGATGCCATAGCCCAGGACGCGGCCCTACGCGCGCGGGTCACTCAACTGGATGCAAAAATTCGGGAAGTTGAAGACCGATTAACCAAATCACAAATCGTGGCACCTTTCAATGGGTGGGTGACCAAAGAATTCACGGAAGTGGGGCAATGGGTCCAAGCAGGTGGGGCTGTCATAGAAATAGTTGATCTATCACGCCTGCAAGTTGAGGTTCCACTTCCAGAGCGATTTGTTCGGGACATCAGGGTCGGCGATCACGTTTCGGCAGTTTTTGACGGTCTTCCCGATTTTCAGGCCAAAGGATGGGTGTTTTCCGTGGTTGCGCAGGCAGACCGGGTTGCCCGGACTTTTCCTGTCAAAGTCGAAATAGCTAATCCCGACCTGTCAATGAAAAGTGGCATGGTTGCTCGGGTGATCTTGACGGTTGGGCAGTCTTACGAAGGGGTCGTTGTCCCCAAAGACGCCTTGGTTCTCCGCGGCGGGAAAGAGTTTGTCTTTTTGGTTCACGAGGGTACCGTTGGACAAGTGCCTGTGACGTCAAAGGTTCATTTAGATGAGTGGGTCGAAGTCACGGGTGAGATCGAGGCAGGGATGGCCGTTGTGGTCCAGGGGAACGAACGCCTTTTACCAGGTCAGGCTGTGAGAATCCTGGAAGAATCAACCCCATCATGAATATCATCCAATTTGCCATACGATATCCAGTGACCACAACGGTAGGGGTCATCATTGTTGTTCTCTTCGGTATCGTGTCGTTAGTCCGGCTTCCCATTCAATTGACGCCGGACGCCTCCAAACCGGAGATCACGGTCGATACAAGATGGCAAGGTGGGAGCCCTCGTGAAGTGGAACGGGAGATCATTGATGAACAAGAAGAACAGCTGAAAGGGGTCGAGGGTTTGGAAAAAATGTTCGGCGAGAGCTCCTACGATTCTGGAAAAATTATCCTCCGTTTTCCAGCCGGAACGAACAATGATACGACCCTGCTTCGAGTTTCCAACCGACTCAATCAGGTGAAAGAATACCCCACGGAAGCTGACGAACCCGTGATTAGCAGTTCTTACACACGGGGTTCAGCTATGGGGTGGTTTATTTTTGAAGCGCTAGAGGGCAATCCCGTTGACATTGAAACCATGAGAGACTTTGCCGAGGACGTGATCAAAGCTCGCCTTGAACGAGTTTCAGGTGTTGCGGCTTCCAATGTCTATGGAGGCCGGGAACGAGAAGTCCGAGTCATCGTCGATCCTGCCAAACTGGCCACTCGCGCTCTCACGATGATGGATCTGACTCGAGCTTTGGATGAGGAAAACCGAGACTACAGCGCAGGTGATTTTGATGAGGGCAAGCGGACGTATGTCGTTCGAACCGTGGGCGAATACCAAAGCCCGCAAGACGTGGAAAACGTCATTATCGCCAGGAGAGATGGAGTCCCTGTTTATGTGCGGGATGTTGCGACCGCCCGATTTGACTACAAAGATCCTCAACATGTCGTCCGGGAAATGGGCCGACCTTCTATCGCGGTCAATGCCATCCGAGAAACGGGGGCCAATATCCTTACGACTATGGAAGGGCTTCGGGATGCCGTCGATGCGTTGAATAAAGATGTGTTAGTTCACCAAGGATTCAAACTGTTTCAGGTCTACGATGAAACCGATTATGTGTACAGTTCTCTTTCGCTCGTTCAGCAAAACCTCGTCATTGGAAGTATCCTGGCCATCGCAGTTCTGTATCTTTTTCTTCGCTCCGGAAGTACGACCTTAGTCATTGGATTGGCGATTCCCATCAGCATTATGGGTACGTTTATTACGCTATGGTTTCTGAACCGAAACATGAATGTGATTAGCCTGGCGGGAATGACCTTCGCGGCCGGGATGCTCGTCGACAACTCCATTGTGGTCTTGGAAAACATTTACCGTCATCGAGAAGCGGGTATGCCGCTCTCTCAAGCGGCTTTTGAAGGGACCCGTGAAGTGTGGGGTGCGATTGTAGCCAGCACATTGACGACGATTGCCGTCTTTGTCCCCATCGTCTTCATCGAAGAACAAGCCGGTCAGTTGTTTCGAGATATCGCCATTGCCATCAGTTCAGGAGTGGGGTTGAGCCTTGTGGTCTCGATGACGGTCATTCCTAGCCTCTCTGCACGAATTTTGACGACGGCCAAAGCCGACTCACAGGGCACCCATCAAAATAAATCCCAACAAGGAAGTCTGCAATCACGGGTGACTCGTGTGCACAGTTTGGTCAGTCGCCTCGGATTCACATCTGAGAAGTTCAGTGCATTGATCTATCACCTCTGTGGAAGCAGGATGTGGCGTGTCGGAATTGTGGTGGGATTAACGGCTTTGGCCATTGGCACGACGTGGATGCTTCTGCCCAAAGCCGAATATCTTCCTGAAGGAAACCGAAATCTCATTATCGGTATTGTCCTTCCTCCTCCTGGTTACAACACAGATGAATTCATCAGGATGGGGGAAAAAATTGAAAGTGTGCTGAGAACGTACTGGGAAGCCAAGCCGGGAACCTCCCAAGAAGCCGCTTTAGATGGACCGAGTATTCTCAACTTCTTTTATGTGGCTCGAGGTCGATCCGTGTTTATAGGTGGGCGTACCAATGATGATGCACGGATTAAAGAATTAATCCCGCTATTCCAGAAAGCCACCGCTGATCTTCCAGGTGTCATCAGTATCGTGACACAAAGTAGTTTATTCCAGCGTGGCCTCGGTGAAGGCCGAAATATCGATATCGAGATTACGGGACCGGAGCTTGAATCCTTAGTGGCCCTTGGTGGGCGAATTTTTGGGCAAGTCAAGGGCATCATGCCCACAGCTCAGGTACGGCCAAAGCCTAGCCTGGATTTAGGGAGTCCTGAGCTTCGCGTGGCTGTGAAACGTGATCGGGCAGCAGATGTCCGAATGACGAATCGTGAGCTGGGATTGACCATTGATGCTTTGGTCGATGGGGCCAAAGCCAGTGATTATCAGTTTGAAGGAGATGAAATTGATCTAACGGTTCGGGGAGAAGATCAATATGCCACTCGTACGCAGGATCTTTCTTCTATACCCATATATACGCGTGGCGGCCAACTGACCACCGTTGGGGACATTGCCGATATTCGCCTCGTTTCGGGTCCTGAACAAATTAATCATATTGAACGAGAACGGGCCATTACGATTCAGGTCATCCCACCAGGCCAAATGCCGTTAGAAACTGCGATGGATCTTATTAACAATCAGGTCATTCTTCCCATCAAGCAGAGTGGCAACTTTGGAAGGTTGTACAATATCCGCCTCTCCGGTACAGCCGATGACCTGACCCAAACCTATAATGCGTTAAAATGGAATTTTCTCCTCGCACTGCTCATTACGTATCTCCTCATGTCTGCCCTGTTTGAAAGTTTTCTTTATCCATTTGTCATCATTTTCAGCGTTCCTCTGGCCGCAGCTGGAGGTTTTGTCGGCCTGTTCCTCGTGAATGCCTTCGTGACGCACCAAGCACTCGATGTGCTGACGATGCTGGGCTTCATCATCTTAATCGGAGTTGTCGTCAACAATGCCATTTTGGTGGTACACCAAGCGTTGAATTTCATGAATCCGGATCGGCGTGGAACCTCCCTCTCTCCTACAGGTGAGGGGGGCGTCGCGATGTCTGCTCGCCAAGCGATCAGCGAATCTGTCCGGACACGTGTTCGTCCGATCCTGATGAGTATGTTGACCACCACGTTTGGGTTGTTGCCATTGGTGATGTCTTCAGGCGCGGGTTCAGAGCTGTATCGAGGGATCGGGAGTGTCGTTCTGGGTGGACTCGTGCTTTCGACGGTGTTCACGTTGTTGGTCGTTCCTGCTCTCTTTAGTTTAGTGATGGAAGCCAAGCTCAAGCGACAAGGCCAGATGATATCTGAGGAACTCATCGAAACTGGGATGAGCAAAGTATGATGGTGTTTTCCTGACATGATGGAGTTGAGAGTAGAATGAAGCCTCTGGGATATGCTGTGACGATTATCGTCACGTTAGCAATTGCGATAACGGCAGGGACAGATTCAGCCCTGGCTGAATCTGCTGATGAGAAGATCCTAGCTAAACTTCCAGAGCTCAGGTTGACCCTTCGTGAGGCGATGCAAGCGTCGATCGATAAGAATCCGACAGTCAAATTGTTTCGTGAAAAGGTGAAAGAGTCACGGGCAGCGTCCCTCACAGAGCTGGGTGCCTTGTTGCCACATCTTTCTGGAAATGTCACGGCAGCCAACCGGAAATTCTTTTTAGGAAATTTCGGTGGAGTGCCAAGGACTTCCGATAACACCGATTTTTATGGGGCACGAGCCTTCCTCACGCAAAATCTGTTTAGTTTGAGCCTGATCAAGAATTGGCAGGCGTCTCGGGAAGGGATAGAAGTGGCATCCCTAGACCTTGAAACAACGAAGCAGGATACCATGGCAACCGTTGCGCTTATTTACCTGGAGGCGATCAGTTTTGAAGCAGCTGTTAAAGCTCGAGAAGCCGATGTCAAGCTCAACAAGCAACTTCTTCGATTAGCACAGGAAAGAAAAACTGCAGGAATGGCCACCAGTCTTGACGTCACCCGTGCCAAGGTTCAGTTGGAAAATGAAAAGCAACGTCTTCTCGTGGCCAAAATGGAAACAGAGCGGGCCAAATTGAATCTGACCCGCTCCATGGGAATTCCCTTCGGTGTGACGTTAGTGTTAACCGATGAACTGAAACCCGTTGAAGTCCCTCACCAAACACCAAAGGAAGCACTGGCAGTCGCGTTCGATGAACGAGTTGAACTCAAAGCTCAAAAGAGAAGAGAACGTTTAGCCGCGCTTTCTCTCAGCTCAGTGGAAAGCGAAAGACTCCCTACTCTTGACGGGAAAGGAGATATTGGGCGGACCGGCAATGAGCCGAATAACACGTTCACCACTCATAATGTTGAAGTGGCGTTATCCGTCCCTATCTTTGATGGAGGGCAGCGAGAAGGACGAATTTCAGAGAGCCGCAGTAAGGTTCTTCAGGAATCAATCAGGACGCAGGATCTTCGTTTGCAGATCATGCTTGAAGTCCGCGATGCCTTGTTGACCATTGAGTCAGCCAAACAAGAAGTGGCGGTGACCAAGGAGGGCCTGAAGCAATCCGTCAAGGAGTTAAATCTTGCCAGAGAACGATTTTCTGTCGGAGTCGCCACGAACATTGAAATCACCAATGCTCAAGCTTCAGTGGCCGAAGCTCGAGATAATCATATTAAGAGTCTATTTAACCTTAATGCCTCACGTGTCAATTTGGCTCGAGCCCAAGGCCGCTTGAACCAGCTCTAACCCGTAACAATGTGATATCAGCATGAGCACCCATCTTAAAAATGAAATCCGTGCCGCGGCCAAAAAGCGCCGGACGTTTGCGATCATCAGTCACCCTGATGCCGGAAAAACGACTCTCACAGAGAAGCTCCTCTTGTATTCTGGTATGGTCCGTACGGCAGGGATGGTCAGTAGCCGCAAGAGCACCAAAACGGCTGCCTCCGATTGGATGGAAATGGAGCAGGAACGCGGGATTTCTATCACAGCGTCGGCAATGCAATTTGAATATAAACAGAACGTCATCAATGTGTTGGATACGCCAGGGCACGAGGATTTTTGTGAAGATACGTATCGCACATTAACGGCTGCCGATAGTGCGATTATGGTCATCGATGCCGCGAAAGGTGTAGAGTCGCAAACCCGGAAGTTATTTGAAGTCTGCCGTCTTCGGAAAATTCCGGTCCTGACCCTTATCAACAAAATGGATTTACCTGGTCGCCCCCCTTTGGATTTGATGGCCGAGGTCGAAGAAGTCCTAGGCATTCATGCAAGCCCCATCAACTGGCCTATAGGATCAGGTCGTCTCTTTATTGGTGTGGTCGATCGATCCACCCGCCAGGTATCCCTTTTCAAAAAAATGGCGGCTGGCGGGGCTTCCAAAGCGAGTAAGACGGAAATCCCTTTAGACAGCCAAGACTTACAAACGTTGGTTGCCGACGATCTTCTCAGTGAAGTCAAACACGACTTGGAGTTGTTAGAAGTCGCTGGCAACCCATTCTCGCGTGAGGGTTTCTTACAGGGAGAAGTCACTCCTGTGTTTTTTGCTTCAGCTCTGACAAACTTTGGGATCGAAAACTTTTTTGACGCCTTCGTGGATTTAGCCCCTTCAGCCCGCGCACGGCAAGCAGACTCAGCAGATGGGCAAGAGATCACCGTCGATCCTATCGAGATTCCTTTTAGCGCCTATGTGTTCAAGCTTCAAGCCAACATGAATCCCAGACATCGGGACAGCACCGCTTTTCTTCGAGTGTGTTCTGGACGATTTCAACGGGATATGGTTGTGAAACACCACCGCGGAGGAAACGAGGTGCGGCTTTCTCGCCCTCATAGTTTGGCGGCAAGGGAACGAAACACGGTGGATGTGGCATATCCCGGAGATATTATCGGCATCATCAACACGGGGCAGTTTGCTATTGGTGACACCATTTCTCTCACAGATGGCTTCAATTTTAAACCCTTACCGCAATTCCAAGCTGAGGAATTCGCTCGTGTCCATCCTACCGACGTGGGCAAGCGAAAGGCTTTTGATAAAGGGATGATGCAAATGACAGCCGAAGGGACCGTTCAGATCTTCCGGAGTTTGAATGATTTAGAATCCTTCGTCGCCGCTGTTGGCCGTCTCCAATTTGATGTGCTCCAATACCGCCTGCGAAATGAATACGGTGTCGAAACCAAATTAGACCCGATGTCTTTCGAATGCAGCGCGTGGCTGGTCGGAGATGTAGACACGTTCAAAGCTCCTTCAGACGCCATGATTGTGAAGGACAATCGAGACCGTCCTGTTGCGCTGTTCCGTTCACCTTGGTCTAAAAACTTCGCCAGGGAACGTAATCCCAATCACAGTCTTCTTGAAATGGGTTAGGTCTTCATGTGTTCCATCTGAGCTTTTGGTGAACGTGCTGTCCCTGTTCGTCGAACCTTTTGTCGTATTATAATACAGCGTCCGTTAGGAGAGAGAGCAAATCTGTTGAACATAAGAGACATTCCATGCGCGTGCTTCTAGCAGTTGACGGTTCTGAGTTTTCATATCATGCCGCCGAGGCGGTTGGGCATATAGCCTCTGTCAAGAGTCTGCTTGCCCTTCATGTCATTGACCTTCCACGGTTAGCCTATCCCATGGTCGGCCCAGAAATTGCTCAGGATCTGGCCATGACTGTCGAACAAGCGATGCGTGAAGAAGGCGAGCGGGTGCTGAAACATGCGATGTCCCACCTCTCCTACCACTCAGCACCAGTTGACAAGCGCTTAGAGGAGGGACCACCTGCTGAAGTGATTCTCTCGATCGCAAAGCAAGAACACATAGACCTGATCATAATAGGGGAACGAGGGATGGGTCAGCTCCAGAAATTTGTTTTGGGAAGCACTTCTCATGGAGTGCTAATGCATGCGCACTGTTCCATTTTGGTGACGAAATCCCATATCACGCAATTTCGAAAAATTCTGCTCTCTATTCAAAGTGCTGAGGATGCAGAAATGGTCAGACAGTTCCTCATGAAACATCCCTTTCATAGAAATACGGAAATCACCGTCTTTACCGTTGTTCCCATTCCCCGATCTATTTGGAGGGCGGGTGTATCAGCACCGGAGTCCAAGATCAAGCATGCCCTGGAAAGCGCGGAAATGTTCATCGATAGGGTGGTGGCTCAATTGCGAGACCTGCCGTATGCTGTGACCGGTCTTGTTGGGATGGGAGCCCCGGGCGAAACCATCCTCGAGCAGGAATCCACAACCAAACCAGACTTGATTGTGATGGGCACGCACAACCTCTCGGCTGTCTCCCGTTTTTTAATGGGAAGCGTGTCCCATACTGTCTTGCATCAATCCACCTGTTCGGTTCTATTGGTCAAGTAATGGACTTGGTCCATTCCGGGCCAACAATCGCTAAGGCAAGAGGGATTTCAATCTGTTTCGTTCAGGGAGGGGTGTGCCATGTCTCCTTTGAAGTTGGTAGTGTTTTACGGTTCTGTTCGGTCTGATCGGCAAGGGATTAAAGCCGCTCGATTCTTCATGAGGAAATGCCAGGAACGGGGCCATGATGTCGCATTGATTGACCCTTTGGAATATCAATTGCCGCTCCTTGACAAAATGTACAAGGAATACGAGCCTGAACATGCTCCAGAAGTTTTGCAGCGAATGGCAAAGCTGATTATTCCGGCTGATGCCTACATCGTCGTCTCAGGTGAATACAATCATACGGTTCCTCCTGCCCTTGCTAACTTGATGGATCACTTCCTTGAAGAATACTTCTGGAAACCTTCGGCTATCGTTTGCTACTCGGCGGGGGCGTTTGGAGGCGTTCGGGCTTCTGTCGCTCTTCGATCCATGTTAGCGGAGATGGGTATGTCAAGTATCCCCTCGGTATTCCCAATCCCAATGGTACAGAACGCATTCAACGTAAGAGGGCACACCTCGGGATGAAAAATATCACTCGCGGGCCAAAAATTTTCTCGATGAAATGGAATGGTACGCCTACGCTCTCCGGAATGCGAGGAACAAAACCTGTCACCGGAGCGAATGTGAGGCACAGAATCTCATTGGTTCAGCCGAAAACAAATAGTTCATGAAGTTTTCGTGCCAAACTCGACACATTGTTAAAAGTTAGTGAGAATGCGAGAGGGCGGTGCAGACAGTACAATCAGGAAGCAAGACCAAAGATGCTTGCTCTTATGAAGGGTTTCCTTTTCAACTCCTCATACTCATGGATCTTTCTTGACTTTCCGATCTCATCAGAAGGATGATGCGCAGGCCTTGGTACGCCCAGCCTTGGCTCCGTCGTCGGATTCCAGAGTATGAGTGTTTCCAGCAAGTCACGAGGTTGAGCTCCCAATCATCCATTCGCTTCTGTTGAAACAATTTTCTCATATTCAGTCTATGTTTAGTGTCGCTTCTTTGTGTTTGGCCACAAGAAGAATCATTTCACTCCTTATCAGGAACAGATAGAGCAAAAATCATGAGTTCGTTCCTCCTTCGTTTTTACCAAAAGAGCGTCATTGAACGACCCATCATCTCGTTATTGTTCGTGTTTCTGATTGTCGTCTTTTTTGCACTTCAAGGACCCAAGTTTAAGCTCGATGCCTCAGCTGAATCTCTCGTCTTAGAGCATGACCAGGATTTGAAGTATTACCGCGCTATCCGTGAAGTTTACGGCTCAGATGACTTCTTGGTCATTACCTATACTCCTCCGGATGATTTGTTGTCACCAAGTTCTCTTGCCAATCTCAAATCATTGCGTGATGAGTTGTCTCAGTTGGAGAGGGTGGAGTCGATCTTTACCATATTGGATGTCCCTTTATTGAACAGCCCAAAGGTTTCAATCTCTGAACTCACTGATGAAGGAGGAGTCAGGACACTTCAGACACCAGGCGTCGATAAAGAACTTGCCCGGAAGGAATTTCTGGAAAGCCCTATTTACCGGAACAATCTGGTCAGCCCAGACGGCCAGACTACAGCACTCCAAGTGATCTTCAAACGCGACGAAAAGTACTATTCCTTATTAAAAACGCGCAATCAGCTTGGAGAGAAAGAAGTCGCTTCAGGCCTGACACCTGAGGAGTCGAATCAACTCAAAAAAGCCACCTGCGAGTTTAGTGACTATCTTGCCAAATTCGTGGACATGGAGAGTCAAGACACTCATACGGTACGGACTATCATGGATAAATACCGAGATAAGGCTCAGATGTATTTAGGCGGGGCTCGTATGATTACGTCGGATATGATCAGCTTTATTGAGCACGATATTGTCGTCTTCGGATTGGGAGTGGGCTGTTTTTTGATTCTAGCCCTTAGCTATTTTTTCAGAAAGCTCCGCTGGGTGCTTCTTTCTATGTCATGCTGTCTGATCTCGTTGAGCGTCATGGTTGGTTTTCTCGGATACTTTGATTGGCGGGTCACCGTCATTTCATCAAATTTTATTTCACTCTTGCTCATTATCACCATGTCTTTAACCATCCATCTTATTGTGCGGTATCGGATTTTGCTTGAAAACAATCCTACCGCAGATCAGAAAACGGTCGTGTTCGATACCATGCGGATAATGGCCAAACCTTGCTTTTATACTGCCATCACCACGATCGTTGCTTTCTGTTCTCTTATCGTCAGCGATATCCGGCCGGTCATTGATTTTGGGTGGATGATGACGGTTGGGATTCTTTTCGCCTTTGTTTTGAATTTTGTCTATTTCCCCTCCGTTCTCATACTCTTACGTCCCGAGAAAGCGATTACCCGCCCAGATCGAACACGCGCATTCACTCTCGCAGTGGCTTCTTTCACTCAGCACCATTCGATAAAGATCATAGTGTTTTGCTCGATCTTAGCGGTGCTGGGTGTTCTGGGCATTTCCCAATTAGATGTCGAAAACCGCTTCATCGATCACTTTAAAAGCACCACAGAAATTTATCAGGGTATGGAGTTGATTGATACTCAACTTGGAGGGACGATTCCCCTGGAATTTGTAATTGACGCAGATGATGACTTTTTTGCGTCACTCGAAGAATTAGAAGATACCGGGGATCCCTTTGATGACCCCTTTGGCAATGAAAGCGAAGCGGACGATTATACCTATTGGTTTAATGGGGATATGCTTAATAAGGTAGAGGAGATTCATGACTACCTGGAAGGGCTTCCTGAAGTAGGGAAAGTGCTGTCGATTGCCACAGGAATGAAAGTGTTCAAGGAACTGAACGACGGGCAAATGCCAGAGGATTATGAATTGGCCGTTTTTCGAAAGCTGGTCCCAGAGGATGTCAAAGAAGCGCTGATTGACCCCTATCTCTCTCCAGATGCGAACCAAGTCCGTATCACGATGCGTCTCATAGAATCAGCCCCAACGCTCAAACGACAAGCCCTCATCGATAAAATCAAGACCTACCTCGTTGAAGACATGAAATTTTCTGAGGCTAATGTCCATCCAACCGGCATGGCGGTCCTCTACAACAACTTGCTTCAGAGCCTGTATCGATCACAGATTCTGACTTTGGGGGTGGTCTTTGTTAGCATTCTGGGCATGTTCATCGTCTTGTTTAGAAGTGTCAGATTATCGGTGCTGGCGATTATCCCCAACATTCTCGCTGCCTGTTCGGTTCTCGGACTCATGGGCTGGATTGGAATACCCTTGGACATCATGACCATCACGATTGCTACCATCACCGTGGGAATTGCCGTCGACCACGCCATTCACTATATCCACCGGTTTCAAGTGGAATTCGCCAAATATAATCACTATCCCGACACCATCCGGGCCTGCCATGGCAGCATTGGGCGAGCCATTTATTACACAGCGTTGACGATTACGGTTGGGTTTTCAATCTTAGCGTTGTCGAACTTTATCCCGACTATTTATTTTGGGGTGCTCACTGGATTTGCCATGCTTGTCGCGCTCATGAGCAACTTAACGTTATTGGCGGCCTTGCTTCTTCTTTTTAAACCGTTAGGACCAGAGAAAACAGTCACACCCTAAGCACCACGTTGTCAGTGTCTGCAGTTTACACCAGCGTTCTGCACAGAGTACCTTCTAATCAAAAATGACCGTCTTCTGCCCGTAAATCAGTACCCGATGCTCTACGTGCGCGCGCACCGCTCTGGCCAAAACGATCACCTCGAGGTCCCGACCTTTTCGAATAAGATCCTGGTTCGAATAAGATCCTGGATGGAATCTCGGTGCCCGATCCGAATGACATCTTGTTCAATAATAGGCCCCTCATCAAGCTCGGCCGTGGCGTAGTGCGCTGTCGCTCCGATAACCTTCACGCCTCGCTGGTAGGCTTGGTGATAAGGTTTCGCTCCTGTAAAGGCCGGAAGAAACGAATGGTGAATATTTATGATCGGGCATCCAATCCTGTCTAAAAACGTGCTACTCAGAATTTGCATATAACGAGCCATCACTAACAGTGACACGTGCCGCCCTTTGAATGCCGCAAGCACATCTTCTTCTTGCTCCTGTTTGTTCCCATCTCTAATCGGATAGTGAATAAATGGGATGCCAAACAATTCGGCCCAAAATCGGCAGACTTCATGATTTGAAACAATGACGGGAATATCGATCTCCAATTCACTCCGTCGTTGTCGCTGAAGAAGGTCAACCAGGCAGTGGTCGAGTTGAGACACTAAGAGGCCTACTCGAGGGCGTCGATCCGAGAAGTGAAGTTGAAACAAGATGTCAAAAACTTTGGCGATGGGAGCAAATGAAGCGGCAATTTCGTCTCTGGGAATCTGGAACCCATCAAGTTCGAAGACCGTTCGCATCAAGAAGTCTCCAGTTTCCCGATCAGTGTGATGATCGGAATCCAGTATATTGCCACCACAATCGTGAATGAATCCGGCCACTCGAGCCACGATCCCCTTTTATCCTTACAGTGAATGAGGAGAATGGCCGATATCCCTGGCTTCATTAGAATCCTTTTCATGGTATGGGCTAGCTTCTTTACCTGAAGACAACAGAGTTCAGCCTCGTACCTACTCCTTCCCTATCATAATCGTAAAATCATCGTCCAGATACCCTCTGACCATCTTGGTGCGCGGTGAAAGCGTGTGACAGAATAACATGATCTTTTCGCAGTCATGCCCGACGAGTAGCTCATCCTCTGGGAATCGAGCCGCGTCGAGCATGTTGAACGCGACGGCCCTCTTAGCAGTCTCGTACATTTTTCAGATCATGTCGAAGTAAAAATCGGGATTGTTGCAGCGGTAGCCCAGGGCGCCAGATGCGAGGACATACTCAACCTGGGGTAACGCAACGGTCGTAAAATCGGTCTGGTAGAAATAGGTGTCAGGACAGTCTTGATAGCGTTCCCTCTCTGCTGCGATAAACTCGGGCATCTGGTCAATGCCCAGGTAGGTCAGATTTTGGAACTTCTTGTCCAAAAAAGTTTTAAGATTGACCCGCCCTCGGTGATTGTTCCATAAACATCCTTCAACCAAAATCGCCCGCGTTTAGGTTGTTTCTGAGGCACCTTTAACCCCTCCTGCCGCCATATTCGCTCCACGCGTTTATGATTCACTCGCCCGCCCTCTGTGTGAAGCAACGCCGTAATCCGGCGATACCTATAGCGACCATATTGCCTGGCCAGACGGACAATCGCTTTCCTCCAAGCTCGCTCTTCGTTCGGGATATCGGCTCGATACCGTTGGGGAGCTTGTGGTGGCCCCAACACCTGACACGTCCGTTGTTCGCCCCCCAACCGCTGACCGATCGTGACGACCGCCCGACGTCGCCGAGTGGGGCGTAGCAGGTTCCCTCAGCGGCTTCCTTCACAATCAACTTGTCCAAAGTCAGCTCGGCAACGGCGCGTTTCAACCGGGTCTTCTCACGTTCCCAATCCTTGAGCCGTTTCGCCTGATCGAGTTTCAGACCCCCATACTCATGCCGCCAGCGATAGTAGGCGGGTTCGGTCAGACTCCACTTCCGACAAATATCTTTTATCGTTTACCCTTGAGCTAACAGCACTTCCGCTTCACGGAGTTTGGGAATGATTGGTTCGACGGAGAATTTGACGCGTGGCATATGCCCCTCCTTTAATGTCCTCAAGCCTGTCACATAGACTCAGGAGCGGTTTAAAGGGGGCAGGTCAGTGGCTTATGGGAAAAAGTTCTCAAGCCATTATTGACCGAATAATCCTTTGAGAATGGCCCTGCCGGCTTTCTCCCCAGCTTCCCCCAAAGCCTCGACCGTTCGTTTGAGCTTATCAGTTCCCCCATCGCTCAATTTTCCTGACTTTGAAACTGTTTTGGTGATACTGGCATAGACCCCGTCGAACACTTCGGCGGAAGCTTGTTCAATACTTACGCCTCCTGAGGCTTTCCCGATATCTCGCAAATGGAGATCGGGAAGAGGCACTGCAAATACGAGCCCCTTCATACTCAGCACACTCAGGTTGATGGTGCCGTTCTTCACGATCACATGGTTAATTTGAAGCTTTTTATCATTGGCTTCCTCGGCTTCCTCTTGCTCGACTTGATTCACTTTCTCGTCTTGACCTTCATTAGATGGTTCCTTTTTCTCTGATTGGCTCGGCTCACCTCTAGAAAATTCATTGAGACATGTATTAATCGTGTCAAGATTAATCGTCACGCGTGGCCCTCCTTCAAAGGTCACCTCCGGTTCATCAATGACTATTTCTTCAATAATGACGGTGTCCGTGAGTACGGATTGTCGATTCACGCGGATTTGAATTGAGGGAAGCCAAAAGGCCTCATCTGTTTGAAATCCTGGTGGATTTTTCACAACCAGCTCCGCGAAACTCCCCTGGAGAAAGTCACCCTCTGGTATCAACGAGATGTCGACCTCCTTGAGAGTGACGGATGTTCCAAGAACCTGTGTCCCTATGGTTTCTACACCCGTTTTGACGAGGGCATTGAGCGAAGGGCTAATTAACAACACACCCACAGCCACAACAATGAGGAGGAGTAGGAGAATCTTAAGAAAGGTTTTCATTTCCTAACTTTCCTTTAACACCTCTAGGATCTTCTCATGAATGAACCCGTTACTGGCCACAATCTTCTTTCCATAGACAGAAAAAGGTTCGTTTTGGTAGTTCGTGACTCGCCCTCCCGCTTCTTGGATCATGACCAAGCCAGCTGCCGTATCCCATGGATTGAGCTTGAGCTCCCAAAAGCCATCAAACCGCCCACATGCCACATAGCACATGTCGAGAGCCGCGGTGCCAGTTCGTCTCACTCCTTGGGCAAGAAGGGAAAACCGGCAAAATTCATCGAGGTTATTGTCCGCCGTCTCACGAATATCGTATCCAAACTCGGTCACCAATAACGCGTGATTCAGTTTGGACACCTTTGAGACCTGAATGGGTTGACCATTGAGGGTGGCTCCTTCTCCCTTCGCGCTCACATAGAGTTCCTGTCTCGTCGGATCCCACACGACCCCGACAATACACCTCCCCTCATACTCCAGCCCAATGGAGACTGCGTACATGGGAAACCCATGGGCAAAATTGGTCGTCCCATCCAAAGGATCGATGATCCATTTGAATGGTAATGGTGAAGCTGCATGAATCCCTTCTTACTCAGCTAAAATTTGATGGGAGGGGTAAGCTCGACGAAGAACATTCACGATAGCTGCTTCCGACTTGCGATCGGCATCCGTTACAAGATTCACTAAGTCTTTGTGCTCAATCTTGAATCCTGCTTGGATATAGTGTTGCAAGATTGTGCCACCGACTTGGGCGGCTTCTGTGGCGATTTTTTGAAATTCCAGGAGGGTTGCTGAATCAAGGGAATGAGAACACGTCATGACTCGTATACTACCATAACTCAGTTCGGATACCATGAACTCGAATCACCCCAGTTGAGCTCACCCTTATCATCAGGAAGCAAGAAGATCTCTCCTCAAGAGAGTGTATGTGAGAGCACAGCTAGCTGATTACGAAGTAGAGCAGTTATTGAGATTTCAAGGGTAACGGGGGGCAAGCGTAGAAATGATCATTCTTACACTTCATGAACCTAAATCGGCAGTTACGAGGCGCCTTTTGATGAAACACCTTGATTGAAGACGGGAAATGGCTGCTGGAGGGGGTGACTAAGTCAGAGCGCCGTGGGAAACTTTTTTCATGGAGCGACTATAAATTCCTCCTTCCTTCAATGGATTTTGTCAAGGTGACTTCATCCGCGTACTCAATATCCATGCCGACGGGAATACCATAGGCGATTCTCGACACCAGAACCCCATACGGTTTGAGAATTTTCGTCAGATAAATAGAGGTAGCCTCACCTTCAATCGTCGGGTTCGTCGCCACGATCACTTCTTCGACTCCTCCGCTTTTGACGCGCAACTCGAGTTCCTTGGCTCGAATATCGTTCGGTCCAACTCCTTCAAGAGGGGAGAGGGACCCCATCAGGACGTGATACAAACCATGAAATCCTTTACTTTGTTCAATGGCATGCAACGTGCTGGGCTCCTCTACCACGAGAATTTTCGTGCGATCTCGTTTGGGATCTTGACAAATGGTACACAGTTCACCTTCAGCAATGTTCCAACATTGCACGCACAGTGCGACATGTTCTTTGACATCGTGAATGGCCTCGGCTAGCCGGAGTGCCTCTTCTCGGTTTGCCTTCATGATGTGAAACGCCAGCCGTTGAGCCGTTTTTTGCCCGATGCCAGGAAGGCGACAAAACTCCCGAACCAACTTCCCTAATAACCCTTGGTGTGAAGGATCATAATGCTTGCTCATGTCTTATTGATTATCCCAGCGGATCAAACCCTTATTCTCGAACCTAAAAGAGTCCAGGAATTCCCATTCCGCCGGTGAGCCCCTTGACTTCTTCCGCCATCATCTCCTTGGCCTTACGCAAGCCTTCATTCGTCGCAGCGACGAGAAGATCTTGGAGCATTTCGGACTCTTCCGACTTGATGACTTCTGGATCAATGATGATCTTTGTCACCTGCGTGGCTCCATTTACGGCGACTTTGACTACCCCTCCACCCGCGGAGGCTTCTACTGTTTTTGATGCAGCCTCTTCCTGAATTTTCCCTAAGCGTTCCTGCATCTGTTGAGCTTGCTTCATGAATTGTCCCATATTACCCAAGGGATTTTTGGACATCAGGATGCCTCCTTATTGATAGGAACTCGTCGTGCCTTTACCACTTTTCCCCCAAAAATCTCCATGGCTTGCTTGACTAAGGGATGGGCTCGGGCATCTTCTAATAGGGTCTGATCCTCAGACTCTCGCAACTTCGCCCTAGTTTGGCCAATCGTGAGACCGGTAGCCTCTCCTTCTTTGAGCTCCACGACTCGAATGGGAACAGGCCGGCCTACACATTCTTCAACCAGCTTGGCCACGACTCCTCGATGTTCCTCCTTTTGAATTCGGGAACACGCAACAGAGGCAGTTTTAGGGTATCCGATCACGACTTGGTCACCATCGATTTTCACGAGGGTCCCCATTTCTAAAAAGGTTCCAATATTGGGGTATTGTGTGACCACTTGGTCCACGACATGTTCCCACTGCTCCATGCTTAAAGCTGGATTAGATGGGGTCGATGCATCTTTAACCGTTTCGGATTTTTGGGGAAGATCTTTGGCCAACATAGACGGCTGTTCGGAACCCAACTTCGAAGGGGACAGTCTTCCCTCTTCATTCTTGACAGGTTTTACAGGAGACGATTCAGCCTTGCTCGCGTGTGTTGAAGAATCTGCAGGAGACAGAGCGGACTTGTGTTGAGTACGACTCTCGGTCGACCTTGGAGCCGTTTTCGGTGGTTCTGAGGGCTGAGGGGCTTGGGACCGTTGAGGCAACGCGGCAGTCTGATTTCTCGATGCCTTGTCGTCTGTGGTAGAGGTAGGTTCCGAATTTGTGTGAGATAAGCAAGCGGCACGAACGACGGCAACTTCAAACGCAAATCGAGGATGCATCGTTCCTCTTAAGGCATCCTCAACACGTGAAAAAATCTCAAAGATCGCTCGGAGTTTCTCTGGAGCGCATGATTCGGCATCTTTGATAATTTGCTCGACCTCTTCCACAGGAAGATCCATAAGAGTTTGAACTTGCTCCCGAGACGAGACCACTGAAGTGATGAGTAAGTGACGGATTCGCTCGACAACTGCACTGCAGGAAGAGCGAAGATCGTATCCTCGGTCAAGGATTTCAGCCACGAGTTCCACTCCCCGAGGAGCATCTTGGCAAATGAGGGCTGTCACTAAATCCTGAATAAGTGTATCCGGAACCGACCCCAACATTTTTTCCAAGTCTTCACATTGGACCGTTGATCCTCCAAAGGCGACTGCTTGGTCCAATAGGCTCAAGGCATCTCTCATGCTTCCGTCACTGACTCTGGCGATAAGCACGAACCCACGATCCTCTACAGCGACTCCATTCTGTTCGGCCACATGCCGCAACCGATCCACAATTTCTAATCGAGGGATTCGGCGAAAGTTAAAATGCTGACAACGAGAAAGAATCGTTGCAGGAATTTTGTGAATCTCGGTCGTGGCAAAGATAAAAATGGCGTGGGCAGGGGGCTCTTCTAGCGTTTTGAGCAACGCATTAAAGGCCGAATTTGATAACATATGAACTTCGTCGATGATGTACACTCGATATGATCCCCGAAACGGGGCAAATTTGACGTTTTCTCGCAACTCCCGTACGTCGTCGACACCGGTATTCGAAGCTCCATCGATTTCAATAACATCAACCGAATTGCCTCGCGTAATCTCGACACAACTTTCACATTCGTCGCACGGCTGTTCCGTTGGTCCCTGTACGCAATTGAGAGCCTTGGCCAGAATTCGAGCTGCCGTCGTTTTCCCTACGCCACGCATCCCCGAAAACAGGTAGGCATGGGCCACCCGTTTGGTTGCAATAGCATTTTTCAAGGTTTGGACCACATGCGGCTGGCCGATCAAATCCTGAAATGTGCTAGGGCGGTACTTACGAGCAGAAACTTGGTATTCCATGTGCTTCACCCAATTTGAGAGAAGAGTCGAGAATCGCAGATCCCGTTCCCCTCACGAGGGTCCTTTCTCAATCCTGTTGTCATCTAACTAAAGTGGGGCCAGGTGATCCTGCGGCACCCAGGCGAGCCTACTTACCGTTGCTTCCTTCCGGATCTGGCGGGGTTCGCAGGATTCTGTTGCACAGGGCCCAGCCCCAAGCTCACATTTTATGAAAAGTCTAACTCCTGACTCAGGTATCTCTATCGAGATGGCGGAGAGGGTGGGATTCGAACCCACGGTGCCGTTGCCAGCACACGTGCTCTCCAGGCACGCCGATTCGGCCGCTCTCGCACCTCTCCGTAACGCCGTTTTCAGTTTTGAGGATATGTTCTTACCAACCCATTCTATTAAAGAGGCCATGGATGAGAGTTCTCGATGCCTTGCGTTTAGGAAGTCTTCCACAAGTTGAAGAACAGTGGCCATCTTATCATGCACCTGGCGGGGCCACAAGCAGAGGGGACATGTTTGCTGGCTTTTTACGATCCTGAGATCCATCTTCACAAGATTACCCACCACTGGCACCAGCTTGAAACATGCGTTGTCGCCTGGAAGAACCATGCAAATCCGAAAAAAGGTGCCCCCTGAAAAAAAGGACAAATACCGTGGCCATTGGCGTGAGGATGAGTACAAGAAGAGAGGACACCAATGGAGGGACTCCCACATAGTGAAACCAACTGGTGAGAATAGCAAAAGGCATGTGCAGCACTTGAAAAAAATCCAAGCCAACCAGTCGGCCTCCTTGACTCGTGAGCGAAAAGAAAAACGTCAATCCCAAAGGGGCCAAGACCACAACCAATGGAAGAAACCACTCGATCCAGTTTTCGATGATAAAGTCATAACTTTCCTTTATCACCTCTAAGGGAGAGCCATGTCGGCCTTGGTAAATCAGCTCTGGAACCGGGTTGAGCAGAATGAACAGCAAAAGAAATGTTGTTGACACAATGGCCGGCCCATAGGGGTTGGCCTTGATGCCCATTTCTAAGATCTGCAACGGTACCCATACGATGAAACCAATGCTGATGACATCCCAAAAATAGTGGCCGGCGCTTCTCCAGACATCCTTCCACCCCAAACCTCGGGATCCCAGAACCCCCTGCTCTATCAATCCAAGAGTCCATCCGACCACGAACGCGTTGGCCCCGCCGAGGAGGACACCTCCCAATAGTCCTAAGGAAACGGCTACCGTCATCACCAAACTCATCGCAACTGCAAATAGGACCACGGCGATGGTCGTTATCCAACATTGTTTGAACGAACGAACAGCTTTCTCTAGGGCGCGAAGATACAGCCGGAGGGTAACCCGTACCGTTTCCATTCTACGTCAATGAGTCGAACATTCAGCTTTGAGTCGTGTCGGCGGAGGACTGTGGTCGGTTCTTTAGATCAATAATCTCTTGTTGCTGGCGGTCGCGTTCCCGGGAAATGGCTTTGAGTCGTTGGGGGCGGTTCAGGGTCCACCATTTGAGTTCTTTTTTAAAGGTGACAGATTTGGGTGCTGTGCTTTCCCAAGGTAACTGTTGAAAGTCAAAGCCTTTAGCAGCCTGATATTTCTCAATAAACTGTTTGTATATATCTACGTATAATTTTTTGAGGCCCATAAGGTTCACCATAGCCCACACATCCCTTCTCTGGCAAGACAGAATCTTGATGCGTTGCCACACTGCTCATCCTTGACCCCACCTTCGTGTTGAGGCTGTTTTGTCGCGGTTGCGCTTTCTCACGAATGAGGAGATTTCCCTAGGACTTTACGCAAGAAGTTGTCGTTGACAGTACCCCATTGTCACCTGTAAAAAGGTTGGTAAGCACGTCTTGAGAGCGATAGCATTTTCATCCGTGATTCAAATCGATCATCCCTTGCGTCTGGGAAGCGGGAGGTTTTTTCTCACATACCCATAATGGACAACCTGCGAGAGTGGCGGAACTGGCAGACGCGCGAGACTTAGGATCTCGTGGGAGACCGTGGGGGTTCAAGTCCCCCCTCTCGCACCAATTTCTGCCCATCAACCCAACTCCGTCCATAAGACTCCCATAATAAGGATGCCCTGATTTATGAAATTGGAAATGACCGAACTAGGCCCCAGCAAACGGGCTATTAAGATTGAGGTACCAGAAGATGCTGTCAATAAGGAGTTTGACCGGGTCTATGCCGACCTTAAACGTCAAGTTCGAATCCCAGGATTCAGACCGGGTAAAGCCCCTCTTGCGATGCTCGAAAAACGGTATGCCAAAGCGGTGGAGCAAGACGTGGTTCAACGGTTGGTTCCCGATTATTACCAACGAGCCATTAAGGAGGCTGGAGTCACACCAGTCTTAGTCGACATTCCCCCCCTGGAACGCATTAAGGCACAAAGAAATACGACCTTTACGTTTACAGCCACAGTCGAAATAAAACCTGTCATCGAGATCCGAGATTATCGGCCTCCCAATCCCATTGCTCTGAAGCCGGATCCTCGTTCTATTACAGATGAACAAGTTCAGCAAAGCATTGAATCCGTACGCGAACAGCATGCCCGGTTGGAGGCTGCCCCAACAGACACGCCTTTGGCGGATGATCTGTATGCCGTGGTCACGGTCGAGGGGTTCCTGGATGGGACCTCCGTCGATGGCGCAAAAAAGGAAGGCCACCTTCATAAAGTCGGGAGCAAAGAACTGGTTTTAGGGTTAGATATTGACGATGTGATCAGGGGGAAAAAGGAAGGGGAGCAGGTGGAAATGTCCCAGGTCTATCCTGATGCTCACCCCGATGATCGATTGGCAGGGAAAACGGTCCAATTTACTCTGACGATTCAGGGGATCAAACAAAAAACTCTTCCGACTCTTGACGACGAATTTGCCAAGGATTGCGGTCCGTATGAGTCTCTTACCGAATTGGAAGAAAGCGTGCGTTCTCAATTAGAGGAAGTTCTCAAAAAGGACATTGAGAATACTCACAAAGATGCCATCATGGAGCGCCTTCTCCAAATGCACCATTTTGACCTGCCCCAGGCTTTGATAGACCGAGAGGTCCGAGTTACGGTTCGGCAACGTTTAATCGAAGATCAACAGAAAAAGAATCGATCTTTTTCGGTTGAAGACCAGATCCATTTGGAAGAAGAGGCCAAACGGCTCCAACAGGAAATGCTTCAAGATACTCAGCGCCGTGTCAAGCTCTCGTTGATTTTGGAGGCGATCGCGGACAAAGAAGGCATTACGGTAGAGGAGCAAGATATTCAAGACGAAGTCATGAGACTCGCTCGTGGACTTAAACTTCCGATGGAGGACATCCGAAAGATGGTAGAAGCGGGAGGCGAAGGCTCACAAGAGGAGTTTCGGGATCGTATCCGAGCTGACAAGGCCTTGCAACTGGTTTATCAATTCGCAGTCATACAAGGATAGAGTGATACCGCGACAGCGATTGTGTGTTGGACTTTCAACAAAACGACCTTCTCTCTCGATCAGCATAAGGGTTTCGGTAGGGAGAACGGCTACATAGAGAAAGGGTAAACGGGATTATGCTAGTACCCATGGTGATTGAAACAACCACTCGGGGAGAACGGGCTTATGACATTTATTCCCGGCTTCTGAAGGATCGTATTATCTTCCTGGGAGCCCCCGTTGATGATGTGTTTTCCAACTTGATCATCGCCCAGTTGTTGTTCTTAGAGGCAGAGGATTCTGAGAAAGATATTAACTTGTACGTCAACTCTCCGGGCGGGAGTGTGACGGCTGGCCTTGGAATTTATGATACAATGCAATATGTGAAGCCCCCTATTACCACAATCTGTTTAGGCCAAGCAGCCAGTATGGGGGCTTTGTTACTGAGCGCGGGGACCAAGGGGAAACGATTTGCGCTTCCGAACGCTCGAGTCATGATCCATCAGCCGATGGGAGGGTTCCAAGGACAGGCAACCGAGATTGATATTCACGCTCGCGAAATTTTGAAAATTCGGGAACGACTGAATGACATTCTGGCCACACAAACCGGGCAGCCATTGGAAAAAATCGCCGAAGACACTGAGCGCGATTATTTTATGTCAGCAGAAGAAGCGAAAGCGTACGGATTGATTGATGAGGTCATTACTCGTGTCCCTGAGAAAAAGTCAGAGGCTTCTTCTACGACCTCAGCACAAGGCAAGGGTGAGTAACTTCAGGAGGGTTTATGGCCAAGCAGGTCAAAACGAATAGTAATCTACGATGCTCATTCTGCGGGAAAAGTCGGGATCAGGTTCGTAAGCTCATTGCCGGCCCCACAGTCTATATCTGTGACGAATGCGTCGGTCTTTGCAATGAGATTATGGCTGAGGAATGGCAAGAGGCGAAAGAGGAAATCTCTTCCAAACTTCGGAAACCTGCTGAAATTAATCGACATTTAGATCAATATATTATCGGACAGGAGCGGGCCAAGAGAATCCTCTCGGTTGCCGTTCATAACCACTATAAACGAATTGCAGCCAATGATGCCGGTGACGTCGAACTGCAAAAAGGGAACATCCTCATGATTGGGTCAACCGGCACAGGGAAAACCCTCATGGCCCAAACCTTGGCCAATTACTTAGATGTGCCTTTTACCCTGGCCGATGCGACGACCCTCACCGAAGCCGGGTATGTGGGTGAGGATGTTGAAAACATTATCTTAAAGTTACTTCAGGCAGCGGACTATGAAGTGGAGCGGGCAGAACGTGGGATTATCTACATTGACGAGATTGACAAGATTACTCGCAAAGCGGACAGTCCCTCTATTACAAGAGATGTATCAGGCGAAGGCGTTCAACAGGCCTTGCTGAAATTAATCGAAGGCACCGTGGCCAATGTTCCACCTCAAGGTGGTCGAAAGCATCCTCACCAAGAATTCATTCAGGTTGACACGAAGAATATCTTGGTGATTTGTGGGGGAGCGTTTGTTGGATTAGAACCTATCATCGAACGTCGACTCAATAAGAAACGAATGGGATTCCGAGCAGAAGAAGAGACCGCAAGTCACATGGCGCGGATATCTCTGCTTCCCTACGTCCAGCCCGAAGACCTGTTGCAATATGGATTAATTCCTGAGTTTATCGGACGGTTGCCTGTGGTCACGACTCTAGAGGAACTGGATCAATCCGCGCTGGTTCGTATCTTAACTGAACCCAGAAATGCACTGACTAAACAATACCAAAGGCTTTTATCTTTGGATAAAGTCAAATTGAAATTCACAGAAGGAGCTTTGAGTGCGATAGCCCAAAAGGCCTTCTCCCAAAAGACTGGGGCTCGTGGTCTCCGGGCCATTTTAGAAGACGTGATGCTGGATGTGATGTACGAGGTTCCGTCTCAACCTGATATGAAAGAGGTCGTCATCACGGAAGAAGTGATCCTGGGAAAGAGTGAAGCCATTAAGATTTTTGAGCAAAATAAGGGGATGAAACCGGCGGTAGGGTCTTGACTGGACCGATTAACTTGTTTCCTGATAATCACAGGATTCGTTATGGCATTGAACCACGACACCGGTCTTTTTACTGGACTTCTTTACTAAAAACGGAGCATGGCAACTCGGGCACGCTCGGTTGATGGGTCGATTCCACATGGCAAACGTACACTTGGGATATCTGCTACAGGAGTAAAACAGCCTTCCTTTTCTCGATCGCTTCTGAACCAAATCTCCAAAACACTCCTCCGTTGGACATTTAATCCCCAAGCCCAACGGTTTTGTGGTTTTGCATTTTGGGTAATTAGAGCAAGCCAGAAACGTCCCGAACCGACCGGTTTTGACCACCATCTGACTCCCACACTTTTCACATTTTTCGTCGGTGGTCTGCTCCTCTTTTTCTACGACTTCGATCGTCCCAGCCTCAGTTTTGTTGAATTGCTTGGTATTCTTACATGTAGGATATCCAGGACATGCTAAGAAATGACCATGTCGCCCCCACTTGATCACCATGTTTTGCCCACATTTATCGCAGACAATGTCCGTGGGTTCTTCTTTCCCCTTCAGGCCTTCCATTTTATCATCAGCTTCACCCAGGTCCTTCACAAAGGGGGCATAAAATTCCTTCACGGTGTCGACCCAGTTCTTTCCACCTTCTTCGATCTGATCAAGCTGAGATTCCATTTCGGCCGTGAACGCGACGTTAAAGACCTGAGGGAAATACTGGACCAATCGATCATTCACGATTCGGCCGAGTTCGGTTGGTTTAAATCGTTTTTCTTCTTTCTCAACGTAACGCCGGTCTTGGATCGTTGAAATAATCGTGGCATAGGTAGACGGTCGTCCAATGCCCTTCTCTTCTAATTCCCGAATCAAGAGAGCCTCATTGTATCGAGGTGGGGGTTGAGTGAAATGTTGTTTGGGCTGCAATTCCTGCTCATCTTTTTCTATCAGACGAAGGCGTTCGTCTTGGGTTAAGTCGGGCAGTCGTCGGTCTTCTTCAGTCGCTTGAGAAGATTCTTCTTGAGAAGCATCTCCTGCTGCAAGATCTTTCCCTTCCACATACACTCGACGGTACCCATCAAATTTTTCGATCGTGCCTGTCGCGCGAAACGTATAGCCGCTTGACTCAATATCGACCTTGGTCGCTTCGTCCACTCCTCGACTCATTTGGGATGCCATGAATCGAGTCCAAATGAGTTTATATAATCGATACAGATCTTGATCGAGAAACGATCGCACGTTTTCAGGATCTCGGTGGACCGAGGTCGGTCGAATGGCCTCATGGGCCTCCTGAGCCGCCTTGGCTGTTTTGTACACATTCGGGGTCGAAGGGAGATATTGTTCACCAAACCGATCCCTAATGAGTTCCGTTGCCTCAGCTTGCGCCTCACTTGAGATTTGCGTCGAATCCGTCCGCATATACGTAATAAGACCCACGGGTCCTTCCTGACCGATCTCCAAACCCTCGTACAATTTTTGGGCCAGCATCATCGTTTGCTTCGCAGAAAACCGCAGCTTTCTAACTGCCTCTTGTTGCAACCGGCTTGTAATAAATGGGGGTGGAGGATTCCGACGCTTCTCACTTTTTTCGATTGTGGAAATCCTGAATTCTGCACCTGCCAAAGCCTGAAGAATGCGGTTGGCGTCACCTTCAGAAGCAATCTCAATGGGTTTTCCCCTATAGTCCTGAAGTCTTGCCTCAAAGGGTGGCGGATTGTGGCCTTGGAATGTGGCGGTGATCGTCCAATATTCAACCGGTTGAAAGCGCTCTCTGTCAAATTCCCGATCACAAATCACCCGAACAGCCACCGATTGCACTCTACCCGCACTTAACCCACGACGGACTTTCTTCCAAAGCAATGGGCTCAACATATAGCCAACAAGACGGTCTAAGACTCGCCGAGCTTGCTGCGCATTCACCTTATTTATATCGATCGAACTGGGGGCTTGCAAAGCTCGTTTGATGGCACTTTGAGTAATTTCGTTGAACAAGACCCGGTAGACTTGTGGCTTTTTTCCGTTCAATTCCTCAGCAATGTGCCAGGCAATCGCTTCCCCTTCTCGATCGGGATCGGGAGCTAAAAACACTTTTTCTGCTTTTTTTGCCTGAGTTTTAATCTCGTTGAGAACTTTGCTTTTGCCTCGAATCACGATGTACTGCGGATTGAAGTCGTGATCCACATCGATGCCTAGTTTACTTTTTGGCAAATCTTTCACGTGCCCAACCGAGGCCAACACTTGATACCCACGGCCGAGATACTTGGTAATCGTCCTCGCTTTCGCGGGAGACTCAACGATGATCAGTGACTTAGCCATTTTTGCTAATATTTTCTCCTTGTTCCCATATCCGGACATTCATCCCTTCGTGAATCGTTTAGGTCGTCGATACTCGAATATACTGGGAACCCGGCAATTGGAGAATGATGCCCTTCAATTCCAAAGACAGCAAGATACTCATAACCTCGGTAGGTAGAAACCGGGCTTGAGCCATAAGCTCATCCACAGACAGTGGTTCATCCGAGAACAACTGAAACACGGCCTGTTCCTCGGGTCCCAAGGTTTTGGGTGCAGGAGCTTGCTGAGGGCCAGGGCATGTGACTCGCTCACGAAATGTGTGGTCTAACTGTGGCAAGAGTTCCTCAAGAATATCGTGGTGATCCTCGACTAATTTCGCTCCTTGTTTGATCAGACCATGGGGGCCACTATGCTTATTCCCTTTGACAGACCCTGGAACCGCAAACACCTCACGGTTTTGCTCCAAAGCAAACCTGGCTATAATTAAGGAGCCACTCTTAATCGCGGCTTCAGTGACGACCACGCCAAGACGCAACCCAGTTATCAGTCGCTTCCTTTTAGGAAAATGGTAACCCCTTGGAGGCGTTCCAACTGGAAATTCAGAAAGGACCGCTCTTCTGTTCTCGATTTCTTCTCTCAACGATCGATGCTCCGGGGGATATGTGCGATCAATTCCACACCTTAACACCGCAAGCGTTCGACCACCACCTCGTAAAGCCCCTCGGTGGGCAGCGGCATCAACGCCCCTTGCCAACCCACTGACGATGGTTAATCTCAAGGAAGCAAGGTTGCGACTGAGTTCCTCTGTGAAGGTGAGTCCTTGGGGTGAAGCTTTTCGAGCCCCGACGATCGCAATGGCATTTTGATCATCCTCGTGAGTTGTCCCCGTCATATAGAGCAATGGAGAGGGATCTGCTATCATTTTTAACCGACTGGGATAGGTTTCGTCCAGTACATTGACAAACGACCACTTGCCTTGATGCACCAGATCAACCTCCTTTTCAATGTGAGATCGAGTCGCTGAATCAGGTCCAGTGATGATCGCCTGAGCCAGTGATTCACTCATTCCACCTTGTTTCATTAACATCGAGATAGATGATGTGCAGACCTTTTCAGGAGAGCCAAAGATGCGCACTAAATGGCATACTCTCGCATCATTGAGGCCTCGAATTGTTCGTAAAGTCAGCCAGGCCTTCAATACATTGTTGATTGGGGGGAAGTTAAATTGGTCCTCCTCAGGCTGCTCGCATCCCTCCACCTACCACGACAATATCATACTGTTCAAGATGAAGGAGGGGATCAGCCCTGACAATAATTCGATGGAAAAATTCCCGTTCAAGTTGCTCAATACTTTCATGTTCTAAATCCTGGAGTAATTCCACTATCCTCGGATTAGCTCCCACCACAATCGTCTGCCGTCCTGCCGAACGCCCAATCCGTCGTATCTCCCGAAAAATATCGTAAGCGACCGAGGTACCCGATTTCGTATACCCCCGGCCCTCGCAATCTATACAAATATCAGACAATGTTCGAAGAAGGTCTTCCCGGACTCTCTCGCGAGATATCTCAATCAAGCCCAAATCTGAAATGCGTGATATTTTGGTTCTCGCTTTATCATTACTCATCGCATCGACCAACGCATGATAGACTTTCTCCCGATTCCGCTCTCGTTCCATATCAATAAAGTCAATGATGATAATTCCCCCAATTCCTCTGAGTTTGATCTGATAGGCGATTTCTTTCGCGGCTTCCAAATTGTTTTTCAGAATCGTTTCTTCTTGATCTCGTTTTCCCACATAGCGTCCTGTATTCACATCGATGACCGTCATGGCCTCGGCATGGTCAATAACAATGTGCCCTCCTGATTTCAACCAAACCTTGCGACCCAACGCACGTGAGATTTCCATTTCGATGCCAAGATGATCAAAGAGGCCCTCTTCCTTGTCATAGTGGTACAAGCGCGTCGTTTGTTCAGGAAGATACCGCTTCACAAAATCTTTGCCCTCTTCAAATTCTTCTTTGGCATCAATCCATAAGCGGTCCACCTTTTTCGTGAAGAGATCCCGGACCACTCGGAGTGTCAAGGAAAGATCAGAATGGAGCAAGGCCGGAGCAGGAAGTTGTTTCTGCTTTTTGAGAATGTCTTGCCACAAGGTTTGCAGAAATTCCACATCGGAATTCAAATCCTCCTCGGCGACCCCCTCACTGACGGTTCTCACGATAAATCCGTAACCCGGTTTCCGAATCTGCTTCATAATGCCTTTTAAACGGACACGTTCTTCTTCATTGCTAATTCGCCGCGAAATCCCAATATGATCAATGTTCGGCATGAATACAAGAAAACGGCCAGGCAAAGAGGTGTGTGCCGTCACGCGTGGGCCCTTGGTCCCAATCGGGCCCTTGGATATTTGCACCAACAATTCCTGCCCTTCCTCTAGCAGGTGCTCAATCGGTCGAATCGTTTGCCGACGCGGGCGAGGAATTTCCGATCCTTTTTCATCCTCTTCTCCGTCGACAAAGACGTCATCAGATTCCGCTTCTCCGTCGACAAAGACGTCATCAGATTCCGCATCCCCGCATAAGTCAGACACATGCATGAACGCCGTACGTTCCAGCCCTACATCAACGAAAGCTGCCTGCATGCCGGGTAGTATCTTCACGACTTTCCCTTTATAGATATCACCCACAAAGCCTTTCTTTTTGGCCCGATCGACATACAATTCCGTGACGACTTTGTTTTCAAGAACAGCAACTCGCGTTTCTTCCCTGGTCACATTTATCGCTATTTCCACTCCCATGGGGTCTCCTTTCCCCAATTCTTAACAGGCTCTCAAAAATGTCTCCGAGCTGTACTCCCGGCCCTTGCTATGTCAGCTTCTTAAACGGACAACACCTTTGGAACAGGTCAGATCAGTGTCAATCGACGCCTTCTCACACTCATCAACAACCCCAAGGCAGCCATGGTTACCACGGTGGCGCTTCCACCATAACTCATTAATGGAAGGGGAATTCCGACAATCGGTGCTAATCCCACGGTCATGGCAATATTCACCACGAAACTAAAAGTGATCATCCCTACCACACCAATGGCCAATAAGGCTCCCAGCATATCCTTGGCTTTGGATGCAATATCTAATCCCAAAAGACACAAGATTAAAAAGAGCGCAAAAAAAATGACTGATCCTAAGAACCCCCATTCCTCTGCAAAAACCGCAAACACAAAATCTGTATGGCTTTCTGGCAAGAATTTAAATTGTGTTTGGGTTCCACCATAGAGGCCTTTACCAATGATCTCTCCCGACCCCACAGCTATTCGGGATTGAAGTCCCTGGTATCCCTTTCCACCAGGGTCATAGGCAGGATCCACGAAGCTCATGATTCGTTCTTTTTGGTAATTATGGAGCGATCCCCATAATTCTCCCCACGCAAAAGGAAAGATCATCAGCGAAGACAGTAACACCAATCCAAACGCTTTAGATCTCACGCCAACAGCCAATAACAGTGTAATATAAATTGCCAAAAAACTCAGACTACTGCCAAGATCTGGTTGTTTGAGAATAAGAAGAAACCCTGGCAAAGCCAAAAATCCCGGCACAATAACCCGGCGCAACCATCCATGGCGGGCCTTCGTTGTATAGTACACCGACAGCATGAGGATAAGAGACACCTTCACAAACTCTGAAGGTTGGAATGCGAGGGGCCCTAAGGGGATCCACCGTTGAGCCCCTCGGCTACTTTTACCCGCCACCAAGACCACCACGAGTAATAGAAGGCATACTCCATACAACACATACGCTACCCTGGCTAATTTGTGGTAATCAAGGGTTCTCATGAAAAGGAATGCCACACCACCTACTCCAATCCATATCATCTGTTTGAGAAAAATTGGTAATCCTGTGGGAGCGTGCACTGGTGTGACACTATAGATGGATAACACTCCAATGGAGAGAATACCGATGACGACTGCGACAAATGACCATTCGAAGGGATCGATTCTGAGTAGTGTAGGAGTCCGATCAACCATGGATCGCCTCATCCTTAAAGGTTGCTGGGAATTGCCGCTCCATTCGATCTTTTTCTCGAACTCCTGGCTTTTGATTATCAAGCTTAACAAATTTCTCGATCAATGTTTTGGCGAGAGGCGCTGCGGCAGATCCTCCATGTCCTATATGCTCGACTAACACGGCAACAGCAATACGTGGCTGCTCTACTGGGGCATAAGCTAAAAACCAGGCATGGTCTCGCAGCTCCTTGGGTGTATCCTCCTCCTGTCCCCTACGGAGGGCCGCAACTTGTGCAGTACCAGTCTTTCCTGCGATGGTCACGATTGATGATCGGGCCGTTCGAGCGGTCCCATCGGTCACCACGGCAAGAAGCCCTTTTTTGATGCTTTCTAACCGTTCTATCGCAATAGGCAAACGGCGCCCTGGCGCAATTGGTCTCTCATCAAGCCTCCCGCTGCTTCGATGGAGAATCGCACGGAGGACCCTAGGCTTATATGAGATTCCGTTATTGGCCATTGTGGCAATCACTTGTGCCATTTGTATCGGAGTCACCGTCACATAGCCTTGTCCAATGGAAGCGGAAATCGTCTCCCCGGGATACCATGGTTTCTTCTTCAGCTTTTTTTTCCAAGTCGGTGAAGGGACAATTCCCTCTTCCTCCGAGGGTAGGTCCACCTCGGTTTTTTGGCCAAGTCCAAATTCATGAGCAAACGCTGCGATGGTTTCGATACCTATTCGGTGGCCAATTTTATAGAAATACACATCACAAGAATGGGCCATGGCTTGGACCAAATCAACAGTACCATGTCCACCCCTTTTCCAATCCCGATAGATCCGTTTTCCAAAACGGAATCCCCCACGACAACGGATCGTATCACTCAGATCAATGGTATTGGATTCCAGCGCTGCCGCGGCCACGATAATTTTGAAGGTCGAGCCCGGCGGATACTGACCCTGAGTAGCTCGGTTCGTAAAGGAGTGCCTGTCGTCTTCTAAAAGCTTTCTCCAATCTCGAGGATTCAATCCTCTTGAAAGCGCATTCGGATCAAAATTTGGACGACTGGCAAGGGCAAGAATTTCTCCATTTCGTGGATCCAGAGCGACAATGGCTCCGGCTTCTTCATCGAGAAGATCTTCTGCCAATTGTTGTAAACGAAAATCAATGGTTAAATACACATCATTTCCTGCTTGAGGGCTCATTACAGAAATGGTGCGCTTTTCATGCCCGAGAGCATCCACCTCAATGATCTTTCTCCCAGCCTGACCTCTGAGTAGGGTATCGTACATTCGTTCAATACCATACTGTCCGATAATACTTCCCTGATGAAGTCCCTGAAACGGTTCTTGGGTTAACTGTTCTTCGGAAATTTCACCTACGTATCCGACCAAGTGAGCCGCATAGGCACCAAGTGGATGATTCCGTTGATATTCTGGTTGAATGACCACTCCAGGCAAATTCAGACGATGGGATTCAATCAATGCAGCTTCTCGTAAGGTTAACCCTCCTTTGAGTTTCACGCGGGTTCTTTTTCCTTTCGCCTCAACCATCTCGACAATATCTTTGCTGCTAAACCCCAACAGGTTCTCAAGTTGCATGGCCATGTGTTGACGGTTTTTCACATCCTTCAACTCAACATACAGATTAAAGCTGGGGACATTATTGGCCAGAAGGACGCCGTTGCGGTCGTAGATTAACCCTCGTGCAGGGCGTAACAGGACCGCTCGCGTTCGATTGTCCTGCGAAAGATCTCGATAGTAAGGTCCATCCCGTACTTGCAATTGCCACAGACGAAGGACCAATAACCCGATGAGAACCACCACGCCAACCTTCAGAAATACCAGGCGTTGGTGAACTTCAGACAATTCTGAAGACTTCAACCCATTTTCAGCCATGTTCTCACTATAAAGAGAACGATCAAGGAGTTGACTCAGTGATCTGTCGTTTGATTGTACGGATGATGCGGTGGCCGCTAAATTTTGGATTCGTTAAGACCACCGCGTCCGAAAGCCCAATTGACAGTGACTCCAAGAATTCCATCCAGAATCGCTTGCGGAAAAATAATGGAAGGGACACCATTGAAAAAATCCACCAAATTCAATCCTCTTCTAGAAGATACCAAAAATACCACACCTAAAAAGAAAGAAAATGCCAAAATTGGTAAAAAGATCGAGCCAGCCGTGGTACGAGAGAGGTTTTTTCCCAATTGTCCACACAAAAAACCGATTGCGGCTTTACTAACCGTATTGAGCCAAATGCCACTCGCCGAGAACGTATCCAGACCAAAACCTAATGCACCACCTAACGCTCCTCCAACCAGAGGGCCGAACCAAAACCCCACAATACAGGCTGCCACCAAACAGAGATCCGGAGATATTCCCCAAAGAGTCAGGGAAGGAACAACCGTCACTTGCAAGGGGACAAGAAAGAAAAGCAACCCAGAATACAGAAGGGCCTTCATGGATTGCCTCTTGGGACATCAGGTGCCGTCAAGGTTTCTTCTGTAGCTTCCAGGCGTTCTGTTGGCTTAGGAGAAGTGATGATAAGGACTTCTTCCAATTTCGAAAAGTTGACCGCGGGACTAAGAGCCGCTGATTGAAAGAGATCTCCCTCCTGGGTTTGTACAGCCTGAACTTGTCCAATCAGGATTCCCCTGGGGAATCCCCCAGTGAGCCCGGAAGTCACAATCGTATCCCCTTTTTGGATTGGTGAGAGAGGGGGAATGTATTTCATATGAATCAACCCTTGTGAAGTACCCTGAACAATGCCTTCATCTCGTGTGCGCTGCGCGAAACCTGGGATAGCCACATTCGGATCGGTCAACAGCAAAACAATGCTGGTTGAAGAAGCCACCTTCACCACCTGTCCCACGACCCCAGCAGGGGTGATGGCTCCCATTTCTATTTCAATCCCATCTTTCTCGCCTTTATCTAACACCACCGTCTGGTACCAATTGGAAGCATTGCGCCCAATGATTCGCGCTACAATCGTCTCTACATCACTGGTTGTTTTAAATTCCAGCAGTGCGGCTAACCGTTCTGAGGACATAGCCTCTTCTCGCAAGCTGTTGATTTCCCCTTGCAGGATTTGAACTTTTTCCCTCAGTAACAGGTTTTGCTCATATACGCCCTGTAGGGCCAAATATCGATTCCAAGCCTCGCGAATATTTCGATCCACCCAAGCCAATCCTTTGATGGGGACGGCAAGAAGATCGGCGATGGGCCGACTAACAACTTGAAGGATTTTTTCGGTTTGTCGGGGAAGGAGAGCGAGAATCAAAAACGTGATCACCAACAGGACCAAAAGTGTCCGCCTCATGCCAGAACTGACCAAAATGAAAGGGCGAAGCCAGCCAGTCATGTCGTTGGGTCACGTCACTTCCTGAATGAGGACATGGAGGCAACACTTCGCAACAGAGTCAGCTCCTCCAACGTTTGGCCTACCCCCAGTACAACAGAGGTTAATGGATCATCGACTGTGACGATTGGCAAACCGGTTTCATCCTGTAATCGCGAATCCAGCCCTTTTAATAGTGAGCCTCCACCAGTGAGAACAATTCCACGATCGATGATATCCCCCGCTAATTCAGGAGGGGTATTTTCCAACGCGACTTTTATCGCCGCCACGATGGTCGAAATAGATTCTTGCAAGGCTTCGCGGATCTCTGTGTCTTCAAGAACAATCGTCCGAGGAATTCCTGTAATCAAATCACGACCCTTCACCATCATTTGAGATTTCTCTGGTAATGGATAGGCGGAACCAATTTGCTTTTTTACCTGCTCGGACATGTGGTCGCCGATGAGCAAGCTATATTCACGCTTAATGTATGACACAATCGCCCAATCAAGTTGGTCACCTGCCACTTTGACCGATTCGCTATAGACAATGCCACCCAAGGAAATCACGGCAATATCAGTGGTGCCACCTCCGATATCAACGACCATGTTCCCAGAGGGTTCGGTGATCGGAAGTCCTGCACCAATGGCAGCGGCCACCGGCTCTTCAATCAGGTAGACTTCGCGAGCCCCAGCTAACTCAGCCGATTCTTTCACGGCTCGTTGTTCGACTTGAGTAATGCGAGAGGGGACGCCAATGATGATTCGCGGTCTCACAAAGGATCTTCGGTTATGGACCTTTGTGATAAAATACCGCAGCATTCGTTCGGCCATTTCAAAATCCGCGATGACCCCGTCCTTCATGGGACGGATGGCCATAATATTCCCAGGTGTCCGTCCCACCATCTTTTTGGCTTCTGCACCTACTGCCAAAATTTTATTCGTTTGTTTTTCAATGGCAACGACAGACGGTTCGTTAAGAACAATTCCTCTGTCTTGAACACACACCAACGTGGAAGATGTGCCCAAATCAATGGCCATATCCTTGGAAAAAAAACTTAACAGGCAACTAAATGCGCCCACAATACATCCTCCTACTCATCAATTTTCCCCTTCTCTCACGAATTGCTTGCCAAACCCATCCGCGGTTTACTTTCGCACGATTCATCATTTCTTGATCTCATTGGTCCACGATATAGTCTGATCCGGCTAAGGCCTAGATTGTAAATGACAGAGAGGCAACCTTTCGGAAAGTCGCACAGACATTCTGACCAGATGAAGGAAGGAACAATCTCACCGAAAGGTGACACCAAGGCAAGATGTCATGTCCTCTGACAGGAAGGATCGCGGCTGACTAGCCCATGTCCTTATGCTTTAGGATGCGCGAGACAAAGCATTTCTTCCCTAGACTCTTGCCCAGGTTCAATCCCCAACGAAAGAGAGAGAATGTAACCTAAACAACTCAGAAAGTATACCAGAAGGACTATGGGACCACAAAAGGAGACAGGATGATGGAACTGGAACTTGACTCTCGACGATCATCGTCACCGTTTGCTGTCCAGAGGGGAACAGCGCTTTTCAGAATGCTCCAAATCGCAGGGAAAGAAAGAGGCTTGCAAGATTTTAATCAAACGATGCATTATACGTATTCTCAAGAACTTTGAGGAGGAAAGCATGGCAGCGAAAACCTTATTCCAGAAAGTTTGGGATTCTCATGTGGTTCGAGAAGATTCGGATGGCACCACGCTGTTGTATATCGACCGTCACCTTGTGCACGAAGTGACCTCACCTCAGGCATTTGAAGGGTTGAAACTGGCCGGTCGTCGTCCGAGACGCCCAGCCGCTATTTTAGCTGTACCCGATCACAATGTTCCCACGACCGATCGGCAGGCAGGCATTACCGACCCCATGAGCAAGATTCAAATTGATAAGTTAGAGGAAAATTGTGAAGGCTTTCAGATCACACTTTTTAACATGGATGATCCACGACAAGGGATTGTTCATGTCATTGGGCCTGAGCAAGGGCTCACGCTTCCTGGTATGACCATTGTGTGTGGAGACTCCCATACATCTACTCATGGGGCCTTTGGTGCCCTGGCCTTTGGAATTGGAACCAGTGAAGTAGAACATGTTCTTGCAACGCAATGCTTGGTTCAAAAACGTCCCAAGACCATGGAGGTCCGCGTCACTGGAACTCTTTCAGCAAGATGTTCCCCGAAGGATTTGATTTTAGCCATTATCGGCCATATCGGGGTCTCAGGAGGAACAGGGCATGTCATTGAATATACCGGGTCAGCTGTTCAAGCTCTTTCCATGGAAGGGCGAATGACTCTCTGTAACATGTCCATTGAAGGGGGAGCGCGAGCAGGTCTAGTGGCGCCGGATGCCACCACTTTTTCGTACCTGAAGGACCGTCCACTCGCACCAAAGGGGAATCTTTTTGAGCAGGCTCGTTCTTCATGGGAAAACCTCAGAACGGATCCCCTGGCTCATTATGATACCGTTGTGTTCTTGCAAGCTGAGAAGATCGCTCCCCAAGTGACATGGGGCACTAATCCTGGTATGGTCACTGGAGTGAATGGAAAGGTTCCGGACCCCCAAGAACTGACCGATGAAACTTTACAAAAGGCAACCCAACAGGCATTGGACTATATGGGACTCCAACCGGGCACCCCTATTGAACAAATTAAAATTGATCGGGTCTTCATCGGTTCCTGCACCAACTCGAGGATTGAAGACCTGAGAATTGCAGCCAGCCATCTGAAAGGGAAAACAATCGCGAAAGGCGTACACGGCATGGTGGTTCCTGGATCGGGTCTTATCAAGAGACAAGCTGAAAATGAAGGCCTCGATGAGGTGTTTCGAAAAGCTGGGTTTGAATGGCGCGAATCGGGGTGCAGTATGTGTCTCGCGATGAATGCCGATGTACTTAAACCAGGGGAGCGTTGTGCTTCCACCAGTAATAGAAACTTTGAGGGCCGTCAGGGGAAAGGTGGCCGAACCCATTTGGTTTCTCCAGCCATGGCGGCGGCTGCGGCTGTCGCCGGTCATTTTGTTGACATTCGCCATTGGGGATGAAACTGTTAAAACGTCCTCAAGGAAGAAGAATGCCACACCACGTGTTGGCGTAAGACCTAAGGAGAGCATCCATCCATGCAAGCATTTACGATACTCACCGGTTTAGTCGCCCCCTTGGATCGGGTCAATGTGGATACTGATCAAATAATCCCCAAGCAATTCCTCAAAACCATTCATCGGACAGGATTGAAAGAAGGGTTGTTCGCTGACTGGCGACAGCATGAAGATGGGACGCCGAACTCTGATTTCTTTATGAACCAATCTCGTTATGAGGGAGCATCCATTCTGTTGACGAGGGATAACTTTGGATGCGGTTCGTCACGTGAACATGCCCCTTGGGCATTGTTAGACTACGGATTTCGCGCAATTCTTGCCTCAAGCTTTGCCGACATTTTTCGGAACAACTGTTTCCAAAATGGTATCTTGCCCGTCACGCTGATGTCTCAAGAAATTCAGACCATTTTTGAAGCCATGAATGTGAAAGAAGGGTATCAGCTCACTATCGATATACAGAATCAAACCGTCCTGACTCCCGATGGGCAATCTTTGACTTTTGATATCGACCCCTTTCAAAAAAACTGCATGTTGCAAGGACTCGATGCGATTGGGCTGACCCTCCAACATGAGCAAGACATCACGGCCTATGAGCAACGCCGGAAGACTGACTCTCCTTGGCTTTTTCAAGATCTCTCGGTCTAAATGGCGTTATCAGCTTTTCCCCCACACGATTCTCTCTGGTTACATGTTCGAAACGTCCGTTTCCCCATCGCCTTTTTGTTGACCTCGGCCTCTTCCCGCCCTGGAGACTGGCACCTCAGTGGAATGATTAAGCTTTTGAATTCCGTCTAGACATACCTTCGGACCTTTGACACAAGGCATGAGTCCAGTATAGTAGGGTCCATCAATAACCCTAAAAGAGAAGATCAAAGCTACCTTTATGGACCAAGCCAACATCCTCCGTGACGTCCTTATCATTTTTTCTGTTTCGATCGGGATTGTCTTCATTTTTCAGAAGCTTCGATTACCTTCGATTGCTGGATTTTTGGTAGCGGGGACATTGGTTGGACCCTTTGGTCTGAACCTCATCTCAGACCGAGATCAGGTCCAGGATCTTGCAGAAATTGGGATCGTGCTTCTCCTTTTCACCATTGGACTGGAATTCTCCCTCGCCCATTTGAAAGCTTCGCGCAGCCTGTTTTTAATCGGAGGCCCTGTCCAAGTCAGCGGAGTGCTGTTTCTCGTTCTTATTGGGGCAATGGCGTTTGGCCTTCCCTATCGTGAGGCCATTTTCTGGGGTTTATTGCTCTCACTGAGCAGTACGGCCATTGTCCTCAAAGCGTTGGCTGAACGTCGAGAGAATGACACGCTTCATGGACGCTCCACCATTGGCATCTTAATTTTTCAGGATCTGGTGGTTGTGGGCATGATGCTCTTGACCCCATTACTAAGTGACCAGGCATCTGAGGGGTCTGGGCGAGTTCTGATTACTCTTCTTCAATCTGTGGCCCTCGTGGTCATTATTGTCATTGCCGCTCGTGTCGTCGTTCCAAAACTCCTTGAGCACATCGTGGGGACCCGAAGTCGAGAACTGTTCTTACTGACCATTGTGGTTCTTGGGCTCGGGACTGCGTGGGTCACCTCTTTGGCTGGACTTTCTTTAGCCTTAGGAGCTTTTATTGCAGGGCTGCTGATTTCTGAATCCGAATACAGCCACCAAGCCTTGGCAGAAATTCTCCCCTTTCGGGATAGCTTTAATAGCCTATTTTTCGTTTCCATTGGCATGCTCATGGATCTTCGCATCCTTCTCAGTCACCCGATCTTGATCATGTTCCTTATTGTCACTGTGTTGTTGGGAAAATTTCTGACAGGAACAGGCGCAGTTCTGGTAGCAGGAGTTCCCTTCAGACCCGCTATTCTTTCGGGGATCGCTCTGGCTCAAGTAGGAGAATTCGCCTTCATTCTCGCTCAAGAAGGGCAGCAATATGAACTGTTAAGTAGGGATGCGTATAACATTTTCTTGTCGGTTTCAGTGATGACGATGATTATCACGCCTTTTCTTATCCAGTGGGCCCCGCGCATAGCCCGTCGGACTGAAGCGATCCAACGATTACAACATTGGTTGCCTGGACGCCTGACGTATCGTGAAGACTCCCCGCCTTTAAAAATTCAAGATCACGTCATCATTGTAGGCTATGGGCTCAATGGACGAAATCTGGCACACGTTCTCCGGGAAGTCGAAATTCCCTTTGTGGTTCTGGAATACCGAGGAGAGGTCATCAAATTGGAAGTCGGGACCGGCATCCCGATTTTGTATGGTGATGGGACGAATCCAATTGTTCTTCGAAAAGTGCAGATTGAATCAGCGCGGGTTCTGGTCATCGCTACTTCGGATCCCTTTGGCGCGCGACGAATGGTCCAACTGGCTCGCAAACTTAACCCTTCTCTTCATATTGTCGTACGGACTCGTTATTTAAAGGAATTGGATGAGCTTCATGATCTTGGTGCGAACGAAGTGGTTCCAGAGGAATTTGAAACCTCTATAGAAATTTTTACCTTAGTGCTTCAAACCTATAAGCTCCCACAGGACTTTATTGTGGAGAAGGCCGAGCAGGTCCGCCGTGAAGGGTATTCCCTGTTACGTCGGGGTGAACTTCCTGAGCTGGCTCATCATCTTCGGGCTGGGACTCTTCTGGATGTTGAGGTCGAAACGTGCAGAATCGAGGATGACTCTCCAGTTTTAGGGAGATCATTGGCTGATCTCGCTATCAGGCAAAGATCTGGAGCCTCAATCCTGGCCCTCACAAGAGCAGGCACAACGTATTCCTCTTCATACAAAAAAATATCCTTAGAGCCTGGAGATGTCGTGGTCTTATTAGGCACCCGTCCACAAATTCGATTAGCGATGAGTTTTTTAGCCGACCCTAAGACATTCTAGGGCTTCAAGCTGATTTTCTCTTTTTTTTCATCTCAGCGCTGAAGCTCGGCATGCTTCCAGGTTACTCTTCCTTCGCCTGAATGCTCCACCTGGAAGGGTGGGATGAATGGCGGGAGGCTCCACTCAGTCTATTCCCCAAGGCCTTTTCAGTGCGAGTTGGACGAGGAGTCAATCATGGCGATTGCCCATGTAGACCAAAAATGAACGAGGGGATCCGGGTCCCTCTCTGCAGCCTGGAGTAAGGCAGGCCGGTCATTTTGATCACCTAACTTCCCAAGACGAAAGGCAGCCTCGGTTCGTACTCCAATGTCGGGATCTTGTAGAAGCCGGTTTCGAATAGCTGGCAACGCTCGGGGATCCCCAAGTTCCCCTAAGGCCGCAATGGCCACTTGACGGATTCTGGCATCAGAGACGTTCAGGGCAGAGATCAACTCCACATAGGCCGAAGGGCTGTCAAGTTCGGAAAGAGCTTCCACCGAGTACCGTAGCATTTCGGTCTCCCTCATCCGGATGGCTTCTGTGAGAAGTTCGACAACTACCTGTCGAGTTCCAATCCTACCTAAGGCCGAAGCGGCTGCCCTTTTGACATTAGACTGTGTGTCACCGAGGGCCTTGAGCAAGGCAAGAGCGGTCGTATTGTCTACTTCCTCTCCAATCTGTCCTAGCGCCCAGACGCTATATTCCCGGACTTGAGGATCCAGATCTTCTAAGGCTTTGACCAAAGCCTGCTCGCCTGTAGGATCGGCGATTTTTCCTAATGATTGGGCAGCTGTTCGTCGTACATCAGGACTAGGATCTTGTAATAATTTGACAAGATGCGAAGTGACGATCTGTGGTGTATTCCGATCTGATTGGGCCTGGCAGCCCCACAATCCGAAGAAACCAAAGAACACAAAGCCAAAGAGAATGGAGGTAAGGGCAGAAACATGAGAGAAAAATAGTTTTCTCGAGCTGACTTTTCCAGTTGTATAATTTTGGGAAAATATCTGGTTTTTGAGAGAGGTCTCGAAACGTGAGAACGTTGAGCGGTTTAACAACTTCTTAGGTCGAGTATGGGGGTTCTTTGGGTAAGGGTGGTTGTTTGGCGGCCTCAATAGATTCCTCCACTTCCTTTTGTGCAGCTTCTAGTTCGGCCTGAATGGTTCGCATTTCCGGATCAATAGAATTTTTGACATCAGCCGTGGCTTGACGAAATGTTCGAAGTGCACTCCCGAGCCCTTCACCCATGCTCTGTAAATCATCGGTGCCGCCCCCCGATTTTTGGGCAGCATTGGCTTGCATAGCGGCCCGCTGAGCTTGTACCCGTGCCACCGCATCCTTGTTGACAACAGCCGATGGTCGCTTCGAACCAGGAGTCGCTCGAGCAGAGGGAGGAAGAGGAGGATATTGGGCTTTCGGTTGAGGAGGAGGAGCCGTCGTTCGTTGTTCCATGCTTACCGGTTGTAAAGTATCTACAGGTTGGGGTGACACGGTCTGGGGAGGAGGTGCGACTTGTTGTTGGGCTGGTTGAACAGGTTCAGGACGAATCCCACTGTAAGACAAAGCCGCTGTGGTTCCGGGAGTTTGCTCGGTCCCTAATTGATGAGCCTGAGGGGTGCCAGGAGCTAAAGGAGTCCCACCACTGATAGGTTCTGTGGCTTGAGCTGGAGTGGCATGGTTCTGTTCTTCCGGAACCGCTGACGGCGGTGCTGTCGCATTGGGATCGAATGGAGGGGGAACATCTTGAACCTCTTTCTTAAATCCTTTTAGGGCCTTGCCAACCCCTTCACCAATCTGAGGAAGCCGTCCAGCACCGAAAATGATGAGGACAATGACCAATATGATAATGATTTCTGAAAAGCCTAGGGTCCCAAACATGAAAATTCTCTCACTTGAAACACCACATGGACGTTCCTGCTCCTCTAAGGCTCATGAATAAAACCACTGTATCCACCTGGCCCTCTCAATGTCAACCAGGATCGTAGGAGGCCAAATGCTCATGGGGTTGTGCCAAATGACAACCTGCCAGCGTAACTGATGGGCTGCGATGGTGTTGAAGGTTGGCGAAGGTGAGACCTATAATTAAGGACCTGTATAAACCTTTTGCCAAGTGTATGTTCACTTTGGTTCTCATGGTACAATACTCGACACATGCCACGGTCTCATTTTCCCCAAATTCCCCAATTCCGGTTCACATTATTCTATGGACCCGAAAGGAAAGAAGACGCCCCTTCGATACAATCCTGCGTATTTAATGTAAAGAAACGGAGTTGGAAAGGAGGCATACAAGTCCTCGTCGAACTTGATGACGTACAATTCATCAAAGTTCAGACGATACTAGAATTTCGTGAATGGCTCACGGAATTGCTCAACCAAATTCCAGAGTCCGATCGGGTTCATTACTCATCTTTAGCAGAAGATATCCTCGTTCAACGAATTTGCCAAGTGAAATTACAATTGGCCTTAGCGCAAGGTATTCAACAAGAAAATAGCTGCATCCAAAGTGACGAATTCGCTTTGGCATTAGAGCAGGAGATAAAGGAAAAGGTGGAAGAAGTCAAAGCTCAAATATTGAATGAATTAGATCTTGATTCATGTGAAGGTTGGCAAGAGCAGGGTTAGATGTTTATGGCTATAAATCATTTGCAAGAAATCGCGGAATAGGGTAAATAGAATAAAACACCTATCTAGAGCAAAACTTGCATGCATGAATGTTACATCAACTTCTCTCAAGACCAATGTTTCATGCATCACAAATCTGAACCCCTTCGTATGAGGAGGAACGAACAATGATTCACATCTTCCGAAACGCGTTACACACAGGATTTGGGAAAATTGTTGTGATCATGCTTTTGGCTTTAGTCTTTTTGGCGCCAACCCTCTTCGTCAGTTCATTAGCCCTTGCTGATGAGGGCGAAGAATATACCGAACTCCAGGAGGCTGGTCTTGGATTCGCCAGTGGCGTTTCAACGCTTGTGTATCTGCCCCTCAAGGTTGCGTACGCTGTCGTTGGAGGTACTGTTGGGGGACTCGGCTGGGCACTCACTGGGGGAAATACTGAGGTTGCGAATTCAGTTTGGGAACCAAGCGTTCAGGGAACGTATGTCATTACCCCCGATCATTTCAAGGGGAATGAACCAGTGAGGTTTATTGGCACTTCAACGTATGAAGAAACCTATAGTGAGTAATCGATCTTCCCTGAAAGTTGTTCCTCGTGCCTACCGATGAGACCTATTATTGGTGTCACCCCGGATTTCAATGTTGGTGACCGGGAGGACATGGGAGGCCAGGAGCCGATGTATTTCCTTCGGGCTCGTTACTTATCTCCAATCGAACAAGCCGGGGGTATTCCTCTCATCCTCCCTTTACTGACCGAGCGCGAGAAGCTCAGGTCCCTCCTGACCACATTGGATGGGTTGGTTTTATCCGGTTCAGGATCTGACCTGGCCCCGGAACTCTATGGAGAACGGCAACGCTATAAATTCCGACGGATGAGTCGTCAACGCAGTGCCCTGGAATTACAAATCACCAAACTGGCTTATCACACCCGCATCCCCACTCTGGGGATATGCGGAGGCATGCAATCACTGAATGTGGCTTTGGGAGGAACCATGATACAAGATATTGCTTCCCAATTCCGCACAACCATCTTGCATCAACCCTCATTTTCAGCCACCAAACCAGCCCATCCGATTTCCACTACCCCTAAGAGTTTGCTTCGTCGAATCACCAGACGAGCAACAATTCAGGTCAATAGTTCCCATCACCAATCTATTAAACGAGTCGCTTCATCATTGGTTCAGACAGCAACATCTCCCGATGGGGTCATCGAAGCCGTGGAAGCTCCTTCTCACGACTTCTTTCTTGGAGTTCAGTGGCATCCAGAATTCATGTACGAACATGATCCCGTCCAACGTCGGCTTTTCTCCGCACTTGTCAACGCAGCGAAACGGTACGCCCAAGGCCGTAATCCTTAGCAGTCTGTCGTAAAATTCCATCTGCCAGGATCTAATTCTCGGCAAGACCCCTAATAACTTTTTCCCTATATAACTAGCTTTTAGGGACTTTCCGAACAGACTAGTCTGGTTTTGTCGTGCTTGTAGGAGTTGGTTGATCAGCCTGAGGTTTCTCAGAAGATGGGATATCATCTTCAGGCTTGGGAGGTGTGGAAGGAGGACTATCAGATGCGGCTTCTGTCTTCGCAGGTGGAGCAGGTTTGGGGGGTGGCTTGGGCTTTTCGGGTTTTATGCCGCCTTCCCAATGGGGTCCACTATACATGTCTAGGCTGAGCCCTCCCTGCTTCCATTTTTCATCAAAGTCGGCCGCAGCTTTATTGACCGTTTCTCCGGTTCCAACAATTTGGCTCCAGGGATAGACAGAAGGAGAAATGCAGCAGGCGTTGGAGTCTTGGCGTAAATAAAGGGCAATGGGGTTCCCCCGATAGGGCCCCAAATAAATATGAATCGTGCCAACGAATTCAGGAAGTGCAGTCATCGTTCATTAAAGGAGAACAATAGTGCCACACCCTATTTATCGGACGCAAGCTCGCTCATGAGGCGGAATACACAGATCCAAGGACTTTTGTGGTTTGTTCATTTACGCAGGTGTTTAAAACTCAAAATTTCAAGATCATCACTTGGTTATAAGAATGGTAAAACGTACTACAAACAATGATAGGCTGTTCAAAAAGGCCCGCTCGCCTGCGCGAAGCCGAAGTTTCGCTTTGGCTGAGCCAGGTCCAGCAAGACCGCAGGCAGCGAGGAGGCCGAGGCGTACAGTGAGTGAGGTACGTTGAGGCCTATGAGCAACGAGGACGCCGCTGGCGGACTTTTTCAACAGCCTATTACGCATGACCTGAAGGGCCTGGCACCTGTGGTGGCCCTTGTCTTACGTGACCGTATTGAAAATCTCGCATGGCATTGATGGTAATCGAATTTCCACAACACACGACTTCCTTGAACCCAGCTCCCCCGTCCATGATCATGACACGAAGACCACAAGAATCTGGGAAAAGTTTTTTTTCATCTAAAATGATCCCTACAGGAAGATGGCCTTTTTTCCGACCTTTTTTTCGTTCGAGGGTCGGAACCACATCCTCTTCGGTAAGTTCATGGTCACAGCAGATAATTTTCTTGAACCCTTCACCACCAGCCATCATTTTTACAACCAAACCACAATCATTGGGAAAGCGTTTGTGCTCATCAATGATGTCCCCTTTCTTGACTCCCATTCTCTCCTCCCTGGTTTACAACACCGATCGACAACATTCGATTCTCTTCATGACCTGAGCCCCTCACCCCCCAGCCGTGATGTGGGATTTTTTTGATTTCGTATCCTTCCAGAAGCATCAGTCTACGACGAAAAAAAGTGGAATTCCTTTCTGCGTAGCTAAACAAATCATCAAGAGAAAAGTCTACTTTTATGTATATAGCAAAAAGGAGATCTTCAAAGATCGTTATGGCTGAGTCGTAGTGGAGGTTTGTGAGATGGATTTTGACAATTGTCGGTGAGCGGGAGCTCCGACTACTTCCGAGATACGGTTCAACTCGACTCTGGGCCTTGAAGTGATAAATCTCTTTTTTACCATGGAAAGCCGTTCCAGGTTGGCATCGATTCTCTCCATTGCAATGTGTCCATCAACAACGGCTTTTTCCACAGCCATAATGGCTTCCGCTTGTCGGTCTTGCCGATGACAAATGAGCAGCATATCCGCTCCCGCCTGGATAGCTCGTACCGCGTCTTCCCCTATTGAACAATGATTAAGAATGCCTTGCATCTCTAAATCATCGGTGAGCACAAGGCCGGAAAACTTTAGTTCTTCACGAAGCAAGGTCGTCAGAATGACTGGAGAAAGGGTAGCTGGCACTTCAGGGTCAAATGAGGGATAGCACACATGTGCAGTCATCATCGTGGCGAGGCCATGTTGAATGCCATATCGAAATGGAGCAAGCTCGACACGGTTGAGTCGCTCTTTGGGGAGATCCATGATCGGCAATTCCACATGAGAATCAGTCGACGTATCCCCGTGACCAGGAAAATGTTTTCCGCAAGCCACAATGCCGTGATCTTGTAACCCCTTCAGGGTTGCTCTCCCAAGATCGCAAACCATTTTCGGGTCACTTCCGAATGCTCGATCCCCGATAATGGGATTGTTTGGGTTGGTATTCACATCTAATACCGGCGCCATATTCATATTGATACCAACAGCATGAAGTTCCCTTGCGGTGGCCTCTGCAACTTGGTAGGCCAGCGTGGAGGACTGACAGGCCGCAATGGTGGCAGCGGGAGGAAAAATCGTAAACCCATGTGGAAGACGAGAGACACGTCCTCCTTCTTGATCGATGGCAATAAGGATTGGTGAATGAGGCGTAACTTCTTGAAGCGTGCAGGTCAATTGGGCGACTTGGGAGGGGTCAACCAAATTTCGCGCAAAGAGGATCACCCCGCCAGGTCGAAATTCTTGAAGCCATGAGATGAAATCCGGAGAGAGGTCAGCTCCAGCAAAGCCGACCATGACGAGTTGACCGACCTTATCCCGAAGCGTCATCTTTCGACCTCGAGAGAGTTAGTTCGTCTGATTAAGAAGGTATTGGATGAGGAGCCGTGCCCCAATTCCTGTTGGGCCCTTACCAATGTAGGGACGCTCGGAAGCACTCCAATCCGTACTGGCAATATCCAAATGCACCCAGGGATAATCCCCCACAAATTTGCTGAGAAACATCGCGGCGATGATCATTCCACCTCCACGGCCACCGATGTTCCGCATATCGGCGACATCGCTCTTCAGCTGTTCAAAATATTCATCCCACAACGGCATCTCCCAAACTCGTTCTCCTGACTGCTCCCCCGCCTTTTTTACTTGATCTTTTAACGACTCATGATTTCCTAACATCCCAATCGCATGTTGGCCGAGAGCCACCATGCAGGCACCAGTCAAGGTTGCCACATCAATGATGCAGGTTGGCTTCAACCGTGTGGCATAGGCGAGTCCATCAGCCAAAATCAAACGTCCCTCGGCATCTGTGTTTTGGACTTCCACCGTTTTTCCGGACAGCATTGTCAGAACATCTCCTGGCTTCATGGCTCGACCACCTGGCATATTTTCTGTTGCAGGAAGAATGCCTATCACATTCAACGGAAGCCGCAACCGCGCAGCCGCACGGATCACGGCTAAGACCTCGGCTCCACCAGTCATGTCAGCTTTCATTTGCTCCATATTTTCCGAAGGCTTTAAGGATATGCCTCCAGAATCAAAGGTCACTGTTTTACCGACAAAAACGATAGGACGATCCCTTTTGCTCCCGCCCGAGTAATGTAAAATGATAAATCTCCCAGGTTCCTGGCTTCCCCGGGATACTCCCAACAACCCTCCCATTCCCAATTTCTCTTGTTGTCTACGATCCAAGACAGTGAGTTTCACGCCCGGTTCTTTCGCAATCTTCTTTGCCTCTTCCACCACACGGGAGGGAGTCATCATATTGGCAGGATGGTTGCATAAATCCCTGACAAAAGCTGAAGCCTCGCCACTCACCTGTCCTCGACCAACACCAACCTTGATATCCAACAAGTGCGCGGCCTTGGAAGAGACCAGTGTTATGGACTCAAGGGCCTTTGACTTCTCGTCATTGTCGGTTCGATATTCCGAAAAGCGATATCCGCCTAACACGGCTCCTTCCACCATGGATTGCGCCAGATCTGAAATGGACAATCTCGCACCATCGATCCCAACCACTGGAGCCGTGAAGGACTTCGCATTTGCCTGTCGAACTCGTTTAGCCACTATTCCCAAGGCCTGACGCACACGATCCAGTGTCAGCTCCTTTCGTTTACCAAGCCCCACAAGAAGGATTCGCTTAGGGGGAATCGCCCCACGAGTATGGAGGAGGACCGTTTGGTTGAGTTTACCTCCAAATTCCCCACTCTTTCGCAACTCCCGTAGTTGACCATTTAATGATCGGTCCAAGGTTTCCATATGTTTCTCAAGTGCCGACTCATCTTCATATCCGTCCAATACCAATACTTCAGCAGACTCTCCGGCCATGCCTCCTTGCTTGACTTTAACTTTCATTCGTCTCCCTATCCTTCCCGTAAGGGACTGTTGAATAACTCAAAAATTATAGAGCGCCAATCCCACCTTACCAATTGCATGGATCATCACAAGCCAGGGGCCTGTTCAAAAAGGCCCTGTAAAAATGTGAGCATTCGGTTCGTCACGTAAGTGATGGTATGCTACACGCCTCGAGTCTCAGGATCCCAGATCAGTTTGTGTAATTGGAGTTGCACGCGTACTGGCAGTCGATCTGTAAGAACCCATTCAGCCAAATCCCTGGATTCTAATTGTCCAAATACCGGGCTAAACAAGACTGGACAGCGGTCAGTCAGTTGATAGGTTCTTATCACATTCACGGCCCAGACATAATCATCCCGATCTTTGATCACAAACTTTACCTGATCTTTTCTTGTCAGTCGATTCAAATTGGACCAATCCATAAGGTTCATCATTCCACTTCCCGGGCATTTGACATCAAGAATAATCTGTGCCTTGGAATCCACAGACGAGATATCAATGGCCCCGCTCGTTTCAATTAACACCTTAAATCTCTCCTGGCACAAATCCGCAATCAAGGGAATCACTCCTGTCTGATGAAGAGGTTCCCCGCCAGTTATTTCGACCAAGGGACAATCATAACTTCGAACCTGACTCATAATTTGGTCTAGGCCCATCTCCCTCCCACCGTAAAACGCATACTCAGTGTCGCACCAGGAACATCGTAAGGGACAGCCAGTCAGCCGGACAAACACACAGGGGTCACCAGCAAACGTGGACTCACCCTGAATGCTATGAAAGATCTCTGTCACCAGGAGAACGATAGGTGAGGAGGAATTCACTTGAAGGGGGTCGCCAGATAGAGAAAATGGTCCATATCCCCTCGCTTCATTTAAGCCCATATCGCAGTCGGCCATCGATGGCGTCGGGCAATTCGGCTCATGCCCCGGATGGGGTTCACGACAAGGGGGTGTCCTACCGATTGGAGAACTTCGACATCTCCAGGACTATCACCGTATGCATAACTCTTGGAAAGATCCAGGCTGTGCTCCTCTGCAAACGCCTGAAGCAGGCGCCGCTTCCCCTCGCCATATGGATAGGGAGACAGAACGCGGCCCGTGTACCCATCCATCGTTGTCTCAAGCCGTGCCGCTAGCACGTTGGGGATCCCTAAAAAGTGAGCGAGAGGCTTGACCAAGAAATCAGGTGACCCACTGACTAACGTGACCTGATGTCCGGATTGCTGATGTCGGGTGAGAGCCGTGTTGCCGTTCAAGGAAAGCCTGGGAAGGATTTCTGAACGAACAAACCACTTCGCTAAAGATTCAATCCCTTCCGGCCTTTTCCCAATAAGGTAGATTTTGTGCTCACGTAGGGGGGCCAGAGAAAAAGAAAGAATATTCCGGAATAAATACCAAGCACTGCTTATGATTGCATGTTTTGATAAAAAGCCTTCATTCCAAAGATACCGAACAAAGCGAATCTCTATGGCTTGTCCAGGGATCAGAGTATTGTCAACGTCGAAAAAAGCCCCGATCATGGCCCGAGAATCGCAGGTGGATTGGTTGAATAGGGGTGAAGATGACATTTAAACTTGGTGAGATTGTAGGACTTAGGATACAAGATTCTAACGAAGCGCAATTTCGTTGACAAGAGTTTTGACCCATTCCTATAATCCAGCCCATGCCGAAGTGGTGGAATTGGTAGACACGCACGTTTGAGGGGCGTGTGGGGAAACCCTTGCGGGTTCGAGTCCCGCCTTCGGCACCACTCCTCTTTAGCTTCTTATTTTTGAAATAGATATTAATATTCTTCCCAGAAAAGCTTACATTTAGCTAACAGGCAACATTTAGTTGGCTCTAACTCCTTTTTCAGGTGGAATAGATGTCTTCTTTGGTTTTGGAGCTACAGAAGGATGCTTTAGATCCAAGCGTCAAAGTCTCGGATCTTCTCAGGAAGGCCCTAGTGGTTGCCACAAAACTTAACCTATCCGAGTTCAAAAATTGGATAGACTAATGAGCTTGGTGGGTATCATGGCGACGATGGAAGCACTATTACACAATATCGTCATCTAAAGGGAGAATTAAAAGCTACACACCCTCATTTCGGCTTTATTCCTTATACAGTTACACATCCCGAATCAAATAGGGCGCTTTCAAGGCGGCCTCTTAAGCAATCCATAGGAGAATTGGAGTTCCTTTCTGAGAAGAACGATCCAGATAGTACCCTCATCATGCCTTTCCCCCAAGAGGTTTTGAATGAATTGGATAAAAGTCAAGGAAATCTTGAACTTGGGATTGTTCCTGTTCTGGTTATGGATAGGGCAAGGGTTAAAGGAGTTGTTGATGCTGTGCGAAATACTATTCTTAATTGGAGCCTTAAATTGGAGCAAGATGGAATTCTGGGAAATGAGCTTTCTTTTTCAAATGAGGAAAAAGGAAAGGCTACTGGTATAACTTGTAATATTCAAAATTTTACCGGTGTGGCTGGTAATGTGATAGCCGACAATTTTCAAATTGGTGACTACGCAAGCATCGATCCTGAACTCAAGCGTTTGGGAGTTTCGCAAAAGGAAAGAAACGAATTAGAAAACCTTTGGGACGAGATGAAAACCCCATCAATTACAGGGGACCAAAAGGAAAACTTATTGAAACGTGGGGGTGAATGGCTAGCCAGAAACGCAGGAACTATCGGAAGCCTAAGCCAGACCATTAAAGGATGGTTTGACTCACTTTCCCAACTCTAAAATTAACTCATTTATGACCTCTACCTATGAAACACCGTGCTCAATTTTTCCGCTGCATCTTGTTGCATCGACGGCATAGCGTGTGCATAAATGTAGTGTTCCCCCAAATTGGCTAAGGCTCTGATAGCCCAACGCCCGATGCAGTGGGTCCGTGTTGGGCAATCGCTGCGCTCACCTGGGAAAAATTCTGAAACTGATGCTGCTACTTACATTCTTCCTTGAAGGTTCGAAAAAATCGCTCAATGAACATATTCTGTTCCGACGTATGCGGCGTGATGAATTCTTACTGCAGCGGCTACTGACTTCTCGCCCTTCACAATGCTGGGGACTAACGCCGTCCGCTGTTTGGCGGTCCACCGTTGGATGGAATCTGAAGTCTCATTCGCCATGTCCACATCCTTGATCCGCTATTGGACCATGTCTTAGGGGGTGACTCAACTTGGATGGGAGGAGGATATTCCAGCATAAACATGACTATGACAATCTTTTAAGTGAAGCATTGGAGGGCTACATAGTGGTAAATACAAGAAAACAGTTTTCATTTATACTGAATTTAGCCTTGGTGTTGTTGATTCTTGGGTCTTCAGGTTGTTTGTTGGTTGTGGGTGCTGGCGCAGGGGCTGGTGGAGCGGTTTATGTGATGGGAAAGCTAGAGGAGGAGATCAAAGCATCTCCAGAAAAGTTGGAAGAGGCTACTGTGGCCGCGTTGAAGGATCTTGAAATGCCAGTGACTAAAGACCAGGGAGACAAACTATCTGCGACAATTGAATCCAAAACGGCAGATGACAAAGACGTGTGGATTCATATTGAATCTCTCACGACGTCTAAGTCCAAGATCTCTATTCGGGTAGGATATCTTGGGGATGAAGTCCGGTCACATCAGATTCTGGAAGCGATACGTCAGCATCTGTAGATATCCAAATCCTAGGGATGTTATTAAATAATAACTTCCGACTTTTTCTACACCACAATAATGGTTTCAATTACCTTATTGGAGTCCCGCCTTTGTCACCAATTTTCCTCTTTTCTCCAGGTCCGTAAATGCTTTATTTCCGACACTTCGAGCAGTTAGACGTGGTCATTTACTGAAATAGTCGCTCCGACTCCATGCATTCTTTCTTCAGCATGCATACACTGCCTTTCTCATTAGACTTCAAGTCTGCTCCCATCGGATAGTGATTTTTTCCGTTTCCAATTAAGATTTCACCTTTTTGGATACTCGTGATATATCCAATTGGATACATTTGTTCTCACAATATAAAAGCCTCATAAGATTCCCCCACTTTAAAACTCTTCGAATTCTATTAGGTTCTACAGATATTTTTTGGATCACGATCATCAAAGAATTGCTGGTATGTAAATTGCTTCATTCTAGTCGTTCCCATGTGTATGGCTCTTTTCAGAGACGCGAGATTGCAAGTTCATCAGTGTACAAATGGAAAAGGTTGATACATTGTGAGAACCTGGAAATTTCTGTACTGGACATTCTGGTCTTTGAGCGTAGTGCACCTTCTCCTGTTTTTGGGATGCACAACTGTCACCTCTCCTCCGTCCATCACGAAACCTCCTGAGGAAACACAAGCTTCCCTTCGCTTAGAATTTATTGTCGAAAGCAATCTTCCTTCCACTCTTCCTCACCTCCAGCCTTCTTCTCAACTTGCCCCTTTCTCATTGGAAGACCGGATGTTGGTTTCGATTTCGAATGGCAAGGGGGATAGACAATCTACTTCTGGACAGCACTTTACGTTTCGAGCCCAAGACATGTCATTGCCAGATGCATTGGTTCTCTTTGCTCTGGCCAATAATCTCAATGTCGTGGCTGGCCCGCAACGGAACCGTGTCGCATCTGTGGGTACAACGGGCGCTTGTTGGGCAGCAGCGTGGACGATATTGGGAAGCCATTGAAGCCCTGCGACAAGCAGAAATCTTGGCCCCCGATCTTCCTGAAGTTCCCCTCAAACCTTGCATACTCTTTCGAAACACAGGGAAATACCGTGTTAGCGATTGAATATTACCGCAAGTTTCTCTCAATGACTGAACGTGCCCCTGCCTACCGAATTGCTCGCAAAAAAGTGCTGGCTCGGATTATCAAATTGCAGCAAGCGCAACCCTAAGTTCCCCATCCCCAAGGTTATTGCGTGACCAGCGTAGTGCCGGGAAAAGATCGTTCTGGAATGGACGGAAGCCCACGTCCTGGAGATTCTGTTGAGAGTTGTATAGGTATTCTGTGATGATGCCGAGATCGCTGTCACCGAGTGGTGTAGTGGAATGGTGATTATGTCTCGCATTTTTCAGTTAACAGTTGTAATTATCGCTATCTGGCAACAGATTTTGTTGACTTAGTTTATTAGTTAGTCTAGAGTATAGTCATGTTTAAGCTGAATATTCACGAGGCGAAAACGCATCTCTCTCGGTACTTGGTTAAGCTCAAGAGGGGAGAGACAATTATTCTCTGCAAGCGCAATGAACCTATTGCGGAGATTCGTCCTTTGCCGTCTCCCCCGACTCGTAAGCGACCGCTCGGCCTTGCAAAGGGACGGCTGAAAATCCCCAAAAAGTTTTTTGAACCCCTCTCTGAAGAGCTGATTCAGGCCTTCCACGGCGAAGGCCGATGAGAATCCTCCTGGACACCTGCACATTCCTTTTTGGCTTATTACGGACTCTGATGACCTCTCGGTGTCCGCCAGAAATCTCTTTGTGGATCCAGGCAACGAAATCTATCTAAGCGCAGTGTCGGCATGGGAAATGTCAGTCAAATATGTTTTAGGCAGTTTACCACTGCCAGAAACACCTGAGCGCTTTGTTCCGGCCCAGCGGGAACGCCATCGTATTACAGCTATTGCCCTTGAAGAGCAGGCCGCATTGTATCTGCATAAACTGCCGCCGTTTCATAAAGATCCCTTTGATCGGATTCTTGTTTGTCAGGCGATCCAGCATCAATTCACGCTACTCACACCAGATCCCCTCATCACTCAATATCCGGTCCTGACAGCTTGGTAGGATGATTCCTGAGATCATCCTCTCCACCTAAGCCACCCCTCCTGAGAATCTAATCCTTGTAGCTCCACCATCTTTACATCGTCTGTCCTAAAAACCGTTCTTCGCGGACACTGACCTTTTCTAGTAACCACACTGAACAGTAACGACGTAAGTCATATTGTTCACGTTGAATCTGCTCCCCAACGACAGTGGAAATCCAAACTTTCACCTCGATCAATGCACGATTTCCGTTAATTTCTTCTCTTAGAATTTGACTCTCGACATACCTAAATTGCATAGGGTTGAGAAGGTATTGCTTCTGGTTGATCCAGTCAGATTGAGGCAAGTTTTCTCTGAAGTCGGAACTGGTGAGGGTCACCACTTGGGCAAGATCATGTGGATAGGAATGAAGCCATTGACGAACGACAGTACTGGGAGGCGTAGGCACTTCTTCAGCTTGGGCATGAGAAACACTCCACAGCATCAGTATGAAGGTTAAGCTCACTAGTCTCGTGAGATAGACGTTTCTCATCACTTGCCGTAATCCACGTCACATTTTACAAGTCTCTTCTCAAAACCAATTTCTCAAAAGTCGCTGTGGTTGTGGTAAGGCTAGACAGCCCTTACGGAGGAGTCAATGGCGTTGGGCTGGTAGCTCGACCCTTCTTCAGAAACTGCGAGAAAAGAACCACGCCATTCCACGCCGGACATTCTCGCAGATTTCGTAAAGTTGGGAGTGGAATCAGCAGAGAGACAGAGAGACAGAGAGACAGAAGGACCAGAGAAGGAATCCCTAGAAGCCACTGAAGTCCTTGAAGAAAAAGAATGGCTGGGGGACCAGGATTCGAAACTGGGTAGCCAGATCCAGAGTTGACATCCTACCACTAGACGATCCACCAAGCCTATTTGTCAGCATAATTGAGAGTTTACGTTCAGTCAAGGGTAAGGCTCTGACATGGGATAAGGGAAAAAGATATACGGCCGAGTTAGGCTTCAATTTTCTGAATGGCTTGTTGAATTCGCTGCAGAGTACGATCCCGACCGAGCAATTCCATGACTTCAAAAATTCCAGGGCTCGCTGTGCATCCTGTGAGCGCCACGCGAAGGGGTTGGGCAAGTTTCCCCATTTTCAACCCACTCTCCTCAAGGACATGATGAAACAAAGGTCCTAGAGTTTCTTTTGAGAAGATTTCAAGTCCAAGCAGACCGTCGGCAAATTTCTTGAGGCTTGGAGCAATCTCTATTGTAAGAAACTTCTTCGCGGCAGATTCATTCATTTGAACGGGTTCTGTCATGTACGGAAGACTCCAGTCGACCATTTCCACGAGGGTGCGGGCCCGTTCACAAAGGGGAGGGATTAAGGCTTCCACTCCGCCTTCAGGCTGCATGTTTCCTGAAGGGCTGTATCCGGCCTTTTCTAAAAATGGGATCAATAAAGCTGCGACTCGCTGGGGAGGGGTCTGTTTCATGTACTCGCTATTCAACCAGAGAAGTTTGTCAGGACTAAATACGGCTGCAGATTGTTGGACGTTATCAAACGAGAATTTTTCAATCATCTCGAACATCGAGAAAATTTCTTGATCGCCAAAAGACCACCCCAATCGCACAAGATAGTTCATCAAGGCTTCTGGCAGATAGCCCATCTCTTGGTAGGCGAGAATAGAGATGGCTCCATGTCTTTTGGATAGCCGAGTTTTATCAGCGCCGAGAATCATGGGCAAATGGGCGAACTTGGGAACTGGATAGCCCATGGCTTGAAAAAGCGAAATTTGACGAGGGGTGTTGTTGACATGATCATCACCACGTATGACATGAGTAATCTTCATCAACGCATCATCGATCACGACGGAAAAGTTATACGTGGGGTAGCCGTTTGACCGTAGAATGATCAAATCATCCATGACATCATTCTCGAATGTGATCTGTCTTTTGATCAGATCATCAACGATCGTCTGGCCTTCCTGAGATGATTTGAACCGAAGGGCGGCTGGTTGGGTGGTGGAGGTGATGCCTCGTTCCCGACATCGCCCATTATATTTGAGGTTTTCCCCTTTCGCTTGGGCCTCTTTCCGACGGGCTTCTAACTCCTCTGGTGTGCAAATACACCAATAGGCATGGCCATGGTCCAATAATTCCATGGCTTTCTTCCGATACAAGTCTAATCGGTCAGTTTGTCGGAAGGGACCCTCGTCCCAGTCTAACCCGACCCACTTTAGACCGGTTTGAATGATTTCAATGGCTTCTTCTGTGGACCGCTCCCGATCAGTGTCCTCGATCCTTAAGATAAAGGTTCCCCCTTCGTGGCGCGCAAATAACCAATTGAACAAGGCGGTGCGAACTCCACCGATATGAAGGTACCCCGTTGGACTGGGGGCAAAACGTACACGAACGTCATTCATTATTCGTTTATCCTTTCACCAGCAAAAGGCATTCCTGGTTTCTCATTTGACCTTCCATATTCTCATTATCTCGTCGAGATCAAGAAAAATGTTGAGTTCAACGGACCAAGTCTTCGTCACATTCTTGACGCAGGGTAGGGCGCATGCTAGCATCCTGCATCTCAAGTCTATTTTGGCCGATCGGTGATAATTCCTTTTAGCAATAACCTTGAAGACAGTTCAATTTTGAGTGGGGCTGTGGCGCAGTTGGGAGCGCGCGTGAATGGCATTCACGAGGTCGCCGGTTCAATCCCGGCCAGCTCCACCAAAACAGTCTTTCTCTGTAACACCTTAAGCTACTTTCCCTCCTGACGGTAATTTTCACGCAATTTTCCAGCTTTGCACGACCCACATAATGATGAGCGACAGGGACATGTAACACATGGTCCATATTGAAGAGATCACGAAGCAATATCCCACAAAAATCCTGTTTTCCGGAGCTTCGGCTCACCTTCGTCCCGACTCGCGAGTAGGGTTAGTTGGCCGTAATGGAACTGGTAAAACCACTCTTCTGCGGATGATCATCGGTGAAGACACTTCGGAAAGCGGAACTATTCGTCAGCGTCCCTGGTTACGAATCGGGTATCTCCCTCAAGAACTCGACATGTCACCAGAGATGACGGTTATTGAAGCCGCCCATCGAGAGCAATATCCTGAATATGAGGCGAAACGCATTCTTTCAGGGCTCGGTTTTTCCGAAACTGACTGGGATAAAAAATTGGCTACCTTTTCGGGTGGGTACCGCATGCGGGCAGCCCTTGGTCACCTCCTCCTCTCCCATCCAGATGTGCTTATGCTCGATGAGCCGACGAACCATCTGGATAAGCACACGCAAGTCTGGCTGGAAAGCTTTTTATTATCTTCGAAGATGACCATGCTGATTATTAGCCATGATACGCGGTTCTTGAATCGCATGGCGACCCACATTTGGGAAATTCGAAATTACCAGATTCAAGGATATCGGGGAAATTACAGCCAGTTTCAGAAACAACGAGCCCAGCGTGATGCCCAACTCACGGCCACTGCCGAGCGCCAAGCTAAAGAAGTGGGCCGGGTCCAAAAGTTTGTCGACCGGTTTCGGTATCAAGCCACGAAGGCCCGCCAGGTCCAATCGCGCGTCAAACAAATAGAAAAAATCAAACTCATTGAAATCAAGCGAGATACCAAGCGACTGCGGTTTAAGTTTCCCGAGCCGACCCCCAGTGGAAGACGAGTCTTGGATCTTCACGACATGACCAAATCCTATGGGCATAAGGTGGTGTATGAAAACTTAAACTTTTCTTTAGAACGCGGCCAACGGGTGGCCCTCGTGGGAGAAAACGGGGCAGGGAAAAGTACACTTCTCAAAATTCTCGCGGGCGTCCTGGACCATGATAAAGGAAGAAGAGTGGAAGGACACGGAGTCACACTTCATTATTTCGCCCAACATCAAGCCGAACAATTGAATCCAGAGCACACCATTCTAGAATCTCTTGCTGAAGCCGCTCCTCAGACCGACATGAATTATTTACGGGGAACGGCCGGAACGTTTTTGTTTTCTGGTCCTGATCAGAAAAAACCCATCAAAGCCTTGAGCGGTGGTGAACGCAACCTGGTGGCCCTTGCCCGTATGTTGGTCGAACCAGCCAACACCCTTCTTCTCGATGAGCCCACAAATCATCTGGATCCACCTTCCGTTGACGTTTTGACTGATGCCCTCACGGATTTCCCTGGGACGATCGTGTTCATTTCTCACGATCCCACCTTTTTGATCCGTATTGCCACACGGGTGGTGGAAATCGAAGACGGTCAGGTTCGCGATTACTTTGGCGACTATGAATATTATTTATGGAAACGCACCCAGGAATTGGAAATCTCAAAGGTTACTGACGGCAAGACGACCAATTCTTCCAAGAAAGAGAAACCCTCCAGCATCCCTAATCCTAAGGCTCAGGCATCTCCACCCCGAGAGCAAAAAGCGTCACGGCGAGATATTTCGAAATCTGTCGCACGGCTAGAAAAGCAAGTGAAGCGATATAGAGGACGAAATTGCTGAACTGGAAGACACCACACCATGAGCAAACGCGGGGAGGAGCTGGCTGATCCAGCTCTGTATCAAGATTTCTCCCGATGGACGTCATTGTTCGAAGAGCAACAGCAATGGAAAAAATTTGGATCTTCTCACGCACCGTTGGTCTGAACTGTCAAGCCAACTGGAGGAGTCCAAGCAACAACTCTCACTAGCCTCATCCTAGTCGACACGTTCTCTCTGTCCTACCATTCCTCTTCGTCTCCCTCGTGACGATCCGAAGAATCGGAATCCTCTGGCCGGTAATAGACTTTTCCTTTCAACTCCTCTGGCAGATGCTCTTGCTCCGTTCGAGCGCTCGGATCGTCATGCACATATCGGTATCCCTTTCCATAACCCAGGTCTTTCATCAAGGACGTCACACTGTTTCGCATATGGAAAGGGACCGGCAAATTCCCAAACTTTGTGACATCAGCCAAGGCTTCGGACAATCCTTTATAGGAGGCATTGGATTTGGGACACGATGCTAAAAATGTCGCACCTTGGGCAAGGTTGATTCGAGCTTCGGGAAGACCGACCACTTCAACCGCTTGAAAGATCGCCGTCACAACACTAATCGCCATTGGTTGTGCATTCCCAATATCTTCTGAGGCAAAAATAACCATTCGGCGTGCAATGAATTTAGGGTCCTCTCCGCCTTCCAGCATTCGAGCCAGCCAATACAAGGCTCCATCAGCGCCAGAATCTCGCATACTCTTAATGAAAGCCGAAATGAGGTTATAGTGCTCTTCTCCCTTTCGGTCATACCGAAGGAATTTTTGTTGAAGGGTCGTTTCCAGCTGTTCCCGGTGAATGTTGGTGGGGCCTTGCTGGTCTGACGAAAGTTGTGTGACGACAAACTCTAAGGCAGAGAGCATCGATCGTGCATCACCATTTCCGTATCCGATGAGATACTCGCGAGCTTCCGGGGCTAGGCTGATGTGGAACTTCCCAATCCCTCGATCTGGATCAGATAACGCACGATCGAGTATTTTCCCCAGCGCTTCCTCATCGAGTGCTTGCAGGACGATGACCCGAGCTCGGGACAACAAGGGAGCAATCAGTTCAAAAGAAGGATTCTGGGTGGTGGCTCCGATGAGCGTAATGTCGCCTTTTTCCACGTAAGGAAGAAAGGCATCCTGTTGGGCCTTGTTAAATCGATGAATTTCATCCACAAAAAGAAGGGTACGGTGTCCCTTGAGTTGGAGCCGCTGTTGAGCCACTTTGATGACCGCACGGAGTTCCGGAACTCCGCTGACGACTGCTGAAAACGGGATAAAAGCCCACTTCGTTTTTCGGGCAATAATTCTTGCTAATGTCGTCTTGCCAGACCCGGGTGGACCCCACAAAATCATGGAGGGAATGTGGTCTGTTTCGATTGCGCAACGCAGTGGAAGGCCTTCAGCTAGTAGCGCCTCCTGACCAACAAAATCTGAAAAATCCTGGGGTCGCAGCCGTTCGGCCAATGGAAGGACGGGGGGTTCCGCATGGTCTGAGAAAGGGAAGATGTTCTCTTGATCGTTGTCTTTGGCTGACATCAGCAACAAGCCTTTCTGTCGTGAAAAGAGTCGTCGCTTACAAATCTTCTCTCCTATGCTATAACGGGACTATTCCACCCTGCAAATAGAGTCAGGAGGAAAGGAACATTTTCTGAGTTGATGGGTTAAGGATAGGGTTTCCCTTTCACGACAAACGACACACAGACATTTGAGGAAAGAATGAAGGTTCACGTGCACGACATGAATCTGGCCTACTCTGATCAGGGCCAGGGCGATCCCCTTGTCTTTGTTCATGCGTTTCCGCTTAACCGACACATGTGGGGCCCTCAGGTTGAAGCCTTTTCGTCTACACATCGTGTCATTACGGTGGATTTACGAGGCCATGGTGAATCGGATGCCCCGATCTGGAATTTTACCCTGGAGCAGTATGCCGATGACATCAAGGCTCTTCTCGAACACCTTTCCATCGCACAAGCCACGTTCGTTGGGCTTTCCATGGGAGGCTACATTTTGTTTGCGTTGTATCGAAAGTATCCCCAATTGGTAAGGACTCTGGTGCTTGCCGATATCGTGCCCAAGCCGACAGTGAAGAGATTAAAAAGGGACGAATGGCTATGGCCCAGATCGCCTATCGTGAAGGGCTTCCTGCTCTTGCTGACGCCATGCTACCCAAATTGTTAAGTCCTGAGTCTCTGGCAAATTGTGCCGATATTGTGGAAACCCTCAGAGGGATCATCGCACAGAATCAGGTCTCAGGAATTATCGTCGATCTGATGGCCATGGCGAGCCGACCAGACTCCATTCATATGTTGAAAGACATCAGGTGTCCCACGCTCGTCATCGTCTGGCAAGAAGATGTGCCTACACCTCCTGCTGAAGCCAAAGACATGGCAGCGCACATTCCCGGGGCACGGCTGGAAATCATTCCCCATGCTGGTCATGCCTCGAATATCGAACAGCCTGAAGCTTTTAACCAAGCCCTTCGGTCTTTCCTGGAAAATCAGAAAACTGAAAAGTAGGGACTTCAGCTTGTGAATGCAGCCGTTTCGGAAGATAGGGCGAAAAGGAAGGATTAATTCGAAACTGATGACAATTTAAGACTAGCCATGGGATCCAATAAGCTTCAGGAATTCTTCACGAGTCTGCTGTTGATTTCTGAATACCCCCACCATTTCGCTTGTCACGGCCATGGTGTTTTGTTTTTCGACCCCCCGCATCATCATACACAGATGCCGAGCTTCCATTACAACACCCACACCGTGGGGTTTGAGAATTTTCTGAAGAGTTTCGGCAATTTGAACAGTGAGTCTCTCTTGAACTTGGAGCCGTCGGCTGAAGACTTCCACAATACGGGGAATTTTGCTCAACCCCACTACCTGTTTATTGGGAATGTATCCTACGTGACATTTTCCAAAAAACGGAAGCAGATGATGTTCGCATAAACTGAAAATATCGATGTCTTTGACAATGACCATTTCGTCGTACTCGATGGGAAATAAGGCTCCATTGACGAGATCATGGATATCCTCGGAATGCCCCTTCGTGAAAAACTTCAAAGCCTTGGCCACTCGCTCTGGGGTATTGAGGAGTCCACTCCGCTTGGAGTCTTCACCCAGTTGAACCAGTAATTTGTGTATGGTCTTCTCCAATTCGGAGTCAGTCCCATTTTGATGGATTGGGAACTTTCGATTGGAACTCACCCTTCCCTTTTTTGCTAACGCCGTTCTCGAACGACCATTTTTCTGACTTGACGCCAACTTTTTCATTTCCTTACGTGTATCATAAGAGTAGAGAGGGCTTAATCTATTTTTGCTCTATGATCACCCACATACTCAAAATAATTGTCACGAGTTTCAATGAGCCCAATTTTTTCAAGGCATCCCTTGTGGATTTGTCCTACGAGCTCATCCCAAACAAATCGCGCCAGGTTCTCCCCAGTGGGTACGACATCAAGAAATGCTGGATCGTAGTTGAGATGTTGGTGATCAAATCGTTCGACGATTTTTTGATGCACGATTCGGTCAAGGGTGTCGAGGTCCGTCACAAATCCTGTTTGGGGATCCATCTCTCCACTCACAGTGACAAGGACGGTGTAATCGTGCCCATGACCGTTTAGATTGTTGCACTTCCCGTAAATTTTTCGATTTACATCGTCCGACAACTCTTTGACATGAAGCCGATGTGAGGCACAAAAACGGTAGCGAAGCGTAATACTTGCCTGGGTGCTCATATTCTCCATGCTCAATTGGTTGGGGTGAGTTCCCCAGAGTTTGACGTCCCTTCGGCCTTTGCTTCAGAGGTCTCACCCCATTTACTTTCTGGAACTTGGACAACCGCATCCCCCAGAATCCGAGACTGACATCCCAACCGATGGTAGGATTCGGTCAAGGCTTCGCGATCCAAAAGATCCTGTTCATCAAAGTCTATTTCCGATAAATTTTCGCCTCCGACGATCACCTGGACTCGGCAGGTTGTGCAGGAAGCATTTCCACCGCAGTCGTGAGGTAAAGGAAACCCGAGAACTTCAGAAGCTTCCAGTAAGGTGGAATTCAGTGGAACGTCTCCACTTTTCCCTTCTGGATGAATGAATGTCACCCGTGGCATATTCGTAAGTGGAATTAGACTTCTGCCGTGGCGGAGATAGGCTTCAAGGGACAGCGTTGTAAAGCAATATGGTCTTCATATTCACCACGAAAGAGTCGAAGACTGTTCTGAACCAATACAGAGGCGCCTGTGACGAGAGTGCAAAAGCCTGTCCCTTTGACAAACCCACAAATTTGTAGGAGTTGATCCAAATCTTGCTTCGTCCCTTGTCCCTCTTCAATTTTGGAAACAAGATCTGCGAGGTTTTCGGTCCCAATGCGACAGGGTGGACATTGTCCGCAACTCTCTACCTTAAAAAATTTTGAGAGTTTGAGGGTCTGTTCCACCATACATTGAGAGTCATCCACGACAATCATCCCAGCCGATCCAAGGCCAGTCCCAGCTCGTTTTAACGAATCAAAATCCATGCACAAATCTAATTGGTCTGGACCAATCATAGAAAACGAGGGGCCCCCAGGAAATACGGCTTTGACTTTCTGGTTATTCAACGCCCCTCCGCCGCATTCCTCAATGAGATATCGAATTGGAGTTCCAAGAGGCAGTTCATAGACACCTGGGCAATTGATCGAACCGCTTAAAGAAAACAACATGGTCCCAGGACTCTTCTCGGTTCCCACCTGGGAAAACCAGTCAGCCCCATTCCTCAGGATATGGGGGACATTCGAAAGGGTTTCCACATTATTGACTAGTGTGGGCTTCCCATAAAGCCCAAAGTCTGTTGGATAAAAGGGAGGTTTTTGCTTCGGCATGGCTGGACGCCCTTGCATGGATTCCAACATCGCGGTTTCTTCTCCAGCAACGTAACTCCCGTGGCCTTCGAAGATATTCAAATCAAGGGCTACCTCCGTTCCGAGGATGTTATGACCGAGGAGGCCATGTTCTTTGGCTTGTATCATGGCTTTTTCAAAATTTTCTCGTTCCTCCTCAAACTCCGCATTTAAATAAATGTGGGCTTCCTTCGCAGCGACCGTGAACGCCGCGATTAAACATCCTTCCAACAATTGATGCGGATGATGTTTGAGCAGATACCGATCTTTAAAGGTCCCCGGTTCATGCTCTCCCGCATTACAGACAAAATACCGTTCCTCCAACCGATGGTGGAGCACTTTTTCCCATTTGAGTCCAGTCGGAAAACCAGCTCCACCCCTTCCTCGCAAGGAAGCCCGTTTGAGTTCAGCCACGACGGCATCACGATCTTTCTTCTGGACACACGTTTTCCACGCCTCATAGCCACCTTGGCTCATATAGGCTTGGATGTCCCATGGTTCTCCATCCAAAGGTTGGAGCAGTCGTTGGACCTTTTGACTCACAGACGACGACCTCTCAAGTATTTTCACTTAGGAAAATTTCCAATGAAACCCCTTCCTAGTGACTATACGGGGACCTTCATAAATCCGTCAAGGCGAAACTTCGCCAGGCATGACATCATTCAGATTTGAGTGCACGTGGAAGTTGTGGCCTGAACATGCGTGTCGTTGTAAAAACAACTATGAGTGATTACACTAGCGGCGAGTCAAATGAGGTGACCAAGTGCAATGCTGGCAGGTTCCTTGATGAAAATTTCTTAATTAGGAGGAGAAAGCTTGGATAAGCAGAACCAGAATCCTTTGATCGCCATTATCATGGGAAGCAAAAGCGATTGGAATACGATGCAGGCAGCCACAGACATGCTGACTCAGTTACACATTCCGCATGAAGCCCGAGTCATCTCTGCCCATCGAGCTCCTGATGCCCTGTTTGAATATGTGAGCAAAGTCGAAAAACGAGGGATTCGAGTTGTTATTGCTGGTGCCGGGGGTGCTGCCCATCTGCCGGGTGTGATTGCCGCGAAGACCACTCTTCCTGTTTTAGGGGTTCCCATGCAATCCAAGAGCCTTCAAGGACTTGACTCCCTTCTTTCGATCGTGCAGATGCCCAAAGGAATTCCCGTTGGCACTCTGGCTATCGGCGAAGCTGGGGCGGCGAATGCCGCATTACTCGCTGCGGCCATTCTTGCCCTCTCCGATTCTGAAATCAACCAACGATTAAAGGAGTACCGAGAGCAACAAACAGCTCGAGTGCTGGCGGAACAACTCGATTGACGAAGGCTGACGATCGACAGCGAGACCTCAATCGTTTCTTACTGGGTTGACACGAAGGCTTTCCCGCGCAGCTTGCGGTGGTAAGTAATGGCAAACCGATGGGCCTCATCCCGGATGTGTTGGAGTAGACGGGTGGATGGCGCGCCTTCTTGAAGAACAAGAGGTTCCTTTTTCCCAGGTACAAATATTCTCTCTTCTTTTCCTCCTCTGGCCTTCGCCAAGCCCAGGATCGGTAAATGGGAGATGCCGACACAGGACAAGCCTTCCACAGCTGCCCCGAGTTGTCCCAGGCCTCCGTCAATAAGGATCAGATCAGGCAACGGCAAGCCTGACGAATCTTTCACGCTCATGGAGCCCCCATAACGCCTCTTCACGACCTCATAAATACTCGCGAAATCGTTCGCTCCTTCTACGGTTTTGATGCGAAACCGACGGTAATCTGATTTTTTGACTCGTCCATCTTCCCATACCACCATCGAGCCCACAGATTGCGACCCCATTGTGTTGGAGATGTCAAACCCCTCAATCCGACGAAGAGTGCGATCCAATCCCAGCATGCGTTGTAAGTCTTCAACGGCTTGCAGCTCAGCCGATTGACTTCGCAAGTGATTGGCTATGGCGACTCTTGCGTTCTCCTCTGCCAGACGAAGGAGTTCATGTTTGGCGCCTCTTTCAGGCATCAGAATCCGAACTTTTTGGCCTTTCTTGGTCGATAGCCACTGTTGAAACAACTCCATGTCGAGCAGTGGGGTCGAGATAAGCAGCTCTTTGGGAGGGAAGGTCTCCTTATTATAAAATTGCTCAATCGTTGATCGGATCAATTCTTCATCCGAGGTCTCATTGGCTTGACTCCAGAAAAAGTCCTTACGGCCGATAAGTAATCCCCCGCGGATGAACAGCATTTGCAGGTCGACTGCAGGGCCCATTCGCGCCAACCCCAACACATCCTGATCAATCCCCCTAATTTGAGCCACTCGTTGTTTTTCCAACGTGCGCTGAATTTTGGCAATTCGATCCCGAATTCGGGCGGCCTCTTCAAATTTCTCTTGATCAGCAGCCTCATGCATTTCTTGTTGCATTTGATCTAGCAGCTCTGTGTCTCGCCCTTCAAGGAATAAGCACAATTGTTTCACGATCTCATGGTACTGGTCACGAGTTTGGTTGCCGGTACACGGGGCCATGCACCGCTTGATCTCAAATTCCAAGCAAGCTCGTTCGGCCTTTCCATCGATTTCAATCTTACACGTTGCTAAGGGAAAAACCTTGCGAATCACTTTGAGTGTCTCCCGAAGAGCCCCGCCAGGGACATACGGTCCGAAATACAAGGCGCTATCCTTTTTCACGCGTCGGACAATCGTGAAACGAGGGAAGTTTTCGTGAATGGGAAAACGGAGATACGGGTAATGTTTGTCATCTCGCAGGACAACGTTAAACCGTGGACGGTGGCGTTTGACCAGGTTACTCTCCAAAATCAAGGCTTCAAGCTCGGATTTCGTGACAAGAGTTTCTAGATCCTGTACCTGCGATACGAGAAGTCGCGTTTTGGGATTCAGATCTTGACCTTTTTGGTAGTACGACCGGACCCGGTCACTGAGGAGTCTGGCCTTTCCGATATACAAGATCTCCCCCTGACCATTTTTCATCAAATACACACCAGGCTGTGAAGGAAGGTGGTCGAGTTTTGATCGAAGTTTGGAAGGCATTTCCATAGTAACGTGACCTCTGGCTTGAGGAGGAACATTTCCCTCACACAATAGCCGTGCCGGGTGGTCTTTCAATCAATTCAATTTCATATCCGTCAGGAGCATCAATGAAAATAAAACGACTTCCCGAAGAAGATCGGGTTGGTCTGTCAGCGATGGGAAGATGGGAATATGTTTGGCGGTGAGGTCTTCAATCGTCTGATCTAAATTTTCAACTTCAAAGGCCAAATGAACTAAATCCTCTTCAACTTTGACCGGTCCGCTGGGGGGAAAGCTACATAATTCTATCAGTTCTTCACTATTGGGAACGGCTAAAAAGGCCAGGTGCGATCCCCGTGGAGAGACTTTCCGCTCGACAACCTCTAGTCCTAAAACTCCTTGATAAAAGGCAATGGTTTTATCGATATCGCTGACACGTATTCGAGTGTGTAACAGTTTTCTAACTTTCACAATCCTCTCCATTCCATCAGAATTTTTTCTAGAACACCTACTCCGACACTGTTCCCCAAATAGAAAGACTTTCGTGGACGCCTCATTCTCTTTCTGAACGCCTTGGGAACTCAGACTGTTCGCTTGCTCCTGAAGTTTCGGAGGCCGTATACTGAGTCCCCCTTATTGTTCATGACCTCATTCTCGCGAAGGATTTCTGCGAAGAGCGCATACCCATGCCTTTTGACTTAAGCCTCAATAAGTGTCTTGGAAGGACGATTCTTCTCGTCGCAATTTCTTTATCCTTCCCCCTCTCTTCGTTCGGCGAAGCCTTTCGTATCTTAGATCAGGGGGCTGCTGCAACAGGACAGGGGACCGTTTTTGCGGCTCAAGCCGATGATCCATCCGCGATTCATTACAACCTTGCTGGGATCACCCAGTTGAAAGGAATCCAATTTTCGATCGGAACCAATCTGATTAGGGGCAATATCTCCTTGGAAAGTCCCACTAGGCCTATTACTGATGGAGATTTTGCTGGAACGATCGCCAATCCTCCACCCAGCAATTTTTATATCACCGCTAACCTTCAAAATATGAATGTTCCTATCCTTCGCGATATTTCTCTGGGGTTCGGGGTGACCTCTCCTTTTGGCATTCTCATTGAATATCCAGACGATAGCCCCATACAAACCGTATTAACAAAAGCGGCATTGCCACTCATTGATCTGAAACCCACCATTGCCGTGAGATTAAGCGATGTGCTCTCACTCGGATTGGGACTCGATATCTATACCTTCACCGATGCCCTCTAGGAGAAGGGCATGGGGAAGTGCAAAGAAAAGCTGGTCCTGAGTTTAATCTATTGGGGATCCCCACAGGAACCCCGTTGGAAGTAACAGGACAAGACACGACAACGGGGTTTAACGTCAGTCTTCTTCTCACCCCGCTTCGCAATCCAAATGGGAAACCACTGCTGAATATGGGATTCGTGTACAGAAATCAAGTCACTCTCGACCTCAAAGGAGTCTTTCTTGTTAATGGGGCATCAGTTGCAGATACCAGGGCCGAGTTCGCCTTGCCTCAGGTTTTTTCCGGGGCCTTCGCCGTGTGGCCAATTCGTGATGCAGTCAAGGAATGGAAGGTTGAATTGGACGTCGACTATGCAGATTGGAGTGCCCATAAAGAACTCAATTTGCAACTTTCAAATGGGGCCCCTCTTCCCTTTCCTCCGGATTTTATGCCCAATTATGGTCAAGCCTATATTGTCATGGTCGGCACCGAGTATAAATGGCTCACATCACCCATTCTCTCTGATTGGGAAATCGCTGTCCGGGGAGGGTATGTTCATTCGGAAACACCCATTCCGGAAATGAATTTTGACCCTGCCGTGCCTGATTCTGATTACAACGCGTTCTCCGTAGGGCTCGGTCTGTTGTGCCAAAGCAAAGGGTTATTTTTGAGATTGATCGAATGTGGTCAAGATGGATCCTTGGGTACCCAAGCGATAGGCATCGATCTCGCCTACCAAGCCGTGCCGTATGACTCTCGTACCATCAATACCCATGTAAGGTCGGATTTGGGTTCTCCTTCCGTCGTCATTGGCACGTGGGATACAACCGTTCATGTTGGAGCGATCAACCTTCGCATGGTTTTCTAGCTCTGTCCTTTCCCCCTCGCTTTAGCATTCTCTCTCACATAAAATTCAGGTATTCTGAAGCCTAGCAGGATGTTGAAAAAGTCCGCCAGCAGCCTTCTCGGTCCTTTGTCGTGCTCACGTACTGGCATGTACGCTCCGCGCGCCAAAGGTCTTGCGGCCTTGCTGGACCTGGCTCCGCCGAGCCTCCTTCGCCGAAGTCGCTACGGAGGCTGAAAGCGGCTTCGCGCAGGCGAGCGGGCCTTTTGGAACATCCTGCACCGCTTTTGATGATGATCGGATATTCTTCAACACACCAGGATTTTTGGAAGTTTTGAGTTTTTCAACAGCCTGCTAGGTCCTATGCCCGAACTTCTTCCTAAATCCCACCGTATTTTAGAAAAAGGCATGATGGAATTCCGTCCATTCGGCCAGGAACTGACAGGGGAAAAGATCCGGGATGTCAGTGGGATCACGATCCGGGCCAATATGGAATATTTACAAGAGCTGGAGACTCAAAAGGAACGACAGGTTGGAAGCGACGAATTAACTCTCATGCTCGTTAAACTGCTTAATGAACGTATTCCTGATCCAACATTTCATGTCACCGCTGAATTTCTGAGAAATCCATGGAATAGTTATTCTTATGAGTTCACCATGTTCCTGTCAGAATTCTGTGTTGATCTCAGCAGCGATCCAAATTTTCACTTTAATCTCGGTAAAGAAAAATTTCCCCCCCCCATCATCCAGATCCTGGGGAGACCATTCTCCATTGTTTAGATTTATAAGCTGTATCCTTACTTCGTAGAAAAATATACCAAAGGGGCCCTCAACCCGGAGATCGTGTCTCTCGCAAATCAGAGGGCGGTGATGCGGCTCAAGCGGCTCAAATTGAGTGACCGGACGATTCGCCAGTTCGGTCAATACCGGCTTCGGTGTGCGGACCGGATCTGCCAGACAAACAAAGCCACGATTGCCGAAACCCCAGCCCGAATGTTTGGCCTTCGCCCGGCTACTATTGAAGATCGATGCTGTATGGGGGATGGAGCTGAATACTGCGAATGGGTTTTTTCCTGGGATACCCCCCATGCATCCTCATGGGGCTGGCCTGGAGCCGGTCTTCTCCTGAGCGTGGGGGTTTTCAGTTACTTGCAAATCTCCTTCCCGACTCTTTCTATACTGAGCACCCTCGAGCTGGCCACGATTCCTGGGGTTGGTCTGTGGTTAGGAGCTCGGTTTTGGGCTGACCGAAAAGAAATTCAAGACCAGGAGCAGATCATTCGCGAACAACTTCACTCTGTGGAAAGCCAGCACGAAGAGCTGCGGGATGCCTATTGGGAACAAGAGCAAACCATGCTTGAACTCCGTCGCCGAGTCAACGAGCTGACGACGCTTTACCAGATTGGACTGCATATGAGCACTTCGCTTGAGCAAAAGGCTCTCATTGCGGCTGGACTTAAGGCCATTGTTCAAGATCTCCATTATGACCGAGCCATGATCTCGTTCTTTGATTCTTCACGAAAAATGGCTCATGGGGCCTGGGTGATGGGTCTTTCGGCTGAACTTGCGCAATTCGCTTATTCTATTGAAGTCCCGATCACCGATCCGGAGAGTATAGAGGGAACAGTTCTTCTCAAAGGACTCACTGTCCTGATCTAACGATGTTCAATCGATGATGCATCGCCTCCATCCACTCAACCAACAATTACTCTCTGCCTTACAAACCGTGGCTTTTATCGCGGTTCTCTTGAAGGTGAAAAACCGCATTATTGGAGCGATGGTTGCTGAGCGAACTCGAATGCACAATCTGACTGAAGATGATATGAATTTACTCATGACGTTTGGCAATCAGGTTGCACTTGCATTGGATAACGCTGAGGTGTACTCTAAAATTGAGCAACTCAATGTCGGATTAGAGGCCAAGGTCCGAGAAAGAACATTTGAGCTTGAGCAGTTGAATCATGAGTTAGAAACGACGAATGAGCAGCTCCACGAAATGAACCAAGTGAAGTCTCAATTTCTTTCCCATTGTTCTCATGAGTTACGGACCCCTCTGACCTCCATCAAAGGGTTTACTGAAAACCTGCTCCAAGGTTTTGCTGATCCGCTGACTGACCAGCAACAGGGTAGTCTGACTCGCGTGAGTGCAAATGCTGATCGGCTCACTAGGATGATTGGTGATTTGTTGGATCTGTCTCGTATTGAAGCTGGAAAGATTTCACTCAAATGGGATCAAGTAAATGTGGAAGCTCTTGCCCGTGAGGTGATTGAACAGTTTGATCCATTGGTAAAGGACAAAAACCTGCATTTGGTTCTCCTTTGCTCAGATCGAGGGTTGGTCGTCCCGGCTGATAGGGATCGTTTGATCCAAGTCCTGACCAATTTAATCCATAATGCGATGAAATTCAGTGCTCCCCATACGACCATACGAGTTCAGATCGAGAAACGAGACTCGACTTCGATCCAGATTGCTGTCTCTGATGAGGGACGCGGTATACCAGAGGAGGCAATCGCAAAGCTTTTCGAACCGTTTTATCAGGCTCACCGACAACGAGAGATTGGGACAAAGGGATTGGGGTTAGGGTTAGCCATTGTCAAAACCCTGGTAGACCTTCATGGGGGGACCATTGAAGTCGAAAGCGAGTTAGGGTGTGGAGTGGAATGAATTTTCGGGTGATCCTCCTCCTTTAACCGAATATGACGGAATGAAGTTCATTTCGTGATGTTCTTCCGCCTTAGTTATGACTCAAAACCAGACGAAGCACGAGCCCTGTTGTTTTTTAAGGAAGGAGTATGTGATAAATGCCTCCACTAATTTTTTGAGCAGAAGGCATACTCGCTAGAAATGTTGGACCCATGAATATTACGACCAACACGCAATTATGTGGAGTCTTAGGAAACCCCATTGAACATTCGCTTTCCCCAGCCATTCATAACGCGGCCTTTCAGCATTTGGGAATGGATTTCGTCTACCTGGCTTTCCTGGTGGAGGAAATCAAAGATGCAGTCTCAGGTATTCGAGCGTTAGGAAATCTTCGAGGATTCAGCGTCACGATCCCCCATAAGGTTTCCGTGATCCCTTTCTTAGATGATGTAGACCCAACAGCTCGTCACATCGGCGCCATCAATACCATCGTGAAAGACCATGGTCGTCTCAAGGGGTACAATACTGATGCCTCAGGAGCCCTTCGTGCTTTAAGAGAGTCGGGCGTTTCGCTTGAACGAGAAAACATTTTGATCCTTGGGTCTGGTGGAGCAGCTCGCGCCATTGCCTTTGGTTTGGCCATGGAGGCAGACATTGCTCATCTCACGGTCTTAGGAATTGATGAACAAGAAAGAACGGGGCTTGTAAAGGACCTCATTGACCGAACGAAAGTCGAGGTTTCAGAAGGTAGGTGTCAACCTGAACGCGTAGAAGAAGCCCTGCATGCAGCCTCCCTTCTTATTCATTTAACGCCTGTGGGAATGACCCCCAACGTTGGAGGCACCTGTATCCCAAAGGAATTCCTTGATCCGCACCTTTCCGTCATGGATGTTGTCTACAATCCATTAGAGACTCGCCTTCTTCGAGAGGCACGAGAAGCCGGATGTCGAACCATCCAAGGGATTGAAATGTTTTTATACCAAGCCGTGGCTCAGTTTGAGCTTTGGACTGGGTGTTCTGCACCTACTCAAGTGATGCGGGGAGTCTTGGAGTCACGATTCGCATGAACGTGGTCTTGATCGGTTACCGGGGAACTGGGAAAAGCACTGTTGGAACTTTGGTGTCAAAAGAGCTTGGTTGGAATTATGTGTCGACTGATGCCGAAATCATTCAACGCGCTCAACTTTCGATCCCGGAAATTGTTCAACAGTCAGGATGGGATTACTTCCGCGACTTGGAGTCGGCGGTTTGCAAAGACTTTTCACAACAAGATCATTGTGTGATTGATACCGGTGGTGGAATAATCGTAAAAGATGAAAACATTCAAGTCTTAAAACCCAATGCACGGATTTTTTGGTTGACGGCCACTGTCAGCACGATTACCCAACGGATCGAGGGAGATACCCAACGCCCCTCATTGACCGGCGGGAAATCATTCGTTGACGAAATTACTGAAGTGCTGAATGAACGATCCCTCAAATATCAGGCTGCTGCTGACTACATCATTTCTACAGACCATTCCACACCTGAAGCCATTGTGGCCAAAATTCTGGTTCATCTACATAAGTCGGATCTAAGTTAAAGGATGAGAATCGATTTCACAACCTTTAGGATTAAGGGAGATGTGATGACCCTATGCCTGGTTATGTGCGAAGGTTGAATTTTCTATCCTTGTTTCAAGCCTTCCTGACAATCATCTTCTTTTCTCATGGAATGACTCGTGAATATGGATTCCAGTCACTGGAAGGATGATAAAGTCTTACATTGGAGTCGCATGCTGTTGGACAGCTATACGCATTGGACCGGAAAGGATTTGATCCCTCGGGAGGGTACGCTAGAAGAACAATGCCATCGATTATTCTATGCCCCCTTTGTTGTAGTTTCCCATGGAAACCAACAGGACCCCATCTTAAACTATGGGAATCGCATGGCACTGACATTGTGGGAGATGGGATGGGGGGAGCTTATTCAAACTCCTTCCCGGCTCACCGCAGAACCGATGAACCAGGACGAGAGGGCACGAATGTTACAGCAGGCTGCTGATAAGGGATACATTTCAGACTATCGAGGAATCCGAATCTCCCGATCCGGGCTGCGCTTCCTCGTCGAAAATGCCACGGTGTGGAATATCATCGATCAGGACCATATCCAACAAGGCCAAGCCGCCGCTTTCTCCCAATGGATTCAGTTGTCAAGTTTGTCGGCAAAGAGGGCTGATTGCATATTTTAGGCTTGATCCATTATGGTGACAGGGATTCAACGCAAACCTAGAGAAGACCCTTGCAAAAAGGGCATGAGCGCTTTTTGATTCTCTGAATGACTCACGAATTGACTGGATATTTGAAATGATTCTAGCAGCCGATATTGGTGGAACCAAAACATACGTGGGACTTTTCAACTGGACACAAGAGAGAACTGAACCAGTTCGGGAAGAAAAATATTGGAATTCTGATTTTAATTCCTTCGAAGATATTCTGACGGAATTTCTTTCTGAAGAGGGAGAATCTGGAGACAAGGAAGACGACTTTTCGTCAAACCCTTCCAGTGAATCGTCCGAAGAATCCTCTGGTCCTTCTTCCCCATCTCTCCAGATTGATGCTGCCTGTTTCGGGGTGGCTGGACCTGTGGTGAATAATCGCTGCCAAACCACAAATCTCCCATGGATCATCGATGGCCATACCCTCAAAGAGCATCTAGAAACTTCGGTCGTTCATCTTCTGAACTATCTGGAAGCGACAGCCTATGGAGTGCTGGTTCTTCGACCAAATGAAACGGAACAATTAAATGGAAAAGTCGAATCCACCTCTGAAAAAACCAAAACCCTCATTGCAGCAGGAACAGGATTGGGGGAAGTGATTCTATTTTGGGATGGCAAACAGTATCATCCGAGTCCATCAGAAGGAGGGCATGCGAGCTTTGCTCCAACCAGTGATGTAGAAATTGAACTACTCCGGTACCTCAGAGCCACGTATCTCCATGTGAGTTTTGAACGGCTTCTTTCTGGAGAGGGATTACACCACATTTACCAATTTTTTCGCGATACCAGAAAAAATGAACCAACGTGGTTTGCCGAGCAGTTAACGACAGGGGATCCTGCCGCTCTCATTACTGAAGCCGGGTTGAAGGGGAAACCCGAGATTTGTGTCCAAGCATTGGACCTGTTTGTTTCCATTCTGGGTGGAGAGGCGGGTAATTTGGCTCTCAAGACGTTCTCTCTTGGTGGGGTTTTCCTTGGAGGAGGCATCGCCACGAAAATTCTGCCTAAGCTTCGAAGTGACACCTTTTTACGTGCTTTTGTGGCCAAGGGGCGTTACAAACGTCTGTTAAGTGCAATCCCTGTCCATGTCATATTGAATGAAAAAGCTGCCTTACTGGGTACAGCCTCATACGGAGCCTCCTTGGTTCACCAACCCTGACTTCTCATGACCACGGATCCTCCCCTCAAGACTGATCCAGAAATTGGGAAACACATGGCGGCGAAAGCTGCCTTAGACTACGTTCGTGACGGCCATGTCGTTGGTCTTGGGACTGGATCAACTGTCAAGTATTTTCTCATGGGGTTGGGAGAACGTATTAAAGATGGTTTAAAAGTTCAGGGGGTCCCAACGTCTCAAGAAACCGCCACCCTCGCTTCTCAGCTTCATATCCCTCTTCTCCCCGCGGAAGGTGATTGGAGGCTCGATGTGACAATAGATGGAGCCGATCAAGTTGATCCAAATTTGAATCTTATCAAAGGTGGGGGAGGAGCCCTGCTCAGAGAGAAAATCGTTGCTTCAGCTTCCGGCCAACTTATCATCATTGTGGATGAGGCGAAATGTGCTCCCATGTTGGGACATCCTTGGCAGGTCCCTGTTGAAGTCATTCCCTTTGGGTGGCCGAATTCGGCTCATCTCCTCCGACAATTCGGGAGGGATGTCATTCTTCGAAAGAAGTATGGCGAAATCTATAGAACGGACAGTGGGAACTACATTCTCGATCTGGATGTCGACCAAATTGAGGATCCTGCTTCTCTCGAAATGCAACTTAATCTTATCCCTGGGGTTGTAGAAAATGGCTTGTTCGTGGGGAGAACCTCCATGCTGATTGTCGGAACGTCATCTGGAATTCAAATAAAACATCGTCAATAACCCTGCTTCAATCCCCGAACCACTGTTCCTAGCAGCAGGAAACCCACCACACGACCATGATTCTAGTTTATAGCGTAACGATGGGGACAGGCCTCTTTGGACCCTTAACAACCTCTATCATCATCCATTCCCCAATTTTCTGGTAGAATGATAAAATAAGGTTGACGGAAACAGCTCGAAGAAAAGATTTGTCATCAGCGGACCTCTCTCTTCCCGTCTGATATTTTCATAAGAATCATGAGTGTCGAGAAATCCCGAAAGGTCAGAGATATGCCGACTAACTCCTCCGCTGAGAAAAGGCGGAGCCGTTGCCGTATTCCTGAATGGGTATTAGGGCTCCTCATTTTCGTTGTGACTGGAAGTCTTATTCAGTGCACCGAAGCTCCAGGGGACTCTGATTTTATAGCCGATGCGGCTACCCCTTCGGAGTCTCAGCCTCCTCCTTTCTCCGATCCCGTGGGAGTTTCATTTCCTGCGAATGAAACCTTTATCCGCGTGTCCAAAAATGCCATGGCCTCTGTTGTGAATATCTCTTCGACTCGTCAAGTTGCGTCATCAGGAAAAGGCAGTCCTTTTCCCTTTTTTGATGACCCGTTTTTTCGCCGTTTTTTTGGAGAGGAATTCGAACGTCGTTTTCGTCAACCTCGGGAGCGGAAAGAGCAGGGTTTGGGTTCTGGGGTCATTGTCAGTTCAGATGGATACATCGTGACTAATAACCATGTGGTGAACCAGGCAGATAAGCTGATGGTTTTGCTGGGAGATAAGCGTAAGATGGAAGCCACATTGGTAGGGACCGATCCCAAAACTGACTTAGCGGTCATCAAAGTTGAGGCTGACGGGCTTCCCACTCTCCCATGGGGAGACTCCAATCAGTTACAGGTTGGTGAAGTTGTCTTAGCTGTGGGTAACCCGTTCGGTTTGAATCAAACCGTCACGATGGGAATTATCAGCGCCGTAGGGCGAGCCAATATGGGTATCGTGGATTATGAGGATTTCATCCAAACGGATGCAGCCATCAACCCCGGAAATTCTGGTGGAGCGTTAGTCAATTTACATGGTGAATTAATCGGCATTAATACTGCGATTTTTTCAAGAACCGGAGGGTACATGGGCATTGGCTTTGCCATTCCAAGCCATATGGTGCAAAACGTGATGAAAAGTTTAATCGGGCATGGCAAGGTCATCAGGGGGTGGTTAGGCGTATCGATACAGGAATTGACTTCTGACCTCGCCGAGGAGTTTGGTGTGCCCGACACGTCAGGGGCTCTGGTGAGTAACGTCGTGAAAAATAGTCCAGCCGCACAAGCTGGGATCAAGCGAAGAGATGTGATTCGAACATACCGTGACATTTCAGTGAAAGATGCCACCCACCTACGCTCCCTTGTGGCTGAGACTTCTCCAGGTACTCAAGTGCCCATTGGCGTCATTCGTAATGAGAAGAATCAGGAGCTGTCTTTGACTATTGTAGAGATGCCCAAAGACGTCACGCTGGCAGGAGGTTCTTTTAAGAATTCGCCCGGAAATCATGCACTGACTGGGGTTGTCGTGGAACCCCTGACCGGCAACCGAGAAGGAGACTCTCGCGGGGTTCGAATATCCCGTGTCAAGTCGGATAGTCCGGCAAATCGGGCTGGCCTTCGCGTGGGTGATATCATACTTGAACTCAACCGGACCCCAATTGAAACGGTCGAGGATTATCAACATGTGACGCAGCAACTTGAGCCCAAGAGCCCAGTGCTCATTCTCCTCAAGAGAGGCAGTGGGTCCATTTATCTCTCGATTCGTCCTTAAGGTTTCTCAAAAAAGGTTGCCTCTGACAAAAAAACCTCATGTGACCGTTGAATCTATGATGTATGATGATGTCGCGCCCGCTTTTGATTGCACTCTTCCTCGTTCTGGTGGTAAAGTTTCCTTCTTGGTAGATGAAGAAGGGCATGTCTTCTGAGTCTGCCTAGTCAATATTCAAGATGCAAAGGCTAATGGATTGGACGGTCCCATCGTCTAGCTTGGCCTAGGACGGCACCCTCTCAAGGTGCAGACACGGGTTCAAATCCCGTTGGGACCACCATGTTTCTGGAGCTCTCTTTCACTTTGAAATAGAAGAGGAAAAATGAAACGAGGGCTCCAGCTTTTTCTCCCTTCTAGAATCTTTCCCTTGCTTCGCCTTTTGCAGGATTGATTTGAGAAGGGGAAGAATGCGCACGATACTCTCGTAATTCCTAGGAGGTTCATGCAGGCCCGATCGTTTCATGATGGAGCACAGGATGGTCTGGAAGCTCTTGAAGCTTTAGACCCTGAAAAGATTCATTCCTTTTCTGATCTCCTGTTGGCCATGAAAAAAACGGCTTTTGGGGGACGTCGATTGGGCGAAGCCTATCAGATCCTCCAATCCATGATTGCGGATAAAGATTGTTTTGTGGTGTTGACCCTCTCGGGGGCCATGACCATCGCCAAAATGGGAAAAATCATCTGTTTGATGATTGAGAAGGGAATGATCCAGGCCGTCGTCTCCACGGGAGCGTTAATTGCTCATGGAATGAGTGAAGCAGTGGGGGACACTCACTATAAATACCATCCATCAATGAGTGATACGGAATTGTTTAAAAAAGGCTATAACCGTGTGTATGACACCTTGGAAATGGAATTGAACCTGAACCATGTGGAACATGTCGTTGGGGAGACCCTCAATCACCTAGACTCCAACCAGCCACTTTCCTCTGAATTATTGACGCGAGAATTAGGCCGGACGTTGGCCAATCAATTTCCAGGTGCGGGCATTCTGAAAAGTGCGTTCCTCAAAAAAGTTCCGTTCTATATTCCAGCTTTTACTGATTCCGAATTAGGATTGGATGTTTCGATTTGGGGAATGGGGAATCAAAAAGGAATTCATGAACGAGCACATTCCGTTGCATCTACCGATCAAGATATCTGGCAAGAACTTCAGAAAAATCGTCCTTCCTTTAATCCCTTTCTGGATTTGAATAGTTATACACAGCATTTGCTCAGTGCTAAACGACTCGGTATTTTTACCATTGGAGGTGGGGTGCCTCGAAATTGGGCTCAACAGACTCCGCCTTACATTGAAATCCTCAATCTACGCCTGGGACTCGATCTCAAACCTCCTCGATTTCAATACGGTGTGAGAATCTGTCCCGAGCCAGATTATTGGGGTGGGCTGAGCGGGTGCACTTATCAGGAGGGAATTTCCTGGGGAAAATTTATTCCGCCAAAGGAGGGCGGACAGTTTGCTGAGGTGCTGAGTGATGCAACCGTGGTCTGGCCTCTCTTAATGATGGCTTTGCTCGAAAATCACACAGGCTCCTTGCAGGAATCTCGGACTTCTTAATCCTCTGGTTGACAGGAGCAACCAGTCGAAATCAAACTAAGAAAGAAAGTCGAGTTAAATAAAATGAACCCACTGAGGGAAACATAGATGGTAACCCAGATTTTCAAAAGACGTTTACATTTGTGGCCGACTCTTGGAGCGACCATTCTCTGTCTTTTCACGGCTCTTCCCATCTGGGCGGAACCAGAAAATTTTTTACTGCGCGTGGATGGGCGTGTGAGAGGTGACCAACAAGCGCCGCTTACCCTCCTTGAATATTCTGATTTCACCTGTGGGTTTTGCGTCAAATTCTTCAAGGAGACTTGGCCTCGGCTCAATTCAGAATATATCCAAACAGGGAAACTCCGATTGGTGTATCGAGATTTCTCTCGAACCCTGAAAGGGCCTGGGGTCGATATGGCGCTAGCGGCTCGTTGCGCAGGAGAGCAAGGGCAATATTGGGCCATGCATGACCGACTGTTTAGCAGCAAAGACAAATATGGAGCAGGACCATTAGAACACCAAGCAGCCGACTTAGGCTTGGATCGAGAAGCTTTTTCCACCTGCTTTCAAAGTGGTCGTTATCTGGAGTCTATTTTTCAGGATTTTCAGGAGGGTGGAAGCATCGGAATTCGTGGAACACCGGGATTCGTTCTTTTTCTGACTCAGCACATTGACGCCGGGCCTCTGCTTGTGATCCCAGGGGCTTTCCCTTATGAAGTGTTTAAAGAAGAAATTGACCGATTGCTGAAAAAATTCTCCGAGAAAAAGAGTCCTCAACATCAGAAGCCAGGAATTGAGCTGCCTTTAGAGGGATAGATTTATTGTCATGATTTGTCATTGCGTTGAATGTGCAATTTTTCGAATCCTGTGGGTGAAAAGTCTGTAGCACTCCCCTATTCTTACAGAGAGCAAAAATGGGAGAGGAAACACAACTTTTACAAATGTTGATCGTACTAAGAAAGAATGGCTAAAAGTGGAAGAAGTTCAAGAATTTTGGTCTGTTGACTGCCCAGAAGGGGAGCCAGACCTTTTGGTTTGCATTGAGTGTCTTGGTGAGGTCTACCGATCGAAGGTCCCCAAGCCGGCCTGTCCTGCGTGTGGAGCCACTTCTACTTTTGAACCTTTTTCATTGGACTCTATTCGGGAATGGGGAACCGATGAGTTAATCCAAAAAGCTGAAAAGGCCTCCTCTGAAGCCAGACCCGCGGCGCCTTCTCATGACGTCGATTCGGTATCTGGTGAGCAATCCTCAGATCAATCTGTTGCTTGATTTTCTGTGGACTTGCCCATCCGATCCCCCCAACCAATTTTCTTAGGCGGGAAGTGGCACGATACCTCGACCCGAATGTCGGTTCGTGCTCCTTATGATCATCAACCTGTCGCTGAAGTCTGTCTAGCCGGGACTCCGGAAATAGAAAAAGCCGTTCAACTCGCCCTTGAAGCTTTTTTGGCTTTCAGACAACTTCCTTCCCACCGTCGAGCGTCTGCTCTCACTCATATCGCCGCCTCTCTTGCGACACGGAAGGAAGATTTCGCTTATCTGATGTGCTTAGAGTCGGGTAAACCGATCATGGATGCGCGACGAGAAGTCGACCGTGCGATTCAAACCTTTACCATTGCAGGGGAGGAGGCAAAACGCCTTCCTGGAGAAGTCATCCCGATGGATGTCGCTCCTGGAATGGATCACCATATGGGCATAATTCACCGTTTTCCAATTGGTCCTGTTCTGGGAATCACGCCTTTCAATTTTCCTCTGAATTTAGTCGCGCATAAAGTTGCTCCATGTCTGGCAGCTGGGAATCCCATCATTATCAAGCCTGCTCCACAAACACCATTGACCGCGCTCCTTCTTGCTGAGGTGATTCAAGAGACTGACCTTCCTTCAGGAGTGTTCAGTGTCGTGCCTTGCGACAATCAATTGGCAGAGCAGATGGTAAGGGATTCGCGCTTTGAGGCCCTCAGTTTTACGGGAAGTGTCGCTGTGGGATGGAAACTCAAATCCATAGCTGGGAAAAAGCGGGTCTTATTGGAACTCGGGGGAAACGCTGGTGTCATCATCGAACTCGATGCGAACATAGACATGGCAGTCCAACGATGCGTGACCGGTGGCTTTTCTTACTCAGGGCAGACGTGTATATCTGTTCAAAGAATTTACCTGCATGACAAAATTTATGAATCGTTCGTTGAATCATTCGCTTCTAAAGTCCGGGCATTGGCCGCAGGAGACCCTTCCCATGAGAATACCGTCATAGGCCCACTGATCGACGACCGCGCGGCATGTCGGGTCGAGGAATGGATTCAGGAAGCCGTTTCGCAAGGCGCCCATGTGCTCTCTGGAGGAACCCGAAAAGGAGCCGTGGTGGAGGCAACTATCCTTGCCAATGTCACTCCACGTATGAAGGTGTCCTGTGAGGAAGTATTCGGTCCTGTCGTCACCATCACGAGGTATCAAGACTTTCCACATGCGTTGGATCTGTTGAATGATTCACCTTTTGGCCTTCAGGCTGGAGTCTTTACCAACAATGTCAACAAAGTTTTCCAAGCTTTTCGAGAACTCAAGGTTGGAGCCGTTCTCGCTAATGAAATTCCTACCTTCCGGGCAGATCATATGCCATACGGTGGAATCAAAGATTCTGGAATTGGTCGAGAGGGAGTACGGTACGCCATCGAAGATTTGACCGAACGAAAATTGCTCGTCGTGAATTTACCTACTTAATGATGTCCTTGCTATCCCTATAATCAGAACAGCCTTCTCATGCTGCCTTCCCACCATGCTGGGTGGTAAGGATTCAATGGTTTCCCTTGAACAATAGGTTTAGAACTTGTAATCTTGCACGCTGGTTTTGACTTTTTTATTTTCTCCTGGTTATCCCCAAAGGGATCATCATTCAAAGGAATTGTGACTCGGAATTCCCTAAAGCCGGTTTCACGCTTGCCAGTTGGTCCCAATGATTACGTCTCAGGTTTGATCCCTTGTCCAAGGGAGGAATTGGAGGAGACATGGTTCCTACGCACATGTTCTTAACGCGCGGAGTTGGGGTTCATCGGGAAAAGCTCGCTTCCTTCGAAGAGGCACTGAGAAGTGCAGGAGTGGCATACTGTAACCTGGTCAGTGTTTCTTCCATTCTTCCCCCAAACTGCAAAATTATCCCGCGCAAACGAGGGGAACATTTGTTGAATCCTGGAGAAATCACCTATTGCGTGATGGCGCGATCAGAGACCAACGAACGAAATCGTTTGATTTCTGCTTCTATCGGAGTGGCCATTCCCCAGGGACGTCATCGGGCTTATGGTTATTTATCAGAACATCATGCTTATGGGGAAACTGATGAAGAGGCTGGCGATTATACCGAAGATCTGGCAGCTCAAATGCTAGCCACCACTCTTGGGATTGAATTTGATCCCAACGTCGCCTGGAAAGAACGGGAGCAGGTTTTTAAGATGGGAGGGAAAATAGTCCGAACACAAAACATTACCCAATCCGCTATCGGTAAGCCCAACCTTTGGACCACAGTGGTCGCCCTGGCTGTTTTTATCCCGGAAGAAAATTTGCCAAATACCATGAAAACTAAAAAACCGAAGAAAAAATAGTTTTTCCCCTCCTATGATTGGTCTCCATTTTTGATAAGGGAGCCCCATCATCTTACCAGCTCGGTGTTTTCCCCCCCTGCCAAATTCTCTCCTTCCCAAATGGGCGGTAGCCAGAAGGACCACTTTATTCAAGTATCACTCTATGCAAATCTTCAGAAATACCGACTTCTTCATACTGAAAATTCGGCCCAAAGGATAGTGTAGTCAGAGGGATTGGGGCTCGTTCTGGGCCACATGTCTACCTCCACCTTCGTACAGCGTTTCGCCAGACTTGGTGTGGCAAGAATATGATCGATACGCCACCCCCGATTTTCCTCGACCGCACAGGGACGACGGTAATCCCAAAACGTATACTGTTGCCGTTCAGGATACAGTCGCCGAAAGACATCTTCAAAACCCCATGCCATTGTTTTTTCATAGGTCAGACGAGCTTCTTCATGAAAACAGACATGAATCAGATGTTTTTCAGGATGGTGAACATCAATAGGAGCTGGTGCCACGTTCATGTCTCCACACCATATGACCCATTGGCCGGGATTCAATTGCTTTGTGAAATAGGCTCGCAACCGTTTAAACCACTTCAGTTTATACTGATATTTTGGGGAATCAATTTTAAATCCTTGTGGAATGTAGGTGTTGATAATCGAAACGCCTTTTACCACGATATGGGCCAACCGTTCCCCATCCCCAGAAGGTCCTTTTCTGAACCCAAAGGAGGTATACTCGGGAAGTTCTTGGGTGAGAATCGCGACACCGTTGTAGCTTTTCATGCCCCGAAATTGAACGGAGTACCCAGTAGCTGAAAGAGCCTCGAGAGGAAATTCCGTATCTTGAACTTTGGTTTCTTGAAGACATAAGACATCGGGTTGTGTTGCTCAAGCCATTGAAGGACGATTTCTAATCTTCGTCGAATCGAATTCACATTAAATGTGGCAATTTTCATATGACTCCATCTCGAAAATGATTATCGCTTGCGGAACAACTCAACATTTCCCAATTTCATTCTTAACTGTGGCAGAGGTATACTTGAGCTAACGTTTCAAGAAGAAACTTGATTTTTGGTTGCCAAAGGAACTTTCATTTATCCTTCCCCCTCCTTTTCGGAACAAACAATGGATAAAACGACCACTTTTACCAAGGACGAAGGGGCCCTTCTCGCTGACAAAACATTTTTTACAGCGAAAGCCAACATATCCCACAAAATTCGTCTTCATTTGGAACAACTTCATCAAGCCTTATATCAAGATCTCCAACAGTATCCACTGCTGAGCCCCGACAACTTGAGCTTAAGCACACATCAGTTGGTCAAAGGAGAACATTTGGAGAATTTCCCCTATCAGTATTTAGACTTTCCTCGATTTTACACACGGGAAGAGAAATTCTCGTTCCGGTCTCTCTTTTGGTGGGGACACCACATGGTCTTTGCCTTGATCGTTGAGGGAGGCTATCTTCGCCGGTATAAGGAAAATTTAATCAATCGGTATCAATTCGTTTCCAATCGCAGGATATGTCTTTGTCTTGGCAATTCACTCTGGGAATGGGAAAACGGCCCAGGCGTGACTCTAGAATTAACAGGTGATCGGAAGCCTGAGGTTTCGGCAGTCTTGGCGAACAGGCCTTTTTTTAAACTTGCCAAGTTTGTCACATTCGATGATCCTGCAATATTCAAAGGAGATTTCATTCAACTCGGTCGGAATGCGTTCCACGCTATTCTTCCTGTCATCACTCGATGAATCGGAGACAATGAACGCGAATCTTTTTTTCGTCCTCGTTCGTTCGCAAACCTCTGCGTTATTCTTCTTCATCGAGGCCAAACAATTTCGTTAGTTCATCAACTGTATAAGGAACTCCTAATTGCAACCAGATAACAGGGAGCGAGGCTTCTCTGCATACAGTTCCTACTAATTGCCTTGCTCGATGTTTTTGGTCAGCCCCCTTTTGTGCATCATCCCAAAGAACAATCAAGGCAGGGCTCAGAGTGCCTGGATGAACCAATGCGATATCAACAATCACCTTCTGGGCTGTCCTCATGAATAATTGCTTAGAGGCTTTGTCGTGTTCGGTAAAAGCAATGATCTGACCTAACGGTAGTTTAGCGAATATCAAATAAGAATCCTGAACTGTCAGTTGAATGAGGTTGAAGAGGATGGCTTCTGATTGTGTGATGAAGGATCGTGGGGCGACGACAAGCGTTTTTGGAAAATCCAATGTTTCAAGGGAGTTGTGTTTTTTATCTCTTAACAGGAATGATCTGCGTAGGTGAAAAATAAGAATCAATGAGATCCCAATGAGAACGATCCCGAATATTTGCTTAAGCAAGGGCCAACCGACGACGGTAGGGAACGAGAGTGACCAAGCAAGAATATTCATTCCAGGAACTGTCGTACTCTTCGACTCTATTGAGAGAACCACAGTAATCCAGACAGTCCTAACTGAGTCGCAAACAAGGACTGTCCGTTTTTTCCCCTGGGACAATAGAGCCCAAAATCACCGAATGTTTGGCCCCAGTCGCAGAAGGTACATTCGTCGAGACACCGTGCCATGTTTGATAGGCTAGGATCGCGAACGCCATTGCCTCAAATGCTTTACTTTCGCACCATTCCTCGTCCATGGTCCGTATCCGAACTGTTGCGAAGGCAATACGTAACTCGGCCATAAGCATTTGGTTGGCTACTCCCCCTCCACCGACAACTATTTCGTCGATTCCATCTTTGAGCCACTGACTGGCCTGAAAAATCGAAAGAGCAATAAAACGACAACACGTTGCTAAGGCATCTTCTGGAGATAGTCTCTGTTTTCTCACGAGTTGGAAAATTCGAGTGACGAATGCATTCCCAAATTCTTCTCGACCAGTGGTCTTAGGAGGCACCTTTCGTAAATAGGGATGTTTCATCAAATTCTTCAATAGAGGATGATTGATAGTTCCTCTTCGAGCAAGTCGTCCATTTCTGTCGACTGTTTGTTTCCCTCCCGTCAAATAATAGACCAATCCGTCCAGCAGCATGTTGCAGGGACCCGTGTCAAAAGCCTGAATATCAGCCAGATCACCGTCTGCCGCAAGATAGGTGATATTGGCAATACCTCCTAAATTGACGACGAGACGAGAAGATGCCCGATTCCTGAACGTGAGAAAATGAACATAGGGCGTGAGAGGAGCACCCTGTCCTCCTGCCGCCAGATCACGAGCCCGAAAGTTAGCAACGGTCGTAATGCCCGTCCGTTCGGCAATGACCGCAGGTTCTCCAATCTGAAATGTTGAGCGAAGACGTCCAATTTCAGCTTCTTGAATAAGGTTGGGACAATGGTACATGGTCTGACCATGGGATCCAATGAGCGAAATATCGGAAGCCGTCAATCCCGCCTTTTTGATCGTCTTCAATGCCGCATGTGCGAACACCTCTGCCAAGACTACATTCAGATGACACAACTCTTTGCCCGTGCCTCTCGTGATCGCTGAGAGAATTCGTTTTCGAAGAGGGAGTTTGTACGGAATCGTTTGGGAGTGAACAAGCTTAAAACGTAGGCGGTGACCAGAGCCGGTTATGTTGGCAATGGCACAATCCACCCCATCAACTGAGGTTCCTGACATGAGTCCCAGGCATTTCATAAGGTTTGACGAAAGATCAGATTGCGGATCAGCAAGAACGTTTCAACAGCGTGATCATGCCCTAACCCCATTATTCGCAGCTCACGCTTCACATTTCTTTTGCTGGTTCAGATCCCAGATCATTCCGGTTTGTTCCTTGGCACTAAAACCTAAGTTTTCATAGAATGGTTGTTTGTCTCGGGTGCATAACCAAAATAATTCTACGGCATGCAATGTCGGGTGATGCAAAATGCGATGGATGATCTGTGATCCAATGTCACGTCCCTGGTACTGTTGATCGACGATCACATCCCAAATTGAGGCACGGTAAGTATAATCGGTTAAAACCCGCCCGCACCCGATCATCTGATTTCCATCCCAGGCCGTAATGACCAGGTCAGAATGAACTAACATGTTCTGAGTGTCTTCTAAGGTACGCCCGCGAGCCCAAGGCGCCTGTTCAAAGAGCCCCAAAAGACAAGAAGGATCAAAAATTTTCTGATCTGAGTAGATAATCATGTTCTAGCGAAAGAAGGTTCATTTGTATTACACTATAACTACTTTAAATACCAGCAAACGAAGGGAAATGTGATGCCAATGCTTGTGAGAAAATGTCCTAAATGCGGACTCTTGTTTTGGGTTCCTGAGAATGCCGTTGAATATAGCGATGAAAATACTCTGCGGGTGACGTGTAATCACTGCCGACAGGTTTTACGAATCCCGCTGGTGACCCAAGGCGCCAATGCTGGGGCCCCCAAGATGGGGCATTGACCCAATTCCCACCCTCGTGATCCATGCGACAACTCAGGCTAGGTGGCTTAGAGGTGTATATTGCCGGAGGCATGGACGGAGAAGGAAGCGGGGAGGGACCGTTTGTTGTCCTTCTTCATGGTTTCGGAGCACCAGGAAATGATCTCGTATCTCTTTCGCAAGCGATCGACGCTCCCAAGACCACGAGATTCGCATTTCCGGTAGGGCCTCTTTCCCTAAACCTCGGTTGGCCGGGATCTCGGGCCTGGTGGATGATCAATGTCGATCCCGTTGCTCTAGCTCAGGGTCGCGGTCGTGATGTTCGAGAAGTCCCAAGCGGTTTATCTCATGCCAGGGGATGTATTGTTTCTTTCCTTGAAGATCTTCAAAACCATTGGCACGTGAGTGCCCAAGACATCATTTTAGGTGGATTTTCTCAAGGGAGTATGCTGGCCTGTGACCTCATCCTTCGTTCAGACCAGTCTTTTGCTAGCCTGGTGATGATGTCTGGAACCTTCATTGCTAAAGAGGAATGGACGACACTGATTCGAAAGAAGAAAGGCCTTAAGGTTTTTCAAAGCCATGGAGGGGAAGATCCGTTACTTCCCTATCGAACAGCCCAAGAACTTCGTGATCATTTTATTGCTGGTGGATTAGAGGTGCAATGGCAAGAGTTCACTGGTGGTCATGAGATCCCACCTACTGTTATGAACAGTCTAGGTCCCTTTATTAGAGAGTGTTTCAAAGAGAGATTCTTGAGTTCTGGGGCCTGAGTATTGACTCATTTGAACCAATTGCATGATCTTGAAGAACTACAGTAACATAAGCAACAGTTGAAGGCAGTAGAGATATTTTCTAATGAGGTCCTATGATTACTGAAGAAACGTTTACAGAATACATTCGCCGAATGCTACCTGATGCAACGGTTGCGGTGACTGATCGTACGGGAACGAGGGATCATTTGCATGTTCGCATCGTCTCGGAATTCTTCAAAGAAAAAAATCTTTTAGATCGGCACCGGATGATCTACCAGGCGCTGGAGGAGCCCATGAGAGATGGTCGAATCCATGCATTAGAACTTCAGACGGAGACCAAAGACGAAACATAAAGGAGGGTATAATGGCAGATTCCATTGAAGAAGAAATCAATAAAGAAATACAGCAGCACAAAATTTGTATTTATGGGAAAGGGACCAAGGACGCCCCACAATGTGGGTTTACTGTCGAAACCATGCAATTCTTTGACAAATACGGTTACCCCTATGAAATCATTAATACTCTGACAAACCAGGCCAAGCGTGAAAAATTGACCCAGATGACAAATTGGCCAACCCTTCCCAAAGTGTTTATCAACGGAAAATTTTACGGAGATACAGACATTTTGGGGCCTATGGAAGAAAAAGGCGAACTTGCGCCAATTCTAAATGAAGTGTTTAAAACTGAGTAACTTTCATTCCATTTCAATAACGAATCATTAAGAGAAAAGGAGCCCAATGTTTTTCTTGGGCTCCTTTTTTATGCCGTTCATCTTTCCCTTACCTTGGGTCTTCCTTGCCCACACTATTTTTCCTGAACGCAGTACTCTTGCCTCCATTGCCATGATATTCTGGCAGTCTGTGTTTGATTTTCGTTCTTTTTAATTTGAGTAAGGTTAGGACCTAATCAGAGAGGAACAGAGAGTATTGAAAAAGGACTGTCGACGCGGTGTGCATAAACTCTCTAAACGTGATAGGTCCTTCCTGTCGTATTCTGGATTTCAACAGTTGAGCCAAGGTCGTATCTCCACAATTGGGTTCAGTAAGTTCCTAAGGGGTTCATGTGAATAGGCTCAAGCCTTTGTCAAAACGAATTGGGAAAACCTTTTAAAGGGGGGAAACAAGAACGATGAGTCTTGAAAACTTGCCTTAATGGAAGTGCCGGATAAGAAAGAAAAAAGGGAGGCTATCACCAGGACAACCTCCCTTACAATCTTTTCAGGATGTGAAGAAAAACCTTTATTGCATCTTGGTGGATGTGGCACCAGCAGGATTCACATTGACATTATTGAGCGGTCCCTCAACTTGTGGAAGTTTTCCGGCGCCAGTCGACTTAAGAATTCGTGCACGGTTGGGATCAGAAACATCATTCATCGCACTTGCGTCAGCCGTTGCTCCACTTGCCTGATTCATATGCCTTTGTCCAGGATCATTTGCAGTTGATTGCCCAGTAGCCGGGGATTTCCCCTTTGCAGGATACCCTGGGTGTTTAGGGAGCATTCCTGGATTCGCAAAAGCAATGGAGACTGTCAACGCAGTACAAGCGGCGGTGGCGAGAAGAATTCGAAGGGCCTTCATAAGTCCGCTCCTTTGTTATAACAGGTTAATACAAAATCTACCCTTATAATAGTAATCAATGATGATGGACTAAGAATGGTGAATCTTATTTGTTTTCCTGGGGAAGTGTCAAGGGAGTGGAGTTGAATCTTTAATGATGCCTCAGGGTTTTTCGAGGGGGCCCTCCTCTACGTCTATAAGGGGGACGTGGGCTAAGGGCAGGTAGTCGAATCGTGACGGTGGTCCCCTGTTCTGTCCCACTCTCAATGAATATCTTGCCTTCGTGTTCTTCAACAATTTTCTTGACTGTCGCTAAACCCAGACCGGTCCCGGAACGTTTCGTCGTGAAATAGGGCTCAAAGACTTTATCCACATGTTCAGCTGGAATTAGAGCCCCATCATTTTCAATCGTGATAAGCATTTCTGGCTGGCGACCCCTTTTCATCGATGCCGCTATTCGTAAGTGACCGCCGGGTGACATCGCTTCGAGCGCATTCTTAAAAATACTGAGAAACGCATACTGCATTTTGGCCTCATCCCAACGGACTTGTGCTAAACGGGGAGGAAGGTCTTTCATGACCTCTATCCGGCTCACCTTCAAATCCGTAAGAATCAATGACAGTGCCTTTTCAAGGAGGTCAGGCACGCGACAGAGGCGTCGATCGAGTTCCAAGGGCCTCGCAAAATCCAAGATCTCGTGCAAGAGGGTTTCGATTCGAATCAAGTCGCGCATCGCGGCTTCAATACGGGTTTGACTTTCAAAATCAAGGGATCCCTCTCCAGTCACCTCTTCCAGCTGAGCACGGACGAATCCCATCGGTTCGCGAATTTCTGTCGCCAAGAACGAACTGACTTCTTTCAGGGCTTCTTGTCGCTCTTGTCGACGAATCGTCGGCTCTAACGTTTCTGTTCCAGGAAAGTCAGGAGATTGTCCCTGTGAAGGTTGGGGGGGATAAAAGAAGGACAATTTTAAGGAGGGGTCTTCAAACAATTGCCCTAATTTAGTGGTGACTGGGACCAATTTCCGGCTGTCCGCTTCTGGTGATTCAAAAGCCTTTTCCAATTTCGAGCTCAGAGTCAGTGTCCCCGCTACTCGTCCTCGCACAAGAAACGGCACAACCAACGCGTTCTTAAATCGCTCTCGATACAACTGTTTATAGTCATGAAATCGGCCTTGGGTAGAAGCCAGATTTTGGTCAATTCGGGGTTTCCTGTGGCGAACAGCCCACCCTGAGGCAGATTCGTTTAACAAGAGGCGCTGACCAGGTAGTAATTCTTTTTTGTGCCCCGCTAGACTTCCCAAAACCTCTAAAGATGCGGCAAGGGGATCGTACAATGTCACCCATGCCCGATCGAACTGGATGAACTCGTGGGCCTCGGTGAGAATGGCTTCGATTCTTTTTTGAATTTCAGGGGTTGTATACGTAGAAGTTGATCCTCTCTTCGCCTCAGATTCCGGGAAAGGCTCTTGAGGAACAAAGGGCTGATGAAGGATGAGCGAGGTGTTGAAGAGTTTAGCTTGTTTTAATTCCTTGGTGATGGTGGACCTGGCATCTTCGATAGAGGACTTATCCCGCTTGGTAAACGTCGCATTTTCCTGTTTCCCAAGAACTAACGCTCCATACACACGTTGCCTTTCTAGTAAAGGGACAGCAAGAATCACCTTTGATCCCGGAGAAACCATTCGAAGCCGTATGGAGCCTTCTGGATCAGCTCCGTTAGAGGTTTCCTGCCTTCCTTTCAGTTCCCATTCATTCTCAGGGAGAGCTCGGAAAATCGCCCTTACCTCTCGCTCTGTAAACCCACGAGATACTTGGGGAATCAAGGGCCCCTGCTCCTGGCTGAGAATAGCGACAGTGGCGTCCCACCTCAAATCATTGACCACTGAACTCAGAATTTTTTGCAAAGTACTCTGATTTGTGGCCTGTTTAAGATCAGCCACTTTTTTTTTCGTTTTTTCTTCTCGCATAGGGGACTGGGATTCTTGCTAGCTTTCAGTGGGTATGTCAATTGATGTGACGAATTTTTCTAGGTCGTTGAGATGATACGGCGACTTCTATCCCTCCTCTTTCGGAAATAAAGAAGTTGAGGAGCGCACTGACCAAACTAATCAGGAGAGCACCTCCAGCAGCTGCCAAAAATCCTTCCACATGGAAACTCTCGACTAAAAAGGACACAAATTTGAGAAGAAACGCATTGATCACGACCATAAATAATCCGAAAGTTACGACAATAAAAGGAGCTGAAAGGAGGTAAAGGAGCGGTCGAATCAACGCATTGAGAAACGCCAACACCAACACGCCAACAATGCCCGCAGCGAGTGAATCAATAGCGATACCCCCGATAACCTGACTGGCAACCAGGACTGCAGCCCCGGTTACCGTACATCGAATAAGAAAACCTCGCATCGAAAAATAGACCTTTACAACAACATTTGCCCTTGGACTGATCTTACCAAAGCTGCCTCCCTCATATGACAGAACTGGCCGCTGGGTTTTCTGACGCGACGCTTCCTTTGGAATAGGCTCAACAGACTAGAGGTTTCCGGAAATGATCAAGTCCAATGATTTTTGCCGTTTCGTGACTTTATCGTTGGGATCGTAATTGGCCACAAAATCTTGTTGTGTGTTTTTGGTTGACACCGTTACCGTGGCCCCGACATCCTCATTGTGCATGTGGATAAACACTTCGTAATACCCAGTGTCATTCGTATTTCCCGATGCCCCATGACTGCCTTTCTTCTTGGGCATAACATTGACCTTTACTCCGGGAAGGGGAGTCCCCTTGGAATCCCGCACATATCCAAAAACGGTATATCCATGCTCAACGTTCGACTTGACGAAAATTGGTTTGGGGGTGTTGACACTGGTATCTTTGAGCGTCGAAAGATAGGTAGCCAACGCATTCACTTCTTCCTCATCCATTAATTCCTTATACTTGTCAGGCATTTTTCCCTTTTTATGCTGTTTTTCAAATCCTTCGGCATATAAGTAGGTGGGATCAAAAATTTTTCGCTTCATATCCTCTACCGTCAAATACGTTCCAATATTATCAAGTATGGGACCCCGCTTTTTCCCGCCTTCTCCACCAATTTTATGACAGTTATAACATTCATACAGTTGGTAAACCTCTTTTCCCCGATCCACGACAGTCATAGCCCCGGTCCCAGTCGACCCTATTCCCTTCGTGGGTGAGGGAGCCACGGCGGGTGCAAGTTTGCTCAAACGGGCCATAACATGCTGTGTCTTCCCCTCTATGGCTTGCATTTTAAGGAGGAGATTATCGACTTCCTGTGATTTCGCCTGGACCCGCTCTCGTTTCCGTTTCAAAAGCTTTTCGATTTTCCCTTTTTCCGCTTCTGGATCGTATTGGGGCAAGGCAATGGTCCCGAGTATATACGTGGCGGAAATGACCGCGTAGAACCCTATTAATGCCACAACAGCCAGCCACCCAGAAAACCGTGGAAGGGGAGGGGCATCAAGGAGGACAAATACCAAGAAGCCCAAACCCACATAGACCACAAACATCCATTGAAAAACCTGGGCAAATCCCAGCTGACCGCTGCCAAACCAAATCAATACCCCTAAAATGACTGAAACGATCAACTTTCGGATCACTCCACTACCACCAGATGAGCCTTGAGTCATAGTCATTTCTCCTCATGGATGCGCCCGTTCCATTCAGATGAAAAGGACGTTTTCCCAGGTTTCCGTCCCCCGTTACCTTATTTTAGATATCCGTCCTTCATAATACTCCAGCATGCCTATTGGCTCAAGGCAATTCGTGAAGAAACACGAGGCCATCCCAAGACCCAGGACCGTTCCTCCACTTAATTAGTCGAATGCCGTGCGTTGAGATTGCGATTCCCTCCTCGGGCAAGAAATTTTAACAACGCGAGAACCGTAATGGGAAGGTATATAAAGCATCCTACCGTGCCTATGAGAAGTTCGCCAATCCAAAAAGTTATGAACAGGTTGAAGCAGAGGATCCCGTAGTACAAACCACACCCTAGGAAAATGGTACCGGGCTGAAAAAGTTCTTGGAATTCCAAGGGAGAATGATTCTTTTTTTCATAGGTCCGGAAAGCCATCATGGAAACCAACCCCACGAACATCCATCCTGCAAAATTCGCCAATGGGACCCCAAAATAGATCCCAGGATCAGGGTACCCATAAATCAGACCAAGGAACCATCGATCACCCCGCAAAGCAATTGGGTCAATCACAATATCAATAAATATAAAAAGAAAAGACGTTAAGAAAACGGTTCTCCAACTCGTCGCGTATTGAGTATCCAGTCCCTTTTCATGAGAGATTTCAGAGATTTTCCACGGTGAGATAAACCATAACGCGAGACAATAGCTGGCTAGAAGGAGGAATGAAAAGGAAAGGGAATCCATAAACGGGATGTTTGAAATATAGAGCTCCTGATCGTGTGTCGAGCCAGTGTAAAAATACGTCCCAAAGGGAATTCCGATTCGGGTTGAAGAAAATTCAGACACGAACGCTGTGAGCCACGTCATTCCTAAAAAGATCGTGGTTCGTTTCCATCCGAGAAGACGATGCCCAACAAATAACGAAAACCCCAGAAACACAAAAACATAGGGACGGAGGAGGAGTGTGTTGAGAAAAAGAGAAGGGAAATCCAAGAAGACGATTCCTACGGGAGTGTCAACATGACATCAGAGCCGAGACCCCATTGAATCATGTCGGACTAGGCATAACCATGGGTTTGGAACCAATGCACGGCTTTTGCCAAAGGAATTTCGATTGGTGTCTGGGGTAATCCCAATTCCTGAACAGCTTTGGAACAATCATAATGCATGCAGTATTTGGCCATTCGGACCCCTTCCAAAGGAATTTGTGGCGGGCGATGTGTCACTAAATCAGCCATCCATTTATTCAAGTGGGCCAGGGGGAGCACAATCTTTCGAGGTATTTTGATCGTGGGCTCTTTGACCCCAATCATTCGACTCAAGGTCTGAAAGAGCTCTTGGAGCGTGACATTCCGATTCCCAAGAATATAACGTTCTCCAATTTTTCCTCGTTCCATCGCCTGAAGATGTCCAATGGCAACATCTTCAACATCGATAATATTCATCCCGGTTTCTAAAAAAGCCCACATGTGTCCTTTCATAAAGTCGACGATAATTTGGCCAGTGGGGGTTGGTTTTATGTCGTATTCCCCCACTGGAGCAGATGGATTCACAATCACCACAGGTAACCCAGACTGTGCGAATTTTAGAACTTCCTGTTCGGCCAGATATTTCGAACGTTTATAATGGCCGGCCATTTGGGCGGTGGATATGGGTGTCTCTTCAGTGCCCAAACCGCCATCTTCGGGTAGGCCAATGGCCCCAATAGTACTGGTATACACAATGCGCTGCATACCCGCTTCTTGGGCTTTTTCCAGCAATCTTTTAGTCCCTTCCACGTTGATGGCATAGAAAATAGAGGGGTTGCGGTCCCACAGAGCGTAGTGGGCACCCACGTGGTACAGATGTTCACACCCATTCAGTGCTGGGAGGAGAGATTGTGAATCAAGAAGATCTCCCGTTGCATACTCAACCTTCAATTGCTCCAGATTGCGAAGATCACTTTGGGGTCTGACAAGGACCCGCACGTGAATACCCGAAGCCACAAGAGCGCGGACCACTGCCGATCCAATAAAACCCGTTGCCCCTGTCACCAATGCTTTCAAGAGAGTCTTTTCAGATGCCGCGAATCGGAAATACGAAAGGATCGTGAGGTGATATGTACCACATGAAGGCAAAAAAATCCTAGGTAGTATGGAATAACCCTATGCTGTCGTTTTACAGAGTATGGGGTGTGAAAGAAAGCGAACGGAACCGATGAGGTCCGATGAACCGAGGAGGGGTAAGCTAACTCCGTCTATTCACAATATAAGCGGCAAGGGCCCTTAAAGGTTCAGCTTTCTCATCAAAAACTTCCAATCGTTCTATGGCCCGGTCAACACATTCCTGCCCTAACGTTCGAGCTCCGTCAACCCCATAAAATGAAGGATAGGTTTTTTTGCCGCGCTGGACATCAGTATTAGTGTTTTTACCTAATTCTTTCCGGGTTCCTGTGACATTCAATACATCATCGGCAATTTGAAAGGCTAGGCCAATATCCTCGGCATAATGAGTCAGGCTATCGAGTTGGGCAATGCTTGCCCCGGATACCAAGGCCCCTGCACGAACAGCTGCACGGATAAGCCGACCGGTTTTATGAGAGTGAATATTCTGTAAGCCATTAAGATCGACAAGATCGACATCGAGATTCTCAGCTTGTATATCGAAAACTTGCCCACCAACCATCCCTCTATGGCCAGCCCCAGAAGCGAGCTCATGAATAATCTGGATCTGGCATTGAGGATCTAAATCATTGATGAAATCTCGTCGACTACAGAATTCAAAGGCCATCGCTTGCAACGCATCTCCAGCCAGTATCGCGATCGCCTCACCAAATCTTTTATGATTGGTTGGCTTCCCTCGACGGAAGTCATCATCATCCATGGCCGGTAAATCATCATGAATTAAGGAGTAGGTATGAATTAATTCGAAGGTGGACGCCACAGGGAGAAGGGCCTTTGGCAGGTAGCCTACGGCTTCTGCCGTGGCAATAGTGAGGATAGGCCTGATTCGTTTGCCTCCTCCGAGTAAACTGTATCGGATGGATTCGTGGAGGATGGCTGGAGGCGTATCAGAGGAAGGAATCTCGGCTTCGAGAAACCGGTCAACTTCCTGACGTTTTTGTTCAAGGTACTCTTCAATAATCACCGGGAAGGCCGAGCCTTTATGTTCAGTAGAAGAATGGGGTGTGAGGGTAACAAAAGCATTTTTTTGCTGTCAAATAGGTCAGACAATCCTGCCTCCCAAGAACGGAGCTTATTCAGTTTGTTTAAGCGATAATTGTTTTTGCCACATGAGCTGGTTATACTTTTCAACATGAGTATTCGCAAATCAGCCGGTGAATGGGAGCCTCTCATGCTCGGCATTGAACCTGAGACGTGTGGAGTTTGCGGAAAAGGGCTTTACCGGGATACCACGATGTTCCGAGGAGGATGGTCCCGTTGCTCGATTTGTAATAAATTTGTTCATTATGCATGTTTGGCCAGCGGAAAAATCCATTTTCTCAAGCGACGCCCGCGTGTCTGCAAAAACTGCGAAACCCTTCACTCGTGCCAACATATTTCTCCTAATCAGGCCAATCCTACGACAACGGCAAAAACATGAGTTCAGAGGCTGAGGTGCAAGCGGCTAAGGTCAGCCCTTCTTTCTTGTCACATGTGTTGCAAACTGGCATTGCATCGCTGGTCTTGTTTTGGAGTGGGTTTTTTACCATGGATTTTTTGTTAAGTGGGCTTTATACCTGGCCCAGAGCCAGTAGAGTGATCATCTTAACGCTTGCCGTGATCATCCTTTCTTATGAGTTTGTCTACAAAGAGCAGCGAGCCCGTGCTCCGATGATTGGGACAAGTCACCTCAAGGTCATTTTTTATTTTTGTCTGCTTCCGTATATGGCCGGGACCCTCGCTTTACTCGGCCTCGTCAATCTCCAATAACGTTCTTCACCCTTAGAGGTTGGGTCAACATATTTAGAAGGAATTGGGATTTAAGGGAACGGATTGTGATGACGAATGTATCGTTGTGCGAATAAGCAAAGCGATTGAGTCGGATCAAGGAGAAAGGCAAACATGAAAAACGTCGATATAAACATAGAAGGCACCATGCTCACGATTCGAGTGGATCTCTCCAAAGAATTCGGGCCGTCTTCTTCAGGTAAAACAACAATCATTGCGACCACGGAAGGGAACATCACGATTCCAGGGCGTGACGAGAAAATTGGGTTGAACATTTATAAAAAGAAATAGGACAAAGACACCGTTTCCAAGATAAGCTTCCAGGGAAATACCGTGTTCCCGGTCTCAGCCCCGATGATTCTCTCTTAAGACTTCTGCAGTCCAAGAAGAACCCGAACGTATCAGATCGGCAGGTGCCCCTTCCTCGACGAGTTCACCTCCCCGGATCCCTCCCTCAGGACCTAAGTCCAAAATCCAGTCGGCATTTCGAATGATATCAAGGTTATGCTCAATGACGATAACGGTATTCCCAGCCTCAACCAGACAGTTGAGAACATCAAGGAGTCTTTGAATATCCGCGAAATGAAGACCCGTTGTCGGCTCATCCAGGATATACAGCGTACGACCAGTCGCCCGTTTGGAAAGCTCCCTCGATAGTTTGACGCGCTGAGCCTCACCGCCGGAGAGGGTCGTCGCTGATTGCCCTAATTTGATGTAATGCAGGCCCACATCGAAGAGAGTCTGGAGTTTGTTTTTGATGGGGGGAATATGAGTAAAAAATGCTAATGCTTCTTCAACAGTCATATTGAGCACGTCGGTAATGGTCTTGCCCTTGTGCTGAACATCCAAGGTTTCCCGATTATAGCGTTGTCCTTTACACACCTCACATGTGATGTAGACGTCGGGGAGAAAATGCATTTCGATCTTAATGAGACCATCTCCTTGGCAGTCTTCACATCGTCCCCCTTTCACGTTGAAAGAATACCGACCAGGTTTATAGCCACGAACCCGCGATTCCGGTAGATTGGAAAACAAATCCCGAATATGACTAAACAGCCTTGTGTATGTGGCAGGATTGGAGCGTGGGGTTCGGCCAATGGGCGATTGATCAATGTCAATGACTTTATCCAAGGCCTCTGCACCGTGGATTGTCTGACACCCGTCAATCTTGGGATTTTTTTGGTAAAGGAGTTGGGCGAGTGAATGAAACAGGACCTCCAAAATGAGTGAGCTTTTCCCAGATCCCGACACTCCAGTGACACAGGTGAAGAGCCCGAGAGGAAATCGGGCTGTAATCCCTTTCAAATTATGCTTGATCGCTCCAGTGACTGTGAGATAGCCTTTGGGGGTCCGGACCCGGTTCGGGAGGGTGATTTGCATCACTCGACGAAGGTACTGACCGGTTAAGGAATCCGGGTTGGATCGAATATCAGCTGGAGACCCTTGGGCAATAATCTGTCCGCCATGAATTCCTGCCCCAGGTCCCATATCCACGATGTGATCAGCTTCCAGTATCGTGTCCTCATCATGTTCGACAACAAGGACAGTGTTCCCCATATCCCGTAAGCGTAGCAACGTCTGGAGAAGTCGTCGATTGTCTCGATGGTGAAGGCCAATACTCGGTTCATCGAGAATATACAACACGCCAACGAGTCCGGAGCCAATCTGAGTAGCAAGACGAATTCGTTGTCCTTCTCCCCCCGAAAGAGTTGAAGCCGCACGGTCCAATGTTAAGTAGTCAAGCCCGACATTCATCAAGAAATCTAGACGTTCTCGAACCTCCTTCAAAATTCGATCACCGATGACATGCTCACGTTCCGTCAGGTCCAAATATTCGAAAAAGTCGGTAGCCTCCTGGACGGAAAGTTGTGTCACTTCCGAAATGGATTTTCCCGCAAGTTTCACGGCAAGGCTCTCCGGTCTGAGCCTACTCCCCTGACATGCGGAGCAGTGTTCCAAAAGGGTCAAATCCTCCATTTCAGGACATCCTGAAGCGATAGAGAATCCAATTCCATCACAGACAGGACATGCTCCATGAGGGCTGTTAAAGGAAAAAATTCGTGGAGTCATTTCTGGATAACTGACTCCACACCGAATGCAGGCGAGATTCTCACTAAACAACAGTGTTTGATCATTTGACTTCAACACCCCAACCAATCCATGGGTCAGCCTCAATGCTGTTTCAATAGAATCAGCCAGTCGCCGACTCAAGTCTTCCTCGACTTTGACGATCAGCCGATCGACAATGAGTTCAATCGTATGCTTGCGATGCTTCTCCAAGGTAATAGGTTCGGCTAAATCAACGATTTTCCCATCAACACGAGCGCGGATGTACCCCGCACGCCGGGCATCCGCCAGTTCTTTTCGATATTCACCTTTTCGGCCACGAACAATGGGAGCCAGGATTTGAATCCTAGATCCCGTGGGGAATTCCAAAATCCCATCCACCATCTGTTGCACCGTTTGAGCCGTAATGGCTTCACCACAAGCGTAACAAAAGGGTCGACCAGTTCTGGCAAACAACAAGCGCAGATAATCATAGATTTCTGTCACGGTGCCGACCGTCGAGCGGGGGTTATGGCTGGTATTCTTTTGTTCGATAGAAATGGCAGGGGAAAGGCCCTCAATCGAATCCACATCGGGTTTTCCCATCTGCTCAAGAAACTGCCGAGCATAGGCAGAGAGAGATTCGACGTAACGACGCTGGCCCTCGGCGTAAATCGTATCGAAAGCTAGCGAAGATTTACCAGAACCACTGAGTCCCGTAATTACCACCAATTTGTCACGCGGCAGTTGGACATCAAGATTTTTGAGATTGTGCTCCCTTGCACCTTTTATGCGAATGGTGTGGTTCATAAGGGAAAACATTATATCATACACCTCAATGCGATGAGGGATCGGGATCTTGTGAGAGGGCAAACACCGGACAACGTCCACCAACCGATTCCCTTGACCGGTCAAAGCAAAAACTTCAGCGCACCTTTCTGAGAACACATGATTTCTTCTTGATGACTCATTTGACCAGTGTAGTATGGTTGGTTACAATCTAAGATCTATTACTGAGGTTAAAGGGTGACGAGAGGGCAGAGAAAACTCACGATGCCTGAGTCCGTCTCCTTATTACGGAGGAACCCATGCCGCGACAAATACTAAGGATTCTTAGTCTGGTCATTCTCGTCTTCCTGCTGTTTGGAGGAGGAGCTTTTGGAAAAAGATACGAACTGACCAGAAATAACGTTACAAATCCCCAAGACATTAATAGCCAGGAAGTTTCCCTCTATGGAGTTAAATTGGGGGATTCGGAGATTGACGCAGTCGAAACATTGGTCAATGAGAAAATTTCCGGTGTGCGAGTAGAGCAGGAGGGGGTATTTATTCTTCTCTGGGATCAACTCAACCCTCAGGGAGCGATGGCTGGAGTGAGGATCATCGATGGGAAGGTCAATTTGATCTTTATCAACAATCGTTTTGCGTATAAAACTCGTGGGATTTTTCGACGAGTCCTCACATCAGAAAGCTCCAAAGAAATCCGCGAACTGCTTGGACCTGAAGATTTCGGAGACGAAAACGTCATGGGAGCGATGCTCCATTACGAAGAACAAGGATTTCTCGTGAACTATTTAGGGCGGGACATTAACGTCGAGTTTGAGTAGGGACCCTCTCTCATTTTCACCAAATATCTTATCTTGCTGAGGTTGGGATGGATGCTGTGCCTCTCAACCAACTCATCTCTTCCATTTCCCTTTTTCGCGTCAAAGGCCTGTTGAAAACCGTACTGGGGTCACGTAGGTTCCTTTCATGATAGGTCCTGTTCCTTCTGGGAGTATTTTCCCTCGATGAATGATCGTTTCGTTACCAATTATTTCTTGGATGAAGATCAGGCTGTCGAAAAAACCCTCCGTCCTCAATCATTGGAGGAATTCATCGGGCAGAGTCGCATGAAGGAAAATCTTCGGGTTTGCATGGAGGCTGCCACCCGTCGTGAAGAGGCATTAGATCATGCCATTTTTTATGGCCCACCAGGTCTTGGGAAGACAACCATTGCCCATATCATCGCCAGGGAAATGGGAGGAACCATTCACCCAACTTCAGGGTTGGTTCTTACCCATGCTGGCGATTTAGCGGCGATCCTGACGAATCTTCAACCGCGAGATGTACTCTTTATCGACGAAATCCATCGACTCTCTCCAGCGGTGGAGGAAGCCCTGTATCCAGCCATGGAAGATTTCCAGATTGATCTGGTTATTGGCCAAGGTCCCTCGATACGGACGATGAAACTGGACTTGCCTCCTTTTACATTGGTGGGCGCCACGACCCGGGCAGGATCCCTTACGTCACCATTGCGAGAACGGTTCGGGCTTGTGTACCGGTTAGATTTCTATGATCCAAACGACCTCGCCATCATCGTAACTAGATCAGCCAAGTTGCTCAACATTGTCATAGAACCAGAGGGTGCCCAAGAAATTGCTTATCGTGCCCGTGGGACCCCACGCATTGCGAACCGACTGATCAAGCGAGTCAGAGATTTTGCCGAGGTCAAAGCTGAAGGGGTCATCATACGACAGGTCGCCCAAGATGCACTCGAGTGGTTAGGAGTGGATTCGGCTGGATTCGATGAAATGGATCGCAAGATTCTTCTCACCATCCTGGATAAATTTCATGGAGGACCAGTGGGAGTTGATGCGCTGGCTGCGGCCGTCCAAGAAGAAAAAGCAACGCTTGAAGATTTATATGAACCCTTCCTTATCCAAGCCGGGTATTTGGATCGTACGGCTCGTGGGAGGCAGGCCACGACTAAGGCCTTCCAATATTTTGGAAAAACAAAGGATTTGTTTCTCTAAACCCATTCACGATCCCTCTTGTCATTCGATTGAAGTCAAAGACGTACCGTTGAATGCTTCAAAGCGGCTCAGTGGGCAAATCCAGCAGACCCTGCCTCAAGAATGTTGAAATACGAAATATCTCCAAGAACTCCACTTCCCACGGAAAGGCGTCTGCCCTACGGAGAAATGGGAACGGAACATATTCCTTGACAAACGAATCAGGCCAATGCTACCTCCTTTCAATGCTACAATCCGCGAGAAAGACAATCGAAGCCCCTTCGGGAAAAGCCGTGTCGGAATGGTCAGGCACGCCTCGAGAGAAGGCTGTCCAGGGGATGTTCACGGCCATTGCTCCGTTTTACGATCTCAATAATTCCCTTCTCAGTTTCGGGTTACACCATCGATGGAAACGCCTTGCAGCAGACTGGGTTCCATCTATGTCTGGAGGAAGAGTCTTGGACTTGGGTGCCGGGACCGGGGATCTCGCGATTTTGTTGGATCAGCGAATGGGTCAGGATGGAGTGGTGGCAGCCATGGATTTGAATTTGGCCATGTTGAAAGAAGGGTTAGTCAAAGTCCATAAGAACGATTTATCTTCCCGGATATCTTGTCTTCAAGGAAATGCCGAACGATTAACATTTCAAGACGATTCTTTTGACGCGGTCACAGCTGGGTTTTGCATCAGAAATGTAGGGAATATTGAGCAAGCCTTTTTAGAAATTTACCGTGTACTCAAGCTGAGGGGGCGATTCGTCTGTTTGGAATTCTCGCGCCCGATTTATGGATGGTTGCGAGCTCTTTATGACTGGTATTCCTTTCACCTTCTCCCGTGGATTGGAACGAAAGTCGCACGGGATCACACGGATGTGTATCATTACCTGCCGGCTTCCATCCGCATATTTCCCGATCAAGAACGGCTTGTCGCGTTGCTCACCCAAGCAGGATTCCGACATGTGGAATATCGCAATCACAACGGCGGCATTGTTGCGATTCACGTGGCCGTGAAGTAACAGGCTATGAATTCTCTTCTCTATGTCTTTCTCCCATGTAAAAAAGTTTATCCGACAGGGATCACGTACCTCGCTGACTTTATTCATCGTCGGTGTCCAGAAGTTCGTCAGCACATCTTAGACCTTTCTCTGTATCCTCAGCACGAGCGATCCAAGGTTCTTCGCAAGACCGCAGCCTCATTCAAGCCCGATCTGGTGTGTTTTTCCTGGCGGGACATTCAAATTTTCTCGCCCCATGAAGGCGATACCTCCTTGGAACACGCATTCAATTTTTATTATGCCAGCAATCCCTTGAAGCGAATCATGGCTTCCTTCCAAGGTCTGCATAACCTTTACCGCTATTACCAAGATATTCGCCTGAACCTCTCCTACCCATGGCTGATCCGTAAGGAATTTCGCCACTCACGCATCATGATCGGTGGTGGGGCGTTTACGGCATTCGCGGATCAACTGATCGAAAAACTTCCCGAGGGGACAATCGGAATTCTTGGAGAGGGGGAAGATGCCATCCTTAAGGTTTTGAACGGAGAATCACTTGTCGATGAGCGTTTTATCATCAGAGAAAATGGCAAGGTCACGAAAGGCACCAAACATATCCCAGCCCTTTTGGATTCACTCACTGTGGATCTGCCCTATCTCACCTCGATTTTTCCCCAGTACAAGGAATATGTTGGGGAATGTATCGGCGTTCAGAGCAAACGGGGTTGTCCATATGATTGCGCCTTTTGTCTCTATCCGTACATCGAAGGCAAGCGTGTGCGTTACCGGCCCCCCGAAAACGTGGCCAAAGATATCTCTCAGTACTACCACCAATGGGGAGCACGACGCTTTTGGTTTACCGACGCCCAGTTTATCACGGGTAAAGAGGCCTATCCCCAGTGTACGGAAATCTTGGAACGGATCATCTCCGAGGGATTAGAAATCGAATGGTCTGGTTACATTCGAACGTCACTGATCAACCCAGATCTGGCCAAACTCATGGTCAAATCGGGTGTGGGAGATTTAGAAGTGGCCATTACAGCCGGATCCCAAAAAGTGCTCAACAGTCTGCACATGGGTTTCAAGCTCGAACATCTCTATGACGGCTGTCGGTACTTGTGCGAGGCTGGCTTCAAAGGCCGTGTGATTCTGAACTACTCACTCAATTCGCCGGAAGAGACCGAAGAGAGCCTGCTCCAAAGTATTGAATCCTATAAAATGGTAGCCTCCATTCTTGGAGAAGATCGCGTGTTCCCTCTCATGTTCTTCCTCGGAGTTCAGCCCAATACGGACTTGGAACAGAAGCTGCTGTCTGAAGGCTACCTCTCAGCGGGTTACAATCCCTTAAGTTTGGCGCCCTGGAACGTCAAAAAATTGCTTTATAATCCAGCTCCGATGAACAAACTCATCGCCAAAGCCTGTTTGAGTGCCTGGAGCCAGAAGCATGGGAGCCGTGATCCCCGTCCATGGTCAGGCAGCCTGAGTCAAAGTGCCACACAACAGCATGGTCACACGTACGCGGACGAAAATTTGACTCACGGACTCGAGGCCAACTCTGGACGTGGAACTCTCCTCACGCTGGAAGACCTCATACGATCCAATCAATCGAAGCACGTCCGATCTGTTTCCGAAACTGCCACCAGCCCAAACTCTTAAATTTTCCAGCCTTACAGGTACAATAGTTTTAATCTGGTCAGCTTTGGTTTGGGCTTTTCCTGTCGATGTTTCGTCTATTGTTGAGATGATCTGGATCTCACGAGCTGAGATTGAAATGTAAAGGATTTCATCCTTGAATGGATGAGGTTCTTTGGGGATATTGATAAAGAAATCTTCTTATCGTGAAGGATGCTTCGCGACAGACTCTCTTGTCATCCGGTCTGGTTTAGGGAAGGACGACCCGCGAAGAGTCGTTTGGTATGGTCAGCAAGTTCTTCCCCACTAGATGGCTAGTCGATTATGGTAAAGGCCATGATCCCAACGACATTGGGATCGTAGAGTTCTTGCCCCGGGCTTTCAAAAAAGAGACGGACCAAATACTTACCTTTTTCCCACCCGCCCTCAGGCTGGTAGATTTCTAAGTATCCAGACTTTTCATTCATCTCCAGAAACAGAGCATCGGTCCCATCAGGTTTGTTAGATCGGGTTTTCCCGTCAGGCAAGTGATACCATGCCGCTCGAAATTGGGATGGGGCATCGAGGGCGGAGACCGCAAACACGATGTAAATAGCTTCCGTGTATGACGAAAATTCCGAGACCCCTGGATCAACAGGACTAACATAGGCATCATCAGTGAGCCAGCCGGTCCGTCCAACCGAATCCCACGGGACCTCATAGCCTCGGGCCATTGCGACCCATTTAAACGATGATTGTGGTGAGGTCCAGTTTGTCTGATCGATGACTAAGCCTTCCCCATCACCACTTTCTTTGGAAAGGTCAATCGTGTTTGCTGGCTTGGCGTCGAGCATGCCGCCAGATGCAAACGTCACCATGATAGTTGTTGATAACAGACCCACGGCTCCGACAAAGAGTATAGTGCAGGCCCAATGTTGCTGCCTCCCACGTTTGATCGTTGAAATGCGACTACGATTTCTCATAAGTCACCTCTTCACATAGGGTATCTTGAGATTCACCTTAGATTAGCTTACCCCTCTCACGACAGGATGTGCAATACATGCTCTAGGTGGACAGAATAATGAGGTTTTCTCAAGCCTGGACATTGAAACAATGGCTGAAAATCAAGTTGAAAGTAGACACCAGTCCTATGGCATCGGGGCAGGCACACGAGTCTCTTCAATGCCTTGTCGACGTCGTTCCACCATGCTGTCAGCAAGTTCTGTAAGGTGTTGTTCGAGAATCAGTCGAAGCGGGCTCCCTTTCTGATAGTCAGCGGGAGCCATGAAGTGAACTCGCTCAGCACGCCGGACGAGATCGTAACACTTTTTAAACGACTGACGGCTGAGATCGTCCTGATTGTAGACCGCGATGGCTAACCCTCCGTTTTTCTTAATGACCGTAAAACAGGGAACATCGGTCGGGCCATCTCCCAAATAGATCATATTCCGAAAAGGAACACGCCGCGCTTCCTCTGGCATATGATCGTTCACATCTTGATCCATATTGAGCAGATTTTTGTTTACCCGAAACAGGTATTGTGTTTTTTGCGTGTGACTGATGGTTCGTTTGGGAAAACTGATATGCCCACCTTCTTCATCAAACTCGCAACCCCACATCGCCTTCGTCCACTTCGCAATTTCACTGCCATCTAAAATGGCTTTGAGTCCTGAACTCACCACATAATGCTCCAAATGAATGTCCCATTCTCTATACGTCGGTTGCTCAACGATGGCATTCAATTCCGCAAAGACATCTGGGACACCGGGGAAAAAGGTGAGATCAGCCCCCATCTTCTGCAAGTCTTGATTGGACAGGGTTTTGATTGATTCATGCTCAAGCATGCGTTTCATATACGCCAATTCTTGGTCATACCCTTTTTCTTTAATCAGAGCCGTACAGCTTAGCCAGAATTCTTTGGGATCGATCCGGGCTTGCCGAAGAATGGTGTGGTTTTGCATATAATGTGGGCTGAGTGTGTGATCGAAATCATAGACGATGGCGATAATGTTATGCGGTTCTGGCATGCTGTTTTGCTCTCCTGTTAAGAAAGAAACGCAGCTCTGTATAGGAATGAAACTGCTGAAGGAGCAATCAACCTATGAGAGCCCTTGAAGAGCTAATTGAAACTCCCGAAGTCGTGCGGCAAAAAGGCCGAGGTGAAGATTGCGGAGAACAGGGTCTTCCCGATATTTCCAAAGCCGATGAAACACGGTTCGCATTTCCTTTTGAAGAGTTGCCGCATGGATATAAGCCGTTTGGGATCTTTGGCCTTCAGGAAATTGACAGAAGACCTCATGCAAAGCATGGAATTGGTTATGCAACCTATCCAAGGCTTCGGTACTCTCAGGATCGATCATGGCCTGCTGAATACTTTCTTGCATCATTCGCGTCAGAGAGAGTGCGGTGTCAACTGCTGTCGGCCCTTTGGCCTGTTCGAGATATTCCTGGGCTTGTGGATGAAACAGGTTGCCACATCCGGTCAACGTGAGAATCACCCCAGCCAACATCCCTGCAATCCACCTTTTCACAGGACGTCCTTTTCTCGATTCAACGAAATTAGAAAATAGCCTTGACGAGTTCTTGAATACTTCGATGCATGTCCGCATCATCCGTAATGGGTCGAGTGATCGCGGCCTCACAGGCCCGCTCAGGGGAAACACCTTTTTGAATAAGGGAACCCGCGTAAATGAGCAGACGCGTACTCACGCCTTCTTCAAGCCCATGACTCCTCAAATTTCTGACCTTGCTACCAAGCTTGACAAGACGCTGGGCGGTTTCTCTATCAATTCGTGCTTCATGTTCTATAATACGTGTTTCGATCTCCATAGGGGGATAGGTGAACTCGATAGCCATGAATCGTTGCTTGGTGCTTTGCTTGAGATCTTTGAGCACACTTTGATAGCCCGGATTGTATGATATCACCAGCATAAACTCATCGACGGCTTCGATCATCTGGCCACGTTTTTCCAAGGGAAGCATTCGCCGATCATCACTGAGTGGATGAATGATGACCGTGGTGTCCTTTCTGGCCTCAACTATTTCGTCCAAATACACAATGGCCCCATTCTTGACGCCGAGCGTTAACGGCCCATCTATCCACACCGTTTCTTCTCCCTTCAGGAGGTATCGTCCCACCAAGTCCGACGCGGTCAGATCCTCATGACACGCCACGGTAATGAGCGGATGTCCTAACCGATGGGCCATGAACTGCACAAATCGAGTTTTTCCACTGCCAGTTGGCCCCTTCAGCATCACGGGCATCTGGGTTTGTGCTGCAATCTCGACGAGCCCGATTTCGCCATTGACCTCCTCGTAAAAGGGCTGTTCGGTGACATGAAATTGCTCAATGTTGAATTCTTTACCCTTCACGTCTTTGATCCCTTCTGCCCGACCAATGATCCAATCAAGAGATTGAAGCCGCACCTGTTACGTAGGTCATTATACTGTCCACTCATAAGACTGTCCACTCATAAGGGGGACAAGCTCATTCGTGGTCTCTGAGACGATCGAGAACGAGAAGGAACGATCTTGTGAAAAGATTCACCGTGAACGACATGGAAGATTGCCGTTCTGTGCAGGAAATTTTCAGAAAACATGGGGGTGAAGGTCTCTGTGTCCAGTCAATCGCACGTTGTTTTTGCATCACTTCCCTTGTCTGATTCTTCAAGAGCATGGTACGATTATCTTTGTTGCCGACGCGTTGACTTTCATCAAGGGCGTTACCCCTCTGAATCCTTTGTTCTTGATGGTAAGGCCGCAATGATGACACCATAGGTGCCTTCTATAGCGTGACCCGTTCCCATAACCTGACCTCACTCATCAAATTGTCATAACATGTTCAAAGGTGAAGCCCCCATCCCTGGCCAGGTGGTAACCCCTGCCGAAGATTATGAAAGACTCACAAGCCGGAGCCAGTACGTGTACGACGCGTTGGTCAAAGATGGTTTGTTTGAGCCCGACTTTGAGCCTCAATGGCGGGTATCACCGAATCCTTTCCCTCTGTCGAGGCACGATGCGGCTTTTTTGGAATCTTTGGGGAATCATCTTCTTATCTTTTACCGTGCGCTCAATCATCTTTATTTTGAAAGCGTTCGCGGGGAACAGCCAGCGTGGGTCGCTCGCTATATGGACCAAGGCAAACCATCGGATCTCATTGCCTTTGGGCGAATGAAACGATTTCGTCAGGTGCTTCCCGATGTCATTCGCCCCGATATCATTCCTACGGAGACTGGCCTCTGTATTACCGAACTGGACTCTGTTCCTGGTGGAATTGGGACGACCGGAAGTCTTTCACAAGCCTATGCCAAACTTGGAGATCGGATTCTTGGCGGCGAAGACGGCATGATTCGAGCTTTTGCCAGTATGGCTCGCAGATGGATGGGAGAGCATTCCGGTTGTGTCGCGATTGTGGTTTCAGATGAAGCAGAAGATTACCGAGCAGAAATGACCTGGGTTGCTTCTCAACTGACGACCCTCTCAGTCGAAACCTATTGTGTTCACCCCAGAGAAATTCGCTTTAGTGAAGAAGGACTCTTTCTCTCTCAAAGTGGTGCTGAAAGACCCATTTCACTTGTTTACCGATTTTTTGAATTGTTCGATCTCAAAAATATTCCGAAATCGGAGTTAGTGATGTATGCCGCCAAAAAAGGCCGGACCATCGTCACTCCTCCATATAAGCCCTGGCTAGAAGAAAAATTGGGCTTTGCTCTGCTGCATCATCCCATACTGGAACCTTTTTGGGCCAAAGTGATGGGGAATGAGACCTTTGATCTACTCTTGCGTCTTATGCCTCGCACCTGGGTTTTGGATCCTCACCCCCTGCCACCCACCGCCGTGATTCCCCATTTGCATATGGATGGTCATGCCGTGTCTGATTGTAATGACTTGGTCTATGCCACGCAACGACAACGGAGCTTTGTGGTGAAACCGTCAGGATTCTCGGAATTAGCCTGGGGGGGGCGTGGTGTTTCCATCGGGCATGATCTTCCTCAAACGGAATGGGCGACGACTCTCCAACGAGCGCTGGAGGCCTTTTCTTCTACACCGTATATCTTGCAGGATTTTCATAAAGGGCGAAAATTTGATGTCCAGTATCATGATTTTGCCAAGACCGAATGTGTCCTCATGTCAGGAAGAGTTCGACTGTCGCCCTATTATTTTGTGGAAGGTGACCAAGCTAAGTTAGGGGGAATCTTGGCCACTATCTGCCCCAAAGATAAAAAAATCATACACGGGATGAGAGATGCGATCATGGTACCTTGTTCACTCGCGACGGACGAAAAGGCACCCGAAACGGTCTTTTGATTCGTGAGACTGTTTGGTCATGACGCTCTATCATACGACCTGGTGCCCTGAATGTACTCTCGTCCGTGAAAAACTCGAGGAGTTAAACATTCCGTATGAGGATGTTGTCGTTCCTGATTTTCGACCCCTTCGAAAACAAGTCTACGAAATCTCCGGTCAAAACTATGTTCCGGTTCTTGTCGATGGAGATACGATTCTCACTGAGACAGAAGATATTTTGAATTTTTTGGAATCCTATTCAGGCAATGCCTGATCAAACTTGCTAGAGTTGAGGGCCTTCACGTGTTGTTACCTTGTTATCCCAATTGCTCCCGATTGAAGAGAGTCGACGCATCGAACATCTAAGAAGGAGTCAGATATGGAAGATTGGAAGCAAGTCCTAGCCGCGAGCATTACCAAACCAAAAGACTTGGCCAAGCATCTCGGCGTGGACCCCAAAGAAGTGGAAGAGGTTGTTGGGGCCTACCCTATGCGCATTACCCCAACAGTCCTCTCCACCATAAAAGAAAAGGGAGATGCCATTTGGAAGCAGGTCGTGCCGGAAGTCATTGAAATGGACGATTTCAATGCCCCCGATGATCCCCTCGAAGAAGACACCGATAGTCCTGTCCCTCACTTGGTCCATCGTTACCCAGACAGAGTCCTCCTCATGGTCACGAACCAATGTCCGATTTACTGCCGATTCTGTACACGGAAACGGTTGGTCGGAAAACCAGGGTTTCTGAAAAAAGGTGAGTTGGATCAGGCCATTATCTATCTTCGTGAGCATACGGAGGTTCGGGATATCATTTTGTCTGGAGGAGATCCGCTGTTACTCCCCGACAATTTGATTGAACGGATTTTAAAAGCCCTTCGGACGATCCCTCACCTCGAGTTGATTCGCTTTGGCACACGAGTTCCCGGCACACTGCCTCAACGCATTACTCCGGAACTGTGTGCCATCATAAAAAAATATCACCCCATTTACATGAATTTGCATTTTAATCATCCAGATGAACTGACCCCTGAGGTGAAAGAAGCCTGTGGCCGTTTGGCTGATGCGGGAATTCCTCTTGGTGCGCAGACGGTGTTGCTCAAAGGTGTCAACGACGACCCTGAGGTCATGAAACGGCTGATGCACCAATTGCTCCTCGCGAGGATCAAACCCTATTACTTGTACCAAGCGGACCTCACGAAAGGAACCAACCACTTTAGAACGCCTATTGAGACGGGTTTGAATATCATTCAAATGTTGCAAGGGCACACCAGCGGTATGGCGGTCCCGCATCTCGTGATTGATGCCCCAGGAGGCGGTGGCAAAATCCCTATCCTTCCCAATGAATATTTGCTGAACCTAGACGAAAAAGGGGCTGTCTTGAAGAACTACGAAAACAAAACCTACCACTATCCTCAGCCAGAGCAGGGACGTCGTGAGCTGCCCATGGTCGGCGCTCCAATCGGACAGGGTGTATGCAGTCAGGGCGCAATGGACGAACTGTAATGCCGAACTCTCGGAAACAAGGCATTCTTCCCTATCAACACCTGAAGGACCTCATCGTCAGCGGAGCGATTACCGCGAATCTTCCAATCGACGACAAACAAATCCAACCAGCGAGCCTGGATTTACGTCTGGGGACAAAGGCCTATCGTCTGTTAAGCAGTTTCCTTCCCGAACGGACCGAGATTCGAAGCCGTTTAAACGTGATGGATCTCTACCAGTCGGATCTGGTGATGTATGAAATGGACCTTCGGGATGGAGCCATTCTCGAAAAAGGGCATGTGTATCTTGTCCCATTACTTGAATACCTCCAACTTCCAAAAAACTTGAAAGGCCGCACGAATCCCAAAAGCTCCACGGGTCGGTTAGATATTTTTACGCGTGTCATCACGGATCTGAATGTTGGGTTTGATGAGATTCGGCCAGGGTATCGGGGTCCGCTTTACCTGGAAATCGTTCCACGGTCGTTTACGATACGCATCCAAACCGGACTTTCCCTGAATCAGCTTCGGTTGGTGTCGGGGAGACCAACCGTTTCTGATTCACGACTTCGTTCAGTCCATCGGGGTACCTTCTTGCTGTACCACAATAGTGAGGACGGGCTGCGAAATCGTTCGCTCACTTCCCGTGAAATCCGCGTGGACAAAGGGTTGTTTCTTCGGGTGGACTTGCAAGGACATCCTGACTCGCCTCATCCTATTGTTGGTTACCGGGCTAAAAAAAACAGCCATGTCATTGATTTGCTAAAAATTGGACATTACTCCGCGTTTGACTTTTGGGAACCCATTACGCACAGTCCCCATGGAACAATTTTGTTGGAACCTGAAGAGTTTTATATTCTGGCATCCAAAGAACGCATTCAGGTTCCTGGCGACTACGCCGCAGAAATGGTGGCCTATGAAGCCGCGTTCGGGGAACTTCGAACGCATTATGCAGGCTTTTTCGACCCGGGATTTGGGGTCACTCATGGAAAACGCAGGGGAACTCAGGTTGTGCTGGAGGTCCGCCCTCACGACGTTCCCTTTCTCATTCATGATGGCCAGACGTTCTTCAAAGTTGTGTACGAAAAGATGGTGGAGACGCCCGATCACCTGTACGGTTCTTCGCTAGGGTCCTCGTATTATCAGCAGGGACTAACTCTCAGCAAACATTTCAAGTGGTAAGCATGACATCTGATTCAGAAAACGATCAGTCACTCGGAAATCCTGAAACTCAGGCCTCATTTCCGAGCCCAACCCCGAGGCTCCCGCATCCACAAGAGGAAGAACAGGAGGGTAGTGAAGATCGCCAAATGAAAGTCGGCATGCGGATGGTCGGGAGTGCCATGGTCTTTATTGGATTCATCCAGGTCTTCATGTCCGCGAGCACAGGTGCTGAAATCAATGTGTTTCCCATGATACTGTATTTTACCGGCATGGCACTTTGGGCGTATTCATCTATTGAGAAGCCCACTACTCGTTATATCGTCATTGTCTTATCGGTGATTTGCGCTCTTGTCTTCTTCCATTTTGGTGAGGTCTTGTTTTGGCATAAGTATGTGATTTATTGGGGGACGATTGGCATGGTTGTCTATTTCATGTTTCAAACACCTAAAAAACCCTCGACTGGTTCCTAATCTGCCTATTGAGGGGCTACTCCCTCGTCTTCTGATCACAATATTTTGTCATCGTTCGGTCATGCTTTCATCTTCGCCCATGAATGGATCTCCCTCACCACACTTGACAACCGGGCTGGTCATTCCAACCTTTAACGAAGAACAGGCTCTACCTCGCACATTCTTATACCTTCGGCAATGTGCTTTCGATGAAATTGTGATCGTGGATGGAGGCAGCCAGGACCACACGCTTCAAGTCGTCGAGTCCTATGTGCGAAATAGCGGGACGAGTTCGACGAAACTTTTGTCGTCGCCAAGAGGCCGGGCTCGGCAAATGAATACGGGTGCTGCAGCTCTGCAAACCGACATTATGGTATTCCTACACGCCGACACCCTTTTGCCACGCACGTCCCTTGCTGCTATTGCCCAAGCAATGGAAAACCAACGATGTGTTGGTGGCCGGTTCGATATTCAATTTGAGGAAGATCGTGGGTACGCTTGGGTCATCAGCCGAATGATGAATTGGCGATCCCGACTGACTGGGATTGCCACAGGTGATCAGGTTGTGTTCGTTCGGAAATCCGTGTTTGATCAGATGGGTGGATTTGCCGACATTCCAATCATGGAAGACATCGAGTTTACAAAACGGTTGAAACGTCAGGGAGACATCGCTGCCATTTTGATAAAGGTCACGACGTCTTTTCGTCGTTGGGAACAACATGGACCGCTTCGGACTATTCTCAGTATGTGGGCCTTGCGTGTTTTGTATTGGTTAGGGTTGAGTCCACACACGTTGAGCCACTTTTACAAGCCCACCCGATAATATTCTTCCCCATTCGTCCATGATAAAGAAACCATGGCAAGAACGAGGCGCTAGTCAGAAAGGAAAGATCGCTTCTGCAGTTGCTTCTGAACCCTCAGAAACCGTCTTGATCATATTTGCCAAAGCTCCGATTCCTGGAGAAGTCAAAACCCGTCTTTGCCCTCCCTTGAGTTCCGATGAAGCTGCCAGCTTCCATGGGAGTTTCGTTCTAGACATACTCGAACGAACGCGATCGGTTAAAGCAGTCGATCGTGTGGTAGCCTGCGCACCGTCCCAAGATCATCCGTTTTTTCAAACCGTAGGTGGGCGATACGGTGTGCAATTGTGGGATCAAGTCGGGGAAGATCTGGGCGAGCGCATGGACCATGCCTTCCACAATGCGTTTCAAAGAGGATACCGTCGGGCCATGTTGATTGGGACCGATATTCCCATGCTTCAAGCCTCGATCCTAAGGGAAAGCATGACTTTCCTCACTGACCACAGTCGAGATCTGGTCCTAGGCCCCACCGTGGATGGGGGATACTATCTTATCGGACTGACTAAACCCGTTTCTGAACTGTTCGAGGGTATTCCTTGGTCCACGAAAGACGTGCTATCCAAGACCAAAGCCAAAGCCGAAGCTCTAGGGCTGTCCTTTGGCGTGTTGGACCAGATGCAGGATGTCGATACGATTGATGACCTTCTTGTGTTGATGAAGGAATTACGGGTTGCTGGGCAAAAAAACTTATCAATACGAACGGCAGGTGTTCTTCGCACGTTGTCTCAACGCCTTTCTCGACGGCAGAGTTTGTCTTGAATCTAGCAGGCTGTTGAAAAAGTCCGCCAGCCTATGCTTAGGCTACGGCTGACAAGCCAGCGGCGTTCCCTGGCTCCGCCCGAAGCGGCTTCCCGCAGGCAGGTCGGTCTTTTGTCGTGCTTACATACTCCCATGTACGCTCTGCGCGCCAAAGGCCTGGCGGGCCTTTTTGAACAGTCTGCAGGGAAACGCAACAAGATGCCGAACCACCTCTCTCCTACATTGTGTATTGTATGCCATCAGATTCAGGGCAATTAGCTTTGATTCGAGTTCTGGGTTTTTTGTGAAACAGTCATTGATTTAAGGAAGAAAAATGAGATGAGGAAAGGAGTCATAGGTATGACGGAACGAGTCGCACTCATCACCGGAGGTGCACGAGGGATTGGACGGGGCATTGCCCTTGATCTTGCGACGCAAAAATGGTCGGTGACGATCTGTTATCGGACAAGTCGCCAGGATGCCGAGAACACGAAACGGGAAATTGTTGAACGTGGGGGAAAGGCTTTGGCGATCCAATGCGACGTGTCCGATCCAAAGGCTTCCGCTGCTTTGGTTCGCCGGGTAGAACAGACATGGGGTCAGGTGGATGTCTTAATTAATGGTGCGGGTCCCTATCATCGTGTCAATTTACTTGAGGAAACACCTGAGGGTTGGGAAGAGATGCTGAGCAATAATCTTCATCCAGTTTTCTATCTAGCCAAAGAAGTGGTGCCTGGAATGAAGGCACGAAAATACGGAAGGATCATTTCTTTCAGTATGGCCAATGCTGACCAAATGGTGGCCCAACCACAGGTCACGGCACATTATATTGCCAAGGCAGGGATTCTGATTCTCACAAGGACGCTTGCCAAGATGCTGGCTCCGGATGGCATTACCGTCAACGCAATTTCTCCGGGTTTTATCAATTCAGGAAGCGCCCCGGAAGAGGAAATAGCAGGGATGGCTAAGAAGGTCCCGGCAGGCTACATCGGCGAGGTGTCTGACACGGTTTCAGCCGTGCGGTATCTGCTTTCTGACGAGGCTCGGTACACGACGGGGGGTAACATTCATGTGAGTGGGGGATGGGGAATTTAAAGAGATTGATTCAGTCCATGCTTCTGCGAAATAGCAGATAATTCTGTTTGTCGATCCACCCATTCAAGGTTGAAGACGTCGGCAAACTGCTTGGCCATTTGTTTCCGTACGATTGAAATATCAACCTCTCTCCCAAGTACCTTTGCCATTGACGTGACCTCACACCCCACAATTCCACAGGGAATGATTTTCGTAAATGGCTCAAGTTCAACGGTGACATTCAACGCACAGCCATGCATTGTGACACCTCTGGTAATTCGTACACCGACAGCCGAAATTTTTTGAAGGTTCCCATTGGAACCCTCAACCCAGACCCCTGGAAATCGTTCTAACGGCCTTCCTCGAATATCCCATTGACTCAACACACGATTCATAACTTCCACGACCATCTGAATATACGCTTTCGGCCCTGAACAAAAATTGCGGAGCTGAAAAATCGGATAAGCCACGATCTGACCAGGACCGTGAAAGGTCACCGAGCCACCACGTTCAATAGCCAACACAGGATGCCCTTGATTTTGAAGAGCATCCTTGTTTCCGTACAAATGCTCAGACTTCGTTGTGCGACCGAGTGTGAACACTGGATGATGCTCAACAACCATAAGGGTATCATGACGCTTGCCTTGTAAACGTTCAGATTGCAGATGTTTTTGGACAAGCCATGTTTTTTCGAAATCCACGACTCCGAGATTCATGAGGATTCCAGGCCGACATTCCATTTAGGCATCATCCCAAATAGGTACCAGTTCCAGCAAGAAAGACATAGGATTGTCTCCATTAGGCTCCCCCAATCCACAATGACCATTGAGCATCACGAAGCTCTCGCTTGTCTAGCCGATAGTCAAAAATGTGCCATCACTCTGGGATGATGCTGTCTAAAATAGTTGGATTGTGAAAAGAGAAGTAGGGGGATGTGGATATCTTGGGAAAAGCTCAAAAAACGTCGGGAGCAGGCTATCCCACTCCCGACAATAAGGTTATCGTTTTTTCTTCGCTGCTTTCTTCTTCGCTGGCGCTTTCTTCTTCGCTGGCGCTTTCTTCTTCGCTGCTTTCTTCTTTGTCGCCAATTCGCTCACCTCCTTCCTCGAGTTAAACTATAATATTCAGAAGCAAATCCACCCTCAATCCAATGATCCCTCATGAAAAAAAACACGCTGGGAACAGGGAGCCTGCCCCTGTCGTTGCTCCATGGAATGAGAGCTTTGTCTCCTCTGAGCAATTGTCTTTCCTTTGCTCCAAGTTTTTACCATTCGCTTTCTAGGGGGTCGGCCTCCTTCTGGCTGTAGCCAATGAATTCACCTCCTTTCAAATTCCGACCACATTAACGATGGTCTTGGCTCTCTATTCACACCGCATGTGTGAATGGTTGGTCATTTTGATCAACCCCCTCAAAAGTATTGGGTGCGACCTTCTTGAATCGTGGATCCCGCTTCAGTGAAGTGGCGACCGAGGTGAGGGGGGTCTTGCCGCGTATTTGCATTCCTCCCTCAATCAACCGTTGACAGAGTTCCTTGGCATGCATCGGCCGACCAGCTTCCCGAAGAAGCATGTAGGCAGCATCTGGCATGCTCATCCTTGAATACTTACTTTTACCTAAAAGAATTTCCCTAGATTTATCGGTGACGTCAATCATTTCACTGGGGGGACGACCCTTTTCATCTGTGATAATTTGGCTTGAGAGATTGGCAAGTTTGACCTTGTCTGCTTCTACTCGATAGAGGGTTTTGGCCAGTTCGAGGTATTTTTCAATGGTAGCGACTTCTTCATTTAACCGTTCCCGTTTCTTTTTTAGATCCTTAAGTTTGCTTTCATACATACTAATCCGTTGCTCAAGGCCAACAATAATATCCTTTAATTCGTCTTTTTGATCTTCCATGATTTCCTACAGCAAGATTAAAATATATGCTTGCTTTAAATTTTATCATGCAATCAAGGTTATGTCAATGATATTTTTATTGTCTTTGATTAATTTCAAGATTTAATATGAGCAAGTCTCTAGTCTGTTCTTCTAATTTACGTGTTTCAATCAGTTTTATTGAATTTTCGAAAAGCGATTTTTTATATTTAAAAGCATATGTGCTTACTCTAAAATATTTTGTTAAAGCCTATATATTGTTGATATAATTTTTTATAATCAATATTTTGATTAATAAATTTAATTAAGCATAATTTCTTATGTTTAGTTAATGAATCACGTCTTCCAACAACGACTCCAACTCTACTGTTTTTGATTCCCCACCCCTGTCTGGAAACGCGAGGAGGCAAGAATTCTGGTCTCTCCAAGCCTTTTCACTTGTGAGACTTTTTTCCACTATGTTACGTTGAAAATTGTCACACGATCGAGAATCCAAATAATTCTAGGGGCTGTCGTAGATAAGCCTAAAGGGTGCACCATTTTCTCAAGGTCTGCAGTTGTTGTTTGGGAGACCCATAGCTAAACCGGAACTCACATTCTTTCAAAAAGAGATGGGAGTTTTTTCGAGGGATGCCATTGTATTTGGTATTTGCGTAAAACCCGTTTGGCTTGGTTCCAGAAATTTTCAATGCCGTTGATGTGGTTCTGCTTATTCGCGAAGCTCTGGACATGATTGATCCGAAAATGTTTGAAATCGGAGACATCGAGCGCATTATAGCTAGGGAAGTTATCCGTATACACGATGGAATCGGGTTTGATAACCGACTTGAGGTCCGGCAGCAGGGTTCTCGCTTGGGCATTGGGGATCTCTTTCGTATATACTTTTCCTCCACGTTTGAGGAGACCAAACACGGGGACCTTGCCTGCTGCCCCACGGCCTCGCTTCCCTTTGCGGACACCGCCAAAGTAGCTTTCATCAGCTTCAAACTCTCCTTTTTCAGGAAAAATCTCTTCGAGATGGTCCGCGATAAGATGCCGGAGCTTCCGATAAAATAAGGCCGCCATGTTGGGTTGGAGATCCAAAATATCAGCTGCACTCCGAGCCGTTACGGCAGCCACAAAAAATTCCAACAAGCGGAGCTGTTGCTTCTTGCTTAATTTACAGCGTCTCAGACTCATGGGACTATCATAGATGATTCAATTATCTACGACAGCCCCTAATTCTATTCTTTAGTTTTTCTTTTGATGTATCGAACGAAATCTCGTCACGTTAAGATCAACCTGCTCTGTTCAGATTTCAATGTTCGTAAGGCTAGTGGATGTATTGCCAACAGTCCTTCTCGATGAAGAAAACGACTCATAACTCCGTCAACTTGTTAGCACTAGATTGGGATGGTGCGGCTTCGCTCGTTTCTTCCCTTGGGTGGCCTCAATACCGGGCCCAGCAAATTCTCAGGTGGTTGTACCAAAGACGAGTACGAGATATTGGTGAAATGACGAACCTTTCTTTGAGCAATCGGACCCATCTCCAATCCATCGCCCACATTCCCTATCTTCAAGAACCCATCGTTTGCACAGCTGAAGATCACACACAGAAATTTCTCTTCTACCTTAACGAGGGCAATCGCATTGAAAGCGTCGTTATTCCGGAAAGCACGCGTTTGACGCTCTGCGTTTCAACGCAAGTGGGATGTACCTTGGATTGCACGTTTTGCTTGACTGGACAAATGGGACTGAGACGAAATCTCACAACCGAAGAAATTGTTGGACAGGTCCTTGCCGTTCAAGATCGCCTCAAGAAGGATGAGCATTTGACCTCTTTGGTGTTCATGGGAATGGGAGAACCATTGGCTAATTTTGAGGCGGTATCGGATGCTATCCGAAGACTCACGGACACGACATGGGGAGTGGGCTTTCCCGCGCGGCGAATCACGATTTCAACTGCGGGATTGATTTCACGATTTCCAGAAGTTTGTCATCTCGGCGTCAACCTTGCCATTTCGCTCAATGCCACAACCAATGAGCTACGTCATCGGCTGATGCCCACAATCAATTCTCTCCATCCCCTCCACGATCTCATCACAGCTTGTCGTCGTTATCCATTACAGCCTGGCCGGAGGTTAACGTTCGAATACGTTTTACTGGCTGGTGTGAATGATTCAGTCCAGGACGCCAATCGACTCCCTAAACTGCTTGATGGCATCCAGTGTAAGATTAACTTAATCCCTTTTAATGAATTCCCAGGAAGTTCTTTTACGCGGCCAGTCGATTCGGTTATTGAGCAGTTCCAGTCAAAGTTGCGTGAGGCAGGGTTTGATGTATTTGTCAGAAAAAGTCGGGGGAAGGATGTGCTAGGTGCGTGCGGCCAATTAGGGGAATCATGTGTAAATGGTGGGGCCTGAGGTTCCTGGCCACATTCTCATCTGAGAAGACCTATTGATGGCTTCTCCCTTTTTAAACGAAGAAAATATGTTGCGTGACAAATCGCAAAGGCTTCAAAGTCTGTTTCGAGAGATAGGATCAGTTCTGGTGGCCCTATCGGGAGGCATCGATAGCACACTCGTTTTAAAGATTGCCTACGACACCCTTGGGTCACGAGCTCTGGCGGTCACTGCCGTTTCTCCCACCTTCCCTGAGATTGAGCTTAAAGGGGTTCGTCGAGTCATTCGGGAAATCGGTGCCCGTCTCATTATTACGGAAACGAATCAACTGAACATTCCCGAATTCGTCAAGAATGATAGGGGGAGGTGCTATCACTGCAAGAGTGACTTGTACCGCCTGCTAGGCGGTCTGAGAAAGGATATAGGTATCTCTACAATTGTGGACGGCACGAATATGGATGATTTAGGGGATGATCGGCCAGGAATCACGGCCGCACGCGAGCTGGGAGTCAGAAGTCCTCTTGTCGAAGTCGAGATGGGGAAGACTGAAATTCGTACTCTTGCCAAACAGCTGAGGCTTTCAAATTGGGATAAACCAGCAGCTGCCTGTCTTTCTTCCAGAATCCCTCGAGGAAACGAAATTACTCAAGACAACCTTCTGCGAGTTGAAAATGCAGAAGAAATCTTACTTCGAGAAGGGATGATTCAGGTGAGAGTGCGAGATCATGAAGGCATTGCGCGAATTGAACTTTTGGAAGAAGACCTGTCGAATTTTCTCAACCCCCAAGTTCGAGAGAGGATTATCAAGGGTATGAAGGAAGCGGGATTCCGTTATGTGACCCTCGATCTTGAAGGGTACCGACAGGGTGGTGGAAATTGAGGGTAGCTTCCACCTTTGTTCATTTTTCCAGTCAACGATTATGATGATTTTTCAGAGTAATTCGCGGCTACTGACTGAAGAGCCTCTTGAGCCAGCCGTCGGTGATCGTCATCAGAAAGGCTGCGTGTGAGAACCTTTTCGGCAACAAGAATCGCTAAATCAGCCGCTTCTTCCCGCACATCCTGTAGGGCCTTTCGCCGTTCTCGCTCAATCTCTTGGGTCGCCTGAACACGAATCCGCTCAGACTCTGCTCTTAGCCGCTGTTCATTGTCATCAAGAAGTCGTTGGGCCTTATTTCTCGCTTCGGTTAAAATGGCATCGGCTTCTTGAGAAGCACTTTTGAGCCTGGTTTCATATTCCTGGAGGCGTTGTTCCGCCGCAGCCCGATTTTCCTCTGCTTGTTCGATACTGTCGCGAATTCTACGCTCTCGTGTTTCCATGGCTTCCAAAATCGGAGGCCAGGCGTACTTGTACAAAACCCACAGCAAAATCCCAAAGGACACGAACTCCCAAAAGATGAGCGAAGCGAAGAAGTGTGTATCAAATTGTGGCATACCAGGGAGATCCTATGTTCGCAGACCCATAATAATAAATGCGATAACGAGCCCATATAAGGCGATAGCTTCAACCAACGCAAATCCAATCCACATGTACTTTCCGATTCGGCCTTCTGCTTCTGGTTGTCGAGCGACTGCCTCAATCATTTTTCCAAAAATATACCCTATTCCGACCCCGGCCCCGGCAAAACCTGCGGCTGCTAACCCCATTCCTAATAATGCTGATGCTGCAGAATCCATTGTGTCTTTTTCCTCCACTCTTGGGCGTTAATATTTCCGTTCCGAAATTTCTACCCTCATTACTTCTCTCTTGAAAGGACTGAAAAGAGCCCGTTTCGATTATTGTTACCCTAGTGGGGATGCAGGGCATCCCCCATGTATACACAGGTCAATACCACAAAAATATACGCTTGAATAAAGGCGATGCCGACTTCCAATCCATAAAGAGCAATCGTGAATGCAAACGGTAGCCATCCAATAAGAAGTCCTCCGGCAATACTGAGTCCAAATAACACACCAAGAATGACATGGCCAGCCGTCATATTGGCAAACAACCGAACGGCTAATGACAGGGGACGGGCGAGTTGACTGATCAGCTCAATAGGAATCATGAGGGGAAGCAACCATCCTGGAGTACCGGGTGGGACCAAAATCCCCAAAAAATTTAGACCATGGATCTTAAATCCGACGATAAGACTCAAGGTATACACGGCAACCGCGAAAACTCCCGTCACCACAATTTGACTTGTCACCGTGAAGGATCCGGGGATGAGGCCTAAAAGATTACAAAAGAGGATAAAGACAAATAAAGAACTTATTAAAGGGAAGAACCGCATCCCTTCTTGCCCCATCGTATCCTGAATAATTCCTCTGATAAAATCCACCAACATTTCCGCAAGGCTCTGGAGTTTGGTCGGAACCAAAGACCTTGAACGCCCAGCGTATATTAAAAGGGTGCAGGCTAGACCCACGACGAGAAACATCGTGAACACCGCCTTATTAAAGGAAATATCCAGACCGAACAAGGAAAGTGGGATCAGCGTATGAAGTTCGAATAGATGAAGGGGATCTTCCAAGGAAGTCTCTTTAGTCAGATCTTAGAGTTGTATGTGATTGATGGGTCAATTGTCCCAACGCTGAGCGGTTCGATAGGCATTGCGGATTCCAGTCGTCAAGCCCAAAATTAATCCCACTACCAATGCCCAGGGACCCGTGTTGAGCAGGTATGTATCGATGACCCAGCCCAGCCCACCCCCCACAACCAAAGCGGCAAGCAGTTCAGTCCCTAGCCGCATAGCCTGCCCCAGACCCGCGAACATTGGATCATGAGATTGAGGCATAACAGATTCAGCAGGGATTCCACAAAAAGAGCGTCTCATTCAAACAGAAACCCAATTATTTTGTCAAGCAAATGATCAGGTCACACTGTGACCCGACCTTTTTTCTCATGAAGTCTAAACGGTAGAATTCTCCCTATGGGGCTTTTCTCCCGATGTTCTCACGATGGCATTTTTGCCGACGTTTTTTCCCCTGAAGTTCCATCACCGTAAACAGCTGATCGTATGTCAACCCTATCCTTTTTTTCTCCACAGTCGATAGTCGATCAGACCCATCAGTTTCCAATGGTTTCTTCTTTTCATCTTCCCGATGTAGACCCCTTTGAGTTCTATAGGAGAATCACCGTACCTGGCACTCCCTCTTTTCTCCTTGAAAGCGGAAAAGGGCTCTCCAATACGGCCCGATATTCATTCTTGGGAAGCGATCCCTATTTGACGGTATCCGGGCGAGGCTCTCAGTATGAAATGCGATATTCCAACCGAACCACCCAAACAGTTGGAGATCCATTCTCAGCTTTGCTCTCGTTGATTCAATTCCCCAATCTGAAGCGTGATCCAGCATTACCACCATTTGTAGGTGGGGCTATTGGATTCTTCAGTTACGACCTGGCACGGCGCTTCGAATCGATACAGGAATGTGCGGAAGACGACCTTCAGTTACCAGACTTGGAATTTATCTTTGTTGAACTTCTTGCCGCAATCGACCATCAATCTGATACTCTCCATCTTATCTTCACGCCTTCTCCCGATCGATTGAAGAGTCAATCTCACGACCAATTATTCCAAGAGGGTCGTGACCGATTGGAGTCCTTAAAAACGAGACTATTCGATCCCAACATCAGAGAAGGTATGGCCGTCTTTCCCAATGTCCTTGATGGAATTCGAGCCAATCAATCGCGATCCGACTATATCGATCGAGTACGCGTCTGTCAGGACTATATTGCGGCTGGAGACATTTACCAGGCCAATCTCTCCCATCGTTTCGACCTGGATTGGGTTTTGCAAGGATGTGAAGGGGGACTTCACTACAGCCCTACTCTGTATCAACGGCTTCGGCATGTGAATCCGGCTCCTTTCTCTGCTCTTCTTCAGTTTCATGATTTTGCACTTGTCTCGTGCTCTCCTGAGCGATTAGTACAATTGCAAGGCACCCAGGCTAATACTCGTCCTATCGCTGGTACGAGACCACGTGGGCAAACCCTTGCTGAGGATCGACGACTGGTTGAAAATTTGTTGACGAACAACAAAGAACGGGCGGAACATTTGATGCTCCTGGACTTGGCTCGTAATGACCTTGGCCGCGTCTGTCGCTATGGGACCGTTCGGGTGGATGAGTTCATGATCGTGGAACGGTACTCTCATGTTTCACATCTTGTCTCGAGTGTGTCTGGTAATCTTCACCCTCTGTCGAACGGAGCTCATCTCATTCGAGCCACCTTCCCAGGGGGAACGATCACCGGTGTTCCCAAAATCCGATGTATGGAGGTTATTGAAGAATTGGAGCCAGTGCGTCGTGGTCCCTATACAGGGTCGATTGGGTATTGGAGTTGGACAGGCAACTTGGATTTCAATATCGTGATTCGTACCATCCTACTCACTAAGGAAAGGGGTTATCTACAAGTCGGCGCGGGGATTGTCGCAGATTCAGATCCCACCAAGGAATATAAAGAAACGCTTGACAAGGCCCAGGCTCTTTTCCAGGCCTTGAGGGTCCCAAACGCGTAAAAGAGGCCACCTCAATCATGTGGGTATTTTGTAACGATCATGTTGTCAAAGAGAATGAGGCTCGTATATCCATCTTTGATCACGGGTTTCTCTATGGGGATGGGGTTTTTGAAACCTTGCGGGTTTATCACGGGCACATCTTTTTACTAGACCAACATCTTGCGCGCCTCTATCGCTCATGTGAGCTGATACATTTGTCCTTGCCGATTCCACGAGAGCGATGGTCTCTCATTCTTGAAGACCTTCTTCACCGAAACAATCTTACGGATGGACTGATCCGTATCACGATTTCTCGAGGTGAGGGGTCTCTTGGTCCAGATTCATCCCTCTGTTCAAAGCCGACGATTGTCGTGTTTCCCAGGCCTACTCCAGCGTACCCCTCCGATCTATGGGATGCTGGCGTTCGATTGGCTCAGGTCAGTGTGCGGCGTACGCCAGCCTCTGCGCTTCCCACAGAAATAAAATCATTGAATTTCCTCAACAATATTCTAGCCAAACAAGAGGCTCTGCAAGCTCACGCCTTTGATGGGATCATGCTGAACCATGATGGCTATTTGACAGAATGTTCGGCGAGCAACATATTTTTTGTTCAATCCGGACAGTTATGCACACCATCGAAAGCGTCGGGAATTCTATGGGGGATCACGCGAGAAGTTGTCCTGAAATTGGCTCAGGAACTGGGCATTCCCAGGGAGGAAGGCGAGTACAAGCCAGAAGTTCTTCACTGGGCGCAAGAATGCTTTCTGACAAACACAGGCTTTGAGATTTTGCCGGTTCGAGAAGTAGACAGCTATGGTTTCAGGGCACCTTGTCCAGGTCCTATCACGAACCAGCTCAGGTTAGCTTTTCAGGAATTTCGTCAGGGGTATTGTCAAAAGCTCGAGGGCGGTCCAATGGCTCTTCATTCAGAACCAGGCGACCGTTAAACGACCTGGAACGCGGGTTTCTCCATAAAAGGTTGATCGAGTGGGCGTTGGACTTGACTATGGGATTTCCATCGGGATCCTTTGCGGTCAGGAAAGTCAGCTCGGAAATGTGCTCCCAGGCTGTTCTCTCTCCAAAGGGCGGCCTCGGCAATGCATTTCCCGACTTGCATAATATTCTTGATCTCAAGGTCTGGCCGAGTTTGCAGGGAGCCTTCGACTAAATCTTCCCAGCGAGACAGCTGCCCTAACGCACTCACAAGCGACTCTCCGGTTCGAACCAAACCCACTTTTCCCCACATTAAGCGGCGAAGAGAGTTGCGGAGTTTGTCAGCATCCTCCAAGACCAAGGGCAATCGCCCTCGCGCTATTGGGAAGTTTTCTTCAGTCTTGAACGTCCGTCTCTCTTTCTGCATTCCTGTCCGAATCACTGACTGAGCCGCTCGAGCACCAAACACTAGACCCTCCAAGAGGGCATTACTCGCGAGTCGATTAGCTCCGTGCACCCCGCTGCAAGCCACTTCTCCTGCGGCATACACTTCCGGGATTGTGGTCCTTCCGAAAATATCGGTTTTAATCCCGCCCATAAGATAATGAGCGCTAGGGGAAACGGGGATCCATTCCTCTGTGATATCAATATCGAAACGAAGGCAGGTCGCATAGATCCTCGGAAATCGCTTCTTAATGAACCTCCCACCGAGATGCGTCACATCCAAGTACACATGGCGTGAACGAGTCGCTGCCATTTCAGAGCAAATCGCCCGAGCGACAATATCTCGAGGTGCTAATTCTGCGGATGGATGGTACCGGGACATGAATAATTCACCCTTCTGGTTTCGTAATAGTCCCCCTTCACCCCGCATCGTCTCCGAAAGAAGAAAGGGCGGACAAGAGGGCAGAAATAAGGAAGTCGGATGAAATTGCACAAACTCCATGTCTTCCAGCACCGCGCCTGCTCGATACGCCATGGCAATGCCATCCCCTGTTGCACTGGAAGGGTTCGTTGTTCTGGCATACATTTGCCCCGCCCCTCCAGTCGCCAATAACACGGCTGAGGCACGAAGCATGACGAATTGCCCAGTAGCCTCATCAAGAGCCACGACTCCACCACATCGACCACCGTTGATTAATAAATCAATGCTAAAGTGATGGTCTAACCAACCAATATTTTTTTCAAGTCTAGCCTTGGCCAATAGGACTTGGACAATTTCATTGCCTGTGGAATCTCCACATGCCCGCAACACTCGACTCCGACTATGGGCACCTTCTTTGGTGAATGCAAATTTCCCGTCAATCTTGTCAAACTTTGCGCCCCAGGCAATCAGTTCTTGAATTCGATCAAGACCATCTTCTACTAACACTCTTGTTGCGTCTTTGCGACAAAGATGGTGACCAGCTCTCATGGTATCCGTAAAGTGAAGTCGGACATCATCTTCTTCGTGTAAAGCCACTGCCACGCCCCCTTGAGCGTAGATTGAGCTTCCTTCCGCGGTGGGTCCCTTGGTAACCACATACACTCGGCCAAATTGGGCAAGCTCAATTGCGGCTCTCAATCCAGCGACACCACTACCGATCACAAGAAAGTCGGCTTCTTGTTGGTTGGGTCGGCGTATGTGACTGCTCTTTGCTGTCATGGAGGAACCTTTATCTGTTTTGCGAGAGTCTAAGCCTGCCGAGAAGCCATTCCAAATGGTAAGTCCCCATCTATTCCTGAGAGCAAAATAACTTGGGTTCCACTCCATTGGAGAATTCCCTGGCCTCGGACATTCGTTCTACTATCATCGAGGGTCTTTTTCCAATCTCCTTGCCAATGCACAAAAACATTGATCTGATCGCCTTTAATATTGATGCGTACAATAGAAAACTCGAGCGAAATGTCCGAAAACACTTCAAAATCATTTCGCATGTCTTCTTTAAGGCCTTGAAGGTCACCCAAGGGCAGCAATAAACCGTTCACTGCCTGAATATTCCTCTCAACATAAGCGGTTCGTAAGTTCTCCACGGCATCGACAATCCTTTCATGCCGGGCATGGGCTTCAGGGTGAGTCGGAGCGTCCGAAGAGCATCCCCACAAAAGTCCAAGTGCTAAACCCAGCAGCAAGGATGGCAGAGATCGGAGAATATGAGGAGAAAGCATAGCCAAGGATTATAGCGAGAATATAAGGATTGCGGTCAAGAAAATAGTCTTCATTTTGAATATAACCAATAGATCGGGATGTTTTCCAGCAGTTTCCTTGACACCTCAGAGAAACCTCTGTAAGTTGACTTTTCTCCTTAGAGCTCTGCCTGCCTTGAGGTGCAAAGCCTACTAGGCACTAAAGTGATCCTTAAGAAGTTCGCCTTTTAGTGATCATGTGAAGAGGAATTGGTATGTCCAGTGTTGTCAAGAAAAGAAGAAAAAAAATGCGGAAGCACAAGCATAAAAAACTTCGCAGACGAATGAAGTTTGCTCGGCGTCGCAATTAATTCCTGACTCTTCATTCCCGGAGCGTACATGCATCTGGGGAAACGAACAAGAATCCGAATACGGACATCGCTGAGTACCTATGTTGGTACGCTCTTTGTTCCCTCCATGCGAAATCGAGTTTCTGATCTCTTTCAATGATGAGACCGTGTTTTTCATTACCCTCACCGATGTCAGCATTGATGGGAAAGAACAGGCAGATTTTGTCGCACTCAACAAGAACATGATCGAATCTGTGACACAATTAGAATAACTAGAATAACCGGATTTTTTAATTCCTTCCTGTCCGTAGTCCTCCCTTTGCCCTCGATGATCTTCTTGACTTTTATCTTTTCTCCATACCCTCAAATTCTTTCCCTCTAACGCATTGCTATTGTCAATGTCACCATATTCTCGGTTTTATCGATTTCTTCGTCCCTACGTTCCTCAAATGGGCCTCTCTGCCTTTTTAGTCATGGTCGTTGCGGCCTTCAATCTGGTTCTCATACGTTTGGCAGGAGGCCTATTCGACATTATCACCGTTCAACGGGATTTGGAACTGTTAACCCAATCAATTGTCGTTCTTTCCGTCATTGTGATGGTCCAAAGCCTGATTTCTATGGGGCAGAACTATTTAGCAGCCAGGGTCTCACAACATCTCATGGCGGATTTTCGGATCCACGTGTTTGCTCACCTGCAACGTCTGTCACTGAATTTTTTTGCCAAACGCCGTACAGGAGATATCCTTTCACGTCTGATGAATGATATTGGAGTGATTCAAACCATCGTCAGCGAAACCCCTATCGACACGGCAAAACACCTTGTGACTCTGATTGGAGGGGTGGGTTTTCTTCTGTATATGAATTGGCAGCTGTGCCTGTTCATTCTCGTGCTGTTACCTATCCTGATTCTGATCGCCAGGTTGTTTGGTCGACGATTAAAGTCATTGTCAACAGCCATCCAAGATCAAACTGCCTTGCTCACAACCCTCGTAGAGGAAGTGATATCTGGCATTCGTGTTGTGAAGTCTTTTGTACAAACTGAACAGGAGAACAGTCGATTTCGGGTGGCCTTACACCAACTCATCACAAAGACCCTCAAACGAAAGGCCATTTTGGCCCTTTTTATTCCTACCGTGACCTTGTTGACGTTTGTGATGGCTGGAATGGTTCTATGGTATGGGGGGAAACAGGTTATCGATCAGACCATGTCGCCCGGGGATCTGTTTGCATTTGTCTTGTTCGCAGGCATCTTGATTGGTCCTTTCGGGTCGGGGGCACGGCTGTTCTCACAATTCAAGGAGACTCAGGGTGCCCTGCTGCGTGTTTTTGAACTCTTGGACACTCATCCAGAGGTGACAGACCATGCCCAGACATTGATTCTTCCAACTCTTCAAGGAAAGGTTCGTTTTTCCCATGTGGGGTTTGCCTATGATCAACGGCACCTGGTTTTGACCGATGTCTCTTTTGACATTCAACCAGGAGAACTTGTGGCGTTAGTCGGCCCCACTGGCTCAGGAAAAACGACGGTCGCGAATTTGCTTCACCGGTTTTACGATCCAATCGAGGGTAGCGTGACCATCGACGGGTATGACTTACGAGAGGTTCAACTCGATAGTTTGTACAGACAAATCGCGCTGGTTCCCCAAGAAACGATTCTGTTCGGCGATACGGTTTTTGAAAATATCCGCTACGGGCGAGATGCCGCGACATATGACGAGGTTGTGGCAGCAAGTCAGGCAGCCAATGCAGATGACTTTATCATGGCCTTGCCTGACGGGTACCAGACTCAGGTAGGAGAAAAGGGCATCAATCTTTCTGGAGGCCAACGCCAACGGATCGCCATTGCCCGTGCCATTTTGAAAAATCCCCGGCTGCTGATCCTTGATGAGGCCACCTCAGCGCTTGATTCAGAGTCAGAAATGCTGGTTCAGCAAGCGCTCGGGCGTCTGATGGCAGGAAGAACCACTGTGGTTATCGCCCATCGGTTAACCACCATCCAGCAGGCGAATCGAATTTTCGTGTTGAACAAAGGCACGATTTGTGAAGAGGGAGCACATCCCGAGCTCATGCGGCTCGGTGGGTTCTATCATCACCTCTATACGCTTCGTCTCGCTGAGCTCGAGGTGCCCGTCAGGGATGCTTTGACAGACGAAGGATAATGTAATTAAGGCATTGGGCTCTTGAACAACTTTTTAGACTCTCAGTGATTGAGAGGGGAATGCTTGTTATGTGGGCTCGATTTAGCGGATAAGATAACTCCCATCTGTTTTTTCAATTTACCTACTGTATCTTTGAAAATTGGGCTTCAAGATTAATGAGTTTTCCATCAGGGAAAAATATTGCGATCACAGAATCGGCTTTAAGGTCTATGTCCAGATAGGCAAACCGGGCTGTAAATCGTGAAGTGAAGGAAGAAGCATGGCCGGGGATTTTCCTGCCCCTTCCGGGCTTGCCAACATCAACTGGTTGAATATTTCTCCGTCCCTGCTGAAGCACAACTTGAACGCCTTCAGCAAAAAATTCTTCATCACCACATATTCCGATTTCCAGTTCCAGGTAAGGCATCTCAAGAATCTCATGAATCTTGTTTTCAGGCATTCGCACGTCCCGTTTCTGTCTTTTCGATTCAGCAGCCTCACGACGGCCGAAATATTCCAACCAATACGTTTTTGTTTTTAGAATGGCACTGGTCCCACAAGGATTTCCCTCAAGTTTCGCACCAATCCGAACCGCCTTATCGGCAGCTTTAATGACCTTGGCGACATCTTCCACCGTTTCGGCTTTTTCCATGGGCTCCCGACCGGTAGCCAGAGCTCGTTGGGCCTCCTCCATCGTCATTTTCACATCGATGGCCAACACCTGGGTTGCACTCATTGCAAAACCTATGAAGATCACAGTGAGTCCCCACCTCACCTTTCCCTTTCGGCTATTGGTGAACACCCTCATGTGCGCCTCCTCTGCTTGACATTAGGTGAAAATATGCCAGAAACATTAGGTCTGATGGAAACAATCTCATCATGATAAAGATTGTATGGGACCAACTTGCCCTTTGCAATCCCTGGTCCTTTATCAATGATCAATCTCCCTGTCGACACAGTGACACATTGTCAAAACCTATCGGAGCTTTCAGGTGAGGCAATGAAAATAGTTGACTCAGTTTTCTAAGTTGGGTAGAGTAGCCGCGCTTTTTGTCTCAGGTGGGCCCTCTGAATAGCCCTTCGCAGAATCAGATTTCCGCTGCTAATGTGATAACCACATCATGTGAGCCTCTTTTCGGTGTACCTAAATGAGGATGCGTGTGAACAAGCTAATGAACAAGAATGATTCCAACGGAAGCGTGATGAATTTGGAGAAAATTGAGCGTGTCTATACCAACTACGCTGGCCTGTACGACCAAACATTTGGAAAATTCATGCATTCTTCACGTGAGTTTGCCATTCATAGTTTGAAAGTTGCCCCCAGTGATCGAGTCTTAGAGGTCGGTGTGGGAACTGGCATCTCTCTCCCCCTGTATCCTCGGCATTGTGAAGTTGTGGGTATTGATCTTTCATTCGGTATGCTAGAAAAAGCACAAAAAAGAATTGAAACGCACCAAATGGACCACGTCTCGGTTCAACGTATGGATGCCGGAAAAATGGAGTTCGAAGAAAACTCGTTTGACATCGTGATGGCCGCGTATGTGGTCACCGCGGTTCCCGACTATCGTCCGGTGATTTCAGAAATGATTCGAGTGTGTAAACCAGGCGGACGGATCGTTATGCTCAACCATTTCAGGAATGGGAATCCTTTCCTCGCTGCTATGGAAAAAATGATTTCACCCATGTGTATGCATATGGGCTTCCGAACAGACCTGTCTCTCAATACCATCCTAGAAGGCACATCCCTCATGGTCTCCAGAAAAGAAAAGGTTAATCCATTCCGGTATTGGCACTTGGTCGAGTGTGTCAACGTGAAGAACGGTCACACCTTTTCCTGATTTTTTGGATTCGACCAGCGCCTCCTGCAAGCGTTCGTCACCCACACTTCCTCGATAGTTGACTGGTGGAACATCCGTGAAGTCTGCCCTTTGTCTTCAGCATGTTTCTTTCGAAGGACCACGCGTTCTTGCATCTTCATTATCGAAAAGGCGCTACAACCTTTATACTCGATTAGTACCCGTCGAGGGAATTCCCAAGAACGTTCCGGATTTTCTTCTCATCATGGGTGGTCCTATGTCCGTCAATCACCACGAGCCCTGGGTAGGTGAAGAACTGGAATTTATTCAAGAAGTCGCAACCCAGGGGGTGCCTACCGTAGGAATTTGTTTAGGATCACAATTGCTCGCAAAGGCATTTGGTGGACGAGTCGTGCCAGGACCGAAACTGGAAATCGGATTTTGTCAGGTCTCAACCACTTTAGAAGGACAATCCGATACGTTGTTCAGCATGTTCCTGCCATCAATGGAAGTATTCCAATGGCACGGGGAGGGGATTGAGCTTCCCCCTGGAGTCGTCCCGCTGGCTTCTTCAAGCATGTATCCAACCCAAGCTTTTCGGTTAACCCCGTCCGCTTACGGACTTCTTTTTCATCTTGAGTTAGATCTCGCCGGCATAAGAGTCCTTTGCAAAGAAGGTCTTGGCGATCTTCGCCAGGCAAATATCACAACCGAGCAACTGATTGAATCAGCTGTCACAATCCTGCCATCCCTTCATGATCTCGCCGATCGATTGATTGACCATCTGACTTCTCATTAAAACTCCAGCCTATTCAACCTGAAAAATACTGAAAACCAAGAGCTCTGACTCTGCTTTTCTTGATTACACCCCATGCCATGAAGTAACGTGAAAACTTTCGAAATTTCTGTCAGTTATTTGCGTTGTATAAAAAGAAAGGAGTGTAAAGGAATGTCTGGTTTTCCCATTTCTTATGCAGAGCGAATCCGTACCCTACCCCCATACCTTTTTGCGGCTATCGACGAAATGAAACAGCAGGCTATTGATCGGGGAGTGAATATCATCAACTTGGGGATTGGAGATCCCGATTTGTCGACCCCGACTCCAATTATTGAACGTCTTAAGCAAGCCGCAGAAAATCCCACACACCATCAATATCCATCCTATGACGGCATGCTGACTTTCAGAACCGCCGTGGCTGGGTGGTACAAACGGCGATTTGGAGTCACCGTAGATCCCAAATCAGAGGTTCTGACCCTCATCGGTTCGAAAGAAGGTATTGGACATGTGCCATTGGCCTTTATCGATCCCGGCGATGTGGTTCTCGTGCCCAGCCCAGGATATCCTGTGTATCCAGTCGGAACAACCTTTGCGGGTGGTACACCATATTTCATGCCTCTCCTGAAACAAAATGGGTTTCTCCCTGATTTCAACGCAATTCCCAAGGATATTGCGCAAAAGGCCAAACTCATGTTTTTGAATTCTCCGAATAATCCCACTTCGGTTGTTGCGGACAAAGACTTTTTTAAGAGGGTGGTGTCTTTTTCCCAAGAGCATCACATCATCGTGTGTCACGATGCTGCCTATTCGGAGATCTATTACGATGGAAAGCAGCCAGCAAGTTTCTTAGAAGCTGAGGGAGCTATGGAGGTCGGCATAGAATTTCATTCGCTGTCAAAAACTTTTAACATGACTGGATGGAGAATCGGATTTGCTGTAGGAAGAAAAGAAGTCATTGCTGGTCTTGGCAAGGTGAAAAGCAACTTGGATTCGGGAGTGTTTCAGGCCGTACAAGAAGCAGGAATCACTGCTCTAGAATCTGACGATCAACTCACGAAGGGACTTCGTGATATTTATCAAGAGCGAAGAGATATTTTGGTGCCTGGGCTCAAAAAACTGGGCTTAGAGTTAGAGACACCAACTGCAGCCTTTTATGTTTGGATTGGGGTGCCCAAAGGATTTACGTCGGCTTCATTCACCGCGCACGTGTTGGAAAAGACGGGGATCGTCACGACGCCAGGAAACGGTTTTGGCGAACCTGGAGAAGGGTACATTCGGATGACGGTGACGACCTCAAAAGAACGGCTAGCCGAAGCGGTAGAACGCCTACAAAAAGCTGGGCGGTAAGCTCGTCAATCAAGTCCTCGGAATAAGGACACCCTTCATATTCCGGTGAGGGGGCCGTTTGTTTTTCGATTTCCCTATCCATTGGGGAGTAAAGTCGGGTAAAGAGAATTGTCTCTAGAAACGGTCTTTATTGGCTTTGGATCCAACCTGGGTGATCGTCAGGAATTTTGTGATCGAGCTCTGACTCTTATGAGTCTACTGCCTCATTCACAACTCACTGGCGTTTCTTCGTATTACGAAACAGAGCCGATCGATCCAGAGGGAACCTTGGGCTCAACGTGGTTCTTCAATGGGGTCGTAAGGCTCGAAACGAATATCGCTCCCCATAGCCTTCTTGAAATTCTGCAAGAAACCGAGAAAGGCCTTGGCCGAGATCTCAATCAACGAAATGGTCCACGCACCATGGACTTCGATATTCTTTTTTTCGGACAACAGGTCATGACCCAACCTGGACTGACGATTCCTCACCCACGCCTTCACCTCCGCCGGTTTGTTCTGGCACCGCTTGCCGAAATTGTACCTGATTGGCATCATCCGATTTTGAACCGTTCGGTGAAAGAACTGCTCGATCATGTTGATGATTCCAGTCATGTGCAGAAACTGGATATCATCCCAGGGTCTCGGTATGGAAGTCCTCCGTCTTGTTCCAAGCCCTCTTCATAAATGCGAATCATAAGGACGATTCAAGGCATCCAACAGTGGAGAAGGGGCCGAAGTCGCCAGTGGGGAACCATTGGTCTCGTCCCCACCATGGGAGCCTTCCATCCAGGACATCATGCTCTTATCCAACGAGCCCGCAAAAGCTGCGATCTCGTCGTTGTAAGTCTCTTCGTCAATCCGCTTCAATTTGGATCGACAGAAGACTACACGCGATATCCACAGACTTTGAAGGAAGACATCGCGCTTTGCCGCCATGAGGATGTGGACGTCATGTTTATCCCGTCATTACAAGAGTTCTACCCACCAGGTTTTGAAACCTCTCTTACCGTGAGCCATCTGGCGAAGTGTTGGGAAGGGGAACGGCGGCCAATCCACTTTCAAGGCGTGGCGACCGCAGTCACGAAGCTTTTGCACCTCGTCGACCCAGACCTGGCGATCTTCGGCCAAAAGGACTACCAGCAAACTCTTGTTGTGAAACAACTCGTTCGGGACTTAAATATGCAGGTGAAGATCGTCGTGTGTCCAACTGTTCGTGAACCCGATGGATTAGCCTATAGTTCTCGGAACCAGTATCTGAGCTCTGTCCAACGAAAAAAAGCTGTCTCTTTGTACGAGGCCCTTCAAGCCGGAAAAGAGGCCATCAGGAAAGGTATGCGATCTGCAGCAGCAATTCAGGAGGTCATGAAGAAGCGAATGAGGAAAGACCGTCAGGTCATCCTTGAATATCTGACTATCTGTGACGCATTCACCTTGGAACCTCTTGTACAAACAAAGGGCAAGATGGTCTTACTTGGAGCCATTCGATTGGGGAAAGTCCGGTTAATTGACAACTTGTTTGTTCAGCAACCAACACGAGAACCATGCAAACCATGAAACGATCCAAAGCCTTCCCTTCACGGAAGAGAAAACCGTCAAAGCAAAATTTGAACTATTGTGTCATAAAAAGCCCGGTGGGAAAGTTATTGCTGGCAGGGGATCAGGAAGGGTTGAAATTCATTTCCTTTCAGGACGGGAAACACCCCAAGACGCCAGATCCTTTGTGGGCCTATGACGAAAAACCATTTCGACAGGCAATCAAGCAATTCAAGGCTTATTTTTCAGGAGACTTGAAAACCTTTTTGCTTAAACTGGCTCCGGAAGGCTCGCCGTTCCAACAGCAGGTCTGGCAAGCGCTCAAGAAGGTTCCCTATGGGAAAACCGTTTCCTATGGTGAGATTGCGAAGGCCATAGGAAAACCTCAAGCCTCTCGCGCGGTGGGAGCGGCAAACGGACGGAATCCTTTGTCGATCGTCGTTCCGTGCCACCGTGTCATTGGTAGCACTGGTCAACTGGTCGGATATGGAGGGGGCTTACCGATCAAGGGGTTGCTTCTGAACATGGAGGAACGATATTCCTCATTTAAAAGACAGGGCATCCCCTCGCCACGATCTTCAATTGGCATGTTTACTGAACCGCACTGAACGTGCTTTGGGCTTCTAAAATTGGGCCTATATCTGCTGGCGAATATGTTGGAGGTTTCACCCACTTCCCGTCTTCTCGTTTGTACCCTCCGATTTTACTCATGTTGGAGCGCTGGACTTCCCTAAAGACCGGCTCTATATCAATCCCATACGACACGGCTGTGCCATACACCACATAGAGGAGGTCTGCTAACTCTTTTGCTATACCGGCGAGATCTTTCGTATGGAGTGCGTCTTTCAATTCATCGAATTCCTCCTGAATGAGTCGAACACGCAGTCCTTTCGTCTTTTCATCAGGAATAGTTGGTTTCGTGGCCACATGAATATCAAATTGTTTGTGAAATTCTAAGACCATCTGTTGCGCTTCGTTCACTTTCTGCCTCCTCTCGCCTCTCCTTTCAAAGAAGAAGATTCCATGACGACGTTAAAGGGCCAATAAGATATACAAGTCATTCACATTCGTCCCGGTTGGTCCCGTGATAATGTGACCGCCAACTTTTTTGAAAAAGGTATAACTGTCGTGAGAAGCTAAGGTTTTGATCGGATCAATTCCCATTTTTGAGGCTCGTTGAATGGTCTGTCCGTCAACGACAGCCCCGGCAGCATCCGTCGGACCATCCGTTCCATCTGTTCCAAACCCAGCGATCCACACGTTGGGTAGTTTTTCAATAGCCGTTGCTGCGGATAAGGCAAACTCTTGGGCTCTTCCACCCTTGCCTTGTCCTCTGATGGTCACGGTGAGTTCTCCTCCAAAGAGAAGACAGGCTGGACGTGGGATTGGTTGCCCGGAGCCGTGGACTTCTTGTGCCAAAGCCCCTACGACCTTGCCGACTTCTCGAGCCTCTCCTTGTAATGTGGTGGTCAGCACCATTGTGTGGAAACCGAGTTTTCTTGCTTTTTGGGAGACCTTGTCAACGATCAAGATGTTATTACCAATAATCTCGTTCTGAACCGCTGCAAACCTAAGTGAGCCGGGCTTTGGCGTTTCTGGAATCCTCCCCTTTTCCCCCAGGGTGACGTGATTTCTGACCGATTCGGAAATTGCTTTCCACAGGCCATATCGTTGCAAAATGGCTTTGACAGAGTGGAATGTTGTGATGTCTGGAGCCGTAGGTCCAGATCCAATCACACTAAGATCATCTCCCAGCACATCTGACAAAATGAGGCTAATCATCGTCCCATGAGATGCTGCTGCGAGGCGTCCCCCCTTTATGGCGGAGATATGTTTTCTCACAGAATTGATCTCCTGAATAGAAGCCCCACTTCGTAGCAACAAGTCAGTCGTTTTCTGCTTGTCGGAAAGGGAAAGTCCCGTTGCTGGAAGGGAAAGCAGACTTGAAGCTCCTCCAGAAATAAGAACAATCAGCAAGTCTTCTGGTGTTAAGGGCTTGATGAGTTCAAGAATGGCTCTTGCGGCTCGTACGCATCGTTGATCCGGGAGAGGATGCCGTGCCTCTTGTATCCTGATGGCTTTGGTTTGACACGAATGTCCATATTTGACCACAACCAAGCCATTTTTCACTCGATCGCCCAATGTCTCCTCAACAGCCCGCGCCATTCGTCCTGAGGCTTTCCCGGCTCCGACTACTACAACCTGGCGATATTTTTTGAGATCGTATTTTCGTTGCCCTACAGAAAGAATAGGGCCCCTTTGCCGAAAGCTACGGTGAACAGCCAATCCTGGATCAGCGGCATTGAGGCCTACTTGAATGAGTTGCTTGAAAATGGCGGTGACCTTCTTGTTGGATAGGGCAATGTCCATCACGTTCTTCCCTGAGGAGATGCTATGGTATCATGCAAGACCATGCCAACCTTGAAGATTTTACAGGAAACGATCTCTCAATGCACGCTTTGCCCTCGATTAACGGAGTACCGTCAGCAGGTTGCCCGAGCCAAGGTGAAACGGTTCCAAAATTGGGAGTATTGGGGGCGTCCAGTGCCTGGATTTGGTGATCCCCAAGCACGGCTTTTCGTGTTGGGTTTGGCGCCTGCGGCGCATGGAGGGAATCGTACGGGCCGGGTGTTTACCGGAGATCGTAGTGGGGATTGGTTATATGAAGCGTTACATTCCTACGGATTTGCCAATCAAAAGGAATCGGTTCATCGTGATGATGGGCTTCATCTTCAAGATTGCTACATTTCGGCGGCAGTGCGCTGTGCTCCACCGGAAAATAAACCGACTACAGAAGAATTCAAGGTCTGTCGTCGGTATTTTCTAGAGGAATTACGACTATTGAAAAAATTGAGAGTTGTGGTCGCGCTGGGGAAAATTGCGTTTGATGAATACTTGAAAGCCTCCCGAGAGATTGGGCATCTCTCACTCTCGCCTATGCCAAAATTTTCGCATGGGAAGGTTGTACATCTTCCCTGGGGAATGACATTAATCGGGTCGTATCACCCAAGCCAACAAAACACGTTTACTGGCAAACTGACTCGCACGATGTTTCACCGTGTGTTTGAGTTAGCGAGAAAATATCTTCTTCGTTAATAGGGCAACAGAATACGGTTCCCCATAATTTAGCCTCTTACCTAGGGTTCTGGGTTTCCCAGTCTGATAAAAACTTTTTGAGGCCATTATCCGTAAGAGGATGTTTCGTTAATTGTTGGAAGACCTCAAACGGCATCGTGCAGATATGACTACCAATGAGTGCTGCCTCGACGACATGTTGAGGGCTCCGTACGCTTGCCACAAGGACCTGAGTTGGGAAGTCATAATTTTCATAGATTGTCACGATCTGGTCGATCAATTCCATGCCATCGCTACTAATATCGTCCAATCGCCCGATAAACGGTGAGACACACCACGCTCCCGCCTTTGCAGCTAGAAGGGCTTGAGTCGGTGAAAAACAGAGTGTCACGTTCACCCGAATGCCTTCACTGGCCAATCGTTTGGTGGCTTTTAATCCTTCAGGAATCAGGGGACATTTGACCACGATATTATGATTAATCTTGGCCAATTCTCGCCCTTCCTTCACCATCGCTTCAGCCTCAATACTCACTACCTCGGCGCTTATCGGTCCATCAACCACATCGCAAATTTCTACAAGGAGATCTTTGAAATCCCTTCCTTCTTTGGATACCAAAGACGGATTTGTCGTCACGCCATCCAAGACCCCCAAGCTTGCAGCCTCCCTGATCTCTTTGATATTTCCAGTATCAAGAAAAATTTTCATGATGCTCCTCTCAGCGTGTATTTATGATTAATCTATGTGGTGGATCATGATCTGTTGCTCTTTCTATTTGAACTCTAATCCCACCACAAATTCAACCCTCTTCTTTACATTGGGGAAAGAGGAATTCTCTCAGGTTTGACTGAAATAAAGAGTCCCAGTTAGAATTTTCATAAGTTTTCGGCTTCCTGTGGGTATTTCCATAAGATCCCCTCAAATGTTCTTCAAAGCCTCAGGCAGCCCAATTTATGTGGAGTTTTTATGGGCGGGAATGGACGAAAGAAAGGCAGGCTACCTAATGAAACGAGGAATTCTTTTTGCTTTGTTGGTGGGACTGGGATTGTTTGGATGTGGGGGCAACCCTTACCTTGATGCCTCACTGAACCCAGCCGAATTTGAAGGGAAGTCCCAAGCATGGTTTGAAGAGCAATGGGGCAAACCCAGCGGGAAGTCTAAGAGATTTTTTGGTGGAGAAACGTGGACGTATTTCCGCATTGCAGGAGGGGAGTCAGGGCCTCCATTTTGGAACTTTTCCCCAAATAAATGCCAAATTACCCTCGATTTTGATAAAGAACAGAAACTCGAAGATTACAGCTACTCTGGTTGTTAGAGCGAGCCCCTGCTCCTTCTGCCGCTTTAGGGTTTGTATGGGAGGTGGCTTATGATCGAGAAAGTTTTGAATTATTCAACACCCCTTGGGAAGCCGGATATGACTCCATCCAACCATGATATCCGGATTTTCCCAGATATCCAGTCACTGACGCATAGTGCCGCGGAAAAAACTGTCCAGCTCGCAAGCCAGGCTATTGACTCGAAAGGATTATGTACGATAGCGCTGGCGGGGGGGGCGACCCCGCGAGGTCTATATTCACTCCTTGCCTCACCTGCTTTTAGAGACCAATTGATCTGGGGTCGTCTGAAAATTTTTTGGGGTGACGAGCGGCACGTTCCGCCCGATCATCCAGACAGCAACTTTCGGATGGCCCATGAGGTACTTCTTTCAAAAGTGCCTATTCCTGCCTCCAACATTTTTCGTATTCCTAGCGAGCTCCCAGATGCCCCACTAGCAGCGGATCAGTATGAATCCCTGTTACACCATGAATTTCAATCTTCCCCCTCAGAACCTCCATGCTTTGACCTGATTTTCTTGGGGATGAGGTCAGATGGTCATACAGCGTCCCTTTTCCCCGGGACTGCAGCTGTTCATGAAAACACCAAACTTGTTGCCGCTCCTTGGGTGGAGAAGTTTCAAAGCTTTCGGATTACTCTCACGCCTCGAGTCCTCAATCACGCAGCTCATGTGGTGTTTTTCGTGAGTGGCGCTGAAAAAGCTGATACGCTTCGATCTGTGCTAGAGGGCCCTCATCAACCCGACATGTTACCCTCACAAGTTATTAAGCCTGATCTGGGCGATGTGAGTTGGTTTGTGGATCAAGTCGCGGGTAGCCAACTGACTTTTCCTTAGATTGATGGGTTTCACGCTCATAGAAAGTCTTACCTAATGGCGAAAACCTGCTTACATCTGTAATAATTTCTTGTTTATGAAGACTATTCGCCTAGTCCGCTTATGAAGAATTTCCCAGCGGTTGACTCATTCTGGGCATCTGAGATTATGAACTTCCAGACGGTTATCTTGTTGACCCTTCTCTCACACTTGATTGATACCATCGTGACCCGTGCGACCCTAATTTGGTGAGGTGTTAATGGAGAATGCATCGATTACGAAAGCCATGAACGAACGTTATGCCAGGGCTGTGACCACAGGCGAGGAAATGTGTTGCCCAACAGGGTACAACCATGATGATTTGCGGACTTTTATTCCTGAGTCAGTCCTCAAGGTGTCCTATGGCTGTGGGACTCCAGTTGGCCTGTCGACGGTTCAGCCCGGTGAAACAATCTTGGATATTGGTTCGGGGGGAGGCATTGACTGTTTTGAGGCTGCCCGTCGAGTGGGATCCGAAGGAAAAGTGATTGGTATTGATATGACGGATGAAATGTTGGCGTTGGCACGAACCGAGGCCCCCACCGTGGCTCGAAACCTTGGTTATGGTCAGTCCAATGTGGATTTCCGTAAAGGCCAAGCCGAAGCCATGCCAGTCGATGATAATACGGTCGATTTGATCATCTCCAATTGCGTGATCAATCTTGCCCCCGATAAATCTAAAGTATTTGGAGAAATGTTCCGGGTTCTCCGGAATGGGGGGCGCTTTACAGTCTCCGATATTGTTGCTGATCAACCTGTTCCGAACTATCTTGTACACAACACAGAAAAATGGGGAGATTGTCTATCGGGCGCGTTGCCTTTGAATGAGTATTGGAGCGGCCTTCACCAGGCGGGATTTCTTGGGATTCACCAAGTCAATGTCACCCTGGAGGGTCATCGACGGGATTCACTTTGTGTCTGTGACGGTAACAGGGTACAAGCTTGAGAGCCACTCCACTTCGTTAAGCCCAAGATTCGCGACCTTGATGGGGCCATTTAGTCGAGTTAAGGATGAACTCGGGACGATCTATGTTCGTGGAATCCCTGAGCCTATCGACAATCGATCTGAGACATTGCTTCGCACCTCTTTGTATGACGATTTGTTTGTGCTCTCCGATACATCCATCGGGTTCACAAGTTCGGATGAACGTTGGAGAGCTGTCATACCAGAAAAAGACCCCTGCATGTGGGAAGGTCATTTCGCCCTTTTGACAGGCCCTTTTCTTGAGATCGAGGATGATGATCATCACAGGTTTCAATTGGGTATTCCTCAGGAGGTTTGTTCCAAAACGCTAAAGGTTCTTCAAACTGATGGGTACCGCTCTTTTTTCGGCGTGCTGAATCGGGCCAGCGAAGTTGTGGATCACCAAGCGGTTTCCTGTGAACCTTCAGGGAGCTGTTGCTAATTGATGGCTTATCCGAAATCTTGACAAGACCGCATTCTCAGATAGCGTTCAGTATGAGTTCTTTGCCTGTTCTCCAAGACAACTTCATGGAAAAAGAAATATCCCAGCATTCCTTTGCCCATGCGTTAAAAACGCATGGGGTCACCCGTTTGCTTGCTGAAAGCGTCTCGACTCTTCAAGTGAATGTGGGGAAGCTGTGCAATCAAACCTGCCAACATTGTCACGTTGATGCCGGCCCTCAACGAACCGAGGTGATGACTCGAGAAACCATCGACCTCCTATTGGGCATCATTCGAAACAATCCTCAAATCTCTACCGTGGACATCACAGGCGGGGCTCCAGAAATGAATCCACATTTCGAGTACTTGGTCACTGAATGCCGCAATGTTTGCCGCCACGTCATTGATCGATGCAACCTGACGGTTTTCTTTGTCAAAGGGAAGGAACATCTCCCCAGATTCTTAGCAGAGCATCACGTTGAAATTATTGCATCACTCCCCTGTTACCTAGGAGAAAACGTCGATCAACAGAGGGGAAAAGGAGTGTTTGATCGCAGTATAACGGCTCTGCGTCTACTCAATGATTTGGGATATGGGAGAGAGGGGTCAGGGTTAACGTTAAACTTGGTCTACAATCCACTTGGACCAAATCTTCCCCCGCCTCAACAGGACTTAGAACGCGAGTACAAAGAAGAGCTAGCTCACCGATTTGGCCTTTCATTCAATCGGCTCTATACGATCACCAACATGCCCATTAGCCGATTTTTGAAGGATCTGCAGGCCACGGGTCAGCATGATTGTTATCTTGATCTCCTCATCAACAGTTTCAATCCTGACGCTATTGACGGACTCATGTGCCGTTCGCTGATCAGCGTGAGTTGGGATGGAAAGTTATATGATTGTGATTTCAATCAGATGTTGAATCTCCCCATTAATCCCAAATTAGGAAACACGCTTTCATCATTTGATGTGGAGCCTTTGGCACATCGTCCTATTGTGACAGGAACCCATTGTTTCGGGTGTACGGCGGGATTGGGGTCATCCTGTGGAGGAGCACTCAGTAACGGTAGGGCTTAGTCACTTTCTTCTTCCAACCCACTTTTCAGTTTGAACGTCGTACTTTCTTGTTGAAGGGAAGCAGAGTTGCTTTCACCTCAAAGGTTAACCAGCGAGGTGTTTTTTGAAACTGTGAGCACATTCATTGCTGCAAAAATAATAGGTCTGTCCTCCCATCTTCTCAATTATCGCTGATTCAGTCGTAACATAGAGTTTACAAACGGGATCTTGCACCATCACCTCTTTCCCCGGAGCGGCAAGATCCCTCGTATCTTTTCCCATAAATTCCCTGATGGCTTTGCGAATCATGAAGAAGAGGATGATCAGTAGAACGAGGATGATGATAAATTTATACATACTGAGAGCTTACTTTAGGCAGACTTTCTTGTTCATTCAAAAGGCCATGGGCCTAATCAGTATACCCATTTCGTGAGAAGAGGGCCACCTGGGTATGGTGTTTTCACACAAAGCATGTCAAGTAAGGGGTCTTTCTTCGTGTCGCTCCCTTTCAACTCGATCGTCATGCCTGAACATTGCCCCATTCTTTTTAAACTTGCTAGGATTTACAGGTTCGTGAAGCTCGAGACTCATACCGAAGGAGCGTTGTGCGTTGTTGTTCTCTGATATGGATGGCAATGTTGTTGAGGCTGCTTGTATCATCCTGTTCTCATGAACCTCTTGAGTCTCGATCGATCATTGACCTCACCCATCCTTTTGACCAGGATACAATCTATTGGCCCCATAATCTGAACTTTACAAGAACTGAGACGGCTCGTGGGATGACCTCCAAAGGTTATTGGTACGCGTCAGGAAAACTTCTCAGCCTCCGAGCACGGAGGCACCCATATGGATGCACCCATTCATTTCGCAGCTTCTGGGTTAAGCGTTGACGAAATTCCCGCTCGACAGCTCATTGGTCCAGCCATCGTCATCGATATCCGCCAATCGTGTCAGACTAACCCCGATTATGAATTGTCCGTGGCTGACATCGTTGAATGGGAGTCTCAACATGGGGAAATTGAATCCGCATCCATTATTCTTCTGTGGACTGGATGGGGAAAGCATTGGCCGAATAAACAGCAGTATCTTGGTAGCACGACTCCCAATGATCCTACGACGCTCCACTTTCCTGGGTTTTCCGCCAAGGCCATTGGATTTTTGGTCTACGAACGTCACATTCGTGTTGTTGGCATTGATACCGCCAGCATTGATCCAGGAAAGTCGACGACCTTTCCAGTTCATCGGATCTTGAGCGAAGCCAATCACTATGCTCTTGAGAACGTTGCCAATATGGAAAAATTGCCCCCTCGAGGAAGTCTCGTGGCTGCCCTCCCTAATAAAAATTAAAGGAGAGACTGGTGGCCCAGCGCGGGTGGTCTCCTTCGTGCCATAGCCCATGATCAACGGCCCGTTCACCGGGTCTTGATTACGAGGAAGCACGTAGCGCTCAATTTAAGAATGTTTGAATATGGTCCCAGGAGAAAAGGTGACGTATGGTGACGATATCATTAATGGGAGAACTTGAGACCGCTGATGGTGAGCGAACATTGGCTTGCGAGATTCCAGACTCGATACGCGTGAAGCAGTTAATTCAACTTCAGGGTCGTAAACTGAGAACAGTGTTTCGCCTTTTACGGGAAAATAAATTGATAGTCACCGTGAATAAGCGAATTGCCAGCGAAGATACTCAGGTCCATGATGGAGATGTGGTCAGCCTGGTAGCCCATGACGGCATGAGTACGAAAGGCCTCAGTTCTTCGTTATTTTAGGAAGAATTCGAGCGGCTTGAAGGCTTATCCATTTTATCAGACATAAAAACCTGGGTTGGTTGATATAAAAAGGGGGCAGCAGGAAACTTCTTGCTGGCCCCTTTTTAAAAATGGATGAAGGAAAGAAAAACAGAGCGCTGAAAGGGTTAGAGAAGTTGTTGCAATTGGCCGACGGGGAAAGGATTTCTTATTTTTTGCCTAAAATGGAATCCTTTGCAGCCTTGGCGACTCGAAACTTCAACACCTTTTTTGCTGGAATCTTGATTGGAGCACCTGTTTGAGGATTGCGCCCCACTCGTGCTTTTCGATGGGACAGGACCAATTTCCCAACCCCTGGAATCGTAAAAGAATTCTTGGCTTCCTTATAGGCAAGTGCTGCAAGATCCTCCATCACCTGAGTAGCAGTTTTTTTGGTAACGCCTGCCTTACCAGCAAGGTGATCAGCGATCTGAGACTTTGTCATCGCTTTCCCCATACAGACCTCCTCATGATTAAAAAGTGAGTGCTTGATAAGTTAATGGAAATGACGAAACGAACATGCCCGCTCCATGGCTTACAACTTCTGAGCTATTCTGGGGTTCAACAAAAACTTGCGAATGGACGGGTTCTGAGTCTACCCGAAGGATTATAGAGTGTCAACCACAAAACAGCATAACAACGCCTTAAAAAGAGTTCTTGAAATAGTAATCAGGGAATTCTTTATGACGTCAGAGGACACCTTGAAGGCAAGGATGGCGCCAAGGTAAAGTGTTTTTTAGAACTTTTGGTCTCCTAACACTCACGGAACCTGAAACAGGAAGAGGACATCATGGGTAAAGAATTACCAGTATTTTCAGTTACCAAATCTGATGAAACAGGCGAAGAGTTTGTATACTGTCGTGTTTTTTGTCAACGAGAAGAATCACCTCCCCTTCGTTTACTGATGGATTTTCTCAAGGCAAAAAACCAGATTGCTCTGCTTCCTAAGATGGACCCAGAGGCTCTGGATGATTGGGCTTGGGTTCAAATCACCATGGGCTACAACCGGGACCAGAAGCCTATTCAGTTATTTTGTGTGCGAGATCGGGGCACATATAAGGATGTGTTTGAAAAAGAACAGGCTGGTTTCGTGGGGCAACTTGCTGCCTTTGGTGACGAGGAAGCGCAACTCGCCCGTGAATTTGTCGTGCGCGCTCGTTTCATTGCGACCACACGAATCGTGAAAAACGATATTACGGATGATGGGTATGATTTCAATGGGTGGGTTCTCGAGTTCTTTCAGGACCACTGCAACGGAATTGTCCAGATTGACGGTCAGGGGTTTTTCTCCCCCAAGGGAGAGCTGGTCGTGGATATGCAAGAGGATCCCAACGAGGACTTATTTACGCCCCAAATACAAAAGGAATCATAAGTCCGTATGTTCCATCCTTTCTCTCACGCCTTGCTCAAAAGTTCGTTGTGGAAGCTCAGAAAGAGCTCCACGATATCCAAATCCATCCTTCATGACCTCAATGAGGGTTCCCTCTAAAAACAGGGTCGGATCACTGACAACATCTGATTTCGTAATAAGTAAGAAGGTCGGCGCGGAAACCTGAAAGGATTTTCCCGATCTTTGTTAATCCAATGCGTTCTCCAGCTAAGCCTGTCGCGCTGTACCAAGCCGACAAGGCAGGAACCCCATCTTGGATTAACGATACAAGTTCCATATAGTTTTTCCCGTGCATTCCTGGGAGTACCGGGTCGCTTCCTGCTAGCAAAACCAGCCCGCTTTGATGCGCTATTTGTACAGCACGGGAATGAGCTGTCGCGACTTGCCGGACTTTTTCTTGGACAAACGGACTCAGACCCTTTCCTTCCAATAACGCTTGAGTAATCCAGGACGTAGGGGTCACGGCACAGCCCTTGAATATATGCCTTCTCAGCCAAGGCTTCGTCCATAAAGGAAATATGCTGGATATCTTGGACTCCATGATCAATCGCTAAGGCGATACCACTATGGCTGTGGGCATGAGCCGCGACATATAAACCGCGTGCAGCAGCCTCCTCACAGATCGCCTCTATTTCCTCAGCCGTAAAGTCACGATGCTCGAGATGATCCATAGGAGAAATCACCCCAGGACTGGCACAAATTTTAACCAGATCCGCTCCACAGGCTGCAATCTCTCGAATACGCTTCCGACAATCCCAAGGTCCATCCACAATGCTGGAAGGTCGGCCTGGCCCTGGAGGCCATAACCGCGACAAGTCCCCACAACAGCGGTCAGGACCACGGAAGTCAGCATGACCTCCTGTGGTCGATAGCATACAAATCGCGATCTTTAACCGGGGCCCCATCATCATGCCTTCATCAATCATACGTTTAAGGAAATGGGTCGCTCCTCCTACATCCCTCACCGTTGTCACCCCACCATCAACGAGGGTGGTATAGAGAATACCCTCAGCATAAAGCAGACCACCTTGAGAATTCATCCGCTCCATGTCATCCCGACCCACCCCATGCAGGGTCACGTGACCGTGACAATCAATGAGCCCTGGCGTCACGACATAGCCGGAACAATCAATTCGCTGAATTTCTGAGCCTTTCGGTGTACGAGGCTTATGAGGCACGACTGCTGTAATCGTTTCTCCTTCAATCCAGACATCAACGAATTCTCGAACGGCATCCTTAATGGCTGACGTTCCGTCATACAATTTTCGAATATTGGACAAGACAATCATCAATTGACCTCAAAATTTCTTAGAAAGAATATATCAATTCCTTCCCCTGTACCGTAAAACAACAACCGTTCGCAACCTTAAGCACAAATGCCTAATTTCTTGACTTTTCACGACATATAACTTTTCAGAAGCCCCTTGGGCATGTTACCCTATTGGAAAATTCTGAGTGGAGAGACGAGCGCCGTTTGTAAACTGGTGAATGAGGGCCTTCCGGAACCAAGACTTCACACCTTGCTTCTATTTCTCGGGGTTCAACGAATCCCAAGTCCAACGTTATTTCATTCAATCTGGGTACGACATGCAATGACGGTGTGGAGTTTATATTTGTGCCCATTACTATTTCAGATTTCGAAACCATGACAGAACAATCCGTTCCCCATTGGCTTCATCCTCTTGACACGTTTCCTCGCCGTCATTTGGGCTCAACAGACTCTGACATCCAGGAAATGCTGGGAACTTTGGGCCTCTCTTCCTTAGATGATCTTGTTCAGGCAACCATCCCAGAACCCATTCGACTGCAACAGCCATTGAACCTTCCTGAATCACTCAGTGAACAGCAAGTCCTGAGTGCCCTTCGCGAGATAGCCGATCGCAATCACATCTTCCGGTCCTTCATTGGAATGGGTTACTACGATTGCATCACCCCGCCCATCATTCTCCGAAATGTCCTGGAAAATCCAGGATGGTATACCCAATACACGCCCTATCAGGCAGAAGTTGCGCAGGGGCGTTTAGAAACGCTGTTTAATTTTCAAACCATGATAGCTGATCTGACAGGGCTTCCCCTGGCCAATGCCTCCTTGCTCGATGAAGCCACAGCAGCAGCCGAAGCCATGCTCATGTGTCGTTCATTGGCAAAAGGTGACCAACAGTCCTTCTTTATCGCAGAGGATTGCCATCCCCAAACGATTGCCGTAGTGCAATCTCGGGCCGAACCCCTGGGAATAAAGATTCAGGTAGGCTTGACCGATCACATCCCTTTTGGAACAGAACAGTTCTTCGGCATTCTTCTTCAATATCCTACAACAGAAGGTTACATACGAAATTACCAAGATCTCATCACCCAAGCCCATCACGTTGGGGCATTCGTCGTCGTGGCGACAGATTTGTTGGCGCTTACCCTTCTTCGCCCTCCTGGAGAATTCGGTGCCGATATCGCGGTAGGATCAAGCCAACGGTTTGGTGTGCCATTGGGGTTTGGTGGTCCTCATGCGGCATTCCTCTCGACAAGAGAAGAGTATAAACGGCAAATCCCAGGGCGCCTTGTCGGCATGTCCCGCGATGCTTCGGACCATCTGGCCTTCAGGTTAGCCATTCAAACCCGCGAGCAACATATTCGTCGAGATAAGGCAACGAGTAACATTTGCACGGCTCAAGTCTTGCTGGCGAATATCGCCAGCCTGTACGCCGTCTATCATGGATCGGAGGGACTGAAGCGGATCGCCCAACAGGTTCATGGCATGACCGCGATTCTCGCTGAAGGATTAATCCAATTAGGCTGTCAGCTCAGCACTGAACCTTTTTTCGATACGATACGCGTGAAACCGCTCCATCTCAGTACAGAGCAGGTAGTCACCGAATCACAAGCCCGCCAAGTCAATCTTCGATTATTTGAAGATGGAGCATTTGGGATCTCACTCGATGAAGTGGCGACGACTTTCGACGTAGATCGGCTGTTCTCAATATTTACGAGTAAAGGCCGACCCCAAATGACCTGCTCATCGGTGGCCACGGCGAGTCCATCCTCTCTCCCCGAATCATTTGCTCGAACCAGTCCATTTCTCACCCATGAGGTGTTTAACCGGTACCACTCGGAACATGAGTTGCTCCGGTACCTGTATGGTTTACAAGGCAAAGATCTATCTCTGGTGCACTCCATGATGCCGCTAGGGTCCTGCACGATGAAACTCAACGCCACGACAGAGATGATTCCAGTCACCTGGCCAAAATTCGGGCGGCTTCATCCCTATGCACCAAAGGACCAGACCCATGGATACGAGGAACTCATCAGACAGCTTGAAGCATGGCTGGCAGAAATTACTGGTTTCGCCGCAGTCTCATTGCAACCTAATGCCGGTTCACAGGGAGAATATGCCGGACTCATGGTGGTCAGGGCCTACCATGAGACGCGAGGGCAGGCCCAACGAAATGTTTGTTTAATACCCGTTTCAGCTCATGGAACGAATCCCGCCAGTGCTGTCATCGCCGGGTTCAAAGTTGTCTCTGTGGCATGCGACAACCAAGGCAATATTGACTTAAAAGATTTGCGAGAAAAGGCCGAACAGTATCGTGAGACGCTTGCCGTCTTAATGGTGACCTATCCGTCTACTCATGGGGTTTTTGAAGAAACGATTCGGGAGGTGTGTGAGGTTGTCCATGACCACGGAGGACAGGTGTATATGGACGGAGCCAATATGAACGCCATGGTGGGACTCTGCCGGCCTGGAGATTTTGGTGCTGATGTGTGTCATTTGAACCTTCACAAAACGTTCTGTATTCCTCATGGTGGGGGAGGCCCAGGAATGGGGCCCATCGGCGTGACACCTCAACTTGCTCCATTCTTACCTTCCCATCCTTTTCGAGAAACTGGAAGCCAACAGGCCATTGGTCCTATCGCAGCCGCTCCTTACGGAAGCCCTAGCATCCTTCCGATTTCTTGGGCGTTTATCCGCTTGATGGGAAGAGAGGGTATGACCAAGGCGACGAAAGTGGCGATCCTCAATGCGAATTACATGGCCAAACGATTGGACAAGCATTATCCAATTCTATTTACAGGGAAAAATGGACTGTCTGCCCACGAATTCATCCTTGATCTTCGACCCTTCAAAAAAAGTGCGGCTGTCGAAGTTGAGGATATCGCCAAACGTCTTATGGACTTCGGATTTCACGCACCAACCATTTCTTGGCCTGTTCCAGGTACGATGATGATTGAACCCACGGAAAGTGAATCTAAATCAGAAATGGATCGCTATTGCGAGGCGTTGATTCTCATCAGAAAAGAAATCGAAGCGATCGAAGAGGGACGTCTCCCTCGGGACGATAATCCACTCAAAAACGCTCCCCACACCATCGAAACGGTCGCTTCCTCGAAATGGAAGCACCCCTATACTCAGGAACAAGCTGCGTTTCCGGCCCCTTGGCTTCGCCACCAAAAATTCTGGCCCGCTGTGTCTCGAATTGATAACGCGTATGGGGATCGAAACCTCGTCTGTACCTGCCCCCCCATGGAGAGTTATTAACTCTCACTTCGTGCCACTTTCCCGACGCATTTGGGTTGACATTGCTTGTTTACTACTCTCGTCTTCATCATTCACCCGCCTTCTCAAGAATCTACGTCTGCCCGTCCTCCGCAGTAGCCGGCTACGGAGGGTGGATCAAGCCGTGGACAGCCGTCGGCCAAAGCCTATGGCGTCGGACGAGAAATGCGAAGCGGGTGCCCGCCAAAGCCGCGCCGTCGCCAAAGCGGCTTTGGCGCGGTCGGCGACTTGGCGAAGGAGGGCTCCTTCGGCGTAGTAGGTTGAAATCGTGGGGCTCCACTTGATTTTCTAACTACCGCGGAATGGTAAAAAAGACACAATGACCGAAGGTCGGATCACGAGGAGATATCGTCTCTAGAGACTACTGATGACTCCGACTGCTCCACACCGACTCCTGGCTTCGATTCTGTTCGGAATAGTGACCGGCACATTTCTAGGGGGATTGATACCCGAGGCGGGAAAAAGTGTCCAATTTTTAGGAGACATCTTTCTTCGTGCGCTGTTTGTCATGGTCGTACCGCTTGTCATCACTTCCATGATTGTCGGGGTAGCCAGCTTGGGTGATGTTCGCAAATTGGGTCTTTTAGGTGGACGAACCATTCTGTATTTCATCACGACCACGGGAGCTGCTGTGCTGATCGGGCTCATTTTGGTTTCGGTCATTCAACCAGGTGTTTCCAGCGACGGCCAGGCACTCATCTCTACGCCAGAGCAGATGGAGGAAATCTCCTCACGAATCGCTGAAAAACCAGCGACTATTTCCAATCTTCTCCGAACCATTCTGACTGGGTTGGTTCCTGAAAATCTCTTTCAAGCCATGGCCAATGCCGACGTGCTACCGCTTATCGTGTTCTCACTGGTCTTCGGAGCAGTCCTCACGACTTTAGGTGAACGAGGGAAACACGTTCTTCGATTTTTTGATAGGGGTAAACGATGCTGTCATGGCGATGATTCATCTACTGATGTGGGCGGCACCTATAGGAATTGGCGCTTTAATCGCTGGTCGATTGGGAGAAGCTGGAGGGTTCAGTGGTTTTTGGTCCCAGTTAGTCAACCTCGGGGCCTATGTGGCCACCGTACTCATTGCGTTGGCTATACATGCCGGTGTCACGCTGACTCTCATCCTTTGGTTTTTTGCAAAGCAGCCAGTGGGGGCGTTCGTCAGAAATATTGGTACCGCGCTTACCACAGCCTTCTCCACAGGCTCAAGTTCAGCGACTCTTCCGCTCACCATGGAAGGGGTCATCGAACGGCAAGGGATTTCATCTCGCATTGCTCGGTTTGTGTTACCCCTTGGTGCTACAATCAACATGAACGGAACGGCATTCTATGAGGCGATTGCCGCCATGTTTATCGCACAAACCTACGGCATTGAATTAGGGATTGGTCAGACCATTATTGTGTTTGTCACAGCCACCCTAGCCGCAGTATGTGCAGCCGGCATTCCTGAAGCTGGGCTCGTCACAATGGTCATTGTTCTGAAAGCCGTTGATCTTCCCTCTGAAAGCCGTTGATCTTCCCATTGAAGGTATTGCTCTGATTCTCGTGATTGACTGGTTTCTTGACCGATGCCGGACGACCGTCAATGTCTGGGGAGACGCCGTGGGCGCTGTAGTCATTGACAAACTGGAAACAAAGAAGGAAAGAGACGAATGAGCAAGATTGTCCAATCTCACTGGGATGCTTCTTCCAGGCAAGGTTAAGTTAGGAATTCTTAGGCTCCCTGGGCAGGGCTTGAAGATATCCTTCATGGTATGATGAAGAAGGGTAACGGATTTGAGGCAATCTCGACCAGAGATCAGACCAATGAGCTTATTTTCATCTATCGCAAAGAGATGAGAAAACCTTCCATGACCATTTCTCGCACCATAGGGTCCCTTCTCCTTGATCGTCTGCATCAACTTGGATTGAACCATATCTTCGGCATTCCAGGAGATTATGTCCTGACTCTGTACAAACTCATTGAAGAATCACCCATTCAGCATGTCGGGACGACGAGAGAAGATTGCGCTGGGTTTGCGGCTGATGCCTACGCACGGATTCATGGAATTGGCGGAGCCTGTGTGACATATTGCGTGGGGGGACTCAATATTGTGAATGCCATCGCCTGTGCATATGCCGAGCGGTCACCCGTCGTCATGCTTTCCGGATCACTTGGTTTAGCCGAGCGGGTGAAAAATCCTTTTCTGCATCACATGGTTCGGGACTTTTCGACTCAACGGGAAGTGTTTGAAAAGGTGACGGTTGCCTCAGTTGTCCTCGATGACCCCTTGACGGTGGAACGTGAAATCGACCAAGCCTTGAATGCGCTGCTGCGGTATAAGCATCCCATTTATCTAGAAATTCCTCGTGATATGGTGCTGACTCCGGTCAAGGTCTCTTCATCGATGCCTCCTCAAGAAACAGAATGCCGGAGCGATCCCGCGACCCTTAAGGAGGCGATTACTGAAGTACGAGGGATTCTTTCCGGATCAGAACGGCCTGTGATCCTCGCTGGGGCGGAAATCTATCGGTTTGCCCTACAGGATGATCTGACTCAACTTGTCGAACACATGAATGTCCCGGTCGCCACGACACTTATGGGAAAATCAGTGATTCGCGAAGACCATCCTCTTTATATCGGCTTGTATGGGGGCCTGGTGGGACGGGAAGAAGTCCTGGAGTTTGTGAATAGGGCTGACTGTTTGCTGACACTCGGGAGCATCTTAACAGACATCGAGGATGTGACCGGCCACTCGACTTTATTGGCAGCCGGGCGGACAATTCATGTGACAGCAGATACGCTTGCAATCAAACATCATCGCTATGACAGCGTGCAGTTTGAAGATTTTGTCAAGGCGCTTGCTTCATCACCTCTTCCCGCTTTCCCTTCCCAGCCTCTGCCTACTCACGATAGCGTGCGGTTTGAACCCTCTTCTCAACAGAAACCGATCACCCTGCGAGACCTGTTTGGGTACCTGGATGGTTTGCTTCATGACAAAACGATAGTCATTGCTGATGTCGGGGAGTCGCTTTTTTCCGCGGCTGATCTTCGTGTACGGAAAAGCGCAGAATTTCTCTCCCCCGCTTACTATACCTCTATGGGATTTAGTGTGCCGGCTGCATTGGGAGCGTCTTTCGCTGACCCCTCCCTCCGTCCCATCGTCTTGGTCGGAGATGGCGCCTTTCAAATGACCGGGACCGAACTGTCCACCTGCTTACGATATGGTCAAATCCCCATTGTCGTGATTCTCAACAACCGCGGATATTCCACTGAACGTGAAATCCTCGAGGGTCCATTTAACGATATTTATGAATGGCAATACGAAAAGATTTGCGACCTATTGGGCGGAGGGGTGGGGTATCGTGTGAGTACCTATGGGGAAACAGTCAAAGCCTTGGATTCTGCGATCGCCGATCCTCACCACCTGCATGTGGTCAATGTCCTCCTTGATCCTGCCGACCGTTCCACAGCCATGAAGCGCATCGCGCAACGGCTCGCCAAGTTGCTCGCCAAGAACTAGTTCAGCCTCATTCAAGAGTTGAGAGTGTTTACGAAGCCCTGCTTTTTGTGAATAACCCACGCATCCAGTTCCACCAGGTTTGGCCTCTTTCAGGAAGAGAAGGCAGATCCTGGTATTCCACCCATAGCTCTTGATTCTCCAGATACCGATCCCCTTTGAAGATCCACTGCGATCGAAGTTGGGTGTACCCTTTTTCCTGAAGTCTACGGATTAAGTTTGATAACGCGGTCACTTCAGTCCCGCAGGAGTCCACTTCTACACGCGTTGACTCATACCAAAAAACGGCTCGATATGTTCCATCCGAAACAGTAACGTCGACCTGCCGAGTAAACCCCCGCTCTCGGTCGTCGATTCCGGAAAATTGATACTTGTTTGTTGTGCCCTGCTTCGCGTCCATCAGTGCCGAGGGTCTATTTAAACCACTGAGAGGTCATTACAAGAGATTCTAATCGATTTGCCCTGTAGGGAAAATGTCAATGGATGAATTTCAAGGCAAGAATTCCTTACGCATACTGGCTATCTGAAAGACTATTCCCTTTCCATGATGGTTATGTCATCAGAGCTGGATGGGGCGAAGCATGTGGTCGGATCATTGTGGTTTCCCGAACCCTTTTCTTGTGAAAATTGCTCTCTTTATCAAAATCTTTTAGTTGTGAGACGAGAATCCAAGGGTGAATGAAGATAGGAACTTTCGTTTTTCGTAGCAAACCTTGTACAATCCCTTTAGTTGATTCTTTGTATTGGCCCCCCATCTACAGGGAAGATCAAGCTCATTTCAACGACAGGAAATTGGACGGAGTACCTGATATGAGATTTTGGGCCGTCGTTGCGGCATGCGTTATCGTAATGGGAACTGGGGCTCTCCTGGAAATTGTCCCCGTTATCCTGGCTAAGCCTCTTCCGAACTTGGCGTCAGGAGATCATCAGGTGGAGGTGACGGTGGACATTGAGTCACGGGAATTTAGACCAAATACTGTCTCCGTCCAAGTGGGGCAGAAAACCCGACTTATTTTGCGAAACCTTGATGCAGAGCTTCATGCCTTTGTTCCGTTAGATCTTTTGACGAAAACGAGTTTTCATGTTGCTGGGAACGGGGCTCCGGAATTTAGCAGTGATGGATTACAACGGGTTCTTCTGCCATCGTTCGGCCAAACCGACATTGTGTTTGTTCCCCAACAAGCAGGTGTTTATCCCTTCTTCTGTGACCTTCCCGGCCATGTGATGAATGGCAGCGTTGTCGTTCATGACTCAAGAGATCAGCAACATGTCAATTGATGGCTCAATCAGCTTTAATTCATTTGTCTTGAGGAGAATGCTTCATGTGGTATAGTGATTCGTATCATCGGTGGTTTTGTTTTTCTTCAGGGAGGAGTCTCTTTGTGAGTAGGTTGAAAACGATCGTTCTGGGTGTGCTCGTGAGTGGATCCGTCATCATCATGGGGTACGGTGCGGACCAGCAAGTCTATGCCGCCGTGAACGTCATAGCGGAACAGGAAAAGGCTGGGATTGAAGCTGTTGCCCGGTATGCGAATGCATTAGCAACGAGTAATCCTATCGTGGCTGCTCAACATGACATCGTGTGTTTATTGAAAATGCTTCAAGATGGCTCAGCTATAGACGGGAATTTTGCTCCACCTTCCGATCCAGTGTATTCCTGGTGTTGGGAGCGAGTGGCATCGGCCCACGCCGGGGCGATTGATCGCCACGACCGAGGGTTGGATGAGTTATGGCCAGGGAAAGATAAGATCGTCAATTTCGCCGATTTCAAACGGTTTTTGATCGCAGAAACTGGTGCCAGACAACTTTCCCCTTCGTATTTTGTGATGGAACATATTGGATCCACAGCTGGTTCGTTAGGGTATACACTTGAGCCCTTGGGAGTTGGGCCCTTACCCCATGCTTCCTTTAAAATCCGAGATGAGGATCCAGTGGTAGCCGTACCAACGATGCTGGTGCGGATGAAGGTCCATTACTCAGACCCCATTCATGCCCCTGTGGCCAATGCTCCTGGGCAAAAAGATTGGGCCGTCCCGTACAAAAAGCCCGTACGACCCGTCAAGGCGGTTATCACTAAGTGGGTCGTCCTTTCTGACCTGAAGAAACATGGTTTCCCGACTGATGTGGCCGTTTTAAACATTCCATTGGAAACCTCCTTTGGGACGACGATTCCCTTCGTGATTGAGGCGGGAGGGTACATGCAAAAATCTACTGAGTGGTGGGAACCTCAGTATGCTCCCGACATTCTTACAGCAGCCGTCATCCGAGCCAGAGCTTTTCCGAGCCGAAGAGAACGTATCACGATGTTAAATCGAATATTAGCGATCAGTCCTCAACATGAGCATGCCTTAGAAGCAATCGGTGATGAGCTCTATGACGGACTTTTGGCGTATGGTTCAAAAATCCATGGAGTTGAGGTTCGTGATCAAGAATTAGCTAAACGATTTAATGAACTCTATTGGACGATACAAGCACAAACAGATCGAATGGATATCTCTCTGCATATGGAAATGGGGGGAAAGTCTGACCCAACTCCGGCTGATTATTTGTATAGGATGATCCCAGGCATGGAGGTGTTGAGTGATTTGCAACCAGGGAACTTCGACAACCGGCTACGGTTGAGTCTGGCGTACCGATGGACGAATGATCAGATGATAGCCATAATGGCGCCACAACAATTGCTGACTGAAATTCCATCCGATCAATCAGAGTTACGTGCGAGGATTTTGTTGGAGCTGGCTTGGTCTCGGATTAGTAAAGTTGCGTGGAATAGACATTTCGACGACCCTGATATTGTGAAGGGATATGAAGAAGCAGATGAAGCCTATCATTTAACCAATAACCCGATGGATAAATTCACCACGTCTTATGCTAAAGCCTATAGTTTAGCATTTCGAGCTAGCCGGGATAATCAGGCCATGTTAGAGCTCTTAACTGAGGCTCGCCAATGGTACGAAAAAATTCCGGGATCCAGTTTGCAATCCTGGAAATATCTTCTCAAGAACGATACATTGAAAGGCCTGGTAGAGACCGATCCGTCCTTTCAATCTCTATTAGCCTCACTCTAGAGCACCAAAAGCTAGACTCGTTTAACTAGGGAAACCTATGGATGATCGTGTGGGTGGGCTTCCAGAGAAGGGGGAGTCGCACCCATCCGCGATTCATGTTGAGAGGTTTTAGGAGGCACTTCTATCCTTCAGGCAGATCCTACCGTTACAGGATTTTTCTCTTGGAAACGAATTCCCAAAAGTGCGCGAGTACTCCATGACCCTTACAGACATTCTCCAAAACCTTCAGGCATAGGCATCCAGCGAAAAAGAGCAAATCATTGAGCGAAGAAATGCAGCGACGAGTTCAAGAAGCTCTGATACTAGGTTTTTGGGTGTTCTTGAGAATATAGATATAGAAGAGATATGAGATGTGGATTGGTGATATTTACATGAGGTATCTGTTGCAGAATTAAGCTGATTCCGAATCGAGGCAGAATGGAGCTTGATTTTAGAAAAAACCCGATCATTTTGAGCAGCATGGCTGATTCCATGGCAGATGGCATTTTTACGGTCGATGCTAAGGGAATCATCGTTGTTTGGAGTGTAGGAGCAGCCAGAATTACCGGGTAATCTAGCCAAGAAGTCGTGGGGAAGTCTTGTCACATTCTAGAAGGTCAGAATTGTAAAAGGGTTCAGCAAGCTCACTGAATTTTTAGAGAATTCCACTGACCATCCATGGGGAATCTGCAACCAAGAATGTAAGGTGTTGGGACGCGATGGCCGGGAACTCTATCTCCACGGAAACGTTTCAGTGCTGAGAAATGAAACCGGAAAAGTTGTCGGGGCTGTGGAGACCTTTACAGATTTAACCTCTTTCATCCTAGCCAATGAAAAGATTGAAATTCTTGAAGAACAAGTCAAATCCCGAGAGGTTTTCCAACAGTTGATTGGGAAGAGTCCGATCATGCAAGAGGTTTTTCATCGTCTGAGATTGGCTGCCCAGAGTGAGGTGACGGTTTTAGTGACGGGAGAGTCCGGAACAGGAAAAGAACTCGCGGCTCTGGCCATTCATGCCTTAAGTTCAAGGAAGGAGAACCCATTTTTTGCTATCAACTGTTCAGCCATTCCCGAAACGCTTCTGGAAAGTGAGTTGTTTGGCCACGTCAAGGGGGCCTTTACGGGGGCCGTGCGTGATAAGGTCGGAGTGTTTCAGGCCGCAGACGGGGGAACTCTTTTTCTGGATGAAATTGGGGATACGAGCCCACTTCTTCAGCTCAAACTCCTCCGTGTTCTGCAAGAAGGGGAGATACGTCGGGTGGGCGATGACTGCGGAATCAAAGTTGATGTCCGTCTCGTGACAGCGACCAACCGAAATTTAAAAACTCTCTTGGCAAGCGGAGAAATACGCGAGGATTTTTATTATCGGATCCATGTCTTTGAAATCACACTCCCTTCGTTACGAGAAAGAAGGGAGGATATCCCTCTCTTAGTGAACCATTTTATTCGTGAGGCATCGAGTACCCACAAACGATCAGTGAGGGAAATTGCCAAAGATGCCATGCAGTACCTCATGAATTATTTTTGGCCAGGGAATATTCGGGAACTCAAAAATGCGATAGAACATGGTTTTGTGACCGTGAGTGGAGATTGCCTCACCCTTTTGGATCTCCCGCCCGAGTTACGAGTCCCTTCTGTCAATCCGCAGAAGGAAAAAACTCATCGATTACTAAAGCCAGAAGAGGAATCGGAACGCACTCGAATTGTACAGGCGCTGCAAAAAACAAACGGAAGCAAGACCGAAGCAGCCAAGCTACTGGGAGTGAGTCGAGTTACTCTGTGGAAAAAACTTAACCGTCTTGGTCTTCAAGATGTCTCATCAATAATCGATAGAGCCTCTCTTCCGAATCAAAATTCAGTCTCATAAAGACCCCGAAATCTAACAGCGCGCTGGGTGCGAGTGAGCGTTGTTTTCATCGGAACTTTCATATGACCATTGTTCAAAGACACCCAAAGGGCGGAGGGGCTGCCCTACGGCAGCGATTCTGCGCAGTGGTGATACCAGCATCACACGAAATTGACCAATACCTTCCATCAAAGGGTATTGGCCGAAGAATTAAATCTTTTCGGAATTTTCATTTCAGGAAGGTCTAGGAGGATGATCGAATTCTCCTAGACCTTCCTTCATAGAATCGTCCGTAACCACCCTTTCGTTGATAGAAATAAACGAACAGGATATGTGATTGGCGGCATCTTCTCAGAACGAAATGGCAAAAACTTGATAGCTCTTCTGAAGAAGCCGCAGCAGTCATGTTTGCCCTTGCGGGAAAAAACTGAATGAAAAAGACCTGGCGATCTGGCTTAAGAGCAACAGCACATGACTATGCCAAGATCTCAAAAGGTTGGGATCTTTCTTTCTTAAGGAAATACGGATGAGGTTTATGGGGTTGTTGAAACGAAGGGGAGGATATGCACAACAGCAGGGTGTCGTTGCCCTTGGATATCGACAGTCAGTTCCGTCTCAGGTTTCGTAAAGTCACGAAGCGGGAAGCCAAGCGCCAGGTTCTTTTTCAGAACCGGTGAATAACTAGCGCTGCTGACCCAGCCAACATCCCGATCTCCACTAAACAGTCTTGCCCCTTTTTGTGGAAGAGAACCTTCGGGACTATCAACCGTGAGCCCCACTAACCGTCGCTTGACTGAACCATACGTATCCATTCGAGCCACCACTTCCTGGCCTGGATAGCAGCCCTTGTTGAGGCTGAAGGCCTTTCCCTCCAGGTTGGCCTCAGGGGGAACGATCTCTTCGTTCAGATCGGGGCCCGCTTGAGGTAATCCTGCCTCAATTCGTAAAGATTGCCTGGCAGCAGTTCCAAATGGCTTCAAGCCCATGGAATTTCCCACATCCCAGATTTTCTCCCATATAGCGGGTAATCCACTCTTGGGAACGAATATTTCAAAATCTAGTTCGCCTGTCTCTTCGGTGCGTGCAAGAAGGACCTGAATGTCGCCGATTTGATGAGGGATGGTCGAAAGGATTGGAAGTGACGTGACATCGACTCCTAAGGCAGTGCTCAGAATCTTGGGAGACTCTCTCCCACTGAGGAGAATAATCCCCCAACTCTCGAGGAGATTGTTAATTTTGGCTTTTGTTCCATACAGGAGAAATTTTCTGAATGTTTGAAAGGTCGTATCTCCAATTTCTCCTGCGTCCTCAATCACTATGGCGTTTTCCTGGAGGTACACCCGGAAGTAGGACAGCATTTTCCCTTTATGTGTCATAAAGCTGGAGTACAGACCTTGGCCAGACTGAAGGGGGAGAAGATCGTTGCTGATGATACTCTGGAGCCATTTGACCCGGTCTTCCCCAGTGACTTCAATTTTCCCCCGGTTGGAGAGGTCTGATATTCCAACGCCGTTTCGAACGGTCAGATGTTCGGCTATTGGGTTACTATAGTGAAGGGGAATTTCCCAATCTCCAACCGCACTCATCTCGGCGCCCAGAGCCTGGTGGTGTGAATGAAGGGGGGACTGTTTCATGGAGAGGTGGGAGCGGACTTTGTCACTTCTTCCAACAGGGCCAGTGTTCTGGCAGAAAACTCGTTTCGTGACACGATCTTGTTGATACCGAGTTCCTTAGCCTGACGCCATGTATCGACTTCCTCATGGTTCGCAAAGGCCAGGACTGGAATGTGTGTTGTTTGGGTGTCGTTTTTGAGTGTTTGCAAGGCTTGAATAGGGTTGAGCTTGTCATCGTTCATGTTGAGTATGATGGCCATGGGTTGAAGAGTTGAGGCTTTTTCGAATAGTTGGTCCGGCTTTCGAATTCGCTCCAGGGTATAGCCATCCGGACGGCATGCATCGCGAATTTTGGTATAGAAAAATACATCGCTTACGCCGACGAGAATTGTCTTGTAGTTCTCCATGGGACTGTCTCTATCCTCCCAAAGGTCAAGAAGTCAATTCATTAAACCAATAAGCCGCATCATGGCCTGTTTAGCGGCCAAATATTTGGGGTTTAACGTGATAGCCTGTTTGTACGACATAATGGCCTCATCCCAATCTCCTTTTTGTTCATAAACTCGCCCAAGGTTCATATGGGGAAAGGCTGGACTTTCATAGCGCTTAGCGTTTGTCGCTCGTTCAAACCAGGAGATGGCTTCGTCTAATTGGTCCATTTCAATTAAATAGGCACCAATGTCATTGTAGGGGTTTCCAAAATCTGGATCAATTTTAATGGCAAGATGACATTCTTCAATCGCTTCACTTAATTGACCCCGAAAACTGTATGTCCATCCGAGAAACGTATGGGCTTCAGCGGTGGGAAATTTTTCAAGGGATTGTTTGTAGTATGAGACTGCCTCGTCTAGTTTTCCCTGCATTTGAAATTCGTACGCTTGCTGGAAAAGATTCCATGCGGCAATCTTGTCCTCTTCGCTGCCGCCTTCTTGTTGGACAAAATCTTGCAAATCCATGTTACCCGCCCTTTAATTTTTGCTGTACAAGTTCAGCTGCTCGACGACCTGATAAAATCATCGAGCCGAATGCAGGACCCATCCGTGGCGACCCATCCACAGCCGCAACGGCAAGACCCGTGACAAAACAATTAGGGTAGATTTCCCTGGTATTTTCGACCACCATGGCTTCTGATCGTGCTACCCACATTGCGCCATTACCAGGTACCTTTTTATACAAATTGCGGCGGTGGAGCAATTCCACTACGACGGCATCATGACCAGTCGCATCTACCACGACCTTACTTTCCAATGCAATGGGGTCAACATGAATAATATCATGCCCGGCCATCTCTGCGGTGGTATTATTCACCACCACGCCTTCGAGTATTCCATCATCGCGTAAGATCAGATCCAAGACCTTGGTCAGGTTTAGCACCCTCGCGCCTGCCTCATAGGCTGCTGCGATGAGGCGAGCAGTGGCATAAGGAGGATCAACAATGGTCATACCGGCACAATCTTTAACGGGTTTACAAGGAACGCCGAGGCTTTCCAGGATCTCATTAGCAGGTTCACAGAGGGTGGCCTTATTCATCAGGTATCCGCCTGACCAAAATCCACCACCTAACGCTAAATTCTGTTCAAGAAGTAATGTGCGAAACCCTATGGAGCCCAGGTCTCGGGCGCAGAGTAAGCCCGAAGGGCCCGCTCCCACAATGATGATATCGCTCTCAATGAGCTGATCAAATTCTTTATAGAATTCCCGTGCGATATGTCGGGTGACATCCCGTTCACGCAAAGGGGCGGGTTTGAGGGTTTTCATGACAAGGACTCCTTATTCAGGCTGTTGAAAACGTCCGCAGGCGATGTTCCCTGTCTCCGCCCTAGCGAACGGTCCATTTCGCACAGCCTCTATATATTTTGGGAGACATCGACATATTTGTGAAAGGGTTAAGAGAGTATAGAGATTTTCAGTCATTCAACGATCCGCTTAGATAGATTTCTCCACCGGATTGGCGAAATTCCTGCGCCTTTTCCTGCAGCCCCATCTCAAGAGCCTGCTGTTGTGACTCAATATGTTTTTGATTCGCATATTCTCGGACATCTTGGGTGATTTTCATGGAGCAAAAGTGTGGACCGCACATCGAACAAAAATGAGCTCCCTTGGCAGCCTGATCAGGTAAGGTTTCATCGTGGAATGCCTGGGCTTTTTCTGGATCAAGGGAAAGACTAAATTGATCTTGCCACCGAAATTCAAACCTGGCCTTCGACAATGCGTTATCCCGACGTTGAGCGCCAGGATGCCCTTTGGCCAAGTCAGCAGCATGGGCTGCAATCTTGTACGTGATGACCCCTTCCTTGACATCTTCTTTGTTCGGGAGTCCCAGGTGTTCCTTGGGTGTCACATAGCACAACATCGCGCACCCAAACCACCCGATCATGGCCGCTCCAATGCCAGATGTAATGTGGTCATACCCTGGGGCAATATCCGTCGTCAGTGGCCCTAAGGTATAAAAGGGAGCCTCATCACAAGCCTCGAGTTGTTTTTCCATATTCACCTTGATCAGTTGCATAGGAACATGGCCAGGGCCTTCGATCATGACTTGGCAATCGTGTTTCCAAGCAGTTTTGGTTAATTCTCCCAAGGTTGCTAATTCGGCAAACTGGGCTTCGTCATTGGCATCAGCAATCGAACCAGGCCTAAGTCCGTCTCCCAGACTGAAGGAGACATCGTACGCTTTCATGATTTCGCAGATTTCTTCAAAGTGCGTATAGGCGAAATTTTCTTGGTGGTGGGCCAAACACCATTTTGCGTGGACAGATCCACCACGAGAAACAATGCCCGTCATACGGTTGGCCGTGAGGGGAACGTAAGCTAATCGAACACCGGCATGAATGGTAAAATAGTCGACACCTTGCTCCGCTTGTTCAATCAGCGTATCTCGATAGATTTCCCAAGTTAAATCCTCGGCTTTGCCGCCGACTTTTTCCAAAGCTTGATAGATGGGAACTGTCCCGATGGGTACCGGCGAGTTCCGAACGATCCACTCACGGGTCTCATGGATATTCTTCCCGGTGGAAAGGTCCATCACGGTGTCGGCTCCCCATCGAATAGCCCAGATCATTTTTTCTACTTCTTCCTCAATTGAAGAAGCGACGGCAGAGTTCCCGATATTCGCATTGATTTTTACGAGGAAATTGCGACCAATGATCATAGGCTCAATTTCTGGATGATTGATATTTGAAGGAATAATGGCCCGACCTCTGGCAACTCCATCACGTACAAACTCTGGTGTGATCACACTGGAAAGGTGAGCTCCCCAAGCTTGCCCAGGGTGTTGCTCAACACCACCTACGTGTCCAGGTGAAGCAGCTCGCTTTTCTTCACGGACTTGGTTTTCTCGAATAGCGATAAATTCCATCTCGGGGGTAATGATGCCTTTTTTGGCATAGTGCATTTGGGTGACATTCATTCGCGACTTTGCGCGGAGGGGTTGCCAATTATGAGCCATCCGAAGGTGTTGGAGCGTAGGGTCCGTTGCCCGTTGTTTCCCATATTCTGAGGAAACTTGGGGAAGCTGCTCGACGTCGTTTCTTGCCAGAATCCAATCCTTCCGCATGGGATCCAGACCCTTCCGGACGTCAATGCGATAATCCGGATCGGTAAAAGGTCCAGAAGTGTCATAGATAAGAAGGGAAGGATTAGGGGAAGATGGTATTCCATTTATGCCTTTCGTGGGGGTGAGCTGGATTTCCCGCATGGGAACCTTGACTCCAGGGTAATGTCCCTGAACATAGACTTTTTGAGAGGAGGGGAAGGAACTCGTTGTGAGAACGGGAGAATGGGAGTTGGAATCTGTGGAATGGCCGTTTGAAGAAAATGGTTCTCCATTGTCCGGCGACCCATCGATCGGTGAAAGTTTGATTTTATCCATAATGAAATCCTTTCCCGTAGATCGAAATATGGAAATGTGGATGGGGACAAGAAAAAACCGCACCAAAACTAGCTGCGGCCTTTTAGAACATGGAGTGTATTTTCACTTCATGCTTCCCTATGCTGGTATTATCCAGGTCAGGTGATAAGGGTCGTCTCGTAATTGGACTCTCAGCCTTAGGGCGCCCCTAGCTATTTATCTCAAATCCTACTCTTGCGTTTTTTTCTTTGTCAACTGCGCATTTGGGGTAAAGTGATTGCAAACCATCAGGAAAAAGTGTGCCTAAAGGCTTCTTTTTCACCAGTTAGCCAATATCTGGTGTCAAAACTTGTTTTGATCTTTCAGGCAGTGTCTGGTGAAGTTTAGGTTCGTGGACTTACAGTGGTGGCCCATGCACCCTCATCCCGTCATTCCCACGGCAGAGGCTGTGTCATAATGCACGTCACAGACATGTGATCGCTCTCGTTGTCTCCAGTCTAGTTGGCGCGCGAGTCGATGACGCATACGGGGCGGCTTACTCCCCTTTTTGTTATTTTGTACTAATGACAATTGAGAGGGGGAACCACTAATTTTTCTTTCTCTGTTTTCCACATGGTCTATGATCTGTTACAATTCAGACCTTAGGAAGAGAATAGTCAATCCGCTCACGACTTTTTTAAACAGCCTGTCAGAAAGGTGAGAGAGTGAATTCAATAGAAGCCATAGAGTTGCCAATCTCTGAGTTTCAAGATTTGGCCCCAGAGGAATTATTCCGTCGGACTGCTGCAGCAAAGGAAGTCTTGGGAACCCAGGCTTTGATATTGGGGCATAATTATCAGCGGGATGATGTGATTGTGCATGCTGACTTTCGTGGCGACTCCTTGCTTCTTGCAAAAAGGTCTTCGGAGCTCTCTCAATATCCTTACGTGGTTTTTTGCGGGGTACATTTTATGGCCGAAACGGCTGATATCCTCAGTCGGTCGAACCAAACGGTGATATTGCCGGATATGGCGGCAGGGTGCTCCATGGCCGATATGGCTGCGATCGAACAGGTGGATCAATGCTGGGAGGAGTTGGGACGCGTGTTATCAGTCGAGGAAACTGTGATGCCGGCTGTGTACGTCAATTCTGCAGCAGTCCTGAAAGCTTTTTGTGGAGAACACGATGGAATTACCTGCACGTCATCCAATGCGCAACAAGTCATGGAATGGTGTTGGTCGCGTCGTGAGAAAATCCTCTTCTTTCCAGATGAGCATTTGGGACGAAATAAAGCCAATGCCATGGGAATACCCAGGGACCAAATGATTATGTGGGATCCCTTTCTCCCCTATGGGGGAAATAGCCGCGAGGCCATTCGTCAGGCTCGACTGATATTATGGAAGGGCCATTGTAGCGTCCATCAAATGTTTCAACCCTCGCATGTGGACTATTTCCGAAAGACCTATCCCGGCATTCGAGTGATTGTTCATCCTGAATGTCATGAAGATGTGGTCAACCGTTCAGATCTTATCGGCTCGACAGAGTTTATCATTCGGACGGTGAGCGAAGCGCAACCGGGAACATCCTGGGTGGTGGGAACGGAATTAAATCTCGTCAATCGATTAAAGCAAGAGCAGACTGATAAGCATGTGTACTTCCTTTCCCGACCGTGTGTCGGTGTGCTACCATGTATCGAATAGATGGAGCCCATCTGTGTTGGGCTATAGAGAATTTAGCACAAGGTCATGTGGTCAATCATATCTCTGTCCCTGATTATGACAAGGGTCCTGCTAAGGTAGCTTTGGATCGGATGATGGCCTTAAGTTAGTTCATTCCGCACGATTTCCTCTGCCAGTCTCATTGATTCCCAATAGAATTGAACAAAGCGCGGAAGACGTGTTTGACGGGTATAGGACTGCTCGTTAGAATGCCACCCGTTAGGAATTTCGTTATCCAAAAAGATCGCGATGGATTATAAAGATACATTAAATTTACCCAAAACAGACTTCCCCATGAAGGCTAATTTGCCTCAGCGGGAACCTGAATTTTTGGCGTTGTGGGACGAGATGGGACTGTACCAACGGATTCAAGAAGCAAGAAATGGACAGCCTCTCTACATCCTTCATGACGGACCACCCTATGCGAATGGCCATATTCACATTGGTCATGCCCTCAACAAGATTTTGAAAGATATCATCGTCAAATCCAAAACGATGGAAGGATACCAATCGCCCTATATCCCTGGTTGGGATTGTCATGGTCTTCCGATTGAACATCAAGTTACAAAAGAATTGGGTGAAAAGAAGAAGACCTTGAGCGCCCTGGAGCTTCGACATCGCTGCCGAGAATATGCTGAGAAGTTTTACAAGATTCAGCGAGAGGAATTTCAGCGCTTAGGGGTATTGGGTGACTGGGACCATCCATACCTGACGATGGACTACCAGTACGAGGCAAATATTATTCAGGAATTTGGAAAGTTTGTTGAACAGGGTGGGGTGTATAAAGGTCTCAAACCCGTGCTCTGGTGTACGGTTGACCAAACAGCCTTAGCTGAAGCCGAAGTGGAATATGAGAGTCACACCTCTCCATCTATTTATGTCCGGTTTCCGTTCGAAAATGGTGTGAAGAGGCTCGCGGCAAGCGAAGGATTTAGTATCCAAGAATTGGCTGGCGTTGAAAAGGTCTCTGTCGTGATTTGGACCACCACACCTTGGACGTTGTCTGCCAACCAAGCCATCGCGCTCCATCCTGAAATTGACTATGCCTTTGTTCGGGAGGGATCGGAAATTTTCATTATAGCCGAGAAATTAGTTGAAGGGATGGCAAAGGCTTGCGAATTGAAAGAAGCCACGATCCTTGGTGTGAGAAAAGGCAAGGAAGGGTTCGAAGGTCTTCTTTGTCAACGTCCACTTTCGGATGGGCTTTCCCATATTTTACTAGGCGACTTCGTCACGTTGGAGCAGGGGACTGGCTGTGTCCACATTGCCCCAGGGCATGGCATGGACGACTATCTGCTTGCATTAAAATATAACGCCGAGCCTAAGCGCTCAGTCCTTGCCAAACCGCTCGACGTGTTTGTTCCTGTGGATGATGCAGGTCGATTTAAGGAAGGGATCCAGGATCTTGCTGGCCAGCACGTCTTAAAAGCGAACCCCGGAATCATTGAAAAGCTGAAGGGACTTGGTCTCTTGGTGGGGCATGGCACAGTGGACCATACCTATCCTCATTGCTGGAGGTGCAAGAACCCAGTCATCTTTCGAGCGACTCAACAATGGTTTGTCTCAATGGAAAAAGGGGAACTCCGTTCGCGGGCGCTCAATGAAATTGACAAAGTCGAATGGATCCCTGCTCGGGGCCGGGATCGCATTCATGGGATGATCTTGAATCGGCCGGATTGGTGCTTGTCCAGGCAGCGGACTTGGGGAACACCTATCCCGGGGTTTACGTGTGCAGAATGCCAAGCCACACTAGCCGACCCCAAGGTCATTGCGCATATTGCCGAGTTAGTCGGACAACATGGTGCAGATGTGTGGTTTGAGAAATCAGCAGACGAACTGTTGCCTTCAGGAACGGTCTGCCCTCATTGTCGATGTGCTTCGTGGAAGAAGGAACAGGATATTTTGGACGTGTGGTTTGAATCGGGTGTCAGTCATGCGGCGGTTGTCAAAGCTCACGGTCAAGAGTGGTGGCCAGCCAGCCTGTACCTGGAAGGATCAGATCAGCACCGGGGGTGGTTTCACAGTGCCCTCTTGTCTTCCGTCACAACAGATCAGCGAGCTCCCTATCGGGCTGTTCTCACGCATGGATTTGTGGTTGATGGGCAAGGAAAGAAAATGTCGAAATCCGCTGGTAATGTTGTGACACCCCAGGAAGTCATCAAACAGTCAGGTGCCGAGATCCTCCGTCTTTGGGTCTCAGCTCAGGATTACCAAGAGGATCTCCGGATCTCCAAAGATATTTTAAGTCAGCTTGTCGAAGCCTACCGAAAAATCCGGAATACGTGTCGGTTTCTTCTGAGCAACTTGTATGATTTTGACCTAAGTACGCACAGGGTACCGTATCACGAGTTGCAAGAGCTGGATCGTTGGGCCCTCATGCGTGTTGGTAAATTGATCGTGCATATTCGCAAAGATTATGAAGTTTTTTTGTTTCACAACATTTTTCAAGACCTCACAAATTTTTGCTCAGTCGATATGAGCTCTGTTTACTTAGACATTTTAAAAGACAGACTGTATACCTTTCCCAAAGATTCGCGATTGCGACGCGGGTCGCAGACCGTCTTGTTAGAAGTCCTCGTGGTACTGACCAAACTCATGGCTCCCATTCTGAGTTTTACAGCAGAAGAAATTTGGAGGCATGTGCCTAAGGGCATTCGCCAGAGTTCAGAGAACAATAGTGTCCATCTTTCCCTTTTCCCCGAACGTCACCCTGATTGGATTGATCCTGATCTTGAGCACAGATGGGATCAGCTTCTGCGCATACGGAATGTGGTCCAAGGTAAACTGGAGGAAGAGCGAAGATTGAAAACCATAGGCTCTTCGTTGGACGCAAAAATTTTTCTGTATACGCAAAGATCGGACCCTGCCTCCTACGACAGTGTCAAGCCGTACGAGGATTTTCTCGCGACGTTGTTCATTGTTTCTGATGTCGAGCTTGTCTGTGTCGATCAGCTTCCAACTGATCCGCAGCATGGAGTTGACTTAGGAATGGGGATTGCTGTGAAGGTGGAAAAATCCAAAGATCAAAAATGTGAGCGGTGCTGGAATTATCGACGTTCAGTTGGTACAAATACCCACCATCCCACTCTTTGTGATCGATGTTTTGAGGCGGTGGGGTAACCGGCGTGTCCAGCCGGTATTCTCTTCTGGCAGTGGTGAGCCTGTCTATTGTGGCTCTGGATCAGGCCACCAAGTCCTACATCCTGCATACCATGCGCCTGCATGAATCCATTACCATTATCCAGGGGTATTTTAGTCTTACCTACATTCGTAACCCTGGGGCAGCCTTCGGGATCCTCTCGACGAGCAGCAGCGCTTTTCGACTCGTATTTTTTTTCGTCACTTCCGTGTTTGCCCTCGGGCTGCTAGGAACGATTTTTTATCGGCTTCATCCTCAAGACGTATGGGAACAAGTGACGGTATCCAGTATTTTCGGGGGCGCAATTGGGAATTTATTGGATCGAGTTCAATATGGGGAGGTCATCGACTTCTTAGATTTTTCCATAAAGGAATATCACTGGCCGGCGTTTAATGTTGCCGATAGTGCGATTAGCGTGGGTGTGATCTCTCTACTTGTTTTGTTTGCTCTCGATAAAAAGAAACCGGATCTGCCCCAGGCTACGTCTCAACAAGAAGATTCGTCCTAACCCTCAAAGAAAAAAAGGGAGGGACTCCCCCTACCCTCGTCTATGCTGCCTGTGGTGCCCACGCCGCTATGTCGTTTTGCCTTTCCGGTGATTCGCTCGCCGCGTCAACAACCAGCCTTTGATCCCGACGATCCCCACAGCCATCTTCCGCCCCGCATCCTCATTATGCCCATTCCATGCAACGAACGCCTAGATATGAAAATGTATTGACTTTTGGGCATCACCTGAAAAAACGGCCTCTCAGAATTCCATTAGGATCGATGATTTCCCCTCAACCCACACATAGGCATACCTCTAAAACCTTCGTTTCTAGACAGCGAAAGGAACAGCTTTGATCAGGATACCCATGTAGCCGTTCCTTCCAATTTCCCTATGTAAGGAAACACTCATGTGACGGGGCCGGCCTCCCCCTACTAGTGTCTCAGGACTAAGGTCGTCCGAACGTCGGGCTTACGGCATTTTGGCCGAGAACCAGGTCGAAATGCCCTTCATCCCATTCCGTTCCACGTTCTGCCCATCCCAGACCGCAAAAGCCACCGGAATCGTCGCCCCGGCCAGGAATTGCACATCATTCGCATCACTCGTTGTCAGCGCCCGTCGCATCACCACCCGCCAGGTCGGGCCACTGCAGCACCCACCCTTGAGGGCTCCGTACGGCTCCCACAACCCATTCCCCATCACATCTTGCGAGCCTTGCGTTGTGAGCGTGCTGAACCCATTCGCATTCAAATCCTCGACCGAGCTCTTCCGCAAATTCGGGTCCGACATGATATTGCCTGACCAAATCCCGGGATTGAAGGGCCCGAGGCTCCGCCCAATCCGATCCGGATAGGTCACACCACTAGCCGGCTCTTCATAATAGAAGTCCCATGCAATCGAGGGATATTGATTGTCCACATCCCACATGCCGGCCACGCCAACTCCCATGTCCTTCTGCCATTCCGCGTTCCACCGCCAGATATTCACGGTGCCGCCGGATTGGCCCATACATTGGAACGGAGGGGCGCCCGAGGTTTGCACCGGGAACTGCACGGCGACTTGATCCCGAAAGTCCTGGGGCCCAATGGTGGTATTATTTAAGGTTTGATCCCCCCAATTGGCCCAGACCCCAATTTCCTTCCCATTGGTGGCCATTTTGACCATCACGGTTTTGACCGAAATATTCGGGTGCATGGGGGTCGTGATCGTTTGGCCGCTTAAGGGCACGACCACCCCTGGCACGGTTTCCCAGATAGGATTCGCAGCATCCATCGGAATGGCACCGCTAATTTTCCCTACCGGAATCGTCACCGGCTGGCTTACAGCCAAGGGCACCTGCCCTACGGTCAACATGATCGCAAGCACAAGAGTCGAGAATAGTAATCCAAAAACAAATCTCTTTGGTTTTGCTCCTACCTTCATAGGAAATTTTCCTTAGACAGAATGAATTGAATAGCTGTTTTCCAGAAAAAGCCAATGGAAATTTTGCATGCTTTGCCTGCTGCACTTTGCCAGTATCCAATGATACGAGTGCTATGACAATAATAAAGACGTAAAACCTTAGACAAGAATATTCAAGAAAGCTGCTCTTACCGCATTTGACATGTCGTGAAATGCTAACAGAGGATGGTACCTAACAGAAAGAAGGTCTGGAAAATGTATGCTGTCAATGATTCTGTAAGAGAGAAATTTGACAGCCCTAGGTAGAAGACAACAATCAAAATGCGAAACTCCTGCGCTCATATGTGTGTATGGAATTACGACCGAGTTGAGATCAGCGATTCAATTTCGTGTATGAGAGCCTGCAACTTTGCCAATCCATGTTGACGTTGTTCAACAGTGAGAATGCGGTCCGTCTCTAAAGCAAATGTTTGTAAGGCCGTCATTCGCCTCTCAAATTCTTGAATTTCTTGCCTGGTGGCTGTACCCGGATCGGGATCGATAAACCACGGGCGTATGGTCTGTTCAATGATTTCTGAATTCCGTTCAGTCTGAAGAAGAGCGACAAATTGGCGTTGACGGTTGTAGCGATTGCGCAGCTAGGAGTTCGTGTTATCCGGAGAGTGTTTGATCAACTGCGCAATAGCGACCTCTTGGTTGGGGGGCAGGTTTCCTACCTATACCTTTTAACCATCGAATAAATCTTTTAGTCCGTCGAGCCAGCCGCTCCTCAGGAGTCTCTCCAATCTCCTTTAACAAGTCCCTATTTTCATCATCAATCACGCTTTGGAAGTATTGCATTTGGGTTCGATCGAGTGTCACCAAGAAAGGTGAGCCCTCAGAGACTATTCGTATCGTGAGCCGATCACGAAGGGTTCGATATCTGTGAACAATCCACTGAATTTCATCAACGGTGAAGCCATCTTGCCACCGATCGTGAATCTCCTGAAGAAAATCGACATACAGTGGGAGCTCTTCTTGGCGATGCCAATCATGAAGATTCACGAGTCTAGGTTTCAGGGATGCTCCTTGTTCATAGGAAATGTCAAAGTATTGATCAATCTTCCAAAGTGCTATCCAATCAGCATGGTTGTATGAAATGGATAAGGTACTACAGCCTGATAGAATACATACAGTAATGATCAAAGGCAGAATATGGTGAAGAGACATCGTGGTCCCCATTTCGATTCGACCATCTTTTTGAATGCAAAATCCCGTTCTATCCATCATGCTAGTGCGTCCAGTTTGGTTGTAGGATTGCTGTCACGGGATTACTGAAACACCTTTCTGCGGGATACGATGTAGACGCCAAATAGCAGACTGATCATAATCATTGTTGTTCTGGTGGGATGATACCCATCGATGACCTGAGTGATTGTTTCACTCAGGCAAGCGAGAAACAAATAGACAAGATAGGTCACATACGCCCACCATCGTTTTTTCCAAAACCCAAAGCCAATAGCCCAGTGGATCGAAGGGTGTTGAAATTTGACCAGTGCCCTTGCCCAACCACTAAAGGTGGTTCCAAAAACTTTCAACGCGTATTCAGGATAAGACAAGATCCACAAAAAATCGATCACGCCTGAAACCAGGAACAATAGGCCCAAGGTTTTAATGTCAGCCCCAGAGGAAAGCAATCTTCTGAGAGATGTGTGACTAGCTTCCCTCGAACCCGAAAAAGTATCTGGAGATGAAGTCATCAACGCACTCTTCCGCGCCTATTTTTGTTCCGCCTTGCGCGTGGCTGAGTCGCAGCGCCGAATCCGACAATTCGGTGAGGACTGTCTGAGCGGAGCGAGTTCCGCAGCCATGTGATTCGGTGCTGGGACGAAGGAGACCCGCAGGGCCGAGCGCGGGCGGTAATGGTTTTGGGGCCTTTTGCCGAAACAAAATGACCTCGACTGCCGAGGCGAAACCCGGCTAATACAAACCAGATTCTCAAAAGATCAAACCCAAGTCTTTACACTTAAACAGCAATTCATCGTCGCGATGTTGTGACGTAGAAACGTATATCTTTAAACTTTAAACCTAAAACTTCAAACTTTGAACTCCAAAACTTAAACTCGAAACTTTCCATCCTCTCTATGGCATTATCTCTTCAATGTCGCGATCACGTCTTCAGCCGTGTGGCGTCCGGAGAGGAGAGCTCCGTGGTGCGTTGCACTTTCCCGATAGTCTCCGCATAGAAAGACGTTGTCGGAACCAGCGCTGTGTTGGGGTTTAGACCGGTGAAGAGCTGCAATCTGTAACGGAAGCGCATGAGCAATGTGATATATTCGAAGAAGCCGCCAATCTTGAACGGCTGAACCGAACCACTCTACGAGATGGGCTCGTACCGATTTTTTTGTTTCCTCGGAATCTGGCGTAGGTTGATTTAAGACGGTTACGGAAATGAGGGACTGCCCAGGTGGAGCATATGAAGGTGCGACTTCGCTTAGAACGCACAGATGATTGATCAGTCCTTGGGCTTCTCCGTTCAGGACAAGATAAGGACCTTTCACTGGAGTCTTTTGAGCCACAAAGTATAGGCAGGTGGCCTGCTGATATGTTGGAGATTGCGAGCCGTTTATGAGTTTCGCAGCTTGTGATCCATTCGTCGCAACCACCACCGCTTGACTTTCAAGGCATTGACCAGAACGTAAGAGAACGTGATTGTCTTTCACAGAAACGACGGGAGCATTGGTCTGAATGCTTCCTTCTGGAATAAAGGAAGCAAGTTGATCAGGAATGGCACGCATGCCAGATGCTGGAAGAGCAATTGGGCCTTGAGAAAACATCCGGAACAGGAATTCAAATACACGGCTTGAGGTTGAGAGCGTGCTATTCAAAAACACACCGCCGAAGAAAGGGTGGAAGAAACGCTCGATCATCGTTTCGGAAAATCCTAGTTGCTGAAGGGCTCTATGAGTTGAAGTTTCTGAAATGATTGGTGGATTGTTCAGATCCGCGTTACGGACCTTCCTTGCCAATCCTATGACACGAAGTTTGTCTTTGATGGTGCCAATGGGACTCGATAGGGATTTCAGACTCTTGATGGGGAATCGAAAGGGGTCGGCTACTTCATAAAAACGATTTTCAGACCGAATGAGTGCACCGGGGAAAAAGGAATGAAGTTTGAGGGCCTGATAATCCAACTGCCGCTTGGCCTCTAGGTACGCAGTGAGAAACACTTGGAAGCCGCGATCGAGAAGGAACCCATCCACGTGATCCGTTCGAACACGACCTCCAATCGCATCTGAGGCTTCAAGAATGGTGAAGGAAATGTTTTCTCCCCATAAGCGCTTAGCACATGAAAGACCAGCCAATCCACCTCCGACAATGAGTACCTGCGCCGAGTCGGGCATTGGGACGACCCCCTTACCCGACTCCCTGTGTTTGAAATCGCTTAATATGTTCAGTCAGCATCGTTGAAACCTGATGGAGATCGAAAGGCCACGCATAGGTCAACGTAATCTTGGGATGCTTGATGCGGAGCTCATCCAGTTCTTCAGGGATTTCATATTCCGAATGAGACCCTCCAGGCGTATACATGGTAGAGACGACGATAATTTCTTCTGCACCATCGAGTATGAGTTGCTCGACTGCTTGACTCAAGGTTGGACCACAAAATTCATTATAGGCAAGAGCAAAATGCTCGCTAGGTAATAGAGGACTGAGTGACTCAGCCAATGATTCCAGCCCAGCTTTATAAGGATCGGTTTCTTTCGTGCGTGGCCATTCGCGAATCTTCGTGTCCAATTCCAATTCTTCGGCGGACATGGGGGACCCCGAGGCTCGGCGTTGGGCTTCAAGTCTTTTCAATTTCGTGACGAGTTCTGAAGGATAATCTTTAGGGATCCCTCCGTGACCAACAAGGATGACCCCGCGTTTTGAATCAGTCATGTTGTGTGTGCTCCTTTTAATGAGAGATGGTCGATGTGCTGAATGAATTATTTGTTGAACATGTGTCGATCTTCGTGTGCTCAAAGGCTTGGATATCTCCAATGAAGCGAATGCCCCGCCGTTCAAGCCAATCGATAAACAAGGTTGCGCCCTTGCCTCCGATCAGGACAGGACAAAGGGGGAGAAGTTTGCTGGATATTTTGTCAATCACATCCTTCATATCTTCTTCGGATGGTTCGACAACACACGACAGCACAACAAGTTTACTCTGTCGTCGTTGGCAGGCCAAGTGGATTAAGTCGATACCGGACTCTGGTCCCAAGTAGGTCGTTCTCCAGCCTTGTTGATGGAGTACCCGTACGGCCGTCATGGCTCCAATCTCGTGATAGTCATTCGGGAAACAGGCAATGATCGCTAACGGTCCTGTTTGACGATTCAGAAGGCGATTTGCTTCAGCAAGATATCGTCGAATGTTTTGTGTGATACAGCGCTCACCCGAGATACTTATTTTTCCTCTGTGCCACAAGTCACCAACTGTCAGAAGGATGGAAAAGAAAATATCCTTGAGCGCTGAATCGATTCCCAGCCGTTGAATGAATGCATGGACTTTTTTTTCAACTGATCCAGTACGACCTTGCTGAGCAGCTTGGAGCAATGCCGTGGAATCGTCTTTCAGATTTTCCGGGACGCCAAGACTTGCCTCCTGGCCATTTGACATCGCCTTCCTGAGAGCAGCAAGGCTTCGATTGGCGAGGTGCCCAATCGATATTCCACATGCTATTTGAGCTTTGATGTACAGAAGAAGTTGGAGATCCTCTTCACCATAAATCCTATACCCGTTGGCCGCGCGGCTTGGGCACAACAGAGAATAGCGTTGCTCCCATTTCCTGATGATATGGGGGCTAAGCCTTGTGATTTGGGACACGCTTTTAATCCGAAATCCTTCCGGATACTTTTCCATATCAGACATGATTACGAAGCATGAGCTCTTTTGGATGTGGATCCAGGTAAACTTGGTTTTAAAGATAGGCCACCTGAAAAACTCGAACATAGTGACTGATGAAGGTTAAGGGAACAATTAATGGTGTTAAGCCCTGATGATAATCAGAGATGACGTCGTCTAATTCCTCTCGTTCGCTAGCATTGAGGCGTTTTTTGAAATATCCCACGACATGCTGGAGCACGTTCACGTGTTTTCGAACCGTGGCACGCACTTTTAATCCTTCCATAAATACACGGCCATACTCATCAACCAGTTGGCGTGGAGTAAAGTTTTTGGCATTCGCAACCAATTGCCCTAACTGCAGATAATGTGGGCGACTGTGGGCCAGTAAAAGAAGCTTCTGTCGGGTATGAAATTCAACCAGAGCACCTCGTGTGAGCTTGTTTTGACTAAGAGACCGCCAACGGTGGTAACAAAATACTCGTTCGACAAAGTTTTCACGTATGATCGGATCATTGAGACGTCCCTCTTCTTCAACCGGGATCAAGGGAAATTGTCTGATAAATGCTCGAGCAAAGAGCCCGCTTCCTTTTGGATCCGGCATGCCCTTTTCGTTGTAAATGCGAACCCGAGTGACGCCGCAGCTCGGCGAGGCTTTTTTAAATATGAAGTCATCTAATGCTTCAGATTTTAGTTCCCGAGTTTTTCGAGCAGAATATTCCAGTAAAACAGGGGTATAGTCTTGTCGACTTTTGATCGTGATGAGTCTTGGAGCGTTCTCTGAGCCCACAAGTCGCATCGCTTCACGAGGTGTTCCCAATCCAGCCCCCACTTCAGGGCATACTGGAATCCACTCGACGAACTGGCTAAACGTCTTGGTTAAAAAATGATCATGTTTGTGCCCGCCGTCAAAACGAACTTCATTTCCCAATAAGCAACGGCTAATGCCAATTTTGTTGGTCTTTGTCATTTGCCACGAAGTGACTTCTGTAAGTTTGAGGATGTGCTCTTCGAATTGATCACTCGATTTTCGTTTGGACCTTTTCTCCTCAATTCTTGGAATCCTCAAACGTGATGAGTCTTAGCCGTGTTTTTCCCGTGAGAAATTGAAGGTTGTTCTTTGCCGGCCTACTAACTGCTCTTCACTTACTCGCATAATTGAAATCGTTCGGATGCCTTGTTGGCCGTCGACTTTCAGGTTGACGCTTTGTCCGACTTCACCTCGAATTAACCTGATAATCTGCTGATACGTCTTCTCTCCCAGTGCGTTGCCATCCACTTCTATGACTTCATCGCCATGAGCCAGACCAGCGCGTGCTGCCGGCCCCTCCGGATGAACCGCTCTAATGTACAGCCGGGCTGTATCGCCTACACGATGGGCGGATATATGAAGCGCAAGCCCGACGATATCTTCGGGCAGCGTCCCTTGAGAAGGATACACTTCGTGAGGATTAGTGGGTGATGGTGAGCGCGACTCGCCCAAGGCCCCAGTTTGGAGAAAACAAAGGAAAACGATTCCTCCAAACAGATAGATAAAGAACATGAACTGAAGCTTGTTCAATGATAAGACCGAACTGTTACAGTTGATTTTACTCATTGAGTAGTACCTTCTTTCCCGTTCAAGGCTGTTCAAAAATTCTGTTTTCAACAGCCCCTTAAATTAAACCGAGAAGACACAGACCACATATCAACACCACCCCATTCAGTTGTACAGACAGTCGGTGAAGGGAGTCTCTTCGTTTTTGAATCGAGGGAATGTTCAGCCCTCGCGCGTGATTCTCCTTGAGCTGGTCGCTCAGGGAGTTGATCTGAGGAATCAAAGGCGTTCGACAATAGTTTTCTGCTGCGAGGATTCCTAGCCACAATGTGGAGGAAATGAGATCCCATGGCTGAAATCCACGCTGAAGAGCGATGCCTGTAATCGTGATCCAGCCGACCACTGCGCTGACCATTCCAAGCGCATAATACTGAGGAAACAGTTGACGAACCACTCTAGCAAAGGAATCAGCATCCAACGTGCGAGCAAGAATAGGAGCTGTGAAAAATGAAAGAAACACGACTTTTCCGACGAGAACAGCTATTGCCAGAAGGTGAAGGTAGGCGAGTGTATGCTGCATCATAGTGAACCCCTCAATGTGGGCGAAGATCTAACGTCTTTCGTGCCGCTTCAAAAGCCTGATCAAAGTTTGGGAGTTGCCCCATGGGAACATGTTCCATGTACCGAATGATATTTTCCGAATCCGTCACGATAACGGTTCGATGAAGAATATTATGCATGGGCAGCAGCAAGCCGGTCTTCTCTCCAAAATCATGATTGGGAGAGTCAGACAGGAATGTGATGTTGTGGATTTTCGCTTTTTCTGCGAACCGAGCCTGGTCTTCAGCGGTGTTGGTACTAATGGTCACGATTTCCAATTGTTGATCTAACCCACCATTGTTTTCACTGAACCGATGGGTTTGTTCGTCACAGACAGGTGTGTTGAGTTGAGGGACCATGCTGAGAATCTTGACTCGACCCTTGAGATCATTGAGACGAACGATTCGTTGCCCTTTTCCCATGAGTTCAGCGTCTGGTAGCTTTTGTCCTCTGGTTAAGTGCGTTCCTGCTGCGAGGCTCTTGACAGGCATCCAGGCGGAGAAGACCAAACAGCTTGCGATGAATGAAATGATAATACTTGTTTGATAGATTCGAATGGCGTGTCGTTTCATAAGTTTCTCCTCCTCCTGTCGACCCATGAGATGGCAAGTCATTGCCTTCCCTGGAAGCCCTTTCCCCAATTACCCTTTCACGACTGACTGGAGAGCAGGCCCCAACGTCGGATAGCTAAATGTAAATCCAAATTTCTTTGCGATTCCTGGTTCAACAGCTTGTCCTGTGGTCATGAGTGTGGCCATTTCACCAAGGCCGATCTTCAACAAGAACCCCGGAACGGGAACCCATGATGGACGATTAAGCGATTCTCCAAGGGCCTGACAGAAAGCCTTCATGGTGACAGGCTCTGGAGAAACAGTATTGATTGGACCTGCGATGCGGTCGTGATCAAGGATGAATCTGATGAGGCTCACGAGGTCCTTCCAATGAATCCAAGAAACGGGTTGAGTGGCAGGAAGAATTGGCCCGCCAGCAAAAAGCCGAAAGGGTAAAATCATTTTAGGCAATGCACCTCCATCATATCCCAATACCATGCCGATTCTGAGGCACACCACGCGAACCCCAAGGCGTTCTGCACGAGCTGCTTCTTTTTCCCAGTCAACGCAAAGTTCAGCCAAAAAGCCTCTGCCTGCAGGCGTGTCTTCGTTGACAGGAGTTATCGATGTCGGTCCATAGAACCCAATCCCGGACGCGTTGATAAGAACGTTAGGGGACTGCTTGACATGAGAAAGGGCGTTGACCAGTAGGTGTGTGATGTGCACCCGGCTGTCTCGCAAAGCTTTTTTCCTTGATTCAGTCCAGCGACTATCGGCAATAGGCTCTCCTGCGAGATTGACGATCACATTCTTTCCGTCGATCACCTTCTCCAACGTACCCCATTCCAGTGGATCCCATTTCTCTGCAGCGACTCGAGGGTCGAGACGAGTCGAAGCTTTTTCGGGGTTTCGTGAAAGGACTGTCACGCTATGGGCGTCTTCAGCTAAGGAGTGACATAAGTGTCGTCCGATGAACCCTGAACCACCCAATATGACGATCTTCATGCCTGCCTCCTTCCTATGAGAGTTGTTTGCAGAGTGTTACATACTTTGAACTTCACGCCACTGATAGGGGCGCGGATCCGGGCTGCTCACTTCCTCATGATTACGTGTTCCGATTCTTGATTGGTCTGTATGATGATTCCATTCTGTTGTTTATTCATGAAATTCTTGAAGTTCGACTGTGGGAACAATATTTGGATTTCCTGACAATTCGATGCCAAAGGGATTTTGTTTCGGAGATTGCAGAGGGTATGTGGTCGTCGAAGTTGCCTCAAACTCTATATTCAGGGGATGAGTTCCTTTTTCGGCTATCTCTATTGTCTTTTCGATGTGTCCCAGGGGATGCCAGGCGATGAGTTTGTACGTTCCTGGTGGAATATCCTGGATCGAAAATTCTCCGTTATCGCCAGATATTGCAAAATAGGGATGTGTTAACACCAGGGTCCAACCCTCCATGAATTCATGATAGGAACATCTGAAAACTAATGGACTGGAATTGAGAACCTCATACACGACTTCGGGTCCTGCGAGATGTGTCCCCATATTGCCCTCGACTAGAAAATCGCTTTTCCTCGTCTTTGGATGACGAGGAAGATCTTGGTGGAATATAAGCTTGGCCCCTTTTGCAGAAGATTGATAGATTTCTAGCTTGTGCTGGACGGGATCCCGATTTTCAAATTTCAAAAGTTCTCCTCTTTTCACGATACTGATATAGGGCGAAAAACGACAATTCTTCGTCAATACAATCCGATTTTGTGAGTAGAAAGTTTTGCCTTTCTCGATGTTCTCTATGTATATGATAACACCTTGGACTGATTGATTGGATCTGGTCTTGAGGAAGGGTGATATTCGCCAACCCTTGCCATCTGAAATTTGTCCGCAGTAATACGGATCAGAATACAAAGCCAAATTGTAACGTCTTGGTTTGGCCTTCTTTCCTTTCCACGTTACCGTTCCGATCAAATGGCCACCGACAAAGTCTGCAGATTCCTGGTAGGCGAGTCCTGTCCCAACCCATACACATGCAGCCAATGCTATCAACCCCATAACCAGGTGGCTCTTTAATCTGAGGATTAGAAGTTGACTTATGGAAAACATTGAATTTTTGGTTAAACCGTAAGCTTGCCAAGAAATAATCTAGTGCCATCAGAAATTTGCATTGAGGATATTGTCTACTTCCTAAACACCTCTCCAGTGCTCCTGATTGAGGTTGAATCATTCAATTCCATCTCATCAATAGAGAAAGAGATCACCAGCCCCCCCATGACATCACCAAGTTTGTAATCGCGTCGTGTGCTGAGTAAATGAGTATTGTGGCAATTGACGCAAGCTTTTGAGACTGCCAGATCGGCGTAAATGGCCTTGAAGTATGGCCTGCCGTTTTCCTCTATGATTCTGTAGTAAGGTTTTGTTGGATCTTTGGACAGGGTCTCCAGTCCTTCTGTTTCATAGGCACTCCTAACACCATTTTTTTCGTATATCGGCCACAGACTGACAAGTCGATACTGCAGCCCAAGTCCTTTTTCTTCCACTCTTTGGCCTGCCATCATCAGCATCTGAGCAGGAAGCGGAAGAGCATTCCTATGTTTCCAGCCTTCTGAAGCAATAACTGTTCCCGTTTCTTGCATCCTTTCAATGACATGTAATGCATAAAGCGTTCTATCTGCTTCGATGATTGCATGAAGATAGTTAGCGACAGTTTCTGGTTTCATTCTATATTCTGCATTCTCTGCTCCTAGAGCCTGAGAAAAAAACAAGCCCGCTGACGCCACGATCACAGCAGAAGCAAATATTAAGAAAGTTCTTACCAATGATTCTCGTTTCATTTTTTGGTTCTTAAAAACAATCATCTGTAGTCACCATAGCAAGAATTGTTTAAACGCTTTCCTGCTGCTGATTGCTTCATTCAGTACAATCTTGAGATCCTGACTCTAATTGAAAAACATATCCATCTTTTGGTCCATAGTGATTGACGATGGGATGTATTTATTCATGTTTGTGATTGATTTTTTTATTCAGTTCTTTATCTCGAGCGCAGCGGAATCCCACTCCATGGGTTTTGAGGGCAAACCCTCCCTTCCCTCTCGCTGCGGCTCGTATGTCAGCATCGAAACTATGCCAGGACCCCCCTCGAAGTACTTTGAGTATCCCGGATTTTGGCCCTTTTGGATTGCGATTGGGCGAAGTTTGGTAATAGTCATGCGCATACCAGTCCTGAACCCACTCTCTCACATTGCCAGCCATGTCATACGCTTCGTAAGGGGACATTCCCTCTGGAAGGCTTCCGATTGGGAGCAGGGTGTTCTTGTCATCCCAATCACGATCAAAATTTGCAAGGTGCGACGTGGCAGGCGATTCTCCCCATGGATATACTTGTCCTTTGGTGCCGCGAGCCGCTTTCTCCCACTCGGCTTCTGTCGGTAGTCTTTTGCCGGCCCAACGACAATAATCTGCAGCGTCATGCCAGGTCACTTGAACCACGGGCAATCTGGAGATTCCGTCAACCTTGAGGAGAGATCCTTCTCCGTATACGTTAAAGGGTTCCTTGTGGCCTGTGGCTAATAAAAATTTTATGTATTGGCCATTAGTGACCTCGTACTGGTCAATCTGGAAAGCATCGAGATAAATCTTCCGTCTCGGAGTTTCGTCGGATCTCCCCTCGTCTTCTACACTTCCTCGAATGAAGGATCTTTCCGGGATCTCGACCATGGGAGCAGGGTCTATGCTGTCAGATGGATGGACGGCTTGTGCCATAGAACCCGAAAAAATGAGGATGGAGAAGGCCAATAATATACTGGTAACAACTTTCATCGTTTCGTCCTCTGACTTTCTCGTTTGATTTTTTCTGTGATCTGTATGATCTCAGATGACAGATGGACAACAGTTTGTTTGTCTCCTTCATCCATAGAATCATTCGCCATGATGAGAAGTTCTCTGGCCTTGTGAAGGGATAATTCGATATCGACTTGGACGGCAGGGGAGGCGAGCGTTCCGCCAAGAGCGGCGCGATGAAATGCCTCCCATGCCTCATCGACGGCGTGAGAGGAATCGTGTATGGATGACTGCATGTCCATCTTATGATTGTTCGGCAGGTGGATCGGATTTGCTGTTGCTTGTGTGCCCCATGTCGCAGTGAAGAGCACGATGAAGATGATTAGCTTGCTCATGTTGAAACTCTCTTGGCGATTGACTTCGGCTGATGCGGGACTGGATGGTCAGCGATTGCCGACCATCCAGCCAATCTCGTAGCAAATCCTAATTGAGATGCGTCATGATGAGTGCTCGAGTTTGCTTGTATTCTACGTTTTCCGGGTCATTGGCCAATGCCTTGTCGATGGACTTTAACGCATCATTCCAACGCTCCTTGCCCATGCTGATCAGGGCGTGCATGTAGTTGTAGCGCACCATCTCATCAGTATCTGCTCCCAGAGATTGGGCGCAACGGAAACCAAGACCTACTCCGTAGGAGTTGTTTTCTGGCTGATTCCAGAAACGGTGGCTGGTGTGAAGCGAAGAGACTGGAGCAAGCCAGGACCCACCTTTTAAGACCTTCACAGGGCCTTGGTTGGCAAAGTTGTACCCCGTCGGAGGACCTTGAGGATTCAGGGCAGCACTCACCTTGAAGTAATTGGGGTCATACCAGTCGCTCACCCATTCAAAAACATTACCTGCCATGTTGTACATTCCATACCCGCTCACACCTTCGGGGTAGGCGTCTACTGGCTTGGTCTTGCCAACATTTTGCCCGTAATTGGCCTTGGTCGGACCGATCTTGTGTCCCCAAGGATAATGGGATCCATCAGGATCTTTTGCAGCTCTTTCCCATTCCGCCTCAGTTGGCAGTCTTTTCCCTTTCCATTCACAGAACGCATTTCCGTCGTACCAGTTGACTCCTACGACAGGTTGATTGGACTTATTTAATCTTGGATCATCCCAGTAGGCTGGGGCTGGATGGCCCGTCGATTTCATAAATTCCTTGTAGTCCTTGTTCGAAACCTCAAATTTGTCCATGTAATAAGAATCCAGGACCACCTGATGAGGAATCTCATCACTATGGTCAGCACTCCCCATGGTGAATTCACCTTGCGGAATGAGGGCCATATTTTCCTTGCCTTGAGCCTGAACATTCGCCCATGTACAGAACAAAAAAGACGTTGCAATCGCTGAAATCTTAATTGTTTTTGATACGTTACTCATGACCATTTTTCCTCCTTCATTGAACAAGATTTTTGATTTCATGGTTGTTAATGTCGTTGTCACAATTTCCTTCCTTTCTCTGGCCTACGTTGCTTGACGAGTCAGACATTGAAGTCTTGGCCAAGACCGTCTTGATGTTGCTTTTATTGGCTTGGCAATTGGGCGTGATCTATTTTTCATGATGAGAGGGTCCAGAACGTCGCCACACTGGACACAACGCATCGCCTCAAAACGCATTTGTCCAGTTTCATCCCTCACATCTAGGCAGTTTTCCACCACAAGAATTCCTCCACAGCGTCCACACATGTTGGAACTTGCGATCGTTTCTGAAGATCGCCATTCTTCTTGAAGCATCACTCCTTTTTGTGAATGAAATATTTGAGTGTTCATTTTTTCCCTCCTTTTTTATCTACCGCCGAATGTCTCTCTGACATTCCTTAATCAATTATTGTGCCAATAAAATAAAACTGAAAATTCTTTTAAAAACTAAATACTTATGACTAAATTGAGAATTCTGGCAAAAACTTGAAACGGATGGATGAGACATCATTATGTCTCATTTAAATGTCTCATGATGAGGTCTATGAGACGATTCGACCTCTAGACGAGCGGTTTTGACCTTACAACGCAAAACGGTCCAATCGTTTGGTAGAAATTCTGCAGGAAAAGCTAAAAAAGAAGGACAGAGTGGAGAAAGCGTATTATTTGGAGAGCTAGATGCGACCCGTCAGAGTGGTCAGGGTGAGATCGAGTATATTGAGAAGCCTGCAGGCTGTTACTGAAGCGATTCTAGATACGGCATGGGCAAGATTGGAAATGGGGTCATTGCTTGACTCGACACCATTTCTGCGCCTTGGCCTGCTGATGACTGAGCCCGTGGATCTCGAGAGCCCGTTGAATATGAGAGATCCGAGATGGGGACACCCCAAACCGGTGAGCCACCACCCCCAGCGGTTCGTTCGCGACACGCCGCAGCAGCCAGGCCGCACACTGATACGCCTCCGGGTGTGCCCGCGTGAGCAGGGCCTTGGGCTTGAGGTGATACACGTGCCCCACCCGGGCCAACACCTCGTCCCAGGTCAGGCTGGTGGGCTGCGTCTGTGCACGAGGGACATTTGTCAGCGACTGCCTCTTCACCAACTGTGCCATTTTGGCCAAGAATGCCTCGTTCCCCAAGAATATCTGCCCACGCACCTGGGCCCACGTGGAGGGGGCTTCGACCTCTTCCCGAACAAACTGTTGGTAGCGCTGTTGAGCGGCTTCTTGCGTCCGGTGAAAGAAGCGGAGGACCGCCGCCACCTCCAACCACCTCGGGACGGACTGCCGACCCGCGGTCGCCCGATAACTACTCCACGACCAAATCTTGGACTTTGCGTACCAAATGTGCTCGCACGGGATTGAGCACGATATAGCGACAAAGTTCCAACAAGTAGGCTTCCTTCTCAACAAGAAGGCTTTTAAACCGGCCTTGGAGGACATGCCTCACCCGTCGATAGCGACGGTTAAACCCTTGCGTGTACGTCCCATTCAGCCGTCGCATCCCGCCGCTGAGGTTCCCTTCGGGCGTTTCGAGCAGGAGGTGGTAATGGTTGTCCATCAAACAATAGGCATAGCATCGCCAGTGTTGTTGGCCAACTTCACGCCCGAGGAGTTCGAGGAATCGGCTTCGGTCCGTATCATCGATATAGATGACCTGCTGCCCGTTCCCCAGCACGGTCACATGATAGAGGGCACCTTCATACTCCAGACGCAACTGTCGAGCCATAGCAGGGGAAGGCTATCGGGAATGAAATATAAAGTCAAGCAATGACCCCATTTTTGACCCCTCAAATCTTGGCGAAACCAAACTACCACCGGGTTTTTAGCATGGGGTGGTTTCTTTGTTTTCAGTTTGGTCACTCCCAATGGTTAGCCTAGAGATTTTGTTATTCGAAATTAGGAAAGTCGGGCAACGCGCGACCAAAAGTTTTCTATTGATTGAATTAATTCGACAAAAGGTTCGAGGTCGACCGGTTTGCGTATGTAGCAGTTCGCGTGGAGATCATAGGATTTTAAGATGTCTTCTTGCCTCGCGGAGGAACTCAGAACAATGACCGGGATTCTCAGAAGTCGAGGATCGGATTTGAGACGAGAAAGCACCTCAAACCCATGGCTTCCGGAAAGGTTTAGATCTAAGAGAATGAGGTCAGGAAAACGCCTCGATTCGTCCTCAATATTTCGTTCAAAATATTTGAGAGCCTCAACACCGTCTCTGGCCACATGCAAAGTAGAGGTTAGTCGGCTTTCCTTTAAGGCCTCTTGCATGAGGCGAATGTCGGCAGGGTTGTCTTCGACCACCAATATCTCCAGGGTTTTCTGTTTTGTTTGCTTTATCAATTTCTTTCTCATTTCGGTGTGACGTTGAGTTATGGTTGTTAAGGATTGCTCCAGTTAGTCTCCATGATGAGCGGTCAAGTCCGCATTCTCTGTTTCCTCGTACATCGGGTTAACCGTCAAAGACGACTTTTAGGCTTTCGCTTTTTTGAGCGTTCCTGTCTGTTCGGTTTAGAAACATTTTCCTCTCTTGAACCTGTCATTTCGCGTGGATGATTATCAGGGTAAACGACGTTTCCACATTGTATGCAGCGACGGAAGATTAATAATAACTGCCCTGCATCATTTGTCAGGTTTGTTTGATTCTCGAGGATCAGGGTTCCTCCGCAACGAGGGCAAACATGGGTGCGTGCATATCCTGTCGTTTGTTGTGATTTCGGTCTACCCGATGATTGAGGTTGAGAATGATCATCCTAACCGTGGCCAGGAAGTGGTTTTTCTTGAGACATGGTTTCATCTTCTTGTGAACATCATGCACTGTAGAGATGTTGCACTTGTTCACACATAATTAATTAACGTGCCATAATGGCTAAACAAAAAAACCATTAAAAACAGAGATTTGAGTTTTTGCGTGCGACATTCGGCACAGTTCTTGAGACATTCGACCGTCTCAAAATATGTCTCACTGAGGTCTCAGAGGATTTCGGTTGGAAGTAAAAAAGTGTGGCTGAGGTTAGGGACTAATGCCGAGGTCATCGAGCCAACGATAAAATGTGGCACGACTGACCCCCATCATTTTTGCGGCTGCGGTTCGGTTTCCCTTCGTTTGTTCAAGTGCGCTGAGGATTTGGTCCTTATCCTTTTCCCCTGAACCAGTTCGATCTGGCACTGCGGCGGCTGGAGACGTATCTTGGCGGAATTCGGCGGCTTGAAGAATTTCTGGTGGCAGCTCTTTGGTGTGGATAATGGGATCTGAACATTGAAGGACCGAAAATTCTATGACGCTTTTCAATTCGCGCACGTTGCCTGGCCAACGGTACAGAGATAAGTACTTGAGAGCATCACTGCTGATTTCTTGCACATGAAATTTTCCCATTGATTTGCGACATTGACTCAGAAAGGCGGCGACCATTAATGGAATGTCTTCTTGGCGTTCCCTCAGTGGAGGGATGGAAATCCTCCCCACTCGAATACGATAGAGAAGGTCAGCACGAAAAATTCCCTTTGACACTTGATTGTTTAGATCTTGGTGGGTAGTGGTAACGATCCGCATGTCGACTTTCCGTGGTTGGGATTCGCCAAGTCTGGTAATTTCCTTCTCTTGTAGGACACGCAGAAGATTAGTTTGCACACTCATGGGCATGTCACCAATTTCATCAAGGAAGATCGTACCTCCTGTTGCGGCTTCAAAAAACCCTTTATGGTCAGTTGAGGCACCGGTGAAAGCACCCCGTTTGTGCCCAAATAGCTGACTCCCCAAAAGTGATTCGGTAAGGCCCGCGCAATTGACGGCGAGGAAAGGCTTGTTTTTTCGAGAGCTGGAAAAATGGATGGCTCTCGCGACCAACTCTTTTCCTGTCCCTGTTTCGCCTTCTATGAGGACGGTGGAATCAACTTCGGCCAAGGTCCGAATGCGTTTATACACCTCTTGCATGGGCTGGCTTTTCCCAATGAGGTCATGAAATGGGCTTTGTTCGTCCAGGAGTCGGCGAAGATCAACAATTTCGGTGACGTCGTAGAGGAAAAACATCCTTGCCTGTTGGTCCCTCGGATCATTTTTAATATCCACATCAATCCAATGCCGTTTGTTTTTGGGCATAGTCAGGGAAACAGAAACTTTCGTTCGGTTCTTTGGTTCCTGCTCTAGCATTTTCTGTAACTGATCGATGTCTTGATTATTGAAACCTGTGCCCTTGCTCCATGGCTGTCCTTCTAATTCTTCATTTGTTTTGCCCAATAGACGATGGGCCACGACACTCGCGTAGAGAACAACGCCTTGTTCATCCATTAACAAGGTGCCGATGTGGAGTTCATTCAGAATAGACAATAAATTATCACGATTTTTTTCCACCTGGTTGAATAAATGCTCCAGCTCTGTTTGAGTCTTTCTTCGTTCAACTGCATACTGAATGGCGCGATTCAAAAGGTTCCCCCCGACTTCCCCTTTGATCAGATAATCTTGAGCACCTTCCCGAAGGGCCTGAATCGCGGTTTCTCGATCGTCTAAACCGGTTAACACGACAATGGGTAGGGTTGGTTGAACGGCATGAATTTTTCTGAATGTGTCAAGGCCTTGGCTATCTGGTAGAGATAAATCCAATAAAACTAAATCAAAGCGAGAATCTGTTAGACGGGCGCAGCTTTCTTGTAGGGACTCGACCGTTGTGACGTCGATGTTATGATCTTTGGATTCCTTCAGGAATTCCTTAAGGAGTCGTTGGTCTCCGGGGTTGTCTTCTGTGAGGAGAACTCTGGTCATGCCCATTGAATCATTCCTTTCACGTTATTCATCCTGCAAGTGTGACAACCCGACCCAAATATTTTCAACCTCGTTCACAAGATTTGTATATTTTTCGAGAGTATGAGGTTTGGTGTAAAAACAGTGAGCCCCAAGACCGTATGCCTGAGCGCTATCCTCTGGCGATTGGGAAGAGGTCAGAACAATGACGGGAATGTGTCGAAAACGACTATCCTGTTTAATTTCTACCAGCACTTGACGGCCATCTTTTTTAGGGAGATTGAAATCCAAAAGAATAAGATCTGGTCTTTGGGCTTGACGATATTCATGTGTTTGGTGAAGAAAGGACAACGCTTTTTCTCCATCACTGACATGATGCAAAACATGTTCAATACGAGACTCGTGAAGCGCCTCCTGCAAGAGACGAACGTCCCCAGGATTATCTTCGACTACGAGTATGTCTATAGCTCGCGAAGGATTTCCCCTTTTCACGTTGCTGAATTCTCCAGGTCGGAAGAAAGGGTGAAGTAAAAGGTCGCTCCTTCTCCAGGACTTGAGACTACCCAAATTCTCCCACCATGACGTTCGACAATCTTCTTGCAAATGGCCAGACCGATCCCCGTTCCCGGGTATTCGGATCGGCTGTACAGACGTTGAAAGATATCAAAAATCCGTTGTTGTTGATCAGCTGGAATCCCAATCCCGTTGTCTCGGAATGCAAATTGCCAATCAATCCTTTCTTTTTTAGCTGTCACGTGAACTGTCGGTCGACCTTCCCCCTTGAATTTAATCGCATTCCCGAGGAGATTTTGAAAAAGCTGAGAAAGCTGCGTGGCATTCGCGTTCAACGTGGGCAACTTGTCGGTTGTAATATGGGCTTCAGTTTCTTTGATTGATGAGGAGAGGTTCTCAATGACGTTGTGCATAATCGCGTGACAATCCGTGGGTTCAATCGGAGTTTCTTTCGCGCCAACTCGAGAGTATTCCAAAAGATCACGGATCAATTGCTGCATCCGATTCGCTCCATCGACGGCAAAGCCAATAAACTCATCCGCATCGGTGTCGAGTTTCCCCTTGTATCGTTTTCCGAGAAGTTGAGTGTAACTGGAAACCATCTGCAACGGCTCTTGCAAATCATGCGATGCCACATAGGCAAATTGCTGTAATTCTTGGTTTGATCGAGCCAATTCCTCAGTTTTATCAGCCAGATCCTTTTCACGTTGTTTTCGCTCCGTGATGTCGTACGCTAAGATGGACGATCCGATCAGCTGTCCTCCTTGATCAGTGATGGGAGATATGGTGATGGCCACTTGAATGTTCTTTCCATCTTTCCTGCGTCGTATGGTTTCCAATTGTGGAACTCCCTGACGTGACTTGATTTTGCCCATGATGTCTTCAAATTCCTGCATCTTGTCTTCGGGAAATAATAGGGTAATTGATTTTCCTAGAACCTCTTTCTCGGTATAGCCGTATAAGCGCTCTGCTCCTTTGTTCCAACTTTGGATGATTCCTTCGCTGGTTTTCCCGATGATGGCTTCTTCACAGGATTCGACGATGGCCGCTAATTCCAAACTGGCCAAACGGGCTTGTTTGGCTTCGGTGATATCGGTTTGGACTCCGACAAAATGGGATACCTCCCTTTGGTTGTTTCGGACGGGTGCGACGTACAATTCATTCCAGAAAAAGCTGCCATCCTTTTTATAATTTCTGAGTTCAACGCGGCATTCCTCACCATTTTGAAGGGCAGTTCTCAGTTTGTCGAGTTCTGGTTGGTCTTTATCTTGTCCTTGGAGAAATCGGCAGTTCTGGCCAATCACCTCTTGTTTAGAGTAGCCCGTGATTCGCTCAAAGGCTGAATTGCAGTACACCGTGGGCATGTCAGATGTTTGAGCATCTGCAATTAAAATTCCGTTACTCGCAGATTCAATGGAGCGGTCGCGCAGAAGCAGTTGCTGCTCGTTGCGTTTCCGATTGGTGATATCATGAGCGGTCGCATAAATCAGTTGTTGCCCCAAATCCGGAGTGGCATTCCAAAGGAGCCATTTATATGTGCCATCGTGGCAGTGATAACGATTTTCGAATTGGATCGTCGTCTGGCCTTTCGAGAGGCGTTGCATTTCAGCTTGCGTTGACGGTACGTCATCTGGATGCACGAAATCGAGGAATGGCTTCGTCTCTAATTCCTCCATGGCGTAGCTCAACGTTCTTGTCCAGGAGGGATTCAAGGCTTTAAAAAACCCATCGAAACTGGAAATACAGAATAGGTCCTGGGAAAGTGAGAAAAATCGATTTCGTTCACTTTCTGCTTTTTTTCTCTGTTCGACTTCACGGGTTAATCGATTACCGGCTGATATGACTTGGCGAGCTAAAAGAATACTAAAAAGAACAAAAAGAAGAGCTAAAATAGGCTCCCACCTGAGCATGGCGAGTGTTTTATTTCTTGAATGAGCGCTGAACAGCTTAACGCTATCATCAGCAATTTTTTGTAGTTGAACGGTGAGCTCCAGCAATGAATTCATTTGTGCGCGACGCAAAGGATCTCCATGAGTCAGTTGAAGGAATTCTTTACCTTTGGCGAATAATGTTGATAATAACGTTTGCTGTTCCATTAACTTGTTGAAAATATTTGTCGTAGAGGCAGAGGGTAACGTGAACGTTTCCTGAGTATAGATATTGAGGACCACAGGTCCACCATTCATAAGAGCCTTAATAGATTGATCGAGGATCTTCTGAGTGCGTGAATATTCCTTTGGGTTACCCTTGGACGTCAGTAATATCTCGTTCAGATAGCGTTGGATCATCATCCGCTGGCGTCCAGCCACGTCTACCACGATGGAGTCGAATTCCAAATTCTTAACGGTCGAAAAAGTGTAAGCCAGAATACCACCTAGAGTCAGGATGAACACCGAAACCATCATGATTAGTTGTTGACCAATGGAAAGAGAAAAAGAATGCCTGAGTTTTTCAAAGCTTTTCATGGGCAGTACCCTTCTCGGGTGATAGGACTTGATCCTAGAAACTCGATCTTTCGAATCAACATTTAGAGTAAACATAGAGTAAACAATCATATCGTTGACGCTTCCTTTTGGGGAAAGCATGTAAATTCATGAAATTCTTGAAAAAATTCATAAAGTGATTGTGGTCAGTGTATTGACTAAAATTCAAAGGATTTTTTTCATTTTACCTGGATCTAGGCTTTCATGGGAGAAACCAGAGATTTTAAGCGTAGGGGTCTAGCTGGTGAAGACTATATATCAGATGACCTAGTCATTCCATCATCTTGTTAAACCGATTGGTTCTTGAGGCCATGAACGTCTTTCCGAAGAGGGGGGAGGACATTGTCTTCACATCAAGCACTGAACTCCCTGGCATGGCGCTATCATCAGCTTGTCATGAGCTTTTCTCCACGATTAAAATGGTCGGGTCATGCAAAAGTTAGACATCAATAATCCGGGCGTGCCAGATCTTCAATTTGTCCTCATGGTGGTGGCTCTAACGACCAGCGATCTTCCATCACTCAATCTTCCCAATCCCTTGCGGCGAATGGTTTTCGATCGATGTTGGAGCCTGGTGCATGATACCCCACCTCCTACGGATAACGCCCAACGAGTCTTAGATCTGCGCTATGGGGATGACACTACTTTGGAGGCGTTAGTCGAAATGATACAGAAAACCCTCAATCAAGAGAGCATCACCCACCTGACGTGGGATGAATCTCCTACTGAGTCCACACAATCCACCTCGACGGATGCTCAGCCATTGGTTGAACGGCTACAACAATGGAACCCCGTTAATCGGGACCCTTTGGATGAGCCACCTCAATCGAGTAACAATTGATTCCAGAGTCTTTCCCCTTTTAATTCCTATTTGCGATTCTCAAGTGGTATTTCGCCCATGTCTTGACTTGTGGACTTGTGGGCCTTAACAATACTTGTATGAATGAGTTTCGGCCTCTAACCAATGATGAGAAAAAGGCCTCTGAAGCGGCTTTTCAAGGTCGACCGTTTGACCCCGCATGGTCAAAGTCAGCCCGTACTATCTACGAGAGTCTTCTCAATGCCTTGGGTGGCACATCTCTTCTGCCTGAATGTCAGAAAGAATCCGTTGGAGCGGTGGAGGCGAGCCCGTTACCCTCTGATGTGTTGAATGAATTAGAGCCCCTGCCTGCGGCGAATTCTCGCGAGCAAAAATCGACCCTACAAGATCCTCACGTCCCTCCCTCGCCAGTGAGCGGAATTCCTTCGCGTGGTGATGCGATTCAAGCGGGGTTAGTCATTGATGTGAGTGAGATTGCCAAAGAGTTGGGAATGGACTTAGCGGTTGGCATTACAAAATCTTTGTGGGAAAAGAACGTGACCGCCTCAACATGGGTGTCCTCAGAAGAGTGGCATTCCCGAGTTCGAGATATGCTGCTGGCCGTCCGTCTACGTATGGCGTACCTTGAGAATCTTGCACCATGGTTCGAGGTCCCTGTTCTTTTGGCACAGGAGCGTGATGAAAGGCCTAAACTGTTTCCAATTTATGTGTTGTTCCACAAGGATCCAATAACCGCTGAATGCTTAACGTTGATTCATCCCCACGAAGTATCCTCATTAAAATTGTCTCCTCAATCCTCTGACGAGGATTCGGCTTCGGAAGAGGACTAATTCCCTTTCCTTACATTCAATCTGTCAATTTGGTTTTCATTGACTGAGTACCTTATTGTAGGGATTCCTCTTGCATCAATCACGAGAAGATTATGAGTAACTTCCCATGACGCCTTCACCCAAACTGCTGGTTCATGCGGTCATTGGCAGCATGGCCGTGACCATTGGACTGTGGATGTTATTGGGAGATTTATCCCTGCCCGTTACTGTTGTCATCGTTGTCCTCTTGACGGTCATTTTCGGAAAAACTTGTCCCACCCCAAGCCATGTCTGGGCATGTTCTACTCTCCTCATCGGACTCGAAAGTCTCGCATGGCCTTTTCTGATGCTGAAGGACATTCAAGCGTTTGGATCAGAACCGCCGTTGGAAGACATGCAACGAATTTTTACCGCTGTTCTGTTCGGGTTATTTTCCGGAGTGTTCTGGCTGACGTTTGCCTATGGAATCTATCGCCGAATTCAACAAAAAAATGCTCCGCCGCAGCCGTCTACTCCTGGCTCCTCAAGCCTTTCTAAAGCGAAGAAAAAGAAGCGACGGACAGTCTAAGTCGAACTCACCCTTACTCAAACGGCCTCCATTGGATCCACGTTCACGCTGAACTTAAGGGAATTCCTTTTCTTCTCTTCTTCGAATCTCGTCAGCGATTGCTGGATCAGCTTGCCTGCCTTACGCAAATCTTTGGCCTTGATCAATATTTTAAAACGGCTTTTCCCCCGTCCCTTCGATGAGTGGGCTGGTATCGGTCCGAGGAGAAATTCTTTGGCTGGAGACTTGGGATCGTGTTTGGCAGAATCTTTCTGAAGTGTCGAAAAAACTTGATGCAACTCATTTGCCCATTTTGTGGCCATGGAGCGAACTGTTTCTGAATCTTCCCCTGCAACTTGCAACAGAATGAGATGTGTAAAGGGTGGATAATCCAGGACCTCTCGAAAGGCCAATTCATGCTCATAGAAGATCGTCGGGTCTTGCTCCACAATGGATTGTAGAACATGATGAGTCGGGAGGTACGTTTGAATGACGACATGGCCTCCGTCTTTCTGAGAATGGGCAAGTTCCACAGCGCTTGCCAACTGGTGGAAAACTCGTTCACTCGATCGAAAATCGGGAAAATGAAGGCTGGCATCTGCATAGGGAACACCGACGAACTGAACTTTGGGGACAGATAAGGCCGGTAACAGAAGTTGTGTGCCAATCAAGATGTGGGTCGTGTCCTGTTGAAATTGGTCTCGAATTTTTCTCGCGGCGCTGGGGGTTGGGAGGGCGTCCCGATCAAAACGGGCGATTGTCGCAGTTGGGAAGCGTTGGCGAAGGAGTTCCTCAATCCGTTCGGTCCCGAAACCGACCGGATGCAGATGGGTCGCATGACAAGATGGACATGTCAGCGGGATCGATTGTGAGGCTCCGCAATACGTGCAACAAAGGCGAGCGGGAGTTTTAAATACCGTGAAAGAAACGTGACAACGTTGGCAGTGGGGAGTGAACCCACAGGCTTTGCAGGAGAGGGCAGACGAGAATCCCTTTCGGTTTAGGAAAATGAGGGCCCCGCCCTTTTGGTCAATGGCTGTTCGAATTCCGTGAATCATTTCGTCTGACAACACCTGTTCATATGGTATCTCTTTCAGATTGATGACCTGAACTCTTGGCAAATCCTTTCTTCTCTCGAAGGTTAGGAGCTCGCGACGAGCCTCTGATTGGGAGAAAGAAAAATAGGTCTCCATGGATGGATGAGAAGTTCCTAAGAGAAAAACAGCCGAGGCTTGTGACGCCCGCATTTGAGCCACTTCTCGTACATGGTAGTAGGGGCGTTGTTCATCCTTCAGTAAAGGGTTGTCTTCTTGGTCGACTCCAATTAGCCCAAGGTTAGGGAGAGCAATGAATAATGCTGATCTCGTCCCGATGACCACGCGCACTTTTCCTTCTTCAAGATGTTTCCCGAGTTCCAAACGTTCGCGGTTCGATAGCCCGCTATGGAATAGAGCCACTTGGTTTCCCCACAACGGCTTGATGTGGTTCACAAGGCTCTCCGCACGTTCTAGTTCAGGAGTAATCATGAGTGCGTTACGCTGTGAACCCAACGTCTCTTGGATTGCGCAAATGTAGCCCGATAAGAGTTCCGCTTTTGGTGCAAAGAAGAACATTGGTTGATACTGTTTTTTTTGAAGCGCTTCTTGACATTCAATGCGCCAAGGCTCATCGCTCACTTTTGACAGAAGTTGAGTCGCAGACAATGTCCGTTCATGCTCGTGTCTGGTGTCGGTGGGGGACGAAGTACTTTGGATCTCTGAAGTGTCGTTTTGGTCTGATTGAGTCAAAAGAGGTGTAACTTTTCTCTGCAGGTAAGTTTGGTGAACTGTTGGGATATAGCTTTTAGTATCAATCCATCCACGGTTCCTGAGTCCCTGAAGAACCCGCTCAATAGAAGAAGGTGCATGGCGCTTGAGCGTGGCCAGGGTTAAGCCCTTCGGTGCTTTGTCGAGGCGTGTGAGAATTTCGTACGTAATCGGTTGCAAACGCCGATTTTCCACACTCGCTTTTCTTCCCAACTCAGTCAAGTAAATTTTTTGACTGATTCTGGGCAAATAGGTCTCGTTCAGGTGGAAGAGGCGAAGGCACAACGTCAAAGGGGCGAGGTAGTAAGATCCAATGTCTTGTGCCAATGTGAGGAGTGAAGGATCCACTGAAATCCTAGATCCTGTTGGGACTATATCAATAATGTCTTTAATGTGGGGAATCTTGCGTTGTTGGTTGGAGTCAAAGTCAGGGAGAAGGTGGTTTTTTGAAACCACTAATCCTTCTCGAGTGGCTTGACCAAATGGAACAAGAACCCATTGACCTATCTGGGCTCTCCCCTCCAATCTAGAAGGAATAGAATAGGTGAAGATTTTGGAAAAATTTGGAGGAAAAGCGATGTTGGCAAACATAAATCGAAGGATGAATTCCAGGAAAAGATTGTAACAGGGCGTTGGTGAACCCACAAACAAGGTCGGGGAAGGGAGTTTCGGGTTTAAAGTTTAAAGATCCGATTTTCTCGTCCACAGCTCTACTTGGCCGGGTTTCGCCACGGCAGTCGAGGTCCTTTTGTTTCGGCAAAAGGACCCAAAACCATTCCCGCTCGCGCGCGGGTCCTGCGGGTCTCCTTCGTCCCAGCGCCGAATCACATGGCTGCGGAACTCGCTCCGCTCAGACAGTCCTCACCGAATTGTCGGATTCGGCGCTAGGACTCAGCCGCGCGCAAGGCGGAACAAAAAAAGAGGACAGATTTTTATAAACCTTTGGCGGGGATCCATCTTGTTGTTCTTCCTGCTTGGGGTTGAAATCCTAGATTTCTGCCTTCGGAGGAATGACGAGAAGAGTATACACGGGCTACAACCAAGTTCACCGAACCTAAACTTCACTAGACAATGTTTGACAGATGGATCCTAAATTTTTACGACTAAGTTTCCCTGCCTGCCGCAAGCATTCCCAACGTCATCTGACAGTGTCCGTCAACTGGAATTCGAATTCTTACATATGAGGTGATCATTAGGTTAAAATGAAGGATCGAGTAAACTTGATGAGTGATGGACGTCTAAAGGTAGATCGTGGCAAAGCAAAAAGAGTGGGATAGGTCCATACGTGTTGTGATAATGCTCGGAGTAGGACTCTTTGCGATCTCATGCATGTCCACAAATATCTCGTTTGCTGGGGGATCCCCTTGGTTGGGTAGTCCTAAAAATCCCGGGGATCAAGTCTATCCGCCAAACCCTATTCCAAAAGAGCCAGAGGAATTCGATCCTCGCGAAGTCAAAGCCTATTACGACTGGCGGAATGATATGTTTTTTAGGTTGTTTGATATGACCGATTCAGGCTCCCCCAATTTCATGACGGCTAGACGGACCTACAAGGTCTGGTTGGACGAATTCGGCACGCCGGTTGTGATTACGATTGGAGAACCCCTCTTTTATTGGGTCGATGTTAATCAGAATGGAGAGTTCGAGCAGGAGAACGGGGAAATGTGGTCGGACCCTCATGAAGATGGTGTCACTGGGAACGAACGCCCCTACGACAATAGCGATCTGCAGAGTCATCCATCTCGAATTCCGATGTGGTCATCACCGGACTCCTCCTCTCCATGAGCTCACAGGCGTTGTCGTGAAATTTGCCTCGTCCAGCTTATTCATGAGTTGACTGGGTGAGCTGAAGTTCTTTATAGTATGCCGTTGATATAATGCGTGAAGGGACGTCTCTAGAGCAAATACCTGGACTCTTTTCTGATACTCATGAAACCTTCTCAGTCGAGCAAATTGACAAAATCTCCAAAATCCCAACCTCCGTCACGTCGGATTGAGACCCAAATCCACCGTCGAAAAAAAGCCAAGGCTGTTTCTCCCTTCACCGATGAATGGAAAGAATCGGTCCATGCCCCGCCTCGAAATCTACGAATGCCCCCTGAAAGTATGAAAAAACAGTAGAGAATCCTCAATTCTTTTTCCCAAGCCTCACTTATTACCAGTCTTACCGGGTGCAAAAAAGCAGGACCCAAGGGCTTTGGGGGAGAAACCTTATGGTCTGTTCTCTTTAGGCTCTTCGATGTTTTGCGGTAGGTCTTTTGTTCCCTTGATTCCTTAAAAATTGAGGTGTTACGATTTGAAATCCGGCCAAAATCTTAGGTTTCCTTAAGGTAAAGAGGCTATCAAATGGTCAGTGGATTCGACCTTCTACTTGAATACCTGACGAACTACGCTTCCATCTTGATTTTTATTTTCTTGGCCTTTGCCTTTGGCGTGGTCACCCTGATTCTCAGTTATTTTCTTCAGCCCAAGTATCCCGAGCCGGAAAAATACACGACCTATGAATGCGGGAGTGAACCTTTTTCTGATTCCAGGATGCCATTCCCCGTTCGATACTATGTCATTGCCATGCTGTTTGTGATTTTCGATATTGAGGTCATCTTCCTCTATCCCTGGGCTGTTGCCTTTGATCAGTTGGGGGTGATTGGGCTCATTGAAATGATGATTTTCATTGGTCTGTTTGTTGTGGCCTATGTCTATGCCTGGAGAAAAGGGGCCTTAGAGTGGGATTAACGAGAGAGGGAAATGCCCGTTTGTTATTCCACTGTATTGTGATTCCCTAACGCCTTATAGAAAGAAAAAGGATCCAACATGGGACTCATCCAACTAGGAAAACGTGAAAAGGATGGCGATATCGGTGTGATGACCCTATCGCTCGAGAAAGCTGTGAACTGGGCGCGGAAGGGTTCACTATGGCCCATGACGTTTGGCTTGGCCTGTTGCGCCATTGAAATGATTGCGGCGGTGTCTGCTCGATACGATATTGACCGGTATGGAGCTGGCGTATTTCGGGCTTCTCCACGCCAATCGGATCTCATGATTGTTGCGGGGACCGTCTGTCGACGGATGGCCCCCGTGATTCGGAAAATCTATGACCAAATGCCTGAACCCAAATATGTCATTTCCATGGGGTCCTGCGCGACATCTGGAAATATTTACGACAGTTATAGTGTGGTTCAGGGAGTTGATCGATTTGTCCCTGTTGATATTTATGTTCCTGGTTGCCCGCCAACCCCGGAAGCATTGTTCGATGGGATCTTAAAACTTCAAGACCGCATTATGGTGAAGCGTGTGTTTACCAAGCAGCCTGAGGAAGTCAAAGCGTAAGTTTTTCTTCTGATCCCCGTTCCGAAGAATGAAAACATTCTTGGGGGAATTTCTGAAAGGTTTTCTGGAACGTATAGATGCATGCCTTAGCTGAACAGATTCAAAGTCGCTTCCCTGAAGGGTTTCAAGAGGCCACGGAGTGGCATGGTGATTTGGCGGTCACGGTCAAGCGCGATCATATTCATAAGATCTGCAAGTTTCTTCATGATGACCCCGCCATGGCGTTCGATTATATTGTCCATGTGAGTTCCGTGGATTGGCCTGATGACGAAGAGCGGTTTGAAGTCGTGTACGAAGTCTATTCGATTCGCCATCGGAATCGGATTCGCATTAAAACGCGGGTGCCGGAGAATGATTGTATCGTGGATTCCATGATGGATATTTGGAAAGGTGCCGATTTCATGGAACGTGAGGTCTTTGACATGATGGGGATTCGATTTCGGAATCACGGAGACCTTCGACGGATCTTAATGCCAGATGATTACCCGGAGGGATATCCTCTTCGAAAAGACTTCCCACTTCAGGGAAAAGGCTGGCGTGACACCTTCGATTTTTTAAATGACTAAGGGCTAAAGGATCTCTCACGAATGTAATTGACAGGGAAAATCATGGCGTTTCTGGAAGACCAACGCGACACCGTCTATAGAGTGAATCCGGAACATCCGGAGACCCAATCTCTCCCCACGCTTCGAACAGAAGAGTTGCTTCTGAACATGGGGCCACAGCATCCCAGCACCCATGGCGTCTTGAAAGTCATTCTGGAGTTGGAAGGGGAACGAATCGTTAAATCCATCCCCGTTTTGGGCTTCCTCCATCGTGGAGTTGAAAAGCTTGCTGAACATGGCACGTATCATCAATTCATTCCCCACACCGATCGTCTGGATTATGTCTGTGCCATGTACAACAACTTTGCTTACTGTCGGGCTGTGGAAAAGCTGATGGATATGACTATTCCGGACCGAGCTGAATACCTTCGGACCATTGTCGCCGAGGTTCAACGGATTATTGGTCACCTCTTTTGGTTAGGCACTCAAGCTCTCGACATTGGTGCGATGACCGTGTTCTTTTATACCTTCCGTGATCGAGAAATTCTTCTCGATTGGTTCGATGAGCTCTGCGGGGCACGATTGACGACAAGTTGGTATCGCATCGGTGGTGTCGAACGAGACTTCACGCCTTCTCTGGAAGATAAGATTCGTCGGTTCTTAGATTACTTCCCGCCCAAGATTGAAGAATATGTGGTGTTTCTGGAAAAGAATCGTATTTGGTTGGCCCGTACTCGAGGTGTCGCGGTCATTTCAGCAGAGGATGCTTTGAGCTTCGGACTCAGCGGTCCTACGCTCCGTGGGTCGGGTGTCGACTATGATTTACGGAAATACGAGTCCTATGGAGCCTATCCCAAGTGTGAATTTAGCGTTCCTGTTGGGAAGAACGGAGACACCTATGATCGGTATTGGATTCGGATTGAAGAGATGCACGAAAGCGTTAAAATCATCCGACAGTGTATGGAGCAAATGCCCAAAGAAGGACCGATATTAGCTGATGTCCCCAGCGTGACTCTCCCACCGAAGGACAGAGTCTTCACGAACCTCGAATCCATGATCCAGCAGTTTAAGCTCTTTTCTCAGGGCTTTGATGCGCCACCTGGAGAAATCTATTGCGGAACTGAAGCCCACAAAGGTGAGTTGGGCTTTTATATTGTCAGCACTGGGGGAGGACAACCGTATCGTCTGAAAATCCGGGCTCCTTCGTTTATTCATATGGGCGCCTTTGACTTCATGGCGCGAGGCTATATGATTGCTGATGCGGTCACCATTTTCGGGACATATGATATCGTGATGGGGGAATGTGACCGCTAAGACGACACTTTGTCACAAAGTGGGAAATTCGTTAAGAGAAGAGGGAAGAGTATATGGCATTAAAACCAGTCACAACACCTGATGCCGAAGTGCCCACGATTGAGTTGACTCTCGATGGTCAAGTCGTGACGGCGAACGAAGGCGTCTCACTGTACGATGTCATTTCCAGTACTGGCAATATTGTCCCTGCCATGTGCTATCACTATACATTTGATCCTTTTGGATCCTGTGGTATGTGTTTGGTCTTGCAAGAAGGGAAAAAAGCCCCGGTGCGTTCCTGTACTGCCAAGGCAACTTCCGGCATGGTGATCCAGACAACGGGGGAGGAACTCTTTTTAGCCAGAAAAAAGGCCGTGGAAAAGCATCTGTCGGTCCATCCTTTAGATTGTCCAGTGTGTGATGCTGATGGTCATTGTGAATTACAGGATATGGCGTTCCAGCACGAAGTCACCAATCTGGCGAATGCGAAGCAAAAGAATATCCCTGAGGATACACGAAGCCTGGTGTTGGACTTTAATATGAATCGGTGCATTGCCTGTGGTGAATGCATCAATATTTGCAAGGATGTTCAACGGATTGATGCCCTCCAATTTATGAAGAAGGATGGGTTCACTCAGGTTGTTGCTAAGGGTGATCAGCCTTTGGATTGTGAATTCTGTGGGGATTGCCTGGCTGTCTGTCCTGTTGGGGCGATCACGAATAAATACTCCAAATATGGCTACAAGCCTTGGCAACTCAAGAAAACAACGACGATCTGTAACTACTGTGGTGACGGCTGTCAAATGTACATCGAAACGAAAGATACCGAAGTCGTCCGAGTGACCTCACCCCTCTCGTGGAAAAATAAGTGGGGTGATCGCTCCGATACCGTGAATGGGCATGATGGCTTGTGTGTCCGTGGACGATTTGGATTCCAATTCATCGACAGTAAGACTCGATTGTCCCAGCCCTTGGTTCGAACAGAGAAAAGTTTGTCAGAAACCCCTTGGGTCGAAGCGTTAAATCTTGCAGCTGGTCGATTAGCCTCTGTCAAATCCCAATACGGCCCGCAGGCCATTGCTGGACTCATCACGGCCCGATGTACAAACGAAGAGCTGTACCTGTTCCAGAAATTTATGAGGACTGTGCTTGAGACCAACCAAATTGATAGTAGCGCCCGGTACAGCCATGTCAACTTTATTCGGGCGATGCAGCATACCTTGGGAGTCGGTCGCATGATGAATACGTCTGAGGACCTGACAAAGGCCAAGGCGATCTTGCTGGTTGGGTCCAATGTGACCGAGACCAATCCTGTGGCATCGTTGCGGGTCAAAGCGGCTATTGGTACCTATAAGTCTCATGTCATTGCGGTTGACTCCTCACAAACCAATATTGCCAAACTGGCTTCTCATCCTTTGATGGTAACGCCAGGTACTGAGGGGCTGTTGGTGCAGGGTCTGGTGAAATCGGTCATAGATCAGGACTTGGTCGATGCCGAGATCACTGAACGTTTCCCGGAGGCCTTCTCTGCGCTGAAACAGACGCTTGAACCAGTATCTTTAGAGGAAATATCCAAGACGACGGGCGTGTCAGTTGAGTCTATACACGAAGTTGCGAAGATTTTTGCTGAGGCTCCCCGAGCTGTCATTCTGTGTGGCGAAGGCATCCTCCGTCAAGCGAATGGATACGGCAACGTTCTCAATCTTGTGGATTTGGCGTGGGTCACCGGAAAAATTGGGAAATCAGGGTGCGGGATTAATACACTCACAGAAGAGGCCAATGAACAAGGTGCTCTTGATATGGGTGTGGCCCCTGAATGGTTGCCTGGTCTCGGCGCTTTCGATGACTCGACAGCGAGAGAGAAATTGTCCACGTTTTGGGGGAAAGGCCTTCCTCAAGAAGGAAAAAGTACCAACTTGATAGAGATCCTCAAACGCTGTCGAAGCGGGGAGATTAAAGCGTTATACCTGGTTGGTGAAAATCCGCTAGAGACTTTGCCGTCCTCGTGGGGAGTTAAAGAGGCGCTTTCTAATCTGGAGGTCTTGATTTGCCAGGATCCGTTCTTAACAGAAACGGGAAATCTTGCGCATATTGTATTTCCTGCTTGTACTTTTGCAGAGAAAGACGGAACAGTCACGAATCAAGAGGGCAAAGTTCAATACGTTCGGCCCGCACTAGACCTGTTGGGAGATAGCGTCTTGGATTGGCATGTTTTTGTGGGACTTGCCAATGGGCTTGGCGCCCATATGGACTATGAGTCCACACAAGATATTCAAGTTGAGATTCGCAAATTGTTGCCTGGTTACTATAATCTGGGACAACCCAAGAAAGTGGAAGCAAATCTGACGCCATATCTCAGCAATGGGTATGCTCAAGCACTCCATTCACGATATGGCCAAGTGGGGACAGAGCCGACTAAGGAACGTCCTTTTACGTTGAGAATGGTTCAACTCTTGTATCATTCCGGGAAACTCTCAACTCAGGCATCAGGCTTGATGTTGCTTGCTCCTAATTCCAAGCATCTACGAATGTGTCCTGAAGATATAGAACGGTTAGGGATCAGCGACGGAGATGGTGTTCGTGTGACGTCTGATATCGGGAATGTGGAATTACAGGTCAAGCCCGATTACGCCTTGCTTCCTGGGAGTTGTGTCGTGCCGGAACATTTTAATGATCCACCCATTAAAGATCTCATGCCTGTTGAGTTTGATCCTATCACCCAGGTTCCATATTTCAAATTAACCCGAGTGTCCATTGAGAAGGTGTAAATGAAGGAGCGTTGTCGATAGATGTCCGACACCAGCACGAGCAAGAAATTCTTGGATGCCGTCCTGTTTCGTGAGATATGGCAAGCCATGAAGGTGACTTTCAAGCATATGTTTCATCGGCCCACGACCTTCCAATATCCACGGGAAAAGAGGACCATTCCGGATGCCCATCGAGGAGCCTTAGGGCTGTTGCGTTATGATAATGGGAAAGAACGGTGTGTCGGCTGCGATCTGTGTGAAGCAGCCTGTCCGTCGCGCTGTATTAAAGTTATCAGTGAAGAAGATAAATCCTTGCCTTTAGAGCGATACGCATCGGAGTTTTACATTGATATCACTAAATGCGTGTTCTGTGGCTATTGTGTGGAAGCCTGTCCGGTGAATGCCTTAGCCATGACCAAGCTGTATGAATTTTCCACACATGACAAACGAACCCTTCTGTTTGACAAAAAGCGGCTCTACGAAATCAGTGAAATCTATATAGAGGATGCCAAGAAGTATTTATATGCTCATAATCAAGAAAAAGAGGGTGAAGAGAGCCTCGCCTACCGCTATCATTTTCCTCAGCCGGTTCAAAACGCCAAAGATTCTTAACGCATCAGCATGATGTATCTTCTTTTTGGGTATTTTGCCACGGTGAGTATCCTTGCCGGGGTTTGCACCGTGGCGCTACGGAGCCCTGTGCATTGTGGGCTAGCCTTGCTTGCTCTGTTGCTGCATGTGGCTGGCCTTTTTGTTCTCCTCAACGCAGAATTCCTTTTTGCCGTGCAGATCATTGTGTATGCCGGTGCCATTTTGGTTCTCTATCTGTTTGTCCTCATGCTCTTGAACCTCAAGACAGAAGAACAGTATCTCCACAGAAAATATGCGTTCTTACTCTTCGCTGGAGTTGGAATTTTAGGAGAATTGTTGCTTCTCACGATGCTGTCGCCTTATGGAGGGATGAAAGGCAAAGCAACGACTGAAGTTGTTCTTGGAGTGGGGAATAGTCAAGCCGTTGGGATTACCATGTTTAGCGATTACCTGTTGCTTTTTGAAATTGTGGGCGTGTTTCTCTTGGGTGCCATTATCGGGGCCATTGTGTTAGCCAAAACACCTCCCGCGTCGGATCATAAACCGGATTCACTTCCGTCGTAACGAAACATCATGATTCCTTTGTCTGCGTATGTTGGGTTGAGTGCGATCTTGTTCATGACGGGTTTGTTGGGTGTGTTGATCCGTCGGAACTTCATCATTGTGCTCATGTCGGTTGAAATTATGCTGAATGCCGCGAATATTAATTTAGTGGCGTTCTCTCATTACTTGGAGTCGATGGCTGGACAAATGGCAGCACTGTTCGTCATCGCCATTGCCGCAGGGGAGGCTGCCGTGGGGTTGGCCATCATTATTGTGGTTTTCCGAGGAAAAATTGCGACGAACGTTGATCAGATTAATCTCCTGAAATGGTAGCGTGTTAGAGCTTCTTGTCATCCTCATCCCTGTCTTTCCCCTGACTGCAGTCCTCATCAACGGCCTGCTTGGGCATCGGTATGCTCCTGGTCTGGCTGGGCGAATAGCTGTCGGCTCGGTAGGCTTATCCTTCCTGTGTTCTCTCGCCGTGTTCGGCAACATGGTCTCAACAGGTCAAGCTCATGAGGTCATCGCGTACACCTGGATTTTCGGGGACACCCTGACGATCAATATGGGATTTCTCATCGACCCGTTAACCACGATCATGTTGTTGGTGGTCACTGGAGTAGGGTTCCTGATTCACATGTACTCAATTGGGTATATGCATGGAGAGGAAGGGTTCACTCGATTCTTCACCTATATGAATCTGTTTACCGTCTCCATGCTTCTTTTGGTCATGGGAAACAATTTTTTGGTGCTCTTCATTGGGTGGGAAGGCGTCGGTCTGTGCTCCTACCTGTTAATCGGTTATTACTTCGAACGGGTGTCCGCAGCGAAAGCCGCCACGAAAGCCTTTGTAGTGAATCGTATTGGAGATGCTGGATTCTTACTGGCTATCTTTTTGGTGTTCTCGAATTTTCAATCCTTTGACTACACTCACGTCCTGCCTCTGGCACATCAACTTTCCACGGAAATGGCCACAGCCATTGCATTGTGTTTGTTGGTCGGGGCGATTGGAAAGTCAGCGCAAATTCCGCTCTACACCTGGCTGCCGGATGCGATGGAAGGCCCGACCCCGGTCAGTGCGCTCATTCATGCGGCGACGATGGTCACGGCCGGTGTCTATATGGTTGTGCGGACCCATGTGTTGTACGACATGTCGCCAGTAGCGATGGGTGCAGTCGGTTGGATCGGGGGAGTAACGGCTCTGTTTGCGGCCACGATTGGTCTGGTGCAGAACGATATTAAGCGGGTGCTGGCGTATTCGACGGTCAGCCAATTGGGCTACATGTTTTTAGCATGCGGGGTGGGCGCCTACGTTGCCGCTATTTTCCACCTGATGACACATGCGTTTTTCAAAGCCCTTTTGTTCTTGTCGGCTGGGTCAGTCATCCATGCGTTAGGTGGAGAGCAGGATATTCGAAAAATGGGAGGTCTTTCGAACAAAATCCCGTTAACGTATAAGGTTTTCCTCGTGGGCACTCTTGCTATCGCTGGGATTCCTCCTCTCGCAGGGTTTTGGAGTAAAGATGAGATCATGGCTCATGCGTTCGTGCATGGACATTACGGCTTATACCTCCTCGCTGCTTTCGGGGCTTTTCTTACTGCCTTCTATATGTTCAGGCTGACCTACCTGACTTTCTATGGACAATCTCGGGTAGATCCAGAAGTTGCACACCATATTCATGAATCCCCGAGAGTCATGACGACACCCTTGGTGATTTTAGCGGCCTTGGCGCTGGTCGGAGGATTTCTTGGTGTTCTACCGGAACATGGGTGGTTCCACGGATATCTGGCGCAGGTGGCCACTCCCGTTGGGGCCGAGGTCCATGAAGTTGGTACAGGGTTACTACTTGGACTCATGGCGGTTACGATTGTCATTGCTCTGGGAGGTTGGGCGACTGCGCATTATCTCTATTCGGTTGTGCCCAAGGCTGCCGATCGCTTAGCCGAGCGTTCCCCTGGAGCCTATAAGACCTTATTGAACAAATATTACGTTGATGAACTCTATGACAGCATCTTTGTCGAGCCTTGCAAGAAATTGGGCATGCTCTGGGATTGGTTGGACCGAAAGGTGATTGATGAGATCGTCAAGGGAGTTGGACGGATGACCGATTACAGCTCGGCTGGTGTGACCTGGACTGAAAAACATGTGATCTACGGTGGCCTCAACATTATAGGGTATGCAAACCACCTCGCGGCCCGGTCGTGGAGAAAATTGCAAAGCGGGATGGTCCATCACTATGCAGCGGTGATTGTGGTGGGATTGTTTTTACTCGTGCATATCGTGATTCTGTGGCTCACCGGCACATCGATATTGTAAGGGACGTTTCGAGTAACAGCGTATGCAAGAAGAACTGACTTTTGGATTTCCTATCCTGTCCGTCTTGATCTTCCTTCCTCTGTTGGGAGCCATCCTCCTCTGGGGGCAACGTGATCAGGATTTACTGAAGAAGTCCGCCCTCGGGATAGCCGTGCTGGAGTTAGCCCTCTCAGCGCTATTGTTAATGCGATTTGTGCCTGACTCGGCAGCGATGCAGTTTAGTGAACACCTGAATTGGATTCCTCCATTAGGCATCAGCTATCACCTGGCCGTCGATGGAATCAGTGTCTTGTTTGTGGGCCTGACCGCCTTCCTCACGGTGCTCATCGTGCTCTATTCCTGGGATTCCGTGAAGGAGAATATCAAACCCTATTTCATGAGCGTGTTGGCCCTCGAAACGACCATCATTGGCATTTTTGTCTCGATCGATTTGATTGTGTTCTTCGTATTTTGGGAACTCATGCTGATCCCGAGTTACTTCCTCATCAAACTGTGGGGAGTAGGAGCGGAGAAGCAGTATGCCGCCTTGAAGTATGTGCTCTACACGTTGATGGGCAGCGTGTTTATGCTCGTGGGATTTGCGATTCTGAGTATCAATTACCATAACGTGACTCAAACGTATAGTTTCGATTTGCTGGAATTGATGAAGGTGCCTGTTCCTCTTAGCCAACAGATTCTCATTTTTTGGCTGATCTTTTTGGGGTTGGCGTTCAAGGCTCCTATGTTCCCATTCCATACTTGGTTGCCGGACACTCTGGTTCAAGGACCTATTGGCATGTCGGTCGTGTTGGCAGGGGTGAAGCTGGGGACGTACGGTTTTCTCCGATTTAGTTTCCCGCTATTGCCGGAAGCCTCAACCAATGACACCGTCGTGGGCATTGTCATGGGTCTGGCCATCATTGCCATTGTGTATGGGGCCATCATTGCCATTATCCAGGCTGACTTCAGGCGACTCTTGGTGTTTAGCAGTATCAGCCACTTGGGGTTTGTCGTCCTTGGCCTTTTTGCCTTGAATTTTCAGGGTATCCAGGGAAGTCTCCTGCAGATGATCAATTTAGGTTTCACCACGGCCGGGCTCTTTTTCCTCGCGGGTTTTCTGTACGATCGGCTGGGGAACACGATGGTTGAAAATTGTGGTGGGTTGGCCAGCAAATTGCCAGTATTAGCCACCTTTTTCCTGATTATTGGTATGGCTTCCATTGGTCTTCCGGGAACCAACGGATTCATTGGGGAGTTTTTAATTCTGTTGGGAGCGTTCCAGGCTCATTGGCTCTATGGACTCGTGGCTGTGTCCGGAGTGATTTTTGCAGCCGCATATTTTCTCTGGTACTACGAACGCGCCATTTTTGGACCGCTTTCTGAAAAAGTACCGCAGGCTCTTAAGGATCTGACACAGCGGGAGAAATTCATTGCCGTAGCCTTGTCGGTCATGATTTTTTGGATTGGACTCTATCCCTCACCATTTCTGCGGATGATCAATGGGTCAGTCAAAGAGGTCATGATTCGATTGGAGCAGGGGTCTATTGCCCAAGTCGCCGATGAGCAGACACTCGTCACACATATAATCGCAGAATAAACACATGGCTGATTACTCACTGCTCATCGTTCTTTTTGCTCCCTTTGTAGGAGCCGTTGTGCTGTTGTTTATTCCCAACAGGGAAGCCCTCCTAGTCCGTTTGGTGGCGGCAAGTGCCGCCGGCATCAGTTTGCTTGCCTCACTGTATGTGTTTTTTGCCTATGACCCCATCAAAGGGGGATTTCAATTTGTTCAGCGCTTTGCCTGGTCAGAAGAAATTGGCATTTCCTTCTATGTAGGCGTCGATGGTATTGGCGGGCCCTTGGTCTTTGCCTCGGCCATTCTTTTGTTTGCTGGAATCTTCATCTCTTGGCACATCCACGACCGCACCAAAGAGTTTTACATCTTCTTGCTGATCCTGGCGGCGGCTACAATTGGCGTTTTTATGTCCTTGGATCTGTTCTTCCTGTACTTCTTTTATGAAATGTCCGTGTTGCCTATGTATCTACTCCTAGGAGTGTGGGGCAGTCATACCAAGGGATATCTTGGCATGACCGATCCTGAAGGGGTCAAGAAACGAGATTCTGTTGGATTCATTCTGAATTTTGCCTTCAATAGTAAAGAGTACGCTGCCATGAAGTTGACATTGTTCCTTTCGGCGGGGGCAGTGTTTGCGCTCATGGGGATCCTTTTGATCTATCACTTCTCAGGCATGCAAACCTTCGACATCGTCCAACTCAGAGAACAAGGTGGCATTCCAGAAAACGGGACACTGGCCATCATCATTTGGCTGCTGGTGTTCTTTGGCTTTGCGTCCATTGCGCCGATTTGGCCTCTGCATTCATGGTCTCCTGTCGGTCATGCGGCCGCGCCGGCGGCGACCAGTATGTTGCATGCCGGCGTTCTGATGAAACTCGGGCACTTCTCGATTATCCGTGTGGCGTTTGAAATATTCCCCGAAACCACACGAGAGTTGATTCCTATTGCGGCTATCCTCTGCGTCTTTAGCATCATTTACGGCGGACTGGTGTCGTACTTTGCCAAAGACACAAAATACGTCATCGGGTACTCCAGCTCTAGCCATATGGGCTATATCTTTTTGGGAATGGCGGCATTGGACTACATCAGTCTGACTGGCGCGGTCATTTACATGTTTGCCCATGCCTTGGCCACTGGGATGCTCTTTGCCATGGCAGGTTGGGTGTATGATCAAACCCACTCTCGGGATATTCCGTCATTAGGCGGACTGGTCGACAGAATGCCCTTCGTGTCCGGCTGCTTTATCGTGGCCTGCATGGCTTCGATCGGAATGCCGGGGACGGTGAATTTCATCGCCGAAGTGATGATTATTGTCGGGAGCTGGCAGAAGTATCCGTTCCAAGTCATTGTGGCGGTCATAGGCATTGTCCTCACGATGGCGTATTTGTTCAGGATGATGCGTGGGCTGTTTTACGGAAAGATGTCTCCCGAATATAGCCACACCCAGGATGCCGTGCGCATTGTCAATCGACTGCCCCTGTTACTTATGATTGGATGCAGCATTGCCTTTGGGATTTTCCCTGGGCATTTCTATGACATCGTCCAGTCAACCGTGGTCCCGATGCTTGACCGGATTAATCACGTAGCCCCGATGGTGACTCAACACAGCACGGGCTTATTGCCGTAATTTGACATGACGTTTGATTTAATTCTCTCTGGTTCAGATCTTCTTTTATTAGCGCCGGAAATCTTTCTAACGCTCTGGTTGTGCTTCGTCCTGAGTGTCGATTTCTCCATGCGATCAGTCGACCACAAAACCCTTGCCTATCTCAGTGTTGGTGGACTGGGGGCTACCTTGCTCATGCTGATTTGGTTTGACGTGAGTGGCGTGACGGGAGCTTTGTTCCAGGATATGTTTGTGCTGGACCGATTAGCGCTGTTCTTCAAGATATTCGTGGTGCTTTCCACCGGATTGATCATTCTTATTTCCATCGACTACGTCAAATCCTTTAGGTTTTTTAAGGGGGAGTACTATTTTCTTGTCATGATTTCGGCCTTGGGCATGATGTTCATGGCCTCGGCTCAGGATCTCTTGTCGGTCTTTGTGACGTTGGAGTTTTCAACCTTCGGATTTTACGTCCTGGTGGCTTATCTCCGAGACGATCTCAGATCCAGCGAAGCCGGGTTGAAGTTTTTCATCCTGGGTGTCTTTGCGGCGGGTTTGTTAGCGTATGGGATCAGTTTGGTATACGGCGAGACCGGCACACTCGTATTTTCAAAAATGACCGGGGTAAGCGGTAGCTATGGTCTGGCGATTGGGTTTGTACTGATATTCGCAGCGCTCGGTTTCAAAATTGGCGCGGTTCCGTTCCATTCTTGGATACCGGATACCTATCAGGGGGCACCCACACCGGTCACGGCTTTTCTTTCCATTGCGCCTAAAGGCGCGGCCATAGCCATTTTGATCCGCATGTTCTACGTCGCCCTGGCCAATTTCAAGCCCATGTGGGTACTGCTGTTTGTTGTGGCAGCCATCTTGTCGATGACCTACGGAAACATCGTCGCCATTGCCCAAAAGAACATCAAGCGGTTGTTGGCCTATTCAGGAATTGCACAAATCGGCAATGTGATGATTGGTTTAGCCGCCGGCACCAAGCGCGGCAGTGACGCCATCATGTTCTACCTGCTTGCCTACCTCTTCGCTAACTTGGGTGCTTTTGCCGTTGTCATTGGTGTGAGCAACCTGATTAAGAGCGATGAAATTGAAGATTACAACGGACTGAACCGACGTTCGCCATTTCTGGCGGCCGCCATGCTGATCTTCCTGCTCTCGTTGGCGGGCGTTCCCCCATTAGCTGGTTTTATCGGCAAACTGTATATCTTTGTTGCCGCCATTGAACAAGAACTCTACACGCTCCTGATCGTGGGACTCATTAATATCATGATCTCGCTGTACTATTACCTCGTCGTCGTCAAAAAGATGTACATCAATGAACCGTCTGATCCCACACCGCTCACCGTCTCTCCCCCATTAAAAGCCGCCGTCTATGTGGGCTTAGCAGGAACGCTGATTCTAGGTATCTATCCCAAGCCTTTCATCGAATGGGCAGTGGCGGCGACGCTCATGTTCTCCAACCTATCCAGTCAAACCGCCTCCTCGACAGGGCTAACCAGCCTCCTGGGTAGTTGATCAAGCCCTTTTGTCGTGAAATATAAATCCGAATTCAGCAGTTCATTTTTTGGGGACCTTCAATCACGTGAATCCAGTAAGGGTGGTCTATTGAAAAACACAGACTGAGGCATCATTCAACTGTGTGGCGCAGTTCAAACCAGTGAAAATTCTTGAACTTTTGAGTGACCCAAGTCCCAAGCTGCGAATAAGAGGCATAGATTTTCAACTGCTGAATTCGGGATAAACCCCACCTCCTTTGGAAGCACGAAATCTCTCCCTCTATATCAGCTGCTGAGGTTCCAAAAAATAAAACCAAAAAAAGACAATTCTGTATCCAATTAGATACATCCTTCTTGTCCCACCTTAATTCGTCGTCCCTGAAACACGATGAATAGACCATGAATACGAGAGTATTCGATTTTTTCAGGGACGATTAGTTAGAGGTCAAGCGTTGGATATCGTTTCAGTTCAGGCTGGAATTGGGAAGGATGCTTATTACTCAAAGACCGTAACAAAAAAGTCCAGAGCCCAAAACTGCAAGTGTGTCAAAAATGCTATTTGGTCTTTTTCACGAAGGCTTTATAAACCTTCTTCGGGTTTGTATCTTCTTCTTCTTCTAATCCTACCATTTCATGGCCGGTGGTTTGGCACCAGGCCGGCATATCTTTTTTAATCCCTTCATCATCGGATAGTACTTCTAGGACCTGTCCCATTCCGAGTTCTTTGATTTTCTTAGACGTTAAGATAATTGGCATTGGGCAGAAATACCCAAGCGTATCAAGTTTCACATCAGACTGGATCATGAATAACTCCTCTATTTATGTAACCAAAAGCTACGAACTGCTACTCAGATAAATAAATTCACAGAGCCGTCTTTGGCTTCAGCCAAATACGTTGATACGCCTGCGAGTTGATCGACACCCTTAATCAATGTGTCTTTGGAAATGCCCATTAATCCGAGAGTTGTGGTGCAAGCGATCATTTTCACGCCCAGGTCTTGAGCTGTTTCTATTAATTCTGGGACTCCAGGCATACGATTATCTTTCATCACTTTTTTCATCATATTGGTTCCCAGTCCCCCAAAATTAAATCGGGAAAGGGGTAAGTTGTCTGCTCCACCCTTATTGAGCATGCCAAACATTCGTCGAAGCAGATCTTTTGCGGAACTGGTTGAGCCTTGTTTCCGAATGACGTTGAGACCCCAAAAGGTAAAAAACATGGTGACGTGCATGCCCATAGCCGCAGCCCCGGTGGCGATGATGAAAGCGGCCATCGCTTTGTCCATATCCCCGCTCAATAGCACGAGGGTGACTTTTTCAGGTTTGGTCTCTTGCAGTTCAGCTAAAGCAGTGGCGGGCTCGATTTTAGTTGCGTTCATGGGAGCACCTATATATAAGATGAAACATCACTGTCATTTGTGTGAGCGAGAAACGAGAAGAAAAAACGAAGATTTTTCGCGTATTTTCAGTATAAGAGACCAATTTTCGGCTTGTCAAGAAAAGAGCCGTTTTACCTATATGAGAATGCTGCACTTTCGTGTAAGGCTGCCCCCTTTCCTTATTGGATTATGAACCCGCTCATCGAATGCATCCCCAATGTAAGTGAAGGGCAAAATTCAGCCATTATTAGAGCTCTTTTGTAATCCATTCAAGAGATCAAAGGAGTATCAGTTATAGACCAACACATAGATCCTGATCATAACCGGACAGTGTTTACGTTTGTGGGCTCTCCTGATCTGGTTGGGGAAGCCGCCTATGCGCTTATCAGAACGGCTCAATCCCTTCTGAACATCCATTCCCATTCTGGAGTTCATCCATGTGTGGGAGTGGTAGACGTTGTGCCTTTTGTGCCACTGAAAGGTGCGTCTCTTGACGACTGCGTACAAGTCGCCAAACAGGTAGGGGCTCGTATTGGGAAGGATCTGAACATTCCTGTTTTCTTGTTATGATGAGGCTTGCTCTCAGGTAGACCGATCGAGGCTCGAAACCATTCGGCGTGGTGGGCTTACGGGCTTAGGTCAACGCGTGAAGGACCAGCCTTCTTGGACCCCAGATTTCGGACAAAATCATTTGTATCCAACAGCCGGTGTGGTTGTCATTGGGGCACGAAAGCCGCTGATTGCCTTTAATTATGGTACTCAATACCAACAACTTGACTGTTGCTCAGGCTATTGCCAGAAAAATACGAACGTCAAGCGGCGGCTTTTCTGCTCTTAAAGCCATGGGAGTCGAACTGAAAAGTCGAGATTTGGTCCAGGTCTCCATGAACTTGACTGATTATCATGAAACTCCACTTCATGTCGTGTTCGACGCGGTGAAACAGGAGGCGAGCTCCCATGGAATTGAGGTGTTGCAATGTGAAATTGTCGGGCTGGTGCCACAAGAAGCGGTCGACCAAGTAGAGGCCCATTCTGTCAATATTCCAGGGTTGGGACCTGATAAGATCTTGGAAATCAAAATGTCTGATAATGAAGTGTCGTTCTGCTAATCCGTTAAGAAAAGCGGGCATAAACTCGTAAGAAAAGCCATACTGGGAGGAAAAATTTCTATCGAATAAGGACTTCTATTCTGGAAACCTAAGATCCGATCGTGTTATTTTTACTTATGCAATGTGATCATTGTCGTGATTGTTTTTGGCGAAAAAGATTCGGACGTAGGTATAACTCTCTGCTTGTGAAAGGATAGTACTATGACGGAGAAAGATGCACGGGCGAGCATGCGCGATTCTAAGTTTGGTCACCTGACGTTAGGCCAAGTCATGGAGAGGAATGTTCAATCAGGGCACCAGGATGATGTCGCCGAAGTGCTCTATTCCATGATGATGGAAGGGTTTGGATCTATACCGATTGTGGACGATGAGAATCGATTGATTGGGATTCTCTCAGAGTTTGATTTGTTAAACGCTCTGAGAAAGGGACGTCAGTTAAATGATTTGAAGGCAGGTGATATCATGACTCCCAATCCGGTTTCGTTGACTCAAGGGACAGATGTGTTGACGGCTATCGATGTATTGCAAAATAATCACCTTATTCGCGTGCTGGTCGTGGACTCTTCAGGGAAGTTGATTGGGATTGTTACTAGACGAGACATCCTGCGCGGGTATCTGTAAACTCCTCATTGATCGGTCTTTTCAACTTCCGTCCTTTATTTGCCTAGTCTCCTGGGTCTCTCTATTTTATCTTTCTGCTAGATATGCCTGCTCTGTGAAGCCACAGAGATGTTGGCATGCCATTATCTGATGAAATCCAAAGATTCCTTTATTTTTTCAATAGCAAATTCCAGGCATTGTTTCTCTGAAGACTTCACCCATGAGAGTCGAAGGGCGGGCGTTTCGTCTTTCGGATAATCAATGAAGCATTTGGCAACAATATCCCATTTGCTTTTAAGGTCATGATACATATGAAGATGATAATCTGGGTTTTGGTGCGACAATGTAAGAATCCCAGGGGCCTGAGGACCATTCCATTCGTGAATACGGATGTCTGTTAATGGGGCCAACTCCTTCATGGCATGTTTTCTGAGTTGATCTTGTTCCTGGGATGTGAGCCCTTCACTATTTTTTAATTCACAGGCTCTTGCGAGGCCTGCGATCAACCCAATATTGTGTGTTCCTATCTCAAAACGAGTCGCGGCGGATTTGCCCTCTTCAATCCACTCGGCCCCAAAGGTTGGATGGAATTTGAGAAAATGATCGTGCAGGACTAAGACCCCGGTTCCCAGGGGCCCGGAACACCATTTGTGACCTGGGAAAAAATACACATCAAAGGGCAGGTTGCTTAAATCGATCGGAATATGCCCCACTGCTTGAGCGCCATCCACGATGAATAGAATCTTCTTCTCCTTGGCGAGTGAGCCAATTTCGTAGATTGGGAACACTCGTCCATCTACGTGCGAAACATGGCTGAATAGAATAGCTTTGACGTTTTGAGACGAGAGGTGTTGTTTAAGTGAGGCCAACAGCTTAGTTGGCGATGTAGAGTTCAGGAATTGGGCTCGAACTCCACGGTGGGATAATGATCGAAGCTCACGTATGATGGAATGGTTCTCGTGGGTGGATGTGAGGATGATGTCATGAGGCTTCCAAGTCAGTGATGAAAGAACGAAGTAATTGGCCGTTGAGGCGTTTGGGACAAAGGCGATCGATGAAGGATCTGCCACGTGTAACCACGAGGCAATTGTTTTTCGGCACTCGCCAACTTTTTGGAGATACCATTCAATACCTGCGTTGGAATATAACAAAGATTTGAATTCCGCCAAGGTCTTGTGGCTTTCGTTTTCGGCCTCAGGTCGAGTGGGGCACAGGGCAGTATAGTTCAAGTACACCATGGCTCAGGTGATGAAAGGGGTTGGGAAAGGATCTTTGTTAGGGGTGATGAAGCCACAATTTCTAGTTAGAATAAATGGGAAAGGTGGAGAATATTTCAAGGTTTTTTCGCCAAGGCCAGACCGTGTAATTGCTGTGAGTCCGTGTACCATTCCACCATCTCAAAACCAGTTTCCAATAAAAGAGCTTCGGTTTGTTCTCGGTTGTATTTATTGCTAATCTCAGTGAGAATTTCCTCGTCTTTCTTAAGGTGCAGGGTCAGGTCTAGGCTAGGAAAGTCTACGATTTGGTCTCGAAGGGAACGAAGTGACATTTCGATTCGATGGTGTTGAGAGTTGTATCGAGCAACATGTTCAAAAGTTTCTGGATCAAAGTTTGCTCCTACCACTTCTTTCATGACTGACAGGATATTTTTATTAAACTTCGCGGTGATGCCGGCCGAATCATTATAGGCAGCTTCCAGTCGATTGGTATCGGTGATCAGTTGCACACCTAACAAGAAAAAATCTCCTGAGGCCATTTCCCGATGAATAGAAGAAAGAAAGCGGAAGGCCGTTTGGTGGTCCAAATTGCCGATGGTGCCTCCGAGAATCACGACTAATCGTCTTCCTCCCTCGGGAATATGTTCTAAATGGGCCAAAAAGTCCCCTACGACTCCGTGAACTTGTAACCCTTCATACTCCTGGATGAGTTCGTTCGCCACACGGCGGACGATGCCTTCACTAACATCAAACGGAACATAGAATTGAAGCTGCCGTGCTCGGGCCATGGCATCCAAGAGGGCACGAGTCTTTGTCGCCGCTCCCGACCCCAATTCGACCAACTCATCAGCTCCTGTTAAGCTCAAGATCTGGTCAGCATACTCCAGAAGTATTTGGTATTCGGTCCGAGTTTGATAGTACTCGGGTAACTCACAGATCTGCTCAAACAAGTCCGAACCATGATCATCATAGATGTATCTCGTGGGAAGAACGCGTGGCGAAGAAAGAAGGCCAGAGCGAATTTCTTCCCGGACGGCTTCTGGATCTTCGGTCGTGACATGAACATCAATAATCACGTTATCAGTAGACGATGTCGATTTCATGGTGCCTCTTAAGTGATTAGGTATATGAAGGATGGAAGGATGAGGAGAGAACCCGAAAGCTATGTTACGTGTTTCCCGGTGACTTGCTGGCCGTCCTCAATCTTAACTGGTTCATTCTACAATGAATGGTAACAACTTTCTCAGGAAAACCGCTACCAGAAGGAGATCGCTTGGAGGGAGTTCTTATCCAAAGCGTTGCACTATAGCCTGTTTGTCTCAGTCCTGCAATAGAAATGAGGAAGGTTTCTCAAAAAACAAGAGAGATCTCATCGTCGGGCTTCTAATCCACGAGGTTTGATCCATCGTTCAACCAGACCGAGGAGCCCATCAACACCAAGTGCCAGAATGGCTGCGGGTAATGCGCCTGAAAGAATAATCGTCGTATCTGCCATTTGAAGACCCGAAACAATCGGAACTCCCAATCCTCCTGCCCCGATGAAAGCCGCGAGTGTGGCGGTCCCAATCGTAATGACACCAGATGTCCGAACCCCTGCCATGATGACCGGTGCGGCTAGAGGAAGGCGAACGCAACGTAGGACCTGTCGTTCAGTCATTCCCAGGGCCCTTGCCGCTTCGACAGCTTGTGGAGCGGCGTCTCGAAGGCCTGAATACGTGTTTCGTAATATGGGAAACAGTGAATAGATCCACAAGGCGATCACAGCAGGGAGAACCCCAACGCCAAACATGGGGATCATAAAAGCCAGGAGTGCGATTGAAGGAATCGTTTGGGTCGTGGCAATGGCTCGAATAATTGGCTCGGCCGTCTTTCGTTTTCGTTCCAAAACGAGCTCCAAAAGGATCGCAACGAGAATGCCCAGGCCTAGTGCGAAACCAGCAAGGAGGATATGTTCACCTGTGCGGATGGCTAAGGTGTGTCTGTTGGCCCAGAGGTAGGATAAGAACCCCGATTGTGTTGATGTCTGCGACAGTTCGTCTCCTTCCTTGCCAGTTATCGTCATGAGGCCTAATGAGCGAAGTGCGTCCCGGGCCACCAGTTCCACGGAATCCCCGCGTTCCTGAAGTCGGAGGTTGAGAGTTCGCATCGTAGGCGCATCAAATGCATTCGTGAGCAGACTGAGCGTCGTCCCTACCTCCTGGTATTGTTGTAAGATGGCTCCGCGAATGAGGCCTGCTGCCTCGTAAGGTGGGAAAAAGTCTTGATCATCCTCTAATATCGTGACATCATATACCGCTAATCGTCCATCGGTCCTATAGACATCGAGGACATCGATCGATCCTGAGTCAACTGCCTGATATTTCAACGCTTGCTGTATCCCTTGAACCTGTTTGAACTGAAGTCCGTAGACTGATTGCAATCCAGGCAATCCATCCGAGCGCTTAATGAATTCATATCCCAATCCTGCTGATAATGTGGGAGAAACTTTGGCTAAATCAGAGATGGTTCGCAGTTCTAACGCTTCCGCATGCTTTCGGGAAATCGCTAAGGCGTAAGAATTTTCGAATCCCAAAGGGGTAATCCACCACAGGTCCCAGCGTTTCATAAATTCGGATCGAACAATTCGCAAGGCTTCATTAGCGTGCCCTGTGGGTTGTTGCCCTAGGATGCTAACAAGTCCGGTGCCGGTGTATTCCGGATGAGAGATCAATCACCCCATTTTTGAGCGCCTCAAAGCATACCTGCGTTCCAGCAAGACCTAATCGTCGCTCCACTTTCAATTCCGTTTTGGCTTCAATGAGTTGTGCAAAAATTTCTGCCAGTAACTTATTTTCCAGAAAATTCTTGGAACCGACGACAATTTGGCTTCCAGGAGTTATCCCCCAAACTGGGACAATGTAGAAAACCATGAGGTCTACCATGAAAAGCAAACCGCGCAGTGTTTGGCGTAAAGGGTTACTCATTGCTTGAAATCCCTCTAGCTCCTTGATCGAGAAGAGTCTTGACATAGTCGTCAGCGGGATGTGTCAGAAGATCATGGGGGTATCCGATTTGAAGCAGATGACCGTTTCGCAGAACGGCGACGCGGTCTCCGAGCCGAAAGGCTTCCTGTAAATCATGAGTGACCAGTACCATCGTTTTTCGAAGTTGGCCCTTGAGATGCAGGAAATGCTGTTGAAGCTCATTGCGGGTGATAGCATCAAGTGCGCCGAATGGCTCATCAAGAAGAACGATTGCAGGATCGGCTGCCATGGCCCGTGCAAAGGCAATACGCTGTCGCTGTCTTCCTGAAAGCTCAGATGGGTATCGATTTCGATAATGACCCGGATCTAAGTTTACGAGCTCCAACATGGCGTCCACCCGTTCATCGCGCTGAACCTGGTTCCACTTGAGAAGAGTCGGAACCAGCCCAACATTGCGTGACACAGTCCAATGGGGCAGAAGGCCTCCGTCTTGTTGGACGTACCCTAGCCGGCGACGCAATAAAATGGGGTTTTCTTGACTAATATCCTTCCCTTGGATCAAAATTTCACCCGAGCTTGGGATCTCAAGACGATTGAACAGCCGAAGAAGCGTAGTTTTTCCCGAGCCGCTTTCACCGATCAAGACGACAGTTTCCCCTTGGTTGACTGTCAATGAAACATTGCGAAGAGCATAACCTCCCCCTCCAAAGTGTTTGCTCACATCACGAATTTCTAAAACGGGGCTTGTCATAAATGTCAGTAAAGAGGGACTGATGTGTCTTTCTTTGGTGCCGAAGATGATCTCCACTCCACGGCTGAAGGAGCCGGTCAATTGGTCCGCTCAGGATAGCAGGGAAAATCAAAGATCTCTAGAATGAATGGAGTGGTGTCTCGCTGAAGAATCTTAAGGTAAAAGGGCAAGAATATGGTGCGTGGCCTTAGAATATTTACCGATGTGTAAGCAAGGGTTGCAAACGTCAGGTCATTATCTTAAATTTTTACCTTGACGAAATCTCTGAGCTTTTTAGGAAATAGAAGTAAATAGAAGTAAATGGTTAGATCTTGAGCCGTTTTCAAATCCTATTAAGAAATGAGTCAATCCGATAAAGATAGAGGAAATCCATCCAACTTTCGTGTGTTCTTCATTCATGAGGTTCGTTTATGAGATCCTTAGACCATTTGCGAGTCGAATTGGCTGAGGCCCGAGCCAAGACTGATGCCATCTTTTCTTTGATCAAGCCACAGAGTTTCTACCAACGTCCTATCCCCAAACGCCACCGTGTGATCTTCTACCTTGGACATTTAGAAGCATTCGACTGTAACCAAATCTGTCGATGGACATTGAATAAACCATCCTTTCATCCCGAGTTTGATCAACTGTTTGAGGCTGGGATCGATCCTGGTGAGGATGAATTACCCCATGATCAACCATCGGATTGGCCCTGCGTTGAGGAAGTCCAGCAATACAATTCCCGAGTGCGGATGGAAGTGGACAGGGCGATTGAAGAAGCTCCTGAGGACATTGTGCATGTCGCGGTTGAACATCGGGTGATGCATGCTGAGACCACAGCTTACATCCTTCATCATATTCCTGAGGAAGAAAAAGTGGCTCCTCCCCATTTGCCCATCCCTCAGGCTCATCCTCCGGTCCATACAATGATTGACATACCAGCGGGGATAGCTACCTTAGGACGAGATCGACAGGAAGGATTTGGCTGGGATAATGAATTCGGTAAGCATAAGGTGGCGGTGCCGGCTTTTTCGATCAGTAAATATAAGGTGACCAATGGCCAATACCTCCGTTTTGTCAACGAAGGAGCGCCTCCTCCTCCGTTTTGGGTGGGTGATGGGAAGCAATGGTTTCTCAAAACCATGTTTAGGGAAATTCTCCTTCCCCTGGATTGGCCAGTGTACGTATCCTTAAAGGAAGCTCAAGCCTATGCAGAGTGGGCGGGGATGGCTTTGCCGACCGAGGCTCAGTTTCATCGGGCAGCTTTTGGGACAAAGGACAACAAAGAGCGTTTATATCCCTGGGGGAACGAGAATCCCACAGGGGGTCAGGGAAATTTTAATTTTCAACATTGGGATCCTATTTCTGTTTCAGCGGCCCCCCAAGGAGATAGTGATTTTGGGGTATCGCAATTGGTCGGAAATGGCTGGGAATGGACGTCAACGGAGTTTCACCCATTTGATGGTTTTTCCCCGATTCCAACGTATCCAGGGTATTCCTCTCGTTTTTTTGATAAGGACCATTATGTGGCCAAAGGTGCCTCTGCTCTTACTGGAAATTGTTTGGTCAGGCGTTCCTTTCGAAATTGGTTCCGGCAAGGGTATGCTTACGCCCATGCTGGATTCCGATGCGTGCAAAATTAGCTGATTCACGTATTAGGTTGTCTCGGTTTGTTGAAGAAACTCTTTCCTTTAATTTATCGAGAACTCCCCGCCTGGAAGGGCGGGGGGGGTATTTATAGGATTCTGTTCACTTAAGAGAGGATTCGTTCTGAAGACAGTGAAGGTGGGCTGTTCAAGAGCGGCTTGTGCCTCTAGAGTCGTCAGTTGGTTTAAAGAATGAAGGCCCTGCATTTCACTGCGGTCCTTGTTTTTGGTTGGCTAGTACCACCTTCCCATTCTGCTGAAAAGCTGACAATCCTCCATAGCAGTGAGCACCATGGTGTAGCGTTCCCGTTGGAACAAGAAGGAAACGGTTCTGTGGGAGGATTAGCGGGCCGAGCGAGCGTCATTGAAGAAATACGCCGGGAAACTAGTCATGTGTTGGTCGTGGACTCCGGAGATATTCTTATAGGAACGGCACTCTCTTCCTGGTTTCGCGGAGAACCAGATATCAAGGCGATGAATCTGATGGGCTATCATGCCATGGGAGCTGGAAATCACGATTTTGATTATGGTTTGAACCATTTACAGAATCTTCAAACCCAAGCCACGTTCCCCATCCTTTGTACAAATTTACAAGCGGAAGGTTTTGAGTTGCCCTGTCAATCTTCAACGATCGTCCACGTGGGCCAACTCAGGCTCGGATTGTTGGGCGTAGTGGGACGAAGTAATTTTCCCGATACATTCAATCGGGAGGTGATAAAGGTCTTGTCACTCCAAGATCCCCAACAAGCCGTCAATCGGTCTCAATTCGAGTGAATCAAGGGGAATCGCAAGTTCTCATGGGGGGGACTGGATCTGGGAAATCCACACTCTGTTTTATGCTCAACGGGTTGATTCCTCAATTCTTGGGTGGACAACTTACTGGGGTCGTGACGGTGAATGGACGAGACACAAGAGACACCTCAGTTTGGCAACAAGCGGGGATTGTGGGGTTGGTATTTCAGGATTTTGATACTCAGCTTGTTTCAACGAATGTTGAGATGGAGCTGTCATTTCCATTGGAGCATCTCAACCCTGCGATTTCTCCTGCTGAAATGCGTAACAGAATTATGGAGGCATTAGATCGAGTAGGACTTTCGGGTTTGGCCCGCCGAGATCCTCTTTCTTTATCAGGTGGGCAGCGTCAACGTCTCGTGATTGCCTCCATCCTTATACGGGAACCCCGTCTGCTGGTCATGGACCAACCCTTAACTGACTTGGATCCACAAGGTCGAAGACAATTGATGGAGGTAGTCGACAAACTCAAAAAAGAAGGCCTCACATTGGTGCTCGCTGAACATGATCCTGAAGAGATTCTTGATACTGAGCAGATCAGTATTCTGGATCGAGGCCAGGTCAAATGGCAGGGAAGTCCCATGGAATTATTTTCGCAACCCGCGTTGCCTGAACAGTTAGAGATTCGGCCGCTTCCCATCGCCGAGTGTTTTACAGGATTAGGTCTGTCCCGCTTACCCGTCACAGTTGAAGAAGCATGGATGGTGACTGAAGAACGAGGGTTGATGCTTCAATCGTCATGGTGCCAAGAACAAGGATTTACAGGGGCTGGTGAAAAAAATCGATTTGATGAAGTTGGAGAAACTCAGGAAGTGTTGAAACTTGAACAGGTGTTTCTTACGTACCCGGGTGATGTGCGGGCTCTCAAGAATGTTTCCTTGACCATTCATGCTAGGGAGATTGTGGCCATTCTTGGGGAAAATGGGTCAGGGAAAAGCACGTTGGCCAAGTGCTTTAACGGGCTATTGCGTCCGACGCGTGGTCAGGTTTTTGTGTGTAGGAACGATGCGCGGACTATGACGATCAGCGAATTGGCCTTTCGTGTCGGGTATGTGTTTCAAAATCCTGATCACCAAATCTTTGCAGAGATGGTGTGGGAGGAAGTGGCCTTTGGTTCAAAAAATGTTGGTTGTTCTTCCGAAGAGTGTGAGCAACGTGTCGCTGAGGCTCTTGGGGCTGTCGGGTTAGGAAACAGGGATGTGAAACACCTGGATCCCTTTTCTCTGACAAAAGGGGAGCGCCAGCGTGTGGCCGTCGCATCAGTCTTGGCCGCCAAACTGAATATTCTTATCTTTGATGAACCGACAACAGGTTTAGATGCTCAAGAAACTGATCGCATGATGAACATGATTCGTTATTTGAATCGACAGGGCCACACGATTCTCATCGTGACACATGCGATGTGGCTGGCAGCCCAGTATGCACATCGGTGTGTCTTGCTGAAAGACGGGCAGATTTTGGCACATGGGCCAACGCGTAGTATTTTTGCCGATCCCGAGTTAGTCAGTCAGCTTCGTTGGACATTCCCCCCATTACCCTTTTCGGTCAACGCTGGGGGCAGACGTGGTTAACGGTGGAAGAAGTGAGGAGTGCGTTAAGGATTCGATGAACCTCTCATTATACCTTGACCGTCGTACATGGATTCATCAATTGGATGGACGAACCAAAGTCCTCTGTCTGTTTGGACTTTTCTGCTTAGCCCTTCTGTTCTCTGATCCTTGGTATCTTTTAGGGCTGACAGCACTAGCGTTTGGGGGTATCCTCGCAGCCAGGGCATTGGAAAATGTCAAGAAACTTTGGGTTTTTTTGGCATTACTATGTATGTATAGCATGGCATTGTGGCCGTTTTTTGTTGAGGTACAAACTTCTCTTTTCAAAGTGGTCAATCAAGAGATTACGGTGGAAGGCGTTGCCCATGGAATTGGTATGGGACTCCTGTTGGATATGATGCTACTGTATGATGCTACTGAATGGAGTCCTTCTCTTATCTACAACACCCATAGAAGAGTTCGCTCGGTCTCTGCAACGAATGGGGCTTCCTTCTTCCCTAGGGTTTGCCTTGTCTCTGGCCTTTCGGTGGGTTCCCACTCTTCTTGGGTCGATCGAGACAGTCATTCAAGCACAGCGTTCTCGGGGGCTGGACTTAACTTCTAAGTCCGTGTGGGGAAAAATTCGACGGTATCCACCCTTAGTGGTCCCGTTGATTGGCCATACGCTTCGTCAAACAAATCTTTTGGCTATGGCTTTAGAGTCTAAGGGATTTGCTCCGAGTCGTTCTCGACATCCTTATACCTTGTCCAGAATGACCAAGCGTGATTATGGTGTCATACTCTTGATAGTCCTGCCGTTGGTGGGTAGTATCTGGTTCAGATGGCAGGGGTATGGTACGATTTGACATAAGGCATCATTTTTGCCTGAAAGGGATTTTAGCGCATTGAAATCCTAATGTGAGGTGGTTAACGTATGAAATACGCATTCCGGTTCATTGTCATTTGTGCGTTATTCATCATTGGAGGATTTGTTGGAGGCATATCTGAGAAGAGTTGGTATCCCTTCTCGAACGAAGTGTTCGCGGAATCAAGCCAACAACCCACGAAAACCGTCGTTGGAGATTTATTGGACGTCGATCGAGATTTTTATATTGTGCGCGGAGAACATGGGGAAATTCAGATTGAAGCAACCTACCAAACTGACATCACAGAGGAGTTTGAATATGGTGATCGGATCAAAGCGCTCATGTTGATGAATAACAAGGCGCTCCGGATTGAACGAGCCGGGCCCGATGATGTGTCAGGAGTGACGATCCACCAGAAGGCATTACCTTCCGAACCAGAGGGTCAAGAGGCAGAAACTCCACCTGCCAAAAGCGCAAAGGCTCCAACGACAAAAAAGACTGAAGCGGTGTCAGCGCCTGCCGAATCCTCTCAACCTGATACCCGCATCGTGGAGGGATCAATCCTCATGGTGGATGGAGATTTCTATGTATTGCGCGGTGAGCGAGGAGAAGTTCGTGTGGAGCGGACTCCCAAGACGAAAGTCACAGAGGAATTTCAATTCAGTGACCGAATCAAGGCCACACTGTTAAAAAATGATAAAGCCTTGGTGATTGAGCGGGCAAAGTAGCTCGTGCTGGAAAGTCTTTATTGGGAGAGATAAGAAAAGACCGATCCGAAAAGATAAAGAACAAAAAAGGGATGAGGATTGATGGTTTCAACCCTCATCCCTTTTTTGGTGATACGAAAGACTGCGCTGATCTTAGCGCACCTTTTTAGACGCTTTCCACAAATACTCGAAGGCGTTCCCGTGAGCTGGCCTGACGTAATTTCCCGAGCGCTTTGGCTTCAAGCTGTCTGATTCGCTCTCGGGTCACACCGAAGTCTTGGCCGACCTCTTCTAGAGTGTGATCCTGGTCGTCTCCAATCCCGAATCGTTTCCGAATGATCGTTTCTTCACGAGGAGTGAGGACTCCTAAGGCCCCCGCCACTTTTCGTTGGATGTCAACGCGGCTCATGGCATCAAAGGGGGACACGGCCGTTTTGTCTTCAATAAAGAGACCAAGATGGCTATCTTCGTCTTCTCCGATAGGTGTTTCAAGAGAAATGGTTCCTTTGGTCATTTCCACAAGTTTTCGAACCTTTTCTAATGGAAGATCCAACCGATCGGCAATTTCAACAAGCGTCGGTTCTCGTCCGAATTGTTGAACAAGATGACGCGATGTACGAGTCAGTTTTGCATTGGCTTCAATCATATGGACAGGAATCCGGATAGTTCGTGCTTGATCCGCTAATGCCCGAGTGATCCCTTGGCGAATCCACCAGGTAGCATAGGTACTAAATTTATATCCACGTTGATACTCAAATTTGTCCACAGCTCGCATCAAGCCAATATTTCCTTCTTGAATGAGGTCCATGAACGGAAGTCCGCGGTTCATATATTTTTTGGCAATACTGACCACGAGACGCAAATTTGCCTCAATCAGATCGGCTTTCCCTCTTTTCATTTTTTCTTCAGCCCGTCCCAAAATGAGGAGGGTTTCTCGTAACTCTGCAGAAGAGATTAACGTGGTCTCTTTCTGAATGGTTTTGACTTTGATCACGGAATTTTGGAAGACAGCCTGAATTTTTAGGAGGGCCTCTTCCGATAACCCCGTTTTGCGTTTAATCGAGACAAAGGTGGATCGATTCTTCGCCATTTTCTTAAAGGTTGTGTTGCCATCCTCTCTTACAACCAGAATTTTTCGGCAACACTCCGTGATGAGCGCTTCAGCCTTGCCGATTTCTTTTCCCACTTCTTTGATGTGGGCAAGAAATTTCTGTTGAATATTGGGTTGTAAGTTGAGGGCCTCGATCTTTTCAATCAACTTTTGCCGCATCAGGCGGGACCGTTTTTCAAAGGATGGGGATTTCCCTTGAGATCCACCTCCTTGCCGCCATGCCAAATACGCTTTAGATGATGAGCGGATCAGGTCGAGTTCCCGTAGCGTTCGCAAACGGAGTTCTTCGTCGTCCTCGGGGCTTGGCGCGATCTCGGAAGTTTCTTCGTCGTCCGAATCTTCTGGCATAGCCAGGATATGACGAACCTCCAACTCCCCTTTCTTCAACTGATCACGAAGGGAGTTCAGGGAGTTGAGGGTCATGGGCATGCTGAAGACCACGGAGGCTAATTCCTTTTTTCCCTCTTCAATCTGTTTGGCCAACCCGATTTCTTCTTCTCGGTTTAGTAAAGGGACCCGCCCCATGTCTTTCATGTAGACCCGGACAGGGTCATCAGAACGGACAGGTTCCCCAGGAGTGAGGTCAATCCCCTGTGCCTCCTCAGCGGGAGTATCTGAATCCCCAACTTCCTGAATGGCTTGCGTCGAATTTTTGGACATTATGGACTCCTTATCAGTAGATCCGGATTGGTTGAAATCCGGGCAACCAGATCGCTTACGGTGTACTTATGTCGTAAGCCTCTAATTTGAGAGCAATGTAGCTATTGCTTTACACTCAAGAAAACAGAAAGGATGAGACGGCAGAAGACTTAGCCGAGGGTTCGAAACTGCAGTAATTTATGTCTCATTTCCCATCATAATTCTTGAACAAAACTTCATCCTTAAGATTGGGCTGACTGAAAGTGAACTTTCGGACTATTGTTGCACAGAACTTCATAAGTTAACATATCTTCATGCAAAATGTCACTAGTAGAGATAGTGGTCGGGTTGGGATTAGGGATAAATCGCGGGAATGAAAAATTCAAGTATATATGCCTAGGTTACTAATTGAAAAAGTCATTGATGCATAAAACTTTACGGCGATGCATAAAACTTTACGGCAAATTTTCGATCGTAACAGGCTCAACGGGGTCCGCAGGCTCAAACCCAAATATCTTTGAATAAAAATAGAGTTCGCTGTCCAAAACCTTTTTGATATTGGGGGCTTGCCGAAACCCATGCTGTTCTCCTTCAAAAGCTAGGTAAGCCACAGGAAGTCCTTTTGCTTTGACGGCATTAAACATCATTTGAGCCTGATTAGGCGGAACCACCTTGTCCTCTAGGCCTTGAAAAAAGATCAACGGACATGAGAGCTGGTGAGTAAAGTTAATCGGAGAACGTTCCTTGTACAATTGTTGCTTTTCGGGGAGTGGGCCGATCAATCGATCAAGGTACCGGGATTCGAATTTATGCGTATCTCTTACCAGGGCTTGTAAATCTGAGACCCCGTAATAACTTGAACCAGCTGTAAAGCAGTCACGAAAGGTGAGAGCACTGAGTGTCGTATAGCCTCCGGCACTTCCACCAGTGATCGTGAGCTTTTGATCATCGACCCACCCCTGCTTAATCACATACCGTACGCCATTCACACAGTCGTCCACATCAACAATTCCCCATTGCCCGTTTAGTCGTTCCCGGTAAGCTTGGCCATATCCGGTGCTTCCACCGTAATTGACATCTAAAACGGCAAAGCCTCGACTCATCCAATATTGGATCATGAGGTTAAAAGCCGTAGAAGCTGAACCGGTCGGGCCGCCATGACTTTTGACTAATAGGGGTGCTTTCACGCCGGAAGGTGGGGAAAAGTCCCCATTTTGTGGTTTGTAGAAAAACGCATGTGCCGTCTGCCCGCGTTCTGTGGGAAATTCAATTTCTTGGGGTATCGAGAGATAGTGAGGCTCGACAGAGAAATTAATGGACCGCCTGAGAATGTGAATGTCATAAGAAGCTAGGTCAATTTGAATGATCACATTGGGCTCGGAAGGGGAACTCGCGGTGCAAATAGTCGAACCATTGAGATAGACTGGTCCTCCGATTTCTGTATAGGGTAGGGGAAATGTCTCTAGAGTACGACATTCTATGTCGAGCCGACACAAAAACCAGATTCCATTTTTCGTATACGTACAGAGGATGGTGCGAGCGGATTCAAAGGTATAGGTTGTCAGCCCCAAGGACCATTGTGGCTTGCCAAATTCAGCTTCCATGGGACAAAGGGCCTCGCTCACGCCATTTCGAATCCGGTAGAGGTTCCACCAGCCGGTTCGATCAGAGATAAAGAAAAGAGTTCCGTCAGGTGACCATTCGGGTTGAAAAATTGATTCCTGGGGACCACCAGCCATGCATTCAGGTTTTCCCAATGTTCCATCGAGTTCGATATTGGCTTTCCATAATTGAGTTCCATCCCAAGGCATATTGGGATGATTCCAAGACACCCAAGCTAATTGTCGGCTGTCAGGGCTGATTTTAGGAGAGGAGTAGAAATCACAACCGGATGCCAAAATCTGCCCAGCGTTTTCTTGTATTGGGTTTTCCAGAGAAATGCTTATAAAGGAATTGACTGGTTCTCGGGAAGAATCAGAATGATCTTCACGAATACAAATTATCCTATTATGTTGTGAGTCTATGACCCCATCGGCGTAATAGAATTGACCTTCTGGTGTTAAGGCCTGTGGTTTTGAGTCCGCCTTGTGACGATAGAGACGTTGATCGGAGAAATTTGAGAAGTAAATGACTCCATTGTCAACCAGATAGGCTCCTCCTCCGTACTCGTGAACCCGGGATCGGACATTAAAGGGAGTGGGGGTCAGAGAAATCGGTTCTCCTGTTTGAGAAAGTTGGACAATAACGTTTCGCCCTCCTTCCAGGGGGCGATTTTCTATCCAATAGAGAGTTTCCCCATCAAGATGAATCTGGCTCAACTGCAGTGTCTCCGAAACAATCAATGATGAGGTCAATGGAGATTTCCATGAACCAAATGGGGCTTGAGTGGGTTTACCCATGATTCTTCCTTATGAGTACAACCTGATACAAAAAACTCGCGCTCGTGGCGAACAGTTGCCTTGTGGTTGGAAGCAACGTTCGGATAACGAATTGAGAGGGTGCAGGAGAAATGACGTCGGACATATACCAGAGTGCTCTTTACATAGTGGGGTCTTAAGGAAGGTATAAGAATCGGAGGGATTCAGGAACGGCAAGGAGTTTGAGCAGGTTAGGTTAGACCCTTACAGAAGCGCAATGAGTGCTTTCGCCCTTGGCTAGGGAAACAAGTGCAGAGATATTCTTGAGGCAGCGTCCGCAACAATTACCTTTGTCATCGATACCTAAAGTTGAAGCCAAAGCCATCGGGCATGTTACCCCTCTTTGGCCGCAGTTTCTCACATGAGACTCGGTAATTCCTTTGCAAACGCACACGTACATAATGTTTATTTTGAGTATCCTTTTTAATCGAATGTGATTTTGATATCCATTTTCATTTAAAGTCATTTTATTCTCTTTGCCGTGTGCTGTCAAGCCCGCAAATCTAGGTAAATTTGGATATTGATACGTGCTAAAATCAGCCGGCTATAAACTTCATAAGATATTGATATTAAATTGAATTATGAAATGATCACACAAACATCTGAGGGAGCACTGCTCACGATTATTGTTCAGCCGAGGGCCGCAAAGACGGAATATGTTGGTCCTCATGGTGAGGCCTTAAAGTTTCGGATTTCGGCTCCTCTAGTAGATGGAGCTGCCAATCAAGCTCTGTGCCGGTTTCTTGCTGAACTCTTTTCCTTGCCGAAACATTCCGTTTCAGTCTGTTCCGGTCACGAGGCAAGAAAAAAACGGGTTCTGTTGAAAGTAATCACTGCGAGCCAAGTTCAAAAAATTCTTTCAGAAACGGAACCTTGACAAACCAGCCAGCGATTATTTTCTGAAGATTTTCCTACACACTCTTCTTGTGAAGTCTATGAAGAAGAAGTTGTTCTAACTTGGCCATGCAGTGTGAAAAGATTTGATGATAAGAAGCTCAGTTTACATAGTCTATGAGGCCCTTCTATAATTCGCCTTCCTTACTAAATACACTGGATATTGTTTGTGTCCACTGGTGAAGAACAATTCTTGCGAATTCTTCAGGGTCAGGTCGACTCCTCTTCGGCTTCGGCTATTGCCAAAAGTTTAGCTCAGGCAGGAGATCTGGTGAGGGTCCTTGACCTTCTTGTGGAACTTCAGAGTTCTTCTCCCAAGTTAATGGAAAAAACCGTTCAGGCTTTGCCGGAGGTTCATCACCGGTGTGGGTCTGAAATTATCCTCCAATGGCTAGATCTGACCGTAAGTTTGGCGGGGCATTCCGGAGCCACGACCTTGAAATACTTACAGCAAAGTCCAGTGATCTTGGGGATATTGGATAGCTCTTCCGATCGTCGAGAAGTCTTGACCGTTGCCTTGGAGTTGGCTGACGCTCATTCTGAGTATGCAGCCAATTGTGCGTTTGAATTTTTTCATAAAGCTCCAGAACTCCTCTTGGTGACGTCACCGGAGGACCTTAGTGGATGGGCGGATATCGGCTTAGAACTGACCGAATGGAATTCCGTCTTAGGGATTGAGCTCTTCCGTGAAATTCCCAAGATTGCCGAGGTGCTTTCACAGGACCTTGTGCGTGCTTGGATAAACTTTGGCATGAAACTGATCACCGTCAATCATTTAGGGAAACCTGATTATTTAGGGACCTTAGAATTTTTCCGAAATAGTCCTGTGCTCCTCGCTGAATTGCCGGACGAACGTTTACGACCGCTTGTTGTGAATGTTGGATCCACCTTGGCTGATCGCTCGCCAGAGATAGGTTTAACATTCTTAGCTGAAGCTCCCAGGCTCTTTCATTCCGTTCCCGATTCGGAACGGAAGCTCAAAATGGCGCAGTACGGTGGATTATTAGCTGACCGAAGTGCAGAAGGAGCCCTAGCGTTTTTCCGACAGTGCCCAAACATTTTGAGCCTCGTGGGCTCTCCTGATAGCGGTCATGAGGCTTTCGAAACTTGGTTTCAGGGAGGAATGGAAATTTTGGAGTATAGCCCCGAGGGAGCACAAGCCTACTTTTCGATGGAAACAGGTAAAGCCTTGGCTGCTGTTGAACAGGCCATGAATGGGGTGGCGCTGCGACAGGTCGCACGATCGCTTTCGATGCTAGCGGAGATGCTATCTGGTGAAAAGGTGACGGTAGCATCTCTTCCTGATTCCGGAAAAATCAATCAAGGTCAAGATGGTCATCCCAATACCCTGGATGGCCAAAACATTGGGAAAAGACCAATAGTCAGTCATGACGGAAAAACCTTGCGGTTGCCTTCCTTGGTGAATACCTTTCCCACTCGAGACGCGAATCTTCGTGTTTTTACCGTCATGACGGCTCATGAGATGGGGCACTGGGAATTTGGCACCTATCGGCTTGATCTGAACTCTCTTGATGATTTGGCGATGGAAGTTGGAACTCGCTATTCCAGATTCGCCGAAGAACAAAGCAATTTTTCTCCATCGACATTGGCAGATCTGTTTGCCTTGTACCCTCAAAAGGGAGTGATTCAGGATCTGTGGACTATTCTGGAAGATGCCCGTGTGGAATACCGGCTGCAAACCGAATATCCCGGACTTCGGCATGATTTGGCGGCCTTGGCCAGAGAATCCATTTCTACACATTCCTTCCTCCATGGGATGACAGTTCGTGAGATGGTAATTGACTCGCTCCTTCTTCGGTTTACCGCAGACCAGGACAGTCCGGGATCAGTCGTGATCCCTCAAGATCTGCAACCTATCAGTGATCGGGTTTGGGCTGACGCTCAAACCATCCTGCATCAAGAGGTTTCCGCCGAAGACTCGGTTCGTTTGGCAGATCGTCTTTATCAGCTATTGGATCAGATGATTGCAAAGGTTCAGGTGACTGAACAGGATGATCTCTCACAGAACTCCTCTCCAGAAAGGGAAGAAGTGAGCCCAGGACCACGTGCGGCAGAAGTTTCCGGTGACTATCGGCCCATCACGAATTGGTCATACCGAGGAACCATGGATCTCGAACAGGTCGGGGGTGGAGAAGAAATTTTAGGAGCTGAAGGCCCATCAGCAGCTAAGCCCTTTGATGGACAGAATAAGGGTGGAGGCGAAAAGGATAGGGACTCTTCCTATAGGGCCTCTGAGAAAGTTCTTAAGGAGTCCGCCATAGAAAGAACTTCGCCTCCCGAGTCCATCTCGCCAACGGTTATTGAGGAATGGTTACGGGTAGAGCGGAATGAATCGACCATTCGTTATCCAGAGGATGGAGGAACACGATCGTTTGTGTATGCAGAATGGGATGGCAGTATTCGGGATTACCGGTCTCATTGGTGTTGTATCAAAGAACGATTCGGTGCGGAAGGAAGTCCTGATTTTGCTCAAATGACTTTGGAAAAGCATGCACCTGGGGTTCGATTGCTGCGTCGGTATTTTGAGAGTATCCGACCCACTGGTATGCGCCGAATGTGGGGCCAGGAGGATGGGGATGATATAGACCTGAATGCTGCTATCAGACGAGTGGCTGAACGAAAAGTCGGGACTGAACCGACTGACCGAATTTACATTCGTCGTGACAAACGAGATCGTCAGGTCGCCTCAGCGTTTCTGATTGATATGAGTGGTTCGACAGGTCGCCAGATTGAGTCTGGGGGGCGAAGAGTGATTGACGTTGAGAAAGAAGGGCTGGTCTTGCTCTCTGAAGCCATGGAAGCCATTGGGGACCAATATGCCCTTTACGGATTTTCTGGACAGGGACGTCAACAAGTAGACTTCATTATCCTGAAAGATTTTGGTGAGACGCTCCGTTATCGAGTAGGGCAGAGGATTGAAACCGTCAAGCCTTTGCATCAAAATCGTGATGGGGCAGCTATTCGCCATACAACCAGGAAACTGCTTGAATGTCCGGCTCGCCATCGTCTGCTGGTCTTAATGAGTGATGGGAGGCCGTTAGATGATGAATACGGTGATGAGTATGCCTTGGAAGATACCAAGATGGCCCTGAGGGAGGCACGATTGGCAGGCGTGATCCCGTATTGTGTCACGGTGGATCTGGATGCGAGGGACTATTTATACCGAATGTATGGGGAGGTAGGATTTGTCATCATTGATGACGTCAGTGCCTTGCCTGAACATTTGCCGAGGATGTATCAACGCCTCACGACTTCTTGATCGAGGAAGCCACGTATGTCTGACAACTCTGATGCGAAAATGGTTCCACCCTGGCTGCACAAACTCTTTACGGGCCATCAATACCCGTACGTTCGTCGCCTGGCAAAATTTGCGAAACCAAGGGTGCAAGGGGGAGATCGGCCGGAACCCAGTCGAGAGGAAATTGATGCAAAATTCTGGGAAGTGTTTCCACGATGTTCAGCACGATTGTTACAAGAGGTCAAGACAGGGATGATCGTGAGCTTTACGGAGTTAGGTTCGTATCCGGCTGGTGGATACCAAGAGCTCATTGACGCTCCGGAAGAGTTTCTGGCGCGAGAATATGGTAAAAAAAAGATCAAGGTCAATTTTTACGATGGCGAGAACTTTGTCTGTACCATCAACTTCAAAGTTGCAGGGTGGACGAGTCACGACGAAGAATAACGCATCGTACCACTCTGATAATGGAAGGATAGGGTTATGGGGCGACCAAAAGTCACGATCGTTGGAGCAGGAAATGTGGGGGGATCTGTTACACAACGGCTAGCTGAAAAAAATTGTTACGATCTGGTGTTGGTCGATGTAGTTGAAGGGCTTCCTCAAGGGAAGGCATTAGACCTGGAGCAAGCTGGTCCTGTGTATGGGTATGACACTCGTATAATCGGAAGCAATCAATTCGATGAAACGACGGATTCCTCCGTGATGGTCATTACCTCCGGGATTGCGCGAAAACCGGGAATGAGCCGCTCTGAATTGCTCGAAACCAATACAAAGATCGTCCGATCGGTTGTTCAGGAAATTGTGCCACATTCCTCGTCTGCCATTTTAGTGATTGTGGCTAATCCCCTTGATGCCATGACCCATGTGGCCTATCGGGTGAGCGGGTTCCCGAAGCAGCGAGTGGTTGGCATGGCTGGGGTGTTGGATTCGGCGCGTTTTAGCACCTTCATTGCCCAAGAGATGGAAGTGTCGGTTCACAACGTCCAAACCATGGTTTTAGGGGGTCATGGGGATACGATGGTGCCCCTTGTGAGGCATAGCACTGTGGCTGGTCGGCCCCTTTCGGAATGTTTGCCAAAGGATAGATTGGAAGCGCTCGTCAAACGGACACGGGAAGGTGGTGCTGAGATCGTGAATCTTCTAAAAAGTGGAAGCGCCTATTACGCGCCTGCGGCATCAGCAGTAGAAATGGTTGAAGCCATTCTCAAGGATGAAAAAAAAGTGTTGCCTTGTGCCGCATTATGCGATGGAGACTATGGAATTCAAGGCTTCTTTATGGGGGTGCCGGTCAAACTAGGTCGTAACGGTGTAGAAGAGATTCTTGAATATGAGTTAACGGCTGAGGAAAAGAGTGCTCTCAATACTTCGGCACTGGCTGTCCAGGAATTATGTCAGGAGGTGGATCGAATATTAGCCTCGTAAAGCTAGGGAGATAATTCGTTCTCAGCGAAGTTCCTCATTCGTGCACTATAGCGTGCGCGTCCTTTTCATCATTAGCTCACATGTCTTACAACAAGACATTCTCCACTCAGGAACAATCCTGAATTCTGCCTTGCCACGACCAACAAAAAGGTGACCAGTGAGGCCATTGATTTGGAGAAAATGGTCGAAGTTGCCTTGTAGCTGGGAAGGTCTCTGTGATACATTTTCACTCGGTTTTGAACCTCACATTTTGACATTAGCCTACGTCGAACATCCTCCACACAAATCATGGCTCATGGGTACGATCATCATGCTATCGAGGCGAAGTGGCAAGCCTATTGGCAGACTCACCAAGTTTTTCGATCTGAAATCGATCCTTCCAAACCGAAATTCTACATCTTAGATATGTTCCCTTATCCTTCGGGGTCCGGTCTTCATGTCGGGCATCCCAAAGGGTATATCGCGACCGATGTTATCTCTCGATACAAACGGATGCGCGGATTTAATGTGCTTCATCCAATGGGGTGGGATGCTTTCGGCCTTCCCGCTGAACAATATGCCATTGAGACTGGAACACATCCCCGGGATAACACCCGACGAAACATCAAAAACTTTAAACGTCAGTTTCAGGCGCTCGGGATGGATTATGATTGGTCGAGGGAAATTGATACGACTGATCCTCGGTACGTGCGGTGGACGCAATGGATTTTTTGCAAACTGTATGAACGGGATCTGGCTTATCTAGCAGAGGTTCCGGTGAATTGGTGCCAGGCGCTCGGAACGGTTTTGGCCAATGAGGAAGTCCAGGACGGAAAAAGCGAACGAGGAGGCCATCCAGTCATCCGGATTCCTATGCGACAATGGATGTTGCGGATTACTGCCTATGCGGATCGCTTAATCGATGATTTGGAAGAAGTTGATTGGCCTGAGCCGATTAAAAAAATGCAGCGCGAGTGGGTCGGCCGATCTGATGGGGCTCGAATCTTTTTTGAGCTGGCCGACTTCCCCGGTGAACGCATCGAAGTCTTTACCACCCGTCTGGATACCTTATTTGGGGCCACCTACATGGTTCTCGCTCCGGAACATCCGCTCGTTAAGACTATTACCACTGCAGAGCAATCCCAAGTCGTCGAAGCGTATGTGGAGGACGTGACGCGGAGGAGTGAACGATCCCGAATATCGGAAGTCGGAGAAAAAACAGGAGTGCCGACTGGGGCCTTTGTGTTGCATCCGGTCACAGGTACTCGTCTGCCTATTTGGATTGCCGATTATGTCTTAGCGAGCTATGGGACAGGTGCGATCATGGCGGTTCCGGCTCATGATACTCGTGACTATGCGTTTGCCAAGACGTTTCGTTTACCCATCGTCGAAGTCGTGTCTGGAGGGGATGTGAACACTGAGGCCTTTACCGGAGAGGGTGTCAATATCCAATCTCAATTTTTGGACGGACTTCAGACCCCCGAAGCCAAATCGAGAATGAACGAGTGGCTAGAAACCCAAGGAAAAGGCAAGCGAGCGGTCAGTTATAAACTGAGAGATTGGTTGTTTAGTCGTCAGCGATACTGGGGGGAGCCTTTCCCAATCATTCATTTTGATGACGGGACCACCAAATTGATTTCAGAGGCCGATCTTCCAGTGCTGCTCCCTGAATTAGATGATTTCGGGCCAACTGGGGAATTTGAACCGCCGTTAGCCAGGGTTCGAGAATGGAGGGAAGTCACTGATTCTGAGACGAATCGGAAAGCACTCCGTGATGCCAATACGATGCCCCAATGGGCAGGAAGTTGTTGGTACTATCTTCGGTTCTGTGATCCTCAGAACGACCAACAAGTATGGTCTCCTGAAGCAGAGAACTATTGGATGCCAGTGGACCTCTATGTGGGGGGAGCAGAGCATGCGGTCCTCCATCTCCTGTATTCCCGTTTTTGGCATAAGGTGCTGTATGACCTCGAGTTAGTGCATACCAAAGAGCCATTCCAAAAGCTCCTGAACCCTGGAATGATTCTCGGGTATAGTTACCGATACTATGACAACAACCTCTCTGATAATCCGTCGGTTGCCCCAACGGTATACTCTTCCTCAGACGTTCACGTTCTTGAGGGAACGACGGTGCATCAAAAGAGTAGGGAAGAAGTTAAGGCCCGATGGGTTTCGTCACAGGATGTCCGATGGAATGAAAAAGGTGACCCGATCCATCCCACCATAGAGGGTCTCAAATTGGAAGAAGTTACCGAGAAAATGTCCAAGAGTCGTGGCAACGTCGTGAATCCCGATGACGTCATTGCTGAATTCGGGACCGATGCGATGAGACTGTACGAGATGTTCATGGGACCGTTAGATAAGGGGGCGCCCTGGTCAGCTGAATCCATCCCTGGGGTGCATCGATTTCTTCAGCGGGCTTACAGGCTTTTTTACGAGCGCCAAAATGAACGATGGTCACTGATCGCAATGGTCGAAGGTTCCGGAACACCCCAGCAGGCACGACTGACAGCCCAAACCATAAAAGGCGTCACAGAAGATATTGAGGAGATGGGCCTCAACACCGCTATATCAAAACTCATGGTATTTGCCCGAGAAATTACACGAGATGGCCCACTTCCCCGTCAATCTGCCGAAGCCTTTGTGAAATTGCTCTCCCCCTTTGCTCCCCATTTAGCTGAAGAGCTATGGGAAAATCTGTGTCATTCACCAAGCATTGCCCAACAGCCCTGGCCGCAGTATGATCCTGCATTAGCGGTCAGGACCGAAATGATTATTCCCCTTCAAGTGAACGGACGATTGCGGAGCAAGATTTTGGTATCAGCCGATTCCACAAAGGATGAAATTCTCGATTTGGCCTCACGAGATGAAAAAGTCCAAGAATGGTTCCAGGGCAAAGAACCACGAAAGGTGGTTTATGTTGAAAAGAAACTGGTCAATTTTGTGGTCTAACATCTTTCAGAATTCCACACAGAGGCTGTTTGGGTTAAGTGGGATCGTCGGGCTAGCCATGATGTTGTCTTTCGGGTGTGGCTATCAGTTTGCAATTGAGGGGTCTGGACCGGTCCTTGGGGGAGGGGATCAGCATGAAGTTAAAGGGCCTCTGGTGCGATTAGCGGTTCAGAAATTCAAGAACAATACCTTTCAACAAGACCTGGAGTTTAAATTGACGCGTTATGTCAAGCAACAGTTTCGAGTGAATGCCGGGGCAGAGATTCTACCGAAGGAGGCAGAAGCCGATTTTCTATTAAAGGGTGTCATCGTATCGGCAACGGTTTCTTCTTTGGCGTTCAGTGGCAATATCACTCAAGAGGGGCGTGTCCAAATGGTGACGAGAGTGACCGTAGAAAATCGAAAAACTGGGGAAATTGTATGGAGTCAGACGGCGACCGGGACTGGAGACTTTTTTGTGGGCTCAGACGCGGACACTGGTGGAGGACAAGACCAAATACAATTCAACCGAGTGTTGTATGACCGGGCGTTGGAGCAGGCAGGATTAGAGATTGCAAACCAATTGGCGAATGAGTTTTGGGTGGCACGAGATAATGGGACTTTTTCTCTTTCATCTGGTGAAGGGGAGAAAGTGTCCCTTTTTTACATTCCGGATTTGTTAGGTTTTCCTTCTCTCGTTTGTTAAATCACACTTCTTTCTCACCTCCTTGGGATCGCACACATGAAACCCCATGAAATTCCCCTGGTCGTTCAACGACAGGGTCTGCAACCGATTTATCTGATCCTAGGGGAAGAGGACTATCTTCGCGATCAAGCCTTCCGTTTTATCGATCAAGCCATACGAAAACATGGAGCTTCTAATCAAAAAACGGGACAACCTCAAGGTGGATCTGGACAAGAAGAATGGTCGTCCTGTGACGTAGTGTATGGAGACGAAACAGACGCCTCGGAAATTCTGCTTAAAGTTCAAGAGGTCCCCATCTTTTCCTCTGAGACCTTCGTGGTGGTGAAGTGGGCTGAAAAACTCAACGCCAAAGAAGGAGAAGCCCTGATACCATACATTCAGTCCCCCTCTGACTCGGCGACTCTTGTTTTCATAGCAGGGAAGTTAGATGGTCGACTTAAATGGGTTCAAGCACTGAAGGCAAAGGCTGCACTGATTGACTGCATGCCATTGTTTGAGAACCAGCGTGTTCCATGGATTAAACAAGAAGCTAGCCGACTGGAGTAAAATTAACAGAAGAAGCCGCGCAGGCGCTGAAGGAACGAGCCGGGGAAGGGCTCTATATCGTCAGGCGTGAAATAGACAAATTAGCCTGTTACGTTTCACCTGGTCATAAAGTGGAGTACGGAGATGTTGAAGCTCTACAAGGGATTGAGCCTGGCGCCTCTGTGTTTGACTTAGCGGGAACCATCGGTTCTGCAAACTGCGGGTTAGCTTTTGACATATTGAAAAAGAATCTAGAAACAGGAGAGGCTCCCCTGCGGATACTGGGATCTCTCCTATGGCAATACCGGCGAATTTGGAAAGCGAGGGAAGCGTTGACCAATGGATTAGCAGAGAGCAAGGTTGCCCAGTCCCTGGGTATTCCTCCTTTCCGACAACGAGATTTTTTCTTGCTGGTGCGGCAATTTTCGGAACCCTATCTGCAAATGGCCTTTGGCTTGTTTCAACATGTTGATTCGGCTTTAAAGGGTGGGAGCGCAGGGACGCCGGACCACATTCTTCAAGGTCTGTTGTTGCAGTTATGTGGGGTGATCAAAGCAAGAGGGTAATTAGCAGAGAATGGCTGGAAAAGGGAAAAGTCCCTGGGTTGAACAAGCGATAGCAGATGGGGAAGTGGCTAAGATGAGGAACTTCGGAATTACGAGGCTTTCAATTTGTTCACTTGAAGGGCTAACCGTGAAATCTGTCTTGAAGCCGTGTTCTTCTTGAGCCAACCCTTAGAAACAGCCTGATGCAATTGGGCACTTGCTTCACGCAAAAGAGTTTGAATCTGTTCAGTCTCTTTTTTGTCAAGAGCATTTCGAACTTTCTTAACAGCCTCTTTGGTGGTGCTCATCACCGCTCGGTTCCGTTGTCGTCGTTTGACAGATTGTCGGGCTCGTTTAATCGTGGATTTATGAACCACAGGCATTTTTAGTCCTCCAAGTTTATCTTCATCGCAGTGAAATCAAGGTGGGACTACTTACCATACCTGGTTTAATTCGGTCAATGTTGACGATCTACCTTGCGAGCCCTCGGATCGTTTGTTAAGATCAATTCCCCTATCCCTAAGCCATTGATCTCGGTGGTGGGTGTAGCTCAAGGGTAGAGCGCCTGACTGTGGCTCAGGAGGCTGCGGGTTCGAGACCCGTCACTCACCCCAATATTCCTTCCAAAATATTCCCAGAAAATGCAATATATTCAGAACGAGTTTCTGATTCGCGGTAACAATGGGGTTACGGCTGGGTTGCGGGTTTTGACCCAGAAAGATCTTTATCCACAGGAGTTTTCTTTATAAGTGTTAGGATGGCAAAAACAAAGAAAAAACTAACTGAATCTAAGCAGGGTGCCATTGTTGGCTACGAAGCTCAACTCTGGCAAATGGTGGATGCGTTGCGCGGCAGCATGGACGCGGCCGAGTACAAGCACGTTGTCCTCGATCTGATCTTTCTGAAATACATCTCCGACGCTTTTGAGGAGCAACACACAAAGCTCGAAGCGGAAAAATCGCAAGGGTCTGCCCCCGAAGACCTGGACGAATATCGCGCAGTCGACCTCTTGTTGGGTGCCGTTCGAGGGTGTTGGTTGACCTCAAGGTCCAAGCAAAGCAAGTAGGGTTAGAGGGTCAACACTGTACCTTCTAGCCCATTTCACCCGTCGGGTCCAGGGAAACGCATGGGTCAGGCCCCCGCTGTCCTTTTACCGTGGCATGATAACTGCTCCACGGCCACGCCTCCACTTTTTTCACCAGCCCTGCGCGCACCGGGTTCAATACCACATACCGACACAATTCCAATAAATGGGGGTCCCGTTCAACTAGAATCGCCTTGTAGCGACCTTGGAACAGATGTCCAGACCGGTCATGCCGACGATTGAACCATTGGGAATAGACTGCATTCAACCGAGCTATGCCCCGGCGGAGATGGCCGTCCGGGGTCTCCACGAGAAGATGGTAGTGGTTCCCCATTAGACAGTAGGCATGACAGCGCCAGTGCTGTTGCTGGACTTCTCGTCCGAGTAGCTCTAGGAACCGAAGTCGGTCCTGGTCAGCCTCGAAGATCGGTTGCCCCGCATTGCCGCGTGAGGTGACATGATAGACGGCTCCCTCAAATTCAATCCGCAGCGGTCGTGACATGGGGCCGGGCTAGCAGGAGGTTACTAAAAAGTAAAGTGTTGACCCCAAATCTTTGACCCCATTCTCAATCTTGATGCGAACGCGAGATTGTGTAGCCTGATCAACTAGTCCTCATGAGATTTCGACGGGTGGTTCAAAATTTGCTGCTGTCTTTTCTTGACTTAAAGAGCACTCTCAGATGCTTTCCCATTCTCTCTAGAAAATGTTATGGGTCATACCAATACAGGTGGGATTTAGAATGACGATTTTGAGGACAACCATCACATATTTTATTTATTGTGTATTTCTTCTCATTGTCTGCTCATTTATTTTTTCTCAATCATAGAAATTGAACCTGGACTCTTAAAGACATTTAATCTTGATGCCGTAAAGTATTATGCATATAAAAAAAGATATAGATATGACGATAAGCTGGTATTCAGGGCTAAAGATAGGAGTGACGTTAAACCAATTTTTAACGGAGATTTATATAGAAAAGAGTATGGAATTAAGCCTCTCAAGCTACCATATGCTGCATCATATAATGATGATGGGTTTCGGACTAATAGCTCATCGCCACCTTATCATGTCCTTTTCATAGGTGATTCGTATCTTCAGATCGGCGAGAATGATCAATATACATTTTCTGAATTATTTAAGACGAAAAGTGGACTCTCTACCTTTAATTCCGGAATGGCATGGTATGGCCCTTATCAATATCTCGAGCTATTCGTACAGGTTATAGAAAAATACGTCAACGTATAAGAAGGTCAAACACAATATGCAATTTTTTGCTTTTTTTCAGGTAATGATATTCGTGATATAAAGGAATACGAGCGATGGCTTGATGGAGGGGCGTATTATAAATATCTTCCGCAACAGAATTTTCTTGAAAGATATATCACGACTATGTCAGACATCCTCAGAGTATTGTTTCCGGATATGCTAAAAAGGGCTATCAGATCTATTTTGAGAAACCCTATAGATTATAAAGATGATCTCGGCATAATAAACTTAGCAGATGAACAGCTGCCAATGAGATTCGCTTATTGGAACGAAAAACACACAGCGGAACAACTGCTAAAAAATAAGGAATGGAAAAAGTTAAGAGAATTACTCAAACTTGAGGGTATGGTTGCAAGAGCTGCATTGGAATTCTTTTAGATTACCTCCTAAAGCCTCCGTTTAATTAAAAATACCGGGACATCATAAAAAGAGGGAGAAAATCCATCATGAACAGACGTATAGGAATCAGGACAGCTACACTCATTGGAGGATCTCTTTCAGTTCTCCTTGGGGCAGGTACCACTGCCGATTTCTTGAATCTAGTCAAAATAAAAGCTGAAATGGTTGAAATGGCATCCTCTGCTGGAAACACTGCTCGTCTTTGGGACAGCCAACGTCCTTTTCTGACGAAGCTCTTGCGGCATTAACCGTGTATCTTGAAGCAAGGGGAGAGAGTTTTGCTGGGAAGCTCGCTGTAGCGGCCGTGATTAGGAATAGAATGGAGAGAAGGTATCAAAGTGATGGAACGATTGCAGGTACCGTATTGAGACCGAGACAATCAATTTACTGATATAGCTAATAAGAATAATATCATTCCAATTGTTTTGTATATTCCTACAAAATTGCAGGTTTACTGAAAGTTGTATGTGAATCATAAAAGTGGCGTGAGATTTATTGGTAATATTGAGGACCAGTTGAAGTATGAAAAAAACTCATTAGAAGCGATAAAATCAATCGCAACGGAATTAGATATTCGCTTCGTCGACTTGTTTTCGTATTTCAAAGAATTAGCACTTTCAGGCAAATTGCTTTATTACCCTTTTGATACCCATTGGAATGTTAACGGTAGAAAGCATGCTGCGAAGTATTTATATGATTATATTGGAATAAATCCATAAAAAATACATAACAAAGCTGCGCTGATGGGTGATCGCGTCTTGTCATGTTGACCCCTATCGCCTGATGGTTTGCCAGATGCCCCTGGTGTGCGCAGAACAGGTCGCGTCGAGTATCCTGCTCCCCTCGAAGTTGAGTCCACCCCTAAGACATAATAATCTTCTTGCAGAAGGGAGCAAGGTGCACGAGTTCGCCATCTTTACTTTCACCAAGCCATCGATTGCTCGGGTGTTTTTAGAGGCTAAAGCATATGGCTAATCGTCGGGTTCCCTAAATAGGCCCCCCGCCTGCCGACAAGTACACCCCCTCATTCTTGGTTGCGTCTAGGTTTCAGATTCGCCGAAATCTTGCCGCTCTTTTCCTTGATCTGCATCGCTAACTTGTTGATCTTCAAGGGAGCAAGGGGTTCAGTTGCAATTCGAGACCCGTCACTCACCCCAATTTTGCCTAATCATAGAAACTTGTAACAATTTGTGAACAATTTGAAACAGTATCCCTCCAAAAATTGCATCAGTTAAGCTTTTCTTATTAGTGACATTCTTGTATTGCAATTGACGAGTGAATTCCTGTATAATCACATGACGTTTTTTTCTGAGAGTTTCACCACCATCCATCTCTATAGGTTTTTTATTCTGGGTAAATTCAATCTGATCAGGCGTTGAACTCAGCCGCTAACGTTTTCTCTCCTTCGGTCGGTTCCTTTCATCCGTCTTGTTCTCCAAATTAATCCAATATTCGAATCCGGGGAAAAGGTGTATGGATTCCAAGATCTCTAAGTATAGATTGCCGTTTTCTAGTGCTGCTAGGGAATTGATAGCATTTCGCGAACGTTCTTTTAGCTCACCTGTTCAGCCTTGGAATTCTAAAAGGCCTCATCAGGTGCGGTTCGACCGCAAAAATAAGAATATGAGAGACAGCCTATTGGCATGGAAGCTTGTCCAAGATGGGAGAAAAGTCGTGGACGGTGCGCTTCTTTTTTATAATCCGAATCTTGTCAGGACTCCCTATTGGGCTACTGTTAGTCAAAGAGTTGCAACCATCGGCAGTCATCATTTCTATATTCCGACGAGGGGTGAGATTTAGCGACATGAAAAAAGGTTGAATTCAATGTTCGAAGCCAATGAAGTGCACGTCTTAATCATATGAATCGAAAAGATGAGATATGAATTCTGATAGAGAAACGCTCGATTTTGTGACGGGCAAAGGGCTTTTGGCGTATGGAGAAGCCCTTGCTCAACGAACGCATGTGGATGGGTCGGAAAAGATGGCTCTTCCCATAGCTAACCCGAATCGATTGCATCAAGTGCCTAAGGTGACAGAAGCAATCAAGGCTTTTGTTCAACGAGCTCAAACCGGGTTTCCTGATGCAGAAACATATCGAAGTGCCCGCAGTACGCTCATTCGAGAGGAATGTGGGGGGGACGAACTCCTATTTTTCGCGGCGTGGAATCAGCTCGTTGCTCGAGGAGAGCTTTCCCAGTTATTCCGAGCCTCCATCGGTGCTGTTCAGAAACCAACGCGCCGTCGTCTAGAGGTCATCGTGCCTCGCCAGCATCTCACCGCACATCTCACCGACAGTCGAACAGTCATCGGTCTGAGGGAGGATCGTTTTTGGCTGATGCCTCGTGATCTGACGAATCGGACTCTTTTGTTCACCATGCGTCATGGTATTTCTCAAATGGAAAGTAAGACGCATCGAATGGGATGCCCGTTCGCGAATCGCCTGGATCCCGAACGCGGAATTCCTAAGGCCGATGCGATTGGTCTCGGACTGGCTCGAATGTTGGGAGTCGTGGGGCATCAGTTAGATTACCTTCATTTACATAATTACCTTGACCCTCACACCTTTATTCATTTGGTCAGTCAAAGTCCGAACACTCGAGAGCTCTTCGAACGGGTCGTTGCTGCAATCGCGCCAGAGTCCACCAAGGATACCGAACCCACGGTTGAGTGTGCTTTGCAGTCCCAGGATTTTGGATGGGCTACAGGGATCGAAAAATCCACAGAAATCGAGGAAGCTGCCAAGGCTTTTGGTTTAGAAGCTAACTTGGCTAAGCGACTCATTAAACACCCCCTCTCCAGTTATCCTTGGGGTCACTCGTTCTTCGAACTCTATATCGATGTTATCGATAGGTTACATAAATTGGGAGCGACGCACCAAGGGAAGGTCCTCTGTCTCTACACCCATAGTTTCTCGTTGCGGGCCTTGATCACTTATTTGGACCCACGACCCTTCCCTGAAGCCTTTGCTGAATTTTGGGAATACAAAGAGGGGCAAGATAATGTGGTCCTCTTAACCTTCGAGCATGGACAATTGTCGGGGTATTCCAAGGCCGTAGGGCTTTCAGAGCGTGAAAAGGCAGAACGGAAAGCGTGGGTCACTGTGGAAGATGATCGTCAAGCCCGCGTGACCCTTAACCTTGGTCAAATTCGTCGGATCGTGGCCCTGGTATCGGGCGGTGATTTTGGTGGGGCTGGGGCGGCCTTAAAAGAACTTCGTGTCACTGGAAATCGTCTGGGCATCGAGGTGTATTTTGTTCAACACGGCTTTCTCGGCCTGGCCAATAATTGGATTGAACCTGTTTCTGAGCAAGGGACTCGAGGGATGAGCAATCATGCGAGTAGTCCCATTGGAAGCAGCCGATTTGAAGATTTCAAAGATGAAGAGGTCCAACAAGCGGCAATTCACCACCTCAAGCCTTACCTCCAAGATGGTGCCTTGGTGGTCATTGGAAGAGATGGAAGCCTTCGAGGTGCCCGTGCCATTTATGAACGGTTTGGTGTCCAAGTTGTAGGAATTCCTGGCTCAATTGACGACAACATTGCTGGGACAACCTCGCTTGGACTCCATTCGGCGGTCGCTCTAGCCAATCAATCGATCGAGTCGCTCAAAGCCACGAGTGCTGCGATGGGAAGCGTGTTTTTCGTCGAAGTGATGGGGGCCGGATCGGGGCATCTGGCGTTGACCTGTGCCTACCAGGCACGAGCTGAAGGACTTTTAGTCAACGAACATCCTGATCCGGATAACTACATCGAAGATGTTATCCTCGGAAATTTACAGCAAACTTTGGGAGTCCCGAACAAAAGCCATATTTTTATCGTGGCAGAACAGACCCCTCACCGGCACCATCGGGAAGGTGGAGTCCATGGCCTGACTGAATATGTGGCTCAGAGAATTGCCCAGTGGTCTCACCTCCACAGGAAAACCGGACACTACCCACTGTCCGCGGCTACGAAAGCGACCATTTTGGGTCATACTTTACGAGGGGCTGCTCCGACACCGACGGATAAGGCCATGGCTCAACATCTCGCCTACGAAAGCATCAGACGCCTGGTTGAGCAGCCTCAACAAGTTGTCGGATGCATGTTGGCCTACCAGGATCAAGGACGTATTGAGACGATTCCTCTTCATGCGCTGACACCCAAGCCTTTCGATTGGGAACTCTTCGCGCGTATGCACGGCAACGCGCTTTAGAGTCCACTCCTCTCTTACATAGTAATGCCCGCGACACATAAACCCACAAATGAATGTGGGAGACGGTGAATTCTGATGGCATTCAGGCGTGATTGGTTACGCTTCAATGCTACCTGAATTCTTCCCTCTCGAATCTGTACGCCCAGGTGAAGCTCCCCGCGCTCCCGTGCGGGGCTTCTTCTTTATTGCGAAACTCTCCGTAGCGATCAGCCCCCCTTCGCGGCTCCGTCGCGAGCGTCGGCGACAAGGCTTCGGAGGGCTCTCTTGGTCATTCAACCCCACCCTTCTGGGTGGGGCATTCTGGCGAAGGAGAGTAAAAGCCGAACTCTAGAACGAAACTTTTGAACTTCATATCTCATTAACAATATCGAATCTTGAATGTACAATAAGCATAATAGCCGATAGGGCCAAGTCGGCTGGATCTTAACATTTTAATTTGAGTTTTTTCCTTCATGCTCCATCTTTTTTAAAAGTCCGCTAATCGAAGAAATGACTCTCCTATGCGATTAGTAAGCGTAAGCGGGATCTTAATGGGAATACTATTGACTGGGGTTCAGTCTTTGTCTGAGTCCCATGTTTCTCAAGAAGTTTGTACAACAGGGGAGGAATGTTTTCGAGAGGCGCAGTCTTTTCAAGAAAACAACCCCGAGTTAATTTCCGATCAATTGAAGCGCTTTCGTTCTATTCATCAAACAGATCCAACGTCATTATGGGGAAAACGAGCAGGAGTGCACGTTGGTCTGTTGTTGCTCATGGAAGATCCCTCTGCCGCTTTGCCATATTTCCAAACTGGGCCGCGGGATTTTCCGGTCTTAGACGACTATTTTCACTTTTGGATGGGTGGAGCTTTGCTGAAGGCATGGCAAATGCGTCAAGCTGCAGAAACCTTTCAGTTCTTTGTTGAACAGTTCCCGCAATCCGTATTGGCAACAGAGGCCTCTCTTCAAGCCGGTCGAGCTTGGTCTAACCTAGGAGAATGCGGACCTGCCGTAGACTTTCTGCATTCGGGAATTTCTGAGGAACCAGATGATCCATCTGCTCCCAGCGATCTCTTGGAATTGGCAAATTGTGCTCTTCAATTGGGACAGACAAGCAGATCACGTGAGGCTCTTGAAGAAGTCTGGTGGCGATTCCCCGATACCCCTGAGGCCAGTACTGCACAAGATCGTTTAGATGCGATGCAACTCAAGAAGGGACAATGGGTTGCTTCTGTGAAGGTTCGATATAAACGGGCCCGTCGGTTTTACCGGTTGGCTCTTTTCCCAGAGGCCATCGCTGATTTCCAGTACCTTCTTTCGCATGGTCTTACCGGAAGTTTGCAGTCTGACGCAAAGTTTGATCTGGGAATGGCGCATGTGCGTCTGAAGCAGTATGACCATGCTGCCCCTTTGTTTGAAGAATTACTCAAACAAGGGGATGCCAACGCTGGCAAAGCAGGGGTTTGGTTGGCGAAGTCCTACCTTCGCCAGGATAGAGGGAAGGAATTGTTGAGTGTGAGAAACAAGGAAACCTTTGCACGTCTTTCTCCTTCTCGAAAAGCCAAAATTGTGTGGATGGGAGGACTTTGGTTAGAAGACCAAGGACGAATGGAAGAGGCACGAGCAAGCTACCGTGAGGCGGCACAGATTGCTGGGTCTTCATCAGCTGGTCGTGATGCGCTGTGGCGAATCGGGTGGATGGCCTATCGCAGTCAAGACTATGAAAGTGCGGTCGCCACCTTTAAAAAATTGGATGCTGCCGCGGGTATTCGATCAGTCATACTACGGGCACGATATTGGGGTGCTCGGGCTCTTGAGAACAGTGGAAAGAAGGATGCAGCCCAAACCCTCTATGCTCGTTTGGCCCAAGAATTTCCAGGGACGTATTATGGGCAGCTTAGCCGGCTACGTTTTCAAGAGGATGATTCCTTTAGTCATCTGCCGCAGTCGCGTAAACGGTTTTTCCCTCCGACAACAGAAAATTTGCCAGCCTTGACCAGAAATCTTCATGTCCAGAAAGCCCATCAATTAATAGAGCTCCGCTTATACGAAGAAGCAAAGAATGAGCTGTTGGCCACGGTAAAACATTTCCGTTCTAACCCCAAAGTTGTATCCAGAACTTTGGTTCTTCTCAATCAAGCCAGAGCGTATTCCGACGCATTAGCTTTGGCGCAACGTTACTTTGAAGATCAGATCGATAGGGGGCAGTTCGATGTCTATCCAGGCTTAAATCTGATTGCCTATCCCACTGGGTATCTTTCTATCATTCAGGCTTACGCGGGAAAGAAATTAGATCCCTTTCTCGTTTCTGCCCTCATTCGCGAGGAGAGTTTATACGACACAGAGGCCCTTTCCCCAGTCGGGGCAGTCGGGCTTATGCAGTTGATGCCCAAGACCGCTAAGCGGGTTGCTCGGGAGTTCGGTTTGCCAAGAATTGAAAAGGAAGCCCTGAAGGTCGGTGATACCAACATTCGGTTGGGAACCCTATACCTTCAACAATTACTCGATCAGTTCGAAGATGATATGGTTCATGCCGTGGCGGCCTATAATGCGGGCCCACAGGCTGTTCATGGGTGGATCTCTCGGTTTGGAAATTCGGAAACCGACGAATTTGTGGAACTCATTTCCTACAGAGAAACGAGACGTTATGTGAAGCGAGTTTTCACTAGCTATCGTACATACCATAGGTTAACATCCACCACATATAGTGGATAGATTCTTGACAGAGTTTGTTAAAGCTCTTATAGTCTGACCATTCTGAGAAAAGTGAGGAGAGGGGTATGATCTTGGAGAAACTAGAAGCATTGGAGGCTCAAGTTCGGAAGTTGGTGGGCCTCGTTCAGGCGTTAAAACATGATAAAGCCGTCTTGGAAGAAGAACTTCAGGTGCTGCGGAACCGGTTGGTTAAGCAAGAAGACCTTTCGCAAAGTTGGGAAGAAGAACGATCCAATATTAGGCACCGCATAGAAAAGGTGTTAGGTGAATTGGAATTTCTAGAAAGCCAGAATGGGCATTCAGTGGTGATTCACGATGAAAGGAATTGAGGTAGAGATCTACGGGCAGCGGTTGGTGATCCAAGGTGAGGCTGAGGAAGCCTACGTGAAGGAATTGGTCCAGTACGTTGAAGGCCAAATGGAAACCGTTGCACAGGGGAGCAACACCATGACACCCACGAAAGCCGCCATTCTTGCTGCCATCAATATCGCGGATCAGTTGTTTCAGCATGAGAAACGGCGTCGTCAAGGAGATGCAGAAATTGAACGTCGTACATTGGGGATACTAGAGTCGATTGATGAACAGTTAAAGGTTTGATGGAAGGCCATACTTGAATTCAATGAGACTCTCTGTTACGCTTGTTATTAAGGTAAAATCCGACTTTTTATCGGAGGTTAAGTATTTGGAAAAAATGGAATGTGGTGCCAAAAAGAATTGCTCATAGCTGGAAACTTGTTCAGCTATTCTGGATCTGATGAGAAGTAGGTGTTTTTTGAAAGGAAACTGTTGGATTATTTTGAAGACCAAGGCAAGGCGTTGAAGGTGTTTTTAATGAGGGGAACAGCAGACTCTTTAGAAAAGTGCTAATGATAAGGATTTTCTAAAATAGCGCTTCCCCATTTTCTTAAAGAGGTAGAAAGTAAGGTAAGGAATCTTGAGGAAGAAGATAGCCTCCCAACATCGCATCCGTGGATTGAAGTTTTTCCCAGTCTTCTACCAATATCCTTAAACTGTTTTTCCTCGACCGGTTAAAGGTTTTTCCTCTTTCGTCTTTTCCGAATCTCTCAATTCTCCCTCAACCCCATTCCATTCATATATTGTTTATCTCGAAGGGATCTGCTTTCTCGATTTTGAAAGTCATACCTTCCCCTATTCGAGATAATTAGAGAAGGGGGTGGCTACTATGCTGCACACCATCGTGATCTCCACTATAGTTGGAATTCTGTGTGGGCTCTTAGGGGTTGTGTTGCACAATGTCTTTCAACGCAATCAATTGAGGGACCAGCGACGTGAAGCTGAAGACCATTGTCGACAAATATCTCAAACGGCTCAACGGGAGGCTGAAAATCTTGTCAAAGAGGCCAAGCTAGAGGCCAAAGATCACTTGTTGCAAACAAAGGCAGAGCTTAACAAAAGAGAACAAGAAAAACGTTCTGAATTGAGTATGATTGAAAATCGGCTCAACCAAAAGAAGGAAGCCATAGACCAGAAAATAGCTGGATGGGACCGTCGTGAAGAAGAAACCAAAAAACGCGAGAAGGTATTAAGTCAGCGTGAACAGGAGGTTGTGAAGAAAGAAGCGGAGTGTGAGCAGGCCGTGAAGTTACATCGAGAGGCGTTGGAACGAATTGCTGGGGTTACCGTTGAGGAAGCCAAGAAACAACTCTTAACTGAAATAGAAACTGAAGTTCGGATGGAGTCCATCGGGTTAAGCAAGCGCATCCTTGACGAGGCTCGTGAACATGCGGAGCGAGAAGCTCGAGAAGTCGTGGCCCGCTCTATCCAACGGATCACTCGGGATTACGTCAATGAAACCACAATTTCTGTGGTTCCTCTGGCTAGCGATGGGATGAAGGGTCGTATTATCGGAAGGGAAGGGCGAAACATCCGAGCTCTTGAAGCGGCCACGGGAGTGGATTTGATCGTGGATGAAACACCGGAAGCCGTCATTGTGTCTGGATTTGATCCTTTGCGCCGAGAGATTGCGAAAGTGGCATTGGAGCGTTTGATGCATGACGGACGCATCCATCCCACCCGTATTGAAGAAGTGGTAGAAAAGGTCAAGAGCGATCTGGATAAGCTTATGTATGAAGATGCCGAAAAGGTTATTTTTGAAGTGGGCCTTTCGGATTTTCACCCGGAAATTATCAAACTGCTCGGACGTCTCAAATATCGAACCAGTTATGGACAGAACAATCTCTACCACGCCCGAGAAGCAGCCTATATCTGTGGAATTATGGCGGTAGAATTGGGTCTTGATGTGAAATTGGCCAAACGAGGGGCTTTGTTGCATGACATTGGAAAGGTAGTCAGTCAGGAGGAAGAAGGGACCCATGCCCTCTTAGGAGCCGAGCTGGCCAAGCGGTATGGTGAGTCTGAGAAAATCGTCAACGCCATTGCTGCCCATCATGAGCAGGTAGAACCTATTTGTCCGGAATCACTGTTGATTGCGGCAGCAGAGGCCCTTTCAGCGGCAAGGCCTGGGGCTCGCCGAGAAACGCTTGAAGCTTATGTGAAACGCTTGGAGAAACTTGAATCGCTGGCGATGGAGTTCCAGGGAGTTGAAAAGGCCTATGCCATTCAAGCTGGTCGGGAAATCCGTGTCATCGTCCGTCAAGGGCAGATGAATGATAACGAGACATTCAATTTATCTCGAGAATTGGCAAGGAAAATTGAACAAGAATTGACCTATCCTGGACAAATTAAAGTCACGGTCATTCGGGAAAACCGGTTCGTGGAGTTTGCCAAATAACTTCCCTGTTCATGTGATTTGTGAAAGTACTGTTTATCGGCGATATCATGGGCGAACCGGGACGTCGTGTGATCCTGAACAAACTTTCTCAAGTCATCACGCAACATCAGGTGGATGTCGTCATAGGCAATGGAGAAAATGCTGCTGGTGGATTCGGTATCACTCCGGAAATAGCAGGAGATTTATTTGACGTCGGTCTCTCGGCCGTGACGTTAGGCAATCACGCGTGGGACAAAAAGGAAATCATTCCTTTTTTCAAGAAAGAGCCTCGGCTGCTTCGGCCAGCCAACTATCCTGATGGAGCGCCTGGATCAGGTGCCTATATCATTTCCACCCTCAAAGGTGAGAAACTAGGAGTCGTTCAGGTCATGGGTCGGGCGTTCATGCCTGCCCTGGATTGTCCCTTTCAAGTCGTCAAACGTGAAGTGGAAAAGTTGAGAAAGCTCACCAAGGCCATCGTGGTGGATATGCACGCGGAAACCACATCAGAGAAAATGGCCATGGGGTATTTTCTTGATGGGGAAGTGACCGCGGTAGTCGGCACACATACGCACGTTCAAACAGCCGACGAGCAAATTCTTCCAAATGGGACAGCCTACATTACCGATATTGGCATGACAGGACCAAGACATTCTGTTATTGGGATTAAAAAGGATTTAGTCATCCAAAAGTTTCTGACCCAAATGCCCTGTCGTTTTGAAGTCGCTTCTGGTGCTGCGGTCTTGAGTGCTGTAGCCATTGACATTGATTGGCCAACGGGCAAGGCCACTGACATTACGCGGATGCAGGTGCTTGAATAAGGGGTATCTTTTTGTGCCCTCGCCCCTTCTTCATGTTCTCACTGTCTCGGAACTGACCACTCGGGTCAGGCATACCCTCGAACAAGAATTTTCAGATGTTTGGGTGGAAGGGGAAGTCTCAACCCTCCGCCTCCCTTCCTCAGGTCATATTTACTTTACCCTGAAAGATAACAATGCCCAAATTCGTGCGGTTCTTTTTAGGAACGTGGCGCACCTGCTTCGATTTGCCCTTCAAGATGGGCTTTTGGTCATCGTCCGGGGCCGTGTAAGCGTGTACGAACCACGTGGAGATTATCAAGTCATTCTGGAATATCTTGAGCCCAAGGGCATCGGGGCTTTGCAGTTAGCCTTTGAACAACTTAAAGAAAAACTCGAAAAGGAAGGTCTCTTCGATTCGAGTAGAAAAAAACCCTTGCCATTTTTGCCCAAGAGAGTTGGATTGGTGACCTCCCTGTCAGGGGCTGCTCTTCATGACATGATGACAGTGCTGAGAAGACGGTGCCCCGTTATTCACATCCTAATCCATCCGGTCCCGGTTCAGGGAGAGGGTGCTGCAGATCACATTGCCGAAGCCATTTATATTCTCAATAAACGAGGTCTTGTAGATGTGATGATTGTCGGTCGGGGAGGTGGATCATGGGAGGATCTTTGGTGTTTTAATGAAGAGGTAGTCGTTCGGGCTATCGCCGAATCATCCATACCGATTGTTTCAGCAGTGGGTCACGAAATCGATTTTACGTTGACTGATTTTGCAGCCGATTATCGTGCCCCGACCCCATCTGTTGCAGCCGAAGCCGTTTCACCAGTCCTTGAAGAACTTATAGGAAAAGTCTTGGAAAAAAGAAGCCGTCTTGTGGGAAGCATGCGAAGCCAACTCACGTTCTTAAAGCGAGAGATTCACCGATCGAGTCAAAGGGTGCCCAGCCCAGGAGCTTGGGTACAACGTCGCATGCAACGTTTAGATGAGGTAGAACACCGTCTTTGTATGGTGATGAATGTGTCAACGAGATTTCTTCGCTCGTCGTTCTTTTCTTTGATGGGAAATCTTAACCTGCATAGTCCTCAGAAGCGTATTCAACAGATCCGAGTGCTTGTCCCACAGCTTCAACGGCGGCTTCATCAAGAACTTCCCAAAACTTTGACAATGAGACGCCAACAGTTTCAAAAACTTGCGGGTTTGTTAGAATCATTGAATCCACTGGCTGTTCTGACCAGGGGGTATAGTATATTGGAGACTTACCCTGGTGGTCAGATCATTCGGAGTGTTCGGGAGGTGGAAAGTGGGGAACAAGTCCGGAGTCGGCTTGCTGATGGAAACGTCTTGAGCACGATCAAGAAAGTGGAAAGAGATTTCGTAAAGGAATAAACCGTTTTTTGGTCTTTGGGATACCAGAAGTCTTATAGAGGAATCCCATTGCCTTCTTAGCAAACATGATCCCTCAGGCTAGTCGATCTCGCATAACTCTGCAATGTCTTGACCTCCTTTTCTTGTAGCGTATAATGCCACGACTTTGAGGGAATGAGCTCTGGCAAAGATGAGAAAAACATGTCGGTGTCAAAACCCACTGGCCGATAGTAGGTACAAATAGGTACAAAGCGGAGTCTCAGCTGACTCAATTGAGAATGCGATGGCTGGATTGAAATTTGAAGACGCCCTCTCAAGGCTCGAAACTATCGTTGCCGAACTGGAAAAGGGGGACTTGCCCTTGGACGATTCTTTGAAAATTTTTGAAGAGGGCATCAAACTCTCTAAAACATGTCTCAAGATACTTGATGATGCAGAACGGAAAATTGAAATTCTGGTTCGGGAAAAAGATGGGAAAAAACGAATTCAAGCGTTTACCCTTGATGATGAGTCTGAAAATGGCAACTCCTCAGTTTGACCCCGATTATCCTGACCAATTGTGACTCTTCTGAGACCATCACGGTCCCTCTCCCCTTTTCTCATTGATTAGCAGATCCATGGGCCAACATTTGAATTCCTCGAAGCAGCGATTAGACGGAGTTTTAGTGGCTCGAGGCCTTGTCCCAAGCCGCGAACAAGCCAGTCGTCTCATCATGGCTGGTTTGGTCAAAGTTGATGGCGTCACGATCGATAAACGGGGAAAATTGGTGGAGCCAGACACAACCCTTGAGGTGAAGAATTCCTCTCTTCCTTTTGTCAGCCGTGGTGGCGGAAAATTAGCTGCAGCGCTTGAAGAATTTCAAGTCGATTGCCAAGAAGTGATTGCGTTAGATGTAGGAGCGTCAACGGGTGGGTTTACGGATTGCCTTTTACAACAAGGGGCAAGTCGAGTGTACGCGGTTGATGTCGGGTATGGACAACTCGATTGGAAAATCAGGAGAGATCCTCGAGTAGTTGTCTTGGATCGATGCAATATTCGTTATCTTGATCCGAATGTTATCCCCGATCCCATCCGTGTGGCTGTGATTGATGTCTCCTTTATTTCATTGAAGCTGGTCCTTCCATGTCTTACACGCTTTCTGGCGGAAGCGGCGATAATCGTCGCGTTAGTGAAACCTCAGTTTGAGGTTGGAAAAGGAAAAGTAGGACGAGGGGGGATTGTGCGAGATGAGACCCAACGGCTGGAGGTCGTTGAGCAAATTCTTTGTTTTGGGGAAACACTCGGTTTTCAACGTATCGGGTGGCTTGACTCTCCCGTTGTGGGGCGAAAAGGAAACCGTGAAGTGCTGGTCGGGTTCCGTTGGGTCAATGCATAGACGATGAAATGTGGTGAGTGGAGAGTCAACGAGCGAGCTCTGGAATGGTTCCTTGTTTTCGAGGTCGAAGATGGTGTTGCCGAGTTGAAGGTCTCTTGTCCTTCTGGGCAACATTCTTTCAGAGAGCTTTTCAAATAGGTCATATGGTAACCTCTCAAAACTCAATTTGACGAAGTTGATTCGCTGCCCATCAGAAAGAAGGAATCTATGAAAGTTCTTGTCACAGGTGGTGCCGGGTTCATTGGGTCACATGTGGTTGATCGATTGATTCAGGAAGGACATCAAGTTGTCGTGGTTGATAATCTTTCAACGGGCAAGCGCAAGAATGTCCATAAAGCGGCATCGTTGTACAAGGTTGATCTTGAAAGTTGGCGTTTGGAACGTGTGTTTAAGAAAGAACGTCCCATGGTTATTTTCCATATGGCTGCTCAAATCAGTGTACGACACTCGACGGATGATCCTGCCTTTGATGCGAGAGTCAATATTCTAGGTATGATTAACTTATTGGAATCCGCCATTCGGCATGGGACACGAAAAATCATTTTCGCGTCTTCGGGGGGAGCTGTGTATGGTGAACAAGAAACCTTTCCGGCATCAGAAACTCACACGACATGTCCATTGTCCCCTTACGGTATCAGTAAGCTAGCTGGGGAGCATTATCTCGCCTACTACCACTATGTCAAAGGCATGTCGTTTGCCGCCTTTCGCTTGGGCAATGTGTATGGGCCACGACAGGAACCAGAAGGAGAGGCAGGGGTCGTGGCGATATTTACGAAGAAGATGTTGAACGAAGAGCAGCCATTGATCAATGGGAATGGGTTACAAACCCGGGACTATGTCTTTGTCGAGGATGTCGTGAATGCGATGCTTGGTGCGTTAGATCCGGAGGTGGAGGGTATTTACAATGTCGGGACCAGTCAAGAAACCTCTGTCAATGAAATTTTTCACTATTTAAAACAATCAACCGGATCTTCATGTAAGGAAATCCATGGGCCCGAAAAAAAAGGAGAGCAACTTCGGAGCAAGTTGGATTCAACAAAACTTCGGGATAGATTGGAGTGGGAACCGTCGGTTTCTCTTCAGGAGAGTTTAGCCGCCACGGTGGATTTTTTTAAAGCGCAAGTCTCACAAAAGGGAAAAGTGCGTTTCTCCCGCTGAGAACGGGGAAGGTGATCATTCAATAGCGAGGAACTGAAGGGTCAATTTCAATGGACCACGCCTCAATCCCGCCAATAAGATTCTTGACGTTGGGAAATCCCTGTTGAACCAGAAATCCTACCGCGTCTGCACTTCTCATTCCCTTATGACAATAGGCGACGATTTCAGTTTGGGGATCGAGTTTATCCAGAGATTGGGGAATTGTGCCCAATGGAATTAACACGGACCCTTCAATTTTGCACATGGAATACTCATGGGGTTCACGAACATCAAGGAGAAAGACGCTATCTCCTTTGTCCATCCGATCCTTTAATTCCCGAACAGTAATGGTATAACTCATACGCTTGGCCTCCTGTCTAAAAAACCATCATAGTCTCCCTATTCTGAGTGTGTCAAATTTGTTCGGCACGAAGTCAGGCTGATCGTGGCCGCTCCATTTGCCCTTGTGTAAGCGCATGGTCTAGCGTTGAGACTTTTCGGCGATGATTCCTCAATAAAGCAGGAAAACACTTGAAAACACGCAGCCTTTTGGATAGCGTACCTTCCCAGTGATTTGTCAACACACCTTTTACTTTTTAGGACGTCTATGACCGATATTCCGATAATTTCGATCAATCAAGCTCCACAGTTTTCTGGCCAACAAGTCATCGTCCGAGGGTGGATTCGGCATCACCGGTCGAGCGGAAAATTACAATTTCTTACTTTGAGAGATGGAAGCGGAGAACTTCAAGCGATTGTCAATAAAGGAACCATTGGAGACGAGACGTTTAAGGCCGTATCGCAATTAACTCAGGAATCTTCCCTCATGCTCAATGGGCGACTTCGGGCGGATGCTCGTGCACCTGGGGGCTATGAATTGGATGTCGAAACAATGGAAATTTTTCAAATTGCGGAGCCTTTTCCTATTCAACCGAAGGAACACGGCGTTGGGTTTCTCATGGATCATCGGCATCTCTGGATTCGTTCAGCCCGTCAATGGGCTGCCCTGAAGATTCGCCATGAAATCATTCGTCGGTGCCGGAATTTCTTTGACGACCAGGGGTTTATGCTTGTTGATACTCCCATCTTTACTCCCAATGCATGTGAAGGGACGACGACCCTCTTTCAAACTGAATACTTTGAACAGACTGCTTACCTTGCTCAAAGTGGGCAGCTCTACGACGAAGCCGCAGCAGCTGCGTTTGGAAAGGTGTATTGTTTCGGCCCGACTTTTCGTGCAGAGAAGTCAAAAACCAGACGTCATCTTATGGAATTTTGGATGGTTGAACCCGAAGTTGCCTTTGCCGAATTAGCTGATGTGATGGGATTAGCTGAGATGCTGGTCGCTGATGTTGTTCGAGGTGTATTAGAACATTGTCAGGAAGAGCTCAAAACCTTGGGCCGAGACGTTTCAAAATTAGAAATGATCATTCCCCCCTTTCCCCGGTTAACGTACGAAGAGGCGGTCGACCATTTGAAGGCCAAGGGATCGTCAATTCAACCTGGAGATGATTTTGGGGCTGAGGATGAAACCACCCTCTCTCAGGAATTCGATAAGCCTGTTATCGTTCATCGGTATCCAGCAGCGATTAAAGCATTTTACATGCAAACAGACGAGGATCGCCCTGACCTGGCTTTATGTATGGATATATTAGCACCCGAGGGGTATGGAGAAATCATTGGTGGGGGCCAAAGAATTCATGAATATGACAAGCTCAGGCAACGACTTCAAGATCATGATCTTTCCGAAGAAGCGTTTCGTTGGTATTTAGATTTACGACAATATGGGTCAGTGCCGCATTCTGGTTTTGGCATGGGAATAGAGCGGGTCGTGGCATGGATATGCGGATTGGATCACGTGCGTGAAACCATTCCATTCCCCAGAATGCTGTATCGTCTGTACCCCTAAATTCATGGTCCAAGACAGAAATGGGTCCGTGGAATTCCTCATTATTCTGTGCAATAAGTATCGTTCCCTACCGTGCAAACCTAAAATTTCCCTTACCGAAGACCATCTGTTCCGACCCTAACATCAGAAAAATAAACCACATTTTCTCATAATTTTAGCTTGACAAGGCTGGGCAGGGAAGTATATTCAGTAATAAGTGGTAAACTATGGGAGAAAGTGGATAGCTATAAAACAAGAAAACTATAGCGGTTTTTCTCACAAACCCGTGTTAGTCCAGGAGTTATTATCCTGGTTAGACCCCCAATCCTGTGGGTCCTACGTTGATTGTACGATTGGGGGAGGGGGAACAGCTTTTTTTATTCTTGAGAAAAGTTCCCCAGGAGGAAGATTACTTGGTATTGATCAGGATCCTCAGGCTATCGAATTGGCTAAGAAACGATTGGATGTCTTTTCATCGAGGGTCAAACTGGTTTGTCGAAATTTTGAGAACCTAAGGGCGATCGCAGAGGAAGAGGACTTGTCTCAGGTCGATGGAATCGTGCTTGATTTGGGAATTTCCTCAGTTCAGTTGGATACACCAGAACGCGGGTTTAGTTTCATGGAGAATGGCCCATTGGATATGCGTATGACTTCTGGTACTCCTGTCACCGCTGGTGAATTGGTGAATACTGTTCCAGAAAATGAACTCGTTTCGATCCTTTTCAGATTCGGAGAAGAACGGTATTCACGACGAATTGCCCGGGCAGTTGTGGAGACCAGAAAATTTTTCCCACTTCAAACCACTTCTGAACTCAAAGAGATTGTTTGGAAGGCGGTTCCTGCTCCCTACCGTTCAGGACATATTCACTGTGCGACAAGAACGTTTCAGGCATTACGGATTGCTGTCAACCGCGAACTCGATGTGTTAGAGCCGACGCTTCTTGATGCCGCCCAATTACTTGCCCCTGGTGGGAGACTTTGTGTCATTTCCTTTCATTCGCTGGAGGACCGTATCGTCAAAACCACCTTTCGCGCTCTTTCAAAAAGGGACGATCCGTTACTCACGATTTTGACTAAAAAACCATGCGTGGCCTCGATTAATGAAAGAAAATCAAACCCGAGAGCCCGAAGTGCCAAGCTTCGAGTCGCACAACGCAGAGCAACTCAGTGATCTGGAAATCAAGGAGCGATCCATGAAGCATAGTCTGATCCTCATCCTTTCCCTCGTCTTAGGGGTCGGTGTTCTCCTTTATGTGTGGGGAAAAATGGATATTGTACGAGTTGGATATCGTCTGGAGGAGTTATCCAAGAAAAAAGTCGTATTAGAACGTGACCAGGAGGTCTTGCGGTTACGGATTTCTCAATTAATGGCGCCTGACCGAATAGCCCGAGAAGCCAAAGACAAGTTAGGGATGAGAGTCCCCGGCCCAGGGCAGATTATTTTGGTTCGAACAAAACCCTTTGGCTCCACCCCAGATCCAAAGGAATCTGGGGTAATACGAGTGGCTCAAAAACTCAACGCTCAATGAAATCAAGACCTCAGCATCAAGTGCCCGCTGTGACCAATTCTTATTCAGGACGGTTGGTGGTGATATCAGCCATCCTGATCATGGGGTTTGTGATTGTCTTGTTACGATTGTTTCAGCTTCAGATCCTCAATGGCAGTGAAATGACAAGTCGAGCAGCCCGCCAGCATCACAAAGTCGTGGCACTCAATCCTAGCCGTGGATTGATTCAAGATAGTCAGGGGCGAGCCTTGGCGCTCAATGTCGATGTCCCATCAGTTTTTGCTCATCCTTCGGAAATTGATGATCCCCACAGGAGAGCTCAGCAACTCTCAAAAATCCTAGACCTCTCTCCCGAAACCCTAGAAGATCGCCTTCGTCAACGTCGCGACTTTGTGTGGATCAAGCGGAAAATCGGAAAGCAGGAGGCCGAGAGGATCAGTGCGCTTGGTGAAAATGGGTTAGGGCTTGTGTGGGAAAAGCACCGGTTTTATCCTAAAGGAGAATTGCTCTCACATGCGCTTGGATTTGCAGGAATTGATAGCCAGGGATTGGAAGGAATTGAGAATCAGTATGAATCTTATCTTCGTGGAGATATCAGAAAAATTCGTCTACAACGAGATGGGTTTGGGCGAACCATTCTCCTTCAAGAGCAGATGAATCGTTCCATGGCAGCAGGGAATACGGTAACCCTGACCGTGGATGAAGTGATCCAATTTATTGCCGAGCAAGCCCTAGATGCTGCCGTGAAAGAGAATCAAGCGCGTGGTGGGATTATTATTGTCATGGATCCTCAAACGGGAGCTATTTTGGGTTGGGCCCTCCGGCCGACGTTCGACCCTAATCGCCGCCATTCTGTGAGCCCTGACATCTGGCGGAATCGTGCGGTGACGGATCCTTATGAACCAGGGTCCACCATGAAGATGGTCGTTGCCGCTGCGGCATTGGAGGAAAAGGAATTTGAACCAGGAACCTTAATTTATGCAGGCGATGGAGAAATACCAATTAGTGGAACCGTTATTCATGATCATCAGAAAGCTGGTTGGTTAACGTTTGAAGAAGCCCTGACGAGGTCGAGTAATGTCGCTTCAGTGAAGATTGCCTTATCGTTGGGAAAGGAACGGTTGCATCGATATTTTCGTGCATTTGGTTTTGGAGAACGGACTGAAGTTGATCTGCCTGGGGAATCGGCTGGGCTGTTGAAGCCACCCAAAGAATGGGGAAAGCGGACGTTAGCCTCACTGGCCATTGGTCAGGAAATTGGAGTCACGCCCTTACAAATGACAACGGCTGTTTCAGCTATTGCCAATCAGGGGTGGTTGATGAAGCCTTATGTCGTCAAAGAAGTTCGTGATGCACAAGGCAATCTTCAATGGTCCCGAAGCCCAGAAGTTCGGAGAAGACCGATCTTGGATCAAACCGCCAAAACGCTCATTGCCCTGATGACCAATGCTGTGGAAAAGGGAACGGGGAGGCGAGCCGCGATCCCTCATTATAGTGTGGCAGGAAAAACAGGAACAGCGCAAAAGGTTGATCCGAAAACCGGTCAGTATTCTTCTACGCAACTCGTGAGTTCTTTTGTGGGATTTGTCCCGGCCGAAGAGCCCAAAGTGACCATTTTGGTCCTCATTGATGAGCCTCAAGGGCCTGGGTGGGGTGGCCTAGTTGCAGCACCAGTGTTCCGTCAAGTGGCAGAACAAGTGCTTAGACATTTCCAAATCTCTCCTTGGCAAGAGTCCGCAGGGATCAAGATTGCCAGAGTGTGGTAGTCCTATGTTCCTGTGGTCTATGCACAGATAGTCGAGTCATGATGATGGCAGAATTGCTCTCTTCAGTCGAGATTCTTGAACAAGAAGGAAATCTGGAGGCAGAAGTCCTCGATGTGACAGACGATTCACGAATGGTACGAGGAGGGAGTGTCTTTGTGGCCATGAAAGGAGAAAAGACCGATGGGCATGAGCACATGGGGAATGCTGTGATTCAAGGGGCGGTGGGTATTGTTCTCGATAGACCGATTCAGTCTATTCGTCAGATGGTTTCGGGGGCGGCTCAATCGATAGGGGTCGTGCGGGTTCAAAATTCTCGGGCGACGCTTGGAATGTTGGCTAGCCAATTCCATCATCACCCTTCTGAACATCTTCAATTAATCGGGGTGACAGGCACTAACGGAAAAACGACCGTCACCCATCTGATCAAGGCCTTACTTGAGTCTGGTGGGCAAAAGGTCGGGGTCATGGGCACTGTGGGAAATTTCATCGGTCCGGAATATTTCTCCGCTACCCATACGACCCCCGGTCCGGTCGAACTTCAAGGATTCTTGGCCAAGATGGTTGCATCTCATATCAATGCGGCTGTTCTTGAGGTTTCCTCACATGCGTTAACCCTCGATAGAGTCAAGGGTTGTGACTTTGACCTCGTCGTGTTTACCAATCTCACTCAAGACCATCTGGATTTCCATGGAACGATGGAAGAGTACTTCCATGCCAAGCGTCGCCTTTTTACAGAATACATCAGCGGGCCCGATCTTAAAGATAGGCCGAAACGGGCTATCATCAATATTGATGATGAGTGGGGAAGGCGACTTCGAGAAAGTTGTCAGGTGCCAGTGTGGACCTACAGCCTCTGCAGTTCAGCCGATATTAGGGCCAAGGATATCAGCCTGACTCTTCAGGGAAGTGAATTCAAGGCGGAGACTCCCAATGGGGAAATTTCGGTACGTTCTCCATTAGTGGGAGAACAGAACATCTACAATATTCTAGCCGCGGTCGGGGCTGGATTAGCAGCAGGTATCACACCTGATTGTATTCAACAAGGGCTTGCTTCATTTGAGAATGTCCCTGGGCGTTTTGAACGCCTGGAAGAGGGACAAGATTTTACAGTCATCGTGGATTATGCCCATACCGAGGATGCTCTGGCCCGGCTGTTGTCCGTTGCAGACACAGTGAAAACAGGTCGAATTATCACAGTGTTTGGATGTGGGGGCGATAGAGATCCAGGTAAGCGGCCCCAAATGGGTCGGGTAGCCGCAGAAAAGAGTGATAGGGTTTTTTTAACCTCTGATAATCCTCGAAGTGAGGACCCTTTGGCGATTCTGCAGGATATTGAGCACGGCCTCTTGACTGTGCCTCAGGTGTCACGAGCCAAATACCGGATCATTCCTGACCGCGGTGAGGCCATTTGGGCTGCCGTGAAGGAGGCTCGGTCGAATGATATCGTCTTGATTGCTGGGAAAGGACATGAGGACTACCAATTCATCGGGGCTCAACGTTTACATTTTGATGATCGAGAAATTGCTCGAGAGGCCCTTCGGACTCTTATCGGAAAAAGACTTTGAATGGGAGGTGCCGTGTCATCGTTTTCGCTTGATGAGGTTCTCCAAGTGACAGGTGGAACTCTGGTGTCCGGTTCGGCTCGAAGACGAATTCGTCGATTATGCACGGATACAAGAATTCTTCGTCATGGAGATTTCTTTGTGGCCCTCAGAGGGTCGAATTTCGACGGGCACCGTTTTTTGGAGAATGCGTTCATGCATGGAGCCAGTGGAGCATTAATAGAAAAGGTTCAAGGTCGACGTGCCCGTTCTCGATTACGGATTGGACAATCCCTTCAACCTACTTCACAGCCTCTGCTCATTGAAGTTGAAGATTCCTTAAGGGCTTACCAGGATTTAGCGGCCTTTCACCGGAAGCGATTTCATATCCCAGTTGTGGCTGTCACTGGGAGCAATGGCAAAACAACAACAAAAGAAATGGTAGCCAGTACATTGAAAGCTCAGTGGCAAATCCTCTCGACAAAAGGGAATCTCAATAACAGTATTGGGTTGCCTCAAACGTTGTTAAGGCTGACTGCCCGTCACCAAGTCGCGGTTGTCGAAATGGGGGTCGATCAAGAAGGGCAAACAGCACGCCTTTGCGAAATTGCCAGACCGACTCACGGCATCATTACCAACATCGGACCTGACCATCTCGAGTATTTTCGAACGTTGGATGCCTCGGCACGAGCGAAAGCCGAATTATTGGCTAGCCTCCCTAATGATGGCGTGATCGTGTTAAATGCTGATGATTCTTATTTTAAGTTTTTAAGAAGCTGGGCCAAATGTGCCGTTGTGTCTTTTGGATTTTCTCCAAAGGCGCATATCCGTGCTCGTGATGTCAGATCACTGAACAGCAAGTCAACCTTTCGAGTGCTGTATCCGAACTCTACGCGTTCCCGTCTGATGTCCGTAGGTGTGCGTGGAGTGCATAACGTTTCAAACGCCCTTGCCACTCTGGCGGTGGGACATGTTCTGGGGGTATCGGCAAGGAAGATGGCTTTTGGTCTCTCAAGGTTTCGCCCAGCTGCTATGCGTTCGCAAGTGCAAACAATTCATGGGGTCACACTCTTACATGACTACTATAATGCGAATCCAGCTTCGATGAAGGTTGCGATCAACCTGTTAATTGATGTGGCAGGAGAGAAACGGACTATCGCCATTCTGGGAGATATGCTCGAATTAGGACAATCCGAAAAGGATCTCCATCGCCAGATAGGTGAATATGTTGCCGAGCAGGGCGTTGATGGTTTGATAGCGTGCGGGGCATTTGCCAAAGACTATGTCCGAGGAGCAAAGACCAAAGGCATGCCAGCAGGGCAAATTGTCGAGACTCGAAACATCGAGGAAGCTTCGAGGGCAGGAAAGGGCTTCGTTCGACCGGGCGATGCTGTCTTGATAAAAGGGTCGCGTGGTATGCGTATGGAACGGCTGATTGGTGGGTTGTTTAAGAGAGAAACCTGAGGAGCAAGCAGCGATGGAATCGATGGGTGAGAACTTGGATTATTGTCCCGTTTTACGCAAATGTGTTCCATCTAGAACGCTTCTGAGAGGGAAAAGGATTTGTCTTTCGAGAGAAAGGGAAGGATAGGTCGCAATGCTATATTTGTGGTTGTATCCCCTTCATACCCAGATTTCCGCTTTTAATGTCTTTCGCTATCTGAGTTTTCGAATCATTTATGCAGCGGTCACCGCCTTCGTGATTGCTTTTGTCCTAGCACCTCCCATGATCAGAAAGCTTCAAAAACTTGGTTTGGGGCAACGAGTGCGTGAGGAAGGGCCAAGTGGACATCAGATTAAGGAAGGGACCCCAACCATGGGAGGGATTTTGATTATCTTTTCCGTGTTGTTGTCAACCTTGTTGTGGGCAAATGTGACAAACCTGTATGTGTGGTTAGTGATGTTGGCAATGGCGGGATTTGGACTGGTGGGGTTTGTCGATGACTACCTCAAGATCTCAAAGAGTCGCTCAAAAGGCCTCACCGTCTTACAGAAATTAGCTGCTCAGATCTGTGTCGCACTTGGTATTGGATTAGTTTTTTATTCTTCCCCTGCCTATTCCACTGAACTCAGTGTGCCATTTTTTAAAACGTTCACCCCAGATCTTAGCTATTTCTATATTCCGTTCGCGGTCTTAGTGATTGTCGGCTGTTCCAATGCTGTGAATTTAACGGATGGTCTGGATGGGCTTGCAGTAGGACCCGTCATGGTCGCGTCAGTGGCGTATACGGTCGTAGCCTATGCGGCTGGGAACAAAGTGGTCTCCGAGTATCTCCTCATTCCTTACATTGAAGGGGCTGGTGAGCTTTCGGTGTTAATGGCATCAATTTTTGGAGCCAGTTTGGGCTTTTTGTGGTTTAATACCTATCCGGCGTCGGTGTTCATGGGAGATGTCGGATCGCTTCCTCTTGGGGCTGCGCTTGGTACCGTGGCTGTCGTGAGCAAGCATGAATTGCTGTTGATGCTCGTTGGGGGAGTGTTTGTCATGGAAGCCGTGTCAGTGATTTTTCAAGTCCTCTCCTTTAAATCAAGAGGGAAACGGATCTTCTTAATGGCTCCGCTTCACCATCATTATGAGATGAAGGGATGGGAAGAACCGAAAGTGGTCGTGCGTCTGTGGATTGTCGCGATCATTTTGAGCCTGTTAAGTCTCAGCACGTTGAAGCTGCGTTAACAGGATGATGAACAGTCACAGATGGATTTTCGGCATTGATCGTGAATCCGGTGGGGTGGTGATTGAAGTGCCCGGAACAGCTTCATCTCATTGGGAGTCGCTGAAAGACAAATCCGTCACGGTCGTGGGTTTGGGAAGGAGCGGATTCGCAGCCCATAACCTTTTGAAGGCAGTGGGAGCTCATGTGTGCCTTGCTGATCAACGGCCGAGATTGGACCTCTCTGAACGTCTCGAACAGCTTGATCTGACCAGAGTCAAAGTCTGTTGTGGAGAAGATTTTAGGCGCGGATTTGAAGATGTCGACCTTGTTGTCATTAGCCCTGGAGTGCCCAGTGCGCTACCTATCTTGGAAGATGCTCGTCAAGAAGGGATTCCTGTGATTGGAGAAGTGGAACTTGCCTCATTGTTTCTACCCAGCAATTTGATCGCGGTCACCGGGACAAATGGAAAAAGTACGGTCGTGTCCCTGATTGCGAGGATGTTGGAGCAGGCAGGGCAGCGAGTATTTGTGGGTGGGAACATCGGGACTCCATTGTGTGAAGGAGCCTTGTCAGCTTTTCGAAATATGAATGAAGTCGGTGACGGCTCTTTGCTATTTGATGCGGTTGTGGCAGAAATTTCGAGTTTTCAATTGGAGACGATTCAACACTTTCATCCTCATGTCGCTGTTCTCCTCAATGTCACTCTTGACCACCTAGACCGTCATGCTTCGGTGGAGGAATACCGTGCGATAAAAGCCCGAATCTTTGAAAACCAGGAGTCAGATGATTTTGCAGTGTTGAATATGGATGATTCCACTGTTGTGAAGATGGGCACTCTGATCCATGCTGAAAAAGTTGGGTTTAGTATTCAAAACCCTCTTGGAGAAGGAGTGTATCTTGAAGGCAAGACCATTGTGGCCCGAATGGGCGGGGATCGGTGGGAGGTCGGGCCAGTCAAGGACGTCGGTCTCCGTGGATCTCATAATCTTGCCAATGTTTGTGGGGCTGTGGCGATCGGGATGTTATGTCGAACACCCATTGAGGTTATTCAACGAACAATCAAGGAGTTTCGAGGGATTGCCCATGCGTTGGAGATTGTGAGGGAACGAAAGGGTGTCCTGTTTGTGAACGACTCGAAAGGGACCAATGTTGATGCCACCCTAAAGGCGTTGGAAAGTTTTGACCTTCCGATTCTGGTGATTCTCGGTGGGAAAGATAAAGGTAGTGATTTTTCACGATTACGGAGACCGCTTCAACAGAGGGCGAAACTCGTCATTGTCATGGGAGAATCGGCATCTCGACTCAAAGATGCGCTGGAAGGTATCGAAGCTCTCACCGAAGTTGAAAGTTTGCAAGAGGCTGTGAACGTTGCGGCACGTAAAGCCGAAGTTGGACAGGTCGTCTTGCTCTCTCCGGCCTGCGCCAGCTTCGATATGTTTCGGGATTATCAGGATCGTGGGCAACAATTTCGTGATGCGGTGAATGCGTTATCTTGAACGCTCTAGTAGAGAGAGAATATAGGAATCATGGCTCCACCCATTTCTGACGCACCACAATTGTCTCTGGAATGGTTAGGTGCGCGGCCAACCAAGTGGGGTCCTCTCTCTCCCGATCGATGGGTATTGGGGGTGACCTATATGTTGGCGTTGAGTGGGCTAGTCATGATCTTCAGCGCGAGTGGGGTCATGGCGGAGAACCGCTATGGTGATTCCATGTTTTTCTTTAAACGCCAAGCCATATGGTTAATCCTTGGAATCATGGTCATGCATGGAGTTGCGAATGTTGACTATAGACGATGGAAGCCATTCATCCCTGCACTCTATGGCATCATCATGATCTTGCTCATTCTCGTCTTGGTGCCGTTCATTGGCGTAGAAGTGAACGGAGCACGCCGTTGGTTTCGTGTGGGTGATGTCTCGCTCCAACCAGCGGAAATGGCCAAGGTCAGCGTTCTTCTTTATTTGGCTGCGTTTCTTTCGAACAAAGAAGATCAGGTTTGTGACTTTTTTTCAGGATTTCTTCCCCCTGTGGTTTTGGTGGGATGCATGGCAGGGTTAGTTCTCCTTGAACCAGATTTTGGAACGACTGTCATTTTGGGTCTTCTATTGGTGGAGTTGTTGTTTTTGGGAGGAGCTCGTTTGATGCACCTCTGCGGGCTGTTTTTGATCATTATCCTATCAACCGTAGCACTGATTTGGGGGTCAGAATACCGGCTTCGCCGCTTTTTGAATTTTTTGGATCCTTGGCAGGACTCGATGGGTGTGGGGTTTCAGTTAACTCAATCTTTCGTGGCATTAGGAAGCGGTGGCTTCTGGGGAGTGGGTTTAGGGGAAAGTAAGCAGAAGCTCTTTTTTCTTCCTGAAGGACATTCTGATTTTATCCTCGCTCTGATTGGCGAAGAGTTGGGCTTCGTAGGAACAGGAGCACTGATTCTGTTATTGGGGATTTTCATCTTCAAAGGATGTCAAATTGCGCACTATTCACAAGATCCTTTCGGGCGGTTCTTGGGGTTTGGAGTCGTGTTGCTTCTCGGAGGCCAAGCCCTCATGAACATGGGAGTGGTAACCGGGCTGTTGCCAACCAAGGGTTTAACATTGCCATTGGTGAGCTATGGCGGGTCTTCCTTAGTCACGACGATGTTTGCCATTGGTTTATTACTGAGTGTATCCCGTGGAGAAAGTCTTTCAGGAACTCCAAGGTCAAGGTTGTCTCGATGAATGTCGTGATTGCTTCTGGGGGGACAGGTGGGCACATGTTTCCGGCGATTGTCTTAGCCGAGGAGTTTTATCGGCAGGATCCGATGGCCTCCGTCACATTGGTGGGGACGGGACGCCACCTAGAGCGGACGATGTTACAAGAGAGTGAAATTCAATTGGAAACTCTTTATGTGCGAGGAATCGTTGGTCGAAGTCTCCGAGATTCCTTGATCGGTCTTATGCTCATTCCTGGAGCGATTTGGCGAGCGATGCGTTTGCTTCGAGCACGTTGTGCGGATGTGGTCATTGGTACCGGAGGGTACACAAGCCCTCCTGTCGTGATTGCGGCTTTTTTCCTTGGAATTCGGAGAGCGTTGCTTGAACCAAATGCCGTTCCTGGGCTAGCCAACAGAATAATGGGGCCTTTAGCCGATCGAATCTTTCTTTCTTTTGAAGCGGCAAAACAGTTCTTTAATCCCTCGAAGGTTCGCACCGTTGGTGTCCCGATTAGGAAAGCATTCCTCCAGCAGGAACCGTCTCCCTCGCCTGATCGAGTGCGGACGGTGCTCATCTGTGGTGGCAGTCAAGGTGCACGTGCGATTAATTCGGCGGTTATTGAAGCATTGGAGATATCCAAAGTGGTTCGGGAAGATCTCAACCTCATTCACCAAACAGGAGCAGATGATGTTGACCGAATCACCATGGCCTATGCCGCTGTCGGGGTCCATGCTCAAGTTGTCTCCTTTATCAGTGATATGCCAGCCACACTCCGTTCTGCAGATTTAGTAGTGTCGCGCTGTGGAGCGTTGACCTTGGCGGAGCTATCCGCGTGCGGGAAAGCGGCTATTTTAATCCCGTTTCCGCATGCCGCTCATAACCATCAGGAAAAAAACGCCAGGGTGATGGAACAAGCAGGAGCCGCGGTCGTGATTCCCCAAGCAGAATTGACAGCAAAACGACTCGTTGCGGAACTAGAGGCCCTGTTTAAGAGTCCTGATCATGTGAAGATCATGGCACAGAGAAGCCGTTCACTGAGGAGAACCGACTCTGCAGAAATTATGGTCCGAGAATGTCTTGCGTTAGCAGGACATCCTGCGTCGCGGTGATAGGTGAAAACGCTGTGGTTCCAAGAGTCCATTTTGAACAATGTTTTGTTTTTGATCGACGATCTCATTGTCGGGTGACGGTAAGGAGTTTCATGTGGGTCGTATCCGAACATGTTTAGAAAGACTCGACACATTCATTTGGTGGGGATTGGCGGGAGTGGAATGAGCGGTATTGCGGAGGTACTCCTCACCCTTGGCTACAAAGTGACGGGGTCTGATGTATCCCATTCCGACAATATACGTCGGTTGGAAACGCTTGGGGGAGAAGTTTTCATCGGTCATCGTGAATCCCATGTGAAGGGTGCCCAAGTTGTCGTGACTTCCTCTGCGGTTCAATCAACGAATCCTGAAGTGATGGAGGCTCGGCGATTGAACATCCCTGTGATCTCAAGAGCAGAAATGCTTGCGGAGCTTATGCGCCTAAAATTTGGAGTCGCGGTTGCTGGAGCCCATGGAAAGACGACCACCACGTCACTAATCGCTTCTGTCCTTGCCCAGGCAGGCTTGGATCCCACCTTTGTCGTGGGAGGGAAGGTCAATGCGGTGGGAACTCACGCCAGGCTTGGGCGAAGTGATTTACTCATTGCTGAAGCTGATGAGAGCGATGGGTCTTTTTTACGGCTTTCTCCATCGATCGTCGTGGTCACGAATATGGATCGTGAACATCTTGACCATTACGGCACCATGGAGCGTCTGGAAGAGGCCTTCTTGGAATTTATGAACAAGGTGCCTTTTTATGGTTTAGTTATTCTCTGCGCTGACGACGAACGGATTCGAAAACTCTTGCCCAGGGTGCTGAAGCGCTGTTTGACCTATGGAGTCGAACATCAAGCTGGGAAGTTGGAACCGGATATCCTTGCCACCGACATTTCGGCTGATGGGGGCGTGGTGAATTTTCGTGCTCATTTGCTGGGAAAAAAAATCTGGCCGTTTCGGCTCAACGTCCCCGGAGTCCATAATATTCCGAATGCCTTAGCCGCTATTGCCGTGGCATTAGAGCTGGATATACCCCTTGAACTTATTCGATCGGGGTTGGCTGGATTTACAGGAGTTGAACGACGATTTCAGGTACGGGGCGAGAAAAACGACATCTTAGTCTTGGATGATTATGGCCATCATCCAACCGAGATCCGGGTGACACTGTCGGCTGCCAAGGATGCCTGGGGGCGTCGCTTGGTCGTTGCCTTCCAACCACATCGATACACCAGGACTCGCGATCTTTTCGAAGAATTCGCTGGTGTCTTTTCCCAAGCTGACCTTGTGTTCGTGACAGAGATCTATTCAGCCGGAGAAGAGCCGATTCCTGGAGTATCAGGAAAAGAGTTGACCAAAAAAATCCAGGCTTCCGGTCACCTTTCGGTCACATGGATCGAAAAGAAAGAAACCATGGTTGAATCGGTGCTATCGCAATTGTGTCCAGGAGATGTGGTGTTGACTTTAGGAGCTGGTGATATTTGGAAGGTAGGAGTAGAAATTTTGGAGCGATTGTGAATCTCTCTCTGCTTCCCCTTCCAACAACCGGTTCTGTGAGAACACGTCGAGGGATGAGAACTCAAATCTCAACCAATCGTCAACTGCTTTCGGCAGTAGCCAACATTCGAGGGGGTGTGTCTTTTGACGTGCCTTTGAAGGATTTCACCTCACTTAAAATTGGAGGGCCAGCTGACGTCTTTGTGACACCAGCGGACCTTGAAGATCTGTGTGTCTTAATGAACCAATCGAATGCTATCGGTGTGCCAGTATTTCCATTAGGCGGGACGAACGTTCTTGTTCAGGATAGAGGAATACGGGGAATGGTGGTGTCATTCTCAAACATGGTGGAAATCTCTGATGAAGGACAAGATGTTCTTTATGCAGAGGCTGGGGTTCGCATGCCGGTTTTGATGCAGCATGCCATCAACCGTTCATTGTCTGGCCTTGAGTGGGCTGCAGGAATTCCTGGGACGGTCGGAGGGGGCGTCGTGATGAATGCTGGGACCTACTTAGGGGAAATGAAGGATGCGCTCAAAGCCGTTCAGTTTGTGACCCTTGAGGGACAACCCCAAACTTTGGAAGCCTCAACCATATCTTTTTCCTACCGCCGAGCCTCCCTTCCGCCGGGATTCGTGGCAGGAGCATGGTTTCAGCTCACTCACGCTCCCAAAGCGAAAATTCGATCAGCGACGCAGGCCTATCTTCAATACCGAAAGGCGACTCAACCCTTAACACGACCCAATGCCGGATCAATCTTTAAAAATCCAGAACAGAGCTCCGCTGGGGAATTGATCGAAAAAGCAGGCTTGAAAGGGACTCGCATTGGAGACGCCCAGGTCTCACAGAAGCATGCAAATTTTATCATCAACGTTGGTCAGGCACGAGCAACAGATGTCTTGCTCCTTATCAAGAAAATTCAGCAAACGGTTTTTCAGCAAACCGGTGTGACTCTCGAATTGGAATTGCAAATTGTTGGAGATCCCTAAGCCTCTATTTTTAAATGGTTGGTTGTCAGAAACCCAGAAGGGTTGAGAGGAGTCTAGCCCAGTGCCGTTAACGCAAGCTCGAATCGGGGTGTTGATGGGAGGGGGCTCCGCCGAACGACCGGTTTCTTTAAAGACAGGAAAAGCCATCTATGAGGTGCTGCGCGGGAAGAAATATAACGTGGTTCAAATCGATGTTGATCCGTCATTGCCTTGGCAGTTGCGGTCCAAAAGAGTGGAAATGGCTTTTCTCGCGTTACATGGCCCAGGGGATGAAGATGGGAATGTCCAAGGGTTATTGGAAGTGCTCAGGATCCCATATACAGGCTCTGGGGTGTTGGCCAGTGCGTTGGCAATGGATAAGCCCATGACAAAAAGACTTCTTAAAACCCACGGGGTTCCCGTACCGGAAGGGCGAATTCTATCAAGAACCAAAAAACCACCCACTCCTCCTTCTGATTCTTGCTTCCCCTTTGTTGTGAAGCCGGTAGCGCAAGGATCAACCATCGGTGTTTCAATCGTTCGCCGTCGATCGGAATGGGCAGCTGCTTTGCGACGAGCTTTCCGGCAGGGGGATGAAATCTTTGTCGAAACCTATGTTCCTGGGAGGGAACTGGCGATGTCTGTCGTAGATGGGGAGTTGCTGCCGCCTGTGGAAATTTTGGCTCCTGGTGGTTTTTACGATTATGCTGCAAAGTACGAAAAAGATGAAACATCGTACCAATGTCCTCCTCAACTATCGGGATCAACGATAACACGGCTTCGAGATCTAGCCGTCCGATCTTATGCTGGGGTGGGTTGCGAAGGAGCAGCCCGCGTTGATTTTAGATTGAGCCCTCAAGGGCGCCCGTTTTTTTTAGAAATTAATACGATTCCTGGGATGACCCAGCGAAGCCTGTTGCCCATGGCAGCCTTGCAAGCTGGTATGGATTATGGAGCACTCACAGAAAAAATTCTTCAATCGGCCCTAAGACGGGGACGAGCCAAAAGAAAAGGCACCACTTTTCGCCGGATGTGATAGGCAAGGAAATGAGTCGAAGAAACGCTAAAAAGCTAGGTCTTCTTGCGTCCTTGATAAAGAAAAGGAGATCTGGTGGCCGACGAACTCGGAGACACCGAAAACAGCGAACTGGTTACTCTGTACGAATCCTGGCGATGGTCTTCGTGCTCATGGCGTTAGCTGGCACGGTTGGATATCAACAGGTTCAACCGGTGTTAGCTTCCTGGACGACGGTTCATCACATTTCCGTCACAGGGTTGGAGCGAATGAACCGAGGTGAAATCATTGACCGGCTTGCACTTCCTCCTGGTTCCACTTTGTTCGACATTGATCTCTCGCTTTTAAGTCAGCGACTGGAATCCCATCCTTGGATCGATTCAGTCGTCGTCGGTAGGGTGTTGCCGGATACTGTCACGGTTGCCATTCGTGAACGTCGTCCTGCAGCGATTCTCCGGTATGGAACCCAGATGATGGTCCTTGATCAAAGCGGAATAGTTTTGTCCAACAGGGTCCGTCCTGAGCAAACAGACCTCCCCATACTGGAAGGAATCAACCCGACTCTTCTCCTCAATGAGGATCCGGGTTCACAACGCACATTGCAAAAGGGAATGAAGGTAGCGGGTTGGGTTCTCCAACGATTTGAATCAAAGCCGGTCGTACAGATCAAGAGTCCTGACGAAATTTTTGCAGACGTCCAAGGGGTTCGTTTCCAATTTGGGGCGGAGCCCGAAAGTCAATGGAAACGGTATCAGTTGTTAAACTCTACTATCCATGCCAAAAACAAATCGGAGTGGAAAGAAATTGATCTCCGATACCCGAGAAAGGTGATCTTCCGGCAGAGGGGGTGACAAAAGACCATGGCCAAGAAAGAGAACATTGTTGTTGGACTTGACATCGGCACAACAAAGATCTGTGCGATTGTCGGAGAGGTGATCGATGATGATGTGGTCAACGTCATTGGAGTGGGATCCAGCCCGTCCCGTGGGTTACGAAAGGGAGTGGTGGTCAATATTGACGCCACCGTGGACTCAATAAGGAAAGCGGTGGAAGAAGCCGAACTCATGGCTGCGGTGCAAATCAATTCCGTTCACATCGGAATTGCTGGGAGCCATATTTCCAGTGAAAGTGCTCATGGCGTCGTTGCGCTGAAGAAGCAGGAAGTCTCTCGATCTGATGTGCAGCGGGCGATCGATACAGCTCGTACGACAACCGTCGTGCCGCAAGACCGGCAGATCCTCCATGTGCTTCCTCGGGAGTTTATTGTAGACGACCAGATAGGAATTCGTGAACCGGTTGGCATATCCGGTTCGCGGTTGGAAGTGGATGTCCATATTGTGACTGGGGCGGTGACCTCGGCTCAGAACCTGGTCAAGTGTGTGAATCGAGCTGGCCTTGGTGTGGTTGATGTTGTTCTTCAACCCCTTGCGTCAAGCGATGCTGTAATAACAGAAGAAGAAAAAGAGCTAGGTGTGGTCATGGTGGATTTAGGAGGCGGAACGACTGACTTAGCCATTTTTTCAGAAGGAAGCATTAGCCATTCGGCGGTGTTGCCCGTAGGAGGCCAACACGTGACGTCAGATTTACAAATCGGTTTGCGAACGGCTCATGGGGATGCCGAAAAAATTAAGATTCGTCAAGGTGTCGCGTTGACAGATATGGTCAAGGACTCTGAGTGCGTTCAGGTCCCGAGTGTCGGTGGCCGGCCTCCAAGAAATATCTCTAAACGGGAAATTGCTAGGATTATCGAGCCTCGAGTTGAAGAAATCTTTGACCTGGTTCTGAATCAAATTCGCTTGGCTGGGTATGAAGGGAAATTAGCAGCGGGGGCGGTCATCACGGGGGGAACGTCACTACTGGAAGGCATGCCTGAAGCGACGGAACGTGTGCTCGATCTTCCCGCCCGAAGTGGCATTCCATCTGGAGTGGGGGGATTGCGTGATATCGTCAGCAACCCCATGTTTTCCACTGGAGTTGGATTAATCTTACATGCGCATTCGTGCGGTCAGGAGTTTGAACCAGCCGGCTTAATAGGCTGCCGAAAGGGCGACAAAGGATTTAGTGGCGTTTTTGGACGTATGAAGGGATGGATGTTTGATTAGACCAGAAGGACGGATTCCATGGAAAGCGGCGGAGATCCGAAGGAGATCACCATCCCAAGTCTTCACACAGAGGTGAAAGGAGGGTTCCATGTTCTCATTACAAGAAGAAGAATTTAGTCCGATTCGAATTAAAGTTCTTGGTGTCGGGGGAGCAGGCTGCAATGCTGTCAACACGATGATCGCCTCAGGGTTAAGCCGAGTCGACTTCATCGTGGGCAACACGGATCTTCAGGCCTTGGCCAGATCCCAGGCTCCCTTTAAAATTCAACTGGGACCTAAACGAACCCAAGGATTGGGAGCAGGCGCCAAGCCCGATGTTGGAAGAGAGGCGGCGGTGGAAAGTGAGATGGAAATTCGACAAGTGTTAGAAGGGGCTGATATGGTTTTTGTGACTGCTGGAATGGGAGGTGGGACTGGAACGGGCGGCGCCCCTATTTTTGCCAGAATTGCTAGGGAGCTGGGTATTCTCACCGTGGGAGTGGTGACAAAGCCCTTTCAATACGAGGGACAACGTCGCATGGGATATGCCGAGGAAGGGCTGAGAGAACTGAAAAAAAACGTGGATTCGTTATTGGTGATCCCCAATCAAAAACTCTTAGACTTGGTCGATAAAAATACGTCTCTCCTCGAAGCCTTCAGGATTGCGGATGATGTCTTGCGTCAAGCCATCCAGGGCATTGCTGATGTCATTACGACACCAGGGCTCGTCAATGTCGATTTTGCTGATATTCAAACGATCATGAGCTACACCGGTCGAGCCGTCATGGGCATGGGCATTGCCAGAGGCACCAATCGTGCCAGCGAAGCAGCGAAACAGGCTGTCTCAAGCCCGTTTTTGGAAGATAGCACTGTCGATGGGGCTCAAGGGATGTTGTTGAACATCACAGGTGGACCGGGCTTGGCACTCCATGAGATTGAAGAGGCCTCCAATGTTGCGAGAGAAGCGGCGGACCCGCAAGCCAATATCATCGTCGGTCAAGTTATTGATCCGGATATGGGTGATGAAATTGTGGTGACGGTCATTGCCACGGGGTTTGAACGGGAGGAAAAGGATGTCGCGAGCCGCCTCCAACCGAACGGTTCATCCATGGTGATAACCCCTTCACGGCCATCCCCGGCTATGGCTCCGGCGCGTCAACCCCTGTTGGCTGCGGTACGAGGTGAGCATCGGAATCACCAAAATCAGGAATTAGATCGCCCCACGTTTATGCGGCGACTCGAATCGAATGGCAAAAGTCGTGAGACAGTGCCGATGATGGTTGATGAGGATTGGGACGTGCCGACCTTTTTGCGTCGTCGCGGGCATTAGGCAAGATTTCTCTTGATTGGTGTGTAGAACAACATGGAACCACTGACGATTTCCAGTTTCGCCTCGGCAGCCGGAGGTATGACACATTTCTTTGGCACACGGATAGCACCAAATCGTTGGCCGAAAGCCGAGGAGATGGGGATTGGAATCGTCAATCCAGGCCCGGCAGAGTTCCCACTGGTCGCCAGCGTCAAGCAGGTTCATGGTACGGATGCTCTGATTCTTGATAGACCGCTCAAAGGTGGGGACGCGATCGAGGGAGGATGGGATGCCCTGATCAGCGATCAGCCAAAGGTGCTATTGACTGTGCAGACAGCGGATTGTGTGCCTGTCTTTGTTCACGATCCTGATCATCGAGTCGTTGCCGCTGTCCATGCCGGTTGGCGAGGAACCCTTCATGGGATTGTTCCTAAAACTTTGCAGGCCCTGGCTGCACATTTTGGTTCCAACGTTGAACGTGTGGAAGTGGCGATTGGCCCATCGGCCGGCGCCTGTTGTTATGAAATAGATGCGCCGGTCATCTCAATTCTTCAAGAACAGTTTGAGGAATGGGAATCGGTGTTTGATTTCTCACATCAAGATCGAGGGCGACTCAATTTAAAGGAAATGATTCATCGGCAAGTGGTGAACATGGGGGTCCCGAGAAGCAAGAGTCATGGTTTGGATTTCTGCACGATCTGTCGTTCGGATTTATTTTATTCCCATCGAAGAAATCGAAGAAAAGGAGAACGCCGGGGAACGATGGTGAGTGGGATTATGTTGACCCCCTCGCTTTGAGATCCTCCCTAACGAGTATCAGCATGATCGAACCGTATGATCTCTTGTTGCATAAACTCGCGAATATATGAGGAAGTGCTTTGGATGACATTCATCACAATGTCCAAGTCGTTCTTGAACGTATTCGGGAAGCATCTTCACGAGCGGGTCGAGATCCGAGTGAGGTACAGTTGGTCGCGGCGACCAAGCATGTTGCAGCAAGCCGAGTGGTGGATGCTACGTTGGCCGGAGTCTCCATTTGCGGGGAAAATCGTTTACAGGAAGCAGAGTCCAAAATGGTTGAGTTACAGGATTTTCCAGACATCGTATGGCATTTTATCGGTAGAATCCAAAGGCGAAAAATAAAAGCCCTGGTCGGGCGGTTTGCCCTCATTCATTCCGTTGAAAGCCTAGAACAGGCTCAAGGCATTAATGAGCGAGCGGACCAAGTGAGAATCAAGCAAACTGTCCTGTTAGAAGTCAATATTGGAAATGAACCAAGTAAAGGTGGGTTCTCACCCACGAGTTTGGTAGAGGCCCTTCCCAGCTTAGACCAGTTGCCTCACCTCTTGATTCGAGGGTTGATGACCATTCCTCCAATCGTATCGGATCCCGAAGCTTCCCGTTCTTATTTCCGAAAACTTCGTGAACTGGCAGAGCAGATAAAAGAACGTTCGTTGGGTCGAATTGGGATGGAGAATCTTTCAATGGGAATGACCCAAGATTTCATGATTGCCATAGAAGAAAGTGCGACAATAGTTCGAGTGGGAACAGGGATATTTGGACCGCGGTTTATTGGTTAGCTGGAGAGAAGTCTTTCCTTAGAAGATAAGAGCCCAACTGAGTGAGGGGAACAGAATGTTTGTTGCTGGTAACATTTTACATGGCATTGCCTACATCTTGGATACGATCTTATTTCTGTACATGTGGATCATCATCATTCGAGCCTTGCTCTCCTGGGTGAATCCAGACCCATGGAATCCCATCGTGCAGATTTTGATACGCCTTACTGAGCCCGTGCTCTTTACTATTCGTCAGCGGATTCCTTTCTCTTTTGTCGGCGGGATAGATTTTTCACCAATCATCGCTATTTTGATTATCATGTTTTTGCAATATGCTGTTGTAAAGACGATTCGGGATGTTGCGATTCGTTTGCATTAGAGACAACGAAAAAAGGATGGAAACTATGAAACTCACACCACTTGACATCCAACATCGGACATTTAAAGTTCAATTTCGGGGTTATCAACCTCGTCAGGTAAATCAATTCCTAGAAGAGATGGCAGTGACGGTGGAAACCTTGCTCCGAGAAAATTCGACTTTGCGAGAAAAAGTCGCTGCCCGGGAAGAGGAGTTAACTGAACTTCGAAAAGCAGAAGCCGCTCTGACGAACGCCTTAATTACCACCCAAACCTTTACTGATCAGCTGAAACGCGGTGCCCAACACGATGCCGATATGATGCTCAAAGAAGCAGAGCTGAAATCAGAAGAAATGCTTGCCCAATCCCGCACTCAATTAACAGAACTGCAACAGAGTCTGACCAACCTGCGTCGCCAGCGAGTGATCACCTTCGAACAAATTCGCTCTACCCTCCAGACGTTTGAACGCATGTTAGAGATTGAGGAGGGAGGAACTGTGGGGGAGTTTTTCAACAAGGAAGAATCCGACTCGCCATACCCATTCGTTCCTGCGAACAATCAAAACCAATCAGACATTTAGCCGAGGATTTTTTAGTGTTGAAGGGAAACTCCATTGCCGAAGCCCTTGAACAGGCTGTGGCCGAGGGGGTGTTCCCTGGCGCTGTCTTGTTGGTGAGGCAGGGTAGCGACAATGTGTATCTCAACGCTGTTGGCCGAGTCAGTCAAAGCCCAATAGCTCCCCTGGTCGTTCATGAAACCGTCTACGACCTTGCCTCTCTCACCAAACCCCTGGCGACAGCTACGGCTATTCTCTGCCTTGTCCAAGATGGAAAGATGAGGCTGGATCAGACGGTGAAAGACTGGCTTCATGAAGTGGCGGATCATGAAATTGGTCGAGTCACGATTCACCAACTCTTGTGTCATGCTTCTGGCCTTCCAGCCTGGCGACCCTTCTATCAGAAACTCTCACTGACCGGTAGACCGCCTTCAGATCCTTCCGAGGTCGAAATCCGCAAAGCTCACATGATCCGACTGATTGGAGAAGAAGAACTTGAAAAACCCAGCTGCCCCAAGACGCTCTACAGTGATTTAGGCTTTATTCTCCTGGGCCTGCTCATTGAACGATGCACAAAACAATCCCTCGCCTCCTATTGTGAAGAAAGGTTTTTGGCCAAATTGAACGCCATCCCATTTGGGTTTATAGGACCTGATGGATTTTCTCAAGGTCAAGAGAAACTTGGAAATGATGTCGCACCGACAGAAGAGGATTCATGGAGGGCCCGGTTGATTCATGGTGAAGTGCATGATGAAAACGCCTACGCGCTGGGAGGTATTGCTGGACATGCCGGATTATTCGGGACCGCCCAAGCGGTCAGTATTGTAGCAGCAGAATGGTTGAACAGCATTCGCGGACGATCGTCTCTGTTTGCGAGTAAGTTAGCAAAACAATTTGTAACAAGAAAAGATCAAACGAGCCAATCCAGTTGGGCCTTAGGATGGGATACACCGTCCGAACCCTCTTCATGCGGAACACGATTTTCTTCTCAGTCGTTTGGACACCTTGGATTTACCGGGGCATCCTTTTGGATCCATCCCGAGCGTGATATATGCGTTGTCCTCCTGTCCAACCGAGTCCATCCGAGTCGAGACAATACAAAGATTCAGGCTTTTCGCCCATTCATTCACGACTTGGTCTTTGAGCAATTTGTGAAATGAAGTGTAAAACTTTGTATTTGAGCTGTCAGACAGTTTCTGGGAAGGGAGTTTCAAGTTTAAGGTGTCGGGTCTAAGAAGACAGTTTAGAGTTTCGGGTTTAAAGTTCAAAGATCTGAGTTTCTCGTTCACAGTTCCGCTTCGTCGGGTTTTGCCCCGGCTCAAATAAAAACGAGTGAACCAAACATCTTGGATGCCTGCATACCGCTTCGGGGACGAGAAGTGAGGAACCCGTCCACTCATGATTGAACATATTGCTGGCGGGTGGGATAAAGAAGATAGAGATAAAATAAGGGAGGAGAAATGTAGACTAAACGAGGGTAGTCCAGTGACTTAATCCGGATAGTCAATCCATGATTCTTTTTCGGCCAAATATTTTTGGCCTTTGAAATTGAGACGTGTCCGCAATTGCGTAAAGCCAACATCACGAAGTTTATCAACGACCGCTTTGATAGCAGAAGCCACTGTGGGGTGGGTTTCGCTCTCAGTTTCGAATGACTCGTAGGTCACCTTAGCCGTAAACCCACGGTCCACCCGTTTCACCAACACCAACCGATTAAAATAGCGATCACTGGGGTCAATTCCTTCAAGTTGATGCTTTTCAACGACGGCATTTCTCACTCGAAACGAAAGAGGCAATGTGCTCATGAAACCGACCCCCAATCAAAATAGGTAAAACCGTATAGCATGGCGTGGATTATAGTAGGGGGTTATGGCTCCCTGCAACCCTGCAGAAGTTTGTTCTCTAGCAGGAAGTCTTACATGCAAAACCTCGAAAGGTTTACCGGCCAATGTCAGTTGCATGGCCTTCGGAGCATGAAACGAGTAAAATTTAACATCGGGATTGGAAGTGATCCTTTTAAGAATGTGTTTTGATGAGGAGAATCGTGTCTCAACCACAACGGAGGACTCCTTGAGCAAACCAAGGCCAAGCGGATTGAAAAAGGGGTTCACATCAGATTCACCCCTTCCCACTCGTGTTGTCTCAAACGAGGAATTTTCCCCACCTCACCAAACGAATAAACAAGCTCACGTCGACTGGCTGATTCACACAATCAGCGAAAAAATGAGCCAGCGTCTGGGCATCGATCGACGTGAGTTTTTAAGAACGACTGGGGGCATGGCTGTTGCCTTGCTCGCCATGAACCACGTGTTTGGAAAATTCTTTGATATTCTGGAAGTCGAAGCGGCAGAGCCTCATGCCTTTCAAGAACGACGAGGTGAGCCTTTGATGTGCAAACCCATTATGTCAGTTCGACGTTTAAGAAGGAGGGATGGCGGCAGGCTCTGTTAGGATTACGACGCCGTGCCCGAGATATGGGGCTCAATCCCAAACTGTCGGCAGACGCAGGCACGATGGATGATCTCAGTTGGGAAAATTATGTCAAAGAAGTCTTCCTCGATAGTGACACCTCGCTGGCGATGATCAGCACACCACCAGGCCCCTATCCCTGGGAATCAGTCGTTCCACCCAAAGAGATGACTCACATTCGTGATGAAATCAACCATCTTACTGAGTCCCAGCGCATGCTCGCTCATGGGCTCGTCATGCCGCAGTTGGGTAAGGTTGATCTCGACTTCATGGATCAACAGGCTGAAACGCTTAAGGTCGATACCTGGAAATGTTATACCGGAGCACCCCCCCAAGGATTTAATCATGGATGGTGGCTCAGTGATGAGGATATTGCCTATCCCATGTTGGAAAAATCGCAGAGGCTGGGCATCACCAAAGTCTGCGCGCACAAAGGCTTGCCCTTAGGCCCAGTGGCTGACTACAACCACCCACGCGATACCATTCAAACTGCCAAGGATTTCCCAAAGCTCAACTTCCTTCTCTACCATGCGGGGTTTCTTGGGGTGCATCGGATCGATCAGAATAAAGCGCGAAAAGGTGAAGTGCCTTGGACCAGTGAATTTTGTCGGATGAAGCAAAAGCACCCAAAACTGCAAAACATCTACATGGAGCTCGGCTCAACTTTTGCTCAAATTGGTGGTGACTGAGCCAATCATCTGCGCCCACCTATTAGGGCAGCTTCTTGTTGCCTTTGATGAGGATCATGTCGTGTGGGGAACCGACTCCATTTGATACGGCACCCCGCAATGGCAGATTGAAGCCTTTCGACGATTCCACATTCCAGAAGAGCTGCGGGAACGTCATGGCTACCCGGTTTTAACCCAAGAGATCAAAGCAAAAATCTTGGGGTTGAATGTTGCTCAACTGTTCGGAGTTGATGTGAAGGCGAAGAGGAATGAGTTACCAAAGGATTATCTGAGCACAATCAAAATGGCTATCTGGAAGAAGGGCCGATTCCTAGCTACCATGTATATGGCTGGGTTTCTGCATAATAATATTTATAAAGGCCTCACCACTATAACCGGTGGAACATCATTTGGCTGCCTGAAAGCAAGACCAGATGCCGGTCTATAGACGATTGACACATCCGGCTGTCTTATCGTAATCAATTTCATTGACCAAAATTCTGGTCAACTAAAATAGGGGCGAACCATGTCGAAAACACTTCCCATCTCCGAAGTCAAGGCGAAGCTGCCTGCGCTAGTCACAGATGTTGAAGAACGTGAAGAAGAGGTCGTCGTGACTCGCAAAAGGAAACCTGCAGCGGTCCTTATCAATTACGGTGAGTACGAACGTCTCAAAGAGACAATCGATGTTCTCAGCGATCCTGACCTTATGCGACAGTTACGCCAGAGCCAAGATTTTTACCAAAGAGGAAAAAAGGGGCTGACGTTTGAAGATGTATTTGGTGAACCACTCATGCCTCCCAAGAAATCTCGTCGGTCGTGAAACTCTTTCGACTTGATATCCCCGCCCATATCACTGAAATCATCTGGCATTTCCCTCCTGAACTCAAAGGACATATAAAGTCTGCATTTCGGCACATCAACGAGAATTCCGAAAGTGGCACACCACTTGTTAAAGAGCTCGAGGGATATTGGAGGTATCGTGTTAAACGATTTCGAATTGTGTACTCCATTGATACCCGGCAGAGGATATTGAGAGTCGTGGCAATAGGACATCGTCGTAGGATTTACGAGGAAGTCGCAGCCCTATTTCATGAAAAATGAAGACTCTCTCGATCGCGTTATGTTCTATGGACAGGAAAGGAATTCACAGGGAGTGTAATGCGTACGTTCAGAACCATACTCCACCGAGCTTGGTCAATGTCTTAATGAAGGAGAACAACGATGGGAAAGTGCTATAACTCTGTCGTGATCAATGCCCCGTGCAATGTGGTCTGGAAAATTATTCGAAACTTTCATGATTTGAACTGGGCGAAAGGGGTGGTGACAAAGACTGACGTCGTCGGGGAACTCAAAGAGAATCAAATTGGTGCCAAACGCATACTCAATGACCTCTTTCATGAAACATTGTTGTCGTTGGACGATACGGAACACACATTCCCATACAGTATCGATGATGGACCTGGTCCAGTGGCGAAGGATGCCGTCAAGAACTATGTCGGAGCAGTCCGCGTGTCACCCATCACAGAAAACGACACGACATTTGTGGAGTGGCAATCGACCTATGATTCGCCGAATGATGAAGCCGTTGGGGAATTGTATAATCCCATATACCAGGCCGTGTTGCAAGCCCTCAAGAAACACTTTTCATAGCCTTGTGACCAAATCTTAAGTCCAGCCTTCAGTCATTCTAGTATCTTCATTCGCGGTCTTTATGGGTCTGCTGTGCGTCGCGTTCGCGTTGATACTCTTCATAGTTCTGCCCTTCACACGTCGCATTGGGATCTTGTTGGCATTGCTGCTCACCATAACTCTGAAACATGTCATAGAGCGTTCGTTTGAATGATTCGGTACTACAACCTTGGTAGAGCAAGCTCACGATTAAAACGGTGATGCAGAAGAAAGATTTCTTCATAACATCAGATACCCTCGGTCGTTGCCCGATGGCCAGAGCTAGAGGCCAAACGTCGATCGCGTGTAAGAAAGGGGGCCATCAATCCCTCGGCCAGGGCAAGAAATGAAACGGGAGGTGACGGACTCATCCTACTATTCTTCATGTATTCGATAGAGACCGCAGGTATGAGCCAAATTTCTGGCATCTTCCACTTCTCTGGAGGTGACGAGACGATTGAGGATGGGGTAGTGATCAGCTTTTGCAGCCGGATGGTATTGGTCCATCATATTCACGTATGTATCTCGCGAGACTTCAGTCGCCAAGAAGTGCATCACTTCTTCTGTACCAGCGAGTCCTCCAGGTGACACAAGATGTCGCACCAAGATACCACGCACGGCAAGCCCTTCGTCATCAAGCTCTAAATCGCCCACTTGCCGATGCATTTCCTTGAGGGCTGCTTGGGCTCTGGCTGGATAATCAGGAATCTTTGAGAGTCTGCGACCAACAACCGTGTCGGCGTATTTGAAGTCCGGCATATAAAATCGACCATGCCGTCAAGCAGCTTCAACATGTCCACGTCGTCATAACTACTGGTGTTATAGACAATAGGAAGACAGAGTCCCCGCTGCCCGGCGTTCAGGATGCCCTCTAGCATCTGAGGCACTTGGTGGGATGGGCTGACGAAATTGATGTTATGACACCCCTGCTCTTGAAGGTCCAGCATAAGACTGGCGAGTTACTCGGGCTCCAATTCCTGGCCATTGGGTTGGTGGTTAATATCAAAGTTCTGACAATAGAGACAGCGCAAATTACAGCCGGCAAAGAAAATAGTGCCTGAGCCAAACCATCCTCGAATGGGAAATTCTTCTCCGAAATGCGGATTCGCGCTGGCGACCAACGCTTTTGACCCCACCAAACAGGTTCCCAACTCACCCGCAATTCGATTCACCTCACAATGGCGGGGACAAACCCGGCAGGACTGTAGCTTGCCCCGAGCCTGCACAGCGCGCTCGTAGAGATCTCTGCTCCGGAGCAACACTTGATAACCAGCTACCTGTTTTGTCCCAACGTAGGGCATGACCGCTTGCTCCTTCGGTCTATAGCACGTCAAGATTTAGGCCACGGTGTCTTGACGAACGTGTCAATTTCTTACATTAATGGCAAAAAAGTCATTGGGAAAAGTCAGGGCCTGAGTCTCTGTTTTTATTTTTTTTCTCATCCATGTAAGCTTTGTGAGATGTGGTGTAACTCCAAATTCAATAGCTTTGCATTTCGATCTCCACTCCTTACCTGTCTTCATTTTTGTCTGGCATTGATGGTTGGGCTACTCCTCCTTCTTAGTTGTGGGGCAGAGGAAGAGTCCAAAGAGTCATCTAAGCCCTCTGCTTTTGTTTCCTCAGCACCCACCTATCTGGAAACCGGTGATCTCGACGCTCTTAAATCACGTGGCTATCTGCGTGTGTTGAGTCCACCGCATGCTTCTGTTGCGCACCTGCCTCGCCAAAGGTTTCCGCATGATGTGGAGGAAGAGTTCCTTGGGAGTCTGGCATTCTCTTTGGATTTGAAACTCGTTCGGGTGACGGTGAATGGTCTTGACGAGTTGCTTCCTTCCTTATTGGAGGGCAAAGGGGATCTGATTGCTGCGAACTTTACGGTGACTCCGCAGCGCAAAGCACAGATTGATTTTTCTGTTCCGGTGACCATTGTTCGAGAGCAACTGGTTACCCGACAAGATGATGACACCTTACACAAGCCCGCAGATCTGAAGGGCTGCACGATTGTGGTTCCGCGATCATCCTCGTTTTGTGGCACGGTTGTCGAGCTAAAAAAGAAACATCCCGACATTCAAATTCAGGAGGCTCCCGCGCATTTGGATCCGGAACAACTCTTGGATGGCGTGGCGCATGGTGACTTCGATGTCACCGTGGTCGATAGCAATTTGATGCGCGCCGTGCTCACTTATCGATCTGACCTGCGGCCGTCGTTTGACCTGACAAAGGATCGCCCGGTGGCCTGGGGTGTACGTCCCAATGCTCCTAACTTGCTCGCTGCGCTCAATACGATTCTGACTGATGCCAAGTTGGCTCATTCCCGTCCTTCCGTATCACGCGATGATCTTGGGGGCATTAAGAAACATGGCGTCTTGTGGGTACTGACCCGGAATAATCCTGCCACGTATTTCCTGTGGCGCGGGGAACTGCTGGGCTTTGAGTACGAGTTGGCGCGACATTTTGCCAAGAAGCACAAGCTACGAGTGGAGATGGTAGTGCCGCCGAGTCGAGAGGATCTGATCCCATGGTTGGTGGAAGGGAAAGGCGATGTAATTGCGGCTTCGATGACGATTTTACCTGAGCGGGAAGCCCAGGGTGTGGCCTTTTCCAGGCCCTACTTTAAAGCTTCTGAAATTGTCGTCACTCGTGCTGATGAACCGGATGATCAACTTCAGGGACCAGAGGATCTTGCCGGTCGTACTCTTGTGGTTCGCCGCAGTAGCGCGTATTGGCAGACGGCTTGAGGCACTTAAAGGTCAAGGCATTGCGCTGACGTTAGAGGCCGCGCCTGAGGATCTCGAAACTGAAGAGATCATTGTGAAGGTGGCCACAGGCGAGTACGACTTGACGGTAGCCGACAGCAATCTCCTCGATATTGAATTGACATGGCGCGAAGACATTCGCGCAGCGTTTCCAGTGACCGATCCTGAAGCGCATGGCTGGGCCGTGCGCGTGTCCAACCACGCGCTGTTGGATGCCATCAATCAATACATGAAGAAAGAATACCGTGGGGTATTTTATAACATCACCCTGAACAAATATTTTAAGAACGCGCGCACTATGTGCACACACGTCGAGTTTCGCGCAAGCCGCACGGGTGAACTTTCTCCCTACGATGCCTTGGTGCAAAAGTATGCAGATCAGTTTGGGTTTGACTGGCGATTGGTGGTGGCGCAAATGTATCAAGAAAGTCGCTTCGATCACGAGGCCCGCTCTTGGGCTGGCGCAGTGGGGCTGATGCAGGTGCTTCCTCGGACGGCGAAGAGTTTAGGCTTTCACGATTTTCGCACGCCTGAAGCCGGGATTCATGCAGGGGTGCACTATCTCGATTGGGTACGGGATCGGTTTGAACCGGAGCTGCCCGTAGAGGACCGGATGTGGTTTACGTTGGCTGCGTACAACGCGGGTTACGGGCATGTGTGGGATGCTCGACGCTTGGCTCGGAAGTTAAGGATGAATCCCAACCGCTGGTTTGGGAATGTGGAGAAGGCAATTCTTTTACTTTCGAAGCGCAAGTACGCCCGCAAAGCCCGCCACGGGTACTGCCGTGGCGCTGAACCGGTGAAATACGTCCGTGAAATCAAGCGCTGGTATGAGGCGTACTTGCAGGTTACGGAGCTTTGATCATGAAGCCGTTCGATAAAGGTGAATATGGAATTTCATGACTGACCTCAGCTGTAAAAAACTTGAATTTCAGTTGACGGATACTATCAGATGAAGTTGAGAAGCCTGCGATACGCAGGGGACCTTGGTCGTCATGCCCGCCGTCGTAAGCGGGCATCCAGGGTTTTCCCAACAAGACCTGGATTCCCGTTTCCACGGGAATGACAGGGGGAGGTCATGACCGGAACCCACTTGGGTGTGTTATCCAAAGAAATCGTCAGGGCGGAAGACAGACATCTCAGACAGATCTCGATCGACGATGTATGGTCAGCTTTGCGGTTTAGGTGTCAGGAGCTTGGTGGGAAATTGAGAGAGAATAAAAGATTCTCGTGACTATTGATAATTCTCCGTATACTCCACGATCCGGTTAACCAGCCATGACCCCTCTGGACCCTTTTGGAGGAAATGCAATTCCTCTTTCATTTGACTTCCTAGCATGAAGCCGGATATACGGGCACGCACGATAACTTGAGCCTCCTCTCCCCGGATCTTCTCGTACATCACGGTGGCCTGGCCATACCGCATCCGCAACCCGCCAAGGAGCGGGCCTTGGGTCTCTACCCAGTCCTTTTTGGATACGCCCTGTCGAAAGGAAAGTGTGGTGAGGTGTGCAGCCTGTTCTAAATCTTTCGGGTAAACCTTGAGCCATAGTCGGACCATTTCACCAGGTGTTCGAGGTGACTCCTGGGCAGTCGCCGTGCCCAATAGGAAGAGGCTCAGCATCAAACCAAGCACTAGGCAGATTGTCTGGCAGGATCTCCAGGCAGAATGAAAAATCATAAGAAGCAGGATCCTCGATGACAAAAGATTCGCTAAAATTCGTGATACAAGTACAATGGGCTCATAGCATGCTAGAATATTCTAAGTTTTTACCCTCAATGACTCTTTTCTTTATGAGTTCATCAAAGCAGTGAGGATATGAAGCCATTAGATGTCGCTTTACAATACATGGGTATATTCTTTTCCGGGCAGGACCTTGATCGCTTATATAACATTCTAACAGATGACGTGAAATTTTCCGGGCCGTTTTACCAGTTTGAGTCTGCGCAAGACTACATTGAAAGTTTACAGTCTGATCCTCCTGTCGAATGCCAGTATACATTGGTGCAGGTCTTTGAAAACGGTCCGTTTGTCAACGTCATTTATCAGTTTTCAAAGCCGTATGTCTGTGCGCACATGTCACAACTCTTTGAGGTGCACAATGACAAAATTACGAAGGTGTTGTTAATTTTCGATACAGGGAAGTTCATCCAAGAAGAGCCTGCCGAATAGAGCTGGTGTCTGAAACGGACTTTATAATTTTTCTTCTTTAATTTTCACGAACCACCGGGTTCAGAAATTCGGTAATCCGATATCTGGTTTTCCTGTCCGTAACTTGCGTAATCACCCTGCTGTCGTTGCCAACGGAATTCGCCCCAGTTAATTGCTCGGTATCTGGGAGGCAACATCTCATTCGTTAAGGCATCAAGTGGCGCATATTCCGCATGGTAGGAAGGATTATAGAAGAAGGGGAGGCTGTATCGGTTTCGGTTTTTGCTCGCCAGCACTCGATGGACTGGAGCTTTGTAGCGATCATTGCTCCAGACCTGAACGATGTCACCGGTGTTGATGACCAGCGCACCGACTACCGGTTCGACCGGAAACCATTCACCGTTGAGGCACACCTGAAGGCCACCGACGTCATTCTGGAGAAGCAGCGTCAGTGCGCCGGCATCCGTATGATGATGGATCCCGAGATGACCCGTTGCGGCAGCTGGGTGTTCGGCGCTCAAGGGATCGTATCTGGGAAAGTAGTTTAATCGAAGGAAGCTTGTGTGTTCGCCGATGAAATCACGAGTCAGACAGGCAGGGGAGATGCCGAGACTCTCCCCTACCGCTTCGAGCAGAGTGAGCCCCAGACGCTGGCATGCCAGATAGTACTCCTCCATCGTCGGTCTGAAATCAAGACAGTGCCTTGAGTCAGGCCATTGGTTGAACCCATCTCGTGTCCAATTTGTCGGGTCCTCGTCGGGAAGTTCAGGGTGTGGCGTGAACCCAAAATCGAACACCTCCTTCATGTCTCGAGTGTTCTTCGTCAGTTCGCGGTTGAACCAACCACGGGCGTTGTCTTTGGTGCGCGAGACTGAGTGTTTAGCTTCAACTGGGAGCGCAAAAAATCGTTTGGTCTCACACCAGACGCGGGAAATCAGATCCTCAGACACATCATGTCCGGTGATCTGGAAGAATCCCCAGTCGCGACAGGCCGCATGAATCTGTGCGACTGTTTGGTGGTGCTGCGTGTCACGTTTGATTAACGGCGCAATGTCGATGATAGGAACTGACGGGTGTGCCATGGTTGCTTTCGAAGCTAAAGACAGACGTTTCTGGAATCCCGAACTAGCTATTCGTGGTTGACGCTTCTCCTACATCAGCATATTGGGACTCAGCAAAAAAGGAAAGACGTTAACTCCACTGACATCTCATCGTTTTTTCTGGCTCTTTACACAACAAGATATCTGTTATGTATCGGGCGGCAGTTTTGATGCCACGCGCTCAAAAGCGTTTAAGTTCAGGGACCTGGCGAGGCAAAAAATCAGGTTTTGGATAGTTCCAACCCTGGTTCGACAAAGGTGCAGTTGGGGACAGGGGGGGAGGAAATGATTGTCTCGTTGATACCCAAATAGGACTATAGGGTCGTAGATTTTGACTATAATGCGAATGCGAAAAAGACAGCAGGTGACCATGTCGGCCATCCCGTCCAACTGACAGAATAAGAAAGAAGAGCAGCAAGAATAAGGAGCTGGAAAATCTTCGGCACATTAGACAGGTGCCTATAAGTTCAATTTCTTGTGTTATTCATAATGTACGGGCATCGTTCGTAATTCGTATATGCGTCTCGTCAATATGGAGTCGCTTTGAGAAGGTACTGGACTTAAATCGTTAGGCCTACGCGACGTGTCATGGTAAACAGTTTTAATGTCTCAAATGCCCACCCATCCGTCCATTTGCCAACGACTCTTCGCCAGTCTCATGGCTGGACTCGACGAGACCAGTTTGGGAATGTATCAGGAGCGAAAGACCCGTCTTCTCTCTCCACTTCGAGGAACGATTGTGGAAATTGGTCCTGGGACCGGGGTGAACCTGCAGTTTCTCAATTCGGATGTTCAATGGATTGGAATGGAGCCCAATCGGGCCATGCATCCTCATATCCAAGGCAAGGCCAGAAAACTCAATCTCTCAATTGAAATTCGGACGGACACCCTAGGCGATTCCGGAATCACTCCAGGGACGGTTGATGTTGTGATCAGCACCTTGGTCCTCTGTTCAGTTCCATCTGTTTCGGAGGTTCTTCAGGAAGTCTTCAACGTGCTGAAACCAGGAGGAACATTTGCATTCCTCGAACACGTCGGCGACCGCCCTTTGACTCTCAGACGATTTATTCAAAAGACAGCCCCGTTTACACCCTGGAGGTATTTCTCGGATGGCTGTCATCCCGGACGGGATATCGGAGATTTCAGTTTTTCCAAGGTTGAGTTCGAATCGTATATGCAGGAAGGGCCAGGGCTCATTTTAGCGGTAAACCGTCCTCATATCTGTGGATTTGCGATCAAGTAAAATTTCAACAAATATGATGGCGTAATGTTGAAACGTTCTTAAGAGTTTGCTACGGCTTTGTGCTCCGTCTCCTCGATGACGGGTATGATATTCGGACGGCTCAAGAGTTGCTCGGTCACAAAGATTTGAGCACGACGATGATCTACCCCCATGTGTTGAACCGAGGCGGGAAGGGAGTCCGCAGCCCGGCCGATCGACTCGGATTTGGCCTGCAGACCCTTTGAAGGAAACCGGAATAAGCTGATACTGCCTACAGTGTTTGTCCCTTTCCCGATAGTCGACAATTTCTTGCCAAGTCTTGGAAAAGCTTATAGGATTTCCGAAACTCCAAAACTTAGTGAGTCGGGATAGGCTGACCGAGCTACTGATATAGTTATGTTTATTGCTAGAGCAAATTATTAAAATAAGGAGAAAGAAATACCTCAATACATTATTACTTATCTAGGCGGCGATAAGCCATCTAGCCCAGAGGAAGGCAAACAACATTTTTCGAAATATATGGATTGGTTATCTTCATTGGTCGACTCAGCTGTTAGTCCTGCTAATCCGCTTAAGAATACGAGCACAGTAAACTCTGATGGTACTGTTACTGCTGGAGGCACAACGATAATGTCTGGTTAAACTATAATTGAAGCGGATTCTATGGAGGCGGCACTATCGATTGCAAAGACTTGCCCATTTCTTGATATTGGCGGGTCACTTGAGGTGTCAGAGTTAGTAGAGATGCCAAGCCAAAAATAAACATAACAATCGCATTCACTCGGACCGCAAAAAGCGCCGCTCGTGCCTCACTCTGTTTTTGGCGTCCGGTGATGCGAAGCGTTCGGCGACAGTAAGGGACGCGACCCTGACATCACACAGCGTTGCGCGATCAAGGGCACGAAACTTTCTAAATTAAGGGCAATCGTATTCATCACGCTCTCGGCTAATGCTGGATCAGTGAAACAATCATACACATCATCGAGAAACCCTCCCCGTAGGAGTGGATGATAGAGAAACGCATTCCCTGGGCCGGTTTCCACTTCAAGCGGCCATTCGGAGACATCGACCTTTTCTAGCCCACTGTCCGTGAGCCATTGTCGGGCTTCATCAGCCGAGGGCCGTTCTGCGATATAGTCTGCCAAGGCTTGCTGTTCCTTGATTAATGCTCTCTGGGCCATTTCTTGATCGACTCTTTTCCATAGTGAATCAAAAGTGCCAAGAGAAGGAAAAGTAATGACGAGTTGGCCATAGGGGTTGAGAAATTGAACCAGCTGTTGAAGGGCTTCTTTGCGGTTGGGCCGAAAAAACATGAAGGATAAATTACCGGTAATACGATCGAATGTTTCCAGGTCAGTTGGTAAGTTTCGGACATCAGCATTGCGAAACTCGAGCCACGGAAAGTTAGGACCTTGAAATGCCCGAGCTCGAGCGAGTTGAGCTTCACTGATATCGATCCCAACCACTCGGCCTCTGGGGCCCACGCGATGGGCCAGATAGAAGGCTGGTAGACCCTCTCCGCACATGACATCCATAATGGTTCTCCCCTGTTGGAGGTCTAGCTGGGCTATCAGGCTTTCCGCAAAAGGGGTGGACCAATAATCCTTTTTGGGGAGTTCACAGAGCCATGGTGGTGGTGAGCTGTGGGAGTGGGAACTGGGTGGAACTGATTTCATGGGTTCCTAAAGCCGACTCATTTGGAATTGGCTTCTCGCTCTCGTAACTTTATCATACGTATGTCACTCTTGGGGGAAAACAAGACGAATGCTTTGGACTTAGAGTATTTCAGCAGGGTTGAGGCATTCAATCTTTTTCACTTTTTTTTTCAGCTATGTGATTTTCTCATTTCCTCACTTTACTGTATCATATTCATAGAAAAGTAAAGCGGTCGATACATCTTCCATGTGTTTTGGTGCCGTATCTTTCCTGGTTGACTTCAATTGATCTCACACGTACCCTCATGTTTTTGAAGGGAATGGTTCAATGCAGCAAGAAGCTCGAGCCTGGGAAAAAGTAGAGGATCGGAGTTTGGTGATAGGTGTGATCCCACTCAATATTCCAAACAGCCTGACCATTTTCAGGATTTTATTGACTCCGGTCTTCGTAGGCCTCTTGGTGTATGGTCATTACGATTATGCCTTGGGCACCCTTTTTCTTGCGGCGATTACTGATGGTTTGGATGGAACCATCGCCCGTTTGGCTAATCAACGGACTCGGTTTGGTGCCTATTTGGACCCCTTGGCCGATAAGCTGCTCTTGATGTCTTCCTTTGTGACGCTGTCAATATTGGATTTAGTCCCGGCCTGGAGCGTGATTCTTGTGGTCAGCCGGGATGCAATTTTGCTGACAGGGACTCTTTTAGCGCGTCTTACCGATTCACGCATCGATGTGTCCCCCACATATTTGGGGAAGGCCACCACGATTTTTCAACTGGGCTATATCATTCTTGTTGTCTGGCTGAGTTCGTACCCTTCCGATCTTTTTCTCCTTGATCCCATCCTCTACCTGATGAGCTTCCTGACGGTTGTATCCGGGTTCCATTACCTCGTGCGTGGTGTCACACAGTTGAACCTTCCCTAATAGCGGGACGTAGATTTCTTGTTACAAGGAGGCCCATGTGATTCGAGAGCCAATGGGCAGGCTGCTTCTTGATGAGGGCTTCATTTCAACTGGGCAGCTTCAGGATGCCTTGGACCGTCAACGTCAGACTGGCGAACGACTGGGTGGCATTTTGGTCCGCATGGGGGCTATTTCTGAGTCCACCCTTCTCCATTTCTTAAGCCAACAATACGGAGTCCCGACTCTTGATATCACCCCTCAACAGGTTGATCCGGCCCTCGCGCAGCTCATTCCTCGTGATCAGGAACTGGCCAAGTTGGTTGTCCCTGTACAGCGGGTCGGCACCCGCGTCACTCTCGCGATGGCTGATCCGTCGCAAGTCAGCTTCCTCGATGAATTAACGTTTCAGACGGGCCATCATATGATTCCTGTGGTGGCGACGGTTTCGGAGATCATGAGTCGAATTCAGGGTCTCTATGGCCTGAATGCGGATGCCTCTTCTCCAGAACCTTCCATTCCCTTGCATCCATCGAATGAAGGATATGTGAACGGCTTAAAAGAGCCGCAGGCCTTTATAGACTTTCAAGAGGATGGTCGATCCTCAAAACCTTCGCACCCATTTCTGAATCCTGAAGACCTTAGCTCCCTTCTGGAGGAAGCCTCCACCAGCCTTTCGGTGACGGAGTCTGCCTCTGTGGGAGAACCAATTGGGCAAGACCAAGCGCCCATCGTGCGGTTGGTGGACAAGCTTATTTCGCCGGCTGTGGCTTTAGAAGTGAGCGATATTCATATAGAGCCCCTTGAGGAAAGCGTCAGGGTGCGATACCGATTGGATGGGGTGCTCCAAACAGTGATGACGTACCCGCTCAAGCTGCGAAATGCTGTGATTTCTCGCCTCAAAATCCTCTCAAATTTAGACATTGCCGAGCGCCGTCTTCCCCAGGATGGCCGAATGACCTACCACGACGTGAATATAAGGAAAATTGATATTCGTGTGAGCGTGCTTCCCTGTTTTCAAGGGGAAAAAGTCGTCCTGCGTCTTTTGGATCGATCGAGTTTGGTCCTCGATTTGAGCAAGTTGGGGTTTGAAGAGCCTGATTTGGCGATTTTTCTCGCCGCGTTAGAAAAACCAAATGGGATGATTCTGGTCACGGGACCCACTGGTAGCGGGAAAACGACCACGCTGTATGCTGCTTTGCAGCATCTGAGTACCCCTGGTGTGAATATTGTGACTGCTGAGGATCCCGTGGAATATCACTTTACGGGAATGAATCAAGTCCCAGTCAGAGACGATATTGACCTGACCTATCCCGCGATTCTTCGGGCGTTCCTTCGTCAGGATCCAGATATTTTTATGGTAGGTGAAATCCGGGATGTTGAGACTGCCCAAATTGCCGTGAGAGCCGCATTGACTGGTCACCGTGTTCTGTCAAGGTCCATACCAATGATGCGGTAAGGACGATCACCCGGCTTCTGGATATGGGGCTTGATCCGTATTTAGTTTCTTCATCCGTCACGCTCATTTTGGCACAACGCTTGGTGCGCCGCCTCTGTGTCCATTGTCAGGAAACTGAATCTCAATCGGTCGGCCAATTGGTGAATCTGGGATTTTCACCCGCTGAAGCAGGTGATGTCGTCCCATTGCGAGGACGTGGCTGTGCCGCCTGCCATTTTACCGGATATCGTGGACGCCTCGGGCTTTTTGAGGTGCTTCCTCTTTCCCAATCTCTCCAGTCACTCACTCTTGATCAGGCTTCCCCCGAGGGTCTCAAACGAGTCGCCAAGGAGTCGGGTTTTACGACCATTCGGCAGAATGGGTTGAAAAAAATTCGTGTTGGGCTCACATCCATTTCCGAAGTGTTCAGAACAACCCTTCTGGATTCAAGAGACGACTAACGGCTAGGAGCTGCATGGACCTGACATCCCTCTTAACATTGTTGACAGAAAAGGGTGGGTCGGATTTACATCTGATCCCAGGGGATGTTCCACGAATCCGCGTGGATGGTCGTCTTTTTCAACTCGATGGAGTTTTACCTCTCTCCTCTGAGGACACGACCAGCTTTGCCGAGGAGTGGGTCCCCTCTTGCCACAAGGTTCGTTTTGAGCAAACCATGGCAGTGGATTGTTCCTTCCAGATGGATGGGCTTGGGCGTTTTTGTTGTCATGTCTACCGTCAACGAGGCCAAGTTGCACTCGCGGTTCGATGGGTTCCTGAATCAATTCCTTCCTTTGACCAGTTGGGTCTTCCTCCTATTCTTGGAGATATGGCCAAAAAACCACGTGGTCTTGTTCTGGTGACTGGACCGACTGGGAGTGGCAAAAGCACGACCTTGGCGGCTTTGTTGGATAAAATCAATTCAGAACGACGGGTTCATATCCTCACCATTGAGGATCCTATTGAATATGTTCATACGCATAAAAAAGGGCTCATTACGCAACGAGAAGTGGGGATGGATACGCCGGATTTCGGAACGGCTGTTGAGTCGGTTTTTCGCCAGGATCCCGATGTTGTGCTGCTTGGTGAGATGTGTGACTTAGAGACAATTGAAGCCGCTCTCATGATTGCCGAGACCGGGCATCTCACTCTGGCGACGATGCCCACCTCTTCCTGCCTTCCAACGCTACATCGCTTGATCGATGGCTTCCCAGTCCATCAACACCCACAAGTCCGCGCGAGATTAGCGTTGGTGTTGGAAGGCATCTTTTCGCAAACGCTTGTGCCGAAGACTGAAGGGGCTGGACGTGTTCTCGCTCTTGAAATTTTTATTCCTACGCCTGGTGTCCGTAACCTTCTTCGAGATAACAAAATTTCTCAAATTTATTCGATCATGCAAACTGGTCAAGCCAAACATGGTATGCAGACGATGAATCAAGCCTTTTTGAATCTCTATCGACGTCGAATGATTTCATCATCGTCGGCCTTGGCCAGGTCGAGCCACTCCGAAGAATTACGAATGTTGATCGAACGAACGGGTTCTTCTCATCCTCGGTCGGGTGATTCTCAACCTGGTCATGCTCTGTCACAAAATAGAAAGAGACATTTGCAGCGACGTTTTCAGGAGAGCTAATAAGCACAGCCTCAGCATTTTGTGAAGTTCCAATGCCGGTTTTTCTGTATCAAGGGATCACCCGAGGAGGGATCAGACGACGAGGCGAACTTTCTGCCAAGAATCAAATAGAAGCAGCCCAATTACTCCGGAAACGTGGTGTTGCCTACACTCACCTGAAAGAAAAACCTGCGAGGATCCCTTTTCAGTTTGCTTTCCCTCTAGGGAGTGCTGTTACAGGAAGGGAACTCTTCACCTTTACCCTTCAATTTTCAGCCATGATTAAAGCAGGGATTCCCCTGGTTTCTTGTCTCGAGACCTTGACCCACAATATCGACTATCGCCGTTTCCGAAGAACTCTTGAAGATGTCCGTTTAAAGGTTGAAGAGGGGAGTACTCTAGCCGATGCCCTTCGTTCCCACCCAGATGTCTTTCCCGAAACGTACGTTGGGTTGGTTGCTGCCGGCGAGGCTGGGGGTATGTTGGATCAGGTATTGTTGAGACTGGCTGACCATCTACAAAAGATCATGCATCTCAAAAAACGGGTCACAGGAGCTCTAGCGTATCCTCTTCTCATATTACTTTTGGCAGGAATGGTCATGGTTTTTCTCCTGTTATGGGTCATCCCAATTTTTGGGGACCTTTTTGCCGATTTTGGGAGCGCACTTCCATGGCCAACACAGGTTGTGTTGACGCTCAGTCAGTTTGTTCATGAGCATATCGGTTCTCTTTTCATAGGGTTGATTCTGTCGGTCTACGGAATGAACAGGGTTTATGCGACCCCCAAGGGAAGGATGGTTGTTGATCGGTTCATGTTACGAGTCCCTTTAATCGGAGATCTTCTTCGGAAATCTGCTGTGGTTTGTGTCACCAAGACGCTCTCCTCGTTGTTACGCAGTGGCGTTTCAGTTTTAGAGGCTTTGGACCTAGCATCCAAAACATCAGGGAATAGGGTGATTGAGACAGGGCTCCAGGAGGTTCGCACGAGTATTGGCGAAGGGAAGACGATTTCCGAGCCGTTAGCGCATAGCGGAGTTTTTCCTGCTTTGGTTACCTATATGATTGCGGTCGGGGAGTCAACTGGGGCACTGGATTCCATGCTGGAAAGCATCGCGGATTTGTATGAGGAAGAAGTCGGGACGGCACTCATGTCTTTGACTGCTGTCTTGGAACCTTTGGTAATTGTCGTTCTTGGGATTGGGATCGGTTTTATTGTCGTGGCCATGTACCTTCTCATTTTTTCCATGAGCTCCCTCGTGGGTGCGATGTGATCTCTTAGCGGCTTCTGTGTGTCATGTTCCTCATGTGTTCCTACCTGTTCCATGAAAGATTGAGTGTAAAGCATGAGTGATGAGCATAGGGAAGTTCACCTTCGCCCTCCTGGTAAGGTGAATATCATTCTCAAAGTGCTTGATCGCCTACCCCATGGCTATCATCGCCTTTGGTCTTTAATGCACACAGTCGAATTAGAGGATGAGTTAATCATTCGATTGAATGGCCATGCAAAAAAAATTGATCTTGAATGTGAGGGGACGGGATTGCCTTCAGATACGAATAACTTGGTCTACCGAGCTGCTGAACTCGTTCTGAGTCAGGCTGTGATAGAAAGAGGTTTGGACATCGTGCTTCGCAAGCGGATTCCAATGGGGGCTGGTCTTGGTGGGGGAAGCAGTGATGCTGCCGCAACGATTGCAGGCTTAAACAGACTGTTGGGGTTGGGGTGGTCAATCGATCAACTGAAAAAGGTTGGAGCCGTTTTGGGGAGCGACGTTCCCTTCTTTTTTGAATCCCCCTGTGCCATTGTCCGGGGTTGTGGAGAAGAGGTGCTTCCCATCGGACTGGAGGGAGAGCGATGGATCGTTCTTGTGAATCCTGGATTTCCTATTGAGACCAGATGGGCATATGAATGTTTGTCTGCATCGCGACGAATGGTTCCGTCACTTTCTGAAAAGCTGACGAGTCTCGAGGTCAAAAAGGGTTTGATTTGGGATGATGTCGTCCCCTTGGTTGAAAATGATTTTGAATCTCCAATTTTTCAATCGTTTGAGACTCTTTCTCGAGTAAAAAGACAATTGCTCGATGTTGGTGCAGAGGCTTCGCTTCTGTCAGGAAGTGGCGCGACGGTCTTTGGTCTATTCCGTGAGAAACCAATGGCCGTGCGAGCTCAGGAAATGGTGAGCGCGGTCACAGGTTATTCAGCGTATGCAGTGAAGGCTGGATCAGAGAAGTTGTTCCCGACCAAGCTGGAGGCGGACACGTCACAGAATTTTTCAGCTTCTCGTCTGTCGGGTTGACAACACATTGGGAATAGCCTCAATATGGTGTGTAAGCGTTTTCCATTCCACATCATCAACATTCCACTATAAGTCTCTCTATGATTCGTGAGCTCAAACTATTTTCTGGTAACTCCAATCCTGTCCTTGCTCAACAAATATGCGAGTACTTAGGGATTGGTTTATCCCGAGCGACGGTTTCGACGTTTAGTGACGGAGAAATTCGGGTCAAAATTGAGGAAAATGTCAGAGGGGCTGATGTCTTTTTAATGCAATCGTGTTGCCATCCAGTCAATACTTCTATCATGGAAATGTTAATCATGATGGACGCGCTGAAACGGTCTTCGGCCTCTCGAATCACCGCCGTGATTCCATATTATGGCTACGCCCGGCAAGATCGAAAAGACCAACCGCGGGTTCCCATTAGTGCTAAATTGATGGCTGATTTGATCACGACGGCTGGGGCGAACCGGGCTTTGACCATGGATCTCCATGCTGGCCCCATTCAGGGATTTTTCAATATCCCTGTTGACCACCTTTATGCGACCCCTTTGCTTTTGGATTACATTAAGAAAAATGACTTTAGAGATATTGTGGTGGTTTCCCCGGATGCAGGGGGTGTGGAACGGGCCCGAGCCTTTGCCAAACGGCTATACGCCAATCTCGCCATCATCGACAAACGGCGAGAGGGACCGAACCAAACCCAAGTCATGAATATTATCGGAAAAGTGAAGGGATGTTACGCCTTGTTACTTGATGATATGATTGATACCGCTGGAACCATCATGGAAACAGCTCAAGCCTGTGTTGATCAAGGAGCATCAGCTGTGTGGGCGGGTTGTACTCACCCCGTTCTTTCTGGCCCCGCGATTGATCGCATTCAACAGTCTTGTCTGACTGAAGTGGCTGTGACCAATACCATTCCTCTCCATGGGAAAGACCAACTCTGTCCGAAAATCCGCATCCTCTCTGTCGCCCCGATCCTTGGGGAGGCCATCAAGCGAATCCATGAAGAGCAATCGGTGACCTCACTTTTTGTCTGACCCCCTTTTTATCCTGTCATAGAAACTGTAAAATACCCGCTTTGTTCGAAAGGCTCGAAGATTAAAATTGGTTTCCAGCAACATTCGGTGTGGGTATCTAAAAGAGAAATGGTGTTGAATATGAGAGGGATGTCATGAAATTTGATGCACAGGCTCAAGCGAGGCGATCCGCAGGGAAGGGAATGGCAAGGCAAACACGGCGGAATGGAATGATCCCTGCCGTTCTTTATGGTCGAGGGACATCATTGCTTCTAGTCATCGATCCAGCCACGGTGAGAAAAATTTTATTGGCTCAAGGCGGTAGTACAGCGTTAATCACCGTTCAAATTCAGGACGACGCTCAAAACACTGAACGCGTGGCAGTTATTCAAGACTTTCAGGTGGACCCCATTACTGGAGCGATACTTCATGTCGATTTCTTTGAGGTGTCGATGGATAAGCCCGTCCGGGTCAAGGTTCAAGTCCATATGGTTGGGGAAACGCCCATCGGTGTGAAGCGAGATAAAGGCGTTCTTCATCACAATCTGCGAGAACTCCATATCGAATGCCTTCCGGGTTCCATGCCTGATCAAATTGACGTTGATGCCTCTGCCTTAGGTATTGGACAAGGCATTCACGTTCGAGACCTTCAGATCGGTGAGGGTCTTCGGATTCTCGATGATGCGGATCAAATGGTGGTCAGTGTCTCGGCTCTTATTTCTGAAGAAAAGCTGGCGGCCATGTTAACGGTTGAAGGTGGGGAAGCTGCTGCGGGGCCGACGACTCCCGCTGCAGGGGCTGCTGCACCGGAGGGTGAAAAGGATAAGGCGAAGGCTGAAACGCCACACAGGCCGTAGGAAAGGGCCCTGAGGGTAAAAAATAGCAGTTGTATTTGATTGTTGGTCTTGGTAATCCCGGGCCGCAATACGCCTCTACGCGGCATAATATTGGGTGGATGGTCCTCAACCAAGCCTCGGATCAATGGTCTATCTCCTTTTCAACAATAGGTTATGCCCGCTTAGGTCAAGGAAGCCTGGGTCAGGAATCTGTTACCATTGCCCTCCCCCTGACCTGGATGAACCAAACTGGGGAGATCGTCAAGGCTCTGGTTGACGAGTGTCAGAGCACGATTCCTCAACTTATTGTTGTTCATGATGATCTGGATTTAGATGCCGGACGGATCCGAATTAAGCAACGTGGTGGTTCGGGAGGCCATAATGGCATCAATTCTCTCATCAGGGCACTGAGAACTGATGAGTTTCTTCGAATAAAGGTAGGTATTGGCCGGCCAAGCTTTGGCCAAGAAACCTCAGATTACGTCCTCTCTCCGTTCTCTCCTTCAGAGATCTCAAGTATCGAAATCGGATTGAACAGTGCCGTCACGGCCCTAGAATGTCTGGTTCAACAGGGAGTCGCGAGAGCCATGGAACGTTTCAATACGAGGAGATCTCAAGAGGAAGAAAGTTAACACGTATGAGTCTTTGTTGCGGCATGATTGGGCTCCCGAACGTTGGAAAGACCACGGTCTTTAATTCGCTCGTGGGAGGAGGAGGGGTGGTGGCGAACTATCCCTTCTCAACCGTTGAAACCCAAATCGGTGTTTCGGGAATCGCAGATCCACGTCTCAGTCAATTGTCGCGAATCTTTCGTTCCAAAAAAATCACACCCAGTACCTTGGAAGTTCGCGATATGGCCGGTTTAGTCCAAGGGGCTAGCCACGGCGAAGGTCTTGGCAATGAATTTTTAGCCCAGATTCGAGAAGTTGATGCACTGCTTCATTTGGTGCGGTGCTTTCCAGATCCGAATGTCATGCATGTCATCGGTGAGTTGGATCCACTTCGGGATATTGCGGTGATTGAGTCTGAATTGATTCTAGCGGACCTTGGGACGTTAGAGCGAAGGAAACAACGTCTTGAAAAGCAAATGAAAACAGGGACAAAGTCAGCTCAAGAGGAGCTCGCTTTCATCGGAAAGTTAGAGGATTTGCTGGGTGAGAACGTTTGGTTATATGGGCAAACGTTTTCTCCAGAAGAAAACCAGAAACTCCAGGATTATCAACTCCTCTCGGTCAAGCCTGTGTTTTATGTCGCCAATGTTCTTGAAGGTGTTAGCGCTGATGATCCTCTGGTGAAGTTGGTGATGGCTCATGGAGATCAGCGAGGGGCGAAAACGATCATCCTTTCTGGACAAATTGAAGCGGAGTTGGCTGCGCTATCTGAGAATGAACGAATGGAGTTTTTTCGTGAGATGGGGTTGCAGGAATCAGGACTGCAGCGCCTCCTTGCCCAGGCTCATGAAGTCTTAGGTCTTATTACCTTCTTTACCGCTGGTGAAGAAGAATCCCGTGCCTGGACGATACGAAATGGAACGCAGGCTCAAGTGGCAGCCGGGAAAATTCATTCCGATATCCAGCGAGGCTTTATCCGTGCGGAAGTCTTTACATACGATGATTTGATTCGGTGTGGGAATCCTGCTTCCGTTCGTGAGGAGGGCCTTTTTCGCCTTGAAGGCCGAGAATATATCGTGCAAGAGGGTGATGTCGTGTATTTTCGATTCAACGTCTAACCAAGTTTGACACTACCTTTTGGGCTATGCTAGTTTCGAAAGATTGTTAATAAGTATCTGATAGTAGGCGCCTTCTTGATAGAAAACGTGACTATCCGCTTTGGATGAGGAGACTATCCATGCCGTTTTATGATTCAATCTTTATCCTTCGGTCGTCTATCAGTGATGAAGAGACCGTGGGCCTAATCGACAAAATGAAGGGGGTCTTGGAAAAACATGGGGCCTCCATTTTGAAAGCTGATAATTGGGGAAAGAAAAAGTTGGCTTATGAAATTCAGCATGACCGCCGAGGAGCCTATGTCCACCTCCAGTTCGAAGCGAAGGGAAATGTTGTGGGGCAGCTTGAGCGTCAATATCGATTAGAAGATTCGGTCTTGAAATTTCTGACGGTACGGGTTGAAGAAGAAGAGTTGCAAGCCGCTGGGAAGACGGAGTCGGACAATGACGGGATTCAATAAAGTTGTGTTGATCGGCAATCTGACAAGGACTCCGGAGCTTCGCTATACGCCGAGTGGGACTCCGGTGACCAATTTTGGATTGGCGGTGAATCGCCGGTATCGTCAGTCTGATGAACAGAAAGAAGAAGTGTGTTACATTGATATCGTCGTCTTTGGGAAACAGGCTGAACATTGTGGCCAGTATTTGAGTAAAGGCGATGGAGCGATCATTGATGGCCGGTTGCAACAACGTCGGTGGGAAACTGATGATGGCCAACGGCGGAGTAAGCATGAGGTCGTGGCCCAATCGGTGACTTTTCTTCCCAAGAGACAGAATGCGATGGGGGAGACGGAGTATCCCTCCGACCATTCATACGAATCAGAAGAGATATCCTAAAAGAATGGAGTTGACGACCTAAAGCGATACGGTAACAAACGAGGAGCGTGTATCGTGGAGCGAGGACGGCTTTTTCAGCGACGTCGGTATTGTCGGTTTTGCCAAGATGAAACCCCTTTGGATTTTAAGGATGTCGGCTTATTACGCAATTTCTTGACCGAACGAGGTCGTATTGTTCCTCGGCGAACCTCAGGAAACTGTATGCGGCATCAACGTAAATTGACGGTTGCGATTAAACGTGCGCGAAGCATCGCCTTGCTGGCCTTTTCTGAGGAACAGTAAGGCTGGGGGAATCTCCTCTAGGGAATTCCCCTTGGGCTTCTATCAAACCCAATTTCATTCACGTTGGGTGCCGATTTTCCTTTCTGTTCGTGAGGGGTCGGTATGATAACTTCGCTGAGCTTTCATATAAAGCAGATTGTTGAAGAAGGGCTTTCACTTGAGTGTGAATTTCATCCTGACGAACTGTCCCTGAAGGAAAGCGATGCACGTGTCAAAGGTCCTCTTCATCTCAAGGCCACCTTGGTCAAGACTCCAGAAGGAGCAGGGGCTTACGGCAAGGTAAGGGGGGTTTTGATACAAGAATGCGTGCGATGCTTGGAAGAGTTTGAGACCCCGTTGGACTTGGTTGTTTCGGGTTCGTATCAACATGAACAACAGGAAGTAAGGTATCCACCTGGTGAGAAAAATGATGAAAAACCAGAAGAAGATCCCTACCCTATTGTTGCCAATCAAGTGGACCTTGCCCCTATGCTTCGGGAGCACGTCATTCTTGCACTACCCATGCAACCCCTTTGTCACGTGAACTGTTCAGGGCTATGTTCACAATGCGGCCAAGACTTGAATCAAGCAACGTGTTCTTGTGGAAAGGATCAGGGCCTCTCTCCCTTCTCTGCTCTGCGAGATCTTGTGAAAGCACGAGAAAACATGAACCCCTGATGATCATTTTCGGCTCATCTTGATGGCTATCTTTTACAATGTTTTGAGGGAATCTTATGGCTAATCCGAAACACAAAATTTCTAGAGCGAGGCGGGATTCACGAAGGACTCATAAGAAATTGACCGTTCCAAGTTTTTCCATTTGTCCTCAATGCCACGAACCGACGCTCCCACATCGGACCTGCCTCGAATGCGGATACTACAAAGGCATCCCAGTGATTGCCGTTCAGGAAGGCTAAAGTCTTCCTCTCTCAACAATATAACGGGCTTCTTACTATGACAGCTATGAGAATTGCCGTCGATGCGATGGGTGGGGATCATGGAATCATCCCCATCATCGAAGGGGCTACTCAAGCCATCCGCGAGCTGAACACCGAATTGGTGTTAGTCGGCGATCAAAATTTAGTTCAACGTGAACTCGATCGTTTAGGCTACTCCGACTCTCGCGTGAGCTTTCGCCATGCGTCTCAAACGGTCGACATGCACGAATCAGCGACACATGTGGCGAGAAAAAAACGCGACTCTTCCATTTGGGTGGCGACCAGTCTTGTCAAATCTGGAGAAGCGCAAGCCGTGGTGAGTGCCGGGAACACCGGAGCTACGATGGTATCGGCATTTTTCCTGTTGGGCGTCATTAAAGGGGTGGAACGTCCAGCTATCGCGGCCACTCTCCCGACCCTTAAGGGAACGGCGATTATGTTAGATGTTGGGGCCACTGTTGATTGTACGGCTCAGCATTTATACCAATTTGCCTTGATGGGGAATGAGTACGGAAAATATCTTTTTGGAAAGGCAAGCCCTCGAGTCGGGCTCTTGAGTATCGGAGAAGAAGATACCAAGGGCAATGAAGTGACCAAAGAGGCCTTCCGTCTTTGTAAGGAAAGCTCTCTCAACTTTATCGGAAACTTAGAGGGAAGGGATGTCTATAGTGGGGCGGCTGATGTGGTTGTCTGTGATGGGTTTCTTGGCAATGTCTCTCTCAAAATATCTGAAGGCTTGGCAGAGGCCATGAAAAAAATGCTGATGACAGAGATTGCCCAATCCCGATTGGGTCGGTTGTCGTTGGTCTTTTTGGCCCCGCCGTTAATGCGCCTCCGACGTCGGACGGATTATGCGGAATTTGGTGGAGCTCCTCTTTTGGGGGTCAATGGCATCAGTATGATTTGTCATGGCCGCTCGTCCGCCAAGGCTATTAAAAATGCGGTTGTCCGGGCTCATTCTCTGGCAAATTTTCCCCTCATTGATTTGATTCAGCAAGATGTCGAAGTGAACCTTTCTCCCTCTCCCGACGCCGGCCAGACCATGGCAGTCGAATGAATAGTCATATTCTTGGTACAGGTTCCTATGTTCCCAAACGGGTAGTGACGAATGCTGATTTGGAACGCATGGTTAACACGTCGGATACCTGGATTGTGGACCGGACAGGTATCCGAGAGCGCCGTCTTGTGGAGCAAGGAGAAGCGTGTTCGGATTTAGGAGTGTGTGCGGCACAGGAGGCATTAGCTGAAGCCCAAATCGATGCCTCTGATCTCGAGCTGATACTCGTCGCGACGTGTACTGGTGATTCTCCATTACCATCTACCGCCTGTTTGATTCAATACCGATTGGGAGCGACGCGGGCAGCAGCTCTGGATCTCTCTGCTGCGTGTTGCGGGTTTGTGTATGCATTGGCTGTGGCTCACGCCTCTATCCGAACGGATTCCCGCTATGTTTTGGTCATTGGATCAGAAGTCATGTCGACGGTCATGGATTGGACGGATCGCAATACCTGTGTATTATTTGGTGACGGGGCAGGAGCCGCTGTCGTTGGAGGGTCGGAGAATGAAGGAGGAATTCTCTCACTTCATCTCCATTCCGATGGCCACTATTCGGATTTAATTTGCGTGCCAGGTGGAGGATCGAACAAGCCCCCTTCGGAAAAGGTGCTTGCCGATCGTCTTCATTATATCCATATGCGAGGGAATGAGACATTTAAGATTGCTGTTAAAACGATGGAAGAGGCTGCAAGGGAGGCTCTTTCTGCTAATGGATTAACGATCGATGATATTGATGTATTCGTCCCTCATCAAGCCAATTTCCGAATTTTGAAAGCGGTGAGTGAACGGTTGAGAATTCCGATGGAAAAAACAATGGTGAATTTGGACCGATATGGCAACACCTCCGCGGCGTCTATTCCTCTTGCCTTGGACGAGGCAGTCAAAGGAGGACGAGTGAAAAGGGGGGATGTGGTTCTTCTCGCGGCTTTTGGGGCTGGGTTGACTTGGGCTTCAGGGGTCATTCGTTGGTAATACTTGCGTGAGGAAGACAGGTATGAAGAAAGTCCTTCCTCCGCTTAGTTTCATGAGAATCATCGGTTTTTCTAGCGAATTCATCACAATGGCTGAAAACATTTCGTTGATATAACATTCGTTCTTTATAGGGGTTCACTATGACAACAGAGACTCGACCGTTGGAAGGTGAATGGGCGCTTATCCTTGGTGCTTCAAGTGGGTTTGGTGAAGCCGTGGCCTTGGAGTTAGCTCGTTTAGGCATGCATATTTTTGGAGTTCACCTTGACCGAAAATCGACTCTGCCCAATGTGGAGCGAATAGTCGCGAGCATCCAGAAGATGGATCGAGAGGCCGTGTTCTTCAATGCCAATGCGGCAGATGGAGAAAAACGTCGGGAAATCCTCGCAACCATTGGCAAAAAGCTTCACGATGGGGGAGGAGATCAGCATGTTCGTGTTCTACTGCATTCACTGGCTTTCGGAACACTCAAGCCGTTTATCGCGAAATCAGATGGTGAAGCCCTCACCAAAGCCCAAGTTGATATGACGTTGGATGTGATGGCGAATAGCCTTGTGTATTGGACTCAAGAGCTCGTGTCTGCAAATTTGATGACGAAAGGTGGCCGAATTTTCGCGATGACGAGCGCTGGAGGTGCACGTGTGTGGTCCAGTTATGGTGCTGTGTCCGCAGCGAAAGCTGCCTTGGAATCCAATATCCGTCAACTGACCTTGGAACTGGCTCCATTGGGGATTACGGCGAATGCAATTATGGCTGGGGTGACGGATACACCAGCTTTGAGAAAAATTCCAGGTTCCGATGAGATGATCACATTAGCCCAACGGAAAAATCCTTCTGGGCGGTTGACCACCACTCGAGATGTGGCGGAAGCCATTGGCCTTTTGAGCCACCCGCAATCACAATGGGTGACGGGAAATGTCATTTGCGTGGATGGGGGAGAATTTGTGGTTGACTAATGTTTCAACAGATTTTTCCTTGACAACGACGATGTTTTCACTCATATCTTAGCTTCCATGTTGAACTCTATTGGTCTCCTGTTTCCGGGGCAAGGGTCACAGTCTGTAGGAATGGGCAGAGCCTTTTGGGAAGCTTATCCATCAGTTCGCGATTTATATGATGAAGCGAATCACATTGTTGGCTATGATCTGGGTGCCCTATCTTTTGAGGGGCCGGCCGATAAGCTTAATCTCACAGAATTTACTCAACCAGCGTTGCTCGTCGCGAGTATAGGGGCCCTTCGTGTTTTTGAACAACATACTCTTCCCATCGGAGCGGTTGCAGGCCATAGTCTTGGGGAATATTCTGCCTTGGTTGCCGCTCAGGGAATCTCATTTGCTGATGCTGTGGGATTGGTCCAAAAGCGTGGACAGTATATGGCCCAAGCCGTGCCTCCTGGCACCGGACTGGTGGCAGCGGTCTTAGGGATGTCCCAGGACATTGTTCAAGAAGTCTGTCAGGAGGCCCAATCAGTAGGAGTGGTATCAGCCGCCAACTTCAATTGTCCAGAACAGGTTGTGGTTGCTGGGGAGAAAGCCGCGGTGGAACGAGCAGGAGAGCTGCTCCAGTTAAGGGGAGGCCGACGCCTCAAGACTTTGGCCGTGAGTGTGCCCGTCCATACCTCCTTGATGCAACCAGCGGCAGACCGTCTTGCTTCTGTGGTTCAAGAGATCCTCATGAATGATTTGAAAGTTCCATTAGTCAATAATGCCCATGCCAAAGCCATCCAACTGGCTAGTGCCGTTCGGGCCTCATTGATTGAACAATTGCCTTCCCCAGTCCTTTGGCAGCAATCGATGGAGACGATGTGGGAAATGGGTATTCGGACATTTGTCGAGGTGGGGCCGGGTACGGTGTTAACTGGTTTGGTTAAACGCATCCTTCCGGAGGCTGTGATTTTGAACGTGCAAGATCCCTCCTCCTTGGAGGTCATGCTTCAACGGTTGAATGGGTAATGGCTCTTTTTTAAACAACAACAAGGTGAGAGCAGCAGATGTCACTTGAAGGAAAAGTCGGAATTGTCACAGGCGCGGCACAGGGGATCGGTCAAGTCATTGCGGTCTGTTTAGCTGAGTATGGGGCCAAGGTGGCCGTGGTTGATTTGGATAAAGAACGATGTCAAGGGACAGTTGAACTTGTTCAGAAAAAAGGACAGGAGACTATGGCTCTTGCAGCCAACGTAGGAAATTGGAATGATGTGAAAACCATGGCCGACCAAGTCCTCAAAGATTGGGGACGTATTGATATATTGGTGAATAACGCGGGGATCACCAGAGACGGCTTGCTCGTTCGGATGAAAGAGGAAGATTGGGATCTGGTTTTACGAGTGAATGTCACAGGAACCTTTCATTGCACGAAAGCCGTCCTTGGTCCTATGTCGAAACAACGATATGGTCGAATCGTCAATATGGCTTCAGTTGTCGGAGTCATGGGGAATGCTGGTCAGGCCAATTATGCGGCGTCAAAGGCGGCTGTGATTGGATTTACCAAAACGGTTGCGAGAGAATATGCCAGCCGAAACATTACCGTGAATGCCGTGGCTCCAGGATTTATCGACACGGCCATGACGCAGGGCTTGAATCAAGAAATAAAAGATGTTTTGCTCAAGCAGATTCCTCTTGGAAGATTAGGGCAGCCTGAGCATGTTGCGGAAGCGGTTCGTTTTCTGGTCTCGGATGGTGCTGGATATATGACTGGCCAGGTTTTGCATGTCAATGGGGGTATGCATATGGGGTAAGTGAAATGGCGGATGGCTGTTGGATCATTCAAATTCTCCCTCATTGTGAGTCTGGAACAATAGATGCCTGCTGATCTTTATGATGTAAGCTGTGCAAAAATGATTGCATGGGCAAGGTTGTCGGAAAGCAGAGGTATGTGAGGGATAGATTAAGTTCTGTGAGCAAGAGGAACACGGCTGTCGGATTTTTTAACAACCATGAAGAGTCAGAAAGGCATGGTTAGTGAGAAGTTTTCACAAAGAGGAGGTAGGAAAACATATGGCAGTTGATGAACGAATTAAAAAAATTATTGCCGAGCAGTTGGGAGTTGAAGAAGAGGAAGTAGTTCCCGAGGCATCGTTTGTAGAAGACCTGGGAGCTGACTCATTAGATACCGTAGAATTGGTGATGGCTTTAGAAGAAGAGTTTGACATTGAGATTCCTGACGATGATGCAGAGAAAATACAGAAAGTCGTTCAGGCTATCGATTACATAAAAGAGAAGACGTGAAGTGATGACCAAAGATGTGACGTTTATTAAGCAGACATGACAAAAGGTTCCCTTGGATTAAGTTGACATCGCGTTTTTCTCGCCTTGGGTTTACTAATATTGCATAGAACGTCTCGTGATCATTCTTTTATAGATCTGCCTAGGTTTGTGAGTCTGAACGTCACGGTTCAGGTCCGTTGAATCTTTTGTCAGTTGGCGTTTATCAATAAAACAGGCCTTCCTCCATGAATAATCAAGAAAAACGACGGGTGGTGATTACCGGGTTGGGGTTGGTTTCCCCCTTAGGTGTTGGGGTGGCCAAAACGTGGACCGGTATCTGTGCCGGAAAATCCGGCATAGGGCCGATTACACGATTTGATGCTTCGAATTACCCTGTTCGGATTGCTGCTGAGGTCAAGGATTTCAATCCAGCCGACTATATTGAGAAGAAAGAAATCAAAAAAATGGATTCTTTCATCCATTATGCAGTAGCGGCAAGCCAAGAAGCGATAGACGATTCGGGATTGAAGATTACTCCGGATATGGCGGACCGGGTTGGAGTGTATATTGGTGCCGGCATAGGAGGACTTCCGGCTATCGAGCATAATTTTACCGTCCTTCAAGAAAAAGGGCCGAGCCGTGTCACTCCGTTTTTTATTCCTATGACCATTATTAATTTGGCTTCCGGCCAAGTGGCCATTCGTTTTGGAGCCCGGGGGCCTAATTCGTGCGCGGTGACTGCGTGCGCTACAGGTAATAATTGTATTGGAGATGCTTTTCGCCTCATTCAGCGAGGAGAGGCCGATGTGATGTTCGCAGGAGGATCTGAGTCGACGATTTCCCCTCTCACCGTTGCAGGGTTTGCTTCTGCCAAGGCATTGTCACGGCGAAATGATGATCCACAACATGCGAGCCGTCCCTTTGATAAAGACCGTGATGGGTTCGTGATTGGAGAGGGAGCAGGGGTTCTCCTGTTGGAAGAATATGAACGAGCACGCGAGCGAGGCGCACGGATCTATGCGGAAATGGTTGGTTACGCGATGACCAGCGATGCCTACCATATCACCGCCCCTCCTGATGATGGCGCGGGTACGGTGGTTTGCTTGGAAAAAGCCATTCAGGATGCTGGGATTTCCAAGGATACAGTCGGATACATCAATGCGCATGCGACATCGACTTTTGCTGATACAATTGAAACAAGGGCCATCAAGCAGGTGTTTGGTGAATATGCCTATCAGCTTCCAGTCAGTTCCACGAAATCAATGATTGGGCACCTTCTTGGTGCGGCAGGAGGGGTGGAAGCGGTTTTTACAACCCTGGCGTTATACCACGCCATATTGCCTCCTACCATCAATATCGAAAACCAAGATCCAGAATGTGACCTCGATTATGTCTTAGGCGAAGCACGGAAAGCCTCCATCTCCGTCGCCATCTCCAATGCTTTTGGATTTGGAGGGGTGAATGCCTGTCTGGTCATGAAACGTATGGAGTCGTAAAGGTAGGGGGTCCATGGATCGGGAGACTTTTCTCGATTAAGGAGCTTGTGGTTAAACTGTGAGCGGCGAAGATGTCCATTTCTTCCGAGACCGAAAACCAGCTTGGATATGTATTTCGACGCCCTGAATTACTTGACGAAGCCCTGACTCATAAATCCCATCTTCAAGGTAAGCCGTCTGTTCAATCCAATCATAACGAGCGGTTGGAATTCCTAGGAGACGCAGTTTTGTCTTTGGTCATCAGCGATTTTCTGGCTTCCAAGTATCCCTCTTCCACTGAAGGTGAGTTGTCGAAAGTCAGGGCTCGTTTGGTCAGCCGGGCTTCATTGGCCCAGGCGGCTCGACGTTTAGGCTTAGGTGACCTGCTACGATTGGGTCGTGGAGAGGAGGTCACGCACGGACGAGTAAAAAGTTCCATCCTTGGGAATGCGCTAGAGGCTGTGATGGGAGCCATTTACCTTGATGGGGGATTGGATTCGGCTAAAGCCTTTATTCTTCAGGTTCTAGGGAAAGAGATTGACTTGATACAGTCTGCAATTTTTCCTGCCTATATGCGGGATCATAAGAGCCACCTTCAAGAATACTGTCAGAAGCAATTTGATATGCTCCCAACCTATAGCCTTCTCCAAGAGTCTGGCCCCGATCATCAAAAACAATTTGAAGTCCAGGTCAGAATTCATGATAAAATATTGGGACAAGGGGTTGGGAAAACGAAGAAAGAAGCTGAACAAAATGCCGCTCAACAAGCATTTAGCCAGTTGATCGGGTAAAATATGATTATTAAGGGTTCGTTCACATTATTAGGATGAAGGAGGCCTCGTTATGCTGAGGAACTGGTGGGTAGACGGTCGGGTAGGGCTCATTGTGGCATGTGTGATGTTGTGGAGTGGCGGTGTTGCCTCTGGATGGGCCGAAACCCCTTCAATGACTTTAGTTGCTGATGAAGAAGCAAATGCTCCACGAGCGATATTAAAGACGAAATTTGGCGAGATGGAGATTGTGTTGTTTCCAGAGTTGGCTCCTAAACATGTTGAGAGCTTTGTAAAGCTTGCGAAATCTGGCTTTTACAATGGAACAATTTTTCACCGAGTCATTCCGGGTTTTATGATCCAAGGCGGTGATCCCAACACGAAGGATCCTAACAAGGTCAGTGACTATGGAATGGGTGGTCCAGGCTATACACTGCCAGCGGAGTTTAACAGTATACGACATGAAAGGGGAATTCTGTCAGCTGCCAGGACGGCCGATCCCAACAGTGCAGGATCCCAATTTTTCGTCATGGTGGGAAAAGCTCCTCACTTAGATGGTCAGTACACGGTGTTTGGGGAAGTCATCAAAGGAATTGAAGTGGCCAATCAGATTGTGAAACAGGCACGAAATCGTCGTGACATGCCTGTTGACCGCATCGAGATTACGATTGACATTATTGAAGAGTGAAAAGAGGGGAGAGGCGTTTTCAGGAGTCGATGAAAGGAACGGTTAGCTCTCAAGCTTGGTGCAGGTCGGTAGAATAATTCGACCACTTGATCCACCCAAATTCGCCAATTGTTGGGCAACCTCTGGGTGTCGGCTTTTTAAATACCCGATCAAACCACTCAAGAAAAGATTGGATCGGAGCCCTCCCCCAGAAAATTGATTGATAAAGGCTAAACCTCTGTCGAGGATTTCTATCAAGGTTTGTGAATCGACCTTTTTTCCTTCCATGAAGGCCTTATATTCTTTTTTGAGCACTTCGGTAAACGCGGGAGGGGCGACTTCGTGGACATGGATGGGACTAAAGGACCGTCGAAGTGATTGAATGGCTCCGATGACTTCTCCGTCCTGTCCCTCCTGTCTGTTGTGAAAATGTTTAAAAATCGTCGCTTCTAAGAGATAAAAGATTTTTGCCGCCTTATCTCCCCCTAACTCCAGCAATTCTCTGTATAGCGCATTTCGATCTTGCTCAAACCGATCCCCGACTCTTTTCTGTTGATATTCCACATTTGTATCAAGATACGAACAATCTGAATGGCATGCAATGTCGCCCAGCCGGTGTTCCCCGCAGCATTGACTACAAATAAAACCCTGGAGTGCCGGGCAGGAACGTTTCCCTTTTCGATTTTGACAAAAGACGCATTTACTCATTTTTTAGACTTATCTTCCAATCCTTCCAATCCGTAATCTGCCAGCGTCCGTTTTCTCTTTTCTCCCTTCACATTGGAAGGACGTTCGAGACCATTCATCTCCGCCCCATTCGCATACAAGTAGGGGATCAGAATGAGATGTTTGGTTCGGTCAACGGAAAGGCTGGAGGGGGAAATAAGAAATTCGGCAATCACATCCATTCTGAAATCTGCTTGAATTCGCCAAACCTTGCCCGCCGTGATATCCGAGACATACATATTTCCATATTTATCAAAATCGACTCCACTAAGGTTGTGAAAACGCGCAGTAAAAAATCCATTTGACACAATCTCTCGAATGGAACCTTTAGGCGCGACTTCAAGGACCGTTCCATCGTTCAGGGAAGCCACGATGAGATGTCCGGATCTTGGATGAATGGCTAACCCATGGGGACCGGCGAGTTGGTCCTTGTGAACAAATTCAGATACGGAAAAATCTTCTTGTGGAGAGATGCGGTAGATGGTATTTCCTTCCGTATCAGCCACGTACAGGACCCCGTGTGAGTCTGACGTCAGTCCGGAAAGCTCTGTTACTCCATGCCTTGCCAAGGACACGGTCACCACGGATTTTCCAGATTTGGTGTGGAATCCTTTCACGGTCTCCAAATCAGCCACGTATAGCGTGCCTTTAACGATGGTCATGCCATAAGGCGAGTGCAGGACCGCTCCGTCTTTTCCCCCTTGGATGAAGTGAGCGTCCGTGACTTCCCCTTCTGCATCAAGCTTTGAAATGTACCCGTTGTTGTCTCGGTCACCCGGTTCACCATTGGCATTGGCAATAAAATACCCTCGAGTAGAAGGATCGACAATAAAACTTTGGGGGGATTGTAAATCAACGATGGGATGAGCCAACGAACAAGGAGGAACCCTAAAAATGACGAAAAGAAGCAGGGCTGAAACGAAGGCAACCACTCTCTTTTTAGGCCGAACGCATTCTCTTCTCGATTGTCTCATGATTGTATGAATGTCAGGCCAGATGTGGAGTGGGAAAGGGTCGTTGCCAATAAGTCTTCATGATACGGGAGCAATTTTCAGCCTGTCAAGAAAGAGCTTCAGCCTGTCCGATCGTTGACTTAAATTTGGGGGCCTTGCTATCGTGACTTTCCTTTAAAGGGAAGTACGGTTTTGTGGCTTGGATAGGAGAGAAGGCGTGGCAGCCGAGATCATTGATGGGAAGGGTCTTGCACAACATTTTCGTGAGACCATTGCTCAAGAAGCCGAGGAACTCCATCGTCACCACCGGGTAAGGCCAGGTTTGGCGGTTTGCCTCGTTGGTGATGACCCCGCCTCAGCCATTTATGTGAGAAATAAGAAGCGGGCATGTGATGCTGCCGGATTCTATGTGGATGACCATATTCTCCCGGCTTCAACCAGTCAAATCGAACTCCTTCGCCTCATTGAAAAAATTAACTCAGATCCCAAGATCCATGGCATTTTGGTTCAATTGCCTCTTCCCCCTCAAATACAAAGCAAGGTGATCTTAGATGCGGTTTCTCCTCTGAAAGATGCTGATGGATTTCATCCCTATAATATGGGTCGTTTGGTAGAAGGAGATCCGGTCTTTACTCCCTGTACTCCTAAGGGTGTTATCAAAATGATCGAATCGACCGGTCAGACGATTGAAGGCAAGCGGGCTGTCGTGCTTGGACGCAGCAATATTGTCGGGAAGCCTGTTGCCCTGTTGTTGATGCACCGCCATGCGACGGTGACCATTTGCCACTCACGAACTCAAAACTTAGACGCTGTCTGTCGAGAGGCTGATATCCTGGTTGCCGCAATCGGGAAAGCCCAGTTTGTGACGGATAAGATGGTGAAGAAGGGGGCTATTGTCGTGGACGTTGGAATCAACAGGTTAGGGGACGGTCGGTTAGTGGGAGATGTGGACTTTGATCCTGTGAAAGAAATAGCTGGTTGGGTATCGCCCGTTCCTGGTGGTGTAGGGCCGATGACGATCGCGATGTTGTTGGGGAACACGCTCGAAGCTGCGATACGAACAGTAGGCACATGATGACGAATGGAGGTTCACGTTTCCAAGCGGTGTTAGAGAAAGGGGTGTTTGGGGTCACGATTGAGTGCAACCCTCCAAAGGGGACAGATGTCACGGCTATGCTAGAAGCCACCAAGGGGCTGTTGGGGAATGTGCATGGTGTCAATGTCACGGATAACACCGCAGCCGTCATGCGAGCGGGTTCTATCAGTGTGTGCCGTCTTCTCTATGAGCAAGGTCATGATCCGATCATGCAAGTCACCAGTCGTGATCGAAATCGAATCGGAATCCAATCCGATTTGCTAGGAGCTCATCTGTTGGGAATTCGCAATGTGCTCTGTCTAGCTGGAGATCCTCCAACCGTGGGGGATCATAAGGATGCCAAACCTGTCTATGATCTGGACTCGGTTCAGATTATGAACACCGCTCGGTCATTGAACCAAGGGAAGGATTTGGTTGGAAATCCTCTAAAAGGGAACACAAATTTTTTTATCGGAGGGGCAGTCGCTCCTGGCGCCGATAAGATAGATATCGTGCATCAAAAGCTCAACGCCAAAGTTCAAGCCGGTGCCGGCTTTTTCCAAACCCAAGCGGTGTTTTGCTCAGACGTGTTTCGCGACTTTATGAGAGAAGCTCGACGCCATCGTGGTAAAATATTGGCTGGGATTTTGGTCCTGCGATCTGCCGACATGGTGGAATATTTGAATGCCCATATTCCTGGCATACACGTTCCTGAGCCCCTGATTGCTGAACTCCGAGGCACGAGTAAAGGACTCGAGTTAGATGTTGGAATTGATATCGCTGTTCGGACAATCAAGGCCGTCCGTCCGTTGTGTGATGGCGTGCATGTCATGGCCGGTAGGGCCATGGATCGGCTTCCGGAGATATTAACGAAGGCAGGGCTTGCTTGATGACGGTCCCAGAATTTCAGCAGTTAAAATTCAAAGTAACCAAGCTTGTGGTGGTGACCGCCTACGACGCGGTCTTTACGCGGATTGTTGAGAAGGCAGGTATTGAAGCCATTCTGGTAGGTGATTCTCTGGGAGTCGTGGTTCAAGGGAAGCAGAACACCTTGTCCGTGACAATGGACGAAATGGTGTACCACACGAGTATCGTGGCTGGAGCCGCTCAACGATCGTTGATCATCGCCGATATGCCTTTTATGTCCTATCAGGTTGGCGTTGAAGATGCGGTCCGCAATGCGGGACGATTAATCCAGGCCGGAGCGGCTGCGGTGAAACTTGAAGGAGGCGCTTCAGTCCTTGAACAGGTAAAGGCGATCACCAAGGTGGGAATTCCAGTGATGGGACATTTGGGCATGACACCTCAATCTGTCAACCAGTATGGTGGGTACAAAGTCCAGGGGAAAGGTGAAGAGAAGGCTCAAACCCTGCTTGATGATTCTCGCGAGCTTGAAGCAGCGGGAGTGTTTTCTCTCGTGTTGGAAGCTGTCCCTATTGAGTTAGCCAAATCCATTACCCAACATGTTTCCGTTCCGACTATCGGCATCGGAGCCGGGCCATACTGTGATGGACAAATCCTTGTCCTCTATGATCTTCTAGGGCTGTTTGATGATTTTGTGCCTAAATTTGTGAAACCCTACGCGCATCTGAAAGCCGATGCGATCCAAGCGCTCCGTCGGTATAAAGAAGAAGTTGAATGCCAAAAATTTCCCACTGATAGCGAAAGTTATCATTGATGGGTAAGCTTGTAGCCCAGTTGAGAAATAACAGTGATGAAATTCGAAATACTTCTATAAATTCCAAATTTTCTTGACAAATTAGTCAAGGCAACCATACCATCATGCCGCTAGCTCTGCGTTGTCCAAGCAGAGCTTTTTTGTGACTCGCAAGATGTTGAAAAAGTTCGCCATTTATTCGGCCGTATCCCTCGGCATTTTTGCTTCCAGTGGGCAAACTGGATTGGCCCTTTTGAACATCGTGCACACTTCTTTGGAGGTCCTATCTTTTTTATGAAAATGAGTTCTTGGAAATTTTTGAGTTTTTCAACTCGTTGCGAGTCGGGGAAAAAGAATGGCTAACCTTGTAGTTGTCGGATCCCAATGGGGTGATGAAGGCAAGGGCAAGATCGTTGATATCTTAGCTCGGGATGCCGATGTGATCGCCCGATTTCAAGGTGGGTCTAATGCTGGTCATACCGTTGTGACCAAAAAAAGAACCTATGTGTTCCATTTGATACCGTCTGGGATATTGTCGCGTGGCAAACTGTGTGTACTCGGAAATGGGGTCGCGATTGACCCTGAAGCGCTCATCGAGGAACTGGATACGTTACAAAAACAAGGGATAAAAGTTGGGCGGAACTTTCTGATTAGTCAGCGAGCCCATTTGATTATGCCCTACCATAAAGCCATCGACAAAGCTGCTGAACAAGCCAAAGGTTCTCGACGGATTGGAACGACAGGGAAAGGGATTGGGCCGGCTTATGTGGACAAGATGGCTCGAATCGGCATTCGAGTGGGTGATCTCCTCTCCCCTGAACTTTTCCGTCAGAAGGTTGAAGATAATTTGGTAGAGGTCAATGCTTTTCTTCGGCACGTGTACGGTGCCAAGGGGTTTTTGGCCAATAAGATATGTGAAGAGTATTTGAAGTATGCAAAACGCCTTCGACAGTATGTTGGTGATGATTCTCTTTGCATCAATAAAGCAATCGACCAAGGGCGACATATTTTATTTGAGGGGGCGCAAGGGACGCATTTAGACGTGGATCTCGGAACGTATCCATTCGTGACGTCTTCGAGTTCATGTGCTGGGGGAGCGTGTTTTGGAACTGGAGTGGGACCGACAAAAATTGATGCCGTCCTTGGTGTCACCAAAGCCTATACCACGCGAGTTGGAAGTGGACCATTCCCAACTGAATTGTCCAATGAGGTTGGGGTAGGCCTTCAAGAGCGAGGCCAAGAATTTGGGGCGACAACTGGTCGTCCACGCCGATGTGGATGGCTTGATGCCGTGCTGCTCCGTTACGCGGTTCGTGTCAATGGCTTCTCTTCTTTAGCGGTGACGAAGTTGGACATCCTTGACAGATGTCCATCCTTGAAAATTGCGACTGGTTACCGTCATGGGGGAAAACTGCATCGAGAGATGCCTGCCGATTTGGCGATTCTGTCGGAATGCCAACCAGTGTACGAGACGTGCCGTGGTTGGAAGGTGTCGACGTCCCAAGCGACGACGTATAAAGCCCTTCCGTCTGAAGCAAAACAGTACCTCGCTCGCATTGAGGAATTGGCGGGGTGCCCTATTGACTTGATTTCTACCGGCTCTCGTCGAGAGCAAATCATCATTCTGAAAAATCCCATAACCCAAATTCGCCCTCAAATGAAGCTTACCAAAGCCATTCGTTCTGCGTAGCGTCTTTGCGCCTATTCGTTTGACAAGGTTGAAAGGTCGTTGCTAGCATCGGCGCTCGGTGAGCCGCTAGCTCAGTCGGTAGAGCATCGCCCTTTTAAGGCGAGGGCCCTCGGTTCGAGCCCGAGGCGGCTCACCAAAATGCAGTATAATGTTGTACTGTCACAAATTTCTGCCCTTCTTTACCCGACTTATCTTAAATTTGGTTTATTCGATTGCACGATCGCTGTATAGCCTCTTGCGTTCGGGCAAGGGAAGTGGTAGCTTAAATTCTATTAAAGTGGGCCTAGGCCCACTTTTTTTTGCTTCATTCCATCCTACGTTGGAGATCATTCCATCATGGTCGCAGTGGAAAGGAAGGATCTTGGGGCACAGGTTCAAGCTATTGCCAGTCCCATTGCCAAGGCTCTTTCCCTCGATTTGGTCGAGGTGTCCTGTCAGGGTGGAGGAAATGGGATTATGGTACGGGTCACGATCGATAAGGCAGGAGGCGTCGGAATCGTTGATTGCGAAGCATTTCACCATTCTTTGGGTCGTGCTCTTGATGTCGCTGATCCTAATCCCCCATTCATACAAACTGGAGGTGTCTTCTCCGGGATTAGATCGCCCTCTTAAGACACCTGAGGATTTTCAACGATTCATTGGAAGATCAATCAGGGTCAAATTGAGTGAGCCCATAGAAGGAAATTGGGTTGCAATAGGTCAATTAGTTGTGGTGAATGATCAGGGTATTTCCTTGGAAGGCATGAGGGGGAAAAACTCTTTCTGTTGAGATTCCCTGGGAACATATCGCGCAAGCCAAATTGGAAGTTGAGTTTTAGAGACCTGAACCATGTTTTTAGAAAGTATGCCTTGAGAGTTGACAGGTCCGAGTCAAGTGGTTGTGGGAGGAGAAGAATTATGAAGCAAGAGCTCATGGCGGTTATTGAGCAGCTTGGACGGGAAAAGGGTATCGTGAAGGAGCGTGTTTTTGCTGCGGTGGAATCTGCTTTATTGACTGCGGCAAAGAAGCGATACGGGAATAATGAAAACATTCACGTACAGTTTGATCATCAAACGGGAGAGATATCTATTGTCTCCCTCAAAACCATTGCTGATACGGTGACCGACACGAAGACTCAAATTTCATTGGAAGAAGCCAGGCTCATCGATACCGAGGCTGAAGCAGGTGATGAGATTGGTTCGGTCATTGAGATGGAAGAATTCGGAAGGATTGCCGCCAAAGCTGCGAAGCAAGTGATTTGTCAGAAAGTGCGGGAAGCCGAGTGGGAAGCGGTCGAGCAGGAGTATTCTAAGCGAGAAGGCGAACTTGTTCATGGGGTCATTTTAGGCCAAGAACGGCGTAATTACATCGTTGAAATTGGCAAGACCGAAGCCATTCTACCAGTTCATGAACAAATTCCCCGTGAGACGCATCGGAGGGGAGATCGAATTCGAGCCTATCTCTTGGAAGTGCGCCGTTCGGCCAAGGATGTTCAAGTGATCTTGTCACGGGCACATCCTCAGTTTGTCGTGAAACTTTTTCAATTGGAAATGCCAGAGGTTACCGAAAAAATAGTTGAGATAAAAGGGGTGATGCGAGAACCTGGTGATCGCACGAAAATCGCGGTTGCTTCACGCGATAAGGCGGTTGATCCGGTTGGAGCCTGTGTTGGCATCAAAGGGTCCCGAGTCCAAGCTATCGTTCGTGAACTTCGAGGAGAAAAAATTGATATCATTCCGTGGACAAGTGACCCTCGGGTCTTTATTGGGGAAGCCTTGAATCCAGCATCGATTGAAAAAGTGGGAATCGATGAACAAAAGAAAGCGGCCTTGGTGGTGGTCGCGGATTCTCAGTTATCCTTGGCTATTGGGAAAAATGGTCAAAATGTGCGGTTGGCCGCCAAACTGACAGGATGGAAAATTGATATAATTAGCGCCTCCGAATACGAAAAGGAAAAAATGGAACGGGAACGTGACATTAAGGCAGCCTTGGCCGAAGAGGCTGCGGCCCAGTTAGAACAAGAACCAGGGCAAGAGACCGAAAGTTCTTCTGAGGTGGTGTCCCAAGTGTTAGAGAGTCCTGAAGGGGGAGATCAAGAGAGTTCTTTGGAACCTACCGAGTCGACATCGTGAGCGTGACTTCAATTATGAGAGTACATGAATTAGCCAAAAAGCTTGGGGTAGAGAGTCGCAAACTTATTCCAGAATTGGTTCGACTCGGCATTGAAGTGACATCTCACAGTAACGCCTTGGATGAAGCCGATGTCCAGAAAGCCACACGCGCCCTTCAGGGGAAGCACGAGGACGTGCACCCATCCATATCAAAAAGTTCACGGAGCCAAGTGAGAGAGAAGAAGTCTCCCTCGAAAACTCTCAGCCGGGCGACGAAGAGCCGAGATAGTCATAAAGGAACAGGTCGGGGGAGTTCCGTTGCGGAGGTTGAGGCGCCTCCCAAACCAGAAAAGAAACGTATCCTTTTTAAGCGGAAGAAGGAAGAGGAAGTCCCAGTTAGTGAACCTCCTGTTATCCCTAGCGAGATGGAAACTGCCCCCATCTCTTCAAGCCCGGAACCATCTCCCGTCATGCCCGTAGAAACTGCTGAACCTCCCATCATTCCAGAAGTGACTGAGAGTGCTGAAATCGCGGCTCTTCCCCCTGGCATAACCATTGCTCCCTCTGTATCTGAGGGAGTATCGGAGTCAAAACCTGGAGAGGCTTCTAGTGAAGGGGGTAAATCCCAACATGATAGGCATGAAGGAGGGGCTGCGTTAGAGAAAGAAGAAAAAATTAAAAAGGTTCGAAAGCCAGGGAGGAAGGAAAATGAAGACCTGTTTGCTGCCCGGTATGAAGATGCTGCGAGATGGCAAGATCTCAGGCCCCTTCCGACGCTACGACGAGAGGAACGCTCTCGCCATGTCCAACCCAGTTTCACTGGGAAGGTTACCCAACCCCGAAAAAAGACCATCAAGATTGCCTCAGGCGTGACGGTAAAAGAATTTGCGGAATTGATAAGCCAACGTCCCGCTGAAGTCATACGAAAATTAATGGAGGTAGGTCTTCCTCTTTCCTTAAATCAGCCAATGAATTTAGATGCGGGGGCTTTAATAGCCGAAGGCTTTGGGATCAATGTTGAAATTTCTCAAGAAAAAGAGGGAGATGCCCTTCTGGAAGAAATACTCGAGTCCACTGGGGAACAAATCATGATTCCTCGATCTTCCGTGGTGACCATCATGGGTCACGTAGACCATGGGAAAACGACACTGTTAGATGCGATTCGAAAAAGTCGAGTGACTGAACGGGAAGCTGGCGGGATCACCCAACATATTGGTGCTTATTCCGTAAACGTGGGCGATAAGCGAATCACGTTTTTAGATACTCCTGGTCACGAGGCTTTTACCGCTATGAGAGCGAGAGGAGCTCAGGCCACGGACATTGTGGTCTTAGTCGTGGCGGCTGACGATGGTGTGATGCCTCAAACCATTGAGGCCGCGAATCATGCCAAAGCCGGCAACGTTCCTATTATTGTCGCCATCAACAAGATGGATATGCCTGGGGCGCACCCGGATCGTGTCAAGCAGGAGTTATCCGAACATGGTCTGATTCCTGAATCCTGGGGTGGACAAACCATTTACGTAGAGGTCTCAGCAAAGCAACAAACAGGGCTTGATGTTCTTCTGGATATGATTCTCCTCCAGGCGGAAGTATTAGAATTGAAAGCCGATGTGGCTCAATCTGCAAGAGGAATTGTGTTGGAAGCTAAGTTGGATCGAGGCCGAGGACCTGTGGCGACGATCTTGGTGCAAGGTGGAATTCTTCGTGTGGGGGCTACCTTTGTGGTAGGGACGGTTAGCGGTCGAGTCAGGGCTCTGGTCTCTCATGATGGAACCAGGGTACAAGAGGCTGACCCGTCCACGCCTGTTGAGGTAGTTGGATTGTTGGATATGCCGGCGGCAGGAGATTTGTTTGTTGCCGTTAAAGACGAACGAGCTGCACGCGACATTGCGGAGGCTCGCAGACATAAACAGCGAACCGCTGAGCTGGGGGCGAGCGCAACCCGCCTCACGTTGGATGATTTGTATTTGCAAGGGGAGCGGACCGAATTCAAAGAGTTATCCCTTGTGGTCAAGGCTGATGTCCATGGGTCAGTTGGTGCGATATGTGAAGCCCTTACGAAGATTTCCTCCTCAACGGTCAAAATCCAAGTGCTGCACAGTGGAGTGGGTGGAATCACCGAGTCGGATATTCTTTTAGCCTCAGCCTCTGGAGCCATTATCATTGGGTTCCATGTGAGACCTGAGCCAAAAGCCTCGGCTCTCGCCGAACGTGAGGGAGTCAGCATTCGTCTCTATACCGTCATCTATAACATGATTGCGGATATCAAAGCTGCGGCCGAAGGATTGCTGGAGCCCACAATCACTGAACGCGTTCTGGGGCGAGCCGAAGTTCGTCAGGTCTTCACGATTCCAAGGATAGGAGCGATTGCGGGGTGTTATGTGACAGATGGGGTTATTGCCCGTGCCAGTGAAGGCGTGCGGGTTCTTCGAGATCATGTGATGGTCTATGAAGGAAAAGTGGATTCGTTGCGTCGTTTTAAAGACGACGTTCGAGAAGTCCAGCAAGGATATGAGTGTGGGATCGGAATTGAGAACTTTAACGATATAAAAATTGGCGATGTTATTGAAGTCTATGTTCACGATAAGGAAGCCACTCGCTTATGAGTTGTCGCGGGTTTCCTCGGTCTCTCGCTAGCAACAAACGGTATGGTTGTTGGGGTCTGCACGGCTGAACTCTTTCTCCCGGACGGACATTCGTTAAAGGCCAAACGCCAAGTCCTCTCGAGTCTGAAGGCCCGTCTATGCCAGAAATTTAATGTCTCGGTTGCAGAAGTCGGAGATCAGGATTTATGGCAAAAGTCGGTTTTAGGAATTGCGTGTTTTTCTAATGACGGTCGTCACGTGAACGGGGTATTGGATCAGGTCTTAAATGTGATTCGATCAAACCCGACACTGAAACTGGTTCGTTCTCACATTGAATTACTCTAATTGAATTACTCTAATTGTTCCGGTTCCACGAAACTGGAGGTCTTTGGCATGGCAAGGCCTACTTATAAACGCGCAGAACGGGTTGCTGACCAGATTCAAATGGAAGTGGCCGATATCCTAGCAAGGAAATCAAAGGATCCTCGTCTAGCAATGGTGACAGTGACAGACGTGAGGCTCAGCGGTGACCTTCGAATCGCGAATGTTTTGGTCACGACTCTTCAAGAGGGTGATGCTAAACAGCAGGTTTTTGAGGGATTGCAACGTGCTGTGGGTTTCATTAGAGGAGAATTAGGACGTCGCTTGGGTTTGAAGTATACCCCTGATGTGACCTTCTGTTGGGACTCTTCTGGCCTTCAGGGTGCGAGAATCGATCAATTGCTCGATCAGTTGAACCTTGGAAATTAAAGAGGGGAATACGGATGGTGGGGCTGAAGTGTTAAGGGCGCAGTAAGGCATAATGGAAACGCTCATGCAGCTCGCTCACCCATCCACTGACTCACCAATTCATGACCAATGGGATGGGGTGTTGAATGTCGTGAAACCGGCAGGATGGACGTCCCATGACGTTGTCGCGAAGCTTCGACACCTGTTGCGGATAAAAAAAATAGGCCATGCAGGAACACTTGACCCTGCAGCGACTGGGGTCCTTCCTATCCTGTTAGGAAAGGCAACCAGGATTTCAGAATTTCTCACAAATTGGGATAAGGAGTACGAGGCCGTTCTTGTTCTTGGCCAAGAAACCAATACTCAGGATGCCACTGGAATTCTTGTAAAAGAATCTTCTGTCGAACAGTTGGATGAAAACGTTGTTCGACAAGTTGTGGCAGAATTTCAAGGGACCATTCAACAAATCCCCCCAATGTTTTCGGCGGTCAAAGTTGGGGGAAAGCCCCTTTACAAAGCTGCACGAGAAGAGCGGGAAGTCGTTCGACAAGCCCGTCAGGTCCGAATCCATCATATTGAAGTCCATAGCATCCAAGGTCCCCACGTTCATATGAAAGTTGTCTGCTCAAAGGGGACCTATATTCGCACCTTGTGTGCTGATATTGGACAAAAGCTGGGTGTAGGAGGGCATCTTTTACGCCTTGAACGGACTCGGGTTGGCCCCTTTATTATTGATCAAGCCAACTCATTAGAAGATTTCAATAAGGGGTTAGATCCTCGAACGACGTCGGCCTTTTTAAATATTGATCAAGCTCTACAGGATTTGCCTTTCGTCTCTGTTCGAGTTGAAGATCGTGAAAAAGTCTTGAATGGCGTACCGTTACCGTTGTCCGTGATTTCGCAGCCTGAGCACGATCACAAATTTGAGTTAGAACAAGGGGTCGTTGTTCGGGTGAAAGATGGAAATGGGCAGCTTTTGGGACTCGGGCAAATCCAAAAAGACATAAAAGCCCATCAGCTTTCACCGCGATTGGCAGTCACGAAAGTGTTGACCAACCAAGTGCGTTTGAGCGCGTCCATGTCAATGTAGAGTATGGAGCTATCTGTTTGTGACAAAGGATAATGCAACCAAGTTTTCTGAAATGCTGAATGTAGAACATCGATCTTGTCTGAAGGTAAGGAAAGGGGGAGTGACATGGCGTTAATCAAAGAAGCCAAGCACGAAATCATTAAACAGCATGGGCACCATGACCATGATACGGGTTCTTCAGAGATTCAGATTGCCGTCCTCACGAACCGCATCAATTATTTGACCGAGCATTTTAAAACACACAAGAAAGATCATCATTCACGGCATGGTCTCTTAAATATGGTGAGTAAACGGCGGCGATTGTTAAATTACATACATCGCGTAGATGGTGACAAATATCGAGCTTTGTTAGCGTTCTTGGGGTTGAGGAAATAGTTGGTTGTCTAGGAGTCCTATTTTCTGAATGGGAGTGGAACAAGGGTATCCACCATGGGCTTCCCTCATGGCGGGGCAAGGCGGTGGGGAAATCTTGCAGAGAGCATGGGATACTAAGGTAAAGCATTAGAGAAGGGAATGAATGATCATGGTGCATACGGTTGAACTAGAAGTTGCGGGACGACCCTTACGGCTTGAAACTGGGAGAATGGCGAAACAGGCCAGTGGATCTGTGTTGGCCTCTTACGGGGACACGGTGGTATTGGCGACAGCTGTCGCCTCCCAAACATTAAAACCGGATACGGATTTTCTCCCACTCACCATGAATTATCAGGAAAAGGCGTATGCGGCTGGAAAAATCCCAGGGGGTTTTTTTAGACGAGAAGGGGCTCCCTCTGAGAAGGAAGTTTTGACCAGCCGTCTGATCGACAGACCTATTCGTCCATTAATTCCTAAAGGGTTTTATTATGAAACCCAAGTTATCGTTTCGGTTCTGTCAGTGGATCAAACGATGACCTCTGATATTGTGGGAATCACCGCTGCCTCAGCGGCCTTGGCCATTTCTGATATTCCGTTTCTGGGGCCTCTTGCTGGAATCAAGATTGGGCGAGTCAATGGAGAGTTTGTGGTCAATCCTGACCTTGAAACCCTTGGGAAAAGTGATTTGGACCTTGCGGTCGCTGGGACGCCAGAAGCCATTATGATGGTTGAGGCTGGTGCGAATGGTTTACCGGAGACGGTCATGCTTGAGGCATTGGAATTGGCCCATCGGGAGATCAAACTCATTACGGCCAAAATATCGGAACTTCAGAAATTGGCAGGGCGAGAAAAACGGGTTGTGGAAGTTGAGCCGATTAGCGAGGAATTAGTCAATGAGGTCAAACAGCAGGTTGCCAGTCAGATACGTGAAGCTATCCTTATTCCAAACAAAATAGCGCGTCAAGAACGTCTAGATGCGATTGCTCAGGGGGCCATAGAACATATTGCCGGGGAAGATGCCCAACGTACCCGACAGGTGAAGGAGGTTTATCATTCACTGGAATATAGTGAAGTGCGGGATATGATCTTGCAGCGTAGGGTTCGGGCAGATGGACGTGGTCCATCTGATATTCGTTCTATCATCTGTGAAACGGCAGTGCTGCCTCGCACCCATGGCTCGGCCTTATTTACGAGAGGGGAGACTCAAAGCCTTGCTGTTGTGACTTTGGGAACGACCGATGATGAACAACGAATTGACGCACTTGAGGGAGAGTATTTTCGTACATTTATGCTCCATTATAACTTTCCTCCTTTTAGTGTAGGAGAAGCCAGGCCTCTTCGTAACCCTGGTAGGAGGGAAGTCGGGCATGGAAAATTAGCTGAACGTGCTCTCAAGTCTGTCATTCCCACAAAGGAAACCTTCCCCTACACCATCCGAATTGTTTCAGACATTTTAGAGTCTAATGGATCTTCATCAATGGCCACCGTATGTGGAGGTTCGCTTGCCTTAATGGATGCGGGAGTCCCGATCAAGGAACCCATAGCCGGAATTGCAATGGGCTTGATTAAGGAAAAAGATCGAGTGTTGATCTTATCGGATATTTTGGGGTTGGAGGATCATCTGGGCGATATGGACTTCAAAGTAACCGGGTCCAAAAATGGTGTGACAGCCCTCCAAATGGATATCAAAATTCAGGGAATTACGACCAATCTCATGCAGCAGGCACTTGAACAAGCACGAGTCGGTCGCTTGTATATTCTTGATAAAATGTTGGAATCGTTAGCTACTCCACGTCCGAACTTGGCACCATACGCGCCCAGGATTTATAACCTTCAAATAAAACAGGACAAAATAAGGGATGTCATTGGCCCTGGTGGAAAGGTGATAAGAGGTATCATTGCCGAATGTGGTGTGAAGGTGAATGTTGACGATTCAGGACTGGTGACCATCGCGTCACAGGATGAAGCGTCTGCGCAACGCGCAATAGACATGATTAACCGACTGACTGAAGAAGTTGAGGTCGGAAAAATTTATAATGGCACGGTCAAGAAAATCGTGGACTTTGGGGCATTTGTGGAGATTCTTCCGAACCTTGATGGACTTCTTCATATCTCGCAGCTTGCCCATCATCGTGTCAAATTAGTTACGGATGAGCTGAGCGAAGGAGAACAGGTCCTTGTTAAGGTCTTGGAAATTGACAGGCAAGGCAAAATTCGATTGAGCCGGAGAGAAGCAATGGCTGAGGCTGAAGGAACCTCCCCAGTCTCTTAATGGTCTGACTTCATGATACGAAAAGTGATGTTGGACAATGGAGTTCGGGTGGTCATGGAGAAGATGTCTGCCCTAAAATCTGTCGCCATTGGCATTTGGGTCAATGTTGGAGCGAGAGATGAAGGGGTTGGTCAGCAAGGGATTTCCCATTTTCTAGAACATATGATGTTTAAAGGCACGAAACGTCGGTCAAGTGCTCAAATTTCGCACGAAATTGACGCATTGGGTGGAGAAATGAATGCGTATACCACCCATGAATCGACCACGTTTTATATTAAAGTGTTGGATCAGCAGATCTCTCAGGCTGTCGATCTTTTAGCGGATTTGTTTCACCACTCCCGTTTCTCACCAAAGGAGATCGAAAAAGAAAAGCAAGTGGTGTTGGAAGAAATCAGGACGGTACGGGATGACCCCGAAGATTTAGTGCAGGAACTTCATGCGAAGGATGTACTCCGGAAACACCCTTTGGGTCGGCCCATTTTAGGTGAACAGGCTACCATGGAAAGCCTGAGTCGCCACGATCTCTTGCAATATGTCCGAGAACATTATCATCCCCAAAAAGTCGTGCTGGCGGTTGCGGGAAATTTCAATTCTCGAGACCTGACCCACTTGTTGGATAAGACTTTTTCCTCATGGACCAGAAATGGGAATGGAGATTGTTCAGGGACTGAACAACCTACAAGGCGACCTCCGACCCTCCATGGAGGATTGTTTGTCCATCCTCGACGCTTGGAACAAACCCACATGTGCTTTGGATTTAAAGGGATTTCTCTGAACGACAATGATCGATTCGCCGCTCACATCCTCAATACCATTTTAGGAGGAGGGGTGAGTTCACGGCTGTTCCAGGAAATTCGTGAGAAACGGGGACTTGCCTATACCATCTATTCCCAGCTATCAAGCTTTTCGGATGGGGGGACGCTGACGATTTATGCAGCCACTGGGCAGAAAGAAGCCGCGCAGTTGGTTGATCTCGTGCAGAAGGAAATTCGAAAACTCCGAAAAAATGGAGTGGCTCCAAGGGAATTGGAAAGGACAAAAACTCAGATGAAAGGCACGTTGATGTTAGGCCTTGAGGGAACATATGGCCGCATGAGTAAATTAGCAAGAGATGAGATGAGCCAGGGGCGCCACGTTTCCCTCGGAGAAATGATTTCCGAGATTGACCGTGTGACGATGGATCAGGTTTTACGTCTGTCTCGAGACCTTTTGGACCTCAAGCCTATGGCCATCACTGCCCTTGGGCCTGTTTCCCAGAGGACTTTTCTTAATTGAGACCTCATGTATAAAGGGTGGTAATTTTTCCTCAAAACCTCTTGACAATTTTCTCTGGGATAAGTAGCATGGCCTCCCTTAGAAGGTTTCAATTTTTGAGGTTTTAGAAAACTGAAAAAGTAGCTTGGAAAATCAACGGCAGTAAGGAAAGGAGGTGGGGTACCGATTTCCTTTTGAATAAAAGATACTGTCGCTGAGTTGTGAAATTCCAAAAGAATTTAGAGTAGATTGAATTACTTGAAGAGTTTGTAGGGAGTCATATTTTTATTATGTTATTCTCTAAGTCAAGGAGGGAGCAGATGAGGAAATCATTTCTGTACGGTGGACTCGCTGGCCTATTTTTCGTCAGTGTCATGACGTTTGGCTTGGTCGGGTCAGCTGATGCTCAAAAGGGGCCAGCTCCTGGAAACCCCAAATCAAAGGGGACAAATAAAGTGGCTACCCAGGGAGACATCTCTTATGGCCCAAACGCACCTTCGAGCCTCAAAGGCAGGATTTTCGCCCATTGGGCTGATAATCCTGATGGTGAAATTTTGTTTGGTATTCAGTACTGGAATACCTCCAGCCTTGGTGAAACCGGTGATCCTCTTGGGCGAGCCTCAGATGATCGGGATGTAAGAATTCCTGATCCCCTATTTGTGTGTTGTGCGTGGGGATTTCAAGGCGGGGAAGAAAAAAATAACCCCTATGCTGGTTGGTACAATCCCCAAACAACTGTCAGGCTTGCGGTTAAAGATAAGGGCTTAATGAAGCAGATGACCGACGCTGCCCAAAATCTCGTGGCGATGGAAGTGAAGCTTAGCGGCCGGACGGTGACAGGCTTCACTGTTCTATCAAACGACTAATTAATTTGAATAATCGTTACTCCCTGTGGTGATAGACAATTAAAGAAGGTCTTCATCTATAATCGAAGAGGAGGAAGGAATTATGAAGGTTCGTAACACAGGATTGGTGGTCCTTGCAGCCATCGCTTTGGTTCTTGATTTGGCTACCAGTGCTCTCGGAATTGAGGCATTTCAGGAGAGGTATGAATGGGGCGACATGAGTCAGCCGACGACCCTCCATGGTCGAGTCGCGGTGACTGACCCCTATGACAAGGCGGCATGGGTTAATGTCGCAGTGTTTGGTGGCAATGCCGAGAGTGGATATTATTGGCAAAAGTATTTCCCTGGGAAAAATTTTAAAGTCTATGCAGCCAATGACAGTGTTTGGCAAAAATTGCAATCCTTGGGGAAGGCTTCACATAGCCAAGCTGTTATGGGAAATACTGCACCATCCAAATACACCATGGTAGAGTTTGTGGTTCAAGAGACTTCGCAAAACCATAGGGTAGTCTCTTCCATCAAGTCGATAAAGGATGTTGCCGGGACTCCTGGAGATCCTAAGAGCATTCACAGTCTTCGGGCTATGACACAAGCTCAGTCGATTGCAGCGAATAGCTGGCCGAAAAACCGTAAGATGCGCTATGATGTCATGATTCCTGGCGGACCTGCTATTGCTGGATTCATCCCCAATTCAGATCAGAACTAAAAGAAATGTAGTAATTTTTTTGAAAAATGGTGCGCTCTGAAAAGAGCGTACCATTTTTTTATTCATTCCCCATTTTCTTCTAACCGACGCTTGAAATCAGCTAACCGATTAAAGGCATCCAGGGGGGTCATCGCAAAAAGGTCTATTTGCTTGACCTCTTCGATAAGAGGGTGAGGAGAAGGCAGCGTAGGGTCGACAGAAGGAGACAATGGAGCGTTGTCCTTTATGAGAGACGTCTGTTCATGACTATCCGATTGCTCCAATTGCTCCAGGACCTGCTGTGCCCGTTGTATAATCGGTGCGGGAAGTCCAGCTAGGGTTGCGACGTGAATCCCGTAACTGCGGTCAGCCTTTCCTTCAACAATCTTCCTTAAAAAAATAATGCGCTCGTCTTCCTCTTTTACGGAGACAGTGTAGTTCCTAATTCCATCCCGTATCCCTTCTAATGCCGCCATCTCTTGGTAATGAGTCGCGAAAAGAGTACGAGCGCCTAAGTGTGTTCGATCTTGAATAAATTCCGCGACAGCCCAGGCAATACTTAATCCATCATAAGTGCTCGTCCCCCGGCCAATTTCATCGAGAAGGATAAGGCTTCGTGGGGTAGCGGATTCTAATATTTTGGACGTCTCCACCATTTCGACCATGAAGGTACTTTGCCCTCCAGCTAAATTGTCCGAGGCGCCTACTCTTGTATAAATGCGATCCACCAATCCGATTTTGGCATGAGAGGCTGGCACGAAACTTCCAATTTGAGCCATAAGAATGATGAGGCCGGTTTGTCGGAGAAATGTACTTTTTCCTGCCATATTGGGGCCAGTAATGAGCAACAATCTGTTGGAATCAAGGTCTAGCTTCGCGTTGTTGGCAATGAACCCGCCAGACAGGTTCATCCTTTCAATAACAGGATGGCGTCCATCTGAAATAGAAATCGTACCACCTTTATCGACCTCAGGGCATACGTAACGATGTATAGTCGCCGCTTCGGCAAAAGAGGTGAGGACATCAAGTATTGCTAACTGTTTAGCCATAGTTTGTATTCGTGTGGTATGTTGGGAGAGATCCTGCCGAATATTGGTAAAAAGTTCCTGTTCCAAAGTTTGAAGACGGATGGAGGCTGTCGTGACACTCTCTTCAAGCTGTTTGAGTTCTGAAGTCGTGAAGCGTTCGGCATTGGTGAGGGTTTGTTTTCGAATATAATCTTGAGGTGCACGAGAAAGGTTCAACTTTGTAATTTCAATGTAATAGCCGAAAACTTGATTGTATTTGACTTTCAAAGAATCAATGCCTGTTCGTCGGCGTTCGGTTTGCTCAAGTTCGGCAATCCATTTTTTCCCATCCTTGTTGGCCTGACGAAACTGGTCAAGTGTGGAGTCGAATCCATCACGGATGATTCCTCCATCACGAACAGAATGAGGTGCGTCGGGCAGGATGGTATTTCGAATGAGGAAGACGATGTCTTCTAAGTTATCCCAATAAGAAAAAAGATCAATGAGAAGTGATGAATGGTATTCCTGAAGATTGGTATGAATGGTGGAAAGAACTTCAAGAGATTGTTGTAATCCTAGAACATCTCTTGGAGTCGCAATCCCCATATTGACGCGACTGGCAAGGCGCTCAATGTCCTGGATCTTCTTTAACGCGAACCGAACGTTTGTTCGAGATTTGAGCGTTTCTTTAAATTGCGATACTGCCATGAGACGGGATTGGATCGCATGAATGTCTACCAAAGGCCTCACGATCCATTGACGGAGCAAACGGCGTCCCATAGGAGTCATCGTATGATCAAGGGTAGAAAACAGGGTAGGCCCTTGTTGATCATCGGACAACGAGGTCAGGATTTCGAGATTGCGAATCGTGATGCCGTCTAATTGCATCTCTTGGGTGAGTCGGCGTGTGATGGGTCTTTGGATGTGTTGGTGGGTGAAAGTTGGTTGAATGTCACGCAGATACCGTAATACTCCTCCGCCTGCTTGAATTCCGGCAGTCAGGGAACCGACGTGTAAGTCAGCGAGATTGGTCACGTGATAATGGGAGAGGAAACAGTGATGGGCATCTTCTGCGTTAAACCAGCGAGGATCACAGGGAACAATCCTTGCGAGTTTCTGTCGAACTAATCCCGACAACAGTCCTTGATCCAAACCATCAGGATGGATTAATTCCTTGGGGGCAATTCGAGCAAGTTCATCCGAAAGTAAGTCTTGACCCTGATCCTCTGGAAATTCTGAAAGCCAAAATTCCCCTGTTGAAAGGTCAACCACCGCAAGCCCGAAAGGCCCATGCGTGGTTGGGGTCATCTCTCTAGGGGCAACAGCCGTAAGAAAGCTTGATTGACCGGCTTCGAGGAACTCATGGTCAACCAAGGTTCCAGGGGTGTAAAGGCGGACAACCTCTCGTTTGACTAATCCTTTTGCAAGTTTTGGGTCTTCCACTTGTTCGCAAAGGGCGACATTTTTCCCGTGTTTAAGAAGTTTAGCGATGTATCCGAGTGCGGCATGGTGTGGAATCCCGCATAAGGGAATGGGATTGGCACTGTGTTTTTCACGGGAGGTCAGGGCAATATTGAGGATGCCTGATGCTTCCGTGGCGTCTTCGAAAAACATTTCGTAAAAATCTCCCACACGAAAAAACAGGATAGCCTCGCGGTAGGTCTGTTTGATCTCCTGATATTGACGCATGAGGGGGCTAAGGTCATGGGCCGTCATTGGATAGTTTCCCGGATTAGCCGTGTTTCAAACGAATGCAGGGACATAGGACAGTGAAACGTGCTCTCCTGTGCATGCTGAATCGTGGGATCAACGAACATGATCTCAACAGGTCAAAGCCTAAGTGACCAGATTCTTGAAAATGGGTGTGTTCATCAGTTGCCTTAAAAGCTGGTCACCCCGATGCCCATGAGGCTGAAAGCGTGCCATACGCTGGTAGCGACTTGAATGTTCAAGGTAAATACTCAGATAGTCGTCTGGTAAGGACCCATGAGTCCGATCAGCCCATTCAATCAGGATACTTGTTCTGTCGTTATAGTATTCGTGGAGGCCGATAGTCTCTAACTCTGCCTGCGATTCAATTCGGTATAAATCGACATGGGCAAGGAGAAATGTCCCACGGTACTCTTGGATAAGCGTAAAAGTCGGGCTGCTTACGACTTGAGGGGAGACCTTTGCTCCCGTAGCAATGCCTCGGACAAGTGTCGTTTTGCCGGTTCCAAGGTCTCCAATGATGGCAATGACTTCTCCACCTCGAAGGAGGTGGCCTATGGTGGTCCCAAGGATGATCGTGTCTTTTAGTGACCGCAGTTTCAAAACTGTTTGATCGGTCACGTTCGGCCTAAAGATTCCATGGGGCTAGCAATTGGATGAACCTGAGGATTAGGATTTTTGGACTTTCATGAGCGCATGGGGTAATGCCTCAATAACATCACTCGCAATCATTCCCGACTGCCCCAATCGTTCAGCTGCTATGTCTCCAGCTAAGCCATGGACATACACTCCTACTCTGGCAGTGTCCCAGGGAGTTAACCCTTGAGATAAGAGGCCGGCAATCACGCCAATTAACACATCACCCATTCCAGCGGTTGCCATTCCTGGATTACCTGTAGGGCAAATGGCGACATGTCCTCTAGGATCAGTAATTAACGTTCGCGCGCCCTTGAGAACCACAATGACTCCATAATCCCTAGCAAATTTGAGGGCTACGCCTAGTCGATCGTGGTTAACGATCGCAGCAGAGGAATGGCCTATCAATCGGGCCATCTCTCCAGGGTGCGGCGTAATGACTGGAGTGACTCGACAGGAATGGAAAAGCTCGCAGTTCCCAGCGATTGCATTAAGGGCATCAGCGTCAATGACACATGGGCGATCAAATTTCGGTATCAAGGATCGGACCAGTTCAACCGTGTCAGGGTGAGTCGTGAGTCCAGGTCCAATACCCACTGCATCCCGATGAGTTGTAAAAGCTTCTAAGGTTGGGCGGGCTTGTTGGCTCACCGTTTGGTCTTCCGTTTCGTGGACTGGGACTGTCATGGCTTCAAGCAGTTTGGCTTCTAATGTTCCATTGACGCTAGAGGGCGTGGCAACAGTGACCAGCCCGGTTCCAACGCGAAGGCACGCTCTCGCCGCTAGGGCAGCTGATCCAGTTTTGCCTGGGGAGCCAGCTATAATCCCAGCATGCCCCAACGTGCCTTTATGAGAAGATGGAGGTCGCTTGGGTAAGAATTCACGAATGTTCTCCATTCTAAGCAGGGTTCGAGTAATGTCTAAATCATCGACAAACTCTTGCGGGATTCCGATGTCCACCACACGCAATTCGCCTATGTGGTCAATGGCTTTTCCTAAAAACAACCCCAGTTTGGGAAGACCAAACGTGACGGTGAGGTTTGCACCGATACCCACTCCCATAATGTCCCCTGAATCCGCGTTGATTCCAGATGGAATATCTACGGCAACGGTGGAGACATCTACATGATTGATTGTCTCGATAGCCAGGCGGTATGGACCTTTGACTTCAGAAGAAATGCCGGTGCCAAGAAGGGCATCCACGACCAATTCACTTTTTTCTAAAAGTCCTCGAATGACTTTGATGGACGGCATGATATAAAGAGATGAGGAACTGGCCGTTTTGATCAAACGTTGATACATGGTTCTGGCATCACCCTTGAGGTCGGAAGGGGAAGCCATGATAACAGTGTGAACTGGAATCCGTTTCCGACGAAGCAGACGTGCTATCACAAATCCGTCGCCCCCATTATTCCCCTTTCCGCAAAATACCGTGACGGTCCTTCCCTTGAGGTTTCCGCATGTTTTTTCTATGTTGGAAACGACTCCTTTTCCCGCTCGCTCCATCAGCACGATTCCGGGAATGCCAGCTTCCTGAATCGTTCGTCGATCAAGGTGTTGCATTTGGGCCGCAGTCACAAGTTTCATAACGAACAGAGAATTCTAGAGGTGACCTCAAAAGAATGCACAATGTTTCTCACAAATGAAGCACAAGAACAGGTGAGATCACGGGAGAGATGCGATGAAAAAAGAGAAACCAAAACGTCATAGTCAGCAGATAGTATAGCTTGGTTAAAATCTCATGGGAATCGGATCCAAATTCTCGGGAGGGTGTCGAAAGTGATGAATCGCCCTGTGTTGAAGATGGAGTGGACAATTCGAGAAACTTTCAGTACTTCGGAATACAGTCTTTTATAGCATTGAGCGGGCTGAGGTAATGAGAACGTACCTCGCTATCACTCAGAAAGCACATGGTTGATTCGGTTCCTTTCGAAAGATTTCGGTGCTTTCCCCAACTGACTGATGGCAGGATTCAACCGATTAAAGCTTTCATTTCTCTTACGGCTCGTTCGAGACCAACAAAGACAGCGTGTGAAATTATACTATGTCCAATATTATATTCCACGATTTCTGAAATCTCTCTCAAACGCGTGACGTTACGGTAATTTAATCCATGGCCGGCATGTACCCTGAGCCCCAGCTTATGAGCCAACCTTGCTGCTTGAACCAGGTCGTTGAATTCGTCTTCTCCTGTTCCACTATGCAGGCAATTGGCATATCGGCCCGTATGAAGTTCAATGCTCTGGGCTTTCAGTTTGCGAGCGGCTTTAATTTGGTTCACGTCCGGGTCAATGAATAAACTCACAGGAATTTCAGCATCGTGAAAAGTTTCAAGAATGGGTTTCAATCGCTCCTGGTTTTCAACAACGGCCAGGCCGCCTTCAGTGGTTAATTCCTGACGGCGTTCTGGCACCAATGTCACAACATGTGGTCTCACCTGAAGGGCGATCTTCACAATGTCATCTTCCGTAGCCATCTCTAGGTTCAACTTCGTGGGGATGATGTCTTTCAAGAGCGTTAGATCCCGCTCCTGGATGTGCCGACGGTCCTCCCTCAAGTGAACCACCAACCCATCGGCACCCCCCAAATCAACTAACACGGCTGCGGCAATAGGATCTGGCTCGTGACCTCCCCTGGCCTGACGCAGGGTTGCGACATGGTCGATGTTAACGCCTAGATGTGGCATGAGATGTCAAGTGGTTAGAGTTAGGAGTTCCTACAAGAATTATGTCAAAAATGGAAAGTCCTAGCAATGTTGAGCCATTCCTCAAATGGAAACATAAGGCTATTGGTCTTTGGGATTCTTTTACTCTCTTCTATTTATTGAATTGACTGGTTTTATTTCCTAAACTAGAATAGGAAAATTCATTTGAAAATGGGTGCTTTGGCGCGAACCCTGTGTGTCTCATAGCGTCTCTCGTATAACTATAGATATGGAAAAGTTTTTTCGAATTCAACGTTTACCGCCTTACGTATTTGCGCAAGTCCAGTCTCTTAAATTGGAAGCGCGCCATCGTGGTGAGGATATCATTGATCTGGGAATGGGTAACCCTGATCAAGCGACGCCCCTACACATCGTTGATAAGCTGGTTGAGGCAGCCCGAAGGGGTAAGAATCATCGATATTCTGCCTCGCGAGGGATTACCAAATTGCGTCATGCGATCTGCGCATGGTATGGGCGGCATTACGATGTTGATTTGGACCCTGAACACGAAGCCATTGTCACGCTTGGTGTCAAAGAAGGTCTGGCCCATTTAGCCCTGGCGTTGGTCGGTCCCGGTGATGTGGCCTTGACCCCCACACCGACGTATCCTATTCACATGTACAGCGTGATTATTGCGGGGGGAGATGTTCGAGGGATAGATCTTGGCCCAAACGAAGATTTTTTTGAGAACCTGACACGAGCCTATCGACACAGTCAACCCCGTCCACGTCTCCTGATCATGAGTTTCCCTCATAATCCTACGACAAGTGTAGTGGATCTAGAGTTTTTCAAAAAGGTCGTAGATTTTGCACGGGAACATGAAGTTATTGTTGTTCATGATTTGGCCTATGCTGATCTTGTGTATGATGAATATAAGGCGCCTAGTCTTCTTCAAATTCCTGAAGCGAAGGATATCGGAGTGGAATTTTATTCGCTTTCTAAAAGCTACAACATGCCGGGATGGCGAGTTGGCTTTTGCGTAGGGAATCGGGAAATCATCGGTGCCCTGACCAAAATTAAAAGTTATTTGGATTATGGAATGTTTCAACCCATTCAAATCGCGAGCATTATCGCTTTGAATGGTCCTCAAGATTGTGTCAAGACCATTGTGGGGAGATACGAACGTCGGCGGAACGCCCTGGTGTCAGGGCTCAACCGAATTGGCTGGTCTGTGGACTACCCTCGAGCGAGCATGTTTGTCTGGGCACGTATTCCACCATCGTATGTCGGAATGGGGTCCTTAGAGTTTTCGAAGCTGCTACTCCGAGATGGGAAGGTAGCGGTCTCTCCGGGTGTTGGATTTGGAGAAGGCGGAGATGAATACGTCCGGTTTGCGCTCGTCGAGAATGAACATCGAATACATCAGGCTGTTCGAGGTGTTAAGGCAGCGCTAAAGCTTGAGGAAAAATGATGTCATCAGAAGTAACAGTCGGACTCGTGGGATTCGGGACAGTGGGTTCCGGCGTGACCAAGGTCCTTCTCCAGAATTCTGAAATTATTGCGCGACGGGTGGGAAAGCCAGTCATTCTCAAACGAATCGTGGATTTAGATCTTGAAACTGATCGTGGCATACGCTTACGTGATGGTATGCTCACGTCAGATCTCAATTCCGTACTCGAAGATCCTTCAATCGATATCGTGATTGAGCTGATTGGGGGATATGATGTAGCCAAAAAGCTCATGTTATCGGCCATGCAAAAGGGGAAACACATTGTGACCGCGAATAAGGCCCTATTGGCGGTTCATGGGGAGGACATATTCGAAGCTGCCAATCAGGCAGGAGTTGATATTCAGTTTGAAGCCAGCGTAGGAGGCGGGATCCCGATTATACGGTCTTTGACCGAAGGGCTCGCAGCGAATCACCTTTCCTCCATTGTGGGGATCTTGAATGGGACATCGAATTATATTCTTTCCCGCATGATTCACGAAAAAGAAAGCTTTGACAAGGCTCTGGAGCAAGCCAAAATCGCCGGCTATGCCGAGGCTGATCCAACCTTTGATGTTGAGGGCATTGATTCCGCTCACAAATTGGCCATCATGGTGAACCTCGCCTATGGGACTCCGTTGAACATCAAGGAAGTCTATACGGAGGGAATTACCAAGCTCACTTCCTTAGATATTGCCTATGCTCTGGAATTTGGGATGACGATCAAGCTTTTAGGCATTGCGAAATTTTTCCAGGGTGAAGTTGAAATCCGCGTCCATCCTACGATGATCTCTCAGAATTCTTCTTTAGGAAAAGTTGATGGCGTGTATAATGCGATTCAACTGGTGGGAGATGCTGTAGGCAATGTTGTGCTATTCGGTCAGGGAGCTGGATCATTACCGACTGCCAGTGCGGTGGTGAGCGATGTCATCGATATTGCCAGAAACCTTAAGTTCAGGGCCTTTAGTCGTGTTCCTCCGACATCGTTTCCATTGCAACAGCGTAGTCCCCTCAGCATTCGACCTATGGAGAATTTGACAACCCGCTACTATCTCCGCTTTATGGTACTAGATAAGCCTGGTGTGTTGTCCAAAATTTCCGGAGTCTTAGGATCTCAAGGGATTAGTATTGCCTCGGTGATTCAGAAGGGTCGCCAGGAGGGGCAGACTGTTCCTGTTGTGATCATGACCCACCGAGCTACAGAGCGGTCCGTGCGGCATGCACTCCATGAAATTGAAAAAATGTCATCGTATGTTACCGAACCAACGGTCTTTATTCGAGTTGAAGAAGAACAGGAACAGGAACAGAGCTAGAACCTCTTGAATGGAAACAGGGAAGGAATAGAATCAGGTTAAACGATGGTTGCGTGGCAAGGAATAATCCAAGAATTTAGGAAGTTTTTACCTGTCACAGAGACGACTCCGGTCGTCACCCTTTGTGAGGGGAATACACCGTTAATCCATGCCTTTCGGGTCGCGAAAAAAATCTGTCCTCAGGCTGAACTCTACCTCAAGATTGAAGGGGCGAATCCCACCGGATCATTTAAAGATCGAGGAATGACATTGGCGGTTTCCAAGGCCCTTGAAAAAAATGTTCGAGCGCTCATGTGTGCTTCGACAGGAAATACCTCCGCCTCGGCCGCGGCCTATGGGGCAAAGGCCGGCTTACCTGTTTTTGTTCTGGTTCCTGAAGGAAATATTGCGTTGGGAAAGTTAGCACAGGCCATGATGCACGGAGCGAAGGTTATTCAAATTGAGGGAAACTTTGATCAAGCACTCGGACTTGTGAAGGAACTATGCGCTGAAGACCAGTTTGAACTGGTGAACTCCCTTAATCTTTTCCGGTTAGAGGGGCAAAAGACAGCGGCCATGGAAGTCTGTGACCATCTTGGGTTCTCCCCGATGTTCCACGTCGTTCCTGTGGGAAATGCCGGTAATATTACCGCCTATTGGAGAGGGTATAAAGAATATCATACGGCTGGACAAACCTCTGAGCTTCCAAAGATGTTTGGTTTCCAGGCGAGAGGCGCTGCCCCCATCGTTCTAGGGCATAGGGTGGAAAATCCCCAAACGGTAGCGACGGCGATTCGAATCGGAAATCCAGCTAGTTGGAATTTAGCGTTACAGGCAGTTGAGGAATCAAAGGGAAGTATTGACGCCGTCACAGACGAGGAAATCCTTCAAGCCTATTCCATGCTAGCAAAAGAGGAAGGCATATTCTGTGAACCAGCTTCGGCAGCATCTGTGGCCGGAGTCACAAAAATGAGTGAGCAAGGTCTATTGCCTGAAGAGGCCACAGTGGTGTGCACCTTGACGGGCCATGGGTTGAAGGATCCTGATCGAGCGGTCGAATACTCACCCAAACCCTTCACCGTGAAACCAACTCGTGAAGATGTGTCGGCCTTACTGAAATTGTAGAGAAGATTGAGGCTGACCTTTTCCCACTGAACAATCGACAAGAGATTCCAATTTTCATCTGAGCAGGATGGTGAAGACGGTCATATTTCAAGGAGATGGAATGGCGGGAGATCCCGTCGAGTCGTTGGGCGGTAAAACACCACTCCAGACAGCCTTGACTCCCAATCTCGACTTTCTCGCGAATCAGGGGGAGTATGGTTGTCTCAAATTTTCTTCAGAAGGACTCTCCCCAACGGGAGATACCCTCCACTTGGCGCTATTGGGATATGACCCTAAGAAGTACCTAACCGGCCCTGGGGCCTTTGCCGCTGTTGAGTCAGAAGTCGTATTAGAAAAGCAAGATGTGGCTTATTTATGTGCCTTAGTGACACTGGGTTCTCAGGCTGGGAGAGGGGATAGGAAGAAGTTTGGGACCTATCTCCTGTTGGAAGATGATCCGACAGAGAGACTTGAGGTAGAAGAGGCTCGAGAATTAATTGATGCCATTAACGAGCAACTGGGGTCAGAGACTTTGCAATTTTATGCTGGAGACCGACACCGCCATATAATGGTCTGGGTGAAGGGTGTGGCCAAGGTCACCTGCTATGACCCCCATACACTTCTTGGCCAGGAGGTGGGGCCGTATCTGCCGTCTGGAGAACGAGCGGATGTCTTGAAAGAAGTCATGGAGGCTTCACATTGGATCTTGCGAGATCATTCGGTTAATCAGGAAAGAGAAGAGCGCGGCTTGAAGCCTGCCAATGCTCTTTGGTTATGGGGACCTGGAAAATCCGTCGAATTACCGCCCCTGAAGGACCGGTGCGGACTCTCTGGAGCCGTTGTTTCCAATGCCGATATTCACCTTGGCATTGGGATGTGCGCAGGGTTAAAGCCTGTCACTCCAGATCAAGATATAGGTTTCGATAATAACCTCTTCGATTGGTATGCTGACATGGCATTCAAACTTCTTCAACAATATGATTTTGTTTATCTTCACCTTCAGGAAAAGCCAGAATTCAAGAGACTTCCTGGGAAAGAACAAGTAAGCCGATTGGAGCAATTGGATCAATACCTGGTGGGCCCATTACTCAAAAAGTTATCGACGTTTGAGCGGTATCGAGGTCTCATTGTCTGTAACCATTACGGCAGTTCAGCCTCTCAACATGGCAGTATGTCCCCTGTCTTTGCCCTATGTGAAAGTGAAAACATGAAATCGAATGAGACCCGTGTTGGTTTCAATGAAATGGAGGCGGGCTCTTCCTCTACTGGAACAAAGGATCCACTGCGGTTAGCGAATCGGCTATTGGTTCAACATTAATGGCGTTGTTCGTTCAAAAATTCGGGGGGACATCGGTCGGGGATTTGGAGAAAATCCGCAATGTGGCAGATTTAGTAGAGAAGACTCATCGGGGTGGTAACCAGTTGGTCGTGGTTCTCTCTGCCATGAGTGGCGAAACCGACCGTCTGCAGCGATTAGCGCATGAGATTACACAGACTCCTGATGAGCGAGAGCTTGATGTCCTCCTATCCTCGGGGGAACGCGTCGCGATATCCCTATTGGCGATGGAACTTCGCAGCCGAGGAATCAATGCCCAATCATTTACTGGAAGACAAGTGGGAATCGTTACCGATAGTTCGCATACCAAAGCCAAGATTGCAAAGATCACCACTGATCGTCTAAAGGAGGCTCTCAAAGAAGGGACACTGCCGGTTGTGGCGGGGTTTCAAGGGATTAATGAGCGATCGGATGTGACGACCCTCGGTCGTGGAGGGTCCGATCTGACTGCAGTCGCACTCGCGGCTTCATTGAAGGCCGATCGTTGTATGATCTATACTGATGTGGGTGGGGTGTATACGGCTGATCCGAATGTGGTGCCTTCGGCGAGACGAATCAATAAAATTTCCTATGAAGAAATGCTCGAACTCGCGAGCTTGGGTGCAAAGGTTCTGCAGGCCAGATCCGTTGAATTTGCGGCGAAGTACGGAGTGCCTGTTGAAGTGAAATCGAGTTTTGAGGAAGGAGACGGGACATTGGTGACTCAGGAAGATGCTGAAATGGGACGGGTTGTGGTGTCAAGTGTGACAGGTGACCGAGACCAGGCCAAAATTACTGTGGTTGGTGTGCCGGATCAACCTGGGATCGCAGCAAATTTGTTTGGGGTTGTGGCTGATTCGAAGATCCTTGTTGATATGATCATTCAAAATGTCAGTCAGGATTCCTTAACAGACATTTCCTTTACGGTCCCGAGAAGCGACTTGCTTCGAGCCAGACGTCTTGTCGAGGGGATCGTCAAAAAACTTGGAGCCCGGCGAGTGGAAGTCATGGACAATATTGCCAAAGTCTCACTCGTTGGAGTGGGTATGCGATCTCATTCTGGGGTGGCTTCGCGAATGTTCCAAGCCCTCTCCGATGAAGGCGTCAATATCATGATGATCAGTACTTCCGAGATTAAGATCTCCTGTGTCGTGGAGGAAAAATATCTAGAGCTGGCTGTGAGGTCCTTGCACCAAGAGTTTGATTTGGGGGAAAATGTCGGGTGATTGCCGTACTCGATGTTTCGTTGATGTCAGTCTTGCATGATGAATCGCGATGGTCCAGTGAGAGTATGCTCTTTCGTAAAGGATAATGACCGTGGAATATGATGCATCATCAATAGAAATTTATGACACCACCTTACGTGATGGGGGTCAGGCGGAAGACGTGAGTTTTTCCGTTGATGATAAAGTCCGGATTGCCCAACGGTTGGATGAGCTTGGCATTCATTACATTGAAGGAGGGTGGCCTGGAGCAAATCCTCGGGATATCGAATTTTTCCGAGTGGTCAAAACCACTCCTCTGCAACAGGCGAAGGTTGTGGCCTTTGGGTCGACACGAAAAGCTGGCAACCAGGCCAAGGAGGATCCCAATCTTCAGGCGCTCTTAGAGGCGGAAACCAACATCATTACCCTTTTTGGAAAAAGTTGGCCTCTGCATGTCACCGAAGCTCTTGGCACCTCCCTTGAGAGGAATCTTGAAATTATTTCAGATTCCATTTCGTTCCTTCGTGATCAGGGAAGACGGGTGTTTTATGACGCGGAGCATTTTTTTGATGGGTTTAAGGCAGATCCCGAATATGCCATGGAAACAATACGCCAAGCCGCCCTGGGCGGGGCAGAACGGATCATTCTGTGCGATACGAATGGTGGAACGATGCCATGGGAAATTCAAAAAATCTGGCAACACGTTCTCAAGGACTGTCAGGTTCCGTTAGGTATTCATGCCCATAACGATGCAGAAATGGCGGTGGCGAACTCCTTAGTGGCGATACAGATGGGAGCCCGCCAGGTGCAAGGAACGATTAATGGAATTGGGGAACGTTGTGGCAATGCCAATCTTTGCTCCATCATGGCTAATCTAGAATTAAAATTACAGCGTTCAGCTTTGGGTGATGGGCATTTGACTCAATTGAGAAATATTTCACATTTTGTCTCGGAAATTGCCAACCTTCTTCCGAATAAACGACAAGCCTATGTGGGGGATGCAGCCTTTGCCCATAAGGGAGGAGTGCATATTGATGCGGTCCAGAAAAATCCGTTGACGTATGAACACGTTCCACCTGAAAGTGTTGGAAACCGTCGAAGAGTATTGGTTTCAGACAACACAGGCCGAAGCGGAGTTGCTGGGAAAGTCGAAGCCTATGGACTTGATCTTCCCAAAGATCATCCACAGCTCCAAGAACTGATCGGGCAGCTCAAAGACCTCGAACGAGATGGCTATCAATTTGAAGGAGCCGAAGGGTCGTTTGAACTGTTGGTTCGCAAGACTTTGGGAAGTCATCATCCTTCTTTTGAACTGCTCGGACTTCGTGTCATTATTGAGAAGCGTCAGTCTCAAGAGGCGTCGATTACCGAAGCGACGATTAAGATCAAAGTGGGGGATGTGGTCGAATTGACAGCGGCAGAAGGGGATGGCCCTGTGAATGCGCTGGACAATGCCTTGCGAAAAGCCCTTGAAAGGTTTTATCCCCAGCTGAAAGAAGTCAGACTTCATGATTACAAAGTGCGGGTGCTGGACGGAAATCAAGGCACTGGCTCCAAAGTTCGTGTTTTAATTGAATCGGGAGATCATAAAGAAAAATGGGGCACTGTCGGAGTATCGGAAAACATCATTGAAGCCAGTTGGCAAGCCCTTGCGGATAGTATTGAATACAAACTTTTGGAAGGCGGTCGGTGACAGGGACTTTCGGATCAAGTTCAGGAGTGTATTTTCCTTGACAAGTGTGATGAGTCTCGTTAGGTTGACGGGCAGCAGATCCAGACAAGTGAAGAGCTCAGCGGATTGATCCGCTGATTTGAGTCTAGAGGAAACAATGCGGAAAGCCGACATCGCCAACACGATTTGTGAAAAGGTTGGAGTCTCCAAAACCGAAGCCATGGATTTGGTGGAATATATTTTGGATTGCATGAAAGCCAAATTACAAAATGGCGAACCGGTTAAAATTGCAGGATTCGGGAATTTTATCGTTCGAAGCAAAGGTGAGAGGAAAGGAAGGAATCCTCGGACAGGTGAGGAAATTGCGATTACGCCCAGACGTGTTGTCACCTTTCGCCCGAGTCAATTGTTTAAGAAATACGTCAATTCCTAATTCATTGCGTAGACCTATTTCCCAAACGTCAGTCTCGTAGGTGGTTGGTATGACCAAGGGGTTAGCCCTAGGGGAGAAAACCTTTTATAAAATCGGAGAGGTCAGTACTCTGACGAAACTGCCAGCCTCGGTATTGCGGTTCTGGGAATCAGAATTTAGCTTTCTTCGTCCTAGAAAAAGTCAGGGACGACATCGTGTGTATGATCAGCAAACGATTGAGACCGTTCTTGAAATTAAGCGAATGTTATACGAAGAAGGGTATACAATAACGGGGCTGAAGCGACATTGGCACCGACGTCAACGTATCGGGAACACGTTAAATTTCTCTGCCGAAAAAGTCGAGCGTGTTCGCAGGGAATTAAAGAGTATTTTGGGAATTTTGGATTCCTTTAAACACCGAGATGGTTAAAGGAAATGTTTTCCCAAGGCCATAGTGAATGAAGCATTCAATGATGCGCGGTTGTCGGGGCGTAGCGCAGCCCGGTAGCGCACTCGCTTGGGGTGCGAGAGGTCGGCCGTTCAAATCGGCTCGCCCCGACCATCTTCAAGAAGCCAAATTAAGAGATATGAATTCTCCCAACTAGGCCTGCAGGTCTTCTTCCACCAAATCCTCACTTTCTGGCATCCCATAAGCAACAAATTTAGCATAAGAAAGATAAATTCCACTGCTGTCACGCATGGCTTTGGTTCCGGCAGTCATTCGCTCCAACTTCTCGACATTGGCCACCTCGTTTGATTGGAGGGACGCCAAATATTCGTCGAGGGTCTCATTGTATTGTTGCATGGCGCGTTCAACTTCATAATACGCTTGTAAAATTCGATCTGTCATCGCCCCACCCCGTTTATCAAATTGTTTTCAATAACCTGAAAGATTTGTGTGTGTGAGAGCTTTTTAACCTTCCACTGACCAACTTAGCACCTGCCTCAATAAGTGGTCAACTTAGCCTTTTCGATATGAAGAGAATGTCTTGGTGGACTCAACATTCTCTTTTAAGGAGCCGGATCATTGAGCAGGCTCACATCGATTGAACTTGTCTTACTGAGTTTTGGTTTCACCATTCCTTTCATGTTGGCATTCTGGGGAGGGCAAAGGTTTTACCGAAACGCTGTGATGGCCGATGTGGGATTTTGCGTAGCTTTCAGTTTCGTGGTTATCGGATATGGGTTAGGAGCAGAAGGTGATCCCGTGAGGCGACTCATCGTAGCCTCGATAGGAGCCATATACAGCATTCGCTTAGCTGGTCACTTATTGTTCAATCGAGTACTCGGAAAACCGGAGGATGCTCGTTATCAGACCCTTCGGCAACAATGGGGTACCCGAGCTCCGTTCTATATCTTTCTCTATTTCCAAGGCCAAGCTGTCGCTGTGGCGGTGTTTTACCTTCCATTGCTTGTCCTGATGCAGAATCTGAGTTCCAGGTGGAGTGGTTGGGAACTCATGGGTTTCTTCGTTTGGGTCATTGCCCTATCTGGAGAGGCATGGGCTGATTGGCAACTTGAGCGGTTTCGTCAAAATCCTCGCAATCGTGGGAAGACCTGCCGAATCGGTCTATGGCGGTACTCACGGCATCCGAATTATTTTTTTGAAAGGTTGCTTTGGTGTGCGTATGTTCTGATGGGAATAGGAGTCCCCTATGGATGGTTGACATTGATTGGCCCCCTCTTGATGATCTGGGCTCTTCTCAAAATAACCGGAATTCCGTTTTCTGAATCCCAAGCCCTCACCAATCCTGGTGAGGATTACCGAAATTACCAGCAAACGACCAATGCGTTCATCCAATGCGTTCATCCCATGATTTCCAAAGGATTCACGATGAAGGGACGCTTGAGCAATCCGGGAAATTAAAAGAAGACCAGGAATAGCAATGAACGTACAAATCGCATAAAAGCCTACCCATCCTACCCATTCTGCCAATATACCGGTCATTGACCCGGCCAACACACGCGGGACCCCCATGATACTGGTGAGCAGAGCGTATTGCGTTGCCGTAAATTGTTTGTTCGTAATGCTTGCCATAAAGGCGACATAAGCCGTCGTTCCCAAGCCGCTCGTAATCATTTCAAAAGCAATCACTGCTGTAAAAATTGCAATGTTGTTTCCAGCGGTAGCCAACAGAATGAATCCTGCGGTTGAAAACATCTGCAGGAGGCCGAAAATCCAGAGAGATCGCAGAATCCCAAGTCGATAGATGATCACCCTGCCTAGAAGACCTCCACCAATTAAAGACATCATGCCGAAAGTTTTACCCACAACCGCGTATTCGGTCTTAGAAATGCCGATATCCACCATAAGGGGAGACAGCATTTCTGCTCCCATGCTGTCCCCCAGTTTATAAAGAAGAACAAAGGCTAAGATAAGCACTGCGCCGGGATGACCAAAAAACTCCATGTACGAACCAACGGCGACTTTGGTGACTGATGAAGAAGGCGGTGCGACCAGAATCGGTTCCAGGGCAAACATGGTGGTCAGCATTCCCACGATCATAAAGCCACCCATGATAAAGTAGACCGTGTGCCAAGAAAGCGAATCTTGATCGGCAAGAAAAAGTGCCAAGGCTCCGGCTACCAGCATTCCGATTCTGTACCCATAGATGAATACGGACGAGCCAATACCCAGCTCCTCATCTTGTAAATGCTCTCTTCGATACGCATCGAGCACGATGTCTTGGCTCGCACTGAAAAACGTGATAAGCAAACAGACGACAGCAATATGAAGAAGATGAGTGGAGGGTTCCGTCAACCCTATGGCCGAAATGGTGAGGAAAAGGCAGATTTGGGTGGACAACATCCAGCCTCGCCTTCGGCCTAAGAATGGGGGGATCAACGCGTCCAGAAGTGGAGCCCACAAAAATTTGAGTGTATATGGAAGTCCGACAAGCCCAAATAGTCCGATCGTCCCCAGGTCCAAACCCTCTTCTCGCATCCAATACTTGAGTGTCGACCCAGTCAGAAGCAAAGGAAGCCCTGAGGAAAACTCAGTCAGCAAGATCACGAGCATTTTGGGCCCGAATAGGAGGCGGGTAAACGCAATGAGCCAATGGCGTGGTTGTTCGGAAGAAATCATCGGCAATAATCCTTTAGACCAGCATGTGCAGACAAGATTGTAAAAGAAATGGGCGCATGCTGAACGGAAACACAAAGGAATGCAAGTGGCTATTATGGATCTTACTGAATCATGTGTCACCTCTATGCCATCGTGTTGAAGTATCTCATTCAACTGACAGGCAGCACCTCGTTTGGCTGGGGATATTGAGGTTGAGGTAAAGTCATGAGTGGAGAAAGAAGAGTGAGAAATGGGAGAATGGAAGACAGAAAGAGGGTCATGAGATTATCTGTCTATTGCTTGAGTAGTGGGTAAAACGGTGAAGTGAGAATGGATCTGATACGCGGAAAGATAGACGATGCAGGCGTCGTTACCATGGGGAGCACTCTGCATGCGTTCGCGCAAGAGCAAATAACTGATCAGGTTGGGGTCGTGATATCGGATGGCAAAGCGTTTGGAGCGACGTCAGGCCAAGGTCTCACGCCTATTCGGTTACGGGGCAATGAAGAAGTCGTGAGGACCGAGGCACGAGGAATCAATGCCCTTGTGGAAACGAACAGTCGGCTGCTTGCCTTTTCCGGACCCTTTCGCAAGTGGAGTGAACAAAGATTAGATACATAGGAGGAAGTGCAGGGTGCGTTCGTGACTCCTCGACTCATTTTTGTGCAGACTAATCAGCGACTGTATGGATATCAAGGTCCAAGAGGTCAATGGAAAGTCCAAGACTTGAGTGTTCGCGAACGCCTGAAGAGAACGATTGTAGAGGATCATGTTGTCGTCGTTGTGACTAACAGTCGAGCATTAGCGTTTTTTGCTTTTCTTGGAGGCTTCTTTTCAGAAGACCTGAGGTCTGATGAAGTGATTGTCAAAGTTAACAAAAATGACAATATTGTGACCCTGCAGACTTCCTTCCGAATGCTCATGTTTCGATCTAATTTAGCCTTCTGGAAGACCCTTCGATAAATGTGGTGCGAAGGAGAAATGGAGTTTTCTCTCAAGGTTCAGAGTGATACGAATGATGACATGTGACAACAATCCACATGAGAAAACCTATGAAGGTGAACATTGTGTTGGACTGCCTGGTTCTATCTTGGCAAAACATAAGGAAAAACATGCATTGATCGTGATTGTCCTGTGACAGATTTGCATCACGAGGGCTTTGGCCGTTAGGCTGCTGTATAGAGGACAAAGAGAAGAACGATCAAAGGAGAAGAATTCGGAAAGGTGCAGAACATGACGGTTCAAGTCATTTGTTGGAGTTTTTTCATGTCAAGGGTTTCTAACTGGTGGAACCGCCAGAAGTCCTGTCATTTGGGAGAGAAGAGGATGGCGATCTTCATCGGTGGAGGCCTTCTTGTTTGCTTCCTCTGTCTGTTGAATGTTGGGGGACAGGCTTTGGCAAAACCTTCGAATTCTTCTCAGATTGTTTCTATCCCACTTTCCAGACTTGATGTAGATCAAGCTACCGCCACGGTGTCTGTTCTCAGAGAACCTGGATCACCGCTTCACACTTTGTTGGGATGGTGTGAATCAGGGGTGCCCACAGATTTTCAGCTGGAAGGGCAAAACTACTCAGAAGAGATTAAGAGTATGTGCAAGATGTTCAAGGTGTTGCCGAAAAAAAATGGAGCAGCCTGCACATCGGCTTGATCCCAAAGGGTATACCATCGCGGTTCCCTTGAAAACGCCCTTTAACGGCATTCAGGCGGTTGTGTGGAATACCGCGACCCTGGATGAAGCCATTACCTTTGTAGATCTTCTCCACGGTGGAAAATTAAAAGCCGTCAAGGTGTATACCTTCATCCCCTGGGCGCCCAGAGAGAACCGGGACTGTGTGGAATGTCCTATTAAAGAACTTGTCTTTGATGCGTCAAAACTCAGAGAACCTCTGGAGATTCTGAGAGGGAAGACATCGAAAGGGAGCGGGGGACAAAGAGAGCCTTGATGACGGCCAGATAATTCAGAGAAGAAGCCCCCAAAACAAGATTTTAATCTCCCTCTGGTTCACTGCTTCCATGCTTGTGAGTGACTTGATCCTCTTCAAATAAATCCGCCATTTCTTCAGCGATCATATCATCATCATGGAGAACGGAGACGACAGGAATCTCCTTTTTCGTCTTTTCGGAAACTTTTTCCATGGAAGGGGTTTGAGAATCGGATTGAGGTTCGGGGGGAGTGGGTGATGTAGGGTTGTCCACGGAGAGGCTCCTTGGGTTGTAGTTGTAGGACGCTACTCAAAGGCTTCTAATGATGATCGTTCAGGAAATTCGTTCCCGCAAGATCGGCAGGTGAGAAAATAAATGGATTCGCGTACCGACATTTGGACGCGAAAATTGAGTTCACCAGATCGTTGTTCACATGCCGGACAGGCGATTTCTCGCAACCGGTATGGGACATCAGGTTGTGTTTGGAGATAAAAATCCATGTCCGTATGGACTGGAAAGGTATAATGACAGTCGAGACAGATCGCTTTCCATTCACCATCGTTGTTGACAGTTCGGGAATCAATGCCAAATCGCTGTGATTTACAGATTGCACATTTTACTTGACGTAAACGACTTTCTACGGTTTGAACAGATATGCCAGACATGAGGTGCCTTGTTTTGATTAAATGAGATGGAACATATTTAGTATAGAAGGCAATACCGTGTTTCGCAACTAAGAAATGAGTGGATCGATTGTTTCCGATATGGAACCTTCCTTTTTTCGATTGATCTTCGTGAACCTATGCCCTTCCTCCCCGTCCTGAGTATGATTCAACCGTGAGAACGGTTTCTGTTGACATGTTCGTGAAATTCGCCTCTTCTCCGTAAGAAGAACAAACCCATGCCTGAACTTCCTGAAGCCGAAGTCGTTCTTCGACAACTCCAAATGCACATTCTGGGCGCGACCATTCGCAAGTGCTGCGTAGGAAGGAAGGATATCATCCGAGAAGGTCTCGGAGAACTCCCCTGGTTCCCAGAAGCGCGTATTCAAGATATTCAAAGACAAGGGAAAAGTATTCAGTTCACATGCGTGAAACAGGGACAGCAGCGTTTCATTCTGACAGAATTGGGGATGACCGGATTACTCCTGTTTCAGCGAGCTGATCGGAGGCTAGAACGGCACACGCACATGATTCTCTCCCTCGAAGGAGGGAAGGAACCAGAGGTTAGGTATTGGAATGCCCGCCGATTTGGTCGTGTGTATCTTCTCGATCGAGAAGGATTGGAATATTTTCTCAGTCGACGATTTGGTCCTGATCCTTTAGCCATTGAGCTAAAGGATTTTCAATCCTTGATTCAACGCTGCCGGGGTCGAATCAAAGCCATGCTATTGAACCAGCGCAAACTGGCAGGGATTGGCAACATTTATGCGAATGAAATTCTCTACAGGGCTGGCATTCATCCTCATGTTCGGGGGATGAATCTATCAAGGCCGAAAATTCAACGATTGTATGGCAGTATGCAAGGGGTGTTACAAGAGGCGATCACGTGTGGGGGGTCCACGATCCGTGATTTTCGTGCCCCAGATGGAAGCCCAGGTCATTATCAAGAACGCCACCAGGTCTACCAGAAGGGTGGGCTGCCTTGTCCGAGAGGATGTGGGGTTGTGCTAAAGTCTCTGGTCGCGGAGCGCACATCCTTTTTTTGCCCAGTTTGTCAAAGGCGAACATCGTGAATGGGAAAAGAGTTTTTTATGCAACCCTGAGTAAGGAAAGATTTCGGAGGCTCCTGATAGGCTTGGGTTTTGAAAGCGCTTCACATTCACAATGGCATGGCATCGAGAGTTTCCCAAACTTTGATTATCTTGTTTGCTTTTTCACCCTTTGTTAGAATAAAAATTCAGCTCATTCGAAGGAGGAAATAGACTACTGGCGTGCGTAAAGTAAAGCTTCGCGAAGGGGTCAATCTTGCAACGTTGTTTGGTCCCTATGATTTACACTTGAGGCTCATTGAAGATGAACTTCGAGTACAGTTGTCTGCTCGGGGTGATGAAGTCACCTTGGAAGGAGAGCCGGATGCTGTATTGAAAGCCGAACGTCTTTTGTCAGAGTTAGCGGAATGGACGATTAAACGGCAGGAGCTGAAGGCCGAAGACGTGGCCCGAGTGCTCAAAGCGACGGAAGGCGATTCGGAGACTCCTCTCCAATCCCTGCTTTTTAAGAGTTCTTCTATCCATACTCCTAAAACCTCTGTTTCTCCTAAAAGCCCTTCTCAGCAAGCGTATATTGAAGCAATTCAACAGCATGATTTAGTCATCGCGATTGGTCCTGCCGGAACAGGGAAAACCTATTTGGCCATGGCGATGGCCTTGACCGCATTAAGCAAAAAACAGGTGAGTCGCATTGTGTTGGCTCGACCAGCCGTGGAAGCCGGAGAGCATTTAGGGTTTTTGCCCGGTGACATGTTTGCCAAGGTCCATCCCTATCTTCGTCCCCTGTATGACGCGCTGTACGGAATGATGGATATCGATCGCGCCAATAGACTCATCGAGCGGGGAGAAATTGAAATGGCCCCGTTGGCATTTATGAGAGGACGAACGCTGAACGATGCCTTTGTGATTTTGGATGAAGCGCAAAATGCGACGGCCGAGCAAATGAAAATGTTCCTGACCCGATTAGGGTTTAACTCCAAGGCTGTGATAACCGGAGATATCACCCAGGTGGATTTGCCTCCAGATCGAACTTCCGGTCTTATCCAAGTCACTGGCATTTTGAAGGGAATTGAAGGAATTCAATTCGTGTATTTCAATGATCGGGATGTTGTGCGTCATCGGTTGGTTCAAGCGATCGTGAAGGCCTACGATCAACATCAAAATGGTGGTGATCCCTCGAGCCCCCAATCGAAAGGGAGTTCCGCCCCCTCTAAGGTTCGCTCTCGTTCTGGAAGGACTCAACCAGGACCCAATCGGAAAACTGAAGACCCACCAGCCTGATGCCGGTCGTTGTTCGTAGTCGCCTTCGCCGGTCACCTGTCCGCATGTCGGTCCTTTCTCGGTTGGCTCAGCATCTTCTCGAACTTGTAGGAGAACAACAGGCTGAATTAAGTCTCGAGATTATTGGGAATACCCGAATGCGTCGTTTGAATCGAGAGTATCGGGAGCGAGATAAAACGACGGATGTCTTGGCGTTCCCACTTCGGGTTTCTCCTGGTTTTCGATCCTCCCTCCTTGGTGATGTGGTGATCGCCTATCCTACGGCTGAGCGACAAGCTTCTGCCTTTGATCATTCAGTGGATGAGGAACTGATCAGCCTGTTGATCCATGGAGTTTTGCATTTATTGGGGTATGACCATGAACAGGGGGATCGGGAAGCTCGTCGGATGCGTCGAAAAGAGCAGGCGTTGTTTGAATCCTTGAAACCGTTCCCAAAATTGGTCAAACGAAAGTAAAAAAATTCCCTCAACAGCATGGCATGCTTAAGAAGGGAAAGCAGAAAATGGCATTCAGGAGGTTCATCTCGTAACCATGAAATGGTTTGAACGCTTACAGCAAGGTTTAGGGAAAACTCGACAAAATGTTGAGGAATCTTTGCGGCGTTTGGTTGGACGTGGATTAGATCCTCAAGTGTTGGAAGAGGTGGAAGAAGCTTTATTACGGGCCGACGTAGGCGTACGAGCAGTTGATCGATTGATGGACCGATTAAAAACGAATATGCGAGGCACTGATGCAGCTGGTGCGTTAGGCGTTCTGAAAGATGGTCTGTATGAAATATTGAAACCCGCTGAGTCTGAATCATTGGAATCGATCATTAAAAAAGGCCCGAAACCGTTCGTCATTTTGTCGATAGGGGTGAATGGAGTAGGAAAGACAACCAGCCTGGCTAAACTGGCCAGCCGTCTCAAGCAGAATGGGATCAACCCGCTTTTGGTAGCGGCTGATACCTTCCGGGCTGCAGCCATCGAACAGTTAGAGTTTTGGGGAAAAAAAATTGGAGTGGATGTGATTAAACATCGGCACGGGGCCGACCCTTCTGCCGTCGTATTTGATGGGATTGTTGCAGCGAATGCCCGTGGGGTTGGGGTGGTGTTGATTGACACCGCTGGCCGTCTTCATACGAAATTCAATCTGATGGAAGAGCTTAAAAAAATGAAACGAGTCCTCGATCGCGAACTGCCTGGGGCTCCTCACGAAACGCTCTTAACCCTGGACGGGACCATTGGACAAAACGGTTTAGCGCAGGCGAAGCAGTTTCACGAGGCATTGGGAGTCACAGGATTGGCAATTACTAAATTAGATGGAACAGCAAAGGGTGGAGTCCTTGTGGCCATTGCCGAGGAGCTTCAGGTTCCGGTTCGCTTAATCGGCGTGGGTGAACAGGAAGACGATCTTCAAGATTTTCGAGCCCGAGAATTCGTAGACGCGTTGCTTGAAGGCGGAAACTAGATGATCACTCCAAATTTGAGGACAAGCACTTTGGAAGGAACGCGATATCCCATGGTTCCTAGAAAGGTTGTAGAGGTACTGCTGATGGTAGTGGGGATTTCGCTTTGTATGAGTATCAGTCTGATTGAAGCAGAGGCCAAGGTCGTGCACCATAAGCTCCGCGTTCAAATAAATCCGGATTCCCATGAATTGGCGGCTGAAGATACCCTTGTCTTACATCCTGATCAATTCACGGGCTCAAAATCGTTGAAGGTTCTGTTAAACAAGCACTTCTCCATTGATCACGTCCTGCTTCAAGGGAAACGCATTCCCTACCGCCGAATTGAACCATCGGGACAAGACGGGAATCGGGAAGGAAACATTCAAGTCATTGAGTTATCCTGGACCGATTCTGCTCAAACGAGTCTGTATCCCCTTAGCCTCACTGTCAGTTACCATGGGCTTATTAATGAGCCGCCCCAGGCTGGGAAGGGGTTGCGGTTTGTCCGTCCGGATAAAACCAATGGCCATATTGGGCCTGAAGGCGTCTACCTCACTTCGGAGACTGCATGGTATCCGTACCTACCTGGCACTTTGTCAACCTTTGATGTCCAGGCGACAGTTCCCAATGCATGGGAGGTGGTGACACAAGGAAAGGAAGTATCCCGCTCTACCTAAAATAAGAATCGAACCTCGACATGGCAAGTTAGCACCACCAGTGAAGCCCTCACCTTAGTCGCCAATCAGTTTGTGAAGAACCAACGAGAATGGCAGGGAATTGAAATAGCGACCTATCTTTTTCCGAGTGAAGCGCATTTGTCAGAGCTGTATCTAAACGCCACGATCACCTATTTGAAGTTTTACACGAAGCTTCTTGGTCCCTATCCCTTTCCCAAATTTGCTGTCGTGGAGAATTTTTTTCCAAGCGGGATAGGGCTCCCTTCCTATACCCTATTAGGAAATCGTATGATCAAGCGCGGATATACGCAGCCATATTCTCTAGGCCATGAAATTGTGCATTCCTGGTATGGAAATTCTGTGCTGAATGATTTTTCGACCGGGAACTGGGTGGAAGGTCTGACCACCTATATGGCCAATTATTATTTTGAGGAACTCCATAGCCCTCCCGAGAAAGCGTTGTCCTTGCGGAAGCGAATGTTTTATGAATATAGCCTGTATGCGACTCCCCCACTGGGTTCGACTCCATCATAAAGAAACGCGATTGGATAATGCCATTGGATACCAAAAAGCAGCCATAATTTTTCATATGCTTCGATTGGAAATTGGTGACCAAGCGTTTTTCTCAGGGGCTCGACGATTGGTCGAGGATCGGACAGTTATGTATACAGGATGGGAGGATCTTGAAAAAGTATTTGGTGAAGTATCGAATCGAGATCTTCATTGGTTTTTTCATCAGTGGGTCCAACAGCAAGGGGCTCCGTCTCTTAAGATCGTTGATTGGAACATCGAGCCTTCTCCTCACTCCTCCGAAGAATTTCAATTGACCGTCAGATTCAAGCAAGTAGCATCATCCTATCGCCTGAAGATCCCTGTCGTCGTCGAATTAGCAACAGGGGAAACACATCGCACGATTTTTGTTCTAGAGTCTTCCGAACATATTTTCAAAATTGTTGTTCCTGCACGCCCAATGTCCTTGACCCTCGACCCTTATTTCGAAAGTCTCCGGCGGCTTGATCGTCATCACATCCCGCCTATGCTGAACGTATGGGCGACTGATCAATTCCAAGTCGTGGTGGCCTCGAGAAAGGCTCCCCAAGAAGAACGCGAAGCATACCAACCGACCCTTCGACATATTCACTCACGAGATTCCGGGATTGTTCAACAGACTGATGAATATGCAGCAGAAAGACAGGCATCGACTCTAATTTTGGGCAACCCGAAGCATGACCAAATGGTCGGTGAAAGATTGGCGGGGTGCGGAGAAAAGGTGCAGGTTGACCAGGGTCGCTTCACGATTCAGGGACAAACCTTTGAAGGGTCAGGCATGGCTTTGCTCGTCTCCTGTTGTATCCAGATGGTGTGGTATCTCTGTTTTTTGGACTGTCTCCCTCGGCAGTGAAGCATGTTGCTCGGCTTTTATTTTTCTATGGGTGGGACAGTTATCTGGTGTTTCGCGACGGGAAGGTGTTGGTCCGTGGAATGTTCAACCCACCGGGGTCGCCTTTAAAGATTCAGCTTGATGCAGCTTGAAAGGAAAACAATGCGAATCAGACGAATGTTCAATCTCACTTTTGGCCTCTTCGCATGTGTCGGACTTCACCTGGGAGCCTTATTGGGCCAGGGCATGGCAAAAGAGAGTCTCGCTTCGTCCGTAACAGCGGAAGGTCATTTGGCCAATGTTCAACAGCTTACTGCAGGTGGGAAAAATGCGGAGGCCTATTTTTCCTTCGATGGGGATAAATTGATTTTTCAATCAACAAAGGACCCCGCGAGGAAGAAACTAGGATTTTGTTATCAGATGTATGTGATGGATCTTGATGGAACGAACATGAGGAGGGTGAGTACTGGGCTGGGAGGGACGACATGCGGGTATTTTTTCCCTGGCGGGCGACGGGTGTTGTTTTCCTCGACGCACCGAGTCGATCACAATTGTCCTCCTCGGCCCAAAAGGTCTGAACGGTACCGTTGGGCATTGAATGATTACGACATCTATTCTGTACACATTGATGGAAAAGACATACAGCGACTGACGGCGACTCCGGGTTATGATGCCGAAGCCACGGTTTCTCCAGATGGGAGAACCATCGTGTTTACGTCGGTTCGAGATGGGGATATCGACTTGTACAGGATGAACATTGATGGTACTCATATCAAACGGTTGACCCATGAAGTCGGATATGATGGGGGTGCCTTTTTTTCCCCAGATAGCAAACGGATCGTGTATCGTGCTTCCCATCCGAAAACCGAAGATGAGCTTAGAGGGTACCAGGAGCTTCTTGCATTGAATCTCATCGAGCCGTCAAATTTGGAAATATTCGTGATGAACGCAGATGGGTCGGAAAAGCGTCAAGTCACTGCCAATGGAGCTTCCAATTTTGCACCTTACTTTCATCCTGATGGCAAGAGGATTATCTTTTCTTCGAACATTTCTTCACGCAAGAATGGAAAGGGCCGCCCTTCTTTCCATTTGTATATGATAAATGAAGATGGCACGGAATTGATGCAGCTGACTTTCGAGGGCCATTTCAACAGTTTTCCGATATTTTCTCCGGATGGGACAAAACTTGTCTGGGCGTCTGATCGGAATGCGACAGAACCACATGAGTTTAATGTGTTTTTAGCTGATTGGGTGCCTTAGAGAAAAGTCAGTCATGACCGCAGATACTGAAAAAAAGAAAGTGGCGGGCATTCGAGATGCCTGATGAATGTTTCTGGAAGCGATGACTCCAATGTGAATGCATCCGCAACATCTTCTCCCACGCTTTCTGCAAGAACCAATGGCTCGAAGGGTGCTAGATCTCTAAAGCCCTGGTTGGTTTGCCTCCTGTCTCTTGCGGCCATCCTTGGAATGTTTGGCGCCCTCGCGCAAGCGGATTACCCTGTCATCCTCTTTCTTCGATCCTTTCATAACCCTCTCCTCGAACAAATCGGAGATATGGGTTACCGTCTTGGTCATGGAGTGACCCTTGTCGTGATTAGTGGCGCACTGCTTGGAGTCGGATACTGGTGGAAACGGGCCGAATGGCGTCAGGCGGGGTGGAATAGTCTATTCGCCCATGTCATTGCCGGATTAGGCGCGCAGATTCCGAAACATCTCGTTGGACGCCCTCGTCCGCGATTCACCCATCAAGATCCTTTTCAGTTTGGGCCTTCCCTTCAAGGTGGACTTGATACCTTCCCGTCTGGGCATTCTTCTGCGACGTTTGCGGTGGCGGCTGTGTTAGCCAAAGTATTTCCGAGAGGAGTATGGCTCTGGTACGGTGCGGCCCTTTTTGTCGCTATGACCAGGATAGCACGAGGATCGCACTTTCCTACCGATGTGATGGGGGGGGCGTTGTTCGGATACCTCGTGGGATATGTGTGGGCAAGGCCCCTCAAGGATTGGAAAAGCTCAGCCTACCAGGGCTTGTGTGGTGCCATGCCGTTTGCGGTGGTGTGCTTTAGTATCATCTGGCTCAGCCTTGACCAGTCATATATCAGCAATGGAAGAGAGGCGATGATCTTGGGTGGCTCTATCGTCATGGTCCTGGGCTTTGGGTTAAGAACGTTTCTCTTAAGGAAACACAATATTGAAAAACCATTCGGGTGGTTTGGGAGTCGGGAATGTGTGTTGACCATTGCATTGGGAGCAGCTATCTTTACCCAATCCGTCATCATCATCCTGGTGACGATCTTAGCCGGATTGGGATGGTGGCTCGCTCAAGCTGAACAAAATGATAGACTTGGGAGTGGACTGATCGGGAATTTCTTAGCCCTTCCAGCTCTCATTGGTGCATTGTGGCTTGTTCAGAATTTGAAAGGCATTATCCCAATAATCCTTCAATGATCTGTATGGTCGTTGACTGCATAAAATCGGGCACGAGAAACTTGATGCAATAGATTTTGTAAAACTGAGGGTTCATGAAATTGGAACGATTGAAACCCAACCAGTGTCCCTCGTCCAAAGTCTTGTGTCTTAAGAATGTTGACTCCAGACTCAGGATTCCAGACTAATTATTTCACGAAAGATTCACTCGACAGCAAGGAAAATCCATATCGCTGCAGAACAACGGGAAATTCGGAAATCGGTTGAGGTAAGCGGGACCGTAGATGGGACTGAAGAATGATCATCAATCGTCCTCCAGCGTCTAGATGAGGCAGGAATCTTTCATCCTCTCCGGCATTGATTTGATAGACCCTGCGTTGGGCGTAGAAAACGAGGGATGGCCGTTTTCGGCCAAATTGAATCAACCGATCGTTTGGCCCAAGGTTCAACCCTGCGATAGCGGCCAGTTCCTGAGGTGGGCGAATGAAAAACTGACTGTATCGAGGGATGGCGAGCAATAGAATAATCAACAGGACCGAAACCATCATCGCACAGGCGGCCCCAAAGGCATGAGTGTGTTGTGAATCGCTTCTCCCAAAATGACGAATGAGCATGACCCCTATGATGATGACAACCCCAGCGAGAATGAGTGTGAGTCCAACGTCGACTTGGGTAGCAGCCGGAAACTCCTTGGCAATCTCCTTCGTGAAAGCTTCATACACGACTGGCAGAGAAGCCAGTATCAGTCCAAAGAGATAGCCGGTAAAAAGAAGGATCCGCAAAGCGGTATGAAGTCCAGCCATTGACGTATGCTGGAGGCAGCGAGTCCAGAAAAGTGCCGTCAGAATCGAGGCGGCTGGGTAGAGTGGAAGAATGTAATGGGGGAGCCGTGTGGCCGACAGAGTGAAAAAAATAAAGATGCCCACCACCCAAAGGCCCATGAATAAAGCCAGGTCCTTTTCGGATTGAGCTGCGTGAACGAGAAAGGTCTTGTTAGGGAGTGGCAGGGTTTCAACCTTCTGACCATTCGCTCCTTGTTCTTGGCTTGATGAGACTTCCTGGGCGTTTGGGCCCACGGCATCATGACGGCTCTTTTGCCTTGTTCCTTTGCTTCCTCGCCAGTCTTGAAAAACTTGATAGAGTGCCACAGGTAGCAAACCACTCCACGGGAAAAACCCAAATAATAAGATAGGAAAATAAAAAAGGAACGTACCGCTGTGTCCCTCCATGGGGTTAGCAAAACGCCCAGTGGTATTGGCCTGAGCCGCAGCAGCATACTCAGCGCCGTGGATCGCAAACATCGCCAGATACCATGGAGCCGCAATCACGATGAAAATAAGAACGCCCACAACGGGAAAGCCTTTTTGCCAATACTGCCGCCATTGACGTGTGAGTGTGAGATAAGGAACGACGGCCAGTAATGGAATCAGGATCCCCACAGGTCCTTTCGTCAACATCGCCAGGCCCATACCGATGTAAAACAGCCACAGGTAATGTCGTTCTGATCCTTTTCCTTTAAACCCTAACCAGAAACTGTAAACGGACAATGTGGTAAAGAAGACGAGTTCAGGGTCAGTCAAGACCATCCGGAAGATGGCGACGACCTCAACGTTCAACAAGAGCATGAGTGAACCAACCCACGCCACACTTGACCCCGCGACTCGAGTAAGAAAGTAGTAGTGAAGAAGGAGGAGGGCGATGCCAAAAAGGGCAGAAGGAAGGCGTGCAGAAAATTCGTTAATCCCAAAAAGTGAATAGGTCCCACTTATCACCCAGTAGACAAAAGCGGGTTTCGCGTATCGGGGTTCGTAATTCAACGTTGGCGAAATCCAATCTCCTGTTTCGAGCATTTCCCGGGCAGCTTCTGCGTTGCTGCCCTCGTCACGATCAGTCAGGCCAAGCGTGCCGAGCCCGGTGAGGAGAAGAAGGCTTGCGAGTGAGAGGAGAAGAACAAGGTGAAGCCAGTGAGGATGAGAGGATGGTGTTGCGGAGGGATTGCTCAGGTCAGCCACTTGTCGGTCGTTTTCGGGACTGATGGATGAGCATGAGATTTCGAAGATAAACAAAGGCACCAACGCCTTGCCCAGTGATAAAAACGGGATCCTTTCGATAAATGGCATAGGCCAAGGTAATGAGTCCACCCACCAGACTGAGGTACCAAAACATAATGGGCATACTACTTTCCGCTTTTCGTTCCGATGTGACCCATTGGATGAGCCATCGGGAAAAGAACATACCCTGCCCGAGGAATCCAATACCTAACCATATAGCCTCTATGGTCGTCATAAAGATTTGAAAGTTTCAAGTTTGGAGTAGGGAATTACGTTTCTTTTACCAGCTACAGAAACTGAAAAAGCTTTAACCACAACGAAAAATAGAAAATTGAAGTTTTTAACCCGAAACTTTAAACCCAAAACGTAGTTTATTCTTTTCCAGAGCCGTCCAGATTCTTAACGTGGTACTGAACATATCGTTTTTGCATCCACCGTACGGCGATGAGATCGTACAAGCCCGCGAACAACCGATTGCCAACCCCGTACTTGGAATATCCGTGAGCCCTCGAGAAATGTTGGACGAGAACCTCCTTCACGGAAAATCCATGCATTTGCGCAAGAGCAGGAAAAAACCGATGCATTCCCTTGAAAGGGGGAATGATCGCAAACACGCGTCGCTGGAAGATTTTCAGTGAACATCCTGTGTCGTGAATTCCGTCATGAATGACCGCATTCCGTACGAAAAAGGCAAGACGCGAAGAGAGCTTTCGGATAAGATGATCAGTTCGTTTTTGACGGCGGCCACACACAAGATCGTATTGAGAAGTAAAAGGAAGGAGTTTGGCAATATCGGCTGGATCATATTGCAAATCCCCGTCCAACGTCACAATCAGGTTGCCACGGGCATGGTGAAACCCAGCTATGAACCCGGCTGTTTGCCCGTAGTTTTGGTCAAAATGGACGACCCGAACTTCTTGGTATTCCTTGGAAAGACTAGAAAGAATGGCCTCGCTTCCATCAGTACTGCCATCATTGACATAAATGATTTCAAAGGTAGCCTCTTTGGTCTCTTCACGTGTGCTGAGGACTTTCTGGAGTTGGGTGGTTAACGGGTGGAGATTATCGCGCTCATCCTTTATCGGAATCACGACAGAGATCCACGGTGTGAGGTTTTGACTCATGAAGAGAATGTTCCTGAAAGTGAAGACTGGAAGACGAACGGAACGAGCATCAGTTCTTTAAAGAAAATTGTGCGGTATTTGGTCAACTCGTAGGAGAGGGAAAAGTCTATGAGTTCGATTACCAGACCATTTTACTGATTAGTTAAAGAAGGGTCAAACAATTTGCGGAGAAGATCTCATCATGATGATCACGCAGAAACTCTACTGTCGGGCTAATTATCATTCTTGGAAACAGGGTCATTCATCGAAAAGCGCATCGTTCCCATCCGATTTACAGAACTGACTTCATATCCCAGGTACACTTCGACGCGATACTTTCCAGATTGCCACCCTGTAGGAGGGGGGAAGAATTTGAGGTATCCGCTTTCATCTTCGGTTGCCAAATAGACCCCATCTTCGTCAAACCATTCTGGATCTTCGATCTCCTTGATATCTTCCGCATACAGACGGCCGATGATCTGATAAGGAGCATAATGTTTAAAAACCCGAAACACCAAAAATACAGCCAACGCATCGGTGGTAAAGACTTCTGTAGGATCCACCGGATAATAGACATTATTCCGCCGGAACTCCATGTCTTCTTCGAATCCTTTGGCCATTGTAATATTCAGAAAGAGGCCTTTGGGGGATTCGTCAGTGGAATACGAGGTATCCGGAAATGGTTGATGGAGGTGGGAATCCGGAGACGAGTCTTGGGGAATGATCGGAAGAGATTCAAAATCGGAATACCCATGAAGATTTTCCTCGGGGCTCAAGCCTCCTTGGGATGGCTGAGAGTCATCCGCGAATCCACTAGAGGGTGCCCAAAACAGGAGCAGGCCTACTAACAAGAAAATCCTCATGGAAAAGGAAGCGAGTTGATGGTCTTTCACGAGACAAGCAACCGAAGATTTGGTATGACATTGGTGAGAAACCGCATTCTATAATCTTCAATTCTGGGAGTGTTGAATAATTGAAAAATTCTCATAGTGGCGGTCACATGTGATTTATCTGATCAACCTCCAAGAGCAACAGGGGATGTTCAAAAAGGGTTGCTCAGCAAGGCCGCAGGCAGCGAGGAGGACGAGGCGTACAAGTTAAGTACGTTGAGGACTCCGAGCCACGAGAACGCCGCTGACGTCCTTTTTCAACATCCCCATTCTCATTGGTTTTCTCTAACTCTTGTATGAGCATCCTGTCAATCTATCGCTCGTTCCCTTGCGGGATAGAAAATTGGTCTGTTAGTATTTCGCTCTCATAAGGTAATCGCGCTTGGTCTATCTAAGCCTGCGATCATAACAATATGGGGAGCAGCTTTTATTAACGTAGGTGGAAAAAATGTCCGTTGAAACCAGATCCCAGGATGAGGTGCTTCCTCAAATCATTGGCGAGTTTTCTCCGGTTGATGTCTGGCAGGGGCATATGAACCGCGTGTTCTATGGGCTTCGAGGGCACCAAGTCAGGAAGTATTACCAAACGTTTGCCGCGGCTGATTATCGCCTAGCCTATGCCTTGGCGGCTGATTATGTGGATTGGGTCAAAGCACGGGAACAGAAAAAGGCGAAGACCATTGCCAAAACAGGTCATGCTCCAGACAAAGGCCATTCAGGGCATGTTGATATCTCAAGTCCTCTAACTATAATGGAATGGGGGTGCGGTAATGGAAATTTAGCAGCCTGTTTTTTGGATCACGTCAAGGAGCTTGACCAAGAGGGGACCATTTACCCTCGAATTCATTATGTGCTGATTGATGTTGAGGACTCTGTGCTTCAAGGAGCCAAGGCTAATCTTGATCTTGCGAAACACCAGGATCGTATGAGCTTTTCCAAGGCACAGGTCGAGGAGTTAAAAGCGTTTCCTGATGGGAGCGTGGACCGAATTTTCTGCAATGAGCTCTGGAACGAATTGTCAACAAAACTGATTTTGCGGAAAGGAACCGAGCTACAGGAAGAACACCTCCGGCCTAACTTAAAAGAAAGCCGCCTCTCAGAATTCCCAGATTGGTCGGGGTTTGTCAATGCGTTTCTTCAAGCAGACAGCCAAGCGTTACAAGGGTTCCCTCATTTCTTGGACGATATTTTGTGGGAACGGGAGTATCACAAAGTTGAGGGAAAGGATCTTCCTTTTCGTCGGCTTGTCACAGACTTTCTCAAACAAGTTGATGAAGAAATCTTAGTGCCGGTGAATCTGGGAGCTGCCCATTCATTGAAAGAAGCCCAACGCCTTCTTGCTCCAGATGGAATCGGGTTCAGCAGTTTCGATGCAGGAACGACGGATTGGTTTGTGCTCAATGACGCTGAAAAACCCTGTTATGGTCTCCATGGCGGACAATTTAGTTTTATGGTGAATTTCCCGTTTCTGGAGAAAGTAGCCAATCAAGTGGGAGCTAGTCAGCCGAGCATAGAACCACAAAAAGAATTTGTAGGGAGAAATTTAAAAACGAACGTGATGAGCCTGATGGATTTGTTGGCCTCTCATCCTGGACTCCCAACAGGGGGGCAATGGGAAATAGATCGTCTGATTTTGAAAACTCTTCAAGCAGTCAATGAACGTGTTGAAAGTCCCTATCAGCGACACATTGAATTCCCTTTGGATCCTGCTACCCCGGCTGACAGCACTGAGGAATTACAGAAACTTGTTTCATCCATGAAGCAAAATGGTGTGCCCGATACGATAGCCTATCTGACGGAGGATGACGTATTTGGCGTTATGGAAAACCTTGAACAGTTGGGCTACTCCCGAGAAGGAATTCAGGCGGCCTTTATGGCCCCACCACAATCTATTGATTATTATCATTTTTACTTTGGCCACACGGTATAAGCAGAAGTATCAAGTTTCAGGAAGATGAGGCGATGTAGGGCCTTTTCTAATTTTTATGAATTGGGAGTGGATTTCTAGAAATTCTCTAAGTATACTGCATTCTGTTTGGAATAATGTGAGGTTAGTTTGAGACAAAGGGGTTTGGCATGATTGGATCATTTGGGTGGATGGAGCTGTTACTGATTCTGTTCATCGTCCTGATTATTTTTGGGGCGGGGAAGATTCCCCAGCTTGGTGAAGGACTCGGAAAAGCCATTAAGGGTTTTAAAAAGTCGGTGAACGAACCGGAGGCCATGGATGTCACTCCGCCACCAAGTGAGCCTGTATACGCCCAACAACCGATGCCGGACCAACTACAAGAGCAACAGACGGCACAGGCGCCTGAAGGGCAAGTTCATGTGGGGTCTCCTGTTCAAGGAGGAGCACAAGAACCACAAGGGCAACAGCCGCCTCCACCACCAGCGCAGGGCTAGTGTCGAAATCCAATAGATACTAAAGATTCTAACGAGTTCAATTGTTCAGGCAACCAATTGAGATGAAACGTGTTGCGTGAGAAAAGCCGTTTGGTGGTCTCACTTCACTATTCCTGCTTGAGGAAAATAAATCATGTTTGGCCTTGGGGGAATGGAGATACTGATCATTTTGATTATTGCCTTCCTCTTGTTTGGTCCCAAGGAACTTCCAGAAATAGGACGGCAAGTAGGCAAAGCCGTGAAAGGCTTTAAAGAAACGGCAGATGATCTTCGTCAGTCCGTTGAGCCGGAGATCAATATGATTCAACAAGAAGTAAAAATGGTAGAGCAGGATTTAGAGTCTTCTATGAAAGAAGCCGAAGAATCCATAAAAGGTGCAGGGGATGCGGCCACGGGCGTCAAAGACGAGATCAAGTCAAGGTAGCGCAAAGATTTGAAGAAGAATGATACCTGTCAGATTGAAGAAAAAACCTTGATGAAAGAAGATTAAGGATGTAGGCCTCAAACCGTCGTAAAAACGCATCGATCTGATGTATAACAGTGAATCATTTTTGCAACAGTTTATTTGGGTTGATGAAAATTTTTCATTGATAATTTTTTAAGAATCAAGTATTTATGATTTCCAAGTGGTTATGGCATGACTTTTGCTAATAAATATTTATGTGGACGAGAAGCGAAAAAGCAGAAGAGGAAGAAAAGTGAAAGGAAGAAAGATTATGGGGCAGCGGTATGAGGAACATGCGAATCCATCCTCAGTTGACCGCTATTTGGGAACTCATCAACAGGAGGAATGCACATGAAAGGATTCACGATCGGAATGAAATGCCTAACGGCTGCTGCCCTTTTGGTAGCGATGCCAGCCGTTTCAGTGTTTGCAGCGAAAACAACGCCGGCTACGGATAAGAACACCAATGTGTCGGCAGTGCCACGAAATATTCCAGACTTGATTCCGTATCACAAGTTTGATCCACCAAAAAGCAAAGCCTTTGACCTCAGCAAACTCACCATCTCAGGTGACTTACGTGTTCGGCCAGAGTTCCGGACCAATGGGAGATTTGGTAGGAACGCGACCAATACTGCAACGGGTATTAAAAACAATGATTCATTCGTTCAACAGTGGATCAGGCTGGGGTTCAACTATGACATTTCACCGGATGTGTCATTCTTTATCCAACCCCAATATGCCAAAATCTGGGGTAAAGCGGGAGCGGTTGGTTCAGGTACTGATGCTAATGCAACCGCGGGCGAATCATTGTTTGTTCGCCAAGGGTTCGTCCTCATTCGGAATTTGATCGTCCCCAACCTGACAATGAAAGCAGGAAGACAATTGATTGTCTGGGGAAATCACCGCTTGTTTGGACACTTTGATTGGAACAACGTTGGTTGGGCGCATGATGCTGTGTCATTACGGTACAGTGGCATTAAAAACTGGCCTCTAGAATTTTCATGGATCAGTGCTGCACAAGGGGATTGCGGTGCCACAAGTGGTGGCGGTTGCGGACCAAATGCAACAGCGGCTACCAGTGAAGCCAATATTGTGTTCCTCCGGGCTCCTGGGAACATCATGGGGATCAAGGTCGAACCAGTCTGGATATGGGAATCCGGCGGAACCGGTGGTTCGGTTATTACTGCCCGTCCATCAAACCAAACCCGTCATACCGTTGGTGCCCGTGTTGCCGGAAAAATGAAAATGGTTGATTTCACCGGTGAAGGCTACTACCAATTTGGGGACATTGGTTCGTCAGCTGGCTCAGTAGACAGGAATTTGGACATTGACGCGTACGCATTGCACTTTGATGCTGGTGTGACATTACCCGTTCCGATGCAGCCGCGTATCGGTGGTGAATTTAATATGGCATCGGGTGATGGGGATGCCAATGTTTGTGCCGGAGATGCCACTAATGTCTCGTGTAATGGTAATCACAACACCTTTAGCCAGCTTTTCCCGACCAACCATATCCATTTTGGATATATGGACAGGATGTCGTGGAAAAACATGGTGCACTACGCCGGCAGTCTTCAACTCCGTCCAACCAAGAACAGCCATTTCGAGGTCCTTGGACATATCTTCAAACTGCAGACCGAAACAGACAATTGGTATTCTGCCGGACAGGGTGTCTTTATGACTTCTGCCGCTGGGAATACCGAAGATGATCTTGGATCGGAAATTGATGTCGTGTATACGCTTTTCTTCCATGAGAATAAAGTGGGATGGCAGACTGGGTATGGCCACTTTTTCCCAGGAGATTATGTGGAGACTACTGCGACAGGCGATGCCCCTGGTGAAGATTGGGGATATACCTCACTTTGGATTAACTTCTAACTATCTTTAGGAGGATTCTTCCTCCCTGTTATTCCTAATCCCCGCTGAGAGTGAATTCCCTCAGCGGGGATTTTTTTGTGTTTGATCGAGGAGTTTCAAGTTTAAGGTTTGGCGTTTAAAGTTTAAAGATCCGAGTTTCCCGTTCACACTTCCTCACGGCCGGGTTTCGCCCCGGCAGTCGAAGTCCTTTTGTTTCGGCAAAATGACCAAAAACCATTTTATTTTTAAACGTTTGGCGGGGATCCATCTTTCTTTATCGACTTATTGAAAAAGTCTGCTAGCCTACGTTTAGGCTACAGCTGGCAAGTCAGCGACATTCCCTGCCTTCGCTCTCACCGCTGAAGCCAGCTGAAGCCGTGGGGCTGGATCTCTTCCATGATTATTGATTCTTCAGCTTTTGTGTTCTGCTTGAAGAAGAAAGAAGAAGGAAACAGGGGGGTCTACTGAGACAGAGGAATACCCGCTTCCCTGAAATTCCTGGGCTGGATTGGTCGGATTTGGGCCACGTTCCTTACATGGTAGAGAAGTTCACCCAAGGTCACGATATTGTCCTGGTTACGATCAGCGCCTCCCAATAACCCTGATACCAATTCTACTGGGTCTCTTCCCGAAGACATGGAGGTTCTTCGAATTTGAATGACGGGGCCACCTTGACTTCGGCCGGTTGTTGGCAACCCGCTTCCCCATCGGAGCGGCTTTTTTCCGTTATACCTGATTTGTCCAGTCCTTTGTATGAGAGGTGTGACCGGGGAATCTAAAAATAAGAGAATCACCTTCCCCTGAAGTTTCCCCAACGAATGTTGAAGGATTCTCAGAGAAATGAGCCTGTTGGCAGAGGTTTTGGGAGACCCTTCGTAGGGAACCAAATATACCTCACCCGTCTTTATATCCGTGACGGCCTGGCCAGAGAAGTACAGAAAGAATATGCCGTCTTTCTCTATCCGCGGTCGTGCCCAACTAAATAACGCCTCTTCGATGTCGGTTTTGGTGGCATGGGAATTGTTCAGGATTCGAATATGGTCGCTGAGAAACATGCCCGTTCCTTTCAGGACATCCGTGATGGCCTGAGCGTTTCCTCTTGATTTCGATGAGGCTTGCGGCCAAGGGTCTCGGTATCGATTTACATTCACGACGAGGGCATAGTAAGGACTCTCATCCTGTTGCTTTTCTTTCCTTTGTTTGACTTTCCTCTGTCTTTCTTTTGCACCAGCTTTTTTATGAGCTGATGAGGAAGCGAGAGAAAGCGTGGTGTCACGGGATTGGGACGATCGTGTGCCAGGCTGGAGAGCTGCAAGGATTTTATGAGTGCCAGCAGATGCACCATTGGATAGAATCACGGCCACAATTAATTCTCCTCGACCCTCTTGAATACCGTTTGGTAATCGTCCTCTCACTTCAGTGGTTTTGGTCTCCCCAGGTTGAAGCGTCTCGAGTGGAATAGGCAAAGGGGCCGCTCTCGAAAAGGCCCCAATGATTTCTGGATTTCCGGAGAGGTTCACGACCGCCGACTGAATAGGGCTATTGCCCGTGTTTGTGGTTTGAACTTGAAGAACCACCTTTTCCCCGCCCTCCAAAATCAGATTGTCATTCCCATCTTGCAGCATCGTGCGGAATGAAAGAGAAGGAGGTGAACTAGGCCGTGAAGCCCCCAGGTTAATGGGCGGGGGTGGGGAGGCGTGAGGGGGTTGTGTTTGCGCAGTGGTTCCTGGAACAGATTGTGGTTTGAGCACCCGTGGAAGAGTGGTCAGCATATCCTTGGCTAACTGCTCAGCGCCATCATACACGAGTGTATCAAAGACACTCGTCGTACAGGAAGATTCTTGGCCGCTCAGTTGAGGCGTGAACACCCTCCGCCTTTCTTGATATGTCAGCGGGGATTTTGCGAGGTCGGCGCCCTGAGAGGTCGAATAGACGGCCTGAAGTTGGAGAAGGACATTCATATAGTACTGATCGTGGTCGCCAATTTTTTCATCAGGGGTGAGGGATTGATGAACCATGTGGATCTGAATAACCAGATCGTGGGGGCTTGATACATGAATGGCTTGTTGGCCAGGCGGACTCACCATGACCGAGTTGAAGCTCTCTTTTCCCACTTCTAGAAATGCTTGGGTGATGTGTTCCCCAGAGTTGACCGTATAGGGTAGTCCACAGGCATCCGTTTCCAAGACAGCTTGAGTGACATTTGGGTCGAATTTGTAAACCACGGAAATGGGCAATTTCACTTGAGGTTCTTCCTCAAAAGTCAGGCGTGGCATGGAAAAATTCTTGCAAGAGAGGAGGCCCGCAAGAAGGCAGAGGACAGCCGTGCCCTGGAAAAATCGCTTACCCAACCCCTTGAAACACCAAGAGTTCATGCTCTGTAGCCTACCCGATGCTTTGGTTTGATGCAACCAGATGATACGGTGTTCACCTGTCTACGCGCTCGCCGCTGAAGCTCTAGCCCGAACGCGGCGGGAGGCCTCGGCTGCCCGGCCTTCTGGGCTAAAGCCGTTGGGCTCCACCAAACGTGATGAATGCTTTGCCTTGAAATGTTTTGGCCAAAGCCGCGATAATGTGGGTGAGGAAAAGTTGAAGAAACATCACTAGCAGGAGGTTTGGCCATGAAACGATTACCTAATTGGTATTGCTCTGCTTTTCGTTCCGTTGCTTCTGAGCGTATGCGAAACAGGTCCAAATCCTAAGATGGGCGCTTACTTGCAATCTGGGAATATCGCCCAACCGTCTTCTTCCTTAAAAAGGGAGGCTCCGAGTGCTTTTCGCGTTGGGCTTTTCGTGGTGAATGATTTAACGGAGAAAAAATCAGCCCTCCGCTATCTCGCGATGTGGTTCTTGCCTTAACGCAAAACATTAAAAGCCAAATGGAGAAGGGATTCCCCATTGAAGTGGTTCAAGTTGTTCCATTTGACGAAAAGGGATCGATGGCATTGGGTGAACTTGCAAAGACCTATGAGGTCGATCATCTGATCTTAGCTGTTTTATCAAGCTATGAAGTGGAAGCCTTTGACCGCTTGCCCTCCAGGGTTCCTTGCAGGGAGGAGGTCCCCGTGCATCGATCCCGGGTTACCGTGCCGAAAACTATGCTTTAGCAGAACTCGCACTGTTGGATGTTTCAAGAGGGAGGGTGTTGGTTCAGGCGGATGGGGAAGCCTGGGCGTCATTGGAGCGCTTAAATGTGCCACTAGAATCAAACGTGTACCCTGTTGCGAGACGCGATCAGTTAGTGGCGCCTATCTATTCTGAGGAATCCCATGCCTATGACACCTTGCGAGGGGTGGCGGCTGATGATGCCATTAAGCAAGCGGTGATGCATTTTAAAGAAAACTGGAAGCAAGTTTTTCCCGCGTGACATGGCACATAGGATAAACAATCGCACATCGATGTTTCCCATTCTTGGGGTCATGCTTTCGGTTTTTTTGATGCATGCCTGCGAAAGTGGATCGACATCGCCACGGTTACCCGGCTATCTTGGCCCTTCGTTCCAAGAAGCGTCCACATCTGGACGAGTTCTTCCTCGTGAGCCAGACGCCCCATTTGAAGTGGGAATCTCCATTGTGTCTGATGATTCGCCTCATGGTTCGGCTCCACGGCTCTCCGAGGGCATGTTAGTCATCATGCAAAATCGCATTGTCCAACGACTCGAAGAGGATCTAGGCCTCACGGTTGTCGGGACATTCCCGCCGAAGGGCCTTGATCCGCAAGAAGACGTTTTGGATATCCTGTCCCGGGTGCACGAACGTGATATTCCCTTCTGGCTTGTGACTGTTTTTTCCAGTTCTGAAATTGAATCTCCTTCCCAATTAGGGGAAGAAACACTGATGACTCGTATGACTGGGACCGAGGTTGAAAATTTTTCTCGGGTCGAGGTGGCTCTTGTTGATGTTGCAAGCAAGCGGATCATTTTTCAGACTATGGCAGAAGCTTCTGAGGTCATGGAGCAATTGGCCCTCCCTTTTGGCGAAAAGACTTACTCTCATCAGGAAGCTCGAGATATCCTTCGAGCCAATTCAGCCATGAAAGCTTGGGACAGAGCTTATCCAAAATTTAAACGTCAAACCCAACAACCTTAACTGTAAACTTTAAACCCGAAACTTTGAGCTCTCTTCACCGTATCCATCTTATCGATAGTTCACGTATTGAAGGTCGATTCCGAAATCTTGTTCTTTTAAGAGGGCAATCACAGCCTGGAGATCATCTTTACTCTTACTTTGCACGCGAACCTGATCCCCTTGAATTTGGGCTTGAACCTTCAGCTTGCTCTCTTTGATGGTTTTTGTGATTGCTTTTGCCTTGTCATCGGGGATTCCACTCTGAATCGTGATGTTTTGGCGGACGGTCCCTCCCAGGGCTTGTTCAACTTTCCCATAATTGAGGGCCTTGAGTGAAACATTCCGCTTCACGCATTTCCCTTTCAGGATATTCAAGACGGCTTTAAGTTTGTACTCGTCATCAGCAAGAACCTCGATGGTTTTCTCTTTTTCCTTGAGGGTCAGTTCAGACTTTGATCCCTTAAAATCAAAACGTTGTCCGATTTCTTTCATGGTTTGATCGATAGCGTTTTTAACCTCCTGCATTTCCACCGTGGAAACGACATCAAAAGAACTTTGCTCAGCCATATTTTTACTCCCTCTCCAATTTAGCGTGCGTTTAATCAGTTTGTAAGTAAGACATCATGAATACAGGAATTTTTAAGTCTAGGGTCTTGAGTCCAATGTCTCGGGTCCAAATTCTTTGACTCAGGACTTTAGTCTATTCAACAGCAAGGGCCGGAAGGTAGTTGGATTCCATCGCCTTCTATGATTTCTGTACTCGTATAAGGCCGTTTTTGAACAAGATAGCCATACCATCGCATGCTACTCTCTCCCATGACAATCAGCGCAAGAATGCCAACAAGGCCCACCAATCCGGCGTTGACATACATCGTCGTCACTTGGAGTGAATCCGTGGCGCTACTTGCGCGATGGAGAAACAATCCCCATAGTTCATAACAGCCCGTGAGCGTGATGACTCCCACAAAGATCATGGGCAATGCGGTGACCCAAATGTATTGACCCTTCCCCATTTTGATCAACAGGGTTGTGCCAATACAGAGAGCGAGAGTCCTTAATAGTTGGTTGGCTGTTCCGAACATCGGCCAGATGGTGGAGATAGTGCCTGTGGCAATCAAGTAACCCCATGCTGCAACGACCAATCCGCTGGATAGACCGACACCTGGCCACCAATTGATCTGTTTCAATGGGGTGTACAGTTGTCCTCCTAATTCTTGGACTAGGTATCGAGCCACTCTTGTACCCGCATCGATCGTCGTTAAAATGAACAAGGCTTCAAATAGCAAGGCGAACTGGTACCAATAGGCCATCAACCCAGCCATTCCCGGGAGGGCTGAAAAAATTGAAGCCATGCCTACTGCCAAAGAAACAGCTCCACCTGGCCGGCCAGCGACATCCACCTCCACGAGTCTCGACAACTCGGTAATATGGGCCACTGGAAATCCCATTGCTGCGAGGGTATCAAACGATAATCTGGTGTTGATGGCCAGATAATCCCCTGGAATCAAGAGTCCTGCAGCGATAAGGGCGATCACCCCAACGGCGCTTTCCAGCAACATGGCTCCATATCCCACCATTGCTTGTGATTCCCGGGCAATCATTTTGGGTGTGGTTCCCGATGACACCAAGGAGTGAAAACCGGAAATGGCCCCGCAGGCAATCGTGATAAAGAGAAAAGGGAAGATGGGTCTGGGAATGATTGGCCCTCCTCCATAAATAAACTTTGTGATGCGGGGCATCTCAATAACGGGAGCCATCAAGAGAACACCAAGGGCCAACAATACGACGACCCCTAATTTCATAAAGGTGGGAAAGGTAATCTCGAGGGACAAGAAGCATCCAAACAGGGAGAACCGAAGCCAGAAACCCATATCCAGCCAGAAACCATACGAGTGTGTGGCGCTCGAACACAAACCAGTCAGCGACCTCTGATTGCGTGACGAATCGTCCAGCGACGACAGCGACAAGGAGAAGAATCACTCCAAGGAGTGACATTTCGCCGACATGCCCAGGGCGGAATTTCTGGAGGTAGATTCCCATGACCATCCCAATGGGGATGGTCATGGCGATGGTAAAGGTTCTCCATGCATTGTCGAACAGAGCATTGACGACCGCCAATCCTAGGCCTGCGAGGGCTACGATGACGATAAATAAGACGGCGATGGCTGTCGCCATTCCGGTCATCCAACCAATTTCGGCACGGGCGATTTCAGGAAGGGATTGGCCATTTCACCTTAGCGAGCCCACTAATATGATGAAATCTTGAACTGCACCCGCCAAAACGGCACCAATGACAATCCACAAAAATCATGGAAGGAATCCAAACTGGGCGGCAAGAACAGGACCCAAGAGAGGACCAGCCCCAGCGATGGCGGCAAAATGGTGTCCGAATAAAATATATTTATTGGCTGGATAATAATTGATTTCATCCTGTAGACGATAGGCAGGGGTGCGACAGTTGTCATCGAGGTTCATCACTCGTGAGGCTAAAAACCGTCCATAAAATCGATAAGCGAGGACATAAAAACACCCTGCTGCGACCACGAGCCACAGCCCATTGACTTTTTCCTCGGGACGAACAATTCCCGTGACAATGGCAAAGGCTACAGCACAGAGAACTGAAACCAAACCCCAGCATACGATGATGGTCCTACTCATAGGCGTTTATGCTATTGATTTACATATTGTGCGATAGAACAAAAGGTGGTTTCCCAAATTTATGTCGCAATGCGTTAACGGCTTGGAAGATAGTGGGTTGACTGATAAGCTTCCTTTCAAGCTTCCGTTTTCCTGGGAAGTCCAGAAGAGAGACCCCTATGACCATCGTTAACACCCCTTGGCCTGGTAGGAACAGCATGGCGAAACCGGCCAGCAGAAAAATGATACCTAGCCCATTCTTGAGAGCCAAGCCCATTCCTCGAAGTATAGGATGGTGATGTTTCATCCATTCCCGCGCGCGCTGTCCATCAAAGTAATCTGCAGGCAATCGAATAAGAATTGCCGGAATGGTAAGAAGGGTTCCAATGAAGGCTACGATAGAAAAAACCGTGAGCCAAATGAGTATCTCACATGAAATGTAGTCCGCGACCAAAGATGGACACGTGTCCATGAAACTTGTGACATTCATGTTTTCCTATTGTGGTTTATCCCTTCAAGAGTGGTCAATGATGTGATTTGATGTCTTCGGATATCATCTGTCAAAACTTGAATTTCAGTTGACAGATATTGTCAGGTGACGTTGGGAATTTCTGCAACACGCAGGGGACCTCAGTCGTCAGCGGGCAACCAGGATTATCATGAAAGATGGATCCCCGCTAAAAAATTTCTGGGACGACGGGGGAATGATCCACGAGCCACACCCCTCTCGCTTTTCGAACTTCACCAGATACTTCCTGAAAGATCACATCCAAGTCTTTACAGATTATCTTATCCTATTTTTGTTCTTTTCCTCCAACCATTGATGCCTCGTGAAGAGAAGGGTTAAGCTCAGAGATTAGAATGGAAAAAATAAAACTTCATCCAACGATCATCGTTGTAGCGATGAAGGGAGGACAAACTGTGGCCCACTATTGGTTGCTCAAATCAGAACCCACGACCTTTTCTATTGATGATTTAAAACAATCGCCCAGACAGACAACTTGTTGGGAGGGAGCACGAAATTACCAAGCTCGAAACTTTTTGCAAGCCATGACAGTGGGTGACCACGCGTTTTTCTATCACAGTAATGCGGATCCTCCTGCCATTGTGGGCATTGTGGAGGTCGTCAAGCCAGCGTACCCAGATCACTTCGCTTTTGATTCGAAGAGCCGGTATTTTGACCACAAGAGTCGTCGGGATGATCCGAGGTGGGTCATGGTCGACGTCCGATTTATCAGGAAAATTTCCCCTTCGTTACCCCTCGACCGTTTAAGAAAAGTAAAAGGATTGGATGAGATGGAGCTGTTGCGAAAGGGCTCACGATTATCAGTACAGCCGGTTCGTCCTCATGAGTGGAAACTTGTTCTTGAGTTAGTGGAAAAACTTGGCTGAAAGAAAAAGGTCATCTCTTTGCATGGAGTCCGGAAGAAGATTGGGCTGTTTTTAAAAAAAATGCGAATCGACATAACTGAGAGTAAGCAAAGGAGACTCTAGCAGGATGGTGAAAAAGTCCGCCAGCGGCGTTCTCGGTCCTTTGTCGTGCTCACGTACTCCACGTACGCTCCGCGCGCCAAACGCCCTGCGGCCTTGCTGGACCTGGCTCCGCCGAGTCTCCTTCGCCGAAGTAGCTACGGAGGCTGAAAGCGGCTTCGCGCAGGCGAGCGGGCCTTTTTGAACATCCTGCACCGTTTTTGATGACGATCGGATATTCTTCAACACACCAGGATTTTTAGAAGTTTTGAGTTTTTCAACAGCCTGCTAGGGTAACACCTGGTGAAAGGGATGTATTTCAATTTTGGAAAATATTCCATGAGTCACATAGGGATCTTCTTGGGCAAATGCTTCTGCTTCTGCCAGTGATTCTGCCTTTATCACGATCAGACTTCCGGTTCCATCAGAAAATGGTCCTGCGAGCACGAGTTTTCCGTCCTTTTCCAAAGCCGTAAGCCGTTCCCGATGAGAATCTCTGTGAAGAGGACGTTTTTGTGTCCCCTCCAGTGAGTCCCATCCTAATATGGCAAATAACATCACGGGCCAGCCTATGTTCTGCTTTCTCTTACGTCGATGGGGTAGGGGAGCATCGCGTGAAAAATTTGGATTGATTGGGGAGCAGAAGTCGACTAGTCGAGTTAGGGTGTATTGGCTTGAATCGGAGAGATGCGGATTGTGGATTGGTCATATGGCTCCGTGCGGCAAGGCCTGTCGACTGGCATATCCACTATCGATTTCATGCCACCATTCGATTTTTTCTTCACCCAATTTCCAACACAAATAGACGATTCGTCCGTCTAGCAAATAAGGAAAGTCACACAGTCCTCTGTCCAGATCCTTGACGATAACTCCCGTTTCATGAATACGGTGAAGGCTATCACTAATTTGTTCCAGAGCTTGAATGTAACGCGGCCCAGCAGCGCTTCCACCTCCGAGTCCGGCTTTGGCACTCGCCTTTTTGATTTCTTCCTTCGTATGAGACATCACGATTCGAGCATGCCACACGATGTTCAAATGCTTTTCCAATTCAGGAAGAAGTCCCAAGGCTTCTGAGAGGGTGAAGATACGCTCGTGAAGGTGTTCCTCTTCCGGATGAGCCATGGGTTACCCTCTTCTCAATGAAGAAATCGGAAAGGCTTTTTTGACTGTCATGTCTCGCTTCCTGAGAGCCTTGTGCATTTCAATGGAAAGTGGAGCTCTGGTTTATATCGAGTTTTCAGCAACCTGCTAGGATTTACCATAACCTAGTAAAGGGTGCAATCGCTAGTGATCTGAATTCATATGCGGAGTTCGGACAGTCAAGCAACAGGAACCTTTTAACGAAAAGTCGTTGCCGAATGACACCTGTTTGAAATAAGATATTTCTGAAACTGGCCAACAATATTCTAGAATGTCTTTCAAAGATTTCGTAAATTAGGTGTCGAAAGAGCTATTGACAACATGATAGACTTAGTATAAAAATGAACAAAATATTCCGGAATAAGAGGAATCCACATTCCCCTGTAAGGCTTCCTGGATCTGCTAAATCAAGCCAAATCTTAGTAACGAATCTATTCTTTCTCATTAATTAACTAAACAACGTGCTCTTAGGCTTTTGGGGTATTTGAGACTGGTGCACGTAGATTCATGGAAAGGAGAAGTAAAGGCGTTGGTCCCACAACCATGACGGACTATCCCTTTCCTACCCCCTTATCAAAACCTTGGTAGTTGCCCCTGGGTTGCAAATTGAGGTCATTGACCGCATTGTGACCAACTCTTGAGTGACAAAGCATCATTTTTATTATCTTTTCCAGGAGAATCCTATGCATCTGGCTGAGTTAAAGCAGAAGACCATTGGCGACCTCGCCGATCTGGCTCGTTCCTTGAAAATCGATGGAGCGGCAAATTTTCGAAAGCAAGAACTTATCTTTGCCATCCTTCAAGGGCAAACAGAAAAAAATGGGGTCATCTTTGGGGAAGGAGTTTTAGAAACACTTTCCGATGGGTTTGGATTTCTCCGCGCTCCGGATTCCAACTACCTGCCTGGCCCAGACGACATTTATATTTCTCCCTCACAAATTCGTCGATTCGGCCTTCGAACCGGGGATATTGTTTCTGGGCAAATTCGACCACCTAAGGAAGGTGAGCGGTATTTTGCTCTTCTGAAAGTAGAGAAAATCAATTATGACGAGCCTGATGTCCAGAGAGAGAAAATTCTCTTTGACAATCTGACGCCCTTGTATCCGGAGGAACGGATTTCTCTGGAATTTGACCAAGAGGAATATTGCACTCGGGTGATGGAATTAATTACTCCTATTGGCAAGGGCCAGCGGGGATTAATCGTGGCAGCCCCTCGGACAGGGAAAACTATGCTACTTCAGGCCATTGCAAGGGCCATTCTTCATAACCATAAGGATATTGTCTTGATTGTCCTGCTGATCGATGAACGACCGGAAGAGGTGACGGATTGGCAACGGCAGGCCAAAGCCGCCGAAGTCGTCAGTTCGACTTTTGATGAGCCCCCACAAAGACATGCCCAAGTGGCCGAGATTGTCATGGAAAAAGCCAAACGGTTGGTTGAGCATAAACGGGATGTGGTTGTGCTTTTGGATAGTATCACTCGGTTGGCTCGGGCCTACAACACGATTGCCCCGCCCAGCGGCAAGGTCCTCTCAGGCGGACTAGATTCCAATGCGCTCCAGCGTCCCAAACGGTTTTTCGGGGCCGCGCGAAACATTGAGAATGGCAGCAGTTTGACGATTCTGGCAACAGCCTTGGTTGATACGGGTAGCCGGATGGATGATGTCATCTTCGAAGAGTTTAAGGGGACTGGCAATATGGAGGTCCATTTGGATCGGAAGTTGGCTGATAAACGGATTTTCCCTGCCATTGACATCAGTCAGTCCGGTACAAGAAAGGAAGAGTTACTCGTCGACCGTGATCGGCTTAACAAGATGTGGATACTTCGGAAGGTTCTTAGTCCATTGGGGTCCATGGAAGCCATGGAGTTTCTGATGGATAAAATGAATGGAACCAAGACAAATCAGGATTTTCTGCAATCGATGAATCGATAACGTCGATTCTAGGTGAGAAGAGGATTTTGCCATCAGATCCTCTCTCGTGGTATATATAACGATGTTGGCTTTACGGTTCTGTAAAACTTTGTCGATGATGGGAAGGAAATAGTGCGATGAAAAGTGGAATTCATCCAAATTATTCTGAAGCGACGTTGAGTTGTGCGTGTGGGGCCAAATTTCAAACCCGTTCGACCGTAGGGGATCTAAAAGTCGACATTTGTTCTCGTTGTCACCCCTTCTTTACCGGGACCCAAAAAATTGTTGACACGGAAGGCCGAGTGGAACGGTTCAAGAAAAAGTATGCAAAGAAGTCCAAGGCCTAAGCATCTATGCCTGTACTTGCTCATCGCGTAACGCACATGTTGGTTTCATAGAATGATGGATACGATCATACCCCATGGCTGGAGAAAACAAAGACGAAACAAGAGAAGGCGCGTGGCTTGCCCAGTGGGAGTCTGTGGCCAATCGCTTTGAAAGTTTGACTCAACAACTCACTGAACCTTCCGTCCTGAAGCAACCAACTCTTCTTTGTTCCTTGAACAAAGAGCGGGCAGACATCGAAGAAATTTCCCACCTTTTCTTTTCCTATCAAAAAATTCTTCAAGAAATATCCGAAACCGAACGGTTGCTGGATGATTCCAAACTTGATCCCGAACTCAGAGTCATAGGGGAGCAAGATTTACAGACCCTCTCTCGACAGCGTGAGGAAACGGAGCGGAACGCCCTAGAGCTCTTACATCCTAAAAACGCTGATGATGAAAAGAATACCTTTCTGGAAATTAGGGCTGGTACGGGAGGGGAAGAGGCTGCTCTCTTTGCCGCTGAACTATTTCGAATGTACATGAAATTTGCGGAAAAGAAAGGCTTACGAATCGAGCTTGTCGACTCGCATGAGACAGAAATCGGAGGCTTAAAAGAAGCGGTGATGCTTTTCGAAGGGAAAGGCGCCTATGGCTACTTTCGTTATGAGAGTGGAGTCCATCGGGTGCAACGGGTCCCGACCACCGAAGCAAGCGGAAGAATCCATACGTCCACTGCCACGGTGGCCGTCATGCCGGAAGTCGAGGAAGTCGACGTCCACATAGATCCCAAAGATCTTCGCATTGATACCTTTTGTTCATCCGGTGCGGGTGGCCAAAGTGTCAATACCACTTACTCTGCGGTTCGTATCACCCATATTCCAACCGGAGTTGTGGTCACGTGCCAAGATGAACGTTCGCAATTAAAGAACCGGAACAAAGCTATGCGTACCCTCCGGTCCAGGATTGCCGATGCTGAGAAGGCTAAACAGGAAGCCTCCATTGCTGAAAATCGGCGGGCACAAGTCGGAACCGGCGAGCGGAGTGAAAAAATTCGCACGTACAATTACCTTCAAAATCGAGTGACCGACCATCGTATTGGGTTAACCCTTCATAAGTTGGAGTACGTGCTAGACGGGGACCTTGATGCCATTGTGGAGGCATTAAAAGTTTCAGCTGACTCAGAGGCCTTGCGAACGGATTCGGTGTCCCCCGCCTAAGAGGAAAAATCAATGAGACGAGTCCTCCAAGCCATCAGGGTGTGGCTCAATTCCACCATGGACCTCAAATGACGGTCTCATCTCTCTATCGAGAGGGGTTGGAAGTCTTATCCTCATCCGGAATCAAAAATGCCGCTCATGAGGTGATATGGCTTCTTGAATCCGCTGTGGGATTGACTCGATTAGCCATTTTAAAAGAACCGACATTAACGGTTTCTTTTGATGCGGCGAAGGAAGCGAAGAGGTTTTTTGGTCGGAGGGCTAAAGGTGAACCCCTTCAATATATTTTGGGATCGCAGGAATTCTGTGGTCTTCACATGCGTGTCTCTCCGGATGTATTGATCCCACGACCTGAGACCGAGTTGATTATAGAGGAAGTGTTAGCCCATCCCTTGGCTTCTTCTAACCCTATTATAGCGGATATTGGAACAGGGTCTGGCTGTTTGGCGATTGTGTTGGCTGTGAAATTTCCGACATCGAGGATTTTTGCGACTGATCAGGAACCAAAGGCTCTTAAAACGGCGTTAGGAAATGCCATGGATCATGGTGTTGACCATCGCACAAAATTCCTGTTAGGTAACCTCTTTGATCCATTGAAATCTGAGGGTTTGGAAGGGCGTCTGACGGGGATCGTTTCGAATCCTCCTTATATCCGTTCTTCGGAGTTGCCCAGGCTACCCTTGGATGTGAGAGATTTCGAACCCCACTCAGCGTTAGATGGAGGAACGGATGGGATGGTGTTTTATCGACGGATCCTCCACCAAGCGTGGAGCTTCCTCTGTCATGGCGGTTTTCTCGTTTTGGAAACAAGGTTAGGCCAAATGAAGAACGTGGTGAAGTTGGCACAAGAAACTGGAGGCTACACTCTTAAGAATATCCGCTGTGATGCGGCTCACATTGAACGTGTTCTTCGATTTGAACGAACGAGCTGACCTCGCCTTTTCATAAAGACTATGGATCGAATAATTATCACTGGTGGCCGCCCTCTTCAGGGGCGTGTCGTGGCAGCTGGAGCCAAAAATGCCGCTCTTCCCATTATGGCTTCTACACTCCTTTGTGAAGGTGAATGTCTCATCACGAATCTTCCACAGGTACGAGATGTTGTCACGATGGTGAACCTCCTGAGTATGTTGGGCATGTCGGTCAAAATGGATCGGGACCAAATGGAAGTCACGGCTGCCTCTGTGTCTTCTACCGAAGCCCCCTATGATTTGGTCAAGACCATGAGAGCATCGATTTTGGTGCTTGGCCCTCTATTAGCGAGGTTTGGTGAGGCGACCGTGTCGTTGCCGGGAGGCTGTGCGATTGGAACGAGGCCTGTCGATCTTCATCTGAAGGGATTGGCTCAATTAGGAGCGACCATTACCGTAGAACATGGGTATATCTATGCTCGTGCCTCAGGGCTCCATGGTTGCCACATCGACTTGGAGATTCCGACGGTAACGGGAACAGAGAACCTCATGATGGCCGCGTGTCTGGCCAATGGAACGACGGTTATCGAGAACGCTGCCAAAGAACCGGAGGTGCAGGATCTCGCTCAATTTTTGAACCAATGCGGTGCCCGAATCCATGGAGCCGGGTCTGAGCGACTGACGATTCACGGTGTGCGGCAACTCAAAGGTGCAGAATATCGTGTCGTTTCCGATAGAATTGAAACCGGGACCTATCTGATGGCTAGTGCGATTTCTGGAGGAGATGTTGAAGTAGGAGACTGTATTCCAAGCCATTTGCAATCTGTCACTGATAAACTGCGGGAATCTGGTGCCGAAATCTCGCAACAAGAACGGACGCTTCGTGTTAAGGCGCCAAGGAGAGGGAGAGCCTTGCAGGTTCAAACCCAACCCTATCCAAGGTTTCCAACAGATCTTCAGGCCCAGCTTATGGCACTCATATGTGTGGCAGAGGGGACCAGTGTGTTAACTGAAACGGTGTTTGAAGGTCGGTTTTTGCATGTTCCTGAATTACAACGGATGGGAGCAGGTATTCGCATTGAAGGGCGACGTGCCTTCGTCACCGGGGTAGAAAAGATGACGGGTGCGCCAGTGATGGCCTCTGACTTACGAGCGAGTGCGGGCTTGATCTTAGCTGGCTTAGCTGCTGAAGGAACAACACAGGTTTCCAGGATTTATCATTTGGAGCGTGGGTATGAACGGATTGAGGACAAGCTCCAGAGTTTAGGCGCTTCTATTGAAAGAATGGCAGGGACGCCATGAGTGAGGTTGTCACCGTTGCGTTGTCCAAAGGAAAATTGTTGGCCCCGACTCTTCAGCTATTCCAGCGGGCAGGCTTTTTGGGGCCAGATATTTCGTCTAATGACCGGCGGCTCGTTTTTGAATGTCCCCATGCCGGCTTGACCTATCTGGTCGTCCGAGCCAGTGATGTCCCCACGTATGTCGAATACGGAGCCGCTGATATCGGAGTCGCTGGCAAGGATTTACTTCTCGAACAAAACCTTGATGTGTATGAACTCTTAGATCTTGGCATAGGGGCTTGTCGCATTTCCGTGGCGGCTCTGAAGGGACGAGGATTTTCTGGTCGGCTTTCTTCCAAAATTCGTGTGGCAACCAAATATCCCAATATCACCGAACGTTTTTTCAATCAGAGGGGAATGCCAGTTGAAATCATCAAATTGTATGGATCGATCGAACTCGCGCCAGTCGTGATGTTAGCTGACAGAATTGTCGATCTCGTTGAAAGCGGCCGTACCTTGCGAGCACATAATCTTGTGGAGACAGACGTGATTGCCTCGTCCTCGGCCCGATTAATTGCGAATAGAGCGAGTCTCAAGATGAAACATGCTCTTCTGACCCCCATGATTGGGAAATTGCGCCAATATTGTTCTGAAGCCACCGTGTCAAAGGACTCTCGATGAAAATCGTTTCCGCATTAGACCGCAATTTCAAGGCTGTTGTGGAATGGGTCTGTCAACGTGGGATCCAGCAAAATCAGCAGGCCGAAAAAAACGTGAAGACCATACTGCAAGGTGTGGCACGTGAAGGAGATAAGGCGGTTCAACGGTATGTCAAAAAGTTCGATGGACTAGACTTGAAGGCAAAGGAATTTCTTATCTCCCCTGAAGAAGTGAAGCAGGCGCATGCCCAGATTCGTAAGGAAGATGTCAATGCCATTCGATATGCGGCGGAGCGCATTCGGAAGTTTCATGAGCGTCAACGGGAAGAGACCTGGATCGATGAAGTCAATGGGGTGCAGTTAGGGCAACTCATTACTCCACTCGATGTCGTGGGAATGTATGTCCCTGGTGGAAAGGCCCTGTATCCTTCCACCGTGCTCATGAACGCCATTCCGGCCAAGGTGGCTGGCGTTAAACGTGTTGTGATGTGTACGCCGACTTCGACGGGTAGGATGAACCCTTTTCTCTTAGTCGCTGCCGAAATTGCCGGAGTGGATGAGGTCTATCGTATTGGGGGTGTTCATGCCATTGGGGCCTTGGCCTATGGTACGAAAACGATCCCTCGAGCCGATAAAATTGTGGGGCCTGGGAACCTTTATGTGGCGACAGCCAAACGACAGGTGTATGGTACGGTCGATATTGATATGATCGCAGGGCCGAGCGAATTGCTCATTATAGCTGATGATACGGCTGACCCTGCCCATGTGGCAGCCGATTTGCTATGTGAAGCCGAACATGACGAAGAAGCCAGGGTGTATTTGGTGACACCATCAGGCCGTCTTGCCAATTCCGTTGTTGAAGAAATCACGCGTCGACTTCAAGTCATTAGTCGGAAACGAATTGCAGCGAAATCCATAAACCGCTATGCTATAGCCTTTGTCGTACAGGATATGAAAACGGCATGTGGATTGGCCAATACGATCGCAGCTGAGCATCTAGAGATCATGGTTGATCGTCCCTTTGATCTCTTGAGTGAGATCCGTCATGCTGGGGCAATCTTCTTGGGTCGTTACACACCGCCGGCAGTGGCTGATTATGTGGCAGGCCCTAATCATGTCTTACCGACTGGAGGTTCAGCACGGTTCTTTTCAGCGCTTTCCTTGAATGACTTTGTCAAACGCACAAACATCATTTCCTATACAGAAAAAGAGCTTCGTGCGGCAAAGCCGTATGTGATCCAACTGGCCCAAATGGAGGGCCTTCACAGCCATGCCCATTCAATAGAGAGTCGATCCCTATGAAAGTCAAGAAAGATCATCGTGTTGCAGTGGTCGATCGAGCCACCAGTGAGTCATCGGTCTTGGTGGAATGGCGATTGGATGGCAGTGGCCAGAGTCAAATCCAAACCACAATTCCGTTTCTTGATCATATGTTGGTTCTCCTCGCGAAGCATGGATTTTTTGATCTTACCGTGCAGGCCAAAGGAGATACCGAAATTGATGATCATCATACGGTGGAAGATGTCGGAATTGTGATGGGAACCGCGTTGCGGGAATCCTTAGGAGATAAAACCGGGATTCGTCGATTTGGATGGGCTACCGTCCCTCTTGATGAGACCTTGGCGCAAGCCGTGATTGACCTCAGTGGGCGGCCGTATTTGGCCTACAATGTGTCCCTTCCCCATCGAATGATCAAGACACTGGATTTGGGATTATTTGAGGATTTTTTCCAAGCCTTCGTCAATCATGGGGCGTTCAATCTCCATCTGAATGTGCATTATGGGCGAAACCCTCACCACATTATGGAAGCGATTTTCAAGGCACTGGCAAAAGCCTTAGACCAGGCCACGGCTAAGGATGTTCGATTAGAAGGTATTCCATCGACTAAAGGGTCGCTGTAAAGAGAAGAGGCGATCCCCTTGTGCTTCTGAATGCAGATGAGATGAAGTCATGATTGCTGTCGTGGATTATGAAATGGGAAACCTTCGTAGCGTTCAGAAGGCTTTTGAGGTTGTAGGGCACTCAGCGATCATCACCCGAGATCCAAAAGAAATTGAACGTGCGAGCCATGTGGTCTTGCCTGGCGTTGGAGCTTTTAGGGATTGTATGGTGAACCTTGAACGATTTCGTTTAATTAACCCCATTCGTCAGGCGATTGCCAAGGGGAAACCTTTTCTCGGTATATGCTTAGGTCTCCAAGTATTATTCACGGAAAGTGAAGAGTTTGGGAGTTATCCAGGCTTGAACATTTTTCACGGAAAAGTCAAACGCTTTCGTTTTGATTCTGATCCCTCACATTTACGAAAAATTCCTCATATGGGATGGAATAGGATCAGTGTCAATACCCCTTCTCCTCTTCTCCGAGGGTTCCCCGAGGATGCACACGTGTACTTTGTTCATTCCTTCTATGTGGAACCTTCAGATCCGAGCCTCACCTGTACCACAACAGACTATGGGATTTCGTTTGTGTCTAGTGTGTGGCGCGACAACATCTTTGGTTCTCAGTTTCATCCAGAAAAAAGTCAACAGGTGGGCCTCCAACTTCTCCGGAATTTTGGAACGTGGCAATGATGAACCAGTTGTTGAAGATCTCAACATTCAGGATTTCAGGCCTTTCCTTGGAAGTGTCAATGTCTAGCGAAACAAATGCTGGTTGTGTAAATAGTCGTCCGCCCATCGTCGCCGTCCGAGGTGTAAAAGGAGGGAAGCTGAGGCCTTCAAGCAAGAAAAGCGGTCCTGTCGGAATTTTTCAACAACCTGCTTGGCAATGGGGGAAGGCCAGGATTTTGTGGTCGAGGAGCAAAGCCCTTCTCTGTCTTTTCCTCTGTGTGCTCTTTTGGGAAGGCGTGCTGGGGTGTGCTCCCAGTACCGTTGCTGTCAAGTCTGCACCGTTGTTTAATCCATCGACGATCAAAACGATTGCTGTTGCGCCGTTTGATGTTATTTTATCCCCACAAAGATCCTATAGAACAGAACAAGTCGTTGACTATCCCAATGTCGGGGCATCCAGCAATAGCCGATCATTCGGAGAAACCCCTTCTTTAGACGCTTCAAGATTTTCTTACAAAACCGTCGCAATTCCACTAGAGGCTCCGAACAAAATCACAGAAATGGTCTTTGCCAGACTCACACTCCGTCCTGGGTTGCGAGTCCTTCCTCCCGACCAAGTTGCGAAGGTGTTACCAGCAGTGGATTCCTCTCACTTCAAAACGAAATCTCAAATCATCGCGAAGCACCTGGGCAAAAACCTCGATGGTGTTGATGCGGTCCTTCTCGGTTTAGTGAGAGTGTATCGGGAACGAGATGGCGGCAAAATGGGAGCGATTCCGGCTGCGGTTGGGTTTGAGATATGGCTAATCGAAGTTGAGGAAGGTTCTGTATTGTGGAAGGGGGACTACTATGAGGAACAAAAACCTATGATCGAAGACTTTTCAGGTTTCTGGGAAAGGCGCGGGACGTTTGTTTCTGCTCAGGAATTAGCAAGGTCGGGGGTGAGCCGAGTCATGAACGACTTTCCAGTGGGGTTGGCATCGAGTCAATAGCAAGCTAGACCTGAAGCGACATTCCTTCTCATGTCATCAACGAATGTCCTATCTTCCAGCATCATTGCAGAAGGGAGAGGAAGGGATGTTCTGATAGAAACATGATCATCATCCCTGCCATTGATCTGAAAGAAGGCCGATGTGTTCGTCTGCGCCAGGGCGATTTGAAACAAGAAACCTGGTATTCCGATGACCCCCCTGCCATGGCTTCCCATTGGGAACGCTTGGGAGCCCAATGCTTACACATTGTGGACCTCGATGGAGCGGTTGAAGGCGCACCAAAAAATTTTGATCGAATTACAGCCATAGTCAAAGCCGTCTCCATTCCCATCCAGGTCGGAGGAGGGATTCGGTCACTGGACTTGATTCGAACCTATTTCTCTCACGGCGTTCAACGGGTCGTTTTAGGGACGGCTGTGTTAGAGAATACTCAACTATTGGCCCAAGCGTCCGAGGAATTTCCTAGCCAAGTCCTCGTGGGAGTTGACGCAAAAAATGGGAAGGTGGCTGTGAGGGGATGGACGAATCTTTCTGAGACGTCACCTGAATCTGTTGTTTCCGCTCTCTCCCCATATTCACTTGCCGGAGTCATTTTTACCGAGATTAGTCGGGACGGTATGCTGAGTGGTCCGAACCTGACTGCTTTGAAAGGGGTCGTTGATGTCTCGCCGTTTCCTGTCATTGCGTCTGGGGGAATTTCACGGATTGAAGATATCGATGCCATTAAAAAACTTGGAACGAAAATAACTGGGGCGATTGTTGGGAAAGCCTTATACGAAGGGACATTGGACCTCCCTCAGGCAATTCGGGCTGCGATGAGTTCTGCTGCAGGGAAAGAGGCATGCTAACAAAGCGCATTATCCCCTGCCTTGACGTGAAAGATGGACGGGTGGTCAAGGGTGTGTCTTTTGTGAATCTTCGAGATGCAGGGGACCCTGTGGAAATTGCGAAAGTCTATGATCAGGACGGAGCTGATGAACTGTGTTTTTTGGATATTACCGCATCGCACGAAAATCGCGAAACCTTGCTTGAGGTCGTGTCTCGGACAGCTGATCAAGTCTTCATGCCCTTGACTGTTGGTGGTGGGGTGAGAACAGCGGAGGAAATCAGGCAACTCTTAGTCGCAGGGGCTGATAAAGTCAGTATCAATACTGCTGCGGTGAACGATCCCAATTTTGTGGCGACAGCTGCCAACCGGTTTGGCACGCAATGTATCGTTGTGGCTATTGATGCCAAACGAGTGCCTGGTGCTGCTTCCTTGGAGGAGTCCACATGGGAAATTTTTACCCATGGAGGTCGAAAGCCGACTGGTGTGAATGCCATTGAGTGGGCGAAGAAAATGGAAGACAATGGGGCAGGGGAAATTTTGTTGACCAGTATGGACCGGGATGGGACCCATGATGGATATGATTTAGATCTGACGGCAGCCGTATCTCGAGCTGTGTCAGTTCCGGTGATTGCTTCTGGCGGGGCAGGCACATTGGAACATTTGTATGAGGCTCTCGCCATTGGGAATGCCGATGCGGTCTTAGCGGCATCTATTTTTCATTTTCGGACCTATTCGGTAGCTGAGGCGAAAACGTACCTCAGCCAAAAAGGACTTCCGATTCGAGTGTTGAATGGAATACCAACGTCAGTGTCGTCATGGAATTAACGCAGGCCAACTTCAGCCAATCAATCCAATTTGATGAACGAGGCTTGATCCCTTCGATTGTCCAAGATTGGCGAGATGGGACGGTTCTCATGCTGGGCTTCATGAATCGTGAAGCCATAGAAGAAACCTTGCGTACCAGGCACGTTCATTTTTGGAGTCGCTCACGCGACACATTGTGGCGAAAAGGCGAAACCTCAGGAAACTCCCTTTTACTCAAACAGATGTTTGTGGATTGTGATTCGGATACCGTGCTGATCAAAGCTGAACCGATTGACCCAACCTGCCACACGGGAAATCCGTCCTGTTTTTTCCATGAACTCCTTGAGTCTCACATGATTATTCCTTCCCCTCTCAAAAAGGCGCATGGGGGAATCTTGGATCGTCTGTATGACTTGGTCCAAGAAAGAAAGGCTCAGCCATCACCCAACTCCTATGTGGCATCTCTCTTGGAGGGGCAAACTGATCGCATCTTGAAAAAAATTGCAGAGGAATCTGGAGAAGTCTTACTCGCTGCCAAAAATGCCAATCGGGAAGAGATTGTGTATGAAGTTGCTGATCTACTGTTTCATACGGTTGTGATGCTCGGCAAATATGACATTCCGCCAGAAGAGGTGTATCGGGAGCTAGGTCGGCGATTCGGTCAGTCAGGTCTCAAAAAGAAAACAAAAGAGGGCATAAGATGAATACCTGCATTTTTTGTCAGATCGCGGGGGGGCAACTCGCCTCTCAAATCGTGTATAAAGACAATCTGTGTTTGGCCTTTGACGATATGAATCCGCAAGCCCCGATTCATACTCTTGTCATCCCGAAACGACATGTCTCGTCTCTTCAGGAATTTCAGGATGAAGACGTTCAGCTTCTTGGACATCTTCTTGATACATGCCGGATTGTGGCCAAACAAAAAGGGGTTGCGGATTCTGGGTATCGTGTGGTCATGAACACAGGCTCCAAAGCCGGGCAATCCGTGTTTCATGCCCATATCCATGTCCTGGGTGGGCGTCAATTCCATTGGCCCCCTGGATGAAGCTACAGCCGAATGCGCAGGTTGACTTTACTCTAGCTGATTGCTTTTTTTAAAAAATATCTCATTTTACAATAAGTTAGAAGTTTTTATCGCCGAGCGGTCGACAAAGCAAGGAATGGAGAACGGGATTGGCGGTCGGACGAGGCGGTATCCCTCCTGAGATTCTTCAACAAATTCGTCATGGGGCGGACATTACCGAGGTAGTGGCTCGGTATGTCACGTTGACCAAAACTGGGCAAAATCACAAAGGATTATGCCCGTTCCATTCTGAAAAAACTCCTTCCTTTACGGCCAGTTCTTCTAAACAAATGTTTTATTGTTTTGGATGTGGGGCAGGGGGAGATGTGATCACCTTTCTCATGAAAAAAGAAGGAATGGAGTTTCCTGAGGCGGTTCATGAGCTTGCGAAACAGACGGGTATTACGATTCCCGTGATACCTGGAAAGAACCATCAGTATGGAGAATCTGAAAATAGAAAAAAGTTGGATAATCTCCATAATGCTGCGAAGGATTGGTTTCGGAAGAATTTGCTTGGTTCGGCTTTGGGTCAGCCAGCGCGAAATTATTTGGATGGTCGACAGATTCATCCTGACGCGATTGAAAAATTTAGGTTGGGTTATGCTCCTCCTGGCTGGGATGGACTGACTCGGCATCTCAAAAAAATTGGTGTTTCCCCCGATGACATAGTCCAATCTGGCTTAGCGGTAGCCAAGAATTCAGGATCCAGAGGTGCTATAGGAGGTCATGGGTATTACGATCGATTTCGGAGTCGGGTGATGTTTCCGATCGTGAATCTCAGGGATCAGGTTGTTGCGTTTGGTGGACGAATTTTTGGTGAAGGCGAGCCCAAATATCTGAATTCTCCAGAGACTCTTCTGTTTCGAAAAAGCCGTTGTTTATTCGGGTTCGACCACGCACGCGAGGCGGTCAGTCGGCTAAAGACCATTCTCTTAGTTGAAGGGTACTTTGATGTCATCGTCTTGCACCAATATGGGTTTACTCATTCGGTGGCTCCACTCGGAACGGCTTTAACGAAAGACCATGTCGACATGATACGGCGGTTCGTGCAGACCGTGGTGTTAGTGTTTGATGGGGACTCAGCCGGAGTCGAGGCTACGCTACGCACGTTAGATGTGTTGAAGGATAGCGGCATCACGGTGAAAGTTGCCGTTTTGCCCACTGGTGACGATCCTGATTCGTTTGTTCGCACGAAAGGTGCAGAGGCTTTTGCTCTTCTCCAAGATCAGGCCGTCTCCCTTTTGGATTTTGTTGTGGATCAATACGTTAAGCGAACCAAGGTCGAAAACATGAATGATCGTGTACGATGTGTCGACGAGGTTCTTCGTGTCATTCAAAACGTGAGGAATCCTATAGAAAAAGAAGAATACACCAGGCAGGTGTCCGAACGCCTAGGCATTCGCCAACAACTTCTTGTTGAACGGTACCAAACGTTAACAGGCCCTTTGCCTAGACAAGAGGGGAGCCTAGCCAAAAGCAGCTCTCCGACTCCTAGAAAATTGGACTCGGCAGACAAACGAGAAGAAAAGGTTTTAATCAGCCTTCTTATCCAAGGACTTCTCAGTCCCGAACAAATCCAGGCCTTACATGTTGAACAATTTACGACCCCGACGTACCGACAAATCATGGAAATGGGATTACGCCATACGAGTGCAGAGGGGCAGCTCTCGCTCGATGAATTTCACGCAGAAATCGCGACGTCCTCAGAATTAGAAGCCGTGACGGCTGAACTTTCACTAACGTCCCATCATTTCGATGATCAACAAGCCTATATCCAGGGTTGTCTGGAAATGTTGGAGCGTAAATGGCTTCAGGCGACGTTAGAAGGATTAATCATCAAGTTGCGTGCGGCTGAACGAGATAATCGAACAGAAGACATCCGTTATCTGAATGCCAAAATTGATAGTCTCCGAGAAAAAAAAGCTGTGTTCGCTGCTTCCCTCCTAACCCAACGTTAAAGAGATGGCTATACGGAGACATGCAAATGTTCGTGCCTTCGAGAGCGATATTTCCGTGAAGAAGGGGATAGTCGCTTTTGAAGAGTTCCAGAGTCTAGCATCGCAGGATGCCTCATCGTCAGAAGCACTTTGTTGAGGATAATGAGATCTCCCACGAAAACAAGGATTTACAAGAATATGGAGAGAAAGGCATTGATTTTAGCCTTGACGACTTGAGTCGGACTGATGACCCCGTCCGGCGCTATTTGAAAGAGATGAGCGGTGTCGCCGTTGGAGGCGGCGGTGCGGTATGATTTGCAGCGACAGATTGCAGATTCGTTGGGGTCGTTGACGGCGCGGGAGAAGAAGATTATCCGGAAGCGGTTTGGGATCGGAGAGAGCACGGACCACACGTTGGAGGAAGTGGGGCAAGATTTTCGGGTGACGCGGGAGCGGATGCGGCAGATTGAAGCTAAGGCGTTGAGAAAATTACGCCACCCCATCCGAAGTAAAAAAATGATAGTTTTGCAGAAACGGTGTAAGTCTGAAAAGGGAGTTTCGAGTTTAAAGATCCGCTCCGCCGGGTGTCGCCCCGGCAGTCGAGGTCCTTTTGTTTCGGCAAAAGGACCCCAAACCATTCCCGCTCGCGCATGGCCCTGCGGGTCTCCTTCGTCCCAGCGCCGAATCACATGGCTGCGGAACTCGCTCCGCTCAGACAGTCCTCGCCAAATTGTCGAATTCGGCGTGTGGACTCAGCCACGCGCAAAGCGGAACAAAAAAGAAACTGATTTATTTTAACCCTTAAGCGGAAATCCATCTTTATTTATCGTCATGGATGTCCACCGATGACTGCAGATATGACGACTCAACTAAACAGGAATTCCCAACTTCATCAGGCAGTGCCCCGTCAATTGAAATGCAAGTTTTTGTAAATGAGAGCCCTGTCCTTGATGGTTCATTTCAACCGGATAGTGGTAGATTGATATCGGGCCCATAGCTCAGTTGGTTAGAGCGGCTGACTCATAATCAGCTGGTCCCAGGTTCAAGTCCTGGTGGGCCCACAAATATGAATGGGCAAGACTAGAATGGCGAGTTGTTCACCTAACGATTAAAGGAAAGAGGGTGTTGCTTTGGATTCGAAAATTTCTTTGTTGATTGAGCTTCAAAAGCTTGATTTAAAAATTCATGATATTCGAGATCAGCAGCAGAACATTCCTCGGCGCATAAAGACAGCTCATGCTCCTTTATTGGACTTTAAACAAAAACTTGAGGAGGTCACGGAAGCCTTAAATCTGATTGGATCAGAACGTCGGAGCAGTGAACAAGACCTCAGTGTTCATGAAAGCCATATTCAAAAGCTCAGGAGTCGGTTGACGGATTTGAAAACGAACAAAGAGTATCAGGCCCATTTGTTTGAAATTGAACTCGCGAACAAGAAAAAGGATTCTCTGGAGGAGAAGGTCTTGTTGGTGTTGGAAAAAGGAGAGGAAAAGCAAAAAGAACTGAAGGAGCTTGAGGATCGTAAAGCCGATGCTGAAAAGGCCTATGAACAGGAAAAAGCCGAGCTTGAGTCTTTAATGCACACATTGAATGCAGAGTTGGCTCAATTAGAACAACAACAAAAAGATCTGGTCCCTCAATTGGAAAAATCTTTGTGGAATCGGTATTCATCTCTGAAATCAAAGTTAAACGCACTGGTCGTTGTCCCTGTCCGCGATGGGACTTGCCTCGGATGTCAGCTCCAACTGCCGCCTCAATTGTTTACGGAGGTTAAGCGTGGCGATAAAATGCTGACGTGTGACTATTGCCATCGCATTCTCTATTGGGAACAATCTTCAGAGGATTCGAAAGATTTACTCCCCTCCGATGAAACGTGTACGAGTGGCCCCGTCCCTTCTGGAAATCCATAGAACGGCTTCGTTCATGCGATCCAACCACAGGAAAACCTTCCAGAGCGAGCGGGTCTTGTTGCAACACGCTCAATAAGGCATTATGATTTTTATAGGTGAGGAGTGGACCGGGTGGTCGCTCATTCCTTCGGGAATGGGAGGAAAGTCCGGACTCCAAAGGGCAAGGTGCTGGGTAACGCCCAGGCGGAGTGATCCGACATCAGCGCCACAGAAAATATACCGCCAAAAGTCATGGTCTTCCTAAGGCCTGGCGTGGTAAGGGTGAAAAGGTGGGGTAAGAGCTCACTGCATTTATGGTGACATAAATGGCAAGGCAAGCATCACCTGGAGCAAGACCAAATAGGAGGACGCCCCAATCTCCTGCCTACCCCAATGGTTTTCCTGTTGGTGTGGGCAAGACGTGAGATTGAGAGAAGCTGGCCCGGCTGATGTTCTCGGGTAGGTTGCTAGAAACTCGAGGTAACTCGAGTTCCAGAGATATGACTACCCCCGTTAGAGGAAACTCTTATGGGACAGAATCCGGCTTATAGGTTCACTCCACCGCCCTTTAACCGCCATCGCGCTTGCTGCTGAAGCAAGCGGCAGACAGTCACAGCTTCCCGTCCTTCGTAGCCAAAGCTACTTCAGCAGAGGAGCTTGGTCGGGCCCAGCTCTCCCCAAAGCTCTCTTTTAAAGCAAGTCCCGCACATCTGTATTTCACGTGTATTCTTCTCAGTCCTTACTCTCGTCGAGCTATGTTCTTGGTGAGATAATCGTGAGGAAGATTTAAGAGTCCGTTTTCTCAACAAGGTCTGGCTCATCTGAGCATTCAATCCGGTCCCTGCTCAAAGTGCTACTTAGTTATTACCAATGTCATGTTTGACTCCCGTTTACCCCTTTGTTACTATTCTAGCCCTGTGTTGCAGGGCATGATCCAATTTGAGTGCTCAAGCAATCTTTCATTCCTGAACAAAATAACATGAGTTGGGGAATATCGTGGAGCTGAATATTTCCGGCTCGTAAAGCTGGAGTCTTGGCTTCCCGTAGATTAAACCCTCGATCCAAAGAAATATGTCCCCATCGTCTAGACTGGCCTAGGACGCCGGCCTTTCAAGCCGGCAACACGGGTTCAAATCCCGTTGGGGACGCCAAATTTTAGACTTGAGGTAGGGCGGGGCAAGATAATTTTCTTGCCCAGACGCGTGGTAGCCTTTTTCCCCTCCCACCATAACCAACCGCACAGTAACTTCCTTTTCCAGAGCTTTCACAAGTTCCATTTATTTTGGTTCCTCACAGATGCTGGATCAGGTTAAGGAGAAGACCAGCTAGGCTAAAATGCTAACTACTTTATTGATCAGGCCATAATTTTTAGAGCAATATATGGCGCAATGTTCAAGACGATAATTGCTATTTTATATTGTGCGATGTATTGAAAATATGCTCTTCTCAAGTCTTTCTCATCAAGGCCAAACAAACTGGAATGAATTTTTGAAATAGGTCCGCGTATTGCGATGACCATTATGGTTGATATGAACAACAAGGCTATATTGACGACTGACGCCCAGCCAAGAAGTTCTGTTAGTGTTTCATTTGTCATCGTTTGATACCTCCTCATTAATAGATATTGAACGAATTAAGATTCTACCTTAAGCATGGATTATTTAAGTTCTGTATGGAAAGCCCCCGTAAGGTATACCAGCAGTATCCGGTGACCCTGAGGGCATGACCCGCCCCCAAATCCTCACTCTATTACAAAGGGCTGCCCCTATCTGCCCCAATCTTACCATGCTTACTCCATCTCTGAGATACCGGCTTCCTGAAAATCTCTGTTTTATAAGGACTTGTCATCATTCAACCTTCCGTTTGTTTATAGGCACACCATTTGCTCATTTAATTTTTAGAGGATTGTCCGTAATCCCAACTATGGAAGAGCCCATCATGGGAAAAAGGAGACTAAACCATGGATACCTTGACCAAAGAACTCATCGCGATCGGCGCGTCAGTAACCGCCAACTGCGTCCCCTGCCTTCGGTATCACGTTACCAAAGCCCAAGAGGTGGGGGCTGAGGAGGCGGAGATCCAGGTGGCTCTGAGGGTTGGGAGAATGGTCCGAAAGGGGGCTGCGAGCAATTGGGATGAGGAAGCGGAAACTCTTCTTGGATCAGTGGCCGCTGCCGGTTCAACAGACAAAAAGGACCAGGCAGAGAAAGTCTGCGGTGGTTCTTAACCGATCTTAAATTTCCTATATTTATTCGCCACCCATTTCCAAAAGGAATGTAAGACATGGAAAAGTCGACTATGAAAAAAATGCGTGAAATGCCTATGTTCCCTTTCATGCCCATCGTCCCTCTCATTGTTATGGTGACCATGGTTTCCTTGTCTATCTTGAATTACCGCGGCATAAAAAGGTTAGAAGAGAAGCTCAATCAAATTTATCCATCAAGGTCCTCTTGAAGGGAGGAAAAAGCATGGACCCTCAGATGTGGTGGGAAGGCGGCTTTAGGTGGATGTGGATTTTCCCATTTACCTTCATGGTGCTTATGATGCTTTTTATAGGCATCTGTGCATTTGGATTTTTTCGTCGGTCAGGTGGATGGGGTCACTCTTGCCCAATGTGCAGGTGGAATCCACGTGGGATGAGGGATCAGGACACGCCGCGCCAGGTTCTTAATCGGCGCTATGCCAGCGGGGAAATCACCAAGGAACAGTATGAGGTGATAAAACAAGATCTAGAACAATGAAAGTCTCATAGCCATCGAATATGGAAGAAGTATCGAGACTTATCCTTTTTGGTGCCGGATTAGCGAGTTGACTCACGTGGCGAATTCATAGCTGCCGTAATAAATAAGGGGCTGGCATAGAAGAAAGACCTCTTCTATGCCAGCCCCTTGAGTTTAGCCTTCGTCTTAGCCCTGCCTAATTTTCCACACACGATTGTCTTTGACTGTCCCAAACCTCCCCAAAACGAGCCTCTTGGAATGAATGCGGGAGGGTGGCCTTCTCCTATTTTTGCAATGATTCCATAGAGTTTCCTATCCACGACCGTTCCGGTCTTTTTCTTGCTTATTTAAATTTGTAGGTGACACTGGAAGTGAGAGATTTGATGTCGAGGGGGCTCACTCGTGGATGACCAGATTTCATAGCCAACATGAAGTCATGTGCTTAGGGTATGTAGGGATTCAGGAAAATTCTTTATTAAAGGAGGTGGCCATGGCAATGAAGGAGGCAACACAACCCAATACGGACAATTCCGTCGAAAAAAACGTGGAACGTCTTCGCGACCAGGTCGTTCGATTCGAAGCGATTCTTTCCCAGGTTAGTAGGACGGAAGCGTTAAAAGCCTTTGATGAGGATATGGAGTCGCTGCTGGCTGAGGTGTTTGGAAATCCTTCTGACATTTTGGAAGCGTATGCCTATGCGCAACTGGGAGAAGCTGGGGCGTGGATTAATTTACAGGAAGAAGCCCAACTAGAGGGGGCTCAAGATGTGGCACGCCTAAGTATTCAACAACGCAAGGGAGTGATCGAGCAAGGCATAGCGGAACTCGAGTCGCGACGAGAGAAGTGAATTCCATTCTGAGGGTGGCTCAGCTTTTGAATTGTCGTAACTCTGAAGAGAAGGGCTGTTCAATCATAGAGGTAGGAAAGGGATTGATGAGACAAACCTTCCGGCGTATGGCAATAACCAGGGAAGCGGAAAGCTCCCGAGGAGCGACGCATAGTAATTCCTACAAATTGGAATTAGGTTCTTCAGGATTCTGGATTGGGTCAAGGAGTGAATGATTCGAATAGACGTCCTCAATAAAGAGGAAACTTTCGAGAGGCCCTTCGGGTGCGTTTCAGCCTGAAGGGCTTTTCTATTTTTGAGAAAAAAAAAGAAGGATAGCGTGAATGACTTTGTTACGACACCAACGAAGAGAAAAGCATTAAAATCAAGTATGTGGTAGAAGTTTAACTGTTCTTCAGAAAGGGGGAAGAAATAGCGAAGGAAGCGTCTGTGCGGGAGATTTTTTAGAACTAGCCCAAACGCTGTTTTCGTTTAAAGGCAGGATCCAGCGATCGGTGTTTGCCGTCTGTTGGTTTCTCCTCATGCTTCTTGGGAGTGGTATTTCATCGGCTCTAGACCACATTCTGCCATCAGAAGTGAGGGATCTCACTTTGTTGTTAGGAATCCTTGCATTGCTTGTCACGATCTCTTTTTGGGCTTGCGTCTGGGGGACATTTGCTGTAACTGCGAAAAGATTGAATGATCAAGGCTTCCCAGGACGGATTATCGTTATTGTCTTATTCGTTTTAGGAATAGGTTTTGAATTCGATCTACTGGGTCCGCCAGATCTACACCTGTTTCTCGGTTTGCTCTTACTCGTTATGTTACTCATTCCCAAAGGTACAGACGGCCCTAATAAATATGGCCCTGATCCTTTAGCAAATGACCTACAGCAGCAACCAACTTCTGAGTAAGGGAGAAAAATTGAAGGTTCGCTTTGAGTGAGAAACCTACGTGACTAAAGCGGCTGTACGCCTTTTCATGGTAAGTTGGTTGGCTATCCTCCTCGCTGTAGCGATATGGGGAGTTATTAGGCGAGATGAGATGCCTATAAGCATGGCGATTGCGAAACTGCCTTGAAAGAAATGGTGATCATTGGCGGAGTAGCAGGGTAACGCGCAAGCGTAGACCCCAGTTGGTGTCATGTACGAACAGTGCCAGTTTCTGTAGCAAAACTATCAAAAAGCCATTGAGTGGTATCGGGTCGCGGTATAGAGCAGGGATATACGGATGCCCGGTCATACTCGGCGCTATGTATGACACAGACCGAGAAGTCACAATAGATTCATACTATCCTAACTCTTGATGGCAATCTGGGTTGAATGGTTACAAGTGGATTTCTATGCTGCTGCTTAAAAGGGTAAAGTATCGGCTTCTGCTTCTTGTGTCGATGCTTCCGTTCCTTTTCCCTAGTGGGTGGTATGTGAGCGCATTGGGTGACAGTGGAAACGATGATCTTGGGTCAATCCGTGCGAAACTGGAGGCCACGGTCCACTTTTTGGCCGGAACCATAGGATCGCGTAGTTATCAGAATCTCAGTAATCTGGATGCCTCGGCTGAATTCATTTCTGGGTCGTTTGAATCGTTCGGCTATGCGGTCACGTCTCAGTCCTATGAAGTCAAAGGGCATCAAGTCCGAAACATCATTGCTGAGCGTCGTGGCCATGGTGATCCCGATCGTGTTCTGATTATCGGCGCGCACTACGATACACGCGAGGAGACGCCTGGGGCTGATGACAATGCGAGCGGGGTCGCCGTGCTTTTAGAATTGGCTCGGTTGCATGCTCAGACTCCTTTCCGAAAGACCATCCGATTTGTAGCCTTCACATTGGAAGAATCTCCGTTCTTTCGAAGTCCTCAGATGGGTAGCCGAGTGTATGCCAGTAGTCTGAAAGCTCGTGGAGAGTTGGTGGAGGCCATGATTAGCTTGGAAATGCTGGGGTACTATTCGAACGAGGAGGATAGCCAATCCTTCCCGTTCTTTTGGTTACGGTGGTGGCATCCTTCGGAAGGCAACTTCATCACGGTCGTGAGCAACTTTTCTTCTAGCAATCTGCAGGGCCACGTTCGGGATGCACTCAAAGCCTCGATGAATCTACCAGTTGAAACCTTCACAGGACCCTGGTGGGTGCCTGGTGTCGATCTCTCAGACCATGGATCGTTCTGGAATGAAGGCTACCCCGCCGTCATATTGACCGACACTGCGTTCTATCGCAATCCGCATTATCACGAAAAGACAGATCGACCAGAGACGCTCGATTATGAAGCGATGGCTGAGCTAGCGAAAGGTGTGTCGAATGCGCTCCTGAAACTTGACCAACTACAAGAAAGCCTTTCGAACTGAAATGGGGAGAAAAGCAAAAGAGCAACTCCAAGAGCGAGTCACGGAATGTCAGCGTTTCAAAAAACATTAAGCGATCTTTACAACGGTAAACATAAAAGGTCGACCCTTTTTCGGTTTGGACTTTTAGCATTTGACATCATCACGATAGGTTTCTTTATCGTCACAACGACGGTTGAATTATCCAAATGGATTATCGTCACAGACTTGGTCATTGCTGTCGTGTTGATCCTGGATTTCATCGCAAGATTTGTGTTGGCAAGGAATAGAGTCAACTATTTGATTCATCCGATCTCCCTTGCGGATCTCATTGTCATTCTTGCTTTACTTGCCCCAACGTTCATCGACAATCTAGCTTTTTTACGGGCGTTACGAGCCCTGAGGTTACTACGCTCATACCATCTTCTGCGAGATCTTCGGAAACACTATAAGTTTTTTTCACGAAATGAAGAGCTCATTCAAAGCATTCTGAATCTTGTCGTCTTCATTTTTGTGGTGACTGCCCTTGTCTTTGTCGCTCAGGTTGATGACAATCCACACATCCAAACCTACATGGATGCCCTGTATTTTACGGTTTCGACTCTGACGACTACGGGGTTTGGTGACATCACTCTGCAGGGTAGCACCGGCCGCTTCCTATCGGTGATGATCATGGTGTTGGGCGTCGCACTTTTCCTGAAATTGGTCCGGGCGATATTTCGACCTGCCAAGGTTCGTTATGCCTGTCCGGATTGTGGGCTGAACCGGCATGATCCCGATGCTGTTCATTGCAAGCATTGCGGGAGAATACTTCAAATTGAGACGGAAGGAGTTTAGTAATAGCGTGTGAGGATTGGGAGGTGAAGTTTGGTAAGATGTGCGTTGTCGTAGACGATGTATCCTTTGTACAATAAATAATTATACTTTGGAATGGGTGAGGTGCGGAAGTGAATCATGCGTCATGACTTCAATCGAAGTTGGCCGCGACTGAGGAATGCAAGGGGGTATACTGATGGGAAAAGGATGGAGTAGTCGAACTGTCTTAATTGGGTGCTTAATGCTCGTGTATGTGGGGGGATGGTGTGCGTCAGTGGCGCTTGCTGCAGCCGAGGATCCACAAAAAGACGGCGAGTCTTATGAAATAATTAAAGGCAAGGATGGAGCTCCCATGGTAAAAATCCCTGAAGGGGAATTCCTCATGGGGGATAATCAAGGCCCAAGAAATGAGCGCCCCGAACATACCGTGCGGTTGGATCCCTATTACATTGATCAGTTTGAGGTCACGATGGCGCTCTATCAAAAGTTTCTGGATGAGACCAGGCATGATTTCCCGCCATTGTGGGATGATGGGGCTGCGTTTGAGGACGCTGCTGATCGACCTGCTGTGGGGATGGCCTGGGGTAGCGCTGTGGCCTATTGTGAGTGGGTTGGAAAACGGCTCCCGACAGAAGCTGAATGGGAGAAAGCGGCTCGGGGGACAGATGGTCGACGGTATCCTTGGGGCCATATGCAACCCTTCGTTGATATTGCCAGATACAACCTTGGGACGACTGGATGGGTCAGCTACCCGATTACCCTCGCGCCCGTGACGAGTGGAGTCACTGGAATGAGTATTCGGCATGGATTGAAAACAGGAACGAAAAGCCCGTATGGGCTTTATCATATGGCAGGAAATGCTTCCGAGTGGGTATCAGATTGGTATCATCGATCTTACTATCGAAAAAGCCCTTCCAAAAATCCCAAAGGCCCTGAAACGGGGGAAAAGAAAATATTCCGCGGTGGGTCTTGGGAAGATCCTCCCAAGCGATTACGGGTCACGGCTCGGTCTAAGGCTGAGCCCGACTTCCCCGTCGAAGCGAACGATTTAACGATTGGATTTCGGTGTGCGATGGATGCAAAGGAGTAAGAACGACTCTGTGTGTTCCGCCTTGCGTGTGGCTGAGTCCCAGCGACGAATCGACGTCTCGGCGAGGACTGTCTGAGAGAAGCGAGTTCCGCAGCCATGTGATTCGGGGCTGGGACGAAGGAGAACCGCAGGGCCATGTGCGGGCGGGAATGGTTTGGGGTCCTTTTGCCGAAACAAAAGGACCTCGGCGTGCGGGGCCGAAACCCAGCTCAAATAATAACGATTGAACCAAAACAACCTGGATGCCCACCGACGACTGCGGGCATGACAATTCAGGGGAACTGAATCGTGGCAGGACTCCCCAGTCAAATGAGCAGCAGAGCTGGTTGCATTATGAGCATCCTGTCTGCTCACCGCAATTCCGACAAACTAAGCACATGCCGTTGCGAACTAATTTAAATTGCTTACAGTTTGGACAGGGGTCTCCCTCGTAACCTTTTCGGAGAGTCTCCATTTCGGTTGTGTAGGTGAGGGTTTCTCGTTTCATTTCTAGCTTATGTGAGACCTTTCCTTTCCCATTCCCACCATTTGGTGTTCCATTTCCTCGTCGGGCCGGAAAAACTTCCGGACTAATTGAAGGTGAAATTAGGGTTCGTGGGTCAGCAGGTTCCTCGTCAGTGCATTCAGGGTCCTGCTTCACGGAATCGCCTCGCAGGTCTTCGGGAACGACCTGTTCAAGGTCATGACGGCCGAGATAGGTAATCGCGAGTTCCCTGAAGATATAGTCAATGATCGAGGTGGACATTTTGATGTGATCATTGAGATTGACTGGTCCATTGGGTTCGAAGCGAGTGAACAAAAACGCTTCCACAAATTCCTCAAGGGGAACGCCATGTTGAAGGCCCAGGGAAATGGCTATAGCAAAACAGTTCATGAGACTTCTGAAGGCAGCCCCCTCTTTATGCATATCAAGGAAGATTTCCCCCAATGTCCCATCCTGATATTCCCCAGTCCTTAGGTAAATCTTATGCCCTCCAATAACGGCTTTTTGAGTGTACCCGCCCCGGCGAGTGGGCAACGGCCGTCGTTTTGCCAGGTAGCGAACTAAGAACCGTTCTGCAGCCCGTTCGGCTGTGGCGGTGACATCGGCGGTTTGAGAGTCTATCGAGTCCAAGAGGGTCGAGGCGTTTAAGGGTTGGCTTAGTTTGGACCCATCGCGATACAACGCAATGGCTTTGAGCATGTGGGACCACCCGAACTGATAGGCTTCTTTGACCGAATCAACGGTAGAGTCTGCGGGCATATTGATCGTTTTACTAATAGCCCCGCTGATAAAAGGTTGAGCCGCTGCCATCATTTTGATGTGCGCAAGGGTCTGAATGAACCGTTGCCCTATCCGACCACAGCGATTCGCACAGTCGAATATCGGTAAGTGTTCTGAAAGGAGGTGAGGAGCACCTTCTATTGTCATGGTTCCACAACAATAATCGTTGGCCGCTAGGATTTCTTCCTGTGTAAATCCTAATTCCTTCAACATATTGAACTGTGGATGTTGAAGTTGAGATTTGGTCAACCCTAAGGTGTCTTGGCAAAAATCCTCTCCTAACGTCCATTTATTGAAGGCAAATTGAATCTCAAACGCACCATCTAAGGCCGATTCCAAGCGTGCCAGCGTCGCCTCGTCGAACCCCTTTTCTTCGAGCGTGTCATGATTAATAAATGGGGCATTTTTCAGGGTCCGTTCACCCGTGACGTATGTGATCATGTCATGGATTTGGGATCTCGAATAATCGAGTTTGTCTAATGCCGAGGGCAAACTTTGGTTGATAATCTTAAAGTATCCTCCCCCCGCTAACTTTTTGAATTTCACCAAAGCAAAATCAGGCTCGATACCCGTGGTATCACAGTCCATGACCAAGCCAATGGTTCCCGTCGGTGCAATGACGGTTGTTTGGGCATTCCGATATCCATGCGTTTCCCCTAAATGCAAGGCTCGATCCCACGCTTCTCTGGCCGCATTCAAGAGGTCTGGAGGGGTGTGCTCTGGTTGAATGCCTTGAGGAATAACCTGAAGTCCTTCGTATTCCTCCTTTGAAGCGTTGTAGGCAGCTCGTCGATGATTTCTCATGACTCGAAGCATTGGTTTTCGGTTCTTGGTATAGCCAGGGAATGCTCCGAGCTCTGCGGCCATTTCAGCCGATGTCGCATAAGATTCACCCGTCAGAATGGCAGATAATGCCCCGCAAATGGCCAAGGCTTTCGGTGAATCATAGGGAATACCTTGCTGCATGAGAATCGATCCGAGATTCGCGTAGCCGAGCCCCAATGTTCGAAACAGGAAGCTTTTTTCTGCAATGGCTTTACTGGGGAACCCAGCCATCAGCACGCTGATTTCCAAGACAATGGTCCAGAGACGAATGGCATGGCGATACGCGTCAATATCGAATTGGTTGTCTGATTTGATAAATGTTCCCAAATTGAGTGAGGCTAAATTGCAAGCGGTATCATCCAGAAACATATACTCACTACAAGGGTTGGAAGCATTGATTCGACCATCTTTCGGGCAGGTATGCCATTCGTTAATGGTGGTGTCATATTGAATCCCTGGGTCGGCGCAAACCCAAGCTGCCCAGGCAATTCGGTTCCAAAGGTCATTGGCTTTGACGGTTTTCGCACTTGATCCATCCGTTCGATAATTGAGCGACCAGTCTCCATCGTTCTGAAGGGTTTCAAAAAATTCGTTAGGGACCCGAATGCTATTGTTTGAATTTTGACCGGAAACCGTCTGATAGGCTTTGCTATCCCAATTGGTGTCGTATTCGTGAAACTCGAAATGCGTGAATCCTTCCTGGGCATATTTGAACATACGTTGAATGTAGGCTTCTGGAACGGCCGATTCGCGCGCTGATTGAAGTGCCTTTTTGAGTACAGTATTCTTCGACGAGTCTGTTTCAAGACAAGGTTGACCGTCGGAATCCGGAATATGGCAAGCCTTAAGAATCACGTTAAGACGTTGGGCGCAGATTTTTGATCCGGTGACCATCGCAGCCACTTTTTGTTCTTCGATCACCTTCCAGTCGATGAACTCCTCAATGTCCGGATGATCCAGGTCCAGGCACACCATTTTGGCAGCCCGGCGGGTGGTCCCTCCGGATTTAATCGCCCAGGCAGCTCGATCTCCAATCTTTAAAAAGGACATGAGCCCAGAGGATCGGCCTCCCCCTGAGAGGGCTTCACCCTCCCCACGGAGGCTAGAAAAATTGGTACCGGTTCCAGAGCCGTATTTGAACAATCGGGCCTCACGAACCCAAAGGTTCATAATCCCGCCTTCGTTCACAAGGTCATCGGACACCGACTGAATGAAGCATGCGTGAACCTGCGGCCGTTCATAAGCATTCTTGGATCGTTTGGTATGTTGTGTATCGGGGTCAACATAGTGATGCCCTTGCGCTGGTCCGCTCAGCCCATAGGCAAAATGCAAGCCGGTATTAAACCATTGCGGAGAATTGGGCGCGGCCATTTGACGGGCAAGCATGAAGCTGAGTTCATCTTGAAAAGCATCTGTGTCTTCATCCGTTGTAAAGTACCCATGGGTTTTTCCCCAATGTGCCCAACATCCTGCTAACCGGTAAAAGACCTGTCGGGCATCGGTTTCCCCTCCAAGAAGGGGTTGCCTGTTTTCATCGAGGATGGTTTTCCCGTTTGAGTCGACCTGTGGGACGCCAGCTTTTCGAAAATATTTTTGGGCCAGGATATCGACAGCTAATTGCGACCAATGTTCGAGGGCCTGAATGTCATCAATTTTAAAAACCACAGACCCGTCTGGATTGCGGATCTCAGAAGAGCGTGAAACAAAAGTCATACCTTGGTAGGGATCCTGTCCCGGTCGTGTAAAACGGCGCTCGATTTTCAAGATGTTGCTCCTTTTCCGATTGACCCAGGGAGGGGGCTAGAGAATGGTTCAACCAACCGAACTTTCTTGTCTTCGTTCATGAGGCTATCTAAAAAGAATGAGGTTGGATAAACTTCGAAGGAGCACAATTTATAGCGGCTTCAATAAATTGTCAATACAAAATATTGTGGCGCCTTGTGAGTTGTGGGAATTAAGCGGAATAAATTGTGGATGAAATAATGTATTGAATTGAAAGGAATTTCAGGTTTTTTTTGATGGCTTATCCACAGGCAAGTTTGATGTGTAAAAACTTGAATCTCACGTGATGAATACCGTTATGTCAGATGAAGTTCGGAGTTCCTGCTACGACTCAGTTCCTTGAATTGTCATGCCCGCAGTCGTCAGTGTGCATCCAGGAGGATCAAGAAAGATGGATCCCCGCTAAAAAAAATTGCAGGGATGAAAGGGTAGGGATCCACGAGCCACACCCCTCTAGATTTCCAAATTTTTTACACTTTAAACTCGAAACTTTAAACTTGAAACTCCCTTACTAGACACTATCTGAAAGAACAAAGGAAAGTTTTTGCAGATTCTATTCTCATCAGATTCTGAAGGAGGTAAGCATGTTTGTCTGGAGTAAACGAATTGTCATCGGTCTATTAAGTGTGTTCGTGGTGTTGGAAATCCTGTTCTGGCTCACGGCTTCTGGGCAGGGAGCGAGTGTTCTGTACCCCAGGACGACTCATTGGTTAGTACTCAATTATTTCTTATTGGTGGTGTGGGTATTCATGTGGATGTTTGATCAGGCTCAGGTGCGGGGGAAAAATGTCTGGTATTGGTTAGCTCCTTTTGTGATTGCGCCCCTGCCGACTCTCGTGGCGTTTGTTTTGGTCCTTCAACGAAGGGTTCGGTAGGGCGTGGGGTCTAGCCAATGATTACGCGAGACTCCGGAAGACGATACCGCTTTTGAAAAGCGGTTTGCACAGCAAACAGCCCAATCATCAGCGGTCCGAAACGGCCCAATAACATCGAAATAATAATGACGATTTTGCCAAAGTTCGTCAAAAGGGCCGAAAGACTCCGATTCGCTCCATCTCCCAAGGACATCCCAACGATTCCCATCGCTGACGTCACTTCAAACATGATGCTCAGGAAAGGGCGTTCCTCGGTAAAAGCAAGAATTAAGGTAAAAAAGGTGATGAGTGCGAAGGCTAACATGCAAAGACAGAATGCTCGGACGATCAAATCTCTGGGTATGCGTCGATGAAACACTTCCACGTCCGGCTGCCGTCGTAATATAGCCCACAGGGTCAAAAAGACTATCGCGAACGTCGTTGTTTTCACTCCTCCCGACATACTACTCGGAGATCCTCCAATTGCCATCAACAATATCAGGAAATACAATGTGGCATCCTGCATCTGACTAATGTCAATGGTGGTAAATCCCGCTGTGCGGGAAACCGTATGAAAATGGGCCACCGCCAGTCGCTCCCCCAGACTCAAATGCTGAAACGTCTGCTCGTTATTCCATTCGAGAATGGCAATGCCGAAGGTGCCAACCAAAATGAGGCCGACCGTAGTGATCAGCACTAAATTGGTATGAATCTGTAGTCGGAACCGTTTCCCTTTGAGATTATCAAGTAGATCTCGAAAGACCAAAAACCCGATGCTGCCGAGAATAATGAGTGCCGTGACCACAAGGTTGACAGCCACATCTAATTGGAAAGAAATGAGGCTGTCAGAAAAAAGAGAAAAGCCGGCATTGTTAAAGGCGGATATGGCGTGAAACAGGCCGTAGTAAAAGGCTTGTTCCAGCTCCATGTCTTGAGAAAAACGCAATATTAGAAGAATGGTGCCGAGACCTTCAAAAATGAGAGTAATCATCGCGACGATTTTCACGAATCGGACCGTCCCTTCCATGTCCGGCGTGCTCAGGGTTTCTGCGAGCATCATCCGGCTCTTCAGACTGATGCGTTGGCCCAAGAATAACAGGATCAGGGTCGTCATCAGAGCATAGCCCAGACCTCCGACTTGAATAAGAAACAGAATGACCAGTTGCCCGAACGTCGTAAACTCATTGGGGGTATCCATGACAATGAGTCCTGTAACACACACCGCGGATGTTGCGGTGAACAAAGCATCGAGAAGTCCCAACTGAACATGAGGAGGAGTGGACAGAGGAAGGAGCAACAAGCCTGTTCCGATGAGGATCAAAATTCCAGCCGCTATGACCACGGTTTGGCCCGGTAGGAGCTGGAAGGAAAACAATCGGGTCAAGGCGGTCTTCCCAACGCGGGCAATGCGTTCTGAGGGTGTCATGTCATTCAGTGATCAATCTCGGTTTGGTCTCACGGCGTGGCCTTCGGTTTCCTTGTCAGAGAAATTAGTCCGTACGTCAAGCCGTGCTGAGAGACACTCACGATGGTCAGGTACTGGAAGACAAGGAACGTGATGGTATGAGGATTTATTGGTTCCACCCACTTAGACGTTGCTAGCCATTCCCTCGGTCGGGTTCCAAAATACGCGTGAATTGGTTTGATCGCTTGATGCGGCGAGGTCGTTTGATACCAGCACAGTAGAATTTAGGGATCGTGCGAATGCAATCGTTCTTTGGTGAAATTGGCGTTATCTGATTTCGCAGAGAGGGGTGGGTGCTTCATACGATAATCATGCAGTTCTTTTTTGAAAAATGGAAGGGACAGAAACCCCGGATTGAAAAAGAGAGAGGTGTGACGACGTAGACGAATGCTGGGCTCAAAAACGTTCTAATCGTAGCAGCTAACAAGGTTGACCGTTGAACAAGCAAGGTTTGTGACGGCTTGGGTCAAAATTGACATCCTCTTGGTACACAAGTTCATTCCCATTCACGCCATCTTGCTCCGGATCATTCCACATGGTGTGGTTCCACCAATAAAAAAGGGGGTAGGGTTCCAGGTAATAAACAGGATTGCCATAGTAACTTCGCTGGTAGTCCGTGACCTTTCGCCCAACGACATAATCGAACGTGTCATTCCCTTCCAAAGAGTAGAGGAACAATAACATGCTTGCTTCATGATCATAGATTTCTTCCAGTCTGGTCTCTTCATCCGGTTCGAGTGGAAGTTGAGGTTGGGACGAAGTCAGAGGGGGGCCTACTAATAGGAATGAAAACACAAGAAATAAGAGGAAAGAAGATATTTTCCACCCGCTCATGAGTTTCCTCCTCATTGAGATAATGGGAGCCCCCTATTGTGAAAAGGCCAGGTGGTTAACTTGTTTATTGTACTCCATCCCTGAGATGTCGGCAATTTTTTTCTTCACCCAACGAATAGGAGAAAGTGGCTCACTTGTTGTCATCTAAGGGCTTCATTATAATGCCACTCTTTATGATCTTTGACCAAACGACATCTCCTCCACAGGTTTCATTTCACACCGTCGGGTGCCGCCTCAATCAGGCTGAAACTGCGATTTTGGTGGACCGATTTAAGGCGATCGGGTATGTGCCAGTGGATTTTGGCCGACCGACTGACCTGTTGGTTTTGAATACCTGTTCAGTGACGGAAGGTGCGGAAGCGGACTGTCGGCGTGTTGTCAGACGAACCCTTAAAGAATCGCCGCAGGCGTTCATTGCCGTGACGGGGTGTTATGCCCAAACCGGAACCCAAACCTTAGCTGCGATTCCTGGTGTCGATTTGGTGATGGGCAATCAAAGTAAAATGAACCTTCCCGAGTATTTGCACACTCTTCCGCCGAAAAAGCCGGCGTCTGAGGTTTTTCGAACGAGTCAGCATATGGTGGAGACCTTTAGCATTGACGGAGTGGGTGACTATGCGCACACCCGGGCTAATCTCAAGATTCAGGACGGATGCAATTTTATGTGTGCCTTTTGCTTGATTCCGTTTGCACAGGGTCGTGAACGTAGCCGTCGTTTCGACGATACGATACGGGAGGCTGAGGCGCTGGTTCACAAAGGCCACCAGGAGCTGGTCTTGACGGGGGTCAATATTGGACAGTTTCAGGAGAATGGGAAAACCCTCGTTGACCTCCTTGAACGGTTGGAAGCGATCCCCGCTCTCAAACGGGTCAGAATTTCTTCGATTGAACCTACGACCATTCCTGATGAGCTCATTGATTATATGGCGATCTCACAAAAGCTGTGTCGGTATTTGCATGTCCCTCTTCAAAGTGGGGATGATACCATACTCGGGGCCATGAACCGACGGTATACGGTCAAGGAATATGTCGAGTGGATAGAGCGGGTGGTTCGGCGAGTGCCTGATCTTTGTGTGGGAACTGACCTCCTTGCGGGATTTCCAAGTGAGAGTGACGAACAGTTTGCAAACACGAAGGCTGTGGTGTCTGATCTTCCCTTTGCCTATTTCCATGTGTTTAGCTATTCACCCAGACCTGGAACGGCGGCTTTCCGAATGAACAACCCCGTTGATTCTGGCACAATCAAATCTCGAACGCGCCAGTTGGGCGATTTATCCTGGATAAAGCGGTTGTCGTTTTATCAACGCTTTGTCGGAGCCGAGGTCTCAGTGCTTTTGAGTCTCAGAATGACAAAGGCTTATGGACTGGTCTCACGAACAATTATATAAGAGTCGGGATTCCCAGCAGACAGGTGTTGACAAACCAGATTCATGATGTGGTGATTAGCGTGATCATGGACGGGTTGGCTTTAGGCGCAACCCATTATGAGCCATCTGGTTTGGTGCAGGATCCCCGAGTTGTTCCTGCTTGGGAGTCCTCTTCCGCGCCTGAAGGGCACAGAAACAAAGTGTTACCCATGTTTTTGTCGGCCGAATAATTTTTGGAAAATCAGATGTCCTATCAAGTCTATATTGAAACCTTCGGATGTCAGATGAATGAATATGACACGGAACTGGTACGCTCGTTGCTCAAGACGAGAGGGTTTTCGTTTACTCCGAATTATGAGCAGGCCGATGCTGTGCTCATGAATACCTGTGCGATTCGTGAGAACGCCCACAAACGTGTGTATGGACATCTTGAGGATTACAAAGTCCTGAAGCGTCAGAGGGGCTTGGTGATCGGAGTGCTGGGATGTATGGCCCAAAATCTCAAAGATGAACTATTCGAGACTCAACCTTTGATCGATGTGCTGGTCGGTCCTGATGGGTATCGACGTTTGCCCGAACTGCTCACCCGGGCGATCGAAAACCAGGGAAGAGGAACGGCCGTCGAGTTATCTGAGTATGAAACCTATGCCCAAATCCTGCCAGATCGAAACCCCGGGGTGAATGCGTGGATAGCGGTCATGCGTGGGTGTGATAATTTTTGCACCTTCTGCGTAGTTCCTTACACTCGTGGACGAGAGCGTTCCCGTGACCCCAGAGGTGTTCTGGAGGAAGCCCGGGGTCTGGCTGGCCAGGGGTATAAGCAGATTACCCTGTTGGGACAGAACGTGAACTCCTATGAATATGATGGCTGGGATTTCGCCAGATTACTGACAGCCGTTGCCGATATCCCGGGAATTGAACGAGTACGATTTACCTCTCCGCATCCCAAAGATTTTCCTCCTGCTCTGTTGGATGCGGTGTCTGGGCACCCTCATATTTGCAGTCAGATTCATCTGCCTGTTCAGTCAGGAAGTGACAGAATCCTGGAGTTGATGGGGCGAAGTTATACCCGAAAAGACTATATAAACCTGGTCCAGGAAATTCGGCGTCGAGGGGATATTGCGCTGAGTACAGATATCATTTGTGGATTTTGCACAGAAACGGACGAAGATTTTATGAAGACGTACCGATTGATTGAAGACATGGGATTTCATTCTGCCTTTATCTTCAAATACTCCGAACGAAAAAATACCATAGCCAGTCGGAAATACCCCGATGATGTCTCAGACCTCGTCAAATCCAACAGGGTGACAAAACTTGTCGAACTTCAAAGAAGCCTGTCCGCAGAAAAAAACAGAGCCCTTGCTGGTCAGGCTGTCGAAATATTGGTTGAAGGAGAGGCGAAAAAAAGCTCTGCTCAATGGATGGGGCACACCGAAAGCAACGTGACGGCTGTGTGGGAAAAAGCCCGCATGCCTGTGAGTCCTGGAGATCTCATCTCGCTAGAGGTCTATGATGCCTCTCCATCCACGCTGTATGGAACCCCTCTTCCTCGCCAGAAGGTATTCGAGTCAACATGCGTTTTGCTCAATGGAGCGTGAATCTTCTCATCCATCACCATGGTGTAGCAGAAGCAATTCTTGAAACCGGTCTCGGTCGAAAATATCTGTGGCAAAGATTGAGAATCCGACAAGCAACGGATAGAGCAATTATGTGACGGGAAACTTTTCACTGGTATTTCCCTCGCAATAATTGATAGGTTTCGAGTTACATTTGATAGGTTTCGAGTTACATTCACTCCATGTGTTTTTCATGACGAGACGGTCCTTGGAATTGATTGACACAGCTTTCCATGTTGGGTGATGTCAGTTGGATATCCAGGAACGCCGATAACTCATCGATAAATCACGCCAGGCGCCCCTAGCTCAATGGATAGAGCACTTGACTACGGATCCATCTAGAGGGGATTGCTCAAGTCGTTGATAAGACGAGCAATCCCTTCGTCTTTACTGCATAAAATCAATTTTCAAGTTTGCTTCTCTTTGCCTCTTTTCACCTCAATTCCTTCTCGTTGATCTGTATTTCTAACACCTGGGATATCGATAAAAATTGAGAGGGGGGGTACTTGTCGGCAGGCGGGGGGCCGCTTTAGAGAACCCGTCGTCTAGCTATTATGTGTCTTGGGGTGTTTTCCAGTAAGAGAAGGTCATCTGTGACAAGATGCAACGGCTATGCTAATGAACCAATATTGGGGCGAGGGGGAGCATAGACGATGGGTTTTCCACCTTGCAAGAATGCCCAAGTTACATTGTCTGTTCCAAAAACCGTTCCTCTCGGACATTGACTTTTTCCAGTAACCATACCAAACAGTAACGACGTAATTCATATTGTTCACGTTGAATCTGCTCGCCAATGACGGTGGAAATCCAAACTTCCACATCGATCAGTTCACGATTTCCGTTTACTTCATCTCCCAGAATTTGGCTATCTAGATACTTCAAACGAAGAGCGTCAACAAGGGATTCCATTTGGGTGATCCAGTCGGATGGAGGCAAGTTTTCTCGGAAGCCTGGACTAGTGAAGGTCACCGCTTGGGCAAGATCGTGCGGATAGGAATGGAGCCATTGACGAACGACAGTACTAGGGGTTGTGGGTACCTCTTCGCTTGGGCATGGGAAGCACTCCACACCATCAGTACAAAGGTGACGCTCACAAGCCTCGTGAGATAGACGTTGTTCATCACTTGCAGTAATCCTCGGCACCTTATTCTTTTGGACATGGTGACCTGCCTCCAGCAGTTAGGCCGCCTGTGAAGTTCCTAATTGCCGTGCGGGGTCGGAAGGTACTTTCCCGACGGCCAGAAGCCACTTTAAGGCACTCGACGCCGAGCCATGTATGCATCTTTCCCCTCAGTAGTCCACTTCAATTGAAATTCTCTGAAATCTTTAAAGTCTCTTGTTCCAGGATTGCCTTGTGCCGTTTCACTATCTGCCGGATTCAGGCCTTTGGTTGTCTGTTGTCATTTCGTCGGACATCATGCCTAACGACCAAGCTCACTTGCCGCAATGTCGCGTAGCAGAATAGAGCGGCCAGGCACAGCGCTGTGTTACGCCAATTGTGCAGTAAACGTTCGTTATGAGGAACTCTATAGCATTACGCTTCTTTGCTCGGCATCTTATAAAGCTCGAAATAATCTCCAGGAAATAATGCTTCTCTTTGCCACACGGGAATTAAACGATAGTCCTGAAAGATTCTGTATGCCTGAACGTTTATCCTTTTCTCACGCGTCTTGGGACGATGCAAGTAGAGCTCGCTTTGCCCATCTCTTCGATTCATGATAAGAAGGTATCTTGCATCAATTTCATGAAAGAGAAACGAGAGGAACCTGTCTATTTCATCATTCAGGAGATTCCCGAACACATCGAAACACACCACAAGGTCATAAGGCTGGTCTCTTAGTTTCTTCTGCTCCTGTTCTGTGGTGATATCCAGACATTGAAACGTCACAGCTTGAGAGGCAAATTGTTTGATATTTGAATCAATTAAGGGCTTGACGACATCAATGCCATGATAGCGTTTCATGCCATACGCGATTTCCTTCATCCAGTAGAAATCCCTACAACCGAGATCGAGCAGGGAGACGACATGATAGGCTTGTACAATCTCCTTAAGAAATTGGACTTTCTGTTGTGCAAAGAAACCTTCTGATCCCGGCCCGCTTTTCGATTCTAACCCGTGCCAGAGATTCTTGTTGTAATAGGCTGTAAAGAACCGGCGTGGTGCCATATTGTCAGATGGAATTCCTTGTATTCGCTTGAGGAGTTTCTGAATGATCGAGGGCATGTTGTCATAGAGCGCAACCTGCTCGTTCTGCTCAAGGAGCAGAGGGTGCTTACCGCGAGGTGCCAGGTTACAGCGTTGGCAGATCGAAGGGGTGGTATTCCCGTCCAAAATACGCTTGCGAAAATCGCGGTACCGCCTTCCATTCCAAATGCTATCCCAATGTTCATGGTTTAGATCACCCATGATGGCGGTGCTATCTGTCGATGATAAACAACAGGGGAAGACGCGGCCTTCGCGGTTGATAAAGGGGACACCACAAGGAAGACAGCACTGCCTGGTCTCTTTTGACTCTGAAGACGTGGCATGGTACCGGCGCATCGCTTCTTGAGGATTGAAGCGCTCTAACACAAAGCGTTGAGCATAGGCAGGGTCCATCTTGAGTTCAAGACTCACTTCTTCACACCGCCGCTTGATCTCATCTATGTGCGCAAACAACTCATGGTTATGGATCAATTGGTACTCGGGGCATAAGGGGTTGTAGTTCGCCAGTATCTGGAGATCGAACCTTCGAACTCCGAACTCGGCGAGAAGAGCGGGAAAATTTATCAAATCTTTGATGTTGTGCTTCATGAGAACCACTGACAGGGTAACCCTATTCGGATCTCTAATGGTTGCCATCAGGTTCTTCACGCCCTTCAACGCCTTTTCGACATCTCCCCCTCGAATAGAGCGGTAACTGTCTCTCTCGGGTGAATCAATAGAGACAGTAAGTTGGTTCATAGACTCAAGTGACGCCAGCTCCAGAGCAACGGATTTGGTGATGGGCGTGCCATTGGTGGTTACTGAGAAGTTGACCTGTGCCTGGTTTAGCTCTCTTAGCATAGGTAAGAAGTGTGGGTTCAACAATGGCTCACCGTAGCCAGTAAGAATCACGTTTCTATAACGTTTGGCAAGTGGTAAAACGTCATGCCACAAGACCATCGTCATATCGTCCGGATTGGTACTAGATAACGTGTTGCCTGTGGTCAGCGGGCACATCTTGCACGTTAAGTTAAATTTGCTGGTCACTTCTATAGCAAGCGCCTGTGGTGCGTCGGCTATCAACAACTCATCGATCGTCTTCATCGTGTTTTTCTACTCTGCGGTCTTTGAAGTGGCATCAATACGGACTTGCATTCGCCAGCTCAGTCCAAGACGGATAGAGGATTCGAGGATTAACACCGGAATGCCTCGAAAACTGTCGCAAACAAGTATATCTAATGTATACCGAAACCGAGAGTCGCTCCAACAGGGAACGTGAGGTCTTCAGCTTCCACATCAGGGGTAAGAGAGGAGTTGATAGCTATTTGACGGCGACGTAGTCTCCATTACCGCTTTCTTCGCCCAATCCTGTTCTTCTTCCCACCAAATCTTCGCAACCGGTAACTCTTCCTAAGCCAGTACGTCTTCTTCTCTAAATTCGCTCCCAAAACATAATGAGGTGACCCTAAAAAAACAGACACGAAGTTAAGAGTCACCGGCATGCTGTTCGAATTTTTCGGGACTGCGATACCCCAACGTCTGGTGGAGCCGCTTGCGGTTATAGAATCCCTCGATATACTCAAAGATCGCCCGACGAGCTTCGGTTCGGTCTTGAAACGGCTGATGGTGCGTCAGTTCGTTCTTGAGCGTGCTGAAAAAACTTTCCACCACCGCATTGTCATAACAGTTGCCCTTGCGACTCAAACTCAGCACCACACCGCGACGGGTCAGCAACGTGCGATACAGACTCGCCGTATACTGGTTCCCTTGATCACTGTGGTGGGGTAAGCCCGTGCCGGGTTGCCGTTGCAGCCAAGCCATCCGCCAGGCATCCACCACAAGCGTGGCACTCTGCCGCTCACTCATACTCCAACCCACCACGCGACGGGAATAGAGATCGAGCAGGACGGCAAGATACAACCATCCGGCGCGGGTGGGCATGTAGGTGAGATCCGAGGCCCACACGCGGTTTTTCTCCGCGACCGTGAACTGGCGATCCAGGTGGTTGGGAATGAAGACTTTCTCCGGCCGCGCCTGTATTGTCCGGACAAAGCGTTGGCGCCGCCGCGCTACGATTCCTGCCAGCTGCCGCAAGCGGGCGACCCGATGCCGGCCATACTCCTGGCTTTCGCTCTTCAACAAGTGCCACATCTTCCGGGCCCCGTAGGCTTCTCGCGTTTGTTGATGCAGGACTTGCATCCGGTCCACCAAATCCCGATTCTGTTGCCCCCGGCGACTTTCAGGGCGCTGCTGCCACGCATAAAATCCACTGCGACTAACTTGTAGGGTGTGACACAGCCGCGTCACGCGGAACTCCTGACGATGTGCATGAATAAAAGCGTACTTCATCGGAGTTCCTTGGCAAAGTACGCCGCGGCTTTTTTAAAATGTCCCGCTCCTCAGTCACGCGCGCTAAATCCTGCTTCAATCGACTCACCTCATCGCTGCGCTTACGCCGCATTCCAGAACCAGGGAACGCAGCTGTCCCTCGAGCTTTCAATTCCGTTTGCCACTTATTATAGTTGGTTGCGTTTAATCCCAAGTTCGCGGGCAATTTGAGAGGCCGGGCGGCTCCCACTTTCCAGCAACTGCACCGCTTCACGCTTGAACTCGGGCATAAACGTTTTGCGTTGGCCCATACGACACCTCCTCGGAACATATTGTCCCTATTTTCAGGTGTCTGTCAATTCCGGGCCACCTCAATTATTGCGTGGCTGATCGTGTGTCAACGTGAAGGAACAGAGGAAGTGGAAACCAGAACAAACCACGAACTTAAGGAGAGGTAACTAGCGAACTGATTTAAAATGACCGCTGTGTTGAATTGACGGTACTCCCAAAGGACCTGTATAAAGTGCGCTACTTTTCATCTATTTGATGCTTATTTAATACGAGCTAATTTCAGTCAAAAGAACTGCTCATCTAACTCATTGATAAATCACGCCACGCGCCCGTAGCTCAATGGATAGAGCACTTGACTACGGATCAAGAGGTTACAGGTTCGACTCCTGTCGGGCGCGCCATTTTCCTAACTATTTGATCTAACTTGGAAAAAGGGTTATTTTCTGAGGAGGCTCGAACATAGTTGCCTTTCCTTAAATGGCCGAAACGCCTTATTGGGAGCGAGATCTGAGCGGTTCGAACTTTTTTGCTTGTGGTTTTGCGGTAATGTACAGGGAGAAAAGACAAAGCAAGTACTTCGAAACAGGGCAAAACCAAGGAAATAGAAGTGGCACGTTTTTCAGACGCGCAGAGCATGCCATCAGGTCCTGGTTCTTTTGAAGGTCCAATGGCCTTATTTGCTTAACAAGAAGAGGAGCGCGACATGAATCGTTCATTAACAAGACTCGGGATTTTTAGTATTGGGGCTATCGCCCTTCTGGCATCCGGATGCACCACTGTTTTGATGGAGACCGGGGAAAAAGCGCTGGAAGATCGCAGCACGGAAAATCAGGTCACGGATACAAAAATGGCGACGAATTTTCTTTCGGATTTATCGGGCAAAGATAAGGGTTTATTGCTGGATGTGAATGTGGATGTTTGGGAGCAGCGTGTGTTGCTTACCGGCACCCTGGATGATCCAAACGTTCGCGATGAAGTCGTCCAAATGGCAAAGGCTGATGCTAGACATAAAGCGCTGTACGATGAAATACAAATCGTGACTCCGGAAGAAAAGGAACGTCGTCGTAAGCAAGTTGAACAACAGGATAAGGAAAGATACCGAAGGCATGGGCCAAACGGTCGATGATTTCTGGATTGCCACGAAGATTGAGGCCCAGCTCATCGCCGCTAAAGGGATGACTTCTGTGAATTATCGATGGCGTTCCGTGCGGAATCAAGTGTATCTGATTGGTCGAACCCGAAGCCAAGCGGAGTTAGATAAAGTCTTGGATATTATTCGGACAACCAAGGGGGGGTGAAGTCCGTTAAGCATTTTGTGGAAATTCAACCTCTTTCTTCCTGAAACCCGGCCCGTCCGTAGGCTTGGGTTTGATCTGGTGGCATAAAGGTTTATTCAGATGTATTTTGAGAGTGCGCAAATCTGGATTCCCGTCCCCGTTTTCACGAGGACAGGCTATTCAGGGCTCTGCACTCCTCCGTGTCATCGGTGCCGAGAGAATGACGGACTTCATTGACGGGGCTGCATTGTTAGGGGTAGGGCTAGACTCCATCGCAGAGTGTCTGGAAGTTTAAATCTAAATTTTTCAGTTAAAATGAGTGCCTAAATAATTATAAAGGCTTTAACTTGAGGCAGAAGGGTTTGATTTATCATGCCATCCGGCATCCCAATGCTGTTTACACAATTGAATCTCATCAGAATCATCATGCCATTGTGTATCAAACGGCCAGACAAGATCTTTTATATCTGACTAAAAGAGGCTTCTTGAAAAAAAAGAAAGAAGGTCGGACTTACATTTTCACTCCTAATGAACAATTGATTGAAAAACTCGGTTCCAAGAAAACCCATTCAAAGGTTTAAGTAAATTTTCCCCACCATCACTTCCTAATGTTTATGAATTTGACCGCCTGTTTAGAGATTCCTTAATTACTATTTACGGCAACATAGTAGCGCAAAGTCCTCCCCACTTAAGGAAAGTACTATTTCAGCCCTAGTAGAAGTTGCTCTCTGAGGACACGAAGGTCAACACGTATGACGCCATTTGTGAATCGGATGATTCGAGCTTCAATGCTCGATGTCCACTTATATGAAGAGGTAGAAGCAGACAAAAGTGCTCTTGGTCAGGCCATGACAGTGGTCGTGTTGTCGAGCCTCGCGAGTGGGGTTGGGCTGTATGACGTGCTTGGAGTAATGGGCTTGGTGGTTGGCACGGTCGGAGCCCTGATCGGGTGGTATATCTGGGCTTTCATGACCTACTTTATTGGCACGAAACTCCTGCCTGAACCCCAAACACATGCTGATCAGGGAGAACTCCTACGGACGATCGGGTTTTCGAGCGCTCCAGGTCTGATTCGAGTCCTGGGGATTATCCCGTCCTTAGACGAAGCTGTTCATCTTATTGCCGGAATCTGGATGCTGGTGGCCATGGTGATTGCCGTGCGGCAAGCCTTGGATTATCACAGTACATTACGGGCTGTTGGCGTGTGCCTCATTGGATGGGTGGTCCAGGCGTTGATCCTCGGGCTAGTTCTTGCGATGGTTGGTGGTCTGCCTGAGCCGGTACTTGAAGAATAATTTTGGGGAACAATGCTCACACTTTTCTTGCCTATTTCTTTAGAGGATAAAGAGGCGTGAGTGTGCATTCCACCCTTGGGAACTCCTTGTCCTGATATTTGTACAGGTGAAGTTCTAAGATTCGATTATCATTGATTTCCAAGGGTTCACAAATCGCATCCTGAGTTATTTTGACTCCGCCGTCTAGGTCCCGTTTTAGAAGGGATGAGAAATAAAAACACAGGGTGAGTCGGAGAAAATGAGTTTGGAGGATAGCTGGAGAGGGGGCACACCCCCGATTTGTCGCAAATTGTTTAAGGAGAAATTGAGAAACTTCTGTTTTGTACCGTCTTCCTTGAGAGGACAGCACGCGTCGACCCTGGACCGTGGCGTATTGCTTATTGATTGTTGGGGGGAGAGGAAGGGCCATCAACATCGGGTTGCTACTCAGTAGGGTCGTAGCCAATTTTCCAGATGTTTGTGAAGTAGAACTTTTGGATCGGGGAAGAACTCGAATGATAGAAGACGACTTTCGAACGCGAGTTATCGAAATTGTTCTCTTTTTGACGTTCTTCGAAGGGGTTCTCGATGAAGGAATAGGTATCAAGGAAAATTCAGAATGGAAGGATAGGAAAGGTTAGGAATGACATTGGGACTCGAATGACGACTTAAAGAAGGTTCAGCATCTTCCCAATAGATTGTTCAAAATTGTCTTCATTCTTCATGAGATACCGACGCCATTGTGAAGGATTCCATAGTTCGAGCCTATGATACATGCCGACCAAGACGATTTCCTGGTCATCGTCAATAGGAATGACCTTTCGAAGCTTTCCTGGAATTAAGAGGCGGCCTGCCTTGTCTATTTCGGATGATGAGGCTTCGGATACGACAAAGTGCATGAACAGGCGGCTTTGGTCCTCATCGAAGGTTTGTTTGGCCTTCTCCAAGACCTTTGTCCATTCTGTTGAAGAATAAGCCGAGAGCGGTACGTCGTGTCCCTTTAAAAAAAACACGCTCTCCCCCTCAGCTTCCAACTGTTCTCGGATTGGGCTGGGAACGATGAACCGGCCTTTTTCGTCTAGTTTACAATGGTATTGCCCGGCAAACATCGATGAAACTTTCCTTCATGCCCTGATTTTTACATGTTTCCTTTTAGGAAAAATTAGCCTAGAAAAAACACGTAATAAAGTCAAGAAGTTATTTGGGGGGGGCTTGGAGTCTTTTCCAAAAGACCTATTCTTCTCCACTTTCACAACAGCCTCCCATGGATTCGTCGAAATCTCCTAATCGACTAGGATCGATGAGTGCATCATTCCTGATCGCCTCCGACTTATTAGAGGCAAATCGTGACATGATTTTTTCAACGTTATGACTTTTGCAATGGATACATTGAGCGGAATTTTTTGTTGGTTTGAGGGTTAAAATCGTGCTTCGCTTTCGGCATTCAAGGCACCGATATTCGAAAATTGGCATACAAGAAAACTCCATCAGGGGCCAAGCTTCTAGGTAAAGAGCAAGGCTCCTACCGACAAAACTTTGGGTTAACTCATTCTGGCCAAAGTCCCAACATAGATATTTCCCGTCCCAGCTTTTCGAAGGACTTTCGCGCATTCGTTGACGGTTGTTCCTGTTGTGAAAACATCGTCTACCACTAAAACGGATTTTCCGGCAACTTTCGATGCCTGCGTTACGCCAAACGTGCACCGCAGATTCTTGAGACATGCTCTGCGTTTAAGGGTTGCTTGGAGGACGCTAGGCCGAATTCGGACGAGGAGCTCAGGGCGCACGGGAATGTTCCAATGGCGTCCTAACTGATCGGCAAGAAGGAGTGATTGGTTATATTCTCGTTCACGTAGACGATTGGGATGAAGCGGGACGGGCACGATGCAATCAATATTCGGCAAGGAATCTCCTAAGGCCTCGATGAGGAGGCTTGCTAAGGGACGGGTCAATCCAATTTTCCCATGGTATTTAAATTGGCAAATGGCTTCCTTGAGAGGAGATTCGTATCCGTAAGGAGTCCAGGCTTTCGTGTAGGCTGGTGGATGGATTCGACATGAGCTGCATTGGTGAAGAGGACTATGCAGTAGGGCAATAGGAGATTGAAATGGGCGGTCGCAACGAGAGCAAGTTGGTAAGGTGCATGGTGTGATCTGCTTCCAACAATACTGACAGAAAAATGGGATAGGATCATCCCAAAGAGCCTGACCGCAATGGTGGCAATCGACGGGAAGAATGGTATGTAATGCCTGTCTGAGAAATCCTGTTCCAGGTATCATCAACATTGACGAAAAAAAACGAGGAGGCCTTCAACCTTAAGGATTAGCTGATTTTCTGTCAAGAATCCCAGGAACTTCCTTTGCCGTTGGGGATGAAGAGGTTCTCGTTGTGGGATTTCTCTCTATTGTGATATAGGAAAGATTATCTGGTATTCATGGTTTTCACTGAGAGCAGGTGAGAGAAACGGTCCACATGGAGATGTCTATGCTCATGGTCGACCATGTTTTTAAAGAATACCGACGTGGACGTTCCGTCATCCGAGCCCTTGAAAATCTTTCCTTCTGCCTCCCCAAAGGAGAATTCTGCGTTATTATGGGTCCAAGTGGGAGTGGAAAAAGTACTCTACTCAATCTCATTGGTGGTTTAGATGACGTGACTTCTGGAAACATTGTGATCAATGGGTCTTCCACTCAAGGATTTTCTGACAAAGAGTGGACCAAGATGAGACGAGAGGTTTTGGGGATGGTGTTTCAAGCCTTTCATCTTGTCCCTGGCTTGACAGCTGAGGAAAATGTGGCCCTCCCTCTCGTATTGGCTGGAGAATCTTCTTCTGTCGTAAAAGCGCGGGTGTCACAATGCCTCAATATGGTGGGATTGGAAGAACGATCTCAGCATCGGCCAAGTGAACTTTCTGGAGGGGAACAGCAACGTGTGGCGATCGCTCGGGCGATTGTGCATCGTCCAAAAATTATTCTGGCCGATGAACCGACTGGAAATTTGGATTCCCATAATGCGGAGGAAGTGGTGAAATTGCTTCGTCAGATTTCCCAGAATGAAGGACAAACCGTGGTGTTGGCGACACACTGGGAAGCTGCTGCCAAAGTAGCGGATCGACGGCTTGAGTTACGAGATGGGCATCTTTGTGGCACTTCTTGAGGAGTGCATGAAACGATCGGATCCATGCAGGTTATGAATCTCTCCACGACTATTGCCGGAGTAGAGTTTCCCAACTGTCTCATGAACGCGGCCGGAGCCTGTTGTGTGACACAGGAAGAGCTGGAAGCTTTGGGACGCTCTTGGTGCGGGGCCATTGTGACCAAATCCATGACTCCCGAGCCTCGGTCTGGAAATCCAAACCCAAGATATTGGAGTTTTGAGGGTGGTTCTATTAATTCTATGGGGCTTCCCAACCTCGGCTATCGAGCCTATGCCAAGCTTCTGCCGGACCTTCGTCGATTTCGTAAACCCATCATTGCGAGTATTGCCGGATTGAAGGAACAAGACTTTCTGGAAGCTGCCCAGGCCATCAATGAGGCTAGACCGGATCTGATTGAATGTAACCTGTCCTGCCCCAATATTACTGGAAAACCTCAGATTGGATATGATCGGGAAGCGACTGAAAGGATTCTCAATGAATTGCGTTCGATTGTGACGGTTCCCTTAGGGGTCAAACTTCCTCCTTATTTTGATCCCATTCATCATGAACAGATGGCGGAAGTTTTGGATCTAGTTGGAGTCTCTTTTCTCTCATTAATCAATTCTGTGGGGAATGGCTTAGTCATTGATCCTGAGCAAGAGTCGGTCGTGATTAAACCAAAAGGTGGGTTTGGGGGAATTGGTGGCAAAATCATTAAGCCAGTGGCTTTGGCCAATGTCAGGGCTTTTTGGAAGTTATTGAAGGGGCGCATTCCTATCATCGGAGTCGGCGGAATTACGACGGGAACAGACGTGTTTGAACATATCTTGTGTGGGGCTTCTGCTGTCCAAATTGGGACGACGTTAGTGGACGAGGGCTTAGAGGCGTTTGCGCGTATTGGTCAGGAGCTGGAGAACGTGCTGACGCAAAAGGGATACCCGTCTTTAGCTGAATGCCGGGGAATGCTCAAGGAACTCTGATGAGTAAAAACTTGAATTTCAGTTGACGGACATTGTCAGATGAAGTTTGGAAATTCCTGCTCCACGCGGGGGGTCTGATTCGTCATGCCCGCAGTTGTAGGCGGGCATCCAGGATTATCAGGAAAGATGGATCCCCGCTAAAAAAAATTCCGGTGATGACGTGGTAAGGACCCATGAGTCACACCTCTGAGTGGGGGAGTTCTTCAGGTGGGGTTACTTCGAAGCAAAGTTTTTTGGAATAAGCCGAAGTAAAAGACCCTGACGAAGTAATTGGGCGACGTTCCGGACTCTGAGTCGTCGCATGAGGTTAAAGCGGTGAACTTCTACGGTGCGAACACTAATGTCAAGTTGTTCCCCGATTTCCCGATTCGTGTGACCCTGGGCAACCAGTCGAATAATTTCTTTCTGACGTTCTGTGAGTGAGAAGGGCTCATCAAGTTTTTCACGGGAATTCCCGCTTGGTTCTCCTATTTTGTTCTTGATCTTGGCCATTCCGTCCTCTGATTCAGCCTGTTGGGCCAGGAATGGAACACAAGAAAATTACCATAATTTCTTTCTTAGATACAACTACCTCCTAAAAATTACTTCGAAAGAACTACTTCCTGATAAATGCGTAGTCCCCTCTTAGTTCTGGCTATCCATCATCTGCGTAATCGTCCGTTTCGGACAGGTTTGACGATCGTGGGTGTGGCAGTTGGTATTTCTGCTGCCATTGCCATGCGTCTCTCGAATACTGAAGTCCTTCGGTCATTTGAACAATCCGTCTCAACTGTCACCGGGAATGTCTCCGTTCAAATTTCTGGAGGAAATTTTGAGGTTGATGAACGATGGATTACGAAGGTGCGTCAGCTCCCAGGCATCCGACAGGCCAGTCCTGTGATTCAAAAGGTCGCGGTAATCCCTACTGGTTCTCAAAAAGGGAAGGCTTTTTCTCTTTGGGGTCTGGATCTTTTGGATGTGGCCATTATGAATGATGTGCAGTTGGACGTTCAGGACGAGCAGGATCTGTTATTGGAGGATTTTCTTTCCCCTCAGGCCTTATTCCTCGGTACGTCTCTGGCAACGGAGTTGAGTGTAGAGGTTGGAGACTCCTTAACCATGAGTGTTGATGACCGTCTCATCAACTTTGTCGTCCGGGGGATCGTCAGGGAAAGTGATCAGATGACGTCGCGTTGGGACAATATGGGCTTTGTGGACATTGCGACTGCACAACTCTTGTTCAACATGGTGGAGCGTTTAGACCGCATTGATCTTGTCACAGAATCTGATTACGACGTTGATCAGATTGTCGAGTCGGTGAGACATGTCCTTCAGGCAGAGGCGAACGTGGGGCGTCCATCACAGCGCAATCAACAAGTTGAACGGATGATTCATACCTTTCAGTTCAATCTGGGGACATTGAGCACAGTCGGACTCTTTGTCGGGGTTTTTCTCGTCTATAACGCGGTGTCCTTTTCCGTCGTGCAGTATCGTAGAGAAATCGGAATTCTGCGTGCCATGGGCATGTCTCGAAAACAAATAAGCCTGCTGTACCTCGGCGAGGCCGGTATTATCGGGTTTGTCGGAGGGGTGCTTGGAAGTGGATTAGGAGCGTTGCTTTCTGAACATTTCTTGAGCTTAGTGAGCTCGAATGTGTCTGAACTCTATACCTCCGTTTCGGTCAAAGGTATTCAAATGCCCTTGGCTTTCTATGGGGTGGGGGGTCTCTTAGGAATGGGCATTGCTTTGTTAGGAGCCATGAACCCCTGCTGGGATGCAGCGACAACGTCCCCTTCAAGGGCCTTAGCACCAGGTGGGTACGAGGAGAGCCAAACTCAGCACCTTGGGAAGGCCTTGGGGTTCGCCGTGGGGTTGTTTTTTCTTGCCGGTGTTTTGACTATCCCCGAATCCATTGAAGGAATTCCCGTGTGGGGATACGGTTCGGCGTTTTGTCTTTTACTGGCATGCTCTTTTTTGGGCCCCGTCATGTTGCAAGCCCTGAAGATTATCATGAAAACGAAATGCAGGGGACAGACAGGAATGTTGAGCCGTCTAGCGGCGGATCAAATGATCAAAACTCCAGGACGAAATAGTGTCGCGCTGTCGGTTCTCATGGTCGGGCTTGCACTGATCGTCGGTGTGGGAACCATGGTCCAGAGTTTTCGTGACACCGTGGAGATTTGGATTGACCAAACCCTTATGGCCAATCTGATTGTGACCCCCTTTTCCTGGCTAGGTGGTCAGGAAGAGGGAGGTCAGATGAATGGACTGCCTTTGTCCCTTATTCCTAAAGTGAAGACAATTCCAGGTGTGGCTGAAGTCGACCCGTATTATCAGGTGCCAAGTACTGTCGCAGGTAGGAATATATCCTTGGTGGCACGAGATTTTTCTATTCATGCTCGACGCAGTCAATACCTTTTTATGGATGGCCGTTCCGATGAAATTCTGACACGGAGTAGGGATAAGGGCGGGGTCATCATTTCTGAGGTGTTATCACATGATCTTGGGGTCAAAAAAGGTGATTCCATTACCCTTTCGACTCCCGGGGGCAATACGCTCTTTCCCGTCCTGGGAGTGTTTTACGATTATGCCATTGACGGCGGTAAGGTCGTCATGGATCGAAGTCTGTACCATCAGTTTTGGGGAAAGTCAGGTGCCACTGTTTTAGCTGTGTATGTGGATGATGGGGTCAACTCTTCGTTGGTGGGCGAGCGTCTCGAACAGATTTTACAATCTGAGTGGCCAGTCGTGATCATTAGTAACAAGGAACTTCGATCGGAAATTCTAGATATTTTTGACCGGACCTTTCGAGTGACCTATGGACTGGAATTCATTGCCATGGTCGTGGCCATCCTTGGAATCATCAATACTTTGGTGACCTCGATAATGGAACGACAGCGTGAATTATCGACATTTCGTGCGGTGGGTGCTGGTGGAGAACAAATTCAGCAATTGGTGTTTTGGGAATCCCTCTACTTGGGCTCTCTCGGTGCTGTACTTGGTTTGCTCGGAGGTCTTTTGCTTGCCGTACTCTTGATTGAGGTCATTAACAAACAGTCATTTGGATGGACCATCCACTTCACACTGCCATGGAAGATATTAGGACAGGCTGGAGGGATCGGGATTCTTGCGGTGTTGCTCGCAGGGGTCTTTCCCGCGAGATGGGCGGTTCGGCAATCAATCGGCGAAGGATTGCGGTGCGAGTAAAAAAATGGGCTCTTATGAATTGGCCAAGGATGGGGTCTGTCCGACTTCCACTTCAAAGCCCATCTCTTCAATCATATTCCAAACATCTGGTGGGGCTTGGCCTGGTGTTGTGAGGTATCCCCCGACAAAAAGAGAGTCTGCGACATAGAGAGACAAGGCCTGAAGAGAACCAAGGTTAAACTCCCGACCTCCCGCCACCCGTAATTCTCGTTGAGGGTGGACAAACCGGAACATACTGAGCACGGTCAGGCACCGAGAAGGCGTAAGGTCATGACAGTCTTCAAGGGGGGTATCAAGGGCCGGATGGAGCATATTGAGAGGAATCGAGTCTGGGTTGACTTCTCGTAAGGCAAAGGCCAAGTCCACAAGATCTTCATCCTTTTCCCCCATTCCAATGATCCCTCCTGAACACAATTCCAGCCCAGCGGCTCTGGCGACTTTGAGCGTGTTCAATCGATCATGAAAGGTATGGGTGGTGCAAATAGAAGAGTGATACGCTTCGCTCGTGTTAAGGTTATGGTTAATCCGGTCAACCCCCGCCTCTTTTAATTGTCGGGCTTGCTGATCCGTTAATAATCCAAGGGAACAGCACACTTGAAGAGGAAGTTCTTCCTTGATGTGTTGAACGGCTGTCGAGATTTCAGAGATTTCCCGGTCAAGAGGCCCTCGGCCACTGATAACGATGCAATATCTTTGTGCCTTAGCCTTTGCGGCTTTCCGTGCATTCTCAACCATCTCGTCTGCTGATACTAAACTGTATCGCTCAATAGGAGCCGAAGAGATTGATGACTGTGAGCAGTAATGACAATCTTCTTGACAGGCTCCACTTTTGGCGTTGAGTAACATTTGGAGTGTGACCTTTTGGCCAAAGTACTTGTGGCGTATTCGGTAGGCTGCGCTGAGAAGGTCAAGTAATTGCTCCTTCGGTGTTTGAAGAATGTCTAAACACTCCGAACGTTGAATGGATTCTCCACCTAAGACCTTATCGGCAAGCTCGTGTTTGTTCATCATAGAAATTCTCCTGAAGGATCGGAGGTAAAAGTTCCACCTTATCGAAGGTGAGCGAAGAAAAAGAATGATTGTTCGCTCTCACGCCCACATGAGAAGACATATCTTTCCAACAACATCACAACAGGGTTGGTGATACCACGGACGTTAGTGGTGAACGACCTTCATACATAAAGGCTGTGTGGGTCTCGGTAGGCTAGATGGAAGAGATGGTTCAAACTCGGAAACTGGGATTTGTTCTGCATCTCTCCACATGTTTTCAATTCCATAATAGGACCGAATTTCTTCCTGAAAGATATGGACCACAATATCGCCATAGTCCATCAAAATCCACGTGGCCGAGGTTTCTCCCTCAATGGTCGCATTGGAGGAATATAACCGCGAGACTTCACTATCAATCGCATCGGCAATGGCTCTGACCTGGCGTTCTGAATTTCCAGAACAAAAGATAAAAAAATCGGCCACAGGAGTGAGCGACCCTACCTTCAGGATCACCACATCTGTGGCTTTTTTCTCAAGGGCTGTGCGACCGATGACCAGGGCTTTTGAATGGATGGTGGTGGAAAGATCGTTATACTGTGTGGACGTCATAAAGCTTGTGTTCAATTATATAGGATTCAACAGAAGGGGGCAACCAATCGTGGAGGGGCAATCCCAGCATTAATCGGTTCCTGACTGCAGATGAAGAGATTTCACACGGCGGCAAACCAAGCAGAATCAAACTCGTCATCTTTGACGTGGTGGTATCAGATCGAGAGAGAACGCCTGTATCTAAGTCTTGTAAGGAAGAGTGTGGTAGGGGTGGTAAAAGGGAGAGAGAGGATAAGTCCTTAAACTGGGTGTTGGGCCTAGAAATCACCACAAAGTTGGCCAGCGTCAAGACCTGTGTCGCATATTTCCAACTAGGCAATTCCAAAAATGCATCAAGGCCGATAATGAAAAAGAATTCGGTTTCCGGTGAATGCTCTTGGCGGAGTTGCTTCAAGGTATCGATCGTGTAGCATTTTTGGGTCGAATAGGATTCGATTGCCGAAACTGAAAAGTTCTTAAAATCGGCTGTGGCTAATTGGACCATAGTCAGTCGATGGTGGGAGGGGGCTAACGAATGAGACGGCTTATGGGGAGGATCGCCTGTTGGGATAAACATGACTTCATCCAGGAGGAGACGTTCCTGGGTTTGTTCAGCCACGACGAGATGACAAGTGTGGATGGGGTTAAAGGTTCCTCCTAGTAGACCGACACGCATGGGTGTTAGGAATAAACAGTGAAGAAAAGTGGAATTTGGAAACGGTAGTCCATGAAAAAGGTCATTTACAAGAGCGCGAGGTTGTCTCGATGGATCACTTCTTCATATTCTCGGCCTCCAAGGGCTGCCGGGTTATTGGAAGATTTTTTCCCTTTGATCCTTTGAAGCGTTTCGGCTGAATAATTCACGAGGCCTTTTGCAAATTCCTTGAGGTTTGTGTCTATACAGGATACCGGATCCCCTGGCAGAAAGTTCCCTTTGACCTCCAAGATGCCAGATGGAAGCAGACTCTTCCCTCGGTGTCGTAGTGCCTGTACAGCGCCATCATCCAAGAACACCTGCCCTTTAGGACGAACGGTAAACGCGATCCAGTGTTTTCGACTTGGAAGAGGTTTTTTCTGTGGAGAAAACACCGTTCCGGGTGTATCGCCCGTCAGGATGGAAGGAAGAAGCCCTGGATTTTCTCCGTTCGTGATCAGAGTCGGTACTCCGAACTTGGCAGCATGTTGGGCTGCCTGAACCTTCGTCACCATTCCACCAGTGCTTTCCTCTGTCCGAGATTCCCCTGCACAGCCAAGAATGTCCTCGTTAATAGATTCCAAAAGAGGGATAAGTGTCGCTGCAAGGTTCCGACGAGGGTCTTCGGTAAACAGTCCGTCAACATCAGAAAGAATCACCAACAGGTCGGCATCGACAAGGTGGGCAACTTGTCCTGCCAAAGAATCATTATCTCCAAAACGTATTTCCTCTACAGATACCGTGTCATTCTCGTTAATGATGGGAATGATATCGTATTGAATTAATGTGGTTAACGTATGTCTGGCGTTTAAAAAACGTTTGCGGTCAGCTAAATCCTGATGGGTGAGTAGAACTTGTGCCACCTTCTTCCCAATGCCTTCGAAGGAACGTTCGTAGGCATGGATAAGCTGACTTTGCCCTGATGCGGCACAGGCTTGTTTTAAGGGGAGCGTTTGGGGATAAGAAGACAACCCGAGTTTTTCTATTCCCGCGACAATCGCGCCAGACGAGACAACCACGATTTCTCGATCATGGCCCATGAGCATAGCAAGTTCTTGCGCGAGTCGATCGATTTGGGCTGTTCTGAGCCCTTCTTGACGAGAAGCGACAAGACTGCTTCCGATCTTGACAACAATTCGTTTAGATTCGGTTAACCATTGCTCGCGCATGCCGATCGGCCTTTTTCAACATGTTGTCCAACAAATTGAAGAAGTTGTTCTAGTCCCTTTCGTGTCACAGCTGAGACTGAGAAATAAGGAATACGTTCCTCCTCGCAAAACGACTGTAATGTTTGAAAATTCTTGCCATTCCCCTGAATATCAAATTTCGTCCCTACAATGGCAAATGGCCGTTGTAGAAGGATCGGATCAAACTCTGCTAATTCGTGTCGGAGGATTTTAAAACTAACCGTCGGGTCTTCAGTTGCCCATTCTGATCCATCGATTAAATACAAGAGGATAGCGGTTCGTTGGATGTGGCGAAGGAATTGAAGGCCTAACCCTTTTCCTTCGTGCGCTCCCTGAATAAGGCCTGGAATATCTGCGATGACAAAGCTGCTGTAGTCCTCCTGGGCCACGACGCCTAAATAGGGACGGAGCGTGGTAAAGGGGTACGCGCCGACTTCCGGACGGGCAGCTGAAACCGAAGAGATAAAGGTTGATTTTCCTGCGTTGGGAAAGCCGACTAAACCCACATCCGCCAGGAGTTTAAGCTCAAGTTTGAGGTACAGACTTTCGCCCGGCGTTCCTGTCTCATACTGTCTCGGAGCCCGGTTCGTGCTACTGACGAATCTCGCATTCCCTTTCCCCCCCCGACCGCCATGGGCGATGATGGTGGACTGTCCGTTATGGGTAAAATCTGCCAGGAGTCTGTCGGTTTTTTCGTCCCGAACGAGTGTACCGGCTGGGACGTGAATCACCGTATGGCTACCTGATCGACCGTGACAGTTCGACCCTTGTCCAGGCTGACCTGCCTGGGCTTCATAATGCCGTTGATATTTCAAATCCAGAAGAGTCGTGATTCGACTGGATGCTGTCATCACGACATTTCCCCCGTTTCCCCCGTCTCCTCCATCAGGACCTCCGAAGGGGACAAACTTTTCGCGGCGAAAACTGGAGGCCCCGTCTCCCCCTTTCCCGGCTGCCACAAAGATCTTGGCCTGGTCTATAAACATGGCGAAAAAGATTTTCCTCTCGAGTGAAGTCTTAGGAAAGAGAAAGATGATATGTCGAAGGGGCGTAGGAAGATACAGAAAATGAAGAACCTAGGCGGGGGGATACACACTCACACGTCGACGGACGGTGTCTCCTTCAAATTTCACCACACCCTGGATCTTGCTAAACAGCGTATGGTCTTTCCCGAGCCCAACATTCAAGCCAGGATGAAATTTCGTCCCTCGTTGTCGAACGATGATACACCCTGGGCTCACCTGTTCACCAGCATACCGTTTGACACCTAAGTATTGAGGATTGCTGTCACGACCGTTTCGTGAAGACCCACCACCTTTTTTATGCGCCATACCCTTCTCCGTTTAAAATTTAGGCTGAAACAATCTCATCGATGCGAATATGCGAAAACTCCTGACGATGCCCTTTGGTTCGTCGGTAATTCTTCCGTCGTTTTTTCTTAAAGATCGTGATTGATCGAGTTCGTCCGTTTCTCAGGACTGTGGCTTTGACGTGAGCTTGATCAATAACAGGTTGACCTAACTTGGCACCTTGTTCTCCCGAGATAAATCGTACGGGTCGTAACTCGACGACATCTCCGACTTCTGCATGTAGGGATTCGACTTGGAGCGTGGCTCCTGGTTCAACCCGATATTGCTTTCCTCCAGTTTCAACGATGGCATACATGGTTCTCTTCTTCCTTATTTTCAAAGACTTCTATCATGCGGCCTGAAAAGGTGTCAAGCGAGGGACTGATCCTAGCCAAAATAGTGATGTCATTGACAGGATTCGAGCCCCTCGATATAAATAGGACACAGTCAGGCATTCAGAACTTATCTAACCAGATGGAAGGGTTTGGCGGTTCACATGCTAGCTCCTACTGAAAAAATTTGGATGGATGGCAAATTCGTCGATTGGAATGAGGCTTCGGTCCATGTATTGACGCATTCCCTTCACTATGGATTAGCAGCGTTTGAGGGAATTCGGTGCTACAAAGGGTCAGTTCATTCGGCCATTTTCAAGCTGCAAGAGCATGTGGATCGATTGTTTGAGTCCGCCCATATTGCCATGTTCAAGATTCCCTTCAGCAAGAAGGATGTCGCTGATGCCATTGTTGAGACGGTTCTGGTGAATCGTTTGGAGTCTGGGTATATCCGACCATTAGCCTACATCGGGTATGGAGAAATGGGGTTGTATCCTGGGAATAATCCCATTCGGCTCGCCATTGCGGCCTGGCCCTGGGGAACATACCTTGGAGAAGAAGCTCTGACTCATGGTATTCGCGCCAAAATCTCCTCTTTTGCGCGTCATCATGTGAATGTCTCAATGACCCGTGCCAAAGTGTCAGGACATTATGTCAACTCCATTCTTGCGAAATGCGAAGCGAAAAGTGCCGGGTATGAGGAATCCATTCTGTTAGATCCTGACGGCTACGTGGCAGAAGGCACTGGTGAAAATGTGTTTATTGTCCGCAAAGGAGTTCTGCTCACCACGCCACTGACCTCAATACTTGAGGGAATCACGAGAAATGCAGTCATGGAGTTAGCGCGGGAAAGAAAAATCACCGTGGTCGAAGAACGCTTCGCGCGTGATGCGATGTATGTGGCAGATGAAGTATTTTTAACCGGGACGGCGGCAGAATTGACTCCTGTGAGAGAGATTGATAATCGCCAAATTGGTGATGGGAAACGTGGCCCCATGACCAGTGTGTTGCAAAAAACTTTTTTTGATGTCGTGCAAGGTAAAGATGCCTCGCATGCTTCCTGGTTGACACCAGTTTAAGCCCCTCCCTCTCTTTACTTCCCTTCACCCGTTATCGAACAAATGGGATTCTTTCCCTCGGCACCAGCAACGCGCCATTGAAATGCGGTGATGGGGCAGAAGTGATTCCTAAAAACAGAATGTCAGATGAGGTTATGGGGTAGCTAGTTCTGGCGTTGGGGCTGGTTCAGAGGAAGAAGTGGACTCAGAGGTTTTGTCTTGAGATGAAGCTTCACCAGCTGGTGTTTGTAAGTCGATAACCGAAGAACCCATGTCTCTTTTTGAAAGAACGGCTAATCCGAGTGATGTGAGCATGAAGATAATGGCAGCTGCCACCGTGACCTTGCTTAAAAATGTTCCAGGCCCCCGACTTCCAAAGACCGTTTGGCTTGATCCACCAAAGGCAGCACCAATTTCAGCCCCTTTGCCGGATTGAAGCAGGATTGCCGCAATCATGAGAAAGCAGACAATCAAATGTAGAACAACCGTGACCGTATACATCGTCTTGTGATGAGAATGAGTGACTAAGTGTTTGGAGATGCTAAGTTAATAAGTTTAGCAAAGGATTCTGGATCTAGGCAAGCCTTGCCGACCAACGCCCCATTCACTTGATCAGACCCAAACAACTCTCCCGCATTCGTCGGAGAGACACTGCCCCCATATAAGATGCGCGTGTCGAGTTGCTGGCCCCACTGGCTGTCAATCGTCTTCCGGATAAATTGATGAACCTCTTCCACTTGCGCCACACTTGCCGCATGACCGGTACCGATGGCCCAGACTGGTTCGTATGCGATCGTCACGTTTTGAATTTCCTGATCCGATACACCCCGAAGGCTGGTCAAAAGCTGTTCCTTGATAACGGCGGTTATCCGATTATTCTCTCGTTCCCCTAGGGTTTCTCCAACACAAAGAATAGGAAAGAGGTTGTGTTTGAGGACGGATACCACCTTGTTGTTCACCTCTCCGTTGGTTTCTCTGAAAATTTGACGTCGCTCGGAATGACCAAGAATGACGTAGTGGCAGCCAAGGTCTCTCAGCATAGGCGGCGAAATTTCGCCTGTATAGGCCCCCTCACTTTCCCAAAATACATTTTGAGCAGCGAATTTGTAGGGTGTGTTCTCCAGTAATGCCCCAACTGTGTAGAGAGCTACGAAGGGAGGGGCAAGGGCAACTTCTACTTGGAGTGACAGTGGAGCAATTTCGAGAAATTTTTCAACCAAACCCGTGGCGTCAGAAACGGTTTTGTTCATTTTCCAGTTTGCAACGACCAATGGAATTGTCAAGGGTGATAGGCCTCTTAACACGCGATAGGGATGTGAAGAGAAATGTCTAGATGGTGGGAAGGGCAGCTAGCCCTGGCATGTCCTTTCCCTCCAGAAGTTGTAGGGCTGCACCGCCACCTGTAGAAATAAATGACATGCTTTCGGATTCGCCAGCACGGTGCACAGCGAGAGCAGTCTCCCCTCCGCCAATAATGGTCATGGCGTATGCATTTGCGACCGCGTGGGCTATAGCAAATGTTCCCCGGGAGAACGCATCACGTTCAAATACACCCATCGGTCCGTTCCAGAGGACTGTCTTGGCATTTTGAACCGCTTCCCCGAACAGCCTGACTGACGCGGGTCCAATATCCATACCATACCATCCATCTGGGATTTCTTGAACAGGAACAATTTTTGTTTCAGCTCCAGGATCTAAGCTGGCTGCGACAACGCAATCAACGGGAAGGTAGAATTTCACGCCTCGGGAAAGGGCATGGTCTTGAACACCTTGGGCGAATTCCAGCATGTCATCCTCAACCAACGAACGCCCGATCTCGAGACCCATGGCCTTAATAAACGTAAATGCCATGCCGCCCCCAATGATGACTTTATCCACTCGTTTCCCGAGATTTTCAATCACCCCGATCTTCCCAGATACTTTTGCTCCTCCCAAAATAGCGACGAATGGTCTGGTAGGATTTTCGACAGATCCCTCGAGGTATTCCACTTCCCGTTTCATGAGATACCCGACTGCAGCGACTTTCATGAATTTCGTGATTCCCACGGTTGAGGCATGCGATCGATGGGCAGTTCCAAACGCCTCATTAATGTAGATGTCACCGAGGGAAGCCAATTCAGCAGAAAACGTCTCGTCATTTTGCTCTTCTCCAGGGTGGAAACGAAGATTTTCCAGAAGCAGGACATCACCTGGCTTTAATTGACTGACCAAATTTTTGACAATTGGGCCGATACAATCGGTTGCAAAAATCACATCTTTCCCTAACAGGCGTTTTAGGCGTTTGGCTAAAGGTGCCAGACTACACTCTGGCCGTGGTTCCCCCTTGGGACGACCGAGGTGGGAGCACAGGATGACACTGCCTCCTTCATCGACCACATGGTTAATCGTTGGGAGTGCTGCTCTGATTCTGGAGTCGTCGGTAATTTGAAGGGCGTCATCTATGGGCACGTTAAAGTCTACGCGAATGATGACCCGCTTTCCTCTTATATCGATTTGATCAATGGTTTGTTTGGTAATTCTCATGAGGACTCCCTTCCTCAGATACCGGCAAGATGGTCGTGCAGAGAACGATCAGATTCTAGCGTTTTGTCGCGAGAAATTTGATGAGATCGCGAAGGCGGCATGAATATCCCCATTCGTTGTCATACCATGCGAACACCTTCACGAATCGACCATCGTTCAGCACGGTTGTGAGTGACGCGTCAAGGGTAGCCGAATAGGCGCTTCCATTCAGGTCAATTGAGACAATAGGGTCTTCTGAATATGCCAAAATACCCTTCAGTGGTCCTTGGGCAGCCTGTGAAAACGCTGCATTCACTCGTTGGGCATTACAAGACTGCTCAACCTCTACGGAAAGGTCGATGAGGGAAACATTGGGGGTAGGCACTCGAATGGCCACCCCATCCAGTTTTCCTTTTAATTCAGGTATGACCAAATGAAGGGCTTTGGCTGCCCCTGTTGAAGTTGGAATCATGGAAAGCGCGGCGCTACGAGCCCGCCGTAGGTCTTTATGGGGCAGATCGAGCAATTGCTGGTCATTGGTATAGGAGTGAATCGTCGTCATATATCCATGACGGACTCCAAAGTTATCCAGAATGACTTTCGCCACCGTCGCTAAGCAGTTGGTGGTGCAGGAAGCATTCGAAATCACATGGTGTTTTTGGGGGTCATAGTTCTGTTCATTGACTCCCAAGACAACCGTGAGATCAGCGTCTTTTCCTGGAGCGGAAATCAGAACATGGGACGCGCCGGCTGAGAGATGTTGGCTGGCGGATTCTCGGTCCGTAAACCGACCAGTGGATTCAATGACAACGTCAACCCCCAAGTCTTTCCACGGGAGTTCTTTGGGGTCTCTTTTGGCTAGGATTCGAATGGGCACCTTGTTGATAATAAGGTTTTCATCCTCAACTGAGACCTCGGCGTTGAACCTCCCGTGAACAGAATCATAGGTGAGAAGGTGGCCAAGGGTTCTCGCATCCGTCAAATCATTGATGGCCACGCATTGGATCTGTGGATCTCCAAAGGAGGCACGAAGGAAGTTCCGGCCGATTCGGCCGAACCCATTAATACCGACTTTAATAGCCATTAATAGCCCTTTTTCAATGGTTTAAGAATTCAGAAGTGTGAACGCGGCTGAATGGTACTGAGGGCTCGAAGCCCTTGTCAAGGAATCACCGAGCCACTAAACTTCTTCGGAAGAGTTCGCGACAATATTGACGGGCGAATTGTGGTTGACATTAGATCTTCATAGCCGATTTGACTTCATCAAGCGTTTGTCGGGCAATTCGCGCGGCATGCTGATATCCATGATCGACGACATCCTGTAATTTTTTCGGGTGAGCTTTTAACGTATGATGGGTTTCCCATATTGGGGTCAGGCGCTCCACGAGCGTATCAGCAACGATCTTTTTGCAGTCTATACAGCCGATTTCAGCTGTTCGGCATTCCCGGTTAACTTGGTCGATGGTCGGCGTGGATGAAAACATCTTGTGTAGGTCAAAGACCGGACACAGTTCTGGATTTCCTGGATCTTTTCGTCTGATTCTGGCCGGATCAGTGACCATCGTTTTCAGCTTTTGCCGGACTTCCGGTTCGGAATCCGAGAGATTGATCGTATTCCAATAGCTTTTGCTCATTTTCCGGCCATCAGTTCCCAAGACCTTTGGGAACTCCGTGAGTAACTCTTGAGGCTCGGGGAAGACAGGGTGATACAAGCTATTGAACCGTCTCGCAATTTCACGAGTCAGTTCCAGGTGCGGGAGCTGGTCTTTACCAACAGGAACGGCGTCGGCTTTGTATAAAAGAATGTCAGCAGCCTGAAGAACAGGGTAGCCTAAGAATCCATACGTTGAGAGGTCCCGATCTGTTAATTGTTCCTGCTTTTCTTTGTAAGTGGGATTTCGCTCCAACCAGGGGATCGGAATCATCATGGACAAGAGAAGATGGAGGACGGCATGTTCCGGTACATGGGACTGAATGAACACGGTGGATTTTTCAGGATCGATGCCAGCAGACAGCCAATCAATCACTAATTCCTGGGAGAATTCTTTCACGCGACTGGTATCAGCATATTTTGTGGAGAGGGCATGCCAATCCGCAACGAAAAAGAAACAGTCATGGTGATCTTGGAGAGTGCGCCAATTCTCCAAGGCTCCAAGAAAATTTCCTAAATGGAGCCGACCACTTGGTTGCATTCCACTCAATACGCGCTGCGTCACGGCGGTTCCTTTCTTCCTTCCCCAACAACTTACAGAACTTCGGGTGGGAGAATAGTCTTGAGAAGTTGAAACACGCTCCCTATCACTGTATGGATGATTTGGACATGTGGTTCAATAATCAGCAAACCCAAAATGATAAACATTCCGAAAGACTCCAACCGGCGAAGAGCTAAGGCTGGGGTGGGAGGAAGCAAACTGACTAGGATACGGCCCCCATCCAAAGGTGGGACAGGAATAAGATTAATGACCATTAACAAGACATTGATTAAAATGGAAAAAAGAGCCATAGCCGCAAGTGGAACCAAGATCATCCCTTGAAGATCTTGTGGCAGGTCCACTCCAGATTGAGGTGGCCAATAGGTTGCGAGATCAGGCCTCACTCGAAGAATCCCGCTTAGGAGAAGGGAACTGGCAATGGCGAGAAAGAAATTCATGGCCGGTCCTGCAGCAGCTACGAAGGCCATATCCCGACGTGGGTTATGCAGGTTAGCCGGATTAATGGGAACCGGTTTGGCATATCCGATTAAAAATCCAATCGGAAGAACAAGACAAATCAAGGGCAGAATAATGGTGCCATAACGATCGATGTGAGGCAAAGGATTGAGCGTCAACCTCCCCAAAAGGCGTGCGGTGGGGTCACCAAATAAATTGGCCACCCAGCCATGGGCGTACTCGTGCAACACTATGGCGAAGATTAAAGGGAGAGCGGTATAAGAAATTGTTTGAATGATTGGGCTCAGCGAGTTCACGAGCCTATAGCGTCCTTGAAGACATGTATGACAGTTGTGACCTTTGAGTCAATTGATCTGTTGAAATTGTCTCTTCTCGACTCGAATAAGAAAAATTTTCCGATTCAAAACGCCTCCCGACCCAAAGGACGTGAATCCATCGAGTGTGGGAAGATTGTCCCGTTGGATTAGCTGGTCTCTCACTTCTGTTCCAGAAGTCGCTCCATGTCGAATCGTATCCAAAACCAATCGCATGGCATCATAAGCCTGAAGAGCAAAGACGGAAGGGTTGGTATTGAACCGATTTTGGTATTTTTTGTGGAACTGTTGTAGCTCAAAATCTGGGGATTTGAGGAACAGGCCGTCGGAGAAAATACTGCCTTCCACGCTGCTTCCTCCCCATTTGATCAGATTTGGACTGTTCCAGCCGTTCGTTCCCAAGAGCGAAACCTTCACATCATAGAATGCCAATTGCGCCGCGATGAATGCAACCTCCTCTGGGAGACCAGGCAAAAATACGGCATCGAATCCTGGAAAATACACTTCCCGTGTCTTCGCTGCTTCGTCCGTTTCATCGGGGGTGATGGTAATCAATTCTCCATAGTTCTGCAGATCAGCTTCTTTTAAGCGTAGAATTTGTTTCGTGGCATCGGTCGTCCTACGGGGGTAGGATTCAATGCCAACGATCTCTCCTCCCCTGTCTTCAACCGCTTTTTGAAACTGATAGCCGAGTTCTCGCCCATACGCACTCTGAGGATACAGAATACAAAAACGTTGGTACTGCAATTCCCGAAAGGCATAATCGACAAGACCTTGGACCTGGAGAGCTGACGTCAGTGCCGTGCTAAACCAAAATTGCCCAAATTGTCGAACATCGTGGAGCGTGGCAGAAGGCGTAATAAAGGGGATTTCCACTTGATCAGGAATGGGTGCAAGGATTTGGACTTCCCTTGATCGCATTGGACCGATGACGGCTATCGGTTTGAATTCCTCCAGCATTTGGTAGATTTCATGTTGTATGGCTGTTGGTGGATAGTCGTCTTCTTTGAGGACTAAGCCAACGGTGTTGAGTGGAAAGGTGTCTTTGGCATCCTCTAAGGCCAGGCGAATGCCATTGAGGGAATCATTTCCATAAGGATTGAGACGACCTGAAAAGGGTAACACGGCAGCCACGATATGATCATGTGCCTTTATTTTGGCGATAAACGACTGTAAAAGGGCCATGGCAGTTTGGGCATAGGGATGATTCGGAAACCGGCGAAGAAATAACCGAATATAGCGTTCAGCCAGCACCTCATCTTCTTGTGTCATATGCAGTTCATTCAATCGAATCATGGCCAGATCCCCTGGATATTGTAAGGGGAAGAGTTCAAGGAGATCTCTCAAGGCTGGTTCGTCCATACGTTGGAGAATCACGCCTTGGATATAATCCTGGAGATCGCGTCGCTCAAGCTCATCGGCCTGATCAATTTCTGATAACGTGATCTGAATGGCTTTTAGAAAATCCCCATTTTTTTCATACACCTCACGCATGAGATGTCGAGCTTCCCGGTGAGTGGCCGGATCTGATGACAAGATGAGAGAGTCATTGAGAACCTCGAGAGCACGATCAGATTGATCGGTTCCCAAATACAGGGCTCCAAGGATCAGCCGGACATCATCGAGCAAAGGGGAGGTTGGAAATTCATGTATCAGGTGCTCGAGAGAGATCGTCGCTTGATTACCTTGGCCTAGTGCACGCAGGACCGCGGCTTCCAAGAAATAGGCTTGGTCAAGATGTGGGGATTGGGGCGATTGTTCGATTAAATCTTCTAAGACACTGAGAGATTTTTCTAACTGATTTTGCTCAAAAAGGGCTTTGGTTTGGCCCAAATTTACCTGAGCTGTGTATTCAGGAGAGTCCATTGAGAGGGCAGAGTCTGCTTGTCCGGAAGCTGGTTGGGCCTCAAAAAGAGTGATTCCTAACAGAAAAAGGACACAAAACAGTGAACGAATGGCGTATTCAGAAGATTGAAAGAAGCGTGGAGACATGTGTTCTGCTAGATAGAGATAGGGAGAATTACATTTCCATTATTTCGAATTTCAAGAGGGGTCGCAAGATCAAGATGATGACTGTGATCATCCTACAGGCTGATGAAGAAGTTTGCCACTGGCGATCCTTGGTCTTATTCAGACATCTTGTTGCCTGGGATTTTGCTGAACGGGCTCTTTGAACAGCATGTCAACTTTTTGGTATGCATTCTCATATTGTGGGCTTGGTTAAACGTTGTTTCATGATAAGAATGGGCCAGAACTTATGGATTTGGATGGGTCGATAATGTCGCATTCACCAGGTCCAGTTTCAATGGAAGCCTTGATCGACCAATTTCTGACGAGTCTTCGGGTTGAGGGAGGATTGGCGACGAATACCCTTCACGCCTATCGGCGAGATTTAGGGAAGCTTCATCACTATCTAAAGAAGGTAGGGGTGGATCATCCCTCTCGGGTTTCTAAGTCTGATCTGGTCGGGTTTCTTGAAGATTTGCAGCACCAAAACCTATCGGCTTCCTCGGTGTCTCGTTGTTTAGCTGGTCTCAGGGGATTTTTTCGGTTTCTCCATACCGATTTTGGTTTTCCCGATTTACTCCCACAATTTCCGAGCCCTCCTGCAAAATGGTCCAGGCTTCCCAAAATTTTATCCGAAACTGAAGTGACCTCCTTGTTGGAACTTCCTTCTGGACCAAAACCTGAGAGTCACCGAAATTCCGCGATGGTGGAACTGTTGTATGCCACGGGCCTCAGGGCTTCTGAGCTTATTAACTTGGAAATGCTTCATGTGAATCTGGAAGTTGGATACGTCTTGGCCACGGGGAAGCGGGACAAACAACGGATTGTTCCTATGGGAGAAAAGGCCCGTGAACGCCTTGAAGCGTATTGCCTTCATTTCCGTGCTGCACTACTGAGACATCGATCTTCCCTAGCTCTTTTTGTGACGCGACGGGGGACGTCATTGACACGTCAGGGATTTTGGAAAATCCTGCGTGCCCGTGCTCTTCAAGCGCGCATTTCAAAAAGAATTACACCTCACATGCTTCGGCATTCTTTTGCCACCCATCTCTTAGCGCACGGAGCAGATTTACGATCCGTGCAAATGATGCTAGGCCACGCCAATATTTCCACGACGCAAATATACACCCATGTGGAACGGCATCGTCTCAAGTGGGTGCATGATGAACTGTTTCCGAGAAAGAAGGCAAGCAGAAACAGTCCAGAGAAAATCTAAGAGGTGAGGGGGAAAGTGTCTTGTTGGCTTTCTCTGATTCGGTTGCAAATGAAAATTCGGCTATGGCACGCTACGTCGTATCTATCACCTCAATTTTTAAGGGAGGAGTCACTTCATGAAATATCGGAAAAAGGTTCACTATGTGAAGGGGGTATTTGCGTGCCCGCAATGCCATCAAACGTTTGTACAGGAACGATGGATCGAAGAATGGCGGGTTCGTTGCCATAGATGTGATTATCGTGGGACATTGACGCATGTTTCTGTTGAAGAGCAGATGGATGAGGAAATTGAACGTCGATAGGTGATGCTGACTGACCTTTATGGAAGACGAACGATTGATCTGTAAGGTCAGGCCGGAAGAAGGTGTGATGAAGAAGCTCTGTTTGCGATTGTTTACCGTGTCTGTGGTTCTCTGTGGCTTTAGCTTGTGGGTCTGTAATCTAGAGGCTGCTGATCTTGACGACAAGGTGAGGGTGCTGGTGGCATATCATTCGATGACTGGAAACACAGAGAAAATGGCTCGTGCGGTTGTGGAAGGAGCTCGTTCTGTCAAAGGCACCTCTGTGGAAATGCAGCGAGTGAGTCATGTGACGGCCCAACAGCTTTTTGCATCTGATGCTCTTGTTGTCGGCTCTCCTGTGTACTGGTCGAACATGGCAGGGGAAGTGAAGACGTTTTTTGATAAATGGCAGTTTCAGTTTGGAGTGTTTCCCGAGTTTAAAATGCGCAATAAGGTCGGTGCGGCGTTTGCCACCGGGGGACAAATTTCAAGCGGTAAAGAGGTGACGATGTTGACGATTTTGGCGGCCATGCTTGGCAATCAAATGATCGTCGTCGGTGGTGGCGGAGCGTTTGGCGCCTCGGCAACAACGGAAGGGAATAGCCCTGGGATTGATATTGAAGGAGGCCCGTGCGCTGGGTCGTCGAGTCGCCGAGGTGGCGTGGATGGTCAAACATGGTTCGATGGAGTCTCATCTGGCTAACCAATCCGAACCGTAGGCAGGAGTTTCAGGCGAATAGAGGGAGCGTGAACGTGGACCATTCACCCGACAAGACCGACATGCATTGGTCCCTTTACTGGGAGCGAGAATATACGACGGCCATTGCTCCGGAACGGTTAAAGTTGGATTTTTCTCCTCATCGTCCGATGATGACGAATATGACACTGCAGGAACAGCGGGAGCTGGTTGCCAGTGGGTACAAGGTGCTGCCAGATGACTGTGGGCCGGTTCGAACGGCCGGACAGTATGGGTACCTTGTTCGTTCACCGGTCGATTGCAGGATCCGTCGGGCCGGGAATGGTTTTGAGTGGCAGTGTCCCGAAATTCTTCCCGAAGAACGAATATTGGGCTACAAGTCCTTTTCGGGCACGTATGTGGATTCGATCTTAAACAGTGGGTATCCCAAACTGTGTTGTGGGATTCGGTTCTACTACCCGCATGAAATCGGTATCATGTTGAAGGACATTCCAAACCATTTCTATCATTTTCCAAAGCGAACGTTTTCTGTGTGGGAGGGAATTAAGTCTCAGGAATATAAGTTGACGCCCAACCTCTATGATTTTCTTCCTGGCTATGACGCATTTGTTTCGAATATTCTCCTGAAACTTGAAAAGCCAACCACCATTCGACGAGGTGATCCGATCGCTGTCGTCATTCCCGTGCCCTTACCGAAACAATTTTCCCTTGAAGAACTAAAGCGGTCTGAATAAGGGGAATCCTTTCCTCAATCCCTTTGGCCTCAATGTATCAGGAGAAGCCGCTTCGAAGGAGGCCCACCCGTTGCTGCCGATTGCCATGGCACTTCCAACCTTCGGAGATGTCCAACGTGCGGCCACCTTGTTGAAATGGGTTGTCAATGACACGCCGATCCTGACCTCTCGCCAATTGAATGAACAATCCGGCGCTAACGTATTTCTCAAATGTGAGAATTTTCAAAAGATAGGCGCATTCAAATTTCGTGGGGCTTACCATGCCATTGCCCGTCTTTCTCATGAGGAAAAGGCCCGACCTATTGTCACCCTTTCTTCTGGAAACCATGGTCAAGGGGTGGCCCTCGCATGTCAGTTGCAACAGTTAACAGCTCACGTGGTCATGCCTGAACCGATCAATCCTGTAAAACGGGAAGCGATCCTCACATATCAGGCTAGGCTCCATCCGGTACCGAATCAAGAAGAAGCTGCACGCAAAGTCGATCATTTAGTCAGTGAGCTCTAAGGGGTATTTGTTCATGCTTTTAATCATCCTCATGTTGTGGCTGGCCAGGGTACTGCGACGTTGGAATTGCTTGAGAAGGTTCAGGATCTGGATGTGTTGCTGGCCCCGGTTGGAGAGGGAGGGCTCCTGTCAGGCGCCTGCCTAGCCGGACATGGAGTCAGGCCATCTCTCAAGATCTATGCCTGTGAACCATCTGGTGCGTTGGATGCGATCCACTCAGTTCGGGAAAACCGAGTGGCTCCTATGGAACATCCTCACACCATCGCGGAAGGCTTACGAACCAGTTTGGGGGACCTCACACTGCCCATTCTCAGGGGGCATCTCACGGGATTTTTTGTGGTCGAAGAAGAAGAAATCGTGGAAGCCATGCGTTTTGTTTTTGAGCGGATAAAGATTGTGATCGAACCGTCGAGTGCGGTGGCCTTAGCGCCATTACTCAGAAAAGAACCCCGATTGATCGGGAAACGGGTAGGGGTCATTATTACAGGAGGGAACGTCGATCTTCGCTCGTTTTTTCAGGGCATGGATCATTCCCTTCGACAAAGAGAAAAATTCTAGCGGTTTCGGTATCTCACTAGAAAGTCTACAATGAATCCGTTCCGAAGATAGGCCTGACATTCGATTTCCTGAAAAGCGATGAAGCGATTTCGTTCTAAAAAGTTGGGCTCAGATGGTCCTAGACGACTTGTTCTCGCGAATCCACAGCGTCCTGACGCGGACAAACGTATGATGTTTGATCGCCAGTGGCAGGCGATATCAAGTCTCTGCCATGATGAAGCAAGTCGTCAACGACTCGCTTGGCTTCAGGTGCAATACGGCAGCCGACGGTATGGGGTGTCTGAAGCGGCTCAAGCGGAAGTCGAGTTGGCGACTCTTTTGACCAACGCAGGGTTTTCCGTGGTTTTCCTTCCCGAGTCAGATGCTCCCACGGCGGACCTCGAATGTTACTTGGGCCCATCTCGGGTGTTTGTTGAAGTGACGGTTATTGTGGGAGGCGGGTCTCCTGTGCTCAGGAAAAAGGTTGAACATCCTGTGGACGAAGGCGATGGGCAATCCATTCAATGGGACGCTGATGAACGAATTTTTGTGAAACGAATCGTGGCACGAATTAAAGAGAAGGACCGACAGTTATTAAATTACTGTGCCCCTGTGGTCCTGGCTCTCACCGTGTATAGTCCGGAAAGACTAGGGAGCAAACGAGAAGGAAAAATCAAAATCGATCTTCAGCGACTGTTAGGAGTCATCGCGACGACATTTCCCCTGGTTCATCAAACAAGTGCGTTGTTTCTGACGTTATTGGATCTTCCTGCTAAACCCTCACAGGCGAGCATTCGGTTGAACAATGTGTATGTTGGTGACGGCTTTCGAAAGGAAAATGGGGCTTCACGAATTCGCCTTTTGGCTGTGAATCCCTATGCGACTTACCCTTTAGAAGGCGTCATGACCCAAGCATTGAAAACGGTTTTGTCTTGAGAGAGGAGATGAATGTGTGATCGGTTGAAGAACGGCCGGTGTTTTAGGCCAAAGAATCTCTGAGCTCTTCAAGATTCTTAATGACGAGCAGATCGCCGTTCGCCGTGGCTGCCTGGATGCCTTGCTCACAAATGGTTCGGCATTTTTCAATTTGGTTATGGTTCTTGAGTGCTTGGGCGAGGGCATACATGGCGGCCGAATAGGTAGGTTTCACGTTTATGCAATTCTCGAGTGCTAATATGGCTTCCTCCCAGTTTTCATCTCCCATGTAGGCTTTCCCTAATCCAAACCAGAGGGTCTCATCATGAGGGTCGAGTTGGAGGACCTTTTTGAATTGTTCAATCTTGGGACTTGGCATCTCAGTCGTTCCTTTAGAGTAATCAGAATGAAGGCATTTGAGAAAACCTATCATGCGATCCTCCATGTTGTCTAACGTCCTATCCTGTGCTACGATTTCCTCTGCGTCTCTACTCCATGTAGTCGCCATTGTTATCGACATGTTGGCTTCATGGGGTGAGTCGAATCCTCCCTTTCGTTATCCCACAGTCATGAGGTATGGGTGGAGTCACCCTTTGTTTGGCTAGAAGGAGAAAACCGTGGGCCGAGTTGGATTTGTTTTTCATCCTGCTTTCTTGGATCATGATATGGGAGCAGGTCACCCAGAATCGCCCGAACGCCTTCGCGCGATCACCTCTTATTTAGAAATCACTGGGACTCTCAAATGCCTCGTCTATGTGGATCCACAACCTGCCAGTCGCGAGTGGATTGAGAAGATTCACCACTCTTCTTATGTTCAGCAATTGGAAAGTCGGGTCCCATCCACCGGCTATGCTTCCCTTGATCCGGACACCTCCCTATCGCCAGGATCCCTCAAGGCTGCGTATTTAGCGGCTGGTGGGGCCACAACTGCTATCGATAAGGTTATGAATGGTCAAGTGACCCAGGTGTTTTGTGCGGTGAGACCTCCTGGGCATCATGCCGAGGCCAATCGGACTATGGGTTTTTGTCTGTTTAATAATATTGCCGTTGCGACAAGGTATATTCAGGAGCGGTACGGATTACAGCGTGTTCTCATCGTTGATTGGGATGTTCATCATGGAAACGGGACGCAGCATTCTTTTTATGACGATCCTTCGGTCCTGTTCTTTAGCATGCATCAATACCCTCACTATCCGGGAACGGGTCGAGCTAAAGAAACCGGGAGTGGAAACGGGGAAGGAATGACGATCAATGTCCCGATGTCTGGGGGACAGGGCGATGCGGAGTATCAACAGGTATTCGAGGACGTCTTGGTTCCTGCTGCCAATGCCTTTCAGCCTGAGTTTGTGCTGATTTCCGCGGGATTTGATGCTCACCGAGATGACCCTTTGGCGAGTATGGATTTGACTGACACAGGGTACGCAACCTTGACGAACATTATTGCGAGGATTGCGAGACAACATGCCTCGAGTCGCATTATTTCCTGTTTGGAGGGTGGCTATAACTTGAAAGCATTGGCTTCGTCGGTTGACCATCATGTCCGATCTTTACTGCATGCTTAATGACTCACGGGGCGTAGAGCTTTGGGGTTTTCTGAGAGAGGATACATTTTAGCAACTGTCGCCATCTGCTTTTTTGAATTTCCTGGAGCGTGCTTCAATGTCCGTAAAAAGGAGAAAATTCAGAAATATCTTCATCGCGTTCCTCGTTCTTTGTCCTCTTCTCGTGTATTTTTTTTACACTGAGGTGAGGCCGACCGTGATTTTCGGGCTTCGATCTGATTACGCGCGACCTATCCCTTTTCAAAAAATCCCCGTAGGATTGGAGAGCCTGCGGGCAGAAGAATGCGGACGGTGCCATAAAGAAATTTACAAGGAATGGAAGTCAAGCATTCACGCTCATGCCTATGGTGATCCCTTTTTCCAGGCTTACTGGAAGAAGGACGAGAATATCTGGGTTTGCCTTAATTGCCATACTCCCTTAGAAAATCAGCAGCCGACTCTCATTCACAGTATTCCTAACGATCGAGTTGAACAGGCCGTGCAAACTCCTAATCCGAGATATGATCCTGAATACCAACAGGAGGGCGTGACGTGTGCGGCCTGCCATGTGCGAGATGGCGTCATTTACGGACCGTTTGATGACTCCGTGGCACCCCACCCTACTCAGTTCGATCCAGATTTCCGCACCACCAAAATTTGTTATCGTTGCCATAATGTCGTGTCCGGACCATTTCAGTTTTATAATGTCGGGCCGTGTGGAACCTATGCCGAGTTTGAGGGTGAATTTTTCGTGAAGGAAAAGGGATTTATTTGCCAAGATTGCCATATGCCGGAAATCACCAGACCAGTGGCGGCTGGAGCGCCGATTCGACACGGTCGGCAACACCTGTGGCGTGGAGGACATGATCCCGAGATGATTAAACGGGCAGTGGCGTTTCAGGTGCAGGCGTATCCTCTTGAACCAGGGCCGGGTGAGACGGTATCCCTGTCTCTGACCCTTATCAATGCTGGAGCAGGACATAAGATTCCCACAGGCGACCCTGATCGGCACTTTACGGTAGAGTTTGTCGTTCGCGATTCCAACGGGCAGGTCTACCACCACCAAGAGGAAACGATGGGGCGTTGGATTCTTTGGCAACCGGTCATCCTGGAATTATACGATAATCGGCTCTTACCGTTGGCAAGTCGGGATTATCAATTTTCTTATGAAATTCCCCGAGAGAAGCAGGACTTGGTTGTTGAGGCACGGGTTCGGTATCATATCCTCACTGATGATCAGCATGAGATGCTGAGGGATAAGTATGGGCTGACTGGTGATGACCCCTATGTTTTCACGATTTATCATCGCGAATTTCCTCTGGGGCCTGAGTTATCAGTGGCCTTGGCCAAGCAGCCAATGGATGATCGATTAGGATGTGACATCTCCAGTCCTCCATCTCATAAACAAGGTACTATGCCGAACTTTGGTTAAGGGGTAATTGAATGAAAAAACATTTTTTGCTCATTGATACCGAGACATTGGCCCAAAACTTGGGCCGAAAGGACTTAGTGATTATTGATGTCCGAGGAAAAGCTGCCTATTCCTCCCATATTCCAGGTGCGGTCAAAAGTACCTGGCACGAATACAGTGATCCAGAAGCGACGGTGAAGGGTCTTCTGGATACGGACATGGCGCGGATTGAACAAAAGCTTCAAGCATTGGGGATCAACAATTCCAGTGACATCGTGATCTATTCCAATCCATTCGATAACTGGGGTGATGAGGGCCGAATGTTTTGGATGCTTCAATATTTGGGCCATGAGAGTGTCCGTGTCTTGGATGGGGGGTGGGTCAAGTGGATTGCTGAACAACGGCCGTATGAACATACCTCGATCGATCCCAGTCCCGGAAATTTCAAAGCCTTTTTACGTCCTGATGTGATCATAGGAAAAGATGAGCTAAAAAAACTTGTCAGGAGTCCAAACCAAGATTTGGTCCTTATCGATGCCAGAAGTGTGGAAGAGTATGCGGGCAAAGAAGTCAATGGTATTCCTCGGTCAGGCCATATCCCTGGGGCTTTCAATATTCCCTGGAATCAATTTCTGAACCCTGATGCGACTGTCAAAGATTTAGAAGATATCAGGAAGAATCTTGAAGAAAACGGCTTGCGAGAGGATCAAGAGGTCATTACCTACTGTTTAGGTGGCGTGCGGTCGGCGTGGCTTTTCTTCATCTTTCAACTCGTTGGTTTTGAGCATGTGAGAAATTATCCTGGTTCGTGGTGGGAATGGAGCCGAGATTTTGCCGCACCAGTGGAAAAAAAATGTCAAGCTTCTTCATAAAATGACAGCTCAGGAGGAAGCCCAGCCTTCTTGAACTTCATCCCTAGGAATGCGAAGATGTATAAAAGAGAAGATCAAGGAAGAAGAATGATTATTTTTAATCACCTTTTGGGAGGTTGAGAATGAGAACACATAAACTTTTCCTAGCGATTTGTATCAGTGGGGCAGTTGTCCTCTCTATGGCGGGTTTGGCATTGGCAGGGAGAAACGCTCATGTGCACGAGGCCATCTCACATGCTGAAGAAGCTGTCGAACATGGCGAACTGGGTCATTCAGATGCCATCGTGATGCATGCAGAAGTGTCTTTGAAACATGCCCGAGCCGCCCAAAAAGAAGTGAGCAATCCGCATTTGGATGAAGGAGTCAGTGAATTGGAAAATGCCATTGATCATGGCAACCAAGGTCACGCGGGAGTGGCGACCAAACATGCTAAAAGTGCGGTCATGCATATGAAAGAGGTCCATTGATCCTTTTGCAAGCGGGAATTCTCTGGAAAAAAGCGGGCAGGGTGACTGCCCGCTTTTTTTTACCAGAGGCAGCTGAGAAGTTGCGTATTCCTTAAACTTAGAGATCGTTTTTCCTGAAAGGTGTTTGGTTTGTGATTTTTGAGACGTCTGTAAGGTGGAATGCTGAAAGTCGGATTTTATCAATTTGATCCGGTCTTCGGAGAGGTCAAAAAGAACCTGGATTCGGTCATGAACTGTCTTTCCGAGGTTGAATGTGATCTCTTGGTGTTACCTTAATTAGCTCTATCTGGTTATCAGTTCACTTCTCAGGACGAAGTGAGCAGCCTAGCTGAATCTGTCCCAGATGGACCCACGACGCAGGGCTTTATTGAGTTGGCCAAAAGGCGTTCAATGCATGTGGTTGTTGGTCTCCCTGAACAGGTGGGAAATCAATGTTACAACTCGGCAATCTTGGTGGGTCCCACAGGGTTTATTGGCCTGTATCGGAAAGCGCACCTGTTTTTCGAGGAGACGTTGTTTTTTTCTCCAGGTAATACAGGTCTAGAGGTTTGGGATATCGGGATGGCCAAAGTGGGAGTCTTGATTTGCTTTGACTGGATCTATCCCGAAGCTGCGCGAACTTTGGCCCTGAAAGGGGCTGACGTCCTTGCCCATCCGTCGAACTTAGTGCTTCCACATTGTCCGGATGCGATGGTCACCCGATGTCTTGAGAATCGAGTTTTTAGTGTGACGGCCAACCGTGTGGGTCAGGAGAGTCGAGGAGGGAAGCAGCCGCTAACCTTCATTGGAAAAAGCGAGGTGGTGTCTCCTTGAGGGCTCATTGTTCATCGAGCCTCGTCAAGGGAGGAGGAACTCACCATTGTTGACATTGATGTACATGAAGCCCGCAATAAATCAATAAATCCCTATAATGACATTTTTCGAGACCGGCATCCGGAATTTTACGTCTGCTAACGTGAGAAAATTATTGTAGCTATTGGAGGAAGAACAGTAAGACTATGCCGAGTCCTATGCGGTAGAAAGCGAAGACCCGGAGGGTATGCCGTTTCACATAAGTAAGAAAAAGACTGATAACGACCCAGGCCACAACAAATGACACGACCATTCCTATGAAAAGGGCCAAGGCGTCTTCCCAACTGAATAGATGAAAGGATTGGACAAGTTTGTAAAACGTGGCGGCCAACATGGTCGGTAGGGCAAGAAAAAAAGAGTACTCTGTCGCGACCTTCCGGTTGAGGCCCGTCAAGAGACCTCCGATGATCGTGGAACCAGACCGAGACATACCTGGGATCAATGCCGCACATTGCGCGAGCCCAACCATTAAGGCGGGCCGAATCCCAACTTGATGGAGTTGAGAAACCCGCTCTTTCCTTGGCCACATTTCTACAATATAGATAATGATTCCTCCTACTATGAGACTAATGGCTACTGTTTGGGCTGAAAACAGATGAGTCTCAATCCAGGAGTGGGTCATGAATCCCACAAAGGCAGAGGGTAAGAAGGCCACGATCAATCCCACCAAAAACCATAGGTTGGGGTGTATTTGGCAAGATTGTTGGAATAAGGCTAGCCAGGATTGAGCCGACTCTCTCCCGTTCTTGCTGCGAGAAGCATGGACAAAATGACGCAAGGCTTTTTGTTCTCGACAGGCTTCTCGGAACAGCTCAAGGATTTTCCTGCGTTCATAGGCGACGATAGACAGGATTGAGCCGAGCTGAATGCAGATATCAATTCTCACAGCCACTTCTCCTGTAAAACCTAAGAAATGTCCAACCAGAATGAGATGACCAGTGGAGGAGACGGGCAGGAACTCAGTGAGCCCTTCCACAAGCCCAAGAATGAGAGCCAGTCCTAGTCCGAATTCTTGCATGTTCTCGTGAGAGGTACGGTTATAGCCTGGAGTCAAGATACATTCTACATAATCAAAGTGGGGAGAGATCCTCACAGACTTGTTTCGGATAGTCAATCTTGGAAATTTAGGTGATCAAATTGGAGGAAAGGACTTTTCGCTTTAGTAGTGTGGCAGGGTGAATTTATCCTACAGGATAATTCCTGTCAATTCAAATAGATGTGGTCACGTCTGGACTTCTGGTCGGTTGGTCTTCGACTCCCTCAGGATGTCAAGCAATTCTTGCGCGACAGCCGCCAAGTGAGACTTGGGAGAACGAATTTACCCTGAGAGAAAGGGTGAAGCCGTAAACGTCAGGGAAATAGTCGGAGCACGGGAATGATCGCACGTCGATCCCTCCCGCGCTCGAGAGTATGCAACCTCACTCAGGGCGATGACCGTCTTTGCGTCCTCTCTCGTGGCTCTCGTCAACGGGTAGGTAGGAGCGTCATGAGCCGCCTTACCTGGACCGATACAACCAGCTCCTCGAGCTTAGCCGCGGAAAGTTGGCGACCCGCGATCGCGTCCTCCACTTCGGCCTTCGTGTAGAGCTTGTGCTCGGGTTGAGGGTGGAGAAGGTCGATGCGCTGTGCGATGAGTCTTTCCGTGATCTGGCCGATCTCGTCGGCGATCCCCCGCGTCGCTGCCCCGTAAAAGCGCAGCATTTCTTCCATGAAGGGGTCGGCGAGGGGGACCTTGCTTCCGAGCTTGGAGACGAGCTCGAGATATCCGGCCAGTGCTTCAATGGACTCACCGCGGTCGAGATGGCCACGTAACTGCTCGATCTTCTCGGTCATACTGCGGATCTTCTCCATGGTTCCCAGATCATCCTTCAAAGCGGAGACGCGCTCGGCAGCGGCATTGACCATCTCGCCGACCCGAGCGCCTTCGGCTCGTCGTAGGAACTCGATGTCTGTCAAGACTTCCCCCGCCTTCCTGAGTCTCCCCAGCCGCATCTTCAGCTCGCCGAGGAACTTCTCGCCTTCGCCGACGAGGGATCCCATCTCCTCGAGCTTCTTCAGCAGCTCGCTTTCGGGGGGTGTTCCAGTCGCCTTGAGAGCCTTCCGCGCCTCCAGGGTCGCCCGCAGCTTCGCGAGCTGGATGTTGTGCGCAAGTCCCGCTCGCTCGGCGTCGATCGCCTCGAGCTCGGCCCGCAAGACCTCACAGTCAACGATGCGTTTTTCTGCCTTGCGCTGCAGCTGGTTGCTGATATCGGCGAGATCTTCCGCCACGCCGAGAATGCTCTCCGGATCCTTCCGGAGCAAAGGTGAAATTCGGAATCCCTGTGCCCGCAACTTTCGAGCCATGCCGCGTAGCTCCTCCAGCACGCGGGAGTGTTCCGTATCGAATTCTCCGGCAAAATCTGCGTTCTTCTGGCGCTCGGCTTGTGCCGCGGCGAGATGTGCCTTCGCTTCTTGGAGCGCCTTCCGGTGGGGGGGCAGCGCTACCTCGATCGCCTTGGCGAGATCGGCATTCTTCTTCCTCAGTCGCGCGAGGGCCGTTTTGCGCCGCTCACGATCTTCCTTGGTGAAGTTCTTGGAGATATCCGGATCCGCCAGCTCATTCTCGATACTTTTTTCGAACGCTCGGTTGCGACGCAGCTTGAGCGACTCCTTCTCGACACTCTTCTCCGCTTCCGCGAGCCTCTTCTCGGCGGCGACGACTTGGGGCTGGGCCACATCGCGGATGTGGCCATCGTTCAGATCTCGGTTTTGCGCAGCGCGTGCGCTCTCTGCCAGGTCTCGTACCATCTCGACATGCCTCTGGACCTCGGAGCGCATTTCCTCGAGTTGCTCAACACCCCCGCTCCCTCGACCCAGCTGCTCGAAGAGAAGGCGAGCGCGGCTGGAGTTCGCCGTAAACTGGCGGAGCCGCTCCTCGAGCTGGCGGATCGCGCTCTCGAGAGCAGAGCCGGCGTCGAGCTGCGCTGGAAACGTATCGTCGAATGCGCGGAGGGATTCGACCGGCTCGGCTCGTAAACTCCTCGCGATCGTCAGGGGTGGGAGTGGTTCTTCGCGAGCGAAGATGGATCCGGTGGGAAAACGGAGCTTCCTCGTGTAGAGCGAGTATTTGTCGATCGCAGACGAACTCTCGAGCGAACCCTCTCCTAAGACTTGCTCTCGCAGTGCGAGCAGGCGCTGACGGAGGTTCGGGGTGAACTGCATGTAGACGAAACGCACTCCGGCTTTTTCTTGAGACTGATGCTCGCGCCGACGGGCGATGTCGACCCAACGCCAAGCGTCGCCAGCGTATATGCGGCGAGCTTCTAGGGTTGGCCGGAAAAATCCGCGTGCCTTCTCCGCCCACTCTCGGTGAAGATCGCTGTGTAGCTTCTTGTTCTCCAGGTCGAGGGCGTTGACCCGCATGCCGAACTCTATGATCAGGAGCTGCCACGCGAGTTCAATCGCCCGGCGCGGGCGGTTGTAGACGTGTTGGAGGGTGAACGGATCCTGGGGAGCTCGGCGCTTCCAAGCGAATAGTTCTCGATCGATTTCTCGCCGAAGGCTTCGGAGATCCTTTCGGTATCGATGGGCGATGTCCCTGAAGAACTCCTCGGTTCTCGGGCCGCGATTCCCGAGTATCTTCTTGCCCGTGAGCTTCGCGACCATTCGTTCTTCAGCTACAACTCGTTCTTCAGCTACAACGATTACCTTCTCGCCCTCGTCGATCTGTTCTGCCGTCAGCTCTTGGAGCTGAGTCAGGACGGGCAGCGGCGGAACGAGGTCGTTCGAAAAAGCTTGCCCCGGAGTCGCGAGCGCGCAGATGAGTCCCAAACCGATTCGTAGAGCCACAGTGCGGTCGGCCATTGTTCCGTCTCCTTTTCTCGACGGATAGTTACAGTCGATGGACAGATCGCTTCGGCCATCTCTGCTTGAACTAGTTGCGAGTTTTGCCAGTGGGCCTAACATATTATAATAGTGGGAGGCAACCTATTGACAAAACCTGTCCTTCCTTACATGCTAGGATCGTTCTTTCAGCATATTGAATTGTGTTTTTTTGTCTATTCGTTTGGGTGTTGATACACTCACGAATCCTCTTATGTAGCCGAACGCTCATGGTTACTACAGTATAAGTCGAAACAAGGATGTGGGGAGGAATTCAATGACATTACGAAGCGTCATGGTGATAGTTTTGGTTGGTATGGTGGGATTAAATGGTTGCCTCGTGTCCAAGAAAAAGTATGAGGCCGCCGTTGCCGATAAGACATTAGCCAAGAATGAATTGGAAAAAAGCGAAATGCTGAGAGATACTTTGGAAAAAGAGATTCAGAAGCTAAAAGGTCAAAATGAAAAAGTCAGCGCTGATCTGGAAATGATGGGCTCTGAAGTGAAGCGAATAAAGGAAGATCGTGAGAATGAACGTTTGCTTTTGGAGAGTCGGGAAGCAGATTTAGAAAAGGAAAGCCAGGCTTTGTCTTCGAGAGTGGCGAAAATCCAACGAGAGTTCAAAAAGGTGAAAAGCCAAAATAACGCGTTAAAGAGCACCGTCGTTCGGTATCAAAAAGAGTTAAAAGAGGCAAGGAAACGTCGGGCTGTAGACGCCACAAGGGTCCCTCCACCAGCGACAACACCTCCTGAGCCGAAACCAATCGTGAATACACTCCCTAGTCCAGGGCAATCAGTCTCTCAACAAGCAGCCGCCTCACTTGATCCCCTGCAGAGAGGCGCTCCTGCTCCTGTGAATATCAATACCGCGTCTGCGAATGATATGGTCCTGTTACTGGGGCTGACCAAAGAAATGGCCGAAAAGGTGGTGGACAACCGGCCTTATCGGCTTCGCGGAGAACTTGTTGCCAAACAAGTTATTCCCAAAGCGAGATTTGATGCGATTAAAGATCGGATCACGGCTTCTCAGTAGAAAATACGATTCTGCCCAGTTGACTTATCCCGTTTTCTGTCAAGCATTTGAGATGATACCAGTGCCGTGATGTATCATCTCGTCATGCTTCACCCGCCTTCGCGAAGGAGGGCTGCTTCGGCAGGTTCCTCGCACCGTCTCCGAAGCTGTGGCGCGTAGGTGACCGAAGTCCTAATAGGCGCCACGGTTGCTCGTCCTTCGTAGCTAAAACGACTTTAGCGGAGTAGGCTAATGCCGTGGGGCTTCACTCACTGTGCTCAAGAAGTTGATTGGATTGGTCAAACAATTGTCCGTCTTTCATGTGAACCAAACGGTCAGCTTGTTTGGACAAGCGTTCATTGTGAGTGACGATCATGAAAGTTGTTCCTCGCCGTTGGTTGAGCTCCCGAAGAAGGTCAAAGAGCATTTCGCCCGTGTGAGTATCCAAGTTGCCTGTTGGCTCGTCTGCGAGCACTAAATCAGGGTTTTGGATCAAGGCCCGCGCGACTGCTACACGTTGCTGTTCCCCTCCTGACAATTCACCAGGCTTATGGTGGATGCGATCAAGTAATCCAACTTCTTCAAGAAGAGATCGAGCAGATTCCACATACCGGTTTCTTCGCTCCTTTTGAATTAAGGCTGGAAGGTACGTGTTTTCCAACGCGGTAAATTCGGGAAGCAGGTGATGGAACTGGAATACAAAACCTATTCGGCGATTTCGAAATTCTGCCAACTGTGCCTCTGATAGCTGAAAAAGATCTTGATCCTCAAAAAGCACGGTGCCTTGTGTCGGACGATCCAAACTCCCGATGATCTGTAAAAACGTGCTCTTCCCTGCACCCGATGCTCCGATCAAGGCCAAGATCTCGCTATGGTTCAGTTCAAGATTGATATCTTTCAGGACTTCAATCTGTCGAGAGCCGTGGGAGAAAGACTTGTGCAATGCTTGGACTTTGAGCAGAGGAAGAGATTCCGTGTGTGAGGCTAGGAAGTCGTCACTCATATCGAAGGGCATTCACGGGGGCTAACCTTGCGGCTTGCCATGAAGGGTAAAGAGTGGCAATAAAGCTGATCAGTATCGCCGAAAGCGAGACGACCAATACATCGAGAGCTTGGATGTGGACGGGAATCTGAGAGATGTAATACACCGTCGGGTCGAACGTCCAGTACCGTTGAATCAACCATAAAAACGTGTAACCCAATGGGATTCCAATTGTGGTACCGGTAAGTCCAATGACCACACCATTCAGCATAAAGATTCGCATGATCACGTTTGGTGTGGCCCCCATGGTTTTCAAGATCGCGATTTCTCGTTGTTTTTCATTGACGATCATGGTGAGCGTACCCACAATGTTAAAGGAGGCGACCAATGTAATGAGAACGAGTAAAAGAAACATCATGGTCTTTTCTAACTTCAGAGCTGAAAACAAATTCTTGTTTAATTGCATCCAATCTCTGGCCCAGTATCGTCCTTCTAATGCTGTTTCAATAGTAATGGCGGTTTTATCGGCCGAAAAGACATCATCGACTTTGACCTCGATGCCTGTGACGGTGTTCCCTAATTTAAAGAATTTTTGAGCTTCTCCCAGGGAAATGTACGCGAGAGAAGAATCATATTCATACATGCCTGATTCAAAAATACCCATAATTTGAAATGGTCGAATTTTCGGTGTCATGCCAAGAGCGCTAATTGGCCCAACCGGTGAAACCACATTCACGCGTTCTCCTAAAAATGACCCCAGACGGAGAGCTAATTCCTTCCCAAGAATAATACCGGGTGTGGGTGTTTTTCCTGAAAGAGAAGATTCCTGTGAGGGAGGTTCTTGAGATTTGTTCCCCTGTGTGCGTTGGGCTAAATCCCCCACGCTTCCAATTTTCACATTGGATGCGATCTCAGTGACGGTCGGTTCTTTAATAGGATCAATGCCACGAAGGACAACACCTTGAACTCCCCTTTTGGTAGTCAACAGAACCTGTTTGAAAATAAACGGAGTGGCTGCGACGACACTCGGCACGTTCTCAATTTGGCCGACCAGGTCTTCATAACTGGCCATCATGCTGGAGCCCCTTTCTTGAACGACGACATGGGAGGTGGTGCCGAGGATTTTCTCCTGCATGTCTTCCTTAAATCCGGTCATGATGCCAAGAGTACCGATTAAGGCCGCCACACCGAGAGTGATTCCAACAATGGAGATAAATGTATTCAAAGAAATGGTTCGAGTTCGTCGTTTGGCCAGGAGATATCTGAGCCCGACGAAGATTTCAAAAGGAAGGATCACGATGGCTTCTCTGGTCGTAAGAGAGGAAAAAGAATGACGTCACGAATGGAAGGCTGATTGGTGAACAACATGACCAGGCGGTCAATTCCGATCCCTTCCCCTGCGGTTGGTGGCATTCCATACTCCAAGGCGCGCAGAAAGTCTTCGTCCAGGTAATGAGCCTCCTCGTCTCCTGCCTCTCGTTGGGCAACCTGAGCTTCGAATCGCTGCCGTTGATCCAACGGATCATTCAACTCGGAAAACCCGTTTGCCAATTCTCGATTCCCAACGTAGAGTTCAAAACGGTCTGTCAAATGAGGATTTGAGTCTTTTTTCCTAGCTAATGGGGAAATTTCAATCGGGTAGTCTGTAATAAAGGTTGGTTGAATGAGTTGGGGTTCAACCGTTTCCTCAAAAATAAGGTTAAGAATGGGAACGAGGTCAGCATCAGGAGGGACCTCCACGTTCAATTTCTTTGCCACGGTTCGGGCCTCATCACAACTTTCAAGTATACTGGGTGGGAGGTTGTTCACTTCCAATATCGCATCAAAATAGGGAAGCCTTCGCCAGGGACCGGCCAGATTGATGGTCTTCCCCTGATATTCTACGGCTGTGCTTCCCAAAATTTGTAAGGCAAGCCGCTCGAACAACTGTTCGGTCAAGGACATTAAATCCTGGTAATCCGCATAGGCTTGGTAGAACTCCAGCATGGTGAATTCAGGATTATGGATTGTCGATATCCCTTCATTCCTGAAATTGCGATTAATTTCAAAGACACGACGAAACCCTCCTACAATCAGTCGTTTGAGATACAGTTCTGGAGCAACCCGAAGATACAATTCCGCATGTAACGCATTGTGGTGGGTGACAAAAGGCCTGGCAGTAGCTCCGCCTGGAATGGGTTGCATCATAGGGGTCTCCACTTCCAGAAATCCTTGCTCCATGAGAAATTCGCGAATTGCTGAAATCATGCGGCTGCGGACCTGAAATATGCTATGAATTGATGGGTTCGCAATCAGGTCGACGTATCGTTGGCGGTACCGCATCTCAATATCTGTGAGGCCATGCCACTTTTCAGGCAGGGTACGTAATCCTTTGGAAAGGAAGGTGATGGTGTGAACTTCAACCGTCAATTCATTGGTTTTGGTCCTGAATAACGGGCCATCGACACCAATCCAATCCCCCAAGTCTAATTCTTGGCAGAGGTGAAACCCCTCTTCTCCCAATTGGTCCTTTTTAAAATAGACTTGGAGACGGTCCGGTCCATCTTGCAGAGAAGCGAAGGCCGCTTTTCCAAAACGACGGAGTGCGACAATTCGTCCCGCAATACGGCAAATGATCTTGTCTTGCTCGAGTTCTTCTTTGGATTTCGTTCCATGGGAATCCACGAGCAATGTAATGGATTGGGCCTTGTCAAAACGTTTTCCATAAGGCGAGATGCCCAAATCGCGGAGGGTGTCGAGTTTTTGGAGTCGTTGGATGTATTGGTCGTTCGTGTCGTCCACGTGTGTAGTCCTCAACTTGGAAGAACGTCTTCAGAGAAGTCTTCTCTGTCCTCAGATCAGGATGAATGGGAAGGCTAGACTCGCTAAGGGGTTTCTCTATCGAATAGAGTCGTGATTGATTATCCTACCTGTTTTTTTAAGTATGCTTCAATGAAGGGGTCAAGAGCGCCATCCATTGCAGCCGATACATTGCCAGATTCATAGTTGGTCCGATGGTCTTTCACCATTTGATAGGGTTGGAATACATAGGACCGAATTTGGCTTCCCCAACCGATTTCCTTTTTTTCTCCAACGATGGTCTGAAACTCAGCTTCTTTTTTTTGCTGTTCCAACTCATATAATTTGGCTTTCAAGACGCGCATGGCGCCCATACGATTTTGCAATTGAGATCGCTCGTTTTGGCATTGTACCGTAATCCCAGTGGGGATATGGGTCATGCGGATGGCGGTTTCCACTTTATTGACGTTTTGTCCCCCTGCTCCTCCAGCGCGAAATGTATCAACCCGCAAGTCCTTGTCATCAATGATCACATTCACATCGTCTTCTCTTTCCGGGTAGACCGAAACAGCGGCAAAAGACGTGTGCCGCCGTTTATTGGCATCGAATGGAGATATTCGAACTAAGCGATGGACGCCTGACTCCGCTTTCAAATACCCATAGGCATGCGGTCCGGAAATTCCCAGGGTGATGCTTTTGATTCCTGCTTCATCTCCGGGTTGAACATCAAGGGTCTCGACTTTATATCCTCGTTGTTCTGCCCATCGAATATACATTCGCATGAGCATTTGCGCCCAATCCTGAGATTCAGTCCCACCAGCTCCAGGATTAATGCCAAGAATAGCCGGGCAGTCATCATGCTCACCAGCAAGGAGTCGTTCAACCTGGAGTTGGTCAAGAAGCTTCTCTAATTGGCCAAGGTTGGCGGCAAGTTCGTTCTGTAACTCTGGATCTTCCTGCTCACCGATCAATTCCAGCGTGGCTTGAAGGTCAGCTTGCTGACGCTCCAAATCGCTGAGTCGTCGAATATCCCGCTCAATGGTAGCTTTACGTTGTCCGACTTTGGCAGCATGAGCGGCATTTTTCCAAAAATCAGGTTGGGCGGACTCGCGCTCGATTTCCTCTATTTCATTGGTGAGCTGAGGGACGTCAAAGAGACCTCCGTAAATCAGCGATAGTGTTCTCGATCTCACTCATGCGGCTGCGAACGTCTTCTAACATTCCGTGCTCCTTTGTGGTTAGGGATTCGGAGAGACTTTCAGGTCATTGGTCCTGTTCTGTCTGAGGGACCGTCTTCCCAACAATATCAAAAAACCTGTAAGAATAACACAGGCCCATGCAAAGACATCTCCTTGCCTTGTGTAAAACGTTGAAGGGGAATGGAGAGAGACTTCACCCTTGACGATTGCTTCGGAAAAAATGTCTGTCTTGGAAAGAATTCGTCCATCTGAAGCGATGAAACCCGATATTCCCGTATTGGCTGCTCGGGCAAAGGCCATCCGGTTTTCGACAGCGCGGAAGACGACCATAGCAAAATGTTGGTATGGGGCTACGGTCTGACCGAACCAGGAATCATTCGTAATCGTGACAAGAAAATTCGAGCCTTCGTTCGCCAATTGACGGACAAGGTTTGGAAAAATCACCTCGAAACAAATCGCGACTCCGAACCGAGGACCAGCTTCATGGTTCTGAGGTGAGAGGCTCAGCAGAGTGGGGCCCGGCCCGGGTTCGAAATCACCTATGCCTACCACAAGTTTGTCCAGAAAAAAGAGAAGCCATCGAAGGGGAATATATTCTCCAAAAGGCACGAGATGCTGTTTATCGTATCGCCCTGTAATGTCTCCGTTGGTGTTCAAGAGATAGGCACTGTTCAAGAGATAGGGGCTGCCATCTGGAAAACGCCGCAAGGCGGGACTTCCCAATACCAGTGGAACGTGAGTTTCTTGGGTCAAGGCGGTGATCAGGGATTGATACGAAGGTTCTTGCTCATACAAAAACGGTGTCGCGGCTTCAGGCCAGATAATCAGGTCAGTCTCCTTCGATGCCTGTTTGGAGAGTGTCATGTATCGGTTCATGGTTTCAAATCGGTAAGCCGTATCCCATTTGTGAGCTTGGCCAATATTTGCTTGGATCAACCCCACGCGTAGTGTGGGCGCCTCATGTCTTCGTGCGGCTTCCTTATCCAATTGCCATAGCCCGTATCCCCAGACAAGTGACAGAGTGAGCGTGGCGAGCGTCAAGGGCTTCCAAGGAAATGGGATACCCTTTGATTTTCGGTATTCATTCCACCCCCATTGAATCATGGTAAAGAGCACTACATTGATGAAGACCACAAGAAAGGAAATGCCATAGACACCAGTGATGTCAGCGACCTGAATAATGGACAAAACACGAAACTGCGAATACCCTAAAAGCCCCCACGGAAGGCCACTCAGCAAATAGGTCCGGAGTAACTCAAAGGAAACCCATAATGTCGGTGCTCCCCACAAGATCGAACTGGGCCGATGTCGGTCCACGTGAGCGACGATCAGAGCATACAATCCGACGTAGAGACCTAAATAGGTGGCAAGGAGAAGCATCAGCGCCACGCTGATGAGAAGGGGAATGTGTCCGTACGAGTGCATGGCGATGACGACCCAATACATCGAGCCGATAAAACTCAAGATGCCAGTTCCCCATCCTCGGAAAAAGGCTTGCCGTTCTGTTGCACCTTCCAGAGCCACATGAAGGGGAATGAGACTTATCCAAGCAAGAATCCCATAGGGAAAGCCGTCAAGATTGTTTGAAACAGACAGCGAATAGGCTGAGCCGGTCAGGACAGCGCAAAGCGTGGGAACATACCGTGGTCGCATGAAACCATACGGTAGGGGAAAGGGCTAGGGGATGGCAAGTTGGTGGTGGACAGAACGTTGAATCGGGGAATAACCTATGAGGTCACACCACCCAGGACGCACAGGAGGTGAACCAAGGATTTCTCAATTGACGAAGAAAGTCTTGTGATCACGGCCTGAGGGAGAATATCCGATTTGAGGTTCTCCTTAGAAGGGTGAAAATTGAATCGATTAGTCTTGGGCAATGATTATGAGTGTCCGTTTCCTCGACCCCTGGAATCGTATGAACTTTGGTCATGATGACGCTGGCTAATGTTTTTTCATCTTCAGCCTTGATGAGCCCAAAGATATCAGGTTGGCCAAAACAGGTATGGGCCTGCTCGACACCGGGGACTTCCCTGAGCAAGCGGAGAACTTCGACAGATTTGCCGGTTTTGACTTTCATCAAGATGTACGCCTTTGTCGACATAATGACTTCCTTTCAACAGTGAGTGATTGAAGGAGAGAGGGTTTGATTTGCGTGAATATCAATATCCTTTTACCATAATAGGGCTCCGGTACTCTATGAAATTCTGGGTAAAGTCTCATCACATAAAAAATTCTGGCGGAAATTTTTTATCCGTCAGTTTTTCAATTTGGCCATGAGGGATCTGGCTGGAAAAGATTCTCATGACAACGGATCAGGGTACGAGCTGTGGCGACATCTGATCATGAGGACTTGCGTGGAAGCAAAAAAGTCTATTGTCATGCGCTTGTTTGTGATATATGTGTTTCCTGAAGTCAGCATTCTACCTTACATTTGAATACTCAAGTGGGTGTTGATTGATGGAGAGAGTATCTTTAAGCTTTGGCCTGAATTTTGGGGGTGACAGTTTTGGAATTAAGAGTCGAATGTTCCTGAAAACGGAGGGAATGCTAATGCTAGTCGTTCTTACGATTGTGGGAATATTAGTTTTTCCCCCAGGGAGTGTGAATGCCGAGCCCGAAGCTGGAAAGTTGATTAAGAACGGAACGGTGGAACTTGGCATCTAAGCTGGATACTGGCAGGCCACGACGGCCTTAGGGGGAGCCCAATCTTCTAACCGAAGTGCGGTGTTTGTTCTTCCTCAAATTGGATACGTGCTGACTGATAAGCTCGATGCCGGTTATTTCAGCGGGGCATTCGAAGTCATCGTCGAACCTGTCGGAGCGCATTTTTTTGAATCGTTCATCGCTTCTTTTTCGGTGGGTCGTTAGTCTTGAAATATGATTTCCTTTCCTACGGGCGATGGATACCCTATTGGGATGTGGGTGCGGGCATGGTTTGGAGCGATTTAGCCCCTCGCATACCTGAGCAAAGTACACAATTTAATTATATTCTCGGAACCGGTCCTGGAGTTCAGTATTTAGTCACGGACCGGACAGCGGTTTCCCTGGGGGTTCGGCTTTCTCATATCTCTAATGCAAACTTGGGGGATCGGAATACCGGAATCAACGCGGTGCTCGGCCTCATTGGATTCGCGTATTATTTCCCTGATTAAAACCTCTCCTGTTCAATTTTCCTTCTCGAGCTGCTTCCCTCTAGATAAGCCATGTCAGAAGGATGGGGTGATATAAACAAGTCCACGAATCCTTTTTCTCCTGACTCTCCTGGTGCCATTCTATTTGACAAAATAATCGTGGGTTCTCCCTCCTTGAGTTTGACCTCTGGATCAAGGCGACCGGTCTTCCAAGCTATGACGGAACTACAGACTCTGTCGGCTGAGAAGCTTTTCGGTGATCGAGTTCAAGAGCACGCCATGGCTCAAACTGTAAAAATTGGCTTATATCTCTTGGGAGGAGCCGATGATGAAGCTCACACGTTGGCTCAGCAGTATGAGATGCCTGAAGCCAATTATTGGCACGGCATTGTTCATCGGCGTGAGCCAGATTATGGAAATGCGAAATATTGGTTTAGAAAGGTTGGCTATCACCCGGTATTTGATGACTTAGCTCGCTATGTCCAATGCGAGGTTAAGGCTGGCAACGCGACCTTCTCAAACCTGATCCCGGCCGGGAAATGGGATCCTTTTTGTTTTATTGATTCATGTCAGATTTGCGTAACTGAAGGCAGAAAAGAATTGCGTGATGATCTTGAAACAATTCAGCTTCAAGAAATAGTCTTATTGTTGACTCATTGTGTTCAACATTTGTCTTAAATGTATTAAAGGACACCTATGGCGTGAAAAAGAACGATCGAAACGGCGAGTGGAGCAATATAGCGGATAAGAATTTGCCAAATTCTGAAACCGTTTTTCTTTTTGATTTCCAGTTCGGCTTGGGTGGTCTGTTGAGTCATCAGCCAGCCTGCGAAAATTGCCATGCCTATGCCGCCAAGAGGAAGCATCAAGTTGGAAGTGACGTAGTCCAACAGGTGGAAAAAGTCTAAGCTGAAGATTGTGAATTTCGTCCCAATATTAAAGGAAAAAACCGTTCCCAACCCCAGCGCCCAGGTCACCAAGCCTGTCCTTACAGAAGCTGTGAGTCGACTCATCCGATAATTTTCTATCATCATCGTCACGGCCGGCTCAATCAGCGAGATCGAAGAGGTCCAGGCAGCTACCAATAACAGGATAAAGAATAAGGATCCGAACGCTACTCCGCCCGTCATATTGCCAAACGCCACTGGAAGGGTTTCGAAGATCAAGCTTGGGCCTGCCCCGGGTTCCATATGATTCGCAAACACAATGGGGAAGATCGCCATTCCTGCAATCAAGGCTACTAATGAGTCCGCCACCGCGATGGAGATAGATGTTTCAGCGATCGATGTGCCTGTCGGGACATAGGACCCATAAATCATGATTGTTCCCATCCCCAGGCTTAAACTGAAAAAGGCCTGTCCCATAGACGCTAACATGCTGGTTCCAGAGAGTTTGCTGAAATCGGGAGTGAACAGAAAAGCAAGTCCTTTCTGGAAGTACCCGGTCGTCAGTGCATAGCCCACCAACACAAGGAGCAACACAAAAAGAGTTGGTATCAGATACTGGACAGCTTTTTCCAAACCGCCCTGGACCCCACGTGCGACGACAAACATGGTCATGACCATGAACAAGGAATGCCAAAGAATCAATGTCTATGGGTCAGCCACAAATTCGTCAAAAGCATTGGAGGTAAAGGCTCCATTAGCTTCCGTAAACATCCCTGTAGCGGAACGGAAAATGTAAGCGAGTGTCCAACCCTCTATCACGCTGTAGTAGGACAGAATAAGCACGCCAGCGACCGTACCCGACCATCCGATAAGTTCCCATCCCTTACTGGCTCCAGTTTCTTGAGCGAGGGTTCGCATGGTGTTCACTGGAGTTTGACGCCCTAACTTGCCCAACATGACCTCGGCCATCATCATCGGGATTCCCAAAGCGGCCACACAGACGATATAGACTAAAATGAAGGCATTTCCGCCATGTTCCCCGGTCAAGTACGGAAATTTCCAAATATTCCCCAGACCGACAGCCGCACCTGTAGCTGCCATAATAAAGGTCCATCGAGAAGACCATTGTCCATGAATGGATTGACGATTAGCCATGATTTCAGATGAGAGAGTTTGTTGCGCCGATAAGTTGGCGGAGTGTACGGGCATGAATGCACTGTTTCAAGGGTTTTTTCTACGTTGATCGGGACGGGGTCATGGTGACTTGAGATTGAAGCGTCGCCCGATTTATAGTGGCACCCCTGCGAGACAATCGAAAAAACTGAAGCACGTCATTCTCTTTCGTTGATCCCCCTAGTGATCATGCTTCTTTATCATGATTGTTGAAGAGTGGAGAAAAGATCCGTGACCATGGAAAAAGACGCTCGGCGAATTGTCGCCGTGGCCCCCATGCCGCCCGAGAAGTCGGCCTATGCCTTAGCCCGCTATAGTCGCTCTCCCGATTCCATTGAAGAGAGCCTGCGATGGGTTCATTCGCATTCGTCGGAAAAGTTTTGGGAACAATTTTATTTTGCCTATGGTCATGGTTCGATCGCTGATCTTGGTCACGTGACGATGTGTTGTGAAAATATTTCGGAATTGGCGGCCATCCGGTTGGAAGATGAACCGCTTTGGGATGGTCAGGCTAAATCAAGCCGCTACCAAAATTTTGCGGCAGCTGGGTGTTATATTCCCGAGAACATCCTTAATACGGAAACGGAGGGGGTGTACCGAGGGGTCTTAGGGAGCTTGTACAATGTATACCGTCAGTTGCAGGAACCGCTTCGGAGTTATCTCTCTGAGCAATACCCCCGTCCGGCAGATATGACCCCAGCCAACTATGACCGCACCATGGCTGCGCGAACCCTTGATGTCACTCGTTACCTGTTACCGCTGGCGGCAAAAACCAATGTGGGACAGGTTGTCAGTATTCGCACGCTCGAAAAACAGATGACTCGGCTTCTGTCAGCTCAACTTCCCGAGTTACGGGCCATTGGAGAAGAGTTGAAAGACGCGTGTCGCAAACCACCTTCAAACCTCTGGGCTAACCTTTCTGGAGACGATGACAAGCTTGCTGAACCCTTGGCCCCTACGTTAGCCAGATATGCAGGGTCCAATGAGTATCAAGCTGAAGTGTATCGAGATCTTCTTCGTTATGGAAATGGAATCATGAAACAGGTGAGTCTGGATCATCCTTCTTCCTGGGCGACACGAACCACACCTGTTGAGTTGCTCGAACCCCATGATCCAATGGATGAACTCGTCACGACTCTTCTCTACCGAGTGAGTCATGCACCCTACCGCTGTATTCTAGAAATGGTTCAACAGTGGTCCGAGAAGGAGAAGCAGGAAACGATTGAAATTGCTATGAGGCGTCGAGGTCCCCATGATGAGTTGATCAAGGAATTTCGAAGTGGTTATGCGTTTGTCTTTGATGTGTTAATGGATATCGGCGGATGGCGAGACATGCATCGTCACCGTCGCTGCCAGCAAGTCCAACAAAATTTTACGACCGTCCATGGATATGACGTGCCGGAAATCCTTCAGCAGGCTAATGTGGAAAAAGACTATTCTGCTGCTCTGGAAGCGGTCAAGCAAGACATTGAACAACTCCGAACGTTGGATCAGGAATCTTCACTCTATGCCATTCCCTTTGGTTTTCGGGTGCGCTGTTTGTTTAAAATGGATTTTGCGGAAGCGGAATATATTTCCAAGCTTCGTTCCGGTGTGAAAGGACATTGGTCCTATCGAACAGTGGCATGGCTGATGAAGGTTAAATTAGCAGAGCAGTACCCCTATCTGGGAAGCCACATTCATGCCACCCCTCCAGAGCTTGAGGATACCCTGACTCGATGAACTCTTTGAATCCATCAGCTCCAGAAGAAGAAACTGGAGAGAAGGCCCAAGAGGAAATCATGCAAGACCACTCGGTTTCCGCTCAGCCTGCCGAATTGAAGGAAATCGCTGAGGGGTTGGCCCAAGGTCACTGGGATACTCTGTTTGACCTAGCGACTCAACAGGCTCAGATAGATGAACATGACCCTCGGGCCATTTTTGTATTGAATGTCGTTCATTTGATTCGGGGTGAATTTGCACTGGCGTGGCAGTGTCATGAGCAATCTCTCAAAGAGGAGGCTCATATTGCCAAGGTAGGGATGTGGGTAGATGAGTTGGTCGGCGATTATCCCAACCAAGCCCCGATTCAATTGGTAGCCGGTCTTTTTTTGGCCCAATCAGGTCAATCAGAGAAAAGTATCGCGTCTTACCGAAAGGCTATTGCGCAGGATTCTGCCTCACCCTTTCCCCACTTTTTTTTAGCTCAAATTTATCAACGGATGGGTCGTCCCGATCAGGCGATTAAAGAATATCGGGAAGCGGTCAAATTGGATTCGACCTTCATCCCGGCTCGGTTGAATTTAGGAGTAGCCTACCAGGAGCAAGGGCAATTGGAAATGGCCATTCCTCAATATCGAGAAATCATCAAACTTCGTCCCAATGAACCACTCGGACATTCGAACTTAGCCTGTGCGTTAGTTGAACAGGGAAAGATTGATGCCGGCATTCAGGAATATAAAATCGCTCTTCAATATAATTCTGAAGATGCCGAGGTCCATTATGCGCTTGGTGGGGTGTATGAGACGAAAGGACGGCAGGATCTGGCTCGTCGCGAGTATGAAGAGACCTTACGGATCTGTCCAGAGTTTGCTCCTGCGGCGACTGCTCTAGGATGGTTTTTGTTCGAGAAGGGGCAGGTCGATTATGCCTTAGACTACTTCAATAAGGCATTGAAGTCGGACCCAAATGACTCAAGTGCCACCTTTGGAGTCGGGCGAGTGTACGATGAAAAGCGAAAACCGGATCTCGCGGTAGAACTTTTCCATCGAGCTTTGGAGTTAGAGAAAAATCCAGAAAAAAAGGTCGTTCTGATGAACTATATTGACAAGATCGGGATATCTCGGGGGTGAAAAGGGGTTGGGACCTTCATACCCCCATACCGATATTTATTCATAGGAAACTAAGCAGGAAAGTCAAAGCTTGAATATGGATTGGCGAAGACTGCTCACTTGCTTAGGGAGGTCACCTAACTTGGTCAGTTCTACTTTTATTTGGTCTTTGAGGTAAGAGGAGTATCCGACTTTGTCGAGAAAAAATTCCAAAAAGCGATCACCCATTAAGGCGCTTTGATTTTTTAATTCTTGCACAATGTCATCACTAACCGGAATATAGCAGCTTCCAATGTGGAGAATGACTTTGTAATAATTTCCATCTCCCCGGTGTTCAAATCGTATCCCGTCCACGCAATCCTCTCAAAGTAGAATGACACACAAAAGAGGGAATATTCTATGCAATCCAAAATTTGAAGACAAGAGATTTGAAGACAAGAGAAGGGAATGTTTATTTTCTTGTGCCCATAAAGATTAAGTTGCCGACAATTGAAAAAATAAAAGGACAGGCCGATGGAATCTTTGACCGAGACGAAGAGTAATTCCTGCCAGCATTCTTGTGAAAGGGTGTGATTCTTGACCTTGGTGAGGCCATATGATAGCGTACGATTCCCCAACGTAATTCGTTACCTTTTGCCTTCCATTTTTTATAAGTCCTCAGAGGAGCAACAGCTTATTGTCAAGCGGTATCTTCTGGCTTTATACCCTAACCAGATGCCACCAAGATCTTGTGGAGCGATGGCGCAACTGTGCACGAAGCTGCTGGTGATATGCAGGCGATGATCTAGGCGAATTGAGGAATGAGGTAGGATTCATTCAAGCAGGAGTGTTCAATGCCGAGGAAATATAATTTCAGTGCTGGACCGGCGATGTTGCCGGAGGCGGTTTTGAAACAAGTGCAAGCCGAATTGTCAGATTGGCACGGTGCCGGTGCCTCTATTATGGAGATGAGTCATCGTGGGAAAGAGTTTGTTTCGGTGGCGGCTGATGCAGAGCAAGATCTTCGTGATTTATTGGACGTGCCCGAGAATTATAAAGTGCTCTTTTTGCAAGGCGGTGCCACTGCACAGTTTGCGGCTATTCCCATGAATATCCTGAGAGGGAAAAAGTCAGCCGATTATATTTTGACTGGCGCGTGGGGCAAAAAGGCCATCAGCGAAGCGAAAAAATATTGTACGGTGAATGTGGCAGCCTCGTCAGAAGGGGATAAATTTTCCAGTATTCCAGCTTTTAAAACGTGGTCTTTACGTCATGACGCTGCCTATGTGCATTATACGCCAAACGAGACGATCGGTGGTGTTGAATTCCACTGGGTCCCAAACACCAATGGAGTCCCGTTAGTGGCTGACTGTTCATCAACCATTCTGTCGAGACCGATGGATGTCAGTCGTTTTGGCATTATTTATGCGGGGGCACAAAAAAATATTGGTCCAGCTGGAGTCACGGTAGTCATTGTGCGCGGTGATCTCATTGGTGAGGTGTTGCCAATCACCCCAAGTGTGCATGATTACGCAAAACAAGCAGAAGCAGATTCTATGCTGAATACACCGCCAACCTATGCCGTGTACATCGCTGGTTTGGTATTCAAATGGTTGAAAGAGCAAGGTGGTCTGACAGCAATGGGTGAAATCAATCGGCGGAAGGCCAATAAGCTGTATGCCGCAATTGATGGTTCAGATTTTTACAGCAATCCTGTCGAGAAATCCTCCCGCTCTTGGATGAACGTTCCATTCGTTTTGGCCAACGCAGGATTGGATAAAGACTTTCTCGCAGGAGCACAAGAAGCTGGTCTCACCACACTCGAAGGCCATCGTTCGGTAGGTGGAATGCGTGCCAGTATTTATAATGCGATGCCTGAGGCGGGGGTTGATGCGTTGATTGACTTTATGGTTGATTTCGAAAAACGTAAAGGCTAAGACCCATAGAATACATAGCCTCAACAGTGATAAGTTTCCCTTTAACCATCGTAATCCAACACATGAAAATCAGAGGATATGATTGCCGGGATGGTGGTCATTGAAATAGTATGAAAATGACTCGGGCTTCACATCCAAACGGAGTGGAGTCGCCAAAGCTCAACAATTGCTGATGGGACTATGCGTAATAGATCTGGAGATCACATGATGAAAATACTTGTGAGTGACAATTTGTCCAAACGCGGCGTAGAGGTTTTACAGCATGCAGGGTTTACGGTTGACGTCAAAACGAAGCTGACCAAAGAAGAACTTCTGCAAGAAATTAAGGGGTATGAAGGTCTCATCGTTCGCTCTGGCACCAAAGTCACGGCGGAAGTCATTGAAGCCGGTACTCAATTAAAGATCATCGGTCGAGCTGGGACAGGACTCGATAACGTCGATAGTGACGCAGCCACGCGGCGAGGGATCGTCGTGATGAATACCCCAGGAGGGAACACCGTTACCACAGCAGAGCATACGATAGCCATGTTAGTGGCATTGAGTCGAAAAATTCCTCAAGCCACCGCGTCTCTCAAGTCAGGGAAGTGGGAAAAGAACCTGTTTCTAGGGGTTGAGCTTTACAACAAAACGTTAGGTGTAATCGGGCTTGGTCAAATTGGAGCCTATGTGACGAAATTAGCTCAAGGACTGGGCATGAATGTGATTGGGTATGATCCCTTTTTGGCGCAGGATCGAGCCAGGCAAATGGGAATTGAAGCCGTGGAGTTAACGGAGTTGTTCCGTCGATCAGACATCATTTCCGTTCATACACCCTTAACGAATGAGACAAAGGGGTTGATCAATGCCTCCGCGATCAGTCAGATGAAAGAGGGCGTAATGATTGTGAATTGTGCCCGAGGAGGTATTGTGCATGAAGGCGATTTGTTCGAAGCTTTAAAAGGCAAGAAAGTCGCCGCTGCAGCTTTTGATGTCTTTGAAGAAGAACCGGTTCGGGCTGATCATCCGATCCTCACCCTCGATAACTTTATTTGTACTCCTCATATCGGTGCCTCGACGGGAGAGGCCCAAGAAAATGTTGCTGTTGAAATTGCCGAACAGTTTGTGGATTATTTTACAAAAGGGATCGCACGTGGAGCTGTCAATATTCCATCCGTTCCACCCGAATTGCTGCCTCAGCTGCAGCCCTATCTTTCATTGGCAGAGCGAATGGGATTGCTTCAATCGCAACTGATTGATGGAGGAATCGAAAGTGTGACGGTGGAATATTATGGGGAGGTTGCGAGGCTTTCGGTGGCACCTCTGACCATCGCTGTTCTCAAGGGGTTATTCTCACCAATCTTGGAAGATGTCGTCAATTTTGTGAATGCTCCGATCATTGCGAAGGAACGTGGTGTTCAGGTCAAAGAAGTGAAAGGAGGGGATGCCGGAGATTTTGCCACTCTTATCCGTCTTCGTGTTGAAGCAAACACGCAAACTCATAATTTGGCTGGCACCCTCTACCATAAGAAAGAGCCCCGGATTGTTGAAATTAATGCCTATCCTGTTGAGGTCGTTCCTGAGGGGCATATGGCCTTCATTTATAATGTTGACCGTCCAGGAGTGATTGGGATCGTTGGCCGAGTTCTGGGGGAACACGAAATCAATATTGCTCGGATGCAATGCTCCCGTGCTCAACGGGGAGGAAACGCCTTGTTAATTTTTGGACTTGATGCAACACTTCCCCAACACGTTCTGGAAGAAATTAAACTCGAGAAAGATATTCTCTCTACGCGCCTGGCCGATCTTTCCAAAGGGTCCTAGGCAACGGGTTGTCTATGGCCCGTCGTGACTCAAAATTGGTAGAGAGTCGGTTGCTTTCCCACGCCCCAACCGTCCGCTCACTTATTCCCATCGGAATGGCTAGCTTACTTCCTGACGCGGCTCAACGAGTCCGTGATCTCGAAGGCCTTCTCTTTCAGTGTTTCGAACAGTGGGGATACCAAGAAATTATTCCTCCCACCTTTGAATATTTAGATGTGTTATCAAAAGGCCTTCCCGCAGAAGTCTTAGAGAAATGTTACCAGTTTGCTGATTGGTCGTCCGGTCGTATTCTTGTGTTAAGGCCGGATGTCACGTCCCAAATCGCGAGAATTGTCGCAATGGGTATGGCGGGACAGGGGTTACCGATCCGGTTATGCTACCGATCCACAGTTTTTCGTTATGAACCTGAGCATGCCGGTCGGGAGCGGGAAGTCTTTCAGGTAGGTGTTGAGCTGATTGGAGCTGACCATGCCGCGATGGATGCCGAAATCCTTATCCTTCTCGTTGAATGTTTGAAAAGAGTGGGATTGCCCGAGTTTACTATTTCTCTGGGGCATGTGGGGTTTTACAAGGCTCTGCTCGCAAGATCCGGAATGTCGGAGGAGGGCTGCAAACAAGCACAAATCGCCGCTGCTCGAAAAGACATTCCCAAGCTTGAAAGTATCTTGGCCGAAGAACGCGTCCCACGAAAAGATGCGAAAGTGATATTAGAGGCTCCAGGAAGGTATGGCCAAGAAGAGATTCTGAAATGGGGGAGGAGCGTCGCCGGCCAAGATCGCCGACTGATTCATCCCACTGATCGTCTGACTCAAGTTTACCAGCTGTTGGAGAGAGTCGGGTTGAGAGACCGACTCTTATTAGATTTGGGGGAATTACGAGGGTTTGATTATTACGATGGAATGGTGTTTGATGTCTTTTCGGGTTCTCTTGGTTGTGAGATAGGGGGGGGAGGGCGTTATAATCATTTGATTGGTCGGTTTGGTCGAGATTTACCTTCTACGGGTTTTGCGCTCGATGTGGACCGACTGTTTGGTGCCTTGGGATCTGAAGGCAAGGCGCCACCGGAAAGCCAAAAGCCCCTTTTACTCATTGGACTGAGAACGAAGTACGGGGCGACCTTTAAGCTTGCCCAGATGCTTCGTTCGAATGGATTGGCCGTGGTCCAAGAAATGGCTTCTTCTCTCTCTTCACCAGCTCTTCGCGCGTTGGAGTCTCGAGTAAAACTTTTGGGTGTCCATCGTATGGTCGTTCTTGGTCACCCAAGCTGTTCTTCTTCTCAGGTCATGGTGACGGACCTTGTTGGCCAAGGGAAACCAGCAAAGCGCAAAGTGGCTTTGACTGATCTGATCAGCCTGTTGTCTGGGAATAATCATGCCCACATCTGAAATGCACGATCTTCGTTTGCTTCCTCAGAATCTTGATGCGGAACAGTCCGTCCTCGGGGCAATCTTACTCGACAATACTGCCCTGAGTCGGGCTTTGGAAATTGTGACAGAGGATGACTTCTATCGAAATACGCATCGGATTCTATATCGAGCAATGATTGAACTCTCCGAGCGAAATGAAGTCGTTGACCAGATTACTCTGACCGAACATCTGAAGTCTCAGGGCCAGTTGGAAACCATTGGGGGAGCTGCGTATGTCGCTGAACTCGTTCAAGTTATCCCGAGTGCCTCCAACATTCGATATCACAGCAAGATTGTCAAAGATAAGGCACTTCTTCGAGGTCTCATTCGGACGGCTACAGATGTCGTGACACGTGGATATGGGGAAGAAGGCCAAACAGAAGATCTCTTGGAATTTGCGGAACGAGAGATTTTTAGATTGGCCCAAGGGAAATTAGGGCGTTCTTTTATCCCCGTTAACCAGATCATTAAGGAAAGCATCGAGATTGTCGATCGGTTATACAATCGGAAAGAAAAAATCACCGGGGTTCCTATGGGGTACCTGGACTTGGATGATCTGACCGCGGGGCTTCAGCCGTCGGACCTCATTATTATCGCGGGTCGTCCCAGTATGGGGAAGACCAGCCTTGCTCTTGGAATCGCTGAGCATGCGGCTATTGATCATAATTTGGTAGTCGGAATTTTCAGCATGGAAATGTCAAAGGCCCAGTTGGTCCTCCGAATGTTAAGTTCCCAAGCTCTCCTGGATTCCCATGCGCTTCGAACAGGACAACTGATGGAAAAAGATTGGCGATATCTTTGTGATGCCGCAGATAAGCTTGAACGTGCCCCTCTCTTTATTGACGATTCCGGTTTTCTCACTGTGCAACAGATGAGAGGCAAAGCTCGACGATTGAAGGCAGAACATGGTTTGGATCTCTTGATTATTGATTACCTTCAGCTTATGCAGGGAAGATCAGATGCCGAAAGTCGCCAACAAGAAATTTCCGACATCAGTCGAGCGCTGAAAGCCTTGGCAAAAGAATTAGAAATACCTGTAGTAGCACTCTCCCAGTTAAGTCGAGCGGTAGAAAATCGAAAGCCGCCGATTCCAGTCTTGGCTGATTTGCGAGAGTCTGGGGCTATTGAGCAAGATGCCGATCTTGTCATGTTCATCTATCGAGATGAGGTCTATAATTCAGAAACAGAAGAAAAAGGTATCGCTGATATTCTCGTGAGGAAGCATCGAAATGGTCCCACGGGTGAGCGGCAGCTCCATTTTCACGAACGGTATGCGAAGTTTACTAACTTAGAGACAACCCGGGAGATCGCGTGACGGCTTACCAAAAGGGAGATTGAGAAGAAGCCAGGTTTTTGAACGCATGTGGCAGGGGTTAGATTTATGAAGTTTTGTGCTCAGAATTTGATCGAGTGTCGTTCTTGGTGGAGTCAGACAGCCTTATATGTACTCGTCATCCCCTTGATCGTCGTGTCTTGCGCGGCTGGTTCTGAGGTGCGTGATCGTGCGGTGGATTCTGTAGCAGCACCCGAATTCGTCCCAAGTTCTGAGGCGTCCTATCATTTTTTAGCTGGTTATTTGGCTGAATTGGCAGGTGAGCATTCCCGAGCAATCGAAGCGTATCAGGCAGGGCTTCAAGAAGATCCTCAATCAGTGTTTCTTCGCGTGAGAATTGCAAGACTGTATTTTTCTGCCGGCAAAATGTCCGCTGCCGTCACTATCATAGATCCTATTGAAGTTCACGATGTTCAAAGTACATGGGTGCTGATGCAAGTGGCGAAGATCTATGCTGGGGCAGGGCAACGAGATAAGGCTCTGACTTTGTATGATCAGGCCATTGTTGTGGATCCCAATCATACGAAGAGCTATTTGGCAAAAGGTATTCTCTTGTTTAGTCTCAAACTATTTTCAGAGGCGAAGGAGGTGTTTGCCCAAGGCGTGTCTGTTACTCCTGATTCTCATGTTGGGTATTTTTATTTAGGCAAAACACTTGAAGAATTGGGAGAATTAGAAGAAGCCAAAGCCCAGTTTTCAAAAGCGATCGACAGTTCGCCAAGATATGAACCGGCGTATCAGGCTTTGGCAAATGCATTGGAAAGGGAAGGGGATATTGAACAGGCGGTTTCCGTCTACAATCGTTACCTTTCTAGCGCGAATCCTCACAAAAGGAAGTTTCGTCTTGAAATCGTTCGTCTTCTTGTCCGAGAACGTTCGTACCAAAAGGCCTTGGAAGTCCTTGAGGAGATGGTAAGCGAGGATCCATCCGACATCAATTCCAAAATTCGACTCGCACTGATTCATGGAGAGATGGGGAATCACGACAAAGCGATTGATGTGTTAAAGACTCTTGTTCGGGATCGGCCTAAGGAACTGCGGATACGGGATTATCTTGGGCTCATGTATGAAGAAGTCAATGATTATGAGCTGGCGAAGCAGGCCTATGAAACGAACCTGATGATGACACCAACTTTTTATGATAGTCGGATTCACTTGGGGCTTTTGGCGTATCGACTGAAGCGCTATGATGAAGCCATTCCCCATTTGCAACAGGTCGTAGCCCTTAATCCAGGCAATCCAGAGCCTCACCTTTTATTGGGTTTGGCCTACTTGCATTCTGAACAATATTCAAAGGCAGCGGAAACACTGGAGCATGGGATTGAACTCCATCCTGAGAATGCAGATCTTCGGTTTCACTTGGGAACTGTGTATGACAAATTAGATAGATTTCCCGAAGTTGTCGAGCAAATGGAAAAAGTGTTGAGCCTCAATTCGAACCACACCGATGCTCTCAATTATCTTGGCTACAGTTATGCTGATCGGGATATCAATATTAACGAAGCTGTTGAGCTGACCAGACGAGCGGTCGTGCTCAAGCCGGAAAATGGATATTATGTGGATAGTTTAGGCTGGGCGCTTTTCAAGATCGGTCGAACCCAGGAAGCGCTCGATGAAATCAAACGGGCCTCCTTCTTGGTCAAAGACGACCCCGTTATTTTTGAACACCTAGGGTATATTTACCTTTCGCAACAGGAGTCAGAGAAAGCTAAAGAGACTTGGCTCCGTTCACTTGAACTGGACCCCTCAAATATCGAGTTGCAGGAACGGTTTCAGCAAAAAGGATTTGAGAAGCCTTCAACCGGTCCTTCCCCAAATTTATCACCACCCCAAGTCCGCTATTTCTCTCCAGAGAAGTCTATTTCACTGCCGTAAGTTCCAACCGGAGCCCTTCCCTCATTCGTAGTGTAGACACACCTAGGGGGTTTAGGTTTCTCGTGGAATTAATCTTATTGCGATATGGCCATTACTTCTTCAGCAGGGTATATTGGAAGTATTCCATATCATTTAGGTAAGGAGCCTAGGAGTCGGAATTCCGAAGACACGGGGTTTTTCTCTGTGGCAGAAAACAGAACAGGAAGGGGGTGAACTCGTGATCCAACGTATACGGGTACAATGTGGGTTCAGTCTCACGGAACTCATGATCGTTGTGGCCATTATTGTTATTTTGGCTGCTATCGCCATCCCGAAGTTTATGTCATTCCAGGCTCGAGCCAAACAATCTGAGGCCAAAACCAATCTCGTCCATGTTCATGCTGCTGAAATTGCCTATTTCGCAGAGCACAATGGCTACATTGATGATTTTAATGCTATTGGATTCGGGGTGACTGGTTCATCACAACGCTATTACTATGAATTAGGAAAAGCGAATTCTGGGACATTACCGCCGGGCTGTACCGCTTCCACCCTGGATTCCGTAACGACCTCGGGTTTTACGGCTGTGGCCACAGCCAATATTGATGGAGACTCGACTTGCGATGTGTGGACTATCGATGAACAAAAAACCTTGACGAATGTGGTGAATGATGTTTCTTCCTAAATGGATAGGTTTTTTCCCTTGCGTGATATCAGTCCAGATCAGCAAACGGGATGGGGAAACGACCATATCCATATGCTTGAGTTCGATTGGGTCTTTACCGATCACTCCGGGAACAAAAAGACTAACACATCACAGAAGAACGACTGAGGAGACACACAGGCTTTCCTCTTTTGAATCTCAACTTTTCTTGACAGTCACGAGGAGGATTTGCTATAAGCGGTCCCCAATATATTCCCGTCAAAGGTCTGGATAACAGCGTTATTGTTTGCATGCTTCTTCCTCGTCCCTCCCGTATTCATTCAAAGTAGCATAAAAATCACCCTAATGGATTTATTAAAGAATATTCTTGTCCGCCTATCTGATAGGTTTTTTAATACGGTCCCAACCGGTTTTCGTCGGCAAGTAGGTAAACGCCTGCGCCCTTTCCTCAAGGTAGTTTCTCATAATCCACATCCCGTCCATCCCCAAGAATTAAGTCACGGTCGTTATTCGTACCCGTCGGTTGGACATGCGGAATCTATTGACGAGGCCATTGAGAAGAATACGGCCTTGCTTTTGGCTCAGCAAAATTCAGAGGAGGGCTATTGGGTATATGAACTTGAGGCCGATACTACCCTAACCTCAGAATACGTCATGTTGCGCCGGTTTCTTGGGCTGGTGGATCCTGAACGTGAGCGACAGGCTGTTCAGTACCTTCGACAGATGCAGCTTGATGATGGAGGCTGGCCCATTTATGCCGGAGGACCAGCGGATATCAGTGCCTCTGTGAAGGCCTATTTTGCCCTTAAATTGGCTGGTGTCTCCTCAGAGGAACCTTTCATGATTTTTGCTCGGGAGATCGTTCTGGGGAAAGGTGGCGTGGTTTCTGCCAACGTGTTCACCAAAATAACCCTGGCGCTTTTTGGACAATATAGTTGGGAAGGCATTCCAGGCATGCCCCCTGAGATCATGCTAGTTCCCAAAGGGTTTTATTTCAACGTGTATGCCGTATCTTACTGGTCCAGAGCCGTGCTCATACCACTTCTCATCGTATTTGGCCAACGTCCGCTTTGCAGCATACAACCGGAACAGGGCATTGAGGAGCTTTTTTTAGCCCCCCGTGATCAAATCCGATTTCAAGAGGTGCCACCCTTTAAAAAGGATTCGTGCTGGTTGAGTTGGCGCAATGTCTTTATCTGGATCGATCGAATGCTCAAGGTCTATGATCGGTACCCACTGCAATCTCTCCGAAAGAAAGCTTTAAAAAAAGCAGAAATGTGGATGATTGAACATATGCGGGGTGACGGTGGCCTCGGCGCGATCTATCCAGCCATGGCCAACTCGATTTTTGCGTTGCATGCTCTCGGGTACGCCACCGATCACCCTCTCGTCGTGAAGGCCCTTAAAGAAATTGAGGAACTGGAGGTTCGTACCCCTAGAGGTGAAAATAGAGGGCTGCCTGCGACACTGCATCTTCAACCCTGTCATTCTCCGATTTGGGATACAGCTTTGATGATTAACGTCTTGGTTGAGAATGGATTCCCAATAGAAAATCCGCGATTGGGACAGGCTGCGAATTGGTTGCGGTCAAAGCAATCACAGTGTGAGGCGGATTGGGTTATCTCTGCTCCCGGTGTACGACCAGGAGGATGGTATTTCCAGTTCGAAAATAAACTGTATCCTGATATTGATGATACCGCGACAGTTGTGATGGCCTTGGCAAAACTGTCACAAGAACTTCCAGCTGATCAGGATGACCATATTCGCCACGGGTTTGAATGGGCACTCGGTATGCAAGGCTCAGATGGGGGATGGGGCGCTTACGATAAGAATAACAATCGCCTTATTTTTAATAAAATTCCTTTTGCTGACCATCAGGCCCTCCTTGACCCTAGTACGGCTGACCTGGCTGGACGATGCCTCGAGATGCTGGGGACCTTAGGGTATGACCGCTCTCATCCCTCTGCGGGTCCTGCCATTGACTTTCTTCGGCGTGAGCAGGAACTCAATGGGAGTTGGTACGGTCGGTGGGGGGTCAATTATATTTATGGGACCTGGTCGGTCTTGGCAGGACTACGAGCCATTGGTGAGGACATGTCAGCACCTTGGATTCAGAAGGCGGTCTTATGGTTGGAGTCTAGCCAGAACGTCGATGGAGGGTGGGGAGAGTCCTGCCTGTCCTACGCTGATCAAGATTGGGCAGGACAAGGAGAAAGCACTCCATCCCAAACGGCCTGGGCCCTTCTCGCTTTGCTTGCAGCTGGTGTTTCAGATTCTCTGAATGTTGTACGAGGAATAAATTTTCTTCTTCGCCATCAGCGACAAGATGGGTCATGGAATGAACCTCTTCATACGGGCACCGGATTCCCTCGGGTGTTTTATCTGCGATATCATGGTTATGCTCAATATTTTCCGCTTTGGGCTTTGTCTATGTACCGAAACGTGAGGATAGAGGGAGAAGCCAAAGCTGATGAATTGCGACAAATCGCTCAAGCGAGACGGATCACAGCCCCGAAAGTCAGTTAGCCTGCATTCGTAGTACATCTTTTGTCGTTTACTTCTTCTGCGGAGTGCTCCCTGTTCAGAATTGGGATATTTACGGCAACGAAGTGGGAATTCAATGCCGTTCGTCAAGTCCTTCCTTTTCCTGCTTTAAGTACCGTTTTTGGTTTCCGTTCCATCAGTGGGCAAAGTGGTCATCTCCACTTGTTCCTCGTTCAAACGGGTATGGGAATGGAAAATGCCATGCGGGCCTGCCAACTCGTCACGTCACATGCCTCGTTTGATCTCATTCTGAGTTCTGGGTTTGTAGGGGCTTTGGCTCCTGCCAAGATTGGAGATATCATTATTGCGACTCACGTCAAGGCTTTTTCTTATGATCAGTCCGACTTAGGCAGCCAGCTTTCACATTTCTGTGATCCGACTTTTCATCGAATGGCCTCTCACACATCAGAATTATTGGGTGATCAAACTCTCGCAGGCCTGGTTGTGACTGTTTCCAGAGTACTATGCACCCCCGAGGAAAAGAAACTCTTAGCTGGTGAAACTGGGGCCGTGGGTGTGGAGATGGAAAGTGCCGGCATTGGAAAGATGGCTCGTGACAAGAATATTCCCTTTCTGATGGTTCGAGTTGTTTCAGATGAACTGGATGAGAGTCTTCCCATGGACTTTAATACATTTCGAACTCCCGGAGGGTGGATTCGCGGTGTAACGGAACTCTTATGGCATCCCCGTTTGCTTGTAAAACTGTATCAGTTCCGAAAGCAGACGGTTGTGGCCTCTCGACAGATTACTAGGTTTTTGAGGAATTTTTTGGTAGAAATAGAAAAAGAAACTCAGCTTTAATCACCCCACATTTTGAAGCAACTGCATTTCATTGGCTGTAATCCACGCTCTGTGAATTTGTCTTCACGTTGGAGTTCGAGAAACCAGCGCCGAATGGAAAGAAAGAGGTGTTCAAAGGGGACTGTTGAATAATTGAAAAATTCTCATAGTGGCGTTCACATGTGACTTATATCATGAACTTCCAAAAGCGAGAGGGGATGTTCAAAAAGGCGTGCTCAGCAGGAGCGTTCGCCGAGCCTCACATCCTGATTTCCCAGGGGTGCTGCCCCTAGGACGGCCCAAACAAACAAGGCTGTGACCCCTCGAGGGGGCACACCCCATTCGAGCAACCCCTACGCCGAGTGATATAATCACTTAGGGTGCAAAGTCGCAGGCGGTTTGTCGAGCGGAGTGTATGAGGCAGTACGTGAGCACGACAAAGGGCCGAGAACGCCGCTGACGCCTTATTTCAGCATTCCCCAAAGAGGATCTACTGAAACATGGAGATGCATTTCTATAGATAGTATATTTGGTATGATCCTGGAAGAACTGGTTCGTCAATTTATTCATGGAAGCGCTGAATAAATAATCTGGAGGCAGGGGCATGAACGTTAAGGAAACAGGAATCTCAAGGAAGGTCGATCAAATGCTCTTCATCAAACTGAGAGTAGTATTTGGCCTTTTGTTTTGTGTGATCGTCTTGATAGGTGGGCCTTGGAGGACTATAGATGGAATGGCAGCTGAACCTGGGTCGGCAACAGAAGCCGTTAAATCAACTATTGATGAAGTCTTAGAAATTCTGAGTGATGAGAATTCAAGAAAGCCAGAACGGAAAAAAGAACGGCTGGCTATGTTGGAACCCGTGATTGGAAAACGTTTTGACTATAATGAAATGGCAAAACGGACCTTAGGAAAACATTGGAAAAAACTCAATGAGTCCCAACGCAAGGAATTTGTCGAGCTTTTTCAGCGCTTCCTCTCAAAGACCTACGCTGGGAATGTGGATGGATATGCCGGTGAGCAGGTCCAATATCTCAAGGAACGTCGCAAAGGTGACTTTGCCGAAGTTCAAACGAAAGTCGTGTCAAAAAAGCTTGTACTTCCACTGGATTACAGGCTTTTTAAAAAAAACGGTGACTGGCGAGTCTATGATGTCGTGATTGATGGAGTCAGTTTGGCAAGAAACTTTCGAGGACAATTCAATCGAATCATCAAAACTTCTTCGTATGAGGGGCTTTTCCAAAGACTACGGGACCAAACATCCTCTTAATTGTCTCCATAGTTTAATCCACGATGATGCCACAGGATAATTGGCCTGCACATCAGTAAATATCTGGGATAGATTGAAGATTGTCGATGAAGTTGCTGGATATGAGTGAACAGTCTCAAAATTTTGGCCAAAAGCGCGCTTGAGTCTCGTCTGCCTTGACAGTGTTCTAGAAGTGTGGGAATCTCGCAAGATTCAGAAAAATAAGAGAAAATGATCGAAATCCCTTTGTCTATGCCCCCCATTTCAAAATCGAAATATGAAAGGATGAAGGAATGTCCTTGCTCAATGCCATTGAAAGTCCTTCTGATTTAAAGAAGCTCGATCACGAACAGTTTCCTGAATTGTGCCAGGAAATTCGCGATCGAATTATTTCCGTGATTTCGGATGTTGGTGGGCATTTGGCCTCTAACCTTGGTGTCGTTGAATTGACTGTCGCATTGCATTATTTGCTCGACACCCCTGAAGACCTTATTGTCTGGGATACCAGCAACCAAGCCTACACTCATAAACTTCTGACGGGACGTCGAGAGCAATTTCACACGATTCGCCAGTTTGGAGGATTAAGCGGGTTTTGTAAGCGAGAAGAAAGTATCTACGATACGTTTAACGCTGGCCATGCGGGAACCGGTGTGTCTGCGGCAGTTGGGTTTGTGGAAGCACGAGAACAGAAGGGCCAGTCCCACAAAGTCGTCTGTGTTGTAGGGGATGGTGCCATGACTTCTGGCATGACTTTGGAGGGCCTTCAACAGGCTGGTGACTCTCAAAGAGATTTGCTTGTCGTTCTGAACGATAACCAAATGTCGATTTCGAAAAATGTTGGGGCCATTTCAGCGTATTTGAACCGAACCTTTACTGGTGAGTTTTATACCCGTTTAAAGGAAGAGACTTCCCATTTTCTGAAGGCCATTCCTCAAATTGGTGAACCAGTAAAAAAGATGGTCAGCCGAGCGGAAGAGCTAGCTAAGGGATTGATTTTCCCCGGCCTTCTTTTTGAAGAATTAGGATTTCGATACGTGGGTCCCATTGATGGACATAATTTCGAACATCTATTGCCTACCTTAGAAAATGTACTCAAATTAAAAGGTCAGACTTTATTGCATGTGATCACCCAAAAAGGGCTAGGATATAAGCCAGCCATGGAGAACCCGGTTTGGTTTCATGCCTGTTCCCCCTTTGATCGTGAAACAGGGGCGCCGGCTAAAAAGCCTTCTCGACCGACCTACAGTACAGTGGCGATCAATACATTAGTCAGATTGGCAACCGATGATGCTCGGGTTGTGGCGATTACAGCGGCGATGTGTGAAGGAACGGGACTGACAGTCTTCCAGAAAGCTTTTCCCAGTCGATTATATGATGTGGGGATCGCTGAGCAACATGCTGTCACCTTTGCGGCTGGTTTGGCGGCACAAGGGATGCGTCCGGTAGTCCCGATGTATTCGACATTCCTGCAGCGTGCCTATGATCAGATTGTTCACGATGTGGCTACCCAAGATCTGCCAGTGACCTTTTGCATTGATCGCGGAGGGTTGGTTGCGGAGGATGGAACAACTCACCATGGAGCCTTTGATTTCGCCTATCTCCGACACATACCGAATATGGTTGTGATGGCCCCCAAGGATGAAAATGAGCTTCAACATATGATGAAAACCTGTCTGGCTTTTAATGGTCCTGCGGCCGTTCGATATCCCCGAGGCGCAGGTTTGGGTGTTGATCTCGATCTCGAACCTCAAGAGCTTCCGATAGGGAAAGCTGAGTTAATTCAAGACGGAAGTGATATTGCCTTGCTCGCGATCGGTGTGACAGTTTCTCAAGCTGTTGAAGTGGCCTCTATGCTGGAGCAGGAAGGCGTGTCTGCTGCAGTGATTAATGCTCGGTTCGTCAAACCACTGGATGGTCAATTGATCGGAGAAATTGCCAAAGGGGTCAAGTGCATGTTGATGATTGAAGAATCATCTCGTATGGGTGGGTTTGGGTCGGCCGTGATTGAATACTTGTCGGACGAAAGGATCACCCATGTCCAAACGAAGTGCCTAGGATTGCCTGATTGGTATATCGAGCAGGGGCCTCAAGATCTCCTGCGTGAAAAATACGGATTGACAGCGAATGGGATTTACACCCAAGCCAAACAATTGTTAGCTGAAGTGCATTTTCAAACTGTGCATCGTTAACATTCATCTTATGCATATTACGCGTCGACAGACACGGCAAATTCAAGTGGGCCCGGTTAAGGTTGGCGGGGGTGCCCCGATATCGGTTCAATCGATGACGATTCCCCATCCTCGTGATATCGTAGCCACTATTGACCAAATTCATGAATTGGAGAAAGCTGGGTGTGAGATAGTCCGTGTAGCCGTGCCTGATCAAGAGGCCGCTGCCGCGCTCCCTTCGATCAAATCCCAAATCAACCTCCCTCTCATTGCGGATGTGCATTTTGACCATCGCTTGGCCTTAAAGGCCGCGGAGGTGGTCGATTGTGTCCGTATTAACCCAGGGAATATCGGGCCTTGGTGGAAACTTCAAGAAGTTGTGAAAGCTGTTGATGATCATGGAATTCCCCTCCGTGTCGGGGTGAATGCAGGTTCTTTGGAGCGCCCTCTTATTGAAAAGTATGGCTATCCGACGGCGAAAGCATTGGCTGAGTCAGCTTTAAACGCTGTTCATGCCTTAGAGGATATCGGTTTTACGAATATGAAAGTTTCCCTCAAGGCTTCGGATGTCCATATGGCCATAGATGCCTATTGGCTTTTTGCGCAGCAGTCCAACTATCCCCTCCATATTGGGATTACGGAAGCCGGCACCGCGGCAACAGGGGCCGTGAAATCAGCCATTGGTCTTGGTTGGCTGCTTTCAAATGGGATTGGCGATACGATGCGGGTTTCTTTGGCAGCTGATCCGGTGGAGGAGGTGAAAATCGGGTTCGAAATCCTGAAATCCCTTGAACTCCGGCATCGGGGTGTGAATGTTATTGCCTGTCCAACGTGTGGTCGTGTCGAAATTGACGTGGTTCGAATGGCCAATGAATTGGAAAAGCGCCTGAGTCATATCGATACACCGCTGAATGTATCTGTTTTGGGATGTGTGGTGAATGGTATTGGCGAAGGGAAAGAAGCGGATATTGGTATCGCAGGAGGCCAGGGTGTGGGGATTCTTTTTAAGAAGGGAAAACTGGTACGCAAGGTCAAGTCTGAAGAATTAATGGAAACCCTCATTGAGGAAGTTGAATCCATGGTCATGGAGCAGAAGAGTGAACCAACATCCGAATCCCAAGGTGCCCAATCTCAACAAATATTCCAAACGGAACCTGTTCTCCCTCTTCTTTCTTTAAAACGGGAAGTTCCCGTTTTGCCTCGTTGACCCAAAGCCCTTTTTCGCTCTCCCTTTTGACCCCCGAAGGTTCTTGATTCACTCTTCGTCATCAAACTTCATTACTATTCACGACAAAGCTTCCCTTCGCATTGATATATCCTTTAGCTTGTCATCGATAAGGAACGGTCGTTATAATGTTTTCCGTGGCGCCGTACCCAAGTGGCTAAGGGAGCAGTCTGCAAAACTGCGATTCAGCGGTTCGAACCCGCTCGGCGCCTCCATTCTCTCTTTATTAAAAAACTCAAATTTTTCACTCAAAATTTGTCATGCAACCTGACATAGATAAGATTTCTAATCCATTGAATTGACCAGCTTTCTCGCGAGTGATAAGCTTCTACTCTGTATTTTCGTGAGAGAAAATTAGACAAACAGGAAAAAGTTCTAAGGAGATAAAGATGGCTGTCCCCATATCTCAAATGTATCGGGTGGCGAGTTATGTCATTGCCCAAAAGCTAAGGAGAGTAAAACAATACCCCTTGGTGTTGATGTTAGAGCCAATTTTCCGTTGCAATTTGGCTTGTGCAGGGTGTGGAAAAATTCAATACCCTGATCATGTTTTGGATCGACGGCTCACTCCTGAACAATGCTGGGCTGCGGCTGAAGAATGTAGTGTCCCCATCGTCAGCATTCCAGGTGGGGAACCGTTGATTCATCCTGAAATGCCAGAAATAGTCAGAGGGCTGGTTCAAAGGAAGAAATATGTGTATTTGTGTACGAATGCCATTCTGTTGGAACGAAAGCTTGAGGACTACTCGCCTTCGAAATTTTTGACATTCAGCATCCATATGGATGGTCTACGTGATGAACATGATTTTGCTGTCTGTCGAGATGGAGTATATGACGTGGCTATTAAGGCGATCAAAACGGCTCTTGATCGAGGATTTCGAGTCACGACGAATACCACCTTATTCGATGATACCAATCCCGAACGGATGAGAAAATTTTTTGATGAAATGATGGAATTGGGTGTAGAGGGCATGATGATTTCCCCCGGATATAGTTATGAAAAAGCTCCTGATCAGAACAGTTTTCTGAAACGGCATCGGACACAGGAACTCTTTGCGCGAATGTTAAACAAGAGAAAACGCAAATGGCAGTTCAATCAATCGCCCTTGTTTCTCGAATTTCTCATGGGGAAACGTGAATACGAATGTACCCCGTGGGGAAACCCGACCTATAATATCTTTGGTTGGCAAAAGCCTTGTTATCTTCTTCAAGATGGCTATGCCTCTTCCTTCAAGGAATTGCTCGAACAGACGGATTGGGACAATTACGGGACAGGGCGTAATCCCAAATGCGCCGACTGTATGGTCCATTGTGGATATGAGGCGTCAGCCGTGGAAGAGACCTTCAGCTCTTGGACAGGTTTTACTGATACGGTCAAGGCTACCCTTTTCCCGAATGCCACCTAAGCCACCCAAACGTTTTCCAGTATGCCTCTCAACGACGAACTTCTTTTCTTATGTCCACCGACTCTAATATAGAAGGGTCGGAGTTTTACCCAAAGTCCAAAGAGGAATTGACGCGTGCGGTTGATTCGGTATTCGCCTACCGTGGTTATGTCACCCTCGTTTTAAAGTCTGGCAACGAGTTTGTGGGGTACGTCTACAGTCGGCAAGATCACGTGCCAGAACCCTATCTCGAAATGTTTGTGGCGAATCAGGATAGACCCCAAAGGATCCCTATCGTGAAATTGTCGCGGTATTTTTTTCAGGAGAAGATACGGCTACTGGAAAATCTTGGGAAGCGTGGATTCAGAAAAAAAGGGAGTGACAGAAAAAAAGACATGACTTACCTCCATTTTCTATTCCTTGATCCTCCGAATCGAGTTGGATAATTGTTGTATCTGGCCCTTTCTTTTTTGGTTCATTCCATCAATCAGCTTTTCTGATAACGAAAGAAGAAATAAGGCGAGAGTCTTGACAGAAAACGCTTGCCGAGACGTCAAATTATTGACAGAGGAAAGGGCTCTATGCTAGAAGTCACGCACATTTTTTCTTGTTGTGCCTTCCTACCAAAAAGGTTGTGTAAGGATTGAGGTGGTGCCGTTTCACTCTCCAAAGAAGAAGGGATTCTTTTTCCATAGATGGGGAGTCTGGATGGCATTGTGCCGTTCCTTCCGCATCCATTCAAACAATTCTTCTCACAGTTGTTTTTGTTGGAATTTTGCCTGGGAGCAGGGTGGACGCTCTTCATGAAGTCGATCACCGTTTTACCATTGAGGGTCGAGTCTGCAAAGAAAATGGAGAAGGGATACAAGGAGTTAAAGTTATCGTCAAGAACACGCGGGCCTCAATTGGAGACAGTGGCGTCACGGACAGCGAAGGTTCATATAATATCCGTTTGCATTTACACAATGATAACCAAGGGGATCCTTTATTAATAAAGGCGTTAGACTATGAGACGAATGCCAAAGTTGACTTTGACCAGAATGATATCGAAACTGAACGATCCATTAGCGTTAATCTTGGAGGTGAATGTCAGTCCGTCAGTCAATTTTCGTCCTCGCCAGTTGTTGTAGGCCTTGGCATTAGTTCCCTCGCTATAATAGGATTGTTGGGGCTGAAAACATTCAAGAAGAATAAACTTAAACGTTCTCAATCTGGGAAAGGGAGGAGGAAAGGAAAGAGAGAATAGGAGGAAAAGACTTCCTAAAAAGACGTGGTTCTCTTTTTCTATGTCTATTAAAGTTGGCGACGGTCTATCTTCTTGGTTCTCAAACTTTCCTCAATAATTGCAAACAATTTTAGCGATGGTCGACTGGGAAATAGGGCGGTTCGATTAGCGCTTTTGTTCCTGACCACAGGGACAGGGCAAAAGCGTTTTTTTGTGGAATTTCCCAGGGTGAAGCAAATTCAAACACCTTGGGAATCCCCTTAGTCTGTCAGTCTAGTAGAGAGACTGACTTGACCAACGCAATTAAGAATTGAAGTTATAGAGAAGAAAGGAGCGGCGCCAGTGATGAAAGAAGCAAATATGATCAGGAGGATTCTTATTGGTAGCATTTCGGTATTGAGCTTGGCTTTGATCTCTTGTGGGGAAGAAGGACCTCCGAAGCCACCCCCACCGGCTCCGCCAGAATATGCGGACAAGCATATGCCGGCTGGGTACTGGAGCGATCCAGAGGTTATTGAGGCAGGCCGTCAAATTTACATCGGGGCACATAATATCGATGTGAATTGTGCAAGTTGCCATGGAAAGGATGGAAAACCGAAAAAAGCTGGTGCTCGGGACTTCCGGAGGACTGAACAGATGAAACTCTATTCCGATTCCCAGTGGTTTTGGCGGGTATCGGAAGGAGTCAAGGGGACCAAAATGAAACCCTGGAAGACCAAGCTCTCTGAAGATGAGCGGTGGAAGGTCATTGCCTACGAGCGGACCTTTGGGCTCAAGGATATGGAATATGATTCGGTCAAGGGGGCTTGGGTCACTCTTGGAACAGCCGGCACGGCTCCTGCTGAGGGTGGTGCCATGGACCAGGCACCCGCTGATGGGTCGGGGTCTGAGGCTGGCTCAACGGAACAAGCTCCTGAATAACTCGTTGGATCAACTGATTATGGCTGAAGGAGGGCCAGGATCTTGATTACTTTAAGGCGGAGTCTTCTGGCAGTGGTTGGAATACTGGTGGCAGAGGTTGCTTCGGCGTATGCCCAGGCTCCAGCCCCTCCACCTGTGGAGATCCCGTACACCGGTAATCGTACCGGTGTATGGATTGTGGCCCAACTTCATATCCTTTTCGCGGCGTTTATCCTGGGCGCCCCAATTTTTTCGGTTGTGTCCGAGTGGCTAGGGTATAAGAACAACGATCCACGATATGATCGATTGGCAAAAGAGGTCACCAAAGTCACGGTCATTTTATATAGCATGACCGCATTGACCGGTGGGCTCTTTATTTTTGTTCTCTTGGGAACCTATCCCGACTTTACCACCTGGCTGATTCAACACTTCTTCCTGGTCTTTGCCGTCATTTATCCACTCCTGTTTATCGCGGAGACAATCGTCCTCTATACTTACTTTTATAGCTGGGATGCCCTGAAGGGGGAGAAAAAGGGACGTCATATTGCATTGGGCGTACTCTTAAATATCATAGGGACCATTACGTTGTTTGTCATAGATGGTCCGACTGCTTTCATGAATAGCCCAGCCAAAGCGGCCGAAATGCCCCTTGTTGAGTTTATTCAGACTGCGGGACTGTGGGATAAGGTCGCGAATTACAGTTGGATGCCCATGAACCTTCATCGGCTTGTGGGGAATGTCACCTTTGGAGGGTTTATTGCTGGTCTGATCGCGGCATATATGTATATGGGCGCCAAGTCTGAAGAGGAAAGAGCCTATTACGACTGGATGGGATTTGTGGGGAATCTTATTGGAGTGGGAGCGTTGTTGCTTCTCCCATTTATGGGCTACTTGTTTGCTTATGAGCTTTGTGATTATGACGCGTCAATTTGCCCCTATATGATGGCCGATCAGTTGTCCATGTTCTTTGAGATGCAAGGGGCCATGGTGGGTTTGATCTTTTTGGGAAGTAACTATTACATCTGGTTGAGCATGAAGCGAATTCATGGAGTAGAGCAAGTTCGAATCTCGGGCTTGGTCATGCTGACAGTGATTCTCATGCCAGCCGTCATGGGTTTTGCCTGGTGGACCTTTCCGCCACCAGAATGGCAATCGCTTATCTTTTTAGCCCTGTTGGTTGTTCTCCCGCCCCTCCTCAGCAAACTTCCTGGGCTGAGGTTTACCGTTTCATCGTTTACCATGATCAAGGTTGGCTTCTTGATGATTGTGGTGGCTGATGCGATTTGGATGACGCCACATGCGTTCATTGCCACGGGGGCCATGGAAGGGGAGGAATTACCCGCATGGGCCAGTGAGTTAGCGCTGATGCCGGCCAAAAATGCTGCGGCCTTTACCTTGGTGTATCTCACGGTCGTCAATTACATCCTCTACAATCGGGGCATCAGACAAGGAACGATCATTTGGGGAAAGATCGACTTTGCCTCACAATTTGTTCTCATCTTTTTGGCATTTAGCGCGATTTGGACGATGGGGCTGATGGGTGCTGTCCGGTCACTGACCAGAAAGTATTTCCATGTCTATAACCTTGTGTACGATTTCACCCCTGAATCTTTCACTCCAACATTAGCCTACTCTTCGTGGTTGATCACGGCGATCACCGTCGTCTTTTACATCGTGGTTAGTTTTGCCATTTTTGTGACCTTGCGAGCCATGGAAGCCAAAACACATGGGGCTGAGGGCTCACCTGTTCCGGTGGGTGCCAAGTAAGAAACCAACGGGGGAAGAGAATGCCTCAACCTAGTATGATGAAAAACGTCATGAAAAAGGCAGTGATCGGGGTCATAGTTGGTATTGGCCTTGTCGTAATCTCCAGAATGACTCACTTTCCAGATGTCTTCCAGGTGATGTTCTTTATTTACGCGCTTCTTGGAGCTTTTGTATTTATCCTCTTGGATGCCCCATCCATTCAACGATTGGAGGGGGGAAAAGCCATCGTTGCGATTCTATTGTTTTATGCCGTTATTTCTGGCGCGTATATTGCGGGTGGCACCTTGCTGCCTCAGTATGACCCTGAGGATGAAAAAGGAAAGATTGAAAAAATACTCAGAGCCAAACGAGCGAAGACCAAACAAGGGAAAGCAGAAGAACTGATTGCCAGGGCAAAAGCGTTGGATGAAAAGGCCGAATCTATTTCTAAACAGTTGAAATCACTAGGAGTCGGAGCGGTAGTTGTCGAGGAGACGTTAGGATCATCCTTGGGAATGGCTGCAGCGTCTGGGGATCTTGTGGCTCTTGGAAAAGAACAGTGGGATCTTCAGGAATGTTATAACTGCCACAAACTCTTCGGACAAGGCGGGAAAAAGCGTGGCCCTAAGCTTGATAACATCGGGAATCTGATGACCCCGGAGCAACTCAAGGAGAAGATTCTCTTGCCAAAGACTTGGATGGCGGAGGGGTTTGATAAACAATACAAGAAGGGCAAGATGCCTGATAAATACAAAGATTTGATGGAAGATAGCGAAGTGGACGCCCTTGTGGCCTTCCTCGCCACGTTGAAAGATGTTTCCGTCAACACACCAAAACCCATCAAGATGAAGTAGTGATTACTGAAGGTAACTCCTAATTTATGCAACCAAAATTAACCGCCAAAGCCTGCTGTTCAGACAGAGAGGTTGGTGAGATTGCCAAGGTCATTGTCGACCCGTTGTCCCACCAAATCAGCCATGTGGTGATTCGGGAACAAGGGGGGCAAGGGATAGAGAGGTTGATCCCGACTACCGAGATTCAAGAGGTCGTCAGTGAGGAAGAAGTGAGCCTCAGGTTTTCGTCGGAGGAGTTAGGAAGGTTTCCAACGCTTGATAGGGACCAATATGTGACCACAAAGGAAGTGGAAATTGCCCATTTAGAAGATCACCTCCATGTTGAGCCTGGTGAAATCTTGGTTCCCCTCCCGTGTTTGGAGAGGGATGTGCCACGTCGGACCTTTTTTACCAATATGACTCATGCCATTGGGACTTTGATTGCGCTACCTCTTGCGTTTCCGGTTCTGAAATACCTGATGAAGCCGATGTATGTCCCCTTTGATAATAATTGGTTTAACGTTGGAAATGTAAAGAAAATCAAAAAGGAAGACTCCGGGGTCCAGTTTAAATTTAAACGCAAGTTTAAAGAAGCCTTTATGCCAGCCCAGAACATTGAGAAAAATGTATGGGTTGTCAAAGCCACTCCCGCTCTCCTGACAGAGGTCTATGGAAAAAAAGAAAAAAAATTCTACGATCACAAAGGCGACTTAGTCTGGGTCAATAAACCTAATATCCCTTTTATCGCCTATTCAGGGAAATGTCCTCATTTAGGGTGCGGGTATAAATGGCGAAAAATTAAAAAATTGCCTGAACCTATCTTCTTGTGTCCCTGTCACCTCAGTATTTATGATGCTTCGGGCAAAGTCCTGGACGGTCCTGCCCCAAGGGGCCTTGATGTCCTTCCCATTCAGCTCAGTGCGGCCGGAGATATTAAAGTCATTGATGTCGAATATAAAGCTGGTGTCAAAGGGCAAATTCGGATCCTTTAGCTTAACGATGTGACGGTTTATTCATGAATGGTCAACCCAATGTAACGGCGCAGAGCCCATTTGAGAAGGTTGTGGCCTTTGTTGATGAGCGTGTCGGGCTGAAGACGATTCAGGCCAAGATGCTCAACGAGCCTATCCCTGGTGGGTCACGCTGGGCCTATGCCTTTGGGTCATGCCTGCTGTTCATCTTTATCTTGCAGGTTGTGACCGGGATCCTGTTGATGTTTTACTATGTCCCCAGTACAGACCATGCCTATGCGAGTACCCAATACATCATTCATGAGGTCGATTACGGTTGGTTCCTCCTGAGTTATCATTTTTGGGGATCCTCGGTCATGGTGGTCATGGTCTTTGCCCATATGTCACAAGTGTTTCTTTGGGGGGCTTATAAGAGCCCAAGGGAGTTGATCTGGTTAGTGGGATTGGCATTGTTTGGCATTGTCATGGCGTTTGGATTTACAGGCTACCTCCTCCCATGGGACCAACGGGCTTATTGGGCCACCGTCGTGGGTGTCGAGATTATGGACAAAACACCGATTATCGGGGATTTCATGGCCCGGTTCCTCAAAGGTGGCCCTACGCCAGGGCAAATGACCATCAGCAGATTTTTTGTGATTCATGTCATGATTCTCCCTGCGACCTTAATGGGATTGGCAGGGTTGCACATATTCTTTTTCAGAAAGGCGGGTCCCGCTGGACCTTTCCGGGGAACACCGGAGGAACTGAAAGCCAAAACCGATTATTTCTTTCCTCGTCAAGTCTGGAAAGACATTGTCGCAATGGCCAGTGTCTTTCTCATCACTGCTAGCTTAGCCTTCATTGAACCAGTAGTCCTGTTAGAAGAAGCGACTCCTGACCCCGGTGATTATCATCCGGAACCGGAATGGTACTTTTTATTCCTTTTTCAATTGCTGCGTCTCAAGATTTTCGGTGGGGAATTCGGTCAGTTTCTAGGGGCCGTAGCCATTCCGGGAGCCTTTATGGCATTGTTGGCCGCGCTTCCCTTTATCGATAAGAGCCCAGAGCGGAATATTTTTAAACGGCCCTTTGCACTGATAGGGTGGATTGTCGTCATGGCAGGGATATTAATATTCACGGTTTCTGCGATTATCAACAGAGAATTTCTCGACTAAACCCATATGTCAAATACCAAGTTAGGTCTTCTTGTTCTTTGGCCAAGCTTTTGGACAGGATTTCCCATCAAGTTGGTGCTCGCCCTCTTGATGTTGGCGGCAGGAGTTCATCCCTGGGAAGGAACCGGTCTCTACGGACTCCTCCTGTTATCCGTTCCCATTGATATCTGGGCCATTGGCCTCTGTGCTAGAACAGTGTTTTTTGAGCGACTTCGTGTTGAACCTCAACCTGGCTTGGGTCTCACCCTTTGGTGGCAATGGACAATCTTAAATGTAATTTACTTGCCTCTGCTCTATGTCATTATGGGGGCCGTAGTTTCAACGGCGAAATCTGCAACGGCTGCTACGATAGAGTTTTTGAAAGAGCATGTGATTCCAGGCCTTCCCATCGCCGAGCAGATTAGCATTGAATTGGTGATGTGGGGGAGCGCAGCCACGGTGGTGTTGATTATTCTCATTCTTGGTTGGTTGTATGGATTGGGAGCGATTGCGCAACGGCATGTTCGGGCATCGACTCAGGCAGGAGAAAGCTATCAAGATGTCGTCCACCATTGGGATCTCCTGCGTGTTCCTGCAGATCAACCTCTTCTCCTCACAGCGTTTACTGGCACAGGTGTGGTTTTGGCCTTTCTGTTTTGGGGTCTCTTGCCGGTCAGCACCCCTCACCCTCATGAGGAGTATGAGTTTTTATCTTCAAGAAAAGAAGTCAAGGTGATTAAACCGGCTGAAGTTCTCAAGCATGCCGAGAAGGTCCTGGCTCAAGCCAGCTTGACCGTCGAAGAGTTGGAAAAGAAAGAAGGTAAAAGTGATCCGACTGCGGAAGCAAAACAGGCAGGCGGAAATGGAAAGGGCATAGAAAAGCCAGCAAGTGGAAAAGCGGAAGGCAAAAAAGCCTCCATGGGTGCGGATGGCCAGTCCCAGGATCATGAGCATTCCGAAGGGGACCACCAGCATTAGTTTGGCAAGACAGGGAAGGGAAGGAGAGGGTTATGACACTCCAGGGCGCAATTAGGACAGTGGGAACCTCGATACGCCATATCCGCGCGTCTTCTCTCCTAGGGTGGGGGGCATTTATTGCTTTTCTCGTTTTGCCATGCTTGGCGTTGGCACAGGGTGCAGCCACGCAGGCCATGTCGGTGGAATATCGTGACATTCCTGGAGTTGGAAGCCGGAATGTTATATGGGTCATCGCTCAGCAACATTTGCTTTTGGCCGGGTTTGTGTTGGGCGTTCCCTTGTTTGCGTGGGTTTGTGAGATTGTGGGGTGGAAAACCAAGGAACCACGGTATGATAAGTTAGCCAAGGAATTCACCAAATTGCTGACCTCGGCTTACGCGACCACGGCTTTGTTCGGAGGAATCCTTCTTTTTCTATTGGTTGGACTCTATCCTAAGTTAATGGCCTTTCTTTCGGATATGTTCTTTCCCTCCTTTATTGCGTATTCCATCCTCTTCCTCCTCGAAACTGCGACATTGTATCTCTATTGGTATGGCTGGGATGTCATGCAAGGTAATAAAAAGGGGTTTCACATCTTCCTAGGCTTCCTGTTGAATCTGTTTGCCTTTTTCATTATGGTTATCCCAAATTCATGGGCGACGTTCCAGGCCAGTCCAGTTGTGGTGGCTGAAGGCACTGCCCTTGCACGGGCATGGGCAGCGACATGGAATCCCACATGGTGGCCAGTCAATATCCACAGGTTTATTGCCAATGTGGTCCTGGGTGGGTTCATTTGCGGAGCATATGCCGGCGTTCGGTATCTTTTGGCGGTTTCTCGTGAGGAGCGAGACCATTATGACTGGATGGGGTATGTGGGTAATTTCATTGGGGTATTTGGTATGTTGCCCCTCCCCTTTGCCGGATATTGGCTCATGCGGGAGATTTATCAATATAACCAACAAATGGGTATTACCCTCATGGGTGGGTTTTTAGCCTGGCTCTTTATCCTTCAGGCCATGCTCATTGGAGTCTTGTTCCTCGGGGCCAACTATTATTTCTGGATGGGTATTACCTATCGTATTCCAGGGTCTGAACAGAGTTATAAGAAGCCCATCTTGGCGATGCTTGTCGTGTTGATGGTGTCGCTCGCCGTCTGGATAACGCCTCATTCACTCGTCGCCAGCCTGGAGGAAGCACGGAAAATGGGGGGCACGCATCATCCTCTGTTGGGTGTATTTGGCGTGATGTCGGCCAAAATGACCGTGGCAAATCTCATGATTCTCGTCACCTTCATGAGTTTTATCATGTATTGGCGAGCTGGAAAGCAAGAGACGGCTACCTGGGCTAAAGTTGCCAAAGCCATAATGGGTGGACTGCTCGCGGTGTCTGGGATCGCCATCATCGTGTTAGGGGTTTACGGTTACTTCGTGCCGGCTCTTTTTAGAATCAATACCCTTTCAGTAGTACAAGTCTTGATCGTCCTGTTCATCCTGGTCACCTTTACACCGCTCACTGCTGTTCTCATGAAGAGTGCGAAAACCACGACTGAAATGATCTGGGGTCAAATGCCGGTGAGAGCCGGGTACACCCTCGTTTCCAATGCGGTCATGGTTATTTTGCTCATGTCGCTCATGGGTTATGCTCGTTCTTCTTCCCGCGTCCATTGGCACGTGTATGGGGTCATGCGTGATACGTCCGAGTATGCATACTCTCCTGCTCTAGGTTACGCAACCGCGTTCATGTCTTTGAACACATTTGTATTTTGTCTGCTTGTGGCATTTATTTTTTGGGTCGCGACGATGGGGGATAATGGGAAAGCCCCTCCCAAAGAAGAAAGTCCGAAAGTAGCTCCCGGTCTTTCGCCGGCTATGGCAGGTGGTTCCCCAAGTTCAATTGAACGAGAGAAATCGCAGGATAATAAATGAGTTATTGTAGTGGCGGGTCATGGTACTGCAGAATTTGGGCCGAGAAACATTTTGAGAAAAAGCCGTTGAACTTTTAGCATGAGCGAGGATGCATGAGCGAGGTTGAATTACTCTTACCTTGGATAGCGTTGTTTGTCGTGGGGGGCGGGATCGTCATCCTGCTATTCATCAAGGCCATGTTTGTCAGGGTCGTCGGGTTTGTGGCCATTATGTTAGGGCTCTTTAGCTATATTGGCGCCAGTATCCCCCAAGCGCCCTCTCTTCCCCCGGCCGTTGAAAAGTTTGACATCGCCAGTGTGAAGTCGCCAGATGATCTCGCCTCAATCGGGCAAAAGATCTTTTTCAGCAAAGGCCAATGTGCACTGTGCCATTCGATTGGTCCAAGTGAGTCGGCCCGATGCCCGGATCTGAAAGGAATCGGGTCTAAACTGGCTCCAGAGTTTATTTATGAGAGCTTGACCGACCCTCAGTCTTATATCTATATGGATTTCCGGCACGAAGGCCTTCCCAAGGAATATCCTGCCCGAATGCCTTACATCAATAAAAATCCTATTGCTCTCACCAAACAAGAAATCTATTCGGTCATTGCGTTTTTACAAAAAATGAGCGGGGAGCCCATTAGCATAAAGATAGAGGACGTCATGAAGCCGGAGCCTGAAGGAGTGGAAGTGGCTTCCAAGGCTGTTCATGGGCATAACCTAAATCAAACGATGGATACGCCCAACGCGTTAGCTTTTGAAGGTCTATAACAGGAGAGAGAGCCATGAAAGGTCCAATTACTACCACGGCCGTTACCCTTGCCGGGATCTTTGTCTTCCTGAAATTTATTCTTCCACTGATTACGGCTCCGCTCCCGATGAGTCTCATCTGGTTGTACCTGGCCCTGACTTTGAGTGCCCTGATGATTTTTTACACGATGAGTGGAGCTTCGCTTGAGTTATTTATGGGACCGATCCATCGATTTTTGGCTGGGGTAGGGCAGGAAGGGTTTGCCAAAATCGTCAGGATTCTGGTGCTAATTCTCTTTCCGTTGTTAGTCGGCTGGCAGATGTATACTAGCATAGTGCCCAGTGACCTTCCACCGCCGGAAAACCGTACCATCCATCCGGCCCCTCCTGGGGAGTTTGTCGGGTTGTCAAACCCCTACCCTAAAACCCCTGAAAACATCATGATGGGGAAAGGGCTGTATGCGGCTTATTGTTCCCCTTGTCACGGAGCGAATTTTGATGGTAAAGGCCCAGCAGCTCCGGGGTTTAATCCTCCGCCCGCCAATTTTGCTGACCCTGGAACCATTGCCCAATTACAAGAATCCTACCTTTTTTGGAGGATAAAAAAAGGAGGTGTCGGGCTCCCGGTTGAAGGAATGCCCTGGAAATCGGCGATGCCAAGATGGGAAGTGGAACTTCCAGATGAGTTCGTGTGGAAGATCATCATGGGTGAATATGATGGTGCACATCAGTCACCACGCACCTGGGAAGAAGAGGAATAAGCTGGCCCACAAGGAAAAGGATTCCGATTTTCAAAGGAGAATTGAGGAGTAGAGATATGGCAGATAGAAAGATACTCATTGTAGGATTGATGACGCTTTCTCTCATATGGATTGTGGGATCTTCAGGTGCGCGCGCGAGTGAGCCCCCAAGTGACGGTGGGTCAGGGAGCGTTTCTGTGCGCATGTATTTAAGCGATGGCGCTCTTCCATCCACTGATCCTATGGACTCTGCTTGGAATTCGGTTCCCGCGTCTGAATTTAAGTTAGCTCCTCAGGTTCATTGGCAAGACCGAATTCAAGAAACCACCGTTAAGTCGGTAACCGTGCGGGGTCTACATAATGGCGAAGAGATGGCCATGCTTGTTGAGTACCAGGATCCCACCGAAAGTCCGGCTGATGCGGCAGCGTTGGAGTTTATGGTTGGAGATAAGAAAGCCCATTTTGCTCATGGTCAAGAAATGCTCCAAGTCGAAGGTGGCCCGGTCAATATCTGGTATTGGAAAAAAGAGAATGAAAAGGCCCTTGATATGAGCGCAAAGGGTTTTAAAACACTTCGCCCTCAAAGTGACCAACACCAAGACGTGTCAGCATCCGGAGTATGGCAAGACGGAACGTGGCGAGTCGTCTTCTCACGGCCCTTGAAAACAGGAGAGGAGCAGAACGACCAGGATGTGCAAATTGAGCCAGGAGTGTGGACCAGCGTGGCTTTTGCATTTTGGGATGGAGAAATCGTCGATGGGAGTGTCAAAGAACAGGGAAGTCAGAAAGCTGTCTCTTCTTGGTGGTATTTGCGGGCTGAGCCTCCTCCAGATAATTCCATCTATGGCTACGTGGTTCTCGGTCTGGTCATCGCAGTAGCCTTTGAGATAGTCTTGGTCAGAAAGCTGAGGAAAGGGCAGTCGGTATGAAAGGGAACCGGGAAAGACAACGGATGTGGTACATGCTCATTGCCATCACGGTAGGGATCCTGCTTACCCTGACTACCAGTTGCACATTATTCAAGGATGAAAGAACCGCGAAGGGACGAAAGCTCTATCATCATTACTGTATGCATTGTCACGGTGAATCTGGACGTCAAGGTGAAGGATTTAATTGGGAGACCATGCCTGATCCACGCCCACGAGATCTTTCCGAAAAATCAGCCATGTCCACCTTCAGTGATGAGGAAATTTTCAATACAATTTCCAGAGAGATGAGAGATACCACAGATCAAGCTGTCTTGGATGATGATGAGTATTTTGCAGTTTCCACGATGCCAACCTTTAAGTACACGTTATCAGAGAATGAAATTTGGTCCATTGTCGGCTATGTTCGAACACTTCATGGTATGGATCTGACCTACGATGTGGAAAGTCGGAAGCAACAACTCGAAACCGAATATAACGCGGCTAAGCAGGAATTTGATGAAGCGACAGCAGTTCTTGAAGCGGCTCAGCAAAAAATAGATGAAGCGGAAGCTGCTGCGGCTGCGGCAGAAGAAGATGACGATGACGATATGAATGAAGAAGATGTCGAAGAAGATGAAGAAGAGGAGGAAGTCCTCCTTCCTGAAGAAGAAGCTTTAGAAAAAGTCACGGAAAAATTTGAAGCAGCAGAAGAGGCGTTTGAAAATTTCACGAAACGGCCGAGGCAGAGTCAAGTCGCGAGGCCTGATCTGACGGTCTCAGATGAAGAACGAGTTCGTTTTGAAGAAGCCGGCAAGCATCTGTATGAAAATACATATGGCTGTCATGCCTGCCATAGTATAAATCAACAGGGAGGCCTGGTTGGGCCCGAACTGGATCGTGCAGGATTCCGACTGAACGCGACATGGGTTTATCGGTGGATCCTGTATCCCCAAGGCATGAAAAAACATACACGCATGCCGAATCTTGGTATCTCACAAGACGATGGAAAGGCCTTGACCTTTTATCTCGAAACACTCAGGGCCCCCAAACCGGATCAGCCTATCCCGCCTCCAGAGTAGCCAGTCCCAGCAGGCCATGGAAAAAGTCCAGGCTGTCGTGCAGAGTGTTCTCCTGCCCTGCTAATAAAAAGAACCCGCCCATATTCCTACGAGAATCGCACTGCCAGCCCAGATATGTTGTCTAAACAAGGAAAAAGCCTCTGGGGGTAACAGGTCTTGACGTAACCTCCAGACTTGGTGACTAAAAAATCCCGCTGTTCCAGCTAATACTCCATAATAAATTGGCCCCAAACCTTCTTGGGTTCCAGCCATCAACAAAAAAATCAGCATTCCCCCCAAAGCAAGTCCGACAGCGATCCAGACTTTTGATCCAAATAAAAGAGCCGAAGACTTTATCCCAACGCGCCTATCATCCTCACGATCCTGCAGCGCGTAAATCGTATCATAGGCGATGGCCCAAAAAACGGTGGCGCCGTATAACAGCCAAACGGACAAATCAAGTTGATTGCGCGTGGCGGCCCATGCCATGACGACTCCCCACCCAAAGGCTAAGCCTAAAAAGAATTGAGGCAGATGAAAAACCCGTTTCGTGAACGGGTAGAGGACAGCGAGGATAAGGGCAATCGGGCTCAGCCAAACGGCTAAAGGGTTGAGGAACCAAAGCAACCCAGCGGCGAAAATGAGAAGAGCAAAAAGAAAGAGAAGCGCCTGATAGCCCGTCAAGACTCCAGAGGCCAACGGCCGGTTCCTCGTGCGTGCAACCTGGCGGTCGAAGGTTTGGTCAGCAAGATCATTCACGACGACCCCTGCACTTCGCATGACAAACGCCCCGACCGAAAAAATAACTAAGAGCTTGATAGAGGGCGAGCCATGTGAAGCTAGAACAATAGCCCAAAGCGAGGGAAGTAACAGGAGAAACGTTCCAACTTGGTTTCGGAGTCTAATGAGCTGAAGAAAATTTTCTAACATGACACTGAAATGGAACTGCAGACTATTTGAAAAATATCGATAAAACCTAGGAATGGCGAATGTCGAAGACTGTAGCCACGAAGAAAATTAGCTGTCAATGGAATGGGATTCAAACTTCCCCGGCATCGCCTCGTACCTGCCGGAAGAATCTTCAGTAGATCAGACGATGTGGGATCGAAAAAAGGAAGGTAGTTGACACCAGCAGACATCCCCAATAAGATGAAAAAGATTAATAATCATAAGGATTTTCCTGCCTTTTCCCCTTTCCCAAAAATGGAGAGCCGGCGTAGCTCAGTGGTAGAGCAGCGGTTTCGTAAACCGCAGGTCGGTGGTTCGATCCCACTCGCCGGCTCCAGTATTTTCAAGGATTTCTGAATCCACTTCTCAATTGCAATTGACTCACAGGGGAAGAGACTAGACATTCAAGGCGGGCTACGGTGGGCAGCCTTCGCAAGGAAAGCCCCTGTCTTTCATCAGGTTGGTTTAGATGTTCTTGGTAGCCTGCCAGCCGAAGCCATGCGAAGGCTGGCGGAGAGGGTGGGATTCGAACCCACGGTCCCTTGCGGGACAACGGTTTTCGAGACCGCCCGAATCGGCCACTCTCGCACCTCTCCGCTTGTATTTGTGGCAGGCATTATCCTACAAAGGCAGGATGGTTCTTGCGGCGTTGCTGAAAGAATTGCTGTAAAATTTCTCCACAGGGCTGTTCCAATACTCCGCCTAGAATATCTGGATGGTGGTTAAGCCTCGGTTCCATCACCAGGTTAAACAGAGACCCACAGGCTCCTGCTTTTGGGTCAAAAGTCCCAAACACGAATCGAGGGATCCGTGCTTGAATGATGGCGCCGGCACACATGGCACAGGGTTCCAGGGTCACGTACAGCGTGGTATCCAATAAACGCCAGGTATGCAGTTGCCTGGCGGCTTCCTGGATGACAACGATTTCAGCATGGGCAGTAGGATCCTGATCAAGCTCACGGCGGTTGTGGTTTGCTGCGAGGACTTTGCCATCTTTGACAAGGACTGCACCTATGGGAATCTCACCGAGAGCAAAGGCCAGATCGGCTTGTTGCAAAGCCATCTGCATGAAGTCTTCATCGTGATAATTGTTCGTTGAGTTCATGCTATTCTCTCGATCCACTGCGCTTAAAGATGAGAAACCTAGGCCTTTCATAAGGTCGGTGGAATGTTAACATAGCCAGAGCACCCTGTATAGAAGACTCTCAATTTTGAGTTTATGTTCATGAGGTTTTGGCTCGATAGAAGTGGCGTGTGTCCAAATATAGAAAAAGCTATTATCTTGATCGGAGAGACATTTCATTACGGTTCTATCGATGAGGATTTTATCTGGATATGTTCAAAGATGTTCATTGAAAGGTGTCTTCATAGCAGAAAACAATTTTATTGAGGAAGAGCCCAAGACCTGCTATAACTGTATGGGGTTTCAAACAGATTTATAAAGATTGGCTCCATCGGATTTCACAGAAGCCCTGTTGAAGATTGGGGGGAGCCAGAGTTTCTTTGACCACCGTCTCATTCTATACGGCATGTAGGGTAGCTGGTCTTTAGATGTCCTAGGTGGGCGACAGTACAAGCCAGTCGAGTGTTTGTGGTATTTCCATGAATCTTGGCTGGTTTTTTTTGTCTTAAATTCGTCTGATGAGGTCTGTGTGATGAATAGATTTCACTCATTATGTGTGATGCTCGTGACCTTGTTATGCCTTCTGGGGCTAACAGGTCTGGCACAAGCATCACATGCCCCGAATCTACAGGTGAATATGACCAATACTCCAGTGGGATATCTGGCCATTGGGATTTTCGTATTAGCCTACGCATTGGTCATGGCAGAAGAGTTCACTCATCTTCGTAAGTCCAAGCCCGTGATGTTGGCCGCGGGAATCATTTGGGTCCTTGTCAGTTGGTCGTATCCTGGACATGACCATTCTGCTGTGGAGCAAGCTCTCCGTCATAACATTCTTGAATATGCCGAGTTGATGTTGTTTTTGCTCGTCGCGATGACCTACATCAATGCGATGGAGGAGCGGCTTGTCTTTGAAAGTTTGCGATCCTGGTTGATCCGGAAAGGATTTACGTATCGACAGCTTTTCTGGATTACAGGAATCCTCGCTTTTTTTATTTCACCCGTTGCAGACAATCTGACCACAGCTCTTCTCATGTGTGCTGTCGTGCTCGCAGTTGGTGCAGACAACCCTCGATTTGTGAGCTTGGCGTGTATCAATATTGTGGTGGCTGCTAATGCCGGCGGCGCCTTTAGTCCGTTTGGGGATATCACGACCTTGATGGTCTGGCAAAAAGGAATCGTGGACTTCTTCACGTTTTTCCTGTTATTCGTTCCATCAGTCGTGAACTTCATCGTGCCAGCGGGTTTGATGCATTTTGCTGTTCCTCAAGTTTCTCCAGCCCCATCTGATGAAGTTGTGATCATGAAACGTGGTGCTCATGTCGTCATGCTTCTGTTTCTCTGTACGATTTGTACGGCTGTCAGTTTTCATAATTTTCTGCATCTTCCCCCGATGGCTGGAATGATGACCGGGTTAGCCTATCTCAAGTTTTTTGGGTATTACTTGCAGAAAACACATAATAAATACGCAGCCCCAGGAACGTGGAGTAAGAAGAAAGCCCAAGAATCATTGGGTGATATCACCTTCTTCGACACTTTTCGAGAGGTCGCGCGTGCCGAATGGGATACATTATTCTTTTTCTATGGCGTGGTTCTCTGTGTTGGGGGACTCGGGTTTCTCGGGTATCTCACCATGGTGTCTCAGGTGATGTATGTCCAAATGGGTCCGACGTTTGCGAATACGATGGTCGGTATCCTCTCCGCGATCGTCGACAATATTCCTGTCATGTTTGCCGTGCTGACGATGAACCCGGACATGTCTCAGGGGCAATGGCTGTTAGTCACGTTAACTGCTGGAGTTGGGGGAAGTATGTTATCTATCGGTTCTGCTGCGGGTGTGGCCCTCATGGGGCAGGCACGAGGCAAGTATACCTTTTTTAGTCATCTCAAATGGACGCCGGCTATTGCGCTCGGGTACGCCTTCAGCATCCTCGCCCATATGTGGATTAACTCTTCACAATTTTGAGTCATGAGACTCAAGGCTAACACATAGACGTGACGCAAATGTCAACGTCTGCCTGATCGATGGGGGGTAGTCGGTCGCGGGTTTTTCTCGATCTGAGGCTAGCCATGATTCATGATAGGTTATGAAGCCCAACCATCACTGGCTGAGGACGGTTACGCTGTTCTACGTGTCTTCCTCGAGGATTTTCTTGAGCCGGTGATCAAGTGCAAACCGTGTTAGGCCTAATTTTTTCGCGGCCAAACTTTTATTAGAATCAGACAATCGCATGACTTCCTCGATAATGGCTGTTTCAACGTCAGCCAGCGACTGTTTCCCTAAGGTCATTTGTATTTGAACAATTTCCTCGTTTCCCCGAATGGTGCCTTTAATGGGAGCGTTTGCCCATTCATGGAGCTCACGAGGCAAATCTGCAGCGGTGACAGTTTTCCCCTGACAAAAGATGACGGCACGTTCGATAATATTTTCTAATTCTCGAATGTTACCGGGGTACGGGTACTGAGCAAACAAGGTTCGAGCGTCAGCATCAAATTCGTTAATGTCTTTGCCAATTTCTTTGCAGTGATGATGCAAAAAACGAAGACAGAGGGGATGAATGTCTTCCAGTCGGTGACGAAGAGCTGGTAATTCCAATGACACGACATTTAAACGAAAAAACAGATCCTCTCGGAAATGACCTTGCGTGATTTCTTTCCGAAGGTCATGGTTTGTGGCGGCAATCAGTCGGAAATCAACTTCTATCTCTTCGCGCCCTCCCAACCGTTTTATCGATCGTTCTTGTAACACCCGAAGAAGTTTGGCTTGCATCGCCAGGTTTAAATCGCCGATTTCATCTAAAAAGAGCGTTCCCCCTTCCGCCTGTTCACACAAACCAGGCTTTCGTTGAATAGCTCCAGTAAAGGCATCTCGTTCATATCCGAATAATTCGCTTTCGAATAATTCCTGGGGAATGGCGGTACAATTGACCCCGACAAAGGGAGCCTGTTTACGGGGGCCATTATGATGGAGAATGCGGGCGATAATTCTTTTCCGGTTCCGGTCTCTCCTTGAAAGAGGACTGTCGTCTTCGTATTTTGGGTCAATTCTTGAACTTGGGAGAGAAGCCCCTGCATGCTAGGGCTCTCTACAATGAGTTGGGTCAGCGAATACCAGCTGGCCACGTCCTTCGTTTCGAATAAGACTCGTCGACGTAAGGCCAAATATTCCAAAGCCCGTTGGACAACCGGGGTGACTCCTGACAGATCCACGCTTTTGATCAAGAAATCATAGGCACCTAATTTCATGGCCTCGACTGCATCCTCGATGGTCCCATAGGCCGTCAAGAGGATGACCAACGCTTGCGGAGCTTTGGGGCTGACCTGTTTGAGTGTTTCCAACCCGCTCATTCCGGTCATTTTCAAGTCAAGCAGAATGATGTCGGGAAGATCATGATCTAAGGCTTCGATGAGGGCCTCACCTGAGTCAAAACTACGAATCGCATGATTTTGTCTCGACAAGCGTCGAGTGATCGACGATCGGACGACTTCATCATCATCTGTCACAAAAATCGTCGCACGCATGAATCACACCGCAGAAGTTTGGACTTGTGAAGAAATCGGGAGCCAGATTGTGAGAGACGTACCATCTCCAGCTTGACTGCCAGCTTTGATGTCACCCCCGTGGGCATCGATAATATTTTGGCAAATCGGCAACCCAAGGCCCGTACCCCGACATTTCCCAGTCGTAAAAAATGGTTCAAAAATTTTTGGGAGGTCTACAGGTGCGATCCCTTTCCCGTTATCATGAATTCCGATGAGTAAGCCTTTTTCTCCGCCGCGTTCTTCTTCAGTGAGGTTAATTCGAATGGTTCCTTCAAAGGGGGCCGCTTCAAGAGCATTCTGGATCCCGTTTAAGAGCACTTGCTTGATTTGATCACGATCAGCATAGATCGGTGCGAGAGAGGGAGAAAAGTCGTACGTGACGTGAACTCCTTTTTGCTCAACTGGTTCCCGTACGAGATTCATGGTTTCTTCAATGAGCGGATTTACTTCAAAGCTTCCAGGGACAAGATCCCGCGGTCTGGCATACTCAACGATTTGTGTGACAATTCGGTCTAGCCGGCGAGTTTCTTTTAAGATGGTCGTAAGGTCTTCTCGTCTCGTATCCTCCTCGTGTAGTTCTTCAATCAAAAGCGAAGTCGTAGAGCCAATGCCCACAAGAGGATTACGAATTTCATGGGCAATCCCGGCAGCCACCTGGCCTAGAGTCGCGAGGCGTTCCGCTCGACTCAGTCTTTCTCGCATTTGTTCTAGGGCTGTGATGTCAATATTAAACCCCTGATAAATGACTTCGCTTCCTGGGACAGATCGAATGGGAACAGCCCGACTCAAAACTTTTCTAACAGTTCCATTGGGGTGGAGAAAACGAAAGACTCGTTCAAAAGGAACTTCATTGGCTATGGCTTCGGAAAAAGAACGTAGGATCTGTTTGCGGTCTTCGGGATGAATCGACTCCCACATCGTTTCAGGCGCTATATCCTCATCTGGATTTCGGCCGGCAAGAATACAATTGTGCCGATTACAAAAGATCACTGCTCTATGTTTAGCGGTAAATATTCCAAATGGGGCATAGTCGAGGATTCCTCGGTATTTAGATTCTGAAGTTGACAGATCAAGATTGAGGGAGCGCAGCTCAGTTTCAGAATTCTTGATCCGTTGGATGTAATCGCGTATTTGTTGGCTCATGTTATGCATGACACGAGTTAAGTCGCCGATTTCGTCGCCTCGTTCTAATACACGCACTTCAGGGACGGTTTCCCCGCGTCGATTTTCGACTGTCTTGGCTAAAGTGACCAATGGTCCAGTGATAGACCGTGCGAGCAAGTGCAGCGCAAACACCATGAGGATGAGCGCTAAGGAACCGCCTCCGACAATCACCCTGACCAGGAAGGCTCGATCATTCGAGGTTCGCTCAAGCGTTTGCCTTAATATTTCTACTTCTCGTTTGTCAAAGTTCGACAAGACTTCTCGAATTCCCAACATAATCTATCGCCCTGTTCCAGATTCAATATAGTAAAGAGCTTCTTCTGGGTGCCCCTGCTTTGCTCGTTCAATCAAGCGATCTTTATCTTCCATGAGTGTTTGCACAAGACTCTGTGTTTTGTGAATCTGTGAACGTTGTTCCTCGTGGGTTTCCACCATTTGTTCGAGTGACTTGCCGATCTGAAGCACGCGCTGTTTTGCGGCATGATAAGGTTTTAAAAATTTCGGCTCTTGGGTCAGAACGAAACCACGGAAGCCAGTTTCCAAGTCGACCACCAGCCGCATGTATTCTGCGGCCATTGTCTGGACGTGATACACATGATTGAGTCGGTCTTCATCTTGCGCAAAGACTCGGACGCTGTTGTACGTCACGACGCTGAGTACTCCCAGTGTCAAGATTGGAATAATGGAAACGAGCAAGAGCTTCTGGGCAATGGGAAGGTTTGTGAAAAGTCGAAATATGGGCATGGTCTTTCTCATTGAAGTATCGTAAGGGCACCCATAGAGCGTGTCAAACGAACAGACAATGTGCACCAATACGCAGAGAATCTGCACATGGCTTCCCTCGGATTGATAATAGAGTACTGGTTGATTGGCGTGAGTGTCGCCCATGGACATGGCTCGTCAAGTTGGGGATGTTGCTACCTAATCCTTGGTCTCACCTTCCTAAGGCAAAAGGTTGGCAAATTTTCTACCACTCGTTTGAAAAACTGAAGAAGACAGGGTTAGAGACTCTGGTGAGGAAAGTCGCGTTTCGGTAAGATAGCTCTTGTCGAATTGGTGTGTTTCAGGAAAGAGAGAAATGCGATCACTTTTGCAATGAGTGAGTGAAGACCGGCATGAGTCAGACCACGAAAACAATTGCTTTGATTGCCTCGATTGGATTGGCAGGTCTGGTCATTGGATGGAACGTCGGCATCCAAAGCCACTCTCATGAAGGAATTCCTGCTCGAACCGTGGCGGACTATCTGCATGCTGTGATTGAAGCCGATCGTACGTTTTATACTCAGCACGTTGTCGAGCGGATGGAGGCGATGCTGATCGTCAACGCCTCCGAGGATTGGGTGAAAGAACAGACTCTTCCCTTACCTGTTCAGTTTTTGCGCGAGGCCTCTCGCAGTCTCCATGTTCGTGACAGCCCATTCCGCTATAGATTGATTAGCCTTTGGCCGTTAAATACTCGTAATTCTCCTGCTTCGGACCAGGACCGTCAAATGTTAGAGCAGGTTGTGAAATATGGAGAAGTCGTAGAAGGGGAATTGACCCTCAACGGAAAACGCTACTTTCAAGCGATGTATCCTGACCGAGCGTTTAGCAGAGCATGTGTTGCCTGTCGCAATGCTCATACGGAGAGTCCCAAACGCGATTTTAAGTTAAATGATGTGATGGGCGGATTAGTGATTCAAGTGCCTCTCAATTAATGAGGGTTGATTTCTGAAGGAATTTGACGGGAATTAGATTTCTCGCCTAGGTTTAAATTGATCTTTGATAATAAAACCAGACAATATGAGCATAGAAATTTTCCTTGTCTTGTGCGAATTCGCACCAATATCACCGAGCAGAACCGCTCCTTCCTCAAAACCTCCTCTAAAATTTAAATCACATATTTTTTAAATTCAAATTATTTCAATAAGTTATAACTATATTTTTGTTAAATTTTCACCTAAAAAAACGGTATCAAAATTGCTTGCTATAAAGATTAATTAAGATTTTTACCATTGGCTCTTAAATAGCCCCCGAACGAAATAGTGGGCCAGGAAAAAAGAGAGGATAACATGGATCCTGTATATGATTTGCTAGTTATCGGCATTGTTGCGGTCCTTACCCTTTTTAATATTTACGGATAAGTCATTTTTGGAGATCCACCGAGGGAAACACTCCGTTTCCCTCTGCCCTCCGTAAACCTTCTGATTATAGACCACGTCTCCCTTGGAGACTCTTTCTTTTCCTCCCTGTTTCCCTAACCATTTCCCCTATTCAAAAGTTTGTGGTAAAGTTTTTCCCTCCTTTGCTGGACGGGTCGGTTACCATTTAATTGGTATTTCATGTATGTTTGACTCGGCAGCGCTCTCCAACGGGAGTTGCCATACCAATGTGGTGTGCATTTCGACTCAATGTAAAGACTCTAGCTTGGTCTGTATCCGAAAGAAGAATCATTTTTTTCATAAGGAGACTTAGAAAGGGTTAGAAGCGTTCGATCCAAAACACGAAACTGAATTGATCAAGAATTATGTTTTTGGGGGATCGAGTGTGAAAATATGAAATTGCCAGATTATAAAACTCGGGCTGTCGAATGAGGAAGCATTCATTCCTCAGCCTAAACCTTGAGGGTTTTTAGATGTTGCTGATACAGGTAGACCCTGGTATAAATATTAAGAAGAGTTGTCGATGACGGGGGCTTGCCAACAGGTCCTGTTTTTGTGAACAGGCTTGAGGGTGTTAGAAGTTATCTAGCCCTAGTTATAGAAGAGGGCAGTAGGGTAGCTGGTGTTCAGCACACTGAGGCCAGCGACAGTACAAGCCATCTTGGTGTATGCGAAGGTTTCGTAAACCAAGGCTGGCTTTTTTTATGTCAAAATACGTTCTGGTGGCACCAAAATGAATGGGATTATCCTAAGAAAATTTTCAAAATGGCCTTATGAGGTAAAGTGTTGGGGGAGATCTGTGAGGTAAATCCATGACCCTAAAAACAACCCCGGTTCCCAGAGGGAATCTGGCTGAGCTACCGAAAAACTGGAAGGCGGACTTGCTTTCCGGGTTTCTGGTTTTCCTCATTGCCCTTCCTCTATGTCTGGGTATTTCCCTGGCCTGTGGATATCCCGCTATCGCTGGCATTTTTACCGCCATTATTGGCGGAATGCTGGCGACGTTTTTTAGTAATTCTGAGCTCACGATCAAGGGGCCCGCTGCTGGACTTATTGTCATTGCTATCGGATGCGTGACCGAATTCGGTTTTACGGGTGGCAAAGATCCCACCGCTGATTTTCAGGCCTACCGATTGGCTTTGGGAGTGGGAGTCGCGGCTGGGATCATTCAAATTCTCTTTGGTGCCTTCCGGGCTGGAATCCTCGGAGAGTTTTTTCCAACCTCGGCGGTGCATGGGTTACTCGCTGCTATTGGTGTCATCATCATGGCGAAACAGTTTCCGATTGCGATGGGCCTCAGTCCAGACGGAAAACCGCTGGAACTTATCGCCAAGATTCCTCATTTCATCGTAGCGATGAACCCGATTCTCGGACTCATAGGCATCATCAGTTTAATCATCATGCTTGGATACCCTTTTATAAAAAATCTTCGTCTCAAGGTCATCCCTGCTCCCATGATCGTGCTCATGGTGACGGTCCCCTTGGGGATGTATTTCAATTTAAGTCAAGAACAAACCTATTCCTTCAACGGTCAAGAGTATCCTCTTGGCAAAGATTTCTTGGTAGCCGTCCCTGAAAATATGTTCAGTGCGTTGACCTTCCCTGATTTCTCAGGACTCATGACCACGACCGGATGGAAATATGTGGTGATGTTTGCGCTGATAGGCAGTTTGGAGTCACTGCTTAGTGCGAAGGCAATCGATGGGATAGATCCATGGAAACGAAAGACGGACCAAGATCGCGATATGCTGGCCGTTGGGGCAGGAAATACCCTCTCCGCCTTTGTTGGCGGCCTCCCCATGATTTCGGAAATCGTTCGAAGCAAAGCCAATATTGATAATGGAGCAAGAACCCGGTTTGCGAATGCATTTCATGGTTCATTTCTCTTGATCTTTGTAGCTTTAGTTCCGGGATTAATTAATCAGATCCCACTCGCAGCCTTGGGTGCCATGCTCGTTTTTACAGGCTTTCGCCTTGCCTCCCCTCTCGAATTTGTGCACATGTATCATGTCGGTCGTGAACAATTCATTATTTTCGTTTCCACGGTTGTGGGAGTGCTCGCGACAGATTTGCTTATGGGAATCGCCATTGGCATTTGTGTTAATTTTGTGGTCCATCTGAAGAATGGTGTCCCTGTGAAGTCGCTGTTTAAATCTCAAGTCCAAGTTGATCGGGATAGTCAGAACGGTGTGACCATCCGAGTGAAAGATTCGGCTATTTTTAGTACGTGGATTGGATTGAAGAAGCAATTGGAGAAATTCAGGCAAGAACCCCATGTCGTCCTTGATCTGTCAGGCACCTATTTGGTGGACCACACGACGATGTCCAAACTGCATGAAATGGAAAAGGAGTTCAAAGAAAAGAGTTCAACGTTGGTTATTACGGGATTGGAGCAGCATCAACCCCTCTCGAATCATCCAGAAGCGGGAAGGAAGAGACTCAGGAGGTAGCGAAACCTGATCGGAGAATTCGGGAGGATAAAGGGTTATTGAAGATTGGCTTCCAAGTCCTGGTCAAGGGAGAACACAATCACCCGTTCCCCAATTTGGGTGTCGATATCAGTGAAGAGTCCCGAGATCGTCGCTCCAGTGATTTCACTCAGTTGCTGGGAAAGTTTCTCCCGACCTTGTGAAATGAGATTTTGACGCATGGCTTTTACCATTTCGACCCCATCAGGGCTTTTTGCCAATTGGCGTTCTGCAGGAGTGAGAACTCCTTTCAATCGCACAAGAACAAGATCTCGTAGAATGAAGGCTCTGACATCGCTGGGCCCCCGGCCCATGAACTCTTGCTCAAATTTGATGACCGCATTGCGAATGGCCGTCTCCGCTTCACCTTTCGTTCGTCCGTTTTTCATGAGGCGCTCGGAATCCCAAAAATATAGAGGTTGAGGTGGAATTAAAAGAGATTGGTAGTCTGGAACAATTGCAGGAAAAATAGGAAAACGCATGCCTTCTGAATCGACACCGCTACGGCACAAGGGGTTATCCCCTGGGGAGCGAGAGCATCTCCGCCATGCTATAGAAAAGGCGAACGAACCGATTGCACCATTTTGGCCCATGAGAACCATGGTGGCGCAAAATCCTATTCATGGGTTGGAATATCTACCGTTTGACCAGGCTGTTCGAAAAGGCAAACACCTCCTTGGGGGAAATGGCTATCTGGCTAATGAAGAGTATCAGCAATTTTATCGGGATGGTCGCATTACACCGGAAAGCCTTGAGCGAGCTTTTAAGCGAGTTGGTCCACGTCAAGAAAAATACGTATCCATCCGGCTTGGGGATCGTCAGATTACAACACTTGATGTCTGGCATGTGCACCTGTTGGTTGGTTTTGAAGAGCTCCAACCATCTCTACTTGAGTGGGAACTAAGTGACGAGGGATCGACGAAACGGTTTCACCAGAATCTCTCTGAAGAATCACGAAAACGAATCATTGAACGAACGATCCAGGAATGTGAACAGTGTCGAGAGAATCCAGAAGAGGCCTACCTCGCGAATCTGTGGAGGAGTACCTTGGCCGCTTTACGATTGGCTGGTTCTCATTCTCCAGTACACCCATCTGATCGTTCCTATTCGCAACCGTCTGAACCCATTTCCTTGCCAGCACAACGGACCGTCAGTGATTGGGTCGATTGCTTAGCCGGGGCTGGGCTGGTTGACCAGGTCAACGACCAACTCATTAAATGGGTGGCCGCGTTTCTCGATGAAGGCTTAGCCGGGTGGGAAATGCCTCAGCGAGAAGAAGGTTTTTATCGAGCCTGGCGGATGTTGGTTCAGGAAGATTACTCAGGAACACTTCTAGGGATTAAAGGCTTTTTTCAAAAAATCGCCGATCTTCCAGAGGACCCTGAGGATGCTATCGTATGGGCATTGCACAATCTTGGTATCCCGCAAGGTCAATGGAGTGATTATCTCTCAAGACAGTTATCATTATTGCCAGGCTGGACACGATATATTCGATGGCTCGGGGAACATTCCGCGTATCATGCACAACGCAAGCATCCTATTGACACCACCCAGTATCTTGCCGTGCGTCTTTTCTATGAAGTGGAATTGACCAAAATTTGGTGTCTGCAAGAATGGGGGATTGATGGAACGGTTTCTGCCCTGACCGTATATTGGAATGGTCGACCCGAAGAATATCAGACTCGAATAGGGGAGGGCTGGCATTCCATTGATCAAACCAAACAGATGATTTGCCACGATGCCTGGCGGCTGTTTCACCTCGCCCAGTTTCTTGAACTGTCCCCAATAGAAGTTCACGACCTTTCACCTCCTGATGCCCAGACGTTGTTGCGGTGGCTAAATGATTTTCCCTCGGATCAGCACAGTCCGGTCTGGCTGGAAGCCTATGAAGATTCTTTTCGAGAAGAAATCCTGAAAAAGATCTCAGCGCATCGCGGAACGGTACCAGAATTAGAAACTCGTCCCCATGCGCAACTAGTATTGTGTATTGACGTTCGCTCGGAATCATTTCGCCGCCATATTGAAGCCCAAGGCCCCTATGAAACATTTGGGTTTGCAGGTTTTTTTGCCATTCCTCTTAGCCATCTAGCCTTTGATAGTGATCAACGTGCCTTCTTGTGTCCGGTGTTACTGACGCCGAACCATGCGGTAACGGAAACACCTCGATCTGGAGAGGAATCAGCGTTAGAAAAGTATTCTTCTGGCACTCGTTGGTACCAACTGGGGCATCATGTGTTTCACGACCTGAAGCATCATCCCATTGGGGCAATGATGGTGATTGATGTGTTGGGCTTCTTTTTTAGTCTAGGCCTAGTGGGCAAAACCTTACTCCAAAAAACATTTCGTGCCATCACATCAACTATCGAAAAGTGGTTCACGTATTGGGTGCCGACCGAGATCTCAATTTCCGCGCCCTCTGATCCTCAAAAGCCCAAAATCGGAGAGGTGAATGCAGATGGGATTCCTGAGGAGTTGTCTCAAGGATTTTCTCTAGAGGAACGGGCGACGTTTATCGAAAACGGATTACGCGCCATGGGTCTCACACAGAATTATGCACGGCTCGTGTGCCCCTGTGGCCATGGTAGTGAGACCGATAACAATCCCTATTATGGTGCACTCGATTGTGGGGCGTGTGGGGGAGCTCCGGGGGACGCGAATGCGAGAGTTTTTGCCGCAATGGCGAACGAACCTGAAGTTCGTCGCATCCTCAAAGAAAAAGGATTACCCATTCCAGACGATACCTGGTTTCTTCCAGGGAAACATAACACGACAACTGATAGGGTCGAGTTTTACGATCTAGAAGAATTACCTGATACACATAGAGAAGATTTACGCGCGTTGAACAAAGATCTCGAAGAAGCTGGTGCAAATCAAGCTCTTGAGCGCTGCCATCGTATTCCTAGTGCTCCGACTGAGATTTCTCCAGAACAAGCCTTTGCTCATGTAGTCGAGCGCAGTTGCGATTGGGCGAACCTTCGACCGGAATGGGGGCTGGCTGGCAATGGCGCATTTCTCATTGGAAGACGAAAACTGACCAAAGGATTGGATTTAGGTGGGCGGGTTTTTTTGCATTCTTATGATCCTCTTGCCGATCCTCAAGGTGACATCCTCGAAAAAATTATGACGGCACCCTTAATTGTCGGCGAGTGGATAAATACAGGGTACTATTTTTCTGCGGTTGATCCGTGGGTTTATGGTAGCGGGAGTAAGGTCCTACATAATGTGGTCGGTGGTGTCGGGATGATGTTGGGGAGCCAAAGTGATTTGCAAATGGGCTTTCCTCTCCAGACGGTGAATAACGGGGACATTCACTATCACGAGCCCATGCGGCTCCTGGCTATCATCGAACACACGCCGAGTGTGCTCTCGTCCATTATTCAAAAGCATGCGATCCTTCAACAATTGTTTCATAACCAATGGCTCAATCTTGTGGTACTGGATCCCCACACGTTTGTATTTCATCGGTATAACCCCAATGCCACGTGGGAAGTGTTGCTTCATAACGAGTCTACATGCATAAGCTCCTAAGGCAGTTAAACTCTATTGTGGAAGATAGGGACCCTGGTATAATATTTCGAATTCGTATGATGATGGTGCCGGTTGCATATCCTACGGATGCGAAGATAACAGGACTCAAGGCCAACAGCTCTCGTAAGGCACTTTATCGGTAGGATGGCCACTTCGGAAGTCAAAGGGGTGGCGACAGTACAAGCTAACCAGAAGCTGTTCGAATGATTGATTCGAAGCATCCGGTTGGTTTTTTTTGGGGGGAAAGATCGAGCCAATTTGATTCTCCATAGACAAAAATGTACCGTATGATCGGACCTAGACCAAGACCAATCTCTTTCAAATTCTTAGCCCTGAAAGCCATCGCATTATTTGTGTTGTGGGTGATGTTGTCTGCAAGTTTCAATTGGATCCATCTTGGATTGGGATTGATCCTTTCCTTTACCGTGGCTTGGATCAACTCTGGCCATTCCCCCTTTGTTCCTAAATTTCGACTTTGGGGCAACATCCTCCTGTATGTACCTTGGCTGTTTGTCAAAATCGTTCAAAGTAGTCTTCATTTAACCAAACTCATTCTTCATCCCGCGCTTCCTATTGATCCTAGGCTAATCCATGTTGAGTCGACGTTAAATCATCATGCAGCGGTGGTGCTCCTTGGCAATTCCATTACCTTGACTCCTGGAACGATTACGGCAGCAGTCGATCGAAATAAACTTATTGTTCACGCTATGGATGAGGTATCAGCGGAGGATGTCACCGGAAAACAAATCGAATCGAAAATTGCTGAAATTTTCAAGGAAGAAGAGCCGGACTTATGAAAATATTTCTTCTCTGCGTTTTAATTCTACTGGCTATTCTCATTGGTGCGTATCTGTACCGTGTGCTTCAAGGGCCCACGATTTTTGATCGTGCGTTAGGCCTCAATGGCATCTCCACCAAGGCGATTGTTTTACTCGTGCTGATTGGCATCTACTTTGAACGAGTGGACATGTTCGTGGATATTTCAACAGGGTATGCGTTGCTAAATCTGGTCGGGGCGCTGGCAGTCGCCAAATATCTGGAGCAAAAAGGACTCCCATAGCATGGAACTTTTTTCAGTTATCTTTATTCTAGCAGGATTCTTTTTTCTGATTGTTGCAGCTATTGGCGTGATACGGCTGCCCGATGTCTTTAGTCGTTCTCATGCTGTTTCGCTCACGGACTCCTTGGGTGCCTTTCTGATGTTAGTGGGTATTGCATTCCATGAGGGGCTCGGTAAGAATATGCTAAAAATCCTCGCTGTATTGGCATTACTCTATATTCAAAACCCGGTCATCGGACACGCAACCGTCCGTGCGGCGCTACGGTCAGGATTAAAGCCTTGGAAAAGGGAAGTCACATGATCTTTGCGTATGAAATTCCTCTCCTGATTCTTCTCCTTGTGACCGCCGCCGGCGCCATCCTAGTCAAGGATCTGATGAGCGCGATCTTACTGTTAGGATCGTACAGTTTTTTCTTAGCCATGGTATGGGCAGGGTTGGGGGCAGTGGATGTCGCGTTTGTAGAAGCGGTGGTGGGCGCAGGGTTAGCGACAGTTCTTTTTTTACTCACCTTGTTTGGAACGGCTCCAAAAGACAGTCGTCTCCAGCGACCGCCGCCTCCCATGGCTGCTCTAGTAGCTCTTCCTCTTTTTGGAGTTCTCTTGCTGTATGCGGCCAAGGATCTTCCAGAGTTCGGAGATCCAAATTCTCCTCCAAGTGTTCACATTTCGCCGACGTATCTTGAACGGAGTTACGAGGATACCCGTACGCCGAACGTGGTGACCTCAGTGCTGATGGATTATCGCTCCCTCGATACTATGGTGGAAACGGTGGTGATTTTTACAGCCGGTATTGCCTGCGCTCTTTTGTTGCGGAGACAAACCTCATGATTCGACCTCATGATAGTATCATCGTTCAGACCTTAGGACGGTTTCTGATCCCGGTCATGCAAATCTTTGGGCTGTATGTGTTGTTTTTTGGGCAATACGGACCTGGTGGTGGATTTGTCGGAGGGGTGATCTTAGGAACCAGTATGATTTTATCTGTTCTGGCGTTTGGGCATGATGCCTCACGGAGTCAGGTTGCCAAAAAAGTCTTGCATGGAGACGGGGTGGGAATGTTGATCTATGCCGGAGTGGGAGGTCTCTGTATGATCGGAGGTGGGGAATTTCTCAACTATGCCAATTTGGAAATTCCCGGTCTTGAGACAGCATCACGCCGATCATTGGGAATCGTGTTGACACAAATCGGTGTCGCAGTGGACGTGGCTGTCACCGCTGTGTCTATTGTGTTTAGTCTCTCTGAGGAAGAGATCATTGAGGATTCGCTGAATGGTTGATCTCTTTATCGCGGTGTTCCAACGTCCCAACTTCCTCACATTTGTCATCATTTTTCTTTGGGGCTTTTATATCATGGTCACGCGATACAACCTCGTCAAGAAACTTGTTGGCTTGTACCTGGTTCAAACCAGCGTTATTTTTTTTCTCGTGTCTATTAGCGCGAAGCAAGAGGCGACGCCTCCTGTCCTGTTGTCAACGACCGATCCTGTGCAGGTCGCCAACTATACCAATCCGTTACCACATGTGTTGACGTTGACGGCTATTGTGGTTGGTGTGGCCACACTCGGTGTGGCCTTGGCTTTGTGTGCTGCGATCTATCGTCGATACGGAAGTCTTGATGAAGAAGAAATTTTGAATCGATTAAGGGAATGAGACACCACTACCCAGCCATTCTCTTTCTTCTCCCTTTGTTTGCGGCCATTTCCATGCCTGTGGTCTGCCTGAAACACCGCCAATGGAGTCGGCCCATATCCCTAGTTGTGCTTGGCGCCATGGTCGTGGTCTCCATACTGAATGTCTTCAGTATCATCAATCATGGAGAAGTGCGCTATGCCTTTAGTGGATGGGCCCCTCCATTAGGCATTGAGTGGGTCGCTGATGGATTGGCGAGTGTGATCCTCGTGGCGTTGAGTCTTCTTGGTTTGTTGGCGTTGGTGTTTGCCGGACCAACCTCCCCAAAGGATCTAGGTGGACGAATCGTTCATTATTATGTCTTGATCTTGCTCCTGGTTTCGGCTCTCACTGGAATTGTCTTTGCTGGAGATTTATTCAATCTATTCGTCTTTTTAGAAGTGGCAGCCATTTCCAGTTATGCTCTCGTGGGGGTTGCCGGGGGGAGAGCCTTGTTTGCTGCCTTTCGCTATCTTGTGTTGGGAACGCTAGGTGCCTCTCTCTATTTATTGGGAGTAAGTTATTTCTACGCTGCCAGCGGTACACTCAATATGGCGGATATGGCTGAAAAGCTTCCAGATTTATTGACCTCCAAAGCCGTTGTTGGTGGACTGCTCTTCATGTTCATTGGATTGGGAATAAAAATGGCCTTGGTCCCATTTCATGCATGGTTGCCGGATGCGTATACGCATGCCCCCGAATCCATTTCTCCGATTTTAGCGGCTTTGGTTACCAAAGTGGCGTTATTAGGGTGGGTTCGAATTATTTATTGGATTCTGGGTGCCAAAGTGATTGTGTACGATATCCCGGTACTCTTACTCGTGGGAGTGCTTGGAACACTTGCAGCCGTCATAAGTGCGGTTCTCGCTTTGGCTCAACGGGATATCAAGATGATATTTGCCTATGGAGGAATTTCCCACATTGGCATAATCCTCATTGGCGTGAGCCAGGGAAATCAGACTGGATTTGTGGGAGGAATCTTTTATTTACTGAACGATGCCGTTATGCAAGCGGCCTTGTTTTTTGTAGCAGGAGTCGCCATTTGCCAGTATGGCGTTCGAACGGTCGAAGACATCGGACGAATTGGAAAACAGGCCCCCTGGCTCACCGGGTCCCTGATTGTTGTGGCTTTGGGCATGGTCGGCCTTCCTCCGACAGGAGGATTTTTCGGAAAGTGGTACATCATTCTGGGGGCGCTCGAGGCGCATAACTATGTTGCCGTGGCCGCGGTCTTGCTGTCGACTCTGCTGACACTCGCATATTTCGTCAAATTGTTTGAGGGCGTCTTTCGCCAGACAACCATTCCATCAGATATTCTCCCAAGTGAAATTCCCCTCTCCTTTAAACTGAGTGTGGGGGGAACGTCCGCCGCTGTAGTGATCCTTGGTCTTTTGAGTGATCCCATCGTCCAGCTGTTATTGAACCAGGCCCTTCCGCCAAGTCTTTGAGGGAATCCATGGCTGTTTTTGTTCTGATCCCCCTCCTGCCACTCTTGGCCTCTCTCATCCTTTCCCTCGGAGGACGACGTTGGGGTGAACAGAGTCACCGAATCGGGATTCCGGCCATAGGCCTCTCGTTCGGTTTATCCGTCTTCGCCTTCCTCGAAGTGATGAGGAACGGACCTTTTACGATTTCACTCTATCGTCTCTTTCAGTCAGGATCCCTGACAATCGATTTAAGTCTCTTTGTTGATCAGCTTACGGTTCTGCTTTTGCTTTTGGTCACGGGAGTGAGCAGTATCGTGCATGTGTATTCCTCTCGTTACATGATCGGGGACCCGCGATACAACCGCTTCTTTGTGGTGATCGCGTTGTTTACCTTTTCTATGATGTTATTAGTCATGAGTGGTAACCTCTTGATGCTACTCGTCAGTTGGGAGGTCATGGGCCTCTGTTCGTACCTCTTGATCGCTCACGCGGCACAAAGAAAGTCGGCCTGCAGCGCTGCGACCAAAGCTTTTTTAGTCAACGCGGTGGCAGACGTGGGTTTCAGTTTCGGGATTATCTTGACCTTTTATACGTTTGGCACGCTTGACATCCAGACAATTCTCGCTCAGGCCGAAAGCATGCAAGATCGTACGATTAATATCTTAGGATGGATGGGATTGGACCTTCACATCTATCCGGTGACTCTCATTCCGTTCTTTTTATTCATGGGGGCGATGGGCAAGTCCGCACAAATGCCGTTTCATGTCTGGTTGCCTTTTGCCATGGAAGCTCCCACTCCTGTGTCAGCGTTGATTCATGCTGCGACCATGGTGAATGCTGGTCCCTTCCTGTTGGTGCGAATGAGTCCCTTAATCGTCCTTTCTCCGTTCGCTATGGGGTTCATTGCGATTATCGGAGCAGCAACAGCCGTGTTTGCTGGTATCGTTTCCTTAACCCAGTCCGACATTAAAAAGATTTTGGCGTATTCCACGATCAGTCAAATTGGCTTCATGATTATGACCTGTGGTTTGGGTGCGTTTGTGGTGGCGATTTTTCACCTGCTTGCCCATGGATGTTATAAAGCCTTCTTCTTTCTTTCCACGGGTAATGCGCTTCGATCCGTCGACCCAGCTCATGCGCACCGTCCGAATGAACACCACGCGCCTCAAGGTTTGGGAGTTTTACATGGTGGGGCGTTCTTATTGGCCTTGATCCCGCCGTTGGTGTTGTTTTCAGGATCGTATGAGTATTTATGGGTAGTCACGGGATTTGCCTCTGCCGCAGTCGGGTTTAAGATCATTGGCTTAATCACAGTCTTTGTGGCTTCCATGTATATTTTTCGTGGCGTCACGTCGTTATTCGTACATGGCCCAAAGACGTACTGGCCGGCTTCGGGGCTATATTGTTCGGAAACGCCATCCATTCAACCAAGTTTTGTCAATGGTTCGATATTGAGGGGTCTGCTTGTGGCGACACTTATCGTGGGTATCGTCATGACCCTGTTTTGGAGTTGGTTTGCAAACTTCCTTGCGCCGGCGTTGAGCCTCTCGGGCATTTCAATGGGCGACGGACCCGTGGATACTGGATTTCCAGTTTGGCTCTTCATCGCTCTCGGCGTGGCTATTGCCGGATGGGCCTTTGCCTATACAACGAAGACTCTACCTAGACAGCAGGTCGCAGGATCAGAACGCAAGAAGACCTGGCTGTATGTTTTATTCTGGAATAAATTCTATTTTGACGAAATCTACGATGCCTATCTTGTGAATCCCACCATTCGGTTTGCTCATTGGCTCTGGCGTATTATTGATATGAATGTGGTTGATCGATTCATTCATTCAATCGCTTCGTATTCTGTCTTATTAGCGCGGTGCTTGTGGAGGGTTGTTGATATTAAAGGCATTGATCGAGTCGTGATGGGCATTGGAGAACAGAGTGTGGGGATTGGGCGTTGGCTGTGGCAAGTCGTGGATATAGGCTGGTTGGAACAAAAGGTCGATCAGGTGGGAAAACAGGGTGATGCAGCAGGGCAATTATTACAGGAAACAGAGACTCGTACTCTCCAACATCAATTACTCGTGATGATCTTTTGGTTGGTTTTGGCTACCGGGTTCTTGTATATCATGTTCTAGTTCATTGGTGACTCGATGATCATATTTCGCATCTCGTTTCTACAACACATTAGAAAATATGAGATCATTCCTCTCTTAAAAAAGATCAGATGAATGCCCGTTCTGATGGATCATGTCATTAGCTGGATGATTGCCGTCCCGTTCTTGGGAATTGTTCTCCTGGCTTTTGTCCGTCATGAAGAATGGATTCGTCGAGTTGCCTTTGGCTCTACCATGGTAGAGTTTTTTCTCTCGCTCATTCTGTGGAGAAATTTCGACTTCACCCAACAGGGCATGCAATTTGTGGAACGGGTGGAGTGGATGCCCACATTCAATATTCAGTATGCGGTTGGCGTGGATGGAATCAGTATCCTGTTAGTCCTACTCACTGCTCTTCTTTGTCCACTTTGTGTCCTCTGCTCTTGGAGTGCCATCACCACACGAGTACGCGCGTATTTATCGCTGATCTTGCTGGTTGAAGGCGCCATGGTGGTCGTCTTTACTGCCCTGGATCTGTTCCTCTTCTTCATGCTGTGGGAAGTCACGATGATTCCTATGTATTTCATGATTATTCTTTGGGGAGGTCCAAATCGCATCACCGCAGGGATTAAATTTGTCTTGTACAGTCTGACCGGCAGTTTAATGATGTTGGTGGGAATATTAGGCCTCTATCTAAATGGAGGACACACTTACGACCTGTTAGTGCTAACGGGGCAAACCTATTCTGCTTCTACACAATTTTGGTTGTTCTTGGCATTCTTTTTGGCATTTGCCATTAAAATGCCCATGGTTCCATTCCACACGTGGCTGCCTGATGCGCATTCTGAGGCGCCGACTGCTGGCAGCGTGATCTTGGCTGGGGTGTTGTTAAAAATGGGCGGATATGGATTTTTGCGGTTTTGTTTGCCCACATTTCCAGAGGCCTCCACCATGTTCGCTCCATATATTTTATGGTTATCAGTGATTGCTATCGTCTATGGTGGGTATATGGCCTTGGCGCAGTCTGATCTTAAGAAACTTGTCGCGTACTCTTCTGTCTCCCATATGGGGTTTGTCACGCTTGGAATTTTTGTGTTCAACAGCCAGGGCATTCAAGGGGCTATACTACAAATGTTTAATCACGGCATTACCACTGCTGCGTTGTTCATTTCAGTTGGACAATTATACGACCGCACTCATAGTCGAGCTATTTCTGACTACGGCGGGTTGCATAAACCCATGCCCAGATTCGTGGCTTTATTCTTTTTATTCTCAGTCGCAGCTTTTGGACTGCCGGGCACTTGCAATTTCATTGGTGAGTTTCTGGTGCTGGTCGGAACATCCTATATCAGCTTTGCCATGGTCCTCATTTCCATGGGTGGCATTGTTTTGGCCGCAGCCTATATGCTGTGGATGCTACAAAGGTTGGCATTGGGCGAACCAAACACCAAAGTCGCCGAAATTCTCCCTGACTTATCGAATCGGGAGTTGGCCACTGTGATTCCATTAGCAATCCTCGTGCTTGGGATTGGTTTGTACCCCGGTCCTTTGATGGAAATGATGGATGCGAGCGTGACCCAATTACTGGAACAGACAAAAGGCCTCCAACCCATGACGATGTCCTGGAGGGATTAAGTCTTCTGATCGGTGTTGCGGCTCACTGGCCAGTAAGGTTGGAGTTTTCCTCATTTGCAGGGGGGAGAGGATTCCATTCTAGAGAGTATGAGCGAAAACGTAACCTGGAATATGCCTTATTGCTGAAACTGGATGCCTTCTTCTAGGGAAAAAGATGGGATGTGTTTCTCAAGGTTGTGAGTCGATGGAGGTCTTCTTGATACTTTGGAAGGTGGTATCGAAGATCGATTTGAACGGTGTGCTCCAAGCATCGAATGGCTGAAATCGAGTCGCCACGTTCTTCATACAGTGTGGCCAGAAGTCTGAGGACAGAGGCTTCACCTTGCTCGTTTCCCAGTTTAATAAAGTGTTCAGTGGCGTTGTTGAGGCATTTTTCAGCCTGATCGTTCTGTCCGAGAGACAAGAGCGTTTTGCCAAGTTGGCTGAACGTTGTGGCGAGGCCTTCTTCATTTCCAATTATTCGATGATGGTTCAACGCTTCATCAAAATGAAGAAGTGCGGACGGACCGTTTCCACAGGCGACTTCTTGAAGAGCCATGTTGCTGTATAAAATTCCCAGTGCACGGTGATGTTCAATGGGTTTCAGAATGTCCAACGCCTCTAAGTAGTATGCCCGAGCTTTATCCCATTTCCCCTCATCAGCTTTGAGGTTTCCGAGATTGACGAGGGTTTCTCCGACAGCCTTTCCACCCTGCTGTGAACCCTGAATCTCGAGGACTTATTTGTAACAGCATTCAGCCTTCTGGTTCTCACCTTGAAGGGCATAGACATTGCCCAAATTGCCTAATGCATCTCCTAGAGTCTCTTCAGGTTCATCTGCTCGAGCCGACTCCACAGCTTGTTCAAAGCAATATTGGGCCTGTGACAGATTCCCTCGATGAAGATGAATTTGTCCCCTATGTGTAGCATCGCGACTGGACATGGCTTGGATTAGGAGGTAGGGACCCGTCTAGGGTAGATGATCTGAAAAAGAAAGAGGTCATCGTAAGGATTCGCAGCTGCTGGCCATTTGTCTATAGTGAACCATATTGGCGAGAAAGAGTCTTTGGCTAGCGGCGAAATGAGTCTTTCTCCTTCACAATAATTGCCAAGAGTTCATCAGCCAATTTGGCAGATCGACGATTTTTCCACCATCGCCTTCCAACAAAAAGAGCTACGATACTCACTACCAGGATCATGATGAGGGTGACTTCATCCATGGGAATAGTGTATTCAATGGGGAAATATGAGGCAAGGCTTGGAATAGTGTGCTGTGCTTTATAGCAGGCTTCTTTCTTCGATTGGATTTGGTAGAGAGGTAAGATTCATGGAAGCGTGTATTCTCCTTTTGTCGTTACTGGTTATTCTCTTGGGTGCTGAGGCGTTTACGAATGCGTTAGAGCATCTCGGGGAACGACTGGGCATTTCAGAAGGCGTAACGGGATCGATCTTTGCAGCTGTCGGGACAGCATTGCCGGAGTCTATGGTCCCGGTTATTGCGGTATTGGCGAGTTCCGTTTCAGTGGAAATACGAGAAGAAGTTGGAGTCGGGGCGATACTGGGTGCCCCATTGATGCTCTCGACCCTCACGCTTTTTTTGGTTGGCATGTTTGCGGCTGGAAAACGTGGCTGGCACACAGCCTTATGTCCAGAAATAAGCGGGCTCACTCGAGACTTGCAATGGTTCTTGATGGCTTTTTCCTTTGGTTTGATTGCGGTGTTTATTCCCTTTGATTGGCGATTATCTCGCGGGGTGATTGTCTTGATATTAGCGTTGATCTATTTGGGGTATCTGCTGGTGACCATTCGGGCATCAGCTAACCTCGTCGAGGATGGACATGGTACGGAGGCTGACCATCCTTTGTATGTATCCCGCCTTGGTCTCCCTAACAATTCATTCACGATCCTCTTTCAATTAGGGTTTGGGCTTGGGCTGATCATTATGGGGGCAAAAGGATTTGTATATGGTGTAGAAGCGTTGTCTCAATGGATCGGCCTCTCAGCCTTAACGCTTTCGCTGTTGATTGTGCCAGTTGCAACAGAATTGCCTGAGAAGGTCAATAGCATTCTCTGGATTCGGCGAGGCCGCGATACATTGGCCTTTGGGAATATCACAGGGGCTATGGTCTTTCAGGGGAGTCTATTACCAGCGCTAGGAATCCTGTTGACACCATGGGTTCCTCGAAAGGAAGTGTTGATTGGTATCGGTCTGACGTTCGTGGCTTCCTTATATCTCGCTCGAATAAGTCGTATGACTGTCATGAGACCGTATCACCTGATGTTCAATGGTCTCTGTTATGGGGCATTTATTGTGTTGGTGTTATTGATCTAGCATGAATTTGAATTTATGACACGCTGAAGTCAAAGCGGTTACCATGATAAAGCCAAAAGCCTATTTAACCAGAAAAGTCGATCAAGAAGTCATAGACCGAATACGAGTGTTTGCAGAGTTAGAGGTGTGGAAAGGCGATGAACCTATCCCACGGGACATTTTGCTGAAAAGGGTTGAAGCGGTTGATGGGATTTTCTGCATGCTCACGGATAAAATTGATGAAGATTTTCTAAGATGTGCTCCGCGGTTCAAGGTGGTCAGTACCATGTCGGTGAGAGTTGATCATATCGATGTTGGAGCCTGTGCTCGTAAAGGGGTGGCTTTAGGCCATACCCCCGATGTTCTGACGGAAACGACAGCTGACTTCGCTTTTGCCCTGTTAATGTGTGGCGCTCGCAGGATCATCGAGGGAGTAGAATTCGTGAAGCATGGCCGCTGGGACGCCTGGTCGCCCAATCTCTTTGCTGGGGCAAGATATTCATGGGTCGTTTTTGGGGATTGTTGGATTTGGTCGAATTGGTATGGCGATGGCCAAAAGAGCGCAGGGATTTGGCATGCGGATTCTTGTTTCCTACTCCCATTCACTTGATCGGGAAACTTCTCGCGCTCTTAACGTTGAGCAACGTGAGTTATCATCATTGCTCACGGAAGTGGACTTTCTGAGTCTTCATGTTCCCCTTTCTAACAGAACATATCATTTGATTGGTGAACGCGAGCTGAAACTGATGAAGCCGACCTCAATGTTGATCAATACGTCACGAGGATCTGTGGTGGATCCTCAGGCCTTGTATCATGCTCTCCTCCAACGTCGTATCGAATGTGCTGCGCTGGATGTGACCGATCCTGAGCCGATTCCTATCAATGACCCTCTTCTGACACTTCCCAATTGTCTGATCGTCCCTCACATTGCCAGTGCTTCAATAGCCACACGCACAAAAATGGCTCTGATGGCAGCAGAGAATCTTCAGGCTGGGTTGATAGGAAGGCCGCTGCCCTATGGTGTCAATCCAGAAAGTGGGCTGGGAAATTAACACGATGCAAGACAAGAAACAAAACAGTCACTTGATGTAGAGAAGAAAATTCGAGTCTCTTGGATCGTTTTGTGATGACAGGAGATCGTCGGTTAAATCTTGAAATTGTAGTGTCAAGTAAATTTTTATAAGATGACAACCTGCCTATGAGGGAGGCCTAGTCTAATCAATTTTCTTTGAAAGCAGAGCATGAACAATCCCGTCTTAACATGCTTGGATTTGGAAGGTGTGTTGGTTCCAGAAATTTGGCTTGCCGTGGCTGAGAAAACAGGCATTTCTGAATTACAAGTCACCACACGAGATATTCCTGACTATGACGAATTGATGCGAAAACGACTTGATGTGCTTGACCGCCATCATGTTCGTCTTTCGGATATTGAGGGAGTCGTGGCTGGTATGGAACCCCTTCCTGGTGCCGCTGAGTTTCTGCGGTGGCTTCGGGAGCGTTGCCAGGTTATCATTCTGTCGGATACGTATTATGACCTGGCTGGCCCGCTCATGAAACAATTGGACTACCCTACGCTTTTTAGCCATACCTTGGAAGTGGATCAAACAGGGAAAATCAGGAATTACCATTTACGTCAAAAAGACCAAAAACGTCAGGCAGTCTCTACATTGAAGAATCTTTGTTTTCGAGTGTTAGCTGCCGGAGATTCCTACAACGATATTTCCATGTTACAGGAAGCCCACGCAGGTGTTTTCTTCAGACCTCCTGATTCAATCTCGGCGGAATATCCAGCTTTCCCAGTTACGCATACCTATTCTGAGCTCAAAGAACAGCTTTGCAGACTAGGTGAACTTCGTCCATGAGAAAAGTAAAAGGAGGCCTAACGAGGTAAGTTCGTTCATTTAAGGTACTTTTTTGCCTTGGAAAAGGCCTTTTCTTTAAGGAGAGAGTTCAGCGTGTTTATGGGTACATAGGACATTATCTGTCCTTAATGATTTCAGGCTGGAGAAAGGAGTGCTACCATGTTATGGCCCCATCGATGGAAATTCTTGCTTTTGGCCAGCACCATAAGTCTTGTTTCCGTCTTCACGGGTTGCCTGGGATCTCATGGATGGGACTATCCTCCCCCACCTAAAGGTACATTTCTCGGATTAACAGCCTCTCGTCCAATAACAGCAAGTTTGGTTGTTCTGCCCCTTAATGATGTTCGTGGTACGGAGGAACAGGTTGAATATTGGAAAGTGGCTATCCCTTTAGTTCCTTCAGGTAAAACGTTTTATGATCAACCTGAAACTGCTTTGAAGCCGGAACCTGTCGATGAAGTTCGTTTCAACCCACCTCGCGACTTTTCCCGTGCCTTGGCAGATGAAATCCGTGAGGCAAATGTTTTTTCGTCAGTAGCCTTTGCTGATACTTCCACTGCCATTACCTCCGATCTGGTACTCCACGGCAATCTGCGGTCAACTCGATGGGAAAGAGACATCACGACCTACCTCCTTGGTCCTATGGGAACTGTTTTTTGGTTTATCGGGTTGCCTCTGGGGAAAATTACGACAAACTTGGAGATGGATCTACAGATTACACCTGCTGGGAATCCCTCCAAGGTGTTATGGAATTTTACGATGGAATTTCAAGCGAAAGAGTACGATGGACCTTATTATGGTCTTGAGGAGGCAGTGAAAAGCTATCCCGCTGCTCTTCAAGGAAGTTTAAGACCGATTATCATCGACCTTATTGAATATGCTGAAAAACATCCTGATGTTTTACGGCCAGGCAAAGTTTAGAAGTTTTTTGACTGATGTGTGAAAAGAGATGGTCTTAATAATTAATGATCAGCAAGAGGGTGCAGAGTCTTAGTATTACCCCTTGGCTCTTGCGATGAAGGGGTTGTTGAGATTGTTGAGCATTTTCTAATGTCCATTCCCAACTCAATATATTGAGTGATTTTTGAAGGGATTCTTAATAAGAAAACTCTTGTACTTTTGCAATGAATAGTACAAAATATTTGAATGTCTGACCAAGGTATGTTGTCGCTTCAGGAATGCGTTAGTCGACGAGAAAACAGCTGGTACGTGTCGACAGCTTCGTGAATGGTTACAGATTGAGCAGGTTGTTTGAAAACTGAAGAGAACGAATCAGGTTCAGTCGGGTTCGTCTGATTGCGAAGCCTGAATAGGGTGGTTGTCATCGATGTCGGAGGTGGTGGTCCTTGTCACGGTTTCTTCCGAGGGGGAAGGGATAGCCATTGGAAGAATACTGGTGGAGAAGAAGCTTGCTGCATGTGTGAACCTAGTTCCAGGAATACGATCCATTTTTAAGTGGGAAGGGGCTGTTGCTGATGAGCAGGAATGCCTTCTCATGATTAAGACTTCTACGGATGTCTTACCAACTTTGGAGGCTACTGTTAAAACTCATCACAGTTACACTGTTCCCGAAATTATTGCCATTCCAATCATCTGGGGGTCTGAGCCATACGTAAACTGGATTCGAGAAACGATCAAGCCACAAGGCGGCTGATGAAGAAAATCTTGGGTACATACAGGACGAAGGCTTTGGAGAAATGTCTGACTTCATAAAACTTGCAAGGTGCTTATGAAGCCATCAGATGATGTCTACACCATCATGATCTTTCGTGGAGCTACCGCGAATCCCCGACGTTTGAAAATACGAAAAGTAACCGTTCGACGGATGATCATTGCATTCGTCTGTCTTGGGATTCTTCAAATTGGGATTCTTGCGCATTATGTTGTTCAATTTGCCCAAGTGACGGAATTGAAGGTCCTTCGTGCGCAAATTTCTCAGTCGAGGGGACAGACCAGTGCCTTTTCTTCTGCGATTGATGAAATGCGTGAAAAAATGACGGTCATGCAGCAACTCAATCGAAAGCTGCAGACCATGTTCGGCTTGGAGCCCGATACCTTGCAAGCGGACCCTGATTTAAATGGTCGAGGCGGAGAGGAAATTCTCTTTGAAAAGCTGCTTCCTTCTCAAACAGGTAACGCGTTTATCGATACCATTACCGGTAGCAGTAAAGTCGCAGAGGACTTGAACACCCGTGCTGGCCATATTACTCATATCAAAAATGGCCTTTCTTGGTTAAACCACCATGTTGGATGTGAGCAGAAAATTCTTGCCGAACTTGAGGAGACCGCTGGAGAACGTGTAGAGCGTTGGGCTTCGACACCTTCAGTTTGGCCGGTGAAAGGTCCCATCACTTCCAGGTTCGGACCAAGAATCTCACCGTTTACTGGTAAAAAAGCCTTTCATTCAGGGTTAGATATTGGTTCGCCACGTGGAAAAGAGGTCAGGGCCCCGGCTGCTGGAAAGGTGGTCCTCGCGGCGTATGACACCAGAATGGGAAAATTTATCCGAATTGACCATGGGTTTGGGATTGAAACGACGTATGGTCACCTCTCCAAGATCTTGGTCAAATACGGGAAAAAGGTAAAACGCGGCGACCTAATTGGCCTTGTTGGGAATACAGGAAGGTTTTCCACTGGCCCACACCTTCATTACCAGATTGCCTTAAACGACAAAGTTGTGAATCCCGTCCAATATATTCTGGACTAAACTCTTTTTTTTAAGGAACATTATGTTTTCGCCTTATTTTTTAAGATGGCAGAGTCACTTTTTGGCGATCTTCTTCTAGTATCTAGGGATTTACTTTGATTTTGCATGACTTTTTCTGGTCTTGATGAGGAAAGAATAGAATGCGAAATTGAGGATTTGGAATTGTGTTTTCCATGCTTCGGGAGTAAGTAAGGAGTAAGAAAAGGAGGTTTGGTACAAAAGGCCTAGATGAGAATATGTGACATAGGCCTTCTTTTTAATAGGGTGGGCCTTCTTTTGTGTTGTCTTCCTTTGCGGTCTCGCCTTAATATTACGATAGACTTTTATATCCAGTTAAGTCACGTGCTGAGTTCACTAAAAGACTTTGTCCTAGGGTGGAATTTCTTTATTAATGATTGACAATTTTTAAAAATCTCTGTTAACGTACGCTTAATAAGTTCTTAAAAATTTGAGGTTTTTTGAAATTTTCAGAGTGAGTGATGGTGAAGTAACGCGGGAAAAAGAGGAAAGTAATGGTAAATTCTATAAATTTTGAAGGAGGGGATAACCTATGAGCCTCGATTATGTAAAATTCACTCCTGGCTTTGATAGATGGATGCCGAAAGAATATAGGGACATGGTTCAACACGGACCTTTTGGGAAAAAGACCACTGTTTCCCAAGTTGGAACGTTTAAGGAGATTCTTGAAGAGCATCCCATGTGTGCAGGGTGTGCGATGACCCTTTTTATCAGGCTGGCATTGGTTGCTTTTCCCAACCCAGAGGACACGATTACTGTGGGAACGGCGGGTTGTGGGCGGTTGGCTATTTCACAGGCGGCTATTCCTTTTGTGTATGGCAATTATGGGGACCAAAATGGAGTGGCGAGTGGATTAACCAGGGGCCTTCGGCTCCGGTTTGGGGATCGGCCAAAAGATGTGGTGGTTATGGCGGGTGATGGAGGAATGGCTGATATTGGGTTTGCCCAAACCCTCCATTCGTGGTTCCGGAAAGAAAAATTCACTACCATTATGTTGGATAATGAAGTGTACGGGAACACCGGGGGCCAAGAAAGTGGAATGACGAATAAGGGTCAGGTTCTCAAAATGGCTCCTCTTGGAAAGAAATTTGAAAAAATGGATATGTTGGGAATGGCGAAGGTTGCTGGATGTGCCTATGTGGCCACGGTAGTTCCTAATAATCCACGTCGGGTGGAAAGTGTCATTAAAAAAGCAGTGTTGATCGCCCGTGAAGTTGGTCCAACGTACATTCAGGCCTATACCTCCTGCAATATTGAATATGCGATTCCTACAGATAAGGTGATGGAAGATGCCAAGGATGTGGAAAACGATCGTTATAAATTTTCAGAGCATATAACGGATGAGGCCAAAGAATATTTAGCAGGGCTGTATGGTTATAAGGAATACCTCCCTAAACCACAACAGGCCATAGCGAAAAATTAGATTTTGAAAAACTTGGTCATCAGTGGATATGGGTTCAAGAGCGTTGTCCCTGTGAAAAGAAAATAGGAGGAAAAGGGAATGGCTATTCGATATAACATCCGTATGGCTGGAGTTGGGGGGCAAGGTGTTGTGACAGCTTCCCATATTTTTAGTACGGCCGTTATTAATGCCGGTGGGGAAAGTACCATTGTCCCTTTCTATGGGTCAGAAAAACGAATGGCGCCTGTTGAAAGTTATGTGCGTGTGTCGGATGAACCGATTTATGAAGTCGGAGAAATCACCTTTCCACATATCATCATGATTTTTCACCCCCAGTGTATTACCCATGGAAAAAGCTATACCAATCCCTTCTATTTTGGTTTGAAAAAAGATGGAGTGGCCTTAATCAACAATGTTGGCCCCATGCGATTGGAGCCTGACCATGAAAATGAGTTAGCCGAATTAAACGCCAAGCTGTACTATTTGCCAGCCACAAAACTTTCTCTTGATGTGGCAGGGATAGATCTGGCCACCAACATGGCTATGTGTGGTGCAATTGGTGCGATTACAGGGTTGTCGAATCTTGATGCATTGGCGCAGGCGGTGAAAGACCGATTCCTCGGGAAGGGATTTGTCGTCTCCGGGGGAACGGCAGCCCTAGATAGTGTTGTTGAGAGAAAATTTAAGAAAAAACAAGAATTGATTGATAAGAATCTTGCAGTGGTCAAAGCCGCGTGGGATTATGCGGTAGAAAACAGCTGGGGTAATAAGGGGGTGAAAAGTACCTCCACTGGAAAACCAGCCACTGCAACAGCATAAATGCTGAGAAAAAAGAGGCTCCATGTATTTAGTTGCCCATATAATGACGGAAATTTGTGCTGCGACCAGTTGTAAATTATGTACACAATATTGCCCTGAAGCCAATACCATTCTTTACAATGAGGAGGCAGGTAAAGATAAGGGGCTCAAGTATGGTTCTGCCTATGTGGCTGTTGACCGTTGTAAGGGATGTGCCCAATGTGTTTGGGTTTGTGACAATATGGCCAAGCATAACGCTATTAAAATGGAAATGATTGATCAAATTGGCGATCAAGCCTTGACGGAAACAATCACCTATGGAGAAAAATCCACAACAGCAAGATTGAAGAATCCAGTTCCCGGTTGATGATGCCGCATTGAAAATTTTTAGAGATTTGAATGGCAACATGGGAGTTACCTTGTGAAAGCAACTGAAGAAGTGCATGAAAGAATCATAGTCCCCGGCCCTGCAGGGTTTCATCCGCCGTCTGCGGCTCAATTAGGAGTGCTGCCTCCGAATCCGAATTTTGGATTGAGCTACGGTCGTGAGGTTCCAGAAGAACAAGCGATGGAAGAGATCGCCAGACTGATGCTCACCGGTAAAAATGCTACCATTTTTCCGGGTCCCCTTGTCCTTTGGCACTGGAATGAATATGTCGCTGAAAAAGCTAGAGCCGTCCTTGAAATTGCTGCCCAAATCCCTGAGGGCTTAGTCATTCCTATGCCTGACTACCGGCCGAAATATCCTAAAGTTGAACCCGAAGAAGCGATTAACCCGAATCATCCGAATTTAACTATTTGGGGAAATAAAATTGAAGCGTGTATTTTCGTGGGAGTTCATTGCCATTATGCTAACCTTTCACTCAAGATGATCAGGGCCGGCACCAATTGTTGTACCTCTGCTCTTTGTGCTGAACAGGGGCACGAAGATGCCATGTTCACCGTTCGGGATTCAGATGCTGCCAAACTGCGTCGAGTGGCTCAAATCTTTAAGCGGGTTCGTGAAGAAATGGGCATTAAGTTACCTGAAAATGGCGAAAACGTTCGATTTACCTCGTATCAATCTCGAATGGCTAATGAGGGGAAAACTCATACCAATCCCCTGATATTCTCCCCAGGAGACCCAGGCAGCGGATCGGCTGCAGCATTTGGGCATAAGGCTGAAAATATGCAAAGTGAGGCCTAAGTCAGGACAAAAGGTATCCACCTATAGAGACTGATAGAGAGGTTCTATTATGAGCGAAAATCTTGAAACAGAAGTCAAGACCAATCCACAAGGTGATCCTATAACCAGTGCACCCGCCGCTCCAACCACTCAATCTGCGAAAAAAGATCCCCATGCTGAAGCCAAAAAGCAAAAAGTGGTGTCTCCGGAATTTATGTTTTCTGAGGCACCTCGTGAACGGGAGTTTATTACCGGTAGCGAAGCGGCCAAGGAAGCTGTGCGAAGGTCCAATGTCGATATTTCTATTGCCTATCCCATTACCCCACAGAGTGAAACGCTTCAGCTAATCGGTGTTCTGTATGGTGAAGGGTATGTGAAGGAATTCTATCGCGGGGAGGAAGAGTATGGCGTCATGTCTGCTATTTCTGGAGCCTCTCGTTCCGGTGTGCGGGCCTTTACGGCTACGGCAGGTCCTGGAACCCTTCGAGGGCTTGAACCTATAGCGTCTTGGCCAGGTCATCGACTCCCAGCGGTGGTTATGTTTACCTGTAGAGTTGTCAATGCTCCTCTTGCTATCCAGCCAGACAATATTGAAATCGCCTATCTCCTGAATTGCGGGATGATCGTCTTTCATGCTGAAAATCAGCAAGATCTGTTTGACTACATCATGAAAGGGTTCATCATTAGTGAAAAAAATGATGTGACTCTCCCCGTCGGAGTCTGCTGTGATGGATTTTTTGTCACCCATGCCCGTGGGTATTGTGCAATGCAAGACCGGGGTTTTAAATTGCCACCTCGTGAGTCATGGAGAGGGGCGGTCCCGGTCCTAGATGCAGAGAACCCACCAGCCCGTTTATCCAGAGATGCTCCAGTTCAAAAGTCCAACTTTATGGCTTACAATATCCATGCAGTGTGGCAACAGGAAGTCTGGGCAGCTGTTGAGCGTTCCCGGAAATATATTGATTCGTATATAGATGGATTAATCGAGACACAGAATGTCGAAGGTGCTGATGTCTTGCTCATTGCCTCAGGAAGTGCCGCTGCTCAATCCCGAGAAGCTGTTCGTGAGTGCACGGCGAAAGGCATTCAGGCAGGTCTGATTAAAATAAGATCTTTACGCCCTTTCCCAACGAATGAACTTCGAAAGTTGTGTACAAAGGCCAAGTTGATCGTGGTTCCAGAATTCAACTATGTGGGTTGGTTGGCGAAAGATGTCGCGGCTGCTATTTATGGATACAGTAAGGCAAAGGTTGTGGGTGGGCCACATGTCTATGGTGGGATGTCCATGCCAGTGGAAATGATTGTTGATGAGGTGATGGCTGGTCTTACAGGGAAAAAATCAACGGCTGTCCCTGCCTCCGATATAATGGGAACAGATGTGAATCCTGAGGAAGTTGCCCATTTCATGCAAAACATTTAATTTCTCTGTTCTTGAACAGTTGATGGGGTTAAAACGCCCGCCTCAATATAATTTTGGGGCGGGCATTTTTCTGCCAAAACTAGTACGATGGGGAAAAATTGATTGATGTGGGAAAAGTGTGTGACGAGATTGGCGCCAGGGCTCAACACTAGCCGCCTCAAAATAGGAAGGGTTTGAAAACACCAGGGAATCGTCTGAGGGCCACCCAAAGCGAGATTTCTTCTGCTCAATCCTGGTTGAAACGAGTTTGCGGAGGTTTCCCCTTTGCCATTAACAGATCCTAGTGTAAAGATATTAGTTGTCAATGATGATGGAATTCATTCTCGTGGACTCCAAGTCTTGGCTTCTTCTATGAAAGATCTGGGGGAAGTATGGATTGTCGCTCCGGAAAAACCACAAAATGCGGTTGGTCGCGCGATTACGTTGCACAAACCCCTCCGACTTCAACGGAGGAAACAACGTGTGTATGCTGTGAATGGGACTCCAGCAGATTGCGTGGTCCTGGGAATTGGAAAACTCTTAAAAGACACAAAGCCGGCATTGGTCATCTCTGGGATCAATCAGGGGTTGAATCTTGGGGACGACGTTGCTAATTCAGGGACTGTGTCCGCTGCCGTGGAAGGGATGGTTAAAGGCATTCCTTCAGTGGCCGTATCTCTAGATGGTGGCCCATCATTTAAATATACATTGGCCGGCATTGTTGCCCAACAGGTCGCATCAACTGTTCTTGCTCATGGTCTTCCAAAAGAGACCATGCTCAATGTCAATATTCCTAATTGTCTGGAGTCGGAATTACAAGGCATCAAAGTAACCACTTTGTGCCGTCGCAATTACGAGGATGCGATCATCGAAAAGACCGATCCGCGTGGTGGTAAATATTACTGGATCGCCGGTCAGCAACTTTCATGGGAACGAGGAAAGCACTCAGACCTGGAAACCATAAAACACAATATGGTGTCCATTACCCCCCTTAGATTAGATTTAACTCAACATGCGGCCATAAATGCGTTGTGTCAGTGGGAAAGATCTTTAAATAAAAAAATTTTGGGCAGCAATGCAAAACGTCGCAAATGATTTCCAAGCGATCTTCAGCGAAGCCTGCATTGGGTCTCAAAACCTTCCCCTGGTTTGGTCAAGGGGCTAGAGTGTTGCCAGAGAGTGTTCGGAAGGTGGGATTTTGGCCCGGGTCCGATGATGGCAATTCAAGCTCTGCAGATTCGGCGGGACGATGATGCCACGAGGTTGGCTTGTGGAACTCTCCTTAATGAATGCCTGTATACCATTGAAAGTATTATAGGGAAAAGTCTCAATTGGGCTTTGATTCTCAGTCAGAAAAATCCAAGTATCATCCTGGAGTAATTTTTCGTCGGCTCTATCAATGGGTTATTCATTGGTCGGACACCCCACATGCGAAAACTGCTTTGGTATTAATTGCATTTACGGAATCCTCCTTTTTCCCCATTGCTCCGGATGTTCTTCTTATTGCAATGGGAGTGAGCGTTCCGCATGGAGCTCTCGGGTTTGCGGGGTTGTGCTTAGTAGGATCGGTATTGGGAGGAATGGCAGGATATGCGATTGGGTTGGGACTTTGGAGTATGCTCTCGGGGTGGTTTTTCGCTTATATCCCTGGGTTCACTCCTGAAGTATTTGAAAAGGTTTCCACATTGTATAGCGACAATGCCTTTTGGGCAGTCTTCGCTGCTGGATTTTCACCTATCCCCTATAAAGTGTTTACGATTGCCGCTGGAGCCACGCAAATTAGCTTCACGACCTTTCTCGTGGCTTCCATTCTTAGTCGTGGCCTACGATTTTATTTAATAGGGGGAGCATTAAGAATTTTCGGTCCTTCCGTAAAACTCATCCTGGAAAAGTATTTCGACCTCTTTTCCATCTTGTTTCTGATTCTATTAATCGGAGGGTTCGTCATGGTAAAACTTTTATTGTAAACAGAAGAATGCCACATGGACTTCAAGAACCGACCATGAATCCAATTTCACCATACCCTCCAGCGCGATGAAAATCTTTAATTCTCTGACTCATAAAAAGGAACCGTTTCAACCGCTCGAAGCGAACCGCGTGGGCATGTACGTGTGTGGGGTCACTGTTTATGATGACTGCCATTTAGGGCATGCTCGAAGTGCTGTGGTCTTCGATGTGCTTCGTCGGTATCTCATGTTTCGGGGTTATCACGTTACCTATGTGAGAAACTTTACGGATATTGATGACAAAATCATTAACAAAGCGCAACAGAAATCTCTCCCATGGCAGGAAATCGTCAAGACCTATATCGACGCGTACTACCAGGATATGAATCGCCTCCGTGTCACGATCCCCAATGTCGAACCTCGTGCGACAGAGCATATGCCTGAGATCATCGAGATGATTGCCAATTTGATCCAAAAGGGCTTTGCCTATCAGGTTGATGGTGATGTGTATTTTGAAGTCGCTGCTTATAAGGCTTATGGCCGGTTGTCCGGACGGAAAGAAGAGGAGTTACTCGCAGGGGCGCGGGTAGAAGTGGATGAACGAAAACGAAACCCTATGGATTTTGCGCTCTGGAAAGAATCGAAACCCGGTGAACCCGGTTGGGAGAGTCTTTGGGGAAAAGGGCGTCCTGGTTGGCATATCGAATGCTCGGCCATGTCGATTCAGCATTTGGGCAAGACATTTGACATCCATGGGGGAGGGAAGGACCTGGTGTTTCCTCACCATGAGAATGAGATCGCCCAATCCTGTGCCTTTACAGGGCAAGAATTTGCTCGATATTGGGTTCACAATGGATTTGTCACGATTGACGAGGAGAAAATGTCAAAATCTTTAGGGAACTTCTTCACGATTCAAGAGATTTTTGAGAAGTCCAAATTGGAGGAACACGTGATGGCAGAAACGCTCAGGTACTTTCTGCTGTCCACGCATTACAGGAGTGACCTGAATTTCTCGGACCAAGCTCTTTCCGAATCCAAGTCTGCCCTAGACAATCTCTATGATTTGTTCCAACGATTGGAAGAATCGACTCCAAGCAGTCAAGCGGAACAATCTGGAGTGCTAGAATCTCGTCTTCTAGAGTTTGAAAAAAGATTTGAGCAAGCTATGGACGATGATCTGAATACGCCGAAAGCTCTGGCTGAATTTCAACGCCTGCGCGGGGATGTGAATAAATTGCTTTCTGTGGGATTATCAGATCAGGCCAAAAACAAAGTGATAGAGAGTTTTCGGAAATATGCGGAACCGTTGGACACTCTGCAACTGCCATCAAAAGAATGGCAATTTCCGCGTGTGTTAAATGAAGGAATGACTTTGGGAACAAGTGCCGGGACATCAATTACTCACAAAATCACGGATGACAACTGGATTGAACAACAGATTCAGAAGCGACGAGAGGCCCGTGAGGGGAAAGATTTTGCAGAGGCGGACAAAATTCGACAAGAGCTCGCGTCAAACGGGATCATCCTCGAAGACCGACCGGACGGCACCACCCGTTGGAAGCGATAGAGAGCAAGAGGTCCTGTATGGCTTGCATGTCGTGACCGAAGCCCTACGTGCCGGGATACGCCCCTTCCTTCGGATTTTTGTGACTCGTCAAGACCGGCAGTATTCCGAGTTAAGCAAGCTTGCAAAAATTCAAGGTATTCCAGTTTTTGTCAGACCTCGACAGTATTTAGACCGGCTTGTTTCAAAAGGCAACCACCAAGGTGTGCTCGCGGTTGTTTCTTCAAAAGATTTTTTTGATGAAGAAGCTCTCATTCGTTTTGCGCAACAACAACAAGAACCGCCTTTCCTTCTTTTGCTCGATGGAATCGAAGACCCCAGAATCTTGGGGCAATCGTGCGAACCGCGGATGCCGCCGGTGTCCATGGTGTATTTATTCCAGCTAGAAGATCAGTGGGATTGACTCCAGGCGTCGCTAGGGCTTCGGCAGGGGCTTTGGAGCACATGCGAGTGGCTCGAACAATGAATATCTCAACACTCATTGAACGATTGGATGAGCAAGGAATACCTTCCTATGCCTTAGATCCCGATGCGAAAGAATCTTACACTCAACTGAACTTAACGGGTCCAGTGGCGCTGGTCTTAGGGGCTGAGAAAAAAGGGCTCAGGCCTGGCGTCTTGAAAAAATGTCAGGGGCATGCCTCCCTTCCCATGAAAGGGCAAGTCGCCTCTTTAAATGTCTCAGCTTCTGCAGCAGTGATTTTATATGAGGTGGTGCGGCAACGAGGCAAGACCAGAAACGGGGAACAGTCTACTTAATTTGAATCATTCCCTCTTGAATGGCTGCATTGAGGAGTTGGGCGGCATTTGAAACCCGAACCTTCTTCATCATATTGGCCCGATGGGCCTCTACTGTTTTAACGCTTATTTTTAGGCGTTGAGCAATCTCTTTGTTTTTAAGTCCCGACCAAATAAGTTGAAGGATTTCTTGCTCTCGCTCTGTTAAGGCTTCTGGTCTTTTTCGTTTAATGGGGAGGGTTTCTCGCTTCTTGGGTTTTGTTGGATTCACCATGTTCACCGAGGTTTTGCTAAGGATGAATGATGCAGATAATGTTAGCAGCCCACTTGCTTAAAGTAAATTGTGGGGATTACGTATTCTAAAGAAGAAAGATTGAATTTTTTGTTTCTGTTATGACTGTTAAGATGCTCCTTCTCAGCTTTGTTGGTGTTCTTGGTTTGGTCATCGGGAGTTTTCTGAATGTGTGTATCCACCGTCTTCCCCGCATGGAGTCCGTCATTTGGCCAGCCTCCTATTGTCCTCGATGTGCTCAATCCATTGTTTGGTAAGAGAATATTCCAATCCTGAGTTTTCTTTGGTTAAAGGGAGGATGCCGAAAGTGTCAATCAAGGATTTCTTTTCGATATGCTCTTGTGGAATTGGTGAATGGACTCGGCTATGTGATGATTGTGGGAACATTCGGGTGGGAATGGATGTCACTGGGATATACTGCTTTTTTCTCGAGCCTTGTAGTTATTGCCCTGATTGATTTTGAACATCAAATCATTCCCGATATGATTTCCCTTCCAGGGATAGCGATAGGTCTTGTTTGTTCAGCCACCATTTTCCCCATTGGCATGGTAAATGCATTATGGTAAATGCATTATTGATTGGTGTGTTTGTCGGAGGCGGTGTGCTTTGGCCCATCGCTAGCCTGAGTTCTTACGTATTCGGAAGGGAGGGGTTAGGTAGTGGAGATATTAAATTTCTCGCGATGATTGGAGCGTTCTTAGGATTGGGAGGGAGTTCTCTTGACGTTGATGATTGTATCCATAGTCGGAGCGATAGTGGGTATTGGGATCATGGTTGTGAAAGTGATTCGTCGGGGGCAGTACATCCCTTTTGGTCCTTTCTTGGCTCTTGGCGCATGTCTGGCATTATTCTTTCAGGATGAACTCATCAACTGGTACTTCAGTCTTGTATAAGTGAGGGGTCAAGAAATTCCTGCTAATGGGTTAGTGGTGGCAATGTGGTAGCATCGAGAAATCGCAAACCCATAAGTGATGTGGAGAGAGACGTGTGTGCTGATAAGACACTATTCCAATGTGTGAAACGTCAGTTGATCCCCTTCAGAGGGTACACGTTAACAGAGTTGGTCATTATTCTTGGTCTGTTGGGGATATTGGGGATGTTGGGTGGAGTCTGGTTTAAAATGCAAATACCTTCTTTTGAACTCAATGGAGCGGTCAGGCAACTTCGATCAGATTTTCTGAAAGCGCGGATGAAGGCGGTTCAGGAAGGAAATAAGTACCACATTACTTTTGTCGACTCGCATCAGTATAGGATCTTAGACGATGATAATAATAATGGGATACCGGATGGAAGTGAAAAGGTTGTTTCTCGAAACCTCCATTCGGACTTTCATGGGTTAACTCTTCAATCAACGAATAATCAGATCTTCCATCCCAGAGGCACAGCCTCCAACTTAGCCACGGTGACCCTGTCTAATTCGTCCGGAACCAAAAAGGTCAAAGTTAGCATAACTGGCCGGGTAACAGTGGCGGCTTCTTAATGGAATTCCTCGACGTGTTCAATGTCAAAACACTTGGATCCATCTATTTTCGATTTTCCTTCCCCACAAAATTTTCACTTGCCAGAAACTCAGGCTTGTCACTCCTTGAAGTGCTGATTGCGTTGGCATTGGTCAGCGTAGCCCTTTTAGCGCTATCTAACCTTTCGACCGTAGCGGTGAAGGGAATTGCAGTAGCCAAAAAACTGACCATAGGAACCATGTTGGCACAGGAAAAGCTTGAAGATCTCCGTAATGGAGGATATGAACCATTTCAAGCCAGAAACGTCACGCACGTGGAAGATTATGGTTCATTTCCTGGTTATCCGATTTTCAAACGGACGACGACATCAAAGCCCAATGTTCCGGGACAGCATATGCAAACAGTGACTGTCATGGTGCATTGGGATCAAGATCTCCATTCGGTGGATGTTTCCACGATTTTAAGTGAATAACCCTGCGAGCTGTGTTACCAATTCTCCATAATACTCACGTCTTCACGTTGGCGGAACTATTGCTTGCTCTCTCGATAGCTGTTCTGACTGTTGGTGTTGTCTATGCCATTTACGTTCATCAGGTCAAAAGTCAAATTGTTCAAGAAGATATTATCGCGATGTACCAAGATGTTCGTGCGGCGTGGGACTTGCTCGTAAGTGAAATACGAATGGCCGGCTACGACCCACGGGGAGTAAACCGAGACCATGATTCGTTGAATAATTTTGATGGGATACATGCTGAAGGAAAGGAACTTCACCTTCAAGCCGATTTGAATGGCAATGGACGTCTAACAGATGCCAATGAGAGGATTGTTTACGTTTTCGACGAAAAAACAAACACGCTTCGCCGACGAACAGGTCGAGGAGGCAGACAATCTGTCGTTGAGAACATTCAATCATTTAAGTTTGAATTATTGAACCGTCAAGGACAAGGAGCGCGTTCGCCGTCAGAGATCCGACTCGTGGCCTTTTCAATCACGGGTCAAACCGCACATCGTGATAAAACATATCCGGAAAATAATGGATATCGGACTTTTACACTTCGTTCTCGGGTGGTTCCGAGGAATTTGCTAGGCTCGTAATTTGCTAAGTCTAGTTCTGAGAGCAAATCCATGATGCCTCTGATTATTCATGAAATATCAGGACAAAGTTCTATCATATGCTCACAGCTGACAAAGGAGTAGCCCTGATCTCGGCTCTTCTGTTGATCGTTGTTGTTGGAATCATCTCTGCAACGATTTTGGAAACGACCACCACGGAAATCTCCATTAGCAAAAGCTTTAAGTCCTCCGTTCAAAGTTTCTATTTTGCGGAGGCCGGGCTTCAAGAAGCCCGAGCACGGTTACGAGAACATGCTGTAACTGTTGCTGAATCAGATCATGATGCCTTCAAAGTTGTTTCCTCTCTATCGAACAAAAATGCCACGATGGGGATGATGGAAAGTCTACAATCTGAACTGTCGTATCAAGTCAAAATCCGACAGAAGACTGAATACGATGCTGAGCAAAACGGCCATCGTGCTCACTTCCCGCATTACAGCGATGGTGATGGCAATGTAGGGAGGCATTCTCCTGACGATCAGGGTAATCAGATTTTTTGGGGCTACCCCAATATTCACTCGCCAGTCCCTGAACAGTTTACTGGGCGAGGTATGAGCCGTTTCTTCCCAGTCATGGTTGTGACAGCTACGGGGATCTCTGAGGGGGGAAACACGACGATTGTGGCAGAACTGGTTCATCACCCAGGGCCAAAACTACTTGGAACTCTCTACGCTGGAAACTCGGTTACTTTAAGAGGGAACGGCAGCGTGATTAGTGGACACGATTTTTGTGGAGAGGCCCAGCCGATTCCTCCTATTTTTTCCTCCTCGAAAGTCACATATTCAGGAAATGTCATTTTTGACGGCGAGTCTCCCAATCCTATCCAAGGTCAAGTAGCTGTGGATCTCGCTCGTACCTTAGATGCTTTGAAATCAGAGGCTTTGTCTGTCAATACTTCTGGGAATCACAACCAGTTTGGAGATGAGGGTAACTATGTGAGCCTCTATGACGGGAATTCTCAAAAACTTCGATCGTCCGAAGTCAATCTTCAAAACACCAAGGGATATGGGACCTTGCTCTCAAAGAGAGATGTTGTTTTAGGGGAAGGGGTCATCTGGGAGGGAATGATCATCAGTACAGGAACGATCACCTTTAAGGGCGGCCACAAAGGTATTCAAATCAGAGGCGCTGTTTGGGCTAGCCATATTCGTCATCACGATGGACAACTGGACATACAGTATGACAGTTGCCGAATGAGGACGGCGTTGAAATCTAGACCTCTCACGGTTCTTCAGTGGCGAGAGGAATTCTAAGAGAAATTCGTGAAGATCACAAAGAACATTGCTCAGGTCATGTTGGTGCTGTTCATTGTCTCAATCTCGACAGCCCTACCTAGCGAACAACCTTCAAAGACAAGCCAACCTGAACGTTCTGGTGTTGAACCCTTAAGCGAGAAAAACTGTCCAGCATCCCACCCGATCAAAGGAAACTTTACAACCTATAGTGGTGAGCGTTGCATTTATCACAATGCCGGGTAACTGTCACAGATAGATCCCTCATAACATGACTCACAAATTTGGATCTGGTATGAGCACTGACTTTTTCCTGATGATAGTATAGCTGCCAATTTGATGCGGTTTCTTGCTCTTTATTCAAGGTGACGCGAAGGATTCACAAGCCATTGAATTTGAATGATTTTTCTTGGTATTTATTCGAGTGACCTAGGCATTGAAACTAATATCTTGTCTCTTCTGGGTCTTTAGTCTCTCTTCTCCTCATGGGCCTTTCGATTTATTGCCACTCTAAAATAATCCTAATAAAATGTCATGTTTATTAATTCTGTTGTTAACTATTTCCTTTGTTAACTATTTCCTTTAAAAGTGTTTTCATTAAGCAACCTTTTATGGAGTAAAAACTATGTCAGCACAATCTGATATCATTTACACCAAAGTTGATGAAGCGCCCGAGTTGGCGAGTGGATCGTTTCTACCTATTATCCAAACCTTTTCCAAAACCGCAAGGGTCAGCGTCGGCACAAAAGATATTTCGCTCGCTGGCCGAATCATTGCGCAATTCCCGGATAAACTGAAACCCGAACAACGGCAACCCGATGACCTCGCCTTACTGGGTGAGTTAGTCGAGAAGCCGGAATCCAATGTGATCAAGCTCCCGAATATCAGTGCATCCATTCCTCAAATCAAAGGGGCTGTCGCCGAGTTGCAATCCCAGGGTTATGCCATTCCTGACTACCCGGAAGATCCCAAGACTGAAGAAGAAAAGGAAATTAAAGCCAAATTCGACAAGGTGAAAGGCAGTGCGGTGAACCCGGTACTACGGCAAGGTAATTCCGATCGTCGAGCCGCCACGTCCGTCAAACAATATGCTCAAAAGCATCCACACAAAATGGGCAAGTGGACAAAAGACTCGAAAACGCATGTGGCACATATGTCGGGTGGAGACTTCTTTGCCAACGAAAAATCGGCAACGATTACCGAGCAAACAGCCGGAAAGGGCCGAATTGAATTTGTTGGTGCAGATGGCAGCACCACGGTATTGAAAGATAGTGTGAAGCTCGACAAAGGCGATGTCGTGGACGCGACAAAGATGAGTGCCAGCGCCTTGCGCCAATTTTTCAAGGAACAAATGGTAGACGCCAAAAAAACGCCAGACGTGTTGTTCTCGTTGCATATGAAGGCCACTATGATGAAGGTGTCTGATCCTATTATTTTCGGGCATTGTGTCGAAGTCTATTTTGAAGACGTCTTTAAGAAACATGGAAAAGTGTTTGCAGAGTTGGGCATCAACGCCAATAACGGGATCGGAGACGTCTACGCGAAGATTGGCAAACTACCCGAAGCCCAGCAAAACGAAATTAAGGCCGACATTGATGCCGCGCTGAAAAATGGGCCCACCATGGCCATGGTGGATTCGGATAAAGGCATCACGAACCTTCATGTGCCGAGTGACATCATCATTGATGCGTCGATGGCAGCTGCCCTTCGTACCTCAGGGAAAATGTGGGGCCCCGATGGCAACGAACATGATATGAAGGCCATGATACCCGACCGGTGTTATGCTGGCGTTTACCAGGCCGTGGTCGATTTTTGTCGAGAAAATGGCGAATTTAACCCAGCTACGATGGGGAGTGTGCCCAATGTTGGCCTGATGGCTCAAAAGGCTGAAGAGTACGGATCCCACGACAAGACCTTCGAAGCACCTGGAAACGGCACCATCCGCATGATTGATGGGGCTGGAAATGTCTTGCATCAACAGGACGTGGAAAAAAGTGATATCTTCCGGGCGTGCACGGTCAAGGATATTCCGATTCAGGATTGGGTGAAGCTGGCGGTCAATCGGGCCAGAGCTTCTTCAACACCAGTGGTGTTCTGGTTGAACAAGGACAGGGCACACGACGCGCAGATCATTGAAAAAGTGAATGGGTATTTGAAAGACCACGATACGAAGGACCTGGACATTCAAATTATGCCACCCGTGGATGCCATGAAGCACTCACTGCAACGTGCGAAAAACGGTCAAGATACGATTTCTGCAACCGGCAATGTTCTTCGAGATTATCTCACCGATCTCTTCCCGATCTTGGAACTTGGAACGAGCGCAAAAATGTTGTCCATCGTTCCACTCATTAATGGTGGTGGACTATTTGAGACGGGAGCTGGCGGGTCAGCTCCAAAACATGTGCAACAGTTCCTAAAAGAAGGGCATTTACGATGGGATTCTCTTGGCGAATTTTTAGCATTGGCGGAATCCTTTGCCCATTTGAGTCGGACACGGGGGAATAAGAAAGCTCAGGTTCTCGCGGATACGTTGGATCGAGCGACGGGAAAACTCATGGAAAACCGCAAGTCACCTGGTCGTGTGCTTGGAGAATTGGATAACGCCGGGAGCCATGTGTACGAGGCGATGTATTGGGCCCAGGAACTCGCGGCACAAAATGATGATCCAGAACTGAAATCAAAGTTTGCTCCGATCGCGAAAGAACTTGAAGCTAACATCGATAAGATTATTGAAGAACTGAAAACCATAAAAGGCAAATCTGTCGATATCGGTGGGTATTATCACCCGTGCCCCGACAAGGTAAAGGCTGGGATGCGTCCGAGTGCGACACTCAACAAGATAATGGCGACATTGGGTTAATCAGCCTGATCGCCTGCAAGGCGGTTGTCGGTTAAAAAAGCTTCAGGAACAATTCGAGCCCTGACAATTTACATTGCCAGGGCTCGAATTTGTTGACGTGATCAATTTTTGTTTTGCGGGGTTTCGCCCCCGCACGACGAGGTCCTTTTGTTTCGGCAAAAGGACCCAAAACCATTTCCACCCGGGTGCGGCCCTTCCGGGTTCCTTCACCATAGCACCGCATCATATGGCTGCGGAACTCGCTACGCTCAGACAGTCCTCGCCCAATAGTCGATTCGGCGCTATGGTTCAGCCGCCCCCAAAGCGTGCTTCGTTCTCCGAGATGCTGAATGCAACCTCGGCACGCAACAGTATCCTTCTGTGCGCTTGACAGCCATTTTCATATGTGACCTCAATTCCTCTGCTTTTCTTCAACCTGTCTGGCGTCCAAAGGGATGAGAAAAGTGAAATCTAATTGGCTTGGCGATCTTATCAAAAAGCTCTTTTATTTTGTAATTTTTTTCACATGCAAATAGGTAGTTCTCAGCATTCGCAATAGTAAGTTCGTTAATCTCTCTGCTCTGGTGTCGATTCACTCTTTTCACTAATACTTGAACGGTCTGATCTGGCTGTTTTATAAGATTCCAGTCTTTGTCATGTGTTAACGCAAGACAAGCCTTCTTCCCTATTGGGATGAGTATTATCTGAATATAAAAACCCGCCAAACATCTGTGGAATCCCAGGTTCCTTCACGAGGCTTACAGGATGATCAGAGGTAATAAAGTTCTCACTGTCAACTTTTAACACTGAAATGCCTTTAGTCCAAATTGCGTCAAAGATTTTCTGCTGCACTTCGAGTTGCCTACCTAAGAAGTGATCCCCTGATGTGACAATTTTGTACCGACTATCATCAAGAATGAACTCCTGAAGATCCTCGATAGTGACATCATCCAAGGAAATGCTAGGGTCCTTCTTTTTTGCCTGTTCAAGGAGATTCTTTAGTGTCTCACGGCGCTGCGCATAAGCCTGCATAAACATCTGATTGGAGAGCGCTGTAAAGTCTTTCAACTGCTGTCTAAAGGCTGTTGTCCTAACACTTAACAAACTGAGAAACGTAAAAAGTGTGCCTTTCTCCTTTCCTGTTATTGAAAAATCATCGTTTGTTTCGTTTAACTTCTCTAAAATGGGTTTTGTATTCGATTCTATCTTCGCAAATTTGTCCTCGATGGCGGTATTATAAGTGCCATCTTTTTCCATGAACGAATAAAACTGCTTTTCCTTAGCAACGTTATGCGTGCTAACCAGGACAATATCTTTAGCTCGCTGGTAGAGATAAATGAATCTCGGTTTGGCAGGAATCTCAAAGAAACTCAGATATGCACTTTTGGGTAAATAGTGATGCTGTTTCGGTGTGGTCATGAAAAATTTTGATACTCAAAAGAATTTCCTAGATACAGCGTCTCAAAGTTTAGTGGCATTGTACACGATCTTGAAGGTGGGAAGGGGGCCGGAAAGTCCGAAAAGGAGAGAAAAGGTGCCGGGAGTCGTTTCAAGCTGCCCAGCAAATAGAAAGATCAGGCAAGGTATTTTTTCTTCATCCATTCCTCAAACATGGGATGCAGTGTGGTATTCCTATTGCGGCCGTCTAGCGAGCACAGTCTGAAAGGCGCCTTCGGGTGCAGAGGAATCAAAAAGGTGACAGATTTATTTTCTGACTTCAAGAGAATTTGGGCAAAGTGAAAGATGGGATGCCTTCGATTGTGACTGAGTGGGAGGGTGTTTTCCTTTTTCTAAGTCGCCCGAAACACGCTCTATTCCAAATTCCCCAATCTGATTTTTAAGGCAATCGTAATTATTTGAAAATAAATATATTTCATTGCCTACCTTATTAGGAGAAACGCCATATCCTATCGATTTTTTGTCTTTTCTGGGTCTTTAGTCTCTCTCCTCACAATGGGCCTTTCGATTGATTGCTACTCGGAAAAAATCTTATTAAAATCACAAATTCTGTGTTCTCATCTTCACACATAAATCACCCTAAACAAAGGTTTGGTTATGGCAAAGGTTCTTGAAGGCCCTGGAATGGGTTTACTGAAGAAGTGGGGTGTACAAACCCCAAACTATGCAGTCGTGAATTCGACAGAGGAGTTTGAACAACTCGCGCAAGCCAATGATTGGCTCAAGAAGAGTAAGCTTGTCGTCAAAGCTCATGAAGCCCTTGGTTCAAGATTCAAACTTGGTCTGGTGAAGGTTGGGTTAGATTTAGCGGGTGCAAAAGCAGCCGTGAAAGAAATTCTTGGCCGAACTGTGGATACTCTAACGATTCGACAGGTCATTATCTCTGAAGCCGTGGATCATAAAGAGGAATACTATGCGGCGGTCAAGTCGACCAGAGACGGAGCAGATATTATGGTCGCCAATTGTGGAGGAGTGGAGGTGGAATCCAATTGGGATCGAGTCAAGCGAGTTTCCGTCGAAGTCGGAGAGTCGCCAAAAGATTCCGACCTCCAGGCCTTAGTGAAAGAGGCCGGATTTTCAGGTGCGGTCGCTGGCAAAATGGCAGAGTTCGCGAAGAAGTTATTCCTCTGTTTTGACAATGAAGATGCTCAATATCTAGAGATTAACCCCGTCGTTCAAAATGCGGCAGGAGACCTCATGGCCCTTGATGCGGTCACGCTTCTGGATGGCGATGCCAAATTCCGTCACTCGGATTGGACGTTTCCCTTTGCGGCTGAGTTTGGTCGGGCTTATACCAAGAACGAAGAAGAAGTCATGGCTGTTGATGCGAAGGTGAAGGGGTCCGTCAAACTTATTGAAATTCCGGGTGGAGATACCGCGATGCTTCCTGCTGGCGGTGGAGCCAGTGTGTACTACTCCGATGCGGTCGTCGCTCGTGGAGGCAAGCTTGCCAATTATGCGGAATATTCCGGTGATCCACCGGATTGGGCTGTGGAAGTGTTAACGGATAAGGTGTGTTCTCTCCCAGGCATCAAAAACATCATCGTGGGAGGAGCCATTGCGAATTTTACTGATGTCAAAAAGACTTTTGGTGGGATCATCGCAGCATTTCGAAAAGCCAAAGCAGAGGGAAAACTCAATGGCGTGAAGATTTGGGTGCGGCGAGGCGGTCCCAACGAGAAACAAGGATTGGCGGCCATGAGAGCGCTTCGTGAAGAGGGGTTTGATATTGAAGTGTTCGATCGTACTCTGCCACTCACTGACATCGTGGATAAAGCTCTGTCAAAATAATCATTCAAACTAGATTTGGACTTGAGGAGAAGGTGCGATGAGCATTTTAGCGACTAAAGATACCCATGTAGTGATCCAGGGCGGTCTGGCTGGAGTGAATGCTGCCCGTCGGATGGGAGAATTTCGATACATGATCAAGCAGCCCTTGAATGTGTCGGCGTTTGTCTATCCTCCCGATGCAGGGAAAACTAATGAAGTCGTCTGTGGGAACCAACCGGTGATGATTCCCATCTATAAGACCATAGCCGAGGCCACAGCCAATCATCCGGAAATTAATACCAGTCTCGTCTATGTTGGAGCTGACCGGGCGTTTGCGAGTGCCAAAGAAGCCCTAGATGATGCCAAGATCAACGCGGTGTCTATGATTACCGAAGGTTTGCCGGAAAAAGATGCCAAGCTCTTAGGGAAACATGCCCGTACCCTTGGTAAGACTTTCAATGGGCCGTCCTCTATCGGAGTCATGTCCGCTGGAGAATGCCGTTTGGGAGTCATCGGAGGGGCGTTCGATAATTTAGTCGCATGCAAACTCTATCGACCTGGTTCGTTTGGTGTGATTACCAAATCAGGTGGTTTGTCGAATGAAATTATTTGGATCTGTTCGCAATTTGCAGATGGAGTGACGACGGCCATTGGAATCGGCGGAGACGCATACCCCGGGACGGATTACGTTTCCTATTTGGAAATGTTTGAAAAAGACCCCAATACCCATGTCGTGGTGATCGTGGGCGAAATGGGAGGAGACTTAGAAGAGCAGGCTGCTGAATGGTATGGAGCAAAGAAACGGCGGATTAAACTCCTTGCTGTCGTGTCCGGATTCTGCCAAGAAAGTCTGCCCAAGGGCATGAAATTTGGTCACGCTGGAGCAAAAGAGGGATTAAAAGGCGAAGGGTCGGCTCGAGCCAAAGCAGATGCTTTCACAAAGGCCGGTGCCATTGTCCCCGACACATTTGGCGCATTGGGGCCTGCGATTAAAGCGACGTACGAAGAACTTCTTAAATCGGGTGTCGTCAAACCCATCCCTGAGTTAAGTGAACATGAAAAATCCGCCCTTCCCAAATCGGTGGAAGAGGGTATGAAGTCTGGGGATATTTTAGTTGCCCCGCTTATCAAGTCCACGATCAGTGATGACCGAGGCGATGAGCCCTTGTATCAGGGTTACCCTGCATCAGAGCTCATCAACAAAGGATACGATATTTCGCATGTCATTGGCTTATTGTGGGACGGTCGCTTGGTATCCAAGAATGAGGCGGAGATCATCCGACGTATTCTCATCCTCTCTGCTGACCATGGTCCATGTGTCAGCGGTGCCTTGACCACTGTTATTGCGGCTTGCGCGGGAATTGGCTTGTCTCAAGCGGTGGCGGCCGGTCTTATTATGATTGGTCCTCGATTTGGTGGTGCCGTGACGGATGCCGGTCGATACTTTAAGCATGCCATTGATAATAAAATGTCCGTCGACGAGTTCTTAGGCTACATGAAGAAAAACGTGGGCCCAGTTCCTGGTATTGGACACCGCGTGAAAAGCTTGAGAAACCCAGATAAACGGGTGAAGGAATTGGTGGGGTACGTGAAAAGCCTAGGAATTCCCACGCCTCATTTAGATTTTGCCTTAGAAGTTGAAAAGATCACTGCTGCCAAAAAAGACAACCTGATTTTAAACGTAGATGGAACGATGGCCGCTGTACTGGTCGATATTGGATTCCCAGTGGATAGTCTGAACGGATTCTTTATTTTAGCCCGTACCATTGGGTTGATCGGCCATTGGACAGATCAGAAACGGCAAGGGAGCCGTTTGATTCGGCTCTTTAACTATTTGGTAAACTATGCATCGCCAAGTCGGCGTGAAGTTCCACCTCTCAAATAACCCAACATATTAAAGTCTCGTCTCCAAAGCTTGGATTTCGAGATTTAAAATGATACGGAGAAACCCTTATGTCAATTGAACTCGTAAAAACACTCTATACCAAAATGCCTGCGGCCGTGGAAACGGCGCGCAAAAAATTTGGGCGAGGGATCACCCTCGCTGAAAAAATTCTGGTGTCTCATGCAGATAACTTGGACACCCAAGTATGGGAACGTGGGAAGGCGATGTTGGCTCTTCGTCCTGATCGTGTCGCCATGCAAGATGCCACAGCTCAGATGGCCATGCTGCAGTTTATTCAGGCTGGCAAGAAGAAAGCTGCGGTCCCGAGTACCATTCATTGTGACCACCTCATTCGTGCAGAAATTGGTTCGGAAAAAGACCTTCTCCGTGCCTGTGACGAAAACCGCGAGGTGTATAACTTTTTAGAGTCGGCGGCAAAGAAATATGGGATCGGATTTTGGAAGCCTGGTGCTGGTATTATTCACCAAGTGGTGCTGGAGAACTATGCGTTTCCTGGTGGATTGATCATTGGCACGGATTCACATACACCGAATGGCGGGGGACTTGGCATGTTGGCTATTGGAGTTGGGGGTGCCGATGCCGGGGAAGTCATGGCTGGTTTGCCATGGGAAGTCCTGCATCCCAAACTGATCGGGGTCAAACTGACAGGGAAATTGAATGGGTGGGCCTCACCCAAAGACGTGATTCTCTATATCTGCGGGAAACTCACGGTGAAAGGCGGAACGAACAAGATTGTTGAATATTTTGGCCCTGGCGCGGCAACCATCAGTGCGACTGGTAAAGGGACGATTACCAATATGGGAGCCGAGTTAGGTGCGACCACCTCGGTATTTCCGTTCGATCAGAAAATGGTCGACTATCTGAATATCACGGAACGTGAAGATATTGCCAAGCTCGCTGAGGCGAACAAAGGGATGTTGGTTGCTGACCCGGAAGTCTATCAATCCCCAGAAAAATATTTTGATGAGATTGTCGAGATCGATTTGTCGGCGTTGGAGCCTCATGTGGTTGGACCGCATACGCCAGACCTTGCTAGGCCAATTTCGAAATTAGCAGCCGAGGCGAAAGAAAAAGGATATCCGACAGAGTTAAAAGCGACTCTATTGGGAAGCTGCACCAATTCGTCTTACGAAGATATTGGTAGAGCGGCGCACATCGCTCAACAGGGCTTGAAGGCCGGACTGAAGGCCAAAACGGCATTTCTCGTTTCTCCCGGTTCCGAGCGGATTTTCCACACGATGAAACGAGAAGGGTTTATGAAGACATTTGAAGATATGGGCGCTACGGTATTAGCGAATGCATGTGGCCCTTGCATTGGTCAATGGAAGCGGGCAGATGGAATGAAAGGAAAAGCCGATTCTATCGTCAGTACGTTCAATCGCAACTTTCCCGGTCGCAACGATGGAATCAGCGATACGCTTTCTTTTTTAGCAAGTCCAGAAGTCGTGGCTGCCTATGCGCTTTCCGGAGATTTAGAATTCGACCCACTCAACGATACGATTAAAACCCAAGATGGAAAAGAGATAAAGCTCGATCCACCTCAAGGCGATGAATTGCCAGCAAACGGCTTTGCCAAGGGTGAAGAAGGGTTTATCCCACCAGCAGAAAGTGGGGAAGGCTTGGAAGTCGACCTGCCCCCAACGAGTGAGCGGCTTCAATTGCTTCAGCCATTTCCAAAATGGGATGGGAAGGATTTTGAAAAACTTCCTATACTCATCAAGACCAAAGGCAAAACCACGACCGACCATATTTCTCCCGCTGGTCCATGGCTAAAATTCCGAGGTCACCTGGACAAAATTAGCGATAATATGTTCTTAGGTGCCAATAATGCGTTTACTAGCGAAGCCGGAAAGGGAAATAATGTTTTAACAGGAGAATCCGAGCTGACTCTGGCTCAGATTGCTCGTGATTATAAGGGGAAAGGCGTTGGATCCTTTGTTGTGGGGGATGAAAATTATGGAGAGGGCAGCAGCCGAGAACATGCGGCGATGTCTCCACGGTTCCTTGGTGTGAAAGCTGTTATCACCAAAAGTTTTGCCAGGATTCATGAAACCAATCTCAAAAAGCAGGGGATTTTGGCCATGACGTTTGCCAATCCTGCCGATTATGATCAGATCGAACAGGAAGACCGAGTGAGTGTGACGGGATTGGGTAGCTTAGCTCCTGGCAAACCAGTTCAGATCATCATTCATAAGAAGGATGGTAAGGACGTAACGATTCAGGCCAACCATAGTATGACAGATCCTCAGGTGACGTGGTTTAAGGCCGGTTCAGCCTTAAATGCTTTAAATTAATCATCAATTCGAGGTAATGGGTGGCTTCTGATCCAGAAGCCGCCCAAACTTTTCCGTATGTCTGCTGACTCGTTTGATACAGAAAAGGCAGTACGCCAGGAAGATGAACTCCAACCGAAATTAGTCACGGTGGAGATTTCTGGAAAAACCTACCAAGTTCCCGAGGGCATTACTCTGTTAAAAGCCCTCTGGCATACGGGGCATGAAGTCACGAGAGGTGCTGGTTGTCTGGGTGGTTTTTGTGGTGCATGTGGGACCTATTACCGCACCAAAGACGATCCTAAGGTCAAAACCTGTTTAGCGTGTTCAACTGCGGTTGAAGACGGCATGTCTTTTTCCTTTGTCCCACAGTTTCCGGCTCGGAAAGCGATTTACAATATTGAAGAACTCAAAGATCCGAAACAGGCGTTGTTTGAGTTATATCCCGAGGCTCCTCTCTGCCGTAACTGTAATGCCTGTACTGAAGCCTGTCCCCAAGGAATTGATGTTCGTGAAGGAGTGTGGAGGGCTGTGTTTGGAGACTTCAAGGCGGTTTCCGAAGCGTTCATGAACTGTGTGATGTGCGGGCTATGTGCACCAGTCTGCATCGCGGATATTGCGCCCAGTCTCGTAGCGGTCTATGCTAGCCGTGCCCAAGGTGTCCGTTATTCTGAGAAACCTGAAGGGCTCGGGACACGCATTCAGGAAATTGACCAGGGCTGCTTTGATCAAGATTGGGAACGAATCTTGAACATGAATGACGAAGAACTTCAAAAAGCCTCGGCTTCGGTTACATAAAAGAGGACTCCTCTCGCTATGGATTTGAAGGCTCTCCAGGATATTGTCCATCAAACCCGCGAATCTCGCCAAACTCAAACCTTCCCCAAGTATTCTCCTGCTGAACGCGATACCCTGATTAAGAAATACCATCCTGATCATCGAGGCCATGCGTACCGACTTCTGCAATTTGGTCCAAGTGCGGGGGATCTCACCGTTCGCGAACTGGCATCGGTTTTAGAAGGGCAAAGTCCTGTTCAGGATGACCTTGACCTCATGCCTGTCCATACGGTGGATGTATTAGTTGTTGGTGGGGGAGGAGCAGGATGCGCTGCAGCTCTTCATGCTCATGGTGAGGGCGCCAAGGTTCTCTTGGCAACCAAATTACGTCTCGCTGATTCAAACTCTGTCATGGCCCAAGGTGGTATGCAGGTTGCGGTGGCCACTGATGATTCTCCTGTTCAACATTTCTTAGACACCCTCAAGGGTGGGCATATGAAAAATGATCATCAACTCCTGAAAGTGATGGTTGATGAGGGGCCCACCATTGCGAAGTGGCTTCTGGAATTGGGTGTCCTGTTTGATCGTGATGCTGACGGTAATCTCCATGTAAAAAAGGGCGGAGGCAGTTCCAAGCCCCGGTTGCTGACTTGCTCGGATTACACTGGGCTTGAGATCATGCGTGTGTTAAAGGACGAGGTTCTGAATCAACAGATTCCACTCCTGGAGTTTGCCGCAGCAGTTGAGCTTCTCAGTGACGAAAATGGAACATGTAGTGGAGCAGTTTTACGGGATCTTGATAATAAGCGATTTATCGTCGTCGCGGCTAAGACCGTGATTCTCGCAACAGGGGGAATAGGTCGCCTGCATATTCAGGGCTTCCCAACGAGCAATCATTATGGAGCCACTGGGGATGGCCTAGCCTTAGCCTATCGGATCGGAGCCCCATTGGTTCAAATCGATACCTTTCAGTACCATCCGTCTGGTGCTGTCTATCCAGAACAATTGGTTGGGCAGCTTGTCACGGAAGGAATACGGTCAGAAGGTGGACATTTGGTAAATGCGAAAGGTGAACGTTTTGTCAATGAACTTGATACCCGAGATGTTGTTTCTTCTTCGATCATTCGTGAATGTGAAGAAGGTCGTGGGGTTCGAACAGCAACTGGTCGTGATGGAGTGTGGCTCGATACGCCTCTTCTGGAGGCGGAACATGGCCATGGAACCGTAGAAAAACATTTCCCGGCTATGCTTCGACAATATGAGCGATACGGGGTCGATATCCGAGAGGATCCTGTGCTCATTTATCCCACCCTTCATTATCAAAATGGTGGTGTAAAAATTGATGTCAACGGAGAGACTCCAGTGAAGAACTTATTTGTAGCAGGAGAAACCTCCGGTGGGCTCCATGGACGAAATCGGTTGATGGGAAACTCTCTTTTGGACTTAATGGTATACGGTAAACGAACAGGAACGACGGCTGCGACCAGAAGCCGTTCGGTTCAACAAGGTACCCTGACGCTTCATCATCTCGTCAAATTTAAAGAAGAAGCGACAAAGCACCGTGTATTTAACCAGATTAGCTCCCCAATGGTGCTCCCAGCCTATACGAGAACTGAGCAATCGTAGCCACGGTATGGTCTTGTTGCAGCACTAACCCAAAGGAATGCTATGAACATCCATGAATTTCAGGCGAAACAATTATTTGCGCAATTTGGTGTACCCGTGCCTAAAGGCAAAGACATCAAAACGCCTCGGGCCGCTGAGAAATGGGCAGATGTACTCGATGCTTCGGTCTTTGTTGTGAAAGCTCAGATTCATGCTGGTGGCCGTGGTAAGGCCGGGGGTGTGAAGCTCACGAAGAACAAAGCAGAAGTCCCAGCGCTTGCCAAAGAGTTGCTTGGTAAAACGTTAGTAACGCACCAGACGGGTCTGAAAGGACGAAAAGTTCGACGTTTGCTCATAGAGGAAGGTGCCGGCATTGCTAAGGAACTCTATCTGAGTCTGCTTATTGACCGAGATTCAGGGTATCCCAAATTTATTGCCAGTACTGAAGGAGGAATGGAGATTGAAGAAGTTGCAGGGCAAACACCGGAAAGGGTCTTGAAAGAACCCATTGATCCGGCTGTTGAATACCAAGGTTATAACGGTCGGAACTTGGGGTTCGGCTTGGGATTACCCGAATTAGAGCCTGCGGTGGTTAAACCCTTTCTCCAAATGCTTGAGAACCTCTATCGACTATTTATGGAAAAGAATTGCTCATTGGTTGAAATTAACCCGCTTGTCATTACCACCGATAAACGACTGATTGCCTTAGATGGAAAAGTCTCCATCGATGACAATGCGTTGTATAAACATCCGGATGTCCTCGCGCTGCGAGATTTGCACGAAGAAGAACCTTTGGAAATTGAGGCCAGCGACAACAATCTGAATTATATCAAGCTGGATGGTGATATTGGTTGTATGGTGAACGGCGCTGGTTTGGCTATGGCCACCATGGATGTGATCAAACTCGCGGGAGCAGAGCCGGCAAACTTCCTCGATGTCGGCGGTGGCGCGACCAAGGAAACGGTTGCAGCGGGATTTCGAATTCTTTTGAAGGATAAAAAGGTCAAGGGTATTTTTATCAATATCTTCGGCGGGATCGTTCGATGTGAGCGGATTGCTCATGGAGTGATTGATGCTGCTAAAGAGGTGGGGATCAAGTTGCCTGTTGTCGTGAGGCTCCAAGGCACGAATGCTGAGGAGGGGCGCCAATTGCTTTTGGAATCTGGTCTCAAAGTTGATGTGGCGACCGATCTCTGGGAGGCAGCTCAGAAGATTGTGGCCATGCGAAAAAAAAAGAAGTAGGGGTGACCCACCGCCTCTTGTGCTCGCACACCGCCCACTTCAGAAAGTGCTCGGTGGATGTGCGCAGTGAGAGGTAGCTAGGTCACCCATTGCTAGAGAAGAGAGAATGAAAACAGATGAGATGAGCTCCTATGCTCCTGTAAGCGTACATCGGAAGGTGCTCGCTCGACGGCCGTACGTAGGGCTCAAACCAATTTCTCCAAAAATAATAAGAGAAAAGTAAGTGGTCGGTGGATGCACGTAGTGAGAGACGGTTAGGTCCGCGAGTAAAGAAATAAGGTGAAGAAAAAGGGAAGGAATGAAGGATGAGCATTTTAGTGAACAAGTCAACACGGGTTGTTGTGCAGGGTATTACTGGGAAAGAAGGATCCTTTCATGCGACGCAGTGCAAAGCCTATGGGACGCAAGTCGTTGCGGGAGTCACTCCAGGCAAGGCTGGGTATGAAGTCGAAGGAATTCCAGTGTTCAATACTGTCCAGGATGCGGTGAACAAGACGAACGCAACAACCTCCCTTATTTTTGTCCCGCCTCCATTTGCAGCAGATGCGATCTTGGAAGCCGCTGACGCCTGGATTTGGTTGATCATCTGCATTACCGAAGGCATTCCGGTCAATGATATGGTGAAGGTTAAACGAGCCTTGCAAGGTCGTCTCTCTCGTCTCATCGGTCCGAATTGCCCTGGCGTGATTACTGCTGATGAGTGCAAGATTGGCATTATGCCCGGGTTTATTCATAAGAAAGGGCGGGTAGGGGTCATTTCCCGAAGCGGCACGCTCACGTATGAAGCCGTGAACCAGCTCACAAACCTTGGGTTAGGGGAAACAACGTGTGTAGGCATTGGTGGAGACCCGATCATTGGAACCGGTTACATTGATCTTCTGCAGATGTTTGAGGAAGACCCGGAAACCGAGGCCCTTGTTATGATTGGAGAAATCGGTGGTGACGCAGAAGAAAAAGCGGCTGTCTTTATCAAAGAACAGATGACCAAACCCGTGATCAGCTTTATTGCCGGGATTACAGCTCCACCAGGTCGCCGCATGGGTCATGCTGGTGCGATTATCACGGGAGGAAAAGGAACAGCAGCAGAAAAAATGGCTACCCTTGAAGCAGCGGGTGTCCATGTCGTCAAAAATCCTGCTGAGATCGGTAACGCTGTAAAAGCTGTAATAGGATAAGAAGATCTACGACGTTTTCCCTCGCGTTTTAGCTATACACTCTTCTTACCAGTCTTCCTCCCTACGGATCTCATGAGGTCCGTGTCATTCATTTGTATAGGTTGTCTCAGCCTGCCCTCTATTCCCATTCATGAACCTGCTATGTTCGATGGCCTGCTGTGCGGTTCTTGATCAAAATTCTCGCCACTTCTTTTTCTCTAAAGGATCATGAACCTTCGTCTCTATGATTAGTGAGTCAAATGGGTCCATAACCTTCCAACAATCGAGTAAGTGTGTGTAGCTGTTACGAAGGTGAGAGGAGGAGAGAAATCAGCGGTGTTGGGTCGTCGGCACCGCCAGGATGTGTTTCAGGTGACCGTGTATCTCTTGCGGCGGGGGTGTAACGAGTTGCTAAAGGTAACCGCGGCTCGTGCTGAAGTGTCGTCAGCTTGGGTCTCGCAGATTTTTGGAAGCCGGTGGCCTGACCAATGCATTTCCCTGGACCAAACGGGTGAAATTGGCTAGAAAGTAAAGTGTTGACTCTTATTCCTTATTCTTAGTTGTAAATCTCCTGGCTGTGATTTTGTTCAGCAAACGGACTCTTCATGACTCAATCATGTACAGTGATCATGTCGGGGCAACATAGCGTCAGATTCGTTCGCCTTTGCATCGAGAATCATGCTGGTGGGAGGTGCTGCCGTCCTTCATTACGGATGCCGAAAGGATGGTGTGTCGGAAATTAGCCTCATGATTGATCGCTCGCCTGAGAACTCAGACAGAGTGATGAACGTATTGACTCAGGCTGGTGTTGAACCCGAGTTCACGTCCATAAATTTGCAACGTCCCAAGGTTCAGCTCCCGATCAAACGACATGACTACTATCTGGACATTCTTACGCCTTGGGCAGAACTTTCATATTCGGATCTTCGAGAGCGCTCTGAGATCGGAATGATCGATTCCATAGAAGTACTGGTAGTCTCGAGAGAGGATCTGATCGAGCTAAAGGAATATGCTGTTGACCACCTGGAGTCTGATGCAGACAAGCACCACAGGGACCTGAAATGTCTCAGATTGCATAGTTTGGATGCGAGCCTGGGCTAGGAGCCTAACTATAGTGTGGGGCGGGGTGCTCTTTTATGCGTGTTCCTCATGTCAATCTTTAGGATGGTTTAAAATGCCTCGTAAGTATTTGGCTTTTGATATTGAAACGGCAAAATCTTGCCCGAGGATTTCGTTGACTTACTTGCTCACCGGCCACTCGGCATTACTTGTGCGGCGACTTGGTGTAGCGATGAATCCGCGGCAGTGACTTTTTATTCCAAAAATAAGGATGGGTCTCCTGCACCACAAATGACTATGCAGGATTTAACGCCATTTGTCGAACATCTCAAAATGAAATCAAACGCTGGCTATACAATCATCACGCACAATGGGCTCGGGTTCGATTTCGATATTTTGGCAGAAGAGTCAGGCCAAACGGATGATTGCCGTGATTTGGCTTTGGCCCATATTGACATGATGTTTCACTTCTTTTGCGGAAAGGGTTTTCCAATCAGGCTAAATGCTGCGGCGAACGCAATAGGAATTAGCAAGCCCGCCAATGTTGATGGCTCAATCGCTCCGCAACTGTGGAAAGACGGCGATTATCAAACTGTGTTGGACTATGTTGTTCAAGATTGTCGATTAACGTTGGATGTCGCAGAAACAAGCGAGAAATCTAAAAGGATTAGCTGGATCACTGGACGTGGAACAACATCATATTTCGAATTGCCTGTCGGATGGTTTACTGCTGAAGAAGCATCCAAGTTACCACTGCCTGACACGTCGTGGATGGACAATCCCTGGCCGCGATCAAAGTTTACAAGCTGGTTGGGATGGTGCAAATTGTAGTCCGTGTGACTGGACTAACCATGCTAACACGTGGTTGCAGGTGGAGACGACCGCGTGTTTCGTGCGCTCGAACCACCTGAACGGCAGAAGGGGAAAAGAAAACGTTTCACTACCAGAGTTAATGTATTTGGCGAGGCTTTTCGCTGGAAATGCGTAATTTTATCTTGATTTCAGGATTCCGTGTTCTTCTGGTGATTTTGCCTCCAGTCCCGAACAAGTTGTTGGGCTTCTTTGATCTGGTCAGGAGTCATGTTCTTCATCAATTTCTCAAGATCTGCCGGGGCCATCCTGTCCCCTTGTTCTGCGGCTAAGGCCAGCCATTGGTAGGCAAGGAGGAAATCTTGGGGAACTTTATTTTCCCGTTTCGCATACAAAAATCCGAGGTCGGCCTGAGCCTCCAAAAGCCCCTGATCTGCTGCCCGTGTATACCACTGAACTGCCTCTCCTACATCTTGTTCCACACCTTCCCCATTGAGATACATCTGTCCCAGTGCGTATTGGGCGGGAGCCACCCCTTGGTCTGCGGCTTTGCGGAACCAGATCACGGCTTTCACAATATCCATTTGGCCGCCTCTCCCCTGACGGTACAGCACACCTAGATTGTTTTGCGCGCCTGGATGTCCTTGGTCTGCCGCTAATTCAAACCACTTGATAGCTTCCGTGAAATCTTGTGGAACCCCGGTGCCAGCGTTATACATCCACCCCAAAGTCACTTGCGCGTCCATATGCCCCTGCTCTGCAGCCAGCCGGTACCACTTCGCCGATTCCTGGGCATCGCGTTTGATCCCCTCGCCTCTGTAATATAATTCCCCGAGGGCAGCCTGGGCACCGGGGTGCCCTTTTCCTGCGGCAGAATGAAAATGTTTCAGGGCTGTTTCGTAATCGCCTGCTTCGAGTGCTGTCACACCCTCCTGGTAATTGGCTTCTACATTTTCACAACCAATAGCTCCTGCTCCCAGAGTCATACAACCCCATACGAGCAGGAGGCAAAAGACCTTATTGAAATATGTGTTCATGGTTTTGTTTTTGGACCTCGGCGTCCATATGATAAACGAAAAACGAATGTGCCAGGTTTTTTGCCTGGGACCTGAAAATATAGCATGATCATGGTCCTGGGGGACAAGTTGGTTCCATTTTTTCGATTCTGCGCACTCTCCCTTTACTTTTGGATCGGTTCCTAACCTAAACTTGCTCCCTGCGTTTGTTTTATGGGAATGTTGAAAAAGTCCTTCAACGCACAGGCGCACGCTTTTTTGAACATTTCCTTTGAGTCTGGTCATTCGTGGAGTTTGTCGGAACTATCCAGTGTTGGGAGAATATTGAAGTTCTGATCGCGCAATGTTACTGGGTTTTTCCCTTTTGGTGTTAGGTTTTTGATACAATTAGTTAAGGTAAATTTAGAAGTACGAACCACAGAGCGGATGAGGCGTAATAAAGGGTGGAAGAAGATATCGTGAAAAGTTCTGAGAAGAATTCCCAAAGAGTTTTAACCTTTCGAGCGGAATTACAACAGCAAAATCTGCATGGTTTTATCATTCCTCATGCCGATGAGCACCAAAATGAATACCTTCCTACTTGTGCGGAGAGGCTTGCTTGGTTGACTGGGTTTACGGGTTCAGCCGGGATGGCCGTTGTTCTTCAAGATGAAGCCGCTATCTTCATCGATGGTCGTTATCTGCTCCAAGTTCAGCAGCAAATCGATACAAATATGTTTGTGGCCCATCATATAACCGAGTGGCCAGTGCACGAATGGTTAGGTTCCGTTCTCAAGCCTGGACAGAAACTTGGCTATGATCCCTGGCTCCATACTCCCAATGAAATAGAAACAATTCGTCAGGTTTGTGAACGGGTCGGTGGACAATTGGTGGCGAGTCAGTCAAATCCGATTGATGCGATTTGGGAGGACCGGCCTCCTTATCCCAAATCCATGGTTGTGATTCATCCCCATCATGTAGCGGGAAAAAAGTCTGACGAGAAGCGTCGTGTTTTGGCTGGAAAACTCAGACAAGATGGAGTTGATGTGGATATTCTCACGGCTCCTGATTCCATTGCCTGGCTATTAAATATTCGTGCTCATGATGTTCCTCACACGCCGCTTCCGCTTTGCAACGCGCTTCTTCACAGCACTGGAGAACTGGATTTGTTTATTGACTTGCCAAGGCTTTCTCAGGACGTCATGGATCATATGGGTAATGGAGTGACAATTCAGGATCCGACGACATTCGAATCCTTCCTCCATGATTTAGGGAAGCAGAAGGCTCGAGTCTTATATGATTCGAGAAGGACAGCTGTTCGAATTGTCGATCGTCTGGGTGAAGTTGGCGCAATTGTGAAGCAGGGCGAGGATCCCTGTGTGGTGGCCAAAGCTTGCAAGAACGAGAGTGAAATCATAGGGACTCGTCAGGCTCATTGTTGGGATGGAGCCGCAGTTTGCAAATTTCTCGCATGGATAGCTCGAGAGGCTCCTCGCGGCCATTTGCGAGAACTCGACGCTGAGGAATTTTTGGAGGCTCGGCGAAAGGAGCATGCTGAATGGAAGGATTCGAGTTTTCCAACTATTTCTGCTGCAGGCTCGAACGGAGCCATTGTACACTATCGTGCAACAGAAGAGACGAACAAGCCGCTTGAGATGGGTTCCTTGTATTTGGTGGATTCGGGCGGTCAGTACATGGGTGGAACGACGGATATAACGAGGACGGTCGCGATCGGAACGCCAACCCACGAACACAAGGATCGGTTCACACGAGTCTTGAAAGGACACATTGCTTTAGCCACTGCTCGTTTTCCCAGAGGAACCACAGGAACACAGCTTGATTCCTTAGCTAGGCGTGCTTTATGGGAAGTAGGCTTAGATTATGATCATGGTACAGGGCACGGTGTCGGAAGTTACCTGGGTGTCCATGAAGGGCCTCAACGAATTTCTAAGGCTCCTAATTCTGTGCCCTTGCAACCTGGGATGATCCTCTCAAACGAGCCAGGGTTTTATAAAAATGGGTCGTACGGTATCCGTCTTGAAAATCTTGTATTAGTAACACAAAGTTCTAGAGATGAAGGCCAGAATCGAGAATTCCTTGAATTTGAAACTTTGACTCTTGTTCCTTTTGACTCAAAACTCATCGAATGGTCACATTTAACGACTGCTGAAATGCATTGGATTCACACATATCATGCTCGCGTCTGTGAAGTGATCTCACCTCTCGTAGATGCGGAAACCCAGGAATGGTTGTGTCAAGTGACTCAACCATTGTGAGCGTGGTAGGTGGTGTCAAGGGAAAATAGTTTTCTTATTGCTGAACAAGGTAGAGATGAAAAGGAAGTGACAACATATGGGTGAAAAGAAAAGCGATAGTTCCATTGCCGAGACAATACAGCGACAAATGGGTAACAACCCCGAAGTGGAACAGGTGATTGTGAAAGGAGAACTGCTCCAGATTCATGTGACAGAGAATATGTACAATCGTTTGGCGCTCGATAGGGAACGCGGGCGAAAAATTATCTTAACGCTGATGGGAATGATGAAGGATTTAACCAGGCTGTCAGAAGTCACGGTGTGGGTTTACTGCAAGAAGGACAAGGTCATCGAAGGCAAGGTCAAGCCATGGGGCGGCGACAATGTCAACTATTTTTATGATCTGTAATTGATCACCCGATCAGCGAATCAAGAAGGATGCAAAACAACGACTGTGGGTACTTTTTTAGGATGAAGAGATGAAGAAAAGAAGAATGCGAGAAACAAAAGGGCTCTTTGACTACTGACTGGTTTAGGCATATTTGAGCCACTGAGGAAGATTATCGAGACCTGGTGGAAATCCGGGTTCCCAGGGTCCAAGTCGCTTCCCTCCAGGACCAATGGGACAATACCAAAATCCCTCTTCAGTCTTGGCGATTTTCCAATGGGTCCCATCTTGATAAAACCAGATCCAGATTCTGCTGGCAACTTGGTGGGTTCCCATGCTCACGATCCTACTTTTTAGGATACGACGAAATCGAGACTAAATTTGCCGTATCAGTATGCTATTACGACCCTTTCCTGAAATCAAGATCTCTCTACTTTATCAAAATGCAAGCTCTGTTCCCATTACCTTCTTCGCTAGTGTGGTGCTTTTTTAGCTTCTAGCAGGGTGTTGAAAAACTCAACACTTCCCAAAATCTTGGTTTGCTGAAGAATGTCCGATCATCATCAAAAGCGGTGCAGGCTGTTCAAAAAGACCCGCTCGCCTGCGCGAAGCCGCATCGGTGGAGCCAGGTCCAGCAAGGAGATTCGCCAAGCTTCTCTCCTTGCTTTCCCAGGGGCGCTGCTCCTAGGACGGCCAAGTCTCTTGGGCCTGTGACCCCTCGAAGGGGGAATACTCCCTTCGACCGTCCCCTACGCCAAGAGGAAAGACTTCTCTTGGCATGCAAGGCCGCACAAGACCTTTGGCGCGCGGAGCGTACATGGGAATAAGTGAGCACAACAAAGGACCGAGAACGCCGCTGGTGGAATTTTTCAACATCCTGCTAGAGTGCCAAGATGGCGGTCATTGAGATTCCATCAAACTTCTCTGCCGTCTGCTATAATGAAATGCAAGTCGTTCAGGTCCAAAGATTACCATGTCATTTTGACGAAAAGGGGTAGCTTCGCAATCTTGACAAGACGTTAATTTTTTGTGACATGGTATAAATATGGACTGTCCCGATACTGAGCTTCCGCACACTTCCTCTGCTTCCGATTGCCTTCCAATTCGTGATTGTTCTTCAGATGTTCATGTCATAGAGGTGCCGGGTAAAGTTGTCATCCTTGTCGGCACTGTTCATATCTCTCGCGAATCGGTGGAATTAGTTCGGACGGTTATAGAAGAGGAACGTCCAGAAAGAGTCTGCGTTGAACTCGATCCAAGGAGATTTGAAGCCCTTTCTCAGCAACATAAATGGGAATCGTTAGATCTGAAAGCCATCATTCGAAAAAAACAGTTAAGCACCCTTCTAGCCAATCTTCTTCTGGCTTCCTATCAAAAACGTCTCGGTGAACAATTAGGGGTGTTGCCCGGGATGGAAATGCTGGAGGCCATTTCGATCTCCAAGAAACACGATATTCCGATTTCTTTATGCGATCGGGACGTACGTGTAACCATGCGTCGTGCTTGGCGTTCAACCCCGTTCCTAAAAAAAAGTGTGCTTGTTTCATCACTGTTGCTCAGTGTGTTCGACACGACACAAGTCTCGGAAGAGACGCTCTTGGATCTCAAAAAGCAAGATGTTTTATCTGACATGATGAAAGATCTCGGCGTAGAAGTGCCGACCTTAAAAACGGCCTTGATCGATGAACGTGATCAGTACCTCGCTCAAAAAATTCTCCAGGCAGATGGATCTCGTGTTGTGGCAGTCGTGGGAGCTGGCCATGTGGAGGGAATTAAGGAAATTCTCAACAACAATCAGACGGTGGACTTGGAAAGCCTTGAGTTTATTCCATCAGTCTCACCAGTCTGGAAATGCGTTGGATGGAGTATCCCAGCCATTATCTTAGGGTCTATTGCTTTCATAGGGTATCAAAAGGGTGCACTAGCGGCTGGAGAAAATGCGCTTTTTTGGGTTCTAGCAAATGGGATACCCAGTGCGATTGGCGCCCTTTTTGCGTTGGCACATCCCTTGACCATCCTTTCCGCTTTTGTAGCTGCCCCATTTACGAGTTTGACCCCTGTCATCGGAGCGGGCTATGTCACGGCTTTTGTTCAGGCCTATGTCCAACCACCCGTTGTGAGGGAATTTCAAACGGTGGCGGAAGATATTGCTATCCCGAAACAGTGGTGGCAGAGCCGCCTTCTCAGAATTTTCTTAGCCTTTCTCTTCCCCACAATCGGCAGTATCATAGGAACGTGGGTCGGAGGAACAAAAATCGTGTCGAACTTGTTTTAGAAAACGAAGACATCTCACATAGATCCATGTCTATGAGAAAAGAATTTTTTTAAAGGAAGGAACCTACTCTGCTTGAAGCGCTGTTTTCGCAGTATGTTGAAAGATACATTTTGGGCAGGTGTAGTGAATAAATCGACCCTCACCCACAATCCGTTTCATCATAGAAATTTTACACCACGTGCACAGCCGGTCAGGAATACTCGCCTCCGTTGGCGAGTCTTGGGTGTGAGGTTCTGAAGAAGTATCCATTTAAACTATTGTGGGGAAATTGGCTGATCTTTGTCAATCATGAAAGCATGACCGGTGTTCGACAATCGATCAGCACATCATTTTGAGATGGAGGGAACTATGCAACTCGTCATCGTTGTTTTGTTACTTGTTTTGGGATTGTCACTTTCGGCATGGAGTGCCGAATTACCGTCGGACTCATCGACTCTCACAGTTTCTGGAAAAGGGATCGTACGCATCGCACCAGATACGGCGATCATCAGATTGGCTGTCGAGACTGCAGGAAAATCCTTTGGTCAGGTTCAACAGGACAATACGAAGGCTATGACCCGAGTGTTTGACGAGCTCTTGAAGATGGGTATTGAGCGAGAACGTATTCAAACGGCATCTTTTGACGTCACTCCACGATATGCGCAAAGGCCTCGACCAAGGTCGCAAGTTCCTGATGAACCACAGACTCCCAAGATTATTGGCTATACGGCACAGAATTCTATCAGAGTGGAAGTACGAAAACTCGAGACAGTAGGGAAAGTTGTTGATGGGGCCTTACATGCAGGAGCCAATCATTTTTCTAGAATTAACTGGGTGCTGCGCGAAAAAAATTCGGTGTATCTTCAGGCCCTCCAAAAGGCAGCGAACGAAGCCAAAAATAAAGCCGCAACCCTCACCCAATCTTTAGGAGTGTCAGTAATTCGGCTGATGAAGGTACAGGAGGGAGGAAGACAGGTCTATCCACAAGCTCGTGCGTTAGCCGGTGCTCAGTTCAGTATGGCTGAATCCGCCAAGGCCGTTCCTATGGCCCCAGGCGAAATTCAGGTTCAGGCTACTGTCACCTTGGTATTTGAGATTGGGTCGCCAGCGGGGCACACGAATTGTCAAAATCCTGTTAGGCCGCATTAAGATTGCATTACATCACATTCCAAACTTGTTTTCTTTCATGTGTACCATTGAGAACTGTTTTTTGAATAGATAACAACCCGGTGCCTTTACGAATCCATGCTTTCATCAAGGGATGCCAACTCTGTGAGTGAAGCGAGCGAGGGTTCACCAATGCAGATCCCAGCTCTGGTCGTATCCGGATTCTTAGGCGCAGGCAAGACAACACTTGTTCGGCACTTGCTCAGTGAAGCGCAACGCCAAGGGCTTCGTGCGGCTGTCATATCCAACGAATTTGGTGAGTTAGGGATTGATCAAGCGCTGCTGTCGGCTGATCAGGAGAATGGCTATGTCGAGCTTGAGGGGGGATGTGTTTGTTGTAAGCTCTCTGATGAGTTGCTCATAACCCTTCAGGGCCTTTGGGAGCGGGTTCACCCCGATCGTGTCATTGTGGAAACATCAGGAGTCGCGCTTCCTTTTGAGACACTCATGAATTTTTGGCGTGAGCCGGTCTCGCAATGGGTCGGAGAATGCGTGGCGGTTGTCGTGGTCAACGCCGAGCAACTTCTTGAAAAACGGGATCTTGCGGGTACGTTTGAGCAACAAGTCTCTTCAGCTGACCTTCTTCTTCTGAATAAGATTGATAGAGTTCCTGATCAAAGTCTCGGTGAATTAGAACAGTATCTGAACGAAAAAGCTCCTGGAACCCCAGTGATCCGTGCCGTGAATGCAGAAGTCGAGACGGAAGTGTTATTTCCGCCTGACCCTGACGGACTTCGAAAATCACGGATGTTCAATCATGACGAATGTGAGACTCATGTGCATGAATCTTTTCAGGCTGTAGAAGTCTCTGCGGAACTTGGTGTTGACCCGAGTGACCTGATTCAGCAAATCCAAGCCATGGGTGCGCTTCGCGCCAAGGGCTTTGTGCAAACCACACAAGGGATTCGTCTAGTGCAGGGTGTTGGGACTCATGTGGACCTTGTCCTCCCTCCTGTGCCTCCTCCAGTGGATATCATTGGTCGGATCGTGGTGATCCGACGGTCGTTCGTCCCCTAAGTAACCAGAGACCTAGACCCTTTCCAGCGTTCTGAAATCATGCTCTTTCCCTTTCATCATTCAGAAGAGATTTAAGAATTTGAGGGTTGTAGCAGCAAGGGTTGTAGCAGCAATTGAGGATAGTCTTTGATCACTTGTTCTTGGAGAGCCTGATCCATCTGAGTTTGGTAGAGGGTTTTGGCTTTAGACAAGAACTCAATCATGAGACCCTTGGCACTCGTCAGGATGGCTCCTTGAAAATTCGTTCCGGTCAAGGATGCATCCTGCAGGGAAGCTTCGGAAAGGTCAGCTCCGATAAGGTTGGCCTCTCGAAGGTCAGCTAAATGGAGTTTTGCCCTGATCAAGTTGCTTTGTGTCAGATTTGCCCATGGAAGGGCGGTACGGGTCAAGTTGCCTCCAGAAAGATCAACTTGTGACAAGTCAGCTCGAATGAGACCGGAACTGCTGAAATCGGTTCTCACTAAAATGGCGTCGGCCAATACGGCTTGGATTAAGTTTGCTTCGATAAGATCTGCCTCCGTCAAGTTGGCTCCTTGTAAGGTGGCTTCTGTGAAATCTGCTCGAAAAAGATACGCGTCAGAGAGATCGGCCTCGGAAAGATCGGCTTTACTGAAGTCAATTCCCGTGAAATCGTAACCCGAAAGGTCAGCTCCACGGAGATCAGGGAGGACGGAGGGGTTCGTCCGACGGAATTTGTTCCAGGACTCTACCCCACCTTGAAGGAGGATATTGAGGTGATGTTCATTGGCCATTGGTTATTTTGATTTGGAATTCGGAGCAGGGTGTTGAGCGTGGGTTACCTGTTCCTAATATGACGATGTCTTCGTTGCGGCAACCTTGAATGGATAGTCACCGTTGAGTATCCGCCCAAGCCTTCTGATAATCCTCGAACGAATCCACCTCCATCCATCCCTTATAGGTCGGAACACATTGTACTTTCTGGCCCTGGTCGATGAGTGCTTGGATAAGATCCTTGAGAGAGGCCTGCTCCACAAGACCCGATTCATGAAGCCTCTTTGAGCGAGCATTCGGGCTGACGTCCTTGTAGATCTGTTTGAACGTATTGATCCCTTGTTCAGAGAACATCACCAAACCAATGAATTCGCCGTGTGCCTCCTCATGTGATAGATCACGACCAATTTTGATGATTCGACTTCCTTCTCCTGAATCAACATACCGGTAACTTTTCCCTGGCGGCGATTCCATTTGAACCAGGTCTGGTTTGAGTGGAAGATGTGTGAATGGCTTTTGCTGATCATGCCAAGCAAGGTCTACCACGAGAGAGATATCCGCAGGGCTTTTTAACAATTTTTGAAGAAGGGTCGTGTCAAAAATGATGTCACCGTATAGTAGAAGGCAGCGGCCTTTCATTTCGTTCTCGGCACAAAAGAAAGAAAAGAGGTCGCCGGTTTCTTCATAACGGTCATTATCGTAGTAGCGGATGTTGGGGAGCGTGATGCTCTCTTTTTTGTAGCCTCGAACGAGTGCGATTTCCTTGATATTACATTCGTTCAGTGTCCCAACCTGTCGCTCTAAAATGGTTTTTCCCTTAATATCTAAAAGACATTTCGGCTTATCCTGAATGAGAGGAAGCAGGGGTTTTTCAAAACCAGCTGCGGCGATAATCGTGGTAATTCGTTCACCGTCTGGAGGGAGAAACCGGCGTTCATCTTCCTTCATTTGAGGAACACCGACCAAGTCATAAACCTCATCAAGAGTGACGATTTCATCCTTGACTGCGTGAGGCATGCCCTTTTCCATGAGATGATTTAAGGCCTCGCGCATGGAACGAATGGCAGACCGGAGGGCCTGATTCGCGAAGATGACCATCTTGAAACCAGCTTCTTCAAGCTCTTGGGTCGTCACATCCCCATATGTCGTGGGTACGGCTACCAGGGGGATGCGTCCTTCGCAGGTTTGGGCTACTTCCCGGAGTTCGTCAAAGGTTGGAGCTTTCGAGTGGATGAGGATTGCGTCTGCTCCTGCCTTGACATAGGCGTGAATCCGCTTTAAGGCTTCTTCTTTTCCCCAGCCTGCGATGAGGGCTTCTGTCCGGGCAATGACCATAAAATCTGGGACCTGTTGAGAGGCCTTCGCGGCCTGGATTTTTCCACAATGTTCGTCAATCGACACGAGTTCGCGGCGTACGCCAGCATAAAAGCTGCATCGCTTGGGAAAGACACTATCCTCAATACAAATGGCCGCGATCCCTGCTCGCTCATGATCGTTGACGGTCCGCATTACATTCAGCGCGTTCCCGTAGCCCGTGTCACAGTCCGCGATAATAGGAATCGTGATGGCTTCAGCCATATTACGTTCCACGCCTACTTGCTCAGTCAGGGTGATAAAGCTGGCGTCTGGAATACATTTGAGAGCAGCGGAGATGCCAAACCCACTTCCCCACACCGCGTCAAAACCGGCTCGCTCAATCAACTTTGCACTTAAGGCGTCATGCGCTCCGACTACTTTAATAATGCCAGGTCGCTGAAAAAGTGATTTCAATTTAGAAGCATTGTGCATAAGAATATCCTACGGAGTGAAATTCGGTTAACTGTGCGGTTTATACCCAGAGTATGGAAGAGCCTCTTCCAGAATACTCTCCCTGAAACAACGATGTGTCTATGGGTGATGACAAGATCCTAATTTTTACGTTTCTTCAAGTATTTGAGGAACTCAGATTCAGGACTGAGGACCATAATGTCTTTCTCGGAAAACGTTTTTTTATAGGCATCCATGGATCGCATGAAATCAAAAAACTTCGGCCCTTGACGGTAGGCATTGGCATAGGCTTTAAACGCTTTGGCATCACCTGACCCGCGTAACTCCTGTGACGTTTTATAGGCTTCCGCTAAGATAATTTCCTTGTCTTTCTCTGCCTCCGAACGGATTTTTTGAGCTTCTTCGGCACCTTCGGCACGGTACTGTTTCGCCTGCCGTTCCCGTTCAGCTTGCATTCGTGCAAAGATGGCCTTTTCATTTTGTTCGGGGAGATCCGCCCGTTTGATTCTCACATCGATGACCTCTAATCCATACTTTGCGGCTATGCTATTCGCCCGTTTGGCTACTTCGGACATAATCAGGAGCCGGTTCGCCGAGACGATTTCTAGAAGGTCATGCCGTCCGAGTTCAACTCGTAGCTCAGAGTAAATAATATCGTCAAGGCGTTGCAGGGCGCCTCGCTGAGTTTGGAAAGCTTTATAGACTGCTAAGGGGTCAACGATACGCCATTTAGCATAGTTATCGATCAGGATGGTCTTTTTGTCTTCGGTAATGACATCCCGAGCAGGGACGTCATAGTCAATGAGTCGTTTGTCAAAAAACGTGACCTCTTGAATAAAGGGAATTTTGAATTTGAGGCCGGGCTCGATGACGGTACGGACAGGATCACCTAATTGGACAACAATGGCAGTCTCAGTGAGGTCAACGACATAAAATGGAGAGATGCCCAGCATGACAAGAACAAGAAGGACGGCCAGGACTCCAAGGATTAGGTTTTGCTTACTCATTGGCTGGCCCTCCCCCTCGATACTTTATCAAGAGGCAAGTAGGGCAAGACATTGCCTGCTGCCTTTGAGTCCAAAATGACTTTTTCTGTCTTAGAGAGGACTTCTTCCATGGTCTCAATATAGACCCGTTTGCCAATGACGTCTTTCGCTTGATTATATTCTTTCAGCGTCTGGAGGAAATGGCTCGCTTCACCTTCGGCTCTTGTAATTCGAGCTTGGGCGTACCCTTTGGCTTGGTTGACGGCTTCTGCAGCTTCTCCTTTGGCCTTGGGAAGAATATCGTTTCGGTACCCATGGGCTTGATTAATGAGCTTTTCGCGATCTTCTTTCGCACTCGCCACGTCCTTAAATGCTCCAGCAACTTGCTCAGGGGGGTTGACGTCCTGTAATTGAATGGTCGCGATTTGGACTCCACCCTTGTATTCGTCCAGAATTTTTTGAAGCAGGTCTTCTGTGTCTTGTTGAATTTGGGCTTTCCCCACCGTGAGCGCCTCATCGATCTTGCTACTTCCTATGACCTCCCGCATAGCGGCTTCTGCAGATTTATGGATGGTGCCCTCGATTTCAGCCACATTGAATAAATAGTCCCGTGCATTATTGATTTTGTATTGGACAATGAATTCTACTGAGAGGATATTCATATCTCCGGTCAACATTAAGGATTCCTGGGGAACAATGCGGGTTCGACCACGAACGTCAGTCCTAAACCCAACTTCCAGACGGTGTAATTTTTCCACTTTTGGTGTGACGACGGTCTCTAGAAAAGGCACCTTAAGATGAGGCCCAGACCCCACCGTTCTGACGACATCCCCGAATCGTTTGACCAACCCTTGCTCATCCGGTTCGACTTTAAACACAGCCTGAGAAAGGGCTAGAAGAGCTACAACGATCAATATAATTGACTTGATCCCCTTGGAAGGCTTCATCCGTTGCCATTGCTCTTGCGCCTTTCTGAGCACGTCGTCGAGGGGATCTTGACCACTGCGTCCCCATGGGTCTTTGGGTTCCCAAGGCATAAGTGTCTCCTTTTGTGACCCTATTGTAACAATATGTTCAAGACAATTTTCATGTAGGAATTTCTAAAGAAGCGTTCCCACAATGGCATCGTCTGTTCTGTGTGGTGTCCCTCGCATACAGGTAGGCGATAGGCCGTGTTACTACAGGGGAAGAACATTCTGAATTATGATTGTGCGTAGATAATACGTCCACTTTAACAAAAATTCCTGCGTGCGGGCAACACGGACTGCCCAGTTTTCGAGGGCAGAGCCTTTAAGGGATCTCTGCATGTGTCAACTGTTATTTTATAAGAAGGTCTTTGAACAGCTTGTGAGATCTGTCTGGCAAGGGTAAATTTGCCGACCTTCCTTCAATTCTGAGAGCCTAACGAGCTTCGTGTTTTGTCAGAAGAGCTTTCAATGGGAATCACATTGTTGTGCGAACGAGAACGTTAATCTTCAATAAGCCTTTTGGTGTCTTGTCATGTTTTACTGATCCAGAGGGCCGAGCCACATTAGCGGATTACATTTCTATCCCAGATGTGTATCCCGCTGGACGATTAGACCTTGATAGTGAGGGGTTGCTGTTGCTGACTTCTGATGGAAGACTGGCTCATCAGATTACGGATCCCTGTCACAATCTTCCTAAAAAATACTTGGTTCAAGTGGAGCGTGTTCCCGATGACGCGATTTTAGAGAGGCTTCGAAAAGGTGTCGTCGTGCAGGGACGAAAAACGCATGAGGCGATTGTCACATTATTGGAAGAAGCCCTTTGCCTGTGGCCACGGTCTGTCCCTATTCGATTCCGGAAATCGGTCCCTACGGCTTGGATCGAAATGACTATTCGGCAAGGGCTGAACCGTCAGATTCGTCGGATGACAGCAGCTGTTGGATACCCTACCCTCCGGATTATTCGTATGGCGATAGGTCCTGTCCTGTTGGGGAATCTTGAGCCTGGGCAATGGAGAGAACTTCATCCTGATGAAATTGTGGCTCTACGCACTTCTCTGGTCGAAGCGAATTCATAGAGTCTTCTCTCGTTGGCCGAATACAAATCTGGAGTTGTCGGAGATGACGTTCATTGAGTACTTACGGTGAATTATGTAAGATCTTGTGCAAATTGGTCTTTTTTCTTGATCACAAGAGTGTCTCAAGATACAATGCATAACTTTTCTTTTAAATTTCTCCGGAGTACTCCTGGAGCCTTGTCAATGAGAGCTCTCCAACTAGCAGGCACCTGAGAGGTTCCGGGGAAGCGACAAAAGCCTACCTGACTGGCTTTTACCCTCATACAATGAAAAAACTTTAGGATTTTAGAGGAGGACTGATCTGTGGACGTGACGACGACGGTGATTATGTTTTCGCTCATTTCGGCTGTGGCTGGCATTGGCTATGGCCTCTATCTCACTTTCTGGGTGCTTCGACAGGAGGCCGGAAGTGAAATCATGCAAAATATTTCTTTAGCGGTGCAGGAGGGTGCTGGGGCATTCTTGAACCGACAATATCGAACGGTGGCGATAGTCGCAGGAGGCATGTTTCTCATCCTTTGGTTGGCTGGTTTTTGGTCTGAAAATTTCGGTCTGTTAACTGCTGTGGGATTTCTGATCGGAGCGACAGCCTCTGCGACAGCAGGATACATCGGAATGATTATTGCCGTCAGGGCCAATGTCCGAACTGCTCAGGCTGCTTCTGAAGGACTGAATCCCGCCCTGAATGTGGCTTTTCGGGGAGGGGCTGTAACCGGGCTTTTGCTGATTGGGTTAGGGCTTTTATCTCTAGCGGGATTTTACGCCGTCGGATCCTGGATTGCTGGTCCCGAAAAGGCGGTCCATGCTTTGATTAGCCTTGGGTTTGGTGGAAGTCTTATATCTGTGTTTGCCCGCGTTGGAGGTGGAATTTTCACGAAGGCAGCTGACGTCGGAGCGGATCTGGTTGGGAAGGTTGAAGCGGGGATTCCAGAAGATGATCCACGAAACCCAGCCGTGATTGCCGATAACGTTGGAGACAACGTCGGGGATTGCGCGGGAATGGCGGCTGATTTGTTTGAAACGTATGTGGTCACCATTGTCGCCGCCATGGTGTTAGCCATGAGTTTGTTTCCTCAGTCGGTTGAGCCGGTTCTTTATCCTTTGGCACTGGGGGGCATGACGATCTTTGCCACGATTCTAGGTACGTTTTTCGTGAAAACTGGCGAAGGGGGTAGCATTATGTCCGCCCTATATAAGGGGCTGTTCATCAGTGGTGGGATCGCGGCTGTCGCCTTTTTCCCTGTCACCTCAATGATGATGGATGGCATTGGCGGTGTATCAGGAATGAGTTATTACATTGCGGTTCTTATTGGTCTCGTGGTGACGTTGGCCCTGGTATTCATCACAGATTATTACACGGCGACATGCTATTCCCCTGTCCGTAGCATCGCGAAAGCCAGTGAGACCGGACATGCCACCAATATTATTGCCGGTTTGGCAGTCGGAATGCAGGCGACGGCTTGGCCAGTGGTGATCATTGTCGTGGCGATTCTGTCAAGTTTCGCCATTTGCGGGGGAGCTGAGCAAGGAGGTCTTTATGGGGTGGCTGTGGCTGCGGTGTCGATGCTGTCCATGGCCGGAATCGTCGTGGCAATTGATGCCTTTGGTCCTATCACGGATAATGCTGGCGGCATTGCAGAGATGTCTAAATTAGGGGCTGATGTTCGCGAAATAACGGATGCTCTGGATGCTGTGGGAAACACCACGAAAGCCGTGACCAAAGGATATGCGATTGGGTCAGCAGCGCTAGCGGCACTCGTGTTGTTTGCAGAGTATGCGAGGGCTGCGAGTGCGGGAGCCAATCCCATAGCTTTTGATCTTTCAAATCCGAGTATCCTGGTGGGATTATTCATTGGAGGGATGCTTCCTTTTATCTTCGGTGCGTTGTGTATGAAAGCGGTTGGTGAAGCCGGAGGTTTGATCGTTGAAGAAGTTCGTCGGCAGTTTCGTGAAATTAAAGGGATTATGGAGGGGACGGGGAAACCAGAATACGGTAAATGTGTGGATATCGTCACCCAGGCTGCTCTCCAAAAAATGATGATTCCTGGGATCATCCCAGTGATCTCTCCGATTTTGGTTGGCGTAATTTTAGGCCCGGCTGCGCTGGGAGGAGTGTTGGTTGGAAGTATCGTAACAGGATTATTTTTGGCCATTACGATGACAAGTGGAGGGGGAGCATGGGATAATGCCAAGAAATATATTGAAGAGCAGGGGAAAAAAGGGACAGAGACTCATAAAGCCGCAGTGACTGGAGATACGGTTGGAGATCCTTTTAAAGACACGGCAGGTCCTGCCATTAACCCTATGATTAAAGTGATCAATATTGTGGCTCTCTTGATCATTTCTTCTATTGTTTAATGTGATTGAAAGATAAAAACGATTTTTTAAAGAATTTTGAAGCTTGACGGAAAAAAATATACTGCTATCCTTTACGCATAGAGATATAGTGGAAAAGAAATTACATCTCATCTCTTGTCCTTGCTTTTGGAGGTTTTATCATGGAGAGGCAAGAACGTAAGCCTGAATCAAAAAAGGTTTCGCCTACTCGTGAAGAAAAAGTCAAAGCGAATCCTAAAGTCCTGGATGAGGGAAAAAAGATTCAAGAAGATATTGATCAATTAGTGGAAGAAATTGATGAAGTCTTAGAAGAGAACGCCGCCGAATTCGTGAAAAATTACGTTCAAAAAGGAGGAGAATAGCCGGTCCTCTTCAACGATTCCCTCTCTGCCTCTCCTGTTCCCTCGACCCTTCTGCCAGTCAGTATTTCTTCGTTTCTGTTCACTATATCTTCTGTCTTTATTTTTTCTCGTTTCTTGTGTTGGGGGAAGGTCTTATTTAGGACGTTCCCGAACATTCTTCATCAGTGTTTGGTTTCAGCCTTTTCAAGAAAATGCAATCTCCTGCTCCCTCCAACTTCTGATTTCTGCGAAAGAAGGTTCAGAGTGCAGTTGGTTTGACAAGCCTATAAAGGTACCATATTATTCTTAAGGTTTTCTCAGTATTTACGATATTTTGAAGAGTAAGGCAAAGGAGCTTAATGCTTCAGAAGCAATGGGTTTTAAGAGATATTGATCCAACCCATTCCCAATCTTTGGCCAAGACTTTAGCCATTTTCCCAATAACCGCTAAGGTTTTGCTTGGGCGAGGCGTGGTAGATCCGGAGAATGCCCGATCTTGGATGTATCCTTCTCAGGAAAATGGACATGATCCGTTTCTTCTCCCAGATATGGAAAAGGCCATTGACCGAATTCATCGAGCGATCAATGATCGGGAAAGAATGTGTTTTTATGGTGATTATGATGTCGATGGGATTTCTGCCACGAGTCTTCACCTGAAATTTTTCAGTCAATTTGGGGCCGAGTCCAGTATGTATATCCCTGATCGTTTTTCAGAGGGATATGGTCTCAATGAAAGGGCTGTTCATCAACTTGCTCATGAGGGTACCAAAGTTTTAGTGACGGCTGACTGTGGAACATCGTCCCATCATGAAATTGAGATAGCCAACAGATTGGGGATAGATGTCATCGTCACCGATCACCATCAGATTCATGCGGGTCACCCTGATGGGTTTGCTTTTTTAAACCCGAAACGGTCTGATTCGAAGTACCCTTTTGACGGCCTTTGTTCGGGAGGGTTGGCCTACAAGGTCGCAGAAGCCTATTTTTTTAAGTATAGGGATCGGGGTATTCCTGTAGAGAGTTTCAGGGATTTAGTGGCTCTTTCCACAGTGGCTGATATGGTTCCTCTCCAAGATGAAAATCGATCGCTCGTTCGAGATGGGTTGGTACGCCTAAGTGAGGGAACCAGATGTGGGATTCGCGCGTTAAAACAAAAACTCGGGGTTGAAGGTGTATGTACGGCGAGTACCGTGGGATTTCGGCTAGCGCCAGTCATCAATGCCGCAGGGCGTTTAGCTCATGCCCGGCTTGGTGTTCAGTTGCTCACCACGGAATCCCATGACGAAGCCGTAAGTCTGGCACAACGGCTTGAGCAATTGAACCGTGAGCGTCGAGATATTGAGCATGGAATTTTTGAAGAAGCCAAGCGTTTTGCAGAAGAGTCCAGTGTGGAGTCAGCGGTTGTGGTAGGGGCACGGAATTGGCATGTGGGTGTTGTGGGGATCGTGGCCTCCCGCTTGGTTGAATGTTTCCACTGTCCCGCTGTGGTGGTAGCTTTTGATCAACAAGGAGTAGGACGAGGGTCTGTTCGTAGTCTTCCTGGATTGGATGTTTGTTCGCTTCTCAGCCAATGTGGAGATCTTGTCGAGAAATTTGGAGGTCATGCTGCAGCTGCTGGACTCGTCATTCGTGAAGACCGGTTACATACATTTCGTGAGCGGCTCCAGTATTTAAACGCCAGGGCTCTTCGTTCCCTCAATTACCGCCAGGTTCTGGATATTGATGCCCAAGTCTTTTTAGGGGACATTCATCCTCGATTGGTGAAGGAATTGGATCATCTTCACCCGTTTGGGCTTGGAAATCCTGAGCCGACTTTTTTGGCAAGTGGGTTAAAGGTTTTAGATAAACGTCTTGTCGGAGATGACCATCTGAAACTCGTGGTTCGTCATGATGGGGCAGCGCCATTTGAAGGGATTGGATTTCGGATGGGGAAGTATCTCTCGACCCTGTCCACGAGCGTTGGGACTATTGACTTAGCTTTCGTGCCGGAGATGAATTATTGGAAAGGTTATCAGCGGGTTCAATTGCGAATTAGGGATATTCGAGTCACTCAGCCCGAGAAGGACATTCCATGTCATTGATCAATGTCTCGGAAATTGACCGGCTCATTCAGCAGGTCAATAGTTTTCATCCTGAAAGCGATACTCACCTGATCCGAAGGGCCTATGAGTTTTCGGCAAATGCTCATGCTGGCCAAACCCGTCAGTCAGGTGAACCGTATCTGCAACATCCTTTAGCTGTGGCAGAGATTCTGACGTTTCTCAGGCTCGATGTGACGGCCATTGTTGCTGGGCTTCTCCATGACACATTGGAAGACACCGTTGCCACGCAAATTCAGCTGGAAAAAGAGTTTGGGCAGGAAGTCGCGAGATTGGTCGAAGGGGTCACGAAGATTGGACAGATTCCTTTTAAGTCGTATGAAGAGAAGCAGGCTGAGAATTTTCGAAAGATGGTTCTCTCAATGGCAGATGATATGCGTGTGGTGTTTATCAAACTTGCTGATCGTCTCCATAACATGAGAACGCTTACACATTTATCGGAGGTGAAGCGGCGGCAGATCGCCCAGGAAACGTTAGAGATCTATGCCCCGTTGGCCAATCGGTTGGGAATGAGTTGGATGAAACAAGAATTAGAGGATCTTTGTCTCCAAAACTTGAAGCCTGATGCCTATGCCATGCTGAAGTTACGAGTGGCCAAACGAGACGAAGAAAGGCAAGAGTACTTGAAGGGTCTGATTAGTGTGGCCGAAGATGCTCTTGAAAAAGAAGGTTATATGGCAACGGTTCAAGGCCGTCCCAAGCACTTGTATGGTGTATTTCAAAAAATGGAACGCCAAGGAATTCCATTTGAGGAAGTCTATGATCTGACAGCCATACGAATTATTACTGATACGAAAATGAATTGTTATGCGATTCTCGGGTTAATCCATTTCTTGTGGCCACCGGTTCCTGGACGGTTCAAAGACTATGTGGCCACCCCACGTTCCAATCTTTACCAATCCATTCACACGAACGTCATTGGGCCACAAGGAGAGCATGTCGAGTTTCAAATACGAACGGAGGAGATGCACCGTTTGGCTGAATATGGTGTGGCTTCCCACTGGCGCTATAAGGACCAAGGAAAAGTCGCAGAACGGGACGAAAAGATCTTTAGCTGGTTACGGCAATTTGTGGAATGGCATAAAGATCTTTCTGATAATCGTCAGTTCATGGATTCGGTAAAGCTGGACTTGTTTCATTTAGACGTTTTCCATGATGTGGTTTTTGCTTTTACTCCCCGAGGGGAAGTGAAGGAATTACCAATAGGGTCGTCGCCTGTGGATTTCGCCTATGCCATTCATACCGAGATTGGGGATCATTGCCTGGGTGCGAAAGTCAATGGAAGGATTGTCCCCCTCCGGCACTCTCTCACGAGCGGAGATACAGTTGAAATATTAACCTCTCCGACTCAGGTTCCTCACAAAAGTTGGCTTAAATTTGTCCGCACCTCTCGGGCCCGTGCAAAAATAAAGCATTGGCTAAAAACTGAGGAGCAAAAACGTGGCCTTGAGCTTGGTCACCGTTTGCTGGAGCGCGAACTTCGTCGCCGAAATCTTCCTGTCGCGCATATATTGAAATCTGAGCAGTTGCTTCGGCTTGGTCGATCCAAGGGATACGAAAGCGTTGACGAGTTTCTGAGGATGATTGGGTATGGCAGGCTTTCAGCAGCGCAGGTTGCCTTGAATTTTGTCTCTGATGATTACAAGGAAGTGGCTGAGTCTTCTCCCCGAAGCGTAGAAATTAGCGAAAAACCCTTCAGCCCTGAAGTGAAGACCGTGAAAGTTAAAGGGACACACAATTTGCTGATGCAGCTTTCTAAATGTTGTAATCCAGTTCCAGGTGATGCCATCAGAGGATATATCACCAGGGGGCGTGGCTTGACCATTCATTCTGTAGGCTGCCCAAATCTTGAAGCGTTAGATTACGAAAAAGACCGATTGGTCGAGGTTGAATGGGACCAACAAACGGAAGAGTCTCACTCTGTTAAAGTAGCCGTATTGACGATGGATCGGACTGGCGTCCTGGCTAAAGTCTCCGCAGCTATTTCAGCATGTCAGGCGAACATCAGTCGAGCTGAAATTCTCACTAGAGAAGATCAAAAGGCCCAGCTGGACTTTGTCATTGAAATTTCCAACACGTTACATTTGGAAAGGACCCTTCGAGAGATCGAACGGGTCGATGGGGTCATCACGGCGAGGCGAATGAGAGGCTGGTGATCCCGTTTTCACAGATTTAAGGCAATTCAACCTTTAGTCGAGATCCCGTCTGTAGCCTTAATTTTTTGGCTTGACCTCCCCTCACTTCAAAAACCCAGATAGCCGGTTCATTAGGAGTATACCGTGGGCAAAAATCGTCAATCCGTTCACAGGTTGGAGTATTGTGGTTGATGTGAACGATTTTTCCCTCCTGGTCCAGCCAGATGATATCGAGAGATATCTTGGTGTTTTTCATCCAGAATGTCCATCGTCCCTTGCCTTGAAACGTAAAGAGCATACCCCTGTCCGGGGCTAGTGATGTCAGAAACATGAGGCCTCTGGCCATTTTTTCTGGAGTATCGGCAATTTCTGCATAAATAATTGAGCCTTGAGGCGTCGTGATCCTGGCTAACCCCCTGTCTAACTGAACGGGTTCTGGTAGAGTGGCTCCAAGTTGTAGAAAAATCCAAAAAATAAGAATGCATGTTCCAACAAGGCTCTTGAGGTACGGTCTTGGCATGGCCATAAATATGTATATTGACTAATTAAATTGAGGCAAGGCTGGTCTTATGACCGATCAAGGTCTCGATTGGTCTAGAAAACATAGAGTAGAAATGATTTGAGGAGGCGATTAATGTGTTTAAGGATTTCCCTCTTTAGGCAACATAAAAAGTTGCGGTAGATTGGGGGCCTGATGAAGTGTTTCATGCCAGTGAGTGTAGAGGAAAAGCTTGGTCTTCCTGTTGTGCTCTCATACTCTTGGACCAAATTTCATGAAAAGCCTTGACGGAATTTCTGGATTACCTTATTATATAACGTTTATTGGGATCGTCATATTTCCATTTTCAGTCTTAGGAAAAGCTCTTAGTTTTTACTTTCGTAGCCGTAGTTTGACCTCAATGAGGGGGAGGTAGATGTCTTTTCTTTTGTTTAATTTACTCACAGTAGGCACTGTATCCCACCTAATTTTAAAAATAAAAAAGCCGTCTTTGTACAGTTGTAGTTGATGATCGCGCTTCAATCCGCCAAGCAAATCACCAAGGGGCAGGTACCCAAGTGGACAACGGGGGCAGACTGTAAATCTGTTGCCATCGGCTTCCAAGGTTCGAATCCTTGCCTGCCCACCAAAATTGGATGCTGTTATATGTTGGATGGTGACTAAGATTCAGAAGGCATTTGTTGAAATAATAAGCGCAGAATGATTGCTTCTGGGTAGTAATACCCGCAATTTTTTTGCCGTGTCAAGTTGTGATGAAACTTTTGTGCTTCTTGAATCTTCAGTGAGTCCATTTTCGAAAAGACAAGCTCCGAGAAAAAGATTAAGAGCAAGAAATTGGCAATAGAGTTGCGGATACGGTGGGCGGGCGTAGCTCAGTGGTAGAGTTCCAGCCTTCCAAGCTGGCTGTCGCGGGTTCAAATCCCGTCGCCCGCTCCAACTTATGAAGCTAAATGAACGCTAAAGGCCCACGTAGCTCAGTTGGCAGAGCACGTCCTTGGTAAGGACGAGGTCACGCGTTCGATCCGCGTCGTGGGCTCCAGATCTTTAGATGGGAAAAGTGGATTCTTGTTTTGCCATTAGGATCATTGAATAAAGAGATGTGTTTCTCCAGACTTTATCAGTGATGGGGAATACAAAGCATAAAACCATTCAACGGCAGCTTAGCTATTAACCTATTAGGAGGGGAGGATGGCGAAGTCGAAATTTGAGCGGCGGAAGCCGCATTTAAATGTGGGGACGATCGGGCACGTGGACCATGGGAAGACGACGTTAACGTCAGCGTTGACGAAGGTCATGGGAGAGAAGGGGATGGCGAAATTTATCTCCTATGATGAAGTGGCCAAAGCGAGTGAATCGCAAGGGCGCCGGGACGCCACGAAGATTTTGACGATCGCCATATCGCACGTGGAATATGAGACAGAGAATCGGCACTATGCGCATGTGGACTGTCCGGGGCATGCCGATTATGTGAAAAACATGATCACGGGGGCCGCGCAGATGGATGGGGCCATTTTGGTGGTCTCAGCGGCCGATGGGCCGATGCCCCAGACCCGGGAACATATCTTGTTGGCGCGACAGGTGGGGGTGCCTTACATTGTGGTCTTTCTCAACAAGGCGGATAAAGTCGAAGATAAGGAACTCTTGGAGTTGGTGGAATTAGAAGTGCGGGAATTGCTGACGAAATATCAATTTCCGGGGGATGAGATTCCGATTATTGTGGGGTCAGCGACCAAAGCGATCGAAGGGGATCAAAGCGAGGTGGGCGTGCCGTCGATTCTGAAGTTGTTAGAGGCGGTCGATACGTATGTGCCGACGCCGCAGCGAGCGATCGAGAAGCCGTTTTTGATGCCGATTGAAGATGTGTTCACGATCAGTGGGCGGGGTACGGTGGTGACGGGGCGCGTCGAGCGCGGGCAAGTGAAGGTGGGCGATGAAATCGAGATTGTGGGGTTGCGGGACACGCAGACGACGGTGGTGACGGGGGTGGAGATGTTTCGGAAAGTGTTGGATGAAGGGCAAGCGGGAGATAATATCGGAGCGTTGTTGCGGGGGACGAAGAAAGATGACGTGGAGCGGGGGATGGTGTTAGCGAAGCCGAAGTCGATCACGCCGCACACGAAGTTTCTGGGCGAAGTGTATGTGCTGACGAAGGAAGAAGGGGGGCGGCACACGCCGTTTTTTAACGGGTATCGGCCCCAGTTTTATTTTCGGACGACGGATGTGACGGGGGTGGTGCAGTTGGATGCGGGGGTGGAGATGGTGATGCCGGGGGATAATGTGACGGTGAGTGGGGAGTTGATCTCGCCGATTGCGATGGAGCAAGGGTTACGGTTTGCGGTGCGTGAGGGCGGCCGGACGGTGGGCGCGGGCGTGGTGACGGAGATTCTGGGATAGCCGGAGAGCGTGAGACGATGAGTATGGACCAGCGGATTCGGATTCGACTGAAAGGCTTTGATTATCGGGTGTTGGTGGCTATTGGAGGGATGCCATGCGTGTGATCATCACTCTAGCATGTGGGGACTGTAAGCGACGTAATTACTCTACGATGAAAAATAAAAAGAACGATCCCGACCGCCTTGAACTGAGAAGGTATTGTTGGTTTTGTCGAAAACATGTTTCCCACAAAGAAGTGAAATAGCCCGATTGTTCCCTAGGAATGAGAGGTCCTTACTGCTTCAAAAAAGTGAACCAGCAAAGCCGAGAGGGAATGTGTGGCGGCGTTTGATCGACAACCAAGCTAGGGGCATGGTGTTAACGGCTAGCATGGCGGTCTCCAAAACCGTTGGTCCGGGTTCGAATCCTGGTGCCCCTGCCATTTTATGCTTCAATGTGGCTGACGATGGGGCAATCCAATTTCTGTAGAAGGTGAGCCGATAGTATGATTAACAAATTGTGGGCCACCATTGTTGAATTTTTGTCTGATGTAAAAGGGGAATTAAAAAAAGTTTCCTATCCAACAAAAGCCGAAACCATTGGGTCCACTTCAGTAGTTTTGGTTTTTTGCGTCATCATGTCTCTCTATTTGTCCTTTGTCGATTCCGTTTTGGTGTGGCTTGTGAGGCAGGTCATTTAAGACTGGTTGGTGATTGCGTATGGCCAAGAACTGGTTTGTCATTCATACCTATGTTGGATTTGAGGGTCGGGTAAAGACCACTCTAACGGAACGGGCCAACCAAATGAGCTTGCAGGATCAATTGGGAGAGATTCTTGTGCCTACAGAGGATGTCATTGAAATTAAAGATGGGAAACGGCGTGCTTCGAAGCGTAAGTTTTTCCCTGGCTATGTCTTGGTTGAATTGGAATCCCCTGTCAATGATGAAACGGTATTGATGGTGAAGGAGACCCCAAAGGTGACGGGTTTTGTCGGTGGGGGAACACGGCCGATTCCTTTGTCTGAGGAGGAAGTAGATTCTCTTTTAAAGCAACTTGAGTCTGGAGTGGCTACGCCGAGGGAACAAATATTTTTTTCAAAGGGTGACCAAATTCGAATTGTTGATGGGCCTTTTATGGGATTCAATGGTCTTATCGATGAAGTTGACTCAGACCACAGTCGTCTCAAAGCCTTGGTCAGTATATTTGGTCGTGCGACTCCGGTCGAGCTTGTGTTCTCGCAGGTGGAACGGACCTGATTTCATTGGGTGCGAATAAAGAGTAGGGTAGGGAGGCTTCAATAAATAGTTACATGGATTGCACACGAGAAATCCTTTTGTTTGACATCTTAAACAGGTAAGAGACAGGTAAGAGAGGGACAATGGCAAAAGAAGTTGTAACTCAAATTAAATTACAGATTCCAGCTGCTAAGGCAAATCCCGCACCTCCTGTTGGACCTTCCCTTGGGCAGCATGGCGTCAATATCATGGATTTTTGTAAGCAATTTAATGCCAAGACACAAAAGCAAGAAGGTAGCATTATCCCTGTGGTCATCTCTGTCTACAAAGATCGAAGTTTTACTTTTGTGACGAAAACGCCTCCAGCCACGGATCTGTTGAAAAAGGCTGCTGGGATTATCAAGGGATCGGGAGTTCCGCAAAAGGACAAGGTTGGGCAAGTCTCCCGTGCCCAACTCGAGGAGATTTCTAAGAAGAAAATGGAAGATCTCAATGCGGTTGATATCGAAGGGGCTATGAAGATAATCGAAGGAACGGCCCGAAGTATGGGCATTACGGTTTTGGGATGATTTGCCGGAATTCCAAATTTGAACGAAAGAGGTGATGGCGTGGGTAAGAAGTTAAATGACGCGGCTTCCAAGGTTGAAGCAAATCCCTATGGGTTAGAAGAGGCTGGGGAGCTTGTCAAGCGCCTTGCGTTTGCCAAATTTGATGAGACGGTTGAGTTGGTTATTCGGCTTGGGGTCGATCCCAAACGGGCAGATCAAATGGTCCGAGGCACCACAGTGCTTCCCCATGGAAGCGGAAAAACGGTTCGCATCTTGGTTTTTGCAAAAGGGGAAAAGGAGCAGCAGGCACGAGAGGCCGGTGCCGATTATGTTGGAGCTGATAACGTCATGGAAAAAGTCAAAGGGGGTTGGTTGGATTTTGACCATGCTATTTCAACTCCAGACTTAATGGCATCAGTGGGAAAACTTGGCAAAATCTTAGGCCCTCGTGGGCTTATGCCCAACCCCAAAACTGGAACAGTGACGTTTGAGGTCGCAAAGGCAATCCAAGAAATTCGAAAAGGTCGGGTGGAGTACAAGGTTGATAAAGCCGGTATTCTTCATGTCCCTATCGGTAAAGTCTCTTTTTCTGGGCAGCAAATATCTGATAATGCCAAAGCGGTGTTTGACTCCGTGGTGAAGGCAAAACCATCATCGAGTAAAGGTAAATACGTCAAAAGTTTGACCTTGTCTGCGACGATGGGGCCTGGTGTTTCTCTAGATAGTGCCGCGATCGCCCGCCAATTTGATTAAATGTGCGTTGAGTGTTCTGGGAAGGGTGTGGTCTATGAAAAAGGAAGAAAAGGCTGAAGCAGTAGCAGATCTCCATGAGATGTTTTCAAGAGCCAAGATGGCTGTTTTGACCGAATGCTCAAGCATTTCTGTGAATCAGGTGACAGGCTTGCGGCGGCAATTACGTGGTGCCCAGGCTGAGTTGAAGGTTGTCAAAAATACTATGGCCATTCGAGGAGTCGAGGGCACGCCTTTCTCCTCGATTAAAGATCTGTTTAAAGGCCAGACAGCGGTGGTAGTTGGATATGATGACCCTGTTTTGCCTGCCAAAATTTTGCGGGATTTTATTCGAAATGAAAAGTGTGAAGAGAAAATTCGATATCGGGGTGGATTCTTGGAGGGCAATACTCTCCTGCCGTCCAAAATTATTGAGATTGCCGATCTGCCATCGAAATCTGAGATGCTTTCCATGTTGCTTTCGGCCCTGCAAGGTCCCGTTCGTGGGCTCGTAGGGGTCTTAAACGAGTTAAATCGCGGATTGGTGGCAATCTTGGCAGCGATTCAAGAAAAAAAGAAAGGAGAAAGCCAAATGGCAACGGGAGGGACAAAGTTATCAAAAGAGGAATTTATTACGGCTGTTGAGGGGATGAGTGTGTTGGAACTCTCAGATTTAGTGAAAGGACTAGAAGAGCGGTTTGGTGTGACCGCTGCTGCTCCAGTCGCTGTTGCAGCGGCACCAGGTGCAGCAGCGCCGGCAGCCGAAGAAAAAGATTCATTCGATGTCATTTTGGCCAGTTTTCCCACAGATAAGAAGATTCAAGTGATTAAAGTCATCCGGGAGTTGACCGGACTTGGACTCAAAGAAGCCAAAGATTTGGTTGAAGGGACTCCCAAGCCAGTCAAAGAGGGTATCTCGAAGGAGGAGACTGACACGATTCAAAAGAAGCTCCAAGAGGCTGGGGCAACCGTGGAAGTGAAGTAACGGTTGAGCGAGTGCGATAAGGTAGGCAACCATTTGGGTTGTTCATCGAGGATGTGTTAACGCGATTGAAGGGTAAGGAGTTCGGCATGGCCCAAGTATCTCAGTCAGAGATCATCCACCGAAAAGATTTCTCGAAAATTAAATCGACGATTGATATTCCGGATTTGGTCGACGTTCAAAAGCGTTCTTATGAAGAATTTCTTCAGGGAAATGTGGAGCCTGAACGGCGAAAGGAAAAAGGACTCCAATCAGCATTGAAGAGTGTGTTTCCTATCACTGATTACAACAATACGGCTTTGCTTGAGTTTTCGAGTTATTCCTTAGGGGTTCCCAAATATGATTTGCGAGAATGTTGGGAGCAGGGGATGACCTATGCGGCTCCTCTCAAACTCAAGATTCGTTTGGTGGTGTTTGACACTCAAGAAAAAGGCGTCAAGAACAAAGTGTTGGATGTCAGGGAGCAGGAAGTCTACATCGGGGAACTCCCGTTAATGACTGACCGAGGAACTTTCATCATTAATGGAACAGAGCGGGTGGTCGTGAGTCAACTTCATCGATCTCCTGGGTCTTCGTTTAGTCATGACAAAGGGCGAACTCATTCAAGCGGGAAGGTCCTCTACTCGGCTCGAATCATACCTTATAGAGGGTCTTGGTTGGATTTTGAGTTTGACGCTCGGGACATTCTCTATGTTCGGATCGACCGAAGGCGGAAAATGCCGGCCACGATTCTCCTGAAAGCGTTCGGTCATTCCGGTGATGATCTCTTGAGAATGTATTATCCAGTCGAAGAGATTCGGGTCATCGGAGAGCGCTTATTGAGAAAGCTTGCCTCAGAGTTGCACACGGGGCTTCGAACTTCCGCTGAAGTGTTTGAAAAAGGTGGAAGGGAGCCTCTTCTTCGGGAAGGCGTTAAAATCACAAAGGGGCTGATGGGGAAATTAAAGGCGTCGGGTATCAAGGAATTGCCTTTGAAACCTGAGGAATTGGTGGGTCGGGCGGTTTTGACGGACCTGGTTGATCCTGGGACAGGTGAATTACTCCTTGAAAAAAAACAACGACTAGACCTTCCCTCAATCGAGAAAATTTTGGCGAGCCGTGTTGACAGCTTCAAAGTTATTTACCTGGATAGCACGACTGTGACCCCTGTAATTCTCAACACCCTTGATGCGGAGAAAACGAATTCTAAAGAAGAAGCTTGGGTTGAAATTTACAAACGCTTGAGACCTGGTGAAATGCCCTCTGTGGAATCTGCCCAGTTGTTGTTTGAGAATCTCTTCAAGAACCCCAAGCGCTATGATCTTTCCCCCGTCGGGCGATTAAAAATGAATAATCGGCTTGATATGGATTTATCGCTGGACCAAAGGGTGTTAACCCCTCAGGATGTGGTGGAAGTCATCAGGTGCCTTGTGAATTTAAAAATGGGGAAAGGGGAAGTCGATGATATCGACCATTTAGGGAATCGACGGGTTCGGTCGGTGGGGGAACTCTTGGAAAACCAAATCCGTATTGGATTGGCCAGAATGGAACGCAGTATTAAAGAGCGAATGAATTTACTCGATATGGATACAGCCCTTCCTCATGACCTCATCAACGCCAAGCCTATCGTTGCGGCCATTAAAGAGTTTTTCGCTGGAAGCCAGTTATCGCAGTTCATGGATCAGACGAACCCGCTCGCAGAAATTACTCATAAGCGACGGTTGTCGGCATTAGGTCCAGGTGGCTTAACTCGAGAGCGAGCAGGCTTTGAAGTTCGCGACGTCCATCCCTCCCATTATAGTCGGATTTGCCCAATTGAAACTCCTGAAGGTCCCAACATTGGTCTGATCACCTCATTGGCAACCTTCGCTCAAATTAATGAATTCGGATTCATCGAGGCCCCGTTCCGAAAGTTTCGAAAAGGACGGGTTACGGATGAGGTGGAGTTTCTTTCTCCTCTGGAAGGGGCTCGGTATGTCATCGCTCAGGCAAATTCAAAGTTGGATGGGAGTGGGCGAATCGTAACAGACACCGTGATAGCCCGGTATGATGGGGAATTTATTACTGTCTCTCCTGATAAGGTCGATTACTTGGATGTGTCGCCCAAGCAAGTGGTGAGTGTCGCCACGGCGCTGATTCCGTTTTTAGAACATGATGATGCCAATCGGGCGTTGATGGGATCCAATATGCAACGCCAAGCCGTTCCTCTCATTCAAAATGATGCACCGTTGGTGGGGACGGGTATTGAAGCTGTGGTGGCTCGGGATTCCGGGTATGTCGAACAAGCAAAACGGAGCGGGGTGGTTGAGAGTGTTGACGCAAGACGAATTGTGGTCAGGACAGGGTTGCCCGAAGAAAAGGAGGATGGCAAACGGAAAGGTAGTCGTGTTTTAGATACCTATGACCTCGTGAAATTTCAGCGGACGAATCAAAATACGTGTGTTACCCAAACACCTATCGTTCGGGTCGGACAGCCCGTAAGAGTTGGGCAGGTCCTGGCTGATGGTCCAGCGATTGATCGAGGTGAATTAGCGTTAGGTAAGAACGTCCTCGTGGGATTCATGCCTTGGGGTGGATACAACTTCGAAGATGCCATACTTATTAGTGAAAAACTCGTCAGAGAGGATACCTTTACCTCCATTCATATTGAAGAGTTTGAGGTTGAAGCGAGAGATACTAAACTTGGAAAGGAAGAGATCACCAGAGATATTCCTAATTTAGGGGAAGAAACACTGCGGAGTCTTGATGAAAGTGGGATTGTCAGGATTGGAGCTGAAGTCAAAGCCGGGGACATATTGGTTGGGAAGGTGACCCCAAAGGGTGAAACCCAATTGACCCCGGAAGAAAAACTGTTGCGGGCCATTTTTGGGGAAAAGGCTGGTGATGTGAAAGATACGTCACTTCAAGTCCCCCCAGGGATTGAGGGCATTGTCGTCGATGTCAAGATCTTTTCCCGAAAAGGAATGGATAAAGATGAGCGATCGAAAACGATTGAATCCGAGGATCGGGTAAAGATTGAGCGGAATTACCAGGATGAGCTTCGCATTATTGATGAAGAACGAAATAAGAGAATTCGGAAACTCTTGCTGGGTCAGGTTGTTGGTCGGGATCTCATGGATCCGGAACACGGAGAAGTGATTCTGAAGAAAAAAGGGAAAATTACTGCCGAGGTGTTGAGGAGGCTAGGCAATGATGATGTGCGACGAGTCATCCTCGGGGACATAGATGAGCAAAAGAAACTTGAGGAAATTGAGCAAGCAACCAAAGACCAGTTTGAATTATTGCAAACCTCTTACGACGAAAAGGTTGGGCGATTGAGACGAGGAGATGAATTGCCTCCTGGTGTGATTAAGTTGGTTAAAGTGTATTTGGCGATCAAACGGAAGATTTCGGTCGGGGACAAAATGGCTGGCCGCCATGGCAACAAGGGAGTGGTTTCTCGGATCCTTCCGGATGAGGATATGCCCTACTTGCCAGACGGCACTCCCATAGAAATTGTTCTCAATCCTCTTGGCGTACCTTCCCGAATGAATGTAGGGCAGATTTTGGAAACGCACTTGGGATGGGCGGCCAAAGCTTTGGGCCTTCACATGGCTAGCCCTGTGTTTGATGGAGCCACGGAAAAGGAGATTAAAGAGTTATTGAAAAAAGCCGCCTTGCCAGAGTCCGGGCAATCTCTCGTGTATGATGGCCGAACTGGAGAATCTTTTAAAAGCCCTGTGACCGTTGGCTATGTGTATATGATGAAGCTCCATCACTTAGTAGACGATAAAATCCACGCGAGATCAATCGGGCCCTATTCGTTGGTGACCCAACAACCGTTAGGTGGAAAAGCTCAATTTGGCGGTCAGCGCTTAGGCGAAATGGAAGTCTGGGCGCTTCAGGCCTACGGGGCGGCTTCAACCCTTCAAGAGTTTCTCACTGTCAAGTCCGATGATGTCCCTGGCCGGTCTCGAATGTACGAGGCTGTGGTTAAGGGAGAAAACTTTTTGGAGCCAGGGCTGCCTGAGTCCTTTAACGTTTTGGTTAAAGAACTCCAAAGCCTCGGTCTTGATGTTGAGTTGATGAAATCAAATGATTCGTAGGTTGTTTAAGAAGTCTCTCGTATCACTCGCTCCCCTCGCTTTTTGTGGTCTAGCACGCTGAGAGTAGATTTCCCCTCTTAGCGTGAGAGATGTTTGAAGGGGTGCTCTCGCTTTGGGAATGACAAGGCTCAATCCTCTGGGGTTGTCCCCGGGATGGACTCCCCGGGGACGGTCATGATTGGGAGGCTTGGAGTTCAATCCTCGATGGATAGGCCTTTTAAAAACGCTCGCGAGATTTTTGCGTGATATTGGCTTCTTCATGAAGAACCCCAAACATGAACACCTTGACTTTTCAACGGCTTGTTAGCGAACAAGAAATAGCGAACAAGAAATTATGTTGGAAGCAATGAATTTAAACCGGAGAGGATGACCTTGGACAATATCTATGCGCTCTTTGAAAAGCCACGTGATGCCGTTTCTTTTGATGCAATGAGGATTCGGATTGCCTCGCCAGAAAAGATTCGCTCGTGGTCATATGGGGAGGTCAAAAAACCCGAAACTATCAATTACCGCTCGTTTAAGCCGGAAAAAGACGGATTGTTTTGCGCCAAGATTTTTGGGCCGACAAAGGATTGGGAATGCAATTGTGGAAAATATAAACGGATGAAACATCGAGGAATTGTGTGTGATAAGTGTGGAGTTGAGGTCATCCAATCCAAGGTCAGACGTGAGAGGATGGGGCATATTGAATTAGCCGCCTCAGTGGCCCACATCTGGTTTTTAAAAGGTGTTCCTAGTCGAATCGGTATTCTTTTGGATATGAGCCTCAAGCAGTTGGAGAAAATTTTATATTTTGAAGCCTATGTAGTGGTTGATCCTGGCTCTACGCCACTACGTGAAAAGGAACTCCTTACTGAGGAAAAATATCGAGAATGCGTAGATGAATATGGAAGTGATGCGTTCCGAGTCGGGATTGGTGCAGAGGCGATTCGAGAATTGTTACGGAAGATTGATATCGAGGGGTTATGGAATGAACGCCATGAAAAGGTCAGAACCACGACTTCCGCGGTCAATACGAAAAAATTAACGAAGTGGCTCAAAGTGATCGAAGCATTTCATAAATCTGGGAATAAACCGGAATGGATGATTGTAGATGTCATTCCGGTGTTACCTCCTGAGTTGCGTCCACTCGTGCCCTTAGATGGTGGGCGTTTTGCCACATCAGATTTGAATGATCTCTATCGACGGGTGATCAATCGGAATAATCGACTCAAGCGTTTGGTGGAATTGAAGGCGCCTGGGGTGATCATTCGGAATGAAATGCGAATGCTCCAGGAAGCGGTGGATGCTTTATTTGATAATGGACGAAGGGGGCGGACGATCCGAGGTGCGAACAAACGGCCCTTAAAGTCGTTAAGTGATATGTTGAAGGGAAAGCAGGGGCGTTTCCGCCAAAACCTTCTTGGAAAAAGAGTTGATTATTCTGGTCGTTCCGTCATCGTGGTTGGCCCGGAGTTAAAATTGAATCAATGCGGGCTTCCCAAAAAGATGGCACTGGAACTCTTTAAACCGTTTATCTTCCATAAATTGGAGGAGCGTGGAGCGGCTACCACCATTAAGAGTGCTAAGCGGTTGGTGGAAAAAGAACGTCCTGAAGTGTGGGATGTGTTGGATGATGTCATTCGAGAACATCCAGTCATCTTGAACCGTGCTCCGACGCTGCATCGTCTTGGCATGCAAGCTTTTGATCCTGTTTTAGTGGAAGGCAAGGCCATTCGACTTCATCCGTTGGTATGTGCTGCCTTTAATGCTGATTTCGACGGTGATCAAATGGCTGTTCATGTTCCGCTCTCGATTGAGGCTCAAATTGAAGCTCGAGTGTTAATGATGTCCATTAACAACGTCCTTTCCCCTGCAAACGGACGACCTCTGGCGATTCCTTCCCAAGATATGGTCTTAGGCAGTTATTGGTTGACTCAGGAACGAGTCGGGGCGAAGGGTGAAGGCAAGGTGTTGTCTTCCCCTGAGGAAGTCCGGATTGCCTATGACGCTCAAGAACTTGAGGAGCAGGCGAAGATTAAAATGCGAGTTCAAGGTTCCTTAGTTGAAACAACAGTGGGTCGTGTGCTTCTTGGGGAAATTCTTCCTCCTGGCATTGACTTTTCTTATGTCAATAAATTGATGACGAAAAAGGAGATGACCAGATTAATCGATGTGGTGTACCGTCAGGCAGGACTCCATGACACAGTGGTCATGTTAGATAAACTCAAACATCTTGGATTTGCTTACGCGACGAGGGCCGGGGTATCCATTTGTATTGATAACATGCATATCCCAACCCGAAAAGCCGAATTTATAAAAAAAGCTCAACAAGAGGTTGGGGAAGTTGAGAACCAATATGGGGAAGGCCTCATCACCAATGGCGAGCGCTATAACAAAATCATAGACATTTGGGCCCATGTGAGTGAGCAGGTGGCAAATGAGATGATGAAGGAGATTAGTTCTGGGGGAGGACGGAGCCAAAGTGAGGTGCTGAACCCGATTTTTATGATGTCTGATTCAGGTGCACGAGGAAGCTCACAGCAGATCCGTCAGCTTGGGGGCATGCGAGGTCTTATGGCCAAGCCCTCTGGTGAAATTATCGAAACACCGATTACGGCGAACTTTCGGGAAGGCTTGAACGTTTTACAATACTTTATTTCCACGCATGGTGCGAGAAAGGGATTGGCTGACACTGCTCTCAAGACCGCCAATTCTGGCTATCTCACGCGGAGGTTGGTGGATATTTCACAAGATGTCATCGTGACTGAGCCTGATTGCCAAACAGCAGATGGTATTGAAGTCTCGGCATTGGTTGAAGGTGGGGAAGTGGTCCAACCTTTAGAGGAAAGAATTCTTGGCAGGCTCACCGCAGAAGACGTGCATGATCCGATCACTGACAAAATTATTGTTAAGCGTGATCAGGAATTGGATGAAGTCACCGTCGCCACCGTTGTGGAATCTGGAATTGATAGGGTCAAAATCCGATCTGTTTTGACGTGCCAAGCGCGTTGGGGTGTTTGTGCGAAATGTTACGGACGCGATTTAGCGCGTGGACGATTGGTGGAAATGGGAGAGCCGGTTGGTGTGATCGCAGCCCAATCCATTGGGGAGCCTGGCACCCAGCTCACCATGCGAACGTTCCATATTGGAGGGACTGCCAGTAAAGTTGTCGAACAAACGGTACTTGAATCCGGTCATGATGGTGTTTTGCGGTATTTGAGCTTTGATGCGAAAAAGAACGCTGATTTCCATAATCCTGGTATGGCAGTGAAGAATAAAGAAGGAGAGTGGGTTGTCATGCATCGAAATGGAAAAATTGCGGTTTATGATGAATCTAAACGTGAGCGTGAAAAGTACCCGGTAGTCTATGGAGCGAAAATTAAGGTCAAGGATGGGGAAAAGGTGACGGTTGGTCAAAAACTTGTGGAGTGGGATCCCTACTCACTTTCGATTTTGACCGAAGTTGGAGGAAGGGTGGCCTACGGGGATATTACAGAGGGGGTCACCATGCAAGAAGAAGTTGATGAGGTCACGGGTTTGTCAAGAAAAGTTGTGATTGAGCAGTCAGGAACAAATTTGCGACCGCGGCTTTCTATTAAAGATGAGACAGGTAAAACGGCAAAAATGCCAGGGTCCTCATCGTTAGCCCGGTATTTGTTGCCAGTAGGGGCTCATATATTTATTGAAAAAGGCGGCACCGTGCATCCCGGTGATGTGTTAGCCAAGATTCCCAGAGAAACGACCAAGACGAAGGATATCACCGGAGGGTTACCCAGGGTTGCCGAACTCTTTGAAGCGAGGAGACCTAAGGAGCAAGCCGTTATCAGTGAGATCGATGGGGAAATTTCGTTTGGTGGGTTTGTGAAGGGTATGCGGAAGATTACCGTGGATAATAAGATGGGTGACATCAAAGAATATTTTGTTCCTCGCGGTAAGCATGTCAATGTCCATGAAGGTGATTGGGTCCGAGCTGGTGAACCCTTAATGGATGGATCGGCTAATCCCCATGATATTCTCAATGTCCTAGGGCCTCGTGAATTGCAGCGGTATTTGGTGAATCAGGTTCAGGAGGTGTATCGCCTTCAAGGTGTATCGATTAACGATAAACATATTGAAATCATTGCTCGACAAATGCTGCGAAAGATACGAATTGAAGATCCTGGTGACTCCTGTTTCCTGCATGGGGCTCAGGTCGGCAAATTTGCATTCACGGATGAAAATGAAAGGGTGATGGCCGAAGGAGGGAAGCCGGCGATTGGAAAACCAGTCCTTTTGGGTATTACGAAAGCCTCGCTGAGTACAGACAGTTTTATTTCTGGAGCTTCCTTTCAGGAAACGACGCGAGTACTTACCGAGGCGGCGATTAATGGACGTGTGGATGATCTTCGAGGGTTAAAAGAAAATGTCATCGTTGGGCGGCTCATTCCTGCAGGGACAGGATTTTCTGTCTATCGTGAAACCTATTTACCAAAACCCATTGATGATGTGATTGATTCAGAAGGAGAAGGGGAATCTGTGCAGGTATCCCAGGTTCAGAAACCCGCTTTAGAGACGAGTGCGGCAGAAATTGGGGTCACCAAATAGCTGCGAACCTTGACAGGTTTTTTCTCGGTCTCTATAATTCATCGTTTTTCCGTGGTACTTTGAAGAAATTGGAGAAATTTGGGAATGCCCACTGTTAATCAATTAGTTCGCAAGGGTCGCGAGACCACAAAAACCAAGAGTAAAAGCGCGGCGTTGAACCGTTGCCCACAGCGAAGAGGTGTTTGTCTGAGGGTATACACCACAACTCCTAAAAAGCCAAATTCTGCTCTTCGAAAAGTGGCCCGTGTTCGGTTGACGACTGGCGTTGAAGTGACCACTTACATTCCTGGAATGGGTCACAATCTTCAAGAGCATTCTATTGTATTGGTGCGTGGTGGTAGGGTTAAAGACTTGCCAGGTGTTCGTTACCACATGGTAAGGGGGGCATTAGATGCGGTTGGTGTGGCCAATCGAAAGCAGGGTCGGTCCAAATATGGCACCAAGCGTCCCAAGTAGAGAATTATCAGCCATCAATTATTGAGGTTTTCATCAGGGGTTTTATTAGATGTCGAGAGGTTCAAGTGCGAGTCAAAGACACGTTGCTCCTGACCCACGTTGTGGCGATCCTTTAGTGGGGAAGTTTATCAACATACTCATGACGAAGGGGAAAAAGAGCACTGCGCAAAGTGTCTGTTATGGCGCGTTTGACCTCATTCATACTAAAACGGGAGATGACCCGTTAAAAATTTTCCATTCTGCTTTGGCTAATGTGAAGCCAATGGTGGAAGTCAAGTCTCGTCGAGTTGGTGGTGCCTCCTACCAGGTGCCTATGGAGATTCGCGGGGTTCGGCAAGTGGCGCTAGCCTTTCGTTGGATCGAGGAAAGTGCCAGGAAACGTGTAGGAAAAAGCATGCGAGAGCGGTTGGCTGGAGAGCTGCTTGATGCAGCGAACAATACTGGCGCCGCTGTAAAAAAACGGGATGAGACTCACCGCATGGCTGAAGCCAATCGGGCGTTTGCTCACTATCGGTGGTAAAAGTTTTTTCTTAATGCTGTAGTCGGGCCTCCTGCGAACTTCGCAGGGCTTTCCTCCGAATTGTGAGGAAGTAAGAGGTGCTACTGCAGCATCTTTGTGTGTAGAGGGGAATACATTGGTTCGAGATTACCCACTTGAGCGTACCAGAAATATCGGCATTATGGCGCACATCGATGCCGGAAAGACGACGACGACTGAACGGATCCTTTTTTATACGGGAGTGTCTCACAGAATTGGAGAAGTGCATGATGGGGCGGCTCAAATGGATTGGATGGAACAGGAAAGAGAGCGAGGTATTACGATCACATCAGCTGCCACGACCTGTTTTTGGAATGATCACCGAATTAATATTATTGATACGCCGGGCCATGTAGATTTTACTGTAGAGGTTGAGCGGTCCCTTCGTGTGCTTGATGGTGCAGTGGCGGCGTTTGATTCTGTCCAGGGTGTTGAGCCTCAGTCAGAAACGGTATGGCGGCAAGCGGATAAATATCGTGTTCCCCGAATCGCCTTTCTGAATAAAATGGATAGGCTGGGAGCGGACTTTTCTGCAAGTGTCCAGTCTATGATTGATCGCTTGGGCGCCAATCCTGTCACAATACAATTACCTCTTGGGAAAGAGGATGGCTTCCGTGGAGTCCTGGATCTAGTCACCATGAAGGCCTACGTATACGATAATGATAATTTGGGAGCCGAGTATTTAACAGAAGAAATTCCACCTGAATGCCTCTCTATGGCTCAAGACTATCGTGAGAAAATGCTAGAGGCGGTTGCCGAATTTGATGAAAGAGTTCTTGAACGGTATTTGGATGGAGAATTGCTGGAAGTTGATGAGATTAAGCGTGCGATTCGCATTGGCACCAATATGATGAAGATTACCCCTGTTGTGTGTGGGTCTGCCTTCAAAAATAAGGGGGTTCAGCCCTTGCTTGATGCGGTGGTTGATTATCTTCCAGCGCCTGTTGATGTTCCTGAGATTATCGGAGTTCATCCAGATACTGGGTTGGAAGTGAGTAGAAAGACCAGTGATGAAGAGCCGTTTGCTGCCCTCGCTTTTAAAATCATGTCGGATCCATTTGCTGGGCAATTGACCTATTTTCGTGTGTATTCAGGAAAGCTTGAAACTGGCTCCTATGTGTACAATGTCACGCAGGGCAAGCGAGAGCGAATTGGCCGTCTCCTTAAAATGCATGCCAACAAACGCGAAGACATTGATGTGGTTTATTCAGGGGATATCGCCGCCGCGGTAGGTCTGAAGGGTGCTCGAACTGGGGATACTCTTTCTGCGGAAGAATCTCCTATCCTCCTGGAGGTTATCAAATTCCCTGAGCCAGTTATTTCCATGGCGGTGGAGCCTAAAACAAAGCAGGACTTAGAAAAGCTTGGCTATTCGCTGGAAAAGCTGTCTCAGGAAGACCCTTCCTTTCATGTCAGGAGTGACGAGGATACTGGCCAGACAATTATTTCTGGCATGGGCGAATTGCACCTTGAAATCATCGTTGATCGCCTTCTTCGAGAATTTAAGGTCCAGGCCAATGTCGGGAAGCCTGAGGTGGCTTATCGGGAAACGATCCGTGGAAAAGCTCAAGCTGAGGGAAAATATATCAAGCAATCCGGTGGGCGCGGGCAATATGGGCATGTGGTCATCAAGGTGCAGCCGTCAGAGCCAGGGCTTGGCTTGGAGTTCATCAATAAGATTGTTGGGGGAGTTATTCCCAGGGAGTACATTCCAGCCATTGAAAAAGGCGTAAAGGAACGGATGGAGTCCGGTGTGTTGGCGGGCTTCCCGTCTAGGGATATTCAGGTTGTTCTCTTTGATGGGTCGTTTCACGAAGTTGATTCTAGTGAAATGGCCTTTAAAATTGCTGGGTCTATGGCGTTTGAGGAAGCTTGTAAGAAGGCCGATCCTGTTTTATTGGAACCCCTTATGAAAGTTGAAGTGCTGGTTCCCCAGGATTTTATGGGTGATGTGATTGGGGACCTCAATTCTCGTCGGGGAAAAGTCCATGGTATTAAAGCACGAGCGAGTTCACAGGCTGTGGAGGCAGCTGTGCCCCTAAGTGAGATGTTTGGTTATGCAACGGGTTTGCGCTCACGAACACAGGGACGGGCCACTTATAGTATGGAATTTGATTACTATGACGTCGTTCCGAAGCAAATTTCCCAGCAGATCGTTGCAAAGAATATGGGAGCTGGAACGCCTGCATGAGACCTGCTGAGAAAGACGGTTGGGAAAACTTGCTCCGCCTGTCAAATGTTACATGTTGAATGGAGCGTTCGTAAGGGGAGGGGAGGATGGCGAAGTCGAAATTTGAGCGGCGGAAGCCGCATTTAAATGTGGGGACGATCGGGCACGTGGACCATGGGAAGACGACGTTAACGTCAGCGTTGACGAAGGTCATGGGAGAGAAGGGGATGGCGAAATTTATCTCCTATGATGAAGTGGCCAAAGCGAGTGAATCGCAAGGGCGCCGGGACGCCACGAAGATTTTGACGATCGCCATATCGCACGTGGAATATGAGACAGAGAATCGGCACTATGCGCATGTGGACTGTCCGGGGCATGCCGATTATGTGAAAAACATGATCACGGGGGCCGCGCAGATGGATGGGGCCATTTTGGTGGTCTCAGCGGCCGATGGGCCGATGCCCCAGACCCGGGAACATATCTTGTTGGCGCGACAGGTGGGGGTGCCTTACATTGTGGTCTTTCTCAACAAGGCGGATAAAGTCGAAGATAAGGAACTCTTGGAGTTGGTGGAATTAGAAGTGCGGGAATTGCTGACGAAATATCAATTTCCGGGGGATGAGATTCCGATTATTGTGGGGTCAGCGACCAAAGCGATCGAAGGGGATCAAAGCGAGGTGGGCGTGCCGTCGATTCTGAAGTTGTTAGAGGCGGTCGATACGTATGTGCCGACGCCGCAGCGAGCGATCGAGAAGCCGTTTTTGATGCCGATTGAAGATGTGTTCACGATCAGTGGGCGGGGTACGGTGGTGACGGGGCGCGTCGAGCGCGGGCAAGTGAAGGTGGGCGATGAAATCGAGATTGTGGGGTTGCGGGACACGCAGACGACGGTGGTGACGGGGGTGGAGATGTTTCGGAAAGTGTTGGATGAAGGGCAAGCGGGAGATAATATCGGAGCGTTGTTGCGGGGGACGAAGAAAGATGACGTGGAGCGGGGGATGGTGTTAGCGAAGCCGAAGTCGATCACGCCGCACACGAAGTTTCTGGGCGAAGTGTATGTGCTGACGAAGGAAGAAGGGGGGCGGCACACGCCGTTTTTTAACGGGTATCGGCCCCAGTTTTATTTTCGGACGACGGATGTGACGGGGGTGGTGCAGTTGGATGCGGGGGTGGAGATGGTGATGCCGGGGGATAATGTGACGGTGAGTGGGGAGTTGATCTCGCCGATTGCGATGGAGCAAGGGTTACGGTTTGCGGTGCGTGAGGGCGGCCGGACGGTGGGCGCGGGCGTGGTGACGGAGATTCTGGGATAGCCGGAGAGCGTGAGACGATGAGTATGGACCAGCGGATTCGGATTCGACTGAAAGGCTTTGATTATCGGGTGTTGGACCAGTCTGCTCGAGAAATCGTCGATACAGTCAGGCAGACTGGAGCCAGTGTTGCTGGCCCTATTCCCTTACCTACCAGGATTGAAAAATTCACCGTTCAACGATCGACTCATTCAGATAAAAAATCACGTGAGCAATTTGAAATACGTACCCATAAGAGACTCTTAGACATTATGGAGCCTACTCCTGAAACGATGGATGCTCTTATGAAATTGAACTTGGCTGCAGGGGTTGATGTTGAGATTAAGCTTTAAAGGGATTGAGTCTTTATGATTCGTGGGTTAATGGGAAAAAAATTAGGAATGACTCAGGTTTACGATGAGCAGCGGCGGTTAATCCCTGTTACTGTCCTGGAGGTTGGCCCTTGTGGTGTCACCGCAATCAGAAAGCGGGATCAGCATGGATATGATGCAGTCCAGATGGGATTTTGTGAAGTTGCCGAGCGAAAATTGACTAAGGCCGTGATAGGGCATCTTCGGTCGGGACAAACTCGCTTATGGAAAATTCTTAGAGAATTTCTTGGGCCGGTTGAGTGCCAGGTTGGAGATATCCTGAAGGCGGATGTTTTTGAGAGGGGAGACTGTATTGATGTTCAGGGGCAATCGAAGGGCAAGGGGTTTCAGGGAGTTATGAAACGACATAACTATGGTGGTGGGCCTGCTTCTCATGGATCAATGTTCCATCGGGCGCCTGGATCGATTGGGAGCAGTTCATATCCCTCGAGGGTGTTGAAAAATAAGGCACTCCCTGGCCATATGGGGAGTGAGCGGGTAACTGTGAAGGGGCTCAAGGTCGTTGATGTTCGACCTGAGGAAAATTTGTTGCTGGTGTCTGGTGGTGTGCCTGGACCCAATGGTGGGCTTGTGGTGATCCAGAAGGCGAGTCAGAGATAATTTCGATGTTGACGCTTGAGGTAATCAACCGACAGGGAGACGTGGTCAAGTCGTTGGAGGTCAAGAGTGATCTCTTCAGCGCTGACTCTGGTCAGGCTCTTGTTCATTCTGCGGTTGTCATGCAACGAGCCGCCTCCAGACAGGGGACGGCCTCTACTAAGGGCCGCGGTGAAGTTAGCGGAACAGGGCGAAAACCGTGGAAGCAAAAGCATACAGGTCGAGCCAGGGCTGGATCGAACCGTTCTCCTATTTGGCGGCACGGCGGGATAGTGTTTGGTCCACAGCCGAGAGAGTATGGTTTTTCTATGCCCAAAAGGATGTATCGGGCTGCCATGCAAGCTGCTTTGTCAGGAAAGATATCCTCTTGGGAATTTAAGGTGATTTCGGACTTTTCTATTCCAGAGCCTAAGGCTCGCCATGTTCAGAATATCCTAAAGAATTTGGGGGTTGGTGCGAAGGCCCTCATTGTCGTGGGAGAGGGTTCTGGCGACCTGATGCGGGCTGGAAAAAATATCGCCAATATTAAAATGACGAGCCCGGCTGGACTCAATGTCTATGATGTTCTCCGTTACAATGTTGTTCTCGTATTAGAGGAAGAAATGGCTAAAGTGGAAGAGTTATGGGGATAAAACGAGATCCCTTTGATGTTCTGATTAAACCCCTCCTCACCGAAAAAATTACCGCGTTGCGTGATCAGGCCAATAGGGTTGCCTTTGTTGTGAAGTCTGATGCCAACAGTATTGAGATTGGCCGGGCGGTCGAATCGGCGTTGAAGGTTAAAGTGAAGTCAGTTCATGTCATGAATGTGTTGGGTAAGAAAAAGCGTCAGGGGCGTTTCGTGGGGAAGAGGCCAGATTGGAAGAAGGCTATCGTGACCTTACGGGAAGGTGAAAAAGTCGAATTGTACGAGAGTGCCTAACGTGCTCAATTGGAATCAAACTGAGGGAAAAAATGGCGGTAAAACCCTATAGGCCCACCTCTCCTGGTCGACGAGGAATGACTAGGATATTAGGGGAAAAGTTGTATGAAGGTCGCCCGGAAAAATGGTTGACGGAGTTTCGATCTCCTGCTGGCGGACGAAATAATCATGGACGAGTGACGGTTCGTTTTAGGGGTGGTGGGCATAAACGATTGTACCGTCTGATCGACTTTAAGCGAGACAAACGCGGTGTCCCTGCAAAAGTAGCACGCATCGAGTATGATCCGAACCGCTCTGCAAGGATTGCTCTCCTCTACTATAGGGATGGAGAAAAAAGATACATTCTTGCGCCGGTCGGTCTGGAGCTTGGAGACATTGTCGAATCTGGGCCAGGAGCAGAGATTCGTCCTGGGAATGCGTTGTCGTTGGAGGCAATGCCCTTAGGGACCACTGTGCATAACATTGAATTGAAACCGGGGAAAGGGGCACAACTTGTGAGAAGTGCTGGTGGAGCTGCTCAGGTCATGGGGCGAGAAGGGAAATATATTCAGGTTCGTCTCACTTCAGGTGAAATGAGGCGTATCCTTGGGAGTTGCATGGCTAGTGTCGGTCAGGTTGGTAATCTTGACCATGAGAACCTCTCAATTGGTAAAGCTGGTCGTTCAAGGTGGTTGGGGCGACGCCCACATGTACGAGGTGTGGTCATGAATCCGGTGGATCATCCCCACGGTGGAGGTGAAGGAAAATCCGGACAGGGTAATCCTCATCCTGTGTCTCCTTGGGGACTGCCCACTAAAGGCTTTAAGACACGAAAGAAGAAGAAAGCTTCCTCAAATTTCATTATATCTCGTCGTTCAAAGTAAAGGTTTAGGAGGAGCTATGCCACGATCAGTTGGAAAGGGGCCATTTGTTGATGACCATCTTTTAAAAAAGGTGGAGAAAATGAATGAGTCCAGAGATCATAAAATGATCAAGACCTGGTCGCGCAGGTCAACCATCATCCCGGATATGATTGGGCATACCTTTGCCGTACACAATGGGAAAAAATTTATTCCAGTCTACATCACGGAAAACATAGTAGGACACAAATTGGGGGAGTTTGCCCCAACCAGATTTTTTAAGGGACATGGGCAAGCCAAGACTGAAAAGGCGGTGGCATTAAAATAGGACGCCTCCCTATCTCGATAATTTTGATACATGAATTGAATGCTGGTGTGAAGGGATAGAACTGGATAGGAAAGTATAGAAATGGCTGAGGCAAAGGCAATTCTTCGATACGTACGAATGACCCCGAGAAAAGCGAGGTTGGTGGTAGACCTGATTCGAGGCCGCGAGGTTCCTGCAGCCTTTACTATTCTGAAGTACCTCCCTCGTTCCGCTTCAATTGTGGTACAGCAGTTGCTAAAGTCGGCTGTGGCGAATGCAGGTCAAAAAGAGTTAGGTGATGCAGATTCTCTGATCGTTGTTAAAGCTTTTGTGGATGGAGGGCCTACGTTTCGTCGTTTCCGTGCTCGGTCCATGGGGCGGGCAAACCCCATTCACAAACGAACAAGCCATATTACGATTGTTGTCGGGCCTCGTGAGACCACAGCATAAGATCAGCTTCTGGAAGAATTTGTTATTTTTTCTTTGAGTCGAAGGAAATCTAGTAAGGAGGTATTGTAAAAGGTTATGGGTCAAAAAACTCATCCATTTGGATTTCGATTGGGTTATACCCGAACCTGGAATTCTCGATGGTACTCCAAGAAAGATTATGTGAAGCTTCTTCGTGAGGATGTAGAAATTCGAAAAATTGTGAAATCCAGTCTGTTTCATGCAGGTATTTCACGAGTAGAAATTGAGCGGTCTGGAAACCAAGTGAAAGTCATTATTCATACGGCTAGACCGGGGATTATTATTGGACGGAAGGGCGCTGAAGTTGATAAATTGAAGGGAAATTTGGAACAGAAATACGAACGCGAAGTGTATGTCACCGTTAAAGAAATTAAGAAGCCCGAGTTGGATGCTCAATTAGTGGCTGAAAATATTGCGCTCCAGTTGCAAAAACGTGTGGCTTTTAGGAGGGCGATGAAACGCAGTGTTGCGGCAGCTTTGCGTTTAGGGGCTCAGGGTATCAGGGTGTCATGCGCGGGTCGTTTAGGCGGAAATGAGATTGCGAGGACGGAATGGTATCGGGAAGGGCGAGTGCCCCTCCATACTCTTCGAGCGGATGTTGAGTATGGTTTTGCCGAAGCCCATACCACAATGGGTCAGATTGGTGTGAAAGCCTGGATATATAAGGGTGAAGCTGAAATTCCTGGAATGAAAAAGCCAGAAGTTCACCTGACTTTATTATAGGTTGAGTGGTGAGGAAGTGACGCTTTTTTGTCCACCTTTGAAAAATCTTAGTAGGTAATTGCATGCTTGCTCCCAAGAAGGTGAAATATCGAAAAGTTCAAAAAGGGCATATGCGTGGGAAGGCCTATCGCGGCGGAGAAATAAGCTTCGGGCAGTTTGGGCTCAAAGTCCTTGAGCCTGGTCGAATTACGGCAAGGCAGATTGAAGCTGCTCGAATTGCCATGACACGCCATGTCAAGCGTGGTGGACGAATTTGGACCAGAATTTTTCCTGACAAACCTGTGACGAAAAAGCCGGCCGAAGTCAGAATGGGAAAAGGAAAAGGAAGTCCGGAATTTTGGGTTGCTGTCGTCAAGCCTGGGCGAATCCTCTATGAAATGGATGATGTCACTCGCACGGTGGCTGAAGAAGCCTTTCGGCTGGCTGGGTACAAACTTCCCTTGGCTACGAAATTTGTCGTACGCGGGGAATTGCCTGTTTAGGAGACGAGATTAAATGGGCATCAAAGAAATACGGACACTTGAGCCGCAGGAATTACAAGAAAAAGCTCATCAATTAAAGCAGGAACTTTTTCATCTTCGGTGTCAATTAGCGATGGGTCGGATTGAAAATCCCATGCGGATTCGTGAGGTTCGACATGAGATTGCCAGAGTAAAAACAGTTCTTCGGGCCCAAGACCCAAGAATTGTCTAAAGCGTGAAAGGGTAACTTACTGGTATTATGGTAAACCTCCGCAACAAACCTAAGGAATCTTTTGGAAAAGTTTTAAGTGATAAGATGGATAAAACGGTCGTTGTGGCTGTTACTCGTCTGGTTCCCCATCCTTTGTACAGAAAAATTGTGCGGCGGGTTTCTAAATTCAAGGCACATGATGAAAGCAATGCATCTCGAATTGGTGACTGGGTCAGAATTGTGCACACGCGGCCTTTAAGTAAAGACAAACATTGGAAAGTAGCAGAGATTATAGAAAGAGGTGAGCGTGCGCAGGTAGAGGGCTAGCTGTCTTTGTTTGAAGGGAGCCGTACTTTTTGGAGTCTTTCCTGCCAATGTGTCTCTCGAGATTTTGAGTTACTTGAAAAAAATGAAGCAGGTCCTGATAATTGGAATGGTACTGATCTATGATCCAAAACTATAGCTATTTGGATGTAGCTGATAATTCTGGAGCCAAAAGTGTGCGATGCTTCCATGTCCTAGGTGGAACAAGGCGAAGGTATGGGGGGTTGGGGGACCTTGTGGTCGTGTCTGTAAAGGAGGCTATTCCCAAGGCTTCAGTCAAGAAAGGCGATGTGGTAAAGGCTGTCATCGTTCGAACCCAAAAGAGTTGTCGACGAGAGGATGGTTCCTATATCCGGTTTGATCGTAATGCCTGTGTATTGGTGAACAACCAGGGTGACCCGTTGGGTACTCGAATTTTTGGTCCGGTGGCTCGAGAATTGCGAAAGAAAAAGTACATGAAGATAGTCTCTCTGGCTCCGGAAGTCATATAGACTGAGCGAAGGAAGTCAACTTTTAAATGAGTCTTGGCGTGGGTAATAAGAAATCAAAGATCAAAAAAAGTGACACCGTCATGGTGATTGCTGGTCGAGAACGAGGCAAGGTTGGTAAAGTTTTATTAGCTCGACCGAATGATGGGCATGTCACCATAGAAAAATTGAACATTATTAAACGACACACCAAGCCCACGCAAAAAAATCGTCAGGGTGGAATTTTGGAAAAAGAAGGGCCTATCGCGCTTTCTAATGTCATGGTCTATTCCGAAGCGCTTCAGCGCCCGTCTCGAGTGACTTTTAGATTCCTGGAGGGTGGTCAAAAAGTCCGCGTTCTGAAAAAGAATCCTGATGAAGTTTTGGATAAAGCCTAATGGGAAATAAATCTAAGGGATCAAAAAAGGTTGAAACCTCACCTGCCAAGTCAAGGACAGGTCCATCTTCTCGCTTAAAAGTTCTCTATCAAGAAGAAGTCGTTCCTCGAATGATGAAAGAATTCTCTTATCAAAACCGCATGCAAGTTCCGAAATTGGAACAGGTCGTCTTAAATGTGGGAATGGGAGCAGCTATTCAAAATATGAAACTGCTGGATAGCGCTGTAACGGAACTAGCGCTTATTACCGGGCAAAAATCGGTTGTCACCAAAGCCAAAAAGGCGATTGCAGGATTTAAACTTCGCGAGGGTATGCCCATTGGGACGAAAGTGACCCTTCGGCGGGAACGAATGTATGAATTTCTTGATCGCCTCCTGAACATTGCCCTTCCGCGAATACGTGATTTTCGAGGAGTTTCTCCGAAAGCGTTTGATGGAAGAGGGAACTATACCCTCGGATTACGGGAACAGTTAACCTTTCCGGAAATAAAATATGACGATGTGGCCTCCATTCATGGTATGGATATTACGATTGTGACCAGTGCGCGAAGGAACGATGAAGCTAAATCCTTGCTGACGCATTTGGGTATGCCTTTTGGTAATTAATAAATGATGGGGGGAGGCTTGCGTGGCTAGAAAAGCCCTAAAACTGAAGGTCATAAGGACGCCAAAATTTTCCGTGCGGCGCTATAATCGTTGCCCTTTGTGTGGGCGGGTACGAGGGTTTTTAAGAAGGTTCGAAATGTGCAGAATTTGTTTCCGGTTGCTGAGTCTTCGCGGAGATATCCAGGGAGTGACAAAATCAAGTTGGTAGAAGCCCTCTGTGATAGCCCGGTGTTTCATTGAAAGTGTCAACGTAACCAGAGATATTCGGGAAGAAGGATTGATTCTATGTCCATGACAGATCCCATCGCCGATCTCCTTATTCGTCTTACGAATGCGTCTAAACGAGGTCATGCTATGACGACAATCCCGGCCTCAAAACTCAAGACGAATATTCTCAAAGTGTTTCAATCAGAGGGCTTTATCCGTTCCTTTCAGGAAGAGAAGGTGGAAGGGCATTCTGTTCTGAAGGTAGAACTTCGATATCTAGGAGGCCGAGATAAGAAATCAGTCATTACTGGCGTTCGCCGGATTAGTAAACCTGGGTGTCGGGTGTATGTTGGGAAGCAGGCTGTGCCTCGTGTGATGGATGGGTTAGGCGTTGCCATTCTTTCCACCCCTAAAGGAGTCGTCACAGATAGAGAGTCTCGACAATTGGGGCAAGGGGGAGAAGTGTTGTGTTATGTCTGGTGACACAAGGGTTGAATCTTCTGAGATGAGGAGCAAGATATGTCGAGAATAGGCCAAAAGCCTATTCCCATCAAATCTGGGATAGAGGTTAAAGTTGCTGACCGAAAGGTTTCCGTTAAAGGACCATTAGGACAGCTTATCTGGCCATTGGCACAGGGCATGGATGTGTCTGTCGAAGATGGGAAAATTCAGGTAACCAGGGTTGGCAATTCACCTAAATTGCGAGCCTTACATGGCCTCACCCGTGCTGAATTACAGAACTTGGTTGAGGGGGTGACTCATGGCTATGAGCGGACTCTTGAATTAACCGGTGTGGGATATCGAGCGCAAATCCAGGGGCAAAGTCTCTCCCTCAATGTTGGATTTTCTCATCCTGTAGAGGTAAAAATACCCACTGGAGTTCAAGCCACTATTGAAAAGCAGACGGTCATCGCGGTTAAGGGAATTGATAAACGACTCGTGACTCAAGTTGCAGCCAATATCAAACGGGTACACCCCCCCGATGTGTATAAGCAAAAGGGGATTAAGTTCGCCGGTGAAGTTTTAATTAAGAAAGCAGGAAAAGCCGGGAAGAAATAAGGTCGTGATATGAATCTGTTTGCTAAGACAGAGAGGTTCGCCAGACGGAAAGCCCGCGTCAGAAAGAAAATTTTCGGTACGTCTGGGAGTCCGCGGCTTAGTGTCTATCGAAGCAATTCTCATATTTATGCCCAAATTATCGATGATTCTCTTGGTAAAACTCTGGTGGCTGCCTCTAGTCTGGACTCTTCCATGCCGCAACAAACGAGTACCAAAACAGAGGTTGCTAAAGCAGTGGGGGATTTACTAGCAAAAAGAGCCAAGGTGGCAAACCTTTCTAAGGTGGTTTTTGATAGGGGTGGTCGAATTTTTCATGGTCGTGTAAAGACGTTGGCCGAAGCATGCCGGGCTGGAGGCCTGGTATTTTAACCCATGACATGTGAGGATTTGTGCGAGTCAATTCTGAAGAACTCAATCTAAAAGATAAACTTGTGACCATCAACCGTGTTGCCAAGGTCGTCAAAGGTGGGAAGCGGTTTTCCTTTTGTGCGCTGGTGGTTGTCGGGGATGGCCAAGGGTGGGTCGGTGTTGGAAAAGGTAAGGCCACGGAAGTTCCCCCTGCTATTGCCAAGGCGGTGGGCCAGGCCAAAAAAAACATGATTCATGTCCCTTTGAAAAATGGGAGCATTCCTTATGATGTGCACGGATACTTCGGGGCCGAGCATATATTGATGAAACCAGCGAAAGAAGGAACTGGTATTATTGCTGGTGGAGCGGTACGGGCCATTTTGGAGGTAATGGGGGCCCACAATATCATCGCTAAAACCCTTGGTCGTGGAAACCCGTTTAATGTTGTGCGTGCAACTTTAGAGGGACTTTCCCAATTGAAGGACCTTGAAGAAGTTCGTCGGATCCGGCAATCCAACGTGGCCTCAGCCTCGTAAGGCTCGCAAAGAAAAGGGTACGATAATCGAAATCATGACTATATCATCCCAAACTCCCACAAACGCACTCTTGAAAATTACCCTGAAGCGAAGTCCTATTGGGTGGCCGTCTAACCAAAGAGTCATCCTGTGAGGATTAGGCCTTCGTCGGCTTTATCAAACTGTGACTCGGCCTCAATCAGATCAAGTGTGCGGCCTCATTAATAAAGTCAAACATCTTGTTGAGGTGACTTCTTTATGAAACTCCATGAGCTCCATCCTAATCCAGGGGCGAAAAAGCGAGGAAAGCGTTTGGGGCGTGGACCCGGATCAGGGTTAGGAAAGACCGCAGGGAAGGGACATAAAGGAATGCTCGCACGATCAGGAAGGGCTAACAATATTGGATTTGAAGGTGGGCAAATGCCCTTAGCCCGCCGGTTACCTAAACGAGGTTTTCATAATCCGTTTAGAGCAGAATTTGCAGTCGTGAATCTAAAGACCCTTAATAATTTGACTGATATCAATGAAATTACGTTGCAAGTATTGTGGGAAAGAAAGATTGTGAAGCCCAGAGGAAGCCAGATCAAAATTTTGGGTAACGGGCAACTGGACAGGCCTATCATAGTTGAAGCACACAAATTTAGCCAATCAGCACTCCAAAAAATCCAACAGGCTGGTGGACAAGCCAGGGTCATCGACTGTGCTTGAACGGCTCATCACGAGCTTCCAAAACATCCTAAAAATTCCGGAGTTACGCGGTCGCGTACTCTTCACGCTTGCCATGTTGGCGATATACCGGATTGGGGCACACATTCCTACTCCGGGAATCAACAACGACGAACTTGCTAAATTCTTGCTGGACCGCGGTGGAGCCCTCATGGGCTTCTTGGATATTTTTTCAGGAGGGGCACTTTCCAGACTCACGATTTTGGCGTTGGGAATCATGCCCTATATCAGTGCCTCGATTATCATCCAGCTTCTTACCGTTGTTATTCCGCACTTGTCTAAACTAGCCAAGGAGGGGGAACGGGGAAGAAAAACGATCATTCAATATACTCGCTACGGAACGATTGGCATTGCCTTACTGCAAGGCTTTGGAATCGCGGTTGGCTTGGAGGGGATGAACCAAGGGGCCTTCGTTCTTGAGCCGGGATGGGCATTTCGTTTCATGACGGTCATCACCCTCACGGCGGGAACAGCCTTTCTCATGTGGTTGGGAGAGCAAATTACGGAGCGTGGGGTTGGTAATGGCATATCGTTAATCATCTTTGGTGGGATTATTGCTCGGCTGCCTAGTGCGGTTGTCCAGACTTTTAACCTCTATCAAGTTGGACAACTCAGCCTTCTGCTGCTGATCCTTCTGGTGGTCGTTATGCTGGCGGTTGTCGCGGCGATCGTATTTTTAGAAAGTGGAAGGCGAAAAATACCCGTCCAATATGCTAAGCGGGTTGTTGGACGAAGAGTGTATGGGGGGCAAAATACGCATATTCCCTTAAAAATTAATACGGCAGGAGTCATCCCTCCCATCTTTGCTTCTTCCATTATTGCCTTTCCTGCGACGATTACTGGATTTATTGAAGTACCTTGGGTTCAGTCGATTGGGGCGCAATTGGCCCCAGGCTCTTTGATCTACACATTATTGTATGTGAGTTTAATCTTATTCTTTTGTTTCTTTTACACCGCTGTCGTACTGAATCCAGTGGATATGTCAGATAATATGAAAAAATATAATGGATTTATCCCAGGCATTCGACCAGGGCAGAGAACTGCCGATTACATTTATAAAGTACTGACTCGAATTACATTCGCAGGTTCGATTTACTTGGCGATTGTGTGCGTGATCCCCGAACTATTTATCTATCGACTTGGTGTTCCCTTTTATTTTGGAGGGACTTCTCTGCTTATTGTGATCGGAGTTGGGTTAGATACGGCTCAGCAAATTGAATCTCATATGCTCATGCGGAATTACGAAGGATTCCTTGCAAAGGGTCGGTTACGAGGGCGGAGTGGTTAATCTGCAATGCGACTGGTTTTCTTAGGGGCGCCAGGGGTAGGAAAGGGAACGCAGGCCGAGTTGGTGGCAGCGAAATTTCACATTCTCAAGATTTCAACCGGGGATTTGCTTAGGTCGGCTGTGGCTCAACAGACTCGTCTGGGCTTGGAAGCTAAGCGATATTTGGAAGCTAAGCGATATATGGACAGAGGGGATTTGGTGCCAGATCAAGTGGTGATAGGGCTAGTTGAGGAGCAAGTAGATTCTCCAGATGGGGCAGATGGCTTCATATTGGACGGGTTTCCGAGGACTGTTATTCAGGCAAATACATTAACGGAATTGCTCAACTCTAAGGGGAAATCTCTGGATAAAGTCATTCATTTTGTCATACCCCGTGACGAGGTCGTGAGACGGTTGAGTGGAAGGAGAAGTTGCTCTCAATGCCTGGCGGTCTATCATATTGATTATGTCCCGCCTCGAACAGACGGATTGTGTGATGAATGTGGTGAGGAATTGGTTCAACGCAGTGATGATCGAAAAGAGACCGTGGAATCACGGTTATCCGTCTTTGAGGAGCAGACCGCTCCTTTAATCACATACTATAGAGAAAGAGGACTTCTTGGTGAGTTGGATGGGGCTGGGCTCGTTGGGGCAGTGCAGGAGCGACTTGAAAGGTTATTGCCAAAATCTTAGGGCGTAATGATCATTCTAAAAACTCCTGAAGAAATTGAACTGATGACTCTTGCTTCTAAAATTATGGCTGAGACCCATCAGGTTCTTTTGAAAGAGATTCGACCAGGGATAGCGACCCTTCAGCTTGATAAGATTGCGGAGGAGTCTATACGTGATCAAGGAGGGGTCCCGGCCTTTAAGGGGTACCGTGGATATCCCAAAACTCTGTGTGCCTCAGTGAATGATGAAGTTGTGCATGGTATTCCCTCAAAAAGAGAATTAAGAGATGGGGATATCATTGGCCTGGACTTAGGAGCCATCGTTCAAGGATTTTATGGGGATCGCGCAATTACGGTGCCAGTTGGGTCAATTCCCGATGACGTGGGTGACCTCCTTCAGGTAACAGAAGAGTCCATGATGAAGGGGATTGCCTGTGCCGTAGTGGGAAATCGGCTTTCTGATATTTCCCATGCCGTGCAGACGCATGTTGAATCTCGTGGGTATTCTGTTGTTCGAGACTTTGTCGGTCATGGGATTGGCCGTCATCTACATGAAGAACCGCAAGTCCCGAATTACGGTCGTTCAGGGCAAGGTCCCCGCCTTCAGGTAGGGATGGTTCTGGCTATTGAGCCTATAGTAAATGTAGGAAAACATCAGGTCCGAATCCTTGATGACCAATGGACAGCAGTCACGCAAGATGGTAGCCTGTCAGCTCACTTTGAACACACAGTGGCCATAACGGAGGACGGGCCTCCGCGAATTTTAACAGCGCTTTGAACCAGGAAGTTTGGCGTATTCGCTGCGTTTTTTTGCTATGACACATGGGTAAAGAAGATGTTATAGAAGTCTCAGGGGAGGTCAAGGAGACATTGCCTAATGCGATGTTTCGAGTCCGATTAGATAGTGGGCAGGTGATTCTTGCGCACATATCGGGGAAAATGCGTATGCATTTCATACGTATTCTTCCAGGAGATAAGGTGACCGTGGAGCTTTCACCTTATGACTTAACCAAAGGTCGGATTACCTATCGTTTTAAGAATAAACAGTAAGGAGCTTGTAAACTGTGAAGGTAAAATCTTCCGTCAAACCTATCTGTTCCAAATGCAAAGTGTTTCGGCGCAGGGGAGTCGTTCGTATCAATTGTTCTAATCCACGGCACAAACAACGACAAGGGTAAACAGAAAAGCGCCTCTTTTAGAGGGCGTGTGGATAGGGATAAGGAGAAAACATGGCGAGAATTGCAGGTGTTGACCTCCCAGTTGCTAAGCGAATAGATGTTGCTCTGACCTACATCTTTGGTCTCGGCCCCTGGAGTGCCCGTAGCATTTTACAAAAGACGGGGATTGATGGAGCTCGACGAGTTAAAGATCTCAAAGAAGAGGATATCGTCAAGCTGAGAGAAACGATTGAACGAGGTTTCAAAGTTGAGGGGGATCTCCGGAAAGATATCACCATGAGTATTAAGCGATTGGTCGATACCGGAAGCTACCGCGGGGTTCGGCATCGAAGGGCGCTCCCTGTCAGGGGACAGAGATCGAAAACGAACGCGAGAACGAGAAAGGGCAAGCGGTCTTCCATTGGCCGGGCAAAAAAATAACACGGATTTTTTCAAAGAGGGGTTAGCACGGTGAGCGTGAAAAAATGGAAAAAAACGGAAAGAAAAAAGGTCCAGGTGGGCATTGCCCATATTCAAGCTTCATTCAATAATACCCTGGTGACCATAACTGATATGACTGGGAATACCGTTTCCTGGTCAAGTGCAGGAAGTTTGGGGTTTAAAGGATCTCGAAAAAGCACTCCTTTTGCCGCGACCCGTGCTGGTGAGGCTGCTGGGAGAAAAGCCATGGAACACGGCATGCGGCAAATCGATGTCTACGTCAATGGCCCAGGATCTGGCCGAGAGTCAGCAGTGCGAGCCCTTCAATCAGCTGGGTTGCGCGTGAATCTCATTCGTGATGTCACTCCTATCCCTCATAACGGTTGTCGACCTCCAAAGAAGAGGCGAGTCTAAAAAGAATTTGCAATATGAATACATTTGTATGAGAGGAGAACAAGGTGGCGAATTTTACCGGACCAGTGTGCCGCATTTGTCGAAGGGAAGGAGTCAAGCTATTCCTTAAAGGAACCCGATGTATGACAGAAAAATGTGCCATTGAACGGCGAAGTTATCCTCCAGGACAACATGGGCAGAAACGTCGTTCGAGGGTCACCGACTATAGTGCACAGCTTCGTGAAAAACAGAAGTTGCGGCGGATCTATAGCGTCCTAGAAAAACAATTCCGAGGTATATTCAAAAAGGCTGATCGTCAAAAGGGTGTAACTGGTGATAATTTGGTCAGTCTGCTTGAACGTCGGCTTGATAACGTCGTCTATCGTTTAGGTTTTGCCTTGTCACGGAAACAGGCTCGGCAAATCGTGAATCATGGCCATATTGTCGTAAACGGGAGAAAAACCAATGTGCCTTCCTTTACCACTTCAGTAGGCGACGTCATTGAACTAAAACCCAAAAGCCGAGAGCTTCTGGTGATTAAATCTGCACTGGAAACGGCAGAGGGAAGGGGATTGGTGAGTTGGCTTGAGTTTGATCCCAATACGCTTAAGGGAAGTGTTCGAGCTCTGCCTTCAAAAGAAGAGATTGGGGTTCCGGTCAACGAGCAAGTTGTCGTTGAACTGTATTCACGTTAGTCACTCGTGAATGAAGACGAACCCTTTTATGGTGATTGGGCTCATTTAGTAGCAAAGCGGGATGAGGTGAAGGGGGAAGTATGATAAATGTCTTGAAGGATTTTCAATTGCCTATGCGACTGGAGATGGACAAGGAAACAGCCGCTCCGAGCTATGGAAAGTTTTCGGCAGAGCCGTTTGAGCGAGGTTTCGGGACCACGATTGGAAATTCACTTCGTCGGGTCTTGCTGTCTTCTCTCCCAGGTGCCGCTGTCACCTCTGTTAAGATTGAAGGAGCCTACCATGAGTTTTCGACCTTGCCAGGGGTGGCGGAAGATGTCACCATCATTATTCTGAACATTAAGAATCTTAGGATAAAACTTCATACGGATAAAGCTAAAGCCGTTCGATTAAAGAAGAAGGGACCTGGCGATGTCAAAGCAAGGGATATTCAACATGATGCTGACCTCGAAATCTTAAATCCAGATTTGCATATTGCCACACTCGATAAAGATGGTCTGCTGGATGCCGAATTAATTGTCAAGCCAGGTCGTGGCTATGTTCCTGCAGACCGGAATAAAGAAGAAGGGCTTCCGATTGGAGTTATTCCGGTTGATTCGATATTTTCTCCCGTCAAACGAGTCAACTTCCATGTGGAAAACGCTCGGGTGGGACAAATCACGGATTACGATAAATTGAATCTTGAAGTGTGGACAGATGGAAGTACGACGGCCCAAGATGCCGTGGCAATTGCCGCGGCGATTCTCCGTGATCATTTGACTATTTGTATATCCAATGAAGATCTTCGCGACACGAAAGAGGAAGAAGCTTCTGGGGAAGGAACTGTGGAATTAAACAAAAATTTAGTTCGAAGCGTGAATGAATTGGAATTATCTGTTCGCGCGGCGAATTGTCTAAAAAATGCCAATATCAAGACCATAGAGGACCTCGTTCAAAAAACGGAAATGGAGATGCTGAGAACCAAAAATTTTGGCAAAAAGTCATTAAGTGAAATCAAGGAAGTTTTAGCAGAAATGGGTTTGGGGCTTGGCTTGAACCGTTAACCGGACTTGTACCCTCCGCGTCAAATAAATATTCATAAGAAAAAAGGCAGTTGTGCGACACCTAAAAGATGGCAGACAGTTGGGTCGGAATACCAAACATCGACGGGCATTGTTTCGGAATTTGGTGACCTCATTGCTTGAACACGAACGGATTGAAACCACTGAAGCCAAGGCCAAGGAGATCCGTGGACTGGTGGACAAAATGATCACACTTGGAAAAGAGGGGTCTCTCCATGCCAGGAGGCAGGCTTCAAGTTATCTTCAAAAAAAGGAAATTGTTTCCAAACTGTTTAGTGAGGTTGCGGGACGATTTCATAACCGTTTAGGTGGATACACGAGAATTATTCCAACTCGTCGAAGACCAGGAGATGGGGCAGAATTAGTGGCTTTGGAATTGGTTGAGCGTGGAGGGACATCCACTTCTTCGAGAGAACAAGCGGACCAATCATCTGAAGTCAATTCGTGAACGAATATCCAGAGCATCTTTTATATTAAATCTGCGGCCATCGAACCTTATGAGATCTCTTTTCAGTTCATTGATCTGTCGATGAATGGAGCTTGAAGTTGATCTCTCTCGTGCGCAATCCCTTATAACACCATTCCCTTGAAGTCCTTAGAAATTAAGGACCCTTTCCGTTTTCACCTCACTCGTTTATTTACTTGCTTTCGGACGTGTGCTATCCTTTTTTGCTTATGAAAAGAAAGGTATAGAGAGGAAAATCAGAGGTGCCCTTCCTGTGGATACATCGTGGGTTAATGGGTATTGTGTTGTGTCTTGCTGGTTTACTCGGGTACCAAGTTTATACCCAAATGGGACCAAGAATCCAACCTGTCACGTTACCTTCACCTTCATCAACTGAGTCTTCTGGGTCTGCGATTCAAGGGTTTCATTATCAAAAGACCCAGTCAGGGGCCCTCCAATGGGAAGTGCAAGCTCAAAAGGCGCAGGTGTTGGAATCAGAGCATAAAGCCATCTTGGAACAAGTCGAGGTTCACCTGTACGAAGATGGAGACCGGAAAATGACCATTATGGCCGAAACGGGTAATATTGATATGGCCACGAATAATTTTCTTCTGGTCAATCGAGGAGATCCCATTGAAGTCAAATTTTCAAGCGGGTATACCATTTTTACGCCCAGTCTTCGTTGGATTGACGACCGACAAGAATTCAGAACAGCGGATCAAGTTTTGATTGGCGGGGATGGGCTGACGATTACTGGAGAAGGGCTTGAGGGACTCCTGAATGAAGAGGAATTTACTATTTTAAACAATGTTCGTGTGCATGTATCGTCCTAAGATTTTGGAGTATCTTTTGAGATGGGCTTGCCTTATTGGAGGGGTTCTCGTGTTTGCTGGACCCGTGGTGTATGGTTCAGAGAAACAGGTGGATACGACCATCACTGCCCAAAAAATGATCGCCCAAGGGAAAGCCCAAAGAGCTGTTTTTGAAGGGAAAGTCGTATTGACTCAGGGTGATTTGACTGTCCATTCTGATACCATGGTGGTGCTGTTTAAGAAGGATTCTGGAGATACTTCAGGTAAATCCAAATCTGAGGCAACTCGTTCGTACCAAAAGATTGATGTCATTAAGGCCCTAGGGAAGGTCGTCATTAAAAAGGGCGATGGCAAAGCGACGTGTGGACATGCCGTATACTATAAAGATGAGGAAAAGATTGTTTTAACTGAGTCCCCCGTAGCTTGGCAGCAAGGTACTCGTGTCAGCGGTCCCAAAATGACCATGTATTTAAAAGAGGAGAGAAGTGTAGTCGAAGGTGGATCTCGTGTGATGATTTTCGACGAAGAGGATAACAACAAGTAGAGGTCTTATTGAACCTCCATTCGAATTATGAGTGATCAAGGGGTTCTCAAGAGTCCTCGGCAGGTGTATGCCAAGGGGCTCTGGAAAAGTTTTAAAGGCCGGGAGGTGGTTCGAGGGGTGAGTATTCATGTCCAGGCTGGTGAAGTTGTTGGACTCTTAGGGCCGAATGGAGCGGGCAAGACCACAATTTTTGATATGGTTGTGGGTCTGTGCAAACCTGATAAGGGTCAGGTTTTCCTAAACGGTGAAGGTATCACGGCTCTCCCCATGTTCCAGCGATCAAGGCGAGGGCTTGGGTATTTGCCACAAGAAGCCTCCGTTTTTCGAAGACTTTCGGTCGAGGACAATGTGCTAGCGGTGTTGGAAACCCTACCATTAACTCGGGAAGAGCGTGAAACGAAGCTAGGGACACTATTGGAGGAACTGCAGCTCACATCACTTCGGCGAAGTAAAGCGTTTGCGCTTTCAGGCGGAGAGCGGCGTCGCCTTGAAATAACGCGTGCTTTAGCGACTGACCCAGAGTTTTTGTTGTTGGATGAACCTTTTGCAGGCATTGCCCCGATTGCTGTTGGAGATATTCAGGAAATCATTCAGTCGTTGAAATTAAAAAATATCGGAATTTTAATTACCGACCATAATGTACAAGAAACTCTTTCGATAACTGATCGGGCCTATATTATCAATGAAGGGAGCATTTTGGAGTCTGGAACTGCCAGTACCATTGTCAATAGCCCCAAAGCGCGAGCGATTTATTTAGGGGAACGGTTTAAATTATAGGGAACGGGACCAGCCAACACCGATATGGAACTCCGATTAGAACCTCGTCTCATTCAAAAATTGGTGATGACCCCCCAACTGCAGCAAGCCATAAAGTTGCTGCAGTTGTCACGGCTTGAGCTCGAACAGACGCTTTCCCAACATCTTCTTGATAATCCCCTTTTGGAAGAAGACCCGGCAGATGTTGATGAAAACGAAGCCTCTAGGAGTGAAGAAGGAGAACCAGAAAAAAAGGATGCTGCCCAAGAGCAAGGCGAAAGGCCTGAAGAGAATAGTCTGCCTGAGCAAGAGGAATACGCCGAACAGCTGACTCCCGAAGAATGGGATAATTATTACGAACCTGAGTGGCGATCCTGGGTCTCAGAGCAGTCTGGTTCAGAAGACGACTTGCCTTCGTATGAACAAACGTTAGCCAAGCCAACGACCCTAGAAGACCACTTGCTGTGGCAATTGCGGCTCTCTTCTCTTGAAGGAGAAGATCGCTCGATTGGAATGATGATTATTGGCAATATTGATGAAGATGGACGTTTGCGAGCCTCTATCGGTGAAATTGCTGAAGGGGTTAAGGTCCCTCTTGAAGCGGTGGATTCTGTTTTGACTCACATTCAAACCTTTGATCCACCAGGAGTCGCAGCACGTGATCTCCAAGAATGTTTACTCATCCAGCTTCAACACCTGAAAGGTGATCCCATTGGGAATGGTGAAGCATCCTCCACCTCAAATCAGTTATCCCTGGCCGAGATGATCGTCAACAATCATCTTCCAGATCTTCAAAAAAAACGCTATGCCAATGTGGCTAAAGAGTTAAGCGTCACTCTTGTTGAAATCCATGAGGCGGTGCACCTCATCGAAGGGCTTGAGCCCAAGCCTGGGCGGCCGTATTTTTCTGATAATAGCCAAGTTATTGTTCCTGATGTCTTTGTGTATAAAGTTGATGGCGAATGGGTCGTCCGCCTGAACGAGGAGGGACTTCCTCGTATCCGTATCAACTCCTATTATAGGAAAATGATGACCAATAATGGTAAAGATGCAGAGTCAACCAAGGTCTATTTGGAGGATAAACTGCGAGGAGCACAATGGATCATTCGAAGTATTGATCAACGTAATAAGACGATTCTGAAAGTTGTCCGAAGTTTAGTCAAATTCCAAGAAAAGTTTTTGGAAAAGGGCATTCAATATCTCAGGCCTCTTGTTCTGAAGCAAGTGGCAGAAGATGTTGGCATGCATGAATCGACCATTAGTCGCGTCACGACGAATAAATATATGTATTGCCCACAGGGAATGTTGGAACTAAAGTTTTTCTTTAATGCGGGGATTCAACGGGGCGAACCAGGAGCTGAGGAATTGTCCTCCTTGACAGTTCGAGAACTGATCCGTGAAATGGTTGCGCAGGAAAATCCTCGTCGTCCCCTTAAAGATCAGGACATTGTTTCACGATTAAAAAGTAGAGATATCATCATTGCAAGGCGAACTGTCGCCAAATACCGGGCTGAACTGAATATTGCTCCAGCCAATCAGCGAAAACAGATCCCATGATCTCTGAATCCTTACTCCATACCTGCCTCCAATGGTTAGGCTGGAAAGGAGACATCCTTAAGCCAACCATTCTTATGTCCCCACCATTCTTTTTCCTGGCCCCGTTTCTGTCAGAGTAACGGATGTTCCTGTGGGACGAGGACTAGTCCGAACTTCTTCCTCAGCTGCCCTTCGATTCCTCATTGTCAGTGGTGCGTCTGGATCAGGAAAAACTCAGGCCTTGAAGTGCCTAGAGGATTTGGGGTTTTTTGCATGGATAACCTTCCTCCCGCTTTATTCGCCAGATTTATAGAACTGTGTTGTCAACATGGGAAAAAAATCAGGAATGTGGCTTTGGGAATCGATATTCGTGAACGAGGGTTCTTTTCTGAATTTTTCACGAATTTAAGACGGTTGAAGAAAAACGGGTATCGAATGGAATTGCTGTTCCTTGATGCCTCGGATCCGGTCCCCACGCGTCGGTTTTCTGAATCTCGGCGGCCTCATCCACTTTTCCCTCAACAACCAGTCTTAAAGGGGATTAGTCTAGAGCGGGAGCGACTGCGCAACCTGCGAAAACAGGCAGATCTCATTCTGGATACCTCAGACTTTACCGTTCATGACCTTCGAGATTGGATGTCGCGTCATTATGGTCCATCAGATTCGAAGCAGTCTATGTGTATTTCGTTGCTCACCTTTGGCTATAAATTTGGGGTGCCTTACGATGTGGATTTACTGTTTGATGTTCGATTTCTTAAAAATCCAAACTTTGTGCCCAACCTAAAACGTCTCACTGGGGAAGATAAAAAGTCAAATGGTATATCCTTGAAAATAGAGATGCCGAAGAGTTACTCAGACGCTTGACGGATCTTTTTTCCTTCCTTTTTCCATTTTTTGAACCGGAACGGCGAAGTTATCTCACCATTGCTGTTGGATGTACGGGAGGGAGACATCGTTCAGTTGCGGTGGCTTCCCGTCTACGTGAGTCCTTAACTATCCTAGGCTATGAAGTGACAATTCGTCATCGAGACATTCAGCAAGTCTCCTCTCCTTAGCAGTTTATGCATCATTCTGGGTTTTCGACTCTACAGGTCTTGTCCCTAGCTCTTTGATTATTCTCCCCTTATTCCCACACTTTTCCCTGTTCACTTCAAACCACACAATAATGTGTTGGCGGTAGCCAGGTCAGAGAGCCAACCAAGCATGAGCTCTTGTTTGAGTAGGCCTTACTGAACGTCAAGCAATACATTCGATCCAACGATTGCTTAATCCAACTTGGGAATTATGAGTAAATCCTTTATAATCCATTTCTTTTGCTTGTGTGATGATTTTGTGGTGGTTGTATGCCTCTGGGTTGTCAAGAATTTGTATGGGACACTGAGGCATCCTCCGAGAGGAGCCTAATAGGGAGGTGGAAAGAAAAGCATTGGGGAAAATTGTCCCCTGATGTTGTCGGGCTCGATATTGGAACCCGGGCAATCAAATTGGTTCATCTTGAACCTCGGGGGGCTGTTTTTGCCGTACGGAGAGTCGGAATCAAACGGAGAGTCGGAATCAAAAGGTTGGATCTTTCTGCTGGGAATAACAGCCATGAACTCCCAAAATCCGATTCGATTTTAGCCATTGCCGAATTTGTCCAAAGGTGCAGAGTCGGCAATAAGCATGTGGCGATTTCGATCTCTGGCTCTCCTCTACTCATGAAGCAAGTCTTCATTCCAACTATGCCCACCACGGAAGATAGAAGAATATCTTGCATGGGAGGGCCAGCAACTTATTGGCTATGATTTGAATGAACTCTATTGGGACTTTTATCATCAGCCAGCACTTTTTCATGGGAGAGAACGATCTTCCACGACACCAGTTCTCATTGTGGCGGCAAAGAAACAGGCAGTAGATGCCAAGACAGAATTGGTGAAATCGGCTGGATTGAATGCTGTTGTGATGGATGTGGATGGTTTGGCGCTTTTCAATAGTTATCAGCGGTATGCATCTAGTTTGCCCCAAGAAGTCGTGATGCTGGTCGATATAGGGGCCAGCGTGCTCAATATGGTTGTGACATCGGGCGATTATCCCGAAGAAGCTATTCAGATGATGATCGATGGCTCATCAGAGGATGTGGACAAAATCTTGTTCCAACCGATGAATTATATCAACGTGCGTTCGGTAGTAGAGGAAAAGCATAAGGAGATCATTCGTGAGCTAAAAAGGACGATTGATTGTTTTTGCGAAATTGATACCGGGAAAATGGTACAGAAACTGATCCTCTCTGGAGGATATGCAAGGGTGATAGGCCTTCAGGAAGCGTTGCAAAGAGACCTCAGTCTTCCCACTGAACTCGCAAATCCTTTGATGGGGATTGAGTTTATTGGGGACGATGGAACTGGCCCTGATCTAAAGGATTTTGCTCCTATGATGGCTGTGGGTGTTGGGCTCGCTCTCAGAAAATGGGGAGACCGGTGATCAAAATAAATTTACTTGTTGACAACAGGGCTTCTTCCATTCGGCATCAGCGATCCCTCAAGTGGCAGTATAGTGATGATTATGAGAGCAATTGGGGTATTGCTCACCGCATGTATGATTGTTTTGTTTCACCTCGATAGCAAAGAGACCCAACTCCTCGCGGAGAAAAAATCTAAAGAAACTGAATTAGCGACCATAATGGAAAAAAGAAAAGACTTAGAACTCCTGAAGGGGCGTGAGAGGCAATTATTTCAGCAGCACGGTGTGCTCTATCAAGTGATGGCCCAACGATATAAGGCTGTGCAGGTTCTTGATGTCGTGAGCCAAGGAGTACATTCTCTTCAACTGTGGCTAAAGAGTTTGGAGGTTGAGGGCCCTCGCGTGCTCATTCATGGCTACGGGCGAGAAAAACAGGACATCTTTCAATTTACTGATTTCTTAAAGAAGCGAGATGTATTTGGCAGCGCTCAACTTGTTGAAATTGGTACGGATTCGATCCAGGGAAAATCCACGTTTCACTTTACGTTGACCCTTCTGCTGAATTTGGAACCGGGTGATGCAACAGCGAATCTTTGAGTGGTTGGAAGAGACTTCCCCGCTTCAAAAGGTGACCGTCATCGGCATGCTCATGTGTGTGTTGGGGGTGGGGTTTTTTATGTCAACCCTGGAGCCGGCATTTCGTCATTTTGAGCAACTAAGCCGATCGATTGATAAACTGGACCTGCGATTGACACAAGAGAGGACGCAGGTCAGTGAGTCGAAAGCTTTGAAAGCCACGATTCATGAATTGAATGTGCGACTTCAGACGAGAAAAGAAAGCCTTGGTCTGAATATTGAACTTGAACAAGTTTTAAAATCTCTGTCGCAGGAAGCACAAGGGCTAAATGTGGCTATTACTCAATGGAAGCCGGGTATCCTTGAAAAAAATACCATATTAGAAGTTGGGCAAATTCCAGGTGTTCTTCAAATTGAAGGAGAGTTCCATCAATTGGGCTTGTTTTTAAATAGAATGGGACACTTCCCAAAAATATTGCAGGTGGAAAAATTTCGCATGTTCGGTCCTTCAGAAAGAAGAGCTGCCTCAGGCATTCGTGTGGAATTAGATCTTATGGTTTTTTCAAGGCTTCACGAAATTGAAAAGAGCACGTTGGTGTCTTCTTTTGAAAAAGAAAAGTTGTTTATGGATCGCACATAGAGTGTTCTCATGAAATGGGATCGATTCTATAGGAGGAGCCTTCTTGTTCTTTCTGGATTGGTCGTCCTGATTCAGCTCTTTGCCTGGGTAGCCTCGGCCGACATGACAACAAAAAAGTGGCAGGAGAATAGGATGAAGCATTTCGTTGCGGAACCAAAAGATGTGAATGTCCGTCACGTTCTTTTGGATGTTCCTCCCTATGAATATGATCCGGGAGACAATCGTGATCCATTTTCCCCTCCTGATGTTTCTCAAACCGACTCGGCGAGTGTCTTTGAGAGTTCCGGAATAGAAAAATCCTTGGGAGAACGTGTGATTCTAGTAGGGATTATGTTCGGTGCTGTTGGGCCTAGGGCTTTCCTTCGATTCGAAGATGGCGATGAGATGATTGTTGGTCCTGGATCGCCTATTGCGAGAATCCAAGGAAGAATGAAAACGATTACTAACCAAACTGTTGTTATCGAAATGTTTTCAGATCAAGAAGAGGAAAAGAGATCAGAGAAGAAACATATTCTGAGGCTGAATCTCCTTCAGTCAGGGAAAAAACCCTGATAAGGGCTACATTTGTCATAAGACCTCATTTCACCCGCCTACGCGCTAGCCGCCGCTGAAGCTCTGGCGCGCAAGCGACAGGAAGCCACGGCTGCCCAGCCTTTGTAGTCAGAGCTCTTTCGGCAGAGTAGGCTAAAGCCGCGGGGCGTCATTACCCTATGCCCCTTGCTAGGCGTTTAACGAAAGTCTCTGTCCAACGAGGACAAAATGAGGTGACGATTGTCGTAGAAGTAGATGGAAGGTTTTCTTACCGCATGTTTCGTGTAGATGAAGCGAGGCTGAGTCTTGATCTGGTCAACGTCGTTTCCTCTATTCGATTTAAGGAGCTTCCGGTTGACCACGCGATATTGAAAGGTATTCGAATTGGGCAGCACCTTCAAAAACTTCGATTAGTGTTTGACCTTAATCAAGTTGGAGGACAGGGGGTCCGGTATGATGTAAAGGAGACACAGAATAAACTAGTTATTCAGCTTTTCACCTAGCTCCAATAGAAAATTGCTCAAATCGGGCAATGGGGTTCAGTCACTCTAATTCAGCCGTGCCGTGGGAGAAATATTTCTCCTAGGGACATGGGGTTTAACTTTTATTTTTAGCTTCAACACATAGGACATTGCGATGTTGAGATATTTAAATGCAGGCGAGTCACATGGACGATGCTTATTGGCGGTTCTTGAGGGTATGCCGGCTGGCCTTCCTCTCACCGCGGAAATGATCAACCTGGATCTTCATCGTCGTCAAGGCGGGTATGGGCGTGGTGGCAGGATGCGAATCGAAAAGGATCAGATTGAGTTTTCGTGCGGAGTACGGAAGGGGAAAACTCTTGGGAATCCTCTAGGATTTCTCATTCGAAACAAAGATTGGGAAAATTGGAAAGACATTATGGCGGCAGAGCCTGGTCCGCCTCCGACAGAAAAAGTGGTCACACGCCCGAGGCCTGGCCATGCGGACCTTGTCGGAGCGATCAAGTATGGGCATCGTGATATTCGCAACGTGTTGGAGAAAGCAAGTGCCCGTGAGACGGCTATTCGAGTAGCCATCGGTGCCGTAGCCAAAGCTCTTCTGTCTCAATTTGACATCCAGGTCTTCAGTTACACGATGGAAATTGGGGGGGTGGCTGCCTCAAAAGTTGAAGACCCTTTGGAGGCTTTTGACAGAGCGGAAGAGTCACAGGTCCGATGCCCTGACCCCGTGGCAGGAGAGAAAATGGTGGAACAGATTCGGGCGGCCAAGTATAAAGGGGATTCTTTAGGTGGAATATTCGAAGTGGTGGTCTTAAATCCGCCGATTGGGTTGGGAAGTTATTCCCAATGGGATCGTCGTCTCAGTGCTCGATTAGCGATGGCGGCCATGAGCATCCAAGCTATGAAAGGGGTGGAAATTGGAATGGGATTTGAGTCCGCTCGTCGATTTGGATCAGAAGTCCACGATGATATTTACCACAAGGCTCAAGACAATACCTTTGAGAGAAAAACGAATAATGCTGGAGGTTTAGAGGGAGGTATTACCAATGGTCAGCCTATCGTCATCAATGTGGCTATGAAACCTATTGCGACCTTATATCGTCCCAAAAACAGCGTCGATATCCAAACCAAAGAACCCTTTGAAGCGACGGTAGAACGATCAGATATCTGCACGGTTCCCGCTGCTGGAGTTGTCGGTGAAGCCGTCATCGCCTATGAGATGGCAAACGCCATGATTGAGAAATTTGGTGGGGATAGTCTTGATGAAATGAAACGAAATTTTGATGCCTACCAAGCGTATGTCAAGGAATTCTAGAAAGGTCCGAGTCGAGACCTAATCGTGGCTTGATCTCTCTAACCTCTCATTGGTTGATGGGAAAGTGTTGGTTGATGGGAAAGTGACTGAGTCTTTGGCAACGTGAATGTATTCCGATGCTCCTGATGAAGTGAGCATCATCGGGGTTTGAACAAACATGATTCACAGCAATATGAACGTCAAGGTTTCATTGGGTAAACGCAGTTATGACATCATCATTCAGAGGGAAGGGATTGGTAACCTGGGGCAGTATCTTCATCAACTCCAATTCTCCGGGAAAGTTGGTATTGTGACGAACTCCACTATCTATCGACTGTATGGTGAGAAAGTTATTCGATCGTTGAAACAATGCAGTTTCAGCTGCCAGACGATCCTCATCCCAGATGGAGAAAAGGCCAAGACCTTGCAATGGGTGGGCAAAATATTGAATGAGTTAGTGCAACACCAGTTTGAACGGAATTCAGTCCTCGTGGCATTGGGAGGAGGAGTTATAGGAGATATCACCGGTTTTGCGGCGGCTGTTTACCTCAGGGGAATCCCATTTGTTCAAGTCGCCACAACCCTCATGGCGCAGGTGGATTCCAGCGTGGGTGGAAAAACAGGAGTCAATCATCCCCTAGGAAAAAATTTGATTGGAGCATTTTATCAACCTTCGCTTGTACTGTTGGATACAGATACGCTTCGAACTCTACCAAAACGGGAGTGGATAGCCGGGCTTGCTGAAGTGATTAAGTATGGCATGATTGCGGATAGGACATTTTTTCGATTTCTTGAAGACCAGATCGGTGCGATACTGAAGATGAAATCCGAGATCGTCCAGTCTGTGGTTAAGCGATGTTGTGAAATCAAGGCTTCGGTGGTGGCTCGGGATGAACTAGAGTCTGGGTTACGTCGCATCTTAAACTATGGACATACCATTGGCCATGCACTGGAATCTTGGGGCCGCTATCGAAAATTCATTCATGGGGAAGCTGTGGGTATGGGCATGGTCTGCGAGGCTGAACTCTCCAGGTTTTTGGGACTTTGCTCGGAAGAAGTGGTCACTCGACAGCGTGAGCTGATTCAAAGTGCAGGGTTGCCTCAGTCCATTCCTCCTCTCCATTTTAGAGATTTGTGGTCTGCTATGCTCCACGATAAAAAGGTCGCGAGTGGACAGGTCCATTGTGTGGTCCCTCGAAAAATTGGAAAGGTGGAAGTGATTCCTTTACAACGAGATAAAGTCAGGCAATGGTTTAACGGCTCATGGAATGGGTTATAGTCTAGATAGCGTAGACAGTGTGTAGTTCAATCGAACATGCTTGGCCCCTATCTTGAAGAGCATAAATCCAAATCGTTCCAATAAAAACGTGAAGGCTGTTCTCCTCGAGAGAACTCGATAAGTGGAGGTCTTGCACCAGATCAGTGAATCTATCGGTAGCACCTTAGATCTGGAATCAGTCTTCAGGCATATTGTCGAGATTGTGGTCGAAGTGACCAAAGCCGATGCCTGCCTTCTCTATCTTCTTTCTCCCCATCGTGATGAGTTAGTCCTCAGAGCTTCTAACCTCCCCTCATCCCAAATTGATCGGGAGGATTGCCGCATGGGGTTTATCCGATGGATACTATCCATCTGTCAGGCATTGCTATGATGAGAACGAATGAAAGAAGGTCTTGTCATGGCATAAACGTCGCCGTCTGTGGTGTCAAAAGCTACAGTTTTTTTAACTTTTTATTAAGACATTCCTTAATTCAAAATCCCTATATCCAGAGGGAAAATGAACTTTCTGATTTATTGAAGGAAAGTGAAAACACTATAGTTGTCGTGGACTGGTGCGAAAAAAAAATTAGAGGATTGGAAATAGGATGAGAGCTTATCTCATCCCTCATTGTCGGGTTTTTCCGCCAAATACCATCCTTTGTTCGCTAAGCATTGCTGAACAGGGACCTCTCCGGTTACCATAGACAGCGCACGAGGATTGATGACGGCTCCTCCTGTATTCCTGATTCCAAGGGTCCGTCGGCACTCGATGATATCGTGTTCAAATTCCCCAGGTTGGGCACCGGGTTTGGCCCAGTAGAGACTGGGTGCGCATCCAGAGAAGAATAGAATGAGTATGAGGAGAAGAAATCGAACTAAATCCATGGGTTGCCTTGCTCAAAAATGCATTTGCGTTATTGTGTATCACTAATCAGGTTTTCTTAAGTCAAGAAAATGTACGATGTTTCTCTCTTGCAAAGGACTGGTTATCAAGAAACCACGGAGCAGTTGGTATGACCATACCAAGAGGATAGTGAGAAAGAAGGCAAGCTTTCGTGGAATGTGTTCTTGAAAATTGAAAAACCATTTTTCATGCTGGGTTTCCAGCGGGAATTATTTCTGGAAGTGATTGTTCTCTTGTGAATGGGATGGTCAGTTTAATCATCAGAAGAATATCAAGAAGGTCGCTGATCCCTTGATGACCAAAGTCCTGAATGAGCCGCATGTATAATCGACTTTCTGGATTGATGAGAAAGAATTCGCATCGATGAGACGAAAGAGAGTCAGTGGGTTTCAGTGCTCAGGTCAATCGTCGTAAAGGATCGGCTAGTAGGTAGGGTCGGAAGTTGCGATATTGCTGACCGAATGAGTCATGGAAAGGAAGATCCTTCTCTGTCAAAACGACAAGGTTGCACTGACAAGATTCGAACTGCTCGAACTGATCATCAAAAGCATTCATATCAATCTGATGGAGAGAAGAAACACAGAATAAGGCTGTCCATTCCCCTTTGAATTGAGAAAAGGTTAGGGGGATGAGCTTTCCTCCTACTTGAGCGGGAAAGATGAATGGAGGCATGATGTCACCGATTTTCATGGTTTATTTCTCCTATAAAAAAGTGCAGACAATTAAGTAGACCGCTGAAATAGGGAGGGCAAGGGACCGGAGGAATTGTTGGTCCCTTGCCAAGCAGGCGGAATTTGCTGTGGATGAAGTGGGAGGGGTAAACCCACTCTATCCCTGGTGAGGTCAGGAGGCGCAGAATTCCGGCTGCTCTGAAGATTAGGGGGCTGCGTGTGTGAAATGTTAAGCATCGAAAGATGGCCCAAGGGCAATAGTTTTAATATTGATATAGATAATAATTATCAATATCATATTATTTTTACTTTGTCAACCCTTAGAGCAAACAAGTTAGAGGCAACCAGTGGAACGCGAAGAGTCGTGCAGGGCAAGAGCCCTGTCGTTCTAAAGCGAGGATGGCAGGAGCGCATATTTTCTCTTCGAAAGATGTCGAGACGCAAGACTTCTTGCGGCAAAAAAAGAGCCCAAGATTGTGACGTCAATCTTGGGCTCTATGACGAAAGGTTTCTAGCCTGACGAGAGCTGAATCTGACTAGTTGAATACGTACTTACTCATTTGACTCCCTCATCATAAAAGGTAGATTGAGGATCCACATCTCATACATTGGAATGATGAACATCACCAAGAAGCTCAACGTCATGAGAATATCACCTCCTAGCATCGTCAGAACAAACACTGGAGAGACATACGTGATGAGCCAAGGGGAAATCAGATCAAAGGTAACTCCTAAAAAAACAGCCCAAGTCGTAATGGCTTTCACGAGGGATCCTGCCATCGTGAGATAGAGTACGTGAACCATGATGAGGAATACTACCGGCATGGTAAACAGATGAAAATGGGTTGTCTCTGACAATTGGCCAAATGACATGGGCTCACCAAAAGTTGCATTGGAGCCACGGTAATGATCAGCAATGCCTTTGGGGGTAAGGTCGGTCATGCTATGTGCCCAAAAGAACGTAAAGATAAATCCAGCCAACATCAGTAAGAGGAACCACGTGTACACTAACCGAATGTGTCGGTCTGTATCGCGAAGGTGAAACCGGGTGTTAAAATTCCGCATCCCATTTCAGTAGGGGATCAAAATCCCAAAAGGGACTCAAACAAGTTCTTTTCGGCACCACCGTTCGAACTAATCGTGCTTCATCGGCCTGAGGGTTTGAGATAGACTTCATCCACCACCACAAGGGTTCGTTTAATGCCAGCACTCATCGAGCGGACAGACATCGTGGCACCGGAGATGTTAATAATGTCCCGGTTGATGCGAATGGGATCGTAGACAGTTTTCCCTTCGTATTGATAGTTAAAGCGCCTTTTTCGGACTTCACTTCCCCTGGACTCTCGATAGACGAGCAGCTCAACGCTCATGACCTCTCCATCCTGGTCAACTCCGACCATGTACGTCATGTGTTTATGTTTCCCGACGGTATTTTGAACCAAAGCCCATCCATCAGTTTTGCCCTGAGTTTCTCCGATAAAACATTCAAAAGAAGTTTCAGGAAAGGTCCACCCAATTCTTTCTTGAATGCTCTCTTTTTGGGAGGGAGTCAGTATCAAATTGACGTGACGAATCTGTTCGGAATCAGAAAATATCAAATTCGAGCCTTCCTCTGGTGTGAGGAAGACTTCCACATGACCCAGCTCCTCAGGTGTCAAGTATCGATTCAGCTCTGCGTCCCATACTCGTTCAGCATGGGCTGACAGGAGAGGAGCGGTGAGGAAGACAAGAGAGAGTATTAATGTCAGACGTAGAGCAAAAGAGTTCATGATTCGATGAAACATCCATCTTTATCGAGTTGGGCGGTGAGATCGTTCATGACTCCATCCAGCGCTTTCTTGGAAGGTTCCACTGGATACCATTTATAGATCTGATTGCCACCGCGAAATCCCCAATGCTGTCGTCGTTCGGTCAGCCTGACGACGACGACCCCGTCTTGGATCGGTTTGACGGTAAAGGTGAGACGTGATCGTTCCCTCTCACCTAATCCTTCTCGCGCAAAAAGCCCATAAGGACGACCAGTGACAGGGCGTTCCAACCAGCCAGTTTCAATGATACCGTTAGATTGGTCCTTCAGGGTGACGGGGTAGGGCTCAAGAATCTCCAAAGCGCCTTCCCAGACAGATTCCTGAGGGCAGGTCATGTATCGTTCGGAAGACAGTGTATTTCCCTCCAAAATCGAACAGCCTGCTGTAGTAAAGGCTAGGCTTGCAAACAGAAGAAGAAAAGGGGTTCCATGTAACATGAAAATTGAGATTAAGAATCAAAATCTTACATTATGAAGTTGATTCTCATTATGATTAATAATCTTCAGATTGTAGCATTCCATCATATCTCGGTCAACCGATTGGTTTGAGCTACGACTGTCTCATGAACGGTCGCTCGAGAGCGGGGTCGCAATTAAGTAAGGAGTCATAAAAACTAAGAAGGGGTGGACCAACCCACCCCTCCTTCTCTTCAGGCCTCGTCTTGATCCTTCTTTAGAAATAAGTGGCGACAGAGCCTACAAACCCATAGTCCTGGATTCTTTCTCCTTCAGTGTTGACGTCCTTTGGACTGTATTGATAATCCAGTTTGACGACCGAGTCTTCGGTGGGCCGGAAATTGAACCCAAACGTCACGCGTTGTCGTTCTCCTGATTTGCCAGCCTCAGTATTATCGTCAAGATCCGCGCCAAGATTCAGTTCTTCCCACCGTACCACAGCAGTCAAAGTCGAAATTTCCTGTCTGAAATGCGATGGGGCCAGATTTGTCAACCACTGCGGAAGAAAGTGGTAATTAGCCTGTATATAGTAACCCCACATCCGCTCGGAGTTGGTGAGAGACGCTACTGGCATATTGTTGCCCTGTTGTAAATTGTTCTCTTCGATGTAAGCCCAGGCGCTTTCTCCGATGAGTTCAAAAGGCCCACGTTGAATGGTCCAATCAAGCGCCCAGATGTAGAGCATTCTGTCGCCGTTTTTGTCGTAAGTACCGCCAAATCCAGACCCGCCAAGCTCCACTCCGAGGATTGGGCTAAAGGCGACACGTCCTACCATTGCTTTTCCTTGATTGTTGTCAAAACTTGTGTCGTTGGTTCGAGCAGACCGTAATCCATTCGAAGTATTGATATTTGAAGCAGCAGTCGCATCATCGGTACCAAAGGCGTCCGTAAATCCACTCGTGACGTATAATTCGTAGTTCAACTGGGATAAGATCGTGGGGTAAAAGGTGCCGTATAGGCCGACCCCTGGCTGGTGAAGGGTTGATGGGATAATTCGTTGCGCTACCAAGGGTCGTTCGGTGAGGTCCCGGAGTGGCGCGTCATGGAGCAGGTTAAACTTACCGAGTGGAAGGAGAAGGATGCCGGCCCGGAAGTTTAAGGGCTCTGTCACCAGATAATCCATGGAGGCGAATTCCACTTTCACGTCTGTGTTTCCGTCTTCATTTCCCGCACCATGCTCGATCTCGATTTCTGCAGCAAATTTGACGTGTTCGCTGACGTCACCGTAAATGAACGGAACGAGTCGATGCTGGTCAAAATAGCTATTTTTCCCATCGTTGGCTTTGTTCCAATATTCGAAATCAAAGTAACCACCGAGAATGGCTTTCGGTGAAGACACGAAGGGACGAGCATAGATCAATTTACCTGATCCCTCCATCGTTGATCCGTATTTGTTGGTGGCACTTGTGGGTTTGGACAATTCTTCAAGACTCTTTTTGCTCGATTGGGGAGCAGGTTGTCCAAATCCAGTGGGGGGTGCGGCAGATTGCGTCATCCCACTGTCAATGTACCCTTGTTCTTTGAGGTATTGTTGGACAGCCTTCTGAACAGCCTCTTGTTGGGCAGGCGTGAGTTCTTCGGCGGAGAGCTGGCTCGTGAAACCAAAAAGAATTGAGCCAATCATCAAGGGAGAGAGAGCCCACAGAAAAAACCATCGTTTCATAAATCTTACTCCACTAAGTTGGAACTCGATGGTCCTCTTAAGTTCAACAGGGGACTCTTAGGCCCTCAATGAAATGTTATACGGTGCTATGAAACCTTCTTGGCTATGGGTTTATATTCTATTCGTGTTAAATGGCCGTGGTGCTCTGAGCAATCAAGTTATGTGTAAAAGTTTTCAGTCAGCCCATTTAGGGTCTTGGAATTCGGCCATGTGCTCAAAGGGAATGAGTGCAATCTGTTTGCACCGCTTGCATTTTAATTCCACTCCGGTTTCTCGTAACCGAGCGACTAAGTGACCGCAATGGCAGCGTGCTTCGGGTAGGTCATAGTCTGGCTTGGAGATCGTGAGAAGGTTGCAATCTGTTTCGTTCTTTGAGATTTTCATCTGTGATTTTGATTCTGGATTTTAATTCTTTATGAAAATGAGAATTATTATTAATACAGAAAAAATTCTGCCATTGTCAAGGGGACCCTATGAATTCCATCGATTGCCTTGATTGTGCTTGGAAATAGGTCAAGAATCCTGCTATATATATCAATATGGAAGGGTTCATATCGTGAGATTGCTGGCGTTTTTGATAACCATTCAGTTAGGGCTATGGGGGGGTGTGAACACATTCCAGGCCCATCCTGCTAAGGTTCCCTCAGGTTCCTCCTTGGTCTTTGGACGAATCGCATCTGATCTCTCAGGCCCATCAAATCGTCGTTATCACCCGGAGGTGCGTTTTTTTGAAATCACAAATCGCCAAACCAGGCAACGCTATCGAGTCGATGTGGAAGCTAAGGATTCGTCCTTTTATCTCCCACTTCCTGATGGAGAATATGAAGTCACGCGGATTCAAATTCAAGAAGGGGTCTTTCGTTCGATGGCTCAACTCTCTCTCACGTTTCACATTGAGGGGAAGGGAATCTATGATTCGGGGTACTGGGATGTTCAAATTTCATCACCATACTATGACAGAAAAATGACGATTTCTGTTTCGGCAAATCCTGACTCTTCAAAGGATTTATCTCCAAGCGATTATCCGGAATTATCCCACCTTCCCATCACCTCTCTCTCACTCAACCCAGAAGTTTATGAAGCCCGCCTTTTCGAAGTCGTGCCATACCCCCGTTTTAGATATTTCATGCGGCATCACACGAGTTAGTCGTTCATGTCCTATTTTTCGATCCTTTTCGTCGTTTTGACCGGTCTTATTTTAAGCGGCTTTCAATCGACGTCTTCAGTCGTCAAACGAAGCCAAATGCTCATGGGCACCCTGGTATTCGTGACGGCTGTGGCGCAAGATGAAAACACAGCCCAAGAAGCGGCAGAAGCGGGTTTGAGTGAGATCCAGCGTTTGGAAAAGCTCTTGAGCATTTGGATTCCGGAGAGTGAGCTTTCTCAGGTCAATGCATCTGCTGGAGAAAACCCTGTTTCAGTGAGTCGCGATACTCTTGAAGTCTTAGAGCGTTCCCTAGAGATGGCGATTCTGACTCGAGGAGGTTTCAATATTATGGTTGGACCTGCAGTTTCTGTCTGGAGAGCCAGCCAAGAGGGGCAACTACCCTCGGATCAAGAATTGACAGATATTCTTCCTCTCACGGATCTATCGAGCCTTAAAATTAAACAAGAAGATCAGACAGTGTTCTTGACTAAGAAAGGGATGCAGGTCGATATCGGGGGTATTGGAAAAGGGTTCGCAGCAGACCTTGCTGCGACGAAAATGCAGGCAGCAGGAGCAACGGCTGGTGTGGTGGCTTTGTCCGGTGATATTAAAACGTTTGGGCTTATGCCAGATGGACAGAAGTTTCTCTTTGGTATTCAACACCCACGTAAAGAACAGGGCCAATTCTTGGCGCGGTTGGAGTTGGAAAATGAAGCGGTATCCACTGCTGGGGATTATCAACGTTTCTTCATCCGTGATAATGTGCGGTATCATCATATTTTAGACCCGAGGACATTGAAGCCTGCACGATCATCCCAGAGTGCAACGGTCATCGCGAAAGAAGGGGTTGTGGCCGATGGACTAGACACGGGAATTTTTGTCATGGGTTCAGAGCAAGGAATCGCTCTTGTTGAAAGCTTGCCTGGGGTCGAGGCTGTTATCGTTGATGAAAAAGGTGAGATATGGATTTCCTCTGGTCTTCAAGGCCGGTTACAGATAGAAGAATCGCCTTCTCCGACTAGGAAAGGGTTTGGACGCGCCCGATGAATGCCCAATGCAATCATAGTGGCCCAAGGCCACGCCACCAAGGCGGGTTACGACTCCTGCGAAACTTATCTGTGATCGCTGTTCTGAGTTTGGTAGGGGGATGTTCTTTATCAGCAGCACCAATGGATGAATGGAACGGCCTTCATCGCGAAGAACTCGTGGCTACATTTGGAACACCTACGGAAGAGGTAGAATTGCCGGGAGGGTGGCGAAAGGCGATCTATAGGACAAAGATCTCTCGACGTCCTTCTGGTAGCCAGCTCTATGGATCATCAAGAACCTGCGAGATGACCTTTGAAATGGATAAAACAGGGTTTATCCAAGGTGCCTCGCAAAAGGGATGCTGAAATTGTTCCTCATGAAAAAGTGGGCGCTTGGCCCCTTTTTCATGAGTGATCATTCTTAAACTTGATTAATACGTATCGTTGTCTTTTCCCTTCCCGTGGTGTTTATACCAGCCAGGGTGACCCGATCGCATCATTTTTGATCCATAGCCTTTGATGCGATCATGAACGGCTTTCATTCGTTTCCGCTGCTCATCGGTGAGAACACCCTTAGCCTCACGCTTGGCTTTAATTGATGCCAGATAGAGATCAGCCTTGAGAGCATGAACATTCTTGAGTTGCGATTCGATATCAGACAGACTCGAAGTTTCATTCTTCAGTGTTTCGTGTAAATCAAGGTTTGCAAGCTTGACTTCGGCTTTCATTTTTATCCGAGTTTTCTTGTACGTGATGTTGATAGCCTTGAGGCGCCTTTCTTGATCTTGAGTAATGGCCATCCCATCCTTGAACTTCAACACGTGCTTGATGAAATCGCTAGCGTTTTGATGAGCTCCATGACGAGCGCCCATGCCGTGGCGTGACCCTGTACCATGGTGTCCCAATCCGGATCCATGCCCCGTCCCAGGATGACTCATGCCATGGCTTGAGGAGCCTTTCCCATGATGTCCAACATCACCATGGGTCGTACCATGTGGATACTCGATGGCTTGGGAGGGAATGGCCATTGCCAAGGTCAAGGCACTCCCCACCAAGAAAGCGGCCAACCATGCTGATAATCGTATTCCCATTCTTTTCATGGTTTCCTCCTCCTTTAACATTCAGTCGAATTCTACGTAACACTCACTCTCGTTATTATATAACCACTTCCATCTTAGAAGCGAATGAGAAAGTAGTGTGGGGTGATGGTCTATGTATAATGTCGACAGCGGTGTCGAAAGAAAAGTGCTGGAAAAATGGACAATTAGGGAGAGGAACGTTCAAACAGGACGGTATGGGTTGCATGAATATTGAGTTCCACGGGGGTACCTGGAGAATACATGGTCGTGGAGCTTTCGCTGGAATGAATAATTTGGCCAGATGCGAGCTGAATCGTGTAGAGATTTTCAGATCCTCGAAATTGACGAGATTCGATTGTGGCCGTTCCCTTCCCTGGGTCGGCAATGCCGATATCATCGGGTCTGATGAGAAGCCAAACCTCTTTTCCTCCCTGATATTGTTCGGGTTTGGGAAATTGGCCAATCTCAGTCATAGGAACCCCATCTTCAATGACACCGGGGACGAAATCAGCCTGTCCCACAAATTCCGCCACAAATTGTGAAGTGGGCAAATGGTAGATATTTTCAGGCGTATCAAACTGTGCGAGCGATCCTTCCTGCAATACCGCAACATGATCAGCCATCGTGAAGGCTTCTTCATGGTCGTGGGTGACTAAGACAGCGGTTGTTTTCGTCTCCTTTAACAGTTGGTGAAGTTCGCCTCGCATTTTATATGTCATGTCAGGATCCAAGTTGCTGAATGGTTCGTCCAATAATAGCAGCACTGGCTGAGGGGCTAAAGCACGCGCCAATGCCACTCGTTGCTGTTGTCCGCCAGACAACTCGTGAGGAAATCGGCGTTCCAATTGGGAAAGACCCGTGAGCGAAAGCACATGTTTGACTCTTTCCAGACGTTCTGATGAAGGAAGGTGAGTCAGACCAAAGGCGATATTGTCCACAACTCGAAGGTGGGGAAACAAGGCATAATCTTGAAATACCATTCCAATTCGTCGACGTTCCGGGGGGATATGTTTCGAATGAGATGAGACCACCTGCCCGTTTAAATATATTTCGCCTGATACAAGAGTCTCAAACCCTGCTATGGCTCGAAGAGTCGTCGTTTTTCCGCATCCTGACGGGCCTAGCAAACAGATGATTTCCCCCTGCGCGGCGGAAAGAGAGATGTTTTGGATGGCTGGAAATCCCGCTTGATAAGAACAGGTCACCTTTTGCAGCGCAAGAACAGGGTGCGATTGGCTTGTGTGTAAAGAGTCGGCAGAAGGTGAAGTCATGAGAGCACGCACGGAATGGGGTCAGTCTATCAGATGGTCGGTTTATCAATCCATAAGAGGAGTGACCTTTTTGGTCAATCAGAGTGAAGGATCAGCGAATGATTGAGGCTGGAGAGTTATCCTCTGCTGATTCGATTCATTTTTCTCGTTAAGAGGATTACCACAGGGATCGTCATCATAATAAGCAAAAGGGCAGGGGGCGCAGCCAGTTGATACAACTCTTCGCTGGCTTCCAACCATATTCGCACCGCTAGAGTATCAAACCCCACAGGCCGCAATAAGAGCGTTGCAGGTAATTCTTTCATGCATTGGATGAAAATCAAAATCCATGCACTAAAAAATCCTCCTCGAACCAAGGGGAGGGTGACTTCATAAAAGCTCCGAATTCCTCGCGACCCCAGACTTCGTGCAGCTTCCTCCAAATTCGGCTTAACCTGCTGTAGCGCAGATTCCATTGCCTGAAGACCAGCGGGCAAAAAATGTACAAGATAGGCCAGAATCAGAATCCATACTGTACCGAAAAGAATAGGAATATTTTCCATGACGAGCATTAACAACGCTAATGCGGCAACAGGGCCGGGAAGGACATACCCGGCATATGCTCCCTGGAGGCAAAAAATATTGAGCGTTGTGGGGCGTCGCCACGCCAAGTAGGCCAGCGGGGTCCCGATAATGATGGCTAAGGTCGCAGCTGAGCCTGACAACACCATACTGTTCCAAACGAATTCGATAAACCGGATGGTCACATTTCCCTGGACTGCGGCGCCCATGGTCCAATCTATCAGGAGGACAAGAGGCAAGCCGAAAGCTGCGCTGACAATGAGAATGAAATAACCAGTGACGAGAAAGGTGAACATGGGAGTACAAGGTTTCGGTGTGATCCGACGGAAAGGGCCTGTTGTTTGGAAAAAACGACTTTGCTTTCTGAACCGGCGCTCAGCGAATAAAAAGAGGAATGCGCAGAGAACCAACAAAAGACTAAGACACGCCGCTGCGGTATAGTCGTAGCGGCTGGTCATCTGTTGGTAGATGGCATAGGTAAAGGTTTGGTATCGCAAAAGGGCCACGGCTCCAAAATCCGAGACAACGTAGAGAATGGCTAAAAACAGGCCGGCGATTAAGGATGGCCGGATCATCGGTAATGAGACAAAGAAAAATCTTCGAACTGGGCCGGCTCCAGAGGCACGAGCGACTTCTTCAAAACAGACATTGAAGTTTGCAAAGGCTGCTCTAGTCAACAGATAGATAAAGGGAAAGGTATTGAGAGTCATGACTAAGTCAGCCCCCCAAAAACTGAATGGAGAAAACAGGTGGCTTTCTGGTCCCATCAACCCTTGCCATAGTTTCTCAAGGGGGCCTCCTCGTCCGAGGAGATAGGTATAGATGTATGCGAGGACATAGGAAGGTATGGCAAGGGGAAGGATGACGGCCCATTCCCAGATCTGGCTTCCTGGAAATCGATACCGTGTCAGGATCCAGGCAAGGGAGATTCCGATCAGCAAGGTACCGAAGGAAACTCCCACAGCTAAGGAAAGGGTGTTCAGAAAGAGTTCAGGTATACGAGTCGTCCACAGTCGTTGCCAAACGGGAAGGTCCACGGAAAGGGCTGTATAACAGACATACACTAATGGAAGAGCGATAAGCCCAGCTAAACTCAGGGCCAAAATTGAAAGAGAAGAGGGGAAGACCCAAGACACTCGGGAAGGAGCAATGAAGCCGTTAGCGGAGGCCAATACGTTCAATCGCAGTCAGAGTTGGATCACGTAAATCTGCCAACTGAGTGAGTGGAACTTGGGCGACATGAAAACTGTCCCGTGGCGGGAGAGCTGGATCTGCCTTCACGCCAGGATGCAGGGAATATTCTTTATTCACATCGGCAAATATCTTCTGTCCAGCTTTTGAAACAAGAAACTGAACCAAGCGCTTCGCTTCATCCACGTTTTTGGAATAGGCGGTGACGCCTATGCCGGAGGCATTCATAATGACCCCCATTCCTTGAGGACTTTGGTCAGTCAGGCGAAGAGCAATGGGAGCATCGGGGTGTTTGGCAAGGTGGCGGTAAATATAATAATGATTCACGATTCCAGCAGCGAGTTCCCCTTGGGCAACGGCTGCAACAATTTGACGATTTTTCCCATAGACGGCATTGCCGGCATTCGCCTTGAGCCCCTTGAGGAATCGTTCCGTTTCTCCCTCACCTTTGATAGCCCGAATGACAGAAACTCCTGTTTGAAGATACACACTTCCTGCATTCGTGATCCCAATCTTTCCTTTCCACTGAGGATCAGCCAAATCCAAAATGGAAGTAATTTGGTTGGGCTTGACGAGATTGGTGTTGTAGACCACAACCCATATTCGGCCTGATAACCCTACCCAGCTATTGTCTGGAGCACGAAAATGTGAAGGGATCGCACGATTAATTTCTTTCATATTTAAGGGGCGGAGCAATTTCAGTTTTCTGGCTCTTTCCAAAGTACCAGCATCGTTGGTAATGAATACGTCCGCTGGAGTATGTTTTCCTTCTGCTTGAAGGCGATTAATCAGTTGAGTGCTTTCTCCTGTCAGCATGTCAACTTGAATGCCGGTTTGAGATTGAAATTCGTCAAGCGCTGATTTAATCAGACGCTCGGCCCGTCCAGAATAGATAACGATTTTTCCAGAAGCCCAGGAAGGAAGGGAAAAGAAACTGTGCAGGAATGTCAGAATCATGAACGTGAGAGAAAGTGCAATCTTGAGACCTGGACGCATAGAAGACCTACTGTTATCGTTTTTGTTCAGAGGGCATGACCGTATAGTGGGGTTGCGAGCTCAACACGCGATCGCAATGTTTGCATTGACCATTGGGGAGACGAATAGGATCACAATAAAGCTCAAGACGGTGGGTGCGTATCGCAAATCCATGATGGCTCGCTACTTCTTCTTGTAGGTTCTCGATCTGGCAGTTCTCAAATTCCACGATCTTGTCACAGGCGACACAAATGAGGTGGTCATGATGCCCCTTATGAGACACGTTATCGAACTGTGTTTGAGATCCAAAATGCCGTTCTTGAGCCAAACCGGTTTCACACAACAATTTCAAGGTTCGATAGACAGTGGCTAATCCAATATGGGGGTCTTTCTTCGCCAGCAGCCTGTGCATCTGCTCGGCAGTGACATGTTCCATTTTAAGAAAGGTCGTAAGAATATTTTCCCGCTGACGAGTCAATTTAAGGTTATTCTTGGCAAGATGTTGTTTGAGGATCTCGAGTTCTTTGACGGCTTTTGACATTCGATCGACTCCACATGAGGACAGATTCTCTATTAAAACGAAAAACCTTTGGTGGGGTCAAGTAACGAGTGCTGATATTTCAATAGACACATGATCTTCTCTATTGCCAGAGACAGCATCGCCCTGCTTATTCGTTGACGGAACTTTTAGAGGGACGTTAGACTCCACTCTCCTCAAAATCTTGTGTGGTGAAGAAGAGTTTCAACAAAGGAAGATTTCATGCGTAAACCTCAGGATATCGTGGTTGACCGGGCCTTGCTGTTGTACCTCCTTCATTTGACTGACTCGCAGGAATGCCAGATGGTCAGTGATGTGAAGCTCCAACAGTTGGTGTTCTTAAGTGAGTTGCAGATGCTGGGGAAAGGCCTCAAGGGTTTTCATTTTGAGTTTCTGCGGTTTGCGTATGGGGCTTTCAGTAAAGATTTGGATAATGACCTTCTTGCGTTGCGGCGAAAAGAACGATTAGAGAACTTCAGTTTGACAGAAGAGAGCGAAGAAGTGGTTACCATTCTGGAAGAGGCGCTGGAAGATATTGAAGCCAATGAACAGGTGAGGGAAATTCTTCAAGGGATTGTGGGGAGATATGCTGTCCAAGATTTCGGGGAGATTACGAATTCTGTCGAACAAGTCGAAATCAGTACCACGGATCAACCAGATCAGAAGCTTTTCATCCGAGACATCCCGTTTCATTCGATTTTACTCGTGCCTTCTCGAATCGAGGTCACTGGTGAATTGACGATCCCCCCTCCCGTCATTGCTCGATTGAATTCCGCTCTTGGGATGTAAAGTTCTAAAATAAATCAATGCCAACACAGGAAAGGGATGAGGGAATGTATTACGTACTGTGAGGAAGGGGACTGGGAAAAACTCCCGTGATCCCCCTCCATCACATGGATGATCTTTCTATTTCATCGAGCCCTTATTGAATCTGCTACTACTCGATGTTGACATGATCCTTGAGCTTATCAAGTTTGGCCTTTCCAATGCCTTTGACGTTCTTGAGATCGTCAACCGACTCAAAAGGGCCATTGGTTTTTCGATATTCGACAATGCGCTCGGCAATGGCCTTCCCAACGCCCGGAAGCATTTGAAGTTCCTTCACGGTTGCAGTGTTTACATCGACCTTTCCTTCCATGGCCATCCCTAATCCCTGCAGGCCTAACACCAAAAGAAACACCCCCATTGTCTTCATGAGAAGAGAATGGGGTGATTGCAAGAACGGTTTCATCATGTTCTTCCTCCTTTGTTAAAAAAATGATTGTGAATGTTTGCTAATTGACGAATAGAGCAGGAAATATGCCAGAAAGATAATTCTATCCACACCGTGCATTGGAAAGATCGAATTCTTTAATTTCAAAGGAGAATTTAAAAGATCAGGAATGTTGGCAGGAGGTTCAAAGGAGAAGTCTGTATCTTTACGGATACGAAAGTTTATCTAGTTGGATAACATCAATGTGGGGGTGGAGAAGATTATGGAAGAAGTGGGACACGTGACATGCCTTTATAGATAAAAGGCATAGGAGATCTAACCATACACAGTTTTTATTTTCTCTTCCACATACTGAAGAAACGGTTCGGTATTCAGGCTTTGCCCGGTAATCTGGTATATCAATTCTTCAGATGTAAACTGTCGACCCCAACGATGGACTTTAGTCTGTAACCAATTCTTCAATGCCGTAAGCTCGCCGGCTGCAATCCGAGACTGAAAATCTGGAAGATCCATGTTGGCTTGATGGTACAGCATGGCCGCATACAAATTGCCCAACGTATAGGTTGGGAAGTACCCAAAAGCGCCGAGTGACCAATGCACGTCCTGAAGCACTCCATCGGAATTACGATCTGGGACGATCCCCAGGTAGTCTCTCATTTTTTCATTCCAAAAACTGGGCAAGTCCTCGACCTCGATGCGGCGTTCCAATAAGTCCAGTTCGATCTCAAAACGAAGCATGATGTGCAAATTATACGTGACTTCGTCCGCCTCTGCGCGGATGAAAGAAGGCTTGACGGTATTGATGGCTCGGTAAAATTCTTCGAGTGATGTGTGGCTCAATTGTTTTGGGAAGGTTTGTTGGAGGTGAGGGAAGAAGTAACTCCAAAATGAAAGTGAGCGCCCGATACAATTTTCCCACAACCGCGACTGACTTTCATGCATCCCAAGGGAAATAGGTTCCCCTAAGGGCGTTCCATGGTCATCAGACGGCAGACCTTGTTCGTAAAGACCATGTCCGCCTTCGTGTATGCAACTAAACAAACAGGAAGGAAGGTCTTTTTCAAAGACTCTGGTGGTGACACGAACATCCGTAGGATGAAAAGAAGTGGTAAAGGGGTGGGCTGATAAGTCGAGGCGACCTTTTTGAAAATCATAGCCCATGCGAGTGAGGACCATGCGACCAAACGTCATTTGTTTGTCAGGATCAAAGGGTTGATGAAGCAGAGCATCCTTGGGTTGAATCGGAGCCTGACGGATGTTATCAAGAAGAGGAACAAGCTTTTCCCTCATCCGGGAAAACAATGGCTTGATTTGGGCAACCGTGAGACCTGGTTCATAGGTATCCAGCAGTGCGTTGTAAGGAGATTCAGAATATCCGACGTACTGGGTTTCCTCATGTTTAAGAGAAACAATAGTCCGAAGATGAGGAAAAAACGTGACAAAATCATTTTTCCCTTTGGCTTCTGTCCAGGCCTGTTGGGCAAGAGAGCATTCGCGTTCCAAGCGATTGACAAAAGAAGAGGGAAGTTTTCTGGCACGGTTGAAGTCACGCCATGTCTCACGAAGTAAGGCTTGTGTTCGCGCATCAAGCAAAGCATATTGGGAATGCCCTTCGCCTGTTTCTGGGTCGATCCAAGTGGTTAGCAGATCCTCTATTTCAGGAGAGGTCAACCCCTTGTGGGCGAGGGTTTGGAGCGTCGCGATCTGATCGGCGCGCGCCTCACCTCCACTGGCTGGCATGTAGGTTTCCTGATCCCAAGAAAGGAGGGCCACGGCATCCTTCAAGTGATGAATCTCACGAAGTTTGTGGTTGAGTTGTTCTAATGTTTCAGATGAATTCATATGGCGCTAATTGCTGAAAAATAATAAAAGAATGAACTTCATTAAGGGATTTGGGAGAACGACACTTTACGTATGAAACCAGATGGATGCAATGGGATGCAAGGGTTAGTGATGGAAATGCAGTGCTTTTTATCTCGTCTCCATGTTGGAAGAGGAGTATAGAGCACAGGCTGTTTGGTTGAATAAAGAGAAAGGATCTTTCATGAAAACGTTAATTGCACCGGAAGTTGAAACTTATGCGGAGGCCCATTCTATTCCTGAGTCCACAATCTGCCATAAGCTTCGAGAAGAAACCATAAAAACCATGGAATTGTCGCAGATGTTGGTGGGACCCTTGGAAGGGGCTTTCTTAAAGATGATGTCTCAAATGGTCAACGCTCAGCGAATTTTAGAGATTGGAACCTTTACAGGCTACAGTGCACTCTGTTTTGCCGAAGTCCTACCTGCTGACGGAACAATCATCACTTGTGACATTGATCCTGATGCCACCGCGATTGCCAAAAAGCACTTTGCCCAAAGCCCTCATGGCTCAAAGATCGATCTGCGGCTGGCCCCGGCATTGGAAACTTTAAATGGACTCTCTGGCCATTTTGATGTGATTTTTATTGACGCGGATAAAATCAATTACCTGAATTATTACCAGCGGAATTTGGACTTCATTTCGGATAACGGTGTCATCCTTATTGATAATGTGCTTTGGAGCGGGGAGGTCATTCGACATCCACCTGGAGATGAGACCACCGCAGTGATTCAAGAACTAAATCGAGTCGTGGCAAGAGACCCTCGAGTTTCAGCCGTGCTCGTCACAATTCGTGATGGAGTCCTCATCATCAAACCCCAATAATCTTTATTCCCATACCGTGCCCTATTACCCTATTCAAAGGATACGTGGTTCCTCTTGGGGGCTAATCCGAATCCAGATTTTGTGGTGAAGTCGAGGGCAACCACAATGCCTAAACTTAATGCAAAATGGTTTATATGGCTTCAATGCAGGGTGTTTTTTATATTACGCATGCTTTCCACAACGTTGTCCCCATTTTTTGGGGATGGAGTTGGGGAATTGAAATTTCGCGTGAAAACAAAAGGACTTAGCTCGGGATCTGTAAGGGAAAAATATTAGTGGATCGTTCTTGTCGCAAAATCATGAATTGCCCAGAATTAGAGGACAATGGGAAGTTGGATATGAGAAAGATAGGGAGCATGTCGGTAAAGAGTCAACGTCGGGGCATTTTCCACTATGTTTGATGGGATTTGGAGAAAATGGTCTGGATCCGCTCCGGCCAAAGCTATTTGGATACGGTGGTCTTTTTTAAACAGATAGGAGGTGGGAAGTAAGTCAAAGGTTATATTCGCGATTTCCTCAGGGATTAAAGGACGTGAATCAGCACGGGAAAATGTTCGATAAGGAACGAGGTCAGAATAAGGCTGTGAGTCATTGCGAAGTTGGCGATGAAGAGCCCGGATCATTTCTTCTGTGACGTACGTCACGTGACCTTGTGGATCGACATCCTCAAAATAGGCGAAAAACGCACCATCCCTCGCAGTCGAACTGACCTAAAGGGTTATGAGTGGATGACCGGTCACTTCCGTGTCTTGATCGAGGGGATCTGATGTATAAAGGAGGAGTTTTTGGCTTTTTTGGTTTTGGTGGGGATAAGGATTGGTGATGGGTTTTCCCACCAAGGTGTTCCAACGCGTTTGTCGGCCCGTTCCTACAGTGGGGTTGACCATGTATGAATCTGAACCACCATGCTCATCAAGGGCTTGAGAGGAAAGAGAATGGTTGGGGCCAAAGTAGTAGGTCGTGAGAGTTGATGCGGGTAGCCAGTGGTCGATGGCCTTCCATTGATCCTCAACCATCGTAAAATAGTGGATCGGTTTCTCCTGCGTGATCCCATTAGTCACTCCCTTCAAATGATAATCAAAAAATTTGAGTAATTCTCCACCGTGATCGAATGCCGATGGTCCTATGTTGGTTGGACTGATATTTCGTTTGCCACCATGGTCCCAGGGACCAATAATCAGTTTGTTGCCGGGATTGGTCAGGGTAAGGTGCCTTCGAATGGCTCCATGCTGGTATCCACCGTCAAGCCATCCGCTATAGCTGTAAATGGCGGCTCCAGAATCCATGAGGGCTGGGGATGAGGTAAAGGGGCTCAACGCATCAATGTTGGGAGCAGAACGGGAAGGGGGAGGATCGTCACGGAATGTAATTCCCAATCCTTCCGTATGGGGGTCCCAATTCAGTTGATGGTCTTGTATGGCAGCTGCCAAGAGTGTTCCTTCTGGGTCCGTATCTACCGGAGAAACACCCTGGATCAGAAATTTGGTGAACCATCCAGCGAAAGGAAGCGCATTGGAGTCCAGTTGGTGGTTGATATAACTCCAGGTTTTCGTGAACCACGTGAGCTGAATCCCGCCTGGGAAGGCAATTTCCGGGTACAAGTCAAAACCAGAAAAAAGGGGAGCCGCAGCCTTAACCACTGGATGTTGGTTAGCCAAAAGAAGTTCAGCCGAGGCTCCACCATAGGAGATCCCTATTGATCCCACTCGTCCGTTGGACCAAGGTTGGTGGATAATCCACTCAACAACTTCCGCCCCGTCTTGAATTTCCTCAGGGGAATGAGAAAACCGTCTCTTACCGAATGAGGCTCCGGATCCACGTACATCCACATCCACCCATGCATATCCGTTTGCAAGAAATCGTTTGGCAAAGATTCCGATGTATCCTCGTGTTTCTGGGTTTTTCACTATGCTCAAGGGCCATTGGTAGGCAACGGCTCGCCAATATCGGATTTGGTGAAGAAGGGTCGGCAGACGATCATTGGAGTTCATGTCGGCTGGCAGGTAGACATCCACTGCAATCTTGACCCCATCGCGCATGGTGAGATAGCGAGAAGTGCGGGTAAAAGAGCTGTCAGTGGTGTTTGTGTTATGTGAATAGGGACGTGGAGAAGTCACTGCAATGTCTGATCCAAAGGCGACTCCTATGAGGATACACAAAGAAATTACCGCAGCAGTAAGCAAGAAAAGAGGGGAACTTCGCCAAGGCTTGGTAGGAATTTGGTGGAAAGATGGTGAGAATGGGAATGAAAAGAACAAGGGCTTGCTCGTAAGGAATGAACGAAAAAGTTTATTGTCCATGAGGATCAAGGGTTAAGTTTCTATGAGGCGGAGAAAAGGCATTGGAATTGAATATTGACGGATCTAGGGAATAAGGTCTCTTCCAGACATCAATCGAAAATAGACACACATGGCATCCGCTTTTGCACATGGATTGTTGGCCGTTGCCCTGGGGAAAATGTGGGGATGGCGTGACCCACCTGTTCGGTTTTGGGTTCTTTCTATAATATGTTCCCTTGTCCCAGATATCGACGTCGTGGGATGGAGTCTTGGGATTCCTTACGATGATATGTGGGGTCATCGAGGATTAACCCATTCCTTGGGATTCGCTTTCCTGTTGAGTGTGCTAGTGGTGAGGGTGGGATTTCCGAGCGTGAAGGTTCTGTCTCGGCATGGGTGGATCCTATTGACGCATTTTTTCTTGGTGACAGTATTCCATGGAGTGCTTGACGCTCTGACAGATGGAGGGTTAGGCGTCGCATTTTTCGCCCCATTTGATAACACCCGCTATTTCTTCCCATGGACACCTATCAAGGTCTCGCCTTTAGGGATTCAGGAATTTTTTAGCTCCTGGGGTTTGCAAGTCTTAGCCAGTGAGTTTATTTGGATTTGGTTGCCTGTTCTATCGATTTCAGCGTTTGTCGCAGTTTATCGCCGTTCCCTCATGATATCGAAGAGAACTAAAAGGATTCGAACAATCCTCTCCTTTTGAATGAGGCGATGATGGGAGAACTTTCTAGGACTGAAAGAAAAGTGTTTTGATAGATTATGACAGAAGATCAAAAAGATCCTCTACCACAACCTCATGGGTAGGAATAAGTAAGATTCAGAGAAGAACAGAATGCCTAGGATCTTCTGGATCTTTCCAAGTTAGCCAAACGGAGGTCGAAAATCCACGGAGCGTGTTGGGAGTTCCTGATCTAACAATTTACGAAGTTCAAATTCAGCACCATCTCGAAATTGTTCCGCATCTTCTTCTGCAGGAAATGGTCCGTATTCACGGGGCCCGAATAAATTACACGTGACCCGAACAAACCACCGTTCTTCTCCCTTAACTCGACGTTTTTTGAGTACGGCCCCCTTCGATGTTTCTTTGAGTTGGGTTGCCATGACGCGTCTCCTTTTGCGTTGGGTGAACCACAAGTTTAGGAATTGGATCCGTTATTCAGAATATCCGCACTTTCTGCAATTTTCGAACCTCCATTAAATTTCTTCATAATATTTAGTATTTTACACCTAAATAAAAATAACAGAATAAATCGTGTATATAGAGTTTTACTATAAGTAAAACTACTATATATTGTGTGATTCTGTTAGATTTGTCAAGGTGGAAAATAGAATGAACGCAGTGGGTAAATAACCAAGGAAAGCGTGATTTTGATAACAAATTAAAGAAGGGGCACGAAAAATACTGGGAAATGTGAAAGGAGAGGTTGATTGAAGTGGCCTTCTACTCACCAATTGGATCATTTTGGATACACATAGGGGGTTCAGATTTTGCCTGGACTTAGTGACATGGTAAACAATTGGCTCGCAATTCCTAAAAGGCTTTCCTAAAAAACAAGGTATTGAGTGTAATCTATGGGTGAAACACGAGTTGATTTGCTTCATCTGCTGGAAGACTTACGGGATGCATACCTAGGAGGATTGGAGGAAACCATTCTCACGGAAGTGATCGCTAACTCTCTGGACTCAAGGGCTTACGAAGTAGCTCTCATGACAGATTCCACAAGGACGATGTTAACCGTCAATAAAGGAGATTTCATCCGTATTGGATCACGAGGTGCCACATATCTTGGTTACCGCAAAGCGATTCAACAAGTCGTGCAACGACAGCTATCCGACTGGGGAGATGCGCGTGATGCTGAGGAGGATATGCCGTCTCGCCAAAAGCGTCCGCTGGAACGCGATCTTGAGCGAGTCCTAGAGGATTTGTCTGACCTGTCTCCCTTGTTAGGGACTTTAGTGGAGCATAAGAAGGGAGGCCAGAAACGGCTTCCATTGGGAGGTCCTGGTTCAGTTGAAAATGCGCAAATGTTAATGATAACCGGGCTTGTCCCGTCTATGGTGAACGAATAGGATCAAGCTGAGTCGGTCAATGACTTTCAAGAATCAAGTCCCCAACAGATAACAGAACACCGTGAGGAGTCGATACAGGGTTCTTCGGTTTCTATGGATTCAGTCTTGCTTCCTGGCAAAGGAAGTCCAAACCGTGCAGGACGATTAGGTCTAGAAATTCAATTCGAAGAGCGTCCAGGAGACCCGGAGTTAGGGCGGTTAGTGGAATCAGCAATTTGGATGAACCAAGCTCATCCGGCATATCGGCGCGCAGTGGCTTCCAGGTCAGTGAGGTACCACATTGCCTTGGCTGTGGGATTAGCCATTGCACCGCGTGCTGTCGAACCCACCCAAGAACACAGATTTGTGACCACATTCTTGTCTCGATGGGGAGAAATTTTAGAAACCTCACAGCCTCGGAAGCGGTGAGCCAATAAACCATGGCCAGGAAAGGCGTCGGGACTTGTTTTTTTCAATGAGGAAATTTACCCGCCGACGCGCTCGCCGCTGAAGCTTTGGCGCGTCGGTGACCGAAGCCCTAATAGGAGCCACGGCTGCCAGGCCTTAATCCAGATCCCGATCCTTGATTTGAAAAATAACCGGACAATGATCTGATAACCGGCGATAGGCAGGGGGATAATCGCCTTTGATTCGTCGGCAATTCGCTACAGCGCAATACCCGGTTACCTGTCCTGATGTGCCTGCCAATTCTCTCATGCCTTTTGTCACCAGCACATGATCCAGCCAACCACCTCGTCCTCGAAAATACTGAGTGCACTGTGGCTCAATGGGCAGATCCTGAAACCCTGGCTGTTCCTTAGCCACCAGTCGGCGGAGAGATTTAAGCTCGTAGGATCTTGACCTCCTGTCGCCCGCACCCATGGTATTGAGATCACCCAGAATCACGACATCCTGGTCCTGATCAAGTAAGGGAGCGATAGCCTTGTCAATACGATTCAGGGCGCGATGTCGTTCTTCCACAGCTGCCACAGTTGGGCCTGATTTTAAATGGACCGCAATCAAATGAAAATCAACGCCGTTCTTCGCGCGCGACTTCACCCAGGCGTAATGCCCTGGGCGGAGGCCCCCTGCGCAAGGTTCATGGAAGGATTTGGCTTTCGCATTGAGCTGCCAAAGGCTGTCGAAATGAGAAAGGGTCACGCGTCTCGTGTTCCACAAAAAACCAATATGGTGAGCATCAGGATGTCCGCACCGTTGGCGTGACCAACGCCACCTGGCCTCGGTTTTCTGTTGCAATGTTGTGACGACCACATCCCAAGCTTTTCGAGCTTCGGGAGTGGCCAAACTTTCTTGGACCGCCAAAATGTCCACGTTCATCCATATAATCGTACAGACGAGCCAATTGAGATCTATGCTGGCTGCGAAGTTCTCAGGTTGATTCGGAGGTTGGCCGTTCGGAAACCATCGAACATTCCAGGTTGCCAACAGAAGAGTTGAGGAAGAAGCGGGAACCATGCGTCTTCTATCATGAACAACCTGTTCGCATTGAGTGGGTGATGACCACACGATTTGTTCATCTCGGGCAGGGTCCGAGGTTTTATCCGACTGGTCTGGTCCTGAGGGAGCTGGCTGGAGATACTTTTGGACCACCCACCCTTCTTCCCCCGTCTCCAACATAATGTCAAGCCACCGCCCATCTTTCGTAATTTTCCGAATCGTAGCCAGAGAACCGTGCGGAACATGTTTCCAAAAGCTGGGCGTAGGTTCCCGATGCAAAGGAACCCCTATCGGTTTTGTTGCGTGCAAACTCATGGTTTGACCAACTTGGAAATCCCCAGCCAAAGCTGGGCTCAACAAGCCGACCGAGAACAAGTATAAGCAAAACAAGATTGGCAATATCTCATTCATCCTTTTATACATTTTGTTTTAAACCTTTTTGCCTGCTGCGAGTTGTGTCGTGGCAAGTTCTCTTTTTCTCGCTCTCTTTCTGCTGTGTCATCAGATGCAAGGATGCATGCCGTTCGTAGCCTAAGGGTGTATCAAGAAAAGAGGCTTCTAGGAAGGAAAAATCGGAACGGCTATGGAGAGTTTTTTTTTGGTTTTTGGCCTACCGCGTAGGCTATCCAGGCCAAATCAGCTTCTCCATGCTTGGCCGGTGTGTAGATGCCGTTACCTTCCCCGGTCTTTGGGTCGGTGCCTTCCCACAGGAAATGGATATCATGAAAGCCGGCTTCTTGCATGAGTTCCATGACTTCAGGGAGCGTCCATAACCGCCATTCATACGTGAAGGCGTTTCGCATCTCACTCCCGTCTCTAAAGGAAAAGTGAATTCGAGTCGTGCAGTGATACGTGGCTGGGTCGAAGGCTTCCTGGTCCCAAATGTATGAGAAGTTGCCAATGCCGTCATTATTAGAGTTCTCAATTTCCCGTTCTTCTTCTTGCAGCACTTGGCTTTCGCTGCCTCCCCAGAGGTCCATGATAAGAAGTCCCTCTGGTTTTAGAGAAGCTTTCGCGTTTGCCATATAACCAAGAAGGCTCGGACGGTCGCGAAATCCTTGGTAGCTGAAATTTAAGGCTGCAATCAGGTCGGCTTTAGGGGTTTGGATGTCGAGAACGTCGGCTTCAAGGAGTTGAATACGTCTCTGTTGGTTTGTTGTAAGTTGACTGACATTGTGCTTCATTCCCCAGGCCAGGGTGGGACCGTGATAGTCGGCTCCGATAACGCGGATGTCACGATGGCTTTTGACAATATGGCAGGCAAGTGCTGCTGTTCCACAAAAGTCTTCGCGGAATACCTGCAGCTCCTGTCCCATGTAGTTGGTAAAGTAGCTGATGAGAAAATTCGCATCCTCTTCTGGACTCTGGACACTTTTTTCGTAGAGGAGATGTCGATCTGCGATGTCTGCCATGGTTGAAGAGGGCATGTGCCCGTGGTGTTTAGAGTTCATCTTGTCTTTCTTGTGCTTCCTGGATTTGTTTTTCTTCAATGTGGGGGCCGAGGATACCAGGGAATCGATGTCTTTGCCTAGAGCTTCAATCTCTAGGCTTTCTTCTCAGAACGGCTTTTTACGGATGGAGACTGCGATGGGATCTTAGAGCGTTACTCCTAAGAAGTCGAAGAAGGATTCAATCTTGATCCCATGGTTGCGTCTACCCTATTCTCTTTCCTGGAAATGACTTAGAGTCCTCAGCTGCCATTTTCTGTATTCAGTCGAATCTGTCTGCAGGTATGATATGATCACGTCCGAGTATCGTGATGTCTCAATTTATTCTCAAATCTGAATTTTCCCCGAAAGGTGACCAAGCGAAGGCCATTGAGTCTCTGACAACTGCGATCCAAGAAAGGCAAAAACATCAAGTCCTTCTAGGTGTCACGGGGTCTGGGAAAACCTTTACGATGGCGAATGTGATTGCTCATGTTCAGAGGCCGACCCTGGTTGTGGTTCACAATAAAACACTGGCTGCTCAACTGTATCAGGAGTTTAAAAGTTTTTTCCCTGACAATGCCGTGGAATATTTCGTGAGCTATTACGATTATTACCAGCCTGAAGCCTACATTCCCACGACAGATACCTATATTGCGAAGGATGCTTCGATCAACGATACCATCGATCAAATGAGACATGCGGGAACGTCAGCGCTGTTAGAACGGGATGATATTGTGATCGTCGCCTCTGTCTCGTGTATTTATGGCTTGGGGTCCCCAGGGGTGTATCACGGCATGTTGCTGTTTTTGGAAGAGGAAATGGAGATTCGGCGGGAGACGATTCTCGCTAAATTGGTTGACATTCAATATTCCAGAAATGATCTTGATTTACATCGAGGGTCCTTCAGGGTTCGGGGTGATGTGATTGAGATTTTTCCGTCCTCTTCGGACTCCAATACCATTCGTGTGGAATTATTCGGTGATGTAGTCGACGCAATTTACGAAATTGATCCTCTGACCGGGAAATCTCTCCAACGTCTTTCCAAAATCCCCATTTATCCAAAGAGCCATTACGTCATTGCGCCTGATCGATATGATCAAGCATTGATGGGAATTGAAGAGGAGCTGGAAGAACGGATCGCGTTTTTCCGCAACAACCAACAACTCCTTGAAGCCCAGCGAATTGAACAACGAACCAAATTTGACTTAGAAATGATTCGGGCAATGGGATATTGTCATGGGATCGAGAACTATTCCCGTCATCTCAGCGGTCGAAAACAGGGTGAGCCGCCACCGACTTTGATGGATTACTTTCCCAAGGACTATTTGCTGATCGTGGATGAGTCCCATGCGACGATTCCCCAAGTGAAGGGAATGTATGAAGGAGACCATTCACGGAAAAAGAGCTTGGTTAATTATGGCTTTCGACTTCCCTCGGCTTTTGATAATCGCCCTCTCACCTTTCGAGAATTCGAGCAGTGCATGAATCAGGTGGTCTATGTGTCAGCAACACCAGGACCGTATGAACTCAAACGGGCTGGGAAAGCCATCGTCGAACAGATTATTCGTCCCACCGGCTTGGTGGATCCTGTTATGGACGTTCTGCCGGCTAAGGGACAAGTCGACCACCTCCTTGGGGAAATCAAAGCAACTGTTGCACGAGGGCATCGAGTCTTGGTGACAACTTTGACGAAGCAAATGGCTGAAGATCTCACGGAGTATTACCATGATCTGGGCTTGAAGGTACGATACATGCACTCCGATATTGTCACATTGGAGAGAGCTGAAATTATCCGGGACCTTCGTCGAGGAGTCTTTGATGTGTTGATCGGCATTAATTTGCTTCGGGAAGGATTGGATCTACCGGAAGTGAGTTTGATCGGTGTGTTGGATGCCGACAAAGAAGGGTTTTTACGTGGACATCGATCCCTTATTCAGACTGCGGGACGGGCGGCTCGGAACAGTGAGGGAAGAGTGATTCTGTATGGCGATGTCATCACGGATTCCATGCGGGTGGCATTGGAAGAGACGACACGGCGGCGTCAAATTCAACGTGACTATAACACTAAGCATGGGATTACCCCTGAAACCATTAAAAAGCGAATTTATGAAATGGACTATCAAATGGCTGAGGCGGACTATGTGGAATGTGAACTTGCTGCGGAAGAAGAGGAGATGTATGCCTCTGAAGGAGGTATTGAAAAAACGATTGAGGGATTGGAAAAGGAGATGAAAGCGGCGGCGAAAGAGTTAGAGTTTGAGCGTGCTGCTAAAATTCGTGATAGGATCCGCCAGTTGCGACAGAAAGAGCTGTGGGTAGGGAGTTAAACGTTTTTATACAGGTAAATACCTAGAAAGATCCCTAATATCGTCAGGAGATTTATCTTTAAAATGAAGCCGATGGTAATTTTGATCAAGACCAAGTCAACGGTGAATGGAGGATCTAATCCAGGAGATACGACCCTGGAAAAGATATTCTGAATCGTGCCTGATGGAGTAAAGACCCGTAGGATTTCCCCCAGCATTCCCCCAAGAAGCCCACCGATAAAAATAAACATGAGTAATGTCCAGCCTGATTTCTTCACGACAGAAAACCTGTGACCATCATGGGTGTTTGCTGAGGAGCATTCTCCGCAACCTATTCTAGGGGTAATCAACTAGGCACCATATGTGAATCCTCTTGTGAAGTCAAGAAAATGGCAATGGGCTATCGTTCGCTTGACAGGCTGTTATGCCCTTCTCTAGACTCCATAAGTTTACGTAACGGGAATGTTGAAAAAGGGCGTCAGCGGCGTTCTCGGCCCTTTCTCGTGCTCACATACTGACCCGTACGCTCCGCTCGCCAAAGTGCCTGCGGCCTTGTACGCTGAGTGATTGTATCACTCGGTATGTGGGTTGCTCGAAGAGGGTGTTCCCCCTTCGAGGGGTCATAGGTCCGTTTGTTGGGGCCGTCCTAGGGGCGGCGCCCCTGGGAAAGCAGGACGGGAGGCTCGGCGCACGATCCTGCTGAGCGCGCCTTTTTGAACATCCCCTCTCGCTCTTGGACTTTCATGAGACTAAATCACATGTGAACGACACTATGAGAATTTTTCAAGTATTCAACAGTTACGTAAATATTCCTGTAAGTAAGGAGTTCTTTGAGGATGTTCACTGCTCTCACGGAAAAAATTGACACAGTTCTGAAGAAGCTCCGCGGTCAGGGGATTCTGACTGAAGACAATGTCCGCGAAGCCTTGAAAGAGGTCCGTTTGGCCCTTCTTGAAGCAGATGTCAATTTCAAAATCGTTAAAGATTTTATTAGCCGCGTCCAAGAAAAAGCCGTTGGGCGAGAGGTATTGGAGAGCCTCACCCCTGGCCATCAAGTCGTCAAAATTGTGTGGGAAGAACTTCGCGATTTGATGGATCATGAACAGGCGGGATTGGCCCTCTCTTCTCTTCCACCGACCATTGTCATGATGGTGGGTCTCCAGGGTGCAGGGAAAACCACATCCTGCGGCAAACTGGCCCGACTCTTTAAAGGCCAAGGAAAACGCGTGTTCTTACTGGCGGCGGATCCACGACGTCCTGCAGCCGGGGATCAGTTGGCGTCTTTAGCCGCTGAATTGGACGTGGCAGTTCATCGAGCCGATCATGTTGAAGCTTCGCGTTCAGAAATGGTCCGCATGTGTGCTGAAGGAGTCCAGAGAGGAAGAGAGCATGGCTATGACATCGTGATCTTGGACACAGGTGGACGCCTTCATATCGATGATGAACTGATGTGCGAGTTGGAGGAGATCAAAAGTGCCGTCGCTCCTCACGAGATTCTATTGGTTGCGGATGCCATGACTGGCCAAGAAGCCGTGAATGTGGCCGAGCAGTTTGACCAAAGGGTTGCCTTGACAGGTGTCATTTTAACCAAGGTTGAGGGCGATGCTCGGGGAGGGGCCGTTTTATCGATCAAAGCCTCGACAGGAACGCCCATCAAGTTTCTTGGGGTAGGCGAGAAAACCGACGCGTTGGAAGTTTTCCACCCCGACCGAATGGCTTCACGGATTTTGGGAATGGGTGATGTGCTTTCCTTGATTGAGAAGGCACAGGAGACCTATTCTCGGGAAGAAGCCGAAGTCATTCAACGAAAAGTCTCGAGCAGCTCGCTGACGTTAGAAGATTTTCGTGATCAAATCCTTCAAGTCAATCGAATGGGCTCTTTTGATCAGATTTTAGGTATGCTCCCTGGCGGTGAACGGCTGAAAACTATGGCGGGAGGGGTGAATGGCAATCTGCCGGAAAAGGAATTAAAACGGGTTGTGGCGATGATTAACTCGATGACTCTTCGAGAGCGGGGCGATCATACGATTATCAACGGGAGTCGGAAAAAACGGATTGCTCGTGGGAGTGGGACATCTGTTCAAGAAGTGAATCGGCTGATCAAGCAGTTTTTGGGCGCTCGGACCATGATGAAATCATTGTTAGGGGGAGGACCGGGAAAGAAAGGGAAGAAGCGGAAGTTGATCCGGGCCCTTCAATCGTATTAACTTCTACTATACTCCACTGGGCATTGGGAGAAACGTGAGGCTCACTGCTCTGTGGTTCATTTATGACAAGGGAGAGGATTACGTGGCAGTACATTTACGGTTAACACGGATGGGTAGACACAAACGGCCCTTTTATCGGGTTGTGGCGATTGACGCTCGCTCACGAAGGGATGGCCGTTGTTTGGAAGTAGTGGGAACGTTTGATCCCTTAAAAGATCCACCTATCGCCGATCTAAAACAAGATCGTGTGCTAGACTGGTTGCAAAAAGGTGCCCAGCCTTCTATGACGGTTCGGACGCTTCTGCGTCGGTCAGGAATTTTGAAGACCTTTGAAGAATCAAGGAAGCAATCGCAATTCCCTTCCTGATGCGACAACCTTAAGCACCACCTGTTTTAACTCTTTGGCGAGGGTAGTCCTGACATCGAAGAAAGTTTGACGTATCAGTTGCAGAGTTGTCCGATGTCTGAGCCCGACGAGTTAATTACGGTTGGGAAGATTTTGAAACCCTTTGGAGTGGGGGGAGAAGTGCGAGTTCAATCACTGACCGATGTGCCTGGCCGGTTGGAGGGACTTGATGACATCATCCTGGAGACTCATTCTGGGGAATTGATTTCAACAAAGGTGAGTCATGTTCGAGTGGATAAACGGTCCTATCTGTTAAAATTTTTAGCATTTTCCACTCCCGAGGAGGCTCGTCGTTTCCAACACGCATGGTTGAAAATACCTAAGCAACAAATGCCCCCTCTGCCCCCGGGTGAGCATTATCAGTTTGAATTAATTGGACTGACCGTTGAAGATAAGGCTGGGCATCGATTGGGGACGCTGGAAGAAGTGTTAGAACTACCTGCCCAGCATGTTTTTGTCGTTCGAAATGGTTCAGAAGAAATGTGGATTCCAGCTACTCAAAAGATGGTAATCAAGGTCGATTTGAAAGATGGGATGATGGTTGTTGAATCACGTTATGGGTTGGTGACAGAGCATGATGCGTTGTGACGTCCTGACCTTATTCCCAGACTTTATTACAGGGGTCATTTCGCAGAGTATTCTTAAGCGGGCCCAAGAAAAAGGGCTTGTTTCCATTCACGTCCATGATATTCGGCATTTTATCGATGATCGTCATCGAGTCGCAGATGATTCCCCCTATGGAGGTGGGGCTGGAATGGTGATGAAGGCCGAGCCTATTTTCAGGGCAGTTGAAACCTTGGAATCCGAGGGAAATGATCTTCGTCTCATTCTGCCTTCGCCGCAGGGAGTTCAGTTTTCACAATCTATGGCCTTGGAGTTCAGTCAAGAACAGAAGCGAATCGTGTGGGTGTGTGGGCATTATGAAGGAATCGATGAACGGGTCTTCTCTGGCTTACAGCCCGAGGAGGTCTCTATCGGAGATTACGTGCTGACGGGTGGGGAACTTCCCTCGCTTGTGATGCTTGATGCTGCAGTGCGGTTGATTCCCGGGGTCTTGGGTGACCCTGCATCAGCTGAACATGATTCCTTCGCGCAGTCATTCCTGGACTTTCCTCATTATACGCGACCTTTAGGTGTTCGTGGGTTGACGGTTCCAGATATCTTGCTTTCGGGGAATCATGAAGCTATTCGGCGATGGCGACGCAAAGAAGCTCTTCGGAACACGTACACGAAGCGACCGGACTTGTTGAATCGTGAGAAGTTGACTTCAGAAGATAAACTTTTATTAGAAGAAATTGTCCAAGAAACCCGACAGGAAACACCGGTCGGCAGTGGGGAGGAGGGGTAACAACATGAATCAATTACAGCGACTGGAGGCATCGATATTTTCAGGCACGGTGCCTGTGTTCGAAATCGGCGATACCGTTCGGGTGCATGTGAAGGTCATTGAAGGGGAAAAAGAACGAATTCAGATTTTTGAAGGATTCGTGATTGCCCGGAAAGGCAAACGTGAAAGAGAAACCTTTACCGTTCGAAAAATATCCTATGGAGTAGGAGTGGAGCGTATTTTCCCGGTCCATTCGCCAACTATTGGAAGAATTGATGTCATCCGAAAAGGAAAAGTTCGCCGGGCCAAATTGTATTACCTCCGAACCAAGAAAGGGAAAGAAGCAAAAGTCTCTGAACGAGAATATTCCAAAACGGTGAAAGCCCCCAAGATTTTGGCTGCAGTGCCTGAATCATCTGAAAAGACGCAAAATCCCGAGGATGGAAAGTCCGAGAACTGAGCCTCCTAGATTGCAAAGATGCTATTCCAGCCACACTGAATTCTTAGAGGATGTTTTACCTTCTCAGAAACGATACAATAACAGTCAGGTGAAGTCCGCTAATAGGCCATTCATGGGCTCCAATGTTTCCCGTTAACCTCTTATCTGCCGTATAGTGGAATTTGGGTGTTCATCTGTCTTGATCGTTAGCCAACGGTGAGGCGTGCATCCTAACGGCATCCACGACAAGGCGCCGACGCGATTTTTTGAAAATGAAGCCCGCGCCTGTGGGTTCCAGTCTATTGCCGGTCTTGATGAAGCAGGCCGAGGGCCTCTCGCTGGTCCGGTGGTGGGTGCTGCCGTTATCCTTCCTCACAAGTGTCCCCTTTCAGGATTGGATGATTCAAAACAACTTGTGCAAGCCGAACGAGAAAGGTTGTATGAGGAAATTATTGGTCAGGCTGTTGCCTGGGGTATTGGACAGAGGTCAGCTGCCGAAATCGATTCTTCCAATATTCTCGAGGCCACTCGCTTGGCTTGGACCCGAGCCATCTTGGCTCTAGATATTTCTCCTGATTTTCTCTTAATTGATGCGGCCACGCTTCCTGGTATTCGTCTTCCTCAACGATCCATCGTCAAAGGCGATCAATTATCTTTGTCCATTGCTGCAGCTTCTGTGCTTGCTAAGGTCACCCGTGACCGGGCCATGGAGCAGTTTCATCGACAATTCCCATGCTATAATTTTCATACCCACAAGGGGTATCCGACTGCGGAGCATCTTTCACTTCTCAAAAAATATGGTCCCTGCCTCATCCATCGTCGCAGTTTTCGACCTGTCATGGCTTCAAATGAGGGGAAAGAAGATGCGGAATGAGCGGTGACCGGCAAGCCTATGGAAAGAAAGCCGAGTCTGCTGCTGAACATTTACTACGTGGCAAGGGTTATCGAATTTTAGACCGAAATATTCGGTTTACTAATGGAGAGATTGATCTCGTGGCAGAAATGGATGAAATGGTGGTCTTCGTGGAGGTAAAAGCTCGGCGAACGACCGACTTTGGTGGAGCGGTCTATGCCATAAGCCCCCGAAAAGAACAGCGACTCGTTAAGTTAGCTTCACAGTATTTAACGCTCAGAAACCTGAGTCAACGTCCCTGTCGATTTGATGTCGTGCTGTATCAAGAAGACTCGGTAGCCCAAGGGAAGTTAGAGCATATTGAACATGCCTTTGAAGTCCCTGGAAATGATTTGCGATGGTGGGTGTAGGTTGGAGGAAATCTCTCCAAACATGGTTGAATGAACAGTACAAGCAATTTTGGTTCCTTTGATTTGAAATACATCATGAATAGTTTCTCCGATAGATAGTTTGAACCAAACAGGCCGATGGGTTGGAGCTTGGAGTGGAGACGAAATGAGTGAATAACGCATGATACAGTTTTTCCATGTCTCCAAAAGTTTTGAACGATGCTCTGCGTTGTCTGATGTGAGTTTCCGCATTGAAAAGGGAGAATGTGTGTTATTGACCGGTCCGAGCGGCGCCGGCAAGACCACCCTTCTCAAGCTCATTTTCGGTGCTGAGATTCCCGATGAAGGCCAAATTCTTGTTCAAAATCGCAATATAGCCAGGCTCCGGGGCTCAGATATTCCCTACCTTCGTCGGACCATGGGATTTGTGCTGCAAGATTTCAAGTTACTTCCTCTCAAGACAGTATTTGAAAATGTGGCGCTTCCTCTCATCATTCAAGCCATGTCTGCTTCAGATGTGCGGCGAAAAGTAACAGAGGCATTGAAGGCAGTCGGCTTGGAGCACAAAAGGGCCACAAGAACAGGTGTCCTTTCGGCTGGTGAACAGCAAAGAGTTTGTATTGCGAGGGCCATTATCAATAGTCCCATGATTTTGTTGGCAGATGAACCCACAGGTAACCTCGATATGGATCTGACGGTGGAGATTGCGGAACTCTTTAAGAAGATTCATGCTCGAGGCACAACCGTGATGCTGGCCACCCATAATGCCTTAGTGGTGGAGCATATGCACGGACGTGTGATGCACCTTCAATCTGGCAAGTTGCTTTCTGATCAAGGGGCCGGCTAATGAAACAATTTTGGTTCTTTATTCAGGAAATGTTGGCCAGCCTTCGAATTCATCGGACGAGTGTCTTGATTGGTGTGATCACGACAGCCTTTACGATCGCCTGTTTCGGGTTGTTTTTTTTGTTGTATCTCAACGTCAAAAATCTTGCTGGCTCCTTCCAAGATGACATTCAGCTCATCGTGTATCTCACAGACGATGTTTCAAGGCAACGTCAGGCTGAATTACAACGTCAACTCAAGAGTGAAGAGGCTGTGGCTTCCCTGACATTTATCTCACAAAGCCAAGCCTTGGAGGACTTTCACCAACAATTTCCCTTGGAATCTTCTTTGCTTGATGGAATGGGAGCCAATCCCCTCCCGGCTTCATTTGTCCTGACCATCGCCCCAGAATTTCAATCCGCTGACGCGGTATTTGCATTTGCAGAGAGACTTCAGAAGCGTTCAGATATTGAATACGTTCATTATAGCCGTGAATGGATTGAAACCCTGACTGTGTTTGTTAGGCATCTCGAATTTGGTGCGGTGATGATTGGTGTGATTCTGGCCTTGGCAACGGTGACCATTATCGCCAATACGATTCGCCTTTCATTCTATGCCAGAAAAGAGGAAGTGGAAATTCTACGTTTGATTGGAGCGACGAGCCCGTTTATTGCTATGCCGTATATCTTAGAAGGGGCCCTTTTAGGCGGAGTAGGTGGAGGGCTTTCATTACTGCTGCTCAAGGGTGTCTTTGAGTTTTTTCGACAGGAGATTAATTCATCAGGTTGGTTTCAGGGAATGAATTCTATTGTGCAATTTTTCCCAATCCAGGTGTCTGTTTTTTTAGTGCTAGCCGGGCTTTTGTTAGGATTCCTCAGTAGTCTGTATTCAGTCTTTGGGCTTCTCAGGACGAGACTCTAATGATACGCACACACCTATTTATCGTTTTTCCCTTGGTGTTTTTAGGAGTGCTGGAATTGCGTTTAGACGCCATCGCGAAAGATGATAAACCCATTGAGAACGTGATCCAACGTGAGCAAACCCGTTTAGAACAATTGAAAAAAGAGATCCAACATACCAAGAAGAAAAAGAAAGAAACACAGGAAAAGCATGATGATATCCTCCAGACCATTGAAACCGTAGATCGAGACTTAGCGAAGGAAAACAGGGAATACGAAGAGATCAACCATAAGCTCAAAAAAATTGACCGGGAATTGGACGAGGTGGCTCAACACCTCGAAAGTTTACGATCTCAACTCAAGATCGGTCGTCAGTCCATCATGGCGAGATTGCGATTGCTCTATATGGAAGGCCGAGGCAACAAATTCAAAGCCCTACTGGCTACACGATCATATTCTGAATTCCAACGGCGTTTTGATTATCTTTCCACCATTGCAAAGCGAGAACATGCTCTCATAGAAAAGTATCGAACCGATATCGAAACGGAAACATCTCTCAAGGTTCAACAGTCTGAGGCCCGAGATTCACTCTTGCGTCACAAACAGTTAACCGGAAAAAAATTACAGAAGATAAAAACAATCCGAAAAAGAAAAAAGGTGATTCTCGAGAGCCTCAAAAAAGAACAGACTCTTCATGCTGAGGCCTTACGAGCTCTCCAGCAGAGGGAGAATCGAAAAGAAGCGTTGCTCAAAGAGTTAGAACAACGACGAAAACTCGAAAGACTTGAGAAGAAGCAGCGAAAGGCATTTCGTCCCGATGCTGGATCACTGCTGTGGCCTGTACAGGGGAAGGTCATCACTCGGTTCGGGCGTCAGAAACATCCTAACTATGATACCTACATTCATAAAAAAGGTATCGAGATTCGAACCAGTGAGGTGACCACTATTCGGGCGGTTTCTGCAGGAAAGGTCGTGTATGCTGATTGGCTGAAGGGGTATGGGCAGGTTGTGATTCTCGATCATCATAACGGCTTTTTTTCTTTGTATGCACATGCTTCTAAGTTGAATGTCAAAGTGGACAATACGGTGTCTACCGGACAAGCACTAGGTCAGACTGGAGATTCTGGCCTGATAGAGGATAACATTCTCTATTTTGAATTGCGGAAGGGGATCAAACCGGTCGATCCCCTGCGTTGGCTAGTGAAGCGGCCATAGAATTGTTTCGCGGTTGTTGCCCGCCGTCTGGGTTCGGATAGGGCACCTTGAATATCCACAAAGATTTCTTGACATGTTTGGAAAGCCTCTTTTTTGTTTGAAGGTTTTTTCTTCTTTTCAGATGTATGCCACAATATCGAAGAGGATAGATCAGGGAGTGAATGTAGGATAAACAAAGGGATGGTAGTATAATATTGCGGGAAATTGCGGGAATAGGAAGATGAACATGGAACAAAAACGAAATTCAGTTATTTGGTTTTCAGGTTTGCTCGTCCTCTCGACGTTGCTTGCCGGATTTCTGATTGGAAAAGGATGGGAGCGTCCAGGGCATGCGAGCGAATCCTATGAAGAGATGAAAATTTTTGCGGATGTGCTTCACCAAGTGAAAATGCATTACGTCGACAAAACGGAGACGAAAGAATTAGTGCATGGAGCGGTTCGAGGCATGTTGGCAACCTTGGATCCTCACTCCTCTTATATGACTCCGGATATGTACAAGGAAATGCAGGTTGAAACCAAGGGAGAATTCGGCGGACTGGGAATTCAAATTGGAGTCAAAGATCAGCGTTTGACCGTCATTGCTCCGATTGAAGATACCCCTGCGTATCGAGCTGGAATTGAGGCAGAGGATATTATTGCCAAAGTTGATGAGAAATTGACGAAGGATTTAACCCTGATGGAAGCTGTTCAGCATATGCGTGGGCCCAGGGGAACCAAAGTGAATCTCACCATTCTACGAGAAGGATCTCCCGAGCCTATTGTCATTACGATCGTCAGGGATATCATCAAAATTAAAAGTGTTCGAAAAAAAATTCTCGATGACCGAATAGGGTATGTTCGAATTTCGCAATTTCAAGAATCCACGCCTGATGATTTGGAGAAAGCCCTTGCCGACCTTCGTGAACAAGACATGCAGGCTCTGGTCTTAGACCTTCGAAACAACCCTGGAGGATTATTGACAGCTGCTGTCGGAGTGTCCGAGCAGTTTTTAGAGCCTGATAAATTGGTTGTAAGCATTAAAGGCAGGAATGACCGAAAAGACGAATATCGAGCTCGGATCAACAGCGCACGGGAGGATTATCCGATGATCGTTTTGGTGAACAAGGGATCAGCTAGTGCCTCCGAGATTGTCGCCGCTGCGATGCAGGATTGGGGAAAGGCTGTGATCATCGGAACCACTACCTTTGGGAAGGGTTCAGTTCAAACCATTTTGCCTTTGACCGATGGATCTGGACTCCGGTTGACGACGGCGAAGTACTACACGCCCCGAGGAGAGTCCATTCATTCGATAGGGGTGAAACCGGATATCGTTGTCGAGATGAAACCGGTGACTGTCGCAAAAGCAATAGCTGCAGCCGATGAAAAGACTGCGGCTTCCTCAGGGGAGATATCTCCTGGAACGGCAAGCAAGCGGGAGTCTGAAGGATCAGGAAATTCGAGCGAGGCCGGTTCTGTTAAAGAGGATCCTCAGGTTCGCAAAGATGTTCAATTGCAGAAAGCTATTGAATTGCTCAAGACCTGGAAGGTGTTCAAAGAATTAGAGCCACATTAAGCCCACAGCAAATTCAATTCGGCCACTGAACAGTCAAGAGAACAAGCGATCTCTTCAAACATCCAATCCATAAGAGAGGGGAGATGGCGTCCCTCTTTTTGTCACAGCTACGGTCTCAGTTAAAAAATCATGGCCTTTTGGGCTGACTCTACCTTTCTAGAATTTTACGTCAAAAGTTAAGACCCCTTGAAATGTTTGAGCCCATCCCTAAAGTCTTATGGTGATGGCTGTTGACGTTTTGGTGATTCCATCCACTTCTCGAATGCGGGAAAGGACCCCACCCATTAATTCCTCGATGGTTTCTGCCTCAACCTGTGCGATAAGGTCGTACGGTCCAGTCACCGACCACACCACTTTGACACCATCAACTCGGGTGATGGTTTTGTAAGCACTTTTGGTATGGTCTCCTGCAACATCAATGAAAATAAACGCGGATACTGCCATGACTGATCCCCCTTATTTCCAAGTGTGATCTAGATAGAAAATTGTCGTTGCAAACATTGCCTGATGGCCATGCTTGAGGATAGGAAATCTTCAGGAGGCGGTCAAGGTGTTCTCACGTAAGGCTTGGATGGCTTTCAAGAGATCATCAGTAGATTCTGCGATGCCAGGTTTAGTTCGAAGCATATGAGATCGTGTCAACATTTCCAAATCGTCTAGAGTTCGGATCCCTAGTCTAAAGTATAAATCATTGACCAGAGGTTCTGAGAACCCAGGAAGCTTGGCCCAGGCGAGAATTTCCGAAGGTAAAGGTTTTTTGAGCTCTTCATAGGTCTGAATGGTTCCGGTTTCAAGGTACTCTTGAATCTTTCGAGATAAGTCTTTCCCAATGCCAGGGAGGGATTCAAGTTCACCACGAGAGGCGATTTCCTTAATCGGCTCTCGAAGAGCTGAAATGGTGTCAGCGGCTCGTCGATAGGCCTGCATCCTATAGGTGTTGGCCCCTTGAGTCTTGAGGAGTTCACCAATGGACAGAAACAAATTCGCAAGGTTTGTATTCTGAGCGAGCATGGGTTTGAATGAATGGTGAATAGATGAATAGAGGTCTTTTTATGGAAGTCTGAGGGGTCTGGTCAAGAGGAAAAAACGGTGAAGAGCGTTTTTATCCCATGATGAAGACTCTTTGCGTGCAAGTCTTCCCTCTTTGTCATTGTCTCATGACGTCTTCAAGGAAGATCCCCTTCTAGGATTGTTGAGGGGAACCCGAGGGATAGATGAAGAGCATTTGAGGAAAATCGATTTTATTGACAAGTGTTTGAGGGCTCTCGTAGGATGAGATCTACAGATTGGATATTTAAAAAATTGTGAATGTGTAGGGAAAAACGCGACAGCTGGCTTGAGAAATTCGCAAGAAATGCAACTTCATATTAATGGAGAAGAGCGAACGTTAGAGGGGCGTCCAACTGTCATCGATCTTCTAAGAGAGTTAGTCATTCGCCCTGATCAAGTGGCTGTGGAGGTCAACCTTCATATAGTGGAACGGGACGATTTTGAGGGGTATCAACTTCAGGAAGGTGACCGCATCGAGATCATGAGTTTCATCGGAGGAGGATAGCGTTCATTTTATGAGTATCGATATGACGAATGATCGCTTGATAATTGCCGGAAGAGAATTTCGATCCCGACTATGGGTAGGGACCGGAAAGTATAAGGATTTTGTAGAAACTCAAAAGGCCATTGAGGCTTCTGGAGCCGATGTGGTCACGGTGGCTGTTCGACGAGTGAATATTATAGACCGGAATACTGAAAATCTTCTCGATTATATAGATCCTCAAAAGTATACGATCCTCCCGAATACCGCCGGGTGTTACTCGGTTGAGGATGCTCTTCGATATGCTCGACTAGCCAGAGCTGCAGGGGTGTCCGACTTGGTTAAACTTGAAGTCATTGGGGACGAACAGACGCTTTTTCCTGATACCGCTAGGTTAATTGAAGCCGCAAAAATCCTGGTCAAGGAGGGGTTTGTTGTTTTACCCTATACGAACGACGATCCCATTGTGGCTCAAAAGTTAGTCGATGTAGGATGTCCGGCGGTTATGCCGTTGGCGGCCCCTATTGGCTCTGGGTTGGGCATTCGAAACCCCTACAACTTAAAGATCATCTTAGAAACTGTCAAAGTTCCAATCATTGTGGATGCAGGAGTGGGAACAGCTTCGGATGCGGCGTTAGCCATGGAATACGGTGCGGATGCTGTGCTCATGAATACCGCCATTGCCGGAGCTCAACATCCCATTATGATGGCGGAAGCTATGAGGTATGCGATTGATGCAGGGAGGCTAGCTTATAAGGCGGGAAGGATCCCGAGAAAATTGTATGCAACAGCCAGCAGTCCCATAGAGGGGATGCTGTAACGCCTGTTGCATGGCGATGCTTCCGCCTCTCTTCCTGATTTCCGATCGTCATCAAACCAAAGGGCGAGACCTGCCCACCATTTTGGGCGAAGTGCTGTCAGTGGGTCAGGTCATGATCCAATTGCGTGAGAAAGATTTGGACACACGTTCTCTTGTGTCTCTTCTGCAAGACATTCGTCCCCTCATGCAAAATCGGCAATCGCCGTTTTTAATTAATGATCGTGTGGATATCGCTCTCGCGCTTGAAATGGATGGAGTCCATTTGAGAGCGGATAGTCTGCCTGTCAAACAAGCTCGTCAGTTGCTAGGGTCGGGAAAGTTAGTAGGGCGTTCGACTCATTCGATCGAAGAAACCATTCAAGCAGAAGATGAAGGGGGCGACTTTGTCGTGTTGGGGCCAATTTATGATACGGTATCAAAGCGATCCTACGGCCCTCCCCTTGGCATTCAAGTTCTGGAGAAGGCCTGCCGTCGGTGTCAAATTCCAATTTTTGCCATCGGGGGAATCAATCCCTTACGAGTGTCCGAGGTGAAACAAGCTGGTGCCTATGGAGTGGCGGTTGTCTCCTCTATCCTGGATAGTGAATGCGTCGCTTCCGCAACTCAAGATTTTCTTCATGCTCTTTCCGTAGACAATCGTGAGTAGATGTGGGGCAGTTTACTGTGTGTTCCGACGAAACATAGGTTGACCCTTTCTGAAAACGGGTGCTAAAATTTCTTGTGTTTTGAATAGATTCGTCAGTATTGAATCCCCAGAATGAGAAGCACGTCATCGCGACAGAAGAAACTGAACCAAATCATGTTGTTATAATATCCCACAGACCCTTATTCATTACTGTTCTTCACACGTACATGTCCTGAATTGAGTAGTGCTTGTTATGGGATTTCGTAAGCAAGAAGATCCTTCCCGCGAACTTGAGAAACTGCGCGAAGAGCTCCAGTCTCTCGAGCAGGAAATGCGTGGGTTATATGACACGAAGTTGAAGCTTCAACAAACACTCAAGCAGAACGAACGCCTTTCCGCGAGCTTGCAAGAGGCAAAAACGCAAATCCAATCTCTCAAGACTGAAATTGAAAAATTAACGGCTCCCCCATCCTCCTATGCCCTCTTTTCTAGCCTGAACTCTGATGATACAGCCAATGTGTATGTGTCGGGCCGAAAAATGCGTGTCAGCGTGCATTCGTCAATCTCTGGAGAAGGCTTACGAAAAGGACAGGAAGTGATTTTAAATGAGGCCTTGAATATCATTGAGATACGTGGTTTTGACCCACAAGGCCAGGTTGTCAGGCTGAAGGATACCCTTGACGAGATGAGAGTGCTGGTGCAGCTTCATCATGATGAGGAGCGGGTCGTCGAGCTGGGGGAACCTTTGATGAATGAACGACTGAGCGTTGGCGATCATCTTCTTTTTGATATACGCTCGGGATACGTAATGGAAAAGCTTCCGAAATCGGAAATCGAGGAATTGGTGATCGATGAAGTCCCAGATGTGAGTTACGAGGATGTGGGTGGTTTGGAAAAAGAAGTGGAACAAATGACCGATGCGGTTGAACTCCCTTTCTTATATCCTGAATTGTTTGCGGAGCATAAACTCACTCCTCCCAAGGGCGTGCTCCTCTATGGGCCTCCGGGTTGTGGCAAGACGCTGATAGCCAAAGCTGTTGCCAATTCAATTGCCAAGAAATTGAAGCATCTCTCTGGCAAAGACGTGCGCAGCTATTTTCTTCATGTGAAAGGACCCGAGTTGCTGAACAAGTACGTCGGGGAGTCGGAACGCCATATCAGGGAAGTGTTCGTCAAAGCCAGAGATAAGGCCGCGACCGGCAATCCGGTCATGGTCTTTTTTGATGAAATGGATGCGTTGTTTCGAACCCGTGGGAGTGGCATTTCCTCGGATATCGAATCCACCATTGTTCCACAGTTCCTTTCTGAAATTGATGGGGTAGAGAGCTTACGCAACGTGATTGTGATTGGAGCGAGTAATCGCCAAGACTTGATTGACCCTGCCGTCCTGAGGCCAGGACGATTGGATGTCAAGATTAAGATTCCACGACCGGATAAAACTTCGGCAAAAGATATTTTCGGAAAATATGTTGTTGTGGATTTGCCGTATAATAAAAAAGAAGTGAACAGGCTTGGTGGAGAGGTGCAGGCGTATACGGCACACCTTATTGATATCACCGTGGATTCGATGTATGCCCTGTCGGAAGACAATCGGTTTTTAGAGGTCACCTACGAGAATGGGGAAAAGGAAGTGTTGTACTTTAAAGATTTTTCAAGTGGTGCGCTTATTGAAAGTGTTGTCTCTCGAGCCAAAAAGGCTGCTATCAAACGGACTATTGGAACGGGCGAAAAAGGAATCAAAGATGAGGACCTTCTCAAAGCCATCCGAGATGAGTTTAAAGCCCATGAGGATTTGCCCAATACGACCAATCCTGATGACTGGGCACGCATTGCGGGGAAAAAGGGCGAAAAGATCGTTCACGTCAGAACGTTGACCGGCGGCTCTGAAGAATCAAAAGAAATTGAAACCGTCAGCCCAGGTCATTATTTCTGATCTGTTAAACTGAGACCCAGTCCAATGATGAGGTGCGCTTGCAACGTATTGTGGGCACAGAAACAGAGTTTGGTATTTCCTCACGGGACCCACAATGTGCAGATCCCGTTTCCAACTCCCTCCAATTAATTAGCTACTACCCCTTTCTCACTGCTCCACAGGGTATTTGGGATTACGAAAATGAAAATCCTCTGCTAGACGCACGTGGATTTGAAGTGGAAGGTGAACGGGAACGTCCCGGTCCCGAGTATAACCGGCTTCTCAATAGACTGCTCCCCAATGCTGGACGGTTGTATGTGGATGGAGCCCATCCTGAATATTCCACACCGGAATGTAGCAATGCTCTGGAATTGGTCGCGTATGAACGGGCTGGGGAATTAGTGGCTGCAGCGTGCCTTGATGCCCTGAATCAAACCGTTGGGTCAGGAAAATTTTGCTTATACAAGAACAACTCGGATGGCAAAGGCAATAGTTATGGATACCACGAAAACTACTTGCTTTCGCGTGTGGTTCCTTTTGATACCATCATTCGGGTTCTTTTGCCTTTTTTTGTCACTCGTCAAATATTTACGGGCTCCGGAAAAGTTGGTTCTGAAAATTCGGCACTACCGAAGGCGTACCAAATTTCTCAACGCGCAGACTTTTTTGAATGTTTGGTTGATTTAAATACCATGGTAAAGCGGCCGATCATCAATACCCGTGACGAACCACATGCTGATCCCACACGCTTCCGAAGACTGCATGTGATCGTGGGTGATGCTAATATGGCCGAACTCTCCACATATTTGAAAGTCGGAACAACGGCACTCGTGGTTCAGATGCTAGAGGAAGGAGTCGATTTTCCAACAATAGAAATAGAAGACCCTGTCAGGGCCATGAAAACGGTGTCCAGGGATTTGAGCGTGACAGCTGATCTGAAGCTGGTGGATGGGAAATCAAGCAAGGCCATTGCCATTCAGCGTGAATACCTGAAAACCGCGCATGATTTTTTTGCCTGCCATGCCTGTTCTCCCCAAACCAAGGATGTGCTTGTGCAGTGGGAAATGGTTCTGGATAAACTCGAACAAGATCCCATCCAGTTGAGTGGAGCGTTGGATTGGGTGGCCAAGCAACAATTAATTCAGTCCTATATTGATCACAAAGGATGCGGGTGGGAGGACCCCCGAGCCCACATGTTGGACTTGCAGTATCATGATATACGTCCCAATAAAGGGCTGTATTATACCCTCGAGCGGAGTAATCGAATTCAACGATTGCTGCAACCAGAGGACATAGCGAAAGCCGAGTTTGCAGCCCCAACAGATACGAGAGCTTATTTCCGCGGGGCTTGTTTGAAACAATTCCCAGAAGCCGTGTATGGCATGAGTTGGACATCTGTGTTGTTTGATCTGGGTCATACGTCGGTCAAGCGTATCCCATTGATGGATCCTTTCAGAGGAACGAAAGTGCTGACGAATGAGTTGTTAGATGGTGTGCAAACAGCCGACCAGTTGGTCGCACGTTTGGTGAATTAAGATGGAAATATCGAACGATGACTGTGAGGCATGAGCGTGTGCTCTCACGTTTTCTAAAATAGTCAATTGGAGTTGGTCCACGTGTTCTTTCCCTCCCCTAATCAATATTCGAGTTTTTTCGATTTTCTTCAAAAAGAGCGGCCTGATTTAGCGCCGGCAGCTCGGTGGGCAACATCTCCATTGCCTCAGCTGTCATCAGATGAAATTCGAAGAGAGTATCTGCTCTCCTTGACCCATGGAACCACAGTCCTCGGCATTCGATATGACAAAGGTGTGATCATTGCAGGGGATCGGAGAGCGACAGAAGGATTTCAAGTAGCTGCCCGTCGGATGGATAAAGTGTTCAAAACCGATAGCTATTCAGCTATTGCGGTCGCCGGGGCAGCAGGCCAGTGTGTGGAAATGGCCAAATTATTTCGGATTGAACTCGAGCATTATGAAAAACTTGATGGAGTGCAATTGTCCTGTGAAGGTAAGGCGAATCGCTTGGGGCAAATGATCAAGGCGAATCTTCCCATGGTCCTTCAGGGGCTCGTCGTCATTCCGCTGTTTGTGGGATTTGATTATAAACTTGGGCAAGGACGAATATTTAAATACGATATTGCAGGTGGACGATACGAAGAAACCGAATACCATTCAGTTGGGTCAGGCGGAAAAGATGCTCGTATAATCATCAAAGAACGGTATCGGAAGAATATGCCGGAAGGCGAGGCTTCGATCGTGGGGCTCCAAGCTCTCATCAATGCTGCTGAAGAAGATGTGGGGACCGGAGGCCCTGATCCTTTACGAAACATTTATCCCACGGTGAAATTTGTCAATGCCGACGGCGTGCGTGATATGGAAGAGTCTCAAGTTGAAGCCATGTGCCGAGAGCTTGCCGAAGCTCGCCGGGAAAACAGGTAACCAATGACCTTACCCTACTACGTTTCACCTGAACAACTCATGCAGGATAAGGCTGAGTATGCCAAGAAAGGCATCGCCAAAGGCCGTTCGATTATTGCGATGGAATATGACGGCGGGGTGTTATTTGTCGCTGATAATCCCAGTTCGTCGCTGTTTAAGATTTCAGAAATCTATGACAACATCGCCTTTTCAGGGGCAGGAAAATATAGTGAGTTTGAGAATCTTCGAAAGGCTGGAATCCAGCATGCGGACCTTAAAGGGTTTATGTATAGCCGGGAAGATGTGACAGCACGGTCCCTGGCCAATGGCTATTCCCAGATTCTTGGGACGATTTTTAGCCAAGAACTGAAGCCCTATGAAGTTGAAATTTTGGTTGCTCAGGTTGGCGAACAACCCGGGCGGAATGAACTGTATCGGATCTCGTTTGATGGAACAATTTTTCACGAGCAAATGCTTGTCGCTATTGGTGGGCGTTCAGAAAACCTCTTGACGGCCCTTCGAAAAGAAGTCAACCAAGAATATCCCTCTCTTCGCATTGCCCTTTCTCGCTGCATTCGTGCGTTCGAAACGATCTCTGAACAAACCGTGCCTCTTGATGACATTGAGGTGGCAGTCCTCGATCGGGCACGAATGGAACGGAAATTTCGGCGGATTTCGCATTCTGAATCTGCCGACCTTCTTGCTCATTCTGAGTAAAATTCTCTCCTTTAGGTTGAAGGATCAAGTATGGGATGTGTATGCTGGGAACAGTATAGAACTACTTTGAAAGTATGAAGCGAATATTTGGACTGGAATGTGAATATGGTCTGACCTTTTCTCCCAATGGGCGAATCTATCTGCCTATAGAGAAAATATTAGGCTATATTTTTGAAGGGCTGATTCCTAATAGTTGGCCCTCCAATGCTTTCTTGACCAATGGAGCACGGTTCTATCAAGACACCGGCTGCCATCCCGAGTACTCGACTCCGGAATGTGATGATCTCTTTGACCTGATCATGCACGAGAAAGCTGGAGAACGGATTTTGGAGTCCTGCCTTCCGGCGGCGGAAGAACGGTTGAGGGAAGAAGGACTTTCTGGAGACATTTTTATCTTTAAGAACAATACTGATTCGCTAGGCAATACCTACGGTTCGCATGAAAATTTTCTTATGCGTCGAGATGTCGACTTCTGGAAGATCGCAGAGCAACTGATACCGTTCTTTGTGACGAGGCAAATTTTCTCTGGAGCCGGCAAAGTTCTCAAAGTGTCTGGGAAACCGCATTACTTTATTTCCCAACGGGCGCAACACATTCATGAAAAGACGTCTTCATCGACAACGTCTTCGCGAAGTATTATCAATACGAGAGATGAACCCCATGCTGATGCCGAACGGTACCGTCGACTCCACATCATTTTAGGGGATTCGAATATGTCCGAGTTCGCGATTTACCTGAAAGTGGGAACGGCGGACTTAGTCTTGTCGATGATCGAGGATGATTTTTTTGTTTCAGGCATTGAGCTAGAGGACCCCGTGAAAGCGATTAGGGATATTTCACGAGATCCGACATTGAAGAAGCGAGTCAAGCTGGATGACGGGCGAGAATTGTCCGCTCTTGAAATTCAACGAATGTATTGGGAACAGGCCGTGGAATACTTGCAAGCTCGACCACATGAAAAAATCCTAAAGGATATATTAAAAGAATGGGAACGGGTGTTGGATAGACTGAAGGAAGATCCCATGTTGTTGGTCAGAGAGATCGATTGGGTGACGAAAAAGTGGTTAATTCAATCGTATGCCAACGTGAAAGGGTGTGGATGGGAAGACCCTCGTGTCCAAATGATCGATTTACAATATCACGATGTGAATCGAAAGCGTGGCCTGTATTACTTTCTGGCGAATCGTGATAAGACCGCGAAGATCGTTGATGAAACGGCCATTGAACGGGCGATGACGGTTCCGCCTCAATCGACAAGGGCCAAAGTGCGTGGAGATTTCATTCGATTTGCCAGGGCAAAGAATCGCTCGTACACTGTCGATTGGACGTATTTAAAGCTCAATGGATATTGGGAAGAAACCATTCTGTGCATGGATCCTTTTTGTGCGTATAGTCCCCGTGTCGATGAATTATTGGGGCAGGTGCCCTTAAGCAAACTCTATCCCTAGCTATTTAATTCGTTCATTGTTGATGAAAAGAGAAATATCAGAGTCAGCAATGAACTCCTTTCTGACGATCTTTCCTCTCAAGCGCCTTCTTGCTTAACGAGATTTACGACCCGTTTGTTCTTTCTCTAATAGCCAAACATTGATTGGAAGCGAGCCCTGCGCACGTCAAAATACGATTTAAAGCATCTAAATGAATCGAGGCGATAAAATGAGGACACGAAATTCATGAACCGAACATGTGTATTTTGCGGCTCTTCCACGGGGGTAAGGCCTTGGTATGCTGAGATGGCTAAGCAAGTCGGCAAAGAATTTCTGCGCAGAAAGATTGGCTTAATATATGGCGGCGGTAACGTGGGCTTGATGGGTGTTTTGGCCGATGAAGTGCTTATGGGTGGAGGAGAGATTGTCGGGGTTATTCCAGGCTTCTTGGTTGAAAAAGAATTCGCCCATGTAGGTCTTTCAGCCCTACATGTTGTTGGCTCGATGCATGAACGGAAAGCTCTGATGGCCGACCTGTCCGATGCGTTTATGGTTATTCCCGGTGGATTTGGGACTCTAGAAGAAATCTGTGAAATAGTGACCTGGAAACAACTCACCCTTCATCACAAACCCTGTGGTCTCCTCAATGTGGACGGCTTCTTTGATCACTTGCTGGCGTTTTTCGACTATCAAGTCAATGAGGGATTTGTCACCTCGGAAAATCGCGCCCTGGTATGTGCATCCCAAGATATCAACAACTTACTGGACCTTCTTTCTTCTGTTGCCATGTGAGAGACGCGGGACGATCTCCCTTCCGGTAAGAAGAAGTGCGAGAGCAGTGACCTGCCTTGCCTAGTTGGAATCAACGGTGAAAGAAGTAAAAGGCAAATGTCGGAAAGAGAATCTGCCTTCGCAAAATGGTCAATAGGCTAGAGGTCAATAGGCCGGCGGTCGTGACAGCGGGCGACTTGCTAACAACTCCACGACTCGTAAATTATCGAAGCCATAGGTCGATGTGCCAGTCGTGACGAGACCAACTTGCCCTCCACGGATCGTCTGATCGGAAAGGGATAGGATCAGTTGATTATCGAAAAATACCTCAATCATTTCCTTGCTAATAATGGTATTTCGTTGAATTCGAAGAGAGTGCCAATCTCCCTGCCGATGTTTCAAATTCGCTTGTCCTAAGGAAGTCATCTCTCCGTGAGAGATTCGCAGAGCTTCCAAAGAGAGGGCATCTGGACTCACTAACACAGCATAAAAGTGATTCCCGTCATTGGATCGATACAGCAGACCACCCCCGCCGTTTGATCCAGACGTGGAGCGGAGGCGAACCGACAGATCAAAGTAATCAAACTGTGTATTGTCGGCAAGCAAGAGATGAAAACAAGGAGAGCCTGGGCAAGCCACTGATTGTGTGAGGATGTGGGGTTGGCTGGGAGCAGAGGCGGTACCCGATACGAGCCATTTGGCAGAGGGTGTCTGGCCAGCCGTGGCGGTACTAAAACCAGGAGGTTTTCCTTCAGCGGGAACTGAATCAAAGTTCCACTCTTTGAAAATAGGAGGGGTTGTTTGAAGCTTAGGCTTTGGCAATTCACTTGGCTGATCCGAGTTGCTGCCAAAACCTGAGGCTATAGAGATGCCCCAGAAAAGAACAAGCCCTAGAACCCCGATCACAAGAGGAATTCCATTCAGTCTACCCATCATGAAGTTGCGGGTGTTCCCGGGAAAAGAACAAACAATATTCACAAAATCTTGCAAAACGTTTTTCATGGAGCTATTTCCTTATCATATACAATGAAAATGTTCTTTATTGAATGTTCTTTATTGTTTGAGGTGACCTTGGAGGCGGGCTTCTAGATGATATCGCTTGTATTCTGACCTTTCTCTCATCAATGCACGATCATTTACAAACAAAAGTTGCTTAGGGACATCATACGAATACATTGATCAAAATCTCAAGTCTCCAGTTGACATAGCTGGTAAGGGGTATAGGATTTTTTGCAATTGGTGATTGTATGTTGCGTGGAAATCTCTGTGAGGAGTGTTCCAGGTTTCACAAGAGGGGGTCTTCTAATGTATAGGACCTAAATAATAAGAGGAGAGGGCAGACAGGCCACCAGGTCCCACGGGTACGATAAAAGACTAACTGCATTATTATTGAAGAGGAATATGAGGTCTGGAGAAGCGAAGGACCTCAGAAAGGTCACGCACTCGGCGGCCCGTGACTCTGACGGGAGAACAAGATGCCTTGTTCGTGAGCCCATTGGGTTAACCAAAAATAAGAAAGATCGGCGCCTAAGCGCCAAACACGGGCCATCATCATTTGTGATGATGGCCCGTGTTGTTTATAGCCACGTTATCTTCTCGCCTTTCGTTAAATTGTCACGGGCCTGAGGGTAGGAAGATTGTCAGATTCATCTGCCCAAATCAGGGCCCGACGAGACATACTAGTGAAATACAATGCATGTCTTGCCGTTTAGCCGGTTGAGGAGAGATTCCTGTCTTTAGGAAATGTTCAGCCGAGCCGTTTACTCTCCTTCACCTGTATGCCCACCCGCGAGGGTGGGCTTGAATGGCGGAGAGTCCCCCTCTGAAGCCGCGACACTCCCAAAGTGGTTTTAGCGCATCGGCAATTTGGCGAGGGAAGAGCTACTCGCTTCGGAGAGTTCCGCAATAGAGAAGAAGCCCCGCGCGGGAGCGCGGGGAGCTTCACTTGAATGTTCGGGCCTGTTCATCTCCAAAATGCTTTGGAAGTCTCAGCCCGGATGAACAATCCTCGAATGACGACATATTCTCAAGTCGTCTGTTTTGGTGGGCGGTGGGTGAGATAAATAGCCAGGCCTGTAAAGAACATCCCCCCAACAAGGTTTCCTGTTGTGACAGGAATTTGGTTCCAGATCCACCATTGTCCAATAGAAACGTTGGCACCCATCAACATGCCGACAGGAATGACAAACATGTTGACCACGGTATGCTCGAAGCCTTGAGAGAAGAAGAGCATCACGGGCCACCAATATTGCCAGCATCTTTCCAATGACAGATGTCGACGCCATGGCCATCACGACAGCAAGACTCACCATCCAGTTACACAAAATTGCTTTCACGAACACGGTGACCATTCCGGCACCACCATGGGCTGGCATACCCAATTGTTTTCGCCTCGGCGACCTTAACAAGCTTTTGACCGACGGGCAAAGGATCAAAGGAACCCATCATGGTCAGTGAGATGGACAATAGGATGGCGTAACCGACACTGCCGATGAGATTGCCTAGAAAGACCCATCCCCAATTAACGAGCACCTGCCCCCAATCTGCTGCATTGTCGGCTGTCGCGCACGGTAATAGAGCAAAGCTACCGGTTGATCAGCTCTGTCCCAAGTAAGATCACAAGGCAGAGCCCAAAGGGGAAAATGATCGCGCCTACAATCGGGAAACTGGTCTGAACCGCCGCAGTGACTGCCATACTCGTCGCGACAGCAAGAAACGCTCCTGCTAATGCGCCGCGCAAGATAAGCGAACTGACGGGCAGTTTGGCCTTCGTCGCGCCTACTGCAGCCATGCTGGCAGCTATATCAGCTGGTTTTACGTAGTCCATTTCCTCCTCCTTAACGTAATGTCCTTATCGGACATCTCGGAAATTACGACTGTTGGTGGCCCTAAATAACCTAGACCTTCATTGCGGATGGTTCAAAAACCGCGCTTATTCTCACTCTAGGTCCCCCACGATGATGGTATTCATGAGCTTCCTTCTCGTTGGAGAACTTTATAAATCCTCATTGAGAAGCTTCTACGATACCAGTCGACTCTCCCTCACGCTTCCGGAGGAATCCCCCGGAAGCGCCTCTTTCTAAATCTTCAAGTAAGGGAAAATCACGAACCTGTCATTTTGTTTGTTCAATATGGGCTAAGAATTTTCCATCCCAAGTCAAGACGACTCGATCTTCTCCCTTGTCTCCCTTGCGCTTACTGACGGTGAGCTTGAAATCGATGGCTGACATAATGCCATCGCCAAACTGCTCGTTCATGATTTCCAAGATCGAATCACCGTAATGGCAACACACTTCTGTCATACGATAGATATGTGGTTCTTGAATAACAGCCGGATCAAAAGATCGCATAGGACACTTCCGCATTTCTTTGAGGAGATCTTCGGTCAGGCCGTGCACAAGCTTGACTAGCCTTGCTTCGGTGTCCTTTTTTAATTGAGCTTGACGGCGAAAGAGTTGTCCCACGTAGACATTGCAAAGCCCTAAGGCGTCTGCCAATTCATCGTAGGTTTTACCTGTAGCCGCTTTTGCAGCAAGTAACTTAGCGACGACTTCTTTTTTTCCATGATTGCTTCCCTCCTAAGTGAAGCACCTACCCAATGGGCATGGCTTTAAAGTTACGGTAATTAAAATTAAGGCGGGAGACTTTATTTCTGCACCTCTCGAACAAAAACAATATTTATTGCCATGCACCGCACTAGGTAGTAACGCTTGCAATTTCTGCCAGCGTTTGCGGCCCAACTTCGCGATTAACTGCTTCTGCGATTGCTCCTATAGGGGAAAGACTTGAGTGAGGAGTGCGTGACCCCGAAGGGTCAGTGAGACTGCTTGGGTGTGACTCCTCTTCCCCCTTGTCAGGGTGATAAGCTTCCGATCGGCCAAAGGCTTAAGACTCCGCGTGACGCTCGAGGTGTCCATGACCAACTGCTGGGCTAATTGCGTCACGCTGATTTGCTCACTGACCGCGAGCGTGACCAGGACGGGCATCTGCGTCGGCAGAAGCCCACATGGGCGGATAGCGTTATCATACGTACCGGGTAATGGCGCGGGAGGTTTTGCGCAGATTGAGGCAGGCGCACGTACTCAGGGTCTTGGAACATTGCTTCAACTAGCTGCGACTGAGTCGACATTTCACGGCTGCTTTTGGCATTGGCAACGTTTCAATCAATTAATTTAGCATTAGCGGCTGACAGATTAGGTCGTTGTTCGCCATTGTTGAGTTTTTTCAACATTTCCTGATGGGACTGACTATATCAACTCGGTGACAGCCTTCGCCTTATCCGTGTTCCGGACTATGGCCCATCTCCCGAGCTCCGGAATGCCTGTAAAGGTCTTGCTCTGTTCAGCTAGAACAATGTCTCCCCCACCTGAAGCTCTGCTCCCTCCCACTGCCTGTCATCTCGGGAGCGCCTCCAGGAGAGAGCTCCTACATTCATTGCCAGCAGCATCGTGAAAAGCCCAGCTCCCCAATGCCTGGGGGCCTCTTTGCCAACTGAGAAAGATTCGACCACAAGATCTTCCTCCATAAACAGTAAGCAAAATGTGTTCCTGTTTTCTGGACCCAGACATTACTTTGTCTAATCTATTGAAATACCAATTCTTTTGAGACAGACATCTTGATGGGAGAGGCACACGGAAGGGGAAGAGTTGTACATGAACCTATACACCTATGTACCAGAATAGGTACGGGTCTCAACCCGAATTCTGGCGTCGCACTTTCTTGCCGGAAGGGATATTCATCTCGAATGCCTCAGTCCACTCCTCAATAAATCAATGGTTGAGTGGTTACTCCATGAAGCCAGGAACTGAAACCCCATCGAGTATGAAATAAGGCTATTCGTGCTTCCAGCCAACCGGTAGCGGGGAAACTATAAAATGTTGCCGGGAAAACCACTCACGAACAGGGAAGGACATCATCGATTTTGGAACAACTCACACATCAGAGAAGAGATCGGCCTCACGGGCAAAGCGAACCAGTTCAACCCGCTTCTGCAGCTCAAGTTTTTGCATAAGGGGTGCGGAGTAGAGATCTAGCACGGCCCGAGGACTTGGACTAGGTCGCGCTCAAGGATTTTGCCAGAGCCTCCAGTAGCTACGGTTGATGGATATCGCAAGTTAAGAAGTAAAAAAACTATGGGAAGGGGTAGGAGAAGAAAGGTTTAGTCAAGGTCTTTCTTTTCTGCAACGCATTCGGTGGAAGGAAGAGAGTGTCTTGGGGAGTTGTGTGGGGCAAGCAACGGGCTCGGGCCTCCCGCGCGTTCCTTGTGTAATATTAGGTTTTTATTATAACATAACAATCATTAATAATTTAATGTGTGACATTTTACTTTGCCAATGCCGTAGTTGGCGAGTACATGCACGAAGCTTTTTCACATACACTTCGAAAAGATTAGAGAGAGAGCAATTTATCAATGCCCTATGAGTTATGATGGGCAAATCGCCGCCTGCTAAGGCTTGTTTTGTCTTTCTCTCCATCAGTAACATGCTGCTTTGGGAGAGAAGTGAAAAACTCCAATTTCCAACACGAGAGACGGACTTTTTAACGCAAGGGTAGGGGTGTAGGGAATGGCGGGTATCCCTAAATACATTCACCAAATTAAACAGAAATATCGGATTGCCAATGATTATGCCTTGGCGAAAAAACTCAAGGTAAGCCAACCGGAAGCCAATTGGTTCCGCCGAGGAAAGAAGGTTCCCAATACATCCGTTTGCATTAGAATGGCGAACCTTTTAGAAAAAAGTCCGGTAGAAATTTTGATCTTGGCTCAAAAGGATCGAGCAGCACCGGAAGAAAAAAGTCATTGGGATATGGCGCTCACTGCCGTCGATGTGATGGTGAATGTTCCCAAACATCCTCGGTATATTCCCAAGAAGGTTGAAGCCATTGGCCAGGAGCTTCGGCAATTAGAATCACAGATGCTGACGTATGAGGGCACGCTCGCCTATAACGAAGCGTTAGCCTTAATCGGGACGGTGGAACTTTCAGTAGACTCCATTATGGAACGTTGGCAGATTTGGAAACGTGATGGGTCTTTGTTTCCCAATTATCTTATGGCTAATCAAAGTGCCGTTCGGCGAGGGGTCAAAATCCGTCGGGTGTTCATTCTTCGACAGTCTCAAATGAGAGACGAGACACAGTTAACTGATTTTGTTCAGGTGCTCAATGACCAGCGGCGTGCTGGCATCTCCGTCTTTTTTGCATTTGGCGAGGAATTGGAGCAAACCCTCATATTCCAACGGCTTGTGGAGGAATACCAGAAGCATGATGTGAGAAGTGAGATAAACGCAGTGTTATTTGACGGCGAAGTGCTAATTTTTTCCCGTTCCTATGCTGACCGACATCTTGGTGTGAACGGTGTGCCGATTCTGATCTCCATGATTGAGCAGCTGGATATCACCTGGAACCGTGATCATCTCCGGGATTTGAATCCCAGCCCGTTGTTTGAAACTCGCTGTGTGACAGAGTATCGAGGTGAACGTTCATTCAAAAAGCACGTGGACCGTTTCCGAAACAAAGCAATGCCTAAGAAAGTATGAGCGATATCTTTCTCTTGTTTTTTCTTGATTGGTTGACGCAGATGTCCTGAGGGTTTGCGAGATCTCTCTCTCATCGTTAACCACAAAAACACTCTCCTGGTTTCTTGACGCTGCATTCATTCGTCTTGCCCAACCCCTTTTCGTAAGGAGCCTTCTTGGATTCGGTGGTGGCTAGTTTTAGACTCAACTCACGGTAGAGTGTGATAAACTTCAAACTTTAGGCTCATTCATTCATTGAAAGGAATGATATGTCATTCGTTTCTGTAAACGAAATTCAAAAACCAAGCTGGGCCAGAGGAAACCAGAAGAGGAAGGGCCACCTGCCTCCCTGGTTCAAGGTCAACATTCGACAAGGGTCTGACTATCAGGACATCCGACGGATTGTGAAAGCGCGAGGCCTCCACACGATATGTGAGGAAGCCCGATGTCCGAACATCTGGGAATGTTGGAACAATCGCACTGCCACCTTTTTAATCTTAGGCGACATCTGTACCCGTCGTTGCCATTATTGTTCGGTGACCACAGGCCGACCAACTGGTTTGGATACAGGGGAGCCAGGAGAAGTAGCTGAGGCTGTTCGGGTGCTTGGACTTCGTCATGCAGTCATTACCTCGGTGAATCGTGATGAATTGCCTGATGGAGGGGCTTCGATCTTTGCAGAAACTATTCGACAGATCCGACAAACCAGTCCGACATGTGCCGTAGAAGTCCTCATCCCGGATTTTCAGGGAAAAGAGGAGGCGTTGAAAAAGGTGATAGACGCGAATCCGGACATTTTGAACCATAATATTGAAACAGTCCCCAGACTGTTCCCATCAATGAGACCTCAGGGTCGATACCGTCGTTCCATTGACTTGTTGGTTAAGGCGAAACTTCTGGGAAGGCAGACTAAATCAGGGATCATGGCAGGTTTGGGAGAAACTGTGGAGGAAATTCGCGAAGTGATGCGGGATCTCAGGGCCGCGGGGTGTGACATTCTGACAGTCGGGCAATATCTTCAACCGACTAAACAGCATGCACCGGTCGCAAGATATTACTCGCCTGAAGAATTTCATGCCTTGGGAGCGGAGGGCTTAGCGCTGGGGTTTCGTCATGTGGAATCTGGTCCACTTGTCAGAAGTTCGTATCATGCAGAGCAACAAAACGAAAATTGGAAGCCTCTGGCCACTGAGCTTGGCTAAAATTACGCTTGTTCTACGACTTGGATCCACTTCTTGCGCATAAAGTAAAGACCGCTTTTTAATGCCTCGCCCTATTTCCGGGATCAATTTTAAGATATTTCTTTAATGATATAGGGGACCTTTTTTCGGGTGAGTGAGAGTGGGAGCCCATGACAAACTACCACCTTTGGCTCATGCCTACGGGTAAGTGTATGATCAGTTGGTAGGGACCATAACCGAGCTAAGTCAACAATATGGAGGCCCACTCTTTGAACTGCATGTCACGTTGTTGGGCGAAGTTGAAGGTCCTGAGACGGAAGTCATGCAGAAGGCGAGAAATCTTGCCCAAGGCTTGAGGCCTTTTCATATCCGTCTCACGACGCCGGCGTATCAGGAGCACTATTTCCGAGCTTTGTATCTGTTGGCTGAAGAGACTCCTAGTCTTCTGGATGCCTATACTCAAGCCCGGGTCTATTTCGCAAAGTCCTCGTCATTTCATTTTCAGCCCCACTTGAGTCTGTTGTATGGAACATATTCGTTGGCTTTGAAAGAAGAAGTGATTGTGCGATTACGGCTACCTTTGCCGTGTCAATTTGAAGTAAGTATTCTTCACTTAATCCATGCATCGAGTCGTGATCCCAGAGATTGGTCCCATGATCAGACTCTTTCCTTTGGGGGAAAGAGTTGAGCCAATGAAGGACGAATTTCAAGAGACGGTAAATCTTCCTAGGCTGTCCTGCACAGGAAGAATTTTTGACAATAGGTTGAAAGCCCAGCCCTATGAATTACACTGGGTCTGCTAACCGGGATCGGTGAAACGCTTCAAGCTGTTGATTGGCCTGAACGAGTGCTGCCAATTTCTCTGTCACATGGGAAAGCTTTGTGCCAGGAATGGCCATGTAGGCTTCATCGTCACCGAGGCCTGTATAGACACGGTTTCCGATGCAACCCAAGCTGGTCGTAATTTTCCTGGATTGAAGCGCTTCAGGTAACACCGCGCAGGTAGGTCGACCCATCACAGAGGTTGTGTGCCCCACGCCTGCTGCTTGAACGGCTTCAACTAAGATCATGAGTTGTTTGACTGTTCCCCGAACGAGCGCAATGTCGACTTCCTCCCCTGCTTTGTCCAAGGGTGTGTAAATAGCGAAACGAAATCTATCTCGTCGTCGCGGGAGTTGGGCAATTTCTTCCTGTTTAATATATTGCAATCCGATCATGGTTTGAACGATGCCTTCTAACTCTTTCTGGTTCTGCTCAGGTAATTCAACGCCATGCGTATGTGCACCTATCGGACAATTGTAATGGTCAGATGCTTTGGTGTAGAAAACTTTGTCTTCTGCTGCCATTCGCCAATAGGCACAACTTGCCGGTTCAGAGGTTTCCACCCAAGGAACGTTCTGAGGTGGTGAAGAGGAAAACGTGATGGCGATAGGTGAGTGAGTGAGTCGAAGTAACGTCTGGAGTTTGGAGGCGAAATCGGTCTGATTCATTATGATGTCCTTCCTCGATGAATTTCTCGTTCAAGTGAAATGTCATGCAGTAGCAAGAGGCCTTCTCCTAGTTTGTGCGGGTAAAGGAAAAGATTTCAGTGGCTTTTTTCTTTCCCTTGTCAAAGAGTGTCCACTCGTGTGTGATATGATTGTGATCTATATACGTGATCGTCAATTCGTGCATGTGCATGTCGTTGTGTGAACGCATTCCCGTTCCATCAATGAAGAGAAGGGTGAGTTTATTGGGGTGGTCCTGTTTGACACTTCGCATGCGTGGTTCATTTCCCAGCATGCAATAATGCGTCATCACAATTTCTTGACCGTCTCGGGCGTAGACGGACACCATTTCCTTTGGTGAACCTGGGAATAGAGTCTCCATGACTGCTGTGCCCTTCGCGGTCATTTGGTAGCGCACCGTAATGGATTCTTCTCCGTTTTGGGATGGTTTTTTCCCCTCCCAATTTCCGATCAATTGGACGAGCTGGTCGAATTTTAATGGTTTTAATTCTGACTCTTGGGCCAAGACTGGCCCATCAATCCACCATAGTGCTACAGTGAAAAGCAGTGAAAAATAACGGATGGTCATACGCATTGGCCTAATGAGATGGTGTTGAACTTTTGCAGATCTATTTTCAGGATCTCTACACTATAAATGTGTTGGTTTGGAGTAGTCAAAGTGGTTTGGACTCTTTCTTTGTGACCGAGCAAGCGATGGGACCCCAAGCGGTGTTGCTATGGAATTGGAAAAGTCGCATCTGCAGGAGATCTAAAAGGGGCGTAATATTCATAAAATGAAGGGATTCGCCTGTGGAGGATAAGTCGGAAGCCTCTGTATTGGTCTTGAATGCAACTGAGGTTTGCAAAGCGTTGCCGATGAGTAAGGCTATCGATGCCATGCGAGAAGCCTTTGCCGCATGTTCGAGAGGAAAAGCCAAGGTTCCTTTGCGAACGCATCTCCCTATTCCCTCAGAGGATGGGGTGACGCTCGTGATGCCCGCATTTGTTGAAAGCCAAGAAGGAAATGCTTTAAGCATAAAGATTGTTTCCGTGTTTCCCAACAATATCCAGCGGGGATACCAAACGATTCAGGGGTTGGTTTTAGCCTTTGATCCTCAGTCCGGCAAACTTCAAGGGTTAATTGAAAGGAGTTCCTTAACGGCGATCCGAACGGGTGCGGCAAGTGGGGTGGCAACGGATTTACTGGCCCGGCCCGATAGTCGCGTGCTCGGTCTTTTTGGTGTTGGTGCGCAGGCCCGCACGCAACTGGAAGCGATATCGACTGTACGGTCCATCGAGACAGTCTGGATCTATGCGCCTCGCCGCGAAGCTGTTGAGACCTTTGTCAGGGAAGTTTCAGACCAAGAGGGACTTTCACAGAATATCCGAATAGCCAGGGATGCAAAGCAAACTGTACAAGATGCCGAAACCGTTCTTCGTGCAATGGTCGTGGTGGAAACCTATGAGGCAGCCTGGGCTGAGGCTGGTGATATCATTCAGCCATTTCAGGCTGGGTTAATCGATCGCGATCATCTCCATGCAGAGTTAGGGGATCTTGTACTTCGTCACAAATCCGGTCGCAATTCCCTTGACCAAATTACGCTTTTTAAATCGGTGGGAGTCGGCGCTCAAGATGCCGTTGCCTCCCGAGTTGTGCTCCATCAAGCTCAGGAATTTTTGTTGGGGAAGAGCATATCGCTGTAAAGGACATTTCACCACGAGTTACGGATAGCCATCATGAAGAAGGTTGGCCAATTGAAAGCCATTTGGCTGAAACGGATGAAAGGTGGCCCCATGGATTCGGTTCAAAACGCTGTGCTGTATTGGTAGCTGACCGTGGTTTGAAAGGGAATGCCGATCAGGGGGGGAAACGCCAAGTGACGATCCTGGAGGAGGAAGTCTAGGCTCATCTGTATGGAGATGCTCGGAGGGACTTTACTAGCTTCAGCTCGAAGGGCGAACTTGTTGGTCAAACACCTATCATTGTTCAATAGCCGTAAGCGAATTCTCTCGATTTGATCCAGTCGAATTCGGATTATGGGTGAGACCCGCCCATGCGAACGTATGGATGAAACGTTGGTTGGTCTTCGAAAGGCGATGTCAGCACGCTGGGCTGTGGGAGCATTTGGCGAGGTGTTGGACGATGGGGAGATCAAGATAGGGGATTCAATTCACTGGCTGGACTGACTCATTACTTGATGTTATCGAAATCACGCGTATGACCTCAGATGAGATATCCCTATGGGCCTTATTTGTGAGTGCCTTTGTATCCTCCACGTTGTTTCCAGGCGGATCGGAGGTTCTATTGGCCGTTTTGGCGGGACAGCATAGTCACAACCAATGGACCCTGTTGGGGATCGCGACATTAGGCAATACCCTAGGAGGAATGACTACGTAGGGGTTAGGGTGGCTGATGGCATGTTGGTATCCTCTAAGCCGACTCACCAAACCTCGTCACCAACAGGCTGTATCCTATTCTTCAGAAATGGGGAAGTCCGGCTTTATTACTCTCTTGGGTTCCCGTGATTGGCGATCCGCTGTGCTTAGCCGCCGGCTGGTTTCGGATCAATAGTTTTGTTGCGCTGGGATTTATAGGATTCGGTAAGGCTCTTCGGTATGGTGTGGTTGTGACCTTAGCTTCCTAAAACTTCAGTCGATCGTGGAGGAGTTTTTTTGAACTGGTCAGCCAATGTTTCCCATATGGACAGGAGAATGACCATGTTGCTGATCGTGACAATAGAGAGTGAGCGTTTCATGGATGACGGGAAAAGCCAGTTCCTGCCAGGGGATATCGGTGATTTTAAAAAGCTTGACCTCTGAGCTTTCTTCCCCTACGCCAAAAGTCCGAGTAGGCATCGTGGCCCGAAAGACGAGGTACATCTGGTTGACTCGGACAATGCTGAAGACTCCAAACAACGAACCGATGACGACTTCCGCTTTGGCTTCTTCTTGGGTTTCCCGGGCAGCCGCTTCTTCTACAGATTCGTCGTTCTCCATAAACCCTGCTGGAAAGGTCCATAGACCCACTCTGGGCTCAATGGCTCTTCTACAAAGGAGAATCTGGTCTTTCCATTCCGGAATGCACCCCACGACAATCTTGGGGTTTTCATAGTGGATGGTCTCGCACGTTACACAGACAAAACGAGGTATCGTATCTCCCGTAGGAATTTTACGGATGACCGGTGAACCACATTCACTACAATATTTCATAATAGTTTCAGCACGACCTGAATAAGCGATTTCAACATCCTGTTAGTAAGTTCATGATCGAACCTCAGTCCCTTGCTCTAGAGCCTCAGGTATGCTTCAATGCATCCTCATTTTTCAAGTATATTATTGAAATTAGGGATCTATTTTCATGAGCGTGCCATTTTTAGATTTAAAAGCACAATTCAGCTTGATTCGAGATGAAGTGATGACAGCGATTGAGGGGATCTGTCAAGAGCAGGCCTTTATCCTGGGCAGATCGGTGTCTGACCTGGAAGAGGCGTTAGCCAAATACACCTCGTGTCCCTATGCGGTTGGATGTGCGTCAGGGAGTGATGCCTTGCTGTTATCCCTTATGGCGATTGACGTTCAGCCTGGAGAGGAAGTGATTACGGTTCCTTTTACGTTTTTCTCGACAGCCGGAGTGATTTCTCGACTCCATGCAAAACCCGTCTTTGTGGATATCCAAGCGAACTCCTACAATATAGATCCCTCCAAGATTGAGAAAAAAATAACCTCGCGAACCAAGGCGATTATCCCTGTACACTTATTTGGTCAATGTGCGGAAATGGAGAAAATCCAGGAAATTGCCCAGGCGAGAGGCATTTCAGTCATAGAGGATGGTTGCCAAGCCATTGGTGCTGCGAGGAAGGGAATTCGGGCTGGGGCGTTTGGGAACACTGGGTGCTTTAGCTTTTTCCCTTCAAAAAATCTGGGAGGGTTTGGTGATGGCGGACTCATCACGACTCACAACAAAAACGTGCGGGACTTGTTAGCGGCCTTGCGGGTGCACGGGGGATTTTCTGATTACCATCACGATCACATTGGGATGAACAGTCGATTGGATGCTCTTCAAGCTGCGGTTCTGAAAGTGAAGTTAACTTATTTGGACGAATGGAATGAAAAACGCCGTCGTAATGCGGCCATGTATACCAAATTTTTTGAAGAAACCCAGTTGCTGGATCGGGTGACTCCGCCCTGGACTGATTCAGACAATCACCATGTCTTCAACCAATATACGATCAGAGCACAAGGGCGAGACCAACTCATGGTCCATCTGAAGGAAAAAGAAATTGGGCATAAAGTGTATTATCCTGTCCCGCTTCATCTCCAGGAATGTTATCAGGATCTCAGGTATCAAAAGGGGGACTTCCCGGTTTCCGAACGTATGGCCCAGGAAGTTCTCTCCCTTCCTATCTATCCTGAATTGACCGAAACTCAAATTGCTCGAGTCGTCACGTCAATTCAAGAATTCTACGCCAACCAGTAATTGTTCCCTTCTGTAAAAACTGAATGAGCGATAAAGGGTGGTGACTTGGTGTGCCCCCTCCCTTAGGCGAAGGAACTTTTTTGTCAACTTTGTTCTTGATGGAGTGGTATCAATAGGAGTAATTTGTTCTTAACACATTGTTGGTTTGGGATAACCACGAGTAAAGGACGCGGATGACTCGATCACTTTTTCTACCCCTGTTTATAGTTTTGAGTGTAAGTGTAAGTGTGCCGTCAGTATGGGCAACATCGGAAGATTCTGATCTGACAAAACTGTTGGAACCAGAACCTGTTCGGACACTTACCTTGAAAGATGTTGTGCTCAAGACGTTAGAGCATAATCTTGATATCAGTGTGAGTCGTCAGGAGCGAGATGTTCGGGTAACCGATATTTTGTTTGAACAGGCCAAGTTTGATCCGACGGTGGATTTGGAGGGACGCTATGATCGCCTGATTGCTCCATTAAACCGACCAATTTTTGGTCTGGGAGGTCCCATAGTTGGTGGTGATCCTGACTTTCTCGATCAAAATGATACGAATGTCAAAATAGGCATGTCTCAAAAACTCAGGACTGGTGCGAATTATGATCTGACATTGGATTCCAACAGAAATTCTGTGGCAGGACCGACCGCGTTTTTGTTTAACCCCAGTTATACAGCCGATCTTCTCCTGAATTTGACACAACCGTTACTTCGGAATTTTGGGTCGGATGTGAATGATACGCAAATCAAAATAGCTCATAACTCCGCGACCGTCGAGCAGTATGTCTTTGTGGATCGGGTATTGGATATTGTTGCTCAGGCTGAGCAAGCGTATTGGGAATTAGTCTTTGCGCGAGAAAGTGCCGAAGTCGCCAAAGCGAACTTAAAAGCAGCTCAAGAACTGTTGGCGAGTAATCGGGTTAAGGTGAAAGCTGGAGTCATGGCTGACGTAGAGGTGCTTCAGGCGCAGTCGGCTGTCGCCACTCGTGTAGAAGGGATCCTGGTCAGTCAAAAAGCTATTCGCGATCAGGAGGATCAGCTACGTCGACTCTTTGCTTCCTCTGAGGAGGAGCTTCGAGAGAATGTGGTGGTGATTCCGCTCGATCGCCCCACAACAGCTCCGTTAGAGACGACCCAAGGCAAGGCGATTGATTCAGGTTTACGACAACGACCTGAGATCCTGCAGGCACAGAAAACCATCGAGTCCAGTCATCTTAATGCTGACTTGGCTAAGAATCAGTTGTTGCCGCAATTGGATTTTCAAGGTTCGGCTGGATTACGGAGTCTAGGAGAAGATCCAAGTGATGCCCTTGATCGAACGTTTAGCGGAGATTTTTATAATGTCGGAGCTGGTTTGGTCTTAAGCTATCCGTTGAGCAATCGATCGGCAAAGAGTCAGTACGAGCGTCGAAAAATTGAAGCTAAACAGGCCCAAGTCAGTCTTTATAGCTTACGGCAACAAGTGATTGTCGATGTGAAAGAGGCGATTCGCCGCGTACAAACCGACTTCAAACGGATGGAAACGACGCGAGTCGCTCGCCGGCTCTCTGAAAGGCAGCTCAAGGCAGAACAAGAACGGCTCAACTTGGGGCTCACGACCACGCGTGATGTGTTAGATTTTCAGGTGAATCTCGCGATTGCCCGAAGGAACGAACTCCGAGCGACATTGGACTATAATCAATCTCTCTCCAACCTCCATCGCGCGACAGCTTCCACGCTCGATCGTTACAGATTATCCTCGATTAGCCACGTGTAGCATCCTGCCCATCTGTAGTTATTTTTCATCTCTGTGATAAGACTAGGGTTGTTAGTTCTATCTTGTCTTTAGCTGATTCTGGAAATAGATGGATTGTCTCTTGGGAATGGGTTTCCCGGCGTGGCGGATTTGCTAGAATGAGATTATCGAAAGGATTGTGATGAAGCACGCATGGTTGTTCGTGGTCATGGGGCTCCTTGTTTTAGGTGGGGGAACGGCTGTGCTGTTATCTTCTGCACCTGATCCGATGGAGGAGTCAAAAGAAGTTCCCAAAGTCATCGTGGTGAAACGGGGGGCACTGCAAACGCAAGTCTCAGAGACAGGAACATTAGCGCCTATTCGCACCATTGATATCAAGTCTCAGTTCTCAGGAGAGGTTCAAGGGATCTTCATATCGGCTGGCAAGAAAGTTTCCAAGAATCAACCGTTGGTCGTGATCCGACAGGAGCCTAGTCAGGCCAGACAGGTGGCTCAGCTACGAGCCGCTTTAGAGCAAGAGGGGATTAATGTTGTGCAGGCTCGACGCGATCTTGTTCGGAATCAATCCCTCTATGCCAAAGGGTTTATTGCTCGAAAGGAGTTAGAGTCCGCGGAGCAGGATGCTGAACGGGCCATTGTCAGGAGAGAATTGGCAGAACTTGAACTGTTACTGGCGCTTGGAGGCAATCAAGAACTCTTTCAGCGCTATGTTTCTCGAGATCCTTCTTCGACTCGGCTCGAAGAATTTCAAGTATTATCCCCTGCCAACGGCACGATTATTGAGGTTAATGTTCAGCCTGGTGAAATTATTACCTCCGGAACGGCTGCAGTCGGTGGGGGGACTGTGCTGATGAAGCTGGCCGATATCAACAAAATGGTGGCCAAGGCCAAAATTAACGAAGTCAATATTGCTCGAGTGCAGATTGGGCAATCGGTGATGGTTCGGCTAGATGCTGTGCTAGGAAAAACCTTTGAAGGGAAGGTGACGGCCATATCGCCACAAGGGGTTAAAGAAGACAGTATCGTAACCTATGAAGTCACCATTGAGATTGAGAACGAGAGTTTGAGTCTTCGACCAATGATGACGGCTAACGTGGATATTTTGACGGATCAATTGGAAGATATCGTCACGATTCCCCTCGAAACCTTGCAGACTGAACAGGGGGACGATATTGTCTATTTGGACCATGATGGGGAGCGAAAACGTCGAAAGGTGAGTGTGGCTTTTCGCACTACTTCTGAAGCGGTGATCTCTCAAGGATTGAAGGAGGGAGACCGGGTCATCATTCCATCCTTGACGAAAAATCCCTCTCAGCGATAGGCAGATGTGGCATTGCTCCATTTCTGACCGTATCTGTCAAATGAAATTCAAATTATTACATATGCATGTAGAAAGTGTTTGATCAAAATGGACTCGTGACCCATGAGGAACCCACCTCTTATTCAACTAGAGCACATTGGAAAAGTCTATCAAACCGGCGAGGTGGAAGTGCGAGCATTATCGAACGTGAGCTTTGATATTCGGCAGGGTGAGTTTGTCGCAATTATCGGTCAATCGGGTAGTGGAAAGACCACGCTGCTTGACATCCTTGGGTGTTTGAGTCGACCGACAGAGGGTGACTATTCGTTGGCCGGAAAACAAATTCGAGAGATGACCGACCACAAATTAACGACGATCCGCAATCGTCAGATTGGATTTGTCTTCCAAACCTTTCATCTCCTCCGGAGAAAGACCACTTTGGAAAATGTGCAACTGCCGTTGCAGTATGCAGGCATATCTTGGACTGACCAGCGGGAACAGGCTTCTGCGATGCTGGAACGTGTTGGGCTGCAAGATCGCCTCAGGCATTACCCGACGCAGCTGTCCGGCGGACAACAGCAACGTGTCGCTATTGCCCGGGCCCTCGTCAATCAACCAACCCTCTTGCTGGCCGATGAGCCCACGGGAAATCTGGATAGCAGGACAGGTCAGGAAATCTTGGAACTCTTTCAATCATTTCATGCGAATGGACAAACGATCGTGATGATTACGCATGATCGTGATTTGGCAAAGACGGCGGGCCGATGTGTCACTCTCAGGGATGGTTCCGTCGTTTCAGATGAACGACAGGGGACTCCAAGCTGGGAAGAAACTGAGGCATCGGTGCTCCCATGAATGTTCAGCCAATTATATGGGATTCGTTCAGAAATTTTTCCGCGAACATGCTTCGGACTGGATTAACCATGCTGGTTGTGATCATCGGCGTGGCCTCTGTGATTGCCATGATTGCGATTGTCGAAGGCGGACAAGTGTGGTTGGTTAACTCCATCGAGCGATTGGGGACGAACCTACTCTTTGTCTGGAAAAAACGATTGACGATAGAAGAACGGCGTATGTTTGCGGGGCGCATGGTTAGTCTGCGATACGGCGACGTCTTGGCGGTTCGAGATCGGTTTCCTGATCTCAAGGTTGTTCCCATCGTACGTGTTGATGTGCAGATCAAGGCTGGGGATCGTGACTTCAGCGGGGCAATCGATGCCACTTCGCCAGAATTTAATGAGATTCGAAATTTCCGACCTCAGGTGGGTCGGTTTTTGACAGCTGCTGATATTGAGGGATGGAAGAGAACTGTTGCTCTGGGCAAAACCGTCGCAGAAAGTCTGTTTGGGATCCAATCGCCTCTTGGACGGGAAGTGAAAATTAAAGATCACAGGTTTACGGTCATTGGAGTGATGGAACCGAAGGGTGAGGTGTACGGAACTGATTACGATGAAAAGGTTTTTATCCCAGTGACCACGGCCCTGCGCTTTTTCAAAGGGCACGATAAGATTCGAAATATGATCATCCATGTGCCTAATCGCGAGCGTATGGATGAAGTCTCCCAACAGCTTCATTCGTATTTGGTCCAGCGACATGATGGCGTGGATGATATTCGGGTGCGCAACCAAGGAGAATTTCTCAACGCGGTGGACCGCACCATTTGGACGTTTCGAATTGTGTTGGGCGGAATTGCCTCGTGGCCTTTATCGTAGGTGGAATCGGTATCATGAATATCATGTTGGTTACGGTGACCGAGCGTACGCAGGAGATTGGATTGCGGAAAGCAATTGGTGCTCGTCGGGGAGACATTTTATTGCAGTTCCTGGTGGAGTCGGTCACGATCAGTGTTGTCGGTGGGATATTTGGGGTCATGCTCGGTATTCTCGTGGCGTATTTTTTTGGTGACTTTGTGGCCAATGCGATGCCAGGAGGTAGTGATTGGGGAGCCGTGGTTCGCCCATCGGCTATTGCGATCGCCTTCTCGTTCGCGGTCAGTGTCGGCGTCTTTTTTGGCCTGTACCCTGCCATTAAGGCTTCTAAGTTGGATTCTGCGGAAGCGCTTCGTTATCAATGAAGTCGGCAGTCTCTTTTCGTCATTGTTTTGTGTAAAGACTTGGATTTGACCTTTTTTGAATCTGTGTGTTCCGCCTTGCGCGTGGCTGAGTCCCAGTGCCGAATCCGACAATGCGGCGAGGACTGTCTGAGCGGAGCGAGTTCCGCAGCCATGAGATTCGGTGCTGGGATGAAGGAGACCCGCAGGGCCATGCGAGGGCGGGAATGGTTTTGGGTCCTTTTGCCAAAACAAAAGGACCTCGGCGTGCGGGGCCGAAACCCCGCTCAAATAAAAACGATTGAACCAAACATCCTGGAGACCCGTCGACGACTGTAGGCATGACGACTGGGTTCCCTCATGAGGCAGGAATTCCCAACTTCTCCTGACCGTGTCCGTCAACTGAAATTCAAGTTTTTACAGTTTATGATATGGCTCATCGACAAGAACAGCGTACCTGGTTAGCCTTTTTCCCTGTTGTTGCCACATGTGTCTTCTACTTCCTTCCTGAATCTCTTCAAATTCAAACCTTCGTCCAATTTCTTCCGCAGCTTGTAGGCTATCTCGGTTTAGCGTTCTGGATTGGGTACAATACAAGTATTACTCAACGGCTCGGTTTATCGACTGTTTTGACGGCCAAAGGCATCCGGTTAGGAGCTGTCATTGGTGTCGTGTTAGGGGCGTGCAATTCAATCGTCATTCTTTGGGCTGCTCCTGAAATGGGGTATGACATCGCATTCTTAAAGGAAACCCCTCATGCCAAGGTGCCGATTATCATGATGGTGCCTTGGTTGATTATCGCAATTGCGATTGGAGTGGAGCTCAATTTTCGAGGTTTTATTCTCGGGCGGCTTATGACACTTGCCAATACAGGGAAGTTGGGTCATCGTGAGGCTAAATCGCGGCGATGGTCATGGGAGAGCCGTGCGGCCATTGGGTGTTCAGCGCTTGTCTTTGCCTTTGACCCCTTCCTGGTCAACACATTCAAACATCTTCACTGGATTGCCGTGTGGGATGGGGTCATCTGGGGCTGGATGTTTTCTAAGACCAGAACGCTGTATGCCACGATTACGGCCCATGCCGTTGAAGTCGTCATTATGTACCTGTGTGTCAAAACGGTTCTGACATGACCCCTTCTTTTTCACCGCAACTTGTGAATGATGTGTTTTGGGATCCAGGGTTGTATGTGGAGGTTCGATGGTCGCGTCGGGCTCTGCTTTTCGATCTGGGTTCGAATGAATCTCTGTCTCCCACGAGACTCTTGCGAGCGAGAAATGTCTTTGTTTCTCATACCCACATGGATCACTTTATCGGTTTTGATCGTCTTCTCCGTATGGCTTTGGGCCGTGGGAAAACTTTGCGCTTCTATGGGCCTCCAGGTCTGATTGAGAATGTTGAGGGGAAGCTTCGAGGGTACATATGGAATTTAGTCGATGGATATCCTCTCATCATTGAAGTGCGAGAATTTCACCCACATGAAATCAAAGTCGCGACCTTTGAGGCTGGAGAAGGGTTTACGTTACAGCCAGGCGACTCTCACCCATTGGATCGATCCGGCGTTTTCCCTATGCTGGAAGATCCGATGTTCTCGATTTGGTCGGTGGCGTTGAACCATCGCATTCCGTCTTTGGCCTTTGCCCTTCAAGAACAATTTCACATTAATATCAACAAGGAGCGACTCCATGCAGTCGGGCTTCCCGTCGGGTCATGGCTGAAGGAGGTCAAACAGTACCTATGGGAAGGGCGGCCGGATGACTTTCGATTTCTTGCCACGTTGTATTTTGAGCACAGGAAAGAAGAGCGAGAATTTATTCTGGGTCAAGTGCGGGACCAATTTACCACCATGACGCGAGGGCAAAAAATCGCCTATGTTGTTGACTGCCGGTTTGACCCAGAAAATGAAGAGAAAATCGTTGAGCTTGCACGGGGGGCGGATGTCTTCTTTTGTGAAGCTCCGTATTTAGGACGTGATGCGGACAAAGCCTATGAGCGACACCATCTGACCGCTCAACAAGCCGGCATTCTGGCCAACAAGGCAGGTGTGCGAGAGTTAGTCGTGTTCCATTTTTCTCCCAGGTATACAGGGATGGGACATGTGATCATTCGTGAGGCTCAGGAGGCTTTTAAAGAAGGAAACGCTGTTTCTTCCGAACTCATGATTTCGGGTGGGCTATGAACGAATGGGTCAAATATCTCCTATACTTTATCCTAGGTGGAACACTGGTCTCTCTTTCTACGTACTTGGGTTCTCATGGAAAGGGATTTTTTGCCGCCCTTGCCAGCACATTCCCCATGATTAGCGGGGTGACGTTTATTCTCATTTATCTCAATACGGGGAATGACCACACCCTCTCCTTTGCTAAAAACTTGATATGGTTATCTCCTCCCTGGTTTGTCTACGTGATGGTCATGATTTTCGGCATCAACCGATTAGGTTTTTGGCTTTCTTTTGCTGGTGCCATGACTCTATATATGATCTCGGTGGGGATTATGATAGCCATTCTTCGTTGAAAATCAGGCATATATCTGATCCAACAGGACCAACTACAGGGAAAAGCAAAATCTTGATCTGAATTTCGTAAATCCTCTTGACTTCCCCGCTCCTTTACGTTTAATTATGCTGATCTTGGCCTTCTTTTGGGTTGGTCTTGATAGGAAATCGGTGAACTCGATGCCGATTTCTCAATTGGCTATTTGCACCCCATTTTTTAGGCAGTTATGGGCCATAAAACGGCGTCAAAAAAACAAAAGTTGTATGTTCAAAAGGAAGCTTAGGTTTATTGCGACCTGAGCGAACTGTTCAATAAGGAGGGAACCTTATGATCAAGCGTGCATTCTACGGACTACTGGGAAGTTTAAGTTGTCTCCTTCCCAAAGTTGCTCTTGCCAACGAACCATCGGCGAGTTACGGAGGCATTGCGGCCATGTATTTCTCTTTCATTGCCATCATTTTGATCTATGGAGTGTTTGACGTCTTGGGCAAAACAGCGGGTAGAATTGCGACTCCACTGATCTTGATTGCTGCGTATATGCTGCTTCCGGAGTAGTGAAGATAGGGCATTCTATTGGGCTCTCTTGAACTGTTCTTGAAATGTGTTTAGGAGTGAGCTAGGGTCGTTGGATTCTTTCCTTGCCGTTCTCTAATCCACTTCCGATGGTTTTCCCATTCACGATGAAGGATGGGCGAGAGGAGTGTATGTGAAAAGGATTGGAAGGCATCCATGCGCACCGCACATTCCCTCATACGAAAAAACGGTTGTTTTTGTCACGTTTGAAAGCGAATTTGCTCCCTTGGGCGGACTCAGTGCCGTTATGCGAGTGTTGCCCAAGCGGATGGCCCAAGCAGGCTATGGATCCTGTTTCACCATCGCCCCGTATTTTCAGCAGATAACTTCCCGAAAAAAAATCAATTCAGAAATCCAATCGACAGGGCATCGGTTTCACCTTCGGTTTGGCAAGCAAGTCCATTCTATTGAGGTCTTACAGCATTCCGATTCGGCTGGATTTCAGACTTATCTTCTCGACAGCCAGGATTTTTTTAATGCTCCGTGTGATGGAGGAGATCCCCCTTCCCCCAAATCCCCTTTTAATCCCTATTTGAATCCTGACAACCCCGCGCAATTGCTGCAGGATGCCTTGTTTTTCTGCGCTGCCCTTCCCAAGGCATTAATTAAACTTGGGTTTACTAAGAACCTCATTCTGAGTTTACAAGATTGGGAAACCGCTTGTGTGGCTTTTGCTGTGAGAGAAGAGTCAGCCATTGACGCTGCTGCCTGCGTTCTGACCTTGCATAATTCTTATGACCACGATGTCAGTGAAGCCGAGATTGGCAAAATTGCGAAAACCCGGCTGCCGGGATCGACTATCCTGACCAAAATGATCCCTTTAATGCACGGGCCTCTCTGCACGGTTTCGGATCATTTCGCTCAAGAGTTGCTTCATGATCCTCTTCATACGGTTGTCTATGCCCCAAACCTTCAAGTTCATTTTAACAAGAAAGGGATCATTGGCATTAATAATGGTCTCTTCGGAACCCTGGACTATCCTGAACATGCACTGGATGCAGCCAACAATGGAAATTTCTCCCCGCTATTGGAAGAAAAAGCAAATCGACGAAAGACCATGATTCAAGTCCTTACGCACTATCAACCACATCAGGCTTGGGGCAGGCTCGATTGGTCGAATTTTGACGGGCCCGTGTTTCTGTTATTTGGCCGTGATGATCCTCGTCAAAAAGGATATGACTTGGCTGTGGCAGCTATCCAAGAGCTTCCGCCTGGCGTAGCAAAGTTTGTGTTTACCTCAATTCCAGGTGATGAGGGGCTAGAAGGGTTAGGTTTCTTAAAAGCCTTGACCGAGCAGAGACCGGGAGAGATGAAAGTCTTTCCATTTCGTATGGCTCAAGGATATATCGAACTGCAGCGTGGAGCGTCCTTTTTGGTCATGTGTTCGTTGTATGAACCCTTTGGAGGCGCGACTGAAGGTTATGTTGTGGGAACTCCTGTCGTTGCGCGGGCCACGGGAGGGCTCGTTCAACAAGTTGCCCCTTACCCATCGCGATGCTCTACTGATGAGGTAAGAAGGTTAGCAGCTCAATTTCACACATCCCAAGACCCACCCACTGGCTTTCTTTTTCGAGAAACTGATATGCCTCCCGATGTCCTTGAATCGGGGTGGCGAAAAATTTTGACTTGTGGGTACTGGCCTCTTGGAGATCGTTTAGATGATCGAAGGGGAACTCCCTTATTTGACGCCATGGTTAAAGCTGCCACTCAAGCATTTCTCGATGCGATTGATCTTTACCGTAATCGACAAGTAGATTATGCCAACATGATTTTTCAAGGGTTCCAAATGCTGGACCGGTTTTCTTGGGAGACAGCAGTCCAGAAATATCAAAATGTATTTGATGATACCCTTGCCCAACGCCAGAATACCCGGCTTCCCTTCTCAGCGTCTCAATAACCTTCATTCGCACTCTTTAATTTTTTTCCGTATTAAGGTTGTGTCAAATGTTGACACATGCTTCGCTTGACTTTTTCCAGAGGCGACTTATCTAAAATGTCAGAGGCGCCTAAAACGAAGTAAATTTCTGATAAAAAAGGAGGATATATTATGTTGGTCAAATGGGATCCGTTTAAAGAAATTGAACAAACCCTCAACTGGTGGGAGGGACACCCGTTTCGTGGGCCCGTGTGGGATGACCGGAATGGTGAAGTTGCGAATTTTACACCAGCGGTAAATGTCTATGAGGACAAAGAAAATTTATACCTTGAGGCCCAATTGCCGGGCATTGATATGAAAGATGTGACGATTTCTGTGACTGATAGGAATCTGCAATTGAAAGGTGAGCACAAGGTTGAGCACGATGAAAATAAGGACGGCTATCTCTTCAGGGAGGCCCAATATGGGACATTTGCCCGGACCTTTTCCTTGCCGACCTATGTGAATCCTGACGAAAGTAAGGCGACATATGATCGTGGGATTTTGACGATCACTGTAGCAAAGCAGGAGAAAGCCAAACCACGGTTCATTCCAATAGAAGCGAAGTAAAGATGTGGATTACCCACTTTCCTCGATTCGGGAGGGGGCGTTCGCGCCAGAGTGAAGCCCCCCTCCTGAGCCTACCTGCTTTCATTTCTCTATCTTTTTTCTAAATCCCCCATGTTCCTTTCTTGAATCGGGTTGAGATATTTTTGTCTCCTTCTGGTTGCAGGAGTAATAAGAAACCTCATAAATTAGTGAACTGGGTTTGGAATCTAGTTCTCAATTGGTTCAAGATATGAGTTCCTTCGAAAGACTCTTGACGGATTTGCAAAAGGAAATAGGATTTACAGCCTCTCGCAGTGGCGGGCCAGGGGGACGGTATGTGAATAAGGTCAATAGCCGAGTCACATTACATTTTGATCTATCGCGTTCACAGATTCTGACGAAGGAACAAAAAGGGCAGATCACGAAAGCCGTGGGAACACGTATCAATAAAGACGGAGTGTTGAAGCTTCATGCTCAACGCCATCGAAGTCAGGCTGCGAATCGAGCTGACTTGCTTGCCCGGTTCTCCGCCCTTATTGTCGACGCCCTTCATCCCAGAGCAATCCGAAAACGCACGTCGATCCCTTCGGTTGCTCGTGTCCGCAAGGTGAAGGATAAGAGACAGCAAAGCCTTGTAAAAAAGATGCGATCCACACGGCATCTGTCTGATGAAGAATGAGATAACCCTCGCCCATGTGGCCTTTTTCCCATGATGAATCCTAAAGGAGTTTCGCTTATGTCCAACCCTGAGAGCCGAGAAAATATGTCACCTCCGAGAGTCCCGCAAATCCCTAAGCGTTTGGAACGGCATGGACATATCCGAATTGATAATTATTATTGGCTAAAGGAACGAGAAAACCCTGAGGTGGTGAAGTATCTTGAAGCTGAAAATGACTATGCCAAGGCCGTGATGGCTCACCGGGAAAACTTCGAAGCCTCGATGTTTGAAGAAATCAAAGGCAGGATCAAACAAACTGATTTGTCGGTTCCGTATAAGTTAGATGATTATTACTACTATACGCGATTCGAAGAGGGATGCGAATATCCGTTGTTTTGTCGAAAAAAAGGCTCATTGGAACGAGACGAATACCTCATGCTGGACGTGAATGTGCTAGCAGAGGGGCATGAATTTTTCGCCGTGGGTGGGTGTGTCGTGAGTTATGGTCAAGACATTCTGGCTTATGCGGTCGATACGCAGGGCCGTCGAATCTACACGATTCATTTCAAAAATTTGATGACGGGCGAAACGTTGGCAGATGTGATCTCTGGGGTAACTGGCAATATGGCCTGGGCCAATGATAACCAAACTATTTTTTATGCCAAACAGGATCCGAACACGCTGCGGTCGTACCAAGTGATGCGACACATCTTGGGAAACAACGTGTCACAGGAGCAACTTGTTTACGAGGAACAAGATGAGACCTTTTCCACCTATGTGATGAAGTCCAAATCAAAACAATATGTATTCATTGCCTCGCACCAAACCGTGAGCAGTGAATATCGTTACCTTGAGGCGAACAATCCTTGTGGAGACTTTAGGATAATCGCGCCAAGAGAGCGTGATCATGAATATGATGTAGACCACGTTGAGGAATCGTTTTACATTCGTACGAACGACAAGGCTAAGAACTTTCGGTTAGCGATGACGCCGGTTGCTAACTCGGGGAAAGATCATTGGCAGGAGGTCATTCCTCATCGTGATGAGGTGCTTCTTGAATCCTTCGAGCTGTTCAAAGATCACCTCGTTGTGGAAGAACGCAAAAAGGGGCTTGTGCATCTCCGCATCATTCCTTGGGAGGGCGAAGGAGCGCATGACCTTGACTTTGGGGAACCTGTCTATCTTGTTTCCTTGGGGGACAACCCAGAACTCGATACCACGATGCTTCGTTTTGAATATACCTCCATGACCACACCCCATTCTGTGTTTGACTATAATCTTGTGAATCGAGAAAAAACCCTTCTGAAGCAAGAAGAAGTGTTGGGAGGGTTTGAGTCCAGCCTTTATCAAACAGAGCGGGTGTGGGCCAAGGCGGAGGATGGTGTTGAAGTTCCCATTTCCATTGTCTATCGAAAGGACTTCAAAAGACCTGGTCAGAATCCTCTTCTGCTTTATGGCTACGGTTCCTATGGGGCCAGTATGGATGCGGCATTTAGCTCCCCCAGGTTGTCACTTCTTGATCGAGGATTTGTTTTTGCCATTGCCCACGTTCGAGGGGGGGAAGAGTTGGGGCGAACCTGGTATGAGGAGGGTAAATTATTCAAGAAACAAAATACCTTTTCAGATTTTATCGCATGTGGCGAACACCTTATCCGCAATGGGTATGGAAATCCTGACATGCTCTTTGCGATGGGAGGAAGTGCCGGAGGACTGTTGATGGGCGCCGTCATGAACATGCGTCCCGATGTATTTAAAGGAGTGATTGCTCAGGTACCCTTTGTGGATGTGATCACCACTATGTTGGATCCCAGCATTCCTCTCACAACAGGTGAATACGATGAATGGGGGAATCCAAACATAAAAGAACAGTACGACTATATCCTTTCGCATTCACCTTACGATAATGTGGAAGCGAAAGATTACCCTCATTTGCTGGTGACGACCGGCTTACATGACTCCCAGGTGCAGTTCTGGGAGTCAGCCAAGTGGGTTGCCAAATTACGTGCACTGAAAACGAATCCGACTCGTATCTTATTAAAAACTAACATAGACGCTGGTCACGGTGGGGTATCCGGACGCTTCAGGAAGTACAAGGAACTCGCTTATATCTATACCTTTCTCTGCGACCTGGCGGGTATTGATTGATAGGTAAAAACTTGGTGTTGTTCTTTCAGGCAGTGTCTGGGAAGGGAGTTTCAAGTATAAAGTTTGGTTTTGTTATTTCAGATAGGTCCCGAGAAGTTCTGAAAAGCTAGAGGGGTGTGGCTCGTGGATCCTGACCCCGGCATCCCCGCAATGTTTTAGCGGGGATGCCGACTCAGGTCCCTGCGTGTCGTAGGCATTCCCAACTTCATTTGACAGTGGTCGTCAACTGAAATTCAAGTTTTTACACTTTCCAGATACTGCCCTATCATCCTCCACCCCTACTATGCTTACCGAATCTCCGCAAACATGTGTTTGATGGCAGGTTCGCGTAGTTTCTGTAGGGCAACCATCTCAATTTGACGAATCCGCTCACGGGTGACCCCCATCGTTTGGCCTACTTCTTCCAATGTCGCAGGTTGGTCTTGCCCGATGCCAAATCGTAAGCGAATAATCTCTCGTTCTCGAGGGGGCAAGGTTCCCAGGATTTGGTTCACTCGCCTCGTTGTTTGGTGTTCTTCGAGGTGATAATCCGGTGGCAGGATATTCTCGTCCGGGATATATTCTCCCAAATGAGTGTCTCCCTCTGCTGTTCCAGGACTGTCCAAAGAGATGGTTTCTTGGAATGCCTGGAGAGTTTCGTGAACACGTTCTGGTGTGACACCCAGAGAATGGCCAATTTCCTCATACCCTGGTTCTCGTCCATATTTTTGGGCAAGACTTTGGGTGGTCCGAGTAATGCGTTGCCAAGCCTCTGTGGTATGAACAGGAATCCGAATGGTCCGTGATTGATCGGCTATGGCTCTCATGATTCCTTGCCTGACCCACCAGGTGGCGTATGTGCTGAATTTAAAGCTTTTTTTGTACTGAAACCGCTCTGCTGCACGCATAAGGCCAATATTGCCTTCTTGGACAAGGTCAAGCATGGCAAGGCCGCGCCCGGAAAATCGTTTGGCAATATCCACCACCAATCGCAGGTTTCGCTGAACCAGGCTTCCCTTGGCTTTCTCAAGAGTGGTTCGTGCCCGAGCAATGTGATCCTGGATTTGTTGGAGTTTCCTTTTAATCATGCTTTGCGCATTCATGACTTCGGATAACGTACTCTGGACTTCGTCAACAGAAGGAGCAGAGAGCCCGCTGAGTCCTTTCACATTCTTGAGTGTGTTCAGGGCTTGATCTTGATTATGGTTCGTTCCCAATCGTTTGATGATGCGTATCGCTTCTGTGATCAAAGTCCGGATACGTTGGGAACTGTCATCAATTTGTTTAGCTAATTCAAACTCATGATCCCTCTTCAAGATTGGGCGAGTCGCAAAAGCCCGAAAATAAATAGATTCGAGAGCACGGCCATTATACTCGCCTTGTGAACTTGGCCTTTCAGTTTCCAAAGATGAATGTATTGAAAAGCCATTTCCGATGAAGTCTCGATCTTCGTCTCTGTCTCTGTGCATGCTGGATTTAGAATGTTGATCAATTCCATTTGTTTTATGAAGTTTCATGGCATTCCTCCTCTTCATAGCGTTTCGGTGGAGGGCACGTTAGTGACATAGCAAAAGGTCTGTTGGCTTCGGCGGCTCATATCCTCGGAGCCTTGCTCTGCATGGGCAAGTCGAAGGGTATCTGGGTGTTCTGTCAGGACTGTTGATAATTCTTGCTCATGGCTGTCACGAATGACTGTGATCGTTACGGAGGTTCCTACAGGTGTTCTGGTCACGACGCTCTGGAGGGAACGCGGGTCGGTGATTGAATGCCCCTGAAATTTCACGATCGTGTCTCCTCTTGTGAGACCGGCTTTCTTTGCAGGACTTCCGTCTTTCACGTTCGTCACAAGGGCTCCCTTGGGTTCTAGCAATCCAAGTGATTGAGCCAAATCTGGCGTGACTTCTTGGATTCTCACTCCCAAATAGCCCCTCGTCACTTTGCCGTCTTGGACCAAGCTGTCGTAAATTGGTTTTCCCATGTTGGCGGGAATCGCAAATCCCACACTCTGATATCCATCGGTACGGGATATGATGGCGGTGTTGATACCGACGAGTTTCCCTTCGACATTAACCAGAGCCCCTCCAGAGTTCCCTGGATTAATCGCGGCGTCGGTTTGGATGAAATCCTCATACTGTGTGATGCCCATGCCCACAAGGCCCAATGCGCTGACAATGCCCTGAGTCACAGTCGAGTTCAGTCCAAAGGGATTTCCAATGGCCAAGACATAATCGCCGACCTGGAGTATTGAAGAATCACCCCAAGGCACGGAAGGGAGTTTCTCACCGTTGATTTTGACAACGGCCAGATCAGATTGCGGATCCGTCCCAACTATTTGCCCCTTAAACTTTCTTTTGTCAAGGAGTATGACCGTCACATCTTTGGCTCCTTCCACGACGTGGTGATTCGTCACCACAAATCCATCTGGTATCACGATCACGCCGGAGCCCATCCCCTTGCCAAATGGTTCTCGAGGTCTTTGAGGAAGACCAGGTTTCTCAAAAAAGTGAGAAGATTGATCTGAGTTCAATGGTGTTCTTGCCGTAATGTTGACGACCGCGGGTTTCACCTTTTTCACAATTTCAGCAAATCCGTGACGATCGGACTTATTGGTCGAGGTCGTAGACATGGATATTGAACTTTGGCCCACAGCCGCAAAGGATTCTAAATGGAGGCTGGAGACTACTCAGAAGAAGAGAACCTGATAATAGTCCAATGGCGAGTAGCCCCACGGTGATGCCAAAAGTTTTCCCCTTGCCGAATCCACGGAGCCAAGATTGTTTCGTTGAGTCATGATGAAATGAGTCGCTCATCGTCTCCTCCTTCAATCAATGTGAGGTTCGTGTATGGTATTTTCGATGTTCCATTGATAACACGGGGACATGAAAGGAGGATTAATGGCAGATTAAAACTTTCTAATGTTTGGTAAGGGTAAGAGGGAAGGGTGTCTTCTAGGGCACTGATTGTGTATCCTGCAAACACGGGGAACGGTTAGCTAGAGGGAGGAAACTTAGGAATGAGAAGAGTGAAGTAGAGGTAAAAGAACGGTGAAACAAGAGCCTTTGCCTAAAACGCTTTCTGCTTGAATTTTGCCGTGATGCACCTCGGCAATCCATTTGCAAATTGACAGTCCAAGGCCCGTTCCTTTCTGCGCATGAGCGCGGGCAGCATCTGATCGGTAAAACCGATCAAAAATATGAGTTTGCTCCTCTGGGGAAATGCCAATACCTTGGTCGGTGACTGAGATTCTGGCCATTTGGCCCTCTCGGACCAGACTCATCTCGACCTTCCCCATCTGTCGGGAATATTTCACGGCATTATCCACGATATTTAAAAAAAGTTCCCGAAGACGCCATTCGTCTCCCAAAACCTGAGCGGATTGAATGGTTCTCAAAAGGGTTTCAACTTGCCGTTCTTGTCCTAAAACAGCAGCTTGTTGTTGGATCTCTTGGACAAGGGAATCAAGTTGAACTGGTGCCGAATCCACCTTGATTTCACCTAAATCAGCTCGTGAGAGAAAGAGAAGCTCATCGACAATGCGGCTCATCCGGTCTATTTTCTCCAAATTACTTTCTAAAACCTCTCGATACACTTCGAAAGACCGTGGTTTCCGCAACGCGAGTTCAGTTTCTCCCTTGGTGATCGTGAGAGGTGTTCGAAGCTCATGCGAAGCATCAGCACTAAATTGCCGGATTTGACAGATAGACGCTTCTAGACGGGCGATCATGTTATTAAACGTCGATGCTAACCGACCGATTTCATCCGTTGATGTGATTTGAATCCGTTGAGTGAGGTCTCCTGCGGCGATACGCTGAGCGGTCAGAGTGATGGCATCCATAGGACGTAAAGCTCGACCGGCTAAGAACCATCCGCCTAACAAGGATACGGCAACAGCAAGAGGGGAAGCGATGAGAAGGACAAATACCAACCGATCAAGCATCTCTTCAGCAGAACGAAGTGAGGTCCCCACCCGAATAATATTCACTAGACCTTCGCCGTGACGAATAGGATAGGAAAGTAGTCGAATGGGGACTTCCCCGTGAAATCGGACAGATTCAAATGTGGCCTGACCGGAAAGTGCCGCTTGGAGCGCCGTCTGACTGAGAGGAAAGTCTCGCGTGATGATATTTGCGGATTGCAGAGTAATTTGTCCACCGGGACCGTAAATCTGAAAAAATTTATCGAGCAACGCCAGCTCTGGAAACGCTTGTGTCAAATCTTCAAGAAAAAGAAAAGGACCAAATCGGTGTTCCTCTAATGAATGCGAGGCGGCAATGGCTGCTTCTTCCAAGGAGCGATCGATCTGGTCTTCAAGGGCCCGAGACATGACGACGTACAACGCAAAAGCGAATACAATCATCAGGAAAGCTAAGGCAACTCCATACCAAATTGTGAGGCGGACTCGGTATAGAGGCCTGAGTCATTCTTCAACCTTCACCATGTACCCGCTTCCTCGAATGGTGTGAATCAAATTCCGGTCACGACCACGATCAATTTTATTCCGGAGATAGCTGATATAGACATCAATGACGTTAGTAAATGTATCGAAATCGAGATCCCAGACATGTTCGGTGATCATCGGTCGAGTCAAAACTCGGCCAGCATTCCTCATCAGATATTCCAACAGCGCGTACTCTTTTGACGTGAGGTCAATGCGCTTTCCTCCACGGGTGACTTCATGAGTCACAGGGTTGAGGACTAAGTCATCAACTTGAAGGAGACCGGTTGTTTCCCCCACCGCTCGACTCAAGAGAGCTCGTACCCTTGCAAGGAGTTCGTCAATGGCAAAGGGTTTGGTCAGATAGTCATCAGCACCCATGTCCAACCCTTTGACGCGTTGGTCGACTTCTGAACGTGCGGTCAGAATGAGAACGGGGGTTTTTTACCTTCGCTGCACGAAGTTTTTTGAGAACTTCCAGACCAGGCAACCCAGGGAGCATCAGATCTAAAATGACCAAGTCATAGTCGACCTCGCAGGCCAGATCGAGGCCCTTCAAGCCGTCAGAACATACGTCGACAGCATAACTTTCTTCTTCCAAGGCACGCCGAATGAAGGAGGCAACCTTAGGCTCGTCTTCAACAATCAAAAACCGCATCGGTGCGATATTTTACCATGTTGTGGGGATGGGCAAAAAAGAGTGCCAAGCTTGTAAAAGGTTGAACTCAAGTCTTACGGGAAAGGTTGGCTTGGAACCCATAGAGAACACGGAGGGAGGAGATACCCTATTCGAAAAGAACCGTCAAATGTTTTTGGGCTCATACCGTGGGTTCATGATCAAGCTCCTCCATTTAATCTGGGATTTTTCCCTGTAAAAGTCGTGGTTCTTCCGGAATTGGAAACTGTTGCGCGAAATGTGACTCTCGATCTTTTATACGAAAGCCCCATTTTCGACTGGTGAGTGCCACGAGTTTGCGAGTGGTCTGGTCATAATAAGCGGCTTGCCATGTGGGACGATTCTGGGCGTCAAATGTTTGCGCTGCACATCGAACGACTCGATCAATCATGGTTTTTTCTTCATGAGGAAGGGCATGCCACGCAGGGCCGACGTGAATCCATAACAAATTTGACTGACTAGGGGGATGTTGTACGCTTTGAATGCCTTTATCTGAAAGGTTTTTTAAACGGATTTCTGCTGATTGGGGATCACACGTTGATTGGGAATCGATAAATTCCCAAATACTCCAAAGTAGGACTCCCAAGACGAGAAAACCAAAAACAATAAATTTCTTCTTATCCATACATGTCCTTCTCGATTGAAGGTCAGGTTTCTAATTCTAGCAGGTTCATTTTCGTATTGCTCCTGCTTCCTTCCTGTTGACAATGGTTCAGCATGAGGATGAGAATCTTCATAGGTATTGAGGATACTCTCACCTTTCCCGAGGCACAATTTTCGGCGCTGGCTCAGGGTGATGGAACATGGTTTGGGAGTCGTCCTTCTTCTCCTTCGGAAAAGTCTTCCCTAAAACCAGAACCGCAGGTAATATTGACGCATGAAATATGTGTTCCTGACGATTTCCTGGACGACAGTTTCAGTGTTCAGAAAATGTATCCCTGCCGATCATATGCAAAAAACGAAACGGCATGAGCGATATATTTGATTTCGACTTATTGTGTATTGGAAGTGGGCCGGCAGGTCAACGTGCTGCGGTCCAGGCTGCGAAGCTGGAAAAACGTGCAGCAGTCATTGAAAAATGCCGGATCGTTGGTGGGGTCTGTTTGGAGACGGGAACCATTCCCAGCAAGACATTTCGTGAAGCCGTTCTGGACCTTTCTGGCCTGGCGAATCGATTTGTGGCTGGCCAAGGCTACCAACTCGATAGGCGCCCGACTGGCGATCAACTGTGGTCACGAGTGAATAACGTTGTCCAAGCTGAAACAGGAGTAGTTGAAGCCCAATTGCGACGGAATGATGTGACTGTGTTTCGAGGGAAAGCGACGTTTCACGATGCGCACACGATCAAAGTTGATTCTGGATCCGATATTCGCTACTCACTGCGGAATATATTTTGATTGCTGTGGGGACTGTGCCGGCTCCTATGCTGGGAGTGTTAGCTGATGGAAAAATAGTCATGACCAGTGATGAGGTACTCGGCATGGAGCACATTCCCAAAGCCATGGTGGTCATTGGGGCAGATTTGGTCGGAGTAGAATATGCTTCAATGTTTGCGGCCTTGGGTGTTGAAGTGACTGTGGTGGATAAACGGGAACGCCCGCTGGAGTTTTTGGATAGAGAAATTGTCGATGAATTGATTCATCTCTTACGGAATCACAACGTCTTGTTTCGTTTTGGGGAAGCGGTGGAGCGATTGGAGGTTGCGGAAGGTCCGCCAAAAAGAGCCATAGTTCATTTGGAATCAGGTAAGCGTCTGGTATCTGAGGTGGCGTTGTTTTCCGGAAGATTGGGAGCGACCAGCGCCCTATGTCTTGAATCGGCAGGTTTAACGGCTAATCAACGTGGACGCTTGGACGTCGATGAGCAATTTCGAACGGCCACTCCTCATATTTTTGCCGCTGGGGATGTAATTGGTTACCCCAGTCTGGCAGCGACCTCATCTGAGCAAGGAAGACTCGTTGCCTGTTATGCATTTGGTGTGGTAACCGATTCTATGCCGTCACACTTTCCCATTGGGATTTATGCGATTCCTGAAATATCGATGGTTGGTAAACCTGAGCATGAACTCACCGCTCAAAAAATTCCATACGAAATCGGATTGGCAAGGTACCGTGAAATAGCGCGCGGGCAAATCGTCGGGGATCATAGCGGGTTGCTCAAATTATTGTTCCATCGGGACAATCATACTTTGCTTGGAGTTCACATCATTGGAACTGGGGCTACAGAATTAGTGCACATTGGTCAAGCCGTATTAGGACTGGGTGGTGGACTGGATTACTTTATGAACACGGTTTTCAACTATCCAACTATGGCTGAGTGCTATAAAGTCGCTGCCCTGGATGCCTATAATAAATTGATGCAATCGTAACCTAGGTTTTGACTTTGATCCGTGATGTTGAGATGAGGAGTTTTACCTGGCACCCTTGTGGTATGATACAAAGGTTTTATTAAGGAGGCCCTATGGATGATGAAATGCGTTGTTTTATGGTTGCTGGCATTGCCTTTTTTTTTGGACTCGTAGTTGGACTTGGAGCGGGATTGTTATTGGCCCCGCAATCGAGGAGTCGCACTCGACGACATTTGCGGACGATGATGGAGGATGTTAGTGAGCGAGCTGGTGAGTTCGTCGAGGATGCCAAAGAAAAGGTTGAAAATATTGTTGATCGACGCAATAAATTTGCGCGTTAACCTTTTCCTGTGCGGGTGTGAGGGCTGAAAAACATTCATGAAACTGTTGGTAGGGATCACGTTATTTGTTGTTGGTTTGGGGCTTGGTCTTGGGCTGCCCCTGCTGCCATCTCGGTATGTCGACCAGTATGTGCCAAAAGCCTTACAACCCAACGTCTCTGCTCTTGAAGGAAAAGTTGTGCAAAAGCAACGGGAGGATGATCGGCTTTTGCTCACAGTTTCCACGGCGAGCGGAGCTCTTCTTGCAACGTTCAAGCACCGTACCGCTGAGATTGCTCTCTTGGTCGATCGAGGAGATATGGTGACTCTAGGCCTGAGACAGTATGAACCATTTGTTCAGGATCCCTCCATAACCGCCGTGATGAAGCCAGAATTTCAAAACAATACACCAGAGAACCCTGTAGAACGTATTCCATTAGAAGAGCCTCAAGAGCAGCTTCAAGAACAGCCCCAAACCCCGCTTTAATTCTTTCCCTCGCGAGTTGATATGGGCTTCTTTTCTGAATTTGTATAGAACATGTCTAAACGCCGTCTTTCAGGTTCCGTGCCTACGACCCGACGATCGTCCCACAAACGTTCATCGTTGAGCCGGAGATCGGCTCTCCACGAGCTAGCCGGTCTTCATGGTATTGAAGTGGAATACCAGGACGGCCTTAGAAAAAAGCGAGTCGTTCCAGACAAAACACTACGGTTGATTTTGGAGAACATGAAGATCCCTGTGAAATCGTCTGATGAAGTCCGATGTTCTTTAGTGGCTGCCAAAACTCGAGGCTGGACTCAATTGATTGATGATGTGATTGTTGTGAAGCCAACAACGGCAGTAACCACCCATTATGTTCTCTCTATTCCGATAGGGATGCACAGGCGTGAGGAATTGACCATACAATGGGAGATTGTTTCAAAAACAGGAAATCGACGATGTGGAGTGAGTCGCGGAACGTCAATCAAACTGTTTCACCGTCGAACATTTGAAGGCCAACGGTACGTGAAGACGAAGCTTGCTTTTCCTACTCGTCTGACGTATGGATACTATTCTCTCTCCGTCACAGTCTCTTTTCATAAAAGGATTATCGAAGGACGATCGCTCATCATTGTCACACCTCCCAGTTGTTATCAGATCCCTCAAACACGAAAGTTTTGGGGCCTTATCGTCCAGCTTTACGGTCTTTGCTCGATGAAGAATTGGGGTATCGGGGATTTGCATGACCTTCGAAGGCTGACCAGGTGGGCAGGTTGTTCTCTAGGGGCCGATATGGTCGGCATTAACCCCCTTCATGCGTTACCTCCTGGTCTTCTGAGTCCCTATTCTCCCTCCAGTCGCTTATTTCATAACCCCATGTATCTGGATGTGGAAGGTATTTTGGAATTTCGTACGACTCCATCAATTCGCCGAGCCTATCGTCGACGGGCTTTTCAGGCTCGCCTCCATGCCAGTCGTCAGGGAGAACTAGTGGACTACCAGGAAGTGCATGCGATGAAATGGCCGGTATTTGAAAAGCTCTACCGCGCATTTTACAAGAAGCACCTTCAGCAGGGGACACGTCGGGGACAAGCCTTTGATCGATTTTGCCGGAAACAAGGTGGTCAAGTTCTTTTTCAATACGCATTGTTTCAGGTGTTGTCAGAACATTTCGGAGGGAAGGGATGGGGTGAGTGGCCCGTAGAGTATCAAAACCCCAACTCTGTTGTTGTCGCGAAATTTGGAGTTGAGCATCGCGATCGAATCGATTTTTTTCGCTACTTGGAATGGCAGTGCGAGCTTCAACTGCAAAACCTCGATCGGGTCACCACCGGTTCTGGAATGACCATTGGGTTATATCATGATCTAGCCGTAGATATTCACCCAGATGGTGCGGATGCGTGGGTTTTTCAAAACCAACTGGCTTCACAGGTGACTATTGGCGCTCCTCCCGATCATTTCAATTTATTAGGGCAAAACTGCGGGGTGCAACCGCCTGATCCTCAACAGCTCCGGGCGACAGGATATCAATTTATTCGGGAAACCCTGAGAAGAAATATGCAATATGGCGGACTTCTTCGTCTTGACCATGCCTTGGGGCTTTTTCGACTGTTCTGAATTCCCAAGGGTGAACCAGCGACACAAGGGGCCTATGTACGGTATAAACATGAAGAGTTATTGGCCATCCTGGCGATTGAAAGCGAACGATCTCGTGTGATGATTGTAGGTGAGGATCTCGGAACGGTGACTCCAGTGATCCGGAGGCGGTTGTTGGACGCAGGACTCTTATCCTATCGCCTTCTGATGTTTGAGAAACCAACCGGGCGAGGGTTTCAACGACCGCGGGCGTTCCCCACTCAGGCCCTTGTATCGGCCAACACCCATGATTTGCCAACCCTTCGTGGTTTTTGGGCAGGACATGATATTGAAATCAAGGAGAAATTAAGGCTCTATCCTTCCAAGAAAAAGACCAGGCAAGATTGGTTTTCACGAGAACGGGATCGAAGGGCGTTGCTGTATGCACTGAAACGGGAGGGTTTACTCCCTCAGGGATGCTCTCTCCACCAAGAAGACGTGCTTCGTCTCACGGATGAATTGTGTCGGAGCATCTATGCCTATTTGGCACGAACATCCAGCCAGATCGTCTCCATTTCTTTAGAAGATATGTTAGGTGAGATCGATACCCCGAATGTGCCTGGAGCACCGCATGGGTCGTACCCCGTGTGGCAACGCAAGTTCGTAAAAACATTTGATCAATGGAGAAAAGACCCTCTAGTTTATGAATTGGCCAGAATTTTCCATCGAGAACGAAGTCTTCGGGGAACCCGAGTATCTACAGGCGGTCAGAATAATAGCTTGACTAGAACAGTAATCCCAGCTTCCTTGTGATGAGCCAACTGATTACTTTTACAGATTTAGATGGGTCACTTCTGGATGGGGAAACCTACCAGTATGATGCGGCCAGTGAGGCACTCGCAGAGATTGCTGCTAGAAAAATTCCGTTGGTCCTTTGCACGAGTAAAACAAGGGCAGAAGTCGAGCCCCTTCGACAGGAATTAGAGAATACCTTCCCGTTTATCGTGGAAAATGGAGGGGCCGTCTACATCCCGACAAATTACTTTCCAGAGGAACCACCCAATGCTGTTCAGCGCGACGGATATCATGTTTTAGAATTTGGTGTGCCGTATCAACGTTTGCGAGAAGGACTCCGTCGAATGGAAGAAAAGGTCGGAATTCGTCTCGTCGGTTTTGGTGATATGACGACTGATGATATTGTCACAGCGACAGGGTTATCTCCCATTCAAGCTTCTCGAGCGCAGGAGCGAGAATACGATGAACCCTTTATGTTGAATGATCCCTCTAAAGTATTTGAGCTTCGTCATGAGGCGGCGCAATTGGGCCTCATCATTGTGGTGGCAGGTCGGTTTGGTCATTTGGTGGGAGGTACGCACAAAGGCCAGGCCTGTCGGATTCTGATCGACCTCTACAAAACTCATTGGGGAGAAATCACGACGGCCGCCTTTGGAGATAGTTTGAATGACTTGCCCATGCTGGAACGAGTCGATTATCCGTTTTTGGTCGAACAACGAGGAGGTGGGTACCAAGAAGGGATTGCCTTTAAGGGGCTGACGCTTCTGGAGGGAATCGGTCCTCTGGGATGGGCAAAAGGTGTGATGCGGCTTCTTGATAGCAATCAGGGAACAGTTTCGACCTAGCCGTTTATTGAAAAGGTTTGTTAGCCTACGCAAGAGCTTTTGGCCTTTGTAACCAAGGGGTACCTTGTGCTCGGTGGATTCTCCCAAGGAGCCATCCTTGCTTGTGATATTGCTTTGCACACAAAGATTCCGTTTGTGAGCCTAGTTCTCCTTTCTGGAATGCTGATTGCCAGAGAGGTCTGGAATCCCTTGCTCCACACACGCAGAGGGCTTCGTGTGTTTCAGAGCCACGGGACGTCCGATCCAGTCTTGCCTGTTGCGTTAGCGAAACAACTTCGCGAGTTCCTGGTCATGCCTGGTCTGGAGGTGGAGTGGCATGGTTTTCGGGGTGGTCATGGAATTCCAAGACCCATCGTTCAAAAACTTTCGAAGTTTATCCATAGCGGACGTGAGAGAAAGAAGCGATGTTGACCGACGTAAATATTATTAGTTTAATTGAGCGAAGACTTCCAGCCTGGAAGGCGGAAGCGTCGATCAAGAGGTTCCACTTGATCGTCCGTACAGGTTGACCTTAAGGTTCGGTGGTAATTCCGAATTTTTTTAAAGACTGAGTAGCACAATGTTCTTGAAAGATCTGTGGTATTTGGCGATCCCCAGCAGACAGGTGAGGCCTGGTCACATGGTGGCCATGACATTGTTAGAGGAGCCGATCTTGATTGGGCGAACCGAAGGCGGAAAATCATTTGCCTTGCGCGATCTTTGTCCGCATCGAGGCATGCCGCTATCGGAAGGTCGTTTCAATGGGGAAGAAGTCGAATGCGCTTATCACGGGTGGCGATTCGATTCACAAGGACGGTGTATGGCTGTGCCGTGCTTGGTAGATGATCAGGCTATTGAGCCTGGAAAAATCAAGGTTAGGCGGTATCTCTGTGAAGAAGCGCAGGGGAATATTTGGATTTTTATGGGAGAAGGGAATGGGACGCAGCCAGCGATTCCACGAATTCTTGATATTGGAGAACACCATACGCAGATCGGAATTACCATGACTTTCCCCTGTCACGTCGATTACGCAGCGCTTGGTCTTCTCGATCCAGCCCATGGACCTTTTATCCACCAATCGCGGTTATGGCGGACACCAGACGACATACGAAACAAAGCCAAAGAGTTTGTCCCTTCTGAACTGGGATTTACGATGGCTAGCCACGTCGCTTCGAGTAACTCACGTGTCTACCGGCTGTTGGGTGGAGAACCTCATACTGAGATTACCTTCCAGCTGCCAGGTATCCGCCATGAATACATTCGCGTAGGAAAAAACCTTTTCGTTGGGATGACCGTGGTGACGCCCGTTTCTAAGACCGAAACGCTGGTGAATCATCAAATGTTTTGGACCATGCCGTGGTTAAACGTGTTTCGCCCTATCTTAAGAGGATTAGGGCATCGGTTTCTCAACCAAGATCGTCAAGCGATGGTCAAGCTGAGCAAAGGACTTGTCCATGATCCGCCTCAAATGTTCGTGAACGATCCGGATACGCAGGCGAAATGGTATTATCAATTGAAGAAAGAATTTGCGTCTGCCCAAGCCGAACACCGCCCTTTTCAAAATCCCATCAAAGCGCAAACTTTATATTGGCGCACCTAGCCGTTTGTTGAAGCCATCAGCAATGTGAAAGGGGTGAAGACTATGGGGTGTTGTTCTCCTCATGCAGTCTACAGGGTTGCCGTGGAAGATTGATATGCAATCAAGCTGGTCTTGAAAAAGAAGGGAGAGGCGTTTTGGCTCGTTTAACTGATAAGGTTGCCATTGTGACAGGTGGGAACAGTGGAATTGGAAAAGCTGTTGCGTTGAAATTTGCAGAAGAGTGAGCCCGGGTGGTGGTGGCGGCAAGACGTGAAGAGCTTTGCCAGGAAGTGGCCGATCATATTCGTTAAATGGGCGGGGAGGCACTGGTGCACAAAGCGGACGTTACCTCTGAAGCGCAGGTAGAACAACTTATCGCCAGCACAATTCAGACGTACGGTCGGTTGGACATCTTAGTCAATAATGCAGGCATTTTCCAAAGAAGACGTCTTGAACACACACGTCTGGAGGAATTTGATCGAGTGCTCCAAACCAATCTGCGAGGAACGTTCCTGTGTTGTCGTGCTGGGTTTCAAAAGATGAAAGAACAAGTGGAAGGAGGGACCATTATCAACATGTCGAGCGTGACTGGAGTTGACGCCTGGGCAGGGGTGAGTGCCTATAGTGCGTCAAAACATGGCATGATGGGATTGACCAAGGCCTTAGCGGATGAAGGTCGAGCATACCACATTAAAGTCTGTGCCATTTGTCCCGGTGGAGTGGCTAATGAGTTAGTCGATGCTACTCCAGAAGAAATCGTGCATAGTCAAAAGATTAATCCATTTGATGTGGTAGAGACAGCCGTGTTTCTTGCCTCGTTGGGACCTTATGCTATCGTTCATCGTGTGATCATAGACCGATTAGGCGCCGAGTGGTGAATGCGATGGACATATGCCCTTCATGAGATATAAAAACTTGGTTCTTTTATTTCAGACAGTGTTTGGTGGAATTGTGAAGATGGTGAGGCACCGGCGCGGAAAAACCTCTATCTGTCATCCCCGAAATTATTTAGCGGGGATCCATCTTTCTTTATATTCCTGAATTCATGTTGACGACTGCGGGTATGACCGTGTCGCAGGAATTCCCAACTTCATCTGACAGCATCCCTCAACTGAAATTCAAACTTTTAGACAGGAGAGTGCGCAAGCCTTAACGTTTTTCTTTGAAATCAAGGGCAGCTGAATTAATACAGTATCGCTGTCCAGTGGGTAGGGGACCTTCATCGAAGACGTGACCCAGATGCGCATCGCAAGCTGAACATTGCACCTCAGTTCTTTGCATACCATGGCTGAGGTCAACGTTAGATTGAATGGCTTCGCTCCCTGTCGGGGCTGTAAAGCTAGGCCAACCGGTTTCAGAATCGAATTTTTCATTCGAGTGGAATAGCGGTGTGCCACAACAAATGCAATAGTACATGCCTTCTCCTTTTTGGTGACAGAGTGGACCGGAAAAGGCTTGTTCTGTCCCACCTTGCCGAGTGACATGGTATTGCTCCGGCGTCAGTTGCTGTTTCCATTCCTCATCTGTTTTAGAAATCTTATTGGACATGGGAAGTCTTCCTTATGATTGAGCACGGTTATAGGGTGTCGTTCTTGTACTAATTCGGTAGTCCGATTTGTTTATTCACTTTAGCTAGTTTTTTGACGTAATTGAACCCCTTTTTATGCCAATACTGGTCAATAGACTTTTCTGCTCGGAATCAACGGTCATAGTATCTTTTCGAAAATCATTAGTAAAAAGAAAGAAAAACTGGCTGCAGTTCATTCCTCACTAGCGGACGTCTTGAGAGAAGGTCCTGGGAACGAAAGGAAGGCGGAATTGGACACAAAGGATGATGACCAACACTCTGACAAGACTACGCCAGATGCCCATCTTCACAAATTTCCGAGAGTCCGTCACAACTGGTGGATTCAAGAGAATTGGCTTCACGTGCTGAAGAAGTCTTTCGGAAAAGACGATATCTTCCAAAAAAGATTGATCCGGGAATCCCCCAAGACGCTCAAAAAGACCCTGTCGGACGAAGAGCGCTTGGTCTCCATAAATGATTCGAGATCTCCGACAGCGAAAATTATTGAGCCGGGATACTAATCGAAGGCGCCAATCTGATCCAGAGAACTGATGAAAAAAACCTCCAGCCTGACAGGAGAGGTCTGTCTCTAAAGCATTCAGATGCTGGAGGGCTCCTTGGGGAAGAATCGTATCGGCGTGAAGAAAGAAAAGCCAATTGTTCGGGTGATTTCTCTCCTGGATGGCTTGGTAGGCGCCGGTATTCATTTGCGCAGCTCGTCCTTTGGGTGCGTTCAAAGGAGTGATACGTGGTTCGGCCTGTATGATCTCCGGGGTCCTATCCGTACTCCCTCCGTCGACAACAAAGACATGATAAGTTCCGGGTTGCCTCAAAAGATGGTCAAGCATCTTGGGGAGGCCCTATTCTTCATTGAATGTAGGAATAATGACGGAAATCATAGAAGGCCCCGAGCCACATTTCCCCAGAGCTAAACGGGAGCTACCATTGAGGGTTTCGTGTGGTGAATAAGAGGTGTCGTTGGAGCGGGTGTCATCCACGTTGGAAGATATTCTCTCACTTCTTTGGAGTATTCCAATGGATCTTCGTCAATTTCTTGGAAAAGATCTCGTAGTCCATGAAGCATCAAGTCCGTTAGAGCAAGGTAATCCTCCATCAGTCCAAGGGCTTCAATTGGGCAAGCAACGTTTCAGCAAAATTTTGACAATGCAACGCAGACTCAATTTTCTGACGATACTCTTCTAAAGGCTTGTAAAAATGGCATGGCCCCAAGCCCCGTGGAACCAACCATCGCGTTGCCGCATGAAATATCGTTGCATGATACCCTTCCTGCCGTGCTTGTCCTCGGAGAAACCGCTGCATGCCTAGCTCAGGGGCAATGGAAGCTTGTGCCTTCGCGCAATCATGGGCCAAGCGTTCACCAAGTTCCAGAAAGGTTAAGAGGCGAGCCAAGGGGACTCGTTCACCGGTTTTAACTAACATGAGGCTCCGGTATGTGCAGACGGCCTTATGACCGACCAGTCATCAGATTTATCAATGGGCATAATGAGTTCCGCCATAGGAGGATGGAATGTCCTGTCAGGATAGAATTGACTGTTCAGAGAACCAGTGATGGTTTGGTGTGACATTCCTCCACGATACCGGGATGAATGATCAACTGGAAGAGGGCAGATACTTGTTCCTGGGACAGTTGAGGAAACCGTTCTAATGTAAGGGCAAGGGCGTCTTCGACACATTCGCCATTTTGTAAGTGTTGTAAAACTTGAAATTCAGGCTCTTCGACTTCATTGACGAAACGGGTATGAAACATCTCCTTAAACGTCCATTCATATCGAGCCAGGTGAGGGAGAAAAGGGAGGTTAGGAAAGGGAGTTTCTTTTTTTAAATAATCAGAAAACGTTCTCCCGTAAGATGAAAGGTTATAAAAGGTTGACGGGTGAGCAAGAATAAAATTTTTCGCGAGTCGAAAAAAAGCTTCATCGCCAGCCACCCACCACACAGCTTCAAAAGTTTCACCCAATGCCTCGGTCAGCCGAGCTACATGCCCGCGGCTATAGACCTCAAGTGCGTGGTCCGCAGTGAGCGTTCCTCCTGGGTGGAATGCATTGAGTAACTGCAGTGGATACGGTCCCTGTTCTGCTTGAAACATGGCTTGGCAAAACAGGTCTTGATAATGCTTAAGCGGGAGAGACGGCATGATGGGATTCCCATATCTGTGCTGCTTTTTTGGCTTCTTCTTCCAGCCGCTGAAATTCAGGAATGTCGTCATCCCATTCAATAAGGACGGGGGCATCCGGAATGTGCTCAATCATGCGTAAAAACAAATCCCAGACCTCGGGATAGACTGGTTTGGAATGGGTATCAAACAAATACGAACCCATATCTGTGTATCCAGCGAGGTGAATTTGCCCGATGAGCTCAGTTGGGACCGCATTCAAGTACGTCATGAGATCAAAGTGATGATTTCGAGCGTTGACGTACAGGTTGTTCAGGTCGAATAAAATCCGACAACCGGATTCTTGCGCCACGCGGGTAAGAAATTCCCATTCAGTGTATGAGGATTCAGGGAAGCTCATATAGGTCGACACATTTTCCAAGAGAATCTGTGTGCCCAAGGTTGTTTGCACGCGATCCACGTTATCTCGTACTACCGATAATGCCTCATCAGTAAACGGCATGGGAAGAAGGTCGTGTAAATTAGCCTGCCGGATTCCGGTCCAACAGAGGTGATCAGAAATGATAAACGGTTCGATTCGTTCCTTCAGCCGTTTCAGTTTTTGCAAATACCCTGGTTGTACCCCATCAGCCGATGCAATCGAGAGGGAGACCCCATGGAGGGCGACGGGAAAATCTTGTCGCATGAACTCAAGCATGTCCAAAGGACGCCCTTCAGAGTCCATATAGTTTTCACTGATGGCTTCAAACCATGTCACAGTGGTTGAGGGCCGTTCTTCGAGGTATAGGTAGTGGGTGGGACGAAGTCCCACCCCGATCCTTGGCTGAGTCATATCCAATAGAGAATAGGGATTAGTGAGCTTTTGCGACGTATTGCCCGCCTTTGGCATTACAGTCGTCTTTGGACATGGTGACCCATCCCTTGCCTTTGCAGTCATTTTTGCCTTCGCAAGAATGACCTGCGCTTTTGCACTCGCCTTTCCCCTTACAGTTGTTGACCCCATGACATTGCCCTTTGGCCATCTGGGCTCCGGACCCACTATCGTGGTAATGAGCACACCCAGCCGCCAGTAACAGACCTGAAAGGGCTGCGCTTACTAAGAAAGATTTGTTGGAGATCATGGAATGCCTCCTAATAAATGATTGAATAATAGTGTAGGGTTTTGCCATACCAATAAACGATAGTCTGGGATGTGGATATTGGTATGGGTGTCGTTCTTTTTCAGTAGTCTCGATCCCGCAGCGACCATTACAATCTCAGGGGATGGATCTTTAAGATTTTTCCTGCGTAAGGCCCGAGGACTCTATGAGGATGCTCACCGGAGTGAACCTCCTGAATGGTGGAAAGAGGCACTCCATTTAAATTCCAGTCATACTCCAGAAATTCGACTTTATAGGTGGACGTCTCAAGATCTTTCTCGAGAGCAGGGTCGTCCACAAATTGCTGTACATAGTTCATTAATGAACCAGAATGGGCGGCAAAGTCTTCAGAAAACCAATCGAATATTTTGGAGAGATATGCAATCTTGTTTTCTCGATCAAACCGGTTCCGAGAGGGATCGTTAATAAATCCACGGGCACTGTCGTTGAGTTGTTGATCGATGGTTTCAGCAGAATAAGCCCAGGGCTGAAGCTTTGGGCAAGATTGAGATGCACAAACAATCGCAAAATGGATACGGGGCTCACGGAAGTCTGGGATCAACAATTTCTGTTCGAGGTCGTATAAGTTAATTGGTTTCCCACCGACTCGATAATCGCGACCGATAAAATAGCGATAGCGGCCGAAGAGCGTGCGGGGAGAATATCCGTCTAAGATTCCTTTGATCGCAAACGCGTTGTAGGTATTGATCCAAAATGCCAGTCGGTCATTGTGAGTGGGGAGGGCATTCGGATCAACCTGATTCAATTGGTCGATGTAAAGATCGAATCGAGAATCAACCGCGATTTGTGGGTATTGCACCACACCATTGTTCACATGGTCATGAAGAATTCCATCGAATGATCGATGGGAAAAGTCCTTTGCAGGGATCGGTTGCTCAGGCGTGAAACTTCGGGGAACTGTCGAACACCCCGCCAACAAAAGGATTGTCACAAGAATGGCTACATGTCTTTTCATCGAGTTCATCTTATCTTTGAACCCATCATTGTCTTCTTTTATTGGCTGAAACAGCCACAACTCCATCAGACATTTTAAAAAGTTTCTAATCTGACCAATTCTTCACACAGCGTACTCCAATACATGGTGCCGTGTAGTCTCCTGCTTTGCCCTTCGTTACAAAAGTTAAGACCCATTCATCAGTCTCTATTTAGATACTAAATCGTATCTGAAATGGAAAATCTCAGGGTTTAGAGATGGGATGCTCAGGTTGAAAATTTCGTCATCAAAAATTTTTTGAGCAGTATTTTTCTATGCGTTAACGCAATAATCATTAATGATATCCGTGATTATTTTCATCAGGTATGAGTCTTGCTTAAGGCTTTTGTTAAATCAGCCACGGTCCATCTTCTATCCCACTAACGCCGGTGAACTTTGCGAGGACTGTTTCAGTGGAACGCGGATTTAAATAATGTGCCATTTACAAATGATCGTGGGCTATTATGAAGTAGTGCAGGCTGATCAGCCAAACCTTTTTCAGCCTTCGTGCTTGATGCCGAAGCTCTGGCGTGCAAGCACCAGAAAGGCAGGGGTGCCTGTTCTCCACAGTAGCCTCATGATAAGGAAGAATAGATTCTCGTTTCGTGTTAAAAGGAGCAAGCAAGCATGAAGTTTACGATGGAAGACGAAGGTCCTCCAATCTCTCCTCATGATATTGTCCAGGTCGAACGACGGTTGAGCGTGAGATTGCTAGAGGATTATAAGGCTTTTTTACTCACTCATAACGGAGGAAGGCCGAATCTCGATGCCTTTCCGATTCATGGCATGCCCATGAATCCAAACGGAGGTATTCAGAAGTTTTATGGGATCATTCGTGTCATGGGGGCAAGCCATATCGAGTCGAGTTATAGCAGATTGAAGGGAGAAATCCCTCCGAATTTGTTTCCTATTGCTTGCACCGATGGGGGGAGTGAGGTTTGTCTATCCCTCTGGGGAGACGACCAAGGGGCTGTGTATCTGTGGTATTGGTACGATCGGGAAATTCCTCCGACGTACAAGAATGTCTATCTTATCGCGAGGAGGTTCCAAGAATTCTTGGATAGCATTCACTCCTAGGATCCGCTTGAAGGGATCGGTATTGATGTCATGCAGAATAAACAGGGCCTAGATGAATAAAGTTGGTCAAGCATTGTGAGGAGTAACCAGTATCATGTTGTTTGTATGATGGAAGACCGTCAGGATTAATATTGGTTATCCTCTTCTCATCGCTCGTTCCATTGTTTCTGTTTCCTGAAGCAAAAGTCCCCATCATCAGCTCTGAATTCATTGCCAATATGAAACGTTCCTTTAAATTCGATTCTTGTTGATCCATCATAACAATTGATACTCTTCTCGATCAGATTATTTTCTGAAAACACTAGTCGAAGTTTTCTTTCGACTCTATTTTTTAGTTTGTTAGTGCCTTTCAAAATCTCTTCTTCTGTATATACTGCGATACAACCGTTATCACTAGCTCCCCATATTCCGCGTGTCTTCATGAAACAGTAAGGCCGAGTTGGAACTGCTGTTAGTTTGGTTAGTTGATGGTCTCTGCTTACCCCGTCGTCTTTTGAGTGTCTTTCTTATCCAAGATGCTCTCTGCTCTTGATTCAAGCGCCTTGGCCTCCTCAAGGCGATTGGTCTTTCGTAGCAGGGCGGCGTAGTTTTTCAGCGTGCGGGCGACGGTGTTGTGTTCTTTGCCGTAGGCTTTTTCGCTGATGGTTAATGCTCGTTTAAACAACGGTTCAGCTTCGGCAACTTCTCTTTGGGCCAAGTACAGGAGGGCCAAGTTATTCAACGGACCAACGAGACTGGGGTCCTCAGGCCCTTCAGCTTTTTCGGTGATGGCTAATGCGCGTTTGAGTAATGGAATCGCTTGATCGAGTTGCTTCTGTGCTCTGTAGACGTCAGCCAGATTATTCAAGCTGACGCCTACAAGCGGATTGTCTGGTCCTAGGGCTTTTTCATTGATTTCCACCACTCGCTCTAAGAAGGGTTCCGCTTTGTCGAATTGGCCTTGGCTCGTATACAGGAATGCCAGGTTGTGAATACTTCCAATGATGCGAGGATTCTCTTTCCCTAAATGGGTTTCGTTGATTGAGAGGGCTCGTTGAAGTAAAGGTTCAGCCTTTTCGTATTGTTTTTGTGCGCTATAGAGTAGGGCTAAATTATTGAGCCCTTGAATTAAAGCAGGATCGTCTGATCCTTTCATCTTTTCAGTAATAGACAGGGCTCGCTGCAAATACGGTTCAGCTTCCTCATATTTTTCCTGTGTGGCATAGAGTCCGGCCAGGTTTTTGAGGTCTGCGACCACATCGAGTTGATCCGGCCCCAAGGCCTTTTCTCGAATAGCCAGTGCACGCTCAAAAAGCGGCTTGGCTTTGTCATAGTGTTTTTGCGCATGGTGGATGGAGGCCAGGTTGCTGTAGTTCGCGGCCAATTCCGTGGATCCTGGATCTAACCCCTTTTCATTGATCGCGATCATTTCTTCCAACAACGGTTCCGCTTTCTCGTATTGCCCCTGGATGTCATACAGGATGGCTAGGGAGTTTAAGGTTTGGGGAATCCGTGGATCATTGTCCTCAAACTGCTTGGCCTCTTTCAGAGCGGCCTTCAGGCTCTTTTCTGCTTCTTCATACTTGCCTTGTTGCGTGAGACGTTTCCCATCGTTTAGGTGCTGTTCCCAAGGTGAAATGTGTTCTTCGCAGCCTTGCAGGCCAATTATCACCAGAGAGAGCAAGCCAACAATCCATAGACACCATCTATTCTGCATTCTTAGTCCTTCCTTGTTAGTGAATATAGACTTTGTCGTGATGAAGGATGGAGAATTGAGGTGTTCCCCATCGCGCCGGTGTATTGTAGCGTCCAAGTCTTGTACTTGCCAGCGGGTGAGAAGAGGGAAGGTGGAGTGATTTACCAGAGATTAGTTTGCACAGGCCCTGGCCGCGAAAAAGTGCGGGGGATGTGTTCCTCTTTTGCCGGAGGAAATCCAACTTTTCGGTACGCCATTTCAAATAATTGCTCGACCACACGCCACGTGGGGCCTTCCCCTTCGTGTCTTTTGAAAAACGCTTTCTCAGTGAGTTTCCCACCACGCATGGCTTGCAGGTGGCTTTTGATTTTATTGATCCGATCAGGGAAGGCCTCTGTCATGCGTTGAAGAAACACGGGTTCCACGTTATCAGAAAGCCGTAACAAGATGTACGTCGCGGTGGTGGCCCCTGCATCGCGGGCCATCTTGATGATCAGAGGGATATCGTGCTCGTTGAGACCTGGGATCACCGGCGCGATGGAAACACCGGTAGGAATTCCTGCTCGGCTGAGTTGCTCCAGAGTTTCAACCCGTTTGGTGATCGAGGGAGCTTGAGGTTCAACCTTGCGCGCTTTGTCATTGTTGGCAAAGGGGATACTCAGGTACACCCGAACCCAAGCATCAGTGTGTAAGGCCAGGAGATAATCCATGTCCCGAACGATCAGCGCGGATTTGGTGATGATGCCCACTGGATTCCGAAACTCTGCGCAGACGCCTAAACAGGCCTGAGTCATCTGATAAGTTGCTTCTAGGGGTTGGTAGCAGTCCGTATTCCCGGAAAAGACCACGAGTTCTCCCTGCCACGAGGGTTTCAGAAAAGCTGCCCGCAATTGCTCCGCAGCATTGGGTTTTACGACCAGTTTGGATTCAAAGTCGCTTCCGGAACCAAAGCCCCAGAATTCATGGCTAGGCCGCGCATAGCAGTAGGCACAAGCGTGAAAACACCCGCGATAGGGATTCACACTCCACCGAAACGGTAGGTCTGGGCTTTCGTTACGACTCAGAATGGATTGAGCCTGTTCTTCATACACCTCCACTCTCACCTGTTGAGGGGGTTCTAATAAGTCTCGATGCTCAGAGACAAACGGGTTTTGGGGATTCTGAATCACCTTCACTATGGGGTCTCGCGTGTTGAGTGGAGCTGAGTCGAATGCTCTTTGACTCGAGGATGCTCCTGTATTTTTCTTAAATGCCCTCTAATTTCCGAATCCATCACCTCCCGAAAGAGCCATCCAGGTGTCCATATACTGGGAAGGACCCTGAGCATGAGTGTAGCTTCCGTCTGCGTTCCATTCTGTGTGGAGTTGAGGGTCCATAGCTGTTCATACTGCTCAAAGTCTCCTCGGACGAGCTGCGTTTGGAGGAAGAAGGTGGTGGGCTCTGTAGTCGAGGTGGTAAGGTCCAATTCCATTGGAAAGAAAAGGGCTGGAACAACCATATCGACAATCATCTGTTTTTGCTCATGGGAAATCTTTCTAATTCGGGGACGACTGGGAAAGAGATCAGGCCAGTTCTGGTAATCCGTGAGGATGTCGTGAATAACCTCACGCGGTACAGGAAAGTGGATGACCGCGAAAATCTTGGCGGCTCCATCGGTTTGTATGGTGACATAATACTGAGAAATGTTTGTGGAAGTCGGATTTGCATCAGGAGGGGAGGCGGCCCCCAGTGTCAACACCAACAGAACCCACAAGAACATCATGCGCAATCTCAAACGCGTTGTTTTCTCGGCTAGGTCTAACATTTCCTTGAAACAGGGCACCCGGTGGAAGCAACGTTCGTGCTATGATAGGACCTCCTTGTCTGCATGACAAGGTTGCGTTAGACTGCTGAGTTAGTACCCTGCGGAATGCAATTGCCACACTGCCAGCCATTCAGTGCCCCCGTAGCTCAGTAGGATAGAGCAGCGGTTTCCTAAACCGCGGGCCGCACGTTCGATTCGTGTCGGGGGCACCAACTTTTTACAAGAAGTTAAGATGTTTTCTATAGGCTATCTAATGGGGCAGGGGACCATTTAGGGAGATTCGGCAATAGTTTGGCTGCGTTTCGTCAGTAATTGGTGTTTGACCCTACTTTATTCACTCGCATGGTATACTAATGAGGGAAGTGTGGTGTAGAAATCTTCGCTTCAGGATTTCGGTACATGCACGTTTTTCTATTTGATAACTATAGAGACGCTTTAGATTGTTTCAATGTCATATTGGTCTTGTGTTTTGAGAAGGCGTCGGCGAATAATAAGAGGTAAGAATGGTTATGAATAACTACTCGGGCTCCTATATAAAAACATCTTTTGTCCGACTGAAGAGACTCCAAAGAAGCCACAAGGGTATTCTTTGCCTGATGTTTCTCATGAGCCTGTCGACAAGTTCGTGGATCTTCGCGCAAGATCAATCGGTCAACTCTGCGAATGGGGTCGCTGATCACGCAAGAGCCGCCTGGATGGAGGGTGCTCCAACTCGGGCACTGGATACTCTCGACCAGGGAATTCGAGACAATCCTGAATTGCTCACCTTACAAAAGCTGCGTGGCCATATTCTTGCCACATCCCGTCGTTCCCAAGAAGCCGTGGCGGTCTATGAGTCTGTTCTCCAGAAGGCACCTGAGGCATTGGACGTACGATGGGCCAAGTGGAGTGTGCTGCTTCGAACGGGACAAGACGATCAAGCCATTGCCGAGTTGCAACGCATCGTCCAGCAAGATGTCACCAATCCCTTGGTTTATATGCGGTTGGCGCAAGAACTCCGAAAACGTGATCGCTTGGAGGAGTCTCTCGTAGCGTATCAGAAGGCGGTGGAACTGGTTTCGGATTTGCCAGGGTGGCGGTTGGCGTTGGCTAGGGCCCGTTTTGATGTGTTAGATGCTGAGGGGGCACGTGATGAGATCCAAGACGTCTTGAAAACGGTACCGCCCAATTCCCCCGAAGTAGCCGCTGCACGGAATCTGATGCTGGAGTTCTACGGGACCACCAAAGAACGGGGCCGACGTTATGAGTACGTTTTTAGTCCAGGAGGGACAGCCGCGGAGCGTAAGGAATGGGCATTCGTTCGTACGGAGGCCTGGAAATCTTTTGAGGCGCATCGCTATGAAGAGGCCGAGGTGCTCTATCGAAGAGCTGTCGCTCTTAACCCTAATGATTCTCGAGCGCATCTTGAACTCGGAGTCACCTTAATGGAGCTTGGTCAGTGCGAGGAAGCTGTCCCCATCCTTCAAAAAGTGCTTAGCATGAAGGGATCTGACGAAATGTATGCGGATACGTTTTTTCGTGTAGGCCAATGTCTGACAGAGTTGGAACGGTGGCCGGAAGCCTTATACCATTTTGAAACTCTCTATGCCGCTGCCGTTGAATTTGAAGAAGGGACTAAGGATGTTCCGGCGAAGGGTGGAATAACGATTCTGTCTAAGGAGAAACTGGTCAAGTGGATAGAGAAGGCTCGGCAAAATATTCCCGAAGACGAACTCCAAAAGCTTGATGCGATGAAAAACATCCAGACTGTCGATCCTTCCAGCATCCCCGCCATGACTGAAGAAGAACTCTATAAAAAACTCGCAGCAGAACGGATGAAGCCTCAGCAGCCACTATCCGCGAGGACAGCACTGATGGGGCGAGACTCCGATTACAGTTGGTTTCGATTTGTCATCCCGTCCCGTCAAGTCATGCGTGATGATCTTCCAGGTGGTGCCCATGAATTTATGCCCATCGATCCCGGTGATACCTTTCCCGCAAGCCAGGAAGAGATTTACTTGGTTTTTGGACTCGTGTCGGCCTCCTTTCAGGATGTTCCACTTACCGCAAAATGTTTTCTTGAAACATCCAAGATTACGGAAAATCAAAACGCCTTAGCCGAGAACCAGGTCGTCATGACCATGAATGACCAAACCGGGTACTTTGTCATCTATCCTCCCGATACCGGGTGGACACCAGGCCTCCACTGGTGTGGGTTATTTGTCGGAGATCAAGCGAACGCCTATACGCACGCCGACGAAATCAGGTTTCGTATCATTGAGCCAACCTCTCAGTCTTAACACACCTAAGCTACGATATTCTATGTGTGCTGTCTGATGGGACGGAGGTACAATATAGGGAGATCAGGCAATAGCGTGGCTGGTTTTCATCAGTAATTGGCATGTAGAGTCATTCGCAATGGAGAATTTAGAGTCGAACTCGAACCAAGATTCATTTGATACCACTCTAGGAAAATACTTAAATTTGTCTGACTCGATGATGCATGAGTTCCATTTTTGTCTTCGGGGACGCAGTACAATACCAAGCTAGTCCCTAATACCCTGAAGATGAAAATGCTCCTCGAGCAGGAAACGCGGACTATGAGGATATTGTGTGTTACCCGCCGACGTGAGTCTTGAGAATGTCGGAATCTCTTATTTTCGGATCTTCCGGGGCGAGCTCCAAAGCCATTTTAAAATGTGCCGTAGCTTCGCCATGCTTTCCTAGTTTATCGAGGGCGAGTGCAAGATTGTAATGAGCTTCAGCAAGGGTTCCATTGGCGGCTAATGCTTTAGAAAAGTGTTCTTGAGCCACATCAAAATGACCTTGTTTGTAATGGCTGACCCCTTCATCGTTTTCCGCTGCGCCGCCGGCTCCCTCTGGTGCCATAAACGCCCCTTCCACAACGGATGTTTCCTCAGCGCTCGGAGCCTCCGCCATGGGCATGGTTTCGCTCTTAGCCTTTGGCTCTGTTTTCGATTCTTTCCCGTACTGGCCTGAATCGCATGTACTCCAAACCAGCAGGGTAAGCATAAGTATTCCGAGAATAACAAATCGCAGCTTCATGATGTTCTCCTTCCGTGGATGGTGACAACTCAACAGCGTTCATGTTCTTGTTTGCTTTTTGAAACTGTAGTCGCTTGAGTTCTGCCTTTCTAGATATGTTCTGGAGTGACAGAAGTTAGGAAAGACGAATGGTCACACAGAAACAGCGACATCAAAAGTCTGAACCTAATTGTTAAAACTGTCAAAGGTAGGCTAGTACCCTAAATCCGAGATGGATTTATTTCTGGCATAAAAAACCCTCGTTGATTTGCTAAGATACGGGTGCCTACCCACTTAGCCACTCCTCACCAACGAGGTGATACGAATGATGATATAACCCGTTTTACCGTTCAAGTTAGATCGCACCGCGGAGCAACTCACGGTCCATTGGGGCCTAGCGCTGTTCGGGGAGTTTCTTCATGCGATGAATGTGCCCCGGCAACTCGATGCGTCCTTGCCCGGGCCAGGGAGCCCAGTCGGGTATCACCCCTCCTAATTTGTCGAGCCCCTGCTGCTGATGTTGCATGGTAGGGGACGGACCCGCGAAGACCTGCGCCAGATTCGCGAGGACGCGGGGTTACGGGGGGTGCTGCGATTACCCGTGCTCCCAGTGCCGATGCGACGCAGATTGTGGCAGAGAAGCGGGAAGCCCAATGGACGTAGAAGGGGGAGCGGGGCTATATGCCGATGCTGGGACACCTCGCGGCCAAAGGGCTGGGACATGTGGGTACACAAACTGGAGACTCAGCGGCCATCACACCTCTTCTTAACTATCTAGAGAAGGCACTTCATAATATAGAGACCTCTTCAGACATTGACTATCCCGTGCTTACAGAAGTGGTTTTGGGGATCGGTCAAGTCCAAAGTGATCAATCTTTGATAAATTGTGGATCATTAATGACACGTCTCCGGAAATGAAAAAACTCCGTGATGTCACCAATGTAGTGTTAAAGTATGTCGACTTGAAGGCCAGAATCCTGTGAGCCATCAACAAGGAGCGATGATGGTTCAGTTTGGTCATGGTACAGAACTATCGCGGTTCGCGTTGATCTCCCACCTCAGAAAACTCGCGTTCCCCAAAGATTGCTGACTCATAGGTATAATGCTTGAACTCCAAAAGATTGTGGGAAGGATCTTCCAGAAAGAAAGTTTGGTGTTCAAGCCTGGAACCAGAAAAACGGGTTCGCGGTTCCTGGTAAAAGTGTAAGTTCTTCATTTTGGCGCGTTCCACCAACTTTTTCCAATCGTCTTCCGACGTAAACACGAGACCGAAATGACGTGGATAGATGCTCTTCTGTTTTTGAAGAGGGTCTTTGGTGAGTTGTGCGATGATCTGATGGCCAGCCAAGTTGAGGGTGAGAGCAACCTTGGATTCACGTCCAAGCGTGCAGCCTAAACCCTCGACATAAAATCTTTTGGCCTCTTCCAAATCATTCACTGGAAAGGCAAGGTGAAATATCACAGATCCCATGACGTGGTTCCTTGAAAGGGTAAAGGATTGTGCTCCTATAGTTTATTGTGTCGCCTTTTGTGGGTATTGGTCAATCCACGGCGTTTATTGGATTATATGTTGAGAAGATAAATCAGACCTTATATGGTATGACAATGCTTGCCTCTTATTAGGGCTGAAACCTTCTTGCAGGATTATTGATCAGAAAAGAATAGACAGCAAATCAGTTCTCATTGTGAGTGACCATCTTGATAACAGAAATATTATCAACCTCCAGCTTTGAGTCAGGAAAAGAGCGAATGTTATGAAATCCCCAAGTGGTGCGCATGCGATAGCAATTGAAAAGAATCCGAATCGTGTGAAGGTGACATTTAATGGGACGGTTATTGCCGATACCAAGCAAGCACTGGTGCTCCGCGAGGGTCCCTTGCCTCCAGTACCCTACATCCCACGTGACGACGTCACCATGTCCTATCTTCAACCGACTACTCACTCCACTCATTGCCCGTTTAAAGGTGATGCTTCTTACTTTACGTTAAGCGCGAATAACAAAACCGCGGAGAATGTTGTCTGGACCTATGAGGCTCCCCTTGAGTCTGTTGCCGAAATCAAGAATCATCTTGCCTTTTATCAAGAAAAAATGGATGCCATTGAAGAACTTCCCAACGATGAGTAGAGAGCTGGAATTCTCAGCAAGTTTAAAGTGTATAGACTTGGATTTGATCTTTCAGACAATGTCGGGCAAGAGAGTTTCAAGTTTAAGATTTCGAGTTTAAAGTTTAAAGATCAGAGTTTCTTGTTCACAGTTCTGCTTCGCCGGGCCGAAAGCCCTCTCAAATAAAGACTTGTTAACAAACAACTTGGATGCCAACTAAAGCCTGCAGGCATGACGGTGAAAATTGTACGCGGTTTTAAAACATTTGTGTCCTTTTTTGAGTCTGCGCATTCCGCCTTGCGCGTGGCTGAATCCCAGCGCCGAATCTGACAACTCGGCGAAGACTGTCTGAGCGGAGCGAGTTCTGCAGCCATGTGATTCGGTGCTGGGACGAAGGAGACCCGTAGGGCCAGGCGCGGGCGGGAATGGTTTGGGGTCCTTTTGCCGAAACAAAAGGACCTCGGCGTGCGGGGCCGAAACCCCGCTCAAATAAAAACGATTTAACTAAACGTCCTGGATGCCCGCTAACCATTGCGGGCATGACAAAACAGAAACCATCCGCCTCTGCCTGAACTTCCACATTCAGAGGGTTATTTGTTTTACCGCAGGCTGGCTCGTGGGGCTTGATCTCCTAATAGGGCAAGCGTACAAATACCTTATTATTTGAGTGTCAGGAGGTTGTCCCTTGTTACCTCATATTCCAGCAATAGCCATAGGCGTATTCGTGGTGATGGCGAGTCTCCTCCCCATCACCCATGCCACGGCCTTGCCCCCCCTCCAGTCAGTCTCGGAAGTCCCATTTCAACAGTTGAACGGAACCTCTGTGACGGTGTCAGATTTGAGGGGAACGGTGGTGCTCATCAATTTCTGGGGAACATGGTGTGGGCCCTGTCTTCAGGAGATCCCCCACCTTGTCCGTCTGTCGCATCAGTTGAAACCCAAAGGCCTGGAAGTGGTGGGCATTGCCCTGGATTCGGGGTATCCCGACGATATTCGAGCATTCATGGCTGAGGTTGGAATGGACTATACGGTTTGGCAGGGTAACCTTGCCTTGGTGAAACAACGTTTCCGTGTTATGGGCTTTCCAACAAGCTTGTTGATTGACCGAATGGGACTCATCCGGAAACGATACTTTGGCCCACAGACAGAAGAGGTATTCACACGTGATGCTGAATCGCTCCTGCAATAGTCGAGATGGGTATCATGGGAATTCAGCATGTATTGAGTGCCATGGCATAGCCTGAGGTGATGAATGACGATCGGGATTCTTCGAAGTAGTCTGTTGGCAGGGGTGTGGATCGCTATGTGTGTGGGCCTTTGGCCTTCTCCTGTAGGGACTGTTGCCGCCGAACAGGGGCTGCCGACATCGGTACCAACGATTGCTGAACCAATAGGGAATCAGTTGGCGGGGGAAGCCAGCCCCTACTTACGGGAAGCCGCGCACCAACCCGTACACTGGCTTCCTTGGGGTCCAGAGGCCTTTCAACGAGCTCAACAAGAAGACAGGCCCATCCTTTTAGATATTGGCGCGGTTTGGTGCCACTGGTGTCATGTCATGGATGCAGAATCGTATGAGAACCCGGAGATTGCCAGCCTCATTAACCAACATTTTGTGGCCATCAAGGTTGATATGGATGAAAGGCCTGATATTGACCGTCGATACCAGGAGGCGGTCCAGGCGTTGACGGGCCAAGGCGGCTGGCCGCTCACAGCGTTTCTCACATCGGAAGGCCACGTCTTTTATGGCGGTACGTATTTTCCGCCAGCCACACGCGGAGAGCGAGTGGGATTAAAGTCGCTCTTGCCAGAGTTGGCTCGGGTCTACACCGTCGGGAGGTCACAAGTTGAGGCCAGTGCCGCGCAACTTGCAAGTATGCTATTCCAGTTTGGGCCGAATTCCATTCAGAAGGGCCGTATCTCTGAGGAACTTGCACAGATTGCGGCGACCAGTATGGTCAAGGAGTTTGATCCCGTGAATGGGGGCTTTGGCACCAGTACGAAATTTCCAGCAGGGAGTGCCATTGAGCTGGCGCTGGCCAGATATTTTGTTCATCAGGACCCGAAGATGCTGGAGGTTGTCACGAAAACCTTAGATGCCATGGCCCATGGTGGGGTGTACGATCACCTGGGGGGAGGATTTTTCCGGTATGCGACCGATCGGCAGTGGACCGTCCCTCATTTCGAGAAAATGAACTACGACAATGCTGAACTCTTGATGAATTATCTTCGTGCTTACCAGGCCACTGAAAAGACCCTCTATCGGAATGTGGCCAAGGGAATCATGAGGTATGTGAATAGAGTGCTGTCAAATCAAGAGACGGGTGGGTTCTATGCTCATCAAGATGCGGACATGACACGTGAAGATGATGGCGATTACTACACGTGGACGATCCAAGAAGTTCGGCAGGCTCTTCCACAAGATGAGGCTGAAGTTATCCTTCGCTACTATGATATCCAATCACTTGGTGAGATGCACAAAAACCGTATGAAAAATGTTCTGTTGATCGCCACCACGCCAAGGGCCATTGCCCAAGAGTTGAAGATGCCGGTTGATAAAGTCACAGCGTTCGTCCACCAAGGAACACAGAATCTCTACCGTGCCCGGCTGACCCGAAAGGCTCCACTGGTTGATCAGACAATCTATGCTGACCGTAACGGGATGATCATTTCAGCCTATCTGGAAGTGTATCGAGTTCTCGAAGATGAAGAGGCAAAAGCCTTCGCGCTTAAGACCCTCGACCTCTTACTCGAAAAGGCTTATCGGGAAGGACAGGGCATGTACCACGCCTACTTCGAAGGACGTGCGCGGGTATCGGGATTGCTCAACGATCAAGTGCAGATAGCCAACGCTGCTCTGGATGCATTTGAAGTCACTGGAGAAGCGCGGTATCTTCATGTCGCCAAAGATCTCATGGATTATGCGATCACTGCGCTGTGGGACTCCCAAGCTGGTGGATTTTTTGATCGCGTTCCTGAAAAACAGACTTTAGGAGCATTGCAGAGACCGTTCAAAGATGTTGATGACAACCCTACTGCCTCACCCAATGGAGTAGCGGCTGCCGTGCTGGATCGGTTGACCTCCCTGACTAATCATGAAGTCTACGCACAGAAGGCTCGAGAAACTTTGGAAGCCTTTGCCGGTTCAGCGCCACGCTATGGGAGGTTTATGGCTGCGTACGCCTTGGCCGTGCAATATCATCTCAATCGGCCAGCCCAAGCCGTGGTCATTGGAAAGAAAAGGGATCAGCGAACACAAGACCTTTGGATGGCGGCCTTGACTGCCTATCGGCCTGGGAAAATCGTCGCGGTGTATGATCCGACTACAGTCAACCTCAACAATCTTCCACCCGCCGTCGCTGGAGCGGTGAGAGTATTTGGTGTGAAAGGAGAGCCTCGCGCGTATATCTGCGCCGGAGTCACCTGTGCCCCGCCCACAACGGATCCTCACGAAGTTGCTGTTCTGGTAAGAACTTACGGCATGACCAAACCGCAACCACAAGAAATCATTCCTCCATCTTAATTCGACGGGGTTGATGCTCTAGTGGGTAGATGTTCATCGCTCTGCGTTTATGGATGTGGGGCTTCAGTTGTTGAGCCCAGCGATCAAGCCTTCGAATCTCTGAGGTCACGTATGGCCTACATGATTCTGGCGGTCGCAAGCCCAATGTTTTCACGATTAGGCTGTGCGGTAGATTCGAGGATTATTGGTGCACCATATCGAATGAAGGCCTTCCCCGGAGTGAGAAGACTCCGACCAAGGGTGAGAGGCCGGGCTTTGTCCCATGTCACCGACGCCGGTACAACCGGTACACCGGTCTTCAGTGCCAAATATCCCATGCCGAAATATCCTTTCTCTTCACGGTATTCATCGATACCCCCCCTCTGGAAAGAGGGCGATGACTTCGCCTTGCCTCAAGGCACGGAGCATAGCCCGAACGGCCCCCACATCCTGAGTGCCCCTGCTCACCGGTATGTACTGCACCGTCTTGCAAAACCACAGTAGGAATGGACGTTGGTAGACCTCTCGGGCGGTGAGGAAAATAATCGGGCGCCCAGCGGTGGCCGCCAGCACCATTGGATCACTGTATGACGAGTGATCAGATGCTAACAGCACCGGCCCGTTCTCAGGCAGAGGTGGCCGCTGGGTGGATGGACCTGATATAGGGCACGGCAAGCCGAGGCGGTTCAGCCTATCAAGGATGCTATAGGTTATACCTCGGGGTGGAGTTCGCATAGGGGTAAGCTTCTGGCCAATAAGGTTTATCTTTTTGGTGGATAAGAGTGGAATAGTTCAAAAGTTCCCCAAGTTTCAATTGTTCTGGTCCCAAAATTCAACAAGTCATTGAAGAGTTTCAGCCTCATTAAGAATGAAACTCTTTGTATATACTACTCTTTTCTTGTGGGCGTTGATATTCTTCTGGGCATATTTTTTGCTCAATAAATATTCAGAGAGGGAAGAGGGTTCTCCTTTTTGCTGAAATGCCTAGACGAATAAAAGAGCAAACCTTTACCAGAGGAGGCAGCCATGTCAATCTCACAAAAACTAAAAAATTATCTTGATGAAGAAGACGTTCACTATGATGTTCTCACGCATCCGGAAGCCATTACGGCTTTGAAAACTGCTCAATCTCTCCATGTGCCGGGGAAGCAAGTGGCGAAAGTCATTATGGTGATGGTAGGGGAGAAAGTTGTTATGACGGTCTTGCCATCAAATTGGAAGGTAGGCCTCAATCAACTCAAAGATGTCTTTCAAACGAGTCATGTCCGATTGGCTACGGAGGAAGAGTTTAATCGATTATTTCCGGACTGCGAAGTAGGCGCTATCCCTCCCTTTGGTAATCTCTATGGGTTGGAGGTGTATGTTGACTGCTCCCTGACAGAAGACGAAGAGATCGTTTTTCACGCAGGAACGCATCACGAAGCCATCAAGATGCGATATCAAGACTTCGCGACTCTCGTAGGTCCTGTGGTGGAAGCATTCCATCTGCGTCATGGAAGGTCTCAGAAGTCATCTCCTGATGTTTTTTGGTGACAAGCGGGTGGTGTGGAAGATTAGGGCGTGGTCAGGAAGAGGAAAATTGCAGACGGTATCGATGAATCGTTGCGGCCAGGTCTGGTAAGTTTAGAAGATCAACCGGCTTTTCAAAAAAGGCCGCGACGTATTCATCATTCATTTCAATCCGTTCGCTAAACCCTTCTTGTTTGAGCCGGTTTCGGTGTTTCGCGATGGTTTGCTGTAAATAGAATTTCGCTTGCTTAGCGAGTTCGTCGCTGCCGAGGTCCTCCGCTGTCCCATCAGAGAGCATGCTCTTCATATCATCAAGGGCGTAGCCGGCCTGACAGATGAGGGCGCCTTGGGGCGTAATTTCTAACGTCCAGTCTTCATCTTCCAACTGAAGAGTCAGGGGATCGCTTGGCTCGTCTTGACAAAAAGAAGGTTCGTTATCCAATAAGAAGCGTCGGGCGGCTTCCCACGCTGGATATCCATCGGTTGGATCATTCATGCCAAAGGTCCTCCTGATCATGATGTTCTCAAAACCTGGTATAATGAAACGTCATCAGGATTGAAACCAGAAGTATCGAAATTGTCCTGATTCCAAATATTCGCAGGAAAAGAAGAGATATTCAACTCAGGAGGACTTAACGTGATGAAGAAAACCTATGTTTGGCAGGTTGTTGGTTTGATTGGGCTATTCGTTGGGAGTATTTCGCTTGTGAGTGTGGCCATTGCCGATGAGGATCGCGAGTCGGGCTATGCGAAGCGGCACCATTCGGGCATGGTGGGCAAGCATCCCGGGAAGGGTCCTGGGATGAGGCGATCCCATATGTCTTTATCCCCTTTGGGAATGAAGGAAGAGCTTGGGTTGAATGACGATCAAGTGAAGGCTCTCCAACCGATAGAGACTGATTATAGGAAATCGCTTATCAAAAATGGGGCCAACCTTCGCGTGGCCATGATCGACTTGGGTTCCCTGCTCGACCAACAAAGTCCGGAGAGAGGTGCCATTTCTTTCAAGGTTGATGAGATCAGTACCGTCCAAAAAAACTTGATGATGTATCGGGTAGATACATTGTTGAAACTTAAGGACATTCTAACACCCGAGCAGTATGATCAGTTCCGATCCCGATTAAAAGCACAAATGGAAAGTGGCATGGGGCGCCGGATGCATGGAATGGGCGGTATGATAGGGCATGGGATGATGGAGAGGCATGGATATGGAAAAGACAAAGACGATGATGACTAATGCCTAGAGGGTGTTACGAATTAAGGAGTGAACTTGTTTTATATGTAAAAACTTGAATTTCAGTTGACGGATACTGCCAGATGACGTTGGGAATTCCTGCTGCACGCAGAGGAGGTGAGTTGTTATGCCCGCAGTGGTTAGCAGGTATCCAGGATGTTTGTTACATGGTTTTATAAAAAGCAGCTCTTGAATACCCCCCAGCTTGCTGGGGGGTTCTTTACTTGAGCGGGTTTTCGGCCCGGCGAAGCGGAACTGTGAACAAGAAACTCTGATTTTTAAACTTTAAACTCGAAATCTTAAACTTGAGACTCCCTTGCCCGACACTGTCTGAAAGAACAGAACCAAGTTTTTATAACTTTTCTGTGTGGGATGATCTTTGTGCTCAGGCAGCCCTAGCCTTCGATAGAAATCCGAAAGCCTGTTTTTAGGACTTCACCAGGTTGCAGAACAACGACTCCGCAGTTCTTATTTCCCTGGACGAGAAGGTTGAAGCCATCGTTCGCGTTGGTCACCGGCTCGACGGCAAAGAAGTTTTCTCCTTCAGGTGAATACACGATGACATGCTCCGTTCCCGGGTCTGCTTGGAGAAGGGCTTTGACCCCACTGCCCGGCCATTCAATGACAGCCTGACGATCCCAGCCGGCGAAACAGTGGTCAAGTACTACGTCCAGGGGACGTTGCGTACTAAAATCCTGTTGGTGCACAATTGGAACCGCCGGACCCGTGGGCAGAGGAGTGTCCCCTGGATAGATGCCACCCACTCTAAGCTGTAACTCCACCTCACCCGTTGAGCCCGGCAAGCGACGATTAAAATAGGGATGAAAGCCACCGCCAGCCGGCATAGCCTCACTCCCTGTATTCGTTAACTCTATCCTATTTGAAAGGCCAAAGCCCTCAAGTATATATGTCACCCTGGTCGAAAACGGAAACGGGAAATTGAGGTCAGAGACCTCAGCCGAATTAAACTCCATGACCACACGGTCTTCGGTGTGTTCCAAAACTCCGAGGGCTCGATCGCGGATGTCGCCGTGAATGGCGTGCTTGTCTGCGTCACAAAGCTGATAACTCTTCCCAGCGAATGAAAATCTGCCATTGCGCAGGCGATTCGAATAGGGAATCAATACAAAGTTAGACGCATTGGACGACTTAGAGAGCGGATTCTCCCCTCGACGCATAATCGGAAGTCACTGCCCTTAAGGGTTTGCGGAAAAATCAACAATTGACCCGCCGATTTCAGGAACGATTTGCAAGCGAAGCTTTCCGTTGTTCAGTTCCATATCCTGCTAAATCCTACTCCGAATTTTGAGCCCGATAAGAAAGAGAACTATGATAAAGCTTGTGACGATGATGGAAAGAGGCAGCCAGGGTAAACTTTCTGTGATGCTGTCAGGGATCACGACAGCACCTCCTAGAGCGCTGAGGGCAAGGCCCATTGAGACGGTGCTCAATTCTGAAGCAAGTGCGTGAGGGAGATATCGGCCAACAAGGACCGCATCCCATGGTTTGAGATTATTGCTCTTCACGCCACTTTGATTGAGACGGAGGCGTGTTTGAAGGTCCATGGTGATCCAGGGAAGAGCGAGTGTTTTGTGTTCTTCTTTTGAGTAGGGAGGCGTAAAGTTTGTCCACATGGTGTCGAGGGGGAGTTCTGTCGTTTCATCCAGTGGAAGACACCGAATTTTTTGACGGCCCAAATCGGTGATCAACCATACTTTGTCGCCAGGCTCAATGCCGATGGCTTCCATCGATGACCTTTTTAAGCGAGCAATTGGTGGCTCCATATCCGTAGGTAGGGCATGATGGATGATGCAGATGAGATATTGCTGCTTGAGCAACCTGCCCAATAAACCCGGTCCGGGAAAGTTCGACGGCTCAATGATGATTGGCTGTGGTAATATTCTGTCCTGGAAATAAGATTTTTTGGCGTCTGAGCCTTGCATCATCATTATCCAAGCCAATAGCTGTGCGAACGGTTTGATCCATGCGAATGATGTCATCATCGTTTAGAGACTTGTCGACGATGAGGCAGGCCAACGTCGAAGTTTCGCCGTAACTGACTTTGAGGTAACTCTTGTTGCGGACCTTGAGACGTGTCCGGTTGTTGGGAGATAACCTGACGATGTAGGTCCCTTCAGAGTCTGGACGATACTGAGTCGGAGCGAGACGCATGCATTGGATACACGGCTTGAAACCGGCAGAAATCTTCACGGTGATCCCTCCACGTTAACTCTCAACGCTTCCCAAGTGTCTTGAGTCTACGACACCAGTCTTCCGGTCATGTCTAATGTGAGGCCGCTCATACGGTTCTCGAGAAATGTGTTCAACCGTCTCCGTAAGTCAGCGTCCTCAAGAAGGCAACGGTGCCGCACTTTGATTGATTCTCCAGGAAGTAAACCAGCTTCGTTAAACACAAGTGAGAGGATTTCGGATTCATCCATGACAGGCCAATCAGGACCACTTCGTGTGAACATCTTTAATAAGACAGGTGCACCCTGATAGGTCAAAATGTTCTGGTCGATGTATGCCGTCAGGTTTCCAATCTTTTGGCCATCCTGTAGCTGAAACTTGCCTGGAACCTGAATTCGTTCATAAACCGTTCCAACATTTTCAGTTTCATCCATGTGCTCTAGCTGTTCGTTCGTCAGCATAGTGATGGATAGCCATGAGACAGCGTCTGGCTGGAATAGGTAGGTGGCGGGTAAGGCGCCGTATGATACCAAGCGGCGTGAGTAGACGATGGCGGTATCAGTCAAGGTCCCCACAAGCACCGGAAGAACCACGTCTGACTGTAATTCGTATTTTTCTTCGAACCGTCCGGGACACCCGTTAGAACCAACTGCTAGCACGGCAAGCCGTTGGTTCATTGGTGCATTGCCGCGTTGAGCAAGAAATTCATCGAGCGTGACATAGCCGGTAGGTTCCTCCACGACCAATTGTTGGTCTCCACCCTCTTTGAACGTGATTTCATACCCTTTGCCTTGATAGTAGATGAAAGAAAACTCAGGCCTCCGTCCAGGGTAATAGAGAGGCTGATGTTCTGCGCCAGGGTACTGGTCAGCAGAGATGACTCTCATGAATGTAGGCTCCTGTGGCTATGAGTCAATTCTGTAGGTTCAAACAGCTAAGGCGCTCCAAACGTTCCGAAACTGTTCGCAAGGCTAGGGAGTCCTCGAGTGTGTGTCAAGGTCAGGTTGCTTTGACATTCTCTCTGGTGGGTTTGGGTTTATGTCCAGAAAGCTACTGAGCTCGTGAAGATTTAGTAGGTGGCTTGTCAGCCATAGCTTAAGCGTAGGCTGGAGGACTTTTTCAACATCCCGCTAGAGCGGAACAAGTGATAGGTCCTGGTAGGAAAGAATACGTCGGTTTCCTTCTGGATCGAGCTGAATGACCATTTCAATCGCGGTTCCTTTGGGAATCTGTTGAAGTTTCTCGAATTGCGACGGATCTGTTGGGTGCACTTTTAGAGTAATATCTCCAGGAACCAATAACCAGCCAGTTTCAAACAAGGGCCGTTCATCGGATCGTTCTTCCCAATTCAACCAGATTGTTTGTCTTTCTCTGTCAACGTAACGAAGTGTCCCCCGAATTCCGGTCGGCTGCTTAAAATTCAAGATGTTCGTCAGGAAGGTATCCAGGGGATGGGGCTCCGGTTCGAGGGCTTTGACGGGAAATGCCGAAATCAGGAGCCCGAAAAGAAGCAGGGTTCCTATGCTCATTGAACTGTACGAATAGAAGAACGCAGACATGGTCCTATCTTTTCTCTATCAAGAATAGGCTAAAACCCTCATGTCATTAGATCACGAGAGTCATCAGGAGAACAAGATGGCCGGCCTTTTTCTATCTTTGTACGTCATCCTCAAACGGTCGTGCATGAGGACCCTATCCCAATGATCATAACACGATACTGGATAGCCCATTATCTTTGATCTCGATTATTCAGAATCAACAGGGTTTTTAATCGTCTCCAAAATCTTTTCGTCATCATCCCAGGCTTCCCATACGAGCCGTAGAAATTCATCCGGTTCCATCCCAATGCTTCGAAGAAATGGGCGATCAGCACCGCATCCATACATGAGGTCGTGAGGCATTTCGCCTCGCAGTTTTGCTTTGGCTTTGGCAATGATGCGAGGTAGCCAACGGTACTCGCCCAACTTGTCGCCACCTTGAGGAAGGGCGTTCATTTCAACCACATGGGCGGAAGGTTGTTCTTGCTGAACTGTCACAAAATAATCCCGTCGGACCTCAGTAATTTTTTTAACGACCTCGAATGGCGGTTCATTGACCTCTACCCAGTCTTCGACAAAACCATAGATTTCCTGCGGATTCATGCCGATGGAGGCCAGGAATTCGTGTCTTTCGGACGGCACAACGTTGGTGGTTCCTCGGGATCCGCTTTCATACTGCGTGACGGCTTCCTCGTATAATGTTCGAAAAGTCGAAGCCCAGTTTTCCATAGGTTCTGGTGTCAAGACCGAGGTTTGGGTTTCAAGAATTTGTGTGCTTGATATCTCTTATATATCCTTTTTGTCTAAAGGTAAAATCTGAAAATTGTCTTCATCCATCGATATATTAGCACAATGCGTGCCAAAGGAATTTTGGACCGAAAGGTCTGATTTATAAAAACATTGTAAAATGAATGAGGATAAGGCCGGCCGCCTTATATCGTGGATCACGAAAAATCGAGTGCTGATGAGATATCACAATGCCTCTGACAAGACAAGAATTGCCGAAATGATAAAGGCGCAATGGAAGGCCATTCACAAGTGCTCAACTGGCGCAGGTCGGGCCTGGCATTTCTTTAGCGACCGGCATACGATACATATGGTCCTGATCACGGAGTCTTGAGGCCTGAGCGTTTGAGCCAAGAACGTGAGTGAAGTAAGACAAAATCCAGCGTCCGGAGTCTTGAGACTAAAGCGTCAGGACTCGAGATCTCACACTCCGAATCCCAACACCACGACTGCGTCACACCGCTGGATCATCCATGTGGATATGGATGCGTTTTATGCTTCGGTGGAGCAAAGAGATCAGCCTGTCTACAGAAACAAGCCTGTGATCGTTGGGGCTGACCCTCAAGGAGGGAAAGGGAGAGGAGTGGTTTCCACGGCCTCCTATGAGGCCAGGAAATTCGGTATTCATTCAGCTATGCCAATCAGTCAGGCCTATAAGCGGTGTCCGCATGGACTCTTTCTTCCTTCCGTATGAGTCATTATCAAGGAGTTTCCGCTCGAATTTTTTCCATTTTTCATGGGTATTCCGACTTGGTTGAGCCGATTAGTTTGGATGAAGCCTTCTTGGATGTGACAGGCAGCCTTCGCCTCTTTGGAACGGCCGAAGCTATTGGTAGACAGATTCAACGGGATATTTGGAAAAAGGAACACTTACCTGCCTCTGTGGGAATTGCGACTACCAAAGTTCGTGGCAAAAGTGGCCTCAGACCTACGCAAGCCGAAAGGTTTTGTTGTTGTCCCTCCAGGAACAGAAATGACATTTCTTCAGGACTTGTCTGTTGAATGGCTATGGGGGGCAGGTCCTAAGACCACCAAGAAGCTTCGTGCTCAGGGCTATTGCACAATTGGCGATATCGCGAAGCTCAGTCCAGATAGGGTCACGTCGTTATTGGGGCAGAATGGACTCCATCTCTGGGAGTTAGCCAAGGGACGTGATCCCAGAGAAGTGATTCCAGAGGAGTCCGCCAAATCAATCGGAGCTGAAATAACGTTTGAAACCGATACGGCTGATTCACGCGTCATTCGTCAAACGCTCTTGAATCTTTCTGAGCGCGTAGGCCAACGGCTTCGTGCAGAAGGTGTGATGGCTGGAAGGCTTACCCTGAAATTCCGAGACTCCTCCTTTCAAATAGTCACTCGCTCAGCTTCGATTCAACAGCCAATCGATCAAGATTCGACTCTCTATCAAACAGCCCTTAGCCTCTTGGAACGCGTTCCGTTTTTTGGACAAAAGGTTCGTCTTTTGGGCTTGTCTGGTTCCAAACTTATTTCTCACTCCTGTGCAGTTCAACTCTCTTTGTTTGATTCATCTCATCGATCGACTGAACAATTGAGCCAGGCAGTGGATGCGATCCGTACACGCTTCGGGAATAGGCCTATTCAACACGCGACTCTTCTGACAAAAAAGAAAACATGAGAGTCGTGTAGTCCCTGGATAGCATTTTGAATATTGAAGAGTTTCATCAAGGCCTCGGTTCCATAAAGAGTAAAACTTGAATTTCAGTTGACGGATACAGTCAGATAAAGTTGGGAGTTCAGACGAGAGCACAGGTTTTCTTTTTTCGTCATGCCCGCAGTGGTTGGCGGGTATCCAGGATGTTTGGTTAACTCGTTTTTATTTGAGGGGGGTTTCGGCCCCGCACGCCGAGGTCCTTTTGTTTCGGCAAAAGGACCCCAAACCATTCCCGCCCGCGTCTGGCCCTGCGGGTCCCCTTCATCTCAGCACCGAATCACATGGCTGCGGAACTCGCTCCGCTCAGACAGTCCTCGCCGAGTTGTGAGATTCGGCGCGGGGACTCAGCCACGTGCAAGGCGGAACACACAGATGCAACAAAAAGGACAAATTTTTGTACACCGCATACAATTTTCACCGTCATGCTCGCATTGGTTAGCGGGCATCCAGAATAATGAAGAAAGATAGATCCCCCCTAAAAAATTGCGGGGATGACCTGGCAAGGATCTACGAGCTGCACTTTTTGCTAAGTTTTACACTTTAAACTCGAAACCTTAAATTTGAAATTACCCTGCCAGACACTGTGTGAAGGAACATTACACATAAAGCTCTATCTTTAGAATTGCGTCCCTCCTTCCTCTCCTCTCGCATGCCCGTTTCTTCTTCATGTATGGAAATTTCGTTCGGTTCGAGGAAAACCTATATGATACACTAGCTGATATGAAACGATGGCCTATCCGACTGAGTATGATTGTGATCGCTGGCATCTTGTTCCTGGTGTTCAGAGAATGGGTGTGGGTCACTGAGCCGGTGGAGGTTCAAGGTGTTCAAGTCGAACGAGGACTTTTCGAGGAGACAATTACCAATTCGCGTGCGGGCACGGTGAAGGCTCGCCAGCGTGCCCATCTGTCAGCGGAAATTGGTGGAAGGGTCGTGGCAGTTCCATTTGGAAAAGGCGATCAGGTGAAAAAGGGTGACCTCCTCCTTAAACTCAATGATGAAGCTGAACAGGCAAAGTTGGAATTGACGAAACGGGATTTGGTGGTAGCTGAGGCGGGGCATGATCGTTCTTGTTTGGCTGCTCAGCGGGCCAAACGTGAGTATGTTCGGTTTCGCAACCTTGCAGAAAAGGAGTTGGTCTCCATTGATGAATTGGATCGGGTGGAAAGCATCTTTCTTAGGTCTACGGCTGCCTGCGAAGCTGGCAAAGCGAATGTTGATCGTGCGCGAGCTGCTATTGTTGAGGCACAAGCCGGTCTGGATAAAACAATTCTCCGTGCTCCCTTTTCAGGAGTGTTAGGGACTGTAGAGGTCGAGGTTGGTGAATGGGTCACTCCCGCTCCTCCTGCTGTTCCGGTGCCTCCTGTCTTGGATCTCATTGATCCAAATTCCATCTATATCACGGCCCCTATGGATGAGTTAGATTCAGCAAAAATTCATCAGGACCAACGAGTTCGGGTGACAGTAGATCCTTTCCCAGGACAAGCCTTTCCCGGACGGTTGTTTCGTGTGGCTCCGTTCGTCGAGGATATGGAAGAACAAAATCGGACGGTGGAAATTGAGGTCGAATTGGAAGATGATCAATTTGCCGCCACTCTTCTTCCAGGTACATCTGCTGATGTCGAGGTGATTCTCTCCAAACGTGAGCAAGTGCTCCGCGTTCCTCGTGCGTCTATTTTGGAAGGGGGAAAAGTTTGGATTGTGGAAGATGGTCATGTGGCAGAACGAGCTGTCAAACTTGGTCTGAAAAATTGGAACTATGTGGAGATTCAACAGGGGCCGGCTGAAAGAGAGGTCGTGGTGACCTTTCTTGAAGAAGCTGATGTTGAAGTTGGATCTCCGGTCATTTTATTAAACAGCACTCATTGATGATTCGATTCGAGAACGTTTCCAGGACTTTCAGGTCGGTGATCAGCCGGTTCATGCGCTGGTCGATATCACGGAGCATATTCGGCCTGGCGAGTATGTTGCCGTGATGGGGCCATCGGGTTCTGGAAAGTCCACGATGCTCAATTTGATGGGAAGCCTTCTTCGGCCAAGTTCCGGGCTCTGTATTCTCGATGGGCGGGATGTGAGCCAACTCTCTGATTCTGACCTCTCTCGGTTTCGCCAGACCGTCATTGGCTTTATTTTTCAATCTTTTCACTTGGTCCCTCGTCTCACTGCTGTAGGGAATGTTGAGCTCCCCATGGTATTTGCGGGCATTTCCCCAAGGGAGCGGAGTGATCGGGTGCAGAAGGTTCTTGAATCCGTGGGGCTTTCTGACCATGCCCACCATCAACCTGCGCAGTTGTCCGTGGGGCAACGACAACGGGTCGTGATTGCCCGCGCGATGGTGATGAACCCTCGATTTATTCTGGCAGATGAACCGACTGGTAATTTGGATAGCCGTTCAGGACAATAGGTCTTGAATCTTCTAGATCAGGTTCATACCACTGGACACACTCTCGTCATGGTGACCCATGAACCACAGGTGGCACGTCGAGCTGAACGCATCCTTATTATTAAGGATGGCCGAATACACCAACGCTTGCTAGCAGATGAGTTGGAAGACAGTCGGGTCCTATCTTTGAGCAACCCTCACGCATCATGATCCTCAGAGACGTATTTCGCTTTTCCCTCACCGCGTTGCTCGGTCATCCTGTGCGAACTGGTTTGTGTTTGATCGGAGTCTCCATTGGTGTCGCAGCGGTCGTGGTTCTGACGGCTTTGGGTGAAGGGGCTCGGCGATACGTCATTCAAGAATTTTCAGCCATTGGTTCGAATTTGGTAGGGATCATTCCTGTGAAGACTGAGACGACAGGAGCGATGCCTGGATTTGGCGGGGTACCCAATGATTTGACCCTCGCGGATAAGGAGGCGATTCGACGAGAACTTCCCACCCTTCAGCTTGTTGTGCCCATTTCCATGGGTACTGAAACAGTTCGAATGGGTGAACGAAGACGGCAGGTGGCGGTCATAGGAACCACATCGGATTTTTTAGAAGCACGAAAGCTGAGCATACGTCTGGGTGAATTTCTTCCGCCCGGCGACGCGGCTCAAGGGGCTTCAATCATGGTCCTCGGCCAACGGGTTGCCACAGAATTGTTTCCCAATGAACATCCCATCGGGCGAATCGTTCGGGTCGGGAATTGGCGGATGCGAGTCATTGGCGTGCTGGCCGAGCGGGGAACCCAGCTTGGGATGGATCTGGATGATCTTGTGATTATTCCGGTTGAAACCGGCATGCGCCTCTTCAACCGACATTCCCTCTTTCGCATTCTTTTGCGAGTTCATTCGGTAGGAGAATTAGACCGAACCTGCAAAAAAGTCGTGGCCATTATCACCGAGCGGCATTCGGAAGAGGATGTGACTTGTATCACTCAGGATGCCGTGGTCTCCTCATTTTCCTCGATCATGTCGGTGTTGACATTTGGCTTGGGAGCGATTGGGGGAATTTCCCTGCTAGTCGCTGGAATTGGTGTGATGAACGTCATGTTGATTGCTGTGACGGATCGAACAGATGAGATTGGACTGTTAAAGGCTCTTGGGGCTCGTCATAGCCAAGTCTTGGCGTTGTTTTTGCTCGAGGCCATGGTCATTTCGTTTGTCGGAGGCGGGATTGGATTGGGATTAGGGGCGCTGTTGGTGATGGGACTTGTGTGGGTCTTCCCTGTCATTCCCGCTGTTCCTTCGGCTTGGGTCCCTCTGGTTGCGCTGGGTGTGGCGGTAAGGGTGGGGGTGATATTCGGCTTTTTCCCAGCTCGTCGGGCTGCTTTGCTCGATCCTATCGAAGCTTTGGAGCATCGAGTGTAATGCGTTGGGCTGATCTCTTGACTATGGCAGAAAGAGCAATTGCGACTCGACGAAGTCGATCGGTTCTCTCGCTTCTCGGAATTGCTGTCGGGGTCGCAGCGTTTGTTCTACTCACTTCTATTGGGGAAGGGGCCCGAGTCTACATTTTATCTCAATTCACTCAATTCGGGACGAATCTCTTGACGGTGACACCAGGTAAAACGAAAACGGTGGGGATTCCCGGGGTTCTTGGTGGCACCACTCATAAGTTAACGCTGGACGATGCCGAGGCGATTCGGGGAATTGGTGGTATTGAAAGGGTGGTTCCCGTAGCCATGGGCAATGCTCGGGTGGAGGTCGAGGATCGGGGAAGAAGCGTGAAGGTCTTTGAGGTGACGGCTGCGATGCCGGCTCTTTGGAAATTTACCGTTCGGCAAGGGACTTTTTTGCCTGGTGGGGATGTTCGCGTTCGGCGTCCGCTTACTGTATTAGGGCCGAAGTTAAAACGAGAACTTTTTCGAGATTCCAATCCCTTGGGAAAGTTCGTGCGAATTAGTGGTTTCCGTTACCAGGTCATTGGTGTGATGGCTTCCAAGGGAAATCTCCTTGTTTTTGATATTGATGATGCCGTGTATATTCCAGTGGCTTCGGCTTTGACGATGTTTAACATGGACGAACTCGTCGAAATTCAAGTTGCCTTTTCGCAAGGAAGGGAATTATCCCCAGTGGTGGCAGACCTCACCCAGGTGCTTCGTGAACGGCATCGTGGTGAGGAAGATTTCACGATTATGACGCAGGCTGCAATGCTGGAAACATTCGATAACGTGATGGGGGTCGTGACGATTGCGGTTGGAGCGATTGCCGGAATTTCGTTGTTCGTTGGCGCAATTGGGATTCTCACCGTCATGTGGATGACGGTACGTGAACGAAGGTCCGAAATTGGGTTATTCAAAGCCATCGGTGCGACTTCCATCGAGATTTATCGGTTGTTCTTGTTTGAATCACTTATCTTGGCCATGATTGGTGGAGGAGTCGGTTTGGTGTGCGGACTGGCTGTTGTTCAGTTTGTCCATGTTTTCGTTCCAGAACTTCCGGTTTCGCCTCATTCAGGATATCTTGCCGCAGCGGTGTTTGTCAGTGCACTCACCGGGATTGGTGCTGGAGTTCTGCCGACTCGGCGAGTGGCGTCGATCGATCCTGTCGAGGCATTGCATAGTATTTAAGATCCTTCAAATAAATTGTGAGGGTAATGTATTTTCATCTATAGGCCTTCATCGCGCGTTTGTTCGGTTTTACGTTCCTTTCTTTTGTCAGGAAGCCGCCTGCGCCTCGAGCCTCCTCCGCAGCGCGTAGGCTCGAAGCTGTGAGAATCCCGTGAAATCAATTTCGAAAAATATCCGATCAGATGGTCCGATTCTTATTATTGAGGATAATAAAAACATTGCGTCTCTTATCGCCAAATATTTGATAAGGGAGGGGTTTGACTCTTTTATCGCTCGAGATGGGCCAACCGGGTTAGCTCGATTCAAAAGCCATCCTCCTCTGTTAATCGTCTTTGACCTGATGCTTCCGGGGATCGATGGGTGGGAAGTTTGTCGGGAAATTCGAAAGACTTCGGAGGCACCAATTCTCATTCTGTCCGCTCTTGCTGAGGAAGTTGATCGGATTTTGGGGTTTTCCATTGGCGCAGATGATTATGTCGTCAAACCCTTCAGCCCCCGCGAAGTCGTGGAGCGGGTCAAAGCCATCCTTCGAAGAGTCAGGGCTGATTCCCCCAGAGAAGAAAGTTCTATCCAGCGCGGGCGTATTTCCTTGGATCTTGAAAAACACAAAGTCACGGTCGACCATAAGCCGGTGCTCTTAACTCCTTCCGAGTACAAACTTTTACATGCACTGATTAATGCTCCAGGTCGAGTGTTTTCTCGTGATGAACTGCTCGCTAAACTCTATAGACAGGAAGATGCTGTGGTTGACCGGGTCATCGATGTCCACATTGGCAAACTCAGACAAAAGATCGAATCTGACCCATCAAAACCGACCTACGTGTTGACAGTCCGAGGGATAGGCTATCGGTTTGCTGAAGTTGAAAAGGACCAAGAGGAAGGAGAGTGATGAAAAGTCGCTTGCTTTGGAAACTTCTTGCCTTGAACGTACCCGTGTTGGGGGTGGTGATGGTTGTAGTGTGGATGGCGATCGATAATTATGCGGCTGATTACTTCACGGTTCTCATGAAAAAATATCACATAGAGCCGACAGAATCGCACCAAATGCTTATTGATTCTGTGCACTACTATCTCATTCAAGCGAGCGTTGTCGCGGTAGGTCTCGCTGCCATCTTTAGCTATTGGCTCACCAAAAAAGTCCTACGGCCTTTGTCGGAAATGGCAGAGGTCACCAAGAAAATTGCGGCTGGGGATTATTCAGGGCGGGTGAATGTGACCTCACGTGATGAGATAGGAGAGCTTGGGTTGGTATTCAATCAAATGGTTGATAACTTAGGTCGGATTGAGCAACTACGTCGGACCATGGTCGTGGATATCGCTCACGAGTTCCGGACTCCGATGACGAATATCCGTGGGTATATCGAAGGTCTCGAGGACGGAGTCGTTTTACCCTCAAAGGAAGTGTTGCAGATGTTGAAGTCGGAAACCTTCAGACTCGTGAGATTGATCGAGGATCTTCAGCAACTCACCCATGCTGATGCAGCCAAAGGGTATCTCAATCGCCGGGATGTTATCTCCCTGACTTGATCACCCGCGTTCTCGAGTTATACAAGTCTCAGTTTCAGGACCGTGGAATTTCGGTAGAAACCCGCCTAAACGAAAATGTCGGCTCTTTGAAGGCTAACCCTGATCGTCTCCTCCAAGCTATGGCCAATCTCGTTCAGAACGCAAGTCAGTACACTCGACCAGATGGAAGAGTCCGGATTACGGCCGAGCGGGTTCCTGAGGGAATCAGAGTGATTGTCGCAAACACTGGACAGGGCATCAGTCCGATAGATCTTCCCTTTATATTCGAGCGGTTCTATCGTTCCGATAAGTCTCGTTCCTGAGAAAGCGGAGGGACGGGGATCGGTCTGGCTATCGTGGTGGCCGAGTTGGGGCGAAAAGCCAAGATGGGCGTACATGGGTATGGTTTTCCCTGCCGGTATGATTGTGGAGGTTGTTGAAAAAGGCCGCCTCCCATCTTTACCAAATCTTTAAACTTCCTTTATTCCTTCTTTACTTCCTCCTGTTAGATTTATTCCTAGGAAAACGGTTTTCCTGTTTGGTGTGTGCTGGGAAGATTTTCCGCAAAGAGTGAAAAACAGATCAATGGTGTAGGGAGGAGGTTGACTTCATGATGCAGCGAACAATGGCTACTTCAGATATTTTTACTCTCCAAGGTTCAGTTCAAAACGCGCATGTTTCGGGCCATTCATCTTCGATTGTCGATCGTGCAGAAATTCAAAGCCACAGTGCCAAACCATTAGAAGACTTTCGACTCGTTCAAGCTCTCAGGGAGGGGAAAGAAGAAGCCTTCTCACGATTGATAGAAGCATACCATCCAACGTTGATGCGTTTGGCAAGAGCGTATGTTTCTTCAGAGGCTGTAGCCGAAGAAGTCGTTCAAGAGACGTGGATGGGTGTTTTGGAAGGGATTAAACGGTTTGAAGGCCGTGCCTCGATCAAGACCTGGATTTTCCGGATCCTCACGAACCGAGCCAAAACTAGGGGCCAGCAAGAACGACGGTATATTCCTTTTCAAGAGATAGCTCCTGACCCATCGGAGAAAGAGCATGTCTCTATGCCACAAGAGGATGTTTACTTGATGGCGAATCTATCAAGTGATTGGACATTGACAACCTCTCGCTGGGAGGAAAAGACACCCGAACGTCTCCTGCTTTCAAAAGAAATCCTGCAGGAGGTGGAGAAAGCGATTCGACAGTTGCCCCGGGTTCAACAGCTTGTCATTATTTTTCGGGATATCGAGGGATTGGATGCTGAAGAAGTTTGTGCAATGTTGGATGTCACGATGACCAATCAACGGGTACTGCTTCACCGCGCGAGGACCAAAGTTCGCAAAACCCTTATGCAGTCATTAGAAGCCGATCTGTCTCAACCTTCATTCTAGGATCAAAAAAGCAGAAATCTCTCAGCACGATTCCTTGAATCTACTACGCGTTTACGCTTGCTTGAGGTTTACCCGTCTTCAGCTAACAGTCGGCCAATTTGGCGTTCTGTCTCTGGGTATCCCCCTTCACCAATCTTGATATACTGGATGATCCCCTGTTTGTCGATGAGGTAGAGGGTCGGCCAGTATCGGTTGTTGTACCGTTTCCAGGTGATAAAGTCATTATCAATGGGAACGGCGTAGGGGAGGTCATGCTCCTCGATGTACTGCTTCACATTTTTCACCGATCGTTCGTAGCCAAATTCCGGTGAATGAATCGCAATGACAACAAGTCCCTTCTTGGCAAATTTTTGATGCCAGTCTTTGACATACGGTTCGATGTTTCGGCAGTTGTAACACCCGAAGGTCCAAAACTCGACGAGCACAACTTTAGTGAAAATTGAAGAGTTTGTGGTCAGGCGTTGAAAGATGCTGCATAGTCCCCAGGGGCGAAGCCCCATTACAAAAAGAAAGAGTGTCTAAGCGTAAGAAGAGGGTACGATAGACTTCATGTGCGGGCGCTATACGTTAAAAATAGCTCCAGAAGTCGTGGCCGAGCAGTTCCAGCTTGAACAGCCGTTGGAGATCATCCCCCGCTACAATATCGCACCTTCACAGTTCGTGGCTTGTATTCGAGTCCCACGAGATTCTCTGAAACGGGAAGTAGTGCTGCTGCGTTGGGGCTTGATCCCATCCTGGGCCAAAGATCCTAAAATTGGGATGGGTTTGATTAACGCGCGGGCGGAAACCGTATCCCAGAAACCAGCCTTCCGTGAGGCCTTTCGTCGTCGTCGTTGTCTGGTGCCTGCTGATGGCTTCTACGAATGGAAACGGGTCGGGCGGACTACACAACCCTATTACTTTCGGCTTCGTGATGATCAAACTTTTGCCTTTGCCGGGCTCTGGGAAAGTTGGATTAGCCCCGAGAGTGAGGTCATTCAGACCTGTGTGTTGATCACCACCGAACCGAATGAACTCATGGAACGCATCCATAATCGGATGCCGGTTATTTTAGACCCCAAACACTACGATCTCTGGCTCGATCCAACTGTGCAGGCGCCTGAGCGGCTGCAATCACTGCTCTGCTCCTATCCGGCTCAAGATATGGTCGCTGATCCCGTCAATTTGAGGGTTACGCATCTCAACCCTGATGGTTCTATGTTCCTGGACATCGTGAAACCAGTGGAATGATTGAAGGTTCCCAGTTTCTTTTCATCAATGGAGGGAGTGGCAGCTTATTGAGGGTATTTAGCCTGGATGGTGCTGTTGAGGCCCCCACGGGCTGTAAATTTGCCAGTGACGATAGCCCATTTGGGTTTGCAGGATTTCACGACATCTTGAAGAATACGGTTGACGGCATTTTCGTAAAAGATTCCTAGGTTACGATACGCATGGATGTAGAGTTTCAGGGATTTCAGCTCGATGCAAGAGAGGGCAGGCATATATTGAAGCTCAATCGCCCCAAAGTCCGGGAGTCCCGTTTTGGGACAAATGGCCGTGTATTCGGGAATTTCGATGGTGATCTCGTATCCCTGGTATTGGTTAAGCCAAGTTTCCAACTTGGGGAGTTTTGCGTTGATTCCGCTTTTTGCATGTGTGTCGGTATATCGTCGTTGTGATTGACCTTTTGGCCTCATAATTCCCCTTTTTCCTTAATTTCTTAGCTGATGAAGTGTACACTGCTGTGAGGGATCTCTGCAATTTTGAGGTTATCTCCCTTCCTTGAGAAAGGGGAGAGCCTTGGTTATAATCGGCTTCGCCTATGGGCCGCGATGGAGTTGACCATTGGCGTTTTAGCTATCACGCATCCAACCCTTTCTCTATCCATTCTTTGGCAATCCATACACTTTTTCGATAAACACACGAGAACAGCATGATTGAGAGCGATGATTTTGTCCGGGCGCTACAAGGTATTGGGTTTGATTTTTTTACTGGTGTGCCGGACACCATTTTAGGCGGTATTATTTCTACTCTTGAGGATCAACGAGTGTATTATCCTTCCGTCCGAGAAGACGAGACGGTTGCGATGGCAGCTGGAGCCTACCTTGGGGGAAAAATTCCTGCGGTCCTAATGCAAAATTCTGGTCTTGGTAATGCGTTGAATGTTCTGATGTCTTTGCATCTTATTTACCAAATCCCTTGTTTGATGATCATTTCGTGGCGGGGATTTGAGGGAAAAGACGCGCCGGAGCATCTGGTCATGGGGCAAACCATGCCCCAATTGCTCGACACGATTCGCATTCCGCATCGGACCATCTCTGAGCAGACTCTCGTCGATGACCTCAAATGGACAGCCCAAACCTTTATGAGCCAGCGAATTCCAGTTGCCTTGTTACTCAAAAAAGGCATTGTGAAAAGTATTCAACCCTAGCAGGATGTTGAAAAAGTCCGCCAGCGGCGTTCTCATTGCTCGGAGTCCTCAACGTACTCACTTGTACGCCTCGTCCCCCTTGCTGCTTGCGGCCTTGCTGGACCTGGCTCCGCCGAAGCGGCTTCGCGCAGGCGAGCGGGCCTTTTTGAACATCCTGCAGCGCTTTTGATGATGAACGGATATTCCTCAACATGCCAGAATTTTGATAGGTTTGAGTTTTTCAACAGCCTGCTAGGTTGTCGAAAGTGGGAGTGTGATGCGACCTGAAGAAGGGGTGATGCAAAGCCGCGCGCAAGCGATGAGCGCGTTGCTCGAGTTGATAACGGACCAAGCTCTTGTGGTCTGCAATGGCTTTCCTTCCAGGGAAGCGCATAAATTCAAGGACCGTCCTGAGAATTTCTACATGATCGGGTCGATGGGAGTGGCTGCGGCTATTGGATTGGGTGTTGCGCTCGCTAAGCCCGAAAAGAAGGTCGTGGTCTTTGATGGAGATGGTAACGTGTTGATGGGAATGGGGTCGCTGGCCACGATTGCCGCTTTGAAGCCTCGAAACTTTGTCCATGTGGTGTTTGATAATGAAGTCTATGGAACCACGGGGAACCAGCCAACGTATTCCCGGCAAGTCCGACTGGATCAAGTGGCCAAATCAGTTGGGTATGTGAATATCGAACGCGTATGGGAACGAGAGGACATCATCTACGAGTTCAAGGATATGCTCAAGAATGACGGCCCCAGTTTTTTATTGATCAAAGTGAATGAACAGATTGAAGATGCCGATCGCGTATCCATTGAACCTGATGATATGACAAAGCGATTTCAATCAGCCATGAATAGTGCGGAAACTCAATAAACCATCCTTGGCAAACGAAGTATGAAGTGAGAAGGAGTGTTCTTGAATTATGATGTTGTTAAACCCAGGACCAGTCAATGTCTCGGATCGTGTGAGGAAGGCCCTTATTCATCCTGATATTTGTCATCGAGAAAACGAATGCGCAGAACTCATTCACAATATACGGACTAAATTGCTTCAAGCTTTTGTTCCCAAGGCCCAAGACGAATATACGGCTATTCTTCTCACTGGGTCTGGAACGGCTGCGGTCGAGGCCTCGATATTTTCTTCTTTGCCTCAGGGCAAACGGATGCTGGTGATTAATAACGGGGTCTATGGTCAGCGATTAACGAATATGGCGGCGACCCAACGGCTGGCGATACCGGAGTTGAAATATGATTGGACTGTTCAGCCGGATCCGGAAAAAGTTCGGACGGCCATGTTGCAACATCCTGAAGTGTACGTCGTCTCAATGGTTCATCATGAAACCACTCTTGGACTGATTAACCCCGTTCATGAAGTTGCTAAGATCGTTGATAGTTTGAATCGAGTGTTTTTGCTCGATTCGGTAAGTGGGCTAGGTGGAGAGGAATTGGATATCACGGGTCCTCATATATATATGGTCGCAGGGACTGCTGGAAAATGCATTCAAGGCTTCCCAGGTGTTTCATTCGTTATAGTGCGGAAGGGATTCATGGAGCGGATCATGAAATTTCCGAAACGTTCCTGGTATTTGAACCTCGCCAATTATTACGAGGAGCAGGAACATAGGAATGTCCCATTTACACCAGGGGTGCCGGTCTACTATGCCTTTCATGAGGCTCTGAGCGAGTTATTGGAAGAGGGCGTATCCAACCGAATTCGTCGTTATCAACAAACAGCCCAGATGATTCGTGGCCGAATGAACGACTTGGGGATCAAACCCGTTCTGGACACGGCCTTGATGTCGCATTCCCTGACTGCCTATTTTTTGCCGGAAAGTCTTTCCTACCAAGTGCTACATGATCAGTTGAAAGAGCGTGGCTATGTCATTTATGCCGGGCAGGGGCATCTGGAATCAAAAATTTTTCGTGTGGCGAATATGGGGGCTCTTACAGAAAAAGACTTCGAGGGATTTTTAGAAGCCTTTGAAGAAGTTCTGAAGCAACAGCCGTCGAGTGTTTCATGAAAGCGATTATCCTTTCCGCTGGTGTGGGAAAACGGCTTTCTGAGGTGACTCGGCATAAGCCCAAAGCCTTGATTCCCATTGGCGGCCGAACACTCCTATCTCGGTATTTTGATGCCTTGGCGTCTGTGGGCGTATCGCAGGCTACGATTGTTGTTGGATATAAACAGGAGATGATTCGTGAAGCGTTCGAGTCTTGTAACCAAGAAGTCGACGTGCGGTTTAGGGTCAATGAGGACTATCGCCGCGGGAGTATTGGGTCCTTATGGACCGCGCGTCATGATTTTGATGATGACACCATTCTCATGGATGCGGATGTCTTATTTCACCCTGATATTTTAAAAAGGTTGGTGCACTCTACCTATACCAACGTGCTGTTAATGGATGATACGGTGGTGCAACAATCTGAGGAATGTATGGTCGTGGTACGGGGGGATCGAGTCGTGGCTTTGACGAAGCATATGCCTTCTGAGTTTGACATTGCCGGAGAAGGTGTGGGATTCCTAAAAGTCGATAAGACGGATGCTCCCCGATTGCTCCTTTCCATAGAACAATGTCTTCAGCAAGGTCAACGTGACATGGAATATGAAGATGCCCTTGAGCACTTTTTTAGAGAGGTCCTCGTTGGTTATGAAAAGATCGGGGGGCTGCCCTGGATCGAAATAGATTTTCCAGAAGACCTTGTCCGGGCTGAAAACGAAGTCCTCCCTCAGATTGAGAAGGCTTCACTCAGTGTCGGTTAACGGTTGCCTCTACTCATTATGGATGGCACGCTCAATAAACAGCAAGTTGGTACAGTAGACACTGCCATTCTCCTGGCTTCTTCAGGAGTCTTTGATGTTGCTGGGCCATTGGATGACACCCGGGTTGGTGCGCTCACGAGAATCGGTGGACTGACTCTGTTTCAAAGAACAATCTTTACGCTCCAACTGGGAGGGGTTTCCCAAATCCTGGCCTTGGTAGGGAGAGAAGAACCGACTCTTCGTGCATTGGTTCAGGCTGATAATCGGATACGTGTGGCAATCAGATGGCTTCCTATCCGTGAATTTCCGCCTTCCGATCCTCATACCTGCGAAATATTGGGGGCCGAGGTTAAGGAACCGTGCCTCATTTTAGGGTGCCATATGGTGTTTTCTCATTCCTTGATCGAAATATTGAGAGAAGAAGAAGGCCGCGAGGGACAAGTGGCCATTGCTATTGGCCAAGAGGGGCATTATGGCCGGGTGGCTAATCCCGGTGTCCTGATGCGCACAGATCCTCGTCCCGACGGACTATCCCCACGAATCGTCTTTCATGATCCCATTCAAGATTCACCAGAACCCAGTGCTCAAGGGGTGGATGGCTTTGCACCGGCAGCGGATCTTGTTGTCCTCCCTGCTCGCTTATTAGGAATTTCAGGCTCATGGGCCTCTCCACAAGTTGGGCCGATCCGTTTGGCTTTGGAGCAAGCTGCGGCGGAGGGAATCGTCCACACGATTTCCGCTTCGTCTCATCATTTCCTCGATGCTCGAGTGCCCAATGGTCGGCAGTTAGCTGAACGCACGTTGCATCGATCTTTGCAAACTGTCAAAGGAGGGCTTGACGGGTTCGTTGACCGGTATTTCAACAGAAAACTTTCTGGGGTGTTCACCAAGCTGTTCATGTGGTTTGGCCTTTCGCCCAATGCGATTACCATTCTCTCTATGTGTATCGGGTTAGTGGCAGCCTGGTGCTTTGGTCAAGGCAGCTATAGTGTCGGAATCTTCGGTGCGTTATTGTTTCAATTGTCCGTCGTGATCGACTGCTGTGATGGAGAAGTCGCTCGGTTGACGTTTGCGGAATCTCCGTTTGGACAAGAACTTGATATCATTGCTGATAATATTGTTCATATGGCCATCTTTGCAGGTATTGCCTGGGGGGCGTACCAACAAGGTCCTTGGGCTCACCATCCTCTTCCCTTGATTCTTGGAGCCATCACGGTGGTTGCCAATGTCCTTTCTCTCCTGTTCGTCAATCGTGTGCGGCATCTGAGAGGGAATCCCCTTCAATGGGGTCGTCTGTCTGAAAAGCAGAAGACTCGGCTTGAGTTTATCTTAGGAAATATGGCAAGTCGTGACTTTTCTGTGCTGGTGCTGCTCTGTGCGGTTGTTCAAATCCTTCCCTGGTTTCTTGCCGTTGCGGCTGTGGGATCCTCATTTTTTGTCCTGACCATGGCATGGATTCTTCTCGGTTCCATCCGTCCCAGTGATTAAACTGGTCTTCCTGATTGTCGGCCTTTTGACCCTGAGTGGGATTGTCTGGCATATCGGGTCTGGTCTTATTCTCGATACAGCTCACCGTCTCGGTCCCCTTGCTTTATTGATTATTCTTCTGCCTACCGTTGTGGTGTATCTCCTTGAAGCCTATGGGTGGTTTCTCACCTTAGGGTACCCCTTTTCCGCAAAAGTGGGTTTTAATCGGTTGTTCGCCATTCGTATGGCTGGTGAGGTGATCAATGTCACCACTCCCACGGGATACGTTGGTGGGGAACCCATGAAAGCCTATTTATTAAAGAAATACGGCGTGCCTATTGTCGAAGGGTTGGCTTCAGTGGTTACGGCTAAGACCACCATGACGTTGGCGCAAATTCTGTTTATTCTGGTGGGTCTTGGACTGATGTTTTGGATATTGGGTGTGACAGAACATGACCGAATCATTATGGTGATTAGTCTAGGCACGTTAGTATTCGGTGTAGTGTTGTTTATCGTGGCTCAGCGGTTTGGAATAGCCCAGGGAATGCTGATGTTGGTACGGAAATTGGGGCTGCGAATTTCTTATTTGGAGTCACGGGAGGATCAACTTGTTGACTTGGACCGAACAATCCAAAACTTTTATGTTCATCGGAGACCTACGTTTTTTGTCGCCGTAGGCACCTATTTTTTGGGATGGATGACTGAAACCTTAGAGGTCTATGCGATTTTATATTTTTTGGGATCTGATGTGGATCTGTTGTCTTCTCTTTCCATCGCAGGGGTTTCTGTCTTGATAAAAGGCGGGACATTTTTTATCCCAGGGAGTGTTGGCGCGCAGGAAGGTGGATATCTTTTGCTTCTTCTGGGGTTTGGCTACGATGACGTGACAGGCATTACGTTTGCCCTGATTCGACGGTTGCGTGAAGTGTTCTGGATAGTCCTTGGACTCGTTTTTTTGGCGGTCCTCCGAGGGGACAAGTCCGCTCCCGCAACATCCTAATCTTTCCTGAAATCGATGAGTAAGGTTTTGAAGGTGAGAAAGAAGATTACCGGTTCCGGTTTACCATGTAATCGGCCACAATGCTCAAAGATCGTTTGGCTGGACAATCGGGAAAGGCGTTAAGTTGCGAAAGAGCCGCATCAATGTATTCCTGGGCACGAGCTGCCGCATAGGCCAGAGATCCGTATTGTTCCATGAGCCCAATAAGGTGAAACAGGTCCTGATCCTCTAACGTTCCAGTCTTAAATTCTTCAAGAATTGGACTCCGGACTTCAGGCGGAGCCGCTTGCAGTAAATGCAGTAAAGGAAGGGTGACCATCCCCTGCCTGAAATCTTGCCCCAATGTTTTCCCAAGTTGGGACCCATTGGCGGCGTAGTCTAGTTGGTCATCGGTCAGTTGAAAGGCAATGCCCAAGTGGAGTCCAAATTGAAAAAGCGCCGCCTGTTGGGTCTGAGATGCGCCTCCGATGATCCCACCGACTCTACACGAGGCAGCAACGAGTGCTCCTGTTTTAAACTCAATGATACGAAGATATTCTGTTTCCGTTCGAGTTGGTTGATTACTTGAGCACAATTCCAATATTTCGCCTTCAGCCATCTTTCGACAAGCTTCGGCGATTGCATCGTTGACATCGTGATTCTGAAACGCGGCGATTTGACACATGGCTCTTGAATAGAGGTAATCGCCGACGAGAATACTTGCTTGATTGCCCCAAATACGCCGAGCGGTGTCCTGTCCTCGTCTGAGGTCTGCTTCATCCAGTACGTCATCGTGGAGGAGGGTAGCCGTGTGGATAAACTCGACCAGGCTCCCAAGAATAAGGTCCTCTTTGTGGATGAGCCCAGAAAGTCGGGCGCAGAGGATGAGCAACAGCGGACGGACGCGTTTCCCCCCGCCGTTGAGAATGTACGCTGCAATTTCGTTGATGAGGGGGATTTCTGAATCGAAATTTTGTTGAATTTGGGATTCAATTTCCTCAAGGTCTTCTCTATAGGCCTCCCAGACTTCATCCATTGTGATTGGACTCTGGGCTACTGGTGGTCCGTCTGGCATGGTTTGGCGATAGTAGGTGGGGTTAAGAGGTTTTGTCAAGGATTTTGGACTCTGTGCATTTGGAGATGAATGCAGAAGGGCCGTTCAAGTTGATCGGATTATCTTGACACTCTCCTGAACCATCAAGTAAGGTCTGGCTACGTATTTCCTTGGCGTTTTCGCATGGTTAGAGGACGCTCGGTAGCCCTGTTCTTTCAGGTCTGGAAATTGCTCAGTTTCTTCGAGTCTGTGAATTCCAACGAAAAATTTAAGGAAGTTTTGATTCCATTTGGTTGTGACTATTATTTCTGAATGTAGATAAATAAAGATGATGAACATTCCTGGTTTTCCTCCCAAGCAAGGACTCTATGATCCCCGATTCGAGAAGGATGGGTGTGGAATTGGTTTTGTCGTCAATATTAAAGGGCACAAATCTCATGATATTGTCCAAAAAGGTTTGAAAATTCTTGAAAATCTGTATCACCGGGGGGCTCAAGGTTCTGATGCCCGTACGGGGGATGGGGCGGGTATTCTCCTCCAGATTTCGCATGGATTCTTTAAAAGAGCAGCAGCTGACAGTGGAATCGTTCTCCCAGGGGCTAGTGAGTATGGCGTGGGAATGGTGTTTTTCCCGCAAGATGCCTCGCGACGGCAGCAGTGTGAAAAACTTTTTGAAACGATAATCGGGGAAGAAGGACAGCGCTTTCTGGGATGGAGGGACGTCCCCACAAAAGAAGACGCAATTGGGATTCAAGCGAGAAAGGCTATGCCCTACATCCGGCAGTTTTTTGTCGGACGGGATATGTTGAACGAAGCCCAATTCGAGCGAAAACTCTACGTGATACGAAAGCGGATTGCTCGGGCCATTCGAGAGTCGGCCTTAGTTGAACGTGGGACTGTTTATGTCACAAGTTTGTCCGGCAATACCATTGTCTATAAGGGCATGTTGCTTCCCGAGCAGTTATCCCAATTCTATCCAGACTTAGCCGATAGCAGTATGATCTCCGCCTTGGGTCTCGTGCATTCGCGATTTAGCACGAACACATTCCCTTCCTGGATGCTCGCCCACCCATATCGATATACGGTGCATAACGGTGAAATCAATACCTTGAAAGGCAATGTCAATTGGATGCGGGCGCGGCAGGGGAGATTGGAATCAGAATTATTCGGGAAAGACCTGCAAAAGCTGTATCCCATCGTCTATGAAGAACAGAGTGACTCTGGATGTTTGGACAACGCTGTGGAGTTTCTTGTGATGGCTGGCCGGTCTCTTCCCCATGCCATGATGATGTTGATTCCTGAGCCTTGGGTTGGGAATCCATCGATGAACTTGGATCGTCGTGGGTTCTATGAATACCACGCCTCGATGATGGAGCCATGGGACGGGCCGGCAGCCGTGGCCTTTACTGATGGGAAGCTCATCGGTGGAACATTGGATCGGAATGGGCTTCGTCCTTGTCGGTATCAAGTCACCAATGATGACTTGGTGGTTCTTGGCTCAGAAGCTGGTGTCCTTCCCACCGATCCGAAAAACATTCGCCAAAAAGGACGATTGCAGCCAGGACGGATGTTTGTCGTTGATACCGTCCAAGAGCGAATCATCGATGACGAAGAAATCAAAGCAGATATTGTGGGACGAAAACCTTACCGGAGTTGGGTGACCCAACACCGGGTTTCGCTTGATGAACTTCCAGAACCGTTAAACGTGCCCCAACCTGACCGTCCTACCCTTCGACAGCGTCAACAGGCTTTTGGCTATACGGTGGAAGAACTCAAAATGGTGTTGTCGCCCATGGCCATCAATGGCGAAGAGCCTACTTCCTCCATGGGAACGGATACACCTCTGGCTGTTCTGTCCAACAGACCCCAACTCGTTTTTAAGTACTTCAAGCAACTTTTTGCGCAAGTGACTAATCCTCCCATTGATCCTACTCGAGAACAATTGGTGATGTCCTTGGTGACGAACATTGGCCCTAAGCCGAACCTTGTTGCAGAAATTCCGGAAGCGTGCCGGCGGATAAAAGTTCAGCAGCCTATCATTACGAATGCGGAACTTCAGAAAATTCGGGAATTTGAAGATCCTCATTTTCTCAGTAAAACGCTCCCTATGCTCTTCCGTGTCGCAGAGGGGTCAGATGGATTAGGGTCAGCAGTCGACAAGTTGTGTCAAGAAGCTTCCCAAGCGATTCGAAGTGGGTACAAATTCCTGATCCTCAGCGATCGGGGAGTCAATGCTGAATGTGCCCCCATTCCTAGTCTTTTAGGGATTTCCGCTGTGCACCATCATTTGGTGCGGGAAGCGACTCGAACGGAAGTCGGATTTATTGTGGAAACTGGTGAACCCCGTGATGTTCACCACTTTGCCTGTCTCATTGGATATGGAGCCGGGACGGTCAATCCATATTTGGTGTTCGAAGGTCTGGTGGACATGCAACGAGAAAAGTATTTCCCTGAGGGAATGGATTCTGATACGGCAGAAGCGAAATTCATCAAAGCCGTCAATAAAGGACTTCTGAAAATCTTCTCAAAAATGGGAATCTCGACGGTCCAATCCTATTGTGGGGCCCAAATATTTGAAGCCATTGGTCTGAACCATGAACTCGTGGATCGCTATTTCACAGGCACGCCTTCACGGATAGAAGGAATTGGCATGCAAGAAATTGGGGAGGAGACTCTCCGTCGGCATGCCAAGGCTTACGCGACTGAACGCCTCCGACAATTGGACTTCGGCGGCGAGATTCACTACCGCAGTCAGGGCGAATATCATAATTGGAACCCTGAAACGATTTCTAAGTTACAGCACTCAACCAAAACCAATGATCCCAAAACCTATGAAGAATTCGCCCAATTGGTGAACGATGAGACTCGACACCGCTCGAACCTTCGGGGGTTATTGGATTTCAAATTTGTGGCCACACCTCTGCCTTTGGAGGAAGTTGAGCCTGCGAAGGACATTGTGAAGCGGTTTACCACGGGGGCGATGTCGTTTGGTGCGATCAGCAAAGAGTCACACGAGACCCTTGCAATTGCGATGAACCGGCTTGGGGCTAAGAGTAATACGGGGGAGGGGGGAGAAGATCCCGAACGTTTTGTTCCCCTATCGAATGGAGATTCCAAAAATTCCTATATCAAGCAAGTCGCTTCAGGACGATTTGGGGTCACGGCCCATTACCTGGTGAATGCCAAGGAGCTACAAATTAAGATGGCACAAGGGGCGAAACCAGGGGAAGGTGGACAACTCCCAGGTCACAAGGTGGATGAAGTGATTGCGAAACTTCGATACTCCACGCCTGGGGTTGGTCTCATATCTCCACCACCGCACCATGATATTTATTCAATTGAAGACTTGGCGCAGCTCATTTTTGATTTGAAAAATTCGAACCCGCAATCGGATGTATCGGTTAAACTGGTGTCGGAAGTTGGAGTCGGGACGGTGGCGGCGGGTGTCTCAAAAGCTCACGCTGATAAGGTTCTGATTAGTGGAGATTCTGGCGGTACCGGTGCTTCTCCATTGTCTTCCATCAAATATGCTGGCATTCCTTGGGAGCTTGGGTTAGCGGAGACGCATCAAACCTTGGTGCTGAATGATCTTCGAGGACGAATTAGAGTTGAAACCGATGGCCAAATGAAAACCGGAAGGGATGTGGTGGTGGCGGCGCTATTGGGGGCTGAGGAATTTGGTTTTTCCACCGCTCCGTTAATCGTCGAAGGCTGCATCATGATGCGAAAGTGTCATTTAAACACGTGCCCAGTCGGGGTCGCAACTCAAGACCCAGAACTTCGAAAACGGTTTACAGGCCAACCCGAGCACGTGGTGAACTACTTCTTTTTCGTTGCGGAAGAGGCCCGACGTCTGATGGCACAGTTGGGGTTTCGAACTGTCGCTGAAATGGTTGGGCGGGTCGATAAGTTCAAGATCCAAAAAGCTCTTGATCATTGGAAGGCCAAAGGACTGGACCTTTCTGCTCTGTTATGGAAGCCGGATGTCGGTTCTGAGATTGCCACTCATTGCGTCCAACCGCAGGATCATGGATTGGCGAATATTTTGGATAACCAATTAATAGAGTCGTGCCAACCCGCTATTGAACGAAAAGAACCTGTGTCGCTTGAACTCCCGATTCGAAATGTCAACCGAACCACAGGAACGGTACTGTCAAGTCATGTTGCAAGGAAATATGGCTTGCAAGGGCTTCCAGAAGATACGATTCGGATCAAATTCACGGGCTCTGCTGGTCAATCTTTTGGAGCTTTTCTTTCTCATGGAATCACGCTGACCCTAGAGGGTGAATCCAATGATTATCTAGGAAAGGGACTCTCAGGAGGGAAGATTATTGTCATTCCTCCCAAAGGGAGCACGTTTAATCCAGGGGAGACGATCTTGATCGGAAATACGTCTCTCTATGGTGCCACAGGCGGTGAGGCCTATTTTTATGGCACGGCAGGTGAACGCTTTGCGGTCCGCAATAGTGGAGTACGTGCCGTGATCGAGGGAACGGGTGATCACGGGTGTGAATACATGACCGGGGGAGTGGTTGTGGTGCTTGGAAAAACCGGCAGAAATTTTGCGGCGGGGATGTCAGGTGGAGAAGCCTATGTGTTCAACGAAGACAAGAAGTTTGAGACTCGTTGTAATCTCGGCATGGTCGAATTAGAAAAAGTTGTCGCACGCGAAGATAAAGACACACTTCACAGAATGATCGAGAAGTACTATGCCTACACTGGAAGCCTGAAGGCAAAATCGATATTAGATGCCTGGGAAGCCATGTTGCCAAAATTCGTCAAAGTGATGCCGATAGATTATAAGCGGGTCCTTGCCGAACGAAAAGCAGAGGCAGCCAAGTCCAAGTTGAGGCGCGGAAAGGAAATGGTTCTCCATGGCTGATCCGAAAGGTTTTGTGAAATACCGCCGAGAGGGACCATCTCGGCGCCCAGTGGAGTTGCGGATCCTTGATTGGCGTGAAATATATGACCCGTTTCCTGATGATAAGCTGAAAACACAGGGTGCTCGATGTATGGATTGTGGGGTGCCTTTCTGCCAGAGCCCATCAAGTTGTCCTGTCGTGAATTTAATTCCAGAATGGAACGATTTAGTGCATCGTGGAAGATGGCAGGATGCGTTAAAGGCTTTGCATGCGACCAACAATTTCCCCGAATTTACGGGTCGTTTATGCCCTGCTCCTTGTGAATCGGCTTGTGTCCTTGGGATCAACGCTGATCCAGTCTCCATTCGAGTGATTGAATGGAATATCATTGATAAAGGATTCGCGGAAGGGTTCGTTCAGCCTGTCCCACCCATTACTCAAACAGGGAAGACCGTGGCCGTCGTAGGTTCCGGCCCAGCAGGCTTAGCAGCTGCTCAGCAGTTGGCGAGAGCAGGGCATACCGTCACCGTATTTGAAAAATCGGATCGTATTGGCGGGTTGCTGAGATACGGGATTCCTGATTTTAAGATGGAAAAATGGGTGATCGATCGTCGGTTGGAACAGATGAATCTCGAAGGAGTCCGTTTCGAGACTAACGTCAATGTCGGAGTTGACCTTGATGCCGAAACGCTCTATCGACGGTTTGATGCGGTTTGTCTGACACTTGGCGCTGAACAACCTCGGGAGCTGCCTATTCCTGGTCGCGAACTCAAAGGTGTTCATTTGGCTATGGAGTATTTGACTCAGCAAAATAAACGCAATGCCGGGGATGCGCTATCGGATGAACCGATTACTGCCAAAGGGAAGCGTGTCGTCATCATTGGTGGAGGCGATACGGGATCTGACTGCTTGGGAACGGCTCATCGTCAAGGGTGCAGTGAAGTTCACCAATTTGAGTTACTCCCTGAGCCACCCCCGACACGAGCAGAGTCGACCCCCTGGCCTCTTTGGCCGATGCAGCTTCGCACGTCTCATGCTCATGAAGAGGGTTGTGACCGTCAATGGAGTGTCTCGACGACCAAGTTCTCTGGACATGACGGACAGCTCACAAAGCTTCATGCCCATCGTGTCAACTTAGAAAATGGAAAATTTTCCTCAGTCTCCGGAACCGAATTCGACATGGATGTGGACTTAGTATTGCTGGCCATGGGGTTTACAGGTCCCGTGAAAAATGGGCTACTGGATCACTTGGGTGTCGAGTATGATGCAAGGGGCAATGTCGCCGTGGATGAGAATTTCATGAGCTCAGTTGATGGGGTGTTTGCAGCCGGCGATACAAAGCGGGGGGCTTCCCTGATCGTATGGGCCATCGCAGAAGGGCGAAAAGCCGCAGCTGGAGTCGATGCGTACCTTCAAGCAGGGCGTAGTCTAGCTGCTGCGCATTCCTGAGCTTTCCTCTCCCTAAATTTAGCGAGAGCGCTATTGTCTGGCCTTGGCCTGTGATCGGACGAAACACGGCTTGCCGTCTCTTCAGGAGCATTCCTATCCGCTAGACCGTTTCACACCTCACGTCCTGCTAGATCGACCTTCGATACAGCGCTGCCCCCAAATCATCTCCAGGGTCGTTCAAATCAACAGCTTCGCCAATTCGTGGTGCTGATGTGACTCATCAACTCGATCAGGTTGTCACTCCGGCCTGAGCATACCCTCCGGGACACCAATCAAAAACCAGCCTGAATATAGGAAAACACGAATGTTTTTGAAGGAGATCAATCGTTTTTTGATCTCTTGAAGGAGCGCTCACAGGGAGATGATCGATGATGATAGAGTGCTCACTTTTCGATTTCTAGGCTCGAGTTCAGATTTCTGAACCGATGAGGAGCATCAACAGAATACGATCGCCCAAATTTATGTGTAGCATTGTACATCTCGGAGAGCTGCCAGAACCGGTCGAACCGGTTCGATAGATTGTTGGCTGGCAGGAGTCACGGTTCGGCCGATTCTTGATGAGGGAATGGAAGAAAAAGACCGATGTGGAAGATAATGTTCAGACTGGGAAGGAAGAGGTCGCTTCGGAATGACTGCTAGGCTTTTTGTCGGTTGTGTCGGACAGGGTCTTAATCGCCTCAATCAATCGGAATTCAATTTCCTGAATTTCTTCTTGAGTTGCTGGCAAGATATTGCCTTGCTTCGTCACCTTCTCAAATTCAGCTTTGACACTTAATTTGGTTTTTTCGGGGGCCAACTTCTCTAGGAAAATGAGGTATTGATTCCGAAAGCCCTGGAGTTCGAGACTTGAAGGCATGGAGGCTTTTCTTTTGGTGATATAGACGGCTTTTTGGTCAGTGGCCATGGTGGCTAATATGAGGTAACCGTTCTGAGTTAAGGTTTGTCGAGTAGCTTGAATCAGTGTTGGTAGCGGATGAGGCAAGACTTGGAATTTCGTCCCTTGCTTATCAACATAGAGGTTTTTTCGAAACTGGGCGCGAAGGGTGCGTAACCACTGTGCATCGGCAATCAGCTTGGTGTTTTCTTTTTTGAGAATTCTCAATTGGGAGGCTAATTTCTTGTGCTCTACAGCCAAACTTTGATCATGCTGACGTGTTTCTTTTCGTTGTTGTTCTAGTTTGATGTTTGCTTCATTGAGGTCGTTTCTTACCCCATCGAGGCTATTTTTTTCATCTCGGAGTTCCTGGTTCAGTAAGTCAATTTGTTTCTGTAACACACGGTTTCCCTCTTGCAACGTCGCCATGATGGATTCCTGTTTCGTGATTTGCTTTTGAAGTTGCTCGTTTTCTTCAACGAGTGAAGCGTTATCAGGCGGACACCCCAAGAGAAGGCTCATCCCAAACAGCAATAGGAGAACTCGAGCGATGCTGACAGCACAGAACCGTTGAGGCACTGGTGAATCTAGCTTGGGATGAGCGGAGAGATTTTGCTCCGTCACTTGGTGCTGGAGATGGTTAATGTTCAAAGGTGTGAATCAGAATGAGGAAGCCGAAGGTTCATGAGAATTGTAGACTGCCAGGGAAATTATTTCAATAAAAAATATGTGGGTCGTGTTTCCATCGTACTGTTGACGTGGTTAAGAATACCTCTTTATCCTATGTTTTGTCTTCCGAACATAAACTGGAATATTGTCGAAGTGAGTCAAATGACATGATCCATGGGAAATTTTGAGTTATTCAAAAGTTGAAATATGGTTTGGATGAACCAGATCAGATGTGTTCTCGTGGCGAGATGGTTTGAGTTTGGCTAGAGACCTGTCCTCTGGAAAGGATGTCTGCCGTGGCTGCCCTCATTCGAAGAACTTTTCCCGTGCCTCCCTTAGGCTGTAACTGCTCGATTCTCGCTGATCCTGATACAAAACAGGCTATGATCGTGGATCCAGGAGGGGCCCCAGAGCGGATTTTGCAAGAAGTTCAAAGCCTCGGGTTGAATGTCGTCAGTATTGTCCATACCCATGCCCATTTTGATCATTTCCTGGCATCTCGAGCAATAAAGATGGCGACCAACGCGCCTCTCGGTCTTAATGCCTCCGATCGCGAACTTTGGGATATGTTGGAAATTCAATGCCAATTATTTGGAGTATCGTATGTTCCTGCCCCACCACCAGATTTTTGGCTTCAAGACGAAGAAAAGATTCTCGTAGGAACCAAAAAAGGGATCGCGATCCATACCCCTGGGCATACGCCGGGTTCATTGTGTTTCTATTTTCCTGATGAGGACCTATTATTGTCAGGTGACACCTTATTTCGTGGAGGAATTGGGCGGACTGATCTGTGGGGAGGGAATCTAGCGGCAATTGAAGAATCAATCCGAGAACGGCTTTACACGCTTCAGGAGTCGATGCGAGTTGTGACCGGTCATGGGCCGGAAACCCAAATTGGCTTGGAACAGCATGACAACCCATTTATTTCTCTCTAAACATCACAGACTCCAAAGCAGGGTTACTGGGTCATCAAAGAGGGAGGGGGCTATGCGTTTTCCAATTTTGGTCCTTTTGGTGCTTGTGAGTTGGGGAGTGGTGGAATCTGGCGACGCCGTTCAGGGGGGGGAGAGAACTCAAAACAAGTCAAGATTGAAAATGTTGTTGTGATGGGTACTTCACGAGGTCCCGTGGTTTTGCTTCGGGCTGAAAACCGAGTTATTCCCATTTTTGTTGATCCAACGGTTGCTGGATCAATTGAAGGGGCCTTAACAGGTCGAAAATTTCCTCGGCCTCTATCACATGATTTGATGAGTTCCATTCTTCGGGAATTTGGAGGGAAGGTGGCTAGTGTGACGATTCGACTCAAAAAGCAGGTGTACTTTGGTGAACTTTCAGTGTCCATGAAAGGGCGGACCAAGGTTTTTGATAGCCGATCATCCGATGCTATTGCCTTGGCCATTCATTTTCAAGCTCCCATTATGGTTGGAAAAGATTTACTGGAATCCGCAGGTCAATCTACTGAAGAGCAGCAAAGCCCACAACAAATGTTGTAAACGTGGAGTATTCGTTCAATGTCGGGAAGAAATGTAAAAAGTATGCTACGGCTCGACAATGATGTCGACAAAGACGGGGTTACTATCTGCTCCCCTGATGTCGGTCACACGGAGTTTAAATCGAAAGAGGCGTTCTTCCAAAATATTTGGAGCTAAAAAACTCGCTTTGGCGGAATAAGGGTCCAACAGAGCCACTTTGCTTCCAAGGACTTGAGACCAATGATACCCAAGTGACCCACCTTCTGGGTCGTAACTGTTTAACCCATTCAGTGTGACGCGGGTGCCTGAGGGTACGACTTTTTCTTCCCCGGGATCAGGGACTGGAGCTTCGTTGGGCTCGTTGTTGACTTGTACACGAACATCTAATATGGCTTCTTTCCCTCTGTTTCTAGCCGTAATCATCACCTTCCCATTTCCAACTAACCGAAAGAGCCCATCTTCATTAATGGTGATGATGGACTCGTCCGAAGATCGATAGAAGGTCCCGGTCTTTTTTGACCGAATCTGACGTGTAATCCCATCAGAAAAACGTCCGACCACCGGCAATTCCAAAGTTTTTCCAAGAAAATCAACTTGATCATAAACCTTGGATCCTCCGGCGCGTCCCAATCGCAGTGGTTTCTCGGTTTCAAAATCGATTTCCCGTAATTGAGCTTTGGGTTCGATCTGTAGAACAATTTCGTCAAAAATGGCCCAATTCCCTAGGGCTAATTGATCCCCTTCACCCTTCGCTACAGCAAGAAGCCGCATTGGGCCAATAGCTGTTCTGGGGATCTTGATCTTGCCTCCAAAGGGTGGGACGTTGGATCCTGTAGCCACCATGGCTAATTTTTTATCAATTTGTTCTTCCAGCATATCTTCGTGTTGGCCATACCAAAAATAGTGAACTGCAGAGATTCCCGCGACCTCGCCCAACTCTAGTTTGACTGTAATTGTTTGCCCAGAATGATAGGTAGGGGATGACTCCGGCTCAAGGATTGCAAATCCATACGATTCTCCAGGGATCCATACACCCAGGAGCACAAAAACGAGCATCGCAAAAAGAAAAAACTCTTTTTGAATCATAGGGAATGGTGGGTAAGAATCAGTTTCTGGGACTTTAATCGTCAAGTACATTCAAGATGAATTCTAATAAAGCCAGGGAGCTTGGTGCAACTGAAAAAAGAGGGGGTATTCTCAGATTATTGGGAATAATCTTTGTCTATTGTTCATTTTTTTCACGGATATGGGCTTCTCCATTCCTTGAGCAGACCACCTTGCGTCCTAGAATGGCTTATGCTATAAGGGGCGAAGCTCAAGTTAGGCATTGAACCAATAAAGTACTAAGTTTCGAGTGGCGATTGGCACTTTTTATTACTAACGTCTTTTTTATGAGGAGGTAGGCAATGCACAAGGTGCTTCTATCTGTCCTTTTAAGTCTTTTCCTAATTGCAGCGGGGTCATCCATGGCCTTTGCCCTTCAGTCGGGGGGTGTTGAAATTGGGAGTCTTGAATCAGGGTCAGTTGTTGGTCAACCATTCAGCAAATTGGATGTTGACCTTGAGTTCAACGCCCTTATGGTTGGAGGAAAGAAAACCTGGTATCCTCCCACGCAGATTCTGGATCTCACCAACCAGGGAACAGGTGCCCGGGCTGGGCGTCCAGTTTTATTGAAAGTCACCAATAACTTGGATGGCGAGCATGGATTTAACCTTTCAGCAGATTCTGCATTTGCTGGCCCGACATCTATGAATATCAAAATTACGTTAAAACCAGGAGAAACCAAATACATCGGTATTCCGTTGAGTGACTTAACGTATGTGACCGTCGCCAGTAACATGAAATATAAGTGCCAACTTCATGGAGCCCATTTGGGTGGTCACCTGTTGATTCTGAAGTAAGTTGGTGCAATCAGGCATTGGGGGTAACCCCAAAAGAGAAAGCCCTGTTTCCATGGCTATGGAAACAGGGCTTTTTTTATCCAACAGTCAACAATGAAAGTTTTCTATACGACTTCATCCCCACAATCGACATGCGCCCCAAGCGGAATCTTCTGAGCACCAAACAATTCTCCATTAACTAGAAGAAGCAAGAAACGGCTTTCATCCGGTTGATCTCCCGCTTTTTTGGTGATAACCGTATTAATATCTATGATTAATTCGTTCTTGGTTGGAGTGGTGGTATCGTTGATGATCCAATAATAATGATTCGCTTTCATGGAAAGATTCGCGACAAACCTGTCAATTGTCGAAGAAATAGATGTAGGATTCGCTGGTGCCAGATCAAGTCCGGAGAATGCAATGGTGAGGAGGAGGATGTGGATGTGGGTCCATTTTGTTTTCACGGGAAGACCTCCTTATCATGTAGTTGACAACAAAACCTTTCTCTAATCCTTATCTGTTGGTATCGAATCGTGTCAAATGCTTCTCCATCATGATACGATGAATTATTCACATTCACAAGCATCAGTCAACTGAAAAATGTTTAGTTTTTTCATAATATATAACGATATTTGGCAAGGCCATTTTTTCTGATGCTCTTCCCCGTTTAAAAGAAGCGCCGACAGATATGCGAGATTAGCAGACAAGCTTATGGATTCCTTTTCGTCAAGTTAAAATGAAGTTAGGAATGAAGAATTCGTACTTCTGGTTTTCTGGCTGAGATTTCTTATGGGATTGACTCCCGTACAATCGGTTTCACTTGTTGAGGTGGTGTGAAGGGGTTCTATGGTATTTCCTAAAGATTCAAAATCACCACCGAATAAAAAGCGAATTATTTTCCTGATTCTTATGGCTCTTCTGTTAATCAGTGGAGCCTTGCTTTTTAATTCTCCTAATCAAACTGAGATTATTGAGGTCGCCTTTCCCAGTGGAGCCAAGTTGAAGGCTGAAGTGGCGGACACACCAGAAAAGCTTCTGTTCGGCCTGGCCTTTCGTGAATACCTGCCTGAAAATGAGGGGCTCCTGTTCATTTTTGAAACTTCCGCTCCGTATAAGGTATGGACAAAGGAGTTTCGATTCCCCGTCGATCTCATTTGGGTGGATGAGAGCAAGCAAATCGTCTATGTAATAGAAGATGCGGTACCTTGCCCCAAAGACCCCTGCCCATGGTATGGTCCTCCACCAGAAAATGCGAGATATCTCATTGAAACCAACGGCGGGTTTATCAAGCGTGAAGGGGTTGTTTCAGGAAATGAGCTGAAATTTACACTTCGAATGTAGTAGAAAATTTCCGAAAACCAAAGAGCTGGAGTGCATGAAGAGAAGATGAATATTTTTTCAATTGCTATACGATAGGTTTTAAGCCAGATGCAGAATCAAAAAACCCAGAAGAAAGCTGAATTTGTCCTCGTCGCCCATGTTGATGAGGTCTCTCCGGGAAGTTCTCGTGTTTGCAAAGTTGAGGGGAAAACCATTGCCCTGTTCAATATTTTCGGTCGATTCTATGCGATCAATAACATTTGTCCCCATGAGGGTGGACCTCTGGCCAAAGGACGGGTCAAAGGTCATGTCGTGTCATGTCCATGGCACGATCTACAATTTGATGTGAGAAACGGATTTGGTACCGAGGGGGGAGGATATTGCGTAGGCAGCTACGAAGTCTACGTTGAAGAGGGGCAAGTGTATGTAAATTCCAAATCCCGGCCTTTTTAATTGAAATATTTTCAGGAATCGGGGAAATCATAGCATGGAAGAGCTCAATCTGAAGTCGCTTCAGGTCCTACAAGGAAAACCATTTTCCATTCACCTTTGGGAAGACCGAACCCGTGGAGAACAATGGGTTCCGACGTACGACTCCAAGGCCATGGTTTTGGTTGATGATGATTTTTTACGGACGACCAGTAACAATGCGGTTGATTCCGGTCGGCGAACATTCGAGTTCCAGGCGCTCACTTTAGGAACACACCGCTTGGAATTTCAAAAGCGAATGGCTTGGAAATTTACGGCTGAAGATCGGCGAGTGTTTGTGGTTGAGGTTCGAGAAAACGGGGGGAAATCCTAAAGAGACTCATGCCTAACATCGGATATTTAAATGGTATATTTCTTCCATTGGAAGATGTGCGGATTTCTGTTGAAGACCGGGGATTTCAGTTTGGAGATGGGGTCTATGAAGTGGTTAGGGTCTATGGGGGAAGTCCCTTTCGATTAGACGCCCATTTGGATCGATTAGCTCAGAGTGCGGAAGCTATTCAATTGCCTGTGAAATTGGATTTCGCTGAATGGCGGGAAAAGGTGAGTGAAGCCATAAGACTGAGCCAGTACTCCGAATCCAAGGTGTATATTCAAATCACTCGAGGGGTTGCTCCTCGAGAACACAATTTTCCTTCCTCATTTACCCCCACTGTTCTGATGACGGTACGACAAATTGATGGACTTGACACGGAAACATTAACAAAAGGCGTGTCGGCCATCACCGTCCCTGATTTGCGCTGGGGACGGTGCTCTGTGAAGAGCATCAATTTACTTCCCAATGTTTTGGCGAAAGAGCAAGCTAAGGCTGCTGGGGCCTTTGAAGCCATTTTTATTCGCGATGGGGTGGTTGTAGAGGGAACATCGAGTAATGTGATGCTTGTCAATCAAGGAAAGTTGTTCACACCGCCTTTAAGTGATCATATTCTAGCAGGCGTCACGCGAGAGATTGTTCTCGATTTGGCTAAAAGCGAAGGGATACCCTGTGAAGAACGGATCATCGCTATTGAAGAGGTACAAAGTGTGGATGAGCTTCTTCTGGTCGGTACGACTATAGAGGTCCTTTCAGTTATCCGTTTGAATGGAAGTTTTATTGGAACGGGCAATCCGGGTCCCGTATCACAAAGGCTTGCCAGAAAGTTTAAGGCCCTTGTTTCATGAATGATCAATTCAGGATCACAAAGGGAAGTTTTTACGAGATGGGCGAAATTTAAGGGCTTTATTCAATAGCTTAGAGGTTATGAGTCATAATGATGCGATAAGCATGGATCTACTCCTGGTGCCTCTCTTGGCCTTGACATCAATATCTTCATTTGAGTAACGTTGCTTCCTCTTGTGGAGTGATTCTTGAAAAAAAGATTCTCTCGTAAAATTTCTCTGCCAAAATTCTGACGTATTTCCTTTTATTTTCAAGGAGGCTGGTCCATGTTGTACTCCAAACCTTCCATAATGGGATTAACCATATTCTTCGCCGTCGTAAGTGGGATGCTGCTATTGCCCTTCAGCAGTGCAATAGCGGAATCCGTCTCGTCATCGGATGTTGTGCACAAGACTGCAATGTCCACCCAATCGCCGGATTGGGCTGAGCGGCTTAAAGGGCAAACCATTACTGAGAATGCCATTGAAGGACGAGCGGAGCGGGCCGCGATGGTCGAGCTTCAGCATGAGCGGATGATGGAGCAGATGCAAAAAGAAATGGGCCATCAAGGGGACAAAACAGGAGCCTTCGATACGATGTCTATGATGCATCAGTATGGCGGGGGTCCTGCCAATGGCCTCCTCATGTCTAATGGAAATGTCGAGCCGGTGTCTATGAAGGGTGGGCTTTGCCCTTCCGGTGCACCAGTCAGGCATTATGATATTTCCGCTATCAATGCAGAGATTACACTGAATCAGTGGTTGGACTATTATCCTGGGTACATGTATGTGCTCTCTGAAAATATTGAGAAGGTGCGGGAAGAAGAAGCGAAAAATGCTAAAGCTCGTGAGAGTGAGGGGCATCATGATCCAGGCGGAGTGATCAATGGAATTCAAAACCAATATATTCAGCCCCTTGTGATTCGTGGAAATCAGGGGGATTGCGTCAAAATCACCCTGCGGAACAAGCTCGAATTTGGAGAGGATGTCAGCCTTCACATTAATGGTTCCAATATGGTGGTGAGTAAAACAGGACAGCCAGCGACGACCACCAATCCCGATGCCGTAGCTGCAGGGGAAAGTGATGAGGAAGATGATGGGGAAGGTGCTGCTACTAAAGGGTCACCTGTTATCGATATGGAATGGTATATTCACCCTGACACTCAAGAGGGTGCCAGGCAGTTCCACAGTTATAGCAATGACCGCGAATTGACCGTTATGGGGATGATGGGCGTATTTGTCGTAGAACCTGCTGGGTCCGAATATTGGGAGCCCTTAGGGACCGGATCTGCCACCAAGGCCAAAAGTGGTTGGCAAGTGATGATTCAGAATGGGACCGGACCGGATTTTCGTGAGTTTGTATTGATTTATCATGAGGTGGGAGATGAAGCGTTCCGCCCGGTGAATAAACATGGAGACTTCCTTCCACAACGCGATCCTTTAACAGATGCCTATCGGCCAGGTGCCAGGGCGCTGAACTACCGGAGTGAACCGTTCGGCATCAATAATATGCATGTGCAGCATGAGTACTTTGGCTTTGAAGATGAATCGATGGCCTATAGTTCTTACACGTTTGGTGATGCTGGCCCTACCATTCCCAGGAGCTACCTTGGGGATCCTGCAAAATTCAGGATCGTGCATGGAGGATCGGAGGTGTTCCATTCCCACCATCCTCATGGAGGTTCCATTCGTTGGCAGCGGAGCCCCCGGGCCACACAAATGCAAGTCTGGACCACCGGCCAGAATGGGCCGATGAAGTATCCTGTGATTCGGACGAAATCCGATCGGGTTGATGTTGAAGTCATTGGTCCGTCTGAAGCCCTCGATCTTGAAACTGAGTGTGGATCAGGATTGTGCCAATGGTTGGCAGGGGACTTTTTGTTTCATTGCCATGTGGCCCATCACTATGTGGCGGGAATGTGGGGATATTGGAGGGTGTACAACACACTTCAGGTCCCGGGAATTCAAAATGACGTCATGCCACCCTTACGTGAATTACCGGATCGTTTAAACCGTATCACGAAGCCAGTAGGTTCGGATCAATTAGTGGGAACAACGGTTAATTGGTTTGGCAAGAAATTTAAGATTGTGGAAAATGGGAAGAGTAATTGGAAATCCGACCCTGCCGTCGTGAATATTAAGGATTGGGTTGAAATGCAGCTCGTCACCAGGGGGAAGCCTGGTCATACGGATGATGAGACAGGGCAGCTGAAATCCTACGATGCCACAGTGATGGACTGGATTTGGGATGGGAACCGGGCCATGAGTGAAAAGGAAGCCACAATCGGACCAAATCCCAAATACCATCCAGAATGGCAGGGGTATACTCCAGGGAAACGTCGTTTGATCTGGTTTGAACCCGTGACCGGCAAGGTTGCGTGGCCTTGGATTACACCGCACTTTGGGAAACGAGTTCCCTTTGCCCCAGATCATAATCCCGCCCCATGGCTTGAAATGATCCATGTTGATGAGGATGGCAACCGGACGGTGGATCCCGCAGAACCTGGAGAAAATGGGCGTTGGAGCCTGTGTCCGGATCGAGCGGGGCGCCAGAAATACAACATCCACTTTATTAAGCTGCCCATTGAATTATCAGCGGCCGAGGGGAATGAGCCGGCTATTGTGGATCCCAATGGTTTGCTCTATGTGGTTCATGAGGAGGAGGAAGCCATTCGGGCGAATAATGATTTGAAATATCCGTTGGTTTTCCGTTCCAACGTTTACGATTGCATGGATTGGACCCTGACCAGTGAATGGCCGGACGATGATGTGACGAATTTCCAATCCTCCAAAATCAATACCCATTTCCATTTTGTCCAGTTTGACAATCAAGCATCAGACGGCGTGATCTCTGGTTTTTCTTACGAGCAATCGATGAGGCCCTTCACCATGTTCGAAAAAGAAAAGAAGAAGGGGTTGCCCGTCCCAATGAACGCCAAATTCACCCAGGCGGCGAAGAAAGGCCAAAGAACGATTCATGTGACCAATGCGAAGCAATATCATGTCGACACGTTAATTTTGGTCGGTGCGGATAATGTTAAAGGTAATGAGATTCGTCGGATTGTGGCCGTCGGTGGTTCAGGTGGCGCATCTGCCTCTACCGGTGGAGGTGACTATTCGGTTAAACCCGGAGATACACTCGGGGAAATCGCCAGTGCTCATGGGACAACGGTTAATGCCTTAGCGGAGTTAAACGGGCTTGAGAATAAAAATCTTATTTTCGTTGGACAGTCCTTAACATTTCCATCAACGGGAGGAACAAGTACTGGAGGAGGTGGGGGACAGACACTTACTTTTGCCAAATCCCTCGAGCATGATCATCCAGTGGGAGATATTGTCACCGTTGAATTTGTTCGTCAACGGTTCTGGGCGGATGCCGATGTTGGCTCGGTGTTCTGCCATGACCACGCGTTTGGTGGAACGACTTGGCCTCATGGTGCCGTCTGTACCTTCTTAATTGAGCCGTTTGGGTCGACTTGGCATGACCCGAAGACTGGGAAGCCGACTCGAACAGGTCCGGTGGCTGATATTCATACAATCGAACGGGTAGGTCATGATGTGGCAGGTAGTTTCCGTGAACTGATGGTCCATATTATGGATACTGTTCCCCATACGGTGAACGTTGTGACAGCTGGAAATCCTCCAGGTCAACCGATTGAAGTGGCTTTGGAAGCCGGGCGAACCGTTTCATTCATTATGCCACCGAACGAAAAAATCAAAATGACCCCGATGCCATTCCTCAATGGGGGGACGCATACCACGGGTGGGGCGTTTAATTTCAGGGCCGAGCCTTTTGCTCAACGCTTGGCCAACAATCCAGATGCCTCCCAAATCTTTAGTAGTAAGGTGCACGGGGATCCAAGTACTCTGACCGTACGTGCGTATCTTGGTGATGCCATTGTGTTCAGGCTTGTTGATGTCACCATGAATGAAAGCAACGTGTTTACGGTTTCCGGGCATACGTTCTGGACCGAGCGATATGCTCACGAAGCTAATCGCAAGAATTCCATTCACATTGGGATTGCCGAGAGGTATGACTTGGTTGTTCCTGAGGCCGGAGGGCCTCGTCATCTGCCAGGGGATTACATGTATTATAATGGGAGAAGTTCGCACTTTTCCGAAGGATCATGGGGTCTGATCAGGGTTCTTGATAAGGAGGTTCCTGATCTTCAGCCCTTACCGAATAAAGCCTATGGAAGAGAGGGAATGCCAAAACCGCTTCCGGTCTGTCCAAGTGATGCGCCCCTAAAAAGCTTTAGCGTTGTCGCGATGGATTTCCCCTCGATGTCATTTAATCCGAATGTTGAGGAAGCCATTGAGGTAGATTTTGAGAGAAAAATTGAAGTGGCTAATCCCGATGCGAAGATCTATGTCCTGGAAGAGGAAGTTAGCAAAGTGGCTGGGGATTATCAGCCCATGCCGCTTACCTTACGAGCCAATGTTGGGGATTGTCTTAAAGTCAATCTCACCAATAAAATGAAGGAAAGTCGGGCTTCATTCTCTGCCTTCAGTTTAGCGTTTGATCCCAAAGACTCCCAGGGAGTGAACTTGGGGAACAATTCAAGGGACCAAACGATTGCTCCAGGAGGAAGTCGAGCCTATACATATTATGCTGATCCTTTCATTGGAGAGACTCAGTCCTTAGTGTGGGATTGGGGGAATGTTGCGTTGAACCCTCGGAATGGATTGTTTGGTGCCATTATTATTGGCCCCAAGGGATCTCAGTATCGTGACCCCAAGACGGGGTCTGACATCTCCTTGAAAAATAGCTGGACGGCAGATGTTATCGTAGACCGAACGATTCAGGGTAACGAGCATCGAGCCAATTACCGGGATGTGGCCCTCTTCTTTCAAGATGAGGACAACATCATCGGGACCAGTTTCATGCCCTATGTACAAAATGTGGCTGGCTTGATAGGCATCAATTACCGGAGTGAGCCCTATTTGTACCGGGAAGACCAGGGATGTTCGCTGGGAAGAATGTTTGAACCCTGCGAAGTGGATGATCCCAAAGATCCTGCGACTCCGATTATCGAGGCCCATGCCGGTGACTCGGTACGGATCCATGTATTTGGAGCCAGCAGTGAACAGAATGGTATGTTCACACTTGAAAAACACGAATGGCCAATCGAGCCGTTCTTGCCAGGTGCAGATATGATCAGTGTTGTCGAGTTTGCGGGGTCGGAAGGGATTGATGCATTTATCTCTTCCGCAGGTGGGGTTTATGCCCTTCCTGGGGATTATGTGTATGGCAACGCCCGGCTCCCCTATTCGCAGTCAGGACAATGGGGGTACCTCAGGGTTTTCCCAGTAGGAGATCAAAAAATTCTCCCATTGGGCGGAGCCACTCCTGGTATTCAAGAAGCCAAGGTAACCCAGCCAGAGGACGGTCAAGCGAGGCCAGTGGCGTTTAAATAAGGCCTGGTTTTGACAGTGCCGGTTTAACAAGGCGGGGAAGCCGTGCTTCGGCTTCCCAGTTTTTTTTGCGATAGCATTCAAGCAGAGATGTTTTTGTGAGAGAGTACAGAATAGTTTTTGGAACCGGTGTTAAGGAGAGAAAGTTCATGAAAGTGAGAATGGCTTCCTTGGGAATTTGTTTTGGGTTTTTGGTATGGGTCAATCCAGTGTGGTCGTATGAAGAAATCACGGTTAGCAATGGAGGAACTGTTAGTGGAAAGGTCACTATTTCTGGACAGAAACCCAGGCCTATGGCGTTCAACTTGGTAACTATCCCTGACGCTGTGTACTGTGGGAGGATTTCTACTGGGACCGGCTGGAGGATTGTTGAAGACTTTATCATCGCTCCGGATGGAAGTTTGAAAGATGCTGTTGTGATGCTCAAAAAGGTAAGAAAGGGAAAGCCATTCAACTTGCCAAAAGTGAAAATTGATGCCATTGACTGTGATTTCTTGCCATTTATCAATGTGCTTCGAGATCAAGATGAAATCACGGTCATCAATATGGATCCGGTCGAGCATGACATCCAGGGGTATGAAACCGCCCGTGTCAGAGGCGCTCGAGTATTGTTTAATCGTCCCCTCCCTATGAACTCATTTCATAAGGTCATGGGCTTCATGAATAGTCACAAGCATCTGCCTGGAAAACCCATGATTGAAAAAATGCATTTAAGCAAGGGGCGGAATATTTTTGTCATGCAATGTGGGTTCCATCCTTACATGTTTTCCTGGGGAGTTGTGGTCAAAAGTCCCTATTATGCGATTACCAAAGAAGACGGGAAATATGAAATAAAGGATATTCCTCACGGTGAATACACCTTGGCGGTTTGGCATCCGGGAATGAAAACTTATTTAGAGAAAAAGGTTCGTGTTAAGGTAAAGACGACCATTTCCGAAAATTTTCAATATCAGGCCCCTAAAGGCCGTCGAAGTGTACATGAGATGCAGGAGAATCCTCACTTTGGATTGGAATTGTTGGGCGAGGGTGTTGAAATCATTCCATCCCTCAGGCTACAAAAACCCTAATTTCTGGTGACATATGCGAAATAGTCCGAGTCTGAGTTGTTTGCTGGTCTGTTGGATGATCCTTTCCGCTTGGCAGGTTTTTGCCTATGAAGTCAAGGACGTCTCAGATGGAAGGACCATTCGGGGTACGGTAATCTTGGAAGGTGCCCCACCAGACCAAAAAGCCTATAATCTTGTGACTTATCCTGACCCTGAATATTGTGGACGTATTTCGAATGGAGAGGGATGGAGGCTTTTGCGGGACTTTACCGTCAACAAAGAAGGAAAAGTTGGAGATGTGGTTGTTCTCCTAGAAGGAGTTGAATCAGGAAAGCCCTTTGCTCTTTCCATCCCTCGGGTGGAGGCTCGCGACTGTCAATTTCTTCCCTTTACAACCGTTGTTCGAAGCGGTCATGGGGTGGAAGTCATAAACATGGACCCCGTTATGCATGATATACAAGCTTATGAAACGTCTCGAACTCAAGGAACGAGGATATTATTTAACTCTCCGTTGCCCTTAATCACCGCCATCAACGAGGAGATCTCCACGCAACACATAACCACAAGCCGAGTAAATCGCTTGTTCGACAATTTAATTTGCAAAAAGGTAGGCGGACCTTTGTGATGCAGTGTGGCTTTCACGCCTACATGGAAAGTTTGGCCATTGCGGTTGACAATCCCTATTATGTGATGACCGATCTAAAAGGCCAATTTTTCATTGATCACATTCCACCAGGCTCTTATAACCTTCGGGCTTGGTATCCTAGTATTAAACAAGAGATCAAGAAAAGAGTGATAATAAAACCAGGTGAAGACCTCATTGTTCATTTTAAACTTCCTTCGCCCGTTGGGCGCTGAACGGCTCATACTGTCATGAGACCTCCCCGTTTTGGCCTTGAAGCACTCGGTCGACCTCTTACCATTGATCCTCTTGTCGAACGGCAATAACTATGGTTTGGGTTTGTCCCTTGCTTAGGGAACTTCATTTGTCATCCCGTTGGGTTATTCTTGCCGTTTCTCTTTCTTCCCTATTTGAATTCACTCTGGCTTCTACTGCCTATTCCTCTGATTCCTCTATTGCCAAGGACAACACTGAATATGAGTTTTCAGCTAGGTTGACATGGCGAGTTGATGGAAAAACTTCAAGAGCACAACTGTTCGTCAAAAAAGATCGGTACCGAATTGAACATTTTGGAGGGATAAAAACTGACCTTGGGTATGCTGGTGTCATGATTGTACGACTTGATGAACAAAAGGTGTGGTATGTGCTTTCTAAACGTCGTTTGGTGGTTTCCGTCCCATTGACCGTTGAGGTTCTGCTCCCATTTTCGGTTAGACTTGATGGGGAAACTAGCCGAACCTTAATCGGTGAATCGATGGCCGGCGGACGACCCGCAGAATTATTTGAAGTCGTAGTCTCTCGAGATAGTCAAACGGAAAAATACTATGAATGGGTGGATGCTGAGCGAGGTCTCTTACTGAAACTCTTGAGCCAAGACCGGGACTGGTCCGTGGTATATGAACATATTGTCAATTCAAAACAGCCGGACTACTACTTTGAAACACCCCTTGGATATAAAAAGTTGGACGCTCAAGGGATAGAACCGCGGGCTGGATAAAGGGGGAAGAGGTTATGAGTTTTTTTCCCATTTTACGTTTAATAGTTGGTTTTGTTTCTGCCTCTCTTCTCTTGTGGAGTGTGGCTATTGGGGAGACGACCCAATCCTCATCAAAGGAGCCACGTTCCAAGGTCCAAGAGACTTTTGCCAACGGAGAGTACATCGGAACGCTGGAATTACTAAAGCCTCTTCTCGATGCCCAACCCCAATCAGCAGAACTTCGCAGGATGAAAATTTTGAGTCTTGTCAATATTGGGAAAACGCAAGAAGGGGTCACTGAATATGAGCAGTATAGAAAAGAATTAGGTCGGGAGGATGAGCTGTTACTGCGGGAACTCGCCATCAACAGCATTCTTCCATTTCGTAGTGACATGCGTGAGCAAGTCCGAGGAGCGGCTTATACCGCTCTGAAAGAAATTCATTCCGACGATGTCGTTCCCTATTTTGAGGATGGGCTCAGTGATGGGACCGGAATGGTCCTGGCACTTGTTGCCGAAGGATTGGGCAAATTTCCGGCTGGTGTGCGATCTAAACGATTTCAACAAGCCCTAAAGGATCAGGCTGGTCTTGTCCGGGCGGCGGTCTTAAAGGGATTGGGCCGATCCGGTGACAAAAGTTTTATTCCTGTGATTAAAGCAGCGTTAAAGGATAAGGAAGTGGTGGTTCAAGTTACTGCTGCTGGAGCCCTCGTGATGTTGGGGGAATCTCAATATTGGAAAAAAATTGAAAGGGCTGCGAAGGTTGAGGAAGGGTATGAGCGTGGAGCTGCTCTCAAAATGCTAGGAGAAATAGGAGATTCTCGAGCTTTCCCAATCTTAAAAAGGAGGCTTGAGGATCGGCAACCCTCCATTCGGGCTGCGGCCATTGCTTCTCTTGGGAAACTAGCTATGCCTGATGCGGTTCCTGTCCTGATTCCTATTTTATCAGAACCCATACCTGCTGTACGGAGTGTGGCGGCTGTGACCCTGGGAAAGCTCAAAGCCGAAAAGGCCGTCCCTGCGTTGACCAGAGCTTTGAAGGATCCCAATTCTGGAGTCCGAGCGGCGGCTGTCGATGCTCTATTACGTCTGAATAGTCCTTACAGTATGGTAGCCAAAACTGTGACGGGGTTAATGCAAAGTCGTAATCCAGGCGAACGATCAAGTGTGGCTCGTGCCCTTGCAAATGGACGAAGCCGTGATGTGGTTGGGCCCCTTGCGTTATTGCTCCAAGATTCAGTCCCCAAACCCCGCATTTCGGCCGTCCGGTCATTAGGTCGTGTAGGGGGTAGGGAGGTGACTCCTTTATTGAAAACGGCCTTGAAGGATAAGAATGAAGCTGTGCGTGCCACCGCAGGTGGTGCCCTGGGTCGGATCCTTTCTCAACAGTTTGTCTCACAATCTAAATATTGAGCGGGATTTCATTTCTTTTTGTCGTCCAAGTTTCTCCAGTATTTTTGAGTCACGCGACATAAGCCATTGATCTATTTGAAAATAGAATAAGGGGAGCTTATAAATCATTGTTTGCGCTCTCTTTCTAAAGATTTCTAATGTGCCCCTCTATTGACTTGACACCCACAAAACCTTCTTGTTATATAAAAAGTAGGTTTAAAAGTGAGATGTAATGCGTCTTCCCCATATGGGTAAATGCTAAGAAGGGTGTTTGAGGCGAGAAAGAAAGATATTAAAAGATATTGTTTGGAAGTCGCTGTTTTCTACTCCACCCTCTGTAGGTCAATATTTATTCTCAATTAGGAGGAAGGATTATGAGAGTTCGGCAATCCCTATCTTTGTCTCTTCTCGTAGGGGGTGCTTTGGTCGCAGCCCCGCTGATTGCTCAGGCAGGCGGGACCATTAAAGGAAAGGTCACCTTTTCTGGAAAGGTTCCTGCTCCCAAAGAATTTGCCTTTTCGAAGTTCCCGAATGTTGAGTTTTGCAAAAAAAATTCCAGTAAGAGCGCTGATGGTGAAACCCGTCTCTTAAAGGAGGTTGAAGTGGACAGGAGCAAAGGCCTCAAAAACGTCATTGTGTATGTATCAGATATAAAAGATAAGGCTTGGACCAAAGGATTCAAGAAAGAATCACCGCAGGAGGTCATTGCTAAGCTCTGCGAATTCCTTCCCTTTACCGGAGTGCTTGCGAACAAAGGCAAATTCTATGTCGAAAATACTGATGCAGATCCTGATGATCCCAAATCCAAAGAAGGGGTGCTTCACAACCCACATAGCTTTGATAAGTTGGGGGCAAAAAGCTCTACGCTTTTTAACATTGGGTTAGCCAAAAAAGGCGACAGCTTGAAAAAAACCATCAAAATGCGAATGGCGAAGAAAGGGTCAGTCATGCGGCTCCAATGTGATCAACATGAATTTATGCAGGGCTGGTACCTCCCTGTGAGTAATCCTCATTACGCGAGGTCTGGCGCCGATGGGACTTTTGAAATCAAGGATGTCCCGGCCGGAAAGCATAAACTGTTAATCTGGCATCCTGTTGTTGCGGCAAATACCCACAAAGGTAAAAAAGCCATTGTAATTGAGGTTGATGTGAAAGATGGTGGAACGGTTGAAGCGAACCATGAGATAAAGTAACTCAGAATTTTATTTAGACGTTCAGTTTTCTGAATACCAAAATGAAAAGGCATTGTGCTCTTTGAGCCGCTGCCTTTTTTTTGGCCAAAGTTCTGTAAAGATCATTCCTCCTAACTTGCGTTTAGATCTTGGACCTCGTTAAGATCAAATTTTCTGTACAAGGTCGAGGAGAAAATTCTGTAATATTGAGAGTTTAAGTGTTACGAGAACTTTCACTCGCGGAGGTTTTCCAGCTTGGATACTACTGGGAAACTAAAATTCTTCTGACAGCCGCCAAACTCGATGTGTTTTCCGCTCTAGGCGGAGCAGCTTTCTCGGCTGCTGAAATTGCCGAACGCCTACAAGTTTACCAGCGGCCCCTCACTCTTTTGTTGAATGCTCTTGTGGTAATGAGGGTGTTAGTGAAGGAAGGGGATCGGTATTCCAATACCACCGTATCGGAAAAACATTTGGTGCGATCATCTAAAGAATATTTCGGGCACCTGTTACTTCTCCATGATGCCGAATGGGAAAATTGGGGTAAATTAGAAGAAACCATTCGTACAGGCCGTTCGCCCGTGAGCCAACATGTGTTTGAGACGGATCCCGAAATGGGGGCCAATGTGTTGGCGGTCCTTCATCGGATTGGACAGGGGAGTGGCCCCACCCTTGCCAAGCGGCTGAATCTCAATGGGGCTCGACGTGTCCTCGATGTGGGAGGAGGAGCTGGCACGAACGCCATCGCGTTTTGCCAAGAGTATCCTGAGCTGACTGCCACGGTGTTTGATTTGCCGCAAACTCTCAAGGTGACCCAACGAGCCGTACAGGAAGCAGGGTTGGAGGGACGGATCCGTTTAGTTGCAGGCGATTTTCATGTCGATTCTTTTTCCGGTGCCTATGACCTGGCACTCATGTCTGATATCCTTCACTATCAAAACGCTGAAACCAATGCTGCATTGGTCAAGAAAGTCTTTGATCATCTTGATGACGGTGGGCGACTTGTCATCAAAGACCGGTTCCTTGATTCTATGGGGACGAGTCCTGCGTGGACCACTGCCTTTGCGGTCCACATCATGATCAACACCGAACAAGGGGAATGTTTTACAGTGGAAGAAACAAGGAAATGGATGGAAGAGGCTGGCTTCAATTCTATAACGGAAATAGAACCCAACGCCGTATTGGAAGGCAGTCGACTCGGATCCGTTGAGGGAAAAGCCAGTGGCTGAATGGTTAAAAGACCCTGGGTTTGTTGGAACGCACGCAACGATGGGCGCAGACATTAGCCAATTTATGGCCACCTTTTTTACTGCGTTGTTTGTGGTGGGGTGGTTTCAAGCCAGAAAAGGGAGGTCGACGGGGCATCATTGGTTTATGCTGGGAGGAATGGTCGCCATGTTGGCGTTTTTCACCAGCTACTATTTGTTTCGCCAACTTGGGGTGTTGGCTTTTGAGGGTAAGGAAGGGTTCGGAGGGCCTCAAGCTCTTTACGACAATGTGTTTGTTCCTTTGCTGACTTTCCATATTATTCTCGTCATCATTGGCCTCATCATGGCGATTTATATGATTGTCCTGGGCTTCCGTACGCAGATGTTTATTGATGGTAAACGCATGCTTAAGGATGCTCTCCTGCAAACGACATGGAAGCGAATTGTGATGATCTTGGGTGGCGTGACAACGGTCGTACTCCTTTTGTTTTTATCACGCGTTGTCACAGCCGGGTTTTCCTTGGGTAAACTCAGTGTGTACTTGGGATTGCTGATTTTGATTGCGATCGTGTTTGGCGTTGAAATAACGATTCAGCGCATTTGGCCGAATGGGGAACGGCGGCATCGGGTGCTTGGCCGATTTACTATGGCCCTTTACTGCGTGTTGTTTGTGACCGGGACCGTCACGTATATCATGTTATACATTCTGTATCCGGGAAAAGTTGGGTAGAGGCATGATCCATTGTGTTTGTGGCCAATCCTTGGTCGTCCAAAGGGTTGAGGAGTATGAGGACGCGACATGTTTCGTGCAGTATGAATGCCTTCCCTGTGATCTGCGACTGGGTATTGAGGTCGATCCAAAGGAAGCAGCCACCTTTGCCTGTCAAGTGGTGTGGACAGACGAAGCGCTCCATGCTCTTGATCGGTTGCCCCCTTATGTAGAGCCTTTGGTTCGGAAGGAGGTTGAGCAGTATGCACGAAATAAAGACGTGAGCCTGATTTCGTTCGGGACCTACACAGAAGCTCAAAACCATGGGGCCGTTGAGTGGAATGCTGAGGCAGAAAGTCGGCTGGCAAGGGTCCCATCCGTCATTAGGGCTCTGGCACGTGTTGAGCTAGAACGAACCGCAATTGATCGTGGGATGTCAGAGGTTACGGTTTCTTTAATGGAAGAAGTGAAAGCTCGGTATTTTGGTATGGCCGCTTCAGCGAAATAATCATTTGGAAGTGAACGGTCCGGACACTCTCTCAGAGTTTGTTCAGTTGATCCACTCAATTTTGGCATAACGGGTTCTGATGCTTCATCGACTCTCCCTTCGCATTCTGCCTAAACTCAATGCCCTCGTGACCGAGAAATCAGTTCGGCGACGGAAACGATTGACCATGTTGGTCCCTGGCTTGGTCGCTTTTGGCATCTACCGACTCCTGAAAGGAGTTTTCCCACTCTCTTCCCCAGTGCTCTTGCTTCTGTTGAGCGGAGGGCTTTCTTCTCTTTCAGCTTTGTGGGCCTATCGTGTGGGGCGTGGAGTATCGCTTCAAACTGCAGTTCATGAGGATGGGTTCGCTCGACTCAGATGGTTGGTAGGATGGGTAGGATTGGGGTATGGAATCTTGCTGTCTCTCTTGGTCTTGGCGTTGCTAAAACTCTTCGTCAACTATGATTTTCTCCTTCATCCAGAAGGACCAGCTATGATGGCATTGATTATAGCCTGTACGGCTGTGACGCGTGACGCATTTGAAATTGGCCATTTACGCCGGCTTGAAAAGGGTGGGGAGTCTGTCATGACATTTCCCGATGGAAAGGCGTTTTGGCAAATGGTCAAAATGAACCACACCCCCATAAGGTGGTGGGCCTTGGTTGGGACCATCATAGGAATTTCGACTTCTCTCGTCATGTCTCTCTTTCACACTTTTACCCAGTTAGAATGGATCGGTCCTCTTGTGGTGGGAACCATGGCGGCCTGCTTCGCGTATGGGGCGTTTTTAGCTGGTGAACGTCAGCAGGAACATTGGTCGGATCGTTTTCAGCATGCGGGGTGGTTTGAGTTAGGGCGGTTTTGGATTTGGCCATGTCTGACTTTTGCCGTGACGTATTATTTAGTCCAGGTTGGTATCGTCACCTATGTCTTTCAACTTGACCTTTCCCAGGGTTTTGTTCAGGTTTGTATCGGAGGGATAACGACTGGGTTATTAACGGCCTATTGTTACTATTTAGGCAATCGTAAATTTGTAGAATGTCAGGATCAACAAGACATTCCAGAAAATCTGAAGGCATGCCCTTTCGTCATGGAGATGTTGACCAAAGTTGGTGTTGTCAAGTCGGGACTTGTTTCGACTCAGACAGCGACAGGTTCATCAGAAGGAAATTGTGTTTAAGTCAATGGGCAATTGGCGCTGGATCTCTAGAATCGCATTCGCATTCTTGCTTTTGAATCTGAGCCCTATACTGATGATCAATAGTATTGGCTTACCGCTAGTGGCATGTGCAGAACCTATCATTAGTGGGGAGCCCGGCAAGGATGTGTATTATCAAATAGAGGGGACTCCCGTGGGACCAGCTATGGAAGAAGTTCCCTCTTCCTATTCACAATATCAACTGGTCAATAATCGGCTCTTAGTTTGGGTCGTCACTCAGCAACATACATACTTTGGCGGTTTTGTTCTTGCGCTGCCGTTATTTGCCGTTTTTTTGGAGTTTATGGGGTTGTCTCGACGTGAAGAAGAATCGGCCAAACGATACGATGGATTAGCCCGCGACATACTTCGTGTCGCTTTACTATCTATGTCTTTTACCGCCGTCCTTGGGAGTTTCATGCTGGTCCTGTTTATCACTCTCTACCCCGGTTTTATGCAGTATATGGGCTCAACCTTTAAAGGTATGATGCCATTGTATGCTGCGGTGTTCGTCGTGGAATCGCTTTTTTTGGTTTTGTATTATTATAGCTGGGATCGCTTAGCGACACGCGTTCAAAAATGGGTCCATATGGCTGTCGGTATTCTAGCCAATGCCATGGGAGTGGTTCTGTTGCTTTTGGCCAATGGATGGGCTTCTTTCATGATGGCCCCTTCCGGAGTTGATGTCGAAGGCCGGTTTCTAGGAAACGTGTGGAATCTGTTGCATTCCCCCTTGTGGAATCCTTTAAATGCGCATCGATTCTTGGCAGATCTTATGTCAGGGGGGGCGGTGGTGGTTGCGTATGCGGCATACCGTTTTTTGAGCTCACGGTCAGAAGATGAGAAAGCCTATTATGATTGGGTTGGGTATGTCTTTATCGTGGTTGTGGTGTGTGCGCTCCTTCCGATGCCATTTGCTGGTTATTGGCTAATGCGGGCCGTTTTTGAGTTTCGCCAGGAGATGGGTATTACGATGATGGGTGGGCTTCTGTCTTGGTTATTTGTAGTACAGGCCATGACGATAGGGGTCCTTTTCCTTGGGATCAATTATTATATTTGGCAATCTATGTATCGGATCACTGGGGGAGAACGCTTCCAACCTTTCTTTAAGGTCATTGTCTACGGATTAATGGTTTGTTTTTTTGTGTGGTTTACTCCCCATACTATTGCGATGTCTCCAAGTGAAATGAAGGCCATGGGTGCAGCTCAACATCCCGTGATTGGGCAGTTTGGCGTGATGTCCGCAAAAAATGGTGCCATTAATATTATGATATGTCTTACCGCGTTGAGTTATCTGCTCTACCGGCGGGCCAATCGTGTGGTGACAATTCTCTGGGCTCGGGCTGGAAACTTCGTCTTAGGAGGACTATTTGTTCTGGGGATCGCGAATATCCTCTGGTTGGCCATTTATGGGTTTTTTATTCCAGCTCAGGTTCGAGTGGGACTCTCTGTTCCTCAGGGGATCACCACAGCCACTGTCCTGGTTGCTGGTTTGTGGCTCAATCGACTCATGATGAAAGGCGCGCTTGTCAGAGGCCCGATCCGGTGGGGGAAAATTTCGGTTCGTGGAATGGTCGCATTATTCGGGGTGGCAGCAGCCTTTACTTGGGTCATGGGGCTCATGGGGTACATTCGGTCGGCTGGACGTTTGGGCTGGCATGTGAACGAGCTCATGCCAGATTTGTCTCCATGGGCATTTACTCCTACTTTAGGATTTGCAGCTAAAATGGTCACATTGAATATGGTGGTGTTTTGGGCTTCCGTGTTTTTCGTGTTTTGGTTAAGTAGTCTTGATCGTCGGGTAACGAAAGAACAGGTCCTTGTACATTCAGACAAGAGTCCAATGGTCCAAGCCTTCTCTGGAAGAGAGGAATCTGCATGAGATGGAATTGTGATGTCATGAAAGAGACGTTGAGGATAAAAGAGGGGAGTCTCTGTTTCATCGTGGTCGTTCTCTTCCTTGGGTTGAGTGTTGCAGCAGGAGGAACATTTGCTGAGGAGGGGAGTTCCATCGAGTCTTTGGTTATAGAGGATTTTCAGAAAGCTGATCAGGAAGGGTTTCCTGAAGGTTGGGAAGCTCAACGGAGCTTAGCCAGTGCCAAAAAAACGTATGCTCTCGCAAGGGATGAGGGTGTCTCATTTCTTGAAGCAAAGGCAGCAACACAAAGAGTCTATAAGCGAATTGTTTGGGATCCACGAAAGCATCCCATTGTGACATGGCGATGGCGCGCTAAAGCCGTGCCAAAAGATGCAGACCTGATTGCTGCCGTTTATATTTCTCTGGATACAGATTTAATGGTTATTCCAGTTGCAACCAAGTATGTATGGAGCTCTAGAAAAACCAAAGGCACGGTTACGGATGGTGGCCTTTTTGGTGCTACGGAGATCGTAGCCCGATCCGGGGATTCGCTTATTGGCGAATGGATTGAAGAACGTGTGAATGCTTATGAGGATTTCAAGAAAGTTCATCAACACGAACCTGCGCCAAAGGCTTGGGGTATCTCCTTATTGGGAGGGCCTGGTGTTGAAGTGGACTTCGGGCCTCTTAACGCCTTTTCCCATTGACCCCTTGGTTTCCTGTCCTCGTATGCCGTCAATATAAGGTAAAAGGATGTTGGGAACATCAAGAGTCATTGATATTATTTTGGGCGCGTTAGTGATGGGGACGGTAGGCACCTTAATAGGGGTGCTCATGGGTGGAGCATTTTTCCCGGTGGCTGTGGTGCTAGGAGTTCTTCTTGGAGCTGGAATTGGGTGCATTGGAGGACAAGGGTTTTTTGTGGGAATTTTCATCGGAACAGTTGGGGGAGGAGCTCTTGCTTGGGCTCTCTCGGGCCCAGAGAATGTTACTGTAGGAGCTGGAGCAGGAGCGGCGATGGGAGGATTTCTAGGAATTTGGATTTCTATGCTTTTGGATTTGCTGGCGCAACGATCCCAGGGTTCTATGGCACCAATTGATCCTAGGAAACCAAACTAGTCAATCGCTGAATCTTGAGTCAGGACGGTTGACCACAGAGGTTACTCTCAAAAACGAAAGTTAGCTCAAGAGGTTATGGAAAATCGCGGGGTCCTAATTGGCTCAATTATATTTGTATTTGGGTCCTTTATTCTCATGATTGCTATGCTGGTATGGGAGTCCTATAAAGCTAAGCAAGAACGTGAAAGTATGGTGGTTTCCTTCCAATCCGCGAAACCGAATGTCATTAAGCCTATGTCTGTCCAAGACTTTTCCATGTACAAAACCAAGGTAGGAAATGAAGGTCGTGAGATGGTTGAAATTCCAGAAGGTCCCTTTACGATGGGGAGTGACGAAGGAGATCCGGATGAAGGGCCTTCTCGTCCTGTTTACCTGAGTCCTTATTGGATCGATCTCAAAGAAGTGACCCAATCGGAATACGAACGATTTGTGAAGATGACCAAACGTGCGCAACCCATGGTGCCTGTGTTTGAAGATGAAATCTCAAAATTGGTCAATCCTGACTATCCTGTTGTGGGACTGACATGGAATGATGCGGTTGCCTATTGTCGGTGGGCTGGTAAGCGTCTTCCCACTGAAGCTGAATGGGAAAAAGCCGCTAGAGGAGAAGGCCGGCGGATCTATCCCTGGGGGAATGACTTCCAATATGGATATGCCAATATTGATGGGGAAGAGGATGGATATGCCTACCTTGGGATTACAGGGGCATTGGAATATGGACGAAGTCCGTTTGGCTTGTACGATGTCACAGGTAATGTTGCTGAGTGGGTCGAAGATTCCTACGATCCAGAATATTATCGAAAGTCTCCTTATCGTGATCCTCCTGGTCCTGAGGTCTCCGAATTTAAAGTCATTCGCGGAGGCTCTTGGCGGGAGAGCAAGCTGAACGCTCGGTTAACCAAACGTTTCTCAGCTAAAATGTGGAGAACCGATGCAACTGTTGGATTTCGTTGTGCCACAAGTGCTGAGTCATCGCCCAAAGAGTCCTGATGTTTATGGATGTTGCAACAAGACATCCTATGCCAGGCTCGTATCGACCCTCAGCGAGAATCTTTTATAGACATAACGAGGAATGAGTAGGGGTGGATGGCAGGTTCAAAATTATTTTTCTTCTTGCTGTCCTTTTTCTGACAAGCGTGCCTATCATTGGGATTCTGAAGGGAACTACCCCTCCTCCTTCAGATCCTGTGTTGATGAATGCTCCTGCCCTTGAGGATGATAAGGATGCATTGCCTGTAGACGAGCGATCAGAAAAAAACTTGAAGGAGGAAATGGTTTTAATCCCGACCGGTGAATTCATTCAAGGGACTAATGAGGGTGGTTTTAATGAAGGCCCAGAAAGAACTTTATCTCTCGAAGCCTTTTGGATCGATCGATTTGAAGTGATGAATCATCACTATTTAGAATTTGTTGAATCCACCAGGCATCGCAAGCCAGGGCCCCCCTCTCGTTATGCCAAACGGTTGTCCCAGCTTCGAGGTTCCAACCAGCCCGTGACGTATGTGTCCTGGGGTGATGCTCAAGCCTATTGTCAATGGAAGGGAAAGCGACTACCTACCGAAGCGGAATGGGAAAAGGCCATGCGTGGAATAGATGGGCGGTTGTACCCGTGGGGTAATCAATTTGATGCGCGTTTTGCCAATTTGGGGGGGGCAGGAGACCCCTTTGAGGCGACGGCTCCTGTGGGATCTTTTCCTCGTGATCGAAGTGTGTTTGGGGTATACGATGGGGCGGGAAACTTGATGGAATGGGTCATGGATTGGTATGAAGAGCAAGTCTATCAAGGTTCTTCGACTTCCCAGGCTAGTTCTGAAGCTGCGGATTATGGGTCTTATAAGACGTTACGGGGAGGGGGCTACACAAGTCGGGGAATAGATTTGCGTATCACAAACCGAAGCTTTATGGTGCCGGACTTTCGTGACGAAACCATAGGGTTCCGATGTGCATCATCAGAAAAAATTCAAGAAAGAAATTTGGTTGAAAATTCCGCGGAACGAGGATCTTCTTAAAGAAAATCGAAGTAATACAAGATGAGGAAGACAGCCAGAAGAATATTGACAACCATTCCGGCCAGCACTACAATATCGAATAATTTTGCATTAGTGCGCATGAATTGAGCCTTTCGAATGAAACAAAGGAATTTCAGTACCATATGCATAAATCTGGTGTCAAGAGTATTTTTTATTAGGGTCATCTAATTAGGTATGGAGGCTTATGGGCCAATCTCTAAGTCCTGAACTTCAGACTAAAATTGGAAAAGCTGTGTTTTATGTAACCTGCGCTGTCAGCCTATGGTTTTTTTATTGGTTTGCAGGGATTCAGTGTCCATGTTGACATAAGTCCTCTTGAGGCTTAGGTTGGCAGCGATACTTTGTCTTGATTCTGTAAAGTGAATTAAGTAAGGAGGTCCTCGGATGCAAACGGTCATTTATGTTGTGGTCTCCCTGGTTATTTGTCTCGCCTATTTCCAATTCGTGGATTGGTTCCTGATGGATATGCAGGGATTGGATTATTTTTATATGTTCCGTTAATTTAGTGAACTACGTGAAATGAAAATTTTCTCCGAAACAAAGAATTTTGTTATTAAGGAAAAAAGGAGGTAGTCATGGGTTGCCTCATGAAAAACACAGCCAGGAAGAAACTCTTGGCAGTCACGGGGCTTTTCGCGATGGGAGTGATGTTGTTGCTCCCCATTTTCGTGGCGCTTCCGGCCTTAGCAGGTGGCGGAGCTCCGGCAGTGGGTGGACCGCCTCCGGATGTAGTTGCTGAGCAGGAGGGTGTGGAGGGAGAAGAGTCAGAGAAGATTGAGATGGGACGCGATGTGTATTACAAAATTGAAGGTCCTGCGGTTGGTGCCCCGGCTCCTAAAACAGAAGATACCGCTGAGTTTTACCCCCGATATAATTTCGAAAGTCGTGTTCTTCTCTGGGTCGCTAATCAGCAGCATTTATATTATGGGAGCTTTGTGTTAGCGGTTCCCATTTTTTGTATGTGCATTGAGTTTGCTGGATTGGTTTCAAAAGATAAAGCCATGGCTAAGAAATATGACCAATTAGCCTATGACTTTATTAAGATCAGCTTAACTGCCTATTCATTGACCGCCATTCTCGGTGGTATTCTAATATTTACCTTCCTCACATTGTATCCCTCTTTCTTTGGTTACCTCTCTAGTATATTCCGGCCTGTCATGCATATTTATGCTTTGATGTTTGTGGCTGAAAGTGGAACCCTCTATATCTATTACTATGGTTGGGACAAGATGAAAGAGGGGCTTCTGAAGTGGCTGCACGTCAGCATGTCTGTAGTCCTCAATGTGATTGGGACGGTTTTGATGTTCCTCGCCAATTCTTGGATTGGGTTCATGATGTCTCCAGCAGGAGTTGATGAGAAGGGACGATATTTGGGTAATATTTGGCATGTCCTTCATACGGCCCTTTGGAATCCTCTCAATGTCCACAGGATTTTGGGTAACATGGCCTTCGGTGGTGGCGTGGTGGCAGCGTATGCGGCTTATCGCTTCCTTTCTGCAAAGAATGACGAGGAGAGAGCCCATTATGACTGGATGGGATATATTGCCATGAGTTTGGGGGTGGCATTCTTAATCCCCTTACCATTTGCAGGATATTGGTTGATGCGAGAGGTTTATGCCTATCGTCAACAAATGGGAATTACCCTGATGGGTGGACTTTTGGCTTGGTTGTTTATTATTCAAGCCACCATGATTGGGATTTTATTCCTGACCACGAATTACTATCTATGGCAAGCTCTTGGAAGAATGACCGGAGCAGACCGCTTCCAACGATATATAAAATATCTCGTGTTTATCTTGGTGGTGGGTCTCCTGGTCTTTATTACGCCCCATACCATTGTCATGACCCCGGCCGAATTAAAGGCCATGGGAGGCCAGCAGCATCCAGTATTGGGGAATTACGGAGTGATGTCGGCTAAAAATGGTGGAATTAACGCCATCATCATGACCACAATTTTAAGCTTTATATGGTACCAGCGAGGTAATAGGGTTCCTACGGTAAGTTGGTCGAGGTTTGGTAATACATTTATGATCGTATTCTTTACCGTCGCGCAATTAAATAACATCTGGCTTGCTGTGTATGGATACTTCATACCTGCAAATGTCCGAATCGGACTTTCTGTTCCTCAGGTTGCCGGAACCTTGTCCTGTCTTTTCTTAATGACACCGATGAACCTCATAATGCTGAAAGGGGGGAGGCAACTCGGGCCGATTCAGTGGGGGAAAATTGCTCCGCGATCTCAATATGCCCTCATCATGTTGGCGACAGCATTTACATGGATGATGGGATTAATGGGGTATATTCGCTCATCCGTTCGCCTGTTCTGGCATGTAAATGAGGTTATGCGTGACAACTCACCGTGGGCATACACGCATACAATCGGGTTTGGTGCGAATGTGATTTCCTTTAACGTGCTATTTTTCTGGATAACAATCCTCTTTGTGTTCTGGCTAGGGACATTGGGTGCGAAGAAGGCGCCTGTACCCGCGACCGAGCCCGTACCGGGTACACCTTCGCCTCAACCGGCAACAGGACACTGAACATCCGCATAATTAAATGGCTTAAATGAAAACCGCCCCTAATGGTAAGTAAAGTTGCGGGCAGTTTTTAGAGGGAGGGATTAAGGTGCTGGGCTTAATAAGCGAAGCCTTTTCAATCGGATGGCCTGTTTTTCTTTTTCTCATCGGGTTTATGGTGTACTTTGCCACTTCGGTGAAGGATGCTGAAAAAAAGAAGGGTCTTATGCATAAGACCCTTATCGGCATGCTCGCGGCTTTTATGGCGTTTATCGCGATAGCAAATTACAAAAATAATTTTTATGGTGAAAATAGACTCCTACCTATGTCGCTGGTCATGATCACCATCCTTACTTATATCATGGGGATTTATTTCACCAATATCGGGGCCCTCATGAAGATTGGGGGGTTCATGTTCTTCGTGGCCGCTGCCTTGTCAGGCTATGGGAACTGGCTCCCTCAGGTGGAGGGAGGGTTTCCGCCCCCGGTGGTGAAACTTGATTTTCAAAGCATGTCGGCGCAACAGCTTTCCGACGAGGGGGAGAAAATTATTTTTGGTGGCTTGGGGCAAAGCAAAGTTCAGGGGGCCATTGGTAAGGGTCAATGCCCTCTCTGTCATGGGTTTCAGAAGGGATTCCTGAGTGAGCGGGCTCCGAATCTTTTTGATATTCCAGCCAGGGCTGTTAAACGTCTTGACCATCCCAAATACCATAAGGGGAATCCTGAAGCCAGGGATACGGTACAAAAAGAGTCGTTCCCAGGTTCTGGAACCGCAGAAACGGGCCAGGGATATATTGCCGAATCTCATGCCTGCCCAAATTGCTTCGTGGTTCCAGGATTTGGCGTAAAAGGTACGAATGATACGGAAAGCCCCATGCCGAGAATCCATAAGCCACCAATTTCGCTATCAATGGGAGAACTAGCTTCGGTTGACACGTGGATGTATGTCAGAGAGGGTGTCGAGAATCCCGCTTATGAGGAAATTATCGCCTCCTATGAAAAATTTATCCCTGAGGGTGACCGGATTACGGAGGCAAGTGGGGAAGAAGCGGCTGCAGGAGGAATTCTTGCAACCGGTGAAGAGCCAATCACCGATCTCTTTATGAAGGCAGGTTGTCCGGCTTGCCACACCATCCCTGGGATCGAAGGTGCGGTCGGAAAAGTCGGGCCATTATTAGCAGAGGGATCCAGTGCGCCTAAGCGGTTGAAGGATCCCACGTACAAGGGAAATGCCAGGTCGGTTCGAGAGTACGTTACGGAATCCATCTTGAACCCCAGTATGTTTGTGGTCAAAGATTTCCCAGACAACCAAATGCCTAAAGATTTTGGATTAAAGCTGAGTGCTGGTGCGGTCAACAAAATTGTGGATTATTTGTCCCAGGTTAAAGAGGGCCAGCCCTCTCCTACAATGGAATAGAGAAATAATCTTAAAATAGCCAAAATCCTAACCAGGAGTTGCAGGCGATGACATGGTTAAAATTAGTCGAAGGGTACATGCCGATGCAGATGATCAGCGAGTTGGCGATCTGTATTTTAGCCTTTTCGATGATCAATTGGTCGCTCAAAAGGGCGGGGATGGGGGTGCCAAAGTTCTGGGCCGGGATCCTCGTTTGGGTGTTCATCCAAGCCTATCTGAAGTTCCGGATCTATCCCCCGATTCCCTTTAGTGTCCGGGCCATTTACGGTACCGTGTCGCTGTGTGGCGTGTTTATGTGGGTGTCGGGTTCGGAAATCGAATGGCAGGACTTTAAGCGCCCCGTGTTGAATGTCATGGATGCCACCAACCCGATGAACAAGGCCATCCGCCTGGTGGCGTTGATCGTGATCCCGTTGATGGTGGGCTGGTATGGATTTTCTTCGTTTAAGCCAAGTTTTGAAGAGCCGATTGAATTGCGGACCGTGCATCCAGCTCCTCCGGCGACGACGAAAGTGCATGGCAAAACCTTCGTGCTGCAAACCTCGGAGAATCCGTTTCGCGTGAACGTGGACGGGAAGTACGACCAAGCCTACACGGATGCGCGGATTGTCTCACAGGACATGGGACGGTTGATGAAAGACGTCAATGATCCTAATTACAATCCGTGGGATCCCAATGCCGAAGGCTATACGAAGTATGTACGGGAAGGCGGTGAGATCTTCTTCCAAAACTGTCACTTCTGTCATGGGGATAACCTGAATGGGCGTGGGCTGTGGGCCTATGCCTTTAACCCGATCCCGGCCAACTTCACCGATGCCGGCACGATCGCGCAGCTGCAAGAGACCTTCGTATTCTGGCGGGTGGCGCAGGGTGGCATTGGATTGCCGCCAGAAGGCTTCCCCTGGGCGTCTGTTATGCCTCCCTGGAAGGAGCATTTGACCACCGAAGAAATCTGGAAAGTCGTGATGTTTGAATATTGGCATACGGGGTATTATCCCCGGACCTGGGATTAAAAGGAGGGCCGTGGGATGACCATCACGAAGACAAATTGGAGTATCATGAGCAACGGAGACACGATACGGAGGACTGGCTGGAGAGGCCTCGTGCTGCTCGCCAGTCTGAGCCTCCTCCTGGGCGGCGGACTCGCCTGGGCGCAAGAGGAGGGGGAGGACCTGCCTGAAGGCTTTAAAGCCGGCAGTCGGCCTGCGCCACCACCGGCCGAACAGATTGAAGCCGGCAAACGCGTGTATTTTACGAAGTGTGTATGGTGTCATGGCGTCGAAGGCGCCGGCGATGGCCCAGGCGCCGACCGGTTGTGGCCACGGCCCCGAAACTTCAACCAAGGCACCTTCAAGATCCGTCATACGGCTAGTGGCGAACTCCCGCTGATTGATGTCGACCTGTTTCAAACCGTCACGCATGGGCTGCCGGGCTCGGCCATGCCCTCCTGGGAAGGCATTCTCACCGAACAACAGCGGCGAGACGTGTTGACGTTTGTCACCACCCAACTCGTCAAAGACCGGGACTGGCAGGATGAAGAATTTGAATCATTCGCAGTCTTACAGTTGGACCAACTCCAGCCCACAGAGCCGAATGCCGAAAGCATCAAGCGTGGGGCGGAGCTCGTGGTGGAGAAAAAATGTATTGAATGCCACGGATTAGAAGGCCGAGGCGATGGCAATGCCTTCAACCTGAAGGATGACTGGGGCTTCCCCATCCAGCCAGCGGATTGGCATAAGTGTTGGAACTTCCGGGGCAGCCGCCAAGACGCATATAATGTGAAGAATATCTTCCGGACATTCTCTACGGGGATCAATGGGACCCCCATGCCCTCGTTTGCCGACACCACCTCGATTGAAGACCGGTGGGATATTGCCAACTATGTCGCCTCCTTATGTGAGCGGGTGAATGAAATCAACATCAACGGGGGAGAAGTCACGGAAGAGATCGCGCAGCAATTACAACAAGGGCAAGCGTTCCCAATTGACAGCTTAACGGACAAACCGAAAGCCAACTTCGTGATCCCGTCGAAATTTGTCGAAGGCGAGCTGCCCACGGATGAACTCGATGAGCGGTGGGCGATGGCGACCCGGCGGTGGATTGCGCTGGGTGGACAAATCACGCATAAACCCAGGAACTTCGTCAATCGGATTGATGATGCGTGGGTGCAATCGCTGTTCAACGACACGCACATCTCGTTTCTCTTCCAGTGGGATGACCGGACGAAAAGCGTGATGGAAGACGAGGCGGAGTGGGACTGGTCAGAAGTCAACCTGTGGGACTATGGCGTGGTGGAGCAGCCCCCGGGCGGGACCAATTTCGAGGATGATCCGGCACATCCAGAATCGATCGCGTGGCGGCAGAATCGGTATCAGGTGTACAACGACGGGATTGCGTTCGAATTTCCGATTAAGTGGCAAGAGTTACCCGCACCCCGGAAGCCGCGGTATCTGTGGGGAGATGAGAAATTCGCCATGGATATTACCAAATGGATGGCGGATGGGAGTCTCATGGCATGGGAAGGCACGGGTTGGGATGAAGACTTAACGGAACGGGATATGACCGAAGACCTGCAGTTGACGAAAGCAGAATGGAAGAATGGGCGCTGGACGGTCATCATCACGCGGCCGATCAAGCGGGACTATGAAGAAGATGCCTATCTAGAGGCAGGCAAATACATCCCGATGGTGTTCTTTGCGTGGGACGGGCACAATGGGGATGCGGGGCGGAAGATGGCCGTCTCCGCGTTTCATTATCTCGTGATGGAGCCGCCGATCCCGCAAGAAGCCTATATTTACCCCGTGTTCTTGACGCTAGGGATTGTGGGGATCGAAGGGTGGGTGTTGACCCGGCGGGCGAATCGCCGGAAAGGCAAAACGACGTAGCCGCGGGCACGCGAGCCCGCCAGCGGCGGAGCAGACGGGGGTAGGGAGATTCCCTACCCCTTTTTTTTGACGTCGATACAATCAATCCGGAAATGGAGCTAACAGGGATTACGGGGGTTTTATTGGCTGGGGGCACCAGTCAGCGGATGGGTCGTGATAAGCGGCTTCTGTGTGTTGAGGGGAAATCTCTTTTTGCGAGAGTGTTGAGTGTTTTAGAAGGAATCTTCTCAGAGGTTTTTGTCGTGTTTGGAGATGAGGTCCCTGAAGTTGATACAAGGAAAGCCTGTATTCTTCGTGATATCATTCCTCACAAGGCTACGGTAGGGGGACTTTTTACTGGGTTGAGTCATGCCACCAGTGACAGGATTTTTGTGATAGGTTGCGATATGCCATTTTTGAATCCCGACGTTATTTCTCGTATGTCTACCAAGGATCCTTCCTCGGATGTCGTGATGGCTGATTTGGCCCATGGCTTACAACCTATGCATGCCTTTTATTCTAAGCATTGCCTTCCTGTTGTCGAAGAGATGGTAAAAGAAGGGAACTTGCGTCTTCAAGAGATTGTCAAACGATCGGAACTTATCGTTCGGTTGGTGCCTGAAGACGAAATGAGGTCCTTGGACGACCGTCTTTTATCATTTTTTAATGTGAATACACCGGCCGATTTGGAATTTGCAAATAAACTTCTTGCTTCCTGAGTTTTTTGCCTGACTCAGTGTCAACTTCTCCGGTCATACTCATCGGTCACTTTGGCTCTTTAGGTGATGTCGTATTGTCGCTCCAGGGTATTCGTGCCCTACACCAGACTTTTCCATCCCATGAGTTGGCTTTGTGGACTCAAAACGACGTCGGAAAACTTTTACATGAATGTGGCGAAGTTCACAGCTTTTGGCCGCTTGAGGGACCAATCGGTGGTTTTCTTTTAGGAGAGGTGACTTCATCTCCTTTGCAGGTTCAATCAGTTCTTCAGCGGTGTTCCCATGGAATATTTTGGATGAAATCGGAAAACGGCTTCTTAAACATCAATATGAGAAAGGCCGGTGTCAAAGATCTTCTTTGTTGTTCTCCTGTGAATAACGCTTTAAGTTCCATTCATATGGAAGACCGATTCCTCGAAACGCTTCATCCTTTGGGGATTTCCATCAATGCCCCAAGGACACCTCTAAGAATTCCTAAAAAGGATAATCATGAAGGAAGAAATGAGAAAACAATTCTCACCGCTTTGGAAGACCGGGAAAGTGCCATAATGGTTCATCCAGGGAGTGGGAGCATCCACAAATGTTGTTCTTCCGATTTCCTTATTCAATTGTTGAGACGGTTTGTTCGTCGTCCAAACACCAAGGTCCTTGTCTGTGGAGGACCGGCTGATCAGAATGCCTTGCAGCGGTTTGAGGTTGAACTCATGGATCTATCTGTCCAATTTGTCTGTGAAAAGGATCTAGGAACAATGGCGGGGGTGCTCTCCAACGTTGATGTATTTGTGGGCCATGATTCGGGATTGACACATTTGGCTGCGGCCTTTGGTGTAAAAACTCTGGCATTGTTTGGGCCGACTGATCCTGCGCGATGGGGCCCACGGGGCGAACATGTCAAGATCTTACAAGGTCCTACCTGTCACTGTCAAGATTGGGACGAGGTTCAACAATGCTCGACCAAGAAATGCTTACAATTTTCTATGAATGAAATCTGCGGTGTGGTTGAGGACTTGATGAATCATGTAGCTACCATGCCCAGGTGATGACTTTTCTCAGAAACAGAGAAGTGTATCTTTGCTTGCCAGCCTTGAAGGGCCTATGCTAGATTCCGACCCCATTTGGGAGAGGTTCTGATGGCTTTTGATTTGGACGACTCAGCATGACTATGGGAATTGTTCAAGAGCAAATCTTCGTTGCGGTAGGGGCAGCCTTAGAGCAAGCCAAGGTGCGTGGTTTGCTGACCTGTGAAAAGTTCCCTCCTATTACAATAGAAGTACCCAAGCGAGATGAATGGGGCGATTTTTCTTCAACCATTGCACTTGCTCTGGCCAAAGAGGAAAAGCGATCTCCTCAGGCAGTGGCAGAACTTCTTGCATCTTGTTTGCGAGACGTCTCGACCTTGATCATTCGGGTGGACGTCGTCGCTCCTGGTTTTTTGAATTTCACGATTCACCGCGAGCTTTGGTTTGCTGTCTTACGAGAGATTGAAGAAAAAGGCGAAGCCTATGGGTGGAATGAAATGGGTCAAGGGAAAAGTGTCCTTTTGGAATATGTCAGTGCCAACCCAACAGGCCCTTTACATGCGGGTCATGGTCGTGGAGCCGCACTAGGTGATGCGTTGGCTAGGGTATTACAGGCTGCCGGTTTTGTGGTGAAACGAGAATTTTACATTAATGATGCTGGACGACAAATGAAGTTGTTGGCTGACTCTGTCTTTGCACGGTACCAGGAACTATTGGGAAAAGCCGTTGTCTTTCCTGATGATGGGTATCAAGGGGATTATATTCGAACTGTGGCCAAGCATATTTGTGAGAAGGAAGGTTCGAGTTTATTGGAACAACCTCTTGACAAAGCGCTAGCAACTTGTGGCCGTTTGGCTTATGAGGAACTCTTACAAACCCTGAAGGAAGACCTCGATGCCTTTGGGGTGACATTCGATGTTTGGTACAGTGAAAATTCGCTCTTTTCGTCAGGAAAAGTTCATCACGCCCTTGAGATGTTGAAGAAAAAGGATTTGGTCTTTGAAAAAGATGGAGCCCTTTGGTTCCGTTCCACGCAGTTTCAGGATGAAAAAGATCGGGTCGTATTGAAACAGGATGGAGATTATACCTATTTAGCAACAGATATCGCGTATCATCAGGATAAGCTTGAGCGTGGCTATGATGAATTAATCAACGTTTGGGGGGCCGACCATCATGGCTACATTCCGAGAATTCAGGGGACATTGCAGGCTTTTGGACATCCCAAAGAACGGTTTCAGGTGGTCTTAGTCCAAATGGTAAGTTTGCTGCGAGATGGAAAAAAGATAGAGATGTCTAAACGGGCTGGAGAGTTTGTCACGTTGCGGGAAGTCATAGAGGAAGTGAGCGCTGATGCAGCTCGCTTTTTTTTTCTCATGCGACGTGCTGATACTCACTTGGATTTCGATCTGGAATTGGCAAAAAAACAATCAGCTGAAAATCCGGTGTATTATGTGCAATATGCTTATGCCAGACTTGCGAGTCTTTTTCGAAATGCCGAGGAAAGAGGGTTGACGGTACCGTCGGTTCAGGAGGCCGATCTGACTTTTTTGGAAAAGGCTGAAGAGCTTCGTCTGATCAAATGCCTGTCCCAATATCCTGCCATGGTTTTTGGGTGTGCACGGGCTCTGGAACCACATCGGGTCATCTTTTATCTGCAAGAACTGGCTGCACTCCTTCATGCTTTTTATTACAAATATTGTGTGCTTCCACCACGTGATGGGGGAGAGTGCGATGAAGAGGGTGGTGGAATGATGGAAGAGACAACCCGAGAATCTTCCCAAGGTTCAGAAACGCTTTCACTTCAGGTCACCGCAGCTCGATTAGTTCTGCTACGCCAGGTTCAGACTGTGATTCGAAATGGATTGAGACTTCTTGGCGTGTCAACTCCAGAAAAAATGTAACGTGGTGAAGTCTGCTCGGTTTCATAATGAGTTTTTCTGTGACACATACCGATAGCTCAGGGGCTGCTCGAGTTGGCCTGCTGAAGACTCTTCATGCGGCTGTGGATACCCCTGCTTTTATGCCAGTGGGTTCCTTGGGAACAGTGAAAGGTATCGGTGCAGAAGAATTGCAGGCCTGTGGATTCAATATCATGTTGAGCAATGCCTACCATTTATATTTGCGTCCTGGTCATCAACTGATTGCCGAGCAAGGTGGGTTGCATCAGTTTACTGGCTGGTCTGGTGCGGTGCTAACCGACAGTGGAGGTTTTCAAGTGGTCAGCCTTGGGAATTTTTGTAAGGTGACCGACGAAGGCGTCTGTTTTAAGTCGCACTTGGATGGATCGCTTCACCATTTGACTCCCGAGCTCTGTATGGAAATCCAGCTTTCGTTGAAGTCTGATATCATGATGGTCTTGGACGAATGTCCTCCTTATCCTTGCACGTTTGAGCAAGCTCGCACGGCTGTCCTTCGAAGTACTCGATGGGCCCAACGTTGTCTGAAGATGGTTGGAGGTAGCGATCAGGCTTTGTTTGGCATTATTCAAGGTGGCCTTGAGGAAAATCTACGTCGGCACGCTGCACAAGAACTCGTCAACATCGGCTTTGATGGATATGCACTTGGCGGACTTTCTCTCGGGGAAGAGAAAACGAGGATGTTTGCTATTATCGAGGGTACCGTAAACGAGCTCCCCAAGGATAAACCACGGTACCTGATGGGTGTTGGGTTGCCAGAAGATTTAGTGGAGGGGGTCTATCACGGCATTGATTTGTTTGATTGTGTGATCCCGAGCAGGCATGGGAGGACAGGATGGCTATTTACAACAACTGGCCGTGTCCTCATAAAAAATGCTCAATATGCTCGTGATGATTCTCCAATTGACCCTCAGTGTGGATGCCCTGTCTGTAGCCGGTATTCCCGTGCTTACCTCCGGCATTTATTCGTCTCAAATGAAATGCTCGGATCTAGGCTGAATACCCTCCATAATCTGTGGTTTTATGCCAATCTCATGGCTCAACTTCGTTTGGCTATCCGAGAAAACCGTCTTCGGGAATTTCAGGCACGCTTTTATGAAAACAGGAGAGAGTCTTCTTCCGCTCCAATGAATGCATCCATGGTCAGTATCGGGTCTAGAAATCGCCACCAAATTTCTTCTGAATTAAAAGGGAGTGAAGAATGCTCTTAGCTTCATCGTTAGCATGGGCACAGGCAGGAAATGGTGGGGCAGAAAGCTCATCCCCTCTTCTTTCCTTTGTGCCTTTCTTACTGATTTTTGTCATTTTTTATTTCTTATTGATCTTGCCACAGCAGCGCAGTAAAAAGCAGCAAAAGGAAATGCTGAATGCACTTAAAAAGGGGGACAAAATTATCACCTCTTCGGGTATTTGGGGAACCATTACCAACTTAGATAAAGAAACCGCGACGATACAGATTGCCGATAATACGAAGATCAGAATCCAGCGGGATAATATTGCTCGGTTGCGACCCAGTGATGAAAAATAGATTGTGGAGACATCCTGAATGAAAAAAGTTGGTGTCCGGCTTTTTGCGCTTTTCATGCTTGCGCTGGTTTCTATCCTCTTGTCCTTCCCTTCTTGGCCAGAGTTCTATAGGCAACTGCCTGGTTGGGTGAAGATCGTCCTTCCGGAGCGAGGAATAGCTCTCGGATTGGACTTGCAAGGTGGAATCCATCTCGTTTTGGAAGTTGAGGAAAAACGCGCCGTAGAAATCGCAGTGGACCGAACTGCCAGAGCAGTTCAGGATCTGTTTGTGGATAAGGATATTGCCCTGGATGAAGTGAAACGGGTGGATTCGACAAAGGTTCATGTGGTGATTTCCGATTCAGGTCTACTTGATCAAGTTGCCAAGGAACTCGATGAAGCCTTTCCTTCTTTTGTCAAAGAATCAGGGGAAGGAAATGAATTACTGTATGAACTCAGAAGTTCAGAGATTGATCGGATAAAAAATTCCGCGATGAACCAAGCCTTAGAAACGATCCGAAATCGAATCGATCAGTTCGGGGTGGCAGAACCACTAATCCAGCGGCAGGGACGTACCCAATTGGTTGTTCAATTACCCGGCGTCAAAGACCCCAAACGTGCTAAGTCTCTCATTCAAGACACAGCCCTTCTTGAATTCAAGATGCTGGACGAAACCAGTGAAGTAAGATTGAAGCTTCCTCCTCAGGTGGAAAGGGGCCAAGAAAAGACCGTCTTGGAGGATTTTGAAGGGCGTTTACCGGAAGAGTCTGAGATCCTCTTTGAACATTTTCCTGTGGAGGAGGGCAAGACAGCCTATAGCAGTCCCTATTTAGTAAGACAAGGAGCCGTGCTGACAGGGGATGTCTTGCAAGATGCGAGGGTTTCTATTGGTGATTTTAATGAGCCCTACGTTTCCCTCACGTTTGATAGTAAAGGTGCGAGGGAATTTGATCGCATAACTCAAGCCAATGTGGGAAAGCGGATGGCCATTGTTCTCGATAATACCGTCTATTCTGCTCCGGTTATCAATGAACGAATAAGTGGAGGGCGTGCCCAAATCATAGGGTCGTTTACGACTGAAGAAGCCAATGATCTGGCGATCGTTCTTCGGGCTGGGGCCCTTCCAGCTCCTATGAAAACGCTTCAGGACTTAACAGTAGGACCCTCATTGGGAAAGGATTCTATTGAAAAAGGCTTCAACTCTATGTTGATCGCTGCAGTATTGGTCATTGTCTTTATGGTCGTGTACTATCGTTTGTCCGGTGTCATCGCGGATTTCGCCATAGCCTTGAACCTGCTTGCCTTGTTAGGAGCTCTTTCAGGACTGAATGCGACGTTAACCTTGCCTGGAATAGCGGGCATCATTCTTACCATTGGTATGGGTGTGGATTCCAATGTGCTGATTTTTGAGCGAATTCGGGAGGAACTCCGTCAAGGCCAGTCTGTTCGTTTGGCGGTTGATAGTGGCTATGAAAAGGCGTTTCTGACCATTGTGGACTCTCACGTGACCACTCTCATTACTGGATTAGCCCTATTTCTCTTTGGAACGGGACCGATTAAAGGATTTGCTGTCACTCTGTGCTTGGGTATTACGATCAATTTATTCACCGCGTTGGTGGGAACGAAAGTCGTATTCGATATCATCAATCGCCAAAAGCTCCAGACTCTGAGCATTTGATCTCTTCTGGTTCATCTTGAGGAAAAAGAGTTATGTTTGAAATCCTTGGAAAAACGAACATTGATTTTATGAGCAAGAGGAACATGGCCTTTGCTTTTTCTGGCCTGCTGGTTTTTCTGGGGATTATCGCTCTTCTTCAAATCGGGTGGGGGACGGCGAACCTCGGAATTGATTTTGTTGGTGGAACCGCGGTCCAACTAAAATTCGATAAACCCATTCAGATTGAAGAAGCGAGGAAGGCTCTAGCGGGTCGAGGATTGGGGGATGCTGAACTTCAAGAATTTACCCAAGACAATAAATTGTTAGTGAGGGTGAAGACCGGGACGACCATTGAAGAGAGTATTGCTGAGAAAATTGTTCAAGTGTTTCAAGAGGAATTCCGAGATTTTACCTTTGTCGTGGATTCGAGTACCTCCATTGGGCCAACGATTGGGAAACGATTGCAACAAGATGCCCTGATTGCGATCACTATCTCTCTCATTGGAATCATTATTTACGTTGCTTCCCGTTTTGAACTCCGTTTTGGCGTGGCCGCTGCTGTCGCCATCTTCCACGATGTCTTAGCGGTTCTCGGTATTTACCATATCTTGGATAGAGAAATTACTCTGTTAGTCGTCACGGCTTTGCTGACCCTTGCTGGATATTCACTGACGGATACAGTCGTGGTGTTTGATCGAATCCGAGAAAACCTTCGTGGTCGTCGACGAGATCCTATTTCTACCATCATCAATAACGGCATCAACCAGGTGTTAAGTCGAACGTTGATTACCACCATTACCGTGGTCTTGGTATTAATTCCCTTAACCATTTTTGGAGGAGAAGTCCTCCACGATTTTGCACTCGCTTTGCTGTTAGGTGTCATTATAGGGACCTACTCATCGGTCTTTGTCGCAAGCCCCCTCCTGATCATTTGGCCTGGTTCTCAAGGGCGTCTCCTGAGCCGAGGCCGTTGACCCCACTTCCGCACGTTACCTCTTCTTGACAACCGAAGAGCGTATCGACAGAATATCTTTATAAATTAACAAGTTATAAAAACCGTTAGATTTTGCATGTTACCAAAATGAAACGGTTCAAGTGGTCACCCAGCATTAAGCGTAAGATCGTTATTGGAATGGTCTTAGTCGGACTACTTCCCGTGCTCCTCTCTCTTCTCCTGACTTACTTAGAGGAACGGAGGGCCTTGAGGGAAACCATTGGATCGAACTTCAAGGGTATTGCAGTTGAAGTCGCGAGAAAAGTTGAAACCCAGGTCATCCGTGGTATTAATGAGGCCCAGCAATTGGCAACGATCCCGTTTATCCGTGGGGCGGTTATGGATGCTAATAGGAGTTATGAAGGTAAAAATCACGGGGAAATCGAGGCTTTCATTCAGGAGTGGCAAAAGCAGTGGCGGGAACGACAGTATCCTGATGAATTTCCGGTTTTTATCAACCGAATTGCCACGAATTATTTAATTGATTGGCATGAGATTCGTAAAGCTGATTACTTAGCTATCTTAGTGACGGACAATCAGGGCGCATTAGTCCATAGCTCTCGTCCGCAAGTGAGATTTTACCATGGTGATGCGCAATGGTGGCGCGCGGTTTTTCATGGGGGACGCAGACAGACCTACGTCAGCGATCTTTTCTTTGATCCTTCCTACGGCACGCATGTTCTGACAGTCGCTGTCCCTATTTTCAATGAACGTTTGGATGAGGCTGTTGGCGCGATCAGTATTTTGCTCCGTCGGGATTCCCTGTTCCGGTCAATTTCAGAGGTAACTGTTGGTGCCACGGGGCATGCCATGTTGATGGCGTTGGATGGGACCCCCTTGATATGCCCGTTACTCTCCCTGGAAGAGCATACGATTCGTGAACCTCTGGTGCAGGCTGTCAATACAATGCCCTCTGGATGGGTACATGCGAGCCAAGATTCACACGGCGCTTGGGATTCACTCGTGGGATTTGCCCATTTGCGATTTGGCGGCAATTTGGCACCTGAGAGTTTTGGGGGAAAGCAATGGGTCACGTTTGTTCGCCAAGATCCGGCAGAAACCTATGCGCCCCTCAACCAATTGCTGGTGAAAGTGACAGCATACGGGGTCGTCGTCTTTGCCATTCTTTGGGTAGCGGGGCTTATCGTTGCTCGCAAAATTGTTCAACCGATTCAGTCCCTTCATGACGGTGTTCAACGCATCGGAAGGGGAAATTTAGATCTGCAGTTGACCATTTCAACAGGTGATGAAGTGGAAGGGTTAGCCAATGCGTTTAACAAGATGGCGGTGAATCTGAAGCAATCCTTTGCTCAACTGAATGACCAGATGGGAGAGATCCGTCTTTTGGAAGGAAAGTACCGAGATTTGATCGAGAACTCACCTGAAATGATCCATCAAATCGATAAAGTTGGTCGGTTCGTGCATGTGAATAAAACGGAGTTGGACAAGCTTGGGTATACCCTAGAAGAAATGTTGGCTATGCATCTGTTAGACATTGTTCTTGATGATAAAAAGGCAGAGGTCTTGAATTATATTGAACGCCTTCCCCTTCCTGGCCAACATACGATCGAAACCGTCTTTGTGACCAGAGACCGCATTCTCATTGACGTGGAAATTCACTCGACGACCCTCATGGATCCTGAATCCGGAGAACTGATTCATACGAGGGCGTTCGTCAGAGATATTACCGAACGGAAAATGTTCCAGCAGCAAATTCTGCGTTATACGACTCATCTCGAACATGAGGTCGCCGAACAAACTCAACAACTTTCTCAATCCGAGCAGCAGTATCGCGTCCTTTTTAATCGAGCTGCGGATTCTATCCTCATGGTTGACCCTGATGGGAACATTACAGCGGTGAATGAACGAGAGCGGGAAGTCTTGGGTCATCCAGAAGTCGATTTAGTGAACTCCTCGCTGTTTGACGTTATTGCTGAACCTTACCATGAGCTGGTTCATGAGTGCCTAGGTCAGGTAGTGACTGGAGAGGAGAAGGTCCCGACGGCTGAGCTTCTTGTTCATGATGCCGACAAGGCGATCCGGGCTGTAGAAATGGATTTAATCCGTGTTTCGAATGAACCAGTTCCTTCAGTTATGGTTCAACTTCGTGATATTGCTGAACGGAAGCGCATGGAAGAGCAACTTCAGAAACATAGCGAGGATTTAGAAGAACGGGTTCAGGAACGAACCAAAGAAATCCAACAAACGAAACAGTATTTAGAAAGCCTTCTGGAAAACGCGAATGATGTCATTTACACCCTGGATCATGACCAACGATTCACCTATGTGAATAGCAAAGTCGCCATTTGGGGCTACCAGAAAGAGGACCTTATTGGCCGACCTTACCTTTCCTTATTGGCCAAACGGCACCGAGGTCGGCGATTGAAAGATACCTTGGACATTGAGGGTAAGCAGGAGTATGAAGTGGAATTTGTGAGCCGATCTGGTGAAGCACGGGCGGTGTTGGTAAGCGTGTCCCCACTTCAAAATGCCCAAGGGGCAATATCTGGTATGTTGGGCATTGCGCGAGACATTACCGACCGAAAGAATCTGGAGCAGCAATTTCGTAATACCGAACGATTAGCCTCAGTAGGAAAATTAGCAGCAGGTGTGGCCCATGAAATTAATAATCCTCTTGGGGGGATTTTGAACTGCCTGTACAATATTCGCAAAGGCACACTCACTCATGGCAGGCAGGAGGAGTATCTACGATTTATGGAAGATGGGCTGCGACGAGCTCAAAAAATTGTTCGTCAATTACTTGACTTCTCTCAACAGCATGAACCGGAGCTCACTAAGAGTGACCTCCATATTATCGCCGACCGTGTTTTTGTGCTGACCGACCACAAAATCTTGGAGAAAAATTTGACCTTAATAAAGGAGTATGAGGCAGATTTGCCTCCCATTTTTGTTGATCCTCATATGATTGAGCAGGTGCTCATGAACCTTATTCTGAATGCGGTCCAGGCCACATCAGAGGGGGGAAAGATTTCCATTAAGATCAGAAGATGTGGAGAGGCTTGTGAAGTCGAGGTAGCAGACACAGGCTCGGGCATTCCTCCTGAAATCCGTCCCCATATCTTCGATCCTTTCTTTACGACCAAACGCACAGGGGAGGGGACCGGACTGGGATTGTCGGTCAGTCTGGGTATTGTTGAGCGACATGGCGGTCAATTGTTGGTAGAAAGCGAAGTAGGAGAGGGAACGGTGTTTACCGTTCGTCTACCCATTGGGGCCGGTCGATTAACCGTCGCGAGTGTACAATGACTTCACGAGAAATACTCATTGTCGATGATGAACCCCTTATGCGACTTTCCATTTTGGATGCTCTTAAAGCAGTTGGCTATATTGTGCATGAAGCCTCCACGGGTACCGAGGGAATTGATAAGGTCAAAATAGGTCGATTTGATGTGGTTATTACGGACCTTCGGCTGCCGGGGAGTGATGGGATCGCGGTTGTCCAAGCCTGCAAACAGCATTCTCCTGGAACGGAAGTCATCGTGATTACCGCACATGGATCGGTCGATACGGCGGTTCAGGCAATGAAATTTGGAGCCCATGACTATATCACGAAGCCCTTTTCCATGGATGAATTGCTTTTGACTGTTGATCGGGCGACACAAGTGATTGATTTGCGACAAGAAAATCAGGAACTCCGACAGGAGCTAGAGGGAAAATTCATCTACGACGGAATTGTTGGAAAAAATGAGCGGATGCGGGAGGTTTTGGAAAAAATTAAATTGATATCCACGACCGACGCCACCGTCCTCATCGTCGGAGAAAGTGGGACAGGAAAAGAAATTGTGGCAAACGCCATTCACCGAAACAGTCCTCGGCATACCCATGCCCTTATTAAGGTCAGTTGTGCGGCGCTCCCAGAAACTTTACTGGAGGCGGAATTGTTCGGCCATGAGAAAGGGGCCTTTACTGGAGCCTTACGGCAGCGGATAGGTAGATTTGAATTAGCGCATAAAGGGACTCTATTTCTTGATGAAATCGGGGAGATTTCCCCGGTCGTGCAAGTCAAGCTTTTGCGCGTGTTGCAGGAACGGCAGTTTGAGCGTGTCGGTGGAAATGAAACAATCGAATGCGATGTCCGTCTTGTTTGTGCGACACAAAAAGATTTGAAAAAGGAAGTTGCAAATGGAAATTTTCGAGAGGATTTATATTATCGATTGAATGTGGTTCCGGTGATATTGCCGCCACTCCGTGAACGAAGAGAAGATATTTTAGTTCTGTCGGACAATATGTTGGGTAAGTGTTCAACAAGGTTTAACCACCATGTCAAATCATTTTCTCAGCAAGCCCGTGAATTGTTGCTTCGGTATTCGTTTCCTGGAAACGTTCGGGAGCTCGAAAACACCATCGAACGGGCCGTGGCCCTGGCTCAGGCTCGCGAAGAAATTCAAGTGTGGGATCTTTGCGGGCAAAATGGCTGTCCCTTTTTAGGTGGGGCAGGCAATTCGAGTTGTGGCTTCTGTCAGGAGGGATTGAGTGGGAAAAAGCTTTCTAGTGAAAAGTTGCAAAACCTTGCAGAAGCTCGAGAACGTTTTGAGACAGAGTATATTATTGAGGTCCTCAATCGGACCAATTGGAGCAAAACGCTGAGTTCGAAACTTCTTGGATTATCCCGAAAAGCCTTATGGGAAAAATGTAAACGCTATGGGATTTCCACACCCGGCGACGAACAGGAAGATGAGACACGTTAAGACGGTTGAATTTGGCTTTCGTCTCCCTTCCAGAGTTTAACGGTCCGATCCCAGGATGCACTGGCCAGAAAACGTCCATCAGGCGAAAAGGCAATTCCCCGAACAGGTCCCTTATGCCCTTTAAGCGTACGGAATTGTCGTCCGGTCTGAAGGTCCCACATTTTGATCGTGTGGTCGTCACTCGCACTGACAAGAATTTTCCCGTCGTGAGAGACAATTAAACCACGAATCCATTCAGAATGGCCCTTCAAAGTACGGAATTCCTTCATTTCTGGCATTTCAAAATACTTGATGGTGGCGTCACGGCTTGCGGTAATGAGGGTTTTTCCATCGGGGGTGAAGGTGATCGCCCCGATCCAATATTCCATGGGTTTTTGAAATCCTCCGTGGTCATCCACAAAATACCCCCGTACTTCTGATTCTTCATCATCCTGGTCATCACGCCAGTGACCCTGATGGACCATCTTTTCCTCTCCACTTGGAATGACTTCGTAAAGTTTTAATTTCCCAATATCACTTCCTGCAACTAAGTGGATGCCATCCGGTGAGAAAGCATTGCATACAGACCAGTGGTGATCATATTGATCTTTTCCCAATAGGGTCATGAGTTCTGTTCCGGTTGTCACTTCCCAAATCTTGATATCCTTATTTTGGCCGGCGCGGGCGAGCATTAATCCGTCAGGAGAAAAGGACAGGCTACACACGGAATGATCGTATCGGGTAAAAAGAAGCCGTATGGTCTCCCCGGTCGAAGGGTTCCAAAGTCGAATGGTCCGGTCGTCGCTACCCGAAGCTAAGAGTTCTCCATCTGGGCTATAAGCAACCTGACGAATATCTCTGGTATGGCCCCGAAGTGATTTCAGCAAACGGCCTGTCTCAATGTCCCAAATCCTCAGATATCGGTCCGCTCCACCAGTGGCGAGTGTTAACCTGTCAGGGGAATATGCCACACTCCATATTCCATGAGAATGGCCCATAAACGTCCTTACTTCTTCCGCACCGCCTTTCCAATACTGAAGCGTGTCTATGGGAGGATGGGTTTGTTTTTGATCTGGAGACCCAAGGGAAGGGTCCAAATGAACGAATGGAGTGACGGCTGGATCCATGATTTTCCTTTCAAATTAACGGAGAGTCTGCCTTTTGTTTCCCGACTCCTTGCCAAGGCGAACAGGGAGTCACTATAATAGTTTTTACCTTTTCTGGTGATACTAGCGACCTATTTCATGAGGAGTCAAGCCGAGAGGCTGCATTACTAACCTAGGGATTTCTTGCTAATATAATGTTCACATATAGGCCATCAAATTGGTGAGGCCGTTTACCGGAATTTAAGGGAACTAGAGAAAATGGAAATTCGATTTCAACCAGCCCTCCTTCAAGAAGTGATCGACTCCTTTGCTGAAAAAACTGAGCGGGAAGGGGATCCCACGTACTACAACGAATTCCACGAATTCGCTGATCCTATTTATGAGAAGTTTTCCTTAGATGATCGCGAATCAGAATTTAAAAGGCTGTATCAGCAATTGTTTGCCAAATGGGGATTTGCTGACATTATACAGGATGCATTCAATGAATTTCCCGAAGTTAAAGCAAAGATTGGCATTGTCTTGGTGCGTGGGGTGCTCAAAGAAGACCAGGAGGGTGTGGATATTCTTCGAAAGTGGGGAGCTGTTGAGGAGAAGCTGGCCAGAAAATTTGAAGAAGAAGGCCTTAAAGGAATTGGAATCAAACTCGTTCCCCGTCGTTTCTATGATCCGGCTTTGAGCCGCTATTTCCGCCATGAACTCACACACATCGAGGATATGCTTGATGAGGCGTTTGGGTATGACCCTGATACGAAAGTAGGATTCAATCCCGGAGAAGAACATCTCATTGTGAACCGGTATCGTGTATTGTGGTGTCAGCATGTCGATAGTCGCTTGGTGCTGGCTGGAAAAGAGCCTATGTTTAGTCGGGAGTATCGGTTGCGTGAGTTTCGATCCTGGTATCGAAAAATTCCGGCAGGTCAGATTGAATCAGTTTTTGAAGGGCTTTGGCAAACTGAAAAGTTAAGTCATGCGGAATTAACCGAGATGGCGTCGGATACCGCACGCGTTATTGAGCGTGCTGTAGAAATTGAGGAAGGTGAAGTTCCAGATGTTCCAACCAAGCCCCTTCTTATGCCAGGATTTCCCTGTCCACTTTGCCGATTCCCTACGTATTCCTGGGTCGAAGATCTAGATGAAAAAGTCGAAACGTATGTTTTAGATTATATCCGAGAAAACCATCCGGGTTGGGATGTGGAATATGGCGCTTGCGATCGATGTGTCGAGGTCTACAAGCTGAGAGCAGCAGGCGTTGTCTAGAATCTGTGGAATCCCGTTTTGCGTTTCAGTGTCGTTGTGGTAAGTCATCAACGCTCCTCTTCTCTTTCTTTATTCTCCTGAATAACGGCTATGTCCTCCAAACCACCAAGATCGGAAGCCGAGTCATCCGGTGACGCGCTGGGACGAAGAAATTTTATTAAGCAATCTGTGGTGTCCTTAGGGGTGACAGTCCATGAATACATCAAGCATCGTGATGCCTCCAAGGAAAAGGTTAAGGATGTGCCTAAACTCCGAACGGACTGGCTCCGTCCACCTGGTGCGGTGGAGGAGTCCTTATTTTTGGATCGTTGTACATCCTGTGTGGATTGCGTGGAAGCCTGTCCGTTTGGAGCCATTCGGGTAAGCGTTGAAGATGAAAGCCCGGTCATTTTTTCTGATGAAAAACCTTGTTACTTATGTGAAGATTTTCCTTGTATAGATGTTTGTGAGACAGAAGCCCTTTTGCCTCTTAAGGAACCGCAGGAAGTTTCCATGGGGCTCGCCAGAGTCTCTCACCAATACTGTACAGCTGGACAAGGCTGTAATTCGTGTGTTTCGAAATGTCCTACAGAGGCTATTTATATGGATTTTTCTGCTTTTCGCGTTTCAGTCCATGAGCAATTATGTGTGGGATGTGGGGTCTGTGAACATGTGTGTAAAACGGTGAATGATCGAATCGCGATCAAGGTGATTCCAGCTCGAGACTTGAATATTTAGCTTATTTATTGGGGATTTCTTTGTTTTGCGAATAAAGTCATGAAAATTGTTTGTGGAGGGAGACGGTTTTGGGAGAGTCAGATTTTTCGCTTGACTTCATTAACCAGTTGGCCTATGATCCGCTCCTCAGTTTCATAAGGTCAGAAACCTAATAGTAGGTCATTAGGTCTATGAGGGTGAGTGGTTGAGTCCTGAAAAATTTTTAATTTTAAAGTTTTTTATTTTCTATAATTAAAATATATGGCAACAAGCGCAAAAGGGAGTCAGGCTCAGCCAGTGAATCAGGCTGCCAATGCCGCAAATGGCGGCCGATTTTCTGCGCTAAAGGATTCTCCTGCTGTTGAGCGGGCCTTATCTAGGAGTAAGCTTTATTTATTAGTTTCCTGGAGTTTTCTCTATCCCGAGGACGACGAATTTCTTGATTACTTACAGAGTGGTGAATTTGTTGAAGATGGTAAGGCCGCCCTTGCGAGTCTTAGGACATCGTTGGAAGGAAAGGGTGGGGAAGAAGCTTCTGAACATTTAGAGGGTATTACTAAACATCTGGATGCCGCTGAGGAGTGGGTATCCTCCGAGGCGATGAATTTGAATATTCAAGATCTTCGGGATGACCACCGGAGAGTGTTTAGTAATGTCATATCTCTTGATTGTCCCCCTTATGAAACCCTTTTTGGAAATGATCATGTTTTTGGCCAGTCCTATGTGATGGGAGACATCGCAGGTTTTTATTCGGCCTTTGGACTTCAACTTTCTCAAGATATTCATGAACGGTTGGATCATTTAAGCGTTGAGTTGGAGTTTCTCCATTTTCTAGCCTATAAAGAGTCGTATGCCATATGTCATGACAGCACTGAAAAATTACAGACTGTTGTGGAGGCCGAAAAAAAGTTTGTCAAAGAACATATTGGTCGATGGGTTCCATTATTTGCTGGAATGTTACGGAAAAAGGCTGGGTTTGGTCTCTACAAGATTATCGCTGATTTAACCGCAGAATGGGTTTCTTTTGAAGTGGCTTATTTGGGGGTTTCTCCCCAGTCCTATTCGGAAACGGATTATCGGCCAGCCATTTACACTTCCCCGGAAGGACAGTCTTTTGAATGTGGAGCCCAAGATAAAGGAAACGAATTAGATCTATTAATGAACGAGGTTGGAGCCCAAACTTATCTGGATAAAGAAACACAGGAGGAAAAAGGTCAATCAGGAAACGCCTAATCTGTGGCGTATTTGGTATTTTCTAAATATAGCCCCACATGATGATAGAACATATTGATGGAGTTATGCTTCGTGTGGTAAATTATCAGTCCGCAGTCATCTTGATTTAATCTTTTATTAAAGGAGGATGCGTCATTATGAGAGTAGTGCAGACGCGTAACAAACGCCTGGTGTTTGAAATTCTTCTCGCTGCCCTTGTTGTTGGGGTGATGTTGACCGTAGGGCAGGTGCCCTTGGCTGTAAGCCAGCCGGTGACGATTCCGGTAGGGAAAATTAGCGGTGCCATTCCGATGGATGCTGCGAATCCTATCTGGGAAACCGTGCCAGGGGTGGTCGTGCCCTTAAGCGGCCAAACGATCACGACCCCCATGCACCCGAATATTTCGGTCAAAACCGTGATGGTCAAAATGGCCACCAATGGGAAGGAAATTGGGGTCTGGGCCAATTGGGGGGATCAAACCTTAAATAATACCACCATTGGGCCCCAGGACTTTCGGGATCAAGTCGCCGTGCAGTTCCCGGTGCAAACCTCGGGCGCCCCTCCGTTCCAATGTATGGGCCAATCCGGCGGCACCGTGAATATCTGGCGGTGGAACGCGGAATGGCAGAAGGACATGGGAGTTGGCGTGGCCGGCATGTGGGATGTGGACAATCAATATCCCTCGATTGCATGGGACTTCTATTATGAAGAGCCGGCTAGTGGTGTGACCTATCCGGATCGGATTGGGCGGAGCCTCGGGCCCTTCAATCCCGGGATTTGGTCAGGCAATATCATGTCGGACCCGAATTTGCGGAAGAGCTCGGTCGAGGATTTGAATGCGAATGGGTTCAGCACGCTCACAACGCAAGGCTCGCAAGATGTGATGGGGAATGGGTTGTGGGAGCCGTACGGAGCCCTCAAGGGTGGGTGCTGCAGTGGCCCGACCTGGCGGGTGGTGATGCGACGGGCGCTGACAACGAGTGATGCGAATGATGTGCAATTCCTGGCCGGGGCGACGATTCCGGTGGCTTTTGCGGTCTGGGATGGGCAGAACGTGGAACGGAATGGGATGAAGGGCATTTCGACCTGGTTCTCGGCCAAAATGCCGTAAGCCCGACGTTCGGACGACTTTAGTCCTTATAACGAAATTAAAGAGAGTAAAAAACCCTCAGTCCAGCTTGAAAGAAAAGTTGGGCTGTGGGTTTTTTTGTCTTCCCTCCATATCGGATATTTTCCTTCACTGGTTATATGTGTGCAATAGTTTATTGGCTTCTAGAAGAGATCATGGCACAAGACAGGAATAGCTGACAATCAGTTGCAAAGGAAAGGAAAGCACGTGTATAAAGAGGTTAGATGGGAGTATCCCAGATATGTGGATCTATCACTATTGGACTTTAATAAAGAAGAATAGCCGTATCGTAGAAAAGCCTCAAGGGTTCATTTTATTATTTATTTGTATGAGGGAATGTTGTGAAGATTTCCTTATTATTTCCACCTAGTTGGCACCCCTCTCAGCCATACCTCAGCTTACCCTGTTTGACAGCTTTTTTAGGTCAAGCGGGCATTACTTCAACGAGACAAAAGGATATCAATATTGAATTGCTTGATACTGTCTTATCCAGGACTTATGGGATTGAAGTGTATGCTCTTCTTATGGAGAAGTTGAAAAGTTTGGAGCATTCTCGAAACGGGGAAACGGGACCAAATAGCGATGAACATTATGCTAAGCTTGTTGAATCATTAGATCGTTTCCCTATGCTTATTGATCAAATAGAACCGGCCAAGGCCTCATTACGAGGAGAAGAGTTTTATGATATCGAACGGTATCAGGAATGTCTTTTTACGATAGATAAATGGTTAGAGGTCGTTTCATCTGTTTATTTTCCTACCCGACTTACAGTGGTGGATAACCAGTTAAGTTACTCCATTTATTCGTCCCGAGATATTATGAAGGCCATTAAGGACGAAGGCCAAAACCCCTATATTAGTCTCTTTCAGAATTACTTCCTTCAATTCATCGTTGAAGATGCTCCGGATTTGCTTGGAATATCCATTACGGCGACTTCACAAATTATTCCTGGGCTGACCCTGTGCCGGTTGATCAAAGAATCGTTTCCGGATATTCATGTGACGATTGGCGGAAGCATTTTTACACGGTTGGTTGATAACTTGAGGAGGTGTGAGCGGCTATTTGAAGTAACTGATGATTTTATTGTGTTTGAAGGAGAAACAGCTCTTCTAGAATTAGTGAATCAACTTGAGGGGAAACGAAATTTTTCCAAAGTTCCCAATCTCATTTATCGGCAGAACGGCAAAATTGTGGTCAATCAACCGTTTTATTCTGAGAACTTGGCCCAGCATCCCGCACCGAATTATGATGGATTTCCGCTTGATCGATATCTCGCACCGCGGACGGTTTTACCGGTTCAATTCTCAAGGGGATGTTATTACAAAGATTGCGCATTTTGTGCCTTGACGCTTGACCACCAAAACTTCCGTCAAAAAGATCCCAACAAAGTGGTTGATGAGTTGCAATTTCTTTCCGAGAAATATCACACCCCCTATTTTTTCTTCACCGATGAATGCTTAGCCTTGTCCCCAACTAGACGGCTTTGCAAGGAAATTTCATCAAGGGATTTTGATATTGAGTGGACGGCTGAGCTGCGATTTGAAAAAAATCTTTCGAGGGAATTGTTAACGCTCATGAGAGATGCTGGATGTGAAAAGATTGTGTTTGGGCTAGAAACCTACAATCCGCGCATGATGGATTTCATGAAGAAAGGCATTACTCAGGAGAATGTCCAGCGAATTTGTTCGGATTGTGTTGATCTGGGAATTGCGGTTCATTGTTATATTATCGTGGGATTTCCCACCGAGACAGAAGAAGAAGCCTTGGAAACCATGAATTTCATTGTAGAGAATACCAAGCTCAATTCCTCCTATGGATTTTCCTGCCAGCCCTGTCTTTTTGATTTAGAAAAAGAAGCCCCAATTATGAGTGATCCGAGTGGGTATGGAGTTCACCGAATTATGAGGCCAGCTTCGGAGGATTTGAGTTTAGGGTTTTTCTATGAGGTTCAAGAAGGCATGACCCCGGAACAAGCTGAGAAGCTCTATCAATATGTCTATGGAAAAGTCAGCGAAGTTGTTTGTGAACTGCCGTTTAACTATTCAATGGCTGATGGGCTTCTTTATATATCTCGGCACAAGATGAAGCATGCTGCTCCGGAACATACAACTGTCTAGTTTCAGGGATATGGAGATAAGAGCCGTTAGCTTAGAAGTGAATTAGTCTTTGAATTTTCGATTGGTTGTTTGAACCATATGAGTCTTCCCAATACGCCCGCCGAGAGTAAAGTCAATTCACAATCTGACGGAGCGGGATTTCTATTTGAATATGCGGTCAAGTTCTTGCTTTTAGCTGGTTTTTTAGAGCTGGTCCTGTACCGCTTGGTTTCACGTCTTGGCATGCATTTGTCCAAGATTTCCGAAAAATATGCATTTGTCAAAATTACGTTCCAAACCCTTTCATCCTTAGGGTTCGTCCTATTAAATGTCACGTCCATCCTTCTCTTCCTCGTCATTTTTATTTTACTGATCCAAAAAATTCAACAGATCTCCTGGACTGGGTGGCCCGATTCTGTGTTAGTCCCCTCGGTGTCGCTCTTAGTCCTCCTAACCGTTGTGTTTCTCGTCTTTCCACCTGCGATGTTAGGTGCGGTTCTGTATAATCTGGTCTCATTAGCGGTGTTGGTTATCCTTGGCACTCAATTTATGCAGTCGCATCATGTGGTGAGTCAGCGTGTTGCTGTGGGCAGTTTTCTGCTGGGGATAGGGGGATGGATTTATTATCAGACGATGTCCACAGGCTATGGGTATTTCGGAGTCTTGAATCCTCCACCGCTGGTTCACGAAATCAATCGCATCGGAGAGGCATTAATGGTGTTGGCCAGTATCTTGGTGTTTTGGGCATATGGGAGTACCCCATTTTTTACGAAAAATAAGGCTCAGAAACGTCGTGCAATGACCTTACTAGCTAGTGGAGGGACGGTCTTTTTTGTCCTTCTCTTCCTGGATTTTTTTCTGTTACTCTATGATGAAAACATGGCGGAAGAGGCGAGAAAAGCCGGCCAAGGCATTGGTTGGATTTTTCAAATGGGCATGGGGTATACATTTTACTTGCCCTTCGCCTTTTATATGGCAGGATTGATCTGTTGGGCCTATACCATCATCAAATTGGTGCTAATCGGTCGATTAGCAGGTTATGGATTGGGACTCATGTTTATGGCTGGATACGCTCTTCAACTCTCCCATCTGACATTGATGGTGGTGGTTGGATTGATGCTTTTAAATATGGATAAACGTGGGACTTTCGGAAAATTAAGGGTAAAATCTAAAAATGACCTTGAAAATGACCTTGTATATTCATCAGCGCCTACGATGTTGGGTGAAGCACGGTAAGAAAGAGTAAACGCTATGGAAGAGCAAAATCTCGAAAAAGGACTTGAAGAAGGTAGTTCCGGGAGTGGGGTTGATGAGCAACCACTGAGCCCTGAAGAGGAAATCGCCGAATTGGAAAAATTGCTAAGCGAGGAACCTGATGATTTTCAGGCTCGCTGCCGTCTCGGTGAGTTGTATTTTAGTAAAGGCCAACTTGATGAAGCCCTTGCAGAGGTAAAAAAATCTGTCGAAATGGCTGAGGGTTTGCGGACCGAGATGGATCGATCCTTGGCCATGCATTATTCCAATTTAGGGACCATCTATGGCACGAAAGGCATGATGGATGATGCCATTCCGCAGTTCGAGCGAGCATTGGAATTAAACAAATATGATGTTCTGGCATTGTTTAATCTCGGTCGTCTTTTCAGTGATAAAAAAGAATATTGGAAGGCGAAGGATTTTTTCGAACGGCTCATAGAAGTCACTCCAGAAGATCCTATAGCGTGGTTCAATTTAGCAGAAGTGTACGAACAACTCGATAACCCTGCCGTCTCTGATTACAATACCCTGGATATGGCTATTCAGGCGTATATGAAGGTGTTGGAATTCGACCCTCATCACTTAGAATGCAGTTTCAAGTTAATGAAAATAGCACTGAATATTAAAAGGCCGGAGCTTGCTGTGAAAGTGATGGAAGAGGCCGTGGACCATAACCCCGATGAGCCACTTGCATATTACAATCTTATTAATACCTATGAAAAAAGCCGCATGTTTGAGCAAGCCGAAGAGACGCGCCAAAGATTGAAGCAGCGATTCGCCAAGCGATCAAAAGAAGCCAGCAAGACCTAAGGCCTTGTTGCTGAGAAGAAGGAGAATATAGCCATGTTTGGAACATTTGGATTTACTGAGTTACTTCTGATTTTAATCATTGTCATGATTATTTTCGGAGCAGGAAAGCTTCCACAACTTGGGGAAGGGTTGGGAAAAGCCATTAAGGGGTTTAAAAAATCCGTCCAAGAAACTGATGCCATTGAGGCTGAGGCGCAGCCTACGGTGAAGCCTTCACCGATGAATAGTGGTCAAACTTCTGAACAACCAGCCTCGACGAGTCAGGCTTTTCAGCAGGCGGCCCCTGTGTCTGACACAACGCCATCGGGAACTCCTCAATCTGAAGCCATTCCCTCCGCAAAAGCTTAGATATTCTGTGGAGTGGCGGATGAATATGTGTCAGACTGTGGTCTTAGAGAAAAAATGAGATAGACAATACGGGAACTCAAAAAAGGTGTGGTATGGAAACAAGTGTTGAATCATCTGCTGGTCGAATCGAAACATTTGCTGGAAATGGGAAATCCAGAAGTACGGGCGATGGGAAGCGGGCGGTTAAAGCTGGAATCCCCCTGCCAAATACGATTTGTTTCGATCGGGAGGAACGATACCTGTACATTGCCGAGAATGGATCGGATCGTGTCCGTCGAGTAGATCTGGAGACGGGAACCCTTCATAACTATGCAGGAATCGGTGAAACCTGTTATAGCGGTGATGAAGGCCCGTGTGATCAGGCAGGTTTGTATCTTCCCCTCGGTGTAGCTTGCAATTCGCAAAGCGATCTGTACATCTGTGACTCAGGAAGTAATCGCGTACGAAAAGTTGATCACCAAACTGGGATCATTTCGACCGTGGTGGGATCGGGACAGTCTGGGTTCAATGGAGATGGACCGGCTTTAGAGGTCAACTTGACGTACCCGAGCGCCATTGTGTTTGACCATCATGGTGTCATGTATATTGCCGATACTCAAGCACATCGCATTCGAAAGTACGACCCTCAGACAGGAATGGTCACGACGATCGCAGGGACGTGGTCTGAGGAAGATGAGGACTCGGTCAGTCCGTTGACGGCCCAAAATCTGATTGTCCTCTCTGGGGATGCTATTGGAATAGACTTTAGTGATGATCAAGGTTGGCTCAGGCCTCAGTGTTCCGATGGGCTGGATCTCGCCCCTTATTTAGACGATGGGCGTTCCGCTCTTGAAGCGAAACTGTGGGATGTTGTGGGAATTGCGGTGGATCGTCATGGTGATTTGTACTTAACGGATAAGGGAAGCAATCGAATTCGAAAAATTGACATGGAAACCGGTATCATATCTACAGTAGCTGGTGCGTGCCGGTATGGATATGATGGGGACGATAAAGAAGCTGTGAAGGCCATGTTAAACGTACCCGAAGCCGCCATCGTTGATCAGGAAGGAAATATCTTTATTGCGGATTCGATGAACCATCGTGTGCGAAAGGTTGATGCCAAGACCGGAATGATTTCGACGATCGCAGGGAATGGGGATAGCGGGTACGACGACAAAAATATGGGTGGATGCGGGGCCGCAAGGTTTGTTGCGAAAGAAGATGCGGGAATGTTGAAACATGGAGATGGAAATCTTGCGATCAATGCAGTGGTGAATGCTCCTTCTGGTCTCGCCATAGATTCGCAAGGGCATTTATATGTCTGTGAACGAAACGAGAATAAAATTCGAAGAATAAAACTTTATTAGTGCCATGAAGACAGGTATCTGGTTCATGTATTGCCATCTTTCCTTTTAGACAACAGTATACGTTAGTTTCTTAATCTTTCTTGAGTACCTAAGGGCAAAACGTTGATGCGTAGATGGGGACGTCCAGGTCGTACCCTGATCCTGCTTGGGCTGAGTGTTGTCAGCACAGCCTTGTTTTTCGTGTGGGTCGGGATTCCTGTGGTCAGTTCACAGGGCATCATGATTCGTTCCCATTTTGTTGATGGGGCTGTGCCATCCTTTCCAAGTGATCCCGCCTGGGAATCTCTTCCGCCCATTCCCATTCCCTTGAGTGGCCAGATTATTACTCGTCCTGTTTGGCCTGAACCCAGCGCGAAAGCTGTCTCTGTCAGGTCCATGCACAATGGCTCTGAGATTGCGTTTCTCATTGAATGGCAAGATGCAACCAAGAATGAGCAGTTAACGCCTGGTGTGTTTCGGGATGGGGTGGCTGTTGCGCTTCCCTTGGGAACGGCTCCGGCTTTCTTTTGCATGGGTCAATTGGATCATTACGTCAATATTTGGCATTGGAAGGCTGACTGGCAGAGTGACGTTGATCGCCGGGCTGCTCGTGCAAAGGAGAAGAAACGGAAAAGAAGAGGCATTAGAAGATTTGAGGTTATCCCATGGAGGCCTTCTTCAGTAGAAGATTTAGTCGGAGGCGGTTTTAGTACGCTGACCAGTAAACGGAAGCAAGGTCGCATAAAGGGCCAGGCGGAATGGAAACGTGGATTTTGGCGGGTGGTCATGAAGAGGCCCCTGAGTGAACCTGGAACCATTCCTGAGAATGAAGCGATGTTATGGCCTGGCCATGTGCAAGCCGTGGCATTTGCTGTCTGGAATGGGGAAAATCAAGAACGAAATGGGCAAAAAGCTGTGGCCTCGTGGTTGCAGTTGGTGATCGATCCGGCGGGAGGTTCGCCCGGTAAAAATTAGATGCCTGTTTGGTGAAATGCGGGATGTGCCAACCCCAATGAAGGTTCAAGATATTTCTTACGAAGAGATGCAGAAATCATGATGTTTGTCAGTACATATCGTCAACCCCACACATGTCAGGTTTTGCAAAGAGTCGTCTTGCTCATCCTACTAGGAGTCGGAATAATCCTGTGGTGGGCAGCCCCTTCCTTACAAGCGGAGATGACGGAGGAACGGGCCCTGGCTCTTGGAGAAGAGTTTGGTGTGGATGTAGGGGAGGTAGATGAGGAGATTCAGAAGTTTTTAGGTTTAACCCGTGCTGAAGGTGTGGTTGTATTTGAGGTCATCGGAGGAACCCCAGCCGATTTAGCTGGTGTGAAGCCCAGAGCCATCATCAAAGAAGTCGATGGAAATGAAATTACTACCCTCCTGGATCTTGGTCGAGCTCTAGAGATGACCATGCCTCGACAAAATTTTTCGGTCGCCACCTATGAGCCTTCTGGTGTCGATGATCAGGGAATTGGAGGAGGATTAAACTTTCATTTTGTCCGGGTTCTTAAGGATTGATAAGAAAGCTGAATTGACTGTGAAATCAGATCCGTCGAAAAATTATTGGAGGGTGGGATTCTATCTGTTGGGGCTATTATTGGCAGGGTTCGGTATGACGTCCTTGGACAAAGGATTCGCTCAACCGTCAAAAACTTCCGGAACTGATGAAGTTTGGATTGATGAAATCGAAAAAATTTTTGTCCCTTCTGAACAGTGCAAGCAATGCCATGACCGCCATTATGAAGAATGGAAAGGCATGCGAGAACAGACACCAGATTTAAAAACGTTTGGCCGAGTGGACGGAGCGTTACTCCATGGAACGGCATTAAAATCAAAAGTGTTTCGAACGGTCCTGGGACTCTGGCTACAAACCAATCCTACTCCTGAAGAAAAGACACGTTGTCTTGCCTGCCATGCTCCAGCAGTGACCGTATTCCCTCAGCACACAGAAAAGATCATCAATCAAGTGATGGGCGGCCGGAAAAGTGTCAAAGTTGAAGGCATCGGATGTTCGGCCTGTCATCTGATTAATGGGGTGAAGGATGGAAATGATCATCCTTCATTTACCATCCAGCCAGGCCCAACGCTCTTTGGACCTTATTCTAACCCTGATGAGAATTTAGTCCATCCTTCTGAACAAAATGATGTGTACCACGGAGCCAATTACTGCGCATCTTGTCACTTTAGTAAGGTGAAAGATGTCACGCGAAAAGATTTGGTTGGAGAGATCCTAAAGGGCACGATTTGTCAGGATTGTCATATGGAACAGTCGACGGGGAGCTCTACGTTACAAAAGGGTTCCCTCACTCGTCCTATTGGCCGTCATTGGTTTCAAGGAATTGTCATTCCTGGAATCATGCTGAGTAATCGGAATTTGCAAGCAGAATGGTTTCCTCGGGTTGATCTTGAAGTGGAGCATCAATCAGGGTCAGTGAAAGGAAAAGTTCTTGTAAGAAACGGCAGTCTTCCACATATGTTTCCAGGTGGAGATCCCGTGCTGAAGCAGTTTTACGTAATGGTCACCCTCAAGGATGTCAAAGGGAATATTTTAAAAACCGAACGTAAACGTTTTGGGCTTGATTTTGATCAAATTCTGAGAGGTCCTATTCCCCGTCCGCTGGTGAACGGAGGCGTTACACGAAGAATTCCCTTTTCATTCGAGGTGGGTGACGAAGCCAAGGGAGGCTTCATCGAAGCCGTGCTTAGTTATGGGCTTATCCCTGATCCAGGTAAAGACTTACAAGAAAAGTATTTATCTTCCATCACAAATAAACGATCACGAAAGACGGCAGAAAAAATTATCGAGGAGTATTCTGCTCCTCGACTTCTCACATATCGAACAAAGACTTTATAATTCCTTCATACTTTCCTCAAGATCGATCGACACGAGTAGAGGTGATCATGAAAATGCCATCTGCAGGCAGATAGCCGTGAAGAGCGCAGGTCTTTTATTAGGTGTTTTGATTCTCCTGATAGGTGCTTCCTTCCAAACCGCTCTTGGAGCAAAAGAAGGGGCTAAACCATTAAATAAGGCCTTTCCACATTCCCAGAAATGTAAGCGGTGTCATATCCGTGTTTTTGAGGAATGGGAGACTTCTGCCCAATCCCGATCGATAGAAACAGCGGCATTTCGCGTGAGCTTAGCTCGGTACTTGGAGTTCGCGAAGCCAGAAGACCGACATATGTGTTTCCGCTGCCATGCCCCGCATATTCTGGAATATCCAGAGCAGAGTGAAATGTTTATTAAAGAAGTCAAGTCAAGAGATCCCAAAATCGATGGTGTAGGCTGTTCACAATGTCACCTCATTAAAGACATCGACACCAAAACGCATCCCCCCTTTCCGACCTTTGTTTTTGAAAAAACAGTCTTTGGATCCTATAAGAAAGCCGCGGAGAATCTCGCGCACAAATCGGTACCGTTGGAGCTCTACGGGAGTTCTCAATATTGCTTAACGTGTCATGATGCCATCCCAGGGCAAGGTGAAAAAGCCCATGCCTCAGGTCTCATGGGAGATTGGGAAAAAAGCAAAGCGGAAAAAAAAGGAAAGAATTGCCAATCCTGTCATATGCCAGAAGAGTTTGGTGAATCAGCCAATGGCGAGCGAAATAGAAAAGTGGCCAATCACAGTTTCCCTGGTCGGTTCGGTAAAGTTCGAGCCAAAGCTGCAGAAGTGGATGTGAAAACCAAGGTCAAAGGGAAGACGTCAGAAGTCACAGTCACGGTACAGAGCCTGGTGCCACATAACTTGCCTTTGCCGCATCCAGGCTGGTCAAGAGTGATTGTCGATCTGACCATTCTTGGAAAAAATTTGAGAAAAGTGTATGGGGAACAGCGGCATTACGAACGAGTGTTTGCAGATGCGAAGGGAAACGAGACCGTGTTTGACTTTGAGGCGGTGAAGATCGCGAAGGATACGTTACTCAAGCCGGAGGAAAAACGAGTAGAAACGTTCTCCTTTCCCACCCCCACAAATGCACCATCGATGGATGTGATTGTTACGCTCACATATGGGGAAATTCATGGGCCTCAAGATTTCATCAAGGCTGTTGAGCAAGAGGCGACTCTAGGCCAAAAAGATAGAGCGTTCCGTCCGGTGGAAATCGTCAAACACAAAAGCAATATTGTTCTGAAGAAAAAGTAAATCCTGCCTGGAATCGGTGACCTCGATTAAGAGGTCACGGCACCTAAAGAAGCTGAAGAGACCAATTTTGCATACTTGGCCATCACGCCACTGGTATACCGAGGTGGGGGAGGGCTCCACTGTCGTAAACGGGCATCGAGTTCCTCCGCCGGTAAATCAACGTCCAAACGGCGTTGGCTCACATCAAAACGAATCACATCTCCGTTGCGGATTGCTGCAATAGGTCCACCTTTCGCAGCTTCAGGAGCCACGTGTCCAGCCATCATTCCGTGCGTGGCTCCAGAAAAACGCCCATCGGTGAGCAAAGCCACAGACTCACCAAGCCCTGCCCCGACTATCGCGCTGGTGACGCCGAGCATTTCTCGCATACCCGGACCTCCTTGGGGCCCCTCATAACGAATGACGACCACATCACCTGGATCAATCTTTCCCTCTTGAACTGCTCGAAAAGCGTCTTCCTCACAATCAAAGACTTTCGCTGGACCTTGATGGGTGAGTCGGCCATGGCCAGCAACTTTCACGACGCATCCCTCAGGTGCAAGATTACCTTTTAAAATCACGAGCCCTCCTGAGGCTTTGATAGGCTTCTCCACCGAGTAGAGAATTTTTTGGCCTTGGGTTTCTTTGGCTTCAGCCGCCTCCTCTTGAAGGGTTCGTCCGGTAACGGTCAGACAAATCCCTTCAAGAAGTCCAGCCTCTAAGAGACGCTTTGCGACAAGTTGGGTGCCCCCTGCGGTAAAAAGATCCGGTGCCACGAAGTGCCCTCCTGGCTTCAAATCGGCGAGAAGAGGAACATGGCGGTTAATGGTGTCAAAATCATCAATGCTCAAGGGGACGCCAATTTCATGAGCGACACCTAACAAATGTAAAACAGCATTGGTCGATCCCCCCGTGGTCGCGACAGCCGCGATCGCGTTCTCCAATGCCTGGCGAGTGATAATCTGTTTGGGGCGAATATCTTTTTTCAATAAATCCATCACCAATTGGCCGCATTGAACGGCTGCTTTCCCCTTTTGTGGATCTAAGGCTGGAATGCCGTTAAATCCCAAAGGGGAGATTCCCAGGAACTCAAAAGCAATCGCCATGGTATTGGCCGTAAACTGACCGCCACAGGCGCCAGCACCAGGGCAGGCTTTGCTCTCAAGTTCGTGCAATTCTTCAGTGGACATTTTCCCCCTGGCATGTGAGCCGACAGCTTCAAAGACATCCTGAATCGTGACATTATGCCCTTGGAATTGACCAGGCATAATGGAGCCGCCATAGAGCATGAGCGAGGGGAGATTCAAACGGGCCAGAGCCATGACTGTGCCGGGTATGGTTTTATCACATCCTGAAAGGGCCACAACGGCATCAAACAAGTGCCCACGCGCCACGAGCTCGATTGAGTCAGCTACGACCTCCCGGCTAATGAGAGAAGTTTTCATGCCCTCAGTTCCCATGCTGATGCCATCAGAGATCACTATGGTGTTGTATTCAATGGGTGTCCCACCGGCTGCACGAATGCCCTCTTTCACTTTTTCGCCTAGTTCTCGAAGATGGAAATTACATGGGGTCACTTCAGACCAGGTATTTGCGACACCAATCAACGGACGGGACAAATCCTCATCGGTTAAGCCGACGGCCCTGAGCATCGCACGAGCAGGTGCCCGATCTGGTCCCTCAGTTAACCCACTACTCTTGTGCTTCAAATCTGACGGCATGTAGTAATCCTCCTTCGTAAAAATACCTTTTCAAAAGGACAGGGCAATGTGGCACAACCAAGGGGAGGAGGTCAATAAAATGGGGTATTCAAGTTGACTGTCGGAAGGAAAAGGGCTTCTCCAGTGTGTGTAAGCGGTTAGTATGTTTCCTCTAAAAAAGGTTGAGGTGATCGTCTGTATGGAACTAAAAGAAGTCAGACTTGGGTTTTGGCGCGTGTCATCATCTTACAGTAGACACAGATTTCAGCGCTGGTGGGTTGGCCGCAGGTTGTGCAGGGATGGAGGTGGTTGCGGTCTCGATCGGCCATCGTGAGTTTCTCGGGTTGAGTCTCATCCTGTTTTTCTAAAAATCCGAAATAAAAGCGTTGTTTGGTGCCTGGAGATTCAGTTTCCAGACGATTCAGGGCTTCCTTGTACATGATCATCTTCGAGCCCTTGGCCATAGGACATTCCTCAACGATATAGTCAATTCGGTTGATCACCGCATAGGCGGCTATCTCCCGTTCCGTTAATCGATAGAGGGGCTTGACCTTCTTCGCAAAGCCTTCAACGGAGGCTGGTAAGGTTGGAGATTGTTTGTCTAGATACTCCGTTTGCCAATGAAGCACGTTTCCAAGGAGTCGCGCTGCTTCATCATCCAAATTGTGACCCGTTGCCATGACATCATATTCTTTTTCAATAGCGATCCGATTAAACTGGTATCGTTTGATGATCCCACAAGTTGAACAGGTCGGCCGATGAATCACGGTGGAGAGTTCTCGAATGCCGGCTCCCTCCTCCTCTTCTACCGTATGGACATGAAGTTTGGCTCCGAAGGATTCCGCCACGTGCTCAGTGTAATGGAGAACTTTCTGTTGAGATTTTTCTGAATAGCTGCCAATGCCGAGGCCTATGTAGATGGCATCAGCACGATAACCCAATTTCAATAAAATATCCCAAAGCGCCAGGCTGTCTTTTCCTCCTGAGACGGCCACTAAAACCCGATCTGTCTTAGCAAACATTTGCTGTTTTTTGATGGCGCGGGTCACTTGGCTGTATACAAAATCTGTAAAACAGGTTGGGCAAAGGGCAAAGTTGTGCTGAGGGAGGTTAATGACAGCTTTGTGGCGACACTTAAGACACAACATAATGGCTAGCCTCCTGATATCACTGCCCGAATCTCAACAGAATCTGTGTCCTCCAATACCTCATCTTCCGTGACAAGTTCATCCCCGCGGATGACCAAATAGGCCTCGGGGATCAAATTAAGGTGTTCCAATAATTGTCGAATTCGGGTTGGTCCTTTGATCTCCAGATGCCTATGAGGATTCGTCAAATGAATGTTCATGAAAGCCTTCATCATAAAGCTCGTTTGGCTCTGTTTGCAAATAAAAGAAGAGGGTGGGGTGGTCGAAGTAGGATAGGGCAGTAAGACGTCGAGTCAGAGCAAATAAGAAGTAAAATTATCTCAAGTTTACTTTCTTCACTTTTACACATCACGCCATTGACGGCCATCGGATTCAATAAGACGATCCGATTCCACTGGCCCCCAACTTTCTGGTGGATATTCAGGGAGCCATTTACTTCCATAAGTTTTCCAGCCTTCCAAGATGTCAGTGATCCAGGCCCATGAGGCTTCGACTGCGTCTCGCCGCATAAAAAGCGAAGCGTCTCCTGTCATGACATCCAACAACAGGCGTTCATAGGCTTCGGGCGAGGGAGACGAGAAGGCGTCTCCATAATTAAACGTCATTTCGACAGGATAGGTTTCCGCTCGGGTACCCGGAATCTTTGAAGAAATTCGAAGGGACATTCCTTCTTTGGGTTGAATTCGTAGGGTTAACAGATTGGGAGTCTGTGGGGCATCGGGGTTTGCGTTAAAAAGAATTTTGGGAATATCCCGAAATTGAACAGTGATTTCTGAAGCCCGCTTTCGCATGGCCTTTCTAGTTCGGAGATAAAAAGGAACTCCTGACCAACGCCAGTTTTCTACGAATATTTTGAGTGCGACGAAGGTTTCCGTCGTCGAATTGTGGGAAATTCCCTCTTCTCGACGATACCCAGGAACCTCTTCCCCTTGGATGGTTCCATGAGAGTACTGAGCACAGACCGTCATGTTTTCAACATCTTTTCCCCGAATCGGGCGAATGCACCGTAAAACATCCATGCGGGCATTGCGAACCACGTCAGGATCGAGTGAATAGGGAGGTTCCATAGCAATAAGGCATAGCAACTGAAGAATATGGTTTTGGACCATATCTCTGAGGGCTCCGGCTTCCTCATAATAGGTGGCCCGTGTGCCGACTCCCTCAGCTTCACTCACCGTGATTTGAACGTTGTCAATGTATTTATGGTTCCAAATAGGTTCGAAAATACCGTTAGCAAAGCGCAACACCATAATATTTTGAATAGTTTCTTTCCCCAGATAGTGATCAATCCGAAAAATTTGCGATTTATCGAACACATTTCCCACGATGGCGTTAATTTTTTTGGCAGACTTCAGGTCATGTCCGATGGGTTTTTCAACGATAACACGGGAAAAACGGTCAGACCCTATTGGAGAAGAAACAAGCCCAGCCTGATGTAACCCTTCACAGGTTGAAGCGAACGAAGTTGGAGGGATGGCCAAATAATAGATACAGTGCCCAGGGAGTTGGTGTAGAGATTCGATCTCCTCAAGGCGGGCTTTGATCGTTTGATAGGTCTGTGGATCATTGATGCCCCCAGATGCGTAAAAGAGACGATTTTCAAAATCGTCCCACTTGTCTTCTTGAAGGGATTGGCGTGAGAATTTTTCAATGCCTTCTTTGGCTAACGCGCGAAATTCCACGTCAGTCCAGGACTTTCTTCCAAGAGCAAGAATGGCATAGCCGGCAGGTAAGAGACCATCGAGCATCAGATTATAGACTGCTGGCACCAATTTTCTGCGGGTTAAATCACCAGAACCCCCAAAGATCACGAGTGTACAAGGCTGTGGTGTGGTGGACTTGGAAATCTCACCAATAGCGAGTGAGACATCCTTTGTGAATGTTGAAGACATAGAAACTTCTAGCTAGGTTCGAGGTGAGTAACGGCTTTCGCTTAAAAATAGCGCAAAAGAGATGAAGGGGTAAAGCTCATATTACGATATGCGGCCTTTTGTGAATGGCGCGGATATCAAAGCTTGTTATAGGCAAAGTGTATGCCGTGACATTACCTTTGAGTGTTCGTATAATTTCCTAATATGCCGAGTCGGTCCACGCCCTCGCCACATGGAAAGCTCGATCTTTCCCTCATTACTGACACGATTCTGGAAAAACTCCCATTTACGGCCAGGTTGATAGATGCGTCCCCTCTAGCTGGTGATGCCTCTAACCGACGATATTTTCGCTTGAGCTTAGAGGGAACCGTCCCCTCCTTGATCCTCATGCAGTTGGCTGACCCTGAGGGATTTAAGGCATCTGAAGAGGCCGTCAGTGGTACAAATTCAGGAATCCAAGAGCTCCACTTTATCAACGTGCTACGACATCTAGAAGCCGTCGGAATCGGTGTGCCAACCTTATACTATTACGATGAACCGGCCGGTCTTCTCTATCTCCAAGATTTTGGAGATCTCACTCTTCTGGAAGCCTGTTTGCAGAGGAACCCATCAGAGTGGTCCGAATTATATGGGAAGGCGATTGATGCATTAGTCGCTATCCATCTTCGCGCCACGGCTTCACGGATGGATTCTTATTATGCATTCACCCGGGAATTTGATGTTCCTTTACTCATGTGGGAGTTCGATCACTTTCTTGAATATGGTGTCGTGGCTCGGTTTGGTAAGCCGATATCTGGCTGGGATGAACAAGTCATTCAAGATGAATTCCAAAAGATTGCTGTATGGCTCGCCGCTCAACCTCAGGTGTTCACGCATCGGGATTATCATTCACGGAACCTGATGGTGTACGACAATACCTTTGGAATTCTTGATTTTCAGGATGCGTTATTGGGGCCGGTGACGTATGATTTGGCTTCATTGCTCCGTGATTCTTATATCGTATTAGATGAGTCACTCGTTGAGACGATGATTGACCGGTATGTGGGAAGCATGTCTCAAGAATTGCAGCCCACCACACAGGAACGGATGCTGTTACATGATGAAGAGGCGTTCCAGCGATTGTTCGATTTTACGAGTATTCAACGAAATCTCAAAGCTGCAGGGCGATTTGTCTATATTGATCGAGTAAAACACAATTCAAAATTTCTTGAAGCCATTCCCCGTACTCTTGGGTATGTACGGGATAATTTTCACAGATACTCTGAATTAGCGAGGCTTTTTGATCATTTAGCTCCTTATATTCCGGAGTGGCAATGAGAAAATCCTTATGAAAGCCATGATCTTAGCTGCCGGGTTAGGGACCCGCCTACGACCTTTCACCGATACACTGCCGAAACCGCTTGTTCCTGTGGGTGGCCGCCCTCTTATTGTCTGGAATCTACTTTTGCTTCGTTCGCATGGCGTTAGGGAAGTGATGATTAACCTTCACCATTTGGCAGACAAAATTCAGGATCATCTTGAGGATGGTCGGCAGTGGGGAATGCAACTGGCCTATTCTAGAGAGACGGCATTGCTTGGGACGGGTGGGGGAATTAAACAAGTGGAAGAGTTTTTTGACGGGCAGCCCTTTCTCGTTCTCAATGGAGATACGTTAGAAGACTTGAACCTGACAGAAATGATCGCGAGACACCAAGATTGTGGGGCACTTGCCACTATGGCTCTGCGAAGTGAACTTGATGTAGAAAATTGGGGGGTTGTGGAATGTAACGATGATAATCGCGTATTGACCATTCGAGGAGTTGGGCTAAAGGAAGACATCGCAACCTCATTTATCCATCGGAAGATGTTTGCTGGAATCCATGTGTTGCAACCTGAGGTGCTGCGCGATATTCCGAAAGATTCCAATTCATCCATTATTGCAGCCTATCAGGCTTGTTTGGAGAAAGGTGGTTGGATCCAAGGGTATGGGTTTTCAGGTTATTGGTCGGATGTCGGTACTCTGGAGCGATATCGGCAAGTGGAGCGAGACTTTGCAATGGGACTCTTGCCGGTGTGGGAGGAAAATGAAACTTCCTCGTTAAGGTATTCATCGATAAAAGAAATTGAGAAATAACGATTTTTCAAGAGAATCGGGAGAGTCAGGGCTTTGAGGAGTAAGAAAAAATCGAATAACTCATCCGAAGGGAAAAGGAAAGACAAAGGTAAAGTTCTTACCTATGGGTTTGACCTTCAGATCCTCCATGAGCAATTAGCAATCCTGCAAAAACAATATCCCGGCATGCCGGCTGCTGACCAAAAAGCGCTTGCCAGTCTTCTTGAGGATTTTGCCGATTCCTTGAGTTTGGATTTGGTAAAGAACCAGGAAAACTTGCGACTTCAAGGTGCGGCTATCGCCTCTGCCGAACATGCAGTATTCATCACTGACCGGGAAGGGCGAATTGAATGGGTCAACGATGCCTATACGAGGTTGACGGGCTACTCCGCTGCAGAGATTGTTGGCCAGATCGAGATATTTTCAAAATCCAACAAGTTAAAATCCTCGTTCAAGCCCTCTCGACGATTGGGATCCCAGGGAGCAAATTGGAGGAGAGAGTTTGTGAAACAGCGAAAAGATGGAAGCCAGTTTGCGGTGGAGCAAACTGTCACCGCTTTGCGAAATGACGAAGGAGAGATCACCCATTATGTCGCGATGCATCAAGATATCACGTCACGAAAGGAATCTGAGGCGTGAATTTTCCGTCTGGCCCACTACGATCTGGTGACAGACCTTCCTAACCGAGTCATGTTTCATGATCGATTAAAACAAGCTTTAGCACTGGCTCGTCGGCATGGGCGTTCCCTGGCGATTCTGTTCCTGGATTTAGATCGGTTTAAACCGATCAATGACATGTTCGGCCATGAAAAGGGTGATGAATTTCTCAAATTGGTAGGAACAGTCTTAACGGCGTGTGTGCGAGCCACTGATACGGTCACCCGGCACAGTGGCGATGAGTTTGTTTTGATCTTACAGGATTTGGATAGGGGACAAGATGCGGGGTATGTCGCGCATAAAATCCTCGATGCCGTGAGGCAATCCGTTCCCTTAAATGATCAAAGCGTGTCCACGACTGCGAGCATTGGCATTGCTTTATATCCGTTTGATGCGACGACTCCGGATTCCCTGGTGACCCAAGCCGATCGGGCAATGTATCGAGCCAAAGAGAAAGGCGGAAATTGCTATCAATTTGTCTCTGATGAGATGAATGCTCAGGCTTTCGAGCAATTAACGTTAGCTAACAGTTTGCGGGATGCTTGGAACCGTCAAGAGTTTTTCTTGCATTTTCAGCCGGAAGTTGATCTGAGAAATGGGCATATCATGGGCCTTGAAGTCTTGTTGCGGTGGCATCACCCTGATCTTGGACTTATCTTCCCTTCTCAGTTTATTGCCTTGGCTCAAGAAATTCACCTCATTGGTTCCATTCAAGAATGGGTACTCAGGGCTGTGTGTTCTCAGACGAAGTTGTGGCAAGAAGGAGCCGTCCCATTCGGTTCTATCGGAATCAATCTTTTTGGAGAGAATGCAGAGCATCCCAAATTTATTGAGGTCATTCGTCAAGTCCTTCAGGAGGCGAATCTGTCGCCCACAACGTTGAGAATTGAAATTTCCCAACTGCTTTTGAAAACACACCAGAAAGTAGCTCTCGCATTGATTAGAGACATTCATGAGCTCGGTCTGTCCGTGGTTATTGATGATTTTGTTCCGGAAGCTTGGATCACTGATCTTGTGAGTGACCTTCCGATTCACACGTTTAAACTTTCACAATCGCTTGTCGTGAATCTGTCTAACGATCCTGGAATGAGCAAAGACATTCTAAGAAGTCTAGAGTTCGGTCAATCTATCAATGCCAGGATTATCGCGAAGGGGGTTGAACAACCAGAACAGGTTGCATGTTTACGACAGCTCGGTTGTCATGGGGTCCAAGGTTACTTTTGCAATCGTCCTCTCCCTGCGGATGAAATGACCACCCTTTTGCGAGGATGGTGGGGCTCTGAGTCTAAAGGTTGTTGAATCGAGGCTTATTCATTATGAATAAATGCCAGGATGAAGGCCCTTATATGTTGACAAAATGCTGCAGCTCATGATTGTTGTGTAGGCTTTTCCTCTCACGAGATTTAGAGACAATTCTTTTTCTCGCCAAGATTATTTTTTTGCTCCACTCACAATCTGTCTTTCACTAGAGAAAATTTTTTCTCGGTTGCAACTTATCCACCTTTTTCGAAATGCGAAATTTCTCTTGAAAAATATGGGTTTATCGCTTGTATGCCGCTATGTCTTGGGAAAAAGTTTGGAGGTATTTCCCCTCTGCTTCAATGTGTGCCAGACCGAAAAAGAGAATCCAAGAAATATATTTTGGCCTTAAACTTGCTAAGACTAAAGTATAGGCGGAAGGATTGATAGAGGAAAAGGACAATACAACCAGGAGTGTATTTTATGATGCCTTTAAGTCTTAACATAAGAAAAAGATTTTTCTTTACGGTGGTGATGGTCGTAGTTGTCGGGTGCCTCTTCCTATTCATGACAGGCTGTGGAAACAAATCGATGAAGCGAACAGTTGACTTTCATGATAATGGTGAAGAAGGCGAAACAGTGGTCTCATTGGATGGAATGGCCTCTTCTGCTGGCACGATCGGTGAGAGTGATTTGGCTGATCAAGACGTCAATGGAAATGAAGGTGAATATTCTGTCGAAGATGCCGAATTAGCGTCTGGGCTTGCCGAATGGGATCAAGAGCCAACTTCTAAAGCATCCTTAACCTCCATGGAAAGCTCAACGAGTGGTGACTCTCAGCCTGCTGGCTCTTATGTCCAGGTCCGGCGACAAGCCGAAGCGGAAACGGCTGCTTTGGGCATTCGGGATATCTTCTTCGGTTATGATAGCTGGAGTTTAAGCGAAGAGGCTAAGGGGATACTTGAAAGCAATGCGACATGGCTGAAGGCACATCCCCATAAACGAGTCACCATTGAAGGCCATTGTGATGAACGAGGGACACAGGCCTACAATGTTGCGCTTGGCCAAAAACGTGCCAATATGGCCAGGAATTATCTCACCATGCTTGGTGTGTCAAAAGAGCAATTACTCGTGACATCGTATGGCAAGGACAAACCCGTTTGCCGGAATTTTACAGAAAAATGTTTTACAGCCAATCGTCGAGCGCATGTGGTCGTTGGTCTCGATCATGTCGCAGCAAACTATTTATCTAAACGGAGATGATCCTTCATGTGCCAATCTCTGCTTCAATCACCGCATGCGAAGTTACGAACAGGTATCGTATGAAAAAAAGATCTCTTTTGATGTTCCGTAACCCTTTTCTGTGGACAATACTACTTCTCCTGGGGAGTGGGTGCATGGCTCAGCAAGCTGATGTTGTTCGGATGAAGCGCGATTTGGATGCGAAGATTGCCGTGCAAGAAAAAAATCGAATAGAACTCCAATCAGCAGTGAAGGAAGCCCACCAGGCTTTTGGACAGGCTAACCGAACCATTGAACAACAGGATGCGCAGATACAAGCGTTGGTGCGGGGCAGAGCGGAAACCGTAGATCAAATGACAAACCTTAGAGAGGGGGACTTGTCAGATATTCATGGAAAAGTTGAGCAAAGCGACCATGCCATTCATGATTTATCAAGGCAACTTGATGATCTTTCGCAGGAATGGATGGCACTTCAAACTCAAATGAAAACCCATGAGAAGAAAGCAGAAACCTCTTCCAAAAAATTCAAACATGACATCGGTCAGAATATGCAAGCATTAGCGACCCAAGCCAAAGAGAATTCTGAATTCCAAGCCTCTTTGATTGAGTTCAAGGAAGTACTCGGTACGTTACGGGATCAATTGAGACAACAAGAAGTCCGCCTGCAACACTCAGAACGAAAAATGGATAGAATTTCTCAACAAACGTCTTCTCATTCTGGTAAGACTACCACGTATCTTAAAGATGTTGATCAAAGCATTGCCTCCTTGATGAAGGCGCTTGAGACAGTCAATAAGAGCTTTACGGAACGGATGAATGAACAAGAGCAGCGACATACGAAATCGCTTCATCAACTGAAGGCGAAGTTGGTGTCCCAAGCCTTTCTGAATCAGCAGCAGGAATCTATTAGAGACTTAACTCTACGCCAAGAGCGACTGCAGAAAGCACTAGACCTTGTGGTGGAGACATTGGGTGAAAAAGTGGATGCCCATGAAGCGCAACTATCAGGCTTGAATCAACAGGCCCCGCTTCGAAAATCTGTGAACATGAGCAGAGCCAATACAACAGAACGCCCACAGGTCCCAATCTCTGCCGGACATGATTCTATCCGTCGTGACCTGTCTGAAGTGAGTGTCGAGGCAAATGATGCGGTTTACCGAGATGCACACCAAAAATTAAAGAATGGGCAAGTCCAGGAGGCCTTGAAAGACTTTTCGAGGTTTTTAGTTCAATATCCCAATTCGCCGTTAGCGGGGAATGCCCAATATTGGATGGGAGAGTGTTATTACGTCACACGTCAATTTAACAGTGCCATCGGAGAGTTTGAACGTGTGCTAAAGCTGTACAGCGATAGTGAGAAAGTCCCTGCTGCATTGCTAAAAATTGGATATTCGCAATTGGAGTTAAAAGATACTCCAAAAGCAAAGGGTACCTTCCGTCAATTAGTGAGATTGTATCCGAGGAGCCCTGAAGCAGCCAAAGCTTATGCGAGGCTCACTGAAGTCGATACTATTCACCAATAGTCCTCATAATCTCGCCGCCTCGTATTCATTCGTATAAAAGTAGTTTAGTCCATCCAGGCAGGGGTTGGTGCGGGACCTTCGAGGTTAAGGTTTAAAGTTTAAAGATCTGAATTGCTCTTTCACAGTTCCGCTTCGCCGGGTTTCGCCCCGGCAGTCGAGGTCCTTTTGTTTCGGCAAAAGGGCCCAAAACCATTCCCGCCTGCGCGCGGCCCTGCGGGTCTCCTTCGTCCCAGCCCCGAATCACATGGCTGCGGAACTCGCTCCCGTGGTTGTTCAAAAAGTTTCGCCAGCAAGGCCGCAGGCCGCGAGGAGTCCGAGGCGTACGACTTATGTACGTTGAGGGCTGCGAGCAACGAGAACACCGCTGGCCGTCTTTTTCAACAACCCCCTGGCTCAAACAGTCCTCGCCGAGTTGTGAGATTCGGCGCTAGGACTCAGCCACGCGCAAAGCGGAACAAAAAAGAAACAGACTTATTTTTAAACCTTTGGCGGGGATCCATATTTCCTGATCACCCTGGATGCTCGCTGGCGGCCTTTTTCAAGAGCCCCTTTATAGAGAATAGGGGAGATGAAATGTTTTCACTCTTACATTGAGGACATCGACTAGGTCGAGTCAGGCGTGAGCGGTCTCGAAATGTAAATCCGCATTCATAGCAACGAGAGGGCTCTATAGCCAATCTTTGGTGTCCACTTCTTTCTACTGAGCGTTTAATGTGAAGCAAATGTTCTTCTACTTCTCTTTCCGAGGTCTTAACAGATCCAGCGAGATCTTTGGCAGAAAGCGGATGTTGGCCGAGTGCCGCCAGAATTCTTTGTCTGGTGGTCAACAATTGCGATGGCATCCCCATGTTCTTCGCCAGAAGGAACAGTGCATGATGGAATATTTACAATCGATAAGAAAGAAGCCTTTGTCTCCGTTTCTCGATTTTATCAGCTTCCACAGGACGGTTGGTTTTGCGAAGCAACATCACATAGTCTTCAAGGCCTTTAGCAATTTCAGGATGGCTTGGGCCATAGGCTTTTTCTCGTATAGCCATCGCACGTTTAAAGAGAGGTTCGGCTTCTCTGAGTTTTCCTTGAGAGACATAACATTGAGCCACGCCGGTTAAGCTGGTCGCGATGGCAGGATGTTCAACCCCCAATGAGGCCGACCAGATAGGAAGGGCCTTCCAAAAAAGGGGTTCAGCCTGTGGGCATTTTCCCTGTAGCCGATACAGTTCCCCAAAGTTCTGATAAATAGCATCCAAACGCGGTTCATGCGTTTCCGCTTCATCGACTTCGTCCAAACTGCTGAGGAGAAGGCGTTCAGCCTCATCAAAATGATCTTGCTCGAGAGCTGTCTGGACTCCCTCAGGGTATGTTTGCCAATCAAAGTCCTCCGTACATCCTAAGACAAGGAAAGAAGCGACGATCACAGAGCCAATGACAAGCGTGTGGTGGTAAGGAATGGCCATAATCCGATCAAGGGACTGTTTCAAAACCCCATCAAATAAAAAAGCCTAATCTACGTGAGTTGTGGAATCAATTGGCGGCAGGAGAAAATGGCATATAGACATTTGGAAAAGCCCAATGTACCCTTCTTAGAATCCCTTGATAGGCTAGTTGGGACTGATGAACTTCATTAATCGAATTGAACGGTTTTTTCAGCGAGACTTATGGGCGGCTGACTCTGCCAATGTGCAAGGGTTTGCCCGGATCTACATCCCCATCCTTCGCCTCTTGGTCGTGGCCGTCTCGGATTTCAAAGATGGTGCACTCAATGTCAGAGCGACTGGACTCGTGTTCACGACCCTTCTTTCTTTGGTCCCTTTTTTAGCGGTCCTTTTTTCCGTCCTCAAAGGCTTTGAGTTCCATGAATATATTGAACCGATTTTGGCTCAGGCATTAGAACCATTAGGCCCGAAGGGACAGGAAGTGACTCAAAAGATTATGGAGTTTGTCAGCAATCTGGATGTTAGGGTCTTAGGAGCCGTCGGTGTGGCTGGACTTTTTTACACGACGTTTTCTCTTATTGAAAATATTGAAGCGAGTTTGAATAGCATTTGGCGGGTGCGCCATTCTCGGTCCCTTTCACGCAAATTCACCGATTACATTAGCGTGGTCATTGTTGGACCGTTTCTGGTGTTCATTGCGTTTACCTTGATGGCATCTGCTCAAAGTCATTGGCTTGTCAAACGTGTGCTCCAAATTGATCCTCTTGGTGCGGCGGTGCTTCTTGCCACGCAATTGATGCCATTTCTCTTTTTGTGCTTTGCCTTTACCTTTTTCTATAAATTTGTTCCCCATACCCAAGTGAATCTTAGCTCTGCCATGATTGGTGGGGTCACAGCCGGGATCTTATGGCAATTGGCTGGCATGTTGTTTGCATCGGTTGTCGCCAGCTCTGTGCGCTATAGTGCCATTTATTCCAGTTTTGCTATTCTCATTTTGTTTCTTATCTGGCTGTACGTGAGCTGGTTAATTGTATTGGTGGGTTCACAGATCGCCTATTATCACCAACATCCGGCTGCCTACCTCACTCTCGTGAACTGGAAACAGAAAACCGCGGCATTTCGTGAACAATTAGTCTTAAAAACCCTGGTAGAAATGGCTCGTCGTTTTTATGCTGGGGAGCCGCCTAGCAAAGAGGAAGATCTTGCTAGAAACTTAAAAGTTCCCTTTGCGGCTTTGGATGAAGTCATTGAGGATTTCCTTGAGTATGGGTTTGTCAACAGGACGATGCAACCGGCAGGCGTTGCGTTGGGTCGGCCCCCTGAACAGATTACAATTTTGGAAATCATCGATGTCATTCGTCACAGGTATCTTAGAGACATCAATCCACCTGAAGACAATGAGGATGTTATTACAAACATACTTCGTCGCCGAGACGCTGCAGTGAGGGTGGCATTAGATGGCCTGACTCTAAAATCACTAGCCACTGGTGATGGAATTTCAATGGAAGATTCTGAGGCGACGAGTCTCTTCGTTGGCCGGCAATCATCTTGACTCCACGAAAAAAGTCACATCTTGGTGGGGCCTGGCAAAAAAGGCAGCTTGAATAATAAAAGCAAAGAATTCTCGAATTATGCCTACAGAATTTCCTGAAAAGTACAAAAGACTTGTGTTGGGATTACTTCAACTGAGATGTAGTTCCGATCCACGGGAAAATTTGGAGAAGGCTGTAGAGAAGATCGGAGAGGCGGCGCGTGGAGGTGCGCACATTATTTGTCTTCCGGAACTGTTTCGAACTCAGTATTTTTGTCAACGAGAAGACCCTGCCTTTTTTGATCTCGCAGAGCCAATCCCTGGGCCTTCTACTGAGGTTTTATGCAAAGTCGCTCAACAGAAGCAGGTTGTGGTGATTATTCCGATTTTTGAACGGCGGGCCGTAGGTCTGTACCACAATTCGGTTGTGGTCATTGATTCCGATGGCGCCCAGGTTGGTCTTTATCGGAAGATGCATATTCCTGATGATCCTGCGTATTTTGAGAAGTTTTATTTCACGCCTGGGGATCGTGGGTTCGAAGCTATTCACACGAGTTATGGCCCAATTGGGACATTAATTTGTTGGGATCAGTGGTATCCAGAGGCGGCCCGATTAATGGCTCTCCAAGGAGCCAATATTCTTTTTTATCCTACAGCTATAGGGTGGCACCCTAGTGAGAAGCAGCAAGAGGGTTCGGCCCAACTCGATGCATGGGAAACCATTCAACGTGGCCATGCGATCGCCAATGGCGTATTTGTGGTGGCTGTCAATCGAGTAGGCCTAGAGAAACCTGACGTAGGACCCGGACTTGAATTTTGGGGAAGGTCCTTTGTGTGCGATCCGTTTGGGGTAGTTTTAGGACAAGGCTCCATGGAGAAAGAAGAAGTTCTCCTCGTAGAAATTGACCTGGATCGTATTGAAGAAGTTCGACGAAATTGGGCATTTCTGCGTGATCGTCGAATTGACGCGTATGGTGGTATCACGGAGCGGTATTTAGATAAGAAACGTTCTTAAAGGACTCAGTCTCTAGACTCCGGCCTCCAGACTCTGTTTTTCCAGATTTCAACGTTGTGAAAGCCCCCTCCGAACAATCAAAAAGCCAAAAAAGAAAAATCTCTCCAGTTCAGCTAGGGTTTCGACTGCCTGCTGAATGGGAACATCATGAAGCCACCTGGTTAGCCTGGCCACACAACCATACGGATTGGCCTGGCAAGTTTGGAGCAATTCAGTGGGTGTATGGGGAAATAGTTCGCAAACTGGTTTCGGGTGAATTAGTCAGGATCATCGTCCAATCCAAAGACCGAGAGCACAAGGTCAGGAAGATTTTATCACGTGTCGGTGTCGATTTAACACAGGTGGAATTCTTTCGAATTCCGACCAATAGGGGATGGACTCGTGACTTTGGTCCCTTGTTGGTCAAACAGGATAAACCCAAGCCTGAAGTGGCCGTGACTAAATGGCAATTTACGGCTTGGGCTCGGTACTCGGATTGGGAAAAAGACAGCAGGGTTCCCCTTCGCCTGGCTTCTCAATTTGATTGGCGCATATTTCCTGCACAAAAAAATAATGTCTCAATCGTTTTGGAGGGCGGTAGTATTGATGTCAATGGAACAGGGACCCTGCTGACCACTGAGGAATGTTTATTGGACAGCACCACGCAAGTTCGAAATCCTAAGCTTGATCGGAAGGACATGGAACATGTGTTGGCTGATTATTTTGCCGCGACGAATGTTCTCTGGCTAGGTCGTGGAATCGCAGGAGACGACACACACGGCCATGTCGATGACATCTGTCGGTTTGTGAACACCAGGACAGTTATTCTGTGTCAAGAACGAAACCCGAATGACGTCAACTATCGTCCTTTGTGCGAAAATCGAGAACGGTTGGAAGGGATGCGTTTAGAAGACGGGACAAAGGTTGAAATCGTGCCTTTGCCGATGCCGGCCCCACTGTATTTAGACGGACGACGTTTGCCCGCGAGTTACGCGAACTTTTATATCTCAAATGCCGGAGTCCTCGTACCCACTTTCAACGACCCTCAGGATCGTGTTGCTTTGGGCATTCTCAGTGAATTATTCCAAGATCGTCCCCTGATTGGCATTCATGCCGTAGATTTAGTATGGGGATTGGGGACAATTCACTGTCTGACCCAGCAACAACCTAGTATCAAGTAACCTCTTTATTTCCGTTCCCATTCTATGCCTGATCAACCTCTCAGACCTTTTTCACTGCCTTCTCCTGTGCGGGTAGGGTGGATCGGCACGGGTGTGATGGGGGCTTCGATGTGTGGACATCTTGTCACGAAGGGATATCCCCTTGTGGTGTATTCGCGAACACAAGAGAATGCACGTCCGTTGATTGAAAAAGGGGCTCGATGGGCGAATTCGTGCGTGGCTGTCGCGGAACAAACGGATGTCATTTTTACGATGATCGGGATGCCCCAAGATGTGCAGGAGGTGTACTTCGGAAACAAAGGAATTCTTCAGGGAACAAGACCTTCACAGGTTTTAGTGGATATGACGACATCATCGCCTAGTTTAGCTCGGGAGATTGACCAAACGGTAAGAGCTAAGGGGGCCTTCGCGGTAGATGCTCCAGTTTCTGGTGGGGATGTTGGAGCGCGCAATGGGACATTGTCAATTATGGTCGGTGGAGATGCTGATGTGGTAGAAGCTCTCAGCCTTCTTTTTGACTGTTTAGGAAAATCCGTTGTGCGTCAGGGGAATGCAGGATCGGGGCAACATGCCAAACTCTGCAACCAAATTACCATCGCGGGTACCATGATTGGAGTATGTGAAGGATTGTTATATGGGTACAAGGTCGGTCTTGACCTTCAAACCCTATTGCAGTCGATTAGTAAAGGAGCGGCAGGGTGTTGGACTTTAGACCAGCTCGCTCCGCGTATTATTGAGCGACGTTTTGATCCAGGATTCTTTGTGGATCATTTTGTTAAGGATATGGGTATTGCGTTAGATGAAGCCAAACGCGCTGGCCTGGTGTTGCCTGGATTAGCGTTAGTTCATCAATTATATGTGGCTGTTCAAGCCCAAGGACATGGAAAGTCTGGAACCCATGCGCTCATATTCGCCTTAGAGAAGTTGGCGAATGTGGAAATGAAACCGCAACGTGAGCCCTGAAACAGAACACCTGTTTACCTCAATCCTCTCAGTTCCTCAATAAAGTCTATGCCCTCGTTTGAAGCGTTACGGCAGATTCTCTCCAGAATTGATGGCCGAGGCTATAAAGCGTACAAAGATCTTGAAGGCTGTTTTGTTCAAAGACCGTTTACTCTTGCCATTGATCATGTGCAAGGTGATCCGTTTGCAGCACCCTCGAAGATTCGATTGCGCGTTTCTCAAAACGTCGCCAATCTTCCCGAAGATCTCTTCGCCAATTCGATCCGAAGAATAGCCCTACAGGATTTTCTCACACGGTCAGTTCATCGAAATATCCAGGAAATGGCTCAGGGCCGACGTGGCATGGGCAAAAGTGGGCTTGTGGTCATTGATGTCGGAAGTCAAGAAGTGCTTGAACGGACATCGATGGTGGTTTGTCAGGACTGGGTGGAGGCCAGACTCGCGGTTGGACTGCCTGCGAATGGTCGAACAATCCTGGGTCGGCAAGCCGAGGCGATGTTGTGTGAGGAGATCCCTAAGATTATGGAGCAGGCTTTGTTTTGGAGGAATGTGTCTGATCCTGAAGCAAGGCAGTTTGTGCTGTGTGTCGAAAATCAAGAATCGATTCGAGACCAACTTGATGGTCTCGAATTAATGGCGTTTGTAGCGGACGGTTCGATATTGCCCAGAATGAATGGAGCTTCGGATCTGCCGTTACTCAAAGGGCACGTTCAACGATTTAAAAGTCCAGCTTCTCTTCAGGTCACCGTTCCGTTATTGAATCCGGTTGAGCGAGAAGGAAAATCTGTTCATGCGATCAGTGGAATGGGTATTCCCAAGGGAGTGACCCTGATCGTCGGAGGTGGATACCATGGAAAATCTACCTTGTTACGTGCGCTGGAACGTGGAGTCTACCCACACATTCCAGGTGACGGCCGGGAATATGTGGTAACAAATCTTCATGCCGTCAAGGTTCGTGCAGAGGATGGCCGACGTATTGAAAATGTTGATATTAGCGGGTTTATCACAGATTTGCCCTTTGGCCAACCAACGTCTTGCTTTTCTACTGATAATGCCAGCGGGAGTACAAGCCAAGCCGCGACGATTGTCGAAGCCATAGAGGTAGGGGCGCAGGTGCTGCTTCTTGATGAGGATACGTCTGCCACCAATTTTATGGTACGAGATGCCCGAATGCAGGCTTTAGTGAAGAAAGATCATGAACCTATCACCCCCTTTGTGGATCGAGTTCGAGAATTGTTTGAGAAGCAAGGAGTTTCTACTGTTCTTGTGATGGGCGGGTGTGGCGATTATTTTGAGGTATCTGATACCGTGATCATGATGCGCAACTATCTCCCTATTGTTGTGACCGAGGACGCTCATCGATTAGCGAAAACCGTGACGACCAAGCGAAGCATAGAAGTGAGCTCGGATTTTCCGATGTCTTGCCCACGAGTGCCAATTCCGGAAAGTTTTGATGCATCCCGAGGACGACGTGAAGTGAAAATCGACTCAAAAAGTGAAGATGTGATCCTCTATGGACAGGAGGTCATTGATTTACGGGGACTAGAGCAACTCATAGATATAAGCCAAACACGGGCAGTAGGGCATGCCATTTTTGTGGCCTCCCAAAACTTTACGGATGGCCGATCTTCTTTGAAAACGGTCATTGAAGTCGTCGTTCGACTACTCGAAGAAAAAGGGTTGGATATCTTAGATCCTTTTTTCCGAGAGGGGACTTACCCAGGAAATTTTTCCAGACCTCGTGCTTACGAAATTGCTGCCGCCATCAATCGACTCAGGACGGTAAGAATGAAGCAAAAGCAATAGGACTCGTTCCCAGCCCGGAGTGCCTTTTCACAATACTTCCTAAAACAAGTTGTGATTGTTTATAGTCTACAATCAAGATGGGACTAAGGGGTATATTCAAGTTTGGTCTTGTTATTTCACGAGATTCTGAACAGTTGACCGTATCTTCATCATTCATTGATTAATAAAAATGTTATGAAAGATCAGCAAGAACGTCCGGTATTCGGTGTCGATATTGATAACGTCTTAGCCCACGCTGAACGAGAAGTTCAGCGCATCTTTACGGAATTAACCAAGAAACCCTGGCCACGATCATTGTATGCCAGTGCAGGTGGTCTTGATGGGAGTGCTCTTGATCGACCTTTAATTGAAAAAATTTTTGATTATTTTCATGATCACAGTATTCCCATCCTTCCAATCTTTCCTGGAGCCAGGTTGGCTTTACAAAGGCTGCAAGAACAGTATCGCATTGTTATTATTACCGCACGCAGGCCTTCATCACGGCCTCAAACCTTAGCCTGGTTGCGCATGCACCAAATACCATTTGATGAGTTGTACCATACGGATGAAAAGGTTGATGTCCCTGAACGTATTGTCCTAGCTGTAGATGATCATCCTGCCCACGTTCAGAGATTTTATGAACAAGGCATTCCTGTCTTTTTGATGGACCAGCCGTGGAATCGGGAGACCTCTCACCCGCTTATCGTACGAGTCACAGGTTGGGATGCCCTTTTGCAATACTTGCATTATGGGAACGATCCCTGTTCAGGAGCTCCTTTCCCTGAATCTCCTCCAACCGGACGACTTATTCGACAACTGACGCAGCTTCCTTCTTGCTAATCTCTCAGAATCATAGCCCTGAAGAGGGGTGTATTTACTTTCATTTGCCATCTGACTGTAAACCTTTTGGCATATTTGCTTTTGACTCTTTTTCTGAAAGCGAGAAGGATAGTCTATGACTAGCGATCTGGCGGATAAGTAGATTTGGTGCAAATGCTTGCGTATAGTGGCCTCAATTCACAAAGTTGTATCGTGAGGGTCTCTGACGATGAATGACGAAATAAACATCAATCAATGGAATGAGCTAGCTGAGGTAGCAGTTAAGATAATTCGATCGTCTGGGGCTGAGTACGGGGATATTCGACTTCTCACGAGCCACACGCAGCGCGTATTTGGTCAGGACCGCCGAATCGGTGACATTCTCGATGCTTATGATGCCGGCTTTAGAGTGAGAGTTCTCTACAAAGGGGCTTGGGGATTTGCATCCAGTTCTACAGTTTCACCTGAAGAAATTAAAAACATAACGGCTTTGGCGATTGAGATTGCGAAGGCCACGTCTCTCGTGAATCACACTTCCATCAACTTGGTTGAGGAGCCGACTTATCAGGATGTTATCAAAATCTCGTTTCACGAAGACCCTTTCGAGGTTTCACTAGAGGAAAAGACACAACAGCTATTAGAAGTCATGGAGCTGATGCAAAGAGAACCGAACATTGCCAGAAGTCAGGCCTCTTTATGGGCACGCCGGGATTGCAAACTGTTTGTCTCAACTGAGGGATCTCACATTTACTTCGATTTATTAGCCACTCAGGGCAGTCTCGAAGCAACCGCAGTCCTTGAAGACCGGTTTGCCTCACGACGGTACCATACTCCCTATCTTCGCACTGGGTATGAACGAATTCGTCAAACTAATTTCTTGATGGAGACTCAACGAGTAGCCCTCCAGGCAGTGGAGAAGGTGAAGGCGCCACCGATTGAGCCAGGAAAGTATGATCTCATTTTAGATCTTGAACATCTTTCCTTGACCATTCATGAAAGTTGTGGCCATCCGAGTGAGTTGGATCGGGCTTTAGGGTATGAAGCGAACTATGCGGGAACAAGTTTTCTTTCACCAGATAAACGTGGGAACTTTCGCTATGGATCGCCTTCGGTCAATTTGGTTTCGGACAATACAGAAGTGTGGTCATTAGCCTCCACGGGCTACGATGATGATGGGGTGGCCTGCCAACGATGGGATATTATCCGAGAAGGGACGTTTGTGGGGTATTGTACCAATCGGGAGGTAGCTTCAAGGATTGGGGAGCAACGGTCTCGCGGATCCAATCGGGCGGATAGCTGGGCGAATGTGCCTTATGGTGCGCATTGCGAATATTGGGCTTGAACCTGGGAAAGAACGGCTCGATGACATGATCGCTGACGTGAAGCGCGGTTTGTTCATTGAAGGACATGATTCCTACAGTATCGACCAACAGCGGCACAATTTTCAGTTTGGAGGAGATGTCTTTTGGCTCATTGAAAATGGAAAGCGGACTCACATGGTACGAGATGTCATTTATCATGGAATCACAGCAGGATTTTGGGCCAGTTGTGATGCTGTAGCCGACGCATCTCATCGGGGACGATTTGGATTTATTACTTGTGGCAAAGGACAACCTGGTCAAGCGGGCTGGATGACTTATGCCGCCTCTCATGCCAGGTTTCGCGGCGTCGATATTATTCGTGCACGGTCGGTGTCTTAAGGAGAAGGAAAGAGGATGAGCCACGATCCATTGGATCAAGCAGCTTTTCAACGATTGGCCGACATGGCTTTGAATTTGTCCGATGGCGAGCAGACACAGGTTTCTATGGCTGATACGGAATCTGGGACGACCCGGTTTGCCAATAACAACATCATCCAAAATCTCAATTCCCGTTGGCAGACCCTGACCATCTTGCTTGCCTATGGTCAGCAGCATGGAAAAACAACGACCACGGATCTTTCAGATCAATCCATCAAGGAAGCCGTTCAACGTGCTCAGGATGTGGCTCGATGGGCACCAACCGATCCAGAATATCTCGTCCCCCTTTCCCCTCAAACCTACGCAGCCATGCCGACGTTTCGACCGGAAACCAAAGAAGCCGGTCTTCAAGAACGAGTTGATGGAACCAAAGAGGCGATTGACATATGTCGAGAAGAAAATCTACAGGCAACGGGTTTTGTTCGGTTTTCTGTAGAGAGTGTCGGGCATGCAGCTTCGACAGGATTGTTTGCCTATGAGCAAAGGACGCATGCCCGATTCAGTCTCACCGCCATCGGGGCAGATTCAACCGGATGGGTCGACTTTGCGCACCGATCCATTAACGAGCTTGCGATTCCTACACGTATTCGTGTGGCCGTCTCGAAATCCCAGCAATCAGGCAATCCTAAAGAAATACCGCCTGGGCGATACATGGTGATTTTAGCGCCCGCAGCGGTTGCAGGATTGGTCGCACCGCTCATCGAATCTTTAGACGCGAAGGACTATGACAAAGGAACGAGTCCTCTAGCTGGAAAATTAGAGAAATCAATCATTGATTTGCGTCTAACGCTTCAAAATCGTCCGGACCATCCTGATCTGTTGGGTTCTGGGTTTGGCGAAGAAGGTCTGCCAGCTTCAAGAGGGGATTGGATACAACAAGGTGTCCTTCGACAATTATTGTATGACCGTTATATGGCCAAAGAAAAAGGTGTGCCCCCTAGTGGAGAATTCGATGCTCCTGTGTTCTGTGGACAAGAGGCCACTGGTGAGGATGTTCAAGACTTGATTCGACAAACAGAGAAAGGAATCTTAGTGACGAATTTTTGGTACATCCGGTTCGCCAACGTCATGGACATGACGCTCACGGGAATGACTCGAGATGGGACCTTTCTTGTTGAAGATGGTCGCATCGCCTGTGGGTTGCGAAACTTTCGATTCCACGACAGTCCCTTACGTGCGTTTAATGCCCTTGAAAGGTTCACACCTCCGATGGATGCCATCACTCCTGAACAAATCAAAATGCTCTTGCCCGCCATGAAGATACGTGATTTTCATTTCTCCAGTGTGACTAGATTTTAGCAAGATCTTCTTATTAGTGTTGAGTGGGCCCAACCCTGTGAGGGATGACATTAAAAGAGGAATAAACTCATGCCCGTCGCGACAGTGACTTTTCGGCGTTGCATTATCAATTCTCCGGAATTTTGGAGTGATGATGACCACGTGGGATCACGGGTCTTCTTCGATCTCAGTGTCGAGGGTGAGGAGTTTAAAGATCTTTTCGTCGATGTGAGACAATTATTGGATGATGGAGCCGAATCACAACCTCTTCTGGTTTCCTTGCCCCAGGGATACGATGGCCCTTTTAACATGCCCGTACTTCAAGGGCTCGTCGAGTTTTATTATCGACATGCGATAGGAGTACAATCGTCTATGTTTGGGACGAAAGGGCTCGGCATGCGGTTAGAAGGATGGGAAGTCGAGCAAGAAATGCGTATTCAGTTTGAAGTCTGTGATGAGGTCTCAGGCTGAAAGACCTCTGTATCAAGAGGTCTTACTCAAAGCCTGTTCAATATCTTCGACGATCATGCGAGAAAGTGGCTTCATTCCAGACCGACAACGAGCGATCACGTTCCCTTCTCTATCCACCAAGAATTTTTGAAAATTCCATTCGATCTCTCCAGGAAACGGACTTTCTTGTGTGAGGTATTGATAAAGCGGATGGGTGTTTTCGCCCTTCACGCTAATTTTACTGAAAAGAAGGAACGTGAGCGAGTATTTGGTATAACAGAACGTTTTGATTTCTTCGTTATTTCCTGGTTCCTGCTTGCCAAAATTATTTGCTGGAAATGCCAAGATTTCTAAGCCCTGGTCTTGGTAGCGGTCGTACAATTCCTGGAGACCTCCGTACTGAGGAGTATTTCCACAAAAACTGGCAGTGTTGACCAGAAGTAATACTTTTCCCTCAAATTTTTTGACTGAGTGGTAAAGGTTGGCCATCAATATCAGCCAAGGTAAAGGAATAAATCGGTGTCCCATTAAGACTGGAAGATTTTGCGGCATGGGCTTGTGGGAGGTCTGATTTATAGCCTTCTTTACAAGCAGTAAAGACTGTCGCCAATGCAAGGATTCCGACTAACCCGGCCATTTTTATATTTGATTTTTTCATCATAACCTCTTCTCTCGATTTGGCTGTGTTATCCTTAAATTATACAAAAAAGTCTAGAAAACGACAAAAGCTCTCGGATGATTCTTACCACCAATAAGGATGTGGCCTATACATTTGTCCGGAGGGATATCCGTAGAGACAACAATAATTTGGGCCTGCGTAATAATAGGGAGCATGCCAATAGGGATCATAATGATAATGAGGCTGACCATACCAGCCATAAGGATAAAACCCTTCCCTTGGCTCTGCCCAGACCCTCAAATGTTTAATGGCAAGGGTAGGGTAGGAATACTCCATTTCACCTAACATTTCCATGGTTTCTCCTTGGATTTGCCCAATCAGTGTAATTCGGGTTCCCGGAGGAGTCGTAGCAGGATCCAGAAACTCTTTCTGGAACGCGATGAATCTTCCATGGGACTGGGTCCGTTCCCAGTTTGGGTCCTGGTACTCTGTGAGGGGAAGCTGGAGAACGATTAGGCGTGTCTGGTCTTTGTGACGTTTAGCGGACAAAATTTCGCCTCCAAGCAAGACCACTCTCCCCTGATGAGAAACAGGAGATTCCTTGAGTTGAAGAAAAGTCAGGCTTGAGTCTATGCTTTGAAGAACTTCTTGAGGAAAGGCTTGGCTGTATGAGGAAGCACACCCCATTGGAAAGCACAGCAAAAGAACGATCGTTCCTTTTCCAAGGGTAGAAACCATAGATAGGCTGTCCTTCAGGAATGACTTTATTATTGTATCGAAACTACGAGGCCTTCTGCCACAATGCAGGGTAAAGGATTTGCTAGGGGAAAAACTGAAATTTCTTGAAATTTGGGCTATCCTAGGAATTTGGGGCCCATGGTATAGATCAACGTGACACCCAATATGATGGTGGCTCCTCCGATGGTTCCTTGAAGCACTTGATGGAGCCAGGTCAGGGAGCGGACCGAATACCGGAGAGGAAGAGCAATCACGAGAGAAAGGACTGCCATCCCTACAATCGACCCGAGGCCAAAGAGAACAATGTAGACGAATCCCATCATGGGGGAGAGTGTGGTGTGAAGGGTTAGAAGGATGAGGGCCGCTGAGCCAGCCGTGCCATGCATAAATCCTACAAGGAGTGCTCGAAACGGAAAGCCTTCCTGGTGTGAGTGCTGATGCGTTGAATAGGAATGCTCAACATCCCCTAGGTGGGAATGAATATGAAAGTGGGGAGTTTGGCTCTCGTGTTGTTGGTGAAAGTGGAAATGCATCCGTTCCTTCACCAATTTCCGCCATACATCGAGCCCTAATCCCACCAACATGATCCCTACAGCCAATTCCAATCCATGGGCGAGATATTCCGGAATCACGGCTTCCATCAAAAAGACCATTGAGCAAAACCCCAACAGGGTCAGACTGTGACCAATTCCCCAAACCACGCCCTGTTTTACTGTATGGGCAATCGATGGACTTTTTGTCGCGAGGGTTGCCACGGCAGCTGCATGATCAGCTTCAAAGGCGTGCCGCATGCCGATTAAAAAACCAAGACCTAGCAAACTCAACATGGAAGGATTTGATTCTCCAGATTAAAGGTGTCTCGTCTTGAGTTCTTTTTCATGGGGTGAGACTCTTTCAGTCTGTTGAATGTTGTCGTTCTTAGCTCCTAGCCAAACAAGGAATGTTGCTGGGCAGCAGCTATTGTATTCGGTAGTGTCGGAGTATACAAATAGAAAATAATAGACATGTATTGATCAAATGCGTGCTTTTTTCAGTAGGAACGTGAGAGGGTATTAGACCAAATCAAATCGAAGGTCGTCTGTTAAGAGTCTGGAGCATTTTGCTGAGATTCTAGGATAGGAAATTCCTGTTCGCCAAATAGGGTTGCCAGAGATGATAAAATGATGATGTCTGGAATGATCACGTATTTACCTTTTTAAGGTTGTCATAGTGGAAGATCAACAGAACAAAACAAAAGATAAGCCCAAGCGCAGGAATTTGATGATGGCGAAGGTGGAAGAAGTCACGGATCCCGTGTGTGGGATGACGGTCGATCCCCTCCAAGCGGCAGGAAAAATGGACCATAGCGGGAAGACGTATTTCTTTTGCAGCGAGCATTGTGTGAAGCGATTTAGTGCTGATCCTGATGGATACTTGGCCGGCAAATATCAGCAAACTATGGAACCAGAGCCTACTCCCGGCGCAAGTAAGTATATCTGCCCCATGTGTCCAGAGGTCGAAAGCGACACACCCAGCGCCTGTCCTATGTGCGGCATGGCTCTGGAACCAGAGTTGGGTGTTCTTCCTACGACGAAAACCCAATACGTATGCCCGATGCATCCCGAAGTCGTGCAAGATCAACCTGGGTCATGCCCTAAGTGCGGGATGGCGTTAGAACCACAGACTATTTCCGTAGAGGAAGAGAACAATCCTGAATTAGTTGATATGAATCGCAGGTTTTGGATCGGACTGATCTTGGCCATTCCAGTGGTGATTTTGGCTATGGGTGAGATGATTCCCGGACAGCTCTTTCAAGGATTTTTATCAAGCCGGTCACGTGCATTAGCTGAATGGGCATTGGCGACTCCAGTTGTGTTGTGGGTCGGATGGCCGTTTTTTCAACGTGGATGGGCTTCTCTGGTTAATCGTAGTTTGAACATGTTTACGCTTATTGCCATGGGAACGGGAACAGCTTACCTCTATAGTACGGTTGCGACAGTCGCGCCTGGAATATTCCCAGAATCATTTCGCAGCGCTGCGGGTGACGTGCCCGTGTATTTTGAGGCGGCTGCAGTGATCCTGGTGTTAGTAGCGCTTGGGCAAATCTTGGAGCTACGGGCACGAAGCCAAACCACAAGTGCAATGAAAGCGCTGTTAGGTCTTGCGCCGAAGGAAGCTCGTCTGGTCTTCCAAGATGGAACCGAAAAAGATATTCCTTTGGACCATGTAAAAGTCGGTGATCGGCTTCGTGTTCGTCCTGGTGAAAAAATTCCGGTGGATGGAGTCATCCTCGAGGGCCAAAGCAGCGTAGATGAATCTATGCTCACAGGAGAATCAATCCCTGTAGAAAAAATGGTAGGTGAACAAGTGAGCGGAGGCACTATCAATGGCATGGGAAGCTTTCTGATGAAGGCAGAGCATGTGGGGAGAGAAACCCTTCTGGCTCGAATCGTCCATATGGTGAGCGAAGCACAACGCAGCCGGGCACCAATTCAACGACTGGCCGATGTTGTCTCTGGCTATTTTGTGCCGGCTGTTGTCTTAACGGCCGTGATCACATCTGTCATTTGGGGGGTGGTCGGACCAGAGCCAAAGATGGTGTATGCCTTGGTGAATGCGGTGGCTGTGCTAATCATTGCCTGCCCCTGTGCTCTTGGTCTGGCCACGCCAATGTCCATTATGGTTGGGACGGGTCGTGGAGCTACTGAAGGGGTTCTCATTAGAAATGCTGAATCCCTCGAACGACTAGAAAAGATTGATACGGTTGTTGTTGATAAAACCGGCACGTTGACCGAAGGTAAGCCAAAGGTTCAAGTTGTGGAGTCTCTTTCAGGGATCAGCGAGTCCGAGCTTCTTCAGTTAGCTGCGAGTTTGGAGCAGGGGAGTGAGCACCCTCTGGCTTCAGCCATCGTATCGAAGGCTCATGAATGGAACTTGGAAGTGTTCAAGGCTGAGCATTTTCAGGTTCTATTAGGAAAAGGTGTGCAGGGAGTCGTAAATGGACGAGAAGTGGCGACTGGAACGGAAGCCTTCCTTCAAGAGCTGACCATTCAACCAGCTGATTTGGCGCAAGGGAATCAGAGGGCGCTGGCTCTGCGTCGGGAGGGACAGACCGTGATGTTTGTCACTGTTGAAAGGAAGCTGGCGGGAATTCTGGGAGTGATTGATCCCATCAAGGCTTCTACCCCAGAGGCTCTGGATAAATTACGTGAAGCCAATATCCGGCTCGTAATGCTCACTGGTGACAACCGATTCACAGCAGAGGTTGTGGCCAAAAAACTGGGCATTCAGGAAGTCATCCCGGAATTGCTACCGGATCATAAGGGTAAAGAGATCAAACGACTTCAAGAAAAGGGCTATGTCGTGGCCATGGCTGGGGATGGCATCAATGATGCGCCTGCCTTAGCACAAGCTGACGTCGGTATCGCTATGGGAACAGGAACCGATGTCGCCATGGAAAGTGCGGCTGTGACTCTTGTGCGAGGGGATTTGCGTGGAATCGTGCGCGCCAGAAAGTTAAGTCAAGCCACCATGGGCAATATTCGACAGAACCTCTTTTTTGCCTTTCTGTATAATGCACTTGGTGTTCCTGTCGCGGCCGGTATCCTCTATCCATGGTTCGGTATTCTGCTTAGCCCCATCTTTGCTAGTGTCGCCATGACGTTTAGCTCAGTGTCAGTTATTACGAATGCACTGCGACTTAGGAAAGTTGCTTTGTAAGTTAGCCAGTTGAATGGTTTTACTCGATAATGAAAACGTTAACAGCGACTCAAGCAAAAAGCGATCTCATTAAGTCAGCCGTGAGGGGATGCAAACAATTTCGTGTGACCTCAAAGCAGGGCGTAGTGATCGTTTTGTCTGAAGACGACTACGAAAGTTTGCTCGAAACTCTGGAATTGCTGTCGACACCTGGGGCGTTGAAAGGTGTCAGAAAAGCTAAGCAAGAGATTAAGAAAAGGCAGACCTATTCCATGAAAGAGATCTTTGGTGAATGAGAAGAAGGCTTACACGATTCCATTACGCGCCAAGTCAAAAAAGACATCGACACGCTTTCCCCCAAACTGAAGATCACACCGAGAAACCTCCTGACGGAGGTATTGACCAAGAAAGTCTATATCGAACGGGCAAGAACGCATTATGGAGATTGAGGTCGAGTCTACAGTCCCAGGCGTTTCCTTATGAAAGGTCTGCCTTGAGTTGAGATTGAATACTGCACGCAATGCCGGTGGCTGTTGCGTGCTGCGTGGATGGCGCAGGAATTACTCACTACTTTTGAGGGTGAATTAGGCGAGGTTGCGTTAGTTCCGGGAGCAGGCGTGGTATTTGATGTTCGGGTTCAGGGAGAGATCGTCTTCTCAAGGGCTGCTCAAGGAAGGTTTCCTGAATCCAAAGAATTAAAACAATTAATTCGAGACTGCGTGGCGCCTGATAAAGATTTGGGTCACTCTGAACGGAAATCCTGGTCAGAATAGGGCATCGGTCTGCAAAGAGAGCCCGGTTCTTACGTAGGTGTCGCTGGTCCAGGTTTTTGCTTGATGACATTCATGGCTAGCGCAATCATTGAACCCACGTCTGAAACGCTGGCTGGAAGAACGAGCGTGTTACTGGCCTTGGCTAGTTCCCCGAACTCGGTAATGTACTGTTCCGCTACACGAAGCTGAACGGCTTCGTAACCTCCAGCTACTTGAATAGAGTCAGCCACTTTTCGAATGCCTTCCGCGGTCGCATTGGCTATGGCGAGAATCGCAGCGGCCTGTCCTTCAGCTTCGTTGATCTGCTGCTGTTTCTTGGCCTCTGAAGCCTTGATTACTTGTTGTTTGTCCCCTTCGGCTGTGTTAATGACGGCGTCTCGCTCTCCCTCTGAATTCAGGATGACGGCTCGTTTTTCTCGTTCTGCGCGCATCTGTTTTTCCATGGCGTTCAAGACGTCCTGTGGGGGAGTGATATTCCGGATTTCATAGCGCAAGACTTTAATGCCCCACGGGTCTGAGGCTTTATCCAATTCGTTGACCACCTGAATGTTAATGTTCGTTCGCTCTTCGAACGTTCGGTCTAAATCAATTTTGCCGATTTCACTTCGGAGGGTAGTTTGGGCCAGTTGAGAAATGGCAAATTGATAGTTGGTGATACCATAAGAGGCTCGTTCCGGATCGAGCACTTTTATATAGAGTATTCCGTCTATCGAGACTTGGACGTTGTCCCTGGTAATGCAAATCTGCTCGGGGACATCCACCGCCACTTCTTTGAGCGTATGTTTGTACCTGGCGACGTCAAAAAATGGAATCAAGAGGTGGAATCCTGCATGGAGGGTTGAGGAATATTTGCCCAGGCGCTCAACCACGTAGGCTGTCTGTTGGGGGACAATGACAGCAGTTTTGGCTAGGATAATAAACGCCAGAAAGGTGAACATGATCCCAACAATTAATTCACCCGACATGTTGTTCCTCCTTTATTGGGGGCTCAGCTTGAATCCACAGCGTCAGTCCATCAACCCGAATGACTTGACTTCGCTGCCCTCTCACAAGGGGTGTCTCCCCGGCGTTTCGGACAGTCCACGTTGAGCCATGCAATTCCGCTTTTCCTGCGGCCTGAGCCGGAAGGTCTTCCAAGAGGGTGGCCACTTGCCCTACGAGGGAATCGACGAGGTCGGCTTCCTTTTTCTTTATCTTGGCGGGAATCTTCTTCTGGAGTGGTTTTCGTAACACAAAAAGTGTGGCAATCCCGAACACAGCGAATAATATCCATTGAAGCCACACTGGATCGGTGAGACCAAGCCATACCAGTATACTGACCAACAGGGCGGCTATTCCGAAAAACAGGAAATAAAAATTCCCCAATCCACCGAGTGTGAGAATTTCTAATCCTATTAATCCCAAGCCAGCGAGGGCCCAGTGCCACCATTGCATGATATGACTCTCTTATCTATAAGTCGCTAGAATTCCTTTGTCGGTCACCACCATGCCATATTTTTGAAAGGAAACCAAGGTTTTTCTGGTCGAGCATGACGCCTCTTAAAGAACTTACTCATAATCATCGGTATGCCCGCCTTGTCGAACCTCTCGAATACTCCAATCTACGGCTTCACGAAGCCGTTGTAACTCAGGGTCGTTTGACCGGATATTCCAGACCCTATGATAGAGTTCTTCCAAGACCGGAAAGGCTCGAAAATCTGGTGCCTTTCCCAATGCCCACACAATTTCGGTTTGCACTCTCATATCAACACCAGGGGTTGTGAGCCTGTCGAGCATCAAAGGGGTTAAACTTGTATCACCTGTCATGCCTCCAATTTGTCCTAGGCTTTGGGCTGCAGTGGCCTGGACCTCGATATCCTGATCATCTTTGAGCAAACTGACGAGATGAGGCTGAGCTTTTTTCCCAAAAAACCCTAAGGAATAGGTTGCTCTTTTTTTCAATTCATCTTGCTGGAGGGCATCGATGAGACAAGGATAGGCAGCTTCCCCAAGAATCTCCCCAAGCATGTCAATGATCTTTAATTTGCGAGGTAATGGTGTGTTTGGATCATCCAGATGAGTCGAAAGGCGTGCAACCTGAAACCATTCTGCTGTGAGCAGGAGCGGAAAATCGTATTCTTCAAGGTAACGAATTGAGAATGCCAAAAGACTATGACCATGAGTGTGCACTTGAGCGCGCTGGGTTGCGTGCACTCCCTTGTTGAACACGATGCGGTCAATGCGTTGCCATTCTTCTTTTTGTCCTTTAAAGAAATAAATGGAGTGCGCAGGGTGGAGGGACTGTGTCGTTATTCGAACTTTCCACGCTTTCGATCTGAGGGAAAGAGTTTTTCGGCTCGGTGCAGACAATCTGCACTTCTGCATCCCGTTGATAAGGGAAGTCCGTAAAAACGGTATACCCGAAATTTTCCATCCGGCGAGTCATAATGTCGAGAATAGGAGTCGCATCAACCTGCACGGGTCCATCATAGGCTCGAGCTTGAATGAAAATGTTCTGTGCAGTGGTTAATTCAGGGCGGTAGTGTTTACGAGATAGGATTTTAGGCCCAGTGTCCTGGGCAAACGTTGCAGTTGAGAGGGACAGAAGCCAACAGATCAATAGCCAGTTCTGCGAGAAAAGACTTAACTTTCTGATTTTCTTGATCATTTGATTGAATAGAATAGCAGAAAGGTTCATAGGTGATAAATCACAAGATGATTACCATTTTTCGAAACAAGGCTCTTCATCAAGTCTGCATTTGGCTTGGATCCATTACGGCTGGGGGTATGCTGTGTTTAGTCTTCGTATTCAGCTTCAATTGGCTTTGATGTATCCGAACACAACATACCCCTCGAAGAGATCTTTCCAGGTGGGCCGCCGAGAGATGGTATCCCAGCCCTTTTAACGCCAGTATTTATTCCTGCCTCTGAGGCGACGTTTTTAGTGGATGAAGATCGGGTTTTAGATATGAAGAAAGGTAACGAAACAAAAGTTTATCCTATCAAAATCTTGAATTGGCATGAGATTGTGAATGACACGGTAAAGGGAGAGCCTATTGTCGTGACTTATTGCCCACTTTGTGGGACGGGGATTGGCTTCATAGGTATGGTTAATGGTGAAAAAGTAACATTTGGTGTCTCTCGTCTCCTTTATCAGAGCGATCTGTTGATGTATGACCACCAGACGGAGAGTCTTTGGTCTCAAATTGCTATGGAAGCTGTTGCGGGTCCCATGACAGGGGATACACTCCATCATCTTTTTCTGGAGCATACGACGTGGGGTGATTGGAAAAAGAATCATCCGCAAAGTCTTGTTCTTTCCGATAAAACCTGGTATCACCGAGATTATGATCGAGATCCTTACCTTGGTTATGCTCAGCGGGCTGATCTCATGTTCTCGACCCGAAAGTCGGACGGTCGTTTTCATCCGAAGGAATGGGTTGTAGGAGTAGAACTAGAGGGGGTTTTTAAGGCCTATCCTTTTTCAGAGCTGAAGAAGCAAAAAAGCTCCCTAAAGGACAATGTGAACGGGTATAATGTTGTCGTCCAGTATAACCACAAGGCTCAGAGTGCAGTTGTGGTCAATACAAAGGGGAACCTGATTCCATCTGTGATGGCCTATTGGTTTGCTTGGTACGCTTTTCATTCGGATACCTTGGTTTTTCATGGGAAACTCTAAAGCATACATAGACGATTTCAGGAAATGAGAGGAATCTTGAATGGTATTGGAGAATCTCTCCAATGTCATTAATAGTCAGAGCATTGGTAATAGGAAGCCAACGCGAGTTATCCGAAAAAATGGCTAGTTTATACACAGAAAGGAGGGTTTATGCTTGTACGTGATGTGATGTCGACGGGAGTGGTGACTGTCAAGGAAACAGATACTGTGAGATCTGTCGTGTTGAAAATGGTGGCCCGTCATTGTGGTGCCATACCTGTGGTTGATGATAGCGGAAAATTGGTTGGATTAGTTGCGGTTCGGGATGTGATGCTTCCCTTATACCCCAATTATGGGGAATACATTCACGACAGTGTCCATAGTCGGGACTTTGTCTCTATGGAAGAAGGCTATTCAGATGTTTTAAAGAAGAACGTGGAAGAAGTGATGAGTAAGAATCCCCTGACCGTTTCTCCGGATGATCCTATTCTTGAAGTTGCTTCCTATATGGGATTAAAACACTTTCGACGAATTCCTGTCGTGGGAAATGGCAAACTTGTAGGGATGATCAGTATTGGGGATATCAATCGCGGGCTATTTTTCTCACAAGTTTCCCATGGGACGCCTTGATGGATCCCCACTCATAACGAGTGGTGCCGAGGGTTTCTTGCATTTTTAAGTCTCTGGAATAATTTGCTTCTTCCTGCCATATAGTTTTGTTGCTCTAAGAGGAGTTTTCCATCGATTCTCCTAAACTAAAGGCTCGTCGAAGGGCCATTTAAAAATTCACAATCATTGGGTTACAGAAGACTCAAATCCGTTGTGTTCGTCGACAACGAGATTTTGAGGCAGGGAACTTTCCACCTTTGCCTTGTTCACCTGCTTTTTATGAAAGAATGCTTCAAAGACATAAAAATGTAACGGGTTTATGGCATGGTAACTGACATTTTTTGTATTAACATGAGGGTCGAAAAACCCTCCCTGTTTTCCTTTTTCATAAAAAATGAGTTCTACTGAAGGTGCCGGATTGGCATTGAAGGCTTTGACCAAATCTCGATACCGGATATTTCCTTTTTCGATCTTGTCAAATTCGTCATCAGTGGAGTAGATAACTTTGCTCGGGTAGGGGCGGCATGCCTCAACGGCTGCATTAAAGACTAGGTGAAGACGTAAAAAGGTATTCAGCCCTCTTTCTGCAATTGCTTGTTGCTCGACTGGAATTGTGGAAATGAACTCCCCTCGGGAAATCCCCTCGGAAGAATCCCTTTGAAAAATTGCGGCATGGTTTCTATCGAATGCCACGGCTCCTTCTCGTATGATCCCATTTGTGAGGTCTTCCAGCGTTATATAGTGCACATATTCCTTTTTTCTGTCTTCCTCTGATTCATATGGGATGAACTGACCTGGTACTCTTCTCAGGACCAATTTCCGATGGTCAGCGACTGCTATACGGATTTCTTGGTCTGTGCGAATTTTTTTTCACATGCGGGTGCTAGAAGCTGTGGGAGCTAACTTTAAGGCGAATACCTCATCTGCGTGGGCTGGAGACCAAGCTAAGGTCATAGCCAGACCCGTCACCACGGATGCAGTCATGTGCTTGGAGTATGACAAAACGTTGAACTCACGTATCATGAACAAATGACTCCCTCTTCTGCAGTTGCGGACCTGCGTTCCATTCTTAATGTGCTTGGTTGTCAAAATAGCCCGTTCCTGATTGAAGGCACCTTAAGAATAATTCCTGTCAATCATGAATCCACACTGGTTCCCCAATCTCGAGGTGGTATGGTTCCCAGCTCGATTCGGCACAAAATCCACGTACCTTTTCGTTTAATGCCAGAGTCAAACTGCTATAAAGAGACAATTTAGCCTCTGAAAAAGACTGAATGGATCGACTTTTGGAAAATGTGGCTAGGGAAATTTAGGAAGAGAGGATGGGGGGAGCGCGAGACCGAAAGGCATTGGTCAAGATCAAGGGGACGGAAACGGGTAGTCCATCTTCGGCTATGGTGATGAGGTAAAAGGTTGGATCAACTTCAAGTGAGGGGGCTTGAATGGCTTGCCCAGCTTTGCAGATCCAACCACACCATGTTTGGGAGTGAGAGTTTTTGTCGTGGCCTTGGTGAATGGCGTGTTTGGCAAGACTTCCTGCCACAGCCGTACTGACCAAGACAAAACAAAGGATCAGGCTTCCAATGAAAATCCTTTTGAGCGGGTTGTATCTCATCACTTTTTCATATGTGAGAGTAAGGGACACAAAGTTTCGGCCCTATCCATTGCGACCCATCGTAGTTCTCAGAAAGAGGAAATGCTAGTGGATCTTGCTCATCCTTTCTCATGGTTGCAACAAATTCTTTGAAGCGATTATCCGGAAAATGTTCAATCAGGGGAAAATTGTTCCTTTCGATTTTGTTCTAACAGCGATATGATTGACCGACTGAATACACGAAGACTACCTTTTCCAATTTTAGTAGCCTCCAATCGACCTTCATCAATCCAACGATAGACTGTCCACCGACTCACATTTAGTGCTTCGGCAGCCTCATTGACACGTAAAAGATGTTTAAACATACTTTGTCTTCCAGCTTCCGAGCCACCGGAGTAGGAATGGACAGAGACACCAGCAGGAGCTCCATGATCTTGGGTATGGTTGGATGCGCAGAGGAGCGCCACAAAAGCCAATGTCAGATACAGTCCGGTCAAACAGACGGCTGTCGTCGCTAGACACTTTTTCATGGAGGTTATCTGTTTCATGCTCGCAATATTTAGCGATCGATCGGCTTTGTTACGATGGCCATGTTGTGGATGCCAGTTTTTCGCACCGTATCCATGACCTTGATCACACGCCCATGTGAGACTGTTTCATCTGCATTGATAATAACCGAAGGTTTGCCGCTGGTTTCAAGTAGCATTGTGAGTTGAGTTTCAAGTTGGTTTAAGGTAATCGGCTCTTTGTTCAAATACAAGTCCTCTTTGGGAGTGACCGTGATCGATGCCTCGTCTGGCACTTTATCCGAAGCCGTACTGACTTTGGGTAGATTAACTGGCATGCCACGCTGGAGTGTCATGGAGAGAGTCGCAATCATGAAAAACACCAACAAGAAAAACATGGTGTCAATCATGGGAATGATCTCGATCCGTGCCTTCTTTTTCGTGGATGCCGGCAATCTCAAAAGAGTTTCTCCTTAGAGGCTTCCTGAAATACGGCTTCCGCTTGTGTGGCATACTCTTCAATAAGTTCAGTGTATCGCTCGATACGGGCTTGGAAATAATTGTAGGGGATCAGGGTTGTGACTGCGACAAATATTCCCGCTGCTGTGCAAATGAGAGCTTCAGCAACTCCTCCCGTCACAGCTTGAGGTTGCCCAATCCCGGATTCAGCCATAATTCCAAACGAATCGATCATTCCGACAATTGTGCCTAATAGTCCAAGAAGGGGAGCAAGGGTGATAATGGTATCGAGGGCCGGGAGGCCTCTTTTTAACGACGCAATTTCGGCCATGCCGGCTGCCTCCATGGCCCTTTCTGGTTCATGGGTGCGGGATAAGATGCCAGCGCTTAAGACTCGAATAAGAAGTGTGGGTGATCGTTCTGCAAGTTGAAGGGCGTCAGTGTATTTTTGTTTCTGTATCAGGGCGAGCATTTGATTAGCCTGAACCCTGTCGCGGATTGTCAGAAACAACCGAAATCTCTCGATGATCACCCCCACTGCAATGACAGAGCATCCTACAATAGGGACCATCATCCACCCACCTTTTAGCAATATATCGATCACGATGAGGTTTTTTGTTCCTGTGTTCGAAGGTCAAAATTGATAGGGATTTCAACCACACTTTTTACTGGGATGTTTCCATCTCGCGCTGGAATGAAATGCCAAGTACGAACAGCATTGACTGCAGCTTTATCTAATACCTCATGCCCACTACTTTTTCGAATTCGTACTTGCCCTGGTTTCCGTCTTTCAGGATCATCACTCGGACTTTAACCGCACCTTCCCATCCTTGTTCGCGAGCTACCAGGGGATATATTGGTGGAATCGTCCGTCCCCATCCTGCCTTTGATCGCGAAATGACCGTAGATCCAGGAGGTTTGGCCATAAGGAGATTCGGTCGCGAAACGTGTCTGGAAAGTGAAGGTTGAGAATGAGTGGTTCGGGAAGTTGAGGCAATATAAGGAACCACTGGTTGAGTGATGTGAGTCGCCAAGTCGAGCTGTGCTTCAGTTAGGGGGGGTGTGCGGGATGCCATCATTTGATAACGAGAGGAGGCTACCTTGAGAAGGCTACGCATTCTTAGTGCGTTTGTCGCGTGGGTATCTTTAAGGATCCGACGAGGAGTCTGTTGCAAAGGTTTTCGCTCCACGTGGACAGGTTGCATGATAGTCTGTGCTGTCAATTGGAGAGGAGCAGCTTTCGTAGTAAATTGACCTGTCGTCAGTGGTTTCGGGCTTGGGACAGGTGATGGCTTGATATGTTTCATTAGAGGTGTGGGTGACTCTTCCTGAGACTCTCCTTCTGAAGAAGACTTGGATTCTATAAGCCTGACGTTGACTAAAGGACTGAATGGTTTGTCTGATTGTGTGTTCGGAACGAGACCGAATAGAGTCAATGCGAAGAGATGCAAAAAGATAGAGATTGCTCCGTATTTCAGGAGCGTTCGCTCGGACCAATGCGCATTGACTTGGTTAAGGGTAATGCCTGTCATTTGTCTGCTTTTTTAAGAAGGTTGTGGACGCGCTCGTCTTTGCCTCCTAGATTAACATATTTTTTGTATTGCACCAGCGCCTTTTTTGGATCTTTACGGTAGAACTCGTAGAACACTCCGAGATTATAGTGGGCTTCGATCAGCGTCGGGTTGAGGGATAAGGCCGTTTGATAGGCCTCTTCCGCATCTTCCAGATGATCCATGTTGGCATACAAGACACCGAGGTTGAGGTGGGCTTCAGCATATTTGGGATCCAGACGGATGACTTCCTTAAACTCTCGAACCCCTTCTTCAGACTTCCCTTGTGATTGATAAAGGAACCCCAGGGCATAATGCGCTTCGAGGAGTTTCCCGTTTTCTTGTACGGCTCGGCTATACGTGTGAATGGCCTCGTCTGTTTGATTGTTTTTTTCCGCTATTTGGGCCAATAGCATCCATGCCTCAGCGTAGGTTGGTTCAACAGTAGTGAGCTTGCGAAGTAACCTTCGCGCTTTGGGGGTGTCTCCCTCATGATCGTAGAGCGTCGCCAAATTGAAGATGGCCTGTTTTTGATTCGGTTGAAGGTTCAATGCAGTTTCGTAGGCTGAGATAGCCTGTTCAATCTTTCCTCTATGGTCATATAAGAGGGCCAAAGACAGGTGAGCCTCGGCATAGTTGGGATAAATATCAATTGCCTTTTTCAATGAGGATTCAGCCTCATCTAATTGATTGTTGTGTTGGTAGACGAGTCCGAGGTCCAAATGGGCGCGAGAAAAATTTGGATGCAAGACGACAGCCTGTTGTAAATGCTCAAGGGCCTCTTCGTGGTTGTGAAGGCCGTTAAAATACACCACCCCCAATAGGTGATGAGCTGTCGCAAAACGCGGAAATACTCGTATAGCTGATTGAAGCGAGGAGACTGATTTAGAGTATTCTTTTTGTTGCAAGGCTGAGAGCCCTTGGTTGTAATATTGCTGGGCTTCATCTGCCCAAGCGGCTGATGATAGCGATAACAAAAATAGGGTTATTACACAAAATCTTTTTCGGCTTTGAACCAGCGTGGATTTCAATCTGTTCATGGATGATCCTACTTAATTACGAAAATGATTCTGGATACCTTTCATTCATTGAGATCAAATCGGATCGGGAGATCTACATTCACTGGAATGGGGAATTCTCCATCCTTGGCTGGTTCAAACCGCCATTGCTTCACTGCATGCAAGGCGCTTTCATCCAAAATAGAATGCCCGGAACTTTTTTGAGTCTTGATCGATCGCACCGTTCCATCGGCGTTAATGGTGATTCTGAGAAAGACTGTTCCCTCCCATCTATTTTTACGAGCAACATGAGGATAGTGAGGACGCTCGGCTTTAACCGCGCGCGTTGGGGACCAAACCCCACGGGTATCAGCTATGGAATCCCGTGCTACCGGATGATGGCCTATCGTCACGGAGAGGCCGGAGCGAATGGATGGGCGAACCAATTGCTCTTCAATAAGCGGAGTAAGTTCTGTCGACTGCGGAGCTAAGAAGGAGATCGGGCGTTTTTCCTGAGTAACCGCTGTGGCCGGAACTTCAATGGTGTCCAGAATCTCAATTGATTCCTCCTCTACGATTTCCTCTGCTTGAAGTGTGCTCGGCATAAAGCCAATGGTTCCTGTGACAACAAACAGGATAAGTCCCTGCTGGACCGTGGATCCGCGGCAGAAATTCCTCATATGAATTTAGTAGTATATCAAGATCTTCTTAAATTGAAAAAATGCGTTATCTCTTGCTCATCATTCACTCTCCGGGCCAAATTGCCATTGAGGTCGTAAGCGACAGAGCCCCGGACGTTAAAGCCTCATGCGATTTGAAGGCGAATGCTGAAAATCATTCACTTCGTTCAATTCTCGAAACCAATTTGGAGTAAGTTGATTCCTTAGAGTATTCGGGTATACTAACACGTCATTGGAAAATTCAAATCTTCCACAAACTAATTTTCACCTTCTCTAATCGTTGTGCCATGTTTATCCGCCTCCTAAACCTCATTTTCGGTAGCAAAAACGAACGAGAGCTCAAGAGTTTTCAGTCTGTTGTGGATCAGGTCAATGCTTTTGAGCCCTCGCTCGAGCCCCTGTCCGACGAAGCGCTTGCAGACAAATCCGAGTCGTTTAAAAAAAGGCTAGAAGCTGGAGAATCTCTTGACGCTTTGCTGCCTGAGGCGTTCGCTGTGTGTCGAGAAGCTTCCAAACGAAGGCTGGTTCTTCGGCATTTCGACGTTCAATTATTAGGGGGAATGGTCCTCAACCAGGGAAAAATTTCCGAGATGAAGACAGGAGAAGGGAAAACGCTGGTCGCGACCCTTCCCGTCTATTTGAATGCATTGACAGGAAAAGGGGTCCATCTCGTCACGGTGAATGACTATTTGGCCAAGCGAGATGCTCAATGGATGGGATCCCTGTACCATTCACTCGGCTGTTCCGTGGGGATTATTCAACATGAATCTTCGTTCATGTTTGACCCTCATTATGATGCACCCGATAAACGCCTACAGTATTTGCGTCCCTGTTCACGGCCCGAGGCCTATCGAGCTGATATTACCTATGGCACGAACAATGAGTTCGGATTTGATTATTTGCGGGACAATCTGGTCGTGACCGATCTCACTCAAAGGGTCCAGCGAGAACTGAATTTCGCCATTGTCGATGAAGTTGATAGCATCCTCATTGATGAGGCCAGGACGCCACTGATCATTTCAGGTCCTGCTGAGCAATCGACCGAGCTGTATTATCGCATCAATCGTATTATTCCACAGCTCAAGGTTGAACAAGATTTTACTATCGAGGAAAAAACGAAAACAGTCGTCCTGACAGACGATGGGAATAACCGAGTCGAAAAGCTTCTTGGCGTAGATAATCTGTATGACATGCGTCATATGGATCTTGTGCATCATGTCATTAAGGCTCTCCAGGCCCATGCTATTTACAAACGGGACGTCGATTATGTTGTCAAGGACGGGGAAGTCCAGATTGTGGATGAGTTTACCGGACGGCTTATGCCTGGTCGCCGGTGGAGTGATGGATTACACCAGGCAGTTGAAGCCAAGGAGGGCGTCAAGATTGCCAATGAGAATCAGACCTTGGCTTCTATTACATTTCAGAATTATTTTCGGATGTATGACAAATTGGCTGGGATGACAGGGACGGCTGATACGGAAGCAGCTGAATTTGCGAAGATTTATAACTTAGACGTCAATGTGATCCCGACGAACCAGCCGATGATCCGAAAGGATTACCCGGATGTCGTGTATCGGACTGAGAAGGAAAAGTTCGACGCCATTGCGGAAGAAATCAAAGAATTTGCTGATCGAGGCCAGCCCGTCTTGGTTGGGACCATTTCTATCGAAAAGTCTGAGCGTCTTTCTTTAATGCTCAAACATCGTGGGATCAAACATCATGTCTTGAACGCAAAATTTCATGAAAAAGAGGCCGAGATCATCGCCCAAGCTGGCCAAAAGGGGGCGGTGACCTTAGCGACGAATATGGCTGGTCGTGGTACGGACATTGTTCTTGGTGGAAATCCTGACTCCTTATTCAAGCAAATGCTTTACGCCAAAGAGGAAGAGTTGTCTGAAGAACAAAAACAGACAGCCTATGAAAAAATTAAGACTGAGAGTGAGATAAATAAAGCAGAGGTTCTGGCTCTCGGTGGTGTGCATATTATTGGGACAGAGCGTCATGAGAGTCGGCGAATAGACAATCAGCTTCGTGGAAGATCTGGTCGGCAGGGAGATCCTGGGTCTTCACGGTTCTTTCTCTCTCTTCAAGACGATCTGATGAGGATTTTTGCGTCTGAGAGGGTTTCCAATCTTATGCTCAAGCTGGGTATGGAGGAAGGGGTGCCCATTGAACATCGGATGGTCACGAAGTCAATTGAGAATGCTCAGAAAAAAGTTGAAGCCCATAATTTTGAAATCCGCAAGCAGCTTCTTGAATATGATGATGTGATGAACAAGCAACGGGAGATCATCTACCAACACCGAGGCGGGGTTCTCGGGGGTGAAGATGTATCGGAAGATGTTCCCGATATGATTTCAGATGTGGTCGAATCGTTGGTCACAACCTATTGTCCAGAGGATCAATATGCCGAGTCTTGGGATCTGACTGGACTCCGGGAGTCTTTGCAAGGACAGTTCGGCGTGGACATCATGCAAGAAGATGATGTGAAGGATATGGGATTGGAGGGCCTGTTGGCAGAACTCCGGGAACGAGTTCAACAAGCCTATACCACGATTCAACAGGAACGAGATGAAGCTGTTGGGGTTGAAATTCGTCAGCACCTAGAACGGTCATTGTTACTTCAGGTCATTGATCATCATTGGAAGGACCATCTTTTAGGGATGGATCAGCTCCGCGATGGAATTGGGCTACGAGGTTATGGGCAAAAAGATCCTCTTGCCGAATATAAACGGGAAGGGTTTGATATGTTTGCCGTGATGATGGATCGGATCAAATCCGATGCCTTGGAGCGGGTCTTTAAAGTTCAAATCGTCAAAGGTGAGCGGCCGGATGCTGTCGAGGAAGTTGACCAGCCGCTTCAAATTTCGTTGAATCGTGGGGAGGCTGCAGCCCCTCGGACTGTTCAACGGGCTCAGCAAAAAGTCGGACGAAATGATCCCTGTCCCTGCGGAAGCGGCAAAAAATACAAAAAATGTCATGGGGCCTAAAACAAGACATTTTGCTTTTAGCTTTCTTGTTTCCTGAATAAGTCGCTAGTCTTCTTCATTACAGCACCAAGCAGAAAAACCTTCATTCCCTACCTAAGTAAATTCTTGGAGCAAGCTGTAGCATCCGTTGACATCCTTATGTAGACGGCTTGCTCAATATTACCTAACATAATCAACGCGTTAATCTTGTTTCCCAAAGGGTAGGAACCTAATCGCCACTCGATATCCTACCTTAAATTCTGTGAAGAGCTCAGGGAGTGAAGAGAGGTTTGCCTACCTCATCCCTTCATTCCCGGCTCCTCACAGCTTGTTGATCGAGATTGACTATCGCGTCAAAACTCTGAGGTCGATTCGTCCATAGAGAACGTGTTCTTTCTGTAAGGCTATCATCACGTATTCATCCTTTTATTAACTAAGGAGGCAATCTAATGCGCACGTCTTTCTTCATGCTTTGTTTGGGAATATTCCTTGTCCTGGGAATGACAAATTCCGCTTTTGCATTGCAATCCGGCGAAGTGGAAATTGGAGATCTGGCGACTGGCTCTGTGGTGGGACAACCCTTTAAAGAGAATTGAATGTTGATTTGGAATTTACCGCGATGACTGTTGGTGGAAAAAATGGCTGGTATCCTCCCACAGCTATCCTGAATCTAGCCAACCAGGGAACAGGCGCACGGGCAGGCCGACCAGTCTTACTTAAAGTCACCAACAAATTACAGTCTGATTACACATTTCATCTTTCCGCCGATTCGGCATTTGCCGGTCCAACATCGATGAATGTAAAACTCTCTTTGAAACCGGGTCAAACCCAATATATTGGCATCCCGACGAGTGATCTCACCTACGTGACGGCCAACAATATCTTAATCTATTCCAATCCTCAGGCAAATGGTGATCTGAACGGACAATTGCTGACCCTACGATAATTTACATTCCAATGGCTCTAGACTAACGGCGTCAAGAAACACTTTGATCTTCATCCCAAAGAATGTGAATGGCGCTAGGGAAAACCGTCGCACGCCCTTCGCCAAGAATTAACTCGGATCATCAACAACTATGAGAATCTGCTAGTCTAGAGCCTTAATAATTTACTTAAACGGCATTCATGATGAAACAATAGCTAGCGGTCCCCGCCTTGGACTATCGACGAAATGAAATTTTTGGAGGAGTATGAGGAATGAGGAGGTTAGGTAATAAACATATCCTATGATTTTACTAATTTATCTCAAAAAAGCATCTAAGATTGTTCTCGGGATTCTCGTGATGGGAACTCTGATTGGCTTTCTGATCTATCTTGTATTTGATCCCATGGTGTCGACAGGACCTAATTCTCCCTATGGATGGAGGGTTTGTCGATGAGCTAATTGTCGGTAAGTTAACGGATCCCACCGATTTGGCTATCGCTCAGGATGGGACTATGTTTGTTGCGGAAAGGCATGGCGTGGTGTGGATTGTCAGAAACAGGGTTCGTCTTCGCCAGCCTTTTCTCGTCCTTGATGATGTGGAAGTTGGTGGGGAAAGTGGTTTATTGGGCTTGGCGGTTCACCCCTCGTATCCTGAGGTCCCTTATGTTTATCTCCTGTATACCGTTAATCGTCGATTGAAATACGCAAATGAGCCTACTCCGGTACCCACATTTGGTCGTCTTGTTCGCTATACAGCCCAAGGAGATGAGGTTTTAAGAGATTCACAAACTATCCTCTTTGGAAAAGGTCCTGAAGACGGCATTCCAAATTGCAGTACATTCCATTCTGTAGGCGCGGTAAAGGTGGGCTCGGATGGTTTCATATATCTCAGCGCTGGGGATGGAGCCAGTTATGAAGGGATTGATATTGGGGACCCTGATGACCGTTGTAGCAGACTGTTCGGCCGCGATCAGGGGACTGGTGCTCGTCGGTCGCAACAGATTAACTCGCTTTAAGGAAAACTGCTTCGAATTGATCCAGAGGTAGGATTAGGATTGGCAACAACCCCTTTTTTTGATGGTAATCTCAATAGCCCAACTTCTAGAATTTTCAGTCTCGGGTTAAGAAATCCTTTTCGGTTTACGCTTCGTGAGAATGGGGCCGGTTCTCCAGTCCCATAAGTCGGGGATGTTGGATGGGGGAAATGGGAGGAAATTACGGTTCTGCACCCAGGAGGCAATGCAGGATGGCCCTGTTTCGAAGGCCCAGTGAAATCGAATGCCTATTTAAAAAATCCCACCGTTCACACACTTTTTCAGAGAGTCCGCGAGGAAAATCGCCTTGTTTTCCCACTCATCTCATGGCATCGGGGTAAACCTCAAAAAGGTTGGTTTAGTGGGCACCCTATTGCCACTTTCACGGGCCATACAGCGACCGGTTTAGCATTTTATACAGGGAGTCAATTTCCACATCGATACCATGGAACCTTGTTTTTTGCTGATTATGGGGAGGAATGGATCAAGGTCTTGTGGGTTGATGACCAACATCAACTTGTAAGTATGGAAGACTTTGGGGGTAAAGATAGTCCCCTTGGTTTAACTTCCGTCAGAACCCCAGTGGATTTAGAGGTTGATCCCATAACAGGCGACTTGTTGTATGTCTCATATGGGGAAGAGATATGGGGAAGAGGAAGTGAGACGAATTCGCTTTTTATCTCCCTAAACAAGAATACGTGGTTAACCACGACATTAATTTCTAATTCCAAAGTGGTTGTTATTTACGATAAGAAAATTAATATTCTTAAAGGGACAACCCTTTTGATACGGGTGAGATTCTCAATTATCCAGACTCTAGCTTTATATTTCACTAAATGAGATAAATAAAACGAGGATAGCTCAAATGGTCTTAAAGAAATGGTCCAGGATGGCATTGCAAGGATCTGACAGATGGTTTTATTAAGACAACAGGTTTAAATAGGGCAGTCGTTACGCCACTCGTCATAAGATCAGAGGTGAAGCGTTTTTCTCTGTCATATGATCGACAACTTTCATCGGTTTCTCTTCATAATTATTCCCTTTCCCAACTCAGTTAGATTCCCTTGACTTGGATTAATTAGGGAAGCTATGATATGCCCTTTGGCCTAATCGGTGTGGCAGGGGATTATATAGTTATAATGGCCTAGATGAAAAGGTTTGGGATTTGAATCAGCTAGTTAAAAAAATTTCCTCTGAAATCATAGAGTTAGGGCCTATTTCCTTCGCGCGATTTATGGAGCTTGCCCTGTATGATTCTGAGTATGGGTACTATATGACCCATGGGAAAACCCCTACAGAGAATCCTAGGGGTAATGGAGATTCCCAGATCGGGTGGCAAGGAGATTTTTACACGACTCCGTGCCTTTCCCCTCTCTTAGCCAAGGCCTTAGTTCGGCAAGCTCAAGAGATTGATGAGGACCTAGGGCATCCCGATCCTTTCATCGTGTTGGAAATGGGGGCGGGGGAAGGATTACTGGCCCGTGATTTCCTTTCGCATTGTGAGTTTTTCAGCCCGCAATTCTTTCAAAGAGTCAAATACATCCTTATTGATCGTAGCCCTAGCATGAAGGTTCGTCACGAACAATCCGTCGCGTCCTTCATTCAAAGAGGGGCTCAAGTTTCGTGGGCCTCTTCCCTTGAGGAATGTGACACCCAATTGGTGACGGGAATGCTTTTTTCAAATGAGCTCGTTGATGCGTTCCCGGTTCATCGGATCAAAGTTGAAAATGGAAACCTCAAAGAACTGTATGTCGACTTTGAGGAAGGACAGTTCGTTGAAAGGGTGAAAGATCCTTCTAGCACTGAATTAGAAAAAGTCTTAGGCGATTATGAGGAGAACCTGCCTGATGGATTTACGACGGAAGTCAATCTGCGTGCCCTCTCTTGGATGAAAGACGTTGCAAGAGTCATGAAGAGGGGAGTGGTGCTCACCATTGATTATGGCCATGTTGCACAGGATTTCTATTCTCCATCTAGAAAAACCGGGACCCTTCTTTGTTATACCCTCCATCGTGTGCATGTTGACCCCTATCAACAGATTGGGTTGCAAGACATCACGGCGCATGTCAATTTTTCTAGTTTAGCGATAGCTGGAAAACGTGAGGGCTTGGAAATAACGGGCTTTACGGATCTCATGCATTTTTTAATGGGATTAGGAATTGAAGAAATGATTCAGGAAATCGGCCCAGACTCGGAACAAGGTCGTGCTGCCGCCCAATTGTTACATCCTGCTGGGATGGGCCGAACCTTTAAGATCCTGATTCAACACAAGGCAACAGATGAACCCAAGCTTTCCGGTTTACGGTATCGACCATTTTTTCATGGAGTCTTAACAGGGGATCAGACAGTCGGGAAAGTCTGACCATCGTGATGGATTGTCACGATATGGAAAAGGAAATATCGCCAAATGGGTGGTGAAGCTGTTCCACTGAATTATATTCCCATTGTCATCTTTGCCTTGATCGGTGCCGCATTCGGTATTGTTTCGCTTGTCGCTGGATGGTTTGTCCGACCCAGCCGACCGTATCGAGCGAAGCTCCTTCCCTATGAAAGCGGAAGTCCACTGTTTATGGACGCCCGAATTCAATTCCCTATGCGGTATTACATCATTGCCATGCTCTTTGTGATATTCGATATCGAAATTGTCTTCATGTTCCCATGGGCGGTGGTGTTTAACAAACTTGGTCTCTTGGGCTTGATTGAAATGGGGCTGTTCATTGCGATTCTCGTTGTAGGGTATTGGTATGTTTGGAAAAAAGGGGCGTTGGAATGGGATTAGTGAGGGGACAGGGTTTTAGGGCAATAGGTTCTGGGCAATGAGCATGCTTGAACGGCAATTCGAAGCCAACATGGTGACGACCACACTCGACTCCGTCGTCAATTGGGCGAGAAAGTCCGCTTTGTGGCCGATGACTTTCGGACTGGCGTGCTGTGCGATTGAAATGATCGCTTCTGTGTCGTCTCGGTATGATATTGATCGATTTGGTGCCGGGGTGTTTCGCGCATCTCCCAGACAGTCGGATTTGATGATTGTAGCCGGGACGGTTTGTCGAAAAATGGCTCCGGTGATTCGACGGATTTATGACCAAATGTCCGAACCCCGGTATGTGATTTCAATGGGTTCCTGCGCGACATCTGGCAACCATTACAATAGTTATAGCGTAGTTCAGGGAGTGGATCAGATCGTGCCAGTGGATGTGTATATTGCGGGGTGTCCCCCACGTCCAGAAGCGTTGTTAGATGGGCTCATCAAGCTTCAAGAAAAAATTCAACGGGAAAAAGTTTTCGTGAAGTAGTCGATCGCTCCAAACTCATGAGCTTCCTTTCATGAGAATCATCTTAGTCATCGCTTTGTAAGTCGTTCAGGTTTTATACGTTTTATGCACACGGTTCTCGAAACGCTTCAACAACGATTTCCCCCAACGGTGCTATCGGTTTGGGAGGATCGCATCGATGGAGATCTTTGTGCTCAGATTATCGCGGATGGGTGGTTTGAAATTGCTGGATTTCTTCATGACGATCCACGACTAGCTTTTGACCACATCACCGATGTCTGTGCGGCTGATTACCCTGATGATCTTGAACGCTTTGAGGTCATTTATAAGTTTCTGTCTTTGTCTCATGGATGGCGAATTCGAGTCAAAGCCAGATTGCAAGAGGATAATCCCGCGATTCACTCGATTTGTGAAATTTGGAAGGGTGCGAATTTTTTGGAGCGTGAAGTGTATGACTTGATGGGAATTCAATTTAGCGGGCACCCGGATTTGCGGAGAATTCTTCTCCCTGAAGACTATGACGAAGGGCATCCGCTTCGAAAAGACTTTCCAACTGAAGGAAAAGGTTGGAGAAGTCGATTTGATTTTCTTCCAAAGTTGGATGAACCGGTGAGTACGTGGTCGGAGGGAGAAATTCCTGAAGATCAGCGGCATATGTTCATGGCTGAAGATACTCCCGATTCTTCAAAGCGGACCACTGAGATGTTGCTCAATATGGGCCCACAACACCCGAGCACACATGGAGTGTTACGGGTGGTGTTGGAACTTGATGGGGAACGCGTTACCAAAGCCATTCCGGATTTGGGGTATCTGCATCGGGGCGTCGAAAAATTAGCCGAAGGCCTTCATTACATGCAGGTTATTCCTCATACTGATCGTTTGGATTATACCTGCGCCATGACTAACAATTATGCGTACGTTCGTGCCGTCGAGAAGTTGGCTGGTGTCACGGTTCCGGAACGAGCAGAATACATTCGAACCATCGTCGCGGAAATGCAGCGTATCGTTGGGCACCTTTTTTGGCTCGGGACACAAGCCCTTGATATTGGGGCCATGACAGTCTTCTTTTGGACATTCAGGGAACGGGAAATCTTACTCGACTTGTTCGAAAAGCTTTGTGGGGCTCGATTGACATTGAACTACTATAGAATTGGTGGGGTGGATAGTGATTTGAGTCAGGAAATCATCGAACCTCTTCGGGCTTTTCTCAAGACCTTCCCAGAGCGGATGCATGAATATGATGTCCTGTTGCAGCGGAATCGGATTTGGATTGCGCGAACGAAGGGCGTTGCTGTGATATCGGATGTCGATGCGATTAACTTTGGTTTGACAGGCCCAACGTTGCGGGGCTCTGGTGTCGCCTACGATATTCGTAAATTAGAACCGTATGGTGCGTATGACAAAGTGGAATGGGAAGTGCCGGTTGGAAAAGATGGTGATACCTATGATCGATATTGGATTCGTGTGGAGGAAATGCGACAGAGTGCACGAATCATTCAGCAATGTTTGGACCAACTTCCAGAAGGTCCGATCATGGGAGACGACCCCAAAGTGATTCCACCTCCTAAACCGCAAATCATGCGAGATATGGAAAGTTTGATCCATCACTTCATTATCTTTACTCAGGGATTCAAGCCACCAAAGGGAGAAACCTATTGTGCGACGGAGGTTCCCAAAGGCGAACTAGGATTTTTCCTGATTAGTGATGGAGGGCCTCGTCCGTACAGACTGAAGATTCGCTCTCCGTCATTTGTTCACATGGGAGCGTTTGATCATATGGCTCGGGGCTATCTCATTTCGGATATTATTACGATTTTCGGGACCTACGATATTGTGATGGGGGAGTGTGATCGCTGAAAGATAATCTCTGATGTCCTGCAAGGCTTGTGGAGTGATGTTGCTGCCAAAACATAAAGACTATCTCGATGAGATTCTCAGCCGTTACCCAGTGCGGCGTTCTGCCATGCTCCCCTTATTAAACCTAGCACAGAAAGAAGAAGGATATGTCAGTGAAGCGGCCATGAAGGAGATTGCAAAGATTTTACAGCTGACTCCTTCGCAGGTGTACGAGACGGCCACGTTTTATACGATGCTCAGTTTGAAACCCATTGGAAAATTTCATATCCAAGTGTGCCGGTCTCTTATGTGCGCCTTGGTTCGAGCTGATGAATTGATCGCCTGGATACAACAGCAATTAGGTATTGGTGTTGGGCAAACCACAAAAGATGGATTGTTTACCTTGGGTGCGGTGGAATGTTTGGGTTCCTGTGGGACAGGACCCATGATGCAGATTAATGACGATTACTATGAACAATTGACTGAAGAAAAAGTGGCCAGAATATTTGATGATTTGAAACGGGATGGATCGAGCTCTCTGAAAAGTGGACCGTTCATGTTTCCCGTTCCAGTGAAATAACACCAGTCTGAAGCCAGGTCTCGACGTGCAGCCATACGAAAAAATCCTTCTTAAAAATATGGAGCAGCCTGGGTATACCGTTTCTCTTCGAGACTACGAGGGGGTCGGGGGCTACCACACTCTCAGGAAAGTCCTGAACGAGTCGAATCCGGCTGATATTATCGAAGCCGTGAAACAGTCGGGTCTCCGTGGACGTGGCGGCGCTGGGTTTCCTACAGGAGTAAAGTGGGGGTTTATTCCAAAAGATCATCCGGGGCCAAGATATCTTTGCTGTAATGCAGATGAAAGCGAGCCTGGTACATTTAAAGATCGGCAGCTTATGGAACGAGATCCCCATCAAGTTCTCGAGGGGATTGCCATCTCTTGTTATGCCATTAGTGCACAAACTGCCTACATTTATATACGTGGTGAATTTCGGCTTGGCGCCAGTATTTTAGAAGAGGCCATTGCTGAGGCTCAACAAGCAGGATACCTTGGTGAAAATGTTTTGGGGAGCGGTGTCACCATTCATGTGTATGTCCATGCTGGAGCCGGGGCATATATCTGTGGGGAAGAAACGGCATTGCTGGAGTCGTTGGAGGGGAAACGAGGGAAACCACGGGTGAAACCCCCTTTCCCTGCAACCCATGGCCTGTATCAAAAGCCGACGGTCGTCAATAATGTTGAAACCCTGGCAAACATTCCACATATTGTGAAGCGAGGTGCTGAATGGTTTGCTTCCATTGGATCGCCTCCCAAAAGTACGGGAACCCGGGTTTTCTGTTTAAGTGGGCATGTGAAGCGTCCTGGCAATTATGAAGTCCCTATGGGGATTACCTTTCGGGAATTGATTTATGAGCTAGGTGGAGGCATGCGATCAGATAAGAAGTTAAAAGCCTTTATTCCTGGTGGGGCGTCTGCTCCCTTTCTGAGAGAAGAGCATCTGGACGTGAAGCTTGATTTCGAGTCTGTGGCCGTGGCTGGGTCGATGTTGGGATCAGGAGGAGTCACGGTGATGGAAGAAGGAACTAGCATGGTGTGGGCTGCACTTCGCCTCATGGAATTTTTCTACCATGAGTCTTGTGGAAAGTGTACGCCTTGTCGAGAAGGGAGTTCGTGGCTGGTTCAAATCCTCCAACGTATCTTGGCACGACATGGCCGTATGGAAGACTTGGATACGCTATTGAAGATTTGTCAAAACATTGGCGGAGGGCGGACGGTCTGTGCATTTGGTGATGCCGAAATTGCTCCCATTCAGAGCACCCTGCAATACTGGCGATTAGAGTATGAAGAGCTGATTCATGAGGCGGAAGCTATCCAACCTTCCAAAACAGAAATTCCTTTGATGAGTTTATAAAAGGAATCAAAGATGCCTGTATCCCAAGATCAAAAAATGATCTCGATCACGATAGACGGGATCACGACCAGCGTTCCTGAAGGAACGTTGGTGATTGAAGTAGCGAAACGGGTTGGGGTCATGATTCCGCACTTCTGCTACCATCCAAAACTTGAACCTGATGCCAATTGCCGGATGTGCCTGGTCGAAATTGAAAAGGTGCCCAGACTCCAAACCTCTTGTAGTACCCGTGTGGCGGATGGAATGGTTGTCCGATCTTTGGTTCCTCAGGTTGAGCAAGCACGCAAATCGGTGTTGGAGTTGATTCTAGGTAATCACCCGCTGGATTGCCCTGTTTGTGACCAAGGCGGTCGTTGTGATTTGCAGGATTTTTCCCATGAATACACCGCGACAACGAGTGAATTCAAAGAGTTAAAGCGGGTTTTCCCAAAAACATACTTTGGCCCTCTTATTGAAACGCAAATGAATCGCTGCGTTTCCTGCATGCGGTGTGTGCGCTATTGTGATGAAGTCATGGATGTCAAGGCTCTGGCTCCTGTTGGTCGAGGAACAATGACGGAAATCAAACATCTAGGAGATCATGAGCTGGATTGTGAATTTTGTGGTGGGTGCATCCAGATTTGTCCTGTTGGAGCGATCACGAGCCGATTGTCCATGTATGACTTCAGGCCGTGGATGCTCAAACGGGCTGAAACGCTTTGTACCTATTGTGGAGATGGTTGTCAGATCACGATTCAAAGAAAGAATGATGAATTGATTGAAGTCAACTCCACCTATGGTGCGGGTCGTAATAATGGCGACCTGTGTGCACGCGGGTATTTTGGGTACCATGCGAGTACTCACCTTGATCGGTTGAAGCACCCCCTCATTCGTCAACATGACGGATCCTTTCTTGAAGTGACCTGGGAAGAGGCACTTGAAACTGTCGGAGCCAAGTTTTCAAGTATGATCCAGCAGCATGGGGGAGATGCGATTGGGGGGCTCGTCTCCTCACGTTGCACGAATGAAGAATTGTATCTTTTCCAAAAGTTCATGCGTCTGGTCATTGGCACCAACCGACTTGATAGTGGTGCCCGTTATGGGCCCATGAATGGGATTCGAGCGCTTCAGAGAGTCCAGGGTACGCACCGGTGGACGGTCACATTTGAAGACATTGTCTCGGCTGATGCCATCCTGTTGGTCGGAACGAATATTACCGAATCGAATCCCATTACTGGATTAAAAGTCAAAGAAGCTGTCAAGCACAAAGGTGCCACTTTATTAACGATCGAGGCCTTATCACCGGCCATTGGGACTATCAGTAATATCACGACCTTGGCTACTCACCATTTCGCAGTCAAACCAGATGAGTTCGGTGTTGCTGTGGTTGGGTTGGTCAAGGCTGTTTGTGAAGAAAATCTTATTGCCCCCGAGCTAATCCAAAAAGCGCCTGGGTTTGTGGAAGCCATCAAGCACGTGGTGACTCGTATCGCATGGAATGACATTGAGGGGGGGGACGGTCTTGGACAAGTAGCCTATCGAGATGCTGTCAAAACCTTAAGCCGAGCTGAACGGGCTGTGGTTCTTGTCGGACAGGCAGTGCTCCGGGCCCCGAAAGCTTTATCTATTGTCACGAATCTCCTGGACCTCCTTCTCTTGACTGGGCATCATGGGCGGCCTGCTTGTGGGGTCGGTCCGCTGTCTGAAGAAAACAATGATCAGGGTGCTGTTGAAATGGGGGCGGTGGCTGAATTGTTGCCTGGTCCTTCTGACTTTCATGACCCACAGGTGCGACAACACGTATCAAGCATCTGGGGCCAAGATATCCCAGAGAGTTCTGGATCCAATTTAATGAAAACCTTGGAGGATGCCCGGGCTGGTCGCGTCAAAGCCATGTTCATTGTCGGGGAAAACCCAGTGGAATCTTTGCCTCCCAGCGCAGGGGTCGAAGAGGCGTTAGGTGCCTTGGAATTCCTCGTTTGCCAGGAACTCTTCCTGACCGAAACGGCTGCACATGCGGACATCATTCTGCCAGCCTGCTCATACGCTGAAAAGGATGGAACCTTCACCAACACCGAGGGCTTGGTTCAACCGGTTCGGGCGGCTATGGATCCCATTGGAGAGAGTCTCCCTGACTGGGAAATTTTTTCAGCTCTTTCGGTTGTGATGAATCATCCTATTGAGTACGAGAACGCAAAAGAGATTTTTAAAGAAATCAGGGGAATGATACCAGGATACGGATTACTTGGTCCTGTGGCGACCCCATGTTCAGTAAACCAAGGGGTTGTGGACCGGTATCTCCGGGAAGGATTCCAGTCAGATATTGAATCTCGATATACACTCGACCAAGACCAAATGAGGAATGACAAAACTCTCCTGTTGGCTTCTGTGCAATCCTTGTTTCATTCTGGCAAATTTTCCACGAGGGCCAAGGGACTCCTTCAGATTCAGTCTTCTGGTTCTGTGAGTTTAAATCCGGTCGATGCGCACCACCATAGAATTGTGTCTGGGGATTCGGTCCGCCTCTCTAACGAACATGGTGAGGTCGCCACGACCGCGAAATTGCTTGATCGAGTGCCTGAAGGCGTGGCATTCTTTCCCGAACATTTTGATCGAGATATTCGGCGGTTATTCGTGGTCACCGTAGACCCTGTGACCAGCGTACCGTATTACAAATTGACTCAGGTACAGGTTGAGAAGATATGAAAAAATGACAAGCCCTCATAAAGCGGTGGCTTGCGGGGAAATGCTTCTTTTTAGACAAGGAGAGACTTCGTGCTTGAAGTGAGCATCAAATTGGCGCTGACCCTGAGTCAGATCGGTGTGGTGATGGGGTTGGTTTTGCTGACCGTTGCCCTGTTGACTTTGCTTGAACGGAAGGTTCTCAGTTGGATGCAGGATCGGATGGGTCCAATGGAGGTTGGCCCGTACGGGGTCTTACAGCCGATTGCTGATGGGCTCAAGCTGTTTTTTAAAGAAGATATCATTCCTGCTGGTGCCAATAAATTTATGTTTAGCCTGGCGCCGGTGCTGTCCCTTGTGCCTGCGTTGATTGGCTTTGCCGTTATCCCGTATGGCCCAAATTGGACCGTGGAATTATTTGGGGTGGAATTCAAGCCCTTTGTCATCAGCGATATCAATATTGGAGTTCTCTACATTCTAGCCTTTGCTTCTATTGGAGCTTACGGTGTGATCCTCGGAGGATGGTCATCAAATAGCAAATATTCACTCTTAGGGGGGCTACGGTCAGCGGCCCAACTCATCAGTTATGAATTGAATGTAGGGCTGGCTATTGTCGGTGTTCTCTTATTAGCCGGATCGTTAAGCATGGTCCAAATTACCGAAGCCCAAGCCGGCGGGTTCTGGCGATGGTTTGCGTTTTCCCTTCCATTTCCTCAATTCATTGCATTCGTGGTGTTCATTATCGCAGCGTTCGCAGAGACCAATCGCTTGCCGTTTGACTTGCCTGAAGCAGAAAGTGAATTGGTGGCGGGATTTTTTACCGAGTATAGCGGAATGCGATTTGCGTTTTTCTTCCTGGCCGAATACGCCAACATGATTTTGGTCTCTTGCGTGGCCACTGTTCTCTTTTTTGGTGGTTGGCATGCTCCGTTTTCCTTTCTCCAGGCTCCAGGCAATTTTGCATGGGTGACCGGGATATTTTGGTTTACCGTCAAAGTGTATTGTTTCATATTCCTGTTCTTTTGGATTCGAGCGACGCTGCCTCGGTTACGGTATGACCAACTGATGCGTTTTGGGTGGAAAGTGCTCCTGCCAATTGCCTTAGGCAACATTGTGATCACTTCGGTTATGGCGTTTATTTTCCCTCGATAAAGTGACTGGATGAGGTTGGTACGTGAAAATTCGTGAATGGTTTCAGACCATCATATTTTATGAAATCCTCATCGGAATGAAGGCGACATTAGCTCACCTTCTTCGATATAAGCCGATTACCCTTCAATACCCTCATGAGAAGAAACCCCTGCCCCAAAATTATCGTGGAATGCTGGCGTTGCTTCGCTATGATGATGGAACGGAGAAATGTGTAGGCTGCGATCTCTGTGAAGCTGCTTGTCCTTCTCGAGTCATTCGAGTCGTCAGCGCAGAAGTGCCCGGGGAACCGACCAAACGATACTCCAAGGAATATTACATGGACATGACGCGGTGCCTCTTTTGCGGACTGTGTGTGGAAGCCTGTCCCGTTGATGCCCTTGGTATGACCCAGGAGTTTGAGTGGGCCGTATTCGATAAACGCCATCTCCAACTGGATAAAGAACAACTATTGGCTATTGGGGACCGAGCTTTTCCAGAGCGGGAGAAGCGTTTGGAATTTCAACATCCCAATGTGGCCTATTTCAACGTGCCCTTTCAAGAAATTCCTCAAAAGGAGACTTGATCACGATCCAAAGGCCTTTTTCGGTCGTGATGATTGCACAGAAGAAATTGCCGAGCGAAGGTAGGGGCCCTGGGTTGTGAACAGTCTCATCTTTTTTTATTTTGCCAGTGTGATACTTCTGACCGCCGCCTTGGTAGTGGCTCTCCGTAATCCCATCTATAGCGCCCTCGCCCTTTTAGTGATGTTCTTCCACGTGGCTGGTTTGTACATCACCCTTCATGCTGAGTTTTTGGCCGCTATTCAGATCATCGTCTATGCCGGGGCCATTCTGGTTCTGTATCTTTTCGTCGTGATGTTGCTAAATGTCAAACGGGAAGAGAAGTTCCATCGACATGGAGTCGTGGCCGTACTCCTTGGTTGTACACTTTTTGCGGAAGCCCTTTTATTGGTTATGAGTGGTACAGTGGCTCCTGTACCTCAAAATTTAGCTGATGATATGAGTGGCTCGGCAACTGTAGGGAATACAGAATCCATTGGTGAGGTGCTGTACTCGACCTACTTATTTCCCTTTGAAATTGCTTCATTGATCCTCCTTGTGGCCATGATTGGGGCTGTGATCCTGTCAAAAAAAGGCATCCTTGAATCGAAGTCATCATGACAGTTCCAATTAGCTATTACTTGGTGTTGAGCGGTCTTGTGTTCCTGATTGGGCTGGTAGGAGTCCTGATTCGGCGCAATATCATCATCATTTTGTTGTCCATTGAGCTCATGCTGAATGCCACCAATATTAATTTTGTTGCCTTTTCGTCCTATTTGGGAAATGTCACTGGGCAGATATTTGTCTTTTTTGCTTTGACGGTTGCTGCCGCGGAAGTCGCAGTAGGCTTAGCGATTATCATTGCCCTATACCGACATCATGCCAGTATCAACGTGGACGATTTCCGATTGTTGAGATGGTAGAGGCATGCTGTACGTCTTAATTCCTCTTCTCCCCCTCCTTGCCTTTATCGTCATTGGTATTTTTGGCCATTGGATCAAGGAACAAGCACACCTAATCGCAGTCCCTGCGGTGCTTTTCTCATTTGTCTTATCGCTCGTGGCTTTTTCTGAAGTCGTGAGCGGTCAGACTCTGAAGATCCCACTCTATACCTGGGCTGTCTCTGGGGACCTCTCCATTGACCTTGGTTTGTATGTTGATCAGCTCACCGCAGCCATGCTTCTTCTCGTCACGATCGTGAGCGGTTTGGTCCACATCTATACGATTGGGTATATGCATGGAGAGCCAGGATATGCCCGTTTTTTTGCCAACATCGCGCTGTTTACCTTTTCCATGCTGATGTTGGTTATGTCTGACAATTTCCTTCTCCTCTTTGTCTTTTGGGAAGCCGTAGGGCTGTGTTCCTATCTTCTGATTGGGCATTGGTACGAGCGAGAATCCGCCAGGGCTGCTGCCAGCAAAGCTTTTGTCGTGAACAGGATCGGCGACTTTGGTTTCTTGCTAGGAATCCTGTTGATTTTTGTGATGTTTGGATCCCTGCAGTATGAGTCTGTCTTTGCACAAGTTGCCAATTCTGGCACCGCTTCTCTTTATGTGTTAGGGATTTGGGGAGTGTCAGCTATCACGATGGTATGTATTTTGCTCTTTATGGGAGCTGTGGGAAAGTCAGCGCAAGTGCCGTTGCATGTGTGGTTGCCCGATGCCATGGAAGGGCCGACACCGATTTCAGCCTTGATTCATGCTGCCACGATGGTCACGGCTGGAGTATTCATGGTGGCGCGTCTGGCTCCACTCTATGACCTCTCTCCGGCGGCTAGTGATGTCGTCGCGTTGACTGGTGCGCTGACCATGGTATTAGGTGCCACGATTGCTCTCACGCAAAACGACATCAAGCGAGTTGTGGCGTATTCAACATTAAGTCAGCTTGGGTACATGATGATGGCTTGTGGGCTTGGGGCGTATGTCGAAGGGATTTACCACCTGCTTACGCACGGGGCATTTAAAGCCCTTCTGTTTTTGGGCGCAGGATCCGTCATTATTGCCCTCCATCACGAGCAGGATATCCGGAATATGGGAGGACTTCAGAAAAAACTTCCAGTGACCTATGCGACATTTGTGATCGGGTCATTAGCCTTGGCTGGGTTCCCTTTGACCGCTGGATTTTTCAGTAAAGATGAACTGCTTGTGTCTTCCTGGATGTCTGGTTCTCTAGGGCAGACGTTAGCCGTGCTGGGGTTAATCACGGCGTTGATGACAGCTTTCTACAGCGCCAGGCTGGTATTTGTCACCTTTTGGGGAGAGTCACGGGTCGAACCACATCATGGTGACCACGTCCATGAGGCTTCACTCACCATGACGGTTCCACTCATGGTATTGGCAGTGCTCAGCTTCGCCACAGGATATCTAGGAATACCAGAATTTCTTCGGCCTGTCTTCTCAGGTGCGGTCGGTCAGGAAGCACATCACGGGCCTGTGGCCACAGGTATCATGATAGCCGCAACCTTGACGGGTTTTCTAGGGATCGCTTTGGCTTATGTGATGTATATGAAGTCACCAGGTTTGCCGGATAAGTTGATGCATCAGTGGCAATCCTTCTATCGACTCTCTTTGAATAAGTGGTACGTGGATGAGGCCTATGATCATTCGGTTGTGCGACCCACGTTCAAATTTGCTGACGGTCTATGGAGGCACGTGGATGTCGCAGTGATTGACGGAGCCGTGAATGGAGTGGCACGTGGCTTTGGATGGTGTGGATGGGTGATTCGCCTGATCCAAAGTGGTGAAGTGCAACACTATGCTTTGTCCATGACGGTAGGGGCAGTTCTGATACTAAGTGCGTACCTATTCTTCTAGAGGAAAAAGTAATTCATGACTGACATGGCCATCCCATCTGGTGGGTTTCCATTGCTCACCCTCGTTCTGGTATTGCCCTTGATCGGGGTGGCGGCGATCGCTGCGGCTCGCGAGGACATGGCGCGGTGGATTGCGCTTGTGAGTTCCTCGGTGACCTTGCTGGCTTCTCTCCCGCTGTGGGCGCTGTTCAATGAATCGACTCCGGCGATGCAGTTTGTGGAACGGCATCAATGGATCACCTCTCCTCCTATTAACTATGCGGTTGGTATTGATGGCATCAGCCTGCCACTCGTGTTGCTGACCACGCTCCTCGGGCCCTTATGCGTGCTTGTTTCCTGGACAGCCATTCACTCACGCGTTCGAGAGTTCATGATCAGTCTCCTCGTGATGGAAACCGCCACAATAGGCGTGTTTGTCTCCTTGGACTTTGTCTTGTTTTATGTGTTTTGGGAGACCATGTTGATCCCCATGTATTTGTTGATCGGTGTATGGGGTGGGCCGAATCGCGTCTATGCGGCTATTAAATTTTTCTTGTATACCTTAGCGGGCTCGATTCTGCTTTTGGTCGCTATCCTTGTGTTGTTCTTCCAGGGTGGGCATACCTTCGACATTTTGGCCTTAAGCAGGGCAGAGTATGCGCTCAACCTCCAAAGTTTGCTGTTCTGGGCATTTTTTGTTGCCTTTGCCGTCAAGGTGCCCATGTTCCCGTTCCATACGTGGTTGCCCGATGCGCATGTGGAAGCCCCAACAGCCGGCAGTGTCGTTTTAGCCAGTGTCTTACTTAAGATGGGAACGTATGGGTTTCTGCGATTCTCTCTGCCCTTCTTCCCGGATGCGACGGTGACCTTTACGCCGATCATCATGGGCCTTTCCGTGATTGCCATCATCTACGGGGCGTATATGGCTTTGGCTCAGTCTGACCTCAAGAAACTGATCGCGTACTCAAGTGTGAGCCATATGGGGTTCATCACGCTCGGGATCTTTGCTCTCAATGCGCAAGGGATCGAAGGCGCGATCCTCCAAATGGTGAACCATGGTATCACGACCGGGGCACTCTTTCTTTGTGTCGGGATTATTTATGAGCGCACTCATAGCCGCCAGATTGATGATAATTCCGGCCTGGCCAAGGCTATGCCTCGGTACGCAACCTTTTTTGTGATCTTTGCGCTCTCTTCAGTTGGACTTCCAGGAATGAACAGTTTTGTTGGGGAATTTTTGATTCTTATTGGCACCTTCATGTGGAGCAAACTCACAGCAACTCTGGCAGCCCTCGGCATTATTCTGTCGGCGGCGTATATTTTGTGGATGCTCCAGCGAGTGGTGTATGGAGCTCCATCTGAGAAAATGGCTCCCAAGCTCTATGACTTCAACTTGCGTGAGATGGGGATGTTGATTCCTTTGGTGGGATTCGTATTTTGGATCGGCCTGTATCCTAAACCGTTTTTGGATGTCATGCACAGCAGCGTCAATCACTTAGTTCAGCACCAAACGCGAATGATGACGGTCGAGGAGCCAAAGCCTCCCCTTACGTTCACTCTCACGTCTCCCGATAAGCAGGCACTGAGTCAGTCGAAAGGGAGTGAATCTCTGTGACTATTCCCTTAGCTGATGTGATCACCATTCTCCCTGAGTTGCTGGTTATAGTTGCCGCGTGCGTGTTGCTGCTCCTTGATCCCGTTATGCCTTCTTCCCAAAAACACCTGCTGGCATGGATGAGCATTGGAACATTGGTCGTGTGTTTCTTTGTCACGGCTAGCGGCATGGAGGAACGGGTGTTTGCCTTTAGTCACTTGGTTGTGGTTGATGACTATGCCTCATTCTGGAAGCTCCTGCTCTACTTCGTCAGTGGGCTCACGATCCTTTTGTCCCTCACGTACCTGAAAGAGGAGCATATCGATCTTGCTGAATACTACGGGTTTATCCTCCTTTCCCTTGTCGGCATGATGGTGATGGTGTCGGGCGCTGATCTCCTGACTATCTATCTCGGCATAGAGCTCATGTCTATTTCTCTGTATACCATGGCAGGGTTCAAACGCTTTGAAGCCCGTTCAATTGAGGCCTCAGCCAAGTACTTTATCCTGGGAGCATTTTCATCCGGTATTCTTCTCTATGGAATTTCCCTCCTCTATGGTTTAGCAGGGGGGACTCGACTGGCGGAGATTGCTACGGCTGTTGATGCGCGTGGCGTCGACGATCCGCTTCTCCTCATTGCCATGATGTTGTTGATCGTAGGGTTTGGGTTCAAGGTTGCGGCCGTGCCGTTTCATATGTGGACTCCTGATGTTTATCAGGGAGCCCCAACCTCAGTCACAGCCTTTATGGCTGTGGCTTCTAAGGCCGCAAGTTTCGCAGCCTTTATGCGGGTCATGCTTGAAGGATTTGGTGGCGTCAAGCCCAACTGGACTGGATTGCTCTTGGGAATATGCCTCCTCACCGTCGTCCTTGGGAATATTGTGGCAATCGTCCAGACCAATATTAAACGGATGCTGGCATATTCCAGTATTGCTCATGCCGGGTATGCCTTAATTGGACTGGTTGTCGCAGGGTGGGTAGGATCTGAACAAGTCATAGCCTCTCGGGGTGTATCCAGTGTGATGTTATACCTCGCTGTGTATTCGTTTATGACTCTGGGCGCCTTTTCAGTCGTCGCGATCGTGCGAAAAAGCGGAGTGGAAGGGGAAGAACTCGAAGACTTTACCGGCTTGGCCAAGCGACACAAAGGCGCAGCCTTTCTCATGTTGGTCTTTATGGTCTCTCTCGCTGGGATTCCCCCCACAGCAGGATTTATTGGAAAGTTCTACCTCTTCATGGCCGCAGTGAACGCAGGTCTCGCTTGGCTTGCCGTCTTCGGCCTCGTCTTCGCGGCAGTCTCTGCCTTTTATTACCTCCGAGTGGTCATGGTCATGTACATGCGTGACCCTTCGTCTATGCAAGAGCTCGAAACGAGGCTTGCTCTCACTCCCGCCACCACAGTCGTTCTTGCCTGCGCCATTGCGGGAGTCGTTCTCCTCGGCATCTATCCTGGCCCGCTAGTATCTGTCACCACATCGGCAGTTCTTCCCTTTTAATAGTCCAGTAATCTGAAAAAGAGACAGCCCGTGCCATTTCGTGGTCCATGGTTTCGAGCGACGTGGCCAGGATATTTCCCATCGAGGTGGAATATTGATTAGTTCAACTGTCTTGGTCGTCTTGACCATCCTTCCTGAAGAGCGATAGGCTGGAAGGGTCAGTCAATTGCGTCACAGGAGGAATCGCTATGGCCAACATTATCCTGCCTCCAGATTGGGCTATTTCCGAGCGCGACGCCACCTCCGAAGCACTGCATGAGCAATGGGTGACCAGACGATTTTCCTTAAAACTCTTTGGTCTTGGAGCCTTTTTGGCTGCAGGGTATCTTTCGGGCTGTTCTGTTTCTGTGGACGAAGAGGACTTTGAAAAAAATTCCAAGAATTTCGACTTTTCTGAAACAGATCAGGCGGTCTATCCCGCGACTCAGAATTCGTCCTTTACCTTGGATCGTCCTTTGACGGCTGAGCGCATCGCGGCCCGCTACAATAATTTTTACGAATTTAGTGAGGCGAAAGATGATATATGGCGTCGAGTAAGGAGGTTCAAAGTTCGACCTTGGACTTTGGAAGTGAGCGGGTTGGTGAAAAAACCAAAAGTGTGGGATGTTGATCAGTTACTACACATCATGCCCTTGGAAGAGCGGCTCTATCGTCTTCGATGTGTAGAGGCGTGGGCGATGGCTGTTCCGTGGACTGGTTTTCCTCTTCAGGCTTTGATTAAGCAAGCTGAACCTCTGAGTTCAGCCCGGTTTATTCGCTTGACTTCTTTTCATTCTCCGGCTGTCGCCATGGGACAACGGGGATATGGCCCATGGCCTTATACGGAGGGGTTGTCTATTGAAGAGGCCATGAATGAATTAGTCATGCTGGTTACCGGCATTTATGGACATCCTTTACCCAAGCAACATGGAGCACCGATCCGTCTGATTGTGCCCTGGAAATATGGGTTCAAAAGCATCAAATCTATTGTGTCCATGGAATTCGTGGCCGAGCGCCCAGCGACGTTTTGGAATGTCATGATCCCCCATGAGTATGGGTTTATCGCCAATGTCAATCCAGACGTTCCGCATCCTCGATGGTCCCAGCGGACAGAACGGATGATTGGGACGGATCAGCGCATGCCAACCTTTTACCTCAATGGCTATGAGAAATTGGCGGATGGGCTTTATGCATAATGCTCTTGGGATGGATTGCTTTAAGCCTAAGTAAGAATACTTATGTTAGGGAGGTCCCGAGTTCCAACTTCGGCGAGTGGTGGCGTTGACTGTGCCTTTTGTGTGGCGTACACTAATTTACTAACTTGTGGTTTATTGCCTCCTTGATATGGGGAACCCTTGAGTTCGAGTAGTTGTCGATGCGACGGTTCCCGAAGGGAGAGTAACTTCATGAATAAACTTTAAGGACTGGAGGAATACAGTATGGCATTACGATTAGGTGACGAAGCTCCTAATTTTACAGCGGAAACGACAGCAGGAACGGTTAATTTCCATGAGTGGTTGGGTGACTCTTGGGGCATTCTTTTTTCCCATCCCAAGGATTACACTCCTGTCTGTACGACGGAATTGGGAACGGTGGCTAAAATAGGGGAGGAATTCAAGAAACGGAATGTCAAATTTTTGGCCATTAGCGTCGATCCCCTAGATTCACACAAGGGGTGGATTAACGATATCAATGAAACACAAAAATGCACGGTGAATTATCCTATTATCGCCGATCCTGAACGTAAAGTGGCGAACCTGTATGATATGATTCACCCCAATGCGTTGGATAACATGACGGTTCGTTCGGTTTTTGTGATTGGTCCAGATAAGAAGGTCAAACTAACGTTAACGTACCCAGCTTCCACGGGTCGGAATTTTGATGAAATTTTGCGAGTGGTGGATTCCCTTCAACTAACTGCCAAGCATCAGGTTGCTACTCCTGCCAATTGGAAGGACGGAGAAGATTGTATCATTGTGCCGGCGGTAAAAGATGAGGAAATTCCCTCCAAGTTTCCCAAGGGCCACCGGGTGGTAAAGCCATATCTGCGTTACACACCACAGCCTAACAGATAAGAGCCGTCGAGCACGTTCCGTTCTTCTTAAGGAGCCGCCTTCTAGGCGGCTCCTTTTTTTGTGGGATCTTCAGTATGTATCGGGAAATGAGAAGTCGGTTTGAGGGCTTTCGCCCTGACGCCTCCACTGGTGCATGTTTGTGGAGCCCCAGGCTTTCGCCTACTCCGCCGAAGTAGCATGGGCTACGAAAGCCTGGCAGCCATGGCTTTCTGCTGCTTGCGCTAGAGCTTCATCCACGAGCGCGTAGGCGGGTGAATTGGGAATTTATTTCTGATGGCTTTCAATCGTAGAGAAAGTGATGCGATAGCTCTTTTTGCATGGTTCACAGCGAAATTGCATCACTTCCTGCACCACGTCTAACCCACTTAAACGAATATCCGCCATGCGGTGAGAAGTGCAATGGGAAAATAATTCCGCTGCCTGTTTCTTACTTTTTTGTTCGTTGTCAATCGGGACTGAGCATTCCTCCATTGTAATCCGATGGCGCATATGACAATTCGTGCAGAGGATACCTATGGTGTTTGGAAGAGCAAATATCTTGATCCCTAGGCAAAGAGGGTGAACCGCAAAGCATTGCTGAATGAATGCCCCGCTTTTAAAGACGGGTGACATGGGGATTCTGCTCAGGATTGGAAGAATGAGGTCTAGCCGCAGGACTTTTTGAAGGTTTTTTAGGCCCTGAAAACATGCGATATTCAAATAAACGGCATTCGAGAGGACCATTGAAGAGTGGCATACGGGCGGAAGCTGAAAGCCCAATGAGCTTGGGTAACTTCAAGTCGGCTGAAAAAAAATACGCTCGCCACCCAGGAAAGTAACGTTTTAACCAATCCCCTATGCTGGGATACAACGCGGCCAGCTTATTGACTTGCCCTGTTCTTACACCATAGGGAGGATTCGTGAGGATGATGCCATGTTCTGTCGGCGGGCGTGTTTCCAATATGTCCGCCTGCCGAAGGGAAACGCAATCCGTCAGACCAGCATGCTTCAAATTACTCCTCGCGGCTTCCACAGAAGCGTGTTCTTGATCACAGCCAAAAATCGATAAGGGTTGAGGTGGGAGTTGTTGGGCCTGACTCTTTTCCCGTACCCCCTCCCAGATTTCTGGTGAAAAATTGTGTAATTGTTCGAAGGCAAATCGTCGATGGAGCCCAGGATCAATTTTACGAGCCATTTGAACGGCTTCCATAAGAAACGTTCCACTACCACACATGGGATCAAAAAGGGTTTGTTCTGATGTCCAGCCTGTCAGTCGAAGGATGCCAGCCGCAAGGTTTTCCCGGATAGGAGCAGACCCAATGGCTTGCCGGAGGCCTCGCTTAAAAAGTGGTTCTCCCGACGTATCAAGAAATAACAAAACCTGATGTTCATTCAGAAAAACATTGATGCGGATATCTGGCTTTCTGGTATCAACTGATGGACGAATTCCCGCTTCATGGGTAAACCGATCGCAGATGGCATCTTTGACTCGAAGGGTAATGAAATCTAAACTCAGAAGAGGGCAATGTTGCGCACTGACCTTCACCTTGATACGACACTGGACGGGAAACCATTGGGGCCACATCTAGTCATACGGGCTTGGTAAATATCTTGTTCGTAGCGGTATTCTCCTGAATAGACTTGCCTGCCATAATACTCGGCTCGCGATTCGGCTTTTGAGGTTCACCTGGTAACAAAGTGGAAAGGAACCAGTAAAGCTCACCCTTCCTTGAAAAATTTCAGTGTGGCTAGCCCCAATCTCTTGAATTTCTGTGGCCAATATATGTTCTAACCCTCTGGGGCATGGGGCAAAAAAGTGGAAGGTTGGGCTGTCATAATGGGGTTTCAGCGCAGGACTCCCGTTTCCAATCTTTCAATATCTTGGATCTGTCAAAGGTTAGTATATAATGAATGCATACGGGTTTATCTCCTTTTCGTTTTGCAACGGGACCTCCAACAAGCGAGGCGACGGCATCACCGACAGAGTTAATGCCTTCGTTAAGAGATTTAAACCCACTACGATCCATTTCAGTTTCTGTCATGACATAACGGTATGTCCATATTGTCTCACCATCAAGATGAAACGTCTTTGTTCGAACAGGTTTCCCGAGTTCTTTTTCAACATCGTCTTGAGTTGCCTCATCGACACTGTCTTTGAAATAGGCTTCCCGTGGGAGATTACAACTTGAGAGTAAGAGACAGAGAATGGTGAGTCCCCACACGAGAAACTTGTTTTTCCATTGATGCTTCACTGCTACCGGATGAAGGAGATCTCTCATGGATCCTTTTCTCCCTGGCCTCTTTGTCTAGCCATCGTGAAGGATCGGATTAGGGCATACACTTGGGCAATCATACCTGTCACGAGGAGACCTAAGGCTGTTGAAAGCCAGCTAGACTGAGGATTGTCTAATCCATAGATGCCCAGAATAAAACCACTGGCTACGAATACAATCCCTATTATTCGAGCAATGAGTATATCGGGTTGGCTAAACATCTTTGGAAAGCATCAATCAGGCTGGCAACCGGTTCACCTGTGGTGTTCCCTGCCTTCGTCAAGTCGCTTGCACTGTTGTCGCTACATAAGCTCCGAGGCTGAAAGCGAAACTTCAGCTTCGAGTTTCGGAGGTAAGCGTTGTTCTGTCTAAGTTCGTAGGCAGGTCGTTGATCGAAACCATCAATCGATTCTTTGGTAGCCCTGGGCTTCTTGAGCCTATGCGTTGCTTGGACTGCCTTTAGGTTAGCCTTTTTGGCACCCAGAAATCTAGCCAACAGATTATGGAAGAAAACGCAAGAGTATCGTGTATTTGTGAGATGAGCTACCTAAGAGAAAATAGAGAGCAGCTCAATCCCGTGTTAATTTCCGATACCGAATCCGATGGGGGCGTTCGGCCTCTTTGCCTAAACGCTTTTTTCGATCAGCTTCATATTCGCTGTAATTGCCTCCAAACCACACAACTTTGCTTTCTCCTTCAAAAGCCAGAATATGGGTTGCAATACGATCGAGAAACCATCGATCGTGGCTACTAACAACAGCGCAGCCGCCAAATTGTTCTAATCCTTCTTCAAGGGCACGGAGAGTATTCACATCGAGATCGTTGGTTGGTTCGTCTAAAAGCAACAGATTAGCCTCCTCCTTGAGCATTCGGGCTAAATGAACCCGATTGCGTTCCCCGCCAGAGAGGTCTTTAACCTTTTTCTGTTGGTCGGAGCCACCGAAATTAAACCGTCCGACATATGCCCGAGAGTTCACCTCTCGTTTGCCCAGTTTAATGGTTTCAAGACCGTCTGAGATGACTTCCCAGACATTCTTATTCCCATCTAATGTTCGATCCTGGTCCACATAGCCAAATTTGACGGTTTCTCCTACTTTAAAGGTTACGGAATCAGGTTTGACGACTCCGGTAATCATGCGGAATAAGGTGGTCTTTCCTGCCCCGTTGGGGCCTATGACCCCGACGATTCCGCCTGGAGAGAGAAAAAATGAAAGGTTTTCAAACAAGAGTTTTTCACCATAAGCCTTCAAAAGGTTTTCGGCGTCAAGAACCACATCGCCAAGTCGTGGGCCAGGAGGGATAAAAATTTCCAGTTCCTCAGCGAATTTTTCACGTTCATCGCTCAGCAATTCCTCATAACGGGTAACCCTGGCCTTTCCCTTGGCATGCCGTCCCTTGGGCGACATGCGAATCCATTCCAATTCTCGTTCCAACGTTCTCCTGTGTTTGGATTCTGCTTTTTCTTCTTTTTCCAAGCGACTCTGTTTTTGTTCAAGCCAGGAAGAATAGTTGCCCTCGAATGGAATCCCATAGCCCCGATCAAGTTCAAGAATCCAACCAGCCACATTGTCGAGAAAGTAACGGTCATGTGTCACCGCGATGACGGTTCCTTTGTACTCTTGGAGGTGTTGTTCCAGCCAATGTACAGATTCAGCATCGAGATGGTTTGTCGGTTCATCGAGGAGCAAAATATCGGGTTCCTGGATGAGGAGTCGACACAATGCAACCCGCCGGCGTTCCCCACCTGAGAGAGTATTGATTTTGGTTTCTGGGGGTGGACATCGGAGCGCGTCCATGGCAATCTCGAGTTGATTCTCCAGTTCCCAACCATTGACAGCTTCGATTTTATCTTGAAGAGTGCTTTATGTTTCAAGAAGTTTTTCCATCAAGAGAGAGATGACGTCTTGCCGGCCCTCTTCAATGACTTCTTGAACGGTTTTGTCCTGATCCAGTGTGGGTTCCTGTTCCAGGAGACCAATTGTGTAACCTTTTGAAAAAGTGACCTCGCCAAGATAATCTTTATCCACTCCCGCAATGATGCGAAGAAGGGTGCTTTTCCCGGATCCATTGAGTCCAAGCACTCCGATCTTAGCCCCGTAATAGTAAGGAAAGATAAATATCTTTGAGGACTTGTTTCTTAGGTGGATAGACACGCCCCACTCCAATCAATGAAAAGATGACTTGTTTATCGTTTGTACTCATAGGCTCATGTTTTCCAGCTAATCATTCAGCCAGCTAGATTTTTTTGATCATAGCGATCGCGGGTTGATGGGTATTTCTAGGTTTTTTGAAGATGAAGAGAGATAGAATGTTAACTTTATCAAAGCTGGAACTGATTCACAATCCGCTCTTACTTGAACACCTTTTTCTCTTCATGAGAGGCAAAGAGGTCACTTAATTGTTGGTCGTCCACAGCATAGGGCAACCCACCAACATACAATTTCGAACCCATAAGGTTCCTCCTTTAAGATAATGATATTGTCTTAGGGCTCGAGAATGAGGCGAAGGGAAGGAACAGGCCAAAGATGCAAACGCTCACATCACTTTGGTTAACTTCCAATCGGAGTTCACCGCACTAAACAACATCTGACCGATAGAGCCTTGTTGCTGAGTGCCTCACCACATGGCTCAACGTCGAAAAGCGAGCACTAGAATACCATAGAAAATCTAAGAATGGAAACCGGAGAGATTGTCACAACTGGGAGAGGCCTGATACACGCGAAAGGGTCACTCATATTCTTGACCTTTCTGATTGTCTTCAGTAGTAGTGAGCTGCTGGCAGGGGATAGGGACCACTCCAAACTTGTTCGGAGTTACGTAAATCCGAACCCTGCCGTTTTCGATGGCTTTGGACATCAGATTGCTGTGAATTCAGAGTATATCATCATTGGGGCACCTCACGACCAAGCTCATAGTCTTGAAAGTGGAAAGGTCTATAAATTTTCGGCTGAAACGGGCCAATTAGAATTCACTTTCTCACATCCCGCTCCTATGGGGGAGGAGTTATTTGGGCAATCAGTTATACTCCAGGGGCATGGCGTTCTTATTGGGGCACCCCGAGGCCAGGACCGAGATGGAGGAAGGACAGGGGCCGTATTTCTCTTTCATGCCCAGACAGGTGAACTTCTGCAGACGTTTCAGAATCCACATCCATGGACGGGAGTATTCGGTCATGCTGTGGCCATGCAGGACCGTTTCGTTCTAATTGGAGACCCTCGTGCTAGCATGGAAACGACCTTTTACACGGGTGCTGCGTTTCTTTTTGACCGTCAAACAGGAAAGTTACTTCATACATTCTGGCCTTCAGACTTCCCTAGAGGTCAAAGAGGCCGTTTTGGTCATGCCGTTTCTTTTGTAGGCAATGACATAGCAGTCTCAGCCCCTGTGGGTGGGAAAGAACCAGAGAATTCTGGTTTAGTATACCTTTATGACGGGGAGAGTTGGGAACTACGAGATACGTTATCCGCTCCCAAACCCATGACACATGATTATTTTGGATGGTCGATAGCCGGAAAACCAGGGAGGCTTCTGTTCGGGGCGCTGGGGCAAAATGGTGCGCCTCCTGAATCTGGTGTCGCGTTTTTGTTCCATTCCGGGTCTGGGGAGTTAATTCGGTCTTTGGTAGTGCCGAGCCTTAGGGCTGGAGACCATTTTGGTGAAGCCGTGGCCATGTTTTCTGGGCTGATTGGAATTGGTGCATCTGGTCATGATGGCGCTGGAGTCGATGCCGGCGCTGTTTTTATCTTTGATGAGTCTAGTGACCAGTGGCCTGCGACGCTCACTAATCCTGTACCAGAAACGGGTGCGGCTGACCTGTTCGGTTTTTCTTTATCTGGGAATTCCTCAGCCCTGTTCATAAGCGCACCTTTTGGTGGAACGAAACGACATTCTGATGTGGGAGTTGTCCATCAATTTCAGTTGAACCGTGTGGGAAATCAGGATTCTCGTTCAAAGTAGGCAGGGTTTGTTGATCAGTAGACAGTGAGTGGTCAGTTCGATAAGATCCGGGTTAGATGATTCACCAATTTCTTCAAGCTTGGCGACGTACCAAAAAGTTGACAGTTTCTGCATTGGCGGAAAAGTCTCAACTGACCCCTGAGACCATTGAAGCTGCTGAAACTGGTGAGCTCGATCCGTCAGTCTCTACGCTCGAAGCATTAGCGACAGGGCTAGAGGTTCCTCCCTCTTGGTTGTATGGTGATCCTTCTCAGATGACTCTTCTCCTTACAGACTCTGATGAAGATAATTCTGAAGTTGAGATGCCTCAAAGCCAGAGCCCCGATCCCGTAGCGGAATGTATACTGCGCAGTGCTCAACGGGATCGAGATTTATATGTTTTATTGACTGCATTGCTACAAAGCGGTGATCCCAAGCTGCTTCGAGCGGCTGAAGTGAATTTGCGTAGTCTCTTCAAACAAGCCAAAACGGCCACCGTGCCTTGGCAGTCTCGCCTTCCTGGTCATTTTGAACCACCTAGTGATTAAGTCTTTTTTTTCGTCAGTATCGCGACGACTTTTGTGGTCTCTAGTCTGGAGGCATTCGTCTTGAGTCTGGAGGCTCCGGACTCCAGCACTGTCTGGGAGGTGTGACTGAATCTTTGGCTGCGAATAGAGTAACTTCGGCTTTTCAGCCAAAGGGTTTGGATGGAGAAACCAACGACCATGGCCGTAAGGCTGACATAAAGACCGGTCACGTGCCCAGCATAGATTCCTAGAGCTAAAATGGCAGAACTTCCCAGTAAGTAGATGAGGACCGCGTGGGTAATGGCTCTTGTCTGATGACTATGGACTAAAACTCCTTGGTACCAACTTTCCATGACCGTCAACGCCGGCATCAGGATAACCAGCCAAAGACTATTTTGACCTAAGGTCGTCAGAGTTGGCGAGAGGTTCGAAATCGTGCTCATCCAAATATGACTCAATGGGGTTGCTGTTATGATCAAAAGGGTGCCACTGGTGGACAGAGCAAGAAAGACAGCAAATCGTTGAAGGGCTTGAGCAGCACCTTGACGCTCAAACATCGCAACAACCACTTCATGGTAGGCTAACCCCAAACTCCGGAAGGCAAAAGAAAGTCCAGCGACAACTGGCCACACAGCGAGAGATTCCAGTGCCAAAGGCATTCGGCTCAATGCGGCACTGCCAATAGATAACGCCAAGAGTGTGAGAACTGGGGTGATAGCTAGAGGTAAATAAAATGCCCAAAGTTGGTGTGCCGTGAGGCTTGTTGGTTCTGGACCATGGTGGCGTCTCCAATGTCGTAGAATCGGTCTCACCCGTATGTTGACAAACAATGCTTCAGCTATGACGCCGAGAGCAATGGCCGAAGTGGCCACGACAATTCCGGGGAAAGTCCCTAGGCTATACCCCACACATAAGGTGAGGATATTTGTTGCTAATCGGATGGCCGTACCTGTGGCGACGGATTTTGATTGACCAGCCCTTAATGAGAACGCCTTGCTGGAAACGACGAAGTGCAATTGACCCAGTCCAGGGTGTCATCAGCATGAGGCCGATTCTGGCAGGTTCATGGATTTCTTCTGGTGCCGCTAGAATATCCGATACCACGATGTCAAAAATAGGGGTAAAAGCGACAAGGATATGAATGACGGTTAGAGGAACAGCCAGAAACACCATGAATCGTCGAAGTAGGAGGTACGACGTCCAATCTTTAGAGAGCGCGGTGGATGCTGCCAAGAGCATGATAATTGGAGCCTCAATCAAGAGGGATATGGGAAAGACGATTCCTCCATACGCGGCCAGGTGAATTTCTGGGTTGTCTAGCCTGGCCAGAACCGCGCTAATGGCTGGCAGCTCAAAGCCCATAAGCATCCAACTCCCAGCTAATGGCCACCAGGTTTCCCATATATCACGGAGTTTCACGGGCCTCGAAGATGCGGATGAAGGGTTCATGGCAACAGTGTTCTCTTTATCGGAATATAAGGGGCGATCCAACCCAATACGAAGCTGGGTGGAACTTGTACCTTTTTCAAGTATGAGTTTTCCTTGATTGAAAAATGGATGAAATAGCCGGAACTTGTCTGGCCCGTACAGACGTAACCGTTCCGTTTGGAGAGGGGATGAAGACGTGCCGACTGTAAGTGTGGAAGCTTGTGGGGAGGAGGCCCTAGTAAGACTTCCTTCCACGCCCCCCATGCTGGGGTTTATCCCCTGGGGGTCGTGCTTCATTCACGACCAGCGATCTTCCCGCAAAAGTAAAACCATGAAGCCCCGTTATGGCATTCATGGCCTCCTCCTGTGTCGTCATTTCGACGAAGCCAAACCCTCGAGATCCACCCGTGGCTCGGTCTTCTACGATCTTGGCGGCCGTGTTGGGAAAACAATTCGTGAAGTTCCTGTTCGGTTGTTTGATAGGCTAAACTGCCGACATACAGTTTTACGCTTAATGAGAATCCCTCCTTATTCTTAAGGATGAAAGATCCTATCATTAACTCTACTACATATCAAAACTTTGAAAGAATCTATTGATACGGGTAATCTCCCAAACCTCGAGCTTGTTCATGTCTGAAATGTTTATAGAAATTTCATCGAATGCACATACGGATGTCATTTAATTGGGAATCCGCTCCTGAATCATGATGGTGGCAAAAGATCGGTGCAATCAGGAAATCCTACCTTCTTGACACATCAGGATTGACAATCAGAAACGATTTTAGCTTCAATGCTGCCAGTCGGTCGTGCCAAATGCTTCAGTGAGTTGTCGCTTATTGTTGGTGGTACAATGCGGAGATGCTTTCGCCCTCGATCTTGTCATGGGGCATATACCTACCGTTAGGGTACTTTCTTTTGTTTAGGCTAACCTGTGGGAATACCTTGTTGTACTTCTAGCTTGGATTTCGATCGCAAACTCTCTCTTGATTTGATTTTTCCGTATAAGGGTTAAACGATCTTGGAATGACGACAGTTTGATAGATATGTTTCAAATTGAATGGAATCTCTTTCTTTTCATATGAGTGGATCTGGGGTTTTCCTGGTATTTAAACGGTAAGGAGTCACTAATGCCAAAAGACAGTTTGTCGCATGATGTCAAACATCTGATTTCTCTTGGTCAAGAAAAAGGACATTTGACCATAGAGGATATACAGAATTCCTTGCCTGTAGAGGCGACCTCTTCAGATCAACTCACGAATCTTCTCACACTATTTGGAGATATGGACATTAATGTTTTGAATTCTCACACGATGGAAAAAAGTGCAGCCTTGGAGGGCGACACTCTAGACCCTTATGAAGAAAAATTAAATGGTGAGGATGCTGAAGATTTCCAGGAAGATGGGGAGAAAGATATTGATTTAACACCTGGGGATTTGAGTCGGATCGATGATCCCGTTAGGCTGTATTTGAATGAAATGGCCAGTGTTTCTCTGCTGAGCCGCGAAGGTGAAATTGAGCTGGCCAAAAGAATCGAACAAGGCAAAAATGAAATGGCGGTTACGATTTGTGGAATGCCCTTGACCCTTTTGTATTTGGAATCAGTCAGAGTTCAATTGAAAAATGGAGACATTACGGCAAGAGATCTCGTTCTTGTCAATGAACCGACGATTGAGGATGATCTAGACGAAGAAATTGTGGAAGAAGATGAAGAAGAGCTTCGTCAGCAAACTCTGGTGGGTCTTCAGAAAATTCTGAAGTTTTCGAAAACCTTAATGGGCCTGTATTCCCAGAGACGAAATCACGGGACCCCTGCCCAGCAACATCGATATGACAAACAAGTGCAGAATGCCAAATGTCAAGTAGCTCGAGTTTTGGATGAACTCAATCTTAAGCTTGAAGTGCGAGATTTGTTATTAGGCCGAATCAAGAATGTCGGCTCTGAAGTCCGTGAAGCTCAGCGGATACTGGATGAATGTTGTCGGCTATTAGGCTTCTCACGGACTGAGGGACTCAAAATCTTTCGACAAATGGGGAAGGATAAGGAGGCTTTTCAGGACGTGCGTCGAAAACTGGCCTGTACGACGAAGACGCTCCACAATCTCGTTGAGACTTTTCAGGATGCTCAAGGAACCCTCAAACGGCTGGAGCGGGACATCATCCTGATGCCCCTGGCCGAGTTTCGCACGGCCTATCGTGTGCTCGAACGAGCCGAAATCAAAATGAAACGTGCCAAAGCCGATCTGATTGAGGCCAATTTGCGGTTGGTCGTGAGTATCGCGAAAAAGTACACCAATCGGGGCTTGCAGTTTTTAGATCTCATCCAGGAAGGCAATATTGGGCTGATGAAGGCGGTGGACAAGTTTGAATACCAGCGGGGGTACAAGTTTAGCACGTATGCGACGTGGTGGATTCGACAGGCAATCACCCGAGCCGTGGCAGACCAGGCCCGGACGATTCGGATTCCGGTCCACATGATTGAAGCGATTAATAAATTGGTACGGACGTCGCGGCATTTGGTGCAGCAGTTAGGGCGGGAGCCGACGCCGGCGGAGATCGGGGCGCGGATGGACATCCCGCTGGAGAAAGTGCGGAAGATCTTAAGGATTGCGAAGGAGCCGATTTCGTTGGAGACGCCGATTGGGGAGGAGGAGGATAGTCATTTAGGGGACTTTATCGAGGACAAGACGGCGGTGTCGCCGTTGGAGGCGGCGGTGCGGTATGATTTGCAGCGACAGATTGCAGATTCGTTGGGGTCGTTGACGGCGCGGGAGGAGAAGATTATCCGGAAGCGGTTTGGGATCGGAGAGAGCACGGACCACACGTTGGAGGAAGTGGGGCAAGATTTTCTGGTGACGCGGGAGCGGATCCGGCAGATTGAAGCTAAGGCGTTGAGAAAATTACGCCACCCAGTGCAAAGTAAGAAGTTACGGACCTTTGCAGAGCAATTTTAATGAGAAACGAAGAGCAAATTTCTAAACACCTTACGCCCATGAGACGACAATAATTCTATAATATTTACCCCTATGGAGTGGAAAGCCCAGCTTATTTTGGCTGGGCTTTTTTTATGAATAGCATGCTCTATTGAAACCGGAACTGTCCGGCATTATCATTGATACCTCCAAATAGTCCCAAAGCGTGGCAACGGGTTAATTCTCTTAATCAATTTGAGCCATGAACCGCATAAAACGGCGACAGCAAAAACAGTTTCAGGGGAAAAAAGGAGGAACCGCCCCTCCTTCACTTCATGTGAAGTCCCTTTTTGAACAGGCGCGGCTTTACCAACAAAGTGGCCGCTTGCAAGAAGCCAAATCATTGTATAACCAAATTCTTCAAGAGGACCCCTCGCATGCTGATTCCTTGCACTTGTTAGGTCTCATTGCGTATCGCGTTGGGCACTATGATCGTGCGATCGATTTGATCTCACAGGCAATTGAAAAGGGTGGAGGCAAACCTCATTACTATTTTAACCGTGGACTGGTTCTGCAGCGTAAAGGGCAGGTTTCTGAAGCGGTGGAGGCCTATCAAAAAGCAGTTGCTCTAAAATCTGATTATTTTGAAGCCTTGGGTAACTTAGGGAATGCCTATCGTCAGATTGGTGAATTGGAAAAGGCTGCCGCGGCTTATAAAAAGGCCTTGAGCGTCAATCCAAATTTTGTCGATGGATACAACAATCTTGGAGTGTCTTTGAAAGAACTGGGAATGTTCGATAAAGCTGCATCAGCCTATCAGCAGGCGTTGGCAATAAATCCCTCTCATGCTGAAGCTCACTATAATTTAGGGCAGGTATGGGTAGAAAAAAAAGAACTTGAGAAAGCCATGGCGTCCTTTGAAGCGGCCATTGAGGCTAAACCTGACTATAGCAAGGCTCATCATAGTCTAGGATTAGCCTATCTGTGGAAACATCGCTTGGACCTTGCGCTGGCCTTCCTTCGGCGATCAGCAGAAATCCTCCAAAATTATGGGCAACCCGTCATGGTTCAAACTGTTTATAAATCCAGATTGAAACATGACGTCGAACAAATTCAATATCTGTTCGACAAGGGAATTCTTAATCCGCAATCCATCCCCTATTTGAATATGCTGAAGCAGTTGAACCAAAGGGTGAATGATTCCTCAGATTCCTCTTTGCAGATGATCATCACACCAGAGGAACGTGTTCATATTTCCCCATCCTTCAATCGAATCCTTCATTATGCAGAATGTTCAGCGCTGAAGGACGGAGCCCTTAATCCAGCATTGAATGTGGAGGATATTCAAGAACGGTATAACCGGAGCCAACCCGAAATCATCTACGTCGATTCGCTTCTTAGCGAAGAAGCCTTGAAGAACCTCAGGACGTTTTGTTGTGAATCAACTATTTGGAAGAAAGATTATGAGAACGGATATATCGGTGCCATGTTGGGGGAGGGGTTTTCATCGCCATTGCTGTTACAGATTACTGAAGAGCTTCGAGTCCGATTCCCTAGAATTTTCCATGATCACCAGTTGGTGCAAGCCTGGGCTTTTAAGCAAGATAGTCAACTGAAGGGCCTGAATATTCACGCGGATGCTGCTGCGGTAAATGTCAACTTTTGGATCACTCGAAATGATGCCAACCAAGATCCTTCGAGCGGTGGTTTGATCGTGTGGGATAAAGAAGCTCCACGTGAATGGGATTTTAAGGTTTACAATGGCACGACGTACAAACCCAAAATCTATGAATTTTTGGAAGAGAGTGGGGCAAAAGCAGTGACGGTGCCGTATCGGGAGAATCGAGCGGTTATTTTCAATTCTGATCTATTTCATGAAACTGATCGCTGTGTATTTCGAGATGGATACGAAAATCGTCGCATGTAATGTCACGATGCTTTTTGGTGGTCGGGCATCATCCTGGAGTGGATAAGAAACATCTCCTCTTACTTAGGAGTGGTAGGAAGAAGAGTTGTTTGGGGATTTGAAGAGGAACGAGTAAATAAAAGAAGGGCAAGAGTCGAATTAATTGAAAGCGAGAAAACGATCGCATCCGTTAATGATATTGGACAAAATCACCAATCCGCAGAAATTGACTTCCTTCCCGTAGCCCTCGGTTGAGACATTGTGTTTTTGGCATCCGTAGGCACACACAAAAAACTTGGCGCCTGATGAAGCTAATTTCAGGAGCCGTTCGTTTTGAAGGTTCAAAACCCCTTCATCAATTAAATACAGGTACAGGTCTACCTTAGAGGCCAACGCCTCCTCACCTAAACGTGTCACGACTTCTGCATTGGGATTCGAAGGTGGTGTCGAGAGAAGAATCCCCAGTTTTTTATTTTCCATTGATCACACCGTATTTTTAAGAAGACAGAAACTATATCTAGGGAGAAGCAGAGTGGTCAAGGAAGCGATCCCCGATTGGCCTTAATGTGTGAGTTGCACGGATTTGAAGTTGTTAGGAAGACTGAACAGTTTTTGAATGTCGCCAGACCCACCAATAAATGCATAGGTTAAGGCCTACCAAAAAGCTACCTAACCTTATCTGTGTGGTTCTCGTAAGGCCAGGCGGATACAGAACTGGCAAGAGGTATTGATCGATGAAATCTGTTTGATATCCTTCACTCCCGCCAAGATCCCGTAGCCAATTTTCCAGGTAGGTAAGAGGACACATCCATCATGCGAGTTCAAGAAGTGTGCCCCAAATAGCTGCGGGAATATGAAGGATGGCTATCCCTTTCCATTTCAAAACCAGGAACCCGCCAAACATTGCAAAAAGGACAAAGGCGGCATGTGTGACAACTACAATATCTGCAAGAAGGTCATAACTCATGCGCAGCTTGCCTTACTCATTTTCTAGCAGTTCAACACGCAAAATTTGTTTGGTAGCCTCAGCCTTACGTTGTTTGAGTTGCCAATAAATTTGTGGGCCATCGACTAAATGGTAAAACAAGTCCTGATTATCCATAGAAGCGCAGGGACCATCTCCTTGAGCAATCGATTTTAACTGTGAAACGGTCTTTTTCTCTCGGTTGATTCGAATAATAACGCTGGTGCAGGCTTCGCCATTGTACGGTTTTGTGACGAGATCGACCTCGTCCCAACCGCCAATCTCATATATATGAGTAGCAATAGAAAGATACGGGGTATGATCAGAAGACAAACGGGCAGTGGATTCTATACAATGGCTCCATTTGCGGTAGCAAGAAATTCTCGATGTTTGCAGCGCATCCAGGGTCCTGTCCGAGTCTAGAGACCAACTTCCCCCCACGTGTACCTCTTCGTCCCATTTTTCTGCTAAAAATCCTGCTTGTGGTAAATAGGGCAAGGACTGATCTAACATTTTATTCTCATCGGTCAGGTACTTGAGTGTGAGGAAATCAATATCCCCTGTGACAGGAAGACCGGTCCGCTTTTGATAACTGCGCAAGGCCTCTTGAGTTTGTTCATCGAACTTGCCGGTATAAGGCCCTATGCCGTAGCCAAATCGGCCCAAGAATATTTGAACTCCCAAGACCAGCACACGAAACTCATCGGGCTTCGTGCGAAGTTGCTCCAGTTCCTTTTGTGCTTTTTCCATTTCGGACGGACGCGACGCCTTTGTGGGTGCTGGAGGGTTGGAAGGTTTTGATGCACTGGTGGGTTGGCTCTGTTTCTGTGCCGGAATAGACGGCGAGACTTTGAGAGTAGGAGAGCCCTTTCCCTCATCGGCTTGCGTTTGGGGCAATGCCATGGATGCTAGAAATAGTAAGGAAAGAAAACAAATAGAAAAACTTCTGGTTGCCATCTGAGTGACATCTCCCTGGTTTGGCCTGTTGCGAAGTAAATGTTTCATGACTCTATTTCGATGGGTCCTCCATGTAGATCAACGTCTGCTCCTTTAAGTTCTATCTTGTTCCCGATTTGCCAACTCTCTGATGTCACTTCTGATAGCTTTCCATCAGGCAAATAAAATTTGGCTTGTGGAATTGTGACGATGCCATCGTCATTGGAATCAGCTTGAATCACAACACCTTTGAGGATCTTATCGGTGAGTGTAACGGATGTTGGTTCAATTTTGAGCTCAAAGCGATCTTGGTTGTTGGTGACCCATTCGTTGCGCTCCAGTTTGCCGGCTTGTGTGCCTGTGGGCGTAAAAATCTCGATGCTTAAATAGAGTGTTCCATCTTCTTTTTTCCGATCGAGTTGCACAAGGTCGTGGGTCTGAGCCATAAAAATTCCATTGGTGTTACGAAGAAGGTTTGACCCAATGGCAATATCCATTTTTCTTCCTCACTTTCTTGCTAACGTCATAGCTTGTAAGCAAAGGGGGAATATCGATGCTGTGTCGGAATCCCACGATTCAGCAAAACCGAGTATCAGAAGATACCTGCGTTACAGCTGTGGGTCAACTCGATGCCAAAATAGTTTCGAGTTTAAAGTTTCGCTTTGCGCGTCATCCCCTCGATTATTTGGCGGAGATCCGTCTTTTCTCTTAATCTTGGAGGACCACGCCTGTGAGCATGACGGTGAAAAATTGTATGCGGTGTAAAAAATTTGTCCTCTTTTTTGAGTCTGTGTGTTCCGCCTTGCGCGTGGCTGAGTCGCAGCGCCGAATCCCCCAACTCGGCGAGGACTGTCTGAGCGGAGCGAGTTCCGCAGCCATGTGATTCGGCGCTGCGACGAAGGAGACCCGCAGGGCCATGCGCGAGCGGGGAATGGTTTGGGGTCCTTTTGCCGAAACAAAAAGACCTCCTCGTGCGGGTCCGAAACCACGCTCAAATAAAAACCATTTAACCAAAGATCCTGGATTCCCGCTAACAACTGCGAGCATGACGACTCAACGACTCAAGGTCTCCGCGTGTATAAATATGAAATATTCGATGAATGAAAATAAGAGAGGATCACTATGCAAGTATCGCTGATTGGAACAGGACTAATGGGAACTCCTATGATTGAACGCCTTCTTGAGATGGGGTATGAGGTCATTGCCTTTAACCGAACGAAAGCTAAGCTCGACCCTCTGAAAAAGCTGGGAGCCAAAATGATGAGAAACGCCTCCGATGCGATTCAAGCCTCGTCCATCACAATCCTTATGGTAACAGACTATGCCGCGATACGAGAGATGCTATCTTCCTCAAGAGATAGATCTTTATTGCAAGATCGAACCATTGTTCAAATGGGCACTATTGCACCATCTGAAAGTCGCATTTTGGCTGAGAAAGTAGCAGAAGAAGGAGGAGAGTACTTTGAAGCTCCTGTACTGGGGAGTATTACAGAGGCCAGGGCCGGCAGATTGCTGGTGATGATAGGAGCATCGGAGTCACAGTTTCAAAGGTGGAAAAAACTCCTTTCAGCATTTGGACCTGATCCGATACTGATTGGGCCTGTGGGTCAGGCGGCTACCGTTAAGCTGGCGTTGAACCAGCTCATTGCGTCCCATATCACAGCGTTTTCCTTGAGTCTTGGACTCATCCAACGCTCAAGAGTGAATGTAGACGATTTTATGAAGATTCTAAAAAAGAGTGCTCTGACGGCACCCATGTTTGAGAGAAAGCTTCCTAGATTACGTGACCGTCAGTATGACAACCCCAATTTTCCAACCACGCACCTGTTGAAGGATGTGAATTTAGTTATCCAAGAGGCCATATCAGCAGGCTTATTGACGACAGGATTGGAAGGAGTACAAACCTTACTTGAACAAACTTTGGACAAAGGGTTGAGGGATGTAGACTACTCTTCGATCTTTGAAACGATTGTTCCACACAAAATCAATCCTATAAGCCCAAGTGAAATGCCGTCACAATAAAAGACGGAAATGGTTTTGATTTCTTATCTAGGTGAAGGTTTCAAAAAATATTGCACCTTTTCAATTTTCACAACTGGCATGATCATTCCCACATCAGGATCTTCGTGAGAGAATGCGTACATGATGGATTCATCGGGCACGAGTTGACCAATGAAAAGCACGGCAACTTCAATTTTCTCTCCTTTCTGTATTTCCTTCCGAAAAGACCTTCGAAGATAAGGTGAAGGAACAACAACCATCTCATCTGGCAGTCCCATAGGTTTGAACCGAACGATGCCCCAAGAGGTGTGAGTGAATTCAGGGCCAATGGCAATCGTAAACCCACCCCGTTTCAGATCATATTTGGTCAGTATCCCTGACCAGAGAAACGCAATTCGTTGTTTCAAATAAGGGTGATTTTGGCGTTTTTTATCGCGCATCCGATTGAACGCGAATAACTGCGCTCCATGTTCTTCCCCCTCACGATCATGCAAGGTTGCCCAATTGGGTGGTGATACTTCTAGGTCAGCGAGAAAGGATTCAAGAACATCATGACGAATGAGAGGCCAAGTCCCTGTATTGACTAAAGAATTGAGCTCTTCCTGGGGCCGTTCACTGAGGAGTTGCACCCCTGAGGATGGCTCGTTGTCGAACATAGAATCGTAGTCTTCGGAGCCGTATGCACTGAGTGTGAAACACAAGGTGAGCGCTATCCAATAGCCAAGGGCAAGCGTTCTGTTCATCTTTTGAGGGTTACTTTTCTGTAAGAATTTGGTTTTGATCTTTCAGACAGTGTCTGGGAAGGGAGTTCCGAGTTTCAAGTTTAAGGTTCCGCTTCGCCGGGTTTCGCCCCGGCAGTCGAGGTCCTTTTGTTTCGGCAAAAGGACCCAAAACCATTCCCGCCAGCGCGCGGCCCTGCGGGTCTCCTTCGTCAGAGCACCGAATCACATGGCTGCGGAACTCGCTCCGCTCAGACAGTCCTCACCGACTTGTTGGATTCGGCGCTCTGACTCAGCCACGCGCAAAGCGGCATACACAAGAAAAAAAGTGGGATAGATTTATTTTTAAACCTTTGGCGTGGATCCATCTTGTTTTATCATCTTGGATACCCGTCTACGACTGCAGGAATGACCGTATCGCGAGAGGGCTCAACTTCCTCTAACAGCGTCCGTCAACTGAAATTCAAGTTTTTACACCCTTATCTGATTTAGATTAAGAGAATTCCACTCGCTGGTTGTCAATAAAAAGATGAAGGTGTTCAGGAGGAAATGCAAGGGAAACCGTATCTCCCAGATTAAAAGAAGCATGTGGGGGAACTATTGCCAAGAGCCGCCGAGACTGAACGTGAACATACATCTGAACCCGGCGACAAATGGATTCTGTGGCTTCTGGTAAATCTGCTCTGGAATCCCCACCTGCTGAACCTCGCCCTGATCCAGTATCACGATTTTGTCACCCAGGGTCATCGCCTCGACTTGATCGTAGGTTACGTAGATCATGGTGATCCCTAATCGTTGGTGCAGCTTTTTCAATTCCACACGAGTGGAAGTGCGCAAACGAGCATCCAGATTCGATAGCGGCTCATCGAATAAAAAGAGCTTGGGCTTTCGAACGAGGGCCCGACCCATGGCCACACGCTGCCGCTGACCGCCGGATAGTTCCTTTGGACAGCGATCCAAAAAAGGTTGGATTTCTAAAAGATCAGCAGCCTAAGGTTGGATTTCTAAAAGATCAGCAGCCTCCTGTATGCGTGAATTAATCAGATTAACAGGTTCTTTTCGAAGTTTCAGACCGAAAGCCAGATTTTCTCGTACCGTCAAATGGGGATAGAGCGCGTAATGCTGAAAGATCATCGCAATATCTCGATCACGAGGTGAAAGACCATCGACTGTTGTGCTGCCTATGAGAACAGAACCTTCAGTTTGCGGTTCGAGTCCTGCAATGATTCTCAAGAGCGTAGATTTCCCACATCCGGATGGGCCAAGGAGGACGACAAATTCTCCGGTGTCCGCCTCAAGGGAGACGTTGTTCAAAACCCGAGTATGGCCGAATGATTTAGAAATGTGTTGAAGTTCAAGGTCTGCCACAATAGTTTCTTCTTGATTTCCTGCTAGCTTTTTACCGCTCCAGCTGATAGTCCGCTGATAATCCCACGCTGAAACACCAAAACCAGAATCACAAGAGGGAGCATAGCCAAAACAGAAGCGACCGCGATTTCCCCCCAAGGCATCGTGAACTCGCCTTGAAAGAGCGCAATTCCTACCGGCAGGGTCTGTTTGGCTGGATCAGTGAGAATGAGCAAGGCAAAGAAAAATTCGTTCCAGGCGTAGATAAACGTCAAAATGGCTGCGGTAAAGATCCCTGGGGCTGCTAAAGGAATCATGACCTTAGAGAGAGTTTGCCAGGTGGTGCATCCATCTACTCGCGCCGCTTCTTCAAGTTCTTGGGGTAGTTCCTTGAAAAATGTGGCGAGAATCCAAATGGCCAAGGGAAGAGTCAAGGTAAGGTGATGTAGGGAAGTGCTAAGCCCCAATGGGTGTTTAATCCACCGAGCTGTTCCAAGATTTTCCAAACTGGTCTGGCAATCACAATCTGTGGAAACATCGAAATACTCAGTAACCCACCAAGAATCCAGACCTTCCCGTTCATCCTGACCCGGGCAAGGGCATAGGCAGCAGGGATAGCTAAAATCAGGGAAATCAGGGTTGTCGACCCTGCCACAACCAGGCTGTTCCCGATATAGCGAAAGAGCCCATAGTCGACGAGGGCTGAACGGTAAAAACCGATATCTCCATCAGGAAGCCAACTAGGCGGAATAGCTTCAACCATTACTTGAGATTTTAGGGAGGTGATGACGAACCAGAGGAAAGGAAAAAGGCTTCCGCCAACGGCGATAATAATTCCAATAATGAGTAAAAGTTGACCCCTGGAAGATCGCGTCATCTCATGTCCCATTCCAATAATTTGGACCCAATGGTTCGAATATAGAACAATGACAGAATAAGAATAGTCACAAATACAGCCACAGAAATGGTGGTTCCATACCCCAGTCGTCCCTCGGTGAACAGGGTTTATACCCATAGAATTGAATGACTTGGGTGGCATCGCCATGGCCGCCTTGGGTCATAACAAACACTAAATCGAACACGCGGAATGCATCAATCGTACGGAAAAGTAAAGCTGTGAGCAGAGCGGGCTTCAGAAGCGGAAAGGTAATGTGCCAAAAGCGCTGCCAAGTGGAAGTGCCGTCAATGCGAGCGGCATCATAAAGATCTTCAGGTATTACTTGAAGTCCTGCCAAAATCAGAAGGCCCGCAAACGAGGCAGTTTTCCACACATCAGCCAGAACAATAGCCAGAAATGCAAAGTTTTGGTATGCCAGCCAAGGGACATAGGAAGAGACTTGCTCACCGAATAGAATCAAGTTTGCCAGGCCATATTGATCATTAAAAATGAATCGCCACATTTGTGAAGCCACGACGGTGGGAATGGCCCAAGGAATTAGAACAGCAGCTCGGACCCAACCACGTCCCTTGAAGTGTTCATGGATAACGAGTGCGATTCCCAGACCCAGAAGGAGTTCCAACACAGTAGACAACGCGACAAATCCAAAGGTGACTTTGAAAGCTTGGCGGGCCACGGGGTCTTGCACAAGAAACTGATAGTTTTCCAAACCCACAAAGGGCTGACCGAGTGAAGGCAGCCCCAGGTAAATCCTGTGAAGACTCAGAAAAAACTAGTCAAAGGCTGGATAGAGGGCAAAGACCCCCACAAGGATCAGGGCTGGAAAGGTCATGGCCCAGCCAGTGGTTTGTTCGGATGTCGATCGAGTCATGTAGGGCCTGTGGGAACCAGCTTAAGAAAACGGTTGATTTGCTGATCAGCCAGTTGGGCTTCCTGAAGAATGTTCGGCTCAGGGGACGAAAGAACCCGACTAAAGTATCGTTGAGAATGTGAGAGACGATGGGATACACAGGCGTCTGTGGCCGCGGGGTAGCAGTCTGAAATACCGGAAACAGTTCTCGATACTGGGGATTGACCTCAAGAATTTCAGGATCGGAATACAGGGCAATGCGCGAAGGAGCAAGAGACGTGTGAATCGCAAAATATTTTTGCATCGTGGCACTGGTCATGAATTGAATGAACATCCAAGCTTCCTGAGGATGGCGAGAAAAGGCATTGATTCCATACAACTACCCGCCAAGAGCAGCCACGCTTTTCCCCTGTTCAAAATGGGGGAGAGTGGTCGCGCCGACTTTACCAACAATCTTTGAATGCCGGGGGTTATTGGCCATGCTCCACGCATACGGCCAATTCCGATGGAACACTGCCTTGCCCTGGACAAAAATGGCAAGAGACTCTGGCTCTTGATACGTGAGAGCGGCGCGAGTCGCGAGTTGCTCAATGATATGCTCACGCACGAAAGTCACGGCCTTGACAGAATTCGGAACAGCCAGGGCAGAATGCTTGCCGTCTTGAGAAATCATTCTAGCGTTATGACTGCCAACAAATTCCAGCATATCGCAGACTAACCCCTCATATTGTTTAAACTGCCCGCTGTAGCCACGCAATGCGGGGTTCTCAGCCTTCTCTCCTTTGATTATCGTGTGGGCTTGATTCACCAACTCCTCCCAGGTTCCCGGGGGGGTAAAGCCATATTTCCTGAGTAGGTCTGCTCGGTAATACAACATACCGCTGTCAATTCGCGAAGGAACCCCATAATTATGTCCCTGGTACGTCCCAGCTTGAATTGTGGCAGGGAGAAATAATTTTCGCTCGGATACAGGAAATTCTTCATCGATCGCACGAGCCCATCCTGCGGCAGCAAACTCAGCCGGCCAAATCACATCCATGAAAAACAGGTCCATGGATGAATCACGATTCTTGAGTTTTTGCGTGAGGAGATCATGGTAGGCCGTGGAGGAATGTGGTGCGATTTCTCGCTCGATCCGAATGTGAGGATGCGCTTGCTCAAATCGTGCAATGGCCTCATCCCATACTTTGGGTTGATCGGCTTTCCAGGTGACAAAGCGCAGAACAGTTTTTACATCTAATGAAGCAGCTTTGCTTTTCGTCGATGGAGGATTCTGGGAAAAAGCGAGAGAGGAAACAGTTGCCCAGAAAAGGACAAACACGAGTCCCAGCCTGATCACATACCGAAAATGATGAAATGTAAAGTAAGCATCCTTCATAAGGCAGCACAATAATCCCCGAATTGAGAAAAAGCAAAGCGGGTTGCTGTCAAGTCCACTCGACATTCTTAAGGATAAAATACGGAGCGATTGGGCCTAAATTTTCCCATCCATGTGGTGCGAAAGGCGATGAAGGAGGTGTGCCTCAGAACAGGGATTGTCAAACCGCCCGTCTGTCATACGTCGCGCTATTCCTTTGCCACGCATCTACTTGAAGACAGGTGCGATACCCGAACGGTTTAGGAGCTGTTAGGGCAGACGAACTGAGTACGACGATGATCTATACGCATATTCTGAATCGGTTTGGGAGAGGCGTCCGTAGCCCAGCCGATGCGCTGACCCAGGGACTCAATCCCTTGCAGCTATAATGGAACTATGCCGATCGGCATAGCACACCGACCCGGTGCTGTGGATATCGTTGACAGCTCTGTGAAATGGGAAGAGAATCTCCTCATCGTTTCTGGTTGGCATCAGCGGGCTATGCTGACCAGCATAATCAATAGTTAGGCCTCAGAGAATTAGGTAACGCATGAACTGGCTAAACGTGCTAGGTGCAGTTGGTGTAGGCGCTATAGCCGTTAAGCTACTGGACGTCCTATGGCTGACCCGGATTGCTCGAAGTAATGAGCGCGAGAAGTGGTTACGCGAACAGAGGCTCGTCGTATTTTCAAAGCTCGCGGGGGAAGTGTTAAGTATAGGACTTTGGAGCGGCGCCACTAAGTCGGCAGAGGCTCTGTCGCTGTCAGCGCAAGCCATTCTAATAGCAAATGACGAAGACCTGGTTCGAAAAATTGAGAAGTTCTTTGAAATGACAAGGGATGCTCAGAAGAAGCTTGCTGATATGCAGCGCGAGGCAACTGATATTCGGCGGCGAATAACCATGGGGGATGACCAAAAACGAGTAAATGAAGCAAATGCGGCCGCTGAGTCAATTGAGATGCGAAGAAAGGAAGCAATGGATACGGAGTATCAGAAGCTCCTCGAGAATGGACGCATACTCGTAAATGCACTTCGAAATGCGGTACTGGCAAAATAGCGTACGCGCGTAGTGGCCTAACTACGCGCTGAACCCGACGCCGTTTTTCGCTGGGCGTTATTCTTGGCGTTCCGTCGGCGCGGGTTAAGCGCAAACGTTAGGTGTGTCACAAGGAAGAGTTTATTTGTGAGTCAGAAAATAAAGGTAACTACATCAAGAATTGGTTGGGTCGTCGATGGGGCCGACTATACTCACTTTTTTTCTTGGCTAGCCTCTAGGGAGATCGATGATCCAAGTATTTTCGAGGTTGGTATAGTTCGAGGTAATGATTTCATGAAAAATAGTTACCCCGAGCCATTTCAAGATTTAAGGCACTCCTCATACCTCGACTACTTACTGATAAATACTTCTGGTAAATATATTGCTTGGAATCGTGGTAAAGATAGTTACTTGGATGAACATTCCCTAGACGATGATTCAAGACAACAAGATTGGGAAAATGAAGAATGTCTTGAGGCAATTCGAGACTTCATTCAGCAGAAGATAAGCAATGATTACGAAATAGATTTATCTATCTACACCGATACTGCCGTAGACCAAAAGTCGTCGTTAATAGTACCGGCGTTCAACATAATCAATTTGGAGTTAATTGCACACTTAGCCAATAATCCGAAATTATTACACTTATTACACTGGAGAAAATTCGAAGAATTATTGGCAGAGGTCTTTAAGAACCAAGGTTTTGAAACAGAATTGGGGCCTAGGCAAGCAGATGGCGGAGTTGATCTGCGCCTCATTCAAAGATCAGATATTGGTGGCATGCTAATCTTGGTTCAAGCAAAGAATTACGCGGAACATAGAAAAATACAACTTGATCCTGTGAAAGCACTTTGGGCATCCGGATCGAAAGCGGCTCTGCGCGCGGCAAGATTGTGCTTGAAGGGTTCTGATTAGGCGCTTAGCAGATACGAATCAACCTATTGGAGTGCCGACATGCAAGACAATCTGGAAGAAAATAAGAATAATGCCATTGCCTTCTACCGCACTGCGTATCTCGGTGACCCCGCCAAGGCTGTTGAAATGTACGTGGGTGTTGGATATATTCAACACAACCCGCTAGTAGGGGACGGGAAGCAGGCGTTCATTGATTATTTCGCTGAAATGGCGGCGCAATACCCCAGCAAGGAGATTGAGTTCGAGTTGAGAGTCATTGCTTGACTTTGAACTTCAGCATCGCCCGCTTCTGGTGACGGGTCAACACGCCGGGCTCCATGCTTGGTAGAATAGGAGAGATCCAGGACTGAGACACGCTAAACTGCTTCGCACAATTCGTAGCGGCTCGTTGGCCGCTCGCCGCAAGAACCACACAGCATACCGATAAACCTCCAGATGGGAACGCGATAACACTTCCTTTCGTGCCACTCCATAGACAATTCCCAACCGCGCCAATGCCTCTTCGGCTGATGGGCGTAATTGACACTCCCTGGTCCCTTTACGACTTTTCTGCGTGCCCGAAAATGGATTTTATTTTTCCTATAATCTACCAATTTCACCACTTCGGCATGGTGAGGGTTACAGGTAGGGGGCAAAAGGTTGTCAATGAATGAACCCTTCGATACACTTTGCTTAAGCTGAAAGCCGATACATTTCGCGAGATAGTTCAAAGCTCTTCCTGGAAGAACCATTGGTGAAGACGGTGATCTTGGTTAGCTTGAAAGGAAGATGGCAGTTTGTATTGTCATGCTACATGGGAAAATGATGGCTCAGAAATCAATGGATAGGCTTAGTATCATTCAGACTGTCACGAAAATGAGGGGAGCGAGAACATACTTAGAAATAGGTGTGGCAAGTGGAGCAGTATTCTTCAGAGTTAAAGCCAAGTATAAAATTGCAGTTGATCCGCGATTTGGGTTTTCTAAAATTAAACAAATCAGATATCTCATAAAGAATCCTTGGAATGTAAGGAACAAATACTATGAAATGACCAGCGATGAGTATTTCAAACGCCGCTCATCAGATATTGAACAACGTGGCATAGATATAGCTTTTGTTGACGGCCTTCATACATTTGAGCAGTCTCTTAAGGATGTACAGAATTGCCTTCAGTATTTAAACAAAGATGGGACCATCATTTTGCATGATTGCAGTCCGCCATCTGAGAGTGCGGCTTTCCTTGCTGCATCATTGGATCATGCCATAAGCGCGAATTTGCCTGGGTGGACTGGTGATTGGTGTGGTGATGTGTGGAAAACCATTGTTTACTTGAGATCTTTAGATCACAACTTACGAATTTTTGTTTTAGATTGTGATATGGGTGTTGGAATCATAACTCGTGGGTCTCCTGATGCTATGTTAGATTTTACGAAAGAACAGATTGATAGCTTATCATACAGACATATGGAAAATAGAAGAGAGGAGTTGTTGAATTTAAAGAAGTCGGAGCTCATTGTAGACTTACTTGAGAATCCCGCTTGTCGGGCACGCTAATGTGTGCAGCAGAGTATTCTGTTTGAGTTCAAGAAACATGAGAACGGTCATTACGGCAAAAAGAATAAAAGAGAAGGGACAAGAAAAAATGGGATAGATTGAGTGAAGTCGTGTCGAGGTGATCGGTCGCACAGGAATTCGAGAAATAATGGTTGTCCGAATCGAACGCAAGATAGTCAAGACGACCCACAGGCTTCCTCCTCGCTTTCGTCGTGAGAATCTGGGTGGAGAGAGGATGGCTAGCTCAGCGCCAGGTGGTCAGGGAGCGCATGGGGAGCTCCACGCCTCCGGGCGCAGCCCAGGGGACGAAGTGTTCGTCATCTCGTAGGCGCGTGTGGAGAAAGACTAAATCCATCTGGTAGAGCACCTCCCCCTTGAAACCCACGTCGACGATGCCCCACAGAAAGAAGCCCTGATCCTGCAGGAAGCTGGCGCGCTCCACGATTTGTTCGGAGCTGGACTCGATGACCACGCATTCCGTATCACCCAGGAGGCGCTGCGCACCCTTCAAGACTTCTAGGTCGGTTTCATCCACATCCACCTTGAGCAGATAGGGCCCTCCTATCTCGTCTTTTTCGCAAAGGGCATCGAGCGTCACGAGCTCAACCTGGCGTGAAAGCTCGGGATTCCATCGCTCGCCGACCGATGGCCTCAGCGTTGCGGTGTCGAGACTCCGGGTTACGGAGAGTGATCCGACGCCAACCTCAGAGTGTGCTGCTGCCCAAACCATGTGGACATTCTGGATCCGTCGATAGGCGCCTCTGATCAGGGCCTCGTGCTCCCGCACCGGCTCGATCAACACGTGCTTGGCATCGGGGAACGTGTACAGCAGTTCCGGGGTTCCCTGTTCGACGCCGACGTCTAGGATCGTGGTGGGCTGCAGACCGCCCTGCTTCAAGCTCTCGAGGGCGCCCCACTTTGTGAGTCGACGCACGCGCGCGGGCCAGCGGAAGTGATGCTTAAGGCCCCAGACCAGGCGGTTGCGTAGCAGCCGGATACGCTGAGTCGCTGTCACTTCGACCTCACGGTCAGACCGAATAGCAGGATAGGGGTCATTGCCTAACTTTGCACTCCTTCATCGCCTGCCCCTAGTGACGGGTCAACACGCGGAGTCCGTGATTCGTTGAAGATAAGAAACCTGAGGCTGAGGTACCCCAAATGACCGCGCCTCAATATATATGGCCTTACTCAGTAGACTCTCCTATGATGATTTCATATATTCTTGAAATCGTTTGGTTACATAAGAGAAGGATTCTCCATCGTGGTATTGCTGCAAGATGCTTTCAACCTTGCCGATTCGGGTGCTAGTTGAAGGATGTGTGGTAAAGAAGGCTGATTGAGCATGACCCTCTTGTGCCTTAAGAGTTTTGAGATAATCCCTCAACCCGTGGGGGTTATATCCCGCCCGATACGAGAATTCGATTCCATAGACATCGGCCTCGAATTCTTTGTCTTTATCCAACCCTTTGGTAAAGAGTTTATCCGTAATTTCATCGATCACATTGGAAAACATCTCAAGATTTTTGTTCATGGCTGTGAGGGTGAATTCCGAAACATTCGACAATATAGCTCCACGCCTGATGGTTTCCAGCATATGTTTCTGAGTCACGTGGGCAATTTCATGAGCCAACACTCCAGCAAGTTCGGCCTCATTTTTTAAGGTGTTCAGCAATCCAATGGTCAGAAAAATATATCCACCCGGTGTCGCAAAGGCATTCTGCTCCTGACTGTTTAAAATGGCGAAGTGGTAACTGAGGTTGGGACGGTCAGACACTTCAGCAATGGTGTTCCCGACCAGATTAATATAACGGGTGAGCCTTTCATGACAGTATTCCCCTCCGAACCGACTAAAGGCTTCCAGGGCTACAGCTTGTCCAAGTGTAACTTCTTCTTCCTCGCCGATAGGTTGAAGGGCTTCCAGAACACCTACTCCCTTTTTGAAGAGCTCAACGTCTTTCTTTTTGATGCCCAAAATATCCCCGAATCCCTGCAGGAGGTCGGGTTGTTCGCCCTGTGATGTCTCCTGAGAATCACGAGTCTGGTTTCCTTGAGATTTTTCCTTTTGTGGAGAAGGTTTGAGTAAGTCGTCAAAAAATCCCCCTAATGCTTGGTTCGATAACCATAACCCAATGATCACTATGCCAACAGCCACATATGTTATTTTCATTAGGCACCTCCTCCATATTCACCAACTCCCTCTTCTTTCTGAAAACGGGCTAATTCATCGTCGGAGATCACCATTTCTTCCATCTTATCAACTTATTTTTGGTGAACAGGACTGATCTGTTTCTTTTTAGCGTATTGTTCGGTCGTTTCTTTGAGGCCGCGGATGCTTCCCCCGGCCCTTGCCTCCCTGGCTACGATCGTTTTCTTTCCCGTCAAAACTGAGAGGGAACTCCCACCCTCTTTCCCCCGGGTTGGTTTTTCTTTCGCCAATTTAAATTTAAACACCCAACCGGTTTTTCCACTTCCGAGTTTAACCTGATACTGCCTCCCGCTTTTTTTGAGGACCTCGACCTGATCACCTAAACGTAAGATGGCGATAACCTTGGACGTAGGTGATTTTTTTGCCGTCACTTTGACACGATCTTTCTTGGCAAACATGGTATCGGCCAATCCTGTTCCTGGGAAAAGAATCAGGAGCCCCACTAATAGACACAACATGGTAAAAATTTTGTTCATACGATCTCCGTATTTTAGAAAAACTGGCTTGGCTTTTCAGAACCTTATTAAGAAAATCATCCTCTTAGGCTACACGAGTGAGATAAAAGCCATCACAAACTATTATTGATAATCACCCACCAAGTTGAATCCTGCCCAGTATGAAGGGTGAGGGAATTCTTTTTTCACGATCAATTGGGCCTGCGGCAAGCTTTTGGCTTTGTCCATTGTGACGTAATTCCGGTAGAAATGCTTCATTATAACCGAGGTGGAGAGATCATCCACTCTCCAAAGAGCGGAAACCAGGGCATGTGTACCTGCATAGATGAAAGCTCGGTTTAACCCAATGATTTCCCCAGCCTCCAACTTCCCTAATCCCGTTTGACAAGCGCTTAGTGTCACCAAATCAGTATTAATTTCCAACCCGAAGACTTCCTTTACGGTCAGACGACGATTGTCAGGTTGCTCCGAAGCTAACCAGAGGGACGAAAAAAGTGGGTTAAATTCATCAAACTCGCCATGGGCGGCTATATGAATCACACCATAGCGTGAAATGTTCTTGATAAACCATTCTTTTGTGGCCCTGCTTCCAGTCAAAATGTACATATCGGGATAATTCCATTTAATGCTTTGTGCTTCGAGTTCAGCCAAAGGAAGGTCATAGTTAAAATTACCCAAATCCGGATTGCCCACAGCCAGAACGTTCGTGACTTTTTTCTCCCTCCGTTTGCTAAAGGTAAATTTCAACACGGAAGCGGAGGGAGTGTAAAAGAAAAGAGAGGAAACCGTTCAACTAGATAGGTCTGCTTCTTCTTGAGGGCAGAGAACGAAAGAAAGTGCAAGGGACCATCAGGGATGATCCCAACATAGGCCAAACCTTCGAGATCTTGCTCCAAGGGTTTGATTAAGAAATCATAGAGTTTCGTTAATTCATCATCTACAGGTTCCAAGTGCTGAACGGCATCACGATAACTCCGTACGATTGTTGCAATGTCTTGGCTTCCTATGGGATTTCTGTAAAAGGAGGTTCCTTTTTGTTTGAGAACCCAAATGTACACCTAACATGTAGGACAGAAGCCCCACGCCTGCTTCCAGTAACTCCTCCACGTCAGATTCAGTAAGTGGATCCACAGCGACAAAGCTGCTTAAAGATGGATTATTTTGTTTGAGGTCAATAATCGCCTCATCGTAGAATACTTTGGCCTCCCGGTACTGCTCGAGGAGGTCAGTCGGTGGTTCATCATAGGAACCCAGCTCTCTTTTTAGCGCATCCACTCGAACGGATAAGGCCGAGATCTTTTCAAGTGCCTGTTGATCGACCTCACTTTTGAGCGTCAATTTTTGGTTTCCTAATAGGTCGATAAAACTTCTGGACCGTGAGCGTTCTAAGTAATTAAAGGCATCCTCTGTTCGCACCATATTAACGAGGAGACTGATTGTATCCCGATACAAATCCAGCTTGTTGGCCTGAAAAGTATTTCGCAATTCGTCTATCTTCAAAGAGGCCCGCATACCTTCCACAATCTCTACTGCATTGGCGTACCAGGTAAAGGCTTCTTCTTGACTCCCACGATCCTTCAAGAGACTGGCTTTTCCAGCTGCTGCTCGCCATTGAACTTCTTTGATCCCGTACTTTTTAGCATGTGTATAGGCTTCTTCGTAATAGCCCAGAGCCTTATCTGGTTTTTTTAAATCGCGATTGACGTTGCCAAGCTCCAAAAGAGCTTTAACCCAATTGATGGCATTTTTTATTTCTGCACTGGTTTGTTCGGCACGTACGAAATTCGCCTCGGCCTCGGTCAACCTGCCGAGTTTCAGGAGTGACATCCCGATATTCCGATAGTCATATCCCAAACCCCACCGACTATTGAGAGATTCGTCGATATCCTTGGCTTTCTCAAAATATTCCAAAGAGGTTACATACTCTCCTCTTTGGCGATAAATCAGCCCCATGTTATTCAGGGAGGAAGCTAATTCTGTTTTAATGTCCGCTTCTTCGGCAAGAGCGATTGCCTGTTTCAAATGATTCAATCCTTTGTCCGTATCATTCAACGTCCAATAAATCAGGCCGCGAGTATTCCTCACTATGATTCTGAGTTGAGTATCGTCGGCATTCTCAGCGAATTTTCTTGCCCGCGTCAGGGATTGAAACGCTTCTTGGTAGTCTCCCCTGAACCAGTCCGTATTGGCCATATATAAATGGCCCGATGCTAACAGAAAAGAATCATCCAATTCTTCGCCGATTCTGATGCCTTCCTGATATCGCTGATCAGCCTCATCAAACAGACCCATCTTTTCATAGGTCAGCCCGATCTCAAGCAATGTCTCTGCTTCTCCTCTGCGATCTTCTAGCTCTTGATAGTGAGCCAGAGCAGCAAGAAGTTGTTTCCTGGCTTTTTCATAGCGTCCCAACCGGAGATAATAAATTCTTCCGATGCGTCGATTTTGTGTGGCGATATCCCCGATTTCACCAATTTCTTGATACAGATTGTAGGATCGCTCAAACTCGACTAAGGCTTCGGAATAGTCCCCCATATTCTCTCGAACCACTACAAGCGTCGCGATCCCTTCGTTAGGCGGTCCAACTCTTCGGCCTGGGTCCACAAATCGATGGCTTCTTTCAGATGTTGAATCGCCGACTCAAACTGCTCAAGCCTTGAGTAGAGAATGCCTAATTGATACAACACCTCAGATTTTTCTTCTAGGTCAGGTGAATCACTCAAAGCATTGAGCAAATTCTTCTGGTGAAAGACAGCTTTTTCATACTCGCCGATCTGGAAGGCAGCATCTACCGTCAACTTCGTGAGTTCGCTGAAGTCCTCCATTTTGTTGGCATAATCGATAACGGATAGAGCATTTTTCATTTTGTGCAATGCCTCACTGAACTTCCCTTCCTGATACAGCGCGACGGCTTCATCAAGTTCTTGTGAATACATTGACGAAGTAAATTCCGCCTTTTCCTCCTCATCCATTTCACCGTATCCATAGAAGATATAAGGGCTGGAAGACAGATGTTCTCCAAATATTTCTTCTTCAGCCACCGTCACGGCTTCAGCGGGTGGAAGATCGGCAAGGTAAGCAAGGTAGAGAGAGACGAACCGTTGTGCCTGCGCTTGGTTATAGGATTTCGTACTGACGACGACGTGAGGAAAGCCAGAATGTATCAGGCCAGACACCAGCAAAGCCGTGTCCTCAATCCCAGTGGATCTAAGATCTAATACCAACGCCGTGTGGCGAGCTCCGTCAGCCAAATCCTCTACGCTTATGAAGTCTTGGATTCCCATTTCCTCCCCGATTTCAAACTTGAGACCTTTGTGACCTTTGGTGGAGACTAAGGATATCTATCTCCGCCAAGGCTGTCTGATGATTTTCTAGAGTTCCGGTGAGGGATTGCGTAGAAATAGGCACCTCGCCAGCAGTCAAGTTTGGATCAAGAGGCAACTCTCCTGCGATCGCAACCTTTGTGTAAAAAAGAGACCGTTGATGGTATCCATTCATAAAGTCATAAAAGCTGGTCACTCGTGAGATCGGTTTTCCTGAAAGCGATGGTGAAAGAATAGGTATGTCAATTTTTTCCGGAAGAGAGAAATACAGCGAGGTACAATCGGAAAGAATAGAGGAGAACGGCTCACTGAATTGAAGTGCGGCACTCCGAATCTCCAGGGGAGCATACTTGATTTCCGTTCCGTCGTGTATGAAACCATGTAGGCCTTTTTCCCCACGTACGACTTTCAAGTAGGGACGAGCCAAATTGACAGCACCCGCAAGGATATCGTTCGTAGGTGTGTATTGCCAGAATGCGGAAACCTTGCCAGGGTATTCTTTGTATAAGGCAAAGAGGATTTCTTCCAGTTCGATTGACAGCTCGTCCAGGCGTTTACTGTTTTCCTTCGAGATTTCCTTTTGGATTTCTGAAAGAATTGCCCTGAGTTCTCCTTCATAATCTCCTAAACCGTTCAGGAAGAATTCTAACCCGATATTGTTATAAATAGTCGAACTGATTTTTGGTATGGCTATCCTCTCAGCCACGGAAAAGGCTAGGATATAATCCTTATTCTTCACAAGAGCATCAACGTAAAGTTCTGATAATCGATCGTATGAAGAAGACCATGATTGCGTTGTTCCCTTTGGATAGACCTGAGAAGGGAATTTCATCAACAGGTCAAAGGCCTTACCGAGCAACTCAAGCCGATCCACAGGATCAGCAGCTTGCTCAGCCTGTGAGACATACCACAGCCAGCTATTTGAAGAGCTTTTGTCTTCAACCAGCTCGAGTAGGTCAGCTCGAAGTTGTTGAGCCGCTTCCTCCTTTCCAGACTCCAACGCGAGTTCCAGCAAGTTCAAATTAAGCACAACCAGTAGAGGAATGGCCTGCTCTTTAGAAAAAACCTGCTCGTTCTGTGCGATCTCCTTGGCCTTGGAATAATAGGGCCACACCCGTTGTTTATACCCGTAGATGTCGTGTATCCGACTAAGAATGTCGTTGACCTTAAGGGATACATTTCGTCTATCAATCGGTAGGTTGTACAACAAAAACGCTGTATTCGCTAACGCATAAAAGGTTTGACCGTCCTTCGGCCGTCAGCCATCTGTTGATCCAGACCTGTGACAAGCGTATCAACTATCGACCAATCCTCGGCATGACCGGTCAGAGATCGTTCAACTACCAGCCGTGAAATGTTATACAAATTCATCCCAACCCCATATTCCAGTTCAAGGGTTTGTGCATACCCCAGGGACTGGCGCATATAATCCAATGCCTCTTCATGCAAGCTTAACTGATGCGAGAGAACTCCTACCCGATTGAGCACCACTGCTTTTTCAGCCAATCGAGCCACATCTATTTCAGTAGCGGCGCTGTCCGAAAGCAGGTTGAGTTTCTTGAGGTAAAATTCACGGGCAGACGCCGGCTGTGAGAGTTTTTCATACGTCCCCGCGATATAACTAAACATGAGTTTTTTCTCGCCAGCACGATCAAATCCAGTTGCAGCTTGGGATCCGCCCTTCCCAAGGGCGACTTCCAGACTGAGTAGCCCTTTTCCTTTTTTCTGCTCTTTAGCACCAGATCGTTGAATGACATCAAGACTGGCGAAGTAATTTTTGAGTGCCCATTTTAAGGCTTCCCTATCAGAGCGATTTTCCCCTGTACTGAGGTTGTAGAGATTTACGCCAATATTGCGTTGGAGTAATGCGAGATTCTTCTGGTTTCCCAGTTCGAGGTTTATCTCCATCGCTTGGGAAAAGGATTGAACGGCCTCGGAATAATGCCGCAAATCCTGCTGCGCTAAACCGATCCGCTCCAGCAACTCTGCCTTGAGGGCCCTATTGTCGGTCGGAACTCGCTTCAATGCCATGTGGTATTGAGTAAGAGATTCATCACTCTTCCCGACTTTAAAACAGGCTTCACCAAAATTCTTCCTATACAACAACTCGGTCATGGAATCGCCATCTGGAGAATGCAAAGCATCCCGTTGACGATAGTGGCGGTAGGCTTCCGGGAAATTGTTCAGGGCTAGTTAGGTATTGCCGAGATTTAAGAGAATGTTGGCTTTGACCTGGGGAAATTGAAATTCATCATTCAATGCCAAAACAATTCGATATTCTCCTTCAGCTTTTTCCAGATAGCCTGTTTTTCCACCAATCCGTTCTTCCTGCTCATACGCCCATCCCAGAGTTTGGTGAAAATAAGAAATTCCAGGATTCAGACGAATAGCTTGCTCAATCAACCCAATGATCCTAGGGAAGTCAGATGGTTGAGCGTAAGACAGGGCAAGCCCCTGACTATAGAGATAGACAGCGTGGTCTGAATGTTCTTTCGTTAATGTTATGTACCGCTCTTGAACATCATCTGTTTCTTTGAGCATGACCTTTGTTTCAATGTAGCCCCGATGTGCTTCAACAGATTCTGGGTAATCTTCGGTGATGCGTTTCATAGCCTTGGCAGCGATTCGGACCTCTCCAACGGAGCGGTCCTTTAGGGCCTTCCTGACTAACTGCAACACCATCAGTCGTCTTGTCTGTTCCAAACCGGCTTGGTCTTTGCCCGTGAGCTCGACAAGCTTGGCATAAGCATCGGCTGCTTCTTGATACCGCTCAGCAGTCGAGAGAATTTCAGCCTTGCGCCGGAAACTGCGCTCAACCAGTTCTTGGAAGGGTGGGGGATTAGATACAATACGATCCAATTCCTGAATGGCTTTCAGTTGCTCCCCTTTCTCATCATAAAGATCCGCAATGCGAAGGCGAGCCGAAGCCGCTAGAATGAGGAAGGTCGGGATGTTGATCCACCAAAGCGTGAAGAGAGGCTGCCTGCTCATTTATGTTGGCTCCTTGTTCCGAAACCGCAATGGCTTGTGTTATGCCGCTTCTCCCCCACGAACTGTCTTCTCCGAACATCCGAATGACATCAATGAAAACGTTGAGCAAGCTTGCTTCGTCACCGAGTTGACGATACACCGTTCCCCTCGTAAAGAGGGCCTTTGCGCGAATTTCTTTATTTTGTAGTTCATCCACCTTAGTTAAATAATCTAGGGCGGACAGTGAATCTCCGGTTAGAAGATGCAAACGGCCTGCCTCGATGAGAGCCTGTCCATACACCGTCTCATCGGATCGATATTCATCGCCAACGGCTATAAGCTTAGAGACATTTTGTTTCACCAATCGCTCCAGTGCTGCGGAGCTAACCTCTCCAGCTTGTTGGCGAATGTTTAGAACAATGGAATGCAATTGAAATAGCGCACCGATTTTTCCACTGGAATCCGAATAAGAGGCCAAAACCTGTTGGGCCAATCCGTATTGTTTCGCCTCGATGAAACGTTCAACATACTGCAAGTCAAATTGAACTCTCTTTTCAAATGAAAATTTGATGGCGAGATTACGTGAGATATTTGTCAGGACAAGAAGGCCAAGGACTTGTTGTCCTTTATCGAGATAGTCATTGGCGAGAATATCGGCTTCTTCAAAAGTGGCATAAGAGTTGAGGAAGGTATTTATGTCGATTCGGAAAATATCCCCTTTTTTTACATCGGAAAAATACACAAACTCCTGAGCGGCTGATGGATACAGATGAAATTGGCCAGATGGGGTCATCCGGTAAAGCCCAGAGGACTGATGGGTGGATTCATCCCATCCCGACATCCAAATGGAAGATTCATCATCCGGATCGAGAATGCCGTCACGATTGGTATCTTTTTTGTAGCGAGAAAAAAACACCATGTGTTTCCTTATTAAAGGGTCAGAACCCGAGACGAACAGGGTAGGCCATAGATCCAAAAAGCCTTCTGATGTTAGCGTTGTAAGATCCTCCGGATGAGCAGGGTTGACCATTCGTAAGGCATCTTCCTCCGAATACACAAGCCAGCCATTAAGGCCAACGGAATAACCCGAAGCCCGTTCGAGAATTTGCTGGTCTTCATTGCTTTCTAAATCTCTCCGGTAGATGCCTCCAGTTCCACTAGAAGGGTTTTGCTTGAGGTAATAGAAGTGGTTCCCCTCAGGCCCCCACTGGGGGACAGAGTCACCACTGGACGAATCTGTAAGCTGGGTTTCTTCTCCCGTCACAAGATCTATCAGATAAATATCCCCACGTGGATCTGTTTTATGGGAAACATACAGCAGCTTGCTCCCATCGGCATTTAAGGCAGGATCTCGATCCACGGCTGGATGGGTCGTGAGGTGCCGTGGAAGGGAAACAGCACCAGCAGAAAGGGATTTGAGCCAAATATCTGGATTGCCTGCTCGTTCGGAAATAAACGCAAGATACCGGCCGTCTTGAGAGGGAGAGGGAAAATAGTCTAGAGCCGGGTGGGATGTTACCTTGTCTGGCCCCGCAGCAAACATCAATGAGGGCTAGACCCAGAGGACCGACCAGCATGCTAGGCTAAAGAGGGAGGGGAGTTTCAAGTTTAAGGTTTCGAGTTTAAAGTTTAAAGATCTGATTTGCTTCGCCAGGCCGAAATCCTGCTCAAAGTAAAGACGATTTAACCAAACAACCTGGATGTCTGCTAACGTCTGCAGGCGTGACGGTGAAAAAGTGTATGCGGTTTAAAAAGATTGTCCTCAGTTTTGAATCTGTGTGTTCCGCCTTGCGTATGGCTGAGTCCCAGCGCCGAATCGGCTTTTCGGCGAGGACTGTCTGAGCGAAGCGAGTTCCGCAGCCATGTGATTCGGTGTTGGGACGAAGGAGACCCGCAGGGCCATGTGCGAGCGGGAATGGTTTTGGGTCCTTTTGCCAAAACAAAAGGACCTCCTCGTGCAGGGCCGAAACCCCGCTTAAATAAAAACAATTTAACCCAACATCCTGAATATCCCCTAACGACACGATTCATATCTCCTGCGTAGAGCAGAAAATTTTGGACTCATGTGACAGAGTCCGTCAGTTGAAATTGAAGTTTTTACAAGACAATCCATCTATGGTTTTTCTTTTTTAACCCATTCAACATTTTCTAATTGGATCCTGTCTCCCACTCGTGCTTTATCACGGTTTAATGCTGCGAACATTTTCCGAACCCTAGCCAAATCCTTTTCGGAAAGGTTTTCATTGGTTTTAATCACCCCGTTGTATCACGATCTCACGATCGGCATTTTCTTCTTTGATTAGATTCTCCACAAAAGCCTGTTGGCCTGCCTCTATTTTTTTAGGAGACAAAAGATGAACCCCACCTTGATTGTTTTCTCCGATGATAGCCTGACCTTTCAACCGATCAATGTCGTCTTTATTAAAGGAGGATCGTTGCATGGCGCGAATCGCTTGTTTCTTCCCTGGGGGGATTTCCTGATTTTTCTGGAGTTTTCCCTTGGGATCGATATAACGAACTGATGCCACCAGGAGTACTTTCTGGTTCAATTCTTGGTAGGTCCCAAGGACTTGGTTTTCCAGCGCTGTTCGTTCGTCCACAACCGTCACCCCTACGAGTGGCCCTCCACAGCCAGTAGCAATGATAAGGAAGCCCCATGTCAACTTTTTAATACTATGAATGATCATGTTCAGGTTCCAGCTCTAGATATAACCACTATCTATTGTACAACTTTTGCATCCATCTTGCTTCAATGGAGGAAGCAGCAGCAGAGAACAAGAGTGGAGGTCCTACGACTACACGCCTCCAATTCCCGAAGGGCTACGGTTCATTGGTTACTGAATCAGAACATTTCCTTCCTCATCGACACCATAGGATTCCGTTCCGACCATTGCCATGATTTGGGTCACCAATTCCCAATTGGGTAATCCTTGGGTGATCGTCTGGAGGTTCTTCATTTTGCCCACTGGAATACGGTCCATTTTAAAGGAAGAAAGGAGTCCTTCACTAAATAGAATTTCCAATCCCATCATTCCACGGGCTAAGTGAATCGTCACCTGGGAGGGATTGGCCAGTTTTACTTGCGATCGTGCGGCTACCAATGTTGGATTGCTTCCTTCAGGGTCAAGAAATACTAACAGACGATCTAAGACCTCTTTCCCAATGTGTGTCAGAAATAGGTGGATTTCAGTTCGACTCAAATCAAGCGCCCCTGTTTTTTCTTGAAAGAAGACAGAAAGATTAACGGTTGTATCGACCAAACTGTCTCCGGAGATTTTGAGATGATCCTCAAGCAGATGATTCAGATCGAGTTTGGCCGCCTCGATCCTGGCCGACACGCCGAAAGTCTTGCCAGTTTGGAGGACTATATTTCCGCCTAATCCCCCTCCCAGAACATTCATCGCCAGTTTCTGAATTCTCAAGGCGTTTTGATCAAAGAAAGTATTCATGGAAAAATTAGAAATTTTGAGCAAGCCCAGATCGACTTCATCAATGGCCATTCGTCTCCCTTTCCCATTTAGGGATCGGAGTTGGGGCAATACATCTGAAGGTTTAAAGACCTGATCAAGCGATACATCCTGAGAGTGTGGATTCCAGATCAACTGCTTTCGCAGAGACAGCCCCCCATCCGCGTTGGACACTTTCATTCCTTCTTTTTTCAAGCTAACCTTTCTAGCTCCAAGGTGGAGGCGAACATCCAGTGGCCCTTCTTCCTTCTTCAGGCTGGAAACCTCAATATGAACTTGGCCGTTGCTACTCACACCTTCCTGAACCAGAAGGTCATGAAATTCATCCAAATCTACAGATACTTTCGTTGTCACTTGCGCAAACAGTTTGCCTAGGAATTCTCCCAAGGACGTTTGCCCCGTCAGAAGGCCTTTGATACCCATGACGGTGCCTTTTGTTATCATCTCTCCCGCACTCATCCCCAGGCGGACCTGGTCGATTGTGATTTCATCAAAATCCCGGCTGGTTACATCAACTCGAGCCAAAGCGCGGGAGATTTGTTTCAGGGGAAGGCCTGAGGCTAATTGAATGTCCTCGGCATTCAAGTCAGTGGTGAGCTTTGCGACCGGATGGTCTCCTGGCAGAAATGACATCGATAACCTTCCCCTTGCTCCTCTCATGCGGTGTTGGGCGAAAGTCCCTTCTACATCTTCTAGAGTGACCTGGGTTTCTGCCTGCAAGGGAAGAGTTAACTCATCGAAGTCGCTCTGTTGTGGAACACGTCCTGAAGCCTTAAGAGAAAGAGAAATGGTGCCTTGAGGGTTCATTTCATTCACGATCTGAACCATCTCACCGGAAACGTTTTTCCCTAATTTCGCTGAGATTCAGGTAGGGAAAGCCGGCGTCAACCGCAAATTGCTGAGAATCCATCTGATAGCGACCTTTGACGGACAGATCAAACAGGGGATCACTCATGATGCGAAGGGATTCAATAGTATAGTCACCGCCAAACACATTCGCCTGTGTCCGTGAGGAAAGCGTCATCTGGTCAATAGAAGCTTTCAGGAAAGGGTCTTCGTAGATAATCTCCCCAATTTCAACCTTTAGTAAATCACGAGACCGCATACTAGTCAGCTCAAACTCGGAGGTGAGTGTAGCATCTATCGTTGATTGTGATTTTAGCCAAAACTGGCCAACACCCAAAGTCCCACCATGACGAACATCCGAGATTTTGAGGGCCGTTCCTACCTTTCCCTTGACTCCTCCACTCTGACCATCATAAACCGCAGAGATAAGGACATCCCCACGCTTCAATGTCCCCGATGCCGGAAGGTCATCCACCCTAGTTGTGAGGTCAGTTAACTTTACGCCAGCGTTAAGTTTGGCTTTACTTGGAGAATAATCCGAATTGAGGGTGCCTGTGACTTTGAGGGTCATGACATCAGGCTTAGCTCCTTTTGTGATCGTGATCCCTTCCAGGAAGTTTTGTGGAATCAATGGTAGGAGGTGCCCGATGTGCGGTTCAAGGCATGTTGCGAACGACACATTCAAGCCATCGGTAGCCGAAGGTTGTGGATGGACTTCCCCACGGGCCTGAAGGTTCAATAAATCCCCTATTTTTACGGCTAATCGCTTTAGAACGATATCTTGACTCTTGGAGTTACCTTCTCCCTCCAGTTCCACACCAAACGGAAGTGTGAGACGTTGCAGCGATCAACTGGAGGAATCGTAGACACCCCCGAAATTTTGACTTTGCCTGAGACCGGTCCGACAGCAAGGTAATCGCCGGAGGCTTGTACCTGAAATTCATCTACCTGATATTCTTGATTGACCGTTTTCTTATTAGACAGGCTCATCTGGAAGCTGCCGGATTCAGGCATTCCTTCGTGAATTTTCATATCAAATGCGCGGATGGAAAAGTCTGTCGAGTGAAGAATCGTCTGGAATGCCGGTAATTCAGCCTCAAGTTTTGTGCCTGCAACTGTCAGAGTGACTTTTCCATTTAATCCTGATTTCGGAAGAGATCCCTTGATTTCAGCTTCCGGAGAAAGAGTGCCTCGAAGTTCTATTTTTGCCAATTCTGGTGGAACAAAATCCTTGCCGACAAGGAGTACCTTAGCTAAATCCAATCGGACATCATGTAACGAGAGGTCCATTTCCTTTTTTGTCAGAAAATTTTTGATTTTTCCTGAGAGCGTCAATTGGACGGCAGGTTCCGATCGAATTGTCAGTTCCTTGAGGTCAAGGAATTGGTCGGGAAGGTTGGCAAAAAAGGAAAAATCGAGTTTCAGGGGTAACTGCATATTCTTGTCTTCAAGATCGAGATTCAGATCAGCTACCTGCAGTGATCCATTTAATTCTGCTTCCGTGTCATCAATGCTGCCTGAGAGTCCTAGATTCAATTGGGTCATCGTGAGAGTGAGAGTTGGTGAGATAACAAGGTCGAAATTGGAATCTTTGATTGCCAACGTTTCAAGATCCAAAGATAAAGGAAGTAGGGGCAACTCAGCTGGTTCAGAAGGTTGCGTGGGAGGAGGTACTTCTTTTTCGGCCTCAACAGAAGGGCCTAATTCCTCGAGATTGAGTGAGACATCGGCTTGATCAATCAGCATTTCATTAATTGTTAGATGTCCTTTCATCAACCCAATGAGGCTATAATCCAAGTTGAGATGATCAACCTGAATAAGTCGTTTGTTCTGTTTGCGAACCACAACTTGCGAACCACAACTTCTTTGAGTCGAAGTCCGGTCAATAAGTTAAATGAAAGAGCTTCAATACGGACCGTTCCTTCAAGAATTTCAGAGCCCCGAACTCCAAGTTCTGTCCGCAAGAGTTCTGAAGGGAAAAAGTATGTCAACAGCAAGGTCAAGCCAATCATGAGAAGAAGGAATATACTTCCTAATATGGCGAGCCATTTAAAGATTCTAGAGCGCAACATTTTTTACATTAAATTAGTTTTGCCTTATTGGATTAAGGGAAACAGTGAAAAAAGGTAGCCATAGATGCCGGTGAAAAGATGCTTCGATCTGACCTTTACCATATTGGCATTCATAACAAAAGGCCGAATCTTGCCTGGGCCAGCATGCTTTCAGCCCAGTGGAAATTATTTTCCTTCTCTCTTTGATCCTTTAAGGGGTATACTTATGCTATGAACCGGGCCAGATTATTAATTAGAAAGATTACCCGAACACTTTTGGCTTTTCTGTGTTTTCTCTTAGTTGGGCTGCCAGAGGTCAATTCGGAAACTCCTCTCTTTGACAAAGGGAGCTGGTCCGCTCGTGCCTCAGCTTCAGTGAATCGAACAGAAGTGGCAAGCGCAGGGTTAGGAGGAAAGATCTATGTCGTCGGAGGGTTCAGCGAACCTTCCCTAGAGAATATTGTCAGTTTTTCAATTAGTCGAACAGTGGAGGTTTATGACCCGGTTACGGATTCCTGGTCCACGAGTACATCGCTGCCTGTGGGATTACATCATGCAGGAATTGCAACTTTAGACGACAAACTTTACGTGATTGGTGGATTCACTCGTTCCTTTTTTTCCGTGTGGCATCCAGTCGCGACCATCTATCAGTATGATCTCCACAAGGATGAATGGGTGGAACTGGCTTCCATGCCGACTGCACGAGGTGCTTTGGGTGTCACGCCTTCTCAGGGACGGCTCTATGCTATTGGGGGGTTTGATGGATCCACCAATGGGGATGGTCTGCCCAATCTTCTTGTGTCTGAATGGACAGGCGGAGCGCACTGCTGTTTCCTCTTTCATATTTTCGAAATCGGAAACCGATTTAGGCACATCCAAACGATCAATGCGGTGCATTCGGGCCTTGCTGATTTCGCAAACTTAGATGAGGACCCTGCCCTCGAATTCCAAATGGTCGATTGGACTTTCGCCTACTGGCGTACATCCTTCGCAGCCTCACCAGCACCAGCAGTGATTTTGAAATATCAGGGGCAGCAATATGAGATGGCATCTGATCTCATGAGGAAAACGAGCCTTTCGTTTGACCAATTCATTCAGCTCGCCGACGAAATTAAGTCATCGTCGGAATGGGAGAGTAAACAACCTCCGGTCAGGCTCTGGGCCGAAATGCTTGACCTTATTTACACTGGGAGAATGGACCAAGCGTGGGATCTCGTAGACGCTTCTTGGCCCAAAGCAATCGATGGGAAAGAGCAGTTCGTCAAAGACCTCCAAGCCAAGTTAAGGCAAAGCCCGTTCTGGAAAGATGTTCAGGAACTGAATAGAGGAAAGGCATAACAAGCGCATGCAAGCAACATGCTGGTTCTGCTAAACGTTTAGACAGCAATCTCAAAGAATGCAACTGATAGTAAGAGGCCTGAGGTAGATGATGAACGATTACGAGATGGAGCGCGCTTCTATCTGAAGCTAAAAACGAAATATTAGAATGATTGGGATAAACTTCGTCTGGTTTACTTACTCTTAAGCCTCTAAATATTCTGATTGGGGGTGGCACAGAGTTTGTTCTGAAAACCGGCGACAGGGAATTCCCTTGCTTTTTCAAGGCCCTGACTCATGACCCAAGACGATTTCGTATGTACTCACGAATTATCCGGTCATTACTTCCATATACGCTAATAAGAAAAAGGACTAAGAGTCATGAATAGGGTAGGGATTCTGTAATACCGAACACCTGTGCTGTCTGTGGACCATTAGGAGTGAATTTTCGTATGACGTGGACTTATAATTAGCTGTGCCGTTTAACCATCGTCACTGAGGCGGGATGCCCAGTTGGTCTAACTGATTGAGGATTTGTTTCTCCACAAGGGCATGCTCCTTCTTGTTCCAATGGTCATCACCATGAAAGAAGTATGTCCGAATGGTGTTTTCTGCAGATTCCGTAGTCTCCCCTGCCTCGATAAACGAGGGGAAGAGGTTGATGAAATGGATGTTGTGTGAGTTGGCCCATTCCTGCCAAAAGCGAACCTGAATCGAATCTAGATCGTTGTGGATAATTTGATCGGGCTATGGATACACAACGAGTGTGACGGAAATTCCCCTCTCAGAGAGAAGTTGATGTAGTAAATTGAGATGCCGTTTGGCTTGTTCTAACCCTGCTTTTCCATATTCTCGAAACAGTGCTTGCTGGATAGTCCAGGAACTTCGATTTTTTTCGATGCTCAATTCCTTTTCGCGTTGAGTCCGCATGGCATCAGAATGAGGCTGGGTGAAGAGGGAATAAGTTTTGCTGGCATAATGTTGGGTCAGCCTCCCAATTGTTGAATAGTCATGAATAAACCATTTGGCTGTGTTGATAAGGGTCTTTTGCTTGGATGTCACGATTCCATCATCAATTTCATAGTATTTGGCTTCGTTCTCTATATCTGAAATATCTAAACAAATGATCATATGATCAAAATTCAATCGCAATTCGTTCAGCATGTATCTGGTTTTCACATAGTAGATTGCTGGTGAATAACTACCGATTCCACCATTGAGCATCTCCACATGGTGAGAGGAAAGCTGTTCAGCGATGATCCCAATAAACGTATCCTCGAAGTCCATGCCAAGGTCTTCAGTAAATGAGTCTCCCATAAATACCATTCTATAGCGGTCCGTCGTAGGCGAGACGGCCCTGATTTCTTTGTCGCGAAAGCCCAAAGAATTCACGTAGAGGGAAAAGGCGGAAGGCCCCCATCGCTCTTCAAGAGAAAATGAATTGGGCTTGAGTCCGTGATGATAAATGGGATGCTCAATTCTGATGCTTGCTGGATTAGCAAACGGTCGCTTCTCAATCGTTCCCTTTTGAATCAGACGAATCCCCACCGTGAAAAAGAAGTCCATCGCGACAAAGATGAAAAAAAGAATGAGAGTGAGAATTTTTTTGGGATGCTTCTGTATCCAGCTCGTTTTGGTCGGCATAGAAATTTCTCCTCGAAATCATCATAAGAAAATTCCTGTGTCAGGAAAAGGGTGCGCTTCTTTCAATCATAGGGTGTTACTCATGTCTGACAATACGACGCTGAGAAGCCGCTCGACTCAAAAGGTTTTTGGATTTCAAAGTGAGACATAATCAATGATTGACACCCAATCGCCTCTTCAGTCCCTTCCTGTTAGACATAAAATAATGTTTGTTTTTCCTATTTACCCCAAGAGGAAAGTAGAAAATAGAGAGGGACATTTTGAACTAATCCCATTTATGGGTATATCGCCGAAGATGTGTATTCAATTCCCATTAAATGAGAATCTATTTAAACGATTAAGCTTTTCAAAGTGGCTGTTGGAGAAACCGAAGGGTCTGGTTCGATGATGTCGGGTTGATAGTCATGGATGTCAATAGGGGGAAACGCAAGAGACTGCTTTGGCTTTGAAAAATTGTCTCACTCTGGTCTTTGATTCCCGTATTTCCCTTAGTTGAAATGAATTGGGCCTATCCCTACAATCACGTGTCACTGGTGATTGATGGCCCGTCAAAAAAAATCTCATCATAATGGCTCCCGACCCAAATCTTCTCGCTCCTCCGCAGGGCTAGACCGAGGACAGAAACGCCGGTTTCAGACTCGGCTTCTCAAGTGGTATTCAGAATTTGGACGGGACCTTCCCTGGCGGCGAACGGCTGATCCGTACAAAATTCTTGTTTCCGAGGTCATGCTCCAGCAAACCCAAGTGGATCGGGTAATTCCGAAATACCATGAGTTTTTGGGGCGGTATCCGACAGTGAAAGATTTAGCTTCGGCTGAACCGGATGAGGTGCGGGAAACATGGTACCCGCTGGGCTATAATATTCGACCTTACCGACTTCACAGTATTGCCTGTGAAACCGTGGAGCGATATGGGGGAAAGATTCCCAATGATCCTGAAGAGCTTCAATCTATGAAAGGGATTGGTCGGTATACAGCAGGAGCGGTTCGATCCTTTGCTTTCAATGAAGATGCTCCGATCTTGGACACCAATGTGATGCGTGTCTTGCATCGGGTGTTTGTAGGGGAAGGTGATCCTAAAACCCAGAAAACGAAGTTTTGGGCTTTGTCTGAGGACGTTATTCCTAAAGGAAAGGGGTACGACTTTAATCAGGCTCTCATGGATTTTGGGGCTATGGTCTGTACGGCTAGAAAACCCTATTGCCTTTTGTGTCCTATGCGGGAATTTTGTAAGGCCTACCCTGTTGAGACGAAATAAATTCATTTCAGCAATCAGCCTGCCCTATGTTTTTTCAGGACGTACTTCTGTCAGTGAGTCAAAATTGAAAAGATTTTGAAAACCTTATGACTCATCCTGTCGAATCTCACCTTGCCGGGGAACCCAAGGAATGGACCCAGGTTGCTGCGGCTTTGATTGAAAGGGATGGTCAGTATTTAATCACGCGACGAAGGGCAGGGGCTCACTTAGAGGGTCTGTGGGAATTTCCCGGTGGGAAGCGTGAAACTGGTGAATCATTGGAAGCGTGTGTGTGTCGCGAAGTCAAGGAAGAGTTAGGTTTGGAAATATCTGAGGCGACCCCTTTCGCTGTGGTTCATCATGAGTATCCTGAAAAATCGGTTGAGTTGCATTTCTTCTCCTGTTCCATCGCAAGGGGGAAAGCTCAGGCACTAGGATGTGCGGAATTTGCTTGGGTGAGACCAGACCATTTTTCTCGCTATGCTTTCCCTCCTGCTGACGAATCGATCCTTTCCAGACTCCAGTTTTTGGCCTCCTGTCAGATTGGTGAAAAAGATCAATGAGAGAATGATCACTTGCTCCTATCTGGTTTCCTCTCCATCTTCATTACCCCACCATGCTATGAAGTTTCCTCTTCAGGCCAAGCTTAAAGAAGACATCACTATTGAGATGCGACTAGCGAGTGAACAGGACGTGCCTGCTGTTCAAGAACTCTTTTCGAAAATTGTCCTTGAAGGCGACTCTTATCTTCATCAGGAACCTTTGGAGGATGCAGAGGTCCAAGAATACTGGCTCAGAGGAAAGAGCATGGTTGTTGCCTATCCTGTTCTTCAGTTGAAGAGCCTCCCGCTCTTGGGTGCGTTCTATCTTAAGCCCAATTGGCCTGGCCGGGCTCGTCGTGTTGCCAACGCCGGTTTTATGGTGGATCCAGACTGGCGCAACAAAGGTCTAGGCTGGTTATTGGGCGCTACCATGTTGGATTATGCAAAGCGCTTGGGGTATCACAGCGTGATTTTTAATCTCGTATTTTCCCGTAATCTGGTAGCGCGGTCCTTATGGGCCAAACTGGGTTTTTCTGAAATCGCAGTTCTTCCTCATGCCATTGCCAATGATGATGGAAGTTATTAGGATGGTATCATTATGTTTCGGTCGCTGATGGATGACCTTCAACTTCATCCAAGAAAGGACCTAGGATGAAAGTTGTCCTGGATATTGAGACTGTTCAGGCCCCACGAGAGGAATGGACCCGCTTGATGGGGATTGATTCACTCCTCAATGAGTCCTGTTCCGCTGATTCCCCACAGGATCTTTTTCAGCATGCTGACATCCAAGAACAGCTGAAGAAAGAAAATGAGTTGTATGAACGTTCGGCCTTTGATGGAACCTATAGTCACATTGTCTGCATTGGTTTGCTGATTTTCTCTGATTCAATGTCTCCGCAAGGGGCAGTTTCTTGGTACGGATCTAATGAACCCGATCTCCTCCGACAGTTCTGGGCACGGCTCGGTGAAATTCGTCCGTCCTTGTTTATTACGCATAATGGTTTAGGATTTGACCTTCCTTTCTTAAAAAAACGGTCGATTATCCATAAGGTCAAACCTTCGATGGATATTAGCTTGGCGAGATTTCGGGTAGAACCGGTCTATGACACGATGGCTATTTGGAGTAACTGGGATAACCGAGGGTGGGTAAAGTTGGATGTCTTAGCGCGGGCGTTGAATGTGGAGACCAAATCAGGAAGCGGAACTCACGTGGCGGAAATGTGGGCAGCAGGACAGGGAAAGGCCATTGCAGAGTATTGTCTCCAGGATACGTATGTCACCTATGCCTGCTACCGCCGAATGACTTATCAAGACCCTTTACCTCGCGACAAAGTATTACAAGAACCGCAATTGATTGAAGTTCAGTAGGGGATGAATGTTCGATGTCTACTCGCGTGAGCATTGCAGGAACTTTGGGGTAAAGGGGGAAATACGTTAACAGGGGGGTATGGCTGTTCACGTCAGGCTTCTTTTATTGACCATTTGAAGATTGATGGATTAGATTGTGGGTGTTTTTTAGTTTTCTTTCTTTTTAGATTGAGCATTCATTTTAGATAGGTCTTCTCTATGGAACTCAGTGCTAAAACCTTATGGCCCCTTTTCCCACTTTTGTTACTGGTTGTTGCGGTGTGTTTAACCTGGGCCTTTGTGGCGGTTGTGCGACAATCCCGGGAAAAACGCATGATATGGGTCCAAGGTGCAGCCTTGCTTTTTTATCTCCTTGCTGCAGCGTCGGCTATCGCGAGCGAAGGAGGAGGGATGTCCGCTAATGTCCATCGACCGTTTTCTATCTTAACGCAAGTGATGATTGTGGTCTCTATAGTATTTAATGTGGGGAAAAAGTTCGAATCTGGTGACACTCAATGCGATCGCGTGGGGAGCTATCTTAGGCGATACAGCTCTGCATTATGTCATTGTTCGGTAGAGGAGGATGAAGGGATGAGGAAAAGAAATGCTTTGGAGGGATCTCGGCTTTCTTGTCTTAGGATAGAGGCTGAGTGTTTCGAAGTCCGCAAGAACGGGCAATACCGTCTCGATATTGGAGCCACAGATCTAAGCCTTGCTGCATCCCTTCCAGTACCAGCTTTTGTTGCCCTGTTTTGACGGCTTCTTCCACGATAATGTCGTACACAATTTGGCGATTCATTGGTTCGACAAGTTCTCTGACGCGAACCAAGTCCATACAATCAGGACTCAATCCATGGTGGACGACTAAAGGGTGCTTGAGCACAATGTCCTCAATTTCGGCCTTAATTTCGGCCTTTGTTTTGGGATAATGAGTGCAGCATGCTTCCTCTCGGTCTTTGATGGTTCCTTCTACGAATAGGGTGAGATTAGCTGTGGCTACCAGCCATTGATCTTCCTGACATAATCCTTCCAACCATTCCCGATAGGCCCGGCTTCGGGATAACAGTTCAACGTCATGAAATTCCTCTCGGGAATACCCTAGGCCTAACATCATTTTCAGGAAAAGTTCTTTATGTGATCGTCCTAAGGAGAGACCACCGGTTTCTTCTTCATAGATGGTGGTCGCTAAATGTTTTCGGATTTGCCAAGGGGGATTCATGCCGATGACGCGTGCAAGCAGAACGGCAAAGTCTCGAATGTAAACGGCATATTCTTGGCGGAAGTGAATGTTGAGTTGCTGTTTTGTTACCGTACTTCCATTAAAGTGGGGGGTAGACCAATGTTGTTTCCTGCTAAGGATATCGAATAGTTGTTCTCGAAATTGATCGGGGGAGATTTTTCTTAAGACGTTCATCTCGGGTCTCGATACGATGAACAGCACCCGTTATTTTCTGAAGTGCCTAGAGGAAGAGTCAGGAGTATGGATTTTTATTATCGGTCAGAATTTGCAATTCCTTATTTTCCCTTTCTACAATGCTTTCTATACAATACCACTTTAACTTGAGGTCTGCCTAGTCATGGAGCCGGTAAATCTCGCTAATCCAGATGACATTTTAACCTTCTTAGCCGATGTCGCCTTACGGGGGAAAGGCCTAACCACAGAGAGTTTAATGGAATACGTTTTAGATGAGGGATTCACAGAGCCTATCTACCTGAGTGCGAAAGGAGAGGATCCTGAAGCCTATTATAAAGGCCAATCTCATGCCTGGTCGGTTTACCAAATTCGTGAATGGAAGCGAGTCCTGATCATTAGCGGAGGAGAGGGAAAGGAACGGAGGGTTCAAATAACCGAAACCCCTTGATTGATAAAGGATTGGGGACTTAGAAGGGCTAAAGTTTGAGGGCTATTGAAGGTTATTCTGAGGTTTAAAGAGTGATGAATTTTGAGAAGCTTCTAGAGTGTCATGATGAGGGAGAGCTTGCGGTTATCAAAAGCTTACTTGATGGTAATAACATCCAGTATTACGTACAAAACGAGCATTTTGGGAGCTTATATCCTGGATCTTCTTTGCCCTTCAATACGAGAATTATTATGGTCCCGGAGTCGGAATTAGAAAGGGCCCAAATCTTATTAAGTCATCTCAATGAAACCGATGAATGGAATGAGGCTGGGTAGGGGTTACTCGTAATACCAACCGCCGACTAATTTTCCTTCTTCGAAATATAGATATCGGTGCTGTACGCTCCCAGCGTCTATCCAGTCTTCGTAAATCCATTCTTCCCGCCGTATCCCGTTGTTGGTATAGGTGACATTCATTTGATAAGGAGAACCCCAAGCCTCTAGGGCTTGTTGGCGGGTCATGCCAACAACCACGCTCTTATCCGCTATGTGTTTTTCATAAGTTGGATCCATCAGGACGGGGAGGTACCCCCAAGCCAGCATGAATAGGCCAAGGAGGATAAATCCTGTATAGATAGTTAATCGAACAGGCTTTCTGCGAATGAAGGATGTTGGGGGTGGGTCCATTGCGTGGATGGACGAAGCGTCCTGGTCTGTACTTTCGTAGGCTCCGGCGGTCTGGGTTGGATAATCAGTAGGGGATGGTGATAGCATGGATCTAAGTAATTAAGTGTAGCAATGGGATAAGAATCACGTCAAGGAAGGTTCAAGGATGTTTATCGAAGTCGACAGTAACCCGAACAGTGAAAGTTCTGTGTTCCTCAGATTTAAAGATCTTGGTCTACCCAAACCGCTTTTGCAGGTAAAGAGTTACGAGCGAACATCAAAAGGAGAATGGTGTTTCGTTGTTGGTTGGAGTGATGATCCGGATAATCCCGTGTGCCAGGCGCAGGCGCAGCCAATTGAAGACTCAGGTATGGGGCTAGGCTATTTAGTGTTTGGAGGGATTCATGGGATTCGATTAAAACCCGTGAGCTTGCAAGAAGATTGGGATATCGAAAGCCCTAATCAATGGGGAGAAACTTACCTTTCCTTGGCCGACGAGCGAGATCTTCTGTATCAGGAAATGTGATCAGGCTTCCTAATCCGCATATTGGGGGACGGGTATGGTTTTTCTTGGCTTTTGGGGTTGAGGCGGGCTTTGAATAAATTCCTTGGAAAACGGATTCAAAATAGGTTCGTGCGTTAACCGTTGATTTGTTCTCACGAGAGGGAGGCTTTGAACCGTAAACTCTAGTCTATCAATGGGTGAGGCTAATGTTAAGTAATCAGGAAGTCCCTTTAGAGCAAACATCTGATACGCTAAAGACCATTTCCAATTTTCCTTATCGCGTTCCTTCACGATCAGTTCCGCTTCCTGAGATGAGGGGCCTTTAAAAATTAAAATCCAAAGATTGGACCGAAATACTGGTGATGAGGGTTCCGTCGGTGGGTCGAATTCGTGGACTAATTGAGGGACGGTTTCTATGGTGGCTGATGGTGTAAATTCCACCTCCACTCTTTTGACATAAAGAGTGGGATAATCTGTGTCTTCTCTCAAGTCTGGAGTATAGGCAAACGAATAACGAACCTTCGTTCCATTCCGCATGTAGGTATAGACATCTTCTCCGTTTTCTGGAGAAACTAATTTTTGGAAGTATCGCTGCCAGTCCTTGTAAGAATAGTAGTGAAATACCCGAAGGGCAGCCTTTCGAGATCGCACCGCATGGGGTGGCCCAAGCTTTTTATGAACTTCGGCTTGTGTAAGCCCTAAATATCCATCTTCAAAGTAGGGGGCGCTCCAGGCTGGAAAGACACACATCAGCCATCCGAGCGTGATGAAGGTAGTTATTCCTAAAACTTGGAGACCCTTCATAGGGAAGTTTGAAGAAATTGCCATAACGAAGATCAACCCAATCTATTCATCCTAATGCCATGGATTTGACCAAGTCAAGAAACTATTGAATCGGTCTTTCGACTGGACCTCTATAATGAAACCGCTGCTTCAGATGTTAATTGCATCCAAATATCAATGACGAGTTTCAAGTTTTATCAGGAGGATCTTGGATTTCATCGCATAAGATCTTGTTGAAAGATGTTTCCTTGGTACAGTGTTTTGACCTATCGGCATTGAGAAGGTATAGTCAGACTTTATCTTTTCTACCCTTAGAGATGACTCTCAAGCTAAAATCCGAATATCTGTTATTTTTTGGCTAACTGACGGGAGGTCATTCCCATTTTTACCTTTAAGAACCAAAGCATAAGGTTGAGCGAATGGTGAAGCATCAATTGAGTTGTCTGCCTGAATTGGAAACCTTGCTCGAATCCAGAATTGCCATTATGGACGGGGCTATGGGTACGATGATTCAGACATATAAACTGGAGGAGGTGGATTTTCGTGGCTCCCGTTTTGCCAATCATCCTTGTGATCTGAAAGGGAACAATGATCTTCTCTCGATTACTCAACCCAAGATCATTGAGTCAATTCACCAAGCCTATTTAGAAGCTGAAGCGGATATTATTGAAACCAACACATTTAACTGCAATGCGATTTCCATGGCCGATTACAAGTTAGAGGCCATAGTGTATGAACTCAATGTAGCTGGTGCAAAGGCCGCGAGAAAGGCCGTAGAGACGGTGACGAACCAAGATCCATCCCGCCCACGGTTTGTCGCGGGAGCTATCGGGCCGACCAACCGAACTGCCTCCATGTCCCCCGACGTGAACGACCCTGCTTTTCGAGCGGTTTCCTTTGATGATTTGGAACGTGCTTATTACGAACAGGTGAGTGGGCTGATCGATGGAGGGGTTGATCTCCTGTTGCTTGAGACGATCTTCGACACCCTGAATGCGAAGGTGGCACTCTTTGCCATTGACAGATATTGTACAAAGCACCAGCACAGTATCCCAATCATGGCTTCCGTTACCATCACAGACCTCAGTGGAAGAACGCTTTCTGGACAATTGATCGAAGCCTTTTGGAATTCTATCTCCCATGCCAATCTGCTGAGTGTTGGAATCAATTGCGCCCTCGGTGCCAAGCAGATGCGGCCATACATCGAGGAGCTATCAGGCTTGGCTCCGGTGTATATCAGTTGCTATCCCAATGCCGGGCTCCCCAATGCTTTTGGTGGATTCGATGAAACCCCCGAGCGCATGGCTACCGACTTGCGAGATTTTGTCGGTAATGGGTGGTTGAACATCGTGGGAGGGTGTTGTGGCAGTACACCCGAGCATATCAAAGCCATTGCAGAAGCTGTCGCTGGTCTGACTCCTCATCAACCTGGCACTCCAGACCGTGTCACCCGTCTTAGTGGGTTAGAGCCGGTATCCATTCATCCTGAAGCCAATTTTGTGAACATTGGAGAACGAACGAATGTGACGGGTTCGCCAAAATTCTCAAGACTTATCTTAAGCGGCGATTTGGAGGAAACTCTCTCTATAGCCAGGCAGCAGGTGGAAGGCGGGGCACAAATCATTGATGTCAATATGGACGAAGCCATGCTGGATTCAGAGAAGGCCATGGTGACCTTTCTGAATCTTATTGCCTCGGAACCCGATATTTCCCGCGTGCCTCTTATGGTTGATAGTTCCAAATGGTCTGTCATAGAAGCGGGCCTGAAGTGCATACAAGGCAAAGGAGTCGTGAACTCTATTAGTTTGAAAGAGGGGGAAGAGAAATTTAAGGAGCAAGCACGAGCGGTCAAGCGATACGGGGCTGCGGTCGTTGTCATGGCCTTTGATGAAAGCGGCCAGGCAGATACCACGGAACGAAAAGTCGAAATCTGTACAAGGGCCTATCGAATCCTCACAGAGGAAGTCGGGTTTCCAGCGGAAGACATTATTTTTGACCCCAATATATTAACGGTTGCGACCGGTATTGAGGAACACAATGCCTACGCCGTGAACTTTATAGAGGCGACTAAACAAATCAAAGCGACCTTACCCTACTGCAAGGTCAGTGGGGGGGTGAGCAATATTTCCTTTTCGTTCAGAGGAAACAATGCTGTGCGGGAAGCGATGCATTCCGCGTTCTTGTATCACGCAATCAAGGCCGGATTGGATATGGCTATTGTCAACGCTGGCCAACTCGGAGTCTATGAGGAGATTCCCAAACACTTATTGGGGCTTGTCGAGGACGTACTATTGAATCGGCATCCCGATGCCACAGAGCGACTGGTGGCGTTTGCCGAAACGGTGAAGCAATCCGGTAAGACAGGCGTGGTAGAGGATGCTTGGCGTCAGGGGTCTGTTGAGGAACGGTTATCGCATGCGCTCGTCAAGGGGATCGTTGACTATATTGATGAAGATGTGGAAGAAGCCCGTCAGAAATTCCAGAAACCGTTGAAGGTTATTGAAGGCCCCTTAATGGATGGGATGAATGTCGTGGGAGAGCTGTTCGGAGCGGGGAAAATGTTTCTTCCGCAGGTCGTGAAAAGCGCGCGTGTGATGAAAAAGGCAGTAGCCTATTTGCTTCCTTACATGGATGTGGAAAAACATGAATCAGGCAGGGGGGCGCAGGGAAAGATACTGATGGCAACGGTTAAGGGCGATGTCCACGACATTGGAAAAAATATCGTTGGAGTGGTGTTGTCCTGTAATAATTATGAAGTGATTGATTTAGGTGTCATGGTTCCGTGCGACAAAATTCTGAAAACCGCAAGAGACGAAAAGGTAGATATGATCGGTCTGAGCGGGCTGATTACGCCTTCCCTAGATGAAATGGTTCATAATGCCAAAGAAATGAGCCGTGAAGGCTTTACAATCCCTTTGCTCATTGGCGGAGCCACCACGAGTAAGGCGCATACCGCAGTGAAAATTGCCCCAGGGTACAAGGAACCCGTTGTACACGTTCTGGATGCTTCCTTGTCAGTGAATGTCGTGCGGCAATTGTTAAGTCCTTATGAAAAGTCTGGTTTTGTTGAAAGAGTTCGTCAGCAGCAGGAACAATCCCGTGAAGCCTATGAAGGGAAAAAGATCAGAAAAGCTTTGTTGTCCATCCAAGAAGCGAGAAAGAGAAAAACGGGGATTGAATGGAATCCCTCTGATCTCGCTAAACCCGGTTTTCTCGGGACTCGTGTGATCGAGAACATGCCCTTGGAAAAATTAGTTCCCGTGATTGATTGGTCACCATTCTTTCATACTTGGGAATTACGTGGCCGGTATCCTAAGATTTTTGAAGATCCTAAGGTGGGGAATAAGGCTAAGGAACTCTATGATGATGCCCAAGAGTTGTTGAAAGAGATTGTCCAGCAGAAACTTTTGACGGCTCAATCGGTTTATGGGTTTTTTCCTGCTAATAGTGTGGAGGATGATATCCAAATTTATGCTGATGATTCGCGAGTTGAGGTCGCGACAACTTTCCACACGCTTCGACAGCAGATGGAGAAACCGGAAGGGGATTACAATTACGCTCTTGGTGACTTCATTGCTCCCCAATCAACTGGCTTAACAGATTACATTGGCGGCTTCGCGGTGACGACTGGAGTAGGAGTGCAAGCTCTCTGTGAACGGTTTGAAAAGGATCATGATGACTATAATTCCATCATGGTTAAAGCCTTGGCTGACCGTCTTGCTGAAGCGTTTGCCGAATGGCTCCATCGTGAAGTCCGGCGAGAGTGGGGCTATGGGAAAGATGAAAGTTTATCCAATGAAGATTTGATTCGGGAGAGGTATCGTGGAATCCGTCCGGCACCAGGTTACCCGGCTTGCCCTGATCATACGGAGAAACGAATTTTGTTTGATTTATTGAATGTGGAAAAGCATATGGAAGTTTGTCTCACTGAAACCTTTGCCATGTATCCAGCTTCCTCTGTAAGCGGCCTCTACTTCGGCCACCCTCAGGCCAAATACTTTTCGATCGGAAAGATTGATCGTGATCAAGTCAACGACTATGCCGTCCGGAAGGGAATGAAAGTATCCGAGGTTGAGCGTTGGCTTTCGCCAAATTTACATTACGAGCCAGAAAATGTCGTGCCAACTTAGGGCCCCTCGCTGCTTAACTCAGTCAACAAAGACAGTATTGTTAGTTGTTTTGTTCTCTTTCGACGCTATGAATCTTGAGTGGCAGGGCGATCGAGGGGGTAGGGGAGCGGACCTACTGGATTTGTTTCAAACTTAGCCGGGATAAGCGAGTCAAGAGGAAAGTGTAGGGTTCGAGTCTCATTATATTTATTGCTCGCATACCCTACACATGTGTGGCTATGAATGCCCGTGAATCGCAATTGGAAGGGGATGGGCATTCATGATGTGTGACCTTATTAAGCCAAGGCCAAGCTGAGTTCAGTGGCTGCGGGGATTGGTGCTCTTCCGAAACTGACGGATTGAAGGGCTCCCTCGACCCACCGGTAGCGCTCTTCTGCCCAAGCATTAAAGTCCTCGGTGGTTTCAAACATGAGGTCCCAGGCACGGACTCCATCCAACATGAGAAGTTGGTGAGGTTGATTTTTTTCAGGAAAATATACGACTAAAACGACGGAATTCCCTGCGAGACTAATATCGGTAAACTGTGGATCATGGACCGATCTGGAAGTGTGACAGCCCGTGATGCTGCTTCCACGATGGGTTCGTATAATCGGTGAAGAAATTGTTGGATGGTCTCATAAGGGGATTTTGTTTCATGGAGCTGGGTGTTGGGGGCATCTCCAATAAGATTCGATGTTAAGTACAATCTGTAGCTTCCCAAGTAGGCATTGCTCCTGAATGAACTATATGGTCCATCAGGTACGACATCCAATTACGCGAACTCTCACAATTTGGCCTGGTCATTTTTTGCTCCTGCATTACACCCGTTCCGGGTTGATTTTTAGTTGAACTTGAATGAATTTTTTGAGATATGCTGGGTATTAGGCAGGAATTACGAGCCTGCAACCTACAATTTTGTAGTATAATTTAATTCATGACTAACTGTCAATTTTTCCAGCAGCTTTATGAGGTATTCACCCCCCTTGACCGGGAATTTTCCTAAGGACTAGAATGATCGACTATTGTTAATAATTCATTGAGATTTCAAGACTTTTTTGAATTCTTGGTGTCTTATCTCTGGTAAAATTTTACACTAGAGAGTTCGGCTATTTTATGAGGCTATTATGAGAATAGATTATCGGAAAGGCGAGCGAATTCAATCGGAGCTTATACAAGTTCGCCAAAAGAATTTGCTCGCATCCCCTGGCCCTAAAAAGAAGGTGATACTGGTCTTTCCTCCCGATTGGTATCCCTCTGAGCCTTACCTGAGTTTGCCTACCCTTACAGCGTTCCTTCGAGGGGCTGGTCACGATGTTGTCCAAAAAGATGTCAATTTAGAGATGTATGACTGGTTTTTTAGCGAGGATTTCCTCAAGCGGGTGTTAAAAAAAGTCCCTCAGCAATTGGACCGGCTTAAAAGGATTGCTCGTGATCGAGGGTTATCTGAGAGCGAAGAAGAACTGCAATTGGCCTTGTGTGAATGCACCCAGGGTCGTGTTGCTGAATTCATTGAAAAAGCAGAAAAAGCCAAACAAATTGTACATTGCGCAGAATTTTACGATGTCGAGAAGTTGGAATGGGCAATTAACGTGTTTCGGGAAGTGACGGCGACGATCTCACTTGTTTATGCCCCAGCGCGGATTTGCATGCCTCCTATGGAGACGGATCTTTCCTACAAGCTATTCATGTCCTCGGAAGTTTTAGAAGCGGTTGAAGATACGCAAGTGAATGTGTACCGGGATGTGTTTGAGCATATCCTGAAACCAGCTATCGTAGCAGAAAAACCAGATATCATTGGAATTTCCATTGTGTTGAGGCAGCAGCTATTTTCGACCATGACGTTTTGTGCCCTGATAAAAGAACAGTTTCCCAATATTCATGTGACCATCGGTGGCAATACCGTGACTCGGCTTCGGGATGAATTGCCGCAGGCCCAAAATCTATTTGCTTTGTTTGATAGCGCGGTCATGTTTGAGGGAGAGACGGCATTTTTACACCTTATCGAAGCTGTGGGAACAGAATGTGATTTTTCGGAGATTCCCAATCTGATGTATCGGGATGCTTCGGGGATCCATACGACGTCATTCACCTCTTCAGAAAATATGGCAGCCTTACCTCCACCCGATTTTGATGGGTTGCCCTTGGAGAAGTATTTTGTGCCGGAACCGGTTCTTCCCTATCTGGCAACCCGTGGCTGTTACTGGGGGCGATGTGAATTTTGTGATCATGGTGAGGGCTATACTGCAGGGTACCGGACGAAAAAAGTTGATCAAATCATTGAAGAGATTCGTCATCTTCGGGACAAATATCACACCCACCATTTTCACTTCACTGACGAATCCTATCCCCCGGCTTTGTTCAGAAAGTTGACCCATAAATTGAATGAACACAATCTGAATATCGACTGGACTACTCACATCCGCTTTGAAAAGAGTTTGTTGGATGATGAAGTCTGGGAGCAAGCTGAGAAGTCAGGCTGCAAATTCATCCATATGGGCTATGAGTCGGGTAGTGAGCGAGTGTTGCAATTGATGGATAAGGCGACGACCACTGATGTCATTCAACGCAGCCTTGAGTTGTCTTCCAAGCATGGAGTATGGAACCACGTGATGGGGTTCTTTGGGTTCCCTGGAGAAACCTATGAGGATGCCAAGTTTTCCATGCAATTTTTGGAAGACAATAAGGAGCATGTTCATTCCATTGGTTTTGGGACCTTTGACTTGAGTAAACATACTCCGGTCACGAAGAATGCCGAAAAATTTGGAGTGACATACTACAAGAACCCTGAATGGGACCTGGCCCTTGATTATTACTTCACCGTCAAAGAAGGGTTAGGTATCGAGGAGGCCGAACGGGTTTTTGAGGAATTTGAACAAAATCATTATGCGGGGTGGGATCTCAGGATTTTCATCAGGGAATATGTGTATTTGTATGTGGCGCATTTTGGCACCAATAAATTGCCTGCCCTTCAGTTTCGATTGGAGCCTGAAAAAGATTCCGGAGAATTAGCCAGGGTGTAGCGGTTCCGAGATATTTCTCTCCTGCCAATGAGAGAAGAATAAGGATTTCTTAATGGCAACCTCCCTCATTCAAATTGATCAGACAGATTCTGCTCCTCAGTCAGATCGAAAATTTAAAACCCTCCTCCTGTTTCCTCCCGAATGGGTCCCAACGGCACCCTATTTGGCTTTGCCCAGTTTAACGAGTGTTCTTCGTGAGCATGGGCATGAAGTGATTCAGAAGGACGTCAATATCGAAATGTACAACTTATTTTTCAGTGACATGTTCCTGGTGTGGATCCATGCCAGGATGTCACAGCAACTTCGCGCGCTTGAAGCCAAAGCTCAAACAGAGAGTCTTTTAGATCGGGAGATTGAACAAAAGGCTCAATTGGAAGACCGTCTAGGAATGGATGTGATGGATTTGGCCGAACGAGCCGAACGAGCCAAATCTATTACACGGGGTGAAGAGTTTTATGATGCGGATAAATTGGACTGGGCTCTCAATACGTTCCGAGAAGTCATGCAATTTATTTCCACCGCCTATTATCCAGCTTCTTTGGTCTATTACCCCATGGAAAGCAATCTGGGTTATCGACCTGGAGTCTCACAAGAAATCTTAGCCTGTTTGAATGATGAACAAGTGAATGTCTATCGGGATGTCTGTCAGCAATTGGTTCTTCCTACAGTGGACAAAGTTCAACCTGAGGTCATCGGAGTCTCCATTGGCACTCAGATGCAGCTTTTTGCGGGGTTGACTTTCTGCAAGATGATCAAGGAAGCGTTTCCTCACATCCATGTGACGGTCGGAGGAAATGTGATAACCCGTCTGCAGGAGGAGCTTCCGAAACACGGGGAGTTTTTCGGACCTGTTTTTGACTCGGCTATCTTGTACGAAGGGGAGCATGCGTTGCTGTGGTTATTAGAAGCCCTTGCTGGAGATCGAGAATGGCGAGACGTCCCCAACTTGATGTTTCAAGAAAATGGACATGTTCGAGTCAACCCGGAAATTTATACTGAAAAAACCACGGCTCTTCCCCTTCCTGACTTTGATGGGCTGCCTTTGGATTCTTATTTTGTTCCGGTGCGCATTTTGCCCTACCTGGCCACGAGGGGATGTTATTGGGGGAAGTGTACGTTCTGCGACCATGGCCAAGGGTACTTTGACCAATATCGAGGAAAACCTGCCGGGGATGTGGTGCGTGAATTGAAAGCGATCAAGGAAAAGTACCACGCCGAGCATTTTCTTTTTGCCGATGAATCCTATCCCCCTGCTCTGCTAAAAAAAATTTCTCAATTGTTAGTGGAACACCAATTGAACATAAATTGGACCACGCTCATTCGTTTTGAGGAAACATTGCAGGATCCTGAAGTTTGGAAATTGGCGGTTCAGTCAGGCTGTCGAACCCTGTACTATGGCATGGAGTCTGCGAATGAACGGGTACTTGAACTGATGGATAAGCATGCGAAGAAAAGTGTCATTGAAAATAATCTAAGAGAAGCTGCCAAGGCAGGTATTTGGAATCATGTCATGGCCTTTTACGGTTTTCCGGGAGAGACACGAGAAGAAGCGGAAGAGACTAGGCAGTTTTTATTGGATAACAAGGAACACGTTCATTCCGTCGAACTGTTTTATTTTGTGGCATACCGGCATACGCCGATGGTACGGAATCCTGAAAAATTCGGCATCACGATTCATAGACAAGACGAATATGATATGCCCCTGGATTATTATTACACCCTCAATGAGCCGGGAGGAGTGAGTTGTTTAGATGCGATGCAACTTTGCGAAGAGTTTTATCAAAACGATTTTGAACCTTGGGCTGTCCGAATCAATGCCAGGGAGCAGATCTTTCTGTATATTTCTAAATTTGGCACCAATGATTTGCCGCAAATCTATGCCAGTCAACAAAATCGTGAACAGATGCGATCAGACGCGGTCTCAGGGCTCATTACGTGGCCTGTAGCTAAAGCTGAGAAAGAGGGGGGAAAGGATGGAGAATCGTCAATGGTTCGTGTCGTGAGCCATGCGACTCAATGAGGGCAATTAGTGTGGTGAGGGAGGAAGGCTTTCCTGATCCATCCATTGCACTAAGATTCGAAACGCGTCTTTCACTTCATTCGACTTTGTCTCCCCTTTCTTATACATCTGCATGTACTTTTGAGGATTGTTGGTGAGGTTGGCATACCGGTGTGGATGCCAAGTATGTCGAAGTTTATGATAGCGATGTTCGAGTTGGTCTTTGGTCAGGGGTGGGTTTAGGCCGAACACTTCAAAAGCCTTTTTCACGGAATCGGGGTGCGTGGACTCCATATCGGAAGAATTGGGAGGGGGAGTCTGTGAATCCATGGTGGTTGCGAGTCGAGTTGGAAGCCCAACTTCATCCAAATTTATGACAAACTCACGTTAACCCTGTCAATGATTCTTCTGCCGTGTTTTTTAATCATAAATGAGTAGTTTTTGTAGGACCTGTCTATGAGTAAAACGCTTCCAATTCTTGAACAGACACTCGTACTCAAAGGGAAAGACCATCGAGAGGTGCTTAAACGGGAGTTGGATGCCGGGAAAATTCCTTTGAGTCTAGGAAAAACCTGCCCTGTCAAATGTGAATTTTGTTATGAAATGGATCATTCCTACCGAGAAACGTTGGATCCGCCTAAGACAACGCAAGATGATTGGGAATTTATTCTGAATTACGTTAACTCCAAACCAACGGATCCTATGCAATTTTGGTGTTTAGGTGGTAATGAGTACATGGAATGGACGGATTTGTTTTTTCACCCCAAGGCTATGGAATGGGTGGAGGATTTCCTTAAGCATACGGATAAGAATATTTCTTTTTTTACTGTAGGGTTTGTGCATGTTCCCAAAATTCATCAATTGGTTGAAAGTTACCCGGGTCGTATAAATTTCGAATTATCCGTGATCACACTTGGATCCTATCGGGAACGACTGATGCCTCATGCCCCTTCGATCAAACATCTGATGAAAGTCTTGGATGGACCAGCCGTCGCGTCCGCGAATTTTTATGCGTTTGATGAGCACACCATGTCAAAAGACGCTGAAACAATATCGAAGATTAATGAAAAGTGTGTGCTCTGGATGGGTTGTCTCACTCCTTTCAGAGGATTGAAAGAAGGAACGGCCTCTCTAATGCGCCAAGGCCGGAAATATTTAGCTGTTGAAGGGCAACGCGTCTACGATGCGGGATATCCCAACATGACCACTATTCATACCGAGGCGTATGTCACCGCCTTCCTGAACCGTAAGAGAATCGTCAGCCTATTTGACTCATTAGATTTTGAAAAGAAAGATCACGTGGTGATGGCTGGGAGTGTGTATAAAATTTTGCAAATGTTTCGAAAGAATTGAGCGAAGTTCCTCTATGTGCCCAATGCGATGTTGGGTGGAGACTCGGACTGCACCGTGCTTCTCACTTTTGAGGATATCAAGAAAAGATTGACGAATGAAAAAGTTATCCATATTCCCAAATGCGTCATGGAATCTGGTCGAGGGAAGAATATGGATATTGCCGGCGTGACGCTTGATGAATTTGTGAAGAAAACGGGGGTGAAGGTGAAAGTCCTTCATAAGATCGATACTCGATTTGCCAATACGCGATTATATCGCAATGGTGGCCTTCAGAACTTTGTAGAGGACTATGTTCGGAATCCTCTCTCTTCATATTATGAGGCCTTACCGATTTCAGCTTAATGGCGTTTCCCACAATGGCCAGTCACTCCTGTGCCAGATTCCTCAACCCTTCTCCGATAAAATATCCTGAATGAACCCCAAATCGCGACACCTCCGTTTCTACAAGGCTGATGTCTTCACCGACCAAATTTTCTGTGGGAATCCCTTGGCGGTGATTTCTGAAGCAGACGATCTCACAGACCGCGAGTTCCAACAAATCGCACGCGAGATGAACCTTTCTGAGACGGTGTTTGTGGTTTCTCCTACTGATCCGTCAGCTATGGTCAAACTCCGGATTTTCACGCCAACGCAAGAAATTCCGTTTGCCGGTCATCCTGTCTTGGGAACGTTTTATGTATTGGGTCTGTTAAGGCGGTTCCCTCTCGTTGAACCTGTGACCCGCGCGACATTTGAAACGAACATTGGAGTATTTGGGGTTGAGCTCTATGTTCGGGATGGTCGAATTGAGAGTGTGATCATGACACAACCCCAACTTCAGTTCTTGGGAACGGTTGATGATGTGCAGGACTTGTATGATGTGAGTAAAGCTTTAGGGGTGGCGAAATCAGTGATCACTGATACGAAACTTGCTCTTGAGGTTGTTTCTACCGGATTGCCTGTGTTCATTGTTCCCATTCGGTCACTCACTGCTGTCAGATCAATCAATCCTGAGTCCGATGCCGTAAAGAACATTTGTGCGCGATTAGGCGCCAATGGCATCATGGCATTTAGTCTGATGACGGTTGAGCAAGAATCCACGGTTCATACGCGCATGTTTGCCAGTCCGATCGGATTATTAGAGGATCCAGCCACCGGTAGTGCCAGCGGGGCACTCGGAGGATACCTCGTCAAACATGGAGTCGTGGACGTCGGGCCGACCACAGAAATAGTCGCGGAGCAAGGGTATGAAATTGATCGTCCCTCTCGCATTATCATCCAAGTTCTCTCAGATGATGACATCATCCAAGAAGTGAAAGTGGGAGGGCAGGTGGTCATGGTTGCTGAGGGAAACTTAGTTTTAGAGTAGAACGAATGAGGGAGTGCCAATGAAGGCTGTGACCTTTCACAGGCATGGTGGACCAGAGGAGTTGTGTGTCGAACAGGTCTCTGATCCAGAGATTGGGCCGGGAGAAGTGTTGATTCGTGTCAAAGCCTGTGCTTTGAATCATTTGGATATTTGGATACGTCAAGGCATTCCAAACTATCACGTTCCACTTCCCCATATTTCAGGATCAGATGTGAGTGGGGTCATAGAGCAGTTGAATGATGGTGGAGGGTCGTCTCTTTCGATCGGTCAGCGTGTATTTGTCTCACCAGGACTCAGCTGTTGGCGATGTCCTGAGTGCTTTGGAGGTCGAGAGAATCTCTGCCAAGAATTCCACGTTTTGGGTGCAAAGGTAAAGGGAGGCTATGCTGAATATGTGAAAGTCGCGGTTATAAATGTGATGCCGATTCCTGGAGATCTCACGTTTGAGCAAGCGGCAGCGTTTCCTCTCGTCTCGGTGACGGCCTGGCATATGATTTTCGGATTGGCCGAACTACGGCCTGGTGAAACGATGTTGGTGGTTGGAGCGGGCAGTGGGGTAGGAAGTCTTGCGGTTCAATTAGGAAAATTAGTAGGAGCTCAAGTGATTACCACAGTCGGGACTGAAGAGAAAATGGAGAAGGCACGGAATCTAGGTGCAGATCTGGTCATTAATCATTCAGTGGATAGTATTCAGAAACACATTGAGGAATATACCAGTGGACGTGGAGTCGATGTGGTGATTGAACATGTTGGGGATCAGGTCTGGGATCAATGTATCCGATCCCTTTCTCGAGGTGGACGTCTTGTCACGTGCGGGGCGACGACCGGTGCTCAGGCACACGTAGATACTCGTTTTCTGTTCATGCGGCAGCTCAAGATTATGGGGTCGTATATGGGAACGAGGGCTGAAATGTGTAAGGCTGCGGCTTTAATCGGAACAGGAAAAGTGAAGCCAGTAATCGATCGAGTGTTGCCTCTAGCTGAGGCACGGCCAGCTCAGGAATTGCTGCTTAACCGCCAAGTGTTTGGGAAGGTCGTATTGCGAATTGATTGACTGAGTGGGACAAGAGTAGTAGGGCAAAGACTCTATTTGTTAATTTCCCCGACTATGTGTGGAAGTTCCGGCAAAATCAGTGCTTCCATAGCTAAACGGACTGCTCCGCTGGATCCGGGAATCGAGAAGATGACTTTCTTTTTGTAAAGTCCTGCAGTAGAACGGCTCAGCATGGTGGCTGAGCCAATGTCTTTGTAGCTTAGGTACCGAAAAATTTCACCAAATCCATCTAAACGTTTTTCCAGCAGAGCATCCACAGCCTCAAAAGTCGTGTCACGGTGAGAAATCCCCGTTCCGCCGTTGATGATAATGGCGGAAGTTTTTTTCTGTTGCGCAAGATCGGTAACAAGCCGATGAACTTCAGCCGGCTCATCTTTGACAACATTATACGACGTAATATGATGACCTTGATCCCTTAGCAACTGTTGGATGATCTGCCCGCTCTTATCGGTTTCAGGAGTGCGGGTATCACTACAGGTAATGACTCCACAACCCAAAGAGGCCGGCCCTCTAGCCTTATGCTCTATGTGAGCAGAATGTTCCTCATGCAGCCTAGAGCCTGGGCTATGATGGGGGCCACTCATGAGGGCACAGGATCCGGAAAAACAGCTAACTCCACACAGAATCGGGTTTGAGTTGTTCTACTGGTGTTCCTTTTTTAATATGTTCATCAAGGATCGTCGCGACATCGGATTCTTTCACGCGGGAATACCAGATTCCGTCTGGATAGACCACAAGAGTGGGGCCTTGTTCGCAAGGTCCGAGGCAAGTCGAGCCAGTTACCAACACTTCAACCGGTTGGAAGCCACGTTCAATGAGTCCCATATTTAAGGCCATAAGAATGTTTTGAGAACCTTCTCCCCCGCATGATGGTTTGGGATGACCAGGTGGTCTGGTGTTAGTACAAACGACAAGATGATATTTAGGTTTAGGCATATATTGCTCCTTAATTTAGAAGAGTTTCGAGTTTATAGTTTAGAGTTATGGAGAAATAGATCTTACAGGCGCTCCCAATTAACTCTAAACCCGAGACTCAAAACTCGGAACTCGAAATTTTTCAGCTTGATCGCAGAAATTCCCACATTTCAACGCATTCTTCAGGCAGTTCCCAATGTTTAACGCCTTTAATCACCCAATCTATATAGTGGGGTTTGGGTTTGAATTTGCCAATAGAAGTCCCAGCGTGGAACGTCACCAGTTCTTTTTGGTCATCCTCAGTCATGACTGTGGCTTCTAAATGTCTATAAGCTCCTTCAGGGACTTCGTTATCAAGTACATCCATGATTTTTAAATCTTCTTCGGTAATCTCCAGGACAATACCCCAAACCCGTTCTCCAGCGGAGGGAGTTACACTGGCTAAGCCGCCACGCCATTGGGAGGACCATCTCGGAAAATTGATGGTATGATCTGGAAGGTAGGCCTTGAAAAGGAATTGATGCTCTGGTGCCCGATTTTTAAGTTGTGAAGGGTTGAGGTTGTCAGCGTAAACAAAAAATCTCATGTATTCACCGGATTATAATAATGAATAGTATTTACAAGTCAGATAATTGGGAAGTACTTGTACCATAGCGCGTTCCTGGGTTGTCAAGAAGACCATGGTTAACCATGGTTAACCATGCCCATTCGGTTTTTCTAATCTATCAAAGTGTTTTTCCACAGGATGCTTCATGAGAGTAGAGTTGAGAAAAGGAATTGAAATTGTAGAATTTTGTGGCTCACAACAGAGCTGGTCGAATAGTCTGAAAATGGGTCTTGCAGGAATTCTCTTGCTCTTTCTAGCATTTTCTCCGAGAGGTACTGCGTTTGGAGGTGCTCTGTCACTCGAGGGGCCAATCATTCAAGGGGGGCTAGTCCAAGGCAAGACCTCATCTGGTGCGCAGGTCAAGATCAATGGAAATCCTGTGCGAGTATCTCCTCAAGGTACTTTTTTAGTGGGATTCGGTCGAGATGCTTCGGATAAGGTGAATGTGGAAGTCATCTATGAGGATGGAAATCATGAAAAACGAGTCTTAGCTGTCCAACGCCGAACGTACAAGATCCAACGTATTAATGGATTACCTTCTAGGAAAGTGAACCCCAAGAAAGAAGATCTTACACGAATTAAAAGAGAAGTGGAACGAACCAAAGAGGCCCGCAAGCGAGATGATCCCCGGACAGACTTTGCGAATGGATTTATATGGCCAGCGCTCGGAAAAATCACCGGGGTCTATGGAAGTCAGCGAATCTTAAATGGAGAGCCTCGTCGTCCACATTATGGGGTAGATATTTCTGCACCAGTAGGGACTATCGTCGTTGCTCCGGCAAGTGGACTGGTGACATTAGTGCATCCCGATATGTTTTTTTCTGGTGGGACTATGATATTGGATCATGGGCATGGCCTTTCTTCTGCGTTTCTCCATTTGAACAAGATACTGGTCAAAGAAGGCGCTTATGTCCGTCATGGAGAGCCTATTGCAGAAATTGGGGCAACTGGGCGAGTGACAGGTCCTCATTTGGACTGGCGCATGAATCTTTTTCAACAACGTCTTGACCCAGAGCTTTTGGTTGGATCAATGCCTTAATTTCAAGCCTTTCCCTCTGTGGAGTCTTAGTGGCTTGAGAGTAAAGCTTTAATGCAAATGATTTGCAGATAACGTTGACAATATTTGAACGCTCTGATAGTTTTTCCTTCTATGAATCACTCACATCGAAAACGAGTTTGTTGGTCTTTTGGGTATTTCACCGTGGCCGGGCTCCTCGTCCTCACTCTCTTTACCCTTCTTCCATTTGCTGGGGCCCTAGAAATTCACCATATCTTTGCAGAAGTGGACCATGATGGTCATGAGCATTCTGATTTTGATCTCTGCCAATGGATCCAAAAACATACGAGCGGTTCACTGATTATCAATCCCCCTGGATTGGTTGTGCTCGCCAGTCTTGGAGATCGGTTCTATCCCGTTCATGAATATGGGCATTCTGCCCAGCTATTTTCTACTGGAAGTCCCCGAGCTCCTCCTCAGTCTTAATTCTTCCCAGAATTTTCAGGATTAAGTTTCAGTAAGAGCAATGATATGACTGAATTTTCAGGGTCAGTCATGAATCATTCATGCTCCTTGAGACTAATAAAGTTGGGAGAAAACTCTAAACGAGGAGTAGAATCATGACGCATCTTTTCCTAAGGACACGAATGTCTTGGGTCTTCTTATTAATAGTTCTTTATACATTTATGATTATTGGTCTGAATTGCCAGGTGTTTGCCGAAGAATTGTTGACGAAACCGATCTTCTTGAAGAATCAGATTGATACGGAAAAGACGCTCGAGGAAGTCCATTTTAAACTCGCTCAGCTGCAGCCCTCAACGGCTCAAGACGAAAAAGGCAATCAAGGAAAAACTAATGCAGAGGAGAGGAATCAGTCGTCGTCAAACTCGGGTCAGCCATCTTCTGAGGATCGGAGTATGTCCGTTGAAGGACGGTTTCCCGGAGCGAAGACGGCAGCCGATCCTCAGGATATGATTCTTCGTTCAGGTGGAATGCCGATGGATGTTCCCGATTCTCTGGATCAACCTTCAGAGGATCGGAAAAAAGCCATTCTTCGACGGCAACAGATTTTAAATCGTTTCAATCCTGCGATTGGATTCGTGATTGAGTCGGTTGCAGGATATACACAGCGTGAACAACGTTTTGTCGGGGAATTTACGTCACCGTATGGTGAGGCTTCAGAAGACGAAGGGCAGGTTGGGACAAGGCTTCCATCAAACTTCTCAACTGCCCTTCGTACGATTGAATTGTTCGCTGCAGCGGACGTCGATACTTTTGCTCGAGCTTACGTGATTGCCGCAGGGCACGGAGAAGGAGTGAATGAGAAGGGCGAATCTGAATTTCTAAAAGCTGTGTTTGAGATTGAAGAAGCGGCCATTCAGACGACTTCTCTTCCGTATAATCTTTTTGTCCGAGGAGGCCGTTTCTTTTCGAATTGGGGATTTTTGGGCCGTCGTCATGCACATGATCTTCCTCAAATCGATGTGCCACCGTCCGTTGCACTGAGTTATGGACAAAATCGAACAGATGGGTTTGAAGTAGCTTGGTTAGCCCCTTTACCCATCTATTTGGAGATAAACACTGGGTGGGGCTTTAACTTTGGGCAGTTGAGTGAAGACGCGCTCTCTCCATTCCGGCAACAAGTCAATCAAGGCAATACATTATTCGGTTCGGTTCGATCGTATTATGACCTCAACGACGATAACAATATTGAACTAGGTTTCTCTGCGGTCTACATGCCGGATGGAGTCATTCCTCGGGTTAAAGAAGGCATCGACACCTCTCTTCTTGCGGCACCGGAGGACGAGTCTCTTGACCGCTATACCTTGGACTGGGATTTTCATTATCGATGGTACCCTTTAGGAAGAGGGCTTCGACAGAGCCTCTCCTTTCATGGCGAAATTTTCTATGATTGGGGACAAGGACGCCGAAATGTCTTCGGCAGTACGGTATCCCAGGGGGCATGGGGGGGATATGCCTACACAGAATACCGAGTCAGCAAGCGGTGGAGACCAGGTTTCCGGTATGACTTCCATCAGTTGCCGAGTGAACCGCCATTGGTCACCAATCCAACTACTGGCTTAATGGGGACGACAGTCAACAGCAATGGAAATCGAACGAACGCGAATACCTATAGTCCGTACATCACCTTTTATCCAAGTGAATTTCAACAGTTTATTCTTCAGTACAACTATCAATCGTATGGAAATACATTCGATTCTCTCAGCCAAGTCCTTTTTCAATGGGAAGTCGTTATTGGCAGCCATCAACATGGATTTACAGAACGTGACTAATCGGGTTTTTCGACGGAGCCGGCTGTTGCTTTGGTGGTTTGTTTGCGGTTTGTTAGTGATCGCTCACCTCGGAATGGCCGGCCGGCCCTCTGTTGAAGAAGGCGGTCGAATCCAAGTCGTGACATCCATCCCCGATCTGGCAGACTTTGCGACCAGAATTGGAGGCGAGTTTGTCGCTGTCGAGAGCCTGGCCAAGGGGCTGGAAGATCTGCACGGTGTGCCTCTTAAACCCAGTTTCGTGCCGAAGTTAAATCAGGCTGATGTTCTTATCGTGCTCGGCTTGCAGGCTGAACATTCCTGGTTGCCAGCCTTAATCGATGTTGCACGAAATTCAAAAATCCTTCAGAGTAACGAAGGATATATTGACTGTTCGCGTGGTATTAAGCCCAAGCAAATCCCTCGGTCCCTTCTTCGAAGAGAAGGAGATGTTCATCCATTAGGCAACCCGCATACGAATCTGGACCCTGAATATGCCAAGGTCATGGCCAAAAAAATCGCCGAGGGATTTTCACGGCTCTATCCCGCTGGAAAGCCGGTATTCGAGAACAATTTAAAAACCTTTGAAAAGAGAATCGATGAGAAAATGGCGGAATGGCAGCGCATAGCCAAACCGCTTCAAGGCGTGAAGTTTGTGTCGTACCATCAAGATACCATTTATTTTGCTGAACGATTTGGCCTCGAAGAAGTCGGTCAAATCGAAATTCGGCCTGGCATCGAACCGACTCAAGCCCACTTAGTCTGGTTGATTGATCGGATGAAAAAACACCAGGTCAAGCTTGTTCTTCGTGAGCCTCACTTTGGTGAACAGCTTCCCCAGTGGGTGGCAGAGAAGACCGGAGCATCGGTCGCAAAATTTTTAATCATGGTTGGTGGGAATCCAGGGGTTAAGACGTATGAAGATTTGATCGAATTTAATCTTCAATCCATCCTCACTGCAGTTCAAAAGCAAACCGCGCTATCTCGACGCTAATTCATGAATCCTTCACTCCTTAGCTTGCAAGGTGTTGCTATCGGCTACCCTGGGAATCCGGTCCTCCGTCCAGTAAACTTGGAGATCGCGGTAGGAGAGTCTTTGGCCGTTCTCGGGTCCAATGGATCTGGAAAAACCGCTCTCTTAAAAACCATTGCTGGAATTCTTTCACCTCTGGATGGAGTGATGCGACTGAATGATTCGCTCAATGATCATGACATTCGGATTGGCTACGTTCCTCAACGAAGATCTGTCAGCGGGCTCCTCCCTTTGACAGTGAGAGAGGTTGTGGAGATGGGAACCTACGGTGAATTACGACCTTGGCAGAGTGTGCGAACGAAGGAGCGAGAACGTATTGATTGGGCGATGAGTGAAGTGGGGATTAGAGAGCTCGACAGAAAATCTTATGCTGACCTCTCTGGAGGTCAGCAACAACGAGTGCTGATTGCCCGAGCGCTCTCGACTAATCCAACGATTTTGGTCATGGATGAACCTCTCGCAAGTCTAGATAGGGAAACCGTACTCTCGATGGTGACCCTGTTAGCTAAACTCAAGCAAGATTCAGCGCTAACCTTATTATGGGCTGATCATTTCCTTCCAACCATGTCTGAGGTCTTTGAAGAAGTGTTGCTTCTTGAAGAAGGAAAACTCGTTCGAAGCCAATTCAAGGCCTTGTTGGAGCGAGATCCTTGGGAGATGCCTATTAGTTAGCCAAGGATGTCATGAACGAGATTCTCGAAATACTTTATCCTTCTTACGTCTTAAGAAACGCCCTCTACGGTGGAATGGTCACTGGTCTCGTTCTTCCCTTCGTGGGAGTTCTGATGTACGCCAGAAGGATGGTGTTTCTTGGCGTAGTTTTGCCTCAGCTGTCCGCGACAGGGATTGCAGCGGCGGTGTATTGGCATCTCGTATTTCATGTCGGTGATCCGGTTCATAGTGATTTTGTCTTAGCGTTGGTTGGAGCAACGATCGTGACCACCGGAGTATTAATGCTACTTGCTAGTTTGGAGCGGAAGGGTTTTGGATTGGTAGAGGGGCGTATCGGAGTGGTGTATGTTTTGGCAGGGGCTATGACCATATTACTATTGGCTTCCGAGCACATTCCAGAAGTAGGCGTGATTCAATTGCTCAGAGGACAGATTATCGCAATCTCCGATACCGACTTACTGTTTCTCATCTCGTTCTATGCTGGGATCATGGCCCTTTTATGGTATTTCAGAAAAGAGTTGTTGCTGATTTCGGTCGATCGCGATATGGCTCTGTCCTTGGGGAAACGAGCCTGGGTTTGGGATCTTTTGTTGTATGGTCTCGTGGGCACGTCAATTTCTTTAGGTGTGTTGATGGTTGGGCCTCTCCTTACTTTTGCCTTTTTGCTCTTACCCCCAATGATAGCCCTCAGAGTTGCAGGCCGCTTTTATCTGATTCCCTTGTTAGCTGGAATTATTGGGGCAGCAATTGGGTTTTCTGGATTCCTTTTTTCCTACTTCCTTGATTGGCCGACTGGTGCGACAGATGCCTTCCTTGCGTGCATCCTTCTCGGATTGATCGTAGGAATTCAGTGGTTCAGACACCGAATCTCTGCTGTAGGAGTGTGACAATTACTTTTTTGTTCCGCTTTGCGCGTGGGGAAGAACAATTTCTCCCCTTTGTAAGGGGAGATTAAGAGAGGTAGAGTCTCTACTTCCCTCGCCCTTCCTTACAAAGGAGAGGGAAGGGACAAACACAAAACCCTCGTCGTGTGGGGGCGAAGCCCGGCGACGCAGAACTGTGAACTAGGGAGATTTTGGCAGATGGAATAGGGAGACAATCATTGCTTCTTTATGCTTTCTTCCAAGTTTTTCAGCTTTGTATCCTGCTCATGCAACGATTTCCGTAATTGTTGGACTTCTTCTTTCAAACGTTGCACCTCTTTTTTTTTCTCCTGATCATTGACTCCGGCTGTGTCTTCACCTCCGGGCGAGGAGGAGAGTCGGTTTAATTGTTCATAGGCAATCTCCAAAGTTCCAACCCCAGAACCATCGGCATGTTCTGTTCCGTCTTCAGAATTGTTTATGAAGACCTCTTCCGGTACAAACAACATTTTCCAGCGTTTGGGGCGGCGAAATGAAGGGGAAGGGTTTGATGGCAGGGAGGGTTTTGATTCCTTGAAGTGGTAGGAATCCAAGGTCACATAGATGACAGGATCTGAAATATAGAGGGATCCATCGGTCTGTGTTTTTTCTTCTGTTGCCTGATGAAAAAGAGTAAAAACTACTCGTTCTTGGGCTGTAGCCTGAGCAAGCGCTGAACTGAGCCAAGGTGCCAAGAATTGTATTTCTTGTTCGGTGAAGACCGGAATAGACTCGGCATTTCCTGGAAGTATAGAGGCTAATCCTTTCCTCTTTTCTTGAAGATACATCCCACGTAGGATTCGGCCCAATAGCGAGGAATCCAACCTTTTGGGGTGGTTGGCTTGAATGGAAGAATCAGGAAAGGTTTTCAGGGAAATTGTTCCTTGGGGACTCTCATGAATCATGCCGACTTGAGGGGCAGCAAGACAGCCCGGTAGCACGAAAAACCATGTGCCGACAGCCAATGTTAGAAATTGTCTTATATTGAAGAGATTCTGAAAACTCGACAAAACTCTTTTCCTTCTTTTGATATGCGAAATTGCAAATAAGTTGCATTATTCGTGTAATTGCTGTCAACTACCGATGCAAGAGTCAGTATCGGTTCGGTTATTGATACCCCTGATGAATGTTTTGTAAAACTCGCAAATAGCTTTGAGATTTTCTGTACTAAACGGCAACTCAGGATTTCTTTGCCTTATAGGTTTGGTTTCGATTGTGTTAACTGGATGTTCTGACAGTTTGGTGAACTTTTTTGCCTTTCATCCTTTGCCTGGAAGCCAGGTTGATTTCCGATCTGTCGACCCCTCAATCAAAGAAATTCACTTAGAGTCCGCGGATGGGGTGAGACTTCATGCGTTTTATCTTCCACGTCCTGGGACTGATCGGGTCGTCCTATTTCTCCATGGCAATGCCGGCAATGCTTCTTATCGGTTATGGGATGCCAAACGGATGGCTAGCCTGGGATCCAATGTGTTTCTTTTGAGCTACCGAGGATATGGAAAAAGTGGGGGATCCCCCAGCGAACAAGGAGTGTATCTGGATGCTCTGGCGGCTTTGGATTATGTGGAATCTTCGCTCGGATTTCCTAAAGACCGGACAATTGTTTTCGGACGATCCATCGGAGCGGCGGTGGCAGTAGAGAATGCTCAGAATCAGCCATTTGCCGGCATCATATTAGTCACTCCTTTTTCTTCTGGGAAAGATATGGCCAGTCATGTGTCACTTTCGTGGTTAGCGTGGTTGGCTGGAAACCCGTTTAATTCCATCGACAAGATTCGTCATGTCATCGCACCGATCTTGTTCATTCATGGGGATGCCGACGATATCGTACCCATTGAACTTAGTCGCAAACTCTTTGAGGTCTGTCCTTCTCCTAAGACATTTCGTGCGGCTCCTGGTGCTGGACATAACGATCTCGTTGAAATGGCTGGAGATTCTTATTGGGAATGGATTAAGCAATTTATCAATTCAGTTGCGCCCATTGGATCTGATCTTCAAGCTTCTTCCCAATCTGATCTGGATGCCTCTTTCCCTTGATCAGTGGTTGCCTTGTGGAACGTTATTCCCCATATCAATCCATGTTTAAGATTTATACAGCATCTCGTGCGTTTTGGGTTAAACTTATTGTAGGCTACCTCTAGGGCTACTTCTGATCCCTGACGTGCCCCTTTATAAACCACTCCTAAGTCTATGTTACAGGCTTAGCCAATTTTTAGAGGAGGGCACTATGCCACGTGTGAAATACTCGGTTGAACAAATCATTCACAAACTCCGCGAAGCGGAAGTCCTGTTGGGGCAAAGACAGACGGTCCAAGAGATTTGCCGGAAATGGAACATCACGGACCACACCTACTATCGCTGGCGCCGGGAATATGGCGGTCTCAAGCTCGATCAGGCGAAACGGCTCAAAGATTTGGCGCGCGAAAACGCCAGGTTGAAGCAAGCCGTCGCCGATCTGACCCTGGATAAATTGATTTTGAAGGAAGCCGCGGAGGGAAACTTTTAAGCCCCATCCGATGACGGCGTGCGGTCCTCACAATCGGCCAACGCTTGGGCGTGGCGGAACGGCGCACGTGTCAGGTGTTGAGGCAATCCTGATCAACCCAGCGGTACAAGTCTCACGTCCGAGGGGACGAAGAAGCATTAACCAGGACGATTGTACGGCTGGCCAGAAAGTATGGATGCTATGGCTATCGGCGCATCACGGCCTTGTTGCAGGCAGATGGCTGGCAAGTGAATCATAAACGAGTCGAGCGAATTTGGCGGCAGGAGGGCCTGAAGGTACCGCAGAGGCAACCCAAACGGGGTCGTCTGTGGATGAACGCTGACTCCTGTGTGCGGCTTCGGCCTCAACATCGCAATCATGTCTGGGCGTATGATTTCGTCGCCACTCGGACGCATGAGGGCCGGCCGTTACGCTTGCTCACCATTATCGATGAATACACCCGGGAATGCCTGGCTATTGAGGTGGCTCGTAGGCTCCGGGCCGATGATGTGCTGCATTGTCTGGCGGAGTTGTTTCTGCAACACGGACGACCGGACTATATTCGGTCGGATCATGGGCCGGAGTTTACGGCGAAAGCCGTTGGGCAATGGCTCAAGCAACTGAGGGTGGGACCCTGTTTATCGAACCAGGCAGTCCCTGGGAGAATGGCTACAATGAGAGTTTTAATGGGAAGCTACGAGATGAACTATTGAACGGAGAAATCTTCTATGCCCTACGAGAAACCTAAGTGCTCGTGGAAGGGTGGCGCCAACACTATAATCAGGAGCGTCCTCATAGCGCCTTAGGATACAAACCGCCAGCCCCAGAGGCGATTATCTCAAAATGCGCATAAGCTGCATTCACGATGGAACAATCACTGGGGGTATGTTAGCTGTCGCTGCTGAAATCAAAAGAGGTAAGGGATTGGAGAGGGGAATTGCTGGAACTGTCACAGTGAAAAAACGAGAGAGCTTGGAGGGGAGATGCTGTGGTGTTGGGACTGCGGTTATTGCTGGAACTTGGTTGGAGACTTTAGGGAGCCATCCTTGCGCAACGATTCCCGAAACTTTAGGTCTTGGTCATGGAGAGAGGGATACAGGGTTGAGGGGAATAGGATCAAGGTGTGGGGTAGGTTTGAAGAAGACAGAGCAGTGCCTTAATCACTGGGGGTTGGTCATCGGCTTTCGATTCACAAATTTGTCTGAGACGCAGCTTTTGCCGGACCGCTCGTATGAATATTGAGGAGGTAGTAGGGTATTGGTATAATTTAGGACTAAAGGAGCCAGAACCAGGGTGCTTCGTTCGAGCAATGCGCCTAACTACATGCACGATGGATCAATCACTGGGGGCAGGTCAGTTGTTCATGCGGCCCGATCCCAATCGGGTGCTATGGCGTGGTGCGGTGACCTCGGAAGCCCACATGCGAATCCTGAATAGATGACCTCCTCTCGACCTTTCGCAATAGCGCTCATGGTGGCGGTTGGCTCCGTCACGGCCTCCGTTTTCCCGGCGAGCGCCTTTGCCATGGATATCGGCCTGCGATGTCAGGCACCGCCCGACGCAGTGTTCGACGCCGCAACCGAGACGGTCCATGAGATGCTTGACTGGAGATCCGTTCGCGTCGTAGATCAGCAGCGCACAATCAAAGCGGTCGTTCGCAACCGGCGAAGCTTTGGATTACCCATTTGGATCCAGATACGTCCGCGGATGCATGCCGTCGGTGCCCAGGGCAGTGAGCTTCACATCCTGTGGGAGCAAAGAATGGATCCACTCAGTTATCCGGAGGTGATATTGTTCATGGATGCATTTGGAGAACGGCAGAAGTCCCTGGGTCTCGACTGCCGCGTTACCTGGACCGATATCGGACTCTAGCACTAAGGCCTTCGTGCGTCGCTGTCGAGACAACATGGTTTCTCGTGTCATTCTCGTCGCACTCCTTCTCTCCGCATCGGGCTGCCTCTCCTCGCCTCGGGTAAAGACCATCCTGCATGAAAGCCCTCGCGAAACGCTGGTCTCTGACCTTTACGCCTTGGTCGGCGTTCGTCAATTGGACAGATGAGCCTCAGGTCTCTGCAGATGGACTCGAACCGAACACCCTTGCGATCAGCAAGGAGGTCCTGGCGCGCTACCCTGGCCCGATCCCGCGAGCCGCCTCGGGGATCACCAAGACAAACGGGTCCCGAGGGGGGAGCAAGGAACCTGCACGAGCATGCGGCACGAGCCAGTCCGCAAAGCTCGATGGTTTATAAACCACCAGCCCCAGAAGCGAGTATCGCAAAATGCGCATAAGCTGCGTTCACGATGGAACAATCACCGGGGGCACGTCAGGACCTCGATGGAAAAATTCTGGGACACTTAGCTGTGCTCGATACTCGGCCTATGCCGGAGTAACCGAAAGTCCACGCCATTTCACTTGCTACAGCCGGGAAACTGTTAAGGTTCAGACTGGCAACCATCAACACAACAATCGCAATGGTCAGGCAGCCGCCTGTATCCAATAACATTTCCTCTCCTATCAAAATCTAAGTGACAGCATTGGAGGATAAGGTCTTTGAGCTTTTCGCGACCACGCTGCACGCGTGATTTTGCACCTGATAGAGACAAGCCAAGACGGTGGGCGATTTCTTGTTGTGGGATCTTGTGTAGCTCAAAGAGTTCCACGGCCTCTCGGTATGTTTTGGGCAAAGTTTTCAGTATTTCTGGAAGCCACTCCGCAACTTCATGATTCAAATTTCCTCCACTTTCCTCTTCCAGTGGGATTTCGATTTTTTCCTGAAATTCGACTTCAGGTTTCTTCTGACGAAAATGATCGGCCAGTGTATTTCTGGCTATTTGAAATACCCAAGATGATGCTCGTTCCTCATCCTTTAGAGAGTGAATGCCGTTGTGAATTCGGATAAACGTTTCCTGTAATAAATCTTCGGCCAGTGACTCCTCATTTACGTGACGTCGAAAAAACTGTCTTAGTTTGGAACTGAGAAGCTCCCAGATTTTTTCAGTCGATACGTTGGCCTTGCCCATTTTCAGTTACCTATATGTAAAAACTTGAATTTAATTGATGAATACTGTCAGAGGAAATTGGCATTCGTGCGATGCACAAGAAAATTAAGTAGTCATGCCCGAAGTTGGAGGCCGGCATCCAGTGTGTTTGGTTAAATCTTTTTTATTTGAGCAGGGTTTCATCCTGGCGAAGCGGAACTGTGAACGATGAACTCAAATCTTTAAATTTTAAACTCGAAACTCCCTTCACCAGACCCTATACGCAACATGTTTCTGGTCTGGGATCAGAGCAACTGTGTTTCTCGTGAACATTTGTACAACACTCCGTCTGTTTTGTGCTAGGACTTTCTTCGCTGTCTGATTCAAGCACCACAAATACTTCCCATTTATATCCATCTGGGTCAGTCACCCAGACTTTTTCCTGTACTGCGTAACACAGGTTACGCCCTCTTCAAGTAGCATTTCTAGCCAAGCTGTCGAAAAGCGATTGATCGTGAAGTAAACCTCTTCTGTTGACTTAACTTGAATGCCATAGTGAAACTCTTGGTGTCTTTGCATGTTAAACGGTGGCTTGACCTGGTTTAGTGTCAGATTTAGTGATGGCTCGGCCACTTCAAATTTGGCATATCCTTTTCGAACCTTTGCTGGTTTTTGATCCAACAAGATACGGTAAAACTCTATCGACTCCTCAAGGTCCTGCACGCCAAGACCAATGTGCACACGGCTGGCACCGGCAAATTCTACTGCAGATTCTCTTTTCATGATCGCCTTCCCTCGTTAAGAGTCCCTTATAAAAACCTTTTCTCTCTATAGACGGGAGGTCAGGTAAAAAGACGCAAAACACCAGGACTTTGAGTTTTTCAACAGCCTGCTAGAGGTCTTCCTTTAAATTTCCTCCCCATTTACCCCTATCTCAAAGTCATGTGCTGGCAAAACGTATGCCTATTGATTCATCGAATCATGGTGTGATTAATTGCAATAGAGTTGCAATAACATTTTCGATCCTGTAGGATAAGTTTCTTCTTTGACCCATTTTTCTAGTTTTCAGGGAGCTTGTCGGTGAAAGGGCGAATTGATGACAAGTTGCATGCGGCTGGACGTCGGCTTACGAGAACTCGTCGTGCGGTCCTGGGCTTTTTGGAACGCTCTAAACTGCCCTTGAGTGCCTCGGATTTGTATGGGCGTCTTAAGAAAGATCAAGTTTCCATTGACCTTGTGACGGTCTATCGGACCTTGAATGTGTTGAGAGATCTTGCTCTTGTTTCTCAGTTAGAACTTCATCAAGAAGGGCAATTTCGATATGAAATACGGCAGGGTCGGGCACACCATCATCATATCCGATGTCAGAGTTGTGGAAAAATTGTGGACCTTCTCCTCTGTCCCATCAAGAAGTTGAAGGCGTTAATTGAAAAAGAGACACGATTTACGATAGCTGACCACACCCTTGAGTTCAGTGGCTTCTGTCCTAAATGTCAATGATCGAATGAGTACGCTCGGAATAAAACTTTCCAAAGCAGGTTCCATCACATCTTTGGTGTGTGCGGTTCATTGTGCCTTAACCCCTTTTGCTCTTCTTGCTCTTCCGATCATTGCGGCGAATTCTTGGGGAAGACTGGATATGGTGTTAGGGGCATTTTTAGCATCAACCACTGAATGGATATTTCTTGGTGTGATCGGTCTCTTAGCTGGATTCGGTCTTTTAGCGACGTATCCTCTTCATCGAGATTCCAGACCGGCGTATTTGACTGCCACAGGGCTTTTTCTGATGACCTTAGCCCACCTATGGTTCTTTCCTGAGAGTCTAGGGGAAATCACCTTTGATGTGGTTGGAGCGTCCCTCATTGCCTGGGCAGGGTTTTGGAATCGCCGGCTCTGTCATTGCCTGGGTTGTCATACTCACGAAGACCCTCTGCCGAGTTCCCAGCCTGGGTTTCAGGAAATGGCTGAAGTTTCTCCTAAGCCATAACCTTTTCAGTTGTTGTTCGAAAATCCTTCCGTTCGATCCCTAACAAGTTTAATTTTTCCCTTGGTGTTATTTTAGGTAAAGCAAGTTTGTACCTTTTCCACTTTAAGGTGTGGTAGGAAGAGAGTAGAGAAACTTATACGAGATAGGCTTTTTTACGAAAGAGCCACAGTTCCGTGGTCATCGCAGTGGGCATGGTGAGGAAAGTGTAGATGCCCATCTACTAAGAAATCCGTATGATTTCCGTGGGGGACGGCTTCATGCCCACAACTGGGACCATGGATGTGTCCGGACTCATGCCCGGAACAGGAATGGGTTGGAGTACAAGTCGAGGGGTTCTTTTCAGATACAGATAAGACATGTTCATCCATATGACCGTCATGAGGATGATGGAGGTGATCATCATGAAGAAAATCTGTGTGCCCATCATGCTGAAGTTGGATGTGCCCACAGTCTGGTCCGTGTGAATGCGTATGGTCAGTATGGATTTGGTGATTTTCCATGCATTCCTCCCGTTAGCGTGAAACGGTTTTTTCTCGCGAAGTTTTTTCGAGTTTTTCTGCTAATTCGAATAGCAAAGTTTCTGTGTCATCCCATCCGATACATGCATCAGTAATGGACACTCCGTATTCCAAATCTTTCCCTTTTTGCCAGACTTGCTTCCCAGGCTTGAGATTGCTTTCCATCAGAAGACCCATGATGGCCTCCTGTCCGTCCTGGAGTTGTTGTAGAACAGACCGTGCAACACCGCTTTGTCGTGTATGGTCTTTTTCGGAATTGCCATGAGAGCAATCCACCATAATAGGTCGACGGATTTCTTCATTGGTCATCCCAGCAAATGCACGGGCAATGTCGTCTGGCCCGTAGTTGGATTTCCCTCCCCCTCCACGTAGGACAATATGCCGATCAGGGTTGCCATTGGTTTTGATGATAGACGTGATGCCGTCAACATTAATTCCAATAAAACTCTGTGGATGCCGCGCCGCGACGATAGCGTTCAAGGCGACCTGGCAACTTCCATCGGTTCCGTTTTTAAAACCAACTGGCATGGAAAGACCACTGGCCATTTCTCTGTGGGTTTGGCTCTCAGTGGTTCGAGCCCCAATTGCTGTCCAACTAATGAGATCGGAGATGTACTGTGGGGTGACAGGGTCAAGAAGCTCGGTCGCACACGGAACACCGAGATCATTAATTTTAAGAAGGATTTGTCGGGCGAGTTCGTAGCCAGCCGCAATATCGCATGATCCGTCCAAGTGAGGATCATTGATAAGTCCCTTCCATCCAACGGTGGTTCGAGGCTTTTCAAAATAGGTTCGCATGAGAATAAGTAAGTGATCTCTTGTGGCATCAGCAACACGTTTCAAACTTTCAGCAAAATCGTAAGCGGCTTGTGGGTCGTGAATGGAGCAGGGACCAACAATCACAAGAAGACGGTGTCGGTCGCGACCATGTAAGATGTCGCGTAGTTCTTGACGTGTTTGTCGAACCACTGTTTCCGCTGATACGGAAATTGGGACTCTATTCTTCATTTCCCGTGGTGAAACGAGGGGGCCAATCTCAATGATATTACGATTATCAATTTGTTCTTTCATGAAGTTAACCCTAGTATCCAGGAATTCTTAAAAGCCTTGAGCATGTTGATAGAAGACCCACTCCCAGGCGTTGTATCTGCTGTGTGCACCTGTCGTTTGCCGATAAAGTGTCCGCGACCTCCTCATGAAGGTCAACGATAGAAAGTAAAGAATCTATTTTAAAGAATAGTATCTAGGCAGGCAAGGGATCAGATAGGGCTAAAATTGCTGTGTATGATTAAGATTCTCTGGGATGAAAGGGATGGTCGAGAGCTGCATAGTCAGGATACAGGATATTCATTAGTGAAAAAGCACAAAATTGAGTAGTGCGAGCATACAACTATTTTTTTGTATAATCCTAATAAGGTGTTTTCATAGTCGGACACGAACTGAGAGTATCTCCGTCCAACAGGTCCCGTTTCAACTAAGAGGTGGAAGTCCCATATGTAGAAACGCGTATGTTGTCAAAGATAAGGAAACCCTCCGATGAGATCGAAAGAAATTTTTGTGCCAGCCGTTGTTACGAATGTTCATACCATTGATCCTGGAGAAATCAGGAAAATTGAATTAACGCTTCCCTCAAATTATGAAGTGAAGGGAGAGCTTTACCCAATTCGTGATCGAGTGCGTCCAGGAAATGCGTTTCTTGCCAAGCCATGGGGTGTCAGAACCGGAAAGTACCGACGACGTATGTATACACGATCAAATTGTTCTTTAACGGCTGATCGTGTCTTGGAAACTATCATCAACGACACTCATAAGGAAAAAACTGATACCTCTCCGTGGTGGCAGAGTGAGGAATTGACCAAACTTGTCGAAGAGGGTGGAGCGATCGATGTATGCGTAAACCTTGATGAGAAGAATAAAGAACTGGTGATCTTTGAGAACAGTCATCAGATTGAAGCGAATAATCTTCTTTTGGAGTCTGATGACGTGTGGCCGAGTTGGCGTATGCTCGCAATGGCTTACTCAACCGGCATTACCCCCTTCTTGGCATATATCCAGTATATGGAGGTCTGTCAATTTGGAAAAACCGCAAACCATCCTGGCATACATTTGACACTTGTCGTGAGTGTTCGAAATCCGCGACAACTTTTAGAACACCATGAGTTGTTGGAGTTGGAGAGGACCTGGCCCCAAAACTTTTCTTATGTGCCCGTGCTTACAAGAGAATGGCCGGATGCTTGGAAATACCCTAAAGGGCGAATTATTCAGGCCACCGTTCAAGACGGGCAAGAGCTGATCGATATAGGTCCTTTGAAAGACTGGGTTCCTGATCTTCAGAAATACCATGTCCGAATGTGTGGGAATGGTCAAGCTCGAGACCATTTGATTCGGGGACTTGAATCGATGGGAATTAGGCCTCTGAGCTTTCGGGCGGAAGTCTGGTAGGGAGAGAACTCCATTGGCCAGAAATGTTCTCTCTGTAATCTGAGCCACGTTATTTCGCTCTAAAAGTTTAGAGGAGATTCAATTTCTGTGGTGGCTAGCGGAAGTGCTTCGTGCGAATGGCCTTGGCACGGGCCTCTAATAGAATTGCTTCTTTCTGGCGATTGGCTGTTTTCAGAAGTTGTGCATAGTGTTCCAGAATGATGGCAACATCGGGGTGCTCTGGCCCATTGGTTTCTTCTTTTATAGACAAGGCTCTTTGGTAGATGGCTTCCGCCTTGGAATGCTCTTTCTGGTCACGATAATAGGACGCCAAATTATACAGAGAACTGAAAAAGAGTGGATTGTTAGGACCTAATTTTTCAGCTGATTCGGCAGCAAGCTTAAGGCGTTGTTCGACTTCAGCTTGACGACGGTCTTGAGTCTGAGCGCTGGCTTCAGACTTTCCGTCTGAGATTGTTCTGACTGGGGATACGGTACAAGCGGAAATCCCCAAAGTGCTCATCATGATGATTGCTGTCAAGAACCATATGTTTTTTATGTGATTTCCCAATGTTCTTGACCCTATTTTGGTCCTGGGTAAACGAAGCGAGAGTTCAAGGTAATGACGAGATACCCTTTTTCTCCTAGACCGTCAAGGTAATACTGAATGGCAGTATTCTCTAGAGAACGAGGTTGAGGTGTAGTTTCTGAGGTATGGCTAAGAAAAGGTCAGTGATATGGTGTGCGATTTCAGGGCATGGATTCGGTCATACGGCTCAAGTCGTACCAGTCTTAAATGAATTGGGGAAGTATCTTTCTGATGTCAAGGTCATATTACGGACCAATGTGCCGTCGTCCTTTTTTGCGAGCAAGCTCGAAGTTTCCTGGGAGCTCAGTCCTTCCATTCAAGATGTTGGGTGCGTTCAAGAAGGCCCTCTGTCTATTGATGTAGAAAGGACTTGGGAAGCTTACAGAAACTTTCATCAGAGGTGGGCTCAAAAGGTCAAAGACGAAGCTCAAGCCATGCGGTCTGTATCCCCAGACCTTATTCTTTCGAATATTTCGTATCTGGGGATTGAGGTTGGTGCCCAATTAGAGGTCCCGGCTCTTGCGATGGCTTCGTTGTCGTGGGACCAAATTCTTCAGGGATTTGGTCTTGAGCTCACTCAAGAGCAAGAGGACATTATTGCACATATTCGGGCAGCGTATGGGAAAGCGGATTTATTGACTCGATTAATGCCAGGGATTTCTATGGATGCATTTCCCCGTGTCGTAGATGTCGGGCCTGTGGGAGGGCAGTTGAGAGAAAATGATATGACGCTAAAGAGTCTGCCTTATCGAAGTTTAGAGGAGACGCTTGTCTTAGTTGGGTTCGGAGGGGTGCCTCAATCCTTGCTTCCCTTTGATGAGCTGAACAGCATGGCAGGCTATTCGTTTGTGGTGGATATGCCAGTTCCTCCGGAGTTTCAGCGGCTTACACCCTTACCTTCCATAAGAACAGACTTCAATTCCGTTTTTGACCAAGCGGACATTATTGTAAGCAAACCTGGTTATGCCACAATCATTGAAGCCGTGGCTGCCAGGAAGTCCATTGTTTATGTGAGACGATACAATTTCGCTGATGAGCCTCCGTTGGTGGCCTACGCACACACATTCGGACGAGCTGTAGAGCTGACGAAAGAAGACCTTTTTGCAGGTCTGTGGCAAGAGACTTTGGATACTGCAAGAAGTCTCCCTATACCAAAGCACTCTCCGCCAGAAAGTGGAACGACGGAAGTAGTCCGTCATGTCATGAAGTTCTTATGAGACCTCAATTTCTCTCATTGAGAAAAAGATATTTTCTATGTCTCATCGGGTTGCAATGATGGGAAAAAAGTGACACTCAATGCTTCCAAATTATTTGTGAGACTAGAACCATGGGACTCACGAATTTCCCAGAAGATCCCACTTACTTCTACATAACGGCCTAATTGGATTTGAATGTCGCCTTTCGTTCGATCGTGTTGTCCAAAGACGATAAGCGAGGTTGTGCCATCCTTTAGAACAAATACGAAGTCTATAAAGAGAGAAGTGAGATCAACGTGTAATTCCGGTTGAGTGACAGTCCCCCGGACGAGTACACGTCTTTTGTGAAACGACGCTGGGTCAGCCAGAAGATGAGCAATGGTTGTAAAATAACCTGCTTGTTCAGTAACAGGATAAGAATGCTTCTGCCAAGCTCTTATTGGGAGGAAATGCCTACTTGGAAGAAAGATGGTGGCAACTGAGTCGAATGGTTTTGCGTCAATATATTCGGGAAGGCGAGAGTAGGGGGATTCCATTAAACTGGAATTTGAAGGAGGACTCTCCAAATAGGATCTGCTTAAAGAGAGGTTGTGAAGGTCTGGCAAGATAAGCATGCAGGTACTACCCATCACGAGGCAATAACTGGAAAGGCTTGATATGACTAACATTTTTGTTATGCCTGAACTCCGGACCTTGCTAAGGCCCTATCGATAAGCAAGAGAGATGCGCGATGCTAGGAAAGGAGGTCTTTTTCTTCTTAATATTTATTGAGCCAATGAGCAGCTTTTCGGCAACAAAAAGGTGAATAATTTAATTATTGAATAATTCAATAATAACATGTTATCATTTTGATATGACACGTCAACAGCGATACCAGAGACGTCATAAAGAGGCTGGTCTTTGTATTTATTGCCCTCGAAAGGCCGTGAGTCAATGGTTTTGTCTTGTCCATCTACGGAAGCGGCGCACCATGATGAGGGAACGGAAGGGTAGTCGACCGTGGCATCCTGGAGGGCCGGGCAGACCACCATTGACACGCCGAAAAAAAGAATAGGGACTTGCTCTGCATTGTCCCTTTAATGCAAAGCCTTTAGAAACGATCATTCGAATTCATCAAATTCCATTTCCTATTTACCTCTTACCTCCTCACTCATCATCGACAATCTTATTGATGGGCATTGAGACAGAGTAAACTCACTTGTATTTTTTTCCCTTCAGCCTGTTCTTAGTAGCTTCTTCAATTCCATTGTGACCGGGAGCTCTTTGAAAGTACTCATTAACTCCAGTTTGTCAAGAAAGATCTTGCACTGAATAGTGATGATTGTTTGGCGGTATTTTTGAATTTCCCCTTCCTCAACGCTAATCTCATTTGATCATGCCGTCAATATCCTTCTGGACTCGATATGCGCCGTTTGGTATCGGATACTGAAGAATGTGTTCTGCTAGATCCCACCTCGGTTGTTTGGAAATATTTTTTGAGCATGCCTCGCAACAAACAAAGTCCTCAATGACCAAGTGACTGTCTGAAATGGCCTATCTGGATTTTTACAAGATCTTAGGAGTAACGCCGGATGCTTCAGGCGAAGACATAAAGAAGTCCTACCGAAAACTTGTTCTCCAATTTCATCCTGATCGTAATCAAGGTAGTTCCGGAGCAGAAGCCAAAATTCTGGAAGTGAATGCCGCCTATGAAGTATTGGGTAACCCGGAAAGTAGAAAATCTTATGAGCGACTGCGGTTTGGGACACCGAGTTCAGCTCCAGATGGATACTCTGTCGATGAAAAAGAGGCAGTCAATCCCGCTGTGGTTCTCCAAGAGATGGAGAAAAAGTTATGGGATGAGGCTAGGAGGGAACTTTTTAGTCTTTTGATGAAGGATCTGGGAAAAATTAAGGCGGAGTTGGTGGAAATCCGATCCAGAACGGTGGCACGACAAAGGTATGATACCTTTCGTAAAGATGTTGTAAAACAACGAGGAGGCGAAATTCTTTCGCAATTCGTAGATGCCGATATGGAGGAACGGAAAACACGCCTCATTAATGTCGCGAGTCAAATGATGCTATCCCAAGGGGTGGAGCGATTGGGGAATTCGCACAATGCCGATTGGCTGTGGAACCGATTGAATGCAGCCTATGAACAGGGTCGCCTTGATGCCTTTTTAGAAGCCTGTGAACTCCTCTATGCTCGACGGTAGAAGAATAAGGAGAGAGGGGGAGCAGACGGTTATTCGACTAAGGCATAGAATATCTTTCTGGTGTGAATCCGAAATCCGCCTTCATTTTTTGTAAGCACTTTCCTTGCAGATACCTCTCTGTTTCTCTGACTCGTAGATCAGCATTTGTCAAAAAACAATGAAAATTAAAGGGAATTATTAACAGGACCTTCTATATTCTGGGGATAACACCTAGAGGTCTTACCCCAGGGAATTGCCATGACAACAAATGAGGCGAAACGGACACTTGAGAAAAAGAAAATCTCACAATATGTACGAATCGTGATTTGATACCACTACTTATGGTGGTGCAATTTTTTTGGCTACTATGCACTAAATTTAGGCATAATGTTACTTCCAAGTAAATTCACCGGCTTTTCAGAAGGTAGGGGATGAATTGATCACAAGGTTATCCACAGAATTTGTGGATTGGATTTTTAGAAAACTGGCGTGGTGTTTGCTTAACTGTCGAAATCCTATCTTCTTCAACGGGCTGTAACGTTTGGGATTAAGCTGGAAGACATCTAGGGCTTCGAAAGCGAGAGTATAGACCATGGATTTGTAAGCGAGTTATACTCAAAAGTTGGGGATAGTCTGGAAGACATAGGCGGCGTATCCTGGTGATGAGCCAACATCACCACCCTTTCAAACACAAGGAGGCTACGCTATGGAAAAGCGTAGCAGTGACGAGAAGAAAAAGCCAAGTGCGTATACGGAGGATCCCTTGACAGAGGTGCTTCGCAAGGGGGCCTGCGCCTTACTGGCCCACGCGGTGGGGGCGGAAAGCACGGCATTTCTCGGCGCGCATGCAAAGATCCGGGATGCCCAGGGGCACCAAATGATGGTGCGCAATGGGTATTTGCCCGAGCGCATCATTCAAACGGGCATGAGAGGTATTCCGGTCCGAGGGCGGCGGGGCCGCGATCAACGGGCCGTCCCCAAGGCTGACCGCATTCGTTTTACTTCCAAGATCCTGCCCCGGGATCTCCGGTGGAGCCAGAGTCTCGAGGAACTGATTCCTTGGCTCTCTTTAAAAGGGCTGTTAAATTATTCATTCGCGTATACCGCAACGCGGCTCCGTTAACCGGACAGTCGTGTTGATGTATTTCTAATTAATCACCTCATTTTTTCCGGATATTTCTACGTTCGATCCTAAACCGTAGCCCGTCCAAGGAGCTAATTGAGGACCGGTATAGCGGTATCCTCCATTCACTGGATCTTGGGACATGAGCAGTGGTGTATCCAAATCGAGCACCTCAAATCCCCCAAGTCCCAAGGCGAGACTGAAGGAACAGCCCATAGCGATTCGCGTTTCCACCATTCCCCCAATCATCAACCGTACTCCTGATAGCTTAGCAAACGCGGCGATATCCAGTGATTCAATGAGGCTGCTTTTCATGATTTTGATATTAATGAAATCGGCTGCCTTATGACGGACTATGGCCCTGGCATCCTTCAACGACCGTACGGATTCGTCTGCAGCAATCGGCACGCTCAGAGTTTGACGTAAATAGGCTAGAGCTTCTAGGTCGTCTTTGGGAACAGGCTGTTCCAGTAAGATGATTTGTCCTCCGAATCGCAAAACCCTTTTGGTGAATTCGGCTGCTTCATTCATCTGAAAGCCCTGATTGGCATCAATGATGAATGCCACGTCTGGCATTTGCTGGTGAATGGCTTCAAGCCGACGGATGTCTTCATCCCCATCATTCCCAACCTTCATTTTGAAAACTTGAAAACCCTGTTTATGCCATTCACGAGCGAACGTTAATGTATGTGGGAGATCGATGATAGGAATCGTAATGTCAGTTTCTCGGTCTCGAACATCAGCTTCGCCCCATAATCTCCAAAGTGGCATCTTGTTAGTCTGACAGAGGGAATCCACGAATGCTGTTTCTAACCCACATCGTGCTGCAGGGTTGTCTGGTGCCATTTCTTGGAGCAACCGGCCCAACTCGCGGTAGTCCAAGACTGACTTGCCCAGAACGGCCGTAGCAAGACGTCGTGCAACGGAAAGACTGACAGGACGGTCTTCACTTGTGAGATCAGGAAAGGGCGCAATTTCTCCGTAGCCAAGCATGCCGCTACTAAGTGTGATTCGAATGAAAATATTTTGTGCGGTGGTTAACTGACCTGTGGCTACCACGAATGGATCAGTCATAGGAATATCGACAGGCCAAAGGTCGATCTAAGTAACAGTGAATTGATCCAAAGATGTCATGACCGGTGATGGGTCTAGAGAACAGGTTGAGGGTACTGTTTCTGTAGGAACATCTTCCTTTTTGGGAGAAGGTGAAATTTTCAAGAAATCTATATTCCTGGCATATCGATTGTCAGGCTTTGGATGGAAAAGGACCGAAGAGAAATAAGCACGGATAGACAAATTGAGAGGAGATTGCCTTCATAACGTGTATGGACTCTTTCGTATAATAATCTCGCCAGGTGTGACCAGAGTGGTCGCATCACGATAACTATGGGATTGGTGATCATCGATGCTGCTGCCGTTCCCGTAGGTTTGCAGATCGTGGTCGCGACCATCACCTGTCTGCCAATCGTAGATCATTTCCGCTTCGGCAAGTACCCATGATACAGCCAGAACTATGCCGAGAATGATTAGAATAGGCATAGATTTCTGGCGCACCTCCTAGGAGGAAAATGTTTGTGAATCTCGCTGCCTTGCTACTTTATGCCTAGAATATCAACCGCCCATTCAGGGTATGAATAAAGCTACTGATAGGGTAATTGTTGATCCTCTTCGCTCACAAAATCATTATAACGACTATGCTTGAAGAAATGACAAATCCATATTCTGTGATACCAAGCCTCTACCACTTTTTCTGCTAATAGATAATAGGGCAGTCCAAACTTGATGTCCTTGCGAGCATGATTAAATTCATGTATTGTCAGTCTCTCCCCTGTATAGTCGTTGTATAATTCGATCTCTGAGCCGATGGTGTCGTCAAAATAGCAGAAGACCAGAGGCAAATAATATTTTTCACCAACCCCAAGCATATTCAGCGCAGCGACTGTTGATGAATATAAATCAAGATCATATGCGATCGCTCCAATTGGAGCAGGATTATACTTCTCGAAAAAATCCTTTGATGTATCCTTGATGTCACCAAGAACGAGTTTTGCCTTCTTAATTCGTGATCGGAGTTTTGGAACATCCATTTTGTAAAAGCCTCTTTTCCAATGATAGGGGAGGTCCCTGTAACCTAAGAGCTCTGGTAACTCTTCGCCTGTGTCAAAACCGTAAATGTCAATATCCATTGCGAGCAATTCCGAGATTTCTTGCGTGTGGTATTCCAGATTCACGAGTCCATTTCCTCCAGCAACACCAAATTCTAATACACTGATTCGCCGATATCCTAGCTTTTTTGCTAAGGCAGCAGCACTGTAAACACAATAGCCATAATGTGGACGGTCTACGGCTCCTATTCTTAGACGCTCTTCATAACTCCCCATTTTATATTTCTTGATGACTTTTGTTGCCATCGTACGCAGCGGATGAGGATCGAGAATCAATTCTCGTAGGTTTTTTTTCATCAGTAATTTTCTTGCCAACCGCTCGATCATCTTGTCCACGATTCCTTCATGTTTCTCATGACTGAGAAACATTCACGACTTCTTAGTATTATGGATTCTTTTCAGGTGCCGGCGATACCTCACCGAGCCAGGTGATGGCCTCTTCATACGACAAAACACCCAATGGGTAACCCCCAATTCGTTCATCCCTTTTTGCAGCTCCAGCGCATGGCAGGTCTTCACCCCGAGGCAATAGGGTCGCAATCGTACGCGAATGGTTGGCTATGACCTGCAAGATATCCCCGACCACGCCCATATCATCGCTGGGGTGGTGGAAAAGGCAGTGATGACGCAGCGGTTCTCAACTATGATCCTGCCATTCTTGAAACTGTTGATGATGTTTAGCCGTAACGATCATTCTCCCAGGGTAGGGCAGTATTGGAATAGCCCCGAACTTCCCAAAAGCCCTTCTGGTCCTTTTCAGAAAACGTTATTTTTCTGATCCACTTTGCACCCTTCCAGGCATAACGTTTGGGGACAATCATCCTCACTGGGCCGCCATGATCCTTTGAAAGAGGCTTTCCGTTTCTTTTGCAAGCCAGTAAAATATCGACGTCATCACAGACGGCTAGTGAAAGGTTTGTCGTGTAATCATCATAGGCTTCGAACAATACGAACTTTGCAGTGGGTCCTGGTCGTACGATCTTGAGTAAGTGCTGAAAACCTACCCCTTCCCATTCATTATCGAATTGACTCCAAGATGTGACGCAGTGAAAAGCAGAATTGGAGGTGAAAGGAGGCTGAGTCTGAAAATCTACCCACGTCCATGTGATGGAGTTATCAACCATTCCATCGACCGTGAGCTGCCACTCTTCATGAGAAATTTCAGGTTTATAGCCAAGGTCCAAAACTGGCCAATTGTTGACGATATGCTGACCGGGTGGAAGACGGCCATCTTGGATGTCCTCGTCGACTTCACGTCCAGAAATACCACGCCGATGTTGTGCCAATTTTTCTTTGGTTTTTATGAACCGTTCATTCGTGTCCATGTGACATTCTCCCCCTAGGCCGTGTCAAAAAATAAGCCATAGATTGCAAGAAATTCTCGTTAAATTACAACTTTCAAGATCGAAATGGGAAATAATATTTTAAATCCTGAGTTCTTTCCCAGATGACGAGCAGCTACCGTTGTTTAAGAGACAGAGACCGATAAGGGTCGCTCTGGAAGGATTAAGAGGAGCTAGTTATCGTAAAAAATGAAGAAGCGTAAAGGAGGGCTGTTAGCCCTTAAGGGCACCTAGAAACGCTCGGTATTCTGAGTTAACATGATTCCTCCCCCCTGATGAACAAGTTGAATCTGGCCTTTCCCATTTAATAGTACAAATGTCGGTGTGGCTCGTATTCGAAAGTTTTTGGCCACCACATTGTCCTCATCGTAGGCTGTAGGAAAGACAAATGTGTCTGGGTGGGCGTGAATAAACTCTTCAATATTATCCTGAGAATCTGCAAATCCAATGGAAAGTACCTGAAGTTGTGATGGCCTGTCTTCTTGATAGAACTTTCCCAAGACAGGCAGTTCTTGCTGGCACACACGACACCATGGAGCCCAAAACATCAGAAGCGCAGGCTTGCCATTCAATGAGGCCTTACCCACGCTGCTTCCGTCCATTGTGACGAGATGAAACTCGGGAACTGGGTCGGCAGGTTCAGCTGCCATCCCTCGATTCCAAGTTCCCACATTTCTCGTACTGAGTCCAATGACGATCAGAAGAAGCACAGCAATCCGAATCGTTCTCCAAGTCAGGTCACCCATTGTTTCCTATGCATCGTTTGTCCTGTCCTACATTATGGCTTGATATAAATGTAGCCTTCTTTTTGTAAATCGGCAATTCGTTTCACCGCAACGGGGTGGGCTGTAGGTTTAAAGCCTGGAGCCAACTCATCCAACGGTTTGTTGAAGATCTTCATGGAGACTTGGCACATTTCCGCTTGGGCACCGTTGTCGATGATGAGCTGAAACTTTTTCGCGAGCCCGGGATCGATGGTTTTCTTAGCAAACAACGGAAGGGCTGGGCCATGGACAACCAACACCACGTCAATGTTCTCTGGGCCACCTTCGGCTTCAATGTGTTTATTGATCAGGGACATGGCATATTTGGTGACCTTCGGGTCTGCCCCATCGACATGGTAGAGGACTTTTGTTTTCTCAGCCGAGGCTTCAGCTTGCAACCACCCTGGACCCATAAGAAGTCCTATCAGAACAAACGAGCTTATAATGAGAGTCGTGAAGGATTTGGGTTTGACGGGGTGATTCATGATACCTCTCCTTATTGTATGGAAGGTGATATGCTCAATATGCTCAGAACGACTGAATAAAGGGCATTATACTCCTGCGACCTCATTTCTACTAGGAGGCTGCACTCTTACAAGATTTCGAGTTTAAAGTTTCAGGTTTAAAGTGTCAAGGTTCTTGTTCACAGTTACGCTTCACCGGGTTTCGCCCCGGCAGTCGAGGTCCTTTTGTTTCGGCAAAAGGACCCCAAACGATTCCTGCCCGCGCCTGGCCCTGCGGGTCTCCTTCGTTCCAGCACCGAATCACATGGCTGCGGAACTCGCTCCACTCAGACAGTCCTCGCCGAAATGTCGGATTCGGCGCTGGACTCAGCCACGCGCAAGGCGGAACAAAAAAGGGAAGAGATTTATTTTTAACCCCTCAGTGTCCACCAACTGAAATTCATGTTTTTATAGCTTATTCTATCAATACTACGAAGATTTGCCGAGTACGACATGTAACACTTTCTCCTGCTCCCCTCGAAGGACATGAATCGTAATTCGCTGCCCAGGTTTTGTGTGTTCGATCAAATAGTTTTTTAGTTGGGAAGCCATAGTGATTGTTGTGCCATCAATAGACAGGATGATATCTCGTTTTCGTAGTCCACCATGACGGGCAGGGCCGGTGGCTTTCGCGACGGCAACATGCCACTGCGTGTCGATCTTTGGCTGTAGGGTGAACTCCGAGCTTCGAAAATTCTGACTGTTTCCCTTGAATGAGGGCATTGGCTACTCGCTTGACTAAATGACCTGGTACCGCAAAGGTAAAATGGCTGCAGCGGCGATCGGATTGGATGCCTTCAGTTTGAATGATGGCGTGGATAATCCCAACGATCTTACCCCTCGAATTAAAAAGTCCACCGCCGAATTCCCACTACAGGTAGAGAGGTCAAGTTGCATCAGGCGCGCGTTAGCTGTCGGAAGAAAAGTATTTGGGTTGCCGACGCGACCAAACATGATCGCTGGTCCCCAACCCAGGGGATAGCCAACCGTGAACACTTCTTGCCCTGGCTGCGGTTCTTCCTCTTCAAAAGGAATCGGCTTGAGTCCTAAGGAATTTTCCTTTGCGTTGATGCGATAGACCGCGATGTCGAGAAAAGCGTTGACTCCGATAAATGTGGCAGGGAGTTCTTCAAGGGTGTCAGTCAGTATGCTGACCTCCTTGGGGATGATCCTTTTCCCTCCTTCGGTACGTTCAACAGCATGGCGAGCCGTAAGGATGTATCCGTCATGGAGGTGTACGCCCGTTCCTCGGACTGAAAAATGGGTTTTGATTGCAATATTTTCCGAGTCTGGATCAAATTTGAGAATCCCCACCGTTGCGTGTTTAGCGATTTCTATCTCTCTGGCTACGTCCGCAGTTATGACGTTTTCAGAGACAGCGCCGATGCTAAGGAGTATGAAAATTATTCCGATCAGTCTTGTGGGAATCCGGCGAAAATGTATGGTAGACATCTGAATCCTCAATGTTGAAAGTTACACACCTTGTCTCTTATCCCTTTTCTCAGAAGGGTTGATTGAACAATCTTTTTATATACTTTCGCTAAAGTGGGGAAAAGGTGGCAAGTTTCAGAAGTTTAAGAAAACAGAGATTGCTGACTATGCGGAAGTGCGGTCATGGCTGAGTATGAGTGTGTGAATTCACCACGCTGGTGTTTTTCTTTCTCATGCGTGGCCGATTTGTCCATCATGATCATCAAAGGTGAATTTGGCTTGGTCGGCTTCGATTCCATCGGATCCAAATTCTTGCGCCATTAATGAGCTTATCACTTGGTTTAATTTCGCGCTTACCTCCTGTTCAGTCACATGGTCTGGCACCTGTATATTGAACACGATTTGCACATTTTTCATCGGCTAGGCATCCTCCTCTCGTTGACTCTGCGCTCCTGTCAAATAAATGACCTTCTTACAAGATAAAAGAATTTAGAGAAGTTGGGATTCTATTTCAGCTCAAACTTCTTCTTTATTCTTACGTTACCTGCCTAAGCCTTTAATTGCAAGGTAGGTCTTTGTGCCTAGGCTCAAGCATGGCCAACAACTTATAATTGAATGCAAAGCAATCAGACTTTTCAATTCAGAACGTACAAATTGTTCTCGTCTTTGGTATAATTTCGAACTATGCATCAATAGCCAAATATGTCGGCAAGAGGTGAGGTGGGAAGATAATCCTTTTCGTCCATTCTGTTCAGATGAGGTGCCAAATTCAGGACCTTGGGGCTTGGGCGTCAGAGAACTATCGTGTTCCGGAAGATGACACACAACGTACCTCCCTAGGTGAAGCGGATTTTGAACGTCCGGTTTAGTCTTATTCTCTAAGTTGGTGGATTGTGCCGAAAATTATTACTGCGCAACGAAAAGAAGGTGAGCTCGAGCGAGCTCAAAACTATATTCGGAGCCATATTCTGTTTCCTTCTGGTTTATTAGGGCTCCTCGCTATTGTGATCGGAGTCGTTGCTCTTGTCTATCAATTAATCGTTGGCTCCTATGATGTGTTTACCTTTGGCCAAAGTTCAGGGTTGATTGTGGCTGGAATTCTCCTAGGATGGATCCAAACCAAGTACCATAAATTTATCCTCCGAGAGCACCCTGAATTTTTTGCCAGTCGTTTAAAAGGGGCTAAACAACGCAGCGTTCAGCAGATGAAGAAACAAGGTGCAGATGTGGAGCTTACTCATCCTGGAAGGGGTCTTGTGCCATTGTTTTATCTTTTGGGGATGAGCCTTTTGATTGGACTATCGATCTGGTCTTTTAGCTCAGGGTCACTGGATTATATGGCTGCGTTTGCTTTGCCGTGGGCTGGATTCTTTTGGGGGAAGATGTTTTCTTGGCGCGGGATTATTGACCCTCCAACCCGCAAACCCCAAAAATGATGGAAGGTTCGTTATTTCTTTTGTGCCTTGTTCTTTTTCGTCTTGGCCTTACGCGAGTGACTTCCATTTGCTTCTAAGAGTTTGATCCGTTTTTCTAATTCGAGGAGTTGTTGGCGAAGTTCAGGGAGTTTTTGAACCAAAATTTGTGTCTTGAGCCAGGCTTCATGTGGTAGCGCAGGCCGTCCGGACACGACTTGGCCAGCCTCGACATTTCGGCCTACTCCTGAGCCGGCTGCAATCATGACCCGATCTCCAATCGAGAGATGGTCAATGAGTCCTGCCTGTCCCCCAATCATGACATGCTGTCCAATTATGGTGCTTCCGGCAATCCCTGCTTGGGCAACAAGGATCGCATCCTCACCAACAGTCACGTTGTGGGCAATTTGAACAAGGTTGTCGATCTTCGTTCCCCGTTTTACGGTGGTTTGCCCAAAGGTTCCGCGGTCAATCGTCACATTGGCTCCGATTTCAACATCATCTTCAATCACAACATTACCCAATTGGGGAATTTTATGATGGAGCCCTTCATGTTGGACATACCCAAAGCCATCACTGCCAATCACCGTTCCGCTATGAATGATGCTCCGGAAACCAATGACACAGTGATTTAAAATGGTGACGTTTGGGTAAAGAATGGTGTCGTCTCCCACGTAGACGAAATCTCCTAAATAGACTCCCGAAAATACTTTCACACGTGCCCCGATTTTGACGTGGTTCCCGATGGTGACAAAAGATCCGATAGCGACATCTGGTCCCATTTCGACATTCACACCTTGAGAAACTTCCGATGCAATTCCGCGAAGGGATGGTGGGGAATAGAAAAACCGATGAACTAACTGCGTGAATGCATACTGAGGATGGGATACGATGATCTGTGGGCGCTGACATTCTTTCAATGGTTGAGAAACAAGAATCGCGCCAATGTGTGAGGCTTGTTGAGCTTCGCGCAACCGGATATCCATGACAAAGACGAGATCGGTTGGGCCGGCTTGTTCTAGGCTTGCGACACCAGTTATCAGTGTATCGCCTTGTCCGATCACTTGCCCTTTAATGGTTTTTGCGAGGTCATCGACACGAATCGTAAAGGCACGTTGTTGAGACATTAGCTTTTGGCGCTCTTTCGTTTTTTTGATGTTGAGTGAGTTTTTCGAGAAGGAGCTGTGGACTTGGGACTCAATTTCTTTTCCACATATCCGATCACATCCCCGATCGTGAGTAGCCCACCAAGATCTTGGTCGGGAATTTGAAAGTCAAATGTCTTTTCAATTTCATAGAGAAGCTCGATGGTCATGAGGGAGTCGAGTCCGAGATCTTCCCGTAAAGATTGTTCTGGTGTGATGGAATCAGGGTCTCGCTTTAAATAGGCTGCTAGTTCGGTACGGATTTGATTCCCAACAGGGGAGAGTTTTTTCATGGTTGTTTCCTCTATCAAGCAACGACAATCTAAAGCGATGTTGGTCGTTTGAACACCAACACGGCATTATTGCTGCCGAACCCAAAGGCATTCAGCAGAGCCACCTTCACTTTGACTTCCTTGATCTTATTGGAAATTCCAGGAAGAGCACATTCGGGATCAGGGTCTTCGTAGTTGACTGTGGGATGAACAAGCCCAGTCGATATTGCCATAATGGTGGCAATTGCTCCAATCGATCCAGCTGCACCCAGCGTATGGCCAATGAGGGATTTAGTCGCATTGATCAGAATTCTATTGGTACGAGATTTAAAGACCTGACGAATTCCTTTAATTTCGACTTCATCTCCAATAACCGTCGAAGTCGCATGGGCGTTGATGTAGTCCACTTCAGAAGGTCGAATTTGCGCATCGCTCAAGGCCCCGTTCATGGTGTGCGCAATAGCGGTTCCGTCTTCCCTCGGGATGACCATATGGTAGGCTTCGCTTGATGACGCATAGCCAGCCACTTCAGCATAGATTCTTGCTCGCCGCCTTTTAGCATGCTGAAGCGTTTCGAGAATAAGTGCCCCGGCCCCCTCTCCCATCACGAACCCATCCCTTCCCTGGTCAAAGGGGCGAGAGGCTCTGGTCGGGCAGTCGTTATAACTACTTGAAAGGGCTCGCAATGAACAAAACCCTGCAAAGACTAAAGGGGTAATGCTGGCATCAGCTCCCACAACGATCATGACGTCGGCCTTTCCGTTCCTGATGGTCGTGAGAGCATGTCCAATGGCATGAACACTAGAGGAGCATGCTGTCGACACCGTCCAATTGGGGCCTTTGGCCCCAAACGCCATCCCAATGATTCCAGAAGCTGAATTCAATGTGATAGTGGGAATAAAGTTTGGGTGCACTCTGTGGGGTTTTTCAGATTGGTAGAGTTGGGTGATTTCCCGTTCGCCCATCACCATGCCCCCCATTCCCGCTCCAACAATGACCCCGATTCTATGAGAAGGTTCGCGATCGAGCTGTAACCCAGCATCTAATAGCGCCTGTTGGGCGGCCACGAGTCCAAATTGTGCATAACGATCAACACGGGAAATGAATTTTTCTTCAGGAAACTCTTGTGGGTTAAAGTCATGCACTTGTCCCGCAATGCGGGAACGATACCCTTCGATCTGAAAGAGTCCAAAGGAGGAAATTTCGGAAATGCCTGACTGTCCTTCACAGGCGGCTTTCCAGAATTTTTCAATCCCAATTCCAAGAGGAGAGACAATTCCCAAACCAGTCACGACAATTTTAGGAGCCAAATGTAATTCCTGCCTTTCTTGTTGGTTGGAGGAGCCTAGTAGGTTAATGAAAAACTCAACATTTGCCAAAATCCTGGTTTTTTGAAGAATATCCGATCATCATCAAAAGCGGTGCAGGCTGTTCAAAAAGGCCCGCTCGCCTGCGCGAAGCCCCGCTTTCAGCCTCCGTAGCGACTTCGGCGAAGGAGGCTTGGCGGAGTCAGGTCCAGTAAGGCCGCAGGGTTTTTGGCGCGCGGAGCGTACCTTGTCGTACGTGAACATGACAAAGGACCGAGAACGCCGCTGGCTGACTTTTTCAACATCCTGCCAGTTATTCTCGATAGCGGTCGTGTCTAATAGCGTACCTTCAGGAAGAGGTTCAAACTGAACACAAAAAACATGATCCATGCAATCCAGCCTGCGACAATTGGCACTAAAGCTCCGTTTCGACCTAGGGTGATCCCAACCGAATGGGTAGCCCAAAAGAGAAAGCCAATGGCCAAGGCCTGACCGATGCCCCTGGCGATATTCGAACTTCGTGTGTCTATCCTTGTGAAGCTTAATGCGATACCCAAAACAGTCATGAGAAGCGTCACAAAGACAGACGAAACCCGACCCCAATAATCCGTGAGAAACCTGGCAATATTTTGTCCTTCTTCTTTGAGGTGATCAATTTGTATCCGTAGTTCTCTTAGCGTCATATGCTCAGGTTCAAAGGAAATCCAGGTCATAAAATCTTCTGGAGCTAAAGACAGTTCCAAGGGAAAGGTTTGGTGTGTGGTCACAACGACTTGCCCGTTCGGTAAGAGATGACGTTCGGCCGCGTCGTAAAGAGTCCACTCGGTTCCTTCGTAATGAGCAGTTTTAGCATCGAGAATCTTTTCCAATTGAAAATTCGTATCATCGACTTGATAGAGGCGAATATCCTTCAATAATGATCCTTCCGGACTCACCTCTTCCACATTCAAGATGGTGTTATTTCGGATTTTTAACCATAAATGCTTGGCCGTAAAAGAAAGGGGCTGTGGCTTTTTTTCGATTTCTACAGTTTTGATGTATTCAGCATGATTGTTGGCGAGCGGAATAATCACTGCGGTAAATCCGAATAAAATTATGGTGATTAACACACCCACCGCAAAAAATGGAGCAGTCACCTGAAAGAAACTGATGCCACTACTTCGCATGGCTGTTATTTCGTGATGCTTGTTGAACATCCCGATGGTTAACAGAATGGCCATTAATGCGGATAACGGCACGAGCTTAAAGGAAATGTCAGGAATTTTAAAGAAAAAGTAGGTAAGCATGGGGAACAGTTCTGCGTCATATTTTAAGAATTTTCTGAGTTTTTCAAAGAAATCTACGATGAGGTACACAGCGGTCAGACCCAATTGGCATAAGGCTAATATTTTTAAGTATTGACCCATAATGTATTGGAAAAGAATTCCCATGTTAGCGTTGGCTTTCCCGATAAAAAAGTGTGACAGTCGTTATCAGGAGAATGAGATTAGGCAGCCATGCTCCTGCGAAAGGATGAAGAATCAGCGCGGTCACCAGAAACTCACCCAGGACATTGAGAATATAAAAGATAACAATGAGTATCACTCCTATGGCAAATCCACCAATATTACCCGATCGCTTCGAGGCAATACCCACAGGCACGCCCAAGACCCCAAGAATTAAGACAGCAACAGGAAAAGCGAGGTCTTTGTAATATTCCATGAGCCGTTTGAGGTAACCCGAATCGGTCCATCCTGTTCGGTCCAAATTTTTTATGATGTCCTGGTATCGTGGTCGTGTGGAGGCTACAACCCTCAAGGATTTCGTGACATCCATTTTAAGGTCGTAGGTCGTGAATTTAACCTGGTGGTGTTGAGTGATGTCATTGGGAATCTGGTGAATGGTGCCACGAAAAAGACGAATGCCCAATTGGTTGTCGCCGGGATTCTGTAATAGGCGCAATGTGTCTGCCACAATGACCACTGGTTTTTTCTGATCCCGCTTGTCAGAAATGAATATCCTTTTTGTCTCGTGGTGGCTACGTGAGTCAGGAATATACACGATCATGCCGGGTATGGGTTCATTAAAGACTCCCATGTCGAGTGCAAGGGTTAACCGGTCTTGGATGAGGCTAAGGGCCAGTCGTTTTATGGAAGTATTGCTCCAGGGTTGGCCCCATTCAGAGAGGATAAACGTCAGGATGAAGACGAAACATGAAAAAAATATAACCGGGACGGAAATGCGAAGCAAACTGATTCCTGCCGCACGCATGGCGACGAGTTCTTTGTCGAGGGAAAGGCGGCTAAACGTGGTGATTGAGGCAATGAGATAGGCAATAGGAAGGGTCAGAACCAAAAACGATGGCAGGAGGTGAAAAATAATTTTCAAAACTGTCCAAAGCCCAGCCCCTTTCGTCAGCAGCAATTCCACTAAGCGGAGCATTTCTTTTGTGAAGACAATAAACGAGAGAGCAGACAGGCTAAGAAGAAAAGGAGAGAGCAGTTCGGTAAAAATGTAGCGGTCGAGGATTCTAGACAAGGAGACTTAACCAATTGAAAGTAAAAGTTATCTTAATCAAGTTTGGAAGGCAAGTAAACTCTGATTGATGTGGGATGAAAGCCTATTTTTATGATATAACCACATAAAATCAAATTGATAAGAAAACTCTTTGCATAAAGCCAAGAGTGTGCTTAAATAAAAGGCTGGGAGCCGATGACCGTGTGAAGGGAAGTGCTCAATTCAGGCAATTTTGTAATGAGGAAGTGTTGATAGAAAATCGTCGATTAGGATCATCTCAAAAATCTTCTTCGAGATCCCACCTTGCCATTTTAAAAAAAATTCGCTTGTTTGCCACCGATGTTGACGGTGTTCTTACCGATGGCGGAATGTATTATGGGGAAACCGGTGAAGAAATGAAGAAGTTTCAAACTCGTGATGGTATGGGGATTAAATTACTGCAATCACTTGGCATGATTACAGCCATCATCACCATGGAAAATACTAAGCTTGTTGCTCATCGAGGTGAGAAGTTGGGCATTCCGGAGATCCACCAGGGAGTTCGGGATAAGCTGAGGGTTGTCAAACAACTTATCAAGAAATATAGGATCATGATGTCGGAGGTGGCTTTTATAGGAGATGATGTCAACGATATGGAGGCATTGAAAGCCGTTGGGTTTTCTGCAACTCCAGCCGATGGGATGTTTCCCGTGCAGAAAATCGTTTGCTATGTCTGTCAGGCGAAAGGTGGAGAAGGGGCTGTTCGCGAACTTGCCGATATGATTTTGGCTGCTCAAGCAGATGGATGAGCTTCATGGGGACATACTCTCGTGGGGTATCTCCAATGCTGCAAACCACAATACAAATTATGTCGAATTGCGATACATCACAAGAATGAAGGATTCTGAATATCGCCTCAAACAATGTGTTTCGATCAGCACAGTGGGTTACGCATACCGGAGAAAAACTTGATTAATGAATAGTCATTTATTTGCAGTGATATTGGCGGGTGGAAGTGGAATACGCTTTTGGCCGTTAAGCCGTGAACGGTTTCCCAAGCAATTGCTTCAGATTGTGGGGGAAGAGAGCCTGATGCAACAAACGGTCCGACGAGTGTTGAATTCGGTTCCCCCCGAGCGAACGTGGATTGTGACGAATCCTTTTCAAGCTGAATCAATAAAAATTCAACTCAACGAATGGAAAGATGATTTGTGTGACAATTTTATTCTCGAACCGGAAGGTCGCAATACGGCTCCTGCCATTGGGCTTGCTGCCTTACGTCTCCTGCGTCGGGACCCTGAAGCGGTCATGCTGGTTCTTCCCGCTGATCATGTGATTCACGGTGCTGCTCGGTTCAAGTCAGCTGTGACCCTTGGCACGCGATTAGCCCAGGCTGGATACCTTGTGACCTTTGGAATTCCCCCGACCAGACCGGAAACAGGGTATGGATATATTCAGCCTCAATTGCGACATCCGATTCTCACCAAAGGTTCCCTGACTGGGTATAAAGTGGCGAAATTCATCGAGAAACCGACATTACGCAAAGCTCAACGCTATATTCAAGAGGGCAATTGTTACTGGAATAGCGGAATGTTTATGTGGCGGGCTCAGACCGTTTTGCAGGAGTTTCAAAACCAACAGCCGATCCTCTACCGTCGTTTGAAGGGAATTGATCGAATGATGCAAGAGGAATATTCATCGAGTCGCATTAACGATGAGTATAAAAAATTACAATCGGTTTCGATTGATTATGGGGTGATGGAGCGTTCAGACCTGGCTGCTACCATCCCGGTGAAGTTTTCATGGTCTGATGTCGGTACTTGGGGAAGTCTAGATGAAGTCGCATCGAAGAATACGAACGGGAATGTGACGACTGGGAATGTGATTGATGTCGATTGTCGAGACTCCATTTTCTTTGCCGAGCAACGTCTTGTTGCGAGCATCGGTGTTTCTGATATGGTGGTGGTGGATACGCCAGATGCCGTGTTAGTGTGTCCCAAATCTCGCTCGCAAGATGTGAAGCAATTAGTTGAGGTCTTAAGGCAAAAAGGAGCTCCCCAACGGCTTGAGCATGTGACGGTCTTTAGGCCATGGGGATCCTACACTATTTTAGAGGAAGGGCCTGATTACAAAGTGAAGCGTGTGACCTTGAAGCCGGGAGGTCGGCTGTCACTTCAATTGCATCACCAACGAAGTGAACATTGGGTGGTCATTGCTGGGACAGCTCGTGTGACACGAGACGGCGCGGTATTCGATTTGAAGCCAGGACAAAGTATCGGTATCCCGAAACAAACAACACATCGGTTGGAAAATCCGGGCACATCTACTGTAGAAATCATTGAAGTGCAAACAGGCCCTTATTTAGGGGAGGATGATATCGTTCGGTTTCAGGATGATTATGGGAGAAGTTGATCCAAGATAGAGAAGAAGGGACGTGAGGAGAAGTCTTTTGTGAGCATTTTTCGTGAGTACGACATTCGTGGCATTGTAGGAAAAGATCTGACCTTGGATGGAGCCGAGGCTATTGGGAGAGCCCATGCCACGATGGCAAAGGAACGAGGGTGTGGAACAGTGGCGTTAGGGCGGGATGGACGTTTGACGTCACCTGCATTACGGGATTGTTTTACGAGCGGGCTCCTTGCCGGTGGAATCAGTGTCGTCGATCTTGGAGTGTGTGCGACTCCTCTTTTGTATTTTTCGCTTTTTCAATTAAACGTCGACGGCGGCGTCATGATTACTGGCAGCCATAATGCAGCCGAATATAATGGGTTCAAACTGTGTATTGGTCGGGAAGCGCTTCATGGTCCTGACATTCAACACATAAAAGCCATTTTAGACTCTGGGAAGTTTTCATCGGGTATAGGTCGAGTCACAGAAGCGACCATTATTCCGAATTATTTAGCCTTTTTAAAAGACCATTTTCGTTCCGTCAATGCATCCAACCTTCATGTAGTCATTGATTGTGGGAACGGAGCAGCCAGTTTAGTTGCGAAGCAGGCATTAGAGCAACTTGGATGTCAGGTCACAGGATTATATTGCAACCTTGACGGAAATTTTCCTCATCACCATCCAGATCCGACGGTGCCTGAGAACCTTCAAGATTTAATGAAGGGCGTCAAAGAGAACGGGGCTCATTTAGGAATTGGCTACGACGGGGATGCGGATCGAATCGGGGCCATCGATGAAAAGGGGAATATCCTGTGGGGTGATCGACTCATGATCGTCTTTTCCCGAAATCTTTTAGAATCACACCCAGGCTGCACGATCATTTCAGAAGTGAAAGCCTCACAACGACTGTACGATGACATCGAAACACATGGTGGTCGCGGCATCATGTGGAAAACTGGACATTCGGTGCTAAAGGCCAAAATGAAAGAAGAGGGGGCCTTACTAGCTGGAGAAATGTCTGGACATATGTTCTTTGCCGACCGCTATTATGGATATGATGATGCCATCTATGCCTCATGTCGGTTGGTAGAAATACTCAGTAAGACGGGCAAATCCCTGTCATCATTACTGGATGATCTGCCAGAGAGTTTTGTGACACCCGAAATCCGAGTGGATTGTCCTGATGAGATAAAATTCACTCTTGTCGATAGAATTCGTGACCGAGTGATGAAAATGGCCAAAGCATCCTCAATGAGAAAGCCTCAGTTGGCCATTGGAGATGTGACGACCATTGATGGTATTCGAGTTCAGTTTGATCAAGGGTGGGGTCTCATCCGTGCCTCCAATACCCAGCCAGCTTTGGTCTTGCGATTTGAAGCGGAGTCCCAGGCCTCATTGGATATGATTCGCTCGTTTTTTGAGGTTGAATTGGAAGCTTGCCGTCAAGAGCTTGAAACATAGCCGCCATAGAGTTCTTTCCCTGTGTTTTCACCCTCTTTTCTTTGAACCCTAATCTCCTTTCGGTTAGTCGTTCTCATGTCCAGAATTTTTTTCAACTGACAGTCTAGGATTGCGGTGTCATTCCAACCTTCAGCATCATTCATTTCAGGGGCTTTTGAAAAAGGCACCTTCATCAACAACATCGAAGGCGTTGTGCATGTCCTCGACCTTTTTTTGGAAAAGGCCTATAATTATTTAAGAAATTCTTCAGTATTTTAGATGTTCGGTGTATATAAAAAATTGAGCTTCTTCAGACTGAATGTGATGCCTCTTTCTGTAGGCAACGTGCCAGAATGACAGCGAGTTAGGATTCAGAGCATGAGATCTATCGGAAAGTCTGTTTCATTGACAAGGCACATTATTCAAGAACAGAGCTTATTTCCTGAGGTGACTGGGGAATTTTCCATTATGATGGGCCAAATTGCCCTGGCCGGCAAATGGATTGCCAGAGATCTTAGCCAATCTGGCATTATTGATATTCTGGGATCTACGGGAGAAACCAATGTTCAAGGCGAAGAAGTCCAAAAACTTGATGAAAGGGCCAACGACCTGTTTGTGCAAGCTTTTGAATACAGTGAAATTGTCAAAACGTTGATTTCAGAAGAAATGGAAAAACCGTTAACAATTACCAGTGCCAATAATACCGGCCAGTATGCTGTGTTTTTTGATCCATTAGATGGGTCTTCCAATATTGACGTCAATGCACCCCTGGGATCTATTTTTTCTATTCATCGATATTCCCATTTATCCGCGCCGAATCAAGAGCAAGAACTTCTTCAGCCGGGTTCTCAACAAATTGCAGCCGGGTATCTTCTCTATGGTCCCAGTGTGAACCTGGTTTATACTTGTGGTCGAGGTGTCCACCAATTTACTTTGGATTCAGGTGTTGGTGAATTCCTCCTCACGGCTTCAGATATCAAAATGCCCAGTCGTGGAAAGATCTATAGCGTCAATCAAGGAAACCGCCGGAAGTGGAATTCCGGAATGCAACGGTTCATAGATTATCTTCAAGAATCGGATCTCAGTACCGGTCGTCCCTATGCCTTGCGGTATACGGGATGTTTGGTCGCAGATGTTCATAGAATCATCCTGAAAGGTGGCCTGTATCTTTACCCCGAAGAGGTGAAGACGCCAGAGGGAAAGTTGCGTTTGATGTATGAAGCCGCTCCCCTCAGTTTTATCGTAGAACAAGCAGGAGGATTAGGGTCAACGGGCACCCAACGAATCAACACCGTAGAGCCCAGAACTCTTCATCAGCGTATCCCTTTAATTATTGGGAGTCGAGAAGATGTAGAGATGGCCGAAAAAAATTTGTAACAAGAAACATCTGAAATTTGTGATTTCAAAGTGAGTTCCAGAATTTAATAAACTCTGAAACGTGATGGAGGGGCAAGAGAAAGAAGAGCTATGATTCTCCAAGCCCTTTTCATAGGAATATGCATCGCTGTTGGGGCAGGTGTGGGATTTGCGATCGGCGACGAGAAGTTCCCTACCGTTTTAGGTGCCGTGCTTGGAGCAGCTCTCAGCGGCATCATTGTTTTTCTAGAACAATGGCTTCGACATGTAACGGCTGCAACGATCGCCGTAGCGGCATTCGGATTTGGGCTTGGCATTGTCCTTGCTGGAATTTGCACCTATATCGGTGCTTACGTGTTTCCGAACGATTCTTTGATTGTTCAGATAGGGGCAGCGGGGTTGTTAGTGGTCTTACCCTATTTAGGACTGGTTCTTGGCGCCAAGGCGGGAAAAGAGAGTTTTTGGGAATTAGGGCCCAAGACTTTAAGTTCGCAAGGAATTCCAACTAAGGCTAAGTTGTTAGACACGAGTGTTATTATTGACGGGCGGATTGCGGATCTGTGTGAGACAGGATTTATTGAAGGGGGATTCATTATTCCGAAATTTATTCTCCAGGAGCTTCAACATATCTCTGATTCCTCTGATGGATTAAAACGCGCTCGTGGACGTAGAGGATTGGATATCCTCAATCACATTCAAAAGAATGCCCAGGTCCATGTCCAAATCGTAGAAGATGACTTTTCCCACATTAAAGAAGTGGATTCCAAGTTGGTTGAACTAGGGAAGAAACTCAATGCGAAAATCTTAACGAATGATCTGAACCTCAATAAGGTAGCCGAACTCCAAGGAGTACGGGTCCTCAATATCAACGATCTATGTAATGCGTTAAAACCGGTTGTACTCCCTGGAGAAGTTATTCGAGTCTTTGTGTTGAAAGAAGGCAAAGAGGCGGGGCAGGGGGTCTCGTATTTGGATGATGGAACGATGATCGTGGTGGATAATGCCAAACGATCCATCGGGAAAAATGTTGATGTGGTGGTGACGAGTGTCTTGCAAACCAGTGCCGGTCGCATGATCTTTACTCGATTGAGAGAAGAACCTGATCGTGATGTCTTGAGTTTTGCTCGTGGCTGATCGGGTTGCCGCTATCGTCCTCGCTGCTGGGCGTGGAGCTCGACTGGGGGGCAATATCCCTAAGCAGTTTCTGAAGTTAGGTGGAATTCCCCTTCTGGTTCATTCCCTGCAAATTTTCCAATTCACTCAAGTCGTGACTGAGGTCATTTTGGTTGTGCCAGAGGATGATTGCGACCATTGCAGGAAGACCATACTGCCTTCATTTGGAATAGATAAAGTTACCCAAGTCGTGGCAGGAGGAGCACGTCGTCAGGATTCGGTATGTAATGGAATCAAGGCGGTGGCACCTGGTGTGGACGTCATCGTTGTTCATGATGCTGCGAGACCTTTTGTCACGACTGAAATGGTCAATCAGGCAGTAGAAATGGCCCAATTCCATGGGGCTTCAGTTGTTGCTGTCCCCATGCGGGATACGGTAAAACGTGTGCGAGAGGGAGGTTTGGTCGATTCGACCCTTGACCGAAGCGAATTATGGTTGGCCCAAACCCCTCAGGCTTTTCAGACCGCCTTGCTTGTCGAGGCTCATCGCCAGGGAGAGCAAGAGGATATTGAGGCGACCGATGATGCGGTCCTTATCGAACAAATGGGCTATGAAGTCGTGGTGGTCAATGGGAGCTACAACAACATCAAAATCACCAGACCGGAAGACCTCATTCTTGGCGAAGCTATGTTAGCCGCGAAAGCCAATCAGAACCCTTGAGCAAATGGGGGCAATATCAATGTCATTGCACCTCTTTTTGATATGTGAGGATATTGAAGGAGAGTAAGATGCGAGTGGGTCTAGGGTATGATATTCACGCCCTACAACCTGGGAGGAAGTTGATTTTAGGTGGAATTGATATCCCCCATACTCATGGGTTAGCTGGTCATTCCGATTCGGATGCTCTGACACATGCAATTTGTGATGCCCTCCTCGGGGCGATGGGTCTTGGGGACCTCGGAACGCATTTTCCCAGCTCAAATCGCAGTTTTAAGGATATGAACAGTTTGGTTATGCTACAGCATGTGTGTGGCCTACTTGCGCAAAAGGGGTATCAGCTTGTTAACCTAGATACCATCATTCAAGCCGAAGCCCCTAGGTTGGAATCGTACTTGGACTCTATAAAACAACGACTCGCTGAAGTTCTGAAAGTGAGTCCAGGAAACATCAATGTCAAAGTCAAAAGTGGAGACAAAATCGGGAGCATCGGGAGGCAAGAGGGCATTAGCGCTCAGGCTGTCTGCCTGATCGAACGAACTGGCACCACCACCTGATAGATGGTGAGTTTTTAGTACACGGGACTGGATATGTTTAGCCGTATTCGTGAAGATTTGAAGGCTGCGATTGAAAGGGATCCAGCGGCCACGAGTAAATTCGAAGTGATTCTCGCATACTCGGGGTTTCACGCCCTATTGGCCTATCGAATTGCACATCTTTTATGGCGGGCCCGAATCCCAATTTTTCCTCGAGTTATCTCTCAACTTGCTCGTTGGCTCACAGGTATAGAAATCCACCCGGGAGCTCATATCGGACGGTGTTTTTTCATCGATCATGGAATGGGGGTCGTGATTGGGGAGACCTCGGAAATTGGCGATTATGTCACGCTATTTCAAGGGGTCACTCTTGGAGGGACTGGTAAGGAAAAGGGAAAACGCCATCCCACGCTAGGCAATCACGTCGTAATCGGGGCGGGGGCTAAGGTTCTCGGAAATATCAAAATTGGCGACTTTGTCAAAGTAGGAGCCAATTCTGTGGTGTTACGATCGGTCCCATCGAACTCGACTGTCATTGGGATTCCCGGACGCGTAATCAATAGCCACAGAGTCCGAGGGCCTGAAGAAACCATGGACCATATCAATATTCCAGACCCCATTGCCGAACGCTTTGAGGCGATGGATCGAGAACTCATTGAGCTTCGGAAACGAATCGAGAACCCTGAAACCCGGGATAAGAACTAACAGTCTTTACCGAAGCCCAAAGCAATGGTTTGAATCCCCCAAAAGAGAAAATGTTTTTGTTAAGAAGAGGAGGAGGAAGCTTTTATGAAGAGATGCACAGTGATCACCGATCGAGTAAGAGAAATTTTACAGAATTACGAAAGTGAAAGCCCTGGAATCCGAACCAACCTTGCACGCCTTCTGATGAACGGTCGTCTTGGGGGAACGGGACGATTGGTGATTCTCCCTGTGGATCAAGGTTTTGAACATGGACCGGCTCGAAGTTTTGCCCAGAATCCTGGCGGGTATAACCCTCATTATCACTTTGAGTTAGGGATAGAAGCGGGATGTAATGCTTATGCAGCTCCATTGGGATTTCTAGAGGCGGGAGCTGGTACGTTTGCCGGTCAGATCCCTCTTATCCTGAAATTAAACAACAGTGATTCATTGTCTGAATCAAAGGATCCGAATCAAGCTATTACCGGTAGTGTCAAGGATGCGTTGCACCTAGGGTGCTGTGCGGTTGGGTATACCATTTACCCAGGCTCTGCTCATAGTCAAACGATGTATCAAAATCTTCGAGAAATTGCTCAAGAGGCGAAAGCCTATGGACTCGCGGTCGTGGTCTGGTCTTACCCCAGGGGAGGAGGGCTGAGTAAACAAGGCGAGACAGCAATCGATGTCGTGGCCTATGCCGCACAAATTGCAGCCCAACTTGGTGCTCATATTATCAAGGTGAAAATGCCGGCGGACCATATTGAACAGGCAGCGGCTAAAAAGGTCTATGATGCTGAAAAGGTTCCAATCAGCACACCGGCTGACCGTGTGCGGCACGTTGTGCAGAGCACGTTTAATGGACGGAAGATTGTGATTTTTTCTGGAGGCGCGAAGGAAGAGGATAAGAAAATATTCGATGAAGTTCGAGGGATTCGTGATGGTGGAGGGTTTGGTTCAATTATTGGTCGAAATTCTTTTCAACGTTCGAAACCCGCAGCATTAGAATTCTTAGGGACCGTGATGAAAATCTATGCTGGCGAGGAGGTGTAAAAAAGAAAATGCCTTTCTTGCGATAAGCCGTCATACCCGCAGTCGTAGGCGGGCATCGAGGATATTTGGTTAAATCGTTTTTGTTCGAGCGGGGTTTCGGCCCCGCACGACGAGGCCCTTTTGTTTTGGCAAAAGGACCCAAAACCATTCCCGCCTGGGCATGGCCCTGCGGGTCTCCTTCGTCCCAGCCCCGAATCATATGGCTGCGGAACTCGCTCTAGGGGTTGTTCAAAAAGTTTCGTCAGCAAGGCCGCAGGCCGCGAGAAGTCCGAGACGTACGACTTATGTACGTTGAGGGCTACGAGCCACGAGAACGCCGCTGGCGGTCTTTTTCAACAACCCCCTCGCTCAAACAGTCCTCGCCGAGTTGTGAGATTCAGCGCTGGGACTCAGCCACACGCAAGGCGAACACACAGATTCAAAAAAGAGGACAAATTTTGTAAACTGCACGAAATTTTGACCGTCATACCCCACAGGCTTTAGCGGCATCCAGGAAACTTTAAATCCGAAACCTTGTCCCATCCTTTACCCCACCTGCATGCTCTCTTTGTGAGCTTGAGCCTCTTCATCAATCTTCAAGGATAGAGCCCTCGAGCCTTGTGAGCTTCTGCCACTTGGTCGATTCCATTGATCAGGGCAGCTAGTCGCATCGTGGTTTTCTTTTTTTGAGCAAAGGTTATAGTTCGATGAAATGCTGAGGTAATGATCTCATGGAGACGATCGTGGATATCCTGCTCTTTCCAAAAAAACCGCTGGACGTCCTGCACCCATTCAAAATAGGACACAATTACCCCTCCGGAGTTGGCCAGAATATCTGGAATGGTAAAAATTCCACGGTCTTCTAATATGTCATCAGCATCAAGAGAGGTAGGCCCATTTGCGGCCTCAGTGAGAATTTGACAGCGCACCTTGGTGGCATTGCTTTCGTTAATTTGCTCTGAAATCGCTGCAGGGATGAGAACGGTGCAGTCGAGTTCAAGAAGCTCCTCATTGGTGATCCAATCGCCGCCCTTCATGTCACAAAGTGGGCTCCCGGATTGAGAAGAATTGAGTAGTGCAGGAATATCTAACCCGTTAGGATTCCACAATCCCCCTTCCAGTTCAGTTACGGCAATGACGCGAAATCCTCTTTCGTGGAAGATTCGTGCTGTATGAGAGCCAACGTTGCCGAATCCCTGAATAGCTATCTTGACGGTTGCAGGGTCTTTCTGTAAATGCTGAATGGCTTCCATGGTAATGTCAACCACGCCCCGTCCGGTGGCTTCTTCACGAGCGAGGCTTCCGCCAATAGCCAGAGGTTTGCCGGTGATGACCCCAGGGACGGCAAAACCGACTTGTTGACTGTACGTATCCATGATCCAGGCCATCACTTGTTGATTGGTTCCAATATCCGGGGCGGCAATGTCTTTATCAGGTCCAACGATGGGGAAAATTTCTGCCGCATATCGACGAGTGAGCCGTTCCAGTTCACCGAGAGAAAGATCCCGTGGGGTGACCTTCACCCCTCCTTTTGCCCCTCCATACGGCAGCCCCGCCAACGCTGTTTTCCATGTCATCCACATGGCCAGGGCAGCTACCTCTCCCAGATTCACATCGCTATGATACCGAAGTCCACCTTTGGAAGGACCTCTAGCCGAATCGTGTTGAACCCGGTAGCCTATAAAGACTTGAACGGTGCCATCGTCCATGCGAATTGGCAGGCTCACAACCAACGATCGTTGCGGGGTTTTGAGGCGTTCGCGTAGATTAGGATCAAGATTCATCGCCTCTGCCGCTTTATCAAATTGAGCGACGGCCAAACGAAAGGTCGGGTGATCAAGTTCAGAGATCATTAAGAAGAAACCTTAGAAAGAATAGCCTATTTGATTTTCATGAAACGGAGACGTACTCTTATTTATGAGATGAGTCTTTCGGTGTTGAGTCATATGAAAATCAGATTTGGTATTTGGGCAATCATAGGAGCATCAGGGCTTTTGCCTCTGCTGGGGCAAGCGGATAATGCAACCTTTGCAATATCCATGAGCATGCATGAACCCTTTTATACTCCAATGCGTGCCATCGTAAAAGCCAATCAGTCCATTCAGTGGATCAATCAGTCCCATGAACTCCATACCATTACTCATGATGGCTGCAGAAGGGGAAGCCGATGTGCTTTTGAATCCGGGCCTGTCCCCCCAGGAAGAAGTTTCAGATTAACAGCTCTTCCCTCCGGCAGATATTCCTATCATTGTAGTATACATCCTTTTATGCAGGGTGAGATCGTTGTTCAAGAACGGAAACGCCAGCAAGATCTTCCCGTCGACTTATAACTTCTGTGTTCCAGCATCGCCTTTCTCATAGTTGACCTTCAGGAGGTACAGTCCGTGCGGTGGGGCTGTTTGTCCAGCGGCACAACGATCTCGAGAATCAAGCACCGCCTTCATGTCGCTGGGGTTTCGTTTTTGATGCCCCACCTCAACCAAAGTTCCCACCATAGCTCGGACCATTTGTTTTAAGAAACGATCCGCTTCGACTCGGATACGAATATTCGACCCTGTTTGCTCAAGATCAAAGTGTTGGATCGCACAAACGGGATTTTCGTTGTCGGTCGGTGAGCCTTCAAATGAAGAGAAGTCGTGGGAGCCCTTGAGATGGACCGCGGCTTCGCGCATGGCAGAGACTTCCAATTTTTGAGGGATATGCCAGAAACGATTTCGGTCGAGTGCAGATTTGAAGGGGCTATTGAAAATCAGGTATTCGTATTCCTTTGAAAACACACTATATCGGGCATGAAATTCATCAGGGACAGATTCCATGGTCACAATAGTGATGTCTTGGGGCAACAAGCCGTTGATCGCACGAACCCATTTCTGATGCGGCAATGATTTAGAAGAACGAAAACTCACAACTTGTCCTCTCGCATGGACTCCTGCATCTGTCCGTCCAGCCGCAACGACGGAGATTGATGTTTGCGTAATTTGAGCCAGTACCCTTTCAACCTCACCTTGGATCGTGGGCTGCTCAGGTTGACGCTGCCAACCTGCATAGGCTGTTCCGTCATATTCAAGAGTCAGTTTATAAGTCGGCATATGGAAAGGCAGGCACGTTCACTATGAATCGCTATGATATATTATACCTAAACGTGAGAGGGAGAAGCAGTTACGAAAGGGAGAGAAGGCCAGATTTGATGTACGCGTTGATCCCATCAAAAATTCCTTCCGCCATCCGATTTTGATAGGTCTTGCTGCGGAGTCGGTTCTCTTCTGTGGGATTGGATACGAATGCGACTTCGGCCAAAATTCCTGGCATGGTTGTAAAGCGAAGCACATAGAATGGTGCGGTTTTCACACCGTGATCTTTGACTTTATAGTGTTTCTGAAGGCGGGCTACGAGGGAAGCCCGGGTCGTCCAGGCGAAGTCACGGGATTCATCAATTTTTTGATCAGTGAGTTTATCAGCTAAGATAAATTGCCAGGTAGGTGCATTATCACCCAACGGAGTTCCATTCTCTCTCGCTGCTACCTCGAGCGCTCGTGGGTCACTGGCTTTTCCAAAATGATAGACTTCTAAGCCTCTGATGCTCTTTTTGGGATGCGAATTGACGTGAATGGAGATAAACACATCCGCCTTTTTACGATTAGCGATCTCAACTCGTTCCTCCAGCTCAAGGAATTTATCCTTTTCTCTGGTCAATAAAACACGTGCGCCGATGCGTTTCCGAATTAATTCTCTGAGTTTTTTAGAAATTTTCAGAGTAATGGTCTTTTCCTTGGTTCTCTTTTTCCCAAGAGCTCCAGGATCTTTCCCCCCATGGCCAGGATCAATCACGATCAGTAAATCTTGAGGACGCTTTGTTGCTGGGGCGGGAAGGGCCACGGCCTTGGCCGTTTTAGGCGATCGCGGTGCCGCTTTAACGGTGCGTTTAGTCGTGCTCTTTTTCCCTTTATGAGGGTAGATATCGAGGACTATGCGATGTGGCTTCTTGAAGGTTCTGAGTTTGTACGATTTGATCACTTTGAGGTCGAGCGTGACATTGATCGTGTGCTTATTAGCCTTCGTGATGTGAACGCCTTTGGGGAAGTTTTTTTCTTGTAACTTGCGGTTTGCCTTTTTGCTCAACGTGGCATGATGAAGCGAGATGATCACTTTCTTGGATTTTCGCTGCGTTTTTTCCTTGAACGTAACGCGAGCCGGCAAATCGAATACCAAGCGAGTATAGGTGGGATAGGCATGATACCGTAAGTTCTTGACCAGGGTCGGGGAGGGATTTCGGCTTTTCTTTCGTTTGATCAAATGAACTGGCGAAGAAGGCTGTTCCTTCAACAAGATAGGGATAGGAGGAGAAGAGAATCCACCAGCGGACAGGTAACCGAGAGGGAAAATGAGGGACCCGATAAGGGCAATTCGCAGAATAGAAATCATAAAAGATGAATCTTCTTTATTTTTTTCTCAGATGGCGTATGACTTGTCAAGGGAGGGTTCCCATCTGTCTACGTTGACAGGGAATACTCTCTACGATAGCGTTTCGTTTCATCATGCCTGTTCACCTGATCATTGATGGCTACAATCTCCTTGGTGTCAGGGGGAGAAGTGGCCTACCCAATCACCAGGAAGGTGAAAAACTTCGTGAAGAGTTAATAAAAGAGCTTTCACTCTATGGACAAATAAAGGGGCATCCCCTGACGGTGGTGTTTGATGCCTGGCGTTCTCCGGGTGCTGTAGGATCACGAGAACATCGAGCAGGTGTCGAAGTGGTGTTTTCTCGTAGTGGGGAGCAAGCTGATGCCGTCATTAAGCGTTTGGCTCGTCAATTTCAGAGTGATTGTGCGATCGTCTCGTCAGATCATGAAATTGTGAATTGTGCAAAGGATCATGGTGCGTTGGTTTTGACTTCACAGGAATTTCACGTCAAGCTTAGGGCCGCTTTCCAAGGCAGATCTATCTCCAAGAATATAGGTCTGAAAAGACATAAGGTCACAGAGAAAGAAGATAGCGATTTTCCACTTCGCCGAGTCGATAAGAAAGGAAATCCCAAAAAATTACCGAAAGCTCAACGTCAGCGAAATCGAAGGCTTAGGGGACTTTAAAAAGGCGTTTCGTGTTGGCGACCGTCGTCTCAGCGAGTTCTTCCAAGGATAAAGGGTCGTGACGACCAACTATTTCTGCGATAGTTTCAATGACATGCTTCACAAAAGAAGGCTCATTTCGTTTCCCTCGGTGGGGAACAGGAGTCAAGTATGGACCGTCAGTTTCAATCAATAGACGATCAAGAGGAACCGTTCGAACGATCTCACGAAGCATGGCCGCATTCTTGAATGTAATCACTCCGGAGAAGGAAAGGAAAAATCCAAGGTCCAAGGCATCTTTGGCGAGCCAGGTGTCTCCTGAGAAGCAATGAAAGACCCCACCGATCTCGTCGGCATGTTCTTCTCGGAGGATGGTGATCGTATCTTCTTGGGCTTCGCGGGTATGGACGACGATGGGGAGCCCTAATTCCCGGGCTATCTGAACTTGCTCACGAAATCGTTGGCGTTGCACCTCGCGAGGGGAGTGATCGTAGTGGTAATCCAGGCCAATTTCCCCATAGGCCACTACTTTGGGATTCTGGGCGAGTTGTTTCAATTCCGGATACCACGGTTCTTCAATCAGCTTGACCTCATGGGGATGCACCCCCACGGTGGCATAGACTTCGGCATGGCGGTTAGCGAGGGCAACGGCTGACTGGCTGGTGACAAGATCGCACCCAATAGTAATAAAGGCTTCAACTCCAGCCTCTTTGGCCCTGGTAAAGACCGCATCGCGGTCATGATCGTACCGCGCATCATCAAGATGTACATGACTATCTATCAACATGGCAGAGTTCATCTTTCCACAAAGCGGGGCAGATCCTAGCATATTTCTGAAAGGGGATAACAGGATTGATTGTTCTAAGGAATAAGAAAGGAATAAGAATGGATTGGGATTTAGCCCTATTTAAACAGATAAATGGATTGGCTGGCCGTTGGGAGATATTAGATTGGGCCATGATCCAACTGTCACGTGAAGAGAATCTTCTCTTGCCGATTTTGTTATTAACCGGATACTGGATTTGGACCAAACAGCAAGAAGCCGTCATTGGAATCCCAGCAGTGGGGATTCTTATCGGGCTTAGCGATTTCGTCGGAGGACAACTGAAATGGTTTTTTGGACGGCCACGGCCGTGCCAAGTGTTGATGAATATGAATGAAATTATTGGATGTGGCGGTACCCTTAGCATGCCTTCCAACCATGCCGTTAACTCAGCTGCTGCGGCAGCATTTTTCTCGACACTGTATCCTTCAACGAGTTGGTTTATTTGGCCTCTGGTAGGATTAATCGGTATTTCTCGCGTGTACCTTGGTGCTCATTATGTCACCGATGTCATAGCAGGATGGGCTATTGGCGGGATGTTGGGAATGGCAGTTGCCATTCTTGCCATGAGGGTCATCAAACTGGCTCCCTTCCAAAATGTTTCTGGACGCTCCGTGTCAGGGAAATGAGAATTTTAGTGAGAATGATAGGAGCGGGCTTCTAAGGGGTGGGCTCCATTCGTCAACTGATTCAAATCACAGTGGACCTCTTCGGTCTGAGCGCATTGGGTTTCCATTTGAATGGTCAGATGGTGAATCCCAAACTCGGAAGCGACAGCATTTCGAATGCTACTTAATAATTCATCCTTCAGATGTGCACGGTCTTCTTCGACCATGACGTGACAGGTCAACATGACTAATCGGGGTTCGACTGCCCAAATATGTAGGTCGTGAACGTTTTTGACCCCTTGCACGTGTTCAATGGCCTTAACCACATGGGCCGTCTTTATTCCAGGAGGTGTGGATTCCAGTAACACATCCAAGGATTCACGAAAAATGGGCCACGCCCCTTTGACGATGACTACCACAATGATCAAGCTGATGATGGGGTCGAGACCTGTCCAACCAGTGAACAGAATGCAGACTCCGCATGCTACGACGCCTAAAGATACCCAAGCGTCAGCAAGCATGTGCCAGTATGCGCCTTTGACGTTCAGATCGTCCTTGGCTTCCTGTTTGAGCAAGAGGGCGACTCCTAAATTGGCTAAAAAACTTAACAAGGCTATCGCGATTACCCAACTTCCGGATACAGGCACAGAGGTCACCAAGCGGCTGACGGCGAGATATCCAAGCACACCAGCTGTGAATAGGAGGAGAAACCCGTTCACGAAGGCGGCAACTATCCCAGCTCGATGATACCCAAAGGTCCTGTCCTCTGTGGCCGGTTTTGCGGCTAGGATGTGAGCATAGAGGGCAAGGAACAGGGAACCTTGATCAATCAAATTGTGACCAGCATCACTCATAAGGCCGATGCTGTTGATAAAGTATCCTCCGACAAATTCACCCACAATGATGAAGGCATTAATGGCCAGCCCGAGAGACAGTCGTCGCTTTAACGATTGGTGCGAAAGCATGTTCGAAACCATAGAAATCAGTGTCGCATGATCATGGCTGCAGAGCAAGAAGAGACTGAGTCTCGGTCATGAAGGTTAAGAATGAGTTATCAACCAGTTTCATTTTTGCATGTGCGGGAGGGAACTATGAGATCCAAGAGGGTCAACCTCAGATGTATTCTTCTTGGAATAGCTATGATAGTGAGTTGGGGATGTGGAGAAAGTCAGGAGGAGAGTCGTCTTCCGACAAAAGTCAATCTCACACTAGGTGGCGAGAATTGTGAATTCTACCTTGGCGCTGTTGAAGAAGCCCTGAAAAAAGTTCAAGGAGTACAAATTGTCGATCTCAAGAGTCAAAAGGGACAGGCCCTTATGATCACCGACGGAACAGTGAAGCCCAAGCAACTAGCCCAAACCCTGGAAGTTCTCTCTGGCGAGGGCTGGAATTGTGAGGCAGATCTTGTTGATTCATGAAATGCCGCGAGAAAGTCCCATGAAGGTGGAAGCGCCTTGATTATGATGATGCCGTAAATTCAAGGAAATATTGTTTTGGCAGGAATGTGTGTTCTTTGAGAAAGGAAAACCCTGCTCCTTGAAGTTCTCTGATCACCCTTTCTCGTGGAACGAGGTGATGTTTAGAAAAACCGAGTTTTCCAGATCGTTCATCATGATAAAAATCGATAATGATAATGCGACCGTTATCAGAAAGTGCTGGTTGGAGTTTCGCGAAATAGGCCATATGGTTTTCGATATGATGGTAGACATTGCAAAGGAAAATGAGATCAGCATTCTTCGGTGGGAGCAAAGGGTCGTTGGGTTCGGCCAGAATAAATTCCGTTGGGGAGGGTAGCCCCATGTCGGCTATATGCGCGCGGTTATATTCCAGCATTTCTGCTTCCACATCCACAGCTAGCACTTTTCCTTCCTGCCCTACAGCCTGCGCAAATCGCTGGGTGAAGTAGCCTGACCCAGAACCGATATCGGCTACGGCCATCCCCGTTTTTAACTCTAGAGTTTTGATCACCTCTTCTGGTTTCTGGTACTCGTCTCGTTCTGACCGCTCCAGTGCTTGAATGTATTGGTCAATATCCCAGGGTTTATGAGTGACTCACACATAGAACCAAAAGGGCAATGAAGAGGACTGCTCCTTGAAATTGTTTATGGAATCCTCTGTTTTTAAAAAGACTTGTTTGATGGTTCGACATGAGTTGTTTCATCTCAGATAAAAATAGGATTTACCTCATGAAAACCAGGAAAATTCATGAGGCCCAAAGTTCGCTTCATAATAGGGGACAATCATTTGGCCAGGTTGAGAGACCTGATCTATCCGTTTGCGATCTTCATGTAACACTTCAACTTTTATTGAGCCAAGATTGTCCTCTAATTGCTCAAGGGTTCTTGGCCCAATAATAGGGCTGGTCACTCCAGGTTGCTGCCCGCACCAGGCAAGGGACAATTGGCTTGGGGTACAACCTTTCTTCGTAGCCAGACTTTCGACTGTGCTCAACACCTGGAATGCTGGGTCAGTGAAATGCCGACTGAACCAGGGCTCATCATTGGTCAGTCGAGCGCCTTGAGGAAATCTTTTCTCTTGACGGTATTTCCCGGTGAGAAACCCCTCGGCGAGGGGAGACCAAGGGAGAAGAGCGAGACCATAGGTTTGGGCCATGGGGACTAACTCTTGTTCGATCCGGCGGTCTAGGAGGTTATAAGGTGGTTGCTCCGAGACTACGCGATTAATGCCAAATTCTTTCGAAATCCAAAGGGTTTCAAGGACCTGCCAGGCTGCATAGGTGGTGGTGCCAATGTAGCAGATCTTACCTGATCTGATCAGGTCATCTAACGCTCGAAGGGTTTCATCCATAGGGGTGTCGGCGCTAGGTCGGTGGATTTGATAGAGGTCAATGTAATCAGTTTGGAGACGTTTAAGAGAGGCTTCGCATTGATTGAGAAGATGCCGCCGGCTATTTCCCCTGGCGTTGGGATCCGTTTTATCCATCGTGCCATGAACCTTCGTGGCCAGAACGATTCGTGACCGCTTCCCATTTTGCTTAAGTGCCTTGCCGACGGCTTCTTCGCTTTTCCCTTTATTGTAGACGTTGGCTGTGTCCAAGAAGTTGATCCCTGCGTCTAGGGCTCGATCAATGATTGTGGCGGAATCGGCTTCAGAAGTTTGATTGCCGAACATCATACATCCGAGACACAATTCACTCACCTTGACGCCGGTTCTTCCTAAATTTCGGTAATCCATAAAAACCTGAATTTAAACAGAGTATTTAGGTCGTCATGCCTGCGGTCGTAAGCGGGTATCCAGGCCTATCTTGCAAGATGGATCCACGTTAAAGGTTTAAAAATAAATCTGTTCTTTTTTTGTTCCGCTTTGCGCGTGGCTGAGTCACAGCGCCGAATCCGACAGTTCGGCGAGGACTGTCTGAGCAGAGCGAGTTTCGCAGCCATGTGATTCGGTGCTGTGACGAAGGAGACCCGCAGGGCCACGCATGAGCGGAAATGGTTTTGAGTCCTTTAAGGGACTGTTGAAAAAGTCCACCAGCGGCGTTCTCGTGGCTCGGAGTCCTCAACGTACTCACGTGTACGCCTCGTCCTCCTCGCGGCCTGCGGGCCTTGCTGGATGAAGCTTTTTGAACAGTCCCTTTTGCCGAAACAAAAGGACCTCCACTGCCGGGGCGAAACCCGACAAAGCGGAACTGTGAACGAGAAACTCGGATCTTTAAATCTGAAACTTTAAACTCCAAACTCGAAACCTTAAACTTGAAATTTCCCTACCAGACGATGATCGCTATTATACTCATCATCTTTCGACCTCGCGAGTAGGTTATTTCATCACCTCTTGCCCTGATGCCAAACACAGAGTAAGCTTGCGCGCAATTTAAGGACATCGGTGTGCCATTCATAGCCGACCTTCACATTCACTCCCGCTATTCCAGGGCTGTCAGTAAAGACATGGTGCCGGAGAGCCTTTACCGTTGGGCTCAGTTAAAAGGCATCAAGGTCATCGGCACTGGGGACTTCACACATCCTGCCTGGTTCGCGGAGCTACAAGACAAACTCGAGCCTGCTGAGCCAGGCCTGTATGGCCTCAAACCAGAACTTGCCAAACAAGTCGATCCCGAGGTGCCTGAATCTTGTCGAGCTGAAGTGCGGTTCATGCTCACGTCGGAGATCAGCAGCATCTATAAACGCGGCGAACGAACCCGAAAGGTGCATAACCTCATTCTGGCGCCCAGCTTCACGGCCGTGGCCAGTATAACTGACAAACTGGCGCGTATTGGCAACTTGCAGGCTGATGGACGCCCGATTCTCGGACTCGATAGCGAAGAGCTGCTCCATATTGTGCTGGAGCGCGCACCAGAAGCTTTGTTGATTCCAGCTCATGCATGGACGCCCCACTTCTCCGTATTCGGAGCAAACTCCGGCTTTGATTCTTTAGAGGAATGCTTCGGCGAGCTGACCCCTCATATCAAGGTTATTGAAACCGGCCTCTCGTCAGATCCACCTATGAACTGGCGTCTAAGCCAATTGGAAGGAGTGACCCTGATCTCCAATTCTGATGCCCATTCCCCCAGCAAGCTTGGCCGAGAGGCGAACGTCCTGAATACAAGCCTGTCCTTTAAGGACATTATAGGGGCCTTTACCAGCGGCGACTCAACTCAGTTTCTTGGGACGATAGAGTTCTTTCCAGAAGAAGGGAAATATCACTATGACGGTCATCGCGCCTGCAAGGTGCGTCTGACGCCCGATGAAACCCGCAAACACAATCAACTGTGTCCTGAGTGTGGCAAGCCAGTGACAGTGGGAGTGATGCATCGAGTGGAAGTCTTAGCGGATCAGCCAACAGGATACCGTCCAGAAAATGCCCTGTCCTACTGGAGCTTGGTGCCTTTGGTCGAATTGATTGCCGAAATCAACGGCACTGGGGTTCAGGCGAAATCTGTGAACGAAGTTTATACGCGTCTGCTGGCGAGCTTAGGGAACGAACTCTTCATTCTTATGGATGTTCCCATTGCCGACATTAAAGAGGCTGGGGGCAATCTCCTAGCTACAGCGATTGAACGGATGCGTGCTGGCCAAGTGAATATCGCCCCAGGCTATGATGGGGAGTATGGGAAGGTTCGCTTACTTGAACCAGAAAATCGCCAAACTGACAAGCCACAAATGACGTTGTTCTAACCGTGAGCGTCGAAACCCACCCATTATTCGATACCCTTAATGCGTCACAAAGAGAAGCTGTCTTAGAACTGGAAGGCCCAGTGTTGGTCGTGGCCGGTCCAGGCACTGGGAAGACTCGAACCCTAACAGTTCGTTTAGCCTATTTGCTTCGCGCGTGCGAGGCCCTGCCAGCATCCCTCCTCGCGGTGACGTTTACGACGAGAGCTGCACGAGAGATGCGAGAGCGACTGGAGCAGGCGGTGGGTGACACGGCTCATCAAGTCTGTCTAGGAACCTTCCACAGCTTCTGCCTTCAATTACTTCGTGACAAAGGGGATTGTCTCGAGCTACCTAAAGATTTTGGTGTTTGTGATCGTCGAGACCAGGTGAGCACGATGCAATATGTGCTCAGACAATTGGGCTGCCAAGATAGCCGTGCGAACGCGCAACGAACACTTCAAGATCTATCAACGTTACGAAATCAAGGCACACACATTCAGTCACAGCTAGCTGCCCAAGGTTTACAAGAAATCTACGAGGCATACCAGAAACGATTGCGAAAACAAGGGCTGCTCGACTTCGATGAATTGCTGCTCTTGGCGGTACAACTTCTTGAAAACTTTCCTGAGGTTCGACAACACTTCCAAGACAAATTCGTCTATGTGGCTGTCGATGAATATCAAGATGTCAATCCTTTGCAGTACAACTTGTTGCGATTTTTGGTTGGCGAGAGGGCCAACTTGTGGGCTGTCGGTGATAGCGACCAGGCTATTTATGCCTTCAGAGGAGCGCAATCTGAGAACTTTCCCCGATTTGAGAAAGAATTTCCCGATGCCCGAGTCATCCGTCTAGAAAAAAGTTATCGCTTTACTCCACAAATCGCTGCGGCCGCATCACAAGTCATCGCACACAACACATCTCGGATAGCCATCTCCTTGCAAACAGACAATGTCGAAGGCTTGCCGATCCAGGTGATGAGTTTCCCTGATGAACAGGCTGAAGCTGCGTGGGTTGTACGTGAAATAGAAGAACATGTCGGTGGGACCAGTCATTACCAGCATTACAGAGGAAAAGTGCATGACACCGTGAGTCAACGACAACGAAGCTTTCGTGACTTTGCAGTGCTGTTCCGGCTGCATGCATTGGGTAAGCCACTGCAAGAAGCCTTCGCCAAATCAGGCATTCCTTTTCGTGTTATTGGAGAAACGCGATTTTTTGACAGGAAGGTCGTCAAGGATCTATTGGCCTACCTTTTGCTGATCCAAAAGCTCGATGATGATATCAGTCTTAGTCGAGTCCTGAATTGCCCACCTCGGGGAATAGGCTCTCAAACTCAAACCGCACTTGAGGCCGAAGCGGAGCAACGAGAGCTGTCGCTGTATCAAACACTCAAAGGATCGTCGAATCTATCAACATCGCAAGTCAGGTCGGTTACGGCATTGATGCATATGCTCGAACAAATGCGTCAAGGTATGGAAGAGAAGACACTCTCGCAATTCGTGGCGTATGTTGCAGAAGCTACAGGTCTGAAGCAGTGGCGTGTTGAGCAAGACCCTCGGCATGACAATGAGTTCTTGCTCATACGTTCATTGGCAGTAAAACATGATGAAATGTCGACTCCTGTGGCTTTACAAAAGTTCTTAGAAGAGACGGCACTGTCCGTAGAATCAGATGATTATGACGTAAGTGCGGATGCTGTTACCCTCATGACCCTCCATGCAGCCAAAGGACTTGAGTTTACCGAAGTGATATTGGGTGGAGTCGAGGAGGGGAGCCTGCCGTACGAGAATGCAGACCTTGAAGAAGAACGGCGATTATTCTATGTCGGTCTCACACGAGCGAAAGAACGAGTGCATCTGTTGTATTGCCGAAACCGTTTTCTCTTCGGCAAACGCCGAGAACGTGAGGCTTCACGATTTTTATCTGAGATAGATGAATCTCTCAAAGAAACGATTGTAGTGCCAGACCGAAAACGACGATCGAAGGATTCTCAAGAACCCCAACAGCTCTCACTTCTTTAGCGTTTTCCCTTTTCTGGGATAAAATCTTAACAGGCCGCCATAAAGGGTGATGATTGTAAGATCAGAATATATCGTATTGAGCATTTCTCGGTCGCGCTTCTTATAGAATGGCCACACTTGCCGGAAATTTGGTGATCTTCTAAACTTGAACAATGAACCACGCACAGAACCCCACCCCAGTCTCCAAATTGAAACTCCTTCCAGCCTATGCCGGAGTCCAATCACTTGATGAAGTCCTCCAATTTCCTCGGGCAGCACGACTGCTATGGGTTGAAATTTTGATCAATGAGGAACTGGATCTCACACCATGGCAACATCAACCCGTAGTCAAAGAAGCTTTTACGAAAGCCTGCCGGTGGTATACGGCCTACAGGAGTGTCATCACGGCCATTCTCGGACGAACCTCTCTTCCACATGACCCTGGTCCGATTGATTTTCGCGAGTACCGGACCTTTGCGGAGGCTCTTCAATTTGTCGCCGCTCACCCTTGAAAGGGTCATTGCATTACAAAACTCTGAGCGCCGGAGCAATGGGGCACAACAAATCACGTTTCAGAATTTTTTCTGCCTAGGAAGTACGCGTGCTTGGGAAATAAGAGATAGATAGGGGAGATATATCGGCAACAATCAGCGTCGCCCGGCGGTTTTCAGTTGCGCGAGCCGTTTATCGGTGAGAAGCGGACCTTTACTCTGACACCGCAATTCGCGCGCCTTGGCCAAGATAGTAGTGGCATCAATGGGCGTGCTACTGGTGATATGTTCTAAACAGGTTATGATTTCCTGATTGAGACTTCGATGATGTTCAGCAGCCCGCTTTTTGATCCGTGCATACAGCGCGTCGGAAATGTTTTTCAGAGTTAGGGATTTCATGGAACCTTCAGGAAGAATTGAACGATGGTATTAGTGTGGAACCGCTGCGGTTCTTTGTCAAGGAGTGGAAACAGTGATGATGCCACCGGAGTATCGGGAAAGACTACTGTATTTCATGAAAACTCCGGTCTATGCCTGCGACTCTTAGCCCCATCAGATTTTATTTCTTTAGCTATCGCTACAGCACTTAGATCCATTGCAGCAAAGGGTTAAGTAACATTCAGAGCCTAGCTGGAGTGGGCTGAAGTGTGGATGCGCTGAGCACAAAGAAACACAACGGCAGAGTTTCAGTTAATGGTCCAGTTATGTTGTCTTAATCAGTTCGCTCAGGACTAGGACTGGCTTCGGGAAATCTGGCCACCGGTTTTCCCAACACACAACAAAGTCCAAGTCTTCGATTCTGTGGTTCCAACTTCCTTTCGAGAGGGTGTATTTAAGTTCCACGCGGATACTCTTCTCCATCACTTCGTCATAGCAGGTGATGTCGATTCCTTTACTTCCCCTCATTTCCAAAATCTGCCACCGGATGGTTCCTTTCGAACAGAGTATTCCGAGCAAGGCCGCCACGCCCAATTCGTCGTGGGGTGCATAGGGGAAGCCGTCCACACCAGTGCGCTCCCATTTCGTCCGGTTGGTTTGAAGTGGAATTGGCGGAACGAAGCGCTTCCTTTTTCTTGTCGGGGTTGGCAGCATTTCAGATTGAAGTGGTTGCACGTCGAGATTGTCTTCTTCGTCCAAAATCGGCAAGGCATCAAACAGGTTCGGCGCACGCCCAAGCTCGATGGCTTTGCGGATGAATTCGATTAGTGTGGAATAACGTCGCTTGCTGAAGCTGAGTCCGTATTTCTTCCGCTCCGAGGCTTTTGGGTATCTACCAAGTTCCGCAATGGCGACTGACAATCGGTTGTAATACTCTTCATCTGAAACAGGTTCTTTTTTCTTATGATTCAAGCCTGCTGCTTTACATACATCTTCCCAAGTATGTCCGCCGTCATAGACTTGGTAGTGTGAGAATTGACCATGTTGGAAGTACTCGGAACGGCTCAGGACTTGTGTGCCCAGCTTCGCTGCCACAACCTACACGTCATTGACGAGATTTTGGTCGATGTCAGTGGGCATAATTCAATTCAAGAATATAATTATTATCTATGCTGCAAGTCACTTCAGCGGGATAGCACCATTGATTTCTATGTAAAAGGTTTTTGCAAGTAGCGAAATGCTGGCATGTTTGGTGAAGAGGCGTTTCCTATAAAGAGTAACGTAGAGGCTGTATCCTGTCGATAGGTCGTGATTGGGTCCCCGGTTGGGCTAAGGATGATACTGACATCGTGCACAGTATGGACTGGAGCCCTGACATAGAGAATGGCTCCGGCAATTGCTGGAGTGAACTGTGGATCTACAAGTGGTTGTACTTTCTCGATTAGCCTCTGAATTAAAAATTCTGTTGCCATTTCTTCCGAAGACGTATTGAGAATGGTTTCCCATGGTCGAATTGACACTGAGCAGTCGATCGCAATTATTCCCGGTGTTCCCTGCTCCCTGAGTTGCTTGTGGGCATCTCTGAGATGACGTGTAATGGCATCCTTTGACAGAGGTCTTTTGCACTCAATTGATAGAAGCGTACCTCCGCATTCGACCACGATATCTGGAACCCCTTGGCCACTCATGATCGTGCCTTCCCCACTTGAAGTGTTTTTAAGAGAGATACCTTCAACAGATCTTACGGAGATACCTGCCGCAATCAGTTTTCCGGCCAGTAAAATCATGAATGCGTCGTTTCTAGGACGATTACTTGAAGTATCGGGATTTTCATCTTCAGACAAGACGGGACCTTTGCTTAGCACTTCCGTAATTTTTTGTTTCAGGCCCGAAAAATCATTTACATGTTCTCTCTAGAGTTCGTAAATCTCAATGATGTTCGCCAGTTCATTATAAACAAAGATGTGTTCGCGAGAGCGTATATTGCTGAATGTAAACTGCGTAAAAAGATTATTGTACTCTATGCAGCGACCACGAGAAATCTGAGCCCACTCAAGAGCTTTCTTAAGAAGTTTGAGTATTTCTTGGGGCGTACATTTAATTACCTTGACTTGCTGATTCAATCGTTTTCACTTTGCACAAGAGGTGCTTAATAGTTGAAAGTCGGTGTTTTTTGAGCTGCCATATTACGGTCTGCAGTGATACTGAGAACATTAGAAGTGATACCGAGAACATTAGAGAGGAACTTAGAAGAGCGGAACCAAAACGGGGCTCGGAAATCGAGCCCCGTTTTGGTTATTAACTACGATTGAAAACTATTACAGCCGTTGCAAAGCAGCCACTCTGGCTTCGATGGGTGGGTGTGTAGAAAAGAGTTGCATGAAGCTACTGGTTTGGCCAGATATCTTCATGGTCGCTAAGGCATCTTCAGATTGGTATTGAAACTGGGCACGTTGGACCCATCGGTCAATGGCTTGCAAGGCCGATATCATGTATTCCTTCCCAACGGTATTGGCCGCAAAACTATCCGCTGAAAACTCCCGGCGTCGGGAAAACCAACTGATAGGAATCATCGCCAAGAAGGAAAGGACGATTGTTAGAAAGAAGTACACTCCAATGTACAAGAAATAATTCCGCTCAGCGACGTGTCGGGCCACCCAGGTGCTGATGAAATAGACAAACGTGTTCATGAGACCGGCTAAGACCGTTGTGGTAAACATATCGCCGTTATACACGTGGCCCATTTCATGTGCCAACACGGCACGGACTTCATTTTCATTGAGATTGTTCAAAAGCCCGGTTGAGACCGCCACCATAGAATTGTTCCTTGTGGGTCCCGTGGCAAAAGCATTGGGGTCTGGGCCCTCATAGATCCACACTTCAGGCATAGTGATTTGAAGCCGTTGTGAAATCTTTTGTACCGTCTCATAGATCAGCATTTCTGCCTGATTGCGAGGTTGCGTGATTTGCACGCATGGGAGCATGGCTCTGGCCATTTGCTTCGACATGGCTAAACTAATGAATGCACCGCCAAATCCGATGACAAAGGCCCATAGCAACTGCGTTTGATTGATAGATCTCCTCAGGTCGATTCCAAAAGATGGCAGAACGATATCGGCCAGTATGGTGAAGGTAATTGAGAGGGTTGCAAATATAAGAATATTGGCTACGAGTAGAAGACCAATACCTTTGAGTTTTTTCATCGATTGCCTCCTTGAATTTTGTTACGTCAGCTTAGCTGTCAGTCTTCTTCTGAATTTTTTGCGATTTAGTGTATCGAAATGCGAAAGATGTGCTTGTTAGTTTATTATATCGGTAAACCAATGAGATCAAAATAGCTCTTTTTCTCCACAATTTTCTTAACTTATTAAGTTATAATACCATTTTACAAGGAGTCAATATGGTCGGAATTATGAAATTTGAAGCTATTTTAGTAAAATTCGACTTTATACACTAAAGGATTCCCGGGCCAACATTCATGAAACCTATCCGTCACCGCTCTTTTTTTGTCAATGTTTTAAGAAGCTGTTACCTTTTCGGGATTGTCTTGTTCGTCGCAATACTATTGACACTGCCTGGTACGGGGTTTTCGCAGGGTCAAGATAATGCGCCTCTTGTTCTTTCTGTATCCCAGGATGGGGTTCAACGGGCCACTATTCGGATGGAAAGCTATGTGTTTGCTCCTTCGAAGCTGCAAGTCTCTACTGGAACTCCTGTTGAGTTGACTCTGGTTAATGAGTCTTTTCTCGTTCCACACAATTTCATCCTGGATAACCCACAAACTGGGACTCATGTTGAACAAGAGATAGAATGGGATGAAGAGGCAACTATTCAATTTACTTTACCCCAACCAGACATCTACCAATTTTATTGTGATAAGCAACTTCTCTTCATGCCCAGTCATCGTGAAGAAGGGATGGAAGGCTCCATTGAAGCAAAGTAAGATGAATACATAATGAGCGAAAAGGTTGCTGAGAAGTATTTATTACAGGACATTCTGAAGAAGGTCTCCCGTTCTTTTTATCTGACCTTGGCCATCCTCCCATCTGCTGTCTCTCGACAAGTAGGGCTGGCTTACCTCTTTGCTCGTGCAGCCGATACCATTGCGGATACCGGACAGATCGAACGCAGTGATCGCTTGATGCGCCTTCAACAATTTAAGTCTCAGTTCCTTCACGAACAATTGAACTGGAATGAAATAGGTACGGTCCAAACAATGATGGCTCCCTTACAAAGCCATCTAGGTGAGCGGGCATTGTTAGAAAACTTAGAGCCGTACTTTCACATGTTTCAAGAACTTCAGCCTGATGATCAACAAGCTATTCGGAATCTCCTTCCCATGTTGATCGGTGGGATGGAAATGGACCTTACGGTCTTCCCTGGTGATTCGGAATCCACGCTGACGGCATTACCTTCTTTCGCCGAATTGGATCACTATACGTATTCTGTTGCTGGTTGTGTGGGCGAATATTGGACCAATGTGATGCGCGCGCATTTACCCCGAATGCGTGTTTGGGATCTGGAATCTAAAATTCGTGCTGGTATTCGCTTTGGAAAAGGATTACAGCTCACGAATATTTTAAAGGACTTGTCTAAGGATCTTCGGCGAGGACGATGCTATATTCCGATCTCGGATTTGCGACAAGTCGGTCTTGAACCGCAGGATCTTCTTGATAAGCGCAATAGGAAGAAACTGTACCCTGTGCTTCAAAAACTGATAGGCATTGCGTTGGATCATTTGGATCAGGGATGGCTGTATACTCTTTCCATTCCTCGTGCAGAAGTCAGGCTGCGCTTAGCTTGTATGTGGCCTATCCTCATCGGGCTCAAAACTCTACAGTTATTGAGCACAACGGAGAACTTGTTAGATCCTGATCAAAATTTAAAAATTCCCCGATGGCAGGTTTACCGCATTCTGGCCTCGACCACTCTCTCTGGAGGATGTGGATATGTCGGGACGGCCTACTGGGGGCACTTTCGGAAGGCTATGGGATAGAACGGTTATTCTTTTTGAGGAAGAACTACTTTCTCGCCTTTCTTAAAGACGGCGTAAATGGCTTGAGTCGGGCATGCATCGAGACAGACTCGACATGTCTCTAGGCAACGAGATTCATCAAACTTATAGGGTGGGGTTGAGAGCCAGGCTCCCGTCGGGCAGACTGGTATACAGACGGCATTATGCGTGCAACGATCTGGATGACGGACCAAATGATCCCGAGTGACCATCATAGGCTTTACTCCTTCAAACAAGGCTCCTGAGAATAGTTCGAGTATGTTGTTCGGTCGACGCATTAATGAAAAAAGTACTTATTAGCTGATTTGGATCTCCGTCATTATTGGGAAGGTCTGATTGAGGCCTTATAGAGGAATTGGTGTGGCACGGGATTCTAACTTGAAGGAAGGAATCTCATGACCTGGCATCAAGAGACGCTCAACAATTTCACCATTCACAACATGGCTTTCCATGATCTCGGTGACATCAGCTTCCGACCCAACCCAATACCAGACTCCCTCAGGATAAATCACCACGCTGGGACCGTACTCGCAATGATCCAAGCACCCAGCTTTATTGGCACGCACAACTTCCCGCAATCCCAATCGTTCCACTTCCTTTTTGAAAAAGGCATGGAGCTTCTCCGATCCCAGGTCTGCACAACAACCACGAGGATCTCCTTTAGGACGCTGGTTCAGACACACAAAAATATGATGTTTAAAGCCACTCATGACAATTTCGAGTTATAATACAAGGATAAGTAGAAAAAATGATCTTACAGGACGAATGCTTTTTCTGTCCAGGTTACGGGGTGTGATGAGACGTTATGATTATTGGAATACCTAAGGAAGTAAAGGATCAGGAATTTCGGGTTGGTTTGACGCCTGGAGGCGTCTCTGAACTGACACGGCGAGGACACACCGTTTGGTTAGAGGTCAACGCTGGAGAAGGAAGCGGATTTACGAATGACGCCTATCTTGAAGCGGGTGCTCACATCGCCTCCACAAAAGAAGAATTGTTTCAGCACGCCAACCTTATCATTAAAGTGAAAGATCCATTAGTGGAGGAATGCCAGTACTTTCAACCCCAACACACGTTATTTGCCTACCTGCATTTAGCGGCAGATCGAAATGTCACAGAGGCTTTGCTTGCAACCGGGTGTATGGCAATCGCTTATGAAACGACCGAAGATGAAAAAGGCGGTCTTCCGATACTTCAACCGATGAGCCAAATTGCTGGACGGATGGCTATCCAAATTGGAGCGCATTATTTAGAACGTGAGCAGGGTGGACAGGGGATTCTTCTGGGTGGGGTTCCTGGAGTGCCTCCTGGACATGTGGTCATTTTAGGGGCGGGTACTGTGGGGAGTGCTGCAGCAAGAATTGCTGTGGGTTTGGGAGCCCAAGTGACGATGATTAGTCTTGATTTGGAACAACTTTGTCAATTGGATGAACCGTTACCAGGGTGGGGTTGCGACCCTGTATTCTACGCAGGATGCGATTGACCGTGTGGTTCCTTCCGCAGATTTGCTAGTAGGAGCTGTCATGGTCAGAGGGGCGAGAACCCCTCAACTTGTTTCCCGTAGGCTTGTCGCCCTCATGAAAGCCCGATCGGTGATTGTTGATGTGGCCGTTGATCAGGGAGGCTGCGTGGAAACCATTCGTCCTACTACGCATTCCGATCCGATTTATTCCGTTGAAGAAATATTACATTACGGGGTTACCAATATTCCTGGCATCGTGCCCAAGACCTCAACGGTGGCCTTGACCCACGCCACACTTCCTTATTATAGTCCAACTAGCTGATGCGGGAGTGGAGAGTGCTTTGAGTAGGAGCTCAGGCCTTTCTCGAGGTCTGAACGTGAAACAAGGGCGCATTACGTATAAAGCCGTGGCTGATGCTCATGGGCTGACATTCCAGCCTCTGACCGAAGTTGTCGGAAATTGATAAGAATCGGGGCGTAGCGCAGCCCGGTAGCGCACCGCGTTCGGGACGCGGGAGTCGGAGGTTCAAATCCTCTCGCCCCGACCACTTTCTCACCACCCCTCCAGTTGAAGATTCTTCCCCTCCCTGAAAAGTCCAAGGCTGAAACAGGGGGCGTTTTGTGATTCAGCTATTTTGCCAAAGCAGAGGTTGAAGGGGGTACATAGTGATGTGGATTTTGGCGTTATTCACACTCACGATCGTCGGGTTTCTTTATTGGCGTATGATCAAATTAACAGGTGAAGTTGATCAACTGAAACGAAACCATTACTACATCGAGAGTAAACTAAAAGAAATCTCAAAAAATGCATCAGATAGTGTTGATCTTCTCCGTGTTCAGTTGGCTAAAGTCGCTTCGGGGATTCCTGTGTCCGACGACCTCATTCGTAGTGGACGATTGTATCGGGATATCACGGCTGAAGAGGCTCAGGCACTTATCCAAGCCGAGGAACAATCGCCTTCTCCAAGTTTTCTGATTATCGATGTTCGCACGGCGAAGGAGTTTTCCACTCAGCACATTCCTGATGCCAAGTTAGTTCCGTTTCAAGAATTGGAAAACCTTTACCAATCAGAGATCCCTAAACATCTAAAAAAGGTTTTCGTCTATTGTGCAGAGGGGGACCGAAGCCGGTTGGCTTGTGATTTTCTCAGTCGGCAAGGATATGACAATCTCTACAATATACTTGGTGGACTCCAACAATGGCAGGGCCCGACACAGGGAGAGGGGTCAGTCCAAATCATTCAAATCGGTTCCCGGTCGTAATCATGTTTCCTGATGTTATTGAAATAAGCGGAGAGGTGAGATAATGGCCCAGCCATTTACCGTCTTGAATGTGATGGGTCCCTACCGGGAACCACGAGAACCAGTTCTTTCCTTCGATTATTCTGTCGATCGACCGACTTGGGCCACACCACAAGGCGTTCGAGTTAAAGTGGCTCTTCAGGAAGAGCTCGAACATTTTAAGACAGAAATATTGGAGTTGTCAGGGGGCTCACCAGGTCAACAACTGCGAGTGAATCAGTTATTGGCGCGCGCCATTGCCGAGAAGAAAATCAACATTGCCAACGAAGAAGAAATGTTTGAGGAAAGACGAGATGTGATGATTGATCCATTTGATGGTGTGTTGTCTCACCTCTTCCCGAAGTTAGAAGCGTGGATGCAGGAGCAACGTGAAAAACTGCGTCAAGAGATTAAGCAAAGCATTGGCATTTAATTCGTTGACCAATACTCTCCTTCAAGAATTCCCAACCGTTTTCATCATTCTCTAGCTATCAAAACAACTTCTGATACCGTTTCGAATATAACCCCGTCGCTTTATCTGCAAATCCCAAAGACGCTTCTTCAGGATTAACCTTATTGTTTAAGTCCACAACATAGTGGCCACGAACTTGTTCCATTGCTACTTCAAATGGGATTGAAGGCGAATAAAACTCTCCGGGCGCATGCGCGCCGACCGCCAGGATTTGAATGGCATCTTTCACCGCATATTGTGGGTCAGAGAAGATATAGATATCAGCAATGGCAAAATTGTCGAGCTCGTCTCCCGGGGTCGTAGGTGGGACCAACGTTGCCAGGCTTCTATCTTGGCGTGATTCACGAAAAAGTTTTAATAACGCGACAATTTGTGTGTCCGTTGTTTTCTCGTGAACCAAAATGCCGACGGCATTCATGTCTGGAATTCTGGCCGACACGTTGAAGTGCGGGACCAACGCTGAACTCGCTTCCTCCAAGAGAGAATAATCAGTAGATTGCGCGGTGCTCTCCTGCGGGGGTTGAACCTTTTTTGAGTCAGGAATAATGGCTTGCACAAATATCCATAAACCGATGATGATCCCAAAGACCACAAAAATAGGATGGAGCCCTACGCGCTTCCCTGTCTGTTCGGACTTTTCAGAATCTTCCATGGTGTGATTCTTTTTTGTGCTTTATGCTTCTCTCTCTCCCGTTGGAAGCTGTTCTTGGCGTTTTGCTTCTTCCCACCACGTATCCCATTCTGATGCCGTGAGGTCTTCCAACATTTTTTGATGTTGGACAGCTTGGGATTCCATAAATCGAAAGCGTTGAATAAATCGATTCGTGGTTTTCCGAAGTGCAATTTCCGGATTGACTCTGAGGAATCGGGCTAAATTTGCGACTGTAAAAAGAACATCCCCGAACTCCTGTTCGATCAAGTCATGACCAACAGCATCATAGCCCTTGTCCGGATTCGAAGAACAGTGCTTCTCCTGGAATGCCACAGCCTCTCGCAATTCCTCCAATTCCTCGTTGAGTTTCTCGACAATCTGCTGCGGTTTTTCCCAATCAAACCCCACTCGAGAGGCTCGTGATTGAATCTGATAGGCCCGTAATAAACTCGGTAATGTCGAAGGGATGCCATCTAGAACAGAATCTGGCTTGCCTTTTTCCGTCCGTTCGGCTTTTTTGATGGTTTCCCACTGACTGGCAACATGATCAGGAGTCAGATCGTGAGCTGCAACTTCGGATTGGTTGAAGACATGAGGGTGACGTCTGATGAGTTTTTGGGAGAGATCTGCTAGGACGTTTTCAATCGTAAAGATGCCTTGTTCTTCTTCAATTTTGGAATGGAGCAGAATCTGGAGTAGCAAGTCACCTAATTCTTCACGAAGGAGTCTGGGGTCTTGATGATCGATGATATCCACCACTTCATAGGCTTCTTCTATGAGATGAGGTTTGAGAGATTCATGAGTTTGTTTTCGGTCCCAAGGACAACCATTTGGCCCACGGAGATGAGAAACGACGTCGCGAAGTTTGTCAAAGTCTTGTGACATGATAAGAGTCAAATGCGTATGTGAGCGAACATGATATGGCTCAGGGCAATAGTGATGTCGAGGGTCGAGATCCCCAAACGCGCATGATTGTATACTCCAATCGGAACTTCTTCAAATTAACCTAGTCGTTCCGTATTGGTTGCGGTCATACGTGGATTATGGTAGCTTTGATCTCGTGGTTTTTTCAGGAGTTGAGGCATGAGTGAAGAAGAACAAGGCTTTGTCATCCGAGACAAACGTGGTCGCTCAGACGACCAAACTTCCACTCCCGATCCACTCCAACCAGAAGCTCCTTCGCCTTCAGAACCCTCTCCCGCTCAAGGTTCCAGCGAAGCGCAGGATACGGCAGATTTTTGTCCACCAGTCACGTTCGCTTCCTTTATATTTTCACTCGGTTCGTCTGCCCTTATGCTTATGGGTGAGCCTTTGGGCACCGATCAGCCCGCCCTTCCGGCCAATTTACCCCAGGCTAAGGAAGTCATTGATATCCTGTCTGTCTTAGAAACCAAAACCCAAGGGAATTTATCGCCTGAAGAACAAACAATCTTGGCAGATATGCTCTATACCTTGCGCATGAAGTACGTTGAGAAGGCCTCAGGGGAAAAATGACCCCTCATTCGTTACATATCCGTTTTCTTGTCCATTTCAAAAAAGAAGCCCAAAACTCTTCTCAAGCTGGTGAATTCTTCCCCTAAAGTAGGCTATTCTAGTCTTCGTACGCATCACCTCAGCACGGCCTTTCCTGTTAGAATAGCAACCTTTCTCTAGGGTGCCATTTCCCCTAGTGTTTCGGTACAATTTAACGATAACCTCAAGGCTGTTGACCTAGAGGTTTTCTGACGGTTAAGAATCCATCGAAAAAATACCATAGTCGCAAGAGTTTTTTTAGAAAAGAATTCCTGAGCCTTTCATGTTTACTCCTTCGAAATTAACATCTTCAAAGCCACCTTCTTCCAAAAGAAAAAAGCGCCTTATTCAGGAAGAAGAGCCAGTCGACCGAGGGCAAAGTCTCCATCTCAAGCCTGTATGGATCGTCCTCCTCCTCCTTGTACCGTGTTTGCTTCTCACCATGTACTATGCCCGCTATGGGATTGGGGGAGATACCAAACTCAATTCCATCCTGCCGACTCCTAGTTATGCCCTGGTCCTCTTTCTGGTTTACCTTGATATCGTGGGGTTAGTCGTCCTCACACTCCTTCTCTCCCGTAACCTGATTAAAGCCTACTTCGAACGTCGTCACCGTCTCTTTGGTTCGGGATTTCGAACCAAACTCATTGCGGCATTCATTGGGTTTTCCTTGATTCCTACTGTGTTGTTGGCTTTTGTTGCCAGCGGAGTTATTAGCGAGGTGATGAAGATCTGGTTTAGTGAACAAGTCGAGCAAGTACTGAAAGATTCAGAGGATATGTATGTGGTGTATCACCAAGGACAGATCGAACTTGCTGAAAAGTCTGCCCTGGCTATCAGTCGGGAAATTTTTCGAGAGGATATGTTTCGCCCAGAACATCAAGAACTTCTGATAGCTGCAATGGCAAGGAAACGCACGGAGTTTAATCTTGCTGGAGTGAAAGTTTTTTCCGCAAAACTTGAAAGACTTGCTCACATGGTCGATCCCAACGTGCCCGAATCCGTCCTGAACCTTCCAGTGTCGCAATTAGTGATGAAAGTGTTGGATACACGTCAAGAACAAACAGTGGTACAGGATGCCCAGGTCGGAAGGCTTATTCAGGCTGCTGCGCCCATATTCTCAAATATGGACCCCAATGGGGTCTCCGGTGTCGTGGTCGTCGATGCGTATGTATCAGAACTTCTTCTGGAAAAAATGGAAGGGTTTGCCAAAAAATATAAGGACTATCGGCAAATTAAAGCTATGCAAAACCCGATCAAAGCGGGGGCTTACCTTTTCGTCGCGGTCGTAACAGTCCTCCTATTGTTTAGCGCCACCTGGTTTGGATTTTATGTGGCCCGAGGGATTACCGTACCCATTCAAAAACTCGCCGAAGGGACGGAAGCGGTTGCTCGAGGTGATCTGGATGTGCGCGTTGCCGTGAAAGCAACCGATGAAATAGGGACCCTTGTCGACTCCTTCAACCGCATGACCACGGATCTTGCCACGGGTAAAGCCAAAATTGAGGAAGTTAATCTATCCTTGATTCAATCCAATGCCGAGGCTGACCGGCGGAGGGCTTATACAGAAGTGGTTGTTGATACCATTGCCTCCGGAGTTCTGTCTATTGATGTCGCGTCAACGATTACGACATTCAACCATTCAGCGGAGCGAATCCTTGGCGTCAAGGCGGAGGAGATTCGGGGACGTCCGGTGTTTGAGGTCTTTAAAGAACGTGAGTTGAGTTTGTTTCAAGAGGCTTATGATCGGATTTTGATCGATGGGCGTGACAGTCTATCGCTTGATGGGCAAATGGATGTCAAAGGAAAACTATTGACGGTTGGGTTGAATCTTTCTCGTATGCGGAATGAAGCAGGCAAGGATTTGGGATTTGTGTTGGTGTTTGAGGATCGAACGGATTTAATCAAGGCGCAGAAAGTTGCAGCATGGCAGGAAGTCGCACAACGGATTGCACATGAAATTAAGAATCCTTTGACTCCCATTCAATTATCCGCACAGCGCTTGAGGAAAAAATTCTTTGAGAAGGCTCCTGACTTCAGCGATATCTTTGATCAGTCAACAGGGGTGATTGTCAATGAAGTGAGTAGTTTGAAGCGAATGATTGATGAATTTTCGAAATTTGCCAGAATGCCGGCTCCACACATGACTCGTGAATCTCTTCATGACATCATTGAAAATGTGATTGCCCTCTATGCCGATGCCCATCGGGATATCGAGTTCATCACTTCCCTCGATCCCTCTATGCCCCTGATAAACCTTGATCGAGACCAGATCAAACGAGTGTTTGTAAATCTATTTGACAACGCCATTCAGGTAATGGATCAGAAAGGGAAAGTTTGGGTTTCGACGGAGGTCAATTGGAAACAGCAACGGACTACGATCAAAATGGCTGATGAAGGTCCAGGTATCCGACAAGAGGACCAAGAAAAGCTTTTTCTTCCCTATTTTTCAAAAAAGCGAACCGGTACGGGATTAGGTTTAGCCATTGTTCAGCGAATTGTAACTGATCACAACGGATCCATTCAGGTTGCTAATCATTTACCCCAAGGAGCTGAATTTACCATGGTGTTCCCTGTATAGGACTGGAGGAGGTTTTCGTGTCGAGCAGTATTTGTCTAGTTGATGATGAACCCGCCATTCTGAATGCGTTAAGTAGCATCCTTGAGGACGAAGGTTATCAAGTGACGCTTGCAAAGAGTGGAGTTGAAGCACTCAAGATCATCAAGGCGGACCCTCCTGATTTAGTGATGCTCGACATTTGGATGCCGGAACTCGATGGATTGGAAACCTTGAAGCGAGCCAAACAGCAGTGTCCAAATTTGCCGGTCATTATGATGTCTGGACATGGGTCGGTCGAAACTGCTGTGAAATCCACCAAACTTGGGGCGTATGACTATTTAGAAAAACCACTTGATCTCCAAAAAGTCACCATTCTGCTAAAGAATGCCCTTCACCAACGCAAACTGGAGGAAGAAAACCTTAACCTTCGAGTTCAGGTTGAACGACACTTTGAACTTGTTGGGACATCGCCTGCCATGCAGCAGCTACGACAAATCATCTCTGCTGCGGCGCCGACGCATAGTCGAGTGCTTATTTCGGGAGAAAATGGGACAGGAAAAGAATTAGTAGCGCGAGCAATTCATTCACAAAGTCCTCGATGTACACATCCATTTATCGAAATTAATTGTGCTGCTATCACCGAAACACTCATTGAAACCGAATTATTTGGGCATGAGCGTGGTGCGTTCACCGGAGCAGTATCCCAAAAACGCGGGAAATTTGATCTCGCAGATGGAGGGACATTGTTTCTTGACGAAATCGCAGATATGAGTGTTGCGACTCAAGCCAAAGTCTTGCGAGTTCTCCAAGAGCAGCAATTTACACGTGTAGGTGGAACCAAGCTTGTCAAAGTCAATGTCAGAATTATTGCGGCTTCGAACAAAGATTTGAAACAGGAAATTGAAAAAGGCAATTTCCGTGAGGATTTATTTTATCGATTGAATGTGCTGCCCATTGATGTCCCGCCATTGCGGGATCGTAAAGAAGATATTCCAGCTTTGGCTCAGCATTTTCTGAGACTTCAAGCAGAAGAGCAAGGAATAAAATTAAAAAGCTTCACGAATGAGGCAATGGCTGTGTTGGGACAACATGATTGGCCAGGTAATATTCGAGAACTTCGCAATCAATTAGAGCGGCTGATGATCTTAGTTCCCAAGCCTGTCATCGATGCTGAAGATATTCTTCCTTTCCTGCCAGGATTTCAGTCGAATATGCCCCGCACGGTTAACCCTTCCATGGTTTTTGGTTCTCTTCGAGATGCCAGGAATGCGTTTGAGCGAGAATATATTGGAAACCGGCTGCGGGAAAACAACTGGAATGTGTCGAAGACGGCTGATGATCTCAAAATTGAACGAAGTCACCTTCATCGTAAGATTAAATTGCTGAATGTTGAACTTCGTTCAGAGAACTGACCAGAGAACGAAACATTCAACCTTCCGATACCCTCGCCATGACACCAACCTCGATGCCAGATACTGCAGCTCCCTTAGTCATTGATCGGCTGGTTGCCGGCGGGTGGGGACTCGGTCATCAAGGGAACCTTGTCACCTTTGTCCGAGGTGCCGTGCCGGGCGAAACATTGATCGTCAGGCCTTTTGTCCATCGTCGCGGCTATCAAAAAGCTCAAGTCGAGAAAATTCTTGTCCAGTCCCCTGATCGCGTATCTGCTCCTTGTCCCCAGTACGGAAACTGTGGAGGGTGTCATCTTCAACACATTAAGTATGACGTTCAGTTATCCAAAAAACAACATGTTCTTGAAGAAACTCTTGGACGAATTGGGCACATCCACAACCCTCCGGTTTTTGCACCCGTTCCCTCACCGTTTGCTTTCGGGTATCGAAGTTGGATTCGATTCATGGTTCAGAAGCACAAGGGAATGTGGCAATTAGGTTTGAATCGTGAAGGTAGTCATGATTTTGTTTCAGCTTCATGTTGTTTGTTGATTCCTGAGAGCATGCGCAATGCTGTACATTCCATCGAAAATCAGATGAAAACTAACCAACCGTCTTCCATGATGATCAGTGGAATCGAATTACGACAATCAACAGTTGATGGGTCTGTTCTCCTCCTTCTTCGTGGTCAGTCGGAACACGTCGGCGCTATTGAGGAATATTTTGATCATCTTGGAAAGATTCCCCAAGTCATTGGACTTGTCTGGCAATCAGAACAGCCGAAACATGTTCGTAAAATCAGGCAACGAGTAGTTCGTGGCCAAAACTTTCTCTGTGAACAATTTCATGATTTATCCGTCGAAGTCGGTGATCGGTCGTTTATGCAGGGGAATTGGCCTCTGTTTAAAAAAATAGGTCAGACCTTGATGGAGTGGGTGGGAGAGCATCCTAGGCACCGTGTTTTAGAATTATTCGCTGGGACTGGGTGTTTGGGGTTGCTGTTGGCCAGGCAGGGTTTCTTGGTGACCCAGGTCGAATTAAATCCTTTTGCGGTCGCAGATGCTCGAAAGAATGCAAGAGTCAATAAAATCGGTGGATGCCGGTTTAGAGTGGGCCGAGCTGAGGAATTTCTTGTCCGAACCCAAATTGGGGAGTATGATCTGCTTCTTCTCGATCTACCACGGACAGGACTCTCTTCAGATTCTGTTGCTTCAATTCTTCGTCTTGAAGTCCCTCGGATTTTCTATCTCTCTTGCGATGCTCCGACCCTAGCCAGAGATTTGGGTCGTTTTGTCGAATCTGGGTATCACATTTCCAGAATTCAGGCCTTTGACCTTTTCCCTCAAACCGCTCATATGGAAACATTGGTGGAACTTGTCCGTTCATAGCATCACGATCGACAAGGAACCGATATTATTATCCACACGATGACCATGGATTATCGAGAGGCTGGCGTCAACATTAAAGCGGGTGAGGAGTTGGTGCGACGAATCACCCCTTTAGTTCGGTCTACGTATCGAAAAGAAGTCCTTGGCGACCTAGACGGGTTTGGTGGTCTCTTTGAATTATCTTCTAAGCAGTATGTCGACCCAGTCTTGGTTTCTGGAACCGATGGTGTTGGCACAAAATTAAAAATCGCCTTTATGTTGGATCAGCATGACACAATTGGAATCGATCTTGTGGCCATGTGTGTCAACGATATCTTGGTCAGTGGTGCCGAACCGTTGTTTTTTTTAGATTACCTTGCTGTTGGCCAGCTGTCGGTTGCAAAAGGGGAGTCCATTATCAAAGGGATGGTGGAGGGATGTCGTCAAGCAGGCTGTGCCTTGATTGGTGGGGAGACAGCAGAAATGCCCTCGATGTACAATGGAAATGAATATGAACTAGCCGGATTCGCGGTCGGTGCGGTGGAACGTGCAAATATCATCAATGGGTCAAGAATTCAGCCAGGCGATGCGGTGGTCGGTTTCGCTTCCACTGGACTGCATAGCAATGGATATTCATTAGTGAGAAGGATTTTATTCGATCAAAACACTGTCTCTCTCGAGGACCGTTGGGAAGATTCAGAATGTTCCCTCGGTGAAGTGTTGTTAACGCCCACACGGATTTATGTGAAATCGATCTTAACCCTTCTTAAAGAGTTTCGAATTCATGGTATGGCCCATATTACCGGGGGTGGGCTGACGGAAAACATTCCCCGAATTCTTCCTCAAGGCTGCCTGGCAGAAATTTCTCGTGGTTCATGGGATATCACTCCTATATTCTCTTTTCTAGATAGGCTCGGGCAGATCGACGTCGAGGAAATGTATCGTGTGTTTAATATGGGGATTGGGTTTGTGCTTGTGGTTCCCGCGGATCAAGCTCCTGCTCTTGTCTTGCGGGTAGGGGAGTTAGGGGAAAAAGGATATATCATTGGGCAAATCGTTCAGAGCGTTGAGCTGAATACTGGCGTGGTGTACAAATCCTAGAAAATAGCGTCGCAGATGTGTGACAAATAAAAGTTCCTGGAGATATTGTCCAGGAACTTTTTGGTTTTTTGCCGTGTGTCAGATGATTGATATTTGGAATAATGGGAAATCTGTAGGCCAAAAATGTTGAGAATCGGAGTATTAGTTTCGGGAAGAGGGTCAAATCTTCAAGCCCTGATCGATGCGATTGAATCTGGGCAATCGCAGGCTTCCATAGAAATCGTGATAAGCAATAAGGCAGATGCCTTTGCCCTGCAACGCGCCGAACGCCATGGCATAAAAAATATCATTCTAGATCCCAAGGCCATACAATCTGAAGGCGATGCCAGACAGCACTATGACCAAAATATTTTAGGTGTTTTGGAACACCATAAGGTTGGGCTTGTTGTGTTGGCTGGGTATATGCGAATCGTGACCCCAGTACTCACAAAGGCCTATCCATGGAAGATCATGAATATTCATCCATCATTGTTGCCGGCTTTTCCCGATCTCAATGCACAGAAACAAGCTCTGGAGTGGGGAGCCAAAATTTCAGGATGCACCGTTCATTTTGTGTCGGAAGGAGTCGATGAAGGACCCATCATCATGCAAGCCTCAGTCCCGATTCAGAAGGGAGATACGGTGGAAACGTTATCAGCCAGAATTCTCGAACAAGAACACCGGATTTATCCCCAAGCTATTCAACTATTTGCTGAAGGAAAATTGTCTATAGAAGGGCGCCGAGTACGAATAGCCGATCATGATCCAAACTGAATTGCAGGCTATTGGGCCTTTTGGTAAAGTGGGAAAAAAGACAAAATCTACCTAGTCTAATAGAACAGGATTAAATGTGGGGGGCTAGCTCAGTTGGGAGAGCACGACGTTCGCAACGTCGGGGTCGGGGGTTCAAGTCCCCTGCCCTCCACCACTTTCGTTAAACAACTTCCCGATAGTCAGTAAGCAGTCAAACCTCTCCCCCCTCACAGTGAAGCGATAACCTGGTTTTTCGCCTTCCACGATTGACTCACAAAGGATGTCCCCATTTAGGAGTTTTCTGAGATCGGGCGGGCTAGGGGAATGGGGCGAGTGAAGAGGGTAGGTTGGTCTCCGAAATCTCGATTAACGTTTATTTTGAATTGGAAAGATTCGAATATCAAACAAGATAGCAAAAATGGTAAACTTCAGGGCAAATCCAAAGTAAAACTTTGATATCAATAGAAGGTTCGCCTTATGAAGACTGATTTCTAGGAACGTTATTCCTCATATGGGAAATGTCGATTTATGCAACAATGCCCGTCTATACGAGGAAAAGGAAGTTTAACTTCAAATTTTGTACGTTGTTCTATGGTACTTTTTCTACTTTTGGCAAATTCTGTGGGGGCCGAGGATTGGAGTTATAAGGGTGGGCAGGGGCCAAGTCATTGGAAGGGTGTTTGTAACAAAGGATACTAGCAGTCTCCCGTTAATATTACTGATATCAAGCATTTTGATCAGTCAAACCTGGCTGTGGCTTTAATACATCTCGACCCTACGCATTTTCAGGCTGACAATTCACACAACATTGTTCATCTTAAGGCTGATGAAGGCAATGACTTAAAATATGACGGAAGGACTTATGAGCTCAGCCAGGTACACTGGCATGCACCAAGCGAGCATAAGGTGCGCAGCAAGCCGTTTGGTATGGAAATGCATTGGATGTTTCTCCCTAGCAAAGCTAAAAGAGAAGTACCAGGCGGTGATGAAAGTTATGAGGCTGTCGTCATTGCAGTTTTCATGCAAGTTACTGAGGACAGCCAAGGCATTTCTGTTTTCGACACGGTGCTTAAAAACATATCAATGGCAGATAAAGAAACAGGTATTGAATCATTAAGAATTGATCTTACAAAATTTTTGCCTTCCAGAACTTTTACAGGTTGGCCTTACGTAATTCCGAATAGAAAAAGAAATCAGAAGAAGGAGTACTGGCAACTTGGTTATTACGCCTATGACGGATCTCTTACAACACCCCCTTGTACGGAAAAGGTAAGGTGGCTTTTACTCCCGCGTCTTGTTCCAATTACGCAAGAAGAACACGATTTGTATGTGCAATATGGTGGGGCTCATAGTGCACGACTGGTTCAGCCCTTGTATGAGCGTGCGAGTGGAGCTGCCTTGCCATTGGATGGTGGAAGTTTTGGCAAGTTTTCCCTGCCTGAAGATAAAGTGGAGTAAACAGGAGTGTTTCAGAGATAGAAATCCTGCTCCTATTCAACATTGACAAAGATCGCCCCCGAAACTCTTCCTTTTCCGGCCCACGAGAAAAGGCGATTAAGTATTCAGATGATGAAACGTTTGGGCATTTAGAGTTAGAGGCGAAAGTGGGAAAAGTCGGTTTATCATAAGTAGTTTCCCAAGCCCAATAAAGGCGCGCGACCCATCTGCAAGATGCCCGCTCAGTTTTTCATTCCGATTCAAGGGTTGTGACTTTAGAGCGATAGAGTTCATATAATTCCATACAGGATGGTGTCTCTCCTTTTTAGCAGGCTTTATCCCACTGTTTAATCTTGGATTCACACCCCCAAGCAAACAGTATGGTTAATGACAACTAATGGTAGAATGAAATTCTCAGAAGAAATAAAAGGCATTAGATGAGACCGATCTATTCATTTAGGCCGCCAAGGCAACCCCTTGAATTTTAATCTGGAGGAAGGGAGTCAACGACGGGCGGAATGGCTGCCCTCCACCAAACTTCACTAAAGGTTCGTTTGTCCGACCTCTCTGAATTTATTTCAAACATAGTGTGAATAGACTTGACCCGCGACCGGCGGGGCGAAGAGGGTTCGCCCCCTTTGAGGGGATCTTACAAGGGGACAGGTCCACTTGTAAGGAGCTGGCGAGAGACGTCTCACGCCAGAGTCGGCGACGGAGTATGGTTCAAGACCCGTATCCACTTTTGTTGGCGACCTTCGCGCCAGTCAGTAAGCGGTCGAAAGCCCCCGTCGCGGTGAAGCGATAATCTGGCTTCGCATAATCCGCTTACAGTTCCCCTCAATGAAACACCTTGTTACTTTTTCCCCAGCCTGTCTTCAAACGATTTAATGTCTTTCAAGACGGGGATATCCACACCGAGTTCCTCGAGATCTTTTCTAAGAGTGGCCAGCTCCTTCTTGGCTTCCGGAACTTGCCTTAGCACCTTTCGGTATTCTGCACGACATCGAATCAGGTTGTTGTAAGAAAGGTTTAAAGATTTGGTTTTTTGTTTTTTAATGTAAGCCAGTGCGGAATCTGTCAGCTTTAAGGCTTTGTCGGGGTTAGGTTTGTAACTTCTCGTCATGACCCGATCCTTTTGTTGGAAAAAAGGCCGGCCTTCACAGGCCGCTAGGATACAGGCCACCTTGGTCCCAAGAGTTGTATCTTTCAAACGATCGACCACAGAACGTAAAATATCTATGCCATTGGAAAGATACGGGGATTTGGATCCGTTCAGATAGAGGCTCATGCCTACTTGATAGCTAAAGAAGTCTTGAGCAATTTGATCCTCTTCTTTAGTTAAGGGGGCCCCAATTCGGATTCGGAGTACATTAGAGGGAACAAAGACACCCGTAGCGCCCTCACTCGCCTTGGCTTTATCGTGCGGGTAGTTGGATGAGTAAGCGGTAATCTCATTCTGAGCTGGAACTCCGCGAAGCTATTTTGTTGAGTCAGATACATCATGCTCCTTCCGTTTAGTTGCAAGCTCTTATAATGAAAAGCGCAGCCGAAGTATTAGCGGGTAAGGGGGTAGTCTTTCAATTCAGATAGCGGATTTTACACTAGGGTATTCGTTGTGCATTCGAGCGATCAATATCCTAGCATTCCTTTGTGCACTATTTGTCTCAATAAAATTGACATCCGATCGTGGCAAGAGTTACTAGATTGCTGACTACGAAAGCCTCACATCAGGCATACCATAATATCGAACTGAGATAACCGTCAGGTGCGTAGTCCTTGGGGGGTTGTTTACAACTGACAATATGTGAACAGATAACCAGCTGGATGATTGGGGACAGCCTACGCAGAAGAAGGTCGACAAATCGTGGTCAGTCATGGATATTGTGCCGACATTGGCTTTAGGAAAGCAAAAGAATTCAAAGTGATATACCAATGGTTTATTGACAGTAGACTTAATAGTTCGACTTCTGAATAAGATTCATGCATGCGTTCCAGAGAATTCTAGACAACCAGATTCGGGTTGTGAAAAACATGGGTAATGCACCGAAATTGGCTTTTATGCATGAGAAGGATTCATCGTGGATTACGGCAGGCTTTTGGGTAGTTTACGTCATCATTTAACGAGGAGAGAACAAAGGCATGATCCAGTCCATAGTCAAGCGCATGTTTTCAGTATTAGGCTACGAAATTAGACGAATGACTCCCCGAAAGAAATTCGTTGAACGTCAATCAGAAGATGAATGTTCGGATAATTGGACAGCACCGTTTCAAGTTCTTAGCACGAAATGGGTGGAGGTCCCGACATCTCGGTCTGGCAGGAAGAAAACGTCTGAACTTCTCAGACTCTCAGATAGAGAACTGCTTCATGAATGGAAATCATCTCGACATGATATTAGTACAGGCGAGCAGTTTGCTCATCGGGGTTGGTATCACACACTGTACTCTGAAATAGTCGCTGGGAAAAAGATTCTTGATGTCGGTAGTGGATTTGCCATTGACAGCCTTACGTTTGCTCAGCACGGCGCTAAGTTGACATTTATCGATCTCGCACGTGACAACTTAGGCGTTGTTGAACGTCTTGCAGGAATGCTTGGGCTTCACGGTTGTCGCTTCGTCTGTTTGGAAAGCATCGATTCCCTCCATGACCTCGATACAGACTATGATATCATCATGGCCATGGGATCACTCCATCACGCACCTACTGAGGTCATCGTGCCAGAAGTCGCTGAGTTACGAAAACACCTCAAGGTCGGCGGAAGGTGGCTCCAGCTTGCCTATCCCAAGACCCGCTGGGTCAGAGAGGGTTGCCTCCCATTTTCAGAATGGGGAAATGTGACGGATGGACCAGGGACACCTTGGGCAGAGTGGTGCGATCTGGCAAAGTTTTTCCAAGTGCACCATCCCGCTGACTTCGATGTTGTTCTGAATGTTTAGTTCCATGACAACGATTTCATCTGGTTTGACCTCGTGTATAAAGGAGAAAGACGAGCGTGACAAACCGGTGAAATGGACATAGAAGAACTGCGCTGCTGAGAGTTACATTAGGCACAAGATAAGTAAATCATTGAACTTGATATTCCCCGTAGCTTGCTACGGGGCTACCATTTGAGGATGTGGTATTGATCTTCCTCTGAATACCCCGTCGGCTTGCTGCGGGGATCTTTGCTCGAGATAGAGAATACCCTAAAGAGCAAATAGCCGACCAACTTCGTGGAGCCAGCGCGCGACTCACAAACACACTGCTGGAGCAGAAGGTCTTCGGCTTTAGCTCAGTTGCGGGCCATTCGGCTGCTGTCACAACACCTGGAATTTCAGCCTAAAGCAGGGGAAGTCATGACGTTTTGAATGTCTGTCCGCGCGCAATTCCTAGCGAACATCCATTCCAAGAGTTTTCTTTCCGCCTGCTTAATGTATGAAAGAGACAGTTTGCCCATAAGGTTACTTGCCGAATATTGGTTGTGGAAGTCTTTATGGTCAATATCTTTGCAATACCAAATGCCGAAACGAGTTCCCTTTGCGAAAGGAATTCTTATATTGACTAGAGAGCATAATTTATTTCATTATTAATAAACTAACTTAAGAATTAAAAATGAAGTTTTCAAAGAAAAGCGAATATGGCTTACGCGCCTTATTAGAATTAACCCAATCTTATGGGAAACATCCAGTTCGCCGATTAGAACTGGCTGAACGCCAACAAATCCCTTTAGGATTTTTGGAGTTGATTTTATTAAGCCTCAAGCATGCAGGGATTTTGGCGAGTCGGCCTGGAGTGGATGGTGGATTTCGACTGATTAAATCCCCACAAGAGGTTTCACTTGGCCAGATTATTCGAACGTTGGATGGTCCCCTTGCTCCAATTTCTTGTGTAAGCAAAACTGCGTACCAAACATGCGCAGACTGTCCTTATGCAGAGAAACCTCACTGTCCGATTCAAGGTGTCATGTTTGAAGTCAGAAATGCCATTGCATCCGTTCTGGATAACTATACGTTGCAAGATTTTTCGTTAAGTGTGTTGCCTAAAAAGAAGGAGAGTTGAAACTCAAAAACGAGTATCCGCAAATCCACGTCGAAACCCGTTCGGTGAAAGTCTAAGAGGTACTCACAATGGACACGCATTTTCGAAGTGTCGCGAAAGGTCTCAGTTGGCGCGTTTTGGCCACTTTCGTCACCACAATAGTCGTCTTTCTCTATTCTGGCGAACTTGGAACTGCCGCACTTGTTGGAGGGACTGATGCCCTTGCCAAAATCGCCCTGTATTGGGGGCATGAACGGGTGTGGGAAAGAATACCATGGGGAAGGAATTTCCCTGTAGTTAGTTCACCCTAATCACCACGTCACCATATGGAGGAGGAGAGGTGAGTCATCAGAAAGTCTTGAGTGCAGGTTCACTCCTAGCCTTGTTGGCTGTAGGGCTTGGGGCATTGGGGCTCATGCTATTAAAGGGCAGGTGTCTCCTGAAATGATGGCAGTATTTGAGACGGGGAATCGTTATCACATGTACCATGCCCTTGGTCTTCTGGTAGCTGGATGGGGATTGAAAGAATACGGAAACACACTCTTCCGAAAGAGAGCCTGGTCTTTTCTTCTTGGAATACTCATTTTTTCTGGTAGCCTTTATACGCTGGCGCTCTCGGAGATTCGATGGTTGGGAGCTTTGACACCGTTGGGGGGAATATGTTTTCTCTTAGGGTGGTTACTTTTGGCTATAGGTTTTTGGGGGGCTACTCTCTAAATGAGAGTAGCTGTTGTCAGCAACCGATCAACTTCTTCCGAACTGTGTTTGTCTCAAAGACGATGACCATCTCACTGACGTTTATCATTTTTTGAGGTTTGAGGTATTGATTATCGACCAATCTCCTTGAGCGGTTCATGGGTCACGATCATGGCGCCTCGAGGGTTAGCGGTAAGCGCATTGGCTTGAAGGAGTTGTTCCATCTCCGGGGACGTTGTGCAATCAGGTGTTAACACCAATCCCCAATGTTGATTGTTTTGGCTGTTATTGTCTAAGAGAAGGGCTTGGGCCGAATGAAAGAGAAGGATCCCGCTTAGTTTGTTTTTCGAGCATATATTTCGAATAAGGTCATGTCGGGTCCCATCATCTCTCACCGCGAGGCCAAAGTGATGATTGCCAAAACAGCGGTTTTCCGTAATGTAGGGATGGGATCCGGCAAATGAGAAAATTCCCGACTCGCGATTAAAGCAGACTTCATTGTCTCGTAATGTTGGGCGACTTTCGGGTCCGTAAATCACTATTCCCGAAAGAATTCCCTCCGTTGCCCGGCAATGCGATATCGTGCAGGCAGAGTCAAGAAGGTTCATGGGCGAATGTTGATCACTGCCCATGTAACGAAATGTAATGCCCGAGATGTGTCCATTAGGAACGCCTTGTAGATAAATTGGGCCACTTCGCCTGCAAAAAATTTTCACCTGATTCCGTCCGGCTCCCAAATAGATGAATAGGTTTATCTCCGACAAAAATACGATCTTCATAGACGCCGGGTTGGATGAAGACTTGATCTTCAGGGCCTGCATCTTGAAGTGCAAGGCTTGGTCTCGCGTAATGTGCGGGATTAGAGCCGTCAACGATCAAGGTGCTTCCACCTAATGGATTGGGTGGCGGCTCTGTCAGAATGGGTTCAGGCTTTCCCTCCAAAGATTCTAGCGGAGGGGGAATGGAATCAGGTTGGGTTTGTGACGAAGAATCGTTCATTTCATCTTGACCATGCAGAATGATATCTTGATGCAGGCCTATAATCTTTTCGGAAAAACAAACCTACGAGCAAGTGTATTTGGGCAAGGCAGAAGACGGGTGACGTTAGATTCTCACAAAACAAATTGTTTCATAATTGCGAACCATTTGAAAAGACGTTCAAAACACATTAATTTTGAACGCCCCGGAATGTTTTGTGTATGTACAACATATGCACTTACACCACTCTATGGACATCAAGATGGGAGGAGACTTTCATGAAATTGGTTCATGCCGTAATCAAACCATTTAAATTGGACGAAGTGAAGAACGCCTTGGTTGAAATTGGCGTTCAAGATCTGACGGTGACAGAAGTGAAGGGATTTGGTCGTCAAAAGGGGCATAAAGAAACGTATCGTGGGACAGAGCACCAAGTTGATTTTATTCCCAAAATCAAACTGGAAGTGGCCATCTCTGATGATTTGGAACAAAAAGTCGTCGAAACCATTTCTCGTGCAAGCAAAACAGGCAGCATTGGTGATGGAAAAATTTTTGTCAGTAGTTTGTCAAGTATCATTCGTATTCGCACAGGGGAAACGGGTGATAGTGCCATCTAGGTCCGATTGGAATGCAGGTTGTCACGGCCGTTACTGCCCGAATCTTTATGGTGATGAGAACCTCTATCATTTTTTGGTTAAAACCAGATTTGGGAGTCATTTGACCTTCTGCTGAATCGAGTATTTTCATATTATGGCTGTGTCGAGTAGAATCGAGGTTAATCACTATATTGTTCTGAGCTTTACATACCATCAAGGAGGTATCGAATGACTCCCCGGGAAGTATTGGAGTTTGCCAAAAAAAACAAGATTGAAATGGTGGATTTGAAATTTGTTGACCTCATGGGGTGCTGGCAACATTTCTCTATGCCACCCTCAGAGTTAACTCAGGATGTCTTTAAAGAAGGCTTAGGATTTGACGGGTCTTCCATTCGAGGGTGGAAAGCTATTCAAAACAGCGACATGCTCGTGATTCCCGATGCCACGACCGCGCGGCTCGATCCTTTTGCGGAGATTCCTACGCTGAGCATGATTGCCACTATCGAAGACCCCATCACACGTGAGGGGTACGAACGCGATCCCAGATTTGTGGCAAAGAAGGCCGAGCAATATTTAAAGAGCACGAAGATCGGCGATGTGTCCTATTGGGGACCAGAGGCAGAATTTTTTATTTTTGACCAAGTCCGCTACGACCAGAATGCACATTCAGGCTATTACTTTATTGATTCCGAGGAAGGGATTTGGAATTCCGGAAAAGAAGGCCTAAATCTTGGCTCGAGGCCCCGTCACAAGGAAGGCTATTTCCCGGTCGCTCCAACGGATACTCAACAGGATATTCGTTCAGAGATGGTTCTGGGAATGGAGAAGATGGGCATTCATGTGGAGAAACACCACCACGAGGTGGCCACAGCTGGGCAAGCGGAAATTGACTTGCGATTTGATTCGCTGGTCAATATGGGCGATAAAATGTTGACGTACAAATACGTCGTGAAAAATGTTGCGCGCCGCCATCAGAAGACCGCGACGTTTATGCCCAAACCCATCTTTATGGACAACGGGTCAGGGATGCATGTTCACCAGAGCATTTGGAAAGATGGGAAACCAACTTTTGCGGGTAAGGACTATGCTGGAGTGTCACAAACCTGCCTATACTATATTGGAGGGATTTTGAAACATGCCACGGCCCTGGCAGCTTTTACTAATCCGACGACTAATTCCTACAAGCGGTTAACGCCAGGATTCGAAGCGCCCGTACTATTAGCCTATTCAAGCAGCAATCGATCAGCTGGGGTTCGAATTCCGATGTATTCCCCTAGCCCGAAAGCCAAACGAATCGAGGTTCGCTTTCCTGACCCATCTTGTAACATGTATTTGGCGTTTAGTGCTATGTTGATGGCTGGTTTAGATGGGATTCAAAACAAAATCGATCCAGGCGAACCCATGGATAAAAACTTGTACGACTTGCCACCGGAAGAGGCTGCGAACATTCCCACCATGCCAGGTAGTCTAGATTCTGCTCTCAACAGTCTCGAGGCTAACTACCAATTTTTGCTGAAAGGTGGAGTGTTTACCGAGGACTTGATTGATGCCTGGATATCCTACAAGCGGGACAATGAAGTCGATCAAGTGAGGATGCGTCCTCATCCACAGGAATTCTTTCTGTATTATGATGTCTAAAGAAAGAGATGCGAGCTCCCCTCGTAGAAGAATCATTTAAGAATTTCGAAAATGGAATAGAACGTTTGTTGATCTCAAGTAAGAAACTTATGACTTGGGCTCTAGGGAGGACAGGCATTTTGTTTTTTGAATTGAGAGGAGAATACTCTTTTTTCTCAATAAGAGCATTGAGACCGATAATCCGAAAACGGCTTTTGTGGACCTCTGGTGTGCTAAGGGGAGGTCTGGGAAAGTTGACAAAACTCTTGACAAGGGATTCGAAGCTTGCTTAGGATGAATTGGTTAGTGGTGCCTCCAATGAAGCGTCTTTATAACCCATTCCTCGCGATTACTTTTCTGGCCTGCTTTCTGTTTGTCAGTTTGGCCCTAACTAGCCAGACCGCGGCGCATGCTCTCCACCATGCGCACCACAAAGCTACCACGCATGCAAGTTTATTATGTTCATGGGTCTGTTCAGCGGGGCAAGTACTCCAAGCCTTTGAATTTTGGTTATATGGACCCTTTTTGACCCTGATCGGTATTCATTCAGGGAATCCTTCTACAACCAATTCAGTTATTGCGTGGTCACCTCCTTCTCGGGCTCCTCCTATTTCTTCTGCCACATCGTAATACCGCTGCCTTTTCCTACGACATTGATGCTGTCTTTTCTGCCGCAACTGGGGAAGAGATAACCAATAGTTGACCTAGCGCAATTGGGTGTCTCCATAAGGGGCAACTCGTTAGCGAAAGGCTATCGACAGGATCAGCGGTTTTTATCTTCTGTGAACAAGACCGCATGATCTCACAAACGATTAAAGGAAAAGACTCACGGAGCAAGACATTCACCATTGAAGAAATTTCATATGCACAAGAGGATTCATAATGATGGATGGAACGAAAAGGGGATACACCCCTGTGAGAAAGTGCTGGGCAGTGCTGCTTGTGTGTGCAGCGACGATAGGATGGGGATGGAACAACACTCAAGCCGCATTATTAGATAGAATCTTCGGTGGGGTAGAAGAATCGTTAGCGGAGCGTGTTGCCAAGAAAGGTGAAAAACTGACGGTAGGAAATTTCTACACTCCTGAGAGACCTGACTCGCATGGTCCGATAGGAATGATGGGTGACCACACTCATAATAAAGGTGAAGTGATGTTTTCCTATCGGTATATGTACATGGATATGGATGGGCTCAAAGATGGGACGAACGACGTCTCGACTTCGCAGGCTCTTTCTCCGAACGGATACGGATTTCTGGTTACTCCCACGGATATGCAAATGGAAATGCATATGTTCAGCGGTATGTGGGGAGTAAACGACACGGTGACCCTTATGGTCATGGTCCCGTATCTCCGTAATAGCATGGATCATGTCACGAGAATGGGTGCCAAGTTTCAAACGAAATCGAATGGGATCGGGGATGTACGAGTGACGAGCCTTGTGCGCCTCTACGCAGTGGAGGCCCCAAGCATTGGTGCGCATCGCTTTCATTTTAACCTTGGTATTGGCATTCCAACGGGAGATATTGAGAAAACCGATAGGACTCCACTTGGACATATTCGACTTCCTTATCCCATGCAACTTGGCTCAGGGACACCAGATCTTTTTCCTGGTTTCACCTATGGGGGTATGAAAGGGAACGCCTCATGGGGTTTTCAAGCTATGGGTACCCTTCGCATCGGACGAAATGATGAGAGATACTCACAAGGAGATGCTTATCAATTAACGACCCATGGGGCTTATCGATGGTCGGATTGGGCAAGCACGTCTGTTCGCTTTAACTGGCAACAATGTTACAACTATGACGGTTTGGATTCGAATATCACGAGACCGAATATCATTGTTGCCACAGCAGACCCAGATCGACGAGATGGTCAGCGTCTCGACTTCTTGGCTGGGGTCAATGTTCTCTTTCCAGAATGGATGGATTTAGAAAATAGGATATCCCTTGAAGGCGGACTTCCGGTTTACCAGTATATTGATGGTCCTAATCTTGAGACAGATTGGATATTCACCTTAGGCTGGCAATTAATTTATTGATAACGAGACGAGTGAAGGATTACATGTTCTGGGGAACACGGGAAAGGAGAACAGCATGTTGAAGACCATACTTACGGTGGGATGGCTTTCCCTCACAATCTTCGGATGTTGGGGGATGGCTCTGGCCTACGAGGTTGCGGAAGTCGCCAATGCAGCAACGATTGCTGGCATGATTGCGTTTAAGGGTACGCCGCCAGCCCCGAGACTCTTTGAAGTGAAAAAAGGCCCAGAAGTATGCGGGAAAGAGAGAGCGCTGACTAAAGTCGAGGTCAAGAATGGGGCTTTGAAAGGCGCCGTTATTGTGCTAGAAGGAGTCACAAAGGGAAAGCCGTTTGAAGCCAGAAGCTACAGAGATGAATTCCCAAATGAAGGCGAATTTCGCCATGAAAAAGGGAACGAGCTCGATCTTGATGTTCGCTTAAAGAACTGCAATTTCGGTCCCTTTACCGGAGTCTTGTCGGCTGGACAGCCGGTGAAATTCATCAATCAAGATCCCATCAAGCACACACTGCATACTTATGTCCTTAAAGGACGGAAAGCGACTATTCTCAAGACGGTTCACAACCAAAACATCCCCCCCAAGACCGAAATCGAACAAACGTTGCAAGTCAAGAAACTCAAACACGGTCGAGTCGTCGCACTCACATGCGACCGGCATGATTTCATGGAGAATTGGATGTACGTGGTGAATACACCGTATTTTTCCATCTCTGATCAAGACGGAAGCTTTGCCATCGACCGGGTGCCTCCTGGGGAGTATGAACTCGTTGTGTGGCATCCGGTTCTGGGAATGAACGAGCAAAAGGTGACCGTGGTCGCCAACGGAAAGGTTAACGTCAACTTTGAATACTTAAAAAAGTAGTATTTCGCTATTTTTTCACTTGTCAGACGCTGTGATATCTACGGTCGGAACCAGGGGGTAGAAGGTCACAAGCGAAGAGGGGTAATCTCTTTTCATTGAGGTGAAGACCTCAAGCAACAAGACATGGATTATGACTTAACGAAGCATTCTCAATCGCAGATGTTCTAAAATCTTCAGTAGCCCAACCTCCGTCGTATTCTTCAAGTTTTTCGATTATTTCTTGCCCTTTCCTTTCTGTTTTCCAAAATGTTTTGTAAACATCTGATGTGTTCTGTTCATGCGACGATTAATTTCTTTTTCAAGAACCGCGGCTCCAGCCTTCCATTCTTTGGTGACAAAGCCCAGTCTACGAGCGAGAAAGGTCATGCCGTCCGAACCAGAATCAGGGAGAACCAAATCTTGGGCATTGCCGCGTACAATTCGCAGGGCATCAATCAAGCGTCTCAAAAACATGTAGTCTTCTTTGAGTGTCTGGGAATCAGAAGCGGAAAGAATTTCATGCTTTCTTAATCCTTCCAAGGCTTGAAGGGTATTTGGGATTTGAAGATCTGGTGTCTGATGGCCATGCATGACTTGAAGGTATTGAACGGCATATTCCGCATCGATGAGCCCACCAGGACCGTACTTTACGTGAGTGGTTCCAGAGGAGACGAGTTCATTGATCTGTCTTTTTCGTAAAGAGAGGGCAATTTCTAATGGCCAGGGTTCCCCGCTATAGACAAACGTATTCCTATGCTGTTCGACTAATTTCCCTAGAGATGCATCTCCAGCTACATGCCGAAGTTTGATGAGGGCCTGACGCTCAAAAGGAGCGGCTTGTCCAGTTGGGAAATAATACTCTCGAATTTCTTCAAGAGAATTTGCCAAGAGCCCCTTTTCTCCATGCGGGCGGAGACGTGTGTCAATTCGGAAAATCCCCTCTTGTTTCGCCTCGATCCAACGAAGGAATTCTTGAACCAACCGTTCACCATACTCGCTAGGATTGATCCCTTTGGCATTTGTGGTCTTGGTGTCAGTCTCATAGACAAACATGACTTCAATGTCTGAAGCATACCCGAGTTCACTTCCTCCCAACTTCCCCAAACCGCAGATGGTAAAGGGGAGAGGATGGCCATTCGCAAGGAGAGGGCGTTTGTGATGTCTGTCCACAATAGCTTGGGCTTCATTCAACGCTTGGTTGAGAATGACTTCTGCCAAATTAGTCAGAGCGCATGAGAATTCGAGGAGTAAGATGTTCCCGAGTATGTGCTTCATGTCGATGCGAAATAACTCTTGGTCTTTAAATTGGTTGAGGCATGTTTTACGAGCCTCAGGTTGTTTGATTTTTGCTAATTGTGTGCTCAGGATTTTGGCAAGTTCCGGCTTGGATCGAACGGCAGGGATTTTTTGGTAGTCTTCCATGATTGGCAAAAGGTTGGCATGTTGCCGTCGAAGGAAATCTTCCCAAAGGAAATCACTGGTGCCGAATAACTGAGCCAGGTTCGCCAAGAGTGGGGTATCGGTTAGCAAGGGCAGTTCTGATGATGAGGGACTGTCCTTTAAAAGGTCATCGAGGAACAAGTCGAAATGATCAAGGGCTTTCGCTGGGTCCGGAGCCCAAGACAGAAATTGTGTGAATTCTTTGATGAGCGTAGCTGTGACCCGAAGCTCCTGCTGTTCACGATGGTTTTCGATTTTTCTCCCCTGTCTTCCTCGCACGTAAAATAGGTTATTGGCCATGGACCCCACGACTTCGACATTCGCCTTGGCAATATATATGCCTCGCATGGTTAAGGCATTACAGAAAGCATACAGAAAGGCCGGGGTGTCCAAGGACCTGAGACTCATAACGGTTTCAGATGAATCTGTCGGATTGGAAAATTGAATTTCAACAGGGTGTAACAGATTGGACACCGGGGTCTTGTATCTCCCTAATGACTCCGTTAATCGACGGTTGATTCGACGTCTGACTTCCTTTATCTGTTGGGTATCGAGCAATTGAATCAAGGTCACCAGCTCTTCTTTGAGTCGGATCTCGTCGTTGGAGGTAAAGGTGATTCCTTGCATTTCCCGCACGCGAATCACGTCCACAACTTTTTTTCGTGATAGGCCTGGGAGTTGTGTGTGACGAGGTCTGGGCCATCCAGTCGACCTCGCTTGTGGATGCCGGAGGTTGGCCGTGGGCTTGGGCGACGGATCATCCCGGTAGGTGTAAATGGCTGCTTCCCGAATATCCAATCCAAAAGCTGTCAGGACTCCACAGAATGTGGCGAATTCCGAGAAATAGTCATATGCCACAATGATCATGTCGTATGATTTGGCTTTCAATTTTTGAATCTTGACGGAACAGGGATTATTCGGAGCTAATTCATTGATGAGGTGAAGATGCTTGGTAATTTGCTGATCTGGAAACTGGTGAAAATATTCCGGGTCCATCCGGGCAGCGAAATCCCGTATGACCGCTAAGTCAATATCGGGGCACAGCGTTGTTAATTGCTTTACGCGCAGTTCGAGATCCATTGCCGTCCCAGTATACCGAAATAAAACGTCGTTGTAAGGGGGCCTCAGGCCCCGTATAATTTCCTTCCTAGTACCATAAATATTTTGTGACTTGTATGAAGAAACCGAGCCAACCACAATCCGTTACTCAAGGCTCAGGAGTCGAACAAGTCCTTCTTGCTTCTGGAATCACGGCAAGTGAGGTGGACAGGCTTCTTAAACCCTACGGATTTGTCAACTCGCAACTTGCCGACTCCAATTTCCAAGCGATGGCCGGAGATCCGCATTCCCGTCCGTTGCTCGCCAAAATCCTTCCCCTTCTCTTGAGCGCGGTCGCTGAAACCGCCGATCCAGATCAAGCGCTGAACGAATGGGATCGATATCTCCAATCAGGAATCCATCGATCCCAGCTTTTTGACTATCTTGCTCAAGCCCCCCCCATGGTTCATTTACTCTGTATGATATTCGGAAATAGCCCGGCTATGGCCCAAACACTAATCCGAGACCCATTCTTGGTGTACTGGTTGGCAGAGGAGCAAGTCCTGACTCGCGGAGGAAATCCACGGGTTTTGGAAAAAAACCTTAGAGCGACGCTTGAGACCGTGAAAACGTATGAATCAAAGTTAGAAGCCTTGCGTCGATTCAAGCGGCGGGAAATGCTTCGCATTGGTATTCGGGATTTACTTCGGTTTAACACAGTTCCGATGACGGTTGCCGCCCTTTCTGACCTTGCTTCTTTAGTGATCCAGGTGGCTTATGAGTTGGTTGATTCAGACCTGAAGGCTCAATATGGCATGCCTATGCACAAGGATGGCCGAGGACGACCTGTGGAGACCGGATTTTCGGTTATTGGGTTGGGCAAGCTGGGGGGATGGGAGCTCAATTACAGCTCAGATGTCGACTTGATCTATGTCTTTGGTTCAGAGGATGGAGAAACTTACTCTCAGGCAAGGCAAACAGTACGACCAAATGTCGAGTACTTTTGTGGTTTAGCTCGGGAATTGACTCGTGTGTTGACGGAAGCGACGCCAGAAGGTTTCTTGTTTCGGGTTGACCTGCGGCTTCGGCCAGAAGGAGATGTTGGTGCTATTACTCGTTCTCTTTCTGATTATGAGCATTATTATAAAACCCGTGGACGAGTTTGGGAACGAATGGCACTTTTAAAGGCGAATCCCTTGGCAGGATCTTCGAAAGTTGGAAGCCAATTTCTTCGAATGGTTCGTCCCTTTGTGTTGGGGGTGATGACTGATGGCTCTTCAGACGATATTGTCCGGGAAGTCAGAAGCATTAATGAAAAAATTCAATCAAAAATGGCTCAGCAGGGGGAGCTCACTCGCAATGTAAAACTTGGCGTAGGTGGAGTTCGAGAAATCGAATTTGTCGCTCAAACGCTCCAGCTTCTCCATGCCAAAAATAATGCACGCTTTTTCGAACGAAGCACGCTGAAAGCTCTCACTCGGTTCACAGAAAGTGGTCATTTGCGTGCACAGGATGCCGACAAACTTAGTGAAGCCTATCTGTTCTTACGGGATGTCGAACATAAGTTACAAATTGTTCACGATATGCAGACCCATTCTCTCCCCAGTGATCGTCAGGAGATAGAAAAATGCGCGGTCCGTCTTGGCTACCCTAAAAAGGGAGATGAAAAGTCCGCTGAGGCCCTCTTGGATGATCACCTTCGACATACTCAACATGTCCGGAAGATTTTTGAAAAAATGGTTCCGAATATCCCACCCAAATAACTTTCAAGAAGACAAAAAAGCGGTTGGAACACTTTCTGCTCTCTCAAAGGCTTGAACTCCCGGTTAATGTGGTTATCTTCCATCTAAGGTGAGGCGATCATAATCTCCATGACCCTGAAAGGAAGGTAGTAAGACCGTGGATATGAATCAGATGACGTTAAAAATGCAGGAAGGCCTTCAGGCTGCATCTGCCGTGGCTATGCACCACAATCATCAAGGGATCGATGTGGAACACCTCTTGTTGGCTCTGCTTGAACAGACCGATGGGTCGGCAAGTCCTATTCTTGAGCAGGCAGGCAAATCCACGGCAGCAGTGAAGACAGCTGTTGAACAGGCCTTAAAAAAATTGCCCCAAGTCCAGGCTGTTGGTGGGGGACCAGGCCAAGTTCATTTGGCCCCTCGAATGGGGAAGGTCTTATCCCAGGCTGAAATTGAAAGGAAAGGGTTACATGACGACTACCTGAGTGTCGAGCATGTGCTTCTGGCCATGGCGGAAGAGGGCGGGGTCCTCAAGCAGGTGGGTGTGACAAGAGACAAGTTACTGGAGGGACTTCATCAGGTTCGGGGAAATCAGCGAGTGACGAGCCAAGATCCCGAAGGTACTTATCAGGCTTTGGAAAAATATGGGCGGGATCTCACCAAATTGGCGTCTCAAGGGAAACTTGACCCGGTCGTGGGACGAGATGAAGAAATCAGACGGGTGATCCAAATCCTGTCCCGGCGAACGAAAAACAACCCGGTGTTAATCGGGGAGCCAGGAGTGGGCAAGACCGCCATTGTCGAAGGACTGGCCCAGCGGATTGTCAAAGGTGATGTTCCTGAAGGATTAAAGCAAAAAAGAGTCGTCGTTTTAGATATGGGAGCGTTAGTCGCAGGTGCGAAATTTCGTGGGGAGTTTGAGGAACGGTTAAAGGCTGTCCTAAAAGAGATCCAATCCTCACAAGGCCAGGTCCTGTTATTTATTGATGAATTGCATACTGTAGTAGGAGCGGGAGCGGCTGAAGGGGCTATGGATGCAGCGAATTTGCTCAAACCCATGCTCGCACGGGGAGAACTTCACCTTATTGGGGCTACGACTCTCGATGAATTCCGTAAGCATATCGAAAAAGATGCCGCTCTTGAACGACGCTTCCAACCCGTATTTGTCGAACAACCTTCAGTAGAAAATACGATCTCAATTCTTCGTGGTCTCAACGAACGGTATGAAGTTCACCATGGAGTGCGTATTAAGGATGCTGCTCTGGTCGCTGCCGCCAAGCTTTCCAACCGTTATATTGTTGATCGATTTCTCCCGGATAAAGCTATTGATTTAATCGATGAAGCCGCAGCCCGTTTGCGGACTGAGATTGATAGCATGCCGGTAGAACTCGATGAGATTTCACGAAAGGTTCTGCAATTAGAAATCGAACGAGAGGCCCTGAAAAAAGAGACCGATCCTGCCAGCCAGGCTCGTCTCGAGACATTGGAATTGGAGTTGAACACGAAGAAGAAAGAACTGGATACCTTGAAGGAACAATGGGAAGCCGAAAAGTCGTCAGTGGGGCGGCTTCATCAATTTCGACAACAAATTGATGAGGTTAAGCATCAGATTGAACGATCGGAACGGGAATATGACCTCAATCGCGTCGCTGAGTTACGGTACGGAACTTTGCCTCGATTGGAACGAGAGCTTCAAGCCGAGGAACAGCACCTTGGTGGGGAACACAGGGAAAATCGCCTCTTGAAAGAAGAAGTGGATGAAGAAGATATTGCCGAAGTCGTCAGCCGGTGGACGGGGATCCCTGTGAATCGTCTGCTTCAGAGCGAGATGGAAAAACTATTGCATTTAGATGACCTCCTTTACCGTCGTGTCGTTGGGCAAGAGGAAGGTGTCCAAGCCGTCGCTGAAGCAATCTTGCGGGCGCGTTCTGGCATCAAAGATCCAAACCGCCCGATTGGATCGTTTCTGTTCTTGGGCCCCACTGGAGTAGGGAAGACAGAATTAGCCCGTGCCTTAGCTGGGACTCTATTTAACGACGAAAATAACTTAGTGTTTATAGATATGTCCGAATATATGGAAAAACATACAGTCTCACGGCTCATAGGAGCTCCGCCCGGTTATGTCGGGTATGAAGAAGGTGGCCAGTTAACCGAAGCCGTAAGACGTCGCCCGTTTTCAGTTATTCTTTTAGATGAGATAGAAAAAGCGCATCACGATGTATTTAATGTATTACTTCAAGTTTTAGACGATGGGCGATTGACCGATTCTCAGGGACGGACAGTCGACTGTAAAAATACGGTTTTGATCATGACTTCCAATATCGGAAGTCATGAGATTTTGAATGCCCAACAGCAGGGGCGGTCTTTTAAGGAGCTGCGTGACATTATTCTGGCTGAAGTCGGACATCATTTCCGACCAGAGTTTCTGAATCGCGTGGATGAAACGGTCGTGTTCCACCCATTAACGCCAGAAGAACTTGGGAAGATTGCGACGATTCAATTGACGAGGTTGCAAAGCAGGCTCGAGGATCGTCGTATTTCCTTGGACATCACCAAGGAGGCTATCGAGAATTTGGCAGAGCGAGGATACGATCATATCTATGGAGCTCGCCCTCTTAAGCGACTTATCCAACACGATATAGAGACTCCCTTGTCAAAACTCTTGGTTAAAGGAGAGGTTAGGTATGGCGATACTGCCACGGTTGATGTGAAGGATAGACAAATTGTGATAATTCCCAACAGAGGAAAACATGAGGAATAATCGTATTAAGAGTCTCTCTGTACGAGATATGTGGACTGCTAATCTGTGTGATTCACAGAGATGGTTTCAATTTTCTCTGCTGGTGTCTGTCAGGGAAATGGGGTTATGGAGTGACTCGGTCGGTAATTGAGCTCCAGTGGACTTTGTCGCAAATGGCAATTGATCGTTGAAATCGATGCATTTTCCTCTCTTATCAGTTTCTCGATAAATCTGTCCCCGCTCCTGCCTCCATTGCATTTCCCTAAAAACGAGCCTCAATCATAGTTGAAACGATGTCTATGAATCACACATCTGACCTCTTGTTTTGTTTCACCCCACAGCGTCTGCCCATCCGCATCCGTATTTAGAATCCCCATCCGCGCTCCCTATTGTGCTCGGTTGATCATAGGCGGGTAAGGGGTCAGGTACAGGTAATGGGTCAAGCCTATTGTTTAACATTAGGTTGAGGGGTCATTGAGGGGTCAAGTCTTTTGTTGAAGATGTGGGGTTAACAGACATCGTTACCAAGAGCTACTGCGGGTGCAGAATTACACAATCGATAAGGCCATCAACAAATTGAAATGATGTCTATTACCCACACTGCTAATCTAACCTTTCGAGAATCATCGAAATGTTTTGGAGTTCTCCATTCCTTCGAATTTCGAATGTGATCTCTTCGCCCACTCTGTGTCGATCTAAGATTCGAGCCAAATCATCGACCCGATTGACAGATTTGCCATCAACTTTTGTGATGATATCACTAAGTTTTAACCGCCCTATTCGAGTTTCTTGAATACTTTGCAAGCCAGCACGGTCTGCAGGTCCTCCTGGTTGAACCTTAGCGATGATTAATCTCTGAATCCTCCATCGCGAGGCTATCGAGTCGTGAAGGATTGATACCCCAATGCTTGGGCGAATGATTTTGCCGAATTTGATGAGTTGAGGAACAACACGTTTCACCGTGTTCACCGGAACGGCGAATCCTATCCCAGCAAATGCACCACTCGGACTGACAATTTGGGTATTGATGCCAATAAGTCGTCCACTGCTATCCAACAATGGCCCACCGGAACTTCCAGGATTAATGGCCGCGTCAGTTTGGATGATTCCTTCAATAGTCCGTTGATGGATTGGATCGATCTCCCCAGGGCACTGATGATCCCTGTGGTCAACGTGTAATCCAATCGAAATGGATTACCGATAGCAAGAACTTTTTGGCCAACACGAAGATTGTGTGACCGGCCTAACTCCATAGGAATTAATTTCTTTTCCGGAGCCTGAATCTTTAAAACCGCAATATCGTGGTCTGGGTCCACTCCCACGACTTTGGCGGAGTAGGCTGACTGATCATTTAATATCACCTTGATGGAGTCAGCTCTGTAGATCACATGGAAACAGGTGACAATGTGCCCCTGACGATTCAAAACAAATCCAGAGCCTCCTCCCTGCGGTACCTCAAAGGTGTTGAAAGACCAAAAATCTCTTCGAATACTCGTATTGGTGATAAACACCACTGATTTAGAGATTTTTTCAAAGATATCGATTGTTGCTTGCTCTTCAGGACTAAAACGGATTGGTGTTGGCGTTAGAGCATGGAGATTCCTGACTGGCTTAGTGTCTTGAAACCCAAGGGGATTAACTCTATCGCCGATGGCCAGAGTCAGGAGACCAAGGCACACAAATCTCACAATCCATATGCTCAAGAGTCGAATGAACACGAGGTCAGTAGTCAACAAGGCGTTGGTTCCTCTTTACGGAAACATTGAAAGTCTCGTATGGAAACTTGGGAAGGGCGAATCATGAAAAAAGCGAGGCTGCTGTTTGTGGATGATCATTCCCCTATGAATTGAAGAACGACTTGGCGTGTTCTCCCTCGCGTGTCAAAATCAACGATGACAATCTGTTGCCAGATTCCCAAGGTCAATTGGCTGTTCGAAAAAGGAATCGTGAGGAAGACCCCTTGCACCTGACCGCGTAAGTGACTATGGGCGTTATTTTCTCCTTTATTGAGGGTATTATGCTTGAGTAAGGGATCAGCAGGAATTAAACGATCCCAAAGCATCTGCGTATCCTCTCTGATTCCTGGCTCATCTTCAATGATGAGCACTGAAGCGGTGGTGTGCTTCAGAAAAATCGTCACAATTCCCGACTGCAACCCAGTGGTGCCCAAGGCCTGTTCAACAGGCATCGTAATATTTTCAATATCCGTTTTTCCGGACATAGAAATTTCAAGAGAGCGGGTAATGACAGACATTACGTTTCCCTCAGAGGAAGAGTTCGAAGAAGTCGGATCTCTTTCAATGAAAAATGTCTTCCACAAGCTGATTGAAGGAGCGAATCGAAGCGTCCTTCTTTTACAAGTCCATAAGTGGTGCCCAAGGCCTGTTCAACAGGCATCGTAATATTTTCAATATCCGTTTTTCCGGACATAGAAATTTCAAGAGAGCGGGTAATGACAGACATTACGTTTCCCTCAGAGGAAGAGTTCGAAGAAGTCGGATCTCTTTCAATGAAAAATGTCTTCCACAAGCTGATTGAAGGAGCGAATCGAAGCGTCCTTCTTTTACAAGTCCATAAATGGTTTTCACAACAGGTTCGGTAAGAACGCCACGCTTTTTCAAGGAATCCAAATAACGAAACGCATCGGTAAAACTTTCCTTTGTCCTCGTATAATAATCTCGTCCACGCTGTCGATTACTATAAGCTTCCAATTGTTCGCAGGCCACAAGAACTTCACCGAGTTGACGGACCCAGGATGAAGCACTGATGAGCTTTTCTGGATAATAGTAATACAGCATGATTTTTTCCATCCAAGGAGCCCAATTGACTCCTAACTGTTTCAGTGTTGGGCGTACCATCCGAATGTGCCGCTTTAATCGTCTGCCGAAACCTAACCGCATCTCGATTTGCTCGCAAGCCCAAGAATCCATCGTGATGCCATGACGTTCTAATTGGTGCCGATATCGTGTAATGAAAGCCTCCGTTTCTTTTCCATAGGGTGTCTGAGGATATTTGGTTCTCCATTCGGCAGGTCTGGTTGGAACTCCATTGGTCCGTACCCATGACCAAATGCAACCAAACAAGGTATGGTCGAGTCCAGTCCGGCCCAGGTCATGAAGAAGGCAGGATATTTCATATTGGGTGAGGACGGGCTGTTGAAATCCCAATTGTCGCGCAACCGCAGCGCTCATTTTTGCAGTCCGAAGAGCATGCTGCTTATCATAACCCTTTATCAAACGTCCAGGTTTTTGTGGGTCAGGGTAGTCATAGAGACGAAGAAGGGATGCGGTCAGTGAACGGGATATCGATAGACGAGGGGAACGATATGTCGTATTCATAGCCATAAATGATCAGTGCAACTCATCATCGAGAAAACGGGATGTTGCAACTGGAAAATTTTTCAAGAGAAAGTGTGTCATGTAAAGCCATGAAAGAAGTAAGGTATCTATCAGTCTTGTTGGGTGTCAAGCAGATAAGGAGTGCGACTTCTTCTCAGGGTTTTGGTGAAAAAAACATGCCCTGCCACCAACATTGATGTTTAAGAATCAGTTCAATCCTCAACTGTTCTTGCTGATGAATGCGCGCACATTTCAAAAAACCTATAAAATAGATATGCCCGTGAAATTTCTGTAAGATGAAACCACTAGTATGTCCTTTCCAGTTTGGAGTCAATAAGTGAAGCGCAGATCGAAGGTTTTTACAGCATTTCTGGGAATGGTTCTTGTCACGGCTGCTGTGTTGATTGCATTTTACTTTTTTTATGGAGCAGAGTCTCTTCGCCGATTAGCCCTTGAGCAAATTGATCAAAGATTTGGACAAAAAATCAGGATTGGAGAAGTCAGTGGTGCTCTTTTCCCCCATCTGAGGATGGAATTAGGTGATGTGACTCTGGGGATAGAAGAAGAGGGTTCGTCGTTCTTTCACGCCTCTCGGGTTATTGTTGATTTTGGTCTTCTCTCCGCGTTTCTCCATCAATTAGTTCCTCAAAAAATACAACTCGAACAACCCAAACTCACCCTCGTTCGCAACCGACAAGGTGACTGGTCTTTTCCAACCTCCAGGACGCAACTCGACACAAAACCCACTGGCCTCTCCAGCTTATTTATTATCCCAACCATCCACATTAACCACGGCGTATTGATATTAGTGGATGATTCTCACCCCCAGGATCTTAACATCTTTCGGATGCACAACATTCGAGTGAATGCAACAAAATTGGCAGGCTCAAATGCACGTAATTTCGTGCTGTCAGGAAACATGTCAAATCGAGATCAAAAAACAACTTTTTCTGTGAGTGGAACGATTCAGCAAGGGCCGTTTCCTTCACAGGTTGCACAAATACAGAGCAAAGTTCGTGCTCCCGTCCAGGTTTCTGGATTGATCAATATCACCTCATTTGATTTGGCACAAATGAGTCAATTTTTCGAAATTGATTCCTCTGCGTTGACCATGCATGGTTTGACTAACATACAAGGAGAATTTCGATTCGGACCTGGAAATCAGGGGTATGAGTTTGATCTGAATAACTTCGAAATGCAAAGTCAGGTTGTTGCCGCAACCGGTAATGTGAACGTCTCGGGGCTCATGACCACTGAGTCACCAAGGATCTCTCTTGCAGTCGCAACTCAACCGGTTGAATTAGGTAGTCTGAAGTACCTTCTTCCTCCGCATATCTTCCCAACCGCCCTTCAAAACGCTATTGCGCGAGGGAAAATTGGAGGGACGATTCAAGTCGTCTCAGCGACTATTACAGGGAGCCTTCGCTCTGATGTTCGATTTTCTACTGTTGGGAAATTTCGATTGGAACGGGGAAGATTGAATCTAGGGGATACCTGGGGAGTCGCGCAAAATGTCAACGGTTTGATTTCCCTGCAACCGGATCAGATCCGATTCTCTGATTTCCAGGGTCTTTATAATTCGATTCAGGTTGCCCCTGCCAGTGGACTTATTGAATTCAGAGAAGCGGGTCCCTGGTTAGCAACCGAACTAAATGGGAATGTCTCCGTAAAAACCTTGTTTAGGATTCTCAGAAAAGTGTTTGCACATTCGAAAGCGGCACATTTTTACCGGGGGCTTCAGGGTCTGAATGGTGGAGGAGCACTCTCGATCCGATTCGCTGGCCCTTTACAGCAACTCGATGAATTTGAATTCCAAGACGCTGTCTATCAGCCTAGAGGGACGACCATCAAATTTCCTGGTGTGGCAACCCCTTTGATGGATCTTACAGGAACCATCAGGTTTTCTATGATGGATGTCAGTTTTGAGCCGTTAGACGGCATGATGGGTAAGAGCCCGTTTAACCTCAGGGGTAAACTGCGTTTTGAAGAAACGAATAGATTTGAAGATCTTGAAATCAGAGGTAAATTCCAGACGCAGGACCTCATAGCTGAATTCCCAGGCTATTCTCATGTAGCGCGCTATCTAAGTGGCATACTCGATAGCTGGCTAGCCCTCTCTGGACTTTTGGATAAGCCAAAGATCTCCGGAATCATAAATTTGGAAAACGCAGATATTTCTGCGGCGCAGTTTTTTCATAAGGTAAGCGGAGTGCCTGGCACATTGTCATTTGATGTGAGATTTCAAGATGGAAAACAGTTTGTTTTTGATCGAATGGACTTCGATGTTTTGCCATTGCACCTTTCAGGACGTGGTTCCATATGGACTGATCCCTCTTTAAGGTTTCTCGCATACTTCGGACTTGATCCACTTGTCCTTCACCGTCTGCCCAAAGGGGTTGTGCTTGGAAGGGGAGTGATCCCACATGGAACACTATCAATCTCTCTTGACTTGAAAGGAGCAGGAACTGATTGGACACGATGGAATAAGTCTGGATGGGTGGCATTAACGGATGGGCGATTGGATAATGTTGGATTGGATTTTCCAGTTACCGATATTTTCCTTCGAATGAAATTGGTCAATCATGTGGCGGAGGTAAAAGACTTTGAATTTCATGTGCAGGAGAATGTCGCTCGCTTTGCTGGATCCATTCGGGATTGGGAAACACGCCCGATTGTGAACTTTGACATGCATGCCCCCCAATTTGACCTTGAACTCTTGATCCCCAAAGGAGGACGCTCGCCTCTTCGAATATTTTTGGAACACGTTGCGGATCGGACTGAAGTTGAGAGTGCATTGATGTTTGATAGAGCATGGTATAAACATTTCCAATTTCAGACGTTAAAGGGGAAGTTGGTAATTCGAGAAAACGACGTAGGAATTAACGATGTAGATGGGAAAATAGATGAAGGAAAACTGAACGGTAGTGTTTTGGTCCATTTGCCAATAAACAAACCAGCCGCTGTCAAAGCCTCAGCCCATATAGAGGGAATTCCTTTGAGTGATTTAGAAAAAACCTTTCTCGACGAGGAATCCCGAAAGAAACGCTTCATTACGGGAAAATTGTCTGTGAACGGTCATGTGGAAGGGCACGGACGTGATCCAAAAGGAATGATTCCAACATTGAATGGAAAGCTTGATATGAAGATTGTGGAGGGGAATGTTCAACGGGGCACGATTGTCCCCAAAATTCTTATGATCATGAATCTCCCAGTTGTGGTCGAAGGCAAAGCTGATTTTGGCAAAGATGGATACGCCTTTGACTTACAAACCGCCACAATTGATATTCAGGATGGGGTCATGAAGTCGCAAGATATCGTCCTAGAAGGACCTGTTTTAAGGATGACTGCGGCAGGGGAATATGATATGGGCAATGACCAGTTGAACCTTATCACTGCCGTGAGTCCCTTTGGTTCCTATTCTGATTTGTTAAAGAAAATACCCGTATTTAGTTTGCTATTGGATGGGGATAACAATGCGATCCTTACAGCTTTGTTTGAGGTAAAAGGGCCAATGGATGAACCCGAAGTGACCTACCTGCCTGTCGATTCATTCAAGGCAGGACTGACCGGGTTGGCAATGACCGCTTTTACCGTATTAAAAAATACCCTCACCCTTCCGGCTAAAATATTAACTCCTGAAGAAGTAGGGGAAGAATCCGTTAAAGAATCTGATGAAACATCTGATGACAAATCACAACAATAAAGAATTGCTTCCCTAGTTTTCAGCTTTTGGGCATGGCCAAAGAATTCAAGTTTTTAGAAGATATTGCCTTGGCAGATGCGGCGTTTGAAGCTCGAGGTGATTCTCCGGCAGAATTATTTATGGCGGCTGCCCAGGCACTGATTCAAATCATGGTCAACCCTGCAACGGTCCGAGGAAACTGGTCAAGGGAAATTTCGCTCAAAGATGAGGATTTGGACTCACTGCTCTTCGAATGGCTTTCAATGATTGTTTTTCTTAAGGATGCGGAGGGTATGATACTCTGCATGACATCCGTGACAGTATTAGGCCCATTAGCAAGCAATGGTTGGACGCTCGATGGTACGATACAGGGAGAGCCGATTAACCTCGCACAGCATGAATTAGGTACCGATGTTAAGGGTATTACGAAGCATCAGTTCGAAATCAAAGAAGAAGATGGTTGGTGGGTTGCAAAGGTGGTTGTTGATGTATAAATCACTATCATATTTCAAGTCCGCTGCTTCGAGTGTAAAGTTATGAGTGTTAACAAGCTGCTTATTGAGAGTTTTGTAACTAACGCGAAACTTTAAGCCTGAAACTTTAAACTTTTTTGTATTACCAATGGCCATGTCAAAGCGAATGATCGTGAATCAAGTTTCAGATGTGTTGTGGGAAATCCCTCCCACTGAAAAAAGAGGCATGCATGTGCCTGCTCGAGTGTATGCCTCAGATAATATATTTTCTCAATTGGATGATGGGGTTTTTGAACAAGTGACGAATGTAGCGTGTTTGCCCGGCATCCGCCGGTATGCGTTCTGCATGCCTGATGGGCATTGGGGCTATGGGTTTCCTATTGGAGGAGTTGCCGCTTTTGATCTTCAAAAAGGCATTATTTCGCCAGGCGGTGTCGGATATGACATCAACTGTGGAATGCGACTTATCCGAACGGACCTTACATTGAATGAGGTTCAGCCTCGACTCGACAAACTCATGACGGAATTATTTCGGCGAGTCCCTGCGGGTGTAGGATCAAAGGGTTCTGTTTTACTCAGCAAACGAGATGTTCAGCATATTGCTCAACAAGGGGCCTGGTGGAGTGTGGACAAAGGATTTGGGTGGAATGAGGACCTTCTTTATACAGAAGAACACGGGTGTGTGTCTGGAGTTGATCCTGATTGCTTCTCTGAGCGTGCGATAGAAAGAGGGATTTCACAATTAGGGACGCTTGGGTCCGGAAATCATTACCTTGAAATCCAGGTTGCCTCAAAAGATCGAATCTATGATTTGCGTTCTGCAGAAGCTTTTGGAATCCATGGCGATAATCAGATTGTCGTCATGGTCCACTGCGGTTCGCGCGGGTTTGGCCATCAGGTAGCCAGTAATGCTTTGAAAGTTTTCGAGAAAGCGATGCGACAATATGGCATTTCCGTTCATGATCGGCAGCTTGCCTGTGCACCATTTCAGTCTGTAGAAGGACAAACGTATTTTTCTGGCATGAACGGTGCCGCGAATATGGCGTTTGCCAATCGGCAAGTCATTACCCACCAAATTCGAGAAACGTTTAAGGATGTTTTTGGACAATCTTCGGAATCACTGGGCATGCATCTTGTCTATGATGTCGCACACAATATCGCCAAGGTTGAAACGTACGCGGAAGGACCCTTGTTAGTCCATCGAAAAGGCGCTACGAGGGCTTTTGGCCAAAAATGTCCAGAAATGCCTGATCGATACCGAGACATTGGACAACCGGTCATTTGTGGTGGATCAATGGAAACCGGTTCCTATCTCTTAGTCGGCACGACTCATGCAATGGACGAAACCTTTGGCTCTACCATGCATGGCGCTGGTCGCACGATGTCGAGAGCCCAGGCTAAGCGCACCATTAAAGGGAATCTCCTTCAGCAACCGATGGCGAAACGGGGGATCATGGTGAAGGCCGTTTCCATGTCAGGGCTTGCTGAGGAAGCGGGTGTGGCGTACAAAAATATTTCTGATGTCGTCGAGACGGTTGATAAGGCAGGGATAACCAAAAAAGTGGCTGAATTGTTGCCCATTGGCAATATCAAGGGGTGATTTTAAAGTTTCGAGTTTAAGAGTTCGAGTTTAAAAAGATTGGAGTTGCGAGTTTAGCGCGAAAAGCCGTTTGGCATTGTTCAGAATGTCCCACGTTTTCTTATAACCCGAAACTTTAAACCCGGAACTCGAAACTTTGAGGACAGTGAGGGCATGATTCCGACAGTAGAATGGCGAGATGGGGTGGTGCGATTGCTTGATCAATCGTTATTGCCTGAAAAGGTTACCATTCTGGAATGCCAAGACTATTACTCTGTCGCAAACGCCATTCGGGAATTACGTGTGAGAGGGGCACCCGCGATTGGGGTCACTGCGGCCCTTGGGGTGGCGCTAGGCGCAAGAGCGTTGACAGAAACTCACTATGAGTCATTTCAAGACGGAGTATTGTCAATTTGTGAGCATTTAGGCAAAACCCGTCCTACTGCGGTCAATTTATTTTGGGCACTTGAACGGATGAAAAAAGTCATTGTCCGGGGACGAGAAACATCAGTTGCGGATTTAAAAGATCTTCTGCTCAAAGAAGCTCAAAATATTTTGGATGAAGATATCGCGATGAATAAGGCCATGGGTGCTCACGGCGCCAGGCTGATAGGTGATGGTCAGCACATTCTGACCCATTGCAACGCTGGAGCTCTCGCTACTGCCGGTTATGGTACTGCCTTAGGTGTCGTACGGGCTGCATGGGAGCAGGGGAAAAAGATTCACGTTTATGCCGATGAAACCAGACCGGTTCTTCAAGGTGCTCGATTAACTGCCTGGGAATTGATGCAAGATCATATCCCTGTGACGCTTATTACTGACAACATGGCTGGGACGTTTATGAGACAACGTTTGATCAACCTCTGCATCGTGGGGGCTGACCGGATTGCCGCCAATGGGGACGTTGCAAACAAGATAGGGACATACTCAGTAGCTGTGTTAGCCAATGCTCATGGATTACCATTTTATGTGGCCGCTCCCTCCTCCACGATAGATCTGAATACGGCATCTGGCGATCTCATTCCGATTGAGGAGCGTCATCAACAGGAAGTCACTTCGTTATTTAGCGGGAGCTCGATTGCACCCAAAGGAGCGCAGGTGAGGAATCTTGCTTTTGACATTACCCCGGCTGAATTGGTGACTGCGATTATTACGGAAAAGGGAGTTTTTAAGCCCAGTGATATTGCCAAAACGTTTAAAGTCTGACCAAGATTAAAAAATTAAACCTAGAATTAGGAGATGGAAACTAAATCAATAGCTGACTATAGTTAGAGAGAGGAATCGCAACATCGGAATGGAAGATCGAGTCTATGGGGACAGGGGATCAGAAACCATTCACAAGTGGTCACGTGCCCGACTGGAAAGACCTGAGCGACCTTCTGATCTATGATGGTGAATGCAAACTGTGCACTTCAATCAAGGAAACATTGGAACGGCAGCAGATTGCGGTTAATGTCGAGTTTATCCCTTACCAGTCCGAAGAGGCTCAACATGCCCTTGGCACGGAATACCAACTCGGAACACCAAAGATTGCGTATTTCGTGGAAACACAAGGAGCAATTCATAGAGGACCAGAGGCATTTTTCCCATTTTTGCCCAAGCTCTATGGGGGAACGTTTGTTTTGGCCTTGTGGAGAATTCCTCCTTTCAGAATGTTGATTCGCTTGGTGTATCGACTTATTGCCAGATATCGTTACACATGGTTCGGAAAGGTTTAATGTTCGTTAACTTCTTGCCCCTTTTCTCTTTCAGTTGTTTTCCAATAATTAATGCGAATACTCTCACATGGTGGATGGTTATATCCGACGTTTCAACGCACGACCTTTTACCTCAGTTTTATCTAACAATTCATAAATATTTGCCAATAATGCAGTATAAACCAATTTTTCCATATCTTCAGGTTCGAACCACATAACCGTGTTGGTCCCACCGGAGCCAACCGTAATACGCTCGATGCTCCCATCAACTAAATTTTTGGCCTTATATTCAATGATCGTGTTCACTTCTAATTCTGTATTCCCAAAACCACTCTTGGCGTCTGTCGTCAATTCTCTAATCGTTCCCCATAATTCAACATCTGGAGAACCAGATTTAGTTTCTTCAGCCAGCTGGGCTTGCCAGCCGCTTTGATTGAGGTATTCAATAATTCCCTTCGTCATCCCTGGACCCAACGTCCCATTCCAGGCCGTGAATCGAGTCGTTCCTCCCCAAAAATGCGTCAGAATTCCTAAATCCCCAGTGTTTTCAAAGCCATCAGCAAAGGGGTGGACAGCGACTTTGAGCCCTTCATGAGACTCCTCTTCCTTAGGAGTAAAGGCGGGAACGTCTAAATTGATCAAAGTCCCTGAACCTGGACACCCAGATAAGACTAAAAGAAAAATGGCGGCAAGGCCAGATCGAAAATATGCACGTTTCATGAGATTACCCCCTACAGTGAGAAATAAAAAACATCCCAGAAGAAATGAATATCTTCTTCGGCCAGTATCTTTTTCATCAACAATAGCGATGATACCCTATTCTTCTAGGCAAAATCCAAAACTTGAAACACACCTTTGATGCTTCATTGGCGTTGTGTTGACTTTTCCTTTTAGAGCCTGACAGTATGTGGATCCTCTGTATAACCGTGCCATCGCATAGACTGTAATTCTTGTCGCAATGTGGAATAAAAATTTCCTATTTCGGGAAGGGGAAGCGGTTCCCCTGCGTGAAATCGAGAATGAGTTATTTCATGAAACCGCCCCTGCGCTGGATAGTTCTGGGCTTAACATGGAAAAGTACATATCTGTATGGCTCCAGGGTGAAGAGAAAGACGATACGCCCACGGCCTATACAAACATTTATGTTCGCACCGCAACATTAGATCCCAGCAAACAAACCGGTTTTCTCCAACCACTTCAAGGACGTACTCACCAAATAAAACAGATGCTCACCTCGGATCAAAAATCCTTCCTCAAAAAATGGCTTATTGAGACTAGTCCAACTGCGTGGGAAGAAGCGGGGGATCATTTCCAGGAGATTTTTGAAGAAGGGTAGACTGATCGTCCCTGCCTTGTTTCGAGATATCAAAAAGTACCCAGGCTGCTCAAAGAACCCAACCAGCAGGAACGCTCTTAACGTTGAGCACGTCATGAGACACACTTAGCGGATTTGTTTCACTATCAACAAGACCGTATATGGATACGAAAACAGATGTTCTGATCATCGGAGCAGGTGGTGGCGGAGCAATCTTAGGATGTGCCCTTGCGCAAAAAGGCATCAATACGCTGATACTTGAGCAAGCTTCTGGTCCACCAGAAGGACTTCGTGGGGAAATTCTACAGCCCAATGGTCAACGAGTGATGGATAACCTCGGATTGCTTCATACATTTCCTTCTAACACGGTTTGCCCAGTAAGATTTTTCCATTTCAGGCAAATAGATGGGAAACGATTGTGTACTATTGATTATGATATGCTGCCACCCCCATACAACCGCGCCCTCGTTACGCTTCCCAATACAGTTCATCATGCTGTGCTGAAGGCCTTAGAATCTCAGAATCCTGGTGGATTATGGTATAAGAGTACATTCAAGGAGGTATTCAGAGAGGGGAATCGGGTTGCGGGCGTGATCGCCGAAAAGCAGGGGGAAAGGCTTCGGATTGAGGCTAAACTCGTGGTAGGGGCTGATGGACCATTGTCCCAGGTGCGGGAGGCTTTGAGAGTTCCGACGCACCTTCACCGGTATTCTGAAAGTTATCTTATTTCTATATTGCCGTGCCCGGAGGGATTGGATGAGGCACAATATTTTTTGGGAGAACAAGAAATCCTTGGCATCTTTCCGGCTGCGGAGAGACAAATGTTTCTTTTCTATATGATTCATTCTGGTTCCATGCCGAAGGTGAAACAAAGTGGTGCCCAAGCATTACGGTCGAGGTGGAAAGCCATTTGTCCCGAGCTTACTCAAACATTTGACCATTTTGAAGATTGGCCTCAAACGGCCTACATGCCAACCGGACGTGTCCGCGCAAAATCCTGGGTCAGCGATGGAGCGGTACTCATCGGGGATGCCGCTCACGGCATGAATCCTCATGCTTCACAGGGCCGGATGCAGGCGATGGTTGATGCGATCACGTTAGCTGATCTCATTCCATCCTTTTTGGAACAAGAAGATTTCTCTGCTCAAGCTTTAAAAGCCTTTGAAAAACGACGACGACCTCAGGTCGAAATGCTGCAACGTTTAGCGGATGAAGAAGTCTTTTTTTGGAACGCAGGAAACCCCGTGTTAGTCTTTTTACGGAACCGTGTATTTACCACGTTGGATCGGAATAAGCGTCTTCGGTACCAGGTACTGGAAGCAACAGCCGGCTTGCGAGAAACAGCTCCATTTGGGCTTCTTGATCGCCTTCAAGCTGCAAGGTTATTGCCTGACCCGTATGCGGATCGAATCCCCGCGAATGCATTTTCATCAACGCATTAAATAGGATAAATCCTCCTTACTCACTCATGCCCATATGACTTCCTTAACAACAACCTACCAGGATACGCCGAAAGATGTACGAGAGAGACTTTCCCGTTTTGTGGCTCAATTAAAAAAATCCTTCGGCGACGATATTCTGGGGATCATCCTCTATGGCAGTGTGGCAAGAGGCGAATATATTGAAGGACGGTCCAACATCAATGTCCTTTTGCTCATGGCACAAGTGAATTTAGTGATGCTTCAAGAATGTGCCAGAATGCAACGGTCTTGGAGCCAGGAGAACATCGTGACTCCCTTATTTTTTACAGAAGGGGAGTTAAGGGTGGCGGCTGATCTTTTCCCTCTGGAGTTTCTCGAAATGAGGGATCAGCATATCGTGCTTGAAGGGCAAAATCCTTTTCCCAGATTACCAATCAACGAAAGTCATCTTACCCTTTTGTGTGAACAGGAAATTCAAGGTAATCTGCTAAGACTACGCCAGCAGTTTGTGGAGGGTAGGGGTCGGCCTGAGGCCATTCAAACGATACTGCCTATTTCTCTTACGGCCCTGCTTCCGTGCCTTCGAGGACTCTATCGAATTCTCCGGAAAACGGTGAGTTACGATTCTGAGGCGGTGCTTAAACAACTCAAGGAAAATCTCCAGGTAGAGCCCATGGTTTTTGAGGAAGTCTTGACGATGAAACGTGATTTAGGCAGTCCGGGAACCATAGAGTTGCCACGTCTGTTCGAACGATATGTGGCTTCGTTGGAAAGCATAGGGCTCCGAATTCAAGAAATGAAAAGCGCGGGTGAGTTGTGAAATCAATCAAGAATCGCGCAAGGTCACCCATACTCTATCTCCTCGCTCTCATGGTGTTCTTTCTCCCTTGCCAGGCTGCTTCTGCAACAGAAGAACAACTCAACCTGCCAAGACCACTTGGCTATGTGAGTGATTATGCAGAGATTTTGGATGATGTATGGCAAGCTCGAATTCGATCCGCCTGTAAAGAACTCGAAGACCGAACTGGCATCGAGATGATCGTGGTCACTCTCCCCACAGTTTCTCCTTTGGCCAATGCGCAGGAATATGGGGCCAAGTTATATGAGGGGTGGCGAATCGGAACTGCACAACAAGAGCGCGGCATTTTGGTCCTGACGGCAATGGAAGAACAGCAAGCTGTCGTAGTTTTGGGTCCTAATCTTCTCTCCGGCATTACCAGAAGCCGATTAGATGACCTTCGAGATCGGCATTTTATGTCTATGTTTCAAGTTGGTGATTACGGGGAACACCTATACCAAGCCACGGTCTTGCTCGCTTCTGATGCTGGGCAAATGCCAGCGCCTTCGGGGGGCAAAAAAAAGTCGAGTGCCGGCTTTTGGATGAATCTGAGCGCAGTCGTGGTCATGTTGATTGCGCTTTGGCGGTTTACACGTCCAGAACGAAGTCATCCCTTCCAACGCTGGCGTCGTGGAGAATATTGGGGGACTGGGCAAGGGGGATTCGGCGGGAATTTTGGCGGATTCGGTGGAGGAATGAGCGGCCGGGGGTTGGGTTAAGAGGTCAAGCCTTTATCCGCAACCTGTTGATCCTGAAATTGGGAGGTTGGTTGGGAATCTCCAGTGGTAAAAAGGTCACTAAAAAAGACCGCCCTGCAACGTTTGCCGTGATTAGGCCAGTCGCAATATAAGATGTGTTAGGGAAAATCCAAAAAATCTTTAAGTAGAATTATTGCTGGATTATTTGAGATTCATCCAAATGGCCCATAGGAAGGAAAGGGTGAACAACCATTTTAAGGTTGAGGTGTGAATATTGATCTTCATCATATTTCTCGATGTTAGTTTGTCATCGCCTCAGAGTTTGGTATGGGACGATATTCTTCCAAATCCAGTAAATCTGCCCATGTGGTAATGTCAGTGCGTGCTGGATCAATGGAGTCACGAATTTTCTGAAAATATTCCCATTTCTCTTTGCTATCCGGACCACGAGTTAACATCATGTCATTCCACGATTCAATTTCAGGTTGAGAATGCGGGACGGCATTTTGCTTGATCCAATCTTCAACCTCTTGATCTATCCGCTCTTTCACGACCTCCAAAAAACGCTGATCTGAAATTCCGATAAATTCCAGAAACAACTTGTCCAGAGGACAGGGGTAGACATATTCTCCTAGCGTTCCAGACAACGAGGCCCGGCTTTTGTCCAACATTCTTGCTAAGTGGACATACCCTCCTAACCGTTCCCGCACACTTCGTGGAAATTGAGAGCAAAGATCCATGTCAACAATAAGAGTTACAGCATTTTGTGATATTCAAAGACCATGGTCTTTGTCACGACTTCTCCATTTTCATAAGAAATAATTCGCCGTGTTGCAGGAAGATCCGAAGCGCCTATGCGAGTATGTGTGTCTGAAAAGCTATCGACGTTTTGCAGGCTCCCATCTTTTGGCGAAAAGTAATAGACGGTATATCGCGTGGTCAGGTGTTTCTGGTCCTGAGTGACGGCACTTTCTTCGACATTGATGGTAAAGGCCATATGAGGCATTTTTCGGTTAATCTGAGTAATTCGGTCATTCTTGATGCGATAGGAGGATCCCATGCCATCTCCATGAATCAACAGGCGGGGGCCGAGAGGATGACTATCGTCTCCTTCCAATGTTAGGGAATATTTTCCATCTGATTCGTCAAAGTTTCGTGGTCCTCTGTGAACGGCAATCATCCCAATCTGATTTTGGGCCCACTTTTGGAGGTCCGGATCTGGTAAGGAAACGGTCACATCTTTTGAGCTTTTTACCGTTACGACTCCCTGGGTTTCCTTACCATTCACATTAATTCGCAGTTTTGCTTCAAACCCAGCAAAATCTGGCTGCCAACGAGCGGTTTTCTCAAATGCTCCTCGAAGAAGATCTCGTGCTTTTGGATCATCCTGAATGTCTGTTTGAGTTTCCTGACGTGTATACATTTCCATAAGTGATGCCTCCTTAAACTTCACAAAAATGAAAGAATTCTTAATTCTTGGCTCTGAAGTTCTTTAGTATTCATTATATAAATATAGTCCCCTCGTGAACAACCTTGATTGTTGCGGGGGACTCCTGCAATACGTAAACAGAGTAAGGGTAGGGAAAATGGAGACATCCCGTTGCTTTTCAGTCCATTGTTTAGTGTTTAGTTAAAGAAGTGGGTGCGACCCTTCTTCTGCCAAAATCTTATGGCAGAAGCCGAGCAATTTCCATGGCCTTCTCTTTGGCACGTTCTATTCCGTCATTTGTCAATTGATAATTCCCTCCTTTGCCTTTTCCTGATTTAAGAACCAGTTTTTCCTTTATGTACGGGCTGAGCACTCGATCGAGCCGGGCAGGGGAGCTGCCTGATTGTTTTAGGGCCTGATTGAGAATAAGGACAGGCACTTCCTGTCTATTTCGGATGAGTCGGAACCCTAACAGCAATAACAAAATGGTATCCGCTTTCTTCCTTTTTCCTGGTGGGATAACCTTGCACACCATGTGGGGCGTTTCGGGGATGGGAGCTACCACTTTATACAATTCTGTTGGCAAGTCTGGGTTGAATGAATTTGGAATTGTTGAGGGGAGGGGAGATCCCAGATGCGATACATGACTAAGAGCTTGGTCAGGGGCACTGGAGTCTGTTTGATTTTGTGTCATGCGTTCAAGCAGTAACCTAAAAATTTGAAATTGCTTGCAGACGGTATCTCGTGATCCCTCTGCCTCGAACTCTTGTTGATTGACTTTTATGCGTAGCTTGAGTCTTTCCATGCCAACCCGAAGTTTTAGTGAGCTTTACTTTAAATTGACAGTATTGTGACGTAAATTTATTTATTGTCAATTCATTGCGACGCTAAATCTTGCATTTCATCTTTCTGGCGGGGCCAGCAAAATTGTGAAGATGGGTGGCCGCTGTCATGGAAAACTTTCTGTCTGTCATACCCACAGTCTTTAGCGAGAATCCATCTTGCTTTCCCTGCAGAGCATGGGCAATTAGCACTAATCAAAAAAAATGAGCACCAAAATTTGCTCTTGTGTCGTTAACCGTTTCTGGAGAACGAGACGCAACGCATCGAAAGAAAGGCCTTATCCATCTTTAGGCGAACTCCATTATTGAGGAAATAAGAGAGGGGACTATGTAAGATATGTAAGAGAGGTGGTGCCGAGGGACAGAATCGAACTGTCGACACCAGCCTTTTCAGGGCTGTGCTCTGCCAACTGAGCTACCTCGGCACCGTAGGATATGTAGAAGAAGCGTTGATCTGTTTTTTGACATTAAAGGAGGTTCTGTGTAGCAAGTTTCTTATTGTAAAATCAAGAAGGGAAGAGCTCATTCACTAAAATCCCAAATATTTTCAACTTTTTGATTGAACGAGAAAGTTACAAGAAATACTCAATAAACGGGGGTTCAACGGGGAGAGCAGAAAAATTCGTATAACTCAAGATCTGAGGCCGCTGTTCCTGCATCGATCAGAACGTGGTCATCAACAAGAAAGCCCGTGCTAGGACAAGAGGAACCTCAAGATTTCTCTCTTAAGGCCAGATCAGATCAGTGACATCACAAGACTCGAATTTTCAAGACACATTCTCCTTTCCTGGTAATATTACCACACTTTTGGTAATACTTGCACCCGTTTTGAATTCAGGGTTGCGTTGGTCTAACGTTGCTGACGAATCCGTGGTTTTCAAGTCTAGACACTTCGAATTGATTGGGGACCATGACCTTGACGGATTTTTGAATTCAACGGTATTCTCGCCCAAGCATTGTAGGTGGTCACGTATTTCTCTTCTCTTAATTAATCATAACCGATGTCGATTAAAGGATTTCGTAAACATGGATACCGAAAATATTGAGACCACTCAGGAAGAAACGGTCGAAGAGGTTCCTCAAACTCCACAAGAGTATCTTGAGGAACTCTTGCAAAAAGGGAGGGCGGCTGCAAGACCTCTTGGTGCTCTAACGACTGCAGCAAAAAATAAGGCCCTTGATCTTATGGCGGCGAACTTGGAAGAAAACGTCGAGGCCTTGTTGGAGGCTAATGAAAAAGATATCGAGGCCTTTGAGGAGAAATACGAAGGTCGAGAGGCCATGGCTGACCGCTTGAAACTTACGGCGGAACGAATTACGGAAATGGCGCAAGGCATTCGGGAAATAGCCCAACTAAGAGACCCGGTGGGAGAATCCTTAGGCTTCAACCGTCGGGCAAATGGTATGCAGGTGGGGCGTGTGAGGGTTCCTATTGGTGTGATTGGAATCATTTATGAATCCCGGCCCAACGTGACGGCTGATGCGGCTGCCTTGTGCTTGAAATCTGGTAATGTTTGCGTGCTTCGGGGTGGGTCCGAGGCCATTCACTCCAATATAGCCATTGCCGATCTTTTATCAGAAGCTGCTCAAAAATCGGGTATCCCAGAGGGCGCGATTTCTTTTGTCGATCGTACGGAACGAGAAGTGGTCATTGAACTTCTCAAACAGGATCGTTTCATCGATATCATTATCCCACGCGGCGGGGACTCATTGATGGAAACAGTGACAACCCATTCTACCATTCCAGTCATTAAGCACGATAAGGGTATCTGCCATATCTATGTAGATAGCAATGCGGATGTGAATATGGCCCAACGTGTGTGTTTTAATGCCAAAGTCCAACGTCCGTCCACCTGCAATGCGATGGAAACCTTGTTAGTCCATGAAAAAATAGCCCGAACCCTTTTGCCGGCATTAGGAAAGCAGCTTCTTGAAGCGAAGGTCGATATTCGTGGATGTCCTAAAACATGCAGCCTTATTTCAGAAGCCAAGCCAGCGACGGATGCGGATTATGGCCAGGAATTTCTCGGGCTTATTTTAGCCGTGAAGGTCGTGAAAGATATGGATCAAGCGATGGATCATATTGAAACCTATGGGTCCCGGCATACGGAAACTATCCTGACCAGCGATTATGCCAATGCCACACGTTTCTTGCGTGAAGTTGATGCCAGTGCGGTCATGATCAATGCGTCAACAAGGCTCAACGATGGATACCAGTTTGGACTCGGGGCGGAAATCGGAATCAGCACGACTCGAATTCACGCAAGGGGGCCGATGGGTTTGGAAGATCTCACCTGCGCCAAGTATATCGTATATGGGTCGGGGCAAATTCGAGAATAACCTGAGCTGTCCCCTCAATACAATTTTCCTGCTTCACAGGACTTCATTTCCCAAGAAAATATGCAGTAAGTGTGGTTTGATGGTTCGTTACCCTTCGCCATGACAAGAGTTGCATGACCTCCGAAACTGACTTTTCTAAAAACTTGAACCATCCAGGGACCATTGTTCTACCTGGCAACCGCTGTTTGTTAGAAACGCTTGAGACTAATGACTGGAAGGCTAACCAACAACCCAGCGGACATACCGTGTATTACGGTCCCCATGGACGTCGTGTGCTTCTCACGGATCCGGAAGGGCATCCGCTTCATGAATGCGAATGGACCCATGATGAGCATGGAAGAGTTAAGTTGATAGCTGCTCGGATGTATTTAGATTGGGGGCAATGGGTAGGCATCAAACCAGAGGGGTTAATTAACTCGACATCTTTCGATCTTTCAAAAAGGCCAGGCTGGGAACGTCTTTCACGTGACGATCTGCGCCTCATGGTTTCCCACGCGTTAAAGGTTCCAGTGAAGGAGGTCGAATTTTTCTATGAAGATGATGATTTGCTGATTAGTTCGTCTGGAATGGCAACGATCCGACAGCGCAAAGATGCTCTGTACGTATTGCCTGATGGAACGTTTGAACATGCTAAATTTATGTCCTGTATGGGGGCCATGCATTGGGAACGAATAGATTTTTTGCCTGTCGTGGAACTGTTTCTATCACTTCTTCAAGGGACTGGCAATGCCACTTTTGAGCTGATTCGTGGGCTTTATGATGATCAAAACCCTGAGTCACCGCTTCCTCTTGTCTACCGAGGGATTCCAACGTATCCCTCAGAAGCCGCCTATGGACTATTCAGCGCATTCTTTACTCCCAGTTGCATCGGATCTGGCAGCCCCTTAGCGTTATTTATGGATCCAACCCGATCTAGTGAAGTCACATGGCGATCCAAGCCAGACCCTCCCTTGCGCTATATTGCCTCTGAACATCACTTTTGTTTGACCCTTGTCCAAGGATCCATTCAAAAAGTCACACGTGTTGATGACCCCACCGGTCTACCGTTTTTTAAACCGAACCCACAAGGGTTTGTCCCCTGTGGGAAGGCATTCGATACGAAAGATGGATTCCTTGTCTTAAAAGATTTTCAAAATGAGAAAACGTTCCCTCTTCCAAGCTCATGGGAGATACGTCAAAATACTGGTCAATCAGGAAGAATGATCCCTGAGACAGACTGGAGAGAATTTTTTGAAGGATCTGCCCCAGAAGTCGCTCCCCGAGAGGCTTTTTCTACTGTTTTACTCTATCCCGAAGATGACACAGAAATAGGGGAGCTAGAAAGCCAACCATTTCTCGCTGATTATCTTGAAGATATCTTGGAAGAAAACCCCTTTCTTTCCCATAAAGTAGGGGCCAGTTCTCAAGTCATGATTGAAAATTTTGACGCGGTCATAGGAACATGCCTTTCTCTTGATCGTCCACGAAATTACACAATTGTGTTTTCTCGCCAAGCCTTTGCTCAAAAGCATGCCCAATCCCTTTGGAATAGACTTACTCGGTCAAGTCAGTTGGATTGGAGCAAGAAGATCCGTTTCTTCCCTCGTGAGTCATATTGTGAATCCGCCTATCAACAAGCGTTTGACCTCTTGTATGTATGGTTGCCCATGTCTGATTTTGACCGACAGGATGTCCTTGCTCGAATTTTGAGCAGGATCTCACATACATTACAGCCTAATGGGCTTGCATTTATCGCTGGGCCACATGATCTTTCCTCTCATTTCGATAAGGCTCAACTTGAAATTATTCACCATGAAACGGCGTCGAATCTTCCAACCTTCCACATGCACCGCTCTATTCTTCCCAGAGCCAAGGTCAATGAAAGACTGACTTTGTGGATTCTACGAAGGACCACATGAAAAATCCCTTAAACAATTCATCTTTTATAACCTTTCCCAAATGGCTTGACTTCATTGACCATTATCAATAGGATGAAAAAACCTTTAATGTCCATCCAGAGAGGTGGGAAGGAGATAGGACATGCACTCTGGGCATTGCCCGGTAAAGAGAACAAGCCGAATCCTTCTGTCCAATTTTAGGCAGAAGGCCTTTTTTTGCCAGGCAGCCTGTTCAAACAGGCCTTCAGCGGTGCGCCATGCCTTTGCCCATCTTCCTCTGAAGTAGCAGCCTACTCGACCACGAAAGTTGGAAGCGAAGCTTAAAGTCTCGTTTACGCGGCCAAATCCTTTTGCGTTCAGGAATGCAGGGGAGAAAGCCTTTCTGGACAATCTGCCCATAAATTGTTGTGCCGGAATGGGTTTCCCAAGATCGCCTTTTGGGAAGTATTGAATCTCTAATACTCTGCTATGGCTTCTGAAAACAACCTGGCCGAAGAAACTTTGATTATGGATGGGCACGAGATGGCACGCGCCTTAACTCGCATTGCCCATGAAATCTTAGAACGTAATAAGGGCTCGAAGGATTTGGCCCTTGTGGGCATACGAACGGGTGGGGTCTATCTGGCTCATCGACTGGAAGGCCTTATACGGAACATTGAAAAGGTGGCGATTCCGATAGGGGAGTTGGACATCACCTTGTATCGGGATGACTTGTCAATTCGGAAAGGGCAACCAATTCTCCGAAAAACCTCGATTCCATTCAATGTTTCTGATCTCAAAGTGGTTTTGGTTGATGATGTCCTTTTTACGGGTAGAACGATCCGTGCAGCTATGGATGGCCTCATTGATTTGGGACGTCCAGCCGAAATTCAGCTCGCCGTATTAGTTGATCGAGGTCACCGGCAGTTTCCTGTCAGAGCCAATTATGTCGGAAAGAATATTCCGACATCTCGAGATCAAATTGTTAGAGTTTTTCTTGAGGAACTGGGTGAGGAAAATCGCGTTTCAACGTTCAAGGGAGAAAGGTGATTGAGATGAGCTTTAAACGAAAAGACCTACTCAGCATCGCTTCCTTGTCTACAGATGAGATTCTTCTCATTCTTGAAGCATCGGAGCCGTTTAAAGAAGTGAGTGGCCGGGAGATAAAAAAGGTGCCTGCACTTCGAGGGAAAACAGTCATCAACTTATTTTTCGAACCGAGCACACGGACTCGAACTTCATTCGAATTGGCAGCCAAGCGCTTGAGCGCCGATGTGATCAATTTTTCCGTTTCGGCAAGTAGCATGGCCAAAGGCGAAACTCTTTTGGATACAGCTCAGAATATTGAATCCATGCAGGCTGATATTATCGTTCTGCGACATTCTGCTGCCGGAGCAGCGGAAACATTAGCCCGAGCGGTCCGATCTTCTGTGATTAATGCCGGGGATGGCTGGCACGAGCATCCAACTCAGGCTTTACTGGATCTTTTCACGATCAGCAAGAAAAAGGCAGAGTTTAAAGGTTTGCGAGTGGCCATTGTGGGTGACATCGCACACAGCCGTGTCGCTCGATCTGATATCTATGCGTTAACGAAGATGGGAGCTGAAGTTTCGGTCGTGGGACCGCCAACCATGATCCCGCCGTATTTAGACAGGCTTAACGTGAAAGTGTTTCATCGGCTTGACCCGGCTTTGTCCGGAGTTGATGTCATTATCACATTACGTCTTCAATTGGAGCGCCAAGGAAGTTCGTTTTTTCCATCCATTCGTGAATATTCTCGGTTGTATGGGCTGACATCCGAGCGAGTTCAGTTGGCTGATAAAGACGTCTTGGTGATGCATCCTGGTCCAATCAATCGGGGAATAGAAATCGCTCTTGAGGTTGCGGATCGTTTTTCAGCATCTATTTTAGACCAGGTGGCAAATGGTGTTGCCGTGAGAATGGGTCTGATGTACCTCCTTTCCCAACTCCATTGACACTTTGCAGTTACGAAGAGAGGCTTCATATGAATTGTTATTTCATAGAGAGATTGCGATGAAAATCCTGATACAAAGCGGACATGTCATCGACCCTGGTCACATCAATGGACCAGCAGATGTACTTATTGAAAATGGAAAGGTGATCGAAGTCAGGGAAGGTCTTCGACTAGACCAGGAAGCACAACGTCAGTGCACGGTCATTGACGCGAAGGGAAACATCGTATGCCCAGGTTTCATTGACCTTCATGTGCATTTTAGAGAACCAGGGTTGGAATACAAGGAAACGATTGCGTCCGGATCAGCAGCAGCTGTGGCAGGAGGATTCACCACAGTCTGTTGTATGCCAAACACGTGTCCAGTTAATGATTCCCAATCAGTCACAGAGTTTATTCTCAGACAGGCGGCTGTCGCTCAAAAAGCCAATGTTCTGCCAATTGGTGCTATCACCAAGGGGTCGGAAGGCAAAGAGCTGGCTGAAATTGGTGAGCTCTACGACGCAGGGTGCGTGGCGATTTCTGATGACGGACGGCCCGTGATGAATAGTTTGCTCATGCGGCGGGCTATGGAATATGCCAAGGCCTTTCAGATACCTGTAATTGACCACTGTGAAGATCTCCATCTTTCAGAAGGGGGAAGCATGAATGAGGGAGTCGTTTCCACGGAACTGGGGATCCCTGGGATATCAGAAGCCGCGGAAGATGTCATGGTGGGAAGAAATTTATCCTTGGCTGAATTAACCGGCGCAAAACTTCATTTGGCCCATATCAGTACCAAAGGCTCTGTTCGATTAATCCGTGAAGCCAAGAAGAGAGGCATACCCGTAACTGCTGAGGCCTGTCCTCATCATTTTTCGCTTACCGAAGAAGCTGTCCGTTCTTTTAACACCCTTGCCAAGATGAATCCTCCTCTGCGGATGGATGAGGATGTGCAGGCTGTGAAAGAAGGACTAAAAGATGGAACGATTGATGTGATTGCCACTGACCATGCCCCGCATGCCGTGCAAGAAAAGCAACTTCAATTTGATGAGGCTCCATTTGGAATCGTGGGATTAGAAACCGCCCTTCCGTTGACCCTCGGGTTGGTTGAAGAAAACGTGTTGCCTCTTGAAACCGCTATTTCAAAGTTAACTTCTGGTCCGGCGATGGCTTTCGGGTTGTCGAAAGGTTCCTTATATCCCGGTGCAACAGCAGATGTGGTGATTTTTAATCCTCATCGTACCTGGGTTGTTCATCCTTCGACCTTTTTTTCAAAAGGGCGCAACACACCTTTTTCGGGTTGGACCATGAGGGGCAAGGTGTTGATGACTCTTGTAAGGGGAACAATCGTCTATAAAGAAGTAGATAGGGAGGAAATAACTCCTACTCGATAACCGATGGAAAAAGAATTGTATGAGACGGATAACATCAGGTTGGCAATTCTCTGTATCTCTCGTGGAATTGTTAGGGCTGACGATGTGGATAGGGGGATTAACGGTTATTTTGGTCGCTATTATTCCGGCTGTTTTTAGCTCGCTTGGGATGGAAACGGGAGGACGTTTTTTGCGGAGAGTTTTTGATAATTATAATTTATTGACAAGTGCTGTCTTAATGGTATTGATCGCAACAACCTTTCTTCGGGCTTGGGCTAATTGGGGATCTTCAGATACAATATATACGTTGACGCATTTTGAAGTCGGGATTCTGACTGGCATGGCTGTTGTGACGGTCCTTATCGTGTTTGTGCTAGGCCCTCAAGCTATTCAATTACAGGAAGCCGCTTTTTCAGCTAAAGGGGAACTTGCCAAAAAGACAGCCTATGAAGCATTTTTTCGTACCCATATGCTTGTGCGGGGGTTGCATCTTATCAATGTTGGTTTAGCTATAAGTTTGTTAGTTATCAAGTTTAGGCGCTGGATTGGCTATCGCGGCTCATTTGGAATGAAATGAGGATTCGGCCATTTTTCAGGAATGATATGGAATTCTGAAAGGTCTTGTTCTTATCGAGAGTCTTGTTTGATATCAGGACCCAACACAGGTTATTCAACAGAACGGTGGAAGGCGAGCAAGTGGATGCCAACCACCTGTAGGGGGAGGCTTTCCAGTAACGACTTGTTCTCGAGCCTCTGCGGAAAAGTACCCTGTCGCGTAAAAGTAAACCGGGGATTTGCTTGCCGCCTTTCAGTTGGAATTCTCGCATGGGGGCTCCTGCTGTTCCTTGCTCCCGGCTGTATTTCAGTCTCTCTTTTCCCTCCTCGAGGGCCTCTTGAGGAAAAGGTGTTATTTGGAAACGGGACGGAAAAGATCCTTGTCCTGGACATTTCTGGACTCATTAGTGATTCAGGTGGCTCGACCTTTTTTGAACGACGAAGTTTGCCTTCTCGAGTTAAGGAGGAACTAACAAAAGCCAATGATGACCATCATGTGAAAGCTGTCGTTCTTCGCATAAACAGTCCAGGTGGAACGGTAACTGCATCTGATATTATTCATCATGAAATTACACAATTTAAGAAAAAACGGCAGGTTCCTGTTATTGCCTGTATCATGGACGTAGGTACATCCGGCGCTTACTATGTGGCGATGGGCAGTGATTATATCGTTGCTCATCCGTCGTCCATCACTGGCAGCTTAGGGGTGATTATGGTCACCTTGAATGCTGCGGGCCTTCTCGAGAAAGTTGGAATTGAGGCCAACACCGTTACGTCTGGCGATAACAAGGATATGGGATCTCCGTTCCGGTCCATGACCGAAGAGGAACGCCAGATTTTTCAGGGCATTATTGATTCCTTCCATGGTCGTTTTGTTCAAGTGATTGATGAAGGCCGGGGGAATTTAACACAAGCTGAGGTAAGGCAAATGGCGGACGGCCGGATTTATTCGACAGAACAAGCCAAACAGCTTGGGCTGATTGATGATATTGGGTATCTTGATGATGCGATTGAACTTGCCAAGCAACGAGCAGGGCTTCGTAAAGCTAGAGTCATCATGTATCAACAGCCAGGAAAATTTAACCAAAACATTTATTCCGAGCCCATGATGAGGGATGAAATCGATATGCCTTCATTTCCAGGGGTCCATGAAGAAGTCCTCGCAACATTATTTGGTGGAGGCAGCTCAAAGTTTATGTATTTGTGGTTGCCATAAGGCATGAGGAAGCCCTCTCTCTTTGCCGGCAAATTAGGGAAAATGGTCTTGTACTGGTTAGAAAAATTTGAGAAACCTGGATGGGCGCTCGTACTCGTATGCTGTGTGGCAACTCTTTTTCTCGCAAATTGTCAACGGGCACCTGGCACAGCTCGGGATCAACTGATTTTCATCTCTGAAGAAAAAGAAATCGCCATGGGAGTTGCGGCCTTTCGTGGAGTGCTGAAACAAGCGCGACTCAGTGCCAACCCCGAAGTCAACGCCATGGTGAATCGGGTAGGCCGTCAAATTGCTGACGTCGCGAATAAACCGGAATACCACTGGGAATTTGCCGTCATTCAAGACGACAAGATGGTGAATGCCTTTGCACTTCCTGGAGGCAAAGTAGCCATCTATACAGGCATTTTAAAGCACACGAAGGATGAAAACGGGTTGGCGACTGTGATGGCACATGAGGTGGCACATGCTCTTCAACGCCATGGCGCGGAACGATATAGTCGTGGCATTCTGGAGCAAGTCGCAAAAATTGGCGCAATGGCTGGTGCAGCGAGTGGGGCAGTCGATCCTGGTGTGGCAATGGGTGCGATGAATGCCTATGGCGTGGGAGTATCCCTTCCTCACAGTCGCAGGCAGGAATCAGAAGCTGACTACATTGGCCTTCGGCTCATGGCTAAGGCAGGATATGATCCCCGTGAAGCTGTGGGATTTTGGGAGCGAATGAGTGGTTGTCCCAAACAGATGATTGGCCGTTTTTGTTTTCGTTCAAATGCGGCTGTTCCAGAATTCTTATCGACTCACCCTTCGGATGTGACTCGAATTAAACAAATTGAAGCTTGGATCCCGGATGCCATGCGGTATTACCATTCAGTTAAAGAAACCGATCCCTCTCAGTCGCCCCCCATACGTTCGCCAAAATTCAAGCTCTAGCTCCTTGATTGCTGAAACGTGTTGATATTCGGGTATGCTGCCGTTTGAACGTAATCCCAGCCGCATTGGTAGGACAGTGGAAGTTTGACTCATCAGGCTCCATCCCCTTAAATTTCCAAGTTGTTTTTTGATACATTTCACATGTACGGTCAAAAAAACAATTATGTTCGATTAAAGAACGATTATTGAAGCCTAGGAGTCTTTATGGGGGTCCCAATTACAAAAAAGGGTTATGAAGCCCTACAGGCAGAACTCATTCGGCTGCGAAAAAAAGAGCATCCACAAGTCATTCAAGACATAGCTGAAGCTCGTGAACATGGTGATCTACGTGAAAATGCTGAGTATAAAGCTGCCAAGGAACGGCAACAACTCATTGACATTCGAATGTCAGAAATTGAGGCAAAGTTGGCTGACTCTCAAATTATTGACGTGACGAGCGTCAGGAGTGAGACGGTGGTTTTTGGGGCAACCGTAAAAATCATGGATTTAGAGTCACAACAAGAAAAACAATACACGTTGGTTGGCCAAGAGGAGGCAGACCTTAAAAATGGAACGATATCTGTCCAATCCCCTATAGGCCGTGCTCTTATCGGGCATCGTGTCGGTGATATCGTGGAAGTCCACCGCCCAGCCGGCCTGGCTGAATATGAAATTCAGACGATCATTTTTGGAGAATCATAAAATGCCTTCAGCGATTTCTGTTGTCACACTGCTCACAGACTTTGGAGACCGTGATTATTTTGTGGCGAGCATGAAAGGCGTCATTTTTGGGATCAATACACAAGTCAGAATCCTGGACCTGTCGCATCACATCACTCCTCACTGTATTGAAGAAGCAGCGTTTTTCCTGAAATCGTGCTATCAATACTTTCCAGATGGAACGATCCATGTTGTGGTTGTGGATCCGGGAGTGGGATCAATCCGACGACCTCTTCTGGTTTCGACTTCTCGATACTTTTTCGTGGCTCCGGATAATGGTGTATTGAGTCATATTTATGATGATGAGGAACTGTCGGTTGAGGTACGGGAAATTGAAAACAAGCAATACCGTCTTGATTCAGAAGGGGCGACCTTCGACGGTCGAGACGTATTTGCTCCCGCTGCAGCATGGCTGACTCGGGGACAAGTTCCGGGTTCTTATGGGCGGTTAATTCGGGATTATAAAACTCTGTCTTTGGAGGAGCCGCAGATTCGAGGTAAGGTACTTGCAGGGCGCATTATGTATGTTGACCATTTTGGAAACCTTATTTCTAATATCAAACCCTATGATCTGCAATCACTTCGAGATGTGACCAAAAATCAGGACATCTCCGTCCATATGGGAAGTGTGACAATTGAGGGGATAAAAGCCAATTATGGTGAAGGCTCTCAGGATGCGCCTCAGGCTCTCATTAACAGCAATGGAAACCTCGAAATTTTTTTAAAAGAAGGTCATGCAGCTCGTTGTCTAGAAGCCAAGGTAGGTGATTCGATTGAAATTACATGAAGGCTTTCTCTCTACTGCCAGTCGACTGCACGAAGCGATTGCCGAAGAATCGATACGATTTCCTTTAATTCTTTCACCTTGATATTGAGTGGCGGCATGACCACCACAATATTCCCAATGGGTCGAATCAAGAGACCCCGCTCGCGTGCTGCTTGTGCAACCAAATGTCCCTTTCGTTCCGTGATAGAAAAAGGTTTTCGGATGCGTTTACTTTGAACGAGTTCAATGCCCACCATGTACCCACATTTGCGGATGTCTCCGACGTGCGTTTCTTCTGCTAGAGTTTGAAGAAGCGAATGAAAAAGGGGAATACGCTTTTGGAGTTTGAGAAGCGTTCGCTCCCGCCGAAAAATTTTTAAGTTGGCCAATGCTGCTGAACAGCCAAGAGGATTGCCGGTATAACTATGTCCATGAAAAAACGTTTTCCATTCGTCATATTGCCCTAGAAATGCTTGGTAAATGTCCTCTGTTGTTAACGTGGCTGCCAAGGGGAGATAGCCTCCGGTTAACCCTTTGGCAACAGCCATAATGTCGGGAGTTACATTTTCATGTTCGCAGGCAAACATGCGTCCTGTTCGACCAAAGCCAGTGGCCACTTCATCCACAATGAGCAATACCTGATAGCGAGTGCAAAGCTCTCTCACATGCGTCAGATATCCTTTGGGAGCGGTGATCATGCCAGCCACTGCTTGTATTAACGGTTCGATGACGACGGCCGCAATGTCTTGGTAACGTTCAGAAAGGAGAGTTTCTAAAGGTTCAAGACAGGCGATCTGGCATGATGGGTAAGTCAACTGGAGTGGACAACGATAGCAGTAGGGTGGATCAATTGATGTTGCGGTAAATAAAAGAGGATGGAACCGTTTGTGAAACAGGTCAATCCCGCTGATACTCATATCGCCTATGGTATCGCCATGATAGGCAAGACCTAAGTGGACAAAAGCGTGTTTCCCTTCTTGGTGTGGCTTTCGCTGCTGCCAGTACTGAACAGCCATTTTAAGGGCCACCTCCACAGCCGTTGATCCATTGTCAGAATAAAACACTCGAGTTAAACCAGCGGGGGCAAGTTTAACGAGTTCCCGAGCAAGAAGAATGGCAGGTGGATTTGAAAGCCCTAGCAGGGTACTATGGCTAATTCGATCTAACTGGCTCTTAATAGCTTGATTAAGGGTTGGATGACGATGCCCATGAATATTGACCCACAATGAGGAGACACCATCTAAATATCGTTCTCCTTTAGTATCGATCAAATACGATCCTTCTCCGCGTTCAATAATAAGTGGATCTTCTTGTTCCCATTCTTTCATCTGGGTAAAGGGGTGCCAGACGTACTGATGGTCCCATTGGACCAATTTGCGTGGAGAATTTTGAGAGGACATCAGCTCACCTCACGAAAAATGGCTGAATTATAAGATCCTCTGTTCTTTTTGACAACATAGGGTGGTCCTAATACAATCAAAAGATTCCATTCAATGAGCACCATTTCTCCTTTGTACATTCGAAATTTTTCAATCATCGCCCATATTGATCATGGGAAGTCTACATTGGCTGACCGATTTTTGGAGATGACTGGAGCCATTACATCACGAGAATTCAGGGAGCAAATTCTTGATGATATGGATTTGGAACGTGAACGAGGGATTACGATTAAAGCCCATACGGTCACGACGACTTTTTCCTCTAAAGATGGAAAGACCTATCAATTGAACCTCATTGATACACCGGGTCATGTTGACTTTACCTATGAGGTTTCCAGAAGTCTCGCAGCTTGTGAAGGTGCGTTGCTTTTGGTTGATGCAACGCAAGGTGTCGAAGCTCAAACCATCGCAAACGCCTATCTGGCTATAGCCAACGATTTGGTCGTTCTTCCGGTTATCAACAAGATTGACCTGGCTAGTGCCAACATCGAGGGCGTCAAGCATCAGATCATGGAAGTTTTGGGCCTCGATACGGATGAAGCGCTTTTGGTGAGTGCCAAGGAGGGGTTGGGTGTTCAAGATGTGTTAGAGGAGGTTGTTCACAAGATCCCTCCACCAAAAGGAAATGCCCAAAAACCTCTCAAAGCGCTCATTTTTGACTCTTGGTTTGATAGTTATCAGGGTGCGATCGTTCTTTTACGCGTCTTTGATGGAGAAATCGTTCCCGGGATGAATATTCGAATGATGTCGAATAATCGAATTTTTGAGGTCTCGGAAGTCGGGATTTTCACCCCTAAACGAATGAAAACTTCTCGATTGGAAACTGGAGAAGTTGGGTATATCTGTGCGGGAATGAAAGACGTCTCGGATACGAAAATCGGTGATACCATCACAGAAGCGAGTAGGCCGACTGATACACCTCTCCCAGGGTGCCGAGAGGCCAAACCACTGGTTTTTTGTGGCCTCTATTGCACCGACAATGCGGATTTTGAAGACTTGCGGGATTCACTAGAAAAACTTCGTTTAAATGATTCTTCTTTTGTGTATGAACCAGAAACTTCTATCGCGTTAGGGTTCGGGTTTCGTTGTGGTTTTCTGGGTTTGCTTCACATGGAAATTATTCGCGAACGACTTCAACGCGAATACAAGTTGGATTTGATTAGCACGGCACCGACAGTGATCTACCGAGTCACCACCACAAACGGTGAAGTTGTGAATATTGAAAACCCATCAAAGTTGCCTGACCCAGGGCAAATTGAAATCATGCAGGAACCGTATATTCAGGCGACCATCATTGTTCCAGAGCAACATGTTGGAAATATTCTGCAACTGTGTCAAGAACGAAGGGGAATGCAGAAGAGCCTTCAATATTTGGATCCGACTCGTGTGATGTTGACCTATGAACTGCCCCTGAACGAGATGGTGCTAGACTTTTATGATCGTTTGAAGTCACGGTCTCAGGGATACGCCTCACTTGATTATGAGTTAGTCGGTTATCGTGAATCTGATTTGGTGAAGCTGGATCTGCTCCTGAATGGAGAGACGGTTGACGCCTTATCGTTTATCACTCATCGGGATAAAGCTACGCAGCGAGCACGACAACTCACAGAAAAAATGAAACAACTTATTCCTAAGCAAATGTTTGAAATTGCCATCCAGGCTGCCATTGGACGTCGGATCATTGCCCGTGAGACGGTTCCCGCCTTGAAAAAGAATGTCACGGCCAAATGTTATGGTGGAGATATCTCCCGAAAGCGAAAATTGTGGGAAAAGCAAAAAGAGGGGAAAAGACGAATGAAGCAATTAGGACGAGTTGAGGTCCCTCAAGAGACTTTTCTTGCGCTGTTGAAAGTCAGTGATGAGTAAATTCGATCATCAGACAGACCCCTTTCAAGACGCCCAGACACCTGTTCCCACGTCTTCTGAAAAGAGCGTCAACACAGGGGAGTCACCGACCAGAAAATCAATTTATGGTGAATATGCGGAAGCGATTATTATCGCCATCATTCTAGCTTTTACCATTCGGGTGTTTGTTGTGCAAGCGTTTAAAATTCCTTCAGGGTCGATGATCCCGAGCTTGCTCATCGGTGATCATATTCTTGTGAGCAAGATGGCGTATGGTCTGCAATTGCCTCAAGATTGTCAATTTCAAATCAGCTTTCCACCTATCACGTGTTATTCATCGAAGCTGTTGATGGAATTTGATCCGCCACAAAGAGGTGATATTATTGTTTTTCGGTATCCGGAAGACGAAAATAAAGACTTTATTAAAAGAGTCATTGGGTTGCCTGGTGATACCATTCAAATCCGAAATAAGGTCTTGTATATCAACGACAAAGCGCTGAAAGATAAGGGTTATACCCAACACACTGATCCTGGTATCATTGATGGCCGAATAAATCCACGAGATAATTATGGTCCCAAAACTGTCCCGCTTGATTCGTATTTTGTGATGGGTGATAACCGGGATCAAAGTCTAGATGGTCGATTCTGGGGTTATGTGCGGACGCATAAAATCAAAGGCCGTGCGTTCTTGGTGTATTGGTCATGGAATGGACAGGGCCCTTTGACCGAATGGGTTCGATGGGACCGTCTTGGAAAATTCATTACATTGAAACAATAAGGAATCTGGATCGGTGCGCTCACACGTTGTACGCCGCCTTCCCAAACCCAACGCCGTCAAGCCTTCACAAGTTTCTCAATATTCCCTCTTTTTCCCTTACCGACGACTTTCTCGATACCTGAATAAATTTTCACAAGCCAATATTTTAGTCATTGGTGATTTGATTCTGGACCATTTTATTTGGGGATCGGTTGACCGGATTTCCCCGGAGGCGCCAGTCCCAGTGGTTCATGTGGACTCCGAATCATTAAGACTGGGTGGGGCAGCCAATGTATATAATAATATTCTTTCATTAGGTGGTAAGGCTGAAGTCTGTGGGGTCATTGGATCCGATGAGAGTGGAAAAGCTTTCTTGAATGAACTAGGTGTCAAGCCGTCTAATCCACGTGGAGTGATCATCGATTCTCACCGGCCCACCTCTCGCAAGACGCGCATCGTGGCCCATAGTCAACAAATTGTTCGGTATGACGTGGAAAAGAGAAGTGACGTCTCCGCTGCCGTCATTCGGCAGATGATTCAGTATATAAGGACTCACCTCCAAGATATTTCATGTTTGGTGATATCTGACTATGCCAAAGGAGTGGTCACAGCTTCATTAATGGTGGAAATTTCCAGGATGGCAAGGAAGAAAAAGATTCCTATCATTGTGGATCCAAAAGTTGATCATTTGCCTTACTATGCAGGTGTCACGATACTCACCCCAAATCATCTGGAGGTACAGCAGGGAGCTGAAGTCAGCAAGTCAAGTCCCAACCCAATCATAGAAGCCGGTCATCAGATTCGTCACAAACTCGGGTGTGAAGCCGTATTGGTCACTCGTGGGGAACACGGTATGACTTTGAACGAAGCTGATGGTTCAAGTTCGCATATTCCAGCCGTGGCTCGTCAGGTCTACGATGTCACGGGGGCTGGGGATACCGTGGTCAGCACTCTGGCCTTAGCAATGAGTGCCGGGGCTTCAATTAAAGAAGGAGCGGTGTTGGCCAATCATGCTGCGGGTTTGGTCGTAGGGATGGTGGGGACGGCTTGTGTGACCAATACTCAATTGCGGGAAGCGATTCTACATGCAAAACCATAACGAGCGAGTGACGGTGGTCATTCCAGCACGTTTTGGATCATCGCGATTTCCAGGTAAACCTCTCGCAAAACTTTCCGGAAAATCCCTGATTCAATATGTGTATGAAGGTGCAGCAGGAGCCCATGGTGTGAGAGATGTCGTCGTTGCGACAGACGATCTTCAAATCCTGGAAGAGGTGAAAGGGTTTGGAGGAATGGGGTTGCTTATTGATGAACCATGCCGCACAGGAACCGATCGAGTCGCTATGGCGGCGGCATCTCTGAAAGGGAATATTTTCCTCAATGTGCAGGGAGATGAAATACTTCTTCATCCTGATTTGTTGAATGATCTCATCGTTCCCTTCCTTCAAAGCCAGGTGCCTATTGGGACTCTCAAACGGCGTTTTAAGCAAGCTCAAGACACACATGATCCTTCAGTCGTCAAGGTTGTCACGGATCAAAAGGGTGTTGCCCTGTACTTTTCCAGATCCTCCATCCCTTATGACCGAGACGTATCACTTCCAGCGACCGAAGCACGTTGCTTGTATATGCACTTGGGCGTGTATATCTTTCGTCGTGAGGCCTTGCTACGATTTTCTCAGTTTCCAACGGGTGCTCTCGAAGAACAAGAAAAATTAGAGCAGCTTCGGGCGTTAGAGCACGGCCTTCCCATTTATGTTTGGGAAACGACCCATTCTTCCATTCGTGTTGATACGCCTGAAGATTTACTGGAGGCCGAGAAAGCTTGGAATCAGATTGGCACATGTTCCAAATTGTAATTATCTGATATGCTCCGGGTAACACCGAAACCCGACAGTTTTCGTTCATTCCACCTAAAGACGGTGCGAGAATAGGGCTAGTCTTCTGTGATTCATTTCCAAGAATGAACACGGTTTTTAAGTAAGGGGAAGAGGGATTTCACGATGGGAAAGTTTATTTTTGTAACTGGAGGCGTTATTTCATCTCTAGGGAAAGGGTTGGCTTCAGCTTCGATTGGGCATTTATTAGAAAGCCGAGAGCTGAAAATCTCCTTTCTGAAACTCGATCCCTATATTAACGTGGATCCCGGAACCATGAATCCTTCCCAACATGGCGAAGTCTATGTCACAGATGATGGAGCTGAAACGGACTTGGATTTAGGCCATTATGAACGTTTTACGTCGTTGACATTGAAGAAGGAAAATAACTGTACAACAGGTCGGATCTATGATTCTGTCATTCGAAAGGAACGAAGAGGTGAGTATCTAGGCGCGACCGTCCAGGTTGTTCCCCATATCACGGATGAGATTAAACAAACCATCTTGAATGTGGCACATGGAACGGATGTCGTGATTGTGGAGATAGGGGGAACGGTGGGTGACATTGAAAGCCTGCCTTTTCTCGAGGCCATTCGACAACTTCCCTACGATATAGGCAGGGAAAACGTCCTCTATATTCATTTAACTCTCGTCCCGTATATCGAGACCTCTTCAGAACTCAAAACAAAACCCACGCAACATTCCGTCAATAAACTTCGGGAAATCGGGATTCAACCGAATATTCTTCTCTGTCGTACCAATCGATTTCTTCCCCCCTCTGTCAAAGATAAAATTGCCATGTTCTGTAACGTCGACAAAGGGGCAGTTGTGACCGCCAAGAACGTATCAACGATATATGAAGTGCCCATTGTTTTGCGAAAGGAAGGGCTTGATGAACTGATTGTCAGGCTTCTGCGGTTGGAGGCGGGTTCACCCAATTTGCGAGAGTGGGATGCCATGGTTCAGAAAATTCGTCGCCCCACCCATGAGGTGACTATTGCCATGGTAGGGAAATACATCGGCTCGAAAGAATCGTACAAGAGTCTATCCGAAGCCTTAATCCATGGTGGCCTTTCAAACGACACGGGCGTCAAGATTCAATGGATTGAATCAGAGGATATTGATCGTCTTGGGTCAGAGCAACTGCTTGCCGACGCTGACGGAATCTTAATACCTGGCGGTTTTGGATTACGAGGCATCGAAGGGAAAGTCGAAACCATTCGATTTTCCAGAGAAACACAAACGCCTTTCCTGGGGCTTTGCCTAGGCATGCAATGTGCGGTCATTGAATTTGCTCGAAACATAGCGGGATTGACTGGAGCCAACAGCTCTGAATTTGATCAAGAGACCCCACATCCTGTGATTGACCTGCTTCCAGAACAAAAAACAGTTGTCGATAAGGGCGGATCTATGCGACTGGGAGCGTACCCATGTAAAGTCGGCCAGGGCACTCTCGCCCATAAAGTGTATGGCACAGATGACATCAGTGAACGGCACCGTCACCGATTTGAATTTAACAATGAGTACCGTGACATCTTAACCTCCAAAGGGCTTGTGATCAGCGGTCTCTCTCCTGATGGCCGACTCGTCGAGATTGTTGAGTTTCCAAACCATCCATGGTTTTTGGGAACCCAATTTCATCCTGAGTTTCACTCCCGTCCCCATGCTCCACATCCCGTGTTTTCGACTTTCATCGGGGCGGCATTGCAAAAGAAATTCGGACGATAACTCCCTTTCTGTTGACGCAGCACTGTCGATGACACAAGAAATCACCATAGGGCCTTATACAATCGGAGGTTCCCACCCTCACGTTCTTATCGCAGGACCCTGTGTGATCGAATATGAAGATTTGGTTTTGGATACTGCGTCGCGTATATCAGAAATTGCCGAACAAGTGGGAATGCCCTTCATTTTTAAATCTTCCTATGATAAGGCTAACAGGACATCGATCAACTCTTTCCGAGGCCCAGGGATTAAAAAGGGACTGGAAATCCTCAGGAAGGTAAAAGAGAAAGTCCAGGTTCCGATTTTGACCGACGTTCATAGCGTTGAAGAGGCGACTCAGGCCGGGCAAGTTGCAGACGTTCTCCAAATTCCGGCTTTTCTATGTCGCCAGACAGATTTGCTAGGCGCTGCGGCCCAAACTGGTCGAACCGTCAATGTCAAAAAAGGGCAATTCCTTTCACCATGGGAAATGAAACACGTGATACAGAAGTTAATAGATCACGGAGCGGTGCAGATTGTGTTAACAGAAAGGGGTTCGTCATTCGGCTATAACAACTTGGTCGTGGATATGCGTTCCCTGCCGATTCTCCGAGGTTTGGGATATCCTGTCGTGTTTGACGCGACACATAGTGTGCAGCTCCCAGGTGGGGGAGGAGATAAATCTTCAGGACAGCGTGAATTTGTCGCCCCTCTTGCACGAGCTGCTGCTGCTGCGGGATGTGATGGTTTTTTTATGGAAGTGCACCCCAACCCTGATGAGGCCCTTTCAGACGGACCCAACATGGTCCCTCTTGCACGCCTTGAGCCTTTACTCAAGCAACTTATCAACATTTGTCATTTGACGGGGAAAGGCGAAGAAAACCATTTTAAATAGATAAAAATAGGCTCAAGCATATGTCTGTTTCCGAAGCATTGAAATTAAAAAAATCCCAACATGTAGGAGTGCAACTGCCGCGAACGTCATGAATTTGCCTAATATCCTGACTTTTTCGCGAATTATTTTGGTCCCAGTGTTTGTGTGGTTGCTTTCCACTCCAACTGTGATGCGATCTCTAGCCGCAGCGTGTGTTTTTGGTATTGCGGCTCTAACTGACTTGTTAGATGGCTATCTTGCTCGGAGGAGAGCGCAAGTTACCAATATGGGGCGGCTCTTAGATCCCATTGCGGATAAACTGCTGGTTTTATCAGGTTTGATTCTTCTGGTTCAGATGGACCGAGTTGAAGCCTGGGTTGCAATTGCCATGATTGCAAGAGAGATTATTGTAACCGGATTCCGTGCTATTGCTGCATTTAGGGGAGTTATTGTGAGTGCAGGAGACCTTGGAAAATTTAAAGTAGTCCTTCAGATAACAGGAATTATTCTCTTAATTCTTGAGGGAACATTTTCTATGCCATCGGTGGATTTCTTCTTGTGGGGTACAGGAATTCTCTATGTGGCGCTCTTGTTTTCTGTCGTTTCTGGTGTTCAATATCTCCACGACATCATCCGTCAATTAATCGATAAAGGGGAAATCCAGAATCAATTGCCATAATGATGGCATTTTGTAGGGTGCTCTATGGATTTTCTTGGCCCCTTTTTGTTTGTGTTCTCCTTTCTCGTTGGGTCGATTCCCTTCGGACTTCTTACTTCAAAAATATTTCAAACACCGGACCCTCGTAAAGCAGGTAGCGGTAATGTTGGCTTTACCAACGTTCTGAGATTATCGGGTAAAAAGGCTGGTATAATGACTTTAATTGGTGATTTCGGGAAGGGCTGGGCAATCGGTTTTTTAGCCAAAAGCTTATGGGGGGGACAGGGATGGGGATTCGTTCTAGTGTTCGGGGTCGTATTAGGACATATTGTGTCGCCTTTTCTACGTTTCCGTGGAGGTAAGGGGGTCGCGACAGGGTTGGGTGGCGTGTTGGGTTTAGAACCACTCATCGGCGGAATTTTAATGGGTACCTGGCTCATTATAGTGGGAATTTTCAAGTACTCCTCAGGTGGAGCCATCGTTTCATTTGCATGTCTGCCTTTTTTATCCTACTTTTTACAGGAAAACGGCGAGTTTACGATTATGGCGTGCAGTATGACGTTGCTTATTCTGCTGCGTCATAAGGAGAATATCGAGAGACTCATTAAAGGAAATGAGGGAAGAATGTGCCTAGATAAAAGTTAACATAATATTACTTATCAGACATAATCTATTCGTCTAAAATTCCTATATTTGGTCCTTCAAAGCAATTTTTCTCTTTATACTCAATGATCTTTCATTAAAAAATGACCTGGTCTAAGACTCTCTTGGGCTCACTCGTCATCTTTGCGTCCTTTGGCAATGTGCCATTGGGTTTGGCCACTGTTCTTCAATCCCTTGAACAATCCAGAGGTATTCAATTCTTAGAGGAAATCCAATCTGCTATTACGACGCTTGTCGAGCAAGTGAAACCCACGGTCGTCAACATATCCCCTATTCGGGATTCAGGATCACGACAGATACTCCCTCGTGGTCGTGGGCCAAACACCCCGGGTTCGGGTTCAGGGGTCATCATAGGAGCCAACGGATATATCGTGACGAATAACCACGTCATGGGTGAAGCACCTAAGGCTGAGATCCGGTTATCCGATAAGACGACCCTCATTGCTCAAGTCATTGGACGTGACCCGGATACGGATTTGGCTCTTTTGAAGGTGGACACGGATCGGGAACTCCCGACAGCCCAATTCGGTGATTCCTCAAGTGTCAAGGTTGGGCAATGGGTTCTTGCCGTGGGAAATCCGTTCGGTTTGGACCGCACGGTGACTTTAGGAGTTGTGAGCGGTATTGGACGAGAAAATATGAATCTTTCTCGGTATGAAAATTTTATCCAAACTGATGCTTCGATAAACCCGGGTAACTCAGGAGGACCATTATTTAATTTGCGCGGAGAAGTGATCGGAATCAATACGGCCATTATCAATTTTGCTCAGGGCATCGGTTTTTCGATTCCTTCCAATATGGCGAACAAAGTCATCAATCAACTTCGGAAAGGCGGAAAGGTTGTTCGAGGTTGGTTGGGAGTGGGAATTCAACCCCTCACTCCAGAACTGGCTTCAAAATTCCAGGTAAAGGACGGCACAGGGGTCTTGGTGAATGAAGTCTTTAATGATGAGCCGGCCGATCAGGCGGGAATTCTCCCAGGAGACATCATTACGAAAGTCGGTGGACATCCCGTGGACACCCCGAATCAATTGTCCAGACTGGTTGCAGGGATAGAGCCAGGAGAAATTGCCAATATTGAATTGGTTCGAGACGGAACGCTGACCAATCTTCCTGTCTCCCTGTGGGTTAAAAAGGAGAATTCCGAAGTCGCCTCATTGTCCATTCCCAAGGAAGATGTCAGGCTAGGAATTGAGGTTCAACCCTTGACCAATGACCTGGAGAAAACGTTTAACCTTGAAGAGGTGAAAGGGGTATTAGTGAAGAACGTTCAACAAGGCAGTATCGCCCATACAGAAGGGCTTCGAAAAGGTGACTTGATTAAAGAGATCAATCGCAACGAGATTACGACCCTTCGCGATTACGACAAGGAAATGAATGAAGTGAATCCTGGAGAGACAATTTTACTACGTGTTCTTCGGGAAAATCGGGCTTTCTATGTGGTGTTAAGACCTCATGAATAAGCCACGCCTCTCATTTACCTCTCTCCCCTTACCCTTCTGATTCCATAAAAAAGAGACCAACCATAAAGGCCATGATTATGAGGAGACTACTTCTTTTGTGGCTTTATGTTCCTCAATAATCTTGACTGTCGACTCGCGAGGCACCTGCTCATAACCAGAAAATTCCATCACATAGGTTCCCTTGCCAGCGGTAATGGAATTGAGCGTCGGCGCATACTTTAATATTTCAGCCAATGGGACCGTCGCTCTAACGATTTGGTTGTGTCCTTTTACATCCATACCTAAAATTTTCCCCCGCCGGCTGTTCAGATCCCCGATCACGGCTCCCACCATTTCATCTGGAGCTGTGACTTCAACCTTCATGATTGGCTCGAGGAGAACAGCTTGTGCGGACTCCATGGCTTTTTTAAAGCCCATAGAAGCGGCCACTTTGAAAGCGAGTTCCGAAGAGTCCACCGGATGATGAGAACCATCGTAGACGGTCACTCGAAAATCGACCACAGGAAAACCAGCAATCACCCCTTGCTGCATGGCTTCAACCACACCTTTTTCTACAGCTGGGATAAAATTTCTCGGAATAACCCCTCCCACAATTTTATTCACAAATTGAAAACCTTCGCCCCGTGGAAGTGGATCAAGTTGAAGCCAGCAATCACCAAATTGTCCATGCCCACCGGTTTGTTTCTTGTATTTTCCCTGGGCTTGTGCCATTTTTTGAATGGTTTCGCGGTAGGCTACTTTGGGGGTTTGCAGTTTCACCTCAACTCCATACTTTCTTCGTAGCTTTTCCAATGTAATTTCGATATGGCTTTGCCCTACCCCACTCAACAACATTTCCTTGGTTTCATCATTGCGAATGAACTCCAGTGATGGGTCTTCTTCCACGAGTTTATGTAATCCAAGACTGACTTTATCAATATCTCCCTTGGATTTGAGTTCAAGAGCAAAGGAGACCACCGGTCGCGTCAGGGACACTCCGTCGTAACAGATCGGTTGACGATCAATACAAATCGTATCTCCGGTTTGTGTGTCTTTGAGCTTTCCGATCGCTGCGATAGAACCAGCAGAAATACTGTCAACTTGCGTATATTTCTTTCCTAACACATTGTAAAAATGGCCACACTTTTCCTTGGCGTTTCTCGTCGCATTATAAAAGTTCGAATCCGCATTTAACGTACCAGAATGTACCCGCACATACGTGAGACGTCCCATAAAGGGATCGATGGTGGTTTTAAAAACAAAAGCTGAGAATGGTTCGGTGGGCGAAGCTTCACGGGAGATTTTCTCTCCGCTATTGGGTTCCTTTCCCTCTACTGGAAAAACAGCAGCCCGTTCTTCGGGAGAAGGGAAATATTGGGTCAGCGCTTCATGCAATAATGACGTGCCGATATTTCGAAGCGCGGAACCGCAGACCACAGGGACGAAAGACCGCTTGAGGGTCCCTATTTTCATCCCCATCACAATTTCATCTTTTGTCAAGTCACCATCGGCTAAATATTTTTCGACAAGTTCGTCACTGGCCTCGGCGACGCTTTCCACCATTTGTCTTCGGAATTCATCTACTTTGGCTTTCATGTCTTCAGGAATATCACCTTTCTTCACCTTTGGGCTATTCGGCACTGGGGAAATAGCCGCACCTTCAAGCAAGTCAATGACCCCGGAGAGATCATTTTGACTTCCTAGAGGAATCGAAATGGGAACGCATGAGACCTCAAGTGTTTTACGGATTTCTTCGAGGACACCCTCAAAGTCTGTATGTTCTTTATCAAGTCCATTGATAAAAATGATAGCTGGGAGTTCTCGTTCCTGAATATACTCCCATACTCGTTCAATCTCTGAACGTACTCCTGATGCACTAATGACAAGCAATACTCCGTCACCTGCATGTAAGGCGAATTTGGTGTCAGTGAGAAAATCCGTAGAACCAGGGGTATCAAGCAAGTTGAAAGTGGTTCCCTGCCATTCGTAGTGAAGAATAGCGGAACTCATAGAATGATGATGTTGAGTTTCCTCCGGCTCAAAATCAGCCACGGTATTATCCATTCCGATTGATCCCATCGCAGGAATAGCCGAAGCCGAAAACAGCAATGCTTCTGAAAGCGAGGTTTTCCCAGATCCTGGGTAAGACGTCAGAACAACATTCCGGATGTCATTCGGAATTCCCTTCTCCATAGATCCCTCCTTTAAAGTTTTCGCATTCTAGGCTTGCGTGATTTCGAGTGTCAACGAATTTGGCTTATGTTTGGCATTTTGTTGCCTGAGACGTTAAGAAAAATGACGAGAGAATTTTAGGGGGTTGCTTCAATGATTACACCGTCCCAATCTCCCGTGCCTTTCTTCATACGGATATTTTTGGTTTTTCGGTAACCACAGGATTTTAACCATTGATGGACATCTTTTGCTTTATAGGTATTTCCGGTTTCTGTAAATAGCAACATCGTGACCGCAAAAAGGTTCGTCTCCAAAGGGTAGAGCCCGTTGTTGTCCATTAAAAAGGTATCCTGAATAAGAATTCGACCATGGGGGTTTAAGGACGACCGTAGTTTGTGGAACAATTTCTTATTTTCCTCCGGCGAATAAATGTGAAGGACATTGGAAAGCCACATGATGTCGTATGTTCCTGAAAGACGGTCCCTTAAAAAATCGCCAGCTTTGCATTCAAGCCTTTTCCCATGTTTGAGTGGCCTTGCGATTTCCCTGGCCACATCCAAAGCCGCGGGTCTATCCTACACGGCTGCTCTCAGGCCAGGGTTTTTTACCAAAAATTCCAATGCCCAAGTTCCGGGTCCACCCCCGACATCGAGTAGAGACTGCGCCTTTTTCATGTTCAGTTGAGCGGAAACCTGTTTGGCGGCATCTAATGAACGATAATGCATGGCCTAGGTAAATGAGCGCCGATACTCGGGATCATCAGGCCCTTGATCCTCAACAGGCTTTCCAGTTTTCACCGACTGCGTCAGGAGTGACCAATTTCCCCATTGACGACGAACAAGATCCAAATACGGCCACCGGAATTTGGCGTTTCGGCCATTCAACATTGTCTGGCCCAGCTTTCGAGATCTGTAATGTGATCCCTGTTTCATGAGGAGACCAACACTTGCAAGATTGCGACAGATAATGTCGAGACCCCGCTCACTAGCCTTCATGGTCTTCGCAAGCCGAGATACTGTCCACGTTTTGCTCCCCATCACGGTAAATAAGTCCAAATCCAGAGCCGTTAAGAGAATTCTTGGAAGGCGAAAGGCATATGCCGCGTCGCGAAACTCTTCTAAATTTTGAATGACAACAGACGAACCCATGAAAAGAGCCCTTTCGATTAGAGGATGCTTTCCGATTTATTCACGTTTTCAATGAGGTGATATTGGAATCACAGAATGGAATCCGAAACTTTTTGAAATTTCTCAGAGGAGAGAAAGAATGCTATCGATCTAATTGTTGATGAATGCGATGCAGGCGTCTGGTATTTTCCTCAAGTTTTGGCAACTGAAATTTTCGGTCAATCTGGATAACCTTTTCTAAAAGTGCACCCGTTTTTTCTAAATTGCCTTGGGCCTCATAACAACCAGCCATGACATACCAGGCGCCGCCCATACGAAGCTCATCGTTCAACCTGTCCGCAATCGCCAGACTGGTTTGCCCACAAGCTAACGCTTCTTCATATTGTTTTTCACCCAATAGCAATCGCGCCATCATGCGATACACATCAGCTTGGCCGGCGACATTTTCAACTCGTCGCATGAGGAGTATGGCTTGTTCGTAATAGCGCAAGGCTTGAGCCGGATTGCCACTTTCTTTTTCCACGAGGCCCAGATCAGACAACAGAACGGCTTTCCCCCATTCCTCTAGCGATTGATCTATCAAATCTAAGGCTTCCAGATAATAAGCACGTCCTTGCTCCCATTCCCCAGCATCCACACACAGATTCCCTAAATTGGCGAGCGTGATGCTGATTCACCGTTCATCACCAAGAATTTTTTGTAACTCTAAAACTTCACGATAATAGACTTGGGCATTAGCGCGACGCCCGCTGACTGCACAAATATTACCGAGGTTTCCCAGTGTGGCTGTCAGCGCGCGTTGGTCTCCACTCAAACGGTCAGCCTCCAAAGTTTTTGAATAGCATTGGTACGCCTCGGTATAGAAGCTACGAGAAAAGAGTTCATTCCCCTGACGGTTTAATTGTGCTGAGTGAGATTCATTCATGAAGACTTGAAATTGAAGATGGGGTGAAGGCGATGGGCAGGAAAGTTTACTGGAGGGTTTGTTCCACGACTTGTTTGGCTCCTGTCATGATCGATGTACCATCTCCGACTAATATCGTGTCAAAATTGTACTTAAGAAGTCGCTTCAGACCTTCGCGAGCCCTATTCACATCGACATATTTTTCAGCTGGCAAGAGAGTGAGGGAACCGGCGGGCTTTCCAATCAAGGCATCACCCACGATCATAATGCCTTTTCCTTGCTGAATGTACAACGCACATTCACCTAGTGATTTTTGATCAGCTAAGTGGATGGCCCAGATCCCACCGGGCAGCAATTCACCATCAGCATACGGCTTGTTTGCGGTAATCTTCATTTCAAGTGCGTCTTTTTCAGGGACGAATACTCTGCACCCGAACGTGTTCTGGTAGGCCTGAGTCTCTCGTTCGTGGTCCCGATTAGTGATCACGATATAATCGACCTCTCCTAACTGTCGAATTTGCGCGATGTCAGGCGAAGTCATCAGTGGAGGATCGACGATCACCGTATGTTCCCCAACTCGAAGGACATGCCCATTGAAATTTAGTTGTTTGTCCTCGGAAAACCAGGACCATTCCCAAACGTTTGGAAGCAGATTATTCATAATTCAGCAATGGCCCCTTTGAGAAGCAATGTGGTCTTTTGAAGGATATCTTCTTCCTGTGGGAGGTCGAGGATATCATCTTCGGCCACGGTGATAAATTTTCTATTTGGTCCCTTCGTCAACGAAATCAAAAACACGTTATTTGAAGGCGTGGCGGGAATGACAACCTCTACGCCTGGATCAATTTGTCGAACGATATCAAGAAATTTTTGCTTTCCCTCTTCTAATTCATCCATAGGTTTCCCTGTTCTCGCCTTCCCTACCCCCCTATCCGGAAACGTTTAGAGAGAGGAAGACGGAGGCATTGCGTTGTTTAATAATTTTTGAACCTCGTCGAGAAGAATTTCATGACCGGCAAGCTTTCCATCAGAAAAGAAATTCCCTACACGTTGCCAGCGAATGATTCCACTTTGATCGATCACATACACGTTCGGAATAAATTTTCCACCACCATATAGTTTATCCGTCACTTTTTCAGGATCGACTAAATACGGATACGTTACCCGAACCGGGAACGCTTGTAGAAATTCGGCAATATCGGCTTGAGAATCTCCAGAAGAATTGACGCCAACCACGGCCACATTTTGCCCACGAGTGGCCTCATACACTTTTTGAAGATTTGTTCCTTGAATAAGGCAAGGCTCGCAGATATGAAATAATCCCAAAACGATGACTTTCCCTCGTAAGTCGGCGAGTGAAACCATCTCACCTGATAGCGAGGTGAGGGTAAAAGAAGGAGCCTCTTGTCCAATTTTGAAGAAGCCCTTCGCCCATCCGATACCGGTAATGACAACCACAATCCAAAGAGATATGAATATGATGCTGAGGCGTTTCATAGCGTCCTCCTTTATGAATCCGTGTGCAGAGTAATCGACGTGACCTTATGGGGAATTTTAACACACGAAAAATTTGACCGGCAATACGACCCGTGTTTAGGGTCACTGGGGAAGTTTTCGATCGCGGTCGAAAAGGCCAAGCTGGAGTTGTTCGGCCTTTGTAAAAGTGACGGGATAGTGCTCCGTGAAACACGCATTACAGTAATGGTCTGGACGACCAGGGGCGGCATTCAACATTCCTTCTAAACTCACATAGGCTAGACTATCAGCCGTGATATACTTTCGTGTTTCTTCAATCGTATGGCCCGAACTAATTAATTCTTTTTGGGTTGGAGTATCAATTCCGTAAAAGCAGGGAGCAATAATAGGCGGTGAACTTATTCGCATATGCACTTCTTTAGCTCCAGCCTGACGGATCATCTTCACAATTTTTCGACTTGTCGTTCCTCGAACGATCGAGTCGTCAACTACCACCACTCGCTTGCCATTCAGCACATCTGACACAGCGTTTAATTTGAGTTTCACGCCAAAATGTCGAATGGATTGTTTCGGTTCGATGAACGTTCGGCCTACGTAATGGTTTCGTGTCAGACCGATTTCAAATGGAATTCCCGAGCTTTCTGCATACCCTAAAGCGGCTGGAACTCCTGAGTCTGGAACCGGGATGACGATATCAGCTTGCACCATCGCCTCTTTTGCTAATTGCCGTCCAAGAGCCTTTCGAATTGGGTATACAGCATGTGAACCGAATATTTTAGAATCAGGTCTGGCGAAGTAAATATATTCAAATATGCATTCGGCTGAAGGCTGAGCCAGAAAGGGATGATGCGACGTTAACCCAGCATCGTTGATCACGATCAGTTCGCCTCGTTCAATCTCTCGTACAAATTCGGCTCCAATCAAATCAAAGGCACATGTTTCAGAAGCCACGACCCAGGCATCCTTTATGCGTCCCAGGCAAAGAGGACGGAATCCATACGGATCCCGCATGGCCATCAGTCCCTGATCGGTTAGGATCACTAAAGAAAAGGCTCCACGGACCAGATTCAGCGCATCGATCACCCGATTCAACAACGTATCGGCTTTCGAATGCGCAATCAGATGAATAATCACCTCACTATCAGAATCCGACTGAAATATCGAACCGTAGGCTTCCAACTCACTTCGCAAGACGCCCGCATTTGTGAGGTTCCCATTATGGGCTAGAGCCAAATTTCCGAAAGCAAAGTTGACCGTCAACGGCTGAATATTCTTTAAATGCGTTTCACCGGCAGTCGAGTAACGGTTGTGTCCAATTGCTTTATTCCCCTGGAGACGCTTGAGCTCCTTCTTTGAATAAATGTCAGCCACCAACCCCATGCCTTTTTCTTGATAAAGCTGATGGTCATCAGAGGACACAATACCCGACCCTTCTTGCCCACGGTGTTGGAGGGCATAGAGACCGAGATACGTTAAATTAGACGCTTCCCGATGGCCGTACACTCCGAAGACAGCACATTCTTCATGAAATTTGTCAGAATTCATGATAGATGAAACACTTTCATGTTTATGTTCTGGTTAGGGTCTATAGCGCAAACATGGAGAAAAGGAAAAACGATTAATGTGATATCGTGGATCAATTAGACTCCAACCTGGTCTCTAACCCTCGATTCCATACTTCAAAGAGGGTTTGAACTTCAGCCTGAATTCGATTGTCCAACCCATCGGCCGGAGGTGTCACGTTGATGTCCAACTGGCTACCCTCAACCGTACCAATATCAACCGCCAAAACATCGAAGTCACTCGCGATCTTCATCACTTGGTCAACTCGTTCCGGCAAGACAGACAAGATCACCCGAGAAGGGCTTTCGCCAAAAAGAACTGCATCAAGTCGTTGTCTATTTGAAGGAATCTGAACTTGTACTCCAAAATGGGAAGGACCAGAGATACAACATTCAGCCAGTGCCACGGCCAACCCTCCATCCGAACAATCATGAGCAGACTGAATCAGGCTATTGTGAATCAAGGTGTGCACACAGGTGTGAAGAGCTTTTTCTTTGTCCAGATTTAACCATGGTGGTGATCCCTGTTCACGGTAATGGATAAGCTTGAGGTATTCCGTCCCGCCTAAGTCTTCTTTCGTCTCCCCCAACAGGATAACCCGATCGCTAGAATTTTTAAACCACTGAGTGGTGGTCAGGGCAACGGGTTCAATGAGACCGACCATGCCGAGAATGGGAGTGGGATAAATGGATAGCCCATTGGTTTCATTATAAAAACTCACGTTTCCACTCACCACGGGAATGCTGAAGGCTCGACACGCATCAGCAATGCCTTCAACTGCAGCCATAAACTGCCACATGATGTCGGGTCGCTCAGGATTGCCAAAATTCAAACAATCGGTAACGCCGATCGGCATAGCGCTAGAACACACTAAATTTCGGGTAGCCTCGGCAACCGCAAGCATTCCACCCATATAAGGATTGAGCAAACAGTATCGACTGTTCCCATCAGTCGTCATGGCCAAGGCCTTGTTCGTGCCTTTAATGCGCACGACAGCCGAATCAGAACCTGGGCAGACAGTCGTGTTCGTCCCGACCATATGGTCATACTGCCGATACACCCAAGCCTTATTTGCGATGGAAGGAGATTGTAAAAGAGAAAGCAAGGTTTCTGTAGGGTTCTTCACGTCAGGCAGGTTTTCATTCTGAAGCGACTGCAAAATATCCTGATAGCCAGGAGCTGTGGCAGGTCGCTCGTACTTTGGCGCCTCGTCCGTTAAGGCCTTTGCAGGAATTTCGGCGACAATGGTTCCATCTTCTTTGACCCGAACGTTCCCATCGTCCGTCACCTGTCCGATCACGGCAGCATCAATCCCCCATTTTTGGCAAATGGCAATGACTTCAGCTTCCCTCCCCTCTTTGGCAACAAGCAGCATGCGCTCCTGCGATTCAGAGAGCATGAGCTCATAGGGCGTCATATGTGGCTCACGGCGGGGCACATGAGCCAAATCAATCTCAATCCCTGTCCCGGATCGCGCGGCCATTTCACAGGAAGAACTCGTCAACCCGGCTGCACCCATGTCTTGAATGCCCACCAATAGATCGTGTTCCAAAAATTCCAAGCAAGCTTCCAGGAGCAATTTTTCCAAGAAAGGATCACCAACCTGCACGTTCGGACGCTTGGCATCAGAAGCATCGTCGAAACTGTCAGAGGCCATCGTGGCGCCATGAATACCATCACGCCCGGTCTTGGCCCCGATGTATAAAACCGGGTTTCCAACTCCCTGTGCCAATCCTCGTAAGAGCCGATCTTTTTGAACAATACCCAGGCAAAAGACATTGACCAGGGGATTTTTCGCATAAATATCGTTGAACGTGATTTCTCCACCAACCGTCGGGACACCAATACAGTTCCCATACCAGGAGATGCCGGAGACCACGCCCTTCAGAAGATGGCGATTCTGCGGCATGTCCAGTTCCCCAAATCGAAGCGAATCCAGCAACGCAATCGGTCGAGCCCCCATCGTGAAAATATCCCGAAGAATCCCCCCGACCCCAGTTGCCGCCCCTTGAAACGGCTCAATAAAAGAAGGATGATTGTGGGATTCGATTTTAAAGACGGCAGCCAGCCCATCTCCAATATCCACCGCACCCGCATTCTCCCCTGGCCCTTGCACGACCTTCTCCCCTTCCGTGGGCAATCGTTTCAAATGAGTCCGTGAACTCTTGTATGAACAATGTTCACTCCACATCACAGAGAACACACCCAACTCAGTCAGATTAGGCTCCCGCCCGAGAAGAGCACAAACTTGTTGAAACTCCTCCTCAGACAGCCCGTACTGCTTGATCAGATCTTTGGTAATAGTCATGTCGTAGGAAATCGTAGAATTAGGAAAACTTAAGAAATACTAAGCAATAATTCTAACAATTTTTCGCCAAGGAAGAAAAGGAGGCATTCAGGTCCCCTATTGACCATTGACAGAGATTTGTCTGTGTGTACCTTCATGTATGTTCAAAAAGGAGGCCCTGTTTTATGAAGACAGCCAAAATATTTCGCAGCGGAAAGAGTCGGGCTTTGAGAATGCCCCAGGAATGCGAAATGGAGGGCGAGGAAATAGAAATCCAAGAGAAAGGGAACACGCTTGTTCTTCGACCAAAAAAGAAATGACTGATGACAAAGCACAATATCGAGGGTTAAGGCTCTTAAATGTGATGAACATGAAGCGCCGTACACAAGTGATGCGATATAACACTTTTCGTAGACGTCTATTGGTATTCGCTTAGATTGAGAAACGTAACCATCAGTGCTTGGGGACTTATTTTTTGGGGAGAGAATCGGTGGAAGATTTAGAAATCTTTAAGCTGAAACTTTGCTGGATGACTGTTGGGCGCTCTTTAATGCTTCAAACATAGAAAGAAAAATAAACTTTCCATCCTCATTACCAAGCATATCTTCGGCGCAGCGTTCGGGATGAGGCATTAGCCCAAGGACATTGCCTGCGGCGTTTTTGATTCCTGCAATATTGTCGAGTGATCCGTTCGGGTTTGATTTCTCGCTATCCTTCCCCTCCGCATCACAATAGCGAAGGACCACTTGGGCATTAGCTTGTAAGGCCGACAGGGTTACAGGATCGGCGTAATAATTGCCGTCTGCATGAGCAATGGGCAGCTTTAAAACTTGGCCGGATTCACATTGGTTCGTGAAGGGCGTGGAGGAATTTTCCACTTTCACATAGACGTCCTCGCAAATAAAGGTAAGGTCCCGATTCCGTAGCATGGCGCCAGGGAGCAAACCCACTTCCAACAGGATTTGGAATCCATTGCAAATACCCAATACCATTCCCCCTTTGGAGGCAAACGTTTTAACAGCTTCCATGATGGGAGAAAACCGTGCAATGGCGCCTGTACGGAGATAATCCCCATAAGAAAAACCTCCTGGCAAAATGACGGCATCGATATTGGTCAATGATGTTTCGTGATGCCAGATCAGGCGAGTCGTTTGGCCGAGCACCTCTGATACAACATAGGCGCAGTCTCGGTCACAGTTGGATCCAGGAAAAACGATAACTCCGACGTTCATAGATCTGAGGCCCTTGGCACTGTCGTCATCTGAAATACGAGTTTTGCAAGTTATATAGAGCGCAACGCTGCTAGGTAGAAGACAATTCGTAGCGGTAGTTTTCTATGACGGTATTGGCGAGAAGTTTGTCACATATGGCTTTTACCTGACTCTCGGCGACGGCTGGGTCGGCTTCGGACAATTCAACTTCTACATACTTACCGACTCGGACCTCTCCGACGGATGTGAAGCCAAGGGTGGCCAAAGATTGTTGAATGGCTCGGCCTTGGGGATCAAGAATTCCTGATTTGAGGGTAATGTGAATTTTGGCCACCATGGAATCGTCCCCTCACCGTTTACGAGAGCCAGAAGTCATACCCTTACGATTATTAACTCTTTTTTTCGAACTTTTTACTGCATTTATCGCCCCATGTCTTTCTTTCTTTGAAGAGCCAAACACTTGACGATAAATGTAGTCGATATGGCGAAGATAAGAACGAGGTTCGAAGCAAGATTTAATAACGGACGCACTTAACCATTTCTTGATGAATGGGTTCTTCTGAATCAATTCTTGAAAATCACCGTTGCCTTGCCAGGCTTCCATAGCGGCTTCTTGCACGGCTTCATAAGCGGCTTTGCGATCAACCCCGCGATCGACCAAAGCCAAGAGGAGTCGTTGTGAATACACTAATCCCCCTGTGATGTTCAAATTCGCAATCATGCGTGATGGGTATACCACTAAGTTCTCGAGAATGGTGGTCAAACGAACCAGCATATAATCAATCAGAATCGTACTGTCCGGAATGATGATTCGCTCGACAGATGAATGACTGATATCCCGCTCATGCCACAGCGCGACATTTTCCATCGCAGCAAGGCTGTGACTCCGTACGACTCTTGCTAAGCCGCAGAGGTTCTCAGATCCGACCGGATTTCGTTTATGCGGCATGGCTGATGAGCCTTTTTGCCCAATACTGAAAAATTCTTCGGCTTCGAGGACTTCCGTCCGTTGGAGATGTCGAATTTCAGTCGCAACTTTCTCAATGCTGGATGCCAGCAAGGCCAAGGCAGACATAAAAGCTGCATGTCGATCTCGTTGGACAATCTGATTGGACACAGGGGCTGGCCTTAATCCCAATTTCTGACAGACAGCCTTCTCCACATTTGGTGAAAGATGAGCAAAGGTTCCCATGGCACCTGACAGTTTCCCGACTGCAATATCTTCCCCGGCTTCGGTTACTCTTGTCAGATGACGCTGGAATTCTTCATGCCAAATTGCCACTTTGAATCCAAAAGAAACGGGTTCGCCATGAATCCCATGAGACCGCCCAACCATGATCGTGTCACGATATCGAAATGCCAGCGTTTTCGTGACATCGAGTAGTGCATCAATGTCTTCGAGAATGATCTCAACAGCCTCTACCATTTGGATGGCCAGGGATGTGTCTAGGATATCAGATGACGTTAACCCGATATGAAGATGACGAGCCTTTGGTCCGGCCTGTTCAGCTATGGCTTCCAAAAAGGCAATGACATCATGTTTGGTGACTTTCTCAATGTCGGCAATACGGTCTGGATCAATGCTGACCTTCCGTCGAATAGACGTCGCAACCCCGCGTGGAACCTTCCCAGACTGCTCGAGAACCTCACAGGCGGCCAGTTCAACTCTGAGCCAAGTTTGATACTTGTGCTCCGGCGTCCACACGGCATTCATGCGCGGAAGCGTGTAACGGTCAATCATAGATGAAAACGTAAGGGCTATTGGTGGTCAATGGAAGGCGTTTCACCAGCAGAAAGTTTTTCATTGGAAAGTTCTTCATTTTTTAGGGCGTTCCATTTTTGATCGAGCCGTGGATCTAACTTCAACACTTGGTCTAGCATGCCATTCACAAATCGCCTCGTATCTTCATCTGCAAAGCTTTTTGCAAGGTGAAGCGCTTCGTCCATGGTGACTTTGGCTGGCACATCAGGGATGAAAAGAAATTCATAGAGGGCTTGCCGGAGAATATTACGATCGACTACCGGCATGCGATCAATTGTCCAGTTTTGGGCATACCTGACAATAAGTTCATCCAACTCCTTATACTGTTCTTGAACGCCAAGAATAAGTTGGTCTGCAAATTGTTTGACTTCGGGAGCAGGTGCCTGCTTCAGCCAAAACTCCTCTGAACCAGCGCATTGGTACCCATTAAAATCCCATTGAAATAAAATTTGAAGGCTAAGTTCCCTTGCCAAATGGCGTTTCTGGTAGGACCTTTTTTTTACCCCTGCCTGTCGAGAATGAGAGGGCGTGACAGTCATGATCCAGTACTCTCCTCAAGGTCCGGATGACGGAAGCCAGTCGGCATCTTGCTTGTGTTTTCAAGTTCCTTCATAAGATTGGCCATCTCAATCGCCGTTCGAGCGACATCAGCCCCACGGTTGCGATCAGCGTCCCCGGCTCTTGCTAACGCTTGTTCAGCAGTGTGGGTGGTTAAGACGCCAAATAACACGGGTATTCCTGTATCTAGACTTGCCTGTGCAATGCCATGGGCTGTCTCTGCACAGATGTAGTCAAAATGAGAGGTTTCCCCATGAATCACGGCCCCCAAACAAATGACCGCATCGAACTGCCGAGAGTAGGCAAGCTTTCTCGCCACCAAAGGGATTTCGAATGCACCAGGGACTCGAACGACTTTAATGTCATGATCAGACGCTCCCTCTTGCTTGAGGACCTCAGTGGCGGCTGCTAATAATCGACTGGTCACAAACTCATTAAACGTACTGACGACGATACCAAATCGAAAATTTTGGGCAGTCAGGTTTTTCTCTGTACCTTTCATGAATCACCGAAAGACGTACTTTGGATGAGATCAATCGTTATTTGAGGATGAGCCAAGTGAAAAACGAGGTGTCCCCAGCCGGGGCACAACATCTGTCTGTCTGAAGATGTCTATCGAGTCACGGGTGTTTACACGTTATTGAGAATATGGCCAAGTTTTGTTTTCTTCGCTCGTAAGTATTTGACATTCGTTTCTTTAGGGTGAATCTCGATCGGAACACGCTCGACAACAGTCAATCCATATCCCTCAATTCCAACGATCTTGCGTGGATTATTCGTGATTAAACGAATTTGACGGAGTCCGAGGCCAACAAGAATTTGCGCGCCTATGCCATAGTCGCGAAGGTCCGGTTTAAATCCAAGTTGAAGGTTGGCTTCCACAGTATCACTACCTTTGTCTTGCAGATGGTAGGCACGGATTTTATTCAATAAGCCTATGCCACGTCCTTCTTGATTCAGATAGAGAAGAACTCCCTTTCCCTCTTTCTCAATCACCTCCATGGCTCTGTGAAGTTGATCGCGGCAATCACATCGCAAGGAACCGAATACATCGGAGGTTAAACAGCCGGAATGCACCCTCACTAAGGTTGGGGATTCGTCAATACGTCCCTTCACGAGGGCAAGATGATTGCCATTGTCCAATTCATTCTCGAACACAACGGCCTCGAACTCGCCAAATATAGTAGGCAGTTTTGCACCCTCAGATCGTTTGACAAGAGTCTCTCGATAGAGTCGATATTTTATAAGATCTTTGATGGTCACGACCCGTAACTTATGACTCTTGGCAAATTTTATAAGGTCTGACACTCGCGCCATGGTCCCATCTTCATTCATGATTTCACAGATCACTCCAGCCGGCGCCATTCCTGCCAGACGGGCTAAGTCGACTGAACCTTCAGTTTGTCCAGCTCGCTTGAGCACTCCTCCCTTTTGCGCACGAAGGGGGAAGACGTGCCCGGGTCGAGCAAAGTCTGCCGCTTTACTTGAAGGATCAACGGCCAACCGAATGGTCGTGGCACGATCTGCAGCAGAGATGCCGGTCGTGATCCCATGGCTGGCATCAATGGAAACCGTGAAAGCTGTCCCGAATGCAGCTGTGTTTTCTGTCGTTTGTGGGTGAAGTTGTAATTCGTCAGCGCGTTTTTGAGTAAGAGTTAAACAAATCAGTCCACGGGCATGTTTGGCCATAAAATTGACGGCTGCAGGAGTAATTTTCTCTGCGGCCATCACCAGGTCGCCTTCGTTTTCCCGGTCTTCATCATCGACCAGGATCACGAATTTTCCCTTCTTGATATCGTTTAACGTTTTTTCAATCGAATCAAACATGTTCACTCAATAAAACAGAGTTATGGTAACAGCTTATAGGGAGTTTCCCCAATTCTGTCAATCATGAAGAGTTATACCCCGGAATCCTCTAAAGATTCACGAACCGTAGGTCGGATTCTTCTCTGAGCAACAACAACCATGACACCTGCCACAAGCGACAAGATACTAAAAGCCAAGAAACCGCTGCCATATGACTGAGTCCAGTCTTTCAAAACTCCAAACCACGTCGGGATACAAAATCCTACGATTCCTCCCCCGGCTCCTATAAAGCCAGAAGCTGTTCCCATCATCCCATGATATCGGATAGAGGCGACCTGAAAGATCACTCCGTTCCCAAATCCAAGTAATAATACTAGACCGACCGTGAGTGGAAAGGTCAAAGTGAGAGGAAACAATGTCGCAAGGACCAAGCTCACAACGGCAATTATTGGGAACAGGACCTGCAACAACCAAATACCCCCCAATCGATCAGCTATATGCCCGCCAAAGGGACGAGCAATGCTCCCTATGAGCCCACAAAGAGCGGTAAGCGTCCCGGCAGCCACCATGCCAAGACCATACTGGTCATGGAAGAAAAAGGGTAAAAAGCTAGACAATCCAACAAAGCCACCGAAAGTGACCCCGTAGAGAAAGCTAAGCCACAACATGAAAGGTTGAAGGGCTGCAACACTGACAGACCATTGACTCATTGGTGGTTGAACTCCATGCGGTAGAGGACGTCTTGCGGGAACAAGAAGGAGAAAAAGAATCGCCGTGAGCAGGACTGGGAAAATCATCACACCAAAGGTATCCCTCCACCCCACGAGCTCAGCCATTCGTGGTGCGAAGAAGGTCGCCAAGAGAACGCCGCTATTTCCAATAGCGGCAACTCCCATGGCCAATCCCTGATGAGCTGTTGGATAGGCCTGACTCGCGATTGGAAGAGCAATAGCAAAACTTGCGCCAGCAAATCCGAGCAAAAGGGCAGTTCCCAAAATGTGCGTATAACTATGACTAAGGAGCCAGCCCCAGGATAATGCCACGACTTCTAACACGAGGAGACCAAGCCCGACATTCCTTGCCCCGAACTGATCGGCAAAGGGCCCTACCACAATGCGCAGGAGCGCTCCTCCAAGAAGGGGCACTGCAACCATGAAGCCTTTTTGTGTGGCTGAAAGCCCAAATTCCTCGGAAATAGCCACACCTAATGCCCCAATAAGTAACCAAACCATGAAACTGACCTCAAAATGGAGCCAAGCTCCTATCAAGGACGGCCAATGTCCAGTCCGGAGTCCTTTTAGGACAGATTGCAAAAACACAAAATTTTCTCCACCTGGATTGTCATAAAGAATGAAATTCTTAGCACTTGTTTAATTTTCCCCTATTTTCCTCACTATATTGAAAGTCATTTATGTTGCGCAAATCACAAAAATGCATCGTTCCTAACAGTTCCCTTTATTGAAGCTACTTTTGTGATTCCAAACATTTGCGTTTATAATCGACCTCAATAGTAGAATGGTAACTGTGCCAGATATAATCACCTACTAAAATATACCTAAATGAAAGATAAAACTCCAGACCCTTTTGAAGAGGATAAGGTCATGGACATCGACTATCTGGTTGAGGAAACCCCTGTCGATTGGGAGCCTCAAGAGAGGGGAGGAAGTGACTTGCCCGCAGGGGGAAGTGAGGCACTTCAAATGGACTTCTCTACTGCCCTTACCCCTACCACCGCCTTGGATCGGTATTTAATCGAAGTTCGGAAATATCCCTTCCTCTCGAAAGAAGAGGAATTTCAGTTGTTTCACGAGTACCAGACCAAGGGAGATAGGAAGGCAGCTATTAAGCTTATTTTGTCAAATTTGCGAGTCTCCATAGCCATTGCCTCAGAATATCGACATACAGGGACGGACCAGATGGACCTTATTCAGGAAGGGAATGTGGGGCTCCTTCAAGCCATAAAAAAATTCGATGTCACGAGAAATGTGCGCTTTCATGCTTATAGTGCATGGTGGGTTCGGGCCTATATCTTGCGGTTTCTTCTCAACACCCATCGATTAGTGAAAGTCGGAACGACACAGGAACAACGAAAACTATTTTATAACCTCAAAAAGGAGAAAGCGAAGCTGGAAAAGCTAGGTTTTGTTCCGGACTCCAAGCTTCTTGCCGATCGCCTGCAAGTACGCGAACGAAATGTTGTTGAAATGGACCAACGGCTGGGAGGGTGCGAACTCTCATTGGATCAACCGATTAATAGCGAAGAAGGCGAAGGCACTTATCTCGACCTGATTCCATCCCAAACGCCAGCGGTCGATGAACAATTGGCCGATTCGCAACTTCGCCTCCTTTTTCGGAAGAAGCTGGGAGAGTTTGCAAAGACCCTTAATGAACGAGAGGAAGATATCCTTCGCAACCGTCTCCTCTCTGAAACCCCTCTAACCTTAGAAGAAATTGGCAAAAAATACGGTGTGACGAAGGAGCGATCCAGGCAGCTTGAGGCCAAAATCATTAAGCGATTACGCGAATTTATGAAAGAAGAACTACAAGATTTTGATCAACTCAAGATTTAGGTATTTATACCTAAATTTAAATAAGGCGTACCTCTCCAAACGAAATTTTCTTCTCCCCTGCCCTTGACTTCCTTTTAGCGCGAGTTATCTAAGCTTCTAGCATTTACGTTGAGGAATTTGCCTATTTTTTTCAGGAATTGCCTCAAAGTCTTGAAATATAATGGATTCAACAAAGGAGGAAGCCAAACATGGCCCCAAAAACAAAAGAGAAAGAGGAAGAAGTTCTGTCCGGCAGCTCAGCAAGAGGATTTAAACCACTCGGGGACCGGATTTTTGTCACCTACACTGAGGAAATGGAGAAAACGGCAGGGGGAATTTATGTCCCTGATTCCGCCAGGGAAAAACCACAACGGGGAACCGTTGAGGCAACTGGCAAGGACGTTGAAAATCTAAAGGTTGGCGACCAGGTTCTGTTTGACAAGTATTCTGGCACCAAGATCAAAATCGAGAACGAGGATTGCTTGATTTTGAAAGAAGAAGACATCCTCGGAGTTTTTGTTGACTCGTAAATCAAGATTTCACCATCACAAAACCATATTCTTTTTACATCTGATAACTTATAATCATTGGAATTTAAGGGAGGATTACTATGGCAAAACAGCTCTTGTATAGCGAGCAGGCGAGGGCCGCAATTCTGAAGGGCGTCAATCAGTTGGCTGATGCAGTAAAGGCGACCCTTGGGCCAAAAGGCCGAAATGCGATTCTCGATAAAAAATTTGGAGCTCCGACTATTACCAAAGACGGAGTGACCGTCGCTAAAGAAATTGAACTCAAAAACCCTTATGAAAATATGGGTGCCCAACTTGTTCGTGAAGTGGCCAGTAAAACAAGCGATGTGGCTGGTGATGGAACCACCACTGCGACGGTTCTCGCCCAAGCCATTTTCCGGGAGGGCGTGAAACATTTGAGTGGCGGGGCGAACCCCATGGAACTCAAACGTGGTATTGATAAGGCAGTTGAAGCTGCGGTTGAAGAGTTAAAAAAGGTGAGTAAACCCTGCCAATCCAAAAAAGAAATCGGTCAAATTGGGTCTATTTCAGCGAATAACGATGCGACGATCGGAGACTTAATCGCTGAAGCCATGGATAAAGTCGGCAAAGATGGAGTCATTACCGTTGAAGAAGCCAAATCCATGAGTACCTCATTGGATGTGGTCGAAGGAATGCAATTTGATCGGGGGTATATTTCTCCCTACTTCGTCACCAACGCAGAGCGGATGGAGGCGTCTTTAGAGGATGCATTCATTCTGATCAACGAGAAAAAAGTCAGTGCGATGAAAGATTTACTCCCCATGCTCGAGCAAGTAGCCAAAATGGGCAAGCCCTTGGTTATCGTTGCCGAGGACGTTGAAGGTGAGGCGTTAGCCACTCTCGTCGTCAATAAGTTGCGAGGGACTTTGAACGTGGCTGCTGTCAAAGCCCCAGGATTTGGCGATCGACGGAAGGCCATGTTGGAAGACATTGCGATTTTAACAGGTGGTCAAGTCATCTCTGAGGAAATCGGACTCAAATTAGAAAATGTGAAACTCACCGATCTTGGCCGTGCCAAACGATTGGTTATTGACAAAGACAACACCACGATCGTTGAAGGGGTTGGTGATCCAAAACGGATTGAAGCGAGAGTCAAGCAAATCAAGGCTCAAATCGAAGAAACCACCTCTGATTACGATCGTGAAAAACTTCAAGAGCGACTCGCCAAGATCGTGGGTGGAGTGGCAGTGATTAACGTCGGTGCCGCGACAGAAACCGAAATGAAGGAAAAGAAGGCCAGGGTTGAAGACGCCCTTCATGCCACCAAAGCTGCTGTGGAAGAAGGAATTGTTCCTGGAGGTGGGGTGGCATTGTTACGATCTGTCCCAACTTTGGAAAAACTCAAACTTTCCGGTGATCAGGATTTCGGTGTCAACATTGTCCGCCGAGCCCTTGAAGAGCCTATCCGGCTGATTTCCGAAAACGCGGGTGTTGAAGGCTCTATTGTGGTTGACAAAGTTCGTAAAGAGAAGGCCTCCTTTGGGTACAATGCTGCATCCGACGCGTACGAGGATCTAATCGAGTCTGGGGTCATTGATCCTACGAAGGTGACACGATGTGCCCTCCAAAATGCAGCGAGTGTGGCAGGATTAATGCTGACCACAGAGGTGACGATCACGGATCTTCCAGAAGAAAAGAAAGAAGCCCTTATGGCTGGTGGCCATGACCATGGCATGGGTGGCATGGGCGGAATGTATTAATTCCAAACAGTATCTGATTTATGACAAAGGCCTGGGGAGAATTCCTCAGGCCTTTGTTTTTTTGAAGTGTCATCTTTCCTCATTTTCCCCTCAGATCACTCTCATCTCAACTACTCTATAGTCATTCCAATAAACTTCCGACGGACACAAAAGGGAGCCAGTTCTATGAACCATGTGTTTGGCGTACTTTGGATAAGTGTTTTGCTTGTTGGCTTTACCCTTTTTCCCTTTTCTGTTCATGCAGACTCCCGTTCTCGTACCGAATCTATTTGCAATCTAGGCATGGTAAAGGGAGATACGGGACGGATTTGTGAAGGGCCTATTCCAAACAGTTGCTACGTGGCTCAATATCCCGGCTATGATGAGCCGTGGGCTGAAGTCGAAAAAGGAGGGAAGATTAGTTGTCGATTTGATGAAGCCAAAACAGATTGGAAAACGAAAATCGTTGGTATCTGTGGAAAATGTGAAACCAGGCAATGCTCAGCTCGATTCAGTGTGAAATTTGATTGTTCAGAAAACATTCCCCCGGCTAGTCTTCAGAAACTTGGGCCTAAGTAACATGCTCAAGGCCTTCGTACTCTTCATTTACACGTGCCCACCCTTACCGCGCATAAAACAAAGAGCTGAAATCTTGGGCTTTGATGCAGTGGGGATCGTGCCCATCGCCTGCCCTTCCACATCTGAAGAAGACATTCACTCGACTACCCAATCCCCACCCCTCCCACTCACTACCCGACTATCCATGATCCTAAAGGATTGGCTAGCGAAGGGATATCAGGGGACGATGAACTGGATGGCAAAAGACCTTCAACGCCGAAGCTATCCAACAGAGGTCCTTCCAAACTGCCGATCAATCATTTGTGTCGGGATCAATTATTTTTCTTCTCATATAGCTGACGAGAGGCCTGGGAACGGAAGGATTGCCCGGTACGCTTGGGGGGAGGATTATCACCGAATCTTTGAAAAACGATTAAAACAATTCGAAGCTCATATTCGAGAGATGGCCCCTGAAGCCAAAACCCGGAGGTATGTGGACACAGGACCGATTATGGAGAAAGCCTGGGCTCAAGAAGCCGGATTAGGGTGGATAGGCAAACATTCAAACTTAGTGTCTCCTAAATTTGGGTCCTGGTTGTTGTTGGGGGAGATTTTAACGACACTCGAATTAGAACCAGACACACCGGGAACTGACTTGTGTGGCACCTGTACTCTTTGCCTTAATGCTTGTCTCACTCAAGCCTTTCCCGAGCCGTATGTCCTTGATGCCACGAGGTGTATCTCATATCTCACCATCGAATTCCGTGGTGAAAGGCAGGAAATTCCCGATGAGTTGAGTCGACAAATTGGAAACCGTATATTTGGCTGTGATGATTGTCTCGATGTGTGCCCGTTTAATACAAATGCCTACCCTACCCAAGAACAAACCTTTCGACCCTCTTCCCTAACACTCAGTCCTCAACTCGCTGAACTGGCACGAATGACAGAAGAACAATTCGGACAGACTTTTCAGAAAAGTCCAATCAAACGCACCAAATATCAGGGATTTTCAAGAAACGTTCGCGAAGCATTAGCTCACTTTCAAAAATCAGGCCGCGTTACCTCAGATCCACGATTGCAACCCCATCCCCTCCTTCCCGCGGTTCACCAGATCGAAATCCTTCAACATAAGGAGAGGTCGATAAAAACTCACGAATGGCAGATTTCAGTTTTCCTAGCCCATGACCATGAATCACGCAAAGAGATATCCCTCCTGTTAGAGTCGCATGATGCAAAGCCTCCAGGGTTTTGGTAAGGGCATCATCAACAGAAACACCTCGAACATCTAAAGTGTGACCAAATCCCCGTCGCATAGGCGGTTGTTGCAACGATTCACTCTCTTGAGGATTTCCTTCCAAATGGTGTTTCTGTCTCTGACTGAAAGAATCTGGTTTGGATACTTTAGGTTGCAATTCTTCGGTCGTCGGATATTTCCCCACCAACATAGAAACTGAAACGGACAACTCACGCTCACCTATTCGAACACGAACGCGTTTTTTCCCTTGAGGGTTCTCCAATAAGACCCCAGTCGTCCCTAAGTTTGAAATTTCCACCATATCTCCCTCTCCCACATGATCAATAGGAATGGGACGACTCTCAGTCTCGATGTGTGATTCAACGTTCTCCTGAATCATTACGAGTCGATGTTTGGCCTCTTTCCCTTTTTGAGAACTTGGGTCTCGTTTGACCTCATCCAGAATGGTGCGAATTTCTGTTCGTGCCCGTGCAAGGTTCACAGCTAGCTGACGTTTCATCTTCTTTATTTCCTGCTGCTGTGAAGATTGGAGATGCGTGAGGAGCTCCTGAGCTTCGGCCGAAGCTTTTTCGGCATGACGATGACGTTCCTCTGCTTGGGCCAATTCTGTTGTGAGCTGACTTTGGATCTTTTGTAAGTCAGCAAAAATATGTTCGAGTTCTCGATCATCAGAATGAACAAATTCTACGGCAGAGTCCAAAATGTCAGGTGCCATGCCAAGACGACGTGCAATCTCAATAGCGGATGATCGACCCGGAAGTCCTTGAACCAACCGATAGGTTGGTGCGAGAGACTCCACATTAAATTCCAAGCTCGCATTGACAAATTCTAGATATTTAAAGGCTAACGTTTTTAAGGAATGATAATGAGTCGTGACCACGGCCTTAAATCCCAAAGAAACAAATTGATGAAGTAAAGCCATTGCTAAGGTGGCTCCTTCAGAAGGATCAGTCGATCCAATGACTTCATCCAACATCACTAAGGTGATCGGATACGAAGAAGCAGGAGTTCGTGAGGCAATTTTCAGCAGATGGATGATATTGAGGATATGAGCAGAAAAACTGGAGAGATCTTTTGTGAGATCCTGTGCATCTCCAATATCTGCAAAGATGTCCTTAAAAAAGCCCATTTCCGATCCTTCCTGATAAGAAGGATGAAGTCCCACACGGACCATCAGGGCGAAAAGGCCGATGAGTTTGAGTGTCACCGTTTTCCCACCAGTATTAGGGCCGGAGATCACTAACACCCGGTCATGCTCCTCTAACACAATGTTATTCGGAACAACCTGAATGCGCGCGAGAACAAGCAACGGATGACAGGCTTTGGTGAGCCGAATGCGTCCTTGTCCGTTCAGAGTGAGAGGATTCCCTTGGATTAATTCACTCAAGCGAGCCTTGGCACCAACACAATCCAAATAACCTAGTACGTCCAAATGATGGGCTACAGATTCACCATGATAGGCAACAGCGTCAGACAAATCTTGCAAAATTCGCTGAACCTCCAAGTTCACCTGCACCTCTGCCACCTTAAGCTCATTATTCAGGTCTACCAATTCGCGAGGCTCAAGAAAGACTGTCGCCCCACTTGCCGAGACATCGTGAACAATGCCTGGCATGGAACTCTGAAAGTCGGCTTTGATGGGAAGAACATAACGCCCCTGACGTTGCGCAAAGTACTTCTCCTGAAGAATGTCTTCATACTGATGGGAACCTCATATGCCTTCTAACCGCTGACGAATGCGGTGTCTGAGATGGTGAGCCGCCTGAATCCATTGGTGGAGGGTCGGAGTGGCCGTTTCTTGGATATTTCCCTCTGAGTCAATACATTGATCAATCTCGGTTTTGAGTGAAGAGAGATCTTGAAGAGATTTCGCAAAGTTCCATAAGTATGGGGCTTGTTCTTGGTGATGTGCCAAGACATGCAGGACTTGACCCGCAAGTCCGAGGATATTGGAAATATCACGAAATTCATGTGCCTCCAGGATCCCGCTTTTTTCTATTTTCCGTAACGCGCCTCGCAGATCTTGGAAAAATAACGTCTGGAAGGGCCGATCACTCTCTGCGATGGTTCGTATTTCTGACGTTTCTTGCATCCGACGTTGAGACGATTCAAGTTCAGGTTCCAAGGTAAGATTTAAGCAACGTTCTTTCCCCATCGCTGAATGGGATTGACTCGCAAGAAACTCAAGAAGCCTTTCCCATTCCAGGATACGAAGGGTTTGATGCTGTAAAGATTCTTGATCCATTACTGCCGCCGAAAAGTCATGAATAAAAGGTTTCTGAACTCTGAAAGTCAATGAGTAACGAAACAACTTGAAAGAATGAAAAATACAATCACTCTTTCCCTAGAAGCAATGGCGAGCCTTTCATAAAAACAGCGCAGGATACCCCTCAGCTTGCATGCGCCAATTTGTTTAAAATAAAACCGTTAAAGATGCCTCCCAGCTTGCTGGGGGGAGATTCAGTCTGAAAAACCTTAAAGCTAACTTGAAGCAAATAATTGGTTCTTGCTCCTATCTCTCAAGCCGCACTTGTCCCTTATTCGCGTATTCCGTAAAATACCTGCGCACTTAGGGATTGTATGACTCAGGAAGAAGCTCGATCTTATCTCAATTACTTGTTAACCCTCAGCCTGCGGCGAGAAGAAGCTTTTGGTCCGTTGGCTATGGCGTTTATCCGTGAAAACGACCTTGATGCTCTTGGCCTAACACCTGAGGAACAATTTAATCTCCTGATGGCCACCATCCAGGTATTTGCCGCAGAACCCAAGCGGTACACTCTCAAGCTGGAACTTCTCCACAAGGCTCAGCAACTTCTTCCAAAGAGCCGTTACTTCGACCAAAATTTATCTCAACAAGTAGATCAAGAAATTCAAAAAACTTCAGCAGAAATAAATATTTACAGTGAGGCCATGCGCGTTGCCAGCCCACAATCTTTGGCCAAACAGAGACTGGTTGTTGAAACGGACTTACCTGAATACTTTTTAGAAACAGCCCAAAAACATGCAGCCGCGTATTACCAACAAAAATACCGAATGGGAAAAGAAGCCAAAACCGCCCAACATTTCGGCGGCCCACCTCGTACTTTTGAGCCTGACAATATCACGATTCATAAGGAATTTCCTGGCGCTTGCGCTCCATTTATGGCTGCCCGAACGAATACCTTTCATCTCATGCTTCCTTTTGACCTGAAGATTAGCCGCACACCAGAGGAGCCTTTGGAAGCAGGAATCCGAATATTTTATGGAAAAATTGGTTATTCCTACCCGCTACGATACGAAATGGGGAAGCTTTGTAGCTATCATGATGGTCAAGTATATGACATTCCTTTGAATGATCCGCATCTGATTTTTGTTTCGGTTTCTGGTGTCAAAGATCCGGAATTCAAAACCCCAGTCGGATCTTCTTCTGATGTTCCCCCGGAATATGCCTATCCTCTGGCGGTTCTAAAACATACCGGAAGTCTTGGTCCTTTTATTCAACTCAGTTGCAACTTCAAAATCTGGTTTGATTCCTCAATCCTTTCTGTTTTGATTCAGGGTACCCCGGATTTACACGAGTATGGCCTTCAAGGAGGTTCAGGGCTGATGACTAGAACTTATGCATCCGACAAAGTTGAAACGTATGCAGAGGCCACTTCTCAACCTTGGCAGGAAGGCCTCAGCTTCAACTTCGTCAATATGCACCTGACGTTGAGCCCTGATACCCATTCAGCCTTTGTTCCCCATAGTACTCCCATCTTTAGTGTCTATCCGGTTCTGAATCGACAATGTGTAAAATTTGAAGATCGTAATACTTTGTCAAACTAATCAAATGGCCACGTTTTCTCGAAATAGGACACGAATATCTAGGATCACCATCCTGGAAGAATATTCTATTCCTAATAGAAGAAATTACGAATGCGGTACTTGTAAGAAGGGATAGCCTCCATCTCACCAATTGCTCAGAATTCATTGAAAACATTGAGATTTCATTGACTTCCAATAAAAACATTTTCAACTCGGTTGCAACGAAGAAAGTCCTGTGATAGCCTTTTATGATCAATGGATGACGATGGTCTAAGACGAGCAAGTCGTCCTCAAGTTTTTACATACCCTTTAACCTATCTGCAGTACTCCTGCCCATTCTCCGACATTGTCTCCTCGTTCACCTCAACGCTGAGACAGTGGTACGCCACTGCTAGCCCTCTGTTATCCCGCCGCCCCTATTAAAGATTATATGGATTATATAGCTGTTCTGATTTGTTTATTCTTATCAGCGTTCTTTTCCGGAGCTGAAATCGCCTTCTTTTCCATCAGCGAAACAAAACTTCTCGCCCTAGCTGAAGAAGGGCGTAAAGGTGCCAAACTCGCGCTGCGCCTTCGATTGAGTCCTCAACGTCTCCTTTCAACTATTTTAATCGGGAACAATATCGTCAATCTCGTCGCAGCCGCTTTCGTCACTTTGATTGCGAATCGCCTATTTGGATCAGAGGGTGTCGCCATTGCCACGGGTTTGTTAATTTTTATCGTCCTGATGTTTGGAGAAATCGTTCCTAAAACTCTCTGTGCCAAACATGCAGAAACGGCCGTTCAAATGTTCGCTTACCCTGTGTATTGGTTTGAACAGCTCTTTTCACCCGTCCTTTTTCTCCTTGAACCCTTTATCCTAAAGCTCACAGGTGGGCGCGGATTAACAGTCCCTTTTGTGACTGAAGAAGAATTGAAAATCATGCTCGAGGCTGGTGGCAAAGCTGGAGTCTTGGAAACTGATGAAGTGAAAATGATTAAAAATGTATTCGAGTTTTCGGACTTAACGGCCGAAGATGTGATGACTCCTCGCATCTCTATGTTTGGGCTTGATAACAGCATGACCCTTGGAGAGGCGAAAGAAGACTTATTCAAGTCAAAATATTCCAGAATTCCCATTTATGATGGGGATCTCGATCATGTGACAGGGATCCTGTATCGAAACCAGGCGTTAAAAGATTTGGCCCAAGACCATTTAGATCTGACCTTGAAGGACATCGCGAGACCTGCCCTTTTTGTTCCAGGAGCGAAGCCTGCTGATGACCTTCTCAAGCAATTTCAACAAGAGAAACGACACATTGCCTTGGTAGTAAACGAGTTTGGCGGAGTGATGGGTCTAGTGACCACAGAAGATCTGCTTGAGGAAGTGGTTGGGGAAATCTTGGACGAAACCGACATCACTGAGGAACTTATTAAACGCATTGGCAAAAACCAAATCCTCGTGAGCGGCAGGACTGAAGTAAGAAAAATTAATGAATTCCTGAAAGTCTCTCTTGACGATGAACAAACGACTATCAGTGGACTCATCCAACAGGAATTAGGCCGTATCCCAGCCGTGGGCGAGGAAGTCCGAGCCGACCATTGCCGTCTCATCGTCCGTGACGCGGATGAAAGATCGATCAAAAGTGTTCAAATCTTTAAAATTGAAGAACGCCCAACAGAGACGAAAAAGTCAGAACCCAAACACGAACCCTCGCCTGCTTTGCCTACCGAGTAACTTCCCCTTTTCCTTAAAGTACTGGAATTTGATCTTACCTGATTGGAAGTAAAATCAGGCCGCACTCGTTGCGGTCAATAAATCCTCTTCATCTTCATAAATAGGAAGCGTTGAAGATACTGACGTATCATTCAGCAACTCCAAAATGCTCAGACCAGGGTTCAGTAAGCTGAGTCGAATACCTTTTTCTTCCAAATGGTCTTTGGTCAGGAACAGCGCATCTAAGCCAGCACTATCGATGGAGGATAGATTGGAAAGTTCAAGAATGATGTGCTTAGAGCGAGCTAGCTGCGCTTCAAAGATGGCTCTACCAAAGTTGGAGTTAGCAGATTTGTTAAAGCTACCAGATAAATGGAGCACATGGGTTTCTTTCTCACGTTTTGCTATGACGATCATTGTGATCCCTCCTCAATGTTAAAATCGTTGATGAGAAGGCATATAGCAATCCCAATGCCAAAGTCACATAGACTGAAGATATGAGGGCTTAATTTAGGAAGAGCGGTGTGGCTTATTGATCAAATAATCAGAATATCAATGGATACTTATATCCTCGCAAGATCATGAAATTATTGATTTTTTTTACTTCTTTGGATATCCATATATTTTATGGATATCGGTAAACCGTACTCGCACCTCCTAACTTTGCCTTTCAATCGCTTTAATGAAAAAGGACCACTGAATAATGAACACTGTGCGAAAAAGAACACAGGGTTTATTTTGATTGTCAACTTTTCGAGGCTACTTTTTCCTCTGTCTTGGCTGTGTTTTCATAAAAATAGAAACAATGGAGCAATTACTAGAAACCGTTTCAGGTACACCAACAGACAAAAAATGGCGTTAGCAGGTATTCCTCTTCACGCCCCCATTTCTGAGTCTGACTAATCCTACCCTTTCATTCGAACAATGATGGCACCCATGAAATCACCTTTTTTCCAATCCGTCTTTGTAGTATTGGGATGCTTGTTATGACAATCCGCACAGCCTTGAACGATCGAAAAGTCAGCCGACATTCCCTTAAATTGGTTGCCATCCTGGAAGGTGAGCATTTTTTGATTACCCGTGGCCAACTTCCCCAGGATCTCTTTTTCTTTCTCCGTTTGGGCCGCATTGGATTTGTAGAGTGGGTAGGTCCCGATCAAGCTGAGCTCAAAACCCTCGATTTTTGCCCCAACAGCTTTCACAAACTGCGCAGGAAGCATAATCGCATGATCTTTTTTTGCCCAATTTTCATTGGGCTTCACTCCCCCTTTTTTAGCAGCCTTGATGACTTCTTTATACATAAACGGTTCTGGCCGCTTTAGCGGTTGCCAGAATATACTTTACCGCCATATCTTTCGACATATCTGCTGCTTGACCAAGAGGTAATACGAGACCCAAACCTACGATCAAGACAACCATGCCTGTCGCAATTCCCTTCCAACTTTTCATAACACCCCCTCCTTATATAGTGATATAATTATGAAATTAGAGAAGCAGTTTTACCCCATCTCCGTGGGGACTATATTCCAAAAATCCGAAATAGTCAAAGAATAGTTCTTAATCGCAATCTGCGAGTGATTTCCATGACTCTAGTCATTCAAGAACATCCTGCAAAGCTTTCACAGCCGCGAAGCCTCACAATTAACCAGTAACCAGTTTTTTAATGACAAGAAAAGTCTGTCCGAGGAATAAAAGAAGCCTTTCACATAGCAGTGCAAAAAGCCCAGATAGAGAATTTCAGTTCTGGCAACCTGCGACGCTCTTGGGCTACAACCCTATGCCGAGCCTGGGCTGGTACAGTGACAGCTACGAAAACCGGCAACACCAATTAGAGAGAATGGACAGACGTTATAACAGCGTCTCAGAAACCAACCTAGGTGCGGCTGCCTCCAAAGTTAACACCTATGTACCACCTGGAGATCATCCATGCCTGCTACCGTGATAATTTTTGAAAATTTGGAGCGGGTGAGGAGATTCGAACTCCCGACCAACGGCTTGGGAAGCCGATGCGCTACCACTGCGCTACACCCGCTCAATTTGTGAAGTGTAGGTATTGTATTCAGCCCTTTAAAAACAAGTCAAGGTAATCAACTTCTCTTAAAGTGTAAAAACTTGAATCTCAGTTGACGGACACTGTCAGGTGAGGTTGGGAATTCTTGTTAGATGCAAGAGACCTGAGTTGTCATACTCGCAGTTGTCAGCGGACATCCTGGACTACAAAGAAAGATGGATCCCTGCTAGAAAACTGCGGGATGACAAGGTAAAAATCCACGAGCCACGTCTGAAAGATCAAAGCTAAGTCTGTACTATTAAAAAAATAAATTGGGAGGAATTTCTCACCCTCTTATTGAGGCTCATAATCTTACGAGAGCAAACTTCCTTTTGCCAATTTTCATTTGATATTGCGTTCCGGGTTCCAATTGAAGAATTCGAGTGGCATCGTCCTGCCTCTCTTTGTTTATTTCAATCGCACGCTGACTAATTAATCGTCGCGCCTCTGCCTTGCTCGCGACCAACCCCGTTTTGGCAATCAGATCCACTAACCCGATAGCGGGATTCTCCGGATTTGGCAAATCAGATTCCGTAAGAAGCACTGTCGCATCCGGATCATCAGGAAATTCCCGCTTCTGAAATCGTCCTTCGAAATCAGCCTTTCCTTGTGCAGCCGCTTCCGCCCCATGATACCGGCTCACTATTTGTTCGGCCAACGCAACTTTGGCTTCCATGGGATGCTGTTGTCTTACGGAATTTAGATCATTTGAAGTGAGAAGCTCGTAATAGCGGTACATCAGGTCATCGCTGATCGACATGAGCTTCCCAAACATGTCGGGAGGGGTATCTTCCAAGGCGATGAAATTCCCATAGCTCTTGCTCATTTTCCGGACACCATCTGTCCCTTCAAGTAAAGGCATGGTGATCACGATTTGTGGAGGCTGCTCAAAGTCCCGTTGCAAATCGCGACCCACCAGAAGATTGAATTTTTGGTCGGTCCCGCCAAGTTCAACATCAGCGTGCAGGGCGACAGAATCATACCCCTGGACAAGAGGGTACAAAAACTCATGAATGTTTATGGGCTTTTGGTCTCGATAGCGCTTGGCAAAGTCATCTCGTTCGAGCATTCGAGCAACACTATAATGAGAACATAACTGCACCACTTCTTCGGCTCTCATATCTTGCATCCACCGGCTATTAAATTCGATACGTGTTTTCTTAAGGTCGAGAGTTTTAAAAATTTGACGCTCATAGGTCTTGGCATTGGACAACACTTGTTCTTTCGTTAACGCCACCCTCGTTTCCGATACGCCTGAGGGATCTCCAATCATGCCGGTAAAATCACCAATGAGGAAGATAACTTCATGCCCGAGTTCCTGAAAGTGTTTCAACTTCTGAATCAACACTGTATGGCCTAAATGCAAATCCGGTGCTGTTGGATCAAAGCCTGCCTTCACACGTAAAGGCCGACCGTTCTTCAAAGAGGCAGCCAGCCGGGACTCGAATTCGTCTCGCTGAATGACTTCCACTGTCCCACGAAGAATGAGATTCATCTGTCTTGTGAGTTCTGAATTATCCATATATTGCTCGTAGAGAGACTCGCGAGGTCAAAAAGATTTGACGGCTAAGGGTTTTATTGGGATGTTACTTCAGCAACAATCATTGGACGAAGGCGACTCAGGCGTCCCTCCCCGATCCCTTTCACGTTTTTCAGCTCTTCAATTGAGTGAAACGGTCCTCGCTCAGTCCGATGACGGATTATCCGTTGAGCCAGAACTTTTCCAATTCCAGGAAGGGTTATGAGTTCATCAAGGCTACTGGCATTAATATCAAAGTGTTTGTTGATACGTGATTCTAACGACGATGGGTCTTGAGGAGAAGGAGAAAATGTCGAGGCGCCACGAAGACCTCCTCCTGCCTTATTCTGCATAACATCTTTGGTCTGCACTCGTCCTGGAAAAATCTTGTCGGTCTGTTGAATGAAACGATTAGAATTCCCCATATTATCTTAATCGTCGGCCAAAACCCAATGGTCACAGCCATACTTGCGGTCAACATCGCCAATTTGAGAAACAAAGATCGACCCATGATAATTGATTCGTGCCAAGTCAGGTGTCAGGAGTCGGCATGCTGGTGTTAAGCCTTTTTCGGTCCTTGATGAATAGCTAATGCCTCTAGATCTTCTGCAGCTTCCATGAGGCCTTCGGACACGGTCGGATGCGCATGGATCATCCCTGCGAGGGAACGTGCAGGCGCCTGAACTTCCATAGCCAAGGCAGCCTCATGTATAAGATCGGCTGCATGAGCTCCGACGATGTGGACACCCAATAGCATATCCGTTTTTTCATCAGCGAGGACTTTGAACATTCCTGTCGTTTCACCAACCCCATAGGCTTTCCCTAAGCTAGCGTATCGAAATCGCCCTATCTTTGCCCGCATCCCCCGTTCACCGACTTCTTGTTCAGTCAGGCCAACACGGCCGATTTCAGGCAATGTAAAAATCCCAGCAGGGATCACGGAATAATTGATGGTCTTCGAATTCCCCATGATGTTTTCAACCGCTATTTTCCCTTGAGCGGAGGCTACATGGGCGAGCATGGCTTTTCCAACGACATCTCCAATGGCAAAGATGCCAGTAACCGTTGTTTGGCAGTGGCCATCAACTTCAATCTCTCTATGTGAACCAACACCTACGCCCACCTGCTCTAATCCAATGCCTTGGGTATGAAAACGACGTCCAACTGAGACTAGAACTTTTTCGGCCTGAAGTTCGACACTCGAGCTCAGTTTAGCCTTCACCACACCAGGACTCGTTGATATGTCTTGTATGGTCGTTCCCGCGTGAAGCTCGACTTTCCGTTTTTTCAATTCTCGCGCTATAAAACGAGAAATTTCTTCATCCTCTAAAGGAAGAATACGGTCCATCATCTCCACGACCATCACTTGTGAGCCTAAACCACTAAAGAGGGCCGCAAACTCACATCCTTCGACTCCTCCCCCGACAATGAGAAGCTTGGCTGGAACCGTATCCAAATCTAACGCTTCTTTACTTGTCAGAATTGTCTTTCCGTCCACAGGAAATTGTGGAAGGTTAGGCCAGGAAGATCCTGTCGCAATAATGATGGCATCAGCAGATACGTTGATCTCAGATCCATCAGCCTTGATCACTTGGACGGTTCGCGCATCACGTAATTTTCCGGTTCCTGGAATATGGGTAATGTTCCATGATTTGAACAGTGAGACGATCCCTCTTTGCAGAGTTCCGACTATCTGATTTTTTCGGCCCACCATGCGCGCTAAATCAAAATCCACATTTCCTTCAACGCGAATACCAAAATCCTTGGCCATCCGAAGTTTTTCACCCAACTCCACCGTTGCCAACAACGCTTTGCTTGGAATGCATCCAGCATTCAGACACACTCCTCCCAAAGCCTGATTCTCAATCACCGTGACCTGTGCTCCGAGCTGTGCCGCACGAATGGCAGCCACATACCCACCCGGACCTGCACCAATAATTACAATGCTTTTGGATAAGCCCATCAGAGTTGAGAGGTTAAAAATTCTTGGTATTGGGCAGCAGTCATGAGGTTTTCAACTTCTGCAGGATTTGTTAACTGAACCATTGCAATCCAACCCTGGCCATACGGATCGCTATTCATATACTCGGGATGGTCCTGCAATGCTGTGTTCACTTTAATGATCTTGCCACTCACAGGGGAATAGATACTGGATATAGCCTTGGTCGATTCGACTTCGCCAATTTCCTGATCAGCTGTTATGGCAGCATCAATTTGTGGCAAGTCAATGAAGACCACATCCCCTAAGGCCTCTTGAGCATGATGGCTAATGCCGAGAGTGGCCTGTTCTCCTTCAACTCGAACCCATTCATGTTCTTTGTGATACCGCAAGTCATTTGGAATCATACTTTCCCCTATCCAATGTCTCTTTTCCGAAAATAGCTATAATTTGAGAGTAGACACTCCACTGTTACAAGATTACCATTTAATTTCTTAAGAAAAAACAAGGTGCTCTTCTTAATGAGGGGGTGGTGGTTTGTCAAGGAATGACCGAATGGGCGACTATGTAACCCACACCATCAAGTACACACTAAGCCTCAGTTCACAATGTTCTATGCTTCAATTCATGAGACGCTGTTTTTCGAGGGTGCCCTCCAGAATCGGGAATTTGCACCCAAATTTTTTTTGGAGCACCTAAAACGGTGATCATTTCTTCAATGATTGGGGAATTGCCATGAGAATTCGTGACACGATCAATTGTCTCGTTCGTATTGTCGAATCTATATTCGGGATGCTTGACGAAAAAGAATTCAAAATCGCTCCTTGTGGCTTCTAACCAATCTTCCGTCAACTCAACCAAAGCCTGAACAGGATGCGTCACGCTCCTTCCATGAATTTCTAAGCCAAATTCCAATTCAGGCACCTTCCGTTTCAGCCTTGCACGAAGGTGGGTCATGACATGAAGTCGCTCTCGAGTTTTCCAACCAACCCACCGCCAATATTCCGAGTGTTGTCTTCCAGAAAATACGTGCTCTGGATCTATGGGTTTTCGAAAAACTTTCTCAAATTTCTTGGTAGCTGAAGGACTGAATCCTTCACCTGCCCTCATAGGGTTTTCTGCTAAAAACACAAACCCATTCAGTTTTGTTTCTGCCAAGTCCAAAAGCAAGTTTAGTAGGTAAGTTTGATAATTGGGATGAAACAGGTCAAAGTATCTTGAGGGTTGGAGAGACTGCCTTTCAGGATCGAAATACCAATCATTCCATTTGTCACGTTCTTGATACTTCCCTAAGCATCGCAAATTGACACCTAGATAAACTTGTGTGTTGTCCTTGTGGCTCCATCTGACAACCTGAGCGATCGTCTGTTTGAGCGCAATCGCCTGCGATTGTCGTTGCCTCCCATTTGCCGAATCAGGAAAAGCCAAAGGATTTTCTCTGCAGCCCATTCGAATGATGAGAACTGATCGATTTGAGTCAGACATCGTTCCCAGAATCAAACCCTCTCTCCCATACTGCGTGACTGTTTTGAGAGAGACCACAATTCCCTTGACTTCAGGATCCTTGTCTTCTGAATAGCCTAAGACTTGTTCTAACGATTTAATCTGGGTTTTTGCTTGAACTCTGTAGAGGCCACCCTTCTCGGATGCTAGGAACTGCTTGTAATGTTGCCGAGCGAGCCTTAGCTCACCCTTCTGGTGATAGGTCTTTGCCAACCACCAGTGGGCCTGGCCGTTCAAGGGTGAGGAAGGATACGTGACAAGGAAACGCTCGAAGAGTCTAGCAGCTTGGGAATATTGTCCTTGGACCATTGATTCCCTTGCATCCTGAAATAAGCGCTCCGCAGCATAGGATTTAAGTTCCTCAAGAGACTTTCCAGATGGATGGGGATGCGCACATCCGGAAATCAGGAACAAAAAGCAAATGAGACTAAGAATGGACCCCGAGAAACGGGTTGGCATAGTGAATGGGGGTGTCCTGGAAAAGTGGCGTTCTCGGATTTTTTTGTCTTCCTACCGCTGATTCATTCATAACGTAACATGTCTGCGTAAAAAATGTTGTAAAAAATCACGCACCTTACAAATCAAGCCCCGGGAAAAAGTAGCTAATCTCAAAACAAGCTGTCTCAGGAGAATCAGACCCATGTACAGAGTTTTCTTCTATAGATGCTCCATGTGCTGCCCGGATTGTTCCTTTCTCAGCTTTACTAGGGTCCGTAGCACCCATGAGATCACGGTACTTCTTAATGGCGTTCTCTCCTTCTAGAACTAAGACGACAACTGGGCCTGATGCCATATAGGTCGTTAGACTGTCAAAAAATGGTCGTTCCCGATGCACGGCATAAAATCCTTCAGCCCCCTTTTTCGTAAGGGATAGCATTTTCAGTGCAATAGGGTGAACCCCGGCTTGTTCATATCGATGAATGATGTCTCCGATGACTTGTTTTTTGACAGCATCGGGTTTAATAATGGCAAGTGTACGCTCAAGCATATCCACAACCCTTCTTTAAAGTTTTATAAAAGCAAATAAACGGGCGCCATTCTAGAGATCGATTAAACAGTTTGCAACGAGGGGCTATTGAAAAAGACCGCCAGCGGCGTTCTCGTGGCTCGGAGGCCTCAACGTACCCACTTGTACGCCTTGTCCTCCTCGCTGCCTGCGGCCTTGCACGCCGAGTGTTGTTTTTCAGTCGGCGTGGGGGATGCTCGAAGGGGGCATGCCCCTTCGAGGGGTCACAGGCAAGACACTTAGGGGAGCAGGCAAAATACTGTGAAAATGCACGCTAAGACGTACGAATGAGACTCCGATCGAGGGTATATTGCTCATAGAGAGCACGTTGTCCCACGCGATCGGGCTGATGTGCTCAAGAAGGTCGAGGTCAATGCGGGAATCAGGTAAATCTGGTTGTAACTCCCCAATCACTCTCTCCATTTCCCGTGCCTGCCAGTAGCTGATGCATGCCAGGATGAGCGTAAGGTAGGAGCAGGTGTTCATTTGCTCCTCAAGCGCCCGAGCGGTAATTCAGTCACGTTTACCGTTATGCTTGGGTGACACTGTCATAACGAAAAGGCTAGCATTGATCAACCAATCTATTTACCAAAGACTGGATATTATTTTAAATCAGATCTGGAATGACGATGCTCTCTGGTTAGCGGAGATTAAGATGAAGGAACCTTAATGCAAAGCCACGACTTTTTTCTTACCCTGCTTATTATTCTTTTAACCGCGCGAGTCTTCGCGGAGCTGGCCGGAAGGCTTAAAGCACCCACTGTCATAGGTGAGTTACTGGCGGGAGTGATATTAGGACCAAGTTTGCTGGGCTGGATCGAGCCCATCGAAGCCATCAAGCTCATGGCGGAAATCGGTATCATCCTGCTCCTATTCGAGGTTGGCTTGGGGACTGATCCCAGGCAATTAGCGCGGGCCGGCCCTAAGTCTTTAGTAGTGGCCCTGGGAGGGTTCGGTCTGCCGTTTCTGTTGGCGTTCAGCGTAGGATATTGGGTATTCGGTCTCTCGTTGCTGACATCGCTATTTATCGGAGGGACGCTCACAGCGACCAGTATTGGAATCACTGCCCGCGTGCTCACGGACCTCAAACGCCACCACGCCCCGGAGGGTCAGATAATATTGGGGGCAGCGATTCTAGATGATGTGATGGGCGTCGTTTTGCTGGCCCTACTTTATGAATTCTCCATTGGCGGCGGTGTGACCCTAGGTAACGCAGGCAAAGTCATTATGTTCGTAGCGACCTTCTTTATTTTGGCCCCGGTGGCGGCCAAGCTGATGTCCGCTATCATTAAACACATCAACACGACAACAGAGATACCCGGCCTAGTTCCCACTACAATCGTCTCCCTGGTGCTATTGTTCGCCTGGCTGGCCCATTCTATGGGAGCACCGGAGTTGCTCGGTGGTTTCGCGGCAGGTCTGGCGTTATCGAGGCGTTTCTTTTTGCCTTTTGGCACGGCATTGCATGCAGACCCATCCTTCGCCGAGCACATTGAAACGGAAATGAAGCCGGTCATTCATCTATTCACGCCAATTTTCTTTGTCATGGTCGGCTTATCATTGAACCTGCGCGAGATCGATTGGAATTCCCCATTCATTTGGGTCTTTTCAATGGCATTTATGATTGCTGCGATTGTCGGGAAATTGGCGGGCCCCATGCTCATCCACGAACCTTGGCCAACCCGTTGGATCATTGGCACCGCCATGATCCCGCGCGGGGAAGTCGGACTCATCTTTGCCGAATTGGGACGGGAAAGCGGTATCCTTAACAACGAGATTTATGCCGGTATGATTATAGTGATCGCTTTGACGACCGTATTGTCACCATTCGCCATGAAAAGGTTGTACGGTCGCTTCAGCCACCGCTTCCAAACAGCTGACAACGTTTGAATGTCGGGCGTGGAGCAGTTCGTTGGTTTGACTGTGAGAGAACAAACTCAGCCATTTTCGGAGGTAAGGTTAAATCCCATAGATGTTACCGTGAGCCACTGTGAACGGTTCATAGCAACGGAACTGGGACACGGGAAGATATACCGCGTCGCCTAACCTAAAGGCCATTCAGTGTGGGTATGGGTTCGGACAGATTGGGCTCGAAACCTTTTGGGAGAGGGAATACATGAATGGAAAACCAATCAGATCGAAAACTCGGGCTGGTTGACGGGGCTGTCACTATTGCCCGCGCAGCCGGGATTTCCGAAGCGATGATCGGCCTGACACTTGTGGCGATTGGCACCTCGCTCCCTGAACTCACGACGTCCATGATCGCGGCTGTTCGCAAGCATGCTGATGTCGCGATTGGCAATATTTTGGGCAGTAATATGTTTAACATTCTCATCGTCATTGGCTTCACCGCCCTTGTCACGCCTGTCCCGATCAGTCCAGAAATCGTTGCTGATATTTGGATCATGATGGGTGTGGCCGTCAATCTGTTGCCGGCCCTCTTGACCGGCCACAGATTGAGTCGAGTGGAGGGCGTTCTTTTTCTGGTAGCCTATACCGGGTACCTCGTGTGGTTATATGGTGCGTTCCCGGTTGCGGCAGACACCTTGGGACTCTAAATCCAAGAACTCATTACCTCTAGAATTTCTCTTTCAATGAGTATAAAAGGAGTCTATCCATGAACGTATTACTGGCAGTGGATCAATCACGGAATTCTTTAGCGGCGGTTCGGTGGGTACAAGGGCTTCATCTGCCTGCTGGTTCGGCCCTGTCGCTCCTGCACGTGTTTGAACTGAAACAGTGGCCGGAGTTGCCCTTCTTTGCTAATGTCCAACAGTTTCAGGAGAAACTTCTCCCTCTCCGCGTAAAGGCGACAGCCAAGGCTCGCCGATTCATCAGCTGTATAGCAGAATCGTTCCACGGTCAGAGGTTGGAGGTTCAGGCTAATGTCGTTGAAGGCCTACCAGGGGGTGAGATTCTCAGGGCGATTGAACAACACCCGATTGACCTGGTTGTGGTAGGCACCAAAGGGTTGTCGGGCATAAAACGGTTTCTCCTCGGCAGCGTCAGTGAGTGGGTACTGGCAGCGTCAGTGAGTGGGTACTGAATGACGCGTACTGTTCGGTATTGATGGTGCGGGGCCAGTCCCGTTGGACCGGTCGTAAAGCACGAAACATGCGCGTCTTGCTTGCGATGGATGGATCCCGCGACTCCAAGCGAGCAGTTACGTTACTCAAGAGTTTGAATCTTCCAAAAGCGGCAGACTTGACCATCATTCATGTCGTGAGAGGACACCCGACCCTCACAACGGCGGCATGGCTCACAGGCCACGTGGACGCCACGCAATTGGCTGAGGACATGAAGCGAACTTTAGAACAAGCGGGGAAACAACTTCTTCAAGAGACCCAGCAGGCTCTGAGCAAGAAAAAGTTAGAGGTGGATATCCTCCTCACCCATGGCCATGCGGCTGAAGAAATTCTTAAAACGGCGAAGCGGAGCCGCGCGGACCTTATTGTGGTGGGATCCAAAGGGTTGACCGGGCTGAGACGTTTCCTTTTGGGTAGTGTTGCGCATAACGTGGCTCGTCACGCGCCGTGTTCGGTGTTAGTAGTGCGCTAAGCACCGGCTGAGGGGAAAAGCCAGAGGAACGAGTGCTCACCACTTTTTGCCTGTGACCATCCAGAGCCCTTTGCTCCCATAAGCGGTCAGGCCTCAGATCGGATCGCGATGCAAATAAAAGTGTGGGATGACAGAGTAGCAGCTAAAATCCTTCCCGTTCTTAGCGTGCATTTTCGCAATTTTTGCCTGGTACCCTCACTATGGGCCGTCCTAGGGGCAGCGCCCCTGGGAAAGCAAGGAGAGAGGCTTAGGGTTTGTCTTAGGAGTAGCCTGCTATCGAGAATCTTTTGAATTATTCAACGCCCCCAATGTACAAAGTACAGCCGCAGTCGAGTGAACGATCAAGAGGGCTTCCGCTGGTTCGAGCGTGACTTCTTTCAAACAAGGAATGAGTTTCATATTTTGATCGACTTTTGTGAAATGGACCAAACGAAAAGACTCTAGTTCTACTAATAATGACGCTGTGGATACCCTTTGCTTCCACTTCGCGTGGGTGTTAATCAGAATCAACACATTCTCTCCTCTTACCGAGTGAGATTGACGAGATAGAATAAGCACATCAGGGTTTTCAGAAGGCATTTTTTGAATGCTCCCCTCCCTGCTCAAAATCGACCAATTCGATTTTAACGAGTTAATGCAAGCAATAAACTTCGACAAATCATAAAGAGGAAGCTCCCAATCATTCGGCCGAGTCTTGACCACGTCCAATTTTTTCTGGAATCCGAACTCATATCCAATGGGCATCATGATACCTGCCGAAAAAATTGCAGCAAACGCATATCGCTGCCGTTGTATGGGTTCACTCCCTTGGTTTTCTTTGGAAAGCCGATCGGTGTCGTGCGTTTCGGGGAAGGAAATGGAAGGAAGGTCCTCGAATTCTTGATGTTGCTCAAGGCACCAGGCATCTTTGAAATTCCACCACTTGGAACTATTACAAAAGAAATGAAACCCTGCGCCACGTAAGGCCCTGGTCTGTTCTGGTGTACACCCCAAGTTTTTAGCCCAAAAGATGACGTTGGGGTTGATCTCTTTAGCGAAATCAATCAAATAGCGCCATAATTCCACCGGAACTTGATAAGCGGCATCACAACGAAATCCTTCAAACCCAACCTGAATATAGGCTTTCATCACCTGAAGCCAAAAGGCCCGTAAGGCATCCCGATCTGGAGAATGCTGATTGTTCACGACGGCGAGATCACCCCATACGGTTTTTTTATCTGGAGCACTGGGGTCAATGGCATAGGGATGTTGCAGGAGGCCTTTTCCTTCCCAACAAAACCAGTTGGGATGATCTTGAATGAGAGGAGAGTCAATGGAAGTGTGGTTGATGACGAGATCCGCAATAGGATGGAGTCCGAGATCAACAATCTGGCCAAGAGTGTTTCTCAAGCTGACTAAAGACTGAGCTGAATTGTGAAGTGAGGCAGGGAAAAAATGGGGATTCAATTGAAAATAGTCTTTAATGGCATAAAGACTTCCGGAAAACCCGGGATACGAGATGGGATTCACATACAACCAATTAAAACCCATAGAGGCAGCTCTCTGAGCATGTGGAATCCAGTTTTCTGAAGCGCCGACTAATCGGGGAAACAGATTGTAAATCAGGGGTGTCTGAAGATGATTCAAAAAAGGATTATGCCTTTGAAAGGTTTGAAGTTTCTTGTTATGGGCAGGGATGGCACGAAAAGACCTTAGCAGGTTTTCAGCGACGGACGAGTATCTTTTCCTGTTCCTTTTGTCAGCTCTATTCTCGAAACATGTTTGACGTTGGCACAGAGATCACCTAACCCTGGTGCGATCAGACGAAATGGTCCTCCCTTCTCTCGTGCCAGCGGCATCCCATTGACCTCGTAAAGAAGAATGCCGTAGTCACGTGCATCTTGCAAAGAGAGACTTGCCGAAAACTGTCCATCTTCTGAATGAAACGTGACATGATCAGCCTGAATATGAGCGGTCACCATTTCTAAGATTCCTTCGATTCGAACACCTTTCCCTTGGAATCCCGGAGCCAACTTGCTCACATCAGTGACCTGAAACTCATTCGGTAAATTGACTAAAGCCTGCGCATCAAGAGATACAGGCTGAATAATCTCTCCTTCAACTCTCACTCTTCCTTTCTCCATTCTTTCACCTTGCGTTATGGCCTTGACCAATGCGGTGAAGGCTTCGTTAAGGGGGGTGGGAATTCCCAGGTCACGTCCTTTTCTTGCAATATAGCCATTTAGGTATTCAATTTCCGTGGGACGACCAGCTTTCCAGTCATCATACATAGACGTATGAATATCACGGAGTTGTTGGGACCATTGGACAACTTTTTCAGGCATATCAGCCGCTAGCGGCACTCCATTCGCTGCAGCAACTGCCATAACCTCTCGAACCACGGATGGAATGATATTGAGCATTTCAGGTAGATCCAATGCCTTAGCGACACAATCATTGATCATGACTGTCAAGGGATTGAATACGCAATTCCAACACATTTTCTCCCACTTCGCTTGGCGAATATTTGAACTGATTAGACAGGGAACGCCAGCGGCCTTAAACAGATCACCTATTGTGTTGAGACGTGGGGATTCTTTCCCATCTAATTCGCCGATGGTAATCGTTCCTCGTTTGTAATGGTCTATGACTCCTGACTCGGCGATCTTTGAGTAAATAAATGCTACTCCACCCACGACATTTTCTTTCGCAATCCGAGCCAAAATTTGATCTTCAATGGTGACTCCATTTTGTAAGGTCAAGAGGATTGAATTCTTTTGAAGAATCGGCTCAATTTGATTTAATACTTCATCCAAATCATAGGCTTTAACTCCTAAAATGATTAAATCTTGAGGAGGAATATCCGATGAGTTAGAGGTTACTCGGGGATGAACAGTAAAAGTTTCCGAGTGGCTACGAATGGTTAAGCCTCTGTTTTGCACGGTCTGGAGGGTCCTAGGGCGTAGCAAAAAAGAAACATGGTCATATTTTCTGGCCAACCGGGCACCAAAGTAACCTCCTACCGACCCAGCTCCTACAACCAATATCTTTTTGAAATTAAAAGGGTTTTCCTTATCCATGGTTATAACTGTCCGGTTAAACTTAAAATGAACTATTTGGAAAGTTTAAGGGACTAACTATAAAAAAGTACTTATCCACGTTACGCGGTGTTCAAGTCGATAACGCCATCTATATTGCTATAACCCTATGACGCCATTGAAATAATTTCAGTTCGGACAAAATTTAACCGGACACTACTTATCTATAGGTTTTTCTTTAAATCTGGAAGTAGGTTCATCCCATCCGTCTAGCTCACTTTGTTCGAATAGAAAAAGGGAAAATTGGATGAAAATTTTTTCAAATTTTCTCTTGCCCAAGAGAGGTCAAACATGAGAAAATTGCGCTAATTATCTAGAACTAACTTGAGTTCCCTCATTTTCAAAAGTGAGGGGACTATCTTTAACTCCCCCTAAGAACTATAGAAGAAAAATATACGAGAGGTCATCTTTATGCCTGTCTTGAAAGAACTCACTAAAGTCCTCGGGGCCTGCGTCCTTCTTCTTTCACCTCTGACCCTGATGGCTCTATGGAACGACTCAAACTCCCAACAAATCGCTCAGGTTTCTACCAAACCAACCCTAAAAGTCACAACCATAAAGACTTCACTCCCATGGCTGGATGAAAAACGGTTTAGATTCGACATCGATATAAAGCTCCCCAGGTATCAAAAGCAATTTGAAAAAGCCGCCCAAGAAAACGGGATACCATGGACACTCTTGGCCTCGCAAGCTTATCAGGAATCTAGATGGAACCATAAGGCAAAGAGTCCCACAGGCGTTCGAGGCCTCATGATGCTCACACGAAATACTGCATCCTCCTTGGGTATCGAAAATCGTCTAGACCCAATCCAGAGCATTGATGGGGGCGCACGCTATTATGCCTATTTAGAAAAACAGGTTCCCAAATTTATTCCCAAATACGATCGAATATGGATAGCCCTCGCTGCCTATAATGTTGGAATGGGGCACATAAAGGATGCGCAGACCCTGGCCCGGAAATTCAACAAGAACCCCTATCGTTGGGATGACTTGAAGACCGTCCTTCCACTCTTAGCCCAAAAGAAATATTATAAAACCCTCCCATACGGATATGCTCGAGGATATGAGCCTATCCGTTATGTTAAACGGATCCGTGACTATTGGAGTTTGCTGGAGCGATACCTTGGTGAGGTCTAAGACCCCACGATTTCTGAGGATCGTACAGTCCACTTCGTCTCATCCTTTCCTGTTTTCAGCTACCTCATTCAGTCGATAAGGCCCATTAGGGTTGCAAGAAAACTGTCGATTGCGCATCCCTATGTGTAGCAGGCATTCCCTGCCTCATCTGATACTGTTCGTTATCTGAAGCCCCAGTTTTACGTATGAATATGATAAGCAAGATAGAATGATGGGCCTATTCCAAAGACTCTCGATCAGACTTGTCGTCCTTTTCCTCCTTCTGAGCGGTCTGCCGTTAATTGGCCTTGTCTTATCCCAAAATATTCTTGAGCCATATTTAGAATTCCCACCGACTAAACCGCACGTCATCCATGCGCCGTTCTCTTGGCAAGTATTCGGTGTTCTCGCCATTCTTGAGTTGATGTTCTTGGGAATGTTCATATTCCTCTTTTTTCTCCATTATAAAAAAAGGCACATCTCTGTAGTCACACCCCAAAGTCTCTCGTTTCCCTGGTGGGGCTGGCTTGCTTTAGGCCTCTTAAGTGCCACATGGACTTTGGCCTGGGGACGGATGGCCTGGTTTGAGAAATTTCAAACCTTCACGTTTACTCCGCTGTGGCTTTCGTACATTGTTTTCATCAATTCTCATACTTATGCACGATCTGGAAGGTGTTTGCTTGCCACACGGCCAGGATTTTTCTTGATTTTATTCCCATCGAGTGCCATGTTTTGGCGGTACTTTGAGTTTCTCAATCGGCTGGTTCAAAACTGGCACTACGTTGGGGTTCAAGATTTTTCTCCACTTGTCTATACTCTTCATAGCACCATTGCCTTCTCCACAGTCCTTCCTGCAGTCCTGAGTACGACGGAATGGCTGTCATCTTTTCAACAACTTCAGACGAGGCTCGACCATCAACCTCAGCAGATTTTCAATAAACGCTCTATCGCTTATGTCACGCTCTTTCTGGGATCCTTTGGGCTATTAGGTCTTGCGCGATGGCCAAGCTTTCTTTTCCTCTAATTTAAATCGCACCTTTGCTGGTGGTGCTCTCCCTGCAAGTTTTATGGAATGAGGATATGGTCTTTTCAGGCATAGCCCAAGGGAATTGGGAGACTGTGTATCTCCCTGCCATGGCCATTTTGATGTGCGGGTTTTTCTGGGAGATGTGGAACTTTCACAGTGCAGCAAAATGGATTTACCCTATCTCTTTTGTGCAACGTTTTCAGATTTTTGAAATGCCTATTCTTGGATATGCTGGATATGTGCCATTCGGATGGGAATGTATGGTCGCAGCAGGACTTAGTTCACAATTTTGTATAGGGGGAAGAGGGTTTCCTGGATGGCTCTTTGGGATTACCTCATTTCTGCAGCCTAATTTGGACGGCAAGAGGTAGATGGACGCGAATTTCTGCCACTGTCTGGAAAAACTCTAACTTAGAACTCATGGATTCGATAAGCGCCCTTCAAACTGTCCGCGATCGATTACGACAAGCTCACTCCGTTACTGTGTTAACAGGGGCTGGGATTTCGGCTGATAGCGGGGTTCCGACTTTTCGTGGAAAAGAAGGATTATGGAAGGATTTCAGATCTGAGGAGTTGGCCTCTCTAGAAGCCTTTGACCGAGACCCACGATTGGTGTGGGAGTGGTACAATTGGCGTCGGGAATTGATTGCAGCAAAGGAACCGAATCCTGCCCACTTAGCCCTTGTTCAGTTGGAGGAGCTCTTTGAGCGATTTTGGCTCATTACCAAGAACGTCGATGGCCTTCACCCCAAAGCTGGCTCACAAAAGCTCTCGGAAATTCATGGGAATATTTGGAAAGTTCGATGTACATCTTGCAGAAACATTCAGGCGAACGAGGACGTGCCTATTCCGATTCTACCAACGTGTTCCATTTGCCAGGGTCTTGTTCGTCCGCACATTGTTTGGTTTGGTGAGTCGCTAAACCCTCAGGACCTCGCCGACAGTACTGAGGCCCTTCGTTCCTGTGATGTGTTACTCATCATCGGCACGTCAGGTCTGGTGTATCCTGCAGCCTCTTTTGGGCCGATTGCCAAAGAGCAAGGTGCTTTTGTTGCTGAATTCAATTTGGATACTACCCCGCATTCCTCTTTAGTGGACATTTCCGTTCAAGGACGAGCCAAAGATCTCATTCCACAATTGCTGTAGAGCATGCAGGATCCCTTGATTTTCTTGACTAAATAATAAGTAATTTGTTACGGTGAATTCCATTGAATCTAGGATAATCTACGGAGTATCTCATGCAATTAACAATTAATGGAAAACCCGAAGATATACATGGTTCGACTGTCTTGGATGTCCTGAAAGTCAAGGAAATTGATCCGCATATGGTTGCTGTGGAATTAAACACTCAGATGGTGGAAAGGGATCAATTAGGGGCCACTTCTGTGAAAGACGGAGATAAACTCGAATTTCTCTTTTATATGGGTGGAGGGGCGTGAAAAGTCTATTCTTACCGCAGATAACAGATGGCATTGGAAATACCCCTTTGGTTCGGCTGAATCACCTCTCTCCAGAGGGAACAGCAACGATTTATGCCAAAGTTGAATTCTTTAACCCTGGGGGAAGTGTCAAAGACCGAATCTGCCTCAACATGATCGACGAGGCAGAGAAGGACGGAAGTCTCAAACCTGGAGGAACCATTGTCGAACCGACGAGCGGCAATACGGGTATTGGATTGGCCCTCGTTTCTGCGGTTCGTGGATATAAACTGATATTAGTCATGCCGGAAAGTATGAGTATGGAACGGGCAAGTTTGCTTTCGTCCTATGGGGCACAACTCATTTTAACACCGGCTTGGGATGGGATGAAAGGGTCTATTAAAGAAGCTGAAAGCATCGTCACTCAAAATCCTGATTATTTCATGCCCAATCAGTTTTCCAATCCAGCGAACCCGGCCATACATCGGAAAACCACAGCATTGGAGATTTGGGATGCATTAGAAGGACGTATTAACGCCTTTGTCGCTGCGGTCGGAACAGGTGGAACAATTACCGGCTGTGGGGAAGTTTTTAAAGAACGCAATCCTTCGATCCGGGTGATTGCCGTAGAACCGACTGGATCTCCTATTCTATCGGGTGGAGACCCCGGACCGCATAAAATTCAAGGGATTGGTGCTGGCTTTATTCCCGATGTCTTGAATCGCTCAATTCTCGACCGCGTATTGACCATCACTGACGAACAAGCCTATCAAACCACCAAGTTGTTGGCTAAAAAGGAAGGGCTATTGGTTGGTATTTCAGCGGGGGCGAATGTGTTTGCCGCTCAACAAGTGGCTCAAGAATTAGGGCCTGATCAAACTGTCGTGACCGTACTGTGTGATACCGGGGAGCGGTACCTGAGTATTGAAAAATATTTCAACATTTAAATAATACAATGGGACTCAGGAAGGATTATGGGTCGTAGGATCTTGATTGCCCTCCGTTGAGTCTTTAAAATAACAGTATCCATGAATTTTACTGACGAACAAATAACTCGATATAGCCGCCATATACTTCTTCCCGAAGTAGGCGGAAAAGGACAAAAAAAGTTGGCCCAGGCCAGCGTCTTCGTCGTAGGAGCCGGAGGGCTTGGATCTCCCGCTGCTTTATACCTGGCTGCTGCAGGTATCGATACCATTGGGTTGATCGATAGCGATGTTGTAGATCTGTCAAACCTCCAACGACAGATTCTTCATCATACTCCCGACGTTGGTCGTTCAAAGGTTTTGTCCGCGACTGAAAAAATTTACGCGTTGAATCCCGACGTCAAGGTTGTCCAATATGAAGACCGATTGGCTGCTCACAATGCACTGGAAATAATCGGGAAATATGATGTCGTGATCGATGGCGCTGATAATTTCCCCACGAAATTTCTTCTCAACGATGCCTGTTATTTTGCTGATAAACCTTTGGTGCATGGAGGTATTTTACGTTTTGAAGGACGAGTGTTTTCGATTAAACCCAAGGAGTCTGCGTGTTTGCGATGTGTCTTTAAAAATCCGCCACCTCCTGGCCTTGTGGCCAGTTGTCAGGAAGCCGGGATTATCGGTGTTGTGGCTGGAATCATTGGTTCTATTCAGGCGACAGAAGCCTTAAAATTTATTCTGGGAATCGGGCAACCATTGACGAACCGTTTTTTGGATTTTGATGCTCGCAAAACAGGCTTCCGGGAAATAAAAGTCAAGCGAAACTCAAACTGTATTTTGTGTGGGCCTCATTCAGAAATTACTAAACTCTTTGACCATGAACAAGAAGCCTGTAAATTGCCATCTTCCGGTACTGTGGGAGTCTCATAGCAGGTGCAATAAGGGAACAAAGAACATGGCAAAAATGAAAGCCCTTATCTGTCGTGAATGTGCAAAGGAATATCCCACCGAAGCGATTCACGTCTGTGAATTATGTTTTGGCCCTTTAGAAGTGAAATATAACTACGAGGAAATTAAGGACACGATTTCACGACAGAAAATCCAATCCGGTCCTTTAAGCCTGTGGAGATATAGCGATCTCCTCCCGGTTGAAGGCGTTGGAACCGTTGGCATACATGCGGGGTTCACTCCACTTGTCCGGGCAAAAAATCTTGGGGCCTTCTTGGGTATCGATGAATTGTACATCAAGAATGATTGTGTCAATCATCCTACTCTTTCGTTTAAAGACCGAGTTGTTGCGGTGGCGTTAACCCGCGCTCGAGAACTAGGTTATGAAACTACCGCCTGTGCCTCAACTGGAAATTTGGCAAATTCGGTAGCCGCCCATGCTGCTCAAGCAGGGATGCAGTGTTATGTATTTATTCCAGGCGATTTGGAAGCCGCGAAAGTCCTTGGCAATCTCATTTACCGACCCAAAGTGGTGGAAATCGAGGGCACCTATGATGATGTGAACCGGCTTTGCAGTGAAATTGCTGGTGAACGTCGTTGGGCATTTGTGAATGTGAACATTCGACCATACTATGCTGAGGGTTCAAAGACCCTTGCCTTTGAAACGGTTGAACAATTAGGTTGGCGTGCTCCAGATCACGTCGTTGTTCCTATGGCATCGGGCTCGTTACTGACCAAGATATGGAAGGGCCTAAACGAGTTTAAAAAGGTTGATCTCCTCAAAGAGGTCTCCACAAGGGTTCATGGAGCCCAGGCAGAAGGCTGTTCGCCTATCTCCACAGCTTTTAAGGAAAAAAGAGATTTTTTTAAGCCAGTCAAACCTCATACGATTGTGAAATCTCTCGCTATCGGAAATCCTGCTGATGGATATTATGCCCTTAAAACCGTCGCAGAAAGTCAGGGGGTTATGGACTCTGTCACGGATGACGAGGTTGTCGATGGCATTAAGCTGTTAGCACAAACAGAGGGCATTTTTGCGGAAACCGCCGGTGGGGTGACAGTCGGAGTTCTAAGGAAATTAGCCAAACAAGGAATTATCAAAAAGAACGATGTGACCATAGCCTATATCACCGGCAATGGACTCAAAACACCGGAAGCGGTGAATGAAGCTGTTGGCCGGCCAATCCGAATTCCGCCAAGTCTTTCTAAATTTGAACAAACTTTTGGACAACAGGGGAATTCATGATCAAGGTACGTATTCCGACTCCATTGAGACCCATGACTGGAGGAAAGGGAGAGATTGAGGTCAAAGGAGGAAGTGTTGGTGAAATGATCGAACATCTGAATTCATCACATCTTGGCATTAAAGATCGTTTGTGTGACGAAAAGGGTGATCTTCGACGGTTTATTAACATTTATGTGAACGAAGAAGATATTCGCTTTTTGACTGGGAAAGATACGCCACTCAAAGAAGGTGATGAAGTTTCGATTGTCCCTGCTATTGCTGGGGGATCATCATGACCAAACTCAGGTTTCATATCCGATTCCTTGAAGAAAAAATCCCTGAACCTATTATTTATAAAATTGGCCATGAATATCAGGTCGTGACAAGTATTCGCCGTGCCGATGTCCGTGAAACAACAGGATGGATGGATGTTGAATTCTCAGGCGAAACTGAGTAAATCGAACGTGCGATTGAAGGAATTAGAAACAAAAGCGTGTTAGTCGATCCTATTGAGTTAAACTTTGTAGAGTGCGCATTCTCTCCTATGGATCTTACCGACGAACAAATTGAACGCTACAGCCGACACATCATTTTGTCTGATGTGGGTGGCAAAGGCCAGCAGAAGCTTTGTGAAGCAAAAGTGCTAGTTATTGGTGCGGGTGGATTAGGGTCTCCCGCAGCCTTGTACTTGGCGGCTGCAGGAATTGGAACCTTGGGTTTAGTCGATGGGGATGTGGTCGATCTTTCGAATCTTCAGCGCCAGATTTTACATACGACCTCAACCGTGGGCACACCCAAAGTGCAATCTGGAAGCACTATGTTATCGGCTTTGAATCCTGAAGTCACGGTCAAGACCTACGGTGAACACATTAATGCCGACAATATTATGGGCATCCTCGAATCCTACGACGTTGTGCTTGATGGTTCTGATAATTTTGGCACAAGATTTTTAGTGAACGATGCCTGTTATTTTGCGAAAAAAACATTGGTCTCGGGGAGTATTTTTCGATTCGAAGGTCAGTTGACGACCATCAAACCTCACGAAGGCTTCCCCTGCTATCGGTGTCTTTATCCGGAACCTCCTCCTGCTGGCCTAGTGCCCAATTGCCAAGAGGCTGGGGTTTTGGGAGTTCTCGCCGGAACGATCGGTGTGCTCCAAGCCAACGAAGTGATAAAAGAAATTTTAGGACTTGGGGAAACGCTCGCTGATCGGTTGCTTATCTATGACGCCCTTGAGATGAAATTCCGTAAGGTCGGCCGTCCCAAAGATCCTCAATGCCCACTTTGCAGATCAAACCCTTCCATCACAACCCTTCAAGAACACCACGTCTCTTGTAGCGTGTAACACCGTATGCTCACCATCCCCACGCACATCATCCGGGATATGGTCGAACATGCTCATGTCCTTGATCCCCACGAATGTTGTGGAATTTTAGCTGGTGTAAATGGGCAGGCCACCGAACATTATAAAATTACGAATATCCTTGCCACAATGAGTGAAGCCGAGTTGGCTCGTTTTGATCAGGAGAAGTTATCGGATCTGCAGCAGCTCTCTCCTGAGGAACGAGCCGATATCGCCTTTCAAATGGACGCTCAAGAAATGTCACTCGCTCAAAAGGACATTCGTCAGAAAGGCATGACGTTACTCGCCTTCTATCATTCCCACACCTTTAGCCCAGCTCACCCGTCCATTACTGATATTAAAATCGCCATGGAATTTGAAAACTATCGCGAAAAATTGAATATCCCAGAGCCTTTCCATGTGATTATTTCCCTCGAAAAAAAACAAGATCCGCAGATTCGCGCCTACCAAATTCGGGAATTCCAAGCTACTGAAATACCGGTTAATAAATCCTCATAGTGGATACATCCAATGCTTGTGACAGAAGCTTGAGTTGAGACAATTTAGGGTGCAATAATGCATCCAATGATTTAATTTCTTTTCCAACCAGGAGACTCCTATGCGGACCTTGCCACTTCTTCTTCCCTCGCTTTTTATGATCAGTGCAGTCTTATTGTTGACAGGTGGGATTTGCTTGGCCTTAGAAGATGTGCCTGGCAAAGAGGTCAGTATTTACAGTCCTATCATTCAGATTATTCCTGACCACAATGGGAAAGGGTTCATTCGTGTCTCAACGAGCGGAGGCGTCATGTGGGTCGAAGCCTCAGAAGCTGCCAAACTACATTTAACGAAACTTCAGGTTGGCTCATTAATTGACCTCACCATCGTCTTTAGGGGCAAGCCCAATCCTCCAGTCATCAAGTCTTGGAAACTCGCTAGTGGAGAGTCATCTTGCAAAGAATTCGACGGGAAGGTCTGCAAAAACGCGAGCAAGAAAAGTGGATAAGAAAACGCCCTAGTTGATCCTCAAGCATAGATTCCTGCCAAAAATCTGCTAACTGCAAGCATGGTTTCTGTTTTGGCTTATGAACTAGCTTTCTGCCTTTCAAATCACTACTAAGATACCTTAGTCCTAAACCAAAAGGTTGCATTGGGCAGAAGTCATTTACTCTGATTCACCTTCAACTTTAAAGGATATTCAGGCAATCTTCGATGCGTGCTAATTGCTCATGTTGTTGAACGTTGATTTCTCGTACGAAGCATTGGAGACGTGAACTTGTAAACGTCCTAAACGACTGGTGTATTAGAACGCAAACTCACACGTAACGCTACATATCCGACAAGGCCTGAAGCTAACGAGCCAAAAATAATACCGAGCCGCTCATCAAACAAAAGATTGACGTCAGTTTCCTCAAAAGCGAGTGACCCTATAAACAGACTCATCGTAAAACCAATGCCACATAAAGCCGCCGTTCCGTACAAGGAAATCCAAGACATCTCCTTGGATAGCCTGGCTAGTTTCAGCTTAATAGCAAACCAACAAAAGCCAAAAATACCTGCTTGCTTTCCGATAAACAAACCAAATGCAATACCCAATGGGACGCTGTGAAGAAGTTATTCAGTCCCTACCCCGAAAAAGTTAACACCTGCGTTAGCAAACGCAAAAACTGGAAAAATACAAAATGCCACAACATAATGCAGGTCATGTTCCATGCTTTTTAAAGGCGAATATTGAGCGTCTATTTCTGACTTCATTGGAATGAACATAGCCAAGATCACACCGGTCAATGTTGCATGAACACCAGATTTCAACATGGCCACCTACATGACAAGACCAACCAGTAAATACAAACTTTTCGATTCAATATTGCGCTTATTCAATAATGCCAAGATCGGAATGCAAAACATGACTACTGCCAGCGCAATCAAAGAGATTTTGGCCATGTAAAACAACGCGATGATTAATATTGCTCCAACATCATCAAAAATCGCCACAGAGGTAAGAAATATTTTTATGGCAATAGGCACTCGCGAACCCAACAAAGATAAGACGCCTAGTGCAAAAGCAATATTAGTGGCTGCCGGAATCGCCCAGCCCTTCAGAGCGGTGGAATCACTAATATTAAAATAGCTATAAATGAACGCTGGAACCAGCATGCCCCCAATTGCACCTACCCCAGGCAGAATAATATTTTGTGTATCTGAAAGTTCACCTTCAACAAACTCTCTTTTTAACTCCAAGCCAACGAGAAAAAAGAATATGGCCATCAAACTATCGTTGATCCAGAGTAATAAAAGTTTTACGACTTCAAGAGCACCGATCTGAATCTCTACAGGAGTATCAAGCAGCAAAGCGTAATAAGACTGTAAAGGTGTATTTGCGAACATCACTGCAAGCAACGTCGCGAACATGAGAATGATGCCGCCCGCAGATTCAAGCTTGAAGAAACTCGACAAGAATGATTCTTGAGTCGTATTCATAAAATCCCTTGAGTTCTAACCATCAAGTAACTCGGTCATCATATCACGATCAAGTAGGTATGGGCCTTCTAGCCGAAATGAAGATAAAACTGCACAGCCCATCTCGAACTGAGTCTGTTTGTGTTTGAGATAAAAAAGCTTGTAAATTTTTCAGGAAATTCGAAAGATGAAGAACAACAACCATCTGTGATGACCAATGTAGTATTGGATCCACCTGTAAATTCTAAACCTCCCCCTTAGAGAGAGAAACCTTGTCATGGCACGACAAAGCTGACGCCATTTTTCGCCATAACATCTCCGTATTTTTAGCGAACTTACGCACAATATCACCAAAACAAATGACATTCACCTTTGTAAGCATGGGGTTGAGATGTAAGGGAGAGAGCTAACCCCGACTCGTTCTACGCTCAGAAAATGATTAACGGATCAAACTACTACCAAATCCTCGGTGTGCCTGAAGATGCGCTCCTCAAGGAAGTCCAGAGTGCATGGCGGACATTTGTCAAGGAAAACCATGAGGATGTAGTCCCACAATGAAAACGGCAAGCAGCAAAGGAAAGGATGTTCGACATAAACGAAGCCTATGAAGTGCTCAGTAATGAAGAAAAGCGGGCTGATTACGATAATGCGCATATGCTGAACGGCGGCTCCAAAATAAAACTGGTACGGAGTAGAACCAGAAAGGCGAAAGAAATCATTCGAAGAGATTGCTCTCTCATTACCAGAGAAGATATTAAAATGATCGAGTCCATCATCGATTACCTTGATAGAAAAACCCAGAAAGCGTGTTTTGGTCGGATGATTGATATGTTATGGCAACGTCCTGAAATGGCGAGACATACGGTTTCCCTGGCTTTTGACGAGCAATTGTTGAGCGTGAGCACCAAGTTGTTTAACACGCTACTGGAAAAAGCATCGGACGTCATTACATTCGAAAAGGTCTATCTTTATGGAGAGGACATCATTGGGGTTGGCGGAAAGGAGAACAAGGAAAGAAATTACAATCAACTTGCCCGTGTGTTATGCCACCGGCTGGATTTAGCCAAATATTTTGTTTTTTCGGCATTTCAGGAGCAAGCCTCCGGTTGTGAAAGCGGACTGCTTCGAACGTTGTTAGACGTAGCACCGGAGGTCATAACACAAGATGATTTTGACAAGTATATTGATTCCGTGAACGACATACGCTGGCATATACATAGCCAATTACGAAGCTATAACGAGCAGGCCATTGTCTGGATTCTTGATGCCAGACCAGATCTCAGAAGAAAGCCAGAGAAGAAAAGAGAAAAGAAAGAACTGCCGATACCATTGAGGTCAGGATTGTGACGGCAACATTTTTCGACTTTCCATATTTATCGGACTGTCAAACCCCATTTCTTATTTAGCCGGGGCGAAACCCGGCCTAAAAGAAAAAATGGAGGGTTGGGAAAAGGTGTATTACACTTTTCCACTCGGCACCTCCGATTTTATCTGATTAGGCACTTTTCATTATGCAAGTATACCTTATAGATACCCACGCCCTTACGGACGTGGTGCTTTTGAATACGAACTACGCTCGTCCTGCTTCACAGGACCCGGCTCTCATCCCCGCCATTCCGGACGGGGAGTTCTCGCTAAATTAAACCTTGGAAGGTGTGGTCGATCTCCCACCCATAATCACCAGTGGTTCCATATGCTGACCGTTTCATCCATTGACCGCATCGATCCTTTCGATAAATCCTTGGATCATATCCTGGTTGTATCTGCCCTTTTTGCCAAACGGCTTCCACTTCATATTGGGAAAAAATCTGCCATATGTTGTTGTGTTTGATTTTCTGGCCATAGTTAGTTGTCTCCTTTCGGTTCAATTGTTAATTGCAATCGCCAAGCTCAATGACACCTTCATAAAACTCAAATGGCATTACCGAGACCATGTTTGAACAAATGTTCGGCAAATGTTTTGCATCCCAGACCACAATTTTAACCTCCTTTCCCTAGATTATAAAATTCAATAATCCGCTGATTAGCATACTCTTATCTCAAAAAAAACTACCCCCACAAGGGTGTTTGTAGCCCCTTTTCCCCACTAGACAATAAGCTTACTTGAATTAAACGAACTCGTGCTGCATCCCTAGAAACCTCGTATGTCCTCATAACACACTGAATCAATGCCTCCGCTTCCTGAGTCACTTGGTCAATTGAAAACGGTCCTGTTCCCTGTCGTAACATGAACCCCCGAGAAGTACTGCAAAGATTACTAATCGGCATTAAGAATGCACCGCAACTATAACTGGCCTGCCATTCCATCCAATCATAAGCCCCTGTTGTAAGAATCTTTTCACGCATGCAAATCTGCGCTGTATTACCAACACAAGGAAACAAAGACCGATTGGTGGCCTTCATTTCCCATAAAAAGCGATGAAACTTGACGTGACCACACTCATGAGTCAGGGTCGTGCGAAAACGGTTTTTCATTTTAGGGTTTTCGCTCAGGAGACAAGAAATCTGGACAAGAGGTTTCTTGCCATAGGAGAACTCGGCAACTCCCTCGACGTTTGCCCCGTATGACGAAAGGTCGGCGTAGAGATCGAGATCCGCACCTGCACTCTCAATCATTACGGTTATATCATCCGTATCGATCTCATTCTGGTCGTAGTGAGGCCTTTCAGGAAATCGCCCTGTATTATCTTTCACCCATTTCATGAATCAGTTCTCTCGGCCTTTTTCCTGAAAGCCTGAAAAACCTCCTGGGCCTGGTCAGGCCTTCTGGCAGCAAAAGACCTTAGATCCGCTGGAACTCTTCCTGCTGCAAGTATTAGGGCTTCAACAGGCAATCCAAGAATCTTGGCATATTGCCGTATCATGTCTTCAGAGGGAGGATCACGTCGATCAAACTCTATATCGTTTTCGTACTGCGGAGATATTGACGAGCCATCTTCCTTTCTTATTTTATTGGCAAGTTCTTTTTGGCTTAAGCCAAGCTCTTGCCGTTTATCCCGAATGATCTGCCCAAATGTTTTTTTTGTCCCATAGGATATATTCACAAATCTGCGGATATGAGTATCATGGATTGGACCCCTTCGTCAATATAAAAATGAACGAAACTTGCGCTTCCATCTCTGACAAAATTTGGGGTAAGACATCATTTATTTCCCCTTTAATCAAATGAACAGCGCCTATTGCCACAAGCCAAGCCATGCACAAAATCAATCAAGGAAATCCTGCCGCAACGCTACGGCTTTGATCTGAGCATAAACCTGTTGACCGGGATGAAGAGCTAACGCTGAGAGGGATTTGCGGGTAATTGTCGCTAGAAAGGGCCAGCCAATATCTAGTTTAATATCCACAAAGGGATATTTTAGATCGACTGTTCCGATTTCGGTCACGGTGGCCTCTAAGATATTGAGGACACTGCTTTGAAAGGCCGGAGGGCTCGTGATGATACTGACGTCTCTTGAAAGAATCTGCACTCGTAGTCGATCCCCTACCGGTTGATCTTGATGGGGGACATAGAGATGACGACTCCCAAATGCGAGTTTTGTTAAACCATATTCAGGTTCATGGGCCTCCACCATCGTATCAATGACAGCTCCGATATGACTTTCCTCCATGACAGATCTTGAGTCGAGCTGAGAAAACACCTCGCTCAACGGTCCAACGCATGTCACTCGACCGTCTTTGAGCAGAACCAACGTTGTCGCTAATTGTAAAACTTCTTGCATGGAATGACTCACATAAATGATGGGCATTCGCAACTCGGTATCCAATCGTTGGATAAACGGCAGAATTTCTCGCTTTCGTGTGAAATCCAGAGAACTGAGCGGTTCGTCCATGAGTAAAAGATCCGGACTCGTTAACAACGCACGACCTATGGCCACTCGCTGTTGCTCCCCTCCCGAGAGATGATGCAGTCGTTGCTCTAAGAGGTGTTGAATGCCGAGGATATCCACGATCTGCTCAAAAGAAAGTCTTTGCTGTTCTTTGGAAGTTCGCTTTAGCCCAAACTCCAGATTGGACTGGACAGAGAGGTGGGGGAAAAGGCGAGGTTCTTGGAACACATACCCAATAGGACGTCGGGATATCGGTAGAAATGTCCCTTGTGTTTCATCTTGCCATACAGCGTTTCCAAACCGAATTGCCCCTGTGGGAGAGCGCTCAAGCCCTGCTAGACAGCGTAGCAAAGTGGTTTTTCCACATCCTGAGGGACCAAAGACGGCGGTGACGCCTTTCAGGGGAATTTCAAGTGATGCTTGAAATTGAAAGTTGGGGTACTGAACCTCGAATTGGACAGTCAATGTGCTCATGAGACATGTATAGGAAGGCGTCGATTCACCGTGTACACTACGGTGAGTATCAGGAAGCTAAATATCAGAAGGAATACCGACAGAAAATGGGCTTGGGCATATTCGAGCACTTCGACATGATCGTAGATCGAAATGGAAAGCACTTTGGTCACACCCGGAATATTTCCTCCTACCATAAGAACGACGCCAAATTCTCCAAGGGTGTGGGCGAAGCCCAATACGATTGCGCTCAAATATCCTCGAATAGCCATGGGTGATGCCACCGTGAAAAAGGTATCCAATTTGGAAGCTCGCAATGACCAGGCCACCTCTAATGGTTTTTTCCCAACAGCTTCGAAGGCCCCATGCAAGGGCTGAACAACAAATGGAAGCGAGTAGAACGTCGAGGCGATGACCAACCCTGTAAAGGTAAAGGAGAGCGCTGATCCGGTAAGGTCTTTCCATGGTCCACCAATTAGGCCATGTGGACCAAGTGCGACCAACAGATAAAAACCAAGGACCGTCGGTGGAAGAACAATGGGCAGTGCCACAATCGCCTCTACCATGGTCCTAAACCGCGACTTGGTGAAGGCCAGCCACCACGCCAATGGAGTTCCCACAATCAGCAGCACAATGACCGTCACCGCTGCCAATTGTATGGTCAACCATAATGGACTCCAATCCATTTCGGATAGACTCATCCCCTCATTCCTCGTTTCCTGTTATTCGAGTCCATATCCAAACCGTTTAATAATCTCCTGAGCCTTTGGCTTTTTGAGATAGTCTAAAAAGGTACTGGCAGCTATGTTAGTTTGCCCTTTGACCAAAAGCACCGCTTGTTGCTGCAACGGATCATAAAAATCAGATGGCACATCCCAGCGACTCCCCGTCCCGTTGATTTTGGGGTCCAAAACTTGAGAAAGAGCGACAAACCCAAGTTGGGCATTCTGAGAGAAAACAAATTGAAAGGTTTGTCCGATATTCTCCCCTTGAACAAGCCTATTTTTAACGTGCTTCCATAATCCTAGGGTTTTTATCGTCTGGGCAGCAGCCTGACCATAGGGAGCGGTTTTGGGATTGGCGATAGCCACGTGTTCAAAATTCTGATTCGATAGAACGAATTTTCCATCCCCATTTACTAAGTTGAGATCGTGGCTCCATAGGGTTAATCGGCCTATGGCATAGGTAAAGCGGCTTCCTTTGACAGCAAGACCTTCACGTTCCAGAAGTTTGGGGCGATGAACATCGGCTGAGAAAAAGATATCGAACGGTGCGCCATTTTGAATTTGGGCATACAGTTTTCCACTTGAGCCAGGACTGATAACAACCACATGTCCAGTATCTTGTTCAAACTGCGTAGCAATCTGTTTAAAGGTGGCAAGAAAATTGGCCGCGACTGCAGCCTGGATTTCTTCAGCAACGGCGGGGGATAAAAATATCTGAAAAAAGAACATGAGGGAAAAAATATGAATTCGGATAATCATTTTCGATCTATCCTAGGAAAAAGTGGATCATCTCTCATCTTTTTCGTCTCTTTCCGACAATGATCACCTATAATCTGACCTCAATACTGAAATAGAAATAGTCCGTATCTTTTTCTCCACCCGGGGGAAGTCCCGCGGAAGCTGGCAAGCGTTCAAAATAGCTGCCCTTGAACCAATGCTCATATCCAGCATCCAGAATAAGATTTGAATGGATCTTCCACATCGTTGTTAATTCCAATTCATGCCCAAGATAATTGCCTGAATTTCCGGTTAAATCCTGAAGTCCGGATCCTACAAAGGCATCTCTTGCTTGCGCCAAATACCAGAACCGTTGCTTCAACCATACTCTTAAACCCTTAGAGGGGTGCACATCGATTCTCCAGCCTGGAGAACTGAGGTTGGAGCGAAAAAACGGTCCAAAATTTCCGGTCACCATCATGTCGAAACGACGAAGGCTGAACAGCGGATCGAACGTTTGATTTTGACTGCCGCCTGGAGTACGCGTGACACTGGCATATTCATAGAGTACGCGAAAACGCGGACTCCATGGCGCACTGAAGGTATAACCCCACTGCCGCCACTCCCATATAGGCAAAGTGGTCTGTTTGCCCGCGCGTGCCCGTTTGGAGAGCGCCTTCGAGTTCATATTCAAAGCCTTTCAGGCCATTCATCCCTGGCTCTTTATGAACCCGCAATCCAAATGTATTGATTACCAGCCGGATAGGACGTATCGAGTCATTCAGGCCTAGATAGTAGGGTCCCACGATCGCCCATGGATTTTGTTTAAACTCGACTAGCGTGCCCCAGAACACTTGCCTGGCACTCTGCGTATCCAATTGCTTACGTTTTAACAACCTGGGCTGCGCAATAAAAGCACGCCCCCGCCACTCCTGTCCCTGCCCCACGTTCACATGTAGCCCGTCAAAGGCATTCACCACATTGGGAAACACATTCCGGCCGACCAATCGGTTAGATCCAAAATCAAAGGTAAACCGCCCAACGTGAACATCCGCCCGAAGACCGGTTCCAAATGTGTCATGAAACGTACCGGAAGCGAATAACTGTAAGATATCCGTATGATTGATGAGAGAGGCTCCATTGAAATCATTTGGGAGGTCCTGGAAATTCGTGCGGGCATCATAGCCTTCGAACAAGATGGAAAACGGGCCCCGCGTCGCACCTAACCGAATATTGGATTTTTGAACCACTTGCACATCGGTCTGACCTAATTGCCCTCGACGCCAGGTATGCGAAACTGACTCGAATCGGGTCCGATTTCGCAGGCTGAATTCCACCCAATTTGGAAGCCCCAGGGCATCTCGTAATACCCGGCTCCACTTCTGTTCGGACAAGTGATAAAGCACATGATCCGGTTGCTCCTGCCAGGGTTTCCCTTCCAGCGACGTGCGAATTCGTTCCGTCACGACCTAATGGAATGACGAAGACGAGGAACTTGGAAATTTTTCGCTGGCAAGAACATGCGGCACCCCGCCATCTATCGCGAAAACGGTCGAGCACAACCCAATGATGCTCACAAGAATTGAATTTTTTAGGTGGTTGTCTCTTTTAAGCTTTCTCTTCACTTGAAATTTCTTCCTGGGAACTTTTAGAAATTTCAATGATTCCAAATAGGAGTAATTATAGTAATTTAATAATTACATATTAGTCAATTTAAATTTACATATAAAAGAATATCAAGATTGATGTATTGCAAGATTAATTGATGTAAAAAAAGCATAAAAAGCAGTGACATAGGTTATTGAAGATTTTAAGTAAGGATGCAAAATTGTGGTGGCATGAGATACCCCACGGCAAGACTTAGGACCCTGGAAATCAAAGAAGTAGGCAGGTTATTTGTAGCCGCACAATCTTATCATGCCCTCTTGTGCGCCCATGATCTATGCAATTATTTTTCCAATCTCTTTGGTGTCATAGCCTCCCAAGGCTTCAATTTCAGTACGCAGTGGCCTGCTTACCAACACATCAAGGAATTCCGAAATACGAGGATGCCCACAAAGGTACTGGTTAGGGATGACAAAGTCGTAACGTTCTTCTTGAAGTGGGACAAAATCCAATCCGTACAATTTCGCAGCAGACTCGACCCCTATACCAACGTCAACGCTGTTTTCCATAATGGTTTTTCCTACTTCAAGATGTGAGCGTACAAGGTGAGGGTAACCACTCACGGCAGTGGCAGGAATGCCATTGGCTTCCAGTAAACCGTCCAGAAGGATTCGCGCACCAGCTCCTTCTTCTCGATTTATCAAACGTACTCCTCTTTTTGTGATATCGGAAACTTGCTTCACTCGCTTAGGATTCCCTTTCTTCACTAAGAATCCCTGCATCCAAGCAGCAAATCGTATTACGGTGAAATCCTTTCCCTTGAGGTGTTTTTTTAAAAAGGGAAGATTGAATTCTCCCGACCCATGATCCACCACATGAATTCCAGCAATATGAACTTCACCTCGCTTTAGGGCTTGGAGTGCAGCCAGGCTTCCCATGGGCCATCCAATGACTGTCGCTTCTCCATGGCATCGACGGAAGTGTTCCTCTGCTAAAAAAATAGCAGGGTCGCATCCTGCAATGACAATTTGCTCCTTCAGTACACGAAGATCCCTGAACAACTGCACACCGACCTGACTTTCTTTGCGTAGAACCCACCCCCTCTCAGTCTGCATCAGCCCAAGGATGAGTCCATCCGCTGCCACAGTAAAATTTAAGATATCTCCAAATTCAGCTACGGGTATTGCAAGAAAACGTCCTCCCACGAATGTCACCTTTGCGCGTGTTGTCGGAAAATCATTCGGGATTGAACCCACAACCTTGGCTCCAAGAATGATCCCATCAGACTTGACCCGAAACAAATCCTCAACTGAGCATCCAAGAACCTCGGCTAGCCTCAACGACACTTCTGTACTGGGTAAATACTGATTGCGCTCGATGGCATGGATAGCCTGTCGAGTCAATCCGACTTTTTGCGCTAAGTCTTGACGAGAATAACCCGCAGTAACTCGAAGTTTTTTAAGATCATTGATGATCGTTTGAGCTCGATTCACTGAAATCATTGGTTTTTCCTATTAATAAAAGTTATTGTAAATTATAATTTACATATTAGCAATATAAAATCACTCTATTTCGCTTTTTTATAATCTCTCTTGCTTCAGTTAGGAAAACTGAGATTCTATGGACTATCTTCCCGAGATATGGCAAATAAGATCCGCATCGTGTCAAAGCCTTTTACGAGAGAGACATCAATGCTGTTGAAGGATATGAGGATATAAGGATATGAGGATATAATGACGATTTCACAGGTAAAAAATTAGGAAGAAGCAATGACTAGGAGAACTGCCAAACATTCTCGTGGAGCATCATTTATTTCTCCTATTTCTCCGAAAAATCCCCCACGCTGGAATTTAGCAGATCTTCTTTCGCATCCGAGCAAAAATTCCGAAATTATTCTTAAACAAGTCGATCAACTCGTGACGCGTCTGGAATCTTCCCGAAAATTCCTCACTCCACAATGTTCTGATGAACGTTTTCTCAGAATGCTCAGGCTGACTGATGAGATAGTGTGCCTATCCTCCAGGCTCAGTGCTTTCGCACAACTGTGGTTTGCGGAGAACACTAAAAATCAAGCAGCTCGGGCATTCAAGGCGGAAGTACGAGAAAGACTGACGAAATACGCAAATCGAATCCTATTTTTCGATTTATGGTGGCAGGAATTGACTCACAGACAGTCGTTAGGATTCCTTCGACAAGCCGGAAAATATCGGTACCACCTCGAAACGCTATCACGTCTTAAAAATCACACGCTCTCTGAAAACGAAGAGCGCATTGTCAATCTAAAAAATAGTCTAAAAAATAGTACAGGACGAAGCGCCATCGATAGATTTTATGACGTCTGCACTAATAGTTTTTCCCATACAATCCATTTCAAAAAAAAGGTTCAACCGTTAACCAAGGAAGCCTTGTCCGTGCATTTTCGAAGCCCTTCCCCGCAATTGCGAGAGAAAGCCTATTCGGAACTGTTTCGGGCATATTCAGCAAATCAAGATGTTCTGGGGGAATTGTATAAATCTCTAGTCTTGGATTGGAAAATCGAAGGTCTTGATTTACGAGAGTATAAGACTCCCATAGCCGTGCGGAACTTAGCTAATGATATTCCGGACCAGGCCGTTCAAACCTTCCTCAAAACCTGCAGAAAAAATGCCCACATCTTTCAGGAATATTTCCAAATCAAAGCCAAGATTTGTCGCATTAAGCGCATGTCTCGCTTCCATATCTATGCCCCTCCTCAAGGAACCAAAGCTCGGTACTCCTTTACGAAGGCCGTACAGATTGTCTTTGAGGCCTATCAACGATTTTCCCCGACTATGACTAATCTGGCCCAACGGGTCTTCACAGATCAACACCTTGATGCCCGAACTTATTCCGGAAAGAGTGGGAGGGGCTTTTGTTATAGCGTTCTTCCAGAATTCACACCCTACGTCTACTAAATTACACAGGAGATCCACGGGATGTGGCGACACTTGCACATGAACTTGGTCATGCCGTTCATTCCATGTTGGCTCATCATAACACAATATTTACCTTTCATGCCCCATTGCCCTTGGCTGAAACCGCATCAGTTTTTGGCGAGCAACTTCTGTCTGAAGCCTTATTGGCTCAAGAAAGAAATCACCGGGTGCAACAAAGCCTTCTGATGGCGCAACTCGATGACATCTATGCCACCGTGCTTCGTCAGGCCTATTTTGTGGAATTTGAAATTCATGTACATGCCATGATCGCGAACGGGGCCACAGTCAATGCACTCGCTGCCACCTACCTTCAATTGTTGCTTGAACAGTTTGGACTAGGGGTCACGATTCCCTCCATGTTTCAATGGGAATGGCTTTCCATTCCTCATATTTATCGAAGCCCCTTCTATTGCTATGCGTATAGTTTCGGGAATCTTTTGGTTTTAGCGTTGTACTAAAAATATAAATAGCAAGGGGAATCTTTTATTCCTCGCTATCTGGAATTGCTTTCAACGGGAGGATCTCAGAACCCTGAAAAAATGCTTCGCAAACTTAGCGTTGACATTCGATCAGAGCGGTTTTGGCAAGCAGGCTTCAATCGCATTCAAACGATGGTCGAAAAACTTTAAAAAACTCTCTCCTAGGATACAAGACTCCCAGAGAGTTCTTTTCATAATTTAAATAAAACCTGCTTGATTTGGGAATATAGGAGTTAATAAATTCCCGCTTGCCGCTGCAACCACCGAATATAGGGGATGATTTCTTTTACATCATTTGATGACACACCTTCGACTGCTGGCATATCTCCAAAATTCCAATGGTGGGCTCGAACACCCTGAGTTTCAGCTCGAATAAACGCAAAATCTCCATGATGATTGGGCTCATAAATTTTGTGAACTAAAGGTGGGCCCATTGTCGTCCCACTTCCATAGGCCCCATGACATCTGGCACAGAACGTGTTAAATCGACCCTCTCCCTGCTGGAATTCCTCAGGAACCTGTATGGTCCCACCATCCGAGCTCTGCGATGCCACAAAACCCAAATCAGCAGATTTACCCTGATTCCTGACTTCTCCTTGATGTGAATTATTGGGATCACACCCCATCATCACGAGGAAAAGGCTCCAGAAGGCAACCACCATAAGAGACCAGTTTTTCAAGATGGCTAATATCATGGCCTTATACGTTCATCGATAGGTCCATCCGGCACTCGCAAATACTTGAGGCCATAGTCAAAAAGAGATTCCCTGCCTCAATGAGCGATCACCTAAAACTCATTTGTCCACAACCTTTATTGACGGTACGAAATTTCGTCCAGGATCCCTGCTTCTTCGAACCCCTTTTTTCGAATTTGACAACTATCGCATTGCCCACAGGCTTTACCATCGTGATCCGGATCATAACAACTATGAGTCAGTCGAAAGGGAACATTCAAGGAGGCCCCCCTCTTGATGATCTCCGCTTTGGTTAAATGGAGTAAAGGGGCGCGGATCTCTACAGCCTTTCCCTCCATACCCGCCTTTGTCCCAGACTTGGCCATAGTCGAAAAGGCATCTAAAAATTCTGGTCGACAATCTGGGTATCCTGAGTAGTCACGAATGTTTGCACCAAAATAAATTAACCTTGCACCTTGAACTTCTGCAAAGGCTAATGCCAACGAGAGGAATATCATATTTCGAGCAGGGACGTATGTCGCAGGGATCGATTGGTCTTGGGTCCCGACCAATCGATCTTTAGGTAGGGCCATAGCAGAGGTTAAGGCTGATCCACCTAACACCTTTAAGTCAACGGACAACTCGGTATGCTGAACAGCCTTCAACCAACGGGCAACAGCTCGTGCACAATCCACCTCTCTTAGATGACGTTGTCCATATAGAATCGTAAGAAGGAACAATTCGCACCCTTCTTCTCTCGCCACTGCTGCGGCAACCGTTGAATCCAGTCCCCCACTAGCAAGAACGACAACTTTCTGTGGCTCATCCACCTTCGGCATTATGAAGTTTTTCCCATGTTATACCGGCTAAGAATATTGTGAAAAACGTGTCAAACGTCTAGCAAGAAAACCAGGCCTTATAAACCTCAAAAAAGAGGAGAAGGAAGAGTTAGTATTCAATTCGCTAATGGGAAATCTAAAAAAACTTACACCAAGGAAGAACTCTTTTAAGGCAGAAGCTCAATGGTCAAGCCTCAGGACTCGAGTTTCTCTGGCTGACTGGCAGGGATACAGCTTTTCCAAATCACACATGACAATCTTAAGCCCGTTGCTCGCCCCTTTCAATTTTTTCTAGTAATTCTTGTTTGGACTGGCATTCTACGCACAACGTCGCAAAAGGCAGAGCTGCCAATCGCTTCTCACTAATTTCTTCTCCACAATCAGCACACAGTCCATAACTTCCTTCTTTTAATCGAGTGAGCGCATTTTCAATGAGCTGACGTTCCTTATTTCGCATTTCCTGAAGGGAAATGCCCATTTCTCGTTCAAGACCGACCAAGGCCTGATCTCCGCTGTCCTTTGCCGACTCTAAACGGCGATATTGCTCCTCATTTAATGATTGCCCCAATTGTTCCTTCATTTCACGCAAGATCGAATACCGTTTGGCCAACAGAATGCCATGCAATTTTTTCTGGCGGCCACTGAATTTTATTTTTGTTTTTGGGGCGCCAGGCGTCAATTCCACAGATTGGACTTCTTCCTTTTTGGAGCTGGTCGCAACTTTTTTCTTTATCGGTCGAGTGGGCTTTGAGGGAGACTTGGCCCGCACTTTTTTTGTTTTGGGTGATGCGGTGGATTTCGTACTCATTTTCCTTCTCATACGGGAACTCCTTTGTTTACCAAAACGACATTGAATCGTTAGGACATCATTCGCAAGAAGATTTCTCAAGCGTCGAAATAGCCTAAGTCTTCCCAAAAAGGTAGATATGTTAGCAATATCAAGGATACGTCATCAAGGAAAAAATGGAATTTCCATCCAATTTTTTTCTTCCTTCTAACGAAAGCAATTCAACAAGAAAGGCACATCCTACGATTTCTCCACCTAACTGGTTGATCAAATGCACGGTTGCTGAAGCCGTCCCACCTGTCGCCAAAAGGTCATCCACGACCAGAACTGGTTCGCCCATCTGGATCGCATCACGGTGAATAGCAAGAGAAGTAGACCCGTATTCGAGGCTATATTTGACCTCATAGACATCAGCAGGAAGTTTTCCGGGTTTTCTTACTGGAATAAATCCAGCATGAAGCTGATGAGCTAAAGCTGCACCAAAAATGAATCCTCGTGATTCAATACCAACAACTTTGTGAATAGTCTTATTCTTAAATCCTTCCACAAATTCTTGAATGAGCCGTTTGAAAACCTTCGAATCCTTCAGAAGAGGCGTAATATCATAGAAAAGAATACCAGGCTTAGGAAAATCGGGTACTTCTCGAATGAGAGATTTATAATCCATACATCTCCTTCCCCCTATCAAGAATGATCCACGGAATGATTCCTGGATGGCCTTTTCTGATAGGCATGACACTCTCGATAGCTAGAAAATTCAAAATAGTCACGCTCAAGTCTCTTCATTAAAATACGTGAATGCCTGTTCAACACTATGAGAAAGTGCTAAAAGGTCCATTTAGCCGAAAGTTTCACCAAGATGATTCTATCCCCTAATAGACAACCTGAAATGATCGATATTGCAGGCTGGCCTCATCCCATTGTAAATCAAGATGGTCAACACGCGAAAAAGCAGGCCACGCTTTTAAGGCCTTCAAAAAATTCTCGATAGCATCCTTCTCCCCTCCAACTTCGACTTCCACGGATCCATCATCACAATTTCTCACCCATCCGACCAGGTGAAAAGCGAGGGCCTGCGTGTGAATATACGCGCGAAAACCAACCCCTTGGACTTTTCCTTGAATGAAACAGTGAGCCCGTACCATGATTTTGCACTATGGCGATTTTGTTCTCCAAACCTAGTCGGTCAATCAATCTCTGCTCATTTCCCTGCCACCCATAACCGACAAGGCACGAAAAGATTCCTTAGTTTATTGAACTTCTACTTTGGTTTTCCCCTGCAAGTACATGGCCATCGTCACTGCGGTCTGGTTAGCATGGCGAATGCAATCCGGGATGCCAACCCCTTCAAACGCGGCCCCCGTCAGGTAGAGGCCAGAGTAAGGTTCCATCGCCCGACTCAGCGCCTTAAGTCGGTCCAAATGCCCGATCACATATTGAGGCATTCCTTGATTCCATCGGTACACCTCAACGTACATGGGTTCTTCGTGAATGCCGACGATAGTTCTCAAGTCCCTCTGTACACATGAGATCATTTCATGATCCGACAGATCAAAGATGGCGTCTCGACCTCGACCTCCAAGATAACACCGCACGAGACATTCTTCTGGGTTCGCCCTCCCCTCCCATTTCATTGATGACCACGTACCCGCAATAAGACTCTTTTGCTCAATTCTCGGCACAACGAAACCGAACCCGTTCAATAAATGGCCGACATCGGCTTTTTCGTAGACAAGGGAAACCGTAGCCGTTGAAGCATACGGAATCTGTTCTAATAACTGGGCTGCCTCTGTGCAAACCGAGGTCAGTAATTGAGCTGAAACAAACGCTGGTGTGGCCAGCACAACTCCATCAGCTGTCAATATGGTTTCATCGTCTAAGGCAATAACAAACCTTGGATGACCAGGATGACCCTGCTGCGCTTTCAAACCGGCAACTCTTGTATTGACCTTCATAGTAACACCCTGATTCACAAGCTGTTCGACTACGTTGGTCACTAAGTCGGTTAATCCACCGCGAAGAGTCACAAACAATGATCGAGAGGAATGACCCGTTGAATTCACGGAGGGTTGTCCTTTACGTTGAGCTAACATGCCCTTTATGAGACCGCCATATTTCTGCTCCAATTCCCGAAATCGCGGAAAGGTTGCAGCTAAACTTAGTTCATCTGCATCACCAGCATAAATCCCGGCAACGAGAGGTTCAATGAGCCGGTCGAAAGCCTCCCGACCAAGCCGTCGGCTAAAAAAAACGGCAAGAGATTCATCAACTTGAGGGCCTTTGGGGGCCGGCAAAAACCAGTCTCCAGCCATACGAAGCACCCCAGGCCAAGACATCAGCCCATTGCGGAAAAGGGGACGTAATTTCGTAGGGAGAAACGCAACTAAACCTTGAGGGAACTCCCTTAAACGCCCTCGGGAATAGGTGAACGTTTTGCTGTGAGTTTGATTGGTATTGATAAGTTGAGGGCCTAATCCCAACTGTTCGCACAATTTAAGGGCCCATGGTTTTGACGTCAGGAATGAGTCTGGACCACCTTCGATAATGCGACCATTTATATAATTGGTTCTGATTTTCCCTCCCCAATAAGGACCGGCCTCTAGTACCGTACAATCCAAAAGGGTGCCGACCTTCTTTGCTTCCTCTTTTAAAAAATAGGCAGTGGAAAGGCCAGAAATGCCACCACCAATAATCACGACATGCTGAGAGGAGGGTTTCATAGCAAACGACGTGCAGGAATGAGCATAGGTAAAGATCTAGAGAAGGGGAAAAATAGAAATAGGTTAGCTAGAGAAAAAAGCGCTGAAAAAGAGGAGACATCCACTACATAATTCGACGACTCCGTTCTTGCACGAAATTGGTGGTAGCTGCCACATTTTCTACCGGCGTTTTGGGTAAAATTCCATGCCCCAAATTAAAAATGTGCCCTGGACGGTTTTGAGCTCGGCTGAGGATATCCGTCACCCTTAATTCAATCTCAGGAATCGGAGCATATAACACCACGGGATCTAAATTCCCCTGAACAGCCAAATCAAATCCAACGGTCTTCCACGCTTCATCTAAATTGACATGCCAGTCTAATCCAATCACATCACTACCAGCTTTTCGCATAAGAGGAAGAAGAGTTGCGGTGCCTGTTCCAAAATAGATCAGTGGAATATCTGATTTCCGTAACGCCTGAAAGATGCGCTGGACGTAGGGAAGTGCGTATTTTTCAAAATCTCCAGGAGACAGACATCCCACCCAACTGTCAAAGAGCTGGATAGCCTGGGCACCAGCCTGGATTTGGACCTGTAGATATAGCACAACAACATCGACAAACTTTTCCATGAGCTCATGCCAAAGGGCCGGCGCTGAATACATCAGACGTTTGGTTGTCACATGCGAGCGTGAACTTCCTCCCTCGATAGCATAACTCGCCAGGGTAAAGGGAGCACCAGCAAATCCGATGAGGGGAACTCGATTGTCGAGCATGCGCCTTGTTAGGCTCATCGCCTTTTCACTAAAACGAAAACTCTCTGTCTCTACGGATCGTAATCGATCAACGTCGTCCTTATTCCGAACCGGATTTCGAATCACCGGCCCCTCCCCTTCCAAGAATGCTAAATCAAATCCCATAGGCTCTAAGGGAAGTAAGATATCAGCAAAAATAACTGCCGCATCCAACGGGAACCGGTCTATTGGTTGTAAGGTCACCTCAGCCGCTAATTCTGGAGTTTTACACACCTCCAAAATTGAATGCTTAGCCCGTATCTTGAGGTATTCTTCCATATAACGGCCTGCTTGGCGCATAAACCACACGGGGGTCTGATCAACCGATTGGCGTCGACAAGCTCGAAGGAAACGGTCATTCATAACGTCCGACTTTCAGTAAAAGAGAGAGGTTTCAAAAGTAGTCGCGATCGATGAGTTTGGACTTTTCAGAGCCGAATCGAGATGCCAATAAATCACGAATCGATTCAGATTGAGAAGTGAGTTCCTCCGATTCTTTTTCAGGGAGTATCCACGAATCTTCAGGTTCCAGTTCAATCCGATAATGTGAATTCCCTTCCGAAAACCACTCAATATAAGGATGGGGTGGCAATAACGGATGAGGATCGAATGAAATAAGACTCACGTGCCCAACCTGGGGAATGGCAAATCCTGACAATCGTTCAAAAGCCCATTCGTCATCGAGATATTGCGAATTTCGAAATCGAAACACCTTCCCAAAAATTTCTCCCTTACAATCCCCTTGCAAACAAAAGTCAACATCTCCAATTGCAGCAAAGGTCACTCGACCCACAACAATCCCGTTCCAACGGTTATCGAGGTAACCTTCCTTCACCCATCGAAAATTGCCAAACTTCTCTGCCATGTTAATAAGTCATTATTCTCTTGCTTAATCAGATCGATGACAACGTCAACGAGGGTTTAGCGAATATCCTGAGCGTAGTTTCACCAACCACAGGGGAACACTCTCTGCCCCAGAACACGAAGCACTCTGTAAAGTCGAAACGAAAGCAATTTTCATTGAAAGCAGGAAAGATCGTTGCGGCAAAGTGTTGGAGAACAAAAAACCGAGAAAGAGGCTGGAAAATCAGGGTTTGCACAAGGGACATCGCAACTGACGGCTTGCCCCTGATTGTTCAAGGGCATCCAGGGCAGTTTCTTTGTCGGGGTATTCAGACCAACCCCCTTCCCAAAAGTCAGCCATGACCGGCCCCGAGGGAACTTCAAGGCAACGGTCTTTATGGAGCATTGCCTCGTCCAATGACCGTTTTAAGTGTACCCAAAGACCCATGTTTCTCTCTCACGATCTAAAAAAAATAAAACATCCGATTTTAGTCTTCGATAAGCTGCCATTCATCCTTGTCAATAAATACTTTTTGACCAGTCTGAATTTTTTTCGCATCTTCCCGGTCAAACAACTTCATATAGCGATAGATCCGATCAGGATCGTCAATTCGTTCCTCTTTCGCCATCCCCGTTGGAAGTTTGTACTTCCGGATTAACACTGACATTCAATCCCTCCTCGTGTTAAAATTTGCCTCAGTGAAGCTAAACCTTAAAAGAATACCTCTCTTTTTTCTCTACCGTCAAGTTCTTTTGATTTCTTCAGGAGGCAACCATGCGATATTGCGTGCAGTCGAAGCCCATGGCCTTGTCCCAATACAATTCTGTATAATAGAATCTGTATAATAGAAAAGGAGTAAGGTCCTTTATTCACTATATTAAGTGGAGTCGTTGGCATGCCCTTGTATGAATATCTGTGTGAAGCCTGTTATCAGAAGTTTGAACTCATGCAATCTCTCAGTGCGAAGGTTGAGGAAACGACGTGTCCTCGATGTCAGAAGGGAAATGTACGCCGCCTGATGTCGGCCTTTGCCTCTCAAATAAAGGGAGACCACAAACCTGGGTTTTCTGAAATGAAAGCGTATGATATGTACAATGAACGTATGAGTAACTTTTCCAAACTTCCCCCTATTACGGGCAAGCGTGCCATGCCCGGCCCTGCCAATATGACCCAACCCACAGATTCAAGTTTCGGAGACAATTAAACACAGATTCAATCTGAACTCTCTCTTTCAAAGATGGAGCATCCTGTCTCTTTTGGTGAAATTGTGCCGTCTCTCTTGACTTCAGTCTTCCCTAAAAGAAATGATGCAGAATTTCGTCATTTGGCTCCAGGGAAAATGAACGCATTCTTTACAGAAACTTGTGATGTAAAGATCAGATGATACGGAAAAGGCTCCTTATCCCGCTTTTAATTTTACCCATCGTCACTGGGATAACCCTCGTGTACGCCGCTGACAGCGATCTTAGGGGAACTTGCTTGATCATAGGAAACGGTCCAGAACGCTATGCGATTGAAGCCCTCGCACAGGAATTTGAATACAACCACCCTCTTACCTCCATTGATTTTTTCTGGCACGATAATGCAAAACCCGTCAAAACCATTCGTGATCAAGGGGCTGATATTGCCATAACGGGAAAGGTAGAGGAAGATTTATCCTCTACCATTGTGGCCTGGGATGGGATTGCCGTTGTGACCAACTTTGCCAACCCCGTCGATGAAATAACAACGGACCAACTCGCGAATATTTTTACCGGCAAGGCAAAATATTGGTCCGAGGTCTATGAAGAAGGGCCGGAAACGAAGATCACCTTGATTAATCGATCATGGGATCAGAATATTCGGCAAGGGTTCGAAAAACTTCTTGGAATTGAAGATCAGACTTCCGTTCGTTCCAAAAGAGTTGGAACAGAGGTCCAAGCATTCAAAGCGATCAACGGCGATATTTACTCAATTTCCTACGTCTCTATGGGTCCCGCCCTTCAAGCACTCAAAGACGGGTATGGTGTCACTCTTCTTTTCATCAACGGGATTGAACCTGAATACCAGACAGTCCTGGATGGCACGTATCCCCTTCGTCGACCAATTGTTCTTGTCATGAGCAAGAACCCCTCACCAGTGGCTTTGGCTTTTCGCGCTTTTGTGTTGTCCCCAACCGGTCAGCGTCTCATCAAAGTAGGCGCGAGTGGTCTCTTCCAAGACAAGACGAGTTCCGTCGTGAAATACTATCCTCTCGATGGGGAATAGCAAGCCGGTATCCTAGGAGACTACGTTGACCCACGCTCAATCTTTTTTTCAATGTTATCGCAAGAAACGTTTTATCATTCAGCGAAGAGACATTCATCATCCTTCCAATTGCAACGTCTCTTAGACCTCATTAGAAAAAAGAACGGGCCATGCTCTAAAAAATCCATCATCTATCCTCATGTTTCGAAAGATTCTCATAGCTAACCGAGGCGAAATCGCAATGCGGGTTATCCGTGCCTGCCGGGAGCTCAATATTGCCACTGTCGCTATCTACGCAGAATGCGATGCAACCGCCATTTACGTCAAAAAGGCCAATGAAGCCTATCTTGTGGGGCCTGGCCCTACTCAGGGCTTTTTGGACGCTCACCAAATTGTGGGATTAGCGAAACGGATCGGTGCTGATGCGATCCATCCGGGATATGGGTTTTTAGCAGAGAACCCCGAATTTGCTGCTCTATGCCAAAATACCGACATTTCTTTCATTGGTCCCTCTTCACAAGCCCTAACACTCCTGGGGAATAAAGTCCAAGCTCGGGAATTAGCCAAATCCGTGGGAGTTCCCGTGGTCCCTGGAACCGATGCCCCAGTAAAAAGCCTGGAAGAGGCGCTCAAGTTTTGTCACGCAACAGGGTATCCCATGATGGTGAAAGCCAGTGCAGGCGGAGGAGGACGGGGATTACGCGTTGTCCAATCCGATGATGAACTCCAGTCTGCGATGGAATCAGGATCGCGAGAGGCTTTGGCGGCATTTGGAAATGCTGATTTGTTCTTAGAAAAATATGTTGAACGTCCTCACCACATCGAATTTCAATTACTAGCAGATAACAATGGCTATGTCGTTCACCTTGGCGAACGAGATTGTTCAATCCAACGTCGCCACCAAAAGCTCATTGAAATTGCACCCTCCTTGGTCTTAAAACCGAAACTCCGGGCAGAAATGGGAGAGGCAGCCATTACGTTAGCTCGTGCTGCCGGATTCACGAATGCCGGCACCATCGAATTTTTACTCGATGCTGACGGGCAATACTATTTTTTAGAGATGAACCCCAGAATCCAGGTGGAACACACGGTGACAGAACAAATTACCAATGTGGATATCGTTCAATCCCAAATTTGGATTGCTGATGGACGTCCGTTGATGTTTGGCCAGCATGAAATCAATCTCCAAGGGTACGCAATGCAGTGCCGCATTAACGCAGAGGACCCACAAAATGGGTTTCGCCCTTCTTCGGGAAAAATCACCTCCTATCTCTCCCCTGGTGGAATTGGAGTCCGTATTGATGGTGCGGTCTACAAAGACTACACCGTTCCGCCCTATTATGACGCATTGTTGGCAAAAATGACCGTCCGTGGAAGGACATGGGATGAAGTTGTGCGTCGCACGCATCGTTCCCTTGAAGAATTTGTTCTGAGGGGAGTCAAAACCACCATTCCTTTTCTGATGAAAATCATGGAGGAGTCTGATTTCAGGGCTGGGAGATTTGATACGGCTTACCTAGAACGTCACCCTGGTGTGTTTGAGTATGAAGAAATTTTAGAACCTGAGGATTTAGTGATTGCCTTATCTTCGGCCATTGCCGCATTCGAAGGATTATAAGGATTATAATGTCCATCTCAACCAAGACCATTAGCACCAATAGGTCTATTCATTTTGATAGGGAATCTGCTGTTTTTTAGACCAAAGGATCATTATGTCTACAAACAAGCTAACAAAAACCAAAGGGAAAAAAGCAACACAGTTCCCTAAAAACCGAAAGGCCCCAACGAAACCAACCCCAGATTTCGAGATCGATTCATCTCCAGGACGAAAATTGCACCTGACCGACGTGGCGTTGCGAGATGGACACCAATCGTTGCTGGCGACACGAATGCGGACGGAAGATCTGTTGCCGGCAGCGGAGAAACTCGACTCTGTGGGATTTTGGTCTCTTGAAGTATGGGGAGGAGCCACATTCGACTCCTGCATCCGTTTCTTGAAAGAAGATCCGTGGGAACGACTCAGAGCATTTCGCGCAGCTGTGCCGAACACGAGGTTACAAATGCTCTTGCGTGGACAAAATTTAGTCGGATACCGCCATTATGCCGATGATGTGCTAGAAACGTTTATCGAGCGGTCTGCAGAAAATGGGATTGATGTCTTTCGGATTTTTGATGCTCTGAACGATATCCGAAACATGACACATGCCATGAAAGTGGTGAAAGAATGTGGCAAACATGTCGAAGGCACGATTTGTTATACCGTCAGCCCAGTTCATAGCCTGAATCATTTTGTCGAACAGGCTGTACGGTTAGAAGAACTCGGAACGGACACGCTGTGCATCAAGGATATGGCAGGTCTCCTCCCTCCATTCGAAGCCTATGAACTCGTCAAACGCCTCAAAGCGACTGTTCATATTCCTATTCATTTACATACACACTATACGTCGGGAATGGCCTCAATGTCGGCGTTAATGGCTGTTTTAGGAGGATTGGATATCCTGGATACTGCCATGTCTCCGCTTGCAGGGGGCACATCCCATCCTCCGACGGAATCCTTCATCGCTGCCTTGCAGGGGACACCTTATGATACGGGTTTAAACCTCGGCAGTCTGACGCCTGTCGCTGAACATCTTCGAATAGCGCGCAAAAAATACCATCAATTTGAAAGTGATTTTACCGGTGTGGATACCGACATCCTTGTTTCCCAGGTTCCAGGTGGAATGCTTTCAAACTTGGCTTCGCAATTGGCAGAACAAGATTCGTTAGACAAGATCAAAGAAGTGTTAAATGAAATCCCGCGCGTACGAAAAGAGATGGGGTATCCCCCTTTGGTTACTCCGACAAGCCAAATTGTGGGCACCCAAGCGACCCTCAACGTACGCACTGGAGAACGGTACAAAGTTATTACCAATGAAACGAAAAATTACTTTCTAGGCCTTTATGGCAAACCTCCTGGAACACTCGATTCCAAAATCAGAAAAAAGTCGCTGGAAGGAGAGCACCCTCTTACAGGAAGACCGGCGGACAATATAGAACCAGAACTCCAGAATGCACAGCATGAGCTCTCGCAAAAAGAGGTTTCCCCAGAGGATGTCATTACCTACGCGCTCTTTCCCTCTATTGCCTTACAATATTTTGATGAACGGGAACGTGGAGAACTCAAACCCGAAAAGTTAGAACCATTAACAGAAAGTGAGCCGGCCATTGCGCGTGAACTTCATTTGGCTCCGGTAGAGTTTAAAGTCATACTCCATGGAGAGTCTTACCACATTCGAGTATCCGGATCAGGCCAAACCGTGGATGGGCGAAAACCCTATTACATTAAAGTTGATGATAAGCTTGAAGAAGTCTATTTAGAGCCGATTCAAGAAGTTTTAGCAGGAGGAGCCGAGTCCCCAATTTCAACAGGACCAGGACCAGCCACAGGATCACGCCCTAAGCCTTCGAAACCCGGAGATGTCACGACTCCAATTCCTGGGAGGGTCGTCAAAATTCTAGTTTCTGTTGATGAGCAGGTTAAAGCCGGAGATCCCCTGATCGTCATCGAGGCCATGAAAATGGAAAATCGTGTCTCTGCTCCAATCGATGGTACCGTGAAAAATATTTTGATTAAAGAAGGCGATGACGTAAATACCGAGGAAACACTGATTCACGTGGAGTGACTGGTAGCATCCCAGAATTGCCTAGCACGATGTTAATAAATCCCACCAGCGGCGTTGTCGTTGCTCAAGCCCCTCAACGTAGTCACCTGGCCGCCTCAGGGGACTCGTTGCCTCCGGACTTGCCGGACAGGCCTTTTTGAACATCCTGCATATCATTTGACATACAGAAATATTCTGTTTCAATCTGACCTTCTGGGGAACGCTAATTTTTCAAAACCTTATGTATGGTTGATGTCTGATTTTTGTGTTCATTCATATTACAGGGTGTATCACTACCTCACCGCATCCCACACCAAACCACTTATCCCACGATTCACGATTACAAACTGTTCTCGTTGATGGACACCGCATCGCCTACCAAGACATAGGACAGGGTTCTCCCCTCGTCCTCATTCATGGCTTTGGAGGAGCACGATGGCATTGGGAACAACAACTAACCGGTCTTAGCTCGAACTTCCGCGTCATCACTCTCGACCTCTTAGGATGTGGACGATCCGACAAACCCAACATCCCCTATTCACCGAACACGTTAATAGAGTCTTTTCGAGGTTTTATGGATAATCTAGGACTTGACCATGCCACTTTGGTGGAAAATTCCCTAGGAGTAGGATTGGCATTAGGGATGGCTCTCCGTTACCTAAAACGCGTAGATCGCCTCATTCTCATTTCAGGATTCCCTGCTAATATTTCTCAAAATCTCACGTCGGATCACTATGAAGGGCTCATCAACCATCGCCCCCCAATTTGGTTAGCCAAAGTCGGTAATTGGTTTGGGGGACATTGGCTCACCAAAATGAATTTAGAAGAAATTGTCTATAACCAAGAACTCCTCACTCCATCGGTTATTGAACGGTCCTACCAAAACAAGCAGAACTCAGACTTCCTTCCTCCTCTTTTTTCCCTTCTTGATCACCTCCCCCAATGGGAGCAGGGATTCGGTCTTCGTTTGAAGCAAGTTCACCATTCAACCTTAATTATCTGGGGATCAGAAGATCGGTTATTTCCTCAGACTGTCGGGAGGAGTCTTCGCCAAATCATTTCGGATTCATCATTTCACGTCATTCAAGATGCTGGGCATATTCCACAATGAGAGAAGCCCATTCAGGTCAACAACCTTATAACGAATTTCCTTGCTCATTCCTCTCTTTGACCCACAATCTATTGAAAAATTCAAGATTTCCTATTTAGGAACTTTTCATTCAACAAATCCCTGACTTTTCAACAGTCTTGAATGGATGACAAGGCTTTGAGAATCCCCTAGAATAAAGTCACTCACCTCGGGAATGGAGTGTCAACCATGGTCACGGAACGCATGACCTTCTACCTTATCGTCATTCTCTGTTTACACTTCGTATTTTTAGGAGCCTGTGCAAAAGCGCCCCATACCCAAAATGATACATTTCTTTATCAAGACATCCCTATTGCAAAAGGAACCATCGGATCAGGCGAAGGAAATAGCGTCCAATTTCGTGGGAGCAATCTTGCCCTGAGCGGGAAAGGCATTTCACCAGGTGACCACCTTCGGCATGTCTCAGTCGCCAGTAAGGATTTATCTCTTATCGATGTAGTAGAAAACACTGGGAGGCCACGGATTATTAATGTCGTTCCTTCTATTGATACAAAAGTCTGTGAACAGCAGACTCATTATTTAAGCGAGCGGAATCAAGGACTTGACTCCTCGGTAGATTTAATAACCATCAGTGTTGATACTCCCTTCGCCCAAGACCGTTTTGCCAAAGAGGCAAACATTCACAACGTGACCTTCCTTTCAGATTATCGAGGAGGGCACTTTGGACAGACTCACGGCTTACTCCTTAAAGAACCACATCTTCTGGCTCGTGCGGTGCTCGTCGTGGACTCACAAAATGTGATTCGTTATCTTCAGGTGACGCCAAACCTCGGCCACATGCCAGATATGGAAGCCGCTTTTACAGCAGCCCGCGCCCTCATGAGGAAATCTTCAGAATCCTCATCGCCATAAGGATCGGCATACCCAATTTCCACGATTTGTGGCCATATGAATTAGCTCTTAATCCGCTGAAGATGAAAAAGGACCAAATACAATGAGATTTTCTGATCAGTTGCGAAAACATGTCGAGCCAATCTGGAAGGCTCAGTTAACGCACCCATTTGTGGTGTCATTGGGACATGGGACCTTACCATTGAGAAAATTTCAATTCTACATTCTTCAAGATGCCCGGTTCTTGGAAGAACTAGCACGAATGTTTGCCCTTGGAGCACAAAAAGCGACTGATCCGGAAGTGGCGTTGCGATTTGCCAAACTTGTTGAGGAAACCATCACAGTTGAAAAGGGCCTCCATGAAAATTATGGTAAGAAATGGAAGTTGTCCGAAAAAACCATGCGACAAACTTCCATGGCGCCGACCAATTACGCCTATACTCGCCATATGCGAAGCGTGGCCCAACAGGGCTCTCTCTGCGAATTGATCGTTGTCGCTTTACCCTGTGCATGGGTGTATTGTGTAATTGGCCAACATCTTTTGAGGAAAGGGGAACCCCCTTCCAAGCATCCCTACAGAGATTGGCTCATGATGTATGGGTCACCTGAATTCGCGGAAGTAGGGGAATGGATGCGTCAAGTAGTGGATGTATTGGCAAAAACTGCCGGACGAGAAGAAAAAAAAACGAATGCTCGAGGCTTTTCTCTTAAGTTCGCGCTATGAGTGGATGTTTTGGGAAATGGCTTGGAAAGAAGAGAGCTGGCCTTTTTAAAAGTAACCAGAACTCCCCGTCTATAGGAAGCGGAGGTATGAATGAAATAACCAAAAGACGACTGGATAGTCATGAAATTAAAACCTATCTCTTCACCATCCCCCCCCTTCACCTCAACAATTCGCAACTCACTCAAACGATCTTTTTCGATACGTCTACTCGCTAATCAAAAAGGAATGACGTATTTACTGGTTATGTTTATTATCATTATCGGCATCTCCTTAATGGCCTTAGGCCAGCATTGCTCAGTGATCATAAAACGGGATCGGGAGGCTGAGCTTTTTTTTCGTGGGACTCGGATACAGAAGGCTATTGAGCGGTTCACAGCCGATCATGGAGTTCAAACGGTCATACGTGAGAATAAATATCCGCTTAAATTAGAAGACCTTACCAAGAAACCCAAACGCTACTTGCCTGTGGCATACGATGACCCAATCACAGGAAAGCTTTTTGACTTCATAAAAGTTAGAGGACAAATACGCGGGGTCAGGAGTTCAAGTAAAGAAGTACCTCTTGACCAAGAACACTTTAAAGGAGCAGCAACCTACGCCGCGATTACGTTTCAGGCTAGAGAATCAACTAATTCTCAACCCCAAGATCCCATACATGAAGACTCGTCTGATTCGGAAAGTAAGATGGAACCTGAATCCGAGTCTTAGCCTCAAGGGTAATAGTACGTGTCTCAGGCCTCACTGAGGCAATGTACTTCATCCCAAGGGCTGTTGGGAGTCCTATAGGATGTCTTCCTCCCAACTCAAAGCGATAGTCAAAACCCCTGTTTTCACGACTGCCGTTCTCATCATCTGTTTTTTCATTCAGGGAAGTATGTTGATCCTTCTACAGCAGAGCTGGGCAACAATCTATCGATGTCTTGATGAAGATGGGATCACCGTCCATACCGATAGCCCGGCTCAACTCTACAACTGCCAGCCAATTGAGAATAATTCTCGATTGAAATCTTCTTCCTCAAAACCAACCCGTGCTAAGACTCCACCTCCAAGATCGAGGGCTACCCACAAGCGATCTCAAAGAATGACGAGGCCACAAGTGCCACATCAGGGCGATCCCACTTCAAGGCACAATGAAGAAAAACAAACCTCCTCTAAAAAGAAATCAGAGGGACCTCCTCCAATTACCGTTCGCTTGACCAAGATCGGTGGATCCCATGTGGTTCAAGCTCGTCTCAACCAAACCCGAGATGTTCATCTCATCGTCGATACTAGTGCTACCATGACCGTGCTTTCCTATGATGTGGCAACCGAGTTAGGGCTATTATCAGGGTCCGAGAACGACATTAGCACAGTCAACACAGCGAGAGGTCAGGTTCAAGTCAGCATCACCCATGTCGCCCATATGCAAGTTGGAGGAGCTGAAGCTCAAAATGTTTCCGTCTCAGCCCATGATCTACCGGAAGCCATTTCCGGAGTGTCGGGATTACTAGGAATGACATTTCTTAAGAATTTTGTCATGACAGTCAGAGGTTTGCTCCATTTAAAAGCTCGGGAGTGAACATAGGTCTTCCTGATCTCGTTTCCTCGTGCAGATGGACCTCTTGACCCATCCTTGTGATGACTCACATTCTTTGTGGATAGAGAGATAAAGAGACTTAAAATCAGAATTTATCAGGTCTGTTTAGTTAGAGAGACTCGATAGGACCGTGAATTACGGTGCAGTATCCATAGGCGGAAGAGCGCCAAGGTAAGGAAACCTACCTATCTCTCGGAGAGGAGTATCGGGTTGAAGGCGAAAGTCACCTTTTTCAGGGTCAACGAATTTCGGAGCCAGGTGAAAATCTGTCTTTCCATATGCAAGAGACGTCTCTTTGGGTGACCCCTCTTCCATGAGATAGTCCCTTTCATTGTTATGCAGAGCATTGACGGATAGCGCGATTTGGCTTTTGGGCGAAAAGGTAAACGCGGCTTTACTGTCCCCAACAATATTTCCACGAACCTCCCCCACCGTTTCATTTTGAAAGCTTACCCCGCCTCCATTTTTAATTAATGTGTTTTGCACCAATGTTACATGAGTTTGGTCGGTGACAAGCACCGCTTCGAACAAACTCCGTGTAATGACATTGTATTTGAGGGATACCTGCGAAGTCCCACCGACCGCAACGCCGTGATCATTGTCATGAATCACGTTGCCGACTAGTATAGCCTGGGTATTGGCAAAAGCCACACCTGTGGTCTCACTACCCCCAATGATCGAGTCTTCTATTCGCACTCCGTTGACTTGTTGCCCAAAGATCATTCCTTTGATACGAATGTTTCGCAGCACCACCCCTGATCCATTAAAAATGCCTACCCCTAATCCGCCATGCTGATGAATGGTCATGTTTTGGATTTCCACATTCGTGGCCCCGTACGGCCATTTGCCAATGTGTAACGTGCCCACACGCTCAAGCCCTGTAATCGTGACCAGGTCCATCCCCTCACCGATCACTTTGAGATTTTCTTTACTGTAAACAGTGACATCTTCTTGATAACGACCTTTTTTGATGAAAATGGTTGCTCCCGGTTCGGCTTGGTCAATGGCCTCTTGAATGGACACAAACTGGCCAGTGCCATCCACTGCCACCGTCCATTGAGAAGGAGGAAGGTGGTTATGATCACCAAATTCAGATGATTCCGCAGTCCAAGCAATAACAGGTCCCATGCTGAGAGAGAAACCCAGAAAGAAGATCACATCCCAACGAAAATCAAAATTCTTGCTACATCTCTTTAATAATTGCATTGGAATAGTCTTTTCCCTTTCCATAAACTTAAAGCCATACTTGAATATCACGATAGTCAGTAGGCAAATATAGGATGTTTAGCTTAACCGTCAAGTCTTCTGCTTCTTCTCTTTCTTGTGAGCATCAAAATTTCTATGGTATGGTTGCGTTATGCTCTTAGTTGGGCTAACTGGTGGCTTGGCAACAGGGAAAACCTCCATTGCCGCCTTATTTCAACGATTGGGGGCCAAAGTTATTGATGCCGATATCTTAGCACGTCAGGTGGTCGCACCACATCGAGCAGCGTGGAAAGACCTTGTCAAGGCCTTTGGAAAGAACGTCTTGCACCCTGACCGGACAGTAAATCGAGCTGCCTTGGCCTCTCGAGTTTTTCAGAATCCAAAACTTCTGCGAACGCTCAACGGTCTTGTACATCCCAGAGTTGCTCGCGAACAAGCCAAAATCACTCGGCAGCTTGCGAAAGAAGATCCTGACGCAGTGATTATCTATGATGCCACTATGCTTATCGAAGCTGAAGCCCATCAACGAATGGACCGTGTCATCGTCGTCACTGCCAACAGAGAAACTCAATTGTCTCGTGCCGTTCTAAGAGACGGCCTCACGAGACGACAGGCATTAAGCCGCATTCGTGGCCAGATGCCTTTACCCCAAAAACTCCGATATGCGGATTACGTGATTGACGGCACGGTGCCTCTCAAGCAACTTCAACCCATTGTGCAAGATCTTTATCAGAAGTTCCGCCAGCAAGCCCAATGCCGGAATCGTGTCAGTACCTCTTCTGATTGATTGTCAATAATTTCTTACTAGGGAAAAAGTGAGATAGATCACCTCTCGACATTCTTCGGGTCGGTTAAGAATTCCGTTTCATCATCAAACTGCTAAGAAGGAGATGTCATGCACAATGTCGTAATTGTCGGATCAGGCCCCTCTGGCCTTACTGCGGCTATTTATACATCCAGAGCCACCCTCTCCCCTCTGCTTCTCGAAGGAGCACAGGCCGGAGGGCAATTGATTCTGACGACTGATGTGGAAAATTATCCGGGTTTTCCCAGTGGAATTTTAGGTCCGCAACTCATTCAGGATATGCGTGATCAGGCCGAGCGCTTTGGTACGACATTCGAGCGAGCCGATCTCACCGCCGTGGATTTACGTTCTCGCCCTTTCACCCTGACCATTAACGACGAGAAAGAAGTTCAAACAAAAACATTGGTTATCACAACCGGGGCTTCAGCCAATCTGCTTGGCTTACCATCTGAAAGTCAGCTTATGGGCCATGGCGTTTCCACTTGCGCCACCTGTGATGGGTTTTTCTTCCGAGGGAAGGAACTTGTGGTGGTAGGTGGTGGAGATAGCGCTTTGGAAGAAGCCATATTTTTGACAAAATTCGCGACAAAAGTCACCGTGGTGCACCGTCGCGACAAATTGCGTGCCTCGAAGATCATGCAGGATAGAGCGTTTAACAATGACAAATTGGTGTTTCGGTGGAACGCAATCGTAGAAGAGATTCTTGGTGAGAGCCTGGTCAGTGGTGTGCGAGTTCGAGACACTGAAACTCAGACAACATCAGAAATTCCTTGTGCAGGTGTCTTCGTCGCGATTGGCCACCAGCCGAACACAAGCTTATTCCAAGGCCAGTTAGATATGGATGCCAATGGATATCTTCAAACGCAACATGGCACATCCACCAATGTGCCCGGCGTATTTGCCGCAGGCGATGTACAAGACCCCCACTACCGGCAAGCCGTGACCGCGGCTGGATCAGGGTGTATGGCAGCCATCGACGCTGAACGATTCTTAGAAACGAATCCATAATGCGTTTTGCGCTCGTCCACTACCACGAACTCGCATTAAAAGGTCGAAACCGAGGATATTTCGAACAGCGCCTCGTCCAACACCTGCGTTCAGTATTGCGAGGGACAGGGATAACTCGAGTGGAGGCTCTTCCCGGGCGTATTCTGATTACACCGAATGGGGATACCTCCTGGTGCACTATCCAGGAGAGACTCAAACACACCTTGGGAGTCGCAAATTTTTCCCAAGCCCACCGTGTTCCTTTTGACCGATCTTCGCCAGACCTGACTCATCTATGCCAAGCCATCAGGGAAGCAATTACCCCTCTTTCCTTTTCTACCTTCAAGGTCACAACAAAACGGTCAGAAAAACGATTTTCGAAGTCATCTCTGGACATCAACCGAGAAGTGGGCGCATACCTCTGTGAACAAACAGGGAAACCAGTGAACTTAGGGAATCCCGATCTCAATATCATTATTGAAGTGCTGAATGGAGAATCCTATTTTTCCTTATGCAAAAAGCCTGGACCAGGGGGGGACTACCGATGGGAATCAGCGGGAAAATCCTGTCATTGATTTCGGGGGGAATCGATTCTCCTGTAGCTGCCTATCGTATGATGAAACGTGGTTGCCGGGTTGTGTTTGTTCATTTTCATGGACGACCCTATCTCTCTCGAGCTTCAGAGGAAAAGGTTCGAGACCTTGTTAACCATTTGACATGGTACCAACTGTATTGCCGGCTTTATCTGATACCCTTTGGGAACATCCAACGCCAAATCGTATTTGATGCTCCAGCCCCTATTCGGATTGTTCTCTACCGACGATTCATGATGAGAATCGCTGAGACCCTGGCTAGGCAAGAAAAATGCTGGAGGTTGGTGACTGGTGACAGCTTGGGTCAGGTGGCTTCTCAAACACCGGAGAATCTCCAAGCGGTCAATGAGGTTCCCGATCTTCCCATTCTTCGTCCGCTGATCGGAATGGACAAGATTGAAATAACGGAACAAGCTCAACGACTCGGTACCTTTGATATATCCATTGAACCGGATCAGGACTGCTGTAGCCTGTTTGTTCCGCCGCATCCCAGCATCAAAACCAAAATCGAGGATGTTCATCAAACTGAGCAACGCTTTGATATTCCCGCAATGGTGAAAGAAGGTCTCGGTCAAACGGAATTGGTGGAATTTAAGCAGCCATGACAATTCTAGATATGAGAGACTCATCCACTCTGCCAGCATTCATAAGCAGTCTGAGTTGCTGACAGCAGAGAGAGTCTCTTCCAACTTTTATTGACAATTCTTTGAAGCGATCGATATAGTACTGATCGGCCCCAGTAACGTAACCCTTTCAATTTTCACTAATTTTTCACAATTTCCTCACGAGTTGATCATGACTGAACGTGTAACCCCCTATTCACCTGACCAAATTGGGTCGGGAGTCGTTCGTTTTTCCAGCAAGGGCGTGTTCGAGACGCATAAGGACCATATGGTTGACCCATATGCCCACACGAGGATGCCCAAAGAAGCCCAAGTCGAAGGGGCTCAGTTTTGGCCCCAGGATAAAGGGCGCTTTCCTTGCATAGTTTTGTTGCACGAACGGTGGGGGTTAACATCACAAATAAAAGATGTTGCCGTCCGCCTAGCCTGTGAAGGGTTCGTGGTCATGGTGCCTAACCTCTATGGAAGACAAGGTGGCATGATTACAGCCAATGAGGAAGTGGCGAACGCCTTGGCAAATCGGCTTGACTCCACAACCGTCCTTCAGGACATCAAAGCCTGTTGCGAGTATTTAAACGCGAATATTCCAGAAGATCCCTTGTTGGAATTCACCAAACGAAATGTCCATGGTATCGTAGGTTTTGACATGGGGGGAACGTTGGCCTTCCAATTTGCGTGCCAACGACGGCGTCTCCGAGCTGCAGTCTCATTTTACGGTCAACTGCCTTCTCCGTTGGAATCGCTCACAGAAGCTTTTTGTCCCCTGTTATATCACGCGGCTGAAGACGACGATGCCGTATCGTCTGAGGACCTTACCCAACTTGAAGACATTGGGAAAAACTCAGAAAAAGGAATTTCCGTGCTACGATACCCTCAGACTCGCCGAGGTTTCTGTAATACAACGCAATCGGCATTGTATAATGCCGAGGCAACCAGCAAGGCCTGGAGTGAAACCGTGACCTTCTTACAAAAACATTTGAGCACATAACTCACAAAGGATAGAGAGGCTGAACCGTCGCGACCTTTTATTTCTCCCATGGAATAGGGTTTTGATCTTTATTGATTACGCTTTTCACATTTTTACCCATTTCTCTTCTTTCCCTTCCTCTACTTTTCTTTCCTTCAGCCATATCAGCTCAAGAATCCAGTCTTTCACCTAATTCTTCGTGACAAAGCCGATCAGATAATCCGCATTGAATCAGATGATCAAGCCGTCTCATTTTTCTTTTCCTCCTTCAGTCAAGATTTCAAACTTCATACCTTGGCCAAAGGCCGTCGCCATCAAGGCTTAGCTTCCCAACATCCTTCAGAACTCACCCGAACGGGAATCGACCTTGTCAGGGAGTTAGCAGTCTGGCAGTACTCCCAATCTCTCCAAACAGCCGTTCAACAACAAGATCCCACTCCCCTTCAAACATTCCTTGAACGCGATTCCAGCCACTTCGAATGGCTCACAGCTTCTATGCATGGAACCGATATTCAACCCACCGTCGCATTAGCCGTTGTTCTTTTTGAAATAGTCAAACATCCACATCCATCTCTCTCTGCTGAGCAGTCCAGAGCCTACGATGCCTATGCCAGGTTTTTCGATCAATCTTACCCTGAATTTATCGGATCCAATAGCTCATGGGTTGCCCTGGCTGAAACCCAATGGCTACCAGGGCTTTCCAAACGCCTGACCCAGTATCAAGCTCCAAATAGTCAAAACACCATCACTGACTCAATGCTCAAGACCTTCGCTAAACAGCATCTTTTTTCCCGTATTTCTCCCTTTCTTAAGGCCCACGTGGTTGCGAGTGCCGTTAGGCTCCAAGCTCATGCTGAAAGACGTTTTCTCTCTAAATGGCAAACAGCAGAAAACTGGCTCTCAAAAACACAACAGACCTAATCGTTGATGCGACTGTGCGGAACGTGGCAATTGATTATTCACAATCACCAAAACCATAAAACCACGATGCTCTTTCCCCCACCTGATCAATACGACAGGCTTGATCCTCAACCATCCACAATCCAGATCCAAGGAAACACCGTCTATATCCGATGGGAGTTTCCGAGGAGTTATCAGGAGGACAGCCTCCTCCTGAGCGCTCACGATCGGACCATCGAAGGCACCTTTTTCAATACCGCTGGCCCTCATGGAAGCATTACCGGACGAAAAGTAAAAGCTTGCTCGAAAAAGTGAAGCTCCTCGTTTAGATCCTGGTCGCTCTATGCCGGTGCAAAGTGACGGCCTCGTCGCCCATTGTAAGCCCGTGCATTGCCTTGCCTAGCAAGTAAAGTGTTGCCCTCAATTCCAGCGGTGACCCCAATCCTTTGCCCCTTGACCTCGATCCTTTGACCCGGACGGCTCCGCCCATGCAACAACAGATTTGACTTCACTCCCGACCCCTCTCCCCAGGTCCTCGGCACTTTTCTGGGTACTTTATTGCGTACACACGGATCATCTAGATTATCATGCTAGCCTATTCATCGTATCCTTAATTGAGGTATTATCACATCACTGAGTAAGTAGCAAGCCATAACGACGACAAGGCGCTGGAGGCTCTCAAACAACGGAGGACCGCAAGAATGAACTACCGACACATCATCACGATTGAACCAGGAAAACGAGGAGGGAAACCCTGTATCCGAGGCATGCGAATGACCGTCTGCGATGTTCTTGATTACCTAGCCTCAGGAATGACAAAAGAGGAAATCCTGGCTGATTTTCCCTACCTCACATCAGAAGATATTCAAGCGTGTCTGAGCTATGCAGCCGATCGTGAACGCCATCTCATGGCAGTCGAAGTATGAAGCTTCTTTTCGATCAAAACCTCTCACCCAAATTGGTTGATCAACTCGCAAAGTTATGCCCAGGATCCGCCCACGTTCTCAGGGTGAACCTAGATCAAGCTTCAGATGAGGCAGTCTGGAACTATGCCCGGCAGGAGAAGTTTCTCATCGTGACAAAAAATGCAGACTTTCACGAACGAAGCCTGCTTTCTGACGACCCACCAAAGATCGTGTGGATCAAGCGCGGAAATTGTTCGACAAAAACGATCGCACACATCCTAGAGCAACATTACCAGGATATCCAGACTCTTGGAGACAGTCCTGACACGACACTACTTGTGCTCGTGTAAATGGCCATCATTCAGCTCCGAGTCCGTAGGCATTCTTGCTTAGAATATCCCGCATGTTCGAACCAAACTACAGAATCTGGTCCGATTTGTTTAGGAAGTACTTGTATATTTGGATGCTTTAACTGAGGAGGTATAATGTAAGAGGAGTGGGGGAACGGCATGATCTTAAACGAACTGCTCGAACCTTCTATTCAACGCATCAGCCGAACGCTTGCTGAACATTCCAAAACCAGCACACCGAACATCCTGAGCCAAGGGTGGTGGAATGACTTGCTCATGGATTGGGGCATGCGGGATGAGGACTTTAAAGTCCAGCTTTTTCGGTTCGTCGATGTCCTCCCCACCTTGAAAACTGATGAACAGTTTAACCGCCTCCTCGCTGAGTATTTTGGTGGCACGCCGATTCTTCCCCAACCACTGAAATGGTCACTTAAAAAACTCCCTGTTTCTTGGATCGGCTCGCATGTCGGGGCCCTAGTGCTCCGGCGACAATTCATGCGCATGGCTCATACCTTCATGGCCGGTGATTCAATGTATAACGCAATGCCGATCCTAGGTAAACTTTGGAGGACTGGGCGATGTGCGTCAGTTGATCTTTTAGGAGAAGCCTCCGTCAGTGAGGCTGAAGCCGATTCTTATCGTGATCGCTGCCTCGACGCACTTCGCGTATAACATGATCATGCTCAACGCTGGCCTTCGCGACCATTGTTAGAACAGGATCACATCGGTCGTATTCCCCGGGTAAATCTGTCGATAAAAATCTCCGCGCTCTATTCTCAACTGGATCCGGCCGATCAAGATGGAAGTTACCACGGCGTCGCCTCCCGGCTCCGGCCTATTCTGGATTTGGCTTTGCAACTTCCTGCTGCGATTACTTTCGATATGGAGCAATATGAGCTGAAAGATTTAACTTACGAAATTTTCATGCGCATTTTTTCGGAATCAGCCTATCGGCAATATGCCTGCGCTGGCATTGCGCTCCAAACCTATTTACGAGATGCCGACTTGACACTTGATCGCTTGGTCGATTGGGTACAGCAACGACGCACGTCTATTATCATCCGCTTGGTCAAAGGTGCGTATTGGGATGCTGAAACGATACAAAATGAACAGCGAGGCTGGCCGGTTCCAGTTTTATAGCAAAAGGAAGAGACCGACGCCAATTTCGAATACCTCAGTCACAAGCTATTAGACCACCCTGCCCTGTTCAGGCCAGCCTTTGGCACACACAATCTGCGAAGCCTGGCGCACGCTGAGGCTATAGCTCAAATACGAGAATTCGCTCCGAATAGCTATGAGTATCAATCGCTCTATGGGATGGCTGATGCGTTACAGAGTGCCGTTGTCAAGTACGGCCGGCGGGTTCGCATCTACACGCCTGTAGGTGAACTCATTCCGGGAATGGCCTATCTTGTCAGACGCCTTTTGGAAAACACGTCCAACGAGTCATTTATCCATAAGCAAAAGGATCACGTGGAACCCATAGAGCAATTACTCTCCCCGCCAATCGCAATGACTGGCAATGGAGCCCACGCACGCACGGATCCATTGTTGCCCTCACCTCAGTCTGTACACGAATTTCACAATCAACCCCATACCAACTTCTCCTTGGAATCCAGTCGCTTGAACATGAGTCAGGCGATAGATCAGGTTCGTGCACAATTTGGCCAGCAGATCCCGTTGATGATTCCCTTGGTGGAGACACTCTCCTCTGAAGAATTCGTCTCCGTTAATCCCAGCCGTCCTCAAGAGGAAATTGCTAGAGTGCAATGTCCCAAACCTGAAGTCATTCACGATATTATTCAAGAAGCTTCCTGCCATCAAGAAGCGTGGGGAATGACTTCTCCGGATTCACGCGCCGATATGCTTGTCAGAGCCGCCGCTCTCATGCGGAAAAGACGGTTTGAACTGGCAGCTTGGGAAATATTTGAAACTGGAAAGCCTTGGCGTGAAGCCGACGCCGATGTGGCTGAAGCCATTGATTTTATTGAGTTTATTGAGTTTTATGCTGAGGACATGCGAATTCTTGGGAAGCCTTCTCGATTAGGACACGAACCGGGGGAACTCAATCATCTGATTTGGAGCCCTCGTGGATTATCGGTAGTAATCTCCCCCTGGAATTTTTCTCTTGCAATTCCTACTGGAATGGTTTCGGCTACGTTGGTGACAGGGAACGTCGTGTTATTTAAACCGTCTGAACGTTCTCTCATGATGGCCTATTACTTATATCAGATTCTTCGTGAAGCCGGCGTTCCAGAGAACGTCTTATATTTTTTGCCTGGCGGACCACAAGTAGGTCAAGCTTTAATGACACACCCTCAGGTTCATACGATCGCCTTCACAGGATCTAAAGAAGTGGGCCTTCAAATCATGAAAAAAGCCGTGAACGTGTCTTCGGACCAGTCTCACGTCAAACATGTCATTGCAGAAATGGGCGGGAAAAATGCCATCATTGTTGATGAAACAGCCGATCTTGATGAAGCCGTCACCGGCGTGTTTTCCTCCATGACAGGCTATCAGGGACAAAAATGTTCGGCTTGCTCGCGGGCTATCGTTCTTGAATCCATTTATGACACATTTGTCCAACACCTTCTCCTGGCGGCAGATAGTCTGCATATTGGGCCGCCCGAAGACCCAACTAATCATATGGGACCCATGATCGATGAACGGGCTCTAGCGAAGGTGCATGAATATGTGCAAATCGGACAACACGAAGGACAGTTAGTATTAGACCGAAAGATCGATGGGGAAGGTTGGTTTCAGGGGCCAGTCATTTTTACCAATATTCTTCAGGTCACCGGCTGGCTCAGGAGGAAATTTTCGGCCCTGTGCTCGCGATCATAAAGGCTTCAAATTTCCAGAAGGCTCTGCAGATAGCGAATCACTGTTCTTATGCCTTGACTGGAGGGCTATACTCTCGTAGTCCAGGTCATATTCATCTGGCCCGTCAGAACTTTGAGGTGGGGAATCTCTACATCAACCGTGCGATTACCGGCTCCCTGGTCGGTCGGCAACTTTTCGGCGGACATCGATTATCGGGAGTGGGGATGAAAGCGGGAGGGAAAGGATACTTGCCTCAGTTCATGGTTCAACGCATCGTTTGTGAAAATACCCTTCGCCGTGGCTTTGCTCCCGCGTCCTGACATCAAGGTATCATTAAAATTTATCTTTTCCAGTTCCTCGATGATTTGTATCGATCGTTGTTTGATATTGCCCACCATCGGCAGAGTCTGACGTTCAACATATTTTACGAGCCCCACTCCTCTCACAAACCAAGCCGTCATTCTATCGGACCCCTTGACAATCCCATTGCTTCTCGAAAGATGGACCTTTAGAGACATTTGAGCTTCCATCTCCACGACCTCCTCAAAAGTGCCCAGGGATACTGAAAGAGGACCTATACCGACCACAGTCACAATCGCACGAACATCGACGCGCTCACTGCTTCCGTCACGATCTAAATCCAGTCCAAGGTCCAAATTCGTTCGATCCAGTTGCTGAAAGGAGCTGGAAACAGCAATAGGAAATCGAATAATTTGATAAGGCACAATTTGCTCTTCGAGTTTGGTCCAAGGCTTTGAACCATAGTAGCGAATACCGGCGGCATCACGCACATAGTAACTATCGGTAGGACCCTGATCGCCTGGATTGGTATCATGAAAAACGGTCACCTTTAGCCCATCAATAGTATCCTCTCCCTTGACGGTTGAAATATTTTCAAAGGTTTTCTCAGAAATCTGATCAACGCGACCTTCAATAATCCTCCCACGATATTACCACTCATTTCCCTTCTGGTCAGGGAAAAATGGTTCTCCTTCAACAACCTTTTCACCCTCACCCTGGGCCCAACAGGAATTCTTGAGCGCCCCCGTTATCGCAAAAAATGACAAAACAAAAACAAGGATGCTCGCAACATATGACAGTCCGTTCCCACAGCAACGATTCAATTCATTTCTCCTTTATTCTATTCTTCCCTATCGAAGGGAACCTTCAAGATCCCGGAAAAACTTTTCGTTCCTCTCACATCGTAAATAAAAGAAATTTTCACATTGCCATCGATGAAATGTGCCTGCAGAGAACAAACAAATGAAGGACTTATCAGGATTATGAAATGGTATCTACCATCTTGATATAGGGGGAGGCCAACCTATCACAGCCTTTACTAGCTCATCAAGACCACGCAGGAGTCCATTTTTTTTCAATGCACCAGATTCATTGCCTTTCTCATATACGATCTGGATAATCTTCCTTCACGTGCTTCAAGGACCAAAGCTGCTTTTTGGTATGGACTCAACATTTTCTCATAGAAAACAGGGATATAAGAACACCTCTCAATCCATCCTCGTGACTGGTGGATCCGGAAAAATCGGGAGAGCCGTTTGTCATCGCTTTGCCAAAGAAAAATGGCGTGTTGGCGTTCATTACCATACACAACAAACCGAAGCACGTAAAACAGCCGAACTCGTGGATAAAGCAGGAGGCGAAGCTCAGGTTGTTCAAGCAGACCTTCAGCAATATCAAGAAGTCACCACGATGATAGAGACGTTAGGAAAAAACTGGGGCAAGCTCGATGTTTTAGTGTGTAATGCTGGTCACGCCAAAACAAATTTATTACTTCGCACCTCTCCTAAAGAATGGGAAGACATGCTGCGAGTTAATCTCAGAGGTGTTTTTTATTGCCTGAAATCCGTCGCTCCTATTTTTTTATCCCAAAACAATGGTGTTGTTATTATCGTGGGTTCCCTATCAACTCTCCAAGGTACCATGGGGCAAGCAGCCTATTCGACTGCCAAGGCAGGTCTTTTGGGACTCATGAAATCAACTGCGAAAGAATGGGGACCCTTCAATGTTAGGATCAACATCGTATTTCCAGGATGGCATCAGTCCAATCTTGCAGGAGAAGGTTTCCCAGAACCACATGATTTGACGAATCATGTTCTCCAACGAACCCCTCATCTGGATTCCATCGCCGACGCGATCTTTCATGTTTCTCAAATGAGGGAAGCCTCCGGCCAGGTTTTTAATCTCGACAGCCGAATTTGGTAACTCTTTTCTCCTATGTCCAATCATTCAACAAGACCCTATGCCAGGAACGAAAAAGGATATTTTATTACCGGCTCTGATACAGGAGTGGGGAAAACGGTGATTACCGCCGCTCTCGCTCTGGCCTGTCAAGCTCGAGGCAAAAAAGTAGGTGTGATGAAGCCCGTGGAAACAGGAGTTCAAGGTAGAGATGAAAAACAGTCAGATGCTGAGCGCCTACGACGATGCGTGAGTCCTTCAGAACCTCAAAACGTGATTTGTCCCTATTCTTTCGCCTCTGCGCTTGTACCGATAACCGCGAGTCGAAGCGAAGGCATCCCTATTGATATCACCCAAATCACTTCTGCTTATCAATCGATGAAAACACGTTACGAATACATACTCGTTGAGGGAATTGGCGGTCTCTGTGTTCCGATTTCCGCAACACATGTGGTGAGAGATCTCATCGCGCTTCTCGGACTACCTTGCATCATCGTGAGTCGAACATCTTTGGGAGCAATCAATCATACTCTCTTAACTTTGGAGGGGCTCAACTTGTCTGGCATCCAGGTGCTCGCAATTATATTCAATCATCCACATGCCTTCCCTAAGACTTCAGAACAAATACTCCAGTGTGAATCCACCGTTCAAGTCACCCGAGAATTAAGTGGGATTCCTGTATTAGGCCCTCTTCAACATCATCCAGCACTTGAGCAGAACTGGGATACAGGTGTCGTCACGTTATCAGCAGAACCCTGCATTACTCAGTTAGCTGATCTCCTCCTGAAACCTGACTAACAAAACCCTTGATAGCCACTTCCAGATTTTCTGCGTCCAGTATGGCAGATGCCACCGCCACGCCATCAACTCCTGCGTTTCTGAGATCTTTCACGCAGGTTGAAGTGATCCCCCCAATGGCAAACAAAGGCAATGTGGTCAAAGCCCTTAACTGGCGAACTCCATCAAGTCCGATTGGTTTCGCATGATCCTTTTTTGTGTTGCTAGGAAACACAGGCCCAATTCCCAGGTAATCGACTGGCAAACTCGAACCCTCCCGAACTTGAGCGAGATTGTGAGTAGACAATCCAATCACTTTGTCAGGCCCGACAATGATCCGCGTAAGATCGACCGGAAGGTCTTCTTGACCAAGATGCACTCCATCGGCATTCACTGCCACAGCCAAATCAGCTCGATCATTGACAAGAAATGTTGCCCCACAGCGAGCCGCTGCCTGCGCAAGAAGAGTCGCGCGTTGAAAAGCCAGAGCCATGGGCATACCGGTGCAACGATGTTGAAATATCTTGACACCGAGATGTGCCGCAATCTCTAAAACTTCAACAAGTGGGCACTTGTGAGCCCATTGCTCATCGAGAATAAGGTAGACACCTTGAAGAGAAGTGGATGCGTTGAGCGTGGAAGGTGAAATGTTGCTCATACGGAGCGATTGGCGAACAAACGGTCGAGGAATCCAGTGGACACTCTTCCCTTTTGGAAATCCGCATCGTCCAAGATCAAGCGCTGCAGGGGAATGGTCGTTTTAATACCTTCTATGACAAATTCATCTAAAGCTCGGCTCATACGCGCCAATGCCTCCTCTCGATTTTGCCCATGACTAATGAGTTTGGCGATCAACGAGTCATAATGAGGCACCACGCGGCCAGAGGACTCCATGGCCGAATCTACACGAATTCCTGGACCTCCTGGAGGATGAAAACGTGTGACTGTTCCTGAAGAGGGAGTGAATTTATCTGGACACTCGGCATTAATTCGACATTCAAGACTGTGACCTTTAAATTGAATATCGCGCTGACGGTATTCAATTGGTTGCCCAGCAGCAATACGAATCTGTTCTTTGACCAGATCAATGCCCGTGACCATTTCTGTCACCGGATGTTCAACCTGAATGCGAGTATTCACCTCCATAAAATAGAACTGATGGTCATGGTCCAACAGAAATTCCACGGTCCCAGCATTTCGGTAATGCACGGAGCGAATCACTTTAACCGCCATTCTTCCCATCTCTTGACGTAACCGATCATCGACCACTGGAGAAGGTGACTCCTCTACTAACTTTTGGTATCGCCGTTGAATAGAACAATCGCGCTCCCCGAGATGAACAATATGGCCATGGTCATCTGCGAGAACTTGTACTTCAATATGGCGAGGGTCAAGAAAATAGTGCTCTAAATACACCCCGTCATGGCCAAATGACGCTCTGGCCTCCACTTGTGCGGTTTTGACCGCTTTGGCTAAATCCTCTTCCTTCCCGACTACTCGCATTCCACGCCCCCCGCCTCCAGCCGTGGCTTTCACAATGACAGGGAACCCTACTTGCCGAGCCACTGTCAAAGCCTCTGCTTCCGAGCGAACTTCTCCTGGACTTCCTGGAAGGACCGGAATCCCATGGCACAGCATCATTTCTCGAGCCTTTGCCTTATCACCTAACAAAGCAATATGTTCGGATGAGGGGCCGATAAATGTGATTCCAATAGACTCACATACCTCAGCAAAATGGGCGTTTTCGGCAAGAAATCCGTATCCAGGATGAATGGCATCAGCACCCGAAATCTCCGCAGCACTTAAGACATTCGGAATATTTCTATAGCTTTTCGCAGAATCGGCAGGCCCTACACAGACATGCTTATCTGCGTGCCAGACATGTAAAGATTGCACATCAGGTTCGGAGTAAATCGCCACGGTTTTCACGCCTAACTCTCGACAGGCGCGAATAATTCGTAAAGCAATTTCTCCGCGATTGGCAATGAGGATTTTTTTAAACACGGTGCCACCTTGTGGGAAAACAACAGCTAGGAAGCAGGATGTGGATCGATTAAGAACAAGGGTTGTCCATATTCGACAGGGGTGCCATTTTCGACCAGAACTTTGACGATTCGGCCATCAGCTTCAGATTCAATCTCATTCATCAATTTCATGGCTTCGACGATACAAATGACTTGCCCCTGTTTGACCTGATCACTCTCTTCGACATAGGGATCACCGTCAGGAGACGGAGAACGATAGAATGTCCCAACAATCGGAGAAGTGACCGTCAAAAAACGAGAAGATTCGACTGTAACTGATTCGACAGAGATTTCAGTTTCCTTCCCTATATCTCTCTGTCCCTTTGGTGCGGGTGGGGGAACCACAAAAGAAGGAAGAGATTCACGTCGGATCCGGATTCGAACATCTTTCCTTTCGATCTCAATTTCCGTGAGATTTTCCCTCCCTAAAATCTCAACTAATTCTTGGATTTCTTTTCTTTGGTCGCTTCTCATGAAATGATCAATGTTAATGGTCGCATTTCGATGCAGATAGACGGAATGTCTTTATTCTTAGCGAACTCGCTCTACATATTCACGAGTACGAGTATCCACCTTGATAACCTCTCCTGCCTCTAGGTACAGAGGGATCTTGATGCTGGCCCCCGTCTCCACAACCGCAGCTTTTGTTCCTCCACTCGCCGTATCTCCACGAACCCCTGGGTCGGTTTCGACAACCTTGAGATCCATAAAATTCGGCAATCCCACCGCGATGGGCTCATTATGATACAAGAGAATCTGGACGACCGTATCTTCTTTCAATAAATCGGTATTATCTCCCAATTGATTTTTGTCATAGGTAAATTGTTCGTAGGTACTCGTATCCATGAATGTTAACGTCTCACCGCTGGAATACAGAAATTGCATTTCACATTCATCGAGATTAGGCTCGTCCAATTTTTCCCCGGATCGAAATGTTCGTTCCACTGTGCTCCCAGTTTTAAGATTTTTTAACTTTGTTCGCACAAACGCTCCACCTTTTCCTGGTTTCACATGTTGAAACTCCACGATGTAATAGGGCACACCATCCAGTTCCAAACGAGATCCATTTCTAAATTCTGATGTTGATATCACCGGACGATAACCTTCCTCATTAGGAAAATTGATAAAAAACCTACTGAGAAGTAGACAGCTTTTCTTGTGTTTGAAAATAATCCGCCAGTGCTATGATAGCCAACAGATAACTCATCGTACCAAAACCCGAAATTTGTCCAATCGCGATATCCGCGATGAGAGAGCGCTTCCGAAAATCTTCGCGGCGGTGAATATTCGACAGATGAACTTCTACGGTCGGAAGACCAACAGCTAAAAGTGCATCTCTCAGGACGATACTGGTATGCGTATACGCTGCTGGGTTAATGACAATGGCATCAAAACGCGAGGGAGTATCCTGAATCCATGTCACTAACTGTCCTTCAGAGTTAGACTGTCTTGTCTCAATAGATAGCCCATGTTCTGAAGCCAAACTTTCAATCTTGTTGTTGATTTCCTCTAAGGTTCGATCCCCATAAATTGCCTCCTCCCGCCTACCCAGCAGGTTGAGATTGGGGCCATGGAGCACAAGAATCCGATGCACAAGAATTCCAGATCACCTAAGAGATTAGGGGGCAGGTACGCAGAAGGCAAGAGAAGGCCACCTGAAAGAATCAACCTTTATCCAACACGCAGTATTTTCATGAAAAGCGATTGAGATTTTACCAAGCCGGACATAAGAGGTCAATCCAGATCCTGTATGGCCATCAGGAAGCGGCTTTTTCATTACCTTACTCTTGTTGTTCCTGCCATCTGGACAAACTGTGATCCGCAAGACCCGTTGGCCTTCGCCATTAAGACATGCCTAAGCTTCACCATGGCGAAGGTATCCAGAGCGCAATATTGGAGAAGTGCTGTCGCTATCCGATCTCGCTCTACCCAATCTGTTTCTTGGTACAGCATACGGTTATAGAACGCCGAGGCGCTGGCCCCATTTTGAACCTCGAGATCATCATACCCGAGAGTAGGTAGCAATGCCGGGAGAACGGCTTTGATAGAAAACGACCCATTAAATTTCGGGTGATAGTAATGAGTTTGGATCACCGAAAGAAGATCCCATAATCGCCAAATTACTTGGTGAAGTTCCTTCTTCAGACTCGGCACAACTTCAGCTAAGGATGCCAAGACATAGCGTTCATAATCTGAATACACACAGATACTTCCTTCTTGGCCAAGCGACTCTAAGACACTGATCGCCACTTCTTCACGGGGATCTTTTTGTTCTCGACAAATATATCCCTCATGTCGAAGGGAAGCATCATGGTATTCTGTATGGTTCGACCATTGAACTGGAAGAGGCTGATACGGATATGTATCAGGATAGAGGGGAATGGCGGACATAAAAGTTTCAAAATCCAAATGATGGACGGGGTACTCGACGGAAGACAACTCTTGTTGAATATTCTGGGAGATCCACTCAACATTGTCTCTCACTCGACGTTGAAGAATAGTCAAAGAAAATCCTTCTGGAATATCATCAATCGATTCGATACCCAAATCCTTCAGATGTTTGAAGATCTTCCGTTCCCCTGGCAAATGAAAGATCCACCTCTTTGACTTATCGCGAATACAGAAATCCCAGAAGGGACAAGAAAAGGGTCTATGACAATGAGCATCTGGCTCAATTGAGGGAGGTGCCGGCAAGGCCACCACTTCTTTCAAATCATGAATAAGCTGTGAAATGTGTAGGATTCGTTCACTCACCGCTTCTGTTAGATTATGAAGGGAAAACAGGTGATGTAAATCAACATGTCCTCCAAGGTATCGATAACGCCGATTGACATTCATGACATACGATCCTTCTAATTCCACCCCAACACCCTGAAGGACATACGTCTGGATCGTCAGGTCATGAAGATGCACAGCTTTGACTCGGGAAGCCGCCTTGACCTCAATGAGCCGCCAGCATTGGTGTTCCACTCGTTCAAGGACATCCACTCGAACCAATGTTCCCTGAAATTGAAAGGCACCTTCGAAAATGACTGAAATATTGGGATCGGCTAGCAATTCAGCCGTTCGATTTAAAGCTGCAGCCGTGTGTCGATAATCTTCGTCAACCAAAGTTCCCTCAGGAAATAGACGTCGGGCAGCCTCACCGATCTCCCGTCCCATCTCCAATATCGCTTGTCGTTGGACATCAGTTTTAGTCGCCAATTCCGGAGAATGCACATCGAGATAAAGGCGCTTCGCACATTGTATCCCTGACAGACATCGTGATTTCGATAAGCGTCTTCCTGAGGAAGACCCTTGGGGAGTGAGAAAAGATTCAGCCATAAAAATGGTGACGAAACGATCGAAACAAGAATCCTAAATATATAAGCGTAGGGCAACTACATAGATATAAGCGTTCGCTCATGATGGTAAGAATTCCTGATTCACAGTGAGTTTATCGAAGCCTAGCTTGGCTGCGACTCTCTATACGGAACGACCTCCAGACCATCTTCGCTCTCTTGACAATGGAATCAAACACTGTTTTGCTCATGGCGGAGAAAATCTAGCGCAACTTTTCAGGTTGAACGATGAACCCTCAATATCGACATGCTGACGTTAACGATACTCCCCGACATCAGGACACGGTCGAACAAGAACAGATCCGTCAACATGCCGAGCGATTGGCTAAGCTACTTGATTCGTCCATCCGCATCCCAGGCACCACGATTTGGATTGGCGTGGATCCGCTTCTTGGACTCCTTCCTGGGGTAGGCGATTTTTTGACCCATCTGATCGGATCAGCATTTTTGATTTTTGCCTTCAAACTCCAAGTTCCCAAAATCGTGATGGTTCGAATGGCCATCAATACCGGGGTGAACACCATCATTGGGTCCATTCCAGGTTTCGGAGATATTTTTTCCATCTGGTTTCGAAGTAATCTTAAGAATGCCAAATTGCTTCGGCGTTAACACGACAAGCACCAAGCGAACTTCCACAACCTGGGACTGGATATTCGTCATCAGCCTGACTGTTTTTACCATCATGTTCATTCTCGCATTCCTTGTAGGTATCCTGTGGGCCATAGCTCAACTCTGGAATGCATTGCTCTAGATTGTCCAAGATGCAACCATCAGAAGACATTTTTTTCGCACGCAGGCTTAGATTGTTATTGAGACCCCTAAAGATATCCCCTTACGTAGCTGTGAATAACTCTTCAAAATAACAAGTATCTTCAGGAACAAAGCTTTTCATCACCCTTACCACGATATGTCCAGTAACCATAAACCTTTTCCTAAATCTGACCCTAAAAATCCCTAGAAATCGAATGTTTATCCATTCTCAAATAATGAACTCTTTGAGAAAACAATCCCAACTTCAATCACAACACTCAGTCAGAGATCTTGTCCACAAGAACTGTGGAAGAGATCTGAATAACCTTGTTTATAATTAGGCAGTCACAAGGAAGCATGCCGTGTCGAGCGAATTGCCAATTTATTGAGCAGTTAGAATTCTTCACGACAAAATTCTTTCCCGCTTGGACATCTAATCGAATGTCAGTACAATAAATCATTTCTGCATTGATGAAAATACTTATGAATTCTCAAGAAATTTATCGAGCCATTCAATATATCACCTCACGAACAGCCTACAGTCGAGAAATCGTCGATCAGATTACTCGAACGGGCTTTTCGGAACTATCCGATCTAGCCAAAACCTCATCACAGAAATACGAACGGGATCATCTACTCGAGTATATCTGCCAATGGACAATATCTCAAACCTGACACCCAGAAACCTTGGTGAGGGAAATTATGGAATGTGCTGGACAGTGGCTTGATGAAATGTGCAAAGAATGTCTTGTGCCAGATGAAGAACCCACTGAAAAAGCTGAAAATCAGTGAGCTACTCTCCTGCGTAAATTGCGGCTCCCACCGAATCGGCTAAACGTCGTCCTTGTTTTGTCAGAACTAAACGGTTCTCCTGCCTCATGAGAAGGCCTCTTATCATTAATAACGGGACAATCTGCCGCAGGCATTCCTCTATTTTTCCATTGTGCCCAAAAACAAAGGGAACCCCATCAACTAATCTAAGACCAAAAGCCACACGTTCTCGAACCACTTGTTCAGGATCAAGTGAGTCCATTTCAGAAATCGGTAATGTTCCTCGCTCAATACAACGATTATACGTTTCGAGATTTTCAACGTTTCCAAACCGAATGGCATGCACAAAAGATTGCGCACTCGGGCCAAACCCCAAATACGATCGGCCTTGCCAATAACCCAAGTTATGCCGACAGGCATACCCAGTTTTAGTGAAATTGGATATCTCATACTGTTGATACCCCGCTTCCACTAAATAACCCATTGTAAGATCTTCCATGGAATTTTGAAGTTCAGAGTTTGGCTCCGCAAGAACCCCATGCTTATTTTCAATAGAAAACTGAGTTCCTTCCTCAATGGTGAGGGCATAGCAGGAAATGTGTGTCGGCTGCAAGGCAGTCGTCCTCTGTAACGTCACTTCCCAAGCATCAGGAGTCTGCTCTGGCAGACCGTACATCAGATCAAGATTAACATTGTGAAATCCGCTAGCCCACACCATCTCACCAGCATCTTGGATCATTCTGCTTGTCCCTCGTCCTCCCAAGCGTACGAGTTCGGCATTATCGAAAGATTGTCCACCTAGACTAAGTCGATTAAATCCAGCTCCTAGAAGAATACGAAGACTTTCTTGGGTCACCGTCATCGGATGAGCTTCAAGTGAAATCTCAGCATCCGAATGAACCGTGAATGAAGTTGTGAGTTGACCCAATATCCGACAAAGCTGCTCTGAAGTGAGAGTTGTTGGTGTACCGCCTCCAAAATACAGGCTTGAGATTGAACACGATCGAAGGCCGATCTCCCGAGCATAAATAGATATTTCTTCAAGAAGGTTATCCACGAATTGGGCCACGTGATTATTTCGATGAATATGAACATAGAAAGCACAGAAATGGCACCGCTCCCAGCAAAAAGGAATACGAACGTAAATCCCCAACTCTTGACTCTGGGGCTGAGACGCGAGGGTATTACGAAGTGCATTCGGTGTTGGATACCTCATACTCAGAAGGATATGACCATTTGTGCCTCAGAGCAACTCATCTCAATCCCCTAACCATAAATCATTCTACGGCCCCTCTTGAGAGGAGTCATTTTTCAGATAGTCTTTGGCTATATTCACCTTTCCTTGACCCTCTTTTATCCTTGAGATAGCATCACAATCATTTATCAAAACAAACCCTACTCCAAAAGATAAGCTGGGAAACCGTAACCGATGAAGCGTTCTCCACTCATAACTTTAGAAGACTGGTGGACCGTTTGGATCGGGTTCATTTTAATTTTCTTGACCGTTCTAGGTCTCCTCATTGGCATTCCCAAACCTGGGAAATGGGTCGCCAACCCATTAGAAGCTATTCCAGCGATGAAACTTCTGAATTTCCTGGGATTAATGGTGTGCCTTGGGATGCTCACCACCCTGAAGATTTGGGTCATGGGTCAGCCTGTTTCTTCTTACCTACGAGGGTTTCTTTTTGTTTTTGGATTGGCGGCCTTGGCAAAGTTAATGGGGTCCCAGACCTATTTGAAAGGGATAGGCTTGGGATATGCCTTGTGGGCTCTCATGTTTGGTTTGCTCATTGCTAACACCATTGGAACTCCGCCATGGATCCGTGATGGTGCACGATCTGAACTCTTCATCAAAATCGGTTTGGTCTTACTGGTTGCAGAGATCCTCGGTCAGAAAATCCTTGCGTTGGGTGGGTCTGGCCTTGTTGTCGCTTGGGTCGTCACTCCCGTCGTCGTCCTATTTATGTGGTTCTTTGGGACAAGAATTATTCGGATGACCTCTCAAGCACTGGTTATCGTCATTGCATGCGCGACTTCCGTGTGCGGGGTTAGTGCCGCTATCGTCTCCGCAGCCGCAGCACGAGCGAAAAAGGAGGAACTCACCTTAGTCGTTGGAATGACGATAATTTTTACGGTGGCGATGATGGTAGGCATGCCCGCACTGTCAAAATCGTTGGGGCAAGACGAGTTAGTGGGAGGCGCGTGGATTGGTGGAACCGTGGATTCGACTGGTGCCGTGGTGGCAGCCGGGGCTTTATTGGGAGACAAGGCTGAAAAAGTCGCGGCGGTGGTTAAGATGATTCAAAATGTCCTGATTGGAATCATTGCGTTCTGCCTCGTCCCTCTTTTAGGCCAGGAAGAAATCAGCGCGGTTCATAAAGTCACAAAGAATCTCCATGGCTGGTGGTTTGCTTTGGCCTTTGTCTCCATTGGCCTCGAATCTAACTTTCGGCAATTGGCCTCACAATTGGTTGGCGGCAAACCCATCGTACTATACATCACTGGACAAAAGTTCAATGTATTGTTAACCCTTCTCGCAGCATGCCTCGCTTTTGGGGGAATTCTTTTTACCAAACCTATCCTCTAATTCCTCAAATTTATATTCAATGTCACGTAACGCGAGTTATTGGGTCTCTCCCCCACTGGGGGGGATTTCTTTCCGTCATCTGATGAACAGAGTTTTCAAAAGTTTAACCGCCTATACGTTTTATTTGTTGATCCTCGTCAATTGGTTAACTCTACCCAGTTGTTCTGTGATTGAGTTCACGTACGACGTCGTCACCGGTGTTGTGAAAGGCACCGTTTGGGTCTTAAAAGGCACCTATGAACTGACCAAGGGAACGGCTAAACTTGTATATCATATTGGGAAATTCACTTTCGAGGTTGTCCGAGCCCCAATAGATTGGCCTTTAACCAATGATGACATAGAAACGATTGACGGGTTACCGGTGAAAGAGGCCATCCGACAAGGGCGCGTAAAAAACGCGCCGTACACTGTCAAGGGTCGCCGCTATGTTCCCATGTCTGTCGATGAAGCCAAGACTTACCAGGAAACCGGAATTGCATCATGGTATGGGAGCGAAACTCTTCGAAAAAAGGGTGGCCATATGACTGCCAATGGTGAAGTGTTCAAGCCGCAAGGGTTCACAGCAGCTCATAAATATCTTCCTCTTCCCACCAATGTGTTGGTGACTAACCTAGAGAATAATCGGACCATTGTTGTTCGAGTCAATGACCGGGGACCATTCCCAAGTACAAAAAACCCTGAATCTGGAAAAAGAATTATTGATCTGAGTTCTGGAGCAGCCAAAAAGCTGGGCTTTCATCACAAAGGGCTTGCGCCTGTTCGTATCGAATCTATTCAGTTAAAGCAGATGAGTTCGTGAAGACAAAAAAAGGGCCTCATTGTTGAGGCCCTCACAGTTAGAACAATCAATTAGATTTAATTTTCAGTTTGCCGTCTTAAACTCTCAAACGGTAGCGGTTTTCACCACATTGGACGCCTGGGGTCCTTTTGCTCCTTCAACAAGGTCGAACTCAACAGGTTCACCCTCCTTTAGTGTTTTAAAGCCCTCTCCTTGTAATGCTGAATAGTGAACGAACACATCCTGGCCATCATCAACCCTGATGAATCCGAAGCCTTTACGGTCATTAAACCATTTTACCGTTCCCGATTTTCTTTCGCTCACGATCCCCTCCCTTGATAAAATATTCTCCGAGAAGAAAACCTTTTGCTGAAACAGAAAACCTCAGAGGGCCCGGATATTCCCTTTGGGCTCATTTAGTAAAGTACGATTAGTCAAGCTTTAGATAAATGAAAATTATCGAAAAGTATCACGCATTATTCATTCTGTCAATAACATTACATAATCTAAACAGGTAGGGCTGAAAGAAATTTATTTCAATATAATCAAAGAGTTGCATGAGGCGATCTGTTGTCAATTTAGCTTGAGCTCATTCTCTAGCCGAAACCTATCTTTTGTATTTCGTCTACCAGCACTGGTAACGAGAGCGATTCAGTCATTACGTTTGGAATTGTGCCTCGTAGAGACCGGCGTAAAGACCACCATGGGAAAGAAGGACTTCATGGGTCCCCATCTCCACTATTTGACCATAGATCAAGAACGACGATTCCATCAACTTGAAGGGTAGAGAATCGGTGAGCAATGATGAAGGTCGTGCGATTTTGAGTCAAAACTTCTAAGGCCTCACGAATTTTGACCTCCGTTTCGGTATCAATATTCGAAGTGGCTTCATCAAAAATAACCAGTGGTGGATTTTTTAGCAAAACCCGTGCAATGGAGACACGTTGCTTTTGTCCTACCGATAATTTGACACCCCGCTCCCCAATCCAAGTTTCATACTGCTCTAGAAGCTCAAGGATAAACTCATGGGCTCGGACAGCTATCGCTACCCGCTCAATGTACTCCTGAGTTGCCTGCAAGTTGCCATAGGCGATATTTTCTCTGACGGTACCATTAAACAAAAACGGTTCTTGTTGAACCAAGCCAATCTGGTCACGCAAACAATGAATGGTGAGCTCCCGTATATCATACCCATCAATTCTGATCACCCCACCCTTGACTTCATATGATCTCATGAGTAGCTTGAGCAGCGTGCTTTTACCTGCTCCACTGTGCCCAACAAGAGCAATTCGCTCACCCGCACGAACCTGAAGTGACACATTTCGAATCACTGGAACATCGTCTCGATAAGAGAATTCAACTCGATCAAACTGTACGGTCCCACTGACTCGTGAATGTGGCTCAAGCGCTCCGGGTTGGTCTTGAACCTCTGGAATCGTATCTAACACTTCAAAGACGCGCTCGCTAGCAGCTAGAGCATGTTGTAAAAGATGATTGACTGAATGAATTTGGTTAACCGGGATGTAAAACAATGCCAGGTAAAAAAGAAACGCGACCAATTCGCCTAACTCCAGGGTTCCCCGTGCCACTTCACCCGACCCATACCAAAGTATCAGCACCGCACCAAGACTTCCAACGAACGCCATACTCGGAGAATAGACCGACCAAAGAAACATGGCTTTTAAATTGCTATCACTAAACGCTTGACTCTTCGTATCAAATCGCGACTGTTCATAGCGTTGTCGATTGAATCCCATCGTTTCTCGTATTCCAGATAGCGCATCTTACAAATAGGCATTCAGATCACTCGCGCATTGCCGAATTTCGTGGTAGTACCGGTGTACCTGACGTGAAAATCCAATAGCTGAAAGCACCAGAATGGGAATAGGAAGCAAGGCCAACAGCGCTAATTTCCAATTAATCCAAAAAAGAATGCCAATGATCCCGAGTAAAGTCAGGGAGGCAGACAGTATGCCTTCCAGCCCATCGATAAAAATCCGTTCGACATGTTCCGTGTCGTTGACCACCCTGGACATGATCTCGCCTGTTGAACGGTTTTCAAAATAACTGACAGAAAGGCCCTGAAGTTTATGAAACACCTGTTGGCGAAGAGAAAAGACCAACCGCTGCTCTAAAGTGTTATTGAATCGGATACGAAGAGCGTTAAAAAGATTCTTCATCCCATATACCAGCACCAATCCACCCAACACCCAAGGAAGGAGAGTGAATTGATTGGCTGCGATGACGTCGTCAATGATCACTTTAATCAGCCAAAGAAGGAGAAGATCAAAAACGGTCGTCAGAGCCGCACAGAAAAAGGTAAGGGAAACAAGAGGTCGGAAAGGGCGAAGGTACCAAAGAATTCGAAGCAGGGATTTCACAATGGTTCAGTCCACAAGCACCAATGATTCCTTGTCAAAACCAGGCTTGACTCCTCCTTGATAAGAAGCCATTCAGGATGGCCGAACTCAGGGGTTAAATAACGGTGGCAGGCTCCTTTTGCCAATACTTCTCAAATTCTTGCATTTGAGTGAGCGTCGACAAATCGGTCATTCGATCTAAAAACGTTTTCCCAATTAAATGATCAAGTTCATGCTGAATGCAGACGGCGTAAAGCCCGCTGGCCTCGAAGTCCAAAGAGGAACCATGACGATCCAGCGCCTGAACTCTGATGATTGAAGGGCGAGTGACTTTGCCACGTAACCCATCAACACTCAAACAACCTTCCCACATTTCGGTTTGATGTGGACCGTAAAACACAATTTTAGGGTTGATCAGAACAGTTTCAGAAAATCCCTCATCTCCCCCACATTCCATCACGATACATTGTTCGGAACGGGACACTTGCGGGGCTGCAAGCCCAATTCCCGCATTTTCTAGCATCGTTTCAAACATATCATCGATAAATCGTTGATAATCTCGGCTCCCAAGACGATTAGGATCAACGGGCTCGGCCATTTGTCGCAATACGGGATTCCCGAGTTTAGCAATAGGTAAAAGCGCCATCTGCGTTACTCCATGGTTGTATAGCAGGACAAAACATACTTAGACATAACACGTTCATCAGTGATTCAGACAATCTTCGCATGGAACCACGTAGCACATGATAACGTGACTGAGAGGCCTCTCGTTATTCGTGAATTGGAAAAAATTCAAGACTTCCACCTTGACCTTTTTTCGACTTAGCCATAGCCTTTGGGGAGGCCTGGCTTTCCTGTTCTCGCCGTCGCGAATTTGTCTCCCACCACTCTTTCCATTCTAATGCCCAGACTTTCCGCTGTTCCTGAGTTGACCCTTGCCAATCATGAGATTTTCCGGCATATCTCGTGAGCACCAAAAAGGATTCCAAAGCCGTCACCGCCACAAAACGCTCAGAGTCTCCGAGCATTTCGATTAAGATCGGGATCACCTCTTTCTGCCTAACATACCTAGCCTCGAAGGCAACCGTTCGGCGCATGGTATCAGTATCATCCTTATCAATAACCTCAAGGGCAGGCAAGACTTGCCTAGGGTCGATTCTCACTGCTGTTCGTAAAGCATGAGCTCGAATCCGAGTCACTTCATTCACATTCATGGCTGATTCGAGCAAGGCAGGAACCGATGAAGGAACCTTTATAATTTTCAATGTTTCTATAGCATTGTATCGCACTCTCGTGTCAGGCATCGTTAAGGCTTTGATAATCACCGGGACAGCAGGCTTCCCCAAGTGAACGAACTCGCCTATCGCATACAGTTCTTGGGGACCCGACAACATTGGCAACAACAGCTCAGCTCGTTTGGCTTCTTCAGGTGTTAAGAACTCAGGACCCGGCGTGGCTTTAGGAATATCTGGGAATTCAGCTTCAGGGGGAGGCGCATATGGGACTTGAACAAGCCACACCATCCCTACGGGAAAAGAAGCCAAACTTTTATCCAAAACGGGCGGACTACCGGCACATAAAACGACACCCACCACGACCACGATCAAAACAGACACTCTCATATTTTCTCCTCGTTTTTAGGATAAAAACCCAGCATTTTTAGTCTAGTGGTTCCTCCCTCCAAGGGTCAAGGCTATATAGGCAACCATTCTTTTCATCACGACGATTAATGAATCTTGAGCTCAGTCCAGGCTCGATCGTAATACCGAATCTCGTCCCCAACTGTGGTCATCCATTCCATTCGTTCAACAACTGATTCTGAGGGATAGACAGCAGGGTTATTCCTCACCTCGGTGTTCACTTTGTCCTTGACAAAACGGTTGGCAGAGGCGAAGAGCAACCGGTTTGAGGTTGTCACTGCCACGTCAGTTTCCAACAAGTAATTAATGAATTCCATCGCTAAGGCTTTATTCGACGAAGTGCTTAAGACGGCCAAACAATCGGTCCAAATCGTCCCCCCTTCTTGAGGTACAACATAACGGATCGAAGGCCGCTCTTGCATCGCTCGAGCAATAGGCCCACCCCAGGCATGAGAGAGCACCACGTCTCCAGACGCGAGCATATGGTCAAACGTCTCACTGGTATAGCTTTTGACGAGAGGTTTTTGCTGGATGAGCTTTTGTTTGGCTTGTTCGATGCGTTGAGGATCTCGACTATTCAGGGAGTACCCCAGAGAGCGGAGAGCCATGCCTAAGACTTCTCGTTGATCATTCAGCATACTTATTTTACCGGAAAACCTGGCATCCCACAAAATGTTCCACGATGCAGGAGGCAAATCAATGACCGCAGAGTCATATCCAATGCCAACTGTTCCCCACAAATAGGGATAGGGAACTGAAAATTCATTGTGTGGATCAAACGGTAAATCTTTTAACCAGTTCTCACTATGCTGGAAGTTAGGGATTGCCAATAAATCCAACGGAGCAAGAAGCCCCTGCTGAGCCATGATCGTCACCATAAAATCAGAAGGCACGACAACATCATAGCCAGTCGCGCCACCTTGAACTTTAGCCAGTAATTCCTCATTACTGCTAAACGTATCGACGACGACCTGAGCACCAGTTCGCTCCTCAAAACCCTTGAGTAACCCTCGATCTACATAATCAGACCACGTAAAATAATAGAGGACGTCAGATGAATGAGTCTCTGCGCGTTTCTCGTCTTCCCTCTCCCCTTCTCTTTCCGATTGGCATCATCCCAAAAACAGGAGACACACGAGTCCGGCAACCACGACGCAGCCGTCCACAAAGACCTTCCGCTTAGAAATCAATGACATGGAACACCTGCAGATCCTTCTTACTTTCGTTGGAACAAAAGGGAAAGCGCAATGAGAATCATGGAAATGACGACCAAAAGAGCTGAAAGAGCATTGATCTCTGGGGAAATTCCCGTCCGTAACATTGAAAAAACTTTAAGCGGTAATGTGGTCGAGCCAGATCCTGCCGTAAAAAAAGTCACGATGAAATCATCAAGGGAAACTGAAAACGCCATGAGCCCAGCGCCCAACATAGCCGGTCGGAGAAGAGGAAGCGTCACATATCGGAATGCCTGCCACGGCGTGGCCCCTAAATCTCGCGCCGCCTCTTCAAGGACTGGGTCCAACTTTCGAAGGCGAGCTCGGATAATGACAGCCACCAAAGGAAGATTAAACACAATGTGACCGACAGTCACGGTTGATAGGCCCAACGGCCACCCAATGATCACAAAAAGGAGCAGTAATGAAACTCCCATCATGATTTCCGGAATAACCAGCGGAAGCAGAACAAGACTTTCAACCCCGCTTCTCCAAGCAAACACACCCCGCTCGAGCGCCACTCCCGCCCCCACACCTAACACGAGATCTACCATCATCGAAAGCAAACCTACCGTAAGGCTATTTTGAGTGGCAGCCCATAAACTTTCATCCGTCGTCAAAAGTTGATACCAATGGAATGTGAGTCCCTGCCAAGATGCGACGATTTTAGCGGCGTTAAACGAAAAGATGATTAAGATTACAATAGGCAGGTAGAGAAAAGACAATGCCGCGAAGCTCAGGCTTCCCAGCAACCACCCTTGTCGACTCATGACGGACTCCAGACTCGTTGCCGTTTGGATAGGACCAACGCCAATATCAACACAATGATCATTAATACAAAGGACGGGGCAGACCCAAATGGCCAATCTCGAACGACCAAGAATTCATGTTGAATCAATGTGCCGAGCATCATGCTTTGGCCACCACCCAGAAGATATGGTGTAATAAAAGCCCCTAGGAACGGAACAAACACCAGGATGCAACCTGCGACAATCCCAGGTTGAGAAAGAGGAAAAATGACTTTCCTAAAGACAGCCCACCCCCTTGCATACAAATCACGTGCCGCTTCTTCCAAAGACACGGGAATCCGTTCAAGCGCCACGTACAAGGGAAGGATCATAAAGGGAAGATACCCATAGACCAATCCCAGTAATACTGCACCATCAGTGTATAACAAATTTAATGGTTCTGAGATGAATCCTAAATTGATGAGTTGGGTATTGAGAAGTCCCTCGGTGCGAAGAATGAAGATCCAGGCATAGGTGCGGACTAAAAAATTGGTCCAAAACGGAATCATCACTAAAAAAAGCCAGACCTGTTGGGTACGATGAGGCGCTCTGGCTATGACATACGCCAAGGGAAAACTGAGCACCAAGCAAATGCCAGTGGTCACGAACGCCAACAAAAATGATCGAGCATAAATGTTCCACGAGCATAAATGTTCCAATAGAGAGGATCGATAAATCTCACGTAGTTGGAAAACGTGAAATTCCATTCAAATCCACCATAGGTTCCCCGTGTCGTAAAGCTGACTCCCATTACCAGAAGAAGGGGAACGACAAAAAATAGCCCCAAAAAAATGAGGGCAGGCAATAAGGCTCCAACACGATAAGGAGAAAGAAATTGAAAACGACCAGGCTTCGACATAAATTTAGAAAAGGATGATGGTTGCGTTAGTTGCTGAGAGGCTAAGAGGAAAGAACTCGTCCATCCCGTGGCGACCAACAAATAAAGGCCATCTCCCCTGCTTGAAATCTCTCCTGCAGCCCACCGTCATTCGTTTGGCGAAGAGTCCAGACGATTGAAGACGAAAGTGAGACCTGATACCAGAAATCACCACCAGAATAATTGGCCTTTTGAATCGTGCATGGGAAACAATTGGGGCCATTCGCTATTGAACGATCTCGTGTCAAATTCAGTCTTTCAGGTCGAAGAATAACCGTCACATCTCCTCCCACAAAAACATGTTCAGGTTGTTCTATTTCAACTGGTGATAAGTCAGGAACGCTGGTCATACAGGTAGTTTCATTTAGTTTCATTCATGGAAATGATTTCCCCAGAAAATTGATTAGAGAGTCCAACAAAACCAGCCACAAAAAGAGAGGTGGGCGCCTCATACAAATCTTGAGGAGTTCCAACCTGAGCGATTTGTCCATGATTCATGACTGCAACACGATCAGACAAGGCTAATGCTTCTTCTTGATGATGAGTCACGCAAATAAAGGTTATCCCAACTCGCTCCTGAATGCGCTTGAGCTCCTCTCTCATTGATTGTCGTAAATTCTGATCCAATGCGCCGAGTGGTTCATCTAGAAGCAACACGAGAGGCTGGTTGACCAAGGCTCGAGCTAGGGCAACTCGTTGCTGTTCCCCGCCAGATAGTTCATTGGGCATCCGGTGTTGCTTCCCTTCCAAATGAACCATTTCTAACACAGCTTCCCCCCGATCACGAATGTCGTGTTTTGTCAGGCTTTGTATTTGTAGTCCGAATACCACATTCTGCCAAGCAGTCAGGTGAGGAAAGAGGGCGTAATGTTGGAACACCATATTGATCGGACGCAGGTGCGGAGGAACCCCTCGCATGGACCGGCCATGGATCAGGACATCACCCTGATCAGGAGCATCGAATCCGGCAATCAGTCGCAATGTCGTGGTTTTCCCTGATCCACTTGGGCCTAAGATCGAAAAGAATTCTCCTTGCTTGATTTCCAGTGAAACAGAATCAACCGCAAGCGTCACCCCATGCTGTTTCACAAGATTATCGAGTTTCACACTAACGGGTTTTGCAGAGGAAATAGTCACAACGGCTCTTGAAAATTTTTTAAGATCGTAAAAATCTCAAGATTCTATGGGCGGGTTTAAAACGATGTCAATTTGCGCCTGACAACCGTGAAAGGATAATTAAAAAAGGCTTCAGCAAAAGCTCGGATTCACGATTATATGAGAGGTGATGGTTCTCACATGTAACATGTCTGAATTCTGTGAGAGATTCACTAGCCTCACAACAGAAGGAAGAAACGGACTATCTTCCCTCTCTCCGAGCACAAAGTTTTTTGGGGCTAGCATAGAAGATGGATCATTTTTGAGTTTGTCTTAACCATCTTTTCAGTTCAGCGACCATGTCTTGGGAGACTGACTTTTGAATCGCCATTCGCATTCTTTCAGAAACAATTGGATAGCGGCTGGGGCAAGGGACTCTGGGCGAGCATCTCTCGGAAGTGCAGGCGCGTGAGAAACTCTTGCATTAGTCGGAGCCCACCCCATGCTATCACGGCCTTGTCCGTAAACACCCAGGTAAGCCCAGTCTCACGGCCCACCGTTTTGTCCTGTCGGCGGAGAACAGAGCGTCGTCGTTTCATGAGCATCCTCACAGAAAATTGGGGAGAACCATCGGTGTCACAACCCCAACGATACAAAAACACCAACGTCTAATGCAAAATCCGGGTTAAAAAACTCCTCAACCACAATGTCAAAGATGTAAGTGATTTTCTGGAAAAAGAAAGCATGGCGTTACAATTCACCTGGAACGGGATGAAGGGATTGGGTTTGGTCTGAAAAGTTAGAGGCTGAAGATCTTTCTATTTCTAAAAGTCACACCTTTACAGCCCAAAACGTTGATGCTTCTACCAGCAGCAGCACGATTACGTCTCTTTTGGGCAGGATCAGGGAAGTATACTTCGGTCATGGACCACTCATATCCCAGTGATCAGGTGCACGGAATGCACTTTGAGCTCCCCTCTATTCCCGAACGCATGCTGGCCCTAGACAATGTGGACTTCCTCCAATTCTTCGCCAGCTAATCCCCAATTGTCGTCATTGATCGCTGGACCCAGAGTACCGGCCCGGATTGCCGCCAGATGTCCCTTCCAATCTTCCGCCGCGAGTTGCAAACGTGACGAGTGCTCGATTCTCGGATGGTCGGCATGAAAAACCATGCACGGTGACGCCACGAATCTGCAGAAGCGAGCAGGAAATCGCCAGATGCGGCCCCAGTAAAGACCATCGTCATCGTGCATCGAAATGACGGGAGTATCTCCCTTCCACCGCTCACGACATTGGTTTGCAGATCCGGGCCAGGATCCGGTGAGCCGGATCAGCCATTTGGACCAGGGTCTGATACGAATCCAATTCCGTTTCCACCGCGAAGTCTGCCGAATGTGAGCCACAAACACGTTCGCTCGTGCATGCTGTATGCACGCCGCTGGCGACCAAGTGCTTAGCGGAAGGCCCGAATAGTCGTAACGATCGATTCGGTAGAATGCCTCGTCGCACAGTTGCCGTTGCGCCAGGAATCGGATGAGCTCCTTGCTGTAGAGTAGATCCGCATTGGTCGAGAGCGCAAACCTCCCTTTTGCCCGCTGGATGCCGACATTCTTCGCTGGATACTCGAGCATCGGTGTTCGGCGAGCGTTTGGGTACCGATCGTGCTGGCGCTCGTCGACTCGAATGACCCGAACCGACGTACAGCTACCGCCTTTAATCCAGGGGATGACATCGGCGAGAGAGGCGGTTTCTCGAGGCGGATTCCACTCCACGACGATCAGTTCCGCATCGAGGCGATATTGCTCAAGCTGTAATAGGAGGCATTTCTGAAAAATTGTCAAACGCTCGATGAGATCGCCAAGGTATCCGTCGTTCCTCGATGCAATCACAATGCTCAGGTAAGGTGTCCGGCAGCTTGGAGTGGGCAGGTTTGTAGACAAAGAAGTGGTACTCACCGACACGTTGACCAGACACGTTCACAGACAGAATCGGTGAATTTTATCGGCCCAGAATCGGTGAATTTTATCGGCCTTGCGCAAAGCAGAACCGATCGATTCTGACCCACACGTGCATCTATTTGCAGCAATCTTCTAAACTGATCTATGAAGGGAAAGACAAATTCTCCGCGACTTGAATTAGGCGAGCCAGTCCTCCACGGGGAATAATGCACCAAGTCTCGTAGAAATAGAACCTCGTACCCTCAGGCTCTGGATATTTCTGGTATGCTCTGGGTAACGGCATCTATGCTTCCAGTTTATATTCCGTGCTCAACATAATAGTCAATTAATCCCTCAATCCCCTCGCGGATTCCGATGACTGGCTTCTAGAAATTGAGCATGTAGTCGTCTGCTTCATTCTTGACACCCTGAACGGTATCCGTCTTCTCTCCTGGCTGCACTTCTACATCGAGTTTATTGGCAATGATGTCGGCAATCTTACGGATTGTCGTCCATTCATGACTCGTGATGTGGTACTCCTTTTCCCTGTCTAGGGTGGCATAGTTTGCCGTCAGGTACAGGAGTGCACCTGAGCAATCGTCGGCCTGGAGGAACTGGCGCTCCTCCAGGCCATCCGTCCTCATCCTAATCCTGCCTTCTCGGATCGCCATCGTGATGAAGTCGGAGATAACGTGAAACTTCTTGTGGTCATGCTCACGTCCATAGACGTTCCAGAACTTCACGACAACACCGCCCATTGACTTTGCGTAGATCTCGCCCAGTGACTTAAGTGCACCATACGGCGACCAACTCATGGTTGCCATCTGGGATGAAACGAAAATGACTGGCTTCTCGTACTTATGCACAAGTCCAAACTCGTACTTATGCACAAGTCCAAAGACGTTGGCCAGCATGGTTGCGTTATTGTCGATGAACTTGAACGTATGTTGATACTGCAGCAGATACGGCGATCCACCTACATCGAAGGCCAAGAACATCACCAGGTCACAATTGGCGACAGCCTGCTCCAAGGCGACAGATCGTATGCGTAGATCCTGTACGGGATCATCCTCAATGTCGAACGTCGTTACATCATAAGTCATCTGAGTCCTGACGTACTCAACGAAGTGAGAGCCGATCTGCCCTGCGGAACCAAGCACTAGAATGTTCACGACTTTCCCTTTAGATTCTGATACAGTTTCGAGCCCTAGCCAACAGCATCCGTATTCTATCCCCACGGAGCAGAATGAAAATGGACCGTGGCGCAAAGCGCAATAGTTAACATTTGACTTGGCACTCTGGAAAGAGTAGACGTTGAAATTGTTAGCTTAGAAATGTAACTCCACAAAGACGCCGCAATCCCCAATAATATTGGGCTAAACTTTCATTCCAAATACTGTCTAAAAACTCTCTCAACCAACTAGAAAATATGGTGCCGGAGGCCGGACTCGAACCGGCACGCCCCTTTCGAAGCAAGGGATTTTAAATCCCTGGCGTCTACCACTTCCGCCACTCCGGCAAATCAGCAAAGTCGGGGCCCAACTGTACCATTGTGTCTCCCACGAGGCAAGAATCTACGCTTGTTGTTTGACTTTGATTCGACTCCCTTTGTCAATTTATTCGTCACATCTCAGTCAAACGGAAACGACTAAGAAATACCCTATTCTCGTTTCCTCAGGAATTTCACAATGCTGGAAGAACAACTGTATGTTTGAGATTGAACTTACGAATTCATTGATGAAGTAACCGTGAGATCAATGACAATAGCCAGATTGAATGAAATCTTCGGTAGCATTGTGAGTGGGTGAAGATCCCTTCAGAAATCCATCTAAAAACAGGAGGAATTCCTATTTGTTCTTACCCAAGACAGCGTCCTGGTACCACTCCCAGAATCGTGTCACTCCCTCTCTCACTGATACAGTTGGATTGTATCCCAACAACTCTCGAGTTTTACTGATGTCGGCATAGGTATAGGCCATATCAGCATCGAGCATTGGGGTGGGTATCAAGTTTGCCCGCTTGCCAGCTAACTCTTCAATAAGTGAAACAAACTCGTCTAGTAGCACCGGTTCACCACGGCCTAAGTTAATAATTTCACAGCCTAAAGGACGATCTACCGCACCTAGAATCCCCTTAACGATATCTCCAACATAGGTCCAATCTCGATGCATGTGCCCGGAGTTATAGAGGGGAACATCCCGACCAAAAAAGATATTATTTAACACCTTATAGGCCATCATATCGGGACGACCACGGGGTCCGTACACTGTGAAAAACCTGAGAGCCGTAAATGGAAGCCGATAAAGATGATGATAGGAAAATCCTAACAATTCAGCTCCCCGCTTACTGGCTGCATAGGGGGCCAAAGGTCGATCACAGGGATCAATTTCTACAAAGGGAATGATCTTGGTCTTTCCATAAACCGAAGAGGTTGACGCAAAAACAAAGGAAGGCATTGAAGAAGCAGTTGCTTGACCACCCTTTCGATTGACCACTGCATCGAACAAATTTAGCGTCCCCATCACATTGACATCGTAATATACATGGGGATTCTCAATGGACGCCCGCACCCCAGCCATAGCCGCCAGGTGTACCACAACCTCGAATTGATACGCTTCAATAAGTTCCCTGACAAGTTTTTCATCCCGAATGTCGCCTTTGATAAAAGTGAAAAAATCTTGATACCCGTTTCTGAAGGCTTTTTCCTTTACTTCCGAGATGTTTACTTGTTTGCGGGCTGGATCGTAGTAATCATTTAAATTATCTAACCCTATAACTTTATCGCCCCGAGCCAGACATGCATCAGCTGTGTGGCTTCCAATGAATCCTGCCACTCCTGTCAGAAGTATGACTTTTCCCAAGTTTATTTCCCCCTTCCCTTATCCATACACATGAATCGGGAGCTCTCAAGTACGGAATCCTTTATGCCTTTCCTGAGTGGTATAAAATAATCTTACACTCCAAGCCCTCAATTACCCTTAACAACGAATTCAAGGAACGGGATGTCTGACAAGAAACAATTGGAACAGCAATTTCATATTGAATATCATTACTGTCCAAATTAGACTGAAAAGGCCAATTTTTCAGTTCTAACTATTTGAAATTTAAGTAAACCACTTCTCCGTTAAACTAATGAAGCCTCCTGGACAAGCTCCTGCTGTCCAAATTAGGAAAAAACGAATCCCAGGTGTCACGAAATGGGTTTTCCTTCACTAAATGGGGCTCCAGAATGGCTTTTGAACCGGTATGGCGGAATCTCAAGCTCTTGTGAAGGCAAGATGCTGTCCAAAATGCAGTCCTTCATAAACCTGTTTTTGACAAGAATGATTGAATATACTAGATTCACTAGGCCATCTAAGAAAAAAGCATAACACGATTTTCTCTTTTTGCCCATTTTAGAGAGACGGACTGCAATGGGAAAAGCCGCTCAAATTGTCGAAGTCAAAGAAATAACCGAAGAAGATACTGCCTATACCACGGGAAGGGATTGGGAGGCGAAAGTCATCGTTTACAATTGCGACTGCCATACCTACCAACAAGTTATCGACTTATTTTGCCGGATTATTCTTGGCATGAACCCTACCAAGGCTTTTGAGTTAGCCTGGCGTATTGACCATCAAGGAAGTGCAGAAGTTTTTATCGGGGAGCGAAAGATCGCTGACAGTATTGCCCGTCAACTAGCGGCCGGGGGACTCAAGGTCGAAGTCCAATAATTTTTTATTGATCCTCCACAAAGCTTCCATTCATCAACAATTTCCTATGCTTTTCTGTGGAATAGAGAACCGATATCAAGGGATACGCTATCGGCGCTTCTGAGATTTTTTGGATTTAGAGGCTTTCCCTAAAATTTTTCTTTTGGCACTTTTTTTCTTATGGGTGGTACTCGCTGCATGAGGGCTCCGCCAAGGGGGGGTTCTGGTCGTTTTGGAAACCTTGGTCTTCTTGAGAGTTTTTGGGGGAGTTTTCTTGGTATCTTGCGTGGTTTTTTTAGATATTTTCCAGATTTTTGACTTACGTAAATGTTCACCGCTATACACTCGGACCTGATAGAGGTCCAATAGACGGGTTATAGCCTTTTCATCTCCCTTTCGGGCCAATACGAGCAGCCTTCTTCTTTGGTTCATTTCCTCTTCTTCCGTATGGGAAGTCACTCGACGCTCCATAGCCTATCCTTTCATAGACTCACTTAATGGTTTTTCCCATCGACCATCACAGAAATGCTCAAAAAATTATACACTTTCATCTTTGATTTTTTCCATCTTTGACTCAATCGGCTAACTCTACCTTCAATTCGAATGGAAGTATGAGGAGCACCAAAACACTGAAAAACCACTCATAAGAAAAATCGACCTTTTTGTGCAAAAATCCCGTTTTGTCATCAATTCTTGCCGGAAAAAGGCTTGGCATCACAAGAAAAGAACTTAATCTGTTTAAATGGAATGATGGTGACCTCTTGATGAGTATCAATTTCCAGAATTTCCATATCATCACTAAGCGTGTGCCTGACGGCATCGTTAATGATCAATTCCTGATTGTCGACAAACGTGACTTTTACCCAATACTGCACGATTTACTCCTTTCAGCCGTTGGTTTCCTGAGTGGTGTCCTAACGAATTTAATCGCGAGGCTGTCCTTTTTTTACCTGTCTTTGAGCGCTCTTCTTCCCATTGCCAGGGCCCTGCTCTTCTAACTCCCTTGATCTGTGACTGGCCGCTTGAACCGCATTCATCAAGGCAGACCGAACTCCTCCCTTTTCGAGTTCGTGAAGTCCAGCAATGGTCGTTCCACCAGGGGAGGCCACCTGGTCCTTTAAAAGGCCAGGGTGCACTTCACTCTGGAGGACCATTTTTGCTGCGCCTAATACGGTTTGGGCAGCTAAAAGTTGAGCCACGGACCTAGAGAGCCCCATTTTTACACCCCCGTCGGTCAGGGCTTCTATCATGACAAAAATATAGGCAGGGCCACCACCGCTCAACCCGGTTACCGTGTCCATGAGCGTTTCATCAACCCTGACAACCTTCCCGACTGAGCGAAAAATACTCTCCCCGATTTGAAAATCCTTCTCGGATAGATTGGGACTGCCTGCAATAGCAGTTGCCCCTTCAAGAACGTTGGCTGGAGTATTGGGCATAGCGCGAAGGACAGCCGTTTTTGAGGGAAAGTAATTTAATATCCTAGAAATAGGCATACCTGCCATGACCGATACTATGAGGTAATTCCTCTTATTTTTTAAAGATAACCGCGATGCAATATCATCAAAAACTTGAGGTTTTATGGCTAGAATAATGACATCGCCCCAGTCACATGATTTTTGATTATCAGGGCTGACATGCACGTGATATAGTTTCTTGAAAATTTCGAGTCGGGCGGGGCTATTATCCGTGGCATAAATTTGGGCAGAGGTCACAACACCGTTCTTAAGCATTCCCGACACCAAGGCCTCGGCCATGTTCCCAGCTCCAATCAGTGCAATTTTTTTATTTTCCAACATAGCGGGAAGTATATCGTGCATAAATAAGGCGTTCAACTTATTACAAAAATTCTTTTTGAGGCCTGAAAGCCTAGAGTTTTGGAAATTCCAAGGAGGTGTAGGGTTGCTGTGAATTTACGTGGAAGAGTATATTGTTTTTAATAAATGTGTGATTAAACAGAGTCGAGTGATACGTTTGCTTGAAGGGACAGCTTGTTTCAATCAAATTCTTCTCTAAATTCGATGCAAGAAGAGTAGAAGTTTCCCTCACCGAATCTAGATAATCCCAAAAAGTGAAGGATGTGCTTATGAAGGCCTGGGTTTTCTTCCTCACTTTGACAACGCTGCTGTTTCTGACTTCAGAAAGGCAAACCAGACGCACCCATGTCACTCCGGAACAGAGAACTCAACTGGAAAAGGCCCAGGTGGTATTTGTCACGACAATTGCTCTGACTGAAGATGGTCGGACCGATGCCGCGCCCATTCAAACAATAGTGACAGAACGGTTGAAGGCCATTGGCTTCACCATTGTGACTGACCGAACTGAACCACACGATGTCCAATTCAAAGTCAAGTGCGAGGAACGCAAAACCTGGACAGGAACAACGCCTTTGGGAGGCGATGCTGAGTTATCTGATGCCCCTGTTCGGCTCTGGAAAGGACCTGCTTGTCTCTTTACGTATTTTCTGAATGAGAAAAATCTCGGCTGGTACAAAGAAGTCCGAACACCTTTTGAAGATGCGATTGGAGCCGCCAAGATCGCAGGGGCTGAAAATTCAGGGTCCTACGCTCTCGAGCAATTGGCTCAGCGTGTCACCGTGTATGATTTCCCTGTCTTGATCACGACTGAATGGGGACAAGCTGACCGACTTCTGAAACTGTTGGATTCCCCTAACACTCCCAAGCTGCGAAAGCTCAAGATCCTCTCCGTATTACATGAACTCCAAGCCGATGAGGCATTACCCCATTTAACAGAAATCATGAAAGAAAAGGATCTGAGCCAGGAAGCCATCGTGGCCCTTGCCGGCGTTGGCCCGGATTCTATTCCCGTGCTTATTGACTTATTCCAAACTTCTCAACAAGATGAAATTCGAGCTGCTGCTGCGAAAGCTTTAGGAGACGTGGCTGGGAGAAGTGGGGATCCCAATGCCCTTCCCCCCCCTCCAAGCCTATCTCAAGAATACACTGAAGAATCTGAAGACTTCGGAGGATATCAATTTTCCAGTTCTGACTCAGGTTGTTTGGGCTTTGGGAAAATTATTGGACGATGGTTCTATTGAACCTATGGCCGAACTCAATGAAAAAATATGGTTGATTTACGACAATTCACCTGAAATGAAGGAACTTCGAGAGGCCGCGAATTGAAGCTATAAACAGCTCGATCTCACTCAATTCGCAACGTAATCATCCACGAGATAGTTGGGTCATCAGTTTGAGACGGCAGGACCCCAAAAGAGACGTTGAGCAACCAGCTAGGCATTCACAAGAACCACGTTTCATGTTTTAATCTTTCTTAAATAATACGACCATTACGCGCAATCGTATCGAACACCCCTCAGGAGGCCTGATGATGAAAAATCAGAAAGGAATTTTCTTGTTCGTTCTTATTTTTTTGATGACCTTCGCCACAGATAGCGTTGCACGCCGCGCGCATATAACTCCTGAACAAAAAACTTTATTGAAGAAAATTCAAACGGTTCACGTGAGTGTCCTCGCACTGACAGAAGATGGACGCGTGCCATCTGATGAATTGGTCGCTGTGGTCAAGTCAAGACTTGAGGAATTGAAATACACCGTAGTCACCGACCGAAATCAACCACACGATGTCCGGTTTCGTGTCAAATGTGAAGAACGAAAACGTTGGATCGGAACGACAAACAGAGGCGGGGACGCCGAACTCGCTGATGCTCCAGCACGACTGTGGAATGGGCCAGCATGTTTATTTAGTTATCGTATCGAAGGGAGAGATTTGGGTTGGTATAAAGAAGTACGCACAGACTTCGTCGATGCGATCGACGGGGCACAAAAAGCCAATGTTCTAGACTCGGGAGCTTATGCGCTCAGCCAATTAAAAATCAAAATGCAAGAATTTGATTTCCCCATCTTGATTACTACCGAATGGCAGCAAATTCCACGTTTTCTTCATTTGTTAAAGGATCCGAAGACCTCCAAGGCGACAAAACTACGAATCCTTACGATCTTATCCGAACATCAAACACCGGAAGCCCTCCCCTACTTGAAGGAACTCATTAATGATGAAGAGTATACCGAACCGGCTATTCTCGCGTTAGGTGGACTGGGAAGACCATCCGTTCCAATATTGGCTGACCTCTTGCTGAAGCACCCAAATTCAAAAGTGAAAGCCGCCGCTGCCAAAGGATTGGGAATTGTTGCTGCCAACACTGGAGATCCTGCTACAAACGAGCCACTGTTAGAATATTTGCTCGCCGCACTCAAAAACATGAACTCCTCTGAAGACATCGACTTTCCAATCCTCACAGAAGTGGTATGGGCAATCGGGAAACTGCGGAACGATATGTACGTAGAGCCGATTGAAGAATTAAATGTCAAAATTTGGCTCATTCGTGATACGTCACCCGAAATGAAAGAACTTCGAGATGCAGCCAATGTGGCGACGAAGATGATTGACCTCGACTATCAAATCATGTGACCCACGTGTATCAGTTCTCCAAGTGCGTATGGGGGCAGGGTGTTGACCACGTTTCTACCCTGTCTTCATCCATCCAGGTCTATACTGCCTCCAAGAATCTGTCCCATCTCCTCCTCATTTTCGAGTTCACTTCCTAGAGAGAGAAGTGAATCTCCCCCCAGCAAGCTGGAGGCATCTTTAAAGGTGTTATTTTAAACAAATTGGCGCATTCCTCCCCTCAGCAAGCTGAGGGGTATCCTACGCTATTTTTATGAAATTGATGCTGGCATGTAAATGACGGAGGCCTCGTGATTAAAGGAATGAGCTGCAAGATGAAACGTCATCTCTTGGCCTGTACCTTGATTGTGATGAGTGGAGGAGTAGGATACGGTCAGGGTTTAGAAAACGTGGAAAAACTACAACGGCTCGAGCACCTTGCCGAAGAGTCTATCGCAGCCGGAGATGCAGAAGAAGCCGCAAATAACAGCGGGAAAGCTGCTCTTACCGCATCTATTCTTGCAACTCAGCAGGCCAAAACACGAACGACAAATTGGTACAAGGGGGCGACACACTTATTCCGAGCTCAAGAGCAGGCCTATCGAGCTGTTGCGCTTTTTCAGCGAAGTGGCAACCACATCCCCGCCTCATCCGGCATTTGTCATTCCATTGCGCTCGGCACAAAACACGCTCACCAAGCCCAGGCCTTTCTTTCTCAATCTTCTCCTCCTTCCGAGCAAGAAGCGGTTTATCGTATTCAATCAACTGAGTGGATCCAAACCTTGACAGAACTGGGTGAAGATTTTGAATGTCCTCGGTAAGTGAGAGACAGTGCAACTGCCTCATTCTCGACAAGCGACAGCCGACTCAAGCCCGAGGCCTTCCCCCTCACCAAAGATATACGTGGACAAAGTCGCTGGAATTTTCGAGGCTACGCTTTTCTGCATGGATCGAGACGCTCTTCCCCAAGCAGCTTTTTTCGTCGCATGTCCTTCTTTTCCAGAATCTGCTACCACTCCGATGACTCGTTAAGAACTTTTCTCCATAACTCGAAATTCCCCACACCAACGAACATAAGAAAAGAGCGGATCTAGCAGGTCGACCTCCCAAAGTCTCACATGACCTTTCACATGTAATTCCACTGCCGCCTGATCAGCTCTTGAAGTCAGTGCTGCAGCCTTGCTGACTCCCCTTGGATCACCGATCACTTGAAATCCTTGCCTTCTCAGCCCTTCCACAATAGCGACTCGTACTTCTGAGGATTGTTGACCCTGCACCTCAACGAGAATCACGATGGACTCTGCCATCACTTTCATCAACTCGTCTCCGATGGATTTTACTTGGTACAATGCCGGCACACCTTTCCCGCTTTCGCGAATAACCTGAAGATCGGTATTCACGGCCTCTCGTAATATTAGAGTTTTCATGCCTCGCCTCAGTAAAGCGACACGCTCAAGGACGTCAGAGGTCTCATGAGCTCGTTGAACATCTTGGTGAACCTGTCCATCATATTGACTGATCCGATCTAAGATGATTTGCTCGCCTCGTTTCCGATCAATTCCAGCCAAAGCATAATAGATTCCCTTTTGGAAGTCTGCCCACCGATCTAAAATTCGAACATTTTCTAAAGTCCTGTCAGTACTGACTTTCGTAAGGTGCTCCAAGGATAAATCCCGGCCGGTTCGTTCTTGATCGCCTTGCTGGTGGATCCAATAGATCTCCCAATCCCGCATCTCAGCTTTAATTTCGGCCTTAAAGATCTTCGCAATACCTGCATAAGCCCTCTCTTCAGCAAGCGACGAAGAGCTCCCTTCTCCAACTGCCAATAAATATTGCCCTACTGGATAATCCGAACTCGTTCCATTTATCCATGTAGGACGATCTGGCCCCTGAAACATTGAACATCCCGGCATCAGAAGAACAATCAATGCCAGCCTAATCATAAGACGAATGTATTGTGAGTGGTTCATAAGTATATGGTCAAAACAAGATACGTTCAGTCACAAAATGAAACTGACCTTCATTCAAGGTCACTGTATATTCAGATCCAGATCCCAAGTTGCGTCCGTGCCGGTCAAGAGGTTCGAAGCGAACTGTATAGGTGCTCGCAGAAACGCTGAATCGCCCAAGATGAATCTCATCTGGCAAGGTCCGCCAGCTTCGCTTATCAACTTCCTCAGTCTCAACAGCAAATACTCTCGCAATAGCGGCCACGATTGCACCCACAAGGTGTCCGGTTTCGTTACCTTGTATAGATGCACTGGCCCCGAATCCCATACCCTCAGCAACAGCCATTTTCGTCACAGCACGCGCCACTGCGGTGGTTACGATACTTGCATATTGGTCATCCAAGTTTTTCTGAGCTGTCGCTGAAAGGTTTTGAACCAAGAGCGTTTTCCCACGATGAGCCCCATTCGTGCCGATGAGTTGAAGTCGTAAGGCTGCCATTTGAGATTTTTCAGCAACCAATCGGGGGACAGCTACCCGAACCTTATGTCCCATCAATCCATACGATAACGAATTAATCCCTCTTGTCCCCCGGATACTACGACGACGAAGAAATTGTGTTAGCCTAACAACATTTAAGGCCTCGCGGCTGACTGGAACATCGATAAAAATATCCTCCAAACGAGGGGCGCTGCCATGTAAACCAAACACGACAAGATGGGCCAATCGCTCATTCAACTTCGGTTGGTCCCAAGATTGCTCGAAGAAAGCCCGGCTGTAAGCTGTATGTTCATCAGTGAGATGAAGTCTATCGGTGATTCGCAAAAGATCGGCCTTTAAACTTGGTGGCACATTCACACCAACCCAGTTCTGGGAATCACGATAGGCCTGATACGACTTTCTGTAGGCCACGTACGCATTATTGAGATCACCAGCACCTTCATACAATATCCCTGTGAGATAACGGGCAAAAGGGTCCTCATGGTAGTCTTCCGACTCAACCGAATCCATCAGAACATTTAATCGATGGTCAATCCGCCTGACTTCCACAAGAGACTCTTGCATCTCACCCATGGAAGCATAATTCAATGCCTTCAAGACATTGATCATCACCTGTTCATACGGCTCTCCCTTAAAAGGTTTTTGTGTTTCGTTGATCAGTAAGGCGGAAAATTCACTTCGAATGCGGCTGGTATAGAGTTCTTCAGCCAATTGATCGGCCTCTTCCAATAGTTGATTACTCTCCTGATATCGATGAGCCACATGAAGAGTCATCCCTCTGTCCATCAAATACAATAATCGGCTCTTTGAGCCATAGTCCTCTTCAGCGTCTGCGATAATCTGATCTGCTCTATCGAGATGACTGGCCCGAAGGTTCTGCTCCACATCTCGATAATGTTGAGCGGGTCCGCCACAACCACCAATGAAAACGGAAAAAGCCCCAAGCATCAAGACCAACCAATATCGCAGTTGGTCCACTCGACGTTCAGGGAAACACAATCGAAAGATCTTTATGGAAGGAAAGAAAAAAAGAAACCGTAGGGAGGGACATTCACCAATCTGCGAGCCACACACCGGCACTCATTGGTCTTAAAAAAGTAGACTCTTGCGTTCAATGACTTTTTTAATCTTATGTTGTCCATACCAGGACTTGACGTTATCTTCAAGACTCACTAATTCCAAATCTACCTGATAGAACACTGTTTTGACACCATCCGCCTCATCCTGAATCGTGGAGATTTGTCCTTTCATCAGAAAATCAGCTCCGGTTTCTCGACCAGGAGCTTTTTGAGAATCCTCACGGGCATGCACGGCCTGATCCCTGCGCTCCTCCCGCACTTCATTCCGTTCATCCCTGCCGGCTATGAATGCCACTTTACCACTTTGGTTAAGACATAGTAGGCATTCTTTTCTTCATCTTTGTATCGGCCCACGGGTCGAACTCCATGTAAGGTCACTGCCGTAAACGTTTTAATGGCTCGTTCGACGTTTTGTTCCTCTGTTGACTTGGAAAAATCTGCCGCACTAGTCGAAGTTGCGTAATCACGCATTAAATAGGCCGTATAGGTTTCAAAACTTTTTGCCAGTTGTGCACGTGACCGATTTTCAGCCGTTTCCCAGGCTAATGGTTCGTTATTCACTCCGATCACAGACCCAACTCCATAGATCGCTTTCGAACCATCTTTATTCATAACACCAGACCCTTCCTCCACCCAGGAAGGAACCCCACCGCATCCAGCGATGACCAACGCGGCCACTATCCCCACCAATGCCTGGAAGAATGGCAAAAACTCTTTCGGTTTCTTTTGTTTCATGAATTTCCTCTCACTTCTCTCTTCATTTCGTCTCAGGCCATCCTAGTATGACAAGACAGAGTTGACAGATTTTAGTTAGAGAAACACCTGAAAAAATGCTAACATGCACTCCTTACGCTGTCAAGAAAATAGGAGGTTCACTCACTTCGCGATTAGTATGAAACCAGGGGAAGACGAGATGAGTTGCACCCCACAGGTTCACGAAATGTCCTATACAGAAGGAGGATGGCTTGTGGCAGAGATCAAGATCGAGGACGGCATCATTAAAATATCTCAACTCGACATTCAGGATCCCAAAATCGCCAAGGTTCTCGCCGAATACCCAGAGAATCGTTGGACTGAAGTCACGCGTCGAGCCATAAAAATTGGCATGGGATATCTCCAAGGAGGTGCTCAGGATTAAAGCTAGGCATTGAGGGTTCTATAGTATTAAGGAACGTTTTCCAATTGCTCATCAATTCGTGCACAACCCAACCCATTCTCGATGCAGGGATGTCGGAGTTTCCTCATTGACAAAATCCTTCTCTAACGATTTTGGTCCTTAGACCACTCTTTTCTAACCAAGATCCCCCACCGAAAGTGTCGATTGTTCAAAAGGACTCTTCAGGGAATATGTTCACCGACAAAGATTTAGCTTCCCTCATCTCAAAGGGAATCACGGCAGACCAAATTGCCGCACAAGTCGCACAATTTAAGAAGGGAATTCCTTTTACAAAACTGCATCGAGCTTGCACGATCAACGATGGCATCGTTGTACTGACTCCACCAGAGCAATCTGGCTCTATAGCAATCTTTGAAAAAGCTGCATCAGCAGGAAGAGTCACGAAATTCGTTCCGGCGTCCGGGGCGGCTAGCCGAATGTTCAAGTCGCTTTTGGTCTGCCAAGAGCGAAGTCGCGCTCAGGCCACGGGAACGCCAAAAGATGATCTTAATGAACACGAGCAGAAAAGTTTGGATCGATTTTTACAAGAGCTCCACAAGTTTGCCTTTTATCATGAGATTCGAAATGGCTTGAATCAAAAAGAGTTGGATATTGATTTTCTACGGAGCAAAGGTGAAGAAAGCCCAATTCTAGATTTTTTATTAACCCAACAGGGCATGAATTACTCGGCCCTTCCTAAAGGACTCCATACATTTCATCAATATGGGGATCAGGCCCGAACACCGTTAGAAGAACACCTTGTGGAAGCGGTGCTGTATGCCCAAGACGGCCAAGGTCGAGCCCGTGTCCATTTCACCGTCTCTCCTGAGCATGAAAGTGCCGTGAAAAGCCATTTTCAAAAGGTCCAAACATGCTACGCACCCTCTGGTGGAACGTTCGACGTCACGTTTTCTACTCAAAAACCTTCGACTGATACAATCTCTGTCAATCTAGACAATCAACTCTTTCGGACAAAGGAAGGAAACTTGCATTTTCGACCCGGTGGCCATGGAGCTCTTTTGGAAAACATCATTGACCTCCAGGGGGATATTATTCTCATTAAAAATATCGATAATGTCGTACCGGATCATTTGAAAGAAGAAACCGTTCTATGGAAAAAGATCCTCGGAGGCTATCTTATTTCACTTCAAGACACTGTGTTTGCTTATCTCCAAAGCTTTGCCGAAAAGGCGGTCTCACCCTCATTCATGAAAGAAGTGGCCAACTTTACGAGGAAGGTCCTATGCAGAGATCTTCCTGCACTGTTTGATCAATGGAATTCAGAAAAACAGTTAGAGTTTCTCGTCGGAAGTTTGAACAGACCCTTGAGGGTTTGTGGTATGGTGAAAAATATTGGAGATCCAGGCGGTGGTCCATTTTGGGTGGAACAGACAAACGGATTACTCTCTCTTCAGATCGTGGAAAGTGCTCAAGTGGATTTCAACAATCCAGAGCAAAAAGCATTATTCTCGACATCGACTTATTTCAACCCTGTGGATCTCATATGTGGTGTTCGAGATTGTCGCGGCGATGCATTTGACTTGCGACAATTCGTTGATCCTGAGGGAGGCTTTATTACGCGAAAATCTCATGAAGGACGGGAATTAAAAGCACTCGAATTACCTGGCCTATGGAACGGAGGCATGGCTTTTTGGAATACCGTCTTTGTTGAGGTTCCTCGTAGTACTTTTAATCCTGCGAAAACCGTCTTTGACTTGCTGAAACCCCAACATCAACCGCAGCAAAGATTTCCTGACGAGTGAGTTTCCTGTAAAAACTTGCATTTCTTCTTTCAGGCAGGGGCCGGCGAAATTGTGAAGATAGGCGGCCACGGTCATGGAAACATGTCCGTCTGTCATCCTCGCAGTTTTTAGCGGGGATCCATCTTGCTTTTCCTGGTAGGGGGTGGGATTCCCGTCTCCACGCCTGCGCATCGAGCCGCCGCCGAAGGTTCCGGCCCTCGAAGACGGAAGTTGCGACGAAGGTCGGGAGCGCTACGGCGCGTGGAAAAGCCGTGGGGATTCACATCAAGACTCCATAAGTCTTGACCCTTAAAAATTCATTGGCTAAGATCAAATTATGTCTCAATTTCCTTTTCAGTCTAAGCCTCCAGGACCTCTTCCCCATGGCTTCTCTCCTCGAAGACGATCTCCTACCCCGCCCTCTGATGATTCACAATTTAAGTCGCTTCGGGCTTCTCTTCTCTATTGCCCGACTTGCCAAACCGCGACCCCTACTCGAGAACGGTTGCTTCTCGTTCTCCCCACTGGCAATCTGTATGATTACTATTGTGCCCAGTGCGGAACATCCACCGGAGAGAAAACTGACCAGGATAAGTCAGACCCCTAATTGTTTATCCCCTAAACCTCTGCAGGTCCTTGGGCTTCATCTGGTACTGGAAGCCCTTCCTTCACCATGATTTTAAGAGCGTTTGTTGTAGGACAGGGACCAGATCTCACGCGATAATCGAAGACCAATTCGTTACCCTCCACTGTCTCTTGAAAGTGCACGTTTGTCACACCCTGCAAGTCTCCTTCTAGCCGAGATAACTCTAAATCATGGGTGCTAATAAGCCCAAGCCCATTGCTACGAACCAAAGCCCGAATAAAAGCCTCACTCCCCAATAACCCCTCTTTGTTGTTGGTTCCTTTAAAAATTTCATCGATGAGGAACAGCACCGGCGTCGGATGGTCTTCCTTCACCGCATCCAGCACAATCTTCAAACGTTTAACTTCCGCATAGAAATAAGAAAGCCCAGCCTTAAGAGAATCAGTGACCCTGATACAAGAAAATATTCGCATCCAATTCGCATGGAAGAAGTCGGCACAGACAGGAGCACCAGCTTGGGCCAAACACGCGTTGATACCGATCGTTCGAAGAAAGGTGCTTTTTCCGGACATATTCGAGCCAGTCACGAGGATGACTTTGCCGCACCCTTTCAGCGAAATATTGTTTGTCACACGCTTCGCAGGAGAGAGAAGTAGATGGCCGATCCCGTGAACAGTCAAGACAATCGACGCCTTCGGTTCATTGACGACTTAAATCTGAAGCCATGCATAGTGAGGGTAAATACATGCAAAACCGCCAAGAGCAGAGGCAGCATCGAATATGGCTAATCGCTCCAGCCATAACGGGAGAAGGGGACGAAGGTGGCCACACGTATGACGAAAGGCATAGGTCAACCACAAATCCCAAGGCAGTATCATATTGAGGATGACATGAATGAGCGGATGAGCTTTCACACTCAGCCCATGACAAATCCATGCCAGTGGTTTCAACGCTTTTGAAAGTCGAGACTCTCCAGAAATTAAGGGATGACAAGCATTCTGAACATGGGGGAAATGATTCATGGGCCTCTTTTCCAACAGCTTGACGATCTGAACAAGTTGATCTAATTCATGCCGAAGCGCGAGCACACGACCAAATACAGGAGCCGTATATCCTGAGGTCAACAAGTACAACACAACATAACCACTGAAAGAAAAACCCCAATAGCTGGGAGCACCCCATCCCATAGACCAGAGAACAAGGATGAGGGTTGCAGCACACAGGAATGATCCTAAAAGGACAACTGGAAGCAGTTGAGGAAAATCAACAGGGGTCTCGACAAGCGCAGTAACTCGCTTGCCATCTAGAGGTCGTTCATCAATCAGACGAGCCACTAAGGCCAGACGATCCCGCAAACTGGGCAGAGAGGCGATTTCTTTCACGAGAGTTTGACGGTCTGCCCAAGAAGAACCTTCTAATCGATTGTCGTTCTGATTGAGCAACCACTCCTTGAGACATTCATGTCCATTAGTGGAAATAGTCGAATCAAACAATCTGAGCAAGGAATACACACCCGTGATATCAAGATCGTCTCGATAGGGATGATTTGGCGATGGGCAACCGGCGTCTTTGGGAGGAGGCAATCCATCCCAATCCAGACGCAAGCGGGCCAGATGGGTTCGCTTGATATGTTGCCAAAGCCTGAGACGTTTAAGTCGGTATTCAAGCCGACTATGGTAATGGGCGACAGCAAGAAAAATAAGAATGAATATGGCGAGTGCCCCATTACCGCTATGAAACCACTCAGCCTTATAAAAACATAGACAAACAACAAACCCTATGAGGAAAATCCCCATCCGCCATCGACTAAATTGGGAACTGACATGTGTGCCACGATCAAGCCAACGTCCCGCGCGTTCAATACTCCGTTGTAGGGCATCGCGACGTCTATCAAAAAGTGCGCGTAACATAACGATCGCGGACGATACTGCCTTCAAACAGGACCGTCAACCTTTAGAGGACTGTTGAAAAATTCAACATTTTCACCACACCGGTCAAACTGACCCACTCGATGAGCCATCAAAAGCAACTGGAGATATTTAAAAAGGCCCGCCGCCTGGTTCTTCTTTGTTTTCAGAGGTTTACCCAAGCTTTGCGCCGCTGTAATATCGTGCCTGCAAGTGTGGACTTTCTAGAAAGACATGAGAGAACTCCGGGAACGAAGCGAAAAAGAGATGATTCCTAGATGAAAGACCTATTCGCCAATTACAAACCCAATCAGGGCTTTGATGAAATGTTTGAGCCCTCAGGAACGCCTCGTCCTCCTTACCGACAACTCATCGAACGTCTGAAGGAAATGACCATTCAGGAATTCCAATGGAACAGGCGTCAGGCTGAACAGGCGTTTCTTCGCCAAGGTATTACCTTTACGGTATATGGTGATGACCATTAGACAGAACGTGTCTTCCCCTTTGATCTACTTCCACGAATCATTGCCAATAGTGAATGGCGAGATCTGGAAGAAGGACTTCGTCAACGGACTCGTGCTCTCAATTCTTTTCTTTTAGACATCTATGGCAACCAACACATTCTAAATGACGAGCTCATTCCTCGTGAACTCGTCGAAAGCTCAAAGCATTTCCATCGCGAACTGATGGGATTTCGTCCTCCCAAGGACATTTTTATTCACATTGGAAGAATTGATCTGATTCGCGATCATGATGGCACATACTGTGTATTAGAAGATAACCTCCGACTACCTTCAGGGATCTCCTATGTCCTTGAAAATCGTATTGTTCTCAAACAGATTTTCCCTCGCCTCTTTGCCGAAATGAGGGTACGTCCGGTGGATCATTATCCTATTCAATTGTGGGAAAACCTGCGTTACCTCGCATCAGATGCCCGGGAAAATCCGACTATCGTACTTCTTACTCCCGGCATCTATAATTCTGCGTACTTTGAACATTGTTTCCTTTCACTCCAAATGGGAATCGAACTTGTTGAAGGTCAAGATCTGGTAGTGGAAGGTGATAGAGTCTATATGAAGACGACCCAAGGGCTTCAACAAGTTGATGTCATCTATCGCAGAATTGATGATGATTTTCTGGATCCCGAAGTCTTCAGAAGCGACTCAGCCCTTGGCGTTCCCGGACTCATACGCGCCTACAAAGCTGGGAATGTCGCTCTTGCCAACGCAGTAGGAAACGGGGTTGCAGATGATAAAGCCATCTACTCTTATGTGCCCCTGATGATCGAATATTATTTAACTGAACGTCCCATTCTCCGTAATGTTCCCACGTATCTCTGTCTTCGTGATGACGACCGTCAATACGTCCTGGAACACCTATCCTCCCTTGTCGTGAAATCTGTGGACGAATCAGGTGGATATGGAATGTTGATTGGACCGGCATCTTCTCAGAGTGATCAGAATAGATTTCGGGACCTCATTAGGGCAAATCCACGGAATTATATCGCTCAACCAGTTGTGACCATGTCACAGCACCCCTGCGTCATCTCGGATCAAGATACCCCGAGCAAACTCAGGGGCCGTCACATTGACTTCAGACCATTTATTTTATGGGGACAGGACATTACGATGTCCCTTGGAGGCCTCACCCGAGTCGCTTTAACAAGGGGCTCCCTTGTGGTCAACTCGTCCCAGGGGGGTGGGAGTAAAGACACCTGGGTTTTATACGGGGAAGGATAACATGCTCAGTCGAACCGCAGAGGCATTATTTTGGATTGGGCGCTACCTTGAACGCGCGGAATACGTATCCCGGTTTACGAATGTCAATTATCATCTTCTCTTAGAAATAGCCAGTTGGCAGGATCAAGATGAAATTTGGCAAGGGTATTTGGAGGCTAATGGCGAATTTTCCCTCTATCAGGAACTCTATAGCCAGATCGCCACTCAGTCAGTGGTGGAATTTTTAACCCTCAATCGCCAGAATCCTAACTCTCTGGCTAATCTGATCGAGATGACTCGCTCGAATGCCCGGGGAATCCAAGACCAAATTTCCAGTGAGGTCTGGTATCACCTCAACGACTTTTACTTAAGCCTGAGGGATCAGATTTCTGGCAAACTTTGGACAGGGACTCACCACCTTCTCAACCATATTCAACATATGTGTTATACCGCGGAAGGGATCATGGGAAGCACGATGTTGCACGATGAAGGATGGAATTTCTATCGGCTAGGAAAGAACGTGGAACGCGCAGGGCGGACGTCTAGACTATTGGATAACTCTGTTTTGGTCAAAGCCGCCTCCGAGCCCGGCGCCATTTCTGAGCATCATCAATGTCTGGCTATCCTCAAGTCAGCCAGCGCCTTTGAAGCCTACCGGAAATTTTACCGCTCCCAACTCGTGCCACGAAAAATTGTCCAATTTCTTTTATTTCATAATAAATTTCCCCGCTCAGTGCGGTTTACCACTACTCTTATCCGTGACCTCCTTTCTAGACTCTCTGGTCATGCTCGCGGCCAGGAAATTCGAGAATGCGACCGCTTGAGCGGTCGATTGGCCTCAGACCTGGAATTCGGAAACCTGGAAGAAGTCTACAGACTAGGGCTTCCTATTTTTTTAACCCAAGTGATGGATCAAATTGATCAAATCACGAACAAGATCGCCCATGCGTTTTTTCGGAGTTCCGGATATTCACAAACCACTACTCCTTCCTACCACGGTCGGAGACCCGTTATTCGTATCACGGAGCCTATCCGGTCTCCTGTAAAAGGCATTCTCTCAGTTCGCCATCAGTTCAACTACACCTACGAGTCTCCGGTTTCTAACGTCAGCACCCTTATGCGAATGTTTCCCCCTCAACATTATGGGCGACAGCACCGCTTGGATCTTCGCTGGCATATTGATCCACCTTCCGACTATCGCCATTTTTCCGATGCCTTTGGGAACTTAGTCTGCCAGCTAGACCATGTGTATATTGAGAAGGAAATCGCTTGTACCGTCGAGATACGTGTTGAGACCCAGAGCCTCTACGAGGCTGATGGATCCCTCAGTTTGCAAGGAGTCAGTCCTCAAGAATCAGATTGCACAGTTGAATCTGCCGAGTTTACGAGGTCGACAACACTCGTTGACAATTCTGATGCTTTATTTCAAATCGCACGTCGGACCAAAGACCGTGGAATGACCCAGGAAGAAATGGCAGATTCCTTTCTCTATCAAGTCCATGCCCACATGCGATATGAACCAGGACGCACTCATGTCGGCACGGGTGCGTCTATAGCCTTTTCTCAGGCGGCTGGCGTATGCCAGGACTACGCCCATATCATGCTCTCGCTTTGCCGCCAAGCCGGTCTTCCCGCACGCTATATATCAGGGTATCTACCAGGAGAAGGGCAAATGCACGCATGGGTAGAAGTACTCTTTTCCAGCGGCCCACAGCGAAGCCCTGTTTGGATAGCCTATGACCCGACTCACCAATGTCGATGCGATGAACGATATATTACCGTAGCCATAGGTCGGGACTACCAAGACATCGCACCCACCGCAGGATATTACTCTGGACCAGCAAGAAATTACCTCACGGTGGCTGTCTCGGTGATCATGGAATCCCATGGACCAGCGGAACGATGGGTGAGTCCCCAATTGATGCTCCAGCAAGCCGCTTCCGTAAAACACGATAGCCAATAACTCTTACTTGGAAAGACTTTCTAATTGAAAGGCTGCGCAACGCGCGGGCTCAACTGTTGCACGTTGCTAATCACAACACGTTCTGACTCCTGAATCATCCTTAAACTGAAACACTCCCATTCAATTTTCCTGAGGGCGCAAGGCAACGGATCCTAGGAATGGAGAGTTACTGCTATGAGGTAAGGTGGAAAGAGTCAAATTCAGCTTACTCGACGGTCACACTTTTGGCGAGATTTCTCGGTCGATCCACATCAATACCTCGCAAAACCGCGATATGGTAGGCCAATAACTGAAGCGCAGTTGCGAATAAAATAGGGGAAAGGAGCGGATGCGTGTGAGGGACGGCAAACAAACAATCCGTTCGATCGCTAAATTCACGCTCTCCTTCACTCACGAATGCAATCACAGGAGCGCTCCGAGCTTTAACTTCCATGAGGTTATTCACGGTTTTTTCATACAGCCTATCCCGCGGAGCTAACACCACAACGGGCATTTCTTCATCAATCAAGGCAATTGGACCGTGCTTCATTTCACCGGCTGCATACCCTTCAGCGTGAATATAGGAAATTTCCTTCAATTTCAACGCTCCTTCTAATGCAATGGGATAATTAATGCCTCTTCCTAGATAGAGAAAGTTCCTTTTCGTGTAATACCGTTTCGCAATAGATAAAATTTCGTCCTCTCGTTTAAGAATATAGTCTACTTGCGCAGGCAACGCCATCAATTGATCCAACCACCAACGCCCATCCTCCAGACTCAGAACTTGCCGCACACGCCCTACATGAAGCGCCAACAAATACAGCGCAATAATCTGACCAGTAAAGGCTTTCGTAGAGGCCACACTGATCTCGGGACCACACCGTGTATAAATCACTCCATCTGATTCGCGAGCTAATGAACTGCCGACGACATTCACAATCGAGAGAATACGGGCTCCCCGTTTTTTTGCCTCTCGAGCGGCAGCTAAGGTATCAGCCGTTTCCCCGGATTGCGAGATGGCAATAAAAAGATCATCCTCTTGAATCATGGGTTCTCGGTAACGAAACTCTGATCCAATATCTACCTGAACTGGCTTCTGAATGACTTCTTCAAAAAGATACTTGCCGACTAGCCCTGAATGCCACGAAGTGCCGCAGGCAACGATCCAAATTCGTTTGGCGTTCAGTAACTCCTCAACAGTGATGGAAAGATCGAGCAAGTCCGCTTCTCCAGAGTCATAAATATAGCGACCTCGAAGAGTGTCCAAAATTATCTGTGGCTGCTCATGAATTTCTTTCAACATGAAATCAGGGTATCCGCCTTTCTCTGCTGTCTCGGAACTCCAGTCAACAGTCACGACTTTTCTTTCAACTGGTTGCTCATCCGTTCCTAGCACGTGGACTCCCATCGGGGTCAATACGCCGATGTCTCCATCCTCGAGAAAGATCACTTCCCGTGTATGTGTGAGTAACGGGGTGACATCAGACGCAAGCAAGGAAGCGTTCCCACTTTGGCCAATCACGAGAGGACAACCCGATCTTGCCGTCACTAACGTATGAGGTTCATCAACACACAACGCGGCAACGGCATAACTCCCATACAACTCTTTGGTCGCGGATCGAAGCGCCTGCTCTAGAGAACATCCTCGTTGTTTATACGATGCAAGAAGGTGCGCAATGACTTCGGTATCGGTTTCCGATTCAAACCGAAATCCTTCATTTTGAAGCCGACGTTTTAAAGACAGATAATTTTCTATAATCCCGTTGTGAACAATCACAACATTCCCAGATCGGTGAGGGTGAGCATTTTGCTCGGATGGCTTTCCATGGGTGGCCCAACGGGTATGTCCAATGCCAATTGTTCCATTCAGCCGACGCCCATTGGTTAGGATCTTTTCCAAATTAACTAATTTTCCCTCACTTCTGCGTACTTCAACCTCTCCACGTTCTAAGAGAGCAACTCCAGCGGAGTCATAACCTCGGTATTCCAGACGTTTCAGGCCTTCAAGCAGGATGGATGTTGCGCTTTCTGTTCCAACGTATCCGATGATTCCACACATAGTTGTCCCTACATATTCATGTTTGTATCATCAGTCCATGGGGATGACAAAATGAGGCGGAAAATTTCCAATTGCAGGTAAGGATTCTAGCCCCGTTTCCCAGGCCTCACCACATTCTTGCCTTTTTTCTCAACTTGTGAAGCCTTTTTCTTCTTCGGCAGGTTCCCATGAGAACCTGAGTTGATCACTCGCCGCCTACTTGCTGCTCCAGTACGATTGATCTGAGCTGTTCGAGCTATCGCTAGCGAATCATCTGGAACATTTTGCGTGACGGTCGAGCCTGCTGCGATCACAGCTCCTTGTCCAATCGTGACCGGAGCGATGAGTTGGGAATCGCTGCCAATAAACACGTGATCCTTGATCACCGTCTTCTCTTTTCTGAAACCATCGTAGTTACAGGTAATAGTCCCTGCACCAATATTGACTCCTTGGCCAATTTCTGCATCCCCTAAATACGATAAATGATTCGCTTTCGATCCAGCTCCTAAATCAACTTTCTTAAGCTCGACAAAATTGCCGACCCGAGCTCCTACCCGCACTACGGAGCCAGGCCGAATTCTGGCAAACGGCCCAACCGAAACCCCTTCCTCTAAGATGGTTTCTTCCAATACACAAAAATCTTCAACTGTTACCCGATCTTGAATACGACTATCGCTTATTCGACAACCCGATCGGATAATACATTCATCTCCAATTTCGGTACTTCCTTCTAAAAAGGTGAGGGGATATATTTGCGTATCACGTCCAATCCTGACATCGGCATCGATCCAGACCGTTTCAGGGTCAACCATCATCACGCCTTCGAGTAACCAGTGTTTCCGAATTCGTTGACGCATGAGTCCGTCCGCACGAGCTAAATGTTCACGTGTATTGATCCCAATACACTCTGTCGGATCTTCCGTCTTCTGTGCGACAACCGCTAAGCCTTGGCTGACAGCCATCGCAATAATATCCGTGAGGTAATATTCCCCTTGAGCATTATGAGGCTGTAGTTTTTCCACAGCGCGGAACAAGAAGTTGCTATCCACCACATAGGTCCCGACATTCACTTCTTTGAGGGATTGTTCCTCTGGTGTGGCATCACGGTCTTCTATCACCTTGAGCACGTGGTTGTGTTTTCCACGCATAACTAGACCATATCCGCGAGGTTCTTCAAAGTCAGCGGTCAAAAGAGTGATCGTAGCCTTTTTCTGATCGTGACAAGCAAGTAATCGTTGAACAGTTTGTTGAGTGAGGAGAGGGGTATCGCCATTCAAAATCAAAATTTTTTGACTTTGAGCCTTGTACGGGTACCTCAGAGAAGACTTCGCTTTTTTTACGGCATCGCCTGTGCCAGTCTGCCGAGTTTGTCTGGCGATTTTTATTGGTCCAATATCTTGTTGAAGTTGGGTTAAATACGCTTCTACCTGATCCGCTTGATACCCAATAACGATGACAACTTCTGAATCGGCAACCTTTTTCGCTAACGTTGCCATATAAGAAATCATAGGCTGACCAGCCACCGGATGAAGAACTTTGGCAAGCTTTGACCGCATGCGCTTACCCAACCCTGCGGCCATAACTATTGCTGACACATTTTTCATCTCACCATTGCCCCCAACCACGCATCACTTGAGAACTGATCCATCCTCTTCAGGTTTGACACGAATGGGTGGCGATCCTAGCTCCGATGACTCAGGCATCGTAAAAGTTTGGGCTTCTGAGGATTTGCCAGAAGAATACATTCCCCCAGAGACAATCAGCTTCATAGCCTCTTCCACGCTTAAATCCACAGCCATCACTTCTCGCTCAGGCACCAGCAGAAAATACCCTGACGTTGGGTTCGGGGACGTGGGAACATAGACATGGACTAAGGGTTCAGCGGACAAATCTTGTACTTCTTCGCGTGTCTCACCAGTAACGAAAGCTAAACAATAATGCCCATCTTTCGGAAACTGTATCAACACCACTTTATTGTATTTTTCACGCTGTTTAAAAGAAAGAATATCCATCATGGATTTCAACGTGGCATAGATTCCCCTCACAATGGGGACTCGATCTAGAACATTTTCCCATTTTTTGACAATTTGCCCACCTATGATGTTGGTGGCCATCATTCCTGAGATAAAAATCAAGGCCAGGAGTGTCAAAATACCGAGGCCTGGCACATAATAATCTTCGGTGACGACTTCCGCCAACATGTTGCCTAAAATACTATCGACTGTCACAAAGAGAGTCTTCAGGACGAGAACGGTACCCCAGATAGGGGTAATCACCAAGAGGCCTGTTAATAAGTAGCGTTTGAGTAAGGGGCGTAAAGCTTTCAAGAGGATATTCCCACTGCTTGAGATGTTACAAGCATTAATGGGCTGCTTCAAGCCTTTTCTTGCGAATTTCAACAACTTAGATTAGGATTCTGAGGTGAGATCCGGGCACAAAAAGTTAACAACACTCAAGTCTTCTTCTCCCTCCAAAGTCGGGCTGTTTATTACTTTTGAAGGGATAGAGGGTTCTGGAAAAACCAGCCAATGCCATCGCTTGGCTGAACATCTGCGAAAGGAAGGCTATCCGGTTGTTGTCTCAAGAGAGCCTGGGGGGACACCGTTAGCCGAAGAAATCCGGAATCTGTTTCTTAATCCGGTATCCCATGTCCAGTCACAAGAATCGATCACCCCTGAATGCGAAGCCATGTTGATTTTGGCATGTCGGAGGCAACATGTGACCCAGGTCTTACTCCCAGCACTCAAGCGAGGCGCGATTGTCCTCTGTGATCGGTTTTTTGATTCAACTCTTGCTTACCAAGGTTATGGAAGGGGTGTCAAACTCAAACAGTTACAGACGATGAATATGCTGGCCACTGGTGGTCTGGTTCCCGACCTCACCTTTCTCATAGACCTTCCTGTCACCCAGGGATTAGCACGACGTCGCCAAACCTCTGGACAAAATCGTATTGATCAGGAAACAAAAGCTTTTCACGAACGTGTGCGAAAAGGATTTCTCACGTTGGCCAGAAGTTGTTCACGTCGCATCGTCAAGCTTGATGGATGTCGCTCAATTGAATCAATCTCCCAAGACATTGTCCTGAAAATACAACCGTTTCTCACTCGAATACAACAGGCACCGTAATTTCATACTGGTACATGGAAATGACTTTTCTTGATCCCTAGCTTGTAAACGAGAAATCTTGTATGCCTTTCAGTAACATCATTGGTCACGAAGGACCAAAAGATTGGATCCGGGCTTCTCTCAACAGAGGACACATTGCCCATGCCTATTTGTTTTCAGGGGAACCTTCAATTGGCAAGAAGTTTCTCGCGATCCACTTTGCTCAGGCCCTTGCCTGTGAAGATCCTGAAGACCCTTCTGCTCCGGATCCTTGCGGTCAATGCCGGGCATGCCATCAAATAGAACAAGGCATTCACCCCGATTTTCTGTTCATTGAACCGGACGCTGAAAAAGCCAATCCACAAATAAAAATTGACCGGATTCGAGACTTAGAACATCACGTCATCTATCGACCTCTTTTTTGTGATCGCAAGATTTGTATAATTGATGAAGCCCATTGCCTCACCTCTGGTGCAGCCAATGCGTTACTCAAAACGTTAGAAGAGCCCCCAGCACACAGTCTATTCCTGCTCATTACCAGTCGACCCTTCCTGCTCCCGGCGACTGTTCGTTCTCGTTGCCTCACCTTCAGGTTTACCCCACCAACGACAGACCAAGTTGAAGGTGCCTTGATTCTGAAGAGGGAGATCTCACTGGAAGATGCTCGATTTTTGAGAATGATAACAGAACGAAGATTAGGGCTGGCATTGGGCACCAACCTTTCTGAGGCATCCGAAAAACAACAAGAATTCTTTTCTCTTGTTTCCGGAATCAAGCTTCAATCCGTTCATGATGCATTTGAAATAGCGGAGCGGCTGCATAAGGAAGGAGACATTCTCCAATCTCTCTCGTGGATCTATTTTGGATTACGTGATGTCCTCCTTACTTGCATCGGAGCTCGGGAAGATATGATCATGAATAGGGCCCAATCATTGGCCATCCTGAAATTGGCCTCCCAAACGAACGTGTCAATCCTCGTGAATCTTATGGAAGAACTACAGACCTTGGAGCAATCATTGGGACGGAATATCAACATCCAACTTGCCATGGAGACCTTTTTCCTAAAACTTCGTGACTCCCTTCTAAATGCCGTGGTCTAAAAGCTTGATCTTCTCTTATACCCCTCCAACGCGTCTCGTCTATCTTTGCACCCTGTTATGATTAGCTATTTGAGGAGAAAAGGTTCCAATGCCATCAACATTTTATATCACCACCCCCATTTACTACATGAACGACATCCCACATATTGGCCATGCCTACACCACTATCGCCGCCGATGTGTTGGCACGTTACAATCGATTGATAGGCCGAGAGACATTCTATTTAACCGGGCTAGACGAGCATGGGCAAAAGGTCCAACAAGCAGCTACGAAAGCTGGCATCGATCCAAAAACTCACTGTGACAATCTCGCTCCTCAATTTATCAACCTTTGGAAACACATACACATTGAGAATGATGCGTTTATTCGCACGACAGACTCAGGCCATCAGACCGTTGTCCAGCGGCATCTCCAATCCTTATATGACAGGAACTTGATTTATCGCGCGGATTATACCGGTTGGTACTGCACCTTCGATGAGCGATTCTGGACGGAGAAAGATGTTGAGAATGGCCTCTGCCCTGACTGCAATCGTTCCGTAGAACGATTGAGTGAGAGCAACTACTTCTTTCGGATGAGTCAATATCAAGATGCGCTGAAAGATTACATTCAAAACCATCCAGACTTTATTAAGCCGACTTCTCGTTGCAATGAAGTACTTGGCTTTCTTCAGAAACCATTAGAGGATCTCTCAATCTCTCGACCCAAATCTCGCCTTTCATGGGGTATCGAGCTTCCTTTTGATACAAACTATGTCACCTATGTTTGGTTTGATGCACTCATGAACTATGTCTCAGCCCTTGAATATCTGACACCCAAGCCAGCCTTCCAACAATTCTGGCCTGCCTCCCTTCATCTAGTCGGCAAGGATATTCTCACCACACATGCCGTGTACTGGTCTACGATCTTAATGGCCCTCGAATTTCTCCTTCCCCAGACGATTTTTGCCCACGGATGGTGGACCGTGAACGGTGAAAAGATGTCCAAAAGCCGAGGAAACGTGGTCGATCCTCAGACAGTCGTCAACCAATTTGGTTCTGATGCTTTTCGGTACTTCCTTCTACGGGAAATTCCATTCGGACAGGACGGTGACTATTCCCAAGAGGCGTTGGTGAGCAGGCTGAATAGCGACTTGGCCAATGGGCTCGGCAATCTCTTGAGTCGCACGGTCATGCTCATTCAACGCTTTTCGAAAGGCGTGATCCCTACCCTTAACCCTGAGACAGAAACGGATCTTGATATGGAACTCAAATCCACAGGGGAACAACTTCTCAAGGAAAAATTACCATACCACCTGAGTCCAGACCGATTGGACTTTCATCGAGCGTTAGAGTCCATTTGGGGATTGGTTCAACTCGGCAATCAATATATCGATAAAACGGCACCGTGGGTATTGGGTAAATCTGCAGAAAACCAGCCTAGACTCGACACAGTTCTTTTTAATTCCGCTGAAACCTTACATTATCTCTGTTTAGCCTTGTATCCTTTTATACCCGAAGCAGCGAAGGAAATCGGTCATCAAATCGGCCTTACCGCCAACTTTTCGGATCCCCTTCTATCTAAACATTTAACCTGGGAAATGCTCGTACCGGGAAATCAGGTGGTCAAAGGGAAAGCATTGTTTCCAAGGGTAGACGAAAAAGGACAATCAAAAATCCCTGCGACAGATTCCAAATCCGGGGAAAAAGAAAAGTCACTCACCGAAGGGACTTCAGCTGATACGCAAGAGCTTATTTCAATCGACGAATTTCAAAAAATTGAGTTAAAGGTAGCAAGAATTCTCAAAGCTGAACGTGTTCCACGATCAGAAAAGCTCGTCAAACTTCAGGTGGATTTAGGGACTGAGCAACGACAGATTGTCGCGGGCATCGGGAAGAAATACGAGCCTGAACAATTAGTCGGTCAAACCATTGTTGTGGTCGCGAACCTTAAACCCGCAAAACTGATGGGAATTGAATCACAGGGGATGGTATTAGCCGCTGGAACCAAGGAAGTTCAGGGCCTCTTGACGCTGGCGGAAGAGGTGGAACCAGGTATCAAAGTGAGATAAGCGAAGTCATGACCAACGGCCTCGGTGAACAGGTACCTGAGGAGACTTTTGAGAAATTCTCAATAAAGTGTTAGCGTGGATGGTTTTGATGAAAGTCATCATATCGTTCCTGAATCAGTGTTTGCATTCTGTGTTTAAAGAAGGCCAGGTCAAAAGGTTTCACATGAGCGCGAATAGCTTCCGAATCAAACTCATGACAGCGGTTCTCAAACAAACTGATGGCATCAATGAGTGCCTCAGCCGACTGTTCATAAAAGAATACCCCTGTAGGGGGTTTAACCGTGGAGGATGAAAAACCTGAGATCGTGCTTGATTCCATCTCTGGACCAGACTCGAGCCTTTTTTCCTTAGGGTCATTAGGATTGATAGGCACAACCGTTTCTAAAACTCCACCCTTTCCATAGGCAATCACCGGCTTACCGCTTGCCATGGCCTCAAGCGGCACGATGCCAAAATCTTCTTCACCAGGAAAAAGTAACGCCTTGCAATGCGTGAGATTGTCACGGATCATGTGGCCCGGGACCCAGCCAAGTATTTCCACTGTTGAGCCCGCTATGCTCTTCAATTTTTGCTCTTCCTGACCCGAGCCAATAATTCTTAGCTGAAACCCCATCCGATTAGCAGCGTTAATTGCCAGATCAACGCGCTTATAGGGTGCTAATGCCGTTACGATTAAATAGTACCCCAAATCTCTTGATGAAGCCTGAAAATCGTGCCAATTCACAGGCGGGTAGACAACAGTAGTCTTTCTTCCCCAGTAACTCTCAATTCGCCGCGCCACGTGCTGCGAGTTGGCAAGAAAGTAATGGACCCGGTTATTTGATGACACATCCCAACGTTTAAGACACTTCCGCAAGAGAGCCATCATGATTCGTGGGAGTAGGCCTGCCCGACTCTTGGCGAAATACGCATCGTACTGATCCCATACATATCTCATAGGTGTGTGAATGTAAGACACGTGACAGGTGCCATCTGGAATAGCGACACCTTTAGCCACGCAATGGCTGGAGCTAATGACAAGGTCGTATCTTTTGATATCGAACGACTTAATCGCAAAAGGAAAAACAGGCAGATAGTAACGATATTTGGTGACAGAAAACGGCAAATGTTGGACAAAACTCGTTCTGATAGGATGTTTCTCAATTGTTGGGGAAACAGTACCCTTCGCGTGCAACAACGTAAAGATCTCAGCGTCAGGAAATAATTCACAAAACACTTCCAAGCATCGTTCGCCTCCACGCATCCCCGTCAGCCAATCGTGCACCAGAGCCACTCTCATCATGAAATAATTCCGTAATGATTCCCGTTCTCATTTCGGTCATTCCCGCGAAGCTTGTCCTCGCGCAGGCAGGGAACGGGAATCCAGGTCTTGTAGAGAGACCCCTGGATGCCCACTGACGACTGCGGGCATGAGCACTTAGGGACCCTGCGTGTCGCAAGAATTCCAACGTCATCTGACAGAGCCCATGAACTGAAATTCAAATTTTTACACATTATTCACTTTCGCCGTCTACGTTGCTGCGCAACGCGCTAGCAAAGATATGATGTCTTTGTCTTCAGAATGAACGGCAATCACATTTGTCCCATCTATCTCAATCCGTTCGACAGGCAAAGGTCTTCCAAGAGGTCCAAAGATGTAGAAAGAGTATCCAAACGACCTCAAGAACGCACACACCTCCTCACGACCTGTGTCTTGATGACTCAACGCCGCTTCGAGCAACTCAAATTGGATCACGGGACGATAGGTCTTGAGAATCTCCTGGCTCCCTAGTAATACTGCAAGTTCAGCCTCTTCAGCATCGATTTTGATCATATCAACGCGCTCCAATGCTTCACGACTTGACAAGCTATCAAGGGTGAGCAGATCAACGGTTTCTACCTTTTGCTCTTCAGTATCGTATGCAAAGTCACCAAGCGTGTTATGTCCTTCGTGCCCAAATCCGGCAACTCGCAATGACCCGAGACCATTTCGGTCAGATGCAGCGCCCTGAAGAACTTGAACGTTTTCTATCCTATTGAGCTGAATATTGTCTTTGAGTCGGCGTAACTCTCTAGAGCTTGGTTCAAGTGCGAAGACTCGCCCTGAAGACCCTACCCTTCTAGATGCAAACAATGTATACAGGCCGTCATTCGCTCCAACATCGATGTAGATCATGCCTGAATGCAGAATCTTAGCTAGCAGCATGAACTCGTTAGGTTTATAGTTGCCAGCAACATAGAAGCATAAGCTAAAATCATTACTAAGACGCATTTGAACCTGCAGCCCATCATACCACTGAACTGGAAAGGAAACCTCTTGTCGTTTGGCAGCACACTGAGACCAAAGCAACTGTCGCAGTCGGTATAGAACCGATCCGACAGATTCACTGGAACCAAATGACCATCCCGGATACCAATCAAGCGAACGAATACGTACCAACCATGGTCTTATCCTTTTCCAGAACCAAATGGGGAAAACTCGCATCAAGAGACTTGCGACGCTTCTTAGAGCCATAGAGATTCATGCATGAATGCGTGTCTCCAATGCCTTAATCATTCGCTTGAGAACACCCCATGTACGCCCTTCCCTCATGATTTGAGATATTCGACCACCGACCTTTGGAAACCAATCCTCTACACGATGCTCAAACCTTGTGTTGTATTCTTCAAATGTCATTTTTCTCCCCTTCAACCTCGGGGTCAACAAGTTCAAGCAATGGTCGACGTCGATTAATTGTTCAATGTGCTTTCGTTTGCTGCACAATAGCTCTGCCGTACAATCTTCTAGGCCATAGATTTCAAAGAGGCATCCCAACTTGACGATTTTGTGTGGAGTTAAATTGGTTTTCCACATGCTCTCATCATAAGGACCACCTGCGTCACGCAAATAAAGCGCATCACCTCATAGAACTTGTCCTCCATGCGTCTTGGCTGGAAGATTATAGACAAATGGTTTTGGTAACGCGGCCAGACTGAATCGGTACACCTCAATGTCGAAAAGTGAAAAACCTCTGGCTCTTAAGAACCGATCAATATCGTTGAACACGTTGGCATGATTGTCCACCAGACCGTGGAATTGAGTCTCGATACATACACCCAGAACTGAGGATCGAGAAAGGGTGTCTTCCGCACCACATAAAGCGAAGTAATCATGTCCATCCGTATCAATTTTGATGAAATCCACATCCACATGTGGCTTATCTAAAAAGAATTGATCAATCGTGATTTCGTCTTCTGTCATTGTCCCTGTACCACTTGGATCAAACTTTGACTTTACATAATTCAAGTAAGACATGATACGCCTAGCACTTGAGCGAGACTCCGGAAAATTACTTTTGAGATCCTCATCGATGTAGACATTTTGACCATGCTTGTGAATCGAACTGTGAGGGCTGGTGACTTTGCTACACACGTAAACAATCTTCTCACTCCATTTCGTGGCATTGAGACGCTCTGTCTCAGCTATTAATGGTTCGAACCCAAAGGCGACTAGAGAGCTCCCAAAGATTTGCCAGTGCTGCTCAATCCCACCACTTGCCCAGACATCGATCAGTCCAAATGGATGCTTCCTGAGAATGCCCTGTTTCATAACGTATTGCGTAAACGGAGGATTGTATTTAATTCGAGGCATCGACATGATGTTGTTTACGTCTACACGATGTCTGGAAGAAAATTGACTGGCGATAGGGTGTTGACCAGATGCAGGACTCAGAGCCTCGCAAAGGCATGCAATGTATTTGAGGCCATTAGATTCTCACCCGAAACATGATAGAGCGCCTTGCTCATGATGACGTAAAGACGCTTCATGGCAATAAGACTTCGAGAACGGTTAAGTCCCATGCTATCTATTAGAGGAAGAACATGATATTGAATGTGTCGAAATCCCGCACCACGCAGTAACTGTGTCAAAGTCTGCCGGGAAAAATTATTCATATGGTCACGCGACTCCATGAGATCTGAATTTTCGATTCCCACAAGCTGCTTTAAGCGCCCATTCAGCAATTGAAATCATACATTGGGTGTTTGAATAAAAAGTGTTCCTCCTTCACGCAGAAGCTCACGCACGCATATGAGTATCTCGACGGGATCAATGAGATGTTCAATAATATCCCAAAGGGTAATAATATCGAAGCTTGATGGTTTGAACCCAAGGCTCTCTACTCGCCCATGGTGCACTGTAGTCAATTTGAGTACATCATGGGCGTACCGCACGGCAGCAGCAGACAGTTCACAACCTTGAGCCACTGCCCCCCATTCACAGGCTCGTTTGACGAAGTACCCCAGACCGCAGCCGACATCCAAAACGCTTTTGCCTCGTGCCGCAAGGAAGTTCAGCAAAGTATCATGCACATGATAACGTGCTATTCCCCAATGAATGCGTTGCTGTTCGTATGAACTCTTTGGAACATCATCGCCAAAATAATCGGCATAATCTGGATGGCTTTGAAACGTCGAATAACAATGACCACATCGACGGCAGATAACAACGTTGGCTCCATCTCCACTCAATACTGTTTTCGTATCAAACACATCGCAAAAAATGCATCTAGGCCACATCTTTCTTGCCACCAATCTGTCACCACTCTCTCGATCCATTTGCCAGTTAGTGCTATTGAAGTTGATATTAGGTGCCTGCCTCAGATTGCTGCAGTAAGCTGGAATGTTCCAGAACCGCTGGCCGACCATGACCAACCTCACTCCGATATCGTTGAATCACTTCCTTTGCTTCACCCAGTACGATCAAACGCCCATGATCTATCCATGTTGCCCTATCGCACATGGCTTCCAGCATCTCCAAATCGTGTGAAAAGAAGATAATGGTCACACCCTGATTCCTAAGCTTTTCGATTCGCTCAAGACATTTTTCTTGGAACTCTGCATCTCCTACAGCAAGAGCCTCATCCACCAGGAGAATATCAGGTTGAGCATGAACGGCAATCGCAAACCCCAATCGCATCTGCATACCTGTTGAAAACGTTTTTAAGGGCTGCTCAATGAATTCACTCAATCCAGAGAATTCAATGATGTCCTCCATCTGTTCTTCTATTTTGTATCGGCGAAGTCCGAATAAAACCCCATTGAGAATGATGTTTTCACGACCGGTGAGATCAAGGGCAAACCCAGCCCCAAACTCCAGCAACAGGCAGATGCGACCCCTGACCGAAATATGCCCGGACGTCGGCTTGAGAATACCGCCGATTAAACTCAGAAGCGTGGATTTACCCTCACCATTACGGCCTACCACCCCCAAAACTTCCCCTTTCCGAACCTCCAATGTCACGTTGTCAAGGCTAAGAAAACTTTCATGCCGACTCGAACCCCATATGGATGCTGGCTGCACAAGCAGGGACTTCAACCCAGAACGGTAGTGCGCTAATCGTTGGAAGTGCTTCGTGACAGCATGTAACTTGACGACCGCGTTCATACTAATTCAGGCAACCTCCAGCCAAGCTTACGATAAACAGGCAAGGCAATCAGCAACACAAGGAATGCGTTCGCAACCGCCAACACTAAGGGGTTGAGCACATTCTCGACGAACAAGGCACGCCACGCGATAAAAAGTGGAGCAAGCGGATTGACGATCAACATCCAAGTCAAGTTCTCTGGAACCAAATCAATAGGAAATAAAATCGTGGTCACATAGAGCAACAACAGCAATAATACTCGGACAAATTGCTCAAGATCTCGGAAGAAGGCATTAAGTGTTGCGATGGCTATCACGACACCAAGAGTCAGCGAAGCCTGAGTAACCAAAAGGATCGGAATGCCAATTAACTGGACAAAGCCCGGGATCTCCCCTTGAAGGATAAATGCTAAAGAGACCAAAATGGGGATCGTCACCAGGAAGTGAAGCATATCGCCACTCACCACCGCTACACACAGCGCATACCGGGGAAACCTAAGCTTCTTGATCAAATGGGCATTGACAAAAAACAATGTGGAGGCCGCATTGGTCGAATTAGAAAACCACTGGTAGGGAAATAGAGCCGAAAGAATAAAGAGAGGATAGTTCTCAATATCGATCCGAAAGACCTGTTTGAAAGCGACATACAGCACTAAGGAGAAGGCGAGTGGGTTTGCTAAAGAACAGAGAAACCCCAGAACCGTCCCACGATACCGAACCTTCAATTCCTTAGCGATCAGGACCTTGATGAGATCTAGGGAATAAGAGAAGTGCTCCAAAGTCGCAGACATGATTACGGCTTGCGGGGCTCACGGAGAGCCGCCAGAGATCGGCTTTGGAGACGTATGCGTGCAGCTACAAAAATTTCTCGAAGGAAATGACCATCTCTCACGTCTCTAACATCTTCCTTCCATTCAAAGTAGAAATCCGTATGGTCTACTCCTTCACCAGGGGCATCAATGCACTGAACCTAAAAACAGTAGTTGATGATAAGGCGAAAACCAAAACAACGGAGATTCGAGCATACCCCCTCCTTTGGTCATTCCCACGAAAATGGGAATCCAGAGCTCTCTACCTCTACCTGATTCCCGTTTCCACGGAATGACAGAAGGAAAGATGTCTCTGGGGTATGCTCCCAAACGGGTCACCCAAAGGATAACGCCCCAATCAGCCATTTCCCTTCGTTAATCAAGGTTTTTCATCAAAAAACGCCTCGTAACTGCCGGATTTAGGCTGAACCATTCTTTTTCAGGAAGCTATGACACGCTACTCGGATTCGGCAATGCTCCACGTTTGCAAAAAACTTGACGGTAACTCTTTCTCTCTTCCTTAGACAAAGAGGACATGCAAAGACGAAGGTCCCCTGGAGTTCCTTTATAGCCGACGAGCCTCAGCTCGATGTTTGTGAAAACTGGTATATTTCCGCCACCAAGGCACCAGATACCGAATGACTGGCACTAACGGCCGGAATGGCCTATAGAGTGCCGGGAGAGTTGCAAGTCGTCTAAGCACATGAGAAGGGTAAAAGTCAATCTGGCGGCGTATCCCTGATTCACGCAGCACATGGGTTGAATTGAGTGCGGCAAAGATAAACTCCTCGCCTCCCAAGAGGTTCAACACCTTCAGGCTCCTTAAGTCCTCTCCCGTACGTTGGGCCACGTGCGAATAATCATGATTCTGATGGATTGTCGTCACAACAGGAGTGACATCAATAACGGGGATATCCCCTTTTCTCGCAAGATAGATGAGAGCGCTGTCCCATCGTCCTCTCCCAATGGCAAACGGAGGCAGCCAATCCCAAAGGCTGCGTGTATAGATGAAGAGGTCTATCCCTCCATAGACAGGCTCTAAGCTTCCTGAAGTTCGCACGAGTGCCCGCAACTTCTCTTCCCAATCTGACTGAGAGAAGTCCCAGAGCTGCTCCACTTCTATGTTCCAGCGTCGAGCAATGAGTAGGAACCGTGGGAATCGACTCCGGACGATCGCTACCGCCGAAGCCAGATCCTTTGTCAACATAATGTCGGCGTTCACGTATCCAAGAAGATCCGTGCCTACAATATTTTCCGCTGAGGTGAAGAGCGCATCCAGCATGGGCACGCCATAGTCGTTTCGTTTGATGTCTTCGACATGCCGCAGACCGAATTCCTGACAACATTCTCTTACCCCAGACTCATTTCCAAAAATGATGATTTCGTGAACAGATGGTAACTTCGACCAACTTTGAAGCGCATTTCTCTGGATCCTCGCAGACTCTTCGAGAAAGGGCTTACAAGTCGAGAATAAAGTGAGTGGCAGAGTATCAAGAGCCACAAAAACGCCTCCGTGTCACGAACAAACTACTGTCTCATTGGTCTCCACAGCTCGACATTCTCCAGAAAGGAGGACAACTTCCCTAAGTTTTTCCATGCCCAAGCCCAAGTTCTCATCGTTTAAGACAAGGGGTCTGGAATTTCGGTTCATATCCGTCCATGCCTCCAGGAGCAAGTGGTAGTCAATCCAAGGTTTCCTCGCAAACCATCAAAGTTTCTCCTCAGGCGACATGACCGCCCAGGAACTCCCATGCTCCAGATGAAAAATCCGAGCAGGAGGGCGCAGAATATACTCTTTCAGACCAGAAGCAACCGCCATATAACACAACAACGAATCGATATGAAGAGAATAGAGAGCGAGTTCTGGATTTCCACGTAGGGCAAGCCAATGTTCACGCGCAAACAAGGTAAAATCACCACATGCATTGGTGTGGACTTTGGGTTCTTGGTCCAAAATGTGCGCAATACCACGAAGGACTCTAGGGAGAATTAAACCAAGATTTCTCAAATTTTTAAATCTGGCGAGCCTCATCTTCCTAGTTCCCCATCTCGTATGAACCCTTAACAAATTTCTCGAACACCAACGAAGTTGTTCTTCCACCGACAATACTTCAGGCACATCGGCCTGAACATCAGTACGATCGATACGATACATTCTGTTATGCTGTAGTTTGTCTGACGCTAAAAAACTGAACAATTCATCGGAGAAGAGGATGTCCTGATTGGTGGCACAGACAAACTCACCCTTCGCTCGTCGAATTCCAAGATTTTTTGCAATCATCTGGAAGAGCGGGAGCACATCTGAATTTCGTAACGCATTGTGAGCAGCCGGTGGAACTTCAATAAAGCGAATAGGGAAGAGATCGGATTTTGTGTGAAGTTGAAGAACATCAGAAAGACGTTTCCCACTTGGAGGGTTCCATTCGACGATAATTAATTCCCCTGACAGACGGTGTTTGTTCGCAAGTTGGAGCAAACCTTCAGAAAAGATACGTAGACGCCTCAGCATGTCGCCCCCAAAATCGTCGTTGCGACTGGTCGCAACAAAGATCAAACGACACGTTAACCTCCTAAATCTCTGGGCACCATCCTCCTGATCGCTCGCTTCTCCTGTACCTCCCAAAACAGTCATAGTTTCATCACCAGAGAGAACCAGATTACTGCCAAAGCCTCGATAGTCGCGATGTGGCTATCGATTCCTCTTTGCCAATCCCAAGTGGTATGTAATCGATCCAGTTACAGTCTTTGACTTTATCTTGAAGAACACGCCAACAATCAAAAAGCAACACGGGATTCGTCCGTTATGGAAAATCAGTGGGCTCTAACTCCCGAAATTCATGGCAGGGATTGGTAATTAATGATGGCATCTGATTGGTCCAAACAATCCCGCAGTGACCGGGCATACGTGACCTCTTCCTTCAAGACCTGTCTGGCGTTTTCCATCGCTAGAGGGTCAAAAACAATGATTGTATTTCCATTCCCCAGAAGACTTTGGACTAGCGCGATTCCTTGTGATTCCTCGATCACGTTGGTATCAGGTTTATACCCTAAACCAAGAACCGAGACGGTGGCTCTGTGGCCTATTTTCTTTCTAATCTTTTCTAGTTGCCTCTCGAGAAGCCTTTGGTTCATCTGGTCTGTCGTCTCGGCCAAAGTTGCCGGAGAACCAATCATTTTCGCCAAAAACCCTAAGGCCTTGTTGTCACGTGGGAAACATGGGCCACCGTAACCTAATGCTCCAGTCAAATACCGTCTGCCTATACGTGAATCCAGGCCTAAAGCAGAACTGACTGTATCAATATCTACACCTGGCAACTCTTCAAACATATTCGAAAGCATATTGGCAAAGGTGATTTTTGTCGTCACATAGGTATTGACTGAAATTTTCGTCAACTCCGCATTCACAAAGTTCATCCGTTTCACAGCGGGCTGATTGTCACAGAGGGAAGAGTAGAACAGTTCTAATTCGTTTCCTGCCTTCTGGTCAGATTCACCAATAAGAAGAAAATCAGGATTGAGCAGATCATGGATGACACTCCCGAGAGCAATAAATTCCGGGTTATAACAAAGACCGAAGCTCGTATCGCATTTCTTGCCCGACGCCTCCTCCAAGACAGGAACAATTCCAAATTGCATAGAACCTGGAAGGACCGTACTTGTCACGACCACTAAATGATAATCAGACTTCTCAGACAAAATTCGTCCAATCTCTTGAATAGCTTGAGTCAAATATTTCAAGGAAAAGCTGCTCTGCTTATCCGATGGTTTCGGAACAATAAGAAAACTGGCGTCCGTTTTCAGAACTGCGGTTCGAAAATCTGTTGTGGCGCGAAGCCTATGTGTATTGGAGGCGATGAGCTCAGCCAGTCCTGGCTCAACAACAGGCGACTGCCCCTGATTTATCATGTCAACATTGTTCTGATTGACATCGACACCCATCACCTATTTCCCTTTACTGGCCATAATGGCAGCCATACATGCACCCAATTTGCCTAACCCGATGACTGATACATGGTCGATCATGACCCTTCCTCCAAAAATTGATTTGTGATGGGCAATCGACGATCCTTGCCAAACGCACGTGCGGTAATATTAACACCTGGTGGCGCTTGACGTCGTTTGTATTCGGCCTTATCCATGAGTTTTGCGACATTGGCAACTTTTCCTCGCTCGAATCCTGTCGCGGTAATTTCAGCGACGCTACGGTCCTCTTCCACATAGGCCGTCAAGATCGGATCCAATTCAGAATACTCCGGAAGAGAGTCACTATCCTTTTGATCAAACCGCAGTTCAGCCGAAGGAGGTTTGACAAAAACATTTTCAGGGATTACCGCTTTGCGCGCATTACGGTACCGGCTCAACTCGTAAACTACGGTCTTTGACACGTCTTTAATAACTGAGAACCCGCCTGCCATGTCCCCGTACAGAGTTGCGTACCCTGTGCTCATCTCGCTTTTATTTCCGGTCGTTAAGACCAGCCATCCAAATTTGTTAGAGAGGGCCATTAAAATAATTCCTCGAATACGGCACTGCAAATTTTCCTCAGTGAGATCTGGTGAACGACCAGAAAAGACTGATGACAGCATCTCACTAAACGCCGTGAACGCCGGTTCAATCGGGATTGTCAGACATTGCATCCCTAGCGAATTAACCAAGTCACCAGCATCGCTTTTACTGTGATCAGATGAATAACGTGAAGGCATAGAGACCCCAACCACATTGTTTGGCCCAATGGCATCAGCCGCGATACAGGCCACAAGAGATGAATCGATGCCACCTGAAAGACCGATCACGACCTTTTCAAACCCATTCTTTTGGATATAATCTCGAGTGCCGGTCACGAGGGCTTCATAGATTTCTCCTAATTCATCCAATGGTTCGACCAGATGCTTCTCTTGAAAATTGTCTGGCTTGAGACGGACTTGAAGGGGGACGACTATTTCCTCAATCGAGACTGCCCTCTGAATTCGCCGCTGCCTCTCCTTGCGTCGGCGCGTATCGCGCAAACGCTGACGCACGACCCCATCAACCAAGATATCCACGACAACCAGATCCTCGGCAAACTGCTTGCCCCTGGCAAGCAGTTTGCCATTCGAATCTAAGACAACACTTCCCCCATCAAAAACTAGCTCATCCTGGCCACCGACAAGATTACAAAAAATCAATGTGGCAAGACTATCGCTGGCTCGAACAGCCAACATCCTCTCTCGAATGATCTCTTTTTGCCTATGGTACGGTGAGGCCGAAATATTGATGAGCAATTCCGCATCCCCGACGATCCCCTGGTCTTCATACGGACCACCGGGATACCAAATATCCTCACAGATGCTAATGCCTATTCTTACTCCATCGACCACGAGCACAGCGTTGGCGTCGGATGGTGAAAAATAGCGATCCTCATCAAACACCCCATAATTGAGAAGGTACTGTTTACGATAGGTACCAACCATTTTCCCATCGCAGAGAATCGCTGCAGCATTGTAGAGATCGGTGCCCCCTTCTGGAAATCCTATGATTGCCACCAATCCATTAGAAACCGGAACGATCCTTTCCAAAGTTTCATGACAGGCACGAATAAAGGCGGGTTTCAGCAAAAGGTCTTCTGGTGGATAACCGCAAAGGGCCATTTCTGGAAAGACCACCACATCAGCCCCACGATCCCTTGCTTTTTGAATGTTGTCTTGTATCTTTTTGGCGTTCCCTGCCAGATCACCAACCGTTGGATTAATCTGAGCGAGGGCCAGTCGTAAGACTTTCACGCTATTGGACTCTTCCTTGTTGTTTTAGCTGTTTTTGAATCCACTCATACGTCTTCGCGAGTCCCTCTTCTAGACTGACGGTCGGTTCCCATCCCAATGTCTTTTTCATCAACGTGAGATCAGCATTTCTCCTCCTCACGCCCTGGGGTTTCGTCAAATCATGTTGCTTGCCGATTTTCTTACCTGCGATATTCGCCACCATATCGACTAAATCGTTTACGGTAATCATCCGATCTTGCCCTAGGTTAATAGGGTCATGGAAATCGGACTGCATGAGTCGATAAATACCATCGACACAATCACTCACGTAACAGTAAGAGCGAGTTTGCTGACCATCGCCCCATACCTCTATCGTATCTTCTTGTCGAGCAAGGGCAATCTTGCGACAAATCGCAGCAGGAGATTTTTCGCGTCCCCCATCATACGTTCCCAAGGGGCCGAAGATATTGTGGAAACGGACTATGTAGGTCTTGAGACCATAATCCTCACGGTAATGCCGGCATTGACGTTCGGTAAAAAGCTTTTCCCAACCGTAGCCATCCTCAGCTTCGGCAGGATAGGCATCTTCTTCCTTGAGCGCTATCGAATCCGGAATGTTTTGCTTATATCCAGGATAGACGCAAGCTGAGGAGGTAAAGAGAAACTTTTTGACCCCGTTAAGCCTGGCGGCTTCAAGCATATGTATATTGATGAGCGAGCTATCATGCATGATTTCTGCTTTATTCGCTTCAATGAAACCAATCCCACCCATATTAGCGGCGAGGTGATAGATTTCATCAATTCCGCGGCTCGTCTGAAGACAGTTCGGCCACCTTCTCAGATCCAAGACTTCAAATTCATCTGCTTTTGATTTTCCATACTCCGGTTCCTTTATATCAGCCCCTCTGACTCAATATCCTTTTTCTTTGAGCGCATTAACCAAATGGTGGCCGATGAATCCCCCTGCACCAGAGACTAAAACTTTAACCATATGTGCTTCTTCATGTATTTAACTGCCAATCTCAATATTGTCCTAGCTAGACATTAATAGACGTCACCCAAACTGTTGAAATTCTTGGACTAGTTCCTCCCAAGTAGTTTGAGGAGTGCATCCCAGTTTTTTTAGCTTTGGTAGAAATACCAAGAAGGGGTACCACTTCAGTGGGGCGAAAAATCTTGGATCCGCCACTATCATACTCCCGATAATCAAGGCCGATATGGAAGAAGATGCTTGAAAATCGCTTCCGCGGCGTGCTGATTATCAGCGCATCGCTACTCACGACACCTCAAGGCCAAGTCGTGCCACTGAAACCGCGAAGGGAATAGATTTTTATCAATATATTTACCACTCTGTCAACGCGACAATAAAAAGAGAACAAGGAATCACTCTTTTCCCCTCTCTTTATTCTTTGCTATGAGTTACTTGCGTAGGCAATTCTACCTTGACGATTTCCGATTACCCCTACAGAAAACCCAGTTGCCAGGAGAATCCAAAATAGGTAGGCCAGGCTACCGGCAAACATATAGTCAAAAAAATTCCGGACGGCGAAGCCCACAACCATAATAGCCGTGGCAAGCATGATCGCCCTCTTTTCCAGAATCGCCTCTCGCCAAGTTGCCCCCACCAGTGATTGAACACTTTGCACCAGGATCCAGACCAGAAGAGCAAGGGCTGGCAATCCGCTTCCAACACCGACCATTAAAAATGTGTTATGCAGGCCCAATTCCTGACTGCCATTCGGAAAGCCGCTCACAATAGCTGAGAAGGTGTGGTATCCATATCCCAGTCCTAGTATCGGATGTCTCAATATTTCATCAAATCCAAGCTGCCAAACTTCTATTCTGATCATGAGTGTCCGTGAATCAACGGTATCCTGTTGATACCCAAACTGGGAAACCGTCACAAGACCACTCACAATAATGATAAGTCCCCCAATCACCGATAGAACCAACCAACGCCGCCTGGTGAAAAACCCGAAAGCCAGTCCTTGCGTCACGAGTCCCAACCAACCCGCTCTGGTATAGGAGAAAACTTGTGCACCAAAGGCAAACACAACCACTCCCCAGGTCGCCACTCGTTGCCATAAGCCTCGAAAAACAAACACGGCTGAAATCAAGATTGGCGTTGCCATAACCATATACGTGCTGAGCCAGTTGTAGTCAGAATGAGGAGCGGCAGCCCGAACAAAGCGATCCTTCCATGTACCACCTCGAAACACAAAATCAAAAAAAGCGCTCAAGCACAAAATCAGTGTTCCCAGGAGAATAGCAACGAGGACCGCGTTCTGCAAAAATTCACTCCCAACATTCACAACTCGTCTCTTTCCGTGCTCCTTTGCTAACAGGGAGTTGTCATTGTGCACCCGAATAATGAATAGCACCCAATAAAAGACAAAAACCTGCGCCACAAGCTTTTGCCACTCCCCAAAACTATAAAAAGGGTCTCCAGCAAAAGGAATCGTAAAAAGTACCCAACTGACAAAAAAGAGAAGAGGCAGGTCCATAGGACTTCGCACCCAGATCGGTCTCCCCTCCCGCCATGCTATGCCAATTGCCAAAACCAACAAGGCAAAAAATAAGTACTCTGCTACGTGAAACATCCCTGGAAAGAAACAGAGAAAGCTGATGAAGACCAAACCCCAGCCTTGCGAAGCCCAGATGATTTCCGTCACAGACATTGCGCTCGTTTTCGATGTCTGTGGTATTGAGAAAGCAATATGCTTCATTGTTGTTCGTTTCTCCTACCCTTAATTTTCGCCCGCTTTCGTAGCCCAAACTCCTAAGTCACAGTCGGCGATGCCCGTGAGGCCCAGGCAAATTCGCCTCACAATCCTCGTGACACAAGATCATGAATATGAACCATACCCACGACTTTTTGCTCCGAATCCAAAACAGGTAAAAGGGAAATCGGCTTCTCACGTTTCTCCATCATCTCAAGAGCATGAATGGCTTTTTCGTTCATGGATATGAAACTCGGCTTCGGATTCATGACATCGGATATGGCCATTTTAAAAAGATCTTTTCCCGCTTCCAGAACACGACGAATATCATAATCTGTGACTAACCCGAGAAGATGCTGATAGTCATCGACAACCGACACCGCTCCCGCTCGCTTACTGGTCATCTCATACAGCATGAGTTTGGGATCACTGTTGATATGAATAATCGGATTCGCATCTCCACTGCGCATTAAGTCACTAACAGTCCAAAGCAAGCGTTTTCCCAGTTGCCCACCGGGATGAAGGAGGGCAAAATCCGTGGGCTGGAAATTCCGAAGTTTCATGAGTGCCATCGCGAGGGCATCCCCTATAGCGAGCGCAGCAGTCGTGCTGCAGGTCGGAGCCATATTAAGGGGACAGGCTTCTTCTTCAATCGGAGTCATCAACACCACATCAGAGTGTCTGGTCATGGTTGAATCCGGTTTGGCAGTGATCGAGATAACCTTGGCACCAATTTGTCGAACAACTGGCAGAATAGCCACTAATTCGTCGCTTTCACCAGATTTCCCGATGCAAACCACAACATCGTGTTTTTCAACAATACCAATATCACCATGCATCCCTTCGGACCCATGGAGGAAGAGAGCTGGTGTGCCCGTCGAGACCATTGTTGCGGCAATTTTTTGAGCAATAAGGCCAGACTTGCCAACACCGGTCACAACGACTTTGCCCGAACAAGTGTAGAGCAGGTGAACGGCCTGGTCATAATTGGGTCCCACAGTATTCAGAAGCCCTAAGACAGTCCGACCCTCTAGGTCAATCACGCGACGGATCTCAGCCAAAATGTCCATGAACATTGCTCACTTTTTAGAGAAAAGAGAAAGTTAAAGCCTTCACAAAGATGATATTCGATCACAGGCATACCCAGGAGTCAACCGAGCACACCTTTCTTCTTTTAGGGGCTGACTGACGTCCGTGCCTAACTAAGGAAACTTTTTTAGATACCGGGGGATGAAATACAAGACTTAAGAACCGAAATTACGTAGCATTACGTATTCAAGCCAACGATCAACAGGGATTGCATTCGTATGCACGCGCTAAAAATGACTAACGCAAAGAAATTTCTGCAGGAAACAGATATCTTGTGTCATCATGACGTTTTGATGGAATCAAAGATCTGTTAAACTTTTGCTTATTGTCGTTCATGGAAAATTGGTAGGGTTCACTCACCTTCAATGAGCACCAAAGTCAATGACCAGATCCAAATATTTTTCTACTCCTATTGTCCCAAAGATCATCCGGTATTGGGTTCCATTAATTTTATACGGCGGGTTAATTGTCTATTTCTCCTCACTCTCTCACCCAGAGGCACGCCTCTCTCGATTTTTTCTTTTATTCAATGACAAAGTGATTCATGCTACCGAATATGCCATTCTGGGAATTCTTTTTTATCGGACCTTTGAGCAAGCAGCAGGTAGGACTCCATCTATCCATGCCTCTTTTCTGGCCGTTCTGGCTAGCATTATTTTCGGACTTACTGACGAAATACACCAATTCTTTGTTCCTCTTCGAAAATCTGATGGCTGGGATCTGCTGGCCGATTCTATAGGGGCTACGATTGGTGTGTTGGCCTGGCGGTGCCTAAGTCCCTACTCAATCGACTCAATCGGTTCCAAGACAACTTAAAGATATTCCAATCTTGAACTCAGGAAGGATTGATGTGACATACAACGGGAGCACGAAAAAGATAGTCTCACTTGTCCACTTTCTTAAAGCACATCATTCTATGATAAGAGTCGCAATATTGTTCTTTCTTTTTCAATTGTCGGGACACTTTCCTATAGTGAGTGTCTCATCTTCTGAACAAACTGACTGGTCTCAAGCTAATTCATTTGGGATGGCAGCTTATCAAAAAGGACAATTCGCCCAGGCCAAACATTGGTTTCTTCAAGCCTTGGAGTATACGGAAAACGGCCAATCACCCAATCCTCGAAAAGCCACAACGCTGAACAACTTAGGAGCTGTCCATGAGGCTCTCGGGGAATATGAAGAAGCGGAACTTCGATATCGTCAATCATTAACGATCGTGGAAGATATTCAGGGACCAAACCACGCTGACATTGTTTTAGGATTGAATAATCTCGCCTCCCTGTTTTTATTGCAAGGAAAACATGATCAAGCTGAACCATTATGGAATCGGGCTCTGTCCATTCTGGAACACACGTTAGGCCCGACGCATCCTCATCTCGTAGGAATTCTTACGACTCTGGCTCGTCTCGCTCAATTCCAGCAAAAATATGATTTGGCCGAGGAGCGGTACACAAGAGCGATACAGATTACTGAACATTCCATGGGCCCAGAACATAGACAGATGGTCACAATTCTGGATCATTATGCCAGTTTGCTTCGGGAAACCCACCGTGAAGAGGAAGCCAAGACGGTTGAAAAGCGGGCAGACTCCATCCGAATTCACAATCAAGCCACGCCGTAATAGCTCATCCTCACATCTTTCGTAGAATTCGAAATCCTGTATTCCATGTAATATCTCTTCGCCTGTGCTTCATGATCAGACCACTCACTCGGCCTTGGGGGAAAAATATGGTAAGATTTTGTTGTTATGCCACTGTCCCATTTTCACCCAATCATTGCTCAGTGGTTCCAAAAACGGTTCGTCACTCCTACTGATGTTCAGCAGGCCAGTTGGCCAACGATTCTTGACGGTTCTCACGCTTTAATTGCTGCACCTACTGGTTCGGGAAAAACCCTTGCAGCCTTCCTAACTTGCATTGACTCCCTATTCAAACAAAGTCTTCACGGGGCCTTAGAGGACAAAACGCAAGTCCTGTATGTCTCCCCCCTGAAGGCCTTGAGTAACGACGTTCAAATAAATCTTCGACAGCCTCTCGTGGAGATTTCAGCGCTGGCGTTCGAAGCCGGGCACTTATCACCTGAAATTCGTGTCGAGGTTCGAACTGGAGACACGCCGGCAAAAAACCTTAGACAATTAATTCTTCGACCTCCTCACATTTTGATCACGACTCCTGAATCACTCTTTTTGTTATTAACGGCACAAAAAAGTCGCCCCATTCTGCAAACGGTTCGTACCATCATCATTGATGAAATTCATGCAGTGGCCTCCAATAAACGTGGAGCCCATCTCGCCCTGTCCTTAGAACGACTTCAAGCTCTTACGACCGTACCTCCAAATCGAATCGGTCTTTCCGCTACCCAACACCCAATTGAAGAAGTCGCGAAATTCTTGGTCGGTCAAGCTCATGTGACCCATGAGGTGAAAGTTCACACGTCCCCAGCACTCGCATGCTCTATCGTGAATATGGGCCAAAGGCGTGCGATGGATTTAGCAGTTGAAGTCCCCAAAGATGAATTAAGTGCTGTAGGCACGAATGCCATCTGGGCTGATATTTATGATCGATTGACTGAACTGATCCAAACCCATCGATCGACATTAGTATTTGTGAATACCAGACGTCTGACCGAGCGACTCGCCCACCATCTCACCGAGCGGTTGGGAGAAGATCACGTCGCGGCTCATCATGGAAGCCTTTCTCGACGGCTTCGTCTCTCTGCCGAGGCTCGACTCAAAAGTGGACAAACCCGAGTCGTCGTGGCCACAGCATCGTTGGAGCTTGGAATAGACATTGGTGATGTCGATTTAGTTTGTCAAATTTGGTCTCCTCGTGCCATTGCCACGGCCTTGCAACGAATTGGACGTGCCGGCCACTGGGTTGGCGCAATTCCCAAAGGGCGTCTTTTTTGTAGTACGAGAGACGAGCTTCTCGAATGCGCAGCCATCATACGGGCCATACAAGAAGGCAGACTTGATTCCATTCGTGTTCCTTCCCTACCCATCGACATTCTGGCGCAGCAAATGGTGGCTGCTGTCGCCACGCAGGAGTGGTCAGAAGATGACCTCTTTGCGTTGTGTACCCGCGCCTATCCCTACCGATATTTAACTCGGCAACAATTTCAAGCCGTGATCCATATGCTCGCCGAAGGGTTTGTTCCAGGCAGAGGCAGGTCCCAGGCCATGATCTTTCACGACCGAATCAATCATCGTCTCCTGGCACGACGAGGAGCGAGATTAGCTGCTCTCACCTCCGGTGGAGCCATTCCCGATACAGGCACCTATTCAGTCATCGCTGAACCTCAGGAAACAGTAATCGGTTCAGTTGATGAAGATTTTGCGGTTGAGAGTCTTGCAGGAGATATTATGCTCCTGGGCAATACCTCCTGGCGTATCCGCCGAGTCGAAACAGGAATTGTTCGTGTGGAAGATGCCCATGGAGCCCCTCCCAACATTCCCTTCTGGCAAGGGGAAGCCCCTTCCCGAACTGTAGAACTCTCATCAGAGGTAGGAAACTTACGCGAGGAGATACTATCCCGTGCGGGAATCACTCCGAGTCCACCGATGGAAAATTCAGTGCCCCCAGAACGTCCACGCTCACACGCTACTTTAGAATGGTTGCAATCGACATGCGGCCTGGATTTGCGTGGTGGGGGCCAAGCCATCGATTACATGACAAGCGGATACAAAACGCTTGGAGCTGTTCCCACTCAATCAACCATCATCGCCGAGCGTTTCTTTGATGATGCAGGTGGTATGCAGTTAGTGATCCATAGCCCCTTTGGAGGGAGAGTCAACAAAGCATGGGGCTTAGCTCTTCGAAAACGATTTTGTGTGAACTTTGATTTCGAACTCCAAGCAGCGGCTACTGACGAGGGGTTAGTCCTTTCTCTTGGGTAAAAACATAGTTTTCCTTTGGAGACGATCTTTCAGATGCTCCTCACCCGCAATGTTCGAGACATTCTCACTCAAGCGGTTTTAGCCGCTCCTATGTTTACCGACCGATGGAGGTGGAATGCTTCACGAGCGTTGGCCCTCCTTCGTTTCCGAAATGGGAAACGAGTACCGTTCCATATTCAACGTATGCGAGCAGAAGATTTACTCGCTGGGGCGTTTCCCATGGCCACAGCTTGCCGAGACAACCATGTTGGGGACATTCCCATACCCGACCACCCGCTTGTTCAAGAAACCTTGAAAGATTGCCTGGAGGAGGCAATGGATCTTGAGGGGCTGACAGCCCTATTGGAAAAAATAGAAGCGGGAGCCGTTCACTGTCTTACCGTCGAATCTCCAACTCCCTCACCATTCTCTCACGAAATTCTTAATGCGAACCCTTATGCGTTTTTGGACGACGCGCCTCTGGAGGAGCGGCAAGCTCGAGCTGTTACCATGCGCCATGCATTGCCCACGGAAGAGCATCAATCCTTGGGAGCCCTCGATCCTGCAGCCATTGCCTCTGTCACAAACGAAGCTTGGCCTGTACTGAGAGATGCTGATGAATTAGAAGACGCCCTGCACCGGCTTATTTGGGTGCCTGAAGAACTGGCTAGAGATTGGCAAGACTTTTTTCTTCCCTTAGTAGAAACGAAACGAGCTCTCAAGGTGACCGTTGGGAATCCAAGGGACACTCAACCTCCCAGTGAAGGTTGGGTGACCCTAGAGCACCTCCCCCACATCAGAACGGCCTTTAGCGATGAGATGAAGAAGTTCCATTCACAGTCAGTCCACATGAGAATCCTTTTCCACAGCCATCTGCCCTTGATGCAAAGGAGGCCATGACCTGTATTGTTCGTGGTTGGATGGAATGTATTGGTCCGGTTACCGAAGGAGAACTTGCTCAGAAGCTTCATTTCCCTCCCCTAGCCATTCAAACAGCCCTTCGCCAACTCGAAGGCATGGAAGAAGTTATTCAAGGCCATTTTCGTCCTGAGTCTCCCACTCGAGCCACCACCTTACCCTCTTCATCCCATGGAAACAGTTTAGACAGTCTCGCTCAGACTCCCAAAGGAAAAGTTCAGCAACAGGAATGGTGTCATCGCCATCTCCTTGCCCGAATCCATCGTCGCACAGTGAAGGTTCTGCGGCAGGAAATAGAACCGGTCTCAGGGACTGATTTTATGAGATTTTTGCTCCTCTGGCAGCACGTCTGCCCCAGCGCTCGTCTGCATGAGGATACTGGTCTCTTGGAGATTCTTCGCCAATTGACTGGCTTTGAGGCAGCAGCTTCGGCTTGGGAATCGTTTATCTTGAAAATGCGACTCAATCATTATCGACCAGACGACTTGGATTACCTCTGCCTCAGAGGAAGAATAAGTTGGGGTCGATTAACCCCACCAGCAACGGAGAAAGAAAGGCAAGGAGTAAAGGCTCGAACACGAATCATTCCGACAAGTTTATCCCCAATCAGCTGGTTTCCTCGAGAAGATGCAGACTGGCTATTTGCGGTATCCAGAAAATAGAAACCATCAAGTCAAACGCTGTTACGTGACCCAGTGTCTCCAGTTGCTCAAAACATTCACCAATTCCTTCAGCATCATGGGGCAAGTTTCTTTACCGATATCATCGGAGGGACAGGTCACTTGCAAGCAGAGGTCGAACAGGGTCTATGGGAATTGACAAGCGCCGGTTTCATTACGGGAGATGTCTTTGACAATCTTCGAGCACTCCTAGATCCCCAACGCCGACGAGGAGTAGGACGACACCATAACAAACGGCCTCGGCATTCAATCGGGCGGTGGGCATTGTTGGCTGGACATTTCCTTGAGACTCAGTCGGATGGAACGTCCAATCCCAACTCCACAGAGAAACTTGCCAAGTTGTTCCTACGCCGGTATGGTGTCGTCTTCCCAGATCTTCTTCGACGAGAGACCTTGCCCTTTGCCTGGCGAGATCTTCTGATTGAGTACCGACAGATGGAATTTCGTGGGGAAATACGGGATGGACGTTTTGTGAGCGGGTTCAGCGGCGAACAGTTTGGATTACCCGAAGCCATCGAAACTCTTCGGGCAGTCCGTCGGGATCCACAAACCGGAAGTCAGGAGATTCGCTTGTCAGGATCCGATCCCTTGAATCTTGTCGGCATCCTTCAACCGGGGGATCGAGTTCCTGCCATTCCGTCCAATTCCGTGCTGATTCAAGGCGGCGTCTTTATCCCGGAAGACACATCAACCATCGCTTCTGCCTAATCGTTCCCAAACTATCCACGTGGTATCGAGAGGCAAGAAAAGAAAAATGATTTTACTCTTGCCTGACCTTCATCTACTATGTATCTCTCGGTTGAATACCCTAGAGATTTTCGATAGCATGCAGCCACTAAAGAGCATGGAGAAAATCACGCTGGACTCATGTATCTGACAATAGAGTTCACACGACCACTCATGATTGAGGAGATCCTTTAAGAATCCCTTACACCAAAGAGGAGTCGACCTGATGGAAGAGAAGATTGAAACGCTACTCAAAACCGACCACGTTTATCACCCGACGTCAAAAACGATGAAGCAGGCATATATTCAAGATTATGAAAAGGCTTACCAAGAATCGATCAGCGACCCAGAAAAGTTTTGGGATGGGGTCGCGAAGGAATTAGAGTGGTTCTCCCCATGGAATCAAGTGCTCGAATGGAATTATCCTTGGGCAAAATGGTTCCTCGGAAGTACGTGCAACATCACCTATAATTGCCTAGATCGCCATGTTGCTGGCTGGCGTAAAAATAAGATTGCCGTCATTTGGGTAGGAGAAAATGATGAGGAACGCATCTTTACCTATGGCGAGCTGCTGCGCCAAGTCAATAAATGTGCTAATGCCCTGAAAACCCTTGATCTCCAAAAAGGCGATAGGGTGACCATTTATCTGCCAAAGATTCCGGAACAGATCATTATCATGTTAGCCTGCGCACGCATTGGTCTCGTTCATACAGTCGTCTATTCTGGGTTTAGTGCTCCAGCACTCGAGTCTCGAATCAAAGATGCAGAATCTCGGCTCGTGATCACTTCGGATCTCGGCTTCGACCGAGGGAAAAGCATCAACCTCAAATCTGTCGTGGATGAAGCCATTGCGAACTGCTCAACGGTTGAGAAATTGGTTGTGGTCCGCCGTCAACAACCGGGCATCACACTTCAGGGGCCAAAAGAGCTGGATTGGGAGGAATGGTTAGCGAATCAATCCACTGCATGCGAAGCTGAACCCCTGGACGCGGAGACTCCGCTTTATTTTCTTTACACATCCGGTACCACCGGGAAACCCAAAGGGGTTGTCCATGTCCATGGTGGGTACATGGTTGGGACGTATATCACAGCCAAGTATGTCTTCGACTTGAAAGACGAAGATGTGTATTTCTGCGTCGCTGACCACGGCTGGGTCACAGGACATAGCTACATTGTCTATGGTCCTTTGCTCAATGGAGCCACCATCTTAACGGCAGAGGGCAAACCTGACTATCCTAACCCAGGTCGTTGGTGGGATCTCATTGCGCGTTATGGAGTCTCTATTTTCTACACGACTCCTACGGCCATACGACTCTTGATGAAATACGGCGAAGAATGGCCTAAACAATATGATCTCTCAACCTTACGAATTTTAGGGTCTGTCGGTGAGCCGATCAATCCGGAGGCATGGGAATGGTTTCACCGCGTCACTGGCGGCGACAAACCCATCATGGACACCTGGTGGCAAACCGAGACAGGGATGATTCTGGTCACGCCTTTACCCTGTGTCTCTCTCAAGCCTGGCTCAGCCACGCGTCCCTTTTTAGGCATTGAGGCTGATGTGGTTGATCGAGAAGGAAAGAGTATTGGCACAGGAGGAGGATTCGCGATCATCAAAAAACCCTGGCCTTCGATGATGAGGACGATCTACAAGGATCCCGGTCGATACCATGAATATTGGAACACGATTCCGAACTGCTATACCGCTGGAGATATATGCCATAAAGACGAAGATGGATATTTTTGGTTTATGGGAAGAGCCGATGATGTGATCAAGGTGGCTGGGAACCGCATCGGAACTGCCGAGGTGGAGAGTTCCCTTGTCAGTCACGACGCCGTGGTGGAAGCCGCGGCGATTGGCAAACCGCACAAGACAGCTGGGGAAATGATTAAGGCTTTTGTCATTCTCAAACAGGGTGAAACCGATAGCCCGGATTTAATCAAAAACCTGCAAGACCACGTTCTCACGGTGTTAGGGAAAATTGCGGTGCCTAAGGAAATCGAAGTGGTGACGTCCTTACCAAAAACCCGATCAGGCAAAATCATGAGGCGAGTCTTGAAGGCCAAAGAATCGGGACAAGATCCAGGAGATATTTCCACTTTGGAGGAGTGATCTTGGCTGGCGTTTTCAATACCTGACTAGATCAATCCATGTTTTTGCAGGTAGTCACGGTCAATGCTGACAGGAGATTTTTGTGAAAGGTACCCGTTGGCTTGAAGTAAACGTTCGACATATTTCCCCACTAAATCTGATTCAAGGTTCACGTGATCACCAACCTGTTTCCTCCCAAGAATGGTCACATGAGCCGTATGGGGAATAATGGCTACCGAAAATCCATTGTCGTTCACCTGATTGATGGTCAAGCTAATTCCATCAACCGTAATAGAACCCTTCTGAATGCACAATCTCAGGATCTCTTTTGGTGCCTCTATGCTTAAATGGAAAGCATTACCTTCCTGAATTCGTTCACGTACAACCCCTACCCCATCCACATGCCCTGATACAAGGTGTCCTCCGATTCGTTTATTGAGTTGCATTGCTCGTTCCAGATTTACCGCTGAACCCACGACCAGACTCCCCAACGTGGTCACTCTCATGGTTTCCATTGAGACCTGGACAGTGAAACTTTCTGTGCCCACACCATCGACCGTCAGACAGATTCCCGACAAACTCACACTATCGCCAACTTTGAGGTCATCCAATACGGACGAGGCCAAAATTGACAACTTGGTCCCAGCAAGGTCCTTCTCACAAATGTTAACAACTCCCATTTCTTCAACAATACCAGTGAACATGCTATTCATCCCTACTCTTCAGAATAACACTCCGGAACACCCATATAAAGACGACGATAAGAACCAAGACACCTAGTCCTGCAAGTACCCCGATAATCACGTCTCCAGTTGTCATTTCCTCAGACATCGATGACGTCCTCCTTTAAGCGATCCTGCTTAAGTCCTAGGATCGATAAATGGGCATCTCAGACCTGTCTTGTGTACGATTGACCAAAGGCAATGTGGAACATGTTCATTTTTGGGGAGCTGTTGCCCATAAAAACATGACTGCGCCCCCAAGCAAAATGCCTCCGATAATCGTAAAGGATCCAGTATAACTGATTGAAGCAACTAAAACACGGGCAAGGATCGGACCGCCCGCATGACCAATGTCCATGATAGTCCCTCGTAACCCTATACCCGCACCGAGATTGTTCACGTCAAAAAGATCCGCAATAAATGCAGCCGTCGACGACGTCACGATTGCCTCCCCTAATCCAAAGCCTGCAGCGAGAAACAACAGAAAGGGAAACGTTGAAACTTGAGGGATACCGACAATCGTCACCGAACACAAGACGAGACCCAAGGCAATCAGTGGGCGACGGCCAACGCGATCTGAAATCCGACCCATGATCGGCTTCGATACAAAGGATGTCATGCCTTGGATTCCAAAGAGAAATCCTCCATCAGTGAGCGTCAATCCTACTGATAATGCATACCGCCATGAGTGTCCCATTGGCCATCATCTTGACAGCTTCAGCGCAGCTTGTCGAGACCATTTGCGTGTGGTGAATCACGCGAAGCAATCCTAATCGGAGTTCACGAAGCACCGCTTGGATTTCTCTTGGCTTATATTCGGCTGGTGCTGCCTTACGAACGCTCAAGAGAAACAAGCCGAGAGTCACTAAACCGAAAAGACCTGCCGTCTCAAATGTTTGGGAGAAGCCGAATCCCACCAAGCATGGGTCCCAGCAATGCCCCTCCTTGCGCTGCTGAGGTATACCACCCCAAAGCTTCCCCTCGCTTATGGGCATACATGCTGGCAAACATCGCCAGGACTAAGGGAGTAAAAATGGCTGTTGCTAACCCATGAATGATCCGTAATCCAACTAATTCTGTGACGTCTGTGACAAAAGGATAGATAAAGGAAGGCAAGGCAAAGGCCAAAACACCGACCGACATCAGGCGGAACCGCCCTAGAACATCTGACAATGCTCCCATGGGAAATTTCAAGAAGACCCTAGTCAGCGTTGAAGCCGCAACAACCCAACTCACAGCGAAAGGACCAGCTCCCAGAGATTCTGCAAAAGGGGCAAGTGCTGGCATTCGAACCAGGTTGTAACTGATAAAAGAACAACACCCAACAGCACACAGTAAAACAAAAACCCAAAATTGATTTGGTGGGGGCATCATGTATTCCTTGAGCCAATACTATCTAGCATCGTCGAGAATTCTGAATCGACATACTTTCTTAATATGATCACTCATACCGTCTTAAAGTTCATTCACTCTTTGTCTCAGAAGAGAGATATTCACTTCCTCCTTGACCCTTCTTCATCCACCTTTTCCTCATTTGGATGAACTTGCTACAATGACAGTCTATCCATGCCATCCGCCATTCATCCAACTGATTTAATCGAAATTCTCCGAAACAAACACCTCACTCCCGCCATTGTCTTCCTTCCTTCACGACGAGCATGTGACGAAGCCATAGAGAGCTTTACGTATCGTCCGCGTCCTATTTCTGCAAGCCGGTCTACCGCAATTGCCGGAGTTATCCAAAAGTTATCCGAGGAATATCCAAGTATTGCTGATCACCCTCTCATTCCTACAGTACAGCAATTTGGAGTTGCGGCTCACCATGCTGGGCATCTTCCTTCATGGAAAATTGCCATTGAAGAATTAATGAGAAAAGGCTGTCTTGACGCCGTCTTCGCAACCACCACCCTTGCCGCTGGGGTGGATTTTCCAGCCCGTACCGTCGTCATCACGCAATCCAGCATAAGAAAGGCCCGGGATTTTACAGAACTCTCCATCGGTGAAATCCAACAAATTGGTGGTCGTGGCGGGAGGCGAGGAAAGGATCTTGTCGGGTTTGTCATCGTCACCTCCTCACCATACATGGATATCCATGTAATCGCCCGAGGCCTCACGAGTTTCACAGAACCAATCGACAGCCAGTTTGTCATCTCCTATCCAATGGTCCTCAACCTCTTGAAAGCCCACACGGTCGATCATATTCAACCAATTCTGGAAAAGAGCTTTGCTCAGTTTCAATTAAACCAACGGGCCGAAATCCTCGAGGAAAAACTTGATACCATCCAAACCCAAATGGAACCTTTTGGACCTCGGCAATGCACAGACTGGATCACGCAATGGCAGATTTTTGAATTGGCAAAAAAGCGTCGGTCATCCCGTCGATTGGCCATATCAAAAGACTCTCCGGAAGTCGCCTCCCGACTTCCTTATTTGACACCAGGACGGGTTATTAGTTTAGGAAAACTTCGGGGGGTGATCCTTCGTCAATACCGAAGTCGAGGTCGTCATCATGCCATGCTGACCTTGGTTCGTGGCCATAGGGCTATCGCAGAATGTCCGGCGAGTCTGGTCACACAGGTGTACGATAATGTTTTTGACATTCATGAAACAAAACGCTTTCCCTGGTGCTCCCCCCATAATTTGGAGCTCATCACTGATGAACTCCAGAAACTCCCACCAAGACTTCGCACGCTACCCATTCGACTCGAGATAGACACTGGTGAAAATCCAATTCTTGCGGAAACTTTAAATGACGAATTTCCCTGTCCAACCTGCCCATCTCAACAAGCTTGCCGGAAAGATCATGCGCAGGCCTTACGCCTTCGCCAGGAACATCAGCAGTTAACGAAAACCATTCAAACCCTTCGTTCAGAATTGTGGCACCGCTTTCAACAACACGTTGAGGTTTTGCAAAAGTTTGGTTACTTAACCATCACCTGCCAATTAACTGAAGATGGCGACTGGGCTCGACTCATCCGCATCAATCACTCACTTCTTCTAACCGAATTGATTCGAATGGATGCCTTTTCAGGTATCGACCCCGGATTGCTGGCTGCAGTTCTCGCAAGCATTGCGCATGACGATGACCGTCCAGGATCTTTTCCACGCCGAAGTCAAGCCTTAGCCTCTGTCCTCACTCAAGTTCTGGCTGTTGCCGATTCTCTCGCTCCGTACGAGGATCCTCCACTCTTACGATCAGATGTCGCCTCATTGGCTAATCATTGGGTGAGCAACCCAACTCTGCCCTGGGAATCGTTTGTTCAACGCACGAGTATGGCAGAAGGAGACGTCTATCGACTCCTATCAAGAACCATTGAATATCTCTCACAGTTATATAGCTTGAAATTGACCCACCCGAGCTTGGCTGATCTTGCGAATCAAGCGATCGACCTCATTCGACGCGATGTCTTACAGGAGTTACCGTGATCGAGTTTATTACCCTTTTCATCATGCTTCACACCACAGTCAAGAATGATACCTTCGAACACCATAGCGAGCAGAAACCCGTTCAGCATTCTAACAAGCTACACCATTTCGAAAAAGCATGAGCAATAACTGTGGATAGCCATGACCTGATCACCTCCTTGGAAGCACTCTCCACTCGACGCCTCCATTGGCTGGCGAAAGGGAAGATACCTCGCCACTTCTACATGGGAAAAACGCGTCTCATTGAGGCTATGATGAGTCTCCCGTCCGACACCCGTGCCAAGATTCAGAAGGAAGTGCACGCCCTCCTCAAACATCCAACCAAAGTGGGGCAATCGAGAAAAAGAACGACTTCCCCGAGTGTTCCCCAGGGCAAACAAGTCTCATCGAGAAAGACTTCCCTTAAGGAACATGCTGAACCATCATCCGGTCCATCCGCGACCCTTGAAACATTGCTTGAGGGAATAGGAATCCCTCCCGCACGATCGTTTCATCCAGATCCATGGCAAGAAGAAGCCATAACCCATCTTCAGCAATCAGATGTCATTGTGAGCGTGCCAACGGGAAGTGGCAAGACATTCGTGGCTATTGAAGCCATGCGGCAAGCGATACAAACAGATCGAACAGTCATCTATACCTCACCATTGAAAGCGCTCTCCAACACAAAATTTGCGGAGTTTTCTCATATTTTTGGGACACACCAGGTAGGCATTCTCACGGGAGATCGACGAGACAACCCACAAGCCCCCATCCTCATCATGACCACCGAAATTTTGAGAAACTTGTTGTATGATGCGGCTTGTGGAGAAATCGATATGCGGCTCGACACACTCGGGCTCGTCATCCTAGACGAATCCCAGTACCTGGCTGATCCCGAACGCGGGGTTGTCTGGGAAGAAACCATCATCTTCTGCCCGTCTCAAGCCCGTCTTCTCCTTCTGTCCGCCTCCATTGGCAATCCCGAAGAAATCACAGCCTGGATCAATCGCATTAGAGCCACCGATTGCTATCTCATCCAGCATCGCAATCGCTCAGTCCCATTGCGGGGATTGTATGTTCACCCGACTGGAAAAGTGACCCCCCTGTTCAAATCTGGGGAGATTGTTCAGGGAAAAGGGTATACCCTTCACCCCGAATCCAAACAACTCTTTATTCAATATGAGGAGGAGACATTGGGAGGCCGATTTCGTCGGTAATTTTTAGAGTTCCGTGATATTCAACATCCAGATGGGGTTAGGGAATTGCCGTCTTCTTTTAACGGTGCTGTGCTGAATCCATATTGACCGTTTAAAAGTCTACAGTCTCAGAAACTCAGGGAATAGCCTATCTGAACTCTTTACCAGATGAAGAAAGGAAGAAATGTTTTCGGATGGTTACAGCAGCCGACGGGAACGAGGACGTGTTTCGGGGTTTGCAGCCCTATCAGGGTTGCACAGATCGCATTGGCACAATCGGCGCAGATGGTAAAAGGTATAAATTCCGGTCTCATGCCCGTCACTCCATTTAAAACGGAGAGCATAGTTCCCAACCGGTTCGATATCTTTAAGCATAATGAGCAAAGGAATGGATTCAGGATTCAGACGCCGTTCTCCTGTCCATTCATCGACACAAGCTGCACAAGGACAGTTTTCTCGAAGATGGCGAACAGGGTACACACTCTGATGCCCGTCACTCCACTCAATACCAAAGACCCCCTTGTCAATCCAATTCATATCTTTTGGAATAAGGGATTGATTACTCATGATATTTTCTCTCTGAACCATCAGATCTCTCTCTTCTACCACTGACCTGACGAATTTGCATTGCGTCTTTCTCTATCGATTACACACCATCTGACTAAAGCGTCACCTTCTTCTTTCAAGCAATCTGAGCACAGCTTGAAAGCCAGAACCACGTTATCAACTGTCACACAATTGGGAGCGGCAACCGCGCTCCCACCACTACGTTGATATAGGACTCAATGGCCTCTTTCACTTCATGCCGAACTTGCCCTTCTGCTTTCAGCCGCATGACGTGCGGAAAATCATACTGCCTCGCATGATGGATAAAGGCTAGACTTCCTGGCGACATAGGCAAACAATGGTCTAAGGCGGAACATTCACAGGGTCCGCAAATGAGTCCGCCACTCAGCGGAGAAAACCCCGCGGCCTTTCCAGAAAATGACCTCCCACAAGACGCACAATGATCGGTTTGAGGACGAAAACCTGTCAGTCCAAGGAAATGAATTTGAAAAATGAGAGCCGTTAAGGCATGGTCTGGACTTTCCTCTAATGTTCTTAGCCCGTTCAGAAGCGACCAAAACATCGGAGCATTGGGGTCCCGCTCTCCTGATACGGCCGAGACCAAATTCACCATTCGGGCTGCAGCATTGATACAATCCATGTTTTCGCGGAATCCCCAAAAACTATTTTTCACGTCCACCTGACTGATTCTTGCAAGGGAATCATTCCCCTTTTCAAATACGGTCAACCCCACATGAGAAAAAGGCTCTAACCCACTTCCAAACCGGTTCTTCATGCGACGAGCCCCTCTCGCAATACCCCGAACTTTACCAAATCGTAAGGTAAAGAAGGTGACGATTCGATCAGCTTCTCCCCAACGCTGGCTTTTCAAAATCACAGCTTGAGTGTTGACTAACGACATGGCAGATAACAATCAGGAATCTCGAACAGGAATCAGCGAATGTGCTCCAACATAAGAGTGGCCAGACTCAAATAGATCGTGACACCCGTAATGTCATTCGCTGTTGTAATAAAGGGCCCAGCGGCGATAGCCGGATCGACACCGAACCGTTTGAGGAGTAAAGGGGTCACCGTGGCCATGCCAGTCGACATAAGAAAAGCGACAAGAAGCGAAAATCCCACCACCAAGCCAAGAATACTTCCCTCATGCCAAACCCACCCGGCAGCTGTGAGAATGACTCCACAGATAACTCCAAGCAATAATCCGATTCGTAACTCTCGAGCGAGAACGACCCACAGATCACTGATTTCCACACGGCCCGTTGCCAACCCACGAATGATCAGCGTCGATGATTGGAGTCCCACATTGCCCCCCATTGCCGCAATGACTGGGATAAAAGTGACAATGGCGACAACCTCCTGGATGGTGAAACGAAAATACCAGAGTATCAAACCAGACGCCAAACTTCCTAGGAGGTTCGTGAACAACCAGGGAAGTCGAAGCCCGACCGCTTCCAAACTTGAACCATGGCGAATCGAATCCTCTTCGACGGCGAATCGAATCCTCTTCGACCGCTCCCGCCATTTTCAACATCTCCTTGGTATCTTCTTCTTGAATCACATCGATCACATCGTCAACCGTGATGATTCCCACCAGTCGCCGATCAGATTCAAGGACCGGAATGGCGAGAAGGTTATAATTGGCAACTTTTTGAGCCACCTCTTTGTGTTGCGTATCAACCGTCACACTGATTGGCTCTCTGGTGAGTAACGCTTTGAGCGGTGCAGTGGGAGCGACAGTCAATAATTCCCGTAGTGAAAGAACGCCGGTGAGGTGCCCCTCTTTATCGGTCCCGTAAATATAAAAGACCGTCTCAGCCTTCGTCGCTTGCTGGACTCGCTGAATAGCCTCTTGCGCCATGATATCTTCCGGAAGTAAAAAGAACTCCGTCGTCATGATATTCCCAGCCGTTCCTTTCGGATACGTCAGGATATGGGCAACTTCTTGGGATTCTTCCTCTTTCAAACGCGGGAGAATTTCCTGCGTCTGTTCTTCCGGTAACACGCTGAGGATGTAGGCCACATCGTCGGTTCCCAAATTTCTCAGCAACCAGGCCACTTCTGAAGGAGTGCGATCCTCCAAAATCTCCTGTATCGTTTCCTCATTCAATTCGCTTAACACTTTGCCACGCTCACTATCTCCCAGAACCAATTCAAAGACCGTACACTTGTCTTGAGCCGATGAAAGGTGACCCATGACCCTTGCCACATCGGCGGAGTGTAACCTGCCCACAAGATTGCCGAGGTGCGTAATAGCCCCACGACGCAGCAAACGTCGAACAGACTGTAACACCAAATCAAACTTACTTTGGTCTTCCTTACTGTCTTCGACTGCCTCAGTCAGACCATTCTCGACTTCTTGGGATCGACGTAATTTGAAGAAAGGAAATAACATTTAATATCCTAGTTCCATGAGCAATCGATCATCATTTCGCCACGTCTCCCGCACTTTGACAAAAAGTTCAAAAAACACCTTCAGTTCAAAGATTGTTTCCATTTCAAGTCGGGCATCGGTCCCAATTGATTTTAACCGCGCTCCGCCTTTTCCAATGACAATGGCTTTTTGCCCTTGCTTTTCAACCCATACTGATGCGGCAATTCGAGCAAGCTTTTTTTCTTCCTCAAACTGGTCAATATGAACCGCGACCGCATACGGAAGCTCTGCCCGGGTTTGTTCCAACACCTTTTCCCGAATGATTTCTGCCGCCAATTGCCGTAGCGACTGATCCGTCACAAACTCCTCGTCGTACCCGCCTTCGGCTTCCGGTAACTGGGCAATAGCTAATTGCAAAAGCCGATCAAGATTGAGGCCTGTCTTCGCTGAAATTGGCACAATTTCGCTCAGGAATCCGAATGTCCGGTACGCATCAATAATGGGAAGAACTTTAGCCTTTGCCATTAAATCAATTTTGTTGATCAACAAAAAGACTGGCGTCGACCGTCGCCCCTTGATAAATGTCAACACTTGGTCAAAAACAAATCGATCCCCAGAACCAGGTAATCTTCTGCCATCTACCATCACCGCCAAGACATCCGTTTCTTCACATGCATCGAGTGCCGTTCGCACCATCCGTTTATTCAAACGATGCCATGGCCGATGCATCCCAGGGGTATCAACGAGAGCAAGTTGGGCTTGCGGATCATGCACCACACCAAGAATTCTCGTTCTGGTGGTCTGCGGTTTGTCAGACACAATCGCAATTTTTTGGTTCACAAGGGCATTGACCAACGTGGACTTTCCCACATTCGGACAACCGAGTATTGCCATCGAACCGACTTTCATTTCAAAAACCTACGTGAGGGTATAAGGGAGAAATTGCAAGAAAGAGCAGAGCAGATAAAACAGAATTCTTCTCGATTTACATCGTCATCATTTGGTCATCGCACACCTTTTCTATGGCCGCTTGGACCCGTCATTGAGGTTCCACCAACTGATACACGACCTCACCCTCGCGGACAAGCCCTAATTGGTTTCGTGCTAACTCTTCAAGCCGAGGGGAATCCTGTTCAAGCTGAGCAATGTCTTTTCGTAGCACGACATTGCTCTCTTCAAGCTTCTGAATTTCATGCTGGAGACGCTCCATCTCCTCAAGCATATGCAAATATTCAGAAACCCCTGCGGCATGATACACCCATAAACCAAGAACGATGCTACAGACGAAGCCTCCGATGATGAAAACCAGACGTGATGATCTCGTTCCACCAGTGGCTGGCGTTGATCCCCTCAACCGTTTACGATTCGCCGTTCTCATGTTTCACACACGTCCGTTTCGAAATAGTTCTTTTCCTCGATAAACCCCACTTTTCCCCAATTCTTCTTCAATTCTTAGCAATTGATTGTATTTCGCCAACCGGTCCGTTCTTGATAAGGACCCTGTCTTTATCTGTCCCGTATTTAAACCAACCGCCAGGTCCGCGATCGTCGCATCCTCGGTTTCACCGGATCGGTGCGAAACGACAACTCCATATCCAGCTCGTTTCGCCATATCCACAGCTTGAAGAGTTTCAGTGACTGTCCCAATTTGATTGACTTTGATCAAAATGGCCGTGGCCACATGCTCCCGAATCCCACGAGATAAGTAGGCAACATTGGTGACAAATAAATCATCGCCTACCAACTGAACTTGATGTCCCAATTGCGTCGTGAGCGCCTTCCAGCCCTTCCAATCATTTTCGTTTAATCCATCTTCTATTGACACAATGGGATAACAATCAACCAACCGTTGATAAAAACTTATCATATCCCCAGCAGAAAGAGCTTTCTTGCCCTCGGCCTGAAGCATATACCGCTTGCCTTGATAAAACTCATTGGACGCGGCATCCAATGCTAAGGCAATATCTTTTCCAGGTCGATATCCAGCTGATTTAATCGCCTGAACAATCACCTCCAATGCCTCTTCATTCGATTTCAATGCAGGAGCAAATCCTCCCTCATCACCAACAGCAGTACTCAATCCTTTCGATTTCAACAAGGCCTTCAGATGGTGGAATACCTCTGTTCCCATTCGTAAGGCTTGGCTGAATCGGCTAGCCCCGACCGGCACAATCATGAATTCTTGGATGTCGAGACCATTGTCAGCGTGAGCCCCACCATTGATGATGTTCATCATGGGAACCGGTAGCTCTCGTGCATTGGTTCCACCAAAGTAGCGATAGAGTGGCTGGCCAGTTTCGTCAGCTCCAGCCTTTGCGACAGCCAAGGACACACCCAGAATCGCATTGGCTCCCAATCGAGTTTTCCCCGGCGTTCCATCTAATCCCAGTAATGTGGCATCGATCACGCCTTGATCCAGGACCTCCATCCCTTTCAACCCAGGGGCAATACTCTTCGCGATATTCCGAAGGGCTTGATTGACACCCTTCCCTAACCATTCCTTTTTGTTGCCATCCCGGAGTTCAACGGCCTCTCTAGTACCCGTTGACGCGCCAGAAGGGACAGCAGCCCGACCCCATGCACCGCTGACTAATCGAACGTCAACTTCAACAGTTGGAGTTCCACGGGAATCAAGAATCATTCGCCCAACGATGTCGGATATCGCACTCACGTCTTGTGTCCTCTCTTGATCATATCCCTTCTCCTACTCTTCCTCATCTTTGTGGTTCTGAAATTCTCGCAAAAAGAACCATGATCGAATAGACCATGGGTGCCGACGATGAAAAGAACTTTACCCGGCGAGAGCCTTTTTCAGAAGTTCATTGACCTTCTGAGGATTCGCTTTTCCCTGTGATGCCTTCATCACCTGCCCAACCAAAAAACCCAACACGGTTTCTTTCCCGCCACGATACTGATCCACCTGACTCGAGTTCTTCTCCAGCACTTTCTGAATCACACTCTCGAGGACACCTTCATCTGAGATTTGCCGAAGCCCTTTTTCTTCAACCAACTGCTCAGCTGATTTTGCACTCCTATAGAATTCCGAAAAGAGATCTCTTGCCACCTTCAAACTAATGGTTCCATTACTCACCAAGTTCAGCAAAGATACCAAACTCTCAGGTGAAACGGGGGAGTCTGATACATCCGTTTCTGATTGATTCAACTCACGAAGGAGTTCTCCCATCACCCAATTGCTCACCGTCTTGGGTTCATCAAAGAGCTTCACACATGCTTCATAATAATCAGCCAGAGCTTTTGTACTCATGAGAACACCCGCGTCATACTCAGGGAGCCCATAGTCTTGAACAAATCGAGCATATCGTTTCAACGGTAATTCGGGAAGGGTTTGGCGTATTTCATCGACTCGTTCCTCAGACAAAACCAACGGGACGAGGTCAGGATCAGGAAAGTACCGATAGTCATGAGCTTCTTCCTTTGACCGCATCACCGCCGTTTCGCCCTTGTCGAGATCCCACAAACGCGTTTCCTGCAGAATGGTGCCCCCCTCTGATAAGACCCGAGTTTGTCGCTTGACTTCATATTCTAGGGCATCTTTCACATTTTTAAACGAGTTGAGATTTTTCAGTTCGACCTTTGTTCCAAATTCCTTAGATCCAACTGGACGAAGCGATAAATTCGGCTCACATCGAAGGCTCCCTTCTTCCATGTTACCATCGCAGAACCCAAGATACATTAAGATATCCCTGAGCGACTTCAGGTAGGTCACCACTTCTTCTGATGACCCCATATCTGGCTCGGTCACAATTTCCAACAAGGGAGTCCCTGTCCGGTTGAGATCCACTAAACTTCCATTCATCTCAGACAAATGCATATTTTTGCCTGCATCCTCCTCAAGGTGTGCGCGCCGAATTCGAACTCTTATACTCGTACCATTGACTTTGATATCAAGCCATCCATGTTCACAAATTGGAGCTTCATACTGGGAAATTTGATACCCCTTGGGAAGATCCGGATAGAAGTAGTTCTTTCGAGCGAAACGATTGGTGTCCGGTATCGTACAATTCAAGGCCAAGCCCGCTCGACATGCCATTTCCACAGCTTGAGAATTCAGAACAGGAAGCGTACCAGGCATTCCCAGGCACACTGGGCAGGTTTGCGTATTGGGGGGTAATCCAAACTCGGTACCGCACCCACAAAACAATTTAGAACGAGTCAACAACTGGGCATGAACTTCGAGCCCAACAACAGTCTCATAGGTCATAACGAATTACAAAGAACCCTCTTTCCCTTCATTGCTTTCACGTTGCATAGCCTCTCGACCAGCATCAACAGCATCACAAACGATCGAACTGGCTTCCCCCACAAACTCACGACCTTTGGTCAACACATCCTCCCATGTCCCGAATGCTTTGCCGCTCCAATCGCGAAAGTCTTCGCCTGTGCGACGTGCCATATCGAGCAATCGTTCACGAGATTCCCGACCCGTTTGAGGGGCCAATAAAAAAGCTGTCGTTGCTCCAAGCAAAATCCCACTCAAAAAGGCTAAAGCCACACTACCCGCCGAAGCTCCTCCTTGTTGATCTGCCATGTCCGCTTCCTCCTTTTTTCTTTAATCTTTATGCACGCGTTGTTTGACAGTTGACGAGGCGGCCCTGACGCCAGCCAAAACTTTGGTTAGCCCTATCACAAAGGCAGCTCCTCTTCCACGAATCGTTCCATGAACTTGATTGACTGTTTTTACGACTTCTCCGACTGCATTGAATAAGACTGATGCCTGTTCGACCCCTTGGCGCGCTTGAGAGGTCATGGCATGCACATTTTCCGTGCTGCCCTTCACCTCTTTCAACAGAAACGGCAATTCATGGTTCAATTTGGCTAACAACCGTTCTGATTGTCCCACTGTGCGTTTCAATTGAAGAATGGTTGGGATCAGATACCCCACCAGCACTAAGAATGCCACTGCTGCAATGACTGCCGCCAATTCAATCATGGACCACGAGCCTCCCATTGCTTATCGAATTCCCGGCCGTTTCTTTCGCCATCCCGTCGCTAACTCATAGGCACGAGCGGCACGAAGAACGGTCTCTTCTTCAAACGGTCTTCCTAGGATTTGCAACCCAATGGGAAGGCCCTTTGCACTAAATCCACAAGGAATAGAAATAGCTGGTACTCTAGCTAAGCTTGCTGAAATGGTATAGATATCCGAAAGGTACATTTGAAGGGGATCTTCTATTTTTTCTCCAAGCGGAAATGCTGGAGTTGGCATCACCGGAGTCACCAATAAATCAACATCTTGAAACACTTCATCAAAGTCTTGCCGGATCAACGTCCGAACACTCTGAGCCTTCCCATAGTAGGCATCATAATATCCGCTGCTCAGCACATAGGTTCCTAACATGATGCGACGTTTGACCTCAACCCCAAATCCTTCCTGCCTCGTCATGACATACATTTCAGCGAGATCTTTTTTCTGTTTAGATCGCAGTCCGTACTTTACCCCATCATATCGAGCTAAATTGGAACTGGCCTCTGCGGTCGCAATGACGTAATACGTTGCAATGGCCAGATCGGTCCGGGGTAAAGACACTTCTCGAATATCCCCCCCTAACTCCCTTAACACCTCAATAGCTTCTCGAACGGCCTGTTCGACTTCTGGATCCAATCCCTCGGCAAAGAATTCCTGAGGAACCCCTAATTTCAGTCTTTTGACATCCTTTTTTTTCAAGATCCGGGTATAGTCGGGTACCGGAACATCAGCGGAAGTCGAATCAAGGGGATCATGCCCTGCCAGCACATTGAGTAGAATAGCGCAATCGGTGACATCTTTTGTGATCGGACCAATTTGGTCAAGAGATGACGCAAATGCCACCAACCCATACCGAGATACCCGCCCATACGTCGGTTTTAACCCAACCACACCACAACAGGAAGCGGGTTGCCGAATTGAACCACCAGTATCTGAACCCAACGCCGCAACACATTCATCAGCTGCCACAGCCGCCGCCGATCCTCCACTCGACCCACCGGGAACATAACTCAGATTCCAAGGATTCCGACTCGATCCAAAGGCAGAGTGTTCTGTCGAGGACCCCATGCCATACTCATCCAAATTGGTTTTGCCTAGCAAAAAAAACCGATTCCGATGCAACGCTTGCATCACGGTGGCGTCATAAGGCGGATTGAATGTTCCAAGCATTCTTGAACCACAGGTTGTTGGGACTCCATCAGTGCAAATATTATCTTTGATGGCAAGAGGCATAGCCATCAGTGGCATGGTTTTTCGCCATCCTTTTAATTCTTGATCCAACGCTTCTGCCTTCGCAAATAAGGTCTCCCTATCCGAAAGCGTGATATACGCCTTGACCTTGGGTTCCACTTGACTGATCCGCAGAAAATAGGAACGCATGATTTCAATGGCCCGTACCTCTCCTTGGGTAAAGCGATATTGGAGTTCTTTGAGTGTGAGTTTAAAAAGCGACATGTGATATACGGAACACCCTCCAACCTTCAGTCAATACCGTTGAGAGGGCAATAGTCAGAAGTCGTGGAACCATTCCTGGATGAAATCTTCAGGTAACATCTACAATCTGGTTGTGATCGTTCACTTGAATGACTTTGGGGCGATGATGTTTGGCTTCTTCTTTCGCATAATATTCATAACAAAAAATAATAATTTCATCTCCAACCACGCCCTTGCGAGCAGTGGGGCCGTTTAAAATGACCTCCCCTTGGCCGCGTTTTCCTGCCATGGCATAGGTGGTAAACCGTTCCCCATTGTTGAGATTCGACACCATAATAAGTTCATAAGGAATAATCCCTGCGGCATCCAAAAGATCTTCATCGACCGTGAGGCTCCCTTCATATTCAAGGCAGGACTCTGTCACTGTGGCTCGATGAATTTTAGCTCTCAGCAATTGGCGAAACATTTCGGTACCCCCTCCGTTACCGATCGGTCATGATTTTGGGGACCTGAAAGTAACCGTCCACAGCTTCAGGCGCATTGGCAATTGCCCTTTCTTGGGGTAAAGACAGTTCAGGAGTATCTTCCCGAAAAACATTGGTTTGCGCAACCACTGTTGAGGTCGGCCCGATTCCTCGGGTTTCCACTTTTTTCAGAGTTTCCATGTACGATAATATCGTACTGAGTTGATGAGTAAAAGCGTCCGTTTCAGCCTCACTCAAGTGCAATCTCGATAGATTCCCCACATGTTCGACTTCTTTTTTGCTGATCTTCATTGACTCTCTTCTTTAGTTTAAGGGCTTTGCTCGCCACGGGTCAGAGGAAATCCCTGCAAACACAGCCATTTACGAATAAAAAACTTAAACAAGATCACGCATATTTGTATCACGAAGTCTTAAAGAAAAGCTACTAACCAAGAGAACACTGCGTGAAACTGCGGATGAATCAACCAGGCCCCAGCTGATATCCCAAAAGGGTCAAAGCATGAACTCAGAGTAAATTTTCGCCTACGCAGAGGAATCTAGGGATTTGGTTGCGTCCATCCATCCCTTGTCAGCAAAACTCACATAGGATTGATCACCAATAACCAGATGGTCCACGACGCGGATCCCAAGAATTTCTCCTGCGCTCACGAGACGAGACGTGAGGGCATGATCTTCCTCGCTTGGTTGGGGATCTCCACTCGGGTGATTGTGCAAAAAATAATCGCTGCGGCCGATTCCCGAACAGCTAAATTAAAGACTTCTCGAGGATGTACAATATTAGTTGTCAAGCTTCCTTCTGATACCGTGAAGTCCCGAATAATGCAATGTTTGGCGTCCAGCAAGACAGCCCAAAATACTTCATGACGCAAATCGCAGAGCAAGGGAAAGTAATGTTCAAAAAGGTCTCGACTTCCCCGAATACGAGTGCCAGTGGTCAAGGGTGCCGAAAGAACTCGTTTGCCCAATTCAATACCAGCTAGGATTTGAGCTGCTTTCGCCGGGCCAATCCCTGATATCCCACAGAGCTCTTCCAGGCTTCGATTCGATAAGCTTTGAAGCCCTTCAAGCTTTTGAAGGAGATCCATGGCCACTTCCACAGCAGAGGAATCTTGGCGTCCCACATGTAGCAATATGGCAAGCAATTGCGCATCCGAAAGACTCCGAGGACCTTCACGAAGGAGTCGTTCACGGGGTCGTTCTGCTTCAGGCCAGCGGGCAATGCCCTTTGTTGCTCGTTTACCCATCACTCCATGACCCGGCCCGACTTGATGAATGAGATCACCGAGAGCCTCAAAACTAATCTGTAATCATTACTAGGTTTATTGTAGGTGGAATGCACTATAGCGGAGGCCTAAAAATGTGTCAAAATTACACTGCTAAGTGACTTGCCTTGCTCAGATTTTTCCCAGTGTGATAAGTTCGTTTGTGACAAGAAGGAGGGGGTTGTGCGAATCATAGCGGGAGAATACAAAGGGCGGCGACTCAAAGAACCACGTGGAGTACACCTTCATCCTACTTCTGAGCGGGTCCGCGAAGCCCTGTTTTCGATCATTGGAGAGCGCCTGAGGGAAGCTCGCTTTTTAGATCTGTATGCCGGAACAGGCGCTGTCGGAATCGAGGCATTGAGCCGAGGGGCACAACTGGTTGTCTTTGTAGAATCACATTCTGCATCCAGGGCCCTGATCGAGGAAAATCTTACCCATTGCGGGCTGACTCCACACGCGTCTATCATTCCCTATTCGGCGGATGCGTACCTTCAAGAGTCAATGGGAGGACAGACGCTTCCTCCGTTTGATATTGTCTTCGCCGATCCTCCTTACGAGGAATCCATAGCCGAACAGCTCCTAGCCTTATTAGGAGACAGCACAAAGATATCGGCCAAAACTTTGGTCATTCTCGAACATAGCAAACACATCCCGATCCCAGCACAGGTAGGCCAACTCACCCAAATGCGGCAATATCGGTATGGTGATACGATTCTCACAGTCTTCAAGACTTCCGAATCAGGTAGATTTGCCTCATGTGCCTAGCTATCTACTCAGGTACGTTTGATCCCATCACGCACGGGCACACCGATATTATTCAGCGCAGTCTTCGGATTTTTGATCACCTTATCGTCGCCGTCGCACCGAATCCACGAAAACACCCTATGCTCGATATCAAAGAACGTTTAGAGTTGGCGAAGATTGCCACGAAAAATATCGCAAGAGTGGAAGTGGACACGTTTGATGGCCTCCTGGTGGACTACGTACGCCAAAGAGGAGCACATGCGATCATTCGAGGCATCCGTGCGGTCTCCGATTATGAGCATGAATTCCAGATGGCCCTGCTTAACCGAAAATTGGCGGAAGACCTTGAAACGGTCTTTCTCGTGCCAAGTGAAGAATATTCCTACCTTACCTCTAGTATCATCAAAGAACTCGCTTCATTGGGAGGTCCGCTAGAGCAATTTGTCCATGCGGACGTCGCTAAACGTCTGCGAACTCGATTTGCTCAAGCGCCATCATGAAACTAGCCGCTCGGACTTCTAAAATCCTGCCTTCTCCTACGCTTAAAATTTCAGCGAAGGCAAAAGCGATGATAAGCCAAGGAGTCGATGTCATTGATTTCTCTGCGGGAGAACCCGCCTGTGGAAACCCCGAGTTTGTGAACAATGCGGCCGAGGAAGCCATCAGAGAGGGATTCACCAAATATACCGCCGTGTCCGGTATCGATGAACTAAAGGAAGCAGTTATTGAAAAATTGAAAAGGGATCAGGGCGTTCAATACGAAAGGTCTCAAATCCTCATTTCATGCGGAGCCAAACATACCCTCTACAATATTGCCCAAGCATTATTTGAATCTGGAGATGAGGTCATCATCCCCTCCCCTTACTGGGTCTCCTACCCTGATCAAGTTCGCCTAGCCGACGCTTCCCCAGTTTTCCTGAAAACCGAAGATTCCACCAACTATGCGATTGATCTACAGCTCTTAGAAGCCTGTATTACTACTCGGACGAAAGCCATCATTCTCAACAGTCCATGCAATCCCACTGGCGCTATTTATTCTCGGAACAACCTTGAGGGAATTGCCGAGGTGGCTCTCCGCCATGGGCTAACGATTATCTCTGATGAGATCTATGAAAAACTCCTTTACGACGATCATGAACACGTCAGTATTGCCTCCTTCTCTCCTGAAGTCTCTCAGCACACGGTGATCGTTAATGGCGTTTCAAAAGCGTTTGCCATGACAGGGTGGCGAATCGGCTATGCCGCTGGATCGCAAGAACTCATCAGCGCCATGACCAATATTCAGAGCCAAAGCACCTCAAACCCCACATCCATTTCACAAAAAGCAGCGCTGGTAGCTTTGCAAGGGGGAACTGATTTTTTTTCGCAACTCCTGGATGATCTTCGACCTCAACGAAAGATCACCGTGGAACGATTGAACACCATCCCTGGTGTCCACTGCCCGTTACCTGCTGGAGCCTTTTATGCCTTTCCGAATGTGAGTGGTTTATTGGGGCGTCAACACCCCACTGGAATCATCTCCACACCTTCCGACCTTGCCTCCTATCTCTTACAAGAAGCTCAAATTGCTTGCGTCCCTGGAGAACCATTTGGGAGCGATTTCCACTTGCGATTTTCCTACACTCCAACCCTAGAGGCGACTCAGCGGGGCCTGGATCGTCTAGAAGCGGCTCTCCACCCTCTTTCCTAAGAATGTTTCTTTCAACTTGACATTTGCATTTTCCGTGTTATGAATAGAGAGGGAATTTTTTTCATCAAGCGTGGAGGTTGACCGTGCCAATATACGAATATGCCTGTGATTCTTGTGGGAACCAATTTGAGGTCAAACAGAAATTTTCCGATCCTCCCGTCACCGAATGTGACAAATGTGGAGAATTGGTACGAAAACTGATTTCTGTCCCAGGAATTGTGTTCAAAGGCACAGGATGGTATGTGACTGATTACTCAGACAAACTCAAAGATCCCAAGAAAGGTTTAGCCGACGGAACAGATACGGAGAAAAAAAAAGAAAAGAAAGAGGTGGCCAGTACTGAAGCTTCAGCACCATCGAGTGAAGGAGTGACGAGTTCCACCACACCTTCTAAAAGTGAGGCTTCGTCGTCTTCATCATCGTCGTCTACCACGAGTTCTTCTCCAAGCTCGTCAAAACCCTCAAGTTCAACAACCTCTTCAAATTCCTAGCAGAGGACCGTTTGTTTCTAATCATTTCTTCAATGCTTCGACTCAACGAAGGACAGACATTTGATAAGCATGGCGAGTAACTGGCAAAACAATTCCCCGTTAGCGCACAGTTGCTTAATCTATGGCTGATAAGCTTCACGCTCTTTTTTTACGTAAACTGGAAAGCAAGGACCTGATTCCAGACCAATCTCGCGAAATGTTCATATCCCTGAGTATTTAAGTGCAACCCATCGCTCGAAAATTTTTCCGCTAACAGTTGATCCGGCCCTTCAACTGTTTCCGCAAACAAATCGACACATGGTATGTGAAGTGAAGCGCAGGATCGCTGAATTTCATGGTTTAACACCTTTCGCTGATCAACCAACTTTTTGAGCCAAGCCGGAGTTGTTTCACAACTTTCGTCGTCTGAGAAGGAACTCTGAGCAGTTTCAATTCGAATAGATGGAACCGTTACTCCGACCACATGGATTCCGGCCATTTGAGCTCGGCTGTACATCGTACATAAACTATTTACGATGGCTGCAGGCTCCAAGCCATACCCCAAATCGTTGGTTCCACCCAGAATGATCGTCAACAACGGTTGCTGATCAAGGACATCTCGTTGAAATCGATCCGTCATTTCGGTGGCCAGTTCTCCACACATACCACTGACGACCACACATCCTTTAGAGCCCATCCATTGCTGCAGGAATCGTCCATACGGCGCGTCATCAAGTGGTTGTCCTCCGAATATCCCAGATTGATAACCCACCGTCAAGCTGTCGCCGAAACAGATAATACGCGGGGCATCCTTGATCGTCATCACATATGACTCCGAATTTGGAAACAACCTCTTGTATGTATCATTATTGGGAAGAGTAATTCGAATGTTTAGCAATCAAGACGAGGCATCTGATCCAAATTGTATCTTCTTGCGTTCGTCTTGTATTCTAACTCTCATAGGACATTCACCTAATCAAATTCACCGATAGCTCTTGACACTGCATAACTATGGTAATTACCCTCCTTCACTTATGCCCATCGTATCAGCTAGGATAATATAGGGCGTCACTTCGTGAATTAACTTTTTTGAAATTTTGATGATATTTCACATTTCTTAGGGAGACAGATTGTAATGGAATACACTACTTTTCCTTTAAAACGCCTAACTGTCATCACCAAACTTCTCGTCATGTTGAGCATGACGGCACTCAGCAGTCTTCCCCTCTTCGCGACAGCAGAGGCGGCGACTTCTTTCAAAGTCGGCATCGTTGATCCTCAAGAAGTTATTGAAAAGTCACGCGCAGGAAAGCGGGTTCTTTCAACCTTAAAAGAACATGCAAGCGTTCGTCAAAAACTCCTTCAAAGGGACGAAGACGAAATCAAAGCCTTAGAGGTTGAGCTTAAAGACGGCTCGACTCTTAGTGAGACAGAAAAACAATCTAAGAAAACCGCGTTTCGGAAAAAACTTCAAGACTATCAACGGAAGGGACAGGAATTTCAACAAGAACTTGGCCAAAAGCAAAAAGAGATGGTGATGGAATATATGAAAAAAATCCAGACGGCGACTAAGGCAGTGGCTAAAAAGTATGGATTCGCCCTTGTCCTGGACAAGGGGAGTGACGCCACTCTTCGAATCGTGCTTTACAACAAGAAAGGGCTGGACATCACCAAGGAAGTCGTTAAAGAATTCGATCGCCGTTATAAATAGTTAGGAAGTTGCCCTATTCTAGACCCGATACATTCGCGGCACAGGCTATTTCTCAATCTTGATCCTTAAAGACTTCCAGAAACTCTCAAGAGTAGTTCTCGATACATTCTATCCTTTAGAGGGAGACTCAGTTTCTCCCTCTAAAGGTAATCCAACTTGTCGCCAAGCCTTTATGCCTCACTCCATAGAACAAACATGGACATATCCCATTTCCTTAAGATTGGCAGCCGCAAGCGCTGAACGATAGCCACCCCCACAATACAGAACAATCTCCGAATTTTTATCAGGAATAGTCGTTTCAATGTCCCGCTCGAGGATTCCACGACCAAGGTGAATAGCTCCCTTGGCAAATCCATTGGCGACTTCATGGTCCTCTCGAACATCAATAAAATACAATTGCTCTCCTTGATTCAGACGATGCTGGGCATCATGCACAGAGCATTCCCGAATCTTTGCTCTTGCCGCCTCTACTAGCTTTAAAAATTCAGGATTATGGGTCATAAGCTTTCTCCACAGAAAGGAGGACTGTAGTACACCGTTGGATAGAATCTGGAGTCTTGTCTGCCATGTCCACCTCCTTGGTCCGCTATTGGACCATGCTTAAGGATGGATTCCACTCTGAGGGGAGCACGATAAGAATCCCAATAAAAAATTGTGCCGTTGACATTGGGGTCATGCAATTGGATGATAGCCGAAAATAGTGATGACCATAAAATGCCTAATTTCGCTTTTACCACACTAATCATTCTCCTTTTGGCTTTTCCTGGATATATTTTCCTGAGCAGTTATTACTCTGGTCTATTTACCAGACAAGTACTTCCCAGGAATTGGACAGATGATATTGTGAAGGCTATCTTTTTTTCATTGCCAATTCACATAGGCATACTTTTTCTTGTCTTTGAACCTTTGCAACACAAAGGGATTTTTAATTACAGCCTCAGGTTCGAGCATGTCTTTCGGTTACTAACTACACAATTTGGCCCAGATGAAAGTATTCCTACTTTTGTCAATACGCTCTATGAGAATACAGGATATATTGCTGGTTACTATATTGGTGTTCTGGCTTTAGCATTGTTTGCTGGGCACCTATTGAGGTTTTTTGTGTGGAGTCATGAATTAGATGTAAAATTCCCGTGGTTATTTGGCTATAAAAGCGATGCTCTTTACCAATTTATGGGGCGGGGAAAACTACCTGGAGTTCCACAAAACAAAATACTGGTTTGGTTGGATGCAGTGACTAAAATACCAACCGAGATTCCTGGCAAAAACTTAATGTATAGAGGGGTGGTAGCAGCATATACCACTCATCAAGATGGAACACCTAAGGAGATTATTTTATCCAGGGCTAGAAGGGGAATTTTTGAGAATACACAGGAAGGAAAGACTTTTAATTGGAAACCTATTCCGCCAGGTGCCTATTTCATAATAAAATATCATGAGATAAGCACTTTAAATTTTACTTACCTTCACGCTGAAGATTTGAAACAGGAGACTCCGCAATAGGTTTTTGATTTTCCTTTTTATCCTTGCCTTGAGCCTTCTGAACCATACGGTCTAACTCACCCACATCATCCAACCATGTAGCCAATTTCTGAATTTCTTCCATCAATCCGTAATAAATTCCCATTTTTCCAACTCCTCCATCGCAAAGCAATTGTGTAGTAAAGTAATATGATAATACATCTAATCCAGATCTTAGTCAAGCGCTGATCAGAGCATCGACCTGCTAAGCCCTTGAAAGAGTGGCGCGCCCGGTAGGAATCGAACCTACGACCCTCAGCTTAGAAAGCTGATGCTCTATCCAACTGAGCTACGGGCGCGGTAAGGTATGGAAGACCATCATCTTCACGACAGCGAAGAAAGAGATGGAGAAAAACTGGTCGGGGCGAGAGGATTTGAACCTCCGACATCCTGCTCCCAAAGCAGGCGCGCTACCGGGCTGCGCTACGCCCCGACGTTTTCCTGAAGAATATATTTACGTTCGAGAACTTCTTTAGCTTTGGCTAAGGCTTGTGAACGATGACTGATTTGATTTTTTTCGTCAAGGGTCAGTTCGGCCAGTGTTTTCCGTAATTCGGGAACTTCAAATACAGGGTCATAGCCGAATCCTCCTTCGCCAGATGGATCTTCGGCAATCCTGCCCTCTAAAATCCCTTCAACCACTTCAACCTCCAGACACGGATCTGCAATGGCTACCGTAGTCAAAAACCTCGCCGTACGCTGTTGAGCAGGCACGCCATCCAGTTCTTTTAGCAATTTTCGCCAATTGTCCTCGTACGTGGCATGTTCCCCCGCATAGCGAGCCGCGTACACACCCGGCCTTCCGTTTAAGGCATGAACTTCCAAAACAGTATCGTCAGCCAACGCAACCATACCGGTGTGCTTAGCGATCGTGATAGCTTTTTTGATGGCGTTTTCTTCACAGGTTTTCCCGTCTTCAATAATAGGAGGAATATCGTGAAATTCATTCAAATCACGAATCCTCACTCCCAACGAGCTTAACAGTGAGACAAGTTCCTGACGCTTATCCTGATTAGCCGTTGCCAACACCACATCCACTATTCTACCTCAAGCCGCCGATTAAATCCTTCTGAAATTGAATCAACTGTTGGGTTGCTGTCCACCCGAAGCTAAAAAATTCATCTAAGTCTTTTTTATCAAATGGAGCCCTCTCCGCCGTTCCCTGAATTTCTACCAACTGGCCTTTGCCGGTCATGACGAGATTCATATCCACTTCAGCCAGCGAATCTTCTTCATAGCACAAGTCTACCAAAACCTGGCCACCTACTTTTCCCACACTCACCGCTGCCAAATAATCCTGCAGGGGATTTTTCTGAATCAGATTTTTGGTCCGTAGCCCTTTTATCGCATCAGCCAAAGCAATAAATGCGCCCGTGACGGAGGCCGTGCGGGTTCCCCCATCGGCTTGAATGACATCGCAATCAATCCATACCGTCCTCTCGCCTAACAGGGTCATATCTGTCACAGCACGGAGTGCCCGCCCTACGAGCCGTTGAATTTCCATGGTGCGCCCCCCTTGTTTTCCTCGGGTTGCCTCTCGAGGTGTCCGATCATGGGTCGACCGAGGAAGCATGGCGTATTCGGCTGTCACCCACCCCTGCTTCTTATCTCGTAAAAAGGGAGGCACCTTTTCCTCTACCGATGCTGTACAAATAACCTTCGTATCTCCCATGGCCATTAAGACAGAGCCATCCGCATATTTGATAAATGCCTGCGTAATGTTCACCGGCCGCATTTCATCAGATCTTCGGCCATCGGAACGTTGAAGTCGTGCCATGAGATTCATAAGAATGGACAATTAATATTAAAGAAGCGAAATTATAAAAGGACGATACCAGAAAGATCAACGAATGCGATACCCGCATTCATCGCCAGCTTAGGTTACTCCTCTTCTTGCGGAAGTGATGTGTTGACAAATCGACCCTTTCGAACAAACCTCCATCGAATGATCAACAATCCGACAATGAGGAGACTGACTCCTCCAATAAACACATCCTCATAGGGAAACACCTACGGCATCGTCTCAATCTACTTAAAGGGATTAATAACTGATTCGTCACCAGGCTGCAAGTTTTGAGGATGTTTCCTCATTCGTTGACTGGCCAAAGGACAAGTGCTAGATTCCGAACCCGTCTCTACACGATTCAGGAGCATTGTGATGTACGATCTTCGCGACCTCAGGGACCAATTGGAAATGATAAAAGATCAATTAGGTCCTCGCGGTATTGACGTGAAGTGGGATGATGTCCACAAATTACTTCACGAACGACTGGATGTCCTACAACAAGTTGAAAGCCTCCGATCTCAACTAAAAAAAGGCTCAGACCAAGTCGCCCAACTCAAACGCACTAAGCAGCCAGCAGAAGAGGCCATTCAACAGATGAAAGCTCTTGGAGACGAGATAAAAATCCTCGAAGAACGGCTTCGATCCCTGGAAGAGAGCCTCAACGAAGAAGCCTTACGGATTCCTAATCTTCCTCATTCTTCTGTACCGATTGGCGTTCAGCCCAGCGACAATGTGGAAATTCGGCGTTGGGGTTCCCCTCCCACTTTCGACTTTGCCCCCAAACCTCATTGGGAAATTGGAGAGGCCTTAGGCATTGTTGATTTTGACCGGGCCAGCAAAGTAACTGGCGCGCGTTTCTCCGTCATGGTCTGGCTTGGTGCGAGATTAGAGCGTGCTCTGGCAAATTTTATGCTAGACCTGCACATCAACGAACATGGGTATACAGAAATCCTTCCGCCCTTTTTAGTCAATCAAACAGCAATGACGGGAACCGGACAATTGCCTAAATTTGAAGCGGACCTGTTTCGCCTAAGTGACGATCCTTACTTTCTCATTCCTACTTCGGAAGTGCCACTGACGAACTTGCATAGCGATGAAATTCTGCCAGCCGATGCTCTTCCACGTCGCTATGTCGCTCATACACCATGCTTTCGTCGAGAAGCCGGGTCATACGGGCAGGACACACGAGGGTTAATTCGAGTTCACCAATTTAACAAGGTAGAACTCGTTGCCCTATCAAAGCCTACGGACTCTTATCAAGAACTTGAAACCCTCACACAAGCTGCTGAAACAGTGTTGCAACGGTTAGACCTCCCATACCGTGTCATAACACTCTGTACAGGAGACCTTGGCTTTTCGGTAGCTAAAACATATGATTTGGAAGTATGGATCCCTTCGCAGCAATGCTATCGTGAGGTGTCTTCTTGCAGCAATTTCGAGACCTTTCAAGCTCGACGCATGAACCTCCGCTACCGACCTACGGATGGCAAACCTGAACCTCTCCATACGTTAAATGGGTCGGGATTGGCCATTGGGCGTACGCTGGTAGCAATCATAGAAAATTATCAGCAGGCTGATGGTTCGGTCGTGATTCCAGAAGCCCTGAGACCATATTGCCAAGGACAAGAACGCATATCGGAAAGGAAGGAGACATGAAACATTTGATTCTATTCTGTGCACTGGGATTGGCCCTATTCCTTGTGAGTTGTTCTGGCCAAGATTATCGAACTATCTGGTCGAAGCCCGGAGCATCCCAGGAACAATATCACCGAGATAAGGAAGCATGTGAGGATCCAGAGAAGTTGTCCGCGACGGGGGGAATGGGCCCCGAGGCCCAAGTTGAAGTATGTATGAACCGCAAAGGGTGGAGGAAATTTGAGGAACCCATTCACAAGTGAACCGTGCAACGTCTCGAGTGTAAAGTCTTGTATCCCGAAATCTTAGATTCAGTACAAGGGACCACGCTTCTATAATTCATCACCATCATTTGCATGGCAAATCATATACGGAGGGGTGGTCGAGTGGTCTAAGGCGCCGGTCTTGAAAACCGGAGTCCTTCACGGGACCGTGGGTTCGAATCCCACCCCCTCCGCCAATTTACGTTCATATTATATTGATTATATTAATTATTTAAGTCTTTTATTATTTATCACCCCACATTTTAGCCCACATATTGTTCTCAGTGGGAATATTTTTTTGCGCGTCGTCGTCCCATCCAAGTCAACCCCGGGGGGGCTTTGTCGGCAGGCGAGGGACCACTTTAGGGAACCCGACGCCTAGCCTTGCATCTCGCAAGAAATAATTCTCAATGGGCTGCTAGTAAGGTAAATGCGTTTGCGGACTTGTCAAACTGCTCAAGCAAGGTAAGTTATCCCTACAAACGCTCCACCAATTTGGTGATCTGAACCATTCGCCTTGCAGCCCAGAGGTTGTCTATCTCCCCCTTATCTTTCCGTACCGCCCTCCTAGCCTATTCTACATCCTTCAAACCAAAAGGGATTCAGCATGCAATACACAAGGGCAGGGCTCGCAGCTTAATAAAACTCTGGCTCCGCGAATAGTTAGTGTATCGTACCCCAAATAACTCAGGACCCGATTAGAAGAGTGAAAAAATCTGAACTTGACATGCCATAAAAATCGCGCTATCTGCTCACCTAAATATGCAACATTTAACCTTGAGTCTTATTAGGCGCTGCAATATGTGTTAAACAACTACTTATCCCTCTCATTGATGGCTAAAAGTGAGTAGTATTTTGTTTAATTTTTTTGGGCAAGCATGATAGTCACTCTTAGCTTACTTGGGTGTACCCAACCTAAAATTTATGTTTATGGAGATGATAGGGCACTCGAAGCTCTTGTTACATTAAGCGAGAATGCCCCTACAAAGGAGATGAGGGTATCGGCGCGGGAACTATTATTCCACATGAGCGAGCAAAATAGACTTATTTTGTCGTCTGAAATTCGTCTACATAGTCGCGGTCTTACTACGAGTGTTCAGGATTCTAGCTCGGCAATTACGGATGAGAAAAATACTAAAACTGTTAGACTAGAGATTTTAGCTATTGAACTAACCCAACATGTAAAGAACGTTGATGATGAAACAGAGAAAGAAGTTCTGTCAAACGCTTTAAGAATAATCCAAGCCCAATTGAAGAAAATGGAATCCTCTCCCCCGATAGGGATGATTGAAACTTCTCCGTTAAGTGGCCTTCAACCAACTCCTTTCAAACCTCTGCATCCCGAAACGACAGACAGTGAATCGGAGCCTGTGGAAGCCTTTATTGATTCTGTGAAAGGCGTACCCCCCCACTATCAACAACCAGCATTCCAATGTCTTGATGAACATCGAAATTGCCGACGGGATGAAATTGGGCGATTAGGATGTGCATTAGCCTTAGCGGTTTGTTTCGCGGATGGATTATTGACCTTTAGCGGTGACGAAGATTAGCCATATAAACTACCTCTCTGGCTTTCCCGACCTGTTACATAATTCTTTAGAGATTCTTGAAATTCGAGGAATGAATATTGTCTCAAGTCAGGTTGATTTCTTAGCTATTTATAGATGCACATTTTTCGCAAACTTACGCTAACCCTAACTCTCATCAGTAAGATTTTCGAAGTACAGAAATAGCCTCAGCTACTTCACGCCCTTTGGCTTCAATAAAGTCCAAGAGTTCTTCCTGTGTTCGTGTATCTTCTTCGTTTTTTGCATAAAGATTGGCAGCTTTTAGGTCATAGCCCTTCTCATCAATATCTTTGCGGCTTACTGTCCAACTCCGTTCACTATCCTCTCGTTTAGGCAATAACCGAAAAAATTCTTCAAATTTCTCCAGACTCAAAGGACTCTTCTTAGTCGTCTCTGAAAAAGTCCTTTTTAGTAAGCTCTCGCCCCTATCATATTGGACCTAAGAATTTGTTTGATGGTCGCCACCAGGAACCGAAGCCAAAAAATTCTCAGGTGTCTGAGAATGGCTCGTAAGTTCTGCCCCACGCCACACAACAGGGCATTCACCTGATCGCCTTTGGTGCCCTTCAGGTAGTTCCGGCCCAACCATCCGTCGTCTTTCATATGCCCAATGGTTGGCTCAATCGCATTGCGGCGGCGCTGCCGACTGACCAAGACCTCCGTGTTGATCTTTCCCCTCTTTAGTGGACGCCAGGCGACGAATAGCGCCTTGAGGTACGGGTCAAGCAATATGCTCGTTGGGTTGCTCGTAGCCGAGGCAAAGCTCCAGCAGATTTCTGGGTCGTGGGAGGGCATGAAAGGGCAATTTCTTGCCGTGAAGTGTACCCTTCCCGGTCAGTAGGTTGAACACAGAGCTTGAAGGAGATTTGGGAAAGCCTTCGCGATTGAAAAAGGCGAAATTGTGAAGCGGACCATATCAACTGTTAGCGCGGTTGTAGCCGCGAGGCCTGAAGGTACCATCGTGATCTCCGGCTTGCGAGCTGTCTACTGACTCTGCCATTTGTTCCGCCCGTTGGAGCTGAGCCGCAAACATCCCGCGGGTCAAGGCCCAAAAGGTAGAAATCGGGAGCCCAGCCGCGCGAAGTGCCCCAGCGGCATAGTGATGACAGTTGTGAAAAACATGATAGGAATCGGTTGCTCGGTAAAACTCGCTCCCGCCCACTTTCAGAATCAGTGCCCCGTCGGCCTTTGATGCTTCAAGGTAGTGACGTAAGCGCACATAGCTATTCTCGCTGAGGCGAAAAGTAAACTGTTCGGCTGGGAGCTGCGGGGTTCGCTGGCTCCAAAGTTGCTCATGCAGACCTACTTCAACAACTCCTGAGGATTCCCAGAACAGTGCTCGGAGTACTCCACCTAAGCCCATCCTCTGCTCGAGATACCAAGCTTGTTCGGCGTAGCCCCATTCCTCATACAACGGTGGGTGACGGGAATCCGGACGGGACTGTGAAACAGGAAACGCAATCATGGCGTGAATGGTGTCTATAGAGACGATGATGGTATGCGCAGGAACATCCGGTGGTAGTGGCCACAGTTTGTCAACCGGGCTTGCGCAGCCATTGACCAAAAAACCCAGGCTGATCACCCCTAGGGACCGCAGCCAACTCATACGTGCGGTCCCCTTGTCACGAGGAGAGAACAAGGCGGGTATTTCACTACGCGTTCAGAAACGCTTCCAAGCTGGGGTCGCTCGACTCGATCCGTTCGAGCCCGAGGAACATCGGGGAGAGGAGGGTGAGCCGCATCTCCCCTGTGGTGTAGCGGTTGTTGTGCTGGAGAAGGCGTACCTCCTGGGTCAGAAGCTTTCTCAACCGAAGGCGACTGAAGAATCGATGCAGAAGGCACACGCCCCCGTAGGGGGTCAGGGTCGTTGCTCCGAACGTGATCTTCAGCTTCCGTGAACCCGCATGGTGGCATGCATCTCAAAGCTTCCCAAAAGGTAGCTTTGGGCGCAATCGGGAAGGTGGCTCTTCTGAAGCCTCTGAGTGCTCATGCGACAGCCCGTGCTAAAACGTTCACACCGGATTCAGGTTTAAACTTGAGTAATGGTATGCCAAATCCCACAGAGAGAATATATCTAGAATCCTACTCAATCCCCAAGATCTGTGAAAAAACCTGTTGCAAATTCTTTCTGCCTTGCAACACCATGATCCACCCGTTAAGATTAAGAAGAAAAATATTTTAGTTGCATATAATGAGGTCATTGTCTATGTTTTCACGATTCGTTCCGTTGTTTCGTATTTTGTCTCCGTTATTGTTTCTTCTGCTTCTATTTCCGTTTGGACCATCGGAGGTTCAAGGTCAAGATCTTGCCTCCTTCGAGAAACAGGTCACGACGCATACGCTTAAAAATGGCTGGACGTTTATTATTGTCGAACGACCCGTTGCTCCTGTTTTCGCTTTTATGACCCGCGTGAATGTGGGATCAGCCCAGGAAGGCACTGGAGTGACGGGACTCGCTCATATGTTTGAACATATGGCATTTAAAGGTACCCCTCATCTTGGGACGACCAATTATGAAGCTGAGAAAAAGTCTCTAGAAGAACTTGAAGTTTCGTATCAAGCGTACCAGGCTGAACGTCTTTCTCCTCAGCCCAATGCTGAAAGGGTCAAAGAGCTTTTTGCAACCTTTAGAGCCAAACAAGAGGCTGCTGCTCAATATGTCAAAAAAAATGAATTCGGAGACATTATCGAACGGGAAGGTGGAGTTGCCCTTAATGCCTTCACGGGAGCTGATGTGACGGGCTACTTCTATGCTCTTCCCGCTAATAAGGTTGAGCTTTTTACGTATTTAGAATCCGAGCGCTTTCTCCACCCGGTTTTTCGGGAGTTCTATGAAGAACGGGATGTGGTCATGGAGGAGCGGCGGCTTCGAACGGAAAGTCGTCCAGTCGGTCGACTCACGGAACAATTTCTCTCTACCGCATTTATCGCCCATCCTTACCATCACCCAGTTATCGGGTATGCCAGTGACATTCAGTCGTACACGATGACTGACGCTGAGAAATTTTATCGTACCTACTACATTCCTTCGAATATGGTGACCGCGATTGTGGGAGACGTGAAAGCTGAAACACTCATCCCACTTTTGAAGACCTACTTTGGTCGTATTCCTGCGGGCAACCCATCGCCTCCGCTCCGAACCACAGAACCGCCCTCCACTGCTGAAAAGACGGTTATTCTCAAGGATCCGGCCCAACCCTTCTACGTTGAGGGCTACCATAAACCTGCGGTCACTCATGAGGATCAACCGATTTTTGACGCCATTGACGATATTCTCACGAATGGTCGGACCTCTCGATTTTATCGATCGTTAGTCCGCGATAAGAAAATCGCTGTCGCCGCAGGAAGTTTTGGAGCGTATCCAGGCGAGAAATACCCGCATTTATGGACGGCCTATGCGGTCCCTGCACGCGGAGTGGCAAATGAAACGGTGCAGAAAGCCATTCGAGAAGAACTCCATCGTTTACAGACCGAGGATGTGACAGATGAAGAATTAGCCAAGTTCCGAACCCGTGCTAAAGCCAGCCTCGTTCAATCCCTCGGTAGCAATTTAGGCCTGGCGATGAGCCTGACGGATTATCACACCCTCTTCGGTGATTGGCGTGAGCTATTCCGTTACATTGAACGCTTTGACAAGGTGATCAAATCCGATATACGCCGAGTGGCCAATCACACATTCGTCGCGTCCAATCGCATTGTGGCCATGATCGAGACCGAGTCGCCTCCCCTACAGAATCAGCAGGCCAGAACCAAGGCAACCCAACACTGATCCACCGAGAGGAGCAGATAGACCATGCATTGGTATGTGAATCGTCTAGTTGTGTTCATCGCAATCTTCATGTTTCTTCCCTCCTGGCCTCTTGGGGCCCAGGTAGAACGCGTTGAGGATTTAACCTATCCTCCCCTTCCTGAAATTCAAATTCCAAAACCCATCAGGATCATGCTTGACAATGGGATGGTTGTCCTATTGATGGAAGATCACGAACTTCCTTTGGTCAGAGTATCCGCCACCATTCGGACCGGATCGCGCCTAGAGCCTGTCGAGAAAATTGGCCTAGCCGATCTGACAGGAACGGTAATGCGAAGTGGGGGCACCAAATCACGCTCTGGAGATGCCCTTGACGACTACCTTGAAGGCAAAGCAGCGTCCATCGAGACGGGAATTGGGAAAAATTCCGGTACCGCTTCAATGAGTTCCCTCAAAGAAGATTTCCCTGAAGTCTTGAAAGTCTTTGGCGATGTCGTTCGCCATCCAGCCTTTGATCCAAAAAAATTAGCCATCGCTAAAAATCAGGTCATGGCCAACATTGCCAGGCAGAATGACAATCCAGACGGCATTGTCTCCCGCGAGTTTACGAAGTTGATTTATGGAAAAGATTCGCCCTATGCATGGACCTCGACCTATACCACGATTCAATCGATCACGAGGGCGGATCTGTTGGGCTGGCACCAAAAATATTTCCGTCCTAATCGTATTATTTTGGGATTGGTCGGAGATTTTCTTACCGAAGAGGCTGTTGCGTTGGTCACACAAGTCTTTGGTGATTGGAACCCAGCTGCAGAACAAGACGATCCAGCAACCCCCTTTCAAACCACCCCCTCACCCCGTGTGTTTTATGTTGAAAAAAATGACATGACTCAAGCCAAGATCATCATGGGGCACCTCGGTCTCAAACGGGACCACCCCGATTACTATCCGATCGTGATTGCAAACCAAATTCTCTCTGGGTCTTTTGGGGCACGCCTGTTTTCTAATGTACGATCCCAAAAAGGCCTTGCTTATGATGTGCATGGCGGGGTTGGCTTTGGATGGGATCATCCTGGCTCTGCGAGCCTCTCCATGTCCACAAAAACAGAAACAACCGGCCCAGGGATTGATGCCTTAATCGAGGAAGCTCAAAAAATGGTGACAGACCCGCCAACCGAAGCTGAGGTGAACGACGCCAAAACCAGCATTCTGAATTCATTTGTTTTTTCGATAGACTCTCCTAGAAAGGTCCTAGGAAAATACATCACGTATGAATATTATGGGTATCCCTCTGACTGGCTCGAACGCTTTCGGAACGGGATTAAACAGGTCACGGTTGATCAAGTCAGGGAAGCCGTTGGCAAACATTTACAACCTCAACGATTTACAATCCTGATTGTCGGCCCAAGGGAAGGAACGAAGACCGCGTTAGCTCGATATGAAAGTGTGACAGAACTTGATATTACCATCCCAGAATATTAAAGTATCACTTGAATTTACTGGTCAAAGCTTGGCTGTCATGTGGATCTCCTCGGCTTTAGCCTACTCCACAGTCCTAGCTTCGACTATCATGTCTAACCGCCCTTGACTTTCTGATGCTTGCACGCCAGAACTTCAGCGGCAAACGGAAAACCTGGTAAAAGTCAAAAACTTATGTATGGACTCTTTATTAATTCCTCTTTCCTTCGCCTAGCCCTCACACTTGTTTGCCTCTCTTGGCTCATTCTCGGATGTGAAACAAACCCCTACACAGAACGATCTCAACTATTGATATTTCCAGAATCCCAGGAAGTCCAAATGGGAGAACAAGCCTATACCCAAGTCCTCGACGATCCCAAAGTCCAGGTTTCGGAAGACCCTCAAGAGGTGAATCCAGTTAGGCGTGTCGCAACCCGAATTATTCAAGCTGCCCGACAATCACGATATGCTGAGTCTGCCCGAAAGTTCGACTGGGAAATCACAGTGATTAAGGATGACAAAACCAAAAATGCCTTTGCTTTGCCAGGCGGCAAAATAGCTGTGTATACGGGAATTTTCCCCGAAGCAAAAAATGAAGCCGGTCTTGCTGCTATCATGGGGCACGAAGTCGTGCATGCCTTAGCCCGACATAGTGGGGAACGGATGAGCCAGTTACAACTTGGCCAACTTACCCTTGCCGCAGCCGCAATTGGAATGGAAGCTGGGAATGTCAGTAACACGACAAGCCGAGCCACCATGGCCGCCCTGGGGGTCGGCCTCCAATTTGGGGTTCTTCTGCCATACAGTCGACATCACGAGTCTGAGGCGGACTATGTTGGTCTGCTCTTAGCCGCGCAAGCTGGCTACGACCTCCGAGAAGCCCCTCGAATCTGGCAACGGATGGCGCAGTCATCTAAGGGACAACCACCTGAGTTTCTTTCGACGCATCCAGCCCATGACACACGTATCGCTGATTTACAAAAATAGATGCCTGAAGCGTTGCAAATTTACAATCAAGTGCCTAAGGCACCAGTGGCGGACCTTTCGCCTATTACCTCTCCCCAATCACAACCACACTCGACTCCTCTCAGCAACGGACAGCGTATCAGGTAGGGGTAACCCTCTCCCATGATGAACCATTCCTCTATCTACCGCTCATGGGTAACAGATCCGTTCCGTTGGCCCCTCACAGATGCCCCCGTTTTATGGCTGATCCTGTTCTTGAGCATGGCTTCCTGCACCAGAAGCAGTGGACCCGTAGTGGAAGTTGCGCTCCATCCTACAAAACCTCACATCATTTATCTCGCGACCAACGAGTACATTTACAAATCTCGCGATCAAGGAAAAACATGGGAGAACATGTCGAGGGGCATGACTCATTCGCGAGTCATTTCACTGGCGGTTGACCCTATACTTCCAGCCAATGTATTTGCCGGCACAAAGGGTGATGCGGTGTATAAAAGCTTTAATGGAGGCCAAAATTGGACTTCTAGACGAGCGGGCTTAGATGATGTCACTATTTCGTCAGTTGTCCATGAACTCGCGTTTGCCCCTGGGTCAAGCAATCATCTATTTTCCGCCACCTCCATGGGTGTCTTTGAATCAACGGATGCCGGGGAGACCTGAATAAAACGGATGGAAGGGATGAAAGAAGTCTTAATGGTCATTTCGATCGCGATTGATCCCAAGCAACCTCAAACCCTTTACGCAGGAACCAGCGGAGGTGTGTATAAATCAGTGAACGGAACCCAGACGTGGGTCAAAGTGAATACAGGACTTGTGGCCCCCGAAGTTTTGAAATCCTCACGGGCACTCGGCGTGACCAAAATAAAGGTTGATCCTCATCATCAGGATACGGTTTATACCGCCACCCTCAAGGGTTTATACAAAACCACGAACGGAAGCCTCTCGTGGAAACAAATCGGGCAATCCCTTCCCGACCAAATGTTGAGCGACTTGATTATTGACCCAGTAACTCCTGACATCATCTATGTCGGAAACCGCGAGGGTATTCAGAAAAGCCTTGATGGCGGCAACTCGTGGCTCTCAATGAATGCGGGTTTTGAGAGTCTCAATATCCGAACTCTCGCTATGAACCCCCTGGACTCCAAGATCCTCTATACTGGGGCTAATAGTTCTGGTCTCTACCGCACACGAAATGGAGGAGAAACTTGGGAGTCGGTTCCATTAGTGATTCGTAAACCAAAATCATCGTAAAACTGGCAGCGCGGATATTGCCTCTTACAATAAATCTGGCCGTTCCCTTTGTCGAACAAACGAGAAACAATTTCTCTTTTTTCCCTGCACATCTGTGTTAATACATCGAATATGGGATATAATCAGATATCTTTGATTTCACGATAAATGATGTGAGCAACCATCGACCAGACCAGACGCCAGAAGATATAACATCACATCCCAAGGATTCCTCACCGACATCCTCTCACAACCCCTTGGTTTTACTCGATGAATGGTTGTCCACTCTTCCCGAAGATGCGTCTCAACAGAAGCTCCTCTATCGCATTCGCCATCTCATCTTACAAGATGGGGCTCTGCATCAGCAGCGCGAGGCCGAACTCAAAAAACTCCATTCTGTCGTTGAAAAGCTCACGGCTCCAGCCAATAGAATTGGGACGCTGCTAGATTGTCCGGATGAGGGAATCGCAAGAATCTTGGTGGGTGGCGGCGAGTTTTATGCGAGTATCGACCCTTCGGTTAATTCAGGCCGATCTTAAGGTTGGTGAACAAATTTTAGTGAACGAGGCCTATGTTGTCATTAATACCCTGGGCTATGATCATAATGGTCCAATCGTCAGAGTCAAAGAAGCCTTGGAAGATGGACGGATTCGTATTGACCAAGAACCAAGACGTCAAGGGCTGGTCTTACAGAGAGGCACTGACCTCATCAATATCGAACTGAACCCTGGGGATGAAGTCCGCGTTGATCCAAGCCACCGCATTGTGATTGAACGTGTGCCGCAGTCACAATCCGCTTCCAATCTGCTTGATGACACTCCCCCAATCACTTGGGAACAGATCGGGGGGCAAGAGAAGGCCATTGAATCCATCAGGAAAGCCATTGAATATCCCCTTCTTCACGTGACGACCTATGAAGAATTTAAATTTACACAACCCAAAGGCTTTCTCTTATATGGTCCTCCAGGATTTGGTAAAACCTTAATCGGTCAAGCGACTGCTCACAGTCTGGCGCAACTTGCTTCACAACACCCCACAGACCAAGCTACGCACGCTCAACACAATAAGCCTGGACTCCCCTCGATCTCCGGCGGAGCCTTTCTCCACATCAAAGGGCCAGAAGTGCTCAACATGTGGGTAGGTGAATCGGAACGCATAATCCGAGACCTCTTCACTCAGGCCAAACAGAAACGAAAGGCAGGATTCCTTCCTTTTATTTTCATCGATGAAGCCGAATCCATCTTAGGAACACGTCGGGCCCTTCGGTCATACAACATTTCCAATACTCTCGTTCCAATGTTTTGTGCTGAGCTTGATGGCATTGAGTCATTACGGGACGTCGTTGTGATTCTTGCTTCAAACCGGCCTGACCTGATTGACCCGGCAGTCTTACGTCCAGGACGGATTGACCGAAAAATTAAAGTCAGACGTCCTGATCGAGAGGAAGCCGCGAGCATCATCCGTATTTACTTGCGTCCGGACCTACCCTTTGATGAAAAACTTCTGAATTCTCACAGCCATGACCGGCAGGCAACGTGTCATGCCCTTGTTGATCTCATAGTTGATCATCTTTTTCGTCGATCGGATGAATCACGAGTCTTATCCATCCGCCTTCGGAATGGGAAACGAGAGACGCTATATCGCAGCAATCTCCTCAATGGTGCCATCCTGGCGTCTATCGTTCATCGCGCCAAGGAAAAGGCTATTGACCGAACGATACATGAGACAGGGAGCGGGATCTCTCTTGATGACTTGGTTTCCTCGATTAAAGAAGAATATCTCGAAGGAGAAATTTTGCCCCCCGATGACTCTGCAGAAGAATGGCTAAAATTGCTAGACCACCACCCCGATCAAGTCATCGGCATTTCCTCATGTCGCAAGGGACGCATGGAAGAAGAACTGCCCCTTCGTACGATTATCTAACCACCCACCCTCATGTCCTTCCCCAGACTATTTGGCCTCGAGACCGAGTATGGTATCACCCGGGAAAACCTGAAGAACATGGATCCCGTGGTGGAGTCTATGGAATTAGTCCGGGCCTATGCTACTGAACCCTTTCAACAATCATGGGATTATCGGAGCGAAGACCCGCATAAGGACCAACGTGGGTTTCGAGTCTCAGCCCTGCAACAGGATGGGGAAGAAGAACAATTTGCCGAACGAGATTCGCTTCGTCCGTTTTCTTTTTATGAAATGAAAAGTGATTTAGTTCTACGGAATGGCGTGCGTTTTTACAATGATCATACACACCCCGAATACTCTACTCCGGAATGTCGTTCACTTGTTGACCTTGTAGCCCATGACCGAGCTGGGGAACGCATTCTTCAATTCGCCGCAAACCGGCGAAACGCCATGGTGAAGGACGATACTGTCCAACTTTACAAGAACAATACCGACTTCCATGGGTACAGTTATGGATGCCACGATAATTATCTCGTAGCCCGATCCATTCCCTTCGAACAATTGGTGAAGGGGCTTCTTCCCTTTTTAGTCACCCGTCAAATCATCGCTGGAGCAGGCAAAGTTGGAATCGAAGCACAAGATCATTCTTATCAACCGGAAGGGTTCCAACTTTCTCAACGGGCTGATTTTATGGAAACGGAATTGAGCGTCGATACCATGCATAACCGGCCAATTTTGAATACCCGTGATGAACCCCATGCTGATAAAACTAAATTCTGACGACTTCATCTAATTGTCGGCGACGCGAATATGTGTGAGTATTCCACTGTGCTCAAGATTGGCACGACGCGCGTGGTCTTGGACTTGATTCAACATCAAGTGAGTCCTGACCTTAAAATTGAGAATCCCGTTGCTGCCATAAAGGCTCTCTCGAAAGATCCGTATCTTAAAACGGTCGTGACCTGCCAACCGCACGGCACCATATCAGGACTCGATATCCAAAGACTGTATCTTGAGCGTGCCCAAAAAACCTTTCAGGGACTAGACAAGGAAACCGATTGGATCTTGAAAGAATGGGCCGATGTCTTAGAGCTACTTACCCACAACAAAGTCGCCCTTATCGGTTCGATCGATTGGGTCACCAAACAATGGTTATTGGAAACCTTTATTCAAGAAGAGCGATTGGAATGGACAGACCCCTGGCTAGCCAGCCTGGATCTCGAGTATCATAATATCAATCCCGATCGTGGATTGTTTCTAGGACTGGAGGCCGAAGGGAAGACCAGACGAATGTGTCATGACCGAATGATTGAAGATGCCATTCACAACGGCCCTAGAGATACTCGGGGGGGCATTCGGGAGCTTTGCGTCACCCGATTTCGCTCCAAAATTCAGTCAGTTCAGTGGGAACGAATTCAGTTTAAAGGTAGGCTCACATCCATTGACTTCGACATGGATAACCTGTTCGACCCTGACGACATCCGAACCATGTGGCAAACGATTGAACAGGCCCCTGACCCTTAAGTCATTTCAACACAAATATAGATTTTAGAGAGAAGGAGTTGAGAACATGAATTTCAAACAGATAGAGGGAGCCGAAACATTCCTCAAGAAAAGTATCTTGGAACGGCGAGAACGGCCTCTTGATCCCGGTCTTCGTCCACCATCCCCTACTGAAGAAGGTGGAGGCCCCAGGCGGCCGGATACCGGTTCCCCTGAAAAAGATAATCTTTTAAAGCGAATGCGAAAAGTCGACCCCAAGCAGGCAGAACGTTATCGTCAACGAACAGGAGAATAATCACCATGGGCGGACAGGGCGATTTTGTACAATTGCTCAAGGAACATGGGCATCAATTTGACGTAGAGGCTAACCACCCAACTGGGGCATTCACCAATGAATCACAACTGCAGACCATTACCTGCGGGACGACTGTGCTGGCCCTTAAATATCGTGATGGGGTCTTGGTGGCCGGGGATCGTCGCGCCACAGCCGGAAACACCATAATGTACGATCGGACAGATAAAGTACTAGAAATTGATCGATACTGTGTGATGGCCATTGCCAGCGTACCAACGACAGCGTTTGAGATGGCCAGAATATTAGAGCATTCATTTAAATACTATCGACGAAGTCAATTGCAGGACCTCTCCTTTGAAGGAAAACTCCGCGCCCTCTCGAATCTGTTGAAGCAAAACGTGCCAGCCACTTTGGCCTGAACTGGTGCAGTCGCTCCCGTGTTTGCCGGATACGACCCACAACAAGAATGTGGGAAAATTTTCTTCTACGACATTTTGGGAGCGGAGTTTAAGGGGGTTGAACACGCAGTATCCGGTTCAGGCTCACCCACTATCCGAGGTATTGTGGACTACCTCAATCATTGGGGTGAACAGCCGCTTTCAACGTTTTCAGAAGAACAGGCTATCCCGGTGATCTTGCGTCTATTGGCCAGTGCAGCAGAATTCGATTCCGCGACAGGAGGTGTGAACCATGAGGCCAACCTCTACCCTATTATGAAACGCATTACGGGGAACGGAGTAGAAACAATCGCAACAGAGAAATTGAAAACTGTTTTCGAATCACAGGTCCTCCACCATGTATGAAGAACCCTATCGTTGGATCGAAGCTGTCAGCAACCGCCGGCAATACCTGGATGATCAATTTCGTCTGGGCAGTCCGGTCCTCGCCATCTCCTACCCCGATGGCATCTTACTCCTGACGTTCAGCCGCGGCACACCCAAATTGTACGAAATTTATGATCGTATTGGACTGGGTGGTATCGGACATCCTGCAGACCTGGGAAAATTACGGTTTCAGCTTTTGGATATGGCACACTTGGAAGGATTCCAGCGATCCCCATCCGATGTGACAGGATCTCGTTTAGTCAAATACGGCCTTGCCCCCACTATGAAGCAGACTTTCGAAGAAATATTTAAAGCGCCGTTCATTTCAAAGATTCTACTGGCCGAATTAGGCCAAAAATCGGAACAAGACCGCTTTGTGACCATTGAATATGATGGAGCCTTTGAAGAGTTTCATACGGGCGTCGCGATGATTGCCGCCACACCTGGAGTCCAAGACCACATGGCCTCCTATGTGAAACAATGTCATTCCCAACCTTGTTCAACCCTTCACGCCGCCCTAGAGATCGCCATCCGAACATGGTGCGTGGGAGCCCTTCGCCAAGAAAGAGAGCAAGAGGTTCAAGACAACGAAGAAAGCGATGGCACGCCACAGACTTCCTCGAATGGAGAATTCCCCAAAGAAGACCAAATCACCCAACACTTGAACCATATCAAGACTGATAAGTTTCTGGAATGTGCCGTACTGGATCGTACAATTCCTGGTTGCTCAAAATACCGATCCCTAACCCGAGAGGAAGCCTTGTCTAGCCTTTCTCCTCATCTACAACAAGTCCTGTAATCCTGCCAGAGCTATTCTGATGTCCTCCCCATGTTGAATCACATTTTCGGTCTGGAAACTGAATACGGGCTTTTGATCAATAGCGATGATCCAGATCAATCGCCGTCATGGCTCGCTCGCCGGATTATCGACCACGTGTTTCATGTTCAACGATTAGGGGTATTGGATCAGCATTATCGAGGTTACGATGAACCGCCTGGAAATGGTGGTTTCCTTCTCAACGCCGGGCGCATGTATGTAGATATGGGCCATATCGAATTTGCGACTCCAGAATGCCAAACGTTCACCGATTTAGTTGCCTCCGATCGTGCAGGAGACCAATTGATCCAAGATGCTTTGGTCGATCTCGGAGTAGAGGACCGTGTTTCTTTGATCAAAAACAATATTGATCATGAAACCGATGCGACATTCGGCTCACATGAAAATTATTGCGTTTCTAAGAAATTCCCTTTCACCTTGAAGGGGCTGGCTCAACTCATTCCTTTCCTGGTCACTCGACAAATATTTACCGGTACCGGACGAATTGGCGCAGCGGATCCGGACGATGGTTGGATTCCTCTAGAACAGTTCGGCAGAACGAACCAGGGAGTACGGAACGCATCTGAACAATTGACTGTGCCATTTCAACTCTCACAACGCGCTGATCACATCGTGAACGATTTTTTTGAATGGGTCCAACACAATCGGGCCATCGTGAATACGCGAGATGAACCCTTAGCCGATCCGAATAAATTTCGCAGGATTCACCTCCTCCTGGGAGATTCCAACATGGCGGAATATGCCACCGCCTTAAAACTTGGAACCACTGGGCTCATTCTCCAACTGATTGAAGAAGGACATGTCCCTCAAGGACTAGACTTTGATGAACCCGTGGATGTCCTCCGCCAAATTTCACGTGATCCGACTCGAGAATGGGTCGTCACACTTGCTACGGGAAAGTCCCTTTCGGCAATTGATGTTCAAGAACTTTACCTCAAGGCATCACAAGATCACTGCTCTGGACAAGATGAAGAGACTGACTGGGTTCTCGAGCAATGGGAGTCGGTCTTGCGGGATCTCCGTGGAGATCACACCACGTTAGTCGGCCGGGTTGATTGGGCTTCAAAACTTTGGCTTCTCAAAACATTCAAGGGAGAAGAACATCTTGAATGGGAACACCCCTGGCTTCGAAGTCTTGACCTTGAATATCACAACTTGAATCCAGAGAGTGGGTTATTTTTCGGCTTACAAGAGGAAGGGAAGGCACCAAGAGTGACAACAAATACTGTTGTCGATTTGGCGATGCGGAACCCTCCACGCAATACCCGGGCCTTCGGGCGTGGTGAATTGGTAAAATATCTTGTGGAAACTGATGGGAACCACGAGCCTCCAGATCCAACGCAACAAGAACGCCACTTTCCTCATTACGTGATCAATTGGTCAATCTTCCAACTCCGTGGTCAGCCTCCATTCCTTATGGCGAATCCCTTCAAAACATACCTCACAGAAGTCCGCTCACATTTGGCGGAAAACACTCCTAACGTTTAGGGCAGCTGTCTAGCGATATGAATAGAGCATCGCCTCCCAGGCTGACCAGGGGAAGTGGTTACTTGGAATGTGAGGAGACGCTAAGGACGGAGAAGAGCTCTATGCGTTCAGAATTTGCTTGAAGTACTTGATGGTCAGTTTCAAACCTTCTTCTAATCCTACCTGGGGGGTCCACCCAAATAGTTGCTGAGCACGGGCAATATCCGGTCGACGTACTTTAGGATCATCCACTGGAAGTGGATGATGTTCTATAGCACTCGTCGAATTCACGATATCGACAACCTTTTTCGCAATCCCCAACACCGTAAGCTCATTTGGGTTTCCAATATTCACCGGATAATGAATACTCTCGGAATCCCCTTCTTCCTTCCCCAAACGGACGTCCGCAAGATATTGAGGATCATCGATTTTAGGGTCAGGTGATGCCATCAGCAAGGCTACAATCCCCCGAATCAGATCATCCACATAACAAAAACTCCTCGTCTGCGCCCCATCCCCATACACCGTCAGAGGCTTTCCTTGTAGGGCTTGGACAATAAAATTTGAGACAACCCGTCCATCATGCACTCGCATTTTGGGACCATAGGTATTGAAAATTCTGACGATCCGTGTATCCAGCCCATGGAAGCGATGGTAGGCCATGGTCAGCGCTTCAGCAAACCGCTTCGCTTCATCATAGACACCCCGAGGACTTAATGAGTTCACGTTCCCCCAATAGGATTCTGGTTGTGGATTGACTAACGGATCGCCATACACTTCGGACGTACTGGCAAGCAGAAATCGTGCCCGTTTCAATCTGGCGACACCGAGTGCTTTGTGAGTTCCCAAGGCCCCCACTTTCAAAGTGGCAATGGGCAGTTCTAGATAATCGGCAGGACTGGCTGGAGAGGCGAGATGCATCACCGCATCTAAGTCCCCATCCACTTGGATGTATTCACATACATTATAATGAATAAATTTAAATCGTTCGTGGCCCATCAGATGGGAAATGTTTTCGGGGCGACCTGTCACCAAATTATCCATGCAAATGACTTCGTGACCGTCCTGTACTAAGACTTCACATAAATGACTCCCCAAAAATCCTGCTCCACCTGTAATTAAAATTCTCATGTCTATCCTTTCATTCGCATGGCTCGAGTGACTCAGCTTACGCGTAAGCTTCACTCAATTCAGAGCTATCTTGACATATTGCAGAGTGGACTATGTTCATATCATAATAACCAGACAACGTTCACGAACACCATCTTTTGTTTGAGAGAACACGTTATCTTCATAGATCTGTCACGACGTGCATTATTAAAGCTTAGTGGACTGGGTGCGCTCTCCGGATTGAGCAGTTTGACGCTCGGATGTGATTTGGGAAGCATGTTTGCTGTTCCTCCACGGGACACGGTGTATTTTACACCGAATGACAAATTTTACGTCGTCAATTATATGGATTCCCCCTATAACCTGACACGCAATTTGGATCAAGAACAATGGCGTTTACTCATCAAGGGAGAGGTCAACCAACGAATGTCTCTGAGCTGGCGTGATATCTTGAATAGGCCTTCATTTGATCAGGTGTCCACCTTAATGTGCATTGATACCCTTCCGGGTGGATCAAGTTTGGGGAACGCCATTTGGCGAGGCGTTTCTCTCAAAGCCTTGCTAAAAGAAGCCGGAGCTGACCAAGAAACAGCTCGGGACGTCGTCTTTCGCGGATCTGATGGCTACGATGACAGCATACCATTTCCCCGGGCGATGCAAGATGACGTAATGCTCGCCTACCTGATGAACGGCGAAAAGCTTCCCAAAGAACACGGTTTCCCTCTTCGTCTCCTTGTCCCAGGACTCTATGGAATTAAAAACGTCAAATGGATCGTTGAGATTGAAGTCTATGGCGGCGATTACAAAGGTTACTGGCAACGCAAGGGATGGACTGATGATGGAACCATTAAAATCTTTTCGCGGATTGACAGTCCCGGTCATTACCAATCAATTCGCGGGCCAGATATCCATCTTCGAGGGATTGCCTTTGGAGGACCGCATAGTATTCGTCGCGTAGAGTTAAGTTTTGATGGAGAGAAAACCTGGCAAGAGGCTCAAATTGAACCACCTCAGTCCCCATATTCTTGGGTGATCTGGAATTACTATCTGCGCCTAAAAGAATCTGGGAAAACCATGGTGGCCGTTCGAGCCACCGACGTGACAGGCAAGGTCCAAACATCCGAAATCACACGCCCACAACCTTCTGGTGCCACAGGACTTCACACCATTGTCGTGGATTCCCGCTTAGCTTGATTCCTCTAGCACAGTCAGCAGATTTTCCCAAAACGGTGAACGTCTTCAACTGCCTGTCATACTTCCCGATCAAGTTTAATCCTGAGCTCTTTCAATTGTTCTGGACTCACTGAGGAAGGAGCTTCTGTCAACAAACATTGAGCTTTTTGGGTCTTGGGGAAGGCAATGACATCCCGAATAGACTCGGTCCCCCCAAGTAACATCACAAGGCGATCAAGTCCTATGGCAATCCCCCCATGAGGCGGCGCTCCGTAATCCAAAGCTTCAAGTAAAAATCCAAATTTTTCTTTTGCGGCCTCTTTATTGATCCCTAACAATTCAAAAACCTGTTTTTGAATCTCTCCACGATGAATCCTGATACTTCCTCCACCCAATTCAAACCCATTCAACACAAGGTCATAGGCTTGGGCCCGCACCTGAAGGGGATTATGCTGTAGGAATTGGACGTCTTCATCACGGGGAGCTGTAAACGGATGATGGAGGGCGACATATCGCTGAGTCTCAGAGTCATATTCCAGAAGAGGAAAATCAATGACCCACAACGGTTCCCATTTCTCTTGATGAATGAGCTGTAATTCTTCCCCTAAATGCAATCGGAGGCGGCCCAAGACATCATACGCAATCTTTGCTTGATCGGCCACAAAAAGAACTAAATCTCCTGGGCCAGCTTCTGGGAGTGCTTTTTTGAGGGCTTCTGAATCCAGGTATTTAGCGATGGCTGAATCGAGTCGCCCCTCAGCAACAATTTTAACCCAGGCTAAGCCTTTCGCTCCAAACCCTTTGACTATTTCAATCAGGCCATCAATCTTGCTTCGAGAAATACTGGCTCCCTCTTTGACGACCAGCCCCATCACGATCCCACCCTTCGTCACGGCATCCTGAAAGACCTTAAATTGCGCATGTTGAGCGAACTCGCAAAGATTCTGAAGTCGAAGGTCGAAACGCCGGTCTGGCTTATCCGTTCCATATTGATTCATGGCTTGGTCGTAACTGAGCCTCGGAAACGGAGTGGGCAAGGTGATGCCAGCAGCCTCCTGAAAGATTTTCTTTAAGAGACTTTCAACTAAAGAGAGAATCGTCTCTCGATTACTGAAGGACATTTCTACATCAATCTGTGTAAATTCTGGCTGTCGATCCATTCGGAGATCTTCGTCACGAAAACACCGAGCGATTTGATAGTAGCGGTCTGCTCCGCCGATCATGAGAATTTGTTTAAATAGCTGTGGTGATTGAGGAAGGGCAAAGAATTCTCCTGGGCTCATACGGCTAGGCATCAAGTAATCTCGAGCTCCTTCTGGAGTGCTCTTCGTCAAAATCGGTGTGTCGATTTCTAAAAACCCCTGTTCATGTAAAAATTGCCGTGCATTGTAGGCCACTTGATGACGCAGTCTGAGGAGTTGTTGCATCCGAGGTCGACGAAGGTCCAAATATCGATATTTCAATCGCAAGGTCTCAGTAGCTTGAACCTGGTCTTCAATAACAAAAGGAGGGGTTTTGGATTCATTCAGTATTTCTAGCTCAGCAACCTCCACCTCGATATCTCCTGTCGACAACGCTGGATTTTTCGATTCTTCCGGACGGAATGCGACGACCCCCGTAACAGCAACAACAAACTCAGTACGAAGAACGTGGGCTTGTTGGTGAACCGCTTCTTGACGTTCGGTATCAAAAACAATCTGAGTAATCCCTTGACGATCCCGAAGATCAATAAAGATGACTCCACCATGATCTCGTCGACCATGGACCCAGCCCATCAAGGTCACCGTTTGACCAATATGCGTTTTTGTCAACTCCCCACAATGATGTGTTCTCATACGCAAAACTCAACACCCTCCCGTTTTTAACCCGTCCCTATTTGAGTGAGATTTCATGAATCATTTTTTCTCATATGAGGTCCTGCAACATGCGCGTTTCCTTGACAGAACTCTTAGGAATAAGATGGACGGGACCCCTTTGAAGTGCCATGTGGTCCGCGTTTCGATTGAGGCGAGGGTCTTGTCCCACGCATGTGCCCAGTTTTTGGGCTTTCGGTTTTGGGGCTCCTACTTTTTGAGGCTCTTGGTTTCAAATTGGCCGGAGGAGTGTATCCTGTCTTACGTTCAGGTAGATGTCGTTTTTCTTTCACCTGAAACGTTTGTTCCGCCTTCCGTGAAACCGTTCGAGGACGACGTTCAAGAACCTGTCTCAGTGCATTGGCTTCAGAGTCTGTGGCATATCGGAAAGATCCCAAAGAGAGGTCTCCAAGATGTAATGGCCCAAATCGCATGCGCCTAAGGCGTGCCACACGATGCCCAACAGCTTCGATCATGCGTTTTATCTGCCTGGTCCGTCCCTCATGAATCGTCATTTCAATCCATGAGTTCACTTTGGCCTTTCCAGATTTTTTTATGATCGTAGGACCAGTCGGCCCATCATCCAACACCACACCTTTTTCTAACCTCTTGATTTCTTCATCCAGTAACACCCCGGAAACTTTGACAAGATAGGTTTTGGTCACATGAAATTTGGGATGAAGACAGGCTTGGGCCACCCGACCATTATTCGTCAACAACAACAGACCCTCACTATCAAAATCTAAGCGTCCCACGGGAAATACTCGAACTTTCACTCGGCCCAACAGATCATAGACCGTAGGCCGTTCCAAAGGGTCATGAGTGCTTGTGACATACCCAGGCGGTTTATTCAAAATGACAAACACCTCGGGAATATTAACTTTTATTCGTCGTCCATTGACCTTGACATGATCTTTGTCTGGATTCGCACGTGTCCCTATTTCCCGAACCACTTGCCCATTCACCCTCACATGGCCTTCACGAATGAGCTCTTCGGCCTTACGTCTGGATGCCAGTCCACTCGCGGCAATGAGTTTTTGAAGCCGTATCTCCATCGGATGACCTTAATTCATTCCCATTCAATCGTGCCTGGTGGTTTTGAGCTCACGTCATACACCACCCGGTTGACTCCCTGAACCTCATTGATAATGCGGTTGGAAATTCGTTCAAGAAGTTCTGTGGGTAACTTGGCCCAATCAGCCGTCATCCCATCTACGCTGGTCACCACCCGAAAGGCGATCACATTTTCATACGTCCGTTTGTCCCCCATCACTCCAACGGTTCGAATCGGCAGAAGGACTGCGAACGCTTGCCAAATATCGTCATAGAGGCCAAAAGCTCTAATCTCCTCAACAACAATCGCGTCAGCCTCGCGTAGGATGGCCAAGCGTTCACGAGTCACGCTCCCTAAAATCCGAATAGCTAATCCCGGACCAGGAAAGGGATGTCGGCGGATCATCTCAGCGGGCAATCCCAATTCCTTTCCTACTTTTCGAACTTCATCTTTGAATAATTCTCGAAGTGGCTCAATTAGTTTCAATTTCATTTTTTTAGGGAGTCCCCCGACATTGTGATGTGTTTTAATAGTGGCCGAAGGTCCTTTAGAACTCACACTTTCAATGACATCAGGATAGAGGGTCCCCTGGACGAGATAATCCACTTTACCGATCTTCTGGGCTTCTGATTCAAAGACCTTGATAAATTGCCTGCCAATGATTTTTCGCTTTTTCTCAGGGTCCGTCACACGAGCTAACCCCTGTAGAAACTCTTCAGCATGATCAAGAATGCGAAAATGAAAATCATGATACAGGGAAAACATCTTTTCGAGTGTAACAGCCTCGTCTTTTCGAAGTAATCCATTGTCAATAAAGAGACAAGTCAACTGACTCCCAATCGCCTCGTATGTCAGAGCGGCGGCAACCGACGAGTCGACTCCTCCACTCAGCGCACAAATGACGTGTTGATCCCCTACTTGATTTCGGATTTCATCGACTGTGTGTTTGACAAAAGATCCCATTGTCCATGTTGGTCGACATCGACAAATTTCATGGACAAAATTGCGAAGAATCGTTGTGCCATGTGACGTATGCGCAACTTCTGGATGAAACTGGAGGCAAAAGACTTGTCGTCCCGACTTGACGGATTTCATCGCGGCAATGGGCGAATTGGGAGTTTCAGCCATCACGGAAAAACCTGAGGGCATCGCTTCAATCCGATCACTATGGGACATCCATACTGGGAAGGTTTGATTCACGTTCAGACCCTTAAAGAGATCCGTTGCATCGTTGACTTGAAGTTCTGCACGTCCAAATTCCCGCCTTTGGGCTTTGCCCACTTCGCCACCCAACGTATGCGCCACAAGCTGCATTCCGTAACAAATCCCCAAGATCGGTATACCTTCAGTAAAAAGGGCAGCGGACCATTCAGGGTTGATCGCATCCGTGACGCTGGCTGGCCCTCCGGAAAGGATGAGGCCTTTGGGATGATGTTGGCGAATACGTGCGAAGGACGTGGAGGCTGGGAGGATTACAGAATAGACTTGTGTTTCACGAATACGGCGGGCAATGAGCTGTGTATATTGAGATCCAAAATCGAGGATAACGATACTATCGTGACAGAACTCCATCTTTGGCTGGACTTTCACAATTCACTTGACGTCCTGTTCGAAAGGAACCGATGATTACTCGACATCAGTCCCGTAGTTGGGAGCCTCCTTAGTGATCACAACATCGTGAACATGACTCTCACGAAGACCAGCCTGGGTCAACCGAATAAATTTCGCATGCTTTTGCAAATCGGGTATTGAACGGCACCCACAATACCCCATTCCGGCTTTTAAGCCACCTATCAGTTGATACACCAATCCAGACAATGAACCCTTAAAGGGAACTCGAGCTTCAATCCCTTCTGGCACGAGCTTGTTGGTTGCCCGCCCAGCTTGCTTATAACGGTCCTTCCCGCCACGTTCCAAGGCTCCTATGGAACCCATACCCCGGTACTCTTTATAGGTTCGCCCCTGATACAACACCGTTTCTCCAGGAGACTCTTCCGATCCAGCAAAAAGGGACCCAATCATGACTGCCGAAGCTCCAATCGCTAATGCTTTACTAATATCCCCAGAATACTTGATCCCTCCATCAGCAATAATTGGGATACCGGTGTCTTTCAATATTCCGGCGCAATCGGCAATGGCCGTCAACTGAGGAACTCCTGTCCCAGAAACAACGCGTGTCGTACAAATCGAACCAGGGCCCACACCCACTTTCACAGCATCGACCCCACTATCCATCAAGTCTTTGGCTGCTTCGGCAGTGGCGATATTTCCTGCAATCACGTCCAATGACGGATGCTGTCGTTTAATGGTCTTCACCGCATCAACAACAGCTTGAGAATGCCCATGAGCGGTATCAACCACCATCACATCGACTCCAGCATTCACGAGCCGGTCCATCTGCTCTTCAAGGTCATTCGCCACGCCAACAGCCGCTCCAACTCTGAGCCGCCCATGTTCATCCTTACACGCAAAAGGATATTTGATCTGTTTTTGGATGTCTTTGATCGTGATGAGTCCCTTAAGTTCTAATTCCTCGTTCACAACCGGCAATTTCTCGATACGATGCTCGTGGAGAATTTCTCTGGCTTTTGCCAAATTTGTCCCTTCAGGCACGGTCACTAACTTCCCACCGGTCATCACCTGTGACACTTTGAGATCCATCCGGCTTTCAAATCGAAGGTCACGGTTAGTCAGAATGCCCACGAGTTTTTTCCCATTTGTCACAGGTATGCCGGAAATACGGTAGGACGCCATAATCTGTAATGCTTCACGAATGGTCTGGTGGGGTGAAATGGTGATAGGATCCAAGATCATTCCGCTCTCGGATTTCTTCACTTTATCGACCTCTATCGCCTGAGCTTCTGGTGAAATAGCGCGATGAATAATCCCAAGGCCTCCTTCACGTGCCAGAGCAATGGCTAATCGACCCTCAGTCACCGTATCCATCGCAGCACTGAGCAAAGGAATGTTTAATTTAATGTTCTTGGTCAAAAAGGTTTGGGTGTCTACTTCAGCCGGAAGCACTTCAGACTTGGCCGGAACTAACACGACATCATCAAACGTAAGACCAATTCTCATGGATTCAAACATGGTGGACTCTTGCTAGCTCTATGCGAGACCTAAACGCCACGGCCCTTTTTCCCGCAAATGGGGAACAGAAAAAAGGAGAAAAGAAAAATAGGGATACTGACTATGCATCCAGGAGATTCTTCAGATTAGCAATATTGAGAAAAAAATCGGCAGCGTTGATTGACTGTCAACCATTGGCTGGTGGCCAAGAAAAGCTCGTCGTTCAGCGTTCTCGGAAAGTTTTCAACTCAAATGAAAATTCTGGAAATCCATCGTTCGCAAGAAAAGGCTAGGATTTCATCAGACGATCAATACAGAGAAGGGGTTGAATCTTTCAGGTCTGAAAAGAGCCTTCAAGCTTTCTGGCAGCAAAGCCTATTGATCCACACCCTCTGGAAGGGCAAGAGCATCAGCTTCCTCTTTGAGATGGTCTTCAGCTTCCTCAGCTGGAGTAAATTGCTGAATCCGCATGTTTCCGCTATCGACAGCAAAGACTGTTCCCCTTGTATCTACCGCAATCCCATAGGGGAAGTTAAATTGTCCTTCTCCATTTCCAAAACCACCCCATTGGGTAATAAAGTTCCCTTCACGATCAAACTTTTGGATCCGTTGATTCCCCGTGTCCGTCACAAACACATCGCCGTTTTCATCAACAGCAACACCCCATGGTGATCGGAACTGTCCGGGCTCCTGAGCTAACGCGCTACTGGCATGGCCAGCGCCGATTTCTCCACCCCACTTTCCGACTAATTGAGGAAGCACATTCGTACTCGTATCAAATTTTTGAACGCGGTGGTTACCCATATCAACCACATAGACCATTCCATCAGCCTCATCCACGGCAATCCCTCGAGCAAAATAAAACTGTCCATCATTGTTTCCAAAACTTCCCCATTGCATGATGAATTCACCATGCTGATCGAACTTTTGGATACGGAAATTGGCACTATCGACTACATAAATATAACCTCGGACACGGTCCACCGTTATCCCCCAGGGTGCATTAAACTGGCCTTCCCCATTGCCTCTTCCACCAAACTTCATAAGGTAGTGTCCAAGTTTTCCATCAAATTTCTGAACCCGATGATTATTGGTATCCGCAACATAGATATCCCCTTTGGCGTCACAGGCTAGGCCAGTGGGATTATTGAAATTGCTATTGGAAATCCCGAAATTTCCCCACAACAAAATAAAATTTCCATTGCGCTCAAACTTTTGAATACGGTTATTTCCATTGTCAACCACGAAAATCGAACCTTGTCGATCAATGGTCAATCCATATAAGGGACTCATGAACTCGCCCCCATGAAGGAAAGACGCTCCCCTTCCGGCCTGTCCCCATTTTCCCGTACATACATATCCTGAGGTATTAAGAAGAAGGGAGTCACTAGCAGGCACAGAAATATTATTTCCAGCGTCTTTAAACCAGATATAGACCGTTTTCGTTCCATCACCAGGAGACAATGTGAAGGGAATTGTGGCGCCGAACCGATGCTCAGGTTCCACGTCAATCCAGCCCGGAAGAGTCACACTGGGAGTCAGAGGATTTTCGGAGATAAAATACCCGGTTACCCCAGTATCCATATCTTTAGCCGAAATCGTCGCTACGACATCCAGAGAGTTGGTCATATAAGCCCCGTGATTTAACACGAGATCTGGATTTTGTGGAGCCGCTAAATCAATTAAAACCGGGACCACAGTTTGTTCCTCAGACAGAGGGCCTTCAACTTCATTTTCATCAACACAGGTTAGAGCATAATAATATGACGCATTATTGGTGAGGCCCGTATGGGCATAAGGACTGGTGATACCTTCAATTTTTGTGGAAGTTTGAACGGTTAACCCAGGATCGGTCCCGAAATACAAGTTATAGGCAAAGGCCCCTGGCACGTCTAACCAACTGAGAATGGCTTCAGAGTCTCCAGGTTTAACAGCCAGATTCGTGAGAAGAAGGCCTTCTGCTTTTTCCATGACTTTGGTCTTTTCCGCTTGCTCTCGCCCGCGATTTAACTCTTCTTCAGTTGGAGCAAATTTGACAATGCGATTATTGCCACTATCGACGATATACACATATCCTTCTTTATCAACAACAATTCCAGTGGGATAATTCACCTGAGCTTCAGTCACTCCACGATTTCCACAAGAACAGAGGTATGTGCCATTCCCATCAAACTTTTGAATACGGTGGTTTCCACTATCCACCACAAACACATTCCCTAAGGCATCACAGGCCACTCCCCACGGAGATTTAAACTGACCAGGAGCATTGCCTTCTCTCCCCCACTTGGTCAAAAAATTGCCGCGAGGATCAAATTTTTGAATCCGATGATTCCCTTCATCCGCCACATATATATTTCCCGTAAAATCGACCGCAAGACCCCTCGGGTAAAAGAACGCCCCGTCAAAACTCCCATCTCTGCCCCATTTAATAAGGGGGGTTCCATCAGGTTGGAATTTCTGTACTCTCGCGTTGCTTGTATCAGAGATATACAAATTCCCCTGACTATCCGTTGTCACACCCCATGGTACATCGAACTTTCCAGCTTCGGCGCCACGCCAGGCAAAGCCGAATTTGCCCCACGCGTGAACAAAATTTCCATCAGGATCAAACTTTTGGACGCGATTGTTCCCACTATCAGCAACAAGCACAAACCCGTCCGGAGAAGTCGCCAATCCGCGAGGATAATAAAAAAAGCCCTCTTCTGAATCTGGATCTCCACCCCATCGCCCAATAAATTTTCCGTCTTTGTCGAACTTTTGTATTGAATGATTGTCCGTATCGGCGACATAAATATTGCCTTCACTATCCAGCGCAATCCCCGTGGGCGACTTAAATTCCCCATCATCAATCCCCTCTTCCCCGAATTGCATAACTGGGAGATACGGGGATGGGATGGACATCGCCTCTTCCGATTCAGGACTTTCCCCGTCTTTCGTGACAACCGTGACAACATAGTGGTAGCATGACCCATTGGCTAAGTCATTATGGACATAGGGACTTGAGGGACCTTCAATGCAACTGCCCTTTTCCTTAGTTACCCCAATCACAGGATTGAAGTCTTCTTGGCTTGCGATGGGACGGGCCAACTCACAGGGCTTTATCATGACACCCTTGGTTGACTGATAATACAGGTTGTAATACATCGCATCGGGAACAGGTTCCCAACTGAGTGTAATGAAGCCATTCCCCGGCACAGCTTTGAGCCCAGTTGGGGCAGGCGGAAGGGTTTCCTCCTCCCCAGATAGTTCACCAGCACCCCAGTCTTCTTCTGTACTGGAAACAGAAAGCAGATTTCGTCGATAAAATTCAAAAGAATTCATCAAGTCCCAGAACCTCATACATTACTCCTTAAAAAATCCACTAAATCACGTAATCGCTAAATGTTCCCGCTTGCAAACAGATAAGAAAACGATGTGTCATATTCAAAATTTTTCAAATAAAATCGGATACTTAGAAAAAGAAGAATAACAAGCGCTCAAAAAAGAAGTCAAGGTGAGGCCTTCACGGAGGCAAAGAAGTTCGGTGAAGTTCTTGAGCTCTCTCTTCGAATGATGACGCATCATTTTGGAATTGGAGACAGAGGTGCTTTCATGTCCTTCGGCTTATCTTTCTCATTAGGATTCGTTAACCAAAATTTCGTTCTTAAAGTTTCGACAATACTCCTTGAAGCTCATGCAATGAGCTAATCATCCAGTTTTCCTTGGATCCTTGCTGCCTTTTGCCACGATCAAGCAATACTCCTGTTATCTTGGACATCTGAGCTCCTTCCAGATCTTCCGTTCGACTATCACCAACATGAACCGCCTCTTCGGGATCAAGGGCATGTTGATCAAGGGCATACTGAAAAATCTTTGGAGAAGGTTTGGTCGATCCTGCTAAGCTGGAGATCGTGATGGAGTCAAAGTATGACATCAACCCCAACTCACGAAGAATCCCAAAAAACCGCGTATCAAAATTAGAAATCACGCCAAGTTCAAACCCATCATGTTTAAGTTGCTCAAGAACCCCTAGAGTGTCTGGGAATACTTCCCATAGCTCTCCTCGGCCAAAAGCTTCAAACACTTCATCAAAATAGTCATCAAACTTTTCGAACATACCGACACGGTAAAACACGGCATGAACGATATCAAACCACCAAAGCCGCTCGCATCGCTTCAATTTTTCTGGTTGGTCAACGGCGAATATTGGTGGTGGGGCTTCCACAAGTGCCTCTTTGAACGCCGCATTAACTTCTAACAGCCGTTCAAGTGTGAATGGATAACCGTATTTTCGAGCATAGTGAAGATAGACCTCTCCAACGGAGCCTTTCACATGAAAAAGCGTTCCCGCAGCATCAAAAAATATCACTCGTTTCGAGGAATTCACTTTGGAAGAATCTTTTGATTTTTGGGTGACTGGTCTAGTTGAACAAAACATGTACTGATCACATTTCTACCGAGAAACTTCACATGCTTGTCTTTCTATTCGTCTCCACCACGAGATATACAGACAACAGGAAGGGAAAGAATTTGCAGGAAGGAGGGTGTAATTCAGGAGAAGATGAGACTTTTACTTTTTAGCACCTGAACGTCGTCTCGCACGTTCTAACTCTTTCAGTCGTTTATGATTTTTTCGGTGTTTTCGGCGAAGCTCTCGATCCTTCTCTCGTCCTTTTGGCATGTAGTTCCCTCTAAAAAATTACTGAATATTGATGATGAATTGACGAATCAAATTTGACACCTTCATCCACATTTTCCTGATTGCGTAGGCGCTTTGTAACACATCTTTCCTTTGAAGCACAAGGCGATCAGAAGTTGCGAGGGGGTACCCTGCATGCTATGATCCACTTCCTTACCTTGCATCTATTCCCTTATGTCTAACCTCCAATTGGACAAAGTTTATAGCCCCCATCAGGTTGAAGCTCGATGGTCCAAATTTTGGATCGAGCAAGGGTATTTTTCTCCTCGCGCTGATACCCCAGGGACGGCTTATACCATTGTCATTCCACCACCTAACGTCACAGGATCCCTTCATATCGGTCATGCCCTGAACAATACCTTGCAAGATATTCTTGTCCGCTGGCGACGCATGCAAGGCCTTAATACGCTCTGGCTCCCGGGGACAGACCATGCTGGAATTGCCACTCAAAATGTCGTCGAGCGAAATCTCGCAGCGGAGGGAAAATCCAAGGAAGAACTCGGGAGAGAGAAGTTCATCGAGCACGTTTGGTGTTGGAAACAACAGTCAGGAAACACCATCATTGATCAGCTCAAAAAACTCGGCGCCTCCTGTGATTGGGAACGACTTCGTTTCACGATGGACGAGGGTTTATCGAAGGCCGTGACTGAAGTCTTTCTCCGTCTGTACAAAGATGAACTCATCTATCGTGGAGAACGACTGATCAATTGGTGCCCTCGATGCCTCACAGCTTTATCAGATATCGAAGTCGAACACGAATCGATCAATGGGAAACTCTATCATATTCGTTATCCAATGGCCGACGATCCGAATCGATTTTTGATTGTCGCCACAACTCGTCTTGAAACCATGCTTGGTGACACAGGGGTGGCTGTGCATCCTGAAGATCCGCGATATAACCAACTCATCGGTCATCAAGTTCGTCTGCCGCTGACCTCAAGAGTTATTCCTATTGTCGGTGACTCTATTCTCGTTGACCGTGAATTCGGGACTGGTGCCGTCAAAATCACTCCAGCTCACGATTTCAATGATTTCGAGGCAGGAAACCGACATGGGCTACCACGAATTCCCATCTTGGACCAATACGGCCAGCTGGATTCCTCTCTTCTCGATGATGCCAAAGCAGAAAAGACCTTACGTGATGCGATCACAAACAAATCCGTTCAGACCGCACGTCCGCTCGTGAGCGAAGCTCTTGAGAAGCAAGGTCTCTTGCTAGAGGTTGAAGAGCACAAAATGGCGCTAGGCAAATGCTATCGTTGTAAGACCGTGGTGGAACCTTATCTTTCACCGCAATGGTTTGTAAAAATCCAACCGTTAGCTGAACCAGCTATCGAAGCGGTGGAATCCGGACGTATTCGAATTATTCCGGAAGGGTGGACCAACAACTATATGGGATGGATGCGCCAAATCAAAGATTGGTGCGTTTCGCGGCAAATTTGGTGGGGACACCGTATTCCAGCTTGGTATTGCAAAGTCTGCAACAAGGACAGTCTTATCAAATCAAAGCAAGGGGCTTTGACCACATCGCAAGATGGGACCTTAACAGATACTCAATTCTCCAATTGTTTCATCACCTCTCATGCCATTCCCATCGTCTCTGCTTCAAAACCTGAAACGTGTCCCACATGCAGAGGCACAGGCTTTCTCCAAGATCCTGATGTGTTAGATACCTGGTTTTCTTCAGCCCTCTGGCCGTTCTCGACACTTGGCTGGCCAGACAACACAGCTGACTTAAAGACCTTTTATCCCACATCGACTCTTGTAACTGGCCTAGACATTCTGTTTTTTTGGGTTGCTCGAATGATCATGATGGGGTTGAAGTTTACAGGTCAGCCTCCCTTCAAGGATGTCTACATTCATGCTCTAGTCAGGGATGCTGAAGGGCAGAAAATGAGCAAGTCCAAAGGCAATGTCATTGACCCATTAACCAAAATGTCCCAATTCGGCACCGATGCGCTGAGGTTTACTCTCGCTTCAATGGCTTCGCCAGGACGGGATATCAAATTGGCAGAAGAACGAATTGAAGGCTATCGAAATTTCACGAATAAAATTTGGAACGCCGCACGATTCATTTTATTGAACGCAGATGGCCCCAAAGAGGAATGTCCCATACGGTCTCGCTCATTTACTGATCAATGGATTCTCAGCCGTCTGAACCGAGTGATTGAATCAGCCAACGACTCTTTAGAAGAGTATCGTTTTGACCAAGCCGCGAATGCTATGTATCACTTCCTCTGGCATGAATACTGCGATTGGTATCTCGAGTTAGTTAAAACTGTTTTACAATCTGAGGATTCACCTCACGCTTCATCCACTCGACATACTCTTCTGGAAACCTTCGAAATCCTTCAACGAATTCTCCACCCCTTCATGCCTTTTATCACAGAAGAAATTTGGCAAACCCTGCCTCATCAAGGCCCCAGTCTCGTCATTCAACCTTATCCAAAGGCTGATCTGTCACTGATTACCCCAGAGGTTGAAGAAGAGTTTGAGTTAATGAAACAGTTTGTCACCACCACCCGCACTGCAAGAGCCCTTGTTGAATATTCCCCTTCAAAATCGCTCACGCTCTATGGCACAACCAAAATTGCCAAACACGGTAACACGCTTCGAAAACTGCAGCCTCATCTTGAACAATTAACGAAGGGACATGTCTCCCTCACCGACCAAGATGATTGGACAAGTCCCAATATTCTTAGACTGGTTAACGGAAGAATAACCGTCGGCATTGAGATAGAAGGAGAGATCGATCTCAAAAAATCAATAGATCGTATCCGAAAACAAATACAAGCCAAAAACAAAGAAGCCTCCAGGTTGAAAGCCCGACTTGCTTCACCCGACTTTGCCAACAAAGCCGCCCCTGAGGTCATCCAAAAATCAACAGCGCGACTCCGGTCACTCTTACAAGAGTTGGAGCTCCTCGCCAGCAGTGAACATCAGCTGCAAGGCATGAGCACATCACACTCATAATGCAATCAACTCCCTTTCCCCTTCAGCATGCTCGGCAAGTGATTCATCTGGCCATCAAAGAGGACCTTGCTCACAGTGATGTGACCACGAACACGCTCATCTCTTCAGAGGTTCAGGCGGAAGCCCACATAAGAGCCTGCCAGGGATTGACCGTTGCTGGAGTTGTCGTCGCTCAAGAGGTATTTCGGGAAATTGATTCAGATCTTCAGGTCACCGGGCATTGCTTAGATGGCCAGGTTGTTTCTGCTCATCAAACATTGTTGACCATCCAAGGAACAGCACGTTCTATCCTGATAGGAGAGAGGGTCGCCTTAAATTTCCTGCAACATCTCTCTGGTATCGCAAATTTGACGAGCAAATTCTGCCAAGCTATTCGCGGTTATCCCGCTAAGATCCTTGACACCAGAAAAACGACTCCCGGGTTACGACTTCTTCAAAAATGGGCTGTTCAAATTGGAGGCGGACATAACCATCGCTTCTCTCTCAGCGATGGCGTATTGATAAAAGACAACCACTTGTCTCTTCTTGAGACCCAAAACATTTCAATTTCCCAAGCTTGTCGTCAAGCCAGAACGCAAGGACCTCACGGTTTCAGAATTACCGTTGAAGTCGAAACTCTGAAACAAGTGCACGAGGCATTAGAGGGAGCGGCAGACATCATTTTACTGGACAACATGTCCCCCCATCAGGTACGAGACGCGGTAGAACTCCTGAAAGGCCGAGCTCAGGTAGAAGTCTCTGGAGGAGTGTCGTTGGAAAATGTGAGAGAATTTGCAGCCGCCGGAGCAGATTTTATTTCCATCGGGGCTCTGACTCATTCAGCCCCGGCCGTGGATATTCACCTAGGATTTGTGAAGTCATCCCATTAAGAAAATTACAATCCTTAGCGCTCTTGGAATCCATGAACCATTTTCAGGCGCCCTCATCATTATCGGCCCCAATCATTCAATCCCTTTTAAGAACTGACAGAATTGGGCAAGTCCTCTCCATCGAGAAGGAAGTGGAATCTACCAATATGACGGCAACCACCCTGTTTAGAAACGGTGCCTCCCATGGAACAGTCGTCCTTGCCGAAAGACAAACAAGTGGACGTGGCCGACTCGACCGTCAATGGTTTTCACCACCCAACCACAATCTCTATTGTTCAGTCATTCTTGAAATCCCTTCTTCTTCAAGTCAATTATCTTGGCTTCCCTTATTGACAGGAATGTCAATTATCGAATCGTTGCACAAAGAATTAGGCATTCGACTCAGCTTGAAATGGCCAAATGACATTGTGATCCAATCACATAAATTGGGCGGGGTTTTATGCGAAGGCATCACCGATAGTCGCAATCGGTATTGTGTCGTGAGCGGATTCGGTATTAACGTCAATATGAGAAAAGAAGACTTTCCGCCAGAGCTGCAAGATGTCGCCACATCTCTTTCTATTGAAACCGGCAAGATCCAAGACCGAAATCGACTCATATCCTCAATCCTTGCCATCTTGGCAGGAAACCTCACCCTTCTTGAAAAACGATACTTCGAGACGATTCGAGACTGCTACCTTTCCCTCTGCTCTACGATCGGCCAGAAGATTCGTGTGGATTTAGCTTCTGGAGCATGCCTTGAGGGTTTGGCGGAAGATATTGGTCTCGATGGTGCACTTCACATAAGACCGACTCTCACTGAAATCTGTTTTCCTTCACTGGAAAATGGGATCATCAAGATTCGGTCCGGCGATATAATCCATGTCCGTTGACTAACATCTCTTAACCCACCCTTGCTCTCAATGATGATCGGCTCTTTTCCCTTACGATATTTTTCCACAGATAAGGATGCCCTTGCATATTGCCATTGATATAGGAAACTCCCAGATTGTTTGGGGGGTATTTGAAGACCACCAACTACTTGGGTCTTGGCGTTTGGCCTCTGACCCGATCAAGACCGCTGATGAGTATGGAATTCTTTTCCTGTCGCTGCTCCGCAGTCTACCACTAGCCCCAGAGCGTATTACAGGGAGCATCATCTCCAGCGTGGTGCCCCCCATTACTCCGACACTCTATGCCATGATAGAAGCTTTTTTTGATCATACACCTCTTATTGTCACAGCCGATTTCCCTTTAGGATTGATATTGCAATACCCTCACCCTCAAGAAATAGGAACTGATCGGTTAGTCAATGCGGCTGCAGGGTTTCATCGGTATAAGACGAACCTGACCATTGTCGATTTCGGAACCGCGACGACGTTTTGTACAATCACAGAAAGGGGGGAATATCTTGGAGGGGCAATCGCCCCTGGTTTAAAAAACGCCGCTGATTCGCTTCATGAAAATACAGCCAAACTTCCTACTGTCGATCTGACATGTCCCGAATCCGTCATCGGGAAAGATACCGTCAGTAGCATACAATCTGGAGTGATTTTCGGATTTACGGGACTCGTTGATGAAATTGTGTCACGAGTCAAACAGGAAATAGCCAGTAATCCTACCGTGATAGCCACAGGAGGCTTTGCCTCGGTCATTGCCCCAATTTCTCGTACAATTCAAGAAGTCAGACCCTTTCTGACCTTGGAAGGACTTGATTTTCTTTATCAGCGAGTTCGCAAAGGCTCGTAATCTTTCCACTTATCCACAGGCGAATAAAAAAGTCCAATTTTTCAGCATTTTTTGTCCCTTGGGTTGACTTCACCAACTCCATGACTATCTGAAGGATTATCTGAGGAAAATTCCTGGGGAGAGTTATGGGAACTCAAGACCAAACTGAAATCGATAGCACGCCATCGACCGAATCTCAAGGGCAGAATACAGAGGCCGCTCAACAAAATGATAGTCTGCCCTCTGAAGAAACATCAGAGAAAATTCAGGTAAATAAGGAAGTCAAACCCATACAAGATGAACTCACATCCAATAAGGAAGAACTTCATTCTTTAAATGATAAATACCTCCGCTTGGCGGCAGAATTCGAAAACTATAAGCGGCGTGCGAATCGCGATCAGAAAGACACCGCAAACTACGCCAATGAAAGACTTTTAAAAGACTTATTGCCTACCATTGATACCTTGGAACGAGCTCTCCATTGTGGTCATGAGCAACCATCCTTGGATAGTTTGTTACAAGGTGTGAAACTAACGCTCAAACAATTTCTTGACACATTAGCGAAATTGGGCGTCAGCCAAATATCAAGTGTCGGCGAGCAATTTGATCCAACCAAACATCAAGCTGTGGCTCAAGTCGAATCCACGACTGTGCCGCCCAATTCTGTTGTGGAGGAATATCAAAAAGGGTATTTCCTCCACAATCGGATTTTGCGACCAGCTATGGTGACCGTTGCTATGGCAAAACCAGAACAAGGACCAACATCCAAGGAAGATAATGCCTCTGAGGAGGGAGGGGAAAACACATGAGTAAGATTATTGGGATCGATTTGGGAACGACGAATTCCTGCGTGTCTGTCATGAGCGGGGGTGACCCCGAGGTCATAGCCAATTCGGAAGGGGCCAGAACAACACCATCAATCCTAGCCATCAATGACAAAGATGAACGGTTGGTCGGACAAATTGCCAAGCGTCAAGCTATTACCAATCCCGAAAATACGATCTTTTCCGTCAAGAGACTGATGGGAAGAAAAATCAATGCCCCTGAGGTCAAAGATGCCACGAAACGGCTACCGTATAAAATCGTGGAAGGGTCACATGGCGACGCCAATGTTGAAATTAGGGGAAAACGATATAGCCCCTCTGAGGTTTCTGCCATGATTCTCCAAAAAATGAGGCAGACAGCGGAGGATTATCTTGGGGAAAAAGTGACAGATGCCGTTATTACAGTCCCAGCCTATTTTGATGATAACCAACGACAAGCTACCAAAGATGCCGGTCAAATTGCAGGGTTGAATGTCCTCAGGATCATCAACGAACCCACGGCCGCCTCACTTGCCTACGGGCTCGACAAGAAAAAAGAAGAGCGAATTGCCGTCTATGATTTGGGCGGTGGGACGTTCGATATCTCAATTCTTGAAATTGGGGAAGGGGTCTTTGAGGTCAAAGCAACCAACGGGGATACCTATTTGGGCGGTGATGACTTTGACCTAAAAATCATTGATTGGTTGGTAGATGAATTCAAGAAAAACCAGGGGATCGATCTACGAAACGACCGTATGGCCTTGCAACGACTAAAAAAGTCCGCAGAACGAGCAAAAATTGAGCTGTCTTCTTCCCAAGAAGCAGAAATTAATCTTCCCTTTATTACCGCTGATGCAAGCGGTCCGAAGCACATGGTTCTCAAACTGACTCGGTCCAAACTCGAGCAATTGGTCAATGACCTGATCGATCGATCGATTGAGCCGTGTAAAAAAGCCCTTGCTGACGCTGGAGTTTCCACGAGCGAAATCAATGAAGTCGTCCTCGTCGGGGGAATGACACGCATGCCGAAGGTCATTCAACGAGTGAAGGAATACTTCGGGAAAGAGCCCCACCGTGGGGTCAATCCAGATGAAGTTGTCGCAATCGGAGCGGCCATTCAAGGAGGGGTATTAAAAGGTGATGTGAAGGATGTTCTTCTTTTGGACGTGACTCCTCTCTCCTTGGGCATTGAAACTCTAGGCGGGGTTTTTACCCGCCTGATTGATCGGAACACGACGATCCCTACCAAAAAGAGCCAAATCTTTTCCACGGCAGCCGACAATCAAACTGCCGTGACTATCCGTGTCTCCCAAGGTGAACGGGAAATGGCCAACGATAACAAGTTGCTCGGGCAATTTGATTTGGTGGGAATCCCCATCGCTCCCCGAGGAATGCCGCAAATTGAGGTGGCATTCGATATTGACGCTAATGGAATTGTCCATGTTTCAGCCAAGGACATGGCAACTCAGAAAGAACAGTCTATCAAAATCACGGCATCAAGCGGTTTGAGCAAAGAAGAGGTCGATCGCTTGGTGAAAGAGGCTCAGGCACATACCGAAGAAGATAAGAAACGACGTGAAATTGTGGAGGTTCGCAACCAAGCCGATAATTTAATTTACACCACTGAAAAGAACCTTACGGAACATGGGGAGAAAATTGCCGAGGAGGAAAGGACCAAAATCACCCAAGCGGTTGAGGATATGAAAAAAGCGATGGAGGGAGATGATGTTGGGACGATGAAATTCGCGATGGAAGCCCTCACCACCGCCTCTCATAAACTCGCGGAAGAGATGTACAAAAAGACTTCAGCGGAAGCCGCAGCCGGCGCTTCCACCACATCAAACAATTCCTCGGATTCTTCCAGCGATGAAACAACAGGCTCATCAGCTCATGACGAAAAAGTCGTCGATGCTGAATTTGAAGAAGTCGAAAAGGACAAAAAATAATACAGGAGTCAAGGAGTTCAACCTTTTTCAATACGCAGGTATCGAATGACCCGCGACTACCCACACCCTTCAATCGAGTGAAAGATGGCACCTGTGGCAAAACGTGATTATTACGAAGTCCTCGACGTAGACCGAAACGCGTCGGATGATGACATTAAAAAGGCTTTTCGGAAGCTCGCCCGTCAACATCATCCCGACCTGCAAAAAAACCCGCAAGAGAAGAAAAAAGCTGAAGAAAAATTCAAGGAAGCTAATGAAGCCTATGAAGTACTGAGCAACTCGGAACTACGAAAAAAATATGACATGTTCGGTCATTCTGCTGGACCCCAGGGATTTGGTGGAGCAGAGGGATTTGATTTTAGCCGTGGCTTCGGAGATGTGTTTGGGGACATCTTCGAAGACTTTTTTGGTGGAGGACGAGGTCGTAGCCGTACAGAACAAGGTTCTGATCTTCAATACAACCTTGAGCTTTCATTTGAAGAGGCAATTTACGGAAAAGAGGCCAAGTTAAAAATTCCCAGATGGGAAGGCTGTTCATCATGTCATGGAAGCGGGGCAAAATCTGACAACGCGATCAAGACCTGTCCAGGTTGTCGCGGTACAGGTCAAGTTCGGCTCCAACAAGGGTTTTTCTCCATTAGCCGCCCCTGTGGACAATGTCAAGGCTCTGGTCAAATCATTTCAGAGCCCTGTCCAACGTGTCGCGGACAAAAACGCCTATACAAGGAGCGGACTCTTGCGGTGACGATTCCTGCCGGAATTGAAACAGGCATGCGCCTACGAATGTCTCATGAGGGCGAACATGGGCCCAATGGAGGACCACCAGGAGACCTGTATGTTGCCATTTCGGTTAGACGTCATCCCGTCTTCACCAGAAAGGGAAATGATATTGTGGTTGATCTTCCCTTGCATTTCGCGACAGCAACCCTTGGGGGCAAAGTCGAAGTACCAACTCTTAAAGGTAGCACTGTCGTGAAAATCCCGGAGGGAACCCAACATGACCGAATGCTTCGCCTCAAAGGGCAAGGGGCTCCAGCTTTGAAAAATCAACAACTGGGTGACCAACTTATTCGAGTAAAAATTCAAATTCCAACAAAATTAAATTCTCGACAAAAGGAAATTTTAACCGACTTTGCCAAAGAATCAGGCCTCGATAGTGACGGTCATGGGGAGGGAATATTCGATAAGGTAAAAAACATGTTTGAATGAGACGTTCATTTATTTTCTCTTCCTCCTTCTCGCTCCCCTTCTCTCCATGCCCATATTTTTTGTCACCCCCACAGACATTGAAGGAAATCTTGTCAGAGTTTCCGAGCCTCTGCGAACCCATTTAGCAAAAAGTCTTCGCGTACGCGTAGGAGAGACCATTGTCTTTGGAGGCAACAAGAGAAAACGCTTCCGTGCCAAAATCACCAAAATCACTCCACATCATGTGGAAGCGGAAATCTTCCATCAAGAAGTCGGCCACACGCCAAAAGGAACGAAATTGTCTATCGCGCAAGCTGTTTTGAAAAGTGAACGGATGAACTGGGTTGTTCAAAAAGCCACGGAACTTGGAGTGTCGACAATCATTCCCTTATTGTCGAGCCGAGTCATCATTCGCCCAGAGTTATCCAAACTTTCAGATTATCAAGAACGCTGGCAACGGATTGCACACGAGGCTGCACAACAATCCGAACAGTGGGAAATCACTCAAGTAGCCTTCCCCAGTCTTGTCTCGGAGTTTTTGAACCAGGCTCAGTCTTCAACACTGAACATCATTCTTTCAGAACGAGTTGGAGGAGAGCGTTTATCCGTGCTTCCGTTGCCTCAGGATCCAATTGATCATGTGGTCCTGACTGTAGGCCCAGAAGGAGGGTGGAGCGAAGAGGAAATGGAGACGGCCGCAAGAAATGGCTTTGTGTCAGTTACGTTGGGAGAACAAATTCTACGTGGGGAAACAGCTGCGATCGCTTCAATAAGTATTCTGCAAAGCCGTTTAGGAAACTTGTGATAAAAATTCTGAGGTTTATTTTAACGGGCTGGATAACTTCAGAATAGCCCCTCGATCACCCACTGCCCAACCTTCTGCATGGTTGGGAAAGCTCAAGCCATACAAAGAAATTGGAGATGGAAGTTCAGGTTTTGTCCAAGTAAAGCCTGCGTCTGTTGTATACAGCAAGGTCCCTCTTTGTCCAATCACCCAGCCGGTACGTTGATTCGTAAACCGCACACGAACTAAATCAGGCGGCCGAATACAAGGAGATCCGCAAGGACGAGTTCGGTCAATCCATTTTTCTCCCCCGGACATGGTCTGAAACATGGCGCCCTGGGTTCCAACAACCCAACCCGTTTTCGCATCCGTAAGAAACACATCAAAAAACGTAACAAAACTATTGGTTTTTTGTTGAACCCAGGTGTGACCTCCATCCTGAGTTTTCAACACATTCCCCAGCGCACCAGCCACCCAGCCTTGTTCTTGGTCAACAAAACGAATGCCAAATAAATCTGCAGAGGTTTTACTACACTGGTCTTCCCAAGTCTGTCCACCATCAAGGGTAGAAAGAATGGTTCCACGAGATCCGACGATCCATCCTTTTTGTTCATCAAAAAAATACACGCCGTACAGTGTGGCTGTTGTTCCACTCATTTGTCTCTTCCACTTTTTGCCTACATCAGAAGAATGCAAAATCGTCCCATTTTGTCCAACAATCCACCCATGAGCATGATTAACAAAGAAGACATGAGTCAGGAGGGCATTGGTACGCCGCGGAATGGACTTCCAAGTTTGACCACCATCGGTCGTATGTAAAATAACGCCGCCAGCTCCAACCGCCCATCCCACTTGAGCGTCTATAAAAAAAGTATCTAGGAGCGTTACTTGTGTCCCACTTTCTTGGTTTAAGGTGGGAATTTCCAATTGACCCGCATAAAGGACGGTTCCGGGAGATAGTCCGAACACACAAAAAAACAAGGTCAGGAGAAACAACGACTTGACCATGGGGAGATTAAATTGATGAACGTTCATTGGGGTGTTTAATCCTGATTCGTGTAATCGGGAAAAGGTTTGGGATCGGGAAGGCCTCGACGCAGGATAGTGAACTCTCCAGCTAAGGCACTTACCCATTGTTTTGGGGTACAGCATTCCCCCTTTTCATTCATGTCCCACGAACCACGTTTGACCACAATTTCTCCCTTTGTCAGGTCTGCATCAAACCCTTCAGGATTTCCAATCCCAAATGCATGTCTTCTTGGAACTCTGACTTGTATTTCGTCTTCTTTCCAGGACACGACGACCGCTCCAACACCATTGATCCACACCTGACTGCGTGAGATGTCAGGTCCCAAACGCGGGGTTTTCCAATCATGGGCTTCTTGAGCCACCTGCATTCGAGTATGTTCTGCAATTTTAATGAAATTCCCAAAGCCAGACCCTTTGATGGTCACCAATTCGTCTAATCCCGCCGCTTTGGGGGAATAGGATGTCACTGTGGGGGTTTCAACTGTAAAGTCTCCTATTTTCAAACTCACCATATCTTGCTCAGCACAACATGAACCATCAGGGTTGGGGACAACCGCTCCTCGCTTGATGACAATAGGCCCACTTTTGGCACTATACGGGACCCAGGCATTGATCTCATTGTCCTGCCAACGATGAATGATGGCAGGCACTCCTCCAATTTCAACCTTATTTTCACCAGGGTTGAAATCAAATGCGTACGCGGTGGATCCGCTTTCTGAATATACACCAAAATTTTGGCCCTTAATGTGAACCAGAGTCCCTATTGGACCTCTTAGAGGACCTACCTTGTCCACTTTACTTTGTACGACGGAGAAGGCCCCCAAATTCCGTTCTTTCTCCCCTCTCCTGAGGACAAGGGGTCCAGTCGTGGCATGAAGCGGAACGTGAACAACGACAGTTCGGTCAGTCCACTGAGCAATAACCGCAGGATATCCATTGAAAGAGACCGAATCTCCAGCCAGGTCCCGCTCACCCAAATTTTGACCGCTCAGCACGACTTTGCTGCCGACAGGGCCCTTGGTGGGTTGGAAAGAAATTGTGGGGATAATTTTCAATGGCACCGCATTACTCATCGCGTATTGAACTGGGACACAACATGAACCATCAGGTAAAGGATCTGAAGATGCCAATTGCACCACCACATCACCTGATTTCGTATTAGCCGGTATCTTGACCTCTATTTTTGTCGATCGCCATTTCTGAACCGGGGCACGTATCCCGCTTATCAAAACTCGGTTCACACCGAACATCGTATTCGGATCCCTGGAACCAGCGGTGTTTCCAAAATGCTCTCCTTTAATAACGAGAATCGACCCTGGCTCGGCCTCTGGGGGAGCCAACTTGGAAATTCGCACCTTTTCTACAGAAAACTCACCGACCGAAACGGTTTTCTTGGAGCCTTTTACGGAAACCGAACCAGTGCGAGCTGCCAAAGGTACTTTGACCATGATCAGATCTGACTCCCACAATTGGATCAAGGCAGGCACACCATTAAATCGAACTTGGTTCACCTCGGAGGAGATAAATTCACCAAATTCAGCCCCACCAATAGTGACCGTGGTCCCTGGAGGACCAGATTCAGGAAACACCTCGGCAAAGGCTGGAGCCCCAAGAAGAAGAATAGTCAGCATGATTCCGGAAATAAGCAACATCCGCATTGCGAAAATACCTTTCTTTTCAGTGACGATATGAAGGTTTTTAGGGCCAAAAGCTTGTTTGGTGGAACTAATTCAGAGTAAAGCTCTATAGGAAAAATGAACCACTCAACGTAGAAACTCAGGCCTAAAAAAACTTTAACAAGCGCAGTTTTTTATTGTCAAATTGACTCACAGGATAGCGCCACGAAATCACTTACTTGAGAGATTCAATCGCCAGCTGAGCCTCACGCTGAACCTCAAGCTGTTTCGTCTCTCGGCTCAGGTCTTCAAGAAAGGGAACGGCTTTGCCAACACGAAAATGTTGCAATGCCCTGATCGCCTCTACTTGAGCCTGCTTTTCGGGATACTGAAGCAGAAGGACAAGGATGGGGATAATGCGAGTATCATCTTTTCGAACAAACTTTTGGACGGTGTGACGAATGGCGGCCGGTTCATAAAAACGCTGCTCAGTCATTGTGGAATAGCCCATTTCAGTAAATTGGATTTGATCAGGATCCAAAGGTTCGTGGTTCTCAATCGTTTGCTCTAAGGATCGGAGGAGTATCGCGTCGACATCACCAACGTGGTCAAGATGCTCACGAATGATATTCCCTAGAAAAAAGTAATAGGGGTTTGTCTGAAAACGCTCGAGAGCGACCAAATACAGTGGAACAGCCGGCGACGGAGGCAAAGAACTTTCTTGGATGCGAATTTCGAGGAGGGGACCCATTTCATGGTGTTCCAACATAAATGTCCCTGAAATGATCGTCTCAAAGGAATTAATGCCCAATCGCCTCCCTTTGATTTCTTTATAGTCGACGAAGAGTGTCACTTCATGATGGTCTTCCTTATTTCGAACCATAGTGAGACCGGAAGCCGCAAAATTCACCCGGATTGACGCTTCAATGTCATAGTAAAATCTTCCACGGCGTTTCCAAGTTGAAGCGGTCGTCTCCACGAACAATGGAGGAATCTCCTGCCAATGGTATTCATGAGGATCATGATACATCTTCACTTCTGCGGAGAACGCTGGGGATATGACAAGAACGCTACTCAATATGATGAACAACAATACGAACATCTTGATCACGTCTATTCTCCAACGATGACTTGAGCGATCATCTCAATTTCAATCGGAGCATGAAGTGGCAATTCAGCCGCTCCAAGCGCTAACCGAGCATGACGTCCAACCTCACCCAAAATCTCCACAAGCACGTCTGAAGCACCGTTGACAACTGCAGGTTGTTTAGAAAATCCATCAGCCGAGGCCACATGTCCCGTTAAACGGACGATCTTTCTAACTTGGCCCAGACTCCCCATTTCCTGCTGAATAATGGCCAGTGCATTCAGAGCGGCCAGCCGTGCCGCCGCGTAACCCTGTTGAATATCCAATTCTTTTCCTAACTTTCCAGTAAAAGCGAGTTTTCCATCCTGAAACGGCAACACCCCACTCAGAAACAGCAAATCTCCAGCTAGAGAAGCAGGTATATAGGTCGCAACTGGCCTTGGAGCAGCAGGAAGGACGATTCCAAGAGTGCGAAGGCGTTCTTCTATTGACATCGAATTAGGAAGCGCGACGGGCTTGACTAACTTGGTATTTTTTCACTGCGGAATTGTGCTCAGCGAGAGTAGCAGAAAACTTATGACTACCGTCATTTCGCGAAACGAAATAGAGAAAATTTGTAGGAACTGGATACAAAGCAGCTCTTATAGCAGCCTCACCAGGGTTGGCAATTGGTCCTGGTGGGAGGCCTTTCACTCGATAGGTGTTATAAGGACTCTTGACAGATAAATCTCTTTTTCGCAAATTTCCATCATACATCTCTAGAGCATAGATAACTGTGGGATCACTCTGAAGTGGAATATTGCGCTTCAAGCGGTTGTGAAACACTCCCGAAATTAGCCCTCGTTCCTCGGGTTTTCCTGTTTCCTTCTCAATCACGGACGCTAAAGTGAGAACTTCATGTGTCGTCATCCCAATTTCATCGGCCCTTGCTAAGAGTTCAGCATTCAGGGTTTGCCTCATGCGTCCAACAAGCCTCCGGATGACGGCTTCTGCCGTCATTGGGCGAGTCAAAAAATACGTGTCTGGGAAAAGGTATCCTTCCAAATGGGACACCTGGAGTTCCATATTTCGAATAAGCTCGGAGTCTCCTACGGATTCTAAAAATAGCTCATGGTCCACAATTTGCTTTTCATGAAGCAAGTCGGCAATCTGCAGTGTGGTGTAGCCTTCTGGGATCGTGATGGCATGTTGAATAACCTGTCCAGATACTAATTTATCTAAAATAGCCGAAGGCTCTATCCCGCCCACAAACTCGTACTCACCTGGGATAATCTTTCGATCAGCCCCCTTCACCCAGGCCAACCACCGCACGGCCCATGGGTTCCGAATTATTCCTTTCTCATAAAGCCTTTCAACCACCAGAGAAAAGGGAGTGCCTTCTTGTATCGTCACAATGTGGCGAGCATGAGGATCTCCTGTAAGGGAAAGGAACATCATAAACACTCCGACAGCGATGACACTGCCAAGAAGGACAACGGTCAACAGGGACCAAGCTATTTTCATGTGCATTCACTCATTGCATTTACCATCGTAGGAACTTCTATCACGTGACAATCAATCATGAAAAATGTCAGTCATGTTATGAGGAAAAACACTCGGAACCGAGAGCAGGTCTGTGTTATGACATTCTCGTTTCAACAAGTTGAAAAACTTTCTCTAAAGTTTCTTCTAGACGTTCAGGACTCTTTCCCCCAGCCTGAGCCATTTCTGGCCTTCCACCGCCAGAACCTCCAACTTCTTTCGCCAAATCTTTGACCAGATCTCCAGCCTTAATGCTTTGGGTCCAATCTTTCGTGACCACGACTAAAAGAGAAACTTTTCCATCCTGAACCGAACCTAATGCGATCACACCGCTTCCTACCTTATTTCGAACCTGATCTGATATTGATCGTAATTCCTGCATACCCAACCCATCAATTCGTTGGACATGCACTTGGACTCCCTTAATCGATCGAACATCTGCCTTTGAATCACCAACTTCGGCCTCGGCAAGCTTCAATTTTAACTGTTCTAATTCCCGTTCTTTCTCCTTGAGGGATGTCACAAGTTTTTGGGTCTTGGAAAAGATCTCAGCCGGACTTGCCTTTAACAAGCCAGCGATATCTCGAATGTCAGACTCGACTTTTCGCCATTGATGAAGAGCCCCTAACCCGGTAAGCGCTTCCATTCGTCTCACGCCGGCCGCAACCCCACCTTCAGAGACTATCTTAAAAAGGCCAATTTCCCCTGTATCCCGGCAATGGGTTCCTCCACAAAGTTCTTTGCTAAAGGTCCCAATTTCGACGACTCGCACCTGATCACCATATTTATCTCCAAAAAATGCCAGAGCGCCGGATTCCATCGCTTCTTGTGTCCCCATAACCTCCGTTTGGACATGGGTATTCTCGCGAATTTGAAAATTCACTAATGATTCGATTTCTTCGATATCTCGAACAGCCAAGGGTTTGAAATGCGAAAAATCAAACCGCAGACGATTGGGAGCCACCAGCGAGCCATATTGCTTCACATGAGGTCCCAGAATGTCTCGAAGAGCCGCATGGACCAGATGTGTGGCGGTATGATTGCGAGCGGCATCCTGTCGAGTCGTTGCATTCACAGAGGCATGCAACGAATCTCCTTTCCGCACTCGTCCGGCAGACACGGCTCCTTTGTGAATAAAGAAACCGCTTCCGACTCTTGTTGTTTCTTGAACGTGAATTCGGCCATCAGGTCCAACCAAGCTCCCTTGATCGCCAACTTGGCCACCACCTTCAGCATAAAATGGGGTTGAAGCTAAAACCACTTCAACTGTATCTCCCTCTACAACTTCTTCGACGAGACATTCATCTTTGAGAATAGCTTGGACGAGGCTTTGTCCTTCAAGTTGTTGATACCCCAAAAACTGGGTCGGTTGAGCCACCTTCGCCAACTCAGTCCAAATAGGTTTCGCTTCATCAGCAGAAAAGGCCTCGGCTTTCCTCGCACGGTCGCGTTGCCCCTCAAGGGCACGTTGAAAGCTTTCTAAATCAACCCGCAACCCTTGTTCCCTCGCAGCTTCTTCAATGAGGTCAAGCGGGAATCCATAGGTATCATAGAGTTTGAATACGGTCTCGCCTTTCAAAGAAGTCCGACTTTCAGAAAGAGCAGTCGAGACTATTTCATTCAAGAGAGGAAGCCCCTGATCCAAAGTTCCAATGAACCGCTCCTCTTCCCCTAGCACGACTTCATCAATGACAGCAGAGGCTTGCCGGACCTCAGGATAGACAGGCTCCATTTGTTGAATGACCGATTGCACCAATTGATATAAAAAGGGTTCTGTGGTTCCTAACAGACGTCCATGTCGTGAAGCGCGGCGAAGAACTCGTCGTAACACATACCCTCGACCTTCATTAGAGGGTAAAATACCATCAGCAATCAAAAAGGTAATCGCTCGCAAATGATCAGCAATGACGCGCATGGAGCAATCACCTGATCCATCGTGACCATAGTGATGCCCTGTTCGCTCTCCGATGAGAGTTAAAAGAGTTGAAAAGAGATCCGTGTCATAATTGCTCGTCACTTTTTGGACAACGGCGGCCAATCGTTCGAGTCCCATTCCCGTATCAATGCTGGGTTTAGGAAGAGGATGGAGGGTACCCGAAGAATCACGATCATATTGCATGAAGACCAAATTCCATAACTCAAGGTAGCGATCACAATCACAGCCCACGGCACACGACGGTTTACCACACCCCAATGCTTCCCCTTGATCAATCAGTATTTCTGAACAGGGTCCACAGGGCCCTGTGTCGCCCATTTGCCAAAAGTTATCCTTATCACCAAGACGGAGAATGCGAGAAGCTGGAACCACGATATCCTTTTCCCACAAATGAAAGGCTTCATCATCGTCACGATACACCGTCACCCACAGTCGGTCCGGTGGCAAACCAAGAACTTTGGTCAAATATTCCCACCCCAGTTGGATGGCTTCCTTCTTAAAATAATCCCCAAAGGAAAAATTCCCGAGCATTTCAAAAAATGTATGGTGTCGTCGGGTATACCCAACATTTTCGAGATCATTATGTTTGCCACCAGCGCGCATACATTTTTGCACTGAAACAGCACGCTTGTAAGTCCGAATTTCTTCTCCCAAAAACACTCGTTTAAACTGATTCATTCCTGCGTTCGTGAACAAAAGAGTCTGATCGGCCTGCGGAATGAGGGAGGCACTCGGCACCACGGCATGATCATGGCAACCAAAATATTCTAAAAAAGACTGTCGGAGTTCGTTAGTGGAACAGCTCATCTTATCTATAAACCCTTGTTATGGTGTGCCCCGACGTGGTGCCTTTTTCCCCACTGGGCGGGTTTCCGTTGCTTTCGCGTCATCTGGAAGACCCAATCCAACCTTTTCACGAATTTGCCTTTCAATATCCTGAGCGATATCCGGATTCGACTTTAAAAAGGTCTTCACCGCTTCTCTCCCCTGCCCTAAACGGTCTTCTTTATAGGAATACCAGGCCCCAGCCTTTTCGATCACTCGCTTGTCCACACCAAGGTCCACTAATTCCCCAACTTTAGAAATTCCTTCAGCAAACATAATGTCGAATTCGGCCTGCTTAAATGGTGGCGCTGTTTTGTTTTTCACGACTTTCACTCGGACTCGACTCCCTGTAACTTCCTGACCTTCTTTGATCGACTCAATTCTCCGGATATCGAGGCGGACTGAAGAATAGAACTTGAGGGCATTTCCACCAGTTGTCGTTTCCGGATTGCCAAACATCACCCCTATCTTCATCCGAATCTGGTTGATAAAAATCAGGGTTGTTTGCGATTTAGAAATCGATCCTGTCAGTTTCCGCAAAGCCTGTGACATGAGCCTGGCTTGAAGGCCCATGTGCGAATCACCCATTTCCCCTTCAATTTCGGCCCTGGGAACCAAAGCAGCCACCGAATCCACGACAATTAAGTCGATCGCTCCACTGCGAACCAGAGTTTCGGTTATCTCAAGAGATTGTTCTCCAGTATCCGGCTGCGACACGAGTAATTCCTCGACGTTCACATTAAGTTTTTTTGCATATCCCACGTCTAGGGCATGCTCAGCGTCAATGAAAGCCGCCGAACCCCCAGCTTTTTGCGCTTCAGCAATGGCATGTAGACACAGCGTCGTTTTTCCCGATGATTCAGGGCCATAGATTTCTATAACCCGCCCACGAGGAAGCCCGCCTACACCTAAAGCCAGGTCAAGCGACAAAGACCCCGTGGAGATGGTTTCAATATCGGAGGGAGCTTGATCGGCTCCCAATTTCATGATGGACCCTTTTCCAAATTGTTTTTCGATCTGTGTCAGGGCCAAGTCTAAAGCCCGCTTTTTCCCATCTTTATCCTCAGACCGCTCATTCATAACTTTTCCTCCCAAATGACGCTTCAATAGAAATTCAACAGATTACTATCATACCGAACAACATCAGACACGTAAATGAAACCGTCCCGACATTAGAATAGGGATGTTGAATAATTCAAGAATCCTCAATAGCAGGCTACACCAGATACAAACCCTAAAGCGCCAGAAGGAGCAGGAGCTGTTCAAAAAGGGTGTTCAGCAAGGCCGCAGGCAGCGAGGGGGACGAGGCATACAAGTGAGTACGTTGAGGCCTCCGAACCACGAGAACGCCGCTGGCGGCCTTTTTCAACAGCTCCTGAATGGACGACATCAGGATGGCACAGGTAAGGACACATCCCAAAGGCACGTATACACAGAACCCGACGCGCGCAATTCACTCTTAAACAGGGATACGTGAGTGACATCAATGGAGCCAATTGGCACAGAAGGTTCTAAGAGTTTCTTCTTCACAAGCACCTCACCCACCTCGCGCCCTTGGGATTTGATTCGGGCCAACGTGAGGTGGGGGTTAAAGGGTTTTCCTTCTTTGGGAAATTCCAACGTCGCCAGAGCCTCGTCCAGGTCGTCTACCAGACGCGATAAGATTTTAGTCTCTCCTGAAATTCCAACCCACAGAATCCTCGGCATGCGTATATTGGGAAAAACACCAAGGCCTTGAGCCGCAAGTGAAAAACGACTCGAATGTTGCATAACGCGTTGGGCACATCCCTGTATTTCCTCGACTTGCTCCATCTCAATATCACCAAAAAACTTCACGGTGAGATGCATCGCAGAGGGTTTAACCCATGCCAAATGGGGTAATTTGGATCGAAGCCGGTTTTGAACACGTTCAAGTTCTTCCTTTAATGGATCAGGCAATTTTACGGCCAAGAAAGATCGAATCTTCATGTGTCACCTACTTGCTTTACGACCTTGCACAAGCCATCGCCTCAGACAATCGAGGGCACCTTGAGAAGCCCGTAACTTGATGGCTTTACGGTCCCCATAAAAGCGAAATTCTTGAGTCGAATGAAAACCATGAGCACTAAGCCCGACATACACCAATCCGACAGGTTTTTCCGGTGACCCACCATCGGGGCCCGCAATACCAGTCACACTCAACCCCACATGGGACTTACTTCTCAGTCGGACCCCTTTGGCCATGGCAGCCGCGACCTGGCAGCTCACCGCACCATAGGCCAAGAGTATGTTCTTTGAGACCCCTAACAAATCAATTTTCGATTGATTGCTGTAACAAATCACCCCCCGCTCCAGGTATTGAGAACTTCCAGAAACCTGGGTCAACCGATGCCCAATTAAGCCACCGGTACAGGATTCAGCGAGAGACAGCGTGAATCCACATTGACGTAAGAGCCCACCTACGACTTCCTCCATGGTTTCTTGTCCTTCTCCAAAGATTGAATCTTCTAGAACCTCTCGCATGCGAACAATCCCTTGGTCGATTTGCTGTGACACCAATCTGATTGACAGTAGGGTTGGATTCCTCCCAGAACTTCTCCAACGACTGAGTGAAACAGAAACCCCTAATGGTGAAGCAAGCAATCCAACCTGGATCTCGGGAAATTTACGATAAAGAAAGGAAATCTTTTCCTCGACTTCGGATTCCGTGAGTCCATAGATATGCACCATTCTCCGAAAGAATGAGGAATCGCAGCTCTTGTGCTCTTTTAGAATAGGAAGGAGTTCCGAGAAGAACATCTTCTCGGCTTCACGCGGGACTCCAGGCAAGGCAAAAAGCATACGACCCTTCCATGTGAGATAAAATCCTGGTGCAGAGCCAGCTAAGTTGTTCAGGACTTGAGCCCCTCTGGGAATAGAGGCCTGACGAAATTGGGCAGATGTAGGCTTTCGGTTTCGAGACGTGCACCAGATTTGAATAGATCTCGCAGCTTGGGGATGCCGTCTCAAAGATTGTCGAATGCACTTGGCCACGGCCTGCCGAGTGACATCATCACGGGTCGGCCCAAGACCTCCAGTCAGGATCACGACATCGGCACGATGAACCGATTGCGAAATTGCTGTCATGATATCTGGCTCAACATCCCCAACAATGGTTTTAAATCCTACGCGTATTCCACATTCCGCAAGGGCATCAGCTAACCAAAGGGAGTTGGTTTCCACTCGGCCCCCATGTAGGAATTCAGATCCAATGGCTATGATTTCAGCTGATGGTGAATTCATGCACAACCACGAACGATGAGAATAATTTGCCAGTGTCTCATAAAGGATTTCCTATCTGCGCACCTTCATGTTTTTTCGAATCTTAAGGAATAGCCGAAAAGTTCAAGTTGAAGGACTTTTCCCTGCCAACACCCGGAAAGACAGTGATGATCGTCGGGGCGACAGGATCGAAGTCCTTATATCGGAAATAGGCTATGACCTTGGCTCGATAACGAGGAGCTGCTGGCCAACGTTTTGTTCGCTTCGCGACAGCATCGAAACGCACGCGGATTGGCTTGATCAGATGGTTCTCTTGTTTCAAGACCATATAACTATCAGCGGCAAAGGTCGGGGTATCCCCAAACATGATCATGTTAATCAATAAAGCTTCCTCTTTAAGAATCCTTGCAATCTCCTCGCTCGATGGTGATTCCCCTCGCAGAGCAAAATGTGCGGCCATGACGGTCACACCATGAATTTTGCTCATTAAGAATCCATACGCCTCAAATTCTTCCCTGTTTCCGAACCAATAATACAATTGGTCAGGTGGGACACGCGATTCGGCAGCCTCGTGTCCCTGCCGAACAGCCTCCTCAATCTGTTTTTGCTGCGGGTCAATATCAATGGCTTCTGATGGAAAATGGAAAAAGCCCAAGATCAAACCTCCCCAGATGGCAACTGTCGCGACTCGTACACGAAATGCTCTGCTCATATCAATTTGCCGATAACAAAACTGTTGTACCCTGTCAATAAACCCATCACCTTGCAGGAAACCATGAAATATTCGTCTTGGACGACTCTAAGCCTTCATGCTCATGCAATAAGGATCATGAGCTAAATATACGCTTGCCTTGACTCATTAACCCATGATCCCTTGCATGAGATCACCCATCATATTTGGTTAAATAGAGCGTTAAATCATTGACAAAACAGGAAAAAATTGATTAGAGTTTTTTCTCATTTTTTAGCAAATCTGATTTTTCTGTTTTCTTGAAGGAGGCATTTCGATGGCCAGTGCAGAGACCCCTGCCAAACGGCAATTTGTCAATTTTAGTTTCCATAAAATCGATCCTGCGTGGCGAAGGCTGCCTCCCGAAGAACGTCAAGCCGGCAAACAAGAATTTATCCGAGCTGTGGAGGAATTTTCAGGCAAGGTCATCGTTATTCCCTACACCACTGTGGGAATTCGTGGTGACTGCGACTTTATGCTTTGGCGGATCACCTATGAGCTGGAATTGTTCCAAGAACAAATGTCAAAGATTTTGGAAACAGGCATAGGAAAATACCTCACCACTCCTTATTCGTACCTGTCTATGACCAAGAGATCCGTATATGTCGATCAACATGTTCATGAAGGGCAGGATAGCCGCCGACTTAGGCTCGTACCAGGGAAAAGTAAATATATCTTCGTCTATCCTTTTGAGAAAACGCGGGAATGGTATCTTCTGACGAAAGCTGCCAGGCAGGGAATGATGGATGAACACATTGAGATCGGTCACCGGTACCCTTCAGTCAAGCTCAATACGACTTATTCCTTTGGGCTTGACGACCAAGAATTTGTTGTCGCTTTTGAAACCGACTCCCCCCAAGATTTTCTGGATTTAGTGATGCACCTCCGGGAAGCGGAAGGAAGCCGGTATACCAAAAGGGATACTCCAATTTTTACCTGTATCATGAAGAGTGTCAAAGAGACCCTCGACACCTTAGGTGGATAACTCCTGCTCTTTCTCCTTAGTTCCCTTATTTCGCTAGTTTATTCTCGTACTCCCCTCTCTACAGAAATCTCTCCATCGTCATGTAGAGATTTCTGTTTTTCTTATACATCCAGCTGTATTTAGTTCATGAAAGACCAGTTTAAGCAGAGCGCTCCGCCTCGATCTGACGTCTTGGTCCCTATTCTAGTTTCGGCACTGATCCCGGGTTTGGGTCATCTTCTAAGGAAAAATTCTGGGCCCGCCATGAGGACGATGGCGTCCGGAATCATATTATTGGGAATCACTTGGATCATCGGTTCTCTCATTAAGTATAGGGTGGGTTATTCTGTTTGCCATGTTGGTTCTTCTTCCCTGGTGGTGTCTTCAAGCCTACGAGGTTTCCCTGTTAGAGCCTCCAGGTTTATGGGAAACCCTCAAGACAGTATGGGCCGAGGGTCATGACATCCGTTATCTTGGAGCTCTTTTCTTTCTTACGGCTTTCACGGACATGTACATTATTCTGGCTAACCCCAACTATGCGCTGACCGTATTTTGCACCAAATCCACAGGCCTTATGGGGGGGTAGCAAAATCCAATCTCCAACCCTCCATATCGCGATCGGATATGGCTTTCTTCGATTACGACGATGATCCCTATTGGTCTACCTGGCCTATGCTGGGTTTGGCTTGTTAAATGCGACGGTAAACCTGGCTTGCATTGGATACGGAAGGATCCGTACCGTATTCCTCATCACCCTGGCTGCGTTTACCATCTACGTGTTCCTTCGCCGCCGTGTTTTCGTTCACTCTGTGACTTAAGTGGATTGACATTTTTTTCACATCCTGATTTTTGACAGATTTCATTCCGCTATGTTACGCTAATAAGGCACTCCACATAAGATTCAGTGATTCATGGAAGAAAAAGATACCCTCTATGTTATACGGCACAAGGACGGTGGCGTGACCTTGTATATTGATGAAGAATGGGCCATTGAACGGGGGGCTGACCCTTCTCAACTCATTACCGTCGAAATTCCTCGGGAGCTTTATTCCAAAGGGACGGTCCAAGAGCTTCGTGAATACGTCGCTACCCATTTAGAAGAAGAAAAATCCACGGACAACACATCGTCTTAACTTCATTTCACCCTAAAGGTTGGTATACATCATGCCCATACTCACATCGACACAAATTGAATCCGCTATTGATTCCCTCTCCATACAAAGTCGAACGATGCTTCATTTTTTATTTCTCCAATTCCTCGAGGTCACACAAGACGAAATTGAATACATGGCACAAGATCAACCTGACTCTCGATTTCAAGCCGGTCGTCAACCCAAGGAAAAGGCTTCTCCCTTAGATGGAACGAAAGAGATTAGTGCCCGAATGGCTCAGTATCATGGCTATCTCAGGCAAAAACGGGAAAGACCTTGGCTCCAAGTTAAATGTTTGCAACAGCAAATCACGCAAACTGAGCTGATCATTTCGGTCACAGAACGGCTGTTGACCTCCAAATGCGACGTTGATTCCTCGATCCTCCAAGAACGACAAAAGCAAGCGTCATCCGCCATTCCAAAACCGGCAATTCGGCAACTGGAGAAAGCCTTTGATCAAGGAACCATCACAGAAGAAGAATTTAGAAAAGAACGATTATTGATTGAATACCAAACTCTCCATCGACGGCTCATTCGCCAGAAACGACGTCTCATGAGCAGTAAACGGGACTTTCAATTGGCAGGAGCGTCCATATTACAAGACCACGAAATTGCTCACATTTGGGGGATTCCCCTGGGCTCCCTGGCAAGTCGTAAAGTTAAGGCATTACAACAATATCTCACCTTACTACAACGCATACTTCAAGAAACGCAATCGTCTCCTCAGTCAGAACCTGATTCCACACCCTCCCAGTCTCCTGACTTATGGAAGGAAACATTAGTCGTACTCAACAGTCGACGGGTTGAACGCTCAATCGTCAGCTATGGGGGTTTGGAACATTCCGAAGAACAGCTCATGGAGAAACTGAAAGAATTTGCATTCGGGACGCTTTCAGAAGAGGCCGAATCAAAGTTTTGGGCTGATATCACGAGACCAATCGATACGGAGCATAGTGGAGCATGGGGAAGTCATGCGAGGTCGATTTTTGCTCTTCAACGGTTATTGGCCATTCAAGCCGAACTTGATACGACTTCTGAGGAAATTGAAAAAATGCTCATTGGCTTGGCCACGCCGAAATCCCTAGCCGATGCCCTCCCCACTCCAGAGGGCGAAGAGCAACCTATCGAACTGAACGAGCAAGGCGTAGGAGTTCTCCATGCCTTGATCGGGGAACAGGATGGCAAACGACGAACGTAAGAACCAACTCTGCAACAATTCGAATCTTATCGCAACTTTTCATCGTTGTATGGTTTGGTGCTGAATACCCTCGTACTCTAAGTCCAATAGTATATTTAGTTTTCGCGTATGCCAGTCAATGCACTTCGAAAGAAGGGGGCGAAAATGAGCCTCCAAGAAGCTCTTGAACGAGTCGAAAAATTACGAAGACTCACCCAAAGTAGCAACGAACATGAAGCGGCACTTGCCGCGTTACGTATCAAGACTTTTGATGTGGATGTTGCACGCGCTCCAAGACTGGAGGCTGTAAACACAGAGGATGGGACAAAATCTGAAGGACATTTTTCAGATAGAAAAATTGAGATTCTTCAAGAACTTCCAGATAGGCCCTATCGTGAAGTATGTCAGATCCAAGCCGAACAGGATCCGAAGAAGACAGGGGTCAATTGGGATGAACTACGCTTTGAGTTGCTGGAAAAAGCCAAAAAACTTGGAGTCGATGCTATTCTCAATATTCAATTAAATGGGACAATCCGGCAAAAAATCTTGTGCGGGACAGCCGTAAAATATCTCAACCCCCAAGAACTGCATGACATCAAACAAGAAACGAAATTAGAGGATGACGAAGAAGCTCGCCTCGAAGAACTCAAAGAAAGTCGAGATGAAAATACTGCGCCCGGTGTTGGGTGACCTTACCTGAGGTCCTATCCCACCAATGTGTTCCTGAAGAGATGATTTGATTCTTCACCAAGGAAGCGAGTATACATCATAAGCGTGTCATGTGGCGGTGTAGCTCAGGTGGTAGAGCAGCGGACTCATAAGCCGCGGGCCGGGGGTTCGAAACCCTCCACCGCCACCAGATTTTTCAAGAGCTTACGAGTGCTATGCGTAACCCCGTTTCTTCAGGTTACGTCTAAGTTGTTGATTCCAGCTCAGCCCCAAAAATCTCCACAGGTTCATCCAACCGATTCCCCCATTCTCAATTGCGCTTTTCATACAAATGAGAATACACGTCGAGCGTCACCTGAATCGAGGAATATTATAGTTGCACCTGAAGATGATTCGGATTGCAACTTTTCTCTTTATACAGCAAAACTTTCACACGCTTGATTTCTCGCGAGTCTTTGCAAGTGTGAAATATTTTTTTGAAGTTATCGTTGCGAGCAAAAGTAGATCTCCCGTCCCGCGACAGGCCTTGCTCCCTTCAAATTTTCCATGGCTCTGCCTCTTGACAGAACCTTGCTGTATCGGGATACCCTGCGAAACTCACAAGCTTTCCTCAAGGAGCAGGAGTCCTCGGTGAGGCCACTATCATAGGCAGAGGAGCAGCATGGAAATCAGAGTTATACGGGATGCGATTTCGCGGGACGAACTGCTGGAGATCGCAAAGCAGCAGTTCGGTGATATGGTCAAGGCTGTCGTGGACGTGGAACGCAACATCATGGCGATCAGCGGGAGCTTCATCGGATGAGGAAGCGGTTCTTTTGGACCAAGGGTCTCAGCAACGGCACCTATGGGGAATAAATCTCTATCCTGACAAGCCGGTCGAAGAATGGATCGAGTTTGATTCCATGATCAACGTACGCCCTTCCGCCAGCAATCGTTCACGATATATAGAGAGCCAGAACTTGAGGGACACGATCACAAGGATTGTCAACCAATTGGCAAAGAGGTGATGCAGGATGTCTCAACAACATGCAAGATTGGCGTCGGGACGCTGGCAGACGATGCCGTTAGCAGAACAACTGGCCAATGTCGGAAGTGACGTCGTCCGAGTACGTCGATGGCAAGAAAAGGATGCGCAACTCTGTGAAAATGCCTTTCAACGTGCGGTGGAACTCCTCGATCTCACGATCGGCGATTCCCGCTGGACAGGTCGAAGGAAAGAACTGACTCGTGCACGGGAATTGCTATGTGATGCAATGCTTGGCGGGAAAGAGTATGGTGGCGATTTGGCAAGCCTCGATCGCTATTTCTACGTGTTTGCCATCGCAGCCCGAGCCGGCCGCTGAACTCGAGAAGGCAGAAAGTGGGATAAATCCGATTTCGCGTCGCCACAGCAGGTGTCAATAGTGGGATTAGGCCTGGACCTCCACCCCGAACGTCCAGGGATGGCACCGACGAAGGAGAGGAAGTCATCGCGGCATATCCGAGAGGAAAACCTGGAAGCGGCGACCCCGCATTCATCAGGGGCTACCCGACCCCCGAGATGCAGAAAAGGCTCCTGACACCTTTTGTCACGAAAAATCCGCCGTCGTTTATGTTTCATTCTTCCTTGACCGATTGCTCATAATATTCCTGCAAAAAAGCCGAACGATCATCTTCTACCACGACTAGCTGCCTCTGATCATAGGTGTTCGCCCAATACACGTAGCTCAAGTCAGCACACTTTCCTAACTCGATATGTCGCTGTCTGCCACCTGACTCCTCCAGAGTCTGCGAGTGAAGCACATCTCGTTGAGGCAAATTTTCCCACACCTTCTGCGCGGCAAGAGAATGGTTTTCATAGCTCGGTTTCTGCCCTTGCTCATCATCCGGCGTACCTAACCATTTGTTCTCAAGGGTCAGACCATTTTCTACTTCATCGTCGGCTTGACGGACCTGCCTGTATAAAAAACGCTCAATGAGGGGTCTATCTTGGAAGCCTCCAACTATGAGTCCACGAAATGTAGCATTGGCCATCAAAAACCCATAGGCAAAACATTCAGAAAAGGTCCCCACTTCCATGTCCACAGGACCAATTTTCGGTTTTTCTTCTCTCCAACTTCGCTCAACATGTTTTTGTGGAAAGCGTGACATCACCCAGTCTGCAATTTCGCCATAACACCCATAGAGTCGTTGTTCATCCACAATCACAGGCGCTTCGTCCCATTCTTGAAGACCCGGGCTCTGTTGGGACTTCACAACATACAAAGGACCATCCCATTCCTGCTCACCAAGTGAATCAAATGACAAGAATGTTGGGAATTCATTCGGAGCCAGCTCTCGTCTGGATAAAGCCCGTTGTAAAAGAACCCGACGGCCAAGGTGTTGCGCTTTCTCAAACAGAATCATTTTTCCGTTTGGGGCTAAAGACTGACGAAGGAAATCTAAACGCGCTTGCAGCCCTGTCGTCTGTTCCGCAGCAATAAGCACCGAATCATCCCACGCTCGCTCAAACGTTTTCCAGGATTCACTTGGAAGCCCAGGGTTTGTTTCAGTCTGAAAAACCGCTTGAGTGGACACGACAACATCACAGGATTTTCCCAATGTTGGTCCAGGGGCAGACCAACAGAGAAATTGAGCATTCGTGAGGGAAAACCGCTCGGCCTGTTCACGAGCGACTTCAATGGAAACAGAAGAACGGTCGACCCCCATAAACTCTACTTCGGGGAACAACTTCGCATACAGGGTTGTGAGAATGCCGATCCCACAGCCAAAATCCAACACCGTGGAACTAGGGAGGAGACGAGAAGCGACGGCTAACCCAACGACTCGGTAGTAGTCATACCGCTGGCTGTAAAGGATAGGAAAAATATCGGAAGCCGCGACGCAATCATAAAACGCGACATCCGCATCAGGATCCGCATTTCCGTGCCGTCGCTCTGCCAATGTTTGAAGAAGACCAAGCTGTTCACGGGTTAGCGCTGAATGCTGCCAGCGATAATATTCTGCTTCCTGGTCGAAAGCACGTAGTCCCCACTGTTGGGCATGATGGTGAAAGATCTGTTCATACGATGCCAGAAGACTCTCTTCCATCATAAGAATAAAGTGTGGAGCTTTTCTAAGCCAAGGACTTTAGACTTCCAAACGGCCTCAACAAATACCAGGTTTTTCTGTCATTCAGGCACTAAAATTTAGGTGACATCATCATGGCATCCTCATAAGCCTCAGGAACCGGATGAGGCTGACGAAGGTGTCCAGAACCAAAACCCACGTACTTTTCACTGGTGAGTGTGTTCAGAACCAGTGGCCCCCGTCTATGGAAGGACATCGTGCTCATACCAATTTCTGGACCAAGCCCCAATTCAGGACCACTATGAACCCGAGTTGAGGAATTGACCAGCACAGCACTGGAATTAACCTGCTGGACAAAACTCATTGCCGCATCATAATCCCTCGTCACAATCGTATCAGTATGACCAGGGCCATAGGCTGCAATATGCTCAAGCGCTTCTTCCATATCCTTCATGACTTTGATGGCGACTGTCAGAGACTGAAATTTCTGCCCCCAATGCTCTTCCTTCGCAGGGGTGATTCCTTTATGCCCGGTCATCTCCATGATCCCCATCAGGGAAATCGTTTTGGGACACCCAAAGACATCGACCTTAAAATCCTCAAGAAATCTTCGAAGAAGGCCAGGGAGAAGATGACGGACGACTTTCTGATGAATCAATATGGTATCGGCCGCGTTGGACGCTGTAGGATCCTGAATTTTGGAGTTCACCGCAATGGTCTGTGCGAGGGGGATGTCAGCATCTCCATCAACATACACATGAGACGCTCCTCCATCATACCCGATTACGGGCACTCGAGCTTGCTCTAACACCGCCCTTCGCAATCCTCCCATTCCATGAGGGATCACCGCATCAATGTACTTTGGAAGACGAACTAATTCTAAAACTCCCTCACGTTCAGGCCGATCGAGAAACACGATCGTCCCTTCAGGAATCCCCAATTTCTCCGCCGACTCCTGAAGGATCTTCGCCACGACCTTGCTGGTCTCAAACCAATCTTTCCCCCCACGACACAGACACACGTTAGCGGTTTTCAGGCAAATCGCAATCGATTGAGCTGTGACCTCGGGACCCATCTCGGAAATAATTCCGATAACACCAAGCGGAACTCGAACACGGGCCATTTGAATTCCGTCAATGGTATTCCAGCAGGAGGTCATTTCACCTACGGGATCTGGCTGATCGGCTACGATCAGAATTCCTTGAGCCATATCTTGGACAGTCTCTTGGGAGATTCGAATCCGATCGAGGACGGTTCGGTAGGCTGTCGTACCCAAATCTTTGGGAATGGCTTCTAGATCACATTTATTGGCTTCGAGAACTTCTTCACATCGTTCCTCCAAACTGTCCGCCATACCCAAGAGCGCTTTCTTTCTGATCGGGGCTGGAACCATACCGAGTGATTGAGCCTTGGCTTTGGCTTTTTGCGCCAAATTCTGAACATACAACTTTATCGGGACCTCTACCATAAATGATGCTCCATTCAAAAAAATATTTAATAGGTGCTCAAACGAACTCTCCGGGAAAACAACTACTTTACTGAGCTCATCAGGTATGAGTCAAAATCCACTACGAATGACAGCGATTTTCCAATGATAGTCCGTCTTAAACTCAGAACTCCCTTCCCAGACACTGTCTATTGATCCCCTCCTTTGTGCTTTTCCCACGTCAAAACCGACGCAGTATTAGTGAGTTCTAGGACTGAACCAATAACTCGGCCCCTTATGAATAAATCAACGAATTAACTTGCATAAAAAATCCCAGCTATGCTACCTTTTGAAAGTTTAAGGCACCTCGTAGGGGAAGGGGGTTGTACGCGCCCTGAGTCCTACACACTGTTGAGTGTTTAAGTACTGATAAATCAATAACAATTTAGGTACACCTGGCTCAGAAAAGGGCCAAGTTCGACCAGGAAAAAGGAGGTAGCGGGAATCTCATGCTCACCATAAAGGACATGCTTGAGGCAGGCGTTCATTTTGGTCATCAAACGAATCGATGGAACCCCAAAATGAAGCCTTTTATTTTTGGTGAAAAAAACGGCATTTATATCATCGACCTTCAACAAACACACAAGCTATTCCAAACTGCCTACGCATTTGTACGAGATACCGTCGCTTCGGGAGAGTCTGTCCTATTTGTAGGAACCAAACGCCAAGCCGTTGGAATCGTAGAAGAGGAATCCAATCGCTGCGGTATGTTTTACGTGACTCAACGGTGGTTGGGCGGCATGTTGACCAACTTCCTCACCATTCAAAAGAGCATCGGGCGTTTAAAAAAATTAGAGGCTGCTCGAACGGATGGCACCCATGAACGGCTAAAGAAAAAAGAAGTTCTGCTAATGGAGAAAGACTGCGAAAAGTTGGATAAATATTTAAGTGGGATCAAAGGTATGGACAGTCTTCCTGGCTGTGTCTTTGTGCTGGATACCCGAATCCAACATATCACGGTTAAAGAAGCCAATCGCCTCGGAATCCCTGTAGTGGCCATCGTCGATACCAATTGCGACCCCCAGGGAATTGATTACCCCATTCCAGGCAATGATGACGCAATTCGATCGATAAAACTTTTCACAGCTCAGATCGCGGACGCCTGCTTAGAGGGCAGCCAACTTCGTGCGAAGCAGGAAGAGCCCGTGGGAGAGGAAGATGGTATTATGGCGGACATGCTCTCGGCGCGCTCTTCAGAGACTAACGTGGAGAGTATACAAACACCCTGACGTTCGCTTACCCGTCACTAACTCCTCTCGACTACATTACATTAAAGGAGCAGACACATCATGGCCAGTATGACCGCCTTGGTAAAAGAACTTCGAGAAAAAACAGGAGCCGGCATTTTGGACTGTCAAAATGCCTTGAAAGAAAACAGTCACGACATTGAAAAAGCCGTTGATTTTCTTCGGCAAAAAGGTCTCGCGGCAGCCCAAAAAAAGGCTGGCAGGGAAACAAAAGAAGGGATTATCACGTCATACATTCACGCAGGCAATAAGATTGGCGTTCTTTTAGAAATTAATTGCGAAACCGACTTTGTTGCCAGAAATGCTGAATTTCAGGCCTTTGCCAAAGATATTGCGCTTCAAATTGCCGCTGCCAATCCATCCTTTGTCCGGCGAGAAGATGTCCCTACGGAACTCTTAGAGCGGGAAAAAAATATTTATATAGGCCAGGCCAAGGAAATGGGTAAACCTGAGGCAGCTTGGGATAAGATTGTCAATGGAAAAGTTGAGAAATTTTATCAAGATCAATGCTTGCGAGAACAGGCCTTTATTAAAGATACGTCTGTGTCCGTCAATGAACTGCTCAACCAAATAATCGCCAAAATTGGGGAAAACATTTCTATTAGACGATTTACTCGCTACCAATTGGGACAGGGATGAAATCACGCCAATACCGTCGCATTCTTCTCAAAATCAGTGGAGAGATGTTGGCAGGCGACCTGAATTACGGAATCCAACCTGAGGTGCTCAACCAACTCACGAGTGAAATTGCTGACATTGTGAGCATGGAGGTGGAAGTCGCTCTGGTCATTGGTGGTGGGAACATCTTTCGGGGAATCGCAGCGAGTGCATCGGGAATGGAAAGGGCATCGGCCGATTACATGGGCATGCTGGCGACCATGCTCAATGCGCTAGCGCTGCAGAATGCGCTGGAGAAAAAGAAGATTGCAACCCGTGTGTTATCGGCGATTGAAATGCATCAATTAGCCGAAGGGTATATCCGTCGACGGGCTATTCGCCACCTCGAGAAGAAACGGATTGTCATTTTTGCTGCCGGTACCGGGAACCCCTATTTCACCACTGACACAGCCGCTGCCCTTCGCGCTATGGAAGTTGGGGCCGAAGTCATCATGAAAGGCACGAAGGTCAATGGGATTTACGAGGCAGACCCCCTAACCAATCCAACGGCTAAAATGTATGCTGAACTGCCGTTCCTCTCAATATTGAATAAAAGCCTTAAAGTCATGGACGCGACTGCGATTACTCTCTGCATGGATAACCAACTACCTCTCATCGTGTTTAATTTGACCGAGCCAGGAAATTTGAAGCGAGTGGTCCAAGGCGATAAAATAGGAACACTTGTGAGCCATACTGCCACCTTAAACTAAGGAGTGAGCGGAAGGAGATGGACCAGGCTGTTCTTCAAAAATTGACGCAGCAAATGGATGGAGCCATTGAGCACCTCAAGAGAGAACTGGCTGGCTTGCGGACAGGACGTGCCTCCCTTTCATTGTTAGACCGGGTCACCGTGGAGTATTACGGAAACCCCACCCCATTGAAGCAAGTCGCCAATTTGGCTTTGTCCGATACTCGACTTATCACGATTCAGCCTTGGGATCCCACGTTAATCAAAGAAATTGAAAAGGCCATTTTGTCTTCGGAGTTAGGGCTCACACCATCCAATGACGGGAAAATCGTCCGATTGCCCATTCCCCCGTTAAGTGAAGAACGTCGTAAAGAACTTGTTAAAATAAGTAAAAAGTATGGTGAAGAGACAAAGGTTCATATCCGTGGGATTCGACGGGAAGGAAACGACCGATTAAAAGAACTTCAGAAGGAATCCAAAATAACAGAAGATGAATTACATCAGGGAGAGGCTGAAATTCAGAAACTGACAGATCAAGATGTCAAAAAGGTTGACAAGCTCTTAAAGAAAAAGGAGGAGGAAATATTAGAAATTTGAGGTGCCTTCGTGTCCAACCAATCTGCTGTGATCAGACTACCTGACATCTCCCACGACTCCCCTACCATTGCTTCGATTAGTCTTCCTGCCATTGCTCACAATCTGGCTGAGCTCCGTCGATTGCTCGAACCAAATTGCGAAATTCTGGCCATTGTGAAAGCCGATGGGTATGGGCATGGAGCCTTGCCTGTTGCCCGAACTCTTTTCAAGTTGGGGATCCGTCGTTTTGGCGTTTCCACCGTTCAAGAAGGTGCTTTTTTACGGGAAAATGGGGTAGAGGGTTCTATTGTCCTTTTAGGTGGCATCTTTCCTTGGCAGTTCTCAGATTTGATTCAATACAACCTTATCCCAGTGATTTCTGACGAAGAGACAGCCTTTGCCCTAGCTGAACACCTCAAAGATCACCCAACACCCTACAGCGTGCATATCAAGATCGACACGGGCATGCATCGTCTTGGGTTTAGTCCTGAATCCGTTTCGCATATTCTTGAGGCACCCCTTTTTCGGCAAGCCTGTTTTATTGAAGGTATCATGACTCATCTCGCCGATGCCGATAACCCTAATCACGAGTTTTCCGAGCTTCAGCTCGACTGCTTCCAAAAGGTTGTGCGTGACATTCAACTAAGGGGGCTTACGATTCCTTTTGTCCACGCAGCCAACACAGCGGGAATCGTCCTCCACCCATCTTCTCATTTTAATCTCGTCCGCCCAGGACTCATGCTTTACGGGTTTGCCCCAAAACCTCCTCCCCCTCACGCTCTCGACCTTCTGCCAGCCATGAGGCTCACCACAAAAATCGTCCAAGTTCGGAAAATTGATTCTGGAGAACCTGTCAGTTACAAGGGTACCTACAAAACAAGACGTCCCTCCCGAATTGCGGTGCTTCCCATCGGGTATGCTCACGGGTATAGCCGACGTCTCTCGAATCGGGGTTTTGTCTTAGCGGGCAATCAGCGAGTCCCAATTGTCGGACAAATTTGCATGGACATGATGCTCCTTGACATCACTGATACGCCTCAGGTCCGCCCAGGAGATGAAGTGGTGTTAGTAGGGAAGCAGGGAAAGGAAGAAATTTCAGTGGGTGAATTGGCAGATTGGCAGGAAACGATTCCCTACGAGGTTCTCTGTAATATTGGGCCTCGTGTCACTCGCCGATACGAGCCTTTCGTAGAACCTGAGACAAATCCTCAGTGAGTGGAAGGAAAGTATTAAGTCATCAAAACCTGACTTCCAGTTAACTCTGTTTCATTGTTTCTGTTCCGCTTTGTGCGTGGCTGAGTCTCAACACCAAATCCGACAATTTGGCGAGGACTGTCTGAGCGGAGCGAGTTCCGCAGCCATGTGATTTGGTGTTGGGATGAAGGAGACCCTCAGGGCCACGCGCAGGCGGGAATTGTTTTGGGTCCTTTTGCCGAAACAAAATGACCTCGACTGCCGGGGCGAAACCCGGCAAAGCGAAACTGTTCTTTAAACTCGAAACTTTAAATTCCCCTATCGATACTGTCTAAAAAACCAAAACCGATTTTTTTGTCACTGAGGACTCGAGCTTTAGGTCTTTAACGTCCGCTTCAACCGTTTTTCAACGCTTGCCACTTTCCCGCTCAGCCGCCCTTTATGACCGCGGCGGTAATCGACCTTCATCACACAAGAAATGCGTTTACAATCTTTACTCATCCGCTTGTAACACTTCTTCACGACGTCAAAAACCTCATCCCACTCCCCTTCTAATACGGTTCCCATAGGGTTGAGGCGATAATTCACACCACTGCGATCAATAATCTCCAAAGACCTGGACACATATTTCCCGACACTTTCTCCTTTTCCAAGGGGAGACATACTAAACTCCAAGAGGACCATAAATTACCCCACTTTCTCTGCTTGAGTGTCTTGCGTCTTTTTTGCTTCAAGCCATCCAGCCGGATACGTCACCGCCCCTGTCATCGTAAATCCTTCCACCGCTGCTTTGAGCTGTTCGCGGCGCCGTCCCTCATGTGGCTCCTTTTGTTGTAATTCTTGACGCATGTCACCTAACCAATCCAAAAACCTGCAAAAATCGTCATCGAAAATGGATTCATTCTGCTGCCGCAAAAGGCTTGCCAATGCGGGAGAAGCCCCGCTTGTGCTAATCGCTAGGCGAAAATGCCCACGAGAAACGAGAGCCGTCATCACGAATGTGGAAAGCTCAGGCTGATCAATGGACCACACCAAGAACCGTTCCACTTTGGCCAACTCAAACAACGATTGAGAAAGGTCGTTGTCATCACGAACCACATTAAGAATGAGAAACGCTCCCTGGGTGTCCGTTGACCGGAAACGCCTCCCGCGGTGAATGACTTTTCCCGAAGCCGTGAGCTTTCGAATCGAAGGATTGAAGGTCGGATTGACAACCACAACCTTGGCGCCAGCATCGAGTAAACGGTTAATCTTTTCTTCTGCCTCATCATCTCCCCCGATAACCACACACATACGCCCCTGAACATCAAGGGAAACTTGAAAACCAGGATTAATAGTCATTTGTCGCTCCTCTCTCCCAGACTAAAGCTTTCATCTAGAAACAATGCCAGACTTGAAAAATGGTGGGAAAACTGAAGATTACAGCAAGGGCAAGTCATTCACCGGCAAGGGTGACGTACGAGGCGCAGAGTCTCCTCACTCTTCGGCATCCAACGCAATATTCCAATAAATGTAATCGCGCCAACTATCCGGAGTATTTCGAACACCAATTGTCACCGTCAAGGTAGGGGTCCACCTGGGCTTCACGGGCCTCTTGTGGAGTTTCATCCCAGCTTGTTCCGGAGTCCTTCCACTCTTTTTATTGTTACATCGCCAACATGCCGTGACAATATTTTCCCAGGTTTTTCGCCCTCCCCTGGCAATCGGAAGAACATGATCAAACGTCAATTCTTCGGTATGATACCGTTTATAGCAATATTGGCATGTATACTTGTCACGCGTGAAAATATTAATTCGAGAAAACTTCACAACCCGGTGGGAAGACTGCAATTTCACCACCTTTAACAGCCGCATCACGGAGGGAAGCTTGAACGTAATGGTCACTCCTCGGATATCACGTTCGTAGAATTCGAGAACTTCAACCTTTCCTTGCCATAGTAAGGTAATAGCTTTTTGCCAATGAACCACACGCAGAGGTTCATAGGTCGCATTTAACAATAAGGTCATTTCCATACGTGAACCATTGATTGGGATACTTTTTTACAGAACCATACCTGAGACCCATAGGCTCTTCTTTGTATAACATGCTGCTGACGAGGAATCAATATGGAGGCATGGAGCTTCCTTGAAGGCCATCATCCATACTGCTAGACTCCCCGATCGGCTAACAAAACAATGTGGAGTTGGGCCTCATGAAATGGGTCAATGCTGCAAAATATTCTGACCTTGAACCAGGCGCTTGTCGCTCAGTGGATCTGGACGGCGATATCACCATTGCCATTTTTAACGTTGAGGGGGAAATTTTTGCACTCGACAATATCTGTCCCCATGCCGGCGGACCTCTTGGAGAAGGGTCTTTGGAAGGAGATATGATTACGTGCCCGTGGCATGGATGGAAATTCTATGTCAAAACTGGGGAATGTCAGAAAAATCCGGTGGAGGCGTGGAAGGTTCAATCATATCCCGTGCGAATCCAAGAGGATTGCATTCAAATCTCCTTGTCATGGGATGAACCTCTCACCTAAAAATTTGCAGGGTCCATGGGCAACGGGGGAAGCTCATGAAACGGCATCACATGGGTTGCAGGGAGAGTAATAACTCGGAGAAACTTGTCTCTCAGATCGACTCGCCAGGCATAGTCTCGCTCAATCCAATCCGAAACTCCTTTCTCCAGAATAAGCATGCTCACGACATACACATCAGGCGCTTCTTGAGCGACACGCCATTCCCCCATCCGTACTGGTTGTCCCTTTTTCTCCATCTCCTCAACAATATCGTGTAAAGCCTGCTCTATCGTCGAAGCCTGTCTTGCAGGATGGGTTTTGACCAATTTCAACGCTTCCTCTGCCTTGGGATCCAAAGGTTTATTTTCTTCATTCACCGAGCAAGCCACAAGAACAATGCCCATAAGAATGAACACTATCAGGAAACCAGTTTTTCTATGCCCCACTGTCATGGGTGTCGTTCCCATAAAAATTCCGGTTCTCCTTGATTCTTAGCTGTCCACCGTGCCAAGACAAACAGTCCATCGCTCAGTCGGTTCAAAAACCTAAGGAACACAGGATCAACCGCATCCTCTCTGGCTAGACGAACACAGAGACGTTCTGCTCGGCGACAAACGGTCCTCGCCAGGTGAAGAAATCCAGACACTTTCCCTCCTCCCAGCAAAAGGAACTCCTCAAGCGGAGCGAGTTCCTTCTGACAGGAATCCATGAGCTGCTCAAGGTGAAGCACGTCATTCTCCGTCACTTTGGGCATATTGGGTAATTCCTGACCTGATGTCGTTGCTAAGACTCCTCCAACATCAAACAATTTGTTCTGAATCCAGCGAAGTTCCTTATCCAACTTGCTCACATGTGATTGATTCCCCGCCAAGTCATTGTTAAAGACTCGACTGAGTCCAATAACAGAACTCAGTTCATCTACCGTGCCAAAGGCCTCGACACGCAATGTATCCTTCCACACCTCTTGGCCATCTGCAAGCCGAGTCTTTCCAGCATCACCCGTTCGTGTATACACTTTCGTAATTCTCATGGCTATCCTTTCTTCCTTCAAGGTGCCTTTTGCTTGAGATCTAACTCAGACTACTATCATATTTGAAGCTCAAGCCGCCAAAAACACTGAGAGGAGGAGCTAGAACAAAGGTGGGATCAAGAAACTCTTGGTTGTAGCGACCAGACAAGTTATACTCATGATCAAGGAAATTATTCACCTGAAAGAATCCCGCGATCATTCCTGGTAGTCCCAAAACCTCCGAACGAATAGGCTTTTCATACGCTACCCTAGCATTCAGGACAACATAACCTGGCAATCGATCCTGGGTGTTCCCTTCGTCTCCTAAGAATACCCTGCTACTCACAGCTAATCCATTGATGGATATCAGAAGACCAGGGACAGGATGGACATTGACCCCAAAGGCTGCCTGGTTCTGAGGAACCATCGGAATAGAGTCGCCAGGTTCAACAAGTTGAGGATTGCTCGAGGTAGCGCCAATCGTAAAGAATGGACTTTCAAAGGTCGCTTGCGTGTACGTGTAATTGAGAAACACGTCAACCGATCTATTGAGTATAGCCTGTACTGAAGCCTCTATACCTTGCCGTCGAGTTTCGTCGACATTCCGGTTCTGTCCTCCGACGCAATCACCAGGTGCACAGAAAAAGAAAATATCATCTGAGACATCCGCACGAAACAGGGACAGACTCCCTTGCACAGATCCACGCTGCCATCTCCCCCCAACTTCATAATTATTGGAAGTGATGGGTTTCAGGTTAGGATTGGCATCAAAAGGCGCGAATGCAAATAACTCATCGTTGGTGGGCACTCGGAACCCTTGGGAATATGCAAAAAAGACGTCAGCGCCAGGAATGGGTCGATAGTTAATTCCCGCACGAGGAGTGACACGATTAAAGGACTTGGCTCCATTGTTTGACGAAGTAATGAAGTCGGTGAAGTCATACCGATCCCAATCACTTCGCACCCCCCCTGTAATCGTGACCTCTGGAATGACGTCAAAAGAATCTTGCGCAAAAAGCGCATAAATATTTTCATCTGTTTCTTGATTGGTAGGGGTACTACCAAGTCCAACGAAGAAAGACTTGGCGGTCACATCAAAATCGTTCCGTCTAAATTCTCCACCCGTAATGAGAGTATTCTTGCTTCTTCCAATCTTTGACTCATGCGTCAATTGAAGCGTGGCACCTCCCGTGTAGATATCAGAGGTACGATCTGAAGTCCCACTAGAAAACGTAAGATTATTCGTATCATCTTGGAAATAGTAGTATCCATTCAGAGCCATCGACAAACTTTTAAAAAGCCGTTGTCGTATATCAATCGTTCCCTTGTTCAATTCATTCTTCTGAAACGTCGAACTTCGAGGTGATGCTTGGTTACGATCTTGATCTATCTCAGCTTGCGTGAGCGATCCAGGTTGCTCAAAATCATTATTCATACTCATGAATGTGAGAAAAACATCCGTTTTATCACTCGGACGATATCCCGTTTTCGCAAAAAAACGTCTCAGGTTAGCGTCTGATTCTCGCCGGAACCCGTTATCATCCTCCATCTCACCACTCACGTAAAAGTCGAACTCGTCCACCATGCCACTGACGTTTCCCCTGACTAACCGCCGTTGAAAACTTCCAAACCCAAGATCGAGACTCGCTTCGTTCGTTTTCTTCCCGCGTTTGGTCACGATATTGATCACACCGCCCAGCGCATTTTTCCCATAGATCGAGGAAGGGCCTGGACGAATTTCAATACGTTCAGCATCACGAATAGGAGCCAAGTCGTACCTGACCTGGTTAAATCCCGGTTCATTGCTCCGAACGCCATCAACAACGACTGTGACGGAGTTCACATCTGCGACAAACCCACGAAGAAAAATGGATTGCTCAAAGCCGTTCCCGACCTGATCAACGAGATTGGCCCCGGGTTGAAACTGTAACGCTTCCTGTGCGGTTCTTGCCCCAAGCTTCTTGATATCTTCCTCCTTCACCACGGTGATTTGTGCCGAGACATGAGATGGGACCGACGCTTCATCCGTTGGTAACGGCAATCGAGTATCGCTCACGACATACTCGGTTAGCTGATGAACGGATTTATCTGGCTCGGCTGAATCAGGCTCTTCAGCCTGAACATGAGTCACATGAAAAGCAAATCCGGAAAGAACAACTTGCAGAAACAGGACAACCCGAAGAGTAGCAGACATGCTCCATCTCCCTTTGCTCGAAAGGTATATTGGAAGGATCCGGCAGCTGAGTCTCCTGACTTGCGGATCGTTGTTTCCCTGCGCCTTCCCAGTTCATCTATGAAGATTCAGAAGTTTGTTGTGAAGTGGAGGACGATTCCTCCAATCCTTAACTCTTTACCTCTCACTCCTCACAGGCTGAACCAGTGGCACTCATGCAGAGTCACTCCCCGCTCACAGTGGCGGCGCCGTGATGGTTTCTCACCATCTTCCCCGTCACTGCCGGTTTATTTCCTCTTCCCCCTTATGGTTAAAGAATGAACTGAAAATAAGAGCAAAAGGCTCATCTCAAAGAGACGTGCATGACGTTGCACCCTCTCTGCCTTTTAGCTCTTGCCCCAAACCCATTTGCTTATCGCTTACAAAGGCAATGAAACCCGAGGCCTTCCGCATTGAGGATGTCGATCGATCATCACAGAACACCCATACACAGCTTCTAATACTTCGTGTCGAATGACTTCCTCTGGGGTCCCCTTTTGGATGATTGTTCCGTTTTGTAACAATAGAAGTTGATCGCAATATTGACTCGCCAAGTTCAAATCGTGAGAGACGATCACGACAGTAAGCCCATGTTCGTGGTTCAGTCGCCGAAGTTTTCTGGCGATATCCACCTGATGGTTTAAATCTAAGAAAGCTGTTGGTTCATCCAAAAGAAGGACCTGAGGTTCCTGGACAAGCGCGCGGGCTAAAAGCGCGCGTTGACGCTCGCCACCCGAGACTTCGGATATCTGTCTTTCGACAAGATGGTTGACATCCATTTCCGTCATAGCTCGCTTTGCGAGCGTGATGTCATCGGGATTCTCCCACCCCAGTCCATCGAAGGGCCTGTGGTATGGGAAACGCCCCATCAGCACAAATTCTCCAATCGTGAAGGGAAAAAGTTGCTGGCTTTCCTGGGGGACAAAGGCCACCGATCGGGCAATCTTCATTTGTGGGATTTCTTGCACGTCTTGACCAAACAACCGGATCACTCCGGATTGCGGTTGTAAAATCTTAATGAGGAGCTTGAGCAAAGTGGTTTTACCTGACCCATTCGGGCCAATGATGCCCAAAACTTTACCCGTTTCTATCTCACAATCCAGGTGATCGAATCCCCATCTCCGTGCCCCTCGACCACTCCCGCTATACGCAAACGTGAGAGATTCGATGGCATACGTCGAACTTGAGCCTAGTGGCATAGTCATAAGGGAACCCCTGCCCGACGACGGACAAGAAGGTAGATAAAAATTGGCCCTCCGATGAGTGCAGTCACCACCCCTACAGGCAGCTCTGTCGGAGCTAAGGCCGTTCGGGCGACTGTATCCGCTAGGGTTAAAAACGCGCCACCAACCAAGGCGGAAACTGGCAGTAAAAGACGATGATCCGCCCTGACAATCATTCGAACCGCATGGGGTACGACCATACCGACAAACCCAATCAATCCAGCAATAGAGACCACGGCTCCTGTCACAAGAGCCGCCGTCACGAATACCAATCTTTTGATTCGCTCAACTTCCACACCCAAAGACCTGGCCGACTCATCTCCAAGGGTTAAGATATTCAACGGCCGCGCTAACCAGAACAAAATCAGAAAGCCACAGGCCAAATAGACCACAAGGGTCAGTAAGGTCCAGAATTCCGGGACGGTTAGGGTCCCCATCAACCAGAGCATCATCTTAAAGGCTTGAGTAGGATCAGCGATCGAAATCACGAACATGATAAGAGCAGAAAACAAGGCATTGAGAATGACTCCAGCCAACAAGAGGGTATGCACCGATAGCATCCTGTAAGAAATACTAATTCGGTACACCACCATGATTGAAAGGAGCCCCCCGCCAAACGCCCAGAGAGGAAGGGTAGACAACCCCAAAACGGTACTCCCAACACCGAGGAGAATGGCCAGCGTGGCACCAAACGCCGCCCCACTCGAAATCCCCAACACAAAGGGATCAGCCAACGGGTTCCGAAGGAGAGCTTGTAATGCCACACCCAATCCAGCCAATGAACTACCGACCAAAAAGGCCAATAAAATCCGCGGGAGCCGTACCTGCCATACAATAATTCCTGGCACCCCCGCGGATTCCATGCCCGCTTGCCCATCACGGATTCCCGCAACGAGGGTTTGTATGATGATACCTATTCCAATTGATTCTGCACCAAACGTCAGGCAAACCAGTACGATGAGAAGGCTGAGAAGGAGTACTCCCGAAATGATCAAGAGCCAGCGCTTCGCTGAAAGAAAGAGCATCGGGAGATCTCGAAACTCACTTCCCGGAAGACCAACCGTCTCTACCCCCGAACCGGAGTTGCCTACACTGATCCTATTCTCTCTTACTGGACTTCCATTCATGAGATTCTGATCATTGAATTAGAAGAGGACCGCGTTAAGTGATCGGTGAGCACGAAAAACCATCCCCGCTCATGAGGCTCTTCCTGTCACTCGAATACGTTTGGATGGATCACCTTGGCCAAGTGGAACAAACCTTTCCCAATTCTTGGACCCGGACGACTCAGAAGGGCCCAGGGGACGTGATGAAGATGTCCGGTTCTCACCGCAGTCAGGGTTGGCCATCGTTTCCACCGAACTAACTCCGCGTCGGATAGACCTTCTTGGACCATGGCCGGAAACACAAGAATTTCTGGATCTTTCTGAACGACCACCTCCATGCTCAACCTGGGATAGGCTGAACCCGCATCACTGGCAATATTCTCTCCTCCAGCAAGCTCAATCAATTGATGAATAAAGCTCCCTGGTCCCACGGTAATAAAGGGTTGGTTATACAACACATAAAGGACCCGAGGACGAGGAAGCTCTCGGGTCTTATCCGCCACCCCTTGAACTTCTCGACGCATGGTGGTGGCTAATACATTCGCCTCCTTAGTCCGTTCAACCATCCGACCCAATGTTCGAATATGGGAGTAAATACGCTCGATGGATCGGGCTTCCATGATAAACAAAGGAATCTTGAGTTGCTCCAATGTCTCAAGCACATCATTTCTAACAACTTGCATAGCAAGCACAAGGTCAGGCTTCAGACCGATAATGGCCTCAAGATTCGGGCGAGAATCTCCAACATGGGGTTTAGTCTTCGCTTCAGGGGGATAATCACAAAACTCGGTCACGCCAACAACGGATTCACCGACTCCAAGCGCATACAGGATTTCGGTGATACTTGGGGCAAGAGAAATAATGCGTTGGGGAGATTTGGCCAAAAATACCTTGCGTCCCACGTCATCCACAAAGGTGCGCGGGGCCAAATTGGCCATGAACGGCATTCCCGTGAGAATACCCTGTTGACGGCGTTTCATAGAATTGGAGGCCGGTTCATGGGCTTGAGCTAGGGTTGCCGCAAGAAACACGATGGCCAGGCCTACCACCTGAAATACAACGAGTTTTCGAAAAATTTGAAACAAAATAAAAAATCCCCAAGGCTGAATAAACCTTGAGGATTGCACCCGCTTCTTCATCCTCACCCGCTCCCCAGCCCACGAGGGAACAAAGGCCTCTGTTCGAGCAGGTATTCTGGCTCCTGAGTCTCAACCCAAAAATCTGGGCTACCCTACTCCCCGCGCCTTCCCATCAAGGAAACGAGTATCAAACCTTGACAGTGGCTCTTGCGAGTTTCGTCCTCAGTTACAGCGGCGGGACCGCGAAGGAGTTGCACCTTCTTCCCTGCACCCGAACAACTTTATTGAAGGGACTGTAGGTGAGGGGTGATTGGTTTGTCAAGGCGAGCAAAGATGACGAAGAACCAGAGTTGATAGCACAGAAGTCTTATTGACGAATTGACGACTAATGTGCATTTCATGTGTAGAGTTCGTCTAACGCAACCCCAGAATCGATAACATGGGCGTCAAATTAACATGCGTTTCAATATGATCGGCCCAACGATCAAGAGCACCTGCTAGCCGAGCACTCACTTCCTCAGAAATGGAGATATCTAAAATCGGCAATCCCTTTCGCGCACGTACGCGCTTTATCCACGTTCTGCGAAATCCCGGTTCATCAAACACTCCATGAATATACGTCCCCCAGACAAGACCATCATCACTTCGAGCTCCATCATCCTCACTGCTGAACATTCCTTCTAGAATTCTAAAGCATGGCAAAGCTGCAAGCCGTGTGGTGATTCCCATATGAATCTCATAAACCGTCACCGAACATGCCTCAGCATTTCTTATATGCAGCGGGATAGCACGAACCTGATAAGTCTTTTTTTCAGTTAACAATTCAGTAGAAAACTGGAGCAATCCAAATCCCTTGCACCCACCACCAGTTTCGGCATGATCAGGGTCAGAGATTTCTGTTCCCAGCATTTGAAATCCCCCGCAAAGACCGACCAATTCCCCTCCTCGACTCACATGTTCTCGCAACCAAGAACCAAACCCAGCTTGATGCAAATAAGTCATGTCATGGATCGTCATTTTAGTTCCTGGCAACATGACCACATCAGCCCCTACAAGTTCCCAGGGTTTAGATACGTATCGAACCACAACATCCTTTTCAGCACGAAGTACATTAAAATCTGTAAAGTTGCTCATATGAGGCAGCAAAATAACAGCAATATTGACCGTCTCAGAACGAAAAACGGATTGGTGATTCAAGCTGACATCAAGGCTATCTTCTTGGTCTAGCTCAAGGTTCCGAAGGTAAGGCACGACCCCTAGAACAGGAATCTGGGTTCTGTTTTCGATAAACGTGACTCCATCATGAAACAAGCTGATGTCTCCGCGAAACTTATTGATCACGATACCCACAACTCGTCGGCGTTCTTCAGGCTCAAGCAAATCCAGCGTGCCAATGACTTGGGCAAACACCCCACCTCGATCAATGTCAGCCACCAGGATCACCGATGCATCAGCCAACTCAGCGACAGGCCAATTCACTAAATCTCGACTCCGAAGATTCACTTCCGCCCCACTCCCGGCTCCCTCAATGATGATCACATCGTTCTGGTTGGCCAACCGCTCATAGCTCTCACGCACGAAGCCAAACAACTCCGGTTTGCATCCAAAATATCCATGCGCATCTTGCGTCCCCCAAAGACGTCCCTGGACAACAACTTGAGAACGAGTGTCGGCTTCAGGTTTCAGAAGAATTGGGTTCATGTCAACGTGGGGAACCAAACCACAGGCCGTAGCCTGCAACACCTGAGCCTGTCCCATTTCCCCACCCTCCACCGTGACAAAGGAATTCAAGGACATATTCTGGGATTTAAAAGGTGCAACCCGCACACCAGCCCTGTAGAGAATTCGGCATAAGGCCGTGGCAATAACGCTCTTTCCTACATCCGACGCCGTACCTAGGATCGCAATAGCATGTACCATGATGAGTTTTACATCAGAAACAAAAAGATCAGGCCTGACTCACTGCTCCACATCGATGGTCAATCGAGCTGCAAACAGCATTTCCGGATCTTGTCGGCGACGGGCCTCACGAAGCAAAGTTTCTAAGCTAGACTGTACCAAGCCATTAAAGTTGACATGACCATTCGTCACAACCGTCACAGGTTTTGTCAGATCAACAAGATGGTCATTCAGAAACACGGTATATCGCCTCACCCGGTTTGTCCTCACCTCAAGGCGATTAGCGCGAACAAACTCTACCTCCAACCTAGCATAGATGCGTTGTTTGATATATTCGCCCCGACTATCCATGAGATTATCCTGAAATGCCGCAATTCTGTCTGTCGCGTCAATCCGCACCCACCCGAAGTCCGTCAAGTGCGAAGCATCCCGTACCAGGACAAGTTTCTGTGGAAAAGGATTTCGTTTCTATGCTCCGAACCAGGACACGAGGGCTGGCAATTCTTCTCGAGGGAAAAAATGCCCACCAGCATGAGAATGAGACCGATCGTGCTCACGATACGTATACGCAATATCTAAATCATCCAATTCATTTGTGATCTTCCGACTCATCCACACCGGCATGATCTGATCTCGTGCTCCGTGAATAATATAGATCGGGGTTTGACTGAGATTTTCCAAAAATGGATACATCACGTCATCAATCCCACTCGCCATTGGCGCCACCCCAGCAAATTTCGGTGCATGATGCATTCCGATGATCCAGGCTCCAATCCCTCCATTTGACATCCCCGTGAGATAAATACGATCAAGGTCAATCCAGTAACGTGTCTTCACAGAGTTGATCGTGGCAAAGACAAGGTCCTCGCCAAATCGGTTATACCACCCCGCTTCAGAGTAGGTCGGACAGGCCAATATGTAGGCATCTCCCAACCGAGGTTGCCACCGCTCAAGGTAAGAGTCTCCGGTAAACCCTAGCCCGTGTAAACACACGACCAAAGGAAAAGGTCTATTGGGGGAATAGGAAGGCGGCACATAAAGGCTGTAGGACTGCATGTGGCCACGAACACGAACAGGCAACCCCGGCTGTTCTCCAAGAGGTTCCTGCCCATAAGTTTGACCAGCACGAATCGCACCAGTCACACTGTCCAACGTTGCCTTAGGATGAGCAAGAACTTGTTCAAGTAATTGATCTGTCTCTGCTCTATCATTGGCCAACAAAAATTGCCCAACAAGGGCAGAAAGAGATAGGGATTGAGCTGACCGATCATGGGGGGAAAGACCCTTTTCCGATTCCTGAGCATGAGCACTTGGGCCTGAGAGCACGATACAAATGCAAAGAGGCAGGAGAAAAGAAAGGACTTTAGGCAGGAGTAGACCGAAGAAGCGTCCCTATAAAGGAACGCAAAACAATTTATACCCACTCTAACAGTAGAATACTGTCTGGTCAAAGAAAGACAATCTGTATAAAATTGTCGTGCTAACCAGTCAATTTCTTTTGATCTATAAAGCTAACAAACCGTCTTTCGAGCGACTCTAGTTTTTATGACCCCCGAAAAAACAGGACAGTTGCTCAGGAATATTTATAGAGTTAGTTTAGACAGGCGCTCCACTGGATGGGTGTCAGCACTGGTGAACTCGTCCGTATTCGGCAACTTATTTTTTCAGGAAGTGAGCAAATGGATAAAGGGATTAAGAGTATCCCATTACTTTGCCGTATGATGTTAGTAATCTTCACGTTAGGTTGCTCTCCGGAGATAGGAAGTCAAGAATGGTGTACGAACATGAAGGAGAAATCTAAGGGAAACTAGACCACTAACGAAGTAGCAGACTTTACCAAGCACTGCCTGTTCAAATCAGGGGAATAGATAACATTATTCCACAGTGGTAGGTTAACTGGGTTGGTCTTCAATTAGGTGACATAGGCAGCTATCAATACATCCTCGCCGACTCGTTGTACCTCTACATCGCGCAACCGAACCGCATCAATCAATCTTTTTGGCGATGCTCCGCCAATCAGGTTTTTTGAGTTCTGTCCACCCAACAAGAAAGGGGCGACATACAATACGACCTTATTCACCAGCCCACTCCTCAAGGCCCTGGCATTTACTTCACCACCACCCTCTACCAGCACACTGGTTAAACCCATATAACTCAGTCGTCGCAAACATGCAGGAAATGATACTCGGCCTCTGTCTTGAGGAAGCACCAAAATTGTTGCCCCTTGGGCAGTAAGCTGCTCTATCTTTTTTTTGTTCGCTCGTTTCGTGGTTGCAATCACTGTGGGATTTTCCATCATCCACCGAAACACTTGTGCTGATTGAGGAATTCGCAGTGTACTATCGAGAATCACCCGAACAGGCTGGCGCAAAGACGTCTGAGGTGAGGTCTTGCCTGGCAATCGCACTGTGAGTTTGGGATCATCCTTGAGGACGGTGGATATGCCGACCAAAATGGCATCGACCTGGCTACGCACATTATGAACATGCTCTCTCGCCTGTTCTCCCGTGATCCATTGTGATTCTCCAGTAGCCGTCGCAATTTTCCCATCCAGCGACATCGCCGCCTTTAGAATGACAAAAGGCCGACTTGTTTGTATCCAGTGGCAATAGACTTCGTTGAGTTGTTCGGCTTCTTCCCGAAGGCATCCCACTTCAACACTGAAGACGGCCCGACGCAATTGCCTGATCCCCCGACCTGAGACCTGGAGATTGAGGTCTTTCATGGCAATCACCACACGTTGTAATCCAGAGGTCATGATGCTTGGGACACACGGTGGGGTTCGTTTGTTGGCATGACAACAGGGCTCGAGATTCACGTACATGGTTCCCCCTCGAGCTCGGGGACCGGCTCGATGAAGGGCAAGAATTTCCGCGTGAGGCTCTCCAGCTTTATGGTGAAAGCCCTGGCCGACGATACGTCCCTTGTTGACGATGATTGCGCCCACCATGGGGTTGGGACTGGTCAGTCCTCGCCCTTTCGCAGCAAGGCGAAGAACTTTTTTCATGTAACTGACGTCAGTCTTGACGTCACTCACCGGCGGGAAGATGTTTTACGTTGGTGGGATTTCTTTTTGGAAGAGGCCTTGACCGAGACCGCGCGAGTTTTTCGGGATTTTGCTTTGACGGGCTTTCGGATGGCTGGTTTTGATCTTTTTGTCGTTCCTTTTGCCTCACCAGCCGCGAGAGCAGCTTGGGCTGCTGCTAATCTGGCGATTGGCACTCTGTAAGGCGAGCAACTCACATAGTCCAGGCCAAGTTGGTGACAAAACTCCACGGAACTTGGCTCGCCCCCATGTTCCCCACAAATCCCTAGCTTAATTCCGGGTCGTGTTTTTCGACCTTCCTTCATCGCAAGCTGCATCATGGAACCGACTCCCTCGCGATCCAATACCTCAAAGGGATCAAACTCCATCAGGTTGGCATCTCGATAGAATCCGGTGAATTTTGCGGCATCGTCACGGGAAAAACCATAGGTGGTTTGTGTGAAATCATTGGTTCCAAAGGAAAAGAACTCGGCGTCCTCTGCAATCCGATCGGCCGTCACGGCCGCTCTGGGCAATTCGATCATCGTACCGACAAGATAGGGTATTTTCACTCCACATCGTTTCATAGTTTCAGAAGCCACTTCGCGAATCAGGTCTTTTTGGGCCTTCATTTCGGATGTCATGCCGACCAAAGGAATCATGATTTCTGGCACGACCTTTATGCCTTCTTTCACAGCTTCGCACGCGGCTTCAAACACAGCCTTCACCTGCATACGGGTAATTTCCGGCATGGTAATCCCCAACCGACATCCGCGCAGCCCTAGCATGGGATTGAATTCATGGAGCTCTTCGACTCGTGACAGAATCTGCCGTTTTTCTTCAATCACGTCTGAATCTCCGTTGGTCAGCTCTAATCGAGCAATATCCACCATCAGCTGCTCCCGCTTGGGCAAAAATTCATGGAGTGGAGGATCCAGCAGCCGAATGGTGACCGGGAAGCCTTCCATTGCGCGGTATAACCCAACAAAGTCTTGTTTTTGCAAGGGCATGAGTTGGTCCAGATATTTTTCCCGTTCTTCCCTTGTGGTAACCAGGATCATTTGCTGCATAATGGGGGCCCGTTTTTCAGCAAAAAACATGTGCTCTGTCCGACACAGCCCAATGCCTTCCGCCCCAAAGCCCCTTGCTATCCTGGCTTGATCAGGAATATCGGCGTTCGCGCGAACTCTGAGTTTCCGGATCTCATCTGCCCACTTGAGGACCGTCGAAAAATACTGGTATTTTTCGGACTGGCCAGGGTTCATTTTCCCCTGAATCACTTGGATCACTTCAGAGTCAACAACGGGAATATCCTCAGCATACACTTGCCCAGTAAATCCGTTCAGGGAGAGAAAATCACCTTCCTTAAACATAACGTCGCCGATGCGTACCTTGTCTTCTTCCTCAAAAACTTCCACATCATCGCACCCAGCAACACAGACCTTTCCCATTTGACGGGCCACAACCGCAGCATGTGAGGTCATCCCTCCTTTGGCTGTGAGGAAACCCTCGGCGGCATACATCCCATGAATGTCATCTGGACTGGTTTCCTTCCGCACAAGAAGTGCTCGTTCTCCTTGAGCTTTGAGTTCGACTGCTCGTTCCGGAGTCAATGTAATCTTTCCAGCTGCTGCACCTGGCCCTGCAGGAAGACCCTTCCCAATCACTCGATACCCAGCTTCCTCCATCTGCGAAAAAATCGGGTGCAGGTATTGGGCCAGTTGCTCTGGGGCGACACGTTGAACCGCTTCTCTTTTATCGATGAGCCCTTCTTTCACCATTTCGACGGCGATTCGTACTGCCGCAATTCCGGTTCGCTTCCCTACTCGTGTTTGCAGCATGTACAACTTTTCTTCCTGGATCGTAAATTCCAAATCCAGCATATCCCGATAATGACGTTCGAGTTTCTTTTGGGTATCCATTAAAGCTTTATAAGCGGACGGCAGTTGATCTTTGAGCGCTGTCACGGGAAGGGGCGTACGGGTTCCCGCGACGACGTCTTCGCCCTGGGCGTTGAGGAGGCATTCGCCAAAAAATGTGTGCACTCCTGTTGAAGGATCACGTGTAAACGCCACACCTGTTCCACTCGTCTCGCCCATATTGCCAAAGACCATCGCCACGACATTGACCGCTGTTCCCCACGTATCTGGAATTTCGTAGATTTTTCGGTAAGTCACCGCCCGATCACCAAACCAGGACACGAATACCGCATTGATCCCCAATCTAAGCTGTTCAAACGGATCCTGAGGAAATTCGCGGTTGGTCAGCTGTTTGACAACCACTTTGTATTGGGACACCAAATCATTCAGATCATTGGTTGACAGATCAGTATCATTTGACACACCTCGTTCTTTCTTTTTCTCATCAAGAATTTCCTCAAATCGTTCTCGAGGTATATCCATGACAACCGATCCGAACATCGTGATAAACCGACGGTAAGCATCGGCAACAAAGCGCTCATTATTGGTTTTTTCCGCTAATCCCCGAACGGTTTCTGAATTCAGTCCCAAGTTTAAAACTGTATCCATCATACCGGGCATCGATGCGCGGGCACCGGAGCGGACGGATACAAGCAGGGGATTTTGGGGATCACCGAATCCAGCTTTCATCGATCGCTCGACCCGTTTCATCCCTTTAAGGGCCTGCTCCCACATGCCAGATGGGTACTTTTCCTTGCATTTAAAGTATTCCAAACAGGCCTCTGTACTGATCGTGAACCCCGGAGGAACTGAAATCTTCAGGTTCGTCATTTCGGCCAGGCCTGCTCCTTTTCCCCCAAGGAGTTCCCTCATAGAACCTTTCCCTTCGGCCTTGCCATCTCCAAAGTAAAAAACGTACTTCTTCTTACGCATGCTTTGGTTCCCCTTATCCAAAGATGATTTTCAGAATCTTGTAGGTCTTCTTAATCTACAGGACTGAAAATCTTTCCATAACGTTGTGAATGATCACTCGATGAACCAATCCTATTCCCTATCCCACCTTCTCGCCCGTAGCCTGAAGTCGTAAGCGATACCAGGCAATGAGGTATCGTTTGAGCCACATTCCTGATCCTATGACCAGGACGACAAACACCAAAAGGGCCAACAATTTCGCATTTGACCGAGGTCACTCTCATAATGAAATTTGCCATCTTCTCCGTACGCAATGGGTTCACCTTCCCGCAAGGTATGAACCTGCCCTGTTGGATCCGACATCTCCAACCACTCTGAACACAACCGTACACGCTCATGTGAGTCAATAACTTGAGCCATCGTCACTTTGACACAATAGCCTTTCGTTGGCTCATAAAACTCAGATTCCGAAAACACCCAATCAAGGTTCAGTACACTGGCCCAGAGACCTAGCAATAACATGGCATTGCACACAAGAATGAGGCCCAGTGTGACTCCAAAGCTGAACCATCGAATCCGTTGCTCTTGCTGTATTCCAAGCATGGAGAAAGGAGGAAGCCCTACATTCCTTTCATGCAATTAACAAGGAATAAACTTTACAATCCTGCTAAGCTCCTTGGACTTGAATTCTAGAAAAATCCGCAAACATCAAAAACAGCCGATCTACTCGATAGAGCAACGATAACCGGTTGGAACGAACCGGGTGATCTGGGGCATTCACCAATACTCCGGTAAAGAAATCATCAATGCTGGGCTTTAACGCGATCAAATCCTCCAATGCTTGTCCATACTGCCGGTTCTTCAAAGAATCCACCACCGCTTGCTGAGCATGCATGAGAGCGCTATGGAGTGATCGTTCAGATTGATCTTCAAACAACTCTGCATTCACCTCATCCTTGGACCACTCCTCCTTCTCTACCAGCCTATGCGCACGTTTGAATCCGACCATCAGTGGATCAAATTCTTCCTGTCCCGTCATATATTGAAGCGCTTGCATTCGAGCAAATAGGTCTAGAATATCAAAAACATCTCGCTGGCGTCCTTGAAGAACTGCATCCATCACATCATCTCGAAATCCAGATTGCTTTCGACCATAGAATCGTATTCGTTCTCCGACAAACTCCAAGAGGGTTTGGATAGGCCCAATTTCCTCAGACCCATTCCCATTCAGACCAGTTTGCAAAACCCCTTGAACATTCAGTTGATGATTGACTCGTTGAATGATCTCAATCAGGTTGATCCCAAGATTTCCTTCAATGAGAATCCGCACTAACCCAAAAGCTTGGCGACGCAACCCGAATGGATCTTCTGAACCACTTGGCGAAACATTCGCCCGAAAAAATGCCGCCAATGTATCTAATCGATCGGTTAGCGAGAGTATTTGCCCAACGGGAGACTGTGGGATCTGATCATCCGGCAGTTTAGGAAAATACTGCTCACCAATGGCCTCGCACACCGTGTCAGACTCACCGTCTTGTTTGGCATATTCCCGGCCCATGATCCCTTGAAGGGTTGGAAACTCCCCAACCATCCAGGTCGTCAAATCAGCCTTTGACAGCAGAGCTGCTCGTTGGCAGGCCTCTTTTAAGTGACCCAAACCACCTGTATCTGCGAGGACGGCCGATACCGGAACCATTCGTTCGGTCTTTTGAAAAAGTGTTCCTAATTTTTTATGAAATATGACGCCTTTGAGCTGCTCAAGACGATCGACGAGTTTACTTTTTCGGTCTTCGTCAAAGAAATACCGAGCATCTGCTAACCGAGCGGCTAAAACTCGTTCATTCCCTTTTCGAATAAGTCCCATGTCACGCAAGTGCATATTGGTGGGAGCGATAAATCTGGCCAGCAAATCGCCGTGAGCACCTACGATCGGGAAGAAACCCTGATGGACTTTCATAGAGGTGATTAAGATTTCTCGAGGAAGTTCCAGGTAGGCGGCGTTAAACTTCCCAACAATCGCATTCGGACATTCTTGAGAGAAAACGGCCTCCTCAAGGAGTTCTTCTTTGTTCTCCGAATACACGTGACCTTTCACTGACTTAGCCAGGGTTCTTAACTGCTTTCGTAACATGGAACGCCGACAATCAGGGTCCACCCAAACACCCGCTCGTTCTAACTCTTTGACATAGGACCTACAGGAACGAATGGTGATAGGGTGCTCTCTTCTCGTCCTATTGCGAGACCAAAAACGATGTCCCCAGGAATGATTGCCTGCCACAATCCCGGCGACTTTCAGCCTCAACACTTGCGAGCCCGCCATAGCCACCACCCACCGAATGGGCCTGGCAAATCGAATCCCCGAGTCATTCCATTGCATGGATTTGGGAAAGCTCAAACCTTCAAGAGCCTTGGGTATGACCTCCCTTAAGACTTCCCTACTTAAACGCCCTCTATCTTCCTTGACCACACACAGGTACTCGCCTTTGGTCGTTGTTCTTATCTGAACATCCCGAATCGAGATTCCCTGGGTTTTCGCAAATCCCTCAGCGGCTTTGGTGGGGTTTCCTTCAGAGTCAAACGCGACAGATTTTGGAGGTCCCCACAATTCCTGATGAATCGGAGATTGTCTCCCAGCAAGCCCTTCGACGATGAATGCCAGCCTTCGAGGGGTCCCAAAGGACCGGACGACCCCATGAGTGATACGGTTATCCGCTAATAATTGGTCTATCCTTTGCCGAAGATTCTCCAATGTCGGTTGAATCACGCGCCACGGCAATTCTTCAGTCCCAATTTCCAGCAGAAAATCTGCTTCATGGGCTGATTTTTTTACCTGGAGGTTCTTGGCCATTTTTTCGTATGGTCCAATGGTCTTTTGTTTACGATATATGAGACTCATGGCTTACGAAAACTACCGTTTCTCCTCATCACGCAAAAACCTTCTTTTCCTTCCCTGAAGATTGAAAGACTGTCCCTTTGGTTCCAAGCAGGGGAAATCCAAGCGATTTGCGAAATTCCACGTATTCCTCCGCACAACCCCTTGCTAATGCTCGCACTCGACCAATATAGGCCGTGCGTTCGGCCACACCAATTGCCCCACGAGCATCGAGGAGATTAAACAGATGGGATGTCTTCATACAGTAATCGTAAGCTGGTAAGGGCAGCCCGACTTCCAAAAGCCGCCGACATTCCGACTCAAAAGCCTCGAAGGTCGACTTCACCATTTTCACATCAGCCTGCTCGAAATTGTATTGAGAAAATTGCACCTCAGAGGCATGGAATAAATCACCGTATGTGAGGCCTTGCGACCATTGCAAATCATAGACGTTATCCACCTGTTGGATGTACATGGCGATCCGCTCAGTGCCATACGTCAATTCGACAGTCACTGGGTCTAACTCCAGTCCACCAGCCTCCTGAAAATAGGTAAACTGTGTAATCTCCATCCCATCAAGACGAACCTCCCACCCTAACCCCCATGCTCCAAGTGTGGGGGATTCCCAATCATCTTCGATGAACTGGATGTCGTGTTTGCGGAGGTTAATCCCTAGGCAGGAAAGACTTTCAAGGTACCGAGCCTGAATATTATCTGGGCATGGTTTGATCACCACCTGGTATTGATAATAATGCTGGAGGCGATTAGGGTTGTTGCCATAGCGTCCGTCGGTCGGTCGACGGCATGGCTCAACATAAGCTGCTCGCCACGGCTCAGGCCCTAGAGCCCGTAAAAAAGTCGCAGGGTTGAACGTCCCTGCCCCTTTTTCCAGGTCATAAGGTTGTTGGATGGTGCAGTGTTGTTGAGCCCAATAACGGTGGAGGGAAAGGATGAGATCCTGAACGGTCACCGGTCATTCCCACCGCTTCGTGGATGAATTCTGCTCACCACAGTCTGTAAGTGGAAGGGCCTCTATTTAGAATAAAATACCTATTACACGGTAGCTAATGAAGACCCCACGTGTCAAGCAAGCACTCCCCTATACCTCTTTTATTTTGCATGACTTGCGTTTTTTTGATTCCTTGATTATAGTGGCATTTCTTAAGCAAAGGAGGGGACTTTTCATGAGCAAGAAACAATTTCGAATTGGAGGGTTCTTAGCGATTCTTGGACTCTTCGCCTTTATTACTGCTGGCTGTGCGTGGTACGGCAATGAGACCAAGGAGACGGCTGAAAGAAGCGTTCAGGCCGAGGCATCAGAACCAGTAGCCGCGGGAACCGAAGGGGACAATTTAGAGGCTTGTTTAAAAAGAATTCCTGGCAATGCCACTGCTGGCCAACGTATGTTGGCGGAAAAGAGCTGCCATCGGGATGAAGAACACCGCCAACCCTACCACAATATGAAGTAGCTGTTTTCTCGGGCTAGTTTTGATTGCAATTTGGGTACATCTCAGGCCCTGAATTGATCCTCCCTTTTTTCCTCGAAAATCTGACAAACTCTGACAGGTCGTGGTCCTGGGTTCCTTAGGAACCAGGGCCACTCAGGTTTTTCTCCACCGTGAGCGTACCTTCCATATCCTCTATTATGTCCACGAATCAAACATTTAAAGCCATAACTTCCCGGCGGCGGAGCCTTTAACACGACAATAAGGGACTTTCCAGGATCTATGGGAATTCCTTGCGTATCCTTGAAACCCGCTTTTCTTTCTGTCTCATAAGAAACAGTCAAATCTGGTATGCTCAGCAGGGAACTCGTAAACATATGACGTTCTCTCCCCAAATTCGTGACCACAAGACGAATCGGCCCTAAAGCACTGACCTTGATATGCCTGGGGGTAAAGCGAAATTCCTCGGCATACACTGAGACTTCTTGATGGTCTCCTCCACATCCTCCTACCAAGAAAAAAACAAAGAAGGAAAAAAACCTTATTCGAGGGAAGAATCTTTCTCTTTTGTCCTAACATCAACGCTCCTAGGCAGGTTCGTCAATTTCCCTATGCAATGACAAAGTTTGACCACCATTTTCCGCCCATGATACAGTCGAAATTGGGCAAGACAAATCCCAACTATTAGCTTCAAATATCACCTTTTCCCACAAGCATTTACCATTTCCAGACATGATGAAACAGGTTCTTACTATTGCTGGATCAGACTCCGGGGGTGGAGCTGGCGTCCAGGCTGACATCAAAGCCATGTCGGCGAATGGCACCTTCGCCATGTCAGTCATTACCTCTATCACCGCACAAAACACTCAAGGAGTCACGGCGATTTACAACATCCCTGAATCCATTATTGAGGCTCAACTCAAAGCCATCTTTGATGACTTCGACGTGTCAGCGGTAAAAACGGGAATGCTTTCTACGTCTTCCATCACCACAACAATCGTCCGCCAATTATCGAGTCATAAAGACCCATTCCTGATCGTCGACCCAGTGATGGTATCAAAAAGTGGCCATACACTCTTGGAAGCTGATGCCATTGATACCCTCAAATCGGAGTTGCTACCCCTTGCCTTTCTTGTGACGCCGAATATTCAAGAAGCGGAACTGCTGTCAGGCATTCAGATTCGAAGCCTTCCTGAAGCCAGACAGGCTGCGAAATCCATCCAGAAAATGGGATGTCGCTTTGTTCTCCTCAAAGGAGGCCATCTCCTCGAACGCCCCGCCACTGATCTTCTCTACGATGGGCGGTTCTTTCGCATGTACGAAGGCGAATTCATTCAGACTCCTCATAACCATGGGACCGGCTGTACGTACGCGTCAGCCATTACTGCCCAGTTAGCACGGGGAAAGGACCTCACCGAGGCTATTACGATCGCAAAAACTTATTTGACTAACGCCATTCGCCATAGTCTACCCATTGGCCATGGACATGGACCAACCAACCACTTTTTTTCCCTAGAGAATTGACCGATCAGCACTCCCGTGTTGCCTGTTCCATCTCAGCCACCCAATTGACGAATCCGTAATTTTCTTGCTTCAAGATAAAACTTTTGATGAATCACATCAACTGCACGTTTCAGGATCAAAAGGGACACATGGTCTCGGCCATTCTTTCGAAACCGGATCAGCCGACCACAAGAGCGGTTCTGCTTTGCCACGGATTTCTGTCGCAGAAAAACAGCAAAACAAATCAGCGGTTGACTGAACTGCTTATTCCTCAGGGAATTGCCACATTCCGATTCGATTGGTTTGGCATGGGTGAATCCGAAGGAACTTTTTCGAACATCACCATAGAAATCTGTTGCCAACAACTTGACAACGCCATGGCATATCTCGGAAAACAAGGCTATACAGGAATCGGCATTATCGGCTCGAGCTTTGGAGGTCTAATCAGCATACTCAAGGGAGGTTTGTACTCAAGCCTTTGGACCATTGGCCTCAAATGCCCAGTTCCGAACCTTCCAAAACTATTCCGCAACCAACTCGGAGAGGGTGACATGGCAGTCTGGCAACGGACCAATCAAATTCCGAATTCGATGGAAAAGGGAACCATGCTCGATTTGGAATTTTCCTTTTACGAAACGTCTTGCCAATACAATGCCTTTTCCGCGGCAGAACAGATCCACATTCCAACTTGTATTGTTCATGGCGAAGCCGATGAACTTGTTCCAATTTCTCAAGTCCGTCAACTTGCGCGATCGTTCAAAGGGGAAAATGAACTTCATGTTCTACCAGGAGCGGATCATCATTTTAGTCGTCCAGAGGATTTTCTGGAAATGACCTTGCTCTTAGCCACTTGGATGACAGAGCACCTCTCTTGTGACTCATGAGCGAGCTGTCCTATCCCCCAACCGAATCCTCTGGTAGGCTACGCCAGGAACAGCTCGAAGTCCTTCGAGTTCTGTATCCCTGGTATAAAGAGGAGGTGTTTCGACGACGCGAGCAGATGATGCGGTTGACCGCATTTGCAAATGCCTTTTTAGTTTTACTCCTTATCACTCTGATAGCGCTTTCTTCTGACAATCCTTTGGATGCCACCGTTCGCCTCTTTTCCATAACCGGAACGGCACTATTCTCTGCTCTTTTTATTTATCTTATTCTTCAACAGCGAGATCGTCACCGAATAGCCAGACAAACGTTAATTGAGATGGAGAGAGTCTTGGGCCTCTATGATGAAGGATTGTATTTGGTAGAGAAAGCGCTGTATCCCAAAGACTGGTAGACGGCCTGGCTGAGCGATAGAAGCATCACCGTCTATGTTGCCGTGATGACCGCTCTAACGGTCTTGGTTATTGCTGCCATATTAGTCAGACCGTAGGCCGACCTTTTCGTGAACGAGATTCTTCAAGACGGACTTCGTGCAGTAATTTTATGATTAAGTCGTATCGTGGCATGCAACCCACCATTCCTCCCAGTACATTCATTACCGACAACGCCGTCATTATTGGGGACGTGGTCATCGGGTCAGACTCCAGTGTCTGGTTCAACTCGGTCGTCCGCGGTGGTGTTCACTTCATTAGAATCGGCGACCGCACGAACGTCCAAGATCTGTCACTCCTTCATGTCACCCATGACGCCCATCCCCTGATTATCGGAGATGACGTCACCATCGGCCACCAGTCGTGCTTCACGGCTGCACGATCCACAACAGGGTTTTATTGGGAATGGGGGCCATTGTTATGGACGGAGCCATCATTGGAGAGGACTGCATTATAGGGGCCGGGGCTCTGGTGACCGAACGAGTATCGATTCCACCGAAGAGCCTTGCCCTGGGATCTCCTGCTCGAGTCCATCGTGCCATCACTGAAAGGGAACTAGCATGGATTCAAGAATCAGCCAACAATTACATCACGTATTCTCGCGAATACATGGCAGAACAGTGAACACGGTTTGTCAACATCAGGGTTGGACTAGAAATCGCTTGCCGATGTGCGTTCTTTCTCACCCCATTTGACAGAGGGGCACATCTCTTGTCAGCAACTGATTCCTTCCCACGACCGCTGATTATCTTAGGAGCAGGGTACGCTGGGCGTTTCATCTATGATCAGGCCAAAGCCCAGGGGAGGCAGGTCTACTGTACCAGCCGTTCCCCCGACGCCCACCTGACTTTTGTTCCTCCTCAACAACGCATTGAATTTGATCTGCTAAAAGAACAGACTTGGCAACATATACCGGAGAACGCGGATCTCTTCTGGTGTTTCCCTCCCCTTCCACAAACACACGCCACCAATTTTGCCAAACTGGTGACGGAACGAGGCGCACGGATTTTGGTATTGGGGAGTACTTCAGCCTACCCGGCAAAAGAGGGAAGCATCATCGATGAAACAGTAAAGCCAGATTGCTCGTTACCACGGGTAAAATGTGAGGAATTCCTCCGAGCGACTCTTGGAGTGATCATTCTTCGGTTAGCAGGGATATATGGACCCGGACGAAATGTTGTCAATTGGATCCGCAGGGGAAAACTCTCGAACAGCTCGCGGTTCATCAATCTTATTCATGTTGAGGACGTAGCTGGAATCTGTCTAGCTGCACTAGAGCGGAGCCAACCGGCAGAAATGTATATTCTCAGCGACGGCAGACCGCGTCCTTGTTCAGAAATATGCCAAATGGCAGCACAACGGTGGGGCCTTCATGCTTCTCCTTCTGTCCAACCAGAAAACTTGGGGAAACATCTTCGTCCAAATAAAATTTTCACTGGGCTCCATTACACCCTGAGACATCCTGATCTCTACAAAGCTTTAGACCTACTTGAAAGTTTTCACGTCGGTATTTGACAACTAAGAAGTAATACCGTACCACAAACCAAGAAATTATTGAGGGCATGAGCTGCCATTCCCGGCAATAAACTTCCTGTTTTTTCATAGGCCCAAACCCATAGAATCCCACTCAAAAAGATAGTCAATCCTCCAACGACTCCATATCCATGGGCAAGAGAAAAAATGACTGCACTTATCAGGATAGAACCCCACGGCCCCAATTGACGGCGAATCGTCGCGTACAAAATACCCCGAAAAACGAATTCTTCTAAAACCGGCGCAATCACGGCATACCCTAAGATCGCAGGGACAAGTTCTCCTACACTCCCCATGACGAGGATCGGATCATACCAATCGGTCCAGTGAATAGAACTTTGCCATTCAGCTGCCCCCTACGCAATAACCCAATCTCCAAACAATCCTAGAGTAACCATGGCCAGAACAAATAGGCCAAAGGATCCCCACCCACCAGGTACGACCCAACACCCTGTACCACGTCCCAACGAAAGGCTGTAAGGAGAAAATAAATGCCACTGAGCCAACAGAAGAACCGGAACATGAAGAAGGAGAGGACTAAGAAAGAAGAGAACAATAGGCTGCTCACCTCCAATCAGGGAGACGACGAACAACAAGAGAGCCGCCCACCCTCCCCCTCGTAACAACATTGTCACTCCATGCCACCCAGGCCACGGGGGAGGGAAATAGGCTTCTCCTACACAATACGTGTCTTTTCCCTTACGCCAACCTTGCCACACCAAAATCGTGAGTGCCAAGCAACCGACAATAAAGAGCAACATCTCGGTCAGACCAATAACCCGATTGCGTTGGACTAATCGAGCAGACCGGGCTTCCAAAATTTCCTGATTCACCGACATCCTGGGTGAATTCGGGAAACGCAAGGTAACGTTTCCTTCTAATTGATAATAAAACCAACTGTACTGTCTGGAACCATTTCGGCTAACCGGGCTTGGAGCTCTAGAGCATCTGAACCAGTAACCGGTTCATTGAAAAAGGCCACCCCTAACAGAGTGGCAAAGAATGGATACGGGATCGGGCGATTTTGCCATTCACTGAGCTTGTCTTTTACCAATTCGAGATACCCTCCTTCCACTTGGAGGACCGCCAAGTACAAGTGGACAAGGGGATCAGAGGAATTCTCGGCCAACTCGGCATACCATTCGATTAATTGATCAATCTCTTGATCTGTTCCGCCCACGACTTCATTGAAAGTTTGTTCCCATTCCGGAGTACCAGCCAACCCTTGACGCAGATACATCATTTGGTTAGCCACCATTTCCAGTGCAAGTTCTGGGCGTTGAACGCCTTCTAGTTTAGGTGTCGAAAAGTGAACCAGAATCAACAAGCCCACGAAGATGACAAGTATGCTGGCGAGGATAGCTGTGGGAAATACCCGAAACCGAATGGGTGGGACAGAGGAACCATGATCTTCTCGAACTTCCTGAGGCTCAACATTTGACTCTGGTTCAGAAGAGAGATTCAATCAACCCTCATCACCTCGTATTTCTCATAAGAGGCATAAACACCTTCAACAACGAAGGAAGATTCCCCAGACTATCTGCTCTTATCACAATATCTTTAAAGATCATAGCCACCATCAATGAATTCCGTTACAATTTCTCCCCCTATACACGTTGAGGTATTCTTCGTTGTCCAGCTTTAGCGAGCTAAACCCCACTCCGAAGCTTTTACTCGGGCCCGGCCCAAGCATGGTGCATCCTCGCGTCCTCCGCGCCATGAATACTCCGCTGATCGGGCATCTTGATCCCGAGTTCCTTGCCATGATGAACGACGTGCAAGACCTCTTGCGTTGGTTGTTCCAAACTCAGAATCGTTCGACTTTTGCCGTATCCGGTACGGGCTCAGCGGCCATGGAGACGACTATCGTCAATCTTGTGGAACCCGGAGATTTTGTTATTGTTGGCATCAAAGAGGTCTTTGGCACTCGACTCTCTCAAATGGTGGTTAGATGCGGCGGGAAACCTATTCCTATCGAAGTTCCATGGGGTCACGTCATTCCCCCTTCTGCTATTGAGCAATGCTTAAAGAGCAACAAACCAGTAAAGGCTGTAGCTCTTGTTCATGCAGAGACGTCAACAGGGGTTAGACAACCCATTGAAGACTTGGCGTCAATTTGCCATGAGCATGGGGCCCTGTTACTGGTCGATGCCGTTACCTCTTTGGGTGGACTTCCTGTCAATGTCGATGAATGGGGAACCGATGCTTGTTACAGTGCAACCAAAAAATGTCTGAGTTGCCCACCTGGGTTATCCCCATTGACGCTGAGTGATCGTGCGATCGAGGTGATCAAAAACCGAACAACACCCTGTCAGAGCTGGTATTTAGATTGTTCGCTCTTTTCCGAGTACTGGAACGAAAGTAAAAGAACCTATCACCATACGGCACCCATTTCTATGATCTACGCACTCAGGGAATCTCTACGCATTATTCATGAGGAAGGGTTGGAAGTTCGTTTTGCTCGTCATCGCAAACATAGCAAAGCTCTTTTAGCTGGCCTCCAAGCCCTCGGTTTTAAGTTATTTCCGCATCCGGAATTCTCCCTTCCCACCTTGATTTGCGTGACGCTTCCCACGTTTGTCGAGGATCGTTCATTTCGCTCACAACTCTTGAGAGACTTTCGCATTGAAATTGGGGGGGGCTGGGACCATTAGCCGGAAAGGTCTGGCGGATTGGGCTTATGGGAGAATCATCTCAATTTGATCATGTCAGGACCCTGCTCACCGCACTAGAGCGACTGTGTGGACCGCATCTGCCTCATTATGAACCTGGCAAAACTGTCAAAGCGGCTTCGGAAGTTGATTGAGGAATGAATGGTATCGGCTTACAGCGCTAAGGGCAAGGAAAAACTATTCTGGTAAGTTTTCCAAATACTCAATAAGGGCACGATAGGTTAATTCTCGAATTCTGAATTTTGAATAAGGCCCCTCTTCTAAATTCTTTTGGAGCCAAACCGTATCGTGTAAATGAGTTTGCGCTTCATTGCACACCGTCCACATATCATGGAGAAATTCCACCGACAGCCCTACCTGAACACCTTCTGACTCGATTCGATCATCAAGAATAGCTAGCAAATCAGAGACAGCCTGATCAGCCCTGTATGGTGGCGAGGAATACCCAAATGCCTGCGTCGCAGCCTCTTCCTGTTTAGCTTGTTCAACAAGATCGTGCATGTATTCTTTCAAAAGCCCGATCATTCGTCCAGACAACCTCATTGAGATCTTCCTTCTGGGCCAATACCGTCTAAGGGTCAACACTGTACCTTCTAGCCCATTTCACCCGTCGGGTCCAGGGAAACGCATGAGTCAGGCCCCCGGCCTCTTCAATCTGGCGTTGAATCTGTGAGACCCGAGCCGGCGACACTCCAGCCAGAGCCGCGGTGGCCTTTAACGACTCGTTACACACCCGCCGCAGGAGATACACGGTTGTCTGAAACATATCCTGACGGTGCTGCCGGTCCAATACCACGGATGTCGCCACCCCTGCCGCCTTTGCCACCGCCTTCGCCACTTGCTCGCTCGTTGGACGGCGAGGCTGCAACGCTTCCTGCGCGATCTGCTCCCGGTTATCAGGTGGGATCCGCCGGAGCATCGCCTCTACAAAGCTCTCACTGCCCAGGTAGACTTGCCCGGTGACCTGGTTCCACGGGGACGGCTCCCCCTGGCCCTCCGCGACAAAGCGGCGGTAGGCTCGACGTGCGGCTGCAAGCTGGCGAGTGAACTGGCTGAGCACCCACGTGGTGGTCAGCCACGCAGGCCCCCGCTGTCCTTTTACCGTGGCATGATAACTGCTCCACGGCCACGCCTCCACTTTTTTCACCAGCCCTGCGCGCACCGGGTTCAATACCACATACCGACACAATTCCAATAAATGGGGGTCCCGTTCAACTAGAATCGCCTTGTAGCGACCTTGGAACAGATGTCCAGACCGGTCATGCCGACGATTGAACCATTGGGAATAGACTGCATTCAACCGAGCTATGCCCCGGCGGAGATGGCCGTCCGGGGTCTCCACGAGAAGATGGTAGTGGTTCCCCATTAGACAGTAGGCATGACAGCGCCAGTGCTGTTGCTGGACTTCTCGTCCGAGTAGCTCTAGGAACCGAAGTCGGTCCTGGTCAGCCTCGAAGATCGGTTGCCCCGCATTGCCGCGTGAGGTGACATGATAGACGGCTCCCTCAAATTCAATCCGCAGCGGTCGTGACATGGGGCCGGGCTAGCAGGAGGTTACTAAAAAGTAAAGTGTTGACCCCACCTTCACATATTCATCTTTTCTATTGTGATGCGAGAGTTGAAAGATCCTTCGTTTGCTTGACATTCTTTCCTAAGGGCTATCGATTAACAAAGCACGAACAGGTGATGCTTCGGCGACGGCTAGGCGAAGTGGAAATCCTGCAAAAACATAAGGGCCTGGTGCGACATTGAACAAATCAAGACAAACAAACACGGCGACCCCAGCACGAGCCAGCACAAGATGGAAGATTATCAGGTCCTTGGTCTGGATCAAGGCTATAATAATCAAAGCCTACTGAAAGAGGGTGAAAGCTGCATAAATATGTCGCTACCTCTGGGGAAAGCACACAATGTTTCTTGCTATATCCATCCAGTCTCAGCAAGGCAGCATTATCGGTTCGAAGAAGAATGTGATGCCGTTGCGGAATGGACAAAGACGACACATCTTCAAGATTGATCATGTCCCGACCCCGCAAATCAACCACAAGGGCAGGTCCGTAAAGAGATTCAAGCGGAAGATTGTCCAAGGTGGAACTATCTTCTAAGAAATGAGCAGGCGCATCGACATGTATCCCAATATGGTAACTCATCGAGAGATGCGAAACCGTAAGAGGATCCCCTCGAGTCAAATCTGAGGTTCGTGTAATCAAAGGAGGAAGGTCTCCAGGAAAGACGAGAGACTGCTCTGACAGGATGAGAATGATGTCAAGCAACTTCGGAAGGTTTCTTCGAGACATCGTGAGGGACAGACTCTTGAATGGGATCAGGGGTAAGAGGATGGAGAATACATTGCAGCCCTCATGCCGACAGACGGGTATTCACTCAAACCGTGTAGAACCTTGGTTTCTGCCTTTACGCACATGACAAATGCGGAGAATAACGATCACGCCGCAGGTTTATCTGTCCCCCAAAGTTCAGCCAAACGTGCATCCCGTCCACAACCAAAGCGGTAGAAACGGTACCGGATAGGGTTTTTTTGATAAAAATCCTGATGGTATTCTTCCGCGTCATAAAATTGTGATACTGCGGAAATTTCAGTCAGAATTGGCTCTGGAAATGATTTGGATTGAGTAATGTCCTGCATTGACTGTATAGCCAAATCACGCTGCTCTTCATTGTGATAAAAAATGGCTGTCCGGTATTGATCACCTATATCACAAAACTGGCGATCAGCTGTGGTTGGATCAATATTTTTCCAGAACACTTTTAGGAGTTCGGGATAGCTAATCTTGTTTGGATCATAGAGAACCTCCACGGCCTCCGCATGTCCAGTCCCTCCTGCGGAAACTTGCTTGTATGTCAGGTCTTGAAGGTGCCCACCTGTATAGCCTGATGTCGTAGATATGACACCATCAAGCTTATCAAACGGCGGTTCCATGCACCAAAAACATCCTCCGGCAAAAGTGGCTTTCGCAAAATCGCCTGTTGGATTATCATTTTGTGTTCGACCATTGGAGGCAACCATTAAAAAACCACAGAGAGCAAGAATGGAACCGATACCTAATATTTTCATGACACGAACTCCTTTAATCTCGAAACTCCAAAGCAAGTAACCTCAAAAAGGGGGTTATCATTTCTTCGTTCCCCAATATCGTCATCCATACTTACAATGATCAGCCTAATAGGTGTTTGGCCTAAACGTCTTGAAGAAGAGTCTAAAAACCGTCCAACCTGTTACAACATCTTATCAGACGCACTCAATCTTTCTATTATACATCCTAAAAATCTGTCCTTTTCAAACGGGAGAAAGTCCCGATGCCCAAGGAACACAAACTACCTGATTTCATTCAACCCGGTGTCAAGATATTGTTCGTTGGGATCAACCCAGGACTCCGTTCTGCCTTAGTCAGACACCATTTCGCGGGTTATTCGAATCGCTTTTGGAAATTGTTGTCTGATACCAGATTAGTACCGACTCCCCTCACCTATCATGACGATTGGCGACTTCCTGAATGGGGGTTCGGCATCACAAATATTGTGGAACGACCGACGGCTGGTGTCAATGGATTAACTTCAAAGGACTACCAACTGGGGCGAAGACGTCTCCTCGCCAAGATTCGACGTTATGCTCCGCAAGTCGTGGCCTTGTTAGGGACGACGCTCTACTCCGTGTTATTTCCTGAACATAACGTCTCAGGCTCCCAGACTAAAGGAGGCAGGAAAAAACGACTCATCGGTTTCCAGCCGCAGAAATTAGTAGATGCACGTGTATTCTTGTTGCCCAACCCTAGCGGAAGGAATGCTCATTATTCGTATAAAGAAATGTTACAGGCTTTTATGGAATTGAAAACATTCCTGCAGACCGACGAAGGAAATCCACCAGAAAATGGTCTTCGTCAAAAATCACTCAGAAAATATTGATCTAAGGAAAGGACATCACCTCTTGTTTTGAACCATATGATCACATATTCCTAATCCCCTCCCTTTGAGAGTAAGTCATCAAATTGCTCTTCATCTAACACCTTTACTCCCAACCGCTTGGCCTCTTCCAGTTTCGATCCGGGCTCATTCCCCACCACAAGGAAATCAGTGCGTTGACTCACACTTGAAGTGACTCGGCCACCCAAGGCCTCAACCTTCTTTTTGGCTTCCTCTCGTGACATATGTTCGAGCCCACCAGTAAAGACAAAATTTTTCTTTTCCAAGAGCGGGCGTTCCTCTCTCTGCGGAAGATCTACTGTTCCCACTCTAACTCCCAGATCTTGCATTCGTCTCAAGACAGCCTGATTTCGAGGCTCTTGGAAAAACGATCCCACACCAACCGCGGTCTCCGGCCCAATCTCATGGATCTCTTCTAGCATGAGACGGTCTGCGTTCATCAATCTTTCTAACGATCCAAAATGACGGGCCAAAAGTTTCGCGACGTGAATCCCCACATGGCGGATTCCCAATCCAAAGAGAAATCGCTCGAGTGGAGCCTGCTTACTCTGTTCTATGGCTTCTAACAACAAGGTCGTGGAACGATCAGCAAAGCCTTCTAAACTCATGATGAGATCAGAGGTCAGGGTATAGATGTCTGATAAATCTTTCACCAGCCCTTGATCAACCAACTGTCCTACGGTTTTTTTCCCTAAGTTTTCAATATTCAGAGCTCCTTTAGAGGCAAAATGTTCCAATGCCCCTTTGAGCTGAGCTGGACAAACCGCCTGACCTGTACAGAGCCGTATTGGCCCCTCCTGAATAACCGCCGATTGGCACACTGGACAATGATCTGGTGCTGAAAAAGGCTCAGTTCTCTTTTCGCCTTCAATGGGAACCCGCTCCACAATATCTGGTATGACATCTCCAGCCCTTTCCACCTTAACGGTATCCCCAACGCGGATATCTTTGCGAAACACCTCCTCAATGTTATGTAAGGTAGCCCGGCTGATGGTCACACCTCCGACCTCTACCGGCGTAAGAAGGGCAATAGGCGTCAGAGCTCCAGTTCGCCCGACAGAGAGCACGATTTGTTGAACCTGCGTGATTTCCTTTCGTGGGGAAAACTTCAAGGCAACCGCCCAACGCGGACTGCGAGACTTCTCCCCCATGACCCGCTGCCAGTCGCGTCGATCAACCTTAATCACAATTCCATCGATCTCAAATGGAAGTTGATCACGAATCTCGACCATATGTTGGTGAAATGCCAGAACCTCTTCAATATTCTCGCAACGCTGACGATAAACGGGAATCGGAAGTCCCCATTCGCTTAACATCGAGACCGACTCCCAATGGGTCACAGGAAGTCCTTCGGTAAATCCCACCAATTCATAACAGGTGATGACCAGGGGCCGACGAGCGGTGATATTCGAATCCAATTGTCTCAAGGCCCCAGCCGCAGCATTGCGAGGGTTCGCAAATGTCTCTTCTCCCTGTTCAGTCAGCCGTCGATTGAGGTCTTGAAAATCCGGAAGGCGTAAATAGACCTCACCACGAACCACGACGCGAATTCCAGGGCTATGGTCACCATTCAGGGTCAATGGAAGGGAACGAATGGTTTTGAGATTTGTGGTAATATCCTCTCCTATCGTTCCGTCACCTCTGGTCGAACCCCGGATAAATATTCCATTTTCATACACCAGCTCGACGGAAAGACCGTCAAATTTCGGCTCCACTGTGTACTGAATGACGTCTATGCCCAACTCTTTACGAAGTCGTTTGTCAAAGGCAAATACCCCTTCACCGTCAACCTCAGAATCAAGACTGAGCATAGGCTGATCATGTCGAACTTTGGTGAACTGTTCTAGCGGAGGAGCTCCGACCCTTTGGGTTGGAGAATCGGGAGTGAAGAGTTGTGGATATTGAGCTTCTAGGTCCTTAAGCTGTCCAAAAAGCGCATCATATTCATGATCAGAAATCGTGGGACGACTCTGAATGTAATACAAATGGTCGTGGCGACGGATTTGAGCCTTTAACTCTTCAAGCTGTTGTTGAACAGCCTCCAATGAGGACCATGATGGTTCTGAGTTCGTTTCCACAGGATCGTACAAAAAGAGAGGTGATCTTATCCTCGAATAAATTGCGCTGCATAACTTCGAATTTCATGCCCATTGAGGACATGAAACATTCTCAATCGTGAAACGGTCTGTCCTGAAAATCGAGAAAGGGGGATGGGAATAAAGTTGCAATGAAAGCGCTTGGCAATCTGCCGCCATTTGGCAAATGGTGGAATGGGCGAGACCAACACGAAATGCCGCTCCTGAGTATGTGCGGCAGCGCCAGCAATGAGCCGTTCTTCTAATGTTCGAGCAAAGTCTAATCTGGGATCGTCCCAAATGTTGGGGATAGGACGCGGAGGGAAGAGAAACATTGTTCCACCATATTGAGATTCTCCAATCCCGGGTGCCACTATATTCTCCAAAAAAGGTGTGGCAAAAAAACACAAAGTGGACTCTTGATCATGTTCAGCGTACCACGTCGATTGCCAAGTAAATTTTTGAGGATCCGCCGGAACTTCAAATAAAAAAACCACCACTTCAATACTTCCTCGGCAGGGAGGGATATCTTTGACATAAATCTCGGGTGAGCGGTTGATGGACGGTCCCTTCCAATGGCGAAGAGTTTCCCGCAAATCGATTCCATCACGAATAGAGGTGGTGAATTTTCAACTTTGGCCAAATCAGCTCCCAAGGCATGTTTCGCTTGCTCACGAACGTGAGAGGTGAATCCTTCGATGCGTTGATCCTCTGACGGCCATGAACACTGCCCAAAGGGATTCCATTGAAAAGCCCACTGTCGTTTTTTGATCTTTGGAGGGACAGGCCGAAGCGATAAGGACCGCCATTCGAGAGGAATTCCCTCTAATCGATTCTTCCCTATGGCTACTTCATCACCCCCAAAATCCAATTGCCCCATTCCCATTGCTACCGTGTCAGACGTTTCAAAGGCCGTCCAATTGTCTTGGAAGATATAACCCTTCGCGGTCTCTAACAACGTCACCGCAAAGTCATCACCTGCTAGTTGTTTGGCAGCCAGGACCAAGGTATAGAGGTCAGGAGTGAGACGATGTTCCAAAAGAGCCAAGTTCCGAACATACTGCAAATACATTTGCAGTAATTGTGGGGTCACTCAATTACTTTCCTGCTCAATCTCAGGCTGACGGGTGCCTATCCACAGTCTTCGAGCTTCAAGGAGAAGTTCTTTTATCCCATCAACTGAGAGATGAAGGTCTGAACGAGCTTCAGAACGTCGTCTTTCGTACAATTCTGTGATGAAGGGTAGCTCACAAAGGGCAAAATATAATGTAGGGGGATCTACCCGATGAAGAGAAGGATGTCGGCTCAGTGGCTCTGGAGGAACATACTGAGGCTGCTCACGATAGGTATCTCGAATCCAAGCCCAATCTTCTATGGGACAGAGACACAGAATGGAGCCATATTCGACCTCTAATTCTCGTAGTTTAAAAGCCATCCATTTTATTCGACACCAACGCCCACCATCAGGAATTGGGGTAAGGCATGAAGGGCAGCAAGGCTGAAGCGAAGGCAGCTAAGGAAACATGTTTCAGGGAATATGGATCAGGACCTGGGAACGGTTTTGGTTCGAACACCGCGACCTCTCGATCGATGTATGCACGATGAACGCTTTCCCCCATGGCCACACGAATGGCCATGATGACCGGCTGACAAGGATCGATGGATAAATAGCTATAGACCGAGGTGTCACCTTGAGCCGGTTCAGGAATGGCGACTAGACTGATTTGTGGAAGTTGGGCAATCCCTTCCTCAACGAGCTGTTCTACAGAAGGAGGTAAAGGCACAGCCAAGCAATCGACACGATGGATCAGAAGCATTTCTCGGACCTCTTGGGCCATATCCCCGCTTCCATGCCGAATCGGAACTAATTGAATCTTTGCCGAAAGTCGAAAGACTTCTTCTGTCGCAGTTGATTGGGCACTCATAGAACAGCCGTCAATTCGGTGAGAATGATATCTCTTACTCCAGTTACGGGTACGTTCTTTAAATACGAACCGAAGACAAAGAGATCATTGATCTGGATGAAGAGGGTTATCTTCTTCAAAAAAGAAATCCCCTAACCCTTTAGGAAGGCCCTCTCTTCCCATAGCTCTATTTCTCTACCGAGATAAGCCCTCAAGGTCCAACACTTCTTCCCCGAGCACTTTAATCAGAGCTTCTCGCCAGGAATGGTCTCGGGAAATAGGGTGGGAAGGATCCTGGGCAAGACGCTTGAGCGCATACTGCACCACATGAATCCCATCCCGTACAGAGAAACCTAAATCCAACTGATGAGCTTTCTGTAAAAATCAACGGTCATGATAAGAACATCTTCTGGAGAAAACGCAAGATGATACTGCAGGATGGCCAATTCATGGTCTCGACTGGGAAACTCTAACTTTAGAGTCGGTTGAAGGCGTGAAAGAATATAATCAGGGACTTCATAGGTGGAAGCATCTTCATTCATCGTCATGCAGCACCGAAAATCATGATGAGCTTGGACTTGAATACCAGCGATCACAGACTCCACATATCGGCGATGATCCAAAAGGGGAGCAAGGGAAGCCCAACTTTTTTCATTACATCCGATTGCCTTCATCCAAAAGACACACTCCTCCAACCAACATGGCGGTCACAAGAGGAGAGGCACAATAAGAAATCGTGCCCTGTTCGCCAATGACAGGGGTCACTAAAAGATCCTCGGGTCTGGTATCAGCGGTACATTAGTAGATAAAAAGAGGTTGTTTACGCTCCCGGGTAGCCGACATGGCCAATGTGGTCTTACCGATTCCCGGAGTGCCAATTATTTTAGGGCAGAGGGGGAGATCGTTCTCGTCAATGACGAGCCAGCATGCCAGTAATTGCTGAAGAATCTCACGGTCTCCAATCCACTCGTGATGAGACTGAGTCGGTTGGGCTAGACGAAGCCGAAATCCCTCCACTGTCACCGTTCGTGGGCTTTCAGATTCTCTTTTCATCATTCGCCTGTCAAAAATGTTAGACTGTATCAGTATTGCCAAAATCTATCATAGCACTTCTCAAGGATCAAACCCGTTTACCCTCGAAAAAGAACCATTGCAGATGTCCAGTGTTTGACATTCTTTTACACCCGCTCTATTGTGTAAATACATCATTACCTACCAGCTTATCGATAAGGAAGCCAAACCAAATTCTTACCCATATTCTGCCATCAATTATGTTGGAGGTTGTCTGACGATGGACAAAAGATTCCCCTGTGTATCGGAAAACGTGAACGTGTTAGGACGACCAAAACCTTGGCATGCGGTTTTGATTATAGGCTTATGCAGCGGCCTCATGACAGGTTGCGTCAGTACCGGGAAATATGAGGCTGAAAAAGCCAGGGCATTGAATTTTCAACGTCTCCTCGCACAGGAAGAAAAACGGACAGGAGAATTAAATTTACAAGTCCAGGAGACGCAACAAAAAGTCGCAAGCTTGGAATCTCAAAACCAGGATCTGACAAACAATATCCAAAGCCTTCAAGATCAGATCTCAAGGGCCCAGGAAGAACGTCTCACAGTGAGTGAGCGCAAAGTTTCCTCCACTGCCGGAGAACCAGAGGATCTCACATTATCAGATCCCTCGTTTGAAGAGTTTGGATTAAGCGATATGGGATTCGGTAGCACTGATCAGGAACCCGAGTTAAGCCTGTCAGATGAACCCGAGTCAACGCTTTCAGATGAATCTGACTTCACCTCTGTCTTTACCCGTTCAACTAAGCCTGAACCAACCTTTTCATCGGGTTACCCGATCTATTACACAGTGGTCAAAGGTGATACACTTTTTAGGATTTCTCGCGAATATGGTGTTTCCGTCAGTAACCTCAAACTATGGAACAATCTGGACAGCAACTTGATTTCAGTTGATCAGCGCCTTATCGTCAGTAACCCATAAAGAGACAACTTCTTTCACATTTCCCTTTCTGAAAGAAGTTGGTACTGAGTATTTCCTTTCCGGGGGCCCTCTCCGTTCTTTTAGAGATTGTTCTGATCGCAGGCATGGCGGATATTAATGTCCGCCCCTGTTCCCCCTACGCACCTCCCCCTTGCTTCGTTGACTTGCCAAATTGCCCTGTGGTACCGTCCAAACTATGAAAAAGTCTTGTTATTCAGTAGGTTTTGACGATTTTTGCTCCCTGTCGATCCATGGAAATTTAGTACCTATTTACCGCGAGATATTGGCTGATTTAGAGACTCCTGTCTCGGCATTTTGCAAAATTAACACAGGCCCGACAGCTTTCTTGTTTGAAAGCATCGAAGGTGGCGAACGTTGGGCTCGATATTCCTTTTTAGGTAGCGAAGCCACGATGAGCATTTGGGAGGAAAACGGTCAGGTCCAAAAGAGACAAGGGAGAAAGAGAATTTGCCTTCCCTTATCGGATAATCCCCTAGATCACATTCGCGACCTCATGGCATCGTATCATCCAGTCGACGTCGACGGCCTGCCACCTTTTGTTGGCGGTGCAGTGGGTTACCTAGGATACGACCTCGTACGGCATTTTGAACCCATTCGTCCCCGATCTAAGTCAAGCACCAATCTTCCCATGTTTGCCTTCCTTCTGACCGACACCCTGCTCATCTTCGATAATATCGCTCATACCATGAAAGTCGTCGCGAATGCCTATATTATGAGTACGAGGAAATCAGCCCTTCGAGAAGTCTATACGGACGCAACGCAACGCATTGAGAAAATGATCACACGGCTCAGAAAAACTCGTCCACGGCCCAAACTCCAATCTTCCTCTCACCCTTCTCGGTTCACTTCAAATGTGAATCAAGCCGATTTTGAAAAAATGGTCATGCGGACCAAGGAATACATTCAGGCTGGAGATATTATTCAAGGGGTTATCTCTCAGCGATGGCATACACGAATTCGCACATCACCCATTGAAATCTATCGTGCATTACGTGTCATTAATCCTTCTCCCTACATGTACTATCTCCGCGTTGGGGGGGTGGAATTAGTCGGTTCCTCCCCGGAAATGTTAGTACGGTGTGAGCATAGCAACATTATGGTTCGTCCCATTGCAGGAACACGACCTCGTGGTGTCACCGAAGTACAGGATCATGCTTTAGAGCAGGAACTCATTGCCGACGAAAAAGAATTGGCTGAGCATATCATGCTCGTCGACTTAGGTCGTAATGATGTCGGTCGAGTGGCTAAATATGGGTCGGTGGTTCTGAACCCCTTCATGAAAGTCGAACGGTACTCTCATGTCATGCATATTGTTTCTCAAGTAACAGGAGAACTCGAACCCCAGTATTCTTCCTATGATGTCATGAAGGCCTGTTTCCCTACCGGTACTGTGTCCGGTGCTCCTAAAGTTCGTGCCATGCAGATCATAGAAGAACTGGAGCCTACCCAACGTGGCCCTTACGCTGGGGCAGTCGGTTATTTCAGTTTTTCAGGAAATATGGATACATGCATCAACATCAGAACCATTGTCATAAAAGGTCAAGACGCCTACATCCAGGCTGGCTCGGGTATTGTCGCTGATTCTCATCCGACACGAGAGTATGAAGAAACTTGCAACAAAGCGGGTGCGATGATGCGTAGCATTGAAATGGCTGAAAAGGGATTAGATTAAGAAAGTCTTGAGTCGGGAGACTAGAGACTCAGACTAAAGACTGGAGTCTAGAGAGAAACACCATGCTACTTGTGATCGATAACTACGATTCCTTTACATACAACCTGGTTCAGTACTTGGGGGAATTGGGGGCTGACCTCCAGGTGTATCGAAACGACAAAATTTCCACGTCCGACATCGAGGGATTAAAGCCACAACATTTATTAATTTCCCCTGGCCCTTGTACTCCAAAAGAAGCTGGCATCTCAGTGGAAGCCGTTCGCCATTGTGCAGGTATCATCCCGGTGTTAGGCGTCTGTCTTGGACACCAATCACTGGCTTTTGCATTCGGAGCTGAAATTATCAGAGCTGACCACCTCATGCATGGCAAAACATCCATGATTCACCATGATGGAAAAACAATTTTTGAAGGCCTTCCTAATCCTTTTGAAGCCACCAGGTATAATTCGCTGATTGTGAATAAAAACACTCTTCCAAACAGTTTTGAAATTTCTGCGGAAACAACAGAGGGTGAAATCATGGGCCTTCGCCATCGTCCCACTGGCGCAGAAGGAGTACAGTTTCATCCAGAATCCATTCTGACTAAAGTCGGGAAGGACCTTTTACGAAATTTTTTACAATATCAGCAAAGACCTCTATCTATCGTCGCGTAGAAAAACTCTCACTAGGATCGACGACTTGCGACCTTATTGACTCCGTCCCTTTTCCGTAATCAACTGTGATGAAAGATGTCATTTCCAAACTCGCCGAGGGCATAAACCTTTCAGAAAATGAGGCTGAGGAAGCTATGCTCTCCATTATGCAGGGCCAAGCGTCCGAAAGTCAGATTGCGGCCTATTTAATGGGGCTACGCATGAAAGGCGAGACCGTGGAAGAGATTACGGGCGCAGTCAGAGCCATGCGGAATATGGCTCAACGAATCCTAGTGAATGATCCAATGGTTGTCGATACATGCGGAACCGGTGGTGACGGAGCGAATACCTTTAATATTTCCACAGCGACGGCTTTTGTTGTGGCTGGTGGGGGACTGACTGTTGCGAAACATGGCAACCGTTCAGTTTCCTCACAATCAGGAAGTGCCGACGTATTGGCCGCTCTGGGGGTCAACCTTGACCTACCTCCAGACCGTGTTGCTGACTGCATTAATGAAGTGGGCATCGGGTTTCTGTTTGCCCCCCTTTATCATGGTGCGATGAAACATTGCGCTAGACCTCGCGCCGACATGGGTATTCGAACCTTGATGAATATTTTAGGGCCGCTTTCCAATCCGGCGAGTGCCACCATTCAAGTCCTTGGAGTCTATGACCGCGCCCTGACGGAAAAATTGGCTCAGGTCCTGGTGCGTCTAGGCACGCAGCACTGCTTTGTTCTGCATGGCCAAGATGGCCTTGATGAAATCACGTTGACCGACCGCACCCATATATCAGAGGGTAAAGCAGGACGGGTAACCAGTTACGATATCGATCCACATGATTTCGGACTTTCACGAGCTAATTCTCGCGACCTTCTGGGTGGAACACCAAAAGACAACGCTTCTCTTATCCGGGACATTTTGCAAGGGCACAAGGGTCCCAAACGCAATATCGTCTTGATGAACGCTGCCCCTGCCCTTGTGGCCTGTGGAAAGGCCAAGACCCTCAGGGAGGGATTGAAAGAAGCAGACCAAATCGTCGAAAGTGGAGCGGCCTACGAAAAACTTGAGAAACTGATTGCTTTCACGAACCAAACCTTTTCATGATCGGAAGATGATTCTCGACCGAATTCTCGAACACAAAAAGGCTGAGCTACGACGGAAGGAAAGTCGTGGGTATTTAATCGATCTCAAAAGTCGGATTGCAGATCGTACCCTTCCACTGGACTTTATCAAGGCCCTAGAATCCGGCCAGACACCCAATTCCCCTGCCCTCATCGCAGAAGTCAAAAAGGCATCGCCTAGCCAAGGGCTCATGCGCCTGGAATTTGTCGATCGTTTCGAACCTGTGAATATCGCGAAGACCTATAGACAGCACGGGGCTGCTGCCGTATCTGTGTTAACGGATCAAGATTTTTTTCAAGGTGCCCTCGAGTACCTCCTTGAAGTCAAAGACCAAGTGGGTCTGCCGGCTCTGAATAAAGAATTTATGGTTGAGGATATTCAATTTTACGAAGCTCGTGCCTACGGTGCCGACTGTATTCTGCTCATCGTCGCCGCCTTGGATCGCATTCAACTCGAAGATTTCTTTGCGATTGCCCAAGAGATGAACCTTGCTGCTTTAATTGAAACACACGACGAGCGAGAAGTGGATACCGTCTTAGAGCGACTGCCAAATGCCAAACTCATCGGAATTAACAACCGTGATCTCAGAACCTTCTCAACTGACCTGGGAATCACGCAACGCTTGGCCAAACGAATTCCTTCAGATAAGTTAATTGTGAGTGAAAGCGGCATTCATAAGCGAGACGATGTGCAACAAATCATGGAAGCCGGAGTCAACGCTATACTCGTGGGAGAATCCTTGATTCGGTCGGACGATATTGGTAGAAAAATAAGCGACCTTCTTGAGATTTCCAGCAAGAAGGAAGAAGGGGCAGAGTCCCAACATCCCCGTTGGATTTAGACCCTCCCTCAACTTTCCTCTATACTGTTTTTTTACTGATCAGCTTTTGTTGATGAGAAATATGTCACTTAACACATGAATCCTTCTTACCTCCAACACCCAAAAGTAAAGATTTGCGGGATCACCACGCTTGAGGATGCCATGGTCGCTGTACAAAACGGTGCCGATGCTCTCGGGTTTGTATTTTTTCGGAAAAGCCCACGATATGTCGATCCTCGAACTGTTCAACACATTGTCGGTCAGCTTCCACCGTTCATTCTCCCTGTTGGTGTGTTCGTCAATGAAGAAACTTCTGCAGTCAGACAAATTATCGATCATTGCGGGATCGCCATCGCTCAACTCCATGGAGACGAGACTCCTGACTATTGCGAGGCCTTAGGCCGGCCAGTGTTGCGTGCTATTCGATTGCGAGATCGCGCCTCGTTTCTCGCTCTCGCAGAATATAAGGGACACGCTGGCGTCCGTGGTTTTGTGATCGATGCCTTTTCTGAGTCGGCCTACGGAGGGACAGGCCAAGTCGTGGATTGGCAGTTGGCATCTGAAGCCGCTCAAGCCGCCACTACGCTTTTAGCAGGCGGCTTAACCCCAGAAAACGTGCAAGAAGCCATTCAAAAGGTTCAGCCTTACGGAGTTGATGTGAGTAGTGGAATTGAATCGCAACCAGGGAAAAAGGATCCTGACAAGATTCAAACGTTTATTAAGGCCGCAAAACTTGTCTCTTAAGCTTCCCTCTCGCTATACTCGCGCACAGCTGCATGTCATTCCTTCATGATCGTTTTTCTGTCCCTGAAGATTTAAACCAGAAGGTGTCATAACAAATGGCCGTTGTTCCAGATAAGCGAGGTCGGTTTGGAAAGTACGGGGGGTTCTATGTACCAGAAACCCTCATGCCAGCCATTTTAGAGCTGGAACAAGCCTATTTCGCTGCTCGTCGAGACACGAAATTCCAAGCTGAATTCACCGCTTGCCTCAAGCAATACGTGGGACGGCCTACGCCTCTCTACTTTGCCAAACGTCTCACGAAAACCTTGGGTGGGGCCAAAATCTACTTAAAGCGTGAAGACCTCTGCCACACTGGCGCACATAAAATTAACAATACCATTGGTCAAGCCCTTCTTACCCGTCGTATGAAGAAACACCGAGTAATCGCTGAGACGGGTGCAGGCCAGCATGGCGTTGCCGTCGCCACGGTTGCTGCAATGTTTGGACTCCAAGCCGAAATCTATATGGGGACCGAAGACATGGAGCGGCAGGCTCTTAATGTCTTTCGAATGCAGTTGCTCGGTTCGAAAGTCACTGGTGTGGACGCAGGAAGTCGAACCTTAAAGGATGCCATCAGTGAAGCGATGCGGGATTGGACGACCAATGTCCGCACGACCCATTATCTGCTTGGATCGGTTTTAGGCGCTCATCCTTATCCCATGATGATTCGTGACTTTCAGTCAGTCATTGGCCGGGAAGCTCGGAAACAAATTCTTGTTGCTGAAGGGCATTTACCTCATTGTCTTTTGGCCTGTGTCGGAGGTGGGAGCAACAGCATCGGGTTGTTCTTCCCATTTCTGAGGGACCGCACGGTACACATGGTTGGAGTGGAAGCAGGAGGACTCGGGTTGACGAGCGGTAAACATGCGGCACGATTTGCCGGCGGTAGTCCCGGTGTGCTCCATGGGACCATGACGTATCTTCTTCAAGACGAACATGGGCAGGTCAATCTGACTCATTCAGTCTCTGCGGGGCTCGACTACGCAGCCGTGGGTCCCGAACATAGTATGCACCATGACTCCGGTCGTATCCGCTATACCTCCGCCACAGATGACGAGGCTCTCGCGGCCTTTGACCTCCTTTCTCAGGAAGAAGGCATTATTCCAGCGCTCGAGAGTGCTCATGCAATAGCCGGGGCGATCAAGCTGGCTCCTACGATGAAAAAGAATCAGATTCTTCTCATCAATCTTTCAGGTCGTGGGGACAAAGACGTTCAACAGATTGCTAGGATGCGCGGCACTTCTCTCTAAGGATTCGTTCCATCATGACGAGTCGTATCTCTTCAACGTTTGAACATCTTCAGCGTAAGGGCCAAAAAGCCCTTATCCCTTATATCATGGCTGGAGATCCGTCATTAACAGAAACCGAGGAACTGGTTCTGACGCTGGAACGTGCTGGAGCCGACATGATTGAATTGGGGGTGCCCTTTTCTGATCCCATTGCAGATGGCCCTGTCATTCAAAAGGCTGCGGAACGGGCCCTTCGTTCAGGAACTTCCCTGCAAAACATTCTCTCTACAGTGAAGAACCTTCGTGAAAAAACGAAAATTCCCCTCATTCTCATGACCTATTACAATACAATCATGGCTATGGGAGAAGTCGCATTCTGTCGCGAAGCCGTAGAAGCCGGTGTTGATGGAGTCATCGTTCCAGACATGCCGCCAGAAGAAGCCGAAACCCTATGGAAAGCTTCGGAGGCCCATGGTCCTTGTCTCATCTTTCTCTTAGCTCCCACCAGTACTCCAACCCGCAAGGCCGATGTCATTCGAAGAACACGCGGATTCATTTACTATGTATCTCTGACAGGTACTACTGGAGCCAAGTTAGTGGACTTGAGCAACGTTCGAGCCAATGTGGAATCGATTCAACGAAAGGCCAAAAGGCCGGTTGCTGTAGGCTTTGGCATTGCGACTCCAGACGATGCCAAGCACATTGCCGAATTCGCGGATGGCATCATCGTCGGAAGTGCTCTCGTGAGAATCATTGGAGAACAACAACATGATCCCACCTTCCTGAATCGAATTGAGCATTTTACGAAAGACCTGAAAGAAGCCATTCTGTCCAACAAGTCTAGGGCAAACATCTCTGTTGGCTAACCGGTCAGACTCACCTTCCTTCTTTGTTTCTATTTTTTTGCATAGTCCTGAATTGCCTGTACCCTCCACACTCTTAAGAATTTACAGCTTCTTAATCTTGAGGTCATTGTGGCTCTTTCCTTGAAAGAACTCTCCGCTATTGTTCAGGAAATTGGTGAAGCCTTAGGTGGAGCCTTGATTCAAAAAATCCACCAGCCCTCTCCACACTCTATCACCTTAGAGATTCGAAAACCTGCTCAATCTCATACCCTTTTACTTTGCGCTGATTCACAAACGGCCAGGCTTCACTTTATACAAGACCGGTTATCCAATCCCAAGACCCCACCCTCTTTTTGTGCCCTTCTTCGCCGTCACATTCAGGGGTCTAAAATCAGTGGCGTTGATCAAACCCCGGGCGATCGAATTGTGACGCTCAACCTGAATTCTGCCAATAAAGACTATTTCCTCATCGCCGCGCTCATTGGTCGCAATTCGAATATCGTACTGATAGATCACAATCGAACAGTGTTAGGGAGTCTTAAGCCACCACTGGCCAAGATTGGCCAACCTTATGTTCCTCCAGAAAAGCCTGCTGCCTCCCTCAAGACTCACGATACCAAAGAAGCTGGGGAATCTCATGATTCTCCTGAAAAGAACGATCCAACGCGGCCTTTTCCCCTATCTTTGGCTCTTGAAAAACGTTATAGCCAAAAAAAAGAGGAGTTGGATCAAGCACAAGCTTTCCAGACTCAAATCACGGCCATCCGGAAGACAATCAAAAAGACCCAGCGCCGCATTGATGCCTATTCTTCTGATCTGGAAAAGATCGGTCGGTATCGAGAATACAAACGATATGGGGAGCTGTTGAAAAGCCAGATCACGGCTATGAAGCCTGGTCAAAAGGATATCACCGTGGCAGATTATTTTGATCCGAAGCTTCCTGAATTGCTTATTCCCCTCGATCCTTCGAAAGGTCCAAGGGCAAATATGGAAGACTATTTTGGAAAATACCGAAAATTTGTTGGTGCCGAAAAGGAGTTGCGTCCACGTTTGGAACAGAGTCAACAAGAATTGCAGAAACTGAAGGAAACGCTTCATTTAGCCGAGAAGGGTGAATTAGCGCAATTGCTACCCAGCCCTCTATCTCCACAGCGAGCGACCCCGTCTCAACAACCAGGATCCCCGAAACTCTCTTCCCCTTCTGGACCATTTCGCCGCTTTCTCTCTGTCGATGGGTTCCCTATCTTGCTTGGGAAGACAGCACGCCACAACGAAGAACTGACATTTGGTGTTGCGAAGGATCATGACTTATGGCTCCATGCTCGTGGGACACCAGGGTCGCATGTCGTTGTGAGTCTGGAAAAGAGGGTCACTCCGCCACCGGAAACACTTCGCGATGCAGCGACTTTAGCTCTGCAGTACAGTGATTTACGAAAAAGCGGGAAGGGGGAGGTGATTTACACGTTGAAACGGTACGTTCGAAAGGCTAAAGGACAAAAGGCAGGCGCAGTGACGATTACGCGCGAAAAGGGGATTTGGATAATCCTTCACGCTGAACGGCTGGAACGCTTAAAAAACAGTATCGCATAGTAGTCTTATCAGCTTATTCACCGACTCGCACCAAGAGTCCCCGATCTTTGCAAACGGTGAATGTATGATAAAACCAAGTGACGACGATGATGAGAAATCCTGCATTTAAGGCAAAAGCCCACATCAGATGAGTAATCGGGAGTGTTCCATCAAGAAGCACAAGCCGCATTCCTTCAAAAATATGGGCAGGTGGAATACACCATGCCAGGCTCTGGAGTACCGAAGGCAGGACTTCCATAGGATAAAACACACAGGATAGGGGTTGGAATAAAAACACCATTCCCCAAGCCAACACTTCGGCTTGCTGACCGAACCGCATGATGATGGAGGTGGTTAAGACTCCGATAATCCAACCAGATAAAATCAGATTGAATATAAAAGGAATCAGGTACATCCCCATTCGGAAAATATCATACGAATAAAACACGTAGGCCAGGCTCACCATCACCAGTAAAACTGACCCCACTTTCATGACACTGATCACCATGGTGGCGACCAGGTACTCTGCTACAGTGAGGGGACTGGCAAATAGGTTCATTAAGTTTCTCGCCCACATTTCTTCAAGAAAGGAAAGCGCAATCCCTTGCTGTGCCCGGAAAAGCACATCCCACAGAATAAGGGCACCTAAAAAAAAGGCCACAGCACCATGCAATTTGGTCTCATGCTGTGCCAAATACACCGTGATAAATCCCCATACCACGAGATCCAAAAACGGCCAATAGAAAATTTCCAACATTCTGGCAAAACTTCTCTTATATAAGTACAGATGCCGAGTGAGAAGTGCTGCAATTCTTTCTAAGCTCATCGCGGAGACGACCTTCCATTTCGATAGTGAAGACTAATATTGTAAAAACTTGAATTTCAGTTAACGGACACGGTCAGAGGAAGTTGAGAATTCCTGCGACACGGTCATGCCCGCAGTCGTCAGGGAGCATCCAGGATGATCATGAAATATGGATCCCCGATAAAAAATTGCGGGGATGACAGGGTAAGAATCCACGAGCCACATCCCTCTAGCTTTTCGGAACTTCACCAGACACTGTCTGAAAGATCAAATCCAAATCTTTACAACGATGGAGAATCTGCATTTGGCGTATTCCCTCCCCCACTTCCTAACCCTGTCGAGCTAGCTTCAAAAAGACTTCTTCTAAATCTCGCTTGCCAAATCGCTCGACGATTTCCTTTGAAGTCCCCTCAGCCACGATACTTCCCCGTTGAAGGAAAATAATCCGATCAGACATCTCTTCCATTTCATGCATATTATGCGAGGTATACAGCACGCTGAGGCCAGCTGTTTTGCGGTATTCTTTTAAAAACGATTTGATTTTATCGGCAATATCCGGATCTAAGCTAGCCGTTGGTTCATCTAAAAACAGCACTTTGGGTTCAGTCATCACAGCTTTCGCGAGCGTCAACCGTGTCATTTGGCCTGTTGAAAGTTTTCTCGTCAGTTTGGATCGAAAGTCTTCCATTTCGAGTTTCTTCACCACATCATCAATCCGTCTATCAATATTCGAAACACCGTATAACTTAGCCATGATTCGAAGGTTTTCTTCTGCTGTCAGTGAAAAGGGCATTGAAATATACGTCGATGAAAAGTTGACTTGTTTCAGAATCATCTCGCGATGTGTCTTCAGATCGAGCCCAAATATATGAATGGATCCGCTTGTCGGGGTGATCAAATCCAAGAGCATATGAATGGTGGTAGTTTTGCCAGCCCCATTGGGTCCTAACAACCCAAGAATTTCTCCCTCTTTGATTTCGAAGGAGATGTCATTGACCGCGGTAAAATCACCAAACCGCTTTGTCAGATTTTTAACGTGGACAACAGGATGGGCCATGAAAGAATGAACAGAGTCTAAAACAAAAAGTCTTCAATTTTATCAGGGAGGTGGCACGTTTCACATTTTTTGCTGAGAACTTTTCCTTCGTATGAGGCTTCCCCATCATGGCACCGGAGACAATCAGCCAAAGCCGACGCCCATAACTTAGACCCTTCGTGATGGTCTGGGTAATGAGGTTCCATATCGAGTTTCACGTGCCCCCTGGGAATCACAATGGGATAGGCCTTGACAGGTTTCCCGTGAACCACGCGCGCATGACAAGTCGTACACCCCTCCCCTTTGCCTCGTTTATCAAACGCCTCCATATGATGCCGGTGACTCATGATTAACCCAACAGATTTCACGGGTTCAGGCAAATCTCGCTCAGAAACCTCGGATACTCTCAAAATAGCTCGATGACAGCCTAAACAGACTTGTGTGTCTACTTCTGCCTGTAAGTTATGGGGTTCAGTCGGATTTCCAAAAAAGGTGATGACTACGTCTTTAATCCCGGCTCGAACTTTATCATGTAAAAAACCGGAAATGCCAGGTCTGACGTGGCATTCCACGCATCCTACATCTTTATGAGAGGACATTGACCAACTCTCGACAGAAGGACGAATCGTATGGCAAATGGCGCAGAAATCTGGGTGACTGGTCAGGGGAATCGCAATGGAGCCAGCAATCGCGAGTGCCAGGGCCGACAAAGCCATCACGGTCACGGCTTTGCGTGTGGAGGTCATACTGAAGAGGTTTTGGGAAAATGGCGAGTGATTAATTCAGCCAAACCTTGAATATTATCCCGATCCAAACACGGAATTTCTGATTGTATGGGCTTCATCGATACAATGGCGAGGAGGTTATCAAGTGGACCAGGAATTTCTTCCAACTGTTCACGGACGACGACGATCTTGGGATACCCTTCGCTTTTCCATCCTTCAGCAATCACTAAATCAAATTGGCTGTCTAGGAAGCGATCGCGTACTTCTTCAACTTTCAATTCCTCGGGCACGTCAGCAAACATCGCCATGCTGCCCTTTGAAATCACCACAACGGTGCTGGCTCCGGCCTGTTTATGTCGCCAACTATCCTTTCCTTCAGTATCCAACTCAAAACCATGCCCGGCATGCTTGACGGTGGCAACCCGATATCCTGCACAAACGAGTTCTGGAATCAGCCGTTCAATCAAGGTGGTTTTCCCACTGTTCGAGCGACCGATGAAACTTAAGATAGGGGGTGCCATGATGCCATTCACTTTCTGATAAAGATGAACGATTGATAGGGGACGATTGGAATACGAATGGTGAATGAATGAAATGAAATGATTGGAATGTCCCTTAAAAATCTCGGCTCAACACCTGCACAGAAACTTGATCACCAGGATTGAGCTGTTCGACTTCCTCGGGGATATTAATCAACCCATTGGCTTTGACCATAGACGTCAAAATGCCCGATCCTTGACTTCCCGTGGTTTTGACAATTAAGGCTCCATTTTCCTGTCTCACGATTCCACGCAGGAAGTGACGGCGATCAGGCTGTTTGGAAAATGCTTCTTGGAACACCGCTTGAACCGTTGGGCGTTCCAATTTTCGGTGTCCACACATTTTCATGACAGCCAATCTTACCAATTGTTCAAACGTCATCATAGACGATACAGGATTACCTGGGAGCCCGAAGGCCAACGTTCCCTGAATCTTCCCAAACGCCACAGGCTGTCCAGGTCGAATCGCGAGTTTCCAGAAATGCATTTCGGCTCCTAGCTCAGCGAAGACCGCTTTCGTAAAATCATAATCCCCCATTGAGACGCCGCCTGACAGGACAAGAATATCGCACCCCAACCCATGGGAGATTTTATCTTTCAAAGAATCGGGGGTATCCTTCGCGATCCCTAACAGGACTGGAATACCACCGGCCTCTTCCACAGCAGCGGCAAGACCATAGCTATTGGAATTGACAATCTTGTTTTCATCAAACCGCTCATCCAAATCAGCTAACTCATCGCCAGTAGAAAGAATCGCGACTTTCGGCCGCTGATGGACCAACACAAAAGACTTTGCCAGTATCGCCAACATGCCAATTTCAGCCGGACGCAGCTGAATACCCTTCGCAATGATCGTGGCGCCTTCCTTCACATCTTCCCCCTTTGGCCGAATATTGAAGCCCTGGGGTTCAGGTTTAAAAATCCTGACAGTATCCGAAGTCGATTCAGTAAACTCCACCCGAACGACCGTATCGGCCCCACGAGGGACAGGAGCCCCAGTCATAATCCGAATCGCCTCTCCCGGTCCCAATGTTTTCGTGGCGACTTTTCCGGCAGGAACGTCCTCAATGATTTTGAGCTCAGCGGGCTTAGCAATTTCATAATCTTGCTTAATATCTTCCCATCTCACCGCGTACCCATCCATTGCGGAGTTATTCCAGGGAGGGTTATCACGAGGAGCGATAATATCCTCACCTAACACTCGACCAAACGCTTCCATAAGACCAACCTTCTCACAACCCAAAGGGCGAGAAGCGTCAAGAACAGTTTCCTGCGCGTCTTTTAATCGTGTTAATCCATTCATTCCAACCTCAAAACTTGCCTACGTCCACGTTTTGTTAGTAACCCTTCATCAGTCCCATTGTCTCTTACTTATTCTTAAATGGACTTTTTGAGGAGGCCTGAACCAAGGATCCTTTTCGCTTGCAGAAATAATCCACCTTATTGGCAACAGAATGAAACGCATCAGCCGTTGGTAAATCCGAATGAAAGAGGGCATAAGGTTCGCCAAAGTCAGATTGCATCACCACTTCAGGATCCATGGGAATCCGTCCTAAGAAAGGGACATTCATATCGACCGCTGAAGCTTCCCCACCACCCTTGCGAAACACTTCTATATGTTGATGGCAATGCGGGCATTCCAACCCGCTCATATTTTCGACAATTCCAATAATGGGAATCTCACTATCTTTCGCAAAATTGACGGACTTTCTTGCATCCAATAGCGCCACTTCCTGCGGGGTAGACACGATCACGCATCCTGTGACTTCCCCAATTAAATCTATCGTGGTCACTGATTCATTGCCAGTTCCCGGAGGGAGGTCAATAAGAAGAAAATTTAAATCTTGCCATTCCACGCCGCCGAGTAATTGATTGATAAATTCATACTTATAGGCATCCCGCCAAATGATGGGATCATCAGAATTTTGGAGGAGAAAAGACATAGAGGCAATTTTCAAATTGTAGGCGAAGTGAGGAATAATGCCGCCGCCTGTGCTGATTTTCAGCTTTTGGCCCTCAGCCCCTACCATTTTCGGAATATTCGGGCCGTGAATATCCAAATCACACACCCCGACTTCATACCCTTTGAGCGCCAAACTAATCGCGAGATTCGTAGTCATCGTACTTTTTCCCACACCACCCTTGTTGCTCATGACGAGGACTTTGTAATCAATCCGCTCCATCCGTTTGGACACCAGCCACCGGCTATGCCCTTCTTTATCTTTTTGGCAGGTTTCATTTTCATCACAAATAGCACAGGCCCACATATAGGTGCACGTGTCACCGCTACTAGAGGGCTGAACCATCTTTAATTCACCAGGCATGCTATCCTCCAAAATAAGTTGTTAATTTCCTCACTTCGTCAAGTTTTCCAGATTAGACAATGTGGAAAACATTCCAGCCGAGAACACATGGTCTATTCCATCTTACATGCTTACATGTTGGACGAGCCAGATAACTTCTCTACCGTATGATCCAAGATAGGCCACACCACTGCAAGATTATCCTTTGCGCCTTTGGGACTCCCAGGGAGGTTAATAATCAAAGTCGTGTGACGAATACCAGCAATCCCACGGGAAAGCATTGCTGTCCGAACCTTTTTTAGGCTTTCGAACCGCATCGCCTCACCAATTCCTGGAATTTCCTTGTCAATGACTTCCCGTGTGGCTTCTGGGGTCCAATCGGTAGGCCGGACCCCAGTTCCTCCAACAGTCAAAATGATCTGAGCTTCTGCCTGATCAGCCAAATGACAGAGCCGATTTTTTATCTGATACCTTTCATCTGGGATAACCTCATAACTCACGACTTTAGCATCGTGATGTTCCAGAAACTGCGTGAGCTCTTCTCGTCCTTTGTCCGAGGATTTACCTGAAAAAACCTTGCTGCTGATCACAACAACGGCAACTTGTACCACGGTTCATTACACAAGCTCGAGAGGGTTATCGAGTGCCCGAATCAGGAACGCTGACATAATCATCATCCCCTCCGCCTGGGGTTCCTACAGGTTTAGGACGTAACACTCCCCCACCAGGAGGCGAATCCTGCGGCACGGCCGAATCCGATGCCTCTCCCTCTTGTGGTTTCTTCTTATAAAAAATTCCAGCACTAATAATACCCACTTCATAAAAAAAGTACATGGGCAAGGCCATGAGGCACTGATTAAACGGATCAGGTGTCGGGGTTAATATCGCCGCAAAAAGAAAGGCCCCAAGAAACGCCCATTTCCGGTATTTTTTTAGGAACGGAGCATCGACCCAACCAAGTTTGGCCATGAGGGTAATCGCCAAAGGCACTTCGAAGATCAGGCCAAAGATCAACAAAAACCAGAGGGCGAACCCCACATAACTCGCGATTGACAATGTGGGAATAAAGCCGGCCACCACACCATAGGAGATGAGAAAGTTCAGAGCAAACGGCAACACAAAAAAGAAACAAAACCCGAGCCCAAGGTAAAAAGCGACCGCACTCGTCGCCACAAAAGGGGCGACGAATCGTCGCTCTTGGACATGGAGCCCAGGAACAATAAAATGCCATATTTCCCAAAGAATATAGGGAGTCGAAAGGACCAATGCAAAAAGTGCAGCCACCTTCAGGTTTTGCCAGAGAGCTTCGGCAGGGGAGAGAAATACAAAGGGGATTTTAGGAAGGTCTGTCGGAACCCATTCCATCGAATCCAGAATAAAAGAATTTTGAAGGGGTACACGTAACCATTGCACCAAGGTATCCGCATAAAAAAATGTCCCGACAAAAAAGAGTGCCACCACCACCACAATTTTGGTGAGCCCGACTTGAAATTCATGGAGATGGGCCATCACCGGCATTTTTTTGTCTTCAAAGGGTTTAAAGACAGAGTCTTGTAACCACTTTCTTAATCGAGACTGCTCAGCCATATGATGGACCTTTTGATTTCCTCCAAAGGGATTAAGGGTAACGTTACTTCAGAACAACTGTTGTTGCATCCTCAGTTTATTTTGGATTGACTGCCACGAAGAGATTATTTCCCCTCCGACTGAGCAAGAGAACAACCAATGCCTCTTTTTCGATTTTGGAGGCAATATTCTCGTAATCACTCAAATTCTTCACGACCTCGCGGTTCACTTCCTGAATGATATCCCCAGGTTGTAACCCAGCCTCTTCTACAGCGCTTCCAGCCTTCACTTCTTTGACGACTACACCGGCCGCACCTTCGGAGAGATTGAGCTGTTTTTTCTTTTCCGCTGTAAGCGGCTCGACAGAGAGACCTGCGAGAACATTATTCAATGCTTCTAAAGATTTTGACGGTGCGGGCATCCCTCCCCGCGCCAACATCTCATCAGATGGGCGCTCCCCAACGGTAACCGTGATCAATTTTTCTTGCCCATCACGAAGAATTTTGATTGGGACCTCATCCCCGACTTTGGTTCGAGCCACAATATGCCGAAGGTGATTCACATCCTTGAGTTTATTTCCTTGATACTCCAACAAAATGTCCCCTCGTTGTAACCCTCCCATAGCAGAGGGGCCATCTTCATGTACCTCACTAATCAACACTCCTCCACTGTGATCTTCCGGCAACTGGAACGATTGAGACAAAGCCGGCGTCAACTCTTGGATAGCGATTCCCATCCAACCTCGTGTGACTCTTCCGCTTTTGATCAGACTACCGGTAATATCCTCGGCAATCGTCACCGGAATGGCGAATCCAATTCCTTCAGACCCACCAGTTCTGGAAAAAATCGCCGTATTGATCCCGATAACTTCGCCCTTCATATTCACTAAAGGACCACCAGAATTCCCTGGATTAATGGGCGCATCAGTCTGGATAAAATCCTCGTATTCAGTAATGCCCACATTTCCACGACCCAAAGCACTGATAATGCCCATCGTCACCGTAGAACGCAGCCCAAAAGGACTGCCTAAGGCTAAAACGACGTCTCCTACGCGAAGCTCTTTCTGTTGACTCCAGGGAATGAATGGGAGATTCTCTCCCGCTTTCTCAATTTTAATAACAGCAAGATCCGTTTTGGGGTCCGTTCCTATGATCTTCGCTGAATACTCGCGACCTTCACTGGTCGTGACATTAATGGAGTTCGCATTTTCGACTACATGATTGTTGGTCACAATGTATCCTGCGGGATCTATGATCACGCCGGATCCCGCACTCATTCCGGGAGGTCCAGGAGGACGCCTAGGAGGCTCCGGTGGTGGAAGAGGCGGCTGACCTGGCGGTCCCCCAAAGGGCCCTGGTGGCAACCGCCGAGATCCTCCTTGTCCTCGATCACTCACAGCAACATTCACTACCGCTGGTTGAACTTTCTCCACGATTTCAGAAAAGCCATTGGCAAAGGCTTCTGGCACTCCAGCATGGGCAGGAAGTCCAAGGGAGACAGTGGTGATGATTGAAAGCCCTCCAACCAGCACTACGAACAAAAGGATCATGGGAATTGTTTTTAACGAAACGTTGCGCACTCCCCAACCTCCATGTTTGAATTTTTCAGTCATGTGAAATATTTTCCTTCAGTGTAAGATTCATCAAATCCGTGGGTCACAATGAGAATAAAGGAGTTTTTTAGCAATTCGTCTCCTTTATCTTTCCAAACCGGCGGGTCTTTTAAGCTTTCAGGATGAAAACCTTTCGATTTTACACTAATTCCTCCTCCTCCTTCAAAGTCAAGACGAGACCTTTAAGGAAAGAAGCGATGACATGTATAGTTTAGCAGAAATTGGATGCGTTTAGGCAAAGGACGCCCTTTCAAGAATCCCCCATGCAAGCCTTTGTTTTACATGAATCCCTTTTTTTGGATACCAACAGGCCACTCCCCTGCCCTCCGCCTGGAGAAGCGTTGATAAAGGTCCGCAAGGCTGGTATTTGCTCTACCGATCTTCAAATCGTTCTGGGATATATGGGCTTTACCGGAGTTTTAAGACATGAATTCGTCGGGATCGTCGAAATAGCAGAACAACATCCTGAACTCGTCGGGTCGAGAGTAGTAGGAGAAATCAACGCGGCCTGCCGGACCTGCCCAACCTGTCTAGCTGAAAGACCGACCCATTGCCCACATCGAACAACGTTGGGGATCAATGGACGGGATGGAGCCTTCGCCGAATACGTCATGTTACCTATAGAAAACCTTCACCTCGTTCCCGATGAAATTGATGACTAAGGAAGCGATATTTATTGAACCACTCGCGGCAGCATGCCAAATCACGCAAGAAGTGCCCGTTAAACCGAAAGACCGTGTGTTAGTCATAGGAGATGGAAAGCTGGGGTTACTGTGCGCTCAAATTCTCCAATTGACGGGATGTGACTTGACTGTCATAGGTCATCATCCAGCCAAACTAGGAATTCTTGAAAAACGTGGGATTCGTGTGGCCACTCAACCAACGGAGCTTACAGAAGGGCTGGATATCATTATTGAAGCTACGGGAACTCCGGAGGGTTTGATTCTAGCAAATCAGTATGTACGTCCTCGTGGATGCATTGTCCTCAAATCGACGTATCACGGTCCGATGACACTGAATATGACAGAGTTGGTGATTAACGAAATTACGATTATTGGATCTCGCTGTGGTCCTTTTGCCCCGGCAATTCGTCTCCTGAAGGAACATCTCGTGACCGTCCAGCCCCTTATTCAAGCCCAATATCCTCTCAACCAAGCGCTTGAGGCGTTTGAACATGCCACGAAAAGGGAACCTTAAAAGTCTTGCTCGAAATGAACTGAACCGTATTTTGAGCATTCCTTTCTTTGACTCTAAACAACTCAATATTGCGAATCATGAAAGCCTATGACCTAGAATTTTAATATGGTAGCATACTTGACCAACAGGCTGGCGTAGCTCAATCGGCAGAGCAGCGGTTTTGTAAACCGCAGGTTGGAGGTTCGATTCCTCTCGCCAGCTCCAACTAATTCCTCGACAGATCAAAGGCTTCCGCTTCCCTCCCCTTCCCTGGTGTTTCGTAAAGTTGATCCAGTGTCACTGAAAGTGTAGCCGTCTTCTCCTGAATAAAGTCTTCTAAACGAATCACCGCGCCTTTAAGGTCCTGCTTGCTGGTGATGTTATGCGGCTAAAGATGTTGCTGAACAATTGGTCAGTGAAGTCGGGTGTCGTTACGATTTTGACACGTTTTCGAATACTCGAGCGCCCGTCGCTTGATGGCCGGCGATTAATGCTTTTCTCTGACTCTGGTGGCGGCCCCAGATCAAAATCTCTTTCCCTGAGCGAGCGATACCGCACATCCTGCTTTCAAGCGTAGGGCGAACGGCCTCCATCGGCTTAATCGAAAGACTTCGCCATCGGTTCTAACCTCAGTTCAAGACTGCCAACGGATAGATTATGACAAGATCTTCTCAAGGAGGGCTTGACAAGGCGGTGAGTGTGCGATATTCTGATATTCAGATATTTTCTGAAATATAGATCTGGAGGTTTGTCGATGTCTATTGTCAAAGTCAGAGGGCGAGGCCAACTGACCATTCCAGCGTCCCTGAGAAAGGATCTCCACATCGAGGATGAGGCGCCTTTAACTATTGTGAAGGTCGGCGATGCGCTCCTCTTAACGCCACAGATCTTAAGGGTGGATGCAGTTGCCAAGAAAGCACAGCGCGCCATGAAAAAGACCGGACTGGACGTCGAAGACCTCTTGGCTGACCTAGACCGTCAGCGCAGTCGGTACACCAAAGAACGCTATGGAGCGTAGGCGATGGGCAGTCTTTCTCGATACCAGCGCCTTGATTGCAGGGATCATATCTCCCACAGGAGCCGCACATGAGCTGCTCCGCTTATGTGAAGCACGGGTAGTTGATCTCGTCATCTCCAGACAGGTTCTCACCAAAGCTGATCGAAATCTTTCGGACAAGCTGCCCGCTTTGGTTCCCGAGTACCGGGACTTGCTGCGCCATCTCTCCCCACGAGTCATTGAAGACCCGGTCACTGAGGAAATAGAGCGGGCGATTGAAATTATCAACCGAAAGGACGCCCCCATTCTGGCAGCAGCTCGTAAAGCGGGTGTGGATTATCTCGTGACGTGGAGCACCAGACACTTCCACAAAAAATCAGTCCAAGATCATGTTGCTTGCAAGATTGTGATTCCCGGCAAATTCTTGAAAGATTTCAGGCGAGCAATCGCTGAGAAATAATCGTCGGCAGGCACGCTCTTCATCCGTTCAGCATTGACCAACTTCAGTTGTTAGGCCACCCTGTCAAAGAGTTGGGACATTCCACATATACATTTTTGTCTAAGGAATTTCTGATTGTGACGAAATCTCAGTTTTATGGTGGAATGGTTTTGGTATTTCTCGTCGTTCTTTCTTTGAACTATGTTGATGCTCCAACAGAATCTCTCTCGACGATTATCTGGAAAGGCGTTTGGACTTTCCTAAGCAGTCTGCTCCTTTCCAACCTTCTATGGCTGGGAACTCGGTGGCAACATGGACATTGGGAATCAAACGCCTTAAATCCGTCCCCTTCAAGAAGGCGTTTTCTCTGTTGGGGAACAGCGCTCTTTTCTCTCCTTTTGGCCTGGGCCATTTATCTCGATTTGCCTGATAGAGTTCTATGGTAAAGCCCCCCTGTTAGAAGGATTTTTCTAAGAAAGTTGTAAAAAGAGATAGGAGGTCTAAGAAAAAATAGGGGTTCTAGCTAGCTATGGATGGAGAAACGGGCAAGGGTTTGAGGTCCTTACCATGTCATATTTGTCTTCTGCACTTACATACAAACATTGGCAACGAATACCATGCCTGTTTGAAGATCGCGTTCTCAGCCTTCCACTAGGAACCAACTTCCACATTTATGGAGCAGTTTCAGAGAGGTGGACCTTCATTTCAATACGAGCAAGCGGGTTATCACGGTCATCCCGTTTGGATTGGACCACTTTATCCACAATCTCCATCCCACTCACCACTTCTCCAAATGCCGTGTATTGACCATTCAGGAACGAAGAATCAGCCACACAAATAAAGAATTGGGAACCAGCGCTATTAGGATCTTGGGCTCTTGCCATGGAAAGAACCCCGCGTTTGTGTGGCATCTTATTAAACTCGGCTGAAACTCGGTGTCCAAGCCCGCCCATTCCGTGTTGTGACCGGTCTGGGTTTTTACTATTGGGATCTCCTCCCTGGATCATAAAGCCCGGGATAACTCGATGAAACGTGGTTCCATCGTAAAACCCTTCTTGGGCTAATTTACAAAAATTACGAACATGATTAGGGGCCACATCAGGATAAAAACGAAGAACGACTTGTCCCCACTCATCCGACTCCTGAGTGACTGTAATCGTTGCGCGCGTGTCTGCATTCGCGGATGGCTCGCTCATTATCAATCTCCTTCAAAACCTAGATATACAGAAAAACATTAAAAATACGGATGAGGCGCTGAAGCCTGGATACCCATACCTTTACTGACATTAACCCACTGCCTTCCCCCATCATCACTCCTAAACGCTCCAACACTGTTCCAGCAAACAATGTGTTCGGGCTAGCAGCAATAAGCACTTGAACGGACAGTTCGGTCAATCCATCATTCATGGGAAGCCATTTGCTCTGTCCATCATTTGATTTGTAAATGCCCCGCCCCGTCGCCACAAAGAGACCCAACCCTGTTGGCACAATCCCTCGAATCGAATCATTCGGCAACGACCGTCCGACTGGCTTCCAAGAATTTCCTCCATCGACACTGGTGAAAATTCCACCATCCTGAGTGCCAGCGTAAATTTGTAAATCTTTTCCGACCGCGACAATCCGAATAAACCGATGAGTGAGACGTTCCTTAGGATCCACAAACGTTTCGCCCATAGGAGTCCAATCCGTTGAACTCTGTGTTCGCGTATCCAGTTGAAAAAGCCCTTTTCCCGATGTTCCAACCATCAGGGTATGGTCCCCAACCATCACCATACTTGAGACCAAAATCTGGTCGAGGCCTTTGGCTACCGTACCCCACTCATGCGCATTTTCCTGCCACCGATACACACCACGACCTGTCCCGGCATAAATCGTCTTGTTATGGGCAAGAAGAGATTTGACTTCGACACGTTTCAATCCCTGGCTTATCGACTCCCATTGAGTCCCTCCACGAACAGTCCGAAAAACCCCTCCTCGGATTGTCGCGGCATAGACCCTACTCTGTTCATCAACAGCGAGGCACAGCACATAATCATCACCCAACCTTTCGTTAACAGAGTGCCAGGTGAGTCCCTGATCCTCACTTCGGAAAATTCCCATCCCAAATGAGCCGGCATACACCACTTCTGTATCCGTCACGACTAAGGCTTGAATACTTGGAGCTGCCTGGACGTAGGGACCTTCAAACGGGAACCCGTGACCTTGAGCCCATGCTTGGCTCTTCCCCACGACAAGGAGGCACCCGCAGAGCAACGACCACCCCACGAGACACACAATCTTTTTTGCCACCTTGTCCCAAGATAAAGTCATTTGCTCCATCACCGTACACGATGCCCAGCTGTCCCAGTGGAGGCCGAGGTATCTTCTTCTTCACCCTCAGATGTATCTTTCGCGTCAGCTTTGACGGGTCGTCCAAATAATTTACACCCTATAATCCCGATTTCATACAACACAATCAGAGGACCGGCCATCAACATCATGGTGAATAACGTCGCATCAGGTGTGATGACTGCCGACAAAATAAGGGCCACCATCACGGCGTGCTTTCGATACCGAACGAACAAAGCTGAGTCCACTAATTTCGTCCTGGACAGCAATGTCATCGCTAAAGGAAGTTCAAAGGCAAACCCAAAGATCAAGAGAAATCGAATATTAAAATCAACATAGGTTCCGACGGCTAATTCAGGGGTCAACTCCCGCTCTAACCCAAAGCTCACAAAAAAATCGATGACAAGGGGAAGAATAACCAGATTGCAAAATACTAACCCAAGACCAAAAAATCCTGATGCCAACAAAAATAAAGGAATAGCCCATCGTTGCTCAGCATGTAACAGCGCGGGCTGAATAAAACGCCAGAATTGATGAAGAATGACCGGAAAACTAGCAATAATTCCTGCCATAAAGGAAAGTTTGATTGAGGCGAATAATGCTTCCGCCGGTCCATAAAAAAGTAGGTCATCGGCAAACGGCCGTTTAAACCATTCGATCAGATCAGCTGAAAAAGTAAACGCAACCACAAAGGCCACCATGATCGTGGCCCCAATGATCAACAGACGCCGCTTTAAATCGGAAATATGGCGATTCAGGGGATGAACAATTGAGGCCATCTCTACGTATATCCTCTTACATCATCAGACATGTGACTTCATCGCATTCGAGTCTTTCAGTCTACCATTTGTTACGGCGTGGCATTCTCTTCCTGAGACGTTCTATACCGACGTATCAGGTCGGCCATCCGGTCCTTCTTGCCGAGTTTTTCTATCTGGAGTTGTTTCTTCAGCGTTTCTTCTTGCGGGGTCAAGATGTGGTGTTTCAGGAGTTCCTCCAATTCCATATCCAATCGACGATGGGCCTCCTCCAAATCCCGAAAATCGGCATTGGAGGTTCGGAGCTGTTCAGCGATTTTTTCATCCGTGTGCATAAACATCCTCCTTTTCTTAAAGGTGTTTTAAGGTGTTTATCCTTTAGGTTGATCCATGACCATCACAACTGACTCTTCATTGCAAGAGGAGAATTTCCTCACAAAGTCTTCCGGAATAGATTCCAGTTTCATAAGAATAGCATCCTCTTTGGGGTTGGTATAGTAGGCTTTCCTTTGCCCATATTCGAGAAAACCAAAGTGGCTATATAATTTTTGGGCGGGATCATTTGAGGCTCGGACCTCTAAGAGAGCTTTGTCCATTCCTAACCGTTTCCCGTAAGCCAACGCAAAGGAGACAAGTCCTTGACCAATACCCCGTTTTCGGGCAAAGGGAGCCACCGCCAAATTTAAAAATCGTAACTCTTCAAACACACACCAAAAACACACATATCCTAAAATGTGGTCTCCCAATCCGTCTTTTGAGCTTGAACGAGCAAGATACAAATGGCCAAATTGGTTACTCGTGATTTCTACTTCAAACATCTTTCGAGACCATGGAACGGTAAACGATTTCCGTTCAAGTGCCATCAATGCATCGACATCGTGCATAGCCGCTCGTTGAATCACGATATCTGTTTCGAGTGTTTGTCTGGACATATCAAGAAATGTCGGCCAATTGGCGTGCCTTTCGCTCTAAGACGATTTCGGCTTCAGAGCGTTGAACATACCGGGGAGTCAAGCCAAGCTCGGCGTATTGGCCTGCCTTCAACAGGAGCAACCCTGCCTTGGCGACACTCACCGCTGATACCTGCATCGCGATTCCATCAGGCTCACAAGCATAACTTTCCAATGCCACCTGTAAGGCCTCTCGATTGGCCAACCACCCTTCGCCATAGACCAAAACAGGTTCATCAATGGATTCAGCCAACGTGGAGAATCCTCCAACATGGTCCTCTGAAATCCGGACAAGCTGATTATTCTTCCACTGAAACAAGGCCCAATAGACTTCCCCGACTCTGGATCTCAGAATTGGGCACAGAAGCTTTGTTTCACCATAGAGATTCCACGCCATGGCCTCCAAGGTGGGCACTGCCACGACCCGAACATCAGAAACGAGACGAAACCCCGCGACAGTCGCCAATCCTACCCGTAACCCTGTAAAGGAGCCAGGTCCAATAGATACGGCTATTCCGTTTAGATCTTGAATATGAAAACCTAAGGGTGCCAAGACCCCATCGATGGTGGGAATTAACTGTCGAGAATGAGATCCAACAGAATACCATTCCTGCTTGGCCAGAACCTCGGAATCCTGAACAAGAGCGACACTTTGCCGACTCGTCGCAGTTTCAACAGCCAGGATCAACATAGAATTCTAGAGCAACCTCGTCACACTCAAAACCGATTTAACCCAAATTCCTTTGGGGCAAGAGGCAAATTGACCACCATCTCCTGGAAAGACAAAGACACGACGCCATCTTCCTGTTGATCCACCGCTTCAAGATGATAGGGCAAAACAATGGTTGTTCTCTCAACAGGGGAGGCATCCCGAGCACGACGAAAGTCGTCAGCTTCGACATTCAGTATAGATACGCCATCAGCCGAAAGATATTCAATCTGGCTGACTTGTACATGACGCCGGTCAACCCACACTCTTCGAACTGACCATGGCCGTTCCATGTCTTGATCGGTCGGTCGCACATCAACATCAAAACGATATCGATCTCCATCTTCCTCCAACACAATGGGGCGATCTCTGTCTTCCTGCACTTTTCCCAACACGACATCCATTGCCCGTAAAATAAGGTGGACAGGTAACCCCATGCTCCCTGAGAAACGTTCCCTCCCTATTTCTCCTGAATACGATTGGTTTTCCTGAGGCAAATGAAGGACATATCGGTCACGATCCATCAAAAAATCAAACACCAGACCACCGAAACGAGACAACCCTTTCAATCGAATGGTAGAGGGACGTTTGTATAAAAAAACTCCATCCACCCGATAGGATACGGGAACCCCTTCACCATGAATATTGGCCCGAAACAACGCTTTCAGGCTCCCGATCGCAGCCTCATTTTGATTCAGTTTCTGAAGGAGTTGGTCCGCAGAAAATTCCCGGACCGGCATCGTATCTTTCTCTTCAAGAGTCGTACAGCTCAAGACAAGACATGATAACGCCACCAATACGACATTCCACAATAATGCTCTCCTTCCATTGACTCTCCAAGGCAACCACCAATCACGCACGAGTCACCATCTGCTCAATAACCTCTCCCACGTTGGCAACCCCAATGACCTCCAAATCGTCAATGTGATTGAATTTGGCGAGATTCCTTTCTGGAAGAACGCATCGAGTAAAGCCTAATTTGACGGCTTCCTTGGCACTCATCTCCACGCGACCAACAGGACGAATCTCTCCCCCTAACCCGACTTCTCCCAGCATCAGTGTCCTGGAGTCTATCGGACAATCTCTGAGACTCGACCCGACCGCTGCCACAATGCCAAGGTCGATGGAAGGTTCATCAATGTGCAGTCCCCCTACAACATTGACATAGACATCGTACCCAGACAGATGAAATCCCAATTGTTTTTCCATAACAGCCAACAATAACGAAACCCGATTCAGGTCGACTCCGTTGGACATACGTTTTGGCATGGCATAACCGGTCGTCGTCACTAAAGCCTGAAGTTCCACTAAGATAGGTCGAGAGCCCTCCAGGCTAGACACCACCACCGATCCTGTACTCTGGAGAGGACGACCAGCAAGGAACAGCTCAGAAGGGTTCGTGACTTCCACTAATCCAGCATCCTTCATTTCGAAAACACCGATCTCATTCGTCGCTCCAAACCGATTTTTGACGGCTCTTAAGATACGATAGGATTGACCTTTTTCTCCCTCAAAATACAACACCGTATCAACAATATGTTCAAGGAGCTTGGGGCCAGCAATCATTCCCTCTTTCGTGACATGACCGATAATAAAAACAGGCACACCATTTCGCTTGGCATACCACATCAGTTGACACGTCACTTCTTGAACCTGACTCACACTTCCTGGCACTGAATTCAATTGTTCGGTGAAGACCGTTTGAATCGAATCCACAACCAGTGCAGCTGGTTTAAGACGACTCGCTCCCTTCAGCAAAGCTTCAAGCGATGTCTCTGAGAGAATGTACAGTTGTGGATTCCGAACTCCTAATCGATCCCCGCGCATCTTGATTTGTTGAGGGGACTCCTCACCAGAAACGTACAGGAGAGTCTCGTTATGTTTTCCTAATCGATGAAGGGTCTGAAGCAACAGGGTTGTTTTTCCTATCCCCGGATCGCCTCCAACGAGAATGACTGATCCGGGAACAACACCGCCCCCTAACACGCGATCCAATTCAGCCATGCCTGTGCTGACCCGCATATGATCCGTGACATGTACGTCATCAATCGGGGTAGGAGGAAACGGCTCCATAGAGCCAGGCCCCTGAGAACGAAATCCTCCCTCCACGACTGTCTCTTCTTTCAATGAATTCCATTGCCCACACCCTGTGCAACGGCCAACCCATCGTGGAGACTGCATGCCACAGATCTGGCAAATAAATTGTGTTTTAGAGCGAACAGATTTCATTGAAAGACACGAGCAAAGTCATAAAAAGACAACAGAATCGACTGACTCCTGAAAACAAGGGCTATCCATCAGAGAACCCTTGTTGTAACTATAAGTTCCTTCTTACTCCCTTCCAATCTTCCACAAGTTTGGTTCGTCGAGGAAACTCTTCATTTTCAGATTTATGAAATATGATCGCTTTAATCCTGTTTTTTAACAGCACTTTTGCAAAATCCGGTGTTCGTCCAATACCGGCTTCCAAATTATCCCATCCACCTTCTTCAAGATTGTCGATAAACGTCTTCAGTGGAGTCGATCCGCGTTGAATAGCTCGAGTTAGTCCACTAGGAAATTCATGTTCCCGCAACCACGCGCGAACGCCCTCCACATCATTCCCATCATTCCAAAAGAGGTACACAACATTGTAATAAAACTTGGCCAGCTTATGGAGTTCCTGAGATGCTCCATCTTTGGGCTCGGGCCACAGAGAAGGATCTACGGGCAATCCCATTGCCGACACAAACTTCCCTATTCCCTCAGCATCTTGCAAAAGAGTCGTGACATCAATCAAAAGAATGGGTCGGCGTCGTTCCCAGGAAGCAAGAATGCCAATACCTTCCGCTCCCTTCACCCGAGAACTGGGAATGACCTTGGCTCTCACGCTTTTATTGCCTCTCATTTTGGGGGTGAACTCCCAAGAGGCCCAACCATCTCCACCAGTCAAGGACGTTCCTACCGCTTTTCCTTCCACTTCAAACTGTACTTCCTCACCACCGACGCCAATCGACCTCAAGATCCCGGATTGGACGATTCGGGCCTTAAGCATCGCAGGCTTTCCTGGCATAACCAAGATGTCGCTGACAACGACATGAACAGGACTTCGCTCATCAGCATGAACCCCAAAAGCCTGACTAACGAGGAGGACCACCAAAGGAAGGATGAAAAACCTGTGTGACCATCCAGTAAATCGACGCGTTAGCTTTTCCATTAAATCATTTACCCTAAGTGAATACACCAAAAGATGAACACCATGAGTCAAACCACGCTTTGTCGAGAAAGAAAAAAGAGGAAAGTCCGGACGAGAATGTGATCAGAGATTCCGTTTCCGAAGTTCTTCTTGATAGGTTTTTTGATAAAGAATCTCCCACTCCTGGGAACCCTCCGGCAAAGGAGGGGAATAGGACTTGAGGCGAGCACGAACCATTTTATCAATTTCTTGTTCCAGGGTGACTTGAGCTCCTAGAATATGCTTGATCTCTCGCAGCGCCATAGCTTCATTGCCAAAAATTTTGGCTTCCGATGATCGTTTGAGACAGGCAAGGATAACATGGGAGAGGTGCGTTTGTTTATCGTGACTTAGCAAAACCGACATCGGTATCACCCCTTGACCAGAACGTTCTTGTCAAGAAAACAACATCCGAGAACCGAGCTGTTTCCATTAAAACCGCTATAAAATCAATCCTCGCTCTTTAATCAACTTGCTTTTCACCATAGAAAACATTTTTTGATAGTCCGCTCTATTACTCTCAAATTCGGCATCATATTGCTTCAGAAGATCCAGAATTTCGACGTTTAACCGGTCTTCAACTGATAATTCATCTGTAATGGCTCTTTCCAGCTTCTGAACGAGAGACTCATTTGACCCCACGATTTCCAAAAAACCCTTGTCTTTAAGCCGATCAGTCAGGTTCACAGCCAAATGCGCAATACGATCCTTTGACATCTTCATGCGACAGACTCACTCGCTTTTTCCACTTTGATCATCTTCGATCCCATGGCTTGCCGGAGAACAGTCGGGTCTCCCATTATCCGTCCGATAACGTTCACCCGATCAGCCGGAACAGGATCATCTCCAATGCTCATAGGTGTTCTCCCAAAGAAAATCGTCAGCATGCGGCCCATCCCCAAAAAGGCGACGTGGCCAACCTTCACTTGGGTCGTCGCCATTTCTCGATTAATCTTGTACCCCAGGAAGTTGGCAGTAAAATTCCTCACCCCAAATATTCACAGACTCTTCAATGGATAGCGCATTATAGACCTCTTGAGCCGTTCGATTGGATTTTAACTCTGCTTCGAGACTGACCCCCCCTACAGAAATCCTTATTCGTCGTTTGTGGTTATCCATGAAGTTGGCGATTCCTCTTTTTGAAAAAGACGTCTTTGTCCTTGAAAAAACTCGTTCAGGAATTTAGCCTGTTCCTCAGAAAGAAATCAAGAATTCCACTCAATTTGAGAGCAATCCCACACTAATGCTGGAATCAACCTTCATTTTTCTCAATGATATCGGGGAATCCACAGAGCGAGACCTCTGGGATCATGGGATAACGACCTGGCACGACTTTTTAGAGGCCCCAACCCTTCCTCACATTTCTTCTGCTTCTTCTGCGCGAAAACACCTGTACGATGCGCAACTCACCAGTGCGCTTGATCAATTTCAAGAGAGAAACTTTCGGTACTTTGCCCACTGCCTGAAACCTCGAGATCACTGGCGCCTTTTTCACACATTCAGGACTCGAACCGGGTTTTTGGATATTGAAACGACCGGGGCGCCAGCAGGAATCGGCTCTATCACACTCGTCGGTCTGTGCGTCAACGGCAATATGACCACATTGATTGCTGGAGATACACTAAGTGAAGACCGTTTGAACCAGGAATTAGCGGAGATCGATCTCCTTGTCACATTTTATGGGTCCGGATTTGATCTGCCCTACCTTCGTACGATGTATCCGGGCCTTGTTCTTAATCATGCTCATTTTGATCTCTGCTTCGCGGCTAGACGCCTGGGCTTGCGAGGTGGCCTCAAACATATTGAAAAAGAAATTGGGCTGGAAAGGCCTCTAGACATTCAGGGGCTCGATGGATGGGAGGCCGTGAACTTATGGTATGCATGGCAAATGGGAGATCATCATGCAGGGAAACGGTTGTGTGAGTATAATGAGGCAGACGTTCGCAACCTTGAACCCTTAGCCCACTACGTGTACGAGGCGCTTTGCGCTCGATACGGGCCGCAGAACAACTAGTCATCTTCAAGAAAGTAGAAAATGCCCTTGCCCTGGCATGGAGCAGGACTCACAGATCAAGGTCGCGTCCGTTCTTCTAATCAAGATGCATTCGCTGTGCTGAATGAGTGCCATTTGTGGGTCATAGCCGATGGAATGGGAGGCCAGGCAGGAGGTGACATTGCAAGCCACATGACTGTCGATTCGATTGTCAAAGCCATTCAGGACAAACAGGCAATAGGTGCCACTTCCATTCCCGACCCTTCTTCTTTTCTCGATCAAGCGATACAATCAGCGAATCAGGCTATTCAATCGCACATTTCGACGCACCCTCTCCTGGCAGGTATGGGAACCACCGTCGTGGCGATCCACATTTCCGAGCAACCAGCATCACAAGCGACGATCTCTCATGTCGGGGATAGCCGCGCCTATCTCATTCGTGACCAGGCGCTTACCCGACTGACACAAGACCATTCCTTGGTAGAGGAACACATTTGGCAGGGACTTCTTACGAGGGAACAAGCAGAAGATCATCCTATGCAGCATATTCTCACCCAAGCCGTCGGGCCAGAACCTACAGTGACTCCTGACCTTTCTACGGTTCATCTCTTACCAGAAGACCGAGTTCTTCTCTGCACCGATGGGCTGACAAAGATGATGACTGACAACCAGATTCTTCACATCGTTCAACAAACCGGCGATTCACTGGAAGCCATGTGTCAGGCTCTCATTCATGAAGCAAATAGTCAGGGTGGTGAGGACAATGTGACAATTGTTCTCATCGGACAGAAAGAGTAACTGAGATGGGAAAGTTTGAATGCGGGTTTACTGTAGAGGACGCCGAAAGAGGGCCGGCAATCCGAAATACCCTACCGCATCTTTCATATTCGAAAACCAACGCTTGAACGGTGTCATGTAGGGATCCGTGACAAATTGGAGAGTAAGGACGATCCGTTCCTCTCCTTCTCCCAACGGTGTGACGCAGTGGTACAGCTTATCGCCATTAAAGACGATTAAAGTCCCGGGGTCAGTCGTCAAACTCAATTCCTTCGATTCGTGGCCTGGATCTTTTGTGTGCAACCGGCATACCAACCGACTCGTGGAACGATCACGTAATCCTAATAAGACCGTGTACCGCGCCCCTTTGTAATACGAAGTATCATAATGAAACCCGATATGGTCACCAGGTTCGGTGTACAAATACAGCGCGCAAGCATGGGGATCCTCTTCAGGACACAACATGAGCGGAGCATTGACCAATCGACTCAGCCACTGCAAAAAAATTGGTGAACGATAAAAAGATAAAATGGTCTGCGCCGATTGATTCAAAGTATAGTAGCTGATGCTACCGCCTTTTTTATGGGAAGGGATATAGTTTCTATTCAAGTGGGGGCGAACATGATCCACGTCGGCCATGAATTGATCGATGACAGAAGAAGGGAAGAATTGATCAATCGTCAGAAATTCCCCCTGTTCCTGGTAGTTTTGAGTGATTTGGTCGAAATTCAAACGGTCAATCGCGAGGTTCACATCACTTTCTACCTGCTCCAATACGGATTCCACTCATGACCTCCTTGAGAAATTTTTCGAACTTGAAGATATGACACCATACCATATACTACAAACCTGTCTCCAGTTTCAAGGACAAGCCTCTTGATCTCTAAAGGCTCACCGACTATTCTCACAAACACTCATTCAGTACGACCATTTTAGATAATCTTATCGTGGACTCATCACATGCCAAAACACGTCGATCTTCCTTTTCGAGAACTAAAATTAGGTGAAGATTACTGGGTTGAAGACAATGTTCTTCCCAACGCCATAGAAGTAGCCCAACGTTGCATTTCTAAAAGTACTTGGACGTTGGGCTCTCCATGGCGACCTGAACCTTGGCCAGGGATGCGTGCTCCTCATGCCCTAACTCCTGAAGAAATGGGGCGAGTTGAAGATTGTGTCAAACAGGGTCTTGGAATAAAAAGCTTACGCCCTCAGGACGATTTGGAAATGGGAATTTCTGGAACCAACCATATCCAAATCGTCGGAGGTGCTGAAGGAGTCGCAAGACCTCATGTCGATTCAGCCAAGATTTGTGACTATGCGGCTGTGCTCTACTTACATCCTAACCCGCCAACAGTTCATTGTGGGACCTCGTTCTATCGTCTCCATTTGCCGAATGCAGAACCAGGGGGAAATATTTGCCCACGAGAATATGAAACTCTTCGCCACGTGCCCGAACTTCCCCAGGAAATGGACCCGACGATGTTTCAGGAAATCCTAGAAGTCCCGTATGTGTTTAATCGCCTACTTGCCTACAAGTCGGACATTATCCACTCTGCAACAAGCTACTTTGGTTGGGGACAGGAACTTGCATCAAAACGAATGGCGGTGGTGTTCTTTTGGAAAGTCGAGATGACTGCATAATTGAAGAATTTGTGTGTTGAACAACCGAGAAGGAAGAATACCGAGGGACATTGAACCAAGAGGCTGATTCAATACTTTTGATCAAGAGCCAGATGATGATGCGGAAGGTTTGTGGCTCTTGACCCCTACATCGAGCATCTCCGATGCCGTCTCACGGACGGCTTTCGTGATCTTTGGACCTCCCAGCATCCGCGCGATTTCATCCTGACGTTCAGCGTGGTTAAGCAATTTGACGTTGGTGACGGTTCGCTTTTGAATGACATCTTTCCAAATAAGGTAATGACCCGTTGCCTGAGAGGCAATTTGGGGAAGGTGGGTAATGCAAAAAACTTGATGATACTGGCTTAACTGGCGAAGGCGGTCTCCCATCGAAGATGCGACAGCGCCGGCAACTCCCGAGTCAACTTCATCAAAGATGAGAACAGGGACGTGATCGGCTTCGGCTAATACAGTTTTAAGAGCCAACATCATTCTGGAAAGTTCCCCACCCGAAGCTACACGATTGAGAGACTGAAGCGGTTCTCCCTCGTTCGCTGACAAAAGAAATTCAGCACGGTCCGCGCCACTCAGATTCAGTGTTGTTTTTGGCTCTAAGGGTTCCACAGCAACCCGAAATTGGACCCGATTCATCCCTAATGCGTCTAACTCGAACTTTATGCGAGTTTCTAATTCTTTGGCGGCTTGTTTCCGTTTTTTCGTCAACTGCCCTGATACTCGAAGAGCAACTTGATACTCGAGATGAGCCTGTTTTTTGAGCTCATCCATCCGTGTGTCGCTTTGGGAAATGGCTTCCAACTCGTCTTTCAATTCGCTCGTTCGTTCGATTAACTCCTGAATATTGCTACTATATTTCTTCTTTAACCATTGAAGTTTCGCTAAACGCTCGTTGACGGCTTCCAGGCGTTCCGGGTCTAGATCCACTTCCTGTCTGTAATCACGAAGGCCATCGGCTAGTTCACGAAGCTGAACATCCGCTCCCTCACATAATGGCAACCAGGAGCCCTTTGCCGAATCGATCTCTGCTAAATCACGGAGGCCTCCCTGAACCATGCGAAGCCTCTCGAGAATAGACTGCTCACCAGCATACAGAGTCTGATAGGCTTCCTCAGCCAATTCCCCCAAACGTCCCGTATGTTGTAAACGCCGATATTCAAGCATCAGGGACTCTTCTTCTCCAACTTGAAGATTGGCGCTTTCAAGTTCTTGATATTGGTACTGCAAGAACTCCTCTTGTTGTTTGATTTTCTCAGCCTTATCCACGAGATCCTTCAGTGTTTGTTCGTTGAAGCACCACGAAGAATAGTGTTTCTCATATTCTGACTTCATCTCGTGTAACTTGCCAAATCCATCCAATGCGGCTAGCTGAGTTTTAACAGATAATAAGGACTGCTGATCATGCTGACCATGAATATCCAACATCGATTCCGTCAGCTCTTGGAGGGTTTGAACCGAGGCAAGATGACCATTGACGTATATGCGATTCCTCCCAGAACGAGAAATCACGCGACGAATGATGATCTCTTCCCCTTGTTCGTGAAGGAAGTCCAGTTCGCGCAGTCGATCGAACACCTCATGAGTACAAGGGAGGGAAAAAGCCGCCTCGATGACGGCTTCATCTGCATGAGTCCGAATTTGTTCAGCCGAAGGGTGCCCCCCGGTGAGAAGCACCACAGCATCGACTAGGAGGGACTTTCCGGCCCCTGTCTCTCCGGTAAAGACCTGGAACCATTCAGAAAAAACGAGATGGAGTTGATCAATGAGGGCAAAATTGGAGATACGTAATTCAGTCAACATGTGAGCGGGGCCTTAGGCAACCCCACTTCAAGCCGTGGCGGATTGCCTTGCGAGGAGTGAATCGATGATTTGTTTAAACTGCGGTTTCGGCCTAGCTCCAACGATTTTTTCCACTGGTTGGCCATTCTTGAAAAACAGAATTGTGGGAATGCTCATGATTTGGTAACGCCCCGCCACCTCAGGAGCCTCATCCGTATTGAGCTTCATGACCTTGAGCTTATCGGAATATTCCTTTGCTAATTCTTCAACAATCGGGGTCACCATTTGACAGGGGCCACACCAAACCGCCCAAAAATCCACCATCACTAACTGTGAAGATTGTAACACTTCAGCATCCCAATTCGTTCCATCAGCTTGCGCAACTAAATCTGACATATCGCCTCCTTGTGTTGAAACATTATCCTAATGTCAGATTGCAATCCTAACTACCCACACAAAGTCTGTCAACTTCACGAATCCTCTCCGATGACACGGTGTGTTTGAACAAGAACATGATTTCCCGGAATGAAGATAGCCTCACTCCTCTATGCTCACCATGCCCATTCTTTTGGGATTCCAGCCCACCAACTATCAGGGTGAGCATTTTGCCAAACCGTCTGTTGTTGCCAAAGGACATCCACTTGGGCTTTATCCAAACGATTAGCCATCGAAGCGGTCAGATCAAACTGTTGCCGCAACCCTTCATGAAGGAGTTCCTTCGCCATCCGGGCCAGGATGTCCGGAGGATCGACAAGGTCATACGTACCTCTAGAGGTAAATGAAAGAGAAAGTTGACCAATCTTTCCCCATTCGTCTCTTTTTGCCAACCATTCCATATAGCCATCAATCGCATGATACACATAAGTCAGATACACATAGCTTTCGACCGAAGGCGCTTCGTCCAATTCACGTTGACACGATTCGACAGCCCGACGGTAATCACCGGCTGCAAGATACACCTTGGCTAACCGTAAATTTTTGCTTGAGCCCTTTTCGATGATAGGCCTTTCGACCGCTGCCGTCGCACTGACTCCCTCCATCGGACTCATCCCCACCATCACAAAGAAGATTCCCACAAAAACTTTTAAGACCTTGGCTTTTACGTGATGCCAAACCATATGCTCCTCCTTATTTGAGAAAAAACGATTGCTCCAGAACCAACATTCCCACTCGCGTCATCTGAATTTCTCAAGGGTATGCCCCTGGCATCAATTTTCGATGCACCCGATAGACCACATGAATATCCTGTCTCTTTTGCAATAAGTTTCGTCTAGCCAGATTGAAGACCTCACGGAGTTCATAGAAATCCTTTCGATCCACATTATATGACGCGAACGCCGAGTCCAGGGCAGATCCCTTCCACGATTGTGGATAGGCCTCATAGAGTAATACTGCTTCGAGAATCTCCGACGTCCATCCACGTGAAAGGAAGAGTTGTTCCCTCTCGTCAGCTTGATCAAAAAAATATGATCGCATGGCCCCAGTGAAATATTTCCTCACAGCAGGGTCAGAACTTTTCATAAATACGGATTGAAACTGAATCAGAGCATGGATCAATTGATCTGCTTCAGGACTACCTTCAGGTGGTAACACTCTCGCTTCCTCAAAGGTAGCCAGCAAGGCCATGATTGAGCCCACTTGTGTAGCCGAAGCCCGAGAAGATACGGCTGCCACCGTTCGTTCAGTGGGTACGGACCTTCCGGCTTCCCAATCTCTCTTTTCAGTCGCATAGAGAGAACGAGGAACGAGAAGCAGGGACACACAAAGAAAGAGGCCGACACACATTAAACCATATTCACGCCGTCTCATCTGGAAAGAAGCCTGAGTCATCGCCTCGATGAGTTTCCTTTTATTGAAACCCCGCCTATAATCCTTAGCCATTATTTAACGGTATCTTTTCTGGATTTCTTGAACGATTTCGAACGTCGTGGCCATTTCATGTTGAGAAAAACTTTTTAAATTGCCAACGTTATTTCTTCTTTTCCCTGCCTCAAGAATAAAACGTTATGCTAGCTAAAGTCTTAAGCGCTGGATTACTGGGTTTAGAGGCCCATATCATTGAAGTTGAAGTTGATATTGGAGGGGGCTTACCTCAATTTTCCATTGTCGGCCTTACCGATGCAACTGTTCAGAAAAGCCGTGATCGCGTACGCGCTGCGCTGAAGAATTCTGGCTTTTCATTCCCAGCAAAAAAGATCACAGTAAATTTGGCCCCTGCAGGAGTAAAAAAAGAAGGATCTGGACTCGATCTAGGAATTGCGATAGGGATCTTGGTCGCCGAGCAAGTCCTATCGGCCGAGGCAGTCAAACACTATGTGCTCGTCGGTGAGCTTTCGCTTGATGGCCGAATCAAACCGATCTCAGGTGCCTTATCGATCGGGATAACCTGCCAACACCGTCATCCTCTCCTTGTACCGGATGAAAATGCGGCCGAAGCCGCCATGGTTGATGAAGTCAAAGTCTATGGGGTTAAGACGCTTCCAGAGGTTGTCGAATTTCTTCAAGGTCGGATTTCGCTTTCACCCATCACCGTACATCCATTCGACCTGGTCCGATCTCCACTGGAGTTTGAAGACAATTTTGCAGATGTCCAGGGACAGGGTCTGGCCAAGCGTGCACTGGAAATTGCCGAAGCCGGTGGGCACAATGTGTTATTGGTAGGCCCTCCAGGGTCAGGAAAAACCATGTTGGCCCAACGGTTATCCGGAATTCTTCCCCCTCTCCAACGCGAGGAAGCGCTAGAGACCACCAGGGTTCATAGCGTGTTTGGAACTTTACCGATTGGCAAGGCCTTAATGACCACTCGACCTTTTCGAGCACCTCATCATAGTATATCGGAAGCCGGATTAATTGGTGGGGGTACGATCCCTCTTCCAGGAGAAGTGTCTTTAGCCCATCATGGCGTACTCTTCCTGGATGAGTGTCTTGAGTTTAAACGACCCCTTCTGGATAGCCTCCGTCAACCCTTGGAAGACGGCACTGTCACCATCACACGAGTCAACGCCTCCTTAAAGTATCCAGCGAACATTATGCTTGTGGCTGCGATGAACCCCTGCCCCTGTGGTTATTACGGAGATCACACTCGAGAATGTCTCTGTACACCCTACCAGATTCGTCGTTATCGATCGCGGCTCTCCGGTCCCCTTCTTGATCGGCTCGATATTCATCTTGAAGTACCCGCAGTTCCCGCTTCCGAATTGAATCGATCAGATCCTCAAGAAGATTCAGAAACGATACGCCATCGTGTGACGCAGGCGCGGTCTCATCAATCCACTCGGTATCTGAAGGAACGCTTTTACTGCAATTCACAGATGAAACCACGCCATATCAAGAAATATTGCCAAATCGATTCCGTTGGGCAAAACTTACTGGACACAGCCGTGGCCCAGCTTGGCCTCTCTGCTCGAGCCCATGGCCAGATCCTCCGCGTTGCCCGAACCATTGCAGATTTGGCAAACTCAGCGAATATAACACCTCAGCATTTGGCTGAAGCTGTCCACTATCGGAGCCTTGATCGCCAAGTCCCTTTGTAAGCACTGATTCTCATGAGTTCCCTTAAAATCTTTATTTGGTGGTTTATGATTGGAGCCCTCATGGCATTGGCCGTGATCCTCATTCAAGGAGGCATTCGAGACATCATGGAAACAAGGGGGCCGCTATGGGATATCAAGCTTATAGAATTGGTGACACCGATTCTCGGTGGTGGGCTCTTAGGGGGATGTATTGCCCTTATTCTCAATCGAATACGAAAATCTGAGACTTAGAAAGAGGATTGGCTTTATGGACATCCAAATTGGTCCGCATCTTTATCGCAACACCGATGGTAATGTGGAAATTGAAGGAGTGCTTCAATTGGAAATTTCTCTTGCCAAATCTGGCGGGCCCCTCAAGATCAACTTTGCGATTTTTGATTCTGTCGGAAAAATGCCAGGGAAATTAATGAATAGCACACTGGCCACTAATGAGCGAGGAATCTACCAGTTAACAAAAGACCCAACAAGCCTGGTTTTAACTGATCTGGAACAAGGGGAAGAAGTTTTGAAGATCGATTTAAAGGAAGAGGACCGTGTTGTGATTTCCAAGGGACAGTTTTATACCCTCAAGGGTCACCTGATGAAAATCACTCCACTAGAATGGTCTGTTCATAAAACAAGCACCAAGAGTGGGGAAACGGATCTTAAAGGACAATCCGTTTCATTAGGATAAAAAAGAGACTGTTAAAAAAAGAAAAGATCAAGAAAGGGGAAATCTAATTTCTCTGGAGGCGCGGTTAAATTTCAGCCGCTGGCTCGCTTTGCGTCCCTTCACAGACTGCACACGTACGACACGTAACCCCTTCACTGGGCTTGGCCGGTCCTAGTACGAATTTGGGATCCAGGGCAACCACATCATTTCCTTGAAAGGTCCATAATCGACCGCAAGTTGAACAACAAAACCACGCGGTATAACCTGGCCATTCGCGATCACGCACTGCCATATCGTTCAAGACCCTTTCCTGTCCTAATTTCTACGAAATTCAAGAATCATCAGGTCCTAGCTATGGGACGTACTCCAGACCTCTTGGATTTTTTCTTCTAAAGATGCTAGCCATTCTTCGAATGGGCAATCCGCATCAACCACGATTTCCAGCTTCCCATTGGGTAATTTTCTAACCATGCCAGACGAATCCGGGGAAAGAGGGATTTCCACCCATTCCCGGTTGATATCAAGTCGATCCGTCAACTCGAGAATGTGTTTGATTTGTTCAAACGAAACAGCTTTTAAAGTCAACCCTTCCCTCCTGAGTTAACACCAAAAAGATTCTAGAAACACGCCATGAATTCTGTCAACACATCCTAACGGGTATACATGCCTCATCATTGAGACGAGACACTGTCTCTTCGATCGCATCAATTTCCAACATGCCAGAAAAAAGGGTTTACGTCAGCAGCATTCTCTCAACCACCAACCTCGTTGACGGATCTCAGGGCCAGACTTTTGAGCACACAGTAAGAGAGCAAAAATGAGGTTGAAATTCCATTGTAACAGAGAGATTCAACTAGTGAGTACGGGGCAGTGAGAAGAAGCGTCCCCTTCAGTTATACCTTAAGACCGAGTTCTCGATTTAACTCGGCTTTGAACCACCTTGGAGCTTAAATAGACCCCATCTGGGGAAGCAAATTCCACCGAAATTAATCCATCCTGGTCCTTCACTTTCGACAAAACATCGATGAATCTGAATCCGGATGCTTCACACATCTTCCGAAGTTCATCATTAAACTCCTGATAAATCTGTGCACGTGTGGCAGCATCACCGTAAAACGGGTACTCGTAGTTATTTTCTTGTTTACCTGCCGGAGGGATACCATAGACACAAAAATTCACACCTCGGTCAGCCACGACCTGTAAAACATCCCTGTAATTCGCAACTGTCTTTTTGATTAAGGTCGAGATCGGTATTCGCTCACCCAGCTTTTTGAATTGATAATAAATATGAATTCTGCAGTCGATCTCTCCGAACGAAAAAAGGACAATATCGCCTGGCCTGACTTTCCGCAAAGCCTCAAAAAGTCTTATTCCAGATTGTGTCGTACTGTCACTCTTATTGAGGTTGTACGCAGTCGCCGAGCCGACCTTATGAACCAAAAAGTTCTTTTGACCTTCAAAAACTCCTACGTGACTATCTCCAATCACATACACACTTGGCTTCTTGAACAACTGGGACGAAACGAAGGTATAGAGATAAGCCCATCTATCACTTAATCGTCTCCGTAACTTTCTCACGTCTCTGGAGAGGGCGCGATAGGCACGTTGCACTGGACCTTTACGATTTTCACAATCATCGAGTCGCATAATCTCTGTCGAAGGTGTCTTCAGCCCACTGACAACACCTACGTATCCGAAATCCCCCTTTTTTCCTAAAGTGACATTTCGATTCAAGAGGCTAGCACCTCGGCGAAGGTTTTCCCAGCTTTTTCAATGTCTGTGGACCCGACATCAAGGTGGGTTACCGCACGGAAAACCCGATCTCCCATGGCATTGAGAAGGACACCTGATTTTCGAAAGTCTTCTAGAAGATCTTGGATGGAGCGAGTGACTCCGACGACTTCAAAGACCACGATGTTCGTCTCGACTTTATCAGGGTCGACATACACGGTCGGAATTTGTTGGAGTAAGAGCGCGAGCTGTTTGGCGTTATCATGGTCTTCTTTTAAGCGAGAAATATTATGCTGCAATGCATAGATTCCAGCCGCTGCCAGGATGCCGACTTGCCGCATCCCACCCCCAAACATTTTCCGTAACCGTCGCAGCTTGGAAACCGTCTCAGCCGTTGACACAACAATAGAGCCCACCGGAGCTCCCAAGCCTTTGGACAAACAAAATGATATCGTATCGAAATACCGTGCATACTCGGCGGCAGGTACCCTGGAGGCCACTACAGCATTGAAGAGCCGAGCACCATCCAAATGCAGAGATAACCCATGTTGTCGAGCGAGAGTTGAAAGGGATTGAATCGTCGAGAGAGGATACAGCGATCCTCCGCCTGTATTGTGCGTTTGCTCCAAGCACAGCAACGTCGTCGGTGGGTTATGAACATCTCGGTGACGAATAGCCGCTTCTACCTTATCCGGTGAGAGGATTCCTCTATTACCAGAGACGCAGCACAATTGGACTTGAGAAAGCGCAGACGCGGATCCCCCTTCATACCGGATGATATGAGAAACACTTTCGACAATCACCTCATCCCCAGGCTGGGTATGAACTCGAATAGACAACTGGTTACCCATCACACCTGAAGGCACAAAGAGCGCAGCTTCTTTCCCCAACAAATCAGCCGCCATCTTCTCAAGGCGGTTAACGGTTGGATCTTCCCCATACACATCGTCACCAACCTGCGCGTGAGCCATCGCTTCACGCATGGATGCAGAAGGTTGAGTGACAGTATCGCTTCGTAAATCGATCATGGCTAAGACAACCTATTTGTTGAGTGACTCTTTAATATTGTAAAAAAACCATTCGCATCCGTACAAGGAAGGGTTCTCATGAACTAAGGAAACTCCGAAAGGATGAAGAATTTATTAATTATAGGTGGATTAGGCTATGTGGGCCGGAATCTCATCAAAAAAGCCATTCAATGGAACACCCATGCGACCTATCATCGTCATATTCCAAAGCCATTCCCAGGAATCACCTTTCACCAATGTGCTTTACGTAATCTATCAGCCGTCAATCAGTTGATCAAAGCCAGTAATCCCGATATCGTCATTCATGCAGCCTGCTCTAATCAAACCCAGGCAGACTTGGATTCCATCCTTCCAGCAGCAGTCAATCTGGCCGAGGCTGCCGCCCAGTTCGGTTTCCGCCTTATTCACCTATCCACAGATATGGTATTCGATGGCGAACATGCCCCTTACACAGAAGAGGACCCACCTTCCCCACTGACTCCCTACGAGACGGCTAAAGTCCAGGCTGAAAAAGCTATAGGGTCTAATTCTCCCCAATCTTTAATCGTTCGCTCTTCTCTGATTTATGGGAGGAATCCACCCGATCATCAGACCCAATGGCTTCTCAATTCTCTTGAAAATAGAATACCCATTAAATTGTTCAAAGACGAAGTCCGCTGCCCGATATGGATCGAGACTCTATCACAAGCCCTTCTGGAACTCGCCGAGTCAACCGTTCACGGAATTCTTCACGTCGCTGGACCTCAACCTTTGAATCGATGGGACTTCGGGCATTTTCTCTTGGACCTTCATGAGTATCCTCATCCGCCAGAAGTCCAACCATCCTCAATCGCAGAAACTGGAATGGTTCGCCCGCGCAATTTAAGCTTATCTATTCAAAAGGCCTAAAAACTTCTTTGTGCTCCACTGATCTCCCCTAGCCAAATGAAAGAAACCTTAGGCAAGATGTAACCCAAGAGGTAAGAGATATTCTCTAATCTGATCGATGGAAATAGGCCCTTCCCTGATCACATGAATCCCATCATGAAGGGTTAAAACGGTTGAGGCCAATCCACCTGGGGTTGATCCCGCGTCAAGAATTAAATCTACTTCTTCGCCCAGAGTTTCTTGAACTTCCTGAGCAGTTCGGGGAGAAGGATGGTCATAACGATTCGCACTGGTCCCTGTAAGAGGTCCTGTTTCACATAGCAAGGAACACAACTTCGCATTTCCCGGTTGCCGAATCCCAATGGTACGGGTTCCTCCTGTTAATTCACTGGGAAGTGAAGAGGCTGGAAATATCAACGTCAACGGACCTGGCCAAAATCGATCCATCAGAGGAATAGCAGCCGAGGGAACAGAAGAAACGAGGGTAGAAAGCCGCTCACGGTTTCCAATAAGAACCAAAATTGGTTTCTCCGGAGGCTGCTGTTTCATGGCCTGCACTCGAGCCGTTCCTCCCAAATGAGTAGCCGAAGCGGATAGGGCGTAAAAGCTTTCGGTGGGAAGAGAAACCACACCGCCTACCCTTAAACAATGGAGGGTTTCCTCAAAGTCAGGCCTAGAAAGTTCCTCAAAAAAAGGAAGAACCTTCGCCATAAAAATTTCCCCTTCCTGTGCTGGATAAAAACTTGAGTTTCAGATGACGGACAGTGGTAGATGAATCAGAGAGATCAAGTACCAGAGTAGGAATTCCTGACTCGTCATACTCAGAGTGGAAGGCGACATCCAGGATTTGACAGAAAAAAACAACACTGGTGAACTTTTTCAAGAGTTTGTTAGGGCACGGCAGGCAATATCCTTCCGATAATATCGTCCCTGGAAAGAAATGCCTTGGACTGTAGCATAAGCGCGATCACGAGCGGATTGAATATCTGGGCCAATACCCGTGACGCCCAATACGCGCCCTCCTGCCGTCACGATTTGATGGTCTTTCCAGGCGGTTCCTGCATGAAATATCGTGACCTCTTGATCAGAATGGCTTTCAGGTAAGCCCAAAATGGGAAGGTCCGTATGGTAGGTTCCAGGGTACCCCTCCGAAGTGAGAACCACGCAGACGGCCGAACTCTCATGCCATTCAAGGTTCAACTGGTCTAAACGGTGTTCAATCACGGCCTCTAGGATCTCAAGCAAATCAGTTTTTAACAATGGTAAGACAACCTGAGTTTCGGGATCACCAAAACGAGCATTAAACTCTAATGCGAATGGTTGATCCTCCTTCACCATCAATCCTGCATAAAGGATACCGTAGAACGGACTTCCGACTCGAGAAAGCCATTCAATCGCTGGGTATAAGATGTCTTGCAAGATCCGGTTTCGTAAACTTGGGGAGAGCAGTGGTGTCGGAGCATAGGCCCCTATTCCACCCGTATTCGCGCCTGTATCTCCCTCCCCCACTCTTTTGTGATCTTGAGATCCAATCATCGGAACCACGGTTTTCCCATCCGCAAACGCCATGACCGTGAGCTCATCTCCTTCCACGAAATCTTCAACCAATACTTGAGATCCTGCTGAACCAAACTGATGGCGCTCTAACATGCCGACTAGGGTTTCCTGCGCCTCCTGTAAAGTTTTCGCTACCACCACACCCTTTCCCTGAGCTAACCCATCAGCTTTGATCACGATAGGCATAGAGCACGTGTCCAGATAAGCCAGGGCTTGGTCAAGACTGGTAAAGGTTGGGGCTCGAGGGGTCGGGATGTCTTGTCGAATCATGAGGTCTTTGGAAAACCGTTTGCTTGACTCAATTTTGGCCGCATTCCGGGTGGGTCCAAATATTCTCAACTTGGCACGACGGAATTCGTCAGCAATGCCTAAGGCGAGAGGAACCTCGGGTCCTACAACCGTCAGATCAATCGGTTCTTGTTGGACGAACGATTTAAGCCCGGCGAGGTCATCACCCAGAATGGGCACACACGTTGCTAATTGACTGATGCCGGCATTCCCCGGCGCGCAGTAGACCTTTGACACTCGATGACTTTGTGCCAATTTCCAAACCAGGGCATGTTCTCGTCCTCCACTGCCAACAACCAAAATTTTCATTCGGTTTTCTCCATTCCCTCCTGTTTCTAACACCTGTCATGAATTAATATTGGGATTATTCGATTTCCGAATACCGCATAGGTTGGAATCCCAAGCTTGTGAGCCTTTTCTGGTTTTATCTTAAAAGACCATTAATATGGGTAATGCGTGTTATCCAATAGGAAGAAGGAGGGATTTCAAGGAAGAATCAACCCTAACAGAGGACATTCACACCTGATCAATGCCGGAAATGTCTCATGCCAGTCATGATCATGGTCATCTGGTGCTCATCAGCAGCTTTGATCACTTCTTCATCCCGAATTGAGCCACCAGGTTGAATGATCGCCGTCACACCTGCTCGAGCTGCGGCATCAATCCCATCACGAAACGGGAAGAACGCATCGGAAGCCATCACACTCTCTTTAATAGGAATATTGGCCTTCATCTCGGCAAGCTTCACAGAGTCAACCCGACTCATTTGCCCGGCTCCAATACCGACAGTTTGCCCAAGTCTTGCAAAGACGATCGCATTAGACTTCACATGTTTGCACACCTTCCAGGCAAAACCACAGGCTGCATATTCCTCTTCAGTTGGTCGCCGTTGAGTCGGAACTTTTAGATTCCCAAGATCATCCAAGCTCCCAAGGTCACAGTCTTGAAGGATTATTCCACCTACCAATTTTTTTAGATCCAAGGTCTCCCGCTGAGTCATGTCCAATGCCCCCACATCCAAGAGTCTCAAATCTTTTTTCCGTTTCAATTCGGCAAGAGCCTCCTCGGTAAATCCTGGAGCAATCAAGACCTCCACAAAGGTCGAGGTGACTTCTTTTGCCATCGCGAGATCGACGACCTGATTACACGCAATAACGCCACCAAAGGCGGAAACAGGGTCCGTTTCACGCGCCTTCACATAGGCATCCTCAACAGAGACTCCTGTCGCCACACCGCAGGGATTATTATGTTTGATGATGACGACCGCTGTCTCTTGGAATTCCTTCACCAATTCAAGAGCTGAATTCGCATCAAGGTAATTATTGAACGACATGGCTTTGCCATGAAGTTGTCTGGCTTGCGAAATAGAAGGTTCACCACCATGCCCAATCTCTCGATAAAACGCGCCCTTTTGATGAGGATTTTCTCCATACCGGAGAATCTCAGCACGTTCGTATTGTAAAGTCAGGCTCAGGGGAAAACTTTCCTTATCGGAACGATCTTCCTGTTGACAAAGATAATGAGCAATGAGTCCATCATACCGGGCTGTATGTTCAAAGACTTTTCTGGCTAGTTCACGACGAAGAGCAGCAGAAACCGCCCTTGACGTTAAGGCATCCAGGACACGCCCATAATCTTGAGGATCGACAACAACCAGGACATCTTGATGGTTCTTTGCGGCAGATCTCAGCATGGATGGTCCACCAATATCGATATTTTCAATGGCCTCCTCAAGAGAACAATCTGGTTTACCAATAGTCGCCTCAAATGGATACAGATTCACCACCACGACGTCGATCGGCTCAATCCCCTGCTCAGCCATTTGTTTGACATGAGAATCCAGGTCCCGTCGTCCTAAAAGGCCACCATGTATTTTGGGATGAAGGGTTTTGACACGACCATCAAGAATCTCGGGAGATCCTGTGTAGGCTGATACATCCAGGACAGAAAGACCTGCTTCCCGTATCGCCTTAGCGGTTCCGCCTGTTGAGAGAAGCGTGATTCCAAGGTCAGCCAAGCCTTTGGCCATTTCCACGATACCCGTCTTATCCGACACACTGATGAGCGCATGATGTAGACCAGCCATATCTTCCCCGTATGTGTTGTTTTGAAAAGAAACTTATGTGGAAGTCGAGCTTAACAAATGGGGTTGGCATCTTCAATGAACACGTGAACTATTGGATAACGAACTCTCTTCAAATGACAATAGATACGCACACCATTCCAGTACGCCTTGCAGAGAAAATACAGAAAATTTGCCCTCAAAGTCTTCTCTCGGAGTCTTTTCGCAATCGTAATAGCGCGAACGATCGTTCACGCAAGGGATAGGTTTCCCCACCTTTTAACAGCCATCTGCGTTTGGGAGGAGTCACCTGAGCGGTATCAAACACTAACTCCCACCGAACACCTTTACGGTGAGCCAGCAAGACAAAAGGTACGGCTTCATGATAGGCATTGAGCAACAAAAGAAATGTGTCATCCATAATGGGACGACCCTTGGCATCTTTTTCTTCAATCGCATCTCCAGCTAATCGCAGCCCCAATGACAGAAAACCTTTATCCCATTCCTCATCGGTCATTTCTTTTCCATCAGACCGCAACCAGGAGATGTCTTTGACTTCAGAGCCCAGAATCCGACGTCCTTGAAAAAAACGACGCCGCTGAAACACAGGATGTTCCTGCTGAAGCTGAATCAGTTGACGTGTAAAAGCGAGAAACTGCTGCTGATTTCTGTCCAGATTCCAATCGAACCAACTGATTTCATTGTCCTGGCAATAGGCATTGCTATTACCCTGTTGTGTCCTTCCCAACTCATCACCTCCGCAAATCATGGGAACTCCCTGGGATAATAACAAAGTGGCTAAGAAATTCCGTTTTTGTCGCTCCCTTATCTCGTTTATCGCCAAGTCATCAGTCGGGCCTTCGACCCCACAATTCCAACTTTGGTTGTCATCCGTCCCATCTCGGTTTTCTTCTCCGTTGGCCTCATTGTGCTTGTGGTTATAGGACACCAAATCCTGAAGAGTAAACCCGTCATGAGCTGTCACAAAGTTGATGCTGGCATGAGGCTGACGTCCGCTGCCTCCATACAAATCACTGCTACCCGAGAGACGGTAGGCCATTTCACCTAAAAGCCTTCCATTCCCCTTCCAGTAGCCTCTAATCGCGTCCCGGTACTTCCCATTCCATTCTGCCCACCCTGGTGGAAAATTCCCGACTTGATATCCCCCTTCTCCTAGGTCCCAAGGTTCCGCGATTAACTTCACCTGTGACAGAACCGGATCTTGATGAATAATGTCGAAAAAGGAACTGAGTCGATCGACATCATGAAGCTCACGAGCCAAGGCCGAAGCCAAATCAAACCGAAATCCATCAACATGCATTTCCAGCACCCAGTATCACAAACTATCCATAATCAACTGGAGCGTCCGAGGATGGCGCACGTTTAAAGTATTACCGCAACCCGTATAATCCATATAATATCGAGGCGATTCCGCAATTAAGCGATAATACGTGGCATTATCAATCCCTCGAAACGACATGGTTGGGCCCAGTTGATTTCCTTCACCGGTATGATTGTAGACCACGTCAAGGATAACCTCGATTCCGGCGCTATGGAGCGTTTTCACCATAGTTTTAAACTCATAGACCTTCCGACCATCTTGTGGAAAGGCCGCATATCGGATATCCGGAGCAAAAAACCCAATGGAATTGTACCCCCAGTAATTTGTCAGTCCTCGTTCCTGAAGATGTTTGTCATTGATGAAATGATGGACCGGAAGCAACTCCACTGCAGTCACCCCAAGTGACTGGAGGTAATCAATAATAGGAGGCGACGCCAAACCTGCATAGGTCCCTCTTAAGGCTTCAGGGACATCAGGATGCCGAATCGAGAAACTTTTGACATGCACTTCATAAATAACCGTCCTATTCCAAGGTGTGTTTAGAAGGCGATCTCCGCCCCACGTAAAGGCTTGATCCACTACCACGCATTTAGGAACATTTTCGGCATTATCGCGCTTATCGAAGGATAGGTCTTCTAAGGGATCTCCAATCCGATACCCAAATATCGCATCTGACCATTTCACAATCCCGGTCAACGCCTTTGCGAAGGGATCGATCAATAGCTTATTCGCATTAAATCGATGACCAATTTCTGGTTCATAGGGACCATCCACTCGATATCCATACATTTGCCCTGGACGAATTTCAGGAAGATAAACATGCCATACTTGATCCGTTCGTTCTTCCATCCGGATGCGATGATTTTCCTTACTTGGATTCTTCTGATCAAAAAGACAGAGATCTACCGCCGTGGCATTCTCCGAGAACAAGGCGAAATTGACCCCTTCTCCATCCCACGTGGCCCCTTGTGGATAGGGACGGCCAGGCCAAAGTTTCATCCCTCAACTCCTCTCTTGTTCATGGATGATTAGGAAGGAAAATACCTTCATAGCAGGATGTTGGGAAGTTTAGCGTTTTTCAACAGCCTTCAGTGTAGCGTAGTCCATAAAATGTGGCAATTTTGACCAGTTCAGATAGGGATGCGCAATTTTTTTTCTTCCACTCTGCCCAGAGGCTTATGAAAAGACTTGCTCTTGGCACTTGGAATTTTTATGATCCAACTTCTTGTCAATGACAGCTCTCTTCCTTCCAACAAGTATCTAGAATGACATCCCTGCCCGCTCGAAAATCAAAAACCAAAATGTGGGAATTAGACCTTGGAGCCACTATCGTCAGCCCCACTTCTGTCCGGTTCCGGGTATGGGCACCCAAAGCCAATACCGTCGCAGTCCGAATCCTCAACCATACAGGAAATGATATTCCCCTTCAGCAACACCCTGGAGGATACTGGGAAACAGTGGTGGAAGCCCTCAATCCAGGAGTCAAATATTTCTATGTGTTAAATGGCAAAACAGAACGCCCAGATCCTGCCTCACGTTCTCAACCTGACAGCGTTCATGACGCCTCACAAATTATTGATCCTGAAAATTTTCAATGGACCGATCGGAATTGGAAAGGGCTTCCTTTAAACCAATTTATCATTTACGAAGTCCATACAGGAACGTTTACCCCTGAGGGAACCTTTGAAGCTATGATTCCTCGCCTTCCGTATTTGGCCGAAGAGTTGGGGATTACCGCCCTAGAACTCATGCCTGTTGCCCAGTGCCCAGGCACACGAAACTGGGGATACGACGGCACCTACCTTTTTGCCCCTCAAACAAATTACGGTGGTCCTGATGGACTGAAACGGCTCATTGATGCTGCTCACCAGCATGGACTCGCCGTCGTCATAGATGTAGTCTACAACCATCTTGGGCCAGAGGGCAATTATTTAGGAGACTTCGGACCATATTTTACCCATCGGTACCCAACTCCATGGGGTGAAGCCATCAACTATGATGGACCTGAGAGTGATGCCATACGACATTTTATCATTAGCAATGCTGTGCATTGGATTCGGGAGTACCATGTTGATGCCCTTCGACTCGATGCGATTCACGGAATATTTGATTTTAGTGCCAAGCACATCCTTCAAGAGATCGGAGAGATCATTCGTGCAGAAGAGCATCGACTGGGTCGAAAGGTATCCTTAATCGCCGAAAGTGATCTGAACGATTCACGGATCATTTCTCCAATCGGAAAAGGCGGGTATGGGTTAGACGGCCAATGGAACGATGATTTTCATCATGCACTCCATACAGTCCTGACCGGAGAAGATAAGGGATACTATGCGGATTTTGGCAAACTCACCCAACTCGCCACCGCCATACAAAACCACTTCGTGTATACCGGAGAGTATTCCCAACATCGTCGAAGACGACACGGTAATTCAGCCAAATCTTGTCTCCCATCTCAATTCGTGGTGTATAGCCAAAACCACGATCAAATAGGCAACCGTGCCAAAGGGGACCGCTTAAGCACGCTTGTTACATTTGAAGCGATCAAAGTCGCCGCAGGCATGGTTCTGTTGTCGCCCTCTATTCCACTGTTATTTATGGGAGAGGAATATGGAGAAACCGCACCTTTCCTCTATTTCATTGATCACGGAGATACAGCACTCATCGAAGCGGTTCGGCAAGGTCGATTGGCCGAATTTCGATCATTTGGATGGAAGGATGTTCCCGACCCTTACGAAATCGAGACGTTTACCAAATCTCGGCTTCAACCAAAACTCGACGAAGACCCGCAACAACGGGGATTGTTCCAGTGGTACAAACAACTTCTGACCCTTCGTAAGACCATACCCGCGCTTGGGGTGACTCAAAAACAATCTCAAGTGAAAATTCAGACTTTCCGAACATCCAAAGCCTTGGCCGTTGTTCGGACCGCACAATCAGGTCCGTCTGCACTCATCCTGTATGGATTAAATTCTGACCCGACTACGCTTCGATTAACCAAACCCCTTGGCAAATGGCACAAACGCTTAGATAGTCATACCTCAGAATTCGCAAGCACAGAGACGATTCTTTCACCATCAACTCTCGACATTACTCCCAACGGGCTCACAATCAACCTCCCTTCCTACTCAGCAGTGATCTACACTCAAGAAACATAACGAACTTCCCTTAAAAAGCTTCTTCCTCTAACCCTATCTCACTCCTTATATATTCAGATTTGCTTTGGACGGGATTAGGTCCCTACCAATTCCAAAGAAAAACAAAGTGAAGCTCTCCGCGCTCCTGCACGGGGCTTCTTTTCTATTGGGAACTCTCCGAAACGATCAGCCCTCCTTCGCCAAGGCTTCGGAGGGCTCTCCTCGCCATTCATCCCCACCCTTTCGGGTGGGGCATTCTGGCGAAGGAGAGTAAAGTCCTACCACGTCCTTTTCCTACTCAACAGAGGTGTGAGACAGTGAAGAAGTTAGTCGCCTTCTACGTGGCCGAATCCAGAAACAGGGCGAGGACTGTGTGAGCACCTGTGGTGCGAGTTCCAAAGCCGCCGGATGAGGCGTGCCTCGCAGGAAATCCGAAGAACTGCGCAGGAGCGACATGGTTTTTGGTCATTTTGCCGAAACAAAAGGGCCTCATCGCGCTGGGGAGAAACCCCGCTTAAAAAAACATACACCTGGATTCCCGCTGACTACCGCGGGAATGACGGGGAAAAGGATGATGAGCCACAAACAGTTAATTAGGAAGGAACATTTTCAATCTTGGACTCTTATAAACAACGCTGATAACGGTGGTAAGGTGAGCACGATTGAATAGGGTTTACCTTGTTCTTCAGCAAGCACACCGCCCTGATTTCCCATGTTGCTGCCCCCATAGATTGCGGCATCGCTGTTGATGAGCTCCCGGTACCATCCTGCTCTGGGGACGCCCATACGGTAGCCTTCGCGGAGAACAGGGGTGAGGTTCAACGCACAAATCAGAAAGTCTTCCCGATCGTTCGCCCAACGGATATACGTTTAGAACAGATTGCTCGTTGTCATGAAGATCAATCCACTCAAAACTCGGCCAATCAAAATCGAGTTGGTACAAGGCTGGTTCTGCGGTGTAAATCCGATTGAGGTCCTTGAGATAGCGCTGAAGCCCTTGATGTTCCAAATGTTCGAGAAGGTGCCACTGTAGGCTTTCTTCATGATTCCATTCCCACCACTGTCCGAATTCACTTCCCATAAATAACATCTTTTTCCCTGGATGGGCGTACATATGTCCCAGCAGGGCACGAAGGTTGGCAAACCGTTGCCATGTATCACCTGGCATTTTATCGAGCAAAGATTTTTTGCCATGCACGACTTCGTCATGCGACAGGACGAGCACAAAATTTTCCGTAAAGTCATACATGAGACTGAACGTCAATTTATGTTGATGGTATTTCCGATGCACGGGATCGAGCTGAAAATACTCGAGCGTGTCATGCATCCACCCCATATTCCATTTGAAGGTAAAACCAAGGCCTCCAACATAGGTTGGTTTGGATACCCCCCCCCAGGCTGTCGATTCTTCAGCCAATGTCATCACCCCTGGATATTCTTGATGGACCACGACATTTAATTCTTTCAGGAATTCAACGGCTGCTAAATTTTCATTCCCCCCAAATTGGTTGGGGACGCATTCTCCAGGAGTTCTCGCATAATCCAGGTACAGCATGGAGGCCACAGCATCCACCCGCAATCCATCAATGTGGTAACGATCAAGCCACACCAAGGCGCTATTAATCAAAAAGTTTCTGACCTCTATTCTTCCATAATTAAAAATCCGGCTTTTCCATTCAGGATGAAAACCACGGCGAGGGTCTTGATGATCGAATAAATGCGTGCCATCAAACCAGGCCAATCCATGAGGATCATCAGGGAAATGAGCCGGTGCCCAATCCATAATGACCCCGATCCCTGCTTGATGACAGGCATCCACCAAAGCCATAAAATCTTCTGGAATGCCAAATCGACTAGTCGGCGCGAAATACTCTGTGGATTGGTATCCCCATGATCCATCAAAGGGGTGCTCAGCCACCGGCAACAATTCAATGTGAGAAAATCCTATTTCTTTGACGTATGGCACCAACACGTGGGCTAATTCCTGATAGGTCAGCCACCGGTCTCCTTCTTCCAGTATCCGTCGCCAAGAGCCTAAATGCACTTCATAAATAGACAAGGGCTGCGTTAAGGGATCACGTTTCCGTCGTGAATCCATCCATGCTTGATCATTCCAGGAATAGCGATCAACATTCCTGACCACGGAAGCTGTACGAGGGCGAAGCTCACTCCATGTTGCATAGGGGTCGGCCTTGAGCAAGCACACATCACTATCTCGCGGCAGAATTTCATATTTATAGATCTCGCCTTCACCCAATTCTGGGATAAATAATTCCCAGAGGCCGGTTCCGCCTCGACTTTGCATGGGATGGCGTCGGCCATCCCAATCATTGAAATTCCCAACGACCCCTATCCGGATGGCATTGGGAGCCCAGACAGCAAAGCTGACCCCCTTGATCCCTCTCTTGATGACGACATGCGCACCAAGCTTTTCATAAGCCTTATAAAATCGACCTTCTGCGAACAGGTGAAGATCATAGTCACTGAGAAAAGAGAGAAAAGCATACGGATCATACTGTTCTCGTATCTTTCCCTCTCTGTCTGTCATTCGAATCCAATATTCTATGTGCCTCATATCCTGCGGACAGGAAGCCTCAAAAAAGCCGCTGGAATCCAACGAATGCATTGGGATAGAAGAAGCTGGTTGATGAGTGATAACCATTTCAGCCGCCAAGGCTTCAGGGAGAAAAGCCCTCACGACATAGCTGGCGTTTTTATCTTTGGCGAGACAATGCGGACCAAGGCATGGAGAAGGGATCCCATTCTTGACCTTTCACTAACCGTTTAATTTTCTCAGGGTGTACCGACATCGTGAAGTAGTATATACTATTCATTATCTCTGACAGGCAAGGGTACCGGTATCATAGACCTTCAATATGCCCTTTTCACTCATCGCGGCACTGATCATTGTCTTTCTAGCAGTTGCGTTCTCTCTTCAGAATGCCATACCGATCACCATTCAATTTTTTAAATGGACGTTTGAGGGTTCGTTAGTTTTAGTTCTTTTGACGACCTTATTTTTAGGAGTCCTGATTCACTTATTGGCTTCCATGCCGTCGCGACTAAAGAAAGCCCGTCAAATCGCCCAACTGCAAAAGCGAATTTCTGAATTGGAACATGCTCTCACAGAAAACGTGCAACCACCCAAATAACTGATCAAGATGGATAGCCATATTTTTCTCTCAATTCGTCATTATCATCCTTGTCATCGAAATCGCCCTTCGCATACCTCAAGGCTTATGCTGCGTGGGGTATCAATCCGCATCCCCGGGAATCCGACGTAGTCGGAAGGAGCAGATTCACCATGGAACGCACCCCACAACGTGTCTTAGCGATGATCATGGCTGGTGGTAAAGGCGAACGATTAATGCCATTAACCGAGCTGCGAAGCAAGCCGGCTGTCCCATTTGCTGGGACATACCGTATTGTGGATTTTGTTCTGAGCAATTTCCTCAATTCCGGTGTCCTAGCGATGTACGTCCTTGTCCAATATCGATCCCAATCACTGATTGAACACCTCCGACGAGCGTGGCGGACCGGAGGCCCGAATCGGCAGACATTCATCACGGTCGTTCCTCCACAAATGAAGGGTCGAGGGAAATGGTACGAAGGGACTGCAGACGCCGTGTATCAAAATCTCAATATCATTTATGATTTTGCTCCCAATCTTGTTGCAGTATTCGGGGCTGACCATATTTACCGGATGGATATCCGGCAAATGATTCAATTTCATCTTGATCATCGGGCGGATGTGACAGTGACCGCCCTTCCCGTCCCTCTGCAGGCAGCCAGGGGATTCGGCATTATTGAAGCGAACGCAGAACAGGTTATTGTTGGCTTTGAGGAAAAACCCAAACAACCCAAATCTGTGCCTGGAAATCCGAAGATGGCCTACTCTTCAATGGGAAATTATATTTTCAATGTTGATACCCTCATGCGAACACTCGAGCAAGACGCCAAGGAACCAGGGACTCATGATTTTGGCCGAGACATACTTCCTGCGCTCGTCAAAACACATCGTGTTTTGGCTTACAACTTTCACGATAATGTCGTACCAGGAGTCCATCCTTATGAGGAATGGGGATACTGGCGGGATGTAGGGACGTTGGAAGCCTATTGGGAAGCCAATATGGACATTCTGGGTGAACGCCCAATTTTTGATCTACGAAATGTCAATTGGCCAATCATGACAGATACCTCCAGGGAACCTGTCGCGAGTCTCGTTCGTTCCCAGCTTGATAATACGATGGTCGGTCAAGGGAGCTTGGTCGTGGATGCCACTATTCGCCGTTCAGTCATTGGCCGAAATGTCAAGATCGGTGAAGGCGCTCATATTGACGAATGTGTCATTTTAGACGGGACTATCGTCGGCCCCAAGACTCGGCTGAAGCGGGTTATTGCAGACCGATTCAACATCATCACTGAAGGGACAACATTGGGGTATGACCAAAAGGATGAGCCGACCCGACCCACTCCTAGCAAAGGTGGGATTATCGTTTTACCAAGGGGACAGTCTTTTGGCGGTCGGGCTGTGGACCATTCGTCCTTGGGTTAGATGTTTTCTCTCCAGAGTTGACCATTCCTTCCATCTAGAAATCCCCTTTTTGCGGATCTGATTGATCGGTCATTGAATAGTCCCGTATGGAACACCAAGTCCAATATCGTATTCCTCTTTCCACGTATCGTCTCCAATTCAATCAATCTTTCACCTTCCGAGACGCCGCAGGCTTAGTGTCTTATCTTTGTGATCTTGGCATTACAGATTGTTATGCCTCTCCGTATCTGAGAGCCATGCCCAGCAGCCCACATGGTTACGATGTGGTCGATCCCACCATACTCAATCCAGAGCTTGGCTCAGAAACAGATTATCAAACCTTTGTCCAGGCACTCCAAGAACATCACATGGGTCAGATCTTGGATATCGTCCCCAACCACATGGGGATTGGCGGAGGATGGAATCTTTGGTGGGAGGATGTCTTGGAGAATGGTCCATGCTCCCATTATTCAAATTTTTTTGACATAGATTGGCATCCCGTAAAACAGGAGTTAGAAAACAAAGTTTTATTACCGATCCTTGGTGACCAGTACGGCATTGTGTTGGAGAATCAGGAAATTGCGGTGCGTTATCAGGAAGGAAAATTCTTGCTCCAATATTATGAACATCAACTCCCACTTGATCCTGCCTCCTGCACACGTGTTCTGAGCTACCGCCTTGACGAACTCATTGAACAGGAAGGAGAGGATGCCCCACACATTCAAGAATTGCAAAGCATTACAACCGGCTTAGTAAATTTGCCCTTGAGGAACGAAAGGGATCCTTATCGTATTGAAGAGCGCTACCGTGAAAAAGATGTCATTAAACGTCGCCTTGCCACTTTGACTCAAGAGAGCCCTGTTGTCTTAAATTTTTTGGAAGAGAATCTTACGTTCTTTAATGGGTCGAAGGGCGTTCCCCATAGCTTCGACCTTCTCGATACCCTGTTAAGCGACCAAGCCTATCGTTTAGCCTACTGGCGTGTCGCATCAGAGGAAATCAATTATCGACGCTTCTTCGATATCAATGCCCTAGCTGCTATCCGAATGGAGCATCCCTCTGTTTTTACGGAAATTCACCAAAAAGTGTTTGACCTTCTTAAAAAGGGGGCTGTGACGGGCCTTCGTATTGATCATGTCGATGGGCTGTTCGACCCGCGAACCTACCTCATTCAATGGCAAGCATGGGCACAAAAGGAGCTGGGGCATTCACAAGATCTCCATGGTCGTTCGCTCTTCCTCATCGTCGAAAAAATCCTTGGCAAAGGTGAAACCTTGAGTGAAGATTGGCCGGTTCACGGCACCAGCGGGTATGAATGGCTTTCTTTGGTGAACAACCTCTTTATCGACCCCCACCAGAAGCGCGTCTTTCAGGATATTTATACTCGATTTTCTAAAAATCCTATTTCCCTGGATGATCTTGTTTACGAGTGCAAAAAGTTGATCATGAGTAGCTCAATGTCAAGCGAAATCAATGCGTTGGCGCATGTACTCAACATCTTATCAGAAAGAAATCGTCGGGCCCGAGATTTCACACTGAACAATCTTATTCATGCCATTCGTGAAATCATTGCCTGCTTTCCCGTCTACCGCACCTATGTGACTCCTAACCCGAAAGAGGAAGTCACTGACCGTGACCGGGCATATATCCGTTTGGCTACCACGAAAGCGAAGCGGAAAAATCCAGCAACCAACATCCTCGTGTTTGACTTTGTCCGTGATCTCCTCCTCAAAGGCCTTGACAGCACTGCCACACTTAGTTGGCCTGAGGTCCACCCCTTCGTGATGAAGTTCCAGCAGACCACAAGTCCTGTGACGGCCAAAGGGGTTGAGGATACGGTATTCTATATTTATAACCGACTCACCTCCCTCAACGAGGTGGGCGGTGAACCATCACAATTTGGCATCACGCTTTCCGCATTCCACGAGCGAATGAGAGAGCGCCAAGAACGCTGGCCCTTCGGTCTTTCGACAACGTCGACCCATGACACAAAGCGGAGTGAAGATGTTCGCGCACGGATCAATGTCCTGTCAGAACTCCTGCAGGAGTGGAAGAAGCATATCGCGAAATGGCATAAACTCAACAAAAAGAAAAAAGTGACGATCGATGACCAACCGGTCCCTGACCGAAATGAGGAATATCTGTTTTATCAAACGTTAGTGGGTGCTTGGCCCTTGGAAACGCTTAACGACCAATCCTATTCCGACTTTAGACAACGCATTCAAGTCTATATGAATAAGGCGTTAAAGGAAGCGAAAGTTCATACGAGCTGGATCAATCCCCACGAACCCTACGAACAAGCCGTCCATGAATTCATCGAACATGTCATTGATCCACATTCAGATAATGTGTTCTTAAATGATTTTGTTCCATTTCAAAGAAAGATTGCCTATTACGGCATGTATAATTCGCTTGCTCAGGTTATCTTAAAAATAACCACTCCAGGAGTGCCTGACTTCTACCAAGGGATGGAATTATGGGATTTCTCATTAGTTGACCCAGATAACCGTCGCCCCGTGGATTTCGCATCACGGATGCAACTCCTGAAAGACATCCAATCCATCAGTTCCAGTGAAAGATCGACAGTCGTGCAAGATCTTCTCCGATCTTGGCAAGATGGGCGAATAAAAATGTATGTCACCACGACGCTGCTTCAGTATCGCAAAGCACACCCTGAGCTGTTTTCTTACGGGGAATATATCCCTCTTGATCCATCTGGCGAAAAAAGCGATCATATCTGTGGGTTTCAACGAAAGCATGGTAGACAATCTCTTATGGTCATGGTTCCACGTTTTCTCAGCCGACTCATCCAGAGTCCTTCTTCTTTCGCATCAGCCGGTCAACTATGGGGAGAAATGGGTTTCACTCTGCTTGCTAACGATGCGGAAGCCCACTATCGTGATATACTTACTGGAAACACGGTGTCTCCCAACAAGACCGAGAAACAATGCACTGTTTCAGCCAGTGAACTCTTTCAAGACTTACCTTTTGCTATTTTGGAGCGAATGCCATGAATCCTTTATCCCAAGACCTCAAAGACGATGATACACCTCAAAATGGGGCTGAAGTGCCGTCCTCCGATCAACCATTAGGATGGGAAGGCCACGTCCATTTTCCGGATTGTCCTCCCCTTTGGTCGCGGGTTTTAAAAAATTGGCCAGAACTTCGTACGGGTTTGGCCTTTAGTTTGGTCTTTGTGGTAGGAGCCTTCGTCGGAGGAAGCATTGCAGCCCTCGTAGGCTGTAATCGACTAAAATCGGCTAAAGACAATCTGTAGTTTCACATAAGGAGAATCGATCATGAGTAACCATAAATCCTCGGATTCGAGTTGGGTCACCACCTTCGTATTCATCAGTGGCTTTATTCTTGGGGCAGGGGCAGCCTTCTTATTGGCTCCTGAAACAGGAACCACATTACGACAGCGAATAGCCAAGGGCGCGAAGACAGCTCAAGAGGAGTTCGCTAATATGGCTGCAGAAACGAAAGGCGCGGTGGAAAACTTAACAAAAGAAGCTCAACAAACAGTTCGGCATACAGCTTCACGAATAACGGCAGCAGTTGACGCAACAAAAGGAGCCATCAAATCTTCGCCGAAGGTGGACTCCTAGGAACAGACGTTTTCGGAGAGACCCAATCGGCCTTTCTTTTCACATCCGAGCAGGATTAGGTAGAGGGTTTTTTAGGGTCCCATTGCTGGTCCCCTTTTACGGCATGAAGGAGACGGTCAAAAATATCAGGGACCGCCGCAGCGACTTGGTTCCAACTCGAGATCATAGGGACACCTAAGGGATCTTTGACAAATGTCTCTGAGGCTGATTGTAGCCCTTTCAAGAAAGCTTCGACAGCAGTTCGCTCAGCATGCCGATCAAAGTACAATCCATTGATGGCGGCCACGTTTTCATATTTTTTAATCGTTTCTTGTGCAAACTGGAGGTAGATCGCCCTCAAGGTTTTCATGGTGGCTTCGCACAACACAATTCCCTCACTGGCTAACGTACGGAACAACGTCTTCGCAATATCAACACTCATTTTGACAAGGCCGGCATCAGGATTATCCGCAGAAAGTAATTGATGTTTGTGTTCATACCTTTCCGATAGATCTACCTGACAGACACGCCGATTCGCACAGTTTCGATGAACCTCAGCAAGAATGCCGACCTCCAACCCCCAATCACCCGGGAAGCGGTTTATCCACGCGAGATCGGTCACCATGGAAAATTCCCCTGCTAAGGGATAACGAAACCCTTCCAAAAATAACAGCGTGGGATGAGCCCCAACGACACGGAGAAGGCTTCGTATCAAGGGAAGGACGAACAGGCGAGTGACTCGCCCATGGAGCCGGTCTGAAAAACGAGGGTAATACCCCTTACAAAATTCATAGCTGAGATTCGGGTTTCCCACTGGATAACATAAACGCGCTAGGAATTCGCGGTCGTAGGTCAAAACGTCACAATCATGAAGAACAATCACCTTACTTTTCTGTCTGGCCAGGACATAGCCAAACGAAATCCAGCATGATTGCCCTTTGCCCGGCAAACCAATATCAATATCCTGGCTTACCAATAGTTCAAGAATATCTTGGACTCGCTGCCCCTCAATCCAAATCAAACTGACATCTTGCGGCAGGACACTGAAATAATCTTTGGCGCGACGAAACTCTAGGGCCGAGGCTTGCCCTAAAGCCACAACAATCTCATTCAGATACGGAACGTCCTTCAGCTGCTGAAGAATCCCATTCAGTGCAGGGCCCTGCAATTCGGAATACAAACATGGCAAAACGAGGGCGATGGGTTGGGTCTCTGCATACTCGCATAACTCCTTTTCAAGCCTATCCACATTTGAATAGCCTAACCGATGAAGGGTGGTAATGGACCCAGATTGGTAGAAATCGGCCATGACAATCTTCCCTCCTTATGACAGAAAATAAACCGAAGGCATTTCCCGGAAATAGAGGATTGCACGTCACCCCTTACTACAAATGGTGAATATCGTCCGATGATTGCTCACGACCTCGATTGGAAAATCGCTGTTCAAGAAATTCCTTAGCAAGATCTTTTGCCCCAAGTCCAAAAGCGATAGCAGCTGCCAGAACCACACCGCCAAAAGCAATTCCAAATCCCACAACCACGATTGTCTCTGCGATTCCCAATTGCTCCAAGGCCATAGCCACTGCCGCCAGCTGAATACCCCATCGTGTAAACCCGGCAAGCCATCTCGCAGGAGGAGCCCCTGCGTTGACGGCCGCAATCAAGACCGCCTGCCCTAAAAAATTGGACAACAAAAACCCGCCCAATATAATCACCACTGCCGTCATTAAATACGGGACATAGGCTAAGAGGGATTGCGTGAATTTGTTGATCGGATCGAGGTGAAGCACAGCTAATCCGGCTAAAACAGCCAGACTTAACACCAACCAAAAGAAAAGCCTTCCCAGCAAAGTTGATGGCTCAGTTCTAATTCCTCCTTGATGGAGAGCATTGGTAAACCCAACCCGCTGACAAAACACATCAAGACGAATGACACGGGACAGGCGTTCGACTGATTGGGCAATCAGCCAACTCAGGCCAAGTCCAATCAACAAAATCAACACCATCCCCAACACACTCGGGGCCAAGGCCATAAGGTTTTGGGCAAGAACGGTGAGCGGCTCCCATAATGTAGTCTCGATCATCAGTTCTTGAGATTCCATAAGTGCCCTCTAGAACAACCACCCGTACGAAGAGATGGAACTACTAAGCAGACCACCGATCAATTAAGTAGGATTTTCCCTTATCAAAGGATTGGCACAATAATTCCACTCGTTCTTCAGCTTCTGTTGTGGTCAACCCTTGTGTCTCAAGGACAAATGAAGCCGTCCTGGCAAGATACAAGGGAGTCAACGATTTTAAAAGATGTTCTCGGACAATGGCATTCCGATGAAAGGTGACAGCCGCGTCGTAGACGATCCGAGCCCAGAGGTCGTCCGACACATGAAAACTCTTGGAAGGGAGAGTTTTCAATTGGCTAAGAGCATCCATCACACCCCCAGTAAAGACACTGCGCCAAACATCTGAGAGATCAGCGACACCCTGATGAAAGGTCGCAATCATACGGTCGACATTCACCTTCACGGGTTCCAAGGCCACCTGATATTGGAAGCCAAACAAGGGAACAGGATTGGTCCCATCTTTGTTGGACCATATGGCATGATGTTCTTCCATCAATGAAAACAAGGCACCAACAACCTGCACTAACATGGCAGACAAATCCTGAGCAGGATCCTTCGGGTCATGAATTTTCGCACCCAAAAAACTTTGGCAAACCTTTGCTCCACTGGCCATGGCTTCTGTGGTCATCCAGATATCAATCCCAAATCGGGCCACATCCGACTCCCACACATGTTTGGCAACATATTGCTCTGCTAGGCGCCCTGAAAATCCAAAATCTCCACCGATAGGTTGCCGGATCCGCATCCCATACAAAGTCCGCGTGAGTGGATATGCAATCGAATTCGTAATCGTCCCATCGTATTTATGCCTTAAGTAGTACGGCGCAACATAATCAAATCCCTCTTCCAGAATGGGTCGCAAGAGAAGTTCCATCCACTCGGGGGTGATACTCCTCAAGTCAGCATCCACCACCGCACAGGCTTTAGCTTTCAAACGTCGTGCGACTTCAAAAATTGTGCGAAACGCGCTTCCCTTTCCTGAGATCCCTCGATAAGGCGTCACAATCTTCTGAAGCGGATCCTGTGCCTCATTGATGAGGAGAGTTCCTAAATCCACACTTGCCATGGCCACGACTTGAGACGTTGCATCTGTTGATCCTCCGTCGGAATTGACCAAGACCGCCCGAATTCCAGGGAAGTATTTCGCAAGCCCAGCAGTGACCGCATGCACAACATACCCTATGGTATCGGCATTGTTAAAACTAGGAATGCCAACTAATATGTCGGCCTCCCCGATTTTCTGCATAGTCTCTTCAGTTTCCAATGGAAGGATGATTTCAGAGAAAGCCATATCTGCAAAATGCCCTTTGATCCCATTCACGAGACGCCAGGCTACCTCATCTTCTTTTCACCACAGGACAATGACACTTTCTTTCCGAGGAAAGGCATCAGGCTACTCAGGAGTCCAGGAAAAATCCATACACTTTTTCTGAGAGCCTTCATGAAAAACTTTCCGTCAAATTTATCCATCGATCGTCCAAATGGGACAAAACCCATCGATTTTTTCCAAGGCAGTTCATCGAAACTCTTTGTTTTTTTGGGATGTTATTCGAAAACTCGCGAGAATATCCGTCCACCGCTATAAGAGCTTTTTCCACTCACATGGAATGGAATAGCCATAAGGGAACCAAGCAACCCTGTTAGAAAGTGACCAAAATTTCTAAGATTTGATAGAAGGTGGGATGTCTTTTTAAAGATAAAGGAGCCGTTAGAAAAATACAGAAGAAGGAGATTCCAAAAAACTAAGGCCAAGGCACTCGACTAGATATGAGAGGCTTGGTCTTTTGGTTTTTACCGTTGATCCTTCTGCTTCAAAACAAGAAAAAACAGTGAAGTTCGATACACAACGTTCTATTGTAATACGAAATGACCTCTTCGGTTCTTCTGCAGACACGCCGGAGTAAACTGCGTACAGAAAGGTTTCTCCTCACCATAACTAATCGTACTGATTCGCGAGGCATCAATTCCAAGATCCACAAGATATTTTTTTACAGACTGGGCCCTCCGTTCTCCTAGTACAAGATTGTATTTATTGGTCCCACGTTCATCACAATGTCCTTGCACCAGTACTTGAGAATCTTGCAATTCTGCATTCAGAAGCCTGGCATTGTTCTTCAAACCCGTCACGGCATCAGGTCTGATGAATGATCTGTCATAATCAAAAAACACATGATTCAATGTATAGGTCACTCCTGCCACCTGAATGCTCGAACTCATTTCAGAGCCGGTATCGGGAATCGGTGCCAGAGGTTGAATGCCGGGCTCTGAGACCATCTCTTCACCAGAACCAGAAGATCCTGTCCTCGACCTCGATTCCTTCCCCCTCCCCTTTCCAGCCATTGCTAGATTAGGGTTCGTGGGGTCATCTGGAAACAAATCCGAAGGGGTCAACCCTCTTACAAATTCTTCACCTTCATATCCAGAAGAACCGGGACTAAAAAAATCTTGTGCGGAATTTCCAGGTTGTCCTCCTCCCGGACTGCTTCCAGACGAGCCTTCAGCTCTTCCTCCCGCACTTTCTCCAAATGATCTTGGCTGAGTAGGGAGCCCCGGCATATATCCAGCTAACGGCTCCAATTCTGAGGGAGACCCAGAGGAAGAACCGGCCTCCCCAGCTTTTCCCAGATCGAGTGTGCGCGATGACACGCTCCCACCACTCGGAGAAGTTGAGGATCCAGAACCCATAGCAATGGAGGACATAGACGATTCGTCAATATCCCCTGATGTGCCAGGAGCCATCGCTCTCCCACTGCCTGACTCCAAAGACTCTTGGGAGAAAGCGCCTTGTTTAAGAGGAATCCCCCCTTTCTCGGATGCCTTTGCCTGCGCCCTCTTGGCTTGCTGATCTACGGTTTCCCCACTCATAACAGCTGCATGCTCACTGGTCCCACATCCCGCAAGAGCAAGAAGACATGCCATCCCCAGCAAAGTGAAGAAAACCAAAATTTTTCTCTGTACCATACGAAAAACTCCTTTTTTCTTGTGACCCCGAGAGGGATTACTTTAACCGCCAAATCCCTTGATAAGCAGGATGATCACACTTTTTTCATTCCACGAGAAGACCTATTTTTGACACATCATACAGGATTGTCAATTCGTGTCAAATTAGGAAACCACTGACTTTCACCTTCTCAAATCTGGCTTGACTGAACAAACATTCGGTCAGTATTATTTTGAGGCTTCGCCATCCTACTCTCATTCTTCCCCTTTCCGCCATGATACCCTCACTTCCAATCCCGAAGATTGGGCAATGAACGATGATTAATGTTCAGAATATAACAAAACGCTTTGGCCCGCGACCAGCGATCGAAAACGTGTCATTTACAGTTGGAGAGGGAGAGATCCTCGCCTTTCTAGGACCAAATGGTGCTGGCAAAACGACAACGATGCGCATCCTCACGTGTTTTATGCCATCATCTGAGGGAACCGTTCACATCGCAGGATTCGATGGCTTTGAAGAACCACTGGAAGTCAAACGTCGAGTGGGGTATTTACCAGAGAATCCTCCCTTGTATGAAGAATTCACTGTATCAGAGTATTTAACCTTCGTGGGTCGGATCAAAGGATTATCCTCAGATCACATTACCAAACGTATGACAACTGTGATTGACCAAGTCGGGTTAGGCGAGGTTCGGTCACGAGTGATTGGTCATTTATCACGGGGATACCGTCAGCGAGTGGGGTTGGCTCAGGCCATTCTTCATGACCCACCCGTGCTCATTCTCGATGAACCCACCGTTGGACTTGACCCTAAACAAATCATTGAGATCCGCCATCTCATTCAGAGCCTCACGGATTCACACACCATTATCTTGAGTACTCATATCCTGCCGGAAGCCACCGCAGTGTGCCAACGCGTGATTATCATTCATCAAGGTCAAATTGTGGCTGAGGATACTCCAGATCAACTGGCAGCTCGTCTTCGTCAGTCCCAAAAGATTAGTCTCACACTCAGAAACCCTGGCCCTGATGGCGAAGCACGCCTCCGCAATTTCCCTGGAGTCGTCAGTCTCATACAAGCTGGATCGTCAAAGACCTTTTTGGTGGAATGCGAATTAGGACAAGATCATCGGGAGGACCTCGCAAAATTCGTGGTAAATGAGGGGATGGGACTCCTGGAAATGCGATCCGTCTCCATGTCTTTGGAAGATGTCTTCTTGCAATTGACTCAAGATGAAACTCTGGACGTCAGTTCATCGCCAGATCCATTTAACACTTCGCTGAATTCAGGTCAATCCACCTCGTGAGCTAGAAGATGACCCCCGTTCATTCATTGATCGCGAAAGAACTTCGTAGCTTCTGGATTTCCCCTATTTTCTATGTCATAGGGATGGTCTTTCTCTTCGTTTCCGGGTTTCTGTCCTATCTGATGGTTGTGAACGCGAGCCAACAAGCCGTCCGACTCTTGCAACTTCAAAATTCCTATGCCCAGCTTAATTTGAATGAGCTGGTGTTCCGTCCTTATTTCTATAGTTTCGCTATTGTCCTCATGTTCATTCTCCCAATGTTGACGATGCGAGTGTTTGCAGAAGAACGGAAACTGCGGACATTCGAACTGTTATTTACTTCTCCTATAGGAATTAATGAAATCGTTTCAGGGAAATTTATGAGCGTCCTCATTCTGTATGTGGGCCTTTTAGGATTGACCGGTCTGGCTCCATTGTTGATTGCGACTTACTGCTCTTTTGACTGGAACCCAGTCTTGACGGGATACCTCGCCCTGATGCTCCAGGGGGGACTGTTCCTTGCAATTGGCGTATTGGGGTCGAGCCTGACAGACAATCAAGTAGTGGCAGCTTTTATTAGTTTCGGAATCATCTTGGTGATTTGGCTTTTCGGAGGCTTGGGAGCCCTTCTCGGCGATACACCCATGGGCAATTTCTTGGCCTATATGTCGTTCACGCAGCACTTTGACCGTTTAGTTCGGGGGCTCTTGGATGCCAAGGACATTGTCTATTACGTTTCCAGTACTGTTCTTCTACTCTTTGTAACCTACCGCATAATTGACGCTCAACGATGGTAATTGGAAAATTCTTGCCAACCATTGGCCTGGCCGGAGTTCTTCTCGCTATAACCGGCTACGTGCTGTCTTCTTGGGTCCCATCCCAGGATTGGGCTATCACGCTTTGTGAAGGCGCCGCTCTTTTCTGTTTAATCGTGTATGCAGTCGGTAACTGGCAGCGCCTTCAAACCTTCTCCAAACAGCGTTCGGCACGGATGGGAACGAACAGTATCTTGGCTGTCCTACTCCTTCTCGGCATTCTCATGATCATCAACTTTCTGACCATTCGTCACGGTAGCCGTTGGGATCTCTCCGAAACACAACGATTTACCCTTTCACCTCAGACATACAAGGTTCTTGGAGAATTACAGAAGCCTGTCAAAGTGATTGTCTTTTCTCATGAAAAAAGGCCGAAATTCGGTGCCTATCGTGATTTCTTGGAAAGCTTTACCCATGCTAGCCCTCACGTCACTGTTCAATTTGTTGATCCCGAAAAAAACCCCACAATGGCCAGAAAGTATGAAATCACTAGTGTGGACACGGCTGTTTTTGAAAGTGACACTCAAGTGATCCATGCTTCCCAACCGACAGAGATTGACCTCACGAGTGCCCTCATACGTGTGACCAAAGAGAGGAAAAAAGAGATTTGGGTGCTCAAGGGCCATGGTGAGCGGAGGGTCAAAGACCGTGACAAGGGCGGATTGTCTCTAGCAAAGAGTAAGTTAGTGAAACAAGGGTACGACGTGACAGATGTCACTTTCCTCGAAGTGGCTCAAAAAGTAGACGAGGCAACTGTTCTCATCATTCCAGGGCCTCAAGATCCTCTGAATCTGGAGGAGCTTGAGCACATCCAGGAATTCCTCTCCTTAGGAGGGAGATTGTTACTGTTAGTCGATCCCAATACCTCTCATGGCCTTGATCCCCTCATACATCAGTGGGGCGTTGAATTCAGTCCAGGAATCGTCGTCGATCCAAAAGACCGAGTGGCTCAAGGCAGTCCCACAGCCCTTTTAGTCAAGACTTTTACCGAGCATGAGATCACTCACGATATGTCCGTTCCGATCATCCTCCCTGTTTCAGGAGGAGTGACCTTTAAGGAACAAGCTGGGCTGGATTGGGAGTTTACCAGTTTGGCCCACACGTCCTCTGAAAGTTGGGCTGAAATGAACCTTGAAAATACCTCACCCTCTCTCGATCCGGAAGAAGACATCCCAGGCCCAATCGTACTGGCCGGAGCTTTAGAATTTCAGAAAGACAAGACCGACACGACCCTATCCAAAGCAGCGATCGTGATTATTGGCAATTCGACTTTTGTGAGTAATGCCTATCTGACCTTTCCTGGGAATACTGATTTTTTCCTGAGATCAGTGGCATGGTTAGCCAGCGAACAGTCATTGATCTCGATTTCCCCCAAGGATCCGGCCTTACGTCCTTTTATTCCTAACCCAACACAAGAGCAAATGTTGTTTACTGTTCAGGTATTCTCTCTCCCAGTCTTGTTCCTTTTGGCGGGGATCATGATTTGGAGACGGCGGAGACGTCTCTAGACAGAATTATGAAATCATTCCAGACGACGATCTTACTGGGACTGGTTTTTGCTGTCCTTGGAACCTACATATATTTCGTGGAAGTTCCGAGCATCGAAATTGAAGAGGCTCAGGAACAAGAACTCCAACGCATTTTGCCATTTGACGACCGAGAGGTGATCAAACTCACATTTCGCTCGCGAGATGAGACCATTGAAATGGTTCGAGATGACTACTATCGTTGGATGATTCAAAAGCCTATTGTCACCAAAGGTGATTCGCGTACTGTTCAAAATCTCTTAAGGGCCATTACCATCGGGAAAGTTCTCAGAACGATCCAAGAAGATGGCCAGGTGAGTTCCCAAAGCTTATCTCAGTACGGCCTTGCTCCTCCTTACACGACCCTTTCTCTTCACACGACATCCCAAGCCGAAACGCTATCTCTTGGGGACGTGGATCCCATTTCCTCGAATCTTTACGCACAAAGAGCTTCAGATGGAAAAGTTCTGCTCACGACTCTCTCTGTCAAAGATTTTCGCAAAAAAACACTCTATACATTCAGAAGAAAAGAGCTTTTTTCATTCGATCGTAACATGGTGAAAGAATTTCAAGTCCAGCACGGATCCGAGACACTGATTCTCTATCAAACCCCTTCAGCTCATGGTGCATCAGGGAACTGGCGGTTTCGTTCTCCAGTCGATACCCCAGCAGATAAGACTGCTGTGGGAATGCTGCTCATGGCTCTTGAAGATCTGCAGGCAATCGGATTCATTGACACTGGACCTGAACATCAGAAACTCCTCGGACAGTTCACAGATCCTGTCACGACGCTTTCCGTACATTTCGGAAATAAAAAACAGTCGGCCTCATTTTTCAGGCTCAATTCCGGTAACAGCGCCGCCTATGCGATCAGAAATCGTGAGGGTCCAATTTATAGAATAAATCCATCGATACTTCGAGCCCTTCCTAAGGGACAATTTGATTTGCAAGACAAACGGTTGTTTGGCATGGAGGTGAACGATATTGGTCTTTTGAAAGTTAAGACCAAAACTCGGACGTTTATGCTTATCCAACAACATCAGAAGTGGATCCTTGAGAATCAACCAGAATCCGCAGTCAATCAGCAAGTTGCGAACCTTTTTGTGAGCCGAGTTATGGATTTACCAGCGGAACTTCGAGCGGAGAGTGAAGAAAACAACCTCGATCATTATGGATTATCCAACCCTCATGTCGAGATCATCGGAATTGATCAACAAGGACAAACAGGGGGACGGCTGCTTTTAGGAAAGAGAGAAAGCGGCCTTGTTTATGCTCTGGGTAAGGGTCTTCCCGGTGTTTACCAAACTCGTTCCCAGATTCTGTCACAGATCCCTTCAGACTTGGAGTTTCTGAACACTCCAAACTGATGGCCGGCAAATCTCCTCACGGCCTGCAGTCTGCCTTAGTGGGCTTTTTCAACAGCCTGTCAGATTGACGGAGGGGAAAGGCGTTTGGTACCGTAGCCTGGCTTATCGTGGCAAAGCGATTTCAGAACCATGAATCCTCAACCAGCTACGATGAAGCAAGTCACCGAGCCGACTGTGAAATCTTCTCCTCTTATTCCCGCGATCAAGAATAAAAGTCTTCATCTCCGAATTGAAAGTATACGTGCAACCACGAAAGCTGGAAGTGGGCATCCAACAAGTTGTTGTTCCGCGGCGGATATCATGGCCACGTTATTTTTTGGAGTGATGCGGTTTGACCCCACGAATCCCAAACATTCCGGCAATGATCGATTTGTCTTATCCAAAGGTCATGCGGCTCCTCTTCTTTATGCAGCTTGGGCTGAAGCAGGGTTGTTCCCCAAGTCTGACCTTCTTCAATTGCGGACATTGACTTCTGATCTGGAAGGCCATCCGACTCCACGATTATCGTTTGTCGATGTTGCTACAGGTTCGTTAGGTCAAGGCTTGTGTGCCGGAGTCGGCATTGCGCTTAATGCCAAATGTTTAGACCAAGCGGGATATCGGGTCTACGTTCTCCTAGGAGATGGCGAATCTCTAGAAGGATCAGTTTGGGAAGCTGCAGAAATTGCCAGATACAACCAACTCGATAATCTTTGTGCCATTATCGACATTAACCGGCTAGGGCAATCTGATCCCACGAGCTTGGGACATAACCTCGATCTGTATCAAGCGCGTTGGAAGGGGTTTGGGTGGCACACCCTCGTGGTGGACGGTCATGACCATGCCGCATTGTTAAAAGCCTTTGAAGAAGCCACATTGCACAAAGGAGCCCCAACGGTGTTACTGGCCAAGACATTGAAGGGAAGTGGTCTTCCTGATTTTGAAGACCGACTGAATGGGCATGGGAAACCCCTCAGTGCACAACAAGCAGAGGATGCGATTGCAACACTCACCACGCAACTCACTCCCTCTACCGCCGAACTCACAATTCCCTCGCCGCCATATGTTGATGAGAGTGTAGCTCGAACGGCTCGATTACCCCTCCCGACTTATTCGAAAAATGACTCTGTCGCCACACGAGAGGCATTTGGGTCAGCCCTGGCTCTTTTAGGGGAAGTGAATCCTACAGTCGTCGCGTTGGATGCCGATGTGAAAAATTCTACGTTTACGGAGAAATTTGCTCAAAAGTTCTCCGATCGATTTTTTGAAAATTTCATTGCTGAACAAAATATGATTGGGGCTGCCGCTGGTTTGGCAGCCTGTGGGAAGATTCCGTTTGCGGCTACCTTTGCGTGTTTTTTGACACGAGCTTACGATTTCATCAGGATGGCAGCCATTAGTCAGTCCAATATTAAAATGATGGGATCCCACGCGGGTGTGAGTATTGGTGAAGATGGCCCTTCTCAAATGGGCCTTGAGGATATCGCCATGATGGCATCACAGCCTGGTGCCGTGGTCCTCTACCCTTCCGACGCCGTGTCCACTCATCACCTTGTTAACGAGATGGCGAACCATAAGGGTATGGTGTACATGAGGACGAGTCGTCCAAAAACTCCCGTCTTGTATGATGCCAACGAGGCATTTCCAATCGGGGGATGTAAAGTGTTGCGACAAAGTCAGGAGGACAAACTGACGATCATCTCAGCCGGCGTGACCCTTTTTGAAGTTCTCAAATCCTATGAACAATTGAACTCAGAGGGGATTTCCGTTCGAGTGATCGACTTGTACAGTATCGTCCCCATTGATCAAAAGACTCTTCGGGACTGCGCCATGGCAACAAACCGTCGAGTGTTGACCGTTGAAGACCATTACGCCCACGGTGGACTTGGCGATGCCGTCCTCAATGCTTTGGCCTCCGAAGAAGTGCGTATTAAGAAGCTGGCTATTCGAGAAATCCCTCATAGTGGAAAGTCCGCGGAACTTTTGGACCGATATGGAATCAGTTCCCGCGCAATTATCGAAACTGTCAGACAACTGCTATAGCCCACATGTCCGAAAAGGACCCTCTTCGTTCCCTTCCTTTTTTTAACGACCTCCCTGATTCATTCCAACAGGAACTGGCCAGTAACCTAATCGAGTCCGATTATGCCAAAGGAGAGTACGTCTTCCGGGAAGGAGATCCGACTGAATGGTTTCATATCGTGAAAGAAGGAACCGTCAAATGCGTCAAATCTTCACCTGATGGACGAGATGTCACGTTAAAATTCCTTATGCCTGGTGATCTGTTCTGTTGCGAGGCTGCAGTATTTGATGGCTCCCCCCATCCTGGATGTGCAAAGGTCATGGATCACGCCAGAATTTTAAAGATCAAAAAACAGGCGTATTATGACATCCTTCGCAGGAATCCGGAGGCTGCTATTCAGGTGATTTCCTATTTGGGTCATCGACTGAGGGAAGCCCAAGAGCATGCAAAGGCATTTGCCTTTGACCGAGCAGAACAGCGCATCGCCTCTATTATAGTCAATCTGGCCGATAAAGCCGGGGTACAGGAAGCAGAGGGCATTCGTCTCACGATACGCCTGACTCGTAAGGACCTCGCAGATATGGCAGGACTGACGGTTGAAACTGCTACCCATCATGAGTCGGCTTAAGCAACAGGGGTTGATTGTAGGCACAGCCAAACGTCTCATTCTCACGGATTTATGCAAAATTTCAAGACTCGCCCACATATCGGAGTGTCCCACTAGTGGCCCTACATGAAAAAATCAAGAAAATATGATATAGATCATGTTTTTCTCATTCAGGACTTCATATTATGTCACTGAAATATTAGGCCTTTTATAGATCTTTTTAAGTAAAAAGGAGCCTTTTACAACATGCGACATCTCAGATTTTTTTCCCTGTTAAGTGTGTTTTTCGTACTCATGAGCTTTGGTTTGATCCTCAGCTCAACCTGGGCAATGGGTGAAAAAATCAATGCACAACTCACCACAGCCCCGAAAGTCCCTCCCCCCATTACTCGTTCTGCTCCCGCACATGTCGTAGTGAACTTAGAGGCCAAGGAATATCAAGGTGAGTTTGCTGATGGAAAACAGTACAAATTCTGGAGCTTCAACGGAACGGTGCCAGGCCCTATGATTCGAGTTCGCGTAGGAGATACTGTTGAATTACACTTAAAAAATCACGCTGGCAACACATTTCCGCACAATATTGATCTCCATGCTGTCAATGGACCGGGAGGAGGAGCAGCGGTGAATCTGAGCGGCCCTGGCAAGGGAGCCGCCTTCTCATTTAAAACCCTCAATCCCGGGCTGTATATGTATCATTGTGCGTCAACAGTCCCGAATATTCCGGCTCATATTGCCAATGGGATGTACGGCATGGTCCTCGTCGAGCCACAGAATGGCCTTCCCCGAGTAGACAAAGAATTCTATGTCCTTCAGAGCGAATTTTTTACCAAAGCGAGCAAAGACCCAAATGTGCTGGAGTTATCGATGGAGAAGGGACTTGCTGAACATCCGGATTTTGTCGTGCTCAATGGGAAACCAGGAGCGTTAACAGGTGAGAACGTGTTACAAGCAAAGACAGGAGAAACGGTTCGCGTCTTTTTTGGTAATATTGGACCAAATTATGCGTCATCGTTTCATATCATCGGGGAAATTTTTGATACTGTATACGTAGAAGGGGCCATTGGTGGTCTCGTGAACCATAATGTTCAAACCACATTGGTACCTTCAGCTGGTACGACCATCGTGGAATTCAAAGCTGATGTCGCGGGGGATTATTTGCTGTTGGATCACAGCATCTTTCGTGTCGCCAAGGGAGCAGTGGGAATCTTATCGGTGTCGGGAGAAGATGACCCCATGATTTTTAAGAGTCTCGCCACGACAAATTAAGTTTCTTAAACCTCTGTTCGTTTCCCGTTCACTCGGGATTAGGGGCCATAAACACCAACACACGGAGTCGTGCATCTGAGTGATTCATGACTCCGTGTTCCTCCCCTGCCGCAGCAAGGGTTCCGTGCCCAGGTCCCAGAACTTGCTCTTGCGTTCCGACCTGAAACGTACCTTCCCCCTCCAATACTAAATACACTTTGTCTTGATCGGCATGAACATGCCCCTTTTGTGTTTGGCCCGGCTCAAAACAATAGACATCACAGAAAAACTTAGGGGTCTGGAATAAATTGTGCTTTTTCAATTTTTCGCTGGAAAACTCCTGGAAATCGGCCAAACTGACTACCTTCATTGATACCTCCCCTCAACGCAACAATTCGCTCATCCAACTAGGATGTTACGAAATCAATGTGAGCCTGCCTGTCTCAAATAAACGACCTTACACGAAAATTCAATAGCGAAAACGATTTATGATGCAGAAACCTATCCTTTGTAAAGGTTACACCTGGATTTTGTGCCAATCGACCCTTCATTGAAAGACATCGACAGAGTATAATACCTACCAAGATTCGTTAAAAACTTAAACTGTTAAAGGGAACAGTACAGTAAGTTGAGTCTTTAATAAGCCACGACCACACCTGCATGAAAGATTTTTCACTATTCTGCAACACAGCAAGGCGCAACGATCACAAGAAGGGGTAATTATGAGAGGCATGAAGGCAATCGGTCTAGTGATAGGAGTTTTTTGTGCATTGATGATCAATCTCGAGTTACACACCAAGGCAGCCACGAACGATCTTCCCGGCAAATATCAAAAAATGGAGAAAGAACCGTCTCTTGGTGAACCAGGGAAGGTCCTCCTCCTCGAATTTGCTGATTTTTACTGTCCTCATTGCCATATGTTTGAAAAAGTGGTGGTCTCCAAATTGAAAAAAGAATTTGGGGATCAACTCGAGGTTCAATTGATTGGATTCCCCGTCATGCCGGGAAAACTCCCAACGGCCTTTGAAATGTATGAACAAGCGAAGGCGATGGGAAAAGGCCCAGCCATGAAACACGTCTTGTTCAAAACTATCCACAAAGAGAATATCCATGTCTTTGACAAAAGCATGCGGTCCGTATTGATTCGAGAAATCGGCCTCGATGTCCAAGAGTTTGAAGAAGGGATGGCAACCGGGAAACCTTACCAACAACTTGAAAAAGGCATAGCATGGGGAGAACGGATTGGCGTGAAACACACCCCAACCGTGGTGTTGAATGGCAATATCAGAGTAGAATACTTAAATACCGATAACCTTCGTACGCTCATTAAAAGGATCCTTCAAAACCACAAAAAAGGGTAAGCAGTTAACCTTGTCTTCTTTATTTCCTTGACATGTCGCTTGCTCCATCCCATGAGTACTTGTTAAAGTTGAAAGCTTTTAGGAAAGAATCCTCTTTTCTCACATTCTATTGGCCTATGACTTCTGGAGGACATGATGGGAAAATTTAAACAACCCCAAGGCCCCCTACCTGAAATGGATGCTCTTTTTGAAGGGATGCAGGACCTTTTAACCGATGAGGATGGCAATCCGCTTCCTCCTGATCATCCCCACTACAAAAAAGTTGAAAATCTCGCCCAACTGGTCAAAGAATTTCAAGAAAAATCGGAATCGTCTAGTTCTCCGGACTCGCCTCAAGGAAACGCTTGATTCGTTTTGGTGCTTCTACTCCCATAGGTTCGTCTAGGAACTTGCCTAAACAACCCTCCCCAAAAGTAAACTAACCAAAGTGTCAATTAAGAGATTTTGATCCGTCTTTGCACTCGCTGCATAAGTCTAGACGCGATAGACAGTATTGTGTTTCCAAAACGTCTTGAGTGGTCCAAGAGTCAAAGAAGACTGGTAGTAGGTTTGAGTGCAAGCAGTTAAAATAGAGTTTTTGCGAGAATGAGAGAGAGATAATGGTTCCTATCGAAACTCCAAAAATTTCTGCGGTTGTGATCGCATACAATGATGAACCCTACATGAGGCCTTGCCTGGAATCATTGGATTGGGTGGATGAATTGATTGTCGTCGACTCATTCAGTACCGATGCCACCGCAAAAATTGCCAGAGAGTTTACCGACAAAGTCTTTCAGCATGAATTTAAAGGGTTTGGACGGCTCCGCAATGAAGCCTTATCCCATGCCTCTTATAACTGGATTTTCAGTCTGGACACGGATGAACGAACGACTCCTGAGATTCAACAGGAAATACGGCGAACTCTACAGGAAGGGCCACAAGCAGACGCCTATTTTGTTCCCAGGCAAAACTATTTCCTTGACCAATGGATTCGTCATTGCGGGTGGTATCCGGATTACCGCCAACCTCAGTTCTTCCGAAAAGATCGGATGCAGTACCGTGACCATCTCGTCCATGAAGGGTTCGAACTTAACGGTCGAATCGGCTATTTAAAAGAACATGTGCTTCAGTTCCCCTTTAGGGATCTTAAACATTATCTAGGGAAAATGGACCGCTACACGGATCTGATGGCTCAGCGAATGCTCGACCAGGGGCGGCGGTTTCGGATACACCAATTACTCACACACCCCAGTTTTACGTTTCTCAAGATGTACCTGTTTCGCGCCGGATTTTTGGATGGAATGCCGGGCTTTATCCTTTCGGGTTTATACGCCTATTATACCTTCATTAAATACGCAAAGTTCTGGGAATTAGCCAGAAAACAGTCTGCGCGATCCTGAGATAATCTTCTCTCACAGTCTGCTCACTTCGCTAGTAAGAACGCTTTAGGCTCATGAATCTGAGCTACCCTGAAAAATATGGACAAACCTTTGGTCAAAAGTAAGCTCACGCGCTCAGCGCGTTTTCACTGGCCCGAGTTTTAGTACCCTGTCAACTGTAAGAAGATAGCTAATGGAGGGGAAAACTTAATCAAGAAATGTCGCGAGGAGTCTATTCGTACGTAGAAAATATCTTGCTGAAGAAACTCGTTTCTTCAAAATTAATCTGGATGGCATTCCGAACCCCTTCGAATGGCTCGAAGCCGTGAAATGAATTTTTGCTCACGACAAATATGAGGCCCGTCCCTTTCAACGGAGTAATGGTTTCGTGGACATCGTCTAGGTTTTTAGAACAGAGGACTCGCAGCCTACCCGTTTCGTGCGGCCATTCCTCGTTGAAATAAATAAGGTGCGTCACTTTCTTCCGAGGAACATCCGCATGTGGTGAGCCATGGGAGAGTTTACTGAGATGTCGAATGCCAATACCGACTTCAAAGGAAGAAAGCTGTAAACCCGTGATTGATTCCATGGCCTCTCGATAGGCCGAAGAATGAATTTCGTCTATAAACGCTTTCCATTCTTGACACATCGTCACATCTTTGACTTCGTTATGGCCAACCTTGCTCGTCACAGGGAAATTCTTACAAAGGACCTCGAACATCTCAGGATCAAGCACGTTCGGGCCATGGACTACATAGCGATAGGGATCGTCATGAAGTTGCAAGGCACGCAATTCGGAAAAATTAAATGTCGTCGTTTGCGAGGTCATACGTAATATTATATAGTGTTTTGTCTAAAAGGAGTGCGATCGATTTGAATATTCTGGTGATAAAACTCTCATCTCTTGGGGATGTACTTCATTCGACGGGGCACATCAGAACACTGAGGGAAAGCTTTCCTGACAGCACAATCACCATGATAACCGCCCAACCTTCGTACGAGATTTTTAAGCATAACAAAAACATCGATACGCTTCTAGTGTTCGAAAAAGACAGAGTCAAACGTGACTGGAAGAGAAACCCTGCTTGGGTCATTCGTCATATCTTTGCTCTATTAAAAGAAATACGGAGTACCCATTACGACCTAGCCTTTGACCTTCAAGGCAGACTGAAGTCTGTCTTTTATCTCTATGCGGCAAAAGCAAAAAGGAAATATGTGAAAGGTCGTTGGTTATTTCTGAATCGTTTCAAAAAGCCGGAGATTCATGCCATCAAAGAGATGGATCATGTCCTAGAGATAGCGGGTATCCAAGTCAAAAATTCAGAAATGGAGATTTTTACTTCAAATGAGGAAGAACAGACGATTGATGACTTGCTCAAGCGTATTAATCCTGACAACAAAAAGATCCTGATCATCAGCCCGTTTACCCGATGGGAGACAAAAAACTGGGGTCTCGATAAATTTCAAGCCGTGATCAACAGCTTACCTAGGGATATTCTCATCGTCCTCACTGGGCTGCCTGATAGGAGAAAAGACATTGATCGATTGACTGCCCAGGTCAATGGCCGCTTAGTCGTCAATCTCGCTGGAGAGTTAACGCTATTGGAATTTGCGGAATTGATGAAGAAATCGCGTCTGCTCTTGACAGGCGATAGTTTCCCCATGCATCTGGCAAGCGCACTCCATGTCCCTCTGATCGCGTTATTCGGGCCAACAGATGAAGTACGTATCGGGCCAGTAGGAAAATATTCCACCGTCCTGCGAGAAGGCGACATCTGCCAGCGTTGCTACCGACGAGACCAATGCACACAGAATTGTATAAGCTATATCCAGCCGGAAACGGTCTTAAAAAAAATTCACCAATGGATGAGAGTCTAAAAACCAAGCAGCATAGACCTGCACTCCGTCTGTAAATGGTCATGACCGACAAACCTGAAACAAATAGTCCACCATCCGAGCAATCGGAATCGGAACTCACCGAAGCTCCGCTGTATCGAGATATCCCTCCAGACGAATTACAGGAAATTCTGGAGCAAAATCGAAAATGGGTGGAATCAGATAAAAAGGAAGGGGTGAGAGCTGACCTTTCTTGGGGCAACCTGCAGAAGTTGTTGCTAGATTCGGCCAACATGCAGATGGCGGACCTGTGGGAGGCCAACCTGCAGGAGACCCACCTCGCCTTCGCGAACCTGCAGGGGGCGCTCCTTTTTTATGCCAACCTTCAGAAGGCCACTCTCAACAACGCCATTCTCCGCGAGGCGAATTTACAGGACGCAGATCTCTCTAAAGCGACCGGCCTCTTAGCAAGCCAATTCGCTGGTGCCAACGTCTCTGGTGCCAAACTGCCGAAAGACATCGCCCAGTTTGATGGCCTGATTCAGGTAGAAGAAATTTCCAAGAAAGCCGGCAAACTGTTCATCTCCATGCTACTGGGTTGTGTCTATGCCTGGTTGACTATCGCCACCACTACGGATGTCGCTCTGCTAACTAACTCTAGCTCCTCCCCCCTTGCCCATCATTCAAGCCAAAATCCCCATTGCTGGATTTTATTGGGCCGCCCCGCTAATCCTATTCAGCCTGTACCTGTGGCTCCACTTTTACCTCCAACGGTTCTGGCACGGACTGTCGAGCCTGCCAGCCAAATTCCCCGACGGCAAAGCTTTAGACGAAAAAGTGTATCCCTGGATTCTCAATTCTCTCGTTCGTCCGCATTTCACCCTGTTGCGCGAGAACCGTCCTCCATTATCTCGATTGATGGTGGGCATATCTATTCTTCTAGCATGGTGGGTGGTACCGCTGACGTTCGTGTTTTTCTGGCTACGGTATCTCCCAAAACATGACTGGGAAGTCAGGACTGTACACATTCTCCTCATTGTGGTGACCTGTGTGTTTGCCGGCTGGTCACAGGCATTGGCGAAGAAGACACTGCGGGGACAGGAACGACTCTCCTTAAACATAGCCAACAATTGGAAGACCACGAAGCTATGGATGACTCTCGGGCAACGCTCCTGGAAGTTGACGTTGTTGGGCCTAGCGGTGATGCTCTTCACCGTAGTGGCGTCTGATGGGGCCATCAATGGAGTAGCAACACGCTCCCAAAGAGACGTGCCAATTACGGAGCCACAGGCGGGAAATGCGATCAGTTATCTAAAGATCGAGATCCCGACTGCTGAAGACGCCTCTGCCATTCACCACACCATCGTCCCAGAACTCTTGTTCACCCTCGGTATGCGGCCCTTTGCCAATTTCAATAAACAGGATGTGTCCGCGAAACCATCGAATTGGTTCCGGGATGGGGAATTGCCTAGACTTGTAAGGGGTGCCTAGTTGTAAGGAAGCCAACCTGCAATATCTGATAGCGGAAGAAGCCTTTTTGGTCAATGCGAACTTGCATGGGGCGAAACTCAAGGAAGTGGATCTACGGGCAGCGAACCTGTTTGCAGCCACCCTGACCCAAACTCAACTCAACGAAGCCTGCGTGGATAAGACCACCAAACTTCCCGAAGGTCTCGTTCATACTAAGCCGTGTACGTTTAGTGCACTCAAAAAAATATTTACAATTACCATCCAAAGCGCGGGGTCAACGAAGAATGAAACAGACTAAGCCTGTTGGCGCTCACTTTCTAAAGGTCTCAAAGAAGACACTGTTTGGAATTTGACTGAAGGGTGTCAGAATGGAATAAGGGGCCAATCAGAAATGTATTCGAGAACAACTCCGACATGGTAGTATCAAAGTCATCAAAGACATATATAGCTAGCTATTCGATGCAAACCATCGACTCTTTGTCAATCAAATTTGGATGATCACCCTTAGAAGCAAAATCCGCAACCAAGTCTCACCCAGCTCTTGAGGTTACTACCACCGTTAGTATATAAGTACGTGTAAGTATTAAGAAATAGGATTGCGGAGAGGTGGCCGAGCGGCCGAAGGCAACGGTTTGCTAAACCGTCGTAGGGCAAAACTCTACCGCGGGTTCAAATCCCGCCCTCTCCGCCAATTTTTTATACATGATCCCTTGGCTCGCGGCCTCTATATGACTTCTTCTGACTCCAAACTCTCTCCTAAACTCTTCCCGAAATGACTGCCCACATTGTGCTTCAAGAATGGCGGCGATCATAACTTAAGAGAAGGACTTTAGTTTCTCTCACCTCACAATTCGAGGAGTCGTGCTGTATGCGGGAGCAAAGATGGGAATGCCAGCACTCGATTCCGTTTGATGACGTGCTTAAGCTCTTGGATCGCTTGAAGGCTCACGGACTCCATACCGTCGACCCTTCAAGAGATAGCATCTGCTACATTGAAGAATTCGCCGTCAATCACATTGAAGACGTTGATCGGCTTGACGATTGGCCCATCGAAGATGTGACGTTGATTCATGTGCTGGAAGAATGGCAAGGCGATTTCTTTCTCCTAGTCGGGCGATACCACTCCCTGTACCAGAAACATCAAACTCTCAGTACGTATTGCTCCATCAGCCATCCATGGCTTCTTCCCGGATATAACGCTACACTTCTTCCTCAAGCCATGTTGTGGGTTGGGTTTCGGCACACTCATTCATTTATTCGTGTTCGCTTGCAGACCGCGGAAGTGATTACTCCAGGAGAAACTCGTGCATCTCATCAGGAACCAATTTGGATCGATGAGCGAAAACAGGCGTTTCAGACGGCCATTGACCTGTTGGACCTCCCCATCGATCTCCGTCTGGAAAGGAGAATGGTCCATCTTGGAATCAATAAGCAGGAAGCACCGTTTTTCTGTTCTTGGGCCGACGCGTTTGGTCCTTGCCAGTTTGAATACAATTCATCAGACCCATTCGAATTTTTGGTGCCTGCGACAAAACTGGCAGCAACGTATGGACAAAATCCTGTGAACATCCGAATCTATCTGACAGGATTTTCTACCCAAACCTTGCTTGACTTTGGTGCCATCGCACCATTTCAGAGAAGAGTCTATCGCTGTTCATTGCACGCGCCTGTGGATGATTTACCCACGATCTTGTCGCTTTTAACTGATGGGGGACGACTGTATAGCACTCTGTGCGAATTTCAGACTGCCAGGCTTTTACCCGATTCTCCTGACGCAGCAGCTATCATTGGAATCATGGGGACGCAGAACGAATTCAAAATCGAGGTAAGACTGAACTTGATGCCTCTTGAACCGGATCACATGTCGCCATGGTTGGAAGATCTTGTTGACTTTCCGATGATCTATGCTCCCCTTTCACCGTTTCCTTAAAGGGGATATTGAAAAAGGGCATCAGCGGTGTTTTGATCACCCCCTGTTACTTCTGATCATTCCTACTCATTCAAGAAGAGCCATTTAAAAAAGCCATCACCGACTCAAAGACCTCATCGACCAAGATCTGCCGCATGCAACTTTCCTCACCACGAAAACAATCAGGGTGAAAACATTCCCGGCAATCTCCCCCCTTATAGATAACCTTGGTGTTTGATCCTCTTGGGCCCCAAACCGCTGGATCTGATGGCCCAAACAAACCCAACACGGGGCACCCCATCGCGGCGGCCATATGCATCGGTCCTCCATCATTTCCCACAAACAGCAAGCAATGTTTCATGAGTGTGGCCAAATCTAAGAGGGAAGTCTGTCCGACTAAAGAAATAGGCTGGAACTTCGCGGCAGCTTGAATCGTATCCACGACAGTTTGATCATTCGGACCTCCTACGAATACTACAGAAAATCCGTTTTCCATCAATCGATCACATAAAGCGGCAAATCTCTCTGTGGGCCAGGCTTTAAACCAATAGCGTGCCCCTGGGTGCATCATCACCCAAGGAGAGTTCAAGAGCTTGTTCTTTTCAAGCACATCCTTTGCCCTGGCCTCATCTTCGACACTGACGAATACTTGGGGATTTCCCAAACCATTTGACACTCCCATGCTGGCAAGAACCTGCCCATGGTATTCAATCATATGCATGGACCCATATCTTGCACTCACACATTGAGAATACATACGACCTCGCCACCGATTCTCGTTATTAAATCCCACTCGTCTTGATGCCCCCGTGATTGCTGTCATGATGGCAGAACGATCACCATCTGTGAGATCAAAAACACAATCAAAACCACTCGATCGAAGCCACCATAAAAACCGAAGTTGGGTCGCCAACCCCGAACGAGGTACCACATGAACTCCATCAATATTGGGGTTGAAACGAAGCACGTCATCTGTGCCAGGATTCACAAGGCACTCTATGCGGGCATGGGGATAATGTTTTCGAATTGCCTCAATGGTCGGAGTACATAAGAGAACATCGCCAATGTACCGAAACTTGATAATCAGGATTTTTCTGGCAGGAGTTTCCATCTCACAACATTTAGCAAAACTTATCGACACAGCTGACGATACACATCCCAGGTCTGGCGAGCAGCCCGTTCCCAAGTAAATTGTTTTGCCCTTTCTAACCCCTTCACCCGCATGGAGTCCTGGAGTTCTTGATCCTGAAGCACGGTGATCATGGCATGACGGAGTTCTTCATCATCTCCAGGATCAACTAAAACAGCCGCTTGATCAACAATCTCTTGGAGGGACGTCTTTCTTGACGTAATCACTGGTGCACCACAAGCCATTGCCTCCAATACAGGGAGCCCAAACCCCTCATATCGAGAAGGAAACACAAACAGGTCGGCATGTGAATACAAAGAGCGCATCTCCTCGACTGACAGTCCTTGCAAAGAAATCACTCGATCGCGTATGCCCAACGTCTTACTGGTTCCAACTATGGTGCCCATTTTATGCATGGTGCCCATTTTATGCACTGGATTCCCAATCACGACTAAGACATACGTCTTATGAAGCGAATCGGCCTTCGCGTAGGCTCGGAAAAGAGTTTGGTGGTTCTTTCTCGGATCTGCCCCTCCCACAAACAAGATATAGGGGGCCTGAATACCAAAACGAGAAGACAGAACTCCCCTACTCTCATCAGTCTTATCAGGCCAGTATTCCTTCGATACTCCGTTCCAAATAACAGAAATTCGATTTTCAGGAACGCCGAATAGTTCTTCAATATCTTGAGCCGAATGTTGAGAAACCGTAATGACATGCTCTGCTAACAAGGCACGGCGGCGTGTACGATAGAATGACCATTTTTGACCAAAGAGTTTCTTGGAATACTCTGGAAAGCGATCTAACCAAAGATCATGGATTGTCACAACTGCTCCAGAATGGCCTCTGGTTTGTGTTTTAAAGTTGGTCCCATGGTAGAGATCTAATTCATCAATACCGCCGCACCACTTCATCCAATGCTTTCCGGTTTTTCTCAATCGCAAATGGGGATAGCCTTCGAGATCTCGAATAGTTGATTCTCGATTGGTCTGACTTGGGAAGTAGGCCACGATTTCATCCTCATCACGAATACCCAATTCAAGTAAAGCCCTCAGGAGGCAATAGGCATAGCTCCCCACACCACCGAGGGAATTGACAGCTGGGAAAGCATCAAAACCGATTCGCATATGATATCCCACACAGAACGGATGTCAGACGATTGAGGACTTTCACTGCTGTGAATGGTTTATCGACCTGTTGCAACAGCGCCCTCCTCGTAAATTTCAACCGATTTTAGTATAACCTCATTATTGATCCCATGCGAGAAACAATGCTGATCACAGGGGGAGCTGGCTTCATTAGGTCGAATTTCGTCCGATTCGTCTTAACCTACCCGAACGTCCACATCGTCGTAATCGACAAATTGACGTATGCAGGCCATTTACACAACATCCAAGACATTCTGAAATCCGAACCCTTGACGTTCATACAAGCCGACATTACCGAGCAGGCGACCATGGAACACATATTCGAAACCTATCGCCCACAATATGTCATCAATTTTGCTGCCGAAACACATGTTGACCGGTCCATCGATGATCCCGAGACATTCATTCATACCAACATTGGAGGTACTTTTGTACTCTTAGAGGCGGCCAGAACCCATTGGCAATCCTTACCTGATCATGAAAGAGTAAAGTTCCATTTTCTACAAGTATCCACTGATGAGGTGTATGGCACATTGGGTGAAGAGGGGTATTTTTCTGAGGATCTGCCTTACGCACCCAACTCGCCGTATGCCGCATCTAAAGCGAGTGCCGATCATTTGGCTCGTGCGTACTGGCAGACGTATGGACTTCCAATTCTCATCACCAATTCTTCAAACAATTACGGGCCTTACCAATTCCAGGAAAAGCTGATTCCACTCATCCTTCTCAATGCTCATGAAGGAAAGGCATTGCCTATTTATGGAGAAAGGAAAAATGTTCGAGACTGGCTTTTTGTTCACGATCACTGTGAGGGGCTTCATGTCGTGTTGACACAAGGACAGGTCGGAGAAACATATCACCTTGGCGGCAACAATGAACGGACCAACCTGGAAACCGTGGAATCGATTTGTCGCATTCTGGAAGAGCTCGATCCGGCTTCATACAACCAGAATTTGCAGAAACAAGGGCTTGTGCACTACAGAGACTTGGTCGCCTTTGTCCCCGATCGACCAGGTCACGATCTTCGATATGCCATGGATACCTCGAAAATCAGGCATGAACTTGGCTGGACCCCTAAACATGATTTCTTGACGGGGCTGAAGAAGACGGTTCAATGATATTTAACTCACAAAGACTGGTGTGTCACAGTTTCTTCAGGCAATTATCAGAGGGAACGTCTGGGCCTCAAGCAAACTCCAATGTAACGATTCAGAGGCATCGCCAAGCTTCCAGTCCATACAAGATTTCATACCAGAAAAGGCCTTTATTTTGATGAAAGGTATCATATTAGCAGGTGGAACAGGATCACGGTTATATCCCCTCACTCGGGGGATCAGCAAACATATGATACCGATATACGATAAACCGATGATTTATTACCCTCTCTCTACCCTCATGTTAACGGGCATCAGAGAGTATCTCATCATTACGACTCCCTATGACCAAGATGGATTTGTTCGTTTACTCGGTGATGGATCGCAGTTTGGAATTGAGATTCGCTATGCCAACCAGGAGTTCCCAGATGGTATTGCTCAAGCCTTCCTGATCGCCAGAGAATTCGTAGAACAAGACTCTGTTGCCCTCATTTTAGGGGATAACCTTTTTATCGGTCACGGGCTTCAGGAACATTGAAAAACCGTCCAGCAACCCACGGGTGCCAGAATTTTTGCGTATCAGGTTCGTAATCCTCAGCGCTATGGAGTGGTTAGCTTCGACTCCAAAAACAAAGCCATAACACTAGAAGAAAAACCTTCGGTCCCTCGGTCTTCGTACGCAGTCACGGGTCTCTACTTTTATGACAACCAGGTGTTAGACATTGCGGCTTCTCTCAAACCTTAACTCATGATTCACTCCTGCAAGCCACCCACTACGTTCAAGTCTTACAAGAACGCCAAGGCTTGATGGTGTGCTGTCCAGAGGAAATCGCCTACAGAATGGGATTCCTTCAATCCGATGATATCCAGCAAATCGGGGAGTCTATGAAAGGAACGGGTTACGGACAATACCTGCTCTCTCTCCTGAACTCCTAGCTGGTTCGACAAACCTGAAATTTCTTTCTACGACTGGAGACTGCCTTGGAACTGCTGATGTTTCTTGCCTTGATCGATAGTGTAAGCCATTATGCATACCTACGGGTTGAGTTGAGTCCCCCTAAATCATACTCCGACTATCGAGGTACCAGCTTAATCACTCCAATACAAGAGAGGGTCTCATGTCGGTTGTCGTTTCCATAGTTATTCCACTTTCAAAAACGAGCACTATAAGGGAAACAATAGAATCATGCCTTAACCAAACTATGAAGGAGTATGAAATACTTCTGGTCGATAACAATGCACCCGCAGAGACGCTTGCATCCGTGCATCCTTTTATGGTGCAGCATCCAGGAAAGATTCGTGTGGTCTCGGAAACACGCCAAGGTGCTTGTTCAGCTCGCAATCGTGGCATCATCGAGTCTCATGGAGAATATGTCGCATTGTTAGATGACGATGACATGATGTATCCACATCGGCTAGAGATTCGAGTTGCCACGGCGGAAAAGCATCCTGAAGCGGCAATGATTCACGCCATCTTTGATCGGGTATCTCCTGACAACCGACACGTTGTCAACAAGGCTGCCGGCGATACGCCAGAATTCTGGCGGAAGCTCCTGTTCGAACCGAGTTCTCCGCTTGCGGACGTGCCGACGGTGCTTCCTTCAATCATGTTTTTCAGAAAAGAGACGGCTATTCGGGCAGGCCTCTTTGATGAACAATTCAACCCTGAATGTTTTGAAGAATCGGAATTTTGTCTAAGGATGAGCGAGCAAGGTCCGTTTATTTGTGCGGATGAAACGCTCGGACGCTACCGGACGCATTCTGAGATGCATCGTGTGGCCAGACATAAGAGACTCATCTACATCATTTTTCGAAACCTAGACAGGTTCTACAGGATTCTCTTCAACAAGTACGGATTTTCACCAAATAGTAGAGTGAAGAAGGCGTTTCGGATCATGAGAGGCCAATGGCTTAGAGAGGTCAGTTTTCTCCTATTTCCTTATCAATCTGGCAGTCAATTTGCCAAATACTTTGTCCATCGCTCCTTGAAGAAAAATCCATTCGATTACAGGACTTGGAAAACATGGCTTAGAGCTCATTATCCAATGAGTTTATGGCCTTCTGCGTTTCACTTTGATGAATGGATTGAAGAGGCGCTACCTGAAACTATAAATTTTGATTTCCTGCAAAGTATTTTTCAACCGGTCCTTGTTTCCTTTGATACTGAAACGTCTCGTTGAGATTAGATCGAACTCACGGCCTCACAGGGAGAGAGTCCTTCAGCTATCTCCTTCATAATGGCAAGGCAGAGCCGCCGCAACGTTCCCATTCACGTTGGGAGTTATTGTATGTTCTACGGGCCGACTTAAGAATTTTCGGCTTCGCCCGGTTTTGCAACTTCGAGGTCTTCCTATACTCTTCCCCCAAGTATGCAGAAGCCATGGTTTATAAGAAGCCAAGATGAACATTCTCTATTTAACGCCTTCGCATATCGACTACCTTTCCGATCAAATCTATACAGGTTTGTGCAAGAATCTAGGTTGGCAATCTGTGATCGACTATCCCTACAAGGAATTGTATCACAATCCTGATCTGAGGGTTTTCTCGCTGCCGCAAAACCCAGGCCAACGATACGAGCTGGAGGACATCGTCTCCCTCTTGAATCGACGCGAGTTTGATTTCGTTGTCCTTTCAGCCATACGCAGAGAAGCATTGGAGGCACTTGAGACGTTGACCAGCAAGTGTACCCTCCCCCCATTGATTCTCATTGACGGAGATGACGGCACTGATATTAAGACCGATCTTTTTCAAAGATATGGTTTTGCTCTGTATTTTAAGAGAGAATATCTTTCCCACGATGGGTTCAGTCCCAAAAGCCTCCATGCAAAATGGAGAGTTTTTGGCTGGGGTCGGAATATTTCTGATCACACTTACCCTCTTCCGTTCTCAATCAATTTGGAAGGAGTCCCGTCCTTCGAAAACCAGCACCAGGAGATTGATATTTCCTTCGTAGGCATTGCGTCCCATCGCAAACGCATTCAAGCGGTCGATATGCTCCGGGAAGCCTCCGATATTAGATTTGAAGGTGGTGTGTATGCTGAAGCGAAAACCAGAAAGTCAAAACTGTTGTTAGGGACGGTCGCGATTTGCAAGGCCAAACTCCAGGGAGATCCGTATGCCACGGAAATGGAGCAGAGAGGTAAGTTGTCATATGAAGACTATTTCCGACTCATCGCACGGTCGAAGATAGGACTGTCTATTAGGGGAGCTGGATTCGATACGATTCGATATTGGGAGATCGTCGCGGCGAGAAGACTTCTCGTTTCGGATCTACCGTATATCCATATTCCCAACAACTTCGAACATGGAAAACACGCTCTCTTCTGTCGCCCAGACCTGAGTGATTTACTGGATATCGTTCGCACCTACCTCCAAGAAAAAAATACCCGGGATGCCATTGCCCACCAGGGCCATCAGCATCTGTTGCTCTATCACACGTGTGAGCACAGGGCAAAGCAGTTTCTTGACGTTTGCCAAAAAAGACTTTGACCGTATGACCTACCGATGGTTGCACCCTTTTTCCGCTTTCCGTCGGGTGCTAACAGGATATCCTGATCCCGAATGATCTACAAACAAAAGTTATAAGAAAACTTGACACCTCTAAGAGATATGGCGAATTATTGGCGAAATTCTCAAATGTGACATTTTATGAAAACATCTTTTTTTCAAATCTTATTTCTATTGCTCGAGTTAGCTACTCTTGGAACAATCTCTCCAGTAAACAGTGTCATTATTGCTCACCCATTTCAGCCTGTATGTGTTTCTTGTTTGGTAATCTTTTATGGAGCGTCTTGGGCGGGGATCACCATAGGTCTGTTCATTGTTCAATATTTTTGGGGTATCAGTGCATATCGAAAATTTTTAAATACTTTACTCATTGTCGTTTTGATTTCCTTTCTTAATGCCTTCCAGGCTTCCTCAATTTCCAAGTTCTGGCAATTTGCCTTTATTATCTTTTGTGTCATTGGGATTGGGGCTTTCATTTATATCCTTATCCGTGATGACATGAAAGTGCCAGTATTGTTTCTCCGTTTTTCACTCATTCTTGTTGTCTACGAGATAGTAAATTTAGGAATGATCATCCAGCAAAGCCATGCTTTTTCTTCCACAAAGGAAATAAAGTCAATACCTCATGATAAATTCGCATTGACTCAGGTACTCGATGGCAATCAGTTAAGTAGGCAAATTGTTCCGAACCTTGAAGATTTTTCTCAAACAGCCACTTGGCACAGAAATGCTAGAACTCTCAAAGTCATGACTGAGTACGCTATCCCGACTTTGCTATTAGGAACACCGAATGTTGGGGCCTTTCAAGAGGAATTTTTGGAAAGGCCCCCCACTAACCACCTTTTTAAAGAACTCGCACAAACCTATCACGTGTATATTAGTGGTTATGCCTTACCATATTGTAAGACCTTTGAGAATTTAGCCCAAAATTGTCGGAATTTTACCTGTGTTTACCTATATCCATGTCGAACTTCCTCATGGTCCATATATGTATAATTCACAAGGCCAACTTGAATGGGATCCTTTACACGAATATGAAATCAGTAAAGCAACTTCTGAAGAATTGAAAATTCTTGAATCTCGATATGTTGAACAGATTAAATATACTGATACATTGTTCGGTGAGTTTCTTCTAAAGCTTAAGTAACTGAACGTATTCGATGATTCGCTTATTATTATTACGAGCGACCATGGGATGAGTTTTTCTCCTGAAAATCCTGGCAGAAAAAAAGGGGACGTTAACATGGAGGAAATTGCCAGGATTCCCTTAATCGTCAAACTGCCTGGTCAGAATCTTGGTAGGATCAATGATCAATCCATTTCCCTTGCAGATGTGTATTCGATCATTCTTCAAGTATTAAAGAGAAGCAGCCCTCTATCGACTCAGGCACTAGCCTCATGAAACTCATAACCAAAGGCCACCACGACATTTCAACTAAAATTTTTTCATTTTGAAAGCTATTCTATCGCTATCTCAAAATTTAGGTGAATTTTGACATTCAACCAACTAAAGGAGTGGAATTAATGGACAAGATAACTATTCTCCTTATTGCTGTTTTCACTTTGGGAATGCCCCATGATGCGTTTGCCTATATAGATCCCACCGCCGGTGGAATCATCGTCCAAATACTCTTGATAGGGCTTGCTGGCGTGGGAGTCATTTCAAAGTTGTATTGGAAAAAACTCATCGGTCTATTTAAGAAATGGCCAAAAAATGAGGAAGTTCATTGAGTCTTAGCCAATCAATAAATTCTGGTTCTTTTCGAGATCTTGATGGCTATGTGTTTAAAGTCGGATCTCAAATTTTTCGTGCATTAAGGCAGTCGGGGCTTGATTCCTATCGAGCCATGCGAAAATGTTTCGTTGACACTGAATTGGAACAACAGGAGTTGGTTATCGGATCATGGGAAATTGACACCTCCGCACATCCTGAAATTGGAATACTTCCAGAAGGAATTGTGGGAGTATTGGAACAGGAACTCATTCCATTCATAAGCTATGCTTACGAATGGTCCTTTGACATGTTAAAGGACGCTGCCTTACTCCATCTCAAACTTTTTTCTCGTTTAGCAAAAAGTAACTTTATTTTAAAAGACTCTACCTCTTTTAACGTTCAGTTTTTTCGAGGGAAGCCTATTTTATAGATGTGCTTTCCATTGCCCTCTATCAACAGGGAACGCCTTGGATAGGTTACTCGCAATTTTGCCAAAGTTTCTTATTTCCCCTTTTAGTTACAACTTACCGAAGAATGGAATTCCAAGAATTACTCAAAAGTTATCTGGATGGGATTCCAATTGAAACTGCAAAGAAATTTCTCGGTATTCGGTCTTGGTCTAAATTGAGACTCATTCAATATGTGATTCTTCAGTCCGTTTTCCAGAAATCGTTTAAAAAACAGACCCCCTCCCTTGATGGCTCTTTAAAAACATTGAATTTTTCGATGCAGCACATTCTTTCACTCATTGATAGTATGGAGAAAACCATTGGAAAGCTCTCGGCAAAAAAATCAAATTCCCATTGGTCCTCTTACCAAGAAAAACATTCTTATCAACCAAAGGCTTTTCAACAAAAACGGGGCTTTATTGAAAAGCATTTAAAATAAATCAAACCATGTGCTCTTTGGGATTTAGGCTGTAATACCGGTGAAATAAGTTTGTTAGCAGCCAATCATGCTACCCATGTTGTGGCGATGGATTCAGACCCAGAATCCGTTAACCAGTTATATCTGCAATGTCGGAAAGAAGACATTCGAAACATCCTCCCCTTAGTTATGGATTTAGCTAACCCATCACCCGGATTAGGTTGGAAACTTAAGGAACGCATGTCTTTTTTTGACCGTGGTAGTCCCAACTGTGTCCTACTTCTTGCTCTTATTCACCATCTTTGCATTAGTCGAAATATTCCGTTACGGCATCTTTTTCAATTAATCAGGAGATTAGGCCCACAATTTGTCATTATAGAATTCATTCCAAAGTCAGACCCCATGGTACAACAGCTTTTGGGCAATCGTGATGATGTATTCGATTGGTATCAACAGAACATGTTTGAAGAGGAGGCATTCACCCATTACCGTCTGATCGAAAGGCTTCAACTAGAAGACTCTGGACGTATTCTATATTGTCTTGAATTGTTACCCCGTATTTCTTAGAAAACGATCCATTGCTCAGTCAAATCGTAAGTCCCTGTTGACATACAGGCCCCAAAAACAATCCAATATGATTCCTTCCTCAATGAATTATTCCATAATGTTCACTTCCTCCAAAACATTTAGACAAACAGAGATCTTCGAAAGAGCTGACCTGTAGTGCACGACAAAGAGACTTTGACATTGCGCGAGCAATTGACTTACCGATGTTTTCACCCCTTATCCGTTTTCCGTAGGGTGCTGACAGGACAAGTCATTTAGTCGTGATGGAACAAGGGACGACTCAAGAAGTTAATGAGGAAGAAACTAAACGAGTATAGATGGTTTGAATATTGTGAATAGTGTGTTTGAGATCAAAATGAGATTGTAATCGTTTTTTTCCTGCATCACCCATCATGACTTGGGTTTGGGGATCCTGAATCAGCTTAAAAATTTCATCAGCCAGAAGGCCTGAATCTCCAGGAGGAACCAAGATCCCTGTTACGCCGTTTTCGACGACCTCCGGAGTTCCACCTACCCGACTCGCAATAATTGGCTTCCGCATCGCCATGGCCTCCAACAAGACAATTCCAAGGCCTTCCATCAATGACGGCAACACAAACACGTTGAAGGCCGCGATATAGTTCAAAACATTTTTCTGAAAGCCAGCGAATACGATACTGGATTCAAGACCCTTGGCCTTAACCATACTTTCAAGTTTTTTGGTATAAGCATGATCCCCTTCTCCAACAATGAAACAAAAAATGTCAGGGACAACCTTTCGAACTTTCTCCACAGCTTCAAGCAAAAACTCATACCCTTTTCTCGGGAACAAATTCGCCACAGCTCCAATAACTGGTTGATTCTGACCGAGACAGTATTGTTGCCGTATCGATTCTCCACTGATGAAGTCAAACTGGTACGAAAAATCAATTCCGCTATACACAGTTTGAACACGATCGGGTTTGACTCCTCCCTCAATCGCCACATTCCTGATTTCTTCTGAAACAGGCATTAATTGATTCGGCTTCGTCAACCAATACTGCTTGACCCTCTTCGGTTCAATTTGCTGTCGAATATGCACCACACAGGGCATTTGACACCATCTAGAAGCCAACCAGCTCAGCGGCGCCCACCAGTAATCATTCACATGAACCACATCAACATTCCAATGTCGAATCTGTCGAACAAGCCCCAGAACAGCCATTGGAATCCAAAAAATACCCTTTACCTTTCGCCATGCCGGTACGTGCATTCCGTGGACTGGTATATGAAGCGCTTCGACTTCCTTAATGAAAGAACTATTCGACGGACAGACCACAAAAGGCTGAAACCTCTCTCGGTCAAGTCCTCGTATCACAGACAAAAGATCTGTTTCAGCCCCTCCAATTTCCTTGATCCCATGTACGTAGAGGACCTTGACCACTATGGAATTCCTTTCTTCGCCAGGAAAACTTCTTCAGATTGTCTTGCGAGATTGTTTCAGAATGGTGGGACAAATCGCATATTCTCTTTCACGAGCCTGAATTACCGTTTTTCGACGTTCAGAGTTTCCCACAACTTTGCGTATTTGACGAACGTATACATACTGGCGAATCCGCTAATGAGAAACCCATGCATGCCGTCTCGAAATCCTTTCCGAACCACAAAATATTTATAAAACGTAAAGAGAGGTCGCGCAACCAGATCTGCCCAATACACAACTCGTTTGCGCTTTCCGCGTTCCATAGCAGCAAGTGTCGTAAAGTTCCGAAATTTTCGAAAATGATCGTTAATCGTTCTTTCGGTATAATGCTCCAAGGATGCCTCCAACCGCCCCCCCTTACCTTCAAACACAAATTTATTGTGAGGCTCTTCATCATTCAGCTGCCCAACGCCTCTTCGAAAAAGGCGTAATTGATAGTCGGGATAACATCCTGCATTCTTGACCCACTTACCATAGTAGAGGTTTTTCCTGGGAACAGAAAATGCAACAGGACCTTGCTCGCCTTTTGATCCCAACACCGCCTCAATTTCCTCCAGAAGTTCAGGGGTGATTCGTTCATCGGCATCCAAAATAAAGACCCAATCGCATGTCGCTTGATTGATAGAAAAATTTTTCTGATCCCCAAACCCTTTCCACGGCCGTTGAAAAATCCGGTTGGTGTATCGTTCACAAATTTCCTTCGTGTTATCCTGACTAAAAGCATCAACGACAACAATCTCATCCATCCATCGTGCTGTGTCCAAACATTCACCGATATTTCGCTCCTCATTAAACACAACAATGGCACACGTTATCGATTGTCGTTCCACTGCTTTTCTTCCCTCTGCTCTAGTGGGTCATACAGCCTTCTGTAACCCAAACCATATGTCCTATGCCAACACAAACTCTGGGGCAATTCCATACAAGTACGCTTCTCTCATGAGGCACCTCAACTCTACCAAAGAGCTTTCCACTCTGCTCGGCACCACCTTCTTAGGGTTCTCCCTCGGGGCCCAAGCCGCAGGGCTAATCTCAGCATATCCCGTCCTTCTTTAGGATTTTGTTCATTCGCTATAGCCCATCCTAAATCTTCTAACTCTTCTTTTTTGCCAAACGTCCCCCATCTCAGCCAATCTTCATACAGCGTTGCCTTCATGTCTAGGATTTGATCGCTCCATGGAACTTTCCAAACGGCTTTAGGGGATCTCCCCGCACGTGGCATGATCCAAACCGTGATTGAACACATTCCGCCCTCTGGCGGCTTGTGAGATTCTATTTCATTTCGACTAATTGTCCAGCCGCATTGCTCAAGGAAACCCACCATGGCATCCCAAGTCCACCATAGGTCGTAGTGACTGGCCATATGGAGCAGAGTATCAGGGTCAAAGGCTTGAGCATCCCAATGGACGAAACGAATTGACAAACCCTCACCAACACGAGACTCAGTCTTTTCTTTTCTTTTCATCAAAAACGTCTTGAGTCCATAGATACCATGAATGGTCTGCGGGACCATAAAGGATTTCGTTGGGTCAAAAACAACAGGGGCATCTTCACTCGGCTTTTCATAATCGAAAAAAATAAGTCCACAACGACAGAGATAGACAATCCGACCTTTATACGCTTTTAAGACAAAAGGGAAACCCTGACAAACAGGGCAACTTTGTGGATACTGGTGTTGAAGCGCATGCTCAACCAATTCAATCACTGAATCAGCTGTGATCGGGCATTGCCCATACACACGTGGGGTCAGATGTGTCCATCGAAATGGAGAATGAGCTTCCACAAGAAACGGTGGAAATTTCCCCTGTGGATTCAACGTCACAATGGGCACATCAAAACAGGCCGCCAAATGAGTGATTCCTGAATCCAATCCCACAAACCCCTTAGCGTGATAAAGCAGCCCTGCGACCACCGACAGAGGCAGCCTCATAGCCTCTCGAACCCTGGAACCTTTCAAGAAGGGGTACCCTGATACTCCGATGATGAGCACAGGCAAATGCATCTTTGTCCATATTTCGTCTATTAACTCTTCCCAAGCTTTGTGGTCCCACATCTTATCTGAAAACGTATGAGGAGCGACGGCAATATATTCCCCAGCAGTCAGGCCGCAGCTTTTGAGAAATTCAGAGGCCGACTCCACCTGTTTTGCACCAATAGGCAAAAAGGGACGTTCCCGATCGGGTGGCAGGTTCAGCCCAATTGCCCGCGCTCTCATGACAATACCTGTTTCTTTTTTTGCCAATTGGTCCAAACATTTAAAGTCCCCAAGTGCGACAAAGCTTGTGGACTGATCCAACTCACTTTGAATATCTTGAGTGATCGAACGAAAGACATGGTGATAGGGTGTCTGCTTCACCTTCCCTTGCAACTCACCAGAAGGAGCCTCCCCCAGATACCGAATCCGAATGTGTTGAAGTTCAGGGAGAAGCTGATAAAGGTTGTTCCATCGAGGGTCCGCATAGACCACGAGATGCGCGTGGGGGTAGAGGGCATGAACTTCGTGAAGAATTCGAAAACCATTGACCGTGTCTCCCAACCCAGGCCCAAGAATGAAATAGAGCTTTCCCCTGAAGTCGGGATGCACGTGGGCAACATTGAGTCTGACATGAGACAGGGGAGAGATCACATTCGCCATCACATCGTGTCAATACGTTTCTTATCCCCGAAAACCCTTTTGAAAGATTGTCCGGTAAAACCGAGGATTGAGCCATCTGTTCACTCTTGGCCTAAGACGTGTGGTCCGAGAGATTCGGGAACGCATAACCTGGGGATGTTCACCACGAAAGTCCTTTAAAATGTCGTAGTCTTCAAAGTCGTACTCGGGTAGCGTGTACCATTTGGCTTCAGCAGGTGGAGGGGTATCCCCATGGTACACTCGGGTTTGTTCCTGCTTTTTTTCGAGCATCACATGGGAATCTTTGACCCACCCGTAATGAAACACACGTCCCTGTGAAGGCTTCACCCACTCTTGGGGGCCGTTTTGAAAATATTGACCTGACGTCTTCACCCGAAACCCGACAGCATCACCACAAGATTCAACTTCTCCATTGTTTCGAATGATGCGTACGGCTCGATGGTAATACCAAGGATTGGTTGACCAATAATCTCCCACAAAGTGCAAATATCGAAACACCAACCCCTTCACATCCATATTTGGCAAATACGTCTGCATCGCATGATGGAGCCCAGGCAGATCATCTTCATGAATCACTTCGTCGGCTTGAAGATAGAATGCCCAGTCTCCTTGACAATGGGAAAGAGCGATATTGGTCTGTTGAGAATAAATCAACCCATCTTTGCGTAAGGATTCATCCCACTCTGATTCAATGATACGAATTTTTTTGTCATTAATGGATTGGACCAGTTCCAAGGTGCCATCAGAACATCGACCAACATTGACGATGAATTCATCAACGATGGGAAGAATCGAACGGATTGATTCGACGATCGGATAATCATACTGAATGGCATTCCTGCAAAATGTGAATCCACTGACCTTCATGATGATTGCGAATCTCCCAGTAGAGTCACCGCACCAGACAATGTCAGTCTGATAATATTCGATGAACCGACAAAAGCATTTCTCGAGTGACGGAAGGGTTCTCCTTTAACGTGACGAGGTGCTTGTAAACCGCTCATACATTTCTTCGGTTCGATCAAGCATCGTTTCCAAGCTATAGTGAGTCACGACATCCTCCCTCCCTCGTTCTCCCAATGTTTTTCTGAGGATAGAATCCTGTGCGAGATTTCCAATGGCTTCGCCTAATCGTTGTGGATCGTTGGGTGGAACTAATAGACCTGTTTCTCCATCATGAATGATTTCGGGAATGCCTCCCACGCTTGTCGCGACAACAGGCTTTCCCATGGCAAGGGCTTGAGTCAGCACCTGGGGAACACCCTCAGCCCCAATCGACGGTAAGACCACCACATCCATGAGCGCCAACAAACGAGGGACATCATCTCGAAAACCAGTGAACACGACGTGCGACTCCAAACCCAAACGTGACACAGCACTCACAAGCGAACTTCGCTCAGGCCCATCTCCAACAATGAGAAATTTATAATAAGGACTGTGTTTCAAGAGAGACGGTGCCGTCTGCAACAGATCACCAATACCTTTATAGTCCCGCAAAAAGGCTACTGTCCCAATCACGATATCCTCGCGAGAGAACCCCAAGCTATTCTTGCACTGCCAGTCGGGTTCGGAAGGCTTATAGAGGTCGACATCCACACCCGTAGGAATCGACACAATTTTTGAGGCATCAATCCCATTATCCTGAATCAATTGTTTCCTGACAGCTTCTCCCGTCGTCACAATCAGATGAGGCAGAATGTTGTAAAGGAGCCGATGTCTGAGGGTGGGAGAAACTGGGACAGATTTGTGACGGGTTCTCACGATCAACGGCTTAGTCTTTGACAATCGAGCTGCTACTGAGGCCGTCCAACTATCGATGGACCCATGAGTATTCACTACATCAAAGTGATAACGAGAAATCAGTTTGGCCAAGTCGAAGGCCAATGGAATCAACCGTGTTTTAGCTACCTTGATGAATTCGAAACAGAGTTCTTCTTTCATCGCACAAGCCGCCAACTGACTGCCTTGTTGAACACCTAGAATGACATCGTGTCCTCGATGTTTCATTCCAATGGCTTCTCGAAGCACTCGAAACTCTTGACCACCAAGGTCTAAGGAAGGTTCGGTATGAAGAATTCGTAGAGGTCTCAATAATCTGTGTATCCACAGAAACTGGATATGACGTTCGGGAGCGAATCTACCCGAGGGCCGATTAAGGGTTTCTGGTTGCCTCCCACAATTTGGCGTACTTGACAAAGGTATAATAGGCATAGAGCCCCGATAAAATGAGCCCCGGCTTTCCATCAAGAAACCCACCCCGCAAGAGATACATTTTTATGAACGTAAAAGCAGGATGGGACACCAGTTGATGAACATGAAACCGACGCCCTCGCTTATTCATCTCCTGGGCCATCAGACTCGAGTATCGATCCATTTTCATCAAATGCTGGTCAACGTTGCGAAAGGGATATTGCTCTACGTACGATGAGAAGTGCCCTAACCGTCCATCAAGCTCAAAACTTTCATGGACGAGATCCTCTCGATAGCGCATGTGCCGAGAGTGGAAAAATTGGGGCTGACGATAATCGGGATACCATCCACAATGCTTGATCCATCGACCAAGGAAAACATTCCGTCTGGGAATGAGATATGCCTCTGCAGTCGGTCCCGCTGTGAGGATTCGATTAATTTCTAGGCGTACCTCATCCGTCGCTCGTTCATCCGTATCCAGGCTAAAGATCCAATCATGTGATGCATGTGCCATCGCATCGTTTCGAAGCTTGCCAAACCCCTGAAATTCATGTTGGTACACCTTGTCGGTGAATTGATGACTGATTTCGGTTGTTCCATCCGTGCTAAATGAATCCACGACGATCAGTTCATCCGCCCACGTGACGCTTTCCAGACAGGCCTTGATATTCGGCTCATCATTGTACGCAATGACTACCACTGAAATTTTTGATCTTACTCCTTTCACAATTTATCACCAAATTTTTTCCAGGACCAAACGCGATTCTGTTCTAATAATGTCTGTGAACTCACAAAGAGAGACAACATCGTGTGATACCATTCGGGATCATGAAAATCATCCACGCTCTGAGGTGCCAATGGACGAGAAAATTCAATATCGGTCCAAAACATCACATGTTGGTCCATGGCATATCCCATAAACCCTGAACGACCAGCCAGCCCAAGATGGGCCGTATCACCAATTAACGCCATATTATCCAGCACACAATCTCTGACCATCAGACAGCTGAGATCTCGGCCGAGAAATGGAGACAATTTCGGCCTTAATCCATTCAGGCCAAGGATTGTCGGCATCACATCAACATGGCTCGCCACTCCATCCACCACACGAGGATAATAATTTTTTTCAGTCCTCAATGATGGATCAGCCCAAATAAACAAAGGAGTCATATGATGACCAACCCAGTCTACAACTTTGAATCCTCCTCCACCGGGCCTCCATTCGTGACGACCGTGGTCACCCATAAGGAAAACAAGAGTATTGTTCAAAAGCCCTTGTTTTCCAAGACGATCCATAAATCGCTCGAGTTCCAAATCCAATGAGCGAAGCGCAACAACAAAACCATCTGGATACTCACTCAGGATTTGGACTTCGGGATGATCTAGCGGCACGTTATAAGGATGATGCGTACCCACGGTTAGCGTTGTTAAGAAAAAAGGTTGTCCTTCTTTTTGAAGGGCAAACAACCGTTCTTGCATGAATTGAAACAGGGCCCGATCAGTGAACCCAATACCGAGCTGTTCAGCGTCACGAGGAAAGTCATTCGCATCGTACAATTGTTCAAAACCATGTCGAGCCATAAACGGCCCAATTTGTCCACGGTTGCTCCCACGGCTTTGGGCGATCACCATTTCTGTTCTATAACCTGCCATCTTGAGGACCGAGGGAAGACAGAGGAAATCCTGCCCATACCGCGTTCGGATAACATCCCATCCTGCCCGAGGAAAGTAAGAGCAGAGCGTGGCAAACAGACCACACATGGTGGAGCGCCCATTAGAGAAGAAATGTTTAATATAAATACTTTCATGCTTCATGCGATCTAGAAACGTGGTGAGCAAGACTTTCGATGACCCCATCAGCTCATCCTGACTAAGATCCCAAGAGCGAGGTTCTCCGGGGACAACATATTCGGACCACTGCTCCTTATCCTTGGTATCGACAATTCGACCTAAATATCGACGGTCAAAGCCTTCCACAAAGATGAGGAGAATATTCGTTGGTCTACCAAAATACGGGGAACGGCTAGCCTGATCTGCTCGTACGAGTGGAAATTGAGGAAAAGAATACGTGTCATGTTCCCCAACCAATTTTTGCGTTTTCCGAACAGCTTCTTCTAGATCAAGATGGCCCATCATCCCTGCACATTGACATGGAGACCAAAGAGACGCGGAGCTAAGAGAACCTCACTCGCATACCAAACTGGGTTTTGCGCCAACGTGTAGTACACGGACGAAGGAATAGAAGCTTGTCTGATGGCCCACATACTATAAGGATGGAAACCGGTCACACCGACTAATAACGCGATCGCTAAAAGTGCACTCTTAAGATAAGCCCCCCCAAATGCCATCTGTTGAGGTAAGGCTCGAATCCCCTTCGAAAGACAAACACCCACCCTACGACGAGAATCCCCTCAGCCATCAAGAACAAGGCAACCCTCACGGCCCACTGTCCGATATGTTGAAGTTCCGCATCGGTTTGTTGGAAGGCTTGATTGACAGGGTAAGGACTGGGAGTCAACAAATCATCGACGTACTCAAAGAACACAAAATCCAAATGTTGATGATTATATCCATAGTAGCCCATATCAATTAACAGAAAGGCGAGGAGAAAGATCCCGACGCAGACAAACCATCTCCATAAACCAAGCGTAAATACCTCTCCGCTTGGCACACGACGACCAACCCAGCAGATTCCAATCACAAGTCCCCATAGGAGAGCTCCTACGATGACTGATAATCCCACCACCAATGAGGCAGTAATCAGATCACCCCGAAACCCCATCAACAATGTTTCGGCCATACTCAAGCCGGATGGCACCTCATGAGCCAAAGCATCAGAAAACAAGAACAACCGCTGGGCTTGCTGGAGACACAAAAACAAACCCCACCAAAAGAGAAGCGTACGTCGAAGTGACCAGTGTTGTGGTGGACGAAAAATGTTCATTCCTCGATAGACTGCTAAAGGATAAATCAGAAGAACGAGATTCAGATCAACAAATTACGAACAGGTCTTCATTGTCAGGTTTGATTTATAATTTTTCCTTGATCCCCTGACTCGGCCAAATTCTATTTTGTTCCAAGGCAAGATTGGACGTCACATACAAAGCGAGCATCCTTCGAAATCGCTGACTCAATTGGGAATTCTCGTCATTGACGGCTAAACCGTCAACTTCGATGAGACGGTCATCTGCAAACGTTCGACCATGTGGGGTTGCCTCAAACAAGATATTCCTGTGGAAGGAATACAGTAACATTCCCTGTTGATCCACGATTCCAATGGTGTCATCGTGGTTTCCACTTAAAAAAGCCACGCTCTTTACTGTGCATATCCCCTGTAACAGACAGTTCAAGTCCTTCCCTAAGAAAGAACCCCATTGAGGAGTCAACCCCACAAGGGAAAGAATTGTTGGAACGATATCAACTTGACTTGTAATAGCGGAAACAACATGAGGTTTAAACGGAAGCCTGTCACGCAGGGAAGGATCTATCCAAACAAAGAGAGGAGAAAGAAAATGTCCAGCTCGTGATGAGGCATCCGACCATCCAATGCCTTCATGACGACCATGATCTCCTAGAATAAACACGATGGTATTGTTCAGGAGGTCAGTTCCGTCAAGATTATGAAAAAAACGCTCGAACTGAATATCAACATTCCGAAGAGCTGGAACATAGGGATCCTCATGGACCTGCAAGGCCATAACATCAGGATGTTTTTGTGGGACAGGATAAGGGTGGTGAGTACCCGTTGTTAAGGTCATCAGAAAAAATGGTTGCTCTGCTCGTTGGAGAACAGCAAGACGATCACCAAGAAAATCAAGCAACGAATTATCGGTCATACCAATACCGAGTCGCTCAGCTTCTTCAGGGTAATCATTTTCATCTAATAATTGCTGGAGGCCATTTCTCGCCATGAACAGGCCTATATGGTCATAGTTGCGATCTCGGTTCTGGCCGACCACCATTTCAGTTCGATAACCAGCATGCTTGAGGACCGACGGAAGACAAAGAAATTCATGGGCATACCGGGTTTTCATCACCGCCCATCCCCTCCGGGGAAAATATGAACACAAAGTCGAAAACAGGCCACTTGCTGTTTTATCCCCATTCGTGAAAAAATTTTCAAAAAACACACTCTCCTTTTTCAATTGATCAAAAAATGGAGTGAGACGAACCTGCTTATCTTGCCCTCCAAGCATGGAGGATGGTTGATTCTCGGCATATTGTGGGGTGGCATAGATAAACGGCTTCACTCCTTTCAGTCCAGACCTGAGGTGGCTTGATTCGCCCAAGGAAACGTTTCGTCCTAAGTACCGACGATCCAATGCTTCAACAAAAATGATTAAAATATTAATAGGATCATATTCATGTCGCACAGGACTTTGAGAAAGCTGACGGACCAACGGAAAGTCAGGGTCATGGAACGTATCACCGAGATCCAAGGTTTCTCTAGTCAGTTCTAGGGCTTCCTCGAACGGCATGAATTGGAGTAATTCCGACTTGCCACCAGTCATCCTGAAGAGCAAATTCCCGACCCCTACTTCCCCAGCATACCAAATCGGATTTTGAGCTAGGGTATAATACACAGCACTGCTAATCCCTGCTCGTTGCATCACCAAAGGCCCATAGGGACTGAATCCAACGACACCTCCCATCAAAGCCACAGCCAACATATAGCGAGAAGCCCTGGGATAAAGCTCACTCCACTGCACCAATCCTGTGACAAGAAATCCTCGAAACAGCAGGCACCATACAACAATAATAATCCCTTGAGCTCCCAAGAATGCGCCGACCCTTAATCCCCATTTTTTCACGTCTTGAACTTCAGCCTGAGTTTGCTTAAAGGCTTGACTCGTTCCTTCTGCTTCCACGATCGTTTCTTCGTGATGTAATCTGGGCGATAGAAGATCGTCAACAAATTCGAAGAAGACCATATCAAGGTGCGTACGGTGATACCCATAATAGCCCATATCGATAGTCAGAAAGAGGAGAAGGAAAATCCCTAAACACAACGCGACCCCTTTAAAGTATCGCTGATAGGACAAACCAGAGCTTATAGACCTTCGCCACCTTGCAATGAGATGGGGAAACAACCACATCACACGAGCCACGACCACGGCCAAAAGAATTCCCAAGGTTGCGACAATGAGATCGGCTCTTAATCCTGCAAGAAACGTTTTCGCAAGAATGCCAGGCGTTGGTTCCTCAGCAGACCAAGCCTCTGGTAACAAAAACAGTCGTTCCACTTGTTGAACGAGAAAGAACAGGATCCACCAGAAAACTAATGTTCTCCGGAAAGAGGAAAGGGTATGAGAAAAAAACTTGATCATAGATGACATTGGATTCAATAATAACCGTGAAACTCTGAACGGCAGGAATCCAGCTCCCTCACGTCTTTGAGATCAGAATGACTCTTTTTGATTAACCAGCTAATCCCAAAATGAGGAAACCAACACCGCAAAACGGTAGGCGTGGAGAGAGCGTGGATTGTATGGCCCAAGGAGCTAAGCTTCCTGATGAAACATCGCTTAGACTCAGGCAAGGATATAAAACGAGCCAATTCCCTTTCAATATCTCTCTTGATTGATCAGCTCTGTGACACCCTTATGTTCTTGAAAAGAAACAAGAGTTAACTTGATTCACATTCCCACTTTTGTGAGGATGCATCTTGCAATATCCATTCAACGGCCGCAGGGAAATTTTGAGCAATATACTCTACCCAAACTTCACCGTTTTGAACAGCCTTGACGGCCTCCAGGCTTCTAGGCCCTGTTGTCACCAGCACTCCTACCGCTCCACAATGATTGGCTAATTCAATGTCAGTCAGCTTATCTCCAACCATATAGGATCGGCTCAGATCAATCTTCAGATCCGCCGCAGCTTGTGTCAGAAGCCCGATTTTTGGCTTGCGGCATAAACATTGATCAATCGGATGATGAGGACACACATAAATACCATCAATTTTTCCTCCCGATTCCTCTATCGTATCTTGAAGAAATCGATGAATCACATCCAGATCAGATAGGCTCAGGAATCCTCTCGCAATACCGGATTGATTGGTCACGAGAACCGTACAGATATCTGCCTGAGTTAACCGAGCCATCGCCCTCCCAACACCCAGAAAAAGAGAAAATTCCTTGAGAGAAGCAATATACCCCAAATCGGGATTTAATGTTCCATCACGATCAAGAAAGACCGTAATCCTATGCTGAGAGTGTTTCAACTGACTGTATGTTGAGGGGGATCCACCAATCGTTCTTGATGAGGTCCCATTTCCCCATTAGCCAAGAGACTTTGCATTTGTTTTCTTGCAGCGACGTACACATCTTCCACGGAGACACCTGTCATGCAACGATGATCAATAGGACAGAATCGAAGCAGACAAGGAGAACAGGAAACCGAATGTTGCACGATAGAAAAGGGGCTTCCAAACGGAGAGGTCTCAGTCGGATCAGTCGGTCCAAAGATGGCCACGACTGGGACTCCAAAAGCATGGGCAATATGCATCGGCCCGGTATCATTCGTAATGAATACTTTGCAGTGTTTCACAACAACCATCAGTTGACGAAGGTTGGTTTTTCCAGACAACACAATAGGGTTGGACTCCATCTGTTGGGCGATTATCTGGCCTAATCCTTCTTCGCCTTTTCCGCCTACGATCACACAACGAATACGGTGTGAGGGGCCAAAGTGCGTCTCAACATCTCTGATTAATTTATCCGCTGTGGAGGCAAAACGTTCTGGCAACCATCGTTTGGCCCCACCATAGACTGAGCCAGGGTTCATCCCAAGCAAAATGTCATCGGCATGGATCCCTTCGTCAGCCAATTGTCTGACAATGGCTTTTTCTTCCTCATTCGAGACCATCAGCTTGGGTGGCTGAGGCTGAACCTCTCCGGACAAGGATTCAATCAACGTGTGGTAATAATTCACATGATGCATTCCTCTCTGCATTGGAGGAAGGATGAATTCCGTTAAAAGAAATTTCCGACCATCTGTCCCGTATCCATAACGAATGGTAATACCGGCCATCAAGCCTAAAAGGGCTGCTTCAAATGCATTTTGAAAAAGGACGGCCATATCAAAACTGATCCGTCGTAAAGTCTGAACCAATCGCCATTTCCCAAGAATCCCACGATGCCGACTGGTATGCTCATACACAATAAACTCATTGATCGATGGATGGCCCTTTAACAATTCGACCACTCCAGGTCTCCCTAGCAGAGTAATAATTGAAGTGGGAAACACCTGACGCAAGGAAAGAAGGGCAGGGGTACACATCACCGCATCGCCGATCCAATTGGGGGCTCGGACTAAAATGCGATTAGCTGTTTCTTTAGCCCACATGCGCTGCGTCATCTTCCAAAAGAAGATCGGCCAATCGTTCTTGGCCCTGGATAAATTCCAACTCAAGACGAAGAGCCCAAACGTCGTCATCCGATTGAAGGAAAGGCTCCATTTTCACCAAATCTTTCTCCGTCGTCAGGATCGCCTGGGCCCCATAACTCTGCCCCTGTTCTCTCAAAGAAATCAGATCCTTTTCGGTGTATCGATAATGGTCTACAAAAATTCTTTCACCCATCACTTTTGCCCCTAAGGTGGCGACCATTTTCCGAAATGAATCTGGATTCCCGACACCGCTAACCATCATCACCTTTGCCCCTTTAAGAACATCAAGCTCTCGACGTTCATACAAGCCAGGGCCAATCAGGGAGCTAAAAACAAACTTCGTCAATATTGGCACAAAATCACGACCCATCGCTCTTTTCAGCACTTGATGAACGTTAGACGTAGGAGAAGTGGGTTCGACCCTTGTGAAAATAATAGCTGTTGCCCGACGAGCGGCCTCAAGAGGTTCTCGCAATCTTCCGGCTGGAAGAATCCCCTTAAGACCGTCCACATCCATTGAATCAACCACTAAGAGATTGATATCCCGGGCAAGTCCTAAATGTTGAAATCCATCATCCAACACAAAGCAGTCAATAGGGATCTGATTTAACACCCAACGCCCCAATTCATAACGGTCGGTCCCAACCGCAATGGCAACCCCTGGTAGCCGTTGGGCCATGAGATAGGGTTCATCACCCCCCTGAAGAGGAGTTGCAAGAACTTGCTTTCCATCAGACACTAAAAGGAAAGAAGTTCTCTTCTCTCGCTGGTAGCCTCGGCTCAGAACGCCAACACGATGGCCACGAGACTGAAGCCACCGGGCTATGGAAATCACGAGTGGTGTTTTTCCTGTTCCTCCCACCGTCATGTTCCCGACACTCACAACCCGACAGGGAAGTCGCTGTTGGACCAGCCAACCCCTCTCATACAACCAAGCCCGCACAACCCCGACATACGACAAAAGAAGGGAAAGCGGCACAAGAAGGCGGCAAGTCCTAGCAAACTTCTTCTGTTGCAAACTCCAGATCGTCACACCTGTATGTTGTTCAAAGACCAAACACCTTAGGCCGACAAGCAAGCCATACGCTACTGAAATATTTTTTTAACAGCCTGCCTAGAGCGCTGAGACGCCACGAATGCAAGAATCCAAACGCGATTTGACCAGCGGACGAATGAATTCAAGATTTCGTTTGATCACACCCTGATTCTCAAGGACCACGCTCCTAGCTGCTGCACCACATTCCTTGATCCAAGCATCATCCTGGAGTCCTTTCAAAAGAATCTGTGTGAGTTCTTCATCATCATGAACCTGAACACCACCCCTGCTTTTTACCAAGAGGTCAGCCATTTCTGCACAGTGGTCTGTGTAAGGGCCAAAAACGACTGGTTTTCCCCAAACGGCAGGTTCAAGGAGATTATGCCCTCCAACGGGAACCAGTGTTCCCCCCACAAACGCGACACGACAAAGACCATACAGATGAGCTAGCTCTCCTCTCGTATCGAGAATAATGACACGTGGCGTTGAGCGTTCGATGATTTTCCCTTCCGATTGTTGGGTCTGACTTCGCTGCTGAACGTGCATGCCAAGGCTCTGGATTTTTTCCTTAATTGCACGAGTCCGTTCGATATGTCTGGGAGCTAAGAGGAGAACGGCATTTTCCACGTTCTGGCAGATCACCCTATAACACGCCACTAATTGTTCCTCTTCCACAGCATGGGTACTTCCAGCCACAATCAGCATCTCATCGTTCCGTAAGCCGAGAGAAGCACGCAAGAGAGAACTATCCTGGATGGCGACATCATGTCCCTCCTGATCAAATTTCATATTGCCGGTATGATGGACATTTCCTGGTTCTGCACCTAATTGACACACCCGATCTGCATCACGTTCCGATTGCATCAGGCAAAGGTCGAGTTGAGCCAATACCTGGCGAATGAAGAGGGCAATTCGTTGATACCCCTGGAACGAATGGGAAGACAATCGACCATTCACCAATATGGTTGGAATGTGATGGAAGTGCAGAATTCTTAACAAGTTTGGCCACAACTCTGTTTCAACTAACACAAAAAGGCATGGACGGAGCATTCGTACATATCGGGAGACTACCCATGGAAAATCCAGGGGCAAATAGCAATGTTGTGCAATCCCAGCTAACCTTTTCTCCACGGTTTCACGACCAGTTTCCGTCACAGTTGAGACCACGATCGGAAGGACTGGGAAATCGTGGTGCAAAGCCTTCACTAAGGGAACAATAGCCGTCGCCTCGCCAAGTGAGACAGCATGAATCCACAATGTATTTTCCTGAAGGGGTAATACCCTATCAAGCCCAATACCCAATCTCGCCATCATTCCAGGACGACTCCGTTTCTTACATAAAAGAATGACAATGATGACGGGAGAAGCAAGGACTATCAAAATGTTATACACAACATACCACATGAGGCAGACAGCCCTTATTCTTTCATAAGGGAGCAAGCATTCGTGATTGGATTCAAGGGAATCTCTGGGGAAAAACCGGAAGATACGTGGGGATGCAGATTAAACCAGAACCTAACCTTGCAAGACTTGGGCATCAGCCTCCTCGGTCATGCCATTTAACGTCTGTTGTAATTCACGCCGCTTCGTCTCTATCTCGTTTTCATCGGCATCCCGATCAACTATAACGGGTGCCCCCCATACAAACAATCCTTTGGAGAATGGGTAAGGAACCACGAATTGATCCCAACTGGAAAAGACTTTTTTTTTGAACAAGCAAAGGTTAACGGAACAATGGGTAACCCCGTCATCTTGGCCAAATAAATAACACCTTCCTGAACCACCTGCCGTGGCCCTTTGGGACCATCCGGTGTCACCACAAGATCGCTCCCAGTTCTCGCGATACGAATGAGTTGCCGGAGGGCCGCCGTGCCACCTCTTGTCGTTGACCCCCTGACCGATGAAAAACCGAACCGCCGAATAATTTGATGAATCAGCTCTCCATCATAATGCTGGCTAATGAGAATATGAATGTTCTTCCCTCGATACGCCAAAGGCATCATCAGTTGACGACCATGCCAAAATGCAATGATCACACCTTGGGTTTGGTGATGAAACTTATCAACCTGCGCAGCCCCCTGAACGGAGATTCGCATAAACCTCCCAAGCAAGCGAATGAGAACAGCTCCAAGCGGAGGGAGTATGGTCCTGGTCACCCAACGGCTTAGCATCTTCGATTTTTTCATAGTCAAGGAGTCACGGTTTCCACCGCAGTGTTATGAAACTGTGTTTGGTAGAGCCTTTTATACATTCCGCTTCGTCTCAAGAGATCGGAATGCGATCCCTCTTCCATAATTTTTCCATGACTCAGAACGACAATCCGGTCTGCATGTTGGACGGTTGAAAGCCGATGAGCAATGACCAACGTGGTTCGATTTTTCAAGAGATTGGCAAGTGCCTCTTGGACGACCTGCTCTGACTCAGAATCCAATGAGGAAGTCGCCTCGTCTAGAATCAAAAGAGGAGGGTCCCGTAAAATAGCTCGAGCGATAGCCAACCGTTGGCGCTGACCTCCTGAAAGCTTCAACCCATTTTCTCCAATAAGCGTGTTGAGCCCTTGCGGCATACGTTCAATAAATTCATAGGCATGGGCAGCCTTTGCCGCATCCACAATCTCCACATCGCTTGCATCAGCCTTTCCGTAGGCAATGTTATTGCGAATGGTATCATCAAACAACACGGTATCCTGAGAGACAATTGCCATTTGGCTTCGTAAAGACGACAGCGTGGCTTCTCCTATATCCTGCCCATCAATAAGGACTGCGCCTTCGGATGGGCTGTAAAATCTAGGGACCAAACTCGCAAGTGTCGTTTTGCCGCTTCCGCTACTTCCCACCAACGCCACCATTTCCCCACAACGAATCGTTAATTGCACTTGCACCAAGGCCGGGTCCGACTTCCCTTTATAAAAAAACGTCACATTCTGGAACTCCAATGAGCGAGAGATGGGAGCCAAGGATTCTCGTTGAGGATCCCCCTTTTGCTCATGGTCAAGGCTCAATACATCAAAAACTCTTTGGGCTCCCGCAATGGCGTTTTGAATAGCATTATTGGCCCCTGCTAAACGACGAATAGGTGCATACGCCATAAACAGCGCGACCACGAATGAACTCACTTCCCCCGCCGTCATCGCTCCTATCACAATGAGATATCCCCCATACCAGACAATCACCACAATCCCCGTTGAGGCAATCATTTCCATTAACGGAGACGACATAGCTGAGAGTTGTGCGGATTTCATATTGGCTCGCATGAAGGACATATTGGCCTGATTAACCCGCTCACACTCGAGGGGTTCCCTGCCATAGGCTTTGACGATTCTGATTCCTGCAAAGGCTTCTTTCAACACTGACGCCATATCACCAATGGACTCCTGACCCCGCGTCGATAGACGCCTTAACCTCTTGCCCAGTCGAACAATCACAAACAATGAGAGTGGAATGACGATAAACAGCACACTTGCCAATTTCCAATTCAGATAGAACGTCCATACCACTAGCGCAAAAAACGTTAAGCCCTGTTGTAGCAAATCCTTGAAAATGGTGGGGATCGCATGCCCCATGTGGTTGACATCATTGATCACTCTGGCCACAAGTCGTCCGGATGTATTCTCATCGTGATACCCGAGAGGCAAATGCATCAAATGCACGAACAATTCCTGGCGGATTTCCGCTATCGTTCGATTCCCCACATAGCTCATCAAGTATGATTGACCATAAGCAAAAAGCCCTTTCAAGAAGGCGACACTGATAAATGCAATGGGGAACAGAGCTAAGATAACGGGGTCCTTATTAATGAATATATCGTCCACCAAATACTGCACCAGCCATGCATAGGAAGCGTAAAAACCTGCCACACCGGCAGAGCAAATCAAGGCACCGACCAAACGACCGCGGTAGGCCTTCAGGTAAGTCGCTATTCTCAAAAGGATCTTTAGGCCTGACATTCGGCTAATACCACTTGAGCAGCGCGTTCAGAAACCCCGGGGGTTCCCAATTGTCCTCGAATGGATTGGAAAGCCATTCTCATCTCATGAGCCACAGCCTCATCATCCATAATCCGAAGCACCTCCTCCTGTAGACGTGACGGGAGGACATCATGCTGAATAAGTTCTGTGACAATCCCCTTTCCGGCGACCAAATTGACGAGTCCGATGAAGGGAACTTTAACTAACCTTTTCGCCACGTGATAGGTCAACCATGAAACTTTGTAGACAATGACCATGGGAGTCCTAACTAATGCCGCTTGCAAGGTGGCCGTTCCAGAAGCCACGAGTAACACATCGGAGGCAGCCATGACATCATTGGGACGAAGTGGAATGATTGTGATGGGGAGCGTCGACTCGCCGATTATGTCTTGAAGAAGAGATGTTGATATTGAAGGAGCCTGGGCAATGACACAACGAAGCGTGGGTTTCGTTCGAGCAATACACTGGGCAGTTCGCAGCATCACCGGCAACAAAGACCTGATCTCCGACTCCCGGCTTCCGGGCAAGAGTCCTAACAGAGGACCTTCCAAAGACACACCCAGATCCTTCCTAACACCTTCCTTATTGCGGACGGGCCCCACAATATCCAGCAAGGGATGCCCCACAAACGTGCATGGAACCCCTGCTTGCTGATACAGAGACTCCTCAAAGGGGAAGATCACAATCATCCGATCAACCACCCGTTTGATCAACTTGATTCGCACTCCTGCCCACGCCCAGATTTGTGGAGCAATATAATACACAACCCGATGCCCCACCCTCCGCGCGACTCGAGCAAGACGCAAATTCAATCCTGGGCTATCGATAAAAACTACGCCATCAAGTTTGACCTCTTGAAGGTACTTTCTGATTTGGAATAACATCTTGATCCCTTTCATGATTTGATTCAACCTTAGCACCCCAATTCCTTCTACGCATCCTGTCACTTCAATGAGTTCCACACCAGCAGCCTTCATGTGCTGTCCACCCACACCAAGCAGTTTCACATCGGGCTGTAATGTTTTGAGTGCCTTAGCCAAATTCCCACCATGAAGGTCCCCGGATTCCTCCCCTGTCACAATAAGAATTCTTGGCATAGGTACGATCCGTCTCTCGACAATGTTCGACAGCGCCATTCCCGTTGCTGGCAGACCACACCGTACTCTGCTCTATTTCTCTGCCTCAGCACGGACATCACGTAACGGGAGAAGTCTTTTTGAACATTCCTTCCCCTTCCAGAATCCTTCTTCACTCACGATGAAAACTGAAGCTCTCGAACGCGTTGAATCGTTCAACAACCAGTTGATGCCTTAGAACCTCAAGCTGAAGAAAGGAGATAAACTCACAGACATCTTCAGGCGTTCCTTCTCAAAATGGATTCAACAATCCGTTCCGCTACCCCCAAGCACTTTGACGCATCTTCTCCAGACACGACTGGTCGGGTTCCATCTTGGATAGACCGGATGAATGCTTTGAGTTCCAATTGAAGCGGTTCTTCGTCGGAACTCTGTCGTTCTTCCACGATTTCTCGATAGGCTCCCTCCTTATCACGAACTCGACGCCGAATCACACTCTTGCGGCTTTGGTAATCAATAGCCATGAAGGTATCCATCTGAAGAAGATGAAGCCTACGAAGTCGCTCTGAAGAAACCCGACTGGCTGTAAAGGCCGCGACACAGCCATTCTCAAACTGGATTCTTGCGTTGGCAAAATCAATGTGGGGAGAGGCCAAGGCCATACCGTAAGCCTCTATTTCGACGATAGAGCCAAGACCAAATGAGAGCGCGATGTCGAGATCATGAATCATCAAGTCTCGAACCACATCAACATCGGTCCCTCGAGGTTGAAACGGGCTCATCCTGAGAGCTTCCATATAAAAGGGAGAGTGAATATCTCTCTGTATGCTTTCAACAACTGGATTAAATCGCTCAATATGCCCGACTTGAAGAACGAGACGTTTTTGTTGGGCGAGTTCAACTAAATCGTTGCCTTCTTTTTCAGTACAGGCAATAGGCTTTTCCACCAAGACATTCACACCAGCAGCAAGACACTGTTTCACAACATGAAAGTGATCTGATGTTGGAACAGCGATACTGACCGCATCCACTTTCGACAGTAAGGGCAGTACGTCTCCAAACATTTGGGTGCCATAGAGGCGTGCGATAGAATCGGCACGAGGCTTATTGACATCCAGGACTCCAACTAATTCGACATCGTGAAGCGCTGCGCACAATCGAGCATGATGTTGGCCTAAGTGCCCGACGCCGATCACTCCAACTCGTAGGTTGTTACTCATCGATGGGGTGACTCTCTTTTCGCAAGAATGGAGAGTAAAAGGTCAGGAGAGAAGAAAAACGGAATACCAACAAACGTTCGAACCTCTTGGGTCAAGGTATGCGTTCCAAAGCTGATGATTCTTTATGCAAGACCCACGATGGCAATACGTGATTGGTTCGCTAACTCTATTGTTTCCTCACGATCAAGCAGAATGGTTTTCCCAGCTTCCAAGGCTAAAACTGAGGCCTTACATCCATTCATGATTTCTATGGTCTTTGGACCAACCGCAGGCAAATCGAATCGAAGATCCTGTTGCGGCTTACTTCGCTTGATCACGACCGCTCCTTCTTTAGCCAGGTCTCCCCCTCGACGAATGGCTTCATCGGTTCCCTCCACTGCTTCAACCGCAACGACGACTCGATCTTTAATCACCACGCACTGCCCAATATCGAGCTTGCCAACTTCTTCCACAATGTCCCATCCATATTCAATATCTTGCTGCTCTTTCTTATTTGGACGACGTGTGGTAAACGTACCTTTTTCGACAAGAATACCACCAAGCCCAAACGTGGATTCTCGGATTTGAATACCCTCGTTCTCTAGTTCAGCCGCCACTGCCCTTAAGATCCCGTCATCTTTCAGATTCTTGAGACGGGTGACCAAGGCAATGGCACGTAGGTCAGGCCTGAGGGCTGAAAAAACATGCGTCTTCTTAATTCCCCCCAGCATCACGGCCTCACTCACGCCATCATTCTTCAGCGCCTGGATTAAACTGTTAAATTGCCCGATCCGAATCCAATGAATCCGATCAACATGTTGTTCAAGTTCCGGAGCTGTTTCTCCAATGTGGGCTACCGCAAAAACGGTGTACCCAAGACGCTTGGCATTTTCAGCAAAAATAATGGGAAATCGACCGTTTCCAGCAATGAGGCCGATCCGTTGAGAAGAGTATGGGCTAGTCGCTTCCTCGGGCTCAGACACCATTTATGATTCTGTTCCTCTACAATTCCTCATCATCGTCCAACCCCTTTCGAGCCGCACGGCAGGTTCCCCTCGTTGAACGTTCCAGGAAGTTGAGCAAAAACAAGACATCCGGACTTTCCTGGAACTGATAGCGAGCCAATTTCGTCGCTTCCGCAAGTCGTTGCCCTTTCCGGAATAGCAACTGATAGGCCTTTTTTAACACGCGAATTCGTTGAGGAGAAAACCCCTCTCGCCGCAAGCCAATCGAATTCACTCCATACAAGAACGACCCACGGCTACCAGCAGCCCGCATAAAAGGTGGCACGTCACGCCCAACGGCAGAACATCCTCCAACCATGGCAAAGTCACCAATCCGCACGTATTGATGAATCCCTACTAAGCCACCAATCACTGAATGGTTCCCGATTGTAATATGGCCAGCTAATGTCGCCGCATTCGCCATAATCACATGATTGCCAAGTTGGCAATCATGGGCAATATGAACATACGCCATCAAGAAATTATGATGCCCGAGAGTGGTATGCCCTCCTCCAAACGCCGTCCCTCGATTGATGGTGACATATTCCCGGAGAATATTGTCATTTCCTATGATCACACGAGTAGGTTCGTCGCGATATTGAAGGTGTTGAGGGGGTGCACCGATCGACACAAACGGGAAAACATGGCACTGTTCACCAATTTCCGTCCATCCTTCAATTGACACATGGGATTCGATATGAGTCCCTCGACCGATTCGGACATGTTCTCCAACACAGGTAAAAGCCCCAATAACGACTTCCTCCCCTATCTCAGCTTTGGGGTGAACCACTGCACTTGGGTGCATGTGAACTGAGGCGCGTTTCATAACCACATCGTCTCCAAGAACATAGAGGCTTCGGTATCAACAATTATTGGACGACTCGCTTAGGTCTTCGATGGTTCTTCATTGACCATAGCTTTGAGCTCAGCTTCACAAATAAGGCTTCCTTCGACCAAAGCACGACCCTGCATCTTCCAAAAGGGGTCCCTTCGCTGCAAAACGTCCACCTCCAATCGAAGCTGGTCACCAGGAATCACGGGTTTTCGAAATTTCGCCTTATCGACACCAGTAAGGTAGACAGACAGTTTTCCTTTGCCAGGAGAAGACTTAAAGGCTAACACACCTCCTACTTGAGCCAATACTTCAAGGATTAAGACTCCAGGCATAACCGGAAGTCCTGGGAAATGTCCCTGAAAAAATGGCTCGCTAATCGTCACATTCTTTATTCCAACAATTCGGCGATTGAGTTCAAGTTCCACAATACGATCAACAAAAAGGAAAGGGTAACGGTGAGGCAAAATCTCTCGAATTTCGCTGGACTCTATTTTTACCGCCTCTTCTGACATGATCCTTTCCCCTCCCTTCTTTCTCTTGTCACAAAAACATCACAGCATCGTCTGTGTTAGATGTCGTTCGACACAATGCTGCTCATTCTTGACCATCGATCATTCTCTAGGGTCTTTCCGCGTCCATTTCCTGACGAATTTCATCCGTGATGTCCAAGCTTGGGCGGTAATACCGGGTCGTCGTATTGGGACCTTTTTCCAGCACAATATCCAACCCATGTTTTTCGGCTACGACAGTCGCAACCTCTTCAACCTTGACATGAAATTCACCAAGCAACTCGGCTTGCTTTGCCTGAACCTCACGATTGAGATCACCAACCTTCTGCTGATATTCCATCATTCTTCGACGAAACTGCTGTTCCCGCTGTTTTTTGGCTGAGGCAGTGAGAACACTTCCCTGCCGTAAGAGCGCACTTTCCATCTCCCGAAGTTCCTTTTGTTCCAAATCAATCAACGCTTGACGATCCGTCATGAAACGATTGAGAGATTCATTCACCTGTTTCCCAACCCTGGTCTGCCCAAGCAGGCGTTGGCTATCCACCACCCCAATTTTCGCATTCGACATTTCGCTATTCGAAGAAGGGGTTGAAGGTGAAGACTTACACCCTGACACGGCAAGCAGAAATCCCACTCCAAGGACCAGAGCGACCTGGCCCCAGCGATATGCCTGCTCTAGGCTATACATTTTTCAATATCATTCCTCTAGGGATTTTGATCTTTTGGTTTTGAAAACCTTAAGGAACGAAGCCGTATTGATGCGAGTTTTTAGAACACGTTCCCGACTGAAAATTCAAAGACTGTACTATCTTCGTCGCCACGAGGATCCAAATTAATTCCCCAGGCGCCCCGAAGGGGACCAAATGGTGAAACCCATCGGACTTCAAGTCCTGTCCCTGCTCGGAGATCCAAAGTCAGATCTTGGCCTTTGGCCAATCCTTCTCCGTAGTCAAAGAACAACACGCCGCTTAGTTTAGCATCAGGCAAAATCGGAAAGATCAACTCGTTATTGAAAATGATCTGCTTAGTTCCTCCTAACAAAGTTCCGCCAGTGGTCACAGGGCCTGCTCGACCAAATTTAAACCCTCGAACCGTATTAATGCCCCCAACAAAGAACAATTCTGTTAGCGGAACATCGTCTCCACTATATCCTTCTGCAATACCAAAGCGCCCCCTCGTGGCCCAACGGAGATCCAAAAATGGAAAGGGAATGTATTTCAAGGCATCCAAGGAAAAACTATAAAAGTCATTCGTCCCACCGAATATACTGCTTCCAAAACCCACGCGCAGTCTAGTTCTGAGTCCAGTCCGTGGATCGATGAGGTTATCGCGGGTATCCCGCATGATATTGGCCCGGAATCCAGTCGTCGACTGGTCTCCCAGCTGGGCTTCGATAGTTGGCCCAGCATCGGAAGAAGGATTTTTAATGGTAATTTCCTCCGCAAGCAGAGTCACGGAACCCCGAATATATTCCGATAGGGAACGGCCCACTCTCAGAGTTCCTCCTCGTGTTTCTTGTTCATACGTTAAAAAATCGGTTTCCGTGCTAAACGCATCGGCCTGAAAAAACGTAGGGCCATCAAACAACGCCGGATTTCGGAAGGTCAGTACCCCAATGGTCCGACGTCCTCCTAATTGTCCACGGACACGGACAAGGTAACCCAACCCAAACAAATTCGCCTCTGTGACATTGGCGATCAACGTGAATTGATCCAAAGTACTGAACCCACCACCAATACTAAAGGATCCCGTGGGTTTTTCTTTGACCTTCACATCGAGATCGACCTTATCTTCTTCCACTTGCTGGGGAAGAATTTCCACCGTTTCAAAAAAATTCAAGTTGTTCAAGCGTTGAAAACTCCGTTTAATTCTCACCGAGTCGATGACTGATTGCTCATCGACTCGTAACTCACGACGAATCACATTATCCCGGGTTTTGTCATTTCCGGAAATCCGAATTTCTCGCACACGAATCAAAGACCCTTCTTTAATGGTGAAGGTCACCGAAGTCGTCAGATTTTTGGGATTAGGTAAAATAGTGGGGGTCACCTCTGCAAAAGAGTACCCTTTTTCTCCATAGAGGTCCGTAATTCTCCCAATTTCCGACCGGACCCTTGCCCGTTGAAAAACATCTCCAGGCACAATGGATTGGCTAACCGCAAGTTCTTCATTCTCAAAGAGCGTATTCCCTTTAAATTCTACACCACTCACGGTATAGGGCTGTCCTTCAGCGATTGGAAAAGTTAACGTAAACGATTCTTTATCTCCACTCAGCTCCACATTGGGTATCCCAACTTGAATATCCAAGTACCCTCTATTCGCATAGAACTCTTTAATCCGTTCAACATCATTGGGTATTTCTTCTTGACGAAACACACCGGCATCCGTAATCCATGAAATAATAGGAACGTATTCTCGATTAGCCATCACATCCACAAGAGCGTCTTTCTTGACCACGTTCAGTCCGATAAAATTTATTGCGTCGATTCGCGCTTGATTTCCTTCCCGAATGAAAAACGTAATCCGGTCTCGAGTATCATCCAACGCCTCAACAATCGGGATAATCTCGGACTTATGATATCCATCATTCCGGTAGGCTTCTCGGATTTTTTCGGCACTGATCTTCACTTGTTGTTGATCCAAGAAAACTTGGCTCCGTAACGTAATAACCTCTTGGAGTTTATCATCAGACAAATGATCGTTCCCATCAAAAACGATGTCGACCGTAAAAGGTTTTTCTTTGACCAAAAACCGTACTTTGGTTCCTTGAGCAATGGGTTCGGTTTGAACTTGAACATCATCAAAAAACCCCATTTGATAAATGTTCCGAATCTGCTCTTTGAGTGTCGCTTGCGTCACAAGGTCACCAATTTCCAATGTCAGACGTCCCACAATAGCGGTGCTTTCAATCCGTTGATTTCCGGAGATCTCAATAGCTTGAACTTTTGAACTCGAATCTTGAGCACTCCCTTCACCGGGGAAAAGGATCGAAATCAAACAGAGCACACATGTTAGGAGAAAGCAGAACCAACTCCCCAGGTTGGTTTCAAACCGGACTATCATAGGCCTCCGTGATAGGGTCATTTTGACAGATCTTGACCTTCGACCCTTTTCAAGGCCTGGGAATTCCGGCATGAATTCCTACCGTTGCAGAACTGAATACAATAAAGAGCCTTGGATCTGATAAAGAAAATGGCACGGGGTGAGTCCTGAGAAAGAAAGACAACAACCTAAGGGAAAATCTTACTGAACCCTTGCTCGCGTCGTATTTCACCTTAGTTCTTGTCCGACTTGAAGAGGGCAAAACCTCTGATTTTACTGAGATTTTCTCCATTGCATCACTGATGAAGGAATCAACTCTGGCGAACCCAGATGCAATTGTTTGCATTTCAAAAAGTTGAGGATAAACAGAAAACGTAAACCTACTTACGAAACACTACATGAGATGGTTCTTTTGTAGACATTCCCAAGAATGAGCGATTATAAAGGCCATTCAAGGACTTGTAAAGAAGCAGGAAGCCGCCTTCAACCTTTCCTTGACTTTCATTTTACCCATTTCATACTATCGATTTCTCTGTTAACGAACTCTATTCATCCCAATGAACAACTCATGGTGTCGTAAGGTTTCCTCACAAACTGGGGAATGCAGAAACATTCAAAATTGGGGCTTGTTTGATGAAATCTGGACAAGCCCCTCAATGCCATTATCAGTTTGCCAATTCATGAGTTGATCTTCGATAAACTCAAATTTTCAAGAACTCCTTTTGATTTCTTCATTCTCCTTAGACTGGTGAAGCATACCCATGGAAAAGGACATATCTGTAGATCCCCAACAGATAGAAATCCCTGACCAGCTTCCTCTTATCCCAGTACGGGATCTCGTCGTGTTCCCCTACATGGTTTTGCCCCTCTTTGTCGGTCGAGAGATGTCTGTCAAAGCCATTGAAACCGCCTTGGAAGGCGATCGGTTAGTGTTTTTAGCCGCACAAAAAACCCACGACACTGAAAATCCCCAAGCTGATGATATTTTTACCATGGGTACCGTCGGGGTCATCATGCGGCAACTGAAGCTTCCTGACGAGCGCATTAAAATTCTGGTTCAGGGTCTCGCTAAGGCAAGAATTACCGAATTCATTCAATCCGAGCCCTTCTTTTCCGTGAAAATTGAGAAGATACAAGGAACGTCATCTTCTCCTCCAACATTGGAAGCTGGGGCCGTCATTCGTATGGCGAAAGAATCTCTTGAACGGCTGATGAGCCTCGGCAAAGTCTTAATGCCAGACGTGATGATTGTCATTGAGAACCTCGATGACCCTGGGCGTTTAGCTGATATCATTATTTCCAATATCGGCCTGAAAGTAGATGTCACTCAGGAGATATTAGAGGTCGAAGATCCGATTACCCGTCTGAAACGGGTCAGTGAAATCTTGGCCAACGAAGGCGAAATTCTCTCCATACAGCAAAAAATTCAAGCAGAAGCCAAGGGGGAAATTGATAAAACTCAGCGTGAATACTTCCTACGTGAGCAGCTGAAGGCTATTCAAAAGGAGCTCGGAGAACTGGATGAACGAGCTGAAGAAGCCGCGGAATTTCGAAAGCGAATCCAAGAATCCAATATGCCACAAAAAGTGCTCAAGGAAGGCGAGAAACAACTCAAACGTCTTGAGAAAATGCACCCAGATACGGCCGAAGCAGCGACCGTGAGGACCTACCTCGAATGGTTGGTCGAAATCCCCTGGAGCAAATCTTCTACCGACAACTTAGACATTCCCTCTGCAGCAAAAGTTCTCGATGAGGACCACTACGACTTGGAAAAGGTCAAGGAACGTATTCTGGAATACTTAGCCGTGCGAAAATTAAAAGAGAAAATGAAAGGACCCATTCTTTGTTTTGTGGGACCTCCAGGCGTTGGGAAAACTTCATTGGGAAAATCGATTGCCCGAGCCCTTGGCCGTGAATTTGTCCGAATCAGCCTTGGGGGAGTCAGAGATGAAGCTGAAATTCGCGGGCATCGACGCACCTATGTCGGTGCCCTTCCAGGCCGAATTATTCAAGGCATCAAGCAAGCAGGGACGAATAATCCAGTCTTTATGTTAGATGAAATTGACAAAGTTGGTATGGATTTTCGTGGAGATCCATCAGCCGCATTGCTGGAAGTGTTAGACCCAGAACAGAATCATACCTTCAGCGATCATTATATGGGCGTCCCGTTTGATCTCAGCAACATGATGTTTATTACCACCGCCAACCTTATCGATCCTATCCTTTCCGCTCTGCGCGACCGGATGGAGGTCATTGAAATTCCAGGGTATACGGAAGAAGAAAAATTGGGAATTGCTCGTCAGTACCTCATTCCTCGTCAACAAGAGGAGCACGGCATATCAGACACCCATATACGAATTCCTGACCAAACCCTTCACAAGATTATTTCGCAGTACACACGAGAAGCCGGAGTCAGAAATCTTGAGCGTGAAATCGCCAATGTAATGCGAAAGGTGGCTCGCCGAGTGGCCGAAGGCAAATCCACACGATCGATCGTCTCGCATCACCATCTTCAACGATATTTAGGGGTTCCCAAATTCATTCCGGAATTTGAACAAGAAAAACAGCAAATTGGACTCACTACCGGGCTAGCCTGGACCGAAACTGGTGGAGACGTGTTACGTGTAGAAGCTTCAGCGGTGAAAGGGAAAGGACAATTAACCCTGACCGGGCAGCTCGGAGATGTCATGAAGGAATCAGCACAAGCAGCCTTGAGCTACATACGATCCAAAGCCAGTTATCTTGGCATTAAACCCGAGATCTTTTCTCACACCGATATTCACATTCATGTTCCAGCAGGGGCCATACCTAAAGATGGCCCTTCGGCAGGCATCACGATGGCTTCAGCCCTGACATCGAGCTTAGCCAATATTCCCGCCCGCCAGGATGTGGCGATGACAGGTGAAGTCACACTTCGAGGGAGAGTGCTCGCTATTGGAGGGCTCAAAGAAAAAATTCTTGCTGCAAAACGAGCCTCTCTGACCACGATTATTCTGCCTAAGAGAAATGAGAAGGACCTTGATGATCTTCCCAATCATTTGAAGCGAGGCATTCGATTTATTTTTGCCGAGACGATGGCCGACGTCATTCCCGCAGCCTTACATCTTTCCCCAAAAGCCAAGTCCAAGTTCAAGACCTCTTCCCAATCATCTCGAAGAGCTACAGCAACCCTCGGCGGAAGCGGAAAGCTCCGATCTCTGACCAACACATTCAATACGGGCCTTTCGCTAGGCTTTTAACCCTCATATGCCGACCTCCCCACACCTCAGATCTCTCTCGGATCTCGGGGAATTTGGTCTCATCAAAGCCATTCATCAACTGTTCGGAAAGACAAGCCGATCGGTAGCGAAGGGGATCGGAGACGATGCGGCCATCATTCGAATTGATGCTCAACGGACACTTCTGATCACCACCGACTTACTCACCGAAGGGATCCACTTTGATTTGTCTTATGAATCATTGAAGGACGTGGGATACCGGGCTACGGTATCGAGCCTGAGTGATATTGCCGCTATGGGAGGAACTCCGCAGTATGGGCTCGTCGCCTTAAGCATCCCTCCATCGTTCACGCCCACCGACGTCCGTACCCTCTACCGAGGACTGATGAAACCCTGTCAAGAATTCGGCGTAGAATTAATCGGTGGAGATACTTCCGCCTCATCTTCCGGGCTCTTTCTGACGGTGACCGTCATAGGAGAGGGAGTCAAACACAATGCTCTTCGACGTGATGGCGCACAGGTGGGCGACCTCCTCTATCTCTCTGGGACAATCGGAGATTCGTGCGCAGGCCTTCATCTCTTAAAAACACGAGTCTGCAAAAGGCCTGCGAGGAAGCCAAATGCGATCGAACGATTCTTAATCCATCGTCATCTGCAACCAATCGCTCGTGTCCACTTAGGTCAGGCTCTCAGCCGCCAAGGGCTCGCGACTGCGGCTATTGATCTTTCCGATGGACTCTCAGGCGATCTTTACCACCTTTGTCTTGCGAGCCGAGTTGGGGCGCTCCTCGACCTGAAGGCTCTCCCTCTTTCCTCCCAACTTCGAACATTTTCCACAGGCCATCAATTGGACCCCTTTCAATTAGGCCTCGCTGGAGGCGAAGATTATGAGTTGGCCTTCACGGTTTCACCTCACCATCGAGATAAAGTTCGTACCTTATCAAAAAGGCTCAACCTTCCCCTCACGTGTGTGGGTGAGATGACCCCTGGCTCTGCAGGTGTTCGGCTCAAGCTTCCTGATGGGTCCCACCGAAAACTCTTTCGGAGGAGTTTCGATCACTTCGCAAAATAATTCCATCATGAAATTCTCAACCCGCATGTTTTCGCGAGAGAAGTTTCATTCACAACTCATCCAGGTTTTACATCTCAAGGAATCACCTCATCGAACGGCCCTCGCCTTTGCCATTGGAGTTTTTATTGCTTTTAGCCCGACCTACGGACTTCATACTCTTTCAGCGGTGTTCTGTGCTTGGATTTTCCGGCTTAATTTTTTAGCGGTATTTTTAGGCGCACTTGTCAATAATCCATGGACCATCGCCCCAATTCTTGCCATGACGCTATGGACAGGCTTCCATCTCCTGGGAACATCAAACACCCTTCCGCTGAATTGGGATGAATTCACGATAGACAATATTGGCAACATCGCACTCCCCTACCTGTTACCCTTTGCTGTTGGTGGATTGGCTCTGAGTGTCGCAGGGGCTCTTCTTGCGTATCCACTCGCCTTTATTGCTGTTTCGCGGTACCGAAAAAATCAAGCAGTCTGACGTCGGAGGTTCGGAGATTGGTGAGGTTGTCGAAACATTTCGGCTTGAGTATGATTCGCCCAAAACTTATTGCATATGACCCTCCAACGATCCGAACTCCATCCACCCTATAACGGCCTTTCACTCATTGCCGACCCCATTCACCAATACATCAACTTTACTGTCCCTTCTTCTCCACCCGTCCGCCACGAAACGACAGAAAAGGATCTGATCGACTCCTCATGGATGCAGCGCTTACGCTCCATCTATCAACTTCAAAGTGCACGCTGGGTCTATCCGTCTGCCGAGCACAGCCGGTTTCAACATTCATTGGGAGCGATGCATCTGGCCGGTCGATTGGCGAAACATCTCTATCCTACACTGGCACAAACTGTTCCCAGTCTTCCTTCAGGGCCCTATATCGAAGAACTGCTTCGCGTCACAGCTCTCCTCCATGACATTGGGCATGGGCCATTTTGTCACTTTTTTGACCACCATTTTCTCAAGGCATTTGAATTGACCCACGAACGGATAGGCCAAGTCATCATTCAGGACCAACTAGGCCCTCTTATCCAAAGAATACAAAGGAGTCCTTCCGGTCCTTTTTCTCCAGGTGAAAAACTCAATCCTGAACATGTCGCGTTCCTGATCCTCAAAGATCCTCACAAACCCTCGCGGTCATATCCCAGCTGGCTCACCGTGCTTCAGCCTATCATCGGAGGCATCTTTACGGCAGACAACTTTGATTATGTGTTACGTGATTCCTATATGTGTGGGGTCGCGGTGGGACCAGTCGATATCACTCGGCTTATTCACTATTCCCTCTTTACACAGAAGGGGCTCACGATTCATCGAACAGGCCTCCCTGCTTTTCAAATGTTTCTAAATGCCAGACTCTATCTCTACTCCAATGTCTACTACCATCGAACGACCAGGGCAATAGATCTGCATTTGTTAGAAATCTTTCATGACACCATGGAATATCTTTTTCCTCATAATCCTCTTGATGATATGGATCAGTATCTCGCCTTGACGGACTGCTCATTAATTGAAGCCGTACGCTTATGGACGAAGGACCGAAATCCCAGAAAACAGCGGCTGGGGGAAGAATGGGGAAAAATCTTGGGCCGCCACGTGAAGTGGAAACTCGCTTATACTGAATTATTGCCGACCTGGAGTCCTCTCAAAACAGGACAGGCCATTGACCCTCAGGCACTGGAAATCCGTATTCGGAAGGCACTTCCCAAGAACCTAAAACAATTGGCATTTCGAATTGATTTGGCCAGCAAAGATCCCCGTCCGCTTAATCTACTCAACATGGGGAACTTTCAAATCTTCGTGTTTGATCCGGCAACCAACAGAGTGGAAAAAGAGAAACTCAAGGAATTCTTTAATTACCTACCGGCCCATATGGTCCAATTACGGATTTTTACCCAAGACCACCTGACCGACTCAGCTGTAGCTCAAGCGACCCAAAAGGCTCTGGCCAGGTAAATTTCTCTCTTTTTTTTCGGAAATTCGCACATCTTATCGCGGACTCCATGGCACGCCGTGTTCATCACCCAAGAGCGGGCCGAGCAGATCTTGAAGGAGTTGGGTGCCTAAGCCAGGAGTCGCCCCTATGCCTCTGAAGGTCAACACAAAATTAAATTGGTTACGTTGTTCCACCTCGTCCGTGCCGCCCAATTGTTGGTAATACACACCAAATGACCAACAACGGCAAGGATTTTGATATAACCCCACCAGGTCCCACTCAGAGGTTACACCCGCGTCAAAGTCGCGATACACTTTCGTTCCGATCGTCAAATCATTCGTCATCCGAATCGCGCCACTGAACGTAAAAAAATTGATCTCAGCTTGAGGCGCCAAGACTTCATTAAATGAAATGGGATTCCAAATATCCCCTCGACGAGGAACCAATCCTGAGCGTGTATAGCGTTGACCGACCGTGAGGTACCAATTCTCACCGGCTTGGAGACGAAGATCTGAATTAAATTGGCTGAATTCAGCGTCTCCCGGATCAATGTAAGAATCCACGGTAAGCGATATCTGAGTCAGAGGGCCCCTCATCTTCACAGGAAGAGTTCCCGTGGCACGTCCCCATATATTGGAAAAGATAGAAGCGTCACCTGGCGCACTTGACAGGTGGTAGCTTTGAGCCAGGAAAAGGTCAAACAAGGTCATACTCCCGCCTTTGGAGTGTTCTTGTAGTCGGGAACTTAAAGAATAGGTCAGCAAATTTTTCTTGATAAGATCGTCTGTGGCATCAATTTGGACTAAATCGTCCTGCTCCGTGGAGGGCACATATTCATAGAACAATTTCGGCTCAATGGTATGACGGAGACTTCTCTGCCCCTCCAAACGAAATCGTTTAGACAAATTGGAAGAGGCTTCAAAGCCCGCCCAGTATGTCCCCCGATCTCTCCAATTGTCCTGACTCGAATCCCGACCATGAGAATAAATAACCTCGAGCAATTTGAATTGAGGCGTCAACCCAACGACGTTCCAGGCATGAAGGCCCTGAGTTGAAATGCCTGGAAATAAATCGATACGAGTCACATCAAACCCTTCTTCTCTGGCAAAGTGAACGAATGTGGAATCCATGCCCACCACTAAGGTCTCTCCAAAGAATGGGGAACTTCTGAATCGATGGCCCAACTCCGGCAAACGTTGAAACGTCGTCTGCCCACCAGATTCCAACGGTTGAAGATATTGCGCCATGAGATACGCACTACCAGTTCGAAGACGTTGATTGATGTTCAGAACGGACTCTTGGCTCGGAAGAGCACGAAATGCTCCAGAATTACTTAAATCTTGGAATACCGTCCGATCAGTGACATAGTTGACTTTCGCACGAACTGAAAGGTCCGGATTGAACTGGTGGACATGTGAGCCAGTGATGAGCGCTCGTACCCGATCGACTTCTGTATCGTTCAGCGTACGGACAAGCCAATTCCCCTTGGCCTTACGACTCAAGATATATCGGTACTCCACATCGCCTCCGTATCCACGTTCCGTCAAAATTTGAGGGGTGATGGTGAGATCCTGACTAGGCGAAAGGGCCCAAAAGAATCCTTGCCGGTAGATGAACCCAAACTCATTATTGAACGCAACAGTTGGGACCAAGAATCCTGTCTTTCGCACTCCAGGCATCGGATATCGAAGGGCAGGAAAAGGAATGAGGAGTTGGTCTCTGATTCTAAACCATACTCCCTCAGCGTACACACTCTCTTGCTGTTGCAGATCGACATCTTTAAATGAAAAACTCCAATCCGGGATTTGCCCATCATCCGCATCACAATTCGTAAAAACCCCATCCTTGCCCCTGTAGTGGGTTTCTGAAAAACGCTGCAACAACCGTCCTTGTAACCAAGTATTGGTTTCCCGGCCATGAAGGGTTCCGTTGGTAATCACTCCAGCTTCCGTGTTGACATTCAACTCCAACTGTTCACTCCACACCTCGGAAATCTTATCCCGTAAATGAACCCGGCCCACGGCGGTCAGCTTTCCCGATAATTGGTGAAGGGTCGCTTCTTCCGCGGTCAACCGAAACGGGCCCTGTTCAACGACAACTGACCCTTGAGCCTCATAGACCTCGTTGATTTGGTTGACTTTAATTTGATCGGCAGAAATATGAAGAGGAGCCGATTTTCCGGATCCACTTGACTCTGCGACGGGAATAGCGAGCTGCGCAAAAATCTGATAAGGACTCAGGGACCATGCGACAAACATCAACAACAAGCAGAGACGAAAACAAAAGCCTAGGCAGCGAGACTTCATGCTATCCACGCACCGTTTGGAGAGGGAAAGAACCCAATAGACTCTTCAGTTCCCCAACAAGGAAAAGAGATCCCGTCACACATATCACATCATGCTTCGTTGCTAACTGGTTCGCGAAATTCCAGGCCTCCTCGATACAAGAAAAGGAGGAGACTTTCTCTGCATGCGAATATTGACCAAGCTCCGATCGTAACTTCTGAATGGTTGCGCTATGAGGTTGTCGGATGTGAGTGAGAATCACGTGATCTACGACCGGCAACACTTCCGCCAGAAATGCCTGATGATCTTTATCTTCTAACATCCCAACGATCAAAATGATACTGCCGATAGGTTGAGACGTTCTCAAGTGTGTCAAATATTCGGCAAGAAAGGTAGCGGCAGCCGGGTTATGCGCCCCATCTAACAAAACCAGGGGAGCTTGCCCAAGAACCTCCAAACGCCCCTCCCAGACTACTTTGCCCAAAGATCCCCGTACGACATCTTCAGATACGTCGATCCCATGCCTATGTAAACTCTCCAGGAGGGCCAATGCGCAGCCCGCGTTTAAAAACTGATGATATCCCGACAAGGAGCAAGGTAGATTTGTCCAGGAATGTGCCAACCCATGAAAGTCGAAATGATGGAATGAGACCGGAGTCACCTGAAACTCTCTGCCTAATCGAGCGTATGGAACTCCGTTTTCTTCAGCCTGACGATCGATGACCTCCTTGGCTTCCGTTGGGATCGAACCGACAATCAAGGGAATATCTTTTTTTATGATTCCGGCTTTTTCATAAGCAATAGCTGAAAGCGACTTTCCGAGAAACTCCTGGTGGTCAAAAGACACATTCGTGATCACGACTCCCATGGGATGCAGGACATTTGTGGCATCCAAACGCCCTCCCATTCCGACTTCAACCACCGCCATCTCCACCTTTTCTTCTGCAAAATATTGAAAAGCCATGATGGTCGCATACTCAAAAAATGTGAGGGAGTAATGGGAGGGGATGGCGCGATTCACTTTGACAATTAATTCCAATACGCGCTCCTCTGAGATGGGTTGTCCTTGGATTCGAAATCGCTCTCGAAAATCAATCAAATGAGGGGATGTATATAATCCGACTCGATATCCGCTTGCTTCCAGGAGAGTCGACACCATCGCAGCCGTGGAACCTTTTCCGTTGGTCCCACCAATATGAAGGGAAGGAAATTGCTGGTGTGGGTTATTCAGCCTGGCAAGCATGGTGCTCATCGTCTCCAAGCCAAGCTTGATCCCATGTTTTTGCAGCCCGAAAAGGAATTCGATGGCTGTTTGGTAGGTTGAAGACTTCAGCACCTTCGACTTTTCTCTCAGCGTGAACTCCTTTAAAAAATGTACTAACCCCAGAAACCCTCGCAACAACTGTGACTTTCAGACAGCCTTGATTGATTCAGCATGAGTCTGAATCACGGGTACATGAAGGCCAATTCCTATTGATTCGCCACGAGAGGATGAAGCTCCTAAGCCCTCAACTTTCTAGACTGGAGATGAGAGGCGATTAAATAGAGAACTAATCGTATCTTTCAGTTGCCGACGAGGCACAATGATATCAATCATCCCATGTTCGAGTAAAAACTCCGCACGTTGAAAACCTTCAGGAAGTCGTTGTTTGATGGTCTGTTCAATCACACGAGGTCCCGCAAAACCAATAAGGGCTTTCGGTTCAGCCAAGATAATATCCCCCAACATAGCCACACTCGCCGTCACTCCACCAAAGGTCGGATCAGTGAGAAGGGACAAGAACGGAATACGTGCCTCATCAAGCTTCGCTAACGCGGCAGCGGTTTTGGCCATTTGCATCAAGGAGAGGATCCCCTCTTGCATTCGCGCTCCACCAGATGTCGTCACGAGAAGAAAGGGGATTTGCCTTTCCAGAGCCTGCTCAGATGCCCGACAAATCTTTTCTCCAACCACTGACCCCATACTCCCACCCATAAACCGAAAGTCAAATGCCCCCAACACCACAGATTGTTCATTCATGCTTCCCTGACCAATAACGATGGCGTCCTTTCTTCCGGTCTTTTCCTGAACAGTTTTGATCCGCAATGTGTAGCGTTGCGTATCTGTAAAACTTAAAGGATCATCTGGCTCTAAATCCTCATCCCACTCATCGAATGTATTGCGATCAAAAAGGAGATCAATTCGCTCCTCGACAGAAATGGGAAAATGATAGCCACATTTTGTGCACACTTTATAATTGTTCTCGACTTCCTTCCCATACATGATGGTGCGGCAAAGGCTACACTTGAGCCACATGCCCTCCACAATGTTGAGTTTCCCTCTCTCTTTCTCCGTCACCTTGCGTTTTTTAAACCACGCCATGGATTCCCGTCCCTCTGATGAGTGTTAATATCCTCGCAACGTATCAAAAAAGCCCCCCTCGTGTTTCTCTCTGTTCATGATAGAGCGCACCACCATGATGTCTCTGCTACTTCGCCTCCATTGACTTAATCGATGGGGTTACTGACATAGGTTGTCCCACGCCTCAGCAGGCCTCTGCAGTCTTATGAACAATGGAGTTTGGGGAAGCGCGAAGTTTTTTAACAACCTGCAGGGATCGATTAGGGTGACTGACGATGGCATTGAGATGAAATAGAACAATCAATCCACTAAGGTTGTCGGAAGGACAATGAGATCAATGGTTGAAGGCGAAATTCTCCTCAAAATGAAGTGAATCGTCTAACCACCACGGGCATGCATTTCGAGGTGCGGATCCTTGCGAAGGTTTTCAATCTCAATGAACCGCCCACGATTATTCAGAGCCTCCAAGGCTTTCCGTTCCTCCGCTCCTCTGTCGAGGCGTTCATTCCATCCAGAGCAGATGAGACTCTTCATATGTTCCAAGGAGGCCCCGGCTCGCAGAGGTTGCCGTAAGTCAGTCCCGGTTTTCGCATAGAGACAGAGAAACCATAACCCATCAGCCGTCAAACGACACCGGTCACACGCTGCACAAAAGGGAGAGGTCGTCGAGGGAATAATTCCGAAGGTGGTTCCATCTTGCATGAGAAACCGCTGGGCCGGCGCAGCCCCCCTCTCTTCCATAGGTTCGATAGGTCCATATCGTTGCGTGAGGGAAAGTAAGATGTCTGCCTGGGAGAGCACCTTGTCCATGGACCAATCATTCGCACCACCCACATCCATATATTCGATAAACCGGACTTCGGCATCCACCGACTTTCCATATTCAATTAAATCGGCCAGCTCATCTTCGTTGAAACCACGCAGAGCCACGGTATCCAGCTTTAATCCTTCAAATCCAACTTTGTTGACAGCAGCGATGCCCGCTTTCACGCGATCGAACGTCTCACGCCGGGTTAGCATCTTGAATCGATCGGGTTTCAACGTATCCAAACTGACTGTAATTCGATTTAACCCAGATTGATACAGTTCATCGGCCTGCTCTTCCAACAAGATCCCATTCGTCGTTAAGGCAATATCTTTGATCCGACCGTTGCGTTTGAGCAATTGAATGAGGACAGGCAGATCCCTTCGAAGCAGCGGTTCACCACCCGTCAAACGCAGCTTGTCGACTCCAATCTGAGAAAAGATGAGGATAAGCTTCTCAATTTCTTCAAAGGTGAGAAGAGTCTCCCGCGGCAACCACGTGTATTCCTCTTCAGGCATACAATATTTACAACGCAAGTTACACCGATCAGTCACCGATAACCGAAGGCTTTTGAGTGGCCGTCCAAACGTATCCAGGACGTCGGAGGTGTCGTGGCCTGATGGGACAGTCTTCATGGATGTTCCTCTACCCACACTTCACCATCTGGGGTCTGCTCGAGCTTCCATATTGGCGTGATTCGTTTCAATTCATCAATGCACCATTGACAGGCCTTAAAGGCATCAGCGCGGTGTTCAGCCCCCACAACGATTAAGACAATGTTTTCTCCAATTTCGATTTGTCCGTATCGGTGTAGAATCAAGACTTCAATCACATCAAAGTCTTGAAGGGCACGATCACGAATTTCCCCGAGTTTCTTCTGGGCCATCCCCTCGTAATGTTCAAAGGTAATGCCACTGACATCTCGTCCTTTTGATCGGTCACGGGCTGTCCCAAGGAACGTGGTGATTCCCCCAATGCGTTTTGATCGACGCCGGACTCTGTCCAATTCCTCATCGATAGAAAAATTCTCTCGCTGCACACGCACCAGCATGGTTTCTTTTGTTCCCATTGTAGCCATACCGTCTCCCCCCTGTATCCTTAGCCGCCCGCAAATGGCGGAAGGAGCGCAATTTCATCTGCACGTGAAATTTCAGTGTCAGGATGAGCAATTTCCTGATTGACTGAGATCACGACTTTTTTTTGGCTAAGCAGCTCCCCCAGTTGAGGATTGGCTGCCCGTAAGGCTTCAACTAAATGTCGAACCTGAGCCCCATCTTCTAAGCAAACTGATAATGTCCCAGATTGATCACTGAGGGTTTTCAGTATCCCAAATAATTTAACGGTGATCATCCCTGTTGACGACGTTCCTGTAAGATTTTCCACTTTTGCGATCTCCCAAGCACTTACTCATTCCTGCCAATCACGGGTCAAAACGTCTTTGGGTTCCAAACGTCATCGGCAGGTGACTATGATCGGGAATAGGCTCCTGATTTTCCACCAGATTTAGCGACTAGGAAGATGTCGCCGAAACTGATCCCCTTATCCACGGCTTTGCACATATCATAAATAGTCAGAGCCGCTACCGATACGGCTGTCATCGCCTCCATTTCAACCCCTGTCGGGCCAGTGGTTTTCGCTGTTGCAAAAATCGTGATGGAACATTTCCCGTTGAGGTCCGGCTGAGGATCTTCCTTAAAGTCAATGTTCACACTTGAAATCATCAATGGATGACACATAGGGATGAGATCGGGCGTACGCTTGGCTCCCATCACACCCGCCACCTGGGCAACAGCCAAGACATCACCTTTGGAAATTTTCCCATTTTGAATGAGATGAAGCGTTTCCGGAAGCATGAACACACATCCCTGGGCAACAGCCGTCCGTTCGGTCGAAGCTTTTTCAGAAACGTCCACCATTCGAGCCCGACCTGATTCATTAAAATGCGTGAATTCAGCCACTTTACCTTTTCTTTAACGAAGTCAGGCTCTTCTGAATAGAGCCAACGTGAGTTGAGGGCCATTATAGGTGGGAGTTCAAAATCCCGTCAAGCAAGGGATCTATCTAATTCTCTCTCTCTTGACAGGCATTTTCACGGCAAAGAGAATGGCCTTATGAGAGACGCCTTAGTCATTGAGGGTATAACATTTCAAGGATATTGCGGGGTGTCACTGACGGAACGCCAGACCCCTCAACCTATTATGGTCGACCTGGAACTTGAGTGTTCCCATGCAGAAGCCATTTCCCAAGATGATATTACCCAAACAGTTGACTATGCCGAAGTTGTTTCATCGGTGGTTCATTTTGGAACGAAAAATGAATTTGCCTTAGTTGAAACCTTGGCCGACAGTATGGTTCATCAATTGTTCAATGAATATCCCATTGCTCAAGTGAAGATTTGGGTACGGAAAGTTTCCCCTCCATTGGACTTTGTCAAAGGCACAGTAGGGGTCCGATTAACCAAACCCCGCCCTGCAATGTTCTCCTCCCACGTGTCGTCTTCAATTTCAGTTCCAGCTCAATTCCTTGTGGATTACCTCCATCGCCTTCCAAAAGGCAAAGCTCTCGATGTGGCCGCGGGGAGTGGGCGAAATGCTCTTTATCTGGCCAACCATGGACATTCGGTCATCTGTTTGGATCGCGACGAAGCCGCTCTTTCTACCTTAAACACGGTCGCCCGTGAGAAGGGGTTCTCGCAACTCTCAACACAAATCATGGACCTTGAAACCCATCCGACCAGCCCACCTGTTCTCGGAAATGAAGAATTTGATGTGGTCCTTGTCTTTTTTTATCTCTTTCGCCCTTTGTTCAGCCGTTTACTGCAAGCCTTGAAACCAGGGGGAGTCCTGATGTACGAAACGTTTCTTATCGATAATCACCATCTGTATCAACATCCTCGCAGAAAGAAGTTTTGTTTGGCCCATAATGAACTCTTGGAACGTTCCAAAGGATTATGGATTTTGCACTACGACGAAGCCCCACACCCCACGATTCACAACGGTGAGTCGGCTATCACAGCTCGTCTATTAGCACAAAAGGCCATACCCAACTGAAACGCTTACAAGAATCATATTGAAAAAGCGCACATCCCCGTTATGGCCGGAATAGACCTGCACCTTCACACTCATTTTTCTGATGGAAGTTGTTCCCCGAAAGAAGTGCTCACGTTAGCCCACGAAGCTGATTTGACGACTGTCTCAATTACCGACCACGATAGCGTGGCAGGAATTCCTGAAGCCCTGGAGACTGCCAGTCAATATGGCATTGAAGTTATTCCTGGCATAGAACTCAGTTCACAATATGACAAAGATGAAATCCACTTGTTGGGATACTTTCTCAATTGGAAAGATTCACGACTCCATGAACGCCTTTCTCATCTCCAATCCACTCGAAGAGGACGAAACTCCGCGATCATTGATAACTTGAATCATCTCGGTATATCTCTCTCTTATGAAGAACTTCAGGCTGATGCCCAGACAGACTCAATCGGACGTCCTCATATTGCTTCCCTATTGATCAAGAAAGGATACGTCTCGACCGTTCAGGAAGCGTTTACTTCGTACTTAAGCCATGGGGCCTCCGCCTTTGCTGACCGTGACCTACCTGATGTCTCCCAAGCCATCACCTGGATTCGGGAGGCAGGCGGTATTCCTGTCCTTGCACACCACAACTGGGTCAGGGGAGAAACGGGCAAGCACCAAAACATTTTTGAAATGTTAAAGGAAGTAGGTCTCGCAGGCATCGAAGTCTTTTATAGTACGCACACACGCAGAGATACCTCGAGATATTTGGAAACGGCTCGCCGTCTGGGCCTCCTCATGACAGGCGGTAGTGACTTTCACGGAGCCATGAAACCCGACATTCGAGTGAGGAGAAGGCTGGGAAACTTAAAGATACCGGAGAGACTACTTGAACCACTCAGGAATGCAAGGACCGCAATCTCACTCTAGATTGGAACTCTCCACATGTTCCAGCATGGTGATCAACGAGGGGCTTTTTTGTTTTTGGGACGGGATTAACTATCCGGGGCTTCAACGATGTGGTTTTCGAAACGTGTGCAACCTTCGGCAAGTAAGCGATTGGTGAGCATTTCTCCTGGCCACTCAATGGGCAAATCGGCGGTAAAGACCCACACATCAGGAGAGGTCCAAATAGGGCCATGGTCTTCAGGAAGGTCAGGATCGAATAAATCCGTCCATATCGGCATGTACACCCCATTGCCACATTGGGTGTGCAAATGCACAATCGTTCTTCCTCGTACAGAGGCTTCGAGGTCATGCCACACAGCAACCGTCTCGTCTGCAAGACGATGAAGACGGACAGCGTTTTGAGCATCAAACATCGCATAGGCGGCATGCACTGGGGCCTCCAACATATGAGGGGCAAGGGCGATATCGGGACATTGATCAAATAACCCTTTGAGCAGGGATTCTCGATCTGATTCATCCAGCGTCTCAGGCAAAGAAGAATCTCCTGCTCCAATCAGTTCAAATAATAAATAGGCAGTCGATTCGACCGGCGGGTGCAATCGTGCAACAATCGGTTGCCGACGCTGGGAGTTCGCCATACTGGATAAGTGGTCATGGAGTTTCTGGAGGGTCAGAAAATCAAAGGTGGTATCCGTAAGAAGACGAGGTTCCACCATCACCACTGTGCCTGCAGGAACCTTCAGGTGTTTTCGAAGAAGCTCCGCTGTTTCTAGCACATTGAGTTTCAATTGAAGCGGGGTTTTGAGGTTAGCCTGAAGCGGTAGCTCCAGAGCCCCTAACACTGCATAAGCAGATTTATCTTCAGGGTCGCCATCCATGATCACTGAACAGGACGCTTCGGCCAAAAGATCAAACAACCACTCTGCCATCTCCTCATCCAAAGCCGCTAACACGGTGAGAATGTCAAATTCTCGATCTTGTTCCAGCATGGCTTGTAAGACATCAATAGCCAATTCGGCATCACCATGGTCATGACGACGCGCATTGATCAAGTGGATGAGATCTCGTGTGAGGGGATCGGGGCGATACCAACTAGACATGTCTTACACTCCACAGTTTGTGGTTCATCATCGGCACCCTAGACACTCGCAATCATATGGAGCACATTTTATTCTTTTTTGTACTGGCATTCTGCATCAGGGCACATGAAGTTGCAAGCTAATTCATAAAGGTCTTCCCACCTTAACTAAGAAATTTATTTCGTGAGCGACTCCGCAATTTCTGGTCATCGTTTCTGCTGCACCTTGACATATGACCCTTTTTACAGTAACCCTGACTTCAGACGGGGTTTCCTCATCTTTCGGTCATCAGGCTCTTTTAAGCATGGCATTGAACTCCTTGTTTGACATCGCTCTTCAGGAGTGCTATTCATAAGATCATAGTGTGATTGTCTCCCTACCCTATTTCTTCCTCTGGAATGGCTTTGGAGGTTCAGGTCTAGAAGGAGGACGCAAAAAATTGTGCTAGACGACACATTTGACTCCATTTCAAAGCCTATTCCATGGTCATTCGCCTTTGCCAAGGAAAACCATCTCGATCTGGAATTCGAGGATAGCTTTGATGACGATGATGGGATGGGATCGGACCAGAAACCACCTTACCGACGCCTACTAATCATTCTTCTTATCCTTGCCCTGATTATTATCGGCATCTACACCCTCAGCCCTCAGTTTTTTTCATCTACGACAGATACCGTGAATGCCCCCGCAGAGACGAAACTCGACAGCCCCACGGGTGTATTCAATCGTTCCCTGACACCTCCCACTCCTCGTTTCTCTGAAGGTCAGCACGTTTCCCTTCTTCCCTCACTCGATCAACCCGGTGAGACTGCAACATTGAGTCGTGACGCGTTAGGGATTCTGCCCGGTCCTTCCATACACATTGGAGAGCTATTAAAGATTGTAGATGGGGAATGGGTGGACGGAAAGTGGGTCTACCAGGTCCATACAACATCAGGAAGCTCTGGTTGGATCCCCAGTCGTAAACTTCAAACAGCATCCTAACCGACTCACTCAGGGGAATTGATAGCTGTTTCCCTTATCATTCCTCACCTCAGACCGCAGCCCCACAGACTGTACAGACCTCTTTGATATGACTCCAAGTAGCGCGCACGCCTATTGTACAGAGAAAACAAAAAACAGTGGAAGTAATTTTTATTATTCCTTCCTTTTCCTTCCACGACCGCGTCGTGAAGCCATGTATGCCGTGTACACGTTTTGTCACGAAGTTGATGATGCCATCGATCACCCGCCCACAGGCGCCAATCCACAAGAACAGCTTTCGTTATGGCGCCATGAGGTTAGGGCCATGTACAAAGGACATCCAAGTTTTCCTGTCACCATTAGTTTGGCCGAACATGCGCAACGTCTGGGTATTCCAGAAGAATATTTTCAAGAACTGCTCAATGGCATGGAGATGGATCTTGCCACGACAAGATATCAGAATTTCGAAGCCCTTTATCCTTATTGTTATAGAGTCGCTTCTATCGTCGGGTTGATCTGCTTAAAGGTGTTCGGAACCCAGTATTCTCGCGCAAACGAGTATGCCATTAATCTCGGGGTCGCTTTCCAACTGACGAATATTCTCCGAGATATCGGAGCAGATGCCGAACGAAATCGCATCTATCTTCCCCAAGAGGATATGGCACGGTTCGGTTATTCAGAAGAAGCCCTTCTCGCCAGAACCTATTCTCTCCAATTTATTGAAATGATGGAATTCGAATATGCGAGGGCCTGTGATTTTTACCAAAAAGCCAAGCAGATCTATGAATCGCTTCCCAAACGCGACCGTAAGTCCTTGATCCCTGCGGAGATCATGCAAGCTGTCTACTTTCGCATTCTCCTCCAAATTAAAAGCCAAAAGTATCAGGTTTTTGGGCACAGGATCACGCTTTCGCCATCCCACCGATTATCCATCGCGATCATGAAATGGCTACGATCTTTCTTCGAAACCACCTTCATCATGGCAGAATGAAACCAAAAGTCCTGATTATCGGAAAAAGTGTAGCGGGATTAATCGCCGCAACTCGCCTGGCCACCCAGGGCTGTCAGGTCACCGTTCTCTCAGGCCCATCGGGGCCCAATAGTCTCGATCATCTCTCCCCTGTGACCTCTGCTGACCTTCCACTCTTTGTGCGAGGCTTTGAGCATCAAACCCTGTCGATCCTTGAGGAGTTAGGTCAGACAAGAAACATCCTTAAATTCCCCGCACTCGAGTTTTTGACATCCCAAAACCATTCTGCAAAATTTTTTCGGTTTCCCATTTCGTCTTCTTTTTGTACTGTTCTCGCTTTGGTATTTTTCAAAGGACTTTCATTCAAAACCCGGTTTACGCTCATCAATTATTTAGAAAAACTTTGGGAAGGCGAAAACCGCTTTCCTTTAGATCTTGATACCCATCGGGCTTCTGACTGGCTCATTTCACTGAACCAACCACCTCAGGCGATCTCATCTATCTGGAACCCTCTTTGCCGCTTTCTTTTAGGCACTGACCTGGTCCACACCTCCGCTGGCGTCTTTGCGAAAACTCTTCACCGCTGTTTCTTGTTATCAAGCAGAAGTTCCGGCTTGTTCTGTTTATCTCCTGGTTTGCGTGAGAGACTGTTCACCTCTCTCTGGCATCAACTACCTCGAATCGGTGTGACAGTGACAGACCATGACAGCGCCTATTCTTTTCAGTCTGATGGTTCTGTGATTACGGGAATTTCCATTCAGGAAGGAGGTGTGTTAACAGCTGACTGGTATATCGCAGCTGGAAGTCCCCGCCAACTGACGTCTCTTTTATCGGATCGCTTGTTGGCGAAGTATTCCTATTTCCATTATCTCCAAGAATTAGATGAAGCTCCGATTCTCACCGTTCAGTTTCGGACCAATCTTTGCACTCACCAACCCCGCCTTATCCTCAAGAGTGGGCATTTTCATTGTGTAACACTCACGAACGATTCTTCCAACCATTCTTCTCCCGTAACTCATGTGACCTGCCTATCAGCAGGAAATGCAGACCTCCTTCATTACGAGGATAAAGATCTCTTTGATGTTGCACAGCAAGAGCTGCAAGACATTTTCCCTCGCCATATATTTTCTTCAGACTCGCAACCAATCAGACTTTCCGCCTCCCGAATGGCTTTTAGCTTCCTCCCCCTTACGCCTGGCATTTCAAAATATCGCCCTCCGACACAAAGTCCATTCTCCAATCTTGTTCTTGCGGGTGACTGGACTGATACGGGCCTTCCCACGGGCATTGAAAGTGCGTTGATCAGCGGGCATCGCTGCGCTTCGTTGATCGAGGAACGCATTTCATCAACCGCCCTTTCGCATTGACAGACCGCTAACTCGTCCCTATGATGCCGCTCAATGACCTTGGCGAAACTAGCCACTTCCTTGAAAAATTGCCAACGATGTCAGCTCGCATCAGGCCGAACACAGGTTGTGTTTGAAACTGGCAACTCCCAGGCAACGATCATGTTTGTGGGAGAAGCGCCTGGTTTTTACGAAGACCAACAAGGGATTCCCTTCGTAGGGGCCGCAGGAAAACTCCTGACACAACTGCTCGAATCAGTCGGCCTTTCACGATCAGACATCTATATTGCCAATGTCATTAAGTGCCGTCCCCCTAATAATCGTGATCCCTTGCCGGATGAAGTCGAGACTTGCAAGCCCTTTCTCCTCCAACAAGTTGAATTGATCAAGCCGAAGTTGGTTTGTTCTCTAGGCAATTTTGCAACCCAAACCTTACTAGGTCGGAAGGTCGGCATCACCAAAGTGCGAGGGCAGGTCTTTCGGTTGCCCGAGTTTGTCTTGTTCCCGTTGTTGCACCCAGCCGCAGCGCTTCACCAGAATAATCTTCAAATCCCACTCCGAGACGACTTCAAAAAACTCAAAGCCGTATTGGACCAGATGAATCCAATTGAACAGAATCCTTCCACTTCTCCTGAGTCTTCCTCTTCCCCCTCAAAGCCTTCATCGCCGATCCAGATGGAGTTGTTCGGCTAAAGCCTGAATGACTCGCCGACTCTCGCTTGACAAAATACCAGCTTGCTGAACCTGTTTGGTCGATCAGAGGCATGACGGAACCTCTTGACTCAATTTAAGATGTAAAGCCTTGGATTTGATCTTTCAGACAGTGTCTGGTGAAATTCCAAAAGCTAGAAAGGGTTCGGCTCGTGGATCCTTCGCCGTCATCCCCGCAGTTCTTTAGCGGGGATCCACCTTTCTTTATCATCCTGGATGCCCGCCGACAACTGCGGGCATGACAACCCACTTCGCCTGCGTGTTGCCGGAATTCCCACCTCATTTTGACCGTGTCTGTCAACTGACATTCAGGTTTTTACAATTTAGAGATTACGATCTAGGCAGGCAAACTGGATAGGCTAGAATCAATCAAAATACACGATTAGCTGGCGCAGTATTGTTTGTAGATTTTTTATTATGTGGAATTGGCCCAAAGCCAGTCTCGTTCATACTTCTTGCTGGGCTCGCTTATGAGTTTGTGATGAACATTCTCCAACTCAGTTTCCTGGGGATGACCCTGGAGAGTCTTCCACCGTCTCTGCGTCCCCACCTTCCTCATTCTCCATTTCGGGCTCCGACTCCTCTATAATTTCGTCCTCTCCAGGCTCCAAAAACCATTTTATCAAAATATCATCAAACCAAGGTTGATCAACTTCGGAACCGGGATCCTCTCCTAAAAAGGCTACTTCGTTCTTAGTAAATGATGGATCAATCTCCGTTGGATTGTATCGGGCCCGATCAACAACCTCTCGAGTCGCGTATCCCCCGACAATCCACGAAGGAGGGTCAGCCCGACGGGATTTATAGGCCTGCAGTTCATTTTTTAAGTAAAGGAAAATCTTTCGCTGATCTTCTTCTGTCAACCCACTTGGAGGGAGGCCCAGCAATTTTTCGATTTTCTTCCTCCACTCCCGTTGATCAAACCGAGAGGTAATTAATTGAAGGGTTTTTTCTCCATCAATAGAATCTAATGGCATGGAACATTACTCCTCACTTATTCTTCAACTTCTAACTCTACCGTATCTTTGAGACCTTGAGCTTCCAAATGAACTCGAGACATTTAGTAATCGGCATAAGGAACGTACACAAAAAGCCCAGTATATTGTCCACCCAATAACGAGGTGGTGACAAAAGAATCAAGCGTTAGAGCGTAGTCAATCCCTTGGTCTCCCAGGACTCGTTCGGCCTTTTCAGCTTCAGCGACATTTCCAGCAATATATACCAATGTGGGTTTTCTCTTGGAAAGGTCTTCTAATTGGCACCGTGGCATATGAGCTATCATTTGCTATCTCTACTCTCACATCGGTTAGAGCTCTCAATGTCCTGAAACCATAATCTCTCGAATCTTTAGGGTGGGGCTCGCGATTCGGCCACGAAATTCTAAATCGTTCCCTAGCACCTCAATATCAGCCAACATGTTCTTGAGGTTTCCGGCAATGGTGATTTCTTCCACCGGATAGACCAATTTTCCATTTTCAATCCAAAATCCTGCAGCCCCACGAGAATAATCGCCGGTGACCATATTCACTCCAAAGCCAATCAATTCTGTCACATACAAGCCTTGTTGAACTGATCCAATAATATCTTCAGGCAATGATGTCCCCGGACGAAAATACAAATTCGTGGGGCCTACTGAAGGATTGTCTCCCACGCCTCTCGAAGCATTTCCTGTCGAAGCCATTCCCAGTTTGCGTCCGGAATACGTGTCCAAGAGATAACTGGTTAAGGTTCCCGCCTCCATCACAATGGTCTTGCGAGTCGGGACTCCTTCACCATCAAACGGTCGAGAACCTAACCCGACCGGGAGACGGCCATGATCTTCAATGCTCACGAATTCTGGAGCCAGCTGTTTGCCTAATTGCCCAAGGAGAAAAGATGCTCCTTTATACAGGGCATACCCTGAAACCGCACTCGCCACATGGCTTAATAAACTCCCCGCCATTTCCTGGTCAAAAACGACTGGAACGCGTTGGGTACCCACTTTTTTGGCCCCCAGCCGACGGACTGCCCGCTTGGCAGCCGTTTGTCCAATCGACTCTGGACTTTCGAGAAGTTTGAATTTTCTTTTCACGCTATACCAGGAATCCTGTTGCATAGAACCCATCGATGGATCAACCACGACTGGGGAAACCGACAACGAAAAGCTCGAACTGCGATGCATCCCCATAAACCCGTGACTATTCGCCAACACAACACTGCCATGGGCGACGCTACAATCAGCACCTTCCGAATTGGTCACTCGAGTGTCTACTGCCATCGCCGCCTCTTCACCTCGGCGGGCAAGAGCGATCTCTTCCTCCACTGTCAGAGAAGTGGAATCAAATGTGTCCAGGTCAGGAAAATCCTGGGCGAAACTGTGCTCCTCGGGTAACCCGGATGTTTCATCTTCAGCAACAGCTCGAGCCAATGCGCAGGTATCCGCGACGAGCCGACTCAAAGATTCCTCAGAAAAGTCAGAAGTCGAGGCACTCGCGGAGCGTTTCCCAAAGAACACTCGAAGGCCCAAACCTTTCTCGCGTGCTTTGGATAAGCGTTCAACATCCCCTAGACGAACTTGAACAGAAACAGAATCCCCTTCGGCAACGAGGACGTCTGCTTCGGTAGCCCCTTGGGTTTTCGCCCGTTCAAGAAGCCTTGAGGCCAGGAGAGGCAGTTCGTTTTCAGTCGGGAGCATCACTTCCTAGGCAGGGGTTGGTAACAGGTTAAAGGGCTGGAAGATCGACAACGAACAGAATCATCGAGCTTCGAGAAATTACGCCGCAGAAGTCCCTCCCACGGTAATTTCGTCGATACGAATGGTGGGCAATCCAACTCCGACAGGAACAGACTGGCCTTCCTTCCCACAGGTTCCAATCCCCTCGTCGAGCTTGAGATCGTAACCTACCATGGACACTTTTTTTAGAATATCTGGCCCATTTCCAATAAGGGTTGCCCCCTTGACGGGCGTCGTGATCTGTCCATTTTCGATTACATACGCTTCATTCGCTGAAAACACGAACTTACCATTCGTAATGTCAACTTGGCCTCCGCCAAATGACACCGCATACAAACCATGTTTCACAGACCGAATAATCTCTTCAGGTTCAGACGTTCCAGCTAACATAAACGTGTTCGTCATTCGGGGCAGAGTGAGGCTACGAAAATCTTCCCGTCTTCCGTTTCCGGTCAGAGGGATCCCCATAAGACGTGCATTGAGACGATCCGTGATGTATCCGCGGAGCATTCCCTTTTCAATCAGGACAGTGCGACTCGTAGGAGTCCCTTCATCATCGATATTGAGAGAACCGCGACGAGAAGGAAGTGTGCCGTCATCCACGATCGTACAAACTTCCGAAGCCACCTGTTCCCCGACCAAATTGCTAAATGCTGAAGTTTTCCGACGATTAAAGTCAGCCTCTAGGCCATGGCCTATCGCTTCATGGAGAAGGATCCCAGGCCAACCGCCAGCGAGCACAACCGGCATGATTCCAGCCGGAGCATCGACCGCCTCAAGGTTGAGAATGGCCTGTCTGACCGCTTCACGCGCATAAAGTTTTGCTCGATCGCCTTCGTAATAGAATTCAAGGCCTATTCGGCCACCTCCCCCAAACGTCCCTGATTGCCGATTATTTCCCTCCTCAGCAATGCAGGTAACCTGCAGACGGGAGAGCGGTTGAACATCACCCGTGAGCAGGCCCTCAGAAGTCGCCACCAGCATGACTTTGTGTTCGGTATTGAAGGAAGCCATCACTTTAGTAATACGCGAATCAAAACGACGCGCTTCTGCATCAATCAGATTGAGGAGATCAACGCGTTCGTTGATGAGCACATCTGTTAGTGGACTTTCTAAGGGATACAAATTATTGTGGGGTTGGGGTCTATGGGTCACCGAAATAGGATTATCCCCTTTCGGTGAGTTAGCAATATATCGTGCCGTATCAGCCGCAATCTCCAGATCTTTTTGTGTAAGTTCGTCGGAATACGCAAATCCTGTTTTCTCTCCTGAATTTGCACGAACGCCAGCTCCACGGGACACACTTTTTACCGCCCGCTTCACGATCCCTTCTTCCATCGAGACCGACTCTGAAGTCCGTGACTCAAAGTAAATGTCCGCATAGTCGACGTCACGGACTTTCACCCGACCCAAAGCAATCTGGACTTCTTGCTGCTTAAGCTCAAACTGGGCTAAACCAACTTCCTGAGTACTCATGTGAAACCCACTAAGTATGATGAGAGAATGACAAAAAATGAGTATAGCCCATTACCACAGATCCTCGCAATGAAACCTCCTCTCACTTGCGAAGTTCTTTGTTTGTTCGATTCGAAGAGGCCGTCTCGATTCAACATGCCTCAAGATAAAGGATTCTGTTTGACAAGCTATTATCTGCTGTTTAGACTATATTTTCTATGCAACTCTAGTTAGGGGGAAAATCTTTTCCTCTCTCCTTCTCTTCTCGATTAATCATGAACCAGACCCACATCAACGAAATCGCAGATCTCTCGGACCAAGAGCTTCTGTCTCTCCTAGACCATGACTTGTTGCCACGGCATATCGCGATAATTATGGACGGGAATGGCCGATGGGCCAAGCTTCGAGGGTTTCCGCGAATCATAGGCCACCGGGAAGGGTTGGTATCTCTTCGTGAGGTCTTGAATCTCTGCGATGAACTTGGAATTCCGATTCTGACTATTTACGCGTTTTCTCATGAAAACTGGAACCGACCTGCCCATGAAATTAATCTACTGATGGAACTTTTGCAGGAATTTCTCCAGAAAGAACGCCAAACCTTCCAAGAACGGAGGATGCGCTTTCTTCCCATTGGACGCCTTTCCGCCCTACCTTCCACTGTTCAGACATTAGTTCAGACTGTCGCTGAGGAAACTCGGCACTTCACCCACCGGACCCTGGCAGTGGCGTTAAGCTATGGGGGCAGATCCGAAATTATCGATGCCATTCAGCATATCGTGAAAGACGTTGAATGTGGAAAAGTTGAAGCTCACCACATCAGCGAAGAGATGTTTGAGCAGTATTTGATGACGACCGCACTTCCTGACCCCGACCTTCTCATCCGAACCAGTGGGGAAAACAGGATTAGCAATTTTCTTCTCTGGCAAATTGCTTATACAGAATTGTATTTTACCAAAACGTTTTGGCCGGACTTTCGACGTCGCGATCTCCTCATTGCCCTCCTGAATTATCAAAAGCGGGAACGTCGTTTTGGACGAATCTCCCACCCTTTCTCTCACCAAAGCGGGTTGTGAGACCTGGCGTGATTGGCCCACAACTGGGTGACCGATCTCCACAAACACTGACCGCGACCAACCGTCGTGTGGACCACAAACGAATTTATCCGGCCCTCGTCTTTGCTCCTCTTTTTTATCTGCTCCTCCGCTATTCACCTCCCATCGCTTTCTTTGGTTTTGTCACCGTATTCGCGTTGTTAGCTCTCTGGGAATTTTACCGGCTTCAACTTCCTTACGAAGGCAATCAAGGAGCATTCATCATCGGTCTCGGGGGGGCAGCACTACTTTTGGCCAGCATGCAGTGGGCATCCCTTTTGCCATTTCCATTCGCAGTAAGTTGTATCCTTCTCATTATTTTAAGCTATCAGGTTCTTTGGCATTCGACCCCGACGAAGTGCGCGGAAGAAATCATTATCCTCTCTTTTGGAGTCCTGTACATTGGGTTGACCTTGGGACATTTGGTCTTACTTAGGCAGCTTCCTGAAGGCGAATTCCTCATCTTTTTCTTAATCTTGGTGACATGGGCAGCAGATACCGCCGGGTATTACGTAGGAAAACTCTTTGGCCGACGCCAGTTGGCTTCTCGATTGAGTCCCAACAAAACGATCGAAGGCTTTGGAGGCGGACTTATTTTTGCTCCAATAGTCGCTTTGCTGGCTCATTATTGGTTTTTGCCATCACTGTCCATGGTAGACTGCGTAGCCAACGGTTTGCTATTAACTGTCGTGGGATTAATCGGGGATCTTTCAGAGTCAGCTTTCAAACGTCGGGGAGGTGTGAAGGACTCTGGTGGGCTCATACCGGGTCACGGCGGCATACTGGATCGACTCGACAGTCTTCTTCTCACTGCGCCCACGTTTTATTATTATATGGTCCTCATCAAAGGGTGAGACCTTGTCGACAGACACCATGGAAGACAAGCCAGGACACAAGGGGTTGCGATGAAAAACATTATTTTGCTTGGGTCAACGGGTTCCATTGGTACCAGCACATTGGACATCGTGGCAAAATTTCCCGAACAATTTTCCATTCTTGGGTTGGCCGCTGGGACCAATGATGAGAAGCTTGAGGAACAAGTGCGGGTATTTCATCCCAAGCTTGTCGCTCTATCGGACCCAAAGGCTGCTAAACGGCTGAGAGCCAGAGTTGCTGATCTTTCTGTGGAAATTCTGGAAGGGCCCAGTGGGGTAGAAGAACTCGCAGCCCACCCTGAATCCGATTTGGTGATTTCCGCTATTGTAGGAGCCGCTGGTTTGATTCCTACATTGGAAGCTATTCGGGCTGGTCGTCGGGTTGCACTCGCCAATAAGGAACCCATGGTCATGGTAGGCGAACTTATGCAAGAGGAAGCTCGAAAGCAGCATATTCCAATTTTCCCCATCGATAGTGAACATAGCGCCATCTTTCAATGTATGGAGGGTCATCGCAAGCAGGATATTCAACGTATTATCCTCACAGCTTCTGGTGGACCATTTTGGGATCATTCGCTGGAAGACATGCAACAAGCCACCTTACAGCAAGCCTTGAAACATCCCAATTGGGAAATGGGCGACAAAATTACGATTGATTCAGCAACCCTTATGAATAAAGGCCTAGAAGTCATTGAAGCAAGATGGCTTTTCACCTTCCCGGCGACTCAACTCGATGTGCTCATTCACCGAGAAAGTATTATTCATTCTTTAGTAGAATATAAAGACGGATCGGTTATCGCCCAACTTGGTTGCCCGGACATGCGTACACCTATTTCCTATGCCATGAATTATCCTGAACGAGTCCCCCTTGACCTTCCTCCCTTGCAACTTGGAAAAATGGGAAAATTGACCTTTTCTGATCCAGATGGGGAACGATTTCCCTGCTTGAACCTGGCCTATTCCGCCTTAAGGGAGGGGGGCACCATGCCAGCCACCTTGAATGCGGCTAATGAAGTTGCGGTCGATGCTTTTCTGAACGAAGGCATTGGTTTTTTAGAAATCCCTAAGGTTATTCAACAAACGATGGAAGCATGTCCCTCTCAGCCACTGAGCACAATCGACGATGCTCTAGAAGCTGACCGGTTCGCACGGGAAAAGGCCTTAGAATACATTCATGCGCTCGCCAAATAATGGAATTTACAAGGAGATTTTAATTGAGCACCTTCTTATCTTTTCAGCCTGAATCAATATTCGTTATTGGTCAAAAACTTTGGTGGTTTTTGATCGTCCTTGGCGTCTTGGTCACCTTTCATGAGTTTGGACATTTCATCGTCGCTCGTTGGGCAGGCGTCCGAGTGCTCAAATTTTCGATTGGGTTTGGGCCAAAACTTTTAGGTCGCCAGTTCGGTGAGACCGAATTCGTCGTGTCCGCTATCCCGTTAGGTGGCTACGTCAAAATGTTTGGAGAGGATACGAACGAAACGATTTCTCCCGAGGACCAAGAGCGTTCTTTTGTTCATAAACCTCTGCTGAAACGAACGTTAATCGTAGCGGCTGGGCCGGCATTTAATTTTATCTTGAGTTACATGATTTTCACCGCATGGTTGGCGACCGGCGGTCCCCTTTTTGTCCCTACTTTTCAGGACATCATGCCAACTGTGGAGGCCATCCAACTCAATTCGCCTGCCCATATTGCTGGCATGCAAGTAGGAGACCGCATCACTCGAATCAATGAAAAAGGTATTACCACGATGGGCGAAGTCTATTACGCCATGGCAGAAAGTCAGGGCAAGCAGGTGACCATTGATGTGTTACGGAATGGTGAAATCAAAACATTTCTGGTGACACCGAAGGTCACTCAGGAACCCGACTCGAATGAGCCAGCGTACCTACTCGGGATTGAGAAAATTCCACCGGTGGCGACCACAGTGATGAATGATTCACCAGCGATGAGAGCCGGAATGCAGGACGGAGACCGTATTGTCCAAATTGAGAACGAACCCATTTCCACATGGTCGCAGATGACAGACATTGTCCGACAGCACCCGAATGAACAATTAACGATCCACGTGATTCGCGAGGGAAAGCCCGTAGCCCTCTCCGTGACACCCGAAGCCCATCAACAGATGGAACATGGCGTGACGAAGGAAATTGGGAAAATTGGAATTATGCGGCAAAACCACTCTGTGATGAGGGCTTCCTCACCCCTCCTCACACCAATCTTAGGGCTGCAAGCGACATGGGGGTTCTCTGAACTGACGGTGGTCGGTCTCACCAAAATGATCTCCGGAGAAATTTCTCCGAAGAATATTGGTGGACCAATCATGATTGCGAGTGCGTCCGGTGAAGCTGCAGAACAAGGGTTGTCGAATATTGCTTTCCTTGTGGCCATCATCAGTATCAATTTGGGCATTTTAAATCTTCTTCCCATCCCAATCTTAGATGGAGGCCACCTCTTGTTTTTTGCTTTCGAAGCTATCCTTCGGCGACCACTAGGAGAAAGACAACGCGAGTTTGCTCAACAGATTGGGTTTGTTTTATTATTGTGTATCATGGTCTTTGCCTTGTGGAACGATATTGAACGACTTCTTCAATAAGTCCCTCGACAATCATTGAAACGGTCTGCTCACAGCCTTCTCGGTTCCCAATAAACCGTAGAGAGCCTTTTCCCCCTCAACGACCCTGATGTCTCCTCAACAGGACTGACCGTTTTGAACAGCCTGTAACCCGTATGGAAACACACATGCGTTGTGAAGAACCCCAAAAAGATGAAAATCGTGAATTTCTCAAGAATCTGCTACGGATAACGGCGGCAAACCCATTCATTTAGAATGAACCTATTTTCTTTTACACAGCCCAAGGGCTGACATCCTTCATGGTAGGAAACATATGCGAACCTCACAGTTATTAATTCCCACTCTTCGCGAGGATCCAGGGGAAGCAGAAATCGTCAGCCATCGCTTGATGGTTCGAGCTGGACTGATTCGAAAAGTGGCTTCAGGAATTTATACATACTTGCCTTTAGGCCTTCGGGTGATTCGAAAAATTGAAACCATTATTCGCGAAGAGATGAACCGTGCCGGAGCTCAAGAGATCTTAATGCCGATCCTCGCACCTGCTGAACTGTGGCGAGAAACCGGACGATGGGATTTCTATGGAAAAGAATTGCTCCGGTGCCAGGATCGACACGAACGAGACTTTTGTTTTGGCCCCACGCACGAGGAAGTGGTGACTGATCTTTTCCGGAGAGAAGTACGATCGTACCGACAATTACCCCTAAACTGTTATCAGATTCAAACAAAATTTCGCGATGAAATTCGACCACGCTTTGGTCTGATGCGGGGACGGGAATTTATCATGAAAGATGCCTATAGCTTTGACCAGGATGAGGAAGGTGCCAAACAGAGTTATCAAAAAATGTACGAGGCATACGAACGAATTTTCCAACGCTGTGGATTGTCCTTCCGCGCTGTTCAGGCCGATACCGGTTTAATTGGTGGAAAAACATCCCATGAATTTATGGTCTTGGCCGAGACGGGAGAAGAGACCATTCTCTACGACTCGGAAGGCCGATACGCAGCAAATGTGGAGCAGGCAGAGGTGACACCGCCCTCACCATCGTCTCCTCAATCTCCCCGTCCCAAGCAGCAAGTACCTACACCAGGGGCCAAAACAGTGGAGGAGGTCTGCCGTTGTCTACAGATTGATCCTCCGCACCTCGTAAAAACTCTGCTGTATCAAACAGAGAATGAATCTCTTGCTGTCCTCATCAGGGGTGATCACGAAGCTAATGAAATAAAAATTAAGCAGTTTTTAGGTGTCACTGACCTAGCCCTCGCTGATTCAGATACCGTGACATCTCTCACTTCTGCCCTTATCGGATTTGCAGGTCCAATTGGTCTTTCCAACTTGCGCATTATTGCCGACCATGCAGTCAAAGCGATGACCAATTTTGTCGTAGGAGGAAACCAAGCAGATATTCATTACATTGACGTCAATTGGGACCGTGACTTCTCTATAGAATCCTTTGCCGACTTACGAAAAGCGCAGGCTGGTGATCCTTCTCCCTCCAATGGTTCTCCGCTCTTAGCCGCGAAGGGTATTGAAGTCGGCCACGTGTTCTTGTTGGGGACAAAATACAGTGAGGCCATGGGCGCATCCTTTCTCGATGCCAATGGTCAAGAACGTCCCGCTATTATGGGGTGTTATGGAATTGGAGTCGGACGCACTGCGGCAGCCTCCATCGAACAAAATCACGGCAGCCGAGGCATGATTTGGCCGATCCCCATAGCTCCCTTTCATGTCCACCTTCTACCGGTGACCACTTCCGAACAAGTCCAACAGATCACCAAGAATTTGTATGCTGAGATGACGAAAAGAGGCATTGAAGTTCTCTGGGACGACCGCAACGAACGCGCAGGGGTGAAATTCAACGATGCCGATCTCATCGGAGCTCCATTTCAAGTGACCATTGGAGAGAAAGGCTTGGCACAAGGAACCATTGACATCAAGAATCGACGAACGGGCGAGGTCACAAAGCACTCGCCTGAGGTAGTGCCGGATTATCTTTCCAATATTCTTGACTCTCAGAGCTTGCAGGGGTAAGTGGGGAACAACCAAAGTTTAGAAAGAGAAGATTGAGTGATCTCAACCAGAAAGATCCTCACCACTTATTGGCCCCAAAATGTTCGTTGACAAGAGAAAGACAGGGATGATAGGTTACATAACCTCAAGAAAAATTTGGTGTTTTAACGAAAATGATCGTGATTGATAGGGGGCTGAAAGGGACAAGGGAATGATCACCCAGATGAATGTACGGGGTTTGTTGTTTGACCCTTACAACAATGCGTACATTGTCATTTTACGTGATGAAAAAAATACCGATATGCTCCCCATTTGGGTAGGCAAAGCTGAAGCCAGTGCCATCAGCTTTGCCCTCGAAAATATTTCACCTCCCCGCCCGATGACCCATGATCTCATGAAGACGATTTTGGACCAGGTTGATGCCAAAATTCTCAGTGCCGTGTTGACCGACTTAAAAGATAATACCTATTTTGCCAAGATTCATTTATGGTACGGGGATTCGGAGTATTCTCTCGATTCACGCCCGAGCGATGCCATTGCCCTTGCCCTTCGCGCCGAGGCCCCCATTTTTACTTCCGAAGAAGTTCTCCGGAAGCAAAGTTCAGAAGAACTAGAACGGTGGTTAGAAAATTTGAAGCCGGAGGATTTCGGCAAGTTCGAGACTTAATATCCAAAAGTGATGAGGAGGTTCCCTGACTAGCATCACAGATGCACAGAGTACCGCAAAAGAGTTCCGAAGTGTTTTGGGTTTCCCCTTTCGACCCTATCCTGTTCGCACGGAAAAACTCCGTTGATTTTTTTGGAATTCTTGCTTTACTAAGGTGACAAACGTCCTCTGAACTTTCTGAGGTCGCAAAATCAAAAGTATGACTTCAGGATTGACACTTTTGGTTTTAGAAGAAAAAAACAGCAAATGGAACACGATCCAGAAAAAGCCAAAAACACAGAATCCATGGACCAGGATACTCGACTCATCCCGTTAAAAGTACACGGGGTTTTAGTTGATCCAAACACTGACACCCAAATTGTCATTCTTCGAGAAGAGGATAATTCCGATGTTTTACCAATTTGGATTGGAACAGCTGAGGGAACGTCAATTCGTCTTGCCCTGGAAGGCATCGTTCCTCCTCGTCCCATGAGTCACGATCTTATTTTTAGTTTCACCCAACATCTCGGGTTACAAGTCACTCATGTTGTCGTGAACGACGTGAAAAATAATACGTACTATGCGACTATTCACTTATCATCAAATGGTGTGAGCCGAACCGTCGATTCTCGTCCCAGCGATGCTATTGCGTTGGCCTTGAGGGCCAAGACTCCTATTTATGTCACACCGGAGGTTTTGAAAAATCGAGGGGGAGAAAATTTGGATGCATGGTTAGCGAGACTTGATACCAAACCATCAAGCCAACCTCAATCCTAAGTACAGGTGTTGTTCGCTGCAGAAAATTGGAGAACGGACTTATGCGATCGTTTCAAGCAAAACCTCTTGAAGTACAAAGAAAATGGCATCTTGTCGATGCTAAGGGTAAAACGTTAGGTCGATTAGCAGTTCAGGTAGCCACACTCTTACGTGGAAAACATAAACCGATATTTACCCCTAACGTGGACACAGGTGATCATGTTGTCATCATCAATGCAGGGGAAGTTCGGTTGACCGGGAATAAACTGCAAAAGAAAATCTATTACCATCACACAGGGTATCCGGGAGGCATCAAGTCCATTACGGCCAAACATCTCTTAGAAAAAAAACCGACTAAGGTGCTCTCAAAAGCCATAAGAGGAATGCTTCCGAAGACACCATTGGGAAAGCAAATGGCCAGAAAACTTCGGATTTATGCAGGGCCCGAACACCCGCATACTGCCCAAAACCCTGAGCCTTGGTCCCAACAACCTACTGTCGTCACTTCCTAAACGAATCAAGAAAGGCCTGATCCATGGTGAAAACAAGTCAGTACGCTACTGGTAAGCGAAAGTATGCTATAGCCCGAGCTTGGATAGCACCCGGGGTGGGAGAAGTCGTCGTCAACGGGAAACCTATGGATGAATACTTTACCCTCCTACCTCATCGCGCTCAAATTCGCTCAGCGTTCGAGCTATCGAGTACGACCTGGCAATACGATGTCGTGGCCTCGGTGAATGGCGGTGGAGTTTCTGGCCAAGCTGGTGCCTTGAGGCATGCGATCGCCAAAGCTTTAGTGGAAACCAATGCCGACCTGAGAGCCCCACTGAAAAAATATGGACTGTTGACTAGGGATGCTCGAGTCAAGGAGCGAAAAAAATACGGCCAGAAAGGCGCCAGAAGCCGATTCCAGTATTCAAAACGCTAAGTTTCTCGCCCCTCCTGTTTTGAAAGAAAGCCGGTGAGCCCTCTCCTTCCGTGTACAAGCTCACCCCTTCGTCAATACACAAATCAACTTCTCCGTTCATGCCAACTCGTCTTGTCAAAGTTGCCGTTGTCGGTGCCAGTGGTTATACCGGTGGAGAAATTCTCAGACTCCTATCCGGGCACCCACATGTGAAGATTACGCTCGTCACAGCGGAGAAGTCCGCCGGGCAGCCGGTCTCTTCGCTCTTCCCCAATCTTGGCTCGGTTGTGCCTCATCGTATCGAACACTCTGACCCTCAGATTCTCATTAAGCGAGCCGATGTGGTGTTCTTAGCACTTCCCCATACTAAATCCATGCCTTTTGCGAAGCAATGTATACAAGGAGGAAAAATCGTTCTGGACCTCAGCGCCGATTTCCGGCTGAATGACCCAAAAGTCTATGAGTCCTGGTACCAGACCCCCCATATTGCTCCTCATCTCCTTCATAAGGCCGTGTACGGCTTACCAGAACTTTACCGATCAAAGATCCGTAAAGCTCGTCTCGTGGGGGTTCCAGGATGCTATCCGACTGCCGCCATTCTTCAATTAGCTCCGCTGGTAGCCAAAGGATTGGTAAGACCAGGCGGTCTCATCGTAGATGCAAAGTCCGGCATCTCAGGAGCTGGAAGAAGCCCTGCCCAGCTTTATCACTTTCCGGAATCCCACGACTCCATCAAAGCCTATAAGATTGGTGAGCATAGGCATCTTCCAGAAATTGAACAAGTGCTTCAAGCCGTGGACGCTAAACATCATCAGAAAAGGCCCAAATCCATCAAGGTCGTATTCGTTCCTCACCTAGTTCCAATGAATCGAGGACTGATCAGTACCGCGTATTCGGAATTAACCAAGGCCGTATCGACGGAGGAGCTTCGTCGCCTCTATAGGACCTTTTATCGGAGAGAACCATTTGTCCGAATCCTCAATGATCCCTTAGCCGTAAGCCCCAGTCATGTGAGAGGCTCAAACTTTTGTGATATCGGCGTATTTCGCAACAAGCAAACAGGCCACGTCGTCACCATTGCAGCCATTGACAATCTAGTCAAAGGAGCTGCTGGGCAAGCTCTCCAATCAATGAATATTCTTTTGGGATTCCCTGAAGAACTCGGACTCAGCACCCCAGGCTTTTTCCCATGAGGCTGTCATCTTAGAAGATTCGCTCTGGTCTCGATTGTTATGCCATTCAAACGACTCAAAAGCGGAGTCACGGCACCAAAGGGATTTATGGCAGCCGGCATCCATGCCGGAATAAAGCCTGCGCCCCAATTGGATTTAGCCTTGATTGCTTCCTCCCATCCAGGCGCAATGGCTGGGGTGTTCACGAAAAGTCGCCTGCCAGCTGCACCAGTTATCGTGAACCGCCGCAAACTCAGACAGCCCATCGGCCAAGCCATTGTCATTAACAGTGGCAACGCTAATTCATGTACTGGGCCACAGGGCTTAACGGATGCGATGGACATGGCCTCATTGGTGGCCAAAGAGTTACAGACTGAGCCTAAGATGGTGTATGTAGGATCCACTGGTCTGATAGGACAGCCACTCCCTTTAGCCAAAATTCGTAAAGCCATGCCATCTTTAGCGCTCCATCTTCGTTGCTCCGGGCATACGGATGCAGCAAAGGCAATCATGACTACGGATACGTTTTCTAAAGAAGCGGCCCTTGAAACAACTATTGAGCAAACCCATATCAGGGTTGGAGGAATGGCCAAGGGCTCCGGGATGATTCACCCAGATATGGCAACCATGCTGGCCTACATCACCACCGATGCGCGCATTACGCCACAAGCCTTTCAACAGGCTCTGCGCTATGCTGTCGAGCAATCTTTTAATCGTATTTCTGTTGATGGCGATACCAGTACAAATGATACGGTCATGGGCATTGCCAACGGCCTCGCGGGCAACCCACAGCTAACACTAAAGACACCCGGCTATCAGGTTTTTCAAAAACTCTTGAATCAGGTGTGCCTGACCTTGGCTCTAGAGATTGGGAGAGATGGGGAAGGAAGAACCAAATTAGTCAAGATTTACGTCACTGGAGCGAAAACAGATCACCACGCAAAACGAATAGCCCAAACTATTGCAACCTCACCATTGGTGAAAACAGCTCTTTTCGGGGCAGATCCTAACTGGGGCAGAATCATGGCAGCCATTGGCCGAGCTGGAGTTCCTGTTTCTGCCCATTCGCTCAGTCTAGATTTTAACGGTGTTCCAGTCGTCAAAGACGGGAAGGGTCTTGGCCCCTCTTATGAAAAACGAGCTCAAAGCATCATGCAGCAAGAAGAGTTTCAAATAACCGCTTCACTTGGAATCGGTTCAGGATCGTATTACCTGTGGACGACTGACTTGACCTATGAGTACGTGAAAATCAATACCGCCTACCCTACTTGATTTCTCACTTTGTTGACACCACTCCTTTTCCCAGGATCATTTTAGGCCAGTCCTCACGTCCTCCTTCACTAGAAGCATCTCATCAATAGTTTTTTCCATTATCACTATTTGATGGGATCTTCCTCTTGGGAAGATTGAGCTCTCGCACGCAAAGACGAAATTCCTAGGTCTGATATTCAGACCAGGACTTGATATGAAGGTCTTGAAGAGTTTTTTTGGAAAGGGCTTCAACAAACCGTTGAGCTAATTGAATATTGGTGATTAATGGAATCACCAGATCGACAGCCTTCCGGCGAATCAAATAATCATTGGTGAGCTCCTGCTCCTGAAAATTCTTGGGAATATTAATCACCAAATCGATTTTCCCTTGGGCCAAATATTCTAGGGCATTTGGAGATTTTTGATCCAATGGCCAATACAACGAAGTCACTGGAATGTCATGGTTGGCTAAAAATTCAGCGGTCCCTTTTGTTGCATAGATATGGATGCCCATAAAGGCGAGCAACTGCGCATCCCTCACAAACGAGGCCTTCGATTTCACTGGCCCTGTCGACAACAGCACACTCCGAATGGGCATATGATATCCCACCGACAGCAACGCCTTCAGAAATGCCTCATCGAAATCATCGCCTAAACAGGCAACCTCTCCAGTAGACGCCATTTCAACACCGAGCGCCGGATCTGCTCCCTCTAATCGCGTGAAAGAGAATTGTGGTGCCTTCACACCAACATAATCCACTTCTCTTACCGGATTATTGATGATTTGCGTTGGCTCTCCCATGATCACTCGAGTCGCGGTTTCAATAAAGTTGACTCGAGACACTTTTGAAATAAACGGAAAGCTTCGAGAGGCTCGCAAATTACATTCGATAACCTGTACCTCGTTATCTTTGGCAATGAATTGAATATTCACCGGCCCATTAATATCCAGGGCTTTGACGATTTTTTCACTAATCTTTTTTATTCGGCGAATGGTCTCCAAATACGTACGCTGAGCTGGATAGACCAAGGTCGCATCCCCGGAATGCACACCCGCATTTTCCACATGTTCAGATATAGCGGAAAGAATGAGTTTCCCATGACAGGCGACACCATCCATCTCAAGCTCTTTGGCATTTTCCACGAATTTGCTGATCACCACAGGATAATCAATAGACACACGAGCTGCCCGCTCGACAAATTTCTCCAACTCAACATCGGATGAAGCGACTCCCATCGTTGCTCCACTCAACACATACGAGGGGCGAATCAACACCGGATAGCCCACTTTCTCCGCAAAAGCTTTGGCTTCATGAATTCCGACTAACTCTCCCCATTCCGGCTGATGAATAGAAAGAGAATCAAGAAGTTTTGAGAACTTATGTCTATCTTCAGCGTTATCAATAGAACTCGGTGGAGTACCGAGGACCTGAATCCCGTTCTGATGCAAGGAAAGAGCCAAGTTATTCGGAGTCTGACCTCCCATCGAGATCACGACACCCAATGGGCGTTCTTTTCGATAAATCTCGTACACCGATTCTAAACTGAGTTCCTCGAAATACAGCGCATCACATTCGTTGTAATCCGTGCTCACCGTTTCCGGATTGTAATTGATCATAATCGTTCGATAATTGAGTTTTCGCAGGGCTTGGACAGTGTTGACGCAGCACCAGTCAAATTCAACGGAACTCCCTATTCGATACGCTCCTGAACCTAAAACGATGACCGTATTCGGTGTACCCATCTCAGGGTCATCTTCATCCCCGTTGTACGTTAAATACAGATAATTCGACTGTGCAGGATACTCCGCCGCGAGCGTGTCGATTTGCTTGGCAGACGGATGAATGCCGTGGCGTTCCCTCGCCGCTCGCACCTGACCTTCCTCTCTGGAAATCGCCTGCCCAATTTGTCGATCGCTAAACCCGGATTGCTTGGCATGACGCAACATTCTTTCATCATCCAAGAGCCTCTCATTCGCCTCAATTTTTCCGGCCATCTCGACAATGCCTTGAATTTTATGGAGGAACCATTTGTCGATATGGGACAGTTCGTAGACCCGATCAATCGTCAGGCCACGCTGAAGCGCCACTGGAATGGCAAAAATTCGTTCTGGAGTCGGCTCCTGAAGTTCCGTTTCGACATCTGAAAATCCAGACGCTCTTTTGGTATCAATCAGACCCGACACCCCGATATCCAACATGCGAAGTGCTTTCTGAAGAGCCTCTTCAAATGTCCGACCGATTGCCATGACTTCTCCGACTGATTTCATGCCAGAGCCTATGCGCTTGGAGACCATGCGGAATTTCTTCAAGTCCCAGCGAGGCATTTTCACAACCAGGTAATCTAAGGCAGGTTCAAAGCAGGCATTCGTGACACCTGTCATCGAATTAGGAAGCCTGGCTAGGTTGTGCCCTAGAGCGAGCTTCGCTCCAATGTAGGCCAGCGGGTAACCGGTGGCTTTGGAAGCCAAGGCTGAACTCCTTGATAATCGGGCGTTCATTTCAATGACCCGATACTCTCCGGTATTCGGGTTCAGAGCAAATTGCACATTACATTCCCCGACAATGCCTAAATGACGTGCAGCTTGTATAGAGACCCAGCGAAGGAGATGGTATTCCTTATCACTCAGGGTTTGGCTTGGTGCGACAACAATACTTTCCCCAGTATGAATCCCCATGGAGTCAAAATTTTCCATATTGCAGACCGTGACGCAGTTGTCATACCGGTCACGGACAACCTCGTATTCAATTTCTTTCCAGCCTGTCAGGTATTCTTCGATCAGAATTTGACTCGTGTATCGAAAAGCTTTGGAAGCCCGTTCGCGTAACTCTTCTTCTGTCTCGCAAATGCCTGACCCTAGACCTCCAAGTGCATAGGCGATTCGAAGCATGACTGGGAAACCGATGTCCCGAGAAACCTGAATGGCCTCATCGAGGGAATGGGCAGCTGAACTACGAGGAACCTTGATGCCAACTCCCGTCAGTTTTTTCGCAAACAGTTCACGATCTTCGGTCTCTCGAACAGCCTGAATGGGCGTTCCGAGGACCTCGACGTCATACTTGGAGAGGACTCCCTGTTCCGCAAGTTCCAATCCGCAGTTCAGAGCCATTTGGCCTCCGAAACCCAGAATGATCCCATCCGGTTTTTCCTTTTGAATCACGCCCTCAACAAAACTGGGCGTAACCGGTAAAAAGTACACCTGATCCGCGAAATGTTCGGAAGTCTGAATCGTGGCGATATTGGGATTGACGAGAATGGTATGAATGTTTTCGTCTTTTAAGGCCTTGATCGCTTGACTTCCAGAATAATCAAACTCCCCGGCTTCACCGATTTTCAGTGCTCCGCTACCAAGGATGAGAACTTTTTTATGTTTTTGCACGTTCAACATGAAGAACCGAAACCTTGTAAGGTAACTTTCCTGAACAACTCAGTCAGGTCAAAAAACGCATTAGAGCAATTGTACGAAGCGGTCAAACAATGGTTCCGTATCCAAAGGCCCAGGAGTGGCCTCAGGGTGAAACTGCACACTCATGAAAGGCCGAAATTTGTGGCGAATACCTTCATTCGTCCCATCATTGGCATTGACATACCAGGGCTCCCAATCAATGGGAAGGGTATCGTCTTTCACCGCATACCCATGATTCTGCGAGGTGATAAAGCATCGCTGAGTGCCAACTTCAATGCAGGGTTGGTTTTGACTATGATGGCCGAATTTGAGTTTATAGGTATCAGCTCCTGCTGCTAGAGCAAGAAGCTGATTTCCAAGACAGATTCCCAACACTGGCCGGTTTCCATTTATCAATTTCCGAATGTTGGCAATCGTTTCTTGGCACATCTTGGGATCCCCTGGACCATTAGAAATAATCACTCCGTCGAAATCTTCATGTAAAAAATCGTAATTCCAGGGAACGATTCTCACTGCGACCCCACGGTGAACCAAACTCCTGGCAATATTGTTTTTGGCACCACAATCAATCAACACAACCTGCTTATCCCCTTCACCATATGTCTCAGGAATTTTTGAACTCACCTGGCCGACCAAATTCTCTTGGTTCGGATCATAATATTCGATATCCTCTCCAGGCATAAGCACTTTCCCTAACATACTGCCACGCTCTCTTAAGCGCTTGGTCAATTTTCGTGTATCCACACCGGATAGACCAGGGATTCCATATTCATGAAGCCAAGCCCCCAAACTCTTTTCTGCATCCCAGTGATGAAAGTGCTGGGAATAATCAGAAACCACCAGGCCTTTAATCTGAATCGTCCAAGATTCGAAAACAGAATCTAATCCTACAAGTGATGAACTTTGGGGCACTCCGTAATTCCCTATTAGTGGATATGTGAGAATTAAAATTTGTCCAGAATACGATGGATCAGTTAACGACTCAGGATACCCAACCATCCCCGTGTTAAAGACCACCTCTCCCGATATCGTTTTGGGATAACCAAACACGGTTCCCCCAAACTCAGACCCATCCTCAAGGGCAAGCATACCTTCAATCGTATGTTGATAGTCGAGATCCATTGCTCATCTCTCCTCAGACGGGGCAATTAATGGAAAAAACCCTCGTTCCACAGGTTACACACTTCCAACCCACTATTCTTTGGCTCTTCAAAGGTTGGATAAAAAGAAGAAGACTTTCTGTGGAAGAACGTTTGACGAATGCCTTATCGAGTCGACCCTTTTTGATTTTCAACTCCCCTACTTATAAGGGAGACAATACTTTATAGAAAAATAAAATGGCAGACAAGGACTAGGATTCGCCCAATGTTTTTGAGGCATCAAGAAAGCAGGTTACGCATCAAATTGGTCAATCCTATTCGACTGGCTGGGTAAAACCAATTCAGGGGTACAAGGATTGAGATAGGCAAACGCAGAACATTAGGACTCTTCATTCTCCCGAATTCGTAGGGACTTGGTCTTGAAACAATTTCACCCGTTGATGCGTTGCGGGGTGAGTCGCGAGATAGTTGGGCATTGGGACGTAGGCTCTCGACGCATTCTCCATCCGGACCAAGCTGTCGGCGAAATGCTTGAGGGGAATGTAATGATCCTGCAAGTACTGCAAGGCAAACTGATCAGCCTCCACTTCAAAGGCCCGCGAATATTGGGCTTCTAGCAGCATGGTCGACAAAGCCGCCGATAAGGCGGTGATGGAAGTGACATCTCCAGTGACACTAGCGATAATCGACACCACATGACTCAGGGACTTCATATTTTATTTGAGCTTGAGCAATAATACTTGACCTTTGAGACTCGAAAGGAGCAAAAATAGTGGCAAGATGCTAACAATAAACCAGGTTCACTCGATGGGAAACAAGTCGTGCCGTAAGCCAACCCACGTGGATGGGTAGATAAATATAGGCAAGGGCTCTTCAGGATATTTTGAACCTGAAGGACCTTTTTGTTCCAAGCCGAAAACCTCAGATCCGGCCTCATTCGAAGGAGGATTCATACTATGAAACTCATATCCGTAAATGTGTCATTGCCCAAGGACGTCCCTTACCTAGGTAGGACCATTACGACAGGGATTTTCAAGGAACCGGTGCGGGGGAGGGTCATGGTGCGACGACTTAATATTGACGGCGACGACCAAGCCGATCGACGCGTCCATGGGGTGGGTTTCGATATGGCGATCTACTGCTATCCTGTCGAGCACTATACCTTCTGGGCGAGGGAGCTGGGTCGCGACGGCTTTCCCTATGGCCAGTTCGGTGAAAACTTCACCGTAGAAGGCCTGAGCGAGGACACCGTTCGGGTTGGGGATACCTTCCGCGTGGGCGGGACGCTGCTGCAGGTCACCCAGCCGCGCATCCCCTGCTACAAACTCACGATGCGAATGGAGGAAGGGCCTGACTTCCCGGCTCGTTTCCAAGAGGCTGGTCGCATGGGTTTCTATTGTCGTGTGCTGGAAGAGGGCGACGTTGGCGCTGGTGACTCGATAGAGCTCGTGGAAAGCGATGACGGCGCCGCCACCATCGCCGAATTTATCCGGGTCTACCTCTATGAATCCCATGAGCCAGCGAGCCTCAAGCGCGTACTGGCATCCCGGTTTCTTAGTGAGCCATGGCGGATGTATTTGGAGAAGATGCTTAAGAAGGCGGAACCCGTCAGGGGACCGCACGGCTGGGAAGGATTCCGTGCCTTCGTTGTTGAAGGTGGGATCCATCGTTGGAGAGCATCCTTGATCTTGCCGAGGCGCAAGGCCTCCGCCCCGCCTTCAGCTGCCGAACGGGGATCTGCCATACTTGCAGTTCCAAGTTAATCGAGGGGGAGGTGGAATATGTCACAGAGCCTCTTGACATGCCGAACCCGGGCTGTGTGCTGATTTGCGTTTCCAAGCCGAAGACCAATGTCGTGATCGAGGTGTGACAGCCATTGAAATCGACTGAGGAGGAAAGGTCAATTGATCTTGTCCATTGACAATTGTTGGTTTTCAATTGAATCCTCCTGCCTAGTAAATAGTAAATGGTTTCAGTTACCCTTCCTCGAACTACTATCCTGCACGTTATACTCCTGTTTGTGCATCAAGTACTCTTTCAATGCAGCCGCGTTGCTATGGGTCTCATCCTTAGCAGCAAAAAGCAATGTCACCGAGCCGTTGTCGATCTGCCTGATTAACTGACTTACCCCCTCGGGATTCCCATCGAGTTCACGGAAATAATGCCTTTTAAATTCTGTCCATTTTTGAGGATCATGCCCAAACCATCTTCGTAACTCTTGGCTTGGCGCAATCTCTTTCAACCAGAGAGCGGTCGTTGACGGTTGTTTTTTCAGACCACGCGGCCACAAACGATCAATGAGGATACGACATCCATCATCTTGACCCAGAGGTTCGTATATACGCTTTAGTTTGATGTTCACTGAATTTTCGTTTCTTGAATACTCATGAATCAGTTGACCGTAACACGAACACTCAGAATAGGAGGGAGAAAATCGGCTAGTAATGTCCAGGATTCTCCAACATCAACGCTGGCAAACAGTTGTCCCGTACTCGTGCCAAAATAGAGTCCGGATGGGTCGAGGGTATCCGCGACAAAAGCCTGCCGAAATACATTGAGCCATGCATTGGATGTCGGCAATCTGGTTCGTAACCGCTCCCAGGTCTGGCCGCTATCTCTGGAACGATAGACAGCAGGTTTCCCTTCTGGCATATAGCGTTCTTCTGCACTCACGAGGGGAACCACAAAAACCGTGTCGGGCTCTTGGGGATGTACAAGAATGGGAAACCCAAACACCGCAGGAAGTCCTGTCTCAATCGTGTGCCATTGTTTCCCTCCATCGCTAGTGCGGTAGACTCCTACATGGTTTTGTAGATACATGATGTGAGGATTTGTCGGATGGGCGACCAGCTTATGAACACATTGCCCCACCTCAGGGTAGTGATCAGGCAGAAACTCAGCTCGTATGCCTTGGTTTCGTGGAACCCATGTGCGACCATTGTTTTCGGTGAAGAACACCCCCGCAGCTGAAACCGCTACCCACATCTGTTCGGGATCAGAGGGGTCTAATTGAATTGTGTGAAGACACATTCCCCCATTTCCAGGGAACCAGCTTGCACGCGTGGGATGGTCAGTCAGCGCCTGAACTTCTTGCCAGTGGCTCCCTCCATCTTAGCTGAAAAACAACGCCCCAGGGTCCACTCCAGCATAGAGGATCTCTGGTGTGTCTTTGAGGCCTGGTTCAACGACCCAAATTCGTTCAACGGTCTTCTCCCGCTCTTTTTCAAACCGAGGGGACGAAGGCATGGGATGCCAGGTGTAACCGAGGTCCTGACTCATGTGAAGTGCTGGTCCGTAAAACGGATTCGTGACTGAGGCGTAGAAAGTCACCCCTTGGCGTGTATCTGCCGTGAGGTATTCAACTGGATACCCTTGTAGATAGGGGCCATCGAGTGTCCACACCTCTCGCTTGCCAGAGCTTCTCAGAAAGAAAGCACCCTTATGGGTGCCAAGCATGAGGATTACTTGATCCATGACTCAACCCATTAAGAAAGTCGACCCTTCATTCATCATCTCCCATCTTTTCTCTCTCACTCATGCCTTGAATAGCTCTGCGTGGCCACTATGATCAAATGCCCCCTTTGCCACCGTCACCGACAACACCGGCGCCTGACAGGCCCATGCTTGATTCCTCTCAACAAGGCAACTGAGTAGCTTCGCATACTCTGCTTCATCATTTTTCGTAGCTAGGATAAAACTCCACGGCTGTTCATTGAAACATGATGGGGCCCACCGGGCGGCCTCTAATAAACACATCAATTGCTCTGGTTCTACCAGATGCTCTGCAAAAGCCCGTGGACTCCATCATTGGCGAAGAATGTTATGAATGGGGTACTGGGTTTCCGCAGATTTGTCCATTACTGCCCTCCCTTTTTCACAATGTCTTCCGATTCTGTTTCAAATGCTTCCCGAAGTTTGAATAATTCAGTCCGTAGCTTTTCGACCTCATTCGGAGAAAAAACCCGTTTGAAAATTGGCCTGAGAAAATCTGCATGAGCAGGGAACACCTTTCGAAACAGGGCTTCACCTTTTTTCGTCAACCGGACCTTAATAGCCCGTCTGTCTCCTTCCACGTCATCTCGTCGGACCAACTCCTTCCGCACCAATCGGTCCAAAACACCCGTTAAGGTCCCTTTGGTGATCAATGTACTATTGGATAATTCAGCGCAGGTTAATCCGTCCGTCTCCCCCAATTCCACGATCACATCGAATTGAGCAGAAGTCAATCCCATGGACTCAATATGACGATTTCCTACGCGTATAAAGGCCAGGAAGGCCTCAACCAGTGGTCGGACGAGTTTTAAGTAGGGGTCTTTCGAGAAACCAGTGAGGGGTTTAGTCGTAGGCACGTGAAGAATGGACGATCATTTAATCAGCTTTGTTCTAACTAAAATAGTTTTCATGCAAATCGTATGTCAAGCTTCCCTGATGGCAACATGATATCGAGGGCATGGCTACAAGATCTCTCCATCGTGCCCATCATCAAGCCAGGGATACCTGCCAGATCCGTAATCGAAATATCCCTCAGGTTCTCCTTCACGCCAAGCCACTTCCTGCACTACTTGAAATTTCGAAAGATCGAAAGAGACATTTTCTTTCTCTTCGTATTCATTCCAACTCCCCTCTAAACATTCGCAGGCGTCTTGACTTAATCCGTTCTCTGCCCTCGGATCTATATTAAAAAATCCGTATCCCAATAATACAAACTAACCATGGCTTCACAATTCAGGATTCCCATTCGAAAGGAACCTACCAAGATTCTCTGTTCAGGATCATTTTCTAGAAGATCATCATGATCGCTACAAAAGGCTTTTAAACATTCGTACAGAAGCAACCAATGAGAATCCGGAATCAGGAACACCCGAGAATCATTGACAGCCATAATCAGTTGCTTCAACGCCACGACTGCCGTACTTGGTGAGAAACGACACGCGCTCGACGGGAAAACCCCTTCCCATGTCTCCACGTCCTCCTCCTGACTCATGAAATGAGCCTCGGATAACCCATACCGAAGGGCCTCATCCACGATGGCCAAAAAGAATTTGTCAGGTCTGATCTTAAAGTAAATCATGACACCCTCAAAGGATGGAAGATTTCCTCTTGGTATGCAATAGGTTTTAATCCAAGCTTTGTTTCAAGCATTGAAGAAAAGGGAATCTTCTCGTACACTTTTACAAGAAGACTTTCTTACGTGGGTTCTCCCTTGTCATTGAGAAATCAAACCGCTTTGTGCTCTGTCCTTGGATTATTCCTTGGCATACTAGTTCCTTCCGTTCCTGAGGCCTCAACCATCCGAACACCTCACGACCAACACAGACAACTTCCTGGGAATGCCGAGTATCGACAAGGCATGGAGGCTCTTGCCAATGAAGACTTATGGGAGGCCGAAAAAGTCTTCGAAAAAGTCTTGGTGGATTTCCCTCATCATGTAGGAGCTTTAATCGGATTAGCCGAAATTGCCATGAAACGACGGGATGCCTCCCAAGTCGAAAACCGGCTGAAGCAGGCTCTCGCAGTCGCGCCACAAAACGCCGCCCTTCAGCAAATCTGGGGACGGTATTTGATCACACGTGGACAACTCCTTGAAGCGGAACTCGTCTTTCGAAAGGGAATCGAGTTAGAACCCAAACTCATCAGTCTCTATCAGGATTTGGGAGATGTGTACCTGCGCTCATTGGGTCAACCACACAAAGCCATCGCGATCTACCAAACCGCAGTGCAACTCGATCCTTCTCAGGGCGAACTCTACTATAGTCTGGGAACGGCCTTTGTCACGATCGGAGAACTTGAACAGGCTGAGATGGCTTTTGAGCAAGCCAGTCGATTGAGCCCTTCAAATCCTCTCCCCTTTCATTCACTAGGCCGCCTGATGGCTGTACAGAAAAAATACCCACAGGCCATCAAAAACTTTTCAAAGGCGCTTGAAGCTAAACCTCATTTTTTTCAGGCCTACGTGTACCGCGGAGATGTGTATGTCATTGAAGAAGATGACAGGCTAGCGCTTGAAGACTATCAATCGGCGTTGAATATCATTCCCTCTTCTGGTTCAGTCTACGTAAAAGTTCGACTTCTTCACGAGCGGAACCATCGATTAGACGAAGCCGTGAAAGCATTTCATTCTGCCATTAATCTGGATCCCAAACAATCCATTGCCTATAACAATTTGGCATGGATATCTGCGCAAGAACAAACACGCCTCGATGAAGCCCTTGGGTGGGCCAAAAAAGCCGTGGAACTTTCCCCACACACAACTGCCTTTCTCGATACGTTGGGATGGGTCCATCGTGCTCGCGGGGAACTCACCGAAGCTGCAACCATGCTTCAACAAGCCTCAGCCCAAGACCCAGAAATACCTGAGGTACTCTATCACCTAGGAGTCGTCCGTGAAGAACAGGGAAACCACAACAAGGCCAGCGATGCCTTCAGAAGTGCCTTGTGTTTGAAAAAGGATTTTGCAGAGGCTGCGGATGCTCGAATTCGACTTAAGCGGTTAGAAATTCCTTAGCGAGATGTTGAAAGAGCCCTCAGTGGTGTTTTGCTCTTGCTCTCGTGGTAGCACCTCAGCCCTTTCGCTTCTTGTGCATTACCCTCTCAAAGTTAATACACTCCCGGGACAAGACGTTTCGTTTGATTTTGATAATCACGATATTCCTTAAATTGCTGAACCAAGAGATGCTCTTCATAAGTCAGCTTCATGACCAAATCAACCAGAAGGACAATCCAAAGCACACCCCGCCACCACGTGAAAGAATTCAACGCGAGGGTAAGAAACACCAGAAGGACTGCTGTATACATAGGATGACGAATGAACCGATACGGGCCATCAGTGATTAATGAGCTTCCTGCGGTGACATCCGGTAGAATATGGAGTCGAGATAAACGCATCGTCCACAGGACCCAGACTCCCAAGAGAATTCCCCCGGCTTCTAGCATCAAATATTCCACACGATGAGCGATCCAAGGACCAGTAAACACAAGACCTACCAGACAGCAAAATTGAACCAAAACCAGGAGATAAGATCGGAGTGGGTGTGAGAGAGATTCCAATTGAGACATTTTCCCTGTAACCTTGCAACCTTTGGCGTAAGACTACAGTGAACCAATTGGACCCAAGAAGAGTCGACCAAGAAAACGAAAGATTGGCCCAATACTGGATTGGGCAAGACAGGAGGAGTCACCGGCGATCTCTCCCAACAGTCCTTCGAAGGATGAGAATACAGGGTACCATCCTAATGACAGCCTTGATGCTGGCAAATCCGAACATCCTCATGGGGATCACCGCCCCTCAGCTCATCATTGAATCACCAGAATCATTGCAGCCTATAGCCAAACGCCTCCGGGGAGTAGATCCACAGATTTTTCTTGCTACGATGGACTTGGTTGGCCTCAAACATCCCGGCCCACCCATTCGTGTGATCCTTGCGCAAGACGGATCCAGCCTCGCGCTGCAAGCGCCAGCTTGGGCTTCGGGTTATGCGCTGAGTCAGGCTTCCACCATTGTGCTGCTCACTGACCGCGTCGCCAACTACCCCTATGATTCGATCGAAGGTGTTCTTTTCCATGAAATAAGGCATATTTTGACTCACCGGGCAGCCGGTGAACACCATGTACCCCGATGGTTTGATGAGGGTTTGGCCATGATCGCCGCACGTACGTGGGATCTCGAAGACCGAGCTCGGCTTGTTTGGGCCATGGTATCAGACACCCAGATTTCGCTCGATGAGCTGAATGAATTGTTTCTGAAAGATGGAGCCTCTGCCCGGCGCGCCTATGTCCTCGCGCACGCCTTCACGTCGGATCTTCTTGAACAAACCGGCCCTGATTTCCCTCAGCACATCCTTGCGCTCATTGCGAAAGGTATGCCGTTTCACGAAGCCTTTGCAAAAACCGCTTTTATGACTCTTCATCGCGCTCAAGAACAATTTTGGAATCGACAGACCCTCTGGAACCGGTGGATCCCTGTTGCGACGAACTCTGCAATGCTGTGGTTAGTCATTACCCTGCTTGTCTTTTACACGTTCAAGAAACAGCGCAAACGGACGACCGCTATTCGTAAACAATGGAAGAAAGAAGAGATTGACCATGATGAATCGACTTTCTGATCACACATCGATTCTGGTGAACATAACAGCGCTCTCAATTTTTCATCCGACTGAGACTCTTCATTATCTATGAAGTTGCCGATCACAAAATCCCATATCTCTTTGGCCAAACCGTTTGTTCCTGTTATTTTCTTTTTCGCTGGTGTCACCTACGACAGCCTGACATTGACACGAATTGATAGCCTATTGGACAATCTTGTCTTGTTGTTATACGTCAGCTTGCTCGGGACACTCATCATCCTGACCGGCCGAACCCAAATGGGGATGGGTCCCAAACCTATCCCAGGCAAACGGTGGGCTTTTCCCAATCTCCTCCATCGCTTCCAACCCTACTACGTGATGGCACTCCAATTTTTATTCGGTGGTTTATTCAGTGCTTATGCCATCGTCTATTTCCAAAATGCTTCTTTCGATACCTCTGCCATTTTTTTGGGAGTCATTGTTCTATTGCTCGTCGCTAACGAATTTCTCCGTAATCGCCTATCGAGCTTCAAGCTTCTCGTCACCCTTTATGCGATGGTCACGTTCAGCTTTTTTACTTTTTTCCTTCCGGTCTTGACCGGTTGGATGAATACCATCGTATTTTTACTGGGGGCAGCCCTCAGTACTGCGGTCATCATACGAGTTGCCTACATCACGTTCCACGGCATTCCCAATCAATCAAAGTGGAGCCCACTTTTCACCAGTTCACCAGCCATCGTGCTAGTCGTGGTGATGGTAAGTTTCTACTTTCTGAATTGGATTCCCCCCGTTCCGTTCTCTTTGAAGCATAGGGGAATCTATCACAAGGTTGAAAAAACCAAGGGGGTCTATCACCTCACGTTTGAGAAGGGAAGCTGGTACCAGTTCTGGCAAGACTCCGATGATCCTTTTCTAGGAGAGGGGCCTGCCTACTGTTTCACCGCCGTTTTTGCTCCGGTGAGCTTGAAAACCACGATTTACCATCACTGGCAATACCGTCCTTTCCAATCAGATTACGAACAGATGGAACGGCCCTTTGAAACAACCGACCGCATCCCAATTAACATTTCGGGTGGTCGTGAAAAAGGGTACCGGAGCTACACATTCAAACAACGTGTGATGCCTGTGAATGGCAGGTCAATGTCGAAACGGAGGAGGGTAAACGAATCGGTCTGGTAGCCTTTATGGAAATGATTGTTTATTGATTAAGAGAGCACTTTGTTGAGAGGTCACTGGCCTTCAAGGGCTTTGGTGAGCACTGGCGGAATGTAGGGGAACGGAACAACTTCTCTAGAGCAACACTAATACCGATATCCCCCACTGATGTGTTTCTCAGCAGTGGAAGAGATGCCCAGGTGGTTTCGATAGAGTGATGAATCCACGATCTCTTTATTATCAGGAGCTAATTCACCTGCTCGTGTGAAGTGTTGGGTCGCTTCCTCATGCTTGTCTAGTTTATGAAGAGCTAAAGCCAAATTAAAATGGACTTCAGGCAGATTTGGATCTGCTTGAATGGCCAACTCAAAATTTCTCTTGGCATCTTCCCACTGGCCATTGTTGTATTCTTTAATTCCGGCCAGGTTGTGTTGAGCAGCCTCTGGGTTTTGTGTCGGCAATGTTGCTAATGGACCTGTTGCTGTGGCGCAGCCCCCTAACACTAAAATCATGCCAAGCAAGATCATATCCTTATACAGCACGTTCATCATGCCTTCTTTTCTCCTCAAAATTCTACTGTGGTAATATCACCACATTATTGTAGACCTAATCACATCCACGATGCCATACTAAATCCACAATCTTTTGGATAGACGTGCTGTTATGACTCATGACATATTGATTATTGGTGGAGTCCAGCAGGCTATTCTGCAGCCAGAACCGCCAGAAACGAAGGCGCAAGCGTCGGCATTATCGACCAGGGCCCTTTAGGTGGCCTATGTATCCTGCGCGGTTGCATGCCCACCAAAACCATTCTGCGCTCGTCCGATGTCATTTCTCTCATGAAACGGGCCGAGGAATTCGGCCTTTACCCCGTAGCAGCGAAGGCAAACCTCTCCGCTATTATTAAGCGAAAGACTCAACTGATTGGTGAGTTTGCTGACGACCGAATCAAAGCGCTGAAAGAACTTCGTTTTACCCTCTATGAGGAACGCGCATCATTTCTTTCTCCCCATGAGGTCCAGGCAGGGGCAAAACGACTTTCGGCGAAAGCGTTCATCATCTCCACTGGATCAGCTGTCAGCAGGGTTCCCATCCCTGGGTTGGAAGAGATTGGATACATAACCAGCGACGAAGCACTGGAACTCCAGAAACTACCCTATTCGATGTTGGTTCTCGGAGGGGGGCCCGTCGCCGTCGAGCTTGCACAATTCTTTTCAAGGATCGGCACCAAGATCACCTTGATCCAACGCAGCGCGCATATCTTGTCACAGGGGGACGAAGATCTAGCCCAAGCCGTCGAGCACCGATTTCTTGAAGAAGGGATGGCGGTCTACACCAACACCCAGCTCACTCGATTTACCCAGGATGGTGAATTGAAAGCCGCCCACTTTAAACACGAAGGACAAGAAAAAACGGTCTCCGGCGAAGTTATTCTCCAGGCTCTGAGTCGACATACCAACATTGAATGCCTAAACCTCAAGGCTGCGGAAATTGAAATAGGAAAAGGCAAAATTCTGGTTGATGAAACCATGCAGACGAATCAACCACGCATTTTCGCGGTCGGTGATGTCAATGGACTTCATGAAATTGTTCACATTGCCATTCAACAGGGAGAAATTGCTGGTTGGAATGCCGCTCACTGTGACCAGTCACCTCGTCGCCAAGATGATCGTCTTAAAACCCAAGTGGTCTTTACAGATCCTCAGGTGGCCAGCGTCGGGTTGAGTGAAAAAGAATGTCATACTTTGAGCATCCCTTTTGTGAAGGCCAGTTATCCCTTTAATGATCATGGGAAATCGCTCACCTTCGGTGAGACTCATGGTCATGTCAAACTCTTGGCTGAGCCAACAACCGGGAAACTTCTGGGAGCCCACATTGTTGGACCTGAAGCCGCGGAATTGATCCATGAACTCATCGCCGTGATGTATTACCACGATACCGTCCGCGACCTACTTGCCATGCCGCATTACCACCCCACTCTCGCTGAAATCGTGACCTATCCTGCAGAATCCATCGTCGAACAGATTCAAAATCATAAGGAGCTTAGGGAAAGTAGTGAAAAGGCCTAATTAATCAAAATGATCGTAGGATGGAATGCATCAACCAATCTGGCCCTCAGTAAACCAAACTGCGAGCACATGAATGCTGGATAATTTTCAGTTCACGCTCTTGATCGTTGTGGTAGGTCTAGGAGCTTATCTAGTCTCAATGAATCAGTGGCATGGGAATCAAATCGATATTTTGTCTCGGCAGGTCATAGTTCATCAAAGTGCGCCGCTTATCGATGGGCATGAGAAGGAGAAAGGCCGGGTAAGTGCGTCTAGAGAAATGGCCTCAAAAAATGCAATGGTTGAGAAAGTCACCTATTTAAAGAACCGGGAAAGGCAATTGGCAATATCCGTTTTCCTTCTTATTTCTTTCATCGCGCTTCTTGCCATCAGGATTTTCCTTTGGGCATGTCCTGATCCTTTAAAAGCCTATCGTCATGAGGGTTCACACGATACTGAGGAACGAGAAAAAAGTGGCATACGGCAAAAAATCAAACCAAGGCGAAGCATCTTTGCGCACTTGGTGGCAGGAGCCGTGGGATGGCCTCAAGTTCTGAAGGTTTTAAGAAAGCGACAAAGACAAGAGTCCGACCAAAAAGAGCAGGCCAAAAAAGAACAGCAGGCGAAAGAAGATTTTCAGCGTGGAGGTTTTCGAAAACTTGGTTTGCCTCGATTATAGCTGCGGGCCTGTCAGTGATAATTCCAGCTTTTTTTCTTAGCTGGCCTCCCAAAACCATACCATCCATCATTCTCTTATTTGGGTTGACTTATTTATGCATACTGCTTTACGTGCTGATTGTATATGTGAAGACAAAACCAAAGGATTAACGATCTAAAGAGACCACCAACTGAGCAAATGAGGGGTCAGGTCTTGCAATCACATATCTGTTATGCTAGCCTTGACTCATGGCTCGTCCATTGCTCCTCGCCTTTGCTCACGCTTTCTATCACATTACTGGTCGAGGGAATGCCAGACAAAAAATCGTCCGGAATGACCAAGACCGTCTTTAGTTTCTTAAGACCCTCGCTCAGGTGAGCGATCGATATGGCTGGCTCTTCCATGCCTACTGCTTACTGGACAATCATTACCACCTGCTCATCGAGACTCCCCACCCCAACCTCTCTCTGGGCATGCGCTAGCTCAATGGCGTCTACACACAAGCATTCAATCGGCGGTATCACCGCGTCGGCCATCTCTTTCCCGGCCGCTTCAAAGCGATTCTGGTCGAGAAAGACGTCCGTTTATTGGAACTCTGCCGCTACGTGGTGCTTAACCCAGTGCGCGTCAAACTGGTCTCACAGCCAAAACACTGGCGGTGGAGCAGTTATCGCGCGACAGCCGGCCTCAGTCTAGTCCCTACTTATCTGACCATTGACTGGCTCTTAGCCCAATTCGCCCGCCGACAACGCGAAACTCAGCGAGCGTATCAAGAGTTCGTGGGCGAGGGACGAGGAGCGTCTGGTCCATGGGAGCAGGTGCGAGGTCAAATTTATTTAGGCAGCGAGGCATTTGTGGCCAAGCATCAACCAGACCGAGTCCTTCGAGAAATCCCTCGTCGTCAGATGCAGGCTCAGCGGCCCTCCTTGACCACTCTCATGGCCCGTCGCCTGCCCCGTGAGCGATTGATATGGCAGGCATACCGGCGTTATGGCTACCGACTACGAGAAATTGCTGAGGAGTTGGGATGTCACTATGCCACGATAAGTCGTCAACTCAAAGACGCAGAACAGCTTTATGCATGATTGCAAGATTTAACCCCCCTGTTTTCTGACCCCTTTATCTCTTTAATCCTCACATTTCCTTTCACCAAGTTTATGCATTAACCAAACTGTGAGCTGGGGCATCCGAGTGTGCGAATTTTTCACAATTATGAAATTTTTCAATGTTACGTGAATGTTAATTGAATATTATAGGTAGGTTAATTAGAATGATGGTAGAATAATAGATTTATAAACTAAGGAGGTGAATCATGAGAAACATAATGATTCTATCCGCCGCGGGGTTGCTAATATTCCTGATGGGATGTGCCTCAACATCTCCTCTTCCCAATGGAAGTCACGCTTTGAAGTCAGAATCAGAATTTGGCGTTTTAACCGCACAACCTGATGTGTATCAAGGTCGAGCGATTAAACTTGCAGGACGTATAGTTGGGGTCGAGACTACAGCTGAAGGAACCATTGTCACCGCTGAATGGTTGCCATATCCCAAGAATGAATACGATGGGCCGACTGATACTGTTATAGGAAGCAAGGGCCGATTTGCCGTCTTTTATCCTGGCAAACTAGAGCCAGAGGGGAGTTTGAATGGGAATAAATTCCTTGTTGTCGGGAAGATGCAAGGGACCCAATCAATGGCTTCTTTAGGAGGATCCCAAACGCTACCCTATATTAAGGCGCGTTGCCTTCACGTTTGGAAGACAGGGAATGCTGAAATTGGGACTCAACCAGACGTTGAGAATGCGGGATACCCTGTCAGGGAAAAAACCTATTGCTCGGGCACGAAGCCCACGCGTTCTTGGATCATAAGTCCCTGCCGAGGTTGTTGTTTTGAGGCCAGGCAGGGGCTTTGTTTATGACTTTATCCTATCTTTACAATAATTGACGCACTCGAGTTGGCTTGACAAATTTACCACAGGCTTGGAAAATCTTTCGTTCACACGCTAGATGATATTCTTCTTTAGCTTTCGCGACATCCCCTGCCATAGATAGTGCGACTCCTCGATTGTAATGAACCAACCCTCCATCTGAGCCAAGCTTAATGGCCGTTGTGAAATCTTCTATTGCTAACTGAATCTCTTCATCCATGAGTGCCAGAAGCCCTCGACTTTCATATGCTTGAGGCAGTGAACGATTAAGACTAATCGCTTGATCCAGATTTTTTCTCGCCTTCGCTCGCAAACCGATTTTCACATATGCCACAGCTCGGTTGAGATAAATCTCGGCATTTTGATTGTCGTGCCGCAATGCTAGTGAAAAATCTTGAATGGCTTCATGATGCCTTCCCAGTTGACTCAAGGCCAAACCACGGTGATTCAATGTCCGTGGTAAATCTGGCGAATGTTCTAGAACGTGCGAAAACTCGTGTAGAGCTTTTTCAGGAAATCCAGCTTGCAAATAGGCTATACCAAGGTTTTCTGTATATTGCGTATCTTGAGAAGACAGCCTCACAGTCTGTTCAAAGTCTTTGATCGCCCTGTCCCAATCCCCTTGCTTAGCGTAAACATAGCCGCGCGCATTCAAGATTTTGGGCTGATCAAGATTTTCTTGCAGAGCTTCTGAAAAAATGGCTTCTGCTTCGTTTAGCTTTCCCTCATAAAACAACTGGTTTCCCTGAACAAGAGCAGTAGGAGGAAAGACTGAAACGTCATTATTCATTGAATTCACACCCGCACACCCAATGTGACTCCCCAGGAACACAAGGACGATAAACAATTGGATAAAGCAACTCATTCTTTGAAAATTAGATGGCATGCAGTGGACCCTCCCAATAAACCTGAAGTAACCTTCTTATTCCATAGCATATGGGAGGATTGTTACCAGAGGGAGTCAGTCATGTTACATCCGTGTAAAGTGGTGGTTGCCCTATATGATTAAGAAAAAAGGGTGAAGTTGTTATGACATACCGCAAACCGACTGTTATTGTTGGCATCGATCTGGCTGGCTCTTCTCGCCGTCCAACCGGCATCTGCATCTTGCATGGCATGACGGCGCGAACATACATCGCGCATCCTGATGAGGAAATTCTGAGCGCAGTCGATCAAGCGAAACCGGACCTTGTTCTGATTGATGCGCCACTGAGTTTGCCAACCGGACGCAAGATAATCCACGAACGCTCAGGTGAGCATCTTCGTGAATGCGATCGTGAATTACAGCGCCGTCGGATCAGATTTTTCCCGATTATACTCGGTCCCATGCGAATGTTGACTGAACGCGGCCTGGCACTCAAAGCAAAAATAGAAACACTGGGTTATCGGGTGGTCGAATGCTACCCCGGTGCCGCACAAGACGTATGGGGGAATTCCCCGTCAACACCACGACCTCAAAGGGCTCTTGCGTGGGCTGAAGGATCTTGGAGTAAGGGGATTGAGGACGGAGATGACAAGCGATGAACTGGATGCAATGACCGCAGCGCTAGTTGGGCGTTGGTTTCTCATGGGTAGAGGAGAGATGCTTGGCAGCGAGGAAGGGATACTGATCCCTCAAAGCAGGCTTAAGTCACGCAGAGCGAGTGGTAAAAGGGAAGTGAAATAAATATTGAGTCAACAAAAGACTGGACCGTTTTCTGACCATTTTACTTTATAGCTTTGCGAGAAAGAGCCGCGCAGCAGAAAGTTTCCTTCAACTGCAAACACGTTTAATTCCTAACAGAGTGGGATCTTGTCAGGGTCCAGTTGCTTACCCTCCATCATCAGAGTCACGAATCAGTGTACAAACCACGCGCCGCTCAGCACGCGGGCCATCAAATTCACAGAAAAAAATGTTCTGCCAGCGTGACAAGCCCAACTGACCATCAATGACTGGAATCGTTTCCGATGGACCCACAAGACCGGCTTTTAGATGGGCATCACCATTGCCATCTTGTGCATCATGAAGCCACACACCGGGAGGAATCAGTTTGCGGAGAAGGCTGACGACATCAAGTTGGACGCTCTCATCCCAATTTTCTTGGATCATCATGGCAGCCGTCGCACCCTGAGCATACACCTGGACGATCCCATTCCGTATCGGGCTTTGCTTCACAATCGCGCGCACGGCTTCGGTAATATCGATCAGTTCCTCGTGCTGTGTTGTTTGCAGGGCAATCGTCTCACGCATGAACCAAGCATAGCCTATCGTTTATCGGCGGATAAACCCCCTTTAATGTGGAAGATTGCGGAGCAGTTGGAGAGTGCCGCTATGCGACGGTGAGTCGGCAGCTTAAGCGCCCAGCATAACATCAGGTATGATTGAAAAATCTACCCCCAACATTAATGGTCGCGCTGCAAATTAGCGTCAGAACCCGAATAATTTAATGCCCGATCTGTCCTCGGGCGTTGACGAATCAAATGTCGAAGATCCGCCTGGACCGTATTTAGGGTACAAATCCGCATTTCGGTCTTCGAAAGATTGGGAAGGTGCTCGGTCCACATCTGATCGCCATTCGATTTGTGGCGAAGCTGGTGCTCGCCAATCAGGCTCTTTAGTAGTCGGTTCACGCCACTTGGACGATTTCGATACTTGGTCGGAGAAGCTTGAACGATAGTGGTCAGGCAAGTGAGTTGAAGAGTTCGACCGTTGAGAAAGTTCTGAGGCCAAGGAGCAAAGGAAAGATAAACACCAATGCCCAAACGGCAATCGTGTTGCCATTCAGCTCACGATCATTGAAAAGCGCTGTCATTTATCTCTGCCGATTTCTGATCGCCAATCGACCGATTCAAACCAATATTCATGAGCTGAATCTAGCCACCCATCCGCCTTATGAGCTGTGATCCAAGCATTCAGGAAATTAATAAAATCTGGATTCCCAGTATTGACGGCAAGACCAGCAAGGGTACGGAGCAACGGACGGGATAACGGTGTGTCGATTTTCTGAGGATGATCGATCTCAAGAAAAGTCAGAATAGGATTGTGTTCAACATATCCATGAACCTGTCCTTCTAGTAAAGTATCAATCGCATCCTGACTGCTCAAATAGAGTATGAGCTTGGCTTTGGGAAAAACTCGACGAGCCACGTCTTCCGACACGGTCTTTGAAATCGCTGCAATGTTGACCGTGGGTCGATTGAGATCCTGGAGCCCGGTAAAGTCTTTCGTCAGCTTAGTATTTGTGGCTAATCCCACACCAGAATCGGCATAAGGCTGGCTGAAACTGACCTGCAATGCCCGTTGGGGGGTAATCGTCATCCCACCCACAATGATATCAATCTCATCTTTCAGCAGGGCAGGAATGATGTCTTTCCAATCAAAGATTTTCAATTCCACTCCCACGCCAAGGTCTTTCGCCAACTGATTGGCAACATCGATCTCGAAACCCACCAATTCACCCTTCTTGTTCTTCAGAGTCCACGGAGTAAACAACGACACGCCAACACGTAACGTATGAGTTTTCAGCACGCGTTTGATCGTGCCCTGATGAACGTCAGAAACATGCTCAGCGCTCAGCACGGCTGGAAAGCACAGAAGACACGAAACGAGCATCCCGATCATAAATCGACGAGTGAGAGCAGAGTGGGAAGCAATGGCATTCATACTCACCTTTGGAAGTAGTGAAAAATAAAAGGGTAGACTGAAGACTTGTGACGCCAAACACTAAAAGGAAGATGTAATGTTTCTCTATGAATAACTAAGACACTGTAAAGTTTTTCTTGGGTAATTATCAAATCTTTTGGTTTGGTTACTTCTTCTGAAGCCATCTTTTTTCTTGACGACTTTTCTAAGTCTACACACAAGCATAAGCATGGATCAGAAATGTTGGCATCAACGGAACAAACTATCACACCAACAGTGTCTCTCTAACCGAAGGATTATTCTTGCTAGAGCTATCACTTTCATGCCGAAGGCAGAGCGATGCGTTGCTCACACCACATCCCTTATATCAAGGTTGGGGGCGTACGGCGACGGAACGCCAGAAAGCCTATCGCGAATTGTTTCGTCATCATGATAGTGGAAAGACGCTGAAGGGCATTCGCGAGGCGACCAATAAGCCGAAAATCTTAGGAATTAAGCGGTTTAAGGGTGGCTGATTCGGAAAATCGATCGGTGCTCTACACTTCTACCACGTGGCTGGTCTTGAACTGCATCGCAGTAATTCGAGTCTCTGACCCTATTTCCCTGTAGACCGGATCTTAAAAGCACCGGATTTATTAAATTTTCGGCTGCATCCATCATTGAAAGCGCACATGAAACTGCACGCTTAACTCCACATTCTGGCAGGGTGCCTCTTCCATCCTCAAAATATGCCATAAGCCCGTCGCCGGTATTTTTCTCAACAGTTCCTCCGTAATCCTCTGCAATTTTAACCATTTCTGTAAAAAACAGGTTTAGTACTTTCTAAGGACTCCTGATCTGAAGCAGACCAGGCTGGCCTACCTGAGAAGTCGCTAATATCAAGGAACATAACGGCCACACCCTCAATTCTTCTACCGAAGCCAATTACTAAATCTTCATCCTCGGGGACAACTCTACCCGGAAGTGCCGTTGTTCCCTTTTCAACCTTTTTAATCCATTTAAGCACCCGCTGAATCTGAGTTACTCTATAGGAGATTTCAAGTTTGTCGTAATTCATGGCAAGCAATATTTCTTAAAACCTCAGCCCCCACTAAAATGGTCAAAAGGGCTTACTATTGATACTTCAGGTTATCGTTCATAATCGATAAATCAGTGCTTATATTTTCGAGAAAAACCACCGCCCTTTTAAAAATAGCATTCAGAATTCTAAGACTAATTACTTCTTGTCCAAAAGGGAAATTTCCTTTTAGATCAGTGGGATATCGAAAGCTTTGGGAAGTAGGATCAAGTTGGCTGAGGTCGTGAACAGTTTTATTAATAAGTTCTACCATATCATAATCCTCAATTCCTGAATCATAAATTTCGTTGCAAACTGCTAAACACATTTTCCAAAGTATCTGCAGATCATGCCCCGATTGCAATTCACCAGATTCACCTAGCAGGCGCTTTGCGTTAGAAATTATTTCTTTAAACCTAATTTCAAGGTAGTGACGAAATAAAAATAATATAGGGAAGATCAAGGTATCACGCTCATTGGCAGCAGACTCAATATTACGCAAAAAGTATTCAAGAAGGATTTCAGCAGCACGTTTAAATCCATCCGGGTGAGCATCGGCTAAAGAGGTCCACTGATCTAAACAGGCATTAAATCTAAGGTCTCTTTCTCCAATGAGCACCTTCAAGTTTTTTGACATTTCTTAGCCTCGTCTCCAATTAAAAACACTTGATCTGGAACAGTTATTTTTCGATTGCATTCACCCAAAAGGACTACATAGTTCTTTTGGAATAAGCCCGAGTGCATACTTAGCCAAACCCTCCGGCGTTAAGGTCTGTATATAGAAATTAAAAAATCAGGAGAAATTAGGGTCAGACTCGACTTCTTGATACGAGTCATTTTCATTATTACCGCCAGTAAAAACTAATTTTCGGGTAAGGCAGAATGATGTAGAGTCTCACTTTGTCATTCTGAGACTCGGGGAGAGAGACCACTATCGTTTCTCCCTTATGAGATGGATGCATCATAGAAATCTCTTCCCGATTGGGTTGCTCATCAACAAAATCCATGCGAAGCATCCGCTGGGTGCAGGGTGTATCCACGTCAAACTGCCAAATCCCGAGGTAGGTCGTTCTGTTCGGCTGAATTTGAAATTGCAAGCTCACATGCGATTCCGTCCTCATAGGACCTTCATTGAACTAGACCCGAACAATTTCATAGTCTCCAGGAGCCAAGTTGAGCACAAAAGGATTGGCAGCTGATTTGACATCTACCCGAATGCGTTCCTGTGTGTTGAGGTTCACTACATGAAAAAATCGGAGATGTGTTGGAAACCCTCGTGAAGTCGGTCCAGATACCTGAACCTTGATCAATCCAAACGCCGTAGTCTCTGCGCCTTTGTCTTCCATCAAATCTTTCTTGTCCACCCCCGCACAGGCGGTCAAAAGTACTCCGCAGGTAACTATGAACTATCCTGTTTGCAGGGCTTCCTTCATGAATCTGATCATATCATTAGTATCCGTTAAATTCCTGAGACCTTTTTATCACTCAATTCTCAGTATCAACATCAACGAAACAGCTTATTATATTATACAAATACTCATACCGCACCATCACACGAAACACGAAGAAATAAGATCAGACTCAATTTTTTCTACTCTTTTTCCTTAAGCCGCTTCAATCACTATATTTGCGAAATACAGGATGAAATCGTCATCTCATCCCTCTTGCAATATGTCCCATTTCGTTGTGCCAGTTGGATCGGGTGCTACTGAGGGTTGCTACGAGCATGGCAATAGCCAGACCCAAATGTAACCACCGGTCGGCCTCATTAATGTGGACTAAACCCAAAAGCATATTGCCACTGGTGATCAGTCCTAACAGCGCGACACCGAAGTAGACCGCGGTCACGGTTTTTAAAGTCACGTCCTCTTTCCCATTCAAAATCACTCTTCCGAATAAAAACGCTGCTCCGGTGAGAAGGTGCACAAGATTATGCATGGCGTTGACCTCAAAGATCCCATTCTCGAAGACGCGCGGGTTGGGAATAAACCCGAGCAGCCCGATGAGAATAAATATTGAGCCAAACGCGATGGTTATTTTTCTGCTGTTCAACATGATTCGCTTCTCCTTGTTGCCTTGTAGCCTTTGACAGTCAGAAAAAAACCCGTGAGATTTATCCCCACGGGCTTTTCCCTGGCTCATTTATACTTTGTTCACTCACAGTTCAAGATGGGGCTTTGTCCAAGATTTCTGTCCAATTCGCATCTGCTGTTGTGATATGACCTGGAATATCCTCATTCCACTTGGCCTGAATATTCCGATCTAAGTTCAGGTAAAGTTTTCCTTTAACGATCTTCCACACTTCTGGATCTGCCACGAACTTTTTCCCGACGGCTACACCGTAGGCACACCACCCGCCATAGGCAGGGACGTACTTTTCAGGGTTGGCTTCGAACATTTCCTTGTTTTCTTCACTGGCAAAGGCATAGGTCACACCGCGGAAGTCAACGACGTTATACCCGTTACCCTTCACCGGTTTACCTTCGGTGAAGTAGGCCACAAGGTCATAGCCACTGATCCCCGGGGTACTATGGGCGTAAGCTTGTGCTAATGCTAGGGTTGCCACTACAGCGATTAACACTGCCAAGGCCGGCAACAATGTTTTGATGATTTTCATGATGGATCTCCTTTACTCAAGCTATTAGGTTATTGTGACGATGCATACAGATCTGTATCTTGTTATGACTGCGTAGTCGCACGAGAATTCATTTTGTTACACGCGATCCAATATTTTTTTTGATATTAATGAAAAGCAATTTAATATTGTTAAAAGTGAGTTGTTTTAGTATTTTAGCTGAAATCTTTCTTATTGGATTGGTAATAATGTGAATGATCATGCAATAAACAGTTCTGTATATATCTATGGTTAGAAAAGTCGGTTCCTCCTCGAGAAGAGAACAACTCATCAAAACCGCGATCGATTTATTCGCGAGAAATGGGTTTTATGCCACCGGAATTGACACCATCGTGGAACAGTCTGGTGTGACGAAGAAGACCCTCTATTCGCACTTCCGCTCGAAAGATGAACTCATTCTCGTAGCCCTACACTCTTATGGTGATGAGTTTCGCAATGAGTTCATGAGGCAAGTTGAAATGCTGGCGCGGACGCCCAAAACACGTCTTCTCGCTATTTTTGATGTGGCTGAGAAATGGTTCAAAAAAAAGAATTTCTATGGATGCATGTTTATCAATGTGACAGGAGAATATTCCGAAAAAGATGATTCGACTCGACAAGTCTGCGTCGAATACAAGCGACTGATGAGAGGGTATATTCGAGAACTCTGCAGAAAAACCGAGGCTCGAGACCCAGAAAAACTGGCTGAGGAAATTGCACTTTTGCTCGAAGGGGCGATCGTGACTGCACAGGTCTCGGAAAAACCTGAGGCCGCACAAATCGCGAAAAGAACGGCAGAAGTTCTCGTGGACAAGGCTACCTCGCATTCAACTTGACGATTCAATCATCTCCTAATTCCAGTTGAACACGATGGCCAAAGAAGTGCGGCTAGAGGTAAAGACTGTCCATTTACTTCGGACCGCCACAAAACTCGCACTCAGTTGCTGAAAGCTGGGTTGGTAGGATGGGCTGAGGTTTCTCCCCTGATTCTGATAGCGATTCTCTTTTCATAAGCCGAACCCACCAAGCTGATTGGTTTTTGAGGATCCATTTCGGAAGGAAGAGGAACACCCCGACGAGAGCTAACCCGGCGAGGATAATTGGCCATTGCATCGTCGTGATACTCTCACCCAAATACTTGAGGGCAAAGGTCGGGGGAATCATTCCGATGAGCGTGGCTAGAGCAAACACTTTGAGTGACATATTAGTTAATCCTGCCCCGTAGCTGACAAGATCAAACGAAAAAACTGGGAACAGACGGGCTAGCGCGACGACCACCATTAATTGATGGTCTGTACATTTTTGACAAAAGACAACATTCACCCGAAGGAGTTTCGTGATCATTTCACAGCCCAATGCTCTCCCGATCAAGAAACTCACGATGGCGCCTATTTCAGCTCCGATGACTGTATACAGCGTCCCCAGAAAGGGACCAAAGACCGCACCAGCGGCTAAATCCAGAGGAAGGCTGGTTATGAGGCTGATCACCACAGCCGTGGCCATCATCCCTATGAACACCAACGGAGCCAGTATTCCCATTGATTGAAGGAATACCACTATCCGTTGAGGATCCAGCACCTTCTCAAAATCCTCAATTTGGATCGCGACGTACCCCCCAAACACAAGGGCCACAAGAAGAACCAATTTAAACCAGTGTGATGATTTCATTGTTTGTTTGATATTTGGTGGAGCTCCACAGATTTGGCGTCGTCGCACGGAACCCCCGAAGCATTCCTCCTCGGCGAGCGCGAAGGCGGGTGACAATTGACCAAATTTATATCCTGTTCATTTTATACTCTTTTCATTGACTTTCCAGACACTGTAACAATCGGCTTACCTTGTGAGACTGTACCCTCAAATAGAGTTCACAATGGCTCAGCAAAGAGCCTTAGAGTATGGTAAGTTTGAAAGGAATCCTTCTATGCAGGTTCAATCGTTGGAGAACACTATGACCACGACGTCAAACGCTCCGGCTAAAGGTCCATCAGGTTTCACCGGAAAAATCTTGCTAGCCTTGACGTTCGCTTTAGCTATTGGGGCTTTCTTCTATTTTGATCTTGGACAGTACCTGTCGCTGGAGAGCTTAAAAGCCAATCGGGATCAACTGTTGGCTTATACGGATTCGAACTTCGGCACAGCGGTTGTTATCTATATTTCCCTGTATGTCATTCAAACCGCTTTTTCTCTCCCAGTTGGCGCGATCTTTACTCTAGCCGGGGGATTCCTCTTTGGAAGCTTCTTGGGAACCCTGTTCGTGAATCTAGGTGCCACGACCGGAGCTACCCTAGTCTTTTTGGCTGCCAGATATCTCCTTCGAGATTGGGTCGAGAACAAATTTGGTGACCGTCTGGATCCAATCCAAGCAGGATTTGCGAAAAACGCTTTCAGTTATCTTATGACTTTGCGCCTCATTCCCGCATTTCCTTTTTTCCTGGTCAACCTCGTCTCGGGCCTGACTCGTATCAATCTTGGTATGTATGTGGCCGCAACTTCCCTTGGCATTATTCCAGGAAGTTTTGTCTTCGCCTACGCAGGCCGTCAACTCGGCACGATCAATTCGCTAGGTGAGATCGCTTCTCCACCTGTTCTTTTAGCCTTTACCCTTCTAGGACTATTGGCTGTGATGCCTATTATCTACCGAAAGTTTACGAGCCGAAAAGAAGGTTAATGGTGGACCCGTTGCGCTCCCTATGCGACACTATGAATAGCGAATACAACCGAATTCCCTTGGCCACAAACACTCAGGGAGAATACATGACCACGCTCACTGAATCCCCGATCCCCTTCTTAGTCCCTCCCATGGACCAATTCAACAAGGAACTGGTCAACAATGTTCATCCGCCTGACTGGATAAATCCGGATCCGAAAGGCCGCTATCACCTTGTTGTGATTGGTGCAGGCACAGCCGGGCTGGTCACAGCGGCTGTTGCTGCTGCCTTGGGCGCAAAGGTTGCCTTAATTGAGCAGCATCTGATGGGCGGCGATTGCCTCAATGTCGGATGCGTTCCTTCCAAAGGAGTCATTCGAGCATCACGAGTCTGGGCTGAGGTTCGCAACGCTGATCAATTTGGTCTCTACATTCCGGAGGGGATCAAAACCGATTTCGAAGCGGCCATGGCCCGCATGCGAAAACTTCGGGCACGGATCAGCCACGTGGATTCTGCCAAGCGCTATACCCAGTTAGGTGTAGATGTGTTTATTGGCGAAGGTCAATTTACCGGTTCCCATACCATCCATGTCGATGGCAAAACTCTGAATTATGCCAAGGCAGTTATTTGCACGGGAGCACGGGCCGCAGCTCCCCCTATTCCGGGATTGGAAGAAACAGGCTACCTCACTAACGAAACGATTTTTTCTCTTACCCAACTCCCATCACGATTAGCGGTGATCGGCGCGGGTCCGATCGGATGCGAGATAGCGCAATCCTTTGCCCGATTTGGAAGCCAAGTCTGTTTGTTTGAGCGGACGGAACACATTCTGCCACGAGAGGATGCTGACGCAGCGGAGATTGTCCAAGCTCAAATGGCCAATGACGGAGTCTGCTTCGTCTTTAACTCTAACATCTCACGCGTTGAGGCTCGAGGTGATGTGAAAGTGATCCATTACACGATGAATGGCCAGAAGATGGAATTGCCTGTCGACGAAATCCTGGTTGGAATCGGTCGAGCCCCCAATGTTGAGGGACTCGGACTAGAGACAGTCGGCGTGGACTATGACACCAAGTCTGGCGTGAAAGTGAACAGCCGACTTCAGACAACCAATCCCAAGATCTTCGCTGCTGGCGACATTTGCTTCCCTTTTAAGTTTACGCATACGGCAGACGCGATGGCCCAAATCGTGATTCAGAATTCGCTCTTTCCGCACCCCTTTGGTCTCGGTTATGCCAGCACTGACTCTCTCATCATTCCATGGTGTACGTATACGGAGCCAGAAATCGCCCACGTCGGCCTGTATGAAGCTGATGCTCGCAAGAAAGGGATTGAGGTCGACACGTTCACCTTTAAACTCGATGAAGTCGATCGTGCCATACTGGATGACGAAGACGACGGATTCGCGCGAGTTCATGTCAAAAAAGGTACTGATACGATAGTCGGAGCGACAATTGTGGCAGCCCATGCAGGAGATATGATCAGTGAATTCACAGTGGCGATGAAGGGGGGGTTAGGGCTCGGAACGATTGCCAGAACCATTCATCCCTACCCGACTCAAGCTGAAGTCGTGAAGAAGGTCGCCAATGCTTGGCGGAAGACAACGCTAACTGAAAGGAAAAAACGTATTCTAAAGAAATTGTTTCAATGGATGTGATGAAGAAGAATAAAGGATAAGCTATGGACAGAGCACGCCCCTCATTCAAAAAAAGAGCTTTTATTCTCACAACCCTTTTCGCTCTTTTTCTCATAACCCCTGCGGGGTTCTCCAATACTCCTCCGATCCTAGAAGTTGGGAAATTTTCTGATGCTGAACCTGGAGGGGATTTTCCAGAAGGCTGGAAACCGCTGACTTTCGAAAAGATTGAAACCCATACCGACTACACGCTCGTGAAGAATAGCCAAACCGTAGTTGTGAAAGCCGTTAGCAATCAGTCGTCCTCCGGCCTGACCCGTGAAATTCTCATAGATCCCAAGGAATATCCTGTCGTGGAGTGGAGTTGGAAGGTTGAAAACATTTTGAAAAATGGAGATGTGACCAGTAAAGATGGAGACGACTATCCAGCCCGCATTTACATTACATTTGAATATGACAGCAGTCGGGTGGGCTTCTTCGAGAAAGCGAAGTTTGAGTTAATCAAGCTCATCTATGGGCAATATCCACCAATTGGTGCCCTCAATTATATTTGGAAAAGTCAATCTCCCATCGGCACCCTTGTACCGAATCCCTACACAGATCGGGTTAAGATGATTGTCATCCAAAGCGGAAATCAGAAACTTAATCAATGGGTCACTGAACAACGGAATGTTTACGAGGATTACAAAAAGGCGTTTGGTGAGGAACCGCCCAACATATCTGGAGTCGCGGTCATGACGGATACTGATAATACCAAGGAATCAGCCGTCGCATACTTTGGGGATATTGTGTTCAAGAAACAGTGAGAAATGGTCTGAGTCGTTTGTCAGCAGGCATCCAGAATGTTTGGTTAAATTGTTTTTATTTGAGCGGGGTTTCGGCCCCGCACGACGAGGCCCTTTTGTTTCGGCAAAAGGACCCCAAACCATTCCCACCCGCGCATGGCCCTGAGGGTCTCCTTCCTCCCAGCACCGAATCATATGGCTGCGGAACTCACTCCGCTTAGACAGTCCTCGCCGAGTTGTGAGATTCGGCGCTGGCACTCAGCCACGCGCAAGGCGGAACACACAGATTCAAAACAGGGAACATTGCCTTTACATGTGAATTGATCAGCGTCATCTCTGAGGCCCCTAACCATAGGAAGGGGCATTACCCGGTTTCCATTTGATGTTACATCCTGCACTCGGCCTTTGCTCCATATTCACTTTTTGACCAGCCAATACAGCATCAAGCGCCGCACGAAGGTCTTTTCCCGTTAGCGGCCTTCCATTTCCAGGACGACTGTCATCCAGTTGGCCCCGATACACTAACCGAAATTCCCGATCAAAGAGGAAAAAGTCTGGGGTGCAGGCGGCAGTGAACGCTTTGGCAACATCTTGGGATTCGTCGTAACACAAGGGAAATGTGAATCGTAGTTCATCAGCCATAGCCTTCAGTCGATCAGGGCTATCATCAGGATAATTTTGTATGTCGTTACTGCTAATGGCTACGATCCTTAAATCCTGACCATCGTAATCTTTACCGATTCTGGCTAATTCATCTTTCACATGGACGACGTAGGGACAATGTCGGCAAATAAACATGACAAGAATCCCCTTTTTATTGGAAAACGTCTCCGGAGAGATGAGCTGCCCAGAAACCACATCAGGGAGTCGAAATTGAGGTATCGGTGTTCCTAATGCCAACATCGTAGAATTCTTCAATGACATACATGTCCTCTTTTATTCGCTTTGATTTAACAAGAACAAGGGGCTCTCTACTTTTCTCTCATTACTCTACATCGGAAAGAAAAAAGGGAGATGATGAACGATCACCTCCCCTTCCTTTTACCATACATGTAGGCTGTATTTCTCGTATGCCGAACTGATTTATCCTTTTTCCCAGTTTCTAAAGCGCCTCACCAGTTCATCCTTCACTTCAGGAGGAATGGGCTCTGATGGGAGTTTCCCTAGAGTTTGGATGGTATATTTCATCTGTTTTAAATAATTTCGGCACCCCACACACATTCCCAAATGCATTTGAAACCTGACTCGATCCTTTAAGGTCAGGCTTCCCTCTAAGTATTCAGTGACCGCTTCGGTGACTTCCTTGCAGGTAATCTTTCCGGCCAGATAGTCAATGACTTTCTCTTTGAATGTTCCGTCCATTGGGCTGTCACCATCTTTCCTTCAACATACAACTCCATGGCCCGACGCAGCTTGCCCCTTGCTCTATGGAGTAGGACCCTCTGATTAGTCTCCGTAATTTCCAGGATGTCACACACTTCCTGAGTGCTGAGTCCCTCTATGTCGCGTAGTGTGACCACCTGGCGCTGAGTTGCAGGAAGCTTTTCGATAGCTTGAGTAATTTTTTCTACGCTTTCTTTGGACAAAAGCTGACGTTCTGGTGTGTCCTCATCCCATAACGCAGGAGAAGACTCCCAATGATCAACAAAGTAGCCTGACTTGTAAAACCTATCCGGACTTACAGCAGGTTCACTCGTCTCTTCTTTAGAAGCTTCATCTATCTCAAATAGGGTATAGCGACTTTCTCGTTTTCCCCTTGTTTTGCACGATTCGTAAGAATCCGAAACATCCAAGTTTTTAACGTAGACCGACCTTCAAATCGGGATAACCCTTCAAAGATACCCAACCATGTTTCTTGAACGACTTCTTCCGCCACAGCTCGACTTGGCACATACGCCATGGCCAACCGAAGAAGCGGGCCATGGTACTGATTCACGAGTAAGCCAAAAGCTTCTTCATCTCCTCGACGAAGGGCATTGAGAATATGAAGATCCTCTGCCGATGACGGTGGTCCCGTATCGGGTGTTTCATCGTGTTCATTTTCTGCAGCGTTCATCAGGAGAGATTATCCTTTTGAACTCTCATCTAATTCAAGAGCAATCATCTCCCTAACCCATTCTTTCTTTCTATCGGGTCCTTGCTTATTCCAACATTTGCAGAGCAAGGCCTCTGGACAAAAATCTGTGAAAAACCATTTTTTAGCATGTCATATTTATGACAGGAGAGTTTTCTGAGATTTAAGACAATGAGAAACCAATCTCTTGGCCTAGGAAAAGAGCCTGAATTCGAGATTTGGTTTTAGGTGGAGAAGGGATGCAAATGACTTCTCCTCCCTCCTTCCATCAGTTTAACGATTTTGGGAAGGGGGAGGGTCAATAATACTTTGACAGGAATCTATCCGACGGGCTTGAAGGTTTAATCCTCTTTCTTGATTTGCTCACTTAAATAATTTTGGAGACCGACTTGGCTTATGGTTTCCAATTGAGTCTCTATCCAGTCGATATGTTCTTCCTCATCCTTGACCATGTCTTCTAACATGTGACGGGTCGTGTAATCTCCAACTTTTGTAAAATGTTGGATGCCATCTGACATGACCTTCACCATGCCTTTTTCTTTCTCCAGGTCAACTTTTAATTGTTCTGGGACAGTCTCCCCAATCTTGACGGTGCCTAAACGCTGCATGTTTGGCAGACCTTCGAGATACAGGATATGATCGATAATGCTCGTCGCATCTTTCATTTCCCCCAAGCTGCGCTCCATCACATGGTGATGTAGTCTCTCATACCCCCAGTTCTTACACATTTTGGCATGCAGAAAGTATTGATTGATGACCGTCAATTCCTCGGTCAAAATCTTATTCAGCAAATTGACGACTCCCTCTTTGGCTTTCATAAACGGCCTCCCTTATTCGTTAACTGTCATCATTGATTGCAGAGACATTCCCCTTTGGACAAACTATACCTTCTTTTATGCTAACCCCTCATTATCAGCTACGTCAATAGAAATATGTAGGCTTTTTCACTTAACTTTGATTCTCCTTTTCAAATTCGCTGATTCAGATTCTCAACTTCAATTCCGGAATTTCCTGCGTGTCCGACTTTTTTAAGAGTTGAACTCTCTGAGCACTGGTTGTCATTGACCATTCTATTAATCATTCTCTTGATATCGCTGAGCGGAACTCACCTCTGACCATAGTTTTTGATTATCTCAGCCAGCGTTTTGGTTGACCACCTTTCCGGCTGAATGGTACGGTGGTTTTTATGTCTGAATCAGCAACACCCAATCGACTTCTGCACGAAACCAGTCCCTACCTCCTCCAACATGCCTACAATCCCGTAGATTGGCACCCTTGGGGAAGCGAGGCCTTAGATCGTGCGAAGGCCGAAAACAAACCCATACTTTTATCGATTGGGTATTCGGCCTGCCACTGGTGTCATGTGATGGAACGGGAATCCTTTGAAAATACATCTATTGCCGCGCTGATGAACCAACACTATATCTGCGTGAAGGTCGATCGGGAAGAACGACCTGATTTAGACGAAATCTACATGCAGGCCACTCTGGCTATGAACCAAGGACAGGGTGGCTGGCCGATGACTGTCTTTCTGACCCCGGACCAATACCCCATTTTTGCTGGAACGTACTTTCCTCCGACTGATCGTTGGGGACGCCCCGGGTTTGGAACCCTGCTCACCAAAATAGCTGAAGGATGGGCAAAAGATTCCGACATCATCACCAAACAGGCAGGACGATTTTCAACCCGACTTCAAGAATCCATGCGACTGCCTCCCCCATTATCTGTCGGGCAAGATGAGATTGACCAAGCCGTTGATCAATTCTCCAGAGACTTTGACTCACACTTTGGTGGTTTTGGCAATGCCCCTAAGTTTCCACCCGCGACAGGACTGTCCCTCCTCTTACGGCACTACCATCGCACCAAGAACGATCACACCCTACACATGGTACAAAAAACCCTTGATGCCATGGCCTCTGGAGGAATGTGCGACCAGATCGGAGGAGGATTTGCCCGGTATTCGACGGATGAACGTTGGTTGGTCCCTCATTTTGAGAAGATGCTCTATGACAATGCCCTACTGACGAAAACATACCTTGAAGCCTTTCAAGTCACCAAGAATGAGTATTACAAACAGATTGCGACAGAAATTCTGGATTATATCTTACGGGAAATGACTTCCCCCGATGGCGGATTTTATTCTGCGACGGATGCCGACTCCGAAGGAGTCGAGGGAAAATTTTTCGTATGGACTCCTGAACAAATTCAGGAACTTGTTCCGGAGGAGGACGCGAAACGATTCTGCGCATACTACGACATCACTCAGCAAGGAAACTGGGAAGACCACAGTATTCCTCACACTCCGCAATCGTTCGAGGAAGTGACACATGAGTTGAGATGCACTCCTGAGGAACTCAAAGATACCATAGCCCGTGTCCGCCCGTTGGTTTACGAGGCTCGTTTGAAACGTATCCCACCCGGGTTAGATGACAAAATCATCACAGCCTGGAATGGGATGATGATTGGGGCAATGGCTGAAGGGGCTCGGGTGTTGAATAACTCTCGTTACCTGACTGGCGCAATGAAAGCCGCTGATTTTATCCTAACAACGCTTTCAAAACCTGACGGCGGGCTGTTTCGGACTTACCGATCAGGCAAAGCTCACTTAAATGCCTATCTCGAGGACTACGCTTTTTTCATTGAGGGGTTAATCGACCTATATGAAGCCGTCGGCGAGGAACGATTCTTAACAGAAGCCGTTCGATTAGCTGACCGCCTTCTCACGGATTTTTCAGACCAGGAGCAGGGTGGATTTTTCACAACCGCCCACGACCATGAATCGCTTATCGTTCGTGGTCGTGAAGGGCCGGATGGTGCAACTCCGAGTGGAAATGCCGTGGCAGCTTCTGTCTTGGCACGATTATCATTCCACTTTGATCGGCAAGATATGAGAGAGGCTGCCATAAAAGCCGTTCGGTGCTATGGCCAACAGATGGCTCAAATCCCTCGTGCTTTCTCCAAAGCCTTAATGGCAGCAGACCTCCTATTAAACAGCCCCTTGGAACTGGCAGTTGTTGGAATGCCAGGGAGCAATGACCATGAAAACCTTTTGCGAGTGATTCATTCACAATTCATCCCCAACCGAATCATTGCTTATCAAAACTCAGAGAGGTCCACCTCCGCTCACCCGCTCCTTTCTGGAAAAACCCTGATTGAAGGAAAGGCAGCTTTGTACATTTGCCAAAATTATGCATGCCAGGCACCTATTACTGACCCTAATTTAGTCGAGTCAGCACTCAATCCTCAGCAAGTGAAGCCTCCTACTCTATCACCAAGTCATCATCAAACCCTCACGACCCCAGGACTCCAAGGATCTGCCACTTCTCGGGGGACTGCTAGCTATGTCTCTAAACTTCTTGCAAGTCCACATCAATCACGTCCTACCGAAAATGGATACACGCGACTTGGAACAACAGGGTTAACCACCTCTCGAATCGGCTTTGGCTGTTATCGGGTTGGTTTAGGTGATGAGGAACACGGTCAGGCTTTGCGAAAAGCTTTTCGAGAAGGATGCAACGTGATTGATACTTCCACCAATTATGGAGATGGAGAGAGCGAGCAGTTGGTAGGAAGCATCTTGGCCGAACTGATCAGAAATAACGAAATCACTCGAGAAGAGGTTCTTGTCGTTTCAAAAATCGGCTATGTGCAAGGGCAGAATCTCAAAAAGGCCAAATCTCGGGAACATTCTGGATCGCCCTATCCCGATATGGTCAAATACGGTGAAGGCATTTGGCATTGTCTTCATCCTGAATTTCTTGAAGATCAGCTCACGCTTTCACTTGACCGATTGGGGTTGGCAACCTTAGACATTTGTCTTCTTCACAACCCGGAATATTTTCTTTCCGACGCCAAAAACAAAAAACTGGCCACATCCCAGGAAACACTGAGCCAACTGCGAGATGAATTTTATCGTCGACTGACGATGGCCTTTACCTATCTTGAATCGCAAGTGACTACAGGCCGGATACAATATTATGGTGTCTCATCGAACACCTGCACTTCTCCTCCAGACGAACCGGAAGCGACTTCCCTATTTAGAATGCTGGAATCCGCACAAACCGCAGCTCAACAGGCCAATCAGCCAACTCACCATTTTCGAGTTCTCCAACTTCCCTTCAACCTCTTGGAGTCGGGCGCCATGCTGACTCCAAACACCGGAAAGCTTGAAGATCAGACGGTTTTGGAATACGCGGCTAAAGAAGATATTGCAATCTTTGTCAACCGGCCCTTGAATGCAATTCCGCCCAAAGGAGGGGCCATCGTCCGCTTGGCAGACCCACAGACTGAGCCTGTCGGAATATCTTTTAAGGATCAGCAACAAAAAGTTTCGGTTTTAGAAGAAGAATTTAAAAAGGAGTTTGTCCCGACCATCTCGTATTCCGGGAAAGGGCTTGAACCCAAGGACTATTTTACCTGGGCTGACACGTTAGAACAGGTCCGTCCTAGCATTCAAAACCTTCAACATTGGGGTCAAATTGAAGCTCAAATGATTGCTCCCCATGTCAATCAGGTCACGAATGTCCTGACCAAACACCTTAAAGACCATACAGCTGAACAGTGGCAAGTCTGGCGGAGTCGGTACATTCCTGAACTTCTCTCTCTGCTCCAGATCATGCGAAGTGAAGCCGCTGAAAAAAACAAACGGCAAACTCAAATACTCACCAACCTCTTGGATCCGCTGCTACCGGAGGGCAATCGAAGCAGACTGATATCACAAAAAGCGTTATGGATTCTCTCAAGCACACCAGGAGTGACGTGCGTGCTCAACGGAATCCGAAAACCCAGTTATGTTAACGATTCGCTGACGATTTTGAGCTGGGCACCTCTCCCCAATGTGAAACCCATTTACGAGACTGCAAAAGAATTCTTCAAATCCTAATTCTGCCTTCCACCTCGCGTCGAGCTGAGACCTTTCCCACTCCCCTTTTACCCAAGACTATTAATGTCCCTATCGAAGCCTCTTCTGGTAAGTTTCCTCCAAAAAGAGCTCAACTACCCCTTAACGCAAGCCAATCCACAGATGCCATAATCGTTTTAAGTTTTCCATCTCTTTTTCCCATATATGAGCGTCTAACCGAGCGGGTATGGGTAACTGATTCTTGGCGGTAGAGATGCTCAATTCTGGTGAAGCAAGTTCCGCCTCTATCCACACCGCACCATCTTGATCCGTCCTATAGACCCTCATCCCCGCTTGTGTATAAGCCTCAAGGACTTTCGGGGATGGATGTCCGTAACGATTGCGTCTCCCAACGGAGACAACAGCGATATCCGAATCTAACCTTCTGATCCATTCCTCATGCAGAGAGCTTTTGGCCCCATAATGGGGAATCTTCACGACAGTCACCATTTCTCTCTGAGCATTTTTAACAAGGCGACCTAATGCTTCAATCTCCGCATCCGCCGTAAAAAGGAACGAATGTGGTCTACAGTCCAATCTTGTGATAATTGAGAGATTGTTCAACAAGGTCCCACTTTTCGGGCCACCGCCTTGACGGGAAGTTCCCTCATGCGAAGGCGGTGGATTAAGAATCCCAAGTCGACAAGGCCCATTGTTCACAATATCCTCTCCCCTTACCGCCGTGTCTTCCACGATCTCTCTGTCTTGAATGGTTTTCTTTAGCCTCTGAAAAAACTGCTCATCACGAATGATCCCATTATGCCAAAACTGCCTCACATCAAAGTTTTTGGTGATCCACTCCAACCCGCCCACATGATAACGCTGCGGATGTGTGGCGATCACATGGTCAAGGCGGGCGATACCTCGATCCCAAAGAAATGGTGCCACAATCCCCCGTCCTGCATCCCACCCACCGTAGGCTACACCCCCATCGATGAGCAGAGTCCGGCCATCCGGTAATTCAACAATTGTGGCATCTCCTTGCCCTACATCCAGAAACGTCACTCGCAAATTGTCAGGGTGCGCAATCCATCTTGGTGAAACCATCCACCATAGAAGAAGCAGAGCAAGGCCGAGGACGCTTGTCCAATGCACGAATCGGGGAAAGTCACCTCGCCATACGACCCATAGCAATACGAAATACAGGAAGATCATGATGAGAGATGGCGAAGCGACGTGCCACTCGGCACTTTGAACCGTTGCCATGAAGGATACCGATGTGGCGAGAAAGTCAAAAACGGCTTGATTGAGAGCGCCTATAGGTAACTGAACGGAATCGAAAACCAATACCCCAACCGCAGAGACAAGGCCAAGGGGCACGGTCACAAACCCTGCATACGGAATAACGATCACGTTCGCTAACAATCCAAACCAAGCGACTTGGTTAAAATACAAAGCAACTAGAGGGACCGTGACAAATGTGACGGCCAGTGTCATCACCAAATATTGCCTTAGCCATGCTTTGAACTTTTTTATCCATGTATTTTCCAGTACATCTTCAGGGTCATTTTTTGTGTCTTGGTGAACGACAAAAGCCAAGGCCAAGACTGAGAGATAGGAGAATTGAAACGAGACATCAAAAATTGTCTGAGGATCATGAAGAACAGCAATCCCTGCGGCTATTCCAAGGGCCCCAAGAAGATCGCGCGCATGACCAATCCAGACTGCCAGCAGGAAGAGCAAAATCATCAAAAGCGAGCGCACGGTAGCCACTTCGCCTCCTGCAAGACACGTATAAAAGATCACCAAGGGAATGGTCATTAAGACCGCCAGTCTTGTTGGAGTCATCCTTCGGGATATGAATTCCAACCAGCGAGACGGCAAACGAGTGGAAATCCCTTTTACGAGAAAAAACGAGAGAAAGGAGAGTAAACCCAAATGGGAACCTGAAATAGAAATAATATGCACAGTTCCCGTCGTCATAAATTCATTGCGCATCTTCGGAGAAATAAAACTTTGTTCCCCAATGATCATTCCTAAATAGAGACCAAGTGCTGATTCATTGAGTGTCTGAACTGCGGCTTTCCTTATGCGATCTCGCCATTGATCAAATACATTCCCAAGAAACCCCTCCCACCTTCTCGCACCAGGTTCGACAACCCGTAGTTGCTCCGGTCCAGAAACAAAAACCAAAGCATGGATTCCTTTACGCTTAAGGTAGACGCCATAATCAAATCCGCCTGGATTGAGATTGCCAATTGGAGGCCGTAGGCGTGATGTGAACTGAACCACATCCCCTCGTATTATTGACTGATCATGGTTACGCCAAGTAAGCCGAATCTTTCCCGATAGAGGCCGATGCAATTCTTTTTCGATCACATGTGAAACCTGGACGACCAACACTAAACGGTTTGGGTCATGGCGCACCGGTTCAACAACCGAACCAATCAGGGTTATCGGTCGCGCTCCAATGAGTTCAAAGAGGTCTGAGCGGGCTGATCTCCAATCCGAGAAGGCCCAAAAGGCTACCCCTCCTACTAAGAAAGCATACACCACGATTCCACGCCTTCTGGTTAGAAGGGTCCGGCGTTCTCCCCAGGTCAGACCGAAAGCGATGAAAAGGAGCAGGATAAAAATCGTAGAGGGAAAAAAAGAAAAAAGAGAGCCGAGGAAGAGCCCAACGAGGAAGGCAACGATGGGGAAGATTCACTAAAAAAAGAGTACGGATAGAGGATATCTAGCTCATGAGCCAAGGGAATTGCGCAGGACTCCAGCCAATTCTTCAGCTACATTGCGAATGACGGCATTATCTGATCCCTCAACCATCACGCGACATAATGGCTCGGTTCCTGAATAACGAACCAGCACTCGCCCCATCCCATTGAGACGAGCTTCACAAGTTTCGATGGCGTGTTTGACTTCTGGGAGAGAACTCAAATCAGGCTTGTGCTTAACCTGGACACCAAGAAAGACCTGTGGTACCGCTTGCATGCATTGACTGACTTCCGAAAGAGATTTACCTGACCGCCTCATAAGCTTCAACATTTGGACAGCTGAGATGATGCCGTCTCCGGTGGTGTTAAAATCAAGAAATATGAGATGCCCTGATTGCTCACCACCTAAGTTGTACCCTTCCGATACCATCCGTTCAAGAATATACCGGTCACCGACGGGAGTCCGAACAAGCCTAATCCCAGCTTCTCTCATAGCCACTTCAAACCCGAAATTGCTCATGACCGTCCCCACAACCGTATCGTGTTTGAGCCGGCCTCGAGCCTTTAAATCAAGGGCGAAAGCTGCCATTGCATGATCCCCGTCTACGACCTCCCCTTTCTCCGAGAAAAAAATTGATCGATCGGCATCTCCGTCCATAGCAATTCCAATATCAGCCTTGTAGGATCGAACAGCCTCCTGAAGCTGTTCGGGATGGATGGCACCACATTTTGAATTGATATTGACCCCATCAGGTTGATCATTGATCACTTTGACCTGAGCCCCCAATTCGCGAATCACGTGTGGCAGGACTTTGTACGCTGCCCCGTTGGCACAATCCAATACGACCGTCAAACCTTGAAAATCCATGTCCCTAGGCAAGGAGCGCTTAATGAATTCAATGTACCGGCCTTCTGCATCATCCACTCGAAAGGCCTTCCCTACTTCTTCTGCAGTTGGACGGAGATGTTTAATCTCATCCGATAGAATGAGCTGTTCCATGCGTAGTTCAAGCTTATCGGCTAGTTTAAACCCATCGTTCGAAAAGAATTTTATTCCATTATCCTGATAAGGGTTATGAGAGGCAGAAATCATGACTCCTGCATCCGCCCGAAGACTTCGAGTTAAGAAGGCAACCCCCGGGGTTGGCATAGGGCCCACAAGGATAACGTCCACACCCATAGAGCAGATACCTGAGGTAAGAGCCGATTCCAACATATACCCAGACAGACGCGTATCCTTTCCAATGACAATCTGATGACGACCTGCCCGTCGCTTGAACACATAAGCCGCAGCACGGCCCAACTTCATAGCTGTTTCACTCGTCATTGGCTCCAGGTTCGCAATACCCCTCACACCATCTGTACCGAATAATTGACTCATATCTCCTCTTTTCTCTCATCCAACTGGATATCTCTTAGAGATTGAGCCATTCTCACGACTTCCTTCATTCGAGCCACATCGTGTACCCGAACAATATGGGCACCCTGCAAGACAGCAGTCGCCACAGCCGCAGCGGTTCCCATCAACCGATCCTCAATCTCTTTCTCTAAGATCGTACCAATAAATGCTTTGTTTGATACTCCCACCATCACAGGTCTTCCAAGAGAATGGAATGACCGAAGATTGGCTATTAAAAGTAGATTATGCCTTATATTCTTTCCGAATCCTATTCCTGGGTCAACAATAATGTGATCCGGGGCAATGCCTTGTTCGGTGGCCCGCTGGAATCGTTCCTGCAAAAACCCCTGTATTTCATCTACCACATGCTCATAGGAACAAGACTGTTGCATTGTTTGAGGTGTCCCTTGCATATGCATCAGCACCAAGCCAGCCTGCGCACGAGCTACAACTCCGGCCATATCCGTATCAAAACGTAAGGCACTAATATCATTGATAATTGTAGCCCCAAGCTCTAATGCCGTCCTCGCCACTGATGATTTTGTTGTATCAACAGAGATCGGGACTTGGCTGTGCCGACCTAACTCTTCCAACACAGGATACAGTCGCCTAAGCTCTTCCTCTTCATCGATAGAAGCGGCATCTGGCCTGGCAGATTCGGCACCGATATCAAGAATATCCGCCCCCTCCTCTACCATAGCCAACCCATGTTCTACTGCCGCTCGCGGCTCCAAAAACTTTCCACCATCCGAGAATGAGTCAGGGGTCACGTTTAAGATCCCCATGATCAACACGTTTGCCTGAACAGGAAGAGTTACGTTTTTGGCGCGGAGCCACACCGGTTTTCACCAAAGAAGATGTTTTGTGATCGGAGGGACTCTTCTGATGAGAGCGATCTCGGAACTGATTGGGAGGTGGGGAAAAATCCTTTTGGGATCAACGACTATAAAGAACAGGTGAGCGAGATAGAAGAAGAGGGTAGGGGAAATATCCCCTCTCTGGCTGCCCCTCCACGAATGAGACCTCTCCTTAGAAAAACAACCATCACCGACGTGTGTAGAAAAAGATGGCGGAGAAATCCGGCCTAAATCTGAGCCGGTTCCTCAACCATCGTGTGCTGATTAATAATCTGATCGATTTCAAAGGAATCCAGGACTTCCTTTTCCAACAACGCTTCGGCCAATGCTCGTAGAATATGGACATGCTCGGTCAACGTTCGCTTAGTCCGCTCATAGCTTTCAACAATTAACCGTTTCACCTCGCTGTCAATTTCCAATGCCATTTGATCACTGAAATCACGACGCGTAGCAATTTCACGGCCTAGAAAAATTTCCTCATCCTTTTTTCCAAACGTGATGGGACCCAACTTATCGCTCATGCCCCACTCACAGACCATCTTTCTGGCCAACTCAGTAGCCCTTTCGATATCATTCCCAGCTCCAGTGGTCACATGTTTGAGAATGATTTCTTCTGCGACTCGTCCTCCAAAAAGAATGGCCAACGTGTTGTACAAAAATTCCTTTGAATAACTATGCCGATCATCCAAGGGAAGCTGCATGGTCATTCCCATTGCCCTTCCACGGGGAATAATGGTCACCTTGTGCACGGGATCCGTTCCTGGAAGCAGTTTAGCCATCAGCGCATGTCCCGCTTCATGAAAGGCCGTGACTCGCTTTTCTTCATCACTCAAGACCATACTTTTTCGCTCAACCCCCATCATAACCTTATCTTTGGAACTTTCGAAATCTGCTAATTCCACGACTTTTTTATCCAACCGAGCTGCCAGCAAGGCAGCTTCATTCACCAGATTCTCTAAATCAGCTCCAGAAAACCCTGGAGTCCCTCTGGCAATCTGTTCCATATTGACGTTCTCATCAATGGGAACTTTTCTGATATGAACCTTTAGTATCTCTAAACGACCACGCACATCCGGACGATCCACCACCACTTGCCGATCAAAACGACCTGGCCTAAGAAGTGCAGGATCTAAAACATCAGGACGATTTGTCGCAGCAACAAGGATAACCCCCTCGGTTGTGTCAAACCCATCCATTTCAACTAAAAGTTGATTGAGCGTTTGTTCACGTTCGTCATGTCCTCCACCAAGTCCGGCTCCCCGCAAACGTCCGACAGCATCAATTTCATCGATGAAAATAATACAAGGAGCATGCTTTTTCCCTTGTTCAAAGAGATCCCTGACTCTTGAGGCACCTACCCCTACAAACATTTCAACAAAATCAGATCCACTGATGCTAAAGAAAGGCACACCAGCTTCCCCAGCAATGGCCTTCGCGAGCAGGGTTTTCCCAGTACCCGGAGGGCCTACAATCAGTACCCCTTTTGGAATCCGGCCCCCTAGTTTTTGAAATTTTTGTGGATCTTTCAAAAATTCAATAATTTCAAAAACTTCATTCTTAGCCTCTTCTGCTCCGGCCACATCAGAAAACGTAATCTTCTTCTTATCTTCTGTGAGCAACCGAGCACGGCTTTTTCCAAAAGAAAGAGCCCGATTTCCCCCAATTTGCATTTGGCGCATAAGGAAAAACCACAGGCCGAGAAATAGGATAAATGGTCCCCACGTTACCAAAAACGTGATATACCAGGGGCTTTCATCCGGTGGTTTTGCTTCAATTTGAACGCCTCGATCCCGAAGCATTTTCACGAGGTCAGGATATTCCACCGTATAAGTCCTAATCCGTGTTCCGTCCTTCAAAATAGCACTGATATGACTCTCTTTCATGGTGACCTTCACTATTTCACCATGCTCCAGATGAGTCATGAAATCACTAAATATGACCTCCTCCTCTGGCGGATTGGTAGGGACAGAAAAAAGGTTAAACAACAAAATCATGAAAAGCCCCACAATAATCCAAAAGAGTAAGTTCTTCACTCTTGAATTCATTCGTCGCCTCCTAAGACTCTAATACCTGCTCAATTACGCAGGTGATCTTACGAATTTTATCATGGGGCATCGACCAAAACAACCAATGACACTTCCAACGAGCTAAATTAATTAATCACCTTCATCCAGAGAGGCAAGGTAGGGTAAATTTCTATATTTTTGCTCAAAATCCATTCCATACCCCACGACGAAGGTGTCTGGGATCTCAAACCCGACATAATCCACAGTGACCTCGACTTCTCGACGCTCTGTTTTACTGAGGAGGGCACAAGAGGCGATGCTTTTCGGCTTCTTTTTCGACAGTGTTTTTCGTAAAAATTCAAGAGTGAATCCTGAATCCACGATGTCTTCGACCAACAGAACTGGTTTGTCTCGAATATTTTCGGTCAGATCCGTCAAAATCTTGACCTTCCCCGAAGACTTTGACGCATACCGAGAATTTGTCACGAATAAAAAATCTACGCGAAGCGGTAGCCGAATGGCTCGAGCCAAATCAGCATAGAACGCAAAAGCCCCTTTCAAAATCCCGATTAACACGAGATTTTTCTCCTCTCGATAGTCTGCGGTTATCATTCGGCCGAGTTCCTTGATTCGGTTCCGCATGTGCTCTTGCGTGATTATTGGCTTCCCAAATACCCGTTTCATGATTGTTGTCCGGGGTGAATGATTTGAATTTTAAGAATTCGTTTCGTTGACTCTGTGACCCTGAACCGATGATCCGATCGATACTTTCCCACACACAATATCCCTTCTGGAGAAACCAGGATGGGGACTTTTTTTCGTCTGGATCGACTGACCTTTATATCAGAAAAAAAGTCCTGGAGTTTTTTCCGTTTCCCGCCAAAGCCAGAGGGGAAAAAGTAATCTCCAGGCCTCCAGGTCCGAACTTGTAGATCGTGCGAAAACAGGGTCGCATCGAAACATGTCCATTGAGAATCCGAAGGAAGAATCCCTTGAGAAATTGGCTCCATCATCCCATCGATCACCTCCCCAGTTGGCGGCCACATCACTGTTGAAGGGACAACAAATGGAAGATGAATATCAGGCCAAGTCTGCTCGTTCTCCAGCTCTGAGTTCTTACGTTCAAAATGCAGCTTGTCATAGTCACGAAAGATCCGAAGATGTTCACGATCGACTGATGCCCCTGAGCCTCCACCAACCACACGTCGTAGCACCTCTTCAACCGTCTCGTAGTGAGGTTGGGTATATCGTTTTCCTACAGTTTGAAATACCCTCCCAATGACCCGGCGTTGAAGAGCAAGGGGCAGAGCCAAAAAACTTATCCGATCGAGAATAATCCCATCCTCCCCACAAGACTTCGATACTGAATCAAGAGCGGCATGAGCCAGTGAATCCAGATAGTTGGTCTCTTCCCGAAGAATATCTGCCTGACGGGAAAGGACTTGAGTCAGATTGGGGTTGAAAGCTTTGAGTATAGGCATCGCCTCTGCTCGCAACCGATTGCGCAAGTAGATCGGCTTATCATTACTCGAATCAGTTCGATATTCCCAATTTTTCGCGGCCAAATATTGACTAATCTCTTGTCGATTCACCCGAAGCAAGGGACGAATTAATTGAGGCTCTCGAATCGGAGACATACCCGCAAGGCCATGTGCCCCCGCCCCACGCAGCATACACATGATTACCGTTTCTGCCTGATCATCCAGCGTATGGCCCAGCGCGATTTTATCAGCTCGCACATCTTTAGCAACTTGAGTTAACGCCTGATATCTAATCTCCCTCGCCAAGGCCTGTTTCGAGGACCTCTTCCGACTCTTAAATATCTCAACTAAGTCTATCCGTTTCTGGAAAAAAGGAACGTCAAATCGTTGACAGACTTTGCCTACCCATTCGGCATCTTCCTCTGACTCGATTCCACGCAGACCATGGTTCATATGGGCAACAAATAGCGAGAGATCCAACGGCCTTTGCCATGCCAAAAATAAAGAAAACAAGGCTATCGAATCAGCCCCCCCCGACACTGCCAAGACAATTCGATCACCAGAGGTTACGATTCCCTGGGCTTGGACCCATTTTTTGAGTCGATGTTCGAACAATGTTGGGGATGTCATGGACCAATCTCGGACTGTAAAAGCCTACCCAAGTGATGATCTTTAGCAAATTGAGGTAAGACATTGAAGGTTTGACGAGCTAAACCTACATCGATGTCCATTCTGACCTTCAGGTCTTCCATAGTATCAAAGGTTTGGTCACCACGAATATGTTCAAGAAAACCCACATCAATCGTTTTCCCATATAACGGCAAAGCCTGATCTAAGAAATGCACCTCAATCATACGTTCCTTTTCCTCAAAAGTTGGCCTCACGCCGATATAACTAATCGATTCATATGGTTTTTCATCGACCCATGTTAAGGTGACATAGACGCCATCAGCCGGAATGACTCGGTTAGCTGGAGGTCGAAAATTAGCTGTTCGGTATCCCAAACCTTGTCCCCGTTGCCGTCCTTCTATGACTGTACCCGCTAAAGAATAACACCGTCCTAAATAGTGGGATGCCTCACGGACTCTTCCTCCTTTGATCATTTGACGAATTCTCGTTGAACTGACCACGTCCTCGTCGACACAAAGGGGTGACACCGTGTGAACTTGAAATTGCGCGTGTTTTCCATACTTCATTAAATCGGCAACAGTTCCCTGCCTCCCCTTCCCGAAGACAAAATGTTGTCCAACGAATAAGGCACAAATGCCCAACCCCTTTTGAAGAATATGCTCCATAAATTGTTCAGGGGCCAAGCCGGCAAATTCATGAGTAAAGTCTAAAACCACGACCTCCTGAATTCCTACGTTCTGAAACCAACGCAATTTCTGTTCGGGAGTGGCCAGAAATTGGAAGTCAAGATCTGGCTTGAGAATCTGAACCGGATGAGGCTGAAACGTCAACACCGTCGGCGTGCCCCCCACCTTTACCGCTGTTTCAACGACAGCGGTCAAGAGGGCATGGTGGCCCAAATGGAGACCATCGAAATTCCCTATCGACAAAACTGGATAAGGGGAAAGGGGCGGTGTGGGAAGACCCCGAATAACTTTCATCTGAATGGAGTGTTGAGAAGAGAGGCTGCCTCTTTCGCATAGTAGGTCAATATGATGTCTGCACCGGCACGTCTCATAGAAAGCAACGTTTCCATCATGACCTTGGGCTCCTCTAACCAACCTAATTGGGCAGCAGCCTTGAGCATGCTATATTCTCCGCTTACCTGATAGGCCGCGATAGGAACAGAAAAAAGGGATCGGGTTTTGGCAATGATATCGAGATACGGCAAGGCGGGTTTGACCATCACGATATCCGCTCCCTCTTCAATATCTAACTCAATTTCACGAATGGCTTCGCGTGCATTAGCAGGATCCATTTGATATGACCGCCGGTCACCAAACGCAGGGGTCGATCCCGCTACTTCTCGAAACGGGGCATACAGACTTGAAGCATATTTCGCCGCGTAGGCCATGATGGAGACCTCGGCAAACCCACCCTGATCCAATTCCTCCCGAATAGCTACGACCCGCCCGTCCATCATATCAGAGGGAGCGACCATATCCGCACCGGCTTCTGCATGAGTTCTGGCCATGAGACGAAGGCACTCCAACGTTTCATCATTGTAAATACGGCCATCCTTCACGATTCCACAATGGCCATGGGAAGTATATTCATCAATACAGACATCTGTAATGAGGAGAAGACCAGGCACTTGATCTTTGATAGCTCGAACAGCTTGTTGAACGATGCCATTGGAGGCATAGGCTGATGTCCCTCGCTCATCTTTAAAATCGGGAATTCCAAAGATAATCACGGCAGGAACTCCTAGCTCATAGACTGTGGCCACTTCCTTGACTAGTAAATCAACGGACCACCGAAATTGTCCCGGCATAGAAAGAATCGGCTCTTGATGATCCCGACCACTGATCACAAACACTGGATAAATCAGATCAGCAGGGGTCAGGAGGGTTTCACGAACCATTCGCCGTAACGGTTCTTGTTCCCGAAGACGCCGCATTCTTTGTCTAGGAAATGCCATATGCAACCAACCTCCTCCCATTCCTTTGAAACCACGAGCAGCCTCCCCACGTTCAGGCCTCCATCTTCTAGCTGGACAGAATGGCAATGGAGTGAGACCTGACGAACTGCTCTTCGCTCTACTCGGTTTATTTCCGTGGCAGATTGGTCAAAAACACCACCAAATCTCGAACGGAAATCATCCCAACAATCTTGTCACCATTTGAAACTCCAAGATGGCGTATATGTTCCCGAGCCATCAAATCATTAGCGTCCAGGAGAGTCTTATTTTCATCAATTTCCATGATCGGAGCGGACATGACCTCTTCAACCGACGTTTCAGCAGGATCCAGACCCGTAGCAACCAAGCGCCGGACTAAGTCTGTATCTGTCAGGATGCCAATGATTGACCCTTCTCTCCTGACAAACACACTGCCAATACCCTTATCGCGCATCAATTCGGCAGCCTGGCGAACCTTTACATCACGATCCACTAATACAAACTTTTCACGGGGAACCATAAACGATTTCACAGGAACCATAAGAATCTCCCATTCAGTCAAGTAATGGTCGTTAACGACCTTTGATTAAGACTTCCCAACCTCCCAATGTTTCATTTCGGCGATGTGGTGCGCCAACGTATCAACAAGAGAAGGAATGGTATTTTCCCTTGCCACCACATCAGGGTTCAAACCCATTTCTTCTATGGTTTGGGCAGTAATAGGTCCGATGGCAGCAAGAACCTTACCATCTAATAAACTCTTCATCTCAGTTTTTGATTCAAACGCATCACAAAAATTCCGAACCGTTGATGAACTAGCAAAGGTCACAATATGAATATACCCTCGTTGTAAATCCTCTTTGATTCGTTGAATATCAATTCGAGGAGCTCTTGCTTGGTAAGCGGTCACCACATCAACCTTCGCCCCAAAGGCCCGCAATTGCTCTGGTAAAATTTCCCTGGCTTGAGCCGCACGAGGGAGGAGGACCCGTTTGCCGGTTAATCCCTTAACCGTCATAGCCTCAATCAAACCTTCAGCCTGAAATGTTTGAGGAATCAGATCGGCACACAACCCATATCGTTCTGCCTCATCTGCCGTTCTTGGGCCAATACACGCGACCTGCATCCTGTGAAGAGCACGCACATCAAGACCTTTTCGTCGCAATCTTGTCATAAACCATTGAACGCCATTCACGCTTGTAAAAACAAGCCATTGGTACTCGTGTATGCGGTCAATGCTTTGATCTAATTCATTCCAATCATCTGGAGGAACGATTTCAATAGCCGGGTACTCCACAGGCTCACCTCCATGAGCCACAAGAAGTTCTGAAAGCGCAGATGCCTGATCCCGAGCTCGGGTCACGATAATGCGTTTTCCAAACAGTGGTCGGGTTTCAAACCAATTGAGCGAACCCCTCAATTTCACAACTTCCCCCACAACAATCACGGTGGGAGGCTCAAGATGTACGGCTTTTGCCTGGTCGACAATCGTCTCTAATGTTCCAATAACCGTTTTCTGCCTAGAATAGGTTCCCCATCGAATAAGCGCCACTGGGGTATCTGGGGACTTTTTTTCTGCTAGAAGTTGTTTCACAATCGTTGGCAAATTTTTCATCCCCATCAGAAACACTAATGTTCCATCTGTCGAGGCCAATCGTGGCCACTCCATGAACGTTTCCCCTTTAGTCGGGTCCTCATGCCCAGTGACCAGGGCCACGGTGGAGGCTAATGTCCGATGCGTGACCGGAATTCCAGCATAGGCAGGAACCGCGACTGCTGATGTGACGCCTGGAACAATTTCAAAAGACAAACCAGCTTCAGCGATGGCTTCAGCCTCTTCACCTCCACGTCCAAAGACAAAAGGATCTCCCCCTTTGAGGCGAACGACTCTTTTACCCTCACGGACTTTTTTAATGATCAGACTATTGACCTCATCTTGGTGGGCATAGGCCCCTCTGCCACATCGGCCAACATAAATCCGTTCAACATGAGATGGCACATAGTGCAATAATACCGGGTTGGCCAAATTGTCATACAACACGACATCGGCCTGTTCCAAACAAGCTTTGCCCCGGAGCGTCAGAAGACCTGGGTCACCAGGGCCTGCTCCAACCAAGTAGACCCTCCCACTTTGCGGACTGTTCGGACTCATGCAGTTCCGTAGACTTCCTGTAAAATGGCGTCTCCCCCTGATCCGAGGATCTTCTCCGCTAATTGTAATCCGAATTGTGCAGCCTGACTTGAGGACCCTTCCACCTTATCCCGAATAACCCGCTGGCCATCGACACTCGCAACCAACCCGTTTAACTCTAGTTTGTGATCATGAATGGTCGCATATCCGGCGATGGGCACCTGACAACCCCCTTCAAGGCGAGCGAGAAAAGCCCTTTCTGCTGTCACAGCCAACCGAGTGACAGAGTGTTCAAGCCTACCCACTAAATCACACACAAACCGATCATCCTCGCGACCTTCAATGGCCAACACTCCCTGCCCTATAGCAGGAAGACTAATCTCCGGAGAAAGATAAGCAGTGACCTCATCAGCCCACCCTAATCGTTTGAGACCGGCTGCTGCCAGGACAATCGCATCATATTGTCCAGTTTCAAGCTTCCGTATCCGTGTATCAAGATTTCCCCGAAGCGTGTGGATGGAAAAATCAGGTCGATAATGAAGCAATTGCGCTTGACGTCTGAGGCTACTCGTCCCGATCTTTGCTCCCTCTTTCAGTCTTTCAAGCGGATATCCCTCCCTGCTCAGAAGGGCATCACGGGAATCCTCGCGTTCAGATACACAAATAATGGCCAATCCATCAGGCAAAACCGAAGGGACATCTTTCATGCTATGCACCGCCAGATCGATCTCTTTTACCAGTAGGGCTTCTTCTATTTCTTTGACAAACAAGCCCTTGCCCCCAATCTTAGCTAAAGGTACATCTAAGATCTTATCTCCGCTGGTCCGGATCTGCTTGAGGGTAATGGAAAGGTCGGGGACCAATTCTTGAAGGCGGGAACGAATCCACTCGGCCTGCCATAAGGCAAGGCGACTGCCCCGTGTGCCAATGACTAAGGTCGATCGTCCTTCATTCTTTCTATCCACACAAAACCCGTCCAAACCTAGGCTGCCATCAGTTCAGTGACCAAGGCTATTCAGTGATGAACAGAGCCTGGCAATTTCTCGTAGGGTTGCCCTGGAACGGGTTGACTCACATAGCTTGAGTTCCCCGGCTCAGTACCAAGAATTCCACGATAATACGATGCGGTTAACAAAAAGGCCAAAATCCCTATAATGGTCAAGAGGAAAATGATTCCATCCATCCCGCTCGTTTTCACTTCATTATCATCGCGCCCACAGCGGGGACAATGGGGGGGCAGCGTCATGACTCAGATACGTCTGACTGCACTGGTGACAACGAAAGAGTTTGGGACCATTGGACATAACGATCTATCCTATCCATATCAAGAACCCCCTTCACAGTGTTAAGTGGTTGTTTCCTGATTTGTAAGGTTGCTCAGAAACATTCTGCGGCATTTCCTCTTCACGATTGTCTTCCAATGGAAGAGAAGGTAAAGCAGAATCCGTCCCATTGATCGTCGGTGAAGAATCCGTCTCTTCTAAATGGAAAAATCGACGAGCCGCTTCGATATAGATGGACCTATCGGTGGATTTGGCGGCTGACTTTAATGTGACCAAAGAGCCGTGCAGAAGCTTATTGACGAGGGCGGAAGCCAGAGTTTCCACTGTTGCTCGATCCTGCTGAGAAAGACTTCCCAATCGACTGAAAGCCTTCTCTAACTCAGACGCTTTAATCTTTTCCGCGCGCCGACGCAAGGCCACAATCGTAGGTGTCGCCTCCAAGGTCTTTAACCATCCAAGGATGTTCGTTACCTCTCCTTCTATAATCGATTCCGCTTTTTCTGCCTCACGGCGGCGATCTTCAAGATTGTTTTCGACATGTATTTCCAAGTCATCAATATCGAAAAGAAACGCGTTATCCACTTCCTTCGCCGCAGGATCAATATTGCGTGGAACCGAGACATCGATCAGAAAGAGGGGACGATTCAACCGCTCACGAACAGCGCGTTGCACATCATCACTCCCGATGACATGATGTGAAGCCCCGGTGGAACACAGAACAATATCTGCCTTACTTAAGGACCCACGGAAGTCTTCAAACGGAATCGACAGACCATTAAATCGTTCTGCCAAATCTGCAGAACGTCGAGAGTCTCGCGTTGTAATTAACACATGATTGACTCCCTGACTCACAAAGTGACGTGCGGCTAACTCAGCCATTTCTCCAGCGCCCACTAAAAGAACGGTTTTCGAGGCTAAATCAGAAAACACCTTTTTGGCCAACTCAACAGCAGCATAGCTGACAGACACTGCGTTTTCGGCAATCCGGCTTTCTGTTCGAACCCGTTTAGCCACAGAAATGGCTTTTTTCGCGAGTTTGTTCAAAATGACGCCGCTCGTATTGTGGGTCAATGCCGACGCAAAGGCCTCTTTCACCTGACCCAAAATTTGCGGTTCTCCTATGACCATTGAATCCAAGCTTGCAGCAACACGGAACAGATGGGTAATGGCACGGTCCCCAGCGTGCCAATAAAAATGGGGCAGGAGCTGTTCCGCGGATAAGGAAAGATGCGTCGCCACAAAAAATTCCCGAATGGCAGAAAAACCCTCTTCGACCTGATCAACCACGGCAACGACTTCCACCCGATTGCAGGTCTGCAGGAACATACCTTCCCTGATTCCTTGATAGGCCATCAGACGAGACAATGCTTCCCCGACTCGGCTTTCAGGAACGGCTAACAACTCGCGTAGCTCCACAGGAGCGGTTTTATGACTCAGTCCAACGGCAATAATATTCATAGCATCGTTGGTGGATTCTGCCCCTTGAGCACCACCCCTAAAAAGGTCAACAACACACCAGCAAACCCAACAATGGTCAAATACGCCGCTTTTTTGGCACGCCAGCCAACAGTAATCCGTCCAGTGAGCACCACAAGATAAAACACCCAGGTCACTAATGCCCAGATTTGCTCTGGATTCCAGCTCAGATAGGATCCCCAGGTAAGTTGAGCCGAAATGGCTCCCGTGAGGATTCCCATAGTGAGAAAGGGAAAGCCAAGAAGAATGGACCGTTGATTTAAGTTATCCAGGAAATCCAGAGAAGGAAGCTTAAAATACAAGACATTGAATTGTTTGGATTTTAAAAGAAGGTCTTGCAGGATATACATAATACCTGCCACAAAAGCCACGGCAAACCCTACCGTTCCTAAAATACTCAAAGTGACATGGACCCAGACTGCTTGAAACATAGGATGTAGGGCAGGTGAATCTACAGGAATCACGGCTGCAGACAGTAAAGAAAGGAAAGCGAGAGGAAGAATAAAGGCCCCCAGAACATGAAGGCGATTGAGAATTGTTACGACAAGGAATACAAGCACTAAAGCCCAGGAAAAAAAGGAAAAGGCCTTATGAAAACTAAATGACGATTGACTTCCCATGATTAAGGGAAGGGCTAAAGCCACAGTATGGGTAAGGAATCCAAGACCGGCAATACCAAGTGCGGTTTGGGAAAGCGCATTTGACCGGCGAAGTAAGTAAATGAGAAATAAGACAGTTCCGACAAAATACAGAACCATCGTGAGGTTCAAAAACAGCATGAGTGGCCCTTTTTATGAATAGGCTCAATCTAGCGAGGCTAAAACACATGCCCCCTTTTTGGAGTATAGTTTGGGGCTATATTGAGGTCAAGGAAGGAAAAAATAAATTGAAAACCGTAACGAGGGGATTTACGCTTCACCAAGAAGTCAAGCCGATCCGGCCGTTGCTCCTCCACATACATTAATGGCCTGTCCGGTTATCGACGATGCTGCGGAGGAACAAAGATAGACCACCAAGGCGGCCACTTCTGAGACCTCAGCCATGCGCCCGATGGGAATGGCTCCTACGGCCTGAGTGCGAAACTCTTCTGGACTCATATCCAACACTGCCGCTGTTTCTTCAATACCTTGCTGGGCCATGGCTGTATCCACCCAAGTCGGACAAATCGCGTTGACCGTGATCCCCCTTCCAGCGAGTTCCAGGGCAACCGCTTTGGTAAAGCCAAGAATTCCATGCTTAGCCGTACAATAAGCTGAATATCCAAGAACTCCGAATCGTCCCAGCACTGAGGATACATTAATGATTCGACCATACCCTGGTCCTCGCATATGGGGGAGAATAATTTTTGTGCAAAGGTAAGCACCTGTGAGATTAATTTGTAAGATTTCAATCCAACGGGAGTCGTCAGGATAATCCAAAGGGGTTCGCCCAGAACCTCCAGCGTTATTCACGAGAATATCAATTTGTCCCCATTCTTTGATAACTCGTGCTACCATCTTCTCTACATCCGAGCGCTGACTCACATCAGCAGGCAGAGCCATAACGTGTCCTTGGTTTTGCAGAATGAGCTGAGCCGTTTCCTCAAGAGGTACTGAACGCCGTCCACAGATCGCAACCCGACTTCCTTCGACAGAAAGAGCCTGAGCAATACCTCGGCCAATCCCTGAACCCCCACCAGTGACTAAGGCAACTCGACCATTGAGCATAGTCGTCTAAGAATTCCCCAAATACTAACGCAGAGCGTGAGAAGTACTCGGAAACGCTAACTCTTGCCAGGGAATAGACTGAGGCATAAAAAACCTTGCCTCCAATGTCTCATCTCCAGCAGTAGCGCTTCCGCTAACAACCTCTCCGACATAGACAATAATAATGACAGGATGATCTTTATAAGAATAAATATTCAGCAAACGCGAAATGCGAACCTCAAGGCAACTTTCTTCACGTGTTTCGCGCACAGCTGCATCTTCAACCGGCTCTCCTCGATCAACATAGCCACCAGGAAATACCTATTTCCCATACCCAGGATGAATCCCTCGACGGACCAACAGTATCCCCTGCTGACCATGAACAATCACACCCACAGCCACTTTGGGATCCAAGAACACCACATGACGGCAGGTCTGACACACCGGACGCAATGATTCATCAGCTTTGACGATTTCACAGTGAAGATGTCCCCCACATTGAGAGCAAAAGGAAACATCTGGCTGTTTCCCATCCTCTTGAACGTGGAGAATCATCTCATCCTGCATAGTGACCTTGGAGCTAGACTGAACACCGTACGAACAATACCATGGTTTTTCTGGCGGCTTCTAGTGTGAAAGATCGGTGCGTACCCAATACTCCTTCTCTTTACATAGACATTCTATTCACTGGCTCTGTAGGATGATGATTTATATTCACCACCCAGAATTGATCATGAGCGGAACGCTTTACATTGTCAGTACACCAATTGGAAATTTGGAAGATCTCACATTTCGAGCCTTGCGTGTTCTGAAGGAAGTCCATGTCATCGCAGCAGAAGATACTAGAAGGACTCAAAAGTTGTGCGCTCACTACGGTATCGGAACTCCCCTGACAAGCTATCACGACTTCAATAAAGAAGAAAAAACACCGATTCTTTTAAGAAAGCTGCAGGAAGAATCTTCTGTGGCCTTAGTCTCGGATGCTGGAACTCCTTTGATTTCAGACCCTGGTTATTACTTAGTAACAAGAACTCTTGCTGAGAACATCCCTGTGGTCCCTATCCCAGGACCTTCAGCCATCCTGGCTGCCTTGACAGCTTCTGGCCTTCCAACTGACGCCTTTGTTTTTCACGGCTTCCTTCCTCGAAAATCCAAGGCAAGGGCCGAATTTCTTCAATCCTTGGCAGAGGAACCCCGAACTATCGTACTGTTTGAGGCCCCCTATCGGATGAGAAAAACTCTCGAAATACTTCAACAAACCTTGAGTGGACGCAAGATAGCCTTGGCTCGAGAACTGACCAAACATTATGAGGAATTTTTTCGGGGAACCGTTGAGGAAATAACTCAGGTTTTCGGCACAAAGAATGTGAAAGGGGAAATGACAATTGTAATCGAGGGTAAATCAAAAAGAGTTAAAACCACCATCAGGATGATTAGGAAGACGCGCTATCTTCGCGCTTACGGATGAGAACCCGATGAGCACGATCGCTGGGAAACAGTCCCAAAATCATATGTCCTTCATTTTCAACACTTTGGGGAACATTCTGAATGGGGTCTCCATCATCCAAAATCACCGCCAATACCTGGCCAGGGCTCATCGTTTCAAGCTTTAGTTTGGTTTTGACAAAATTGTAGGGACAAATGACTCCGCGAAGGTCCAACTCGGAATCAGGCTTTAGATCTCCAAGTGATGTTGGCGGAGGTTGATTGATCAAGCAATTCCTCTTAAAAATACTATCTGGGACGATGCGATTGGATTCAACTCTCTTTTAGTCAGGTTAGTTGCAAGAAGTCGATCGCCCATTTCTCAAAAAAAAAGGGCGTTCCAACAACAGTTAGCACGCCCTTTTTCGAATACATTAAAACTCGATTACCGGGTACCCTTTGTGAAGGTATCTCGGCCAGAACCATAATCCGTTGGCCCTTGCTTTTTGGAAGTATGAAAATCGTTGACCGTGTCAGGCTGAGGAGCACATTGCCAACACGGGGCTGCCCCAGTCATGACTCCAATGTTTGAGGTAATTCCGCCGGAAACAACACCTTCCTGCAATCCACCCTCAGGAACGCCGGTATAGCCGGCCGTTGGGGTGCTAATGCCACGGAAATTTGTTGGATCTGGCTTTTGGCCTAATCCACCACCGAAATCCGGGTTGTCCGCACCACCCAACAATTGGTTCCCTTCTAACACGTAAACGGTTCGCACCATCTTCCGTCCCGTGCCAAACTTCTGAGATTCGGTGGTTTCATCTTCAACGGCAACGGCGACATAGTCCCCCGCATTAACCGCTTTCAGATTTTCCTTATTGGTCTTATCATCGAAATAGAGGGTCATCATATTGCGCCCTCCCCGAAGAGTCTGGCGATCATCATGGGAGCTCCCCCCCATGTCAATCATCATGTGCCCCATTGGGTTGTTGATCGCAATAACTTCACCCTGAATGGTTGAGGTCTCAAGAAAATTGTCGATGTACCGCATCATATCACCAGCGTCCATAACACGAGCTCTGGTACCAGATCCCTGTGATTCTCCAACACCAGTACCAAAACCGACATGCTGAGGCGCTCTTTCAACCTGCGCCATCGCCGTGCCCACCGAGCTTGCTAAAATTAGTGCTGCTCCCAAATACCCTAGCTTACGCATGTGGGTCCTCCTTAGGAAGTGTTTAGTTAATAATCGCGAAATGAATAATCTGTGAAAACAATATTTTTCCTTATAATCTGGAAGGCCTAACTATAGTCATCTAGCTAGGAACTGTCAAGCATATTCCTCAGGTAAATTCTTCATTCCTTAATCTTCCCCGGAACCCTGCTATTCCAACTTTTAGTCCAAGATAGGCCATTCAATCGCCCAATTCATTGTTTTTTCAGAAAGAACAATCCCCATATAGAGTTTCACCCCAATTTCTTGGTGCCCGGAGGGAGGGTCGAACTCCCACTCTCCCAAGGAGAAACGGATTTTGAGTCCGTCGCGTCTGCCAGTTCCGCCATCCGGGCTCATTCAAAGAATATGGCGATCACTTTCTTAGCACGATCCCTCAGCCGGGTCAATTGTCTCTTTGAATCTCTTTCAAATTCTTTGAATAGCATGATAAGATTTTTTCGACTCGCGAACCTACGAAATTTCACATTCGTATATAATAATGTTCGCCATTTGACTTCAAAAGACCACAATTTACTAGGGAAAGGGGGAATACAGGCAATGCCAGAAATCACCTGTTTGAAGTGTGGACAGACAGCAGAAATGATTAGCGAAAACCTTTTCTTGGGAAAACTAGAAAAGGAAATCAAAAAGAATGTATGCTCAACCTGCTGGAATGAATGGACTCGTCCCGGGGGTGTTAAAACAATGGTTATCAATGAGTATCAATTGAACCTCGGGGACGAAAGCGGGCGAGACGCATTGAAAAAGCAGATGCGGGCATTTTTTAAGCTCCCCGATGCGGAAACAGAATTTAAAGATTACCGGCATTAATTCCATTAATTCATATTTAGTTAGGTCAGATCTGCTTATGGATCTCCCACTAGGCAAAGGTGTTTTCCTCGTCGCGACCCCTTCCCTCCGAGACCCCAATTTTCGTCAAACTGTCGTACTTCTCTGCGAATATGGGCCAGACGGGGCTCTAGGAGTGGTAGTCAATCGTCCTACTGAAATAAGCATCACGGAAGTTCTTCCACAGATTCCCGTACTTGAAGGCCATAACCATGTGGTGTTTTCTGGCGGCCCTGTTCAACGCAATCATTTACTCATTTTGTACCGTTTGTACCGTCTGACTGAAGAACCCACCGATACGCACCATATCTTTGATGGCGTCTACCTCGTGGGAAACATGGATGCCCTTGAACGCATCATCAAATACCCGAATCCTCAACAAAATTTCCGGGCGTTCATGGGATATTCAGGTTGGGAACCGGGCCAATTGGAAAATGAAATGAAGACTCGCTCCTGGCTGACAATCCCAGCTGATTCAGTTTCTATGTTTGAACGAGACCACACTCAATTATGGCCCAATATTCTCCGGTCTTTAGGGGAACCATACGATTTTTACGCGAACATGCCCATGGATCCCAGTCTCAACTAATCCCTTTATCCCACATTTTCGTTTAGCACGACTGCTCACTCTGAGAAATTCTTGCCCCCTTCCTCCTTTCCTAAGAAATATTGAAAAACTGCTGAAGAAATGGGCCGGTCGGTGAACTTGAGATAGCCGCCACCTCCTCTGGCTGTCCCTCGGCAACGACATAACCACCTCGCACACCCCCATGCGGTCCTAGATCGATGACCCAATCAGCTGCCTTCACGACATTCAGATGATGTTCGACAACCACCACTGTATTGCCGGCATCAACGAGCTTCCCGAGGACAGCAAGAAGCTTCTTTACATCTTCCATATGCAACCCGATCGTGGGTTCATCAAGAATGTAAAGAACATTTCCTGGTGATGGAGTCATGTTGACCTTCGCACCCTTTCTCGGTTTAGCCATTGGCCCAAAACCCGCAACTATTTCATTTTCATCGAAAAGTTTTCCTGATTTCGAGTGATGAGTCCTGCTGTTAAATTTCACTAATTCGGCAGCCACTTTCAGGCGCTGGGCCTCGCCACCGGAGAGGCTAGGTGCGGGTTGCCCAAGTCGAAGATATCCCAGGCCCAAATCACGAAGAAGATTCAACGTTTGCACCAACCTGGGGGCATCCTCTCCAAAAAGCTGCAGAGCTTCGTCCACGGTGATATTCAGAACCTCATCAATAGACTTTCCACAAAATTTGATGGACAAAATCTCCGAACGAAAACGTCGCCCCTGACAGTCTTCACACGTCACAAACAGATCTTCAAAAAAATACATTTCCAACTTTTCAAATCCATTTCCTTTGCACCGTCCACACCGCCCTACTCCAGAATTAAAGGAAAAATGGGAAGGCGTGAAGCCACGAGTTCAAGACTCTGGAAGGTTTCCAAAAATCTGTCGGATCTCCTAGTATCCATTCATATAGGTAATCGGGTTGGACCGTGGGGTTCGACCAATCGGTTCTTGATCGATGAAACAGACAGTCTGAATGTGCTCGAGACCTTGGAATCCAGAACACTTCCCAACTGGGAAAGATCCTGACCCAAAGGCCTGAGCCACACCTCGATACAGGGTATGCTTCACAAGTGTGCTTTTCCCAGAACCCGAGGGTCCAGTGACACAAAGCAACATTCCTAAGGGGAAGCGCACGGTCAGATTTTTCAGGTTATGCTCGCTGGCATCCTTTAGGATTAAAAACTTTCTATTCCCAGAACGACAGGATTTCGGCAGAGCAATCGAGCGCTCTCCACGTAGGTAACGTGCTGTTAATGATGTTCGGTTCACCAAAAATTGAGGCATGGCGGCGGCACACACGACCCGTCCACTTTTCTCACCAGAGCCCGGACCCAGTTCGATCCCATAGTCGGCTTTTTTGATCATTTGGGGATCATGTTCGACAACCACCACCGTATTTCCTTTATCGGCCAGCTCTTTCAACATTTCCGCGAGTCTCAAGGTATCTCTGGAATGCAACCCAACAGTCGGTTCATCCAGTACATATAACGTGCCCATGAGACCAGCGCCGAGTTGATTGGCAAGAGCCATGCGCTGAACCTCCCCACCAGATAGTGATCGGGTTTCTCTGGAAAGCGTGAGATAATCCACCCCAACCCGAAGCAGCATCTCCATTTTCCGTTGAAGACGTCGAAGGACATCACCTGCAATATCCATTTGAAATGGCGACAACGTCAGATTGTTTGTCCAATCCGCCATCTCCGAAATGGTCAAAAGGGAAACCTGATGGAAATCCCAGCATTAATCCCCTCTAATCTCTGCCCCCCTTCCCAAATCCAAGTCCGAATATCTTCAGATAAATGAGCATAGGGGATGGCCGGATCGATATTCCGTCGTTGAAAGGCCCGAAGCAGTTGACGTTGCCACCATGCCGTGGCGGGCTTTGTCCAAGGTTCAATGGCGCCATCACGAATGGACCGCAAAGGATGAGGAACGACTAACCGTTCATCATACTTAAGAACATTTCCAAAGCCTTTACACTCAGGACAGGCACCCAAAGGATGATTAAAAGAAAACAGGATTGGCCGAATTTGCCAAAAGCGCATGCCACACCCAGCACATTCAACCTCCGAGCTGTACCAATAGGTCCTTTTTTCTATGACATCCACACGACAATAACCGCCCCCTTCTCGAAAAGCCGTTTCCACACCTTCTACGATCCGTGAACGATTGTCAGGACGGAGAACAACTCGATCTAGGACAACGAAAGAGTCTTGGAAATGTTTCGGAAGGCGAACACTTGGTCCATCCAACTGAACGAGTTCTTCTCCACAAAGGAGTCGTACAAAACCTCGCCGGAGCAAAGACTCGACAAAGGCCTTACCCTGCCCTTTCCCTAGACATTCAATCGGGAACAAAAGAAGGGCTCGTGCACCTTTGCCTTCCTCAAGAAGATGGTCTACCACAGTTTGGGGCGAATACGCGCGAGCCTCTTGTTGGCAATTCGGACAGATAGGTCGGCCAACCTTGGCAAACAACAGTCGCAAATGATCCAATATTTCTGTGGCGGTCCCAACTGTCGATCGAGCTGTACGCACAGTGTTCTTTTGTTCAAGGGCAATGGCCGGACGAATATTCGCTAGACTTTCCACCTTTGGGCGGTCTAATCGCTCGATGAACATTCGTGTATAGGTTGAGAGGGACTCCAAGTACCGCCATTGGCCCTCGGCAAAAAGAGTATCGAATGCTAAGGATGACTTTCCTGAACCAGATACGCCGGTGATGACAGTCACCGCATCATGCGGAATCCGAACTGTAAGGTTCTGAAGATTATTTTGCTGGGCACCCTGAACGAGGATGGATCCTTTCTGTGAAGACTCGTGATGGATCGTCTTTCTTCGTCGCGATTTGAGGGAGTGCTTAGTCACAACTTGCACACAAAGGAAAAAACAGGGAAAGCATTAAACGAGGAGTACCCCTTGCGAGAGACAATATTGAGGTATGAATCAGGCTTAGACGACCGAGTCCAATTCCCTTGGGACTGAGGACAACCAAATCAACGCTCAATTCGTCTTGGGCTTTTTGCGTGAGCGGCTTTTGCGGCGTGTTTTCGTGGTAGGACTCTGCTCCCCGCCATCCCCTTGCCAAAAGACAATTCCGCCAAGCAGCCCAGCGACATTAGGAACTTTATGAACATTTGGCCCCAATGGGAGCGTAACCTTTTCTGCGTTCCCCCCACCAATATACAGGACATCATAATTGAATAAGGCCTCTAGAGCATTGATGGCCTTTGCTAAACGCTGATTCCATTTCTTTTTCCCAACTTTTCGGAGAGCTTGAATCCCGAGCTCCTCTTCATATGTTTTGCGGCCATGAAAAGGATGATGTGCGACCTCTAAATTCGGAACCAACTTTCCATCAACAAACAATGCCGATCCAAAACCCGTTCCTAACGTCACCACTAATTCAACCCCTTCTCCTGTTATCGCTCCAAACCCCTGAACATGCGCATCATTGGAGGCTCGAACGGGCTTTCTCAACTTCGCTTTTAACGCTTCGACTAAATTATAGCCTTGCCAGGAAGAATCAAGATTCGGGGCAGTGAAGACGATACCCCGCCGCACCACACCAGGAAATCCCACAGAAATACGGTCAAAATTCCCCTGCGAGCGCGCAAGTTCCCGGATAGTCTCTACCACAGCTTCAGGCGTTGCAGGCTTAGGTGTCCGAATTCGCTCTCGCATCGTCAGGGGAGAGCCAACCTCATCAAGGACCAAGGCTTTTATTCCCATTCCCCCGATATCGATCGCCAAGGTCCTCACGTCTTTGGATTGTGTTCCATGTTTTCCCGAGCGACGTGTCATATAAACTCCCCTTTCACAATGAGGTCTCGCCCACCTTTCCTCTAGACGATGACGGTAGCATTCCGGCACAGATCCTACCCATTCTACATGTCTCAACGATTCTCACCGTAGCTGTCCAATCTGACAATCGAAGGATAACAGGTGAAAACGGTATTATGATCCATGAGAAAAAAGAAAACACTTAGTTTCCCTCGCTGAGTCATCTTAAGGTGTCAAAATGCCAATATGTGCAATAGGCATTTTTCCTATAATCTGGCACCTTGATGCTCCTCGTGTCTTTCCTTAGACCGTTAACAATAAAAGTCCTTTGGACCTTCCCCCTTGTTTTCTTGATAAAAAAGTCGGGAAAAATAAAACGAGCCGCTTCCTTGTGGGAAGCGGCTCGTTCTGGCAACTGTTACTTGCCTTTGGCTGGAGCCTCAATCTGTCTTTTTGACCCAACTGCCGGTGAAATGTGGGGACCTTCTGTCTATTCCTCTACCGGCCACTCTAGATTTCTACTCTGTAGAATGTTTACCCCATTTCCTCAAACGGAAGTTCGGGTGGATTTCCACATCGCCTATAGGCGCTTCCGGATAGGGGGGGAATGGCTCAGTCAAAACAGAAGTCCCGCCACCTCCGTATGAGGCATCATGACCGACGAGCGGGCCTACATGGTCAGGCGGACTTAGGTCTTTCATAAGAGACCTCCTTCTTGTTATTCACGGCTAACCTTGTATCAGTAAAAATGCTACGCCTCTCCAACATCAGAGTCAATCAAAAATCGCCTAGCAAAGGAGATACCAAGTAAGGCTCAATGCCACCTAGCGGTAAGAAGGGGGAACGGGGAAAAGGCCTTGGCTTCACAAAGAAATCCAGGTAAATCAATAAAATACGTCACTGAAATGGAAGAAATTCTTTTGAGAATATTTTTTTATTTCTTCTTGACGATATTCGGACGTCTATCTTTTTCCTGCTTCTTTTTCCCCCGAAGAGAGACTAGGGTATTCTTCCCAGAAGTCTTCCTCAGTCTTCCCCTCATCAGAAACGCAACGATGGGAACGGCCAAGGACACAAATACCATCCAATCCTCCCATTCCCAATCACGCAAGGCAGCCTTCTGTTCAGAAGAGGTCATGGCCGCAACGATTAAAGTGAAAAGGGAAGCCAGGAGGTAAGTAGAAAACCCTCTCAATCGTCCCCTCGGCCTGATGATGTGTGGATAAAGAAGAGCCAGGCAAGCGAGGGGAAAACACACCACAGAAATAATCATGGCAATGGTCGAAAGGCCTTGCATATGGTCCTTCTCTCTGTCAGATCACGGGCGACGACACATCGCGCCTAGTTTGTGGAAATCACAGCACCTTGATTTTGAAACTGAAAAGGTCCGCTCGCTTCTCCCATATACAACGTACGATGTGGGAAAGGAATTTCAATGCCTGCGGAATCAAAAGCCTTTTTGAGCCTTCTGCGATATTCCCTGCCAACCGTCCACTGTTCGATAGGGATTGTTTTTAGGCGTGCTTTCACGACCACTTCAGATTCACCAAATCCATCAACTCCAAAAATTTCTATTGGTTCAAGAATTTTAGGACTGTAATCTGAGTCTCTTTGCAATTCATCACCGACCTCCTTCATGACGGCAACCACCTGATCCGTATCTTCTTTATAAGCGACTCCGACATCTATGACATAGGCGGACCACCCTTTTGTCATGTTCGATAACGTATTAATGGTTCCATTAGGGAACACATGAACGACACCAGCTAAGTCACGAAGCGTAATGGTTCTGAACGTGATCGCTTCGACTAATCCGCCGGTCCCATTCACAATAGCGACATCACCAACACGGACCTGGTTTTCAAGAACAAGGAAGAAACCACCAATGATATCTCGTACGAGATTTTGTGCACCGAACGCTACGGCGACTCCGATCACTCCAGCACTGGCAAGAATAGGAGTAATATCAAGGCCAACCTGTGCCAAAGCCATGACAATGGTGATCGCCCAGATTAAGGTGATGCTAATCGTCTTTATGAGACCTGTAGAAGTGTTGACCCGTTTTTCTAAGGCACCAGGAGGATCATCATCTTTTACTTCACTTCTTCGAAGGAGAAGGATGGTGAGTCGAGAAATGCCAAATCTCACAGATCGCGCGGCAAGATAGGCCACGATGATGAGTAGGATTATTCTGAATCCAGAATCAGCAACGAGTGTCAACGTGGCGACAATCCACGGAATAAAATGATCAATGGAAAGATCGAGCATTGGGAATTCCTCCAGTGTTTTGGTGGATAAATTGGACAAGCGATGAGAAAGATGAACGCCCATGGATTTTGTGAATGGTGAGACTCGTCTTGGATTGACATGACAGGATCTGGACAGGCTTGACAACTGGTTAACTGAAGTTGCTCAAGCTATTGGGGCTCTGCGGCTCCCTGCCACAGCATGTCATATCCAAGTTCCTTCGTGTCAGAGCACATGTCGCTCAATGCGGTGAACGTCTTGCGGAAGACTTCGTCAGCATGGGATTTTTGATGATCTTCAAACGAGTGCCAATATGTCACCATCGCGTAATGGTCATCAGCAGTCTTGGAGTCACTAAGTGAGCCTTCGTTGGAGACGAAGCCGTAGAACTTGAAGACCTGTCCAGCAATAAATCCCCCTTTCTTTCCGCCGTAGGTTTCCTTGATGACCATGCACATTTCTCCAACAGCCAGCTCGACCTGGTCGAAATTGACGCCGGGCTTGAGCTTGACCGTGTTGAAAAGCATTTTCGCCCCGAATGGAAGTGTAATTGGACCGAAAATATCATCCTCCTATCAGAGAGATGCAACCGACTCAGTTGCAATTTTAAGGGATAAGAAAGACTCTAGCTAAAGAAACTTTTATAGCTATAAGTGATCCTCGTAAGTTTCTTAAGATTTGTGTTAACAATAATATTAGACCGGCCTATTATTATAAATGCGGAAGGAGCAAACATGACACAGACGATTAAAGCCTATGCAGCCCTTCAGTTTGATAAACCACTCAATATGCACGAAATTTTCCGTCGCGATCCAGGCGAAAAGGATATGGAGATCGAGATTCTTTATTGCGGCGTTTGCCATTCTGATATCCATCAAGCGCGTAACGAATGGCACAATACGGTTTACCTTTGTGTCCCAAGGCATGAAATCGTCGGCCATGTCACCAAGGTCGGCTCTAAGGCATCGAAGTTTAGAGAAGGCGATACGGCTGCTGTTGGATGCCTAGTAGGTTCCTGCCGCAGATGCAACAGTTGCAAAGGAGATTTAGAACAGCACTGCGAACAAGGCTCGACCTTTACCTATAGATGTAGTTCAGCAAAAAGGCTAACATTCCCCACAAGACGGGGAAATCCACACCCAACACAGCCACCCAAATCCCTACAGCCAATCCGGTTCCTATACTCACAATCGTTTTGATGGCCAGTAATCTCTGGACGTCCTGGGTAAACTGGGTGAAGGAGGCAAAAGAGACCTTACCCGGACCCCATACCATCTGCAATTTCTGCGTACAGGTCGAAGCTTCGAATAAAATGAACGTGACGGTGAGGAGAATTAGAAAGGTGTTGGTGAACATCTCTCCCAACCCAGTCAACATTCTGGTGCCTAGTTGCATGGCAGCCCCCGGATCGACGTAGCTGGGCAGACCTTGGATAGAGATCTCGACTCCACTCCTCTGCAACCACATCAAGACGGAGCCCATTTCCTCATGAAGGCGGGCTTCGTACCGAGGGAGCGCTTGCGAGAAATCCCCGACGGAATTGCCAACCATGGCAACGATAACGACTCCAATCTCCATGACCCCAATCATGACCAGCAGCACAGCCATGGCCGAGGGCACCCCTTTTCTCTTCAACCAAAAAACGGGAGCACCACAAATGATCGCCAGAAACACCGAGAACAGAAAGGGTACTAAAATGGAATCAGCAGCGCGCATTCCGGCCACGAGAATGACGAGCCACCCGATAGTGGCAAAAACGGGAATTCCCGTCTTCATTTTCAGACTCTCTTCCATGTTTATTCCTTTTTCTAATCGGCTTTCAAAGAAAAGTAGAAGACATATTGAGGTAGCCTTTTGACCCCTCTTTTAGCTCTGATGATCCGTTCATCGGGGTCCCTCAAGCCAGCCTTCCCAGTTTCAATATCTTGAGTGATAATCATATTTTTCGCCATTCCTTCCACGATCAAACCAACCAATAGCCTAATGAACTAGAGTCGAAATAGACAAGAAGGAATGTTTCAACTACTTCCTACTCCTCACCAGATAGCGCAGAACCAATCGATTTGATATGATGTTATTAATAATTTCCTATCGTGGAACCGCTCGCCTTTTTGTCTCCCCTGGCTGAGAGCCGCGATCTTTTCCAGACGACATTTTCCACATACTCTAAGCGGAGGATCAGTTGTATGGTATTGCATCGACTCACCATAAAGATTTTGTGTGCCTTTGCGCTTGTCGCAGGAGCAGTTCCTACATCTATCCATGCCGAATCCTCGGAAGGAGAATCCAGCATGACGGTTGCTGATGGAACGATGGTGTCTCTGGAGTACACCCTGACGTTAGAAGATCAATCAGTTTTAGAACCAATGTGGGAGGTAACCCTCTCACCTTTACACAAGGATCTCACCAAATTATTCCAGGTCTGGAACAGGCGTTGGAAGGCATGAAAGCGGGTGAAAGCAAAAAGGTAACCGTAGATCCAAAAGAAGGATATGGAGAGGTGGATCCACGTGGGTATCAAGAAATCCCCATCGACCAGATTCCACCAGATGCTCGAAAGGTCGGGATGCAGCTACAAGGCAAAGATCCAAAAGGCCGAATCATTCGCCCCATGGTGAAAGAAATGAAAGAAGAAGTGGTTGTGCTGGATTTCAACCATCCTTTGGCAGGAAAAACCTTGTACTTTGACGTGAAGGTGTTGGACGTCAAAGCAGGCCCAACCCCGTAATCTTTATCCAAGCATCGGGGCATACCGCAATATATTCCTTGGGGCATGCCCCGATTAAACAAACACATTTTTACATTCATACCTTGAATAGAGGCAAAGAAGGAAAGGTTATCGACTTTCGGTTGATTGGGTTTCCTTCGATATCAACCAAGGAAGACCCTCAGTCTTTAGAGAATGTCGACGTATCTGCAACTACGAACAATGAGGCGACACGTCAAGGAGTGTATGCGGCTTAGGGAGTATACGGCTGGTAATTTCGAGGAGATGGTACCCAAATTTGGTCTGCACGGGACCGTGGACTTTTCCAACCTCACCACTAAACAAATTCCTTAACCATTTGACCGGGCCTAAACTCCCCAAGGTCTCCACCTTGTTTTCCTGAAGGGCACGTTGAATAGTCTTTCGCCAAGGCAGCAAAATCCCCACCAGATTCAATTTGTGTTTTAAGGTCCTCACATTTTTCCTTTGTTGATCCAAAATATGACGGGCACGTGCTTTTGCCATGTGTCTTCTCCTTTATAAGAGGTAGATTTGTCGAAACGGTCTTTTCGCATTATTCTCAACCCCGTGTCAAATATCGACCTCGCCTTTTTTTCCATCTGCAATCCTTCGCATGATTGCCTCTGTTGGGTCAAAACATATGGTTTTTCAAAACTTACTCCCCCGTTTTCTGCTATCGTGAGCTACTTGGGGAAAAATGGCGAGCAATGATTTGAGAGACTTTGAGGAAATGAGCGTCTGTCGTCAGAAGGATCAGTCCGTATTGCATAACACTGGCTGCAATCCACAGGTCATTAGTCGGAATTGGGTTACCAGCTTTCCAAAATTCGTTCAGAATAACGGCATACCGTTCAGCCGTTCCTTCATCCACTGGTGAAATATGAACGCGTGGCGAACTCAAGAATTGGTTTAAGAGGTCCTCATTTTTCTGCCTTTGTCGGCCACGGATAAACCCTGCGTACAATTCCCCAAGAACGATGGCACTAATCCAAATTGCTTCCGCTCGTTGAATGACGTGCTTGATTTGCTTATGATCTCGCAAGAAGGCTGAATAGGCAGAGGTATCGAGGAAAATTCGCATCAGGCCCAAAGTTCGGGATCGATGAATCGTTGCTTAGCCAATCGCTTATCAAAAGCATCGGCTTCTGCCTTCGTCCAAGCTCCAGCAAGCGCATCGAGATCATGATATTCCGCTGGAGGCTTGCCGGATTTCATTCCAAGGCTTTCCTCCAAGAGGGAAATCACTGCTTTATTGACGCTGATGCCGTTTTCCTTTGCTCGTCTTTGAATAGACTGATCAAGTTTTTTGGGTAGATTTCTCAGTGTCACCGCCATAACTTAATCCTTTCTAGTAAGTGTATCATAATATGTTTCATAGTGATGCAATACTAGCATCACAGAAAGTATCCGTCAAGAATAGCGATGCAAAGGGAAAGGGATAAATTGAAGTGATCCCATCTCGTGACTAGCGCCATGCAAGTAACCCTTCCAACTCAATAAATTTCATGTCGTCGGCTTAGACAAGGAGGCTATATGCCAGACGGAGAATGGATCGAAGTCGGCCACGTGCGCGACCTGCAGCAACGGCCGGTAACATAAATGACCCATGGGAAAACCAAAGTTGCCATCGTTTACAAAGACGGCGAATGGACAGCCATTTTGGACGTGTGCAACCACGTCGGTGGCCCTCTTGGCGAGGGCTGGCTGGAAGGAGACTATGTCGTGTGTCCTTGGCATTATTGGAAATTCCACCGCAAGACAGGCCAGGGAGAGCCAGGGTTCGAGGAGGATCATGTTCCGGCGTATGCCGTGAAGGTCGAGAACGACCGTGTCTACGTCGACCTTTCATCTGCAACCAAGCGCAGCAAGAAGCCCCACGAACCCCATCCCCTCGCACGACCGCCTGTGCGATAAGATGGTCCGATTCGCGTCGCGGGCATTTCAACCACCGTGGTGAATCAGCAGTATCCGCGATACAGCACGTCAGATGCGTTGCTGGAAGTTGCGCTCGACCACGCCAGGACACAGCTTAAGGTCGAAACGCGATACATTTTGTCGTTTCACCCCTGTGAAGGCTACTACTCAAAGTCTGCACGTGCCTGTACGTGGCCCTGTTCCATCACACAGATGGCCCCGAACGATCAACTCGATCGTGTCTATGAAGCCTTCGTTCATTGGGGCGATGTCATTCTCGTTGCCACGCCGATCCGCTGGGGAACCGCGAGCAGTCTCTATTACAAGATGGTCGAACGGATGAACTGCATTCAGAACCAGGAAACCATCGCAGGCCGCCACCTACTCAAAAACAAAATGGCCGCCTTCATCATCACCGGAGGACAGGACAATGTACAGGACGTGGCTGGACAGCTTCTTGGGTTTTTCGCTGAAGTCGGCTGCCAGTTCCCACAGTTTCCCTTCATTGCCCACTCCCGCGGCTGGAGTGCCGAAGACATGGAACGTAATGTGCAATACGTCCAGCGGAGTAAAGAGCTTCTGGAAGGCGCTCAGGAATTAGTGACTCGAGCCGTGGATATGGCCAAGTTGATGGTTGAAGGGCAAGTCCCAGATCGCAAACTCGCCCGAGGTGGTCGTAAGGCTCACGAATTGGATGTCAAAGCGCAAATCTAGAAACTTCAGCACAGCGAGTTCAGGGAAAAGATAACCCGATGACGTGTTCATAGACCTTGGGGTCATTATCCTGACCGCGCTCGTTACCTTGCTGCTTGGGCACTTTCTAGGTCACCTAAGAAAGGGCTTGTTTTCTCCCCAGAGATTAGTATTGCTTCTTCGGCATTCTTTAGGAAGAGAAGTAAGAGTCGTCGTTGAGTCAACAAACGTTTTGACCTCTTCCCTCAATAACGTTCGATTCGTTGCGACTCAAACAAATGCCTTGTTTCTCGAAGACTTCTGGAGTATGTTCGAAGCGATGAAAACCGCGAGCGATCAACGTTATCAATCAAATCAAAGCAGAGCGAGTGCCGACCGCGCTGCTCAGAAAAAAACTAAGTCTTCCGTCTTCCTTTCTTAACAATCGGGGCTTCCATCTTTTGAAATTGAAAACAATTTTTCCAAAGCCCTGATCAATAACAATCTCCAGTTAAAAACACAAATCGATCAAAGCCCGAGACTTGCTGCACAGAGAACGCTATTAGACCGCATACTCGTTCAAAAAACACATGCCTTCCCTCAGCCACGGTGTGAAATCCTTCAAGGCTATTTTGAGAAAACCGGGCAACAGATTCAACGCTATCCCCGTATCAACCCGATTCAACGTCTCGAAGACCAAGACCTCGACAAAAAAGGGATGCAACAAAAGAAGAAACTTCGTCAGAAATACAGCCGATCGCTCGGGTTCGGTGGATCACTATACGAATATGCAGAAGAAGATTTCGATTACTACTTCGCGCAAGCAATAAGCCTTGCAGAGTTGGATACCCTGATCGACACCGCCATCGAAAAGGCAAAGAAAAGACAAACCACGGCATCGAAGAAAGCTAAAGAATCGGTTGAAGAACCGGTAACCTCATCAACGACTCTCACGATATCCCCGCCAAAGGAGACAAAACCGGAACCGAAAAAGAAGAAAGAAAAGGAAAGGAAGAAGAAATGAAAAAATATTACATCAGAGGTTGACTTCTGGAGTTCATCCACGACACAAGAGCCGGTGACTGTCTCAGCACAGGCCACCAACCCCCTCATTCAGAACTGGATCGGTGGAAAACCCACTAGAGCAACCATCACTCATGGCGGTCTCTACGTGAGTGAAGACACCGTTTATATCTATGCGACCATCAGTATCCCAGACCCAACCATCACGGAGTACCCCCAAATCAATCAGTATCAGATCGAAACCCACTACCACCCAGTCCCGATAAGCTCGAATTACCTGCACGTGAAAGCCAGAGCAGGCGGTTCCACTCTAAATGATGTAGGGTCGACATGCTGGTTGATCCCAGGAGGAGCAGTCACGTTACGTCAAGCTGTCCAAGAATGGAACGAACGGAACCTTAATAACCAATCATCCCACCAGTGGTAACCCGTTTTTACTTACCGACATAGTGAGAGTTAAGGGTCAGGTCTTGCAATACTACATGCCTGAAGCATAATCTCTACACATGGCTCGTCCATGACTTCTGGCTTTTGCGGGGTTCGTTTATGACATTGCTTGTCGCGAGGATTCTCAGCAAACACAGTGTGTAGTAGAGGCATATATGAATGCAAGACGCGACCCCATCTTCCACGCATAGCTTATTTGACCCGAGGGTGTCTGCGTAGCTGCCCTAAAAATTCCGATTGTCGCACCTCGCGTGTGAACGTTTGGAAAAGTGACTCATCTGGATCTTTCCATGGACGCAACCAGATGAGCTGCTGCGAGGTGCCGTTCAGTCCTCCTTTGTCGAACTCATTCGTGATCTTCTGGCCGAGAAGTAAGATAAAGAGAAGGCCGGGAATATAGAATTTGTGCATACGCACACTGGGCACATCGGTGATCCTTTCCGAGCGAGGAGGCAACACAGCCAACAGTTTTTGTATATCCTCGCTGGCGACCCACACAAATATTCGTGCATTTTGCGGGAGCGGCGCCTGCCTGAGGAGATAACGTCTGAACGACTCTTGATACGGTCCGAGGCATATCTGTACTTTCCAGGACCTTGCACACGCATGCCAGAAAACGCTCGCGGAAAAGTAGAGTAGGAGCTCTACCTTAGGACCTAGGAGCTGCTTGGCATCATAGATCTGATAATCGTCATTGCTTACAAGTGAACAGTTATCTAGCAAGAACTCACGAAGAGGAAACCGACCCTTGTCGGGTTGAACACTTTGATCGAGGACGTAGTTTTCTCCATTCTTCGAAAACAAGTTTTCGCAATCTCGGCATAAGAACAGCTCAGGCACCTGCAGAGACGTTTTGATAGCCTTGTTCCCTATGACCATCATTGGATCCCTGCTAGCACCACCTCTCGTGCCTCTGCACCGTTTGTAGAAGGCAGCTGGCATAAGATGGCTCTTCTGAAGTACTTTCATTTCATGGCAGAGTCCGCATTTGTTGAAGTTCGTCTTCATCACTAGGGATCAAAATGAGGTTCTTAAAGCCAAGTCATTGAGTTAGCTATGCGAATTTTAGAAACCAGTGAATAGGAAGATCGAGCAATAATCAAGCTCACCCAGAAGATGAACACACAGAGCCTACCGCAGAAAGAAGGAAAAGAAGAAAAGGGGTAAAGAAATGGCAAGAAAAGGATTGGAGGAGTATTAGTGAAAGTTCGAAAATTTTCCTGAGTTGAAACTCCGAGGATAACAGCAAAACGTTTATTGACAAAAAGGAGCAAGGACGAACGCAATTCGTTATACCGATTCGCATACTCCGGCGAGAGCTGCAGGGTTTCTTTTGTTATGTGACAACGTGCTGTGACAGGACAGGCATGCCCGCCCCTTCATAATTACGCTCATTCAAGCGTTGCACGATGGCTTTGGACTCATAAATAGACCAGTCATAGACAACTACAATGCTTTCATCGCCCGGTTGTAAATAGGTCCGTTCTCCAAACTCTGTGTACCGAGTAGCTCCTATGCTAATGATGGCGTATTCCGGATACTTGGCCTGTCGAATCAGCTCTGCAATCGACTCAAGTGGTCCTTCATCAATTTGAGAATTCATCCTGTCAATGATCCACTCTTGTAAGGGCTCATAAAATAGCTGTACCCTAACGCAGGGCTGTCAATTCCATATTCATGCAATTGTTCGTCTCGTCTGAGGAAGGACGCAATGCGGAATTGGTCCATGATGCCTCCAGAAGTAAAGCGATCGATCTCTATCAGGTTCTGAGACAACCCTTTTGAGTGTTTTCCCCAATTTTTCTTTTCACTAATTTTTCGTGCTCCTGGTTTTCTAATTGAGCAGTCATTATATGCGCCAAATTTCACAGGATGGAGTTCGTGGACTTTCTCCTTTTGATAGCCCAACCTACAAATGATGGCCATTTCCGGCTCTATTTGCAGATCGACGCCTTCTTGAGGGAAGGTAATGTGTGTTGACGAAATCGGATAGGTGTTCAGAAATGAAGCGGCATATCCAGGGACATAAAAGGGAAATAAGCCTTTCGGCTGTTGATTATCCCTGACTTTGACATCGACAAAATATTCCGCTTCTCCTGCCTGTTCCAAGTGGCCCGTGAAGTTACCAGCTACTCCAAGACCGATCATTTGTTGAAAGTCCATACTCTTCTGTTTTGGCTCCCTTACTCTTTTCTTAACGCTTCTTTGTTTCATTATACAGCTATTTAATTAACAGTGGATACGTAGGTATGTGTCTCTTGATGGGAAATCAAGAGGCAGCAGATGGGATCGTCGTACCACACCAGGAATTCCGGCATTCTTCAAAATCCAGGTGGAATTTCTTGTTGACAATCAGATTTCTGTGAGAGTAAATTTCTAATGTTAGTAAATACTTACTTACCAGAGGATAGCAACGCCAGAATGAAAAAGACACTCCCTACCGTTCGAATTTCCAGTTCAGAACGCAAAGCCAGTATTCTCGAATCTGCGACATCCCTGTTTGCCGCCAAGGGATTTAATGGAACCAAGACCCGAGAAATTGCAAAACGGGCTGGCGTGAGCGAAGCCTTGGTGTTCAGACATTTTCCGACAAAGAATCACCTTTATGCGGCGATTATGGCCGAACAATCTCCGGTTCCTGGGCTCTTAGCCGATATTCGCAAATTGACGAAACAAGAAGATGACCTCGCGGTGTTTACTCATATAGCGAAGGCCATTGTCTACAAGGTGTCTGACCCAAACCTCTTGCGGCTCTTGTTGTTTAGCGCGTTGGAAGGGCACGAACTCTCAGATATGTTTTTCAAAAAACACGTTCGCGTGTTTTACGACTTTTTAGGAGGGTATATCGACCAGCGCATACACGAAGGGGTCTTTCGCCCTGTTCCACCTTTAGTTTCGGCCAGGGCGTTTATGGGGATGTTGATTTATCATCGCCTCCTTAGCCAACTGTTTGGCGTGACTGTTCCTCAATCATTTGAACAGATTGTCAACACCTTCGTCACGGTCTTTTTGAATGGTCTTCGGGTGCCTAACCGTAAAAAAAGAATGTCCAAACAAGTGAATGGTCGATCAATTCGACGCACGAGAAAGATAAAGAAAACATGAATTTTATTGCTTTAAAAATGTTGTTTGGCGATCGGGCCAAGTATCTCATGCTGTTGGCTGGACTGACCTTTTCGACGATGTTGATCGTCCAGCAAGGCTCAATTTTCTGGGGCTTCATGACCTGGTCCCAATCCGGCATTAGCAATATTAATGCACCGATCTGGGTCACCGATCCGAATATTAATCAAGTCGAAGAGGTCAAACCCTTGGCCGATACCGCTGTCACGATCGTGCGGAGTGTACCAGGCGTCGAGTGGGCCGTGCCTTTGTATAAGGGATTACAGCGGGCCAAACTGGCTGATGGGAATTACCAACAGATTTCCTTAGTTGGGTTGGATTCGGCAACCTTGATTGGTCGGCCGACGAAAATTCTTGAAGGGCGAATCGAAGATCTCCGTACCCCCGATACCGTCGTCGTCGATATATGGACGGTGGATCGCCTAGGAGGTCCGGACATGATCAAACTCGGAACCATTTTTGAAATTAATGATCGTCAAGCCAAAGTTGTGGCCATCGCTTATACTCAAAAAAGCTTTCAAAATGTCCCCTTTGTGTACACGACCTACGATCGTGCGCTGAGCTATACACCTCCCGAGCGGCGAAAGTTATCCTATGTTCTTGCCAAACCGGTCGACGGGATATCCCCTGAGAATTTGGCCCGTCGCATCACAGCCGAGACGAGTCTTGGGGCGTATACCGCGGAGGAGTTCGGCTGGAAGACTATTCAATGGGTGTTGAACAACACGGGGATCGGCGTCAATTTTGGCACGACAGTCTTTCTAGGATTTCTCGTTGGCATGGCCATCTCGGGATAAACATTTTATTTATTCACCGTGGAAAACCTCAAACAATTTGGTGCATTAAAGGCCATCGGAGCGAGCACTGGGATGCTCGCTCGCATGATCTTGCTCCAGAGTTTCACTGTCGGGTTTATCGGATACGGGATCGGTGTAGGATTAGCTACACTTTTTGGACTGACCGTAGCAGGGGAAGATAGATTGCCGTTTGTCGAAACATAGCCCCTTGTGGCTGGCATGTTCGTCGCTCTGTTGGGCTCTGTGCCATATCCAGTGCCATCAGCATTCGCAAGCTCACCGGCGATTGTCTTTCGAGGGTAACCATGGCCAATTCCAGTTTATCGACACCGGAAGCCACACCCCGACCATTGGTACGGGCTCGCGGAATCAGCAAGACTTTTGGAGAAGGCGACACTCAGGTCCCTGTGCTCAAGGGCGTGGATTTGGATGTCGCCATGGGAGAAGTTCTCTTTCTTGTGGAGCGGCAAGACAACCCTCCTCTCCGTCATTGCTGGAATTCTTGAGACAGCTCAGGGGGAACTCACCATCTTGGATCAATCAATTCCCGAAATTTCTCCTTCAGCCAAAACCGAGTTCCGAAAAGCACACTTAGGCTTTGTGTTTCAACAATTCAACCTCTTGCCGACATTGACGGCTACCGAGAACGCCACTATGCCTTTATTGATTCGAGGCATGGCGAAAAATCAAGCGTTCAGCCGAGCCGTAGAAACTTTGGACCAGCTTGGGATGAGCCAACGTGCTAAGGCCTTACCCGCAAAGCTTTCCGGTGGTGAGCAACAGCGGGTTGCCATTGCCCGGGCATTAGTCGGCGAACCTCGGTTGCTGTTATGTGATGAGCCGACGGCTAGCCTTGATGCGGATACGGGACACAAGGTGGTGGAGCGGATGCAGCAAGTCGGGAAGCGGTCCGATCGGGCCATGATCATCATCACGCATGATTCCAGAATTTTTGAATTCGGCGATCGAATCGTCCATATGGATGATGGCCGGATCCATCAGGTTGACCACAACGGAGAAAGGACGACCTCATGATCCTTCGGCGACTCAGTTTTTGGATTGCGATTCTCGGAATCTTTCTCACCATTGACGCGCTTTAGGGGGCAGGGGAAAAGCCGATTGCGCCTCCTCCTCTCGAAACACCACCGACCAATCCCTACGCTGCAACCGTTGCGGCGGCGGGAATCATCGAGGCAATCAATGAGAATGTCCGAATCGCTCCTCCTGTATCAGGCCTTATCACCCAGGTCCATGTCGCGGTCAGCGATCGGGTGGAACGTGGAGCACCCTTGTTTCAGTTGGATGACCGTGAGTTGCGTGCCCGGCTTCGAACTCGGGAATTTGCCATTCCATCAGCCAAGGCCCGAATCGCCGAGCAACGAGTCCTCTTGAAAGATTTGATCGACCAATTGAAACGATTTCAAGCCGTTCAAGACCGCCGAGCCGTCAGTGTCGATGACATCAAACGAAAATGGCATGAGGTGGAAAGGGCCAAACACGCATTGTTACGGGCCCAAACCGACCTCAAATTGATTAAGACCTAGCGGGATGAAACCAAAGCTCTTCTTGACCGCTTAACGGTTCGAGCTCCACGGTCGGGCACAGTCCTTCAAGTCAATGTCCGGGCGGGCGAGTATGCCATGGTGGGACCTGATGAATCTCTCATTCTTCTCGGAGCTATCGAGACGCTGCAAGTTCGTGCTGATGTGGATGAAGTCAATGCCCCCTTAGTGCAGGTTGACAGTCCGGCCGTAGCCTACCTCAAGGGGTCAACCGACAAAGCAATCTCCCTTACCTTTACCCGCATCGAACCCTACATTGTCCCGAAACGTTCCCTCACTGGAGATAATCGTGAACGCGTGGATACTCGAGTCCTTCAAGTCATTTATCGATTCGCGAAACCGCAATTCCCAGTTTATGTTGGCCAGCAGGTTGATGTCTTTATTGAACGGAAAGAACCGATCCAGGATGAGGGGAACCAGGAACCGGCCGGAATACCGTAAGGGAGGAGAGCGCTATGGAAACAGTAAAAAGACATTTACTGAGATGGCGACAAAAAAGTTCGTGCCATTTCTTCTATGGCCGTTTCGCCTATGGTCTTATCGTCATGTCCATTGCCGGAAGCTTGACCGCCTGTATGGTTGGGCCAGACTATGAACGCCCTGAGCTTGAGATACCTACGGAATGGGGTCAAGAATTTCAGGATGAAGAATTCAAGGAATTCTCCTTCTCAACTGAAGCACTTCCAGAAGCCAATTGGTGGCGAGCTTTCAAGAACGACGAGCTCGATTCGTTGATTGCTCTGGCATTAAGAAAAAATCACGATTTGGGAGAAGCGAGCTACCGTGTGCTCGAAGGCCGCGCCATTACCCTAGGCGCTGGGGCCGGCCTATACCCACAACTCAATCTCGATGGCAGCTACAACCGAATTCGCCGATCAGAGACCATACTTGCAGCACCCACTAGCGGGGCACCGGAAGGCTTTGCCCCGCCCGGTGCAGACTTCGATATTTGGAATGCCGTGCTGGATTTGCGCTGGGAACTTGATTTATGGGGACGGATACGACGCGGACAAGAATGGGCACGGGAAGAGGCAGAAGCCCTGGATATAGACCGCCGAGCGGTCATGTTGTCGCTCATTAGCGATGTTGGACAATCCTATTTCCGTTTACGGGAATTGGATGAACAGATCGAAATAGCTGAAAAAAATCTGGCCATTCGACAGGATTCTCTAAATCTCATCACCAGCCGCGGGAAAGCGGGCCTGGCCAATAACCTGGATGTCAAACGAGCCGAAGTGCTTGTGGCTGAAAGCGCGGCTGAAATCCCTAATATCCAGCGGCTCCGGGCTCTTGAACTCCATCGCTTACAAGTGCTCACGGGTTCTACACCAAATAGCCTTCGACTCCCCCACCGACCACTTCGAGATCTGTTGGTGAAGCCGGAGATTCCCGTGGGGTTGCCTTCTGATCTCCTCGAAAGACGGCCAGATATTCGTGAAGTCGAGCACACGCTCATCGCAGCCAACGCACGAATCGGAGAGGCACGGGCTTACTTCTTTCCCTCTGTGGCCATCACAGGGAGTGGCAGGTTTCAAACCAGTGAATTCAACAAATGGTTCAATTGGGAAAGCCGAACCATGACTATTGGACCGTCCGTCACTCTTCCTATTTTCACAGGCTTTACCAACCTCGTACGATTGGAAGCTGCTGAGGCCCGACACGAACAACTCTTAGAACGTTACCAGCAAACCATTCTCAACGCCTTTCGGGAAGTCGCTGATCTCCTTGTCGCGTTACAAACCAGAAGGAAACAACTGGACAGTCGAAGCGGCTCAGGAAGCCCGAGAGTTAGCTGAAATTCGGTACCGTGAAGGATTGGTGACTTACCTCGATGTCCTTGAAGCGCAACGCTCTGTTCTGTTTGCGGAACAGGCGCTCGTCGAAACGCAACGGGCCCGTATTAATGAAATGGTGGCACTCTTCAAGGCCGTGGGCGTGGGATGGGACGTGGCCACAGCCAGTCAGCAAACTGCAAAGGCGGAAGGGTAACCATGAGCCACATACCAGCCTTTTCCCTCGTGGGAATTCTTTACTCTGGAACCATGTGGGAAGGCTGCACACTCAACCTTGGATTCCCTAACGATGCGGCCACAAATCTATCGGCTAGAGCCAGCCTTAGGTGACCGAAAGACCGGAATTCTCAAGTGGGGCCAGAATCAATTGGGCGTTGGCTTTTCAGACATTGGTTTTGGATGTCGGTAGCTCAAGGCCTATCGCCGAACGATCCTCGCCTACCGATTGGAGGCTTTGTCTCTACAATCCCCTCCCCAGAAGCCGAGAGACCGAGATGCGCATGGTCGCAGATTGCATCCTGGATGGACTTTCGCCTGGACAAGCCACGCTCGACAACACGTTAAGGGGTCAGTCCAGAACCAGACGTGTACCTGCTTTACCCGTGATCGCAAGGGCCATGTTGGGAGGGTCTGTGACGATGCCTGTGCGGCCGCCATCTTCGAGATAGCTGATCAGGGCGCTGATCTTTGGCTCCATGCTATCCTCACCGAACTGTCCTTTAGCACGAAAGTCCTTCGCCTCAGCAAGCGTCATGCTGTCGAGCCAGTGTTCATCCGGTGTATTGAAATTGATAGCGACCTTTTCCACACTGGTACAGATCAACAACATGTCAGCTCCCAATTTTCTGGCCAACAGGCTGGAAGCAAGATCCTTATCAATCACCGCTTCGACACCTTTCAAGGCCCCGCTCTCGGTTTCATAGACTGGAATACCACCCCCGCCGCAGGCCACCACCACATACCCATCGTCGAGCAGTTGACGGATCGCTTTCAGCTCAATGATCTCCTGTGGCAGAGGCGAGGGTACGACCCGACGCCAGCCGCGACCTGAATCCTCTTTGACCTGCCACTTCTGTCGCGCCCCTAACTTAAGGGCAGTGTCCTCATCCATATAGGAGCCAATTGGCTTAGTCGGGTCTTCAAAAGCCGGATCGTTCCGGTCAACCAGGACCTGGGTGACCATGGTGATAGCCTCTCGCCTGATGCCGCGGCGGCGGAACTCGTTATGCAAGGCACGCTGAAATATGTAGCCAATAGCGCCCTGGGTGTCGGCGCTGGCATAGTCCATCGGCACCGGCGGTACTTCGCCAAGGGCAATCTCAGACCGGCGCAAGATAAAGCCCACCTGTAATCCATTACCGTGAGTCACGACGATGTTCAAACCGGCTTCAGCGATATCCGCGATATAGCGGGATGTCCGTGCTGACGCTTTGGCCTGATCGGGAATAGCATTGTGGCCTTCATCGATGATCAGGGCATTACCACCGACCGCTACGATAGCAAGCTTACTGTTTGCTGACATGTCCACCGCCTCGCGTTATTTCAACCTAGAAGGATATCGAAAAACTCGAAATCCGCGTAAAAGTAAGGAAAGGCTGGCAACTCAGATTTTTTACCATAGGGCGTTCAAAAAGGTCGTCCAGCAAGGCCACACTGAGTGAGGACCTCGGAGCGTACATGGGAGTACGTGAGAGCGCACGAGGCGAAAAGCGTCATGTCTGTGCGCGCCGGAGGCGGAAAACGAAGGAGAACGCCGCTGGCGGCCTTTTTCAACACCCTACGAGATTGGCAATTCATCTGCGAGTGCCGAAATCGCCTGATTAAAACACGCGATCGGCGCAGAGGTGATGCCCGCGCCAATTTGCCCGATGCCTGCTTCCTTGTGCGCAATCCCGTTATTGATAATTGGTTCAATGCCGCTGTCGACCACCTTACAGGCATCGATACCAGCCGGTGTACCAGTAAAATCAAGGGCTGGCAGCGTGAAGGCCCCGTTGCGGCCGAGCGTGATATTGGTCATCTCCCGAGAATTAGCGACAGCATCGTGCGGGCTGCCACCAACGAACTGGACAATGGCCGGGGATGCTGCCATGGCAAAGCCCCCAAGGCCAGCGGTTTCCGTGATCGTGCTGTCACCAAGATCAGGGGCTGCATCAGCCGGCGAGTAGCCTGAGAAATACAGGCCATCGACGATCGGCGCCTGCGTGGTGAATCAGCGCTCACCTAGGCCGCTCAGTCGGATACCGAACATGACCTCATTGCGTGCCATCGCCGTGACCATGCTGCTGTACGCGACACCGGATGCCGCATCCAACATGGCTTTGCAGGCCGCCATAGAGAGGTTCAGGAAGAAATGATCATTGCCGGCAATAAACCGCGCCACGGCGGAAAAATTGGAGTTCGATATCTCGGCCTGCAGCGCCGCCGGGATCAGCTTGCGTAGCAGCAAGGAAGAAGCAGCCACGTTTCGGTTGTGCACTTCGTCGCCTATATGAAGGGCTTGTGCCATCAACGGCTTGAGTTCGAGACCGCCGAGCTTTTCCACCACCCGTTTCAACATCGGCCCCAGGACGTTGGTCATCCATCGCAGCCGCTCAATCACGTCCTGAGCATTGGCGCCAAATCGCAAAACCTTGCCCAAGCCTTCATTCAGGTTGCAGTAAGCCCGATTACCCTGTTCGTGGTTTTTCACGATCCATACTGGCATTGACGGGCTGATGATGCCGGCCATGGGTCCGACGGCATTGTGGTGATGGTTAGGTTCGAAGCGCACCTCTCCGTTCTCTGCGAGCTTGCGTGCTGCCTCAACATCATTTGTCCAACCTTCGAGCAGAATGGCGCCGATAATCGCTCCTTGGACCGGCCCACACATGTTTTTCCACGCGATCGGCGGTCCTGAATACAGAATCATCCGTCCACCAAAGTCGGGCAATTCCTCCGCTGCCATGCCGACACCTTCCAGCACCGGCTGCGATGATAGGTAGGCCTGATAGGCTTTTTCGTTCGCCGCTTCTACCAAAGGATGATTGATCAGGTTGGCCAATTTCCAGCCGATCTCTGGATCGCCACTGGCGGGCGGACGCCACTGCAGATCACACGCCACACCGCCGGCTTGAGGAATGAGGAATATTGTCACCAAACGAAGTTAGGCCAACATTGACAACTTCGAGGCTCTCGCTGAATAACCCAATCATCGCACTTTCCTCTTGGACGATTTTTGTGTTGACTCTTGGCCAGCGGCCGCAGCGATCGCTGCAGCCTGATACACTGCCTGGGCATTGCTTTGTGCCAGGGTTACGCCGACTTCCCGAAGTTTGGCCTCCTGATGGGATAGGTCTTGAGGATCACCGGTAGTGCCGCAAACTTGAGCGACAAAGCTGACGTATCGGCCATTGTTGGCCGCCTCGGCTTGGGCTGCGCATATCACGGGAACCATTTCCGCGGTCGGATCATCGTTCGCCCCATAGCCCAGCACGACGTCCAAGAGAATAACGGCGACTTCCGGATCGGCTACTTCGCTCAAAATGCGTTCATTGCGCAGGCTCTGATCGATCATCGGATGGGGCCGGCCGTGGGTGAAGACGTCGTCACCAAGGTCGATGACCGTATGCTGATGGCTGCTCCAGACATCGCGCAGTGCCAATTCGGGCTGTAGCGGTGTGCTCGAATAGACAGCCCCGATTTCATCACGCAGAAGCAGTAGCGCTTCGTAGCAAAAGGTGCCCCCACTTATAAAAACCTCGAATATATTTCTGCCCTTTCGTGAATTTGGCTGCTTCGCGTTTCGCCAGCTTTGGGTTGATGGATTTCGGGCAAGCTTTTGGGGCCATATCATTAGCCAAAGCCACAGCTATATGCGCGGCATCCTCCAGGGTTCGCGCGGAATGGACATTGTCCCGTTGAACATCATTTGCCTCAGCTCCCAGGAAATTAGCGACGATCGGCTTGCCGCAACGCGCAGCGGCAGCAAGCACGCTTTCCCCCACATCAGGTGCGGGAGGCTTCGATGTCAGCACGATGATCGTGGTCTCTGGGTCCGCGGCTAACGCCTCGATCCCTTGCAGCATGGTGATGCCCCCTATGTCTTGGCTCAGATCGTGACCGCCGGTACCGATCGCCTGGGAAATACCCTTGCCTAAACGATCGATCAGGCAGGTGACCTCTTGCAGACCAGTACCGGAGGCAGCGACAAGACCGATTTCGCCGCGACGGACCATGTTCGCAAAGCCAAGTGGAATCCCATTGATGATGGCTGTACCACAATCCGGGCCCATGACCATAAGCTCATGATCACGAGCATAGCGCTTGAGCACCTTCTCTTGTTCCATAGGCACATTATCGGAAAACATCATCACATGGAGACCAAGACGTAGAGCTTTCATAGCCTCTGCAGCGGCATAGACTCCAGGAGTCGATACCAGAGCCAGGTTGGAGGTTGGCGTCTCACGCATCGCCATCTCAATGCTTCGCGGCGGTATCTTGGCAGCCTCGCCGTCTCCCCCACTCTCTTTTGCGTTGAACGAGGCCTCCACCTCGGCCATAGCAGCTTCCAGCGCTTCATCTTCGCCACGGATCACGATCAAAAGATCGTCTGGTCGAGACTCAACCTTGCCCTCCGGCAGTCCAGCATCGCACAGCAACTTAATGTTCGCCTCCGTCGCCATCACGGCCGATGCCTGTTCGATGCCTTCCCGCGCATTCAGCCTGGACGAGAGTTGCATCAGGGAAACTGAGTCTCGGTAATAGTTGGGAAGAAACTTCTCCAATGTTTTCATGGTACGAACTCTAATAACGATGTTTGTTCGACAAACCACTGATGAGTCGCAGGTGGCAACGGTTTAGCCCACGTGACCAATCCCAACAGACAGCCCAAGACACCTTCGCGGCCGGAAGAGGCACCGACGTCAAGAGCGCGCACGGTCTGGCATGCAACCTCATCAGTGGACTGACCGTGAGCAATCGCAGCAAGCAGATTAGCGAGAGACTCGCTAAAAAAACCTGCGCAAGCTTGTTGCAAATAGGTTCGACTGATATCACTCGTCTCATGAGCCCGTCCGCTAATCGCCCGTGCAAGCACAAAGCGTGCGGCTTGCTGCATTTTGGACTGCGCCGCGCTGGACAGTCCGGCCAGGTACCCGACTAGGAAGTCATCACCGCTGGGAGTCAAACCGCGGCCGCAACCCACCATGCCCTCGGCAATACGTGTTATCTTCGCCAATCGATAACGCCGCATAACGTGGGTGAGGCGATAAATACCTCTCGCGGCTTCGCCTGATAGATACTGAGCTGTAACATCGGGATCTTCTTCTACCGCCGCTTGAGCTTGTCGCAATCCTTCCCAGGCCGTCTGCCAAGCCCGTTGAACATTTTGCTTCGCCCAATTAATGGGCTCAAGATGATCGTCAAAACGCCAGATCTGTGCCGTTGAAAGATTGGCTTCAAGAGCACTGCTCTGAAACCGAAGCACGCCGGCCCGGCATCCCACAGTTTGCCCAGCACGGACACGATCAAGAAAGGAAAACTCTGACGGCGTTGCCAAACGGACTCCGTGTGGGGCACAGCCCATGTCGCGGCTTAGTAACGACAGCATGTCACCATAACCAGCATGACGTTGCAGGCATTGCGAAAGACGCTATGCACCTGTCCGGAAAACCGATCGCGCTGAACGCGCGGTCCTGCTACGATAGCATTGATGCGAATCACTTCAGCGTCGCTTCCAGAAACGGGGCGATTCAACTCATGCCTTGACCTTGTCGAGGCGACCGAGGACATTAATTACTTCCTGTGAATCCGTGACCCAACAGAAGATACCGCCTTGCGCCTTGATCATTTCAAGTGCAACACGCTGGAATTCAGGAAAATAAGACCCTACACAATCTGAGACCACCAGGCATTCGTACCCGCGATCATTGGCCTGGCGCACAGTGGTATGCACACAGACTTCCGTGGTCACGCCGCAGACGATCAAGGTGGCGATTTTGTTGTTCTGCAAGATGAGCTGTAAATCGGTTTCGTAGAAGGAACCCTTGCCCGGCTTGTCGATCACCGGCTCGCCGGCCGTAGGGTAGAGCTCAGGAATGATATCGTGGCCATGTTCGCCTCTGACCAGGACGCGGCCCATCGGTCCCTGATCGCCAATTCCGACTTTGAGCTTGCCGCGCGCCAATTTTGCCGGTGGGGCATCCGCCAGATCTGGTCGATGGCCTTCACGGGTGTGAATTATGATCATGCCGATACGACGGGCGGCCTCGAGCACGCGTTTACAAGGCTCGATGGTACTGCGCAATAGTGACACGTCGTTGCCAAGCATTTCGCCGAACCCCCCAGACTCCAGGAAATCCCGCTGCATATCGATAATCAACAATGCCGTGGTTGCAGGATCAAACTGCAGCGGATAGGGCTCTGCTTTGAAGCTAGCCTGGCTCATCTTTCCCTCCTCTCCGATCACTGTTTCCGAACGTGATCTCTCCTCGCGGGGCTTCGATTATGGGTCTGTTGAATAATTTAAAATTTGTCAAATTCACGACAACTGCCCAATACCCTCGTGCGGCAGAAGGAAAGAAGGCTGTTCAAAAAGGCCCGCTCGCTTGCGCGAAGCTGCTTCGGCGGAGCCAGGTCCAGCAAGGCCGCAGGGCCGTTGGCGCGCGGAGCGTACACGACAGTACATGAGCACGACAACGGACCGAGAACGCCGCTGGCGGAATTTTTCAACAGCCCCATTATCGGATCTCTTTGTCCTTACTCGACATATAAGCACGCCAGTCGCCGAACTGCGAAATGTCCTGATGATGCCTCTCGGCTAATTCGCGTGGATACAGAATACCGTTTACCACGCGTCCGTCATCGAGCTTAACCGGACCGCAATAGAGGTTGGGTGGCTCGCCCTCTTCGACCCGACGCCAGATCTCATCGCTCATCCGATACAGTTCTCCAACCACCGAGATCCCGCCGTTCTCGACTTCGAACATACCTGGATGGCGATCCTCGATCGAATAGATCCGATAGATGGACGCCGTGCGAAACTCACCAAGAAATTCCGCGCCATCCAGGTTGCCGTGTAGCGTGAGGCCCCGCATGAGCGTCCTGTTAACGAAGAGTTCGAATGCCATGGTCATTGTGACTCCCAGGATTTGGTCAGCCTTCGGCTGTTTCTTCGTTTGATAGCGGCTCCCAGGTGATTGTCTCGCCAGCCGTAACCTGCCGAGTGTGAAGGAACAGAAACAAGCCAGCCATGATCACGTAACCGAGCGCCACCGTCGGTGACGCGCCCCACTCCAGCTTCTCTCCATGAATGAAACCGAAATACGAAAACACCGCACCCGCAAGGGCATAGATCCCAGCCCATCGGAAACGACGATCGATGATGAACGCGCCAATGGCACCGAGGATGAGACCGCCAAGCACCGCACCACCACCGACCAGTTCCATGCCATGATAGACGACACCGGTACTATCCAGTTTGCCATTCCTAGATCGTGGGCTGAGGTGCCGGCTGCAGCCAACGCACCGTTCACCTGAGTCTGCCCCCAAGCCGCGATATTCGGAATGATCGCCAATACCACCGCAGGCGCATGACGGCTTGGCGAGGCCTGGAAGACCTGTGCACCTATCACCAAGCCGATGAATAGATGGACGCAGCTAATATGGCTGGTACGCGGGAGATACTCGCCACTCGTCGAACAGCCGACGGCACTCTTGATCCCGAATACCTGGAACCAGCGTGACCTTGCTCTTACCGATTCGGAGAAGTTCTTGGGCAGGAAGAGTGAGCTCGTTGAAACCCGACGCGGTCGCATCACCGATAGTAGCCCCATAGTACACGGTCTCTACCCGTGCCCAGTGAAGGGCCGCCATGCACATAGGGCAGGGCTCACAGGTGCACGCCACAAAAGGGCGCCGTTGAGGTGAATGTTGCCAACGGTCCGACATGCTTCGCGTAGAGCCACAACCTCTGCATGAGCCGTAATGTCCATGGATGCAAGCACGGTATTGTGTGCGACGGCAACTACCTCTCCGCCTACACTGATCGAGCAACCGAATGGACTCTGCCCCTCTGAGATTCCTTGCCGAGCCGCTTTGATGGCAAGTCGCATGAGTCTTTCTGCTTCGATCACAGAAGACCCTCACGCTGAACTTGCTGCACGCAGCCTAACGCTGGAGGTGAGTTGCTACTTGCCCTGGAGCAAAGGGAAAGGGTAAACGGAGTCATTGAGTTGCCAAGCTGGACAACAGAAAACAGCCTTGTCTCGTCTGATATCAAGTGAGGCTCGGTCCAATAAAAAAGGCGGTGTCTTGGGCCCTCAGGTTTCCATCATCTCCAAGCGGGTATCAAACTCATGCCCGCATTGAACACACCGAATACAATCCGATTCCACCATAGTCTCGTCATCCCTAATTCCCATCCCCCCATAATCGAGACATCGGGACAATTGGATCTTCTGATCATCGACGGTCTCGTACCGTGTTCCACGGAAGCAATACACCGGTTGACCATCAAGAACACAAGGATTTCCGGCTTTATCAACCACCGGTAACGCAATGTAATGGCGAGCAGCATACGCCTCCTGCTCCTTTCGGGTCGGAAGGCCGTCTTGAACCAGTTTACCTGTTTTCACCTCGTAGAGGGCACCATCTTTGGGTATGACTTTTGTAGGTCCCATATTCTACCTCCTTAGTAAAGGGAGCCAGATGTCGCACTTAAAATTTGAGGACGAATTATGACACAGACAAACCTCTGAAGGGGAGCCTCTCTCGGCAAGCCCGGGTAAATCGCTCTAAGCCCGCCATGTGAAGTATGCCAAGAGGTCCCCTACGGAAATAATGCCGACCATTTTCCCTGCTTCGCGAACCACGAGATGCCTCACACCAAGATCCCTCATTTTATCCTGCGCGTCCAGAAGGGTCTGGGTGGTAGCGATGCTATTCAAGGGAGCCGTCATGATACTCTCCACCGTGGTGTTCTCTAAATCTTTCCTATCGGCCACCGCCTTTCGCACCAGTTCTCTATCGGTCACACTGCCAATAAGTTCTCCATTTCGTTCGATGAGGAGGGTTCCCACTTGCTCATCACGCATTTTTTGGGCAGTGTCGGCGATTGACGCCTCGCAAGGAATTTTCTTGAGTTCTTTACTCATAACCTCTGTGATCGAAACCATGGTATGTGCCTCCTTCCCCGTTGAGATAGGTAATCAGCCATTTTCCTTTTCCAAAGGGTCTGCGCCCTGTGCCCCTCCCCCAGGGCCTTTTGCCAGCGGACGGGAAATCATCACCAATTATTTATGATGAACTTTTTTCATGTAAATGTGAAGAATATACTTCAAGTGTAGCTCTTGAACCTATGTGAGTGGACATGATTTGTTTTGCGCCGCGCGGCTTCGGTACAGCTTCCCACGAGTACCAATGCGATGGATATCCACGACGTGGTCATCGCGGTCAATTGAATAGAGAATGCGCCAGTCACCGACCGCATATTGGGCAATACCGGGTAAATCCGCATCCAGGGTCTCATGTCGAAGATTCTCGACATTGGAGGCCAGCCACTTCGTCTTATCAAAAAGACGCTGGGCCATGCCCTTCTCGGTGGCCAGAAGGTCCTCAATCACCGAAGGCAGTTAGGCGACACGATACCAAGCCATACCACGTCACCAATGAAGGCCCAGTTTTTCAGCTATTTCATCCCCGGTGACCCGTTCCGACGAGGCTAGGGACTGCTTCAAACGCGCACGGACCGTCTCCTCCAAGGGTAAGCCAAGATCGGGATCACCTAGCAGCTCACACAGACGATCGTCCACCATGCCATTGACCAGATCTTTAAGTTCCTTCAGGGAAAGGTCAGAAAGGTTCATCGTGCAGGCTCCCTTCACTTGGGGGACAATACTCCCGTCGTGGATAGTCAGCGGATTAATTTCTCAGTGATCATAGGGAGGAGAGGAGGCAAAAGCAATCTGGAACTGAGCCGCTCATGCCGCAGGCCAAACGATGGAAGGACTGGCAAAGGCGACTACTGTGTCCAATAGGATTTGGTTCACTGGTCCTAACTTAGAGAGAGGAATTGGGTCAGAGGTCAATCAACGAAAAGCATTAGCCCCCACCGGCCGCTTCAATGCTTCTAGGCCTATGTTTCGACTACTCCGTCAATACGGGGACAGGTCGCATCACTCACGATGTGCAGGGGCTACGACTCGACCTGATAGGAAAAGCCGTCTCCGGGGGGGCTGTCTTCTGTCGGCAACAGGCCGTGCTATAATCCGGCACCGGCAGGTCGCTTCATGAAATTCAGCAGCGAGGGCAAGAGGCCCTGACCTCTCGAACTGCTGAGGCGGTAGATACTTATCATAATAAGGACGTATGCAAAAAACCAGAATCATCTGCACCATCGGACCGGCAACAGAATCCTACGAAATGTTGCACAAAATGTATCACACCGGCATGAACATTGTTCGCTTGAACATGTCCCATGGAAATCACGAATCTCACGCCAAAGTGATCAAACACATCAAGACGATCAATAAAAAGGTCGAGTTTCCTATTCCTATTCTCTTGGACACGCAAGGCCCTGAAATCCGGACAGGGGACTTGTCTGTCGATCTCAAAAAGCAAGGCACGATTGTGTCCATCACGGCGCGAGGGCCTATGGATGTAGAAGAAAGCTCTATTCACATTAACTATGCCGATTTAATCGAGACGGTGAATATGGTCGATAAGATTACCGTGGATAATGGGTTGATCAATCTTGAGGTCCTGGAAAAAGAAGACCGACTTATGCAGTGCCGCGTTCTGGATGGTGGGGTCTTAAAAAGCAAACGCCATGTCAATTTGCCTGGGATCCGGGTCAATCTCCCTGCTATTACTCAAAAGGACGAAAGAGATAATCTGTTTGGATTATCACGTGATATGGACTTTATTGCCCTTTCTTTCGTTCGAGAAGTTGAAGATATCCGGCAATTAAAAAAACTCATGGGCAGTAAAGCTGGGAAGGCAAAAATTATTGCAAAAATTGAAGATCAGGAAGGGGTTCGCAATCTGGAAGACATTATTCAGGAATCGGATGGCATTATGGTGGCTCGTGGAGATTTGGGAGTGGAAATCAACCTAGAAGATTTGCCGAACGTGCAGCGCAAGATTGTACGGCTATGCGCTGAATATGGAAAGCGCGTCATTGTCGCGACCCATCTGCTGGAATCCATGATTCAGAATCCAATCCCCACCCGCGCCGAAGTGACCGACGTAGCCAACGCGATCTATGAAGAAGTCGATGCCGTCATGCTCTCCGGAGAAACAACGGTCGGAAAATATCCGCTTAAATGTATTGAGCATCTGCGAAAAATTACAGCGAAAACCGAAGCGATTCCAGGCTTGCAGTTTGCGAAACACCTACAAAATACAGCAGACAAACAGCAATTGGCGGTGGCGGCTGTCAAACTCGCCGATGGGTTACAAGCCAAAAGGATTGTCGTGATTATCTCAGACGTCTTAGCTCAGCAACGGGTCGATTCGATTCAAATTCGAGACATTCCATAAGGCGACATCGTATGGTCAGAAAATTCATCGTGCCGTATGGCAGTGGAAGACTTGCCCCTCAATCTTCCTCACACCTTAGAAAACATCAAAGGTAAGATGCGCGATGAAGTGCTGAAGGGGGGAAATCTTCCGAACAGGGCGGTACGCTCAGCTCATCATCGATCGCTGGCGGCAAACCGACTCTCAAATTGCCTCACACCGTTTACAGGGGCATAACTCAGTGCCTCTAGAGGCGATCAACCAGAAAGCCCCGCGAAATGAACATCGCATGTGGTACAACAATTGTTAACAAAGGATTTGACTTCTTCTGTCTTGAGAAAAGTCAAGACTATTTCGACCCCATCTTCATTCTTAAGTGGCACGCCTCCAGCTCTTGCCAAAGAAAGTAAACATTGATATTGCCTATACATCTGCAAGGCACTTGATCGGAAGGAAGACAACACGATGACCACAACCTCATTGCTTCGAAAAGCCAAACCCGTAAACGTCCGAGAAGCGCAAGCGAAATTATCACAACTCATTCGCTCGAAGTCGCCTTCGATGGTGCTGTCTCATGGAAAGCCCGTCTCATTTTTGGTTCCCTACGAGGAGATGCTCGACCTTGTAGAAATGCTGGATGAGCTCAAGAATAGAAGACTCATCCAAGAGATTGCTCGGTCTCGAGGCGAGTACGTGAAAGGGAAAGCGGTTCCGGCCGAACGACTCTTTCGAAAGATGGACCTCTAAGATCATCTTCCCCAGCGAGCGGGTTGAGCGCGCTTTTCAGAAAACTCTCACCAAACTTCACAACGACTATCAAGTCGCCATCATGCAAGCTATCAGATCGCTAGCCCAAAACCCTCACCCACAAGGTAAATGGACCAAACGACTCAGGGGGTAATTGATCGTGTCACAATTCACGGCGGAGTATCGGCTCCGTGTCGGCCCGTACCGACTACTCTACGATGTCGACGACCAACAAAAAAAGGTCATCTTATTGAAACTCCTCAAGCGAGACGAACACACCTATGACTAGCACCACACACACTGGTCAGGAAACTGGGCTAACCACACTGCGCGTCAGCGCTTCATTCAGCGATGTGTGATTGCAAGGGTTTTCCCTGAACAAACCATGTTATCTGTTACTTGAACAGACCCTGCAAGATTCAAGACGAGACTCCCTTCTCGTCGCAAAAACTCCCACCCTCTTATTCAAACCCCTGTCAAATAATCTCTGATTGGCAAAACGCACGGACGGATGGAGAACTATTTTGGTTGCTCATGAATGAGCAATACCTTCTGATTCCCTCCCTGAAACCAAGACAATTTATTTAAGCCGATAGCATCGAAGAGAGAAACTCACCCGGAGGAAATGCACAATGAGGGGTCCATACAGAGGTGGCGTGCGCGCCGCGCACCCCTTTTTATTCTTCCGCAGCTAAACCCAAACCCACCAGACGTCGATAAAACGTGGAACGACTCATGCCCAATATCCTTGCCGCTTCGGACCTATTATTATTGGTGTATTTCAGAACTGCGGCTATCCGTTCCTTTTCGTCGGGCTCGGTCTCTCCACTCAATAAGACTTGAGGATCCACATTGGCAATTTCTGGAGGCAGATCAGTAGCCTGAATAGAAGAATATCGACAATGGATGAGAGAGAAATCTAACGCGCTTTTTAATTCGCGAACATTCCCCGGCCAGGGATATCGAACCAAAAATTGCATAGCCTCACGGCTGATGTCTTTAACGTTGGCTTTTCCGCTGGTTGCCTTGGCTTGTCCTAAAAAAACCGAAGCATATCTTCCCGCCGCTCCTGCAGGCTTGGTAGATGAATTCGGCCTACCCGTATACGGTATAATAAGTCGGAGCGGAATTTTCCTCTTTTAACTTGTTCATCCAAATGTGCATGTGTGGCAGCCAAGATGCGAACATCGACCCTTCAGGAAATAAACTCTCCTAATCGGAGAATTTCTTTTTCCTGCAGTACACGCAATAATGTTGCCTGAATAGTCGGAGGCATGTCACCGATTTCATCAAGAAATAAAGTTCCTTGGTTTGCGGCTTCAAACAAGCCTTGGTGATCTTCCGTAGCTCCAGTAAAAGCACCTTTTTTATGACCAAATAGTTGGCTGCCTAGAAGGGTTTCTGTTAGTCCCGCGCAATTGAGCGCCACAAACGGTTTTGTTTTCCGATGGCTTAAAGAATGGATGGCTCGCGCCACCAGTTCTTTCCCCGTTCCCGTATCTCCGGTAATTAGGACGGGGACATCGAGGGGGGCCACATCTATAATGCGTTGATCACCTCCCGCATAGCTTGACTCTTTCCTACCAAGTCCTGAAATTGTGTTTCCTTATTTATGATTTGCCGAAGATCATGGATTTCTGTCGTGTCATAAAATACGAACAACTTCCTGGTAGGATCTTGAGGATCCTCCTTAGTATCTACTTCCAACCAAAACCGCTTACCAAGCGATGAATCAAACTGCATAGAAACCTTGGATCGTTCATGCGGAGGGGCCTTCATCATTGTTTTGAGCACGGTTTCCTGGGCCTTTGGAAGTGCAAGTACTTTCTCCCAGGCTTGACCATGCGCATCTTCCCTCGATTGATTAAAAATGTTTGATGCGACTTCACTGATAAAATCAATGTTTCCCTTGTCATTTATCAATATGGTTCCGATCTCCAATTGATTAAGGATTGAAGCTAAATCATCTCGCATTTTTTCGACTTGAGCGTATACGTGTTCGAGTTGAGTTTTAGATCGTGCCAGTTCTTCATGGTGTGCCTGTTCCAAGTCCCGGTGCCGTTTTTTGTCGATGCAATTGGTAATCCTTGATTTCAACAATTTGGAGTTAATGGGTTTAACAAGGTAATCTTCAGCCCCCAGTTCGATGCATCTCCCCACGCTTTCTAATTCGTTCAAAGCCGAGACCACAACAACCGGAAGGGTCTGCAAATGTGGCTCACGCTTGATATGCTCTAACACCTCGAAGCCATTCATCCCGGGCATCATAATATCCAGTAAGACCAGGTCAAAAAGTTGGGTTTTTAACAACTGTAATGCGTCTTACCCGTTATCTGCAGTCACGGCCACATGTTTTTGCGACTGAATGTGTCTCACCAATAAATCCCGATTATCGGGATTGTCATCCACGACCAAAATGGAGGCTTTTGGGGTCGAAGTCATTTAGGTTGGTTGGGTAAAAGCTGGTATATTTTGCTCAGAAGCCTGGAAAAGTCGATGGGTTTAGATTCATATTCATCACATCCGGCTTTCAAAGCCCTCTCCTTATATCCCGCCATAGCATGAGAAATTAGAGCAATCACGGGGATACATCGAATTTGATCATCTTGTTTAATGGTTTTAGTCGCATTCCAACCATCTATTTTCGGCACGTTCATGTCCATAAGAACTAAGTCCGGTTTTTCTCTTCTGGTCAATTCCACGCCGACCTTGCCGTCCTCTGCCACAATCACCTGGAAGCCCCTTCGTTCTAGCCGGCGAGACAGCATGTCACGATTTAATTCGTTATCCTCAACGAGCAAAATCTTTGTCATGCCTTGGTCGAGTTCCCTTTCTGGTTGACTGGCAGCTCAGAACCTGAACCGCCAGGGATTATAAGCGTTTCTGACCAATGCGTGGGAATGGTCATGACAAAAGAGGACCCCCTTTCCTTTTTGCTTGTGACATGGACATGTCCACCGAGCAAATGAGAGATTTTTTGAGTAATGGCCAAGCCCAGTCCCGTCCCTCCGTCTTGCGGGTGCTGGAAGGGTCTCCTTGGGAAAACGGTTCAAAGATCGTGTTTAACTGTTGCTCGGTCATGCCAATTCCCGTGTCCGTCACGCGGAAGGAAATCCATTCCTGTGACTCCACTTGTTCCCGAGTAACGACGAGTTCAATAGTTCCATGACTGGTGAATTTACATGCATTGCTAAGCAGATTATAGAGGCCCTGCCGAATTTTAGTTGAATCGGAATAAATCTCCTCTAAGTTGTCTCCACAATCAACATTCAAGACATTGACATTTTTTTCAACGAGCGGCTTGATGATCGTCCTTACGTCATTGACTAAGTGGGCAACCTGAAAGGTCTCCGGATGAACTCCCATTTTCCCCGCTTCAATCTTGGACAGATCCAAGATGTCGTTGATAACCGTCAGCAGATGTTTCCCTGACAGCGCGATTTTCTGGAGATCCGGAATATATTTCGTATGGCCCTGATCGGATGCTTCTTCTTGGAGCAACTCGCTGTATCCGATGACGGCATTAAGAGGTGTTCGTAATTCATGACTCATATTAGCCAGAAATTGACTTTTTGCCTTATTGGCCACTTCGGCGTCTTGTTTGGCTTCGTGCAATTCGTCCTGTTCCTTTTTTCGTCCTGTAATATCGCGGAGCGAACCCGCCATCCGTATGAGTTGTTTGTCTGTGCCCCACACCGCCTGTCCGCGGGCATGAAACCAGCGGTATTCACTTGATTTTATTTTTAATCGGTACTCGATATCGTAGGGAACTCCTTCTTTTAAATGAGCACGAATAGCTTCCATAACCCGTTCATAATCATCAGGGGACAACCTTGACTCAAAACCTGAAAAGACATTGTCTATTTCATGGTCTTGGTATCCCAACAACTCTTTGAACCGTGGGGAATAGTAGACCTGATTAGATGCAATGTCCCAATCCCACAGCCCATCGTTGGATCCTTTGACAGCGATATCATACCGTTCCTCACTTTCCCTTAATTCTTTTTCCGCTCGGATCCGCTCGGCCATTTCCGCATGGACATAACGATTGGCTACCAATAATTTCCTTGTCATGAGGACGATAAAGATTCCCACGACAAACTCAATGCCGATTTCCCATTTAAGGGTGTTCGCCATTTTCGAATGGGAATAATCTCGCAGGAGTTTTACGGTTTCATCCGCGCCATTGAGGAAGACCGTGTGCAAACCCAGGAGTTCCTGGAACTTCGCAGGCCAAATCGGATCATCTTTAGAAATTTCCAAAAACGTATCAGCTTTCTGAACATAGGTCGCTAACAGAATCTTTTGTTTTTCCAGCCGCCCTTTAATTTCTGGGGTTGGGGCTCCTTGAATTAAGATCGACTCCCCCGTCCCTTGGTTCAACACAATCCGACCCCCATGAATCAATGTGTCTATGGTTTCCCGCAAGATTTTTCTGGTGGCAGCCTGTTCGGGATTTGACCCCTGGGAAATTAATAAAACATCGTTTAAGTTTTTTTGAATGAGCGTTCTTGTTCGCCCAGCGAGATCAATTATCACCGCATCATCTTTTTGTTTGTTAATGCCTAAATAAGGTATAGGCCAGAATTCCGGCAAGGGTAAGCATAAACAGGGTTGGCAAACCCACCAATTGAGTAGCTAGACTCGATTTTTCACCCATTCTCTAACGGCCTTTTCGGCAAACCTTCTAAACATTCTCTTAAGTTACTCAGGTCCAAATTCAAAATCCTAACCTCTTCAGATTCAGTATAGGATGAGCTCAACCCAAAAAACCATTCCCTGATTGTGAGATCCCAATTCCATCCGAAAATAATTGAAAGATTATTGTAAGGCCCCTGTCGATATCCTGCCCGTATCACCTGGCACAATAATGAGACACGCGAGGTGTGTCAGATAACGCAGGAATGCCACAGCCTCAGATGTCAAAATTGACTAACTGCATGAATTTAAAGAAATTTTTTCAAGATCAAATTTTGGCACCAACATTGTACAGATAACTGGAGAATCAGTTCTCTGTTTTCGATGAGCCTAGATAACTCATGGGAGGATCGAGCTATGAAAAGGAGTGTATTCGAGCGGGTCGTATTCTGCCTTATGATCCTTTTTCTGGGGACGTTCTCCATCTCCACAGGAGAAGCGCACCAGCACACTATTCTCATAAGTACCTTTTCCAAAGATTCCAAACAACCAAACTTGCATCATTTAAACCAAGACTGGACTGTCAAAATCTGGGAAGGCTCTTCAGACTTTGCTCTTATTGAAGAAAACCGGAAAAAAGTTCTCCATTTACGGAGCCGTGAAGCTAGCTTTTCAATTTACAAGGAATTAAATTTTGATCTGGCACAGCATCCCATCCTAAATATGTCATTTTCCCTAGGTTCCCAGCATTCCTCAACAGCCATGTGATCGGGTATATATGGGAAAATGCAGTGCCCATCGGATCCATCCTACAAAGCCGTAATAATGGACAAGTTCATTATGTCGTCGTACGAGGGGGAAATAATCATTTGGGTCAATGGTTAAATGAAAATAGGAATGTCTTGCAGGATTACAGGGAGATCTTTGGTGAAGATCCACCCCAGGTTGGGGGAATCTCACTGATGATTGACTCAGACCATACACGATCTCAGGCTGAAAGTTATTTTGGAGTCATAGAATTTCAATCTCGGTAAAAAGTGTTTATCTTAGAAAACTCGATGACAGTACTTTGTAAAAATCGGCTACCACTATCCCCTAAATATTCGCAGTGGGTTTATTGCTATCGCTTCCCGTCTCTCAATTATTACTTTGTTGGCCTTCACCATGGATTCTCTCTCCTTTAGAAAACTTTGGCAGGAAATCAAAATTTAGAAACTCTCCTTTCCCCCACATTTATCTTTTTTTAAAACAAACCCAATTCCTCCCTTCGACAAACTGCTCTTCAAAATATTCAGTTTGATATTTCTATATTCAATACCATGTTAAGTCTATCTTAATGACCCCTTTCTTTTGTTGTGTGTTTCAGTTTGTATCATCTGACACAACCAAACCGACCTTTGAAACATTCAAGTGAACAAAAGTTTCCTTGAATTTCCAGGAACTCCTTACCAGTTTATTTCTAAGTCATTGACGGATATCGATAATTACTTGGTTCATATTTATGGCACTGCATTTACTCATGCTAAACCTGTAAGCGCTTTGTCTAAAACGTTCCAAAGAGGAAGTGGAAATGAAGCACATGTTCAAAATTACCTGCCTAGTTGCAATGCTGGTCTTTCTTTCCGGAAACCTGGTGCTGGCTGGAGCTGAGCGGGATCCGTTAAAGCCTCGCGTACCAAAGGAACAACGAGGAGCGGCAAAAAAACTGAAATCTCCATTTTATAAAAACTCCAAAAAGGCCTCGGCCAAAATTGTGGAGGAAGGGAGAAAAATTTTTGAAGGGAAAGGCACATGTTTTAATTGCCATGGGAAGTCTGGAAAAGGTGATGGAGCTGCCGGAAAAGTGCTCAACCCCGGACCTCGAAACTTTACGAATTGTAAATTTCATAAAAAACGAAAAGATGGAGAATTATTTTGGGTTATCAAAAACAGGAGCCCAGGAACTGGGATGGTTCCATTAATTCCCAGCGCCATCACAGAAGAGGAAGCCTGGAAGGTAATCGCGTATGAACGCAGTTTTTGCGAAAAATAGAAAAAGTAAATTACCACGTTCGTGAATATTACCTTATTGATGTTTATTTATTTTCACCCCTTGGAGAACGCGTAAGCATGAGATCTGGGGTATTGAAGGGGGCCTTGAGGGGGGAACTTCTTCGAATGCCCATTCATGTGAACCATCATCTTCAGGGGGGTTAACCGGAGGAGGAATAACATGAAGTATTCAACACAAACTTTAACTGTTAGTTTCACTTTATTTTTAGTGGGCATAGGGATCAATGGATTATCCCAAGCCCAATCACTTCCACCGCAACCACGACTGGATGGGCCCTCTTTTTCGACTGTAGAAGGGGCATCTCCCTCGTCATCCGTTGAAGTTATCCCTGCGGGAGATTCATCCCTCCCTCCACAGGGGGTCCCAGGGAAATGTTATGTACGTGTTTGGGAAGCACCGGTTTATGGGACAGAGACGGAAAAAAGACTTGCCAGGCAAGCCTCTGAACGAATTGAAATCATTCCAGCAGAATATACCTGGATTGAAGAAAAAGTCTTAGTCCGAGAGGCCTACGAACGTGAAGAAGTCATTCCTGCCGTGCATGAAACCGTTCCAGAACAAATACTGGTCAAACCAGCCAATACCCGCTGGAAGAAAGGCCGAGGGCTGGTTGAAAAAGTCGATAATTTTACTGGAGAAATCATGTGTTTAATTGAAGTCCCGGCTGAATACAAAACCATTACGACCACAGTCGTGAAAACCCCAGCCACAAAAAAACTGATCCAAGTGCCGGCAGAATATAAAACAGTTAAAGTTGAAAAGCTGGTTAAACCTGCGCAAGAGAAAAGAATTCCCATCCCTGCTACCTATCAGACTGTTGAAAGAACCGTATTAAAATCGCCAGGTCGGATGGTATGGAAATCTGTTATTTGTGAAACCAATGCTCCCCACAGTGTTAAGCCTCTATCCGTTAAGGCCACGGAGCCAGCATTTCCTGTTAAAGAGATTGATGCTGAGCCATCATCTTCTTTTAAGGCAAAGAGTGATGATTGGTTTTTCCTGTGGGATTACGATAAGCTTTTCGAAGAAGGTAAATTAGAGCAAGCCGAAAGAAAATCTCAAAACTAGCGTATTGGTTCTTTCATTCTGGTGGCTCAATGGCGCCGCCTAGAGGAGGGAATCTAATCGTCAAAGAAGCCACGGAAAAGCCCCTCAGGCACGGATTGCCTCAGGGGCCTTTTTAAAAAGTTCAAATTAGACCAAAAAACAAAGGTTACAACTCTCAAATGGGGAAAATAGGTTTTCATCATTTGCAGAATACTTAGACGCCGAACAGATTCATTTTTGACTTAATTCATCAGCTAATTAGAACATCCCCTGCACTTAAAAGGAGGCTTCGATGTTTAAAGAATTTAAAGAATTTGCCATGCGTGGCAACGTGGTCGATATGGCTGTCGGTATTGTGATTGGTGCGGCATTTGGAACCATCATCAAATCTCTGATTTCCGACGTGCTTATGCCTCCTATCGGTTTATTACTGGGAGATGTAGATTTTGCCAACCTTTTTATCGTCTTAAAAGAAGGACAGGCGGCTGCCCCTATGCTTTCCCTTGCAGATGCAAAGGCAGCAGGAGCCGTCACGATTAATTAAGGGATTTTCATTAATAATATCATCAGCTTTATTATCGTAGTCTTTGCTCTTTTCATGGTCATTAGGGGTATAAACAAAATGAAGCGTGAAGAAGAGGCGCCTCCCGCTAAACCCACCACGAAGGAATGTCCACATTGTATTTCCACCATTCCCATAAAAGCTCTTCGTTGTGGACACTGCACCACTGATCTGAGGAAATCCACATAAATAAAAAAAATGGACTGGCCTTTTTCTATAGGGCAAAGCCCATAGAAAAAGGCCCTATGGGGTGGGAGATAATTGGTATAGGGGTCAGGTTGAGCTAGCCTGAGCTAGCCCCCTTTCCCATTACGTCAACTGCTGAACGGCCTTCATGAAGTCTTGGGAATTCGACACAGAGCCAAATACCCCTCCTTGCATCTTGATCATTTTAATGGCGGCCTTTCAGCTCGCCTGGAGCAGGGCGTAGTTCTTCAATAATGTCCCATCCCGGTTCTCCGCGGACCAAGATTCGTCCCTTCGGTCCAAGATCACCGATACCTGCCCCAATTTCTTTGCTCCGCCAGAGCTTGTTTGGTGGGCAATCCGCTAAATCCGTTCGGTGTCCTTCACGCATGTGGATGACTGTGAATCCAGAAATTTTTCGGACCGCTTCAAGAACGTGTTTGATTGGCTCAATCGCCCGTACGGTGAGGAAGAGATCATACCCCATTTTGTCAACATACCCTCCCCCTCCACAAAAATCGTGCTGCATGTCGATCACGATCAGTACGGTGTGCTTCGGCTCTATGTTCCCATCATAGGGCCATTCATAAGGATCTGCCTTTACGGTTAAGCCCATCGTGCAACCTCCTCGCTTTTCCCTTACCTTGGCACGTCTCCGACCACACCCTCAGCATACCAATCCATCGTTTCAATGAATTCGAAACTCGGCTTTTGACCTTCCTCAAGACGCGCTTTCCCTGTGTTATCCTCGATCGGGCCTTGAAACACGGCGTACTCCCCATCCACGATCTTTGTCCTCCACATCATAACCTTGTCTTGCGTCTCCTTCGGGACCGCAGACCCAAGGGGCGCGATATCTAAAAATCCTCCTTCCAACCCGGTACGGTGGTGTCTGCTGATCCACTTGTCTGACTTCCCTGCCTTCACATCTTTCACGATCTCCACATACAATTCACTCCATTTCCAGTCAGCCCCAGTGATCCAGCCTTTCTCATTGAACTTTTGAAGATCTCCCGAGTGATAGCCAACAGAAAACGCCCCACGTTTGGCGGCCGTTTCCACCACGGGTCTCGGGCAATCCTGATGCTGACTGAGCACATCCGCTCCCAGATCAAGGAGGGCATTTGCCGCTTCTGATGCCTTTCCCGGATTGCACCACTCCCCTGTATAAATGACATGGGTTGTCACGTTTGGATTGACCATCCGAGCCCCCAACGTAAACGCATTGATATTCTGGAGCGTCTGCGGAATCGGATGGGCGGCAACAAAGCCGAACACGTTTTTCTTAGTGACTTCTCCAGCGGCCATGCCAGACAGGAACATGGCGTTATAGATGTATGACCAGTAGGTACCGACATTCGTGGAGTGCTTAAACCCACCCGCATGCATGAGCACGACGTCTGGATGTCGTTTCCCGACGTTGATGGCCGAGTCTAAAGTAGGAAACAGGAGCTTGGCACCCTTTTGAATCATTTGCTCCATGACCCGTTCAACCTCGGCGGTTTCCGGAATGTTTTCACTGGTCATCACCTCGAGATCCGAAAATTGCTTCTCCACCTCGAGGCGGCCTTGATCGTGCTCATAATTATATCCGTAGTCGTCTTTCGGTCCCACATAGATGAAGCCAACTTTGAATTCTTCGCTTGACTCCTTAGAGGTTGGCTCCTCAGGTGCCTCTCCGCATGTCCAGATCGCCATTGCGCATACTATGACGCATATTCCCATTAGGCTCCGTTTCATCGTGTGTTCTCCTTTCCTGGCTTATGTTATCCCACTCCTTTGAAGACCGATTTCAGCCCTTCTGGCATCGAACCTTTTCGACTCTTTTGCCACAGTAACAAGCCGATGAGGGTCAACACATACGGCAACATATGGAGATAATAGGGGGACACATTTATCCCCTGGGCCTGAATCTGGAGACCGAGCGTAAACGCTGTCCCAAAAAGCACGGCACCCAGCACGCCCCGTAACGGATGCCACGTCGCGAAAATGGTCAGAGCCACAGCCACAAATCCCCGGCCTGCGGTGATGGCTTCCACCCAACTCTGGGTATAGGCAAGCGAGAGATGCGCCCCGCCCAGGCCGGAAAATACCCCGCCGATTCCAATGACTCCATACTGAAGAACCTTCACCGGTATGCCCATGGCAAAGGCTACGAGTTTGTTTTCCCCGACGGCCCTGATATACAGGCCCCACCGAGTGTGGAACCAGAAACAACCACAGCAGAGGTGCCGACAGGTAGGCTAGATAGACCAACACATCATGTTCAAACATGATCCGGCCCAGAAGAGGAATCTCCGACAGGCCTGGAATATTCAAGGGCTGTATGCCCGTGATCTGAACGCCGACGTATGGGCGACCAATAAATGACGTGATCCCTAAACAGAGAAACATCAGGGCCAACCCACTGGCAATTTGGTTGGCACGGAGCGTGACCACCATGAACGCGTGAATGAGACTAACGAGCCCCCCAGCCAACGCTCCCATAATGACTCCGAGCACGGGATCCTGGGTCTCGGCCGTCGTGATAAAGGCGACACAGGCCCCCATGACCATACTTCCCTCCACCCCGAGATTCACGATCCCCGCTCGCTCCACGAGAATTTCCCCGAGGGTGCCATATAGAATCGGAGTCCCGGACCAAACGGCACCAGTTAAGATGCTTTCGACGATTCCAATCACCGCGTTAATTCTCCTTTCGAGCAGTCGCCAGCCTACCCAGCACGATGAAAAAGATCAGGGCCATAAGAATGTTGACGATGGCATAGGGTAACTCAAGACTGATCTGGACCATATCTCCCCCGAGCGACAAGACGCCTAAGAGGAACGCCATCAAGACAATCTTGAGTGGATTATGGAGGGCGAGCCAACTGACAAGGAATCCCGTATAACCGAACCCCGTTGAGATGCCGGGTCGGAGTCTTCCCTGGATCGCACACACCTCTGCCATCCCCGCCAAACCGGCAATTCCACCTCCGATACACAAGGTCAGAATAATGTACCTGTTGATCGGAATGCCGGCACGCCGCGCGGCTTCGGCGTTGTCACCAATAATCCGTAATTCATAGCCCCACCGTGTCCGTTTCAGCGCAAGGTAAAAGATAACAATTGCGCCTAACGCTAGCCAGAGACCCGAGTGGATCCTAGTAATCCCATAGAACGCCAAGCGTGCGGCATCGCTGAACTCTCGGGTAAATGGCCAATTAAAGCTCATCGGATCTCTCCACGAGCCGTGAACCATGTGCTCCACTATGAGAATGGCCACATAATTCAGCAAGAGCGTGCAGATGGTTTCATTGACCCCAGCCTTGACTCGGAAAAAAGCTGGAATAAAGGCAAAGGCCGCACCACCCAAAAACCCCAGTAGCACCAGCGTGGGCAAGAGAACTTCTTTGGGCCAATCTCCCAGGGTCAGCGCTCCCCATGTGGCCCACATCGCGCCAATATGGAGCTGACCTTCCGCCCAGACGTTGAGTAAGCCCATCCGCGCGGGAATGGCCGTGGCAACCGCGCACAACATCAGGGGAATCATTTTGACGACGACTTCACTGAGACCGTACGTGCTCCCTAATGACCCTTTAAAAATCTCGACATACGCCTCGATGGTGTTTTTCCCGAACGACAGGAGAAGCAAACCGACTGCAACGAAAGCCAGGGCCATCATGCCGGTCATACGGAGGATATCCCCCAACCGACCGGTTCTGATCCGAGCGAGCGCTTCCATCAGTTCTTGGCTCCTCCGGTCATTAAGAGTCCTATCTCAAACGGCTGGGTGATCTTTGGATCAACAATGCCGGCTACCCTCCCCGAGTGCATAACCAGGATACGGTCGGATAAGGCAAACAATTCGTCCAGATCTTCTGAGATCAGCAAGACGGCGGAGCCATTGCGGCGACTCGTCAGGACGAGTTTGTGGGCCATTTTTGTCGCCGCAATATCAAGGCCAAACGTCGGGTGAAACGCCACCGTGAGACGCGGTTGACAGGCCAGTTCTCGTATGAAAACGAGCCGCTGAAGGTTTCCTCCAGAGAGCGTAATCACCAGACGATCCAGATTGGGAAGCGCCAATCCAAATGCTTGGATGCTGCGTTCGGTCTTTGTGCGGATTTCTTTCCAATCCATGATCAACCCTCGCCACCCTCTCTGCGAGTCACGATTATGGAGAGCCATGTTTTCTAGCACGGTCAATCCCGGCGCAACCCCGGTCTGCAGCGGATCTTCTGGAATATACGCCACGGGAGCTTCCAGAATTTTGGCAGTCGACCTATTGGTCAGATCCTGTCCATGCAGGACGATGTGACCTTGAGAGCATGGGCGCAAGCCCAAGACCACTTCGCCCAGCTCGGTTTGGCCATTGCCCGCGACACCGGCCACCCCGAGAATCTCCCGTTCCCGAAGTGTGAAGCTGACCCCTTGAAGACTTGAGTGACCATGTTCTCCTGGTGCCGACACATCGTGAAATTCGAGCATTACATCTCGACCCACTGGATCCTGGGGCTGTTCTGATTCTATTGACTCAATCGTGGACTTCCCGACCAGCATATAGGCAAGATCGCTTTCTGTGACATCCTGGCGTGAAACAGTACGTATCACTGATCCCTTGCGGAGTGCGGTGATCCGGTCAGCGAGGGCCATGACTTCCTTTAATTTATGTGTGATAAAAAGAACACAGTACCCATCGCTCGATAACTTACGTACCACTTCGAAAAACCCCTCGACATCTTGAGGCGTGAGTAAGCTGGTTGGTTCATCGAAGATCAGGATCCGTGAGCCGGTTAAGAGAAGTCGAAGGATTACCACTCGCTGCCGTTCACCAATTGAGAGTTCCCAGATTTTGGCCTCGGGGTCGACGGCCAACTTATAGAAAGCGGCTGTCTCGCGAATCCGGACTGCCAGCTCCTGGCTCTGGATCATCAGGCCTTGCTGCTGCAAGGCCAACGCGATGTTTTCAGTTACCGAGAAGGCGGAAATGAGCATGAAATTCTGAAACATCATTCCTATCCCACATCGTATCGCGTCTGTTGGTGTCCGGATATTAGCCCGATTGCCCTCAATGTAAATGGAGCCGCTATCCGGCTGGTAATACCCGTACAAGATCTTCATCAACGTGCTTTTTCCAGCCCCATTTTCACCCAGAAGAGCATGGATCTCGCTTTTTTCAACAGAAAGGTTAATCTCAGAGTTGGCGAGCACCCCTGGAAATGACTTCGTGATGTTCTCCAGGCGCAGGTAGGCTACATTCATCATGTGTACACCAATTCGTTAAAACAGAAGCTTCATCTCAATTCATCTGAGCATGGGTCCTACCCCGGCAGCGACAAGAAACCGCCAACCCTGCTTATCCGAGATCTCAGAAGTTCTATCGGCTGAAAAGAGTAGGATTCTATTCGAAGTCCGTTGTTTCGAAATTGCATGCAGACAGACTAGCCGAGATTTCATGTTCCGTCCCCAATTTGCCACGACTCTCTAGCATGGGGTGGTGTAGAAACCCTGGACTCAGTACAAATTGCGGTTCGGTGAGAAAAAACATAGTGAGCGTCATCGCTAAGGATGTCAAGCATTTAGTTGAGAGGACGTCATAGCTTCGAATTCAATGTTTGTGACAACTTGTGTGATCTCCAACAGATCGGGGTTGCCATTATCTCAGCTGTGAAACCCCTTGATCTCAGATCAGAACAAAATGCATCGACCATATCACAACCTATTTCAAGTCGACTTCAGCATGCTACTTCCAAAATAAAGGATATTAAAGAGAGGCTTCTGTTCCAAAAGCTTTTCCTATCCTCTTGCATAGGACGGTCCAGTGAATCCGTTTCCTATAGTTTTCTTTATTCGAAATATATCACCCGCGACCAACTATGAAAGTGTCAAGATGACTTTAAGATTAATTAGCAAACATAAAGAATTAGAAATCAGTCAGGTGAGACTCCAATGTTTCTTGTTAGACTTGCGATTGAGTCCGATAGGTTCAATATTTCCTCTTTGTTAGTCGATGAATTTGGTGACCACCCTCCACCTAAAGCTTTATACAGTTGAACGACCGAAACCAAGTGAAGGCGATGTGTTTCTGTGAGAGATAATTCGGCTTCGAAGAGGCTCCGCTTGGCAATGAGGACATCAATATAACTTGTGATTCCTCCACGATACCGCAGATTTGCGAGTCGCAATGCAGAACATAAGGCCTCAACTTGTTCTGCTTGAGCTTTGCAAGGAGGGGCCCAGCTAAATCAAACCCCGATGCGCCAAATTTCCCTTCAGAGGTAAAGAAATTCGATAGACGTGGACTTGCGACTCCCAGAATCCCCGTTAGGGTTACTTTTGGAAATCGATTGGCTTTTGCAACTCCGATTCGCGCCGTGGCTGCGGCCAATTCTTGTTCCGCTTGTAAAATGTCCGGACGGCGCTGAAGCAGTTCCGACGGCAGACCTGCAGGAACCTCTGGTGGCAGGACTTGTTCTGTGAGCAACTTTCCCTGTTTGATTTTCATGGGATTTCTTCCAAGCAAAACGCTTAACTCATTCTCTTTCTGAGTCTTCAGACGTTCGAACTCCGCGACTCGTGCAGCAGCTCTGGCTCGTTCAGCTTCGAATTGGTCCGCGTCCAACCTGGATGTGAGTCCTCTTCTGAGTCGAGCATGGGCAATCACCAACGATTCCTCCCAAGACTGGAGGGCACGTCGGGAGATATCTAGTTGCATATCAAACTGCAACAAGTCGAAATAAGCCTGAGCGACTCCGCTCACCAAACCGAGCACGACGGCCCGTCGATTTTCCTCTCGTGATAACAGATCTGCCAACGAGGCTTCCGTTGACCGACGGATCTGTCCCCACGCATCAAGTTCCCATGCTAAATTGCCGAGCAAGGAATAGCTAAAGTCGTTTGGCACCGCATCGAATGGGACCCCACCCGTACTCGTGCGGCCCAAGACGGAATACGGCGGTGAGTAAAAGCAACCTTACATAAGATTCTTTATCAAACGGAGCCCCGCGGCTTTAGCCAACCCCGGCGTAGTCGTGTAGGCTATGAAGGCCTGGCAGCCGTGGGGCCTATGAGGAAGTCATTGGCCTACACGCTAAAGTTTCAGCAACGAGCGCGAAGGCGGGTGAACTTACGTCGGAAGGCAACAATGCACGACAAGGTGATATAATAAAGGGGAATGCTCCAAATTCATACACCGTTGCTTAATGTTTCTAACACGAGAGGGAGGGTTCGAATGTCCAAAGCATTGATGATCTTTCTAGCCGTGTTTTGGTTACAAGTTTCCGCCTCCATTTGGGCACAAGAGCAGAAATATCCTTCCATCGTCCCGCCAGAGGAACTGACGGAAGCCCGATACATGCGCAACCCCTTCCCAGTAAGCCAAGAGTTTATAGACGAATGAAAAAAACTCTACGAGGGTCGTATGTTTTGTGCTACATGCCATGGGAAAGATGGCCGTGGATTTGGACGGGACATAGATCCCAGCTCAGTTGAATATCCGTTTCCCCGTGACTTCACGAAGGCGGCCTGTCAGGAGGCTCGAACCGATGGCGAATTGTTTTAGGTACTTAAGAACGGGAGCCACGGCACAGATATGGCTCCCGTTTACCCGTTGCATTTAAGCGGAATCCAAACCTGGCAAGTGGCGGCCTATATTCGGACATTTTGGGAAAAGGGGAGAAAGCTATAGGCTTGAAACGGATCTATAGATTGAAACGAGATTCAGCAAGAAAAATTTCTCAATCGTCGGGACTATCCAACCGCGGATTCTCAATCACCATTCCGCGGTGATGAAAAATGCTGCCTGCTAAATAAAAATCAGAGGTGCTCTTTACGTAATTGAAAAAGTTGGTGGGCCGTCAGAGACTCGAACTCTGGACCCGCTGATTAAGAGTCAGCTGCTCTGCCAACTGAGCTAACGGCCCACCGAGAGGAAAGAGCGTTGAATAAGATGGCGCGCCTGGCAGGATTTGAACCTGCGGCACCTGGCTCCGGAGGCCAGTGCTCTATCCACTGAGCTACAGGCGCATCCTTGCAGTTCTCTATTTCAGTTCTCTATCTGCTCATAACGTGTCATGTGACAACGGACTGACGCTACCATGGTTTTATCGCATTTGTCTAGGTTCGCAAAATGAACAAAGTCAAGAAAAATATTGAATAAGTTCTTCTTGGCGCACACGCTTTCTGAGATGATGTTTCCAAACGTTTTTAGTTTCCACACGGAAGTTTTTCTTGATGATCCTGCGTCGATTCTATGACTTCTTCTCCTAAACGTACGAGGTCAGCAGGTTCTTCCAAAATGACTTCCAACAATAATTTGGCCCCTTGTGGCGTCATCCCGTGGGAAGGAGCTAAATACCGTTTTCTCGCGATCATCCGCTCTTTAGGATCATCGGGCTCATAATATCCTAACAACTCACCTGACTGATTCGCTGCGGCCAATCGTGTTCCCCATTCTTCCTTGAGCTGAGGGGTCCATTGACCAAAGGATTCTTTTTCATGAAAGAGCTCCAGCTTCGTCCAAATTCCCCACCCAACAAACACGGCCCAGGTTTCATTCAGCACTTCCCAGGCATCATCTTCGGACAACCATCGTACATCCATCGCCTCTGGACGTTGACGCACGCGCTTAATTCGCACAAGACGATAATGACAATTGAGCTGTTCATTGGCAAAAGTCAGCATCTGTCTAGCTTGCGGAGAGAGCGTCTGGGGGTTCGAGCCGTAGAAAATATAATCCAAATAGGCATGCAGAAGTTCATGATAGAGGAGACTCAAATCATGGTACGTCATGCGGTCCAACGACATCAGGGCTCCACCAGCCTTATTGAATGATAATCGCAAATTGAGAATCATCCGATGATCTTCAGGATGATATTCCGCGGCATAGGTGTGGAGATCGGCAAACTCCACGGTGACGAAAGTCGGATCAATTTCATGTAAGAACCTTGTCGGCAACCCCATGGCTTCGGCTTGTCGCACCAGGTCAGGCCAGGGGCTGGTCTGCTTCGGTTTGCTCCTCGAATTCTCTGATGCAATGGCTTGTTCCCCATCTCCCACCAACACCATCCCCCACGTTATCGCCATGAACACCAGCACAGACCATATTCTTCCCTGTCGGTTATGAGCGCCAATCATATCCTTCATCTTCTTCAACTAAGCTCCAAGTTTCCAAAAGATTTGAGGGAACATCATCGAAAAAACGTGATGGCTTGGAGAGCACCGAACCCGTCATTTTATCGTACACATTAATGGGAAAGGTTAAAAAGAGGTGCTGCTTGGCCCGCGTCACGGCGACGTAGAGGAGCCGTCGTTCCTCTTCCAATTCCTCGGAGGTGAGAAAGGAGTAGGAGGACGGAAAACGTCCGTCTACGAGCCAAATGACAAAGACACATCGCCATTCCAAGCCTTTTGCAGAGTGGATCGTTGAAAGAACTAACTGCTCATCATTTCGATCTGGCGCCTCTATGTCCACCACACTCTCATCCGGTGGCTCCAGGCTGAGGTCTGCCAGGAACTCTTCCAAATGCTGATAACGCTCCGCCATCACGATAAGATGCTCGAGGTCTCGGATTCGTTTGGGATAGTCGTCATACTGATCCTTGAGGATCGGGAGGTAATACTCCAGCACATCAGTCATGTCATCGGTCTGGGGACGAGGGCCGGCTTGGCCAATGGCGTCCAAGAGGTTGGCTAAATGCCGTAATCCATGGGCCGCACGCCCAGTACTGCTTCGAAGAACTTCGATGTGCTGATCGGTCTTGAGCAGTTCGACCAGAAGATCCTTGGCTTTTTTCTGCCCGACCCCTTCCACCAAAAGCAGTAGCCGATTCCAACTGACTGAATCAAACGGATTATGAATGATACGCAGATGAGCCAACAGATCCTTTACATGGGCAGTTTCAATGAACTTGAATCCTCCCCGTTTGATAAAGGGCAGATCACGACGCGACAATTCAATTTCTAAATCAAATGCATGGAAACTCGACCGGAACAGGACGGCGATCTCGTTGAGTGGGACACCTTCCTCCCGAAGCTCTAAAATTTTTTGGCCGATAAACCTCGACTGGGCATGTTCGCTCATCGCCTGCACAAAAATCGGCATGTCCCCTTCGTTTTTTTGCGTAAACAGCGCTTTGGAATATTTCTCTTCAGCTCCTTCGATAATAGAATTCGCTAATTGGAGGATCGGTTTTGTGCTGCGATAGTTTTCTTCCAGCTTATAGATGCGGGTCTTGGGGAACAGCGTGGGAAACTCCATGATGTTACGGAACGTTGCGCCGCGAAAGGCGTAAATCGACTGCGAGTCATCCCCCACGACCATCACATTATCGTGCGTTGCCGCCATTTTGCGAACAAGATCGGCTTGCAAACGGTTGGTATCTTGATATTCGTCAACCAGCACATACCGATACATGTCGGATATCATGTGCCGGGCTTGCTCATCTATGCGCAGCAACTCCCTGAGCCGTACCAGCAAATCGTCATAATCCACGAGCTGGCGTTGCCGCTTGGCCGCCTCATATGATTCGGCGAGATCCAGCAATTCCTTCATGTAGTCACCAAAATGCCCGTAGTCATTGAGCAGAATATCTTCAAGTCGCTGGAGAGTATTGGCGCATTTACTGAACATCTCGACAATCGTACGTTTTCGAGGAAACCGTTTCCCCGTCTCCTTCACTCCCAATTGAGCACGAAGCAGGTTGATCAAATCTTCTGCGTCGCCACGATCCAAAATCGTAAACCCTGGTTCCAATCCAATGGATCGACCATAGCGCCGGAGTAAAATATTGGCCACGGAGTGGAACGTGCCTCCCGCCACTCGGTCACTTTGAGCACCGATGAGTAAGCCGACACGGGATAACATTTCCTGAGCGGCTTTTCGCGTAAAGGTGAGAAGGAGGATAGACCCCGGTGGCACTCCCAGATCAATCAGGCGGGCAACCCGATACACCAACGCACGGGTCTTCCCACTCCCCGCCCCGGCAATCACCAGCGCCGGGCCGTTGACCACTTCCACCGCAGCCAATTGTTGGGGATTCAGGGCCTGAGCATAGTCCAGGGAAAGAGACTTTGCGGCTTCCTCGCCCACAGGCTTTTTGAGGACATAGACTTTGGACTGAGAAGATTCTTGATCCATTGTGTCTGGACAATATTTCTTTTGGATAGACGAAGGAGGGAAAACCACGAAACGCGGTACCTCATGACCGTGTATAGCATACGACCAAGGGGGTTGCAATGATGGTTTCTCTTTAAGGGGCTGAAAAGGCCGCCAGCAGCGTTCTCGACCTTCGGGCTCACAAACTTGGCGCTCTTCGCGCCGTTCGCGCATCGGAGTCCTCAACGTACTCACTTGTACGCCTCGTCCTCCTCGCTGCCTGCGGCCTTGCTGAACTTGGCGCAGGCGAGCGCCCTTTTTGAACAGCCCCTGCTATTTCTGAGCAAAGGATACGATACGACGTATTTTGGACATCGTTCTGGAATTTTGGCTATAATTATGTTTTAACCCGGAGTGAACGATGGCGACAATCAGCGTTAAACAAGAGTACGAAAAGGTCCTCAAGGACTTGGCCTCGACCATGCTCGATGTGGCACGGGAATCGGTCACGCTTATCAAACGGAGCGACCAAGCCCAGTCCCTTAAGTGGACACGAACCCAGGAATGGGACGTGTGTCTCGAGTTTTTAAAAGTCATGTTTAACATCGCCGACCGTCTTTCGGCCTTTTATATCCCCGTCCAAACTCAGCCAGAATTCATGAACTCACTTGAAGACGCTGTCAGCCAACAGCTCAAGACGGTCGTGGCTCCCAGCCTCACTTCTGCGGAAATCGATGACATGGAAGTCGTGGTGGCGATCGGAAAAACCGTTTCTGAGAGCCGTACCATGTACGAGCGGTATAAATTTGTGGTGACCGAAGAGAGCAAGGAAAAAGATGGTTTTTTTCAGCTCCTCGGTGGTCAGGTTGTATTTAAGGCTGGGGGCGAGAAAAGTGAAGCCATTCGATCTACTGCGGATTTGTGCGCACGAGCCGTGATTCCCGCCATGCAAGCCCTCTTTGAAGGAAAATCCACTGCTTCCGAGGAGGCCTCATCGCCTTCCCAAGAGACATCTCCCTCTTCGGAAACGGCTCCAGCCCAGACACCCTCCTCCCCAACGTCTACCACTACCCAAAGTATCAAACTGGTCAGTGTTCTGGCTCAGATTTCCGGCGAAGCAGTGGAAACCCGTTGGGGTGTGCCCCCACGCTTTCAACGCGATCTCAAGCCAGAAGAGGCTAACCAATTGGCTGAGCACATGAACCAGGTGACACGGATTTTAGGGGAACGGTTCGCCATAGTCTCATCAAGGATGTCGGAAGAAAATCCTGGCCAAGTGGGAAACGCTTGATGTACCTGCTTCAGTAGCTCATCCAACATTTCAAACGCTCCGTCCTCTTTCCCATCGAATCAACATTGCAACGTTTTCGATTTTTCATCTATTTGGCAAGTTCCATGCTATCTTCTCTTCACAGACGAAAGAAAATATGTCACTCTTGTTCTGACGAACGGACGAGAAGATATGGAGTTTTTTGTTGTGCCATGTCATACATAGGGAGGTAAAAAGAAACGATCTATGTGGAAACTTGTTCTACAGATAGTCATCTTAGGGGGAGTTTTTTGGGCTGGACACTATGTTGGGCAGCAACCACCAGGTGAAGTCCAACATCAACTCAAAACGCTCTCGAATGATGTTATGCAAAAAACCTTGGGCGTCACCCAAGAGGAATTGTTCCAGCAACACGAATTCTTGGAAGGCAAGGCCCGGATCCTTGATAGTAAATCAGCGCTTTTACAGGGAAACTATCGAGAAGCCGCTCAAAAGTTGGAGGAGGCACTCTTCTACATTAAGAAAGCGGTTCAGAGAGATCCTGAAATGGGAGAGCAACTCGCACAGGAATGGGAAGAAAAAATCGAAGAACTCAAACAATCCCTGGAAGCCGGGAAAGAGGTCTCACAAGAAACGTTGAATTACGCACAAGCTGAAGTGGATCGCTTACTCGGACTTTGAGAGAGCGGTGTGGACGTTAGGCATTGGCTGGCTGTTTCTTCCACGCCGCCAGAATTCGCTCAACCCTCATCCTGACTGCCAAGTCTGGGTCTTTCATGAGAGGCTTAATCGCGTCACGGCCACGTGGCTCACCAATTTTTTCTAACGATGCAGCCGCCGTGAGCCGTACAAACCAATCTTGATCTTGGAGTAAGGCGATCAAGGGATCCACTGCCGCTGGATCTTGGATATCTCCTAAGGCAAGAATAGCTTGCTTCTTCACAAAGTCTTCTTTATCAGTGAGACACACAATCAGATGTTCCACCGCCGGCTTTCCGAGCTCGACTAAAGCCCGAGTCGCATCATCTTTGAATTCATCATTTCGTAACATCGAGATGAGTGGATCCAACACACGTTCGTCATTGATTTTCCCCATGGTCCAAATGACATATTTTCGAGCTTCCCAATCCCGAATGTACCGGATAAGCATTTCAACGGCAGGAGAGCCAATTTCAGCTAACGCGTCAACTGCGGCTTCTTTGACTTGCCAATCACCGTCCCGCAAGCACCTGACCAAGGGTTCGACGCACCGCTCATCAGCCATTTCCCCCAATGTGATGACGGCTTCGCGACGAACGACCCAGTCGGTATCCTGGAGAAGATCGATCTGAATATCAATCTCATCCTTAATCTTGTCTTCTTCTAGTTCTTGTTCGACGGACTCTTCCTCACTTTCCCCTTCCGTTCCTTCAGCAGAGGCCACTTCGGTAGGCACGGATTCCGAATCATCGACCAAGGAATCAGAAATTTCGTCCACGAACTCATCGCTGATTTCGGTCTCTTCAGATCCTTCTTCTCTCTCTTCCGGCTCTTCCATGGATTTGTTCACATCGGATTTGTTCACATCGTTACTCATGGTTCACAGTCTCCCTTTCACCTCCACTGTCGCACTATGGTTAGTGAAGCGATTTCTGAAGCTCCTATCTTGAGTTAGTTCATTCCGGGCCAAATTATTACGATGCAGAAGCCGCCTTCTTTCCGGCGGATTGAGCTTTTCGGGCTACTCGGAGGCGCAGCTTTCGTTGGACGAGTTTCAACCGTTTTAGAAGTCTTCTGAGGGCCAGACTCTCCTCAGCCCCCAGGTCCTCATTCCGTTGTTCACCCACTTTTTTGTGCAATGAGGTTTTATCCTCTTCGAGCGTGCGAGATTTTCTCATCAGTTGAAAAAGCCTCCTCTCAGGTCATAACAGGTCTCATATTATAACTTTAAAGTTTAGTAAACGCTTCCCTGGCCTGTCAAATTGACTGATTGATCTTAGTCTGCCTCTGGCCCAATCCTGAAATCTCGAAAGATCGCCAGCACCTGACAATCAAGAAATCTCGTAATCGTTCTGACCTCAATTTACAAAAACAAGAAGTCAAAAAAAAACCCGAAAAGAGGTTTCTCTACGGGGGTTTGCTTGGTTCCTCACTACCCAAGGTCAATGTTTAGACCCTGCGATTCTTACTTGATATCGACTTCTTACTTCTTCTTTATCCATTTTTTACAGAAACTCCGTTCGTACGCAATCACCTTCCAGGCTTCCTCTTCTGTAATCGCGCTTGGAATCAAAGGCACCATGCCTGTTCCGGGACTGCCGTTTTTAATGATCCAGAATAGCTCGCCATCTTTCCGTTTCTTATGGAATTTGCAATTCGTAAAGTCCCGGGGTCCAGGATTGAGGATTTTTCCCGCTGGCCCATCGCCTTTTCCAGACTTCCCATGGCAGTTAAAACACGTCCCTTTGCCCTCGAACAACTTTTTCCCTGCAGCCACAATGTCAGCAGATGCCCTCTTGGATTTCTTATAAAGGGCGGCAGGTGGCTTCATTTTCTTGGCTTTCCCACGATGCTCTTTCGGAACCCGTGCCTTTAAAGGATCTTTTTCGGCACCAGCAAAGGCCAAATCACCACTGACGAATATAAAGGCAGTCAATAAACTTAAGAGAGCAACATACCGCTTCATGCAATTCCTCCTTTATGAATAGTAATCCCTAAAACGAGAACACAAAACCTCTAGTATCACGAGCGGAAGAACACTCATCTTTATCATACCGTATCTTTTCTCTTTTTTTCAAAGAGGAAAACGGGCGGAATATAACAACCATTTTTTTCGGTTGTCAAGAAAATAGGTCCATGAGGAATCGAGGGAATCAACTGAAACATTCAACCTATATCTAGAACTTTCTCAATAATATTAAGAGGTTGCATGATGTGAAAACACATTCTGTGCTGCTAGTGCTGATTCCGAAGTTTTCTTCAGTCGTTTTATGCCCAGCATGCCATTTGAATACCTACAATTTCGTTAAAACGCGCCTTGAAGCCCAACACCTATTTGTATTGGCATAAAATTCCAAGCTACTAAAGGTTGAAGTTCTTCGGGCATGTGCATATCGAACGATCAAGCCAAGCCACCTAAGGGTTTCGTATTGCACTTCAATAGTGGCCCGATGGAAGTGGTCTGTTCGTATATCTGTCTGACCATCAATCATCTGAGGGTCATCAAATTCATCCAGATTAAACTGGTACGTTCCAGTAAGGCTTGTGCGGGACCCCATCTTTTGAGTGACCTCGAGCCAAACCTCTGTCTGAGTAAATACTGATGTATTATTCACCCCTGATTGTTGAAACTTTCTACTTGGCCGCAAATCGACGGTTAACCGAGAAGTAGGTTTCCACACAAGCTTGCCTCGGAAATTAAAAAGTGGCGAATTTGATCCTCCTGTACTCAATCCTGGAGGAGCCGATGAGACTGGCGCATTTCGAATGTCAAAAATGCATATCCAGCTCAAATTTCTCCTGTTGTCTTTCCCGTGGGACTCAACCGGATCCCTGTATTCACACCCCACTGAAAGTTGTCATTCTGTATGTTTTTATCATAATTACTTTTTTCTACGTCGAAATCCAAAAGGGCGAAGGTTTTGGGTGTGATTGATCCGAAAAAAGTCAAATTCGCTCTATAGGTGTTCCGGTCTTGAGGGGCAGCTTGGTCGTTGTTTTCAAAATTCCAATCAGTGAAGTCAGCCGTCATGCGGACCCCTGCCCAAGAACCCAAGGTTTCAGCCGAACCAATGAACGTATTGGTATTCCATTTCGTTGGCTCTTGCGCCCCCACATCTAAGACCGCCCCTCTGGATATTATCCCTGTTGTGTGCCCCCCTTGCAGATCCATTTTTAACCCAGACGGGAAATTGAACATCAGCCTTCCTGTTGCCTTCTGAAATATCCCATCATTCTCAGGAAACCTCTCATAAATTAATTGCGTTGCCCAGTAGTCAACGACAAACTGATGTTTTCTTCCGGCAAAGGGAACCTGCACTTGAATCCCTGGGGAGACGACATACACAAAATCATGCTCCCTGTTTGTCTCTGTTCGAAAGGCATTATCCATATAACCCGACCCGAGGCCTAAATGCGGATGGAGTATGATCGAACCAAGACGAATTCCACCTTCCGTCAGTAAGCGATTAAAGTTGGCATACCCCTGCGGTCTTGTGGCGCTCGTAAAGGGAAAAGAAATTTCCGAAACCTGGGCCCAGCTTATCCGTGGACCAATGACACCAATAACCAGAATAATCACGACGCCAAGGAGAAATCCGCTACGGTTTTTCTTTTGATTTTTCACAAAATGTGACGATATCCACAGATCGCTATTTGAGATGCTTTGCATCATAAGCCATTGAGAAGAGTCTATTTTATTAAGGTATAGTCCTCTTGTCCAAAATAATCTTCAGAAGTTTCAATCTGGAGAGTATTATTCCACTCAAGAAACTTTATGGAAGGGGTTATATAGGATATGAAGCTTGTGATGATAGATGAGTAAACCGAAATCCGGAGCGGAACAATGGAGTGGGGACTACTTTCGAAATGGATCCCGTTCTCCTCGTTCAAACGGAGAAGGGAGAAGATCCAAAATAGGAAGGATCGAGAGAGTACCGCCTTCATTCAGAACAATGATATTGAGAGAAGGAGCGAACTCCCAGAGTAATTGACGATAGGTCCCACACGGCACACATGAAATGTTGTCCTCGCACACAACAGCCAGATACTTAAATTCTTGAGCACCTTCCGACAGAGCCTTAAACAAGGCGATTCGTTCGGCACAAATTCCTAAATACACAGGGCTTTCAATGTTACAGCCGTTAAACACGCTCCCATCGGCTGACTGAATTGCCGCTCCAACCCGAAACTGGGAAGAGGGAACGACAGCAAACTGGATAGCCTGACGGGCGGTATGTATTAATTGTTCAACGAGTACGCGTTGCTCTTCTTGCTCAGCGACCCGAGACTTTGTATCAAAGATTTCTTGATTCTGATCCACAAGAGGTCCTATGGTTTGATTTCAAGGTCTCGCACGACAACTCCAGATTCTCCAAATGGCCCTTGGGGAATACCGTTTAATTTTACTGACACCCCTCCAGCATTCCCTAATGTGAGAATAAAGCGTTCCGCTGCTCTCCATCTGGCAGTTTCACCTTGCTGGAGAAGAGCTTCACGAGGCTCCCCCTCATCTGACTGAACGATGACCCAGGTAATTTCGGCCGCTTGAAGTTCAAGCACGAGATCTCCATGAGCCTGAGACTCTGAAATCTCAGAACTGGGGGGGGCTATGACCTGCTGGCCCTGGCTTCCCGATTCGACGGTCGCTGAGAGTCGGTTTGAACCAGAAACCCGAAAACCTCGATCATCGTGAGTTACCCTGCCTCCAGAAAGATCCGGTTTTGAAACCACTGTTTGTTTAGAGGGAACAGGCGATGACTTCGTTTGATTGGTGGTATCAGATGGCGGAGACCCCGATTGTTGAAGCGGCAAGACATAAACCAATCCAATCAACATGGTTCCGGTGACTACCATGACAACATTTCGATTGAGTTTCCCTCGTCGTTCATCCTCGATTTGCTTCAAGACTTTGCGTCTGTCATCTTCACCTTGTGAATAATATGAACTGGCTGTTTCTGAAAACCGACGTAAGGCTTCTCCTTCATCAGCCTTGAGTGATCGGGCATAGGTCCGCACAAACCCCTTCGTAAACACCTGTTCCGGTAACCCTGAGAAATTCTCTTCCTCCAACGCCTGGAGGAATGGCTGCTGAATCTTCGTGAGTAAGGCAGCCTGCTCCAACGTGAGCCCCTGGGACTCTCTCGCCTGTTTTAAATATTCACCAACTGACGCTGTCACGACTCTCTTGCTCTTTCTTTCACACACCCGACTATCACGTCAAAATCTCCTAAAAACGTTGTCCTAGACAATGATGACAACTGGAATAGCTAATGTTCGAGCTCGTCATTCAAGTCAGGCCTTCAAGAACCCATACTATTTTCCAAAAGGCATGGCATGTTATTGAGTCAGATCCTCAAAGTGTGTCAGGCGTTTAAAGTCGCTAAACCGAGTCTTGACTTCCTGAATTGTCAAAGACCGGAGACGGTCAAGACTGAACGTCTCAACGGTAAAGGATGCCATCACACTCCCAAAAACCACGGCTCGTCGCAGACCCACATCGGAAAAATCTCCAGTCGCAGTCAGGTGCCCCATGAACCCCCCAGCAAAGGTATCTCCTGCGCCTGTGGGATCTTTCACCATCTCCAGGGGATAGGCAGGCGCTCCAAACACTTTGTTCTGATGAAACATGAGTACACCGTATTCTCCACGTTTAATAATGAGGTGCTTAGGGCCCTTGCTTAATACGTGTTGGGCGACCTTCACGAGATTAGAATCTTGACCCAATGCACGCGCTTCACCATCGTTGATCAGCAAGACATCCACCTCTTCTAATACTCGCCAGAGAGCCTCACGTTTCCCATCAATCCAAAAATTCATGGTATCGCAGGCTACGATCCTAGGACGTTTGACTTGCTTGAGAACGTCGAGTTGCAGTTCCGGATCAATATTTCCCAGAAACAACATATCGGGAGTTCGGTAGGACTCAGGTATTTTGGGGCGAAACGTCTCCAACACATTCAATTGGGTATCCAGTGTATGTGCCTCGTTTAATTGATAGGTATATTCACCACGCCACCGGAATGTAGCTCCCTTTTGACGCTCCAGACCAGTGAGATCAATTCCTCGGCTTTTGAGGAATTCCAGATGTTGTTCAGGGAAGTCTTCTCCCATAACAGCAATCAAGTCGACACCCGTAAAAAAACTGGCCGAAGTGGCAAAATAGGTGGCTGATCCTCCCAACACCTCCGTCGCCTCACCAAAAGGGGTTCGTACCGTATCAAACGCCATTGACCCAACAACTAACAATCTTCCCATTTGATCAACGTCCTTTCTTTTTCTGGGATTTTTGAAGATACCGACCGAGCAGGAGGTGATAGCGTTGTTTTGTTGTCTTGGGGAGACCCTTGAGGGAAGAGACAACGGCCTGGTCCAGGGCCGTCATGCATGGACACACCTCTGCCTTGGGAACCCACGAGATCGCTCGTCTCAACACCTGCTTTGCCATTAACACATTGTGATGCATGATCTGTAAAATGGCTCCAACGGAGACGGCCTCTTCACTCTCGTGCCAACAATCATAATCTGTGACTAAGGCGAGGGTGGCATAACACATCTCCGCTTCACGAGCAAGCTTAGCCTCGGGAAGGTTCGTCATCCCGATAATTTCAACTCCCCACCGCCGATAGAGGAAGGATTCAGCACGAGTAGAAAATTGCAGGCCCTCTATACATAAATAGGTTCCGCCTTTATGAACCGTGACACCAACCTCTTGTGCAGCTTTCCTTAACAACGTGGAGAGGGTCTGACAAAGGGGGTCGGCAAAGGCTACATGTGCGACAACCCCTTGATCGAAAAAAGTCGAGATACGATGCTGTGTACGATCGATAAATTGATCAGGCAAAACCATGTCCCCTGGCCTAATCGTTTCCTTCATACTCCCCACCGCGCTCACCGAAAAAATTTGTCTGACCCCGACAGATTTCAACGCATAAATATTAGCTCGATAATTAATGGCCGACGGACTGATTCGGTGCCCACGTCCATGTCTTGACAGAAACGCCACTCGTCTCCCTTGAAGGTTTCCAAGAACCAGGGCAGCAGAAGGACGCCCAAACGGTGTCGAAGGGCGTACTTCACGAATATCCTTGAGCCTTTCCATTTCATAAAGCCCACTGCCCCCAATCACCGCAATTTCAGCTTGTGTGTTTTTTCTCATGCCTATGACTCACCATCTCAATTCTTTATTCGCTTCCTCTCACATCCTGAGAAAGGGCATCCAGCGCTATGGACGTTAGAGAGAATGAACACCATCACGTTTCGACAACTGCACATAGAACTTCTCGATTCGCGCCAGGATTCGGCTCGCAACGTTTTCTGGTTGATCCTCCTCTGCTAATTCGAGCCATTCGATGTCCGGTTCTTTTCGAAACCAGGTCAATTGCCGCTTTGCGAAATGCCGAGTATCCCGTTTGAGACGCCTGACAGCTTCTTGGTAATCACATTCACCAACAAGGTAACTGGCCATTTGCCGATACCCGAGACTTTTCATGGAGGTCAAGTCCCGGGAAAACCTCTTGTGTAAGAGTGTTTGAGTCTCTTGAACCAATCCCTTGGACAATTCAAGCTCCACACGAGCCTCAATACGTTCATAGAGACTTTGTCGATTCATAGAAAGACCTATGAAGAGAAGTCGAAAAGGACAATCCTGAAACCCGTGTCGTTGATGGGCTTGCGAGCGGGGCACTCCCATTTGACGATAGACCTCAAGCGCTCGCAAGACTTTGACCCGATCATTCGGATGGAGTTGACGAGCAGAGTCTGGATCGACTGCGCTCAACTCCCGATAGAGATCTTCCATTCCCCTTTGGCGGCTTTCTTCTTCCAGTTGATACCGTATGGACCAATCCACGGGAGGACCCGACCAGATTCCACGGACCAACACCCGAACATACAGACCAGTTCCCCCCACGACGAACGGAAGACATCCATTCTCGTACAATCGCTCAATTTCCTTTATGGCTAATCGACGGTATTCACCTGCATTGAAGGGTTCATCGGGATTCACAAGATTGATGAGACGATGAGCCACTTCCTCCTGTTCTGTGAGAGAAGGTTTATCAGTCCCAATGTCCATGCCACGGTAGACCTGCGTGGAATCCGCAGTCAAAATTTCCGTACCCAGCTGCTTGGCCACATGAATCGCAATTCGACTTTTTCCAATAGCTGTCGGACCAACAAGAACGATCAAAGGTTTTTCAGTGATCAGCACATTTTGCCCACATTTTATAGGCCTGACGTTGGCTTCCAGCATCCCCATTTTCAAGACCGTCCAAAAATATGGTGTAACTCGTCCATGGAAAAGCGCATCGCGACACGCCGTCCATGAGGGCACGTCATTGGATTCCCTTCTCCAATCCAATCTTCAATAACCTGCTTGATTTCAGAATGTTCCATCGAACGGCCAGCCTGAACCGCTCCTTGACAAGCCATCGACGCAAAAATCTGCTTCACCTTTTCTTCCAACGATTGCAGATTCTCCCACTTACTGAGATCATCTAACAGATCAGCCACTAAGGCACCATAGTCGCATGTACCAAGAAGTGAAGGGACAGATCGAATGATAAATGAATGGGCCCCAAAAGGCTCAATTTCCAGACCCACCAGAGCCAAATCCTTGAGATAGTTTGACAATAACACGGCTGCATGAGGAGGCAAATCAACAGGTTCAGGAATGAGAAGAGGCTGACTCGGAATTTCTTGTTGAAGCCATCCTCGCCATAACCGTTCATACAGCACCCGTTCATGAATCGTATGTTGGTCAAAAACATAAAAGAGAGAGTCCACTTGAGCAATAAGAAATGTTCGATTCACTTGGCCCAACACGATAACGTCCTGGATTTTTTGAAGTTCATACTGTTGAAGGGAATCATGGACCGTTCCTCCACCATGGGCCTTAGGAATTGGAGATGATCCTTGGGTTTCATAAGCGCTGGCTGGAACCGTTGATCCCTCAACTGATCCCCATTTTAAGCCAAACGAGTGAGAATCCCCTGCCCTTCCGGATACTTCGCTCTGAGAAGAAGGCATCTGTTGCTCTGAAATAGTGCCAGGCTGAGAAAAACCGACTCCTTGTTGGTGCAACGGACGTCGAACGGCCTCCTTGACCAATTGATGGACCATATCCGACTGAGCAAATTTCACCTCTCGTTTAGCGGGATGCACATTCACATCCACCTGAGTCGGATCTATCTTGACAAAGATGACAAAGACGGGATGGCGCCCCTTAGGAAGGAAAGAGGAATAGGCCTCATACGCAGCGTGCAAAATCGTCGCGTTTTTGACAGGACGGTCGTTCACAAAAATATCCTGAGGAATTCGGGACGTCCGAGCGAAATACGGGCTGACGGTCATCCCCTCCACTTGAAGTCCACTTCCCTCCATACTGATTGGAAAGGCGGATTCCACAAATGTTCCCCTATACAGTTGTAAAATTCGATCAGCTTTCGTTGGAACTGAAGAGAACTCTAACACAAGACGATTCTTATGCAGTAACCGAAAATGCGTCTTGTGGCGGGCCAAGGCGGCTTGCTGAACAACCTGACAAATATGAGAGAATTCCGTCGATGTCGACTTTAGAAATTTTTGCCGGCCTGGTGTGTTAAAAAATAAATTGCGGACTTCAACCTGTGTCCCTGACGATGTGGCTTCTCGACCCAAAACCGATTCCCCTCCTCCTTCAATCTGAACGGAAGTGCCAAGCGTCTCACCACGACAGGCAGTGAGAAGCCGAAAGCGGGAAACAGCAGCAATACTCGGCAGAGCTTCTCCTCGGAATCCAAACGTTCGAATCCCAAACAAATCATCTTCAGTGCTCAATTTACTTGTTGCGAAGCGCCGACACGCTATTGGGGCATCAGATGCATTCATGCCTTCGCCATCATCCGTGACTCGAATCAACCGTTTCCCTCCCTCCTCCACATCGATTCTGACCATCGTACTACCTGCATCCAGGCTATTATCCACCAACTCCCGAACTACAGCCGCTGGTCGTTCCACGACTTCGCCCGCAGCGATACGCGTGGCAACTACATCGGGGAGGATGTGGATTGTCCTGTTAGGCTGTTCTTCCTTCATCGGCTATCCTGTTCAGAGTCATCTCATCATTCGAGCCTTTAAAAAAAGAGCACCTATTCCCTAGCTAACTTTTGCTTAGCTAACTGAGCTTCGGAGGATCGAGGATACTTCCGACTGACGGTCAGCCAATAGGCTCTCGCCTTCTTTCCTTTCTCCATCTCATCCATAATTAACCCCAACTTAAAGAGCGCCGACGGAACATGCCGACTGTTAGGGTAGTTGCGGTGAAGCGTCTCAAACGTCTGGACGGCTGACGTATAGGAACGGGAATGGTAATAGGCCTCACCCAAATAATAATAGACTTGTTGAGCTAAGGAACTCTTGGGGTAATCCTTAATAAACTGCCGGAAACCTTCTATGGCGAGATCATAATTCCCTTTCACGAAATCAATATAGGCTGGACGGAAAGCCTTCGAAGGAGTGATTCGTTGGCTTCGCAATCTCTTATTCGACGACTCTTTCGCAAGGACGAGGTTCGGCGTCTTCACAGGCTCGGGCTCCGCCCTTCGTTGCAGGTATGCCATCCATTGACTAGGCTCCCATCGCATCTGAACCAGGGTTGATCCTTTTGATAGGAAGGATCTCTCAACCTCCTTCATCAATCCTGTGTTCGAATCACTCAACGTAGAACACAGGCAAGCAACCAGACCAATTGAGACTATCATACAATATTATGTCCAACGACTTTTCTTTCCTCTGACTGCACAGTCACCTGCCAACAGTTTCACGGTGTTTTCGTGGAACCTTTCCCGCCTGGCTTGTCTTCTGTCGCCCTTTCATGTTTTCCAAGTCCTTCGCCAACCGAGACAGAATCTCGTCATGTTTATCGACTCGTTTCCCCATTTTCGTTCCGATTGAGGCCACCACCTCCCGAAGCTGTCCGACCGTTCTCGTCAGTTCATTCATGTGACCGACGTTCGCGTTCACGTCACCCTTGATCTGCGTCAGGGATTCCTGAACATGACTCGTCGACTGTCCGAATTGACGCTCTTGCTCCTGAAGACGAACTGAGAGAGATTGGTCCACCCGATGGAGTTCTTCCACAACAGACCGGATACTCGACTGCACATCCTTCTCCAAATAACCCCGTAAGGCTTGGGTGTCGGTTTCTAATTTATCGGATAATGTCTTTTGATGTTGTTCAAGTTGAGCCAATCGATGAGTGGTTGAGTCGAGTTCTTTTACTTGATTCTTGAGTTCCTTGACTTGATTCTCAACCTGTTTCCCCAACGTGCTTCCCGTCTTCGCGAGTGCTTCCTGCAATTTCACCATCGACTGGGTCAGCGCTTGCAGTTGGGTGTTATTGCTTTCCAGATCATGACGAACTCCCTCTGACTTTGCTTCGAGCTGCTCAAGTTGTGTTTGTAAGGTATTGATGTACTGAGCTTGTTTCTCCGACTGGGTCCCCAATGTATGCCCAGTCGAAGCTAACGCTTCGCGGAGTTGGGTCATTGATTGGATGAGGTCCTGGGATTGAGCATGAGAACTTTGAATATTCTTGTCCAGGCCGTGTGTTTCCGTCTCCAGTTGTTCCAACCGCGTGTCCATCTGCTTCACCTGTTGGGTTTGTTTATCGACCTGTTGTCCTAGAGTCGTCCCAGTGGTAGCCAGTACATCTCGGATTTGAGTGATGGAATGGATCACCTCCTTCAACTGGTTTCCATGCGCTTGCATATCTTGCTCAACAGTTTGCATCTTTAATTCGGCCTTATTCTGAAACTTGTCCACATGCTCACGCTGACTATCGAGCCGAGAGTTCAGGGCTCTTGTCGATTCATTCAACGCCTGCTTCATGGATTCGAGGCTTTGATTGACTTTTTGAAATTGCTCAGTATTGGCTTTAGACGTGGATTCCAGTTTGGAAGCGACATCACCGGTTTTTTGAGTCGCTCGCTGCTTCTCTTCCCCTAGGGCATCTTTCACGGCCTCTAAGGCCTGCTTAAACTCAACAAATGATCGCTGAAAGTTTTCCATTTGCTTTTTTGTCTGCTCACCTTGTCGAGTAAACTGCTGGTCAATCTTCTGATCCAAAGCCGTGATTTGGGTACTTTGTTGACTCCCCTGTTGTTCCAGAGATTCTCTTAGCTGAGTGATTTCTCCTCCTACGTTTGCTCGCTCTTCATCCAACCGCCGATCGAGTTCATCGATTCGGTGACGTTCAATTTCCACGTCACTAGAGATTCCAGCTAAAATTTCTTCCCTGATACTCTTCAGTTTACTGTTTAACCGGGCTTCAGCTTGCCGCAATAATTGAGCCAATTCTGATTTGAGTTCATCGCGGTCCTTTTGGGACTCTACGCTGGTATCTTGCACGGTTTGTTCAAGCTCCTTCTTCTCACGATCGAGCTTAGCCGTTTTGACTTGAAATTCCTTTTGAACGCGGACCAAATCTGCTTGTTGAGCGCAAGACGACAACCCCAGACACAACAGAATCAACCCTGCGGAACCTGAACCTCGGCTAAGAACATGTCTCCATCTCTTTGAAAATTTCGACAGATTGCGCTCCAAACCGCTTAAGAAAAAATTGTGTGCCATGCCTACCCCTTTTGAAAAACGAAGGACCATCTTTCTTGTAAGGATTTTCCTCAGGCCGATTCGATCGTCACGTTCCCATCCCTTAACCCATACGCTTCTAGGCCATAGTCTGCTCGCCAATTTAACTTACATCAGGAGTACACGTTCACATCTGTCCAGGAGAACCCTGTATGGGAGACCAAGACGGGGAACTGTGATGGGTTCCGCCAGATGTTAGCTGCTCGAGCTCTGTCCCATCATCATTGATCATATAAATGTGGCTCTGCCCATTCCGCATAGAACTAAACACGAGATGTCGCCCATCGGGAGACCAAGAGGGTGAGTCGTCCATTTCCTCATGAGACCCTGACGTAATCTGCGATCGTTCTTGGCCATCCGGAGAAATCCGGCATAATCGAAATCCTTGCTTCGGTATTCGACACACATAGGCGATCCATTCCCCACGAGGTGACCATGATGGGGCAGCGTTATATTTCCCTTCAAAGGTCAAACGACGAACATTCGACCCATCCGCACTCATAATATACAGTTGAGGCTTTCGGCCCCGATCTGAGGTAAAAACAATTTCTCGCCCGTTGGGGGACCAGGAAGGAGAAAGAGCAGCGCCAGGGGGAAACGTTAATTGGGTCACTTCTTGTGTTGATAAGTTCATGGTATAAATTTCTGAATTCCCTTCCTTCGCGGAAGCATACGCTAGCGTCTCTCCATCAGGCGACAAGGCTGGTGTGATGTTTAACCCTTTTGGATCGACGAGTGTAGTTTTCGTGCCGGATCCCAATTCCAGTTGAACAATTTCCTGATTCATCTGGCGGAAAGCCGTGTAGACTAAGGAATGGCGATCCGGTGACCAGACTGGCATGAGATTCAAATATCCATCGCCCGTCACTTGCTGTTGTCCATATCCATCATAATCCATCACAAACAGTTCGCGATTGCCTTCCTTTTCAGAGACATAGGCGATCTTGGTCCTGGCAATCCCAGATTCACCCGTGTAATGGGATACGAGTTGGTCAGCCCATCGATGGACCATCAATCTCAACAAGCGCATGGTGATTCTGTCCCCGACGTAACGTTTTCCTTTTGCAACTTTGTCGTTGCCCACATCATACTCACACACATCCATGAGCAAATCAGTCCCTCTGCGACCTATTCTCCCCCAAGTCATGACCGTAGCTTCAGCATCCTTTAATTCCGACAAATCCACTTGCCCCTGACATTGATCAGTGCCAAATTCCATTGCATGTGTGGGCTCATCCAAAACTTCAAAAATTTGAGAACGCCGAAGATCAGCCTTGAGAATTTCAGCAATCTTATTGCCTAATCGTGTCGTGGCTCCTTTTGAAGAACCGCCGTCAGCAAATCCTAGAACCCAAATGGGAATCTTCTGAAACTCCGATCGGGAAACTTCCAGAGAAATATCCGCAGCCTGAGAGTCAGTTATCCATACAGGGCCTAATACACAGAAAAGGCATACACCCAAGAAAAAGGAACGTAAGATCCTCATAGGCCACCTTTCGGGCCTGTGAATGTAAAACGTAAGTCACGATGAGGGCCCGTCATGTTTTTGGGAAACGGGGGTAACGGACTGGCAGCCACGACAGCGCGTTTGGCAGCTAAATCAAAGTATTGATTACCAGAAGACCGAGCAATCAGTACATTTTTCATACGCCCTGACCTTTCTAACCTAAACGTGATGACAACTTGAGGTGGCTCACCACCATGAATTTCTACAGGGGATGCCACCCACTCCCGATCGATTTGGGCTCTGATACGAACCCAATAAGGGTCTCCGTCTAAATTCTCTCCGAACATCTCAAGACGATTGGCAGCCTTGTTTTCCAGCATTTGACGATCTCTGGAGACTGGGGAATCCCAATCCAGGTTTTTAACTTTTGGGACGGACAAGCCCGCAATTTTCTGGTCCAATTGTTCCTGACTCCGATCCGGATCTGGAAGGACAGGCTCATTGGGAAGCTGGGGTTCATCCGTACTTAACTCGGGAACCTTAGGCGGCAAGATGACTCCTTTTAAAGCCGCTTTGGCCTTTTCCATAGCCTGCGTCTCACGCGTTGACGGAACAGGAATCAGAGAATCAAGAGAAGGCTGAACTCGGCGAGTCGGAGGCAGAACTCGTTTGGGAAGGGCAACAGACTCAATTTTCCGTTTCAAAGATTCCGTGACTTTTGGGGCGTCGGAAGAATCCCGCTTTCTTTTTGTCTGTTCATCCGGTGACTGTATCGTTGAAGGGGTATTCTTCCTTGTTGGAATAACGACGGACTGAAGCGCTTTTTTCAAAGACTCGGTCACTTTAGGAATTTCACCCAGCGGAGCTCGACCTTTTGATTGTTCGACGGAACTTGGCATATCAGAACGACCTTGCCAGTCCTTGGGAATGGCAATAGATTGAGCGGTTTCTCTCAAATCATCCGCCAGATGAGTGGATTGAGACAGAAGGTCTTGTTCTTTGTGGATAGGCGCAGAAGACTGTTGTGCCTTTGGAATTGTTGCCGTAGATGACAGTTGAGGAGCTGGAGGCGGAAGGGAGATGGGTCTAGGTTCCTGAATCGTTTTCACAGGTTGAGGCTCATTTGAGACTGGAGGAGGAACAGAGACATCCGCTCGAGCTTCCAATTTCCATTCCTTCGGCACGGTGATGGCCTCCGAGGCACCCGCAAAGGATTCCGACAATCGTTCCGTCGGAACCGTGATGGATGGTGTGAGGGCTGGTACAGATGTCGGCTGTGGCTGACTCTTCTTGGGTGCGGTTTTCTTCACCACGGGTTTATCCGTTCGATTCTTGGATGTGGCAACAGACTTACTTTTCTGAGCGGATTTTGGGGGTAGAGCGGATAGCTCCTCAAGCTGAGGGAGCGAGACCAACGAGACGTGGTAAGGTGTTAAAGGCTTGTCAACCTGTCCCGGGAATTGCACGTTGAGCACCAAGACAAGGAATAGGGCATGAAAGAGAAGAGAATATGCAAGGAACCGGAGAATGGCCCCATGGTCATCCTGAGATGAACCCGTCAGTGGAGGAGAAAGAAGGGTTGCCTGGTGACCAATATTCATTTTCCAAAGGATTGCCTACTGAAGGGAAACCGTTTCTTCTTCAAATTGACCAGGATTGGTGACCATCCCGAGCTTGTCAATCCCCGCACCTTTGATCTGATCCATGACTTGAACGACCCGACCATAGGGAACGCCACGATCCGACCTCAGATAGACAGAGACCCCAGGATTGCGACTCTTGGCTTGTTGAAGCTTCTGTCGTAGTCCTATGATCGTCACCTGATCTTTTTCCAAAAACATCTTCTGATCTCGTTCAATGGTCACGACCAAACGCTCCTCGGGAGTAATAGAATTGGACTCTGACGTCGGCAATGTCAGATCAATCCCTCGATGCAGCATAGGCGCCGTCACCATAAAAATAATCAATAACACCAATACGACATCAACTAACGGAACAACATTGATCTCGGAAAGAAAACGACGGGACCCACGATCAACCATCATCGGATGATTTCCACCTCACTGGATTCCTCAGATTTCTCCATGAGGGCATTCAGAAATTCGATGCTGAACGCTTCAACTCGAAAGACGGTTTTTCGAATACGCGTCAAAAAATAATTATAACCCACCACCGCCGGAATAGCCGCAAAAAGCCCAGCCGCAGTCGACACGAGGGCTTCAGCGACCCCAGGAGCCACAACCGTGAGACTCGCTGTTCCCTGGAGACCAATTTCCTGAAAGGCATTGATGATGCCAAGGACTGTGCCGAGTAACCCAATGAACGGAGTGATGCTCCCTGTTGTCGCAAGGAAGGGAAGATAGGCTTCCAGGGAACTTATGTGATTCTGCACGATGAATTGAACCACCTTTTCTAAGTAATCACGTTGAGAAGCTCGGCCATTCCCAATCCCCACCTCCATGGGTTTATTCCAAGGCATGCCTTCATCAGGGTTTATTCTTTCGCAAACCCCTAAAAAAACTGCTGCACTAGGACTGGCAGGGAGCTCTTTGGCCAACATTCTGAGTTTTCGAAACTCCAAAGGATTCTGATCATAACATTCTAAGAACTCCCTTTCTTCGTTATCTCCACGCTTGAAAAATTTCCATTTGTAAACAATGATTCCCCATGAAAACAGGGAGAATGAAAAAAGAATGAACAGTACAACGATGGAAATCGCCCCAAGAGACCCAAAAAGCTCTGCTATATCGCCAGTAAACATCTTTTTAATTCTGGAGACTTCCAAAGCCTTTCATTGATATCTTATCGAGGAGAATATGGAGGAATTTTTCCCAAAACAGGTAAGAACAACCTAAACTCACTAGGGAAGAGGGTGGCGGGGCCGACGGGATTTGAACCCGCGACCTCCAGATTGACAATCTGGCGTCCTAAACCTGACTGAACGACGGCCCCACACATTCAAAGACTGGGCGTAATTGACATCAACGACGAATAGTGGAAAGGGAAGGTTTTCCGAACGATCTTCCCCTCAATAATATCAACCTGAGAAACCTCCTCATGCATTGATTAAGATACTTTAATTAGAGTGGTAGGCGGAACAGGGCTTGAACCTGCGACCTCTGCCTTGTAAGGGCAGCGCTCTCCCAACTGAGCTACCCGCCTATCTTTTCAAATTTATTGGGTTTTTTATTATATCAACCAGAGACGGGTTGTCAACCTGCTACCCTAGCTTGCTACGTGTTTCTTCTTATTATACTGTTCGCTCTAGATTTGCTGGTATTTTATTAAACATTTTTTCCGATGAACTGTCTAGCTCGTTCATGCATGACCGGGCGATCACTCCAATTGACAACCAGCATACAGGTAGGTATAAGGCCCGAGGCCACCAAGCTGAAGGCAACATGATCGAGAGACCACTCTTCAATAATGGGATTTAAACTCAGAGACTATTCAAAACCCATCCCAATGGACGAGACTCACTTGCTATCTCGGTGGGAACATTTTTGGTTCTCGGCGGAAAAGCATCGTGGAGCGGTTCTAGGAGGATTGGGTCTACTTTGCGTGTCTGCTCTAGGCCTTGGCTTACTCATATGGCATGGACAATCCCAGGAAGAACAGGCCTGGGAACTCCAGGCCCAGGCTGCCAAGCTTTACATCGATCGTCCTCTTGATGACCCAGAGAAAATCAAAGAACATCTGGATCAGGCCATTGCACTCTATAGAAACATTCTTGAAGAGTTTCCCAATACGACAAGTGCCGAACTTGCGAATTATTTTATCGGCAATGCCTTAGTGGACCAGAATGAGATTAAGGATGCCATCGAATCCTACCAACGTTACATTGACCATTATGGTCAAAATAAATTTTTGCTTGGTCTGGTGTATCAACGATTAGGATACGCTTACCTCATGAATGGTGAAGAAGGGAAAGCGTTGGACGCCTTCTCCAAGGTATTGGCATCTCCCAAATCCCTGAATAAGGATCAGGCACTCTTTGAAATAGCCAAAATCGAAGAGGGAGGAGAAAAGCGTGACCAAGCCTTAGCGCATTACAAAAAGCTGATAACTGAATTTCCTGCCTCCCCCTTTCTTGGAGAAGCCAGAATTCGGGTCAATGCGCTTGATCCTGAAAGCCAGAAAAGTATTGAAAGTGAAGAACCTGAGGGGGGGAACTGAAAACGTGCCGAGTTCGTCTACGTCTTCGGCACCTGAAGACAGCCCTGCTCCCAAGGAAAATTAAGGACTAATAAGGAGGAGGCGACCGGCCCTAATCACACTACTCCTTAAATTGTTAAGAGCTTTTAAGTCCATGACGGTCATCCGAAATCGTTTGGCAATTCTCCAAAGGCTATCACCTCGCCGCACAAGATACCATTTTACTTCTCTTTCAAGCGCACCAGAGAGATCTTGTTCGCTGACTCGCAAACGGTCTCCCGCTCGAATCATATTGCCTGACAGATTGTTGATCCCTTTCAGGCTGGAGAGGCTCATGCCAAAACGAGCAGCAATCACTGACAAGCTGTCTCCAGTTCGGACCCGATACCAGGTGAAATTGATCACATCCGGTGTTCCTTCACTCACTTGCAAGCGGGCACCAACTCGAATCATGTTTCCCGATAAGTGGTTTAAGCGTTTCAATTTTCCCACACTCAATCCAAAACGATTGGCAATCACTGATAAGCTATCACCCCATCGAACCCGGTACCATTGTCGTGAAGTCGGAGGCGGTTGAGTCCACAACGGGACTTGGTTCTTGACTTCTTCCACCCATGGCCCCTTTCCTGTCGGCACCTTGAGATAATACCCACTGCGATTCCCAGGGATAATACTCCGGCGCAATTCAGGGTTTAACCGTCTTAGCTCTTCATAGGTGATCCCTGTCTTTTTGGCCACGGATCGCAAATGCACAGTGTTTTGAATCGGAACCTCGTCATATCCATGGACCTGGACTTCCTCGCGAGTGAAACCAAATAAGGTTGGGTTCATGGCAATAATTGCAGCTGCCATAAATCGTGGAACGTAATCTTTCGTTTCTCGGCGAATATACCGGGTCTTCCGAATTTTCCAATAGTCCTGACTACGGGATTTCTTGATAGCCCGAGTAATCTTACCAGCACCAGCATTATAGGCAGCCATGGCCAAAGGCCAGGTCCCGAACTGGTCATAGAGGTCACGCAGGTGTTGAGCAGCTGCGACGGTTGATTTGATTGGATCCCTTCGCTCATCAACATACCAATTAACCTTCAACCCGTATTGACGGCCCGTCCCTTTCATAAACTGCCATGGTCCAGCCGCTCGGGCTCGAGAATACGCCATTGGATTAAATCCACTCTCGACCAAAGATAAATAGATGAGCTCTTGGGGAAGATCAAATTCCTGGAAAATTGCCTCGACCAGTGGCTGATATCGGTAAAAACGTGTCAACCATTCTTGGAATCTATCAGGAATTCCAGTTTGAAAATATCGGATATTGTGTTCCACTGCCGGAGCAAGGACGATAGAAATCTCGCTATAGGGCGGAAGGGCTTCTGTTTCATTCGTATCGGCATGCGCTGAACTGGTAAAAAGCTTCTTAAATCGCAACAGGAACGTGTCGGCTTCAACATCAGACCACTGCCGGAAAACACGAGTGCCTCCTCCAAGAGAACTCCCTTGGTTGAAGGGAACGTGATTGAAGCTAGGAACTAAACTATCCCAAGATCGACTTTGAGATGGAGGAAATTGGCCGGAAGCGTAGTGACCTTTTTGGGTGACTGGGAAAAACGTCAATGAGGATGGGCCTACCTCTGAATCAGTTAACCGAGGATCAACTTGAACGCTCGTAGCCGCTTGAGCCAAGTCGCCATACTGACCAAAAATGGTGCCCCCCGTTCCAATGGCAATTGTCACTCCCAAAAGAAGGAACAAATTCCTAAAATTCCGAGTCAGAACAATCATTTATGAATACCTCATCTTCTCCAACCTATTCGGTCAAAGCGGTCACCCTCTTAAAGACTAATCTCACGAACATATTAAGTCAATAAACAGATTCCCGGGAAGATACTGAAAATCCCAACATTGTTCCTAAAATGTAAACAAAAACAGGCTTCAATTCAAGAAAATAAATGAGCAAAATTTTTTGGAAGGTTATAACAAAGAGATTTTCTTTTCTAGGATTCGTATTCCAAACAGGTCAAGAATCCCTGTTGAATCATGGGAAATCATGGATATCTGTAAAACTCGACCTATTGAGCCATGGGTTTAAAAAAGCCAAATACTGAAAGGTTTAATGCTCTCCGGGTGCTCTATGAGTGAAGAATTCCCTATTACAACGTTCTCTGTACTTCCGGCCAAGCGCACAGTCATTTTTCCGGAAACCATGATCCCTTTGACAATTGGACGTCCCTCTTCAATTGCGGCTGTTCAATCAGCGATGGAGACGGAAGATAAGGAACTTTTTATCACGGCCCAACGAGATTCCGAACAACTCAATCCTACGTTGGAGGATTTGTATCAAATTGGCACGAAAGCTGTGATTAAACAAATGGGGAAAACCTCAGAGGGCCATCTTCATGTCCTCATTCAAGGGATTGAACGCTTTGTCTTGCTCAAGTTAGAACAACACGATCCTTTCCTCCTTGCTCGAGTCAGACGATTTCCTCTAGAAGCAGATCCGGGTCCGGAAGTCGAAGCCCTTCATCGTGCTCTATTGGATTTGGTTGCCCAGCTCCCGGAGTTGATTGCTTCCCAGGGATTTTCAGAGGTTGTGGCAGCCCTACGTGCAGATCACAACCCATTATCTATTGCTTACAAAATGACGCCTCTCCTGAACTTGACGACTGAGCGACTCCAAGCCTTGCTTGAACTCCCCACTCAATTGGAATTTCCTCGTCAAGTGTATGCCGCGCTCTCCCATGAGTTGCAAATCCTCAAACTCCGCAATGAGATTGCGACCCAGGCTCAAGCCGAGATCGGAAAATCTCAGCGCGAATACTTCCTTCGGCAGCAACTCAAGGAGATTCAACAAGAACTCGACGAAGAGGACAGTGAGGGCAGTGAAGTTGGGTATCTTAAGCAGCGCATTGAGGACGCTGATCTTCCTGACCACGTTCGTACCGAGGCTGTTCGAGAAGTGAAACGGCTTGCCAAACTTTCTCCAGTTGCACCAGACCATCAGGTGATACGGAGTTATTTGGAACTGCTCCTTGAGCTTCCATGGAGTCATACGACACCCGACTCTCTTGATCTTCCAAATGTTCGTGAAGTCCTGGACAAAGATCATTATGGAATTCAGGATGTGAAGGAACGAATCCTTGAACACCTGGCAGTCCTCAAACTTAATCCTTCTGCCAAAGCTCCTATCTTGTGCTTGGTCGGCCAGCCTGGCGTCGGGAAAACCAGTCTTGGCCAATCCATTGCTCGTGCCTTAGGACAAAAGTTTGAACGGATTAGTTTTGGCGGTTTACATGATGAAGCCGAACTTCGAGGCCATCGACGCACTTATATAGGAGCCATGCCTGGACGCATCATCCAAGCTCTTCGCAGGGCGGGATCAAATAACCCAGTCCTCATGTTTGATGAAGTCGATAAGATCGGTCGTGATTTCAAAGGTGATCCCTCCTCAGCATTGCTGGAAATTTTGGATCCCTCTCAAAACCATACGTTCCGTGATAACTATCTTGATGTTCTCTTCGACCTTTCGAGGGTTCTGTTTATTACGACGGCGAACGGCTTGGATTCTATTTCTCGTCCACTCTTAGACCGAATGGAGGTTATTCATCTGCCTGGATACACCTTATTCGAGAAACAGGCAATTGCCGATCGCTATTTGTGGCCTCGAAGACTCCAAGAAGCTGGATTGACCTCCCAACACATCAGCCTAGGAGAAGGCGTTTTACGTCACATCATTTCTCGGTTCACTCGGGAGGCGGCCGTTCGGCAACTAGAGCAAATGCTGGGAAGTCTCACTCGAAAAGTGGCTCTCAAACTTGCCGAACAATCTAGCTTAGAATCACAACATCCACTTATCATCCAAGAAAACGAAGTCATTGAGTGGTTGGGAACTGAACGATTTATACCAGAGGAAAAGCGAAAAGAGCTGCCCATTGGGGTGGCAACAGGCTTGGCTTGGACCGAAACCGGGGGAGATGTCTTGTACGTTGAATCCTCTCTTCTCCCTGGAGGAAATGACCTTACCTTGACCGGACAACTGAGTGATGTCATGCAAGAATCTGCTCAAGCAGCCAGGAGTTACCTTTGGGCCCGAGTCGAGCGAATGGGTCTGAATACTCACCTCTTCAAGAAGAATGGCATCCATATTCATATTCCAGAAGGAGCAATCCCTAAAGATGGACCTTCAGCGGGAGTGACAATCGTCGCCGCTCTGGCCTCAACACTTTTGGGCCGCAAAGTCCGTCAAGACACAGCGATGACTGGAGAAATAAGCCTCAGCGGATTAGTACTTCCGGTTGGAGGAATCAAGGAAAAAGTTCTAGCGGCACACCGAAGAGGGATTATCAGAATACTGCTCCCCAAAGGGAACAAAAAGGACCTCAAAGAAATCCCTGAAGAAGTCCGACACGAACTTTCCTTTATTTTCGCTGAGACTCTTGACGAAGTCTTGGTTGCAGCTTTGGTTGGGCAGGAGAGCCAACCCTTCCCATGGCTCGAACCCAAACCAACAACCCACGAAGCCCTTTGTCGCAATTAATGGAGCTTTATAAACTCCATTATTTGGTGATGCACGATTATTCGAGCCCATCATTGATTTGAAGGTCTGCTGAATGAAAAATTACCACCAGGCAGAAGAGGGTCCTTGTTATCTCCAATTCGTGTATACCACCACCATCCGGTGGCCGACGTGAAGTCGGGGGATAATTGCGCCTCAAACCCACACTCTCGATCGTTTCCATTCTGACGCCAGATTCCTCTCCATTTTCCATTGGACAAACTGATGGTTTCAAAAAGACCTCCCTGCCAATCATAGGTCCCATTTCCTTGATGATCTAACGTCAACATATACACCACCACATTGTCACCTTCGTATTGCCACACCCCAGCTAGATCAGGGGAGGGAAGAGTTTGAATAGGAAGTTTATCGAATTCCCCTTCCGTGGTCGTTTTTTCAGTACTGACACAGGAGAACAAGCCCCCGTGGACAGCAATCAACAGCCATAGGTATATCCCTAATTTCTTGAATCCCATTCTCTTCTCCCTCTTTGTCTCTTCATAGGCACCCAAATGCTTTCCTGAGTTATGTTCCCCAGCAAGCTCATGGGATGTCGGCCGCGCAGCGAAACCCGGTTGAATGATTTCGGTCATAGGGATCGCTCTTCACCCTTGTGAAAATTCTGACCTGAGGCGTCTCGACCTGCCATCCTGAACTACGCAACACACGGTGGGTTCCGGTTTCAAGACCTTTAGGATTTCGAGAGGGGCTCTTGGCGTAGTAGCTTGGGTCGTACCAATCATGCACCCACTCCCACACATTTCCCGCCATGTCGTATACCCCATAAGGACTTTTGCCCGCTTCATAGATTCCGACAGGGACTAACGTCTTTTCACCTTGCCATGTCCGATTAAAATTCAAATGTTTATGGGTGGGTTCGACATCCCCCCAAGGGAATCGCCAATCATTATTCCCTTTTGCCGCCTTTTCCCATTCCGCTTCAGTTGGTAAGCGTTTGCCAGCCCAAGTGCAATATGCCATAGCATCAAACCAATCCACATTGATCACCGGAAGTGGCTCAATTGATTCGGGCATCATGCCATCCTGCCATAGGTTTTTGGCTGGATCGGTGGGATGCTTAGGGACACGATGACCGGTAGACCGGATAAACTCTAAATATCCGCCGTTGGTCACTTCATATTTATCGATATAATAGGCGTCAAGGTCTACAGTATGATTGGGGCGTTCATCTATCCCACCATCCCGCGCCTCTTCAGGAACCCCCATGGGAAAGGGTCCTGCGGGAATGAGAATCATGGTTGTCCCACCTTTCTCGACAACTTGGGATTCTGAAAAAATGTTTGCCTCCACAAAGGACATAGTACCCACATGCTTCCCCACCACCGTGAGGTTCGCGACCCATAGCCCAACCAATACTCCTAGAAAACACCGCATGTTCATACACTTTCCTCCCCCAAAAATGGACTCCAACTCCCTTCCAACAATCAGTCAGTGACGATCTCATCCTCCTCGTTCCCGCTACCTGTTTTCAAGAATGCAGTCAAAGAACACTCATGAGCAATTTTGCCAATATCATTTTATTTTAACAGAATAAAGTCCTATTCGGAGACTTGTAGAGGTCATAGAGGTAATCCAATTGTCAGCCAATCCAAAATTTGATGAAGAAGAATGATTTGATGAAGAAGAATGATAGGAAAGCTCGGTCAGATTGAGAAATCGTCACATCAATCTGCGAATGGGAAGTCAACGCAATAGGAACTGTTCTCATACGCGATGGATGTCAAGCAGGCTTTGAAAAACGTAAGCTGCTGATTTGCGATAAATGTTTAGGGTTTGTACAACAAGGAGGAGGACAGTGAAAGTTGCTTACATCCTGCTACCCGACTCGTTGGGAGGGATGGTCTGCTAACACGTTACCTTTAGGTTGACAAGATAACACGTGGTCCAAAATACAGTCTGCCAATTGACGTTTAGGCATTCGCTCAAGAGGAACTGGGGGTTCACCATGCTTCAAAATCATGACGGCATTCTCATCATTTCCAAACGCGGAGTTCGCGCCTCCCACTATATTGGCAACAAGAAGATCTAATTGTTTTCTTTTGAGTTTTTCAGTCCCATTTTCCACCAAATTCTCGGTCTCAGCCGCAAATCCAACCATAATCTGATGGGTCCGTTGTCGACTAAGTGCCTCAAGGATATCCACTGTGGGTTTCAATTCCAAAGAGTTTCCCTTCCATTTTAGCTTTTTCAGCTTGCCTGAAGCCGGGTGGCGCGGTTGCCAATCTCCCACAGCGGCGGCCATGATAAGAACCGTCGTCCAGGGAAGTTTTTCTGCGAGAGCCTGGTGCATCTCCTCAGCAGTCTTCACGCATATCACTTCGATTCCTGGAGGATCTGATAAGGCCGTAGGACCACTGACCAGCACGACTTCAGCTCCTCGATCAAGGGCTGCCCGAGCCATCGCATACCCCATTTTCCCGGTTGAAGGGTTGGAAAGGAACCTGACCTCGTCAATAGGCTCACGCGTGGGTCCGGCTGATACTAGAACCCTATGCCCTTCCCAATCTCGACGAGCTATTAACCGTGCGCGCAACGCATCCACAATCATATTTTCTGCCGGAAATCGACCGACACCGACATGCCCCGAGGCAAGGGGGCCATCTTCGGGATCAAGCACCTTCATCCCTCGTTCTCGTAAAATACGGACATGGTCAACCACTGTAGGATGATGCCACATTCCCCCGTCCATAGCAGGTACCGCAACCAAAGGGCATTTTGCAGTGAGCACCATGGTACTCAGCAGATCATCGGCTAACCCAAGGGCACACTTGGCCAGGATATTAGCTGTGGCCGGGGCAATAACCAACAGATCAGCCCTTTCGGGAAGAGTCAGGTGCGGCATCGAATCAGAAGGAGTGAAAAGATTGGTCAGGACCTGTTTTTGGGACAATACTTCAAATGTCAACGGAGCCACAAACCGCGTGGCAGCTTCCGTCATCACCACGGTGACTTCAGCTCCTTCTTGGATCAATGTTCGCAGAAGGCTAATTGCTTTGTAGCCGGCGATACTCCCCGTGACACCAAGAATGATGTGTTTTCCCTTAAACACCAATGCTCCCTCAACCATGACGGAAGGAACGGCTTATTCGTGTATTTCTGGCTCGACGACTTCTTCTTTCGGAGAATCGTCAATATACACGCTTAATTGTTGTTTAATCTCTTTGGCATCCTCATCCGTTTCACCCAACAAGGATTCGTCAAATTCCCGCTCCACGGTTTTTCTTACTTCTTTGAGCGCTTGGCGAGCTTCTTTCCCCATCAGAAATTCCACGTTTCCCTGCAAAACCTCTTCAAGAGCAACAGAAGTTTCTTTTGTAAACTTACTGAGTTGAGACCGCTTGGCCCCTTGCATCAAATATTTCGCACGTTGGGCCGCAACCAGCACGACCCGGTAACGAGAATCAAATTTTCCTGCCCAATCATCCGGAAGAAGCGAAAGCGTATTCATCATTGTTGTCTACTCCTTTTGTTAAATATCATTTGACAATTATACTCATACAAAGTCAGAAAAATACCACCTGATTTTACATTTTGAAGATTAAGAGGAAATTGATGCAGACCACTACACTTTGCTTCCTTCTCCTTCACGAAGAAGCCCCTTTTCCAACAGCCATTCCTTACTGACTCGAGATGTTTTTAATCGTTCGGCAACAATCACCGCTTCGAGTGCCCGGGCTGACCCCGAAAGATCATCATTCCGGATAATGTAATGATACGAGTGATAATTCATGATTTCCGCGGTGGCTTTTTGAAATCGACGATCGACTTCTTCGGGTGCCTCAGCTCCCCTCTGAACCAGCCGATCTCGTAACGTATCCAAGGAGGGGGGGACAACAAAGACATATACAGCATCTGAGAATCGCTTCATGATTTGTCTGGCTCCTTGGACATCAATATCCAAAAGAACGTCAATCCCTTTTTCCATAGTCTGTTTCAAGTAGCTGCGCGGGGTCCCATAGTAATTTCCATACACCGTCGCCCATTCCACAAACTCATCCTGTTCCACCAATTCTCGGAAACGGTCATGCTTCACAAAAAAATAGTCGACTCCCTCTTCTTCGCCTGGCCTGGGATTCCGGGTTGTAAAAGATACAGACAGAGTGGTCCCCTGAACAATGGAGGCCATTTTCTTACACAGCGTACTTTTCCCAACCCCGGATGGCCCAGATACCACGAACAACAAACCTTTGCTCATCATGAGGAACTCCACTTTTTCCTAAACCACAAGAATTCGTTACTCCACATTTTGCACTTGTTCACGGATCTTTTCCAGTTCACTTTTCAATTGGACCACACAAGAGGAAATTTCAGCATCATTCGCCTTTGACCCAATGGTATTAATCTCGCGTCCCATCTCCTGAAGTAAAAAATCCAACTGCCGACCCACAGGCTCTCGCTTTTTCAGTAAACTCGTAAATTGATTGAGATGGCTTTGGCTCCTGATCATCTCTTCCGTCACATCACAACGATCCGCAAAAATGGCCAATTCTTGGGCAAGACGAGCTTGATCGACTCCATGACTTCCAGACAACTGCTGTATTCTTCCTTTCATTCGTTGGTAATATCCCTCTACGACTTTCGGAAGTCGGAGCTGAATGTTTCGAAAGATCCTCGCCTGACTCTTCACTCGGTTGGATATATCCGTGAGCAGAACTTTTCCCTCACGCCTCCGCATTCTATCCAAATGATCAAGAGCACCCAACACCAAACGTTTCATGACCGCTTCGCACTTTTTGTCTGGGCCTATTCCTTCCTTAACGGAAAAAATATCGCGAAAGCTTGCTAACAGTGAGACGTCTATTTTTTGGTCAATTTGAAATTCCCGTTGAATATCTTGAAAGATTCGATAATATCGGCGGGCAAGCGAACGATCCCAACTCACAGCATTGGCTTGTCCCTTTCCAGTCCCTATGGTCAACGTCACATCAAGGCGACCGCGGCTACAACGTGAACACACGAGTTGTTTAATGTGTTCCTCCAGACCAACATAGGCTTTCGGCAGTCTCACGACTACTTCACGATACCGGTGATTCACAGAACGCACTTCTACCGAGATTGGCGTGCCTTGCCAGAACGTCTCCATCTTTCCAAATCCGGTCATGCTTTTAATCATTGGAAGCGCTTCCTCTCCCAGTGGCAGTCTTCATATAACACGCATCGATCACACTTTGGTGAACGGGCAAGACAGACATAGCGTCCGTGTAAGAAAAGCCGTTGGGATCCACCAGTCCATTGGGAACGCGGCAAGAGCTGCTGAAGGTCTTGTTCAATTTTTGTGGGATCAGAACTTTTCGTCAACTTCAACCGATTGGCCACTCGTTTGACATGAGTATCGACAACGACTGCAGGTTTGCCAAACCAGCCTCCGACAATCACATTGGCAGTTTTTCGCCCGATTCCAGGAAGGATCGTCAAGTCTTCCAACTTCTCAGGGACCACCCCCTGGTATTGGTCTATCAGGCACCGACTGCAAGCAATCAAATGGCGCGCCTTACTCTTAAAAAATCCTGTAGAGTAGATGATAGTTTCCAACTCACTTTTCTTGGCCTTGGCGAGTTGCTCAGGGCCCGGGTACTCCTGAAATAATCGCGGGGTGACCTTGTTGACCCGTTCATCGGTACATTGGGCTGATAATATCGTGGCCACCAGTAACTCAAAAGGCGTGTGATAATCTAATTCCACAACAGCTTTTGGCCGGCTTTGTGTCAACTTTCGAACGATTCGTTGCGCCCGTGCTTTTTCCTTTTTCAAGGCCTTGATCTTCCCCCCTTCCCATTGAGTTCATAAGAATCCCTGTTCAAATGTGGGAAGCTCTCAGAGGCCAACTGTCTTGGTCTATTTCTACGGAGGTTCGTCTCTCATGTCCTGATAACGTCTCTGAATCTTGTAAGCCAGTCTGGCGTCTCCAATACAGCGCTTTTTCTATCACGTGAAGGAGAGGAACAAGTGTGATCGGTTGAATCGCTGAAACTCCCAGAGCATGTAACCGTTGACAAAGGACCTTGGCTTCTTCCTGTTGAAGACGATCACATTTATTCAAAATGAGAACCCGAGGAATATTCTCTAAGCCCAACTCTATCAGAATGGTCTCGACTGCCTCAATTTGCCGATCTGAGTCAAACGCGCTGGCATCCACGACATGGAGAAGAAGATCCGCGTCTCCAAGTTCTTGAAGTGTCGTTCGAAAAGCACTTAACAGATCTTTGGGAAGATCTCGCATAAACCCAACGGTGTCGGTGATGACGGCTTCTTTCGTGCCTTTAAAGAATAGGCGACGAGTGACTGTATCAAGGGTTTCGAAAGGCCGATTTTTTGTCGAGACCGAACTATGGGTCAGCGCGTTGAGCAACGTGGACTTCCCGGCATTCGTATAACCAATGATCGACACGACCGGAATCATTCGACGTACTCGGTTCATGCGTTGCTGATCCCGGTGTCGAGCCACCTCACGGAGGTCTCGCTCTAAATGGCTTATTCGATCGCGGACACGTCGGAGGTCGGTCTCCAGCTTCGTTTCACCTGGTCCACGTCCCCCAATGCCACCACCCAACCGTGAAAATGCTGTGCTCGATTGAGACAACCGGGGAAGCAAATAGCGCAACTGAGCTAGCTCGACTTGAAGTTTCCCTGCCCGAGAATGGGCTCGGCGCGCAAAAATATCCAATATCAATTGAGTCCTATCGAGAACTTTGATCTCAGTTATTTCAGAAATAGCACGAACTTGGGCTGGGGTTAAACTCTGCTCAAAAATGAGCAACTCCGCACTAGATTGGAGAGCTGAAATAATGACTTCTTTGATCTTCCCGCTACCTAAGAGAAACTTTGGATTTAACTCCTGGGGCCGCTGCAACACCGTCCCAAGAACCCGAATTCCATGAGAACTTGCCAATTCCCGCAACTCTTCTAACCGTTCCTCTTGCTGCAATCGATTACCCGTTGAAACACTGAGAAGAATTGCTGTCGCACCTTCTCCTTTGACCTGAAGGGTGGAGGTGGCTCGACTCAGTTCCGCTTCAAGCGACTGAACAAATTTTCCACAATCCATGTGAAACGCATGAAAGGAACATGACGCTCTTTCTTCGCAGACTTTCCCCTGGGGATTGTGTGGGAGAATATGCGCAACAGACACATCAGCAACCCCTCCCTGCTGATCAACACCGATGGCCATCATCAGGTCCAAACGAAGAAGTGCCAAATCAGTGAGGTCATCCTTGGTCAGAGGCTGATTGTCGAGATGGGTATTCACGAGACGGATACCCCGCAACAGTCGTCCACTCGATCGGAGTCGCGAAAGGTTGGGAATCACAAGTTGACGATCGGTCCCAACAATCACTGATTCAATATTACCCCGACGGTTAATGAGCAAACCAATTTGGCGTCGGCATTCATAGGATAATTGAGCACAGGTTTTTGCCAGCTCAAGGGTAATCACTTTATCCACTGGGACCCGACGCCGAAATAATCGTTCCAACCGACCTAAGTGATTGGCTTTTAATCCTCCAAGATTTCCGCTAACTGTGGGGATCGACACACCTCCTTGTTACGAATTCTAGAACGTTGACCCCTCAACTCCATTTTTCAATGACGTCAAGAAATCGGGTTCGACATCTAAATCCCAAGAGGACGTGTCTCCCAATCGAAATGCCTGACACCCAGCAGCAGCGATCATGGCGGCATTATCTGTACAGTATTCAAGCGGTGGCAACGCAAGATTGATATCCTGGGCTGAAGCCTCAAGGGTCAGCACTTCCCGTAACCGAGAGTTCGCTGACACCCCCCCCACAACCGCTAAACCCTTGACGTTCCGCTGTCGAACAGCACGAAAGGCTTTTGCGACCAACACTTCGACAATGGCCTCTTGGTAAGCCGCTGCAATATCAGCCACAGAGTATGGAATTCCTTGGGCTTCAAGATCTTTGAGATAATACAGAAGAGCCGTCTTCAGGCCACTGAAACTAAAATTGAGCCCTCCCCGTTTGAGATAGGGCCTGGGGAAATGAACCAACGTGCAGTTCCCTGATCGGGCTAACCGATCAAGCTCAGGACCACCAGGATACCCCAGCCCCAGCATTTTCGCCCCCTTATCGAACGCTTCTCCCGCAGCATCATCCAGGGTATGTCCGATCAACTGAAATGTTTCTCGGCTGGGAACGTAAAATAAATGAGTATGCCCTCCAGAAGCCACTAACACGACACAGGGAAAAGATAAATCAGACACTCCAAGCCAAGCCGAAGCCACATGGCCTTCCAAATGATTGACTCCAATCAAAGACACATTGGCTGCGTAAGCTACCGCCTTCGCAAAACTGACTCCCACAACGAGTGAACCAGCTAATCCTGGTCCTCGAGTCACAGCCACAGCTTGAAGATCCCTGTACCTGATACCAGCATGATCCATCGCGTCTCTCACCACAAATTCGATTCGCTCTATATGACACCGAGACGCCAACTCTGGGACAACCCCCCCATATTGATGATGGACGTCATCTTGCGAACTCAATGTACTGGACAGAACCTGGCCCTCGAGCGTGACAACGGCAGCAGCCGTTTCATCACATGAAGTTTCAATGCCTAAGATGCAAGGCGGCATGGAAAGAAGATCCTATGGTTTTGCCTCAGCAGTCAAGACACAGGCAGAAAATGGGTTCATCAAAGACCATCCCCATAACCTCTTGGTCATGAGGTTCATCCCATGGCTACATGACTGAACAACGTGATTTGCAACAGAACAGAAGATCGCGACGTGATGAAAGACAATCTCGCAGGAAGGTTCTCAAACAGGATTGTTCGACGTGCAGGCAGGCACCCCCGTGAAATCAAGAATTGTATAACGCCAAAATTTACACACCCGCCATCGCTTCTTCTTTCAAAAATATTGGAGAATTGTCGCGAAGGAGGACTTTAATTTTTCGGGAATCCTTAAACCGGCCCTTGATAAGCTCCTCAGACAAAGGGTCACCCAAACATTTCTGAATGGTTCGTCTTAAAGGACGTGCACCATATTGAGGTTGATATCCTTCATCGATCAACCATTGCTTCACATCTTCCCCAATTTCGAGTTCGACATCTCTTTCTCCAAGGCGAACATTCAACTCTCGAATCAAGATGTCCACAATCTTAAAAAGATGCTCTTTATCCAGCGAATGGAAGATGACCAATTCATCAATCCGATTCAGGAACTCAGGGCTAAATGTCCGCTTGACCTCAGACAATACTTCCGTTTTCATCCGTACAGTATTGTGAACTTCCTCTTCTTTTTGGAATCCAAGGGATGCCCCTTTTTGAAGCAGCTTGGTCCCAACATTCGAAGTCATCACTAAGATGGCATTCTTAAAATCAACTTTCCGCCCGAGACTATCTGTCAGTACCCCATCATCGAGGACTTGGAGGAGAACATTAAAAATATCCGGGTGAGCTTTTTCAATTTCATCAAACAACACGACTGAATAGGGACGGCGGCGTACTTTTTCTGTTAATTGCCCTCCCTCTTCATACCCCACATACCCAGGAGGTGCCCCAAAAAGTCGCGAACTGGTGAACTTCTCCTGATACTCGGACATGTCAATCCGAATAAGCGCATCTTCCGTATTAAAGAGGAACTCGGCCAAAGCCCGAGCCAATTCCGTTTTCCCTACGCCGGTGGGTCCGAGGTAGATAAACGAACCAATGGGTTTCTTGGCTTCTTTGAGACCAGCACGTGACCGCCGAATGGCTCGACAAACTGCGGAGATGGCTTCATCCTGACCCACGATACGTTTATGGAGGAACTCTTCCATATGCAGTAATTTCTCTGATTCTTCTTCTTCCAATTTAAATAAGGGAATTCCCGTCATTTTTGAAACAACATATCCAACGTTCTCGGCCGTAATAACAGGCTTCTGTTCTTCTTTCTTTGTCTTCCAATCGCGTTTGGCTTCTTCAAGCAATTTACGAAAGCGCTCCTCTTCTTCCCGGTACTTGACAGCTTCTTCAAAACTTTGAAGACCAATCGCGAGCTCCTTTTCTCGAGCCACCCTCTTAAGCTCATGTTCGAGTGATTTGAGTTCCGGTGGAAGAGCATAAGACTGAAGTTTCGCACGGGACCCTGTCTCATCGATTAAGTCGATAGCTTTGTCAGGAAGGAAGCGGTCCGTGACATAACGATCGCTGAGCTTGACAGCTTCAACGATCGCTTCATCAGTAAACTCAACCCCATGATGTTCTTCGTACCGATCTCGCAAGCCCTGAATAATGCGAATGGTTTCGTCCACTGACGGAGGTTGGACATAAATCGATTGGAAACGTCTTTTCAACGCTCCGTCCTTCTCAATATGCTTTCGATATTCATCTAAGGTTGTCGCTCCGATACATTGAATTTCTCCTCGAGATAAAGCCGGTTTCAGCATATTAGCCGCATCTATCGATCCCTCTGCAGCTCCTGCCCCTACTAACGTGTGTAATTCATCAATAAAAAGGATGACATTACCCGCTTGGGCAATCTCCTTCATCACCACCTTTAAACGTTCTTCAAATTGGCCACGATACTTCGTCCCGGCTACTAAGGACCCAAGATCGAGGGCAATCACTCGTCGATTTAAAAGGTTATCAGGGACATCCATGGAAACAATCCGTTGGGCTAATCCCTCGACAATAGCCGTCTTTCCTACCCCGGATTCTCCTATTAACGCGGGGTTGTTCTTGGCCCGGCGGCTAAGAATCTGAAGGACACGATCAATTTCATCCGCACGCCCGATAACAGGATCGAGCAAAGATTCCTGAGCCAATTGCGTGAGATCTCTTCCAAACTCGTCTAAGGCAGGGGTGCTGCTTTTTTTATCACGCTCTCGAGATCCAGACTTTCGGAGGAATGTCACGGTCAATTGACGAGCGGTCAGGAGATTCCCCCCAAGGCTACGAAAAACTTTCCACCGATTCCCTCTTCTTCTCTCAAAAGGCCAAGAAGGAGATGCTCACTTCCAATGTGATTATGGCCAAGAAGTCTGGCTTCTTCCACGCCATACTCAATGACTTTTTTTACTCGAGGGCTAAAGGGAATTTCGCCAAATGTGACCGTCGTTCCGCCCTGAGGCAAATTTCGTTCGATTTCAAGACGGACTTGTTCAGGGGAAAGCCCCATCTTTTTAATGATCATGAGGGCAATCCCATCTGACTCACGCAGGATTGCAAGCACCAAATGTTCCGTCCCCAAATAATCGTTCTGGTGACGTTCGGCTTCTTCCCTAGCCAAGATAATGATTTTTCGGCCTCTGTCCGTAAACCGTTCGAACATCTTGCCTCCCTTGTCTGTATTCAATCGGTCTCAAAAACGACCACTTTTCCTGAAACCGTATTCTTAAGCTAAGTCTAATCACCGCTTCTTTCAAGTGTCAAGATGTAACTTCTGACAACACGAGAAGGATTGATATCCCATACCTACAATTTACTCTGTCTAATTGACAGAACTCCAACTCGGCTATACAATTTTTGTCTCGTTTTCTTCTCCTGACTGAGTCAATTGTCTTTCCCTTATTTAACCAAACAAAGCGTTTCCGTCTTTAGGCCAGAGTCGCACCCTTGAAAATCATTGGCATTGCCACCAAGCCACACTTTCCAGAAATCAAACCCATGCTCCAGGAGCTCATGGCCTGGCTCCGGGAACGACAAAAAACCGTCGTGTTAGCCCACTCAGCCGCAACTCTGATTGGGGAATCGGAATCCAGTCAGTCTGAATCTTTCGCGACCCGTACTGACCTCGTGGTTGTGTTAGGGGGCGACGGCACCATTCTGAGCGCTGCCCGTCTAGTGGAAACACGCTCCGTCCCCATTTTAGGAATCAATATGGGGGGACTTGGATTTCTTACTGAAACAACCGCAGACAACCTCTATAGGTCCTTGGACAACGTATTTAACGATCAATATTATCTGGATACCAGAATTCGTCTTCAAACCGAAATTTCTGGCTCACACGAAGCCAAGTCCTTGAGCACTGTGCTAAACGATATTGTCGTCAGCAAAGGCACACGCGGTCGCATGATCAACATTCAAATTTGGATTGACAGAAAATTTGTCACGAACCTTCGAGGAGATGGTGTCATTTTTTCGTCACCAACAGGATCGACAGCTTATTCCCTGTCAACTGGGGGACCAATCCTGAATCCTTCTCTGGAGGTTTTAATGGTCACTCCCATCAGTCCCCACACGTTGACCCACCGTCCACTCCTAGTCCCTGGCAATGCCTCTCTGCAAGTGAAAGTGACAACCCCTGAATCAGTCACTGTGACCCTGGATGGTCAGGTGGGAATGGAATTACATGTCGGAGACACAATGACCGTGAGTACTTCTCCGTATCGAACTCACCTCATCCGCTTTCCCGACCATACGTTTTACGATGTCCTCAGGAATAAATTGAAATGGGGAGATGGATAGACGACCATATTAAGACCGCTTGATCTTCTTTTTCTTGACCGCTCCAGCCCCGGTCATCCGCCAAGGATCTAACAATTCAGTCAACCGATGCTCTGCCAAGACATCTCGTTCTCGGGTGACTTCCCGTACTGTTTTGCCGGTACGGTAGGATTCCTTGGCAATTCCCGCCGCCGCTTCATAACCAATTTCTGGAGCCAGAGCGGTGCACATGGCGAGACTTTTTTCGATCGAACCTCGACACACCTCTGTATCGGCCTTCAGCCCTTCGACACAACGCTTTGAAAAATTGTCGGCACTATTGGCCAGCAGCTCAATGGATTGAAGGAGATTGTAGGCCATGACCGGAAGCATCACGAGTAGCTCAAAATTACCAAACTGGCTGGCCACACCAATAGCCGAATCATTCCCAATCACCTGGGCGGACACCATCATGACAGATTCTGCAATCACAGGATTCACTTTGCCAGGCATGATGGAAGAACCTGGTTGTGTTTCTGGAAGAACAATCTCTCCAATTCCGCACCGAGGTCCTGATCCCATCCACCGAATATCGTTGGCAATTTTCATGAAACTTGTCGCGATCACTCGGAGATTCCCGCTGGCTTCCACCAATGAATCTTGAGCCGCCTGGGCTTCAAAGTGATTCACTGCCTCTCGAAGAGGACACTTCATTTCTTTCGAGATGACTCGAATGACACGGCCCGCAAATCTGGGATGGGCGTTCAACCCCGTTCCCACGGCCGTTCCGCCTAAAGCCAGCTCCTGTAGAGCTCGTTGAGCTTGGTCTGCCCGTACGATGGCCAAATCAATTTGGCGGGCATATCCACTAAATTCCTGACCCAGCCGAATGGGAGTGGCATCCTGAAGATGAGTCCTGCCAATTTTTACTACCTGATCGAAAGCATTCGCTTTCCGAGAAAGAGCTTTGCGAAGATGCCTCAGTGCGGGGACAAGCTGGCGTTGGATCATTTCGATCCCAGCAAGGTGAATAGCCGTAGGAATGACATCGTTACTTGACTGGCCAAGATTGACGTCATCATTAGGATGCACACGTCGAGGGCCTCGCCTACCCCCAAGAATTTCGGATGCTCGATTCGCAATGACTTCATTCGCATTCATGTTCGTCGAGGTCCCGGATCCGGTTTGGAAAATATCGACGAGAAATTCCGAATCCAACTGACCCTTGATCACTTCGTCGGCAGCCTGTTGGATAGCCTGAGCCTTTCGGTTTTCCAATAAACCCAAAGAGGCATTCACTCTTGCCGCCGCCCATTTAATCAGCCCCAAGGACCGGATAAAGGAACGAGGAAACCGAATATCGCTAATGGGGAAATTGTTGATCGCCCGAGCCGTTTGCACGCCATAATACGCATTGGCAGGAACCGCCAATTCACCCATTGTATCCCGCTCAATACGAGTGGCTAATACTTTGCTCTGTTTGCCGATCCGTCCCCTTGAATGAGGCCTGGGTGGGCCTGACTGTTTCTTGGTCATGGCTAACTCGTTGGATGTGTCAGAACAATTGGCAGAAAGCCCTCCTCACAAATCCGGCGGGCCGGATCCATACCTTGGTTTTGGATTAGTCCATACCCCGGAAGAGGTCATATATCGCAGCGAGTTTTTTACAGAGGGCTCATAAGCTGAGCAACGGGATGTATACTGGTGGACTTTTCAGAGAAATAGTCGATTAAGGGCTACATTCAAGACATTCAGTCCGTTCCTGGTCTGCCCAAAATTCGTCCGAGGTAAGAGGAAAAGATTGATCGCAGGTCTTGCATTCTCGAATTTCAAAATACGGTTCACCATCATGAATTTCGCATGGCAATAACAGATCAACAGGGTCATACCCCAGAATCTTCCCATCAGGAAATTTCACCACAGCCAGTCGGATATTGAAGTTTTGAAACAGAGCCTCCTGTCCTTTGCGTTCGTCAAAATGTCCAATAACATAGACAGGCTGTCCCAGTCGTCGAACCCGTAAGTCTCGTAATGTCCGTTGACTTTCCGTCGCACAGAAAAACGGAACTTCCTCATTGGTCTCCTGACTTGCCATGATCAAACCCTGCTAGTCGTCCTTACCATTATTTTGGTAACATTTCTTTTCCCATGTGAGCTTGTAGCACGCTCCCAGAAACGGCGTCAAGGATCTGAAAAACCCAATACAATCCGAGCGAAAGGACGAACCTATGGCGAAGATAACCATCTATCAAAAACCGACCTGTACGACCTGCCGACGGGTCTTGAAACTTGTGGAGGACAGTGGGGTGCCTTATACCGCGGTGAATTATTACGAGACACCCCTAACCAAATCTAAGTTGAAAACTTTATTGCAAAAGGGAGGGCTCAAAGCCAAAGACGTTTTTCGTTCTAAAGAAGATCTCTATAAATCTTTGGGACTCGCGAAAGTCGCAAAAAGCGAAGAAGAACTACTTGACCTGATCATTCAATATCCAGACCTGCTGCAACGCCCATTGGTGGAAATGGGAGAGACCGTCATTCTTGGACGTCCTCCAGAAACAGTCCTAGCTCTATTGAAATAAGGGGAGAAACACCCTCTTGGCTCTTTATTGGGACATTGCGTGGAACATTCTTTCTCCCATATCCTTCACGGGTTTGATTCAATCACCAAAAAGATTACCGTCTTGTCTTCAATCAAGGGGCAAGGTACAATTTTCACTATCTGGTTTTTTCATCTACGTGTAGGAGCATAGAGTCTATGATTAAACTCATTCGTGAAGGTGCGAAAAGATACCCCTGGATCCTTAAAGTCATCATACTCCTCATTGCCGTCACCTTTGTGGTGGGGATGGGGTGGTTTGGGTTTGAGCAGTCCCGACAGCCTAATGCCGTAGCCCTCATCGGTCCCTATAAGGTTTCACGGGAAGAATTTCGTCGGGCCTACAATAACATGTACCGCGTTTACCGAGAGCAGTTGAAGCAAGAAGATGTGGATGAGGAGACCTTAAAACAGATGGTCATCGGCGGCCTAGTCGATTCGAAAGCTTGGATTCTGACAGCAGACAGACTGGAACTGGACGTATCAGACCAAGAACTGGCACAGACCATCACGGACCGAAAAGAATTTCAAACAGATGGCCAGTTTAACCCTCAACTGTATCAACGCCTCTTAGCGTCGATTCATATATCTCCGAAAGAGTACGAATCCCAGCAAACCATGGACCTCAAGGCAGAAAAGGCCCAATTGATCGTCCAAGATGTGGCAGCGCTGACCCCTGAAGAAATGAAGGAAGTCGAGGATTTAACGACTCGTCAATCTGCAAGGAAGGATGCCCCAGAAGAGGTGGAGAAAATTCGTGAGCGAATTCGCCTTCAGCTCCTTTTCCAAAAAAAGCAGCGCGCTCTCCGTGCCTTCCAGGCAGCCATGCGCCAAGAAGCTCAGGTAGAAATTCGTGAAGAGTTCCTTTAAGTTCTAGTGAATGAACATCGCGTCACCATAACTGTACAAGCGATACCGCTCTTGCATCGCTTCCTGATAGGCCTGACGTGTTTGGTTGAGGCCAGCAAAAGCTGAAACGAGCATCAACAGCGTCGTACGAGGGAGATGAAAGTTCGTCACCAGCGCATCGATCACGGTGAATGAAAAGCCTGGAGTGACAAATAATCGAGTCTCTCCAAGTTGTGGGGAGACCACACCATTGCTATCCGCAGCGGATTCTAGACTTCGCACGACAGTCGTCCCGACAGCCACGACATGCCGCCCATCCGCTTTGGCTTCATTGATGAGCCTCGAGGCGCTTTCCGACACTTCATACTGCTCTGCATCCATCCGGTGCTGTTGAATCTGATTGACTGTCACGGGACGAAATGTTCCCGGTCCGACATGAAGCGTGATGGCCGTTCTTTGGACACCTTTCTTCTCTAACTCTTCGAACAAACGCGTCGTGAAGTGTAATCCTGCCGTTGGAGCAGCTACGGCCCCATCCACCCGTGCAAAGATGGTTTGGTAATTCTCTTTGTCCTTAAGTGTAGGCCGTCGTTTAATATAGGGCGGCAGCGGCATCTCCCCCACTTCATCAAGAAATGTTGCGAATGATTTCTGAGTGTTCATCTGAGCCAAGGTTCCCTCTCCACAACGTCCTACGACTTTGGCTTCGCTCCCCTGGTCCAACTGAATGACCTGCCCTTCACGCACATGCCCTTTCAACAAGACCTCCCAGCATTCGTCTTTTTGCGGTCTCACGAACAAAAGTTCGACCTTTCCACCGCTGGGGACTTTTTATCCTCTAAGTCGCGCGGGTATCACTTTTGTGTCATTCATCACAAGCACATCGCCCGGCCGAAGCAAATCCGGCAAATCTCTGACCTCGTGGTGGGAAATCCGGCCTTCATTGCGTGGCACGACTAAGAAGCGAGCATGGTCTCGAGGGTAAACGGGATGATCAGCGATGAGAGAGGGATCGAAAGGAAAATCAAATTCAGACAGTTGCATGAAGGTGAGATCAACGATAGAAGAGGCTAAGGTAAATTAGGAGGGAGACGTCATCAACACTTTTCGCCGATGTGTGAGTTGAGTTCCTGGATAGTAATATTGCAGAATGGATTGATGCCGATACCCAAGCTCGGCCATCTCCTTGGCCCCCCACTGACAGAGTCCCACTGCATGACCAGACCCTCTTCCTGCTAGCACCAGCTCTTCTCCGAACTTTTCAATAGTAAAATGGGTACTCGGAACAGCTGCATACCCAATCACACGGCGAAAATCCTGTCCGCGTAAAATGATCTCGCCTTTGGAATGAAGGATGCGAATTTGATCGATGCGGCCCGCTTGTGTATAGGTAAAAGGAGTGAGCGTGGCGAGTACGCCGATCGGATACCCTGACTTGCGAAGCTGACGTTCAATCGTGGTGAGTTCAATCGCGGCTCGCCACTGAAAACGAGGGGATTCCCTATCAAACGGGCAATCCACTCCCTTTAAATACGGTAAGTCCTTAGACCACACGTTTTTGGCGTCTTCCGTCGGACCCGCAGCAGTCGACGAGTAGGCGGCAAAAATTGGGCGATCATCGTAGGTCACCACGATGTTTTGAGTTTCATGCACGGCCTTCCTCACTGAGCCATTCACTTGAGTCCGACCGGTATAGACCTGGTCTTGGACACTAGCCACAACATCGTAAGGCTGGTCCTGATTCAGCATTTTTTTACGCAGCACATATGTTCGTGCAGCGACGGCTTGGGCTTTCAACACTTCAAGATGCCAGCCTGTGTTTATTTCGGAAACAACCACACCGGCCACGTAATCATCTAAGTCTATTTGATTCACCACTAACAGGGATGCTCCACTGGCTTTGATCGTCACTGAACCACTGACAACCCATTTCCTACCATGTGAGGATGATTCCCCTGCTCGCTCGTTGATTGAGAGCGTGATCGTTCCTTTCCCACTTTGGATGATGAAAGACTCTTTCGTTATTTTTTGATGGCCATTAATCAACAACCCGCGAACAGTGGGTTTCACCGTGACAGGCAGCTTTCCAGGAACCCGTCTTCCAGATGAAACCCGAAGCCTGGCTGATTTTCCGGATTGAACGTGGACCTGGGCTGCTTTTTGTGACAGAGCCACCCGAATCGTTTCCGAAGCCCCGACTGAAGGGAAGACGGTCCCCATGCAAAAGGCAAGAATGCCACTCCACACCTGAGGGCGACGGACCAAATTACCTCTAGAGCAAGCATTCACTTTCTGGTTTTCTGGACCCATTCCCACAGTTTAAGCCACCTCAACCAAATACAATCCCTGTCCCCCTCCACACCCTTCTCGTTCAAACGGGGAAAAGCCCTCTGAAACAGAGGTCGTACTCTGTCACATTCTTTTATGGAAGACAGTATGGAACAATTGTTGGGTTACCGTCTGAAGATTAAGATACAACAGCACGCTCCCCACGACACTAATGATAATACTGGTAGAAATAGGAAAGTAAAAGGTGAAGGTGTCTCGTTTGATAAAGATATCACCTGGGAGTCGGCCAAACCATCCGAGGCTAGATTCCGAATTCGGCCACTTGCCCAATATCGTCAGCAGCCCACCGAGTAGAACCAGGCCCAACCCCATAAGCACGATCATTTTTCCTAAACCACTGAAATCCGGCATGATCTACGCCACTAAATGTTCTGCAATTTGAACGGCATTCAAGGCTGCGCCTTTTCTCAGATTGTCAGCGACGACCCACAGATTGAGCCCGTTCGATACAGACTCATCTTCGCGAATACGCCCGACATAGACAGCATCATTTCCAGTCGCGTCAATCGCTAAAGGATACAAGCCCCGAGATGGGTCGTCATACACCTGAACACCCGGTGCTGTCGAGAGAATAGCTCGCGCTTCATTAGCTGTCAGCTTCTTCTCGGTTTCAATGTTCACCGACTCAGAATGTCCTACGAACACCGGGACCCTCACCGTTGTGGCCGTGACTCGAATGGAATCATCTCCCATAATTTTCCGCGTTTCATTGACCATCTTCATTTCTTCTTTGGTATATCCCGAAGGGAGAAACTCATCGATATGAGGAAGACAATTAAAGGCGATTTGATATGGATAGACTTCAGACTTGACTTCAGCAAAGCTAAATAACTGCCGAGTCTGGTTGCTGAGTTCATCCATGGCTTCTTTCCCAGTCCCGGACACAGACTGATACGTGGACACCACAATGCGGGTGATCCGGGCTTGGACATGTAATGGTTGAAGTGCGACGACCATTTGAATGGTGGAACAATTCGGATTGGCGATGATTCCCTGGTGATTGCCGATATCCGCAGAATTGAACTCTGGCACGACTAAGGGAACTTCGTTGGCCATACGCCAGGCTGAACTGTTGTCAATTACCACGGCTCCTGCCTTCGCGGCAACGGGAGCATATTCTCTACTCACGTCGCTTCCGGCAGAAAAAAAGGCAATGTCGATTCCGTCAAAGGATTCTTTTGTCAGCAACTTGACCCGAAGATCTTCCCCACCAAAGGAGACATCTCCTCCCGCAGATCGGGATGAAGCCAATGGAAGTACTCGCTCAACGGGAAATTTGCGCTCGTCCAACACCTTGAGCATTTCGTTTCCAACAAGTCCAGTGGCTCCCACCAACGCCACCGCATATGCGCTCTTTTTATCCATGTGTCGTGATCCTTGATTATTTCTGTATTGTGTCTCAGATGATGTGAGGAATGAAAGGGGGGCTCGTCAAAACGATCGGCCTACAGAGGGCTATACCGCTACCATGCGTATGCGATGATTGAAGGTATCGGCGATGAAAACCTGTCCCTTTTGATCAACCGCCACCCCAAAAGGGAAGTTCAACGCACTCTTTTCAGGGGCCTGGCCATCCCCTTCGAACTGCGCGGTGCCATTTCCCGCCACAATACTGATCGCATCGGTCTTTCGATTCCACTTTCGTATCAAATGATTGTCGGAGTCTGTAATGAACAGTCGGTCGTCGTGATCAAAGGCAATCCCGTATGGCCGAGACAGGCTCTTGGAAGATTCGTTTTCCCCTGGCTGATACCGAAATTCTCCCCCATCACCCACCACGGTCTCTATGATTCCTGTGTGTTTGTCGATCCTCCGAATGCGCCCGCTAAACGTGTCCGCAACATACAGGTTATCCTCCGCATCAAGGGCGAGCCCGCTCGGTCCTGAGACTCCTGATTCAATTGCTGCCATGCCATCGCCTGTATACCTTGGATCCCCATTTCCCGCTACGGTGGAAATGATGCCTGAACCCGCATCTATTTTTCGCACTCGATTATTGCTTTGGTCAGCAATATAGAGATTCCCTTCACGGTCCTCAACGAGCGCAACGGGTTCTTTGAGACATGCTGATGAGGCTGGCCCTCCGTCCCCAGAAAACTTTCCCTGCCCGGTCCCGGCAATCGTGGAGATAACTCCAGTTTTGGAATCTACACGACGTATCCGATGGTTGAAGGTATCGGCGATATAGAGCGCACCCGTTAAACCAATGGTGATGGACGAAGGGAAATTCAAAAGGGCTTGAGTCGCTGCCCCTCCATCTCCACCAAATCGTCCTGCCCCAGAGGCTTGCCCTACCACATAACGGACCATTCCACTCATATCGGGCACATGGGCAAAGGATGGTATCTGGGCATCTTCCGCTTCAGCCAATGGGTCATCCGATGGTACGTTCCTGTCTTGAGACTCACCGATTCGCTGGGAAGACATTGGTTTCGCATTCTCAACCTGAACGGATCCCGCCACCGTGGTGATACGACCAGTTTGGCCATCAACCTTCCGAATCACATGGTTTTCGGAATCGGCGATGTATACATTGCCCTGGGTATCCACCGCCACATCTTTGGGTTCGTTCAAACAGGCTTGACGAGCATCTGCGCCATCGCCGGAAAAGCCGAATTCGCTCGTGCCGGCAACAGTTCCGATTGTTCCTGGAAGGACCCCGTTGATCATTTTACCCTCTTTTGAATGGTCTCAAGGATACGATGACCCATTTCCTTGGTGCCGACTAAGGTTGTCCCAGGGCCTTCAATATCTTTTGTCCGGTATCCTTGGGCCAGAACTGTTTGGATCGCATGCTCAATGAGATCGGCTTCTTTGCCTAAATCGAACGAAAACTTGAGCATCATTCCTGCTGAAGCGATCATGCCAATGGGGTTAGCAAGATCTTTTCCAGCTATATCCGGCGCACTGCCGTGAATGGGTTCAAACATCCCCACCGAGGCCCCAACGCTGGCTGAAGGCAGCATCCCTATAGAACCAGTGAGCATAGCCGCTTCATCACTCAAAATATCGCCAAATAAATTCGTCGTCACCAACACATCAAACTGGCGTGGGTTCCGAATCAGTTGCATGGCACAATTATCGACATACATATGCCGCAAATCGACATCCGGATATTCATGATGAACCTCAGTAACGACTCGTCGCCATAACTCTGAAGATTCCAAAACATTCGCCTTATCCACTGAGGTCACAATCTTCCGACGTTTCTGCGCAGCCTTAAAGGCCACGTGTGCGATCCGGGTGATTTCCTCTGTGGTGTAGACTTCGGTATTGATGCCTTTATGCCCATTGGGAATCGGTTCAATGCCTTTGGGCTTTCCAAAATAAATCCCGCCAGTCAGCTCTCTGACCACCAACACATCGATACCTTCAATCACTTCTCGCTTCAATGTGGAAGCATCAGCTAAGTCAGCATACAATTTCGCTGGCCGTAAGTTAGCAAATAACCCTAATTCCTTGCGGAGCCCAAGTAAGGCCCGTTCTGGACGTCGCTCATATTCGAGCCCTTCCCATTTGGATCCTCCTACGGCACCAAGGAGCACGGCGTCACTTCCCTTCGCAATCTTGAGGGTTTCCTCAGGAAGCGGGAATCCGGTTGAATCAGTTGCTTGTCCTCCAACCTCTGCATACACACATTCGAATTCATGGTTAAACCGCTGACCCACCGCTTGTAGAACAGATACGGCTTGCGGCACGATTTCCGGACCAATTCCATCTCCGGCTAAAATGGCTATTAGCTTTTTCATGTTCTTTCAAACACCTTTCGATTCCTCTTAAAGCTTTTGTGAACTCTTGCCTCCTCTTCAACGCTTCACGCTGAAATGGGAAGCCGTCAAAGAAAGACAAAGGAAAGCCTTCTCTCGTTCATGCCTAGGGAATTCTTGTCTTCCCACAGCAGCACGAGCTTCATTTCCTAGCACAACTCTATTTTCTTTCCCGACGCTGCACGTTTTTCGAGCTGCGACGCCAGCTTGTTGAGTGCATTGAGGTAGGCCTGAGCCGACGCGACAATGATATCGGTATCCGCCCCATTTCCAGTCACGGTTTCACCTTCTTGCTCCAGACGAACCGAGACTTCACCCTGAGCATCCGTCCCACCTGTAATGGCTTTGACCACATATGAGAGCAAGCGACATTTGATAGGAACGACCTCAGAAATGTTCCGATACACTGCATCCACAGGCCCATCACCATTCCCCGTCCGCTTCACGATTTGCCCATCGACCTCAAGTTCCAAATCAGCCGTGGGTTTTCGACCCAGACCGCTAGCGACCTGCAATCCCTTTAACGTAAAACGCTCAGGAACCCGTGTGGCGGTTTCCGATACGATCGACTCCAAATCCTCTGGGAACATTTCCTTTTTTTGGTCAGCCAATCTTTTGAATCGATCAAACGCGGCTTTGACTTCCTCATCCGTCAACGAATAGCCCAAATTGGTGAGTTCCTCCCGAAAGGCATGGCGCCCTGATAGTTTGCCCATGACGTTTCGGCTATGACTGAGCCCTATAGATTCAGGGCACATGATTTCATAGGTGTTTTTTTCTTTGAGCAGACCATCCTGATGAATCCCGGAGGTATGAGCAAAGGCATTGGCCCCCACAATCGCTTTGTTAGGCTGCACCACCATCCCGGTTATTCTACTCACCAACCGACTGGTCTTCGAAATTTCTTCCGTGGTGATGCCCGTGTCGGCCTGATAAAAATCTTTTCGAGTTCTCAATCCCATGGCAATTTCTTCCAAGGAAGCGTTTCCTGCGCGCTCACCAATTCCATTCACGGTGCACTCGACTTGTCCCGCCCCTGAATAGACTGCCGACATAGAGTTCGCCACGGCCAAGCCCAAATCATTGTGGCAATGCACAGAAATCACGGCCCGGTCGCAATTAGGGACTTTCTCCCGCAACGTCCGAATAATCTGTCCAAATTCCTGAGGAGTGGTATATCCCACAGTATCTGGAATATTGACCGTTCCCGCCCCAGCATCAATCACCGCTTCCACCACTTCACAAAGATAAGAGATATCTGACCTCGTGGCATCCATTGGGGAAAACTCGACATCCTCCACATATTGACGAGCATGCTCAACCATGGCAACAGCCCGCTTCATGGCCTCTTCCCGACTCATTCTGAACTGGTGCTTCAAATGAATATCGGAGGTGGACAAAAAGGTATGTATTCGGACTTTAGGAACCCCTTTCAAGGCTTCCCATGCGCGATCAATATCCTCCACCTTGGCTCGCGCCAGACTGCATACGGTTGGACCCTCGACATCATGAGCAATCCTCCTGACGGCCTCAAAATCTCCAGGTGAACTAAAGGCAAACCCGGCTTCGATGATGTCGACCCCCAACCGAGCCAATTGTTTTGCAACCAATACTTTCTCTTCAATATTCATATTTGCGCCTGGAGATTGCTCACCATCTCGCAACGTTGTATCGAAAATACGGATCATTCTCGTCATCGTTGTACCCTCCTAAAAAAACAGCCTTCACCCCGACAGGGATGAAGGCTGTTCACCCATCTCGAGGTTTCCTTTACCGGTTCGTGGACATGTTCACACGTAATTGACATGCGCTATCGCATAAGTTGACCGGTAGGGATAGAAGAGATTGTGCTTTCTTAAATATCATAAGACTATTCTTTAGACTCAAAAGTGGGTTGAGACGCCCCGTGAGTCTGTCCGCGTCGTCCGAAGACTTTCATACTGGAAGAAAATGCCTTTTCGACCAACCCGGATAGAGCATACCCTGCAGACACCACAAAAAGCATCAGTTGAGGATAAGCAATCACCAAGACCAGAAGCAAAACAGCCCAAACCAAATACATAAAGTGATGATGCCCCTGAAATTTCAACTGTTTCAGGCTGCGATACTTAACCGTGCTCACCATCAAAAACGAAAGGAAGAAGGTCACGATCAAGGCAACAATTGGTCTGAGCATGACCTCCATTCCCAATAATCGGTTATCGAAGATTAAGAGAGTCGCAATTAAGCCTGCTGCTGCTGGAATGGGGAGACCAGTAAAATATTTACTATCCCCACTACTGCCCATAACATTAAAGCGGGCCAACCTCAAAGCTCCACATGCGACATACGCAAACATGACCGCAGCTCCCAACATCCCCGGCGTTTTCAAGGCCCACGCATAAATCAGCAGACCAGGAGCCAGACCAAAGGATATGAGATCGGCCAGAGAATCATACTCAACGCCGAATTCACTCGTGCTATTCATCAGACGGGCCGATGTTCCATCCAATACGTCAAAGACCATCGCGACCAATATGGCGATGGCTGCCGCTTCAAAACGCTCATGAAAGACGAACACCACGGAGGCTAACCCACTAAATAGGTTCCCCGTTGTTAACAAATTCGGAATAAGATGAACACCTCGACGGCGTCGAAATTCTTTTTCATCCCTTGATGATTTCAAGAAGGATCCGCTCATGGAAGCTCCGCTAAAATTGTTTCCCCACCCTTAACCGTCGACCCTACCTGCACTCGAATCGTCGTCCCAAGAGGCAAATAGGTGTCGACCCGTGATCCGAACCGGATGACCCCAAATCGTTCCCCACTAGAAACCGTTTCACCAGGTGAAGACCAGCAGACAATTCTGCGGGCAATTAATCCAGCCACTTGAACACATAACACCTTACATTGGCTGAATGTTTCAACCATCACCGCATTTTGTTCATTCCGAATGGCTGCCTCTGGCTTATTGGCTGGGAGGAATTGACCTGGTTGGTACGCGATATCTGCAATCGTCCCCGCGCAGGGCATCCGAGTCACATGGACATCAAAAATATTCAAAAAAATGCTCACCCGAATGCTCTGCTCCTTTAAATACCTTGATTCGAATTCTTCATGAATGCTAATCACTCGACCATCTGCCGGGGAAAGCACCAAGAAGTCACCTGGAGGAGAAACGCGGTGAGGGTTTCGAAAAAAACTAGCGGTCAGACCGGCCACGACCCCCAACGCAAGAGCCGTACCCATCCAACCAAAAAACCCCGCGACAATGGCCGGCCCCCCAGTCGCCAACACAAAGGGGAACCCTTCACGGACAATAGGAAGTCCCACAGCACGATCAGCCATCGTGGCCTCTTGGGATCATTCTTTCCAATTTCCAGGGCAGTTAATTCTTGCTCTGGTCAACGAGTTTATCCTTTTGAAGCCAAGGCATCATTCCACGTAATTTCTTCCCGATCTCTTCCACAGGATGTTCTTCGCCTTTTTTCAGCAAGGCGTTATACACTGGACGATTGGCCTGGTTTTCAAGAACCCATTCCCGAGCAAAACGTCCATTTTGGATATCCGAAAGGATCTCTTTCATAGTTTCTTTTGTCTCGGGCGTAATGACCATTGGCCCTCTGGTCACATCACCATACTTGGCCGTTGTGCTAATGGAATAACGCATATTGGCGATGCCCCCTTGATAGATCAAGTCGACAATGAGCTTGACCTCATGGAGACATTCAAAATAGGCCATCTCTGGAGAATATCCAGCCTCTACGAGCGTTTCATAACCCGCTTGGATCAACGCCGTCAGCCCTCCACACAATACGACTTGTTCACCAAACAAATCTGTTTCAGTCTCTTCGCGGAACGTCGTCTGAATAACGCCAGCACGTCCCCCTCCGATGACACTGGCATACGCCAATCCGACCTGAGTGGTGTCCTTGCTAGGATCTTGATGAACAGCTAATAATATGGGAACTCCACTTCCCTTCGCATACTCCGACCGAACCAAATGCCCTGGCCCTTTTGGCGCCACCATAAAGACGTTAATACTTGGTGCCGGTTGGATCTGCCCGAAATGAATATTGAACCCATGTCCAAAGGCCAAATAGGCCCCATCCTTTAAGTGAGGAGCAATATCTTTGTGATAAATAGCTGGCTGGGCTTCATCAGGAGCAAGAAGCATCACAACGTCTGACTCTTTGACCGCATCAGCCGTCGGCATGGCTTTTAACCCACTTCCTTCGGCCTTTCGCCACGATGCACCTTCTCTTACACCAATGACCACGTTGGCACCACCGTCCCGTAGATTCAGAGCATGGGCATGCCCTTGACTACCAAAACCGATAATGGCCACTTTCTTTTGAAGAAGATGTTCTTGTTTAGCATCTTTATCATAATAAATTTTCATGATTGACTCCCTGAGTAGTAGATGGACCCTTCTCCCCATACAACCATGCGTCTAGGGCTGGAAAAGGAGCAGAAGGATCCTTTAGTTCGCTTTGGCAATAGGCCGAGGTTGACTAACCATAGATCGAGTGGGTTCCCGGGCGATGGCAATTCGACCTGTCCTGACTATTTCTTTGATACCTAACGGTTGAAGCAACCCGATAATTGCTTGAACCTTTTTGACATCACCCGTGACTTCGATCGTGTAGGACGTTGGAGAAGAATCCAGTACATTCACACGAAAAATGTCGGCGATCCACAGGGCTTCTGCACGGTCTTCCTGTCGGGTGTGGACTTTGATCAAGGCTGTCTCCCGTTCCACATAGTCACTTTCATGAAGATCGACGACCTTGATGACATCAATGAGCTTATTCAGTTGCTTGAGTATTTGCTCAATAATTCGATCATCACCACTTGTCACGAGGGTCATCATGGATACCGAAGGATCCAGGGTGGGGGCCACTGATAAACTTTCGATGTTAAATCCCCGGCCACTAAAAAGCCCGGCCACTCGAGAGAGAGCCCCGGACTTATTTTCTAGAGTTAAGGAAAAGATATGCTCCATGATGCTTCTATCCCATTTACGCTGTTAAAATCGTATCTTTATTCCCCTGAGCCCCTTGGGATCCTGCAGGTTGTCGTTTTTGCAGATCCGGTGGGTCTGCCAAGATCATCTCATGATTGCAGCCACCGGCTGGGATCATAGGATAACAGTTTTCGAATTGATCCACAGGCACATCCACAATGACGGGTTTATCAATGGCAAGAGCTTCACGGATTCCATCATCCACTTGATCGACTTTTTCAATACGCAGGCCCGCAGCCCCATAGGCTTCTGCTAACTTGACGAAATCAGGAGTTTGATCCAGATAACTGCAGGCGTACCGCCCTTCATAGAATAGATCTTGCCACTGACGTACCATCCCATGGAAGCGATTATTGATGACAAACACCTTCACCGGAAGTTTTTCCACCACCGCAGTAGCCAATTCTTGGGTATTCATTTGTACGCTCCCATCACCAGCAATACACAGAACCAACCGCTTCCGAAAGGCCGCCTGGGCCCCAAGGGCTGCCGGGAATCCAAATCCCATAGTCCCTAATCCTCCAGAGGTCAACCATGTCCGGGGATTAACGAAGTGAAAAAATTGTGCCGTCCACATTTGGTGCTGACCGACGTCAGTGGACACAATGGGGTCTCTATCCGCCGTCAACCGATACAACCGGTCGATCAAATATTGAGGCTTGATACGTGCTTCCGGGTCTTGTTTGTAAGCAAGGGGGTTCTCTTGCCTCCATGCATTTATCTGATCCCACCAGGGTTTCCGCAACTCTTTTTGATCTCCATTGACAGTCACCTTCAGGACGCTATTCAATTCTCGTAATACCCGCTTGCAATCTCCTACAATGGGAATATCGACCTGAACATTTTTTCGAATAGAAGTCGGATCAATATCGATATGAATGACTTTGGCCTGCGGGCAAAACTCAGACACTTTCCCAGTGACTCGATCATCAAACCGTGACCCCACAGCAATGACCAAATCTGAATAATGGACCGCCATGTTCGCGACATAAGTCCCGTGCATGCCCATCATGCCCAAAGACAAAGGATGTTCTCCTGGGAAGCCACCCAAAGCCATTAACGTCATATCGACGGGGATTTGGGTCATCTCTGCCAATTCAATCAGTTCCTCCGAGGCCCCCGAGAATAAGACTCCTCCGCCAACATACAGAATAGGCCGACGAGCTTTCATAATGGCATCAGCGGCCTGTTTAATTTTCCATTTGCTTCCTTCATAGGTCGGGTTGTACCCTCGAATGGAAACAGAGTCCGGATATTTGAAATCGCCCTTATTCATGGAAACATCCTTGGGGATGTCAACCAACACCGGGCCAGGGCGACCGGTCGAGGCGATGTAAAACGCCTCCTTGATCGTTTGAGCTAACTCGCTGACATCCGTGACCAGGAAGTTATACTTCGTGCATGGGCGGCTCAACCCAATATTATCGGCTTCTTGAAAGGCATCGTTCCCAATCAATGCTGTGCTGACTTGACCGGAAAAAACCACCATCGGAACTGAATCCATATAGGCATCAGCCAAAGCCGTGATCACATTTGTCATTCCCGGCCCTGACGTAATAAGAGCGACTCCGGGTTTGCCCGTTGCCTTGGCATAGCCTTCGGCCATATGGCCCGCCCCCTGTTCATGACGGGTTAAGACAATCTCAATGTCTTTTTGTTGATGCAGAACATCAAATATCTTGAGTACGACACCTCCCGGAATGGCAAATACAGTTTTGACTCCTTCACGCTTCAAGGACTCAAGAAAAATCTCTGCACCAGTTATTTGTGCCATGATGGAACCTCAATGGTTAGACCCCTTTGGGGGTCTGTTTAAGAAAGCCTCCTCTTTACGTTTTGAGGATTCAGGAGGCAAGAAATTTTAGAGTTTCCGCTAACTTGCAGCTTAACTTGTGAATCATAATCTGATCCTTTCGGCAAGTCAACAATTCATGAAACCCTAATCCCATTTGCCGGGGTGTTTTTACGCAGATCAAGGGTCATAATTTCAACTGCCAGCCCAAAGGTCCCCACTTGTCATTTTGTCATTCTAGCATCCCTTGGCCTTAAGAAAGTGAGAATTTCAAAGCGGGAAGTCCACGGAATTTCTGTAGTTCCAGCAAGCTCTTGCAAGCACTGATGATGAATGCATTTCTGAACTACCTTGAGACGTTAGACGACCAATTCCTACGAAGGAGACTCAAAACTGTGACTTCTCCGTCCGGAAGTACTATTACCATCGGTAAAAAAACCATTCTCCAAATGGCCTCAAATGACTACCTGGGGTTAGCCAATCACCTTATCATCAAAAAAGAAGCTCGTGAAGGAATCTCAAAGTGGGGAACTGGTTCTGCCGCTTCGCGTCTCATTTCCGGGACGACCATCCCCCACCAGAAGCTTGAGAGAGAACTGGCGAAGTTTAAAGGGACAGAATCAGCTTTAACATTCGGATCAGGCTATACAGCGAACCTCGGGATTATTCCCACCCTTATAAACTCAAACGGATTAATTTTAGCAGATCGTCTATGCCACGCCAGCCTGATTGACGGATGTCGACTCGCCAAAGCCGACATGCGAGTCTTTCATCATAATGACCTAGACCACCTCAAGCGGCTACTCACCAAGCGACCACATAGTCGGCCCACTATTATCGTCACTGAGGGGGTATTCAGTATGGATGGCGATGTGTCCTTTGTGCCTCAATTGACGAAACTCGCCCAGACCTATGGGGCTAATATTTTTTTAGATGATGCACATGGCACAGGGGTCATGGGCCCCAATGGACGAGGGACTTTAGAACATTTTGGGGTAAACTCTAACCAGTGCCTTCAAATGGGCACATTAAGCAAAGCCATCGGTACGTGTGGCGGATATGTGGTCGGTTCCGATGCGTTCATTCAATACCTGATCAATACAGCTCGGTCGTTTATGTATACGACTGCGCCTCCGCCTGCCATGGCTGTAGCAGCCATCGCTGCATTAAAGATCATCAAAAAGGATCGCCAACGCCGCATGCGCCTATGGAAGAATCGTCAATTTCTTTATGCCGGCCTTCAGGACATTGGGTTCACCTTAACCGAGACCCAAAGTCCTATTCTCCCAATACTCTTAAAAAATGCTGAGACTGCTCTCGACATGAGCAAAAGACTGTTGGCTGCCGGGATTTTCGTCCCAGCCATTCGCCCACCCACCGTTCCCAAAGGCAGTAGTCGACTTCGGCTTACCGTGACCTCCGAACATACCATCACTCAACTGAACAGGGTTTTACAAACCTTGCGCCATATTGGTCAGAGCATGAGAGTTATTTAGTAAACGAGAAGCTGAACGCGGCCTTTGGTGTTCTTAATTTGTAGTCTCAGTCAGACCTTCCAAATGGTCGGCAATTTTATCGAGAGCTCTTGCACTCAATTTCTGACTATACCATTGAGGCATGACTCGATCGGGGTATCCCGCAACGACAAAGGCTCCAGGAGAGAGAATGGACTCGATAATGTACTCACGCACAGTGGTGGCTATACCTGTGTACTTGGGATCAGCCAAGCGTTGTAAACCTGTGGCACCCAATACCAATTTGGGGCCTTCACGCCCTTTGGCATTCTTAACACCGGGAATCGTATGGCACACAATACACCCAGATTGTTTAAACAACCGATCGAGTGGTTCATCTCCAGTCGCCAATGGGACGTTGGCTAAAGACACTTGCGTCGCGGATGTTTGAGGAAGTCCAGGGGGAAGAGACATCGTGGGATTAAACATGACACCCCAAAAAGTCGCTAACACGCCACCGCCAATCACCAGCAGAAGCATCCAGATTTCGCGATCAAGAGAGGGCTTCTGTTTATTTTTCTTGGAACTCATGTGAAGAAATTGGAGCGACTCTTTTGGAAATTCAGGGAGACCACAAGAATCATTTTTTGGTATTGTGGAGCCTGACGGCTCTAGCCTACTCCACGTATACTAGTTTTGGCTACGAAGGCTGAACAGTCGTGGCACCTCACTTACCTTGGCGGAACCCGCCGAAGCCTACCCTCCTTTGCCAAGACTACGGAGGGTACCCACATCGCATTCATCCACGGGGTTACACCCGTGGCTTTCTGCGAAGGGGGGTAAAACTCTAAAAGTTTACACGAAATTTGTAGATGACTCTTCATCCTTCCATCTCAAGGTTCATTCCCCATCCCCTTCTCAAAAATCCCCATGTGATGACGCTCTTTCCTCGGTATTGGCCTCGATCACACAAACTTTGGCAAGATTCGTACGAAAACAGATTATTCCAGGTAGATCATGAATCTCACATTCTCGCTGTTTGCAATTGGCAAGCTGATCGAATCCGACATCCCGTACTCCTTCTCGTTCATGGACTAGAGGGCTGTTCGGAGTCCCATTACATGAAAGGCATTGCCCGCAAAGCGTGGCATGCTGGATTCAATGTCATTCGCATGAATCAACGAAACTGCGGAGGGACTGAACACCTCACGCCAGGGCTGTATGATAACGGACTCAGTCAAGATGTCCGAGCCGTGATTGTCGAACTAGCCTCGCGCGAAGGCTTCGAGTCGGTATGGGCAGCCGGGTACTCCATGGGAGGCAACATCGTGCTACGTATGGCCGGAGAAGCCGGAGAGGAATTATACATCCTCAAAGGAGTCGTCGCTGTCTGTCCCAACATCCACCCGGCTGCTTGCGTGGAAGCCCTCGAGCAACCACGCAATTTGATCTATCACAATTATTTTCTTGCAAGCCTTAAATCCAGATTGCGGCGAAAAGCCCATCACTTCCCGGGAAGATTCGACCTTTCACTCTTGCCGAAGATCAAGACCATGTCAGGATTCGATGATGCATACACAGCCCCGTTTGCAGGATATCACAATGCTGCAGACTACTATGAAAAAACGGGCGCACGACACATTCTTGACCGTATTCGCATACCAACACTTCTGATCACTTCACAAGACGATCCCTTTATTCCCTTTACGACATTTGATATCGCGGCTCTTCATTCAAATCCCGCCATTGGTTTGATCGCTCCCCGCCACGGAGGCCATTGCGGGTTCATTCAGAGACCCCAGACTCACGAAGACATGTTTTGGGCTGAAAATAGAGTGGTCGAGTTTATTCAAAACCCTCGAATGGCCAGAGAGATTTAGATCAGAGAGAACGCTGGCGACGTTTTCAACAACCTCCTACACAAAGCGTTCTAACGCTTCCTTATACTTTTGGCTCGTTTGTTGAATGACCATCTCAGACAGATGAGGGGGGGGGGGATGGTGATCCCAACCGACGGAATCCAGATAATCCCGGACATATTGCTTGTCAAAGCTGGGTTGAGACCTACCAGGTTGGTAGAGATCACGAGGCCAAAACCGTGATGAATCTGGTGTGAGCAATTCATCGATGACCATGAGTTCTTTGGTCTCAGGATGCAGTCCGAATTCAAACTTGGTATCAGCAATAATAATCCCACGGGCATCTGCTAATTCAGCAGCCCGTTGGTAAAGTTTCACACTCACATCTTTGATACACCCTGCCAGCTTCCCGCCTATCAGCTCAGCCATGTGGTCAAAGGAAATGTTCTCATCATGGCCAACCTCGGCTTTCGTCGAGGGGGTAAACAACGGCTCGGGAAATTTCTCTGATTCGCGGAGCCCTGATGGAAGAGACTGACCACAGACTGTGCCGTGGGAGGTATATTCCTTCCATGCCGAGCCCGACAAATACCCTCGAACAATACATTCCACGGGCAACGGTGCAGCCTTTTCAACAACCATACTGCGCCCTGCTAACATCTCTCTATAAGGTCGAAGAGATTCTGGGAATTTTTCTGGGTCCAATGTGCGCAAATGATGAGGGACCAAATCTCCATAACTCCATAGATGATCGAACCAGAATTCGGATAGTTGAGTAAGCACATAACCCTTTCCTGGAATGCCCTCTGACAAAATGACATCAAATGCAGAAATTCGATCGGACACCACCATGAGCAAGCAATCGCCCAAATCATACATATCCCGGACTTTCCCCTTTTTTTTGGGGCCACAACCTTCTAGATTTGTTTCCAATACCGCAAGGCTGTTAAAAGGATCTCTCACTACAAACCTCGCATTTGAAATTAAAAGCCTGATGTCGTCCTGACCTAATTTTAGCAACAAGCCTCCGTGCAAGACACTCATCTCGAGAGGCGAAAGGCAATGTAGTCATCCCCCAATTGAGTGTCAAGGCAGTATTCCCCACGCTCTGCTCAAAAGATGGTTTTTTAAGTCATTTGTCACATAAATCTGCGAACGTGTCTTGATAAACAGAGAAAGATTCAGCTAGAAACCTACTGGTCTTCACACAAAGGCAGCTCTTTTGATGCCAAGAGACGCGAACTGCCTATTTCCCCAAATAGTCTCCCTGTATTCACTCTAGGGAGTTTTGTTCATGATAAGCCTGAGAACCCAAAACCTCTCTCACTCATGAAAGAATATTTACCGTGACCACCAAACGACCAAACACAGATCATCTGTTTCTGCGTAAAATGCATGAACCCAACCAAAAGTATTTGGAAGAATGGTTTGATGTTCCTGCGCATATTCACCATATCGCCCACAGAATGGCCAACCCTCCAAGCGAACGCGCGCAAAGTCGACGAGAATTTACAGCCCTTCTCGAATGCCTTGAGATTCCTGAAGAGCATATGGTTCTAGGGGAAAAGTTTGGATATGGGGCTCGGGTCGGCACCAATGGGGATCGCCTCTTAGTGACCTGGGAAGCCCATACAGAATATTACAGCTATCAAGTGTGGCATATACCGGACGATAAAATGAAACCATTGGATTTCGGGCCTATTACGTTTCCCGACTATCGGTTTCCATTTTCGCCACTGGGCCTTCAGGTCAACGCTCTCGATATTGTCATCTCACCATACTCCAGCTTCTCTTTAGATGAACTTCGAACCTGGATGCCAGGACCACAGATATTTGGAAGCCGTATTTTTGGGGAAGACATCACGGTGGCAACCAGTTTCACTCCTGACGAGAATCTACGAGAACGATATCTGATTTTCAGCCCTTCCTCAGAATCCCTTTTGCAGCAAGTAGGCCGTGTGGTTGGGGGCCTGATTGCCATTGAAAATTATACCCATTTGATTCTGTTGCCATTCGGAGCCTTTTCCCGAGCCATGGATCAGGTTCATCGATACGAACAACGCCATCTGTACCAACGAGGAGTCATCACCACGCAACTGGAGGCCTCTACCCAGCACACGTTGCAAGGTTGGCTTAACGTGCTCAGCCAGGACTTTATGAGGGTCAGCCGAATGGCCGAATCGATGCGGTACAAGCTATCCGCATCAGTCCCCTATGAAACCATCATTCATGGGAATTTGACCGCACTTCAAGAAAGACCCCTTCCTGGATGTCAGACGATTTCAGACTATGTCTATGGGAAAGTGACAGGAGTAGCTGATGGCTATCAGCAGTTGCTAAAACGCATTGACGCGCTGGAAAATGACTTTCAAGGCACCATTGCGGTTATCCGGGCCAAGGTCGATCTTCTTTTACAAGATCAAAACCTTGCTCTCCAAGATCAGAACCTCAAACTACTTGGAAGCGTGGATAAGACCACAAAAAGTCAAGCCATCCTTCAACACACGGTCGAAGGACTTTCTGTTATTGTCTTATCGTATTACCTGAGTGGTCTAGCCAGTTACGTATTTAAAGCTTTGCACGAAATGGGATGGCTCGAAAATTATCATCTTGCCTCTGGGCTGTTTGTCCCCCTCGCCATCGGCATCTCTGTTGGTCTGATCATAGTCGGGCGGAAAAGCATCAACAAGCAACTCTTCACAGATCGCAAGGATACCTAATTCATTCGCCCCTATGGATGAAAGAGTGGCAGAAGCGTGTCTATTCGCTCTTTAAAGTTCATCAGAATTTGTAATGCCCTCGTTGCAAACCAATACCCTATCCGTAATACCGACCAAAACGGTTTTCCAAGAACAGATCGAGCGAGAAGGTTTCTTGCTTAATGAAACCGTGATAACTATCCGAATCGGCCAACACAAGATCGACCACACTGCAGAGTCCAGCGGCTGTGGTGACTTGAATAGCCGACCATAATTTTCCAGAAATCTCTTGTGGATAGATTTTCTTGACGTAGTTTTCTTCCATTAACTCTCCATGTTTTCTTCCCATCACCGCCACGTAAATCAGGACCACATCCTGTAAAGTCTTGGGAATCGCATTTTCCAGGATTTGCTTCAAAATGTCTCGTCTCTCGTTCAGTTTTAAATCATTCATCATGAACTGGATCTTTTCACAATGGCCAGGATATCGAAGCGTCTTGTAATTCATCGTGTTGACCTTGCCGGCATACGTCTCGGCCAAGGTACCCAATCCACCCGAGGTGTTGAACGCTTCGTAGAGTAATCCATCCACCGAAATCGTTTCATAACCCTCTAGAGGCAGGAGAGTGGCATTTTTCCGGCCTTCTATTCCATAACAAAAGTTGCCATATTCATTAATGACCCCATCTGTTGACCAGGTCAGGGAGTACTTCAACACGTTACTGGGGTTAATCGGCAAAGCTCCGACTCGCATTTTCACGGAATCGACCGAATCAAAATGAGTGATTAATTCGTTGGCAGCAATGCTGATAAACCCAGGCGCCAATCCGCATTGTGGGACAAACGCCCGCCGACTGCCTGAACTGATTTTTTTGACATAGTTGGTCACCTCCACGTCCTCGGTTAGATCAAAGTAATACAAATCGCATTGTCGAGCGACATCAGCGACCGTGGGGTTGCAGTAGTAGGGTAGGCTCGAGATCACCGCTGCGACCCGCTGGGTTTCACAATAATTCTTTAGGGCAGCTGGATCCGTCGCATCCAGGACCACTTCCTCTATTTTCTTATCAGACCATTGAGCAGCGACGCGTTTGCAGGCATCGGCAGATACGTCACCGACATGAACATGGTATTCACCAGTGTCCGCGAGAAAAGAGGCCACCAACACACCAATTTTCCCAGCCCCTAGGATCAAGACTTCGTGCATTGCTCGTACTCTTCGGTTTTACTTGTCCGCATTAGGCACTTTTGACTGTGGATTGCATGAGGGCATCCACCTGTGGAGGTGAAAATCCCATGTACCCCGCATGTCGCTCAGTCAGCTCAAGAACCGTAAACGGTTCACCTTTAACCTCTTCAGGTGCCGAGAAGATTTGCCGAAGCACATTCCCCTTGTCTCCGATAATCTCGCCTCGGAACATCACGCCTTTGGATTGGAGTTGAGCCATAGCCTATTCAATATCCTGAACTAATACGGCAACATGGTGGAGCCGTCGATCAGTAAACATGTCGACCCACTTGGGAATGACGCTTGTTTTACCCCGTTGATCAGCATAGGCCTGATCAATAAACAATGCAGGAAATCCTGGGGTTCGGTACACTTTGGCAAACCAATCTCCGTATTCGAGGGTCTCCACAAACTCATAGCCTAATCGGACAAACTCCCCTGCTCGTGTGTCGATATCACGAGTGCGGAGCGTGATATGGTCCAGGACAGGAGAAAAGCCAATCCCAATTTCGTCGAGACTGCCCTTCAGAAGACGCGCTGCGGCATTCCCTTCAAGATAATCAGCGACTAGCCCATCGACCAATGCTTCGAGTTTTGCTTTTTCATCGACCATTTTCACTCTCCAGGTGTCATTCAACATCAATCTGGGCGCGTTGAAGGCGTCTACTATAGTCCACATAGATGGACTTCCATTCACTAAATGTCTCTAAAGCAGCCTGGCCGGCTTCACGATGACCATTTCCTGTATTCCTGACACCGCCGAAGGGTAAATGGACCTCGCTCCCAATCGTTCCGGCATTGACATATACAATCCCCGTTCTCAGGTCGCGCATACCTCGCTGGGCCTTCATCACATCCTGCGTATACAGAGAGGTAGATAACCCATATTCACTAGAATTGTTGAGGGTGATGGCCTCTTCGAGACTTTGAACCTTCAGCACGCAAAGGACAGGGCCGAAGATCTCTTCTCGAGCGATCCGCATATTGGGAGAAACTTCATCGAATAAGGTAGGAGCAAAATAGTAGCCATGCTTGTACTCGCCATCAGACAACGCATGACCACCTGCGAGTAAGCGTGCCCCTTCCTTTCTTCCGATGTCGACATATTGCTGGACACGATCAAGTTGGGCTCGACTAATAATCGGTCCTATCTCTACCTCCGGAGTTAAACCGTTCCCTACCCGCAATTTGGCCATTCGATCCAGTAACCGGGAGACCAATTTCTCTTTCACATCGTGGTGTACAATAAGCCGACTGCATGCGGTACACCGCTGGCCACTCGTTCCAAACGCGCTCCACAGTATGCCATCCACGGCAAGATTAAGGTCGGCATCGTCGAGAACGATAATGGCGTTTTTCCCTCCCATCTCCAGCGCCACCCGCTTGTCATGCGTGGCAGCTTCTACGGCGACTTTTCTACCTGTAACCTTTGAGCCTGTGAATGAAATCAAGGCTACATCCGGATGTCGAACCAAGGCTGCTCCCAAATCATGAGCACTCCCCAGCACGAGATTGATCACACCAGGTGGGATCCCACATTCTTCCAACACCTTGACAAAAAGAGCGGCTGTGACCGGGGTTTCAGGAGATGGTTTCAGAACCACGGTGTTGCCCATGATCAGGGCAGGAAAGCTTTTCCAAGCGGGGATAGCCATGGGGAAGTTCCAAGGTGTGATGAGTCCTACTACGCCTAAGGGTTCTCTGACACCATACGCCACTTTATCCGCGAGTTCTGATGGCACGATCTGACCAAACTGACGCCGGCCCTCCCCACCCATGTAATACGCCATATCGATGGCTTCCTGAACATCCCCTCGCCCTTCCACGAGCACCTTGCCCATTTCACTGGTGAGAGACCGTCCAAGTTCTTCTTTGTCGCGCTGCAGGCGCTCAGCAACACGAAACAAAATTTCTCCCCGACGAGGGGCAGGGACTAGCCGCCATGGTTCGAATGCCTCTCGAGCCACAGCCTTGTTGATATCATCCTGCCCAGAATCAGCACATTGCGCGATAAGCTCCCCCGTGGCAGAATTGCGGCTTTCAAACTGTTGTCCCGAACGAGCTGGAACCCACTTTCCGCCAATAAAATTGTTTGCCAGGTTATCCATGTGGCCTCCTTTTAGATCTAAGATGATGTTTCGGCATTTTTCAGTATCACATTCACAATCGTTTGCCCCATAAAATATCCTTCTCATTCGCTCCTACAATCATTGTACACCCTGCCTACAAAAACAGAGGGAATTCCCTGATTTCTCACCGAATATTCACCTTTATCCGCATACCTTATAGTATACGCTCAGAGTCAATTAAGGAGAAAAATCCAATGTCCATAATAGCAGACATCATGACGACTGCTATAAAAACTATTCGCCAACCTCGAAGAGCGAATCACCTTCTATCTCTTTTGTGTCTCTCTATCTAAAAACAGGCCACCTAGCAAGTAGACCCGTTGACTAGCTTCGCGTAGAGGCGTAGGCTCGAACTGTTCACAGAAGGCAGTCAGGGTCTAGGTATGGGGTGAATGGCACGAACAGACGTCCTCGATCATTAGGACTTCCTTTAGAAAGCCCTTCGGGTGACACTGTGCCTGAAGGGCTTTTGTGTTTTGCGCACAAGCTGAGAGGATCAGCCCAGACCAGCCCGAGGATTAGGGAACGTTCCCTTCCTCACCTGCCGTGCGAGGCGTTCTCTTTTTAGCAGGAAGTACATGCAGAGGAGGTGGCGTCATGATCAAAACAATTTTCTTGCGGGGAACCCTTCTTGCTGGGTTCGCGTTGGTTGCGTATGTGGGCTGTTCCTCGGGAACGAGAGAAGTGGGCGACGAGGCCTGTGTTGCGCCAAAGGTGGTTGCAGACTATGTCCATGCGATTATTGAAGCGGACCGGACCCTGTATGCCTCCCTCGTGGTCGAAAGGATGCAGCATCATGGGAAAGCCCTGGCGTCACAAGACTGGGACCAGAGTAACCAGCTTCCCCTTCCAGCTCAAATGCTGCAACTTGCAGGGCTTGAGGTGGCAGAGAAGGGATCCGGCCTCAAGTACCGGCTTGCGAGCTTATGGCCTGTTGAGGAGGCCAATATGCCGGCCACGGACTTCGAACGAACAGGATTGCAGGCGGTGTCGGATGATCCAAGCGCAGTATATACGGGTACGATCAGAAGAGCAGAAAGTCCCCACTACAAAGCGATCTATGCGGATAGAGCGGTCTCTCAAGCCTGCGTAACCTGTCACAATGAACACTCGCTCAGTCCGAGGCGGAACTACAAGCTCAACGATGTCATGGGAGGCATCATTATTCAATTTCCTCTGAAATAAGTTGGAAGTCCCTAGCAGCGTTGAGCTCTAACAGAACTTTGCAGCTGGGGCAGCGCTCGCTGGCCCACGCGTCTCTCCCGTATTGCCAAAAAACTCAAACTCGCTGTTTCTCTAGGATTTACCTCAAAACTTCAGCCCTCCCCTCCCACTTGCCTCACCCCACTCCGACCCCAGATATTCCACACCAAAAGGAACGTCATCATGACCAAGGGGAGGAGCTATGGTGTGGAAAACATTACTTGCCAATCGATCAGAAAGTGTACGCCAAAGATCAATTCGGGTGTTATAGTATACTGGAGTAAGGAGAGGGGTAGCGATTGATAGCCCAAGTCCTTATATTGTGGGACGTGGCTTAATGTATCTGAAGGACGAACCTTTGAACCAATCAAAAGTAGGGTAATCCAATGTCCACAATAGCAAACATCATGACGACTGGCATAAAAACTATTCACTGAGGGACTTCGATCACTGAGGCGGCTCAACTCATGCAAAGTGATCGAATTTGTTCATTATTGGTCGAAGAGAATGGAGAGATGATTGGGATCATTACCGACACCGACATAGTCCAGAGGGCTGTTGCTGAAAAACTGTATCAGACCAAAGTGGCCGTGGAAAAGATTATGACCACGCCCCTTGCCACCATCGAGAGCACACGATCTTTACGGGACGCTCATGATATGATGGCGGATCTGAACATTCGCCACTTGCCGGTTTCTCAGGCGGGTAAAGTTGTTGGACTTCTGTCAATCCGGGATCTTCTTGTTTGCTTTGCGAGTTATTCTGAACCAAGAATCGGCCAGGATTAATGACTTGGATACGGCCATTGCTCATAGGGGGAATAAGATTCTCACCTCCCATTTCTCATAACCAGTTATTCTCCAATAAGGATGTTTCTCTATGCATGATTTCTTTCCTGGGTTAGCCGGGGTTCCAGCAACCAAGTCAACCATTAGCCACGTTGATGGTCAAAAAGGAGTTTTGCAGTATCGTGGCATACCGATCGAGGAATTGGCTCAAAAGAGTACATTTGCTGAGACTGCATTTCTCCTCCTGTTTAACGAACTCCCTACGAAGGAAAAATTAATTCAGTTTCATCGAGACCTCACAGTACACCGCCGGATTAAGTACCGGATTACCGACCTGATCAAATCGCTTCCTGAACAAGGACACCCCATGGATGCTCTTCAGGCGGCTGTGGCAGCGCTTGGCATGTTTTACCCGGTCCGCGATGTACGAGATCAGGAAGGGTGGTATTTGGCAGCCGTTCGCCTTATCGCCAAACTCCCCACCATCGTCGCTGCCTTCGCACGGCTCCGACGAGGAGACGATCAGATTCAGCCTAGAGATGATCTGTCATACTCGGAAAATTTCTTCTATATGTTGTTTGAGAATGTGCCAGAGCCCTCCATCCCCCAAATATTCGATAGCTGTCTCATTCTTCATGCAGAACACACGATGAATGCCTCTACCTTTAGCGGATTAGTGACGGCCTCGACATTGGCTGATCCGTATACGGCAATCTCCTCCGCCATAGGCACGCTAAAAGGTCCACTTCACGGTGGAGCAAATGAGGCCGTCATTCATATGTTGAAGGAAATCGGGTCAGTGGATCGTGTTCCGACTTACGTGGAACAGAAGCTGTCAGCGAAAGATAAAGTTATGGGATTCGGCCATAAGGTTTACAAGGTTAAAGACCCTCGCGCGATCTTCCTCCAAGGCTTGGCTCAACAACTCGAGGAAGAGAAAGAGGAAACGGATTCGCTGTTTCAAATCGCTCGAACAGTTGAGCAAGAAATGGAACAGCGGGTTGGGCACAAAGGTATCCGTCCGAACGTGGATTTCTATTCTGGCCTAATTTACCATCGTATGGGAATCGAAACTGATTTGTTCACACCCATTTTTGCCATGGCGAGAGTCGCTGGCTGGTTAGGCCATTGTTTTGAGCAATACCAAGAAAATCATCTTTTCCGTCCAGATCAAATTTATGAAGGACCACATGATCGCCATTACGAACCTTTGGAAACACGAAGCGCCTCTCCGTCATAAACCATACCGACCCTTATTCTTTCCACATTCGATGGCTGCACCAAACAGCGACCGTGGAGTGCGTTGTCTCTCATGATCGACACCGACGAATTTGATGTCGTGGTGATGGGTGCAGGGTTAGCTGGCATGCGGGCAGCATTGGCAGCTCATGAGAGCGGAGTCAAGGTGGCCATGCTGTCGAAAGTCCATCCCGTGAGAAGCCACTCTAATGCAGCGCAAGGAGGCATCAACGCTGCACTGACTGATCGCGGTGATGTCTGGGAGGACCATGCTTTTGACACAATTAAGGGAAGCGATTATTTAGGCGATCAGGATGCTGTCGAAGTATTGTCCCAGGAAGGCGGTCAAGACATATTGGATTTGGAACATATGGGAGTGATTTTCAACCGAAACGAGGAAGGTCGATTAGGGACCAGACAGTTTGGAGGTCAGAAACGAGCCAGGACCTTTTTTGTCTCGGATTTCACAGGACAAGCTATCTTGCACGTGCTCTACGAGCAAATTCTCCAAGCTCAAATCCCTACCTTTGAAGAGTGGTTTGTCACTGGCCTCGTCCATGATGACCACGGCCATTGTGGAGGAGTCATGGCTTTTGAAATTCGGACTGGGAAATTCTGCCTATTCAAAGCTAAAACTGTTATCATCGCCTCTGGCGGATTGGGGCGTGTCTTCGAGCCTAGTACGAATGCCTTGATCTGCACTGGAGACGGAATGGCCTTGGCCTATCAAGCTGGCGCCCCGCTCATGGACATGGAAATGGTGCAGTACCATCCAACCACGTTAAAAGGCAAAGGCTTATTGATAAGTGAGGCAGCACGCGGAGAAGGAGCCTATCTTCTGAACAATGAAAAGGAGCGCTTTATGGAGTGGTACGCTCCCAACATGATGGAGTTGGCCTCACGCGATGTTGTGTCTCGTGCGGAACAAATTGAAATCAACGAAGGACGCGGGGTGGATGGGTGCGTATTGCTGGATTGCCGCCATTTGGGGAAACGGTTTATTCAGGAACGGCTCCGACAGATCAGTGAAGAAGCAAAAACCTTCGCCAATATTGATCTGACTCAAGAACCCATTCCCATCCGCCCAGGCATGCATTATCAAATGGGAGGAATCAAAACAGACATTGACGGACGCTGCTGGGATATTCACGGCAGGTGGAAAGGGCTACATGGTCTGTTTGCGGCTGGTGAAACAGCCTGCATCAGTCTTCACGGCGGGAACCGTCTAGGCGCCAATTCTTTATTAGACACGGTCGTCTTTGGAAGACGCGCGGGGAATTGCGCAGCGGCCTACGCGAAGGCGACACCTGCTCCCAAGGTTTCTGATTCTGTAGTTCAGCAAGAACAGACGAAGGTCTCCGCCATTCTCAACAGGAAGGACAGCTCAGATTCGGTCACCAGCATTCGTTATGAAATGGGCGTCACGATGCACAAACATCTTGGAGTATTCCGAGAGCAGGAGGGCATGGAAACCGCCCAACAGACTATTGCCAACTTGCAAGAGCGCTGGGGTAGCATCACCGTGAAAGATAAAGGGCAAGTGTTTAACACCGGGCTTATTCAGGCATTAGAACTTGGGTTTATGCTGGATTGTGCCGAAACCATTGTCATGGGTGGATTAACGAGGAAGGAAAGTCGCGGAGCCCACTTTCGCACTGATTGCTTGGAGCGCGATGATGAGCAATGGCTCAAGCACATCTTGATTTATCATAATCAGGAAAGTTCCCCTCAAGTCGACTATTTACCCGTCCGCATCACTCAATGGGAACCCCAAGCCCGAGTGTATTGATATTCCGAGCATTGAATCGAAAATTCAGTAACTGATATTGCTTTAAACTTGAAACTCGAACTTACTATGCAGACTATTCTTCGCATTCAACGCTTCAACCCAGAGACTGAAAATCCCAAGCCTTATTATCAAGAGTATCCGCTTGCTCTCGATCAGTCGGACAGTGTGTTGGATGGGCTCATCAAAGTTCGAGAAACCTTAGATGACTCTCTAGCCCTTCGTTGCTCCTGTCGTGGAGCCATCTGCGGTTCATGCGGCATGCGGATCAACGGCCACGCCACCTTAGCGTGTAAAACGAAAGTTGTGTCCATAGCCCCACAGGGTGGAACCATTCAAGTTGAGCCTATGAACAACATGCCAGTCATTAAGGATTTGGTCACGGACATGGCCTCCTTTTGGTCTAAAATGCGCCAAGTTAAGCCGTGGCTGCAGCCAGAACGACCAGCTCCAAAAGCCGAATACGTGGCCCCAGCAGAAGCCATGAACCATCTAGCAGGTGTCATGAGCTGCATTATGTGTGGGGTTTGTGTGTCAGATTGTACCGTACTGGAGATTGATTCGAGATTTGTGGGACCTGCTGCGTTGGCGAAAGCCTACCGATTTGTGGCTGATCCACGGGACGGCTCAAAGAAGGCTCGCCTGGATGCACTCAATCAACCTGGTGGGATGTGGGACTGCACACGATGTATGGAATGTATCCAGGTCTGTCCGAAAGGTGTGGCGCCCATGGATCGTATCATGGCCTTACGGTCAAAAGGTATGGAGGAAAAAGTTCCCTCGACGTGCGGCTCCCGCCATGCAGAAGTCTTCACAGATATTATCCGTCAAAAAGGCCTCCTGGATGAACCCATGTTAGCAATGCGCACGTTAGGATGGCGCAATCTTCCCCGTTTACTGTCTATGATACCCCTTGCCATACAATCATTCCTTCACCGGAAGTTGCCACCTTCAGGCCCGTTACATCGACCAATTCAAGGAATTCACCAAATCCGCAATCTCTTTAAACATGTGGAGAAGAAAACATGAAATACGCCTTTTTCCCTGGCTGCGTTTCAAAAGGGGCTTGTCCAGAACTCTACCAATCCGTGATGCAGGTCTATCCCAAACTTGGGATTGAACTCGAAGAAATGACCACGGCTTCGTGCACGGGTGCCGGTGTGTTACAGGAAAAAGATCCACGATTGGGCGATATCTTAAATGCTCGAACCTTTGCGCTTGCGGAACAACAAGATCTACACATCATGACGATTTGCAGCACCTGTCAAGGCGTGATGAGCCAAGCCAACCACCGGTTGAGGAACGATCCTGACTACTTAGCTGAGATTAACACAGTGCTTGCGGAAGAAGGCCTTGTCTATAAAGGCACCACGCACATTCGACATTTCTTGTGGATCCTATTGGAGGATATTGAAGAAGAGAAATTGCGACAATACATCACGAAACCACTCACAGGCCTTCGCGCTGCGCCATTTTATGGCTGCTATCTACAACGGCCGGCTGAAGCATTAGGATTCAACCCTTATTCGAAACGTCCTGAGGCTTTGGAAAAGGTGATTGAAATCCTCGGAGCCGAAGTGGTGGACTTTCCTGGGAAGAGTCGTTGTTGCGGCTTCCCTATCTTGACCATTAACGAACCCAACTCACTCACCATGGTAGCGACCCACACGAACGATGCCAAAGCTCATGGAGCCGACATCATGGTCACCCCTTGTCCTTTGTGCCATTTGAATCTTGACGGCATGCAATCCAAAGCGGGCAAGCAAACGAATACCCACATCAACCTCCCCATTCTGCACCTGCCTCAACTCCTAGGCCTAGCCATGGGCATGGAACCCAAATCGCTCGGCTTATCACGAAACATCATTTCTCCTGAGTCGATCCTCACCAAAATCGGCGTAGGGTCTTAACTCAATCCACGGGACTCCAATCAGCGAGAGATTGTACCCTAGCAGGTACATGTTTTCCGTTTGGAGGCCTTGTGTTTATGCCGACTTCTTTGCGGAACCTGATCAAAAAATTGCCATAATACCTGATTTGCATCTCAGTCTCAATTGTTTGATAGATTAAGAATTGTGTTTATAGTTAAACAAACTTAGAGTATTTCCATTCATATTGACCATGAAAAAACCGTAAGATAATTCGGCATTCGGGCAGTCTATTTCTAGTTAGCATTCAAACTAAGGACGCTAAAATTGTTCGATCACGAATACTTTGAAGTGCACCCTTTCGAAAATGTTCCCCTTAACCGAGATTGTTATCTCATGGATGAGTGCTACATCTACGAGTACGAAGCATCGATGCTAGGTGTCTTCGCGGGTAATGAGAGCGAGAACATCGGCTACGTTAGTTTCGTGGCCGCGCGCGGGATTAACGAACGGTCGTTAGACCTATCATGGTATCCGAACATATTTACTCGTTTTCACGAAGTAGCGATATCATTGCCGAAAGAGCAATTTGTCACATGTGTGGAATGTTGGCGGTACGGCGAGACGCCACATATTTTTGTGAAATCCGACTGGCTCAGACAACTGCATATGAGATTTTATAATGTCTTCTGCATGGTCGATGCCATTGGTGTGAAGGAAGCTCTCCAGAGCGGAACTCTCTCAAGAGAGAAGTTGGTACGGTTACGAGAAGCAATCGATAAGCTGACCCAACGGAATCCAGAAGTGGGGTTCGTTTCGTTTGCAGACAGTCTATTGCTGAAAAGCAATTGGACAGTAGGGCACTTTCAAAGCGATGCCTCGTATACCTACAGCCCAGAGATATTTATTGAAACGATCAAAGATATTCAGGCCATCTACAGAGAAGTGCTCGACTTAGATATCTATTCGATATTGACGCAAGGAACGAATGAGTATTACGAGGACTCCCTGATTCACATCTCAGACTCACGTAACCATATATCCCTGAACAGCTTAGGTCTTCCGTTTTCCCAGTTACTGGCGATAGATCGTTCAGTGCGATTAGTTATCAAAGAAAGGATTCATATACCTTGGGAGCTCTACCTCGACGAGCATTTATACAATTCTCTTCGCTTCACATTCGAATTTGCTAACCAGTCGCGACCTAAGTACCGCTATGCTACGCCAATGATGGGTACAAGTGGCCACTATTACTGCGCGCAGTTACAGGAGATCCTCAAGAATCTTCAGCCTGAAACCGAGGGGAGCAATTGATTGCACCGGAATGCGAACAGTCCTATTAAGACGGATCGCCAAACCGACTGGGAAAAAGGGAATTTACTTTTCTTTTGGCGAAGAAACTCTTTCAGCAGGCTCTTCTTTCAGCATATTCTTCCAGTAGGCCGTATAAAGATCCCAAAAAAGTGAATACCCTCCTTTTCATATTAGAATGGCACCATAGGAGATCGTGAAAGCTGAAGTACAGGCGTCAAAAGATTCTATCGAGTTGTTTCGTCACAGGTTTCAAAATGCTTTTTAATTTTGGGCGAGTTATTCACGGACAGCTAATCGTTAGACGGCTCGTAACGCGCTACTATTGATAGAATGCTAGCCGTAGAACTACAAATAACGGCTATCCTACACTTCGAGCCTCTGTGCAGGATCAGACTTCGAAGCTGGCTAAAGAATCTATCTGCAGAGAAACGTGAACGGCCCGATTTCATCGCCGTCGAGTGGGACAGAGAGATCTTTGAGAAAGTCAAGCAACAGAAAGTTATCCTCCACCAGATTGCCAAACAAGAGTGGCCCAGCGCACCTCAGGACTTTGTAAATGCCCTTTCCGAAGCAATGGGCTTTGAAGCTGATACCCATGAGGAAGTATTTCCACACGTCGAAGTTCTTTGGCTCGAACAAGGGCGAAGTATTTCCAATTCATCGGTGATAACAGACTACGCTTATAATCGAATGGCGATCTACAGAAGTTATTTGCCAAAGGACGCCTCCATACTGAATACCGAGGTCTTAGAAGCCATGAGCAAAAAATCCTGGGAAATAGCCGCAGATGCGGCCTACCAAACAATTGATCGAGATTTGAAATTCACCTCTCACATATTGGACGCACTCACATATAGACAACCTATGTGGGCGATTGCGATTGTAGGAGCCAGCCATGCCAGCGGCGCTCCAGATTCGATGCGTACGCTGCTTGAGAAAAACGATGTGTTGTGCAAGGTTACTATCCTCAATCCGTGAAAACATCCCTGTCTAGGTGAAAAATGGGGACATATCTATTTTTGAGCAGGCACTACACAAAACTGCCTTGCCTAACAAAAAAGTGGTCAGACCCGTTCAGGTTTGTCATCTCGATCTTCATCGTTTCGGCCTTCCGTTCGCTTTACGTCCTCACCCTTTCGATCCTGAATCGGAAGACCCCAAGTACGCCCACCAAGTAGATTCCGTTGCACGGTGAGCCCCCGCCCAAAGTTTGGTAGATTAACAATGTAAGCGCACAGCAAAGCTCAGCGAAAGGGTATATGATGGGATCTTTCGCTGGAGTTGACTTCGTTTCATGACAAACTGACTCGGCAGAAAGCGGAACACTCTCCGTTGAGACCGTTAGGCTTAATTAAAGGAGCGTCAAATGGACTTTCTCAAAACTGTTCCGAAATGGGTATTCGTAGCGGTCGCGGCATATGTCATAGTCTTGTTCACGATTGCAATTTTTGACGGGCGCCATATTGACTTCTGGCCACCAGCTATTCATGAAAAAACGAGTTCAGCGGACCCAGATCTTGTCCAGGAAATCGCAAAACTCAAAAAGGAATTGTCAGAAAAGAAATCTTACATCTCTTCAGAAGAGACGCTCCAAATGTTTCCAGAAATGGTTCAAAGAAACACCGTACAACAAACAGCGGATCGGGTTGTCGAATTGGTCGAAGGCGTATCGGAACAAAACGCTGAGTTGGCAGCATTGAAAGAAAAGATGAAGAGCATTGAAAATCTCGAAGGCGATTTTCTTTTTAGGATCTTAACATTTCATCATGAAGCCTTATGTTTCGGTGATTCTTTGAATTTTACGCACGAACCGTTAGCCCCAGATGCCGAAAAATGCTTAAAAAAAGAAGCGCTAGCCAAGCGATTTTTAGGATTCCTGTCGGAGATAGAGTTTCATAAAAGACCCATCGTTGAGAGTCCTGATATTGCCAAAGCCGAATTGACAAAATATCAAGAAAGCAAACTTTTTGGTCGTAAGGGGTGGTATGGGAGGGACGTCTTTAAATGGATCGTGATCGACTACTACGGAAAAGCCTAATAAGAGTCTCTACCAGATGGTAAATTCGATGCGATGATCAGGAACACGAGTGCCACCAACCAAAGACCGTATTCCTTCCTTGCCTTCTTCTCATTTTGAAAAGCCACGCGTCATGCCTACCGATGTGGACATTGCGATCGTAGGGGCTGGTGCGGCTGGATTGGCAGCAGGCATATTTGCAGCGCAAACCCGTTCAGATCTCACGATCATGCTCTTAGACAGTGCGCGCAATATTGGCGCGAAGATTTTGGTATCTGGCAGGGGACGTTGCAACGTGACACACAAAACGGTGACATCGGCTGACTTTCACGGTCCTCCCGGTATCGTCAAGCGTGTACTCCAGCGATTTGACGAACGAGCAACAGTCGACTGGTTTGAATCATTAGATGTGTCATTGAAACACGAGGCAACTGGCAAACTGTTTCCCGTAACCAACAAGGCCCGCACCGTACTTCAGACCCTTCTTCGTCGTTGTGATGAACTGGGTATCCATGCCATGACCCAGCATCGTGTCAAGGATGTCCTGCCAACCGACACAGGATTTCGGATAGTCCATGAGGCTGGGCACATCATAGCTCAACGGGTGATCATGGCCACAGGCGGTCAATCATTGCCTAAGAGCGGATCCGACGGTCACGGGTGGTCCATCGCTCAACGATTGGGACACACAGTTTCCCCAACTTATCAGGCTTTGGTTCCTCTAGTGCTTGATGACACATTTTTTCATCGTGGACTTTCAGGTATCTCTCATGAAGCCACCATGACCACCCGAGTCCAAGGCAAAACTGTCGATCGGCGATCAGGCAGCCTTCTCTGGACGCACTTTGGCATCAGTGGGCCGGTGGTCTTGGACGCAAGTCGATTTTGGGTCATGGCCAACGGTAAAGCATTGGAGGCTACAGTTTCTGTCTCTTTTCTAACCGGTGAGTCGTTTGAAGCCGTTGATCGTTGGCTGTCGCATGCCGCTAACCACACCGGGGGGAAGACCGTGGCGTCGATACTCTTACAACGATTGCCCAACCGCGTGGTAAAAGCCCTCTGCACCTATATTGGAACATTGCATGAGGCTCAATCTGACCAAAACGCAGGGGAACGCACATCCGATGAGTTGGGATCCACTGGCTTAAGTCAATTGCGTCGTTCTCAACGTCGCGCCATAACTCAAGTCCTGACGGATCTTCCCCTGCCGGTAGTGAGGGCCCGCGGTTGGAACTATGCGGAAGTCACTGCAGGAGGAATTCCCCTCCAAGAAGTGAACCCCCAATCGATGGTTTCACGTAAAGTTCCTGGACTGTAACTGATCGGTGAAATGCTCGATTGTGACGGGCGCATCGGTGGGTTCAATTTCCAGTGGGCGTGGTCGACTGGATATATCGCGGGATGCAGTGCCGCCGGCAGTCTAGAACCAAATCAAAAGAAAAGAATGAATGAATGAATCGGCAGTTTTTGAGAGGATTTACTTGTTGAGACGTTATTCTTGCCGATGGCGTTGGAAATTCTTAAGTCCCCTGACCGATCATTCAATCTCCTTCGAAACCGTTTTGAAATACGCCAGGAAGTCTCGTACGGAAATGATCCCCACGATTTTTCCTTCCTCGGTCACAGCCAAATGGCGGATCCTTCGGTCAGCCATGAGATCCCGCGCATATTGGGGTGAGAACTTACGATCGATCGATATAATGGGACTCGACATCACACTCTGAACAGTTAGATCACTCAGATTGGGTTGTTCGGCCACCGCTCTCACGACATCGGTTTCTGTGATGATTCCTACATACCCTCCACCTTTTTCTACTAAGAGTGAGCCAATACGGTTCGTCTGCATATATTGTGCAGCTTCCTGAATGCTCGCTTCCTCCCCAATCACGCTCAATTCTCGGGTCATGAGTTGACCTACTGTCGCCATAACGGCCCCTCCCTCTACAACCATAACACGTTTACCCAATCTTGAGTATTTTGACTGACTGAGCCTCCCCTCGTCCAGCATTTGGACATATTTTTCTCGTCCCCCGAATTACTTTCAATTGACATCCTTAGAAAAAAGGCATAAAAAACTTCTCATATGAACTATTATTCATGTAATAATAACGGCTATCAGAAGACTCTTTATAGATGAGCCCCTCCCCGAACCCTCCGTCCTGTGCAGACAAGTTAAAGCTTCTCGGCGATACGACCAGGTTAGCCGTATTAGAATCCTTGTTGAACAAACCAAAACATGTCAATGAGCTCATGGAGGAGTTGGGTGTCGAACAGAGCCTGCTTTCTCATCATTTGGCCTTACTTAGGGAAGCTGGGTTGGTTGATGGGGTCCGAGATGGAAAGGCCGTTCTGTACCAATTGGCAAAAGGCGTCGCGGGTTCTTCAGCCGGGAAAGCCCTGGACCTTGGGTGTTGTCAACTCTCCTTCCCTACCCGTTCAAAAAGTCTAAGACGACGATGATGGTGTTTCTCTTTCAGGTTTTCTTGGTGACGGCTTTTGCATTTTCCAGCATGAGTTGCCAGGAATCCCCCGCAGCCAATCAACCGAAGACCAAATTGATCATCACGGGTTCCAGTACCTTGGCTCCACTCGTCATGGAAATCGGGAAGCGCTTTGAAGCCCAACACCCCGGCATGCGGATCGATGTCCAAACCGGCGGCTCTTCTCGCGGTATTGCAGACGTTCGGCAGGGATTAGCCGATATCGGAATGGTTTCCCTTCAACTGAACGAGCATGAACGCGACCTCTTTGGAACGGTGATTGCCCATGATGGCATCGGGCTCATTTTTCACGCATCGAATCCCATGACAGCGTTAAACGAGGCACAAGTCATCGGTATTTATCGAGGTGAAATCATCAATTGGAAAGACGTTGGTAGTGTCGATGCTCCCATTACCGTTGTTCATAAAGCAGACGGGCGCGCTACACTCGACGTCTTTTTGAAGCATTTCAATCTTTCCCATAGCCAAGTCAAAGCCCACGTGATCATTGGCGACAATGAACAAGGGATTAAGACTGTGGCGGGCAACCTGAATGCTATTGCCTATGTTTCCATTGGGACAGCGGAATATGACGCAGCACAAGATCCCCATCAAATTACTTTCCCTCGGAGAAACTCCTGCTTCCATTCAAACGCTCCAAGAAGGCTATTTTCCTCTCTCCAGACCGCTTTCACTTGTCACGACGACGAATCCCCATAGCGTGATCGGCGCTTTTATTCACTTTGCTCAGTCTTCAAAGGTCCATGATCTCATCACCAATCATTATTTTGTCTCATTCTCAGGGTGATCGATTCTTAAGTTGGATCCTTCGTGGTCTCTCTGGCATCGCCGGCACTATCGTCTTGTTGATTCTGTTCTTTCTTATCACCGAAGCGCTACCCGTACTCCAACATGTGGGAATAGCGCACTTTTTCATTGACTCGTCTTGGCACCCAACTGAGAGCCTCTACAATGTGATGCCTATGGTTTGGGGAACATTGTTGGCGGCAGGTGGTGCTATTCTTGTGGCCATTCCCCTGAGCATCGCCTCAGCCCTTTTTTCCCAGTACTATGCGCCACCGTCCATAGCTTGGCTGTACCAGCGTTTCATTGAGCTACTGGCGGGCATTCCCTCGGTCGTGTATGGATTATGGGGATTAATGGTGCTGGTTCCTTGGATTGGTGGATTCCATCCTCCTGGTCCAAGCCTTCTCGCGGGAATTGTGATCCTGACCATCATGATTTTACCAACACTCGCCCTGACGACTGATGCCGCTTTTCAAACGGTTCCCAAGAAGTACCTTTACGGAGCGGCTGCTCTGGGATTAGATCGATGGGCCATTATTCGTGGAGTCATCTTTCCCTCTGCCCGATCTGAACTTTTTACTGGAGGGCTTCTTCAAGCGGGTCGAGCTATCGGGGAAACCATGGCTGTTCTGATTGTCTGTGGAAACATTGTTCAAACTCCTAGCACGGTGTTTGATCCCATCCGAACCCTCACAGCTAATATTGCGTTAGAAATGGCCTATGCCATTGGTGATCATCGATCGGCGTTGTTTGTGAGTGGTCTTTTGCTCTTGATCATGGTGATTGTGCTGATCACAGCAGCTGACAACTTCAACCGAGGTCGAGTTCATGTCTAGGCACCTTGTCACCAAGGCTGAACGTCTTCCCACCTTTCTGGTCTGGCTCTGTGACCACGTTCTTCCTTTGCTTTGTGGGAGATATTGCCTGGAAGGGCATTCCAAGCCTTTCTTGGGACTTCCTCACTGAGACTCCTCAGAATGCTGGACGTCAAGGAGGAATTGGCTCCATATTGGTCTCAACAACCTTCATCATCGGGGTCTGCATGGTAGTCGCCTTCCCTATTGGGCTCGGGACTTCCATTTTCCTTGCCGAATTTACCACTCGAGACCGTCTGTTCGGTCGAATCGTGCGCCGCAGCTTAGATGTCTTGGCCGGGGTTCCTTCCATTGTGTTCGGTCTATTCGGCTATGCCTTCTTTTGCCAAACACTCGGGCTAGGATTTTCGATCCTTTCCGGGGGACTCACGTTAGCCTGCATGATTCTTCCACTTCTGATTCGAACGACAGAAGAAGGTCTTCGTGCCGTACCTCTTGATTACCGTCTTTCTGCTGGAGCCCTGGGACTATCACGCTCGACAACCCTTTGGCATCTTCTTCTTCCAGCTTCGGCTCCCGCTTTATTAGTCGGGTTCATATTAGGTCTTGGACGAGCCATCGCAGAAACCGCCGCATTGATTTTTACCAGTGGATACATGGACCGAATGCCAAGCTCACTCTTTGATTCCGGTCGAGCTCTCTCTATTCATATTTATGACCTGACTATGAACGTCCCGGGTGGGGACCAGCACGCCTATGGGACAGCTGTGGTCTTGGTGGGAATACTTGTGTGTTTGAACATCCTCTCCCGATGGATTACTGAATCTTGGATCCAGCGGAAATTGGTCTTGGCATGAAACAGGCACATGATGACGAATCTAGTCCTTTGACTTGGCCGCTTTTTGAAAATCGAACCCCGTGTTGTGAATCACACCTGCTTCTTGTCAGCGAAAAGCTCAGTTTATCCTATGCGAACCGACCGGCCTTTGAAGGAGTTTCCCTGACGATCAACAAAGGATGTATTACCGCCATTGTAGGGCCATCCGGAAGCGGGAAAACCAGTTTTCTGATGTGTGTGAATCGTCTTACGGATCTCATCGAAAATTGTCATATCTCTGGCAAATTGTTCTTGGAAGACCTCGAGGTGTTCTCGCCTAAAACCAACGTCCTTCAGCTTCGGCGTCGGGTAGGCATGATTTTTCAAAAACCCAATCCCTTTCCATTGTCAATCCGGAAAAACTTGGAACTTCCCTTAAACGAACATGGAGAAAAAGATACAGCAAAAATTCGTGATCTCATTCAGCATACTCTGGTCGATATTGGATTGTAGGATGAAGTTAAAGATCGACTGGATACTTCAGCCCTGAGTCTATCGGGTGGGCAACAACAGCGGCTTTGTATTGCACGAGCCATGATCCTCTCTCCGGAAGTACTCCTGCTGGACGAACCTTGTAGTGCACTTGACCCTCTTTCCAGTGGAGTAGTGGAAGATTTAATCGTCTCTCTTCGTGGGCGATACACCCTCATCATTGTCACGCACAATTTGGCGCAAGCACGCCGCATCGCAGATGATGTGGCGTTGTTTTGGATCCAAAGTGAATGCGGTCGCCTCATCGAATCTGGGGCATGCCGCCGTTTTTTTGAAGACCCCCAGGAAGCCGTCACCACTGCATATATCAAAGGGGTTCGGGGCTAATCCAAACCATCTCGCCTATTCTCTCCTTATCCATAGCTTTCCTCTTCTTCTGAGCCTAATTTTTCACAATTTCCGCACAATTTACCCTTCTTTGACCCTCTCGTAACCTCCTCGTAACGAACCTTGCTTATGCTGATTTCACAAAAAAGGACGACTTTGAATGTGATTGAAACCATTAGTAATTTCTTGTTTGGAAGGAATAAAGAATGCAAAGAGGTCAGGGATGGGAGAAAGTACTCGCCTGGTCTATGTTCGTGGGTTTTTCTTTGACCGTTTCTTCAGCCTTTGGAGAGTCGTTAACTGACATCCTGCGAGAAAAGGGCGTCATTACGAAGGAAGACTGGATCAAAGTCCAGGCCGCAGAAGAAAAGAAGGCCGAGGAGCAAGAAAAGCGTCTGAAAGAAGAATTTCCAGTAAGAGCCGGATGGGGGAAAAATGGGTTCACCTTAGAAACAGTAGACGGAAAATGGAAAACAGCCATCCAATTTCGTTTTCAAGGTCGGTTGACCAACCCTGATTCGACCGATGAAGACAGCGTTGAAGACTTTTCTGACAACGATGAGACAACGTTCGAGCTTCGCCGAGTTCGTTTGAAAGTCGGTGGTCATGGCTATCAACCCTGGCTCAAGTATTATTTTGAGGTAGACTGGCAGCCCACACGGAGTTCGGGGTCTTCAGGGTCGGATACTCGGCTCATTGACTGGCGTATTATGATTGAAAAATATAAATGGCTTCAGCTCCAGGTTGGGCAGTGGAAGATCAACTACAACCGGGAACGTGTGGATTCGTCCGGGAAACAACAATTCGTCGAACGATCGATTGTGAACACCGTCTTTACCATTGATCGTCAAGTGGGAGTCATGGCATATGGGCGTTTGGCTCCCGGGACAATAGCTGATTCTTGGTACTACGCCGGTGTGTTTACCGGCTCTGGCAGAGGAGAACGCAATGACGATACAAACATGATGTATATGGGTCGTTATCAATGGAATTTCTTCGGCCGCGACCTGAAATTTTCACAGAGCGACGTCGAATACCATGAGAAGCCAGCTGGAAGCGCTGCGGTTGGCGGCTATACCACGATTGGTAAGTGTACTCGGTGGTCTTCGAGCGGATGCGGTCGGTTACCAAGGTTTGATTCAGATGGTGACGCTGTGGATGGTCAATTTCGCGTTGACGGTATGGTCGGAGAGTTCGCGTTAAAATGGCGAGGGCTCTCAATCCAGAATGAATATCACTGGAAACAGATCAAGGATTCCGACAACCCAAATACCGGTTCCACACTTTCCAAAACGAATCTCCAGGGAAGTTATGCACAAATCGGATACTTTCCACATTACGTCTTTCCGATTATTCCCAAACCGTTAGAGCTGGCTTTCCGGTACGGCTTTGTCGATCCCAATCAATCTGTCGATAACGATAACCTCGAAGAGTTTACCGGAGCCATCAATTGGTTTTTTGCCGGACACCGAAACAAACTCACGGTTGATTTCTCCCATTTAACCTTGGAAACAACAAGAGACGACTTTGGGATGCCGTCTGCACCACGTGATGTCTCAGAAGATCGCGTCAGACTTCAGTGGGATATATCTTTCTGATCAAGACATGACTTCCTCCTAACATTTTATCCATAAAAAAGAGCCTCTCAGTTATCGTCAAGATTCTGAGAGGCCCAACTGTGTTTATCCGACGTAATTTCTTTAATCAATCAAATCTTCATCAGAGATCACTTTTCTGTCGATTCAGTTCCTGATACAACACGCCCACCTGCCAAGGCCTTCCGCTTTTCAGTAGACTCGCAAATGATTTCTCTGTTTGTGGAATCATCAATTGAGGTGGATCAAACACCAGCCGACCTGGCTGTTGTTCAATAGGATTCAGAGGGCGTAGCCGAAATGGAGCCCGATATTCATCATTGTCCTGCCAAATCTGAGTTCTCACGCTATAGTTGCTCAAAACTACATGGATGGCCTTGTCTTTGACAAAAACTCCACCTGAAGTCGTTATCTCATAGAGTTCAGAAATTTCGGCAGTTTCATAGAAGGTGACAACTTCCTCGGGAGTCGCTTGGCTAAAGCCTCTAACCCAGAGAGGCGCGAAAAATTTTATCTCCTTATCATTAAAAGCTCGACGCGATGATCTACCCGATTTTCCAAATTGAACGTACACTCCCTTCATAACCTTTGCCATAGTTTCCTCAGATATATAGGCTGGATGGGAGTACCCCCTCCCGTCACTTCCATCATCATACACCTCAAGACGCACAAACCGTTCAGGGCTGTCATAGATGTTGACCGTGGGGAACTGCGGGGTCTCACAACCACCTAATCCTACCGCGACCCCAATCCACATCAAAAATTGAATCTTGAAACCTCTCATATTCTCCCTTCGTTTCATGTCAATCCTAGAAAGCACCATTACATCTTACTTTATATTTTCTGACACATTCTTCCTGAATAGGGGGCTTCCACAATTCATCTTTCATTCACTCATACCCTCGTGGAGGCTCCGCCCCACGACAAAGGGCAAGAATCCTTTAGAAAAAAATCACAGAGGAAACCACGAGGATCACAATTCAGTCATGACTTGAGTCTAGGCAATACCTGCTTTCTTCGCGTGAGCGAGAAATTTCACTTTTCTCTTGAAAATTTTCTCGAATAACTGTGCTCGCCCCTGTGCTGTCCAGACTTCCAATTCGGAATCCCCGAAGGTATCCAACTGAATCGTGACCGTTTTTCCCAGAATGGCATGCAGATTCTGAACGACTGAAAAATGGCTACGATCGAGACCGTCTGCGATGCGGAGGATCGCACTCAGCATGGCCATGGTTCGACGATCTTGCGGAGCCATGGCTTGATACTCTACCTGATCTTTTGCAGGGTCGGCCTTTCGATGGTAGCGCGCGATGTTGGCAATCATTTCGATTTCTTCAGCGGTAAACCCGGCCAAATACTATGTTTAATCAAATAATAAGAATGTTTGTGGTGTTGACGAGCATGAATCAGATATCCAATATCGTGAAGGATTGCCGTGTATTTCAACCATTTTCGTTCCAGATCTCCCAATTCATGTAATGGCTGTGTTTGGTCGAATAACGCTGTAGCCAGCTTGGCAACGTGGTGAGAATGGGTCTTCTGATAGTGACAGCGCTAGGCTAAATACGTGACATTGCGAAGTCGGATGTTGGGAATGTCCTGTTCGATCTGAAGTCGTTCTCGATTCTTTTCAAGAAAATCATAGATCAACCCTTCACGCATCGCCATGTCACTGATCGTCACCTCTTTATGTCCGACGAGCTCCATCAGATTCCGGATCACCGCTGTAGCCGGAAGCAACGTATCCACCCGCCTCGGGTCAATCCCTGGGATAGCCAGGCGAGCTTTTAGGCTGCTCGTCGCGAGAAGGTTCTCAATAGCGCGGACCTCTTTCAAAGTCAGAGTGGCCATGTTTAATTGTGGAATAGGCATTCCAGTCCGATGGAGGTAAATAATTTCGGCCAGATTTCCTGCCATTCCCGACGAAGCAATGAGTCGATCAAATTGAGTGTTCTTCAAGCTCTCCAATGCCGCTCGAAGCTCTACGTCAATGGTCCTTTCTAGATTTCGCACTTTGGTCTTCGTTAATGGACCTCGAGCAAGAAATTGATCCTTTAATCTTATGGCTCCTAACTTTAAACTTTGCCCCTCAAATATTTTTTTGTTGTTGCGGGATATGAGTTCAACAGACCCCCCACCGACATCGATAAGAAGTGAAGGATGTGCAGTCAGGTCCATACTGTGACGGACGCCAAAATAAATTAACCTGGCTTCCTCTTGTCCCGTGATCACTCGTACCCGAATACCTGTTTGACCGGCGACTTGTTCAACAAAAGCCCCACCATTTCTTGCTTCTCGGACCGCGCTTGTGGCTGCCATGACAATGCGATCATAACCCTTGTTTCTCGCCAGTGTGGTCAAATTGCGCAAGACATTAAGATCTCGTTTTATCGCTTCCGCTGACAGAGAGCGGGATTGAAAGGTCCCATCACCCAATCGTGTCATGTCTTTAAATTGGTCTAGGATTTTGTATGAGCCGTCTGGATCAATCTCAGTCAAGACCATATGAATGGAATTTGTTCCAATATCGACCACTGCGATCTTCGCCATGCCTCTTACCTTTTTGTGGTATTGACACCCTCGGAACTGAACGAACGAGAGCACAATTCAGGTGTTGTGATTAAGCCAATAATGACAAAGAAAAGAGAGAAAGAAAGGTACGGTTCATTGACCTATGAAAGAACAGATATAATCCTTAAACGGTAACTCATACCCCAAACAGTTTCAATAGAAACAGAGGAAGAGAGCGGAATTTCTTTTGCCAAGATTTTTCGCAGACGTGCACATAAGCATCGACCGTTCGTGGTTCAACTGTAATGTCGGTCCCAACACCAAGGGCAATAGTTCCTCTCGACGAAATAGCTTCTCGGGCTCTGAGCTCAACACCCAAAGCAGATGAAATTCCTTTTGGGTGAGCCCTATTGGCTTATCCTTCAGCGTGACCTGGCAAGAGACTCGATCAATAGATCAATCGCCGACTTTGATGAAGTCTTCATCATTTCTCGTATGCATACAGGATCATATAAAGGAACCATATTACGAGGATGTTATAAGATTGTTACGCTTTTGAAAGACTGTTCGTACAGACTGACGACGAACACTCTCGATGACTGGGGTAATCTGACTAGAAGGGTTGGTAGAAGGAAAAGAATACTGACTAAGATGGGGTATGGTTCGACTACTGAGATGGAAGGAACACCATCATAAATACTCCTGACATCAAAACTGCAGTTGATCACAGAGAGAGTTGACGATGATCGGCGTACCGAACAACACATCAACCTTGCCTGAGACAACGGAGGGACGAATGACCATCATCCCTCCTGCTTCTTCAACGAGGACTTGTGTTGCGAGTACATCCCATGGGTTAAGAACAGGATCTAGCATGGCTCCCACGGACCCATTCACGACCAAAGCATGTCCAAAGCAATCAGTATATGCCTGGAGATAAGGACACAGTTCTCCTAGTTGTCGATAGGCACTCTCACGTTTGGCGCTGACGAATTGCGCAAAATCACCGATGGAAATGATGCTGTTCTCAAGCTGTGTGTCACCTGAAACCTTCACTGGTCTCCCATTGCACATGGTCCCAAATCCTCGTGCTCCTGCATACGTCAGATTCAAGACAGGCAAATGAATCACGCCAACGAGGGAGCGTTTTTCGACATGATCTTCAAGAGCCACAATCGTTCCAAACAATGGAATCTTATTGATAAAAGATCTCGTTCCATCAATTGGGTCGACCAACCATCGAAATCGGGTGCCCGTTCCTTCCAAACCATGCTCCTCCCCCAAAATATCAAAGGATCCGAAATCATGGTCTGACTTCAAAACCTGCCTGATCAGTGACTCCGCTTCCCGGTCGGCAACCGTCACTGGGGACCCATCAGATTTGTTGTCTATAGACAACTCTGAGGCATTGAAATGCCTCAAGATTTGTTCGGAGGGAGATCGTGCTGCTTGGACCGCCAGATCAAGCAATCTGGCCAAATCAAGATCGTTTACAGGATTCATTGCACCTTTTGATTAACAAGCCTCAATGGCCCACATGTGATTTGGTATACCCTTTCTCGTTCAGAAAAGTCCAGTAATTCAAAGATTTACGGTCAATTTTTCAGATTGCCTAGGCCGAAATTGCTCTTCTACTTAGGAGAAACAACCCCTTATATTTTCAAGTTCTCTTTCGGACGAGATGCCAGAGAGCCTCGTGGGAAAAATCTCGCACTTTTCTTCTTTCGCTCCATGTTATACTGATTTTTTTGACTTCCTTAGAATACAGGGTGATTTCAACAACGTTCATTCTGTATGAACTACTCGTTAAGACAAACCCTTAATCAGGGAATTCAATTCAGTGTGGGGCCTCGGTTTCGGATCCCCGAACTGCCCGGGCACTCTTTGCCTCCTCGCGTTTTTACCTCAACATACTTTGATACCCCAGATTATCGTCTGGCCAGGTTAGGAATGATGCTCCGTCGCCGAGTGGAATATAAGAGAGGCCTCTGGCAACTAGAATTACCAAGAGGAGAGGCTCGCCTTGAGTTAGAAGTTCCTGGAAATTCTTCGACACCTCCAAAACCTTTGATGGATTGTCTTTTTGGACTTTTACGCAAAAGCGACGTCCTTGCCATAGCCAAACTCCGAACGCGACGTTCAGGTATGAGAGTTCGCAACATGGAAGGTCCTTTGGCTGATGTGGTTTTCGATCGCGTCACGGTGTTGAATAACAGGAAATCCATAGGACATTTTTCAAAAATCGACATCGAACTTCTCAATGGTAATGGAAAGGAGTTATCTCGCATCACAGCGATACTTCGGGAGGCTGGGGCACAAGATGCCGATCCACATCCTAAGGTTTTTAAAGCTCTAGGTCTTCGTGTTCCACAAGAGTTCGAGCAAGTTCTTCCTTCTGCCCCACCCATTGATCACCTACGAATGATGCTGCAAAGACAATTTACGGAAATTCTCATTCATGATCCCGGAACCAGATTTGGGAAAGACCCAGAGGAACTTCATGACATGCGAGTAGGAACGAGACGGTTTCGCGCTCTACTCAGGGCTGCTCGCCCTTTACTCGCACATGACTGGTCTGAAGGTCTGCGTGCGGAGATCAGCTGGCTAGGAGACTCACTTGGGGGCTGTCAGAGACTTTGATGTCCTCTTGGAATACCTTCATGCCGAATCCGATTCGCTTCCAAAAACGGAACGAAAAGTATTTGAAAGGGTCCTGGCGATTCTTGAAACGCAGCATTCTATCGCCCGTGCAACATTAGTCGAGGCACTCCGGAGCGATTGATATCTTCAGCTCCTTGATCGTCTCGAAAGTGCCACCCAAAAACCCGAATTCGCGAATCCTCAGGAGATTTCTCTGTTCAACCTTGCAGCCAAAGAATTCAAAAAACTTCGACGAGTGCTTGAGAATGGAAGTGCAGAACTTTCAGACCAAAAGCTGCATCAGTTACGCATTCAAACCAAGCGCGCTCGATACACGACCGAACTCGGGGAAACAGCGATAGGAAAATCTGCCTCACGGTTTATCGCTCAGTGTAAGAAAGTTCAGGATCTATTGGGTGACCATCAGGATGCTGTCGTGACAGAACAACGACTCAGAGAGTTGTTGGGCACGACGCGTGGAGTCAAGACCGCCTTTGCCATAGGGCAGATGGTTGAACGCCTCCACTCCCGCCGACAACGCGCTCGTCATAACTTTCCCGGCGAGTGGGCCAAATTGAAGAGACGCGGGCGGAACGCATTCCTCCTTTCCCGCTCATCAACATCCTAACCATTCTAATCACGTCTGGAACTACCCAATATCAAAGGAGTTTTGATCGCAAAACACATAAGCTCAAAAACCGACTAGCACGAACCCCTAGACCTTTATATACTATGTGTATTGTAGAATAGAGTAGAAATCCATGTCCACAAATCCTGCACAAGCCCCTTCTCGGATTTCACCTCATCCTCTCGATCTAGACGATCCTCGTCTTTACATCAATCGAGAGCTGAGTTGGCTTCAGTTCAACGCCCGAGTTCTGGAAGAAGCCGAAGACCAAAGCCAACCTCTTTTGGAACGAATTAAGTTTCTTTCAATATTTGCAAGCAATCTCGACGAATTCTTCATGATCCGCATCTCCGGTCTTCGCGAACAACTTTCTGGCGGTGTTGTGGAAGCCCCTCCAGATGGGATGACTCCTTCCAAACAAATTGAAGCCATTCGGTTGGAACTCAGCAAGCAATTGAAGCGTTTCGAAGATTGTTGGGAATTCGACATCCTGCCAAAGCTTCAAATGAATGGAATTTATGTTCTCCGTTATAGCCAATTACAACCCAAACAGCGCCAAATGCTGAGGCGTTACTTTTCGAAGGAAATCTACCCCGTACTCACTCCCTTAGCCTTTGATCCCTCTCATCCTTTTCCTCATATCTCTAATTTAAGCCTCAACTTGGCCGTCGTGGCAAAAGATCCCGAGAGAGGTGAACGCTTTGCACGCGTCAAGATTCCCGATCTTTTGTCCCGCCTCATCCCCATTCCAAATGAGGAAATGGCCGTTGAACACGAACAAATTGGAATTGCGGAATTGACTGCCAATAATTTCGTATGGCTGGAGGAGGTCGTGGCAGCTAACCTCGGCCTACTTTTTCCCGGATTGAAAATTCAGGCGGCGTACTCTTTTCGAGTCACCCGGGATGCAGACCTTTCCATTGAAGAGGATGAAGCTGCTGATTTGCTTGAAACCATCGAGGAACATGTTGATTTACGACATTTTGGGTCAGTCGTCAGGCTTGAAGTTGACCAAACAACTCCTGAACATATTCGTGACATTCTTATCAGAAATCTCGGTCTACAGCCCTATCAAGTCTATACGCAAACGATCCCACTAGGGATGTCCAGCCTTATGGAGTTGACAAAGATTGATCGGCCTGACCTGAAATTTCCACCATTTCTACCTTCCACGCCAGAACTTTTGGGTCAGCGGGAAAGTGTGTTTTCCGTCATTCGAAGGGAAGATATTCTGCTCTACCATCCGTATGACAATTTTCTGCCAGTCGTGGAGTTTATTCGAGAAGCCACCAATGATCCCAATGTTCTTGCCATCAAACAAACCCTCTACCGGGTAGGATCCCATTCGCCGATTATCCAGGCACTCATGGAGGCTCGACAGAATGGCAAGCAAGTCGCGGTACTTTTTGAATTAAAGGCTCGCTTCGACGAGGAAAACAACATCGAATTAGCCAGAAAACTAGAAGATGAAGGGGTCCACGTCGTATATGGCGTCCTGGGATTGAAAACTCATGCCAAGGTTTGCCTCGTCGTCCGCCGGGATGAGGATGGGATTCGGCGGTACGTTCACCTTGGGACTGGTAATTACAATATTGCCACAAGCAAGATCTATACTGACCTTAGTTTCTTCACATGTAATGCGGCCATGGGCGCTGACATCACAGACCTTTTTAATTCCCTGACCGGGTATTCCCGAAAGGACTCTTACTCCAAACTCTTAGTAGCTCCTCGCGGGATGCGGGAAGGTATTCTTGAACGGATCGAACGAGAGATTGATCGACAAGGCCGATATGGTGATGGCTATTTGGCCTTTAAAATGAACGCATTAGTCGATACACCTTGTATTCGCGCTTTATATCGTGCCTCACAGGCTGGAGTAAAAATTGACCTCCAGGTCAGAGGAGTCTGTGGTCTTCGTCCTGGCGTTCCAAGAGTGAGTGATACCATTTCTGTCACATCGATCGTCGGACGATTTTTGGAGCACGCTCGAGTGTATTATTTCCGAAATGGTGGGCAAGAGGAAGTGTTTTTAGGCAGTGCGGATTTAATGGAAAGAAATCTCGATCGGCGGGTTGAAATCTTGTTCCCCATAGAATCTCCAGGACTTCGGAAACGCATTGTTCAAGACCTGCTGGGAATCAACCTCAAGGACAACGTCAAAGCTCGGCAATTATGTGTCGATAGAGGCTATCAACGGTTGAGACCCACAAACAAAGAAGCGGAACTGAACTCACAAGAATGGCTATTAAACCATTGGAAGGAAAAAGGACATTAATGAAAGGGTTAGTTAGGTTGAAGAGGAATGGTATGACGAATGATTTTTCCCTCAACCAAATACACCACGAGTTCCGCCACGTTGGTGGCATGATCAGCAATACGCTCAATATACTTGGAAATAAAGGATAGACGGATAGCACGAGATATGGTCTGAGGATTTTCAATCATAAAGGATAAGAGTTCTCGAAATAGTTGTTCGGTCAGTTCATCCACCATATCATCATCTTCCAAGACCTTTCGGGCTAAATCCGAATCTCCTTTCACAAACGCATCAAGCGAATCCCACACCATCTTCATCGCTCGCTCCGCCATCACGGGTATATCAATGTAGGGCTTCAATTGCGGCTCTTCGTTGAGCTCAATAGCCCGTTCACAAATATTCTCGGCAAGGTCGCTCATCCGTTCCAATTCTGTCGAAATTTTCATGGCCGTGGTGATAAACCGCAAATCTCGTGCAGCCGGCTGGTATAACGCTAATAATTGCAAACAAATCTCATCCACTTCCACATCCAACGTGTTGACCCGCCTGTCGTTTTCGATCACCTGACGAGCCAGCTCCTCATCTCGGTCCACGAGAGCTTTCAGCGCAAACCGAATCTGTTCTTCGACAAGGGCTCCCATTCGGAGAATCTTTTCCTTGAGCCCTGCTAATTCTTCATCAAAGTGACGTTCCATCGATATTCCATCCTTTATGAGTAAAGCATTTCTTACCCGAACCGACCCGTGACATAATCTTCGGTTTCTTTATTCTTCGGATTCGTAAAGATCTGTTTGGTGTTGTCATATTCGATCAATTCACCCAATAAAAAGAAGCCTGTCAGGTCCGACACGCGTGCAGCTTGCTGCATGTTGTGAGTCACGATTACCACGGTGAGCTGTTCCTTTAGGGAATGAAGAAGTTCCTCGATTTTTGCCGTAGAAATAGGATCCAATGCTGAACACGGCTCATCCATCAATAATACTTCAGGATTGACAGCTAAGGCCCTGGCAATACATAAACGCTGCTGTTGTCCCCCTGACAATCCCAACGCACTGCTGTGCAGCCGATCCTTGACCTCTTCCCACAAACCTGCTCCTTGTATACTTTTCTCCACGATTTCATCCAGGACTGACCTTCGACTAATTTTTTGAAGGAGTGGCCCATACGCCACATTTTGATAAATCGACTTAGGAAACGGATTCACTTTTTGAAAGACCATTCCTACCCTGGTCCGCAAGTCAGTCACATCGACATTCTTTCCGTAAATGTCTTCCCCATCCAGAAGAATTTTTCCCTCTATCCGTGCACCTTCAACCAAATCATTCAGGCGATTGAGACACCGTAACAGAGTCGACTTCCCACAGCCTGAGGGCCCAATGAACGCTGTTACGCGATGTTCGGGAATCGTGAGGTTGGTCTTGAATAATGCCTGGGTTTCCCCATAGTAAAAATTCATGTCCTCGATCACAATCTTGGGATGGATGCCTGCATTCGGATTTGCTTCCCTCGAGGTCTCTTCATCAGCCATTTTCTCAGGTTCCTTTAAAGTTTGTTCTCTGGGCAACGACAGCTTCGATGGCAGAGGAGGAGGAGGTAACGCTTCCATATTGTACTCCAACTAGACAGCAGAACCGGTATACTTTTTTCGCATCCGATTTCGAATGGCAATAGCTGTCATGTTCAATAATATAACGACAAGAACGAGTATGAGAGTCGTGACATAGACCATCGGCTTAGCAGCCTCTACGTTCGGAGACTGAAAGCCCACATCATAGATATGAAACCCTAAATGCATGAATTTTCTGTCAAGATGGAAAAATGGGAAATAACTATCAAATGGCAATGACGGTGCGAGCTTCACCACACCCGTCAGCATTAAGGGGGCCACCTCTCCTGTCGCCCGGGAAATTGCGAGGATAAGACCCGTTAAAATGCCCGGCATGGCACAAGGGAGCACCACTCGAAGAAGACTTTCCAGTTTTGTCGCCCCTAGAGCCAAAGACCCCTCCCGATATTCTTTGGGAACGGCTGACAAACCTTCCTCCGTCGCCACAATCACGACCGGTACCGTCATCAGGGCCAACGTCAAAGACGCCCAAAGAAGTCCACCAGTTCCGAATGTGGGATTTGGAAGAGCTTCCTGAAAGAACAAGGAATCGATCGTACCACCCACGGCATACACAAAAAACCCCAATCCAAACACTCCGAAAACAATCGAGGGAACGCCAGCAAGATTATTCACAGCGATACGAACTAATCGCACCACCAATCCCTGTCTTGCATACTCCTTCAGATAAAACGCGGCAAGTACTCCAAGTGGCACGACCGCAATGCTCATAATCAACACCATCATCACTGTTCCAAAAATAGCCGGAAAAATCCCACCTTCGGTATTCGCTTCTCGTGGTTCCTCGCTTAACACCCTCCAAATATTGGATAGATAGGCCACAATCTTGGCATAGATTCTCATTTCATTCGGACGGAGGACTTCGATGATTTGCCCCACAGGGAGTTGGAGTTGCCGTCCGTTAGCGTCAATAAGTTGAACCGAGGATTCATCGAGTTTGTCATAAAGTTTCTGAAGAATCTTGGTATATTCTTCATATTGAGCCTGATAACTGTCCATGGTCGATCGAAGTTCACCAGCCTGAGGAGACGCCTGAAGTCCTCGTAGCTCAAGGGACCGAAGCCTCAATCGAAGTCCTTCGATCTCATGATTAACCTTTCCGATGAGATCTTTCTCGGTGTGATGAATGCGATCTTGTACTGCATGGGCCTGAGAAACTAAAGGCAAAAGGGCCTGCCAGCTTTTCTCATCACCTTCCGTGAGAATAACATCGCCGGTTTGAACAGATTTGACTCGCCCCAAAAAATTCCCCCATTCTCGTCGCTCAATGGCAACGACATCCTTGGGATTTGCGTGCGAGACGATGTCATCTTGGTCAATCCATCTAAAGTCCAACCCATAGAGATCTCGGTTGCCAATCTTGAGCTGGACCCTCTCTTTGCCTTCTTGGAATTCAGAGGACTCTGAATGCGGAATGGTTTCGTGACCGACAATCTGCCCAAGCACATGGGTGCCATCTTTCAGCGTGAACTCAACCAAATTCTTGGGCCAAAAGTACCCCAAGCCATTGAACATAATGAGGGCCAGCAGACCAACGATCATCAAAAGCGAGGTAGCCAACCCAGCTCCACAAAGCCAAACGAATAGGGTACCCGAATCCAAAAACTTTCTAATCGATTGAGGCATCATGTCCGTTAATACTGGCTATATCGTTCACGTAATCGCTGCCTTACCACTTCAGCAACAGTATTGATGAGAAAGGTAAAGGCAAACAGAATCAACCCGGATAAAAATAATATTCGATACAAAGTTCCTCCATGAGGTGCCTCCGGCATTTCGACGGCAATGTTCGCCGAAAGAGTCCGAAATCCATTGAAAATGCTCCAATCAAGAATAGGAGTATTTCCGGTGGCCATGAGCACAATCATGGTTTCGCCGACAGCCCGGCCAAACCCAATCATTAAGGCAGAAAAAATGCCAGGGCTGGCTGAAACGAGAACTAAGCGAGTTAAGGTTTGCCATTGTGTCGCTCCCATAGCCAGGGATCCGGCAATGAGATGTCGAGGCACATTGGAAATGGAGTCCTCCGAAATACTAAAAATAATCGGAATCACGGCAAACCCCATCGCAAAGCTGATCAATAACGCATTCCGCTGGTCGTACTGAAGTCCGAGATTCGAGTTCAACCATTGTTTGTAATCTCCTGAAAAAATAAAGGATTCAATCCCTTGATTCAATGTCAGGCATCCGAGGACAGTGATCACGATCACTCCCATTAAGATCAGCAGATCAACGAAAGACTGACTTCGATGCCGACTCAACCAAGGATTAAAGTTCCAGCCGAGGCAGACCACCGCGACAACGATAGGAATCATCAAAAGCATAGCGACCACCGCGGGAAAGATTTGTTCCAAAATAGGAGCCAACCATAAACCCGCGAGAAATCCCAGTACGACCGAAGGTAGGGCTGCCATCACTTCAATCACCGGTTTGATGATGGCTCTCAAGTTCAGCGACATGAACATGGCGGTATAGATCGCCCCCATGACAGCGAGGGGAACCGCCAGCATCATGGCATAAATCGTTCCTTTCAAGGTGCCGAAAATCAAAGGCATCATGCCAAACTTGGGTTCAAAATCACCTGATCCACTGGAGGACTGCCAAATCCACTCTGGCTGCTCATAGCCTTCATACAGAACTGCTTGGAAAAGGGTCTGAAATGTCACTTCAGGATGATGATTCTCGATGGAAAATGCGCGCAGGGAGCCACTTCCATCTAGCGCAATTCCACCATTGGCTTTAGGAGAAAATATCAGAGCTTCCACTGGAGAACCCGACCCAGACAATGTAAAAAACGTCTGCCCAGATGTTGAGTGATGAAGGGTCACAGCGCCCGTCGCATCAGCCGTCAAAAAGCCCTTATCTCGTTGCGAAGCGGAAATAGCAGTGACTGCCTCCTCATGGGCAGGAAAGATCCTAGCCAATTTGAGTTGGAATGAATCATCTTCTTCAAAATTTCGCATTGGCATCCACGTTGATACGTCACCAGCTTCTGTGCCGATGACAATCGTGCGATCTCCAATGAGATAGGCTAATGCAGTCACAGCATCACTCGTCGCGCTCACCTGATGGACCCCTATGACACGGGGTTGCTCCAGATCTTGCAGCAACCAATGAAAAATCTTTCCACTAGAAGTTCCAGCGAACAGATGTTCTCCCACTCTGTCGAGGAGTAATACCGTCAAAGGCTCAGTGGATGGGGGGTCCAGTTGAACTCGAGTGACCACGGGTTCATCTGACAAAACCAGTCCTTCGGACTCTTCAACCTTCATCACCCAAAGGGTCCCAACTATCGTGATCGCAGCTATCACAGTGCCTTCTTCCCATCGTTGATACGAAAAACGCAGGATCGGCGAGTGGGTAGGATCGACTTCAATGGGTTCCCCCACATTGACCGTCGGGACAATTTGGCGACTGCCAGTTCCGAATTCGGGATTCAACTCAATGTCCATTGGGATCACGTAGCCGCTCTTCGTTCCCAAAGCGAACTGATGGCCCCATCCTATTGCACGTGCGACAGCAGTGATCTGCTCTTCTTGATCCTGAAAAGAGTAATCAACGGGGATCTCATTTCCCGCCGGCAAAGCGTAAAATTTGACCTGGCCGTGATCAAGGACATAGGCAACCTCTTGGTACTCATCTACCCCAACCGCAAGACTGGCTTGCCTCGGAGGTATTGAACCATCCAAAGACGTATGGCTAGTTGGCGAGCCAGTGGGTGTCACGAACAATGGAACCACTTCAATCAACAGATAGACGAAGATTCCCAAGATGCTGAGGATAGTGGCTATGCCACCTGCCCACACGACTCCATGGGCGAGGCGATCAAGAATATCACGGACTGTTCGTGAAGCTGTTTTGGCTTGGTGACGGAAAACTCTGGCACGAGGCGCTGAGATCGGTCTATCAATGGGGGAAGAAAGGTCTGGAGGCACCATGGCAAGCTAGATTGTGTAGGGGGAAAATAAAAAAATTGATGGCCTCTGTTTGAACCGAGGGGCCATCGTTAGAGAGCCATTATTTTAGGTTCTTCAATTGTGACTCAATCACCTGAGCCGACAAAGGAAAATATCCATCTTTGATCACAACCTTCTGTCCTTCGATACTATAGACAAACTTCAAGAATTCCTGGATTAAGGGATTTAATGGCTTGCCTGGTGTTTTGTTCACGTAGACATATAAAAACCGAGCCAATGGATAGGCCCCCTTCGCGGCGTTTTCAAAAGTCGGCTGCACAAACGTTTTCCCTTTCTTGGCGGCAAGAGGAATGGCCCGAACCCCCGAAGTGAGATATCCGATCCCGCTATATCCCATGCCAGCTCGATCTTCAGTGACTCCTTGAACAACCGAGGCTGACCCAGGCTGTTCCTTGACCTGATCCTTATAATCACCATTCTTTAAGACTTTCTTTTTGAAAAACCCATACGTTCCGGAAGCCGAATTTCGACCATACAGGCTGATAAGGATGCTTGCCCATCGACCGTTTAGGTCTAACTGTCCCCATTCCCCGATATCATTCCTATAACCTCGTCGTCTTGATTTTGAAAAGGCCGCATCGACCTGTTCCATAGTCATGCCTTGGATTGGGTTGTCTTTATTGACATAGACCGCCAGCGCATCAATTGCCACTGCAAAGACCGTAGGTTTATACCCAAATTTTGCTTCAAATTTGTCAATCTCTTTGCCCTTCATCTTTCTGGACATCGGACCAAACTGCGCTGTCCCTTCAATAAGGGCCGGTGGTGCTGTACTTGAACCCTTTCCCTCAATTTGAATTTTAACGTTGGGATATTGCTTCCGAAATCCCTCTGCCCACAACGTCATGAGGTTATTCAGCGTATCTGATCCAATACTATTCAGATTCCCAGAAATCCCGCTAACACGAGCATAAGACTGCCAATTAGGATCAGTCATGGACTCCATGCCTGCAAAAATAGAGTTAGGACTCCACAAGCCGACCAACCCAACGAGAATAGCTATTCCTAGTCTTAACCAGGGTGTCACTCTGCTCGATGAATGGATCAGAAAATCAACAGCGATGGGCTGTGTCATATCTTCCTCCCTTTAGTGATTTGATAGTAGATGGTCAATGTTTCCTGCATGTAACTGGAATGTTACGATAATGTTAACTCTCGAAATCTTCCCGAGACTCGGGCTTATCGATAGTTTTCCTGCTTCATCATGGAAGAGAGACTTCGCCGTTTTGGGGGAATGGACCATATTTCAAAATTCCACCCACAAACCTTCAGGCCGACTTTCCCTTTCTCTCTGAGAATTTTTATCTCGTGAAAGACATCGTTTCACTTGATATCTGGTAATCGTTCAACAAGTTCGTCGACTTGAAGTGCGACCTCTATGGGTAAAACTTTAAGCACTTTTTGTTGAATTCGTTTATTCGGTTTGCCATTTTCGGGCTGTCTGATATTTTCACGGAAAGAAATTGTCCAAGGAAATCGTCCTGATCGCCCATTCCGTTGACTCTTCATAGTTCGAACGTACCAGGACAATATTGCACGTTCGTTTTCTCCAAGTAACAACCGTGTAAAGTTTACAGAGAAAGACTTTAAGGGCGAATTTCTGTTTGTGGAGCGCCACGGATTCAGCCTACTCCGCCGTAGTAGCTTAGGCTACAAAGGCCAGGCAGCCGTGGCTTCCTGCCGCTTGCGCGCCGGAGCTTCAGCGGCGAGCGCGAAAGCAAGTGAGAACGTTAAGGATGAGATATTAATGAACGGATGGAAAGGAACTAAAGAGAATGAGTCAGGAGGGAAGATGGGAGGATAAATTGAATGGTGGTCCCTTTACCTACCTCGCTGTCGATGCGAAGCGAACCCCCATGTAGTTGAACAAGATGCTTGACAATGGCCAATCCTAATCCTGTCCCTCCCTCATCCCGTGATCGGGCTTTATCGACACGGTAAAAGCGTTCGGTCAGTCTAGGCAAATCTGTGGATGGAATCCCCGGGCCCGTGTCTTTCACGTACACCGCAGTTTGCCCATCTGTTAGAGACTCAGATTCAAACATAATTTGCCCACCTTCAGGTGTATACTTCACCGCATTGTCTATTAAATTCACCAGAATCTGAGACAACCGATCTCGATCAGCAAGGACCTCCAGTTGAGGAGACACCTTGTTGAGCAAAAGGACACCTTTCTTCTTGGCGTCTTTCTCAAAAATTGACGATACCTCATTGATCAGTTCAGTCAAATTGACCATTCTCAAATCAAGAACAACCTTGCCCGTTTCAATGTCCGATAGATTGAGCAGGTCATTCAATAGCCTCCCCAAGCGTTCTGCGTGAGAATTGGCAACCTCTAGAAACCGTCGGTGCGTCCTTGGTTCTTGGGGAGCTTCGTCCAACAATGTTTCCAAATATCCCTTAATGGCTGTCAGAGGGGTCCGTAACTCATGTGAGACATTTGCCACAAACTCGGCTCTCACGCGCTCCAACCGGCGAAGTTCAGTAATGTCATGGAGGACGAGGAGAATTCCCCACGTCTGAGCAGTAAACGGCAGGGGCATACCATGCACTTCCAAAACTCGAGTGACAGGCATGTTTATTTCTACTTCACGGCGGCACAGCTCGCCAGCGATGAATGATTGACATTGCTCCACCATTTCAGCCAGACCCCGATGCCGAATAACTTCGAGAAGGAATTGCCCTTCTACCCATTGCTGTTTAAGGTCAAAAATTCGGTGGGCGCTGGGATTCATGAGTAGAATGCGACCTTGAGGATCTAAGGCAATGACTCCCTCCACCATGCTATCAAGAATCACGGCCACCTTCGCTCGTTCTCCTTCCAGGGCTTGAATCCGGTCACGAGATTGAGAAGCGAGTTGATTCAGAATTCGCCCAAGAGCTGCCGACCTATTCCATCCACTAAGGGGCACAACACCAGCATACCAACTCTCAGCAATGTGTTTCACGGCCGATTCAATCTCCACCACAGGGCGAATCACCCAATTCGCCAACCAAATCGCCAAAAGGAGAGATGCGAGGAGAGCCAACACAATCCCTGCGATAAATAGGTTCTGACTTGGGTTTAATCCTTGAAGAGCCGCCATCACGCCCATACCCAAAACCATCATCACCACAAGAAAAATGCCCACACGGGCCATCAGCCTGATGTTCATCTTGTCGTTAACAGCCATGCACTTCACCTTTCAGACTCAAATCGATATCCGACACCTTTGATCGTCACGATGCGTTTATGTTCGGAGCCAAGTTTTTCTCGAAGTCGCCGTATATGCACATCCACGGTCCTGGACTCAATATCGATAGCATTCGCATATCCCCATACGCTTTCTAAAATCTGTTCACGGTTCAAGACGCGCCCACTGGCATTCACTAACGCGCAAAGAAGGTCAAACTCCTTGACAGTTAAATCTATCGGATTCCGATTGACACGAACTTGATGTTTGGCTTCATCCACTTCCAGGTTCCCAACCCATCGAATGTCATCAGAAACGAGCTCCTTTCCCCGACGTAACACGGCTTTAACCCGGGCCACCAGCTCTCTTGGGCTAAACGGTTTCACGACATAATCATCGGCACCCATTTCTAACCCGACAACCCGATCCACTTCTTCCGCTTTCGCTGTGAGCATAATGATGGCGATTTTCGCAGTCCCCGGATCACGACGAAGCATTCGGCAAATTTCCAACCCGTCGACTCCAGGCAGCATGAGGTCGAGTATCAGCAGGTCTGGCTTTTGAGAACGGGCAAGACCAAGAGCCGTTTCCCCATCATTGGCCGTACTACATTCCAATCTTTCTTTTTCAAGGTGGTACTTCACTAAATCGACCAGAGCCTGCTCATCATCAACAATCAAGACTTTCTGTGACATTTAATCCATTCTCCCCATCTTCTTTCATCAACATTTCATTTGAACGATTCATGTTTCTGTCTGTTCGTCATTGAGCATGTTCCAAAAAATAATTCTTTATGGCAATCATGGCACGGCAATCATCCTCATTATAGTTTAGAATCCGGCTGAGCAATTCTTCACGAGATGGATCAGCCAAATACGTGTTATACCATGCTATCGAATTGGCCCCGGAAGGATCCGTGTCGCGCCAGCGAAATCCAATGAGCTTGGCGATGTGCTTGATACTATAGGAAAAGGTCGGCCAATCGGAGTACTCAACAATGAGCTTTGAATAGAGATCATACTCTTGTTCAACGTAACGGTCGAATACTTTTTTGTCTAACTCATATCGCTCCATAAGGTGCTTCAACGTGGATCGCTCTTTATGAGAATACACATAGTACACATCATCCTCGGCCTCCGCTAAAAAGTTCCAGAAGGCTTTGACCGTTTGCTCTTCTTCTTCGGGGTGTCGAGCCACAAAATAGTGAAATCGTTCCTCACCGCCACGTGGCTTGATAATCATCCCAAAAAGGTATGTGAGGCCTTGTGTGGGATCGTCCTCAATGTCAAAGAACACCTCACGGTTCACATTGGGGAAGGAATATCCATTCCGAATCAGAGGTTGTCCGCTCAAAACCACTTCTGCGCGCTGCTTCATCCTGCGCAGTGATTTTTCGCCCATTCGAGGAATTTTCTTTGGTGAGTTGAGAAATTCACCTACGGTCATTCCTGCAATGTCATGGATAGTTTTCAGACCGACCTTTCGCAATTCAAACTTCTGTTTCCCGACAAAAAACAAACCGGTGGGGTCATCATGGTCTTTCACCCATTGCTGGCATCGAGAAAACCATCCACAGAGGAGACAATGACTACCAAGGATGGGTTCTGACTGTTGTTCACCACTGATCAGGCCCTGGGCCAGATCCAATGCCTCCTGAAAGCGTGCCTGGAACACTGCCGGGTCAAATTCTTCCATTTCCTTCTGGACATTGATAATTCGAGCGGTCACGGGAACCACGCCTTGGATTCTTTCCAAGAGAATCCGGTAAAACAACATTTGAAAGGCATAATGCTCCTTAAACCGTGGTTTCCTTCCTTCGGATTCTTCCCATCCTTTCCCCGCCTTGATATCAATGGGCTCATACAAATAGTCTCCAAAAGTAGACCGTCCGTCGTCTCGTTTCACCAACAAATCTGGTCGTCCCACAAAGCATTCGCTTATCAGGCAACCCTGGTAGATGAGGGACGCGCCCTCTTTCATCAAACGAAGGGTCTCTTGAAACGCCACCTCAGGTGTGAACACCTGAAGATCGGCCACCATCATATCCCCTAAGGAAGCAATATATTCCTGTTCAGTTTGAAGGCCAAGCTCCCAGAGCAGCTTGACAAAGGCACCGACCTCTGCACGCTCATTGGGATTTCCATTGGCATCCAAATACACTCGATGGTGACACTTGGTGAGGTTGTAAAGATCTAAAGCCGTGATGGTTTTCATAAAGGTCAGAGAGTTTATTTTAGGGAAACAAACAAGAGATTATATTGAGCAAATCTTCTGTGGTCTTCCTGTTTGTTTGCCTTTATTATTAAGGACTAAGTGAGTCTTCTTCAACTTCTTTATTGATGGATGCACTGTTAACCAAGGGGAAGGTACGAGTGGTGAGATGGCTGGGTTTTCTCTTTGTCTGTCTTCTTGTCGCATGTGGTGGTTGTACAGAACAACCATCGGATATCCTCCGATTTGCTGTGGCTGCAGCTCCCATCAATTTGGATCCACGATTTGCCACCGATGCGACTTCTGCGAGGATCAATCGCTTACTCTATGAAAGATTGGTCGACTTTGACGATACCTTTCAGCCGATCCCAGCCTTGGCCGCGTGGGAGCAATTGACTCCCACTCACTATCGTTTCTATTTGCGAGATCACAGTCGGGAATTCCATGATGGCAGCCGTTTGACCTCACAAGACATCAAAACCACGTACGAATTCATCCTTGACCCTCTGCATGGTTCTCCCCATAGCAGTGCATTGACCATGATCCGATCTATTGAAACCCCGACTGCAGACACGATCGACTTCTTTTTGTCTAGGCCAGAACCTCTGTTCCCCGGTTATTTGGTTATCGGCATCCTCCCAGCCAGACTTGTTTTTAAAAAACATCCTTTCCATTCCCATCCCGTTGGCAGTGGACCTTTTTCGTTTCAAACATGGCTCGACGACACTCGACTTCGTTTAGTAAGGATTGCCGATCGTCAACTGTTTGAATTTGTCCATGTCCCAGATCCGACGGTCAGGGTATTAAAGTTGTTGGCCGGCGAAGTGCAGATGATGCAAAATGACCTTCCACCAGAATTGGTTGAATTTCTTGACCATGATTCACGTGCTCGAATTCATCGTGGCCGGGGATCGAACTTTGTCTATTTAGGTTTCAACCTACAAGATCCCCTCACCCAACGAATCGAAGTTCGCCAGGCTATCGCTCAAGCCATTGACCGAAAAGCCATCATTCAACACGTATTGGGAGGAGCAGGCCAGACGGCAAATGCCCTTCTTCTACCGACTCATTGGGCAGGACATCCCACTCTTCCTTCTTATTCTTATAACCCCCAAAAAGCTCGATCATTGTTAACCAAAGCCGGATTGAATCACCTCCCTAGAATTTCCCTTTCGTATAAAATATCCAGTGATCCATTCCGAATTCGTCTTGCCACCATTGTGCAACACCAATTGTCACAGGTCGGTCTCAACGTCAATCTGGAAAGTTATGATTGGGGGACGTTTTATGAAGACATCAAGGCAGGACGATTTCAAATGTATAGTCTGTCATGGGTAGGAATTCACACCCCAGATATTTTTTCATATATTTTTCACAGTCGCTCCATCCCTCCACATGGAGCCAACCGTGGGCGATTCCTCGATTCGACAGCAGACCGCCTGATTGAAAAGGCGGAATCGACGCTTGATCTCACGGAGAAACGCGATGTCTATCGAGACCTACAAGCCTACTTGTTGGAGCAGGTTCCCTATGTTCCCCTTTGGTACGAAGATCACGTGTTTGTGGCACATCCCGACCTGCATGGGTACACCATCGCCATTGATGGGAATTATGACGGTCTCCGCCACATTCATTGGAACACGCATAACTGAAGGATCCACGCCATCTTGAAGACCCACTACCTTCTCCCCCGCCTCCTTTCTGCCGCCGTGGTCGTTTTGGGGGTCTCCTGCTTGGTGTTCCTCCTTATCCATTTGATCCCTGGAGATCCGGTAGAAGTCATGCTCGGTGAATTCGCGCAACCAGCCGATAAGGAAGCTCTGCGCCAGACTTTGGGACTCCACCTTCCGCTTCACCAACAATTGTTTCACTATTATAGCAATCTACTCACATTGGACTTGGGTACCTCGATTTTTTCCGGGAGACCCATTAGCGGAATCCTGCTTGATCGATTCCCAGCTACCCTGGAATTAGGAATGGCCGCCTTTATCGTGGCACTTGGGTTAGCCCTTCCATTAGGCACCTTGGCAGCAGTTTATCGGAATTCACCCATTGATTTTGGAGTCACCGGATGTTCCCTGCTGGGCGTGTCTATCCCCAATTTTTGTATGGGTCCTCTGTTAATTCTGGCAGGATCCATCTGGTTGGGATGGTTCCCCGTCAGTGGCAGAGAAGGCATGGCATCCCTGGTATTACCCGTGCTCACCTTAGGATCAGCCATGGCTGCCATCTTGTCACGCTTAGTGCGCAGCACGCTCCTGGAAGTTATTTCTGAAGACTTTATGCGAACCGCTCGATCAAAAGGGCTATCCGAATGGAAAGTGATCCTTCGACATGGTTTATGGAATGCTCTCTTGCCTGTCATGACCTTGTTGGGATTGCAACTTGGAGCATTGCTGAGCGGGGCCGTCATCACGGAAACCATTTTTTCTTGGCCTGGCATAGGTTCTTTGGTCGTGGAAGCCATTCAGCGCCGAGACTATCCTGTTGTTCAGGCAACCGTGTTGTTGATCAGTCTCTCCTACGTCGTCGTCAATCTCATGACCGACATGTTGTACGTTTGGATCGATCCACGGATTCGACTAGGAAAGGAAGAGGAATGAAGCTCTTGCGATTCTGGGGTCCCTTGATGGTGATTGTTCTTTGGGGCACCAGTGCCCTCATAGGACCCTATCTCGCATTAACACCCAACGCCATACATTTAGAAACTATTTTAGTATGGCATGAAACAGAGGCATGGCTTGGGCACGACGATTTAGGACGACCGATTTTGGATCGCCTGATCATCGGAGCCCATCACTCGTTCTTTATAGCCGTTTCTGTCGTCACGATCTCATTTGTCTTAGGAAGTGGTCTGGGGGTTTTTGCCGGGTATTGGGGGGGAGTCGTAGATCATGTGCTGACGAGAGTCATTGACATTTTCTTGGCTTTTCCTGGAATCCTCCTTGCCATTGCACTCGCAGGGGTCATGGGACCTGGGTTTGACAATATCGTGATTGCCTTGGCCTCTGTGGGATGGGTCGGCTATGCCAGACTGGCTCGAGCCCAAACATTGTCCGTCAAGGAACAAGATCATGTTGTGAGTGCAGTGGCCGTTGGGTCTACGCCCATGAGGATCATGACCTTTCATCTATTTCCATTAATCAGCGCTCCCCTTATAGTGGAAGCGAGCTTCGGCCTTGCAGGCACGATCATCGCTGAAGCCAGTTTGTCTTTTTTAGGGTTGGGGATCCAACCTCCTACTTCCTCGTGGGGAAGCATGATCCGAGAAGGGACCCGATACATGCTTGTTGCCCCCCATATGGTCCTGGTACCAGGGGTCGCCCTTATGGCGGTTGTCTTAGCCATCAACCTTTGGGGTGATTGGTTACGTGATTGGATGGATGCCAAGTCGCCATCTCATTCTTGATTGGCCACTTTTTCCAAATCACATTCGGAGAATACGCTCTGCATTATGATTCGACAGATCATTGGCTTTCATACGGATGAGGAAGGAGATTGGGTGGCCAACCTTGAGTGTGGACATGGCCAACACGTCCGACACAACCCACCATGGAGCGAAAGCCCCTGGGTCATAACCCAAACGGGACGAGATCAACACCTTGGTGATGAACTGTTTTGCAAGAAATGTGAGGAGGAATTTTAGATGCCAAATTTAAACGTCTAAAAACGAGAATCAGGTTTAAAAACCTGGATTTAATCTTTCAGACAGTATCTGGTTAAGGGAGTTTCGAGTTTAAAGATAGGAGTTTAAGGTTTCGGTTTAAACTTTAAAGATCCGAGTTTTTAGTTCACAGCTCCGCTTCGCCGAGTTTCGCCCCGGTAGTCGAGGTCCTTTTGTTTCGGCAAAAGGACCCAAAACCATTCCCGCCCGCGCGCGGCCCTGGGGGTCTCCTTCGTCACAGCACCGAATCCCATGGCTGCGGAACTCGCTCCGCTCAGACAGTCCTCACCGAATTGTCGGATTCGGCGCTATGACTCAGCCACGCGCAAAGCGGAACAAAAAAAGAGGACAGATTTTTTAAAACCTTTGGCAGGGATCCATCTCTCTTGATAATCCTGGATGCCCCTAACTACTGCTGGCATGACAAGACAGGAAGCCCTACACTCCTATAGGCTTGAGGATCCATGAAGACTTCGTCAATAGGTCCCAATGACCCCTTAGGTCAAATCTTCCTTGCAGTTTTCAGTCGCCTTCTGTAAAAATACCATACGACAAGCTGCTGGCCGATCGACAAATCCCGAGAGAATTGAGAGTTTGAATCTATGCCCCAAAATATAGCGATGGCTGGTGTCACATATGGTAATATCACATATGTGAATAAAAAGAAGACAGACATCCAAAACGTTCTGATCGTTTACCCCTTCACGAACATTAACCCACAATTTAACCTCCCCCCCATCGCAGCCGAATACCTCCAGGCCGGGATTGCTGCAGCCGGAAGGAACGCAACCCTTCTTGATATGCGTTTTGAGACGGATATCGAGGAACATATCCAGAATGCTGATCTGGTGTGCTTATACGGATTTTTCGAGGATTGCTCTATCTTTGGAAAGTGGAGTATCCATGTGATTTCCGAGGTACTCGATCAGGTTCCCGAGGACACTTCCATCGTCGCGGGTGGAACCGGTTTCTCAAACCCGGAAGAAACCCTCAAAGCGTACCCCAAAATCGATGTGGTCATTCGTGGCATGCCTGACACCCCTATCCGGGAACTGCTTGAATCCGGCTCCCCAGAGACAGTCAACAACCTGGTATACCGGTGCGGAAATGAATTTGTCCGTAATCCAAGCGCCATACCCAAACTCTCCGACGACGTCTTCCCAAAGAGAGCCCTCCGCAACCCAAATTACAAATATGAGCTATTCGGCATACCAGTCGACCTCGTCCGTGCAGGCATAGGATGCAACTACCGTTGCCGATTTTGCTACCAGTACGGAAAAGGCACCGAGGGGAATTTCCTGCGATGGCAGGGCCGGTCCCCGCAAAGTCAGTTCCAGGAACTCTCCGAGATTAAGGCACCAATCGTCCTCTGGGTCGACGATGACATGACCACGGATATGCAAGCTCTAGACGGGCTTGCTGACCTGCTCATAGAGCATAACGTCCCAAAACTCTTCATCGGCACAGGCCGCGTCGATCATGTTCTCAAGAGCGATGTCTCAGTCCTCAAGAAGCTCGAACGGGCCGGCTTCCTCGCACTGGCTTTTGGTGTGGAATCTCTTAAGGATGAAACCCTTCGGTTCTACGGCAAAGGACAGACAAACGAGGTCACCGAGCAGGCGATGAAGATGATGAATGAGACGAACATCCTCCTCGTGTGTAACTTCCTCCTTGGCTCACCTGGTGAGACCAAAGAAGATATGATGGAATTCCTTGAGTTTGGCCGCCGATGGGACGTCGACACCCTTGTGACAAATCGGCTAAGGGTGCCGGAAGGGTCTGACATTCACCGCCTCATCCACGACCAGAAGACCGGGATCGAGAAACCGGGGATGGAGCGGATCAAGGGTGAAGAGCTGAACCAGATCAAAAAAATGATCAAGTTTGGCCAACGAACACCTTTCAGGCTCGCCTTATCGCTCTTGAAAATATACCGACACCGAGGACTGTTCCTTGACCCTCTCTACTTTGCATGCCACTGCCTTGAAACGTTGGCGAAGTATACGTGGGTAGAAAAAACCGGAATCCTTCCTGTTCTATTCTACATCCCCAAGAAATTATCCTCCCTCAAACCTTTACGCTCTGTTTCCCGCTTTGTGGCGGTTATCGCAACCCCACCGGTATGGGTCATCAATCGGCTGTTCGAACTCATCGACCGGCGGCTGCACATTTCGACATCGGTCCTCCCAGCGGTGTTTGAATTTCACAAGCAGCGGGTTCTCAATAAACAAAAGGTTCGTGCCCAGACTGTCCGGGACCGTGCCTCAGCTAGCGGATAAGCTGCTACTCCGATCGTATCTCTCCTTCAGAAAAAGAGTTTAAGTCCTTATCTCTTACAACTTTATGGATACGGATTACTGGATTTGGCTGATGAGAGAAAACCAATCACCTTGAGTAACGGAAAAATCCTTACGGCGCTTCCGTACGAGGAATACTCAGATCGGCTTTTAAATATTGGTAGGCTTCAATAATGCGGCGCAATTCGGGTTCGGAGCTTTGGTCACCATTTCGACTATCAGGATGCAGTTTTTTGGCTTTCTGCCGAAAGGCGCGGGTCACGGTAGTCATGGGACTCCCAAATTCCAACCCGAGCACACGATACGCCTCCGGGGCGGACTGAATTTCACCCTTTGGACTTGTGGGATCTCCCCCGCCTCCTCCGGCGGCTTTAAAAAAATTAAACAAGTTGATGCGCCGACGCCGTCGTTTCGGACGCTGTCGGATCTCGCTCTCAAAATCTTCAAATCGATCTTCAATGAATTCCAATCGCGACTCTAACCGTTGGGCCTGAGTAAACTCACAAATACCATCGAGTTCTTCTTGGATAAGGACTACCATACGATCAATCTCGGTTAAACCTTCCTCGACCCGGAAATAGTTCTCTATCCGGTCCATCATCATGGTCTCGATGGCAAAGTTCAGACTCTCTTCTGTTTTTGCTTGGAGTTCTCCCAAACGGCGTCGCATGCCAGAATTAAATCGAGCACGGGAAGTTTCATCGAACGCCATAGCAACACCCTAAATAGTTTAGAGTTTAAGGTTGGGAAGAAAGTTCAGGGTTTCGGGTTTGCAAATCCATTATAGGGCTAACCGTTTCTCAGGTGGTTTTGGTTAAGCTTCCTTGAAACTCCAAACTAAGAAGGAGAAAGTCGAAACTCTAGTCTATTCTTATTCTTGCTCTACCTCACCCGCGTAACCTCTTCGGGCCTGCGCCTCTTAACAAAGGGGAGGAATCATATGGTGGCTTTCTCTAGCAAAAAACTCCTCTATAGAAAGTTGCCCACGGAAAACTCGGAAGAACCCTCTTTTTCTCAGAATTGGAGCTTTCATTCTAGCACAACGCTCGCCCATCTATAAGTATAGGGCTATAGGGAAAAATTTTCATCCAAGGTTATGCCGACCTGCCATTGCTCCACTCCAGGGTTGGGTGTTAGAGTGCAGGACCGTCTCACTGAGAAAGTTACCCTGTTGAGGGAAAGAGCCAATAATCACTATTACTTTATTGTAAAAACTTGCATTTCAGTTGACAGACACTGTCAGATGAAGTTGTGAATGTCTGCTACACGCAGCTGAAGTGCCCCCTCATCTAGCTTTTGGGAACTTCACTAGACATTGTCTGAAAGAACAAAACCAAGCTTTTACACTTTAATTAAGAATAATAAGGAAATTCTACCGTGAGGAAGGAGTTTGGTATCGTTTTCAGCTTTGTCTTCATATTCGCTTTATCAATTTCGGCAGCCTGGGCCGTTCCACCAGCCGGCTATGGTCAGGCAGGTGGGGAGTATAATATTCGGATCTCCCGCGTTCCGGGAGGAGAGCTGGCAAAAGCCAAAGCCACGAAGCCCCCATTCAAGCCTACCCTAGAGATTTTGAAAGAAGGGAAGGAAATTTTTTTAGGACGAGGCACATGTTTTCGTTGCCATGGGAAAGAAGGGAAGGGAGATGGTGGGGCTGCCAAAATTCTCCCCATTAAACCTAGAAACTTTACCAATCCAAAATTTAACAAATACCGAACACCTGGTGAAATGATGTGGGTCTTAAAAAACGGGAGTATGGGTCAAACTGGTAAGGTGCCAGGAACCGGCATGCTTCCGATTGTTGGCCAATTTCTGTCTGAGGAAGATGGCTGGAAAGTGTTGTTGTATGAACGGAGCTTGGGAGGTTCAAAGTAACTTCTTTCCGACAAGCCTTGAGAGTGCTCTTCATTTTTGTGTCTGAATACGAGCGTTTAGTCCACTCGTTGACTTCATCGTGACCGGACGTTTAGAATTTTTTCGTAAAGAGGGGGGGGAACTCGAGTATTCAGATCCCCTCCCTCTCGTTTTCACTCCGAACCAACCTTCTGTCGAGAACCCGTCCGTATGGCATCCCAGTTTGTCCATCTTCATCTCCACACCCAGTACAGCTTGCTTGACGGCGCCAACCAACTAACTCCGCTTTTGAATCAAGTCCGAACATTCAAGCAACCCGCTGTCGCTATCACGGATCACGGGAATATGTTTGGAGCCATTGATTTCTATCAAAAGGCGAAGGACCAGGACGTGAAACCAATCATTGGGTGCGAGGCCTATATGGCCCCTGGAAGTCGAAGGCAACGAGAAGGTCTCCTTGCCCACAATGACTACTATCACTTGATCCTTTTAGCCACTAATCGGGTGGGGTACCAGAACCTCATCAAACTCTCTAGCAAGGCCTACTTGGAAGGATTTTACTATAAACCAAGGATGGATAAGGAGCTGCTGCAGGAGTATCACGAGGGCCTGATTGCTTTGTCTGGGTGTTTAAGCGGCGAGGTTCCCTATCTCATCGGGCAAAACGATATGGAGGGGGCCATTCGGACCGCTGGCGAATTCTACGAGCTGTTCGGGAAAGACCATTACTATTTAGAGGTGCAGGCGAATGGATTGGATCACCAGCGAGTTGCCAATAAGGGTTTAGTTGAGATTCATAAAAAACTGGGTATTCTTTTGGCAGGAACCAACGATTGCCACTACCTTTCCAAAAAAGATTCGTACCCGCACGAAGTCATGTTATGTCTCCAGACTGGAAAAACCCTCAAAGACGCCAACCGCATGAAATTTGATACCGACCAACTGTACCTCAAATCCACGGAGGAAATGGTATCGGCGTTTGCAGAACTTCCCGATGCGGTGTTGAATACGTGCAAGATCGCAGAGCAATGTGACCTCCACTTGTCCTTTGACACCTCTCATCTCCCCCAGTATCAAGTCCCTGAGGGCTACTCTCGAGAGAGTTACCTTCAAAAGCTTGCGGAGGACGGCCTTCAGGAACGGCTGCAGAACAGACCATCTGCCATTCCACGCGAACGGTATGATCAACGACTGAAAGAAGAATTAGCCGTCCTGACCACGATGGGGTATGCAGGGTATTTTCTCATTGTCTGGGACATTATTAAGTTTGCTCGATCGCGAAGAATTCCGGTCGGGCCTGGTCGTGGATCTGCCGCTGGCAGCCTTGTCGCGTATTCCCTTTATATTACCGATCTTGATCCCCTGGTCTACAACCTGATTTTCGAACGCTTTCTGAATCCTGAACGAGTCACAATGCCCGACATTGACATGGATTTCTGTATGGACCGTCGTGGAGAAATGATCAATTACGTCATCGATAAATACGGCGAAGATCATGTTTCCCAGATCATTACGTTTGGGACTCTTGGCGCTAAAGCCGCGATCCGAGATGTCGGCCGAGTCATGGATATTCCCTACGCTGAAATTGATCGGGTCGCGAAGCTCGTCCCTACGCAACTGAACATCACCCTCAAGGAAGCCCTTTTTCAGGAGCCACGTTTGAATGAATTGGTGAACACCGATCCCAAAATTCAAGAAGTCATGAACGTCGCGATGTCCCTTGAAGGACTCGCTCGTCACGCGTCAACCCATGCCGCGGGAGTCGTGATTTCCCAAGAACCGTTAATGGAGCATGTACCCCTTTACAAAACAAGCAATGACGAAATTGTCACTCAATATTCTATGACCGATGTCGAAAAGGTCGGTCTGGTAAAGTTTGATTTTCTCGGTCTCAAAACCTTGACGATGATCAACCATGCTGTCTCTCTTGTGAACAACAACCAGCCTGAGGACAGACACCTTGATATTAATCAGCTTCCCCCAGACGATTCCCAAACGTTTTCCCTTCTTTCCACAGGTCGGACGACAGGCATCTTCCAACTGGAAAGTTCAGGCATGCGAAACCTGCTCGTACGGATTAAACCCGAGGGATTTGAAGACTTGATTGCAATCCTCGCTTTGTACCGTCCTGGCCCCCTGGAGAGCGGGATGGTCGATGATTTCATCAAACGGAAACGTGATCCATCCAAAATCGTCTATGACCCACCGGAACTTGAACCAATTTTAAAGGAGACGTACGGGGTGATCGTGTACCAAGAGCAGGTAATGGCCATCGCCAATAGTCTCGCGGGTTTTAGTTTGGGGCAAGCTGACCTTCTTCGCCGGGCCATGGGAAAAAAGAAACACAAGGAAATGGCACAACAGAAGGCCTTATTTCTTGATGGAGCCAAACGGAATAAATATTCCGAAAAGAAAGCGGAAAAACTTTTCGATCAAATGGCATACTTTGCCGGGTACGGATTCAATAAATCCCATTCCGCCGCCTATGCCCTCGTGACCTATCAAACGGCCTACTTAAAAGCCCATCACCCGACCGCGTTCATGGCTGCTCTCCTCACGAGTGAAATGGGAAACACGGACAAGATGGTAGGATATTTTACCGAATGTCGGGAACTCGACATTCCCATTCTTCCGCCGGATGTCAACGAAAGTGGAAAAAACTTCTCTGTGGTAGAAGGAGGTCTAAGATTTGGACTGGCGGCAATTAAGAACGTTGGTGGGGCTGCTGTCGATATCATTCTCTCGATAAGGGATGAAGGGGGTCCATTTTCCTCGTTTCATGATTTCTGTACCCGAATAGATCTTCAAAAAGTCAATAAACGCGTGCTCGAGGGTTTGATTAAAGTCGGGGCATTTGATTCCATGGAAGGGAGTCGGGCCCAACTCTTCGCCGTTTTGGACCAAGCCCTTGAGGAGGCGAGTGCTGTCCAACGGGAACGGGCTCTCGGACAAACCAGTCTTTTCGAAGCCATCCCGGAGTCATCGGAATCCTCTACCCCAGGCTCTTCTCATTCCAGGACTTACCTAGAGGTTCCGGAATGGAGTCAGGACCTCCGTCTCAAATATGAGCGGGAGCTCACGGGTTTCTATATTACGGTCCATCCCCTGACTCGACATGCTAAAACTGTCCAACATCTTGCCACCCATTCCACAGCCACACTCTCTGAGGCGCAAGAAGGAAAAAAGGTCAAGCTATGTGGAGTCGTGAGCTCTGTGAAACCCATGACCACGAAAAAAGGGGATCGCATGGCGTATATTCAGCTGGAAGATTTACATGGACTTGTCGAGATCATCGTCTTTCCTGACCTCTATCAAGCCTCGCTTCAGCATTTGGTACCTGAAAGCATCATTCATGTCACCGGAACCCTGGATCACATGGACACCGGAAGCCGTATTAAAGGGACCGCTATTGCACCAATCCTTGAACAACAAGCTCAGATGGTCAAACTTGTGACCCTTCGCGTGGTTGAGACACGAGAAATTTCTGGCAACCTTCAAAAACTGCAAGAAGTGTTGAAGCGGCATCCTGGTCCGGCCCCTATCTCCTTGCAATTCCAACTCTCCTCAGGAGCCATTGCCGACACTTCAGCGATTCCCAATTTGACGGTTCTTCCCTGTGACGATCTAATCACAGATGTCGAACACATCTTGGGAAAAGAATCAGTTGCCTTTCATTGAAACACAGGCGATATGATTAAAGACAAAATGCGAGAATATTTAGAATTTGAAAAACCTCTTCAAGAAATTGAAGAACGACTGAAGAAACTGACCAAATCGAAGTCCCAGAAAGGCTCAGTTCAACGGTTTATTCGTATTTTGAGCGCCCGTCATGCCCAACTGGAACAGGACATATTTGGAAATCTGACACCCTGGCAACGCGCGCAGATTGCTCGCCATCTCCAGCGCCCATCTTCCACGGACTACATCGAGAAGTTTTGCCAAGATTTTATTGAGCTGCATGGAGACAGAACATTCGGAGACGACCGGGCAATCGTCGGAGGCTTGGCCACGTTTCAAAACCGAACTGTGTGTGTGATTGGACAGGAAAAAGGGAAGGGGCTGAAGGACCGACTGCGGCGGAATTTCGGAATGGCGAATCCAGAAGGCTACCGGAAAGCTCACCGCCTCATGAAACTCGCTGAGAAATTCAGGCGTCCCATTCTCACCTTCATCGATACCCCAGGCGCCTACCCTGGAGTGGGAGCTGAGGAACGTGGCCAGTCTGAGGCTATTGCGCGAAATTTATTCACGATGTCTCGCCTCAGAATTCCGATTATCGCCGTCATCATTGGGGAAGGGGGAAGTGGAGGAGCCTTGGCGTTGGCAGTCGCAGATCGTGTCTTGATGCTTGAACAGGCTATTTATTCTGTGATTTCTCCGGAAGGTTGTGCGGCAATCCTTTGGGATGATGCGGGAAAAGCCCCGGAGGCAGCCACAGCCTTACGAATGACTAGCCAAGAACTTCTTAAGTTCGGGATCATTGATGGCATTGTCACTGAACCAGTCGGTGGAGCCCACCGTAATGTGGACATTGTTGTTCAAAATCTCATGGAGGCTTTGGAGACCCACCTCACTCAGCTTGAAAAGATCCCCATTGAAAAACTGATTTCTGCTCGATACGACAAATTCCGTCGAATGACCGCTCTTGGTCCTCCTGCTGGCACACCAGAATAATGACGTGTTCGCATTCAGTCAGGCGGTTCTCACGGATTATGCCACAGCGCACCTTCGTGGTCCGGGTTGTACTGATGGGTTAATTTGATTTGGTCGCCGTCTTTGACGATTGAATCAAGGGTGACCACTTTTTGGTTCACCGTGATCATCAACTGACCACTTTTCAGAAACTCCAACAACCCACCAAATTTATCAGAATCGGATTCCAATAAGTCCCTGACCTTTATTGGGCCAGAGAGCTCGCATTGAATTTCGGGTTCTTCCACACAAGGCAAAAGCATTTGACCAAAAACTCGAACAGTCACCATAGTTCATTCTCTCCTTGGAAGGATGTGGAATTTTAGGAAATTATGTATCTTTCGGTTCATCCTACATTCATTAGCATGGGTAAAAATTGTAGCTGATCAGACTTGATTCCCCTCCTTTTGCAGGGGAGGAATCATATGGTGCCTCCTTCTGGCAAAAAACTCAATGGCACAAGGTTTATCCATGAAAACACGGAGCAACCAATTTTTCAACAGCCTCTTAAAGCTACCACGTAAGAATCTGGAGCTTCCATCCTCACTACCATAGAAGACTTTCGGCCGATTTGTACAGAGAAGCTCTAAGATAAAGCCTGTTCGCTTTCTCTAATTCTTCCCCTTTCAAGCAAACTCTTAGAGACCAGCTTCTTTGTGAGGCAGTCCAGCTCTTGGCTCAGAAGCTGCATCGAGAAGATGGGCTACATGTCGAACCGCGACTCGCTCTCGCAGTCCGTTCTTTAATTGGATCATGCAAGCGGGACAACTGGTGGCCACAACGTGAGCCCCACTCGCAGCAATAGCCCGTTCCTTTCTCCGGAAAATATTTTAAAAGGTTTCATAATTCTTGACGATATATGTGCCGGCCCCTCCAGCGCATCGCTCGGCATCCGCCATTTCTACCAATTCAATCTCGGGCAAGCTGGCAAGGGCCTGTCGAGGAGCCTTGGTGACACCTGCGGCTCTCAAATGGCAGGACGAATGATAGGTAACTCGCTGAGCCATGCTTGCTCCATCCTCATGTGGCCTTTGAATGGGTCTGTGCTCATGATCCATCACCCATTCAGAAATGTGCTTAACTTTTTCCGCCAACCGTTCCGCAGTCGCTTCTTCCGGTTCGCCTTCAAACAATGTGACATAGTCTTTCAAGGCCAGCGTACAGGAAGTACAACCGGTTACGATGGTCTGAAAAGGCTCTAGATTCTTCAGATTATCCCGAGCACCTTCTTTTGCTAATCTCCGATGGCCATACGTTTCTATTGGAGTTCCTGAACACCGTTGTGGGGGCATGGCAGGTTCAATGCCGTTCCGACGAAGAATGCGGATGAAACACTCTTTCCAAATACGCCATTAGCTCACTCGTTCGTTCTGCAGCGACCACCACATCATCAACGAAGTTGATTGGTTTTTTTGTTGCGCTGTAGCGGTACAAGGTCGGATAGAGAGCTTTTCTGGCTTTCCATAATTCCTGTTGACGTTCACGATCGAAGGCAAGGACAGGGTCCACAGACAAGCGAAATGGCCGACAGATCTCCAAAAGCCGCTGACCCCGCCCTGGATCATCATCTTGATCAAACTCAATCAACAACGTGGCCTGGGTATCAGCAGGAATATCGTATTGAGCACGCCCGATCAGATTGAGCGTATTCCCATCCATAATCTCCAAAGCACTGGGGTTCAATTGGAGTAACTGATGAACAGATTCTCCCACCTCTTCTAAATGACAAAAATGGATTAAGGCTGTTGCAGTTGACTGCGGCCGAGCCACCAACGAAATAGTCGCCTCACTAAATATTCCGATCGTTCCTTCACTGCCGACAAACAATTTGGGGAGATCCTATTCGTGTTGCGTGAGCTGTTCGGCCAAGTCAAAGACGTTATAGCCAGCACTATTCTTACTGACTTTCTGGCGCTTGGCCTGAATCAACTCGGCATGGTCGCGTATCAATTCCAAAACTGCTTGCAAGGCTGGGAAGCGTCTCAACTGCTCCTCGAATTGAGGATCATCAAAACGGCACTTCGTCGCCTCGACCCATCCCTCTTTTTCCAGCAGCACTCGTATCTTCTTGACATTGTCCTTCACCGATCCATAGCGCAACGTATGGGGGCCTGAAGAATTATTGGCCAGCATTCCATCAAGCTTGCACATATCCCCGCTGGATGGATCGGGCCCGAACATCAGTCCCGAAGAGGCAAGTTGCTTGTTCAGCTCTGCAAACACGATACCCGGCTGGACCCTTGCCCATTTTTCCTCACGATTGAGTTCGAGAATTCGGTTCAACCGGGACACATCAAGGATAATCCCCTTTCCAAGAGCAAAACCTGTCAGATTGGTCCCTGCTGCACGAGGAGTGAGGGGGACACCTTGCCGGACTGCATACTCCATCACAGCGTCGATATCTGTCTCAGACTCAGGTAGAACAATTGCCTGAGGAACAATCTTGTACATACTGGCATCGACAGCGTAAGCCTGAAGACTTGCCCAATCATCTTTGACTTTCTGGTCGCTCAGAAAGCGACGCAGATCCATGCCAAGCCTGGACTTCTTTTCTGGCAAAACAAGGTTCATACAATCATTCTAGGAAGATGGCTTGTCGACGCACAAGGGCAGGTCAGAAAAAAACCACCGAAGCAGATGGACTGGGGACCAAACGTGGAGGCAGGGAGGTAGGAGTAAGGGTGATAGCTCGATATTAGGTATCTGTCCCGGACTCTTCCATTTCGGATGGAGACATACTCTCGTCTTCCAGCACCGATGAAGAATCCACACTCTTAGGTTCCATGGACTAGCCTTGTCCTTCTTCCGTTGAAGGTCTGTCAAATAACCCTTGGGTAACCTGTTCTCCCAGAGCTTGAAACTCTCGAAGGGGCGGGAGATCACGAAGGTCACGTAAGCCAAATCGTTGAAGAAACGTCTTTGATGTTCCATACAGAATTGGGCGACCGGGGACATCCTTTCTCCCAACAATCCGTAACAATTTTTGATCCAAAAGAGTGCGGAGGACTCCTGATGTTTCCACCCCGCGGATCTGCTCAATTTCCCCACGAATAATCGGCTGCTTATACGCCACGATCGCCAGGGTCTCCATGGCAGATCGGGACACTCGTGCAGAGGGTTTGACCTTCTGAAAACGGGTAATCCACGGGGCACAATCCTGGCGAGTGACCATAACGAACCCACCAGCCACTTCCGCAATTTTGAGACCACGGCCCTCTTGGTCATAATCTTGTTGAAGAACCTGCAAGGCATTGTGTACGATGACTTTCGGAATTCCCTCAAAAACTGTTGTCAATTTTTCCAAAGTCAGGGGTTCATGGGAAATATACAACAAAGCTTCCAACACCCCTTTGAGTTCTTGGTCATCCAACACTTCCTGTTGTTCAACCGCATCTCGAACTCTCCCGTTTCTATGCGTTGGCTGATTCTGATGGGTCATCACCAAGTCTTCAGCCGCTACCGTTCCATTCTGAGGTTCTTGCACCATAAGTCCTTCCTCACGAGCTCTCGCGACCATGGACACCTCCATTATTAGCTGAATTGTCATTTCCTGAACCATTGTGAGGAGCACCAAAAGCATGAACCTCTGAACCCGAACCAGCAAGAAACGCTCGTGTTATTCTGATAGGGCCAAACAGATCTGCCTGGTAGATCAGAACCAGTTTCATCCGAACCAGCTCCAACACTGCCATGAAGGTCACGATAATCATGCCCTTGGTCACATCTCCTTCAAACAAGGCAGAAAACATCATATTCGAATCGATTTCCAACCATTCCAGAATGGCATTGATTCGATCCTGAACGGTCAGTGTCTCTGGAGTAATTTCGAAAATAGCTTGTGATTCAGTGCGGCTTAACACGTCCTGAAGCACATCCAAAAGATCAAATAAGCCAACATCCTCGAGCAAAACATCTTGCACAGGGCCCTTTGTTCCCTGAAGAGGTTCACGTTGATAAAAATCTCGCCACATACGCTCCTGTTCGGACAGACGCCCAGCAACATCCTTAAACTGTTGATACTCCACAAGGAGTCGAACTAACTCACTTCGGGTGTCCTGCTCCTCAAGAGGGCTTGAATCTTCCTCTTTTGGGAGCAACAGCCGAGATTTAATCTGAATTAAAGTCGTCGCCATCACCAGAAACTCACCAGCAAACGACAAGTTCAAGTCCTTCAGGAAACTGATATACTCCAGGTATTGCCGAGTGATTAAGGCAATAGGGATATCGTAAATGTTGATTTCATTCTTTTTAATCAAGTGCAAGAGAAGGTCCAACGGACCTGTAAAGGAATCCAACTTGACCTGATATGTTTGCTCGACGTCTTGCACGGACTCAACCTCGAATAGGAAAATTCCAGCCCTTCCCTTCAGGGAAGACCTCTTAAATTTTTAAAACTTATACCAGACTTGGTACATCATAGCAACCACTTATTCTATATATTGTGGCTAAAATTGAGTGGACGCACTAAGTCTTTCTTGCCATATAGAAAACAAGCACGATAAAGGCCGCAACGAGAACCACAATCCCTATTTGGATCGTCTGATCCTGCAGTCCTTTTAAAGTGGGCTGCCCTGAAGAAGGCGTGACACCTTCAAAATGAGGGGGTACTTCGAATAACACTTTGGTGAAGTCAGAAACCCCTCCAAACTTTGCTTGTGTGAAGTCGGCTTCCGATTTAAAAACGGTTCGGCGGAAATAGGCATCTTCAACAAATTCTGTAAAACGAAAATACGCTGCCTGCTCAAACGTTGCCTCCGAAAAATCCAGGACGCCCTTGAACTGACTACCTGAGAATCCTGTCCCCATGTTAAAGCGTGTCCGCGAAAATCCAGTTTCTTTTTCGAACGTCACTTCTAAAAATTCGGCTAGCCCAGTAAACCCCGCTCTCGTGAAGGTTGCCTCTTCAGAAAAAACAGCTCTATGAAATCGAGAATGGGTTCCAAACGCTGTTTTTTCGAAGCGAGCTGGGCGAGTAAACATGGCTTTAATGAAAAACCCTTCATGCGCAATCACCGCTTCAGAAAAATCAACCGGCTCAAAGAATACCGTGCGAGAGAGATCAAGGGACTGCTCAAATTTCGTCCCACTCATAGACACGGGCCCATTCATGAAGAAAAAACCACTGCCTATTAAGTTTGTCGCTACGGTCCCTTCTACAAGAACATCTCGCAGAATAAACGGGCCATGAATAATTCTCACTTCTTTGGTGCCTTCTCTCGTTAAGGCCTCACGAACGAAAGGGTGAGGAATGCGATCTAAGTTGACAGATTGGAGTGGAAGTTGATCTAAAAACAGATCCCCTTGGAGCACCACGCCTTCCAATTCCACTCCATGTCCAGCCTCAAAAGCTTGAAGAATGTCGTGCGCGGGAACAGCAAGAGCTTCGCGATCCTTTTCACTACAACCTCCCACCAATTCCCAATGATCGACACCCTGCGAACCATCGAACTGATGATCGACGTCGCAAGGCCCCCAAGCCATCCCGCTCATTCCTATCCATACGAATACAAACAAAAATCCGTACAGCAGAGAAAACCTTTCTTCCCACTTCGCTTGAATCACATACCTTGGAGATACGCGCTGACGACATTGGGCTAAAGCAACACCACGAGGAAAATGAAAGCTGCCTACAAAACGGACCCCTCCTTTAAAGGGATAACCCCTAAAAAAAAGTGACAACATAAAATGTAAAGACTTGGATTTGATCTTGCAGATAATGTCTGGTGGGGGGGCAAGTTTAAGGTTTCGAGTTTAAAGTGTAAAACTTGGTAAAAAGTACGGCTCGTAGATCTTGATCCCGTCATCCCCGCAGTTTTGTAGCGGGGATCCATTTTTTTTATCACCCTGGATGCTCGCCTACGAGACTGCGGGGATGACAGCTTAGGCTCCCTGCGTGTCACAGGGATTCCCAACTTCATCTGATCGTGTCCGTCAAACTGAAATGCAAGTTTTGACAAATAAAGCCATCCATTTGAACAAGGTAAAAGGAATCGTCAGAAGAGGGAAATAGATCTGACTGGTCAAGTCAGTTTTGGTTCGAAAAACTTACCCTTGGTTCGGTTCTTTGAAACTCAAGTAGAAGTCTTTGATGTCCCGTTCCGTATGACTCAATCGTTCCGCCACTTCCTCAACGGTTTTCGGGGGGGGAACCACGACTTTTCCACCTTCCTTCCAATTGACCGGTGTGGCACAACCATAACGGTCTGCAGTCTGGAGGGCCTGCACGATACGAAATATTTCGTCAACATTCCGTCCTGCATTCATTGGATAATAGATGAGAGCTCGGACTATGCGTTTCGGATCAATCACAAACACGGCTCGAACTGTGGCGGTCGTGCTCGTTCCGGGGTGGATCATTCCATACAACTGGGATATGCGCATATCACTGTCGGAAACTAAAGGGTATGGAATGTGTATTCCCATGTTCTGTTTCATGTTCTCTATCCAGGCCAAATGTGAGTGAATACTGTCAACGCTTAGCCCAATCAGCTTAATCCCCTTATTGCGGAACTGTTCGTACTGGTTCGCAAATTCCATCAACTCAGTCGTGCAGACGGGAGTAAAATCGGCTGGGTGGGAAAAGAAGACAGCCCAGTCCTGTTCCTGCCAAGCACTGAAGTTAAAATCACTCGAATGCGTTGTCACGGCTCGAAAATCAGGGGCCGGATCTCCAATTCGAGGTATCCTCACAGATTCAGGTATCGTTTCCATTTTGTTTTCGTTCAACAAAACCCCCTTTATTAGTTAGGTATGTGAAAAGAAGCGACCCCTTGATGAATCGCTTAAAGAGAAATCCAACTCATTCCGTTCATGAAATAACCCAGGATCAATCACATCCCGGGAACGTTTTACCAGGACCGGAGAACGTCATCATCGTCATCCGATACAGGTTCTCTCTCAGGGAAATACCTCTCCCCTCCTAGTTCTTCAGAAAGATCTTCTGTCAAATCCTCCTCTAAATCATCAGGTGATTCTTCATCATCAGTATCATCATCGGTCAAATCACTCCCCAATTCCTCAGTGACATCCGAAACGAAAGGATCGACCACATCATCATCGAAATCTTTGACCTCTTCTATTGATTCGAAAGAGACCTCGGTAACGGTTGCAGCAAAAGGCTTCTTGAGTTCCTCAAGACCCCCTGCAGATTGCTTCTTATCCATTTTTGCTTTTTGCACAGCTTTATTTTTTTTAACTTTGGTTGTCGCCTTTGCTTTAGGTTTTGTTTTGACCTTAATTTTAGCCTTAGCCTTGGGCTTAGCTTTAGAACGAGTCGGAGCTTTCTTTTTAGCTACTTTCTTTTTAGCTGCCTTCTTTTTGATCGCCTTCCTTTTGGCCGCTTTCTTTTTAACTGCCTTTTTTACACTCTTCCCAGAGCGCTTAATCCTTTTCGCTTTTTTCACGGGAGCTTTCTTTTTAACAGCCGATTTGCGGGCGACCTTTTTCTTGGATGCTTTGGTCTTTTTTACCTTCTTTTTCGCCCCATTGGCTTTGGCCTTGGCTTTTGATGCTTTCGAGCCCCCAGACTTTTTTAGTTTCTTCGTCTTGGCTTTGGGCTTGCTGGTGGCTTTTCTCGCCATATCAACCCTCCTCGTGTGAAAGCCCTAAGTACGTTTCCATGAAACTTCTCTTTCAGTGGCCTCCATCTATCATGGACTGGCATAAACTTTCAACAGGGGAAAGACTGGTCAAAAACAGAAAAAATGAGCACTTAGGAGGGACTAATCGCCGAAAGATCACGGGAATCAAGGAAAATTCGTGCATCGACCTTTTTGATCTTGTTCAGGGGATCCCCCTTCTTAACCCTGTTGGCATTCTTCATAAACATCTTTAGAGTGGCCTGGGAATTCTCTATGTCTTTGGTCAATTCTACACAAGGTAATCCGCCTACCCGCACGCGTTGGACCATTTTATCCATCCTCCTCGGAATCAGCATTATTACGTATATTGACCGGGTGAACATTTCCGTGACTGCCCGGCAGATGATGCCATCCCTAGGACTTACCCAGGTTCAAATGGGGCAGATCTTTTCGGCCTTTGTCTTAGGGTATGCCATATGTCAAGTTCCAGGAGGCTGGTTAGGAGACCGATGGGGAGCCCGCAGGGTCCTAACATTGGCGGTGATTTGGTGGTCCATTTTTACCGCGGTCACAGCCATCGCCCCTACTCTCCCTCTGGTTCATATGCTAGGTATTTTTGGCTCCTTAGCTTTGGTACGTTTTTTGATTGGGGTCGGAGAAGCTGCGGCTCTTCCCAACTTCAACAGAGTTGTGGCTAATTGGCACCCACCTCACGAACGAGGCATTGGCATTGGGATTACTATTGGAGGGATCGGGATTGGCTCAGCTATTACTCCGCCAATTACAGCATGGATCGTGGTCAATTTTGGCTGGCAGATGGCTTTTTACGTGGCAGGACTTCTCGGATTGGGGATTGCCGCTATCTGGTATTCTTATGCGACTGACTATCCAGAAGACCACCCACACGTCAATGCTGCAGAGGTGGCCTTAATCGGCACATGGGCGTCTTCAGCATCGAATGCAACATCCCCAAAGGTTCCCTGGAAAGCCTTCCTTCAAACTCCTACCATTTGGTGGCTCGTCCTCAGTTATACATGTCTTGGGTATGTTGCCTACGTGTATATGTCCTGGTTCTATTTGTATTTGGTCAATATCCGAGGCTTCGATGTGTTACGTGGGGCGTTCTTTGCATCTGCGCCTTTCCTGGCCATGATGATTTTTTGTCCATTAGGCGGCTGGGCTACTGATCAGCTGGCTAAAATCAGAGGAGTCAACCAAGGCAGAAGCTACATTGGTGCCATGGGGATGGGGCTAGCCTCTGTTTCTATTCTTCTGGGAGCAAATATTTCAGCTCCTTACTTGGCCATTGGGCTCCTTTCGTTGGGTGCCGGGTGGTTGTACTTTACGGTGGGGGCTTTCTGGAGTTCCACTTCTGACCTTTCCAAGCCATACGCCGCGACACTTTCGGGGTTAATGAATACTGGAGCCAATCTCGGAGGGACACTCTCCCCTACCTTAACGCCTTGGCTGGCTGAAGAGTTTGGGTGGTCAACGGCCTTGGGAACAGCAGCAGGGATGGCCTTTCTAGGAAGTATTCTTTGGATATGGATAAAACCTGGTGATGGATTAAAATAAGCTGGAGACTTGAGTCTGGAGTCTATAGTCCGAAGGCTGGAGTCTTGAAGCGGCGGACTTTTCCTTGTTAGAGTCGAAAAATGTCCTCGCCTGTCGTCTTTCAGAAAAAGAATCCTATGGTGTTGATTTCTACGAAGTTTGGGGATATTGAGATCAGGTTTTTCCCTGATTTAGCTCCCCGCCACGTGGACAATTTCCTGAATCTGATCAAAATGAAATTTTACAACGGCACCACCTTCCATCGAGTCGTTCCCGGTTTTCTCATTCAAGGAGGAGATCCCCTGAGTAAGGAACCGGACCGTAATCTCCACGGTACGGGAACTCCTGGATTCAGCCTGACTCCCGAACCCAGTGATCGTCCCCATCGTCGCGGTACACTCTCCATGGCAAAAGTTCCTCGAACAGGAGATGCAACCCGCGATGTCTCCGACAATGGGTCGCAATTCTTTATTTGTGTGGATGACTCCTCAAGTCTCGATCGAACCTATTCCGCGTTTGGGAAGGTCGTGAAGGGAATGAATACCGTCGATAAAATTGTTTCCGTTCGGCGGGATGAAAAAGATAATCCCCTGGAACCTATTGAAATGACGGTCCAGGTCATAGAAGAGTGAAGGGAAATGTTCGGAGTTCACATACACGGAACCTTGAACACGAGACTCAAGATCCTAAACACAGAACTCGAAACTCAAAACTTCTTTTAAAAAAACGCTATGCTTGCATACGTGACCGTTGAGTTGAATTGGTCGGTAATACCGCGATCATAGCGAAGGACCTCGCCTTTCTCCGCCTGCAGGAGCTTCAAGACCGTAAAAATCGTGGAAAACCCGAGAATATGCCGCTTGTCCTCTTCATTGAGGATAAATTGCGCTAACCCTTCGGGTTCGAGATTCTCCACATGTTTGAGCATTTCGAGATCCGTCTGCATGCACCGGTGAAAGGAAAAATCAGTAGGGGGTTTTTGATCACCATAACGAAGGCCAATATGCGCCAGATTTGCACTACCCACCAAACACACATCTTGTCCTGACGCTGCGACAGCGGCTTTAAAGGCCTCTAAGAAGCTCGCAATTCGCTCGAACAGGTCTTTCCATTCGGGATCTGCCAAACAAGTCGGAGGGAAGGAACACAGAACGGGAACGATCGTGAACGGCTTCTTCTTCCCGATCGTGTGCTGTAAGAATGGCAATTGAAATTCGATGCTGTGCTCATGTTGGTGACGAATATCTTCCTCAAAAAACCCCACCCCACCATTCGATCGAAAATGTTCAAGAATGGGTCGATTCACAGGCACTATTCCAAGGGGTGTCTGAAAATCTTTGTCGGTGACGGCAATCCCACCCTCTAATCCGGAATGGCAGGTGCCCAACACCACAAAGACATCTGGTGTGTCGGCTTCTGTCAACTCCTTATACGCCCAGGCATAAAGGGGTCCTGCTTCCTTGACTTCGTAATTTGGTGCGACGATGCCTTTGATTCGCTTGCCCTGGTTTTCGGATGGCGTTTGTTCCGGTCCCTCTTTGGAAGTAAAAAATCCGTCTAGCTGTTTTTCAAGCGCTTCCTTTTCAGCCTCATAACTCTTACCAGCAAAGACGGCTGGACGGTATGGAGCTGTGCGGTAGGTCTCTATTGCAGAAGCTTTGGCCTTCTCATATCGTTCTCCTTCTAAGAACAGTTTATCTTCAAGATCCGAAACGAGTTGGGAGAGCCGGTCCGGCATCATGAATTCGCCATACTTTTTCAGATATTCCACCCCAACCTGATCGAGTGAATGCTCTCCATCAAAAAATTGAAATACATAAAAATAGTTCAGTGGAATAACGAGTTTTTCAGAGGAAAGTCCCGTGGGGTCCCACAGAACGATGTATTGTTCTTCGCCTTGCTTGAGGGGTGAATATTGTAAATTCCGTAGAAGCGGATAATTTTGGGAATCTTTCACTGCTTCCATCATAAGACTTGTTGACTCCTTCTCTTTGAGCATGATTGCCCCCTACTCATCAGACGGGAGGTTTGACGATTATACGGACCTCATAATCAAAGCCGCAACCGACGGGAGAGTCTACAGACTACGGACTTCCTAAGAATACAAATGACACCACACGCGGTGCTCATCTTCTGGTTTCCCAATTTGAATCAAGGAAGGCTCTGACGTTTTGCAGATATCCATGACTTGGGGACATCGGGTGTGAAACCGACATCCCGTCGGTGGGTTGAGAGGTGAGGGAACATCTCCCGACAGAAGAATCCGTTCTCGTTGCATAGACGGATCAAGGATAGGATTGGCTGACAGAAGTGCCTGTGTGTAAGGGTGTTTCGGATTGGCAAATAATTCTGTCGTTGGGGCAACTTCAGCAAGTTTTCCCAAATACATCACGGCAATGCGCTGAGCAATGTATTCGACAACATTCAAGTCATGAGAAATGAAAAGATAGGCTAAGTGGTATTCCTCCTGAAGATCTCGAAGCAGATTCAAGATTTGCGCCTGAATGGAGACATCCAGAGCCGAAACCGCTTCATCACAGACAATAAATTGAGGGTTTAAGGCCAAGGCTCGGGCGATCCCGATCCGTTGACGCTGACCACCGGAAAACTCATGAGGATAGCGGGACTGATGTTCAGGTCGAAGGCCCATTCGATCCAACAACTGACCCACTTTGTCATTCAACTCCTTTCCTTTCGCTAAGCCATGTACTTTGAGAGGTTCGCCCACAATCGATCCGACCGTCATTCGTGGATTGAGGGAACTATAGGGATCTTGGAAGATAATTTGAATTCGACGGCGAACTGACCGTAACGTCTGTTTATCAAGCGTAAATAAGTTTTCCCCTTCGAAAATTGCCTCGCCTGCTGTTGGTTCCATCAAACGAAGAATTGTTCGTCCGACGGTGGTTTTCCCACAACCGGACTCTCCAACCAGTCCAAAGTTCTCGCCTGCCTTGACGTCGAATGACACATCATCAACCGCTTTCACCCAACCCGAAATGCGAGAAAAAACTCCACCTCGCGTGGCAAAATATTTCTTCAGGTTATTCACCTGTAAAATAGGTTTGCCGTTGGTCTTTTCGAATTGATCGTTCAAAGCACTCTACTTCTCATCCGTCATGTTGTCTTCTATTTCACTGTCGCAAATTTGGAATCATATAACCAACATACCGTTTCGTGCCCTGGTTCAATCTGAATACGTGGTGGTGGTTGATCCGCACAGCAGCTCAACACTTCCCGACATCGAGTCGAAAAATGACACCCTTTCGGATACAGCAAGGGTGACGGAACAGTTCCTTCAATCGAATCAAGGCGCTGCAATCGCCCTCCCGGATGGGGGAGCGATTGCAATAGGGCTTTGGTGTAGGGATGAGACGGATGTTTAAATAATTGCTCAACACTGGCTTGTTCAGCGATCTTGCTGGCATACATCACAATAATGTCGTGGGCAAACTGTGCGACCACACCCAAGTTATGGGTGATTAATAAGATCGCCATGCCCATTTCAGCTTGCAGCGTTTTCAGCAACTCGAGGATTTGGGCCTGGATCGTAACATCCAGTGCGGTCGTGGGTTCATCAGCAATCAACAAATCAGGCTTGCAAGCTAGTGCCATGGCAATCATCACCCGTTGCTTCATCCCTCCCGACATTTCATGGGGGTACTGATCAATCCGTTTTTCAGGAGAAGGGATTCGGACCGTATCCAGAAGATGGATCACCTTTTTTCGGATATCCGAAGCCGAAAACGAGGTGTGAATACCAAGAACTTCCCCAATTTGATCCCCAATCGTAAACACGGGATTGAGAGAAGACATCGGTTCTTGAAATACCATGCCGATCTTTTTCCCACGTAATTCCCGTAACTCTTTCTCTGGTAGCGCGACGATATCTTGTTCTTGAAACAGGATATGTCCTCCAACAATGCGGCCAGGATGATCGAGAAGCCGCATAATCGAAAGTGCTGTGACGGTTTTTCCACAACCTGATTCACCAACAAGGGCCAAGGTTTGCCCCTTTTCAATAGAAAAACTCACATCTTCAACCGCTCGAATTTCTCCTTTGTCGGTAAAAAACGAGGTGTACAGATGTTGGACTTCTAGAAGGGAATCAGGGAAAGGCATGCTCTATCGACTCCGCAATTTCGGATTCAAGGCCTCGCGAATACGCTCTCCAACCAGGTTAAAGGCCAATACCACGATGAAGATGGCAATACCGGGGATAAAAAATAGCCAGGGGGCATCGAAGATAAACCCTTTTCCATCTGATAAAATATTGCCCCAGGTCGCATATGGAGGCCGGACTCCAATGCCTAAGAAACTCAAGGCAGACTCCGTCAATATGGCTGACGCGACTCCGATGGTTGCGGAAATCAGCACCGGCGCAATGGCATTAGGAACGACATGCCGAAAAATGATCCGACGGTCGGGCACCCCAAGTGATTGGGCAGCTACCACAAAATCCTGGCCACGAAGGGAAAGAAATTCAGCCCGAACAAACCGACAGGTTCCTGGCCAACTCGTGAGACCAATGACCACCATAATGTTAATGATGCTCGGCGGTAGTAAGGCCACAACCGTCAAAATCAGAAAGAAAACGGGAAAACACATCATGACATCCGTAAACCGCATAATGAGGGTATCAACTGTGATAAATCCTAGTTTGACGTTCCCGTAGTATCCCGCTAGGCCCCCTAAGAAGACACCAATCGTTATGGATATCCCCATGGCAATGAATCCAATCGACAACGACACAAATGATCCTTGAAGCATCCGTGCGAACACATCGCGCCCCAATTCATCGGTTCCGAACACATACATTCCGAAGGTCGGCAGGTCTTTTTGAGGGATGACGTCCTGTGAAGGTAGCGACAGTGGGGGTTTAAATTTGTCAGGAAGACGAACCACCTCTGCATCAAAGACGACCATCCATTCCGTCAGCGCCTTTCCAGCAAACGCCGAAAACAACAAAATTCCCAATACGATGACACCCGCAACGGCTAACCAATCTTTTTTGTAAATTCGAACAAACTCCTGCCACGGTGTTTCAGGGGCCAAAAGGGCATCTCGTTGATCTAACGCAGTGGGTTGCAAAGGAGTTTGTGCCATAGGTCAACATTCACATATGAAAGTTTATCTATGCATGCCCGACATCATTGATATCGAATTCTTGGATCAACCACCGCATACAAAATATCGGATATGAGAGTACCAGCCAGAGTCAGAACAGCCACGAAGAAATTGATCGTCAAGACCACTGGAAAATCGCGAGACATAATGGCTTCAAAACTGAGTCGCCCTAGCCCGGGCCAGGCAAAGATTTGCTCGAAAATAACGGATCCTCCAATAAGACCCGGAAGAAGCAAACCAAACATGGTTACGAAAGGCAGAAGAGCGTTTCGGAGGGCATGCCAATAAATCACGGTATCTTCTTCGAGTCCTTTGGCACGAGCGGTCCGGACGTAGTCATGACCAACCACCTCCAACATTTGGGATCTGACATACCTGGATAGGACGGCTACTCCAAAAATAGCGGACATAATAGAGGGAATCACTAAATGCCAAATGCGATCCATGACCAGAAATACCGTTTGTGCTTGTTCCATGCCAAAGGTTTTCATGCCGATGACTGGAACCCCAAACATCCCAACGACCCAGAGAATCACGACATAGGATAAGAAAAATCCTGGAATCGAAATTAAGGCATACGCAGAGAAGTTAGTAGTTCGATCGTAGACAGACCCGCGCCGCACTGCCGCATAGATTCCTGTAGGGAAGGCAAAAGTCCACGTCAGCAACGTGGCCACAATAAACAGCGGCAAGGAATTGAGAAACCGGCGCCAAATTTTGGGAAGCACTGGCTGATTATCTTTGAAGGATTTCAATTCCCCTGTCACTAAGTCCCGCACCCAATAGGCATATTGCGCATACAGAGGATCGTCCAGATGAAACGCCGCTCGAATTTTGGCGATATCCTCTGGTTTCATTCGTGGGTTCGAGGGATCCACCGCACTTGGTTCTCCAGGAGCCAAATGAATCACGGAATGAGAGAGGATCGATACCACAAAGACTAAGACCAGACGTTGAAGAATATTTCGGATCAGAAAGGCTCTCATCGTTCTCTCTTCATTTCATTTGACGGCTAAACTCAGAACAACATTTCAAAATTGTGGAGTCATTTCCAGTTTTCGCCACTGATGAAAATAAAACGTATGGTCTCCACTCTTTATGGGAAAAATTTTCCTATACGATTCCGTCCCATCTTCGTACCTGTCAACTAAGACAATTTTCTTATCCAACACCCTGGTGCTCAATGGGGCATATAAAAAGGTATAGGGTTGATCTTCATAAATCATCCGATGAAGTTGGTGCGTCATTTCTCTTTGTTGATCTCTGTTGTATTCTTGCCGAATACGAACAATCAACCGATCAGCTTCTGGATTGTGATACCCCACGAAATTTAATTGTTGAGGACCTGCCTGACTTGAGTGCCACAATTGAAAAAGATCAGGATCAATTCCCATGCTCCATCCTAACACCACGGCATCAAACTCCCCTGTATTCACAAAATCCTTTAAAAAAACCGCCCATTCAAAAATCTGCGTATTGCACTTGACCCCAATCTTTTTCCACGCATTTTGTGCAATGGTGATAATATTTTTTCGAATGGCATTCCCCTGATTCGTAATCAGGTTGAATTCAAAAATCTTTCCATCCTTTTCCAGAAATCCATCCTCATTTTCCTTCCATCCCAATTTTGCGAGCAGAGATTTTGCTCCTTCTGGATCATAGGGTAGTGGTTCTATGGATTGATCGTACCACTCGGTATTCTTGGGATAGGGTCCCGTCACACGCTCACCTTCACCATACAAAAGATATTGGATGAACTCCTCTATATTGATCGCCATTCCCAATGCCTTCCGAACTTCAGGGTCAGCGAATAAGGGGCGATGGTTGTTGTACCCAATATAGGTATAGCCAAACCCCAAACTCGAAAACGACTGATAGGTGTCATCCTCCTTATATCGGGCGACTTGGTGCGGTTGCGTTCCATAATAATCAACAGCTCCCGAACGAAATTCGACTTCTTGCGTCAGTAGATCTGGGATGATTCGCATGTAGTAATCCTGGTATTCTGGCGGCCCTTCCCAGTAATGGTCATTCCGCGTCACGTGAATATATTCATCACTGAACCATTCAGAAAACACAAAACGCCCTGTCCCGACAGGATTCCGATTAAATTGGCTATCCCGCATGCCAAAGGTTTCTCTGGCTGTCTTGGAAAGCCCTCGGTCATCCATTTCTTTGTTCAAGGCTTCATTATGCAAAAGATACTCTGGAAGAATTCCTATGGTCCATGCATTGATCGCAGGAGAAAACAACCGCTTGTAAATCACCTTGACCGCATATTGATCCAACACTTCCACTTTCTTGATTGGTTCAAAATCCGACATCCGTGGGGATAAATTTTTTGGATTCATGATGGCTTCATAGGTAAACCTCACATCCCCTGCATCAAATTCATGACCATCATGAAATGTCACACCTTTTCGCAAATGAAAGAGGATTTCAGGATTATGTTCGCCCACCGGAAGCAATTCAGAAAATTGCGAATGTAGGAACTCCCGCGCTTCGCTATCTACACTTTCAGGAATCTCAACAAACTGTTCATAGGGAAAATTCATAAAAAACCGCTCGCCAACGATGGGCTTTATCCGTTCAAAAAAATCCTGGTCAACATGTTTGAGAATAAACTTCACACGTTCGGGAAATTGAAGGTAAACGGTCACGCTCTCGAAAGTCAGAGGACCATCTTTTCTCATTTTGGGAACTGAGATCGTTTTTTCCTCTTTGATGGGTGGTATGACCTCAATGTGTTGCACCACATCATCGAGTTCCGGCAATTTTCCACGATCAATGGCTTGCTGAACTCTTCTCGCAACGCGAGCTCCTGTGGCTGCAGCTCCATCTGGGAATCGATTGTACGGATTCACCGCAAGGTAGGCGGTTTCAGAGATCGTCCAATCCGTGGCGAGACGACCACGCAAATTCAAGTTCTCATCTAAATCTAATAAGCCCTCAAAGACCAGACCGACAATTTGGGAACTTGCGGAATCCGCATTGAGAATCGGATTAAGAATCCTGGCATCCCCGATTGAGCCTTCAATATAGGTCACCAAGCGGTCAGGATTCCCGACAGCCTGTTTTTCGTATGTGGGCACCCAGAAATATGATTGGAGAAGGAAAAAAGAAAGGAGGAGAGGAACGACGATGAGCCAACGTTTCAGTTGCATAGATCTATCTGACGAAACTCGTGACGGAAAACGACCTCTTAGGCATTATGCAGGACTCACTAAGCATCCTCAAGTTCCACCTGTGGACCTGGAAAAAAAGTCCCCTGTTTGCGCGTATCAGTGGCAGAGATCACAATTGTTTCCATGGCCGCTTGGGGGCAGAAGCTATCCTTCTGACTGAACATCAGGGGGAGAGAACGAAATAGAAAGGAGCAAGCCTCCTCTTCCTCATTGGAGTGACCTAACGCTGTTGGGAAGCTTGCTTTAACAAAATTGGGATTACAGAGAAAAAAATGGCGATCGAGAGGATCGCCCGATTCATACACCTCTCAAACATGAGAGATTCATCACGTTGAACAAGACCAGGCTACGACAGCTGCACTTTAATATCGGTGCCTTCCACCTCTACGGGGTAGCAGGAGACCTTCGCCGAAGGGTTGTTGGTGCATGCCCCTGTTTTGACATTGTATTCCCATCCATGCCATGGACATGTAACCACTTCGCCCTCTACGTCACCCTCCCCAAGAGGACCACCTCGATGAAGGCAGGTATTGTCTATGGCATAATAGCTGCCGTCCATATTGAATATCGCGACACTTTTGTCATTGACATCGGCGACAATTCCACTCTCCGGATCAATATCTGTGGTACTCGCGACTTTCGTGAATTCAGCCATCGTTCCTCCTTACACAATATTCTCAACGATTAACTGCAAAACCGTTGAAAGGCATCTCTAGACAATGAGGATAGGGATAACCGTTTAGTTAAGCCCCATCGGCTCCTTTATTTTTTTCAACATTTGACTCAAAGAACTTTTCTGCTCCTCATCTTCTCCTTTGAGCTTTTTCACCTCCTGACAAATAGTCGAGGCCACATCAAGAAAGGCCTTGGTTTGCGGTGAGTTAGGATCGGCAATCACAATGGGTGTGCCCGAATCTCCTCCCATCCGGATGGCTGGGTCAAGTGGAATCCTTCCCAAAAAAGGAATTCCGAACCTTTCTGCGGTCTTCTCTCCGCCACCAAAAGAAAAGATTTCGCTTCGTTCGCCACAATGACCACAGACATAGTAACTCATGTTTTCGATGATCCCCAGCAATGGCACGTTCACTTTTTGAAACATCATCAGTCCCTTGCGAACATCATGAAGAGCCACTTCTTGAGGGGTTGTCACAGACACTGCCCCTGTTAAGGGAACCAACTGAGAGATTGTCAGTTGGGCATCACCCGTCCCGGGAGGAAGATCGATCAATAAGTAATCAAGCTCTCCCCAAATCACATCCCGAAAAAACTGTTGAATCGCGGTGTGAACCATTGGTCCCCGCCATACCACTGCGGTTTCTTCTGGAACAAAAAATCCCATGGAGATGATTTTCACTCCATGGCCTTCGGCTGGCGCAATCTTCTCTCCTTCTTTGCTAGGAGGTTCCGTAACTCCCATCATTCTGGGAATATTGGGTCCATAAATATCTGCATCTAACAAACCGACTCTGTTGCCAAGAATGGTTAACGCCACTGCCAGATTGGCCGAAACAGTGGATTTTCCAACTCCTCCCTTTCCACTACTGACGGCAATGATACTTTTCACGCCGGACACGAGGGAGTAACCTTGGCTTTCACGGCCAGGAGAAACTTTTTTATCAGATTCACTATCAGGCATAGACATCTTTTCCTTTCTTCTCAAGTCGTGTGATATCTTTAGAGGGACAGCTTGAGGCCCATCTACTTATTTTGGCATCCTGAGAGTTCAGACCCGCATTGAAGCTAAAAATTAACCTAATTGGGTCGCAAACTTTTTTTTGGATCACCCCAGAAATGGTTCATGATGATGGTGACGATTGGCTGAGATCACAGGATCTAAGATCTCACCACAAATCAGACATCTCCACCCAGGAAACTCACGTTTTCCTGTATCATCATCTATATCAGCGAACCAATCCCTTGTCATGACTCCCCGACATCGCGGACATTCCATACTGCCCTCCGCTTTACGAACACGTCAAGAACAGATGAAACCAACATGCGGGAACAATCTATAGGCGACTGGAATATTCTTCTCAGTCCATTGAGAAACAACAAATCATATTGCTAAATTTTACCATGGATGGTTAGAGGTGCACTATTTGTCTACCCATGTGAAAATGCGTTACAAAAGAAGTATATTTTATTGTTTTTAAGGAAATTATAATAGTTACCCAATAGTACTATTCATGGTATTCGGGAAACTATTTTGCCTCATGTAGAGGGGTTTCTGTACATAAGCCTTCTTATGATTCCTTACCCACACATTGATCCCGTCTTTCTTCGCATTGGCCCACTGCAATTCCGATGGTACGGGCTCATGTATCTTCTTGGACTGCTAGGTGCGTATTTCCTCATTAAGGGAAGAGCAGCGGCCAAACAGATTTCGTTATCTCGAGAGCAACTTTACGACCTGATTGTCTATGCCGCCCTTGGTGTGTTTTTGGGTGGCCGGTTGGGGTACACGCTCTTTTATAACTTCTCATACTACGTTCAGCATCCATTAAGTATCCTGGCCGTATGGGAAGGTGGGATGTCTTTCCATGGAGGTCTTATAGGCACATGCCTGGCTCTTTGGCTCTTTTGCCGCCGTAGAGGATTCTTGCCCTATTCCATCGCTGACTTGGCCGCTCAAGCAGCTCCTATCGGTTTAGGACTTGGGCGAGTCGGGAATTTTATCAATGGTGAACTATTTGGGCAGGCCACCGATGTGGAGTGGTGCATGATTTTTCCACATGGTGGTGAGTTATGCCGACACCCTTCTCAGCTATACGAAGCAGGCCTGGAAGGTGTCGCGCTCTTTGCCATTCTTGCGATCGTTGGCAGACTATCGACACCGCCAGGAACTGTATTCTGGAGCTTTATCGCCGGGTATGGGTTGTTCCGCACATTCGTCGAATTCTTTCGTGAGCCGGATCTTCACCTAGGCTATCTCGTCGGCCCTCTGACAATGGGACAGCTTCTCAGTATTCCTATGTTCCTATTGGGAATCTTCATGATCGCCAAAGGATATAAACGAACCTAAGCCTTCATTTTCATTTTCGGGTGACGCAATTGCGACAACATTAGTTGTCTCTCCCTCCACCTGTCCCCATTGCTCCGCCTCCCCCAAAGACACTGCCCAGACCGCCGCCGGCCGGAACCGAGGTCGCTTCTTGCTTTTTATCCGGCACGTCGCCATACCGACGTAGAGCTGGAGAATCCCAGATCTTTTTATGTCCTGGGGCGAGATTAGCCGCCTCTATGAAATGAGTCTTCATTTTCTCACGCTCTCTCAAATATTGAAGTGTCAACCCTAAATTGTAGTGACCTTCCGCTGAATCTGGTTGAGCCTTCGTGGCAGCTTCATATTGCTGACGGGCCTCTTCCCATCGGCGAGCCATAAAATATTGGTTCCCTTGGTTTATGGCTAACCGAACTGTGGAGGAGGCTGATGTCGGGGTGCAGAGAGGAACACCTGGCTGTGAATCAGAACAGATCACAGACTTTTCTTCGTCTGAAGAACTAGCGCAAGCAGACATTGACCATACGAGACATCCTCCTAATAGAATGCTCTTCAAATACAAATTCCACTTCATACCCTCTCCTCCTTTATTTTCAAAATCAGTCTTGTTTAGACAACTAGCACCATTCCGCTATAGGTATAGATTGGTCCTCCAGGAAGGTTGGTAACCATCTTGGCCCTACCAGAATACTGGTTGGCACCTGTTATCCCGTTGAGGCTTCAATTGTTAGCATCTTTCAAACCTTTATACAAACCCTCCGTTATGAAATCCAGTCTATCTTCAAATCATTTTCAAGTTTTTCAATTTGTTTTATACCTCTAGGGCCTGAGCATTACGCAGGAATATGATCTGACACTGGACCAAAGAGATACCTAAAGCCAACGAAACAGATTTGCCATAGATCTGAACCTGCTGTTGATAACGCAAAGCGGATTTCTCCAAATTGTTTTCTTCAACTCGATCCATCTTATAATCCGCGACCCATACTCGACCGTTCAGGCGATAGACTAAGTCGATGACACCTTCCATCACATTCAGATCCCTTCCGAACATGGGATCAGAGTTGGAATCTCCTTCCCAAGGTACGACAAAAGGGACCTCTTGGCCAAGAATTTCTGCATTTCGAAGCATGGTATAGATGACCGAATTCCCGAATCTTTCAAAGACACTCCTCAAATCTTGAGTGATGTCTTCAGCTTCAGCCTTCCATTCGGTTGGAATTCCGATTTCACACACCGCCTCGACATGTTTTTCGAGTTTCAAGGGATCATCTCGAAAATTCCATCTCTCCAACACCCTATGAGCCAGAATCCCGATCAAACGCCTTCGATCAGACTCTTCAACGACCTTGGATGAGGGATCCCTCTTGTCACGTTCATGAGCAATGAGTTGCGTTGGGGTGAGATACCTAAGGCTTGATCTGGCATCCTTCCACATCCGCTCTCGCTGTTCCCACCGCTGAAGAAGGTCGCCTCCATCTGGAGGAGGCTGAAGCATCCTCAACATTGGGCTCTGAGTATGAGGGATCCGTTCAACTCCACTCATCACTCTTTGAGAAAATGAAGTTGGACCAATCCGAACCTCAGACTGATCTTGAAATCCTACCGTACCGCCAGATATCCCTTGCAACAAACCCAGAAAAGTCCCTTGGGCTGTACGTTCCGGCAATCCACTAAACAAAATCAATCGTTCTCTGGCTCGGGTCATACCAACATACAATACCCGTCGACGTTCTGCTTCCTCCTTAACCAGCAATTTTTCTTTGACGAATACGCCGCCGATGCTCGATAGGTTCCCACCTGAAATCCCCAACACGCCGGTTCTCCAATCATGCGAGATCAAGGGCGTATCTCCACTCCCCAGCATTGCACCATGATGAAGACCAGGCAGGATCACCACCGGAAATTCCAAGCCCTTTGCCTTATGGATTGTCAGCACCAGAATCGCATCCACCGTGTCATCTGCAAGCGCACTCTCGGCCTCCGCTGGCTGTTCGGCCAGTTTGGTTATCATCAGATCGACAAACCCAGTCAAAGTCAGATGTGGGCGATCAGCCAGATCGTGAGCAATCTGTCGAATTTTGATCAAGTTAGCCATGGCTTGTTCACCATGGAGTGAACCAGTTGCCAGTTCTAAAATTGGCAGGCGCCCAAAGATCACGTCAAGGGCTCCTGGCAAGGAACAAGCCGATGCCTTCCGATTCAGCTCAGTCAGTCGATCATATAAACGGCGGACAGCTGCGGATCGAGGACTATGCCAACCATTGAGTCGTTCTGGCACCCGGTAATCAAAAGCCTGTCGCTCATGAAGCTCATAAATTTCTCGATCCATGACACCCCCAAGAGGCGAACGCAGCACACCGACCAACGCAATACGGTCATTGGGGTTCTCCACCACACGTAGGAGATTAATCAAATCAATGACCTCTTGCCGCCGATAGAAATGCTTCTCCTCATCGGTGACATAGGGAATCCCATGCCGACGGAGAGCTTCAAGATACTCCTGCACTTGTGTCAACTTTCTGAATAAAAGGGCCACCTGTCCAGGCCGAACCAGGGTGGATTCCCCCTTGGCATCAATGAGCATTTCCCGTCCAAACAGGTCATGTTTCAGCCATCTCGCAAGCTGCTCTGCTTCCATTCGATTCGCAGACACTGTATCCATGTCCTCTTCACCCTCTCCTCCCCTCACCACGCGCAGTTCTACTCCAGGGGTGGGCATGCATTTCCGCCGATCTGGTTGCTCCTTCAACTTGACGTTTTGTGGTTGAACATTCTCAATAGGTTGGAAAAGTTGATCAAAAATGGCATTCACAACCTCCAAGACTTTTCTATCGCTTCGAAAATTGGTGGTCAGTTCATAGACAACCCCACCTGAGTTCCGAATTTTTTTGACCACCTGCTCAAAAGCTTCAATATCAGCGCGACGAAAGGCATAGATAGACTGCTTAGGATCACCCACAATAAAAAGTCGTCCAGGAGCAAGATCCACCTCGCGCCAATTTCTACCCGTTGATCCCAAATGCTCAGCTAGAAAAAGGATAGTCTCGTACTGAATCGGATCGGTGTCTTGGAACTCATCGACTAAAATCGCTTTATAGTCACGCTTAAGCCTGTCACGGACTACTGGGTGGTCACACAAGAGCCGGCGGGCACCTGCCAGGAGACCATCAAACGAAATCCAGCTCTGTTCCAAAAACGTGGACTGAACTCGCTGCACAAATGGCAATATGACTTCGAGCAACTCCCTGATCAAAGTTTCATCAACTGCCACGATCTGTTTCGTGATTCGAACCAGTCGTTTGGCTTCTTCAAAATCCCTCTCATTCCATCCAGTAGGAGCATTCCCCAAGTCACGGGCAAGGCCAATGCGCTGCGCCACTTCTAACCTGCCCCCTCTTCCAATCCGCCCCGCAAGCATAACGTCAAGCAGTTCCTCCAACCCTGCCAACATTGACTCAACTTTTCGTCGCCTGGGTCGATCGTACACAGCTAATAATTGGGCCGCTTTGGTGCGCATAGCTAGAATCCACGCGTAAAGCTCTGGAGACATTTCCATTTGCTCGATTTGTTTGGTCAGTTCATCAAATGAAATCGGTGCCTGGCTCAAAGCTAAGGCCATTTCACGGATTTTTGCCAATCCCACTTCGGCCAGCATCCGCCGCCATCGGTTATGATTTGTCCCATTGAGACCGAGTTCAGAGTCCAACCAAAACTCCCACTCTTGGTCAAAATGGTCCGCGAAACGAGTCCCATCATCTTCTCTAAACGCGGGATCAACTCCGCTTTCAATAGGATGCAATCGAAGCAGATGAGCGGCAAAGCTGTGCAAGGTGCCAATTTGAGCCCTCTCAAGATCGTGCAGAGCCGCTTCTGCCTTCTTCTTGATTTGGTCAGAAGAGAGCCCATATCGCTCCCGCAGTTCAGACGCCTCCACCATACCGGGGTGAGGAATGTCGTTCTTCTCGTGGTCAGGCATTTGAAGTGCAGTGAGCCGTTCCCGAAGCCGGATTTTCATTTCAGTGGCGGCTTTATTCGTGAAGGTCAGTGCCACGACTTCGGTTACCTCAGCGGGGTGAGGTTCCCGCATCAGCGTGTGAACAAATCGATTGACAAGCAAGGTGGTCTTGCCTGTCCCTGCACCGGCCACCACGACAACATTCCGGTCAAACGTACTCTCAGCCAAGCGGCGAACCTGCGCATCAGGAATGGACTTTGTCTCATTCATGGTACAGCTTCTGCTTGCGAATCCTGCGGAGTTGTTTTGCCGGTTGAGCCCCAATGGCACGCATCCTCGTTGGCTCATGAAATCGACGGCAGGCCGTCGAAAAATCGCAGTCATTGCAGTACCCACCTGGTAAAATAAAAAACTGTCCTTCGTGAATCCCATTCAATAATACTCGGAATGTCTGTCTAAGCTGCTGACCTACCGACGTGTTCCATGCTGAGACTTCAAACTGAGAGTGGTCCACCATGTTTTCCCAAGCTGGTGCAAGAAATTTAAACTTTACATATTCAGGGTGCATCTGAACTAACGCTCCTTCGACACAGCAACCTTGACGTTCGACCCTCATCAAAGCATACAGTGGCGGCTGCAGGCGAAACGCTCGGATTCCTGAAGTCAGAAGATCCCGATCCTTACTATCAATTTTTCGACTCTGTTTATACTTATAGTCGATAATTCGAATCTCAGGAGGACTCTCTCTTTGATCAATCCGATCGAGACGACCCCAAACTTTGAATGAATCCAACTCTGAAATCTTTAATCCATCCAATCGCCCTTCAGCTGGCACCTCAAAAGCAATCGGCCGAAAGCCCGTCTCATGAAAGTCCTGTCGGTCTGATTCCAAGATAGCCGTGACTAACTCCATAACTTTTTCCTTGGCCAGCTGGCGAGTCAACGCATACCCAGTTCCATGCTCGCGCTGATAAGCCGTAAATACTTCTTCTGCGACTAACACAACTTGACCCTGCATCGTGCTCGAGATCAGTTCCCTTTGAGGCCACCCCTGCGTGACCAATCGTTGGTACAGCACACGCAATACCTGATGACAGAGGTGACCGATTGCTTGTGCAGGTAACTCCCCTACAGTCTCCCCTCTCAGTGGTTTGAGGCGCAGGACGTGATTCGCAAAATAGTGAAATGGACACTGAGCATAATCCTCAAGCGGGGTAGGCGAAAGTCCTCGCGTGACAAGTTGTTCCCAATAGTGTTTCATCGGGCCAATGAGGCCATCATAGTGCTCAAACTGTACCCCTTCGATATCTTGCAAGGCTTTCCATCCATTCCGAAAAAGAACAGCATCACGACCAACCATTTCCAGCAGGCTTGTAGGATCGTATCCCTGCAGGATCAATTTTACCCCAAGCTCTTCACGAGTCAGGAGTGAAGAGGCAAATAAACGCAGATCGAGGCAGTCGGAAAATCGTCGAGGAAGACTCATGGCTTGCTCCTGAGCATGCGCGAATTCGGGCGCCAGAAGCGAGTCTAGGAACGGAGAGGGAGTCAGTAATCGTCCCTCCCGATCGGCTCGCTGATAGACAAGGTAAAGACGTTCTTTGGCAGCTTGCTTGAGCATGGCACATAACAGCACTTCTTCATCGTACCCCCTCAGCTTCTCTTCAACCTTGAATCCTAGCGTTTCATCAAGGACTCGCCGGTGACGATCATGGAGAAAAGGATCTTCTCGTATCGCACGAGGAAAGACCTTTTCGTTCAGTCCAACTAGGAACAGGGCTCGAAAAGGAAGCCCTCGTGCTGACATCGCATCCAACACCCGCACACCCCCGTGGTCATCTGTTTCTATGGGAACAGTCGTCTTTTCTATAGCCTTCGTAAAAATATTGACCCATTCAGACCAACAGACGGGCTCGTGAAAACGGTCAAATTGACGGAGTTGTTCAAGGATACGGGAAACCGCGATACCAACACGTTGCAATTGTTTGGAATCGGAATCCTCCCTTGGTGGACTGGCATCTTGATGAAGCCCAGGAATAGCCAGATGTTTCTTAACCATGTTGGCAAATGCCTCATTCATCTCAACGAAACTTCCCTCCACAGGCAAAGCCCGGCAATCGTTAATCAACTCTGATACAAGACGCTGAAGCAGCCGGAGCTGGTCGGCCCCGATTCCAACCGTGACGTTTTCTTCATCATCGTATTCATCGAGTAACCCGACCCACACATCCACATGAGTCATCGATGCGAGACGGTGCCATTCCTCTTCCCCTCGGATGATGGCAAGGGAACGAACAGCAAGCTGCCAAAGATCGGGACGTGCCTCACGGCGTGACATCCGATATTGAGTTTCTCGATAAAATGGAGAGGCCAACACGTCCAGCATCGTTTTCCAATAAAAACTGGTGAGTGAGAGCGAGGCCAGTTCCAAGATCACTTTGACCGCTGGCTCCTGTATGACAGACATGACGGCTGTCGACGTAAAGGGGATCCGGTGCTGATCAAAGACATACCGAAGAAAGGGCTGATAGGAATCCAGGTTCCTGGCTACCACGCCTATGTCATCAAATTTGTATCCCCGTTCCTCCACCAACACGAGAATTTCTTTGCAGACGATCGACAGCTCAGCATCCGACCCGATTGCATTGATGCTTTGTACCTTCACGCTGCTTTTGGCACTCGACATCGGCGTAGAACCAATAGCTGAGAGGTTTGCTGCCTGTTTGACCGAGCCACCTTTGGAGCTGAGATGACGCTCAAAAAATTGCCGCCCAAATGTAAAGTCGGCCTCTTCTGATAGTGGAAAATACAGCGTTGTCGGGACACAGGCAGTGACAGCTTCAAACAGGGAGAGCTGGACTGCAGTCAGATCATAAAAGCCGTAGTAGCAGAGATGTTGAAGGCGGGCTAAAAAGGGGGAGTGGGGTGCCCAGGACATGGCACGCGAAGCAAGATCATCCCACGTCCCAACCCCCATCGTGTATTGGGCCTCAAGAAGGGAAGTATAGAGGATAAACAGGGAGTTCAATTTGTTGGATTCATTCAGCTCAAAATACCCCTCAGCCACGGCATGCAATGCGACCGTGGGGTCAACAGAACCCTCTTTGAGATCACGAATGGTTTCCCAGAGAGCTGACCAGGAACCAGGGGAAAGGTTCGAAAACCAGGAGACTCCCACGGCATGAAGTTCTCGGCTTGCCATTGAGCGAACCAGATGTTCAAAAAAGATGTCTGGTACAAGTTCAAGGCCACAACGATCCCCACTTGCAGTGAAGCAGGAGCCTTGTTCCTCATGAAGCCGTAGAGCGAGCTGATGAAATGTCAGAAAATGGACGTCAAGGAGAGAGCATTGGTGCTCAATACAGATAAGCCATTGCAGGCGTCTTCGAAGAATTTCTGAGGGGACGATGATTGCAAGGGGAGTGAGAGGATCCGTAGCCTCACGCTCTCGAACCTCTTTGACCAGCGCAAGCTCTAGATCAGGATGAAAGGAGCCAGTCGTGATGGTGAACATAAAAGACCAGCAAAACCAATTCCACAGTCAGAATGCAACACTGATCATCCGACTGAATTATCCGGTCTCTGGTCCTATAAGCTCTCCATTACAATCTGAGCAACCCCAATCCCCGTCAATAAGAGTCATGGGTTCACCACAAAACGGACAATCCGGGGATGGACCAGTTTGCACCGGTGGCAAAACGGGCAATTCAATGTCCAGTCCCTCCTCATCCTCTTCCATGCCAAATGGACGGTCCGTACTCATAAAGAATCAAAGAATGGAACTACCCAGATTTGGGAGCAATAGCCTTTTCAGCGCTCTGTCGGCTTGGAACGCCGATAAAGGTCAATCGTCCATTGATGATGGTTGCTGGAACTGCTCGAATAGAATGGCGATCAGCTAATTCTTGGCCATCTCGCGAGCCAATATCGATTTCACGATAACTAAAACTGTATTTGACTCGAAGTACCTTACACAATTTTTTCGCAGAAGGACAGGCTGAACATGAAGAAGAGACCAGTAACGTAACATTGGCCATGGAACGACATCCTCCTTAAAGTATTTTTATCATGGTAGCACCTGAAGAAAACGACCCGCAAGAAGCTTAAGGATGAGGCTCAAGGTCGATGATCCCCTTCCGGATAGCCAAAATGGCGGCTTGTGTCCGATCGTAGACCTGGAGCTTATGGAATATATTGCGCACATGGTTTTTCACCGTCTTTTCACTTAAATCCAAAACATTGGCTATTTCCTTATTGGTCTTACCATCAGCCACTAACCTGAGTACCGTGACTTCCCGTTCCGTCAGGCCATGCTCCAAAAAAGACCGTTTTTTCCCCTTCCCTTCAGCAAGAAGGGAAAATTCCGCCAATATTTTACTTGCGACCGATGGATGAATAAGTGATTCACCCTTGGAAATGGCTCGAATGGCTGCCAGAATTTCGGTGGAATCGGAATCTTTGAGCAAGTAACCCGTAGCCCCAGCTCGCACCAAATCAAAGATATGTTGTTGGTCTTCATACATGGTCAAGGCAATAATCCCGATATGAGGGAATTCCCGTTTAATCAGCCTTGTCGCTTCCACCCCCGTCATTCCTGGCATGCTCACATCCATGATAATGACATCCGGCAATAAAGCCCTGGCCTTTTCGACGGCTTCTCCACCATCACCTGCTTCACCCACAATTTGGATTTCTTCTTTCGTTTCCAAAATAGCTGACAGACCTTCCCGAACGATTCGGTGATCGTCGACAATGAGGATCTTAATATTTTTGGCCATTCCTGGAGCTCTCCTTTCTTCTGAGAGGAATGTGAATAGTAATGGTCGTTCCTACTCCCTTCTCAGATTCCCACTGAGCATCTCCGCCCAGGAGACGCGCGCGTTCTTTCATGCCTCGCAGACCAAAATGATCCCATTTTTCCGGATCCTTGAAAATGGAACGCACGTCAAATCCTAACCCGTTATCCTTAATGATTCCTTTCAAGCTCGGTGGATCAATGGTTAACTGTACCGTCACCTTGGTGGCCTTGGCATGTTTTTGGGCATTGTTGAGGGCTTCCTGGACTATACGGAACAAAAACACTTTGGTCTTTGAATCCAGACCGGTCTCTACTCCCTCCTGGACAAACTCTACCTTGACCCGGTTTTGCGCCTTGTACAATTTCAAGTAATTGGTAAGGGCTAATCGAAGGTTCAGCTGTTCGTATTGACCAGGGCGAAGATTGAACACCACTTGGCGAGCCTCCTGAATGCCGTGCCTTAACTGCGTCTTCGTTTCTTGCATCAGATCAAAACACTTTTGGGGCTCGTGTTGAATGAGTTCTCCGCACCGTTCCAATTTAAAACTGACCCCCACCAACGTCTGCACTAATCCGTCATGGATTTCGCATGCGATTCGGGTCCGTTCTTCATCAACCGCCCCCTCTGATTCTTCTTTCACATAACGCCGAAAAAGCGCCTGATAGCGAGTCAAGGTTTTTTCAATTTCACTTGTGGCACGAATCCTGGCCTCGATCAACTGCCACATAAATTTTGCACTCGCGCCCCCAATGATGGCGAGATTCGGAAGGTGGACTTTCTGCAGGGCTTTTTCCACGATCGGATTTCCCGTCACATCAATGACGAGGTGCACTTGTTTCATGTTCAACAGTTCTCGATAGTCATGTGTAATGGGGACACCCAACTGTTGTGCTAATCGTGTTCCTGCAGTCTGCGTTTTTACTTCAGCCAATCCCACGATTCGGGCCAAGGGGTCCTCAGCAAAAATCTCTAAAAGGGCTTTTCCTCCACGTCCCGCTCCAATAATCGCCACATAGGTAGGAGTAGGAGATCGTCGAGAAGAGGACGATTTTACAGCCGCTTTAGGCTTTTTGTTGGAAGAATTTGATGACCACCTTGCCATAGAGATTGTCATTCCTGGGTATCACCAGCCCTAGGAATTCTTTTGCCCCGAAACGGCGAGGAAGGGGGTAGAATTGGAAGGGAGGGTTATACTCTCATGAAGATCTCACAACCCTCGGTTTTCTTGGGCCAGTGATTTGATGGTCTCCATGAACTGATCAATATCCTTAAACTCACGATACACTGAGGCAAAACGGACGTAGGCGATGCTATCTAATTTGTGAAGTTCTTTCATCACTTCCTCGCCAATGACTCCACCCGACACTTCTGTTTCACCTAAATCCTGAATTCGCTTCTCAATTCGATCGACGGCTGCATCAAGAGACGCACTACTGACGGGACCTTTCTCACAGGCTTTTTTCAACCCTGCCATGATCTTTGTTCGGTCAAAGGGTTCACGGCGGTTATCCTTTTTCACCACAACAGGGAGATTTTCTTCGATTCTCTCGTATGTCGTGTATCGTCGTTTACATATCAGACATTCTCTTCGACGTCGGATGACTTCGCCTTCCCGAGCAGTCCTCGAATCGATGACCTTGTCATCAAATCTGTTGCAATACGGGCATCTCACCCGGCGTTGGTCCTTTTTCTCTTGAGTAGTGAACCATTCACAAGAAATCAGTCCACCATTGATCGGCAGAAGGGGAATCCGAAAGAAGCCAGTAGCCAAACTTGCGTTAAGTAGGCTGTACTGATGCAACTTGGTGGGAATGAAAAATGGGAAAGCGAGTGCACAGAGCCTTCACTTCCTTGCGAATCCTCCGGAGGTTCCGCGCATTCTGTGGTTGCTGAAGCACTTCATCCATCCACGATGCAATTCTCGTCATCTCTGCATGACCCATACCGCGGGTCGTGACAATAGGGGTTCCTAACCGAATCCCGCTCGCAATGGCCGGAGGCTTCTCATCGTAGGGAACGGCATTCTTATTCACGGTAATCCCAGCCTCATCGAAACCAGCCTCAGCCTCCTTGCCAGTGATATTCTTTGAATTTAAATTCATCAAAAACAAATGTGTATCTGTTCCACCAGAAACAACACGGTACCCCCTCTCAAGAAACTCCTTGGCGAGTATCCGAGCATTGGCAATGACCTGCTCTTGATAGGCTTTGAATTGAGGACTCAGGGCTTCTTTAAACGCAACGGCTTTGGCCGCAATGACATGCATTAACGGGCCACCTTGAAGTCCCGGAAAAATGATTTTGTCGACGGCTTTGGCATGTTGTTCCTTACACATGATCATACCGGCTCTTGGCCCTCGCAGTGTTTTGTGTGTCGTCGTGGTGACAAAATCCGCATAGGGAACAGGGCTAGGATGGAGGCCCGTCGCAACCAACCCAGCAATATGAGCCATATCAACTAAGAGATACGCGCCAACCGACTGGGCAATTTGCTGACACCGCGCAAAATCAATGGTCCGCGAATAGGCACTTGCTCCGACCACCAATATTCGGGGGCGACATTCCTCCGCCTTTTTTTGCATCTCATCATAATCAATGGTTTCAGTCGCTCGGTCCACACCGTAAGAATGGGCATTGAAGATGATGCCGGAAAAATTGACACGGCTGCCGTGAGTCAGATGCCCGCCTTGGGCCAGACTCATGCCTAGAATCGTATCTCCGGGCTTCAAGACTGAAAGATACGCAGCCATATTGGCTTGAGAACCAGAATGCGGTTGCACGTTCACATGCTCACAGCCAAAAATCTGTTTGGCTCGCTGGATGGCGAGTTCTTCGACCGTATCAACGTTTTGACATCCGCCATAATAACGCTTTCGTGGATACCCCTCCGCGTATTTATTGGTCATGAGGCAGCCTTGCGCCCCCTGAACCGCTGGACTCGCATAATTTTCGGACGCAATCAGGACCAACTTTTCCTTTTGACGCTTCTCTTCTGCTCGAATCGCTGCATAGACATCAGGATCACTATCCCTGATAGCCTTCAACGTACCTACCGCCTGGCTCATCCGTTATTCTCCATCTTCGGAGGGAGATTCCGATTCTTGGACTGGTTCCGAAGCTTCAGTCTCTGACACGTCTCCTCCCTTTTTAACGACTGAAACCGAAACCTGGGCAACAATATCCCGATGCAGCTTGACTCCAACTGTTGAGGTGCCCAACTCCTTGATAGGTTGCGGAAGTTGGATTTTACGTCGATCGACTTCAAAACCTTCAGCTAATAAACTCTCTTCGATATCTTTGGCTGTTACTGATCCAAAGAGTTTGTCATCCTTCCCGGTTTGAACAGGAAAGGTCAGAGTCACTTTGGATATTTTCTCAGCCTGGGCCTTTAAATTCCCCTCTAATTTTTGGGCAAGATGGGTGGTCACCCGTTTAGCATGATCAAGGGCCTTCACATTCCGAGGGTTCGCTTCCAAGGCAATTCCCCGGGGAAGAAGAAAATTGCGTGCATATCCCTGAGCGACATCCAAGACATCTCCCACATACCCTAAATGGTCCACATTTTCTTTGAGAATCACTTTCATCAGACTAACTCCTTCTCCTGTTGACAAAGAATAAAGATGATAAGGATGGATGGGTGAAAAGTCAATTTTACTCACCCGTTGACTTCCCTGCATAGAGACTTCGAAACTTCAATTCTGCCGGCATTCGAACGCAATCTCAATACATGATTTTCCCCAATGTTTTCTCGATCACATGGAGTCCTGCAAAACCATCCCGCCAGGCTAATAGGAGCACTTTTATCCCTAAGTGGACACGTTTGGAGAAGCTCCACTACAATGCAGGAAAGGAAGTCACAAGGTGTACCTGATGTCTTCTCATTGGCCTTCTCGAAAATGGATGCTTTTTTTCTGTCCTTGACCTTGGGATTGGGACACCCTCTTTTCATTTCCGTGGGGGCTTCTCCGTTCCAAGGAGATGCCCCAAACCTGACATCATTGAACATTCGATTAAGTTCTGTTCCCATCAAGCCTCCTGCCACTCTCATTCGAAACAGTATCATCCTGGAAGGCATTCATGCCGCCAGCGCTCAAGTGGGACCATCCCCCCAGTCTGCCATTCTTGAAGATGATCAACGCCACCGCGTCGTTGTTCTTTCACAGGGGAAAGACGGTCGCATTACCGCTCATCTTCTCTACGATGTCGCACTTGAATCAAAACTGCCCACTCTCGTTCATTGTACCAAAGAACGGGAATGTGCCTATGACCGAAGACCGATAACAGGAGGACTTGGGTGCGTGGCCATTTGCCTACAGAACATTCTCGACCCAAATTTTGATCCATGAAACTCCCTGAGCTTTTAACCCATTTTGCGAAGCAGTTGGACCGTGAAAAAGAGGCAGCCGTGGCCCACGGGTTTGACGCTCGTCTTGAATCGATCAATGCCCGTCGAATAGCGACTGCCGGCACGCTTTACTTGTATGCGTTAGAAATCCCTGAAGAAAGAACCTTTTTGGAAGATATTCCCCTCACCGTTCTCCCACCTGAAGATTCAGATTCTACCGAAGGGCATTGCCTTCAAAGACAGCAAAAGGAAATCCTCATTCAAACGTATGATTCTCTTGGACAGACTTCAACTGACAATACACTTATTCCCGATACGTCGGGTTTTTTTGAGACAGCCGGCCGCCGACTTTTAGACATGTCCGCAAAACCTGAGTCCTACTCTTTAGGACCTGCAGAACGATTGGTCCCGTGGCTTGACCCCGATCAGGCATCAGACCAAGCCAAGTCCCGAGTTCCGGTACCGGCATCCGTCTTAACGACCATCTGGCATGAACAGAAAGAAGTCCGCTGGAAGAAACTTGGCGCACTCATTGTCGAACTTCTTCGCCAAAACAAACGTCTTCTCTTGCTGGGCCCTCATCATCAATCCGTTGATGAACTGACTGGCTTTTTAGCCAAGACTCTTCGCGCTGCTGGCCTTCCATTCAAGAGTCTTTTGAGTTGTTATGAAACACCTATTCTCCAACAAGCTTCTGGATTTCCTCTTCAGGAATTAGGATTTGAATCTCAAATGCATGGCTTCTTTGCCAAATCCCGAGCCAATAAGGATGTGTTGCGAAAACAGTATGACCGTTTTCGAGAATTGACACCCATTTTGGCACATAAGGGGCAAAAACAACGCGATCTTAACGAAGTCAAACTGTTGGAGTGGCGACTGTTATCTGACCTCAGTGATTTTCAGGGAAAGATCCACGCCCTTGATAAAACGGTTGCCCAATACGAGTCGCTCCCCATTTGGAAACGATTAGGTATGCAGGCCGCTGGGAAAAACGTCGAAACCTTAGGGGAATATCGACAGATCTACGAGAAAAAAGTTCGGGATTTATTGAAGGAAGTGGAAATCGCTCAAGTGAGGATCAGGGAACTAACACCGGAGGCAGCGATACCCAAAGACATGCGGCCTGAATATGAAGAGTTAAAAGAAGAAATCACGCGGTTAAGGGGCACCAAGAAAATTCGTGAGTTGTTAGCTGCTGGAGAGGGCACAAACCGCCAGGCCTTTATTCAAAACAAACGGCTCGTCGCCACAACCCCGGGCCGCATTCTTATCGATTCCCTTTTTCAACGTGTTCGTTTCGACGTGCTCGTCGCGGAAGATGCCCCTCAGATTCCAGCACCTTTTCTCTTAGGAGCGGCTGGGCTCATTCGTGAGCGGATCATTATCAGCGGGAACACACAAGACTTGTCTATGTATGCTGCCCAATTCGGCACCCCATGGCGGCAATACTATCTTCCTGAATCAGCCATGACCTCATCAAGTGTCGCGTAAGTACTTCGAGTTCTCAATCCCTTTACAAGAAAGACCATAGAGAGCAAGGAGATTCAGAATATTTCCAACATCGTGCCTTGACCCTCTCACGACAAAAGAAGATAATCGATTTTCTCTACAGTATGTGCCGAAGTGGCGGAACTGGCAGACGCACCAGATTCAGGGTCTGGCGCCCTTTTAGGGGTGTGCGGGTTCAAATCCCGCCTTCGGCACCATCTTTGGCATTTCTTCATTCCTTAAAATCACTCCTAGCAATCAAATGAAAACCAAACGGGAAAATTGGCCTTTCAGGGAACAAGGCCAGAAAGCCTTTTGGGGCATGTAACTACCATGCACCCAATCACATGGTGTTGGGGTGATCCTCAATCCCACATCCAAGGACCTATTTAAATGTTTCTTGCGTGAACCAGATACTGACCACCAAGTGGAAACTTGGAGAGGTAGCGCTCGAGTGGTCTAAGCCCCTTCATGAACGCTGGGAAGAACAGGGTATAGGCAGTAGCGACAACTTGCAGTCCTGCATCCTTGCACAAGCTTTTTAACTCCCTCAGTGCTCAATAGCACCGCATCCTCGTCAAAGGGACAGGTATGGACGATATAACGCGTCATCGGGTTAAGCGGATTGTGCTCAAAGATGACGACGTCCGCACCTTTCCTTGTTCGATCAGCGATAAACGCCAGGGATACGTGGGGTTCCGATGGCGGCACATGATGATACACCCCAGCTACAAATACGAGATCGAACCTGGCTGATGAACTCTCTAGCTCCTTGACAGTTGCTAACTCCGCAAACGCGTACCGTTCTTTGGCATAGTCAATACTTTTTTCCGACGTGTCGCAACCAACGATGCGTGAAGATGGAAAGTATGTTTTTAGGAAGGGGATGCTCCGCCCTATACCACAGCCAAAGTCAAGAATGTCTGTCGGCTCATCAGAGACCAGTTCTCGAGTTTTTCTCACCTTATATTCTGCAAAATACTCACTCTCTTGATCGAAGAGCCGCAACTGATCGGCCATCAGATCATTGTACCCTTCGGCATAGTCATTAAAGTCAACTTTCTTAGCCATCTTTTGCATTCAATCAGTTATTCACTCAGGAGTCACGCTTCGATATCCCTTTCGTGCCGGTCACATTGACGCTGATGGCGAGCTATCACACAGCAACGGATGTCTTGAATAGCAAGAGCGATTGATCAATCACCCACCCAACTCAGGGCATACTATAATAGTAGCCTCTAAACCCTGCGCCCCGTGTGACAATGAGACGTAGAGTTCAGACCTCCCATGGTGAGAGAAATCCGTGATATTGCTAAGGCCGGGCAAAGTCAGTAGTCAGTTAAACTTCTTTGTTTTGGGACTTCGTTTCTCCGAATCCCAAATGGCGACGAACAACGTAAGTCCGTCTGCCTTTTACCTCTTCGTATAACCGCCCGATATATTCACCCATGATGCCCATGCAGAAGACCTGCACACCGCCGAGCATCAGAAAAATGAGCACAATCGATGTCCATCCGGGAACGTCTTCTGACGTCATGTTAAATATCCGAAAGCCGATCAGGCGATGCGCGAAGACCAGCACAAACAAAACGACTGCGAGTCCGGAAGTCATGATTCCAATCATTGAAATCATGCGCAAGGGCAAGAACGAAAAGTTGAACATACCGTCCCAAGCCAATTTCATCAGCCGCGAAAAAGGGTATTTTGAATCACCGGCCGCACGCGCCAAACGATCGTACGGAACTCCAACCTGAGTGAAACCGTACCAGGCGCGAAGACCGCGCAAGAAGCGGTTCTTCTCAGGCAGATCATTGATGATGTCCGTTACTTGGCGGTCCATCAGGCAGAAATCGCCGCTGTCGAGCGGCACCTCGATATTGGATATCAATCGCCATAACCGGTAAAAAACTCTGTAGGCTTGGCGCTTCAAGACGCCTTCCTGGCGACTCTGACGCACGCCATACACAACGTCGAAACCTTCCTGCCATTTCTTGAGCATATCAAGCACGATCTCTGGAGGGTCTTGCAGATCACCGTCGATGATGCTGACCACGTCGCCAGAGACATGCGCGAGTCCAGCCGACACTGCTGCCTGGTGGCCGAAATTTCGCGAAAGGTAAAGAACACGGACCCGGTCGTCAATCCTTTGAAGATCCGCAAGAATTGCCATGGTCTGGTCCCGGCTTCCATCATCGACATAAACAATCTCCAGGCCAAAATCATGCTCCGTTCTCAAAATTTCGACCAGTCGGCGGTGGGTGAGAGAAATGACAGCTTCCTCATTGTAGCAGGGCACCACGACAGAAAGGGTGAATTCGTCAGATCTGCTTACCATAAAGTTGTATCCCATTGGTGAAGAACATCGTTCGCGAAAGATTCTTTGATAACAAGGCCTTTGTGTCCGAGCAATACTAATGAACTCATCAGAGCCGAAACGCTAATATGTGCGAAGAAGGTGCCATAGAATCGACTTATCTCCGTTTTTAACCATCAATTTCGGCTTTGTGTATGCATCTAGGCCTCAAACGTTGTCCGTCGCCAGAGCTAGTGTAACACAGGGTCCGTAAGGTGTATCCCAAGTCTTCGCGATCTGAAACCTCTCGCGCATGATACGATAAAAATGCCTGGCACGCTCGTTTGTGGTCACCGTTGACATTGATGCGACAAACCGATCTTTGCTTTCCGTCCACATGGCACAAGCAACGACATCATCGCCTACGGCGAACACCGCCTCTAATTTAGCAGTCACATGATTGGCAGCATCGATTCCTGAAACGTCTTGAATCGTCGTAAAGGGCGTTGTAATGAATATCGATCGATCCAACAAGGCAGTCCAATCCCCATGAAAGTCTTCAACAAAACGCCAAGTGTTCCACCCCTCGAATCCCTGTGTGACAACTACCGTTTCATCAGTTGGGAAGATCTTGGAGAACTTCTGTAACTGTGTGATCGCCTGGCTATCCATACCCTTGTGGGACAGAAATTGGCTCGCGTTATAAGTGCCAATTCCGACAAAGAAACACAAAATTGTGACACCAATGGTTGGGAAGGTCGTCGAGTGCTTGGCCTCGACATAGCGCAAAGTGAGCAGTAGCCCAATGATCCCCACGAAGATCGGTTGAATCTGCGATTGCGGATCCTGCGGCTGGGAATAGAGATGCATCAACTCGCCGGATATGAAGAGACTCAGACCGAAAATTGCCAAGGATGTGTCGTATAGCTTCGCCCTTGAGCGAGATCCGGTTAACACGGTATGGATGCATACGGCCAGCGCAGCAAGAAGCAAGAGCAATCCTATTGCCACTTCGATAGACAGCTGCGGAACCCTCAGTACATCCGCATAATTCCCCACATTCCGACCACCCAAACATATTGCCCCATTCCAGACAATGCGTTGTAGAACTTATTGAGATAGAACCCGAGCCAACCTGAGGGGCCGGCCTTTGGAGGGAAGAACAACCACCAGACACTGAAACCTCTGGCCCCCGGCGGAAGCACCACGGACAATACCTTTGTTAACACGAAGATCCCGAGATAGGTTATCCCGAAGAGCCAACCGAGATAGAGCAGTGGCGCAACTGGGACAGTCCATACATAGCTTCTATCCGTCATAGATAACCAGACAATAGTGCATCCTAGGGCGACGATCACAGGAAAAAACAAAGTCCAATGAAAGAAAGTCACCATTGCGACGCAAAACATCGACGCAGTCAGCAAGACGTAATGACGATGCCTGACAAAGACAAAGAATGCAAAGACGCTCAAAACGAAAAATGCGTAAGCCGGAATAACATCTTCCGAGTTAAGACTGTTGAGCATCACAAACGCCAATGACGCGTGACTAACGGCCACCACCAGAGCTGAAAATCGGTGAACGAGAACAAGGCGTGACAGCAGGTACACGCCTGCGATCGACAGAGCGCCAAAGATTGCGTTTGTGACCGCCATCTTCTGATAAGTCACAAAATGGCCGTATTCACCGTAGTGAAACCAAGAATCTGGGAGCGCTGCCGAAATATAGCCGTAGACAGGAATGTAGAGTACTCCCCCTGTATCAAACCGCCCCTGTCCATTTGTCGCCCACTGAAAAATATCGGCTGACTTCCACAGACCGTTGGTGGTCGCCAAATTCGTGTTGTCGATGACGATGATCAGAACAACATAAACCGCTGAAACAGCGCCAAACAGCAACAAGAAGAAGAGGGCATCTATCCTGTCAAACGTTGGCCTCTCCAGGTGACGGTGCTGTTCAAAGAGGTCAGCATGAGGAAGCATCGCATTCATTCATATTCCCTCAAATTTCACTGTTACATCGCCTTGCTGTGGTTCAAACAAGCCCCAGATGCTTGATGCTGCCTTAAATCGGCCGAGGTTTCAATGTCTGAGAAGAACCCAGCAGCGCTGTAAATTCGGGTAATTCCTAAACAAATCGGACCAGATTCTGTAGTCTGGTTCGATCATGAGACGATGTCTTGACTGTCATTACTCTCGGATTTGGAAACTGAGTGATGGTCGCTATCGGTATCAACGCTGTCGGCGTCGGTATAGTTCGTCGTCGGTCTGGGAATGGAACCTCTGTCGGCGTCAAGCAAACAAAAGCTGGTGGAATTTTTTGTGCTGGGTGCCCCAAGCTACCTACTGTAGGGATACTTGGATTCCCTTCTGAAGAATCATTGTTGAAGCAAGGTGAATCGCATCGAAAGCACGAAGTGGGTGGCGTTGAATAAGATCCCTTGCGAGGAGGATGACCTCTTTGACGAGTTCAACGTGAACAGAGAAACCCCAGTGCTCCTCGAACCGTCGGCTCACAGTCCTATGCTGGGTGACCGACAAAAAACCCTCTCGCCGTTTTCTTGCTAATCCAGAATAGACTTCCGCATAGGCAATGGAAGCTGTTGCGACCGGGATCGAGTTCCGGACAAGGTCTTAAACCAACTCAGATCCGTGTTCCAGGATAAAGTAATTCATGAGAGCACTAGTGTCGAAGTGGAGCCCTACGGCTTTAGCCTACTCCGCCGAAGGAGCTTTGGCTCCGAAAGCCGGGCAGCCGTGGCCCTCGCTCAACTTCGGCATCACCCGCCGAAGCGTACCTTCCTTCGCCAAGGCTACAGAGGGTTACCTGCCTCGCACTCATCCACGGGTTGACACCCGTGGCTTTCTGCGAAGGCGGGTAAATCACCGGCGATTTTCAAGACTTCCTCACTTTGTTTCATTCATTGAAGGGAAGAGGTAAGGCGGTTTTTGAGTTCTCTGATTCCGACGGCACACATAGCAAACCTGATTGTAGCCATTTGTCGCGAGAATTTAGGCGTTGGCAAGCGTTTAGAGGTCTTTCAGTGGTCGAGGGCTAAAAACAAATCCGCACTAACCTTGAATGGGAAGTCGTGAGGGACCGCTCCCCGTGCGGGCGCCCTTCTTTTGATTACGCCTGAGCTCCAGAGCGACTTGATCGGACTGGCCATCACGCTTCTGGTGCTTGGATTACAGTTCGCCTTCCAGCGCAACGGCGGAGGAAAGATCGAGAACGAGCCATAACCTGGTCGATATGCTGGCGGACGTGTCGATGCTCAATTTTCCAGGTCGCCGCCAGTGTCCAGAAGAAACTGGGTCTCTACCGTGATGTCAAGGTCTGATTGCGCGATGTCCACTTCAGCCGTAGCCTCCTCGACTTCCAGGTCCGCCATTTCCGCTGCTTCACGCTGATCGATTTGAGTGATGGCATCAGCATATTCTTGCTGGTTTGCAGCAAGTTGCTGATCATAGGCATTGTTGATGATGCCTATAGCCTCATCGTTACCCGCTACCGCAAGCAAACCGTCTCTGTCTGCGCCAGCCTCTGTATTCTTTTGGGCGAGTGTAGCGGCTGCCTGTTGGCGTCGTTGATTGAAATGTTGTTGCCTTACGAGGCGCTGCTGCCGGATCAAACCGCGCTGCTGCGTGGCGATAGTGCGGCGGTCGTGTGCTTGCATGCGGCGATGCATCGCCTGCGGCCGCAATGCGGCGTGTGGCCCACCCAACGCGGGGTGCCCACCACCTGTACCGCCGGGCTGCCCGGTCGTGATGGTCGGCGTCGTCACACTCCTGACGACGAAGGTCAGAATGCATGCAGCTCCCCAAAGTACAATGCGTTTCATGGGTTCTCTCCTTCTATTTTGGTTGATGATTCGTCCATCTTCCTTCATGACGCGTTAGCTCGAATAGGCATAGAGCCAGAAGTACAGCTTGATGTCCGAAAGCCCGCCGTAGCCCTTGTACTGTCCATCGGGGTCAAGACCGATCAGACGATCGAGGCCTTTTTCAGCATCGCTGGCGAGCGCGCTCCCGGGGATGACCAACAGCCATTTGGTATTCTCGATGCTGCGGCCAATGAGTTGATGGTCGTAAGGCGAGATCAACCAGTCGAACGTATTCGCCGGATACGCTTCCATCGCGAGGAACAATCGAGTCGAACGCGACGCAAGGTGTGACTCTGTCCTTGCGGCATCGGCATAATGCATGTCCACGATGCGCCATTCTTTGCGCTCGTCGGCGTCGGCACGGTCTTGCATGAGGTCTCGCCCGACCGGCACTAGGTACGCATATGGCCGGCGTTGCAGTCCGCCTGGAAGGTCCCGATTGTGATCTGCCCGGTAACCGTCGAGCACCACGGCGCTTGCGAAAATACGAACCGCGAAGGGATTGGGCGGCAACGCACTCGATCCCGACAAAGACCGTCCGAATGGGTTGTGTCCGGGTGTTATCCGGGTCGGGAACTCGATCACGATGCCGGGTATCGGCTTGTCGCGCCTCGACGTCGAAGCGACGCAGCATCGCAAAAAGTCCGGCACCTCCTGTAGATCCTTGCGGTGCGAATTCAACACCTCGGCCCAGCGTGTATCGGCTTCGGTTTTGCGAGCCAGCGCGTCGGTCTTACTTTTGCCGGGCAGTACCTTGGGATTAGGGATCCCGAACAACTCCCATCGCAACGAGAAATCCCGGTTGATGCTCTCGGTGCTGAGATAGGTGCTGTTCAGGGTAAAGGCCTCGAACTTTTCCGTCAGAATACCGAGCAACCTGGCGAGCCCGTTGGTCTCGCTCGCGCGTGGGGTGCCGTCGTCGAAATCTCCAATCGTGCGTTGTTGCACGATATAGTCCAACAGCGTCTCGAACCCTGCTTCGGAGAATCCGGAGTGTCCCGTTTCGTATTCGTAAGCTCGTGCCGCGAGATAGGTATAACGCGCCGCGGTGGTGAACTGGGCTTCGTACTCGCGCAGTGCCTTGCTGCGCAGGATACGGTAGGCATCATCCTCGTAACGCGTGGTTTCCATGTCAGCCGCGGTTTCGCGCCGGAATCGAATCAGTTCGTCGAGCAGGCGGTAGCCTTCTGCGAGCGTCGACTCCAAACGCATCGCGGCTTCTCGTACCGCCTGTAGCTTGACGTAGATTTCCGCCCGTTGAATCGATTCTTGCCGGGCCGCGTGCAGCAGCGCTTGACCCTCCACTAGACGTTCATAGTCCTTCGCGATCCCACCCAGTAGCTCGAACTGGGTCTGCGCCTCGATCTGGTCACGCATCATCTCCAGCGCGCGCTCCGAGATCCGCGCCAGCCTGGATGCGATCCTCAAGCCCAGGCCGTGGTGGTGGAAATACTGCGCACCGTGAGGCGCGCCGGCGCCGAAGGGTCGACCGCCATTGGACCAAAGATCCTCGGTAAACCCTTCGCGACGTTTTCAGCGATCTTCTCCGTGGTTTTGGCGTTGTCGCTCAGCACCAGTTGCGCGGTGAGTGCGCCGAGCGCCTGTCCTTGTAGCACCTCAATACGTTCGCGGCTGAGCTGTAGAACGTCACGGGTTTTTTCCTGCGCGTCCACGAGTCGCTCCAACGCTTCGGTCTTCTCTTTGATATCGGCGATGAGGCTCGAATAGTTGGAAACGTCCTGATACAATTTTCCTAGGTCGCGCAACAACGTCACACGGGCCGTCTGCCCTCACCGTAGGCCGGGCGTGGACGCCTAAACTGCGCCGGCTTCACGAATCCGGCAATGGTCGGCGAAAGGAGATACTCCACTTCCTTGGGAGCCCCCTCACGAAATTTCTCGATCTTTTTACGGTCGAAATCGAACGGAGGGAAATCGTCACCGGATAAGTCGGGACGTGCGAAGTCAAAGGAGAAGGCAGAGGTGACGCTCCCCCATGTGGTTGTGATGTCGCGCGTGGTGCCCAGCGTAAAAAAGTCGTCCTTTGAGGTGAAAAGCGTGCTCACGTCGTCCCTGAGCGGGACCTTGATGCGGATTAACCGTTCCGGCTCAAATGCCATGCCAAGCTCAGCCCCTACATCGTCGACATACAGGGCGTGGTCGATGTCAGGGCCTTCGTAACCCCGGCTATACCTAGGGCCGGCCAAAAATCCCGATCAGGCGGTTACGGTACTCGAACTCCTTGTCGCGCACGGCGCGCGCAAGTTCCTGCGCAGCCTTTTTCTGGGTGCGCAAGGTCAGGCTCTGCAGTGCCGCGGCGTCGAACGACCGGTTAGCCGCTGCCAGAGCGCGTAAGGCCCGTTCGAACGCCTGTTGAAAATGTCCTGCCTTCTCGGTCTGAAAGCGATCGTTGTTGAGTCCGAAGGGTACGACGTCTCGTGTCAGCCCGAGGGGGTTCAGACCAATGGCCGCGCTGTCCAAGGTCGACTGGATCTCCGCGAACTGCGCCGGCAGCTCCGCGAGCGCAAGCATGCTCGAGCGGTCAACATGACCCTCGTTCTTCTCGCACCCGGTTCCTGCAGCATCACGGCACGACGGCAGCAGTGCATTCGCCGTGACCCACTCGAAATACGTGCCCTGACCGGCGCGCCGACCCCAGTCCATGACCCCCCATGCCGGCCAGGCTCGTCGTCGGTATAGCCGCGTAGCCGCGCGTGGTGATCATCATGGTACAACTTGTGGAAGGTTCGCTCGACGATGGCAGCGCCGACGCGGGCCTTTTCGGCCGCGGCGCTTGCGAATCGCTGCTCGTGCGAGAATCGAACCGAGAGTTGTCCATCACCGAGAAGCACCGCCTGGTTACCGGTCGACCACACGAATCGCTCGTGTTGGAGCAGCCGGTAGAACTGCTTCAGCGCGGTCAAGTAGTGACCCCAAGCGTCGCCATGTCCTTGGGGATAGAGCGCTTGTGCATCCTTGATGCGATCGCCCAGGCCCAGACGCGTGGGATCGCCCGACTCCCCCTGTCCTTCGACCACATCGGTGATGCCATAGGTTTGCACGTACGCGCTGGCGCCGCCGGTCAGGGCAACCAAATTCCACGGCAAGCGATTATACACCGGTCCGGATTGCACATTCGTGTAGTCGTCGGCGCTAAGACCTCGCAACAAGGCTAGTTCTTCGTCGAGTAGACTAGGGACTTGTCGTTGCCCTATAAAGGCGAACAACGCCGACGCGTGTGATTGGAGTTCGCCGAGCTGCGTCGCGAACGGAATCGTCGGATCGCTCGCGTCGGCCAAGGCTTCGTCGCCAAGCAAGGTGTGCAGCGCCGCGATCTGACTGGCGGCGAGAAGCAAGGGATTGTCACCGTTGCCATCACCTTGTCCCATCTCTCGCGTCACGTCCCGGGCGACAGGATCGTCCCGGTCGATGGTGAGTGCGCGCACACGCTGCAGAACCGTCTCGTAGGCTTGGATCAGCCCAATCTTGTTGAGGTTTTCCGGGCTGTCGCTGAACGCGATGGGGCCTTCGAATCGCGGCCCGGCCTGACCAATCATGGTTATCTTGGTGTCGACGCGTGCGCGGGAGAGATCGCGAACGCGCGCCTCGTAGCGATTGAGCTGGCTCAGAACCCGCTTCACCCAGCCTTCCGCGAGGCGCGGGCGGGCAAGTTTGGTCCGCGACGCGACGGTATCGCCGCTCACGCGGCTTGTTCCCTCGCCACAGAAGTCTTCGTAGCCTCGGTAGCGCGCGAGCACTGCAAGATCGCGCAGCGCAAGCAATGGATCATCGGCCAGTGGCAAGGTGACCGCACCGAGACCGACCGTCGAACGACGATCGTCAAGCTGCGCGGAGCCGTCAACATAATCCCAAGTGGTATCAAGCGCGGATGGCCGAACGTCGCCCCCCACCTTGTAGCGCCATTCGAATTGCAGGGCATCGCTTTGCCCTCCGAAATCTGCTCCATAGCGCAGGGTGACCGCTTCACTGAACAGGTTGTCGTCATGCGTCACGTACACCGGTGCCGCATAGACCGGGCAATCGACTTTGAGCACCTGCATACTGATAGAAGCACCGGCATCTTCATGATCATTGAAGATAAGCGATACGTGTCCAGTGCTGGTGGCGGCTCCTGCCGTTAGTCCCTTACCTGCAGCAACCAGTTCCGAGTTATGCAGGTATTCCGGTTTATGCGTCTCGTCATAAAGCGCGGCACCCGCGGCATGGAAGGCCTGGTCGTCATCCGCGAGCGCCGCCAACATTTGGCCTTGCGGCTTAGTGAGAATGTTCGGCAACAAGAGATTAGAGTGATGGCGATCCATCGCACCCTTGAGCACCAGCCAGCCGCCGTCCGAGGGGTCGAAGAACACGCGGCCGTTCAGGTCCGGGGGTAGGTTTTTCAAATACTGCTGCTGGTCGCGCCTGGTAAATTCGATGTTGGGCGGCAAAGACTTGAGCCGTACTCGACGTTCTGCGAAGGGGTCAAACAACCGTGCCCCTGTCTTCTGGCCGTGGACGAAGGCGACGCTCTCCTGATCGTTCAATGCGCCAACGATGGTTTGTCCCACCTGAATCGGCTTGGGCTTGCGCGGCCAGGACGCGAGGTAGGTGAGAACATACGGATGTTGCGGTGTGTCGGCATGACGGTTGAGAAAGGGCACGCAGGGCATAGCGTTCGGCTTGTCGGGATCGGGGACTGCGTCGGGTGCATAAAACCATTCCCGAAGAGGATAGTACCAACCAACCGAAAGCTCGGCCGGTGTGTCGTCGCCGTCGTTTGCTGCCTTGGCCCAGAGCCCGTTCCGATAGTCACGGTGCACGTTGTCGCTCATGGTGATTTCCGAACACCGTCGTGAAGAGTTCAAGGCAATGGGAACCGGCGGCGCGATCAGATTTCCGACCGTAGCGGGCTCTTGGGTTTGGCGGCCGCGACATTCACGGCAACGATGGGACCGCGCCGTTCCGTACGCTGATAAGAGTCCGCGTCGAAGAGCGCAGCGGGGTTCAGGACATAGCCGTTTCGACCGCTACTGTCCTTATGCTCTGGACGAGTGATGGGAGTACCGATAGTGCAGTCATTCGTCACCTCGAGCCCTTGCTCCGGGGACAGTGTGCGCACCACGCGAAACGCCAGCGGTTGCTCGGTATGTGTGGCGTTCTGTCCGCGGCGAAAATGCAAGACTGCATATCCAACGGTCTCGCCGGCCATATCCAACGGTCTCGCCGGCATTGAATACTCCACGCGCCGACACAATGTCCGAGAACGGATAGACGACGTTGACGAATGCCATGTCGGTCGCGGTCGTGAGGTCCACCGGAGCGCCGCCAATGTGTCTCTGAGAGGCTTTGGGCCAGTCCAGTGAACCCAATTGCGGGATCCGTTTGTTGGCGGGATCCTCGGGGTCATTCGGATTGTCCTGATCCACCGGGCGGCGCGTTTCGGTGACCGGCCAGCGTAGCGTGGCCAGGCCGTAACGCAGCGGCTTGACGGCGTAGAACTTGCGCGTGACCGGATCCCATTCGAAACTTTGCTGCGCTTCGACCGGCTCGACATCGGGCGGGCCGTAGGGTAAGCCAAAGTTGTTCAGGGCTTCGGCCGGTGGCTCCACCGCCTCACCAATCACCCATACGGTTTCCACCACCATGACCTCGAAAGCGCCCATGTCGACCAATCCTATATCGGTCTGCTCTCGATTGAGCTTGAAGGGATGATCGGTGATCCGAGCACGCCCCGACAGATCTAGTGGCAACGGCTCGCTGGTATCACCGTCGGCGTCGAGATCAAAGCGATCGGACGGTAAAAAAACGTTTGACCCGCCGTCAACAACGACCGAGTCGGGGGCAGCCCTCAGATCGTCGTCCGCGGTGCCGATCATCCCGTCTGCACCGGCTGGCATGCGCAATCCCGAGTTGCAATCGAGAAGGTTGCCGTCATCGTCTTGTGAGGCCGGCCATCCCTCGACGCAACTATAGACGACTGTCAATCCCTCACCGCCGGAGAGCTGAGCCGCAAGGATGGCGGCAGGGTCGCGTTGTTCATTTCCGACTTCGCCGGCCTTTGGCGGCAGGCCGGACTGATTGGCCCAAATCACGGAATTGCGAACCGCCGTCGTTCCGGTATTCGCGACGAGGCCTGCCGCACCCGTTGCAGCGCGGTTCCCTACGATTGTGATGTTGGTCATCGTGACCTGCGCATCATTGAGGTTCAGTCCACCCCCGACGCCATTCTCGTTACCCGCGAGGACTAGATTAACGAGCTCCGCCCGAGCGCCGAGAAGCCCGATGCCGCCCCCAGCAATCGCGCTCGGTATGGGTTTGGCCGGGCTCCGCCGACCCCTGGTGCGCCACCTACCCCGGGCTCACCCGTGGTGCCAGTGGCGGCACGATTTGCTCTCATTTCCGTGTTGATCAGAGCCAAACGTGACTTCGAACCACTGAAGATACCACCGCCGCGGGCCTTCCCCGCCGGACCGGCTGCGCCGCCTCGACCGCCGTTTCCACCCTGGCCGCCGGTGCCGCCAGGACCGCCATGGACGCGACCGCAGAATTTATAGTTGGCGGGTGATCCGGTGCCGCCCGTACCACCACCCTTGCTGCCGTCTCCCGAAACCAGGTGGTTGTCGGCCACCACTGCGTTGACCATCGTGAGGCTGCCATGATTGGCAATACCGCCCCCGAGTGCATCACCACCGGCTCCACCCGTCTTACCGTCTAGACCTGGCTTGCCCTTCTCGCCGGGACCGCCGCGGGAAGGAGAGGCATTTTTACAGCCCGTTAGCCCGCACTTGGGCTTGTTTCGACTCGCGCCCTTATTCCCGGTTCTTGCCTGTCGTTGCGCGACAGCAGCGGCACCGCGTCCACCGACAGCCTGGTTCGTGATCACCGCGACGTTGCGCAAGGTGAGATCGCCGAGATTCAGGATGCTGCCGCCCTCACCCACGCCACCTTGCTGAACCGGCTTCGTCGCGTCGGCCCCGGTAATCCGGCCGCCGGTCACCGTCAGATCCTTGACCGATGCAGCGATGCCGCGGCCGATGGTCAAGACCCGGCCTTGGCCTCCGGCGTTGAGGATGGTCTCGTTGCGCCCTGTCCCCTGAATGGTGATTGGAATGATGATGTCAAGAGTGTGTTCGGCATATCGCCCGGCTGCGATCTTGATGAGTGCATTCGGTTGTGCAAGTCCAAGCGCCGCCGCTAATGACGCGCAGGGCGACTCGACGCTACCGCAAGTCGGCGAATCTGTGCCAGCTACCGCAACGTGAAGGGTCTGAAATGGGGCGCCGTCGGTTGGCGATTCCATAGCCTGGGCCGACACGATACCCGGCAGCCCGAACGTGAGACAAAGGACAAGCCCAAGACCTCTCCATCGCGCCGAATGTAAAAATGTTTTCATAGCAGACTAACGGTTCAGGACGTCCGTGGTCTTTATCCGCTCGAGTCGAAAGCGCCCGCCGATATCGATCGACTGGTGATGAAGGCCGTGAATCGTCTCGTGATAGAGTCCGCTCGCGGTTTCGGCGTCAGCGTCTTCGATCTGAAAATCGAGATCTCGCCGAATCGTATAAACTTCTGCCGGCGCGCCTTCATCGGCGATCGTTTCATAATTAGCGTCCCGATTGTCGTGGTCCTGATGGTTTTGATGCCGGAAGGGGTTGGTGGCGAAGTCTGGATCAAGCGTTATTCGTCCGCTGAGCGTCTCACCCATTATCGCCCGGCCGGTCAGTGCGAGCTCCGTACCGGGGTAGTCGATCGCAGCAAGTGGCGTAACGAACCCTGGTTTCCAGCGAATCCGAATAGTCGTCGAGCCTCTCGAGATCGCTCAGAAGGACATGACGGCCGGCGGCTTCCGCACCGCTTGACGGCACCCACAAGGCGACGACCTCTTTCAACAGATGGGCCGTTCCGCCGGCATCGACGTGAATGAGAACCCGAAAGGCGAACACGTCGCTCGCAGGGCTCGGGTTGTCCTGCGGTTGCATCATCTCCTGCACAGAGTCGACGGACACGGTGCCGCGCCACAATCCCGGCGCCATCGCTGCCCGCTCGGCGGCGTTGGTGGAACTCACCCACACGAGCGACAACACGGAAGCACAGAGTAGAAATAGTCGGTGCGAACGCATTCTTGTTATGTCTCCTTTAGGAAATTTAAACGGTATTTTGAGTTAATCGAAAAAGTACCGAAAAGGCCCTGAACAGTCAATCATGCCAGTCATCGCGGTCTCAAAAGGAGGGGCGCAGCCTACGAGAAAGGACACACCCGTCCCTGGGCCAAGGATCATGCTAAGCATGGCGATCCCTTTTTCTGATGATACTGAAGCTCCCAGTATAATTTTTGATCTGGCTATCTTGCGAGAGATAAATCTGGCAGAATAATATTATCCGAACTTTCAATTCATTGTCCTCCCACTTTCTTTTTCTCCTGAAAGGAATTCTCTGATGTTATTTTTCAAGCATCTTGCAAACTTCTGTGGAACGATCGCTGGACTTTCTTTGATTTTGGTCTGTTTCCCAGCTTCTGCCATGGAACCAATAGAAGGATTTGAGGATTTAAAGTTCGGGATGACTCCAGCCCAGGTTCAATCGCTACTCGACTGTTCTAGCTCTTCAGAATGCCTGTATGAAATCGCAGGTCAAAATCGCTACATCGCTCTTTTCTACAGACCACATTCTCAGTTAGACCCTGTCGATGCTCCTTCAGAAGGACAGAACCATGATTCCAGGTTGACGCGGATCGATATTAATATGGGTCGTTATATAGAAAACTGGTACGCAAACCTGTATATGAGATTAAACAAAAGCTATCCACTCACGCACGACCTCACAGCGCAAGATGATCGAAGGTTCGGAACAGGAGAATCCAATGAACTGGCCGTTGGATTTGCTGAAGGAAGAGTCGTGCTCAAGGTTTTTCGCCGGCCTTTTGGAAACCTGATTATTCTGGTCGTGTACCAAAATGAAGAAGAAGCAGTAGCTTGGCGGGCCACGAAAGAGGTCCCTATGGCTAAGCCAATGCCATAACTTTCTGCAACAATCATCCCTAGAATACCTCGCTCCCCTGCCCTGAGCGTTTCCTCGAATCCTTTCATATGACTTGCGAATCTTTCGGTTTCCAAGGGATAATCAAGTTACGACTACTCATCATACAAGAATTTTCATTGAGCAGCCGACAAAGAAACCAAGGGCATACGGCTCCATAAATTCTTAAGTTACACCTCTACCTGATCCGAGAGGAAACTATTTCCAGAAAAAGGAAAACGGGAGGACCCTTATGAGCAAGGCACATGCAGAAGCCAAAATCAACCAGCATGTCAGTGAATTTATCACCAAACCGCGCAAGCTCTTGATTGGGGGGAAGTGGGTGGAGGCCCAAACGGGCAGCACATTTCCAACTTTTGACCCTGCCACAGGTGAGATCCTTGCCTCACTAGCGGAAGGGACTAAAATGGACATCGATCTGGCCGTTCAAGCTGCTCGATCAGCCTTTGAACATGGTCCTTGGCGAAAAATGACTCCGTCCGATCGTGAAAAACTGATATGGAAGTTGGCCGACCTGATTGAAAAACACTTGGAAGAGTTTGCTCAACTCGAATCCCTTGATAACGGAAAACCCTTAACCGTCGCCAAAGTAGCAGATGTCCCTTTAGCCGTAGATTTGTTTCGCTATATGGCTGACTGGGCCACAAAAATTGAAGGGAACACGATTCCGATATCGGTCCCTTATGCCCCTGCACTCAATACTTAGCCTATACGCACAGGGAACCGGTTGGTGTGGTGGGACAGATCATTCCCTGGAATTTTCCCTTGCTGATGGCCGCTTGGAAACTTGGCCCGGCATTGGCAGTGGGCTGTACCATTGTTCTTAAACCGGCAGAGCAAACGCCTCTTTCAGCCATTCGATTGGGTGAGCTGATTTGCGAAGCAGGATTCCCTGATGGCGTCGTCAATGTTGTGACAGGCTACGGTGAAACCGCAGGCGCGGCCTTAGCAGCTCATCCTGATGTTGATAAAGTCGCCTTTACTGGATCAACCGAAGTTGGCAGATTGATCGTGAATGCCGCCTCCGGGAATTTGAAAAAAGTTCCCCTAGAATTTGGGAGGGAAATCTCCGAGCTTGGTGTTAAACGATACAGATTTAGGGGCCAGCATCCCAGGTGTTGCGAGCGCGATATTTTTCAATCACGGACAATGCTGTTGCGCGTGATCTCGTCTCTATGTGGAAAAAAACATTTTCGAGCAAGTTGTCGCCGGAGTAGCGGATGAAGCCCAGAAAATCAAAGTGGGTCCGGGGATGGATTCCAGTACTCAAATGGGTCCCTTAGTTTCGGAAGAACAACACCAGCGGGTTTTAGGGTATCTTCAATCGGGACTTTCTGAAGGAGCTGAGGCTATCACAGGAGGCAATCGGATAGGAGAAAAAGGATACTTCGTGGAACCCACCGTCCTGGTCAATACCCATTCAAACATGAAGGTGATCCAAGAAGAGATATTTGGTCCAGTGGTATGCGCCGAACCGTTTACCGATCTCGATGACGTGATTCAGAAAGCTAATCATTCCATTTTCGGGCTGGCTGCAGCCATATGGACAAAAGACCTTGGAAAGGCACACCGAATCGCAGCAGAACTTCGATCCGGAACCGTATGGATTAACTGCCACAATATCTTTGATGCAGCACTCCCCTTTGGAGGGTACAAACAATCAGGGTGGGGCAGAGAGATGGGCCATGAGGCCTTGGCTAAAAGGGGGAAGACTTGTGGGAACCTTTCGAAGCGTGGGAGGAGTTCGGCTTACCTGTAAAGATGTGGATTTGATTTTTCAGACAGTATCTGGTGAAGGTCCTAAAAGCTAGGATGGGTGCGGCTCGTGATTCTTTACGCCGTCATCCCCCTTTTTTTGGGCGGGGATCCATCTTTCTTTATTATCGTGGATTCCCGCTAAACCCTGAGGGCATGACGAGGCAGAAAACCCTACACTCGTGCCTGAACTCTCATATTCTTCTGGCCCTGTCCGTCAACTGTCATCTAAATTCTTATACTGCAACCGTAACCACTTCATGGTGAAAAGCCAGTTAAACTGAATTGGATGAATATGAGAAACCCCTTTGCTGTCATAACTGGAGCATCACAAGGAATAGGAGCCGAATACGCCAGGGCACTGGCCGTCAGAAAGTATGATTTATTGTTGGTATCACGAAATGCCAGACGGCTTGAACAACTTGCGCAAGATCTTCAACAACAATACGAGGTGTCGGTTAAGACTGAATCGTTAGATCTTTCTGATTCCAATGCTGCCCAGCGCCTTTATGCCGTCACACAACAGCAGCGGTCTGAGGTTGACTTGTTGGTCAATAATGCGGGCTTTGGGTTTTATGGGTCATTCATCAACATGGCTCAGCCAGAAATTCGTCACATGCTTCAACTTCATATCGTAACGATTGTCGAAAGCATTCGACTTTTCTTGCCGGATATGGTGAAAAGAAGGTCAGGAGCCATCATCAATGTTGCCTCTATTGCTGGAATGCTTCCACTTCCTTATCTCGCAGAGTATGCTGCCACGAAGGCTTTCCTCATTTCCTTTTCGGAGGCACTGGCAACTGAAGTTCGATCATCTGGTATCCAGATTCAAGCTTGTTGCCCCGGTCAGACAGAAACGGAATTTCACAGGGCTGCAGACTTTCAACCTGAGAGTCCCTTTAGAACCCAATCTGCTCAAGAAGTTGTCAGCGCTTCCTTAAGAGCTCTTGCTCATGGGACTACTGTTGTAACAATTGGATGGCAAGGCAAGATCGCTGCCCTTTGTGCACGTTGGATTCCCCATTTCCTGTTACTCAGAGCAGCGGCCCAAAAAACTAAGCCCCAAAAGGTTCTCTCCGGAGATCATTCAATACCACAGGGAAGGGATAAAGAATGAGAAGTCTGTTTGCCGTATCGCCTAGGTTAGGAACAAGCCTGCTCATATTCTTTTTCTTTGGTCCTTACGGATGTGCAGGGCCACAACCCGTGCTGTACCCCAATGACCATTACAAGGAGGTGGAGGAAGTTCAAAGACAGCAAGACATCGCCGAATGCCGAGAACTGGCTGATGAACATACGTCTTCTCAAAAAGGAGAACAGGTAGCTGAAAGCACAGTGACGGGAGCAGGTGTGGGGGCAGCAAATGGAGCCGTGGGCGGGGCAATCACGGGGTCTGCCGGGACGGGAGCCGCGATAGGGGCTGCCGCCGGAGCTACCGCAAGACTCATACGGGGGATGTTTCGGGCTAATCAACCCCGACGCGCCTACATGAGATTCGTGAACAAATGCCTCACAGAGCGGGGGTACGAACCAACTGGGTGGGAATGAACAATTTCTTGAGATCTACCGTAAAAACTTAGTTTTGTTCTTTCAGACAGTGTCTGGTGAAATTCCGAAAAGCTAGAAGGTGTGGCTCGTGGATCCTTACCCCGTCATCTTGAGACCCAGAGTATCGGACAAGCGCGTTAGCTCACTTACTCTGGGGTTTCCATTCGTTTCAAGGTGCGCATCAAGATCGGATCGTTTAAAGCCATTTCGCTTAACGCATCCATCATATGCAAACCCTTGGATTCGGCGATTTCTTTCGCTTTGCTATACTGCCTTGCGTTAAATCGAGCAACAGTGGGCTGGTTGTTGATGATTTGGCAGGCCAACACTTCCCCTTCAATTTCCAACGTTCCGCCATCCCTGAGAAGGTGCTCAGCCTGGGATACCGTAATCCCATGCAGGTCCGCAAATTCCTGAATTCCTCCCGTCTCCACCATGGAACCGTCCGGCATGGTGCACTTCCTCTTAAAATAGGGTGACCAATCTTTTCGAAAATCAATATAGGTAATATCTCCTTTCCGAGACACTGCAGGATCCAGTTTCCCGTAATCCAAACCCAAGTTTTTTTGCGTCAGTCGATCTTGGAGTTCTTGAGGTAATCCCCGATAAAATATCTTTTCCGAGGCCTCTTCTAATGTGAGCCCGTAAGACCGAGACAATTCCTCTGCTTGGGTATACTGCTCAAGATCCAGCACCCATGTGTGTTTGGGGTATTCTCTGTTGGCGTCAACCTTACAAGAAAAAAGTCCTCGTGTGACAAGCGAACCTGTTTGGGGATACTGGTATATGCCTCCACCTTGAAACAGGGTGTTCATCACTTCGAACGGTATGTCATAGCTCTCCCCTAATACTTTCGCATGTTGTTCAACATCTTCCGGACCTGCGAAAGCACAAACCATGACATTCCCTGGAGGATCAAAATCAGTGTAATTCTCCAAAATATTATAGAGTTCAGGGATTTTTTCATTCTTCAGCGGCCGTTTTTTTAATTTGAACATAATCCTATTTCACTTCCTTCCTTGTTCCTCAAGCCTCATCAATTGGCAGATGTGTCATACGTTAATGTCTTCTTCAAATCATACCCCTTGTCTAACTGGGGTATAATGGTTCCATCAATGAGTCCCTTCGCTTCTATTTCCCTTCACATTTTTCTCCTGAACTGATAACGCTTGGTACACAGCAGGAACTTTACCTCAGTATGGACCCACCCGAATAACGCGTAGCCTTCAAACTTGGCCATAGTGATGGATTCCTGGGCTTCCTTATAATGACAGGTCGTTGGCTAGGGCGGTTCGAACTTTGTTATCCAACGTCTCCAGATAGTGAATCGTGAAGTCCATATCGTGGGGCTTCATCGGTCTGCCGTGTCCGGGAACCACTATGGCGTCTTCCGGGAGAAAGCGTCTAATTTTCTTCAGCATAACCAATGACTCAAGGTGATGGCCTTCCAATAACCACGGCAAGGCCGGAGGGATGGCCACAACAGGATTCCCAGTCCAAAACACTTTCGCATCTGGTACCCACACGAATAGATCGCCTGGAGTTTGAGCAAATCCCCAATGCCGAATCTCAACGTCTCGATTGCCAAGGCTGATCGTCTTGTGATCCCCCACGAGTATGTCGGCTGCGCGTGCTTCCACTTCTTCAATTCCAACGTTTTTCCCAAAATACTTTACCATGAAGGCTTTATCGTTTTTGAACATTTCTGGATTCATAATATACGCATTGGTTTTAGGATGTTGAATGATTGATGTCGATTGAGGAAATGCATAATTCCCATAGCTATGATCGCCATGATAGCTCGTGTTGACCACGTATCGAATGGGTTTGTCTGTCACGTGTTTGACCAGTACCATGACTTGCTTGGCCAAGGCTCTCGTAATCATGGATTCGATGACTAAAACACCTTCGTCACCGATGACAAATCCACCGGATGTTGCGACCGGATAGCCCTTGTCATTAGCTGCCGCTGATCCTTTTGGAACGATTGCATAGACTCCTTCTCCCACTCTGTGGGGTTCGAGGACCACACTCGCCGGGTCCCACACAACGTTGGCTTTCGCGACACTTCCTGATTCAAGAATCAGTGAAGTCGTCAACGACAATAGCGTTATGGCAAGAGACGAAACCCTCTGAATGGTTGGTCGCATCATTGTTTTTATATCTCCCATAAGATTATTGAAAGAGCCAAAAGTTATAGGATAAGGCCGAACGTCTCATCCAGCAACAATGGGTACAATCTTGGCGCGACATGATTGCCTTTGCTAACTTCCTAATGATAGAACGCTCTTATCAAACACGATGATCTGTCCAACAGGATCTTGAAAAATGTTAAAAGATGAATTAGCCAACGCCTTTTGCACTATTGGGGCTTTCAAATGGGACTCGGTTAATCAGACACGGCTTGCTTCAGGTGAAATGAGCCCCTATTATATTGACTGTCGAGCCCTGTTGGCTCATCCCGCATTTCGACAGTTGATCGCCCGACTCGCCTATGAATACCTAAAAGCCTTAGAGTTTGAGGCAATCGGTGGATTAGAGGTCGGCGCCATTCCCTTGGCGATGGCCATCTCTGACTTTGGGTTTACCACCACACCCTCAAAAACGTGGCAGACTTTTTACGTGCGAAAACAGCCCAAAACCCATGGATTGGCAAAACTCATCGAAAGGGCTGGCCAACCAGGAGATCGAGCCGTCATCGTGGATGATGTGTTGACGAGTGGGAATTCGGTACTCAAAGCCATTCGAGCCGCACGGGAAGCGGAACTGGTCATATCTCATGCCTTAGTGATCGTAGACCGAAACGAACAAAATGGACGGCAGATGGTTGAGAAAGAAGGGGTCACGGTACTCAATCTCCTGGCCCTTGAGGACCTCAAAGCAGCCTATGCTAAAATTTAAACTTTTCCCCAGAATACCTATTGGCGCTTCATCCGATGATTGCATTCAAATCTAATCCCCCACCAATGTTCTGTCAGGACTTCTGAGCCTGAGATCCCTTCTAGTTCTTGGTGACGCCCTCTTGCCCTTCCTTCCTGAATAACCCGATACCCTCCTGAACAAGTTTTCTTAATCTCTTGAAAGGCAAGTTCCCGATTAGGGGATTGGAGATGGCCTGGTCCTTCATTATAGAAATAAAGCGATACCCCCTGAGAAGGCCCTTCCCTTATCAGCTGTACACGGTCCCCGCAACCTGTTACAAGCAACAGGCCAATAAGAAAGCTCATCCTTGACCACTCTCTTAAAGAAAGCCTAAGATTTTGATATGCCATTGCCCTTCAGCTCGTGAAGTTGGAGTATAATGATAGTAGGCATGACTTTCTCAATGTCATATTCAAACGAAGGAGGTAACGGCATGAAAACCCAAAGATTTCTTCCAATGATAGGACTCATCGTCCTCTGCTTCATGTATTCCCAGAGTGCAACATCTGCGAACCATTCCTATGTCTTATCTGTTCAACAGTTAATGGGGGGACTTCAAAAGGCCTCAGATCCTACCCAAAAGGGGTTCTTTTTAATCGATGTTCGCACTCCTGAAGAACACTTCTCGGGTTTTATCCCAGGAACTGATACAAACATTGATTACCGAGAAATCCAATTTCGGGCAAAGGAAATTGGAGCCCGGCATGAAGACCATGTCGTGGTGTACTGTCAATCAGGGCACCGAAGCAATATTGCAGCCGAAACCCTCGCCGATATGGGATATAAACATGTCTATAATGTGGCTGGAAGTATGAATGCTTGGGAGGAAGCCGGTTACCCTATCGAACACCCTCGCCAATAACTCAATTCCAGCACCTTCGCCATCTTCCGCCTCTCTTCAACAATAGAAGGATGACCTTCTGGCCTCAACGTCTGTCCATTGAAAGTCACATGCAAGCTTATGGGGCTGTTGAAAAAATCTCGTTTCTTCCTGATATCTGAAGGTGCTGGACAGGGGTCGCCAATTTGAAAAATTTTTGAATCAATAAAGATCCCTGCAGCAAGCTACGGGGAATAGCAAGTTCAACAGGCTCCTTATCCATCTTTGAACATTCCGAATCCCCCATTCACCTCTGGAGAAGGTTCCTCTCGAATGCGGGCAAAAATGGTATTAAATTCTTGGTGAATTTCCCGAAAAGCTTCTAGGAGAGAGGGATCAAAATGTTCTGGCTTCGTTCGGTCATTGCCATTCAATATAATCTCACACGTTTTTTTGTGTGAAAAAGCTGGTTTATAGGGACGGTGGCTCCGTAGGGCATCATAGGTATTTCCCAACATCATTACTCTCCCCGCGAGTGGAATGTCCGTTCCTTTCAAACCCTGAGGGTAACCACTCCCATCCCACCGTTCATGGTGAGTTAATGCAATCGTTCTCGCCAATTCCAAAAGGGGAGAAGAAGACCCACCTAAAAGGCTCGCCCCGAAAGCAGAATGTTGTTTAACCAGTTCCCACTCGGATTCATCTAGGGGACCCGCTTTCCACATAATCGCATCGGGGATTCCCACTTTTCCCACATCATGCATGGGAGCAGCCGCAAAAAGAAGTTCGGCATCATCGGCATTCATCCCACTAGAGAGACCCAGCGTCTTGGAATAATGACTGACCCGTTGAATATGAGTTCCCGTTTCTTCATCTTTATACCGTGAGGCCAATGTGAGCCGAACCACTGTATCCGCATAGGCTCGTTCAAGTTCCCGACTTCTATTCTGTTCTGCATCATAAGCGACCTTGAGATCTTTGGCATAGGCTTGGAGCTGTTGCGTTTTTCTTTCTTCACGGAGAAGGAGGGCTTTGAGATCCTTGACATACATGGCGAGTTGAGCATTGGTAGCCTGTAGCCGACTTTCCCAACTATTCTCTTCGTTCTGCTGAGGTTCTTCCATAGGATTGATCTCTGACAAAGGCATGTCTCTCAAGGGCTCACTAGGCTAAGGCCTGCCTGACCTTTTCCAAGAGTTGAAGGGGACTAGATGAGATAGGCGAAAACCCCAATCGATAGCCCTTCTTCTTGGGCAGCCTTGTCATCTTTTGCGGTCAACATAATCACGGGCAACATCGCTGTAGCAGGCTCCTCACGAAGAGCTTTGCCGACTTCTATCCCACTTTGCCCTGGCATCATCCAATCCAGTATCACCAGATCAGGATGTTCCTGACGGATGAGTGTGAGTGCTGTATTTCCATCAGCAGCTTCTATAATCCGATAGCGGGGATCCTCAAGGGTCATCTTCACGATCGCCCTCAGATCCTCCTCATCATCAGCAACGAGGATCGTTTTCATGAGTCAGGGAACAATCTCTTGTGAAGAATAAGAGCATATAGAAGACAGTGAAAACTTTTGTATGGACATTCACCTCGAAAAGAAGAGTAGGACGGAGAATCAGCATCCTCTTTTCTTAGGAGGGGTTCTCTTCGGGATACGGATCGGGATTCTCCTCTTCTTGAGGTAAAGCGAGGGAATCCTCCTTCCATGCATGTTCTACTCGTCTGGCCACCGTGATAAATCCAGAATGTGCCACCATGCGGTGATCGGGCCTGACACTCCTTCCTTTGATATTCCAGGTGCGCAAAAGAGTCTCAAACGTTTCAATTAATCCGAAGGCTTTGGACCGACTAAGGGCCTCATTCGTTTGCATCACTTGGGGAATGGTTGGGATAAAGCTTAAGTACACTCCTCCCAAACGTAAGGCCTCTGCAGCATGTTCAACGACACGCCATGGTTCCGGCAAGTCTAAGACGACTCGATCAAACAATTCAGAGGGGCTTGTGGAGGGATCAAGTATGCCCACATAGGCATCTCGTTGATGCAAGACAAAATTAGAAACGTCACCTAAATACCGGCCGATATTTTTCCGAGCAGTCCGAGCAAAGTCCTCCCGAACTTCGTAGCTCACCACTTCACCACGTTCCCCAACAGCCCGCAAAAGAGCCATGGTTAGGGCTCCTGATCCGACCCCAGCCTCAAAGACTCGTGCCCCTGGATAGATATCGGCCCAAATCGTGATCATGGCTAAATCCTTGGGATAAAGAACCTGAGCCCCTCGCGGCATCTTCAGCATGTATTCAGGAAGGGTTGGATAGAGGGCCAACATCGATTTTCCATGGGACAAATGAACGAGCGATCCTTCTGGTTTTCCAATCAATTCATCATGGGCAATGGTTTGCCCACTGAACTGGAACGTCTCACCGGCTTTGAGGGTCAAAGCATAGGACCGAGCTTTTTTATCAACAAGATGAAGCCGATCACCAGATTGGAAGATTTTCATGGGTTCTGCATTCTAGCAGGATGTTGAAAAAGCCAACAGTCCCTTAGTTGACACGATTAAGGGAGGGCCGTAACATCATCTAAGAGGGAGTGCATCCAGATTGGTATTTCTCCTCTTAAAGCTTTGCTCCAGAGTCCCGGGGATTTCTATCGCCTGTGAACATTCATTCCAGATCCCAAGAAGTTTACGTTATTTTGCCTCGTTCATTCTTCTCCTACAATTAATCCTAGGAATTCCTCAACCTTCATTCGCTGAATCCCCCATCGTCGTTGTGGCCACGTATGAGGGAATCATTAACCCAGTAGCCGCAGAATACCTACACAATGCCATTCAGTATGCCGAAGAAGAACAGGCCTCTCTTTTGGTGTTTCGTCTGGATACTCCCGGCGGGTTGGACACCTCTATGCGTTCCATGATTAAGTCGATGACCGGGTCTCTTATTCCAATCGTTGTTTTCGTGTCTCCTTCAGGGGGACGGGCAGCCTCAGCCGGCGTATTTCTCACTCTCGCCGCACATGTGGCGGCTATGGCGCCCGGAACGAATATTGGCGCTGCACATCCTGTGGCCATGGGCAGGGGTAAGATGGATAAAGTCATGAAAGAAAAGGTCGAAAACGATTCTGTGGCGTATATACGCTCGATTGCTGAGCGCCGTGGGCGTAACGTTGACTGGGCCGAAAAGGCTGTTCGCAAAAGTGTCTCCGCCACAGGGACCGAGGCACAAAAACTCGGAATTATCGACTTTGTCGTGTCAGATCTGGATAAATTACTTCAAGAAATTCATGGCAAAAAAGTTCAGATCGGAGCCAGTTCTCTGACACTCCAAACCCAAAACGCCGTTATCCGAGAATTTCCCTTGGGCTGGAGACTTGAAGCTCTGAAGACGATCAGCGACCCCAATATCGCTTATGCACTGATGACAATCGGCATGATTGGCATCATTGCGGAACTCTATAACCCAGGCTTAATCCTCCCTGGAATTGTTGGAGGCATTAGTCTCATTTTAGCGTTTTACTCCTTGCAATCTCTCCCCGTGAATTATGCAGGGGTCTTTCTTTTCCTTCTTGGCATAATTTTTTTGGTTCTCGAAGTGACGGTCACCAGTTACGGATTGCTGGCCATAGGGGGAGTAGTCTCCATGATTCTAGGATCCCTCATGCTCATGAACGAGGACTTTCCCTATTATCAAATATCTTGGACCGTTATCCTTCCAACTATCGCATTAGCCGTGGCCTTCACATTTCTTGTGGTCAGACTGGGCGTTAAAGCTCTGCGTGAGGGAACGATGACAGGGAGCGAGGGAATGATTGGGCAAGTCGGAATGGCTAAAACTAACCTCTCCCCAGCAGGACAGATTTTTGTTCATGGGGAGATCTGGGATGCCGTCAGCGAAGAGCCAGTCCAAGCTGGTCACCACATTGAAGTGACCAACGTTAAAGGGTTAACTCTCCACGTCAAACCGGCATCACACCAATAAGAAGGAGTCTAATTATGAGCCAAGGATTTCCTACCATGTTTTTACTCTTACTCGGAGGTTTGCTTGCCCTGGTCGCCAAAGGCTTCTATGTCCTCCGGGAATATGAACGTTCGGTCATTTTCCGGTTTGGGAGGTTGGCAGCCGGACTCGTTGGAGCGAATGGCCCAGGCGTGATCATCATTATCCCGTTTATTGACAAATTACTCAGGGTCAGCCTCCGAACCGTCACGATGGATGTCCCTCCACAAGATGTCATTACGAAAGACAACGTCTCCGTGAAGGTGAATGCCGTCATTTATTTCCGGGTCGTCGATGCCCAAAAGGCCATCGTCGATGTGGAAGATTATTTTTATGCCACCTCCATGATTGCCCAAACCACCCTACGGAGTGTGCTTGGGCAAAGCCATCTCGACGACTTGCTCTCCAAACGAGACGAAATCAATGCTGATTTGCAACGCATCATTGATCAAGCGACAGAACCCTGGGGCATCAAAGTCACGGCTGTCGAAGTGAAAAATGTCGACCTCCCTCAGGAGATGCAACGAGCGATCGCCCGCCAAGCAGAGGCTGAACGTGAACGCCGCTCGAAAGTCATCCATGCCGAGGGGGAATACCAGGCCTCTCAACGCCTGGCAGATGCCGCAGAGGTGTTAAGCAGAAATCCGGCAGCCTTACAACTTCGCTATATTGAGACCATTCTGAACGTAGCAGGCGATAAAAATTCTACAATTGTTTTTCCTGTCCCTATTGATCTTCTGACTCCCTTCCTTCAACCCCCTGCAACGTTGTCATCACCTTCCGGAGAGAGTGACACACCAATAAAGCCCTCATGAAACATTTTTGATTTGCTCAATCATAGATAGAGAAGGGATGACCATGAAGCGTTTGTTTGCTGTTATCGGATTGGGACGATTTGGATTTACCGTAGCAGAAACTCTTGTAAAAAAAGGCTGTGAAGTTCTCGCCATTGATAAAGAGGAAGGGAAAATACAAGCGATTAGCGACATCGCAACCTTTGCGGTGCAATGCGATGCCACAGACGAACGAGCTCTGAAGGCTGTCAGTACCCAAAACGTCGACGTTGCAGTCGTCAGCATGGGAGAGAACATCGAAGCAAGCATTCTCATCGTTCAAACTCTTAAGGAAATGGGGGTTAAATCTATTATTGCCAAAGCCGTTGCCCCCATTCAGGGAAAGATTCTTAATAACCTTGGCGTGACCGAAATCATCTATCCAGAGCGAGATGCAGCTGTTCGGCTAGGCCATCGCCTCATTTCTCCCAGAGTTCTCGAATATGTCGAGCTTACGCCTGGATATAGCATTGAAGAAGTCTCAGTCCCAGATCGATTATCGGGGTTAAGTTTGCGAGAAGCGAAAGTCAGAGAAAATCACAATCTCAATATCATTGGGATTAAAAAACAGGTGACTCGCATGGTCAAAGGCCAGATGAAGAAAGAGGAAAACCTGAACTTCACACCATCATCCAATGATGTCATCGAAAAGGAGGATGTCTTGGTGATGATCGGAAAAGAGGAAGATTTGGACCGATTCAGCAATGTTGAATAGGTTGAATGGGATACACAGGAACACAAGACATGAATCAGGCCAGACGTCACGAACAGTTTCAAGCTCTTCAACAAGACTATCGGAGACAACTTGAAACTTTTTACGCTTACTTAAAACTTGCGCCTCCTTATCACAGCATAGAAAAAGCGATCCAACAACTCGCCCCTTTATTTTCCCAAAAGCCCCCTGCAGATCAAGAAAGCCTTTTCGAGGATCCAGTGATGAAATGGTCCTTGTATCAACAGGCCTTCATCGATTCAGGACTTCGTAATAAGCACAGGAGGATTATCCTGGGATTGATTCAAGCTCAAGATCCCGCTACATTACCAGAAGAGCATCGATATTTTTTAAAGGCCTTCCTATCCTAAGCATCCCCCCCATAGAGGGAAAGTTATATGAACTGGGTTGATGCTTAGACCCTTGTTCGCATGAAAACGTACGAAGGATGACTTTAGAGGGATGACAAAGAGTATGGCCAACGTGGCCCTCAGAACAACGGCATATAAGAGACAAATGTGTCTTTTATGCATCATTTTTGGTGTTGATTTTTATTTTTCTTTTGAGATTTGACAAAATATTAATAAAGTATATATTTACAATTCAAATAGTTACGTTATTTTTATTATTTTTCTATTGTGGCCCTTTTTTTGCATTACTATATTTTTTAGCGTTTATCAAATCAAAGTAGGTAAAATATGGGATTTCAACATACACTGAGTCGTTCCGTATCCCTTTCAGGTATTGGATTGCATTCCGGTCAACCTTGCACACTCAAGCTTCATCCTGCCCCAGTGAACACCGGAATAATTTTTCTCAGAAAAATGAATGGGGCAGCTCAAACTTGTGAAGCTTCCATTCACAATCTTCTCCAAATGGAGTTGTGTACGGCTGTCGGGGTGAATGGATTTAAAATTCAAACGACAGAACACGTATTATCGGCATTGTGGGGAATGGAAATTGATAATGTGTATATCGAATTGAACGGTGACGAAGTTCCCGCCATGGATGGTAGCGCCTATCCCTTTATCCAAGCCATTCAAACTGCGGGTATCATTCAACAAAAGAGCCCACGTGCCTATTTAAAAATCTTACAACCCATTGAAGTAAAAGACGGTGCCAGAAATGTAAGAGTCCTCCCTTCTCCAACTCCAAAAATCAGCTATTCTATCGACTACAATCATATGCTCATTCAGCAACAATCCTATGAACACGAGTGGTCTGTTTCCGCCTATATGAAAAATATCGCTGATGCTCGAACCTTCGCATTCTCAAATGAGGTTGAGGATCTTTGGGCAAGAGGCTTAGCACGAGGAGGATCTTTGGAGAATACGGTGGTCTTTTCTGACACCGAGATTCTTAATGAACACGGCCTTCGCTTTCCTGATGAATGTGTTCGCCACAAAATTCTTGACCTGGTTGGAGATTTGGCGTTAATAGGCATCCACATTATTGGACATATAGTTGCTGATAGATCGGGGCATAATCTTCATACTGAATTACTGACGACCATCCTCGACCATCCTGCTGCGTGGACACTCCTCTGCGCCAATGGCAATGAGGAACCTGCCAGTACCCGTCTTAACCCCGTTAAGGCGAGCCATCACGAATCTCCTGTGTTCTCTTCTGTTCTCTCCTAAAAGAGACCTACAAAGGTCTATATCTTCTTGCAACAGTCTGAGCAAGAAGTCCGTCAATGATGTTTCTCACCATGAGATTTGCTTTTTCCTTTCGTCTAATGGCATTTTCATTTTCCATGAAAAATATAAGAAATTCGTCTTCTCTGTTGATTGCTTCCCCTCTGATTTTTTTAGGAATTCTTCTATTGTTGGTTGAGTGGGTCGTTCACTGCGATTCTGCACAAGCCAGCGTCATGGAAAATGATCCACAGGGATTTCAAGGAATTCACTGGGGAACTGCCCTGAATACACTCCCCAATCTCGTCCTCGTTGACCAAAGTGAGCATATTCAAACCTATGTCTTCGTCGAGGAGCCTGCACGTTTGGGAGAAATTTCAGTTGAATCCGTAAAGCTGTTGGCTATCGACCAACAGTTGGCCCGCGTCCTGATTCGCTACCGCGGCGAGCAAACTCATTCCAAGATCGTCAAATTCTTAGAGTCGGCCTTTGGGAAAATCGATCTCAGACGAGGTGCGATGGTCAGAGGGTTAAACCAACAATACTTTTGGCGGGGGATGGAAACTGAGATCAATCTAACATACGATGGATTCCGGGAACGCGGGTACCTCGCGATGCAAAGTCGAGTGTTAGCTCCTGGTTTTCTTGATGTCCTCTCTGATCACGGGCATTAATGATACTCGACACATGAAAGGGGTTGGGTGGTCTCTCTCTTCCATTAATAGCGAAGCCCCTTTTAGCCATCTTTGACTTCCCGTTTTCTTTAGCAAGGATTCATGACTCCTTCGCTTATGGCCATTATCAAACCTTACCGAGACAAATGGGTCCCCGTGCACGATGCTCAGAGTTTTCTGTGACCGTTCAATCAGAACAATCATTGATATTGGCGGTACTTTTGTCAGGTTTTGTCGTAGAACATGAACAACCGAAGCTTTGACTGACGGACTCAGGAGCTTGACTCAAAAGTGTAAGGAAGTGCACCATTCACAGTCGGAAGATGTGATACGCGGTGAATGTTCGGTCATTCCTATGAACCTCCCCAACGACCTATTGGACATCAATCCCCACATGCAGGTGACCATCTAGCATGTTGGGCGAGGCGATCATCGAGTGGTTATTGTCGATCAATTTTACCAATCACAAGAGAAAGTCCTTCAAGTAGCCCTTGACCTTCCCTACACAGACCGGTTTGAAATCGTCGGAAATTTCCCAGGAGTCCGCGCCTCCATTCATCTCGATACGACACAACTCATTCGTACCATCAGTGAACTCTGAGGGGAACGTCTTCAGCCATTTTTTAACCCACAACCAGTCGTTTTTCAGGGAATCACGAACAACAATTTCAGGTTAAATATCGGGCAACGTCAACCCCATATCGATCAGGACATTGCAGCGATGGTGTATCTCAATCCCAGTGAGTCGTGCATAGGAGGCAGGGGGCTCTTTCGTCACCGCTTAACCGGTTTAGAGCGACTCCCAATTACTCCCAACCAAGAAATCCGAGATTTAGCTGATAAGTTAGAACTGAGTGATGAATTCCTCAAAAGTCAGGAAGGGTATGAAAATTTCCAAAACAGTATGATCTTCAATCCGCTTTTCGCCGTCCAAGAAAATACCTATATCAACGATGGGAATGAGTTTTGGGAACTTCTGACTCTTCTGGAAATGAAGCCCAACCGGCTTATCATTTTTGACGGGCGGATGTTTCACTCCCAATACATTAAACCCGATCAATACCTCGAAGCCTTTCGGGTTAATCAAATTTTGTATTTGAGCAGGAAAAAAGCGATTAACGTATGGATGCCGATCGAATATCTGCGCTCTCTTGACAAGTGGTCCCCTTCAACTTCGTGCCCCTTGCTCAGCTTATCTTCGGCTACTCAACTCGTCTTTTACCTTCTTCACGGATAAAACCCTAATCCGATCAACCTCAAAGTTGCCTAATTTTTGGGCAATTTAGCGTATTGATATTGTTCAATCCGTTTTCCGTAATCAACTAAGGCCTAAAACATTATCCTCCGATAATCCACAGAAGAAGTGGAGCCTCATTTTGTTCTTCACATGGGAAAAATTCTAAAACCATCTATCCATTGCACGTTTCATCATCAGAAATGAAAAAATCCTTGAATGATAATGGTTTTTGTGGACTCAACCTGTAAAGTCCGCATCATATCAGCACTAAACAGTCGTACCTTCCACAAAAGGCAGATGGGTATTAGTTTTTCATTTTTTCAACATGTTATTCACAGGTAAGAACTGTGCAAAGGCTTGAGGTTGAAAAGCTTTTTCATTCAGCTCATCAACCGACATAGCCGCTCAAATCTTGATTGTTATTCTTCGACCCCTTGAAGATATGTCTTACCCCTATAGGCTTTGGCCACAAAAATAAACCCAAACGATACGGCCAACATGACGAGCGAAAAAAACCAGTAGTAACCGGGGCCAGACAATTTTGTTGTTCCATCATCATTTTGGATGAAATAGTTGACCAGGGAAGTAAAGGCATTGCCTAACGAAACTGACAAGAGAAAAAGCGCCATGATAAACGATTTCAGGTGGCGTGGGGCCTGGGTATAAGAAAACTCCAGGCACGTGATAGACACCATGACTTCAGCAGCAGTAATGACCACAAATGCCAAAAGTTGCCACACGATGTTTGGGGTCTGTCCAGCCAGGATGCGGGTCTCAATCTCGGCAGACAAGACAAACGCCATGACAGTCACAAAAAACCCAAGGGAAATTTTTCTCAGAGGTGTTAACGGAAAAACGACATTGAGGGCTGGGTAAATCCCAAAGGCAAACACGGGTATCAAGAACATAATTAAAAAAGGGTTGACGACCTGGATTTGTGAGGGGAGCCATTCTATTCCTAACCAAAAACGATCCATCTGCTTGGCCTGCAGGACCCATGCTGAAGCCGTCTGGTCATACAGGGACCAGAAAAAGGCCACAAAGATATAGATCGGCGTCAAACGTAGAACCGCATCAACACTTTCCCGGCTTATCAAGTCTTTCAAAAACTGCACGCCCCTAGGAGGGAGGTGGGCATAGTCCCATCGGCCCAACCAAAACACCCATGTGGCCAACAACATCAGCAAACCAGGGATCCCGAATGCCAAATGCGGCCCGTAATGTTTCAACAGCCAGGGAGTCAACAAGGTCGAAATCCCAGCCCCTAAATTTATTGAGAAATAAAACCAATAAAACGCCTTTGTGATTAAATGACTGTTACGAGAACCAAATTGATCTCCAAGATTGGCGGAGACACAAGGCTTGATGCCCCCAGAGCCTATGGCAATTAACCCCAATCCAATGGTAAGGCCAGTTCTTGTGTGGTCCACAGCAAGTGCAAAATGGCCTAAACAATAGATAAGGGATAAGATCATAATAGTTTTATATTTACCCCAAAATGCATCAGCCACCATCGCGCCAAGGATCGGAAAAAAATACACGCCTGCTGCAAAGAGATGAAAATACGCACGCGCTTCTGCTTCTCCCATTACGTCCAAATGATCCTGGCGATTCACCAAATAATCCGTCATAAACACAACAAGGATGGCCCGCATTCCGTAGTAACTAAATCGTTCTGCTGCCTCATTGACCACTAGAAATAGCACGGCCGAGGGCATTTGATCTGTAGGAATTGGATGAGTCCGAAAGGATACTTTTGACATTCGTCGTGACCGCTTAGCAGACTTTCAAATAACTAACATTTTCTCAGCCGGAACTCGTCTCTAAACATGATTTTTGCTGTCAACAGCAAGTGGTCTATACCACACGAGCGGACCCTAAGGATATATGGAATGACATCAGAAAGTTGGTTCCTTGCCTATCACAACGACGCAATCCAGTTAGCCTCTTCATTAACGTGTGAAACCATCTCTGGCCGCTTTGTGCATGAGCTGGCCCCTTAACCATTCAACAAATTGACAAGGTATCCTCTCTGCATGAGAATTTGAAGGCGAGATGTTTTCAATCACAAGACAAGTCTTTGATGGAAGGGATTACGAATAACAGGTCTTAACGTCAGGGAACATAGATGCGTGTTTCGAGCACTCCCTCAACTGATCATTGTTTTCCTTCAAATGAGTGTTGTTCTAGGTTTTGGGAATTCGCTGTATGCCCAGGACCGAACTGATGTGGAGAAGATGGACCCTGTGGTTGTTACGGCAACAGCTCTTCCCACACCCCAATCTCAAACTCCTGGAAGTATGACCGTCATTACGAAGGAGGAAATTGAAATCCAGAAACCCAATAATGTGGGCACAGTTCTTGACCAAATTCCAGGTCTCTTCGTCGATGAGATGGAGGGCGTGGTGGGGTCAGTTCTATTTACATGAGAGGCGGAGACCCAAACTTCACGGTGATCATGTTGGATGGGATCCCAATTAATGACTCGATGAACCAACGGGGTGGGTCTGTTGACCTTTCCACTCTGACACCGGAAGGAATCGAACGAATTGAAGTCGTTCGTGGACCGACTTCTGCGCTGTACGGGTCAGATGCCATGAGTGGCGTCATCAACATTCTCAGCAAACCAAGCACATCAAAAATGTCTTCAAGGATTCAGATTGAAGCTGGAGATTACGGATATGTGAGAGGACTGTTTAACAAAATTGGCACGATAGGAAACGTGTCCTATGCCGGATCAGGCTCGATGACAAGAAATGATGAAAGGGTAGAAGGAGATAAATTTGAATTGAGCACCGTGAGTGGCAATGCCACATGGCACAAGGAAGACAGTCCTTTCTCGGCTCAGATGTTCGGGCGGTACACCAATACCCAGGTTCGCTCGTTTCCTGAAGGAAGCGGAGGGCCACGCCTTGCCATTCTTCGTGATTCGGAACAGCGGGAGACTGATCAACTTGTCTTCGGATCCAAATTGACACACTATATCACAACCCAATGGGATCACGAACTATCTGCCAATCTGTTCTATCAATCTCAAGACATTGACAATCCTGGTGTCCTCTCCGCTCCAGGAATGCTTCAAATTCCTCCTGCCAGGTTCACGACAGAATACACAAAGCTTTTGCTCTTCTCGAAGCATGGATTCCAACTGTCACGGGCATGGACTGTTGCCGGCGGCCTTCAAATCATCTATGAACGTGGAGAAAGTTCAGGCCTCCAAGAGTCAACTGCGTTGGGGCTTCCCCAGGACAGGCTTATCGATTTTCAAAAAACTCGCTTGACCCCTGGGGGATATCTCGAACTCATGCTGATCCCGCATTCGTTTGCCAGTTTCACTTTCGGGACCCGTCTTGACTTCCCAGAAGAGACCGAAATGCAGATCAATCCTCGAATCAGTGGCAAGATTCAATTTCCAACACGCACCATTGCTCACGTCAGCTACGGAGAAGGCTTCAAACTTCCCAGCTTCAACGCACTGGGAGACCCTGTCATAGGCAACCCCAATCTCACCCCAGAAACCAGCATCGGATGGGACGTAGGAATACGGCAAGGGTTTCTTGGTGGACGGCATGAAATCGAATTCATCTATTTCTATAACACTTTTTCTAATCTCATCGACCTCGATCAGAATTTGGCCCGTCAAGGAATCTTTAGGCTGACCAATTTAACCAAAGTGACAACACAAGGGATTGAATTGGCCTTCTGGCCAATCCAACATCCACACTCCACCTCAAAGGGTATTTCACCTATGTGAATAGCACACCTGAAGGCAGCAGCGACCAGCTAAGAAATCGACCGCGTGCGTTCGGAGGACTCATTGTTGAAACCTGGCCTTTGCCAAACTTGATGGTTCGTGGGAAATTGCAGGCAGTGGGAGAACGAAAGGATATCCAAATTCCGACTACAGAGGATACGGTCAGGGGCTACATTCTGGCCGATATGACAGCAACCCTGACATTCAAGAAGTTTTGGAAACTCTTCGGTGTGATCAACAACATCACCAATTCCCAATATGAGCAGTTTGTAGGGTTTCCCGCACCAGAAACGTTCTTTCGCTTTGGACTGCAATACTCAAAGTAGTTGTTTCGCAATAGGTGAGAGAAGCACTCGCTCATGCGTGAAGACCACTGGAGGCTACCACTTGGACTCTTGAGGTGGCCAGTCTAATTCAGCCTGTCGGCCGCAGAAGTAGCAGGTGATTCGGTAACGCGCTTTTCTCCTAGGACTCGGCAATGAATGAAAAAAGACAGGAGCGTGATCGAAGGGGCAAATTGGTTGAAGGTGAAGTAAATGTTCATCAATAATTGCCGTCAGAGAGGATTCATCCCATGGTCCTCTTGACCCGCAACTCGCTCACTCCAGCCACAACGTTCGCAGTGAACATCAAATACCTTCACCCGGTCATCTGCTTGTGAACGTTCAGAGGCGGCTACTGGCCCAGGACAATCGGGGGTGCCACAAGGAACCATCTCATTCTGCAGTGCTCTGATAAAGGAGAGTGGAGCTTGCATCAACGCTCTCCTAAGGCAAGATGGTAGTTGTTATCAAGCATTCTTTCTTACCGTTTCAGACCAGCCAGGATTGAAGTGTTTTGCCCACTTGCACGTTAGGACTTTCTGAGACTTCTGGAAGTGGGAACTCAACAAAGGACTTCACTTCCTCACAAAACTAATATGAGCCTTGTATTCCTGAATAGCCGCGGCAAGAGCCTTTGCACCCAATGGAATATTCGCATCTAAGGCATCCTCGACTTCCTGATCATCAATGATCACCTCATATCGCTCATGGATATTCGTTAAAATAGCACCTTGGGTGGCTTGCCGTGGCATGAAAATTTCCTTCCACACCTCTTTTTCTACTAAGCACACATCTTTAAAACGTTCATAGAGCAAAGCCAATTTTTCAGGATCGGTTTCTGTCATGTGATTTGAATCCTCCATAAACCAAGACGCCTCTCGAGATTCTTTTGGGGGCTGTTGAAAAAGTCCGCCAGCCTACGCTTAGGTTACGGCTGACAAGCCAGCGTCGTTCCTTGCCTGCTATCTGACGGTGCTGGACAGAGGTCGCCAATTTGAAAAATTTTTGAATTATTCACTAGGCCCCTTTTGTTAATTTTCCCTAAAACCTAATCAAAAGGCCTCTTCGTCTTCAAGAGCCATACCTTCCACCGCCCGGTGTTTCAATTCGAAGTCGGTCACCAACTTTAACATCTAAACACATTTTTCCTGACAAAGGAATTTCGACGCCATTTCGAATCAGGACATTCTTTCCCACCTGTCCAGGACTCCCGCCTTCGAGGCCATAAGGAGCTTCTCGACGCCGATCTGACAGAATCGTAACCTGAGATTGATCAAGAAATTCAATCTCCCTCGTCATGCCATCACCACCTGTCCACTTTCCCTTGCCTCCTGAACCTCTCCGCACTCCATACTGAGTGACTCGAATAGGGTAGACATATTCCAATGCTTCGATAGGTGTATTCATTGTATTCGTCATATGGGAGTGAAGAGCACTGGTTCCATGTTGTTCAAAACCAGCCCCCATACCCCCACCAAGGGTTTCATAATACGCGAACGATCGCCTTCGAAGTGAATCCCAACCCCCTAACGCAATATTATTCATGGTTCCTTGACTAGCAGCCGGAATACGATTGGGACAGGCTTGGGATAAGACACCAAAAAGGACATCGACGATTCGTTGAGACGTTTCGACATTCCCCTCGGCAACAGCAGCAGGTGATCGAGCATTGACAACAAAACCTTCAGGGGCAAAAACTCGAATGGGTACCATGGCTCCGGCATTTGCTGGAATATCATCTCCGAGAACACAACGAAACACATAGGCTGTCGCTGAAAGCGTGATAGCAAAAACCGCATTAATACTGCCCATTTGCTGGGGAGCGCTCCCTGTGAAATCAACCATGACTTCTTCACCCTGTATCGAAATTGAAGCCTTGATCTCCACTGGCTCCTTACCGATGCCATCTTCGTCCAGACTATCTCGAAAGTGATAGTGCCCGTCCGGCAACGCATGAATGCGCTGACGGACCACGGCTTCGCTGAACGAAAGAAGGCTTTTCATATTTGCGGAAACTTTTCGTTGACCATAGCGTGAGACCAACTCTTGGAGGCGTAAGATACCAATTCGATTCGCAGCCAACTGTGCTTGAAGGTCACCTGCACGTTCACGAGGTGTTCGAACATTGGCCAATACCATTTCCCAGACGTCGGCATTGCGGATCCCTGCAGACATAAGCTTCACGGGGGGAATAATCAGTCCTTCCTGATAAATTTCTTGAGACAAGGGCATGGAAGCAGGCGACATCTCTCCGACATCGGCATGATGAGCACGAGTGGCGACATATCCAAGCATAGATGAAGAATCTTCTTCTTTGGCATACATGGGGGATACCATCGTGATATCTGGCAAATGTGTTCCCCCCTGAAAAGGATCATTCACCATGGCAACATCCCCTGGGGAAAAATCTATTTTGCTCACACAGGCTTGGACTGAAAGCGGCATAGCCCCCAAATGAACGGGAATGTGTTCTGCCTGAGCCACCAACCTTCCCTGTGCATCAAAGATTGCACAAGAGAAATCGCATCGCTCCTTTATATTAGGTGAATAGGCCGCTCGTTGAAGACGAACTCCCATTTCTTGAGCGACCGCGGCAAACAGATGTCGAAATATTTCTAGGCGAACAGGATCTTTCATGGACCCTCCTCCCGCTCCAATTTTATGAATATCAATCACAGGCACACGAATGGGCATGCCTCCAATGATAGCTTCATTTGTCACGTCAATGTGATCTTTGACTAGAGAGACATCTGTAGAGGTTCCTCCCATGTCAAACGTGATTATCTGATGAAACCCGGCAAGTTTCGCAATATGGGTGGCGCCGATAACACCTCCAGCTGGACCGGACAGTATGGATCGAACCCCTTGAGAACGTGCTTCTGAAACTTGAAGTCGACCTCCATTCGATTGGAGAACATGAAACTCTTCGGGTTTCAAATTCTCCGCCAACCGCCCTAAATATCGGTCAAGTATTGGGGAGACATAGGCATTCACGACGGTTGTACTCGTACGCTCGTATTCCCGAAATTCAGGAATCAGTTCATGAGAAGTGGACACAAACCAGCCTTGAGTCCTCAATTGTTGTCCTAACCACGATTCATGGCTTGGATTCGCAAATGAGAACAACAAACTAATGGCCACTGCCTCTACCTGATATTGGAGTAACTTGTCTATCAAATGGGGTAACTCACGCAGGTCCAAAGACACGAGAACTGTCCCGCAGTGGTCGACCCGTTCCGTGACCTCTAAACAACAGGAGTCATCGATTAACGGCTGCGGCCGGATAGGGAAAAGAGCATACAGACCATCGCGTGTTTGCCGACCGATCGTTAAAAGGTCTCGAAACCCGCGTGTAGTCACAAGCGCGGTTTTCGCTCCTTTCCATTCAAGAAGGGCATTGGTGGCCACGGTTGACCCATGCACAAGCGTGCGACTGTATTCCTGAGGGATGACGTGTAACCCTTTAAGAACTGCTTCAGCAGGATCGGAGGGGGTCGAAAGAATTTTAAACGTACGTAGACTCCCTTCCACTGAATCATGGACCACAAAATCTGTAAAAGTCCCTCCAATATCCACACCAATGTGGAGTCGTGGAACCTCAGAAACTCTCACTCTGACTTTTCCTTCTCTCCCTCGGACATGATCTCCCCTAGAGGTTTGAGATTTGGGATGGATATGGCTAGCAGGAAAGTTTCGTTCAAAAACGAAGTCGGAGAGAGGAAGAATCTGAAAATTACCCTTTGGCTCCAGAAGACGCATGACCTTTACCCTCGAACATTTCCGGTTAACATGACCGACCTGGGTCCTCCCGGAGCATTATCCCAAATGGTCATTTCTGCCTGATGAAGGCCAGGCGTCTTAGAGGTAAACGTGACGATCAGTTTGCATAATTCTCCAGTTGCGAGTGTATTTCCTAAACAATGTTGATCAACGATCTCGAAGGCATCAGGTGCCATTCCTCCCAACTCAACTTTGGAAACAGTCAAAGGTCCCAGCCCAACGTTGGAAAGAACAAGAACTTGAGGCTCCTCTTCTGATTCGACTGCCCCTTTTTTGAAAACCATAGATTCCGTACTGAGCGTGATGGATGGAATCTCCACCTTACCACTCAGTAAGACAGAGACATCATCTGAACCACTATTTGAGACAAGGAGATCAGCATGTCTATCACCATTAAAATCCTCGAGAATCAAACCTGTGGGAGTTCTTCCAACAGCGAAATGGCCTGCATGTCGGAATGTACCATTCTCGTTCCCAAGGAGCACCGATACACTATTTGAAGCACGATTGGCGACACCGATATCCAAAATTCCATCTCGATCAAGATCCCCGAGCGCAAGAGAAGCCGGACTGAACCCGACCTCATAGAAATCTGGATCGCCAAATGCTCCATCCTGCTCCCTTAGCAACACTCCAACAGTATCGGTATACGTGCTTGTGACGACTAAATCTTCATCACCATCCGCATCCAAGTCTGCCCCACTCACAGCAGTCAGTTTGGACCCGGCCTGGATTTCGTCTGTCAACATAAAGGATCCATTCTGTCGATTTATTAAAACTGAGATCAATCCTTTCGGGCTACTCCAACCAGGTGGACTCCATGAGATGGCCAAATCGGGGTACCCATCGTTCGTGAAGTCTTCCATAAAAACCTGTGTTGGAAACATTCCATCACGATCCTTTTGCTCATACATAGAAGGCATTCCAAATTGACCATCCCCTCTGTTGCGAAACACGGCGATGCTAAATGGTGGGTAATGACCGAGCCAGCCACTATTCACAATGACGATATCTAAATCTTGATCCTGATCCACATCTTCAAGTGCCAAGAAAGTCGGGCCCTTCCCAGTTTGATACATTTTTGAGGCCTGAAACGTTCCCTCTCCTTTCCCCAATAGTATATGGAGGCTATCATTTGCCGTGGACACCACTGCTAAATCAGGAATGTGATCAGCATTTAAATCCCCTGCCGCAAGAAACATAGGATTTTCTCCAACCGAAAATGAAGTAGGCCCTTGAAATGTCCCGTTTCCATTCCCAAGGAGAAGAGTGACATCATCTGAACGAGCGTTAACTGTGGCCACATCAAGATGTCCGTCCACATTAAAATCACCAACAGTGAGAGCCTCAGGAACCCTTCCAACTGAAGCGCTCATCGCTGGCGTCAATGTGAGATTTTGAGCCCCACAGTCCTTCGGTTGAATTATCAATACGATGAAAAACCCAGCAGTCGCTGCCACAACTTGCAAAGACGTTGTGAATGGGAATACGAGTCTCATGGTTCCTTGCCTGAGTTATGACGACGAAAAATCTTTCTCCAATGAAATTTCAATTTCTTCGGTGGCCGCGACTCCTCTATTTCGTACGCGGGCATTCCATGAAGGGAACTCCCGCAGGGAGGAAAAAATAGTTTTCAAAAGTTCGGGCTTCATCCGTGTTTCCCAATCATGCAACCAGGCATACGCATCATCTTCACCATCATAATCATCAGGAAACTGAGCTTCTAGAGTAAATCGCAGGTTAAAGGTCTTCTCTTCTTGAAACATTTTAGGCTCTCCTTGAGCTTAGATTTATCTCCCTTTCTCTTTCACCTCTGACCATTCTTCAAGATTGTCAAATTCGCTTCCCGCTGCCTATAATGGAAGACCATGATTTGGGGGGTGAGATCTATACCACTATTTGAGTTGAGTACATCTGTGAGGAATGTTCGCATCATTTTGAATCTATTGTCCAGAGCTCAACGGTTCCCACATGTCCGATATGTCGAACACAGAACATTGAAAAGCAGTTGTCAGCCTTCGCAGTAGGCGGAGGAACGACGGATGGAGGCTTTACTAGGGGAGCTGCAAGGTTGCGGAACATGTGGAGATCCGAGAGGACCAGGAGCCTGCTCGATGAATTAATGATGATGTCTCGTGTTACTCCCAGAGACAGTGATTCTCTGAAGCAGGTCTTTAAGAAATGATAGAAAGGAACTTGTCAGATGTTTGAGGGTCCTGCACGTCTATTTCTTAATGGCTTGACTACGTTTTTGAAAATATCCAGACCGAACGGCTCCGTACAAGTCTACAGTTGACTCTTCAATCCCCTCAAACGACTCCAGGTTCCTTGATCGTTCGTTGACCATTTCTCCTACTCTAGCAGAAAAATTCTGGACGAGAGGCACGAACCAGTTCAAGGGATTCATGGCCACATCTCCGGCAAAACCAACCCCATCCCGTACGGTCATGGGGGGAAGGAAGGGAAGAACGAGATAAGGACCAGATTTTGCACCATAATGGGCCATGGTTTGTCCCGTATCTTCAGCATGAGGGGCCTCAATATCAAATCCATATTTCGCCACGTCAAAAAACCCCCCGATTCCAATCGTACTGTTAATGAGAAACCGACTGAGTTCAACTCCAGCCGTCTTGAATTTTCCTTGAAAAATGTCGTTCAGGAATCGATGCGGAAAGCCTATATTATCAAAAGCATTGCCGATGGAATCTTGGGCATCAGGAGGCACGACCCAATCATGGCCTTTGGCCACTGGCTTTAAAACATGTCGATCAAGTCTATAGTTGAACGTAAACATGGCAGAATTAAAAGGTTCCCACGGATCATAGACTTCTTCACCAAGGTCTTCTTCAAAGGGATCATCAAAATCTTCAAAAGAACTTTCTTCAACTGCACTCCCTTCAACCACTGTTTCAGCCATAACAGGAATTTCTTCATCTGTTGCAACTGAAGCGAAAAACTGAAGGGAATGGCTCAAGTTTGGAGAAGGTGTGCCCCTACTTTGAGCGACTAAGATCAATGGCGTTGGTTCAGTTCTATCAGTTGCATGACCGTCCTCACGTAAAGATGCTGCCTGACCACTAGTCCATGGCCCCACCAGTATAAGGCCAAATATCATGAAAAGTAGGCTCTTCGTATGACGCTCCCGCCCGATACAGCCCATGGCATCCTCCCTCACCAAAATCTATCGAATCAAAAAAAGGAAATTTCTGGAGCCTTTCTCCAAAATAAACAGGTTAATATTTTATCAAAAACTCGTTGAGGTGGATAGCCAAAGTGAGACTCGTTCAAGAGTTGGAGTGTCAGGTAAGATCTTCTTACAAGCAGACGATTCATTCAGAACTTCCCAACATGTCATCGACAAGCGGTCGATTGAGATCCTCACACCCTGGACAGATGACATCAAACAAGGCTTCATGGTTTTCCACATAATTACGATGATCCACCAGTTTTTCCTCAATGACTTGCTCATAACAAGTTGAACAGAGAATGAGGAGCCCTCGCATCACAGAGACAGTTTTCGTTCTTGGTTCGATGCCATGAATTTCGTTCCTTCTGAGCGTCGTTAGGACCATCCACGCTGTTGGGCTAGCAGAAAATCTTCTAGTTCCAAATCAATTCCACAATCCGGACATTCATAGGGTTGATCACGAGGAGGGATGGACAAGGGTGCGTCCTGGACTCGTCCCTGACACACATGATAAAAATTTCCCCGTGAATCTTCGGAATCCAAAACGTCGCTTTCATATTTTAAAATCATCTGAGACTCCAATGAACCTAATCATGCTAATTTATAACTCGAATTCAAAGGTTTCTGCAATCTTGACTCTATTGAAACCAAAAATTGGATTTGTGGTGTTCATGGTTTTTCTCACAACGACACCCCTACTAGCTTTTGGGCTCTCGCTCACGGTTCACTTGGACCCGAGCCCAATTTCTTTAGCACCACTCGTGACCTCCGGCCTTGAAAATCCCATTTTTATTACACACGCGGGAGACCAGAGTTTCAGGCTGTTCGTTGTTGAACAACCTGGGCGAATTCGAATCATTCAAGAAGGAATCTTACTTTCCCGCCCCTTCCTGGACATGACCTCAAAAGTCGGGTTTGGAGGAGAACGAGGGTTGTTAGGTTTGGCGTTCCATCCCAACTTCCGTCGCAATGGTCGGTTTGTCGTTAACTACACGCGTTCTGAAGATGGGGCCACCGTGATCACGGAACTGACGGTGTCCGACAACCCAAACCAATCTTCTTCCACAGAACGAATCCTTTTGACCATTCCACAACCTTACGGCAATCATAATGGTGGTATGGTGGCTTTTGGTCCTGACGGTTTTCTGTATATTGGGACGGGCGATGGAGGGTCAGGAGGAGATCCCGGAAACAGAGGGCAAGATCCCTCCCAATTGCTCGGCAAAGTTATACGCCTTGATACGGATCATGGCTCACCTTATGACAGTCCCTCCACCAATCCTTTCTTTGAAGACCAGGGTCGAACCGAAATCTATGCCTTGGGTTTTCGGAACCCCTGGCGGTTTTCTTTTGATCGAGAAACCGGCGAACTATGGGTGGGAGATGTCGGCCAAAACCAGTGGGAAGAAATTGACCTTGTCGAAAGAGGAAAGAATTACGGATGGCGAATCACGGATGGCGAATCATGGAGGGGTCCCACTGCTATGCCCCCGCCAAAGGATGTTCTCAATTGGGACTTTCCCTACCGGTGGCAGAATACAAGAATGAATCACCACGCTGTGCGATCACTGGAGGATATGTGTATCGAGGGAACAAAATTCCTGCGTTGAGGGGGACCTATATTTTTGGAGATTACTGTAGCGGAGAAATTATGGGGCTTACGAATAAGGCCCCAAAGGTGTTAGCCAACACAGGCTTACGAATTACCTCGTTTGGAGAGGATGAGGAAGGTGAAATCTATATCGTGGACCATGGAGGAACCATTTCCCGTCTTGCCCCATCATCGGTTCGCCCGTGATGATAGACCTTCCTCGATGGTCAAAGGAGCCTATTCGCATTTACCTCTTATTACGGTCTTAAGATAAGAGATCCACCTTTCGCATGAGTTCTATCTCGTCTAACACCTTTCCCACTCCCAGCACAACAGATGTGAGAGGGTCATCAACCGTGATGATGGGAAGATTGGTTTCTTCTTGAAATCGTGTCGCCAACCCAGGGAGTAAGGAGCCTCCTCCTGTAATCACGACTCCCCGATCAATAATATCTCCGGCTAATTCGGGAGGAATATTTTCTAGGGAAGTACGCAGCGCATTAACAATGGTATGGATGGGATCTTCCAACGCCTCTCGAACTTCTGCATCATTGACCACCACCGTGCGGGGAATCCCTGAAATCATATCACGCCCCTTCACCATCATGGTTTTGCGCTCTTCTAATGGATAAGCCGACCCGATCTCCATTTTGACTAATTCCGCCATATGGTCGCCAATGACGAGATTGTACCGCCTCTTGATGTAACTCATGATGGCATCATCCATTTTATCACCAGCGACCTTGACCGACTCACTGCAGACGATTCCACCAAGCGAGATGACCGCAATGTCCGTCGTTCCTCCCCCAATGTCCACGACCATATTACCGGATGGCTCAGTGATAGGGAGCCCGGCTCCAATAGCCGCAGCCACGGGCTCTTCAATCAAATAGACTTCACGAGCTCCAGCGTGAGTGGCTGATTCCCGAACGGCTCTCTGCTCAACTTCGGTAATTCGTGAGGGAACGCCAATCACGCATCGAGGGCGGACAAAGGTATTTCGGTTATGGGCTTTTGTGATGAAATAGTTGAGCATTCGTTCAGTTATGGCAAAGTCAGCAATGACTCCTTCTTTGATGGGACGAATCGTGACGATATTCCCTGGCGTCCGGCCGACCATGCGCTTCGCCTCAGCCCCGACGGCCAAAACGGAGTTGGATTGCTTTTCCAAAGCCACAACCGAAGGCTCACAGAGCTGAATGCCACGACCCCGTACATACACCAACGTCGAAGCCGTGCCGAGATCAATGGCTAGATCACTGGAAAACCAACCCAGAACTTCACTGACCAGACTCACTCTTCCTCCTTCTGGAAAAGACCGAAACAGTCACACTTGTATCCATCAGTTCATCAGCATTTCTTGCTTTTCAACTATTGAACCCTCAACGCGTTTCACGAGTCAAAAAGGAGTTCAGGCTATGGCATCAATACTCGCCTGTCAAGAGTCAGCCGTTATTGAAGCCTTGATCCCGTACGCCAAGAGGCTCTTGTCACTCGATGCTTGCCTCGATTGACCTCGCCAGAAATATCTTTCCAGAAAATCAATTGCAAGGATTCTCAAAAAATCATAGACTTCCTCACCCAATAGCAGGTTATCAAACAACTCAAGATTTCCAAGAACTCAACTTTTCAGAGAAAGATAAAAACAACCAAAGGAATGCGACAAGACGTTCAACAAAATCATTCCAGCAGGATGGTTTACCTTGCCTCCCATCCTGCCGTCCCAGGAGTGCCGTTCCTAGGACAACCGCGGATACCTGGTCCTGTACACCCTCACAAAGGGCACACCTCCTTCGAACATCCCCCACGTCAAGAGAACAGTCTACTCTCGGCGTGAAAGGTCCAAGGCAGGAACACGAGTGAGAAATGCGACCGAGTTGGTGACGGCCTTCGAGCAACAGGAGGCCATCTGGTACAATCGTTGAACATCTTGCTAGATTGACACATCACACGATGGACATCTTGCTTTGTTGAATAAATCGATTTTTCTTATCATCATCGTAGGGATTCTCTCGCTGTATCTGGCGTTTGTCGGGTATTACCGATGGGGTGACCACACACCACCACAAATCACCTTGAGAAAACCTTTTAGCCTTGTCGGACCCAATACTCCTCTGTCTCTCCATATCGAGGATTCTGAAACAGGTCTTCGCGAAATTTCCGTGCACATCGTCCAAAACCTTGAAACGTTCACCCTCGTACAAAAGCAGTTCCCCACAGAAGGTCCCCTGTCATCACAGGGAGGGACCGAGCACGATTTTGACATAGAGCTTGTGCCATTTGCTGACGAGAACCTTCCTCGGCGAAGGGGCCCCGCAACATTGGTGGTGACGAGCCGAGATTATTCATGGCGAGAGTTCTTTACTGGGAATTCGGAAAGATTATCGCAAGAATTTTCCGTGAAATTTACCCCCCCTAAAATAGAAGTGCTTTCCGCGCATGATCCAATCCCTCAGGGAGGATCTGGATTAGTATTTTATCGTGTGTCGGAAGACGCCGACACCCACGGGGTTCAGGTAGGCCCAGCGTTCTTCCCCGGATATTCAACACCAAAAGGATTTCGCAAATTTTCTCTTTTTGCTATCCCCCATAACTTGTCACCTCGTCAGACCATTCAAATCGTGGCTGACGATGGGCTGGGAAATCACGTTACCCAAGACCTTGACTATCGTATTCTTCCAAAACGCTGGCGGACTCGTCGGATCAAAATAACCGATAGATTTATTGAACAAACGGTGTTGCCAATCATTCAACAAACCCCAGTCGTTGAAGACCAAAACGATAATCTCAAGAATTTCCTGGAAGTGAACAATACACTTCGATCGATCAATAATCAGCAATTAGTTGAATTCTCCAAGTACAGCAAACCAGAATTCCGGTGGCGCGGCCCTTTCAAACAGTTATCCCAATCCCAAGTCGAAGCGGCATTTGCCGATCATCGAAAATATTTCTATCGAGGAAGAGAGGTCGATACCCAAGATCACCTTGGATTCGATCTTGCTGTGACCAAACATTACCCTGTAGAAGCCACAAACTACGGGGAGGTCGTCTTTTCTGGGTATTTAGGCATTTATGGGCATACCATCGTCCTGGACCATGGGTATGGATTACAGTCCCTCTACGCTCATCTTTCCGCGTTTAATATGAAGCAAGGCGATTGGATTGAAAAGGGACAAATCATTGGCTATACAGGAAGCACAGGACTCGCCGCAGGTGATCATCTGCATTTCAGTTTGTTGCTCCATGGCATCCAGGTGAACCCCATAGAATGGTGGGATCCTAATTGGATCCGATCCCGAATAACTGATCGTCTTGACTTACCGAAGGAACTCGAACCGATGACCACACCTGAACACTTACTTGGACCTTTGCCTTCAGCAGACACTCGCGTTTTCCCGTAGTCCTATGCGTCACGTCCCGCATCTCAAAAAGTTCGAGAGAATCAATCACCGTTACCCATATCGTGATGTTTTGTTAAGGTACCATCAACATGGCACGTAACCCAGCGAAGAACTCTCAATCCGGTTCTCCCCCCACAGAAACGATTATCCCAGTTCCCCTAGATCAGACCACCAGACAGCGATATTTAAATTATGCCCTTTCGGTCATTACCTCTCGCGCCTTACCGGATGTCCGCGATGGCCTTAAGCCTGTCCAACGCCGCATCCTGTTTTCAATGTTCCACAATCACCGGCTCATCCCAGAGCGCCCTCCCATCAAAAGTGCAAAGGTCGTGGGGTCCGTTATCGGAGAGTGGCATCCTCACGGGGATGCCGCAGTGTATGACGCCATGGCGCGAATGGCTCAACGCTGGTCATTAAGAGCCATCCTTGTTGATGGACATGGGAATTTTGGGAGCATCGATGGGGATCCTCCAGCCGCATACCGCTACACGGAAGCTCGCTTGACCCCCATTGCTCTGGAACTTCTATCAGAATTGAATAAGGATACCGTCGATTTTCAAGCCAACTACGATGGAAAGGGGGAAGAGCCACTTATCCTGCCAGCGAGTTTCCCCAATATCCTGGTGAATGGGTCAACCGGGATTGCCGTGGGAATGGCGACTAATATCCCCTCTCACAATCTCACCGAAGTCACTGAAGCCGCCATAACCCTCATTGACAATCGGGACTGCTCAATCGCGGATCTCATGAAACAGGTGAAAGGGCCCGATTTTCCTACAGGTGGAGAGATCCTCAATAGCCGGACAGAACTCCGGGAGATTTATGAGACCGGCCAAGGGTCGATCAAACTACGAGGGGAATACGTTGTGGAACCTGGAGAGCGTGGGCAATCACAAATCCTCATTACATCCATTCCCTTTGCTGTCGATAAATCCACCATTGTTGAGCAAATCGGTGAACTCATTGCTGCCAGAAAGGTCCCCCAACTCCTGGATGTTCGTGATGAATCCACAACCGATGTCCGCATTGTGCTCGAATTGCAAAAGGATGACGATCCACAGGTAGCCCTGGCCTACCTCTTTAAGAATACGCCCCTTCAAAATAATTTTTCTGTCAATCTCACCTGCTTAATTCCGGTTCCAGGATCCTCCCTGACCCGACCTGACTGTCTCAATTTGAAGCAGATCCTCGAACATTTCGTGGATTTCCGGTTTGAAACGGTGCGCCGGCGGTTTACTTACGATCTTCGAATTCTGGAACAGCGCATTCATATTTTGAATGGTTTTAAAACGATTTTTGATGATCTCGATCAGGTCTTGAAAATTATCAGACAAAGCGGTGGCAAAGCAGATTCCGCTCACAAACTCCAACGTCGGTTCGAGCTGGATGCGGTACAAACCGAGGCTATCTTGGAAATCCCGATTTACAAATTGTCAAAACCTGAGATCAAGAAAATGCTCGATGAACTCGCTGACAAACGTCGCCAGGCTAAGGAACTCCAAACACTCCTTGGTTCAAAGGCCAAGTTGTGGGGTGAGGTCAAACGGGAACTTCAGGACTTAGCCAAAACGTACAGTGACAAGCGACAGTCCAAGATCGGGCGAAGACAGATCGAAGAAATAGAATTCGATCCGGAAGCCTACATGGTGAAAGAAGATGCCATTATCACTGTTTCCACCGACGGGTGGATTCGTCGGGTGGGCATTGTCAAGGACTTAAGCAAAGCGCGTTTGCGGGAAGGAGACTCTCTTCTGACCGCTATAGGTGGAAGCACGTTAGATCCGGTCGTGTTCTTTTCAAACTACGGTAGCGCCTACACGATTCGAATTGCCGACATTCCTCCCGCGCGAAGCGGATACGGCGATCCAGCTCAAAAACTGTTTAAGTTTAAGGACGGCGAACGTGTGGTGGCAGCCTTCAGCCTTGACCCTCGTATGCTCCCATCACCACTTTCCTCAAAACAACCTTCTTCATCCCTTCCCTTGTTCGACTACGGATCTCACGACGAGTCCAAACCGCTCGGTCAAGCCTTGGCCGTGTCCTCTTCAGGAATGGGTGTTAGGTTTGATTTAGGAACCTTTAGGGAGCCATCGACTCGATTGGGAAGAAAATTCATGAGGGTGAAAGAAAGAGAGGAAGTCGTTGGGGTTGATCTCCTGCCGCCATCTTTATCCCATGCCCATGTGGCCGTGGCATCGAAACGTGGACGTCTGCTCCTCTGCAAAGCAGAAGAAGTTGCCCTTTTATCGGGTGCAGGCAAAGGAGTGATTATCATGAAATTGGAGAGTGACGACCTGGTCTTGGCCTATCGACTCTTCACGACCAAAGAAGACCATATGGTCCTGCTTAAAGAAGATGAATCGACAATCAAGATTTCAGCAAAAAAATACCAACCCGTTACCCGTGGTGGGAAAGGCCATGCCATGTTCAAACGTGGCCTCTTCAAAGAGATTCTCCCAATCGATGTTGTTCTCCCAACTTTCCCCAGTGAAAATAATGGACACAGACCCGAGATTTGACCTTACTAGAAGGTGATAAGATGGGGGGAGTGACGTTAAGCATTTCCAAGCTTTCGTGATGAGGTAACATTCAGACAGAATGGCAAATAAATATGAAGCAAGTGACATTGTCGTTTTAGAAGGGATTGAACCAGTCCGACGACGGCCAGCGATGTACATCGGCGGAATCGACAAGACTGGCCTTCATCACCTTGTCTGGGAAATTCTGGATAACGCGATCGATGAGGTCATCAATGGGTACGCTTCCACGATTGTGGTGGAGCTCGACAAAACCCAAGAAGGCATACGGATCACAGACAATGGACGGGGCATTCCCATCGGGAAACACCAGAAATACAACAAATCCGCCTTGGAAATCATCATGACGACACTGCACGCCGGAGGAAAATTCGATACCGGAAGTTACATTCACTCTGGAGGTCTTCATGGCGTGGGAGCTTCGGTCGTGAATGCGCTTTCTCACTATTTAGAAGTCACCGTGAAACGAGAAGGCTATGAATGGCAGCAGGCGTATCAAATGGGAGACCCCAAGGGGCCGATTAAGCGAGGCGGCTCTGTACGAGGCACTGGCACCCAGATTTATTTTCAGCCAGATCCAAAGATCTTTGGGAAGAAAGCCCTTTTTGATCCTAACCTCCTCAAAGAGACCCTCGAAGCGAAATCGTACCTCCATAAAGGGCTGAAAATTACCTTCAAGGATGGGAAAGCTGGGGAAATCCATCACTTTGTCCATGAGCAAGGTATCCAAAAATACTTAACCAGGTTGGTGGCTGACCGCGACCGAAAACCCACTGCGGATTTCGTGTTCTATCTTGACCGCACGTTTCATGCCAAAGGTGACCAAGCCGTTCCCGAAAATGGATTTGGGATGGAGGTAGCGCTGCAATGGACAGATGAGCCTGCAGAATTTGTGCGAAGTTTTGTCAATGGGATCGCCACCACGAATGGCGGGACGCACGAAATTGGCTTACGGGCTGGAATTGTCAAGGCTGTCCGGAATTACATCGAAACCCATAATTTAGCTCCCAAGGGTTTGACGTTGCAGGCAGAGGACATTCGGGAAGGTCTTGCCAGTGTGTTGAGTGTGCTCATGCTCAATCCTCAGTTCCAGGGACAGACCAAAGAACGCTTAAACAACCCTGAAACCCAGGGGCTAGTCGATAGCGCCATTCGGCCCCAGTTAGAAACTTTTCTGAACGAAAACCAAAGCATTGCGGAAACGTTGGTTGGGCGAATGATTTTGGCCGCTCGGGCACGCGAAGCCTCACGGGAAGCCTCCAAAGCCGTGATGCGAAAATCCGCCGTAAGTCACCGCTTGAACCTTCCAGGGAAATTAGCTGATTGTCAAAGCACTGATCCTTCTATCAGCGAGTTGTTTATCGTTGAAGGTGATTCGGCTGGAGGCACCGCTAAGCAGGGACGAGATTTGAAAACCCAAGCCATTCTCCCTATTCGAGGTAAGGTTCTCAACACCGAAAAGCTGACTCTGACAAAAGTGGTCGACAATAAAGAATTAGGCGATCTGGTCAGGGTGCTGGGCTGTGGGATCGGTAAAGATTTTGATATTCAGAAGCTCCGTTACCACAAGATTATTCTCCTCATGGATGCAGATATCGACGGATACCATATCACCACGCTCATGCTGACATTTTTCTTCAGACACTTGTTGGAACTTATCAGAAGGGGCCATGTGTATATTGCGCAACCACCATTGTTCCGTATTGATATCGGAAAAGAGGTTCATTGGGCAGGATCCGATGAGGAAAAAGATCGCATTCTTGGCCAAGTCAAGGGAAACACCAAACCGATCATAAGTCGGTTTAAAGGTTTGGGGGAAATGTTCCCTCAACAATTAAAAGAGACGACACTGAATGCCGCGACGAGACGACTCTTGAAGGTTGACCTCCACGATGAACTCGCGACCAATCGAACCTTCCAGGATCTCATGGGTAAGCGGACCGAGGCACGATATGAATTTCTCATGGCCAATGCCACATTCGCTGACAATCTCGATGTGTAGGGCATCAGCATACCCTTCTCGTTGTTCTCGATCTTTAAATCTCCAGTTCATGCGCCAAAAGTTTCCCACCATGCACGGAGAGGGTAGAAGGAAAAGTCTCGTATGAACTGAAGACCCCTTGCGGCTTGTAGAGCAGGCACCTTCAGGTTAGGAACAAACATTGTCTCTTGAAGCTAGATATCCACCGCCCACAGACGGACTTGAACAGATCAAGCAGTATCATCAGCAGACGAAACATGATTTCAATCATTATGCCCGTTCCCTAGGTTACATGGATTGGGCGAATCAACCTAACCCCTTCCGACGGTATGAGGGAGCCCATCTCTTTCAACTTCCTTTATTAACACCTGATGATGATCCGATGTCCCCCAGCTATGAGAGCTTGTACGAACCGTCCGCGATTCACGCACAGGCTCTGACGCTCAATACGTTGTCGCGTTTTTTTGAATTGGCGCTCTCAATCACGGCTTGGAAGGAGTATGGCGGAAACCGTTGGGCATTACGCAGCAATCCGTCGAGCGGGAATCTCCATCCGACAGAAGGATATCTCTTTTTAGGACACGTCCCTAATCTCTCCCTCACACCGGGCTTGTATCATTACACTCCACAAGTCCATGGGCTTGAACAGCGTCTGGATTGTCCAAATAAAGTCACTCACCGAGCGTTGGCGGATTTCCCCGACGATGCGTTTCTGGTTGGACTGAGCTCAATCCATTGGCGGGAAGCATGGAAATACGGTGAACGTGCCTTCCGCTACTGCCAACATGACATTGGACATGCTATCGGCACTTTGAGAATTGCGGCCGCAACACTAGGTTGGAATTTGGTGATCTTATCTGGTATGGCGGACCATACCATTGGGACTTTTCTCGGTCTTTCTCGGATCCAAGATTTCGAAAACGTTGAGGCTGAGTTTCCTGAAATCATAGCAGCCGTTTGGCCAAGAGGGAGTTCACATCTCAACGCGTTACCCCTCTTTCTTCTTCACAGTTTCGTTCAGGAACTCGAACAGCAAGCCTGGCAAGGGAAAGCCAACCGGCTCAGTCGGGACAGCCCCATCCAATGGGAAATCATCGATACGGTCACAAAGAGCTCCTGGAAGAGCCAGGCTGAACACACAATGATTCCTTGGGGGGTAACGAAAATCTGCCCTCTTCTGTCACTCAGATCGATTGAACGCAGTTCGACTTCAAGCCCGACAGCTCACCAGATTATTCATCAACGTCGTAGTGCTTTGTCCTTAGACGGAAAAACGTCTATCCATGTGACTTCCTTTTGCGCCATGCTCTTCAGAACCATCCCACAAGCCGACCTCCCAGTAGACCAACGGCCAATGCCATGGGATTCCTTCCCCTGGGATCCTTCCATTCATTTGGTATTATTTGTCCATCGCGTTGATGGAATACCGCCAGGCATGTATATGCTGCTTCGTCACAACTCTTTATCCATTCTCAAAGATTTCCAAGACAGCATGCATAGCCAATTCGTCTGGACCATGCCTGAAGGTTGGTCATCAAGCCTTCCCTTATATCTTCTTGAGGAAGGTAATGCCCAAAAGATTGCCATGCAGTTAAGTTGCTGGCAAGAGATTGCAGGAGATGGGGCCTTTTCCCTGGGTATGATCGCTGACTTCGACCATGCCCTAGAACGTTGGGGGCCATGGTATTATAAACGTTTATTCTGGGAAGCAGGCCTCATTGGGCAAGTCCTCTATTTAGAGGCCGAGTCGGCCGGCGTGAGATCCACGGGGATCGGCTGTTTTTTTGATAATCCTGTACATCAGGTCTTAGGATTTCCGGACACCCGGTTCCAATCTCTCTATCATTTCACCATAGGAGGCGCTATAGAAGACTCTCGGCTCACGACATTGCCTCCCTATGGGGAGCATGTCCCATGATGATGGCTTTTAAGGGGCCGTTAAAAAAATCCGCCAGTCTACGCTTAGGCTACGGCTGACAAGCCAGCGGCGTTCTCGGGCCGTTGTCGTGCTCACGTACTCCGTCGTGTATGCTCCGCTCACCAACGGCCTTGCTTGACCTGGCTCCGCGGATGCGGCTTCGCGCAGGTGAGCGGGTCTTTTTGAACAGCCCTATTTCCTCCTGATACTTGAGGGTGCTGAGCAGTTGTCGCCAATTTGAAAAATTTTTGAATTATTCAACAGGCCCTTTAACTATCTTCGTTAGAACTCTCTCTCCCCTTCTCTCTTCTGACAAGGAAGGGCAACTCATTGATGACGTCCAAACCATTGTCCCGTTCGTTCTTTAACCGTCCTACGTTAACCGTGGCTCAAGAGCTCTTAGGAGCCTTTCTGATTCGAGAAACGAACACAGGATGGATTTCAGCCAGAATCGTCGATGTGGAAGCCTACATCGGTCAAAACGACAAAGCCTGTCATGCGTCGAAAGGACGCACGAAAAGAACAGAAGTCATGTTTGGTCCAGCCGGGGTCACGTATATTTATCTTGTCTACGGGATGCATCATTGTCTAAACCTCGTGACGGAACGAATAGATTTTCCTGCAGCGGTCTTGATCCGTGGCATTGAGGTTCCCTTACAAGAATGTTCAGACGTGAAAACCCGTATTGATGGACCAGGCCGCACATGCAAATTTTTAGGGCTTGACCGAACCTTTAACAATCTGGACACCACACAGGGGCGAGGCCTTTGGATTGAACCTCGCGGCCAAAAGCTTGACACTCGACAAATCCTGGCATTACCAAGAATTGGTGTAGACTATGCTGGGAAATGGGCTCACAAACTTTGGAGATTCTGTCTCCCTGATTCGACAAGGAATTCCTCTTGCAGCTCATGATTGATCCAAAAAGAAAATTTCTCCCACCTTGCACAGTACATCAGAATACGTTATGTTATTTCTCTAGACTTCGAAAATCTTTTTTTCCATGTGTTTTCAGAGTGTTGAGCTAAATCCAAGAATTTAGAAACCAATTCTCGACATATCCAAAGGAGGCACCTAATGAACCCACTTGACTCGATTCACGGGACGACCACTGCGGGATTCGTGCTCACCGTCGTTTTGTATGTTGTGGTTAAGGCGCTTGTCTAATATCCACCACCCCAATCTCATTCAACACCGATAAATAAAAATACATGAGGGAGTCAATATGGAAACATTGCTAGTATGGGGCCATTTTCTTGCTGGAATTACATGGATCGGGATTCTATATTATTTTAATTTCATTCAAGTGCCGTTTCTCAAGGCCGTGACCCCCGAGACCAAGGCCGAAGCGTTTAAACATCTCGTTCCCAATGCCTTATGGTGGTTTCGTTGGGGGGCACTTTTCACCTGGCTATTTGGGGCAGCCTTGCTGATGAATCAACACCGATTAGGCACTGCCTTCATGCTACAGGGGCAGGACGCCGTCATTGGAATGGGGGCGTGGTTAGGGACTATCATGCTGTTCAATGTTTGGGGAATTATCTGGCCAAACCAGAAAAAATTTTTGGGCATGAAGGAAGCCACTGCCGAAGAAAAAGCTAAGTCAGCGAGAGTGGCTCTATTGGCATCACGAACAAATACCATGTTGTCCATTCCCATGCTCTTTTTCATGGCTTCTTCGGGTCATGCCTCTGGCTTGTTTTAGAACCCATTTCCGAGTGTGAATCGGGAATTGGCCTCAAACCCTTCGGGGCTAGTTGTTCGTCGACTAGCCCATTTTTTGTCCTTCCTAAAATGAACCACCGTTGCCTAAATCGTTCGAGGACCACAATGTGAACTTATATTTTCCCGAAATGCTTTTTGTTTAAGGACCTCCGAATGAACACTGAGAACATCGGGGCAAAATCCCAATCTTGACTCATGATCGAATTTTGGTTAAATAGTAATTATTACTAATAAGGAATGAAATGAGGGTTTCTCAGGTTCAAATTCGTGATCGTTTCAAGTCTAAGGGGTTAAAAGTGACCCCTCAGCGTGCCGCAATCTATAAAGCATTGGCGGAAACCACCTCACATCCCACGGCGGATGAACTTCACAAGCAAGTTCGCCGGGCATATCCCATGATTTCGCCAAACACGGTGTATTATTCTTTAGGTGTTTTTCGGAAGGCAGGTCTTGTTCGGGAAGTCAATTATTGGCATGACCGAACCAGGTTTGATGCGAACGTCTCCCCTCATCACCATTTGATTTGTTTAGGCTGCCGAACCATTACGGATCTTAATGACAAGCGACTGGATCAATTAGTCGTGTCTTCTGAAATCCCCGCTACTTTCCAGGTTGTTGGCCATCAAGTAGAAATCCATGGACTATGCGCAGGGTGCCGTGTCACGACACGTCGGTGACATCGATTTGGTGGGCCATCTTTATTACAACATACAGATTTAAAGGGAGGAAGTTATGAGTAAAAGCTTGAAGGGAACGAAAAGCCACGAGAACTTAAAAGCTGCGTTTGCCGGTGAATCCCAAGCCAATCGGCGCTACCTCTATTTTGCGAAGAGGGCAGATATCGAAGGTTATCCGGATGTTGGGGGATTGTTTCGTGATACGTCTGAAGCCGAAACCGGACATGCTTTTGGTCACTTGGATTTTTTAAAGGAGGTGGGCGACCCGGCGACTGACTTGCCGATTGGGAACACGGAAGCCAACCTCAAAGCCGCGATTGAGGGTGAGACGTATGAATACACCCAAATGTACCCTGGAATGGCTAAAACAGCTCGGGAAGAGGGTTTTGAAGAAATGGCCGAATGGTTTGAAACCTTGGCTAAAGCTGAGCGTTCTCACGCCAATCGGTTTACGAAAGGGTTAGAATCCTTCGATCAAAATGGCTAACACTGGTAACAAAATGGGGCAGGTATTGAGGATCGTACCCGCCTACTCAGTATGTAACCCATCCCTTTTTTCCTAAAAGAGTGTCTCGCCGTGAAAGAATTGGAAATGATCACACAAGGCCCAGTTCGCGGTCAGCTGGAGCAAGAAACACTTCGCGTCTATGACGTATGCGACGGCTGCAGGAGATGCTTTAATCTGTGTCCCTCATTTCACACTCTTTTGGAGCGCATCGATGATTATGAGAGTGATCTTTCTCGCATCACCGCAGCGGACCATGAACACGTGGAAAAGGAATGTTATTACTGCAAACTCTGCTACAACCATTGTCCTTATACCCCTCCACACCAATATGGAATCGACTTTCCTCATCTCATGGCCGTCTGGAAAAAACTGCGTGCCAAAGAAAAGCGAACCTCTTGGCGAGACAGGCTCCTGATTAAAACCGATCTGATCGGCAGACTTGGCAGCTTGACTGCCCCACTCACAAATTGGACGCTACGGACACCGTGGATTCGAAATATTCTAGAATCGGTCTTGGGCATTCATCGTGATCGCCAGGTTATGCCTTTTCAGCAAGAAACATTCCTGCAATGGTGGAAACGCAGGCGGCCAAAACCTGCCTTGTCCGGAACAACACACAAAGTCGCCTTATTCTCAAGCTGTATGGTGAATTACCAAGCAACAGATATTGGGAAAGCCACTGTGCAGGTTCTGGAGAAAAACAACATTGAGGTCGTGATACCTGAACATCAACAATGCTGCGGAATGCCTTTGTTTGACATTGGTGACACGGATATCATGATCGAAAGAGCGAAGCACCATGCTCAGCTTTTCCGACCTTTTCTGGAGTCGGGATATGATCTTGTTATTCCAACCCCGAGCTGTAGTTTGATGTTTAAGCGAGAATATTCTTATCTGTGCTCTGACCCCCTGGTCAACGAGATGGCCCAAAGAAGTTATGATGTAAGCGAGTACCTCATGATGCGCAAACGTGAGGGATCCCTTTGCTTGGAATTTCCTCGCAACCCTGGCCACGTGGCGTATCAAATTCCCTGTCACCTTCGTGACCAAAATATTGGGTTCAAGTCCAAAGATCTCATGGAACTCACTGGCGCGCAGGTCACCCTCATTGAGCAATGTTCGGGCCACGATGGGACCTGGGGAACCAAAACAGAATTTTTCGATCTTTCCATGAACATTGCGAAAAAAGCCATGAGGGAAGTGGGTCAGTGTAAAGCCGATATTATTGCTTCAGACTGTCCATTGTCCGCTATTCAATTAGATCAAGCCAGCGGAAACACAATCGCTCCTTCTGCTCCAACCCTCCATCCGATCCAAATTGTTCGGCATGCCTATCAGCTTCCAACATGATTCTTCTCACACAGAACGACCTTCTTCCCTATGCGGAATACGAACTTGGGCGCCAGGCCTACCGTCAAAGAATCATTGCCTTAAAGAAGCGACGACGCATTTCCATTGGAGACTTGGTCACCCTCATCTTTGAGAATCGCGAGACCGTGCTCTTTCAAATTCAAGAAATGATTCGAACCGAACGGATATTTTATCCACAAAAGGTTCAAGAAGAGTTAGACGTGTATAACGCCCTTCTTCCAGGTCGAGGGGAATTGAGCGCGACGTTCTTCATTGAAATTACTGACAACCAGAGGATCATGGAATTACTCGATGCTTTTAAGGATATCGATCGACCTGGAACCATCTCTCTCCAATCCGACGGTCAAAGCGTCTACGGCGAATTTGAAGGAGGCCATAGCAAGGAAGACAAGATCAGTGCCGTTCATTTTGTCCGGTTTAAACCGCATCAAGCGTTTTGGGATAGCGTGGCCCAGAAAAGTTCCTCGGCAATAGTCAAAATTACCCATGATTTCTACCGTGCTGAGGCGAAAGTCCCGGAAGAAATGCGGCAGGAATGGCTAGCTGATTTGGGGACTAGCGGGCAGAATGGTATAAATATGACTTGCTAAGTATCCTCAACAAAATTGACAACAAACTGACCGTCTGATAGTATAGTTATTGCTACTTAGTAGCAATCAAGTCTATTCATTGGCTTTTCACTCAACTCTATGGTCGTAGGGGGAGGGTTTCATGGTTACTATATCGCCAATTGCAGAAGAAAAAATTAGAGAGTTAATAAATGAAGAAGAGGACGAGACAATTGGACTTCGAATATATGTCAAGGGAGGAGGGTGCAGCGGATATCAATATGGGATGTCCTTTGAGTCCAAAATGGATGACGATGATACGCTGGTTGAAAAAGGTGGCGTGAAAGTCATTTTCGATTCCCAAAGTGCTCCTCTCTTAAATGGCGCCGAAGTTGATTATGTCGATAGTTTACAAGGTTCAGGGTTTGCCATCAAAAATCCTCAGGCCAAAAGCACCTGCGGGTGTGGCAGTTCATTCAGCGTGTAACCTCAACATTCGTCACGCGTTCTTTGAGGGCCGGGTTCTACCTCTTGTTTTCAGGTAGGGACCGGCCCTTTTTGTAACTCCCCATACCAATAAATGATATGGCCAAAGCAACCTTAACGAAACGCATTGAATTCTCAGCTTCACACCGATATCACAACTCTGATTGGGATTTAGCTAAAAACCAAGCCGTGTTTGGTCCGTGTCACAACGAAAACGGGCATGGGCACAATTATCTTCTTGAAGTCACACTTCGAGGAAAAGTGGATGAAGTCACAGGCATGATCATCAATCTCTATGATCTCAAACAGGTGCTCACCGATGTTCTTGAGGAATTTGACCATAAACATTTAAATCTCGATACGCCTTATTTTGAATCGATGATTCCAACAGCAGAAAACTTTTCTTTGGTCCTCTGGAAAAAATTCTTGCAGAACCCAAAAACCCGAGGATTAGAATCGCTCCACCTTTATGAGGGGGAAGCCCTGTTTGCGGAAATCTCAGTCGTTTCAGCAAGCCTTTCGGAAACTCACTTACCCCAAGATCCTTCCTTTGAAGCACCGATTCGTGCACATGTAACACGACGCTATACGTTTCCTCTCATCCATCCCTCTCGTTCGGGTCACTCCAAAGGAGATTCCTACACGTTCGAGATTACCGTTGAAGGAGGCATTGACGCTCCAACGGGCCGCATTATTGATCTAAGATTTCTCGATCGCCTCGTTGAAGACCACATATTGTTCCCACTCAAGGCTAAAGATTTCATGAGTCACTGGGAGTCACCGAACCACTCTTTCAGCATTGAGCGGTTTACCAAAACCCTTTGGGATTCCCTTGCCTCTAAAATCCAAAGAGCACAACTCAACAAGGTTCGACTATTTGATTCCAATGGTACTTGCGTAGAATATTGTGGGTAAATCCCAGCACGATTTACCCGTAGGAACATTAACGAGTTTTCCCCCACCCTCTCACCGAACGCCCTTGAACTTCATCTTCCCCGAAGGACAAACGACTCTACTCGGTCATATCTTATGAGACCTAAAATGACACAGAGAGACTCTTGAAAAATTGAGAGGAAACGTGGCTGGTTCAAGAAAAGTATTGGGTGATCAACGCGGCAAGCTCAGCTTCATCAATTTTCCCTTCCTTGCTAAAAAGAAGCTGACCTTGTGAGAAGAAATGAGTCATGGGGTAGGTTTCAAAATTATGAATTTTTTTTATGCCCAGACACCGACCTGGAACATGCATCTTGGCTTTTCCGATTCGAACGTGAGGAAAGAGAGAGGCTGCTTTTTCCAAAATAGGGTCATAGAGGGCACAGGGTTCACAAGAAGCGATACCATAGGCAATGACAGAAGCCAGGGCTTGGATGGCATCCTCATAGTTTTGGTCTGTCACATCTTCAAGAACATTGCCCATATCAAGCTTCCTTCGTTTGCAACAGAGAAATGGGGATTTCATCAAGAAATCCCCCTTTCTCTTGCCGACAATTCATGCCAAGGTTTAATTGAGTTTTTTGAGCGCCTCAAGAATTTCTTTGTCGTCACGAGCTGTTTTAATTTCCTGCACCTTTACATAGGCAACCTTACCTACTTTATCAACGATGACCGTCGCTCGCTTTGCACAATTGAGAGGTTCAAAATAGAGGCCATAGTCTTTCGAGACAGTTCGGTGCATATCGGCCAATAAACGATGTTTGAGGTCGAGAGACTCGGCCCAAGCTTTATGGGAAAAGAAGCTGTCGGTACTGATTCCAAACACCTCTGCATTGGCATCGTTAAAACTTGGGAAATCATCGGTAAGGCACTTATTCTCGCCTGTACAGACAGGACTCCAATCCAGGGGATAGAAGGCCAAAACGACGTTCTTTTTCCCTCGAAAATCCCTTAAATTGACATCGTTTTGGTCTTGATCTTTTAACGTAAAATCTGGGGCATTATCCCCGACTTTAACCTCTAGGGCAACATCGATGGACATTATAAGTCCTCCTTATAGATAGATAAGTGATGACAAGTTTTTGATACTAGTGAATTTTTCTTACCATGCGAATGAAAATGTTGTCAACCATGCCAAAGGACCTACAAGACAAGCACTATCGTAGGCCGGAAGCCGAGGGTAAACGAATTGGCTTCGGTTCTGATTCTGAAATCGCCCTTATCATGATGTTGCGGTCTTACCTTGAGTTTTGGTGAAACAGGGGTTATCCTAGGAATAGGATCTATCCCCCCCCTCGTCTCTTCTCGACAATCAGCGGAGTGACCGAATCCTAAAAAATTTATGATATCACGAAAATACAGCAATCCTCGATCTCCACGACGATCCCATCAGCAGGTGATCATTATTGCGGTACTTATATCCCTAGGCTTCCTGGTTGTAGGTGCTCTAGGTCTGATTTGGTATACGGCCACGGGACTTCCTTCATTGGAATCGCTCCACGAATATCAACCAAGCTTAATTTCCCGTGTCCATGCCGACAATGGCCAGGTCATCGGCCAATTTTATGTGGAGCGGCGCATCATCACCCCTATTGCTGAGATCCCGCCAGACTTAATCAATGCGGTCATCGCGGTCGAAGACGCTCGATTTTTCGAACACCCTGGGCTGGATATATTCGGCATCCTCCGTGCCGCATGGACTAACATACGACGAGGTGGCAAATTCGAGGGTGCCAGTACTATTACCCAGCAATTAGCCCGTACATTATTTCTCTCGCCTGAACGGACCTATAGCCGCAAAACTCGGGAACTCCTGCTGGCCATGAAGATGGAATGGGTTCTCACAAAAGACCAAATTCTTGAGATGTACCTAAACCAAATCTACTTTGGACATGGTGCATACGGTGTGGGTATGGCTTCACTGACATACTTTGATAAAGACCTTTCGGAAATCAGTTTACCTGAAGCGGCTTTCTTGGCTGGCTTACCTAAAGCACCCACCAACTATTCCCCTTATAAGAACCCAGAATTGTCAATAAAACGGCAGTATCATGTACTCTGGCGAATGGTACAGGAGCAGTATGTGACCAAGGAGGAAGGGAAAGCCGCTAAGAATTACCCTCTGACTTTCAAACGTCAATCAGTGGAACGTGTTGCTCCATATTTCTTAGAACACGTTCGCCAACATTTGGTGAATCAGTATGGGGTACCAATGGTGAACAAAGGTGGCATCCAAGTTTTCACCACCTTAAACGTCAATATGCAAAAAATCGCTAATAGAGCCGTGACAAAAGGACTACGTGAGCTAGATAAGCGGCAAGGATGGCGAGGACCTATAAGACGAGAAACTATTCCAATGTCTGAATTGCTGGCTTCTCAGGAGGAGAAGACGGAGCAGCCAGTCCTACCAGATCCAGACAAGATCGTAGAAGGTATTGTAACAAAACTTTTCGATGATCATGCCTTGGTTTTTGTTAAAGGCCGTCAGGCCCGACTCGACTTAAAAGACATGCGCTGGGCCCGTCGACGTTTACCAAACAATGCCCCCGTGACAGAAGCTGTTAAATACCCCAATGCCGGTCCTAAACAGCTTTTGCAAATAGGTGATGTAATTGAAGTGAGGGTGAAACAAGAAAACAACGGGAAGCTCCGGTTATTCCTCGAACAGACTCCATTAGTGGAAGGGGCGCTCATCGCCCTTGATCCACGAACAGGTAGTATTCGAGCTTTGGTGGGGGGGTATGACTTTGAACGAAACCAGTTCAACCGAGCTCTGTTAGCCCTTCGGCAACCCGGCTCTGCTTTTAAACCCGTTATCTATGCGACCGCTTTAAAATACGGTCTGACGCCAGCCACCTTAGTCATGGATGCCCCTGTGGTCTATGAACAAGAAGATCCTGAAAAAATCTGGAAGCCCGAGAATTATGAAAAACGGTTTTTTGGCACGATCACGCTTCGGGAGGCTTTACGACACTCTCGAAATGCCGCAACAGTCAGACTCCTTGAACAAATTGGCGTCAGAAACGTGATTGATTTTTCGAAATCTCTGGGGATCCACAGCTCCTTGAGCCAAGACCTTTCACTCGCTTTAGGATCATCGAGCCTCACTCTCGAAGAACTTACCTCGGCTTATGGAGTCTTTGCGAATCAGGGAATCTATCTGGAACCCTATGCCATTTCGATCGTGAGAAATAAGGAGGAAGCGACCTTAGAACAACACTTCTTTGAACCTCGAGAAGTCGTCTCGAAAGAGACAGCGTATCTTATCACCCACATGATGATGGACGTCATTCAAAGTGGAACAGGAAGAAGAGCAAAATCTATTGGCCGTCCTCTGGCAGGAAAAACGGGAACGACCAATAGATTTCGGGACGCCTGGTTTGTAGGGTATGCTCCGAACTTAGCGGTGGGAGTCTGGGTTGGGTTTGATGGAACGCAACCATTAGGGAGGAGGGAATCGGGTGCTCACGCAGCCCTTCCCATTTGGACTCATTTTATGAAAGAAGCACTGGGAACCCTACCAGTCATGACCTTTTCCATCCCTGATGGAATCCAGTTTGCCCAAATTCAATCCTATACTGGAGCTTTAGCTAAGGAACCCAGTCAGAAAACTACCGCAGAGGTATTTGCCAAATGGACTGTTCCACAGAAGAAGCGCCTTCAAACTTCCAATCCCCTGGAGTTTTACGAACTGGACAAAGAAGAAATCTGGAAATCTACACCCTAATTCAAAAGATACATTCGTGGGCTGTTGAAAAAGTCCGCCAGCAGCGGTCCCTGCCTCCACCGAGCCTCCTTCTCCGAAGTCGCTACGAAGGCTGAAAGCGATTTGCGCAGGCAGGTCGGCCCGTTGTCGTGCTCACATACTCCCGTATACGCTCCGCTTGCCACCGGCCTTACTGGACGGGCCTTTTTGAACAGCCCCATTTCCTCCTGATACTTGAAGGTGCTGGGCAGTGGTCGTTCATTTGAAAAATTGTTGGATATTCAACAGGCCCATTCAATTGTCTATATGTTTTGAGATGCGGATCACTGAGCATCCAGCACACTCTAGGAAAAGACCGGTTCTACAATGAAGAGTCCCCAAACGACAACTGAGAACACTACTGAGAAGGGGATCGAATGAAATTGTTAAGAAGGGGTCGTGAGAGGTTCTCGCATTCGAACGTCACGAGAAACTTTTTCAATTCTTGGAATCCTGGTATTCTTCCAACCAAGCCATTTGAATGGATTCCAAAATTTTCTCATTCGATTTTTTAGGATCGCCTTTAAATTCTGGCCATGCCACGATCCACCCATGCATATCCGTAAATCGAACCGTCAAGGGATCAACTTCCGGATGCTCTTCATGCAACCGAATGGCAATATCTTCCATATCCTCCCAGTTCAAATCTTCTGCCATTGTGCTCACTCAATATCAAACGAACAATAAGAGAAATGCCGTTGAATGACTTGTCGATGCTCCGTCAACTCACTTCAGAAACTTTTTTGCTTTCCAGCGCTTCTTTCAACGTCGCATCCATAAGGACTTCAGCTAAATGATGCGTGTGTTTTTCGACCTCTGAGATATGGGCTCTTATAACTTTGTGGTCATCTTCATGAGATACAGTCTGCAACTTAGCAAGAGCGTCTTTAATCTGCGAAGCCTCTTGAGAAGAAATGAGTTGTTCACCACGGTGAAGGGCCTTTTCGGTCGCCTTCAGAATGGCCTCCGCTTCATTGCGTGCCTCAATCAGTTGTCGAGCTCGAATATCTTGAGCTGCAAACTGAAAAGATTCTCGAATCATGGTTTCCACTTCTTGATCACTCAATCCATGAGACGGCTTCACCTGAACCGTTTGAGACTCTCCTGTACGAATATCTTTCGCCGCGACATTCAAAATTCCATTCGCATCAATCAAAAAGTTCACCTCAATCCTTGGAACACCAGCAGGAAGGGGGGGGACCTTAAGTTGGAACCGTGCCAAACTCCTATTATCTCGGACGAGTTCCCGTTCCCCCTGCAAGATATGAATATCAACAGACGTTTGGCCATCCACATATGTGGTAAACATCTCCTTGGCGTTGGTTGGAATGATTGTGTTCCGCCGAATCAGACTGCTCATCACTCTTCCGATGGTTTCAATCCCAAGGGACAAGGGCGTCACATCAAGCAACAACATCTTCTGCTGATTTCCACTAAGGATATCGGCCTGAATGGCTGCGCCAAGAGCGACCACTTCATCAGGGTCGAGGTCACAAAGTGGAGTCTTCCCAAAAAATTCTTTGACTCGCTGTCGTACGAATGGCATCCTGGTACTTCCACCAACCAAGACCACCTCATCAATCTGGGAAGCCTGGAGTCCTGCATCTCGTAATGCTTGAGAACATGGAACCAAAGTTTTGTCGATCAAATCACGCGTCATGCTTTCCAATTCCTTCCTCGTCCATTTCCGTTGAAATCGTTCCTTGTGTTGAGGAAGTTCAATGAAGGCCGAGAGACTTTCTTGATCAGACAACTGAACTTTTACTCGCTCTGCCTCCAACCGAACATTTTGCATTAAATCTGAAAAATCATCGACTTTAAGACCGTGAGACTCCTGAATCTCCCTGCACAACACATCGACAATCCGACGATCCAGGTCATCGCCTCCAAGATGAGAATTCCCATTTGTAGCCAGCACTTCAAAAATCCCATCCTTTAATTTCAAAATGGAAATATCAAAGGTGCCTCCGCCTAGATCATAGACCGCAATGACCCCCTGGGTCTTTTTCTGAAGACCATAGGCAAGGGAAGCCGCAGTTGGTTCATTAATGATTCGAAGAACTTCGAGGCCAGCGATTAATCCCGCATCTTTCGTGGCCTGTCTCTGGCCATCATTAAAATAGGCCGGAACGGTAATCACAGCCTTGGTGATCTCTTCCCCGAAATGCATCTCTGCCCTCATTTTTAATTCTTTCAGGATCATGGCAGAGACTTGGGAAGGAGAGAAGGATTTATCCCGAACCTCTATCCTGATCACTCCATTCTTTTCATGGATTCGGTAGGGAAAATACTTAAGCTCTTCAGTCACATCATCCAGACTCTTCCCCATAAATCTTTTGACTGAATAAATGGTACGAGCCGGATCTCGAACGAGATACTCTTTGGCTGATTCACCGACAATCAAGCCATTGTCAGTCATCCCAACAATAGAAGGGACCATGCCTTGGCCATTCCGTCCTGTAATAACCCGAGGCTCCTCTCCATCCATAAAAGCAACAAGGGAATTGGTCGTGCCTAGATCAATGCCAACAATAGGTGCCATAGTCGTCAGGAGCTTGAATTAATCCGTGATCTCGACAAGATCATTGACAATATTCTTGACGTAAGTCCGATTGGATAGATTTTCCTGCATCTCTTTCAACACTGCGTCCTTTTCTGCCCTCAGACCATTGCCCTTATCCGACTTGGCTTGAAGGGAATCCCATACCGCAAACTTTTCAAACAAAGACGACTCCAATTTGGCCTGTCGTTCCTCTAGTGACACACGATCGGCCTGAAGTTTGGCACGAAGTCTGACGTAAGATTCAGCATTGTCGTAAGGGGATAGACTTTTGAACTCTTCGAGATCTTCCTGAAGTTGAAGAATCTCTTCAAACAAATCAGCGGGCGGAACCGATCGTATTTCCTTCACCGAACCAGCTTCAAGACGGATGAGGTATTCTGCTCGCTGAATAGGATCTTTGAGGGTTCGATACGCGGTATTTAACAGGGTGGAGTTTCCCAGACTAATCGTCTTTTCTGATTCGTCTTTGTTGGAATAAAAATCAGGATGGAAGGTTCTACTCAGTTCATAGAAGATAGCCTCCAATTGCCCTTCATCCAGATTGAGCAACCGAGGGACTTTCAGACATGTAAAATAGTCCAATTCTTTGGACAGAGGCTGAACTTTGACACATTGTCCACAGAGATACTCTCCTGTCACTTCAGACTGACAATGCCAGCACATACTCCTGGCCAGAGGCAACTCGCGTTGAGAAGGCGCCTGAGTCTCATGGGACTTCATGGGATAATGGCCTCTTGCACAACGGGCATGGTCAAAATCTCCATGCCCGTCACGATCACGTCTCTATACAATGAAGATTTGCCTTAATTCGTTACGTTAAGCAGAAAATGATTCTCCACATCCACAGGTTTTGTCGGCATTGGGGTTTTTGAATTTAAAGGAGCCACTGACCAAGTCTTTTTCGTAATCGAGTTGCATACCTGTCAGGTAAATAGCACTCTTTGCGTCAACTAACACTTTCACCCCATCAACTTCGATCACGGTATCAAATTCGCCTATTTTATCATCGAAATTAATCGTGTAACTGAGACCTGAGCAGCCTCCCCCTTTCACCCCTAGGCGAAGGCCTCCTTCCGTAATACCCTGCAAATCAAGGAGACGCCTGACCTCTTTTAGGGCCTTGTCGGTCAATGTGACGATTGGGGTGTCTGTTATTTCAGTGGAGTCCATAATGACTTCTCCCTCGAATTTCCATTCAACTATTTACGGGTTGGCCTGCGCAGTTTCCTCTGGCTGACTATCGGTATTGGCCTTTTGCTGATAGTCCTTTAAAGCAGCTTTTATCGCATCTTCAGCCAAAACGGAACAATGGATTTTGACAGGAGGCAGGTTTAACTCCTGAACGATTTCTGTATTTTTTATTTGCCCTGCTTCCTCAACGCTTCTTCCCTTTAACCACTCGGTGGCTAAGCTGGAACTTGCAATGGCTGAGCCGCAACCAAATGTCTTAAATTTGGCATCAACAATTGTATCGTTTTCGACTTTAATCTGAAGCTTCATCACGTCGCCGCATTCCGGCGCTCCAACAATCCCCGTGCCCACTCCTTCGTCTTCTTTTTTAAAACTCCCCATATTCCGTGGATTATTGTAATGGTCAATGACTTTTTCACTGTATGCCATGATGCAACCCTCCTTAAGAATCCCTTAAATTAAGTCGCCATAATATTATGAGCGTGATCAATGAGCAGCCCACTGCACGCTTTTCAAATCGATCCCTTCTTTCGCCATTTCATAGAGTGGGGACATTTCTCGCAGATGATTAACGGCTTTGACCATTCGTTCAATAGTGTAGTCCACTTCTTCTTCCGTGGTAAAGCGACCAAGGCCGAAACGAATAGAAGAATGAGCCAAATCAGACCCCACGCCAAGAGCCCGCAGAACATAGGATGGTTCCAACGTGGCGGACGTACAAGCGGAACCAGAGGATAAGGCAATTTCTTTCACACCCATGAGCAAGGCTTCGCCTTCCACATAGGCAAAACTGAGATTAAGATTTCCTGGGAGTCGGTGGATGGGATGTCCATTCAGATACACTTCTTCCATGGCCGCCAGAATGCCATCCTGCAGTTTGTCCCGAAGACCTGCTACCCGAATGGCCTCCGTAGCCATCTCCTGTCGGCAAAGCTCGATCGCTTTCCCAAATCCTGCAATCAGGGGAACCGGCAATGTCCCAGATCGCATTCCCCGCTCATGCCCTCCACCATGAATCATAGGCTCAATCCGAACACGCGGGGCTCTGCGTCTGACGTAAAGCGCCCCAATTCCTTTCGGTCCATAAATTTTGTGACCTGTAAAGGACATAAGATCAATGCCCATGTCCTGGACATCAACGGGAATTTTCCCAACCCCTTGAGTCGCATCAGAATGAAAAAGAATCCCCTTTTCTTTGGCTATTTTCCCAATTTCCTTAATGGGATTTATCGTGCCAATTTCGTTGTTCGCCAGCATAATAGAGATCAAAATAGTTTTGTCTGTGATGGCATTTCTCACATCATCCTGGTTGACCAGCCCTGTTTTATCTACTGGTAAAAACGTAACCTTGAACCCTTTTTTCTCAAGAGCCTTCGCCGTATCAATTACGGCTCGATGTTCGGTGGCGCTCGTGATAATGTGGTCGCCCTTTTCTCTGTACATTTCCGCGACGCCTTTTAAGGCAAGATTGTCCGACTCTGTCGCACCACTTGTGAACACCAGTTCCTTGGGATCCGCATGGATTAATTGAGCAATCTGCTTTCGAGCTTGATCCACGGCTTCCTCAGCATCCCACCCAAATGTATGATTTCGACTCGCGGAATTTCCAAACTTTTCTGTAAAATATGGCAACATGACCTCAACAACCCTCGGGTCACACGGAGTTGTCGAGTGGTAATCCATGTAAATAGGAAGCTTCATGATTTCACTCCTTCTGTCCTACGAGATTCCACGATGATAAATGGAGTGCCCCCCATCATATCATCAATGGACATACTATTAAGAAGTTGGTAGATACTTTCCTGGATCCTCAGGATTGGAGTTCGGATATTACACCGTTCCAGCTGCTCGCAGGGAGCCTGCTCCTTGTCATGGTAGCAGTCCGTGATTCCTAAGGGGCCTTCAAGGGCTTCCAACACCTGAGCCACGGTAATCATCTTGGGCTCCCTTCCCAAAACATAACCTCCCTTTGGTCCATTATGATGACTCTCTATGATGTTGGTTTTGGCAAGAGTTTGAAGCACCTTCGCCAGCAATTCTGCAGGAATATTATGTTCCTCAGCAATTTCTTTGCTATTCACGACACGAACTTCGTTAAGATCTTCCCCATATTGAATGGAAGCCATGTACTGAAGAGCCATTAAGGCGTAATCTGTTTTTTTTGATAATTTTAACAACGATCTCTCCAGATCAAGATCATCGGCGATTACTATTATCCCCGACTAGAATAGTCTTAGAATGCTAGCATTGACAGAATATTCATGTCAAGACTAGAATAATCGGAGATTGATCTTATCGGGGAATCAATAAGTCCTACATTGTATAGTTTGTAACTCCGCATAGGGCGTTGGAGGGGAATTCGAACCTGAGTGAACCATCAAGCAATCAGAAGGAGAGTCCTAAATGGGTGGAAGTAACCCTTACATTGAACAAGTGGAAGTTGAATCAGCAAAAGTTCCGTTTACCGTCACCTTCAAACTTCCAGACGAGACGATTGAGGTGAAGGTTGATCCGGATAAGATTCCATACGGACCTACCGGCCTACCTGGAAGTGTTCTCGATATTGCCATGGGAGCAGGGGTGGATCTGGAACATGCCTGCGGCGGAGTCTGTGCATGCTCAACCTGCCATGTCATCGTAAAGGAAGAGCTTGATACTTGTAATGAGCCGACAGATGATGAATTGGATCAATTAGACGAAGCACCAGCAATAACCCTTCAATCCAGATTAGGGTGTCAATGTGTCGCAAATGGAAGCAAAAACCTCGTGGTGGAAATACCTGAATGGAATAAGAATCTTGCGAAAGAAGGACATTAAGCATCTCTCCCTCTACCCATAATGTTCCTTGATTAGACGCTCAGAAAATTCGTAACAAAAAAGGCCTTTGAGATTTCGTTCTCAAAGGCCTTATTGTTTTTTGAAACAATTCGTTAGTTAGGAGCGTGGCATTCGAATCTATGGTTTCGTTTTGCGTCTCTCGAGTTCCTGCTCAAAAATACGAATTCTTTCTTCCAAGTCTTTGAACTTTGGGTCCTGCTCTGAAGGCTGAGCCTGTTCTCGATCGAGCGCATTCTGGGTATCACGGTCCGTTGTTTCTGACATCTCATTAACAGGTTTGGGATCATGAGGTTGAGACGGCTCATGAACAGTACGTGAATCGGAACCAGCCTTGTGAGGCATGTAAAGAGGTTCGGCCGGAAGACTGGCCAGCACTTTATAATCCAGCGCCACGGTTTTTGCGTGTGGAGAGTCCGGAGGGGCTTTATCGGGAACGACATCGTGGCGCCATGCTGTTTTTGGAGTAAATAAAACCTTGCTGCCCTTGAGCCCTGAATAATCTGGCATATGACGATCTCCTCCCCCCTTAAACACTGTCAGGACTTGACGAGTTTTGAGTCCATAGTGAGTGAATGTAATGTGCAAGAGGTCATCTTGAACATGGAGTTTCCCTTCAGTCGGTCTTGTGCTCGATTCCAGATCGTAAATTCGTCGGAATACCACATGTTCCTCAGGAGTCGCTTGCGACAAAGCGGAAACAATGTGGGGTACAAGGAGCTCCACATCAAAATGGGAAAACATGTGAAAAGGCTTTGGCTCCTCCTTCCCCAACATGTCATCAAGAAGTCCAGGTGGCGCTTGGATAAGAACTCCACGTAGGCTTCGCTGGATAATCTTGGGGGAAAGTGTCGCGGGATGTGAGGCACGAAAAGATTCTTCAGGCACCCACTCTAAGTACACGACGCTGTCAGGACTTTTATGAATCATGGTTTGTATGCCGGAAGATCCTGCGCATCCCAACAGTAAAGAAGATGCGGGAAATATAGCCAATGCAACACTGCATCGGAACCAATCAGTCATTATCATTTGGTCTCCTTTCCCACGCGTTAAGAATTAGGAAGTTTCTTCCGCCAAAAGTATATCACAAGCTGGTAATCCGAAAACTACCAAAAGGGCTGTCCAAATCACTTGGTCGGGAATCGCTATTTTCCCAAGCTTGAAACAGTGCAGTTCTTTACTTGGGGAAAATGTTCTTGATACCGATCCACTTGCCCCATCAGCTTGATAAGGCACTGCCAGGTCTTATGAGGGATATGCTATCGGCCCTCCCATTCTGTGCAGCCACACCTCTTGGACCATCGCTGAATAACGATATGAGTCTCTTTCAATAAGTTTCAAGAATTGTTCGATTTGCTAGCATCACAGATGAGAGCTCTTTATGCAGTGATTTAGTCAATGAACCCGCAGCCTTTACTCTCAGGCGAAAAATATTCCCTCCCTCGGCTTCCCAATCCAAGCTCTACCATGATTGTAGGACAAAAACCTACGCCTATTTACTCTTTACGCTTGTTCCAATTTCCTTGACGTTAGGTGTCTAATAGTGTAGACAGTAAAAAATTTTATATGAATTTTACTGATGGACGAAGCAGTTCTCGCTCGTCTATGGATATTTTCAGCAAAGTTAAGTAAGGGTTGGCAATGCTGTATATTGTTATTTTTTTGGATAGATTTTAGATAGACGAGAAACAATGTGGTTTTTCTCTGTTCCGGCAGTGAATGACGGACACGAAAGTCTTTTTGGCTCATGCTAATGAGTTAAAAGGACTTTTTTTGTCCCTACAACAATTAGGATAAACTTAACAAGGGAAGACGGACAAATGAAGAAACACGTACCAAGAGCAGTAACCCTGCTATTCCTTTTCTTTTTCTTTGCACTGTTATTAATTACATCGCCAGTGCAGGCAGGAGGAAAAATAGAAATCGGAGAGGACAAGTGGATCAGTGTCGGGTTGGGTATGCGCTCGAGCTTTAGTTTTAATGAGGATCAGGCGCCTAATGGTAATAACTGGAACAATGATTTCAGGTTGGAGAATCTGCGTCTGTACGTGAACGGGCAGATGCATAAGTATCTCAAGTTCGAATTCAACACAGAGTGTACCAATTGTCCCGGTATTTTGCCTGCCAATAACAGTCTTGGTGGCGCGGGCGGTGGCGGGACGATGATCGTCCTTGATGCCATTGCCAAGTTCGAGTTCAATCCCTACTTTAACGTGTGGGCAGGGCGCCTGTTAGTCCCCTTAGACCGTGCGGAGCTTTCCGGTCCCTTCTATCAAAACACCTTTGACTTTGACAAAACGCCGTTTTATCCCTCTGATTTCGGTAATTTTGGTGCTGGACGATTTGGCCGTGATGACGGGATCAACGTCTGGGGAGCCGTCATGGATGGAAGGTTGAGTTATGTCGTTGGCCTGTTTGATGGTTTTGATTCTGTTCAGAATCTGGCTGATAATCTGCTCTATGCGGGACGTATCAGCTATAACTTCCTGAATGTCGAGAAAAACCCTGGGTATTACACGAGCAGTACGTATTACGGAACGGGTGGAGATATCTTGACGCTGGCCTTTGCCATTAATCACCAGGCCGGCGGCGTAGGTAATGCCGCAAACCCGGGTGATTTCACGGGGTTCAGCACGGATCTTCTGTTCGAAAAATTGTTGGGGAGTAGCGCAGATGATTGGGTGTTCACTGCAGAAGGCGAATTCAAGCATTTTGATTCGGAGTTGAATGTCGCGGCTCTTGGGGCAGGATTCTTCGGCTGTTTCTGCATGTTTGATGGAGATGCCTACTCCGTTGCTGGCTTGCTTCTTTTCCCAAACAATGGCGGATTTGGGAGATTCCAGCCCTACGTCCGCTGGACGGAAAACATTTCAAATAACAGCGCGGACACGGATGAGTTCGAAGCGGGTATGAATTATGTGATCGACGGTCACAACGCGAGGCTTTCGCTGGCCTGGCAATATGGCAATATCAATAGAAACGGAACGACGGGCGTGCCTAATCAGTTAGACTTCACTTCCACTGCGGGCGGTGGCAGTATCCATGCCATCAAGATAGGGGTTCAGTTCCAACTGTAATTTCTTTTCGATCGGAACGATGGAATACGCTTATGCTGGTACAACTTCTGAGGTCTTCAACCGGTGTTTGCTGGATACTTAACAAACGAAAGAGAATTCGTTCTATCGCTTTGAGATAACACCCTCTCTGGTCCCTCTCCTTTGGAGGAGAGGGACCAGAGAGAACACAGAGGTATCCGAAATAATACGTTTGCTATTATTAATTTTTTAATGAGGGGGAAGTACCATGGATAGCACCAACAACATCAATAAAGACAAAGAAGCCACGAGTGTAGAACCCGTTGATGAGTCATCGAATGGCACTACTAAGACCCGTCGAGAGTTTTTAGATACGACCAAGAAGACAGCAGCCGGGATCGGCGTCGCAGCTCTCCTAGGAAACTTGGGGAACTGGGCCCTCTCCTACGCCGCGGACAAGGAGCCGATCAAAGTGGGGATCCTCCATTCTTTGAGCGGCACCATGGCGACTAGCGAGGTCTCAATACGTGATGCGGACTTAATGGCGATAGAGGAGCTCAACGCAGCGGGTGGCGTGTTGGGACGCCAGGTTCAGCCGGTGGTCGTGGATCCAGCTTCGAATTGGGACCTGTTTGCTGAGAAAGCCAAGCAGTTGCTCCTGGTTGACAAAGTCGCCGTCGTAGAAGGCTGCTGGACCTCGGTCAGTCGCAAATCCGTGCTTCCGGTCTTTGAGGGAAATAATGGCCTGTTGTTCTATCCGGTGCAGTATGAAGGTGAAGAATGTTCACGGAATGTGTTCTATACCGGGGCGGCGGTCAATCAGCAGTCAGAGCCGGGTGTCGAGTATTTGATGAGCGAGGAAGGTGGTGGATATAAGAAGTTCTACCTCTTGGGCACTGACTACGTGTATCCTCGGACGACCAATAAGATTCTACGGGCGATGTTGATTGCCAAAGGCGTGCCCCTCTCTAATATCGCAGAGGAATATACCCCGTTCCATCACCAGGACTATCAGACGATCGTCGGCAAGATCAAACGATTCGCCCGTGGTGGTGACGCAACGGTGATCAGTACCATCAATGGCGACAGTAACGTGCCGTTTTATAAAGAGTTTGCGAACCAAGGGCTTCGAGCAGAAGATTGCCAGATCATTGCATTCAGCGTGGCGGAGGATGAGCTGCGCGGTATAGACACCACGGACCTGGTTGGACATTTGGCAGCCTGGAACTACTTCCAGAGCATTGATACCCCGAGGAACAAGAAGTGGGTGGCGGACTTCAAGGCCTACTGTGAGAGAAACAACCTGCCAGGTGGATCCTCTCGCGTGACGGATGATCCGATCGAGGCAGGCTATTACGGGATCAAGGTCTGGGCGGCAGCCTGTGAAAAGGCCGGAACCACCAATGTTGACCAGGTCCGCAAGGTGGTTTATGGGATGAAGTTTGAGGCCCCAGGCGGAAACAAAAAGATGGATGAGCGGAACCATCACACCTATAAGCCGGTTATGATCGGAGAGATCCGGGCTGATGGTCAGTTCAACGTCGTGTACAAATCGAGGGGGCTTGTAAGAGCTCTCCCATGGAGCCAATACACGAGTCCAGGAAAAGATTGCGATTGGGTTGACCACAAGGGGACGTATAGAAAAGCGTAAAGCAAGAAGGTGGGAGCGGGCTATGTCGTCGATAAGGTCGACATAGCCAACGACCCCCTTTGGTCATAGTGGGGTTTTGCTTCAACAGGCTCAGCACGAGTGGGGGGTTTCAAGTGTTTCACTGTCTACTCCGTTCGTGCTGAGCCTGACCTGTTAGAGCAGTATTGAATGACTGATCGAAGGGCGAAAGCAAGAGTGATGTATGAGACCTCTCTCACATAAAGATAATCAATTTTGATCTCTTCACTTGTATGCAATCAATGTCTAAGGGATGCATCGTCACTGAGAAGAGGAAGAGGGCAAGAGTCTTATGGATAACATGAACGCCATAGACAAGGACGCTGTGAAGCAAGAGCCTATGGATCAGCAAACAAGCGGATCAGACAAAACTCGCCGAGAGTTTTTGGATGATGCGAAAAAGACGGCTGCCAGAGTTGGCGTTGCGTCACTCCTCGGGAACCTGGGGAATTGGGCTCTGTCCTATGCGGCAGACAAAGAGCCGATCAAGATTGGTGTGCTCCATTCTCTGAATGGGACCATGGCCATCAGCGAAGTCTCTCTTCGCGATGTGGTCTTAATGGCGGCTGAAGAGATCAACGAGAATGGGGGTATCATGGGGCGCCAGGTCCAACCAGTGATTGTTGACCCAGCTTCGAACTGGGACCTGTTTGCTGAAAAAGCTAAACAGTTGCTCTTAGTTGACAAAGTCGCCGTCGTATTCGGGTGCTGGACCTCAGTGAGCCGGAAAGCCGTACTTCCGGTCTTCGAAGGGAATAACGGGCTATTGTTCTATCCAGTGCAATATGAGGATGAGGAATGTTCACGCAACGTATTCTATACTGGTGCAGCGGTCAACCAGCAATCAGAACCAGCTGTTGAGTATCTGATGAACGAGAAAGGCGGAGGGTATAAGAAGTTCTATCTCTTGGGCACTGATTACGTGTATCCACGAACCACCAATAAGATTTTACGGAAGATGCTGATCGCTAAAGGCGTGCCTACAGCAAATATTGCGGAAAATATCGCGGAGGAATATACGCCGTTCCATTATCAGGACTATCAGCCAATCGTCAGCAAGATCAAGAAATTCGCCCGTGGTGGTGATGCGGCTGTGATCAATACCATCAACGGTGACAGCAACGTGCCTTTTTATAAGGAGTTCGCGAACCAAGGCCTTCGGGCTGAGGATTGCCCGATTATGGCGTTCAGTGTGGCAGAAGACGAATTGCGTGGCATGGACACCACGGCACTCGTCGGCCACCTCTGTGCCTGGAACTACTTCCAGAGCATCGATTCGCCTCGGAATAAGGCGTTCGTGAAGAACTTCAAGGCCTACTGTGAGAGAAACAACCTCCCAGGTGGATCCTCTCGCGTGACAGATGACCCGATTGAAGCCGCCTATTATGGGGTCTATGTCTGGGCGGCGGCGTGTGGAAAGGCGAGGACAACCAATGTGGATCAAGTCCGAAAAGCTGTCTATGGGTTGGAATTCGATGCCCCTGGGGGAAAGAAGAAGATGGATGAGCGGAACCATCATACCTATAAGCCGGTTCTGATCGGAGAGATCCAGAAGGATGGGCAATTCAATATCATCAACAAATCCGATGGGCTTTTGAGGGCTCTCCCGTGGAGCCAATATACCAATCCGGACTAAGGACTGCGATTGGGTCGACCATAAGGGAACGTATAGTAAGGTATAAGGATCTGAATGAACATTTTTCAATTAATGCGACATGTACTCTGCATAGTGACTCTCTGTGGTGGTTTATCCTTGCTGGGAATAGGCTCGGTTCAAGCAGCAGAAGAATCGGAAATCGCTCCTGGGCCAGCTAGCGTCGAGCAAGCGTTAACTGATCTCTCAGCTGGCGACCGCTCTGCGAAGAAGGCTGCGATTACCTTCTTGATGGAACATAGAGACACAAGCTTACTACCCAAGCTTGAAGAAATCCGGCTTGAAGTGGACCGGCGGACGCGTCGGGTTCTTAAGCCACTTATCGATATCCTCAATAACGAGGTTAAATTAGCCAGCCCCAATGCAGAAGTGCGTCGTGGGGCTGCGAGAGATATTGGCATTCGTGGGTCTGACGCTGGGTTATCTCTACTCGAGGCAGCACTCCAACGTGAATCTGAGAAATGGGTACGCTATGAGATGGAAGAAGCCATCAATCTCATTAAACTCAATGACCATGATCAGACGATACAAATAGCCGCAATCGAGAAGCTTGGGGACCTGCGAAGCGCGAATGCTCTACCAGCCTTGGAAGAGGTCGTGCAGACTGCAAAACAGGATCCAGAGCAGCAAGCTGTTGCCCAGGCTGCCACCAAAGCTATTGATGACATTGACACCTGGCAAACCTTTGCGAATGCTGTCGAAACGACGCTACGAGGCATCAGCCTCAGTTCTGTTCTGCTCATGATAGCCATGGGTTTGGCAATTGTTTTCGGACTTATGGGTGTGATCAACATGGCCCATGGGGAGATGATGATGGTTGGGGGATACGCGACATTTGTCACTCAAGAAATTTTCAGGGCATATTTTCCGGAAGGCATGTTTGATTTTTATTATGCCTTTGCGATTCCCTTCTCATTTTTAGCCGCGGGGCTAGCTGGGTACGTCTTAGAACTCACGCTCATTCGGTTCCTCTATGGCCGACCATTGGAGACGCTCTTATTAACGTGGGGTGTCGGACTGATTATGATCCAGGCTGCCCGTATCACGTTCGGGGACTTGACCTCAGTCCAAGCTCCCACCTTGTTGAGGGGAAGCGCACAGGTTGCAGTAGGCATTCAGGTTCCCTACAATCGGATCTTTGTGGTGATTCTAGCCATCGTTTCTATTCTTGGGATTTATTGGGTGTTATTCCGCACACCGGCTGGATTGAGAGTGCGGGCGGTGATGCAAAATCGTCAGATGAGTTCCTGTCTCGGCATTCCAACCAGAAAGCTCGATTCCTTGACCTTTGCCTTTGGCTCAGGCATGGCAGGATTAGCCGGTTCCGCGCTCACACTGATTGGGAACGTCGAACCTGAGATGGGTCGGCAATATATCGTTGATTCTTTCATAGTTGTTGTCACTGGTGGGGTGGGAAAACTCGCCGGAACGATTTCGGCTGCATTTGGTCTTGGTATGTTAAACAAATACCTTGAACCATTCGCCGGCGCTGTCTATGGGAAAGTGTTCATTCTGCTACTCGTTATTCTCTTTCTCCAATACCGACCAGCCGGCTTGTTTACCATGAAAGGGCGTTATGCCGATTCGTAAAATTCAGTGAGAACCATTACGATGGCGAGATCTATCTAAGAGGATCGGTACTGAATCATGAAACAATCTGAAGGGATTTTCAAAAACTTGTTCCTCAACCCAGGATTTTGGGTCTGCGGCCTTTTCTTGCTCGTGATCGTGCCGATTCTCAACACACAGGTCTCACCAGACTCAGTCTTCCATATATCCGACTTTACGGTCAATTTGTTCGGGAAATACCTGGCCTATGCAATATTGGCGATTGGAATAGATCTTATTTGGGGATATACCGGGGTATTGAGCCTCGCGCATGGAGTGTTTTTCGCCCTAGGTGCCTACTCTATGGGTATGTATCTCATGCTGGGGATCGGGACAGAAAGTGTCTATGGGGAAGCCTTACCGGATTTCATGGTCTGGAATCAGGTCAAGGAACTCCCTTTATTTTGGCAACCGTATAACAGTTTTGCCTTCACCATCGTTGCCGTGTTTCTGGCACCGATGCTATTCGCCACTGCCTTTGGGTACTTGGCATTTCGAAGCAGAATTCGAGGAGTCTACTTTGCGATCATTACACAAGCGCTTGTCTTTTCAGCTTGGCTCGTCTTCAATCGAAATGAAACCAATCTTGGCGGAACAAATGGGTTAACGGACTTCAAGCAGATATTCGGATATCGACTAGGCAATTCCAGCACTCAACTGGTCCTGTATATGCTGACAGTCTTCTTTGTGGGAGTCTCGTACTTAGTCTGTCGCGGAATTATTCAATCCCGAGTTGGAAGGGTATTGATTGCGATTCGTGATGGTGAACAACGGGTCCTGTTTTCTGGATATAAACCCCCAAACTACAAGTTATTTGTTTTTGTCGTTTCAGCAGGCCTTGCTGGGCTGGCTGGAGCCCTCTATGTTCCTCAAGTTGGTATCATCACACCAGCCCAGATTGGTGTTCTCCCGTCGATCGAAATGGCGATTTGGGTCGCAGTAGGAGGGAGAGGAACATTGGCTGGAGCGGTTCTCGGTGCAGTGGGTGTCAATTGGTTCAGGAGTGAATTGACCGGATCTGTCCCGGACCTCTGGCCATTTTTCATGGGAGGCCTTTTCGTTGTGGTGGTCATGTTTTTCCCCAAAGGGCTCATTGGCATCTTCAAACAGGTCAAAGAGAAACTCTCTTCCAGGTAAAGAGGATCAATCCACGATTCTAGAGCCTTCAAAGGTTCAATCATCACAGTGAAGAACGATGATAAAAGACTCGGATATTTGATAGTCTGTAACAGAAAATACGAGGCGCAGTAATTTATGAGTGATATGAACGAATCATCCAACCACGTTCCCATTCTCCAAGCCGACAACGTCACCGTTGATTATGACGGATTCAAGGCACTACAAGACTTAACCTTCTCAATGGATTATCCTGAGCTTCGGGTTGTGATCGGCCCAAACGGTGCTGGCAAAAGCACATTCATGGATGTGATCACTGGAAAAGTCAGACCTGCAGCTGGAACATTGCATTTTCAGGTCGATGGCCAGAGTATTGACCTCACAAAATTACGAGAATACGAAATCGCGACGTTGGGAATCGGTCGAAAGTTCCAAACACCCTCTGTTTTTGGAAACCTGACAGTATGGGAAAATCTTGATATCTCGCTTAAGCGAAAGAGTAAAGGGCTCTTCTCAACCCTTTTCTCAAAAGCCACGCCCTCCCAAGCCGAAAGAATTCAGGAGGTATTGAATACAATCGGACTTTCCGAGAAAGAACATGCAATGGCCGGAGCACTTTCCCATGGACAGAAGCAGTGGCTGGAAATCGGGATGGTTCTTATTCAAAACCCCAAGCTTCTCTTGGTTGACGAACCCGTCGCTGGTATGACAGAACAGGAGACTGACAAAACAGGGGAACTCCTCAACTCTCTTGCGGTTGATCACTCTGTGGTTGTGATTGAACATGACATGGAATTTGTCCGACAGATTGCGAAGAAGGTGACCGTCTTGCATGAAGGCAGTGTGCTTGTTGAAGGTCCTATGGAATCGGTCCAGGCTGATCCAAAAGTCATGGAAATCTATCTCGGTCGTGCGGTGGAATAGATGCTTCAACTTGATCGCCTCAATGTCTATTATGGTGGGAGCCATATTCTTAAGGATGTCTCATTTGAGATAGAAGAAAGCCAGGCACTCTGTCTCCTGGGACGGAATGGCGTCGGGAAGACGACTGTTCTCAAGACGGTCATGGGCTTGCTCACCCCTCGGCAGGGACGAGTCTTGTTAGATGGAAAAAATATGACCCATGCTCCCCCTGAACGGCGAGTCAATCGAGGCATCGCATACGTCCCACAGGGACGCGAGGTCTTTCCCTATTTGACCGTTCGGGAAAATCTCCGTCTTGGATTTGAAGCCAGTGGTAGACCGTGGACTCCTTCGATAACGGGACCAGCGTTCGAAGAAGTCTATGAATTATTCCCCAAACTTAAAACGCTTCTCGATCGAGCCGGTGGCGTATTGAGTGGTGGGGAGCAGCAGCAATTGGCGATCGGCAGAGCCCTACTCGGGAATCCCAGGCTCTTACTCCTTGATGAGCCCACCGAAGGCATCCAACCCTCCATTGTGATGGAGATCCAACGAGTGATCGAGAACTTTAAAAACAATCGTCGGTTTGCCATTTTACTCGTTGAGCAGTACATGGAATTTGCTGCAACGCTGGCTGATATCTATGTCATCATGTCGAAGGGATCTGTGGTGAGTACAGGCCAAACATCCGAGTTGACAGAGGAGTGCGTGAAGCAGCATCTGATTGTGTGATCCCATGCATTTGACACCAAGAGAGCAAGAAAAATTACTTGTCTATGTGGCAGCTCAGTTGACCCGTGATCGTAAAGCACGTGGCTTGAGACTCAACTATCCTGAAACTGTTGCATATCTGACAGCTGAAATCCTTGAGGGAATTCGTGATGGAAGGTCTGTCGCTGACCTGATGAGCTATGGAGCCACGCTCCTGACTCGTCAGGATGTGATGCCTGGTGTGCCAGAGATGCTCGCTGAGCTTCAAGTCGAAGGCACGTTCCCTGATGGAACGAAATTGGTGACGGTACACCAACCAATCCCATAATCATGACATACAGGACTATCCGTTCAGGATCGACTCTGTTTCCCTTCTTAAAGGGTTGCTATTTCAGGGAATCCTATGCAGAAGAAGACTAAAAAAAAGAAAACTCTCGCTCCAAAGAAATCTCGTGCTAAGAAGGTTTCGGCGAAGCGTTCCTCAAAAGCCAGCCTTTCAAAGAAGAAATTGGCCAAAAGAGAGCTACAACCGACTAACGTCGTGCCGGGGCAATTGTTTTTGGGAAAAGCTGATATTATGGCATTTGAAGGTCGTGCGACCACTGAATGCATTGTGGCAAATACCGGGGATCGGCCTGTTCAGGTCGGCTCACATTGCCATTTTTTTGAGGCCAATCGAGCGTTGCGGTTCGATCGGGAAAAAGCATTCGGGTTTCGTCTTTGCATCCCAGCCGGTACGGCTGTACGCTTTGAACCAGGTGAGGAGAAGCGCGTCACACTTGTGGCGATCGGCGGAAATCGTGTGGCGTATGGAATCAATGGTTTGACGAACGGTTCACTCGATGCCTCGGGAGTCAAGCCGCAAGCGCTGAGTCGTGCAGTTGAACAGGGTTTTTCTGAAAAAAGATCATCCCAATGAAGATTTCTCGTCGTCAATATGCTGATTTGTACGGCCCTACGGCAGGCGACCGCATTCGTCTTGCTGATACGGAATTGGTGATTGAAATCGAGCAAGATTTGACCACGCCAGGAGAAGAAGCCAAATTTGGCGGAGGCAAAGTCATTCGTGACGGAATGGGTCAATCTCCGGCTGCAACCCGAGCACGCGGGGCCCTTGACTTGGTCGTGACAAATGCAGTCATTCTCGACTATTGGGGAATTGTGAAAGCCGATATTGGCATTCGCGATGGACGTCTTGTGGCAATTGGGAAATCAGGTAATCCGGACATGATGGCAGGCGTCACACCAGGAATGGAAATCGGTCCCGGAACCGAGGTCGTTGCAGGTGAAGGAAAAATTGTGACGGCTGGGGGCGTCGAAAGCCACGTCCATTTTATTTGTCCTCAACTGATTCCTGAAGCATTGTCTTCAGGAATGACCACGTTGCTCGGGGGCGGAACCGGTCCAGCAACCGGAACGAACGCGACCACCTGCACTCCAGGTTCCTGGAATATCAGTCGTATGTTAGAAGCCGCAGATGGATTTCCCATCAATCTAGGGTTTTTTGGAAAAGGAAATGCCTCCCTGCCAGAAGCGTTGATCGAACAGGTCGAAGCTGGTGCGATTGGCCTAAAATTACACGAAGACTGGGGAACTACACCTGCCGCCATTTCATGTTGTTTGGATGTCGCTGACCAGTACAACGTACAAGTTGCGATTCATACCGACACATTAAATGAAGCCGGGTTTGTTGACGATTCGATCCGGGCGTTTGGTGGACGAACCATTCATACGTTTCATACAGAGGGAGCCGGAGGTGGACATGCCCCCGATATTATTCGGGTATGTGGAGAAGCCAACGTCCTTCCCTCTTCAACGAACCCTAGCATGCCATTTACGTTGAATACCATCGATGAACATCTGGATATGTTAATGGTCTGCCATCATTTAAATCCTCGCGTACCTGAAGATATCGCCTTTGCAGAATCACGAATCCGTGGTGAAACGATTGCGGCGGAAGACATTCTCCATGATATGGGTGCGATCAGCATCATGTCTTCAGATTCTCAAGCCATGGGGAGAATTGGGGAAGTGATCATCCGAACCTGGCAGACTGCGCATAAAATGAAAGTGCAGCGAGGAAATTTGGGGCCATCAGGTATCCAGAAAGCAGCGCTACCACATGATAACTTCCGAGCGAAGCGCTATGTGGCTAAATACACCATCAATCCAGCGATTACCCATGGTATTGCTCAGGAAGTGGGATCGGTTGAAGTCGGAAAATTGGCAGATCTTGTGGTCTGGAACCCGGCTTTCTTTGGGATGAAACCGGACCTCATCCTCAAAGGAGGCTTTTTAGTGGAAGCCGCCATGGGAGACCCCAATGCCTCTATTCCAACACCTCAGCCTGTTATGAGCCGCCCGATGTTTGGTGCATACGGCCGGGCTCCGTATACCAGCAGTGTCACATTTCTCTCTCAGACGGCCTTAGATCGAGACATCCAGACGAACTTAGGCTTGCAAAAACGTGTAGTCGCTGTGCAGAATTGTCGCAATATTGGCAAGCGTGATCTCAAGCTGAACGATGCCGTCCCTCATATTGAAGTCGACCCCGAAACATATATCGTAAAGGCTGATGGGGAACATCTCCAGTGCGAACCCATGGCGCTCCTGCCCATGGCCCAACGGTACTTTCTCTTCTGAGTGAACCGTTTCTCAAACGAATCATACTATTTAGTTTCTTTCTATATATAAACCCGAAGATAGACTTCATAGCAAAGAGGAGAGGTGATGTAATGAGTGACACAATGCTCATGAATTTGACGAACGGAGAGACAGGCTATACGCAGCCTATTAAGCTATACGATGACATCCACCACCAGATTTACTGGGTGGGCATCTATACGGGGGGAGAGGAAATCGAGTGCAACTCTTACCTCATTGTGAATGGTGGAGAAGGTTTTCTGCTCGAACCTGGAGGATACGACCGCTTTTTGCCAATTCTTGATAAGGTCAACCAAGTCTCTTCGGCAGAAGCCATCACGCATCTTTTCTTTAGCCACCAGGATCCAGATGTCTGCGCCTCACTTCCTTCATGGCTGGAATTCAACCCCAACCTTAACGTGGTCGTCTCACACCTCTGGGTTAGATTTTTACCTCATTATATGGCCTACAACGTAAATTACATGCCGATGCGCGATGATGGACTCATCATCGACCTCCAGCAAGAGGGAGAGATACAGTGTTTATCCGCACCCTTTCTGCACTCACCAGGAAGCATGGTTGTCTATGATTCAGCCAGTGGTTTTTTATTCACAGGAGATATCGCCGCTTCGCTGTATAGAGACTCCAAGCCACGTCTGGTTATCGATAATTGGGATGCACATCTACTAGCCATGAAAGGATTCCATCAACGATATATGAGCTCGAACAGGGCCGTGAATGGGTTTCTTAAAAAGCTGAAAGGTTTAGAGATTAAAGCCATCTTGCCCCAACATGGAGCCATTCTTCGAGGGGAAGAGGCCGAGCGATATATCGATTGGATAGGGCATCTTCCAGTGGGAGTTGATTACCTTTATGCAGATGAGTGATAAAGGTTAAGGCCATGGATAATTTTTATGCAGATGCGGTAAAAGCCCATGCTCGGCATGCTGTGATTCTCTACAAAGCCAAAATTCCTCAGCTGGAACGGTTGACCGGGCTCAAGTTCTCACCAGACGGGTCGAACACGGCAACAACAGTCGAGGACGTTCAACACTACCTTACGGCCATCAAAGCTATTGCCGGACAAGTCGCATTCATCAGTGCTAAATTACTCCTCACGAATACTCTACGAAAGCAGGGGCATCAAAAAGTTCATCTTGAATAGAGATCGTTTCTCTTTGCCTACACAGACTCTTCATTTTGCAACACTCAACGAGCTGGAATATCCCATTGTTTGAGGCTCCAACTGGTGGGCAGGAGGATCTATAGATCATCGTATGAATACTGCCTCACTACTGCATGGATTTCGCTTTATCGATAATTTTTTTCCGTCTGGTGGATATGCCTTCTCATTCGGGTTAGAGGCAGCAGTACAGGCAAAGACAATCCACAACTCGGAAAATCTCAGAGACTACATAGCTGATTTACTCAAGTCGGGAATGGGAAGTCGAGAAGCCGTTGCAGTCGGGTTAGCCCATAGCGCGGTTATTGATCAGACACTACAAACTGCTCAAAATGTTGACGAGCAACTTGAAGCCATGAAAACCTGTCGTGAATCACGTCTTGCGAGTCGACAAATGGGCAGACACATACTCCGGATCGCTGCTGGAGGAACACAGAGTCCAACACTGCTTCGTCAGTTTCTCGCACATGTGGAATCCGATCAATCACCTGGACACATGGCCGTCAGTCTTGGACTTGTGCTTGGAGTGTTTGGGTGGAAGAAACGGGATGCCATTGCAGCCTATCTGTATCAGAGTGCCGTCGGCCTTATTTCAGCTTCGCTCAAACTGTTTTCGATTGGACAGCGCGAAGGCCAGCATGTACTCGAGAGACTCATTCCATTAATCGATCAAGTAAGCCATTCAGCCGAGACCAAGACGGAAATGCTCTCTTGGGCACCGATCCAAGATATCTATGAAATGCGACACACTCGTTTAACCACACGGATGTTCCGATCGTAACATTTATGCATGATGTCGCACACATGCTTGGAGGTGGTCAGTCGCTCACACGAGCGAAAGACCCCAATATCACGATTATTGGGGTAGGAGGACCCGTAGGATCAGGTAAAACGGCACTCGTTGAGGCCCTGTCGCGGACACTTCAAGCTCACTATCAACTCGCAGTCGTGACGAATGATATCTTTACCAAGGAAGATGCCGAGTTTCTGACTCGTCGCGGGGTTCTCCCATCTGAGCGAATTCTGGGAGTAGAGACTGGAGGATGTCCTCATACCGCAATTCGAGAAGATGCCTCGCATAACCTCGAAGCCATTGAAGAACTGATCAAACGCATACCTGATCTTGAGTTAATCCTTCTGGAAAGCGGTGGAGACAACCTGGCTGCGACCTTCAGCCCCGAATTAGTTGATGAGGTCATCTATGTTATCGATGTCGCCGCAGGTGATAAAATCCCGCGGAAGGGTGGACCCGCTATAACCCGATCAGGGCTTTTAGTGATCAATAAAATCGACTTAGCCCCTCATGTCGGTGCAGATCTTTCAATTATGGATCGCGATAGCCGACGCATGAGAGGAAATGCCCCATTTGTCTTCACCAACTTGCTTTCCGGGGAAGGACTCGACGTTGTGGCCCAATGGGTCAAACAACGTATTCATCCACGCACCAAGACTTGACCCCTTGATAGCCAACATTCAGCTCGCGATTCTCGAAAGTAAGGTCGGGTATTCCGGCAATATCAATTCTCCAATACCATGGCCATTCACAAGCGTTGGAAACGGGGTGCACTAGCCCTCGAATATTCACAGCGAGATCACACAACCGTCCTCACCCATTCACGATTCTCTTACCCCTGGTATTCTTTTCCTCCGCTTTATCTTGACGACACAGGTTGTGCCACCACATTCCTCACCAATCCATCAGGAGGATTTGTCGGTGGAGATCATCTTTCTCTTTCAGCAAGGCTGAGAGAAGGCACACACGTTCTTTTGACAACTCCTTCAGCCACTAAGGTCTATCGAACCATCGAGAGACCCGCCGCCCAATCAATCAATATCAACGTCGGTTCGAATGCCATTCTAGAATGGGTGCCTGAACTGACTATTCCCTTTGCAGGATCGCGATTCGATCAAACGATGACCGTGCGGCTGGATGCAGGAGCTTCCCTCATCCTCTGGGATGCCTTTGCGGCTGGACGAATTACCAGAGGAGAACGGTGGGTCTTTTCTCATTTCAGCAACCGAATCAAGATCACCTTATCAGATGGAAAATCGCTTCAAGAGCGGTATATCCTTGTCCCAACCCAAGACAAACATTGCCTGACCCTTAGCCAGGAATGGAACTACGTCGGATCCCTGTATATCGTAAGCGATAAAACCTCTTCCACAACCTGGGGACAAATCAAAGAAGAATTAGCTGAAGTGCTAGGCAGAAACTCGAGCGACGTCTTAGGAGGAGTATCAGAACCCGCAGTTCCAGGACTCACGGTAAAAGTCGCGTCGCGCTCTTCACTCGAACTGAATACGCTTTTGGAGAATATGTGGGGTGTCGTGCGAATGAAACTATGGGGGATACCGCTTCCCACATTGCGACGCTATTAAGGAATTTACGTAAACCCTAATCTCCCAGCCAATCTATTTTCAGGATGGATTCGAATCTTAAGAATGATTGAATCGAACTGCTTCTCGAATAGGAGAAACCCTCGTCTTAAAGATAAAAAGCCCTTTGACCTTCTGGCCAAAGGGCTTTCATCTAGAAATTGGCTCCCCGGGCAAGACTCGAACTTGCGACCAATCGGTTACGAGTACTCCAGCATTTCTACTGGTCTCGGACTATCTCATCACCCGCCTGGAAACCAGGAGAGGGTGTCGGGCGCTGGTGAGGCGTTATTGGGTTGGGCTCCTCAACCTCTAGTCTCTGCACGTTCCTGCCTACGCTTGGCCCTTCGGCAGGCTTCGCTCAGGATTCCCATTCCTCATTCTTAAGAAATGAGGGGCAGGATTCCCTGAATTCACCCGATTTTTCAACCACAGTCTCCTGTGGAAGCTGCAACGCTCCGTGAACCTATGGGATGGGCCAAGCAGTCAACATGCCTTTGCTCCTCCATCGGATCACGTCTTCTTACAGCCGACCGCTCTACCAACTGAGCTACCGGGGAACATTCTCTTGTCAAGTCATGACAAACGCTCAGGTTAGGTGCCGAATCATAACATAATTTGGAGAATGATCAACAGATTTTGAGACAAACCTTTTCGTCAAATGAATCTTGATTAAAATTGAAAATCTGCTGAATCCTCCTCCCCCTCATCGGCTTCTGATGCTTCCCTTTCAGAAAGTGCCACAAAATGACGTGCCCAGGACATATAAATATTGCCACTATCTTTCATCGCATCAGCACCCTTCTTTAATTTGGCCACCAGTTCAGGATCATCACCTTTCGACTCAAGTTCACCTGCACGCTGCTCCAACGCTTCATGAAATTGAGTCATACTACTTGAAACATTACCCATTATGATTCGAAGATCGTCATCCATAGATTTATCCTGTTTATATGAGAGAGCGTAACTTTAAGTCCCAAAAAAAAGCCCTACGACATGTTACCAAGTATGTCGCAGGGCTATCTGATAAAAAAGCTTGTCTTTAACCTTGATAGGCTTGACCTAATTCCGCTGCTTCACCCGCCTTTTCCATGAGGGTCCCATCAGCGCTGACCGCAACCATGGTGATGGCATTATGCTTGGCTGCATCACAGACGACCATACACAACTCACACCCTTTGCAACGGTTGATAAAAACTTCTGCCACCATTTTATCTGTGTTTAAATCCAAACAGTTGGCTTCTGGGCAGTACATAATGCACAGACGGCAACCCTTCTTGGCTACACATTTCTCGTCAGTGACTTGCGCAACATTATACATAAATCTCTATCCTCTTTTGGCTATGCAGCGGTTACACACAATTCCACATTATTTTTCTCAGCCCACTCAGCGGCAATCTCGTAAGCGCGAACCACGGTTTCTAGATTCTTCTTTAAGAGCATTTCCTTCTTGGCAAATTTTTTCTTAATCGCTTCATCAAGCGTAGCTGTTCCTCCAGAGGCCACGAACTTTTTCCCAAACCGTTCTTGTAAAGCCAGATCTAGAGCATTCATTGAGACACATTTGGTAATACCCGACACGGATCCAATCATGGTCATATTGGTCGAAAGTTCAGTTCCGGCAACCTCTAAAGCGATATGGGTTCCGGCGATATAAAATACAGCCACATTCAGATCTTTCAGCCGATCAACGTCTTCATTCGATAACAATGGAACATCGGAATTGATTATCACCACACCGCCTTCTTTTATCCCTGAGTAAAACGGCATGGTGTAACTCTTTCCCATGGTAATGACCTGGGGATGAAACACTTCAATGACATCAGGGAATACTAACTCTCCACGATCATAGATTCGATTAATCCCAATTCGACAATAGCTTTCGGCAGGAGCCATTCGTTTTTCCGCGCCGAAGAAGGGATTGGAAATCGCGTATTTTCCATCTTTTGAGGCTGCCATCGCCATCACATGAGCTGCTGTCACGGCACCTTGCCCTCCAAGACCAGACATTCTGATGTTAATTCGTTTCTTAATCATAACGACCCTCTTGGTTTCTTCAGGTTCAGATTATTTTCAGGCACCCTTCTCCGCTAGTTGCTTTTGTTTCGCGGCAGCTTTTCTTTCTTTTTCTTTTGCCGCCATTTCCGCCAGCAATTCTTTGGCTGGCTCACTGATATATTCCTTATACGCAAACCGCTCCGTGGGTTTTTCGGAATCGCGCATTTCCTGCAGACCTTCCATGCTATTTTTCCCTATTTCGAGAATACAGGGCGTGTATATCTGCAGATAGGTCGGACCGATTTCACGAGCCACGTGAATCGCGTTTTTGATAACCTTTTCTACAAGATTAGGTTTGCTCACTGTACAATTGATGACATAGTGGCATCCTGACTCCCTCGCAATTTCTGGGAGCCGCACCTTTTCAAATGTTTTTCCTACAGGAGCCATCTTCGCCACAAAACCTTTTTGCATCAACCCGCTTTCCTGCCCCCCTGTATTGGCATAGAGCTCATTATCAAAACAAATCGTGGTGAATTTCTCCTGTCGGAACCAGGCCTGAAGAGTCATGTCCAAACCGATATCGACTGTCGCCCCATCACCAGCGAGCACCACAACGTCTTTTACGCGGTCTGGGAACCGAACACTCAGCGCACGCTTCAACCCAGAAGCGATAGCATTCTGATTGCCAAATAGGGAGTGAATGTTATGGACTGCTACGTGTGGGAAGACTAAGCTGGTACATCCTGTCGATCCAACCATCACGGTATCTTCTGCGTTAGGGAGAGACGCCAAGATATATCGGAAAGCCATCGATTCAGGACATCCGGCACAAAGCGAATGCTCCTCAATCAACTCCTTAGAGGTTCCGATATCTTTCCAGCCTCTCGTTTCATTTCCGTATGTGGCCCGGTTCACTAAATCTTGATATTCTACGGGCATAATATCAAACATTTCTGGGGCAATTTTTATTCGCTCTTTACTCATGCTTTCCTCCTCTTATCTGCATCGCAGATCATCATTTTCTCTTTCATAGGATTTTCAAATGTCGTTTTTCATCCACCTCGTCCTGCCAAGGCAGCCGTTTTGACACCCAAGGCACTTTTGATGTCTGCAGCAATCACTTCTGGTGGCATCGTCATACCACCGCATACGTGCGGCCCAGCATAGACTCGATCGCTATTGGGAATGGTGGCCTTAATTTCACGGGCAAGCCAGCCAGTCACATTAAATTCAGGCACAATAATATGTTTGGCGTTTTTGGTCGCTTCTCGAATTTCCTCATAGGGCCATGGGCGAAGAGTTTTTATCTTCACCATCCCAACATCGATTCCATCCTCTTCTAACAGGGTAATGGTTTCCCTGCCTTGAGAAACTGCCGTCCCAGAGGACACGATGAGAATTTCCCTATCGCCATTCTCGACCTCGATCAGCCCATCCAGCCAGGCGATCGTATGTTTTCGAGATCGTTCTATAGCTGCCCAAACTTCTTGCTGCCAACTGGCGTGAGTTGCATAACTGATATAGTTGCTTTTCATCACGAAGGGATCTCGCATCATTCGAACCGGCGGGCATTCCATGTCCATACAAGGAACTGGAGAGCGATAAGGATCATAAGGAGGGAGGCACATATCTGCAGGAGTGAGGTTGACCACATCTTTAGTATGAGTCACAAAAAATCCATCACAACACAGGGCCAATGGAAGATGGACGTCTGGTTCTTCGGAAACCATATATCCCTTCAAAATCCAGTCATAAAAGTCTTGGGCTGTCTCCGCATGCCAAACCAGCATGCCCGTTTGCATGAGATAGGAGATTTCCAAGGTATCGGGCTGAATGGATAGAGGGGAATTAATCCCACGGCATGTCACGATCATTTGAATGGGAAGCCGGGCTCCCGCCCACATGGGAAAATTTTCCATGGCTCTCATGGTTCCCGGTCCAGCTGTGGTGGTGAAAACCCGTGCACCTCCAAATGCAGCACCTGCACATTGGGACATGACCGCAAATTCACTTTCGCCACGGAAGTAGTCGCCGATATATCCTTCCGCGAATAGTTCGCCAATGAGGGCGGCCGCCTCACTTTGAGGGGTAATGGGGTAGGCAATCATCACATCACAGCTTGCACGCCTGACAGCTTCTTTAATGACCTCGCTCCCTGTAAAAAAAGAAGGAGTGCGAGGAGCCTCGTTCATCAAATGCCATGGATCAGTGTATACTTGATCTTTTTTATTCTTTTTCCCAACAACCGATTGAGTAGCCATAGATTCAACCTCCTTATTTACTATTACTATGCGGCTGGCGGTTCCACAGACCCTTTCAACTTTCGGACCCACTCGGCAAGTGTCATAATCTTTTCGGCTGTGGCATCACGAAAAGACACCATCGCATCCTCATGTCCTGCTTGAGCACACATTGCAATCGTGTAACAACTCGTTCCTCCTCGAATAATTTTCAAGGAAAGGTTGGCTTGATGACAATGAACCCCAACAAACATGCAGGCATCGATTTTGTTATGCCAAATCGTCAAGTTTGGATGGTTGGGATTAATTTCAATTTCAGGATTGATCTTGGGATATTTGGGTCGGTAGTCAGGCATAGGAATTAACATTGCCTGTTGAGAGGTTGTCACACATTCTTTAATCGTTTCGTATAAATGCAGAATAGCCGTGGCCTTTTTTGCGGCTTTTTCATTCCAGGCCCATAGGACCAATGGACCGGGAAAAATCGTGGGGACTTTGGCCGAAAGAAATTGCAGAGCGGCAGCTTCCATGGCTTCTTCTTCGGAAACGATTCTCCCATGAATATGCCCCTGTCCAGGATCCGGAAGTCGAATCCCCATACTTGAAGCTGAGGGGGGAAGAAAATGCTCTGGACCTGGTAAAACCTGATACGAAGTCTCCATGCTTTATTCTCCAGAAACCAACATAAACTTTTTCACACTCTATGCCCTCTGGTGAATTTTCTCAACCTCGAAAAAGGCCCATAGTCAAGGGAATTTAGGCCAACACCCTACACCGACATGGGCCATTTGAACCAAAAGGCTTCTTTAGATATAAATTGGAAAAACTGAGTCTAAGTATATAGTTCTCCTCTATTTTTTGTCAATGATACTGCGAACTCGTACCAAGAAAAAAGAGCCAAAGTCTTTCAAAAAATTCTGAGCATGCGCCAAGCTACGACCCTCATTTCCTAAACTTTTCCTCAACCATTACCCAAGCTCTCTTCATAACTTATAAGCCATGATGTGAATAAAGTGCGATTTCGCAACCAAAATAATCCATGGATCATGACCATTTTCTTTTCGGAGCTTTGAAATTCTGCCATTTTGGTTGGATAAATCGCATATGCTTAACGTACGAGTATACTCAATATTACGTATTGATGCGATGGAATTCTGAGAGAACAGGAAGGGTTGAATAAGCAAGGATAAACTTTCAGCAGCGCCAATGGCAGGAGATCTTTGAATCCCACAGCTATTGGCTACTAAGAAATCCCGCCAAAAATCGTTTCAGATGCACAACGTAAGGCTTAAACCACGGAGCTGCCTATTTACTGAAGCAGGTTTTTTTAGAGAGAACATCACCACACTGGTGACAAATCAATACTTGTAGCTGTCTACTTTAAATGGGCCGTCCATAGACACGTTGATATATTCTGCCTGAGTCTTCGTGAGTTTCGTAATGATGCCACCAAAACCACGTACCATGTAGCTAGCCACTTCTTCGTCGAGTTGTTTCGGCAAGACTTGAAGGGTCACTTCTGCATGGTTCTGATCAGCAAATTTACGTTCATACAGGTAAATCTGGGCGAGGACTTGGTTGGCAAATGAACCATCCATAATACGGGACGGATGGCCAGTGGCATTTCCCAAATTCACCAAACGTCCTTCGGATAGGAGAAGAAGGTGGTTGTTTCTGGTTCTGTCCCGATACACTTTGTGCACCTGGGGCTTCACTTCTTCCCACTCCCAGTTCTTACGCATATAGGCGGTATCGATTTCATTATCGAAGTGACCAATATTACAGACCACGGCCCCGCACTTTAGGGATTCCAACATCCCGGAATCGCAGACATTAAAATTGCCAGTGGCCGTTACCACCAAATCCGTGTTGGAGAGGAGATCCTTGTTAATGTCCTCTACTTTGCCAGTATTGATACCGGCATTGTAGGAAGACACTACTTCAAACCCATCCATACATGCCTGCATGGCACAGATTGGATCGATTTCCGATACCTTCACAATCATCCCTTCCTGGCGCAATGATTGAGCTGAGCCTTTACCCACATCGCCATAACCGATTACCAAAGCCTTTTTTCCCGACAGAAGATGGTCAGTGCCCCGTTTAATGGCGTCATTCAAACTGTGACGGCAACCGTACTTGTTGTCGTTTTTTGATTTGGTCACGGAGTCATTGACATTGATGGCAGGAACTCTCAGCGTGCCTTTTTCCAGTCTCTCCTGAAGGCGATGAACTCCTGTGGTCGTTTCTTCGGTGATACCATGAATTCGGTCCAGCATGGCCGGGAACTTTTCATGAAGCATCAGCGTCAAATCTCCCCCATCGTCCAATACCATATTGGCATCCCAGGGTTGCCCATCTTTCAAGATGGTTTGCTCGATACACCACTCGTACTCTTCTAGAGTCTCCCCCTTCCAGGCAAACACGGGAACGCCCCTTGCCGCGATTGCAGCAGCAGCATGATCCTGGGTTGAAAAAATGTTACAGGAGGACCAGCGAACTTGTGCACCAAGTTCGATCAGCGTTTCGATCAAAATACTGGTCTGAATGGTCATATGAATGCAGCCAATAATTCTGGCACCTTTTAATGGCTGCAGATTGCGATACTTTTCACGGAGAGCCATTAAGGCAGGCATTTCCGTTTCGGCAATTTCAAGTTCTTTTCGGCCCCAGTCAGCAAGACTGATATCAGCGACTTTATAGTCGCTGAATGTCGTATCGATTTTTGTTGCAGTGCTCATAATGTTTTATTTCCTCCTTCTTCTATTGCTACGAAGAAAAAAGGGGGCAGGCCTTAACCTGTCCCCCTAATCATGTCGACTCTGGCAATATGTTAAAGTCTTGCTTCCCTTCTGAGTAAGGTCGCTTTATCCGCCTTCTCCCATGTAAATTCTGGTTCGTTACGGCCAAAATGTCCATAGGCCGCAGTCTTTTTATAAATTGGTCTCCGAAGTTTGAGGTGCTCTATGATCCCTCTAGGGGTCATGGGGAAATGCTTACGGACCAACTTATCAATCACTTCAATAGAAACTTTTTCTGTTCCCTTTGTATCAACCAAGATAGAAACAGGTTCTGTTACTCCTATTGCATAGGCTAATTGCACCTCACACTTATCCGCTAATTTGGCGGCAATCAGATTTTTCGCGATGTATCGGGCCATATAGGAGGCCGATCGGTCGACCTTACTGGGATCCTTTCCTGAAAAGGCCCCTCCTCCATGACTGCCTACACCTCCATAGGTATCAACAATAATCTTTCGACCGGTCAACCCTGTATCGCCCATGGGTCCTCCCGTCACAAATCGACCCGTGGGATTAATATGATACTTCACCGTCATAGGGTCAAAGATACTTTTGGGCATTTCCGGTTTAATCACCTTTTCCATCAAGTCCCGTTCAATTTTTTTCGAGGTCACATTGTCACTATGTTGAGTGGAAAGCACAATCGTATTAATCCGAACAGGTTTTCCATTCCGATACTCGACCGTCACTTGGGATTTTCCATCAGGACGAACCCATGGGAGGATTTTTTTCTTCCGAACCTCGGCTAATCGACGAGTAAGCCGGTGAGCCAAGACAATAGGCATTGGCATTAATTCCGCTGTCTCATTGGTGGCATACCCAAACATGAGTCCTTGGTCCCCAGCCCCTCCCGTATCGACTCCCATAGCAATATCCCCAGATTGCGCTTGAATTGCCGTCAGGACCGAACAGGTTCGGTAATCAAAACCCCACGTCGCATCCGTATAACCCACTCCTCGAATGGTTTCCCGAATGATATCTGGTATTTCCACGTAAGCCTTGGTGGAAATCTCTCCAGCCACAAAGGCTAACCCGGTGGTCAATATCGTTTCACAAGCAACCCGGCAATATTTGTCCTGGGCAATAATGGCATCCAAAATCCCGTCGGAGATTTGGTCAGCGATTTTATCGGGATGCCCTTCTGTCACCGACTCAGATGTAAAAAGGAAATTTCTTTGACTCATGGTAGAGATCCTCACAAAACAAAGAGGCCCCCTACCTCGATTTGTCTAATTCGGTGGAGGAACCCCTTTCCTAAAATGAAAAATGGGGTTACAGATTTGTCTGACAACTTAATCAAAGACCTAGGGGTATTGTCAATTAAAAAATCCATAGAATACCTTGATTGCAGATTTCAGTTCTCATTACCTATGCACCTATGCGAAAAATTCGAATTTTTTAGCCACTGAACTTTTTACCTTATTTTGTTCGTCCACTCATGAAACTCCACTCCTAATCATTTGAATATTAAATTGATAAATCGGGAAATTCGGGTTGCATTAGTAGAATAGCCGGTGCTAATATCTCACGATCTTTTCCAGAATGACTTGAGAAAAGACTATCAGAAAGTGGTTATTTTTCAGGACCTTACAGAGATTTCACCATTAGTCACGAGTCCAATTCCTGAAGTGTGACTAAGGAGGCACCTGATGTATAAAACGATATACATCCCGGTCGACAATTCAGACCATTCGAATATGGCTGTTGATCTGGGTGTGAAATTGGCCAAGGAATTCGGCTCTAAAATTGTCGGAAGTCATGTCTATGCTGCCAAAATGCATGACAAACGGTTCAAACAAATGGAAGCCGGACTCCCAGAAGAATATCATGATGAAAAAGAACTTGACCGGCAACGCCAGATTCATGATTCCCTGATAACTCGAGGGTTGCAAATTATCACAGATTCCTATCTGGATTATGTCGACCAAAAATGTCGTGAGGCCAATCTATCTCTAGAACGTCGATCGCTTGAAGGGCGGAATTGGAAAGTTCTGGCTGAAGATATCAATTCGAATGAGTACGACCTGACCATTATGGGTGCTCTGGGGGTTGGCGCAGTCAAAGATTCGGTCATTGGGAGTAATACAGAGCGTGTGATTCGCCGAGTACGAAACTCCGACATGCTGCTCATCAAAGACCTTCGCCCGATGAATGATGGCAAAATCGTTGTCGCCGTGGATGGGAGTCCTTATTCCTTTGGAGGACTCAAAACTGGACTAGCCCTTGGGAAAATTCTTAATAAACCGGTGGAAGCGATTTCGGCTTTTGATCCATATTTCCACTATGCAGCTTTCCATAGCATTTCTGGGGTATTAAACGAGGAAGCTGGGAAGGTATTTCGTTTCAAAGAACAGGAGAAACTCCATGAGGAAATCATCGACAGTGGCCTAGCCAAGATTTATCAGTCTCACCTCAATATTTCCCGTGAAGTTGCCCAGGAAGAAGGCAGTGATATTCGGACGACCCTATTAGACGGCAAAGTGTTTGAGAAGGTTCTTCAATATGTCCGTAAGGAACAACCGTGGCTCCTTATTGTTGGAAGGATTGGGGTCCATAGCGATGAGGACATGGACATCGGAAGCAACGCGGAGAACTTATTACGGGCTGCTTCGTGCAATGTGTTAATCTCGAATCAAAAGTTTGTCCCTCCGATCGACACGCAAGCTGAATATACCATTGCCTGGACTGAAGAGGCCCTCCTTCGAATGGAAAAAGTCCCAGTTTTCGCGAGGGGTGTAGCCAAAACAGCCATTCATCGATATGCTATTGAGAAAGGGCATACCATTATCAGCAACTCGGTCGTGGATGCCGCGGTAGGAGATATCCTTCCCAAGGGAGCCATGGATGCCATGAAGGCCCTAGGCGGAAGTTTAGATGCCGCGGGTATTGATCGAAATAAAATGCAAGCTGACGATTCCGTGGCAGGCGACTTAATGGGATCGACCCTCGGTGGGATGATGAATCAAATCGTTGAAGAAAAGCCGGCTTCTGATAGTCCAACGATTAGTCCGAGCACTCAATCCTATCTTGACCGGATGTCTCAAACTTACTATGTCTGTAATGGCTGTGGCTATATCGGTAAAGGGGACACGCCTACAAAATGTCCAATTTGCGGAGGAGCAGGAGATGGCTTTAAGCCCGTAGATAAAAATATCTTTGATGCAGCTGCCAAATCTGAAGGAAACCTTGAAACACACATGGCCTATGACGATGTTCCGATGCAATGGACAAAAGATGCCAAAGAAGCCATTCGGTCTGTCTCTGCCGGATTCCAACGGCGAAGGGCCAAGGCCAGAATTGAAAAGTCCGCTCGTAAGCTGGGGATGACGACCATCACGCTTGAGTATGCTGCTCCCATGATTCAAGAAGCTGCTGAGGAAGACTATACCCCGATTTTCTCGAATAAGACGGCTGCCTCTCCTTCGCAGGAAAAAGAGCAAAGTCCCGCCGATAATGGGAGCACTCAAAGTCCTGAGGCTTCCCCATTCACCTGGGATCCTGAAGCCCTGAAACGGCTCGAACGGGCTCCTGAGGGATTCATGAGAGATTGCACGAAAGCCCTTATCATCAAGCATGCCGAAAAGATCGGCGCAACTTCCATCACGCTTGATGTGGCCAATGAAGGAATTGAGCAGGCCAAGCAAACAATGGAAGAGGCCATGAAAACCGGGAACGTCAAAGATATCATTGCTCGACTGACTACTCCAGGTGTTCAGTCTGGGGCTGAGCACAATGGGTAAATCCCTCCCGGTCGTTAATTTTCCAAACTCTCAAAATGAACTGAGCCTTCTTCAAGGACAGGTCACCCAGTTTTCAAACCCCTCCTCCCTACAATCTTCGCCAAACGATGGTCGAACCGTTGACGATTTCAACCCTTACCTGATCGCCTTGAATCTAACCAAACGATGTAACCTTCGATGTGACCATTGCTACCTCGATGCGACAACCAAAGCCGGTGGTGGCTCGGATGAACTAAGCACCGAAGAGTGCTTCCGCCTGATTGATCAGATTGCAGAAGTCAATTCCGGCTGCTTATTGGTCATCACTGGTGGAGAACCCTTGGTGAGACCAGATATTCTTGAAATCGCCCGCCACTCAGTAGGCAAAGGGTTCATGGTCGTTTTTGGCACCAACGGGATGTTGATCAACGACCGAATGGCGCGAGAGTTGGTAGAGATCGGCGTCATGGGAGTTGGAATCAGTATTGATTCTCTTGACCCTACAAAACACAATCAATTTCGCGGGCTTTCGGGTGCTTGGGAAGGTGCGGTTTCTGGGATTGAAGCGTGCAAACGAAACGGCTTGCAATTTCAGATTCACTTCAGTGCCCAACCAATGAACTATCAAGAACTTCCCGCTGTCATAGAATGGGCCTATGATTTAGAGGCTCGTGTCTTAAACGTGTTTTTCATGGTCTGTACTGGACGGGGTGAAGAACTCACCGATATCACCTCCGAGCAATATGAAGAAGTGCTGTCCTTCCTTATCGATTGTCAAGATCAATACCCGAATATGCTTGTGAGAGCCAGGTGCGCTCCCCATTTCAAACGGCTGGCTTATGAAAAAGATCCTGACTCCCCGATAACCAAAGCACAGGGGTATATGGGTGGAGGGTGCCTTGCGGGAACCAACTATGCTCGGGTTACCCCAAATGGAGACCTCACGCCCTGCCCTTATATGCCTTTGTCTGCGGGCAATATTCGAGAAACCAGTTTTGCCGATCTTTGGGCACAATCTCCAACTTTTAACTCATTCCGATACCCTCACTTGAAGGGCAAATGCGGAGATTGTGAATATAGCGAGATCTGTGGAGGATGTCGGGCCCGCCCCTATGTCGACCACGGAGACTGGCTTGATGAGGACGAATGGTGCCTTTACACGCCAAAAGGGGGACCAAAAGTCAAAGTCGCCTTCAATTCACAAGAAAACGTGTCTGTGGTGTGGGATGAGGCGTCGCAAACTCGACTCAATCGAATTCCCTATTTTCTTCGGGCCATGGTCAAGAAAGGGGTAGAACGCCACGCAGCTAATAATAGCATCTCTCTCGTCACCATAGAATTGATGGAAGAACTAAGGAAAAAGCGCTTTGGAAATGAGAAGCCTGTGTTTAAATTCTAATGAGCGCTCTTCAAGAAATCTTTCTTGACCTGAACAAGGTCATTCCAATACTTATCCATTGGGTCCATCTTCTCTCCGCGATCGTCTGGATTGGGGGGTTGGCCTATCTCGTTTTGGCTGTCACTCCTGGGTTACGCACCGCTGTTCCTAAAGAATTTATTAAGCCCATATGTGATACGTTTTATAAACAGTATCGCCGTGTGGTCGGAATTCTGCTGGTGGTCATTTTGTTCACTGGGGGGTTCAATCTTCATTATGTCAATCAATTGATGCAGACTGAGGGAACCAGCCTCTCACACAATGTCAAATACCTCACAATCTTTTTCATAAAACTTACCTTGATCCTAGGGGTACTCACGACTTTCCTGTATACCGTTATTTTCAAAACAGAACAAACCGGTGAAGAGACTGAGGAGAAAAAAGAAGAACAGACGATTGAACCTATTCCCTTTCAACAAGCCAGTCTCTGGATGGGGGTCTTCATCATCCTCTGTGCTGCAGCTCTGAAGCATCTCCACCTCTAAACTCCATTTGATTCTCGACAGCGACACTGTTCCAGCCTCACGTGACCTCTCTTGAAAATGGTCAAGCAAATGATGCTGGCTGTTCACAAAGACCCATCTACCTGAATCTAGACACGAAGGCAGGAAACGCCGCAGGCGTTTTTTTATCAACCTGCGAGAGTGACATTTCTTCCTGCACTCAATCTCCCTATAATAGATTCTTTTCTCACTAGACGGAGCAAAGGGTCAATTCCAGGAATTTCCATCCTCTCCTTTATAAGTCCATATTCACCAGTTTCTTGGCTCATGAAAAAAGGCAAAACCTTCTCAGATCAGACAAGCTTCCTCAAAGAAGCATCTTGTCCCTCCTTGCCCATTGTCGCCATCATTGGACGGCCCAATGTGGGTAAATCAACCCTTTTCAATAGGATCTTAGGAACGAGGTCGGCCATTGTGGATGATCTTCCAGGGGTGACGCGTGACCGAAATTTCGCCGATTGCACGTATCAGGGTCGCGCGTTTCAGCTTATGGACACAGGTGGGTTAGACCTTTCAGCCTCTGAAGGAATGACCGCTCTTATTCAGCATCAATCCAAGAATGCGATCGCAGAAGCCGATATTTTGCTCATCATCATGGATGGAAGAGAAGGACTCACGGTTCTGGATCATGAAATTGTGCAACTCCTCCGTGGAGTGAATAAACCGATCTTCTTTGCGATTAATAAAATTGATTCTCCTAAATCCGAACCTCTTCTGGCAGATTTTTTTCAACTAAGTCAAGAGAACCTGTATCCCATTTCGGCTGAACAAGGGTTAGGCGTTGATGACCTCCTCGAAGCCCTTTTGCCTCTGCTACCTGTCCAAGATTCAGAGGCATTGGAGACTTCGTATCCTCGTATCGCAGTGGTTGGCCGTCCCAACACAGGGAAATCTACACTGATCAATACTATACTCGGAGAAGATCGCGTCCTTGTCAGCCAGGTTTCTGGAACGACACGGGATCCCATTGACACCATCATCCCCTACAATAGGAAACACTACGTGTTCACAGATACGGCAGGAATCCGTCGGCGCGGTCGAATCGAACGAGGCGTAGAAGGCTATAGCGTGGCACGGACCCATCGGGCATTAGGACGGTCCGACATCGCTATTTTGATGCTTGATGCTGAGGAAGGCATAACTGAGCAAGACACAAAAATTGCGGGTTTGATAACCAAACAGGGACGAGGATGCATCATGATCATCAACAAATGGGATCTTCGTCAAGATGAGCCGGACGCACAGAGTATTTTTTCACACATGCTGAGTCGCCAATTTCCTTTTTTCATGTTTGTCCCAACCGTTTTTGGTTCTGCCTTACAAAAAACAACCGCCAAGAAACTCTTTACGCAAATTGACCGTGTCATGATCTCTTTTTCACAAAGGATCCCCACCAGTCAACTCAATAAATTTCTGCAAATGGTCATCGCGAAAAACCCCCTCACGATGAAGAAAGGGAACCCGATCAAGTCCGTCTTTATGACGCAAGTCGCCACTCGACCACCGACCTTCGCTCTCTTTGTAGGCCGTTCTGTAGAAGTAAAATCAGCCTACCGTAAGTATCTCGAAAACCATCTCCGAAAAATGTTTGGGTTTGAAGGAGCGCCAATTCGAATCTTAGTGAGAGAAAAATAAACAGGATGGCTTTCGAGACTCCCCTAGGCACGGTGGGACATGCATTTCAAATGACGACACGCCATCCTTTTGAATTCCTTTCCAAGCTAGCCCTTCATCGTCTTAGTTGGCTTAGCTCAGAAAAATAATGAGCCAACGCTCGCATCCCAACCGAAGCCTGCCCCCAATCAAAAAATTCATTGGGCGCATGATATCCATGTTCAGGCAGGCTCAATCCCATAAAAAGAATAGGAACGTTCCATTTACGTTGCAACAAAGAAATCGCTCCAATCGATCCTCCCTCCCGAACAAGCGACGGCTCCTTCCCGAACCCAACCTGGACAGCCCTTCGGATGGCATCCGCATAGGGCCCCTTGGTCACGCCTTGAAATGGTTCCAGCTTGCCATCACAGTCCACTCGAATATCCGGGAATCGCTCATTGAGAAACTTCTTAAAAAGTCTGAAGATTTTTTCAGGTGTTTGTTTGGGAACAAGTCGCATACTGACTTTGAGTTCTCCCCTGGGGGGAACCACTGTTTTCACTCCTGAGCCAATATGACCCCCCACAAGCCCATGGACTTCAAAGGTCGGCTCTGCCAAAATTCGTCTGATTAATTCAGCCCGTTTTTCGGTCCGAAGAGAACGAAATTGAAAGGCTCGTTTAAATTGATTCACCTCAAAACCAGAAGATAAATACTCCTTCATTTCATGAGAAGAAGGTGATACGACATCATGATAAAATCCTGGAATTTTGACCTTGCCGGTTCTGGCATGGACACAAACATACACGACTTCACACAGTTCTGAAAGGGGATTACGAGCTCCTCCCCCTGTCAAACCTGAATGGACATCAGTCGTCCCTGTTTGAAGGGTCAAGGTCGCGGAGACAAGCCCACGAAGGCCACAAGGAATAGCGGGACGATTGCGTGCCGCCCAAATCGTATCGGAGACTAGCACAGAATCAGACCGAGGAACCTGACACGTTTTGCTTAAGACCTGATTGAAATGAGGGCTGCCGATTTCTTCTTCTAATTCCCACAAAAAACGGATGTTCAAGGGCAGCCCATTCTGGGCTGCAAAATGACCAGCAAGGAGAGCTGTCAGTGCAGAACCTTTGTCATCAGTCGTTCCACGTCCTCGATATCGATTCCCTTCTCGTTTAAAAATGAAAGGAGACTGACGCCATTCAGGCTCTAAGGCAGGCTGAACATCGAGATGATTGTAAATAGTCACTGAGGGAAGTCCTGTTCCAACATTCCATCCACCTGTCACTGCAGGATACCCTTCTGTTTCGACGACGGATGCTTCCGCACCCAAGTGTCTTAAGAATTGGGCTGCAAGGTTCGCTGTGCACCGAATGTCGGCAGTACAGGAAGGGTCAGAACTGACAGAAGGAAGTTCCACCAATTCAGCAAGCATGGATTCAAATTTTGGGCGTATAGACTTGATGTAAGATTTCAACTCTCCCTCCCATGCAGACATAGACATTCTCTCCTTAACTCAAGGGATTAGCAGGATGTTGAAAAAGTCAGCCAGCGGCGCTTTTGATGATGATCGGACATTCTTCCACACACCAGGATTTTGGGAAATGTTGAGTTTTTCAACAACCTGTTAGGGGACATATGATGGTTAAAGAAGATTACCCCAAATAAAAGGGCACTGGGGCAAAGGTGAGGCAAAATATGGCGATCGCACCATACCCCACCCAGATTCGACCACGACCCAAGTCAACTCCAGGGTTCATCACAGGCGGATGGGAGATACCGATTAACGCCGTTAAACCAGCCCACAAGAGCCATCCTGGCCAACCCCACAACCCCAAAACAAGGAGGATAACGATAACAGCCACAGCCACCCTGCGCTGATAAGAGCCGAACATCGCAAAAGCAACATGCCCTCCATCAAGCTGACCAATGGGAAGAAGATTCAGAGCGGTCACAAACAATCCAAACCATGCAGCAAATCCAATGGGGTGAAGAATAATGTCATAGGTCTCTGGAATAGGGCCAAGGATGACCCATGCAAATACTTTGAGAAGGAGGGGCTCCCCAAGTTGGAGTCCGTAAGCTCCTTCTCTGGGAACAACCTGCGAAAGAGAAAGACCCACGATCAGCGCAAACACTGCCACGATAAATCCCGCGATAGGACCAGCAACACCGATATCGAACAAGGCACGCCGGCTCATGATAGGAGAACGCAATCGAATAATGGCCCCAAACGTCCCGATAAACTGCGGGGGGCCAGGAATAAACAAAGGGAAGGAGGCCGGCACATGATGAATGCGAGAAAGCAGGTAATGCCCAAATTCATGCGTGACTAAAATCCCTAGCAGTGTGACGGCAAAGGGCAATCCTCGGTATAGGGCCCCAGGATAGCTAAGCAAGAAATCCCACGCCCCTTTGACTGGGTGAGTATTCACTTGGTACGCACCCGCCCAAAGAGTGGTAAACATGGTTAACGCAAATAAAGCAATCGGAAATCCAACATCCGAAAACCTACTTGCCTGGACTGGAAAATGGACCTGCGAAGGGGGTGTCCATTCCATTTGTTGCGGGGAAGAGTCTTCAAGACGTGACTTACCGAGTAAATCGCCATCCCAATTCGTCTTTGGTTCAAACTTCTCGTCGCTCATAGACGGATTCTATCCTCTCAACCGAATGTCCAGTGTCCTTTTATCCAAAAGGATTATGTTCTAATTCCTGCTTGACAGTCGTTGCAGGACCATGCCCAGGCAACAACGCACAATCTAGGGGAAGCTGAAGCACATGCTCTCGGACTGAATGTAAATGAGATGGATACAAAGAAAAAGGATTGGATCGTCCAATCGAACCTGCGAACAGAGTATCCCCGACAAAACACAGGTCAGAGCCTTTATGGGTCAGTTTAAAACAAAATCCACCTGGCGTATGGCCAGGGGTAGCCAGGAATTCAAGCATAAGATTCCCTACCGGGAGAGTTTGGTAATCTTTGGGTACGGAAAGATGGTCTTGGGGTGGTTTCCAAGGCAAAAGTGAAACATCTTCATGGCCCAGATATACTGGCACTGGCCATTCAGCCAAAATCCGATCAAGCCCTCCAGCATGGTCTGCATGACCATGAGTCAAACACACTCCCCTCACTTGCAAGCCTCGTTGTTTGACTTCCTGAAGCATCTTCTCCGCATTATACGCCGTATCAATCAACACTGCGTCTTTGGTATTTGAATCGTACAGGAGATAACCCTTCACAGCATACCCACCGATATCCCTTTCCACAGTGACCACCTGTCCTTCATGTTCAGGTAAAGTAGGAAGGAAGGGAGTCCAAGCCTCCAAGGCGATTTGAATCAAGGGTTCCATCCTGAGCTGAAGAGTCTGACCAATCGCCTCAACTTCTCTCACTGAAGGAGAACGCGCACCTTTCTCTAATCGTTCTAAATCCTTGACAGACAATTCCGCTTCTTCAGCGACTTTCTCCAACGACAACTTCTGCCCGAAACGGGCTTTTTTTACGATGTCACAAAACTCATCTTCAAGTGGCATACAGATCTCATCTTATAGAAACAATGTAAAGCATTCTCCATTTGGAAACGAAAACTGGTTGATTTAAAGATACTCTTGCCACGTTTCCACCATCAAGGGATCAATGTCGGCGAGAACGACCTCTCAAAGGGACGTTGGAGAAAAATTTCGGATTTCTTCCACCATTTTCCGTGCCGCTAGTGATGTAGAAACCCCACCTACCCCCGTTCCCATACCAGGAATGGCTAGAGAAAAAAACCCTTTTTCGTCAGCTAACGTCAATGCTGCTCTCGTGGCCAACGCCACGTTGTCGGCTGGGATACGCATCGCTGGCTCAGGCATTGTCGGAGCATGAATGATGCCGAGAAATTTGGTTCGTCCTCCGGTCGTCAGCACAGCCTTCCCTACGTTGATCGGCGCCTGTTCACATGCCTCTTGTTCTACTTGAGAACTTGCGGCTCGACGAATGACTCCAGCAACACCGCCACCCATGAGACCATAGCTGTTGGCCGCATTGACGATAAATTGGGCATCCACTTCCAAAATGCTGCCCTGGATCACCGATATCTGAACGTTTTCAGAGATCAACTCGTCGTTTTCCTCTTCATTAATCCTTCATGAAAGACCAATTGGAGGCTTCCCCGAGCATGCGTCACGCTGAGTGGAGTTGTTACCTTACCAAAAACGCGAGAGGCTTGAAATATTTCTGATGAGCAGGGAATTAAAATATTGGCGACATGACGAACCAGGCAAGCCTGATAGAGGTTTTGATCGCCGACCTGTTGAATGAGAAGAAACCAAACCCTGAGGCCCACAACTTTCTCTCCATTCAATCAATCTCTTGTCAAACAGTCTCCAAATATCCTTTAATGGTAAACTTTATTTCATAGTCTGGGATTCGAGCCATTTGGGATATCAGAATACTGGCTCTATAAATAAACAAGGGATTTCCCCAACTTCCCTGAACGCGGAAAGGCCTTTTCATGCACATCGCGGAAGTGCTCAATCACAATACTCCCGCCATAAGCTTTGAATTTTTTCCTCCCAAAACCGAGGCGGCCTCGAAGGAGCTTTTTGAAACGATTCAACAACTCGTCCCCCTCAAGCCGGCTTATATCAGCGTCACCTACGGCGCCGGAGGCTCCACGCGTCAGCTCACTCATGACCTCGTCGTCAAATTGCAGCAGGAAACCAGTCTCACCCTGGTATCCCACTTGACCTGTGTTGGCTCAAGTCAAGACGATATCTTTCATATCCTGAAAATGTACCAGGATAGCGGCATTCAAAACATTATGGCGCTCAGGGGGGACCCATCTAAAGGTCAATCTCAATTTGTTCCTGAGACAAATGGGTTCGATTACGCCTGGGAACTCGTGGCATTTATCAAGAAATATTTTCCCACGATGGGAATTGGCATCGCAGGTTTTCCAGAGGGACACCCTGACACACCAAACCGCCTTATGGAAATTGATCATCTAAAAAGAAAAGTCGACGCGGGTGCTGACTACATCTGCACACAACTGTTCTTCGACAATCGAGATTTTTATGATTTTTGCGAACGATGTGCCCTCGCAGGGATTCATGTCCCCATCATCGCAGGAATTATGCCCATTACCTCACGGAAGGGCATGACTCGAATGGCCGAACTCGCCCTTGGAGCTAGATTTCCGGCGAAACTTCTCCATGCGATGAGCCAGGCCGAAAGCGATGAAAAAGCCGAACACATTGGAATCCATTGGGCAACTGAGCAGGTCATGGATTTGATCGACAATAGGGCCAAAGGGATCCACTTCTATACTTTGAATAAATCGAAAGCTTCTTTGCAGATCTATAAATCCCTTGGGATTACAACCTTTGGCTCTCTCAAAGACAGACAGGCCCGCTAAAACGTCGTGTCAGAAAGAGCTGTCCTCTTCTCGCTTCACGAGACCTCACTTCTTCAATGATTCCCTTCCAGACAGTCCTTACCGAGCTGATTGTGCTTTCTCAATCTTTGACCAGGAATCTCGAAGTGGAACCGTGCGGTTAAAAATGAGTTTGGAATGAGAAGACTCTATATTGTCCACACAAAAATAGCCCAATCGTTCAAATTGATACGTGGTTCCAAGCAAAGCCTGAGCCAGACTTGGTTCCACATAGCATGAAGATACGGTTTCTAAAGAATGAGGATTGAGGAATGATCGGTAATCTTGACCTTCTTTGCTATCACTCGGATTGGGCACTGAAAACAGATTATCGTATAAACGCACTTCAGCCTCTAAGCCATGGGATGCAGACACCCAATGTAACGTCCCCTTGACCTTCCGTCCGGCTTGAGGTCCCCCACTCCGTGTCTCTGGATCATAAGTACAGTGGACTTCGGTGACTTCTTGGGTCTGAGGGTCTTTCACCACTCCGACACATTTAATGATGTATGCATACCGGAGTCTGACTTCTTGTCCTGGCGCTAAACGAAAAAACTTCTTAGGAGGATCTTCGCGGAAATCATCTTGCTCGATATAGATCTCTCGAGAAAATGGAACCAGGCGTGACCCCATATTGGGATCCTCAGGATTATTGATCGATGTCAATTCTTCCACGTGCCCTTCAGGATAGTTGGTGATCACAATTCGTAGAGGCCGCAACACCGCCATCACGCGAGGAGCTCGTCGGTTCAATTCCTCACGCACAAAATGTTCCAACAACGCTATCTCCAGGATCCCATCATGTTTAGCAACCCCGATATGATCGCAAAAATTTCGAATGGCTTCAGGGGGAAACCCTCGACGGCGTAATCCCATGAGGGTCGGGAGTCGAGGATCATCCCATCCTGCGACATGGCCTTCTTGAACCAAATCCAGCAGTTTCCGTTTGCTCAAGACTGTGAAATTGAGATTCAAACGGGCAAACTCGATTTGCTGAGAATGGCACTCCACTTCACATTCGTTGAGCACCCAATCATAGAGAGGACGATGATCTTCAAATTCAAGGGTGCAGAGCGAGTGGGTAATGCCTTCTATGGAATCAGAAAGCGGATGAGCAAAGTCATACGTCGGATAGATCGACCACGCATGACCTCTTCGATAATGTGACTCGCATCGAATTCGATAAAGGGTTGGATCGCGCAGATTGATGTTAGGGGAAGCCATGTCGATCTTAGCCCGTAAGACATGTTCTCCATCATCAAATTCCCCTGCCCGCATGGCGGCAAACAATTGAAGATTGTCTTGTACTGTTCTGTTACGAAAAGGACTATCTTTCCCAGGCTCCGTAAGCGTGCCTCGGAATTGTCGAATATCATCCGCACTCAAGCTATCCACATAGGCTCTACCTTTTCTGATGAGATGGAGTGCAAATTCATAGAGTCGTTCAAAATTGTCAGAGGCATAGAACAATCCGTCTCCCCAATCAAAGCCAAGCCAGCGCACATCAGTCTTGATGGATTCCATATATTCTTGGTTTTCTTTAGTAGGATTCGTATCGTCAAACCGTAGATGACAGATTCCTCCAGGAATTTCTTGCGCAATGCCAAAATTCAAACATATGGCTTTAGCATGGCCAATGTGCAAATAGCCATTCGGTTCAGGAGGAAATCGTGTCACCACACGTCCTCCGTTTTTCTTGCCCTTGACATCCTCGGTGAGGATGGCCCTGATAAAGTCAGTCGTCTCCATTTCAGATTCAGACATTGGAACCATCCCCACTTTCTTACAAGTTCTTCTGACGATTATAGAAACGCGAGAAGGTAATAACAAATCCACCAATACGATGCAACGAATATTGTCCACAAACGACAAAGGCCTCTTGACCCTAATTCAGCATTTCAGTATTCTTCCATTGGATCGAGCTTCATCCTCGGAGTTTTCCACCATAGGGCAGCAAATTTCGTATCGACAAAAAAATAGGCCGATTTGAGCCTATCAAATTGTGGTGGGTTGAAGAGGCAATGAGAGGAACCCCTACTGAGACGGTGTCGTTCTTTGAAGGGTCTCTTAAGGTGTTGAGTGTAACGAAGGTTCAGGAAGGTCTGGTGGCTGGAAGATTGGCAGGAGCTCTCGTAGTCGCTCGATAACAACGGTGGGCTCGCTAAGGATACCCGACTCCTCGATCTCTTTCAGTTTCTGGTTGAGGACGATCAGGTCAGGCATTTGTCCTGTTTGGACTCGCAGAATCTTATCAATCGATTATGGCTCCACCGTCTCATCATGGCCGACTAATTGTTCATGGAGCTTCTCGCCAGGACGAACGCCGACGAACGCAATGGGGATCTCTTCTTCGGGAGCATAGCCGGAGAGCCTGATCAAATTGCAGGCTAAATCGAACACGTTAATCTGTTCGCCCATCTCAAGGACATAAATGGCACCCTGCTGACCATGCTCTGTGCGATTTCTGAGTCATTGTCCCACAGCCTAGAGATAAGCATGTGGCTTTTAGACAGAGTGCCTGTAGGCTTTGTTTTCTCAATTAGCTTTGACACATGTTTAAACTCCCCGTTTGTGCTCTCAAGACATTATTTTTGGAATGCATTTAGGGAATGTTGAGTTTTTCAACAGTCCCATTTATTATTCACCACATTATTCTAGGAGACTGGGGGCTGACCCTCCTGTCACTCAAGACGCTCTTACGACAGACTAAAATTTCAGTGTGAAGATGCCTTTTCTTTTCCTTCTCGTGAGCCTCTTCTTACTTTGTTGTTGTACGGCATGGAGTGAGAAGCTATCGGGCCCAACAAAAAGCCAAGCGGTTGCCCTTCACTATCCCACACAACTTGTTCCCATCCAAATCGGTCGGACGACGCAGCAAGAGGTGAGGCAACTCTTTGGTAATCCAATCGATATTCAGGTTTCCTCCGAAGGGGAAGTACCGAATGAGACTTGGGCTTATGCCAAGGCACAACCTCCTACCAATCCAGCACAATTTATCCCGTTAGCTGGATATTACGCTCTATCCGACCAGAATGCGGCACCATCATTTTCAGTCAGTTTCTCAGATGATGGAATGGTTCAGGGTCTCACTCTCTGGGACCTCCATACCTATGGAGGATACCCGTCAAGACTTTATTCAAAAGAGGACATGCTGGAAGAGCCTTTATACGGGATGAACAATCCGATGATCCGCCAATCTCCACCCTCAGACATTGAATAATTCCCGCATGATTCAATCGTTCCTTCCCTGAAGTTTTCGTTGCTCAAGATCTTCTCCTGCGATTTCTCAGTCACTTATTCCGACTGACGGATCATGAGTCAGCCCATCCCTTACCGTTCTTCCAACTCACACCAAACTGGTGTATGGTCCGAAGGTTTATCCTGACCCCTCGGGCCTTTGTCGATGCTTGAAATACGAAGCCGATCTGTTGCCTGCGGGGAGAGTAGCAAATGGTCAATGCGAAGACCCTGGTCTTTGTTCCAGCACCCCGCTTGGTAATCCCAAAAACTATAAGCCCCTATTTGAGGATTAAGTACACTAAGGGCATCGGTGTAGCCAAGATGACACAGCATCCGAAATCGCGAACGGGATTCAGGATGGCAGAGCGCATCGCCCGCAAACCCATCAGGATCGTAGACGTCATCATCGGTGGGACAGACGTTGAAATCACCCCCTAGCACAATCGCTTCTTCATATTCCAAAAGAGTTCTGGCATGGGTCTGCAATCGGTCCATCCATTCCAATTTGTAATTGAATTTCTCAGAATCAATGGGGTTTCCATTCGGCAAATAAATTGATGCCACCCGGATGGTTCCGATAAGAGCTTCAATGTATCGAGCTTGTTCATCCGACGGATTGCCTGGAAGGGCATGCTGTTCAATTTCGATGGGGTCGCGAGATAGAATTCCCACACCGTTATACGTTTTTTGCCCCACCACAGCCACATTGTATCCCAAATCTTCCAATTCACTATATGGGAAAGCCTCCTTCGTTGCTTTCAACTCTTGAAGCAAGAGGACATCAGGCCCGACCTCTTTCAACCACTCCACGACGTGGTGAATTCGAACCTTGATAGAATTCACATTCCAAGTGGCTATCTTCATCGTGCTCAAAAATCAGAGTCAGTGCGTTTCATCCCAACTTGTAGCATGCCCGACATCAACAGTCAGTGGGACGTCGAGATGGACAGCCGGGTGGGAGGCAGACTCCATGGCCTCCCGTACGACTTCGGCCGTGTGATCGAGTGCGGATATTTCGACTTCAAACACTAATTCATCATGGACAGTGAGCAACAACCGAGCGGCCTTTGAGAGCCCTGCCTGATTCAGTGCACGCGGAACTCGTATCATCGCCCGTTTGAGGATGTCCGCTGCGGTTCCTTGGATCGGAGCATTGATGGCCGCACGTTCGGCAAAGTTACGCCGCGCAGCGTTTTTATCTTGGATGCCTTGGATGTGACAACGACGCTCAAACAGCGTCTGAACATATCCATGCTCACGACAAAACTGTTTGGTCTGTTCCATATACTCTTGGATGCCTGGATAACGTTCGAAGTAGGCTTTAATATAGGCTGCGGCTTCCTCTTGAGGGACCGTCAATTGTCTCGCAAGGCCAAAGGGACTGATCCCATAAATGATGCCAAAATTGATCGCCTTGGCTTTTCGTCGCATGTGAGGGTCTACGTTTTCCACCGGAACACCAAAGACCTGGCTGGCCGTTAAAACATGAATGTCTTCGCCCTCGCGAAAAGCCTGTTTGAGGGTATCGATGTTGACAATGTGCGCGAGCAATCGCAGCTCAATTTGGGAGTAGTCCAAGGAAAGTAACGTGTTCCCAGACTCGGCGATGAAGGCATGGCGGATTTTTCTTCCCTCTTCGCTCCGCACGGGAATATTCTGAAGATTGGGATCAGTAGAGGATAAGCGTCCCGTTGAAGCGGTAGCCATGGCAAAAGAAGTGTGCACCCGTCCGGTTCGAGGATTGATTTGTTCGATGAGGGCGTCAGTATACGTGCTTTTGAGTTTATCGAGCTGTCGCCAGTCGAGCATTCGGGCTGGCAATTCATGGCCTTCGACAGCGAGGGTTTCCAGCACATCTGCCCCAGTGGCATAAGCGCCACTTTTTCCCTTTTGCCCCCCTTCCAACCCCAATTCATCAAACAAGACCTCACCGACTTGCTTGGGTGATGCTACGTTAAACGTATGACCAGCGAGGTTGTGAATTTCGAGTTCAAGAGCGCTGAGTCGCTGAGCAAAGTCATCACTCAGATGCTGAAGCTCAGATTTTTCTACCCTGATCCCTTCCGCTTCCATGTCAGCTAATACAGGGATCAAAGGACGTTCAATGGTCTCATAGACGGTAGTCATCCGTTCTGCGACAAGCCTTGGTTTCAAGAAATGAAACAGTCGTAATGTGATATCCGCATCTTCTGCTGCATAGTCAAGGGCTTTGTCCAGGGATACCTGATCAAACGAAATTTGCGATTTTCCTGAACCGGTCACGTCTTTATATTTAATAGTGGTATATCCAAGGTGAAGTTCAGCCAGTTCGTCCATTCCATGACCATGACTTCCTCCATCGAGCACATAGGACATCAACATCGTGTCATCGACTGGAGTCACGTTCAGCCCATAGCGTCCCAAGACCACCATGTCGTATTTGATATTGTGGCCGACTTTGAGAACGGATGGATCTCTCAAGAGAGGATGCAAGACCTCCAAGGCCTCATCCATAGGAATCTGCTGTAGATCATTCGAATCGAGAGGTGTCTGATCTTTGGTATCATACAATGCGTCAGGTTCATGACTTGTACGATGACCGAGGGGAATATAACAGGCGTGACCTGGGTTTAAGCTCATCGAGAGTCCAACCAGCTCTGCCCGACTTTTGTCCAATGATGTTGTTTCCGTATCGACCGCGACCAAGCCCTCATAGTGGGCTCGTGTCACCCAATCTTGTAAAGCTGGAAGTGATTGCACAAGTTCATAACTGCTCTGAGAGGAAGGGATATAGGAAGGCGGTGAGACTTTCCCGGCCTCCGCCCCTGAGGGTCCAGCTACGGCTAAACGACTCTGAACTTTGGCGATGACCGATTTAAACCCCTGGGTCGAAAGAAACTCCAGTAACTGTTGGGGATCAGGTTCTCGATGAACGAACGATTCAAGTGACTCCTTCACGGGGACGTCATCACGGAGACGAACAAGCTCACGGGATAATCGGGCCTTATCAGCATGCTCGACAAGGCTTTGGCGACGCTTCGGTTGTTTAATTTCCGACGCACGTTCGATAAGAGTGTCCAAATCCCCATACTCGTTGATCAATTGAGCCGCTGTCTTGACACCAATACCTGGGATTCCTGGCACATTATCAACGGCATCTCCAGCGAGAGCTTGGACATCGACAACCTTCTCAGGCCCCACACCGAATTTTTCGCGAACTTGATCAAGGCCAATCCTGCGATTCTTGATACCGTCAAACATCGTCACGTGATCCGATACTAATTGCATGAGGTCTTTATCAGAAGAAACAATGGTGACTTCCATTCCAAGGGCTTGAGCTTGGCGGGTGTAGGTCGCGATCAAATCATCAGCTTCAAATCCTTCCATTTCAGTGCAACTGACATTAAAAGCCCTGGTCGCCTCACGAACCAGAGGAAATTGTGGAATGAGTTCGTCAGGAGGCTCAGGTCGATTGGCTTTGTATTCATGAGCAATATCATTCCTAAAGGTTTTCCTCGCGGTATCAAAAACAACGGCGACGTAACCAGCATCCATATCGTCAAGCAATTTCATCAACATGTTTGTAAAACCCAGCACCGCATTGACTGGAGTGCCATCAGAGCGTGTGAGAGGCGGGAGCGCATGGTAGGCTCTGAATAAGAATGATGAGCCGTCTACGAGGTAAAGATGATGAAGCGGTTTAGAGTCTTTGGCGTTCGATGTTGGGGGCGTCATGCCGGTACACTAAAGCTATTAGCCTGCTGACCACAAGTCTGTCCCTTCTTGAAAATATTTCTTTATCTGCCAAAGGATTTTCCCTGAATCATGACCATGCGAGCGAGGCTAAAGGTTGTCATAAGATGTAAAAACTTGGATTCCAAATGACGGACAGTGCCAGATGAATGTGGGAGTTCAGGAGGAGCGTAGGATTTCCTGACTCGTTATGCCCGCAGTGGTGAGCGGGCATCTAGAATGATCAAGAAAGATGGATCCTCGTCAAAGGTTTAAAAATAAATCTGTCTCCCTTTTTTCCGCTTTGCGCGTGGCTGAGTCCTAGCACCGAATCCGACAATTCGGCGAGGACTGTCTGAGCGGAGCGAGTTCCGCAACCATGTGATTCGGTGCTGGGACGAAGGAGACCCGCCGGGCCGCGCGCGGGCGGGAATGGTTTTGGGTCCTTTTGCCGAAACAAAAAGACCTCGACTGCCGGGGCGAAACCCGGCGAAGCGGAACGGTAAACGAGAAACTCAGATCTTTAAACTTTTAACCTGAAACTTTAAACTCGAAACTCTCCTGCCAGACACTGTCTGAAAGGTCACATCCAAGTTTTTACACATAAGGTATGTTTCCTGATTCCTTCCACTCTCGATGAATGCACAAAAATAAAGCCGGAGGTTGCCCTATGGGTATCATGATTGGTAAGGGTTACAAAGATTGGCAAGTCTTGTAATGCCCTCCATCAGCCAGGCCCTCGTCGCCTTTGTCAGAGAGACTTTGGTGAAGAGGCCAAAAGACCGAAAATTCATGGGAAGGGGAAAACATGAAGAACCGATTTTTTAAAGGCCATGGCTTAGGAAATGATTACATCGCCCTGAATGCAAAGGAATTGGATTTCCGGTTAACCCCAAAAACGATTCGCGCGATCTGCGATCGGAATTGGGGAGTAGGAAGTGATGGCATTTTAACATTGACTGCATCGAGAAAGGCTGACTTTGGATTACGAATTTTTAATCCTGACGGGAGCGAAGCGGAAAAGTCTGGGAATGGGTTACGGATTTTTGGGTGTTACCTGCATACCATGAGAATGACTCGGCAACGCCATTTCAGTGTAGAAACGAAAGGGGGCATTGTCCAAATTCAGTTGCATCTGAACGCAAAAGACCGAGTTATCGGCGCGACCGTCCAAATGGGTCGAGCCATTTTTCGCCCGCGTGCTTTACCATGCTCGCTGAACATTCCAGAGTTAGTTCTGCAACCTGTGAAAGCGGCTGGACGATCGTTACAATTTACTGGAGTCAGCGTGGGCAATCCCCATTGCGTAGTTTTCAAAAGAAAAGGTGAGAAATGGACACGCGAAGATTTGCTCAAGATTGGTCCCGAGTTAGAAAACCATACTATTTTTCCAAAGCGAATCAATGTGCAGCTGGCCGTGCCGATCGGGCCAAAGGCCATTTCCATTCTCATTTGGGAACGAGGGGCTGGTGAAACTCAGGCATCAGGGTCTTCAGCCTGTGCTGCCGCCAGTGCCGCTGTACGGCTCGGTCTTGTTAAAAGCCCGGTGACCGTCAAGGCTCCGGGAGGTGATCTCCACATTTCCGTTGATGCTCAATACAACCTGACAATGAAAGGACCCGTCGCAGAAGTGTATCGGGGCACAGTGAACCCTTCATTTCTTCACGCGATACGTTAAAGAGCGATGGTAGCGAATCTTCTTTTTAGGTTTCTTGTTCTCAATATTTTGTTGAGTCTGAGTTCACCATGTGTTCTTCAGGCCCAGCCTGACCAAGACTCCCAACCTGCCTACTCAGCTGAGGACCTAAAAGACCTCAAAGCGATTCATTCGATTCTGCTGACCGGCACAGTGTCGACTTGGTTAAACCTCCCTCATCCACCCTATGAACCCGTCAGCACCGTGCAAATGAAGCTTCAAGATGCAGGGTTTCACGTGGTCTTTGATCCTGCAAAAGCACATGATGCCATCATGGAAATGCAGTATAGGGAAATCCCCAGTGGAACGTTCCGTATTTTGGAGCAAGGCATATCGGTTCGGTTCAAAACTTCTGTATATCACCCGAGAATGGGATTGATTTTTTCTAACCATTTTGAGGCTGAGCCCAATGAAATTTCCATATTCAGTTTGTACTGGGAGGCGATTAATAATCTGGAGGAGAATCCTTTTTATTTTTACCAGGGGGAAATCCTAAAAGGTTGGCTTCTTGATCAAACGGATGCGGGTGCCGTGCTTATTCACATGCTACGACGTCCGTATACCGACAAAGGCTACCAAGAACCCGTAGAGAGGCCTGGGCTAGCGGCAGTTCGTAAAGGAGCTCGACTCAACGCCATTAGAGAAATAGGGGGGTTAAAGAATCCCGAGACTCAAGAAACGTTATGGGAATTAACCCAACTGGCCGTACCTGAGGAGCGAAAAATCGCAGTAGATGTATTGGGGAGGTTAGGAGATTCTTCTTTTATTCCTAAACTTTCACACATCGCGGAAACGGATCTTGATCCCAACGTGCAAGCCGCTGCAGAGGACGCCATTCTGGCAATTCAAGCACCATAATCAAGAAAGCTTATTACTTTCATTTTTCCCTTTGGCAACAAAAGAAGTATTCGAGAGCAGCGGTACGTAGAACTTTTCAACATATTCCTTGAGCATTCTACGAGAGCTAAACTGCGGGGCATTGGTTCGAATGGCGTTTTTCACGATCTTCGCCCATCCATGGGGAATCCTGTCTTGATCCCGCTCATAACCACTTCTTGCTCTAAAAGATGATAGAGGGCCTCTGTATCATGATCATCTTGAGCCTGCTCCTCCATGTCTTCTGAGGTAACGGGAAAAGCCCACCCGTTGGCTCCGTCATATCCCTCCTTCCACCACCCGTCTAATACACTGAGATTCGGGACTCCGTTCAAAGCCGCCTTTTGCCCACTGGCCTCGAACGGGGGACGGGGATTATTCAGCCACACATCGACTCCTTGGACGAGAAATTTCGCAACATGCATATCATAGTCTTCCAAGAAGGCGATGTGCCCGCCGAGGCTGTGAGATTGGCAAAAGTGGTAAACCTCTTGGCTGTGAGATTGGCAAAAGTGGTAAACCTCTTGAATGAGGTGTCTTCCTGCTCATCAGCCGGATGGGCTTTCCCCACAAAGATAAATTGCACAGGTCGCCACCGATCTTGGAGAAGCTGTCGAAGACGCTCGGGGTTTCGAAATAAAAGGTTCGCCCGTTTATAGGTGGCAAACCGCCGACCAAACCCAATCGTCAGCACGTAGGGATCGAGGAGCGCACCACCTGCGAGGACTTGATTGCCTGGAGTCGGCCAGCAACCCACCCGGAGCGTATTCGATGTCGGATAAAATTCAGCAACTTCCGTTTGAGGAATTGGCGCACCTCCCAAATTTCATGGTCGGGAACGTCGAGAATTCGCTGCCAAAGGGCGGGGTCATCTGATTCATACATCCAGTGTGGTCCCAGATATTTGCTGTACAGGTGGTTCATTTCCGGGGCGATCCAGGTGGGAATGTGAATACTGTTCGTGACGCTGTGTATGGGGACTTGGTTTTCAGGAACTTCTGGCCATAAACAGTGCCACATGCGTCGCGCAACTCGACCATGCTCAAGACTCACTCCATTCACCAATGAAGAAAAATGAATCGCTAAGGCAGTCATATGGAAGTGGTTTTCGGAATCCTGTGGATGTTTGCCCAAGGCGAAGAAAGCTTCTTTGGAAAGGCCAAGTTGGACCCAGAAGTCGACAAAATACTGCTCAATGAGCTGGGGAGAGAACGAATCATGGCCGGCTTTCACAGGAGTATGCGTCGTGAACATGGAGCTTTGCAGAATCTGCTCGACAGCTTGTTGATAGGAAGTCCCGTTTTCTACCAACTCTCTCAATCGTTCCAGATGAAGAAAGGCCGCATGTCCCTCATTGGCATGCCACACCTGAGGATGGATACCCAGAGCTCGGAGCACCCTCACCCCGCCGATTCCCAAGATAATTTCTTGAGATAATCGGACCGTACTGTCTCCCCCATACAGACGAGCCGAGAGCATGCGGTCGTCCGGAGTATTCTCTGGCGTATCCGTATCGAGGAGGTACAGCCGTGTTCGTCCTACGCCGATTGTCCATACCAGACAGACGACATCACGGTGCCCCATCTTTACAGTAACCCGACACTGTTCACCCGAGGGTGTGAGGCTGGCTCAATTGGTGAGGCATGACGGTTAAACTGTTCATACACGGCTTCCTGCCACCCATCGGGTCCGATCACTTGGCGGAAGTAGGCTTGACTGTGCATAAAGCTCACACCGACAAGCGGAATGCCCAGATCATTGGCTTCTTTCAAATGATCCCCCGCAAGAACGCCGAGACCGCCACTGTAAATGGGTACCGAGTTATGGAGACCAAACTCGGCTGAAAAATAGGCAATAGGAGAATGAGCCCAATGCAAGTGTTGTGTGCCGAACCAATGGTCTCGAGCTTCCATATAATCGTCAGATGCTTTGATAGCCGCAGCATATTGGCGACGAAATACGATGTCTTCCGCCAGTTGGGCAAGGCGATCAGGTTTAATTTCCTGGAGCTGCTTGACAGGATTGTGATGGGTCAGTCGCCAGAGGGTTTGGTCGAGGACTTCAAACAATTGGTGAGCTACAGGTGTCCAACTCCACCACACATTGCGGGAAAGCTCTTGCAATCGGGGAAGGCTGGTCCTCAAAAAAGATTCAGAGGTTGAATCAGTAGGTATAGGATGACTCATAAACGCTTCGTCTCCATTGCATTGTAGTTATGTGGATTTTTGCGTTACAAGGCTTGAGGTGAAGAGGACTCGACTCACACATCGCTGGATCAGAGTGAATGTTACCATTTTCATGCCACTCGAGTCATCGCTATGCAGAATCCGCTCGTATATTCTGGTAACCTCAATTGTGCCATCATGCCACGAGAAAACCTAATCTTGACAGCTTTAGGGAAAAACGCTACGTAAGGGATCCTATTGGAGCTTCCTGAGCTATCGCGAACGCCTTGTTTGAGAGGAACTCCCTATCACTCATAAGGAGGCGGAGGCGATGAAAACAGCACCTCAATCCCGAACTCACCAACACCGCCGCCGGTCAGCCGCCGAGCCTGATCGCAAGCCTAAACATACGAGTACTGCCGCTTTCGTCGATCACCGTCCCGACGCCATCGTCTAACGCACGCTCTCTGATACGATCACCAACAGCCCATCCATGGTGGCCCAACGGAAGCGGCTCCGCCGCCTATTTGGTCAAGCTGCGCAATTGCAAAGAGAACCCGAAGAAGAGGAACTGCAAATGCAGGACGCGCCCAGCATGCTGCAACCGAAGGGCCCGGAGAAAGAGGAGCTGGTGCAAGGGAAGTTCGAGCCGACGCAGACCAAACCTGAATCTAACCGCACTGGCATGCCGGATCAATTGAAGGCAGGCATTGAATCGCTCTCAGAGATGGATCTCTCAGATGTGCGGGTGCACGCCAATTCCGACAAACCGGCGGAGGTGAATGCCTTGGCCTATACGCAGGGGAATGACATTCACCTCGCGCCAGGGCAGGAGAAGCATCTCCCCCATGAAGCCTGGCATGCGGTGCAGCAGAAGCAGGGCCGGGTCAAGCCGACGATGCAGGACCTAGGTGTGATCATTAATGATGATAAGGAACTGGAGCAGGAAGCGGATATGCTAAGCGCGAAAGCCATGCAGATGCGCAGCACAAAGCGTAGTGCAATAGAATTTCCTGTCCAACCACCTGCCCCAATAATCCAAGGCGTTGGTTGGAGTGACGGGGTTGGCATGGGTATATCTGCTTTATCTTTCCGCCCAAATGTCAGATATGGATACGGTGACTACTGGGTCGGTCATGCAGCTTCGCCCAAGGGACACCGATCGCTCCCACGACCGCCTTTGTCTGGAGCTAAGTAGTCATGTGGTGTCTGTTTAGCTTCGGCGCGACGTTGTCACAGTGGGCGCTCCACCAGACGGCCCTGCTGTCCCCCATGATGGTGACAAGTAGTGAAGGACTTGGGGGTGCACTCCTCATGATAGCAGGCATCTACCAGATGACCCCGTGGAAAAATGTCTTCCTCCAGCATTGCCGCTCCCCAGCACACTTCATCGCAGAGCATTGGCGAACGGGGGTCAGCGGCGCCTTTAGGATGGGATTTGAGCACGGAGCGTTTTGTCTAAGGTGCTCCCCTTTGGGACATGTGGAAGACGACTTGCCGGTGGAGGGATGATTCTCGCCGGAGTGGTCGGGCTCGCGTCTTGGCTCACCTGAGATAGACAATCGCTCCAGATCAAACAGGACATACGACAACAAGTCGACTCCTGCTGCTCTTTCAAAAAATCGGGAGGCCTTACGTGGGTGGAAGCAGGGGACCAGCCCACTACCCCTTGATACGCTGGACATCCACCAGATTGTTGGGGGGACCCAAATCGGCCATCAGTTTTGTATCGATCCGTCCGTGACCCACAAGGAGCAAGCGAGGTTCCCCAATGCCTTGTGGTTTAAACCAGTACCATCCTGGACAATCCGGTGTTTCCTGGCTCCACGTGGGGAGCATGTGGCGCAATTCGCGCTCCAGTTTGGCTTGAACCTGTCCGGAATCATAACTGCCTATGAAAGCTTGAATCGCCTCGTACAACGCTTCAGCATGGGCTCGCGATGTCATGTGAGCTTTAGAGACCTCACCTCAAAGAATACTTATTGAAACAACTTGATGGGCAATACCTGGTCATGACTCAGCATCGCGATGGACCGTATCGGGTGAAAAGGCGGCGACGCAAACGGCGACATATTCAGACCCATCTGGCTCCGGAGTACTGTACCGAATCCATTCCTGAGGCTGACAGGTGATGGATTGGCCTGGCAGGACGTCGATCACTCCATCCTCGTGCTCAACCCTGAGCATACCTTTGAGGACAACCGTAATTTCCATAAAGTCAGGGCGTTGCCCAGGTTCGGACCATCCCTCAAGAGAGAGCATCTTTGCGACGCTGACTAAATCATTCCCTGTCGCCACCCTTCCCGCATACTCCTCAATCCGTTTAGGTTTGTTACCTGCTGGCTTGATAACAGTGGGCTCCTCGATGAGTTTTGGCATGCTTCGTTACCTCTTGAAAAATTGATCATCATTGCCTGACAAAAACAGCCGTCATTCATACCCTAGAGTTCTCGGCGTGCTCTCTCAATAAGGCAGGACGCTGCGTTTGTCAACAAGGGAAAAGCCGTGAGGCTTAAACATTCAGGCTTGAAAGCCTGTCTAAGGAAAAAGTACGCTCCTGATCTCATAAACTCAGCCGTTCCCCAGGCAGGGAAATTCCATGCGAGAGAGCACAATGCGATGAACGAAAAGTGAGTTCTTGGGAAATCATTTTCTCATCTGTACGATGAATCCGACACATTCACAACAACTCCATCACCTTAACTGGGGCATACATCATGATGACATTAACAGCCTATAATGACGTAAAACTTCCCGCCTTTATGTATGGGACCGCGTGGAAGAAGGACACCACCGCTGAACTCGTTGAATTAGCAGTGTCTACCGGCTTTACAGCCATCGATACGGCTAACCAGCTCATTCATTACCAAGAGGCCCTTGTGGGTGAAGCGCTGCTGGCACTCGACAAGAAAGGGATCAAGCGGGAAACGCTGTTTCTGCAAACCAAATTTACGCCGGTCGATGGCCAAGATCATCGAACGCCCTATGATGCCTCTGCAGATATTATCACGCAAGTGGGACAGTCCTTTGAAAGCTCGCTGAAACACCTTCATACGGATTACGTGGATTCCTATGTGTTACACGGACCCTATTCTCGGGTAGGGCTGGGGAAGCCGGACTGGGAAGTGTGGGCAGCGCTTGAAAAAATCTATCAATCAGGTCGAACAAAAATGATTGGTATCAGCAACGTCAATGCCGGACAACTCAGGCAGCTCTGCGAGCAAGCAGAAATTAAACCGATGGTGGTCCAGAACCGGTGTTATGCCGTGCTCGGATGGGACAAAGAAGTAAGGGAGATCTGCCAAGCCAATCACATCATCTATCAAGGTTTTTCGCTGCTCACGGTCAATCGCGATGTCCTCAGAGATCCTGAAATTTGGGAGATGGCCAAGCGAGTCGGGACGGGTCCCATGCAGGTCATCTTTCGGTTTGCCATGCAAATCGGCATGCTCCCGTTGACTGGAACGACGAACGAGCAACATATGAAAGAGGATCTCCAAATAGAACATTTCGAACTCACTCAAGAGGAACTCACGCGTTTTGAAATGATCATGGTCTAGCCTCTCCCTGACGAATAGAAACGAAGAGCATGGGAACATGAAAATTATCCATGGCCTGCATTTCAATAATTTGCGGGGCGATTTCTTTGGAGGAGTCGTTGCAGCAGTCATCGCGTTGCCTCTCGCGCTGGCGTTCGGCGTGGCATCCGGGGCGGGGGCGGTAGCCGGACTGTATGGCGCTATCTTCGTGGGATTCTTTGCGGCGTTGTTTGGGGGAACACCGCCTCAAGCCTCAGGCCCCACAGGCCCGATGACCGTAGTCTTCGCGGGAATGTTGGCCCTATTTGCAGACGAGCAGGCATTGGTTTTTACCACCGTGATTATGGGTGGTGGGATCTTAATCTTGCTCGGCATGCTGGGCGTGGGACGCTATATCAGTCTCGTCCCGTATCCTGTGATCTCAGGGTTCATGAGTGGGATTGGAGCCATCATCATTATCTTGCAGATCGGTCCGCTCCTAGGACATGGGACTGAGGCAGGAGTGGTGGCAAACCTCATGGCCTTTCCAGAGTTTATCAGCAACCCAGCCCCCCATACGGCAATCCTGGGTATTCTCGCGTTGGGGATTGTGTATTTCACCCCCAGTGCAATCGGGAAAATCATCCCTCCATCCCTCCTTGCCTTGCTGGTCTGCACCCCAATGGCGTTGTTCTTGTTTCCTGAAGCGCCTGTGATTGGAGAAATGCCAAAGGGGTTTCCAACACCTATTGTTCCGACGTTTCGCATGGATGCGTTGGTCATCATGATCGAAGAGGCATGTGTCATCGCCTTACTGTGCGCAATCGATAGCCTTCTTACGTCTCTAGTCTGCGACAACATGACTCGCACACAACATGATTCAAATCGTGAACTCGTTGGCCAAGGCATTGGCAACATGGTAGCCGGCCTGTTTGGAGGACTACCGGGCGCGGGTGCCACGATGCGCTCAGTGGCGAATATCCGCTCTGGAGGACGAACTCCCCTATCTGGCGCGCTCATGGGTCTGGTGCTCCTCGCGACTCTACTCTGGCTAGGGCCCCTCGCAGAACAAATACCGTTGGCGGTACTAGCCGGCATTTTATTAAAGGTTGGCATCGAAATCATTGACTGGCGCTTCCTACGACATATGGTTCAAGCGCCACGGGCCGATGTCATCATCATGGCATTGGTGCTCTTTATGACCGTCGCGGTGGATCTGATCACGGCGGTGGGGGTAGGCGTCGTCTTAGCGAGTGTCTTGTTCGTCAAAGAGATGGCTGATCTTGAACTCGCGAACTTGCGTGTGATTACTGAAGTGCGTCGATAGCCCTATGAGTTTCGGCTCGGCCAAAAACATGGTGAGACATCACTCATGCGGGAGGAAGCAGCGGTCCTCGAGCGGAATAAGGGAAAAATTGTACTCATTCATATGGTTCGTCGGATTGAGACCGTGCCGGGACTCAAAAAATTTACGAGCTGTGTGTTGGATTTGTCAGATGTGCCTGTTATCGATGGCACGTCCGCACTCGCCATCGAGGATATGCTACGGATTATTCGAGCCCACAAGCAGCATCTCTTTTTTGTGGGGATGCAACCACATGTCACGGAAGTTTTAGAAGGATTGGGGGTCCTCTCTCTGATTCAACCAGGACACCGCTTTGCCCAACGACTGGATGCTTTACGTCACGCCGCCCAAGCCGCCGGATCAACACACCCAGACGATGTCCCAACGAGCGCGTAAGAGCAAACAGGAAACTCTCCACTTTTTCCTATTACACAACTTCTTGTGATAGATCACAAAGGCGCATATCTCGCATACGGTGTAGAATAAGAATGAGAGTTCGGTCAGTCTGCTTTAGACAATAGAGCTGTTCGACATAGGAGGAAAAGATGAGACTCGCGACATTATTTTCATTGTTAGCTATAGTGTGGCTCATATCTCTCACGCCACTCGCGATCGGCAGCCATCAAGAGCACGAAGCGCATTCTTTTGAAGAAACGAGCGCGACAATAGGGCCTGGACACTAGATCTCTGGTGCCCCCTTTCGGGTCTTCTTGGAAAAAGGGGAAAAAACTGCTGAAGGCGTGCGAATAAGTCAGACGCAAGCCAATGAAGCTGTCCATACGGTTGTCGATGCATTGCGTTTATGGTTCAGAATCGGACTGAATACAAGAGATTCGATGAGGCCATGACAAAGGGTGTGCTTCGAAAAGTCATCATTGAACCCAAAGTGTTAAACCGGGAGGGGAAAGAATTTAATTTCTTAGTCGCCCGAACCAAACACCAAGGCCAGGTCAAACTGTTGATTAGTGCATCAGCACTACACGATAAGGGATATCTCAATCAACCCAAGAAACTGGTACCAGTTCTGGCAAGGAAGTTCCAATGGGTGCTCATTAAGGCATCCACGACCCCAAAACGCAAAATGGCCCTTGTCCAAAGAGATCTCAAAAACGCCCCAATTAAAACGAACAAAGAAATTCTGGCCATGTCAGGGGATGAGCGTGAACAAGCCCTGCAAGCCTTGTTTCAAACGTATCTGACGACAGTGGATGACTATAAGAGCCTCAAGAGTCAGCCGTCTTATGAACTCGGATCAACAACGCTGGCACAGCCGACGCAACCAGATTCAACGACCAAACTGTACGACATTCGAGTTCGAGAAGCGCTGCAATTGATCGTCCGTAATCCCTCTTTTCACGAACAGACACCGAAAGCGATCCGAAGTCTGTTAAATGGAAAAATCTGGAACGTATCGTTCGCCAAGATAGAAGAGCGGGATTGGGCCACTCGGACTCGGGTGTTACCAAAAGACAAAGCCGTGATTGTGGGGGAAAATGGCCGATTGATTCAACCCGCCAAGATATTGGTGAATTATCATCGGACGGCGGTTCCGGAGGATCCGTTTTATTCATTAGCAAATGGATTGCCCATGAGTGCGCTATCAGCTGATCAACTCGCTCGCGTTATTGCCTTGGAGATTCAAAACAACATTACCGACAAATCGATGAGAGGCCATGTGGCCCAAGACGAGGTGACCGCTCCGAAATAAGAGTCAGTTCTTTCGGATATTGAGTGAGTGAAGAAGAACCTGAAGAAGCCGAAAGCGGAAAAAGGGCACCTGAGATGTCATCTCCGGAGTCGCTAGGAGGCATCCAGTCTGATTAAAGAAAGATGGATCCCCGCTAAAGTTTTAAAAAATTTGGCACCTTATTTTTTGTTCCACTTTGCGCGCGGCTGAGTCCCAGCGCCGAATCCGACGATTCGGTGAGGACTGTTTGAGCGGAGCGAGTTCCGCAGCCATGTGATTCGGTGCTGGGACGAAGGAGACCCGCAGGGCCGGGCGCGAGCGGGAATGGTTTTGGGTCCTTTTGCCGAAACAAAAGGACCTCGACTGCCGGGGCGAACCCCGGCAATGTGGAACTGTGAACGAGAAACTCGAAACCTTAAACTCGAAACTCTTCATACCTACTAGTACTCCTCCCGCTTCACGCAGGAGTTTGCCAGATCGATACCATCCCTCTCGCAAGTTCTCGCCAGCAGCCCGTGGTGCGAAACCGAATCCGTTACAGCAATTAGATTGAGTTGCTGACACAGGCGAATAGTATAGACCAGAGCAGCAGCTGTTTTAAGCAGAGCGAAACCATACTCAAACCGAAACGCTGCATCACCGGATAACCGTGTTTGACTCAGTGCCTGGATCAATTCAACCTGATAGGGCACATCCATCCAATCTAACTTGGTGAGCTCCATCCACACTGAAGAATCTCGAAACTCAGAATTCTCACCTTGCTGAAGTTGTGAGATGTCAAACAACCCTCGTTGAAAGCGATAATCACCCGTTAAAGCTTTATGGAAGGAGGATCTCCATTCAGGATCGACCAAGTCGCGATTCGCCGAGACAATGACCTCTGAGCTCATCGACCCACTGACGTTATAGCCCTGAATGATCCGGCCAGTCGCCAGGAACTCGGGGTAGTAATCTCCCATCCGATCAGGAAACGCAATCGTCCCGACCAAGGGCGTGAATTGCAGAGCCATATAATCCCGAAAGTGAATGCACTCATAATCCGTTAACAGACGATGGAGGGTGGTTTCATGACACAGGTGAAACGGATAGTAAAGCGCATTCATGCCAGGAGAGTTTAGCAAAACCTGCCCAGAACGAGGACCAGGACTCTTTCAATGGAGGAGAGGCATAGAGGGATGGGAAAAGGGGAGGTACAGAATGGGCAAACGGTATATCTTAAGAGGAACTAGTTTCCGAAGGCTTTATTTTTGAAGGACGCATGGTCCACGCGAGAAAGAGGAGAAGGAGCAGAAGAATCAATGGAATGGGAAGCGCCCCCATTTCTCCAGCCCGAAGGTGGGTCAAGAAGGCTCCTATCATAGTCACACTCAAGAGGAGGACACCATACAAGCGGGCTCTCGGAATCAGAAGAAATGCTCCGCTCACCACCTCGATTCCCCCTGTGAGATATAGAAACCAAAGGGGATACCCCCAATGCGCAAACCTCTCTACATGCACGTCAGGATTAAGGAGTCTTGACCCACCGGCAGAAAGAAAGACTATCCCCAACACCACCCACAGCACAGCTTTGATCACTTGTTTCATGGTTTTTCCCATTTGCCCAGTGTTGACATATAGAGACTACTAAGTCACTCTACACATTTCTTAAATCTTAATCTACCTAAAAGGAGAACAACGATATGGCGATAATCGCTCCGTTTCGGGCTCTAAGGCCCAGGCCTGAATTCGCCGAGAAAGTTGCCGCGCCTCCATACGACGTCGTATCGTTGGAAGAAGCGCGCGACATGGCTAAGGGAAATCCACATAGCTTTCTCCGCGTCAGCCGAGCGGAACTCGAGCTCAACGGCGGGATCGATCCCTACTCACCGACGGTCTATGAGATAGGAGCGGAAAACCTGAGGAATCTCATCAAAGAAGGGATTCTTGCCCAGGAAGAATATCCCTTGCTCGGTGTCTACAGACAAAAATTGGGATCCCACGAGCAGACGGGTCTCGTGGCACTCGCATCTGTCGACGAGTACGATCGCGGGATTATTAAGAAGCACGAGCTCACTCGGACGGTGAAGGAAGCAGATCGAGTCCGGCTCATCGAAACCCATGAATCTCAATCCGGTCCGGTCCTGCTGTTTTTCCACCGCCAGACAAAATTCGAACGTTGGCTCGAAGATGTCACCTCCACCCCACCGGATGCACAATTCGTCGCCGATGATCATGTCGAACATACGGTGTGGAGCATGCGGGACCCATCAGCGATTCGTCGCGTGGTGGACGAATTTCGCGAAATCGAAACGTTGTACATTGCAGACGGCCACCATCGCTCCGCGGCTGCCAGTCGCGTACGCGCCGCGCGTAAGAACCTCGGTACAAGAACATCGAGTCACCACGAGGAAGGCTTTCTGGCCGTGATATTCCCGCACGACCAGCTTCAGATTCTTCCGTATAACCGAGTCGTTCGTGATTTTAATGGCCTGTCCCCGAAGCAATTTCTCGACGCAATCGCACCGCACTATGACCTGAAAATTGTACCAAGACCTGGCAATCCACCCTCCGCGGGATTCGATATGTATTTAGAGGGCCAGTGGCATCGGGCCACACCAGGACTGATTCCTAATTCGTCGTCCAAACATGAGCACGATCCAGTTCGCTCCTTGGCCGTCTCCATATTGACAGAACGGGTATTGGATCCATTGTTAGGAATCGTGGATCAACGTTCTGACGCTCGAATTGATTTTGTCGGAGGTGTGCGCGGTCCAGAACAACTTGCGGTAATGGTGGATCAGGGTGATTGGTCGGTGGCGTTTTGGTTATACCCCACGACCGTTGCCGAACTCATGGCCGTATCCGATGCGGAACGCATCATGCCGCCAAAGAGTACATGGTTTGAGCCGAAACTCCGAGATGGTTTGTTCGTGCATATGTTACGCGACTAGTCATTGGACAATTTGTCTTCATTCAAGCCGACGGTTCCTGTACGACCCTGAGCTTTACGAGTTCCCCAGCTTCGCGTCCACAAACGTCAAAATCTTCTCCACATCGTCTACCATTCCATCCGTGAGATTTAACCCTAAAGCCATATCTTCTTCGTCCAATGTATCGACCAACCCTTGGTCTTGGAGTACTTTGACGTCCCAAAATAGAATGCCAATGTTCACCTGCTCCCTTTCGATGGTGGCTGCAACGTTAATGTTATCGCCATGCTCAGTTGGAGTATTCACAAAAGAAAGTTTAATGCCTTCTTGTTTTGTCCTCTTGATGAATTCCATAAAGGTTTTGATTCTTTTCAAACTGGAAAGGTCCATTTCCATATAATCATCCTCCTAAAACACCTGGTATGAATGTCACCGCCAATATGATCGGCTCTGGCTAAATGGGGGCCAATCGTGCCTGGCTCTTCAGAAATATGCAAGACTTCGAGAGGGAACTGACACGCGCCGGTGATCACGTGAATGAAGCAACCGCGTTCTTTGAGCCGAAGGACTAAGATAGTTTGGAAATGAGTATCTATACCAGTGACAATTTACTCAGGATATTGAGTAAAGAACCCCGCCTTTCCAGGCGGGGCATTCAAATGCGACTTTTCGTAAAAATTTCACCAACAGGAACAGACCTATCAGCCAGTGTAAATTCATAGCCCTCTTCTCACCTAGCCTGCTCCGCAACATTTTTTGTACTTCTTTCCACTCCCGCAGGGGCAAGGATCATTGCGCCCAACCTTGGGTTGTGCACGAACCACTGTATGTCCCTTCGGATACGTACTGTCAGAGTAAAACCACACACCATCCTGTTTATGAAACTGACTTAGCTAATGATGATATTGGAGCCCTTCTTCTGTCGCATAGGTCGCTTTGAATTCGATCGTACCGAACTCATCATCAACCCCACCCTGTTTGGCCTCAATGATCTCTAGACTCTCCCACGTGGTCGACTCAGCCTATTCGCGATTGGCCTTCATATCGATATCGTGTCTTGTTTTTGGATCGTGAGTCTGCTCAATAAAGTCCATCTCAACTTGAGTATAAGCCGTGTACCTGGCCCGCATGAGTTGCTCAGCCGTTTCCGCTTGTGTCAGCCCGCGGATGATGGGCTCACAGCACCGACTAAACTTGGCTCCACTTTGACACGGACACTGCATCACAAACTCCTTTAGGTCATGTGCGTGAGTTCATTCTCTTGTACGTCGCCTTTGACAGAGAAATCAAAAGTCTCGCTGACCGCTTTGGGGAAACGCAACCTTCGAAAACAGCCTTCGGTGAAAAAGAAGTAGGTGAGGTGCAGTTAGGCTGAGCAGCTGTGGTCCATGCTTCCTCTTCCATCTTTTGCCCCATCTTTTCACTCGTCGTCAGTGCTCGGGCGAAGGAAGAGAGGTCCGTAGACCACGGCGAATAGAATGTAGGCACCACTCCAACAAACTGTGGCCAAGCCAAGCATGGTCGTCGTTGGGATCTCAAATGTCGCTCCGAATAACCGCAATATCGCACCGAGGTTAACCAGAAGGTAAATCAGAATGGTCATAGGACCTGCGTGTTTTGGCCTTCCCGTATGGCCTAGGCTAGCACGCGTCATGACCGCCAGGGTCATCACGCCAACGGCACCGGTCGTGAGCGCATGAACAGCATCCTCCGTTGAGATACCTAATCCAAGAATCGCTCCTCCCATGACGAGCAGCGACAACACCAGCCAGCTATAACCCACGTGCAGGATCAGCACTAACGGTTCACGCCAAGTCACCAAGCCATACCAGCGCACAAGGCGGACTAGATTGGCTAAACCTGCCGCCACCAACATCCAGCCAGTAGCCATGTTTTGTGGCTGAACAGTCCAAACCACCGCGGCAACTCCTACGAGAACGACCGACACTCCATCGATACGCGAAAATGGCGTGGGCTCTTCGGTCATGCCTTCCTGAACCAAGAAGTCGTGGGTAAAGTTGGGAGTGATACGTCCACCGATGAGAGCAAGCAATACCATGACAAGCGCAAGAGCCATTCGCTCGGAAAGATCCGTCGCCTCGCCACTAAGGGCCAGAATATGGAAGAAAATATTCGCACCTGCATACAGGCTGATCAGAACTCCAATCGGCAAACGATACCAGGCCTCAGCGATTACAATTTCTCGCCAGACAATCCCTGCCACAGCAACAAGAAATGCTCCATCAACCAGGGCCGTAACGAGAGGCGTGAGCCACGGGAGCGCGATGACCAGACGTCCTGACAACCACAATGCAAATAACAGCATCAGCGGCATACCCTTGACCGGAAGACGCTCGGTCCAGTTGGGAATAGCAGTCAGCAGGAAACCGGTGATCACCCCGGGAAGAAAGCCGAACACCATTTCATGGACATGCCAATCCCGCGGAGCAGAGAGAAACGCCGAGTCACCAAGTCCGGAAAGAATAAGGACCCAGGCAGGGACCGCAACACCGCAAAAAAGCGCGGCACCAAGAAAAAATGGTCTGAATCCATAGAAAAAGAGCGCCGGTCCTTGGTAGCTGGGTCTATCAATTGTCGTCTCGGCCATACAATCTTCAGTCGTCAATCGTCTTCTTGGGATAGTCGAAATCCAACAGCTCACCAGTCACGCGATCAATGTCATCCCATGAAACTATGTCGAATTTCAGAACAGCCAGGCCGCAAGTCGGCACATTCTCAATATTACATCGAGCGAGAGAATTGACGAGTAGGGTGAAAGCAGGATTGTGGCCAACAAGCATCACGCAATCGACGGTGTTGTCCAGGCCACGGATGATGGACATTAAGTCCTCTGGCTCGGCCTCATAAATCAATTTGTCGATGACAATATTCGCCTTGGGATAACCGATCCCAGTCGCGAGGAGCTTCGCCGTCATTTTTGCTCGTACAGCCGGGCTTGAGATAATTAATTCCGGCTTCGGCCGCCGACATGCCAAACGCTTCCCCATCCGCGGGGCATCCTCCTCACCCCGCTTGTTTAATGGGCGATCGTGATCCGGGAGGCTCGCATCCTTCCAAGAGGACTTCGCATGCCTCACCAGATAGAGAGTTTTCATACTGTTCCAAAATTACAAACGAACGGCGTTGTTGCCGTGGGATCAAAAACTGGAAAGCCTATTTTGGGGTAAGCTGACTAAACGACGCAAGAGCATAAGAAAGATCTGGGATGGGACTAAAGGCTTTGTGGGAATGAGAGAGTGACTAATTGAAATCAGCAGGCCAACGACCCAAGGGAGTAATGTTTTGAAGCACCTGGAGCCACTCCGGCGCGCAAACAGCCACAAGCTTCGGTCGACGACTGCCTACGGGTTTATCCACCTTTTGGAGCAGGCTACTGCGAAGGACGGGTATCATGGCTTTCTGCAGAGATGCGTGATCCATAAACAGAAAGGTAAACAGTATCAGCCTTTTTCTTGATCCAAGGAAATCGGAATAAAGTTCGAATTTGACTGGAATACTGCCCAATATTGGCTTGTTGCCAGAGGCCTTTTTCAAAATAGTGCTCATTCTCCTCTTCCCTAAGAAATCCCACATACTTCTCTTCTGTAAAAAAACTTACCGCCCAACTATTCGTCCACATCGGTCGACACTGTCGAACATAGTCATCGACCTGAAGGAGAAGGGACTGAACCCTTTTGAGATCTGATATCACAGATTCGGTAGTGAGGAGAAAGAGCAGGTCGTGGTCTTCAGGAATATCGATAAGACCGATCCTGCGTTCAAGCTTAAGGCATGCTTTTTCATCAATGGAATACAAATCGGGTTGGCCAGGATCCTCTTTGGGAATGGTAATGGTATTGGAAGATCCATCTTTGCACACAAATTTTAAGGAAGGCGGCGGACAGTCCCAATGAATTTGCACGCCGAATTGATCAATTTCTTCCCAAAGAGAAGGAATCCGAGGGTTTAACGCGACCCTATCTTGGATCGATTCAACGGCAAGAAACCGAACGACTCGCGATCCGAAACGTGAAAAATCGTAACCCTGTTCAATCAGACTTTTGGGGGCATCCATTCGAAAAGCTAATAACCACTTAGAATCATTCGGAGGATTCCAAGGCAAGTCATGAACGTTAACCATCACCGGCTCATGACTGATATTGGTCAAATGGATGTGGAGTTCATACAGACGTTCCTTAGGCTTCTTTAAGAAAGACCTCCATCGCCAGGGGCAAACGAGGTTCCTCTTCAGGATCTTCTGCTTGACCTATTGAGGGAGCCACAACACAGACCAGTGCCCATACGCAAAAGATAAATTGGAGGCAAAGACGATCCCTCTTACTGAAAAAGAAAAGACTCCCGACCCCCTTAATCTGAAATCTTTCACTTAACACAATTTTTCAGAACGACGTCGCAAAGGGGTTGTCAATTGGAGGTGGCGTTTGACCAAAGGCATGCCAGGTATCGACTCTGGCTTGTAGGGCGCATTGCATCAGTTGCTTAGGGTCTGTCGTGATCGTGGAAAACCTTTCGGGCGGCCTTTGTGGCGTGATGACCACGACCCCATTGGCACACCCGGAGATCTGGGGATTCCTACGTGCGAGGTCAGACTTTGTGGTGTTATAGTCCACATCTTCGCCGAAAAGAGCTTGCCGGAGAGCGTCACTGTAATGTCGGGTGGCCGGCCAGCTTAGCGATTGAATCCAAGCATTTTTAGGTTTGATTCGGTGCGAGTGAGGCATGGTCAAAATAACAACGATATACCGGCAACCATAATCAACCACCCTTCGTATCGGCACTCGAGATCTGAGTGAACCATCGACATAGAGACCGTCCCCGACCTTTACGGATTTGTTATAGAGGATGGGCATGGCCGCGCTTGCACGAAAGGCTTCCCACAAGTTGATTCCGGGCGTTCTGTTGGTCACGAAACGCGTGTGTCCATTCGAACATTGGGTCAGCGAAATATGGAGCGTGGTGTCGGCGGAGAGAAGTGTGTCGATATCAAGCGGCCGAACCTTCTTTCCAATCTGATCCACCAAATAGTCAATGTCCACCATTTTCTTGAAACGGAGGGGATTCACGAATTCTCTTTGACTCAAATAGTGAATATAGGTCTCGACACCATAGCTCGCCTGGCCCGTGATAAAGTATGCCCCATTGAGTGCACCGGCCGATGATCCTGCCACATGATCAAAGCATTGACCAAAGCCCATTTCCTCAAGAGCCGACAGGGCTCCCATGGAGTATACCCTCCGCATACCTCCACCCTGAACGACAAGACCTATTTTGGCTCCCTCCGAACGCCCAAGTCTTTTCTGGTCAAGGATTTTCAAGGCTTCACGAGTGGTTCGTTCATGGTGATCAGGAGTTTGGGACATCATGGTCTGACAATTCCGGTGATCATCTTGAAAACCCTATGGGAATTTAATGCAAACTGAGGCAAATGGGAATGAGCCAGCATACTCGTTGAGCTAGGGCTAAATCCAACGTGAGGAAAAATCAGAGGGCTGGCCGATGCGCTACATCAGGTGGCCTCATAACTCTCAGCGGCTAACTCTAAGAAGGTTGTCAGATTGGAAGGACTGCTAAATCGATGATCCCCAGTCTTGAAGAAGAGTTCGATAGAATACTGAGGATCTTGCGCGAGGAGGTGCTCCGCAAAATGCCTGCTTCCCGATGGAAGAATCACATTGTCTTGTAGCCCATGCAATAGGCGTGTGGGCACCCGGCGGGGTTGGTCAAATCGCCGCGCCCACAAGCTTTCGCTTTCTTCGACCCATTTCCAGGATAAAGGAAAGCCTCGGTGAAGCGCATCATCATCCCAGGGCATCCACCCTATTTACTCCCACTGTTGCCGTCGAGAAGGAGAAATATCCTGCGCACGTTTCCCCATCATGTTAAAGGCAGGAGCAAGCAACAAAAGCTGCCTGACCTGCGTGAATTCTTGCCCAAGGATCCACGCCAGCCATCCTCCTAATGATGAACCAATGATGCTCACAGGAGGACCATCGGCAATCATCTTCGTTACCTGTCGAGCATCATCAAGCCAATCACAAAGCGTGTAGTCGTGGAATACGCCTTCAGAGTCCCCATTCCCACGAAAATCAAAGCAGCAAAATCCCCAGTTTCGCTGATGGCACATTTCAGCGAGAGCCTTGCTTTTGTTACCCCACCGTTTTGAAAGAAACCCGGTGATAAAAAGAATTTGTCGTTCCTGACCAGGGATAAGATCACCGACAATGAGTTTCGAGTCCGTTCCAGGTATTTCAAATCGGGATGACTGACTCATGGGATCCTATTTTCTTGGCTAAAGGATGAGCAAATACAAAACGACCATCCAAGGAATCCGATTTACCATATTTGAATAGGGATTAAAGCAGGGAGCCTTTGTGAAATTCATTTGAACTGACTACTAAAAGTTTAGCCAGGTGTAAGTCAATACTCATGCCTGGCCTATACCCTTGCCATTATTAGTCAAGTATAAGTCAAGTTATAGGTCAAGCTGGAAGGAGACCCTCGCAATTCCAGCGGAAGGCAGTGGTGCAAGGACTGAAACAGTGCGTCGAGTAGGTAGATTGGCTAGAGGATAGCTTCGAGGGCTTGGATTTCTTCGACGATGACGTCAGGATCGGGGAGGTTGTCGGATTCTTCCTAGGATATTTCCCGGGATTTATGCTGAGGATGATTCAAAACCCTTCATGCTATATAATGAAACCTGAGGAGCAGAAAGATGGACAAAAAACCTCTTATTGAGACAAATCCATATCTGAAAGTCCCAGAAAATTACCGGAAAGCGTTGATTGCCAATGTCTCCAGTTCGACCGCGGTAGAAACCGGCGTTCCTGTGGAATCAATTGCACGCGCATTGACTGAAAGAGAAAAGGCTAAGCGAATCAAGAAGCCATAAGGCTTCGCTCAATGATTTCGGTGAACAGTCTCTCCATCGACGTATAGTTCTTGTCCAGGCTGGCCTGGACCGCCGCAAAGTACTCGGCCTTTCTTTCCCCAGCAATCACACTGAAGTCCAGCATTAGTAACCCGGCTTGAAGTGCCATCAGAGTTGAAAGAATCCGAGCAATCCGGCCATTCCCATCCATCCCAAAACGGATGGATAAGCACCAACTCGATGTGCGCTTCCGCTAAAGCGCGGATAATTACTGCACGGTCGGTGAAAATACTAGGCGTACAACGACGCAACACATCCCGCTCAAACTGATTCATCAAAAAGGGAGTCTGTGCAGCAGCCGCGAAGGGAAAGGCGTCTTTACTGACATTGACCTGCCGATATTGTCCCGCCCATTCATAAATCTCCCCGAGCCAGATTTTGTCTGCAGGATATCCGCAGCGTTAGCCAAAGACTTGCAAATCCGAGATTATCCTGTTAGCACAACGCAAACAGAGCAACACATTCACCAAAAAGGAGACCTCTCATGGCCAAAAGCCAAGACACACGAAAAGAAAGCAAGAAAAAACCCGCAAAATCGATGAAGGAAAAAAGGGCGGAAAAGAAGGCCAAGAAAAAAGGGTAACACTTCCACTCACAGGAGACGCGAAGAAAACAGACATTCACTTTGTTGTCAGGGCAAATAATTAACTCTCACCCTCTTTTCCCTTCTCCAGATTTACGCATGCCTGCTCCATTCAGAATAGTGGATACTGTCACCGCCCTAACGTGGTGGGATGAGCCGTTGTAGATGCTTAGTCGCGACAAATCCTTTTCTGAGCTCTCCCTTGAAGATTACTCGTACCCGCGCCCAGCCAGGCACGGCTGCGCTCGCCACTTTTTTGACTCTCGTCCCTTTGCGAAGCGAGCCAATCACCGTCGCGGGAGAGACCTTGGGTTGACTGCGAAACCGAAGAGTCGTGGCGGTGACCTTGTAGGTCGCACCTTCCACCACTTTTAAGCCCTTTTCCACTTCAAAGCCAAACAGCTCTTTGGCTTTGTGCAAAATCTCCTTTCGCTCCGACAGGCCGCGATATCCGCCATTGATAATCTTGGTTACCTTCCTGACGTCATCAGCATCAGGGTGGTTATTCAGTTTCTTGGACGTCCAGAAGTACACCGCAGAATGCACAGCATAGTCGGTGGCCACGCGGTCGGGTTGCGCAACAAGATCCTCCCCAACCCATTCAGAAAATTTGCGATAGTTGTTTTTCCCTGTTAGCTGAATCAACCCGCGTCCGCGGTACCGATACCCATCTCCGCTGGCTTCATCGCCGTTCCCCATTCGTCCTCCGTAGACTTTATTGGCGATCATCTTGGGTTTGCGAGCGTATCGTTGTGCTTGCGCTTGAGTTTTGAAGTATTTACGGAACACCTTCAACAGCCCCTCGGCTGAGTAATTCAGGTTTTCCTTTACGACTTTCATCAACGCCGATTCATGAAGCACCTGGGCGAGAAAATGCGAGATTCGAAGTGGGGTATCGATATGGTGTTCGGGAAGAGTGGCATTGAGATCAGACACGTACTTATCAGCCCTGGTCTTTCTCACATCAAGACCCGTCAGCATCTCAGTTTTAAGTCGCATATCGTAACTCCTTTAGCTTTTGAAAAGGCCTAGATGGTCACCCTCTCCGAAGCCTTGCTTTAATCAAAAGCACCGACATGCTGGGGCAACAGGCATGATGACGGAGGTTCCCCCCAAACACAAGAGAATTTCTCTCGATCTTTACTCAGCATAGCGCTGACGCAGTTTGAGTGGTTCAGCTCGCCGATGACGGATCTTGGCATTGAGCATCTCGACAAAAACTGAGAAGGCCATCGCAAAGTAGATGTAGCCTTTTGGTATGTGGAATTCCAATCCTTCGCCAATGAGCATGACGCCGATCATGAGCAAAAAGCTCAAGGCCAGGATTTTGATCGTCGGATGCCGATCGATAAACTGACTGATTGCCCCAGATGCCGCCATCATCACCAAGACGGCAATGACGATTGCCGTGGCCATGACGCTCACGTGATTGGCCATCCCAATAGCGGTAATGACGGAGTCTAACGAGAACACAATGTCCAGTAAGGCGATTTGTACCATGATGGATCCGAACGACGCCGCAGGTCGCGCTGACGTATGCCCTTCTTCCCCTTCTAATTTTTCATGGATCTCCAACGTGCTTTTGATCAGAAGAAACAACCCGCCGGCAATCAGGATTATATCTCGGCCTGAAATTTCATGGGCAAACATTTCAAACAGTGGGGCCGTGAGGCTCATGAGCCATGACAAAGAAAACAATAACAACAGCCGCGTGACCATAGCGACGGTGAGCCCCCAGAAACGGGCTCGTGGCTGCTGTTTCTTCGGAAGTTTTGAAGCCAGGATCGAAATGAAAATAATGTTGTCGATACCCAAGACTATTTCGAGAGCCGTGAGTGTGCCCAGTGCCAACCAGGCCTGCGGATCCGTTAGCCAAATCATCTGTGAGGCTCCTTTGAGATTAGCGGTCAGTCAGAAGTCATCTTAACCATTCACATTGCAAGGTGCACCGTGCCCTATTTGTTGGGGTATTGATTAATTCAAGTATTTCTCGATTGCTGGCTACAAAGCCTCAATCTTCAGAATGAGCGGGCTGGACATACTTCTCTTACCAGTCCTCCGTTCCGGACTCCCCTTTGAAGGGACCAACGAGTTCCTGGGTCACCCACCCTCCGTAGAGTCTGCCTGGTTGTGGTTGAACCCGCTCTCCGTCGACATAACAGGCCAGACGAGCTGGATAGAACGAAAGATATCCGGCAATCGACTCATACCCTGGGAAAGGATCAGGGTACGCCCAAGCGACCCCTTCCAATTGGACATCACCTCGCTCCAAAGACCAATACTGAGCGATCCCTTTCCACTCACAGGCAGAAGAACTTGCTGTCAGTCGTAATAAGGAGAAATCGATGTCTGCGGGAGGGATGTAAAACGTGGGAGGACTCGCCGTCTCCAACACCCGATAGGTTGAGCGAGAATCCACCACAGTTCTATCACGAACAAACCATCACCCGGCGACTATCCAGCTCTATTCTGGGTGGTCTCGGGTAATCCCAGACTGACTCCTGACCAGATTGGGGGACTTGAGTAATGGTGGCCTTTCCTCACCGAGATATTTCCACTTGGCCTGACTTATCCGAGCCCAATCTGGCAATTTGTTGTTCACTTCCTTTTCCCCTTATGCTTCTTCTATCCCCAATATAATGGGGGTTGTGGCAAGACAGCCAATCTCATTAAAATTTTTTGTTTCACACCACATCCCTGCACGATATTCCTCGCATTGTATCGCTCAGACTTGAAGGAGAAAAAAGATAGCGATCAAATGGCAAAACCTCAGACCAAAGCCTAGGATCGTGAGGCATAGAGGTCTCTCGTCACACACATAGAGAGGAACCAGTTCAGTCGATTGATTGAGAATTTCGTCAGGTTCTCGCTAAACTAACGCTAACTGATGTGGCCCTATGGATTAGAGTATCCTGATTGAATGGTGGGCCTGAATATTGTGGATTCAAGCGGAACAGTATGGATAAGCCAATAGTCCATATTCTACTCGTTGAAGACAATCGTGAACATGCCGAACGGGTGTGCTCGGCGTTTAAATTGCGAGCTAAAAGCGAAACTGTCAAGGTGGTGGGAACGCTTCATGAAGCACGCGCTTGCTTGAAACAGGCTGTTCCGGATTTGGTGATTGCGGACATTCGCTTACCGGACGGGAAAGGGATTGATCTATTCGAAGTTGATGAAAGAGATCGTCTCTATCCTGTCATGCTCATGACCACTCAAAATGAAGAGCAGAGCGCGGTCGAAGCGATGAAGGCGGGAGTTTTGGATTATGTGGTGAAAACCGAAGAGACCCTGGCTGCCATGCCACACTTTGCTGAGAGGGCTCTGCGTGAATGGGCGACCACAACGCAACACCAACAGGGTCTGGAACCAGCCAAGGTACCGATCGACGAGGAGGCCGCCGAGCACAAGCCGCCCAAGAACGACGATGGTGATCTCAGTCGTCAAAACGAACTCATTCTGAATTCAGCGGCAGAGGGTATTTACGGGCTAGATGTAAAGGGGAACACCACCTTTGTCAATCCAGCAGCTGCGCGCATGTTTGGGTGGAATCCAGAGGAATTCCTGGGTCAGTCCCACCATACCCTGCTTCACCACACGCAACCAGATGGCACTCCCTACTCTCATGAAACGTGCCTTATCAATGCGACGTTGAGGGATGGAGTAACCCATCAATGGAGTAACCCATCATGTGAATCACGAAGTCTTTTGGCGAAAGAACAGGACGAGTTTCCCCGTAGACTATACCAGCACACCAATGCGTGACGACCGGGGCGACCTCATTGGGGCGGTCGTCTCCTTTCACGACACCACGGAACTGAAACGAGCTGAGGCATCTCTGGCTGGACAGAAATTGACCCTTGAGCACATCGCAAAGGGTGCTTCACTGCCTGATACGCTCATGTCATTATGTCGGATCGTCGAGACGTATTCCCAAGGAATGCTCTGTTCCTTTCTTTTGCTGAAGGGAGGAACTCATCTCCAGCTCGGCGCAGCTCCTAGCCTACCGGAAACCTACACGCAAGCCATCGAGGGTATGGAGATTGGGCCCTGTGAGGGTTCATGCGGAACGGCGGCCTATCGCAAAGAAACCGTCATCGTTTCTGACATTGCCACTGATCCACTCTGGGCTCAGCACAGAGCATTGGCCTTGAGTCATGGCCTACGCGCCTGTTGGTCCACGCCGATTCTGGGTCTGAAGGTTCAGTGCTAGGCACTTTTTCGATGTATGACCATCAACCTCGAAGCCCCAATACGACAGACTTGATGATCATGGACACGTTCAGATGGCTGGCTGGGATTGTCATTGAAAAAAAGAAGGCAGAAGAGGCCGTGCATGCAAGTGAGGAACGGTACCGTGCATTCTATCATGAGAATCCGTCTATGCATTTCACGGTGGCTCTGGATGGCACGGTCCTTTCCGTTAATCAGTGTGGCGCCCAGCAATTGGGATACACGCCGGAGGAATTATTAGGCCAAAGCGTCTTCAAAATTGTGTCAGAGGAGGACAGAAGTACTATTCAAGAACAGTTTTACAAATGGCTGCAGAACCCCTCAGAAGTGGCTCATTGGGAGCTTCGAAAGGTACACAAGAATGGCAGCGCCCTTTGGGTCAGAGAAGCAGCCCGACTGATTCACACACCAGAGGGTTATTCTCTGGTTCTGATTGTCTGCGAAGATGTGACGGAGCAAAAGCGAGCAGAGGAAACCCTTCGTGTGATCATCGAGGAAACTGCGGCCGTCACCAGTTCTGACTTTTTCCACTCACTCCTACGACATTTGGCTATAGCTCTCAAAGCCGACTATGCCTTCATCGCAGAGTACCTTGATGGAACGACGACACAGGTCCGAACCCTAGACTTTTTAAAAGGGAATGAATTTGTTGAGAGCGTTGAGTATGCCCTGGACGGGACTCCATGCCAAGAGGTGATCGGAGGGAAAGCCTGTTACTACCCGAGGGACGTTCAAACACTGTTCCCCCATGATAGGAATCTTGCTGAACTGAAAGTGCAGAGTTACTTAGGTCTCCCCCTCCACGACTCCTTAGGAAAGGCCATCGGGCACATCGTCATCATGGGGAAAGGATCTCCTCACTTTGATTCACAAGAAATGCTGTCATGGATCGGAACGGAATCGTTGCTAAAAATTTTCGTTGCCCGAGCGGGTGCTGAATTAGAGCGTTATCGAGCGGAGGAGGCCCTCCCATTTACACAATTTGCGGTAGACCAAGCCAGTGATGCCATTTTTTGGGCTGGCCCTGACGAGCGATTAATCTATGTCAACGAAGAAGCGTGTCGTTCACTTGGGTATACTCACGAGGAACTCTTACACATGTCCATTCGGGATTTTTCGGCCCTGCACAATCGGAAACGATCAGAAGGGCGATCAACGAATAGGAGAACCACTGGAAAGATCCAATACGAAGCGGTCCACCGAACAAAGAGTGGCGGGACCTTTCCGGCCGAAATCAGCCTCAATTTCCTATGGCATAACAATCAGGATTTTACTTGCGCCATCATCCGTGATATTACCGAGCGGAAAGGGGGGCAGAAAAAACTACAAACCGCCTATGTTCGTCTTCGAGAGATCACGCGTCGATTGGATAATGTCGAAGAGGCCGAGCGGAAACGAATTGCCCGAGAGCTCCATGATGAATTCGGACAGACATTGACGGCACTGAAGTTTGATGTATCCTGGGTGAAGCGAAAGCTCAAAGGTAAGCTGGAAGTCTCAGACGAGACTCAACTCATGAGCAAACTGGATTCCATGTCTGCCCTAGCAGACCAAAGCATTCAAACCGTTCGGCGGATTGCTTCCTCCTTGCGACCACCACTGCTCGATGATTTAGGCCTTGTGCCTGCCCTGGAATGGCAAGCAAGGGATTTTCAGAGACGGACCGGAATCGCATGCGACTTTTCTTCTGGTTCAACTCTCACCCAGATCCTTATCTCTCAAGAAAAATCTTCATCTTTTTTTCGCATTACCCAGGAGCTTCTGACCAATGTGTTGCGCCATGCCCACGCCTCACGTGTGAACATTGAGATCAAAGAAGCGGCGAATATGCTGACTCTCAAGGTACACGACAACGGGATCGGGATAGGCAAGGGTCAAAGCAGCCATTCACTAGGCTTGTTGGGAATGAAGAAACGTGCAGCCAGTCTGGGTGGAGACTTTACGATTTGGAGCGAGCCGGGAAAGGGAACGACCGCTCAGATTCAGATTCCACGATGATGGGGCCTTGCTAAACTGAAGGAACGTACATGGTAACAGTCCTTGTTGTTGATGATCACGCTGTCGTTCGAAAAGGTCTGAAGCAAGTGCTGGCGGAAGAATTCAGTGATGCGACGGTTATCGAGATCGGCACAGGCCAAGGTGCCCTCGAAGCGGTCTGCAGCAAAAAGATTGATGCCATTATCCTAGACCTTAACTTGCCAGATAAGCATGGCTTGGAAATTCTGAAAGAAATCAAATCCACCAAGCCTGACCTTCCGGTGATTGTCTTGAGCCTTTACTCTGAGGAACAATATGGCTTCCGTGTATTGAGGGCAGGGGGATCCGGTTTCTTAAACAAGGAAACGGCTCCAGAGGAACTTGTGAGCGCCCTTAAAAAGGTCTTAATGGGAGGGACGTATGTCACCCCATCCCTGGCTGAACATTTGGCGAGCGGTTTGTCCATCAAGAGCCCGACGGCATTGCATCAGACCTTATCCGATCGAGAACTGGAAGTGCTGTGCCTCATAGCCAAGGGCAAAACTGCGACGCAAATTTCAGATGAATTATCACTCAGTGTAAAGACGATTAGCACATACCGAAGCCGACTTCTTGAGAAATTAAAGCGGGACACCACCGCCGAACTCATCCGGTACGCCGTAGACCATCATTTGGTTGAGTGACGCTAGAGGTTGACACTCAGGCGAACTTCCCCCCTCTGAATCCTGTCTTACGCCCCCTCTATAGGACAAAACCCTACTCTATTCTCCCAATCTTCCTACGGCAAAAATCCGTATTAGTCCGATTTCGAAACATCGCACCCCATGTCTACAATCTCTCCACTGTCCTAACGTACTTTCTTTATTCCACGGTGACCTTATGACGACAGACAAGCCATATGCCGGAAACAGACGGGGCGACTCTATTGACCACCACGACCCCGACCGGCTCGATCAAGCCTTAACAAACTGTCTCCCAGACAGAGAAGGCAAGAGAGCAAAGGATACGGAAAGCATAAGGTCCTAAACACCTTAGACTCACTAATTTTCTCTATTGTTGTTTCATTGCAAAAAAACTTGACACAGTCCCGGAGATGGTCCGGATGAGCCGAGCATTCGGTAAATAGGAAACTCAGATGGCTCCGCAGCTTCAAAATATGTCGACGCACTTTTTACCCATACGTGCACCTCCTGACAGGTTAATGCCAGCAAAAAACTATCCGCCTCGGATTGCTCAGGAGGCAAGAATATTCACTATTTACAGAAGGAGCAATCTGCCATGATTATGAAAGATAACAAGATGAATTCTTCGATGATGAATCTCATAAGAGTAGTCGTTATTCTTGGGTTGACGGTATTACCGGCATTAGCGCAGGGGAAATCCAAGTCAGATGTGAGTCAGAAGGGAAAGCAGGACAAGCAGCGAGTGATTTCTGTGGTTAAAGAGCTTCAAGAGCTTCAGCAGAATGTGACTGTCATTCGGCCGAAGTTGAAACAGCAGCCAACGCAGCCATTGGTGAACCAACAGCCAGTGGCTAGCATTCAGCAGCAGCCAAAAATGGACGAGCCATTCGCGTTGAAGACTAGGAAACCAATACAGAGCACGACTGGGATACCGCTGACCCCAGCAGTATTAGGCCAATAAGTTGTCGGTTGTGCGGACGATCGAATGTTTCGCAACTCCTGAATAGAGAGAGAGTTGCTAGATGGCAGTTCAAGGGCGGCCCATGAGGGGCCGCCCTTGTTATTTTGTCGATGTTTCCTCAGCGAGGTTCGCCTCAATAGGCGTGTTTATGGATCAGTCCATTCCAAATCGTCAGGATGATAATCTTCAGATCAAACCAAATCGACCAATGCTCGATGTAGTACAGGTCATGGTCCAGCCGCTTTTCCAGTGACGTATTCCCGCGCCACCCATTCACCTGCGCCCAGCCCGTAATCCCAGCTTTCATCTTGTGGCGCAACATATATTGAGGCAAGTGCTCCCAAAACCGAGTCGTGAATTCGGGCCGTTCAGGGCGGGGGCCCACAATACTCATTTCTCCTTTCAGGACATTCCAAAACTGCGGCAATTCATCCAAACTGGTTCGGCGCAGAAGAGCACCAATGGGGGTGCGGCGATCATCATTGGGTTGCGCCCACACAGCCCCCGTTTGAGATTCTGCGTCCACACGCATGCTTCGGAACTTGAGCATCGTAAACGCTCGGCCGTCCAAACCCATACGGATCTGTCGATAGAACACGGGTCCGGGCGACGTCACTTTGACTAAAACTGAGATGAGCAAGAGGAGCGGTGACATCACAACAATCGCGCTGCCAGCCCCGATGAAATCGATCCCCCGCTTGAAGACCACATTCCAGCCTTGCAGTGGAGAGCCTTGAAGCGTAATGAGCGGCAAACCTTCGAACATCTCTGCCTCGGCATGGAGTGTGATGAACTCGTATATACTTGGGACGACCTTCACTTCCACCATCGTGGTGGTGAGGTACCCTAAAATCTTTTCAATGTACCCTTCAGTATCCGAAGGCAGACAGACGAAGACTAGGTCAACGCCCGACGTGACAATTTCTTCGGCATCATCCCATGCCCCGATTATCGGCGTGCCCTCAAGTACTTGCCCAAGCTTCTCAGGTCGGCGACTCAGATAGCCTCTGACTTTGAGTCCAAGCTCAGGATGCTGCTTCAAACACTTGACTAACCGCTGTCCCAATTTCCCATCCCCGATAACGACGACATGACGCTGGTTATACCCGCGCCGCCGGAAAAATCGGAGGCCTTCACGAAAAAACATCCTTGAGAAACCCAGTGTAAAGAGATTAAACAGCCAGAAATAGAAGAGCACTAACCGAGAAAATTCAAAAGGCTGAATGAAGAAGGTCAGTGTCACCAAAATGAGAACGGATAGGGTGTTAGCTTTGGCCAAATCAAGAAATTCGGCCATAGGAGTGCCCATTCGTCTGGGCCGATAGAGATGAAAGGTCTGAAAAGAGATGCCCCAAACCACAACGATCGGCACGAGCATCCAAAGATAAGGGGCGAGTGGAGGCACACCTTTCGTCACAGGCAAGAAGATTTGCGAAAACCTGATAGAGTAGGCTGCAAGCCAACACGTGCAGATCACCACCAGATCAAAGAGGAAAAGGAGGGTCTTGAGGAATTCAGATTGGCGTCTCAGCATGAATGGGTCAGATGGAACTGCTTAGAGCACGGGCTCGATCAAGTAAACACCGTCTTGCACAGGCCATGGTTTCAAGCGGAACAATACAGAACAGTCTGCTCGTCCAGAAAGAACAACACCCTCTCACAAGCATAATACGAACGGACTACTTCATCAACATGGGCTGCAAAAGATTTTCATATTATCCTTTTCATATTATCCGTCATCTGTTCAAAGGAAAAAGATCTTTCTCTTGAAGAGAAATGTGGGTATGCTACACGAAATTATGCTTCCCATGGAAACCCTATGATCGAATTCGGAAGAGTTCAAAAGATCCTGCTCCTGAATCTGTTTTTTTTGAAGGTAAAGTAAATCAGACTGGAAATGACGAGGTGATTTCAAGAAGGTATGAGTTCGATTAAGTTCGGAACATCAGGCTGGCAGGCCATTCTAGGAGAAGAATTTACTTTCCGAAATGTCCGGATTGTTTGTCAAGGTATCGCTCAACATCTCCGCCATGAAAAGACCGTCCAACGAGGAGTCATTATCGGGTATGATAGCCGATTTCTGGGAGAAAAATTTGCGGTGATTGCTGCAGAAGTTCTGGCTGGTCATGGCATTCCTTCCTTATTGTGCAATCGAGAAACTCCCACGCCAACCATTTCCTATCACATTCTTAAGAACCAATTAGCGGGAGGAATCAATATATCAGCGAGTCATAATCCTCACAGAATACAACGGAATTAAGTTTACCCAAGCCTGGGGTGGTCCAGCACTTCCGGAAACGACCCAATCTATCGAACAACGCATTTTACCTTTAATGCATGGAGAATTCCTCAAATGGTTGCCCTGGGATCGAGCCAAGAAGGACGGCCTCGTTCAGATTGTTGATCCACGTCAGGACTATCTAGGTGCCCTAGAACACCATGTTGATATTGAGGCCATTCGGAAAGGAGAAATCCGCGTTGTCATGGATCCATTGTATGGGACTTCACGAGGGTATCTTGACGATTTCTTTCGCAATGCCGGTGCCAAAATGGCATTGTTGCATTACTGGCGAGACCCCTATTTGGGGGGATTGAGTCCGGAGCCTACCTCGGAGACGACACAAGAACTTCAAGAAACGGTGAAATGGGAAAATGCTCATTTAGGCTTAGCCACTGAATGGTCAGGAGGAATAGGGCGTTCTGTGGCAACAACTCATCTTATTGATCTTATTGATCATGTTGCAGGCCAATATAGACTCAACGTACGGGAGACTCCCGTTGGTTTCAAATTTTTGGGAGAATTGCTTGCCAAAGAAGAAATTCTCATGGGAAATGAGGAGAGTACTGGCATGTCGATCCTTGGGCATGTACCAGAAAATGATGGGATCCTGGCCTGTCTCCTTGTTGCGGAAATGGTTGCGACGACCAAAGCTTCGCTCAAAGACCTTATCGATGATCTGTTCAGACGAGTGGATCGATCTTTAACCGACGGGAGGATGTGGCGTTAACCAATGGAATGCGCGAAAGCCTCGCTCGTACATTGGAAAATCCACCATCCTCGTTGGCAAGGACTTCTGTGCGGGAGGTCAATAAGATTGATGGGTGTAAATTGCTTTTAACAGATGGAAGTTGGTTCCTTTTTCGCCCCTCGGGAACAGAACCCTTAGTTCGTTGTTATGGGGAGGCCAAAACACCAGAGATGTTGGATATGATTATGTTGGCTGGCCGAGAACTTCTCCAAGGCAAAACCTCATAAGTACTCCCTCACCCATCTTGGCGAAAAGCTACGAATGCCCATCCTCCGCAGTAGTCTGCTAGGGAGAGTGGATCAATGTGTGAACAGCCGTCGCCAAAGCCTATAGCGGCGAGCGCGAAGGCGGGTGAACTCGTTTAACAAGCAACAAGGGAGATTCCCCATTTAGCAATCAGAGTGCTCGTTCTATGAAACCGTTCCGGTTTGTCCATACGGCCGATCTCCATGTCGATAGTCCTTTTAAAGGACTTTCTGAGGTAGCCCCTGCTCTCCAGAATACCATGCGGGAAGCAACTTTTAAGGCTGTTGAGGGTATTGTCGATCTTTGTATTAAGCGGGAAGCCAGTTTTCTGGTCATTGCTGGCGATATTCATGATGCCGCGGATCGAAGCCTTCGTGCGCTGGCAAGGTTGAGGAACGAATTTTATCGCTTAGCGGACCATGACATCTCCGTTTTCCTTTGCCACGGAAATCATGATCCTTTAGCAGGTTGGGGAGCTAAGTTTACCTGGCCGGAGAATGTCTATGTGTTTGGGTCCGATGAAGTCGAAGCGAAACCTGTGGTGGAAGAGGGCCTTGAAATTGCGAGGATCTACGGCATCAGCTATGACACTGATCATGTCGCAACCAATCTGGCTCGGACTTTCCGGAAGGAAAAAGATGCTCCCTGGGCCATAGGTCTCCTTCATGCGAATGTTGGGGGAGACACCAACCACATGAATTATGCACCATGTACGATAGAGGATCTGTTGCAAACTGGGATGGATTATTGGGCTCTGGGTCATGTTCATACCCATAAGATCCTCCGCCAGGCCAATCCTGTGATTCTTTATCCAGGGAATCCTCAGGGCAGACACCCTCGGGAATCCGGACCACGGGGATGTTACGTGGTCGAGGTTAATGCTGAGGAGCGATCCCAAGTTGAGTTCGTTCCCGTGGATGTCGTTCGATGGTTTGATGAAAGTCTGAGCATTGACGGCCTCAGGGATTTCGAAGAATTGCTGGCTCGCTTTGGCGATCGGTTCCAAGACCTTCGCCGTCAGGGGGAGGGGCGTGGGATATTGGTTCGGTGGAGATTGGAAGGCCGGGGTTCTCTCCACCGAAAATTGGTAAGACCAGGTAGGTTGGAAGATCTCCTCGCGACATTAAGAGACCAATGGGGAACAGGATCAGGTTTTGTCTGGACTGAATCGTTGATCGATCTGACCACACGAGACGTGGATATCCAAACTCTTCGGCAAGAAGAAAATCTTCTTGGAGACTTCTTGCGATTGGCGGGAGAGCATTCGCCTTCACTTGTGGAAGAACTTCGCCAAGTGGTCGGAGTACTGTATGACGACCCAAGAATGCACCGCTATCTTGGCGGACCACGTGAGGAGCACATTCTCCAGTGGATTCAAATATCTGAGCAGTTAGGCTTGAATCGGCTGTTGGCAGGAGAGGAATAATCCATGCGAATCGCCGAAATGTTTCTGGATGGATTTGGAATTTTTCATGGAATAAGCCTCAAGGATTTAAACGCGGGCATTACCGTCTTTGAAGGATACAATGAAGCCGGAAAAACCACTCTGATGTCCTTTATCAGAGCCGTATTATTTGGCTTTGAGGGCCGAAAAAGCGGAAACAACCGCTATGAACCGGCTCGCGGCGGTCGACATGGCGGAACACTGGTTGTCATGACCGAAGATGGCAAGCAGTTCAGGGTTGACCGCAGTGACGCGGGGTCTCGTGGACAAGTCAAAGTCACAAATGTGTCTCCTTTTCAACAGACGGTTCTTGACCCTAAGGAAACCAAAGATGAAGAGTTACTGCTACAGCTGATGTATGGAACGTCAAAATTTCTTTATCACAACGTTTTTGCATTTGGGATTAGTGAATTAGAACGATTGGATACTCTCCAAGCTGATGAAGTGAATAATCATATTTACACAGTGGGAATGGGTACCGGACTCACCCCCCTGAGCACCGTCCTGAATGCATTAGAACATGAGCAAGGTCAACTCTTTAAGCCTGGTGGGAAAAAACCCGCCATTAACCAATTGGTTCAACGACTGGATGAGACCCATGGCATCATTCGGGAGCTGCAAACGCTCCCCGATGATTATTACGGGCTTCGAGACCGTCTTGTCGTCTTGGACCGAGAAATCTCGCAATATCAGAGACAATTGGAAGAAGCCAAGAGGCAGGCCAATTGGGGGGAATCTTTGGTCAAGGCCAGGCCTGACTGGGAACGGCTTCAGGTCGTTCAACAGGAACTCAAAGATCTTCCGACCGTCGAAAGCTTTCCTGCTGGGGGTGTTGAACGGTTTGAACAGTTGAGCCGATCGGAAGCGAGTGTGGAAGTCAGACTTGATGAAACGAAGCGGGCGATAGCCAAAGCTGAGGAACGACGAGAAGAATTGCGTCCTGACTCAAGAATCCTCGCCCATCAGGCAGACATCGAGGCTTTAGAAGAACTGCGTGGTCGATCAAATGGACTCCTTGAAGCCTTGCTGGACCTTCGTTCTCGTGCGGCATTTCGTCGAAAGGTGTTGGATGAAATTCTGACTCGCCTTGGGCCAACATGGAACGATGCTCGATTGGATCGTTTTGAGGCGACAATCCCTATTCGAGAGCGCATTCGAGGTTTTCGGGACGAGCTTGTTTCTCAGAAGCAGGAAGTACTGGAGGCTCTTCGTTCACAGGAAGAGGTTAATAAGACAAGAAAAGAGAAAGAGAGTGCACTAGAACGACTTCAGGAGAAGTTAGAATATTTAACTTCCCTGCAAATGCCTGACAGACCTCCGCTGGAAGAACGGGAACAGGCTCTTCGTCAATGGTTTCAATTCCAACACAGATTGGAATTGGCCCAACAACATCATCAAGATGTTCAAGGTCAAGCCACGGCGTTGGAAGAACAGATTCTTACCCACAAGAAAGAAATGGTGATCACAGAGAATCAAAAAGGCCTCTCCCCCTGGGTCTTGGTCATTTTGGGTATCGTCTTCGTGATTCCCTCAACATTCTCGGGATTCCAACAAGAATTTTTCAGTGCCATTATTTTGGCCACAGCGGGAATTTTGGCTGTCGGGCTTTTGGCCTGGTGGCGGCATGATTTGCACAGTCAACGCGAAGCACGGCTTCATAAACTCCGTTCTCATTTTAAAATGTTGTTGACCCGCCTCGAAGATCTTCAACAAGAACAGAGCCAGATGAATCAGGAAGAGCAGCGCCTTGAAAAAGAAATGAACATGCTGAGTCAGCATACTCTGGGGACAGAACTCAGTAGACCAGATTCCGCGGAGGCTGCCTTTCGTACTCTGGAGGCTGAACGGCGGTTAACTGAACGTCAAGAAGACCTGAACCTCAGGATTCAGGCTGAGGAAGAGACATTGGTGAAGGTACTAGAGAAGAGCGAAGCAGCCAGCAAAATCCGAAAGCAGGCCGAGCAAAGTCGTGATGTCGCTCAACACGCATGGGCCACCTTTCTGACTTCAATGGGGTTATCGGAAGAACTGACACCAGACGGAGCTTTGGAGGTCCTTTCAGGAGCGGAGCGAGCTCAAGTTCAACTGGGTGAGTGGCGAGACGTGACCTCAGAACTTCAACGACTTGAGGTACAAGCTGAGGATACCACGACCAAAATCAATTCCATTTTGCAAAAATGTGGGTGGAGTCCGGTCAGTCTTGCGGATACCCCCTCAAGTTTGATGGCGCTCAGAAAGGCTCTAGATGAAAGTTTGAGCGCAAGCTTAGAACTTGACCGGCTCAACCAAATGATCAAGGAAAAACTCTCAGAATTGGAAATAGGAAAAGCGGAAAAGGCGCGGTCTGTTGAGCAACTGAATGCACTTCTTAAAGCTGGAGGAGCCCATGATCCCGAAACATTTCGAAGAAGAGCTGTCCTGCATGCACGACAGGTTGAATTGCAAGGACAGCAACGCCAACTTGAAGTGGCACTACGGATTCACGTGGGCTCGCCGGAACGGTATCAAGAAATGGAAGGCATTCTTTCCTTAAGGAATAGAGCGGAATTGGAGCAAGAATTGGAGGATATTAACAGGGAAGAACAGCAGCGATTGGGGGAGATTCTCACAAAACATTTGCAGGAGAAAGGCCGAGTTGAACAGCAGATTCAAAATTTAGAGCAAAAAGAACGACTCTCAGCAACGTTGTTAGAGCGTCAGTCGCTTCTGGCGCAATTGGATCAACAAGCCCAACGGTGGGCGGCAAAAGCGATTTGTCAATATCTACTCGAGAAGGCTCGGCAAATTTATGAAAAAGAACGACAGCCAGCCGTGCTGCGAGAAGCGTCAAAGTTTTTTAATATCATGACGAACGGACGGTATACTCGGGTCATGGTCCCTTTTGGAGAAATGCGCCTGGAAGTTGAGACCGCGAATGGTAAAGCCCAAACGACCGACCGTCTCAGCAGAGGGACCGCGGAGCAATTGTACCTGGCGATGCGTTTGGCATTTGTCCGTGAGTATGCCAAGCACGCTGGTCCTCTCCCTCTTGTGGTGGATGACATTTTTGTCAATTTTGACCCGAATCGCGCCAAAGCTGCGATAAAAGTTTTCGGGGAGATTTCTGTCACGCATCAAATCTTGGTTTTTACATGCCACCCTCATGTTTCCAAATGGTTCCAGGAAACTCTTGATGGGGTGTCCGTTCGTTCCATCCCGAAATGTGCATGAGCGATTGGAGTTTTCTAAACGCTCACAAAGGCATACGGTACATATCAACATCCTTCTTGAGTTACGCGATCCAGATGGATCGAGGAACGATCGTAAAGGATGGAGCTTTGTATTGGTTGTCCTTGAACATGAGGTATTCTCGTGAACATGCCGATCCAAGATCTTTCTCAAGAACTGCAGGTGGCAAAAGCACTCGCTCGGCAAGCCGGAACAAGGATTATGGAAATATACGCCACGGACTTTATCGTGGACTTCAAGGGTATTGGCGACCCTGTCACAGAGGCAGACAGGCTAGCCAATCAGATGATTGTTCAGGGCCTGCACAAGGCCTTCCCCCAAGATGTGGTGGTTGCCGAGGAGAGCCCTCGTCCTTCTGGGACACTAACCAATGGACGGGTGTGGTTTGTCGATCCGTTGGATGGGACTCGGGAATTCGTGGCCAAAAATGGAGAGTTTTCCGTGATGATTGGGTTAGCCATCAACGGTCAAGCTCAGCTCGGGGTCGTCTATCGTCCCGACAGGCATCTTCTCTACAGTGGTCTAACCGAGGGCCAGGCCTGGCTCGAAATATCCGGGGAGAGCAAGATCTTGTCTGTCTCGTCAATCAATTCACCTCAAGATAGTTGTCTCGCGGTATCACGTTCCCACCGGCATGCAGAAATCGATGATGTTCGGGATAGTCTCGGAATTGGAAAAGAAATTCGCTGTGGGAGTGTGGGGTTAAAAATCGGTCTTATCTCTGAGGGGAAAGCAGATATCTATGTGGAACCAGGTCCTTATACCAGCGCCTGGGATTCTTGTGGTCCTGAGGCTATCATAAAAGGGGCAGGAGGTCGATTTACTAATATATTGGGAAATGAGTTAGTGTATGGAGAAGGTAATTTGAAGAACAGAACAGGTCTCGTAGCATCGAACGGAGTTTGTCACGACCGGGTGATCCAAGCATTAGAACCCCTCGCAAGTGGGTTGGGATTAAAATCATAGTTGATGCCGGGTTTCGCCACGGCAGTCGAGGTCCTTTTGTTTCGGCAAAAGGACCCAAAACCATTTTCGCCTTGGTATGGCCCTCAGCCTAAGGCCTTCGGGTTCCCTGCGATGCTCACGGACTCCGGCGGCTGCGGAACTCGCTTCGCTCAGACAGTCCTCGCCGTTCTTCCGGAGTCCGCTGTGCTTCTCGGCCACACCAAAGGCGAGAATTCTCCTTCATTGTCAGACCCATTTGAGCAGCATATACTGTGCAAGTAGAAGATTCAGGGACTTATACAGAAAAGATAATCTGTAGTTAGATGCCTACGATCGATATTAACGGCATCCTTGGCCGGAGCAATTGATGCGCGGCGTTAGACCACCCCGGATTATGAGTACTGATGCTTAGAGTTACACTTGATACCAACGTGCTTCCAGCAGACGATCTGATCGAGCGAACAAATGGCTGTGACGTTGAGTTTGCCATCGTGTCCGTAACGGCTCGCGAAGTACGTGACACTAGCTTTGAGGTTTCTATTACCCCGCTTCAAGTAGTACCCGAGAGAGTCGTGTGGGATGAATCGAATTGGGATGAAGGCGAATGGGCGCTGGAATCCGCTTCCACAGCTAGCACTCTGGATTTGGAAAACATTCTCGCAATTATTTCTTCCGGATCCTTTCCAAAGCCTGACAGACGATACGCGTTGACAGAAGGTCAGAAACAACAACTCCGCGATGCTATGATCTTGGAGGCTCATATCCGGGAGCAACGTGATGTCTTCGTGTCTAATGACCAACATGCTTTCATGAATAATGAACGGCGCGATAAACTTGAAAAAGCAAGCGGCACTAGGATCATGACCCATAGGGAATTCATTAATTTTCTCTCGATCCAGAGCCTTAGGCGCGGCTGAGCCATGGTACCGAATTCGACAATTCGGCGAGGACTGTCTGAGCGAAGCGAGTTCCGCAGCCATGAGATTCGGTCCGGGGCGAAGGAACCCACAGGGCCGCGCACGGGCAGGAATGGTTTTGGGTCCTTTTGCCGAAACAAAAGGACCTCGTCGTACGGGGGCGAAACCCCGCTAAGGATTTAATAAAAAAATGACCTTTTCACGGAATAGGTACTTCAGATATTAAGAGGCAGTTTCTTTCATCTCGATTCTTAGATTCCAAACCCTTTTCCCCTCTTCCTTGACAGGATTTTTCCTGGCTCCTAGAATTCCTCTTTTCTGAAAATCCGAGAGGATGCGTCAGCTCATGCAGGATAATGTGGTCATTGTTGGAGGAGGCCTGGCGGGCTCCGAGGCGGCTTGGCAGGCCGCTAATTATGGTGCAAGAGTGACTCTTTTTGAAATGCGTCCGAAAGAGGGAACACCAGCCCATAAGACAAGCTATTTAGCTGAATTGGTTTGTTCAAATTCCCTGGGTTCCGGTGAAGAGACGAGTGCGCCAGGCATTCTCAAAGAGGAAATGCGCCGCTTAAATTCTTTAATCATTCGTGCGGCAGAAGAGGCTCGAGTTCCAGCTGGAACAGCCTTGGCGGTCGATCGTGAAGTGTTTGCACAATACATCACGCGAACATTAGAGGGGCATCCCAATATTCAGATCATTCGAGAGGAAATAGCAGATATTCCCAATGATGGGTTGTGTATTGTGGCAACAGGCCCCCTGACTTCTGACCAATTAGCAAAATCCTTAGGCAACATTACAGGCATCAAGCACTTGGCCTTTTACGATGCCATTTCCCCTATCATTGATGCCGAATCCATCGATATGAACGTGGCCTTCCGGGCATCTCGTTATAACAAAGGAGGTCCTGATTACCTGAATTGTCCGATGGATGAGAACACGTATAATAACTTTTACGATGCCATGGTCGGCGCCGAGAAAGTTGTGTCCAAAGACTTTGAAAAGATTCCTTATTTCGAGAGCTGCATCCCAGTCGAGGTGATGGCTGACCGAGGACGTCAAACTCTGCTTTATGGCCCGATGAAACCAGTGGGGCTTCAAGTTCCTCATTCGGGAAAACAAGCTCATGCGGTCTTGCAATTACGGGCAGAAAATCGTCATGGTTCTTGTTATAACATGGTGGGATTTCAAACAAAGCTCACGTATCCCGAACAGCGACGTATTTTTCAAATGATCCCCGGTTTGGAGAAAGCAGAGTTTTTGAGGTATGGGAGTATTCATCGCAATACCTTCGTCAATTCTCCTCACCTCCTCAAGAACACATTGCAATTAAAGATGCGAGATACCATGTTCTTAGCCGGATGTCTGATTGGCGTAGAGGGGTATGTAGAATCCGCAGCAACAGGAGGATTAGCTGGCATCAATGCGGCCCGAACCCTCGCCGGGCAACCCTGTGTCGTTCCTCCTTCCGAAACGGCTCATGGAGCATTGATTCACTACATCACCACGAGCGATGCTCGGTATTTCCAACCCGTCAATACCAATTTCGGGCTGTTCCCCCCTCTTCCCCAAGTCGTGCGTGATAAAGCCCAAAAGCGACATATGATTCAACAAAGGGCTTTGAGCGAGTTTGATGCATGGAAGACGCAATTCGCGCGTTTGTGACACATCTTCATTTGGAGCGGGAGGCTTCACGCGAGACGATTCGCAGTTATCGTTCAGACCTTCGACAATTCCTCTCGTTTCTTCGATCTCTTAGGTCTTCGGATACGCATTCCCCTTCGCCGCAGGAAATTGATATTCTGACCATTCGAAGCTTTTTAGGATGGTTATCAGATAGACAAGAAAAGAAGAGCACGTTAGGACGAAAGCTCTCGTCACTTCGGAGCTTTTATCGGTTTTTAATCCAGGAAGGACGAGTAACAGTCAATCCCGCGGGACAGGTTCGGACTCCACGCCTCGGAAGCCATCTTCCAAAGGTTCTGACGAAAGATGATGCCAACAGTTTGATGGAATTCCCCTCGGAAGGATCTCTTGGAGCCATTCGAGATCGAGCCATCATGGAAACATTGTACTCTACGGGTGCACGGGTCAGTGAGTTGGTAGGGATGAATACCGAGGATATCAATCTTTCCGAGGGGATCGTCACACTTCGGGGCAAAGGGAAGAAAGAGCGTGTTGTGCCTGTTGGGAACGTAGCCATTGACGCGATACGGGAATATCAAGATCGGATTCCTCTGATTAAAAGAGTAAAAGACGAAGAAAAACAAGGATCCCTTTCACAGGTGGATAGGCAATCCCATGGGAATCCCCTGTTCCGCAACTTACGCGGAGGTCGGTTGTCGGCTCGAAGTGTGGAACGCCTTGTGAAAAAGTATTCCCTCCGTCTTTCTGGAGGATCCGTTTCACCCCATGTCCTCCGGCATTCTTTTGCCACCCATCTTCTTGATGAAGGAGCGGATTTACGTGTGATTCAAGAAATGTTAGGTCATGCCTCATTAGCGACAACGCAAAAATATACCCATCTCGCGACCGATCGGCTCATGGAGGTTTACGATCAGGCCCACCCTCGTTCAGGAAAATTGGCATCACGACGACCGTAACCTATCACCTAACGTCATGAAAATACGATCAACCACTATCCTCTCTGTAAGACGCCTTGGAACGGTTGCAATGGGATCCGATGGCCAAGTAACCGTGGGAACGACCGTCATGAAAAGCAATGCTCGTAAGCTTCGGAGAATGCATCACGACCAGATGTTAGCTGGTTTTGCGGGAGCGACAGCTGATGCGTTTACGCTTTTTGAAAAATTTGAAGTCAAATTAGAAGAATATCGAGGTAATTTAACAAGGGCAGCCGTGGAGTTAGCCAAGGACTGGCGAACCGATCGTGTGCTGAGGCGTCTCGAAGCCTTGCTCGCCGTCGCTGACGCTGATCATTCATTTATTATTTCTGGCAATGGAGATGTGGTAGAGCCCGAAGATGGTATTCTCGCTATTGGATCAGGAGGACCCTACGCGCTGGCCGCCTCCAGAGTTCTCCTGACACATTCCGAGTTAGGGGCACGACAGATCGTTGAAGAATCCATGAAGGTGGCTGCAGGCATTGACATTTATACCAATCACGAGATTGTCATTGAGGAACTTGAGGTTACATGATATGGATACGCAGACAATCCAAGCACTGAAAAAACTTGACACACTCACTCCTCGACAAATCGTCGAAGAGCTGGACCGGTATGTCATCGGTCAACGTGATGCAAAGCGCATGGTGGCGATTGCCCTTCGAAATCGGTGGCGCCGACAACAATTGAGTCCAGAGCTACGAGAAGAGATCTTTCCTAAAAATATCATCATGATTGGTCCAACCGGTGTCGGCAAAACAGAAATATCTCGGCGGCTGGCTAAACTGGCTGATGCTCCATTCATCAAGGTCGAGGCGTCCAAATTCACTGAAGTCGGGTATGTGGGACGGGATGTAGAATCCATTATCCGAGACCTCACCGAACAATCGGTGAGTATGGTCAAGACAGCTCATTTGGAGCAAGTCCGCCGAAAAGCCGAAGAATTCGCCGAGGAACGACTTCTAGAGTTACTTCTCCCATCTTCCCCTTCCAGTAGGCCATTGGAGAACAAGGAAGATGCCAGTGAGGAATGGTTATCCCAGAAAAGCCTGAATGCCGGTGAAGCCACACGGTCAAAACTCCGCCTGCAGCTACGAGAAGGCAAATTAGCCAATCGAACAGTAGAACTCGAGGTCAAAGAGCGGGGCGGGCTCCCAGTTGGGATCATTTCCAATGTAGGAGGAATGGAGGATCTAGAAAATAACCTGCGGGAGATGCTAGGTGGCCTCATGCCTGGACGAAAAAAGAATCGGAACATGAAAGTTCCGGAGGCCTTAAAACATTTAGAAGAAGAAGAGGCACAGAAACTTCTTGATATGGAAGAAATAACCAAACAGGCCATTGCCCGCGTGGAAGATTCAGGAATCGTGTTTTTGGACGAAATTGATAAAATTGCGGGGCGGGAAAAACACCTGGGACCGGATATTTCCCGAGAAGGTGTTCAGCGGGACCTTCTTCCCATCGTTGAAGGATCAACCGTCAACACCAAACATGGACCAGTGAAAACAGACCATATTCTTTTTGTTGCGGCAGGGGCCTTTCATGTATCCAAACCCTCTGATTTGATCCCAGAGCTGCAAGGAAGATTTCCCATTCGAGTCGAACTGGAGCCTCTCACCAAAAGTGATCTCATTCGAATCCTCACTGAACCCAAGAACGCGCTCATTAAGCAATATCAAGCCTTAATGGCCACTGAAGGAATCTTGTTAGAATTTACCCCAGATGGGCTCGAAGAAATTGCAGGGACAGCTGTTCAGGTCAATGATCGAACCGAAAACATTGGAGCTCGACGCCTATTTACCATTGTCGAACGATTACTCGAGCACATTTCCTTTGAAGCACAAGAACTCGAAGATAAGAAAGTTTTGATCGATGCCACATATGTGAAAGAACATCTCAAGGACATCGTCAAAGATCAAGACTTGAGTCGGTTTATCCTATAAACTTTCTAGTTTCTGGTTTAAAGTTTCAAGTTCAAAGTTTTCGGAGGTTAGAAGCTAGATCTTACTTAACTGGGAAAGTGAATCCTGATCTTCAAAAATTTCACTATGTAGCCTTAAATTTGAAACTTTGAACTCGAAACTTTTTTATTCGAAACTTTAAACTCTGTACTGATGAATAAGCTTATTGAAAAAGCCAGTGTGTTAATCGAGGCCCTTCCGTACATCCGTACCTTTACCGGGAAGACCATCGTGATTAAATATGGTGGGAAGGCCATGACTCAGGAGAGCCTCAAAGATGGGTTCGCGGAAGATGTGGTATTGATGAAATACGTCGGGCTCAACCCCGTGATCGTTCATGGTGGGGGAACCCAGATTGACATGATGTTATCCAGGCTGGGAATTCAGCCAACATTTCGTCGAGGGGTTCGTGTCACAGATCAAGCCACAATGGATGTGGTGGAAATGGTCCTAGGTGGAAAGATTAATAAAGAAATCGTGACCCTTCTTAATCAGCATGGTGCGCAGGCCGTAGGCTTGACGGGTAAAGACGGCAAACTGATCTTGTCAAAACCCTTTAGTGCAACAAGCTGGTCACAAGGTCTTTCACAAGAAGGACTCACAAGCACGGATGAAGAATATGGATTAGTGGGAGAAGTGGAAAAGATTAATCCCCACATTTTGACCAAATTACAACAAGATCATTTCATCCCAGTGATTGCACCCATTGGAGTGGATAAGAAAGGTAAACCCCATAATATCAATGCGGACCTGGTGGCAGGCAGTGTGGCTGCGGCCCTGAAGGCTGAAAAATTATTAGTCCTGACCGACGTCAAAGGAATTAGAAATGCCCAGAAGCAGCATGTTTCGACTCTTTCAAGAAAAGATGCCGAACGAATGGTGAAAAAGGGAACGATCGGCGAAGGCATGTTACCCAAAGTTCGCGCATGCCTGATGGGTTTGGAAGGAGGAGTGCATAAGGCCCACATTATCGATGGACGCATACCTCATGCCATTCTATTAGAGATTTTCACGGACAAAGGCATTGGAACGGAGATCGTGGCCTGATGAAATTGGCTAAGAACAATCCGGCAGGACGAAAAGGGTTCGTTGCTCAACTGGATGCCCATTCAGTGTTGCTTCTGGTTCATTTACAAAATGATTTTTGCCCTGGAGGAGCTCTGCCCATTGCAGGAGGGGATGAAATTATTCCACTTGTTAATGACTACATTCAGCAATTTGCGGCTCAGGGAAGCCCAATCATCGCAACCCGTGATTGGCATCCACCCAATCATTGCTCATTCAAAGAGCAGGGCGGACCCTGGCCATCACATTGCGTACAGGGCTCGTGGGGCGCTCAGTTTCATTCTGATTTAAAAATCCCTCCCGGAACCCTTTTTGTGTCGGGAGCCACGGATCCCAAGCAATAAGCTTATTCTGGTTTCGACGGAACTTCTTTACAAGACCGGTTAGAGGATGTGGCAGCGAAATCATTGTATGTCGTAGGATTAGCCACTGACTACTGTGTCAAACTCACCGTGTTGGATGCTTGCAAACTGGGATTTCGGGTCGTGGTTCTTGAGGATGCCATTCGAGGGATCAACGTTCACCCTGATGATTCCCAGCATGCCATTCAAGAAATGTGTTCTGCTGGGGCTATCAGAGGGACAGCGGATGATTGGGGCATTAATCCTTCGACGCGTTAGACTGTCATTCCGATCCTCCTATCCGTTGAGGTTACCCCATCTTTCTTCCCTCTGAAAAATCTTCTGATCCAATCTGACCGTGCTTGGTCTACCCAGAAAACTGAAGGGTCACGACACATAAAGGAAAGGGTCTCCCTTGCTCGCTGAATCTGAACATATCTATCGTCGCTTCCTTGTGCGACTTGTTGATCATTGTCGGTACTATGCTGCTTGGGTCGTGGGGGGCGCCAGCCTCTTGACTGCGGTGCTTATTTATTACACGGCGACTCATCTTGTGCTCGATACCAATACGATGAACATGCTCGATAAGGATCTTACCTTCCGACAGGTCAAGTTGGATTTTGAGGGGGCCTTTCCACAATTGGATGACGTTCTCGTGATTGTCATCGATGCCAAGACAGGGGGTCGTGCTCGGGAAGTAGCAGATGCATTTAGCGAAACACTTCGACAGGAGCCAACCTTGTTCCGTTCGCTCTATCGACCAGGTCATGGCCCTTTTTTTTCTCGGTACGGGTTACTCTACTTGGACACCGAGGAACTTTGGGACGTGGACAAACGACTCACTGAAGCGGAGCCATTTCTAGGGACAGTGTCTCGTGATCCCAGCCTTCGTGGCCTCTTTTCAGGGTTAGGCAAAGCCTTCGACCAGGACATCAGCTCCCACCATCAAACCCTCCTGACCAAGATTTTTAATGGAATCAGCGAGACGATTATCGCGCAATTTTCCGGACACCCTAGCCATAATGTCTGGCATGATGACTTTCTTGAAGTCGAGCAGACGCTAGGAAACGAACATCGAAGTTTCATCCTCATCCAACCTCACCAGGATTTTCAGAGCTTGCAATCCGGTGGAGATGCTATCGAGAGAATCCGTCATCTTGCTCGAAAGGTAGAAAGGGAAGAGCAAGGAGGGATCCGTATTCGTTTAACAGGAGCCGTCGTCATGGCTGACGAGGAGCTTGAAAGCGTCTCGAGCGGTGCTGGTCTTGCGACCTTGTTATCTTTTGTCCTGTTGTGGATATTGCTCTATTTAGGTTTTCGATCAGCTCGACTGATTAATTCGATCTTGATCACTCTTTTTATAGGCCTCATATGGACCACTGCTTTTGCGACTTTAACCGTTGGGCACCTGAACCTCCTTTCGGTCACCTTTCCCGTGCTCTTTATTGGCCTTGGGGTCGATTTCGGTATCCAGTTTGGCATGCGCTACAGAGAAGAGATTGATCGTGGCAGCGTTCATGCTGTGGCGTTGTCACGAGCCGCAGGCGGAGTGGGTGGAGCCTTGACACTGGCAGCAGCGGCGGCGGCTATTAGTTTTTTCTCGTTTCTTCCTACCAGTTATCAAGGATTTCGAGAACTCGGGCTGATTGCCGGCGGAGGAATGGTTATTGCCCTTTTTGTGAATATCTCTCTTTTGCCTGCCTTACTCAGCTTGATTCCAATTCATCGTGCAAATAGACGGACCTCCAGAGTTGGACTGTTTTTTGGAGTGAATGTCATTGCCGTTGCCCACCGGCGCCAGATATTAGCGTTAACCGCACTCGTGATTGGAGGGGCATTGACCATTCTCCCAAAAGCGCAGTTCGATTTTAATCCTGTGAACCTTAAGGATCCGACGACAGAAAGTGTGGCAACCTTTCAGGATTTGCTTCGAGATCCAAAGAGCACACCATACACCATTTCGGTTCTTGCAGATGACTTGGTTTCAGCTCAGGCCATAGCTTCCGAGCTTGAGAAATTAGACGAAGTCGATAAGACCATTACACTTGCAAGTTTTGTCCCCAAAAACCAAGATGAAAAATTAGCGATCATCGAAGACATGAATCTCGTCCTTCAACCGGTGGCAATACCCGTCAGTTACCTGCCTCCACCTGAGACTGAAGAACAGGTTCACGCCATCAACGTGTTTTCAGAGAAGCTGAAGCAATGGGATGAGAAAGAAAGGTCTGCTACATTTACCGCAAGCCTTAAGCAGCTGGCTGGACTTCTTGAGGAAATGCAGGAGGCTCCTGGCTGGCCGGATCAATTCCTTAAAGAATATGAGAAAAGGATGTTGGGCGATTTTTCAAAGAACCTCGACAAGCTACAAAATCTGTTAACCGCATCCGAAGTCACCATTGGTGATCTCCCTCAGGATTTGCGAGAACGATACCTTGCTTCTGATGGTCGCACACGCGTTCAAGTATTCCCAGCTGATGACCTTACCGACAACGAGATGTTGCGTAAGTTTGTCAGGTCGGTTCAGACCATCGAGCCGAATGCAACAGATACACCAGTCTCGATTCTCGAGGGAGGAGATACCGTCGTGAGAGCCTGTCTTCAAGCCACAGCGATTACGCTCATTGCCTCACTGGTATTGCTGTTAATGGTTCTTTCTAATTTGCGGGACACCATACTCGTATTAATCCCCTTGTTGTCAGCCGTGGCCCTTACGATCGCGAGTTCTGTGCTTCTCTCCGTTCCACTAAACCTTGCTAACATCATTGCTCTACCCCTGTTGTTGGGTCTTGGAATGGCATTTGGAATATATTTGATTCTCCGACATCGCAGTGGTGTCGATACCAAGACCCTTTTTGAAAGCAGTACCCCTCGTGCTGTCCTGTTTAGTGCCTTGACGACCATTGGCTCATTCGGGACTTTGGGATTCTCCAATCATATCGGAATATCCTCAATCGGAATTATCCTAACACTCTCTTTGTTCTTCGCACTCTTATGTACACTGGTGGTTCTTCCATCGATTCTTGCAGAATTGGAACTCCGAAAAAGACGAACCCTTTCATAATTTCTCCTGATCTTTGAAGATAAATCAGAATCACATCTATTTTCTTCTTCTCTTTCCGATTTCACGCTTAGCTTCACAGTGAGAATGCGAATTTCTAACCGCGTAGCAAATAGAAAAAGTCCGTGCGGCATCTAACTTCAGAGGGTGGCAACCCTCTCCTGGAAAATGAAGTGGTTCTTTACCCTATGGAGAAAGAGGTATAGGGGATTTTCAGTTTGAATGAAGAAAGAGATGACGGAGGGTTGTAAATCGACGCTTAAAGAAATTCTCGGGGTTTCATTCAGCAGACTTTAATCTTCAGCATCTGGATCTTCAGAAGACTCTGTTTCCTCCACAGATTCTTTATCTATCAGCATGACATCAACCGATTCCTTAGATTCTTCAATTCCATCGAAGAAGTTTTCATCGTAGAGATCTTCGTCTGGCGGGTTTCCATCATGAATCTTAAATTTCCGTTCTTGAAGATAGGCTTCGCGGGTAAAAACATACGTGTCCAAAGCAATCTCATCCCGAGCTTGAATGGCAGCATCCACTCGTGATCTCGCGTCGATGACTCCAAGTATCAAAATGGGTGCTACAACTGTGACTCCCGCAATAATGACAGGCAGGCTTATATAGGTAATTGGATTGGTTAAGGTATTGGAACCCTGGCTGAAAACATCTCGGCCGGTGGTCGGCCCGAGAAGAGGTGCCTCAATATATGGACCTTGTCCAACTCCCCAGACTGCTAACGTTTGGCCAAAATCTTCATGGTGTCTTTCAAATCCAAACGCGGTAGCCGCATCGAAAAACCCAGCCACCCCAATCGTCGTATTCACTATAAAGCGACCTGTATCTAAAGCGCCTTGCTTGAATTTACCTTGCAAAAAGTCGTTAGAAATGACATTCAGGTAGTTGAGGTTATCGTAGAAGTTGGAAACGGTCAGACGGAGATTGGGATGGGTCCCAGCCACATAGGTATCGGAAACGGGCTTTAACAGGTACTTGTCGAGCATTGCATTGAACTGATGACTGGACCGATTGAAACCCTCAAAGGGATCATGCGTCTGGTCTGTTGGTTGGGTAGTCGCACATCCACTCATCAATAGCAGTATCCCAAAAAGAAAGAGGGGTACCAGTAGGAAGTTGGTTCTCAGCAGATTCTTGATCATCGCCTACCCGTCTTGCCCTCGCTTACCAATACAATTCATGGAGTTAGTGGGAATTGGCATATCGTTTAGCTTGGTCTTCCAGTTTATCAATCAAAACAGAAAACCCACCTTTTTCTATGACGCTTGTGTACTCCGCACGTTTGAGTGCTAAATCACTGATACCATCGACGATAACATTAATGATTCGCCATTCGTCCTTCACCGGGCGAAGAAGATAGTTAAACTGCAAGGTGTCGCCATCAGACTTCGCAAAAATGGTCTCGACCAATATTTTCCCACGGGGAAGAGGTTTCTCCGAAACGAACGAAAAAGTTTCGCCGTTATAACCGTCAAATCGGTGCGCATAGGTGGAAATGCTTAATTTAGCAAACGATCTCACAAACGTGGCTTTTTGGTCTTTATTGAAGCTTTTCCAATGTCTCCCAGCAGTCACTCTGGCAACAAAAGGGAGATCATGACTTTTTTTGACCAGCGGTTCAAAGAGTCGGTACCGACTTTCATAATCCAGGCTATGGGCATCCTTCATGATAGAAATGATGGAGCTTTGTAATTGGATGACAACCTGCGAAGGTTGGGCACCAAAGACAGGCGCCATCAACACCAATACACAAAAAATTACAGCCCCGGTGATCCGCCAGACCGGGTTCATTCCTTTTCGTTAGATAACAGGAAGGCCATCATGATCAAAGTAAAAATTCCAGCTAACTGTAGAAAGATAAAATCTCTTGATATTCTGACAGTAGATTTCTCAAACCCTTGTTAGTCTTCTTGTGTTAAGAAAACCAAACTATATAAAATAAGCAAAAAAAGTGCCAGAACATAGGACCGTCTATCCCGATGAAAACTAGGAATAATGTTCGAAAATACCAGGATAATGCTTTCCGTATCACACATACACCGTTGCGGAAATAGCACATCTTGCCAAAAACCAACACCTAGGTTGGAGCACACTCCCTCTCTTCCAATGCATAAAACTGAAGTTATTTAGCTAAGTTATGTTACCCCAAAAATCACTTCCAGCATTTCCCGAAACAAGGTGGAAAAATCAGCACGTTGGATCGTCTGGTGGAGCCTGAGGTTGAGAGTGAGCTCCTCTTCGTAGTAATAGAGACCGGAGTGATCAAAAACTTCCTCGTTCACGAGAATTCTGAGTTATTAGTAAGTTTCAAGTGCTGAATGAATAAATCATGTTCAGGCTTGAGATCTGCGCGAGCCATAGGGGACTTAAAATAAAAGGATAACCATTCTTGAATCCCTGATTTAGGTGGGCGCATTGAGCAAGATCTAAAAGAGGACCAGATCACGAAGAATAGGGGCAGCGAGGTATGGAATCGCGGCAAAGGAAATTCACTTTGATTTGCATGGGCTGACCTAACCAACCCACGATGTCTATGTTATCCAACCCTTCTTTCGCATCACCTCGCGGGGGATAATACTCAATGCGAATTTTGTGGTAATACTGACTGAGAGATCAGGATAAAGGTCTGCTTGTAAAATAGCATCAAGAACACCTCCCTCGCTAACCTCCTTATTACGAAAAGATCCTTGGTCATCAAGGCCTTCCCCATCTCTGTTCCCAAGAATGTTGGTGGAAAACCATCCTTGAAGACCAAGCATCCGAGCTTTCAGGCCAGGAGCCATGATGGTCTTCATCATCGTCTGTCAGGTTTTAAAGTCTTTGTCGGCAATGAGCACACACATCTTGCGGGCAAGTTCCACTAGAGCAGGTATATCTGCCATCAGATTGGGGGCACCATTAGCAAATGGAATCCCACACCGAATGGCTGCATACGCGTACATCATGGAAGGAAAGATTTCTGAGACATTTTCCTTTAATCCACGTTCAAAGGCATCCAAGGTCTGAGTGAGAACCGTTTCGTCAGATTCAGGAGAAGGGAAGGTAAAGGTGATAAGCTAACAAAGCAACATGTGATCTTAATCAGGCAAGCGAGGTTTTTCCTGAAGTGTCTTGATGGTTTCGCCAATCGTACGGCTCCAATCCCCTAAATTCTGACTATGAGCCGAAACAACAGATTCGTAATCCTTCGCGTCCGCGGGAGTGTGGAACGTAGACATCTTCATAATCAAGACATCTTGGCCATTTTTACCTACAACTTGCCATCGAACCGCGAGTTCGGATCTCCATTCGGATGGGAATCGAATCGAATAATGTTTGCTTCTATTTGGTAATCAACCGGAATCGATCCCGACCAGGGAAACAGTACCATCCGATCAGTCGAGAGCAAAATAGAAAGATTTTCAGCTAAGACCCGTAAGACATTGCCATCTAAAGGCTCTGCCCATTTGTCAAATTCCGAGAGGCCAAGTGCATTGGCACTCGCGTGTGTGACGATCTGTGGTCGGTCCAGATAGGGTGGTAAGTCAATTGGGCCAACCCCAATATAAGGGCTCAACTCAGAAATAAAGAGGGCAACTTCAGGATGGTCGGGTGATGATGGGGATTCTGAAGCAGGGAGAGAACTCAGGAGGTAAAACTGAGGAGGCTGCGTGGTTGCGCAACCCCACGCTCCCAAAAACAAAACACTGACATAACCCATCAAAATAAACCGGAAAAACCATTGCCTCATGATTACTGACCTCCTGGTGCACCCTTTCCGTGGACCAATGCCTCAGGGTGCCGCTCTAGATAGTCAGCCAACGCACGAATGGAGCGCGCGGCAGCCGACAGTTCTTTAAGGGCATTACTAAGATTCACAACAGCTGGAGAGTTAGGATCAGCCACTTTGAGGGCAGCCCGAGCCGCTACCAAAGTTTTCTCCGTACTGGCTGTAAGAGAGATCACCTTCTCATCAACATCACCCGTGAGTTTCTGAAAGTCATCTAGCGTCTTGTTTAAGTTGCGGACAGATTCGAGTATTTCGGGAGAATTGATCAAGCGATTCGTCCCCTCTACCGTTTCCAGCACTTCATTGGCAATCTTGTCAAGCGGAAGCCTGTTAATCTCTGCTAGCACATCAGTAACAGTCCTCCGAAACTGGTCCATCGTGGATGGGAAGGTCGGAATTTCCGGATATTTTCCTGTCATCTTGAGCTTCACCGGAGGAAAATCCGGATAAAATTCGAGTTGGACAAATAGCTTCCCGGTCAGCAAGCTCCCGGTCTGTAACTGCGCTCGGAGTCCACGCTTCACCAATGTTTTAAGGCCTGAATACTTCTCGCGCGATTCGATAACTTTGGTGCTTGCGATCCGTTCCGGTTCCATCTCGATGACCACTGGAATTTTAATATCCAGGGTCTTTGGGTTAATGTCAACCGCAATATCGGTCACAGAACCAACTTTGATGCCCATGAACTCTACAGGAGCTCCAATACTTAAACCTCGAACCGAACCGTCAAAGTACAATAAATAGGGGACTTTTCTGACGTACTTTGACTCCCCAATGTCTCTGAAACGCTCGAACAGCTTAAAGACCGTACCCGCCTTGCTAGGAGCTTTTGCTCCTCCAGCGGTCACCGGCGTATCAAAGGCTATACCTCCTGCGATCAACGACGTGATCGATTCCATCCTAAAGTCAAAACCGTCCGAGTCAGCTGAGATTTCAATTCCGCTCGCTTTCCAGAAGCGGCTCGTATCCCGTATACGGAGGTGGTGAGGGGCATGAATAAAAATGTCGATGATGACGCCGCCCTGGTCATCATCGGCGAGCTTATGGCCTAAGACCTCACCCACTGCGATATCGCGGAAGTAAACGGGAGCTTGGGAAGTCAGCGAACCGAGCGTCTGCGCCCGCAAGGCGAATTGACTGCCTACATCACGAGACGTCACACCCGGTGGCTCCTCAAGGCCCTTAAAGGTCTTTGTGAGAGGACCGGGTTTAGGATCTACCTCGATGATAGGCACCTGACACCAACGTATCGAGCCCCGAGACCTCACCGAGCCTTAATCGTGGACGGACCACCAAAAACTTTGTATTTTCCGTCATGTGAGGGTCCGCACCCTTCCCCATCTTGGCTGTGACGATGACATTACCGAGATCTTCACCGAGATCGACAGTCTCGACCACTCCGACCTCCACAGACTTGAATTTGATCTTGGTCTTTCCAGCCTCGAGGCCTGCACCATCATCGAAGCTGATCGTAATGGTAGGCCCCGTTTCGGTAAACGTCTTATAGGCAAGCCAAGCACCGACGAGTGCGGCAATCAGTGGAATAAGCCATACGATCGAGATCCCATGGCGTGTTTCTACCTCGGCTTCAGGTAGCTCATCAATGTCAGCTTGGTCGGAGTGCTCGTCACTCATCGTTTCTCCTCCATCACATCCCAAATAAGCCTTGGGTCGAAGCTCGATGCCGCAATCATGGTGATGATCACGACAGCGGCAAACGATGTAGCCCCAGCGCCCGGTTCGATGGTCGCGATCGACTGGAGTTTCACCAAGGCTATCAAAATCGAAATCATGAAAACGTCAATCATGGAGCAACGCCCGACGACTTCAGTGATCCGGTATAGAAATGTCCGGTCTCTCGGCCGCCAAAGCGATTTGTATTGCACGGACAGTAAAAGATACACCAACACAAAAAGCTTTGTGAGCGGAACGATGATGCTGGCGAAAAAAACCAGTAATGCCAGCGGCCACATCCCATGTTCAAGCAGAGCCATCACTCCACTCATGATCGTGTCTGGATCCCATTTCCCGAACGAGATGACCGTCATGACCGGGTAGACGTTGGCAGGAATGTATAAAATCAATGCGGCCAGAACAAGTGCCCAGGTCCGAGAGATGCTATCAGGCTTTCGAAGGTGTAGCCGGGCCTCACAGCGAGAACAGACTGCATGACTTCCTGCAGGCAGTCGCCGTGCCTGACTCAACTGGTGGCAAGCATGACAACTCAGGAGAGAGGCACGGGCAGCGGTCATGGCTGAGCTATTCATCGGGCAGTTTCCAACCTCTCCCAGACCTCCTCAGGGTCTAGCGTTGCCCCAATCGCGGCAACAATCACGATAAGAGCCACAAAGGAATACAGCGCCACCCCAAAAACAATGGTGGCCATATCGATCAGCTTGGTATAGGCCACAAGCACCCCAAGCATATACACTTCCATCATAGCCCATTCGCGCATGGCCTCGAGGAAACGGAATAGAGGCACCGCTTTCCAGAGTCGGCGATTAGATTTCAAAGGCCAGAGAACGTAAAGCAATCCCACAATTCTTATGAAGGGAAACAAGATGCTCGCTCCCAAGACGAACACTGAAAGGATCCAAAAACCCTGAATATACAGCTCTATCACTCCTGTGATGAGTTGACTCTCTTGAACTCGGCCTTGGAGCTTAAAAGTCATGAAGGGATAGACATTAGCCAAGACGAATAAAATAAGAGCTGTCAGCGAGAGTATCGCTGTGCGTTGAACACTGTCCCGTTTCTTCTGGTACAGCATTGCCGCGCAGCGCGAGCACTTGGCCTTTTCACCGTACCGCAACAAATGTCGGCGATGCAGTAGATCGCACTCGTGGCAGGCGATGAAAGAATGTGCTGAGGCTACCTCCATTGATGAACCTGTTTAATGACTGAAACGTCAACTCTTCCTATGGCACTTCCTCGGATATGAAGCATTCTCTCTCAGCTTTTTTTAGGAGGAAGGGAACATACAGAATTCACATACTATGCTGAATTTTCCAAAAACGGCTTAGTAAGATAAACTGAATCCGTTTCTCAAGTAAACATCCAGCACTTTCTCAGCCAGTCTCCCTCAAACCCGAAACTCTAAAATGGACTTGCTCTGAATCGGTGGACACTCCTAAGCTTAAAATTAAAGCAGAGGAGGACCCGGTATGACCAAAGGGAAATTTGCAGACGAGTTCAAAGAAGAAGCGGTCAAGCAGGTCATCGAGCGGGGGTACGCCGTGGGCGATGTCGCGAAACGCTTGGGGATTTCGGTGCAAAGTCTGTACAAGTGGGTCAAGGTGTATGCCCCCAACACCACCGATCGGTATGAAGCCGAACTCAAAGAGGTGCGGCGCGAGACCCTGAAGCTGAAGGCGGAACTCAGTCGAGCTCAGGAAGAGCATGAGGCGAATGGCCGCACCTATGGTGCCCCCCGCATTCTTTGCGATCTGCGAGAAGTGGGGGAATGTGTGGGCAAGAACCGGATTGCCAAGCTGATGAGGCGCCATAAGATCCTCGCCCAGCGAGGGTATAAGCCACCCGGCGTGCGTTATACCAAGCCGGCGGTGGCTGCCCCGAATCGCTTGGAGCAACAGTTTGCGATCGACCGGCCGGATCATGTGTGGGCGACCGACATCACCTATATTCGGACCTACGAAGGGTGGCTCTATCTGGCGGTAGTGATGGATCTCTACTCACACCGGATCATCGGCTGGTCGATGAAGGCCACCCTGGCCAAAGAAATTGTGCTGGATGCCTTACTGATGGCCGTCTGGCGACGCAAGCCCAAGCAGAACGTCATTATCCATTATCCATTCGGATCAGAGGTCGCAGTTCAGCAGCGATGACTGGACTCGATTCTGCCAGACACATGCGTTGCTCCCCAGCATGAGTCGCCGAGGCAACTGTTATGATAACGCGCCGGTCGAGTCCTTCTTCGAGAGCTTGAAGAAGGAGAAAATCCGTCGCCACATCTTCAAAACCTGTGAAGTCGCGCGAGCCGAATTATTCGATTATATTGAGGTGTTTTATAATCGGGCGAGACGTCATCAACACCTAGGAAATATCAGCCCAACAGACTATGAGCAACAGATGGCAAAACTAGGCTGAGTGTCCACGCAAACGAAGCAAGTTCAGTCCCCTTTTGAAGATGTCCACGTAAACCGGGCTAGCTCAAACTGACCCACTACCGAGTGGACTCACGCTTTCGCTTTAACATCAGAACTTATCATTCAGCCTGATGTGCAATACGTCATCAACCCCGATACCGACCCCACAGAAGACAATGTCTTGATCCTCGGCACACGGTTGGAATTATCTCTGGGTTGGTTTGAGTGAGTTCAGGTTCGAAAAGCAGCGGTTAGCCGTGAAATATCTATTCACTAAAAGATCATTGACCAATATACCAGCCAATCCCATTTCTCTCTAGAAAGCTGGTCATCAGGGTCAAGGAATCAACATAAATCATCATGCCCACGAGAACCAAACAACCCCCACTTACGACGGAGACGCCCCATACATACGCCCTGGCTTTCTTGAAATACGTCAGAAAACTATCCACGCTGAAAGCCGTGAGGAAAAGCGGAAGCCCTAGCCCTGCCGAATACGAAGCCAAAAGGACAACCCCTGATTGCATGGATTCCGTTGTGCTAGCATAGAAGAGAATCGACCCAAGAATTGGTCCAACACAAGGAGTCCAGCCTGCGGCAAAAGCGGTTCCGATCACAAAAGATCCTACATAGCCCACTGGTCGATTTCCAAAATGGATGAGACGACGTTCTCTCATGAGAAAATTCATTTTAAAAACGCCGAGGAGGTAGAGCCCGAACAAGACCATCAAGACTCCTCCAATCTTTCGAACCATATCTTGATACTGATACAAAATCTGGCCCAAAAAACTCGCCGATGCCCCAAAGGCAATAAACACCGACGAAAACCCCGCAATAAATAACAGCGAGTTGATAATAATCGATCTTCGAAATCGTTGACGCTCCCCCGCATCTGTCAACTGCTCAACGGACAACCCCGTGATGTACGAGACATAGGAAGGAACAAGCGGCAACACACAAGGCGAGACGAAAGAGAGTAAGCCGGCACTAAAGGCTGCGAAAATAGAAATTTGGCTCAACGAGTCAGTCATATCTTGCGGCACCTTCATTCAGTAATAGATGAATCAATTTTTCAGCTTCAGGGCTTTTCCAATCCCTGGCTCCGAAGATTTGATGCCGAATGATTCCCTTGCGATCAACCAAATAACTCATGGGAAGCGTCCTCACCCCATAACTGACACTGACACGATAGTCCAAGTCATGCAAAATGGCAAAAGAGAGACCATAGGCTTCAACAAAGGGTTTGGTGACAGCCACGCCTTCTGGATCATTCGAAATGGCCACAATTTCAAAACCCTCATTTTTAAGATTCCGATAGGTGGCTTCCATATTAGGCATTTCAACGCGGCATGGACCACACCATGTAGCCCAGAAATTCAAGAGAACCACTTTCCCTTTATAATCCGAGAGTGAAATAATATTTCCCTGACTATCACCTAATGAAAACGAGGTTGCAAGATCACCAATCTGCGGTCTCGCCCAACGTTGCCCAACCGTTTGGCTCGTGGGTTCTGACGAATCCGTAAAACCGGAGTCACACCCAATCCCCACGAGAAACACGACGATCAGAAACACTTGGCCAAGAGTTCGAAGCAAGAGACGACGCCTCCCCTCTTGACCAGAACACCAACTTCCGGAGAGCCTGCGTCTCTTGAGCTGTCGGTCATTTGCAACTACCTGATTCAAAAAACTTGGATTGTTCGGTTTCATCAGAAGGCCTACTTCTCTATCATCATATTCGGGGTTTCTCGATCCCGTCAATGTACGTCTCACTAAGAAATGTTAATGGCCACCGTTCCCTGTCCATGGCCAAATCTGTTGTCCTAGACAGAGTCTAACTTCATCCAGTATCCTTATAGCTAGGGTCGACATTCCTGAAAAAATGGCATTTCTGTTTGAATATCGGCAAGATCTCTTTTTCCCTCAAATTTGGAAGGTGCTCAAACGCATCCCATTTCGGACCATTCAACATTAGTATCCTCCCATCGCCCTCGTACCTTACCGACGACGACCCTCTCATGATTGCGATTAACGCCATGCAACTCAGTAAAGCCTATGGGCATTATCACGTGCTCCAAGAGGTGAACCTCGAGATCGCCTCAGGTGAATGCTATGCCCTGTTTGGTCCCAATGGTTCAGGGAAGACGACCTTACTGAGAATCCTCGCAACCCTCTATCGGCCAACAGGAGGACGTTTCGAAATTTTGGGATACGATGGGACGAACGAGAAACAGGTCATCCGTTCTGATCTTATGTTCCTTGCGCATGGTGCCCATCTCTATGATGACCTGAACGCCCTTGAAAATGTACGATTTTCCCTGGCCTTGCGGGGGCTCACCCCATCGGACCATGAAATCAAATTCGCTTTCGACAAAGTTGGAATTGGGGCTTTTACCGACATGAAAACCCGACATTATTCCGCAGGGATGAAAAAACGCCTGACGTTAGCCAAAATCATGCTCGCCGATCCAAAAATTCTCCTATTGGATGAACCATTTAGCTCTTTAGACGAGACAGGGACGGAGATTCTGCAACGGTTCATTTTGGATACTGTTCACAAAGGAGGCACCGTGCTCCTCTCGACACACAATCGCGAAAAAGCCGCTGGGATCACGCATAGAGCTGGCCATCTGCGGCAGGGGGTACTTCACCCCATCACTCTGTAACTATTTAATTCTAACCCTTGACCATGGTGTTTTTGAAGGCAATTCAATGGATCGTCTGGAAAGATCTCTTATGTGAGGTCCGGAGCCGGGAGACCATCTCCTCCATGTTCTTTTTTGCCTTGATTGTTATTTTGGTCTTTAGTTTCAGCTTTTCTATGGATCAACAAGCCGCTAGAGAATTGATTGCTGGCATTATTTGGGTGGCCTTTGCCTTCACAGGGATCATCGGATTGGGCAAATCCTTTTCCGCTGAATTGCAAAACGACTGCTTGGAATCGCTGCAAGTCAGTCCCTTATCCAAGGGGGCGATCTACCTTGGGAAAGTTGCCGCGAATTTTCTTTTTATGTTTACCGTAGAAGTTATTCTGTTCCCCATGTTCATTATTTTATTTAACCTTGATATCGTTGAAGAAATTCCCATCCTTTTGTTAATATTTTTTATAGCCACGTTTGGTCTCTCTGCGGTGGGAACGCTCTTCTCTGCTTTAACGGTTCAGATTCGAGCTCGAGAGGTCATGCTGCCGATCCTTCTCCTTCCACTCGTGGTTCCAGTCATGATCGCTGCCGTGGAAGCAACAAAAGGTGCCCTGAGTGGGGACCCTTTTCCCCTGTATAGTCAATGGCTGGAATTGCTCGTGATTTTTAATGTGGTGTTTACGGTTGTGTCGTTTTGGATGTTTGAATTCATTATGGACACCTAACTCCCTATGCTGAATAAGGTCATACGCCGAATTCAACGGTATAAAGGCTGGTTTGGGGGGTGCGCCGCGATCTGTTTTGTCGCCGGCCTCTATCTTGGTCTCATTGCCTCACCTCCTGACTATTATCAAGGCGAAGTGGTCCGAATCATGTATGTTCACGTGCCGCTCGCCCATACCTCATTATTCGCTTACACCGTCCTGTTTGCTGGGAGTATCTGGTATTTGTGGAAGCGAGACCCTCTGATCGACAATATATGTCATGCTGCCGCGGGCTTAACGGCACTCTTTACAACCATGGCCCTCTTTACGGGCATGATATGGGGAAAACCTACCTGGAATACGTGGTGGACCTGGGATGCTCGATTGACATCCTTTACGGTTATGCTGTTAATCATTATCGGTTATTTAATGCTCCGAACCTTTGTGGATGATCCGGAACGGGAGGCCCGATATGCCGCTATTCTCGCCATTGTTGGGTTTGTGGACCTTCCGATCATCCATTTTTCCGTGGAATGGTGGCGGACCCTTCATCAACCTCAATCCATTTCGATGCGAGGAATGAGCATTTCTTCAGGTCTCTTGACGCCTCTGTTGACCATGAGCATTGGGATGTCCCTCCTGTTTGCGTATATGCTCATGGTCCGCACACAACTCCTCTATTTGACTAATCTCCTGGACGCAAAAAAAGGCCGGCTGTTAAGTCAGTTTCATCTGTCCAAAGTTGAATCATGAAAATATTTTACTTGCAGTGGGGGGCATTGCTCATCGTCGCGACAGGAATCGTATGCCTGACGTATCAACATTACCAAAAGAATTTAGCCACCATGAGCCCCCAACAGGTCTTGACGGCTTCGCCAACAGGAACCATTCGAGTGTTGGGTCTGGTCCAAGGGGGGTCGCTAGAGGGACAGGTTGAAGCAGGGCAAGCCCAATTTATCTTATCGTATGATCAAGGAAGTTTGCCCGTTACATACCAAGGCCCGACGCCGGAAAATCTGAGAGAATTAAAGAAGCTTATTGCAGTTGGTCGGTGGGACTCGCAAAATCGAATGTTTCAGTCTCATGAACTCGCCTTGGTGACCAATTACGGATTCGTCATCAGCGCCTATGTGATTGGCCTTCTTCCTCTCGCCCTGTTCGTCTTTGCGATGGGACGAAAGGTCAGCCTGTTATACGAAGAAATCAAAGCCTCAAAGTTGTACCAGTCCGAATGGGAAGACCATGTCGACACAGCGTAAAAAAATCGGAATCGTGATCAGCTTGCTCCTGGTAGCTGGAGCGCTCGGTTATCTTGCCTTGGGAAATTTTGGAGAAAACCTCGTCTATTTCTTCACTCCCTCGGAAGTCAAAGCCTTTACCCAAGACCATTACCAAAAGAAGGTGAGGGTCGGAGGGATGGTCGTCAAAGGAAGCTTACAAAACCATTCTGATACAGTGGGGTTGAACTTTGAATTGACCGATGGCGCTGTCACCATTCCAGTCACATTTGAGGGTATCCCTCCAGATTTATTCAAGGAGGGACAAGGGGCTGTCGTCGAGGGGTATTGGACCGAACAGCATATGTTTCACTCACATCTCATCATGGCGAAACATTCGGAAGACTATATGCCCATAGAGTTGAAACGGGCTGGTGTCAATCTGCCTCGAAAAGATTTTTTGAAGACGCTCGCTCCTGAAAGTTCCTAATTGAGTCATTCATGATTATTGAAATTGGTCATTTTGCAGTAATCATCGCCTTCGTCCTTTCCGTCCTTGGCATGATCTCTTCTTTTTGGGGACTCCGCACTAAAAACGGAGATTGGGTAAGGGTCGGTCGCATGTCTCTCACGTGTATCTTTGTGCTGTTGTCTATAGGGATGTTGTCCCTCGTCTACTCATTTTTGGTTCATGACTTTTCTGTTCATTATGTCGCAGCCACTTCGAATTCCAAACTCCCCCTCTTTTACACCATCGCTGCCGTCTGGGGCGGACACGAAGGCTCCCTCCTCTTGTGGGTGTTTATTCTATCAGCCTTCAGCACCGTTGCTATTTGGCTTCACTGGCGAACCCAGCCGGCCATCATGCCATATGTGATTGGAGTCGAATCCCTGATCATCTTCGGCTTTCTAGCTCTGATCATTTTTTTGTCCAGCCCTTTCGAACGTCTGATCCCAGTTCCTCTGGATGGAAAAGACCTAAACCCGCTCCTGCAAGATCCTGCGATGGTGATGCATCCGCCAATGCTGTATATGGGGTATGTGGGATTTTCTATTCCGTTTTCCTTTGCCATGGCCGCGTTGTTTTCTGGGCGGTTAGGAGAAGAATGGATTAAGGTCACCCAGCGGTGGACGGTGTTCGCCTGGCTATGTTTGACCACCGGTATCATGATGGGTGGGTATTGGGCCTATTATGAATTGGGGTGGGGTGGATATTGGGGTTGGGACCCCGTGGAAAACGCCTCCTTCATGCCCTGGCTTGTGGGAACAGCTTTTTTGCATTCAGTGATGGTCCAGGAAAAACGGAAAATGTTCAAAGTCTGGAACTTGTTTTTAATCATTGTGACATTTTCTCTCTCGTTAATCGGCACGTTCCTCGTGCGGAGCGGAGTGCTGACATCAGTCCATACCTTTGCCACAGACCCTGAGCGAGGGATGTTTATCCTCTTTTTTATCACGGCCATGATTGTGATTTCATTCGGTACCCTGATTATGCGTGCCAATAAATTGAAAAGTTCGATCGAACTCGACTCCATTATTTCCCGAGAGTCGGTCTTCCTCTTTAACAATCTCTTCTTTCTCGTGGCTGCTGCCACGGTCTTTTTGGGCACCTTGTACCCTCTCATGATCGAAACCTGGAAAGGCGCAAAAGTGACAGTAGGCCCGCCGTATTACAATGCGGTATTCATGCCGGTCGCCCTTGGGTTGCTCTTTCTCATGGGAGTGGGCCCCTATATTCCCTGGCGGAAAGCTTCATTGACGAGCCTCAAGAAAAATTTCCTCTTGCCTATTCTTATGGGCCTGACAACGGTAGCTGTTTTATTTGGACTAGGGATTCGAAGCATTTATGCTCTGGCTGGAGCCTTTGTGATGGGATTTGCCGGAACCGCGACCTTCGTAGATTTTGGCAAAATCTCCTCTCTGTATTCAAAACGTAACCACGTGAACATCCTGAAAGGATTTCTGAATGGATTTACCAGTAATCAACGCCGATATGCAGGGTTAGTCACACATATCGGCGTGCTGGTTCTCGTCATTGGGATCATTGCCTCTACGATCTATCAAACTGAAAAAATGGTCTCTCTTCGGGTTGGGGATGATTTTCCGTTGAAGGACTATCGGGTCAAACTCTTAAAAATTCACGAAGTCGAGGGGCCGAATTGGATAGCCCAGGAGGGGGTATTCCAGGTCTTCCGTGATGATCAATTGGTGACGGAATTGCGACCACAAAAACGGATCTATACTGAGTCCCAAACTCCTACAACGGAGTCGGCTATCCATTCCATTAATATGGGGCATATTTTTTTGACGATGCCGGATGTTTCTCCTGAGGGTGTCGCCGTGGCCCGAGGAGTGCTCAACCCATTAATTTTATGGGTATGGGGAGGAGGCGGCATCATGGGATTGGGGGTACTGCTCAATATATTCCGGCCCCGCAAACACGCTGATTAATAGGATGTTGAAAAAGTCCGCCAACGGCGTTGTCGTTGCTCAAACCCCTCAACGTACTCTTCAGTACGCCTCGGGGAAATTGAGAGTTTTTCACACAAACTAGTTAATCGAAAACCATGAATCCAAGAATTCAATTCACGATTGTCATCCTTCTCCTGGGATTACTGATTCTGTTTTACCAAGGTCTCTGGGGCGATCCTCGCCATATTCCCACAGTCCTGATCGGCACCCAAGCCCCATCCTTTGAAGGTCCGGACGTCGAATCAGGTGAGACGATTTCCTTTGATCAACTGCAGGGTAAAGTGATCCTCCTGAATTTTTGGGCTTCCTGGTGCTATGAATGTAAAGTTGAGCATCAAAACATTCTCCGACTTCATGAGACATTCAAAGACAACCCCCAATTCATCATGCTCGGTGTCAACTACCAAGACGAAATCGACAAAGCACAAGCCTATTTAAAGCAGTATGGATCTACCTTCCGTCATGTTCGAGATGTCAAGGGGACCCTTGCTATTGATTATGGTGTATATGGCGTGCCCGAAACATTTGTGATCGATCAAAAAGGCATTATCCAACATAAATGGGTGGGCCCTATTGTCGGGGGTGTGTATACGAATCTGACCCAAAAGATCATTGCCCCTCTTCTTCATTCAGCCCCCACGTCAACGTAATGCGCAACATCTGCCTCACGAGTTTGATCATCTTCTTTGTTCTTGCTTGTCCCTCCCTTGCTGCCACCATTGATGAAAAAGAGATTGACGTCAAAACAAGAGAGATTTCTAAAACACTCCGATGTACGGTGTGCCAGACTGAAAACATTTGGGAATCTGGCGCTCCCTTGGCTCAGCAAATGCGAGAGGTCGTTCGGGAGCGAGTGAAACAAGGACAATCGGCTGAAGAAATTCGGACGTACTTTTTAAGCCGATACGGCGATTACATTTTAATGGAACCCCCGAAACAGGGGATCAATTGGCTGATATGGCTCGCCCCATTCTTGTTGCTCGTAGGCGGAGGAATTTTGCTGATTCGAGAACTCGGCCGGTGGGTGGCGCACACACCCCTTCCCCCCAGTGACCCACCTCCACCCCTTGACGAAGAGGCCCGTCGGCGAATTCAAAAAGAACTCCAGCCGTAAACGGCAGTCAAGGCATCCATCATGTCAATCGCATTTCTTATTGTTTGTGGGCTTATCCTGACCCTCGTGATTGTCGGGATCTCCTCGCCCTTTTGGCGAAAAGACCAGACCGGCTCCCTGCTAGTCCCGCAAAAGGCGGAGCAAGACCAAGAGATAGCCGATCTCACTGTTGAGCGTGAGGTGTTGTTACAGTCCTTGCAAGAATTGGAAGTGGAATTAGCCCAGGGCAGATTGGAGTCTCATGATTACGAAAGGCTCAAAGCGACTGACGAACGACGTCTTCTCCAAGTCATCGATCGACTCGAATGCTTACAAGCCGACCTTTCCTCTCCTGTCGATTCTGGATTTGTCCCTGCAGGTTCTGCATCACGATGGGTGGCGGCTTTCGTGCCCAGTGTGTTGGTCTTGGCCGTATCCATCGGCATCTATGGCTACATCCAATGGCGCACGATTGAAAATCTTGTGGAACTTCAGTCACAGATGGGCGTGGACGCCCCAGACCCACGGGAAATGGTGGCACGGCTTGAGGAGCGACTGCGCCAAGACCCGAATAATCTTCAGGGACAGATTATGGCAGGCAGATCATACATGGCCATGCAACGGATCGATGATGCGAAAAAAGCATGGACCAAAGTCCTCGAGCTCGATCCCCGAAATCACGAAGCGCATTTCCATCTAGGAGTCATCATGCTGGAAACACGGAAATTTGACGATCCTGAACTGTTTCAAGAAGCTTTAGGCCACTTCGATAAGGTTCTAGTCGACATGCCCAATCAACCTGGTGTGAATTGGTACCGGGGTGTCGTACTCTGGTATCTTGACCGTCATAGAGAGACGGAGGAAGCATGGGCGACTGCGTTTAAAAATATGGATCCTAGTAGCAAGGACGCCGACTTTGTCAAAACCGCACTCGCCAAGTTGCGGGAAGGAGAAACGCCGTTTTAAAGATACCCCTCCAAGACCCTCTTAACACAGAACCCTCATGATGCAATGGTGGCTTTCTTGACACAATAAGAAAATAGAGTTAGTCTGAATTCTAGTCTGTTTTGAGGTGCCCTATGTCTAAAGCCCTAACGTTATTTGAAGCAAAAGCTCGTTTAAGCGAATTAGTAAAAGAAGTCGAGCAAACCGACAAAGAATTGGTTATCACTCGAAATGGCCGACCTGCCGCCATTCTGATGAGCGCAGAAGAATTTGAGAGTTGGAAGGAGACTCGGGAAATCCAAAAAAATCCAGCTCTCATGGAAGAAATTAGACGAGGACTCACGCAGCTAGAAAAAGGCCATCGATTTTCCTTCGAGGAAGTGTTTGGAGAATCACTGACGGGAAGAAAACGAATGAAATGAGAAGGTTTCGCCTGGAAATGGTCCAGGCTGTTCGAGACCTAATCACACATCTCCCCCCACAGTTTAAAGGGAAAGTAAATGCAGCTTTACATTCCCTTGCTGAAAATCCCTGCCAGGCAAAAAAATTAAAAGATGAATTGACGGGGCTGAGAAGTTTCCGAGTAGCTCGATCTAGACTGATTCTGAGGATCCAAGGCTCTAGAGTAGAAATTGTAGCCTTTGGACCCAGAAAGGACATTTACGAGCGGGCAGCAATCGAATTAAGTGAGCAGCTACGCAACCTTAAAGAAGCCAAGAAATGGATGGAATGGGGCTTCTCTATTTCTTATCCTGATTCTTTCTCCTGCCTTTAGCCATAGCTCCCCAATAGGAAAGCTAACATTCTCTGGGCTTCTATGAATCTTAGATACTTTTCAGGTACGAAGCGATGAGAAGGATGGCAAGGGTGAGGAAGAGAATGGCTTGTTGGATGAATGTAATCCAGCCGATATTGTGGGGTTGAACTGAAGTTTTTCCGGTAGGCCCTGAAGAAGAGGCATACGGGTCCAGGATAAAATCGTGGATAATGATTAATCCGAAGGTGATCGCAAAGACAAACAGCTTCAGCATCAAGACCACACCCCAGGTTGTTTCAATTCTCCCAGCCCCGCTTTCATTGAGCATACTGTAAGCCCCAGTCAGAATAAGAGTGATCAGGCTGACCCAGGCAAGCGTTCGAAAGCGTCGCCCCGTGCGGCGAAGGACCTCCGCTTGCTGGGACGTGGGAGTGAGGGCTTGGAGCGCGGGTTTCAGTACCAATTGCGTAAAGATCAACCCACCGATGAAGGTGATGACGGCAAGCAGATGGATCCAGCTAAGAAGATAATCAGGCATGGGTAATTGGGAATAATTTGTAAAAAATTGGTTTTATTTTTTTTCAGACAGTGTCTGATAGGGTGAGTTTCAAGTTTAAGGTTTCGAGTTTCTCGTTCACAGTTCCACATTGCCGGGGTTCGCCCCGGCAGTCGAGGTCCTTTTCTTTCGGCAAAAGGACCCAAAACCATTCCCGCTCGCGCCCGGCCCTGCGGGTCTCCTTCGTCCCAGCACCGAATCACATGGCTGCGGAACTCGCTCCGCTCAAACAGTCCTCACCGAATCGTCGGATTCGGCGCTGGGACTCAGCCGCGCGCAAAGCGGAACAAAAAATAAGGTGCCAAATTTTTTAAACCTTTGGCGGGGATCCACCTTTCTATGTAACCTGGATGCCCGCCTACGACTGAGGGCATAATCACTCAGGTCGCCTGCGTGTCGCAGGAATTCCCAACGTCATCCAACTGCATTCGTCAACTGTGATTCAAAGTCTTACAAAGAAATATCAGATCTTATTCGAAAGACTTTAGACCATCCATGGATCGCAGATCGCGCAGGTAAGCTCTGTACTTCATCTCTATTGAATTATCACCAGAAGATTCTATGATTTAGCCCTAGATTTTTCCATTTTAATGGTTCCGTTAAATATCACGCCTTCTTCCATGGACAATCGAGGCGTATTCAAAGTTCCCTCCATATACGATGATTTGAGTAACAGAACTTTTTGTTTCGCCTGAATATCACCGATGATTCGTCCCTTACTAATGACTGACCCGGCACTAATTTTGGCGTTGATTGTCGCATCCGTACCAACTAGGAGCGTCCCTTCCGTATGGATTTCACCATCCAAACGGCCGTCAATGCGCACGCTGCCTTTGTAATGAATGACACCTTTAAATTCGACACCCTGCCCGATTAACGCGTCAACTTTGTCTTTCCCAAGGCTTGGTTCACTACTGATTTTGTCCGAGAGCACTTCCGATGACACATCACTCGTTGGTGAATAAGCCATTTCTTCCTCTCTTCCTCCAAGCACGGCCACTAAAATTTTACTTTGGGAGTCTCTTTGGCTGCTTCTTCGATTTCAAAGTACTCCGCCTGTTCAACACCAGCCAAACCTGCATAAAACCGGCCCAACAATTTGCGAGTAAAGGTGTTCAGTTCGCGCACGGAATCGTTATACCGCTTTCGCTCAACCGACAAACGATTTTCGGTTCCCTCAAGCTGATCTTGGAGTTTTAAAAAGGATTGGTCCGATTTGAGTTGAGGATAAGTCTCTCGAAGGACCAACAGGCGGGGGAGCGCCGACTCAAATCCACCCGCCGCTTTGGCTTTTTCATTAATGGATCCCGCCTGAAAATAGGATTTTCGGGCCTCCGCCACACCCAAGAAAATTTTTTCCTCCTGCTTGGCGACACCCTTGACGGTTTCTAACAGATTCGGGATGAGCTCGAACCGACGTTGCAATTGGTTTTCGACTTGGGCCCAGCGACTTTTGACAGCCTCATCCAGAGTAATAGCATGGTTATACCCGGAATACACACATCCTCCAGCCATCAACACCAACACGACAATGACACCGAAAACCATCAGTAGAATTCGACCCGCGCTCACGTTTCCTCCTTCACATTTGTTCTCTCAAGAAACCATCAGATGAAATCCTCTTCCAAGTCTATCATGTCTGGAATGTATGCTATCATCATTAATCACCAACTCGCACCACCGCCCCCAGCACCAAAACCACCTCCACCCCCAAAGGATCCACCAAAACCTCCACCGAATCCCCCTCCAAACCCACCCCCATGGCCAGCCCAGTGGGAACGACCTCCACCAAGGACGTTTCCCATCATACTTCCCATGAGAAAGCCTCCCATTATACCGCCCATCCCACGTCCTCCCCATGCTGAATAGTAGCGTCCACGCCGCCTCATAGAGGACAGAAACGCAAAGAGAATAAGGAAGGGGATCAGACCGGCAAAAGCCCCGCCGCTACCGCGAGAACTAGTCGGTCGGTAATGTGTCTGGGGTATTCCCGTTAATCGAACTTCCTGAGACTCAGCAATCTTATTGACCGTCGCCACCGTGATCTGAAAGAGCCCTTGCGAGAATTGACCCTGCTTAAAATATTGTGAGGCCACAGCCCGAGAAAGAGATCCAGCCCAAGAATCCGGAATGACCCCTTCCAACCCATAACCGGTTTGAATTCGAACTCGCCGTTCTTTCAGGGCAAGAGCAATCAAGGCGCCATTATCCTTTCCCTGTTGACCTAACTTCCAAGACTCAGCATGACGTTGCGCAAAGGTAAAAAAGTCTTCTCCATCTGTGGTTTGAACCGTTAACACTTTGACTTGAGCAGTGGTCTTTTGCTCGAACTCCCGAAGCCAGCCTTCGAGTTGAGTTCGCGCCGACCCTTGAATGATTCCCGCTGTATCAACCACATAGGTTCCGGGATCAGGAATGGTGACTTCCGCACACACCCATGAAGGCACACCCATCCAGACGCAGAAGAAAAGCCCCATTAATGTAATGATAAGAAAGCTACCAGGTCTCAATAATCTTCCTGAGCGCATCAACATCCTCGTAGAGTTCTTTAAATTGATCCCAGCCATGCGGACCTTCTTGTTGTAAGGCACTTCTCAGACCTGATAACCCCTTCTGCACTTCTCGTTCAACTTGCGCCACAACTTCAACCGCGGGGAGAGCTTCATTCTGTTCATGTAACCAAAGCAATCCGCGTAGAGTTCGAATCAATCGCTCAGCCACATCCGTCTCAATACCCCCAAACAGTTTTTCTCGCCCTGCCGCCGCTAGCAAGGCTTGGCGCATCCCAATCAAAATGGTTTTCAGTTCACGCTCAGTCTGAAGCCGTACATGTGTGGGTTCGAAAACAAGATCCGCAAAGTAATCCGGTCCAAAAAGGCAGAGATGACTTTGTTGAATTTCAATAAATTCTAATGGAAAACTGTCGACCGACAACGAAATATACTCGTGGGTCATAATCAATGGAGCAGCAATACGGGCTTTCCCAAGCTTCGCTCCATCTTTGGCGAATTGGCGAAGCATTTCGAGATCGACCTCCTGGAGCACAACGACACTTCGCACCGTATGCCGACTGATGTCGAATGTTCCGGACGCGATCATCCCAAATAACGTCACGGCCAATCCATTTCCCCCCGCTAACGCCTGCACTCGCTCCCCATACTTTCGAACGGGCTCTTGCATGGACCCCATTATTTGTTCAAGGTTCAAGGCCGTATCAACCATGTGCTTTCTCCCTTCCTGAGAATCTCAATCCGATCGTACCTGATGAATGAAGTGAAGAACAAACGTGACCATTGACCAAGACAGAAATACACCTAAAAATGATTGTCGAGTTTGAAAGGTGCGATCTGATTTGAGATAAAGGCTGAATAGCCTAGAAGGTTCCTTCATCTTCGATGTGGGCTTCCTACGGCATCACTCGTCGAGCCTGTTGCCAGAAACGTTCTGGCACGATTAGCGCTTCCTTCGAGAGTTCTTCTATCTCACGTCTGATCTTGTGATAGAAATCATCGAGATCCTCGTGATGCATCCTCATAAATGCTTGGGTTTGTTCGATCTTTTGCCTGATTGCTCCATAACGAGCGTCGGTCATCTGATGTTTTTCTGATTTTTCTTCGAATCGCAGAAATGTTTGCAGTGCGGCAAAAATCGCGGCCCCAACACTCAGCATCCCCGTGAGTATTCTTCCATATCCCTCCAATTGTCCCTCCCAGGATGCGAAGACCGATGTGGCGACGACAGTTGCCAACACCACAGCCGGAATACCCATCCAAAGATGCAACGTGCTGTAGCCCTTTGCAGCAAAGCGATGAGCCAGTTGCGCTCGCTTAAGACGGAGAGCCCATTGTCTCAGGAGTATGTCCGGCAGGTTCTCTTGCATTATTCAATCCATTCTGTTTCCAATTATCGTCTGAGGCTTAAGCAGCCTGAGTAGGCTATCTTCACACACTGCGATTGATCATTTGAGAAATCCTATTAGCTTTTTCAGCACTTAGCAAGAAACTTCCAGTCTTCTGATACGGCACAAACGCGAAAGACAGTATGCTCGAAAGACAAAATACCGCTAGAATGGCGAAGCGTTTCCGTCTACTATCCAGTTCATGGCTAAACCAATCGTTGGACAACCACCGCCATCTTCATTAGCTGAATGCCAAGTTCTCAAAGCTGATTTATCCAAAGTATATCTAGGAGATTGCTGGGCTCAGGGTCCGACGCTGTTGTTGTTCCTTCGTCATTTTGGTTGCATGGGTTGTAGCCAGCACGTGAATGAGTTAACTCCTCGACTCCTTGAACTTCACAACTTAGGCTTGAAAACAATCTTCATCGGAAATGGTGAACCTCGTTACATGGCTGGCTTTATGGACCGTCATACGCTTCATGACAAAAAAGTGGAAATTCTTACAGATCCTTCCCTGCGTGCTTTTGCCGCAATGGGCTTGGAACGATCGTGGTGGGCGACTCTTGGCCCTCTTGCCTTATTTGGCTTCGTGCGAGCATTCTTCGCTGGTCACCGCCAAACTTGGGTGGAGGGGGATAGCCGTCAACAAGGTGGAACTCTCCTTGTTGATGATAAAGGACAAGTCGTTTATTACTATCGCAATAAAAACTTATATGATCGTGCTGCCACTGATGAAGTAGTCGATATTGCGACACGCGTATTGCGTATCCAGAAAGGGAATGCATCATCCAGAGATTCCTTGAACTCGATCTAGATCTTCACGCAGCACGATAGCTGATCATGAACATGGACGTGTCAGCCGAAGTCAATCCATAAAAAAACACAAGCAGAGACCATGCTTCCACATTCATTGCAAAGATAGACCTCAACAAGAATGCATCCCCGTTCCCAACACCTTCTTCGTGGCCTGTTCATCGCCCAGTTTTTTGGGGCATTCAACGATAATGCATGGAAATTGATGGTGGCCTTTTTGGCCATCAAACAGGTGGCCTCGGAATTGGGAACATCAGGCTCATTTTTCGAACTCGCTTCGCAAACGCAAACAACCCTGACCTTTGTTGTCTTCACACTCCCACTCATGCTGATTTCGATTTTTGCGGGTGTGTTTTCAGATCAGTTTAGTAAGCGGACCGTCATCATCGTGATGAAGGCCGTCGAAATTGTATTGATGGGAATCGGAACCCTGGCCCTGTTCCTCAATCCTGTAGGAGGGATACTTCCACTCATCGTATTGGGAGGCATGGGTGCTCAGAGTGCTTTGTTCAGTCCATCCAAATATGGAATTTTGCCTGAACTCCTTCCACACGAGCGGTTATCCGTCGGAAATGGTCATCTGGAAATGTGGACGTTTCTCGGCATTATTGCTGGAACAGCTGTGGCCGGCCTGCTGCTGGATTTGTCTGGGGAATCCCCTTGGCTAGCCGGTTTGATTCTCACCACATTTTCACTCGTAGGCTTTTTGGCCTCATTCGCCATACCCCAAGTACCACGAGCCAGGGAAGAAGGAGGAGTCATCAACACCATCCAATCGGCTTGGGAAGCCATAAGAGCCGATCGAGTGTTACGGATCGGAATTCTGGGCAATGTGTCCTATTGGACCATTGCCAGTCTCGTTGGGCAGGACATCCTGGTCTATTCAAAAGCCGTGCTGAGACTCTCTGATACATTGGCGGGCATCCCTCTCGCCACATTCGGAATTGGCGTGGGTATTGGATCTGTTCTCGCAGGAAAACTAGCGGGGTCAAAAGTTGAGTATGGTCACATCCCGCTCGGCGCCATTGGGTTAACCATCACCCTTTTTCTTCTTGGAATTCTGGCTCCGCAACTTCCTGGGACCCTTGTAGGAATGGCTATCCTTGGAATAGCCAGCGGCTTTGTTGTCGTTCCGATTAATGCCCTGATCCAATGGAGATCGCCTGACGATCGTCGCGGCGCCGTGATCGCTTTCGGTAATACCTTTGTTTTTGCTGGGGTATTAGCCGGCTCGTTGGGCGCCGGACTGTTGTCTCATCTTGGTCTCCAGGCGAGCGGAATCCTAGTCACGTCAGGGTTAGCAACCGCTGGCTTGACTCTTTGCGCCCTGTGGGTCTTGCCTGAAGCCTTTGTGCGATTCACGCTTATTTTGCTGACCAACACCATATACCGGCTCAAAGTCATCGGTAGGGACCATGTCCCGGACCAAGGAGGGGCTCTCCTTCTTCCTAACCATGTGTCTTTCGTCGATGGCCTCCTCCTTCTTGCCAGCACTGATCGACGAATTCGGTTTGTCGTCGATAAACACTATTACGAGCATCCCCTGTTTCATCAGTTAGCCCAGGTGATGGGAGCCATTCCCATCTCTTCAACAGGAACTCCACGGGAAATCTTGCATTCCCTTCGAGAAGCGGGCCGGCAATTGGACGAGGGGGAATTACTCTGTATTTTTCCAGAGGGTCAAATTACACGGACCGGAGGATTGCTTCCATTTCGTGCTGGCTTTGAGCGAATTATCAAGGGTCGAGAGACTCCAATTATCCCCGTTCACTTAGATCGTGTCTGGGGCAGTATATTTAGTTTTATCGGTGGTCGATTCATCACCAAAAGGCCTGAGCAAATCCCTTATCCGGTCACGGTATCTTATGGGGCTCCGCTTCCCTCTTCTACCTCCGCGACAGAAGTTCGTCGGATTGTCCAAGAATTGGGTGAGGCAGCGTGGAGACACAGAAGATCCATCCGTCGACCGTTGCATCATTCTGTAATCCGAGCGATGCGCCGTCACCCCTTTCGTTTCGCCTTCGGTGACCTCACTCGGCCAAAGGTCTCTTGCTTGGAAGCTCTCATAGGAACAGTCGCCTTGGCTCGTGCCCTTCGACCCTATTGGGCAGAGCAAAAGACCATAGGCATTCTTCTTCCTCCCAGCGTCGGCAGTGCCTTAATCAACATTGCCGGGACCCTCTCAGGTCGAACGGTTGTCAATCTCAATTACACAGCAGGACGAAGTGGTATGGAAGCGGCGGCTAATCAGGCCGGACTTGCGAGCATTGTCACAAGCCGAACCTTTGTCGAAAAAGCCAAATTAGAGGTTCCTGAAACAGCTTCGATGCTCTGGATTGAGGATATTCGAAAAACGATCGGACCCAAGGAACGCCTCACCGCGATGCTTCTTGCATTGTTGGCTCCCATCCGCTTGCTTGAGCGAGTCGCTGGAGCGACTCGACGTCCAAGCATTGACGATCTGGCCACCATTATCTTTAGCAGCGGAAGCACTGGTGATCCCAAAGGGGTGATGCTTAGCCATTTTAACATCGACTCGAATGTGGAAGGGGTCGCGCAAGTATTCCACCTCGGGCCTAACGACCGTATGCTCGGTATCCTACCCCACTTCCACTCATTTGGTTGCCTTGCCACGCTCTGGCTGGCAGCTATCCACGGAGTCGGTGTGGTCTTTCATCCATCTCCCTTGGATGCTGGACCAATTGGTGAACTGATCAAGAAACATCGCGTCACCATTCTTATTACGACCCCGACTTTTTTGCAGCTCTATCTCCGTCGGTGTACCCCTGATCAATTCGGATCCCTTCGTATTGTTCTGACCGGAGCAGAAAAGTTGTCTGATCGTCTTGCGCACCCGTTTGAAGAGAGATTTGGTCTCAGACCAATAGAAGGCTACGGCGTGACCGAGTGTGCACCAGTCATTTCAGTGAATTGCCCTGACTTCCGCGCGGCTGGGTATTATCAGCCCGCATCAAAACGCGGGACTGTCGGACAGCCCCTTCCGGGGGTATCTGTACGAATCGTGGATCCGGATACTTTTGAGCCTCTCGAGAGCGGCAATGCCGGCATGTTGTTAGTCAAAGGGCCCAACGTCATGGATGGATATCTCGGCCGAGATGATCTGACTGCCCAAGCGATGTATGACGGTTGGTACATCACTGGAGACATCGCGATGATCGACGACGATGGTTTCATTACCATCACCGATCGATTATCCCGTTTCTCAAAAATTGGAGGAGAAATGGTTCCCCATGGAAAGGTGGAAGAGGTTTTACTCGAAGCCGCCGGAGCCGACACTCAGGTGTTGGCGGTCACAGCTATCCCTGATGAGAAAAAGGGTGAGCAATTGGTTGTCTTCCATACGTTGGAAGAAGCATCCATCCCTGGAATATTAGACAAGGTCGTTGCCAGTGGCTTACCCAATCTGTTTGTCCCTAGAAAGGATTCGTTTCTAAAAGTGGAACACATTCCAGTTCTCGGCACAGGCAAACTCGACCTACGAGAACTCAAGCGTCAAGCATTGGAGAGATTGGGATCGCTACCACAAAGACCACTTCAATCAATGTCATGAGTCTCAGCCCACAACCTTCTCCAAAGATCACTGATTGCCATGTTGATCTTGCTGCATTTCCCGAGGGCGACAACGGCTGCTATATCTCGCCCAACATGCTCCGCAGTCCTTTATTCAAATTTCTTCTATGGAAACATGGACTCAATCCCGACAGGCCACAGGCTGCCAATCAAAAATATGTTGATGATTTATTAAAGGAATTGCTGGCATCACACTACGTGGGGAGGGCAGTCTTATTAGGAATGGACGGGGTGTATGATCAGCAAGGACGACTCGATCAAAACGCCACTGAGTTTATGGTGAGCAACGAATACGTTCTAAGCATGGCTAGAGCCTATTCCATTGAATTTCTGGCTGGGGTATCGATCAACCCGCAACGCCGCGATGCTGTGGACGAACTCCATCGTTTCGTGGATGCAGGAGCCGCTTTGGTTAAGATCCTCCCAAATTCTCAGCAGTTCGATCCTGCTAATCCCAACTTCAAACCCTTCTAACCGGGCTATGGCTCAGTGCAAAATTCCCCTCCTGAGTCATGTGGGGTATGAATTTAGTCTTATTGGCAAAGATCAATCGGTTAGCGATCCTCACAGACTACAAGTCCCCTTAGATGAAGGTGTAACGGTCATCGCGGCCCACGCATGCAGCTATGGTCTGATGCTGTATGAAAAATTTCACCCAACGTTTTTAAAGTTCGTCAAGACCTATCCCAACTTCTATGCAGATATTTCAGCGTTGACCCTCCCTAATCGGTTCAAGAGGCTGTTGCTCCTACGAAGGCACCCCGAAGTCCACAACCGCCTGCTCTTCGGAACCGATTATCCCCTTGCCGTCTTCCATTTTCCCGCTTGGGGCCGTGTGGGAGGAAAGGATCTCTACAAAACAATCAGAACCGCTAATCGTTTTGACCGCCAATTTCAGGTATGTCGAAGCTTAGGGATTCAATTCTGTTCATTTGATTCCCTAATCACTCAACCATAACCAACTCTTGAGAGCCCAAATGTCACAAAGAACCTCTTGGCCATGGCCACCCTCACTGTTATTCCTTATAGCTTTGGGAATCGTGACAGGAATGATGTTCGTCAGCGCCTATGCTGCTCCGCAAGACAAAGACCGTTGGAATCGGAAATACTCCGCAGAGGAATACATTTTGGGAAGAGAGCCGATCTCCTTCCTTAAAGAGAACATCGGCTTACTCCCTAAAGGAACAGCTTTGGATATTGCCATGGGTGAAGGCCGGAACGGGGTCTATTTGGCCACACAAGGGTTCGAGGTCACAGGAGTTGATATTTCTGAACAGGGTCTTGAAAAGGCGCGATCTCTGGCTCGTCAGGCTGGAGTCCATATTGAGACCAAAGTCGTTGATCTGGAGGCTTACAAACTTCCCCCTGATTCCTATGACTTGATCGTTTGCACCTAATTATCTCCAGCGGAATTTGTTTCCCCAGATTATCCGGCTCTGAAGCCGGGTGGTATGGCTGTTGTTGAAATCTACACCCAAGACCACTTGAAATACCGATCCCGTTTTCCTCGCCGATTTCTTCTGGAATCCAACGAACTCCTACGCCATTTTCACGCGTTGACAGTCCTGAGATACCAAGCAATGGACGATGGAAAGGTCGCCTATGCCAGCATACTCGTCCAAAAACCATAAGGCTCTCCCCTTTTCAACAGCCCCTTCTTATGACTTCTCCCTCAGACACGCCACATAGTTGCAGGTGATGGAAATCATCGTGTAGTGTTAAGTTTTCTCATAGCCACAACCTATCTGAGGTGAAATTTTAGGGGCTCTTCCCATGCTCACGACTCACATTGATTCTCTTGAAACCCTGGTGACCGAACTCCAAGCTCATCCGGTCAATTCCAACGACTTTTTTCGAGCGTTCCAAGATTCCTATCTCTCCCCACGACAAATGCGAGTTTTTGTGAAACAGTATCACTATTTTTGTTTTCAATTTGTGAAAGTTTTGGAAGGACTGCTGTACCGAACTCCCATTGATGAACTGGAAATGCGGATTGAGCTTGCTAAAATTCTGTATTCTGAATTAGGAAGCGGCTCCGTCGAACATGTCCATATTGGTTATCTGCAACGATTCGCCTATTCCATCGGCATTCAATCACGCGATCTCTTCGATACCGAACCCATTGTCGAAGTCACCACCTATCTCAACAGTCTCAGACGACTTTTCTTGGAATCTGACTATCTCACCGCCTTGGATGCTGAATTGGCCGTAGAAATGACGGCCGCATCCGAGTTTCGATATTTCTTGCCGGGCCTCAAAAAATACGGACATTTCAGCCAGGAAGATTTAGTATTTTTTGAATTGCATGTTTTGGAAGAACAAACACATAGCAGTTGGCTCGTAGACGCTGTCCGGAAAACGGTCAAGACTCCTGAAGATTTGGATCGTGTAGCTGCCGGCGCCATGGAAACTGCAGATGCTTGGCTCGCTTTTTGGGATGGAATGTATCGGCCCGTGTTTGAAACTGACCCCATCCGACAGACTCGATAAATGTCGGACTCCGAATCTCCAACACTCCCTACCTCTTCTTCTACCATGGCAGAACCTCTCCGTTTAGAAGGCGAACTGTTGCAACAGCGCGCTTGGCGAATGCCGGATCTCGTGGTGTATCAACATGGTGAGGAAGAATGGTGGGTGACCCCACTCGATGAAGACCTCCCATTGATTCGACTCAATCGAATGGGTGCTTCCCTCTTAGGCGCCATGGATGGGCGAGCCTCGATCAGGGATTTGTTAGATCAATTCGGAAAATGGGTGTGTGGTCCCAATCAGGAAACTGGGCAATGGCATTTGGAGCGCTGGTCCCTTCCTGCCTACTCACTATGTTATTTCGGAAACGAGGCACCTAGTGGTCACAGTGTGAATGCCAAATGGGATCTTCTTATCCAAAAAGTTCGTGAAAAGTGGCACGGCAACGTGGCGGTAGAGAGTGAAGACCATTTAACGGAATTTCATCATAAGGGCATTCAAGGTCATCACGGCCACTTCGAAATTATTGAAACCACCGTCTCCCACTTGTTTCGTGAGCCTTGTGAGGCGATGCACGGACTCACGTACGGACGATTACTCGCCAAAACGTTGAAGCAAATGGAGTGGTGGAATCCCAAGCCACGGCGGATCGTAGAGGTTGGAGCAGGATTGGGCTACGTGTCCCAAGAGATGGCAGCCGAGCTCTCCCCTTCAGAACGAAACGGAATTCAGTACGTCTTTCTCGACCTGACTCGCCCATTTCTGAATTCGCAAGTCAGACTCGCCACTGAAGCTGGTTGGGAGGCGAAAGCCATTCATGGCAATGCCGAATGTCTTCCATTAGCAGATGCGAGCGTCGACCTTGTTATCGATAACGAAAATCTCGCGGACATGACTCCCACCCAACTGACCAAGGAAGAACTGGAATCCGGAAAGGGGGTAACACCAGAACATGAGGAAGCCATCGATCTGATTCGCCGACTCCGTCTCAGTTTGGATCAGCCTTTTCCCGAGGAGGTGATTTTCAATTCTGGAGCAATCAAATTCCTTATGGAACTGTGGCGAGTTATAAAACCAGGCGGGCGAGCGCTATCGATTGAATTCGGCATTGAAACCGGATGGCCTGATCCCGTTCGTCTACCAAGACATACGGAATACGAAGTGCAATTTTCTCACCTTCGGCATGCTGCCCGGTGGCTCGGCTTTCGAGAACAGTACACCACGCTTCCACAATTTCTTTCGATTAAACGGGAAACGCAAGTGTTGTGCACGGGCGCGGCCTATGCCATTCGTCGATTTTGCAAAGCCGAAGAACACCCGTTTAGTGTGCGGGCCTATACTGAGACTGAATTAGAGAAAGCCCTCGGAGAAAAACTGTCAAGGCTGACTGGGCTCCATTATCACAGCGTGCTGGATCCCGCCTGGTTCGGGCTCTGGGATTTTAAGGTGTTAATCATCGAAAAGCCCGGCGGGTATCAACGTCCCGCCTACCAAGAATCAAAAGGCTTTCGGTGGTATAGCCAGCGTTGAGTCCATCTGGGTTGAATCCCTCAAACCTGTGAGACCCTTCCTCCTCAACTCCATCCTGACAACCCTTCTTAGGTAAGAGATGCGTCTCCCTCAGAAATTCTGAATGGTATGATGACTCTCGTGAACCTTTACCCAGCACCTCCGGGCACATTCCTCAGAGGAACACAATATGGCACCCGAACACAGACCCTGCCATGAGGCTATCTGGAGGTTCCCATCCTGCTACGGTTCAATAACCACAGTCACCGAAACAACGGTCCAATCTGGCTGGAAGAGATGGGAGTCCTCCGGTCCGGCTGGGACTGTCGTAATTCCACGCTCCCGTGGGCCAGTAAGCTCACGACCCAGACTCGTGAACCCCGAAGTGAGGCCTCCACGTGTGAGCACATTAGGGTCACGCATAAGGTTTTGCACAAACTGGCGAATCGTTTCTGCTGTCTCCAAGTCTGTGCTAGCGAACACACGGAGCGTATCCGCCCGGGCGGCGGCGTGTAGTCCCAATGAAATCCTGCTTGGTTTCCTGGCTGGAGAGCATCCGGAATTCGTACATTCACTAGGGCATTCTTCTCCCCGATGACTAGCCCATTTGGATAGAAGCCTTTCCTCTCTGAAAACTTGTTCGGAAAGAGCAGATTGACCCCTCCTTCTGCGTCCACATCCATGATGGTGAGGAAGCAGTCCTTATTCGTCTTCATCTCTAATTACAAGCTATTCGTCAATGTTCGGGGATCCCCTCTATACCGAATCCAGTACGTTGGCGCCTTCATATCTGGTAAATTCTTGATGCCTCGCTTGCCCATCGTTCTGACAACGTAAGCCTCCAAGCGAATCTGTGAAAACGGATTGTATAGGGCCAACAGCTCCGAAGTTCTTTGGGATCGAGCAATGATACACGCCAGACCGTTTGGGGATTTGGCACTTTGGGGATTGGGGAACGATGCGACTTCTTCAAGCCCATCCGCACTCACCACTTGCACGGTGTCACCCGTCACATCTACCACAAATTGAGCAAAGTCTCCTGGCCGACGATCTGGACGTCACCGAGTTGCTGCTGCAGCGCTGCAATCAACGGTGCATGGTGCTCAGGCGTCCCATCACGGAAGCGAACTGGCACCTGAGTTGAGGCCATGGCCGGGGCAATGGTGACGGCCCGGAAGCCTGGCTGGATCACTGTCCCTGGGAGTTCGATCCGCCCCTGAGCGTCGTTCCCCTGGTTGCCTATCACCACTGCCACTGCGTTCGCGCGTCCAGGAGCAAACGCGGTTTCACCTGGAGGATACAGCGCACAAATTGATCCTGCACTGCCCCAAGCGAGCGACCGTTAATGGGAAAATTGTGATTACCCCCGTTGTTCACCATCAGATGTTCTTGCTCGTGTTGAGATTAAACCCGAATTCAGCAGTTCATATTTTCAGGACCCTCAATAACGCGAATTCAGCAGTAGGTTTCTATTGAAAAATACAGACTTAGGCATCGTTCAACTGCGGCGCAGTTCAAACCAGTCAAAATTCTTGAACTTTTGAGTTACCCAAGTCCCAAGCTGTGAATAAGAGGCACAGATTTCAACTACTGAATTCGGGTTAAAAGAAGAAGCTATTAATCAACGAATGCTGGATGAAATCGAAATCCGAGAATTTTTTGAGAAACTCGTCAAAAAGACCAAACGCTCGCCGAGAATCACTATTACGCCACAAATCATCAAAAACCTTCCTTTCCCTTCAACAGAGATTTATGCGTAACGAGAGTTTCAGCTGCTCCTTTTCGGCCGTATGATGAGTAAAAGGACCAAAAAAGTGGGACAAAATGGTGGCTAACAGTTGTCCTTTTCTTGTCTACCCTATCCCTGAATTCGACCGATTTCGAGAGTGGAGATACCTCGCAACTCATTTGAATATTTCATAATTTAGTGTTTCTATTCTGATCACTCCCAACAAAATTATAATGCCGATTTGCCAAATCGACTAACACCCCTTCCCGCAGCCCATATTCGCTGACGAGACAGCGGTCATGCCCAAGATGTTCCATGATGCATCGAAGAATGAGTATCCCAGCCACAATGACTTCCTCTCGACCTGGCTCGAGCCCAGCTAGGCCACAGCGTGAAGCTTTTGTTTGATGGAAGAGATCTTTCTCCATTTTCCTAACTGTTGAGAGTTCGAGGGAATAGTTGTGAATTTTAGCAGGATCATAGGTTGTGAGGCCCTGCGCCATTGCCGAAAGCGTCGTAATGGTTCCGGCTGTTCCGACAAACATGACCTTCCCGATTTCGCCAATCCGGTTCATCGCTTCTTTTGTCAGACTGATGATCATCTGTTCTGCATCGTGAATTTCCTGTTTTGCAGGAGGATCGGTTTTAAAAAATCTCTCTGTGATGCGAACGACACCTACATCGAGAGAGATAACGTTGGGTTTCTGCTCATTCCGGCTAAAGATGAACTCTATACTTCCTCCTCCGATATCAAGAGCCAGTAGGTCAGTGACCCCATCCGGTAACCTCGAGCGAATTCCCAATAACGTTCGCCTGGCTTCTTCCTCTCCACTAATGACCTCGATCTCAATTCCGGTTTCCTCTTTCATTTGAGCGAGAAATTCGTCACGGTTTTGCGCATCTCGGACAGCACTGGTGGCAACGGCGGTAAAGATCTTCACACCCTGTGCTTCGATTGCCTGTCGCCAACCGCGCACTGTTTTGGACACACGAGCCATGGCTTCAGGCTTAAGTCGTTTATCTTCATCAACACCCTCACCGAGCCGTAAAATTTTCCGATCGGAGAACAGTTGTGTCATTTGCCCGTTCTTCCCCACGTCTGCAATGAGCAAACGGCAGGTCAAGGTTCCGATATCAATTCCCGCCAAACGCATGTCTATTTATCCCACGCTTCCTAAATCAAATTTGCCTTGCCACCGGCGTAGAAAGGTTGCCTTCAGAGGGACAAGGGCAGGATCAGATAAGTCGGGATCCTTTTCAATTAAGGAAAAGGCTTCCTGACGGGCCTGCTCGATGATCATTCCATCACGAATGAAGTTTACCACTTTAAACCCCGGCCCTCCCCATTGACGAATCCCGAGAAATTCCCCAGGACCCCGAATGCGTAAATCTTCTTCGGCAATGACAAACCCATCGGAGGAATGAACCATTGCCTGTAGCCGGTGACCTGCTGATGTCATATTCGTGCCAGGAAATTGAGGAAACCCCAGAGGAGCCTTCTGTTCCAAAGGGAGTCGTAGAGATGCAGTTCCATGATTTTTCATCGTCTTCCCCGTTGACGCCCGATGAGAAGAGGCACTGACCAACAGGCATAGTGATTGATCGGCTCCCCGACCTACACGTCCTCGCAATTGATGGAGTTGGGCCAACCCAAATCGGTCAGCATGCTCAATGAGCATAACGGTGGCATTCGGCACATCCATGCCAACTTCAATCACAGTAGTGGCCACGAGGATGTCAATTTTCCCGTCTTTAAATTCCAACATAGTGTTGGCCTTTTCATCAGACTTCATTCTTCCATGCAGAAGGCCCACTCGAAAGGACGGGAATTCTTCTTCCTGTAATCGCTCAGCCGCTTGCGTCGCTGCCTCGAGGTCAACCTTTTTAGATTCGTCCAGTAAGGGGTACACGACATACACTTGCCGCCCAGCTGACACCTCGGTCTGAAGTTTCTTATAGGCATGCTTTCGTTCGCTTCGCCGATAGAGCAACGTCTGAATTGGCTTTCGTCCCGGAGGGAGACTATCAATAATTGAGACATACAAATCTCCATATGCCGTCATGGCCAACGTCCTCGGAATTGGCGTGGCCGTCATCACTAAGACATCAGGATGAATCCCCTTCGATCGTAAGGTCGCCCGTTGTAACACGCCAAATTTATGTTGCTCATCCACGACCACCAACCCGAGTTTGGCAAACTCAACATCTTGCTGAAGGAGGGCGTGAGTCCCAATGACCACTTGGATCCTCCCTTCTCGAATATCCTCTAAAATTCTGGCTCGTTCTTTTTTGGGGATCCCGCCTTTGATCACGCTGGCCTTCAAGCCTATGGCAGCAAGAAGTTGTTGCATTGAGAAGTAATGCTGCTCGGCTAAAATTTCCGTCGGGGCCATAAGAGCAGTCTGATACCCAGATCCGCAGGCCAAGACCATGGCATGAAAGGCCACAATCGTTTTCCCCGATCCCACATCTCCTTGAATCAAGCGATTCATCGGTGTCGGTCGTCCCATATCGGAAAAAATTTCCTCTATCACTCGATTTTGCGTCTCGGTGAGCTGAAAGGGCAGGCTTTCGCGAAGCCTAGTCAACATTTCTGAGGATTTGTGAAAGGCAATGCCAGGGAGTTCGTCTTCATTCTTTCGCCTGCGAATGGCCATGGCCAATTGAAACAAAAAGCTTTCTTCAAAGGCCAAGCGTTTGTGAGCCGGAGAACCCCATTCATTGAGTGACTCTAGTCTATGCACTCCACTTGGGAAATGAATTTCCCTCATCACCTCATGAATTGGAGGAAGGCTGTAACGATTCCGAATATCAATGGGAAGACATTCTTCTAATTCGCCAAGAGAGCGATCACATAGGCCTTTCATAATCCTTCTCATCTGTCTGGAGCTGAAACTTTGAGTTTCATGATAAATCGAAACCACTCGTCCTACGTGGAGTAAGGCATCTTCCTCTTGCTGCCACACCTCATAATTCGGGGCTCGCATCTGGAGAGCAGGCGATCCTTTGGGGGCAGGAGTTACTATACCACTGAGAATAACTCTGCTCCCTTTGGTCAATAGTTTTTCTAAATATGGTTGGTTGAAGAACACCACTTCCACACATCCTGTTTGATCACACACATTCAACGTGAGCAAGGTCATTCTCCGTCCACGTGTATACCTTAAATGAGAAGCCTGAATGATCCCAGAAATCGTCACGGAGCGACCCGGCCCTAAGGTGGATATGGGAGCAATCTGTGATCGGTCTTCATAGCGCCAGGGCACATTCCAAAAGGCATCTTCAAGGGTGAAAACTCCCAACTTCTCAAAAAGGGGAGCCCGTTTGGGTCCTACCCCTTTAGCAAAACGAATAGGGAGTTCCCAAACCCTGTCCTGGGTTTCTGGGTCTCCTGAAGGTTGAGGACCTTCCGATACCAAGCCCGATTTTTGGTATGAATGAGCTGACATGTCTTTTGGGAGTCTTTCAGTTTCCTTTACACCTTTCCCCACGAGCTCTCCTACTTCATGGTATGCAGTCGACGGCTGAGTCCTTCTTTCATTCTTCAGTCTGGACTCCCCTGACTGTATGTTTATGGAGCGTTGAAGTCTTGCAAGAATTTCTCGAGCTTGATGGAGACGAGATCGGTAGGATTGCGTGGAAAATTGTCCGGCACTATCCTTAAATAACTCTCGAAGGGCCAGTAGGTCTGCTTCAATATGAGCTGGACGGACGGTTTGTCCTAAAGCTTGGAGCACCTGGTGCGAGATAAACGAGCTAAGATTTTTGATGTTTGGAAGACGAGCAGGATCGCTACGCGTGGCAAATTCAATAGGACGGGCTATATGGTCAAGAATCGTTTTGAGGGAATCGTCGGCTGAATTGGACGGCCCTTGATTCATTTCATGTCATACATTCGGAAGAACTATAGAGACGGCTTGTGAGAATCTTTCTCCTTGATATTTCAAGGGTTTTCCTCGTCTATGTCACAAAATTATCAGAAAGACCCTCTGCAGGCTTGTCAAGAAACCCTGCCCTATGGTAACAAGAAAGAACTACCGTCACAATGATCTTGAGGGAGGTTAGTCGTCATGGCATTTGCATGCTCTTTTTGTGGAAAGAAACGGATGACCGGAAATAACGTGAGCCACGCCAATAATAGAACCAAACGAATCTTTCGACCCAATCTTCAAACAGTCAGGGCTTTCGTGAATGGAGCCGCAAAGCGCATTCGAGTGTGCACCCGATGTTTGCGGTCAGGATGTGTGCAAAAGGCGGGATAATTAAACGTCAGGATCTCTTAGCCTGGGCCCGTTTTTTAACCCCTTCCAAACAGTTTCCGCCCTTGCAGGTTCTTGCTGCACTCTCAGGAATCCACCGTAACCATGTCAAAAGACTCTTGGCCCCATGTCGGCCCTTCTGTTACGCAGACCTAAATACTAACGCGGCAGAATTGATGCAATAGCGTAGACCTGTCGGTGGTGGTCCATCTTTAACACATGTCCCTGATGTCCACCGCAGCGAGCACAGTGAACTTCAGTCCTCGGATAAATTAATAGCCAATCTGTTTTGATCCCAATAGCCAAGGCTGAAATCGGCTCCCAAAAACTCGGCAATCCGGTTTAACTATCGTATTTCGTCTCGAATGAAAATAATGGCAAATCACATCCTGCGCAATGGTAGATGCCACGGACCTTGTTGTCATTGAAGGTATTGGTAAAGGGAGGCTCCGTTGCCTCCTGCCTCAAAACACGATACTGCTCAGTTGTGAGCATAGCACGCCATTCTTCGTCGGTCTTTACGATCAAAAAGTCCTGTTGAGATTCACGCGCCAAGGCTTGGGAGAACCTCAAGGATTTGGCCATCAGGCTTATCCCTACGACGCCCCCGATTTTCAATAACGTCCTCCGATTCATTTCACATTTCATCCCTTTCTCCTTTCTCTAGGTCAGAATACTTGGCTTCTCCAAGCTTTCCCTTTATTCCCTTCTATACACAATGCCCTCTGAAATAGAGTCCTTTCGTTACTCTACATATTACACCCCATGTCAACTAAATTGGGAGAAAGGCATCCCGTCATAGCAGAGGGATTCTTGAGAATGATCTCTCTGTGCTTTTTAAGAATTTAGAGAAAGGGACTGTTGAAAAAGGCCGCCAGCGGCGTTCTCGGCTCTTTGTCGTGCTCACCTACTACGTGTACGCTCCGCGCGCCCAAAAGCCTGCGGCCTTGCTGGACGAGCCTTTTTGAACAACCTCCTGTGGCTCTGGGGTGTCGGTGGAGTGAGATGAGACGAGCCATAAGAAAAATGAATTGTTCAACAGTCTCAGAAAGGAAGTGTATGATGAGAGTCTTTGAAGTTACTCTGAATTTGCCAAAGAGGGTTTTATGGTAAACATGGGTATGAGCTCCTGTGGCTTTTCGCAGAAAAAGTCCGGTTCAAGTGCCGCCACTTTTCCCCGATCACCATAGCCATACCCCACAGCACAAGATTTGATTCCTGCGGCTTTTGCAGCCCTGACATCATTCGTACTATCCCCCACTAACACAGCTCGATCTGGTGAAATATTGAGAGTTGAGAGTATTCGGAGCAGCATTCCTGGATCAGGCTTCAATTCCGCGGAATCCATGGGACTCTCAATCGCAGCAAATTGCTCTCGAACTCCCAGACCTTCCACAATTCTTAAGGTATATTCCAACGATTTGTTTGTGGCAATGGCTTTAACCAAAGAACGAAAGTGTTCAAAAACCTCATCAATCCCAGGATAGAACTGAGTGGAATCCAAACAATGGGCCAGATAATGTTGACGGAAGATTCTCAGGGCCTCTTCATATTGATCAAGGTTGTCTTCTCCGACAGACAGCCGAAGTAATCGTTTGACTCCATCTCCAACAAAGGTAAAGATTTCTTCAGGCGTTCGAAGAGGGAGAGCAAGGTCTTTCAGCGTTAAGTTGACAGCTGTGGCGATATCATGTTTTGAATCGATGAGGGTTCCATCAAAATCAAAAATTAACAAATCGCAATCAAATGGTCGGTAATTCTGCCGCATCACCCAGCCTTTTCTAAAGCATGTCTCAGTTGTTTGAGGCCCTCTTTACGCTGTCCATCGATTTCGTTCAACAACGCTTCACGCACGAAATTGATCAACCGTTTCTTGCTAACATGAGGAGAATATATGGGATCAACAATTCGCCACCTATTTTTCACGGCTTGGATATGAACGGACATCTCTTCGGTTCGAGGCTCTGGTCGAAACGTGGCTGTTTCCCAATCCATCGTACCAATCACTGTGAAGGTGACTGGAATCAGGGATTCTAATGAATTTAAGACAGTCCATTGTGATATATCTTGTGACACTTGATAATCCGTGATCACGACGATTTTTTCCCAAACTAGTTCTTCCTCCCAAGCCACATACGGCTTGAGGACTTCATACGATACTGCCTCTAAACGCGCTCCACGTTTGTCCAAAGAAAGATACTTTTCAACGACTTTGACGGGATCATGAGTGAGGTCTCCTGTTAATCCCAAAAGAAGAGATGCCACGATCAGAAGTAAAAGTCGTGACCGGCTATTTGTCTGCATACACCCTTCTTTCGCAATCTTCCTAGGAAGAATCTTCATAAAAACCTTACCATGGATAGAGAACAAGTGGGACATACCTTCAAGGTCACCCATACTTTTTCTTCATTTCGTTTTCAAAACAGGGCTGGATCTCCGACTCTTGCTGAGCAATGAAGCAACCCTTTCTGGGGTTGAATGAGGAATAGAGAGGATCCGGTAGAGTAGGATTAACCAAGGACGTGAATGATCAAGATCATCCCTAACAGGATGTTGATAAAGTCGGCCAGCGGCGTTTTCTCGGGCCTTTTTGAACATCCTGCTAAAGAAGCCACAGGGGAATCAAGAGCATACGCCCCTACGCAAGCCGATGAAAGGCTTTTGTTAAACCTACCTTGACATCTTTTTTATCATTGCGGAAAAACATCCTCAACGATCACAACCCCCTCGGGCAAATCTAGTTCAAAGACACTATCGGACAAATTCTTGTTGGTTCTCATATTTGCAAAGTGAAACGTTGAAATATTTCCACTGACCTCATGAAGAGAAATGGACTTTATCAGATGGGTTTTTGGCTCGATTTCAGACACAATATGCGTGATGGATGACGATTCTCCTTGCCCTTTCTGCCGAGGAACCAACATAAGAAGAGGCAAGCCCCCTTCCCCTTGTTCTCCTTTTTCAGTAGGTGTGACAATAAACTCTTCAGCCAACTTCCCTGCTCCTTGAAGCAATTGGAGAGGAGCTTTGGTTGCCACCATTTGGGTCAGGTTTCCCTGAATCACCTGATTATGCTCGGGGACAAAGATCTGCACGTTATCCCCATGGACAAAAATCTGTTCAACCGATGGGTCAACGTATTCCCATCTCAATAGCCCTGGCTTTTTTAGGAATACCTTACCTGATGAAGTCAGCGGAGTCTCAAATCCTTCAACCTTGGTTTCTTGTGTGAAATCGGCCTGCAGGTCATGAATGGTGTTGTATCGCGCATCGACCTGATCGACTAACGTATTAATGGCTTGCTTCAACCCTCCTCCTCCAACAGCAGAGAGAGGGAGCAGCCAAGCACATAAAAGCACAAGGCTCAGGAACCTCCTCATCCTACCTCCTCACCAATAACCATACGACGCCCAACCACCTCTCGTCTTCCATCTCGTCCTTGTGCGCTCACGAGCCCGTCCTCTTCCATTTGTTCAATCATCCTTGCTGCCCGAGGATACCCCACTCGGAGGCGTCGTTGGATTAGGGAAGCCGAGGCTTGACCAGTAGATAAAACAATTTCTTTGGCCTGCTCGTACACTTCATCCTTTTCTTCATCTGGTTCCGAAGGTGTCAGATCTGAAATCGCTGAATCCTCCGAATAAGCTGGACCCGCTTGAGCTTTTACCCATTCCACCACCCGACGCACATCTTCATCCGAGACATAGGAACCGTGCATGCGAACGATTCGACCAGTTCCTGAAGCCATATACAACATATCTCCCAACCCGAGTAATGCTTCCGCCCCGTTCGCGTCGAGGATCGTTCTCGAGTCGATTTTCGAGGAGACTTGATAGGCAATCCGAGCGGGGAAATTCGCCTTGATCAACCCGGTAACCACGTCTACAGAAGGCCGTTGAGTGGCTAAAATAAGATGAATACCGGACGCTCTGGCCATTTGAGCTAAGCGAGCAATCTTCTCTTCAACTTCCTTTGGTCCGACCATCATCAAGTCCGCAAATTCATCCACCACAACCACAATATACGATAAGGGCTCTAAGGGAGCGGTCTCCTGAACAGGTATGGTGGATTCTCCTGAATCTAAGGCATCTCCATCATCCGTTCCCTCCAGAGATAGGGAAAGCTGGACCGGCGCTTCCGGCACCGTCCCATTGCCTCTCTGTTCTGCCAATTTTGCCATCTTGACGTTAAATGCTTGAATATGGCGCACGCCGTGCTCGGCCAAGAGCCGATAGCGACGTTCCATTTCTTGGACGACCCAGGTTAACCCGCGCGAGGCGGCTTTGGGGTTTGTAATCACCGGTCGAAGGAGATGAGGAATGCCGTCATAGACCTGAAGTTCCAGGACTTTAGGATCGATCAAGAGAAGTTTGACTTCATCAGGATGTGTCGAAAATAAAATCGACAGCAGCATACTATTGAGCCCGACACTTTTTCCCGTACCTGTTGCACCAGCGACCAACAGATGAGGCATGGTTTTCAGATCGGTCACCATAGGTCTTCCAAATATATCTTTTCCTAATGCGAGAGCCAGTTTCGATCGGGACCTGACAAAGACATCACTGGTGAGGATCTCACGTAGAGCCACGGTTTCATGTATGGGATTCGGCACTTCAACGCCAACAGTTGATTTCCCGGGGAGGGGTGCCACAATTCGCACGCTGGTGGCTTTGAGAGCCATCGCTAAATCATGAGCGAGGGTCACAATGCGAGCGACCTTGATACCTGGATTCGGTTCGAATTCATACATCGTGATGACCGGTCCAGGGTGGATCTCAGTGACCTTGCCTCCGATTCCGAAACTTTGTAAGGCTCCCGTGAGAACTTGCGATTGCGTTTCTAAAATCTTGTCCGTTTGGCGATTATTGGAAAGAGGCGGAAGTTCCAAGAGGTCGACTGGGTTAGGAAGACGATATCCTTGGGACACCTTGCGGTGAAAATCCAGAGAAGACACTTCTTCGTTTTTCTCTTGAGAGGAAGATTTAGAGGAAACAGCTTCCTTGGTTTCGACTGGCTCATCTCTAAATTCTTCTTCCTTCGATTCCTGTTTGAGTGAATAGGAAGACGTGCCACCTCGTGTCGTTAGACTCCGGTTGATCTTTACCGGTTTATTGGCTTTCAATCTCCCCACATTCTCCCCATTCGGGAATGGAATGAATGAGAAGATTTTTTTTAATCCGACGAATAATCCGACGAAGACTGACCAAATGCCGGAGGCCTGTTGCGCGGTTGAGACTAATGAAAACGGTTTAATGAAAATAAGGGAAACTAACAGCCCGGTTGCTAGTAAAATCAGGCTCCCAGCATGGGCAAAATACTCCACAAGGGCGAGAGCTAAGGTCTGACCTGCAATCCCACCAGCAACTGTCGACGATTCACCTTTGACGTCAGGCACAGGTGATAATAGATAAATCAACGCACTGAGAAAGAAGACCGCCAAAATAGAACCCACAAGACATCGAAGGTTTGACCTCCACCCCTCTTGCGCAAAAGCCCTGACCCCTTGAAACACAATCAAGAGGGGGACAGCATAGGCAGCTCCTCCACACAACCAAAACAATCCAAATGCTATGGTCGCTCCAACAGAACCAATGAGGTTACTTTGAGGAGATGATGCCTGACGATTGGCATCCTCCATCGAATCGAAGATGAGCCGATCGGTTGGAGAATACGACCAGATGCTCAAAAAGATTAAGAACCCTGCGACGACAAAGAGAATTCCTGCAATTTCATCCTTGAACTGTGGTGGAGAGCTCTTGATAGGCTTTGAAACTTTTGAGGGTACCCTAGGGAAGATACTCATAGGGTAAATCCTAACATGAGGGTTGCTATTTATCAATCTACATTGTGTGAGAACGGCTCGAAACAGATTGTGATGATCCTTCGACCAATATGGTGAAAGCCTTTGCAAGGGCAACGAATTCGTCTACCGACAACGTCTCGGCCCTTCGCACCATACTGATGTCTGTCTTTCCAAACATATCCTTGATATCTGAGGAAGAGTATCTCTCATCACGAAATGAGTTGACGAGCGTTTTTCGTCGATGAGCAAATGCGCCTCTCACAATCCGAATGAATGCGGTCTCATCCAGCGGGTGGCAGGAAGGATTATCCAAAAAATCAAACCGAACGACCGCAGATTCCACCTTGGGACGAGGACGAAAACAGGTTGGCGCAATGGCAAACAACTTTTGGGGCTTGGAAAAACACTGAGCAATGACCGATAAGGCTCCATAATCCCGAGTGCCAGGTTTAGCCACGATCCGTTGCGCCACCTCATACTGCAACATGAGAACCATACGTTGGAAATACGCTCTGGCCTTCAATAATTGAAACAGCAGAGGAGTCGAAACATTATAGGGAAGATTGGCCACCACCACGGTGCCCTTCGGAAGGGTCACATAGGGAAATTGGAGGGCATCCGTTCTGTGTATTTCCAAATTGGAGAATCTGTTGAGGGTTTGCTTGAGAGACTCAGCTAAATCCTTGTCGATTTCCAGCGCGATGACTCGGGACACGGATTCGCACAGAGCTTCTGTCAAGGCTCCACACCCTGGACCGATTTCCAAAACAGTGTGGTGAGGTTCTAATTGGGCAGTCGCAAGAATTTTTCTGGCAATATTAGGGTCGATAAGAAAATGCTGCCCCAAACGTTTCTTGGGTTTCACATCAGCGGGAACCTTCATAATTTATGTACGGCCCTAATTTTTCTTATACCGGTTGATCGCCAACTTGTCCATCAGTTCTCAACCCCTTAGTTTCAATATCTTTCTCAAGTTTTCTGAGATGCCGGAGACACATCTCAATGTCATCCGCTAATTCGTCGTACATGTCACCTCCGGCAAAGTTTCCCTCAACCCAATCCTTGGACAGATCTTCCGCGTAGACTAGTCCTACCTTTTCCGACAAGATCATAAGGGTATGTTTCTTCCACTTTTGAAATTGTTCCTTCGCCAACACGGCATTGACGGCTTTATGGGCCTGAGATTGGATCAATTCCAATTCCTTGAGACGTTGGCTGAGAAATTCCAAGGCTACTTTTTCTTGCTCAGTCATACATACCCTTTCCTTCCTTATCGACTTGAGTAAAGAACCCCCCAGCAAGCTGGGAGGTATTAAAGATTCAAAGATCTAACTCAAGTTGTTTGGGATCATGTTGATGCTTGATGTACTGACGAATCACCTCCCCGGTCAATTTGTCTCCCACACTGCGGACAAAATATCCATCGTTCCACAATTCCCCGCCCCACAACTGGCGCTTCACCTCAGGAAACTCCTGAAACATCAGCCGAGCCGATATGCTCTTCAACCTCTGCGCCACTTGGGCTGGACTATAACGCGGGGGAGCGGAGAGAAATATATGGACATGATCCTCCATGACCTCTTGGGTATCGATCTCGAATCCATATCGCTCGGCAATCTCCAGAAAAATTTCCTTCAACCGGGTCGCTATTCGCCCCTTCAGTACCAGCCGGCGATACTTGGGCACCCAGACCACATGATATTTGAGATCATAAACGGCTCCCCGCGTACGTTTGAGGCTCATGCATGAAAGAATACCATGCTTACCCCGCTTCGCGGGCTAGCTCTTTTCCTCCCCTCAGCAAGCTGGGGGGTATTCAAGAGCTGCTTTTTATAAAGAACTCGCCAGATCTCGAATATTCCATTCACGGCTCTCTTGTAAAGACTATGTTCGGGGAAATCCTGTGTCCCATCAGAAATTGGCTAATCGTCATACGCTTTTTGTTTGCTGGCTGGACCTCAGTAATACCCAATACCCCCTCTCCAGTTCTGACCACACATTCTTCACCATCAACCGAGACAATCGTGCCAGGCTGGGATATTTCCTGGACTTGAGCCTTCACATGAGACGACATGCGAGCCTTCCAAATGGCTATTCGCTCTCCATTGAGATAGCTATACGTACCTGGCCAGGGGGAAAGGCCTCGTATGCGGTTAAGAACCTGCATGGTTTTCAATGTCCAATCAATATTCCCTTCTTCTTTTTTTAATAGAGGAGCCAGTGTGGCCTCTTCTTCTTGTTGAGAACGAGCCACCAAACGACCATCCTCTAGGACTTGTATCGCCTCAACCAGTAATTTTCCACCTATTTGTGCCAACCTGACGGAAAGTTCTCCTGCAACTTCTTCAGGGAAAATAGGCACTTTCTCTTGATCCAGAATTGGACCTGTGTCCATTCCTTCATCCATCAGCATGATCGTGATTCCCGTTTCCTCCTCTCCATTGATGATCGCCCATTGAATGGGAGCTGCCCCTCGGTATCGTGGGAGTAAAGAGGCATGCACATTCACGCATCGAAAACGAGGGAGAGCGAGGATCTCTTTTGGAAGAATTCGTCCAAAGGCCGTGACCGCAATAAGGTCAGGGTCCCACTGTTTCAAAGTTTCCAGAACACCAGGTGCCTTCATTTTTTCAGGTTGAAGTAGAGGGAGACCTCTTTCTAGGGCTAAAACCTTGATCGGAGGAGAGGCCAAAACTTTTCCTCGACCTTTTGGCTTGTCAGGTTGGCAGACGACCCCCACGACTTCGTAGGGTGACTCCAGTAAAGCCTTGAGGGAAGGGATTGCGAAGTCAGGAGTCCCCATAAAGACAATACGCATGAACGTTCCTTACCATCCTCCTTAATACGAATCAACTACCCTATTTTCTCAGTTGCGACCTAGACTTCCCATTGCACGTATTGAGAAGTCACCGTATTTCTACGTACCAATAATCTGTGATTCGTTGACACCAAAATAGGCAGTATGCTACAGAAATTATCCAATTTCTCTAAACTCACAATCAGTTGAATTTCCAACTACTTCTTACTCAGGTTTACCAAAATGGGCGGTCATAGTCACTGGTCAACGATTAAAAGGCATAAAGCCGGTCAGGATGCCAAACGAGGAAAGGTCTTCACCAAGATCATTCGAGAAATGACCATTGCGGCAAGACATGGAGGGGATCCTGACGGGAATCCCGCCCTTCGGACCGCCATTTCTAAAGCCAAAGAAGTCAATATGCCAGCTGACACCATTAAGCGGGCTATTCAAAGGGGGACAGGAGAACTGCCCGGCGTTCAGTTTGAAGAATTTACACTTGAAGGCTATGGCCCTGGTGGCACCGCTATACTCCTTGAAATCACAACCGACAACCGGAATCGAACAGTCGCTGAAATTAGGAGTTTATTAGGGAAACACCATGGAACAATGGCTGAAGCAGGAGCGGTCGCTTGGCAGTTTCAAAAAAGAGGGTTGTTGGTCATTGAAGACGATAACGTGAATGAAGACCAGTTACTCAGTCTGACTCTAGAAGCTGGCGCTGATGATGTCAAAGGAAATAATGCCTCTTTTGAAGTGACCACGGATCCTCATGACTTTGAAGGCGTCAAAGAAGCTCTGCAACAAGCTCACATTCAACCCTCTGTTGCAGAAGTCACGTTTCTCCCTCAGAATCAAGTGAAGCTCGAGGAAAAAGCGGCTGAGCAAATGTTAAAGCTCATGGAAATACTTGATGACCATGACGATGTCCAAAAAGTCCATGCCAATTTTGATATCCCCGATGAGGTCATGGAGAAAGTGGCTGCTGCCGAATAGACCTCTTAACCCTTTTTCCATTCTTGCCTCTCTTACCTCATGATTGCTGCGCTTACGGGCCAATTGGTCTCAAAGGCGCCCTCTCACGTTGTGCTTGATGTGCATGGTGTCGGATACGAGGTATTCATACCCCTCAATACGTACTTTGCTCTGCCCAACCTTCAAGAGTCTCTCTCTCTCCATATTTTTACCCACCTTCGTGACAATGCTCTTCAGCTCTTTGGGTTTTTAACTCTCCAGGAAAAAGAAGTTTTCGTCATGCTGACTGGTATTCCCGGTTTGGGGGGAAAGCTGGCATTAAGCACCCTTTCAACGTTACCCATTGAAGATCTGGTTTCAGCCATTCAATCAAATGACACCCAAGCTCTCGCTACGGTTCCAGGAATTGGGAAAAAGTCGGCAGGGCGGATTGTGCTCGAATTGAAGGACAAGATTGCTCCGTTGATGATTCCTGATCAATCTTCTCAGCCTTCACCCTCCACACATTCCAGAATCCAATTGGAGGAGGACGCGGTCTCAGCCCTGGTGAATTTGGGATATCGTCCCTTGGAGGTCAAAGAGGCTGTAAGAAATAACGTGCATAAACGCCAGGGGAGTCTCTCACTTGCGGACCTTATTCGTGCGACTCTTAAGGATCTCGCCTAGGTCGAGGCTTCGCTTCTGGCCTTCGTAGTCGAATAGGCGACGACGGCGGATGAGTCTCGCCGAAAAAGGGAGCCCCCTGTGAGACGTGCTTAACAGGCTGTAAGGAAAGAGATTAGTTTTTCGATCACTCAGAAGGTAGGCTTATCTGGGGTTTTAAGGCTCAGCTTACAGCGTTTCGCGAATTTTGGCTCCGCGGTAGCCATTTTCAACAACGCGGTGGAAAAATCGGAGGACATCAGCAAGATCAAACCAAAATCCGCAATTCAAGCACCGTGCATACAACCGCCGACTGAGCTGGGTGTAATGCCGTTCGATCATCATGGTCCCTTTGCACCTGAGGCACTTCACTTTCGAATGTTCCCACCAATTCCTTAATGCTTTGATCAGTATCGAAACCAGAAACCGAACCTGATTGAACACACGCACTTTTCTGCGATAATCCACAGCTGCTCTGCCTTTCACATGATCCACAAGCAACAGGAATTAACGGAGTCGCGTGAGAATGACTGCAATGCATGCGGCTAAAAGCCCTCCACCTAAGACAGTAAGGCCCATGGAGAGGATACCTTCGGTTGTGCTGGCATGAGAAGACCTGTATAACAGGTCTCTGATCCCCCCCTGAACCATGAGTACTGCCAGTGTGGTGAGGGAGCCCATGCCAAACCACTAGATGAAGGTACGCACGCTCTTATTTTTCTCGACTGTGAACTGCCTAGACCTGGGTCTAATCAGTCCAAAAACATTAACTCCACTCTAGCGAGTGCCTATTTCCAGTGTCAAGAATTTACGAAGATGGGCTTAGGTTTCAGAAGAAGCATCGGCCATTGCTCGGGGTTTCAAGCCATGATGTAAGAAAATCGTGACGCTGTTTCCGCCATTATTTGCAATCGCTAATCCCGGCTCCTCCTCTCGATGAGGAGCGATACTCAAAGAGGTGAGAGCAAAGGGAGCCCTCGGTGTAGGATAATGGCGAGGCGGGTAGAGAAAAGTCCCATCGCCCTTTCCAAAAAGAACGGAAAGGCTTCCAGATTGAATGTTGACAATGGCCACATCGGATATCTTATCCCCATTGATATCCTGAACCAGTCCATGGTTCGGACCTGCATCTCCCCCGGAGTCTTTTCCTTCCTGGAACGACCCGTCTCCATTTCCCAAAAACACCGTAATGGTATTCATTTGCCCATTAATCACCAATAGATCCAGGATCCCATTATTATTAAAATCCGCAGTGGACACAGAGAGGGGCCGCTTTCCCGTTCGATATTCGATGGGAGTTAAAAATGTTCCATCTCCTTGCCCCAGCCAGATAGAAACAGCGTTGCTCATTGGCCCACCATTCGTGACAGCTAAATCTAATTTACCATCAAGGTTTAAATCAGCAGCGGCGACCGAAGTGGGGGTATCACCATGTTGGTACAATGGCCCCATTCGAAATTTCCCATTTCCTAAACCGAACAAAAGCTGCAATTTGTCATTGCGAAGAGCCACAACCAAGTCGATGATGTCATCCCCATTGTAATCTCCACTTGCAATTGAAACCGGAGAGCGATTCACTCGATACTGCCCTACCTTCTGAAAACTTCCATTCCCCAGACCTTGTAAAATCAGAACCTTGTCGCTCCCAGAGCACGCCACAGCCAGATCAAGGTACCCATTTTGGTTGAGATCCCTCACTTCAATATTTCGAGGTTCCTGACAGACCCTTATGGGAACGTGAGCCTGAAAACTCCCGTCTCCATTTCCAAACAACACCGATAGGGAGTTCGCCGAAATATTGCTGGTTATGAGATCGGTGAAACTATCTTGATTAAAATCACCGGTCCGAATGGATGTGGGATTTTTCCCAACAGGGTACGTGGCAAAAGAATACAATAAATCTGGAGGGACATAGGATTCTTCCCTGGAACACCCAGTTAAGACAGAAAACAAAATAAGGACCGTCAGGAAACCATACAAAACCATGACACACCACCACTTCGGAGGTTTTATCAATGAGATCAGGAGCCTATCACCTGCTCCGTGGAGGACAGCCGATCCTTATTGAACCTCAAAACAAGAGCAAAATGAGTATACGAGTTTTTGATAACTCATGTAAAACTCATTCAGGGAGGCATGTCCACCAAGTCCATAAAGAAACTCTATGGAGCATGAAGAGCCGTAATCCCAATCACCTTTTCCCCTGTACTAAGTAAGAAAATATGCACTGGAACAGTCATGAAGAAATATGGTATAGAATGCACGTTATTAACAGGAGGGAGAGATGTCAGAAACAGTACAAATTGAATTGACGATGTACGGAGTCGCAGAGATCTTGAAGTGGTGCATCGACAAAAATAATGGCCGGATCGCTGGAGTCGATACTGGAGGGTTTAAGGAGATGCAGGCAGCGTTGGAGGAAAAACCACAAGGTGGAGACTACTTTATCTTAGATAAGTTCTGGAAAACGTCTAAGATATTTTCCTTCACGAATGAAGAAGTCGCCATCATCGACAGATGTTTGTACGACATTCCTAACTTTGACGGGAAGCAACTTCCACAAATCCGCTATAAATTCTGGCCGGTCCAGTCTCAATAATATCCTCTTTCCACTCGCCAATCTTAAGTGGACAGCAGGGGTGTGGCTCATTTTTCTGTGAGCAGGGGCATCCCTTCCCCCCTCCTCACACCAGTCAGGCTATCCGCTTCCTTGTAAAATATCTAGAGGAGAAAAGTCGTCGGTAAGAATTAATCCCGGTTTCCAATGTTCTATGGGGCTAGTCGTCAACAAAGTCTGAACTTCTGCCGGAATTTTCCCCTTGAGGACCAATGTCTGAACTTTTTCTCGGAACTCAACTGACTGAATATCTATCGGTTCCATGGATGCAAAGAAGATCAGATTTGCCGATCCGGGTTTAGTAGGCAACCACGGAGGTCCTTTGACATTGAATGAAGTTAAATGGGGAAAAGACGTTTTAATAGTGGCCACGATGGCTTCGGCCCGTTTTTGATCCAGCTCACCAGTTGAAGAGGCCAAATTGACAGTCAACACCCCCTTGGGATTTAGATGCTCTCGCAAATCGATGTAAAATTCTTTTGTCGTGAGATGAAAAGGAATCAGGTGTCGGGCAAAAACATCGACCCAAATGATATCGTACTTTTCCTTGATCGTGCGTAAATAGGATCGGGCATCCTGCACATAAACATGATGGTTCGACGGTGCATCATAGTCAAAAAAATCCTCCGCAGCTTTGACAACAGAAGGATCCATTTCCACGATGTCGAGTTCTAACGAGGGCCAGTACCGAGCCAACCATTTGGCGAGTGACCCCCCTCCTTGTCCAAGGATCAATCCCCGTTGAATATCAGAAGGCAGACTGAGGGCAGCCATCATCATTTGACTATAGGGAAGAGCCAATTGCACGGGGTCAACTTTCCACATAATGGCATGAAATGTGTTATCCAGCACCAAATATCGGAATAAATCGTTCTCCCGTACACGAACCTGCTGATAGGGGCTATCCTCTGCGTACACTCCCGGAGGTAAGACCGTAATAGGGTGAAACGCAAACCACCCTAAGAGCACGAATCCTCCCACAACAGGTGCTAGATGAAGCGTTCTCACCTTGATGGCCCATCGCCACCACAATACACCGAACATCACCTGGACGACCCCCAGGACAGCCACAACGGTGACACTGCCAAGCCATGTAAGAAGGTAAAAGGAGGTTCCCCATGTCCCGATCAAACTTCCAATGGTTGAAACCGCAATCATTCCCCCAGTGTGACGTCCGAGATGTCCCATATCGGCAATGGCTAACCGCAGGAGTGCAGGTAATACTCCACTTAACCCAAATGCAGGGACCGCCAACAAGACTCCAGCCGCTAAACAGGGTCCCCAACGCGGATCATGAATCCATTGAGAAACCGTAAACACCACGGGCTGTCCCGCCCCTGCTAACAAGAGAGTCCAGGTTCCGGAACCCAACAGCAAACAGGCTAAGACAGTTCCCGGAGATCGCCGATCTGCCAGCCAGCCACCGGTGGCATACCCAGTGCTCATGGCCGCCAAAATAACGCCAATCAACGCACCCCACACAAAAAGTGAACTCCCAAATATGGGGGCTAACAACCGACTCCCCAGAATCTCAAGAGCCATGACCACGGCGCCGGCCGTAAACGCGGTGAAAAAAAAACAAGCACGTGACCAATTGAGAATTGGAGAAGGCAAAGGCTGATTCATAACAAAGTTAAACAACTCCCAAACATGAGATAGAAAAATTCATTGTTGAAAGGGGACTTAGCAGGCTAGAAGAACTCCCGCGTTAGTACCTGGAAGGGAAAGAAAGGGATCATTGATGTACTATATCGCTTACCCATCTCTATATGAAACGGGTTCTTGCATCTCGAGACATCGCGACAAGATATCTCAACCGTTATTCCTTCGACAAGACAGGCGATGTGGGAAAATGCTATAGAAAGTTTCTCGCATGTGTCAACGCAAGGAACCTGTAACCCTCTCCCTATGACTTATAAGGAGTATAGATGGCCAACAAAGAACTCATTCTCGATCTCGGAAAACTGATGATCGGTGCGGCCTGGGCTGGTGGGCAATTACAGTTCGAAGAAATCAATGCCCTCAAGGAACTTCTGTTCCAACTACCTGAGATATCAGGAGAGGAATGGATGCACTTAGAGATGTATATGATCGCCCCGGTCAGCGACCAGGAACGGCAAGAATTATTAGAACGTGTGCTAGGGAACATCCGATCTTCGGCTGATAAAACATTTGTCCTTGAAACTCTCGAAAAATTGATCGCAGCAGACGGTGTGCTGACTAACTCGGAGAGATCATTCCTTGAAACCATCAGGGGGGACATTGATCGAAAATGGCCCAGTCTGCTCTCCCATTTTACCGGTCCGATACGCCACGCGTTAAGAAAACGAGTCTCCCACTACCAAGGGAATCTGTCTCGGGAAGATCGTCTGGAAGACTACATCAAAAATACTGTGTACTTCCAATTGGTGTCAGAAATGAAAAACCAAGGTAAGACTATCAATCTGCCTGAACCCCAAATCAAAAAAATCTGTCTCGCGGCAGGCTTGATGGCAAGAGTGGCCTGGGTTGATCACGAGTTTTGTGATCGAGAAATAGCCACCATCGCTCATACCTTACAGCAACAATGGGGATTATCCGAAGAAGAGGCCATCATCGTAACCAATCTGAGTCATACGGGTATCATGAAAGGATTAGATCTCACGCGCCTGACGACAGGTTTTTGCGAATTAGCCTCCATAGATGAGCGAAAGGTCTTCCTCCAATGTTTATTTACCATAGCGAACGCAGCCGAAAACACGTCATCTCAAGAAATAGAAGAAATTCGCGCAATCGCCAAAGGGCTCAACCTTCCCCACAGTGAATTCATTAAGGCCAAACTGACTATTCCAAGGGAGGATCGAAAAGGGCTCTGAAGACCACTTGCCTTTGAGGGCAAAGAGGCCAGACACCCCGGCTTTGTCGAATAAGCATTGAATTTCCCGCATCTCATTCCGCCTGAGAAAAGTTCCTAGATTCCAACACCGCCTTCGTCTAGAATCCCGCGGAATGCCTAATCCCCCAACATCTCCTTCTTCTCACTCAGCACATGAAGATGGCCGTTCCATTGCTGGAGCAGCTACTCTCATTGGCGCAGCAACTTTTTCCAGCCGAATCCTTGGATTTATTCGAGACATGGTCCTCGCCCGACTCTTTGGGGCATCAGCTTCTGCCGATGCCCTGTTTGTGGCCTTTCGAATTCCGAACCTTCTCCGAGAGTTAGTGGCTGAAGGAGCGATGTCTTCAGCCTTTATTCCTGTCTTTACGGAGTACCATACTCGTCGGAACAAACAGGAAACCTGGGAGCTGGCAAGCGCAGCTTTTACCACACTCCTGACCATCGTCATCGGAGTGACCATGTTGGGGGTCATAGCTGCCCCTGGCATTGTGTGGATCATGGCTTGGGGATTCCATGACAATCCCGCCCAAATGGCCATCACCACCCTGCTCACACGAATCATGTTCCCCTATTTACTCTTTATCAGCCTAGCAGCCCTTGCCATGGGGATTCTCAATTCCATCCGAGCCTTTGCTGCACCTGCCTTGGCACCGGTGTTTTTTAATATCTCTGTCATTACCGCAGCCCTGCTTCTTACTCCTTATCTCGATCAACCCGTGACAGGAGTGGCCATCGGCTTTGTGGTCGGCGGATTCCTCCAATTCCTCATTCAACTTCCAGGCATTCACCGGAGAGGGTTGCTTTTTTCATGGCGGTTCCAACCAAACCACCCAGGCATGAAGAGGATTGGCTCATTGATGGTCCCTTCACTGTTGGGAATGTCGGTCACACAAGTGAACCTGACCATCAGTACGATTCTGGCCTCACTTTTCGAAGGTGGCCCAACATACCTGTTTTATGGAATGCGATTGATCCAATTTCCTTTGGGGATTTTCGGGGTGGCATTAGCAACAGCAATTCTCCCAACGCTCTCTGCCCAAGCCGCACGCGGGGCTTTTACCGAACTGCGGGAAACCCTGGAATTTGGGCTACGGATGATTTGGTTCATTATTCTTCCCGCTATGATTGGATTGATCCTGCTGCGAGAACCAATCATTCACCTTTTTTTCGAACATGGGGAGTTTCTCGGCAAAGATACAGCAGCAACGGCAGACGCGTTGCTCGGCTATGCGGTAGGCCTATGGGCATTCGCAGGGTTACGCATTATTGCCGCCGCGTTTTACTCGATGCAGGACACCAAAACTCCAGCACTTGCTGCATTGGGAAGCATGGGCGCAAACATTGTCTTAGCCTTTATCTTTATGGGGCCCTTTCAGCATGCAGGGTTGGCATTGGCAACCGCACTCTCTGCCATGGTGAACATCGGAGTCCTCGTGATCATACTCAACCGGCGTTTAGGCGGTATGAATTGGGTAAAATTTCTTCGGTCAGCCACGAGAACGTGCATTGCCACGATACCCATCGTGTTATCCTGTCTCTGGATTATCCAGTTAGCTGTTTGGGAACGAGAAGATGAATGGATCGCAAAGGGAATCATGTTGCTGGTGGGAATCGGGTTGAGTGTCACTGGGTATCTCGCCATTCATGCGCTGTTTCGATCAGAGGAATTAGACGTGTATTGGAAGATGGCGCAAAAGAAATTCTCACGAAGGGTGTCCACCTGATCCCTCACGATCCACGAGGACTTTCCAAATGAATGCTTCTCACTCATAATTTATGTCGAAAGACTTGACTTCACCCCTCTAAATGCCAAAACATGACAGAAGGCAAAAACAGCGGAGAAGACAATCGTGATAGCCGTTGTTCAGGGCGTCAGTTCGGCTAGCGTAACAGTCGACGAGGTGGTGGTCGGTCAGATCGGTAAAGGCCTCCTTATCCTTGTTGGCGCAGCTAAGAATGATGATGACAAAGACATCACCTATATGGCAGAAAAGATTCCATCACTCCGCATTTTCTCTGACCCTGACGGAAAAATGAATTTGTCATTGCGCGAGATCGGTGGGGCACTCCTCGTAGTTTCTCAATTTACCTTGCTGGGGAATACAGACAGAGGACGTCGACCGGGTTTTGAAGAAGCCGCTACCCCAGATCGAGCTCTGGTACTTTATACAGAGCTCGTTTATGCGCTCCAATCCCAAGCCCTTCCTGTTGAGACGGGTCGCTTTGCAGCTTTGATGCTTGTTTCATTACAGAATGACGGGCCTGTGACCCTTATACTCGATAGTCAGAAAAAGACAAAGATGAAATATCATTAAAGTGGTTCAATCGGACAGTGAAAATGTTGTAGAATATCTCCAAAATTCTTTCCACAGAATTTCCTAAAATTCAGCGAGGGAGGAAAGAGAGTGGAAACTCACATTTCGGAACATCATCCACTTCGAAAGTTTTTTGGGACTCTAACAGAACAGAGTTTCGCTGAATCTATAGGCTGGCCAGATTTTAAAGTCACCGATTATCTTGCAAACCTTCTCGTCGAGTTCTCGCACATTGACCATCTTCATCGGATTAAGAATGAAAAAGGGAAATCCGTAGAAACCATCGTGGAGTTGTTGTACGAGGCAGAATCACTCAAAGAGATTTCCGAATCTAAACGGGAACGAGAGGTTCACCGTCACATCGGCGATTTCACCTTATTCATGGCTGGCCTCTTTCCTGAATATCTTCGACATATCAAAGTCTCGGTATTGATTCACCATAAAGATTTCCTCGTGGACTACATGAAGGCCGGGAAGCGTTCCTATAGCATTGTCGCGACATTCCAACAAGGGGAAGGTAAGGAGACCCCCACCCTGTTTCAAAAACTCTCTACGAATTTTGAACTCTGCGTCACGGGTTTGGGATTCGTCCGTCATAACCTGGATCGCCTACAGGACCCTACCTATCACAAAATCAAAAATATCCTCCTCCATTGACATATTCAGACTCTAGTCGATCGTCAAAGAGTCAAAAATTTCCACGTTCAGGAATAATCCTCATTCACGGGGGAGCCGGAGCTCGCCCTATGACGGCGGCGCAGAAGACCTGTTTAACCCATGCTCTCGTTCTTGATTTATGAAACTCTTCACGAAAACCAATCAGCCGTTGATGTTGTGGAGGTCATAATCCGTCATTTGGAATAATCCGGTTTGTTTAATGCTGGAAGAGGATCTCGACTCCAGCTTGACGGCGTCAAGCGAATGGATGCGGCTCTCATGGAAGGACAATTTCTCAATGCTGGCGGCGTAGCCAATATCCAAAAAGTCCTCCACCCCATCACTGCAGCAAGAGTCGTGATGGAACACACTTCCCATGTTCTTATTGCCGGAGTCCATGCGACTCGACTGGCTCGACACTTTCGCCTTGAAACCGACAATGCCTTGACGCAAAGGAAGTCTCCACTCAAAAAGAAAGCCTCATCCCTATCCCCGAAATCCAGTATGACCCCTCAGCCATCATCAAGGTTCCACTACGGTACAGTAGGTGCCGTCGTGTTGGACAGGAAGGGTCACCTCGCAGCCGGGGCATCGACCGGAGGAGTCCCCCGCATGCAACCTGGACGCGTAGGTGATTCACCGTTGATTGGCTGTGGGATCTATGCTGACGATACGAGCGGAGGAGTTTCCATGACCGGGATAGGGGAAACGATCATGCGAATGGCGTTAGCTAAACATATTGCGATGGAACTACGGAAGGGCACTAGCCCCACAGTAGTTTCTCGTGCAGCGCTTCAAGAGCTGACCACCAAGGTTCAAGGTCAGGCCGGCGCTTTAGTCCTGTCTTCAGACGGCCGATTTACCATTCGCCATTCAACCCCTCGGATGCACGCTGGTTATTGGACTGGTCGAGGCGAGCCAGTGGTGAAGGATCGGTTCCCCTAAAAAACTGTCGGATTGGGAAAGTACAAGAAAAAGAACAGATGCAGACTTGATCAGAGCTTAAGAACTCATTAAGTCTAATTCTCCGAGTACCTCTTCTAAATGACCGTCCACTTTGACTTTTGGAAAAATCTCACGAATTTTTCCCTGTTCATCGATAATGAACGTGGTACGTTCAACTCCCATGTATTTTCTTCCGTACAGTGATTTTTCTTTCCATACCCCATAGGACTGGACACCTTTTTTTTCTGTATCGCTAAGCAAAGGAAAATTTAACTCATATTTTTGGGAGAATTTCCGGTGAGATTCCACCGAGTCAGGGCTCACCCCCAAGACAACTGCTCCAGTTTCCTCGATCTCATTTATTCCATCGCGAAAGGCACAAGCCTCTATGGTACAACCGGGCGTATCATCATTGGGGTAGAAGTACAACACCACACGTTTGCCTTTAAAATCGGATAAGCTGACCTTTTTACCCTCATCAGTCAGAAGGGTTAACGAAGAGGCTTTTTGTCCAACTTTTAAGGCCACGGCTTTCGCCGCACATTCAGGCTTTTTCCTTGTTGTGGTTGTTTTTGAAGAAAGTTTCTTCGTGGTCTTTTTTGCAGGTTTCTTTTTTGAACTCGCACTTGTTTTCTTTACGGTAGATTTTTTGATCATGAATATCTCCCTAGACCACCAATGTTGGATTTACCTTCTCTTCATCATATTGCTCAGAAATTCCTTTCCCGAACACCCTCGTATGGTACTGTGTCTCCATGAGTTTGAAAAGCGCCCTCATAGAGTAGAAATTTGATAACCCTTCTCTAGAAATCTTACCATCTTTTTTATTTTGGGAAAGACCTCAGAGATGAAAATCGTAGCAGATGAAAACGTGGTCTTTGTTCAGGAGGCATTCAGCACATTAGGCGAGGTCACCCTTATTCCAGGCCGGGCTATGACCCACGAGGTCCTCAAAGATGCCTCTGTCCTTTTAGTTCGATCCGTGACAAAAGTGGATGCTGACCTTCTCAATAACAGTTCCGTTCAATTTGTTGGAACCGTCACTGCAGGAACCGACCATATTGACCAACACTTCCTTTCGCAAAAAGGGATCGACTTTAGTTCCGCCAAGGGAGCAAACGCGAACTCTGTTGCAGAATATATCGTGACGGCTCTTTTGATGATGGCAATCCACATGGACATCTCGTTGAAAAAAAGTTCACTTGGTATTGTTGGGGTTGGCAACATTGGACGCCTCGTCAAGGAAAAAGCACAAGCCCTTGGCATGGAAGTATTGGTGAACGATCCACCTTTAAGCCGCGAAACGAACGACCTTCAATACCGTCCATTAAAGGAACTGTTGGATGCTGATTTTCTCTCGCTCCATGTCCCTCTTAACAAGCACGGCCCAGATCCTACCTTTCATCTTTTGGATGAGCATCGGATTAGTCAGATCTCCCCAAACACCGTCTTAATGAATACCTCACGTGGTGAAGTTGTGGACAATAAAGCCCTTTTCAACATCGTTACCCCAAAAAAAATGAGACCACCGATCCTAGACGTATGGGAGGGAGAACCCAATATCCATTGGGAACTTCTTCGGGAAACCGCTCTGGGCACACCCCATATCGCAGGGTATTCATTCGACGGGAAAGTTCAAGGAACGATGGATGTCTACCAGGCTGCTTGTCAGTTTTTTGGAAGAGAGCCCACATGGGACCCACGATTTCATCTGCCACCACCTGCATTGCCTTTTATAAAATTGAATTCCGCAAGTTCAGACCTTCAAGAAACGATGTATCAGGTCGTGACTCAAATCTACGACTTGCCCAATGACCACGCTCGGATGTTGGAAATTCTTTCCCACCCTCCCGAGAAGCATCCTTCACGATTTGATCAACTCCGCAAACACTATCCAATTCGCAGAGAATTCCACCAAACCGCCATTGATGTACCTGACAATCAAGCGGAATTGGGTCAAACTCTTTCGAAGCTCGGTTTTAAGGTAAGTTAATCCATTCCGAAATCAGCCTGTTACCCATCACAGAAACGAATTGACAGACGGTCAGTGATTCAGTATTATTTTTCTTAATTCCTATCGGAATTATAGGAAATATATGAAAAAGGTTCCATTGAAAATAACATATGGGATCATGGCTGCAATGGATCTCGCCCTCCATTACAGTTCACTGCCCATCCAAGCTAAAATAATCGCTGGCCGCCAATCCATTCCAGTTCGCTTCATTGAACAAATTCTCTATTCCCTTAAACAGGCAGGGGTCGTGGAAAGCGTCCGGGGAGCACAAGGTGGGTATTCCTTGAGAAAGGATCCGTCCCAAGTCTCCCTAGCCGAGATTGTAGAAGCGATGGATGGGCCCCCCGGGGCCACTGTGTTCGATCCAATTAGGAGAAACGGGAAGGCTGACACATTGGTCGTTTCAGAAAAATTTTTATCCGGAATATGGAAGAAGGTCCATCAGGCTGAGCAAGAGGTATTAAGATCGATCACACTCAATGCTCTTGTCGAGCAATACGCTCAACTCGAACAACAGCAGGCACTGATGTATCATATCTAGCTTTACGCTTTCGCCTGGACATGTTGTATGATTGATAACACCATAATCCCAACTTCTCGCAGAAGGGGAAATTTCATCCTGTCTTGTCTTACCCAGAGAGGCTCACCATGAACACGGGTCGCACAGTTTCCATACCCGAAATACAGACCATACCCATTCCTTCAGATATTTTGGACGAAATCGAAACCTTCGAGGGGGAGGTCAAGCGATTACAAGAAGGCGAGACTCCTGTTGAGGTGTTTAAGCCATTCCGATTGCAACACGGGATCTATGGTCAGCGTCAACCAGATGTTCAAATGGTGCGCATCAAAATCCCCTTCGGTGGAATAACAGCCAACCAACTTCGTCGGATAGCCGAGGTAGCGGATACCTATGCAACCGGTGTGGGGCATGTGACGACACGTCAAGATATTCAATTACATTTTGTCCCGCTTAATCAGGTCGGGACCGTCATGCGAAAATTAGCAGAGGTCGACGTCACCACAAGAGAAGCCTGTGCCAACACCGTGCGAAACGTCACGGCTTGTCATTTGGCCGGTGTGTGTCCAGGTGAAGTCTTTGATGTCACACCTTACGCAAAAACCGTGGCGCACCATTTGCTGCGAAATCCTCTCACCCAAAGTTTGCCAAGAAAATTTAAGATTGCTTTCTCAGGATGCCACCACGATTGCGCACTGACCCCTATCCACGATGTCGGTCTTCTAGCAAAAAAACGAGAGGATGGCACCATTGGTTTTCGCATGGTAGTCGGTGGAGGCTTAGGGTCCACACCTCGTATTGCTCATCTCTTGAGGGAGTTTGTTCCCATGGAGGAACTCATTCCCTCAATCGAAGCCGTTATCAAAGTATTCGACAACTTGGGGAATCGAAAAAATCGAAGCAAAGCACGAATGAAATTCGTCATTGATAAACTGGGTTTTGAGGAGTTCACCAAGCGTTGGGAAGAGATGTATCGTTCCATGCAAAAAACTGCCTCATCCCCATCTTCTCTTAACGTGTTGCCTTATCCGGATACGCCATCCCTCATCATGCCCCAACGGAGCCAAAACGGAAAAAATGGCAACGGAGTAAACCCATCTTCTTCATCAGAATCCTCCTTTGATACCTGGCGAAGAACCAACATGATCAAGCAAAAACAGGCTGAATACGTTGCAGCGATCATTAAACTCTCGTCAGGGGATATCACAGCAGAACAAATGTTAGAAGTCGCCAATCTTGCTGAGACCTACTCGAATGGGAATATTCGGACAACAATCAACCAAAATTTAATTATCCGATGGATTCCGGAATCCAAGGCCCACGATTTTTATCAGGACTTGGAGGTGACTGGGTTAGGGCAACCCGGTGCGGAAGAGGTTGAGGATATCGTCGCTTGCCCTGGCACAGACACCTGTGGGTTAGGGATTACCTCTTCGAAAGGACTCGCCCGTGGATTGGCCGAACTGTTCCCACCAGGACATGTCCCCGAAGACCTGAAAGGCGTCGACATCAAGATCAGCGGGTGTCACAATTCCTGTGCCCAGCATCACATTGCGACAATCGGTCTTCATGGCGTCGGGAAAAGAATTGGAGAGCACGTGGCTCCGGTCTATGAAGTCCACCTTGGGGGGCAAGTAAACAGGACCGCTAAAATTGGACAATTAATCGTGAAAGTTCCGGCTAAAAACGTCCCGAGCGCCATTTCCCATCTACTCGATATCTACCGACGTGACCGTCAGGAAGGAGAGAAGCTCCAAGCCTTTATTACGCGATCGGGCAAAACCAAACTCAAGGATGAATTAATTCCCTTCTCCTTGCTTCCTTCGTACCAGGATGATCCGTCTTATTACTATGACTGGGAAGCGGATGCAGAATTCACGGTAGAGGACCTAGGCCCAGGCGAATGTGCCGGCGGTGCACTGGAAATGATTGACAATCGAATTTTGGAGGCAGAACAAGAACTGTATCAAGCAAAACTTCTCTCAGAAAAACATCAATATGGCGTTGCCGTCAACAAAGCCTATCGTGCGGTCGTAGCAGGGGCAAAAGCGCTTTTGGTGACAGAAGGAATCGACCCTAATACCGATGCCGATACTCTCGCCGAATTCGATCATCTTCTGGCTAGGAAAGTGAATGTGCTTCCAACCACGTATCGAAACCTTGTGGATAAGGTTGAAGATTTAGGCCCCAAAGATCCCACTGCTCAGTTCACCAACGCCAAAATCGACTTTGCACGTGGGTTTGTTGAAGCTTGTCGAATAGCGACTGAGCAACTTGGGCAGGATCTCCAACTCGGAGTTAGCGAACTCGGAGAAGGAAAGGCGACACCACAATCGGAACCTTCCTCCTCTTCAGAATCAGTGACCCTCGATGCTGGCGCACCCGTTCTCGATCTTCGTGGCGTCATGTGCCCGCTCAATTACGTCAAAACCAAGTTGAAACTGGAAATGATGGATCATGGAGAGCAACTGGAAGTGTGGTTGGATGCAGGCGAACCGATTAAGAATGTTCCCATGAGCCTTCGAAATGACGGCCATAAGGTGTTGGCCGAAGATCCTCTTGAAGCCGATCATCAGCACTTCAAGGTGTTGGTGGAGAAAGTCGAAGAGTAAGAGCATGTCGCTGATGTCTGATCGTGTCAATTTACCCATAGCGGCCTCAACCCTTCAAGAGTTAAACCAACGGTTCGAGGACAAACCACCGCAAGAGGTATTGGCCTACGCCCTGAATACCTATTTTCCGCATATCATCCTTGGATGCAGCTTTGGAGCAGAGGACGTGGTCTTAGTCGACATGATGTATCGCATCAATCCCAAAGCTCCTCTTTTTTATCTCGATACAGATTTTCTTTTTCCTGAAACGTATGAAGTCCGTGATCGGATTATCAGCAAATACGGGCTTTCTTCAGATCAAGTTTTTCAAATGAAATCTCGCTTCTCACCAGACGAACAAACTCAAGAGTACGGAGCAGAGCTATGGGCACGACAGCCAGATTTGTGCTGTCAGCTCCGGAAGGTGGATCCTCTCACAAGGATTTTGAAAAATTATTCTGCGTGGATTACTGGCATACGTCGTGACCAATCCCCAACTCGAGATCACACCCAATTGCTGGAATGGGACAACGCATTTGGACTCGTCAAAATTAATCCTTTGGCAAAATGGACCACTGAGGATGTCTGGACCCATATTCGTGATCAGCAGATTCCCTATAATGTTCTTCACGATAAAAACTACCCAAGCATTGGGTGCACCCACTGTACGGTACCCGTCATGCCGGGTGAAGATCCTCGATCTGGGCGATGGCAGAATTCCGAGAAGACTGAATGCGGGCTTCACAAAAGGTGAGTAGGGCCCGTTGGCTTAGCGCGGTATTCCATCCTGATCAATAAACCATCGACAGGTAGGCGGAGGAGAAGAGTGAAAAAACTGGCCATCATTATTACCAGAGGGACATATAACAACCTGATGCAAGCCTGTGAGGTCGCTCGTGTTGCCGCATCAACTTACACGCAAGTGAGTGTCTTGTTCAGAGACGAAAGCGCTGGCAACCTGACTTTTGAGAAAATCAAACGATTGAAGTTTTCCAACGGATACCAGGGTCGAGAGGCCAAAATGAAAGAGTTGCTGGAGACACAAAAACGAGATGATTTTCCGGCTATTCTTCGGGAACTCAAGGAAACCGGGGATGTGAAACTTTCCATTTGCAAGGAATCCGTTGAGTTCTTCGAACTTATGCTCGAAGATCTTCTCCCGGAAATTGATGAGGTCCAACCCATTGAATCGTTTTGGAAGGAAGAAGTCATGGCAGCAGATCACGTGTTAACCTTCTGAGCGATGAGCGAAATTATGCAAGGCTTCATCACCAAAATAGGAAAAGGACTAAAAAGAAGTCGCGACCTGTCGTGGGACGACGCCAAACAGGCCATGGTGTGCTTGATGGAAGGAGAAGCCACTCAAACTCAAGTTGGGGCATTTCTAATGGCCATGCGATTCAAAATGGAAACCGTGTCAGAACTGGGGGTTTTTACCTCGGTGGTCCGTCAGTATGTGCCTCCCATTCAGGTGCCTCAAGGGTTACCCATCGTTGACTTGCCAATATATGGAGAAAAGCACGACACCTTTCATGCCACTGTAGCCGCAGCCATTGTCGCCGCCGCGGGTGGAGCAACGGTCTTCCTCCATGGGACAGAGAATAAATCGGTTCCGACGAATATTTCTCGTGTGCTGTCTGATCTAGGAATTCAGACTGACCTTTCTCCATTACATATATCCGGAGCACTCAGTGATCACCACTTTGCCTACCTCGATATCGCTCTATACCACCCTTCCCTCACCCGCTACCTTTACCTTCGAGAGGAGTTTGGACTCCAGAATCTTTTTCATCAAGTTGCGCGGATGCTCAATCCCACTGGAGCACATTCCCAGGTCATTGGTATTGCCCATCCGCCCTACCTCGAAAAAATGGCTGAAGCCGTTCATATGATTGACAAGGGACATCTGCTCATTTTTCAAGGGGTTGAAGGCTACCCAGAATTGTCCATCTCAACAGCTACTCTTATCCGGGAATTGAATAAAGGGTCTATTTTTCCTGTCAACTTGAAACCTATGGATGTCGGCTTAGATTTGGGCGCCTATACGGATATGACCGTCCCTTCTTCAACACCTGGCACTCCTGGCCCACAACAGGAAGCCAATTTGATCCGACGAATTCTTCACAACGAAGTAAAAAGGAAACAAACAAATTGGGTGATCCTGAATGCAGCCATGTTACTCTACGCCGCCGGGAAAGCTTCAACAATCACAAAAGGGGTTTTCTTGGCTCGATACCTTTTGGAGTCGGGAGCTGCAGCCAAGAAACTGAGAGAACTCGTCACAACAAACCGATCATTGAAAGAACCAGCCGAGCAACAAGAAAAGATTTACGTATGAAACATCTACGACAACTCGAAAATCAAAGTGTCTATATTCTCCGGGAAGCCTATAAGCACTTTGATAATTTGGCCATGCTTTGGTCGATGGGCAAGGACTCTACAGTTCTTTTGTGGCTAGCCCGTAAAGCCTTTTTCAGCCATGTTCCCTTTCCACTCATTCATATTGATACCAGCTACAAGATACCCGCCATGATTGAATACCGGGATCGCTTAGCCCGTGAATGGCGCTTGAATCTTGTTATCGGACAGAACAAAGAAGCCCTTGCTCAAGGGATGAATCACACGATTGGTCGTGTGGAATGTTGCACCGCGTTGAAAACGAACGGATTGAAGCTTCTCCTGGAAGAAAAAGGTTATACGGGAATTATCCTCGGCGTCAGGGCTGATGAGGAAGGCACGCGTGCCAAAGAACGATATTTCTCTCCTCGTGATAAGAACAATGACTGGGATTTTCGAGACCAGCCTCCGGAACTTTGGGATCAATTTAAAACGTCCTTCCCTCCAGGAACTCATATTCGCATTCACCCGCTACTCGATTGGACCGAAATTAACATTTGGGAATACATCAAGTTGGAAAATATTCCCTTCATGGATCTCTATTTGGACAAGGATGATGGCACACGGTATCGAAGCCTCGGGTGTGCTCCTTGTACGTTTCCCATTCAATCAACATCCAAAACTGTTGATGAAATCATCGAAGAGCTCAGAAAATCGAACGTCGCAGAGCGCGCAGGTCGAGCGCAAGACGAAGGAAGAGGGATGGAATTACTTCGCAAAGACGGATACATGTAGATCATGACGGTTGAACCTGCCCACAACCTTGATCGGATGAATATTGTCATCGTTGGCCACGTCGATCATGGCAAATCGACTCTGCTGGGGCGGCTCTATGCCGATACCAGCTCCCTCCCAGAAGGAAAACTCGAAAAAATTCAAGGCATCTGCAAACAGCAGGGAAAGGAATTCGAGTATGCCTTCTTGTTCGATGCCTTTTTAGAGGAACAGCAACAAGGCATTACCATTGACACTGCACGGACGTTTTTCTCATGGGGTGGTCGCCAGTACATTATCATTGACGCTCCAGGACATAAGGAATTTCTCAAAAACATGGTCTCCGGTGCCGCACGCGCTGAAGCCGCCCTCCTGGTCATTGATGCCCTCGAAGGGGTGAAAGAGCAATCCAAACGGCATGGGTTATTGCTCTCCATGCTTGGCGTTAGGCAGGTCACGGTCATCATCAACAAAATGGATTTGGTGGGATTTCGAGAAGACATTTTCCATGGCATTGAAAAAGAATATCGTGACTTTCTCAGCCAACTGGGGGTCACCCCTCAATTCGTCATTCCGGCTAGCGCCAAGGAAGGCGCCAATATCGTCACTCCGAGTGAGGCCATGCCTTGGTACAAAGGTCCAGTCGTCCTCGACTCTTTGGGTCGCTTTTCCTCAGAGCTTGCCACAAAAGACAAACCTCTGCGTTTCCCGGTCCAAGATGTGTATAAGTTTGATGCTCGTCGGATCTTGACGGGACGAATCGCCACTGGAACCTTCAAAGTTGGAGATCGACTTATTTTCTCTCCTTCTAATAAGTCGGCGGTCATTCAATCGCTTGAAGCTTTTAACATCGATCCCCTCCCCCTCGAAGCTGAGGCAGGACAATCGATTGGCATAACCCTCGATGAACAGATCTTTGTCGAACGTGGCGAAATCGTGAGTCATGAGGATTCCATCCCGATGGTTTCAACCACATTTCGCGCCAATCTTTTTTGGTTAGGGAACCGCCCTCTCGATATGCAGCGAACCTATTTAGTCCGCTTAGCTACACGAGAAGTAGAATGTGAGGTCGCCGACATTCATAGGATTGTTGACGCCAATGATTTAAAGGATTCATCGGAGCAAAAAAAGAGAATCACCCTTCAACGGAATGAAGTAGGCGATATCACCCTCCGCTCCAAGTCACCCTTGGCGTTTGATTTGTATTCAGATTTTGAGACGACCGGTCGGTTCGTGCTTGTGGACGAGTATGATGTCTCTGGTGGTGGAATCATCACTCAGATGATTCAGGATCGGCAGGAGAATCTCAGAAGGGAAGCCCGGCAACGGGATTTCTCCTGGATTCAAGGAGACGTCAGATCAGAGGATCGTGCCAAACATTACGGGCACCGGGCAGCGGTTGTTTTGTTCACAGGCCCTGCTACCACAGGAAAAGCGTTTTTAGCCAAAAAAATCGAATCAGTCCTCGTGGCAGAAGGTCGACATGCCTACCTATTGGATGCCGAAAACCTCAGGCGTGGCCTCGATGCGGACCTTCATGAAGGAGAAGCGACAGAAACCGTTCGTCGCTATGGTGAAGTGGCTCGCCTCTTCATTGACACAGGGCTGATGGTCATATCCACCACAAACGCCTTTGAGCTCCCATCTGACCAAGTTGTTCAAGCTATTCGAACACTCGTTCACCCAGCCCCCGTCTTAACGGTCTATATGAGCACGGAGCAGGAAGACTCGCAACCTGAAGCTGATCTCACCTTTATTGGGCCTGAAAATTTTGATGACCTGACCTGCCAAATCATCGAAGCCCTTAAAACTCATGGGATTTTGGCCGAACCCCAGGGGAAACAACCCGTTTTCCAATTTTCAATTTAGCTCTTATCTTTTCCCATCATTCCATTCCAAACTGAATCGTTACGAAAGAGAAGAAAGGCGAAGTCCCACAATTCCCGCCACGATCAGAAAAATGCAAAAGAGCCGAAGGGCATGACGAGATTCACCAAAAAAAATGATTCCCAGAATTGCGGTTCCAACAGCTCCAATGCCTGTCCAGACGGCATAGGCTGTCCCTATGGGAATCACCCTCAACGCATAAGACAGACAGAGCATACTGATCCCCATCGCTAATACCGTGCCGACACTCGGCCATAAACGAGTGAACCCATCCGTAAACTTCAATCCTATAGCCCAAACAATTTCAAATATTCCTGCAATCGACAAATAAACCCATGCCATTCAGACCTCCTTTACCTATTGATCTTTATGCTCAAAAGAGAATCCTGACAAACCGCCGAATTTCTGTGATAAGGCAAGCTTTCTTGTCATGGAAACACCCCAACCCTCACTTAGATTGGCAAAAAAGGCAAACCTGGTTTATAGTAAGAAAAAAGGGAAAGCACAAGAACCTAACACAAAAGGGGGTGACTGGCTTCGACGGGGATCAAGAGGTCAACGGAGCGTGTCGAGCTCTCGAAGTCTCGTTAAACCTTCGGGAAATGTATAATTGCCAACGAACCATTGGCTCTCGCGGCATAATTGACCGCGACGTCTCCCCATTCCATGTCTGTGGGAGTGGATGAGGCGCTACTTTACAGGCTGGTCCGAGGTGGGTGCTCAGCAACTTAAGGACGAGAACATACTGGGCTAGCGGATGCTCTAAGCCGGCTGATAGGCGTGGGCAGACGCGAAATCTAAAACATCGGCTACACACGTAGGGTCGTTGCGCTGAAGGTCTTCGGACAGGGGTTCGATCAACAACTGGTCGCTCCGAGGAGTAATCCTCGGATGAATACGGGGCTCAATCGGTGAACCCTACAGCTTGCAAATGCAGGCCATGGCAACACCGAGGGGTCGGGAGAGGCTAACTCCACCGGCCCTGTAGAGACTTAGAGATCCGCTGACCCCCAGGGCGAGCGGACACTCAGAGCATCAAGTGATGCTAAGACGCCCCGCATCCTCAAAGAGTTTTTCCCTTGAGGATGAAGGCATAGTCCGGACCAAGCCGAAAGGTTTGGAACATCCGTCCCCTCACCTCCACCAAATAAGCCCTTGGATTGCTTTAATCCAAGGGCTTATCTTTTTCTAACTCTTAGAGATAAGAGACAAGGCAGTCTCTGAATAAAACTCAGGGCTTTCTTTTTCCTATGAAGGTTTTCTACCATGAGCGGTAACCTCATGGCTGAGAAAAAAACCAGATCATCCAAAACAAGTGGAGGCGTTCGCCGGAGACGTAAACCGGCAGGGGCTTCTACGGGTCTTGCCCCAACCGAATTACAGGCAGCCGCTCCACCAGGGGAGGTAGCATCCCTTTGTCAGGAGATTGAGGGAAACAGAGGCAAAATCCTTAGCGTGTATCGGGAATCATTTGGTGGACATTGGGTTATCATGGCCGCGCTCCCTATCAAGCTGGTCGAACCCACGCCTTTTCAACGAAATCTGTCGGAGACCCATGTTCGAAAACTGGAAGGCATAATTGGGAAACTCGGACAATTCTTAGATCCGATCATCGCGGTTCATGCTAACAATTCCAGCAAGGATGGAGCACGATACTGGACTCCTAACGGCCATCACCGCCTTTCGGCCATGCGGAAGATGGGTGCAAAAAGCATCATCGCGCTCGTGGTTCCCAATCCTTCGGTGGCCTATAGAATCTTGGCTCTCAATACGGAGAAGGCCCACAATCTCCGCGAAAAAGCATCGGAAGTCATTCGTATGTATCGAGAGTTGTCGTCACTGAGTACAGAGGATGAACAGAATTACAGTCTCGAATTTGAGGAACCAGCTTTTATTACTCTTGGTTTGTGCTATGAACAACGCCCACGTTTTAGTGGTGGAGCTTATCATCCCATCTTGAAGCGAACGGATCAGTTCTTGAATCTCCCACTTTCCAAAGCTCTGACGATTCGTTCTGGAAGGGCCCAAAAGGTCTTGGAACTTGACGATGTGGTTATCGGGCAAGTGGAAAACTTGAAAACACGGAGATTAACAAGTCCGTATCTCAAGAGTTTTGTAGTAGCTCGAATTAACCCCATTCGGTTTCGGCCCAAAGATTCGCCGCCTCTTTCTCTAGAACACGTCTTGGATCGGATGATTGCTGGAGCCACCAAATTCAACCCCGACAAGATTAAAGCCGAAGATTTGGCACGCTCAGGTGGTGTCGCAGGTGAAGATGAGGCCTAAGGGTCGAATTGTGCAGAAGCTTTTGAACAGATTATAATTTCTTTTACTCGAAACCCGAAACTATAAACAAGGAGAATAGATCATGAGTCTTGCGGATAATAAGTGTGTGCCCTGTCGTGGAGGGGTTCCTCCACTGGAGCAACCCAAGGTGCAAGAATTACTGGGGCAATTAGAGAATGGTTGGGAACTCAATCAAGATGGACATATCGAACGCTCGTACACGTTTCAGAATTTTGCAGATGCTTTGGTATTCGTGAACAAAGTCGGGGGCATTGCAGAAGAAGAAGGCCACCATCCTGATCTCTATTTAGCCTGGGGGAAATGCAAAGTGGAAATCTGGACACATAAAATCAAAGGTCTGACCGAGAGCGATTTTTATCTCGCAGCCAAAGCTGATCGGGTTTTCTCTAACAATGCCTGAGACCTCTTCGATTCAAGAACCACTGATTACGATTGGCTCTTCCACACCCCAAGCCGAAGCACTAGTTTCGCAAGAGGGCTGGGACGATCTCTCTGGGAACCCATCCGTCGCCCTTGTGACCATGCCATTCGTGTATTCTAGATTCCCTTCCATTCAGTTAGGAACATTATCCCGCGTATTAAAGAACCAGGGCATCGGGGTGAAGTCCTACCACTTAAACGTGTTGTTTGCCCACAAGATTGGAGTCCCGCTCTACGAGGTGCTGTGTGAAAAGCGCGGATTGATCGGGGAATGGTTTTTCTCATCCATATTGTTCCACGACAACCCCAAACATGATGAGTACCCTCATATATTCAAACCTGTCTTTGAATCGACAGCCAAAGAAAGTGGGTGCTCGATTGGTTTTCTAGAAGAGATCGCTCACAAACTTGCACCTCAGTTTCTCACTTGGGCCATTACGGCTTATGAATGGGACCAATATAAAGTCGTGGGCTTTACTTCAACCTTTGATCAGAACGTGGCCAGTCTTACCCTGGCTAAACTCATTAAAGATCTCTATCCCGACATTCGCATTGTCTTCGGCGGTGCAAATTTTGAAGGAGAAATGGGACTCGAACAACTCCGTGCATTTCCTTGGATTGATTACGTCGTGGTCGGCGAGGGTGAAGAGGCTTTTCCTCAATTGGTCAAACAGATTCTACGTGGACAGGAAGAGACCTTTCCTCCTGGCATTGCGTATCGGAAGAACGGGCAAATACATCTGACCCCAAATTCCAAACTGTTTTCTGATTTCCAGGAGACAGGTCCTCCGGATTACGACGATTATTTTGAGTTGATGAAAGAGTTAGAAGGCCAAGGTTCCACGGGATTGAATCGCATTCTTCTGTATGAAGGCTCACGAGGATGTTGGTGGGGCGAAAAACACCATTGCACGTTTTGCGGTCTCAATGCTCAAGCTATGAAATTTCGCGCAAAATCAGCTGGTCAGGTTGCTAACGAAATGGACGTTCTCTCTAGTCGATATGAAACCACTCGGTTCCGACTGGTCGACAACATCATCGATATGAAATACATCGACCATTTATTTGGGAAATTTGCTCAAAACCATTATGACCTTGATGTGTTTATGGAGACCAAGAGCAATCTCACGAAACGGCAAATTCAAACCTTGGCTCAAGGTGGAGTCAAATGCATGCAGCCAGGCATTGAAAGCCTCAGCAATAGCCAACTGAAAGAAATGGATAAGGGAGTCAGCCCACTTCAAAACATTCAATGTCTCAAATGGAGCCGATACTACAATATTGATATCTCGTGGAATATTCTCTTGGGCTTTCCCAAGGAAACCAATGAAGATTATCAGCGCCAGATTGAGCTGATTCCGTCGTTACTCCACCTTCAGCCACCCGAATCAACCGGAAAACTTTGGCTCGAACGGTTCAGCCCCTACTTCATGCGACCTGAAGATTATGGTGTCCGCATCACCGGACCAGGGAGCGCGTATGAATACGTGTACGATGCCCATAAGGTGGATTTGAACAAGATTGCGTACGACTTTGAGTACGACGTGGATTGGAGGGTGGATCCCGCGCTATACAAAGAATTGGTCCGGTGGGTGAGCGAATGGAGACAGCGGTATTTTTCCGACAATCGACCCTTTTTGTTTTATGCCAAGGCCTTAAGCTACATCACGGTCTATGATGGACGATACACCACTCCGACCAGTGAGCGTTTCGATTGGCCTGCCGCTTTCATCATTGAATTCTGTAATGAAACACCGAAAACGATCGATCAGATCCGTCATGGATTGACTGAACAAACTGCTTCTCAATCAGACCACACTCTACCCGTTGATGATATTATCTGCACGCTCCTCCAAAAACGCCTTCTCTACGAAGACCGAGGCCGACATTTCACGTTAGCTCTACCTGTGAATCACAATTTGTAGACCGGCTTCCTACCTCTTCCTCACTGAGCTCTCGCTCCAGAGAAAGCGAGAGAAACGAGATCATGTCCTTTTCCTCAGTGTTAACTCAGGAGGTGAAGACCATTATCAATCATGATGAAAAGACTCACTCCACCTGCCACGACAGCAAAAGCCTTGCTAAGTGTCTGAACATCCATGGCTTTTGCCAACTGGCTGCCTCCTATGATACCCGCCATACTTCCACCTAAGACCAAAGTCGTGAGGACACCATCAATCTTGGCCAAAGACAAATGTCCTGCGATTCCCCCTAAAGAAATTAGGCCAATAATCAGAAGTGAGGTACCAATCGCGATTCGCATAGGAAATCCCATGATCAACACCAATCCTGGCACGATGACAAACCCACCTCCGATTCCGAAAAATCCAGTTAACAGACCAACGCAGAACCCGATACTTAAGGCTTTTCCCATACAAGCGAAGGAGAACTCGACTGCACAGCCTTCGTCGAGCGGCCCTTCAATCTCACTTCGACTCCGATGCCAGGTTACAATTGCAATCACACCCATCAAGATGCCGAATAAGAGAAGGACCATATTCCCGTGGACGAGCTGATGCCCATATGCTCCAATCCACGCTCCGATGGCTCCAGTCGCACTGATATAGTAACGCCGCCAATCCCCGAACCTTTCCATCACGACCTGCTCTCCAGGCTCCGAAGAACGCTGAGAAGCCTACGACCACCAAAGACATCGCGGTCGCACTTTGAACCGGTACTCCAACGACATATACCAACAATGGGATCGCCATAAGGGATCCTCCACCACCAGTGGCTCCCAAGAATGTCCCTATGATCCCTCCTAAGATAAGTGCGAATAGGGCTTGAATCGTCATGATATGAAGACTGCAAGTCTGAATTTCTACATGCCGGGATTTTGTATACGAAAAGATGTCCTTAAAGCTTTTCGGATCATATGGAAAATTGCCCACGAAGTGGCCACGAGTATGCCCATTGAAAGGCTGATCATCACTATTGAGAGATCTTGTTGAGACAGGCTTGGATCAAAATGAGGACGGAGCCAGTCGTACCGAACTTGGTCCCTCACCACTACCATAAGAGCTATGGTGACCATCAAGCTTATGAGCCCTCCTAGGGCAAGGCCCTTAGATTTAGGAACCATCAGGGCAGCATTCAACAGAACAAGTCCGAGTAAGGCGCACGTTAAACTCACAAAAAAGGCTAATGATCCAACAGTTTCACCGCTCACCAAAGCTCCACGTACATAATCCGGTAGAGCCAGAAGCAACCACGGACCCACGACGGTTTGGGGGAGCGTTCCTCCAAGAGTACAGGCAACTCCATACCGCATAACCCACAGCGCGTAATCAGGATCGGGCATCGACCCTCTAAAAAATCGATTTCCCCATCGGGATGATAACGTCATCCCATACAACATCATGAGGATCCCAAGCCCTGCCACACTGGCCAGAACGATATGGAGAAAGCGCGGAATAACGGTTGGGAGATCTAATGCGCCACTCAAACTAATGGTTTGAATGGCGCTCCATTTCTCTGGAAAAAGCATCAAGATGTTTGCCGAAACGAATATTAATGCCACTCCCAAGAATAGCCCTGTGCTCATACTTCCAATGACAAGATGAAAATAGGGGGAACGGGAGGGATCTTCTCGAGACTGTTGGTAAACGTAGAGCATGTAAAACCCAAGCCCAAGCATACCAAGCACTATCAGCCATGCGGTGTTAAGAAGGCCAGTCGTTGCAGACACAATCCCCCTATAAATGATTTGAAGAAACAGGAGTGAAGCAATACCTAGCAGAATGGTGAAGACCAAGGCAAAAGGAACAACGCCGGCCAAAGTCGCTCCCAGGCGTCGGTAGTACCCTCTGCCGGTGCACAATCCGAGCCAATCCGTGATCACCATGACCGAGGTTCCCCCAACCAACACGTTCATAAACATGAGATGCAGCAGAAAGGTCAGGAGGTGACAAACTTGTAGAAAGGGCTCTTGAATGGGAAAGGCAGGCAGATTGGAAATTGAGTTTTCAGTCACAGAAAGGAGAAAAACAACTGCACTCTAGGAGATTAGGTGATTGCTAGGATTACTGACTCAACTGACGAATATACGCTAAAACATCCTGAATGTCTTGTGGGGAAAGATCATTTTTCCAAGAAGGCATGGCCGTTCCAGGACGACCATTTTGAATCGTCTTGCGTATCATGTCGTCCGATTTGTTCTGTAATTGCGTCAGATTAGCCGCAGGAGGAACCAAGGATTTGCCAATGGGACCGTCCCCTTTTCCCGTTTCTCCATGGCAGTTCATACAATAAGTGTTGAAAACGGTCTTTACATTTGCCGAGCTTGCCCCTTCTGATGCGACCGGGGAAACAGGCTGCTGAGCATTTTGGGTTCCGATTGCTGGCTGAACGCTATTTTGTCCAACGAGGTAATCCACCAAGGTTGAAATATCTTCCTTGGGAATAGGACATCCAAAAGCTTGTTTCATTTTCCAGACTATTTCGTTCCATTTTTCTGGAGGATGGGGTGGCTGCATATAGACATACTCTGCAGAATGGCAAATAACACAATAACTGGAAGCGACCTAATTTCCTGGTCCAGATTGAAAGGCCATAGGATCAGAAGGTAATAAAAAGTTCTGGTCGCCTGCAACCAATCCCGGCTGACCAGTCCCTATCAAAAGAACCGCGAGGCTTGCGATGATTAAGAGACGAAACATGTTCATGCTTCAGCTTCCTATATTCCCGTCACTGAGAGGGTTTCGATTACGTTCCGAAGATATCCGCTTGAATTCCAACGCGCACTCATCCGTTGGGATTCCCCAATTCGATTGATCGCCATTGATTGAAGTTGATAGGTCTTTCCTGCCTTGGTTGTAAATTGGGCTTCCCACGGTCGAAAACTAAAGTCTCCATAATCCCTTCCCAGTTTTGCGTTTTGCCAATGCTGCCCCCCATCTGTGGAAAACAGCACACGATCAATGCTATATCCTTGATCGAACGCAATCCTTTTGACCTTCTGCACCTGACCGGAAGGTATCGATGCCCCCTGTTGTATATTAGTGATAAAAGAACGAATGGTCATGGCACCTAACGGCACCGTTGCCGTCGGCTTTTCGCCGGGGTCTGTAAACCGACAGGGATCGTCTGGTAATCGATACGCTCGTTTCATCCAAAATTCCTGATCTTCTGTATTCAGCACTTCGATGTCATTCAGCATTTTGACCCAATACGTAGCATACCACCCTGGAACAACCAAGCGGAGGGGGAACCCGTTTAGCGATAGGAGGGCTTCACCATTCATGCTATAGGCAACCAAGATATGATCACGTAATGTCTGATCAATCTCTAAAGACTTGCGGAAGTCAGGCGTCGCATCGGCTACGGGTTTATCCAGTCCATCAAAACGGACTTGAACCGCATCTTTTTTCAACCCTGCTCGATTCAGAATGTCTCGCAATCGCACTCCAGTCCATAACGCATTACCCATCGCCCCATTGCCTCATTGTCCACCTGGCACACGGGGCTCGAAAAATCCCCGACTATTGCCTGCACATTGGCAGACAGCGGGCAATTCAACCTGTTCAAAATCTCGCTGTAAGTCTTGAAGGCTGAGTGAGAGAACTTGCTCCACTCGCCCTCGAATCGTCAGTCGAAAAGATTGGAGGTCTAGGCTTGTCGGAATATTCGCCAGATGCCATCGAACAAAGAAAGCGTCATTAGGAGTGAAAATACTCTCGTTAAATAGATGAAAAGGCGTTTCGAGCTGAGGCGGCCTTGTTGTCATCACCATCAGCAGCCGCTTCTGTGGAAACGCGACGAGAGGTCTCTTTCCCCGTTCAAATGGGAGCTCAATTACTGGAGCATCATCAGCACGGACGAGCTTGTTTCCGACGAGAGCTAAGCCACCTAAGATGGCGCTTGTCTGGAGAAAATGACGTCGCGTGAGGCCGGTTGGATTGTTGAAAACCCATTCCTTCATCGATCAGCTCATAGATAGACGTAATGAAAACCAACTTGTCATACTCCCTGGACACAAAGCAGAAGATAGAAATGGCCAGAATAAGTCTTCAAATTCTGGATGCCACCTCTCCCTCTCTCTTGTAAAGAGAGGGAAGAGGAAGGTACAGGGCACGAGATGCCATGGTTGCTTGATAAGACTTATTTGGCTAACGTCCGAATATACTGGATCAGTTGCCATATTTGGTTATCTGGCATACCTGAAAAAGCCATCATGCCAGTGCCTATCGATCCTTTCTTGATGATCCAATACATTTGACCATCGGTAATATTTTTCATCGTCTCACCACAGGTAAAGTTCCGTGGACGAGGATCTAGTGCCGCTCCCATTGGACCTTGCCCATCGCCCTTTGTCCCATGACAATTCATACAGGCCAACGGTTGCGCTGTTTGCTGGAACAACATTTCCCCTGCCTTAACATTAGCTGCGGTCGCTGGGAGAGGATTGGTCATCTTCCGGTACTTCCCGGGCGCTCGTTTTGTCTTTCGAGGCTGGGGACAGACTCCGGATGGTCCCTCAGCTACCATGGACTCAGCCATTTGTGGAGCACCCTTAAATGTCACCTTGAGATACGCGATCACATCGGCCACTCCTTGTTGACCAATCGTTAAATTCCAATATGGCATGGAAGTTGATTTCCCGACACTCCGACCACCGTGATAGATCACATTGTAGAGATATTCCATGGGTAATTTGTCAAAGGCCATGTTTGCATGGACCGCTGGTTTGGGGCTTAACCCTGAGGCACCTGCTCCATCGCCCTTTCCCGTGGCTCCATGACATTGTGAGCAGTATTCTTTATAGATCACCTTTCCTCGATCCACGCTGGCAGTCTCAAACTCCGGACTCTTCCAGGGTTCATAGTACTGAAAATCAGGAATACCCAGAGTCATCAGGTACCCAATGATCGAGGTACCCAATGATCGCCCTCAAACCAAACTCCGTAGCTTCTGCTAAAAACTCTCCACTATGAGGCGTGAAATCTTGCGGATTTAACCCGAACCGGAATAACCAATCTTTGTCATAACGTTTTCCGGATTCGGCTAAGTTGGCACTCTGCGGTCCCCCCACCAACTGTCCGTTTTCTTCAATCGTATGACAGCCAATACAGGCATGGTCCTTATAGGCCTGAGCACCAAACTCCACCTCTTTTCGTGTAACTTTGGTGAGATCAAACGACCCGACTTTGACACGCGGGTCGACGAAATGTTTTTCGAAATATTCTGCAATTCCCTCTGCTTGATCTTGTGTTAGCGTGATGTGCACATCTGGTTCCCATCCCTGGTCCCAGTGATAGCTCTTGGTATACAACAATTTCTCTTTTCCAGTGAGGTAACCGATGAGCCATTCCCGCTGATATTTACTGCCAGCCCACATGAGGTCTGGGGCCTTCAGATTAAACCGACTCTCACCCTCACCTTTGAACTTATGGCAGGTGGAGCAGACATTGTTAATCATCATCTCCGCTTGTTTTTCATCAGCAGCCCAAAGATCGGTACCACTACATAGCACAAGAAAGAAGCTTCCAATGAAAAGAACCGATGCAAAGGGTAACCAAACTTTGTCCAAGGAACGTGATAATGCATACATGCATTGAAGCCTCCCTGTGGTACGAATTCTTCCGTAAAATGTTACTGTGGAAAATTTCTACACTAGGCATGATCTAGTTGTTTTGAAATTGTCATCAAATTTTGTTTGTTCGCTGACTCTGTCGTCTCGTTAAACGTACGTTAAGCAAAATTGAAGCCAAGAAGGCATCCAAGAAGATATCAAAAAAAGTCCCCTATTTTTAGTGCCATAACTGGGATTTCTTGAAAACAGCGTGGCGGAAACAGGTGAAACGTTAACCGCTAACTGTTCATTGTTAACTTAACAATGAATGAACTAGGGTAAATGATTCGAGCTTAAAACATAATCAACCTGCGTAAGTTCTACGATGTGGAGAATCATGCCTTCACCTTCCTTTGCAGTGAAAATCATACATAAGCGATTCTTCAGGAATGAGTTTGCCTTGAAACACAATCAAGATCGCCATCTCTTCTTTCCGATCCCGTTTCTGTTTTAGGTCCTTAAAGAGCTCCGTGGAAGGCATGGCTGTCATTTCAAAAGGCTGGTTGGCAATCTTGAAACGAACAATCCCCCAAGAAGTTTGAATCTGCCTAGGGCCAATAGAAACTGCGAATCCAGGTTTATCATCCCGGACCCTTGTCAGAAATCCGTCCCAGAGAAAAGCAATAGACTGCTCTAGGTTAGGATTATCAGCTCGACGTACATCACGTTTTTCTGATTCATCGAAAAGCCGATCATATCGTTCATCGACGTTTTTCCCAAACAGATACTTCCAATCTGGTGGTTGCCCTTCTAGCTTTGTCAGGAATTGTTGAGTGGTGTTGGGCTCGTTTAGAAACATCACACCTGAAGGGATGACCGTGTCGACTGGCTTATCCAGAACTATTAATGGCCGAATTCCCTCAGACGTATCCTGTCCATAAGCGACTGAGCCAAACCAGACAAATGCAATTATAAACAGAACTCGAAATTTCTTCATCATCCTTCCCTAATCCCTATACTTCACGTTTTCACCTTCATCTCCTCTAACAGGCTTACCAAATCGTCCGCATGCTCTTCCTCCATTGCCAAGATACCTTCTAGCATTCTACGGGTTGTCGGATCATCATTCCCAAGAAAATTGATCATGTCACGATAGCTATCAATCGCTACATGCTCTGCAACGAGGTTTTCTGTAATCATCTCAGATAAGGACTCGCCCTCCACGTATTCAGAATGACTACGGATTAACATTCCCTCAGGAGAGAAGTTTGGTTCACCACCTAACTGCACGATTCGTTGAGCGATTTGATCAGCATGCATCTGTTCTTCATTAGCATGTTGGAGAAATTCTGCAGCAACGCTTTGCGCATTGATCCCGGAAGCCATATAAAAATGTCTCTTGTAACGCAGCACACACACAATTTCCATAGCTAGTGCTTCATTCAGGATGTTGTTCACTGTCGTTCGATCAGCCTTATAGCCAGGCGTCACAGCCCCTTTTTCAATTTCTCTTCGTGCGCGTTCCCTTAATGTCTTGATATCAGTCAAAAATTTGTTGTCACCCATTTTCCCTTCCATGATTTCTCATTTGAAAAGGCCCCCCTTTAAACTCTTGGCACGCCAGGCCGGAGGCCTTTTAAGTCAAATGTCTTTCACATATCCTTCAATTCCCAAATGCTCAACCCAAGGAGTATTTCTCATATTCCCTGTCTACATCAGAATTGATACCAGCCACATATCCATCCCCTATTTGATACTCCTATAGCAGAAACAAGGATAAGACTCTGCCTTAACTGTTGGGTTTCGATTCAGGATAACTGAGGATACCTCCCGTTAGATTAGAAACGTAAGGAAACCCATGTTGAAGCAAAATTCGGCAGGCAAGGTACCCTCGTAATCCAACTCGGCAGTACATAACTGTTTCTTTGTTTGGATCTAATTCCTGAATATGTTCCCGGAACTCATCGATGAGAACCAGACGCGCATGCGGGATATGTTGTTGGTGATACTCATCAGAAGTGCGGACATCCAAAAGTTGAATATCCTCATTAGATGCAAGTCTACTTTGTAATTCTTTACTCGTTATTGTGTTGATCTCTCCTCGTAAGGTATTCGCAGCAACAAAACCAGCCATAACCACTGGGCCTTTAGCCGAATTGAATTGAGGAGCATAGGCCAAATCTAAATGTTCTAAATCTTCAACTCCCATCCCTCCTGTTAATGCCGTCGCAAGGACGTCTATACGTTTGTCAACACCTTGCTCTCCAATAATTTGTGCCCCGAGCAACCTTCCTGTCACCTCCTCGACAATGAGTTTCATATGAAGCGGTTCAGCTCCTGGATAATAACCCGCATGATCAAGAGGATGGATGACGGAAACGAAATAGTCATACCCATGGGTCATAGCTTCAAATTCTGACAATCCCGTTTTGCCTGCAGTAATTCCCATCGTCTCGACAATGGCCGTACCTAAAGCACCAGGAAAACGCAGATGGCCTCTAGCGGCATTTGCCCCAGCGACACGTCCCTGTTTGTTGGCTGGTCCAGCTAATGGAATGCGGCTGGGCTTCCCTGTTACAAGATGCTTTGTTTCAACAGCATCACCCGCCGCATAGATTTCTGAATCAGATGTTTGTTGACGATCATTTACCGCGATTCCACCGGCATCTCCTATTTGAAGCCCAACCTCACGGGCAAGTTTTAGCTCCGGCCTCACCCCAATGGATAAAATGGCCAAATCCATCGACAAACACCTTCCGCTTTCTAGTTGAGCTTGGAAAGCACTTCCGTTTTTTTCAAGAAACGCCTGAATGCCATCACCTGCGACAGGCTTCATCCCTTTCTCTTGCAAGTGGTTGGCTACGAGAGTCGCCATATCAACATCGAATGCAGGTAAGATTTGTGGGGCTTGCTCCACGACAGTGACGTCCATCCCTCGATTCTTTAACGCTTCAGCCGTTTCAAGTCCAATAAATCCGCCACCAATCACCAACGCATTTTTAAGCCCAGGCCTACCGAGATACGTCTTTATGGCATCCGAATCAGGAACGGTTTTCACTGTGAAGATGTTGTTTGCGTGAATTCCTGGTAGGTTTGGCACAATGGCTCCGGCACCTGGAGCAAGGATCAGCTTATCATATGGTTGGGTGAAGACCTCTTCGGTTTCTAAATTTTTTACATCAACACATTTCTCAATGCGGTTGATCTTTAAAACCTCGTGCCGAACTTTCACGGCTATACGAAACCGTCGCCAAAAGTTTTTCGGGGTTTGGAGGAGGAGGTCATAGCGGTCTGAAATGACATCACCCACATAATACGGCAACCCACAGTTAGCGAAGGACACGAATGGTCCTTTTTCAAAGATAGTGATTTCGGCTTGTTCGTTCGTACGGCGGGCTTTTGTGGCTGCGCTGGCCCCTCCAGCCACACCACCAATGATGATTATTCTTAGATTCGCCATACCCTTTTTCCTCTAACTTTAAACAGAACAAGTCTGGTCCTGTGGCTTTTCGAAACGAAAGGTTGCCTCTCTGTTCCCTACTTGACCAGCTCTGCTTACTATTTCCCGAAGGATCGGACGTAGAGAACAACTTCCCAGGCTTCTTCTGGGGAAAGAACTAACGGGATAAAGGGTGCCATATCCGTAGCAGGACTTCCATTCTGTAAGATCCAATACAATTCCCCATCAGTACGAGCTGTTTGCCAGGCTGTATCCGTAAAATTTCGAGGCAGCTTGCCCTTGAGACCTGGAATATTGCCTAGCCCTTTTCCATCTCTTCCATGGCAGGTCACGCAAAAGCCCTTACCGTGAAACAGGATCTTGCCTTTTTCGATAAACTCTGGAGTCGCGGGCAGTGGATTTTCCATCGCACGAGCCGCTTCAATTTGATCTGCTGGAACCCGAGGACGAAGCACCTCTGGATCAGCAGCAAAGGTTACGCCACAAATAAAAAACCCGACGATCGCACCTCCAAGAATTCGCCACACGGCACTTTACCTCCATTTTCAAGGATTACCTAACTATTAAGAGTGGAAGGGGGGACCTCCAAGGCCCCCCCTTTTTTGGTGGTCGGATTACTCAGGCTGGTTAAAGATATGTCCCAGTGACTGCGGAAAAATCACTGTCCCATCGGGAAATTCTTTCCCTTTCTGCCACAGATGATAGATGACTCCATCAGTCTTTGCAGCTGCCTCGGCTATAGCTTTGACTTTATTTTGATCTTCAATATCCAAGATTTGCACACGGCCAGTTGCAATTTCCTGTTTATGATCATGGAAGTATCGATGCCACTGAATCAACGGAAGTTTCCGTGATAAATCCTTTGCGACGAAATACTCGATTGCGACCAGAGGGGCATTTGGTGCTGTTGTTTCAAACAACAGACATTGCAAAATCTTGTCGGATATTCCCTTGCAGTAGTGGTGGAATGGGCCGCCTGGGGTCCCATCGGGCATCAAATGAGGTGCCTGCACATGAATATTGTATCCATCTGCAGGACTGCCTCCACCAGAGCTGCTACTTCCTCTTGAACTACTGGCGGTTGAACTTCCTCCCCCGCTGCTACTAGCCTTTCCTCCCATAGGATAATACTCCAAACCAAAGGATTGAGCCGTCATAAACCCGATGATGATAAGAATCATCGTGGCAATCAACCCTACATTTCGAATTGACCTTCGCATCATGCACCCTCCTTATTTTATGATGGAGTGAGTTAGTAATGAGGAACCATAGTATGAAATGAGTCACAAGAACCTTGACCCTTCACATCCTACCACTCTCGGGAAATCATCCGCTACCAATTTGATTGACGGTTTTTAGCTAAACTATCTCACGGCAGCTATGGTTCTGGCTTCTCTTGATGCTCACGACTTGTCAGATTTTTATCAACTCGGTTATATGGCAGCTTTCCAAGCCACATTCCCATCAAGCACGAATCTGTCAAACCGGCGTAAAAGAGACCTGCGCCTGCTAAAGCAGGTAAGAGAAGGAACCAATGACTTACGGTTACACCTAGTCCCACTCCAGCGATAACAAGTATTCCGACGACAATTCACACTTGACGTTCGAGTGACACCCCCTTTTCCCCACGAACAACCGGATGCCCTGCAGCCACCCAAGCTGTCATGCCACCCTCCAAAATTTGGCAATTGGTGAGGCCAGCTTTGACCATCTGATTGTAGACCACTTTCACACGATTTTGTGTCCGACACACCAAAACAACCGGCTTGTTTTCTATTGTTGATTTTAAGTGTGGAAGAGCCTGTTCTAAATCTGCCAGAGGAACATTCTTTGAATTTGGAATATGCGATTCTTCAAATTCACCAGGTGTTCGAATATCGACGAGCAACATTCCGGCTTGAGGGCCTTGTGGGTCTACAATATCGTGACTTCGAATCCAAGGATAATCGGTCTCTCGCTTGGACAAAATCTTCTCCATATCATGATCTCCCATAAGTTCTTAAGGTTCTTACTTCGATGAACATGCACTCACTGGACGTTGTTTTTTGATCCCCCATGTCGCCTCCCAGGCCTCAAAACCACCCACGAGATCCATGACGTTTGCCATACCTGCCTTCTCCAAGAGACCCACGGCGATAGAGGATCGGTATCCGTTCGCACAGTGGATGACCAGTGTTTGATCAAATGGTAGTTCGTTGATTCGTTCTATCAAATGAGGGAGTGGGATATTCAGACTTTGGGCAATTTTCCCGTCAAGCCATTCTCCTTCGGCCCTGACATCCAAAACACATGGGGGATTGGAACCACTTAACTGTTCCGCCAAGGCCGCTGCTGTTATTCGTCCAGTTCTTTTGATCAGTTCAGGCCTATTTACCAGGGCCTGCATGCCGCCATCGAGATAGCCAACAACATGGTCAAAACCGATTCTCCCAAGCCGCAAGATCGCTTCTTGCTCTCGTCCAGGCTCAGCTAACACGATTAGGGAAGTCTTTTGGCTCAAAATGATTCCTGCCCATGTGGCAAATTTTCCGCCTAATCCGATGTTGACACTTGATGCCATATGGCCTCCGGCAAAATCAGCGGGGTCGCGGACGTCAAGTACCTGGACACCACTTTTCTGAAATTCAAGAACCTGAGCGAGTGATAGCGGCTTCAATTCTTCCTGGATAGCCTTTTCCAAGGTCTGATGTTCCTTTCGATTCAGCATAGCATCATATCGGAAATATTGAGGGGCCTCGGGTTGGTTGGCAGTCACTAATTCAATAAACTGCTCCTTACTCATAGGTTGTAGTGCATAGTTGTACCATCGCTGAGTCCCAATGGTTGAAATGATATCAGCGCTTAAATTTTTTCCACACATGGATCCAGCTCCATGGGCAGGATACACCAAAGTTTCATTGGGCAGTGTGAGGAGTTTCTGATGCAAGGAGTCATACAACTCACCAGCCAATTCTGTAGCGCTCACCCCAACTGAAGCCATCAGATCAGGTCGTCCCACATCTCCAATAAACAGAGTATCCCCTGTCAACACGACCTGGGGCTTTGAAGAACTTTTACCAAGGTCGTATGCAACGATGGAAATATCTTCAGGTGTATGGCCGGGGGTTTCCCTAACTTCTATCCGCACTTTTCCAAACGTGATCGTCTCTCCATCCTTTAAAGGTCTAAAAGGGAACTCGGCTTGGGCCCTTGCACCCAAACAAATTTCCGCTCCTGTGCGATCTCGTAGTTCCAGATGTCCTGCCAGAAAGTCAGCATGAAAATGGGTCAAAAACACGTAGCGAATCTGCCATCCTTGAGATTCTGCTTCTTTGACGTATTGATCAACGTCTCGCTGCGGGTCAACAACCAAGGCAATTTTGGTTTCCTCATCTCCAATGAGATAAGAAGCATGCGCAAGGCACCCGAGATAGAATTGTTTGAGAATCACATTTCCCTCCTTTATCTAGAAGATCTACCAAGAACTCTTTGGAAACCACATTTGCGCTTCTCGAGACTGCAACCACGCAATATTCGTGTTTAGGCTTTGTCCCTTAAAGAAAAGGAGTTGATTCCCAACAAGATCCAAGCTGGACAATATCCAACTGCCCCTGTCACGAGGGCCACTATCCCCACTGCGCTGAGGAGAACCGTGCCCCAGGCCGGTAGTTCAAGTAGAAAAGCCGCCAATACAAGCAATCCATCTAGTCCTAATCGAACTATCTTTTCTGTGCTTCCCACGTTTCTGACCATTTGTTCACCTCCAAGTTAAGAATTAATGTCTTCCCTAAACAAATGCAAACAAAATGCCAGAATTTACATTAACGAATTATTTAAAAAAAACTTTAAAATCAATGGCTTGAATGGATACTATTCTAGAAGATGGAAGGTAAATTTGAGGCGTTAACTTGAAAACGTGAACGCATTAACTTAACGCGTTCACTATAGAACCCACAGGAATTTAGAGCGTTTGAAGATCAATCTGTCCAGCGGTTCGTGAGGAATCGAGTCGTGCCGATTCGGCGTGGATTGATCGAGGCGGATGATGCGAAGCTTCTATCTTCATAGCCACGGGAAGGAAAGCCATACCCTAATCATGGTATCGTCATTATTAGAGCATGCCTCATTTTTTTCGCGATATTCCAAGCTTTTTCATGCGCGCCTCAAAGGTTGTGCGGTTGAAGCCAAGGAGCTGGGCAGCACCTTGATCTCCACTCACGCGCCAATTTGTTGTTTCTAGCACATGAAGGATATGCGCTCGCTCGATCTCTTCGATGGTTTGGATCTTTGAGTCTGAAGAAACCGATGAATGGGGAGCGGTTGTAGGTTTGTGGAGCCACTCTTCCATATGAAGCTCTTTTCCTTTAGAAGTAATGACCGCCCGTTCAATTACATTCTCCAGTTCCCGAATATTACCAGGCCAAGGGTACTCGCAAAGATGCTGCATGAATGGTTCACTGATACTCTGAATCGTCTTACCGTATTTGTCCGCGTATTTCTTCAGGAAATGCTGTATTAAAATTGGTCGCGGCGATAATGCGCACATCAACTTTCTGTGTAGTAGTCGCGCCCACGCGTTCGAATTCACCTTCCTGCAAGACGCGCAAGAGCTTCGCTTGAATATCCAATGGCAATTCACCGGCTTCATCTAAAAACAACATACCACCGTTCGCTAACTCAAACCGGCCGATCCGTTTCGCGGTGGCCCCCGTAAAGGCCCCCTTTTCATGCCCAAAAAATTCACTTTCGAATAAATCCTTGGGAATCGTGGCGCAGTTGACTTTAATTAAGGGTTTGTCATGGCGATGGCTTCTCTCATGGATTGCGCGGGCAATCAGTTCTTTGCCGGTTCCTGTTTCGCCCATAATCAGAGCCGTACAGTCGGTCTCTGCCATTTGTGCAATCTGATTCAGAATCTCTTGAAGTGCCTGACTCTGCCCAATGATGTCTCCAAAATCCTGGGACGATTTGAGTTCAGCATCCAAGTAGAGCACCGTAGCCTGTGTCCGTTTATGAGCTTCGATCTCCTCTTGGAGTTTGTGATTCTGCTCTTGGAGTTTGCGCTGGACGTGCAAAAGCTTCAGATGCGTACTGACTCGAGCATACACCTCTTCCTGCTGGAAAGGTTTCGTGATGTAATCCACAGCTCCCAGCTCAAATCCCATCACTTTGTTTGATGTATCAGAGAGAGCTGTCATGAAAATGACAGGTATGTCTTGAGTCTCAAGTCGCTCCTTGAGCTGTCGACAGGGGGCAAACCCATCCAGTTCAGGCATGAGAACATCCAACAAAATCGGATCAGGGCGCGCATAGCTGGCACGCTGCAGCGCACTCTCACCGTCTTCTGCAACTAACACTTCGTAAACCTCATTTCCCAAGAGATCCGACAACACCCCGAGGTTGGCGGGGGTATCGTCTACCATTAAGACAATTGGCTTTCGACTCCACTCAGAATTCATGACGGACCCTTCACCTCATTCAGAAATTGGCAAAGTCTCTTAATATGAAATCCTTTGGACAAGGTCCGCAATTCAGCCACGAACGGCGCAAACTGGGCATCACTCTGTTCAAGACGATCTGCTTGCTTAAGAAGTTACTTCACATTCCCGCGCATCGCCATATCTGTGAGGAGCTCCAGGGTTTCGTTCGGAGGGGGAATGATAGCTGAATGGTCATGGGCTTCTTGCAGTAATGAACGGGTCTTTTCGCCAGGGTAATCTTCATAAATTAATTCCACATTGAGATGGTCACGTAGAAGTTCTAACAATTTATTAATACGAAATGGTTTGGAGAGAAACCCGTTTGTTCCTGCCTTGAGACATTCCTCTCGGTTATGCTCGAAAGAACTTGCTGATATGGCGATAATGACCACGTCTTCGAGGCCTTTGGTATGGCGAATCCTGCGGGTTGCTTCAAAACCATGCATTTTCGGCATTCGAAGGTCCATCAAGATCGCATCAGGCGTGACAGCCATCGCTCGTTGCAAACAGTCTTCTCCGTCTATAGCCTCGATCACCTCAAAACCCAACGGGGCCAACAAGTCATACAGAAACATTCGATTGTCTAGCTGATCGTCAACAACCAGTACTCGTTTCTTGACACCCTTTACCTCGATGATCTTTCGCTCCGCAAGGTGTTCTTCAGACTCTCGTCCTGATGACTCAGGAAGACCCAAGTCAAACCAGAACCGACTCCCTTCATCCGGTCTACTCGTGACCTGAATGGTCCCCCCCATGAGGGTGACGAGTTTCTGGCAAATTGCCAACCCCAACCCTGTTCCTTCCGCCATCACTTTCGAATCGTGCACTTGTTGAAACGACTGGAAGATGGCTTCCAGATGCTCTGATTTGATCCCAATTCCCGTATCTTCGACGAGAAAACGGAGCCGCTCTTCATGATAGCCAACCTTTAAGACGATCCCCCCTTCGTGTGTATATTTGATGGCATTGTCCAGCAAGTTGATCAGCACTTGTCGCAGTCGCCTCGCATCACCCAAGACAATACGTGGAATCATTGAGAGGCACTCGTACGTAAAAGAGAGTCCTTTATCTTCCGCTCGGCCGCGCATAATATTGACGAGTGTCTGTAACAATTTGGGGAGATCGAAATGTTCAGCATGAATCTTGATGCTTCCGGCCTCGATTCGAGCTAGGTGTTCAGCAGAACTTTGGATAATCGAGACAGCATTTTGCTCTTTGGGGGCAATCCCTTCCTCCCTTTTCATAAGTTGGGCATACCCAAGGATTCCGGTCAACGGGGTCCGAAGCTCGTGACTCATCGTAGCTAGAAACTCACTCTTCGCTCGATTGGCTAATTCCGCTGATTCCTTAGCCTTGCGCAATTCCTGCTCAGCTTGTTTGCGCTGGGTGACGTCTCTTCCGTACACGTTGACATAACCCCCATCTTTAATGGGCGCAAAGATGAGAGAACAGACGTTATTGTCACTCTCCACTTCAAATTCCTTACTGGAGTATATCGCCAAGGCTTCGCGAACAACCTGGCAGATTGAGAAAGGAGCCAAACGACCTTCCTGGGTATGCCAGACCTCTAATAATGGTTGGCTGGCCCCATTCGCATACAGGATGGTTCCATCACTGGCTAGACGGAGAGCGGGATTTGGATTTTCATCAGGGAATTTGGCAACACTCTTGATAGCCGCCTCTGCTGCCTTGCGTGCCGTAATGTCGCGGACAAAGGCACTGAATGTGATCGTACCACGGACGTAGAGAGGAGAGACCGTGATCTCTATAGGAAACTCTTGCCCATTTCGGTGCAGAGCCGAAATTTCGATTCTCTTTTTGAGCATGGCTGCCTCGCCCCTCTTCAAGAAGTGCTGTAGTCCTTTCCTATGAGCCTCGCGATATTGCAGAGGCACAATCGTTGAAGCCAGTTCCTTCCCGATGACTTCTTCGTGAGACCAGCCAAAAATCGCTTCAGCCTGAAGGTTCCAACCTGTAATCTTGCCATTCACATCCATCGTGATGACCGCATCCAGGGCATTGTCCACGATCAGACGGGTGCTTTCTTCACTCTCGTGAAGCGCTTCTTCCATCCACTGTCGCTCCTTTGCTTCTAAGGCGAGCGAGACAAAATTGGCAATGGACCCAGCAAAATGAATCTCTTCCAAATTCCATTGGCGCCTTGGTCCCACTTGCTCATGACAGACGACACCCACAATCTGTCCTCCCATGCGGATTGGAACATCCAACATTGAGCTGATGTTTAACGGCGCGCAATACGTCTCACAAAATTCACTGGTACGAGGGTCATTTCTTGCATCAGAGGTATCAATCAATTGAGCATCTTCCAGATATTGAAAGTATCGAGGGTATCTGGTCACCGAGAGTTCGATTCCGGCCGAATGGTTCCCTTTGCTTTGCTCGAATAACTCTGCACATCTGAGGCTAGAATGGTCCTCATTGAACAACCAAATCCCAGTCCGCTCGATTTCCAAGTTTTTTGAGCTGACCTCGGCGATTTTGGCAAAGGCGTTTTCCTGCCGCTCCATCTGAATGGTCTTACAGGTGGCTAATTCTAAAAGTGCTGCATGATGTTTCTTGATTAGAATTTCATTGTGTTGAAGGGATTCCTCGACATGCTGTCGCTGAGCAATTTCTTGCTTGAGTTGTTCATTGGTTTGATGAATCTTTCTGGTCTGAACAGTCAACCGCCGATCAACGACCGCAGACATCCAGGTGATTCCTAAAATCATCAAGGTTCCAACGGCAATGGCCCAACCTCCGAGTAAGGAGATATCCACAACAAAAGCGGAAACAGGCACGACTATGTCATGGGGCAAAAAGCTAGCTGCTGCCATACCAGTGTAATGCATGAGCGGAATGGCACTTCCCATGACGACCGCTCCACCCAGCTTCTTCATAAGCCTCTTTGCGGTGTTCTCAGCTCGGAGAGAAAACGTCAACTGTAACCCTATAAAGGACACACCAATTGCGATCGCCACCGAGAGGATAACCAACCAAGGGTTATAGTGAATGGTGGCTTGAAGGCGCATCGCAGCCATGCCTGTATAATGCATGATGGTAATTCCAAGGCCCATTAAGAGGCTCCCGAGAACTAAAGCCTTGATTCCTAGGGAAGATTTGCTCGCCACAAACAATGCGATGCCTGAAGCTGCAACCGCGGCTAGGTGTGAAATAACGACGACGGGAATGTGATACTGAACCGGAATTGGCAAAGAAAATGCCAGCATCCCTATGAAATGCATTGACCAAATGCCCGTGCCCATGGCAAAGCCGCCTCCAACCAGCCACGCAACAAGGCTAGCCCCAAGGGCCCCAGTCAACTGTCTAGCCAAATCGAGAGCGAGGTACGAGGCAAGAATAGCAATGACAATGGAGAGAGCTACAAAGGAAGAATCGTAACTAGTTGGTAAGAGGAGCGTCTCCTTGAGCATAGCCCAACTCTTTCAAAAGATGGTGCTCAACCCAATCAAAACTTGAAACTAGGGAACGTCAGTCGTTTCGCACACCTATAGCCCAAAATGAATTAAAAACATTGGCTCCACCACAAAACGTGGACTGTGACGTTCTCGTTTCGAATACCATCATTCATTCTTGCAAGTGTTACCTGTTGGATGAAGGTCATTCCGAGTCTGGCTATACGGTTGGTCAGCCATCTGGAGCTCAGCAACCTGACGACGTGGATCACTCACTTCCTTAAGGACTTGTTCTCGACCTTTATCCCCCTCCAACACCATTCTCATCAATTGTCGAGCGTGCGATGAACTTACCATCTACTCCCCTACCTGCCAATACTTGGTCAAGGAAGGATAGCATCCTCATAGATGACTGACAACGGCGAAGTGCATGTCGACAACAACCTTTCTGGCTATAGGTTACCCTACTCATTTCCTCTGTGGCTGATGCTGATTTACAGGTAGGAGGCTGAAGTGCTTATGCTGGTCAGGGGGAACTGGTCATCGGGCTGGGAACCCTTCGCCTTGTCAGATGTCGAGCTCGATTGGAATGGATCCCGACACCTGATCCGTTTTGATTAATAGGGCATGGGTTGGTCGCGATAGGTCACAATGTCTAACCCCTTCGCATGCTGGCTCGGCACCACACTAAAGATGTTCCACCGATCGGCTTCCAACCAGTTGAGGGTTTCTTCCAATGTAAGGGCCCCATTCGGTTCATACTGTCTGACTTTCCAATCTTTTAATCCGTACATGACTTCCTCCTTTGGTTCGAATCATTTAGTGAATAGTTTCTTACTCACACCACCAGTCAGTGAATAGTTTCTTACTCACACCACCAGTCATGGTGGTGATCTGGTCACGATTTCTTTTGCATTTCTCCCTTTGAGATCAATTAACTCTGCGGGGTGTTCTTCGGACGCCACGCGGCCTTCACTTCCCCGGTCAGAAAGTCGACGATCATCACAGTGCCGTGCTTCTCCGACCATCGAGGAGCCAGGACCGCCCGAGAACGCTTCACGCTCTGCTCCGGCTTCTTGTCCTCTCGACGGGGCAGCTCAAGGAGTTGCTGCGCGTCATCGACCATCGGCGAGCTAGGAGTACGAGACAACCACATGGTGTTGGCGATCCCCATCCCCGTGCTCTGAGTTCCCATCATTTGATCTACAGAACTGAATGGCTGTGTAGTTGACATAATCATGGTGGCTTCCTCCTTTTTTGACTCGTGGTCTGTTTCGTTTGGTTTTTCCATCTGATTTTTCATATCTTCTTCCCGTTTTCTTTTCCTCTCGTTATATGTATTTACTAAAGCAACCGGCATGCCAAAACGACATTGGCCCCTCTTTCTGCGTTCGAAGTGATTGTATTTATGATGAATTTTAGGAAATGAAGGGATAGGTGAGTGACAAAATTTGGAGACCAGGTGACCTGGGTTCCTGCCCAAATATTGGCATCATGCCAATATTTTAGCAGTACATATGATCATTCGACGACTTCTCTGTCATCTACGTTAATTGCGAGGCTACTTTACCGGCCAACGTTAGGCAGGTTCCAACGATGTAGTATTGCAAGACCTGACCCCAATAATGACCCCAACAACATGCTTGTTGGCTATGAGCCTTGATCAGTCTCTCTAGCCTTTCTCAAACCATACTCGATTAGAACTTTTTGAGGTGCATCTCTTAGGAACTCTACAACTTGCGAAAACCCTTCGACCGCATCGCTCAGAGGAAAAGTCTTGGTACATAGTGGTAATGCCTCAATGTACATCTCTCTAGAAATGTTCTGGCATATCCCATAAATTACCTCAAAAGTTGATTCTGTCAAACCAGCATAGCTAGCGTTACTACTATGCGCGTACCAACTCAGCAACGAGTAAATCTCGAGATACTTTTGCTCATAGAGGGGGCCACATTCGTTTGCTCTCTCTCGAATGTTGCGGCCAATCCAATGATCCGGCCATTTCGGATTGCCGTTCTTATCTTTTCCCCACAGAGACACAACCGTAGACTCAACGGAGGTTCGTTTTCCTGAGGCTTCAACAAATTGTTTCCGAAAATCGCCCTTAAAAAATGCGTTTTCTTCAATTCCGGGGTTTAGCGCTTGAAATTTTAGAAGTTTGTCGGCACTCCGAAATCGCGCAACTTCTGCGTACACTCGAAATTTCTTCAAATCATGAGATGAAAGCGAAGGAGAAGCTAAAATTTTGAGGTCCAGCAACAGCTCAAATATTGTCCTTGCAACGATCGCAACTGCATTGAAATCAATCTTTTTATTAAGACGAGTCAATGAACTCGCCAATGCATGGACACGATAGAATATGCCAAGGATCGCTTCTTCTTTTTGAGAAAGATTCAGCTGACCGCTGAGGATAGGAATGATCTTTTGCTGAACAAAATCCACTGACTCATGGAGCGCACGGTAATATGAACGCACCAGCTCATCTTGGGAGAATTAGGGGATATCGTTAATGGGATTCGTCATAGTACCCAAGTAATACGTACGTTGCTTGTTACCCTAACAGGATCGCACCATATTTCACAGATGTTCTGAATCTGATCTGCCGAAGAAAGTTAATTTGTTTATTCTAGCTACAACAACTCGTCTGGGAAGATAGGAATGAGCCTGTGTTTTCTTGGCTGAACAAGGGAAGCTTGTTAAGTGACAAGGGTCTTCGCCTTAACATCAAGCGTTTTTTCTGCTACGAGGTGGGCTGTGTTAACCGAAAAAGACGCCGCTTACCTCCCCGTCTTTGAAGACGGAGAGGTATCGGCAATTGGAACTGTCGTTAGGTTTATAGAGAGAAGATATTACCGTTCAGGGTGTCTCGCTGACGTCACGGCATCAGCAATGCCTAGCACGGTTTTTCGTTGTTCATCATTTAACGCCAACAAGATGTGGGCTTCATCGCCATGCATCAATCGAAGACTGAGAAACGATATTTCCTCGCGTTTCTCCTTGTCCTCCCATACCCCATCGATGCTTTGGATTTTGTCGAGGTCACCTGCTGAAAACACATCATAACGAAAATATGAGTCGCCAATGACCATGTCGAACAAAACATTTCCTTTCGTAATCATGACGGCATTCATGTGCCCCTGATCTTCATATCCCTCTGGAAGATGTTGGTTGATATGCAACAGGGCAACTTTTCGGTCGCCGAGCACAGCGAGAACCTTTTCTTCTAAAGCTGGATAGTCAATTTGAAGGGCCCGTTCATCAGGACCCGTGGCGGCGATAGCCGTTTCTTGCAATTTTTCAAATACGTCCTTTGCTGTCAGCACCAGACTGTCTCCTTTCTATTTTGTGAATTCCTTTTCTGCTTATCACAGAACGACCCTGTACGATAGCTGGAGCCACTATGGGAATGCAAGTTGAGGGCAAAGCGTCCTTGTCTTTATATTTGCTATATTTGCTAGCGAATAGAACAGGCAGCTCGCAGTCCAAGAAGGGGAATGAGCTTCCCATTAAACTGCCAGCAACGCCACGTGATACCTTGTCACCCCTAATTCATCGATGATTTGTAATCTGAGGGAAGAACCATCAATTTCAATTCGGCCAAAATTTTCAAACCCACCAGCTTCATAGAGAATCTTCGGATTTAACGTCTGTTCTAGCGTTAATGGGTCGGGTGTGTTAGCGGAGAGGGGTCCACAAATAAATTCATGAAATTCTGGCATCCCATCCGCATCGGGGTCATAGGCAAGAACTTGGGCAAAATGCACATCTGTCGCAAGCCACACCACATTGCGAATACGTTCTGTGAACAAGGGTTCAATAATCTTGGCTCGTTCAACGTGGTAGCCCGTTCCATCTTTCCCCTTGGCCCACGAGTCATTGTGACGACGGCCTTTTTGTACGGAGAGAGGCACACTGCTGACAATAACTTTCCATGTTGCCGTGGAGTCCTGAAGCCCTTTGATAAGCCAATCTCGCTGCTTGTACCCCAACATCGTCTTGGACGTGCCATCCTTTTCCGAGTTCGGACTTCTAAATTGGCGAGTATCAAGAATAAAAAGTTCTAAATCTTGACCATACTGAACGCGCCGGTAGAGGCCAGGAGAATTGATAGCAGGAGTGTCCACCGGCCAGTAGTCAAAAAAGGCCTGGCGACCAAGAGGTATTCGTGGATCGGTTAAACCAGAAAAATTATTCCTCACTTCGTGGTCATCCCAGACCGCGAAAACCGGCACATGGGCCAGGAACCTCTGAAGCGCTGGATCGTTCCGTTGGTACCTGTGTTTCGCGTGGTACCCCTCCAAAGTGGTGGCGACAAAAACATTTCCGGGAATATTGGGCGGGGAAGGGCAAGGACTATCAGCATAAATCAAATCCCCTACGAGTATTCCAAAATCTGGGTGAGTTTCCTGAATCTGCTCAAAAATTTGATACCCTGTGTCTGGACGTCGACACTTTCCTTGTCCACCCAAATCACCACTCCACACAAAAGTCACTAATCCTTGTTGCGCAACTGGCAAGGCTGTCTTGAACTGTCCTGTGGCCAGTAGAGGTGGGAAGTGCCGAGAATCGATAAGAGGAGAATCTTGAGCATAGAGGAAATAATGATAGGTCGTCCCGGATTGTAATCCCGTGAGTCGAGTTACCCCAGTAAAATCGTGATCTGGTCGAATTGTGACCATGGCTGTACCAGATGACTGGGCGTTGCCTGAGGTCTTACTTTCAGCTTCTTCGTAACGGATCTTCACAAAGGCTGTCCCTCGGGACCGAACCCACACCAAAACAGAATGGGGACGGGGATCGAATGTGGCGCTATCGATATCAACAGCCTTAGCCTCTGTTGATTCTCCCTTCGATCTATGCTTCGGATGATTGCTATCCGATGCCAGAGAGGGAAGATGAAGGCCATTTCCAATCAACATCGCCACAATCAGAATTGCTGGGATCAGTGTCTGTACGTTCTTCACGACGCGACCTGACATCAGAATAGAAGCCCTATTTCTTTGAGAGTGACCATATCGACAGAGCGGTCTGCCACCTCATCAGCGTTCATTAGCGTTCACTTCCCTGACGTCCATTGCAATCGACACCACCTCTCGGGCATACTTTTTATGATCGCTTCGAGGTTCTTTTCTGAAAGAAGGAGTCGTTCATGAGTCAAGAAGGATGTTTAATTGGAGGTTGCACAAATACGATTTATGCCCCAGCAGGAACAGGTTCTTTGTGCAAAGACCATTTCATTGATTTTGTGAAATGGCGTAGAAAAAAAGGTGGCATGGCCATGTTCCGAAAATACAGTGGTATGAACATGCAAGAGCGTGACACTATTGTCCAGGATTGGGGAAAGACCGTTGTTGTGACCGAGTCCTAATCTTTTTTTCCTGTAAATCAGAGATGGGCTTCCATCACTCTGGTAAAAAGATCATCTGATGGAACAAGCTAAGGTGGAGGGCATTATTTCCAGAACATAGCTTGAACAGGGGTTCGAGGAGCCGCTTGCCTTTCCCTGTTCATGATTTTCCCCATCCCTTTAATGACCTGGAATGAGTTGTAAAAACTTGGATTTGATCTTTCAGACAGTGTCGAGGGAAGTTCTCAAAATCGAGAAGGCGTGTAGCTCGTGGATCCTTACCCCGTCATCCTCGCAGTTTTTAGCAGAGATCCATCTTGCTTTATCATCCTGGATGCCCGCCTACGACTGCAGGCACGACGAATCACGTCCCCTGCGTGTAGCAGGAATTTCCAACTTCACCTGACAGTGTCCGTCAACTGAAATTCAAGTTTTTACAAATGTAAGAAAGCCACCTCTGATTTCAGAAGAGCCATACCTACACTATTCACCATGTCAAATGATTATCAACCTCAGTCTGTTAGACGTATTCTCCTTTTTGCGTTGCTGGTTGCCATCCTCATTCCAGCCGGGATATGGATCATCATTCAAATCTTTCTTTGGGGCTGTGGATTGGTGAACTGCAAAATATGAAGATGCACCCCTTCAGAAAAGTCCTTCCTACATGCTGAGCAAATCAAGCTCACTCATTCGATTCATTCCATGAACGGGGATCCGTGATGATGGATAATCTTCCACGTATCTTCCATACGCTCAAACAAATTGGTGGCTATAATTCGGCTATTCTGAGTGGTTTCTCCATGTCGGCTGGTGATGTTTTCTGTACAGATCACCCATGCGACATCTCCAGCAACCTGAACCTGCAGTTCGGTTAGTGAAAATTCCATAGAGAATACATTGTTAAAGATCACCACCCAGGAGTCACGGACAGGGGGCCAACCGACCCGGATGCTCCATCCGGGATGAATGCACGTGACATACTCCTGGTGAACCCAGATTGTGTCCATTTGTACGATATCCAAACTTTCAAAGGCTTTATAAAACGCTTCATTCGCTTTCGTCACATCCTCGATGCGTTCCTTCAACATAGTGGCCCCCCTAAGACTCTCTAATCCCTATGGTTTGTTCTCTCTCGGTGGAGTGTAAAAACTCCCAACAATCGATTGTTGCACTCTTCATATGTTTTGCCCTTGTTTCACACGGAGAACATGTCCATCGCAGCACCTTCATTAATGAGGATCATTTCAGAGATCACATCAGATTTGTTTACTTAGCAATTTCTGGCCTCTAAGGGTTTGGACGATTGACCAACCAAACTCCCATGAGAATCAAAAATATCCCTACAAGCTCCCGAGAGCCGATAGATTCGCCTATAATGAACACAGACAACACAAGAGCTGAGACCGGAATCAGATTGACAAAAATCCCGGCCCTGGATGGCCCAATTCCTGAGACTCCGTACAGCCACGCTTGCTGACCCAATGCTGTCGCGAAGACAATGACATACACGAGTGCAAGCCAGCCCGACAAAGGAACCGTCTCGACCCCTCTCGCAAGGACCTTATAATCAGTGAATAACAGGGGAATTTGCAGAACGATCGAAATCAAGAGCGTGGTCCAATTAACAGTCAAGGGAGAAAACCGTTCCATCACACGACGACTTCCGATAGTATAAAGAGCCCAACTGATTAAGGCCAATATGATCAGGGTCCCTCCCAAAGCCGGATGAGCACCACCTTCCTGAGTTTCTCTGACTCCCGATACGAAAGCCACACCAAGGAAGGACAGGCCACACCCTAACCACACAGCACGGAAAGGAACCTCTTTAAGAAAAAGTGAGGACAAAAAAGCTGTAATTGCCGGACTAGCCCCGATGATGATCCCAGCCGACCCAGCGCTAATAAATTGGAGTCCGTACAACACGAATAAGTGATTGCCTAAAACCCCAAGACCCAGGGCGACAAATACGCCGAAATCCCGCAAAGTCCACTTGATGGCTCCCTGTTCTTGCCATAACCAGAGTGGGATGAGAATTCCTAAGGCCCCGATTCCACGAAACACGGAAACCTCAACAGCCGAAAAGGGGCCCAGGGCAACTTTTTGGGCAACAATGGAACCACCCCAAACCACTGCCGCAGTCACTAAGGCGGTGTAGGCCGCAGATGGATGAGGGTGGCCCATGGCTCGCGCTTAACTCTGCTCTTCCGAAATTTCGTGGATAACGTTTATGATAGGAAACTCACTCATTCAATCCAACGATCATGTTACCAATATTCCCTCACAACGTTTATGAACGAGAAATTTCTTTCCGCGACTTGGCTCTCACCATCTGAGCATTTGTCATTTCTACCAAACACCGTGGATGTGTGGCGCGGGATTGTAGACTGCTCGAAGACCAGTCTTCAAGATTTATGGAGTATTCTTTCGCAAGACGAACGGGACAGAGCGTTGCGTTTTAAATTCTCTCATCATCGCGATCGCTACATTGCAGCCCGTGGCATCCTTCGACGCACCCTGGGGACGTATCTCTTGGTGGAACCTCAAACACTCTCTTTTTCCCTAGGCCCACGTGGGAAACCATATTTAGACAATCAGAATGCTGTATTCTGCAAATTTAACGTGGCACATTCACACGACCTAGCCCTTTATGCCATTAGTCAAGACCAAGAGGTCGGTATCGATATTGAAAGTCACCGAAAGAATATTGACTACCAACGCATGATTCCCCGGATATTGACCGAAAATGAGGCATCGCAATTCTGGGCTCTTCCTCGAGGTGATCAACAGAATGCCTTCTTTTCTTGCTGGACTAAAAAAGAAGCCTACCTGAAAGCCCGAGGAAGTGGGCTGGGCTTTCCCTTGAAACATATCACAGTAGAAATTCCCACAAACCAAGCCACAGAGTTGCTCCAAGTCCAAGGGGATTCGGCCGAAGCCGCTCGATGGTCCTTGAAAGAACTTTTGCCAGGACCAGGCTATTCCGCTGCAGTCGTTGCTGCAGGATCGGAATGGGACATTCGTTGTTGGGAGTATCCTACCTGAAGTCTTAAGATCTCTAGCAAACCCCAAATTGACCTAAGAAACCCTTATATTCATCAAGACTCTAGACTTCATCACAAAAATTTCGTCTTGAAGGTCCTAATGGCTTATGTGGCTGGGCCTTCTGTCCCGTTGACGCCAACTTACTCAACGAATAGAATATATCTATATTATTTCTCGATATTTGCATGGGAAACAGTCGTAATTGGGGTAAAAAGGCCAAAAGTTGGTGCCTTTTTTGTTTTAACCCTTTTTCTGTTCGATATATCAAAAGTTACAAGGAGGAAATATGTCTCTACTTATAACTGAAGAATGCATTAATTGTGGGGCATGTCTCCCAGAATGCCCGAACGAAGCCATATTCGAAACCAGAAGTGCTGCCGAGGAAAAAGGGCACAAAGTGGGGGAAGGACAGGGAGAGGGAGACACCGTATATGTCATCACCCATGAACGGTGTACGGAATGTGTCGGACACTTCGATGAACCCCAATGTGCTGCCGTGTGTCCGGTAGATGATTGTTGTGTATCAGACCCCGAAGTTCCCGAAACAACGGACGTTCTTTTGGATAAGGCCAGAACGTTGAATCCTGATAAAGAGATTGATCCCGCCAAGATATGGAGCGGCGTGAGGAATTAATCTCCAGAGTTTGTCGCAAGACCTTTTCATCCAATAACAAAGAGGCTCACCTTCTCTTCTTCGAGGTAGGGCGTGAGCCGTTTTTTTTCGTAAGACTGACCTCTTCATGAAAAAAGAAAAAAGGCAGACCACGATGCAGAGTCAAGGCGCTCTCTCCCAATCCGGCGAGATCCTCCTAATCTCCTGTTATGAGTTGGGGCATCAACCTATCGGCATTGCCCGACCCTTAGGTTTTATGCAACAGGCAGGATATTCTCCGGCAACCCTTGATCTTGCAGTAGAGGAATTTGACGCCGGCAGGATTCAAGACGCCAAGTTTATTGGCATTTCCGTCCCCATGCATACCGCTTTAACTCTAGGGGTTCAGGTGGCTGGAAGAATTCGTACGATTAACCCACTCGCTCACATTTCTTTTTATGGGTTGTACGCTTCACTCAATGCACCTTATCTGTTGGAATACGTTGCCGATTCGGTCATTGGTGGGGAATATGAAACACCTCTGGTTAATCTTGTTAATCGACTCGCTCACACTGAACTCATAGACTCTACCCGTAAGAATGACCTGAATGGTGTCAGCCTGAAAGGCGACATTGTCGCTCCTTCACTCAATCGCTTAACCTGGCACATTCCCTCCAATGAAGGGCCTCAATCTAGCGGTTTTTCATTCCTTAAACTTCAACGATCACAATTGCCTGAGCTGGAACATTACGCTCAACTGGAACAGAATGGACAGCAGAGGTTGGTGGGCTATGTTGAAGGAAGCCGCGGATGCCTTCATTACTGTCGACATTGCCCGATTGTTCCAGTGTATCGTGGCCGATTTTTCCTTGTCCCAGAAGAAATGGTACTCGCTGATATTCGAGAACAGGTCGAGAGGGGCGCGACTCATATCACGTTTGGCGACCCTGACTTTCTTAATGGTCCTGGTCATTCGATAAAGATCATCCGGGCTCTTCACGATGAGTTCCCACGGGTTACCTTTGATTTCACGACCAAGATCGAACATATCCTCAAACATGGCTACCTTTTCCAAGAACTGGGTGACCGAGGTGGCCTTTTTGTGATTTCCGCTGTGGAGTCTTTTAGCGATATCGTGCTATCCCATTTGAACAAAGGGCATACACGGGACGACATATTTCAGGCATTCGATATCACGCGGGCAGCAGGCATCGTGTTGCGCCCCTCTTTGGTCGCGTTTACTCCATGGACCACCTTCGATGATTACATTGAGATGTTCGACCTCGTTCGATATCATCATCTCATCGACTCGATTGATCCTGTACAGTTCACCATTCGTCTGCTTGTCCCTCCCCATTCAGAACTTTTGGACTCACCTGAAACCCAAAAGGCTCCCATGCAGAATTTTGTCCAGTCCTTAGACGAGGCTAAATTCCAATATACATGGGTCCATCCTGACCCGCGCATGGATCAGCTTCACCAAGCCATCGCCCAAACCGTGGAACAAGCCGCACAGACTTCAGAAGATCACGCCCAAACCTTCTATCGTCTCTGGGGTCTTGCCCATGAAGCCGCTGGTCTTGCACCGCCACCCCATTTCCCATCGCCTTCAAGTAATCGAACCAAGCCTCCTCGTTTAACTGAACCATGGTTTTGTTGTGCTGAGCCAACCCAAATCCAACTTCAAGTCGTTCAGGCAAACCCAAACTGCCCTAAGTAATCTTTTTCTGCTGGCCACAAAGTCCAGACTTCACTAAAAGGTTACGTTCACCGATGCCTCGACTTCTTCTTCTTTTACCCTCGCTCACCTACAAGGCTGAGGCCTTTCTAGAAGCAGCCCATCGTTTAAGTATTTCCATTACCGTTGGGGGAGACTTTCAATCTTTAGTCACCCTAGCAACACAAGACAGCTTCCTACCACTTGAGCTTCAAGATCCGGAGTCCGCCCTATCAACAGTTGAAAGTTTTTCCAAACGCTGTCCTCTCGACGCCGTCATTGGGGTCAACGATAATACGACCCTTCTTGCCTCACAGATCTCAGACGCTCTCGGTCTTCCTTCAAATCCAGTCTCGGCAGTCTCTGCAGCAAGAAATAAATATCTGATGCGTGAATGTTTTCGGGATCATGGGCTGCCCACTCCGCCATTCATTCTCTGCCACATGGACGACGACCCCAATGAACTCTCGACCAGAATACAATTTCCCTGTGTGCTGAAACCCCTCACTCTATCAGCCAGTTGCGGCGTCATGAGGGCTGACGATGTCAAAAGCTTCGCAACCGCCTTTCACCGGGTCGGTGCGATTTTACAGACACTGGGTCTTCCCGATACGGAAGAAGCTGGTGCCCAAATTCTCATTGAGGGTTATCTTCCAGGAATTGAAGTCGCTGTTGAAGGCCTTCTGACCGATGGAAACTTTCGCCCGTTAGCCGTGTATGACAAACTGGATCCATTGACTGGCCCTTTCTTTGAGGAAACAATTTATGTCACCCCCACACGACTTCCCACTGAAACTCAATCGGGAGTGTTCAGGGCTCTTTCAGAAGCCGCCGCGGCATTGGGGTTGAAAGAGGGGCCTGTCCACGGTGAAGTGCGAATTCATGAAACTGGAATGTGGGTGATTGAAATAGCTGCCAGGACCATTGGTGGGCAATGTTCTCGAACCTTACGTTTCAGCACAGGGATGTCCTTAGAAGAACTCATCATCCGCCACGCTCTTCACATGGACATTCCTACTTTTGATCGAGAAGAGAATGCCTCTGGCGTGATGATGATTCCTATTCCTGAACGAGGAATCTTAGAAAGCGTGGAAGGTGTTTCTGAAGCTCGACGTGTGCAAGGGATTGAAGAACTTTCCCTGACGATACAGCCCGGCGAGCATCTTGTTCCATTACCAGAAGGAACACGGTATTTAGGTTTTCTTATTGCAATAGGGAAACAACCTGAAGAAGTAGAAGCTGCCCTTCGGAACGCTCACCGTCACCTACGCTTCACGGTGAGACCACTCGCTTCATCGAACCCGCCACCTGGAGTGATCCGAGTTTAGAGTGGGAGATTGAGAAATCACCATGAGATCTCTGTCAAAATCCAGTCCAGTTATCCTCCATGGACATGAGGATTGGTCATACAGAAAAGAGCACTGGATGTCGTCAAGGGGAAGACCTCGATCCTATGATGATGGAGCAATCTCTTTTGCTATTTGAAGGACCCAGGCGTCCAGGCTGGATTTTTGTTCAGCGACATCTTTGATCTCAGTGAGGTCATGCTGCCACACTCCCTGAAGTTCCTCTCCTTTGTCCTCAATCTCCTTCTGAATGGCCTTAATCTCAACTTCAAACCGTTCCACTGGTTGCGTGTGTATTCGACGGATTCGTCGTTTGCCAAACATCGTACCATCAGAGTCCAGATCACAGATAAAATGGACCAAGTCTACGTTACCATCACAGAGAGTTTTGGCTAACATCCGATAGGTCGTACCTTGCTTGGAATGAACAAACGCGGCTTTATACAGTCGTTCTCCCACAGCCGGATCAACCTCTAACGCAGTCAAATCAATCATCGGTTTTGCGGGTGCTGCTGGTGCGGTATCTATTTCTCCCATAGGACTCTCCTTGCAAAATGGTTAAAAGTAATAGATTGAAAGCTGTTCAAAAAGGCTCGCTCGCCTGTGCGTTGAGCCTTCTCCGCCGAGTCTTCCGCCGAAGGCTCTGGCCCCAGAAGGCGGAAATCCCTACGAAGGCCTTGGGCTCCAACGTAGGCTGACGGCCTTTCTCAACAGCCTGCTAGGGAAAAGATTAACAGAGTAAGGAGTGGTGGAACAAGAAGGTGGAGCCCCACGTCTATAGCCTACTCCGCCGAAGGCTCCGTACCTCGAAGGCGGAAGGAGCTTTGGCTCCGAAGGCCGTGCAGCCGTGGTCTCTCTGGTTTCTTCGGTCGCCAACGCGCCAAAGCCACTTTGGCCGCTTGCGTGCCAGAGTTTCAGCGGCGAGCGCGTAGGCTGGTGAAATCAGGGTTAGGAATTGGATCCTTAACCGGAAACACGTTCTAATTCGGTCAATCGGACAGAAACAAATTTCGAAACTCCGACTTCCTCCATCGTCACTCCAAAGAGCGAGTCCGAGATTTCCATGGTGCCCTTATTGTGGGTGATCACGATAAATTGGGAATGCTCAGACATTTGGCTCAGAAACCGTGCAAATCGTAGCACATTGGGTTCATCTAAGGGGGCATCAACCTCATCGAGAATACAAAACGGAGATGGCTTGATTAAGAAGCTGGCAAACATCAAGGCTAGGACAGTCAACGTCTTTTCCCCGCCGGACAACATGGCCAAATTTTTCAACCGTTTGCCGGGCGGCTGCGCAACGATATCGACACCCGGGTCTTCCCTTCCCCCATCTGATTCTCCATCTTCTTCTGGTTTTACCAAGATCAACTCAGCTTTTCCGCCCGCAAACAGGGCAGAAAATACTTCGTTGAATTTTTCTTGCAAGGCCTGGAACGTCTCTTCAAATAAGTGATGAGTCTTTTTATTCAACCGCTGGATAATCTCCTGAAGAGCTCCGATCGATTCGGACAAGTCCTGCTCTTGTTTAGATAAAAAGCTATAGCGTTCTTCCAATTCCCGATGTTCTTCAATGGCAACCAGATTGATTGGGCCTATTCGTTCTATCCGATTCCGAATGACCTGCAAACGCTCACGCCATTCTCGCAATCGTTCCTCGGAAAGCTCCTCAACTTCACCCAGATTATTTCCGGAATTCTCGGCAAAGACTTCTTCAGGCATCAATTCATAGGTTCCTCGGAGAGTTTCTTCGAGCGTTTCCACGCGAGTTCGAACCTCAGCTAATCGAACTTCAGCCGTACTGCGCTCTCCCCGGGTTTCTGAAAAACTCTTTCGAATTGAAGCCAGTTCCTGTTCCAATTCCTTCGTTTTCATGAGACCTTCAGCATGCCGCTCTTCTACTAACACGAACTCGGATTGGATCGCATCCTTTTTGACCTCTAACTCGCGCAATATCTGTTCTAATTGATCCTGTTCAAGCTGGCTTTGACGACTTTGATCAATCAACGTATTCATTTTTTGATCGAGCTCTTGAAGCTGGGATTGCCGATCTGACTCTTCCTGCTGAAGTCTCGACACATCACCTTGATGTCGATCAAGACGTTCCCGAAGCGTCGCCAGTGTCAACCGGGCATCCGTGATTCGATTCTGTACCTCAGCAGATTGTCTTTCCATCTCTTCAAAAACCTGATTCAATTCCTGAAGCTCTCGTTCGCATTGAGATTTTTCACGGTCTAATTCTGATAGACGACTCTGAGCCGAATCTATTTCCCTCTGGGTACGAACCAGGTCTTCTTGAGCTAAGGATTGATCATGATGGACAGTTTGAATTTTGCTCTCCAGGTTTTCAATTTTCTGGTTGAGGCTCAATATTTCTTTTTCAATCAGGACCGACCGCAATTCAGATTCTTTGATGATCTCATCAAAGGCAAAAGCGCGACTCTTGGCAGCCTCACATCCTATTCCAAGACTTTGCCGTTTTTGATAATTCTCTCCCAATATCCTGGACAGAGATTCTAGCTGAAGTTCCAGCTTTCGAATCTCCCGACGCCGCCGAAGCATTCCCATAGAGTTCCCCGAAGACCCACCGGAAATCACTCCGAACACGTTGATCACTTCCCCGTCAAGCGACACGAAAAGAGGAGCTTTCGATTCCGGCCATGGCTTTTGCGCAATCAACTCAAGTGCCACCCCCATGGTTCGAACAATGACCACTCGGTCCAAAAAGCATGACCAAGCAGATCGGAGGTCTTCGGGGACTTGAATGACATCCAGGGCTCGCCCTACTATTCCGTCATGATGTTTAAGATCCGCCCACCACAAAGGTTCCTGGCTATTGACATCCTCTTCTCCCCCAAGACGATACGGATGAACAGGGACAAACGTTGCCCGACCCAGATTGCTGGCTTTAGAAAACGATATTGCCTCTTTGGCACTCTCAATGTCTTGCACAACCCAAGCTCGAACTTTCTCCCCTAATATCGCTTCAATCGCTTGCTCGAACTCTTGTGGCACCTCGAGCCGTTCCGCGATGGCCTCTAACACACCCTGACAGTCCCGCCGAATGGTCGGGCTTTCTGGCTCCCCTTCTCGCGCATACCCAAACTCTTCCAACAAGACCGCTTGCAAAGCCTCAAGTCTCGATTCTGCTGCAGCATGATCAGATTGATAGGAGACAAGTTTCGTCTCGACGCCGTGTAATTCATATTCCAAGGATTGGATGGCTTCCTGCTCCTTCTCCTGAAGGTCACGGGTTTCATTGAGAGAATGGGTGAGCTCCTGCTGTTGGTTTTGCTGATCTCGCAACTCGAGCAGAAGGTGGTCAAGTTGTCCTTGAAATTCACGATCTTCTTCTTGTAATTGCTCACTTCTTTGAGTAAGCGATAATCGCTGTTCCTTTAAACTTCTCTTCTGATTCTCTGCATTGGTGCATTCAATGGCTATTTCTATATTTCGCTGACGTGAGGCCTCCAAATGCTGTTGTGTTGTCGCCCGAGATGTGAATAACTCCCGTCCTTTCTCTTCGATTTCCTCGAGAAGCGTGGACTGATCCTCTATATCATATTCAGCTTGAACAATTTTATCTTGCAGCTCAGCTGAAGCATTCTGGGCCTGTTGAGAGGCTTCTAGTAATTGAGTCGTCCCCTCTTTCACTTGAGCCAGTTGCTCTCCATACATGAGTAATTGATTGCGCTGAACTTCGAGAGTCGTCAGAGCCTGGCCCATTTCCTGTTCGACTGCTCTGAGGTCTCCCTGCCTTTGACTGGCCGAATCACCGTCCCGGAGCACGGCTTCCTTCGTGTGTTCGTGACCGGCCATAACCCGTGCTTCTTCTGCCATCTGGCGAGATTCTCGCATTTCACATTCCGCCAACGCCTCATCGATTTCACCTCGTTTCTTTTGGAGTTCCCCATAATCGACCTTGAGCAATTGGATCTCCAGAGTTCGGGACTCTTCACGAAGACGCTGATATTCCTCGGCCTGCCGGGCTTGTCGTTCAAGTCCACGCAACTGTCCTTTGACTTCGGCAATGATATCCCGAACCCTCAGTAAATTTTGTTCAGTCGATTGAAGTTTTCGTACAGCCTCAGATTTCTGTTTTTTATACCGTCCGATCCCTGCCGTCTCTTCAATAAATCCACGTCGCTCGTGTGGTGATGCGTTCAATATTTGGTCGATATTTCCCTGTTCAATGACCGTATGACCCCTCGTTCCAGCCCGTGCTTCCAAAAACAATCCTCGAATATCTTTGAGACGACAGGGGATTTTGTTGATAAAATATTCACTCTCTCCATCACGGAACAAGCGCCGGGTTACCATGAGCTCCTTCGTTCCGGGAAGCTCATCAAGAACGGGGGCGAGAGCCTCCAATTCCTTGCCGTTGACCTCTGTTAACACCAGGGAAACCTCGGCCATGCTTAATGCTTTCCGTGTTTCCGTCCCATTGAAAATCACATCCTCCATTTTCTCACTTCTTAACGCTTTGGTGCTTTGCTCCCCCAAGACCCACAAGATGGCATCAACGACATTACTTTTCCCAGCACCATTGGGCCCCACAAAAGCTGTGATTCCTCTGGGAAATTCCAGCTTGGCCTGAGGAAAAGACTTGAATCCGGTGACAATCATGGATTGAAGTTGCATGCAAAAATCCTTTCTTGCGTTCCTTCGAGAAATAAATCAACTTCTCATGGGGAAGCCCGCCGAGACGTTGATCTACCACAGCCTTCAAAAAAAATCAAAACTATAATACTAAGTATTGTGGGATAAGGAAACTGGAAGATCTAAATGTTGTGGACTGAAGAGAGTGACTGGCAAGACTCAAGGAATGCCTCACTCGCCAGATAGCACCTCGGCTCTAGCCTTTTTGTGGCATGAGCAATTCCTTGGGAAGGAGAAACTCCACATCTTCTTCAATAACAGACAATTCTTCTACCTCCTCCGCACCAAAATCTCGAAGGTAGGCGACCACTTCCGTGACTAACACTTCTGGGGCTGAAGCCCCTGCGGCAATTCCGATCGCTTTGACGTTTTCGAGCCATTCCCTCTGGATATCACGATAGGAATCGATCAAATAGGAGGGAATTTCAAAACGTTCGGCAAGCTCACGAAGACGGTTAGAATTTGAACTATTGGGAGATCCGATGACCAATATGACATCAACAAATCTGGCTAGTTCCTTTACGGCATTCTGTCGATTTTGGGTTGCGTAACAAATGTCCTCCTGATGTGGACCTTTAATCCCTGGGAATCGTCGATTCAAGGCTTCAACAATTTCCCTGCATTCATCAACGCTTAAGGTCGTTTGGGTCACATAGGAAAGATGGTGAAGATTTTCAACTTCCAACCCTTCCACATCCTCCACAGAAGACACCAAGTGAAATTTATCCGGGACTTGACCCAACGTCCCAACAACCTCAGGATGCCCAGCGTGCCCGATCAATATCAGCTCATACTCCTTCGTGTAATCTCGATTGACCTCATTATGGACTTTAATCACCAATGGGCAGGTGGCATCGATGACCTTCAGGTTCCGCCGTCGAGATTCCTCCCAGACCGACTTCGCCACTCCATGGGCACTAAAGATCACGATGGACCCATCAGGCACTTCATCCAATTCTTCGACAAAGACAGCTCCTCGTTCAAGTAAAGAGTTCACGACATGCCGACTGTGGACAATTTCATGACGGACATAAATTGGGGCTCCGTATGTTTTCAGAGAGAGTTCGACAATTTCAATGGCTCGATCAACACCAGCGCAAAATCCTCTGGGGCTCGCAAGGTAAATTTTCACCGCTTCCTCCTCTCTCTCTATATATCTCTATCTAAATAAAACCTAACCGGTGTTGAATGCCCTTTTTCAAAGACAGCCCCTTTGAGCAGTCTGCTTGTCACACGTTGTGACCATATGCCATGGCCCCTTCTTTCGTCAACAGGGATCGCATGATTCTAAATGATCAAGAAGGAGAGGATGCTACCACCGAACCAGTGCCGTTCCCCAGGTAAGCCCTCCACCGAAAGCCCCAAGGAGAATCAGATCATCAGTACAAAATTTCCTCTGCCGAAAGGCATGATCCAAGGCAATGGGCAGGGAAGCCGACGAAGTGTTTCCGAAATCTTCTACCATGGAAAAAAGGATTTCTTCAGACACGTGTAACCGTTTTGCAATAGCCGTCAACATTCGAGCATTGGCCTGATGCATAATGAACTGCTTCACATCGGCAGTTTGCAGATGAAACTCATCGAGAAGTTGACCGACGGCTAAACAAAGCCACTTGACTGCTGTCCGAAACAACACCCCGCCATCCAGTTGAATCCCATGCAGTTGTTTCTGAACGGTTTCCTGAGTGGTAGGATGTCGGGATCCACCAGCTGGCACTTTGACCAAATCATGATAGGCACCGTCCGAATAGACACGAAGGGCAAGAATCCCTGTAGGCGAATCTTGACAGAAGGGTTCCCTGACCACTACGGCAGCCCCCGCCCCATCCCCAAAAAGAATTCGACTTTCACCGTCTGTCGTATCAAGGGACCGAGACTTCACCTCTGAGGCAACGACCAAACAACAGGAAAATTGTCCAGAACGGATAAAGGAATCAGCAAGAGATAAGCCATAAAGAAAGCCAGTACAAGAAGCGGCCACATCAAAGGCAGGGATTCCTCGTATGCCCAATCGACGTTGGAGGTGGCAAGCTGTGGACGGAAAGATCGTATCTGGAGAGGTCGTAGAAACGAGAATAGCTTCAATTTCCCCACTTGCGACCCCAGCCGAGTCCAACGCTCGACGAGCAGCCTCATCAGCCAACCCTGAACACTCTTCATCTGACATAGCCCACCGACGAGTGCGGATGCCTGTCACACGGTGGACCTCTTTGTCATCCATTCCACGAACCCGGCCAGCCTCGGTATTTTCAATGACCGGGCTAGGCAAATACGACCCTGTTCCGACGATTCGTGTAGAAAACGTTGTTGCCATTATCTTAAATCTTGAAGGAATGACAAAAAGTCACCCTTCGTTGCTGCATCCGCGATGAAAAAGAGTCTGGTAATGTGACTCCGCCAACTCTGGCCAAGAATTCGCGGAGGGGCCAAACCCAGTTAAAGCTTGCTGGAAACCATTTTGTTTGATATATTTTTTTAGGTTAAACACCTTAGTCTTGTAGCAGGAGGTCCCACGAGTTGTCTAGACGAAAAATGCCATTGACCTTCGTAAGTTTCATTTGGGGGATTCCTTTGGTCATTCTTTGGGTCGTCGGCTGTTCCAGTACGCCTGATATCGCCTCCCCAGAGGAGAGAGTCTTTAGTGGAACAGACGAACAAATCTTCGTGGGAGACTCTCTGGAAATGACCTATGACCCCAACGTCATTATGAAACGAGCAGAGGCATTTCACGAAAAAGAATCCTATGCTGAAGCGATGGTGGAATATAATCATTTTTTGTATCTTCATCGAAGCCATGTCTTAGCACCCTATGCCCAATATAAGCTGGCCATGAGCCATTTCAAAATGATTAAGACCATTGATCGAGACCCTGAACCTATTCAAAAAGCCATAGCCAGCTTCGAAGTATTACTGAAGGAGTTTCCCGAAAATCGACACCGAAAAGAGGCCGAAGAAAAGATTCTTGAATGCCAAGACCTGTTAGCCCAACACAACATCTTTGTCGGTCAATTTTATTTTCGAAAAGAAGCTTATTTGGCGGCTGCTCATCGTTTTGAAATGGTAGCCAAAACCTATCCCTGCCTCGAAAAGGCTGGCGACGCGCAACTGCGGTTGGCTCAAACCTTTGAGAAGCTGGGAGTGCCTGAATGGTCGCAAGATTGGCTCCTAGCTTTTATGAAGGAACACCCCCGTCACGAATTACGAAAAGAAGGTGAACAGTTGTTGGCTAAAATTCAAAAGGATAATCCCGCTTTAGTTGTAGCCCAGAAGTCTTTTCAGCAAAGCCTGAATGGAGAGGGAAAACTGAACGGCTCTTACCCGTCTTCTAATGGTTCTTACCCCTCCTCTAATGGCTTTCGCCCTTCCTCTAACGGTTCTCATCCTTCTTCTAATGGGAGTTATGCCCTCCTGGCAAAAAAGGAAACAACCCCATCTCTCAACGGAACCACACCTGCTTTTACCCAAATGTCTGGTATTGCCCATATTGACCAATCCATCAAAGAATACCGACTCGGTACGTGGTGTGAATCCGATCTCGCCCATCCCGTCCACGTGTCGGAGCAGGTCCCCTCTACAGCCCCGGAGAAGATTTGCCAGCCAGGTTCCTGGTGCTAGCGCGTATAGCTTTCCCTCGTTTAGCCCAGACGATCTTTGATTCGATTAAGAACTCCAATAGCCATCATCTCTAACCCAGCCATGATTATCCCACCGGGGATGTTCCGTTAACGTCCCGCTGATTAAGAGTCAGCCCGATCCCATTCCCATAGCATCTCGCACTCTCCAAGACGCAGAGACAAAAAAAACGTTCAGAAATTAAGGGCTAAGCCACATGGCCGCCCTCGTACCGAGAGTCATCTGATTCATGTGATCGGGATGTCGCTTCCTCAGTCAGGACACCAAGGGAAAAGAGGGAAAGAATTAGGAGTGATCGTCGAATCGTAAGCGCCGATCTGCATACAGAAAGGCCGGCAACACAACGACCGAAGAGACTAATGTAAAGAACACTCCTATGACTAATAGTTGGCCCATACTCGCAATTCCCACGTGGGGAGTGTAGGCAAGGTTGCTAAAACTCAGAATGGTGGTCAGCCCGCTAAAAAATACGCCCCGCATGGTACTTGACCGGAGGAAGTGCTCACAGCGGGCTGGCATTCGGCGCATCCGATCGACAATATGGATACCGTTGTCTGCACCCAGCCCGAAGATCAACGGAAGAGCAATAATGTTGGCATAATTGAACGGTATATTCAGTGCGACTGTAGTGGCTCCTGTCAGAATTCCGCCAAGGCATAGGGGAAGAATCACCAAAAGCGTGTCCCTGATGTTTCTCAACATCATCACCAGTACGGCAAAGATCCCCAAAATGGCCAAAGAGAAGGCCTGTTGAAATGCGCGAACGACCTCGTGACCTCCTTCGAGATAGACCACAGGCAACCCTGTCGCTTGAGGAACGACATTTCGAACCTCATTAACAAAACTTTGCAACGCTCCGTTATCGCTCAGATCTTCTTTGGGGACGACTTGAATGCGATACGTGCCGTCGTTGCTGACCCATTGCTCGGAGACCTCGCGGGGTAAATCCTCAAGTGCCACGGGGCCGATTCGGTCAGTAATGGGGACATTCGTAGGGTCAGGTGGAATAGAGCCGAGAAGGCTCTGTTCCACTCGATCGAGGAGTGCACGTTTGGGCTCACCATCCAAATGGTTTAAGTGCTTCAGAAATTCCCGGATGCGTTCTCTCAGGAGAACTGCCGGATCCTGTTCGTCTTCCCCGTTTCTGTTCGTGATATATACATCTAATGTGTTTAGGAATGATTGGATGGCCGAGGTCTGTCGGTCGACTGATGAGGTAGGCTGGGGTCTGGGTTGTGTTGGTGGTGTTTGAAAATTGCCAGCGATCTCTTGAAGGAACAAAAACTTCCCAACCTGTCGGGTCGGGAGGAAATCCTGAAGGGTGAAAACCTTTTCGACGGTTTCCAATTCGCTGAGGCGTGAAGTGTAGTCTCTCCCTATAACTTCATCAGAAGCCAAAACGGTTAACGCCCACGGAGCCTTTTCCCCTTTATCCAGAAGATACCTGAATGTTGAAACCGACTCGCTATCGGGATCTCGTAAGTTGTGGGGATTATGATCGAACGTGGCCCTCGCGAGGAGGGAAAGGGATAGGAAGAGGAGCAAGAGGGTTCCCCAACGGATAGCCCTCCCATGACGAATCGGCAATGTGTAGAGAGGAGTCAGAAAACGACTGGGCCTTTGTCTGAACCGACTGTTTCCAGAATGTGGGGGCAATACCGTCAATATGGCTGGAAGGACTGTTAAGCTCACGATTAACCCGATGAACAGGCTTGTGCCTGATATGAGGCCTAACTCCGACATTCCAGCGTAATGTGTGGGAGCAAAAGCATAAAAGGCAATGGATGTCGTGGTTGCACATAAGATCAGGGAAGGGCCAACATCTCGAATGCTCTGGCGCAGGGCCTGCCCACTTGATTCCCCTAATCCAAGGAGTTCCCGATACCGCAAACAAAGATGGATCGCATAGTCAACTCCGAGACCGATAAATAATACAGCGAAAGCCACAGAAATGATGTTGAGATGCCCAATAGCCGCTGTGGCAAATCCTGCATTCAACGCCAACCCCACCAGAAGCATGACCAATGCGGCGATCATCAGTCGTAACGATTGAAGCCCGACAAGCAGAGTAAGGCAAATCATGACCAAAGCGAGAACGGCAGCAATCCCGGCCCGCTGACTGACCAGGAGCAGCTCTTCATGGGCTAGGGCACCCTCACCAGTTATTCGTACTCGGACTCCAGGAACATTCGTGAGATGTGAATCTGCAATAATACGACGGATAATCTGGAGCGCAGGCCCAGCTGGCAGTAACTGATGAAAATCGAGGTGAGGTTGAACCACCAGAAACCGAACGGTGTGAGCCGAACTCATGTCTCGATCCAATATAGTTGAATGCCACGACAACCTGTAATCAATGCCAGCGAGATTGGCTTGAATGACCTCCGCGATTCTGACAAAAAAGGAATCGAGTAGGGAATTCTTCTTCCAATCCGTTTTGTTGTAGCTCTCGCCCAGCATGGTAAACAGCCCATGAAGACTAGGATCCTGTAATAGCTCGTCGATGAAGGGTTTGGATTCGGCTAGAGTCTCGGCGAGTTCTTTCAGGTCAGCAAAATCAAGGTACAGAAGCGAATGTTTTTCAAAAAAGGGGTCTCCATGCGGAGCATAGACCGATTTGATCGAGTTGTGCGCGTTTTTGAAACGTGTTCGCAACGTGGTGACTGCCGCATGAGCCATCTCCGGGGTATCGGCCTCAATAACCAGAATAAGTGAGTGAGGATACTGCGGGAACTTCTGTTGATACTCTTCTTGAAACTGACGGAATGGCAAGTCCGGTGAAAGCATATCCGTCATGTCGGTATTGATACCAAGATTTTTAACGGAATACGTAGCGGAAATAATGGTCACCAGTGCTGCCAAGCATAGGACCCACCAGGCTTTTCTGATTGAATACCTTGACAACCAATCCAACGCCCGGCGCACATGTCCGGCAGGTAGATGAACTATGAGAATCACATGCGTATCTTGCCCTTGGCGGGCTAACAGGAAGGAGACCTATGGCGTCAACAGGGTTGCCCCGTTGTTCGTTTTACCGGATGGGGAAACGACTCCATTGAGTATACGTCTTGAGGTGGCTGAAGCACAGAGGTGGCTGAAGCACAAAGGTTGCGGTACCGTGCGAGTGCCCACAAAGGAAAGTATTTATCGTAACCATGATATTTCAAATACAGGACGCGAGGAAACCCAGGGGCCGAATACTCATTGTTGTTCCATAGTCCATTAGTCTTCTGTGTGCGGGTCAGGTAGTCGATGCCCTTCCGTATTTCAGGACAATGGAGCTCTCCTGTGGCCATAAGGCCGAGAAGCGCCCAAGCGGTTGAAAAGAAGCTACTGGCATACCCTTGCCCTTTCCGCGCCTCGTCATCATACGTGTCATTGTCTTCCCCCCATCCACCATCGGGACGCTGTAAACTCTTCAGCCACTGAACGGCACGACGCACAGAGGGAGCATCAGAAGGAATCCCCGCATTTTTCAAAGCCTCAAGCACGGACCAAGTCCCGTAAATGTAATTTGTTCCCCATCGCCCAAACCAAGCACCCTCGGGAGTTTGTTCTTTGAAGAGAAAATTGAGACACGATTCTCGAACTTGCTGATAATGTTTTCCGTCCGGGTCCATGGCACTCAATAACCACAAACACCGGGCACTGACATCACTGGTTGGCGGATCAAGCAAGGCTCCATGATCGGCAAATGGGATCTCATTGAGATAATAATACGTGTTATCCGCATCGTATGAAGCAAACCCGCCGTTTTTCGATTGCATTCCCACAATCCACTCTGCGGCGCGCTGACTCGATTCCTGAAGACTTTCTTTTTGAGATTGGTGCATGCCAAACGCCACCGCAGCGGTATCATCCAGATCCGGGTAATGGCTGTTTTGAAATTCAAAACACCAACCCCCACCTCTGAGGTGAGGACGATATTCACGCCAATCTCCCGGATCATCAAGAAGTTGCTTTTCCTTTAACCAATGAAACGCCTTCAAGACCTCCGGCCTCGTATGACCGCCATCGACTTCCTGAAGTGTGAGGCAAGCCAACGCGGTGTCCCAAATCGGCGAAAGGCATGGCTGGCAAAAGGCAGTGTGAGTCCCAACGACCAACAATCCCTCTAATGCCCTCTTCGCATCAACTCGATATTGGTGTTCTGACGGATAGCTTAGACAATCCAAAACCTGATAGGTGGCAATCATGGCAGGGACAATCGCACCCAACCCCCCCGTACCATTCAGGCGTTCCACAATCCAGCATTCGGCTTTCTTGAGAGCTCGTTGACGGATCCAGTGAGGAATCACTCGCTCCATCCGTCGCCCTATCCCATCCAAGACCAGAAAAAATTGGTTTAAGGGCGAGCGGATAGGACAGGCTCTGATTTGCTCTGGCGCGATCGAAAACAGTTCTGGAATGCCGATGCCTCGGGGATTCTTCGCACGTGGTTTCACGCTGCACAAAATAAAGAGGGGAACCATCACCGTACGTGACCAATAAGATACCTTTTGGATATGGAATGGAAACCACCGCGGTAACAGGATAATTTCAACGGGAAGAAAAGGAACCCCTTGCCAGGGAATTTGTTGGAATAATGCCAGTAAGATCCTCGCAAAAACGCTAGAATTCTCCGCGCCACCCATAGCGAGAATCGCTTTTCGAGCCTTTTTCATGTAAGGGAGATCGGGATCATCCCCAGCGAGCTTAAGAGCGTAATACGCCTTGACAGAAGCACTGAGATTTGAAGGGCCACCATAATAGATCGACCATCCTCCATCATCAGTCTGGGTTTGCCGGATATACATCGCAATCTTGTTCTGGAGCGCCTCATCAATCTCATCCATATAGTGCATCATCAGGACATAGTCGGCAGTCATTCCAGAGTCGGTTTCCAGATCAAAGTGCCAATATCCCTCCTCGTGTTGTAACCTGAGAAGCTCTTCTTGGCCTCGATGAATCGCTTCGTTTATGGTCGCTTCTGGAGACTCAATGGCCCTGTGAGTCTCTACTTTGTGTTCAACAAAGCCTACCGTGGTTTCGTGCCAACTTTGTCGCATAGGTCAGTTTCCTTCACACGCTCCTGATAAATTTTGTCGCTATTTCATTTTTGATAAAACTAGCTATTTTCTTAATTTCTTCTCCGGAAAGCATGGAAAAAAGGGGCGTGGCAAAGATCAACTCGAGGCTGGATTCATGGACGTCATGAATAAATTGGCATGATCTTGATTTTCTAACTGATTGGAAGAATAAGGGATTTCGATGATGAAGGCAAGAACCAAATTCGAAGGACGATGGCAGCACATCTCCAAAAGCTGTCACCTGGCTCACCGACAACCACGTATACGTATGACGTGTCACGAAACCAGGAAGAGGTCGCCAAGCTGTGCGTAAGGTTAGGCTGGAGAGTAGCCTATCCTGTGAGGGATGAGGACGAGCATAGGGGTCACGCTCATTGATCAGCGCAGAAGGTTTTTCTTCTGGCCTCCAGATAATCGGAATCAGGGCTCTTGCTTAAGCTGCTTTGACCAGTTTCCCACACATGGACACACTTGGCATTCACGTAAAGAAGTGACTTTTCATTTCCAAAGAGACTGATTAAAGCGTTTTTTGTTCCTTTCACTGTCCCTTCCACAATGAATTTATTCCCCTGGGTCATAACGAAAGTCCTCTCCCGTTTCTCTCAAAAGCTTATAAGGAAATGTCGGCCAGGATCGACCTCAGGATCCCGGAGTCCTTTATCGAAGGCTTGGCGTTCTGGATAAGGAAGCCACTTCGCGAGTACCTCATATCCGTCCTTTATCGATTCAATACTTTTGACCCGACCAGCGAATTTGACAACCTGCCCCAGGTATTCGTCCGATTGTCCCGTCAGTGTGTTATTGTGGTTCTGCGAAGCTGGACCAGTGAGAGACCATGAATCATATGGGTAAAGGACAGAAGCCTATTCATCATGTGTTGATGATTCGTTATCAGTTCGGTACTGATAGCGAACCTCGGCAAAATAAAGCTCTCACTACGCTGTTTACATTTCCGCTTACGAGACAAAACGCGATCCCTTTTCCCGGTCTTTTTCTCACCCTCCAAGACCTGAATGAACCATCCTTCGCTATATAGAAGCATACTCGTGACTCCTAACCGCTCATTTTCCATGCGAGCTTGGAGAAAGAGTTCTTCTAATTCCTTATCTGACCAGGATCCGGCTGTGTAACTCGCATATGCAAGATAAAAGAGAGCATACTCTTGAGTGATAAACACGATTGCAGATTGGCCTCTTAGAGATCCACTGAATAGCTGGGAAGGAAAAAGTGGTTGCCAGAAAAGAAGGGATAGACCTGCCTCCTAGAGAAGATAGACATTTATTATGAGTTAGGAGTAGGCTTTATGAAAATTAGGAGTTCAACATGGGGTGAATGGCGCGAGCAGAAGTCTTAAAACACTAGGATACCTAAGATAGGCCCTTCGGGTACGTGTGTGCTTGAGGGGATTTGTGTTTGTAGAGCGAATGCGGAGTTTGCCATAAACTCTCTTGACGCGAATTGAGCATTCCATAAAAAGCAAGAAAGTTGGAAAAAGCAGTTGTCAATAATGCGAGCGACTGAAGAAGAAAACAAGATCCCACCTCTTCGCATTGTCCTTTTCCCCAACGCTTGCTACATTAGCCTCTGTAACGGAGGTCTGCAACTACAAAAGAAAGCGTATATTCTAATTCCTAATAAAGAGAGGAAGATGATGACAAAAAGAATGACCATGCTGTTCTTCTTGGCGTTCGCAGTGAGTCTTTTGCCCGGATGTTCCTCCAGTGGACAAATGAAAATGCTGCAGCCTCTTAAAGAAACAGAACGCATTGACCACACCGCGACGACGGTTTTAAACGTTGTTCCAGGTGAGGGCCTGCAACCCGATGAAGATTTGAGGGAAATCATTCTCAACCTCCGAGGTCAATTATTTGGACGTTTAGTGAGCGACGGCGTCTTTAAACAAGTGGTACATGAGGGTGACCCCGCGAAATACTACATTCGCGTCCAGGTAAATACCGCAGATCAAGTTTCCATGGGTGCGAGGATCATGTTTGGTGTATTGGCAGGCGCCAACGAGCTCGATGTCCGGGTTGAGGTATTTGAGAAGTCGTCAGAGAATTCCATTATGACATTCACCATTTTCGGTGAGTCGGCGTCACATCCATTTTCTGGGGAAAGTGAAATGGAAGACTCCATAAGAGAAGTCGTGAACAAGATTATCCTGTCCCTCATGAGGTAGAACCCCGTCTCGCGCTGATTGGGTCTTAAGCACCGATTTGAGAGGAACAAGCTACGGATACGCCATGTCGGAACCTGGTGGAATAGCCTTGCACTCAATCGGAAGGGCTTTATGTATTAGGTTCGAGAAAAACATATAACCCTCCAAGAACTGCCTTAGAGTAAAAAAAACCGAGATCTAAATACAAAAGGATGGGACAATGCGAATGCCATCTCTTGTGATGATCCTACTGTGGCTCACAGGCTGCAGTGTGTTCATGGCGGCGGAGGGTGGCGAAGAGTATAACTACTCTCTGCTTAAAGAAGGAACTCCACGTGAGGTAATTCTTGCGAGTTTCGGTGATCCGGGATCTTCAGAAACCAAGGAGGATGGGAGGATAATTGACACATATGAGCTTGAAGAAGGTGATAAAAGCAAACCAGGAGTGGCTGCCGGCCACTTTGTAATGGACGTGTTGACTATAGGCATATGGGAAATTGCTGGAACTACAATCGAGGCAAACGAAGGAAGGGATGTTACCTACGTAATTACCTATGACTCCATATGGTAAGCTGAGTTCAGTCCATCCGCCACTTTATGGAGCTGTGCCGAGACCTCCAGCCTTTGGAACTCCTGCACATCCAGCACCGCCAAGTCCCTCTCTCAAATAAAAGTCAACAGCCACGTTCTGTCCGCCTCTCGTTTACAAAACCTGTTGAAATGCCTACAAGCACTCGTGATTGGAGTTGTCTGACCTATCTCTCATAAGCCGCGGGCCGTGGGAGAGTTGTGATATACTCTCTTTCCGGAAGGATGATTTCTGGTTCGAATGCAAAACGTCTCCGGCATTCGTTATGATAGTCAGAAGGACTCTGAAGGCGGATACCCTTGTTTGGAAAGGGGAAGAGAGATGTCTAGGAAGAGAGACGACAAAAAGAAGGAGAAATCCAAGGAAACCGAAACGAGTGCTCAGGTAAGTAATGGTATAAAGCTGAGCCGGAAAGAATTCGACCAGAAGCTGGTGAAGCTTCAGGTAGAACTCTGCCGCATCCAGGAGTGGGTCAAGCAGAAAGGCCTACGGGTCATTGTGATCTTCGAAGGACGAGATGCGGCTGGAAAACGGATCACGGAGAGAGTGAGCCCGCGAGTCTTCCGCGTGGTCGCGCTCCCTGCCCCAACCGAACGCGAGGGGGTTGCTTCTTCGATCATCTCGTCACTATATTTAGGATAGTCTTCGTACTTCAAGATTCCTTTTTCACTATTGTTCGTCATGACTAGACTTGCGCGTTCGAGACGCGACTGTGGAGGATCTTTATCCATGTGGCACCGTGCATTTCTTCTTTTGTGTATCGTATGGCTATCACATATTGGCATGAGCGGTCATGGTAAAGGTGCGCTCGAGGTTCGCATCGATGGGCTACGTAGCACAAAGGGACAGGTCCTTGTCTCGCTGTACAACCGACCAGAGGGGTTTCTTAATGACGACTCGGCAATCTTTAAATCCCGTGCCATCGATAGAATCAACGGGAATAGCGTATTGGTTCAGTTTGAGAACCTCGATTACGGAAACTATGCGATTGCGGTACTCCACGATGAAAACCTTTCCGGGAACATGGAGAGGAAATTCCTGGTGCTCCCCGAAGAAGGATACGCCTTATCCAATAACATCAATCCAGGGTTAACAGTGCCATCATGGCAGGAATGCAAACTGACGCTCGAAAGCGAAAAGAAAACGATTGAACTTCAGTTGATCTACCTATGGGGATCTCCGCAAGCCCACTAACGTTACGAATCGGTAGAGCAACCAATGGCTCCAAGCAAAAAAACATACATGCAACTAGGATAGGATTTTTCATCGCGCTGCCTCCCTCATATTTCTTCCTGCAATAGTCTTCATCTTTGAGCCCGCATATCGGAAATAAGCCTTCCCGTCAATCAGTTTGAGAGCGCATACCCTAAGCCGATATTTAGGGCTTCATCCGTCTGCTTTTTGCCAAGTTTCGGTTCGCTGTTAAACCGAAATTCATAGCCAAGGTTGAAGTAAAGTTTCTTATACAGAGCGACACGAACTCCTTGGTCTGCATTCCATCGAAAAGCGTCACTATCCGATCCAAAATCGCGAGCGCCAGATTGCGTATGATACAACACTAATCGATCAGCCAGGGCCTTATATTCCCAATCCACAAACCATTTGCCAGCAGGGGTTTGCGTGACACCACTCGTGGAAAATTCCTGATAGACAAAGGCCGGTCCAAGAGTTGCGTCTAAAGTATGCTGAGAGGTGTCAATGAACTGGTACCCTATGTTTACGCCTGTCGTGGATCTCAGTTTCAAATCTTGAAAATTATCGATTTCCATTGATTGAGCCAATCGAAAGAACAACCTTTTAGTATAAAAATAATCATATCTGACTGATCCGTTGGAATTGTTCGCGGTTTCTTCCCCATCCGCTGATGCATTGGTGTATCTAAACCTCCCATTCAAGCGATGCCGATCAGACCAAATCGTTCCATTGAATGTTCCGTTTAAGGCGGTGGTATCGGTATTCCCTGAGGTGCGGTTCCCTCCAAAATCAATATTCGCTTTATATCGTATGTCCGGGGTATTGATTCCTTTAATCCTTGATAAAGGAAACCGTTTAGTATTTTCCAGGCTTTCTACGCGTAGCCGTGCGGTATCGTAAAATTCACTAGGATCTAACTGTTCAGGATCTTGGTCATACACGTCCACTGATGCCGGCGTATTGAACACAACACGTTCCACTTCTTTCCAATCGATTTTCACGTCCTTGTCCACATAGTCGATCTCCACGGTCAGAATCTCATTCTCTAGGGATATGACCTTTCCCGTAATCCGGTCGCCGTTTTTCAAGTAGATTTCATCGGCTTGACATAATCCCGTCAGTATCAAAACCACGCATACAATTCCCGCGAAGCATACCCAAAATTGGTTCCTCATTTGCTCTCCATTGTTCTTACGACCTATAGAGGTAGCGGCATGTCCATCAAAGGGGCGAGTTATGTATAATATCTAACTTGAAGCTTGACGACAAAAGCAGATTGTTTTGTAGACTGAGAAGCCCAACCTGATTTTTTTCGCACCCTGCCTTCTTTACGTACGGGGTGGACCACCTTTACACCAAGTACACAGCCTTCGTCGAAATGGATCTACTGGAGGAACTCGTGCGGTGAAGGTGCGTAAGAAGCCACCCCCGCCGGATGGGGGCGCGGATGACCGCTCGCGCCTTGAGCGCATCCGTACGCGAGGCACATTACGTGTTGGGTATGTCAAGGATGCCCTCCCATTTATCTTTCGCAATGCCCAAGAAAAATACGTGGGGTCGGATGTCGAGGTGATCAATGGTTTAGCCAAGTATTTAGGCGTCTCTCTTGAATTGGTGCTGCTGAACCGCGAGTTAGCCCCCAACCAAGGAGTTGGACACCGGGGCAATTGATATGGTCATCCCGGACTATGCCATAAGCCCAGGCCGCACCCAGCAAATGACCTTTTCCATCCCCTACATGGATTTGACCATGGCCTTCCTTGTTGAGTATCACTGCCGCGAAGAGTTCATGAGCTGGGAGAAGATCAAGAGTCTGGAAGCACTCAAGCTTGGCCTACCAACCGGGTCTCGCTACTATCATACGCTGGTCAAGAGCCTGATCCCGCGGGCTACTATGGTACCCCTGGAGTCAATCCGGTCGTTCTTTTTGCACAAAGCGCCAGCGGCTGATCTTGATGCACTGGTGTATGCGACTGAGGCGGACTCGGCCTGGACTCTGGTGTATCCTCGCTACTCGGTGTCTGTGCCGTTTACAGACCCCGTGGTCATCCCTTTGGCGTACGCCCTCCCGCGTCAGGCAGACGACTCCGTGACTTTTGTGAACACGTGGCTGGCATTAAAACAAAAAGACGGCACCATGGCCCTGATCTTTAAACTTGAAACTTTAAACTCAGAATGAGGATCGGGTGATGCCGTTCCGTTTCCACATTAAAAATGACGCCGTTCGTGAAGCTCAGCTTAAAATTGCCCGCGTGGTGGCATCAGCTGGAGGCCGGGCTTACCTGGTTGGCGGTTGCGTTCGGGACGCCTTCTTGGGTTTGCATCCCAAAGATATTGATATAGAGGTATACGGGATCTCATCCGAAACTTTGGTGAAGATTCTTTCTCCACATTTTTCGATTGACATAGTAGGTGAAGCCTTTGGGGTCCTCAAAATTCACGGGCTCCCCATTGATGTCTCACTGCCCCGTCGCGAATCAAAGACGGGGTTGGGGCATAAGGGATTTGAAGTGTTCTCCGATCCAGTGATGACCTTGGAGGAAGCTGCGGCCCGGCGCGACTTTACCATGAACGCCATGGCCTTTGATCCGATAGGGGGAGAAGTCTGTGATCCCTATAGTGGCCATCAAGATTTAGAAGTGGGTATTCTGAGGCACACCACCTCAAAGTTTTCAGAAGATCCCCTGCGTGTACTCCGCGGCATGCAATTCGCTGGGCGGTTTTCTTTAGAGGTAGCAGCCGAAACCGTAGAGTTATCCAAGGGCCTTTTGAAGGAATACAATACCCTCGCTCTCGAACGGATTTGGAGTGAATGGTTCAAATGGGCATCTCAATCGGTGAAGCCCTCGTTGGGTCTGAAATTCTTACGGGAATGTGATTGGATCAAGGTCTATCCCGAACTTCTTGCCCTCGAAGGTTGTCCGCAAGACCCGCGGTGGCATCCCGAAGGAGATGTTTGGACCCATACCCTGTACGTCACCGACAAAGCCTCCAGAATCGCTGAACGTGAGAACCTCGAGGAGAAGGAAAGAGCCCTCCTGGTCTTAACTGCCCTTTGTCATGACTTGGGAAAACCGTCCACCACCAAGGTGACTCCAGATGGTATCCATTCTCGAGGGCATGCTGAAACTGATGACCTCTATCGGCAATTCCTGAAGCGCCTAGGCACACCAAGTGCCATGGTGGAGCGAGTGGTCATCTTATGTCACTATCATTTGACCCATCTCCATTTTGTTGGGTCTCCACGACACGTTCGTAGGCTTGCAGTCGCCTTGGCGTCAGTAGGAGAAAATTTGGATATGTTGGCGAGGCTGGTGGAGGCAGATAATAGTGGCCGGCCCCCTCTCCCTCCTGGGCTCCCTAAGAAAATGGAACAATTACTGCAACTGGCCCATGAACTCGAAGTGAAAGACACCGCACCGAAGCCATTGCTCCAGGGCAGACACCTCACAGAGCTAGGCGTCACACCAGGACCTGCAATGGGTGAAATCTTGAAGGCTGCGTTTGAGGCTCAGCTTGATGGGAAGTTCGACACACTCGAGACTGCTCGGGAATGGGTGATCCAACATCATAACCTGAGCAAAGGCCGATGACGAAAAAAATACAACAGTCTCTTACGTGTAGCAGGAATTCCGAACTTCATCTGACAATGTCCGTCAACTGAAATGCAAGTTTTACAATTCATGACGATCTCCGTTAGCTGCTTAGCACACCATTTTTGAAAGGGAGAGTGCCTGTCCAGAAAGAAATTCAAAGTCCAGTAGAGAGAAATCATGTCATGCATTATCTTCAGGCACAGGTGAAATCTCCCCCAGCCATTGAATGGCTTCCTCATAAGACCAAAATACCTTATGGTTGAGGCCCATCCCTACCATACCTTTTTCTAAATCGAGTGCATGCTTGTTTCGAGGCAGACCTTCGCCTCAAGGAAGCAAGGTCGCCATTTTGCACGTAACCTCCTGAAAATGATCGACCACTTCTACCAGAACATCCCTCACTATTGTGGTATCAGTGATCGGTAATGTTGAAAATGGTGTGGTCGCCTGTCTGGTATCAATAAGAATGTTGTGGTGTGGAAATTTGCGAGCGATATCAGCAATTTCTCGGACCCTAGTTTTCAGTAACTCAACATCCAGTTCGCCTGTAATCGTTTTTACCAGAATCAGGTTGAGATTGAAGTGAAGAAGTGGTTGCATGATACCTCTCTTGGCAAGCTGTTGAATAAAGTCCGCCAACCGTGTTCTTGCGGCCTGCGTCCTTGCACGATTAGAGGAGAATTTCCTCCTGGCATTGAGGATGCTAGCAAGGGAGTCTTCCAAGTCCAGGAGTCACCGATCCTCTTTTTTCAGACCATCCTACCCAAGCAAGGCCTCCAGGGTTGGTACATCAATGAACGCATCGAGGTTTCTTAACCGAGAATCTGAATTCAATCACTGAAACGATGATGACGGTAGCGTCGGATCAACGTATTTGTCGAGCTGTCGTGAGCAAGCTTCGGTTCGGTCTGACTCATAAGCTCGGGACTAATCCGCTTGGTTAGTAACTTTCCAAGCTCCACACCCCATTGATCAAACGAATTGACATTCCAAATCGTACCTTGCACAAACACCTTGTGCTCATAGAGAGCGATAAGCTTTCCCAACATATCAGGTGTGAGCTTTGTTGCTAGGATCGTATTGGTGGGACGGTTGCCATCGAAGGTTCGATGCGGTACCAACGAAGGAGCAACTCCTTCCGCTTCCACTTCCTCACCGGTTTTCCCGAAAGCCAGGGCCTCAGTTTGAGCGAAGAAATTGGCCATGAGCAAATCATGATGAGGACCTCGCGGATTCAGTGACTGACAGAAACCGATAAAATCGCAAGGGATGAGCCGGGTTCCCTGGTGAATGAGTTGGTAATAAGCGTGCTGGCCATTCGTCCCTGGCTGCCCCCAAATGATCGCTCCTGTGTGGTAGTCCACAACCGTCCCTTCTCGATCCACATGTTTCCCGTTACTTTCCATATCGAGTTGTTGGCAGTAGGCACTTAGTCGCCACAAATATTGATCATAGGGAAGAATGGCATGCGTTTCGGCACTGAAGAAATTGGTATACCACAGTCCCAACAAACCAAGCAGCACGGGTAGATTCTTTTCAAAAGAAGCTGTCCGGAAATGTTCATCCATAGCATGGAACCCGGCAAGCATCTCACGGAATTGGTCCGGACCGATCGCGATCATCAGGGATAGACCTATGGCGGAGTCGTAGGAGTAGCGGCCTCCAACCCAGTCCCAGAACTCAAACATATTGGCGGTATCGATTCCGAATCTCGCCACATCCTCCTTGTTGGTAGAGACGGCAACGAAATGTTTTGCGACCGCTTGTTTGTCACCAAGGGTTTTAAGACACCAGTCTCTTGCTGATTGGGCATTCGTCAGAGTTTCGAGGGTCGTGAAGGTTTTTGAACAGATGACGAACAGAGTTTCCGTAGGGTCCAGATCCCTTGTCGCTTCAACAATATCCGTCCCGTCAATGTTCGAAACAAACCGGAGTATCAAGTCTCTGTCACTATAATACTTGAGTGCCTCATAGGCCATCATGGGACCAAAATCAGAACCCCCAATTCCGATGTTGACAACGTTTCGTATACGCTTCCCGGTGTAGCCTTTCCATTCTCCGCTCCGTACTCGATTAGCGAAGTCGGCCATTTTATCGAGGACCGCGTGGACCTCCGGAACCACGTTCTCCCCATCCACAAAGATAGAAGCGCTTTGAGGTGCACGAAGAGCCACATGCAAAACCGCTCGGTTTTCCGTGATGTTAATTTTCTCACCAGTAAACATGGCATCGATCTGCTCACGAAGATTAGAGGATTTCGCTAAGTCAAACAAAAGTCGAATCGTTTCGTCTGTGATTCGGTTTTTAGAATAATCGAGATAGATTCCTAAGGCTTCCATCGAAAACCGCTCAGCACGTTGAGGATCCTCGGCAAAAAGATTCCTCATAAGGAGAGGCTGGATTTTTCCGTAATGCTCTTGGAGGGCATTCCACGCAGGGCTATGAGTGAGTTGTGTCATCTTGGTTCCCATGATCAAAGGTGATTACGGTTCTGAGTTCAAAGTTTAAGGAAAAACAGTTTCGAGTTTAAAGTTAAAGAGGGAGAATGAAGCTCGCAATGAGTTTCGAGCAATCCCCACCTTATAAACTTTAAACCTTAAACTTTAGACTTCTTGTTGAAAACTCGAAACTTCTTATTCGAAACAAACCATAGCCTGTCTCTACTAGGTGATGTCAATCTTTTCCTTCTTCTATTAGTCCTACAAGAACGATCTTCATGTTGAGAGAAAGAGGCTAGGTCTTGCTTGGAAAGTCGAGAGGATCACAAGATGGTTATAAGGGTAAATTGGGACGATACCTCTAGGCAAAAACCCATAGAATCCATTACAATGCAACATTTTCTCTCGTCCGCTTCAAGCGATGGGCTCGATGACTGAGGGAGGATAACGCTAACGCATGCAGTTTTCTTTCAAAGGAAGAAGATTTCGTGAGCAAAAATCTTATCACTCGTGACAAATTTGATGCCGTGTTGTTCGACCTCGACGGTGTGCTAACAGACACGGCAAAAATGCATGCCGCGTGCTGGAAAAAAATGTTTGATGAGTACCTTCAGAAGCATGCATCACAAAAGGGTGAGACCTTTCAACCTTTTGAAATTGCCACGGACTATCGCCTTTATGTGGACGGGAAGCCGCGATTTGATGGCGTGCGGGATTTTCTGCAGTCACGTGGAATCAAGCTCCAGGAGGGCACGCCGGATGACAATCCACAGACGGAAACGGTATGCGGACTAGGAAACCGAAAGAACGATTTGATCAACGAAGTTATTGAATCGGTGGGAGTTGAGGCATATGACGGGTCCATAGCCCTCGCACGTCATTTCCGCAACGAGGGGATCAAAATCGCGGTCGTCACGTCAAGCCAGAATTGTGATGTCGTTCTTCAAGCCGCAAAGATTGCGGATCTTTTTGAAGTGAAAGTTGATGGCAACGTCATTCACGAGAAAAATTTTTCTGGAAAACCCGCTCCTAATTCGTATTTGGAGGGCGCTAACCGACTCGGAGTCGACCCCAAAAGAACAGTAGTCGTCGAGGATGCGATCTCCGGGGTACAAGCCGGTCGCAATGGGGGGTTCGGGTTGGTGATCGGCATCGATCGCAAAGGAAACGGTGATGAGCTTAGACAAAACGGCGCTGATGTCGTCGTCAAAGATTTGGGAGAATTTCTGTAATTATTTCCTGAGTTCTAAACGAGAGGTCGAGATACATGATACACCGTGAGCGCGTAGAGCCTGATCACCATATCTACCCGCCGGATGAATGGAACATGATTGAAAAAAAGTTCAATCCCCAGTTCTTGGCACAAACAGAAACCGTTCTTTCTGTCGGAAACGGATACGTCGGCATGAGAGGATGTTCTGAAGAGGGAGGGCCGGTTGGTCAAGAAGGAACGTTCGTCAACGGTTTTTACGAATCCTGGCCTATTGTGTATGGGGAAGAGGCCTATGGGTTCGCCAAGACTGGTCAGACGATTGTCAACGCAACCGACACAAAAATCATTAAGCTATACGTGGACGATGAACCCTTTTGGCTTCCGAATGCCAACCTGCTCAGTTACGATCGCCGGCTCAACATGAAAGCGGGGATGCTTGAGCGGGAGATCCTTTGGGAAACACCATCCGGAAAACAGGTTTTGATCAAATCGCGAAGGCTGGTGTCATTCCAACACCGACACCTGGCGGCTATTTCCTATAAAGTGACCGTTCAAAACGCAGAAGCTCCGTTGGTCATCTCCTCGGAGATAACCGCCGTTCACAAAACAATCTCCAAAGACAATGGTGATCCTCGGCAAGCGAAAGCATTCCAGGGCAGAGTCCTTCAACCACGCGTGAACTTTGTTGAGGATCGTCGTGTGATCCTGTGCCACACCACGAAGAATAGCAAAATGACACTAGCCTGTGGCATTGATCATGATCTTGAGACGGAATGTCCCCATTCCTACAAAAGTAAAAGCTCAGATGATTTTGGTCAGGTCGTCTATACCATAGATGCCCAGCCAGGATGCTCCATCCACCTGACAAAGTTCATGGCCTATCACACGACTCAAACGGCCTCACCTGATGAGATGTGTGAGCGAGTTGGACGAATTCTGAATCGTGCGACCACTCATGGTTTCTATTCCCTACAGGCTGGCCAGCAACAGTACATGGATGACTTCTGGCGGAAAAGTGACGTGCAAGTGAATGATATCAACCCAGCCAGAGCAAGACGCTCAAATGTTGAAATTCAGCAGGCTATTCGCTTTAACCTGTTTCATATTCTGCAGGCGTCGGCCCGAGCTGAGAACACCGGGGTTGCAGCCAAAGGGCTCACCGGACAGGCCTATGAAGGGCAATACTTCTGGGATACTGAGATCTACGTCATGCCCTTTTTGATTTATACCAATCCGCGGATTGCCAAGAACTTACTGACCTTTCGGTATCGGTTATTGGACAAGGCGCGAGAGCGGGCACGAGAGTTGGGGAAAAAAGGAGCCATGTATCCGTGGAGGACCATCAATGGAGAGGAAGCCTCGGCATACTATGCGGCAGGAACAGCCCAGTACCACATCAATGCGGATATCATATACGCGTTAAAAAAGTACGTGAACGCCACAGGAGATGAGGAGTTTTTAAAACACTATGGATCGGAAATGCTCGTTGAAACTGCTCGCTTGTGGGCTCACCTCGGCTTTTTCTCGAAAAGAAAACAGGGCAAGTTTTGCATCAACGGGGTGACAGGACCGGATGAGTATAACACTGTTGTGGATAATAATCTGTTTACGAATCTTATGGCGCAGGAAAATCTTCGGTATGCCGCGGAAACGATTGAGTGGCTCAAGGAAAAGGATCCAGGGGCATTCACCGTATTGACGAACAAAACCCATTTAGATGTGGCCGAAGTCGAAGAATGGAAGGCCGCGGCGGAGAATATGTATATCCCCTTCGATGAAACTTTAGGAATTCATACGCAGGACGCCAGTTTCCTGGATAAAGAACCGTGGGACTTTAAAAATACTCCAGCCGAAAAGTATCCGTTACTGTTGTTTTACCATCCACTGACGATCTACCGGCACCAGGTCAGCAAGCAAGCCGATGTGGTGTTAGCCATGTTTTTGTTAGGACAGAACTTTACACTGGAACAAAAGAAACGAAATTTTGAATATTATGATCCCTTGACCACGGGAGACTCTTCGCTTTCTTCCTGTATCCAAAGCATTATCGCCACCGAAATTGGAGAGTTCGACAAGGCAACAGAATATGCGCGCGTGGCACTGCTGATGGATCTCGCCGATGTTGGAGGGAACGTGAAAGACGGGTGCCATATTGCTTCCATGGGTGGCACCTGGATGGCTTTGGCATACGGCCTTGGGGGAATGCGGGATTATGATGGTGTCTTGACATTCCGGCCGAGGAGGGCACCAGATGCCGCGGGAAAAATGCGGCTTCCCTTAACTGTTCGGGGACAGAGACTTCAAGTAGAAATCGATGGCGGTGGCTGCATGGTGAAGTATACGTTACGAGATGGCGATGCAATCACATTCCGTCATGAAGATGAAGAGATCAGCCTGACGCAGGACGACCCCATAGCGACACGTCCGATTTTTCAACCAGAGCCTTCTTAAGTCCGTTCTGGATTTCGCGATTCAACCCAATTTACGAAAAATGATTTTAGTCACAAGAGCGCTTTGTTCCCTTATCGTCATGCCAGCTCAAACTCGAAAGTCTTATCTCGAAACTTGAAACCTTAAACTCAAAACTGTTTTTCTCAAAATTTTATAAATGCGTGTTTTAGTCCTGAATAGTGGGAGTTCTTCTCTTAAATTTCGTCTCCTCGATATTGGAGAAAAAGAAAAGGTCTCAGGCCGAAATCTGGTTAATGGTGCAATCAAAGGCATTGGAGGAACTGCCACCCTCGAAATCAGCACAGAAGGGGAAGCAGAGCTGAAAGCCACGAAACCTGTCACAGACCATGCCCATGCTTTCCAATGGGTGTTTGAAGCTTTGGGAAAGGACCTGGAAGAAAAAGGAAAGACTTTAGCGCTTTCCCAGGTTGAAGCTGTGGGGCATCGGGTTGTCCATGGGGGGGAGCGGTTCTCTGTCCCTACCCTAATCGATGAAGCGGTTGAAAAGGAAATTGATGAGCTGAATGCATTGGCCCTTTTGCACAATCCAGCGTGTTTGGAAGGAATTCGGGGGGCTAGAAAAGTACTAGAGTCAAAGATTCCAATGGTTGCGGTATTCGATACGGCCTTCCACCAAACTATGCCTGTTGTCGCAAAGACCTACGCGCTCCCACAGGATTTGGTTTCTCGACATCGCATTCGTCGATACGGGTTTCATGGCATCGCACATGCTTCCCTTGTCTCTGGTTATGCGGCCTTCGTAGGAAAACCCCTTTTCCAAACCACGATCATTACGTTGCAGTTAGGCAACGGATGCTCCGTCAGTGCCATTGCTGACGGAAAATCCATTGAAACATCGATGGGATTTACCCCTCTGGAAGGATTAGTTATGGGTTCCCGATCCGGAGATGTCGACCCTTCGGTAGTTAGCTATCTTTCTGAGAAAGAAAAGGTCAAAGCCTCAGAGGTCGAACTGTGGTTGAATGAAAAATCAGGATTGCTGGGTGTATCAGGCAGAACCAATGACATGCGGGAATTACTTCAAGCTGCCACTCAGGAACATGATGAACAGGCACAACTGGCTATTGATGTATTTTGTTACCGAGCACGGAAATATATCGAGGCTTACCTAGCGGTTCTCGGAGGAGCCGACGCGATCGTGTTTGGCGGAGGAATTGGCGAAGCTTCCCCAGATATTCGTGCCCGCATCTGCCAAGGAATGGAATGGTGTGGATTGGAGGTGTACGAGGAAAGAAATAAAGCAGCAGTCGGTCTTCAACCGGGACATGTTACTCGCATTAGTAAAGAAGAAAACACGCTTTCGGTCTACGTAGTGGCTGCTGATGAGGAAAGCTGGATTGCCCGGGAGACAATAAGTTGTTTAAAAGGTAATGACAGAGTTTAGAGTTTGAAGTTCAAAGTTTCGGGTTTAGAGTTAACGAAAATAAACGTTGAATGTTTTTTAGCGTAACTATGATCACCACTTGGTCGCTAGAAAGAGGAACAAAGGATTGGCAGATCATTAGGCCTTCTCAGCATAGACTTGATCCAATAGATTCCCCCGGCTAAAGCCGGGGTGCTTTCTGTGACAACTGCATGCGCAGTTGACCTGAATCCTGGACCCCTTGACGCTCGACATCGGTCTTGATAGTTTCTTCATCCACCCCCACGCTGCTGACGGAGTAACCCGGGGACCAGACAATGTTTTCCTTCCAATATACCTTCTCCAACCAAGGAAACTGGTCACGCAGCTGGGAAGCCGATTGGCTTTTCAGCTTGCCCCTCACTTCCGCAATACTGGACTTAGGAGGAATGAGCATCACCATATGGATCTGATCCTGGGCAAAGCCAATCGTCTCAATTGCTACTCCGGGCAGACTTCGCAGCAACTTGGGGAACAGCTTCCGGAGGGAGCTACAGACCCCAGGATTCAGGATCCGGCGGCGGTCCTTGCACACCCACACCACGTGATACTGTAACCAGGAGACACGGTGTGCCGTCTTGACAACTTCCCTCCTCTCATCGTACCACCGCCGGGCTCATTCACCCACGGGTAAACCCGTGGTGCTCTGTCTTCGACCGCATAGAAAGCTCCCTCCCCAAAAACCCACGGTCGGACATTCTGCAGCTTGCTTTACCTGCTCAACAATAACCGTCAGAGTCAATAACAATATTTTTATAGTGAATCCGCGTCAATCTTTATTTTTGCATTGGTATATGATTTTCCATAGAATTATCGTCCCTGCCTTTGTCATACGCTCAACAAACTGCGGAATCTTAAGCAGAGGGATGAATCAATTTTATGAAGTACTCGTGGCAATATGCATTTGAACATTGAGTAAGGCAAATTCTGTTTAAATAAGGAGAAAGGGCTATGCAACTTGGGATGATTGGGCTTGGGCGAATGGGTGCCAATATGGTGCGCCGGCTCATGAACGGGGGCCATGAATGTGTGGGGTATGATGTCTCCCCGAAAGTCGTTCAGGAACTGACCAAGGATGGAGCCACAGGGGCATCTTCCCTCGATGACTTTGTCGCCAAATTGACGAAACCCCGTGCGGTGTGGATGATGGTCCCGGCCGCGTTTGTCGATGGCATGATCAAGGACCTGATGCCCAAACTGGAAAAAGATGACATTCTTATTGATGGAGGAAATTCCTACTATCGTGATGACATTCGCCGGTCCAAGGAATTGAAGCCGAAAGGCCTTCATTATGTTGATGTAGGAACGAGTGGCGGGGTTTGGGGCCTAGAGCGTGGATATTGTCAGATGATCGGTGGCGAGAAAGAGGTTGTTAAGCATCTGGATCCCATTTTTTCCACGCTGGCACCTCCGATTGAGACTGCATCTCGAACACCAGGACGGGAAAAGGTTCGGAGCACGGCAGAACACGGCTATCTGCATTGTGGACAACACGGCGCTGGCCACTTTAGATGGTCCACAATGGCATCGAATATGGGCTCATGGCAGCGTATGCTGAAGGCCTGAATATTCTACAACAGGCCAACATTGGGAAACGTGAGCATGTGACTGATGCTGAGACTTCTCCATTACGCGATCCCAAAGCCTACCAGTACGACCTCAATTTGGCAGATATCACTGAACTGTGGCGTCGCGGCAGCGTTGTCGGCTCCTGGCTGCTTGATCTGACCGCGATTGCGCTTATGAAAAGTCCGGATCTGGGCAAGTTTTCGGGAAGCGTGGCTGATTCGGGTGAGGGCTGCTAGACCATCGAAGCGGCCGTAGATGAAGGAGTACCCGCCCCTGTTCTCACAGCCGCGCTCTACCAGCGCTTTAGCTCACGAGGAGAAGCCGAGTTCGCAGACAAGGTTTTATCGGCGATGCGATTCGAATTCGGTGGGCATTTCGAAAGGCCGACCGGGGGGTGATTGGGTTTCGAGTTTAAAGTGTAAAACTTGGTAAAGAGTGCAGCTCGTGTCTCCTTACGTCGTCATCCCCGCAATTTTTTAGCGGGGATCCATCTTTTATGATCATCATGAATGCCTGCTGACGACTGCAGGCATGACGAGACACAGTCCCTGCGCATCGCAGTAATTCCCAACTGCATCTGACCGCGTTCGTCAACTGAAACTCAAGTTTTTACACATAATGAAATCGTGAAGAACCCCATTCACCAAGCTCTATCTTTATATTTCTGATGTGGCACCGATGAAAGACAGAACCTCTCAGATCCCAAGATCTTTCCTCTCAAGTCTGACGGCAAACTTTCAAAGACTGTCAAGTTGTCATCCTTGGGACATGCTCTCAAACAACAATTGGGTTCACTGGGGTCTCTTATGTCTTATTGGGTTTCTTGCCTATCCAAACAACATCGGGTTCACGTTGTTTGGTGGGAGTGAAGGACTCTACGCTCAGATTGTTCGAGAAATGGTGACCAACAACCAATACTCTCATCTAACCTTTTTGGGGCAAACCTACCTTAACAAACCCCCACTGTTTTTCTGGATATTGGCTGGTTTCAGAGAGATTCTGGGTGAGAATGAAATCGCCTTGCGATTGCCAGGTGCAATATTTTCTCTAGGGACCATGGGCGTGACCTATGCACTCGGCCGAATGCTTTTATCCAAAACCGCCGCTTTCTGGGCAGCATTGGTCGTCGCGACCACGTATGTGTTCCTTTGGAATGGACGCCATATTCAATTCGATTCGATCCTCACCTTTTCCATGACCTTGGCGGTGTATGCCTGGGCACGAATCTTTTTTAAGGACGGCTCTCCGCTCTGGTTTTTGGTTGCCTTCTCAGCGATGGCCTTTGGCACGATGATTAAGTCTTTCCATGCCTTTGGACTTCCATTTTTTCTTATGGTGACTCACTCTTTGATTCAACGAGATTACCGGGCTTTTACCAATCTTGGATTTTGGGCAGGGCTTGTGACTTTCGGCGGACTCGTTTATGGGTACGCTTCAAACTTAGAACCGCAGTTCCAAGGGCACTTTCATATCCTAGGTTTATTGTCAACCGCATTCGCCCAATCAGGAGCAGCAGCCTCGAGTCCACCAAGAAACATCCACCGGTATTTGTATCTCGGATGGTTCTGCTTCTTCCCCTGGAGCGCTTTACTACCATCAAGTTTAGTCATCCTCTTTTCCAAACGTCCTTATCGTCGCCATCCCGTTGAATTGTTTCTCCTCTTATGGTTTTTTGGATATCTCGTTCTCTTTAGTTTAGCCCAACTCAAGGCAGAGCGTTATCTCCTCCCTTTGGTTCCTTGCCTCGGCCTCATGATCGGCTACTATTACGATAAAGTGTTTTCCTCCTCTGAGGAAAAACAATGGGCGACTCCTGTAACCAAGATCTTCATTGGGTTACTGAGCATTGCCTTCATCGGAGCCTTTATTTTCGGCCCCACTCTGCTCCATAAAAAATGGGATGTGCCACTCACGTTGTTTCCTCCGATCTACGTGATCACCATCCTCACCCTTTGCTTCGTGATCTTCGTGGGACTGTTGAAAGCCAAAATCAAGTGGTCCCTTTCGTTATTTGGCGTCTTGGCGGTTGGGGTCATGTTCGGAGTCAATTATCTCTTGGTACCTGCAATCGATCATGGCTCATCCCCTAAGCGGGTCGACAAAGACATTCGAGACATGACAAGTCAAGCTGACATTCCGCGTTTTCAGTATGGGTTAACTCAAGAGGATTTAATATTCTATTTGAATTATCAGCCTCCTTTCCCACGGCTTGACTCCCCTGCTTCTGTTCATCAGATGGCTCAAAAATTCGGGAAGATTTTTGTGGTGACAGACTACAACGATCTGAACCAAATAAAGGATTACGAGAACTTGACCATGACGGTTCTCCGAGAATATCCCCAACCCCGTCAGCGTAACTTTTTTCTGATTTCAATTGAGTCATCGACCCCATTGACAGGATGAGAACCTGTATGGCTAACTTCTTGTCAGTAGTTGGGCCATCATCAATATGTAACAACGGTTCTTGAGAACCCTCGTAGTCTTATGAAAGTACGATTTCAAGAGTTTAACCCAAATAAATTCTCCTTTCACAAGGATCCAGTCTTGGCCATTGAAGACTTCTGGTCTCAAAAAGACAGAGATGTCTTCCAAGGAGCGATGGATCAGTGTGGATGGAAAAAACGTTCAGAGATTCCTGCGGTGAGCGGAACATTTCCAGGTTGCGGAGATTGGCTCAAAGCTGAAATTGCCAAATCCGAAGCATCATTTTTACTCGATCGTGTGACCCTTCCCTGCATCGACGACTTCATCGAATCCTTTCCTGATATCAAACAGCGACACATGAGTTTCAGCTATTACTCCTATGGAGTGGGCGATTGTCTGTCTACGCACGACGACACCGGTGAGCAGTACACAGGAACCCAAGAGTCCACGCAGGTGGATGAGGAAGGTCGCGAGCGAAGTCGTCAACCATTTTCGGCTCTCCGCCGTATTGCGATGGTCTGCTATCTCCACAATGCATGGGAACACGATTGGGGAGGGGAATTGATTGTATATGACACTCGAACCGCAAAGAACGGACAGCGTCGCCTGGAAGTGGCCTATTGTTTAGAACCGAAGCCAGGCTCTATCGTGTTTTTTACCGTACCCCGCTTCCATCGAGTGTGCCGCGTTGACCCATTGGCCAAGGACCACAAACGTTTGTCGATAGCCGGTTGGTTCATGACCGAACATTTTTCTTGACTCCTTCTCCTCCCACTGAGCCCTTCATCTACCTTCTCATCTATCATCGAATCATCGTGTCTTGATTCCTTTATGCATCGCATCACCACTATTGATGTTCATGTGGCTGGAGAACCCCTCCATGTAATCAGCTCTGGGTTTCCAGACCCTGCAGGACACACCATTCTCGAAAAACGACGCACATGCCTGGAAAAGTTCGACCACTTTCGACGAGCATTGATGTGGGAGCCGAGAGGCCATTCGGACATGTACGGCTGCTTCTTGGTTTCTCCTTCACACCCCAAGGCCGATACAGGAGTCTTGTTCTTCCATAATGAGGGCTATAGCACGATGTGTGGGCACGGCATAATCGGGCTAACCACGGTCATGGTGGAACACGATTTATTCCTTGTTTCTGAACCCTTGACCACGATCCGATTCGACACGCCTAGTGGCCTTGTGACCGCAAAGGCTTTTATTGAGAGAAGAAAAGTTCAGAGCGTGTCATTTCTTAATGTGCCTTCATTCGTTGTGGCACTCGATCAGACGATTCACGTTCCTGGTATCGGCTCCATACAATACGATCTGGCCTTTGGAGGAGCCTTCTATGCATTCTGCCAAGCTGACGCCATCGGGATTGAGCTCAAACCCAAAGAAGCAGGACGTCTCAAGTCTTTAGGAATGGCCGTCAAAAAAGCCATTGCCGTTGAACGCACGATTGCCCATCAGACAGATGATGAGCTTGGGTTTCTGTATGGAACAATTTTTGTTGGATCGCCCCAGACACCTGAAGGGGATTTTCGACAAGTCTGTATCTTTGCTGATGGAGCGCTTGACCGTTCTCCCACGGGAACGGGCGTGAGTGCACATTTTGCCTTACTGTACAAGAGAGGAAAGATTCCCACCGGAAAGAAATTACACTTGAAAGTATCTTGGGCACTCAATTCGCTGGAACAGTGGTGAAGGAAACAACGGTAGGAGACCAACAGGCCATCATTCCAGAAGTTGAGGGGCAAGCGCACATCACCGGCCACCACGAATTTGTCATCAGCCCTGACGACCCATTAAAAGAAGGATATCTGTTGGGGTAAGGACGACAATGCCAAACCGGAATTTAATTCGAGTCTGACCCCTTTTTTCCAAATGTAGAGATTACCGCCGCGACCGCGGCGAACCCAAGCCATTGGTCTATTCTTAGTCCCAGGAACATTGATTTCACCCAGGAAAGCACCTAACGATAAGCTAACCAGTTCCCAAGGGCCGCTGGCCCTTGGGAACTGGTGTGGCGAAAGGTTAAGTAGCTATACCTCATATTTTTCAATGAAATCACAAAATTCATACCCGAGAGTAGTAAGGCGAAAAAATGGTTTCACTATCACTCCACTGCTGTCAGATAGTTGCCTGGGGGTTACAAGCCTTTTGTCCATTAAGCCTCGTTCATGGATTTCGATGAGATCTCTATGACTCATGCCGGAGGCTTCCGTGACCTCTTCTATCCAATGGCGTGCTCCATAATGCTGTTCGTATTCCCCATTTCGCTCTTTGGCAATTTTCCAAATAGTTGTTAACAGAATTATTTCACCATCAGTAAGAGAACGAGCAATTTTCATGAACTGTAGAGGAAGGTAGCTGTCTCTATCTGATGCTTCCTCTGATGCAGTAACCAAAAAGATTTGCTTCAAAATCTTAAACCTAACCTCACTAGGAGAATCCTTATCAAGGAACTCCAATAATTCTTGAAGACACGTTTTATGCTGCTCAGTAAATTGATAATCGTCTTTTACTTTTCCCTTAACTTGATATTTTTTCCATTCCTTTAATAATTGTGAAAGAAACTGGCCTCCTCGCATTTTTTGAAACGTATGGCTGATTGATAATATCAGTTCTTTCTTAGATGATGCGGCAACGCCAGTTAATCCCTCTATTAAGCCAGTAAGGGTCGTTTTTATCACGTCTTCAGTATTTTGCTCGAGTGCTTTTATCTCTTTTTTATTTGTCATAATATTTTCTTATCACTGAACTATGGATTATCTAGTTCTGTATAAGATCCCTCCTCATTGGTTCTGCAGTATAAGCCCTTTGAAATTTCGAGACAATAAACGGCGTAACCCATTGTCCTTAAAAGTCCTTATGGCCTTACCCCGGGTTGTCCGTCCTTTTCTTGGATCTTGTTTGGTTCCGTATAAAACTTTGGGATCTCATGGGGGATCGAGGAGCTCCGCACTCCCTTACCCCCTCGGGTCAATCTTTCTCACGCTGGGGGAATTCGAGGGCGTAGTATGACAAACCTAGAATCAGCATGAGGCCAAAAGAATTCCTGCCGCCTTCTGGCGTAGCCGAGAGGCGAAGTCGAATCCGGAGACACGGCGAGCACTGTTTGAGCGAAGCGAGTTGCGCAGCCGCCGGATGAGACGAGCCTTGCAGGGCATCCAAAGGACCACGCCAGGGCGGAAATGGTTTTGGTCACTTTTGCCGAAACAAAAGTGACTCGTCGCGCGGGGGCGAAACCCCGCTAAATCATTTTTTATTCCTGGAACTAACTGGAGGCAAGTGAAAGCAGATAGGCTGCTTGCAGCCCAATAATCGTTTTTCCATCTTTGATAGTCCCATCCTTGATCATCTCGATGGTCTTTTCCAGGGGTACTTCCATAATCTCTAGAACCTCATCCGACTCGAGGTCCTGCATACCAGGAGTCAGGTCTTTTCCAAGAAAGATATGGATGATTTCGTCGGTAAATCCCGGCGTGGTGAAAAAACTGAGGAGCAGGTCGAGTATCCCCACTTTGTAGCCAATCTCTTCTTCGACTTCTCGACGGGCGCAGTCGCGAGGATCTTCTCCAGGATGTAACTTCCCGGCAGGAATTTCATAGATAAACCCTCCCACTGCATGTCGATATTGACGAACCATGACAACCGTTCCCTCATCCTTCATCGGAACCACAGCCGCTGCGCCTGGATGCTTGATGAGTTCGAGCTCTGCGGTTGAACCATTCGGCAGCGTCACCGTTTCAACGCTGAGATCGATTATTCGTCCTTTAAAGATATGTCGTTTCATGAGAGGGTCGATGGACATTAGATAGCTGTGCGAGTCTTTGGTCTCTTGTAAAAAGGAAGTTTCACAACACTAGCTGGGATTCGACGGCCTCGGATTTCAATGAGAAGAGAGGCACTCATTTCGGCAAATCCTGGCAGGACATATCCCAGACCAATTCCTTTTTGCAAAATTGGCGAGAGGTTCCCACTCGTCACCTGACCGATTTCTTGTTCACCAGAAAATATTCTCATTCCCTGTCGAGGAACAGCTTTTTCGAGAAGCTCAAACGCGACAAATTTTCTGAGGAGTCCTTCTTCCTTTTGACGCATCATCATGGCTCGCCCGACGAACTCTCCTTTTGTAAAACTGACGACCCATTCGGCGCCAGCTTCTATAGGAGTCGTTTCCTCGGATAAATCGTTTCCATAGAGATAATACCCCATATCAAGACGTAAGAGGTCTCGCGCGCCCAGTCCTGCAGGCTTGATTCCATAGGTCGCCTCTCCCTTCATCAGAGTGCTCCACATCTCCAACGCTCCATGAGAGGGTCCGTATAATTCATACCCCAACTCACCGGAATATCCTGTACGGCTGATGAGCCAAGAATCATTCCCTACTTTTGTTTGAAAGCATCCACGAGGTTTGAGCTGTTCAACTTCTTTATCCACCAGCTCCATTAAAATGCCCTTTGACGTTGGGCCTTGCAAAGCCATCTGGGCAACGTCATCTGAGCAATCCTGAATATCAGGCTTATTCGCAGCCCTGCCATGTTGCTCCATCAACCAGATCATGATCTTTTCTCGATTGGAGGCATTGACACAGAGGAGAAATTCCTCTGACCTAACGCGATAAATAAAAATATCGTCTTTGACTCCTCCATCTGTGTTACAGGCCATGGAATACTGAGACCGTCCTACCTCAATCGCTGCTACATCATTTGTTGTCACCTGCTGCAAAAATGGTACGGCCCCTCCACCTCGAACGTTGATCCTTCCCATGTGACTGACATCGAACAGACCTGATTGTCGACGAACCGTGTAATATTCATCAAGGACGCCGGTATATTGCACCGGCATTTTCCAACCAGCAAAGTCAACTATCTTCGCCCCATGTGCCACATGGGCATCATATAATGGGGTTCGTTTCATACAGGAAATCAACTCTGAGAAGGTGAAAGTGAAAGTCCTATGGGGGTCTGAGTGACAAGAGGATTGATTTACCGAAGATCCAGCAATTCCACTTCAAATGTCAATGTCGCATTCGGTGGAATGATTCTCCCAGCCCTTCGTTGGCCATATGCGAGATGAGGTGGAATGATTAATTTGCGTTTTGACCCAATTTTCATTCCCACAACCCCCTCATCCCAACCCCGGATAACTCTGCCCGCTCCAAGTCGAAATTGAAAGGGCTCATTGCGATCCACCGAACTATCAAACTTTGTCCCGTTTTCGAGCCAGCCGGTATAATGGACTATCGCGGTTTCGCCATACTCAGCCGTACGGTCTTTTCCTTCTATGACGTCAACATACTTGAGTCCCGAATCGGTTGTGACCATTTGGGGAGTCTCAGCATGAAGCACTGACACGGTGTTCAGAGCACATACACTGACTCCCAACAACATAGCCAAGAAGAAAAAACGGTATTGGGGCATGGAAGCAATCCTTTCCAGATTATGGAATGACCAAGGCAAGCGCCGCTTCAGAATATCTCCGATGGCTCAGAGAACAACGCCACACTTGCGGTATATCCATGAATGAAATTCTGACCGGCGACAGGACCAATCTCTCCCGCTGCAAAAAATCCCGCGACCGGGATGGCTCCTATTCGATTCTTCACCGCGTTGACATCATGATGGGGCTCTGAGAAAAACCGTTGTCCCCGTGTATTGCAACTAAAGAGAAGCCCTCCCAGAGGAAGGGTTTGGGGAAAATCCATTTGGTCCTTGGCCATCAAGTGATTGAGTTCTTCGCTCGTAGCGTTGGCATCCCGAAGATGAAATTGAACTGTTTGCCCTTCCTTGACCAAATCCGAAATAGCTACCCCTCCAATGCTCTGGTCTGCCCCAATAAGCCCGCGAATCAAAAAGTCTCCTCGCTCAAACCGCTGCTGATGTTCATCAAACGCGACACCAACCTGAAGAGCCATCGCCGCCTCTCGGCTTCCTTCTTTTCCTAAAGAATCGAGCGTTTCCTGGAGTCGTTTTAAGGTCGGCACACCTCCCAATTCGTAGATGATGTTACGGTTGGCCTTGGTTACGACGTAACGATCCCCTATTGGTTTGCAGCCTTGAGAGACCACGGTTCGAATAGATACCGCACCTGAAACCGCGACTCCGACAAGACCACCGTGGACGACTTTTCGATCGACGATCAATTGATTTTCACCAAGGTCCGTACCCCCACTAGCCACACCTCCAATAGCTGGTGCCCCAGGGCAACATGTTTCTATATTGCTAAATAATTCTTCAATTGGTGTGGAAAAGGGATCGGCTAAAAGGAAGAATGTCGGGCGAGAAGAATAAGAGGCCAACTCTTCTGGCCAGCCATTCATTTCACATGCTCCCTCTCCTTCGGTGAATGTCACATGAAAGGGGAGAAGATCAACCTGTGGCAAATGGGCAGCCCATAGCGTGACAACCGTGGAACCTTCAAACTCTTCTCCCGCTCCGATGACTCCTTCCCCCATACACCCCAATAACACCATTGGTGAAAGTTCTTGGTGAATGAAGTCCACGAGCCGTTTTGTCTGCTCAGCGTAATGACAAGAAAAAAAGATAAATCCGAGATCTACAGACTGCCTGTTAAAGGCTTCTCTTATTGCCGTGGCAACTTCAGCAGCGGCTTGGGCGACGTCGGGGTTTCGAGATACGGCAACTTGAAATTTCATGGCTGGTTTATTCTCAAACATTAGCTTGGAAGGCACTCTAACAATGCCGTATCAGGCTTGTCTACTCACTCCCCGTCAAACAAAAGTTAGGACTGGAAAGGTAGAAGACATCTCTCTTCTCTCTTATGGATTCTCTTTTCTATAGGCAGCGATAATACGACGAAGTCTTGAGATATCGATCGCCTCGACTTTTCGACCATCTCGTCCCACGACAGTTTTCGCGCCTATCAACGCATTGAGAACGGCTTCTTCGGTCGTTTCAACAGTCGCGGCGATGAGAGGATTGATGTGAATATCCGCTAAATGGGTCATCGTGAAAATCGGTTCCTCAGGATAATGAGGAATCACATTGCCTGTGGAAAATGCTAAGATGAAGTCCTCGCTTCCATGGTGTGACGTCGCACCTGTTCTTGCCAATCCCAAGACCGCTCGGCGAGCAACACGGCTGAGCTGAGGGCTATCCAATGGGGCATCCGTGGCAATAATGATGATGATAGAACCTTGGTCTCCACGTTGCTCCCGTTCAGTTTGGAATCGTGTCGCAATCTGGTCGTTCGCCTTGGGATTCAAGGTATGATCTTGATATTGATCCCAGAGACGTCCCACTGGAATACCCGCCACCATCAATTCGCCTCGGCGTCCATGGTTGGCGTTCACTAATACTCCAACGGTATATCCACCCTTATCATTTGGAAGTTGGCGTGAGGCCGTTCCGATTCCCCCCTTAAACTGGTAGGAAATCATCCCCGTTCCTGCCCCAACAGTTCCCTCCGGAACCAAACCTGTCGTCGCATTCAGCGACCACAGGCGTCAGGGTGTCATCGGTTATGCCGATTTCTGGATGATGTTTGATCATCCAGCTCATCACCCCATTCGCGACTTTGGGCACGTTCAAGGTGTTCGTCAGGGCAATGGGGTACTCAAGAAATCCCGATTCAGCGACCCAAGCTAAGCCCGTCATCTCTCCAGTTCCGTTAAGGACAAACGCTCCTGCCGGAACTTTTTTATTCCAAACATCTTCACGTGGAATAATCACAGTCACTCCCGTTCGAACCGGTCCTTTCCCTGGTTGAAGAACCCCCTCACCCTGCCAAAGAGTCACATGTCCAACCTTCACCCCATTCACATCAGTAATGGCGTTATAGGGACCAGGAGGGAATTGACCAATCATGATTCCTAAATCTCTGAGCCTTGGTCTTTGATCAGGAGAGTCCTCCTTTCCTCCATCTTGAGGCATGGCCTCAGCTGTCCCTGGACAATGGAAAGGACTCGCAAGGACCAGCAGAAACCCGAGCATGACTCTTATCCCCCAAGACCAAAACTTCACATGTGCTAACCTGTTGGTTGGATTACTCATGAGAACCCTCTGCGATAATGGAAAGAATCTATTGAGGTCTTTCTTCTGAACTGAGACAGGCCGTGACACAAATCAGATGAGGTTTCTTTTGACTATGAACTGACTCTCGTGAAGCGGAATTGATGTCTCTAGGAACGCAGATTTCCATACAGACTAGCGACTCAAGAAGATAGAGGGGATTCTATGACGACTGCTGACCTTTATGAGATAGGACAAAATCCTGTTCGAAGACACGATAGGAAGTTGGAGAAAGTCCAAGCCTTTTATAGGTATTCAGCGCCCGCGCATTTTCCTCTTCGACATACAATCTGATTCCTACCACATCTGCCTGCATCCTGGCCTGATCACAAATCTGTTCGTACAGACGGCTGAACACTCCTTTTCCACGCCAATTTGCATCAACATAGACACTTTGAATCCACCAAAACACTCCATTCCTCCAGTCACTCCATTCGTAGGTCACCATCAGTTGACCGATAATTTGGTAGCCAGATTCATTTTGTACTTCCGCGACAAGGTAAAAGCCCTGGCTTCGATTTTTTAAGATGGAGATGGTCCCCAATCGGACTCGATCTTCATCCAAACACCTTTCCTCTGTTTCCCTTGCCAGAGCGGTGTTAAATCGGACCAACACCTCAAGGTCACTCTCCGTTCCCGGACGAATGTTTACTTGAAACAGCATCGACCGAAGTTCGTCATCCTCTGAATTTGTGAATGATGGTGAATAAGACATTTTCTAGTTCAGGCAATGCTCTTCTCCAGGCTTCCTGGCCAATAAATCGGTATTCGAACCTGACTGAGTCCTTCTTTTGAATCAACGTTCTTCCTTTGTTGAATCCTTTAATACCAACCATTTTGATGGAGGACGATACAGACCCGCCGAGAATTCCATTTTCATGGCTTCCTGCGGTCGAAGGTTAACCTTTCGAGCTTTTATTTCAGGAACCAAAGCCAGGTACCCAGTAAACGGATGAATGGCCGTTGGGACAAATATCATGAGTAATCTTCCTTCTGAAGATACCTGTAATGAGGGAGGAGCAACGCCCATCACGAAACCCAAAGCCCATAGCCTATCTCTGGGAAACGGAAAAACTACGACGAAACTGTTTCCGAAACGTTCCAGAAATTTGAAGATATCCGCCATTCCCTTAAATGTATTATAGATGCTCAGAATTAACGGAATGCGGCCTAAAGATTCCTCGCTTTGTACCAAAATCCATTGACCCAAGAAATGGGTAGCCATCATGCCAGTCATGAGAATCAACAGAAGAAATGAAGCAATCCCCACTCCTGGGATCTCCACAAACCGCTCAGGGCCAAGGAGATCAATCCACAGATGGTCCAATGTCGAGAACAGCGTATACAAAATCAAAAATGTCCACCAGGCTGGGACAAGAACAAGGACCCCCGTGACTAAATAGCGTTTTATAAAATGTGGCCAAGCAAAATGAATCATCGTAAGACGCTCAAGTTCAAAAAACGAACTCGGGTTTTTCCAACAAGTTTCGTAATACTTATGTTGTGAGTTATTCTTCTATCCACTATTTTTGGTCATTTTTCGATTGACTTGCCTCAGAAACATGATTCCTATAGGGTTAAGACTATACAACTTTACTTCGAATCGTTAATGAGGGACCCCTATGAGTTCAACCAACATTTCTGCTGAAAGCGATCCAATAAACAAAGACTTATTGGCCATTTTATGCTGTCCCGATTCCAAACAGAGTGTTTCTCTTATCGATACCTCATCCCTTTCCAAACTGAACCAAGTCATCGATAGTGGAGAATTAAAAAATCAGGGCGGAAATCTTGTAAAGGAGAAATTCCAGGGTGGGTTAATTCGTTCCGATGGAAAGGTGGTTTATCCGATCAGAGAAAATATTCCTATTCTCCTTATTGAAGAAGGCATTCCCGTGGAAGGGATTCTCTGAATGGATCAATTGGTTGATGAGTTTTGTCCACTTCGATCCGTACACGTCTTCAAGAAACGATCGTCTAAATGGAAATTCCTCGCTCTATTAATTTCCCTTCAAGGTATTGGTTGACCGGAAGCACCAATACAGCGACCTTATTACTTGAACCAGGACATACAGGGAAAGGGACAGGAGAATCCCATTGACCCATGCTGTAGACAGCGGCCAACTTTCTGGAGCATGGAGAATCATTCCTAAGATAATATGAGCACCTGCTCCTAAACAAATAGCAAAGATTATCCATTCCCTGACAAGCCTGGATTTTCCCATCATTCGACTCAATGTGCTATTTGAAAATTTGGCTTTTTGGCACGGAGAGAGGGAAAAACTGTGGACCTTTTTCTTAGACAGGACTTTTAACCGACTCGATTTCTGTAGCCGTAATCAAACTCGCTAAATAGTCGGTAACAAAAATCAATGCTTCCTCTCTTCCATCTGCCCGCCGACCCTTTTCCCTTCGTTGGACAGATAATTCGTGGTCCAAATCCGATTTGACATCACTCAATAACCTTTGGAGGGAGGCAGTGGTGAGATTCATATCGACATCTTCAAATTCCTGGCAGCGATCCAAGACCCAATTGAGACCTTCGACCCTCCCTAGATAACGGTCTTGCTCCGCCGAATCAATCCTCGCCATTGTACTGGCAAAGGCCTGGCCCTCATACACGAGGTTATAAAAACTCGAAACTGCTTTATGCAACGTAGAATTCATTATTCCTCCTAACCCTGACGCTGTTTAATTTTCCTATTATACAGTCTCCGTCTTGAAACCGCTACAATTTGTCAGTTTTATTGTTGGCATTCTAGAAGTTTCGTAGAATTTTTCCCTCTATTCTCACAATTCATTTCTCAACAGAAAGAGGCGATGAGGCCAGGGAACGAGGGTGATTTATGTGAATAAAAGAGGATGAAATTCTGCCATAAAACCATAGTAGAGAGGTGCAAATTCTTTGAGGCTTTGAGGGCTGGTCTCTTTCAGCCTTTTAAAAAAGAAGATCTGTAGCCTTGGGTCCAACTGTTCCAATAACCTGGAAAGCTGTGCCATTGAAAAGAATTTGTTGGGAACACTCAGAACGTAGTGAACCAAACGTTCGACAAATTGCTGTGCAGTATATTCGCTGAGTAAACATTCTTTGGGGATGCTACCTTTTTCCAATAATTCCCAAAAAGCTATAGGTTGTGCGGATAAAGGAATAAGATCTGGTGGATTTTTTCCAATAAATTTGCTCAATCAGCAAGAGTTTTCGATTGTTCACACGAAATGCCCCATGCTTTATCTTTTAGCATACCACGTTTATGATTGATTTTCTCTGCTACAGGAGAAAATGTGGAAGAAATCTCTCACCCATTTTCCTTGATACCACCTTGAGGCAAAAAGAAAGGCAGGGATCCCATTCGGGGTCCCTGCCTTTCTCGCACAACTCGCCCGTCTCGAACCTTACAACCAGTTCGGACGCTCGGCTGGCCGAATGTAAATCGGCTCTTCCACCTGCTGCCGCACGCACTCCTTACCCGACTTGTTGAAGCCCAACACGGTATCATTGTACATCTGGAACTTCTTCCCATGAATTTGGGTCTCAAATACTAACGGGCCAGGAATCACGTCATACCGGAAGATAATCTGCTGGCTTGCGCGCCACAACTGCAGCACCGCCAACAATTCCCGGCTTGGCACCAAGTACTTCTCGATCGCGTTGTCCACGCCAGGCCCAAACATCTGCCGGATGTAACCACGCGGGGCCTGCCGCGGCGGAATGTAAAACCCATTGGGTTCCGTGCCCCATTGCGGATACAAGGGCAACGCAACCTGTTCCACCCGAATGGTGTAATACAAGGGATTCCACCTATCTTCGGCCCATAACCCATCCTCACCGACCTTCACCAGGTTCTGGAGGCGGATCTTACCCACGCATGCCGCCATACACCGCGTCTCCATGGGCTCGCCGCCTGTCAAGGGGTCTTTCCCCTCGACCCGCGGATAACACGCAATACATTTCTCCGTGACCCGCGTCGTTCCCCGATACATCGGCTTCTTGTACGGACATTGCTCCACGCATTTCTTGTAACCCCGGCACCGATTCTGGTCGATCAACACAATCCCATCCTCCGGCCTCTTGTAGATGGCCTTCCGAGGACAGGCTGCCAGACATCCAGGGTACGTACAGTGGTTACAAATCCGCTGCAGATAGAAGAAATACGTTTCATGCTCCGGCAAGCTGCTGCCGGTCATCCGCCACGGCTCTTCTTTGCTAAAGCCGGTCTTGTCGATGCCTTCGACAATGGCCCGCATGGAGGTCGCCGTGTCTTCGTAAATGTTCACAAACCGCCATTCCTGGTCGGTCGGAATATACCCAATCGCCGCCTGCCCCACTTTGGCGCCGGCATCGAAAATGGTCATCCCTTCAAACACCCCATATGGCGCATGGTGCTTCCGTCCCACTCGGACGTTCCACACCTGGCCACCTGGGTTCACTTGCTCAATCAACTGCGTGATCTTCACATCGTAGAACTGCGGATACCCGCCATAGGGCTTGGTCTCCACATTGTTCCACCACATGTACTCCTGCCCTTTTGAGAACAACCAGGTCGATTTATCGGCCATGGAGCAGGTTTGGCAGGCCAAACACCGATTGATGTTAAACACAAAGGCAAACTGCCATTTCGGATGCCGCTCCTCATAGGGATAGAGCATCTTACGGCCTAATTGCCAATTATAAACTTCTGGCATAATTTCCTCCGTTTCTTTGAACGCTCGTCAGTTCAACATGTCAGTAATCACCAACCACATTAATAATCGGCTTACACTTTGATCTTAATGTGGTCACCTTTGAGCCATTTAATCATAAACTCATTTTCCTGACCTGGGGTAAATCCGGTCCGGACTGGCTCCCAAGGTCCGCGGCCGCCGATTCCGCCGTCCTCTGCTTTGGTAATACGCATCAGACATTCTTTCGGAACCGTGTTCACCGCGTGGTTATCGACCTGGTACCCAAATTTGAACTTCCAGGCCACCGCATGTTTCCCTGGCAACGAGTCTAACTGATGCATGGGCATCAACCAGTCACGCGTAAAGGATTGCTGCGCACCGTAGCGGAAGTTGGATTGGTATCCAGTATCCATTGCGATCGCGCGTCCGTCTGGCCGCGTTTCATGACCTTTCACGGATTTCGCCGTGGCGACGTATGGTGCGTGCTTCGCCATCGTCACATGGTACGGGAAGGCCGGGTTGTACTTCGCCCGAATCATCAACCGCGCCACTTTGTAATATGGATCGCTCGGCTTCCAACCGCGATACGGTCGGTCCACCGGGTTGCCGTCCACATACACGTAGTCACCGTCGTTGATTCCCCGATCCTTCGCCGACTGCGGATTCATGTGCAATTGATGCTCACCAACACCCGGGGTCCGTTTGTCCATCCGGTACGCATCCCCGAAGTTTGATTCATACATCTGCACCCAGTCGTTCACTGACCACTGGCTATGCACACGGTGCCGTGTTTTCGGCGTCACACAATAGAACTGATACCCCTTCTCCCATAATGGGTTGGAGTACCGCTTGATTTCCTGCCACGGCAACGCAATGTTTCGCACCGTCTTGTCATCATGGTGCTGCGCCGTGATGGGAATCCCGTAGTCATCAGGCCGGACATACGGGTTGGTCGACATGATCGCATTCGGCAGGTACGGTGTGGCTTCGGTCCCTTCCCTGTGCGAAATGAAGTTTTCTCCGTACTCAATGGCTTCCGGCTCGATCCGATAGTTCTCGTATCGGCCCGACCGGGTCCATTGTGGCTTGCTCTCGTTCGTCTCTTCCCAGAATGGATGCCGCGGATAGGTCCGGCACAACACCATCCAGCCCTTCTCCGATTTCAGCATCGTGTCCACACTGTAGCCGTAGCCCGTGCTGCTGGCATCTAACAACCGTTGCACGTACACATCCACACGATTGTCGTAGACGAACTTGAAGTAATCGCGGAACCGCTTGTCGCCGGTCATCGCCGTCAACTTCGCGGCCACACCTGCGCACGTATCGAGATCGTTCCGAGTGTCATACAACGGCCGAATGCCGCCCTTCCACACTTGGAACCACGGATTCGACACCGTGGCCGTGTGCTCTGGATAGGTAAACTCCATCCAGGTGTTCACGCCAAACGCCACGTCCGCATGGTTCACGTCTGATGTCATCTCAATGTCTTGAGTGACCACAGTCTCAATGTGCGGATCGACGTTCTTCACCATGTCATAGTGATGCTTCGCATTGTTGACCACGTTCACGTTGGCCACCCAACGGAATTTACTCGGCGTGGGCATATGCGTCTTCCCGGTGAACACCCGTCGCCCATACTTCGGCGTATTGACGATCAGCGCAGTGTCCCCATGGTTCCAGTACGCGACCTCTTCGCCGTAGTAGTACCCTCGCACATGGACTTCTTTCCCATGCGCATCCGGGTCTAACGTGATCTTGAAGGGATTCTCTGCCGTATGCGTCCCGAGTCCTCCTCCGGACCACGGCGTGGACGTCCAGATACCGGCCTTGTAGTTTCCGGCCCAGGTATGCTGTCCTGTCCCGAATTTTCCCACGTTTCCGGCCACAATCAAGACCATCGCGGCGCCGCGCGCAATGATAGTTTGATGGAAGTAGTGGTCGGTTCCTTCACCATTGTGAATGGTGGCAGGTTTGATCGTCCCACTATCCCGTGCCCATCGCACAATCAGGTCCTTCGGAGCCCGGTTGATCTGATGGACCGTATCCAAATCATAATCCTGCAAGTGGACTTGATACAGCTGGTAGATCGGAAGCACGTCCACTTCCCGACCATTGAGCAGATTCACCCGGTACGTCCCGGTCATGGCTGGCTCAATACCGCTCTTCGTGAAATGCCACCCAACCAACTCACGATGAATGGGAACAGGTTGGTTCTTATTGATATCCCACACCATGAATCCACCTAATCGGGCAATCTTGGCCGGATTTAACGTTTGCACTTTCCCCGAGTACGTATTGGAGAAGTCCGGCAAGGAATACCCCTTAATAACATCTCGAGGATCCAAATATTGGAGGGTATCCGTCCGTACTAACAATGGCAGGTCGGTGTAGGACTTACAAAAATCATGGTCGTGCATGTTCTCATCGAACATGATTTTCAAGGCCCCAAGGAACAACGCCCCATCAGTCTCAGGCCGCACTGGGATCCAGTAGTCGGCACGATAGGCTGTCGGGTTATACTCCGGAGTGATCACGACGACCCTGGCGCCCCGCTCAATGCTCTCTAACTTCCAGTGGGCTTCCGGCATCTTGTTCTCAACAAAGTTCTTCCCCCAGCTCGTGTTCAGCTTGGAGAACCGCATGTCATTCATGTCAATATCCGAGGTCTGCACGCCGGACCAGAATGGATGCGCAGGGTTTTGGTCTCCGTGCCAGGTATAGTTCGACCAATACCGGCCACCTTGAGCCTGTTTCGGCTTGACCTTACGAATGTAGGTATCAAGTAAGGCTCCGCAGCCCCCGTTCATACGGGTGACCGCCATCTTCCCGATAACGCCCAAGATCGGCATACCGGCCCGGAACTTCATACACCGGACTCCAGAACCTTTGGTCATCTCGATCATTTCCGGTGGATAGCCTTGCTCCCTCAAACGCCGGGCGCCCGCTTCGCCACTGTACCGTTCAGCAATGACCAACATCGCTTTGGCCAAATAGGTGAACGCGGTATCCCAGGACACCCGCAACATATCGTCCAAATACCGAGCATTGAATTTGTATTTGCTCATATTGGAAGGAGTAAATTCTGGGCTCCCCGCATCGACCCAGGCTTTCCAGCCTCTCCGCATCAACGGACCTTTCAACCGGTATGGCCCGTACACGCGTCGATGCATTGTATACCCCTTCAAGCACATCCGAGGATTATGCGCAAACGTACCTCGGTTGCCGTAGAGGTCTTCATAGGTCTGATGGTCATAATTCTGCTCGACCCTCATCACCACACCGTTCCGCACAAATGAACGCACCCGACAAGCATGCGTGTCATTCGGTGAACAGACCCAGGTGAAGGACGAGTCATACCGGTATTGGTCGTGATACACACGCTCCCACGCCCGGTCAGGATACTCGCCAAGTGGATTACCCACTTCGATAACCGGTTGCAACGCGGTCAATGCCAATGCCTTATCGGCCAAGGCCACCGCCGCTACTGTTCCGGTCGTAACTTTCAAAAATTGCCGTCTAGAAAGAAACATTGCGTTTACCTCCTGATGTGAAGGCTTAATGTTTGTTAATGAAACCTACCCTCATGGGGTTGCCATCCCCATTGGGTTACTTCGCTAAATCCCTGTGGTGGGCACGGAAAACCAACCACCTCCTTTCTCAGAACTGTTTGAGGATTATTACTCACGTAAACTCCTTCTCGATCAAAACGTAAAAACCTCAAAAATCCCTTGTTCCACCCCTACAATATAAGCAATACATGAGCCATATTTTTATATAAGCAATACATGAGCCATATTTCTAAAATCTATAAAATAGATATAACTAATTGAAATTATTATAAAAATTAAATTTAGATAGTTCAAAAAAACTAGGTCAAACGTAAAGTAACGGTAACACGAATCAATAGATCTTCTTTCTATATCTTTATTTAGCTATTTTAGTTATTTACATTACTTTGTGAAGGTAAAAAATGACTTGGATATTTTTCTGTTGGTCTCTTTACAGTATTGATGTTATAAGTATTTGAAAACATTTGTAAGTTTATTTTTTCTATGATGTTACTAATAGGTAACTATAGGCCAATTCATGAAATAATTGGATCTTTGTTGAAAGGTTTCTGTCAATTTTTCAAGTCTCGAATGCCCGTGGAATGAATCATCACGTTTGGCCCTGCCAATGTTACATTTTCGTAACAAAAATTACGCCGAATTTAGTCGATTTGTAAGATGGAATTGTAACGGAGGCGAGAACATAAAATAGTATAATTTCCTAATAATAAAATACTAATAATTAGGGGTTTTGTATCGTGGCGATTATGGGAAGTCGAACCCACGTCTCTCCACCGTTCGTACTCTGATAAAGGCCACCTCCGTTGGTACCACAAAATAACGTTTGGGGATCCTTCGGATCCATGTGAATAATCCTAATATTGTGACTTTCCAAACCCTGGGCTAGGGATTGCCAATGGGCACCGGCATCAAGGCTTTTGTGAATCCCTTCACTTGTTCCAGTGTATAAAAGTTTTGGGTTGTTGGGATCAATGACCAATGTGCTGATATATTGATCACTGAGATTCCCCTGTATTCTGTCCCATGAATCGCCGCGATTATTGGACTTAAATAACCCTTTGGTCGTCCCTACATAAATGGTCTCGGTTGTCAGAGGATCGATCACGATGACATTCACTCCCAATGCCATGGAAGCCATTTTGGCTGTATCCGGAACGAGACCGGAATTAATTTTTACCCAGCTTTCCGTAGCATCCACACTCCGATACATTCCCCCGCTTGTTCCAGCAAACACGATATTGGGGAACTCAGGATCAAGAGCTAACGAGACGACAAAATTGACTTCCGTCATTCCCGCCATTCGTTGGGTCCAAGATTGTCCTCCATCTGTGCTCCGAAAAATACCCACGGTCGTGGCAGCATAAAGTGCTTGGGTATTTCTTGGGTTAAAGACCAGATCCTGCACATTAACGGAAATGGTTCCTTTTTGAATTCCTGAATTGTGTACCAACCAGCGTCGCCCACCATCAGGACTCTTGTACACACCATCAGACATGGTTCCTGCAAAAACATTGGCCGGGAGAAGCGGATCAATAGCAAGGTTTATCACCCGCGTTCGTTGCAATTCTCCGTTCAATCTGTTCCAAGACTCGCCTCTATCGCGAGTTTTATAAACGGCCTCATTCGTCGCCACATACATAATATTGTTTTTGATGGGATGAATGGCAATCGACACAACCGTGTCGTCACGACTTCCACATCCAGTCAGCATGAACACGAAGAAAAGGGAGCCAAAGGCCAAAACCCTTATTTTTTGAAGACCTATCATCACTCAACAGGGACGTCACACATCCTTACGCCAATCACTATTCCATCGCGTAAAGCCATTCTCAGCGTCTTGATTGTCATTATAGATCCTTGCTGAATGGAGTGCCGAGAATGGAGTGCCGAGTTGGAAGATCTCTTTTAATAAGCTTTTGCGAGAGGGTCCGCATATCCAGTCAACTCAACATACCCTATCCCTTTAACCGGAGCCCCCCCAAGAAAACCATCAACGTCCACCTCTCCTTCCCAATATGTCACACGGGTACTCTTGGGCGTATGAAGTTCCTGGTCAACGAACACAGGCGTCACCCTTACCTCTAATTCCATAGATGGAATAGTGATCGTCCACCCTGAGGGATATCTGGCACGACTTCGTGGACTGACCCAATGGTCTTGTACAACAACCTGAAACTCTTTCTGCTGCAGGTGTCGGGATTGACCATTTTCAAAAATGAACGTCCCGCTGGAGGCTGAATCAAACTCACCACTTTCCAAGCGTAACTGATACAGCATGACCTCAACAGAAGACTCTAGTTGTAGACTGAACCAATCCCATCCCACTTGATCATCTCCCAAGTCACCTGATCCGAATTCATGATCCATCCAGGTAAGGCCAGTGACCTCGAACTGCGTTTCATCGACTCTGATCAGTCCTTGGGTATTCAGACGAGTCAAAGAATAATAGTGAGACGCTTGACCCAAAGATTCACCCTTTCGACTGACTCCCTGTTTCCCATGGACGATTGGAGGTTTTTTCAGGGACAACTGCAGATCCACGGCAAACCCCTCTTTGGAAGCGATAAGGTGAATATTGTTGTGGTCAGGGGTTGTGGCTTCCGCTCTCCAATCATCGATCCAGACCTCCAATTGACGAGGTTTGGCCCCAGCTTTTCCCAAACCAGCACGACTCAGTTTTTCCGCAACCCGAAATTGTTGGGTTGTCCCATCAGACAGTGCAAAATGAGCCATATACAAGTGCCGAATAGCCCACTTCGAGGGATGATTCACGACTTCAGGATCATGGACGGCTCGGCGAAAAAAGATGAGCTCAAAACCAAATCGCTGTTTGTTTTTTGTGAACAGGTGGCCCGTGAAGTACCACCATTCGGTCCTGAATTCGTCATGGGTCCCGTGATCATAAGGGAAGGAAAACGAGTATCCTGGCAAAGCGTATTGGGAAGTTGAAGAGGGAGTTGGACCAGAATCACACCATAATGTAGATGGGAGCGAAACGATGGCAAACGCCAAAAGATTGAAGCAGATTTTTTGTTTCATCAAAAACAATTCATCCAAAGTATCGTCTATAAGTTTTTTGGGAAACCTTCGTTGACCCGATGAGAATTCTTGAAGTACCTGCCTTATATCATAGAGGATCTATCGCAGCAAAACCAGACCAGAAGGGGCGATTCATCAGTTGGATAACTGCAAACGATCCAACTTCCCGTTGACAACTCTCAAGACCCTCGGCTATCGTAGCCCATGGTTTCTCCGAAGTTCACACCACAATCAGAGACGTTCCCGATACCAGACATTATTCCCATTTTCCCCTTACCGAACGTCGTTTTTTTCCCCGACACCTTTTTACCTCTTCATATTTTTGAACCCCGATATCGAGACATGGTCGCAGACGCCAATATGGAAGGACACTGCATTGGGATGGTCCTGTTAAAAGATGGATGGGAAGATCACTATTATGAGAACCCGCCTATCTTTCAACTCGGGTGCGTTGGTCGAATTGTTCAGTGTGAGACACTTCCAGATGGGCGTTCCAATATCATTTTGGAAGGCCTACACCGATTTGAAATTCTTGAGGAATTGTCTCAAGCAAGCTATCGTCAAGGGCGGGTGACGTTGAAACCCTCAGACCCTCAAAGCCAAATTGATGATTCAGTCAGGTCGCTTATTATTGGAAAGGCTCAGGCGTACTTTCAGCTCCGGAAAGTGTCTGGTCTCACTAACCTGATCTCTTCACCGAAACTCACGGATTGTCAACTCGTCAATTGTCTTTCCTCCTGCTTAGATATTTCGACTTTGGAAAAGCAATTTCTCTTAGAATCCGATCACCTGCTCCAACAAGCCCGCCGACTCATCGATCTCCTCGAATTTAAACTTCATGAGCATTCTGTTTCTCCTAGGTGAGGGTAATGGACTCCTCCATCGCCATTGAAATCGATCAGCTTGGGAAAGTCTACGGAGCCGTGAAGGCTGTCGAAGACCTGTCTCTTCGTATCTTTTCTGGCGAAATATTTGGGCTCCTTGGGCCGAACGGCGCTGGGAAAAGTACGACGTTAAAGATCCTGATTACGATTCTTCGCCCTTCAACCGGAAAAGCCATGATCTGCGGACATGATGTTGTTGAGAAAGCGGAAACCGTACGAGCCCTCATCGGCTATGTTCCACAAGAACGGGCAATTGATCGGTTCCTCACGGGAAGAGAGCACTTACTCCTCTTAGGAGATTTGTACCATCTTCCAAAGGATCAAGCCCAAAAACGTATCGAAGAACTGTTGAAACTCATGGACTTGGAAACCCAGGCCGACCGCCCGGCTAAGACTTATTCGGGGGGTATGAAAAGAAAACTCGATATTGCCTGTGGTCTTTTACCAGATCCAAAAATTTTGTTTCTTGACGAACCCACCTTGGGACTCGATGTCCAAAGTCGTCTGCGAATTTGGGAATATATTCGGAACCTCAAGGCGAAGGGCATGACCATTGTCATGACAACCAATTACCTCGAGGAAGCGGATCAACTGTGTGATCGATTAGCGATTATTGATGGCGGGCATATCCGCGTGATCGGTTCACCAAAAGACCTCAAAGCCCAACTGGGAGGAGACAGCGTGTCGTTAACAATCAGCCCTGATAAATTAGCCAATCTCCCTCAGTTGGCGTCAGAATTAAAATCCTTGGCCTATATCCGTGAAATTCAGACCACATCGAGCGGGCTCGTGATTCGGGTCGATTCTCCGGAAAAGTCATTGTCAGCGGTGTTGGAACTTGCCGGAAGGATGGACTGCCCCGTTGAGAGTTTTGAGTACCATCGCCCTCGATTGGATGACGTGTTTCTCACCCACACAGGACACGCGATGAAGGGGGAATTTCCAGAGGTCGAACCGGAATAAAGAAGCAGGCCCTGCAATATCTCTGTTTACATTATGTATGATATGTATGAAATGAAAATGATCGAATGAGTCCTGATGTAATCATGTTCCTTTTTTCGGTATTGATCTCATGATTTCTTCACATTACATTCAAGAAGTTTCGGCATTGTTGATGAGGTGGGTTCGCCGATTAAGTCGCGAAAAATTCAGCATGCTTTTCACCCTTATCCAACCCATGTTGTTCTGGCTCATTTTCTTTGGCAGCTTGTTCGAACGAGCCGCTGATACTCAGATTTTTCAGGCACCTCATTACATGAGTTTTCTGGCTGCGGGAGTCGTGGTCATGACTGTTCTGAATAATGGCTTATCTGGCGGAGTCGATTTGTTATTTGATAAAGAAAATGGCTTTTTGGAACGGCTTATGTCTACTCCGATTCACCGAACATCGGTCATTGTGAGCCGGTATTTATTCGTGATGGTCATTACCTCTTTGCAGATTTTGGTCATTCTCACCGTAGCTTTTTTCTTCGGAGTCACCCCAGAAACGGGTTTATTCGGGGTGGCTCTCATTCTCTTAGTCGGCATGATGTTCGGGATTGGGCTTACCGCCATATCCATGGCCATGGCCTTTTCCGTTAAGAGCCATGGGGACTTCTTTTCGGTCCTAGGATTTCTTTCCCTACCCATGATTTTCCTCAGTTCAGCTCTCGTTCCGCTCTCAGCGATGCCAGGCTGGATGAGATCCGTGGCCTATCTGAATCCCATGACCTGGGTCATTGAGGCCGTGCGTCCACTCATTATTTCCGGTTGGGAGTCAGCCATTCCCCAGGTAGCCACAGCCTTCATCATTTTGATGATTTTTGATGCGATTTGTCTGTTTGGAGGGGCCCGAGCCTTCCAAAAAGCTATTGGGTAATCCCCCTCCGTATCCTGCCTCATACAGGCTTTGGTGATGATCGTTCCACCGAACACTCAGCCGCAGGAGCCATCTGAGACTCAAATCAAAGCGCTCATTCGCCTCCTTTCCGATTCCAACAAACAGGTCTCGACAACCATTCATAACCATCTTGTCTCCCTTGACCCGCCTGCCTTGCCCTATCTCCAGCAAGCTGAATGTGACGACCCTCACATGGCGCAGCGTCTCGCACAGGTCATCCAAGACATCCAATTTACAGACCTAGAACATACGCTGCAGCAAAGCGGCTCATCCCGAAATGGACCTGGAACACGGCGCCTTTCTCTTGGCGAAAATTGCCTATCCCAACCTCGATCCAGATCCCTACATCTCTCAGTTAGAAACGATGGCTTCTGATATCGGGGCTCGGATACGGTCTGATCTCTCTGGCAAGGAGTCCATTGTGCCATTGATTCATTATGTATTTGAGGAAAAAGGATTTCGGGGCAACACAGAGGATTACTACGACCCGGAAAACAGTTTTCTCCATCGTGTCCTGGATCGCCGATTGGGAATCCCGATTACTCTTTGTGTTCTTTGTTTGCTGTTGGCGAAACGACTCAATCTTTCTGTGGTTGGCGTAGGAATGCCAGGACATTTTTTAGTGAAGGTGGAGCCAGACCAAATTTTTGTGGATTGTTTTAGGAAGGGGACATTCCTCACGCAAACTGATTGCGAACGGTTTCTCCGAGAATCCGGGCACGACCTCAAGCCCCACTATCTTCAACAGAGTCCCAACCACCTTATCCTCGCTCGCATAGTAAGAAACCTCATTGGAATCTATGGCGATCGTCAATAAGACCGGACGGTATCGCAACTCACGCGGCTTGCCAAAATTCTTGAAGAAGCGAGGTAGAGAGCATGGATACCGCACAGAATTGGAAGCGAGCTTTAGAAGGCCTGACGCCATCAGTGTTGTATCATGTTTCTCATTGATTGCTTCTGAAGTCATCCCTAGCTCATTAAAGTTCACCTATGCTGCCTAACAGCCTTAGCAAAAATCTTCAGCCACAGGAGTCATCACCAAAGGAGCCTCAACCACGAGGACCGGCTGGTTTGGCCTCGGTGCTTTTGCTTCTAGGTCTCATCGTTGCCGGGATCTGGACATGGAATCACCTTGATTTTGACACACAAGATTTTATCATTGACGAGGTTATTCCAGTTCTGTTCTCGGTATCGGTTCTTAGCCTGGTGACATGGGTGGGAATTCGGAAGGTTCGAACGCGTCGCAACACACAAAGACGAAGGGATCAATTGATTGAAGCATTCTCGAAGGAGCGCGCGCCAAGGAAAAAATTTGAACTTGCGATAGAGATCGTTGAGTTAAACAAATATGAACTCGAAGGATTGGAAGCTACCGCCCCTGAAATGGCAAAGGCATGTATTGCGACCTTTAAATCCGCGATCAGAGATAAACAACATCGAATCCGCGGAATGGCCGCGAGCCATTTAGGAATTCTTCAACACCGTGAAAGTATTCCTCTTCTCATTCGTGCATTAGAAGACGACCATGCGTACGTCCGAGGAAATGCCGCTTTAGCATTGGGGCGGATGCGCGCTCAAGAAGCCAAAGACAAATTGGCCATCACGATGAAGGAGGATTGGGATCAAACAGTACGAAGCCGCTCACGTGAGGCGTTCGAAAGGATTCAATGAAATCAGGAAACTATCCAAGCACGCGATTCAACGCTTCCTGATCCGCGCTGCTGAGACGGTAGCCTTTTTCGTACAACGTCTTGATCCCGTCGTGGAGAACGGAATACTCACCAGATTGATGAAGAGAGTCAAATTTGCGGTTTAAACTCGTTACGTAGTCCTCCCGAGTCCTTCTCTGAGAAAACGCTACTCCAAACGATTCCAGCACATCCCGTAATTCTTGCGAACTATATTCGCGATCATCGTCTCTATCGCCTACTAGGGCGAACTGGTACACATTAACGCTCAAGAGAAGAGCGGACTGCGTTTCACCAAAAGCTTGCCTTGCTCCGTCAATCCCATTCGGATATTCAGATAAACACCGTTCCGTCTCATCGTCTCCCTGTCGCCTCGGCGCCAGAGGGACCACTGATGTACGTTGAACTGGGGATTGACGTGGGGGTTTTCTCAGTTGTTGGTAGAACCATTGAGTACAGGACTCGGCATCTACAAACTCCCGTTTATCCCTATTGATTTGTTGGTAAATATGTCCTGTGAACCCGTAAAAGACTCCCTCTTCCATGCCAGCCCAGATCGGTGACATAACCCATGCGCTCGCAAGCAGGCTCACACTAAAAATTGTCACAAGAATTATCTTGCGCCAGAACATAGTTTAAGTATACCACTCCATCTCCGTACCGACCAGGATTTTCTATAAATCTTAGCTCTTCGCATAGGAAAACCGATCCATAAAGATAGAGACCGGATCTCCTATGGTATGATGAATTTATGAATTCAGAAATCGTCACCCTAGAAGGCCACATCATCGACTCGCTCATTTTAGCGAAGGTTTTGGATACCATCCTCCAAATGGGGGGAACCTTCGACCTCACTGAGGTAAAAATAGGCGAAACCAGAGAAGAATCATCCAGAGCGAAAATTCGAGTCCAGGCGGAGACACAAAAACTTCTGGAAGACATTCTTCGAACGATACAGTCGAACGGTGCCCGTGTTGAACAGATTGCCGACTGCCTCTTTGAACCGACCCCACGTGACGGAGTACTGCCGAACAATTTTTACGCCACGTCTCATCTTCCGACACAGGTTCGATTGCATGATCAATGGATAGACGTTGAGTCCATCGAAATGGACCTCGCCATCCTCATCACACTTAATCCACCCACAGCTCAAACGATTCCCATGGCAGAAGTGAAGCGTGGCGACCTGATCGTCGTCGGGAGAACAGGTGTTCGAGTTTTTCCGCTGGAACGACCCAAAGAGCGAGACGTCTTTGGGTTTATGGAAGCTCAGGTGTCTTCGGAATGGCCACATCAACCTATCATTATAGATGTGGCTCGAAGAATGGCGGCTATTCGAGACAACCGAATATCACACCGCGATGCAAACCTTGGGGACAAAGTTCTTTTAGTTGGAGGTCCAGCCATTGTCCATTCTGATGGCCGGGAAGCCGTCTCATGGCTCATTCAGGAAGGGTACATTCATACCTTATTCTGCGGGAATGCTTTAGCCGCTCACGATATGGAAGCGAGCTTGTTTGGGACATCTCTTGGATTCGGCTTGCGCGCAGGCTGCTCTGTACCTCACGGGCACGAACACCATTTGCGCACCATTACCGTATTCGAGCCGAATGGAGCATTCAGCAAGCAGTAGAATCCGGAATCATCACAGATGGAATCATGGCTGCTTGTATCCGCCACAATGTTGAAATGGTGCTGGCCGGTAGTATTCGTGATGATGGCCCCCTCCCGGAAGTCATCACCGACAGCCTGCAAGCTCAAGCGGCCATGCGGAAGGCTTTGCCCGGAGTGGGGCTCGCGCTCCTGGTGGCGACAACTCTTCACGCGATCGCAACTGGGAACCTTCTTCCGACAAACGTGCCTAGCGTCTGTGTGGACATTAATCCTGCGGTCCCAACTAAACTGAGTGACCGTGGGAGTTTTCAAGCTGTAGGGTTAGTCATGGATTCTTCATCGTTTCTCCGCCAAGTCGCCCGAGAACTTGGGTGGAAGGGGTAACTAATGGGACGGCTTCTTGTTTGTTCACCGGATTATTTCGGGATCGAATATGAAATCAACCCATGGATGCGGGTATCCAACGCCGTCGATCCCAAACAAGCTCGAGCTCAGTGGCGTGGACTGACGCGAGTCCTGAAAGAAGAAGTCGGAGCCAAATTGGAGCGAATGACTCCAGTATCGGGATTGCCCGATCTTGTCTTCACCGCCAACGCCGGTGTGGTATTCGAAGGGAAGGTGGTTCCGAGTCGATTCCGCCATCCGGAACGGCAACGGGAAGAACAACATTTTGAACGGTGGTTTACCGAAAAGGGCTACCAACTCATTTTTTTGGACAAAGACTGCTACTTTGAAGGAGCCGGAGATCTTTTCGGTTTTCCAGACACATGGTTCGGTGGGTATCGACAACGAAGCGATATCCGTTCATACCTTCGACTCAGCGAGATATATGGAAAAGCCATTCTTCCCCTTGAACTCTTGTCCGCACATTTTTATCATCTCGATACATGCTTCTGCCCGTTGAGCGGTGGAGAATTGCTTTACTATCCTTCCGCATTCGACTCCTACGCTCAAACCACGATTGCGAACAGAGTTGAAGAAGAACGCCGATTAGTAGTCCCTGAACGTTTTGCGTGCAATGCCGTCTGTGTGGGCAAACACGTCGTTCTACCAGATAAATGCACCGAGACCATGGCCATGCTCAAAGACCGAGGCTACATCCCTCACCCGGTTGAACTCGACCAATTCCTCAAAGCCGGTGGGTCAGCCAAATGCCTCACGCTTGCTTTAGATTAACACCTTTCTTCACAATCTCCCTATTGGTTTCTAAACTCATGCTTCAACTCATCTAATGATTGCCCGCCTTTGGCGTGGCCGAGAAGCACAGCCGAATCCGGAACAACGGCGAGCACTGTTTGAGCGAAGCGAGTTGCGCAGCCGCCGGATTCGGCGAGCCTCGCAGGAGATCCAAAGGACCACGCCGGGCGGGAATGGTTTGGGGTCCTTTTGCCGAAACAAAAGGACCTTTATAAAGCTTCTCGGCCACACAGAAGGCAGATTAAACCCAGGAGATATTACTTTTGAACCCTATCTGCCTAATAAGCCGGGACGAAACCCGGCATGAATAAGATCTTTTCCGTATCCCCTCCTTTGTAAGGAGGGGCAAGGGGAGGTAGAATCCGTGTGCCCCGAACCCTACTTCGAAATCGACCCTGATCCCGAAACCGCCAAAAGCATTCGGCTTGAACGGGAAAAAGCAAGAAAGCTGAAGCAAAGCCAATGGTGGAAAAACCAGATTTCTCGTGGCATCTGCCACTACTGTGGTCAAAAAGTACCACTAACCGAATTATCAATGGATCACATCGTTCCGCTAGCGCGCGGAGGGAAATCGACCAGGGGAAACGTGGTCACCGCCTGTCGATCCTGTAATCAAACAAAGAAGCTAGAGACCCCGGCTGAGGCAGCGCTCCGTAAACTTTCAGAGTAAAAAGAAATTAGCAATAGCTAAGATCAAAATTCGAGTCTGACCCTAATTTGACTCTGTGTCCCTCGAATATGAAAATACAAGGCCTGTCTCTTTTTTCTAACCTTAAGGCCCCACAGATTTACTCAACGCCTCTAACCGCTCTTTGGCTTTTTTCACCCATTCGGAATCTGGGTGATCCCGAATAATCTGCTCATACAATTGTCTCGCATGTTCAAAATTTGTCTGCTTTTCCTCAAACTGCGCGGTTTCAAAGAGACTCTCGGGACTTTCGCCAACACAACCTCCCATCACAATAAGCAGCAAAACCAGAACTACTAGAAATAAAATTGCCCTGAATTTCTTCATCAGTTTTCCCTCATTATTTTAACCACATGGTTCTTATGCTTTCCCGCTTTTGGCTTAGCCAAGATTTTCCTAAGCTAGAAAAGGATGTTCAAAAATTTTACTCAGCAAGGCCGCAAGCAGTGAGAAGGTCGAGGCGTACAGGAAAGTACGTTGAGGCTTTTGAGCAACGAGAACGCCGCTGGTGAACTTTTTCAACATCCTTTTAGGGCTACGCCGGGCGGACATGGTTGTTGGTCCTTTTGCCGAAACAAAAGGACCTCGTCCGCCGGGGCGAAACTCGGCACTTTGAAAGACTTGTAAAGCAGGTTTGAAGAACTACCCAACTTCCCGACATCTTCATCTCAACGCCGCAACAGGGTGATCCACCGCCACACGTTCAAGAGTCCTCCAAGAGAGGCCGCAACATAGGTGAGCGCCGCTGCTGTCAGAATACGGTGTGCGCCTTCCATATCTTTATCTTTGGACAAAATGTAATGCCCTTGTTGCAAAACCGGTAATGCCCGGCGAAAGCTCGCATCCCACTCAACGGGAAGGGTGATAAAATGCACCAAAGCACCCACGGACATGATCGCTAACCCTGCTATGAGGACAAGCAATCCTGCTGCTGGAGCACGAGTGATGGCCGCCACAATAGGAATTCCGATCATGACAAACGATCCCATCTTTTCAGCGCCCTGAGCCCAGCGAACGAGACGGGTGCGTTCTCTCAGCGGAGGATAGCCCGCTTGATCCTGTAACGCATGTCCAACCTCATAGGCTGCCACGGTAATGGCGGTCAGCGTTTTCCCATTGTAGTTGTCGGGAAGCAGACGTACGACTTTGTCTAAAGGATCATAATGATCCTTTAGTTCCGTGGTTTCGACTTTGACGTGGGCGAGATTAAAACGATCGAGCAAATGCCTGGCGAGTTCACTCCCAGTCCCCGGGTAGTCGTCTCGATGATGTCGATATTGGGCAAACACCCGCCGGGTCCACAATTGTGGACCGAGCAAGACAGCCATTACGATGAGAAGAAGGAGAATGGCTCGCATGAGTAAGAAGCACCAATCGACCTAAAGAAGGACTACGAGGAACAGCTGACAACAATATGCTTTCCCCAATCCGGCGGAGGCGCGGCATATTCTTCCATGTCCACATGATCGGCAAAGGGGTCTCGAAGCAGATGAAGAAGGCGATCAATCTCCGAATAGTCATTCTCTTGGGTCGCTTGGTGAATCGCCGTCTGAGCCAAATGATTCCGAAGGACATATTTGGGGTTGCATTGATTCATCCGCGGCTTACGATCCGCATCGTGACTCTCTTCCGCGTGCAGCCGAGCACGATAGCGATCAGCCCATCGATCGAAGCCTTCACGATCAATGAACAGATCATGAATCGGGGCATTGGCTTCTCCCCTCTCTTGCCAAAAGTCACCGAGGGCACGGAAGAAAATTGTATAGTCTACACGATTTGCATGCAGAAGGCGGAGGAGGTCGGTGGTTAATGTATCATCGCTTGCGTGAGATTCCTGTAGGCCTAATTTCTTTCGCATCAAGTCAGCATAGTGATGAACCATCGTCACTTCATACAATGCCGGCGCCTGATGTCCATCAGCAGTTGACACTAGCGGTGACAACGCTTGAGCGAGGCATCGGATATTCCAAAATGCGATATCCGGTTGATTTTGAAAGGAATACCGACCATGGCGATCGGAATGGTTACAAATAAAACCGGGATTAAAATCATCCATAAACCCGAATGGTCCATAATCCAAGGTCAATCCCAGTATCGACATGTTGTCGGTATTCATCACCCCATGAGACCAACCGACAGCCTGCCATTGGGCAATCAACCGACCCGTCCGATCAGCGACTTCGCTCAAAAACCGCGCGTATTTATCGGAATCATTGGTCAGATGTGGAAAATGCTCATCAATCACATAATCCGCTAGAATTTTGAGATGCTCATGTTGCTGGCGATAAAAGAAGACTTCAAAAGTCCCAAACCGCACATGACTAGGAGCCATACGAACCAACATAGCCCCTGCTTCTGGAAATTCACGATAGACAAGTTCTTCACTTCCGATAATGCACAAAGCCCGTGTTGTGGGAATACCTAACCCATGCAACGCTTCACCACACAGATATTCCCGAATGGATGACCGGAGAACTGCCCGACCATCTCCATCTCGTGAGTACCTCGTCAGCCCTGCGCCCTTAAGATGTAAGTCCCATTTTTCCCCTGAGTGATTACGTACCTCTCCCAGCAAAATGGCTCGTCCATCGCCAAGCTGAGGCACATAATGACCAAACTGATGACCTGAATACAGCATGGCGAGTGGTTCACTTCCCGGGAATAGACGAGCCCCGCAAAAATACTCGACGAACTCTGGCCGTTTCACTTCATCCAGATGAAGATTGATGAGCGCAGCTCCTGCCGGATTAAAACTCACAACGAACGGCTTCTCAAAAGGCGTTGGCTTCACCCGTTGATAGAAAATTTCTGGCAATTTGGAATAGGTGTTATCGAATGGAAGTTCTTCTAAGCTTGGCATACAATTGTTGACCTCTAGGCCATTATCCACAAAACGTTGAATTTCTGACAACTACAAAAATCAGAAGGTTGACTCATTCTCCAGAGACGCAAGATTTTTTGCTAGAGAAACCTCTTCTAGCACATCTCGTTTGCATGATAATCAGACCGCGTCTATTCGATCTAACAGCTCATCGATAGTGATGATGACTGCTTTGCTCAACTTCCAGCTGGTTCAAGATTTCCGCTTAAACGCAATTTTGAGGCCGTGACGCTGGACTACTGCGTAACTTGCAAAAATCATCCCTCTTTCGACTGCCAGAATAAGCAATGGCTATAACGAAGAAACCAGATATAAATATAATGGAAATTTTTAAATCATATTGATTTATTTATTTATAAAATAATGTATATTATTTTTAATATTATCAGTAACTTATAAAAAATATAAATTATTTGACATGGAAATGAAATAAGATTATTGTTATTCACATGGTCACCTATGAGATCCCAAAAAACTGGATTAAATATCAGCCTGAGTCGATCGTGAATGGGCTCGCTGAGGCTAAAGCTGGCGTACTCTCTCTTCAGACGATTCCTTATCAACGCCATTGGGTTGAGGTTTTACAGCAAATTGAATTAAAGCGAGAAGTAGCAGGAACCTCACGGATTGAGGGGGCCGAATTCACTGAAAAAGAATTAGATGTCGCACTAAAAGAAACTTCCGAGCAGCTGTTGACACGTTCGCAAAAGCAAGCACACGCAGCCATGCGGACCTATCGTTGGATCACAACCATCCCCAACGATAGACCTATAGACAGTGGATTAATCTGCGACATTCACTCTTATATTGTAACGGGAGCTGATGATGATCATTGCCCACCTGGAAGAATTCGGCGTCAAGACCAAAATGTAAACTTCGGAAATCCTCGACATCGTGGGGTAGAAGGTGGCAAGGAGTGTGAAGTCGTCTTCGCCGAGTTCGCTCAAATGCTTCAACGTCAGTATCCTGAACATGATGCTATACTGCAAGCACTTGCGGCACACTATCATCTGGCGGCGATGCACCCATTCCTGGATGGCAATGGAAGAACGGCTCGTGCGCTAGAGGCTTTACTGTTACAACGGGCTGGACTTCGGTCTACTTCATTCATCGCAATGTCAAATTATTATTACGAAGAAAAATCTGCCTATCTTGCCACCCTTTCTGAGGTGCGCAAGAGAAGCTACGACCTGACGCCATTTATGCAATTCGCTCTTAAGGGTATAACTACCCAAAGTCGTAGATTACTGACTGAAATCCAGCACCATATTTCAAAAGAACTGTTCCGAAATCTAGCGCTTCAACTCTTTGGGCGACTAAAAACACCACGTAAGCATGTGATCGCCCAACGTCAGCTTGATATTCTTAACTGCCTACTAGATCAGCCAGATGACTCTATGGAATGGACAAAGCTGTCCTATACTATGAGCCCTAAATATATGCGCTTAAAGAATCCAATGAAAGCCATGATCCGAGATATTCTTAGCTTAGACCAACTAGGTGCTATAACAATTGAAAAAATCGAAGAGGACAAGTTTAAGATGGCAGTGAGGCTCCAATGGCCAACGGAAATTACTGAAACCGAGTTTTTTAAGAGGACGAAGCAACTTCCGAAGGCTAAGATGCTATCGTTTTTGCATTAGGGAAAAAGCCACAGAGAGGAGGAGCGAAGTAAATGGTAATAAGTCCAAAGGAAAGGGGTGAAGGTATGCCTAAAAAACCACAAAAATCACCACAAACCAGCCTCAAAGGGCGGGATGCCAGAAATGGGCAGTTCATTCCTGTCGAGGAGGCAAGAAGGCGACCGGATACCACGGTTGTTGAGAGGGTTCCCCTGCCAGGCAAGGGCGTGAAATAATCAACGCTGCCTGAGAACTTTCATTTTTACAATTGAGGCTTTGGGGATAGTGATATACCCACAGCCTTGGAAAAATACATCCCCATTTTTCTCGCCACCGATATGAGGAACAAGCACATTAAAATTGTTTCTTTCAGAAACAAGTCATTCTACGGAGCGACAATAGAGAGGTTCGGCCGCCCTGCTCAATTTGCTTGACGTTATGACATCCTCTTCCAGAATGCGAATCAACCCACTCAATAGGAACTAATTTCATGAGATAGATCTGTCGTCGATTATTTTAATTTCAATATTCAAAATTACCCAACTTAAAATCAAAAACGATCACTACCCACTCCTCCTATGTCCTTGAATTGAATCGACTTTCCGCGTATGCTGTAATGTTGACCATTAAGGTTGACCATTGATGAATCAATACTGTAAGTGACTCCTATGACTGACCGATCAAAAATCGATGAATCCCGAAAAGAGATTGACCGGCTAGACGATGAGATCCTTCGTTTGCTCAACGAACGTTCGAAACACGTCATCGCCATTGGGCATGCGAAGAAGGAATCGAACGCCAACGCCCCCTTGCATACTCCTGGTCGGGAAACCGCGATTCTTGAAAGGCTCACTGAAAAAAATCCTGGACCTTTCCCCAATACTGCAATTCGACCAGTCTATCGGGAAATCATGTCAGCCTCTCTCTCTCTTGAGGGACTCCAAACGGTTGCGTACCTTGGGCCTTCAGCCACCTTTACCCACTTAGCTGCCCTCCGAAAATTTGGAGAATCGGCCCATTGCGTTCCGGTGAACGGTATCAAAGATGTCTTTGATGAAGTGGAACGGGGACGCGCACTCTTTGGGGTCGTACCAATCGAAAATTCTACTGAAGGGGTTGTGAATTACACACTGGATATGTTTATCGATTCCAACCTCTTAATATATGGGGAGGTCATGCAAGAGGTCTCCCACCATCTCATGTCGAAAAGCCACAAGCTTGACACCATTAATAAAATCTACTCCCATCCTCATGCGATAGCCCAATGCCGAAACTGGTTAGAGTCCAATCTCCCTAATATCACGATTGCTGAAACTCCCAGCACCGCAAAAGCCGCAGAAATCTGTACTGAGGAACCTGATGCCGCTGCCATTGCATCAGACCTTGCGGCCCAACTCTATGGTTTGCCGATTCTTAAGTCCCATATAGAGGACAACATCAATAATTTCACGCGCTTCTTGATCCTTTCTCGTTATTCATCTGAACGGACCGGTAAGGATAAAACTTCTATCATGTTGTCGGTCAAGGATAAAGCCGGAGCCCTGTACGACCTTCTCCGTCCTTTCGCGTCTCACGGAGTGAACATGACCAAAATCGAGTCGCGCCCTTCTCGCCGAAAAGCTTGGGAGTACATCTTCTTCGTCGACGTTGAAGGGCATAGCGAAGAAGACCGAATTCGCAAGGCGCTTGAAGAAATAAAAGGGCGTTGTTTATTCTTAAAAATCCTGGGTTCCTATCCAACCCACTCATGAAGGGGTCATCTCAGCCCTTGAACCTGTCTAGATTGATCAACGATCATGGTGACCCCACCCTCGAGTTATGGAATGTCCTCACGGACTTTCAGGATCTTTAGCGTGGTGAACGACCTATGCCACTAAACATTCACCCCGACATTGCCAGCCTCGTCCCGTATTCACCCGGGAAACCCCTTGATGAACTGGAACGAGACCTTGGGATTACGAATGCGATTAAACTGGCTTCGAATGAGAATCTTTTAGGCCCTTCTCCAAAAGCCATGGCAGTCCTAAAGGGTAGCGCCAACACCTGCAATCGTTATCCGGATGGTGGGGCTCACCATCTGACACAAGCCCTTGCCGAGCGATGGAAGATGTCACCTCAGCATATTGTGGTTGGCAATGGCTCTGATGAAATCATCAGTCTCCTTGTGAAAGCCTTTTTGGCTCCCGGCGATGAAGCCATTATGGCGGATCACACGTTTGTCATGTACAAATTATCGGTTAAGGGAGGACATGGAGTTCCGATTGAAGTTCCCTTGCTTGATTGGCGTCACGATCTCCCTGCCATAATCAAAGCCATCACCGATCGAACCCGCCTTTTGTTCGTGTGCAACCCAAACAACCCAACGGGGACAATGGTGACCGCATCAGAAGTTCAATCTCTCATGGCTCAAGTTCCCGATCATGTCATTGTCGTATTTGACGAAGCGTATTATGAATACGTCCGGGATCCAGACTTCCCGGATACACTCGAATTCGTGAAACAAAACCGTCAAGCCATTGTGCTTCGAACTTTTTCTAAAATTTATGGGTTGGCTGGTCTTCGCATTGGATATGGAATCACCACTCCAGAGATTAGTAATTATCTCAATCGTGTTCGCCCACCATTTAATACGAATAGCCTCGCCCAGCAGGCTGCGTTAGCGGCCTTAACCGACGAGGACCATGTCACTACAAGTCGGACTGTGAATGAAACCGAGATGGCCCTCGTCGAACGAGGCCTTCAGGACCTGGGATTTCAGTCTCTTCCTAGTCAAGCGAACTTTTTGTATTTCGATACTCACCAAGATGGGAAGGTCATCTTTGACCGATTGCTCCGGCAAGGAGTGATTGTTCGACATATTTCTGGTTCCATGATCCGAGTCACCATCGGCCAGCCAGAAGAAAACCGCCGGTTCCTCCAAGCCCTGGCCACCGTGCTTCAAGAAACACCGGATACCAGTCAAGGAAGGAAACCTGAATGATTATTGTGTTCAAACCCCAAGCCACAGAGCACGATATCGACCATGTGACTGACCGGCTCAGGGAACTGGGGTTACGGACCAAAATTTCACGTGGTGAGGAGCGAACCATCATCGGAGTGATCGGGGACGAGCGGATTCTCGATAATCAACCCTTGAGCGTATTTCCTGGAGTTGAAAGCGTGACCCCTATCCTTGCCCCCTGGAAGCTCGTCAGCCGGGAATTCCAAAAACAGGACACCGTTATTGATGTGAGTGGGATTCCCATTGGGGGAAAACGGTTGGCCATCATGGCAGGACCCTGCGCGATCGAAAAGCTTGAACTGACCGTTGGAATCGCTCATGACGTGAAAGCGGGAGGAGGACATATCTTAAGAGGAGGAGCCTATAAGCCACGCACCTCCCCGTATTCCTTTCAAGGGTTGGGGCGCGAAGGGCTCGATTATTTAGTCGAAGCCCGAAATCAAACAGGCCTCCCGATTGTGAGCGAAATCATTGATCCTCGGGATACCGACGCCTTTCTCGAAAAAGCCGATGTGATTCAAATCGGCGCACGCAACATGCAAAATTTTGAACTGCTCAAAGAAGTGGGGGCGTATGATAAACCAGTATTGTTGAAACGTGGCTTGTCAGCCACGATCAAAGAATTTTTATTGTCGGCTGAATACATCATGTCTCGTGGGAACCGAAATGTGATGCTGTGCGAACGCGGAATCCGGACCTTCGAGACCCAATACCGCAATACTCTGGATCTTTCTGCTGTCCCAACATTAAAAGATATGTCTCATTTACCTGTGATCGTCGATCCCAGCCATGCGACAGGGAAGTGGGCGCTTGTGGCACCCATGGCCAAGGCAGCCATTGCTGCTGGTGCGGATGGGCTTCTTATCGAAGTACACTCAAATCCTGAATGCGCTCTTTGTGACGGCGAAGAATCCATCAAACCTAACCGGTTTAAGGATTTGATGGATGACCTGAAAAAAGTCGCGGAGGCGGTTGGGAGAGAATTATAAACCTGGTAAGACCCGTCTCAATCAACCCACCGTTTCTTAATTTAGAGATTCTCTCACTCCTCGCACCATGAGCATTTATTTTGAGCAAGTCACCATAGTCGGCGTCGGTCTGATTGGCGGATCCTTGGGCATGGCGTTGAAACGTGATGGCCTGGCAGACCGGGTAGTGGGCCTTGGGCGCAGCCTCAGTAACCTTGAGTTAGCGGTCAAAATAGGAGCTATTGACCGATATGAGCAGGAACCTGCTCCTGCATTGAAAGGAACTGACCTTGTCATTGTCGCCACACCGGTAGAAAGTTACCAAGCCCATTTCCAAAAATGGGGCAAATTGCTCCAATCAGATACCATTGTCAGTGATGTGGGCAGTGTCAAAGGCCTGTTAGTCGAACAAGCCGAGCACTTACTCCCACCCCACGTTCGGTTTGTCGGAGCTCATCCAATAGCCGGGAAGGAAAAGTCTGGAGTCATAGCAGGAGACCCTGACCTATTCCGTGGAGCAACATGTATTGTGACCCCGACAAGCAAGACCGACGCAGACGCGCTTGCAGCCATTCAAGACCTTTGGAAAACCGTGGGATCGAAAATTGTCATGCTCGATCCTTTTCTTCATGACTGGATTTTTGGCGCCGTGAGCCACCTTCCTCATATTGCAGCCTTTGCACTCATGAATGCTCTCAGCGACATTGAAAATAACACTCAAGATGAGGTGGACCTTTTGGCTTTTGCCGGCGGAGGCCTTCGTGACACAACTCGCATTGCGGCAAGCTCACCTGAAATGTGGAGAGATATTTGTTTATGGAACCGCGACAACCTTCTCAAATTAATTGACATGTATGAAAAGCACCTTCAGCAGTACAAAGAACTTTTGAAAGCCCAGGATCCTCATGGACTGGAAAATATGATGATCCAGGCCAGAGAATCACGAAATCGAATCACATGAACGCTCTGACTATTACACCCAAAGGTCCCCTCCGAGGGGTCCTGACCCTCCCTGGCGATAAATCCATCACCCATCGGGCTCTGATCCTGAGTGCCTTGGCCGATGGTCAATCCATTATTTCTGGTCATTCCAAGGGTGAAGATTGTCTCAGTACCATGCGGTGTCTCCAAGCATTAGGCATACCCATTGAAGAACAAGCCCATGCTTTAACAGTTTCCGGAAAAGGCTTATGGGGAATGACGGAGCCGTCCGCTCCCTTGGATTGCGGCAACTCTGGAACCGGATTTCGCCTGCTCAGTGGAGTCCTTGCCGGCCAAGACTTTTTTTCCGTCCTGACTGGAGACGACTCTCTCCGAACACGACCTATGGGTCGCATCGTCACACCTCTTCGGTTAATGGGTGCACATATCTATGGAAGAAAAGGCGGAGAATTGGCCCCCCTCGCTATCACGGGAGGACGACTTCGAGGAATACATTTTGTGTCTCCTGTATCCAGCGCCCAGGTCAAGTCGGCTGTACTCCTTGCCGGGTTACTTGCTGAGGAGACAACCAGTTTCACAGAACCTCGTCTCTCTCGAGACCATACCGAACGAATGTTTCAATTCTTGAACATTCCATTCGAACAGGAGGGCTTGACGACACGGCTTCGCGGAGATGTTTCCTTTTCTGGAAAAGCTTTCACCGTCCCCGGTGACATGTCTGCCGCCGCGTTCTTTCTTGTAGCCGCGTCCGTCGTTCCGCATTCCGAGGTCTTGATTCAAAACATAGGCATGAACCATGCCCGGACAGGAATTCTTGAGATTCTCGAATCCATGGGGGCAGACATTCAGATCATCAATCTTCGTGAAGAAGCAGGTGAACCCATAGCTGATTTGCGAGTTCGATCTTCCACACTTCACGGAATTTCCATTGGACCTGAGCAAGTCCCCAAAACAATCGATGAGCTTCCTATCCTTTGTGTCGCTGCCGCCCTTGCCAAAGGCAAGACCACGATCACCGGGGCGAAAGAACTTCGTGTTAAAGAGACGGATCGGATCCATGCCATGACCACTGAACTTAAGAAATTACAAGTCGCGATTGAAGAGACCCCTGATGGCTTCATTATTGAAGGTCCTGCACAAATTCGAGGCAATTCCTGCTCCAGTTACGGAGATCACCGTGTTGCCATGTCCGTGGCTATTGCTGCATTAACCGCTGACTCCCCCACGACTATATCGGATACTGCCTGTATCGAGACTTCCTTCCCTGGATTTCACGCCAACTTATTGGAATTATTGACAAATTCATGATGAATTCTATAATAATAACCTTTTTACTGGTTAATTCTGGTTGGATGCTCCTACGTCTCGGCTAACTATCACAATTGATGGCCCTGCAGGAGCAGGAAAAAGTACGACAGCCAAACTTTTGGCTTCACGACTTAGGTATCAGTACCTTGATACCGGTGTTCTGTATCGAGCAGTGGCCTGGTTCGTAATCACAAAAAGAGTCGAACCTTCAGACGTCACTCAAATTACAGCGTTGTTAACCTCTATGGACCTCCAAATCTGCTCTACTGAAAAAGAACTTCGTGTTTCCGTTTATTCCCAAGATGTAACTGAACACCTTCGGTCTCCGGAAATTAGTCAGGGTGCTTCTTCAGTTGCCGCCATTCCTGAAGTGCGAGACTGGCTCCTTCCCTATCAGCAAGAATTTGGATCTCAAGGTGGGATTGTTGCCGAAGGCCGTGATATGGGGACCAGAGTTTTTCCGACAGCAGACGTAAAGTTCTTTCTTGATGCTGATATAGAAACCCGGACTCGCCGTCGTTACCAAGATGGACTACAAGCCGGTCATCGCCTGAGTCGGGAGAATGTACAAAAGGAAGTCATGAATCGTGATGCCCGGGATCGTTCTCGAGCAATCGCTCCATTAAAGCCAGCACCTGATGCCGTGGTGATCGATTCCTCAAGTCTCACAGCCGCTCAGATCGTTGAGAAAATGTTGGAGCTGATTCCGACTCAATCGTGAGTAGCCTGGTCTATGGGATCCTTTGGGTCCTAGTCCGTATTCTGAGTCGGATCTTCCTACGATATCGTTCCATAGGAACTGAAAATACCCCTCCCAATGGCGGAATTCTTCTGGCTTCAAATCATGCGAGCTATGCGGACATCCCTCTTTTGGGATGTGGCGTCCGTCGGCGTTTATATTATTTAGGACGATCCAGTTTATTTCCAAACCCTTTGGTGAATTGGATCACGAGGTGGCTTGGTTGGATTCCGCTCAAAACGGATCGACTCGATCGAAAAGCTTTTCAGCAAGCAAGCTATCTTCTTAAAGAAGGAAAACCCGTGGTGATATTCCCTGAAGGCACGCGAACCCCAGATGGAAAGTTACAACCCGGGAGGCCTGGGATCGGAATCCTGGTTGCGGAAACAGGGTGCTCTGTGGTCCCTGTTCATATCGGAGGCACATTCAAGGTCTTGCCGATGGGTTCGACGCGGATAAGGCTTCATCCAGTTTCCGTCACGTTCGGAGAGCCAATCAATTTTCAGAGAAATTCAACTGTCTCTAAGGATAAAGAATTTTATTATCATGTCAGTCAAACTGTGATGCAACGGATCGCTGAATTAGGTCACGTGGAACAACCAGCTGATCCACTATCGTCAACCCAGGCTACCCCTTCACCCACGTATTCAGGACCGGTAGGAACGCCATAAACCCACAGCGAATATTCGCGAGTGGTAAGTAAGGATTCGGAATGGATATTGCGAAAGATCCCATGGAAGAAATGGACCCAGGAACACTTGCGGCGCTCTATGAAGAGACTTTTCGTAATTTTGAAGAAGGGACGATCACAGAAGGACGTGTGGTCGCTATTCAAAAAGATAAGGTAATCGTTGATATTGGATATAAATCGGAAGGGATCATTTCCAATGTCCAATTTATGCCTGATGAACTAGCCTCCCTTTCCCTTGGCGACAAAATCCAAGTGTATATCGAACAACGTGAAGACGCTGAGGGCAATTTGGTGCTTTCCAAGGAAAAAGCTGACAAGATGAAAACGTGGGAAGAGTTGGAGCTCGCCCACAAAGAAGATCGTGATGTCGAAGGCAAAGTCATATCCCGGATCAAAGGCGGGATGATGGTGGATATCGGGGTCAAGGCCTTTCTCCCGGGATCACAAATTGATTTAACCCCAGTTCGTGATCTTGATGGCCTCGTTGGCAAAACTTTTCCCTTTAAAATCATCAAGATTAATCACCGACGTGGAAATGTCGTAATTTCACGTCGGAGCCTACTTGAGGAGTCAAGAAATAAGAAACGCCAAACGACTCTCTCGACTCTTTCTGAAGGACAATTGATCGAAGGGACTGTGAAAAACATCACTGATTATGGAGCCTTTCTGGATCTGGGTGGGATCGATGGACTTCTCCACATTACTGACATTTCGTGGGGTCGTGTCGGGCATCCCTCAGATATGTTTTCCGTGCGGGACAAATTAGAAGTCCTGGTTCTCAAATATGATCGAGAGTCGGGTCGGATTTCGCTAGGGCTTAAGCAGAAAACGGCCGATCCGTGGACAAATGTGGCCGAAAAGTATCCAGAAGGGACTCGGGTGAAAGGGAAAGCCGTGAGCTTAACAGATTATGGAGCATTCGTGGAACTTGTCCCTGGAGTAGAAGGTCTAGTCCATGTATCGGAAATGTCTTGGACTCATGATGTACGCCACCCCTCTCGGATGGTATCGGTTGGAGATGAAATTGAAGCCCAAGTCCTCCACGTTGACCAACAGGGACGAAAAATCTCTCTCGGTATGAAACAAACCGCACCCAATCCATGGGATATTATTCAATCCCGCTATCCCGTTGGAACGCAAATTGAAGGTAAAGTGAAAAGCGTCACTGACTTTGGTGCTTTCGTTGGATTGGAAGAAGGAATTGACGGACTCATTCATATTTCAGATATGTCTTGGACGAAGCATATCAAACATCCTTCGGAGCTGTTTAAAAAAGGGCAACGCGTCGAAGCCATCATTCTTCGGATTGACAAAGAAAAGGAACGGCTCTCCTTGGGGTATAAACAACTGACTGCTGATCCTTGGGAAACTGATATCCCAGCCCGTTATCAGGTTGGCGGACTCGCCCAGGGAACGATATCCAAAATTGCTGACTTTGGGATTTTTGTTGAACTCGAAGGTGGTATCGAAGGGCTCATTCATGTGAGTGAGGCAGGGCAAGAGGCCCATACTCGGTTAGAGGACAAATTTCATCCTGGTGATACCATTACCGCCAAAGTCGTCAAAGTCGATTGTGAGGAGCGAAAAATCGCGCTCAGCCTTCGGGAATATGTTCAAGAGACCGAGAGTTTGGAACTTCAAGAATTCCATTCGACGCAGGGAGATGTGGATCAGACCTTGGGTCGAGCGACTCAGGCGAAAGAGTCTGAAGCGCCTGAAGAGCCAACGGAATCATAAAGAGTATTTGACAAAGGCGAAACAATGGCTGAAGCCGAATCAAAATCCTCTGGCAAATCCCCTTCACGATGGCGGCGAATTTTTTGGATGCTCGCCAGCGCCTTGGTTCTGACGATGCTGGGGAAAGCTCTTTTTCCTGAGTTATCTTCAATGGGCAAAGAGCGCATTGCCCTTGTTCGTGTCGAAGGAGCCATTCTTGACTCTCAAGCCACAGTGCAGGATCTCGAAACATACGGGGAGTCCCCTCTCGTGAAAGCCATTGTCTTACGCATTGATAGTCCAGGTGGAGGGGTGGCTTCATCACAGGAAATTTACAATGCCGTCAAGCGGCTCAGAAGCCGATATGGAAAACCTGTGGTGGCATCGATGGGCACCGTTGCAGCCTCTGGGGGATATTACATTGCCGTGGCAGCTGACCGCATTTTGGCGAATCCCGGCACCTTGACCGGCAGCATCGGCGTCATCATGCAATTGGCCAACTTCGAGGAATTACTGAAAAAAATTGGAGTACATAGTGAAGTGATTAAAACTGGGCGGTTTAAGGATGTCGGATCACCGTTTCGTCCGATGAATGAGCAAGATCGCGAGCTCTTAGAATCCGTCATGGATGATGTCCATCGCCAATTTATCGAAGCGGTAGCGGAAGGGCGGTCCTTAGATGTTGCCGATGTTGAATCGCTCTCCGATGGTCGAATTTTCACCGGCCAACAAGCCAAAGATATTCTCTTGATCGATGAACTTGGCGATCTTCATGACGCAATCAAGGTGGCTGCCGATATGTCTGGAGTACCCCAACCGCCGCTGATTGTTGAGCCTTCCAGGCGTTTTTCATTTCGTGAACTTCTCTCTAATAAAATTTTTGGTACGGCTTCAGGGATACCTAGCCTCTCTGGCGTGAACCTCATGTATTTGATGCCATTGTAGATTCAAAGAGTCGATAGAGGTAGAAATAACGGGGCCAATCCCCTTCCATGATTAGCACGCCAAAGGAGACCTAGAAGAGGAGATGGGAGATGACAAAAGCTCACCTAATTGAGAAGGTCACAGCCAAAGCTTCCACACTCAATCGGAAGGAAGCCGAATCGATCGTCAACTGTATTTTTGATTCCATTCGGGATGCCCTTCAAAGGGGAGAGAAAACGGAGATTCGCGGATTTGGAAGTTTTCGAATCCGAATTAGACGGAACAAGGACGGTCGGAATCCCAAAACAGGTGAAACCGTTGTCGTTCCTGAAAAACGTATTCCCTTTTTCAAAGCCGGTAAAGAAATAAAGGAACTCTTAAACAATCATTAAGGTAACAATCTTGTGAGTACTTTGGAATCTCCGGACATTTCGTGGACAGAGGCAGCTCTTCAACGATTGGATCGTGCTCCCGTCTTTTTACGAGGAATGGTCAAACGACTAGCTGAAAAAAAAGCCAAGGATCTTGGGTATGATCAAATTACTGGAGAACTCCTCGACCAGTTCAAAAAGCAAATGATGGGTCAAATGGGAGGAGAATCCAGCATGGTCGAGGCTGCAGCCCAAATGGAAAAGGGACAGCTGCCTTGGACAGCCGAAGCTCGAAAGCGCTTGGACACAGTTCCTGAATTCATGAGGGCGATGATCAAGCAGATTACGGAAGACATTGCTCGAGAACGGGGCCACTTGGAAGTCAATGTCGAATTATTCGACAAAGTCGAGTCCTTGGGAGACCCTTCAGAGATCGATCGACCTGCGATAGATTGGACGTCAGGTGCCCAAGAGTTGCTCAAGAAAAAAATCCAGGATTCCCCTCCTATTGCTATGGATTTTGTCACCGACATGCTCAAACATGATACCGAGGACTTAGCCTTAGAAAGGGGACTGACTCGAATTGATGAAGACACTCTTAAAACATTATGGGAAGAACCACAACAAGCAGTCGCCTGGTCAGATGACGCCTGGAAGCGTCTTCACACTTCCCCGGAATTTGTCCGGAGTGGTATACGGAAGGCTGCCGAACGCCGGGCCCGAAAGCTCGGCCTAGAAGAAATTGACTCCGAATACCTGACTCAATTTCGAAACGAAGCCATGATGAAGGCTGTCAAACGAATTCGTAGTTTTGGGTACAAAGAACTCACCTTTGATGCATTCAATGATGCCATGGAAAAAGTCAAACGTCTGAAGGGCAATGAGCAAGCTTCACAGCGGTTGACCGAGATCCGGGAATATATGAAAGAAAAACCAGAAGTGGGAGTGCTAGGTGAAGATTTGATGAATCGGTTCAGGAAGTATCTGAAAGGAGAAGGCAAACTTTAGTTTGGTAGCCGGGTTTCGCCCCGGCAGTCGAGGTCCTTTTGTTTCGGCAAAAGGACCCAAAACCATTCCCGCCAGCCCGCGGCCCTGCGGAACTCGCTCCGCTCAGACAGTCCTCGCCGATCAGTCGATTCAGCGCTGTGACTCAGCCACGCGCAAGGCGGAACAGGAAAAGGAACCGATTCATTTGCCTCAAGAGCCCATCCCCCCGTTAACCCCCTCGCCTTGAGCCGCCTTTTTGGCAAGTTGATCAGCCAATTCGTTGTAAGGTTCTCCGGAATGCGCTCGAACTTTTTTCCATTTCAGAGTCAATCCGGAGTCCCATACGGCTTGTGCGTACTGGCGAGTCCAAGGAGTGTTCGTTTTCCACGACCCATCAACCCAACTCGCTAAGCCCTGATAATCGTAATAAATGGTCGCCGCCCTAATACCATGAGCCTTGCACCAGGAAAGAGCTTGTAGTACAGCACAAATTTCCCCAGCCACGTTTCTATGCTTGCGAGCTTCTTGAGGAATATCATTTCCGCTGCCTCTTGCACGCTCATCATCTTCTTCAACAACAACAAATGCCCATCCGAATTTCATGGATCCATCTTCGTGTTGAATACAGGCACCATCAACCCAAATTGCGACAGATGGGTTAGCGGCGTCACTATCATTCTCTGGTGAAAAATCCATGGACTGAACGAGGGAAGAAGAGGCACCATCTTGTACATAGGCCTCTGCTAATTCTTGTGTAGGAAAGGCTTTGTACTGGGCACCTGGATAGCCCCTCACTTGGTCCCAGCAAGTCTCCCAGACCGTATAAATTCCAGGGGTTCTCCCTACGCGGACAGCATAAAACTTAGGGCTTTTGTTCTTTCTCATAGAGATACCAAGACACCATGCAGAGTTGACTTCACAATGTTGATTGAGCACGCATCAGCTTGACATACCAGGCGAATTCCCACAGAGGTCGCAGGCAACAATCAAAATTATGGAAATGTCAACATGGATATTTGGATTCAATGGATATTTGGATTCAATCGAAACAGGTGTGAATTCTTGGGATGAGGTGAAAGCTGCGCTAGTCATTTGCCTTTCAGACGTTCGACCCGATTACGAGCTAACGCGGAACGAGCTTGCTCTTCATACACTCCTTCAGCAAGAACCAAATATGTTTCATATTCCTCAATAGCGCGACGAGGATTTACGTCTTCTAGGGCTTCTGCCAAATTAAACCGAGCTCTCGCATAGTTTGGTTTGAGGACGATGGCCTGCTCAAATTTTGCTATCGCTTCGGCTTTTTTCCTTCGTTCAGCTAAGACCGTTCCTAAACTATTGACCACGGTTGGAACGTTCGGTCGAACAACCAAGGCCTCTTCAATATGTGTTTGCGCTTCTTCTAACTGTCCTTTTTCTTTAAGAGCTAAACCCAAAATATGATGGGCTTCTGAGAGACGTTGTTTATCGGCAAGATTATGGGCTATCGCTTTCCTATAGGCATCGATGGCCGTCGACGTGTGACGTTTCCCGCAAGACTTAAACCAAGCCGCTTGTCCCCGTGCAAATTGCTGATGAGCTAAAAACTCCCTGGCATCATCAGAATGTTTTCCTGATTGAGCAGGCGAAGGTATTCCCTGTAACCAGAGTCGTTCCTTGAGAAGAGGCCTTTCCATCTTCGAGAACAAAGGCTCATAGGGATCAATGGCTATAGAAGCGACGAGTAAGATAGGATCATCGTCTCTCTTTGACACGGTATACCGAATCGTGCTGGTTTCATCCCCGGTCCGGTATAACACGGCCGTCTCCGGTTTTCCTCCCTGCAATATAGAAGAAGTATCTAAATAATATTCCAAGGCAGGAGGTAACTTTGAAAGCGTGTCCCGAAGATCAGGATATGGCTCCAGACTCAATCCCTCTCCAAAATCAAATGCCGCTCCCACCAGAATGTTCTCTTCATTAAAAAATAGAAACCGGTCATGATTGGGTTGACCACTAAAAGCAGATCTGAATAATTGTTCACCGGTACCCCATGAAATTCTTTTGAACGTGGTCCCTTTCCAACCGGTAAGGGTTACCGCCTTTGGCTCACACAAGGACTTGGTTTCCAACAACTCCAAATCACTCTTGGAAGGTGGCAAGGGAGAGGGAGAAGGGTTAGAGGTACATGAGAGGACAAAGAAAAACAATGTCCATAAGGCACAGTTGATGAGCAGTATTGTCACCTTCTGAGAATGCATTCTGCCTAAAAAACTCCAATGGCAGGTTTCTTCCTTAGAGAGGGGATTTATCAAAAGAAAAACGAAGGTAGAGAGATTACCGAAATGGGGTAAATGGATGGTGGGCGATACTGGTATCGAACCAGTGGCCTCTTCCGTGTGAGGGAAGCGCTCTCCCACTGAGCTAATCGCCCACAGGAGACAGTCTACCAAAGGGCCCATGGGGGATCAACCAAAGGAAGTGCGGCTTGCGTCAGCCTTATAAACCTCTCATCCATTCATGAAAAGAGAGAAATGACACGATTCAGAAACTGAAAGGCTCTAGCAGTGTATGAATTGTGGGACTCGTCTAAAGTGCGAAAGGCCGTAGAGCCCTGCAAAAGGAATAAACTCGGTCCCCATTAAAACTTTACAACCGAGGCAGTGGGGTTTAGCATGAGGTGTTCGATCACATCATGACATCATCCGCCGCTTCCATCGTGTGAGGGACACCACCATGTTGTAGGGTACCTATCCGTCAATGATCATTCACGTGACCTCGCATGTTAGATGAGCACATTCCAGCCATCATCGTGACGATCACTGTACTCAGAAAGTGTGGAGTCATATCAAAGCATTGATGAGCATTCATCACTTCTCTTCCCCATGGTTCAGACATCGATACCTTATCGTAGCGTTCCTTTTGGGGATCGGGGTATTCGGTTCTTGTATCTCACCGTTGCCAGCTCAAGTCACCCCCAACATTGCCCCTGGCACTCTTTTGATTGCCCATCCTCGCCTTCAGGACCCAAATTTTCGACAAACGGTTGTGTTGATATGCCAACATGATGCGACAAAAACCATTGGGCTCATTTTGAATCGTCCCTCTGATATTCTCGTATCCAAGGTGCTGCCCAAAATCCCTGCCTCAGAAGAGGCACCACCAGTCGTGTATGCCGGAGGACCGGTTCGTCTGAGAGGAATCCTCATGCTTTTGGAGGCAGATAGAGAATTTTCTAATACCCGTCAGGTTATGGAAGGATTGTATTTTGGAGGAAACCTGAAGGTTATCCAACAGATGATGGCGACGCCAAACGGACAAAAGCGGTTTCGAATTTATGCGGGGCATGCCAGTTGGTTCCCTGGACAACTTCGGAGTGAGGTTGAAAGAGGTTTTTGGATGACATATCCGGCCAATTCAAGTATCGTTTTTGATGAGAATCCCTCCAGCCTTTGGAAATACCTGATGGACAACATGAAGGCTCCTCGTCGTCTTATTTCTCACACCTCCCTTGGTTCCACTCAATCACTGACTTCCGAGAAACTAATTCGCCCTTTTCATCTGTTTGTCGAAAGACTTCCCGAAGAGTTTAAGGATAGTGCGCACAAAGATGCACTGGTTGTGACAGGCGGAGATCTCGATAAAAAGATTATAGGGTTGATATTGTTATAATTAGTACTATATAAATATGAATTAAATATTCTGATCCCAAATCGATCCGAAGAAGACCCTCACCATGAAACCCGGCTCTTTGGGCCACAGAGGGTCAAGGGACAGGTCACGTGTCTTTGTGAATTGGTCAGAAGGAGGAAAGAGCCGTGAAAACGACGATAGACAATAGTTTGGAATCTAGGCCATCGGTTGCAGTTGGTCATGTGGACTTGGTGGTGACGAATGTCGGTCGCGCTGTGGATTATTTTCTCAAATTGGGGATGAGGCATATCCATCAAGATAACGATTTTGCGGTGTTGGAACTCCGAGGTGGGACTCACCTCGTATTAGAGACCCCAGAAGATGGAGCAGCGATTTCGTCCGGTCAAACACCACCGTTTGATTTGATGGTTGATGATCTTTCTAGCACTCGACAAAGATGTTTGGAGTTAGGAATGACGCCTTCCGAAATTGAAACAGGAAGGATTCACAGCAACTTTTATCTCATTGGACCTGATGGGTATAGGATTCGGATGACATCTTCCCACACATCTGGCAGGGCGGTTTAACTTTGTGGGAATAGAATGTTTTTCATGAGCACCCTGTCGGCAAATAAATAGAAACCGATAGGCAAATACCAAGGAAGACGCGATGGAACAAAAGGAGCAGCCTATGCAACGCCAAATTGAACATGTGGTGAATGCCCACCAACAAAAAGAGGGCGGTGGGTTTCTGGTTCGGCGGCCATTACCAAACCATCAACTTGAACTTCTGGATCCGTTCCTGCTCATTGATGAGTTCGGGCCAGTGACGTATGCACCCGGTAAGGCCATCGGGGCGCCAGATCACCCGCACCGTGGATTTGAGACCGTCACCTACCTCCTTCAAGGTGAAGGCGAACACAAAGACTCCTCTGGGCATCAGGGCATCTTGATGCCAGGAGACGTTCAGTGGATGACGGCTGGAGCTGGAGTGGTGCACTCTGAAATGCCGTCTCGTCGACTGATGGAGGAAGGAGGCCCCGTGCATGGGTTCCAAATTTGGGTCAATCTTCCGGCGCGATTGAAGATGTCACCTCCGCGCTACCAAGAAATCCCTCAAAAGAGGATTCCAATGGTGACGAGTCCTGATGGGCTGATTCATGTGAAGGTTATCGCCGGCGAAGCCTTGGGAGCGAAGTCAGTCATCGACACGCACACCCCAATCATGTGTCAAGACTGGACCCTAAAACCTGGTGCCGATATAGCCCTTGAGATAAACCCTGATCACAATGGAGGCATCTATGTTTTCTCAGGAAGTGTATTGATGGGCTCAGGCTTGCAACAGGTCGAAGAAGGCCAACTTGCCGTCCTCGGTAAAGGCTCCTTTGTTCAAGTCAAAGTACCTTCGAGCCAGAGATTGGAAGCACGATTCCTGTTATTAGCTGGTGTCCCCATCGGAGAGCCTGTCGCGCGCTACGGACCGTTTGTGATGAATACCCAAGAGGAACTTCAGCAAGCATTCAGAGATTACCAGAACGGACAGATAGGTCGAATCCATTAAGAACAGATTTTCAAACTGAGAAACTCATTCAGGATTGATTCACCGTTGAACAAAGGAGAAAGGGCATGGCCACTCAATTGAAGAAGTTCTTCGTCGTAGGAGCCACTGGTCAGCAAGTAGGAGGGGTTGCTCGCAGTTTATTGCAACAAGGTCAACAGGTTCGAATATTAACTCGGAATGCCGAAAAGGCGGAGTGCCTGAAATAGCAAGGAGCCGAGGTGTTTGTGGGAGACGTGACCGATCGATCAGCTCTTGCGAAGGCCCTGACCGGTGTTGATGGAATATTTGCCATGACGACTCCCCTTGAATCAGGCATGGAAGCTGAAGTCCATCAGGGGAAGACGCTGGCTGATGCCGCAAAACAGGCCAACATCGGTCACTATGTGTTTACCTCTGTAGGCGGCGCCAAACGAAACAGTGGAATCCCCCACTTTGAGACAAAATGGAAAGTGGAACAATACATTCAATAGCTTGGTCTGCGCGCAACGATTTTGCGTCCCACCTTTTTTATGGACAATTTTGGAACCTTTTTTCGAGAAGGAATTCTTCAAGGAACTCTCATCCTCCCGATGCGACCTGAAACGAAACTCCAAATGGTGGCCGTCAAGGATATTGGCGAATTTGGAGCCGCCGCCTTGTTACATCCCGATGCATTTATCGGTCACAGCATCGAATTGGCCGGAGATGAACTCACGATGCCCGAAGTAACTGCCAATCTTTCAAGGACGATGAACCGGACAGTTACCTTCGAACAGATGCCCGATGATCAAGCGGAAGCTACCATGGAGCATGACATGGCGGCGATGTTTCGATGGTTCAATGAAGAAGGATACTCAGCTGATATATCAGCGCTTCGAGAACAATATGGGATCCCACTCACAACTTTTCCGGAACTGATAGCCAAAGCTGAATGGGCAAAAGGGTAACGCTGTTAATAGTTGTGAGCCAATTGTTAAGGAGAAACCGATATGGCAGTCCAAGTATACGGCGTCAACCATGTGGTCATTGAAGTTGACGATGCCCAAAAGGCCGTCGAGTTTTATTCCGATGTCTTCAACCTTGAAATGCTGAGAGGGGGAGAAGGTGCTGCTTGGTGTAAATTAGGCGAACATCAATTTTTAGCAATTTTCGAAGTCAAAGAGCTGCGCCCTGATCGGATGAAACACTTTGGGTTCATGGTGCGAGATGAAATACAAATCAGCGAAGTACGTGAAAAAGTAACAAAGGAATACGGACTCCAGTTAGAGCCTGGATTTCGTTGTGATTTTCGGGATCCTTGGGGCAACCGCATTCAGGTTGGTGACCTTCACGACGAATCATTGGTTTGGTTACTTCCTTATCGCGAAGTCCAAACAACTGGATTCAGCTTTTCACGTTCTCCTGAATGAGAAGTTATGATCTCTTTCTCATGAGAACTGGCATGGAAGCTGAACTAGGGTTGACAATAGTTTAAACATATACTATATATCTTTTAATAAATGGGACCCTGGGACTTCAAAGATGACCCCTATCTTAGAATCCTTCGCCCCTTGGTTGAGGCCTACCAAGCCATTTTTGAGGTTGGCGACAAGCAAATCAGGTCTATGGGGTTGACCCCATCCCAATTTGATGTATTGGCTGAATTAGGAGGAACAGAGGGGTTAACTGCCGCGGAATTGTCGACTTCGACGTTGCTTGCCAAGGCCAGCCTGACGGGCATTATCGATCGAATGGAGAGCAAGGGGCTTGTGATTCGGCACCCTGTTCCAGGAGATCGACGCGCCATAACGATACGGCTGACTCCCCGTGGAGAATCTTTGTATCGCAAAGCGTTTCCTGCCCAGTCTCGTCATATACGCCCTTTTTTTCAACGGGCGTTGTCTAAACAGGATATCAGTACCATGATTAGGCTGTTACACAACATTCGAGACAGTTTTCGAAATCATGACAGCCCGTCACATTCTCGGCTCAAACAACACTTTGCTGGGCTTTCTGAAGAAGGCACGAAGTCACAACGACACAAGTAACCTGAGCTTGAACCGACGTTCTCATGAATAATCAGACTTGAAGTGCCAATGCCACTCCAGAGGAAGTGTTGTACACGTATGGGTGAGAGTAAGGGAGGCAATCCATGAAAGCCCTATTTCAAACCACTGGTGACATGCCTGGTTTTATCCTTCGCATCATGCTAGGTGTCGTGATGTTTCCCCATGGAGCCCAAAAGTTTCTGGGTTGGTACGGGGGAAATGGATTTTCTGGGACCATGGGATTTTTTAGAGATCAAATGGGGTTTCCGGCGATTGTGGCCTTTCTCGTCATTATCGGCGAATTCTTTGGAAGTCTTGGCCTCCTCGTCGAGCTACTTACTCGTTTTACGGCTGCAAGCCTGATAATCATCATGGGCGGTGCCGTTATGATGGTTCACCTGCCCCATGGGTTCTTCATGAACTGGTTCGATCAACAAGCCGGAGAGGGATACGAATACCATCTACTCGTGATCGGGATGTACCTCACTTTGATGGTCACCGGTGCTGGTCGCTGGTCATTAGACCGAGAAATTGCTAATCGATTGACTTAGATCCCGTTGCTTGGCCTGTAGACAGAGACATGACAGATAGATGGGCAACCACATTTGAGGAAGGTACCAGCTCGCACGGTACGATCCGTATTACATCCGTCAGTTTTGAGGAACATTTTGAGAGGACTTCATGAAAATCATTGTCGTTGGCGCAACGGGCACGATTGGCCGTGCTGTTGTTGAGGAATTAGGTGCCCGTCATGAGATTGTTAAAGTCGGTTACCGGGATGGAGATGTGACCGTTGATATTACCTCAACCAACTCCATCCAGACGATGTACAAAACCATTGGGAAAGTGGATGCGGTGATTTCCACGACTGGAAATGCGCATTTTGGGCCATTGGAAACATTGACCGAAAAAGAGTTTGAGAGTGGGATTCGAAGTAAACTTATGGGTCAAGTGAATCTTGTGCTCTTAGGCTTGGACTTTGTGAATGATGGAGGCTCATTTACGCTAACTCAGCGGTGTGCTGAGTCACGATCCCATCTTTGCTGGAGCTGCGGTCACACCGATCAACGCAGCAGTAGAAGGATTTGCTCTTGACGCGTCTATCAGTCCTGAAGTTCTCGAGGAATCCATGGAAAAGATTGGAGCATTTTTCCGAGGCCACGTTCCTGTCCCCGCATCGAAGGTCGCATTAGCTTATAGCAAGAGTGTCGAGGGGCGTTTAAATGGTCAAGTGTTTCGTGTCTATTAATCTTGAATGATCTTAATCAGGAGTAAGGTACAACGATGACACAACCTGTTGATTCTTCAATTTCATCCCCTCAACTCATCTTCGAAACCATCAATGCCCACCAACGCACGGCTATTCTCAAAGCCGGAGTTGACTTGCAGCTGTTTACCGCTATTCAAGAGGGCAATCATTCCGTGGATACTCTTGCCAAACGCTGCGAAGCCTCCGTCCGAGGGATTCAAATGTTAGCTGATAGATTAACCATGTTGAGATTTCTCATCAAAGAGAAAAACCATTACCATCTCACCACCGACTCCGCGACATTTTTGGTGGAAGGTTCTCCAGTCTATCTAGGGGGTACGTTAGCATTTATGCTCTCTCCTCCCCTTTATGATGGTTTTCGGAACCTTACCGATGCTGTCCGAAAAGGTGGAACCGCCCTAAACGACAAGGGCACGACTGAAGAGGAACATCCTGAATGGGTCAATTTTGCGCGGGCCATGGTCCCGATGATGATCGGACCAGCGAAATGGATCAGCAATCATTTGCAAGCACAAGGTCGGCCCGTTCAAAAGGTCTTAGACATTGCTGCTGGACATGGCGTCTTTGGAGTGGAGATCGCTCAAGTATTTCCTGAGGCGACAATTATTGCGGTTGATTGGGCCACCGTGTTAACCGTCGCACGAGAAAATGCTGATGCCGCATCACTCGGAAACCGTTATCACACTATTGCAGGCAGTGCGTTCGATGTCGACTATGGCGAAGGTTATGACGTGGTTCTTCTGACAAACTTTCTTCACCATTTTGATCAGTCAACGTGTGAATCTCTTCTTCGGAAGATCCATGCCGCACTCGGTGATAAAGGACGAGTCGTCACATTGGAATTTGTTCCCAATGAGGATCAAATCAGCCCCGAATCCGCTGATTTCGCCCTCATCATGTTGGCCACCACTCCTTTGGGAGATGCCTATACGTTCAAGGAACTGGAGACAATGTTCAAAAACACCGGTTTCCCCAAGAATGAAACATTTCCCGTTCCCGAATCCAAGGAACATGTGGTGATCTCATACAAAAGTTAATTCCCTATTCTTGATGCTATGATCAAAACCTTATTCTACATCACCGACCCCATGTGTTCTTGGTGCTGGGGGTTTTCGCCCGTCGTGGAAGACATCTTCAAGACATACCAGAACCAAATCTCTTTTCAAATTTTGGTGGGAGGGTTACGTCCAGGCAATACCGAAAGATTTGATTCACACAGACGGGAATACATTCTTGGTCATTGGCAAGCGGTTCATGAACAGACTGGGCAACCGTTTGATTTTACTTTTCAGATGGAGCCCAATTTTACATACGACACCGAACCTGCATCACGGGCATTGGTTGCGATGAGAACATTTTACTCCCAAGCCGCGTTCCCTTTTCTCAAGGACATTCAGCAAGCTTTTTACGTTTACAACAAAGATGTCACAAACGTCGAAGTATTAATGGAGCTGGCCTCTAGGCAAAATCTCAATCAGAAAGCATTTCTTGATCTGTTTCGCAACGCAGAGTTAAAAAAACAGGTTTGGGAAGAATTCGCCTACTGTCGGGAGCTCGACGTGACGGGGTTTCCGACTCTCTTAGGTCAGAATGACGGCGGTTATGTGGCACTATCCCGCGGCTACCAGTCTTTTGATGCCCTTTCGCCCCTCATTGACGGCTGGTTAGAGAAAAAGACAGATTAAGAAGTCATCTATCCATCATTCTAATTTCTTATGGAGGTATGAACATGCAGTGGTTCACGAAGGTAATGAGTTATCTAGGAATCCTGGCTATTTTAGCTATGAGCAACGCACCAGTTTCTTGGGCAGAAATCAGTCGATGGAATATGGACCATGCACACTCGACCGTGGGTTTCCAGATTACCCATATGGTGATTTCCAAAACAAATGGGAAATTTACAGACTACACTGGCTTTCTTGAAATGGATCCCGATGCTAAACAATTTAAGACGATTAAAGCCGTCATCCAGACCAAGTCCATTAACACGGATCATGAAAAGCGGGATAATCATTTACGAAGCCCGGACTTCTTCGATGCTGAACAATACCCCACCATGACCTACACAATGAAAAGCTATACCAAAAGCGGTGAGACGTACACCGCTGTTGGAGACTTAACGCTACGCGGTGTCACCAAAGAAATCACATTAGTAGGATCGTTTCATGGTGCAATCAAAGATCCATGGGGCAATACCCGCGCTGGGTTTACTGCTGAAGGAACCATCAATCGACAAGACTTCGGCATGAAATTCAGCAAAACATTAGATAATGGTGGATTGATGGTGGGAGATGAAGTGAAAATTAAGTTGGAGATCGAATGTATTAAAGCTAAAAAGTAAAGCCCAGCTCTGGAGCACGGTGAGCTTCACTGATTGGCCAGCAACCAAATGAGGGTTATCACGTACCGAGCCGCCTTCTCAAGAACCTTGGCCTGCATCTTATCAGCGGTATCCGAGGGCTGATGGAAGGAAGAGTGGTGCCCTCCACTCACAACCGTAAAGGTCGGAACCTTCGCTTCGGCAAAAGGGACATGGTCCCCACCAGGGAAAAATCCGTATAAATCAGTTTCAGAGCTGACACCGGAAATGTCGGCGGCCTGTTGGCCGATATCTCTAGGGAAATGGGCTATCCCAACCGTCAATCTCCCATTCCCAACACCGACATGATCAACATTGACCATACCAACCGTATCCGCCATTGGATAGACTGGATTGGCCACATAGTGCCTGGATCCAAGAAGATCTCTTTCTTCTCCGGAAAAGGATACGACCAACACCGTTCTTTTCAGTTTGGCTTTCATCTTTGATAACTGTCTGGCTACTTCCAAAATCACGGCGGTTCCTGAAGCATTGTCATCAGCCCCCGGAAAGAGGAGATCCGCTTGCTGTCCAAAATGATCTCGGTGAGCCCCAACCACGACGACCTTGTCTTTTAGCTCAGAGGCTTGACCTGGAATCAAGGCCAGGACGTTCAACATTTCTCCTGAATCAATCCTGGTTTCCCAGTTGAGGGATAACACAACGTTCAACTCACGAGATTGAGGAACATTCGTCTCGTTCAAAGTGTGTTGAATGTTGTTCAGAGACTAATTCTGCGATGTAAAAAGGTGGGAAGCTATCGATGTGCTTATCCAAAGACCCGGTAATGGTTGACTCCCTTCAATATTATGATAGAAGGCCAAGGGAGCTTCCCCGATTCCTCGACGAGCTTCGTACCGGCTTAGGACTGGCCCGGTCATGACGATAATCCCCAAAGCCCCTTTTTCGCGAGCTGTGTGTTCTTTTTGACGATGACCAACCCAATGCGGATAGCCTGAAGGTTTTCCTCTTAACATCAAGACTACTCGATCTTTCACCTCTACTCCATCGTACTCATCGTATCCTTCCTTTGGAGCCGAAATGCCATAGCCCACAAAGACCAGAGGAGCTCTTATCTTAACCGTAGGTGAATCCAATATAGGCAAATAATCTTGCCCCAGGCTCGGTTTGATTGGTGTGCGAACTTCTTGATTGGAGAACGTTGAAGGAAAAGAAAATGACACCACAGGCTGTCTTGGGATGCGAGGGATTCGAATGTTTTTTCCTTGAAACCAGGGTCTAGGAGATGATGGAAGCTTGAGAGAGCCGGCTGGTTCCATACCCAAGGCATCGAACCGCTTACCCACAAAGACAGCCGACCTGTGCCCGCCAAGTGTTACAGCCTGTCGCCCATCAAAACCTGGACTTGATAAATGTATAATGTCGGTCATCATTCGAGAGGCTCGAGTCCATCGTAGAGCTTTGTGTAGCTCTTCTCGATCAAGGACCTCTGCAGAAACAGACAGATAACAGAGTGGCGAGCACAACACCATAAGAAGGAGACTCGTAACCCAACGACGCATATCTCACTATCCCATATTCCTATCCGTCTTGGTAAGGAGGGACGTTGAGACACCCTTGACATCACCCATTGGCACCCTTATAGTTAACCATATGGTTAACTATTATCATAACAATCTTGATGTGACGTTTGGGGCGTTAGCCGATCCCACCCGCCGAGCCATCGTCAAACGTTTAGCTCAAGGAAACGCAACGGTTAAAGAATTGGCCAAGCCGTTTCGTGTTTCTCTTCCTGCCATCTCTAAACATCTCCGCGTTCTTGAAGATGCAGGATTACTCCGGCGCAACAAGCAGGGGCGAATTCATCATTGTCAGCTCAACACGACTCCACTCAAGAAAGCCAGTGACTGGATGACAACCTACCATCAGTTTTTGGAACAACGGTTTGATTCCCTCGAATCCTATTTGCATTCTACCCATCAACTCAAATCGAGAAAGGAGAGCATGTCATGGGGCATACAACCGATGAGTGCAGGACCACCCTCCAAATCAAAAGAATTTTCCACACCACAAGGGAAAAAGTCTTCCAAGCATGGACAGGTCCAGAAATTCTGAAGCAATGGTTTGGCCCCATCGACGAATTTTCTACTCCGTGTGCCGAGGTTGACTTGCGAGTTGGCGGTCACTATCGCATTCAGATGAAGGATCTATCAGGGCAGGAACATACAGTGGTTGGAACATATCGAGAGATTCGAGTTCCAGAGAAATTGGTCTTTACGTGGGTCTGGGAAGCAGGAGGTGGTTGCGGAAAATCACAAGGCGGAGACCCTATTGAGACACAAGTGACAGTGGAGTTTCATGAAAACGGGACAGAAACCGAGATCATCCTAACTCATGAAATGTTCCAAAGCACAGAGTCACGGGATAAACATGACGAAGGATGGAGCGGTTGTCTGAATAGACTTGGTAAGGTCGTATAGATGTAAAGAGTTGGATTTGAACTTTCAGACAGTGTCGGCAAAGCGAGTTTCGAGTTTAAAGTTTAAAGATCCGAGTTTCTGCTTCACAGCTTCGAGGCTATGAATTGCAGTTTAAGTGTATGGATCCTTACCCCGTCATCCCCCAGATTTCTTAGCGGGGATCCATCCCGATATTTATCTCAACCCCATGAGGGAAGATCATTTTTTCGCACTATTTCTCTACCAGACCACAATCCTAAAGGAGCACAACCTCTTCGTGAAACTTTTGATCCCGAAATCTATGAGGCTATGAAGGGTAACAGACAGGACACTTCCATCCCCAATTCATACTCATAGCCCAAAATAGTTGCAGTGTTTTTCTTTCACAACTTGTGAATTTCCCTCTCCTCCATGGCTGAAGCGACAGCCTTTATAAGCCGATCTTTCGCAAGGGGTTTAATCAGAAAACCGTTTATCCCCTCCCGTACCATTCCAGCCAGGTTTTGCGATTGAAACAATTGGGCTTGCATGTCCTTTTCATGTTGCACGATGGTCCAAAGGAGCTTTGAGGCAGCCCCACCGAGGACTTCTATTTCCGTACTCTTGTGCTTCACTAAAAGTTCCCCCATAGTCGGACTTCCCGTCACATCAATGATAAGTTGGAGATCGCTCTGAGAGATGAGGCTGAGAGGATCATCAAAAACAGGGATGTCCATATTTTTAGCATCTTGAATTCCTGGTGCATTGAGGTCCTTATCATTGATCCCTATCACCTCCACTTCAGATAGATGCGAAAAGAGTTCCAGCATCGCGGATCCTCCTTTCCCGCCACCCAATATGGCAATCTTTAGCCCGGAGTCGGATTTACGCTTCTGTTCCAAAAATCCCGTGAGAACGATCTGGGGAACATGAGGATATTGACTTTTGAAATAGGAAATCGCCTCCATTCCTCTGTTCTTATCAATATCCGTGATCACGACATCCAGGAGAAGTGGATTCTCTCCTTCATTGATCAGCTCAATGGCTCTTCCGCCGTCATCGGCTTCTAAGACATCATATCCTGCCGACTCCAAGGTCTCACGCAATTCGCTACGAACGGCAGGTTCATCCTCCACAATCAACACAAGTCCATTCCCAGGACGAGACCCAAACATGGCACCTGTTTTTTCTTCGGACATGGCGTACCTCCATAAGAAACTGGGGTGATATACTTCCGCTCTTGCAATAACAGAAGCGCGACAAGAGTGTGAACTCTAGTAACTTTGTATGAGAATTGGTGGTGGACCTCTGCTTATCAACAAGCCTTTTTCCTTTCTACGCGCTACCCCTTACTACAAAAAAACACAAAAGCTCTCAGCATGATGCATGCAAAGGACCTTTCGGATACTTTCAATCGACAAGGCTTAACGCCAGGAAAAACCACCTCATGTCTACCCCCTTTTGTACGATCATATGCCCGTAATTAAGGAAAGTAAAGTGTGCCAGACAACATACAGGAAGGATGCCTAAGAACTAGGATTATTAAGATAGCCTATCGGATCTTCACGCCCACGGGTTAAGCCGGGGAAAGAAAGTTTTCCATTTTATTGGCTATGATGTTCTTGGATACAACCCTCACGACCTGATCAACAGGCTGCCCATTTTGAAAGAACATGAGTGTGGGAATGGATTGAATGCCGTATTGAGCGGCGAGCTTCGAATCGTCATCGACGTTCAATTTTCCCATTTTGGCTCTGTTGAAAAATTCACCCGCTAGATCTTCAATAATCGGACCCATCATACGGCAGGGGCCGAACCAAGGAGCCCAGAAGTCCATAAGCACTGGCGTGGAGTTCTCTAACACCTCAGCATGAAAATTTTCATCTGTTAAGGTGACAGAGGCTTGCTGTTTGATCGACACGATGTCCTCCTTTTGTTTGTTTTTCCAACATTTCTACGATTGGCCATTTATCTTCATGTAGATCGATCATTCCAAAATATCGCAAAAAAATTTGCTACAGCGCTCCGAGGGCCACATCGACCACATCTTGGACCATGGATCGAGGAGTTTTCTTCTTCATCACAACCGACAATCCCATCATAAATCCAACCAAGAATCTCGCAAGCACCCGAGGGAGATGCTGACTCTTCAACTCCCCCACCTTCTTCCCACGCACCAGCGCCCTATAGAACCCTTCTTCGATTTCTCCATGAATCATTTCCACCTTTGCGGCCACTTCTTTATCGTGGGGAGCCAACTCCACCCTACAGTTCGTCACAAGACACCCTCTCCAGCCCTTACTTGCACACCCCTCATCTACGACTAAACGAAATACGTTTCGAATAGCCTCTAATCCAGATCCAGGCTTATCGAGTAAGGACAAGAGACTTGAAAACTTTTTTCGGTAATACTGGTCAATAGCAGCCAGAAATAACTCATGTTTATCGCCAAAGGTGTCGTATAAACTTTGTCGGTTCACTCCTAGATTATCAACCAAATCCTGAAGAGAGGTGGCCTCATATCCCTTACACCAGAACAAGTCCATCGCCCTGTCCAAGGCCTTGTCAGGATCAAATTCTTTCGGTCGTGCCATCGGGTTAATCTCTTGGTGTCAAGATAAGATTTTGGAACGAATAGTCAAGAACTCGGTTAAAAAAATATCTCTCTCTTCACCATCTCTTAAATTGGTAATTCGATCCTATGCCTCTCTTCTTACAGCATAAGACCCTTTAACCTCCTCAAACAACCATACCACATTTTTGGGGAATACCCAGATGTAAGATATGACAATGATCAGTGATTTGGCTTATCATATCTCCCTTTCCTGGGCTAAGATGATGGCTCGTTCCACCATCATACTCAGGTACTCTCTACCCACAAAAGCACAAACCACAATGATAACGAAGGTTCGAAGAGAGGAACGGTTAACCCTCTGAGACTCCAGAATTTCTTTAAGAAAGGAAAATCACGCTGATGTCTCTGCTGAAAATTGCCCGTCTCGGACATCCTGCAATTCGAACAGGTGGGAAACCTCTCAATCCGGATGAATGGAAATCTTCTACTTTACAATGTTTCATCGACGATCTGGTCGAAACAATGCGTGACGCAGATGGGGTAGGAATTGCCGCTCCTCAGGTCCACATTTCCAAGCAGATCATTGTCGTGGAAGTTAACCCCTCTAACCCTCGCTACCCTCACGTGCCTTTAACTATACTCTTCAACCCCCGAGTCATATCTCATTCTTCGGAAACGGAACCTGATTGGGAAGGCTGCTTAAGTGTTCCCGACCTCCGTGGAAAAGTTCCTCGATGGACGGCTGTTCGTGTCACCTGACTTGACCGACATGGCCAGCCTACTGAAGTCAGAGCTGAAGGATTTTTTGCGCGGGTCCTGCAACACGAAATGGATCATCTCGATGGCAGGGTATTCTTAGATCGACTCCCTAATCTTTTGACCTTGACCCACCTGAAGGAATACCAACAATATTGGGCACGATGAAGGACGAAATCCCTGCTTAAGGACGGTCTTTCATCACAGGGTGGGCAAGGCTTGTCCCTCCTGTGACCTCGGATCAACACCCGCCGGGATTGTAGAAAAATTCTTCTTTCACAATCTTTCGGTTTTCGACGGTATACAGCCCCGCTTCCTCTATCGTCATCCGCTGGCCGCTTTGCTTTTGTGTGACATCGGCTTTAAAAAACACGATAAACCTGTTTCCGTTTTCAAGGGGTCCAGCGACTTCGTTGCTGTGGACCTCATAGTTACTAAACCACCACTGAGTCTTTCCCTTAACGGCTTCAATTCCGTGCTGCGTTTGTCCCATCCCCGGCATGTCCATAGCTTCTACGCTAACAATGTCTGGACTATATAACTTCTCGATGGCTTCCAAGTTTTTGCCCTAACGACATAGCACGACAAGTTCCTTACCAATTTCCATGACTGACATCGTTGAACTCCTTTAGGTTAAATGTGAACCAGAACAAACAAATCATAAAACCCGTTGAATCCTCGCAAGTTGATAAGCCTTGATTCCACTAAGAAGGTTCTCTTTACCAATAGAAAGAGATTCGCTCAAGAGCCGAAGCGATCAGGCGAGGGGAGAAAAGGGGCGGTTAGGTCAATGGACTGACTCCCGGCCTGTTGAGGGTTCTGCTGACCCCCTAAGGGGAACAGCTCTGGCTTTCCAAACGGCAACGTTTCGACATAGATTGAAGACGAAGGGAAGGCAAAACCCGCTCCATGACTTTCTACGATTTCTTTGACGCGGTATGCAAGCTTTTCTTTCGCTGCTAGCCACTCACCCCAATCAGTCGTCTTGGTGAAGCAATAGAGCATGACATCAATGCTCGACGCGCCAAAAGAATCCACAAAGACAAAGGTCTTCGTTCGGGACGGGTCTGTCTCAAAATCCTGGTTTTCCTTGAGGTATCCAAAAATCTCTCTAATGATATCCCGCAGTTGTTCTTGGGTTGTTCGATATTCCAGGCCAATGGTCCAGTAAATCCGACGGTTTGTCATCCGTGAAAAATTCACTAGGGCTTCTCTAGCCAATTTCCCATTGGGAATGGTGACCAAAGCCTTATCAAATCTCCTAATTTTGGTAGCCCGGAATCCAATATCCTCTACGATACCATCCACATCTGGGGTTCTGATCCAATTCCCTTTTTCGAACATGCGATCCATAAAAATAGTCAGCCCTGCAAACATATTGGCAATAAAATCCTTGGCCCCCAAAGCCACAGCCATACCAACCAGACCTAAGCTTCCCAAAACCGCCGCAACATTGAAACCCCATTCCTGAAAAACGGCCGCCCCGCCGAGACAGACCACGATCGCCTTAATGATCTTGACAAAAAACTTCTTCATGGTCTCATGCATCCTCGCGCTTCCGAATAACCCAGCCGCTCTATCGAACAGATGCGAAAGAGGTTCGATAACTCGGTAGAAAATCCAAAACATAATAAACGCGATTAAGGAACGGTCGATTTTGTCAAAGACATATCGAATGTCTTCCGATACCGGTGCTACGGATTGCGCGACATAGAGCCCAACGACAACAAAAGCAAGTTCCAATGGTTTTTCAATGGCTTCTAGTATTAAATCATCTAAATTCGTTTTGGTTCTTCGGGTAAAGATCATGAGTGTTAAAATGACAAAGCGGTAAACCAGTCGCCGCGCGAACAAAAATAACAAGAAGATCGTGAGAGCGGTCATGACCTCTCCAAGGCTGGCCCCAAATACACCGATATCCCAAACAGCTAGAACTTCATCCCAAAAGTCCTCGAATGCGGTCACTCCTTCCCTCCCCTTCTCTGCGAATGTGGTCAGAATGACTGTAGCTTTCTGATCATGGAATCATACCATGTATCGACAGATAAATTTCTAATCTCAGACTCTACCTTTCCCCGCATGGTACTTAGCAAGAACTTCCAATTATAGTTGGTTTTCCTACTTCCTTCAGGGCTGCCATCGGTCCACGAGTTTTCAAGATCTTTAGGTCATGGGAATTTTTGACGAAGAGGCTGCCGGCAAACCCTAGAGCATTAATAGAGATGGATTCGAAAGTTTCCTTTGACCGAGGCACAAGCATCATCCATTCCCGTGTAGCCAGGAAGTTATAGGGACCAGGACGTCTCGTATTGTCTTTCGAGGCTTCCTTCCTCAACCCAACCTTCTCCAGCATAGCCGTGTAGCATCTCAATGATTCCTTAGCGGCTTCTCGCGGATCAATTATCCAGTCAGAACCCACAGGAGAAATCGCATATTCATACGGTAGAGCCGTCGTTGCAACGAATCGATTTCGACATTCTGACGAAGATGACAAAACGGGTTCGATGGGAACCTTGGGTCCTCGGGAAGCCAAAGGCAAGGGGACCATCTGGAGATGTTTGTGCGGTTGGCTGGCCCCGGCTTCAGTCCCCGCATTATAAAATGCTAAGCCCTCAAATTCGGCCATACAGATCCACAAGGCTTCGAAATCTTCAATGGTCAGGAGATTCTCCTGGTCTTCAAAGACCCGCGTGACGATGAGGATATGAGAATCCAACACGTTAAACTTGTTAAGCAGGCACACATGCGTCTGAGAAATGTTAGTGACAAATAAGTTGTTATCATATGGAAGAAATGGGTTGCGACTTTTCGTCTCACCATTGACTTCCTGAACCTGTGCTCGTTTGGCCTCATCTCTTTTTGCTAAATTTGAAGCGACACGAACAAGAAACTGAATGTTCCTGTCCACAATGAATTCGGACTCTGTGTGAATGGATTGGATGGCTCCACAGGCCTTGGCAAGTTTGGTTTGCTCTTGAACCCTCGACCATAATGTTCCAGGATTCAATACCATTGATTTCTTCATAAGGTTCTTACGATGACCCATCACAGTCAACGTAAGCATAGAAGAAACACTTAAGAAAAGAAATGGTCACGAGTTTTGGAATGTTTCCCTTCCGTTCTAGCCAAAGGCTTCCTTTATGCGTGATAATACACACAATGATCAAAATACAGTCCTTTCCTGATGGACTGATGATCCGAGTAAGCTTGATCGTGTTACTCTAGGTCGGTTGATCCACCCATGAGAATCTCAGACCTACCACTCAAATGCGTTGTCCTGGCATATGCCACTCTCGCTTTACTTTTGGGAGGCCACATTTCTCTGGCATCTTCAGCCTCTAAGCCGATCAATCAAAATGCATCATCGTCTTTTCAACAGAGTTGTCCAAACAACTTGTCTCATTTAGCCCCGGAATTAGAAAGACTCTTAGAAAACATTTCCTCTTCAGAGTTCAAGAAGACCATTCGACAGTCTGTTAAGGCATCTATTCCCGAAGCGATTGACCAAGCGGATGGAATTGCAGCACAAATAAAATTTCTTAAAAAGGACCTCCTTGAGGAAGAACACATTCAACGCGAATCTGAAGAGATTGCCCGCATGGATTCTTCCTCTACCGAAGGCAACTTAAAGCCCTGTCCGGCAGGACAAGAGGGGAGTTATTGCAGTGCTGTGGAACAATATTACGTCTCTTCTGCAAGACTCTTGGTCTATCGAGGTTTTCTGCAATCACTCCAATGTTACCAGCGAGAAGGAAGGCTCTAGAGACAACGCTGGGAAGACCATAGACTGACTGACATGGTACCCTTCGCGAATCCAAACTGCAACGACATCCAAGTCAATGGGCTTTCTCTAGATTTTTTCGAGCCCTTCTCATTACGTCCGTATCAAAAGGCACTTCATGATAATGTCCAGAAGTTCTTGAATCTCACGCAGTGATCCCGTTAAACGTTACTCAATTGTCCGTCGATCTTGATGTCGGCCATACATGATCCCTCATGAAAGCACGTCGACTAATTGTTGAAGTCATCGGCTCATCAGAGAAGGCGTGGGAGAATGAAGCCTCCCAATTGGGGGCTTGGCTAGCTAAAATTGGTGTCCATCTGCTGACTGGTGGTGGGGATGGTGTAATGGCGTCTGTGAGCCGCGCCTTCTACGAGACGTCAGGACGAAAAGGCCTGGTGATTGGAGTTCTCCCCGCCAGTTCGGATGACCCTTTATGTCCGCCAAAGAAAGGATATCCCAATCCGTGGGTTGAGCTTCCAATTGGGACTCACTTGCCGCTGAGCGGTTCCTTAGGGACTGATCCATTCTCTCGCAACCATATCATTGTTCTTTCAGCAGACGCTCTTGTGGCTTTTCCAAGTGGTCCTGGAACACGAAGTGAAGTTGTATTAGCCCAACGATATCATCGACCGATTATCGCCTTTTTCGAAAATGAGCAAGATTTTCAGGACCTTCCGGATGAGATTCCTGTTGCCAATACTATTGAGTGATATTCGGAACTTTCTGAAACATCATCGAGTTGTTGCGCATCGGTAGAACCATGTAGCACACTTCCATAGCGCTGTGGACAACGGCCAAACATTTTCCAGCATTATTTCCATTCTCCATATTCATCTGATGACGACTAATTCGCCGACAACCATTCATCGCCGGACTAAAAGGTTCCGCCTCATCATCATTGTCTTGATCGTAGTGGGGTTAGGCCTTGGACTCCTTCTTGTCCAATTGACCATGTCATTGGTGGAACAACTTCAAGCGCGGGCTATTCAATCCCCAGAAAGAGTCCTGCTAAAAGAGAGTATTCTCTTTCTATTCATGTCGATGGCAGCCGGTATTCCTGTCGTGGGGATGGGTGCCTATTTGATGTATGAGGGAAATCGAATGCGAGATCCTGAGCCTATTCCCCTTCCGGGATCACGCCTGATCATGCATACGACAGCACTCAAGGAACAACCTGCCAAAAGCAGGGGAATCGTTCTTATGATTTTGGGAGCACTAGCCTTAGGAGTCGGGTTAGTTTTGCCAATCGTGGTATGGTGGGCCATCCGATACATGGCAAATACACCTAACCTAAGCTAACAGTCTCTCCAGAATGCTCTTATAAACACCGATCTCAAGTCATGATTCCGAATACGAACGCATGATCTGTATACCATCTTGGTGCAAACCCCTCTCTCAATCCTCTCATCTGGAGTAGGACTGACGGGAGCAAAGCGTTGAGATAAAAGCACGTTCTTTCAACGGAGGCCTTCATGAACGGACAAGGATAAGGAGGAAATGTTCTCGCAGCTTTATGTAGTTTGTTTATACACGGCTTAGGTCAACTTCTTCAGGGCCGGTTGGTCATTGCCATTATCCAATTTGTGTTAGCTGCGGCTCTTTGGTTCTTCCTGTTGGGCTGGATTTTCCACCTATGGTCCATTATTGATGCCGCGAAATTTCATCCCCCTTCTTCTCAAACTTCCAACTCTACATAACAATGTCTGTGTTCTGCAGAGGTCAGATCGAAAACGGCCATCGCACCCCTGCGAAAGCCTTCATTTAAAGCCCTAAAGCTTACTTTCTCTGCACGTGCGGTCTTGACATTCATTATGATTAGAATTATTCTAATTCAATAATGACTCTAAATTAAAGGAAATAGAGTGCCTCAGTGATGGATGCTAAGGGTATAAGTAAAAAGCTGGAAGCTTCAGGGGTTCAACCAACAGCCCAGCGTATTGCCATCTTTCAGTATGTGCTGTGTGAGGCAGATCATCCGACGGCTGAGCAAGTCAAGGCATGGGCTGACCACAACTTTCCCAAACTCAGTTTGGCCACGGTGTATAATACCTTGAAGGTCCTAGTGGAAGCTAAGCTGTTAAAAGAATTTAAATTACCCCACTCATCCAAAGTTGTTTATGATTGTAACGTGGGAAAGCATTACCATTTTTTGGATGAGGATACAGGCCGTTTATTCGATATTGACCCTGAGCTGATCAAATTGAAATCCAGATTAAAGAAGGATTTTCAAGTGAATGATGTACACATTCTGCTACAGGGAAGGAAGCGAGTTAAGAAATCATAAGTTTTCGGGTAATTGATTAGAGCTATTGTAGATTAAGATTAATTCTATTTTTTATCTTCTAAAGATTATTTCAAGGACAATGAGATCAGTCTTAAAGAGGGAGGTTTTCCATGAACGAACATCACCAATTCTCGGTTAAGCACCCTAAGAAATGGTTCTTGAAGGGCTCAGTTGTCATGGGTTTGATCAGCTTGCTATTGATTGGGGTTTTACCAATTGTCTATGCCGATACGGAATATAATTTAGAGGTACCTTTGGGATTGGATGAAGACAGCCTCATCATTCCTAAAGATAACCCTCTGACCCAGGAAAAGGTCCAACTGGGGAAGCTCCTTTTTTTCGATAAACGACTTTCTCAAAACGATAGCATCGCGTGCGGAAGTTGCCACATGCCGACATTGGCCTTCACTGATGGGCAACCCGTCTCAGCGGGTATACATCGTCAACAAGGAGGCCGAAGCGCCCCAGCCTCTATCAATAGGGTTTTCAGCTCTGCGCAATTTTGGGATGGTCGAGCCGCAACATTGGAGGAGCAATCCGTGGGGCCATTTGCGAATCCTATTGAACATGGGTTCAAGAATCATGATGAACTGGTTGCAAAAATAAACACCATTGAGGGTTATAAGCCTCTATTCAAAAAGGCTTTTGGCACGGAAGAGATCTCGACGGCTTTGATTGGCAAGGCCATTGCGAGCTTCCAGCGAACCATATTATCCGGTAATAGCCCCTATGACAGGTTCGACTACAGGGGAGAAGAGAACGCATTATCACCAGCAGCACAACGAGGGCTCAAGCTTTTCTTGGGCAAAGCACGATGCACACGGTGTCATTCCGGGTTTAACTTTACGGATGAGAAGTTCCATAACCTCGGGATCGATTGGGATATGGACCATGTGGATCTTGGTCGATACCATGTTACTAAGAACCCAGAAGAAATTGGAGCCTTTAAGACCCCGACTCTCCGGGAAATCTCACGAACAGCTCCATACATGCATAACGGGCGCTTTGCTTCGTTGCGTGCCGTTGTTGACTTTTACGATCAAGGGGGTATCGCCAATCCTCACCAAGATTCGCTGATCATTTCCCTGAAGTTAACGGAACAGGAGAAAAAAGATTTGATAGAATTTTTGCTATCTTTATCTGGTGAGGGATGGCAGATCACTCCGCCGCAAAAATTTCCAATGTGAGCCTTTGACAGATCTTAAAAAGAAAGGGTGAGTAGAGCTATGGGGTCAGCGCAACAAGGCATTTTTATTGAGGAAAGTACCAACTTTTACTTTCTGGAGTATGAGCTGAATCCCAACTGCCCTGCATCTGAAGTGCGAAGGGCCATTCAATCTTCAGTTCGTACCCAGGATGATGAGGGCCCTCACATCGTTGTGTCATTTGGGAAGAAAGCTTGTAGCCAATTGGGTTCATCAATGAAACCTCAAGGATTTCAACCCTTTGAGCCGATATCTGGGACCAAGGGTCATACGATTCCCTCAACTCAACGCGATATCTTTTTTTGGATACACGGCTCTCATCATGATGCAAACTTTGCCGAAGCTCTCCGCATTCAATCCTCGATGAACCCAGTAGCTGAACTGAAGTTAGATCTTGCAGGTTTCCAATATTTGGATTCTCGCGACCTTATTGGATTCATTGACGGGACAGCTAACCCCAAAAGGGAAAAAGTCCGATCGGCGGCCCTCATCCCAGAAGGCCAGCCTGGGTCCAGTGGCAGTTTCGTTTTGTCCCAACAATGGGTACACAACCTCGCAGCCTTCAACAAACTTTCTCAAACCGAACAAGAACAAGTCATGGGCAGAACAAAACCTGATAGCGTTGAGTTGGAAGGTGCGGCTATGCCGCCAACCTCACATGTCAGCCGAACCGATTTCAAAGAAAACGGCAAGGCCCTCAAGATCTATCGGCGCAGTGCACCTTACGGCACTGTGAAGTAATATGGACTGTACTTCTTGGCATTTGCGTGTGAATTACGACGGTTTCAAGTTCTTTTGGAACGAATGTTCGGCACCTGGAGTGATGGCATCTCTGATAAACTCATCGAGTATTCGAAACCCGTGACGAGTTCCTATTGGTTTGCGCCTTCGCAAGAAGATTTGAAGGAGATTCTATCCTGAGTCTGCGGTTACACATTTAAACTAGATTATGCTTTCCAACTTCAACTGAGGGAGGCTTACAAGGTCAGTCACACTGGATTTGAGTAGGTAGAAAACAGTCGTTCCTCTACTCTTAACGGATCTTTTTAATTGTTATGGAATGAATCATCACTTGGTTCGTCGTATCAACGAAGTTTCGAATTTGGATTGACTCCATGCTGTACGCTTCCCCAAGCTCGAAAGTCCCTCTAATTATCTCGTTATCGTCATTCGTTCCCAGAAGTTCCCCTCGCGACAGCTCTATTGGTCTGTCTGATAAAAAGATCACGACATCCCAAAAACCGACAGGTTTTTTAGTTGCTGCACCACTACTGTATACTGTATGAAATACTGAAGCGATATGTGCCAGCTGGAATACGCTCGTATGGCCCATAAGAAAGAAACCCAGACTTCGAGCCGATGGGGGTTCTCATCTCGCAATCATTGGTCTGTTCGCCTATGACGGTTGGAAGTTCGCATGCGAGCCAGGTGTATTGGTCGCCAGCTTTTCGTATTTTTATCTTTTCTGTGAGAAGCTTGCCTGGGCCATATATTAAAATCGTTGCCCTATGAAGGCCTTGATAATCACATTCATGTACTTTCGTGGGTTTCCCATTAAGTTGTTCGACTCGTTCTCGAGTAAACATGAAGTTGTCTCGTGAATATGCATCACCAGCTGATGAGGTACAACTGCAAAATCATAAGCTATTCTACGGACTGCGTTGCTTGCCGCAACAAACGGCGATAGATTATTCTGCACTGCAGCTAAACGTAGGTCAAGATCTGAAAACTCAGATGCTAGTCTTGCTTGCCAATATTGTGCAATTCCATGTTTGATCATTAAGCCCGTTTCTCGGGTATATTCTGATATGCCTTGATCAATGCACCTAGATATTAAAGGTTTGTATTCTAGTTGATAGGCATCAAGCGGCTTGGCATATGTCATCGGGGCTATCAACGCAAAAGAATATACGAGTCTTATTAGGATTTCTTTAAAACGAGTGTTGATGTATTTTGCTAGTGGTAGCCAGCAGAAGAGAACCGGTAGCCAAAATATGGTGATTAAGTATCTAGCTAAGGTAACATCTTTAGCCAGATTTCCGTTTACAATAAGAATAGCAGTTGTGATAGAAGCTGATAAAATGATTGTTAGTGATAGCAACTTCTCTGCATATAATAATTCATCGCTTCTTATATATAAGACTGTATATCCTAGAATTGAAATGTAGAACAAGCAAACGTAAATAGATATAGCTTTAGCGTTTTGATATATTTCATGAATCAGGTAGATGAATCCATCGATCTGCTCTATTATGAAGCTATAATTCAGGTGAACGTAATAGGCCATTGAATATTGTGTTAGAGATGACTTGAGTGCAATTCCCGCTACGACCCCAACTGTTATTAAAGCTATAGTTTTAAAAGGCAGATATTTTTTTTGATTTTCAAAAAGGAATGCTATGAAAATTGAAAGAGTCAAAGGGGCGACAAAAGAGACCAAGAATAGCAAGTCAGAGGCGGCGCCCAGGCATGAAATTATGATGAGAAGTAAAGGCCAATAATTATTATCTGGTTTCTTTACGGCTAAAATCGTAGCATTAAAGAAGTAACAATCCATTTATTACGTTTCCAAAATGATGTCCGCTTAGGAGTAAGAGTATAAATGGCGTCTTGTTTTGTGTGGTATAAAAAGTGATGACAACTAAGAATACGGTCGATAAGAAAGCGAGCGATTTCCAATTTTTAGTCGTAGTTGACGCAATCGCAGAGGCCAAGAGTAACGCAAGTAAGTTCTGAATTATCGCAAAGGCGTAAAATGTCTTATACGTGTCTCCTATCAATGCCTTTAAGCCGAAAAACAAAAGCATATCTGGAAAAAAGTATGGCGCTTGAGGGAGATTCCATGACGCGAAATTGCTAAAATTCCTTTGAATATCGCTAAAGAGTGCTGACAAATACAGCGAATCGGTGTGAAATAACATGCCCATGGATATTTGGTGGGTTAAGTACCCGTTTGTTATTGTAAAGCAAGAAACAATGGATGTAAGCGTAAATATCAATACATTGGCTCTATGAGTGCTCATTGTAGTGCTTGACCTCTCCTCAGAGATTGGAACATGAGTCGGGAGAGAATGCTGTCGCAACTTGCTCTTCTAGCTGGCTCAGTTTTCTGTGAGAGGGTACCCTGCTCCCCTCCAAGTTGAGTCCATCCATCAGACATGGTCCAATAGGGGACCAAGGAGGTAGACATGGCTGACGAGACTTCAGATTCCATCCAAGGGTGGATGGCCAAACGGCGCGTCGCCTTAACCGTGCGTATTCTCAAAGGCGAGACCTCCGTGGAGGATGCGGACCACCAGCATGGGCTCACGGTGGTTGAGGTCGAGGACTGACGGGATCGCTTTCTCCTCGGAGTCGAAAATTCCCTGCGGGCTCGATCTAAGGATGAAGACGCGCTGAAACCGTATCCTTTGGTCAGACGGAGATCCGACGAATAAGACACGGGGGATCGGATGTCTCCGAACGGCGGGCCTGGCAGGTCCTGCGCAGTGAAAGTGGTTTGATCTTTTGGAGCTGAGGTTTTTGGTTGATGTGTCGGGACTATCGGCTCTGACAGGAATTCATCACCCCGTATACGCTGGAGCAGAATGGGCTTATTGAACTCTTCTTCTGAAGCTTGAAAGAAGAGGATCTCTGGCAGCATCAGTTTCAGCGTTTCACACAGGCGTGCACCGTGATTGGCCTGTGGATCCACTGGTATAATGAGACCCCCCCGCATCAGGCGTTGGCTCTCAGAGCCCTCGCCAATTTTGTCCGCAACAACCATCAGGGGTGGCTTGATTTGAGGAGTGCACTACAGCCTTTGTGATTAGCCTATTCCCGTGATTCTTTCAAGAGATTTGTTTTCGCCTGTTTGTCACAGCTGAATTGTATGTCTATCCTAATATGTCATCTGTTTGCTTGGGGAAAGTGCCGAACATGTTGGTGTCAGATAATAGTAGTGGACCCCCCGATTCCCTGTGGGATCTAACACCGGAAGAGTACTTATGTGAACATGCCCCAAACTCTACTTGAGAACTATCTCATTGACGGGGAAGCTTACGGTTTCGGACGGCGTGTCGGGACGATCGACTCCAGCAGTAATTCATCACCCCGTACACATCAGAGCAGAATGGCCTCACCGACAGATTTCAATACGTAGGTGTGACTTGTGGGCATCAGGACGTTAAACTATTAGATTTGCTCTTAGGTGAGCTGCATGTAGGTTCTCATCTCGTCGTCCTTTGATAGGGTGAGTGAAGAGACACGGCTATTCGGCTGCAGCTTCCCTTCAACCTCACCGTTTAGGTCTCACTCTTAACAAGGTCAATTCACGTGAGGCGAACTGGAGACAATCTCAGTATCAGAGGGGACTATCAGCATGATGCCTTGACTGAAGGTAATTCGGTGCAAAGGTTTTGGCATTACAGCAAACAATTGGCGATTAGCCAATATCTGCCGGTCCGCCGTGTTGACTTTGTGCTCGATGTCGGTTGCGGTTCGGGTGTTATTGCTGCCTTCCTGGAGCGATGTGGGGCGAATGTCCTGGACAACCATGGTAACCCCGACGCCATTCGCTATGCTACGGAAAATTTTGCAACTTCCAACGTGAAATTTCGTCTGGGACTGGTTGATGAGACGTTCCAAGTTGATGTTCCAGTCGACAAGAATTACTGCCTAGAGGTTATCGAACACATTTATCTCGACCAGGCCAGGAACATGCTCAAAACTTTTTACAAGCTTTTGAGACCTGGTGGGAAAGTCTTCCTTACAACCCCAAATTATCAAAGTCTGTGGCCTGTCATCGAATGGTTAATGGACAAACTTCGATTGGATCCACCGCTGCGCGACCATCAACACGTGGAATTTTACAACAGACAGAAGCTTGTCAGGATAGGTATTGACACAGGTTTTGAGATTGAGACCATCATCACAAACTGTTTTCTATCTCCTTGGATAGCACCACTGAGTTGGTCTTTGGCTGAGAAGCTGGCCGTTTCGGAGACAAGATTGCCAGGTTTCTTAGGTTCGATTTTGATATCGGTTTTTGTCAAGCCTTTGTGAAACCATGGGGAGCTGCTCGCCCGTCACACTTTCGGTGGTGATTCCTGTCTACCAGGAAGGCGTGCACCTTCGCGAGTTCCTTTCAATCCTTCAAGACCAGCTTCTGTTGACGAACGCTTCGTATGAGATCATCCTCATAGATGATGGTTCAACTGACGATACCTGGTCCGTTGTCCGACAGCAGGTTAAGGTGTATTCCACGCTTCGGGCTGTACAGCTCAGCCGGAATTTCGGGAAGGAAGCAGCTGTTTGCGCAGGGCTCGACTCGGCACGTGGAGAGGCGATAATTGTACTTGATGCAGATTTGCAGCACCCTCCTAACTTGATTCCAGATATGGTCAGAAGTTGGAGGGAATTAAATGTCAACATTGTCGAGGCAATCAAGGCTCACCGTGGAAAGGAAACCCTCTTTTCTACGATCGGCAGTAAGCTCTTTTACGCGACCCTGAAGAAACTATCGGGTTTCGACCTCAAAAATTCTTCTGATTACAAGCTGATTGATCGAAAGGTTCGAGAAGCCTGGCTCAAGATGGGCGAACGGAACCTTTTCTTTCGGGGTATGATAGCCTGGCTGGGTTTCAAGCGTGCTCAAGTGCCCTTCGTTGTCTCAAATCGAGTTGGAGGGCTATCACGCTGGACAACTTTTAGTTTGATGAAATTCGCAGTTACGGGGTTGTCAGCGTTTTCCTCCCTGCCGCTGGGGTTCGTAAACCTATTCGGCCTTCTGTTTTTCATTTTTAGCGTAGTCCTCGGTACCCAGGCTCTCTATCTAAAGCTTATGGGCCAGGCAACCAGCGGTTTTACAACCGTAATCATCCTTCAGCTCATGATCGGAGGCTTAGCAATGATCAGCCTCGGCATTATTGGTGTGTACATCGGAAGAATATACGATGAGGTCAAAGGACGACCACGGTATATCATTTCCAAAACAATCGATTCATTTGAAAACAAGGCTCTGTATCGAGGGGAGGAACTGGAATAACTTATACATGATAGGATAAGTGTCAGCACGTTGGCTTCACATCAAATCGCGGTAGAAGAATTGTTAATGCTTCGATGTCGCCTCCCAAGCTACATTCTTTTGAGTCCATAATGCACCTGATTCAGTAACGGCTGGTTCATTGGGTCTTGTCTTCTGAGAGCATAGAAATGAATCTTGGGAGCCTCCACTTCTAAGGCACTAGAAGTCGGTCCTGGATCAGGCATTTATTTACCTCTCTTAGCCGAGTTGTTCGAGAAAGTTACAGCCGTTGATGTTGAGCCCGGGTATTTGCGTCAAGCAGAATCTATAGCGAAGAAATTTCCGAATGTCGCTGTGATCGCTGATGATATCACCAATTCCAAACTGCCAGAAGGAAGCTTTGACCTGATATTATCTAGTGAAGTAGTCGAACATATCGCTGATTCACCACGGGTTTTTATGGAGATGCATCGCCTTCTCAGACGCGGCGGCACGTTGATTCTATCTACACCCCAAAGGTGGAGTCCACTTGAAGTTCTTGCCAAAATTGCCTTTCTGCCTGGGGTTATATGGCTCGTAAGACAAATCTACCGTGAACCGATACGAAAAACAGGTCACATCAATCTGATGACGAGTGGTCAAGTACAGACTCAGCTCACTCAAGCCAGATTTTGCATTCTCGAACGATTTAGCTCTGGACTGTATTTGCCGTTGGTGGCAGAATTTATTGGCCAATTTGGTCTACGGTTAGAACAGAGGCTGGAAACAAAAACTCGAGAAAGTCTGTTTGACTGGCTCTTGTGGACCCAATACTATGTTGCCGAGGCGTGAGTCATAACGTGAAGGGCATTGGTTCTTACCTAAAGTGTATTGAGTGCCCAAGGGAAAAGATGCAGGGAGCGGAATTGTTCTCGTCCTACTCTCACCGTGAGTGGATGAGATGCGAGATCTCAAGCCTTACTAACTTGGTCAGTTAAGAGACAAAGCTTTCTTGTAAATGGAAGCTTCAACATGGATTTAGGGACAACGAGAGCAAGTCCTGCTGTTCCGCTGCTGTCGATCATCGTTCCGGTTTACAACGAAGTCGAAGCCATCAAGCCGTTTTTTGAAGCGACCCTGGCTGTGAGGGACAGTTTGGATGTTCGTACAGAGATCATCGTGGTGAATGATGGCAGCAGCGACGGCAGTCTGGAGACGCTGCAGTGCTATGTCAACACAGATTCGCGTTATCAACCTCTCTCGCAACTTCGGCAAAGAGGCGTCGTTGACAGCCGGTCTAGATCATGGTCATGGTGATGCCATGGTGATCATGGACATAGACCTTCAGGATCCTCAAGATCTCCTACCACAATTTCTGGAAAAATGGCATGAGGGATACGATGTATACGGCGTGCGAAGTCGACGATCTGCCGACATGTTTGCGAAACGAGCCACTGCCGGTATTTTCTATTGGCTGTTTAACCCGGATTCAGCAGTAGAAAATGGTTACGGTGGGGGATGAGCGAAGGAAGCGAGGGGCTCGAGGGGCGAAAAATGCGGGGAGCCGGGATCACGACGAGGCGCGTCTGGGGGGCTCTCCTCGTCCGTTAACGTCCAGTCCAACTGCGCCGCAATCGGGAGCCCCTCCGACAGGGTGCGGAGACGAGTCAAAAACTCCGGCCGCTCTTCGCGGGGCACGGCCAACCGGATCTGGAGGCGACGGCCTCGGGGAATCAAATCGGCCCCGACCAGGAATACCCAATCGCGGACGGCCCGCAGTCGGCGTTCGAACCAACAGCTCGGCAACATCGTCTCCCGAAAGCCCGCCAGCAGATTGTAGCCTACACAGCCCAGACGGAAAGCCGCATCCATGGCATCAAAGTGCTGGAGACAAAACGTATGGAGGGAGAGATCCTCTTTGAGCTCCTTGATCCGATTTTCACTGTCGGCCCGGCCCGCGTACGTGCGGCACACGAGCTCGACGGCATAGGGGAGACTGGTGACCATCACTTGATAGGTATAGCCTGGACACTCGAGCAGGCGTCGGCCTGCTGCGTGAGGCCGCTCCCGCAATGCTTGCCGCAGGCAGACAAACCGGCGCGGCTGACCGCGCCAGATCGGCACGGTCGTGGGACATTCCGCCACATCAATCCCTTTGCTCACCCGCCGCCACGCGGTCTCGGGGAGGGCATGAAGGACCACCCTCCGGAGGGGCGGCGTCAGGCGGGCCATGATGATATAGGGGAGCTCCAGGCTTTCCAGAAAGGTCAGGAACCGGGTGACAAAAACCCCGCGTCGGCCCAGACCAACGCAACTCGCTGGCCGGGGGGCAGAATCATGAGCGTCTGCCGGAGAAACTCGACACAGCCGTTGGCCGTGCCGGCTTGCCACGCGCGGAGCCTGGCCCACACGAGACGACGGGCTTCACTCAGGAAGGCCACCAAGGGATGATGCGAGGGCCGGCCCCGTTTCTGCGGATTGTAGCCGATCTGATTCCCCTCTTGGCTCCCGTATCGACAGAAGACCGTGGAGTCCAAGTCGAGCGTATTCCCCAGGGCGATCCGCGGCATCCATTCCAAGCTCTGGCGCATCAACGTTTCGGAAACCGGGGTGAGTCGGGCATAGGTGAAGGCGAGAAAGAAGCGCCGAAGCGTATCGGGCGAGGGGAAGTGCGACAGGCCGAGGAGCCGAGGCAGCAAGGGATCGCGGCGATACCGCGTGAAATGAGCAAACCGTTCGACCCCCAAGGCCAGACCGTAGAACCACGCCAGCAGCACATCCGGCGCGGGGATCTGATTGTTCGAGCATTTCGCAAACGGGGCCAGGGTCGTCTGGAGACTCGCCCGCAGCCCGATGAGTTCCACGTACAGACGCAGCAAAATGGCCCCCGCCCAGACGGTAATCGGATGGTCGGTGAAGGCGAAGCGAATTTTGGGGTAGAGTGGTGAAGCCGTGGTCTTCGGGCGTTTCATCGTAACTCCTTGAGAAAGAAGAATAAATGAGCGACCTATTCTACACCGTTAAAAACCTATTGCGGAATCCGGGTTTAACAAAGTATTGGGAATTCGCATTCCGACCGATGCATGGGACTACCGTCTGATGGATCGTAAGGTGGTTGAGGTTCTCAAGCTTTTACCTGAGCGTAATCGATTTATGAAAGGGTTGTTTGCCTGGGTGGGTTTTCGTTCCATTGGTATCCCCTTCGAACGCGGTCGATGCTTAGCTGGGCAAACGAATTGGAACTATTGGCGTCTGTGGAATTTTGCTCTCGATGGATTGGTGAGCTTTTCTACCATGCCCTTGCGCGTCTGGAGCTACGTTGGTGGTATTACTGCAGGACTTGCATTTCTGTAAGGCTCATTCATCATTGGGCGGGTTTTCGTGCTGGGTATCGAATTGCCTGGTTATGCGTCCTTGATGGTTGCCATTCTTTTCTTTGGGGGCCTACAACGTTTGTCTCTAGGCATTTTGGGGGAATATTGGGGGTATGGTCGTCGAGGCGAAGCGTCGCCCCATTTACGCGGTCGACGCTGTATTTTCGGCATCAGAATCTACGGCAACAGAAGACTCAGCTCCATTCTGAACTCGACCATGGATCTCAAGGAAGCTCATAACAAGTAGTTTTATGTATTGTATGCTCGGATATGGCTCCCTCCTGCGAACTTTCGCCTTCCGAGCAACAGCAGCTTCGGCATTGTGGAGGCCACCTTGCACACCAAGCCGGACGGGATGACGCAGTGGAGTTGCCGGACGATGGCCAAGAGCCAGGGAGTCAGTAAGTCTACCATCAACATGATCTGGCAGGCCCACCATCTGAAGCCCCACCGGGTAGAAACCTTCAAGCTGTCCCGTGATCCGAAGTTCCTGGAAAAACTCACCAACCTCGTCGGGCTGTATCTGAATCCTCCACAACAGGCCATTGTGTTGTGTGTGGACGAGAAGAGTCAGATTCAGGCGTTAGATCGGACGTAACCGGGCTTGCCGCTCAAGAAGGGCCGGTTCGGGACTATGACCCATGACTACAAGCGCCATGGCACGACGACGCTTTTTGCCGCGTTGGAGCTCTTACAAGGCAAAGGTGATCGGCCAATGCTATCAACGGCATCGGCATCAGGAATTCCTCAAGTTCTTGCGCACTCTCGACAAGGCGTTCCCCGGCGATCTCCCGCTGCATGTCATCATGGATAATTATGGGACGCATAAGCACGAGAACGTGCGGGCTTGGTTCACGCGCCACCCTCACTTCGTTCCCCACTTTGTCCTGACCAGCTCCAGTTGGCTGAACCTGGTCGAGCGATGGTTTGGCGAACTGAGCGCGAAGGCGATCCGTCGGGGGGCCTTTGGCAGCGTGGAAGACTTGAAGGCCTGCATCGATGCATTCCTGACGGCGTGGAATACGGAGCCGCAATCGTTCATCTGGACGGCGACGGTCGACTCGATTCTCCAGAAACTCTCGCGCTGCCGACGAACGTTGGAGCAGATTCAGCCCGGCTGCACCAGCCCACGGGGCAGAAAACGGAAGAAATGACTGTCCAGTTATTTCGTGGACACTACACTAAGGATGGAGATCGGTCGCCATTCGTGACACTCTCACAGAAAACTGAGCCAGGCAGAAGAACAAAGTGCGACAACCTTTTCTCACAATTCATAGCCCAGTTTCTGGGGAGAGGTCAACTATAGTCATTCCAATTAAATTCCATATGATCGAATAATGTTATCGAGCGGGGTATCCGGTGGGGCGTATCGGCGCCGTTTCTTAATTGTCGCAAAATCCTGTTCAATGGGATTGAAGTCAGGGGAATATAGGGGCAGAAAGAGCAGGGTGTGACCAGCCTTGTGGATCAATTCTCGGGTCCTCGACGTTTTATGAAAGGCCGCATTATCCATGATGAGGATCGAGTCGGTGGCAAGCTCCTTAAAGAGATGCTGCTCCAGCCAGGCATTGAACCACTCCACATTGGTACTCCCCTCAAACAGCACGGGCGCCACCAATCGCGTCCCACATTTCCCGGCCAGCAAGCTGGTGCGTGGCCGCGTGTTGCCACTCCGTTGCCCGGCGACTTGGTGTCCTTTGCATGCCCCCCCATGAGGCCGGTAGGCGGTGCGCTCAAACCCACTTTCATCCAGATAGACCACCTTGGCTACCCCCTGGGTCGTGAGGATGTGCCGGAGCCGTTGGAGATAGGCCCCTCGCTTCGTCGGATCCCGCTCAGCGTACCGCAGATTTTTTTTATGCGTCACCTTCAACTGCTGGAGAGTATATCAGATGGCATTGATGGCCACCCCGAAGTGGTGGGCCCGTTCCTTCAAGGTGGCATCGGGATGATGGGCGATATGCTGCCGCAGGGCAGCGCGATCAAGCTTCCGTCGCCGGGGGCCATGCGGCCTGGGGGCCAGGTCGGAGCGACCGCACCAATCATGGACGCACCAACCACTCACGCGAAATCGCCGAGCTGCCTCCGCCTTCCTGCCTCCTTCCTTGACAAACTCAACCACCCGTTTTCGCAAGTAGATACTGCTGGCCATAGTGGCCAGCAGTATACATAACATGGAAATTAATTGGAATGACTATAAATCTTGAATAGCATGACTATGCAAATATACGTAATAATAATTACTGTTGTTATTCTTTCCCTTACAATAACAAACGCGTACTTCACAAACCAAATAAGTATGGAAGCGCTCTTCAACAGCGATTCCCTGACTTTTTCATCACTCTATACTGATCTTATTCTAAACTCCGGTCATTTCGAGTCATGGTCTCTTCCGTCAGCACCAAGCTTTTTCCCAGACATGGTTTTGTTTTTTGGATTACGGGCATTGATAGAAGACAACTATTATACATTCTATGCCTTCGCGCTGCTTCAAAACCTCCTTGCTTTTTTTCTAGCTTGTGCAATTTCAACAGTCACAATTAAGGGCACAAGATCCCTAATTCTTTTAGCAACTGTATTTTTGGCGATCACCATATTTTATACGACACGTAACACATCTCCATTTATATTTTCACTATTCAGCGCATATCATTTTTGAATCATAATTAATGGGATACTCCTTATTTATGCAATAATTATGGTGTTAAATAATTCAGTAGGTAATCATATTTCTTGGTCTTTTCTCGTCATCACAATGTCGTTCTTGGGCGCAGCTTCAGATTTACTATTTCTGGTCTCTTTCGCATCACCACTAATAGTCTCCTCTTTAATAGTATATATTTTGGAAACCTCAAGGAATGTTCAACACATCAAGAATATAGGTCTAATTACAGGAGGAGTTATAGCTGGTATTGCCTTCAAGTTAGCAATAACAGAAAACACTATATCTCCTTATATTCTCAAAAAACCAATTCAAATAATTGAACAGACCACCATCCTTATCGACATGCTTTACGCATTCGCTCGAGACGCGACAGCCGTCTCTGTTTTCATTTGTCTCTATTATGTCTTACTTCTGTATGACATCAGGTCTTCAACCTGAGAAAAGACAATATCTCATCTAGAGAAAAACTACTCGCGTTCACAATTGCCCTATCACCACTGATCACTTTTGCTGCTCTTATTGTCAATGGCGTGCTGATAGAAGGAGATTATTCATGGTCGACGAGATATTTTCTAAATTTCTTCTGGCTTCCAATTCTCTTTTGCTGGTTTTCACTGTCAAGATTCATCGATACTCGTTTCAAACACCTGATCATCATCCTAACCTTTTCCATAATGGTGTGTTATGCCATTGTTGATGCTAATCCCCCGGCAGACTACGAACTAGAGTACAAGCCCTCAATCGTTCAATGCATTGACCAAAAGATCTCAGAATATACACAAGAGAGCGGTTTAAAAGTACGATATGGGATTGCGAGTTACTGGCACGCTAGGCTAACAAATGAGTTTTCAGATCTTGACATACAATTAGTTCCAGCTTCGAAATCACTTTCGCCATTTACCCATACAATGAGCAAAGATATCTTTAGGGACACGTATGATTTTGCTGTTGTGCCCCATGGTCAACCAGACTTCCACATGGTCAGTCGACAAATAATCGAAAGAATTAATGGAAAGCCTAAGAGAGTATATGAATGCGCTAATAATGCGACCCTTTTAATATATGGGCCTGGTAAGGTAAAGCTTCTCACAGAAAAGATAAAAATACGAAAAGCTGGCGACCAATACACCTGGCTCGCATGCGAACTTCCAACCGTCATAGGCGAACAGACCAATGATTGCGAGATGAGAACCCCCATCGGCTCGAAGTCTGGGTTTCTTTCTTATGGGCCATACGAGCGTATTCCAGCTGGCACATATCGCTTCAGTATTTCATACAGTATACAGTAGTGGTGCAGCAACTAAAAAACCTGTCGGTTTTTGGGATGTCGTGATCTTTTTATCAGACAGACCAATAGAGCTGTCGCGAGGGGAACTCATGGGAACGAATGACGATAAGGAGATAGTCACCGGGTCTTTCGAGCTTGGAGAAGCGTACAGCATGGAGTCAATCCAAATTCGAAACTACGTGAGCACATCGAACCACGTGGCGATTCATTCGATAATAATTAAAAAAATTGATTAAAGGTACAGTTTCAGCGCCTCCCGTACGATGTCATTGTCGAGGACCAAATCCACGATCTTCTGTTTGAGCTTGCCTCCTTGAGCGCCTCCTCATCCTGCAGACGCGCCAGCATGGCATTCTCGGCACCCAGGAGAAAGCGATCCCGCCAGTCTTCCACTTCCCCCTCGGTCCGCCCATGCCGGCAAGCAGCTTCGGCCATCGAGGTGTCACCCTTGAGGATGTTGACGACCAGCCCCACACGGCGTTTGATCGTCCACTGTTGAATGGAATCGGGAGTCTCGTTTGTCATGTCCACCTCCTTAGTCCGCTATTGGACTATGTCTTACGGAGGGACTCAACTTAGGGGAGCCGATACAAGTATCGGCTGCTATGACTACGAGCGCAAGGCAAAATGCGCGAATTGCCTAGCGTCACCCCCAACGGCTAGTTGAAATCCCTTGTCAACTAGCCCGATTCAGAAAGTATTTCTAGCTATTCTGTTCTGTTGACTGAATCGTGGGATAGAAGTCAGCACAAACACCGGATAACGTCTTAAGGTACAGAGCTGCTGTTTCCTCCCAGCTAAACTGCTGAGCGTGTTCATATCCAAATTCAACCATCTTGGACCGAAGCTCGGATTCGCTGAGAACTGTCGCGATGGTCCTATGCATGTCGGAAACGTCAGTCGGATCAAAGTATCTGCCTGCAAGTCCACAGACTTCAGGTAGGGATGACACATTGGAAGCGACGACAGGACATCCACACGACATGGCTTCGATGACCGGCAGCCCGAAACCTTCATAGAGAGAAGGAAACACAAAGAGGTCTGCCTGCGCATAAAGGGGGGCAAGGTCCGTCCGTGAGATATATCCTGTGAAACTGACATGCAAATCCAGGCCAAGTGAGCGTACTGTACTTTCTAAATGAGGTGAGTACCGCGGATCTTTCCTCCCTGCGATAACGAGCATATGTGGAAAGCCTTGCGCTACAAGCCTTGAATAAGCTTCCAACAGGCGAGCCAGATTTTTGTAACCATAGTGGCTTCCTACATAAAGGATGTACGGAGATGGGGATGAAAACGAGGAGCGAATAACAAATGGGTGAAATTCAGCCTTGTCGACTCCAGGATAAATAACGATGATCTTGGAAGGAGATACTCCGTAATGCATGACGAGATCTCTCTTTGTATTTTCAGAGCCAGCAACAATAAGGGCAACCCTATTCAGCGCCCAAGGTAGCAGGAAACGGAAGTAATATCGTAGCCTTGGATAGTTCTCCGGATAGAGCAACGGAATAAGATCATAAATCACCGCGACCTGAGCACATGGACACAAGAAAATTATCTCATGGTTTGGACTCAACAGAACTTGAGCCCTTTTTCGCCACAGGAGCCAAGGTAGAGCTATCTGATTCCACAAAAATCTTAACAGCCCACCTAAAAGCGAACTGCATTCTGTACGGACCCATTTGGGTGCAGCGTAAACGGTGCGCTGAGGAAAGTGGTCCGGAAAGGAAGTGAAAATCACAACATTCTTTTCCTGCTTGCTGATATGGACAGCAATCTCTTTCACGAAAACGCCTAAGCCGGTTGGCTCAGCATTGAGTATTGCCGCATTAATCGCGATCATATCGAAGCGCCGAACGTTAAGATCAATCTTAACGAGGCTCTTTCCACCTCCTTTGGATCACACGACAGTCTTGGTAAGACCACTGTATTGATTCACCCACTCTGTAAGACGAATAAAGAGCTCGCATGCTCACCCTTTCCCTGATCTTCTTAAGCCACTGACTGCTTCACATTCTTCGCTTGTCAAATCAATGATTTTCTCGAAGAGCTCTGCGCAGCTCTCCTCCCACGTCAACCAATGAAAGTCTTCGGAGGAGGCATGCGATGGAAGTCGATTTTCGGATTCTAAGTCTACAACCAACTTGGCTAAGCGTTCAGGAGATTCCATGTCAAAATAAAGGCAATAGTTTCCTCCGACTTCTCTATGAGCTGGGATATCACTGGCCATCACAAGTAGTTTCCGGTTCAGAGCCTCGACAATCTGGAGTCCAAACACTTCGTACATCGACGTAGAAATTAATATTTTTGCATGACTATAAATAAACTGCAACTCTTTACCGTTGACATCATTCAGCATGAAGAGCGATTTCTGCCACAGTGGGTGTATACGTATTCGTCCTACAATTCCCTCGCAAAGCCATCAAATTTTGCCGATAATGCACAGGTTGGCCTCTATTCCTGTAGACCACACCAGATCAAATGCGTCCAAGAGATACCTATGATTCTTTCGAGGTTCAATTGTAAAAACCACGACGTACGGTCTAATTCTCCCAAAGCTGTCAAAGACATCTCTCACATTGTCTCTTATGTCTTCTTTCTCCGTGCTGAGATCTAACTCTGCGCCTAACTGGAAAGATGCCAACTTAAGAGGATAGCCTCTATGATATGTGGTGGTATGACGTCCTAGGTATTGGCGAAACTCCTCTTTCGTTGAGTTTGAGTTTGCGACGCAGTAGTCAGCGACTTCGATTACGCTTGTAAGCCATTCTGAAAAACAACGAACATGCTCAGGATCACAGAATTGCGGTGCATTAATCGGTATAAGGTCATGTAAAACAAATGCCATCTTGGCTCCATTATCTTTGGCCTTACCTAATCTCACGCCAAAAGGGCACGTGCCATGAGGCATCGGGCAGAAGAAGGAGATCGCCTGTCTGCATGTGGACGCTTCTCTGAAGAAGCAGCTCTGGATAAAGAACGTAGTATTTCAGAATCAACTTGTACCTGCGTAGCGAGCACCTGAATACCTTCATGCAACGATGCGTTATCATCGTAAGCCTGTCACACTTGCTCTCCATACGCTTTTCAAGAGTGATGAGCAGCTTGTCAAATGCTCTAACCCCAAGCCTCGCGACTTTGACCAAGGGTTTGAATATTCCCCAGATAGCGCGAATAGAGCTGAAATTCTTTGTGGTATTTGGAACTTCAGATGACTTTCTGAACCGTATCTTCTGCACAGCGGCAAAACCATTGCCTGTCCAAATTACTGGTTTGCACTCAATCTTGTATTTTTCGGACACTGTTTGATGGTGATGAACGATATTTCTTACAACATGCTGTATCCCACTGTTTCCTCCGTATATAGCAGTGCATGTGACCTCTATGAACACTCGCCCCACGGTACCATGTAAAGAATTCTGAAACCCAGAATCATGATCGCTCTTATTGTATTCTCTGCTTTCTGGCACAAGCGAACGCCGATCCATAATCCGTTTCTTCATTATCTGTTCCCAGTTATTAGTCCACATATTTGAAGGGCCTATAGTGGATTAACTTTTTATTGGTAGGCCATCAATGTTTGATCCAGGGCCTTAGCGAGCGATAAGTGGGGAGTCATCAGCTTTCTCAGTCTCGCTTTGAGGATAGCCCAGTGGTGTTCGATAGGGTTGAGGTCTGGAGAATAGGTCGGCAGAAATTTGAATGTACAGCCTTTACTTGTGATGAGGCGCTGCGTATCTGACGATTTATGGAACGAGGCATTATCCATGATGACCGTCTGTCCCGGTTTAAGTGCGGGGAGTAACACCTGTTCCAGCCAGGTATTGAAGACATACGTATCACAATAGCCTTCAAACCGCATTGGGGCCAGGAGATGGGAGCCATTGAGCGCAGCAATGAGACTGAGGCAGTGGACTCGAGTGCCCGAGACTTCTCCCATGACTTTGGTGCCCCGGGGAGTGCGGCCATACGGCCGATGGAGGGTTGCATCGACGCCACTTTCATCAAGGTAGACAAGGCTTTCAGGCTCGAGGGCCTGCAGTTCGTCTTGAAACCGGCTGCGTGCGAGCTCGTCACGCTCGCGGTACCGCAGCGTTTTTTTCGGGGCGGGTCAAAGTATTGATAAGACGAAAAACATTGGATTCAGAATATTACTATGGTTCTTCTAGGCTTAACTAATTCTTTTAGGGGCTGTCGTAGTTTAGTGAATCATCTACGATAGTCCGATGAGTCTGTAATGTGAGTTTCGGTGCAACCATAGGTCCCCCAAACAACCGCAGACCTTGAGAAAAGGAAATGGTGGAATCTTTAGGCTTACCTACGAAAGCCCATTCATTTTTTTGATACCATCTGTTTGATGTGGTGTTCAACCTGATCGATGAATATCTTGATATCAAATCTTCTTGCTTGTTCTTGACATGTCGTTACAAAGATGCCTGGATCGATGTCTAATCGTTGAGATAGCTTCTTGATTACTCGAACAATCTTATCTGAATCAATATCATCGAGCAATATCCCTGTCTCTTTGTCGATAATGGTCTCTTTGCAGCCTCCTTCATTTGGAGCGATGACAGGTTTTCCTGCAGCCATGGCTTCGACTGGAGACATGCCAAAATCTTCGTCTTGGGCTGTAAAGAGAAGGCCTTTACTTTCGGCAAGTAGGTTTATCATAACTTGTTCCTCAATTATTCCTAAAAATTCTACATTAGGTGAACAGATGGTTTTAAGTTCATCAAAGTAGGTTCTGTTTTGAATGTGGCCAATGATCTTGAGATTTTCTGTAGGTAGACTTGCAAAGGCTCTGAGTTGTAATTCAATTCTCTTTAATGGAGTGATCCGATTTATCGATACCCAATAGTTCTTTGCTTCTTTGTTTTGGAATTGAGACGTATCAATTGGTGGATAGACAACGTGTGAATCGAGGTTGTAGGTTTTCTTGATCTTATCCTTGGTGTTCTGACTATTGGTTAGAATCATATTGATATGTGCATAGTTATGTTTATAGGTGAATTTATAATTGAGATATCTAAAATTCCTGATGAGTGATCCATTTACTGATAAGAATCTGATTGCATCGATCTTCTGTGCAATAACTTTTGTTTTTATTATTTTGTATTTGAGACTGTATGCTTTTTCCCAAAAACGCTCAAACCAAGAATTGTTGAATGCTCTCACATGACTCTGGACATCGTCTTTGTTGAGCCTTCCGACGATTGATTCTGATTTTGGAATGTTATGGCAGTAGAGTATGTTTGGGTTGAAATGCTTTGCAGCACAAAGGGAGGAATGGCCAGAGAATAAATAAACATTATAATGCTTGATTAATGTTGATGTTGCAAACAAATATCGTTGGATAGCAGGTTCATTGTTAGTGATTGATGGATCCTTGAGTGTATGGATGCAAATATTACGTGGTATAATTCTCTTGGTTTCATTTGATAGGTCCTAAGTATATATGTCAACTTCACACCCTCTATTTTGCAAACCACTTGCTAGAAGACCTATTAGTTTTTCTCCTCCGCCCCAAATGGAGAAATCATCATGCAATATCGCGACTCTCATCCCTAGAAGGTGGTCGGCTGCAATAAGAGCTGGGCGACTTACGACATTTTTTGTATGACAAAGGTATTTGATCTTTCTCTCTGTCTCCATCCAGTCCATCCATCCTCAAGAATTTCAATCACTCTATCACCTTCCTCTCTTATAATCTCAAGTATCGTGACCTGCGGCAACACATGCATTTCCATCGCGCTCCAAGTTGCTTCGCCGTTCAGATACTCCTTCAATAGAAAGGTATATCCTTCTCGATATGTGGGTACTTGAAAAAAAGCGATGCCGCCAGTATTCAAGGCCATAATCATTGCTCTGAGTAATCAGACTGACCCGCCCCGTGCCACCAGGCCGTTCAGCCCTTGAAAATTTCGACGTTGGCATGGTCGAAGTGTCCTGTTTTCCTAGCCATCTCGAACTAACATAGCTCAAGTGACTCTCTCTAGCAATTTGGTTGTGTCTTCTTGCGTCCTATTCGCTGTTCCCCAGCTCGCCGCAAAGACGGCTGTGGCTTGATCCTTGAGCACACTATGCGGTCTTTCCAGGTTATAATCATGCTTCCAATTTCTCCTGCACATCGTCGAGCGTGAAAAAGACCTCCACGTTCAAACACTCATCGCGCAAGCGTCCATTGAAGCTCTCAATGAACCCGTTTCCCACGGGCTTTCCCGGCCGAATGAAATCTAACTGGCTGTCATGTTGATAAGCCCAGGCCTCCATCGCTCGACTCACAAATTCGCTCCCATTGTCGACCGTAATCGACTTCGGGACTTGCCGTTGACGAACCACGCCGTCTAAGCCTGCTGCGACTTTCTCGCCCGTCAAGGACCGGTCAGCCAACAGCAACAAGCACTCGCGGGTATATTGGTCGATGACCGTCAGTACGCGAAACCATCGGCCATCCGCCAGTCGCTCACTGACGAAGTCCATGCTCCATCGCTCATTCGGCGCCGTTGCCGGCTCTTGTTTGCCGCGTGATCGGCTGGCTCGCTTGATCCGGGTCTTGGTCCGCACGGTTAACCCCTCCTGCGTATAGAGCCGATAAATTCGCTTGGCATTCACTCTCTACCCTTCTCGTCTCAGCATCACGGTTAACCGGCGATACCCGAACCGGACGCGACTGGCCGCCAGTTCTCGGAGACGCATCCGTAACCCGTCTTGTGGATCGCGCCGACTGTGATATTGCAAGGACGCTCTGGGGATTGGAATCAGTCTCGACGCTCGGCGTTCGCTGATCGCATAGACGGTTTGAGCCCAGCGGGCCAACTCGCACCGGTGTCGAGGCTTTGCAGCTTTTTTCGCACAATCTCCTGCAACATATGCCGATCCAAGGACAGATCGGCGACCAGCCGTTTCAGCTTAGTATTCTCCTCGCGCAATTGTCGCAATTGTCGCAATTCGCGCAGTTCGCTGAGTCCCAACCCCGCATACTTGCGCTTCCAGGTGTAATATGTCTGCTCACTGATGCCCAGCTGCCGGCAAATTTCCCCCACCTTTTCGCCACCCTCGGCTTGGCGTAAGGCGTAGACAATCTGCTCGTCCGTAAACCGTTTCTTGCCCATGCTCGTGTCCTCCTTGTGTTGTCCTAGGAGACCACGCCGGCACGCCGGTTCTCAACTTTCTGATGGCCCAGTTTTTGGGTTTTGGGTCAGTTTGATAAAACGCAGTTCGAGTTTCTTGAATATTAAAACGTTTGAATTTCTCATGTGTCACCACAGACCAATATGGTTCAGTTTCACCAAGATGCTCCCAAACCTGCCTTATATGAAAGAACAGCTGCAAGTCAGTGACTACCTCAATCTGCATTGGAGATTCATCTCCTGACAGGGCTGTACGAGCTTGGGGTTGAACATCCTTTTTGAGAAACCTCAGGCAAATGTCTTTTATCTTCTTCATGAAGCCTCCTGCCAAATACCCTGCCGCTTGCGGCATGACAGTTTACTGAATTCTCTATCCTATCTCACCCTTGTCCAAAATAACTTTTGAGTAATTCAAGGAGCTGATGTAGATGAATGAATCATCTATGATGCTCCGATGAGTCTGTAATGTAAGTTAATGTGAGTTTTGGTTCAACTGTAGTTCACTAAAACAATAACTTCAGACCTTGACAAAATGGTGCACCCTTTAGGCTTATCTATGACAACCGATTTCCTTAATCGTTATGGAGTGAATTATCGCTTGGTTCGCAGTATTGCGGTAAATCAATTTTTTCCCGACACCCCAGCCTTCGCGATTGAGTAAGACCGTCATCGTGCGATAGCCATAGCGCACCTTGTTCTGAGTGAGCTCCCGCATGCGTTGGCGCAGGGCCGTACGTGGATCCCATCGACTCCGATACTGATACGTCGCTCGGGCAACTGGATCGTCCGACACGTCCGGCATTAACTGACTCGATAGCTATGACAGAGGGATGTAACCGTCGGACGTTTTCGCGAGGGCTTCAGAACTTTTTTGCGAGCATATCCTGGAGCGTCTCTTTATGGTGAGGTCAGCCACCACGCGTTTCAGCTGTGTGTTTTCCTCTTGGAGTTGTTTCAGTTCCCTCACTTGATCAGACTCCAACCCCTTAATGGTTTCTTCCATCGATAAAAGGGCTATTCCGCCACGCCGACCTTGCGGATCAAGTCGGTCACCGGCGTCCCAAGCTCCTCTTGTTTCAGTACGGCCACGATTTGCTCCACGGAAAACCGTTTCCATTTCATGGCATGTCCTCTTTCCCTTGCCAAGGCATTATGTCAGAAACTCACCCGGCCTGTGGCATGAAAAAAGTGAAGCTACCCACTCTGTCACTCTCGACTTCTTCAGAAGCAAAATCTTCCTTCCTCAAATGGTCCCAGTCTATCGGATTGTCCTTACAGAGAATACCTAGACATGGGTCAGAAGGACAATGAAACTCGTTCGAATCATATGTTTCTCAATCAGAGGCGAGACAGTCCATTTCGCGTGAACAAGCGTGTGGATCTGTATCGCGAACAAATGTTCAGAAGATTTCCAGACATCGCTCCCGTTCAGGGAACGCCGCAAGCTAATCATGTATATCTGCTACCCTCAGAAAACCAATCTTACGTTCAATGATGTCTTCTAATCAAAAGCAAGTTCGACACGCCTCTTTGCGGTCTTTCCCATCCTTTGGCGATGGCAAGGATCTCTTAGCAACGACGTACTGGCTACTTCATAATCGCCATTCCTCGCAGCGTTCAGACCTCGATTGGAACTACGATCAATCACCAGAATTCTGGAATCCTTATGCAGATACCGTTCCAAGATCTTGAGGGATTGGGGATCAGCAATAGAAAACAGAGTGACGATTGTGACAAATGATCTTTCGCTATCGTCGGCAGATCGGCAGTAAAGAAGGAGGAAGAAGTGGGGAAACTGGGGGATTTGAGAACTCGGGGCATCAAAGATCTATCACGGCGACGAATCTTTCCTCATTTTCTTAGGCCAGTGACTGTTTCGCGTTCATCATTCGTCAGAACGATGATTTTCTCGAAGAGCTCTGCGCAGCTCTGCTCCCACGTCAAACAATGGAAATCATCGGAGGAGGCGTGCGAGGGAAGTTGGCCTTGAGACTCTAAATCTATAACCAGTTTAGCTAAATTTTCAGGAGATTCGAGGCTAAAATAAAGGCAACAGTTTCGTCCGACTTCTCTGTGAACTGGGATATCGCTAGCCAAAACAAGCAGTTTCTGGTTCAGGGCTTCGACAATGGGTAGTCCAAACCCTTCGTACACTGATGGACAAATCAACGCCTTGGCATGACGATAGACAAACTGCAACTCACTGTCGTTCACGTCATTGAGCATGAAGAGCGACTTCTGCCAGAGTGGGTGTGCCTGTATCCGTTCTACAATTTCATCGCAAAGCCATCCAATTTTTCCGATAACATAAAGTTTGGCCTCTATTCCTGCAGACCACACCAGTTCAAACGCGTCCAAGAGATACCCATGATTCTTCCGAGGTTCAATTGTAGAGACCACGACGTACGGCCTGCACCGCTCAAAGCTGTCCAAGATATCTCTCACATTGTTTCGTATACCTTCATTCTCCGTGTTGAGATCTAAGTCTGCACCTAACCGGAAAGATCCCAACTTTAGAGGATCGCCTCTACGATACGTGGAGGCATGGCGTTCTAGGTATTGTCTAAACTCCTCTTTCGCTGACTCTGAGATTGCAACGCAGTAGTCAGCCACTTCGATTACCTTTGTCAGCCATTCTGAAAAACAACGAACATACTCAGGAACACAAAATCGCGGTGCATTAATCGGTATAAGGTCATATAAAACAAATGCGATCTTGGCACCGTTAGCTTTGGCCTTACCGACATCACGCCAAAAAGGCACGTCCCACGAAGAATCAAGCAGAAGAAGGAGATCGCCCGTTTGCATTTTCAGGCTCTTTTGAAGAAACAGCTTCGGATAAAGAATGTAATTTTTCAGAATCAACTTGGACCTTCGTAGTGAGGAACTGAATACCTTCAGACAACGGTGCATGATCATCGTAAGCGTGTCACGTTTCCTCTCCATACGCTTTTCAAGCGTACACTGCAATCTGTCAAGTGCTCTAAGTCCAAGCCTCGCGACTCTGACCAACGGGTCGAATAATTCCAGGGTAGCGCGAATAAAGCTGAAACTCTTTGGAGTATTTGGATCTTCAGATGATTTCCTGAACTGTATCTTCTGCACAGCAACAAAACCATTGCCCTTCCAAATTACAGTTTTACATTCAATCTTGTATTTTTCAGAGACTCCCTGATAGTGACGAACAGTATTTCTGACAACCCGCTGTATCCCACTGTTTCCTACATGTATAGCTGTGACTGTGACGTCTATAAATATTCGTCCTATGGGATCACTTAAAGAATTCTGAGTCTCAGAATTCCAGTCGCATTTCGCGGGCTCTCTGACTTCTAACATGAGCAACGCCGCTCTAGAACCCGTTTCTTCATGGCATATCCCCAGTGGTTCTTCTATCCGCCAACTTAATCAGGCCTATGGATGATGCCCTCCTGCTTTTATACCATTGCCAGAAAAGTTAGTGGTGTGGTGAGTCTTACAAAAAGGGTGAACGAACATAGGCGCTGGATTAATCCGATCGACTCAGTGATTACTGACGGCCTGGCATAGTGACCAAGAAACATGGGTACCGAACAAAGCCTCTTGCTTTCGCTGGTCAGGCTATGGCTTCTGCGCTCGACACCGCAATCTGTTTCAACCACACTTCACAGGCAAAACTTGCAGGATTACGCTCTGGCAACACTCGAAACGTAACCGTGACGGACTCGTCGGTTCCATTCACGGGCACATCAATATGGCATTGATAGTCAAATTGCCCATGAGGCTGATACAAATCGAGGTGCCGAACCCAATCGCCGCCGCCTCGGACCTCCAAGATGCCGCTCCAGTCGTGGCGCAACGCTGTTATTTGCAACCAAGTCCCTGGAGAGGCCTGAAAACTGATTATGGCACCGGGCTTCCCAAGCTTATAGGTTTGCCCATTTGTCGCCGTCCTCGCTATCCAGTGACCTTGAATGGTGACCTCTTCGGATGGTGTAAACAACGGGAGGCTCCGCGGCCAATGGCGGATACGACGGGTACGCCGTTCCTCTCCTACTGCGGCAATAGCCTCATAATAGACTGACTCCATACCTGCTGCCATGGTGCGATAGTTGACCCGCTGACGAACACGCTCAGCTCCGGCTCGCCCCATGCGTGTGCGCAAAGCCTCATCACGCATTAGGGTACTCAAAGCTTGCTTAAGTTCATCCCCGTCACCTGGTTCAACCAAGAGCCCCTCAACGTTATGCCACACGACTTCTGGCACACCACCAGTCCAACACCCAACCACCGCCTTTCCGTATTGCATCGCCTCATGGTAGATAAGGCCATAAGACTCAAAAAGCGATGGGGCAACAAAGACGTCACACATCTGATAATGGCGTCGCAACTCATCCTCTGCAATGACCCCATGGAAGAATACCCGCTTGAGCCATGGAACCCCAGCATGTTGCCTGAGAAAACCTTCCTTGAAAGTTCCACCATCCGGCATGGAAATCACATCATCGCCCACGAGATGACATTCCCACTCAGGAAATTCGGTGAGCAATGTCGGGAGGATCTTTAACAATACGTGAGTGCCTTTGCGTCGTTCCAGACGACCGACAAACAGTAGACGGCGATGACGAGCATGCTGTGTCATGGCTTGTGCCTGCTCAGGAATGATGCCGAGCGGCACCACACGCCAGTTGCGCAGCGAGTCAGCCGAGACGCCCATGAATTCCTTATAGCTCTTACACACCCCGGCTGAGGGTGAGCACACCGTATCAGCATGTTCGATTTGCCACTTATCTAATGCCACACAAGCCAAAAGGTCATCCGTGATTGGCCATTGCTCAGCCGAGATAATCTGAGCCAGTGGCGTGACCGTGACCAGCACAACGGGATATATTTCCGAACGAATCAGCGCAATTCCTTCAGTATCCCAGTTGGGGACTTGGACCACATCAAACTCGACCCCCTCTGTATACAGATCCCTCAATCGTCGCACAACCGCTTGCGCATATCCGAGATTCTTGTTCAAAATGGGCAACGGGCCAAAATTCTGGTCAATGGCACTTTCAACAGCCGAGATACCATGGATCGTAAACCCCAGACTCTCCCACCGGGCTGGCTGATCATCCTTACAGAAGAAATGGACCTCGTGGCCACGCTCATGGAGGCCCAATGCCAGATCATATACGTACCGACCAATGCCCCCATAATTGGGTTGGCCGGGCACCGCTTGACTGAGAAGCGCGATGCGCAGTGGCCGGTTAGAGGGCAGTGCCCCAAACGGCAGGAATGCGGGTGGTGGAGCTCCAAAGTTGGCCAGACGTCGGGCCCTGAATAGGCCCGCCATCAGCCCGCTCACGAGACCGCGTCCCCATCGCCCCATCAGCCGTATCCAAGCAACCAATGAGATTTCGCCACTCTGCAAAAATGTCTGGATTTCCTTGACAAAATGTTTCTGAGGCGCCAGCCTCAACGTTTTAGGAATGCGAATCCGCGGTGGATCACCTCCGTTCTTCAAGGCAAAATACGTGTCACTGCGCGTGATGGTGTGCCAATTCAGATTGAATCGATCTTTCCGGTTGTGAGAAGGCGCAGAGTAATGCCTCACTGGATTGTCGGGCAAGTAAGCTCCTGTGTATCCCGCTCGAATAAGTCGTAGACAAACATCCGTCTCATCCAGGTAGTACGCAAAAAACTCATCAAAGCCACCGATCTCCGCTAAAGCCTTTCGCCGAAACGCGCAGTTACATCCCCGCACCCCTTGGATCCAACGAACGACCGCAGACGTTGTCTGGACACTTGGATTTCTGTCAAAGATTTGTAACCCGTAGTCAGACGTCGAACCGGCTTGAAATTCAAAAGATGAGGTATCCCGAAGGCGGACGGCACTCCCCGTATAGGTAAGACGTTCATCGCGACTAAAGGCCTGCACATACCGGGCCAACCACCATTCATCTTCGGGCAAGGCATCGTCGTCGATAAACACGACGATTTCACCCGCTGCGGCAGCAATCCCGAGATTTCGGGAGTGCGACAGATTTCGGACAGGGCAATCGACAACCTTGATGCGCCCTGCATAGCTGGCTAGAATGGAAGCCGTCCCGTCTGTCGACGGCCCGTTGACCACAATCACCTCAAAATCCACACCCTCCAGGCGTTGAAGCCCTGAGAGCAACCGTCGTAGATAGTGAGCACGATTGTAGGTATTGATGATGAGTGAACACTTTGGGGATGGGCTCTGACTTTTACGACTTTGATTGATCATATAAATCAAATAACGGGCTTCTGAGCTATGATAGTGACATCATAGCGTGATGGATCATAAAGCTTACCTATTTCCGCCGAAATGACCTCAAACTTTTCTCGCCTGACCGTCATTGTCCATTCATCAACACTATAACACTGCGTGTGTTCCTCACTGCCATCCCAGCCGAGAACTATTGTCAAATCTATAGCCATTCCAAATAAGTTCCATGTTATGTATGCTAATCACCACTATGGCTTACAGCACATCAATTTGCGGAAACAGGTGGTTGAGTTTGTCAAGGAAGGAGGCACGAAGGCGGACGCGGCTCGGCGGTTTCGGGTCAGTGTCTGGTGTGTCCACGAGTGGTGCGGTCGAGCAGGCCTGGCTCCCAAACGCCATGGTCCCAGGCGGCGGAAGCTTGACCGCCTCGCCTTGCGGCAGCATGTCGCGCAGCACCCCGACGCCACGCTGAAGGAACGGGCCCAGCACTTCGGGGGGCGAATCAATGCCATCTGGTATGCTCTCCGCCAGATGAAGGTGACGCATAAAAAAACTCTGCGGTACGCTGAACGGGATCCAACCAAGCGGGGTGCCTATCTCCAGCAGCTCCGGCACCTGCTCGCTCCCCGGGGGGCGGCCAAGGTGGTTTATCTGGATGAAAGTGGGTTTGAGCGCACCGCCCACCGGACTTACGGCTGGGCGTGTAAAGGGCAACGGATCGCTGGCCAACGAAGTAGAAATACTCGACCACGGACTAGCTTGATTGCGGGCAAGTGGGGGAAGCGACTGGTGGCCCCCGTGCTGTTTGAGGGGAGTACAAATGCCGAATGGTTCAATGCTTGGTTGGAACAACATCTCTTCAAAGAGCTGGCCCCTCACTCAACCCTCATTATGGATAACGCCGCCTTTCATAAAACGAAAGAGACGCAAAAGCTGATCAACCAGGCTGGCCACACGCTCCTCTTTCTGCCTCCGTATTCGCCTGACTTCAATCCTATTGAACAGGATTTTGCGACGATCAAAAAACGGCGCCAATACGCCCGCCCCGCCGGATACCCCGCTCGATGACATTATTCGAGCATATGGAAATTATTTGGAATGACTATAAACGCGCAATACCACTCCACTCATGAAGATAGAATATTCCGTACAAATCACGAAACTGTCCTAAGATTTCGACAAAGTCGTGATCGTTCCCATATGTGTATTGTGTTTGGGATAGGGTTGAAGGCATCCAGTTTCCGTGGAAGTGCAACGTGGAATGATTCGCTGGCAGGAAATTAAGGGACTTCATTGAGGTGACACTCCATTTTGAGGTCTTACCAAAACACCATAATTAGGAATGCCTGAATGCACTAACTTTCCCAAGAAAGGTCAGCACACTAGCTTTCGGTAAAAGCGCGATGCTTGTAAAAAACGGGCCTAAAGGTGACTGCAACACAATATGTGCCTTGCTGCTTCCATTATGTGGTGAACCTGCATCTTCAGGATACAGGCAGGCTCGCCGGATGTAGTAATCAGGGATGGACAAGTCAAGGCCTTGGACCAAACGAAGATGAGTAAGAGGACGGATCAGATACTCATATAAACACCGTAGGTTGAAATACTCTGAGTCAAATATATTATTCAAACCAGTCGAGGGGTCCGGCAGCACGTATTCTGTAGTAATCGCCGCGACTCCTCCTGGTTTGAGCACACGCTCGATCTCCAACATGGTTTGTAAGGCTCCCGAATGCCCAGCAAAATTCTCGATGGATTAGCAGGACCAGACAATGTCAAAGGACGCATCAGGGAAATCCAGGTTTGTACCATCCATACACAGGAACCTTAAACATTCTCGACGCCACGGACCTGAGGCGAATCGATCTGGATTATCCATAATCTCTGAGAAGTCCTCCTTGACCTCACAGACGCCCCACTCCCCTTCTGGAGTATAGAGAGTCAGTTGCCACAACTTCATGAAAATAATTCGAGAAATGAAATGAGAATGGTTCTCAGCCAACCCCAACCCCTAAAGCCCTGTACTCTGGTCGGACCATGCCTAAGACGCGAAGCCCATAAAAACACTGTATCCACTCCCAACTCTTTCAATGCACGAAGTCTGGTGGAAAGTATTCCGGTTCTGGAGCAACCAATTTCTGGGCCATCAACCAGTCAGGATCATACCATTTGAACACATCCGTGAGTTGATTGAGCCTTACCTCTTCAAGAGGTTGATCTTGCACACTGGCCTGGATAAGTTCTGGAATTTCGTTGGTCAGGTACTCTGAGACATACACGGCTAGTATCCACGCTTGAGTGCCGTGCGAATTGGCATTTTTTTATCACTGAGCCGTACGGTAATAGATACAGGCTCAGTCGCATTTGAGGGTAAGGCTTCAAAAATCCATTTCATGCTTTGAGACGAGAAAAGATCGATGCAATGCGATCGTTCACCAATCTCCACCTCAACGAAGCCGCTCCAGTCATGTCGAAGAAAAATAATTCCAATTTGACGCCCCTTGCCCGTAATGCTCATAGCATCACCTGGCGAATGCAAAGCCACTGACTGTCCGAAAGGCATCCAAGACTCACACCAATACTGTGCACCCCCAACCAGAGCCGTGTGCTTGCGATCAAACAGAGGCAAATACTGCATCGCTGACTCTACGCGTTGAAATTACGCTCAAAAAGCGGACTGCCCACGCCCGTTTGCAAATAATTCACCACAGCCTCCAATCGAAGACATGCAACTGACGATTCGAAGCGTTGAAGATTGACGCGTTGACCAGCCAGAATCTTGTGCCGCACATGGTCATCTCTCAGCACGACATGCATCAGTTCAGCCACACGTGGCACATCCCACTGATGGATCAATAAGCCACTCCCCCCCATGGTTTCTGGGACCGCCGCGGCTGCGTAAGCCAAGACAGGCACATCCAAGGCCATAGCTTCAACAATTGGCACACAGAATCCTTCGTGTTCAGAGGCACACAAAAACACATCTGCCGCGCGAAGGTACGTATTGACCTGGCTGTCGGAGACCTTGCCAGTGAACATAATCTCCTTCCCACTTGCCAATGATTGGCGGAATTCTTCCAATTCATCACAATAGGATGCATCGTTCGCATCACCACCTACTAGCCAAAGACTGGCATGCCGATTAACCTCACGCCAATAGTAGTCAAATACACGCATCACTTGATCCTGCCGCTTGTTCCGAGCAATCCGTCCAACGAAGACAATATTAACATGCCCTGGCTGGCGAAGATGAGCAAAGAGTGCCTGGTCATATGAAGCCTCTTGCATTTGGCTAACTTCCACCCCCGGGTAAATAACGATCGCTGGCTTAGGCCTATCAAGATAAGGACTCAGGCTTTCAAGATTGTACCGAGAATCGCCAATTAAGAAATCAACCCGCTTGAGTATCTGAGGGAGTTGTGCGTATCCCTGAGACGTGGCATGGTAGGTTGCGGAATCGTAGTGGAAATAGTGCGGAGGTGTAATGTTATGGTAGTAAAGAGCTTTTGGTCCTCTACTCACCGACAAGGCCCAGATAGAGGTGTTGTATGCCCAATAATGGAAAATGAGGCCACAGTCCGGATTGACCAATACCTGGCGTAAAGGCTGGGTCACGTGCTTGACCTCTTCGTGCGCATAGCGCACCAGAATTTCTTTCGGTTGGTGCAATTCGGCTAGCAGGCATGCGTTGCGGCGAGCGATATTGCTGACAGCATCGCCTACCTCCAAGACCTCCATAACCTGGTAGATCACCCGAGCTGGATGTCTCTGAATAGAGGATCGTGCCAGCACATGTTTATAGAACTCCACATGGGATCGTGCCATCGCCTCGGCAGTAAATGCCTCCTTGAAACGGGACAATCCGGCCATGCCCAACCGTTGCCGTAACTCAGGAGACTCCACCATTTGGCCGATAACTTTCATCAGATCCTCTTTTTTGCCTGGCTCAGCAAGATATGCTCCGTGTGCGTCTCCTTTCTCAAAAATCTCATTCGCTCCCTCGCTCGCAAACGCCACGACTGGCAGGGCTGCTCGCATCGCTTCCAGATACACCAAGCCAATTGACTCATACAGGGAAGGAGCTAGCAGAAAGTCAGCTTCTTGATAGCAATGGCTGAGGCGCACTTCGTCTACGTATCCTTCAAAAATCACCCGATCAGTGAATCCTGGATCGCGTTGATGAAAAAACTCCGGGTACGTTTTTCTATAGTGCAAAGCCCCTCCGTGATTAGCGCTGCTATCCCGTCCGACGAAACGAACTCTTAGATTTGGATATCGCCGCAACAGCTCGAGGAGGATCTCCAACAGGATCGGCGTGTCTTCTCGTCGTTCCAACTGACCAACGATCAACCCCTCGACTGTTTCATGAGACCGATGTTCCGGAATGGGACTAGTCAAAGCCGGTACGCCCAGGTGAATGACCGCAGACCGCGCACCTGATGGCAATCCATGATGACACCGGACGGTCTCAAGAATTGAATGCGAGTCAGCCATAATGCTCGAAGCACGACCCAGACACAAACGCTCAAGATCCAGAAGGGCTTGATTACCGGGCTGGGGTTGCTGCGCATTGATCTCAAGTAGCTGAGCCCGAGTTGTTTGAAGAAAAATGACTGTTGGACAATCGCACTTTAGTATGGCAACGAGCCCCTGTAACGACCAGAACGGGATATCCATTATGTCGCACGGACCTTCTGAGACAACTCGCGAGAGTCCTTCGTGGAGCACCTGGCTCTGAGAGAGCATCACGTCCATATTCGGATACGAAGAGGAAAAATGATTGATCTCTCTGCCTGTTACTTCATGCACAACCATTCCCGCCTCGTGCCGTACGCAGTCTGTCGCGCCACAGGTCACTACGTGCACATCATGCCCCTGACGTGCCAACTCTGTGGCCAGCACCTGACGGTGACGAACAATGCCTTCCGTGTCACGAGGCGGATAGGTAAGAGTTAACAAGCAGATGCGCATCAGAGCCTTGCAACCAGTTCCATTTCGGGGCAGAGACCATTCATGCGTTCCTTGGATTCAACTTCAACGCGGCTAAAGCCAGCCGCGTTGAGTAAGACAGTAAGCGTCTCTGGCGTATACATCATAAAGTGATCATCGCCTTCATAGTTTTGGGCCCCAAACGTCACTTTCTTGAAGTCCGCCAAAGACATTCGACCATCGTGAAGCCGTTCCAACATCGCTGCCCAGTTGGGACAGATGATGCGTAGAACACCATCTGGCTTGAGAAGATTCTTCCAGTAGAGCAGGATGTGGGTACGGAATTGGTATTCGCGGAAGTGCTCCACAAGATGGGCTGAGGCGAGTTCAGCCAATGTTCCTTGCTCAAAAGGAAGTTTTCGAGCATCAGCCGCAATATCGACATCGAAAACTTCTCGGAGATCCACATTGATATAATCAGGCCAAGGGTTTTCCCCACAGCCCAGGTTCACCTTTAGATGTTCGCCCATTTCAGCCAGCCGCTTCGCATAGCGCTCGGCGTTGATGCACCGTGGATCCGGAAGATACTTATTAAATGGCTCATCGGCTGCGAGACGTTCCCGCAAATCGGGCGACAGCATCACTAATAATTTGCCAGCCAAGTCAATCGATTTCCTCTGCTTACGGACTTCGTACTGCAGGTTCTGGAGCTGGCTCGCTTGCCCCCCAACTTCGGCAAGCTGATATTGAGCATGCTGATGGAGGTTTTGGAGTTGACTCGTCATGAGGTGGAGCAAGTCCAAAACTTCTCGGCTGAAAAAAGCCTGTTTCTGCCCGAAAACGCGGATGGGCAAGTTGAGTACACGGCGCATGAGCCTATGCAACCATTGCCCTTTGATGACAAAAAATGGAGCTTCTGCCTGTCTGACCTCTTGCAACTTCCCTAACAGGTTAGGGAGATCTGGTAGCGTTGGAGATTCTCCAAGATTTGCCGCCTCCATCCGGTTAGAATTCCCCGCTATAATAGGACCAAGGGCTAGGTTTTCGTCTATGCGCCGGAGAATCTCTTCAACTTCTTCTTCTTCTGGTTTCAGGTTGGAGCTCCAAAAAGCTTTCATGTCAGGTTGCATGTCGTTCTCCTTGATTACATAACTGTCGACAGATCAGACTGTGCTATCCGAAGGCAATACACATGGGAACCCGCCGAAGCTGATCGGAGAGACTCATAATCATTGGCAACCACCGTCATGAACGTTTCAAACCCGCACCAGCGAAAGTACGTCTCCCATTCATCTGGCTCCATCACAATCTCAGTTGGCTGTTCACCGTAAGTGGCCCAATCAGGATGAGTTGGCACTAAAATGAGCAAACTGCCATTCGGCTTGATGACTCGTTGCATTTCCAGTAACGCCCGACCTGGCGCTAGAAAGTGTTCGAGCGATCCAAGACACGTCACATAGTCAAAATGGGCGTCGGCAAACGGCAAGGATTCTGCGTTAGCTTGAACAACGAGACTAGAGGGAGAGTGTTGATACGCCTCGCAAAGTGCGGCTCTGCTGATATCACACCCCACAACGAAACGAAATGCTTTTCCAGCATGCTTTATGAAATACCCTCCCCCACATGCAACATCGAGCAAGTTCGCATCCCTGAAATCCCCATGACCAGCCTTACGCAAAATATCTAATAAGTTTTGAGCGTATTCTGAGCTTGTAGGCCATGTCCCACTTTTCTGAAATCGCCCATCATACCAAGAGATGAGTTCTGAATACGTTTCAACTAGTCGTCTCGCTTGCACAACATTTCCTCTTTATTCCTTCGTTCGTTGGTATCGTCATAGGTGAACGCAGGACGAATGGAACGTTCACCATTCTTTCTCGTTGCGGGCAAGATCCATATCAATCAGTCGTGTTGTCTCGATCAACCCGCAGAGCCATCGGAGAAACGTCCACTGCATCCACTTATTGCACACTCGCCTTCACCAGCTCAATCGCCATCGCTCCCGCAGCACAGCCAGCGTCAAGGACACGCGTATAGGGAGATAGAAATGGTCGCTGTTGCCTCATTAATGGCCCTGTTCGGGGGTTAAAACCTGCCACTGTTGGACCAATCTGATAACAGTCCAAAGAAAGCTTTTCACTCCACAAGCGTCTGGACAATGACAGGCTCATGAAAAGCATACCAGACAGGCCGATTGGGATTGAACTGTGTGGTGAAAATCCAAGCCAAATCTATTTGCTCCATTGGCACCATCTGAGTGAGGTCTTCAGAGCACTCTACAAAGGCCGTCAGAATAGAATACGATCCCGGTCCCAGCTTCACAGTAAAAACAAACTCCACCACATAACGACGCGCATTGGCATCTAATCGAATCCCTTCATCGATTGTTGTAGTGCCAAAGAGGTCTATTCGATTTCGGTCACGGACAATGAAGGAAAACTCTAACCGAGGCCCTGCAACTTGTAACCGCTCCGCATGCAACCGCAGGCGAACCCGTTGCCCAAAAGAGACTTCCGTCACTGGTTCCTCACTCACATAGTCTAATAATTCCACGGCAGTCAACCGTGCCTTACCATTCCCATATATCAATGTCTCCCCTAACTTCTGCCGCCACAAGGGATCGCTCCGAAAGGTCAGGGGGACGGAGTGGATCGTCCGCCCACCCATCCACCATATACTCGTTTTTGAGAACTGTGGTTTGTCGGCACGGGTCAAGAGAACAGTATGGCTACTCACGGGTAGCTCAAAACTCACTTTTTCAAGAGATGTCTCCGTTGGGTGAAACAGCTCCACCAATCTCTCACAATCATCAATCGTCACCCGTACAGCGTCGCTCAAAGGCCCTCGCAAGAAGAGGAGTTCTAGGCGATTGCCATAGAACTGGAACCCAGCCAGTGCATTGATATCGTCGCAACGACGAATGAGAAGCGGCGTGTGGGGCATCAGGGTCCAATTCCAACGGCCCTGTAAAAACAACCTGTCTTCCCTCAGGTCAATCTCGCCTCTTATCGGGATGAGGAGGGTGGCAAGATCTATTGGCACGGCCGATTCATGAGCAGCGGTTACCGTTTTTTCCTCTTGTTCAGTACCTTGAGGTATCTCCGCTTCTCCACCCCTTTCGCGCATCCGCATAAAGGCAAGATACTGTTCAACAGCTAGCCCCGCTTCACCGAAGAACCGAGCGCACCCGCTTTCCAACCAAAGTGCCCTTTGGCACAACCGTTTTACATCACTCAGAGCGTGCGACACGAACAGCACTGTTGTGCCACATTCAAGCAGCTGCTTCATGCACCGCATGCACTTGTGCTGAAAGTTCACATCTCCAACCGCCAACGCTTCGTCCACAATCAAGATTTCTGGCTCGACATGTGCCTGCACGGCAAACGCCAGCCTCATCACCATCCCGCTCGAATAGACTTTTACCGGCTGCTCAATAAAGTCCCCAATATCTGCAAAGGCTGCGATGGCCTGGTACCGCTGTTCGATCTCTTCCCTTGTAAAACCGAGGATTGCGGCATTCATAAAGATATTCTCCCGCCCGGTGAACTCGGGATTGAAGCCTGCGCCCAATTCCAGCAAGGCGGCGACTCGGCCATTCACCATCAGGTCACCACCGGTTGGCGTCAGAGTCCCAGCAATCATCTGCAAGAGGGTAGACTTGCCGGACCCATTACGCCCGACGATCCCAACGGTCTCGCCTTTTTCTACTTCAAAGGAAATATCCTTCAGCGCCCAGAATGCTCGGTAAAATTGTTTTTTCCCGCGGAAGAGGCTTTGGAGCAACCGGTCCCTTGGCTTGTCATAAATGTGATAGCACTTGCTGAGATTTTTGACTCGAATGACGATGTCAGAGGACATCGGCAAACCCTTTACGTGTCTTTTGAAACCAGAACAACCCCAGCCATGCCGCAATGAGACTGAAAACTGTATACGCGCCTAGACCTCCCCAAGAGGGGAGATTGCCCCAGATCAGCAGATGACGAGCCTGCTCAATGATGAAAGTCAGCGGGTTGATGTAGAGCAGGATTTGATACTTGTCCGGTAATGCCGACACAGGATACAGCACGGGGCTGAGAAACAACATGACAGTGGTGACAATCCCAATCGTATGTCCCACATCGCGCAAATAGACGCCGATAGAGGCCAGGAACCACGAGACGCCGATGGTCAAGAGCGCAAGTGGAAACAGCACGATCGGCAACAGAAGCACAGTCCAATTTACAGAGAGATTCATGGTCACATAAAACAGTACCAGCACGACTACACTGACCCCGGCATGAAACAGCGCTGACCCCAGTGAGACCCAGGGCAGGATTTCCAGCGGGAACACGACTTTCTTGACATAGTTGGCATTGCCCACCATGAGGGTTGTGGCACGGTTGGCGCATTCGGCAAAGAACGCATGAACGATCAATCCAGCAAACAAAAGCAGCGCAAATTCGGTTTTACTCTCAGATCCCATGCCCCAACGCGCTTTGAAAACCACGCTGAAGACAAACGTATACACGGCGAGTATGAGGATTGGGTGAAAAAATGACCACAGTAACCCCAGCACCGACCCACGGTAACGCCCTATGACTTCCCTCTTGGTCATCTGGACGATCAAATCTCGATGGTGCCAAAAACTTCTAAAGACTTCAAAGGGCAGCGTACCCGAGTTCTTGGCTGCACCGCAGTCTCGCCTGTTGTTGATATTGGTCATAGGGACAATTGGCTAGCTGCGTCGAATAAGAAGTGATAGTCATCCTATGCCAATAAAACATGGCAAAGGTGCTAAGGCGTAGCTGATACGCTCTCTTCTGGGCGGTAAGACGTTCTCCTTTGGATGGCCAGTCAACTTTGAGCCCCTGATATTTTACCAATGGACTGTAAGGCTTTGAGCAATGATTCAACCGATTTAGTAACAAGCCACGTCATGCTTCCATAAATCGGCAGGACCTTGACAGGTCGTGCTCTCTATGGGCTTATTGATTTCTGTGATTTCCGGTTGCACGCGCGCTGATGGACAATCTGATCTGGCAATTTCCACTACCTTGCTATAGTAGACATACAGCCCCTTCTCCGCAGAACGAGACTTGAATTAGGAAGGTTGCTCTTCAAAGCTGATCTTACAGATTTGATGATCAAACTCTAGAACCCACTCGCATTTTAGGCCGTATCCGGTATAGACAAACCCTGTTATTCCTTTTATCCATACTCACCGCCTTCTATAGGTCTCACACATTTCTGGATCCTTCTCTATAATCTCAGCCCTAAGTAGAAATATCTGATCCATGGCATCCGTCAAGCCCGGCCTGAGCATGAAACGTTAGACCTTATTGGCTACTCGATCAGAGCAGCTACTCAAATCTGAAAATGTCTTGCGAATGAGAGATGATCGGAACTTGTCTGACCCTTGCCAACATCGGCATTGATAGATATTGATAGATAAGGGATCGTCGACCATCAACTTGTCATACAGATATTGTAATTGCTTACAGACAACCTTGTGGATGACAGGATAAAGGCGGGTTACGAATTCCACCGACTCATGTTTTCTAATCACTTTTAAATTTTTGAGTACATCTCACGCGCGTGGACGCTGGCATCTACAATCTGGACCTGCGCAAAGGCTGAGGTTGCCGGGCTTCCTGAAAAAGTTTGAGATCTGCTTCGACCATTTCTTTGACCAATTCCTTAAAAGTGGTCTTGCACGACCAGCCTAGAGTTTGCTTTGCCTTGGTCGCATCACCTAGAAGGGTCTCCACATCGGCAGGCCTTAGGAATTGTTGGTCTACGACCACATACTCGCGATAGTCTAACCCTAGATGGGCAAAAGCCGCTTCGGTAAATTCTCGAACGGTGTGTTGCTCTCCCGTCGAGATCACATAGTCCTCTGGCTCTTCCTGTTGCAGTATGAGCCACATCGCATAGATGTAATCCGCTGCATGCCCCCAATCTCGCTTGGCGTCAAGATTTCCGAGTCGCAATTGCTTGGCAAGGCCTAACTTGATGCGCACGGCGTGGGACGTGATTTTTCTCGTCACGAATTCAAATCCACGCCGCGGCGATTCATGATTATACAGGATGCCAGAAGTCGCTTTAATTCCGTAGGCTTCGCGATAGTTCGTGGTTAAATGAAAGCCGGTCACCTTGGAGATGCCATACGCTGAGCGGGGATGAAAGCTGGTGCGTTCCGTCTGCGGAATCTCCGCGACCTTGCCAAACATTTCGCTTGATGCCGCGAAATAGAATCGGCAATCAGGAACGCAGTCCCTTAAGGCGCTTAACACAAAGTGCGTCCCAGTCACGTTAGCATTGAGTGTCGAGAATTCGTCATCAAATGAGTTCGCCACAAAACTCTGAGCGGCAAGGTGGTAACATTCGTCTGGCTTGACCGTTTGAAAGACCCTGTAAATGCTTGGGAAACTCTCGAGTGAAGCCGCATGGAGATTCACTTGGTCCTTGATATGCAGAATGCGCCAGAAACGATACATAGGATCTTCGATGGCTACGCGACGAACTATACCGTGTACCTCATACCCCTTTTCGAGCAGGAGTTCTGCCAAGTACGATCCATCCTGACCCGTGATCCCTGTGATTAAAGCTCGCTTCATACAATCCAGTTGAATGCTGAGATGAAAGTCGAGGTGTGGGCCTACTTTAGCTAAGCCTTAGCCGCAATCTCGACTTTGCTCTCATGCTTGATATGCCTCGTTAACATAATCCTTCGGATGAGGCAAAGGGACCCCAGACTCGTTCATCGATTGAAACGACAGTTCCTCGCACACATCTTTAGTTTATCCAATGACCAGCTTGCCGCAGCCCATAGTCTCGAGCCAAACGATACCACAATCCTCTTCCTCTGCAAAGACTACGGCCTTCTCGCAGCCATAGTGTTTCCTCATGACTTGATCAGATTGCCATCCAATCATCTTCACGGTCTAGCCTGCCATACGTCTCAGTCGTTTCTTACTTCCTAATCCTGCCTCAATGATTTTCAGCTGAAATCCCATTGTATTGGCAGGACGAATGGCCAAATAGACCCACTTATAGGAGACAACGCGGCACCTATCGAGTAAAATCCATCCTCCTTGTCATATGTTCGGAGAGAGAGCCATTTCACCTATGGGTACACCACAATACTCTCTCGATCATTTCGCCGCTTCTCTCGCAAGATAAAGAGCCCGCTGATCTCAAGATCAGCGGGCTCTGAAATACCCCGGCAACGTCCTACTTTCCCACAGCCTCTCAGCTGCAGTATCATGGGCCCTGGAGGGCTTAACTTCCGTGTTCGGGATGGGAACGGGTGGGGACCCTCCGGCATGGCCACCGGGAACTCTTGAATTTTCGAAGGTCACGTCTATCAGGAGCAATATTAATGTTAAGCCGCACGGCCGATTAGTACTGGTTAGCTTCGAGCCTCTCAGCCCTTCCACACCCAGCCTATCAAACTCATAGTCTATGAGTGGCCTTTAGGGAGGTTACCCTCCGGGAGATCTTATCTTGAGGCAGGCTTCCCGCTTAGATGCCTTCAGCGGTTATCCCAACCGGACATAGCTACCCGGCACTGCCGCTGGCGCGACAACCGGCACACTAGAGGTCCGTCCATCTCAATCCTCTCGTACTAGAGACAGACCCTCTCAAATCTCCTCCGCCCACAACAGATAGGGACCGAACTGTCTCACGACGTTCTGAACCCAACTCTCGTACCGCTTTAACGGGCGAACAGCCCGACCCTTGGGACCAGCTTCAGCCCCAGGATGCGATGAGTCGACATCGAGGTGCCAAACTTCCCC
>CBDBCZ010000019.1:295000-485000 GCA_965203295.1 Nitrospirales bacterium | reverse complement strand
AATAAAAATTGATTGCGCGATAAATAAAATGATTTGTAGCTCTTGCTATGTATTCCTGCGTTGATCCATCACCAATCCCACGATCGCGGGTGCGAATGAGGTGGATTAAGAAAGCGAACCTGAGGATTCTTAAGCAACCCAATAAGACCTATTCCCGCGACAAACCCCCCAATATGCGCAAAAAAGGCCACCCCTCCTCCCTCGCGTCCCAAGCTCATTCCGCCGCTGAGAACTTGCAGGACAAACCATAGGCCCAACACGATCCATGCGGGAATGTACATCATTCGCGTAAAAAATCCCAAGGGAATGAGCACTAGCACCTGAGCACGAGGAAAGAGCAACAGATAAGCTCCAAGAACTCCTGATATCGCACCGCTGGCTCCGACCATTGGAACAGTGGAATTGGTGTCGATTAAGGCATGGCTTAATGCAGCCAATATTCCACATGCCATGTAAAACACGATGAATTTCACATGTCCCATGACATCTTCAATATTATTTCCAAATATCCAAAGGTAGAGCATATTCCCTATCAAGTGCATCCACCCACCATGAAGAAACATACTGCTGACTAAGGTCCAATAGGCAGGAAGAGCCACAAATTCTGCGGGCAATTCAGCATAGCCGAAAACCACGGCTGGGATAGCCCCATATTTGTACACAAACAATTCCCCCATCTGGTTTGATAACGAAACTTGGTTGAGAAAGACCAGTATACAACCAGCAATAAATGCAATGGTCACAAACGGGGTGATTTCCGTTGGGTTGTCATCGTGAAGCGGAATCATGGTTGAGCCTTTTGGACTTCGAAGGGGAGGGAGCCAGGCAGTTTATGTTGGGAGTATTAACCCACTCAGAGGGTTTAAGCGGAGATCCATCTCTGAATCTAAGGAGATCGAGAATCCTGCTGCGTTGAGATGCCCGCCTCCACTATACTTGGTAGCAATAGCCGATACATCTGTACCGCGACGAGAGCGCAAACTGAAATACCGTCGTCCATCCTTTTGGTGCCAAATGATGCAAAATGGGTAATCCTGACAGAAACGTTCCCCGATCTGGCTGTTGAGGACTGGACTGTAGACAGCAGGCACAACCTCTCCTTCAAAGGACACGAACACAGCTTCACTCACAATATTGCCAATCAGGGCACTTTCATACCGAAGAATGGCCCTTCCTTCGACCTCGAGCACATCCTGTTTAAGGCTGTTCCAGGCTTCAAAGTCATAGGGATAAGAAGCCAACGCCGCATTGATTTCGCGGCTATTCGGAAGTTTCCAGGTCCACAGATCTTTATCTTGAATATACTGCAAAAGCCAGGGGACCGGCTCCGCATGAGCCCACTCCCAAGCCAAGACGGCACCACTCTTATTCATTTCAAAATAGGCATAGGGGAGCCCTGAGAGTGCCTGTTGAGCCGTAATATGATGATCTAAAATGTGAAGGCTGGCTGCGCGATCAGCTAATCCTTCGATGATGTCTCTTGGATAACTGAAATCGACCATCATGACATGTTGGCCCTGTAAGCCTGCCGGTGGTTCCTTTCCATGCTTCACCGGGATGAACGTAGCTTGAGGGAAACGCTTCCATAAGGCCCAGGCAGCTCCAAAACCATCGGGGCAATCAGCATGATAGAGGACCACCTGGAGTGAAGGGATGCTCTTCGTGAACATTGGTGTTTTCAGACGATCCATAATTTCCATAGCCTATGTACCTGACAATAACATGATTATTTCTTAAGACAAAGCCCTAGACCCGTTCTCTTGACTCCAAACCAGAATTTTGTGTGAACGAAAGCGAGGATTACCAGCTTGCAGATTCGTGTTTGCACGATTGAACGGAATTCAGCCAATCAATCAGTTGTCGGAGCCGCCCGGCGCTTCGACGATTATAGTGAAAAGCCAGTCTGGTGAGGTTCTCTAATTCTGGTTCATCGTGTTCTTCGGGAAAGGGCCCTTGCTAGGTCATCACGCCATCGACGAGAAGATCCAAAAACTCCGAGTTGGCGTACACCAATTCCTCGGGAGTCAGCGGGGCTTTAAGCCTGATAAGGAGATTGTCTTCCACAAATCGGATGGAATGAAAATTTCGATAAAAATTTTGGATTTCCTCGACAGCAGCCGCTTCATCGTCAAAAATCTTAAATAAGTGAAGATCAGAGTCACAAATCAATTTCCGGGGTAGAAGTTGTCCAGTCACAAAATCTAACCACCTATTCCAATAGTCCGATTCCGGGGCTTGTAAACACAGAACAGGCGTTGGATCAGTTTTCCCCGTTTGAATAAGCGTTAACACCTCAAAAGCTTCGTCAAGAGTTCCAAATCCTCCAGGGAAAAGAGCCGTTGCATGGGATTCTCGGACAAACAAAAGCTTCCGAGTAAAAAGGTATTTGAGGTTCACCAATTTGGGATCATCGATGATGGTGGAATTGGGGGCTTGTTCGAAAAGAAGCATGATATTGACCCCAAAGCTCTTTTCTTTTCCAGCCCCTTTGTGACCAGCCCACATGATGCCGTCGCCAACTCCAGTGATCACCATAAAACCCTTTTGACTTAACAATCGTCCAAAGCGATAGGCTAATTGAAAATCAGGGTCTTCTGGGGACGTTCGAGCTGACCCAAAAATGCTCACCTTAGGACAATGTCGATAAGGGTGAAAAACTTGAAAGGCGTAGCGAAGTTCTTTTATAGCCCGATTCAAAATCTTCACATCCAAGACATCTAAAGGGGTGTCATAAAATTTCAGCACCCCCACTAACATTTCCTGAAGGAAGAGCGTCTTGGGTTCACCGTTATGCTGAGCTATTAAGTCTTTGACTTTGTCAATCAGTTGTAAATATTGCTCTACTTTTGATGAAGGCATAGGTGTATCCGATCAGTCGATTGGTGCTTTGCTTCGAACAAAATCGTAAAAGAAGTTTGAATCGACTTCTCCTCTATAGCAAACGCACATTTGTATTTCTTTTTATTTCCCGTGATATTGTATCATGTTGGACCTTAGACCAATGACTTTTCAGTAAAATGGATAAAGTCCGTATCTATTCATGAACAGAAAAAAACGAACGCATCAGAGGATCCCAAGATGAGTTTTTGGCGGCATCTCCCTACCCCCATTGTTGGCCTTGCTCCAATGGATGGCGTCACGGATGCAGCTTTTCGGCAAATCGTGGCCATTCATGGCCGCCCAGATGTCGTGTTTACCGAATTCACCAACGTTGGGGATATTTGTTTAGGCAAGGGCATGGGCTTTGAAACACTCAGGTATTCTGAATTTGAGCGGCCCATTGTGGCACAGGTGTATGGAAAGGAACCAGCCCTGTTCTACCAAGCGGCGCAAATCATCTGTGAGTTGGGTTTTGACGGCCTCGATATCAACATGGGGTGTCCTTCAAAAAACGTCGCCGCCTCAGGTTCCGGTGCGGGTTTGATTCGAACTCCAGAACTCGCGTTAAAAATCATCGCCTCAACCAAAGAAGGTATTAAGGATTGGTCAGAAGGGCAAACCTTGAAGGACGGGGGAGTCAAATCCTCAATCATTCGCAAAACTCATGCGGAGCAACACCAGCGACAAGGTCCCATCTCGACGAGTGTTCGACAAGCTCTACCTGTATCCGTAAAAACCCGGCTAGGTTTTGACAAAGTGATTATTGATGAATGGAGTGAGTGTTTGGCGGAAGGGGGCCCAGAGGTGATTTCCATTCATGGACGGACATTAGCCCAAATGTACAAAGGAGAGGCTGATTGGGAAGCGATACGCCTTGCCTCCCGCATCATTCAAGGCAAGGGAATCCTCGCGCTCGGCAATGGAGACATTCGGTCGCCTCAAGATGCCATCTACCGAATCCATTCGAGCGCAGTCGATGGAGTCTTAATTGGACGAGGAGCCTTGGGAAACCCTTGGATATTTCAAGAGAAAATTGCCATTCGGCATGCCGCACAGAGGAAAGAGCTACTCCTTAACTCACCCACTGGAATCAGTCTTCATGAACGATTCAATAGAATGGTTGAACATGCCAGCTTGTTCGAAGAACAGAATGGAAGGGAAAGGTTCCCTCGCATGAGAAAGCACCTAGCTTGGTATTGTTCGGGATTTCCTCATGCCGCAGCTATGCGAGCCCAAATGGTCAGGACCACCTGTACGCAGGATGTGGAGCAGATTCTTACTAAATACTTGGATGGTCACACTCCTTCCCAGATTAGCTCGACAACTCACGCTGTCCCGACTCAAGAAGCGGGATTTTCCCTTTGCAAGTAATCCTTGCCTCAACTTCCCCACGCCGACGAGAATTACTCGCGTTGCTTGGAATCATGTTTGACGTTATCCCGCCCATCTGTGAGGAAATTGTTTCACCCCATCTCTCACCAAGCGAGCAAGCCAGACAATTTGCACGAGACAAAGCCCAATCCATCTCGGATCATCACCCTCAAGCCCTGGTTATAGGCAGTGATACTCTTATCGAAATTGAGGGAACACCGTTAGGCAAGTCCCAAGATCTCATAGAAGCAGAAACCATGCTGCGAAAACTGCGAGGACGTTGCCACCAGGTGCACACTGGCATCGCGCTGATTCAAAAATCTACAGACTTTTCAGTCGTTTTCATTGAAACGGCTTACGTCTGGATCAAACCTTTCGATCGCGATGAACTGCTCCGTTACCTGAACACAGAAGAAAGTCTGGGGAAAGCTGGCGCATATTCTATTCAAGGAGAAGGGGCGCGGTTAATTGAAAAGATTGAAGGAGATTACCCCACGATTGTCGGATTGCCACTCTGGCGGACTGCTAAATTGCTTGAGGAACAGGGGGTGAAGTTGGGTAATTCTATTGAGGAGATTTATCGAGTTAAACCCTATGCTAACTGGAAGGATTTTTCTTAAAGAGTTTGTTAGTTGACCATAGAATTTCACACCGTCATTCCCGACATTTTTAATCGGGAATCCAAGTTTTGATTTATTTATAAGCGGGTTTTCGCCCCCGCGCGACGAGGCACTTTTGTTTCGGCAAAAGTGCCCAAACCATTCTCGCCAGTGCGTGTCTTCTTCGAGGTCCCTTCGCCACAGCACCGAATCATATGGCTGCGGTACTCGCTCTGCTCAGACAGTCCTTGCCGAACTGTCAGATTCGGCGCTGTGCCTCAGCCACGCCCAAGGCGTTGGAATTAATTGAGCAACATACCCCTTTTCAAACTGTGCGGTGCAAAAGCCGATATAAACTAAAACTCAATACTCATGCCCGACCCTATTTATGACCCCGTATTAAGGATTTCATTCCTGAAATAGTTTAACTATTCGAGATAATATTTATGGCGTTTCTTATTGTCTTCTTCTTCATGCAAATACCAAAATCTAGCCAATGGATTACATTGTAATAACGGTTGTCGCTTCCCAGGTATTCGTCAAGAACATTTCTCAAGGTAGATTTATTGAAGGATTGTATGCATTCTAATGAACAGGCTTTTCGTATTTCCTCTCTCTCGTTGTACATTATTGTGAGGATAATTTCCCTTGAGAGCTCAGAAAACTTCGAGATTGAACATACATTTATCAATTCGACAAATACGCGATCTGGAATATCAAATTTCAGTAACTCTTCAAGTCTCGAGTTGCCAATGCAATAAATTGCCTCGGCAATTAAAATATACCATTGATCGTCCCTTGAAAATAATGAATGGAAATCAGACGGCATTTCACTATTCTCCGCCTTAATAATGTAAGGTATGTCATCCCATTCTCCGAATTTTTTGAGATATTGAATTTCATCGACTGAACTCCTGACAAGCCCATCTCGTAAATTCTTTCGAATACGGTGAATGTCTTCGGCATCATATTTTCTGCAAAGAATATCTAAGCCTTTTCTGAGTAATTTTTGCCTTAAGAATTCCTCTAATTTACGCGTCTGTTGCACAAGAGAAGCTGATTGCTCGTTCCTATATTTTTCCACCATTCTGTTTATCGAATTTTCGAAGTGTTCTTTAAATTCATTATCAATTTTCTCTCTAAGGTCGGGGGCATATTTTTTAAAATATCTCCAGCACAATGCGAAATATGGTAATTCGTCGTAAATTGAGCTGCTTTTGATCCTCTGAAGAAGTACCGCTTCGTCCATTTGAGAGTATCTGTTCAACAAAAACATTTCATAATATTTTTCTCCCTCTTCATCACGCTTATTTGCGATTGAAAAAAGCTCAAATCCTGGCATTGCTATAGGTTTAACAAGTATTTTTTTTATTTCTTCTTCCATCAATGACTGGTCAAGGGTTAACAACATATTTAGTGCAGCGTTTCTGATTGACGCAACATTGTCATTGGCCAAAGATTCGGCATCATCGATGTTTAATTGATTGTTTGCGTTTAGTTTATTAACGCAAGCTAAACGGATATCGACGTTACGGTGTTTCAATCCAAGTCGAAGAATTTCTTCGTCCACTGCTAACTCGCCGGAAACAATTTGTTGAATTAAATTGCCATCAAGAGTTTCAAACTGCGTACTGAGGGCAACTTTGGCTGCCTCATTCTTATCATTACGAAGTTGAATGCTTAATAATGTCTCGATGGAAGATCTTGTAGTTTGGTAATCCTTTCGGTCGAATTCGGCTTGAACAACTGGCAATCTTCGTACTCACCATGATGCTTTAAATAATTTAAAGCGGCGAGCTTAACATGTGAGGAGGTGTCATCTAAAAACCAACCCTCAATAAATTTAGCTCTGCTTAAATCAACGCTAATCGGTAATTTTATTTTCGCTCCGATTAAACGCATGGCTTCTAATGCACCAACTCTCTTATCGTCTTCAAAAATAGAGAAAGTTCTATACGCAATAAAGCCAGGAAGGCTTTTTTCAATAAGTGAATACCAATACCAAAGTGGAACATTCTCGTTTTTGATGTTTTTTAGGCCAAAATCTACTAACTTTGAAATCTCTTGTTTCCAAAAATCCACAACTTTTCTATTTAAAAAGATAATATTAGCGTCATGAACACCGAGAGAAGGAGAATCATTGCCAGGTTTAGATAAAACATTTGCTAACAATCTGAATCTAGAAACTTCTAGAGGGGAAATCTCCTTTAAGCTTTCTTCGTTCTCTGCTTTTTTTTAAAAACTCATGCAAAAAAGTACGGCCTTCTGTTGAAAAGAGATAATCTGATGCCTTTTTATTCGATGCAATGCTGTTATTTAAATTTGGCTCGTTTGCTTTCACATGGTCTTCGACCCCATGTTCGTTTTTTTCAAAGTCATACACTCGTGTTACGTAACCTTGGATTGTTCTACGAAATTTTTTCTGAAATGTAGTTTCATCTTGGAAAGTATCAAAGAAAATTTCTTTTTCAGCAATAAGCTTATTTCTAAAATTTATTACTTTTGCTAGCTCTGGCCCAGGATCTTTCAATCTATCTTCATCAATGTCCTTAAAGAACATTGTTATCTCTGGTTCTGTCGTCTCCCTTCTTCGAGTAATTGAAAGTTCAAATTCTTCCTCGAAACCTGAACTATACGAGCCATCCTTATCAAGTGGGGTCCCCCAACACATCCACACCATTCCAATAAAGAGCTCACAGCGCTCTAAATCTTGATTGATCAGAGACTGTGGGCGTCCATAAGACGGAAGGGTATCTTCCCAGCTCATTAATTCAATATGACAGCCAAAATGCTCGGCTAACTGGCTATTGAACTCGTCGACGACTTCTTTTGCCGCCAACCGTTCCTTCATTAGATCACCAGGAGAAGCCAAGAAAACTCGTATTATTCGTCGCTTTTCAGTCATAAATATTTTTCTGGTTTCTTTACAAGGTATTTTCAGTAAGTTCTTCTTTATCAAGAATCAATTCAAGTCATGATTTTACCAGAAAGATACTTCATCTTCGTATGAGGCAAAATAGGCTCTTATTTTGGAGGTAATCCACGCGAAATATTGATTTCGGTCCTTTTGCTGAAACCAAAAGTCTGTCCTGAGCCAAGACGAAAGGACCTGTCGTGCGGGGGTGAAACCCCGCTAAATGAATATCTGAATTCCCGATAAAAGATGTCGGGAATGACGCAAGAGGAATAAAAAAAGGCGACTCATTTTCATGAGTCGCCCTTTTTACGATCTATATAAAACTGCTTCACATAAACTTCATAAATTTATCCTTGGCTTCATCTATGAGTTCAGCGGAGACAGTTGTCGCACCACGCTCTTTGGCTAACCGCTCGATTTCTTTGCGGGCCATTGGTTGGATAAATTCCGGGATGTTTTTCAGACGCTGCTCTGCATCTGGGGACCAAGCAATGCCATCTGATGACGCGTTCTTCGAATCACCCATGACCTGAAGCGTGACCTTGGAAAAACTATTCTTACGAGCATAGGTTTCCACACTTCCCCGCACCATAGGCTGAACAAATGAAGGTAACTGTTCAAGGCGTTCCTTTGCATCCGGAGTCCAAATGAGTTCCGATTCTGTTCCAGTCGTGCCCGTTGTTTGCCCACCTGAGGTCAAACCCATTTGGGCAACCATGGCCGAGAAGGGACACCTTCCTTCTGATCCTTCTCCCGTCTTTCCAGCAGAACTTCTTTGGGGAGCAGATGCTTGCCCAGCCTGAATTTTTTCATTCAGATACGCAGCCATTTGCCCGGCGCCAGCTCCGACTTCTTCCCTGAGAGTATTTCGAGTCATTTCAAGAGGGGCAGGAGCAGCCTCCCGGCCTCCAAGCTGAACACCTAGCGAACTCACCATCTGCGTTTCGCCAGGATTCGTCACCATCGAAAATTTGGCCTGGCAGGAGGGGCAAGCAAAAAACACCCCAAGTGAGCCTTCAGCTGGCTTCTCAACTTTTTCAAAACTCATGTATGTTTCACAGTTCAAGCATACAAATTTCATAAGTGACTCCTCAGGTCCCCTATTCTTTCAAAATATAAGGGGGACCGACCATATTTAGAGTTTTTCTGCCAGCACCTTCTTATAGTCAATCAAGGTTTGAATTCGTTCGGCGATTTCCTGGAAGCGTTGAATCGTGGGGTGGGAACCATCCAATATGGGGTTCCCCTTATCAAACGTTCGAGCAAAACTTCGATCAAAAGGAATCCGACCCATCAGCGGTATATTCAGGGCTTCGCACATTCCTTGGGTATTCCCCTCAAATAATTCATTCTCTGCACCACAGGTTGGACAACGGTATTGACTCATGTTTTCAATGATGCCCAACACGGATATTCCCAATTCCTGCGCATATCCAATAGACTTCTGGACAACATTCGACGCGACTTCCGAGGGAGTGGTGACCACAAGAGCGCCTGCTAAGTCAGGCAAAAACCCTGCGATGACCGGTGGTTTGTCAGCCGCCGCTCCCGGCGGCAGATCAGCCAAAAGGAAATCAAGCTCTCCCCATACGATATCGCCTAAAAATTCTCTGATGACATTCATTTCCATGAGGCCTAACCATACGGGGCTCAAATCCATCGGCCCCTTCCAGCGAACCGGAGAGGACTCTTTCAAAAAGAACTCCATAGAGGCCACTTTTATTCCAAGAGGACCAATCGGGGGCATTGCCCCCTCCGCTGTGATTTCCAATGGTTTTCCGGGCATTCCTAACATTTGCGGTACGCAGGGACCATTTAAATCGACATCCAGGATGCCGACCAGAAATCCATTTCGAGCAAGGGCCAGGGCAAGATTGACCGTCGTCATACTCTTCCCGACTCCACCTTTCCCACTCATGACGACCAATTTATGTCGAACGCCAGCCATTCGATTTTGGACGGTTCGGGTTTGCTCGGTCACCTGCTGGACAACCTTGGCGTCATCGGTGTACTGGAGCTTACTCAGAATGGTTTTGAGATCTTGCCCGGTGGTCATCGTAGTAACCCTCGTCTCCTGCTTAGAACCTTCAAACTATACTAGTTTTTGACGATATCATAGGGCTTTTTAGCCCGTCAAATGAGAAGATTCACAAAAGGATCACGACTTATTCTAGGGAATGGGAATCCCATTTAACATGAAAGAACCAAGAATTCTGATCCTCTCAAAATACGTCATCGCTGATTCTTGGAGATCAGGAAAGAGATTGTCCAGGTCAGTTAAACAGCTTTGAAGTATTTCGACTCTTTGAGGATCAAGTCCGTCAGATGACTCCAAGAAATAGGTGACACAGCCACTCACGACTGTATCGATCATCATCAGTTCTCCTTCGTTCGATCCCAGATCAGTTGGCCAATCCGCGGAGTGATGCACATCCCAAATCTCAGAAAATTTCCTCAAATGAGGGAGAAGGTTCTTATCCATTGAGAATAAGGTCCGTAGCCAGAAGGACGGCTAATACCAACATACCGACGCCACCAATTCGATAGACCCACTTCGGAAAATCTTGGGATAGCGAAATCAGTCGAGCGAGAAAACTTTGAGAAGCCCCCAAAATGAGACAGGCTTTTCCGACCATCATCACCCCACAGATGACCCAAACCCAAACACCTTGAAACTGTGAGGTCCCAACAATGAGTACCAACCCAGAGAAAATCATCGCCTGGGTCACCCAAAATCGATGCCACGTATTCTCAAGCATCTGTATAGAGAATAACGCCCACATCTGAGGCACGACTGTCATGATGATGCCCATGCCACCCCAAAAGAAACTCGTCAATCCCAACAGAAACGTGGCAATCATCACTTCACCACGATCGAATCCACCCTAATGCATCCAGTAACAAAACAGACAACGTGCAAAGGCCAAGTCCCCAAAAACGGTAATCGATAGGGTCCCTTGTGAAACACCATTCCACGACCCCGTCACGCAAAGACTCCGATGCCCATACCAAAAAGAGACCCTTGACGATCATGAGAAGCCCGATAAGGTACCAAAGAGGTTGATAGCGTAGCTCATCCGAGCTCATCAATAGGATAAACCCAAAGAAGGCTGTGAACCCTGACCACTTGATGAGAGACCGTGAGACTTCTATGGTACTTTTCAATAGCCCTATGATTCGGACCGGCGCGACCAAAAGGGCGACACCATCAGCTATCCATATTATGGCGATCACCAAAAGAACGGACGTCATAGACCAGCGATCCTAACCAGATCGCAACACCGAACACCGCCCCAATAAGCAGCGGTCTGGGTTAATGACTAACTCTAGCTACACGATCAAGAAGTGAGGGAAGAAGCCTGGCACTCTTCCGTTTTCGGTGTCAAGGGAATTTTACCAAAGCTTTTAGAGCGCTCGCTTTACGCATTGGCAAAAGAGCAAGGACTGAGATGCGAATCAATATAATAGAGGTAATTAAGGCTCGTCTTTCAAGGCAGGAACTCTGTCGTCAGCACTCTGACCTTTCCTTTCAAATTCCATCTTAATCCCCTATCCTACCGTCACCTCTTTTCAAGATGAACTCTCCGAAGGTAAGCGAATGGAAATCTCTGCTAGGGTGTCGCGATGGTTCGGAACTTTTTTTCTCTTGGAAATCAGATTCGGATAAGCAGTGAATAGAACGAAGGAACATGGCTTCCTAAGCTGACACCCGATTATGGCATCAGAAATTCAACAGGCAGCGGCTCAACTATTTGACCTGATTCCTCCAGGAATGCCGTCCTCCATCCTTGAAGAATATGGTCTCGATCTTTCTCCAGAACAGGCCCAGAGCATCACGCGAGAAATCCTCGGTCTTTGTCTGTATTGGATTGGATCTGGTGTTCGTGTCAGCTTCACTGAAGCAATCCGATCCCAGATTATGGAAGAACTCCTCAAAGGGATACGGGACAATTGGGAAGCGGCCTTTCAGTTAGAGGCGCATGCTGTAGAAGAATTTTTTCAAGAGCAGAAGGCCAAAGAATCAGTCTATAAGGAAATTGTGCAACAGGGGGGTGAACCCATTGCGGTGTTATCTCAGTCAGTTGCTGACCTTGAAGCGAAGGGAACCATCGAGTCACACGACCAACAAAAACTCTTGGCCCTTTTGGTTGATACCATCCCAGTCGAAGAAATAGGTGAGGTCAGTGCCGAAATCGAAGCGACGTTTAGTTAGAAGAATGTCCGATCGTCATCAAAAGCAATGCAGGATGTTCAAAAAGGCTCGTCCAGCAAGACCGCAGGGCTTTTGGCGCGTGGAGCGTACCTTGTAGTACGTGAGCACGACAAAGGCCCGAGAACGCCGCTGGCGGACTTTTTCAACATCCTGCTAGAGATATCTGTGGTTGAGAGTATTCCCCTGCTTGTCCAATTCGAAGACCAGCGGCACGCCTGTAGGGATATTTAACTCCAAGACTTCATCAGTTGATAATCGGTTGAGATGCATCACTAAGGCCCGCAGACTATTGCCATGAGCCACCACGAGAACGGTTTCGCCAACCGACAGTTTGGGCCAAATCCGTTGTATGTAATACGGCAACACCCGATCTGCCGTATCCTTTAAACTTTCCCCGCCAGGTGGCTTCACATCGTAACTGCGCCTCCATAACTTCACCTGTTGCTCTCCGAACTTCTGAACCATTTCAGCTTTATTCAGACCTTGAAGATCCCCATACATGCGTTCATTGAGGGCTTGGTCTTTTTCAATAGGAAGCTCAGTTTGACCGATGACCTCCAGCACGATGGTCAACGTATTGATTGCCCGAGTCAAAACGGAGGTAAATGCTTGGGCAAATCGAAAACTCTGAAGCTTCTGACCAGCTTCGCGAGCCTCTTGCTCTCCCTTGGGAGAAAGAGGAACATCCACCCAACCGGTAAACCGATTTTCCAGATTCCATTGAGACTCCCCATGTCGAAGGAGCACCAACTGCTTCATAATCATTCTCCTCTACCTCCTCTACCTGCAAACAATCACTCAAAGGAGTACGGGCTTTGAGTTTTGATGAATGACGGCATTCTGACGAAACTTGCCTCAGCTCATGTTCCCCAATTTTCATGGCTTGCTTTGCCTCAAAGCTGACCGTACCATGACTCCGCCCAATGTTGCTTCGTTCGCTAAAAATCAAGGCCAATGTTCGTGACCGATCCCAAATCGCATCGACCACCGGCTGAATGGTGGTTATACCTTGCTGACAGATTAGGGGTCAGAGAGAAAGGAAAAAACTTCTTTCTCAATGCGCAGGGCTCTCACAGCATTTTCCAACAAGTGGAAGATGTTGGAGGGGATATCAACTATGTCCTGTTTGTCCTGCTTCGTCACTGGATCCCTGTCGTCTTACCCCCGCCTGGTTGTGAACGGCATTCGAAGAATGACCCGGATTATTGGCTTGAATCGGCCAAAATTCTTCAAACGGCCGTGGTCCGTTTGCGAGAACTGAAGCCACTGATTGATCTGCTCACCGCTCCCAACCCCTTTGGCCGAGAAACGGCTACCCCTTCTCCTGTGGTCGAGATTGAACTCGCCAACATGCTTCAAGGAATCGCGGAGGTTGCTGGAAGTTATGGAGGTCCAGATTACACATCCACAATAAAAAATTTTGATCCGATTCCTCTACGACAAACTCAACCTTTCAAGCACAACAAAAAACACAGCGCCGAGCTCTGGGTCGTCTTTCTCCTCCGAGAGCACTTTAAAGCCATAGGGATGGGAAAGGACCGGTATTGGCCCCTGATCGCCGAGACCGTCTCGGCTGCAGGCATTCGACAACACAACGACAAACCTTTTTCACAAGGAGAACTCAAATCGTGGTGGATGAAGAATTGGCCAAGAACCTATACCCTTCTCACCGAAAAAGGGGAGAGGAGTCATACAACTCAGACCGCCTATGAAAGTGATTACCAATGGTTTCAAGCCTGGTTTGCCTGGCAACAAACACAAAGAACAACCTAATATTGCCCCGTTCCGTTCAGAATTTCCTCCATGATCATTTAGAGAAATTTCTGGTCACCTGCCGGCTCTGTCTCGGGAAATTGTGTCTCCTCGGGTGGACCTTCTCCCACTGCGGCGATGAGCACTCCAATCATCAGTAAATGAAGAGCAATCCCTAACCATAAGACATATGGCTGCACTCCGCCCTCTTGTCCCAACAATCGAGTTTGAGCCATCGGATCTAATCCGGATCGCGAGGAAATCCTCTGTAACTGATCCTTTAAATGCCAAAAATAAATGTAGTTCCCAGTGGCTCCTGCCATAAGGCGCCACACGATTCCGACCGTGAAATCCCCGGTCAAAAAGGCCGAAACCACAGGCCCAATCGCGTAGACCAATGCATACATGTACATCTTCCGATAGAGAAACCAAAGAAACGGGTCAAATAAAAAAGCAGGCCAAAGCCAGGTGAGTGCGAATCGAGGGCTGAAGTTTGAATGAAATCGTTTAAATATCCCCAAATAATATTCGCCGGCAGGACGCCATGACCATCCTTCTCCCCACGAGAATTGAATCGACTTATTGGGACCAATGAGGGCTTGCCAAAGCTCTTTCTCGTTGAATATTGGAGGTGGCTTCGGTGAAAGAGGCTCCTCACCAAGCGCCGTTCCGCATTGGGAACAAAATTGGGCTTCGTCGGGGTTTTGCTGCTCACACGATGGACATGCCTTCATTTGCCCAGGTTATAGCATCCTTCCCAACCACAAACAAGGGTAACAGGTGTGCGGAATACCCGCGAATACTGGCCAAATGAAAGGCTCGCTCTCCTTCCGATTGTGTTGCACCCTTCAGAATCCGTGTGCTAGATTCGCCTGAATTCACACGGAGATACACACCAGTGCTAACAGAAGAGATTCAACACCAAGCAGCTGAATATTTGATGAATACGTATACGCGTGCTCCACTTTCGATCGCGCGTGGACGTGGGTCCAAGGTCTATGATTCCGAAGGTCGAGAATATTTGGATTGTGTCGCAGGGATTGCGGTCAACATCCTGGGGTATGCTCATCCAGATCTTGTGTCTGCTCTTGAGCGTCAAGCCAGACAACTGATCCATATTTCTAACCTTTACTACACGGAACCACAGGTTCAGCTCGCCAAACTTCTTGTGACGCATTCCTTTGCCCAAAAGGTGTTTTTCTGTAATAGCGGAGCTGAGTCCAATGAAGCCGCGATCAAACTCGCCCGAAAATATGCCACCACAAAATTTGGGCCTGAGCGTTATGAAATCATCACCATGCAAAACTCCTTTCATGGACGAACCATGACGACCCTGTCCGCAACGGGTCAGTCCAAAGTCCACAAAGGCTTTGAACCGTTAGTCCCGGGCTTTCGCTATGCCTCATTCAACAATCTGGAGTCCCTTCAGGAACTCATGAGTGACAAAACCGCTGCGGTGATGATTGAACCGATTCAAGGGGAGGGGGGAGTTCATGTTGCCGATCCAGAATATTTGAAGAAGCTTCGGGAATGGTGTACGGACCGCCAAATCCTCTTGATATTCGATGAAGTGCAAACGGGCATGGGTCGGACAGGAACTTTGTTCGCGTACGAACAGTTTGGCGTCCAACCCGATATCATGACATTAGCGAAAGGCCTAGGGGGAGGATTTCCGATTGGTGCATGTCTGGCAACAGATGATGTGGCTCAAATTTTTACTCCGGGCTCTCATGCCTCCACGTTCGGAGGAAATCCTTTGGCCTGCAGTGCGGCGATCGCTGTCCTCAACATCTTGCTTGAAGGCGGTGTATTGGAAAAAAGCCGTGAGAAGGGAGCGTATCTTGTCAAAAGGTTGTCAGAACTCAAGAGCCGTATGCCGCTCATTCAGGAAATCCGTGGGATGGGCCTGATGCAAGGGATCAAATTAACCATTGATGGGCAATCTGTGGTTGAGGATTGCTTGAACCGCAAGGTCCTGGTGAATTGCACGATGGAGCGTGTCATACGTTTGGTTCCTCCCTTGATCATCAACCAAGTAGAAATCGACCATACCCTACTTATTCTTTCAGAAGTTCTCAATAAACGATTGTAACACGTGTCAACGTTAGGAAGTTCCCCAGCTAATAGAACGATGAGTCTAACATCAGACGGAGAAGGAGCACACAACACAAAGGACTTTCTGACTGTTTCCTCCCTTACGGGGCCTCAGGTTTTTCGCCTACTCCAAATCACCCGAGAGCTGAAATCCACTTCACGACAAGGTCGGGGGGCTCAATTGCTCTCCGGTCTCACGCTAGGGCTCTTGTTTGAAAAACCATCGACCCGAACCCGAGTTTCGTTCGAAGCGGCCATGAATCAAATGGGAGGGCAGGCCCTATTCCTTTCAATGGAAAACATTCAATTGAGCCGAGGAGAATCTCTCAGCGACACGGCACAGGTCCTTTCTCGGTATCTTGATGGACTCGTCATCAGAACCTTTGAACAAACAAAGCTTGAAGAATGGGCTCAGCATGCCACCATCCCTATCATCAACGGGTTAACGAACCTGTGCCATCCATGCCAAGCTTTGGCCGACCTCTTTACAATTCATGAGAAAAAAGGCGAGCTGAAGGGCTTAAAATTGTCTTATGTCGGCGATGGGAATAACATTGCCCATTCCCTTATGGAGGCTTCCGCCTTAGCCGGGATGCATGTCTCCATCGGGTGCCCTGTCGGATATCAACCTGATTCGCAAATCATCAACTGGTCTCATCAGGAAGCCCTGCGCACCGAAGCCACCATAGAAATCACGCATGACCCGGCCATCGCGACGAAAGAGGCTGATGTCGTATACACGGATGTGTGGACGAGCATGGGTCAAGAGCATGAACAATCCGAGCGGATAAAGGCCCTAGCCCCCTTCCAATTAAATGAACGTTTGCTGGAAACAGCTCGTCCTGATGCCATCGTCATGCATTGTTTGCCGGCCCACCGTGGTGAAGAAATATCCGCAGCTGTCTTGGATGGGCCCCATTCTGTCGTACTCGATCAGGCTGAAAATCGTCTTCACATGCAAAAGGCTATTTTGACGGAATGGCTCGGTCGTCCTTGGTCATGAAATTACCGTCTCGTCGCTCTCGGCTCGTGACTCAGAATACCAAGCCATCTCACCGACCCGTTCGCAAGGTGGTCCTCGCCTATTCAGGCGGATTAGATACGTCTGTCATTCTCAAATGGATTCAGGAAGAATACCAATGTGAGGTTGTGGCCTATTGTGCGGACTTAGGCCAAGGTGAAGATCCTCAGGTCGTGAAGAAGAAAGCCCTGGCTGTTGGGGCATCGAAAGTCTATGTTGAAGACCTGAAGGAAATATTCGTCCGGAATTATGTCTTTCCGATGCTTCGAGCCAACGCCGTGTATGAAGGATCGTATCTGCTCGGGACGTCAATCGCTCGACCTCTGATTGCTCGACGTCAGATTGAAATCGCTCGCAAGGAAAAAGCCCAGGCAGTCGGGCACGGGGCTACGGGGAAAGGCAACGATCAGGTTCGATTCGAATTGACGTATCATGCGTTATCTCCCAACCTTCGCATTATCGCACCCTGGCGAGAATGGACATTCCGATCCCGGCAAGACCTCATTCGATATGCAAGAGCGAAGGGAATCTCTGTCACGGTGACCAAGGCGAAACCCTACAGCATGGATCTCAACCTATTCCATATTAGCTATGAAGGAGGCATTCTGGAGGATCCTTGGCAGGCACCCCCAGAGTCCATGTTTCAAATGACCGTATCCCCTGAACGCGCCCCCAACAAGGCCCAATCTCTAGAAATCGACTTTCATCGTGGAGATCCCATAGGCGTGAACGGCAAGAACATGTCACCGGCGACCTTGCTGGCCTATCTCAACCGTGTGGGAGGAGCCCATGGTATTGGACGAGTGGACTTAGTCGAAAATCGCTATGTGGGCATGAAATCCCGGGGCGTGTATGAAACACCAGGGGGAACCATTCTTCATATTGCTCATCGAGGATTGGAATCCATCACCATGGATCGGGATGTTCTACATCTCCGCGACAGTTTAATTTCGCGATATGCGGAGTTGGTGTATTACGGATATTGGTTTGCTCCGGAACGGATGATGCTTCAAAAATCCTGTGATGAAGCCCAGAAACACGTCACAGGATCGGTTCGAGTGAAACTCTATAAAGGAAACTGTATTGTAACAGGACGACGCTCGAGTCAATCGTTGTATCACCAGGATTTAGCCACTTTTGAAGAAGGACAGGATTTTGACCAAGCCGATGCCGATGGATTCATTCGGCTGAGTGCTTTGAGATTGGGGCTACGCAAGATAAGATAGCAATTTGTTTCATCTTCATGAGTTAATGAGTTAACGATTATGCCCAATCTCAAAGAGAAACGTTCTTCTCGCCTGGACAAGAAGCGCTCGAATAAATCAAGCCCTCAGTCAAAAAATTGGCTTCGAACTCAACGTTCGAAAAACACCTCTCAGAAGCCTTGGGGGGGACGGTTTTCCGAAAAGACCCACTCCCTTGTTGAACAGTTCACCTCCTCTCTTTCCTTTGATCGCCGGTTGTTTGAGCAGGACATCCAGGGAAGCATCGCCCATTGCAAGACTTTGGAGCGGGCCAAAGTTCTGACACGGAAAGAATGCGGCACGATCATTCAGGGACTAGAGACCATTCAGAAAGAAATTCAAAAGGGCCGGTTTTCCTTCTCTGCATCAGATGAAGACATTCACATGGCGATCGAACGGAGATTGACCAAACTCATTGGTCCTTTAGGGGGAAAACTCCATACAGGGCGAAGTCGAAATGATCAAATCACCTTGGATTTGAGATTGTACCTTCGCCAAGCGCTCCATACACTGTCTGCCAAGCTCCAAGAACTGGAACAATCGCTTTTGTGGCAAGCCAGGGAAAATTTAGATGTCATCATGCCGGGGTACACACATCTCCAACGCGCTCAACCCGTCCTGGTTGCACATCATTTCCTAGCCTATGTGGAAATGTTGGAACGAGACCAGGGTCGCGTGCACGATACCTTCACACGAGTGAATATCATGCCCTTGGGATCTGGGGCGCTGGCTGGGACCAATTACCCCTTAGATCGTCTCTATACCGCAAAACTCTTGAGTTTCCCGGAAGTCTGCCAGAACAGCCTGGATGCCGTCTCAGACCGCGATTATGTCGTCGAGGCATTGTCCACGTTAGCCTTGATCATGATGCACTTATCCCGGCTGAGTGAGGAATTGGTTTTATGGACTTCACAGGAATTTCAATTTGTGTCCTTGCCGGATGGATTTTGTACCGGTAGTAGCATGATGCCCCAAAAGAAAAATCCTGATATTCCCGAACTCATTCGAGGGAAAACCGGCAGAGTCTATGGACACTTGATGGCTGTCCTCACGACACTGAAAGGTCTCCCATTAACCTACAACCGAGATCTTCAAGAAGACAAAGAACCCCTATTTGACGTGATCGATACGGTCTTCAACTGTCTTGACCTCTATACTGAGTTGGTCCGGCGTCTCCGCGTTCGTCCGGAAGCCATGGCGACTGGGGTCAATTCTAGCTTTCTCTTGGCAACGGATCTTGCGGATTATTTAGTAGGAAAGGGTATCCCGTTCCGCGAAGCCCATGGAATCGTGGGACAATTGGTGAGAATGTGCATCCAACGCAGGTACGAGCTTCGAGACTTAACGTTTTCGGACCTCCGGGCCGTCTCTCCTTATTTTGGACGTGACGCATTAAAGGTGCTAACCTTAAAAGGTTCCATCGATCGCAAAGCCCAAATTGGCGGGACTGCACGTAAGCAGGTTGAAAAGAGACTCAAAGCCTTGGAAAAAATTCTATTGGAGCGGGTGCATTCCACGATGTCTTATGCCTCGAGATAAATCTATGGAAAACTCCAAGTCTAAAACGATCAAAAAAGCAACCATGCTCACGCTTCTTGTTTTTAGCTTGTGTTGGTTAAGCTTCGGATGCGGGTCCGTAGGACCACTGACTGCTCCGGAGGATATTGGAATCGAGGCCAAATTACGCGAACAACAACGTTCCCAAAACGGCGCGTCCGCAAAAACACAAGAAGAAGAAAAAGTGCCCATTGAGGAGGAAGAAATCCAACTTCCCCCTCTTCAACCGATAAACACACAATAACTCCCTATGGACTTTCTCATTCACTCAGTCCTAATCTAGATTGAGTCTAATGCAGCCAGGAGGCGGACTATGAACTCTTCATCTGTACAACGTCAGGCGCGGACGCTTTTGTTACTGGATCCTTACCCCAGGAACAATCCGTACCGGATGACCGCAAGGGAACGACGATCTATTTGGTTTCCCAAATTGAGTCTTCCTGTAATTGCCGCTTATACCCCTGAAGGCTGGGACGTGAAGCTGGTTGATGAATCCGTGCAAGATATCAACTTCGATGAACCATGCGACCTCGTTGGTATATCGATCATGACCTGTTACGCCCCCCGAGCGTATGAAATTGCCACAGAATTTCGTAAACGGGGAAAGAAGGTGGTGTTGGGCGGTGTGCATCCAACCTATTGCGCGGACGAAGCATTACGGTACGGTGATGCCGTGGTCTGCGGGGAAGCCGAAGATTTATGGCCCCAAGTGGTGGCCGACTTTGAAGCGGGGACCATGAAACAGGTCTATCGAATGGACCAGTTTCCTAACCTTGATCACTATAAGAGCCCTCGCGTCGAGCTTTTGAGTCCCGATGCCTATATGACCCGCCATTGCACCTTTACGACCCGAGGGTGCCATTTTGACTGTGAGTTTTGCAGCGTTTCCCCATTTAATGGGAAAACCACGCGGCGGCGTCCTGTTCTCGAAGTCATTGAGGAGATGAACCACGTCAAGGAATGGATCCGATCCGAGGTGGTGGAACGAATGAGTCGAGGCTCCCTCTGGAACGCCATGTCAACGGCTCTGCGAATTTGGGTCGGTCTAGAAGAAGGTTCGATCGTCGCCTTTGTGGATGACCTGCACAATAGTCACCGAGCCTATTGTCGAGAATTGTGGCAAGCCATGAAGTCGCTCAACATTAAGTGGGGTTGTCAGTCGACGTTATTCCTTGGTGACGATCGGGAAATGGTCAAACTTGCTGCAGAAAGTGGGTGTGTTTCGGTCTTTGTGGGTATGGAGTCGATTTCGGATGACTCTCTGGGTGAAACGAATAAGGGGTTTAATCAAGTTCGGAAGTTTGAAGACCAGATAAAAATGTTCCACGATCATGGCATCATGGTGAATCCGGGAATGGTGTTTGGTTTCGATAATGATGATGAATCTGTCTTTGAAACAACCTTGAACTTTCTTATCAGAAATCGTGTGGAATTAGCCTACTTCAACGTTCTGACCCCACTTCCTGGAACAGCCTTATTCGAACGCTATGAGCGCGAAGGACAGATTTTTGATCGGGACTGGGCGAAATATGATGGGAAACATGTGGTGTTTCATCCCAGGCGAATGACCCCGGAACAACTCCAAGAAGGCTTCTTCTGGGCGAATCATGAATTTTACTCCTGGCCATCTATTTGGAACCGACTCTCCCATACGGCGTACCGGGTGATTCCCCGATTAGAGATGAACAACGAATTTCGGAAATTGATCAAGCGGTCCTGTCCAAAAGGGCAACTATCTCCTGTCGCAGCGGTTTTGAAAAACCTGCAAACCAAGCTTCCAACCATTGAAACCAACCAGTTGATTCCCAATGCCCTGGTCGCGCTCAAACAGACCGTGCCGACGACAACTCAAGATCTGTTTCTCAAAATACGTGGTCGTCGACATGATGCCTTTGCGGCTCTTTTCATTGAGTTGGAAGGAACCCTTGATCATCTCAATGCGCGGGAACTTCTGACTCGTATCAAGTATGCTGCGCAGAAGGCTCAAATGGATATCGTGGTCAATTTCGAGCATCTTCGCCAGGCCACCCCTCAGGCCCTTCAAACGCTCCTGGACGGCGAGATGCTCAAAGCCATAGCTCCCCATGCCAAACTACGGTACCGAAAATTACAGGACGGGTTTCATACAGACTTAGAGGGACTCACCCTACCCGACGTCGATCTGTTCGAAGAGCTCAGTCAAGATGCATAGTTTTCATTATCAGGAAGATACCCTTTTTTGTGAAGGGGTTCCGATTGAGCGAATCGCCAAGGAATTTGGCACCCCATGCTACATCTATAGTCATGAAACCCTGATCCGGCATTTTCGGGTTTTTGATGGAGCATTCGCTTCCATTCCACATATCGTGGCATATGCGATGAAGGCCAACTCCAATCTCGCGATCCTCCGGCTGATGGCCTCGGAAGGAAGTGGGGCCGATATCGTATCTGGAGGGGAATTATACCGAGCTCTGCGAGCCGGAATCTCGCCAAATAAAATAGTTTTTGCCGGTGTAGGGAAAACACCAGAAGAAATTCGATACGCTCTCGAATCGAAAATTTTGATGTTCAACGTTGAATCATCGAATGAGCTCCATGCCATCAATGACGTGGCTGCCGGGATGAATCGAAAGGCCCGAGTGGCGCTGAGGATCAATCCGGACATTGACCCCAAGACCCACCCCTACATTTCAACAGGTCTTAAAAAAAGCAAGTTTGGGATTGAGGGAGATCGGGCGCTGTCGGAGTTTCAGTTAGCTTCTTCCTTGTCTCATATTGATGTCGTGGGTGTTCATTCGCATATTGGATCTCAACTCACCCAGGTCACCCCCTTTGTGGATGCCCTAAAAAAAATCCTGGCTCTCATCGAGTCCTTGCAAGAGGAAGGGTTTCACATTCAGTATCTCAACATCGGAGGTGGATTAGGAATCACATATTCGGACGAGGTGCCTCCGCATCCCAAAGAATTGGCGGACGCCATATCTCCACTGTTGCGTGATTTGAAATGCGACCTGATCATGGAACCTGGACGGGTGATCGTTGGCAATGCCGGAATTCTCCTCACTCAAGTGCTCTACACAAAGGAAACCAATACCAAGCGCTTCCTCATTGTCGATGCAGCCATGAACGATCTAATCCGACCTAGCCTCTACGAAGCTCATCACAACATTTGGCCTGTCCAGCGGAATCCCAACGCTAGCCAACAATCAGTCGATGTCGTTGGGCCGATCTGCGAATCTGGAGATTTCTTAGCTAAGGATCGACTGATGCCTGAAGCCAAGGCAAAGGATCTCTTGGCGGTCATGAGTGCAGGAGCGTATGCCTTTTCTATGGCTTCCAACTATAATTCTCGCCCACGCGTGCCGGAAATCCTCGTAAAAGAAGGGCAGTGTTTTGTCATCAAAGAACGGGAAAGCTATGAAGACCTGGTTCGAGGAGAAACAATCCCAGACTGGGCCTCCTGAACGAATGAAGGAGAACCCATATTCTCAATAAGGGAGTGAGCACCTACCAAGATTAAATCTTGTTGGATCATGTAAGTCGATGCTCATGTCACTAATATGTTTACCGGATCTTTAGTCGCTATCGTGACCCCTTTTCGTAAGGGGCGGGTTGATGAAACGGCCTTGGGTGATCTGATTGAGTTTCAGATTGCCCATGGAACGGACGGGATTGTTCCCTGCGGAACGACGGGGGAATCCGCGACGCTTTCCCATCAAGAACACGAGCGTGTCGTGGCTCTGACCGTTGAAGCCGTGAATCGTCGGGTTTCTGTTATTGCCGGGACCGGATCGAATTCCACTGATGAAGCCCTTGCCTTTACCAAGCACGCCAAGGAGGTCGGGGCCGATGGGGCACTGCTCATTACTCCGTATTACAACAAACCCACTCAGGAGGGTCTCTATCAGCACTTTTCGGTCATTGCTCAGTCGGTCGATCTTCCGGTGGTCCTTTATAACATTCCCGGAAGAACAGCCATCAATATGACCGCGACCACCATGGCCAGGCTGGCCAAGATTCCCAATATTGTCGGTGTGAAAGAAGGCAGTGGGTCCCTCACGCAAGTTTCTGATATTGTCGAGCAATGCGGGGAGGAATTTATTGTCTTGTCTGGAGATGACTCCCTGACCGTACCCATGATGGCCATTGGTGCTAAAGGTGTCATTACGGTCACAGCGAACATCGCTCCAGCAGATATGGCAACGATGGTCGACGCGGCTTTGGCTGGTCACTATGATCAGGCTCGAGCCTTGCATTACAAACTATCACCACTGTTTAGTGCATTGTTCGTCGAAACCAACCCCATTCCTGTTAAAGAAGCCTTGGCGATGATGAATAAAATCCACTGTGAATTCCGTCTCCCCCTCACCAATATCGCCCCTGAAAATAAGGAACGCCTCCGCCAAGCCCTCAAAGAGTACGGGTTAATCTGATACTCATCTTGCCCATGAATTCGCCTATCAAGATTATTATCACTGGGGCAGGAGGACGAATGGGAGCCCGTTTAGTTTCTCTCATCGGAGAATCCTCTCGTCTTCGCCTCGTCGGCGCCACCGAATCGAAAGCCCATCCCCTTATTGGAAAAGACGTGGGAGAAATCGCCGGGTATGGAGCCTTAGGCGTAATCCTTCAAGATGATCTTTCCCCTCTGCTTGAGAAGAGTGATGTGGTGATAGACTTTACGACGCCGTTGGCAACTCTTTCTCATGTGGAGAACGTCGTTTCCCATAAGCGAGCCATGGTGGTTGGGACAACAGGCTTTTCTCAAGAGGAGCTTCAAAAATTTCACGAACGAGCCCAATCCCTTCCCTGCGTCTTCGCTCCAAACATGAGTGTCGGAATCAATGTGTTACTACAAACCATTGGAAAGATGGCTCAAGCTTTAGGGGATGGCTATGACATTGAAGTCGTTGAGGCTCACCACCAGAAGAAAAAGGATACCCCAAGCGGGACAGCTTTGAAGTTGGCTGAATCCCTTGCCACTGCCAAAGGGTGGGACCTCAAATCGGCAGGAGTTTTCGCCCGGCATGGACTTATCGGAGAACGAGGAAAGCAAGAAATCGGCATTCAAACCATTCGAGCTGGTGACATTGTCGGTGACCACACGATCATATTTGGGGGATTAGGAGAGCGAATTGAATTGACCCATCGAGCCCACACCCGTGACACGTTCGCCCGTGGAGCATTACGCGCGGCAGAATGGGTAATCACTCAACCGCCAGGGTTATATACCATGGCACAGGTTTTGGGACTCTAAGAGTTTCGGGTTCCGAGTTTCTAGTTTAGAGTTAATTAGGAACACCTTATCTCATGACTCGAAACTTTACACTCCAAACTCGAAACTAATATTTTTTAAACCCTGAACTCGAAACTTAATTGTAAGGAGGTTTTTTATATGGATATGTTCGGGAAGATTCCCTTGGTCGAAATACCTGTCCATATTACACCCGACCAAAAGAATTGGCTGGATAGAATGGTAGAAGAAGGCAAAATTGCTATTCCTCCTGGAGGGACCTTGGAAAAAGGCTCCGTGATTTCTATGTTTCTCCGAATGTTAATTCACAATGCGATGGAGGAACAACAACGGCAAGCGGCATTGGAAGCCGATGATGATGATGACGACGATGAATAGATGAATAAAGGTCATTTTGTTTCGGCAAAAGGGACTGTTCAAAAAGCTTCATCCGGCAAGGCCGCAGGCTGCGAGAAAGCCGAAGCGTACAGAGTGTAAGTACGTTGAGGATTTCGAGCAACGAGAACGCCGCTGGAGGACTTTTCAACAGTCCCTTTAAGGACACAGGACCATTTCCGCCAGGGCGCCTGCCCTCTCGGCTACGCACAAGGCAGGGGAAAATTGGTCCCAAGATTCCTACAATTTTTTAAAGACTTGGTAAGCCGCCTCGATAGTTTGCTCTATATCTGCTGCGGTGTGAGCCGTTGACACAAAGGCGGCTTCAAATTGTGAGGGGGCGAAGTAAGATCCCTTACTCAACATCTGGTGAAAAAACTTCGCGTATCGTCGAGTGTCAGAGAATTTGGCCGAACGATAATCGACAACAGGCCTTTCTGAAAAAAACCCGCCTAACATAGATCCCACTCGGGTTTGGTAATAAGAAACCCTGGCCTTCTTCGCCGCATCACATAATCCCTCTGCCAATTGGGCTCCCAATTTTTCCAACTTCGTATAGACACCAGGTTTTTTTAAATGTTTGAGTGTCTCCAAACCAGCACTAACAGCTAAAGGATTACCAGATAAGGTTCCTGCCTGATACACTGGCCCCACTGGTGCCACGTTTTGCATGATGCGGCGTGATCCCCCGTAGGCTCCAACCGGTAATCCACCACCGATAATTTTCCCCAAACACGTCAGGTCGGGAATGACTCCAAACTGGCTTTGAGCTCCCCCATAAGCCACGCGAAATCCGGTAATCACTTCATCAAAGATCAGTAAGATGCCATGCTCTTTGGTCAATTTCCGGAGATGGGGCAAAAAGGCATCTTTAGGTTCGACCACCCCCATATTGCCAGCAATTGGTTCAACAATGATACAGGCAAGGTTCTTCGCATGTTTGCGGACGAGACAATCGACGGCCCTGAAATCGTTGTATGGTGCGGTCAGAGTATGTCGTGCAAAAGCCGACGGAACACCTGGGCTATCGGGAATTCCCAAGGTTACAACTCCTGATCCGGCTTTCACCAAAAGATGGTCAGCGTGTCCGTGATAGCACCCTTCGAATTTTAAAATTCCATCTCGCTTGGTATAGGCCCTCGCCAGACGGATTGCACTCATGACTGCTTCCGTCCCTGAGTTCACTAAGCGGACTTGGCCTATAGAAGGAAAGGCCTGACAAATCATTTGAGCAAGCTTGGTCTCCCCTTCCGTGGGAGCCCCGAAACTCGTACCTTGTTCAACAGCACGTTTCACGGCTCTCATCACGGCGGGGTGGGCATGTCCGAGAATCATAAGACCCCAAGAAAGGACATAATCCACAAAGGTATTCCCATCCACATCAAACAGTCGGGAACCTTTTGCCTTCTTAATAAATGCAGGTCGACCGCCCACCGATCGAAAGGCCCTGACTGGGCTATTGACTCCACCAGGAATATACCGCTGCGCCTCAGCAAATAATCGTTGGGAATGTGTGTGTTTCAAGAAGTGCCCCCTCCTCTCGTAGACGAAAAGTATTGTTCCAATATATGGCTATGATCATATTTTCTCTTTCATAAAACTGAATGGGATTTTCCTTGAGTAAACACCGAAACAGCCTTTATCAGGGACTCTTAAGAACCGGAACGGAATACCCAATCTCCGCATGACGATCAAAAAATAGGCTATGACTAAAAGAAAGACCTATTGATGTGGAAAATGGCGCAACACGTCTAGCCGATGTCCTGGACGGCCATGGCAAATGCATGATTGCCGCTAACGAGGATCTCCTCAAATTACGAGGGTACCTCCATTTTCAAGAAGGAAGGAGCAACTCCAACACAATCCCTTTTAGAATTTTTCACACACGAGAGTCGCGTCTCCCCAAAATCTTCTGCTCATTTTGGAGAGCTGCAAGAGAGAGGTTATCCATGTGCTCTGTAGGTCAATGGAGAAAGCGTCGGTACGTGTGAGGATCCAACGACTTTCAGTCTGTTTTCAATCAGCGCCGGGGTCGGAAAAACGGCTTCCCCCACCCTCAGACCACTTCACAATTCCAATCACCTCTGACTCCCACACATCCTGTTCCTCCTGTGCAGCAAGATCTCTCTCGAGTTCTTTATCCTCCTGAGATTTTCTCTCCCAAGAGCTGTCATTTGAAGAAGCGGTGCTCGGTGGTTTCGTGCCACGTGGGAGATCTTTCCGAAGTGCATTGACTGCCATGTGATGCCTCCGTATAGAACCGACCATTACGCCATGATATGATAGGCGTATCGCGGCTATCCCTCAATTGTCAAGTGGAGCCTGCTAAACCCAATGATACCCTGAGACTATCCCCATCGTCACTCCTCACATGGGGATGGCTCATTTTCTCACTGATCCACGACCGGATCATCAAAAAGGAGCGGTATCCTTTGATATTCTCAAATGTTAACCATGTGGACTTCCATAGCACAAGGTTGATCTTTCCCCTGTCTAGTGGACGACAGGAAATATGGTAGGAAGCTTTCACGAACAGGGGAAAGATCAGATTGGGCTGGTCAGAACCGATGCCGGATTTTGCGCCAATGCCATCTTGACCCATTTCGAAGACCATTCCCTCAGCTACGTTGTGGCGGGTCGGCTGTTGCCAGAGCTGCGCTTGCTGCCGCCGGGGCTTGGCCGTGACCGAGGTGGGCTATCAAGCGCAAGGCTGGCCTCAGGCGCAGGGCAAATTATTGCCGGAGGTGCCGGGCTATCGATATCAACTCGTTGCGACCAATCTGACGCTGCCGCCGGTCGAGGTCGGCGGCTGTGCCGCCAAAGCGCGTATTCGGAAAATCGGATCGCCGAGCTCAAACAGGACTTTGGACTCACCAACTTTTGCCTGGACGCCTTTTGGGACACGGAAGCCGCGTTTCAGACGGTCTTGATGGCCTACAACGTGATGAGTTTGTTCCGTCAAGCGTTGCTGCGAGCGCCTCGGGCAGTGAAGCTTTCGACCATGCGGGTCCAATGCTTTGCATTAGGGGCTTGGATAGGCCGACAAGGTCGGACCAAGGCCCTCCAGATCAGTGTGCCCCCGCACGTCGACCCTAGTTCGAGGGGCTTTTTGCCAGGTTAGAGGGCTTTCCCCCTCCATGGTCAGATCCGGTTTCAAATGTCTAATGCAAAATCCAGGTTAAAGCGTATTTTCCAATCTTCGTAGAGGATACTGTAATCGGTAGGCATATAACGCAATACTAGCGGCCACGGTGGCATTGAGTGAATTGATGGATTCCATCATGGGAATAGCTACTTGATGTTTTACCGGTAGTCTGGGAATTCCTTGCCCTTCCTCTCCAACAAGCAACCTGACATTTCGTGGCCATTGAAAAGTCGAAAGACTTTCTCCCGCTGTATCCAATACCACCATATTCTGTCCAGTTGTTTTTTCTCCCAATGCCTTCAATGATGGGCCTAGGCACAGGTACTGATCAAACACAGAGCCGCTCATCGCCCTGATCGATTTGGGGTGAAGGGGATAGGCAGCCTCTTTCAAAATGATGACGCGACTTACGCCAAAAGCTCCACAACTGCGCAGCAGAGCTCCCACATTCGCGGGATCACCCAATGGACAAAACAGCTCTATTCTTTGTGGGCCCTTGCTTGGGTTGAACCGTGGAAGGGAGGGAGCCTTACACACGAGCAGGGGAAAGCGAGTCCCAAATAAATCTAATCGCTGAAACAATTGTCGGCTCAGGACAAACGTGGGTACATGGCCTGGAATAGGAACACGACTCTGAAACCCTTCAGGATAAATGAATTCCAAGCAGGAACTAGGGTGTCTGGACAATAGTTCCTGGATCACTTTTTCTCCAAAAAGAAAAAATTGCTGGAATTCCTTGATGCCATGGGATTCCAATAACTGATACCAACGTTTGAATTGAGTATTGTGGGAACTGGTGATGGGGCGAGGTTGGGTTTGACTCGATACTCGGCGTGGGTTGACTATGGCAGGAATAGGTCTTAGCCCTTTACGCTTGAAGTATCCGATTCCGTTCAGATTCTATCTAAACGATTGACAGCTATTTTGTAAAACAGACTTTTATGTTATTGGTCCGAGGAGATGAATAAATAGAACTTACAGGCTCCGTATGGGCTACCCACACCTGGTATTTTCATAGCCTCCTTGGATTCTCTCCTGTCACTTCCTCGGACAACAGCTGGGTGGCACCGGAGGAACAACTCACCGATCTTATTTGCTTGGTTGTGGCCTCATAGGTGATTCATGACGTTCCTGTATCCCAAATCGACAAAACTCCGGAATTGTCTCAGGGTATAACTTTGGTCTTGTGTCGTATATTGCGGAAAGGCGCATCCCCAAATGCCTCCAACTTTCCCATACTTGTTGATTCAGAAAACGAACAAAAAAGAGGTCACCTCGAGACACCTATTCACGAGCAATGGGTCTAATAGCAAGAGAGCCTTTTTTCTACAACCACTGACAGGACATTCATCTATTTTGTCCTTATCCATTAAGAGGAATGGTGATCACGATTCCTCCCATAATATCATTTAACTGAAAATCTCGTTTGAGGCTGAGTGGATAGGAATTATGACACTCAACATAAGCTTCTGAAACCGCTTTGTCCGCATAGATCGCTTGAAAATATTGGAGCTTGCCGCTGGAAATGACTCCGGTATACGGTTGTCGTTCAGGTTCGGCTAATGATAGATTCCAATCCTTTACGTTCAAAAGAGATAGGTATCTCTGTAATGGGAGGAAGGAAAAGGAGTGGCTGGGGGACTAGGATTCGAACCTAGATTCTCAGATCCAAAATCTGATGTCCTGCCCTTGGACGATCCCCCAAATGGAAGCTCACATTAAGCAGGTTGTGCCGGAACAGTCAAGACCTGTTCGAGACCTTTTTCATTTTTACACTCTCCCATAGACGATCCAATGTCGGTCATCCGGTACATCAATGAGGAGTCGGCTTAAATTCAGTTCTGCGAGTTGAGCTGCAACTTCGTCTTCGGTAAATGCACTTCTCAGGGAAAGAAAAAAGTCCTTTCGCAGCTGCTCTGGCTCCTCGGCAGCATACATATTGACGATTGCTTCGGCCTCTTCTACTGACTCAGGTCGCAGAAGGTCCATGACTAAGACCGGCGCTCCCGGTCTTGCCAGCCTTTTTACTGTATACCAGAATTGTATTGGATTCGGAATATGATGGGCCAAGCTATTGGAAATGATCGTACTAGCCGGTTCCACACCCTCCAAATTTTGAATAAGTTCATGAATCAACGTGACTTTTCCTGACAGACCATTCCGCTCGACTACCTCCTTAGCTAATTGGAGCATGGCCGCCGACGCGTCGACACCAATGACGCAGAGAGTTGGCTTTGCTTGGGTTAATCGAATAGGAATGTCCGCCGGCCCACATCCCAGATCTAACAACGTTCCCTCGGTCAAATCAGGATAGGTCTTGAAAAAATGATCAACGAACCATTGGTTCTCTTTTGAAAAATCGGCTTCGGCATAGACCCGAGCTTGCTCCACACCCTCCATAATTTCCGGTTCCAAAATTCGTTCCATTGGGTTAACTCCTGAATTTATAGAATACGCTCTCCTCCTCAGATTGATCCTATCGGACCTTCTGTACTTTGATCAACGCTGATGACCTTGTGGTGTCCTTGCATGATACCGGCATTCAGGATATGGTCCGGAATTATAGTCACTATCCCTAGTGAATTGTCCCGCCTCGATTGACCGGATTTTACCTTCTCCTCATAAAGAGGTTCTTTTGGCCACTTACGCAATTGGCGACATTCAGGGGTGCTTCACGGCACTCCAACGTTTATTGACTCGAATACAATTTAATCCAACTGAGGATAGGCTGTGGTTAGTAGGGGATTTGGTCAATCGAGGACCAGACTCTCTTTCTGTTCTCCGGTTTATTAAAAACTTAGGCCCTTCGGCCATCACTGTCTTGGGAAATCATGACCTGCACCTTCTTGCTGTTCATGCCGGTGTGGGTGGCCTTCATGCTCACGATACAATTCAGGATATATTGAACGCTCCAGATAGTCAGGATTTAATTTTTTGGTTGCGGCATCAACGCATGATTTACTATGAGCCAGGGTTTGTGCTTGTTCATGCTGGGCTTCTTCTAGAGTGGTCCGTCAAGCAAGCTGTGAAATTGGCACAGAAGGTTGAAAGCGCATTACAGTCTGAAGAATACCCAAAATTTCTGAAGCCCTTGTACCGGAGTACAGCGACGCGATGGAAAGATGATCTCTCCCAAGGGGACCGATTAGGGTTCATCACCAATGTTCTCACTCGAATTCGCCTTTGTCACACATCGGGGGAAATCGACCTTTCATTCAAGGGCCCGCCCTCTCAAGCCCCTCAAGGCCTTCATCCTTGGTACCAAATCCCCTGCCCCCAACGTCGGGAGGACACAGTAATTTTCGGGCACTGGTCAGCTCTCGGCCTTTTACAAGAAGAAAAATTCCTTGGCTTAGACGGTGGGTGTGTTTGGGGGAATTTCTTGGCTGCTATTCGATTGGAGGACAGACGTCTTTTCAAAGTGTCTTGTTGCGAATAAAGACTTTTTTCATCTTCCTTACAAAATGACTCAAAACTCTTCATTTTCTTCTCTTTCTTCTCTGGACAGCACATCTAGCTCCACAAATGGATAACAAAATCTTCATCAAAGACAATATCTTGTATCTGTTTGGAGACAGATTTGTACACAGTTGGATACAATTTGTTATTTATGCTTTACCCACAAAGTGGTCTCCTTTCAAAAGCATTAAAAAAATACCAATAAAAACAATTGTTTTTTTTTGTTTTTTTGTTAGTTAAATGATTATTTTAATGAATAAAGGCACGAATATTGCTTAAAATAATTGAACATTTCTAGGTATTATTACCAAAAAATGAAGGTATCTAAATCCCCGATTAGACATTAACCAAAAGTTTGTCACCTTCGTCTGACAAAATTCTGGCGGAACATGGGATTAAGGGTAGCCCCTTTTCAAAATTGCAGGGAGGCAGAATGAAAATCAAAACCCGAGTTAGGAAAACCGGACGACTTGCCAAGCGGAAAAAACGCTGCCCTTCCACAGCACGTTCTCCTCGCAGCTCCTCTGGAAGGGAATCCCCACCTACAATCCCGGTATCTCATAGGTATAGTTCTCGCAGACATTGCCTCAAGTGTCATGGGTGGATTGTGATTCAGACGATCGATCTTTCGAAGAAAATTGAAATGCGTTGTTTGAACTGTGGTTGGCAACCTCAATATGGGGAACGAATTATCAAAGAAACATAGGATGTTCAGGCTATTCGCCGTTTTACTGCCAGAGTTTTTTTGGGAACGGAGAGTTCTTCTTTTCCTCATCAGGAAGAAGACATTTTTCGTACCGACTTTCCTAAATCAAAAAGAGCCAGGTAATTTCATTGGTAATTAGGGCGTTTCGTAACCAATGTATGCTAGAAAGGGCTCATGGTTACGGGACGAACCTCGGTGTTTAGTTGTGCGGCCAACTTTTTGCGGGGCACACTGATCTGGAGGGCCTTGGTCCGACCTTGTCGGCCTATCCAAGCCCCTAATGCAAAGCATTGGACCCGCATGGTCGAAAGCTTCACTGCCCGAGGCGCTCGCAGCAACGCTTGACGGAACAAACTCATCACGTTGTAGGCCATCAAGACCGTCTGAAACGCGGCTTCCGTGTCCCAAAAGGCGTCCAGGCAAAAGTTGGTGAGTCCAAAGTCCTGTTTGAGCTCGGCGATCCGATTTTCCGAATACGCGCTTTGGCGGCACAGCCGCCGACCTCGACCGGCGGCAGCGTCAGATTGGTCGCAACGAGTTGATATCGATAGCCCGGCAGGCGATCTTTGCCTATATCGAGAGCTTCTATAAATCGAAAGCGCCTGCATCAAACCCTCGGTTATCGTAGCCCTGAGGAATTTGAACGGCAGACAGGTGACTCTTAACTTTGTGTCTGTTTTTTTAGGACCACCTCATACCTTTCTCCTTCACTTCTTAAAAATTGGTCTCCCTTTCCACCATCCTGTTCAATATGACAAGATGAAGGAAACCGCTTGAGCTTTCATATGTGTTTAGCCATTCCCGGACAGATTCAGAGTATAGAAGAAGGTGACCTACGGAAAGGCGTAGTGTCATTTGGTGGCGCCACCAAGGAGGTTTGTTTAGCCTTGGTCCCCGAGGCAAGTGTTGGTGATTATGTGATCGTGCATGTGGGCTTTGCCATCAGCAAACTGGATGAAGAGGCGGCAAAGCAAACACTAGCCATGCTGGATGAATTAGACGGTTCTCAGGCAGGAACGGCTCCTTCGCCATGAAATACCTTGATGAATTTCGGAGTGCCAAGGGAGTTGATACCTTGGCGAAAGAGATCAGGAAGACTGTCCATCATCCCTGGACGATCATGGAGGTCTGTGGAGGGCAGACGCATGCCATCGTGAAGTATGGCCTCGATCGATTGTTGCCCGAAGAGATTACGCTGATCCACGGTCCTGGCTGTCCAGTTTGTGTAACCCCCATTGAGCTGATCGACGCTGCAATCCAACTCGCTGAATTCCCCGAAGTCACGTTATGTTCCTTTGGTGACATGCTGCGAGTCCCTGGTTCTCAGGGCGACTTGCTTGGCGTGAAGGCTCGAGGGGGGGATGTTCGTATCATTTACTCACCGATCGATGCAGTGGAAATGGCTAAGGCGAACTCTTCTCGCCATATCGTGTGTTTTGCCGTCGGATTCGAGACGACAGCCCCGGCGCAAGCCATGGCAGTTGTCCAGGCTTCCCATTTGGGACTGACTAACTTCAGTTTGTTAGTGGCTCATGTGCTTGTGCCCCCGGCTATGGAAGCCATCTTATCTTCTCCTGGGAATCGCGTGCAGGGATTCCTGGCTGCCGGCCATGTATGTACGGTCATGGGCTATGAAGCCTATGAACCACTCTCCCAAACATATCAAGTACCCATCGTGGTGACCGGATTTGAGCCCATCGACATTTTGGAAGGCATTCATTTGGTCGTCCAACAACTCGAAGCAGGTCGAATAGTGGTCTTGTGCTTCAAGGCCAAATGATTCCTTCTGACTGTCCTGCTTTCACAATACAGTGCACCCCCGATCACCCTCTTGGTGCACCGATGGTCTCCAGTGAAGGAGCATGTGCTGCGTACTACCGGTACCGAGGCGAAAGGGTGACTCCTGCTTAACCCATGGAACAAGACTCCGGTTTCGAGCTTCACTGTCCATTACTTTCTTCGGAACACGACACGATTCGCTTGGCTCACGGAGGTGGCGGACGTCTCATGCACTCACTCATTCAGGATGTGTTTCTTGAGGCCTTCGGTCATCAATCCTTGAGTACACTTCATGACAGTGCGGTCCTTCCTTGTCAAAAAGATCGACTGGCCTTGACGACGGATTCCTATGTCGTTCGCCCTTTGTTTTTTCCAGGTGGCGATATTGGGAGTTTGGCAGTACATAGCACGATTAACGATCTCGCCATGTCTGGGGCTAAACCCCTGTACCTTAGTGCGAGTTTTATTCTCGAGGAAGGATTGGCAATGGACACCCTCAAACAAGTAGTGGGATCGATGGCTCAGGCAGCACTTTCCTGCGACGTTCAGATTGTCTGCGGTGATACTAAAGTGGTAGATCGAGGGAAGGGGGATCAGATTTTCATTAACACGACAGGCGTTGGAGTCATCCCGTCGGGGATTGATATCGGTCCGCATCGCATTGAATCCGGTGATCGTATTCTAGTGAGTTGGGATCTCGGCGCTCATGGTATTGCCGTCTTAAGCGTGCGGGAAGGGCTTGCTTTTTCCGGAGATATCACCAGCGACTCCGCTCCGCTTCATTCGGTCGTTGCGGATTTAGTGAGGCAGGATATTCAGATCCATTGTCTTCGAGATTTAACTCGTGGCGGTTTGGCCAGTGCATTAAACGAATTGGCATCGGGGGCAAACGTTCAGATAGTCATCGATGAGAAAAAGATTCCTATTCAAGAACCGATCCACGGAGCCTGTGAAATCCTTGGATTGGATCCCCTGTACATTGCCAATGAAGGTCGATTTGTGTTGATTCTTCCCGCTTCCGAGGTTGATCGTGCGCTTTCCATTCTCCAGAAACACGCGGTATCCCAACAGGCTGCTGAAATTGGAGACGTGCTCTCTCTCACATCTTCTCCCACCTCACCAGTTGTCATTAAGACCGTTTTGGGGACCTCTCGAGTTCTCGATCTCTTGTCTGGAGAGCAGCTTCCCCGAATCTGCTGAGTCTGCTTCTCCCACAAAAGTACCAAAACTGCAATCTTCTATGGAGGTGTGTTGGTGCAAATTTTCCAAGATTAGGGTTCCATATTTTTTCTTCCTAAGAGTCCATGGCTTTGTGGTCGGTTCACAAAGAGTTATATCTCCTTATTGAATCAAAGATTTTCCTTCGTTTTTCAATTCCTACCTCAAAACAACCAATCTGGCATATCTCTTGCTTATTTAATGGAGCACGGTTATGTGTGTGTCATACCTATTGAAAAATTGAAAGCAACCCTGCTAGTTTGATCTATCGTTTGAAGCTCTTTTTATCCAAGGGAAGAGGAGTATGGTTCATCTCATTTGTCGGTCGATCATTCTCACCTGGACGATTTCCTGGCTCGTTGTCTTCCCTTTAATCCACGCTCATCCCGAAGTTTCACATGCTCATGAGAGGACAAACCACACTCATGGAGGAATCTTCCACTCAGTTCTATCTGACGACGCAGATGATGATTTTCATCACCATCATCACACGACCCCTTCTCCGATAAGAACATCTCACGACCATCTTCAATTAGCTCATTCCTCTTGTCATCTTTTGGATCAACTAGAGTTCGGATTCTCTGTCTTAACCCGCTCTTATGATCCTCCCCAAAAACACCCAATTCACATAAGCATGATGACAGAGGCGAAAATCCTCAGCCCGCTACTCTTTCATGGTGTTTCTCATGCCCCTTCAGATGGAGAGAACATTTCCTTCTGGCTCTTATCACCTTCTCAGTGGTCTCGGCCTCCTCCCCATTTTATTTCCTAATACGCCTGCTTCAGACCAAATTTCCGTTTCCACAGCAATGTGAAAGAAGGGGTCTTTCTTTACCAAAGCCCTCATTCTTCACATAGGCGGTTCCCAACAGTTTGAGAGCACAGGAAACGTTCCCGCGCTCGACAGTTGGAAGCCTGACACGGAACTGGCGAGTTCCATCTTTTATCAGCCGGAGGTTTTGGCGATTCCTTGGTGGTCCATATTATTCGTTCTCCCTCTCGTATTCGGATGTTCTGAAGAAACTCCTCCAGCATCCGAACCGACTTCTGTGTCTCCATCCCAGGGACAAAGCCAAGAGCAACGCATTGCAAACGTCCCTGAACAAATTCGAGGACGCCTGTCGACCGAAATCGTTCAGGAAAGATCCTTTCTCCAAAGCTTCACAGCTCCGGGGGAAGTCGCTCTTGATCTTAACCGGGTTGCCAAAGTTTCTTCGCGGATTGAGGGACAAGTTGAAAAAGTGTTCGTTCACCTTGGTGAGCGTGTCCGTCTGGGGCAGCCTCTTCTCGCAATCGGCAGTCTGAAACTGGATGAACTCGTTCAAGAATTCCTGGTCGCGAAGGTTCAAGTTGATATTGCCAAAGCGAACTTTGAACGAACAAAACAATTGCTGGATGAGAAGATCGTTTCAGAGCGTCGATTCCAAGAAGATCGAGCCAAATTCTTGGAAGCCAAAGCTGTTTATCAACACATCACCGAAAAGCTCCAAAACATGGGTCTGGCCGATGCGGAGTTGCTGAACTTGGTTCAGGGCAGCCATATCCATGGGCACCGCTATATTTTGAAAGCTCCACTCAGCGGAACCATCGCATCGCAAAGCGTTGTATTAGGATAAGGGGTCTTGCCTGGGAACGAGTTGTTTCAAGTCGTGGACACAAGCGAGGTCTGGGTATTCGCTAACCTTCCGGTGGAACAGGTCCAGCGTTTTAAGATTGGTGACCAAGGAATCATCGTACCCAAGGGACGAGAACCCATTGAGGCAGCCCTTTCCTATATTGCTCCTCTCGCGGATAAAGCCACGCTTACGATTCACTTCAGGTTTGATGTCGAGAATCCACAAGATCAGTTAAAGCCCAATGAATATGTGGAGGTGAGACTCGTTGAGAAATCTGCATCCGTCTTGGCTATCCCCGTATCTGCTCCAACCTTCATTGAGGGTACCCGAGGGGTTTTTATCAAGCGCAAAGAAGGATTTCAGTTTGTCCCGATCGAACTTGGACCGGAAGCCGATGGTTGGGTTGAGGTGAAACAAGGCCTCATGGTTGGAGACGAAGTTGTCACCAAAGGCGTCTTTGGTCTTAAAAACGCCCTCATGAAAGAGTCGATTCAAGGGGAATAAGTCGGTAGGTATTTTATAGAAAGCCTCCTTAATCTTTCACTTCGGTACCGGTTTTTCACCTTGGTCGCTCTCGTCATGGTGGTCCTCAGGTTTCTGGTCTTTGAGAGAACTAACCATTGATGCCGTTCCGGACCTGACACCGGTTCAGGTTCAAGTTCTGACTCGGGCTCCAGCCTTGGGACCCGTTGAGGTAGAGCAATTCGTCACTTTTCCCATTGAAACAGCCTTGGGTGGATTGCCGGGACTTCGAGAAATTCGGTCGATTTCACGGTATGGACTTTCAGTTGTCACCGTAATTTTTGAAGATGACATGGATCTCTACCTTATACGACAACTCGTGAATGAACGGGTCACTGTCGCAGCCGATCAAATACCTCGCCAATATGCTCGGCCCATCATGGGTCCTCTCACAACTGGCCTAGGGGAAGTGTATCAGTTCACTCTCCGAGGTGAAGGTTACAGTCCTATGGCCTTACGCACGATCTTGGAATGGGACATTGGAAGGCGGCTCCGCACTGTTCCAGATGTCGTGGAGGTGAATATTTGGGGAGTGAAGATAAGCAATATCAGGTCATTGTCGACCCCCAGAAACTGTTAGCTTTTAATCTGTCTCTCAAGCAAGTCTTTACAGCCCTCGAAGCCAATAATGCCATGGCCGGCGGTGGCTACATTCAGCATGAACGGGAACAATTCCTGATTCGAGGGGAAGCTCTGGCTTCAAACGTTGAAGATCTCGCGCAAATTCTCGTCGATCACCACCCTGGGGGAGTCCCGATTTATATCAAGGATGTGGCCAAGGTTCAGGAAGGAGGAGCTCTCCGAATTGGGGCAGCCACCAGAATGGGGGAAGGAGAAACCGTTATTGGCATGGTTCAAATGCTTGCAGGGACCAATGCCCAGCAGGTGCTTGAGAATGTGAAAGCTCGAATCCAGGAAATTCAAAAATCCTTACCTGCCGGCGTGATCCTTGAACCCTACTACGATCGTTCCGTGTTTGTCTCTCAGGTCATTCAAACCGTGCGCAACAATTTGCTGGAAGGTGGATTACTCGTCGTGGCCATCCTGTTTGCCTTTTTAGGTGATCTTCGCGCGGGTCTCATCGTAGCTTCAGCGATTCCTCTTTCCATGTTACTCGCTTTCATGGGTATGGTGCAGGTAGGTCTATCAGGGAATTTGATGAGCCTAGGGGCTATTGATTTCGGTCTTCTTGTTGATGGATCAGTGGTGATGATTGACAACATTCTTCGAAAGCTTGGAACCATGAAGGACCCCACACCAGAAGCCAGAATGCGCGGCATTCAAGAATCGGCTCGGGAGGTTCTTCGCCCGGTAGCTTTTGCGGTTGGCATTATCATTCTTGTGTATATTCCCGTTCTCTCTCTCACGGGTCTTGAAGGAAAAATGTTCTGCCCCATGGCCATCACGGTCATTTTTGCTCTTGCTGGGTCTTTGGCTTTTGCCATGACCGTTGTCCCTGCGTTGGGCTACTGGTTAGCTCGTCCAAAAATCCACGGGCGTGAAACGCGGATGGTTCAATGGGCACTTTCCCTGTACGAACCAGTCCTTCGATTTTCGATCCGTCGTCCTGTGTGGGTCGTCACACCTACAATTGTGCTATTTGCCGTAAGCGTGCTCTTAGCGGGGTCCCTGGGAATAGTGTTTATGCCACGATTAGACGAAGGGGACATGGCCATCATGGTGTGGAGACTTCCGAGTGTGTCTATTAGTGAATCGGTGGAAACAGCTCTCGCCGTCGAACAAGTGATCCGGCAATTTCCCGAAGTCACCCAGGTCGTGAGTCGAACAGGAAACCCAGAAGTCGCCAAGGACCCGATGGGTATTGAATTATCCGACGTCTTTGTCAACCTGAAACCCAGAGACGAATGGACAAGCGCGACCACAAAGAAGCAGTTAATCGAAAGAATGAAACAGGCGATTCTGCATTCTGTGCCGGGCGTTGGGCTAAGTTTTACCCAACCCATTGAAATGCGGTTTAACGAATTGATCGCTGGAACGCGCTCTGATGTCGCCGTGAAAATTTTCGGGGAGGATTTGGCGATTCTTGGTCAACAGGCTGAGTCGTTGGCCCGGATCCTCGAAAAGATTCCTGGCGCTGCGGACGTGAAAGTCGAGCAGGTTTCTGGAGTACCAAGAATTCGCATTGTCGTGGATCGAGATCAAATTGCCCGGTATGGAGTAGACGCCGCAGACATCCTGAGTTTTGTTCAAAGTGCCCGAGTTGGTCAGGTAGTAGGAATCGTCTTTGAAGGCGAACGTCGGTTTCAACTGGTTGTCCGGCTCGCGGATAAAGCATCGGCAGGTCCCTCTGCCTTGGGAAATCTATTAGCCCCAACTCCGCACGGAGAACTCGTTCCTCTTTCTCGAATAACGACCATTTTTGTAGACGAGGGGCCGGCGCAAGTAAGCCGTGAGGGTCTTCATCGTCGTATCGTCGTCGAAAGCAATATCCGCGGTCGAGACTTGGGAAGTTTTGTTAGCCAGGCTCAGGAGATTATCGCAGAGTCGATGAACTTGCCCCCTGGGTACTACGTGCAATAGGGGGGTCAATACGAGCATCTTCAAGAAGCTTCCCAACGCCTGGCTCTGGTTGTTCCCATCACGCTGATTGGGATTTTCGGGGTCCTGACCTTGATTTTTTGGGCGTTACGACCAGCTGTATTGATTTTCCTGAATGTCCCCTTAGCTCTATCAGGAGGCTTACTCGCCATTTGGATCCGAGGACTACCCCTGAGCATTTCGGCCATCATTGGCTTTGTTGCCTTATTCGGGATTGCCGTGCTCAATGGCGTGGTGTTGGTCTCGAGAATACGTTCGCTAGAAGCAGAATCAATGTCCATCAATCTGGCAATTGTTCAGGGGGCGATGGACCGATTCAGACCAGTTCTCATGACCGCGTTAGTAGCCAGTTTGAGATTTCTGCCCATGGCTCTGGCTACCAGTATGGGGGCTGAGGTTCAACGTCCTTTAGCTACGGTGGTTATTGGAGGATTGATCACCTCGACGATCTTGACTCTATTCGTCCTCCCCGCCCTATATCAGCACATCTGCCGAGGAGGGAAAACATGAAGGCAAGCAACCAAGGACCAAAAGATTTATCTACTCAACTCCATAAGCAATGGCTTGTGGAATCCATGATTCAGAAAAGACGGGACTTCAGAAAACATATGCTGCCCTTCTGGATAACGGTTTTTTCGACATGCTTTTGTTTAACTCTTCCCGCTTATGGAGAAAAGGGAAAATCAAGGGATTCCACATATAGCCTCCATGAGATTATCGAGCTCGCGCTGAAACACAATCCTCTCATGACGGGAGGGAAGGGAGTCGTTGAAGAAAAACAAGGACAAAAACTGGCCGAGACGGCTTACCCCAATCCCTCCATCGATGTGCAAGCAGGATATGGCACGGTGTTAGATCCTTCTAGTGACATCTCGGTGACAGAACGTTATGTGACGTTGAGTCAACCATTCGAATGGCCTGCCAAAAGGCTGGCACGACGCAAAGCTGCAGAAGCAGCCGTGGCAAGCGCCCAATCCGTTCTGAATGAACTACGATTAGATCTGACCGCTGGGGTCAAGCGCGCGTTCTTTGAGCTCGTTCTGGCTGAAAAGAAGGCGAAGTTAGCCTTGCAGAATCTCAAGACCGTGCAAAATCTTGCCCGAGCGGTGCAGGAGAGAATTGAAATTGAAGTTGGAGAAGCCCCACCTTTTGAAGTTGTCAAAATAAATGTTGAGATACTAAAGGTCAAAAAAGAAGTGACCAAGACGCGAGAGGCGGTCCGCGTCGCCGAGGTATCACTCAATACGTTGACGGCGGGATTTTTTGAGTCCGATTTCGCTGTTCAAGGAGATTTTGCCGATCCTCCCAAGGATCTGTAGCTTGACCGTTTGTCCGAGCAGGCTCTTGATCAGCACCCCATCATACTCAAGCTCCGGCAACTTGTGGAAGAAACCGAGCAACGTTACCTCCAACAAAAAGAAGAACGGATTCCTAATATTACGCTAAGTGGTTCCTACCAAAGAGATGCTGGTCGAGAGGGGTATCTCGGTGGGGTGACCGTTGCGTTGCCTTTGTGGTACCAACGCCAAGGGGAGATTTCTCAAGCCCTGGGAAACAAACGTCAGGCAGAGGCAACTCTCGTCGGTGTCCAAAAAGATCTCGTAAAAAGAGTCGCGCAGCACTTTCAGATTTCTCAAGTTGCAGCGGCCCAGATTATCACCTACGAAGAGGGATTGCTCAAGCAAGCTCATGAAGCGGTTCGCATTGCGCAGGTGAGCTTTCGTTTTGGGGAAGCCAGCCTTTTGGAAGTTTTAGATGCCCAACGGATTTTATGGGCAACGCTGGGTGGTTATGCGGAGGCTCGATTCGATCTCTCGGTTGCATTAGCGGAGTTGGACAGATTAACAGGGAAAGGCTTGTCGTCCTAACTCGCTTCCCAAGTATGTGCCTCACGTGATGGAATAACTCTCGTGTATGCTAAGGATAATGAGAGTTAGTGACAGTCTTCTGGGCAAAAGAAGACAAGGAAAATCACAATCGCTATGACGACCGCGACAACACTAATAAGAAGCCACTGGCGATTCACAACATCTTTCCTTATTCAGCAAAAAACCGAGTTGAGAATTCCTTCTGTTCTCAGGGGACATAAGTCAGTCGTCAGCGGGCATTCATGATGTTTGGTTCAATCGTTTTTATTTGAGCGGGGTTTCGGCCCCTCACGCCGAGGTCCTTTTGTTTCGGCAAAAGGACCCCAAACCATTCCCGCCCGCGCCTGGCCCTGCGGGTCTCCTTCGTCCCAGCACCGAATCATATGGCTGCAGAACTCGCTCCGCTCAGACAGTCTTCGCCGAGTTGTGAGATTCGGCGCTGGGACTCAGCCACGCGCAAGGCGGAACACACAGATACACAAAAGGGGATAAAATTTTTACCCCATAGAATTTTCACCGTCATACCCCAGGCTTTAGCGGGCATCCAGGATTATAAAAAAATGGATCCCCGCTAAAACATTTCTGGGATGACGGGGTGAGAATCCACCCGCCACACCTCTCGAGCTTTTCGGACCTTCACCAAACACTATCTGAAAGATTAAATCCAAGTCTTTACAAATCAGAGAGACCGTTTCATACCCTTGAAGACTAATGAACAAAGAGTACAGAACAAGGAGAATGATGAGTGACGGAATGAGAGACGCTACCCAACAAAAAGCGACTCATACCCGTCCGGTTCTTCGACCTCATGAGAATAAGGTCATATTTCTTGGACGCCAGTTCCTGAACGATAGCCGAGGAAGGAACGCCTACCACAGCTTTCCCCTCAGCCTTATATCCCAATCCGTTCAACCGGGAAGCAATTTCCTTTGTCATACCCTCTGCATGGTCCATCATCTCTTTTCGGAACGATTCCGGAATCAACGCTCCCACCGGCCAGACAGGCTCTGAGAAAGGAATGACGTGCAGAATCGTCAGAGCCGGCGACTCGCGATAAGGAGTTTTGCTCAAAAATTCTGCGATCACCGACGCGTCCTTTTCATTTTCCACCGGCAACAACACCTGCTGCACGTGACGCATTGGTGACTTAACGATAAGGGTCGAACAGGGCGCATGCGTCATCACACGATGCGACACACTGCCAAACACATGCTCGCTAAACTTGTTGAGCCCTCGAGCCCCAATCACAATGAGATCGGTACTGCATTCTTCAGCGACACTTAAGATCTTCTCCGCTGGGTTACCTTCTTCCAAACGTTTGATGATGGAGTCATGGTGAGAAGGGAGCAGAGAAATCACTCTGTCCAAGAGGCGATCAGCCTCTTCGTTCATAACCTGCACCACAGTGAGTGCTAACTCTTTGTCAAGATTCGGCCCGAGTGTTGGGTAGGACAATCCAGGAATATTCATTGCGTGAAGCACGATTAATTGTTCTACGGGCGCAAGGCTTTCCACTGCCCGAACGGCCTCGTAAGACTGGTCAGATCCATCAACGGCTAAGACGATTTTCATGGATTCACTCCTTCCATCAAGAATATGGACTCATTTCCGTTCTTTCACCATATCAATCGCCCCGCAGGGACATTCTTCCGCGCAGAGCCCACAGCCTTTACAATAGTCATAATCTATCGCATACCGTTTGCCCGGCCCGAGTTTAATGACCGCATTGTCGGGACAGACTCCATAGCAGGTATCACATTCAAAGCAGGTTCCGCAGGACAAGCAGCGTCTGGCTTCCAATAATGCGGTGTTCTCGTCTAGCCCACCGACGACTTCGTCAAAACTTGCTCGACGCCGTGCCAGATCCAAATAGGGTTGTTGACGTTGATCAGCATCCGTGTAGTACCACGTGTTGAGCCGATCAAAGGTGGCTAGTGGGTTTTGGGGTGGCTTCACATACAGAACCTCACGAAGATACGCATTGATGTGTCTCGCGGCTTTTTTCCCATGGCCTGTCGCAACGGTGACAGTCCGCTCCGCAGGAAGCATATCGCCACCAGCAAACACTCCAGCTCGACCTGTCATCATAGTGTCATCAACTTGGATGATCCTATCAGATGCAATCTCTAGGCCCGGGACATTAGTGCAAAAAACTGGTATCGACTTCCTGGCCTAACGCCAAGATCAATGTATCCGCTTCAAGTGTTTCGTACCGACCAGTCGGTTGTGGCTTTCCAGTCTCATCAAGCTCCATTTCTTCAACCGTGAAGGTGGTGTCGTCGACGTGCTTAATGGTACGAAGCCATCGAGTCAGAATCCCTTCATCCAGAGCCTCTTCCATCTCGAAATCATGGGCTGGCATATGCTCGCGGTCACGGCGATAGACAATGACCGCCGCCTCCGCTCCTAATCGCTTAGCGGTGCGGGCAGCATCCAAAGCCGTGTTCCCTCCACCATAGACCACGACTCGACGCCCAAGTTTTGGGGGATCCCCTGTTTCCATTCTTTTCAAAAAGGACAGCGCCTCCAAGATTCTGCCAGCATCACGACCAGGTATTTCCACCCGCTTACTCAGATGTGCACCAATGGCGACAAACACCGCATCAAAGGCTCCTTCTTTAATCGTTGCCTCGAGATCGTTAACCGCGTGATTGAGTTTAATCGTCACGCCCATGGATTCAATCTTCGCAATCTCAGCATCAAGCACATCCCTGGGCAAGCGGTATTTGGGGATCCCGAAGCGCATCATGCCGCCAGGCTTCTGTCCAGCTTCATATATCGTGGCTTTGTGACCAAAACGAGCAAGATGATAGGCAGCCGACAAACCGCTAGGACCAGCTCCAATCACCAACACGTGCTTTCCTGTCGAAGGACCAGCCTCCACCCTCCATCCATGTTCGATGGCATAGTCACCGAGAAATCGTTCCACAGCATGAATGCTGACAGCTTCATCCAATTGTCTGCGATTACACGCATTTTCACAGGAGTGATAACACACTCGTCCATAGAGGGCTGGGAAAGGGTTATCCTCCATGATGATCCGCCAAGCTTTATAGACAGGCCTCATGGTCCGCCAATTTCCCGTATGATTGGCCAGGCTTGAGTCGGGGTTCAGTGTGATGGCAAAGGGCTTACGTTCCATGCCTCGAATCTTCTTCCATCAATCCGTAGAGTTGAACATTGGCATCGGCGATAGCCTGTATGGCCGCGATAGCTTCGGTGTCAGGGGAATCCCCGAATAGATGTTTGAATCGTCCTTGCAGCTCAAGGTAGCGCTCCACTGAGACCTTCTGTCGAATAAGGGTTCGATCCGTGACCTGTCCATATTCAGCTTCAAATAAAGGAAATAACCCGCTCTCAACGGCCATACGAGCAACTTTGATCGTGTGGGCAGGATCCGACTTCTATCCGAGAGGACAGGGAACATGGATATGAATATAGCGTGCACCACGAATGCCCATGGCTTTGGTGACCTTGGATTCCAGGTCATGCAAATCGGCAACCGAAGCAGTCGCCACGCAGGAAATGCCATGCGCCATCGCGATACGAGGGAGATTTTTTCCCACACCGATGGGATTGCCTGGATGGCTCCCGACGGTCTGCGTGGTATTCGTCCAGGCTCTAGGCGGAGTGGCCCCTGATCGTTGCACACCCGTATTCATGTAGGCTTCATTGTCATAACAGACGTAGAGCACATCATCATTGCGCTCGAACATCCCCGAAAGGCAGCCAAATCCAATATCCACGGTCGCTCCGTCTCCATCCTGAGCAATTACTCTCACATCCATTTTGCCTTTCGCTCGTAAAGCAGCCGCCACTCCGCTCTCGACAGCCGGGGCATTGCCAAATAACGAATGCATCCAAGGAATTTTCCAGGCGCTCTCCGGATACGGACTGGAAAACACTTCCAAACATCCGGTTGCGTTAACCGCGACAAGCTGATTCTGAGTCGCACGCATGGCGGCATCAATGGCATACCGGGCCCCCAACGCCTCCCCGCAGCCTTGACAGGCCCGGTGTCCAGAGTCGAGCGAGTTGGTCCGATCCATCCGAGACTGAACAGTGCGGTCGGATTCATCCAGTAGGCGGTTTCCAACCGTGAAAGTTCCCGTCTGATAGAATTTGATTCGTTGGTGGGTCATTTGGTCCTCATGCGGTCAGTTAAATCACTTTGACGCCGATGGCGTTCACATCGCGCAACACATTCTCCGGTGTCGGTCCTGAGCGCCGCTGGGCTTGTTGCCTGACGAACTCATTGTTGATCGCCGTCCAATTGACGTCGAGAAAATGCGGTTCTTCCAGGCCCTCACCACAGGCCTCGTGAACGAGGTGAATGATAGATGCTTTAGGGATCGCTCGCCCCCCCAACCCAGCGATGACGGTATCAACCGTAATCGGCAAATCACGCAAAGCCATTTTGACTTCGCTGGATAGGATTCCGCCATTTCCAACGGAAAGATCTTTTTCAATGACGATCACCCGTTGAGCATACTCAAGGGCCAGCCGTAACGCGTGAGCAGGAAATGGTCGGTAGGACGAAATTTTGACGGATTCCACAGACCATCCTTCCTGACGTAACTCATCGACTGCATCCTTAATCGTCCCGTTCACCGACCCTAAGGCCACGACAATGGTGTCAGCCCCTTCAACATGGTAAGGCTCAATCAATCCACCAGAGAAGCGATTAAATTGTTCCTGGAACTGGGCAACCACACGAGGGATGAACTCCAAGGCACGCAGATGTTTATGATACGCCAGGTATTTAACCTCAGCAAAAGCCTCTGGTCCTACCATCGCGCCAATGGACACAGGATCTGAAGGATCCAACATTTGAACCGGTTCATAGGGCGGGAGAAACTCATCGACCTGGGCTTGGCTGGGAAGATTCACCGGCTCGAATGCATGCGTCAAAACATAACCATCCATACATACCATCACTGGACAACTGAGTTCTTCCGCTAGACGAAAAGCTTGGATATGAAGATCCACGGCCTCCTGATTGTTTTCAGCGAAGAGTTGAATCCATCTCGCATCACGCAACGCCATACTGTCTGAATGATCATTCCAGATGTTAATGGGTACCCCAACAGCCCGATTCGCAATCGTCATGACAATAGGTAGACCCAGTCCAGCGGCGTTGTACACGGCTTCTGCCATAAACAAAAGACCTTGGCTGGTTGTCGCCGTATAGGTCCGAGCTCCCATAGATGAGGCTCCGATTAACACACTCAAAGCTCCGAATTCGGATTCCACACTCAGGAACTGGCAATTCCCGATCTCGCCTGCTTTCGCCTGCCGGGACAGCGCTTCTACAATGTGGGTCTGCGGTGAAATAGGATAGCAGGCCATGACCTCCGGACGACACAGTGCCACCGTCGTGGCCACAGCTTGAGAGCCTTCGATCTGTGTCAGCATGAACGAACTTCTTGTGGTTGTAGGAGGTGCCCCCGCACATACTCGTAGGCCGCTTTGGCAGTCGATACATTCGCTGTCCCTGTTTCACCGGGAAATTTTTCGTTAATGGCGTCGAGGACCGATTACAACATGATCCACTTGGTCATGGCTTCAAAACCAGCCACCAACGCGGCATTCGCGATTGGCCGACCGAGATACCGCATCGCGATATCCGTAGCTGGAACCGTAAAGACATGATCGTGCGGGAATGTTGAAAGAAATTCTGCAATGCTCAGCTCCTCCACATTTCTTGACGTATTAATCAGGACAAACCCACGAGGTAATAACCCTCCAAAGACATCTACCTGATGAAGCAAGGTTGAATCTTGGATGATGAGCACATCAGGATTAGTGATCGGTTCCCGAATCCGAATGGTTTTTTCACTGATACGGCAAAATGCCGTGACAGGGGCTCCCGTTCTTTCGGACCCAAAGCTGGGAAAAGCCTGGGAGTACTTTCCATCACGAAATGCAGCAACTGAAAGAAGCTCAGCTGCCGTCACCACCCCCTGCCCCCCTCGTCCATGAATACGGATTTGATACATACCCCGCTTTTCCGACAATAAATCGAAGAGCTGACGCGCACCTTTCTCAAAATTTCTCAATGGTAACAGTGAACTTATAAGGCAAGGGACATGCCGTCCGGCCGTCTCGAGGCTAAATAACAGGGGCGCTTGGTAAGTCCTGGGTTTCGCTCTAACTGGATGGTCAACCCTGAAGCTACGTAGTGCCTAGAAGGGGACAAATGGGACCAGTTAAAATAAAATGCCTGAGGCAAATTGCCCCACAACGATAGTATTGAACGCAAGTAGTCTTCTGGAAAATGATTCAGCTTCAAGGTCCAGGTTAGACAGTCACGACAGGATATTGAGACGGAATGGAGGAGTCGAAAATTGCCCTACAGTTTTACTTTGGTGCTATTCCCTGGTTTTAACTTCCTAGCTGCCCTCTTCAATTGGAGCGAAATCGGTTGAGCTTTCCCCGCGCGTGAGGACACCTTAAGCTTTTCCTGGCTAATCGAAATATCTAGGGAATGTCCACGGTAAAAGATGCAAAGGCTCAGTTTCTTCAGTTCCGACGAAAGGCAAGGGTTGACATACGTGGGTATCCCCACGTGTCTCAATTCCAGTGTGACCACGTTGAATGAGATCAACAGTCCCTGACATGGCCCCAAGGTGAATGCCTTCCGGAGTCGTGCCCATTTGGGTATCCGCCACATCCACCTTTAATCCCTCGTGAAAAAGTTCCCACGTCCGCTCGCGATCCGCACGGGCCATGACCCAGGAATGTACGACATGGCTCAATGAAGAACCGTGTGATGTCAGGCTGAGGTAATACACCATATTCTCTCGAATGTTCTGAAGGTCAAAATGATATTCCAGCCGCTTAAACAGGAGGCGCAACTCGTCTGATGAAAACAAGTAAAACAACATGAGCATATCGGCTTGCTTCGACACTTTGTAACGATTGGTCGTATCCCCCTCAGCCTCAAGAATCCGATCCAGCCGGTGAATATTGCCATATTTCTGACGATATCTTTCCCAATTGAATTCTTCGAGCTGATCATAACCATCAAACTGACTAATAATGTCTCTCCCATGAAATGGGATGAACATCTTATGACTGATTTCTTCCCACAAAGAGACCTCTTCTTTTCGGATGTCTAAAATCTCTCGAAGTTCTGTACGACTATCATAGGATAACATGTCCAGAACCTCCAGAGCCCGACAGAGCACCCAGACAGCCATCAGATTCGTGTACGCGTTATTGTTCAAACCCGCTTCGTCTTTATCGGGATACCGATCATGGTATTCATCCGGCCCCATCACATTCAGCATCACGTACCGGTCTAACGATCGATCATAGGTGGCAAGGCTGCTTAAGAACCGAGCGATTTCCAAAATCATTTCCGTTCCGTAAAAAGAAAGAAACTCCCAATCACCCGTGACTTGATAATACTGCCAGACGTTGTAGGCAATGGCAGCATTGACGTGCCGTTGCAAGTAACTGTTGTCCCGTATCCACTGACTAGACCGAGGATTCATATGCAAAGTTTGACTTTCTTCTCGGCCATCGCTGCCGCTTTGCCACGGATACATGGCACCATGAAACCCCGCTTCTTGAGCATTCCATCGTGCTTGCTCCAAGTGCCTGTACCGGTAAAGCAAAAGAGATTGCGTAATATCCGGAATTCGAAGATTGAGAATGGGGAAAATGAACAGCTCGTCCAAAAACACGTGTCCGCGATAGGCCTCACCATGAAGCCCACGAGCAGGCACTCCCACATCTAAGCCTATGGTATTAGGAGAAACCGTTTGGAGAAGATGGAACAGGTGGAGGCGAAGAATAAGCTGAGACTCCGATCCATCCTCCATCACAATATCACAACGTCGCCAGAGGCGTTCCCATCTCTGGGTGTGAGTTTTAAGCAGATCACTAAACCGATCTGCCCGTTCGATGGCTTGCCGGGCCTCCAGCCCGCATTCCGATATTCCATGATCTCGGGAATTGTACAGAGCAACTATCTTTTCAATGAAGAGGGGACGCCGTTCTTTTACATCCACGGACCAATCGTGACAAACGAAGCCAGCTTCTTGAATGAGATAGCCAGCAACAGGAAGAAGGGAGTCTTCACTAAAGAATTAGGTTCTTGCAGCTTCCGCTATCTATCTTGAGGCGGGACTGGGTGGTTTCCATAGCCAAATAAATCCCATCCTCACCAACTCCTGATGATTCCAATGAATGAAGGTGCTTATTATTGAGGTCTTGATACCGAGCCACGCCATCATTCACAACACGTCCATCAAGGGCGGAGCGGAAATGCATGGTCCCAGACCAATTCTCAGGGGTAATGATCAGTTCAAGCCCTTCGAGGTGGTGATAGCCCAGATGCACAAATCGACGACTGGTCACGGTGGTCCACCGTCCGTGAGGGTCTTGAAACCTAAAAGTTCGAAGGAGGAGACCTTGCCTAAGGTCTAGCTCCTGGCGATAGGAAAGCAGGTCCATCGTCCGAAGACTGAACCAATTCCCCCCCCTCAAGGCGAAAATTGAGTGGGAGCCAATTGGGCAGATTCACCAAATCTTCATTTTCAACGATCCGTCCGGCAATCTCGGTCTTGAGTCTGTCATACCCTCCGGCTAAATAGGTCCCAGGGTAGTGGATGGTGTCAGCCTCGGATTCAGGTGCCGCTCCCCGTATGGCAAAATATCCATTGCCCAAGGCACATAAAGATTCCCGTAACCGTTCCCGGTCAGGATCAAACCCTTCATAGACAAGCGACCAGTCATTCATGATGTCCTGTTCTGAAAAGAGTCAATGAGAAGTTGAAGAAAACGCTCGACCTCCTCAGGGTTCTTTAACGCATACTGAGCCGAAGTCAAGCGAGAAGAATCATCCACCACAATCCCAATTCCAATATCCGTCAAGGATTGAAAGGCATTTTCATCGGTGAGATCATCTCCTAGATAAAGAGGGAGAACTCGGCCTTTTTGAAGGGGAAGGGCGTCAAGCAGCCACAAGAGGGCCTTACCTTTATTCCAATCCAAACGAGGTTGCAGTTCAAAAACTTTTTTGCCTTCAGTCTTACGGAGCTTCGATTGGTGAGACAAGACCATCTGAACAACGGCAACTACTCTATCAACCTCTTGTTCGCCTACCAAGCAGTAATGAAAAGCCATTGAGAATTTTTGCGTTCAACTAACACTCCCCTCACTGAAGCTAAATGGTCGTGCAACTCGGTCTCTGCCTGATCCAGAGCAGGAAGAAATTGCTCGCCTTTTTCATGATGGATTTCCAAGCCACGAGGGCCGGCAATGTCAAAGCCGTGATTGCCGGCAAAAAACAATGAGTCGAGCCCGACCAGACGTTCGACGTCGGAACGATCGCGCCCGCTGATAATTCCGACTGGGCACAAGTCAGCCAGGGCTTTGAGGGTCAGCCTCATGTCCTCGGACAAAATCGCAAGCTCAGGGCGATCAACGATGAGCGTCAGAGTGCCATCGTAGTCCAGGAACACGATGATTCCTTTGCCATTAGCACGCTTGAGAATTTCCGCGCTCCGAGTCAGGGCTGAAGGAAGGACTTCAACATTTTGGCGCATGATCTCCCTTTATGTCACATAAACTCCACAGAACTAGCCCTCACTCAACTATGAGATCATCCAGGAAGCGAACCCCTGTAAATCGTCCTCGACAAATTAAGATGCGACACTGCCGCACACCGAACCTTATGCACTCGGTCATTCACCATAACGTTTCATATGCAAACAACCGGCCAGAACTCTTTCTCAAGAACGCTCGCCATCGGATACTGGACGTGCGCTTTTCTTGTTTGGAATACGGTAACCTCTGCTTCAGAAATCCCGGCATCACCGGCTAAGGGGCTCTATTTCACTCTGAATATGCTAAATTGATAACATATTCGCCAAGCGAGGAGAATCGGCAAAGAACAGTCGCATGAATCATCAACTAACGCAAGATATCCACCAGCTTCCCGCCCATGAAGTGCTTTTGCTCTTGGAAACCGACCTGGGTAAGGGGCTTACTCAAGATGAGGCCGCCGCTCGGCTTCAGCGATTCGGGCCTAATGTGCTGCCGCTCATGCAACGACATGGCCCGTTCATCCGTTTCCTTCTCCAATTTCATCACCCGCTTATTTATATCCTCTTGGCCGCGACCGCGATCACGGCCTTTCTGGAGGAATGGGTGGATGCCGGCGTAATTTTTGGTGTCGTGTTGGTGAACGCGATCGTCGGTTTCATTCAAGAATCCCGCGCTGAACGAGCGTTGGAAGCCCTGGTCACCATGTTCAAAACCGAAGCCACAGTGTTGCGAGAAGGGGAACGAAGACGAATTCCCTCTATCGACGTGGTTCCTGGAGACGTGATTCTACTGCAATCCGGAGATAAGGTGCCTACCGATCTTAGAGTTGTGTCTGTTCGAGAACTTCAAATCGATGAGTCGGCTTTAACAGGAGAATCGGTCCCCGTCGTGAAAGAGGAATTGCAATTGCCTTCTGAAACTTCCCTGGCTGACCGTCGCAACATGGCTTATTCCGGGACCTTCGTGACTTATGGTCAAGGGGTTGGCGTGGCGGTGGGCACTGGAGCCGAGACTGAAATCGGGCGTATCCATCGACTCATAGCGAGCGCGGCTGATATTGCCACACCTCTGACCAAGAAGATTGCCTATTTCAGCAAGATCCTGACCGTGGTCATTCTAGGATTGGCTGCCGTGACCTTTGGTTTCGGTTTATGGAGAGGGCAGCCGGCCGTGGAGATGTTCATGGCCGCTGTCGCTTTGGCTGTCGGGGCCATTCCAGAAGGTCTCCCTGCTGCTGTCACGATTACGTTAGCCATTGGGGTCAGCCGCATGGCCAAGCGTCACGCGATCATACGCAAACTCCCGGCCGTTGAGACACTTGGGAGCACAACGGTGATTTGTTCTGATAAAACAGGGACTTTGACCGAAAATCAGATGACGGTCCAGGCCATTCTGGCCGGAGATGAATTCTTTGAGGTGAGCGGAACCGGGTATGCCCCGACTGGACACCTTGAATATGAAGGAGGGCATTTTGTCGAACAGGCAAAGACCCCAGCGTTGCGGGAATGCCTTACAGCGGGGCTCCTCTGTAATGATATGCAGTTGGCACAACAGGAGGACGAGTGGGTAATCGTGGGGGATCCAACTGAAGGAGCCTTGCTGGTCGCTGCGTGCAAAGCCGGACTGAATCTGGATCACATGAACCAATGCTTCCCTCGCGTTGATGGTATCCCATTTGAATCGCAACGACAGTATATTGCAACGCTTCATCGTGGACCTCAGGATTCCTCAAGGGTCATCTACGTTAAAGGTGCCATGGAGAAAGTGTTGAGTTTGTGCGATCGGATATTGGAATCCAAGGGTGGGGAGAAGCTGTGTCATCCAAAAAGGATTACTCAGCAAGCTAAAAAACTGGCCGAGCGGGGGCTTCGACTTTTGGCATTCGCCCGGTTGGAAGTTTCGCCAGAGACCGAGAGACTGGACTCAGACCAGCTTCCATCCGGACTGACCTGGCTTGGTATCCAGGGAATGATAGACCCACCTCGCGCTGAGCTGTGCAAAACTGCCAAAGAGCGGGAATCAAGGTGAAAATGATTACCGGCGACCATGCCGTCACAGCAAGAGTGATTGCCAAGAAAATTGGACTTGGGTTGAACGCGAGATCGCAGATTGCTTTACCTGGAATGATGACAGGAGCTGATTTGGCTGCCTGCGCATCGGACCGATTACCGGATGTGGCAGATCAGACCGTCGTGTTTGCACGCGTCGCACCGGAACAGAAACTGAGGCTCGTCGAAGCGCTGCAGGGACAAGGGCACATTGTGGCCATGACCGGAGATGGTGTGAATGATGCGCCGGCGTTGAAGCAAGCTGATATCGGTGTGGCAATGGGGCGAGGAGGAACCGAGGTCGCCAAAGAGGCATCGGATATGATTCTGGCCAATGACAACTTCGCGACCATTGAAGCTGCTGTTGAAGAAGGCCGAGGCGTGTTCGACAATCTGACAAAGTTTATTGTCTGGACTCTTACAACAAACATAGGCGAAGGGCTAGTGATCTTGGCGGCCATTGGTGCCGGCTTAGCCTTGCCGATCCTTCCGGTGCAAATTCTCTGGATCAACATGACCACGGCTATGGCCTTGGGACTTATGCTGGCCTTCGAGCCCAAAGAGGTGGGTATCATGCAACGGCATCCGCGTGATCCCAGCCGCCCATTGCTTACCGGTGAGTTGGCGTGGCGGATCCTTCTGGTCGGGACACTTCTTTTGGCCAGCGCGTTTGGAATGTTTCTCTGGGTACAAGCCAAAGGCGGAACGGTTGAGGAAGCACGGACCGTCGCTGTCAACGTTTTTGTCATGGTCGAACTGTTTTATCTGTTTAACTGCCGATCCTTGGAACGATCCATGTTCCAGCTCGGTCTCTTTAGCAATCCCTGGGTCACCTGGGGTGTTCTGACCATGATCTGTCTTCAATTGCTCTTCACCTATGCTCCGTTCATGAATCTCCTGTTTCATTCCACCCCCCTTGCATGGGAGACGTGGGTGCCTATCATTGGAATAGGGGTAGGTAGCTATTTTATTGTTGGCATCGAGAAATAGATCAGGCGACAACTGTCAGGTTCAGCCAAACCCTCTTCATATTCAAATACAAGTAACAGAGGAAGTGATCTTTCCCTTCTTTAGTGGACAACAAAAATATGGTAGGAAGCGTTCACTAACAGGAGGGAGGCAGGATAACCACCATTCCGAATCGTCGATACACTGGGGGGGTTTCAGGAGGCATTGTAGTGGTTCAGCGAAAAAGGTACCTCGTGGTATGATCCCAAACGGGTCACACAAAGGGTAAAGCCCCAATCAGCCATTTCCCATCTTCAATCAAGATGTTTCATCAAAAGGCGCCTGGTAACTGCCGGATCTAGGATAAATCGAGTCTTCCTACTAACTGCTATCGGGCAGTCCGGAATGTCACCATCTTTTATTGAAGATTCGCAAATTCATCCGGCCATTTTCTGGAAGTGTGCATCACGGCCAGAATACGGATTGTGTTTCGCTTTATATAGTAAGGCAGGATAAAGGGAAGACCAGCAACGACTAACTCACGGGTTTTAGAAACCCGTCCTGGCCGTCCCATATGAGGGTTGCGTTCCAAAGAATGTGCGGCGGTTTCAATCTTGGTTAAGACTCGGTAGGCAGTAGCAGGATCATCTTCGGCAATGAATTTCCCAATTTCTTTTAGGTCAAAAAGTGCTTCTCCAAGCCATTCAACTTCCATCATGGTTTGAACGATTCAACGATTTCATTAACCCGAGACTTCGAGTAAAACTTTCCTCCCCTTTCTGCTTTTTTCAAACGCTCCCGGATCCTCTTTTCTTGCCAGTCATAGACATCCAAAAACTGCTCCACGGCTGCGTTAATGACCCAATTTCTGGATCGATCAATCCCCACAGCAATTTGGTCAAGCTTTTTTTGGGTTTTCATGGGCATTCTTACGGTCACATTTCCAGTTTCTTGGGACATGATAATCACTCCGATTGCAAAAGGTTATTTTGCAATTATCATACAACGGATTCTTGTGACTTTCCAGTTTTTTTGTGGTTGAATTGGAGAAAACGAGGAAAATGAAAGGTTTATCAATTTTCGTCCGTTAAATGATCACCCCATCGATTTGCCATCCCCACTAAATATTAGTGGAAAGCTCTCAATAAAGTGGACCGATATAAAAACATTCCATAATTTTTCTTCTTAGGGCAGCCCCCTTTTCTCATTCACAGAGTGATGCTTATGGTCACTATGTATTCCTCGTAATGATTCCATACTCATACCTCATTAAAGTATTGTTAAGTTGAGAGAAGGTTGGCAGACTGGGGCAATGAACAACAACACATTTCGCCACCAGGGTGACCGACGACTCTTGAAAGGTGAAGAAAGTGGAGCGCCGCAGCTTCGGCGACGGCGCGCGGAACCACAACAATCGTCCTCGACAAATTGGGAAGGGAGTCCGTCCCTCATGAATAAACGGTCATGAATAAAAAACACAATATCTCTATCTGGTACTTTCTCCTCGCCTTTTGGTTGCTGATCATTCTGCAGGAGGCATATTTCGCATCTCAACATCTTGATGAGGTCCCTTATAGCCAATTCAAAGAATGGCTTCTGCAAGATAAAGTCGCTGAGATCGCTATTACCGATGAGATGATAAATGGGAAGCTGAAGCCTGAAAGGGCAGGAGAGGACGAGCAATGGTTCAAGACAGTCAGAGTGGATGATCTTGATCTTGTCAGAATTCTGGAGGAAAAGAACGTTGAATTCGCTGGGGTCGTCGTAAGCACCTTATGGAAGGATGTGGCTTCGTGGGTCATTCCTATCCTCATCTTTGCTGGCATATAGTTTTGGATTCTACGCCGTATGGGTCAAGCAGCTGGCGGTGGATTCATGAAGATCGGTCAGTCAAAAGCCAAAATTTACATGGAACAAGATATTCCGGTCCGTATGACAGATATGGCCGGTGTCGATGAAGCCCAAGAAGAACTGTTGGAAGTCGTGGAGTTTTTAAAAACTCCAGAAAAATTCACTCGCATTGGGGGTCGTATTCCCAAGGGCGTCTTGTTGGTCGGGCCTCCAGGGACTGGGAAAACCTTACTGGCCAGAGCGATTGCCGGAGAAGCAGGTGTGCCTTTTTTCTCGATCAGCGGGTCTGAATTTGTGGAAATGTTTGTCGGCGTCGGCGCGGCCAGGGTTCGTGATTTGTTCGAGAACGCGAAAGGGAAAGCCCCGTGTATCATCTTTATTGACGAGTTAGATGCTCTTGGTAAAGCCCGAGGCACAGGGCCGATGGCCCATGAAGAACGGGAACAGACCTTGAAGCAATTACTAGTGGAGATGGACGGATTCGATCCAAAGGTCGGCGTGATCATTTTGGCAGCCACCAACCGTCCTGAAATCACTCTTACGAGCCGGACGTTTTGATCGACAGATCCTTGTCGATCGACCTGATAGAAAAGGCCGAGAAGCCATATTAGGTATCCATGCCAAAGCAGTTCATCTTTCCCCTTCAGCCAGCCTACAAACTATTGCGGCCATGACCCCAGGAATGGTGTGAGCCGACCTCGCCAATGTGATCAATGAAGCAGCCCTCCTGGCCGTCCGCCGAAACCGAGAGACTGTCGAACAGACCGATCTCGAAGAAGCCGTGGAGCGAGTGGTCGCCTGGCTAGAAAAGAAAAGTCGCGTATTGAGTGAGGAAGAACGAAAGCGAGTCGCCCATCATGAGGTCGGACATGCCTTAGTAGCCCTCTCACTCCCCAATACCGATCCTGTACAAAAAATCTCCATCATCCCACGAGGCATCGCTGCGTTGGGATATACCCTACAATTACCGAATGAAGACAAATATCTTCTGACTCGGACCGAATTAGAAAACAAAATAGCTGTCCTATTGGGTGGGCGCACCGCAGAGGAATTGGTCTTTGGAGAAGCCTCCACTGGTGCCGCAGATGATTTACAAAAAGCGACCAACATTGCCAAACGGATGGTCAAGGATTATGGCATGAGTGAGGCACTGGGTACCGTCGCGTTAGACCAAACACCTCATCCGGCCTTTCTCACTCCCAATGATATGTCCTTTCAAGCCACCACGTACTCTGAGCAGACAGCCCAAGAAATCGACCAAGAAGTCCGTCGCCTCATCGATACTCAAGGAACAAGAGTCCGAGATTTATTGACCCAACTCCGGCCTGTATTGTTGAAAGTAGCTGAAACGCTGTTAGCTGACGAAGTCATGTCAGGAGAAGACCTTCAGACCTTGCTGCATAGAATAATGAAGAAAGAGACAGGAAGTCATATGACCTAGAAGAGCCTGCCTGTTTTACGGCGATAAACCTGTTATGATTTACTCGTTTCCCTGGCGTAACTCTGGTTGGAAAAAGTCGGGTCAGGCGCTGATGAATTAATCGACCTTATCTTCAATCATATACCTCAATAAGGCAAATGTCGGAGATTTTGAAAAAGGAGGCATTCAGATGAGGGTCCACCAGGGTCTGGTCCTTCCCGTCATGATACTGTTGCTGTTTGGATGTGCTTCATCGGAACAGGCGAGAGACGTTCAACCAACTGGGTTTCTATCAGACTATTCCAAATTGCGACCAGGTGGAGAGGGAGATCCCATCCTTTTTTATCGAAATCCCAAGACGGATTTCCGAAATTATGACGCAGCCCTGGTTGATCCGATCTCTATTTCGCGAAGAGAGGGAACGAATTGGGTGGGGTCCCTGAAGAAGATCTTGAACGGTTAGCTCTTCTCCTCAAAGTCAAAGCCATTCAAGCTGTCAAAAGGGAAAGGATAAAGGTAGTGCATGAACCTGGTCCAAGGGTCATGCGAATCCGAGTAGCCCTGACGGAAGTTGGGAAGGCCAACACAACATTGCACGTGGTTTCCACGGCAGTGCCATTGCCCAGCGCCTCGAAGATGGCCACAGGAACACGAGCTTTTGTGGGAACGGCGGCCATTGAAGCGGAACTTTTGGACAGTGTCACGGGAGAGGTGCTCATGGCAGCGGTCGACAGACGAGGAGGAGGGCGAAGCTTCGAGGGTCTCGGTGTTGAGGAAGGAGCGCAAAACCCTTGGAGCCATGTGGAGAAGGCCTTTCAATACTGGTCGGATCGATTTAGTCAGAGAATCTGTTTAGATCGGGGCAGGGGTTACTGTACTCCCCCAGAATGAGATTCAGGGGTGCCTGTTTCCGCTCGACACGCGCAGATCGATATGACTGGCGAACATTCGCTCGTGAGAAATTATCCCAGGCCCGCTAGGACTAGCGGCCAGAGGAAGTGCGCTGTGATCCTTCTCGGCGTCGGCCACCTCTGAATTTTCTCGATGCATCCAGATGTTGGGCTTCACGGCCACCAGGCGACTTCTGCCAGAATGGTGCGTGGTCCGACCGGTGATGGGATGCGCGAGGGTTCCCAGCTGCACGAGGGACAGAATGACCCAAGAGCTTCTCAATCGCGCGAAGAGGTCTCGAATCGTCCTCTGTCACAAAGCTCGTGGCTGATCCAACCGCCTTCATCCGAGCCGTCCGACCAATCCGATGCACATAGTCTTCTGGAGTATTGGGAAGGTCGTAGTTAATCACGTGGCCAATATTGGCCACATCTAAACCACGGGCCGCGATGTCCGTGGCGACCAAGATTTGAAACCGGCCCCGCCGGAAACCTTCGAGAGAATTTCTTCGCTGGGTCAGTCGACGACCCGCATGGAGAACCGTGACGCGATGACCAACCTTCTCCAACGTTTCCCCTAACCGATCTGCACGATGCTTCGTCCGCGTAAAGACTAACACGGATTCTCCTATCTCCTTCAAAATGGAAAGCAAGAGGGACGTTTTGCCTGTCGACGTGGTGTGGTGCAGCGTTTGCGTCACGCCAGCAGCCAGAGTCGCCGGCTTGGACACCATCGCGCGTACGGGATGCTTCACGGACACACGGGCAAGGTCAGCCAAATCCGTAGGCATGGTGGCAGAAAAGAGCAGCGTTTGCCGATCTTCCGGGAGCGCATCGAGAATTTGATTCAACTGCGGCGCAAACCCCATATCAAGCATTCGGTCTGCTTCATCCAGCACTACAACCTGGAGAGAAGTCAAATGAATAGTCCCTTGCCACATGTGATCTAACAAACGGCCAGGAGTGGCGACAATAATATCGGGGCGCTGACGAAGCCCACGAACCTGTGCTTGCATGTCACTACCTCCCACAATGGTGGTGGCAAAAATTTTGCGAGATCGGCCGAGTTGATCGACTGTCGCTTGAATTTGAAATGCCAGCTCTCGCGTGGGAGCCAAGATCAACCCGCGGGGATGGGCCTTGGGAGCACCAGACAGACGTTCGATGATTGGAATGAGAAACGCCGCGGTCTTTCCAGTGCCTGTTTGTGCACAGCCCAGCACATCACGACCATCCAGGGCCGCCGGAATGGCCTTCGCTTGAATTGGGGTAGGTTCAATCAATCCAGCTTTGGCCAGATCCCGTAACAAGGGATCGGACACACCGAGGGATTCAAATGAGACAGAAGCAGACGTAGACATAGAAGTATTCCTTACCTTAATGAGATCGTATTGACACGGGGTCAGAAAACCGAGGGAAGCAGAATCAGGATGGAGTCCACTCCGAGCAGGATCTGGTCGCGATACGATCGCGGGGCCCGGAGTATTGCTAGCGTCACAGTCGCCGGACCGTTTCAACAGTAACGTACATCAACCTACAGGAGAAACCCCTGTATGTCAATTGACTAAAAGGCCTAGTGCCTACGACGAGTTGTATCGAATGGGAAATCGTGGATATTGATCTACATTACTATAGGCTATAGGCATTTGAGGAAATCCTCGAAATATCACTGATACTTTAAGCACGGCTAGGCAGAATAGGGGCATTTCTTGACTTTGCACAACTGGCAAGATTTAAACGCGACTTCATACTTCAGCTACGTTTCTGCTGATGTAAAGTCAAGCACCGACACGAATTCCGATACGATCTTTCCATCTTCATCTCGCTAGGACCAGTACCGTGACGATCATAATGACCATCGTCCAAAGGAGCGCTCGCAACCACCAATTCATGCGCTCCCCCTCACGCAAGCCTTCCATTTACTGCATAAAACTTTGCCGAAAGGTCTCCTTCAGATTCTCATCTTCGTCATCGAACATGGGGCAATCCTCTTAAAGACATCGATAGGGAGCAGCGGCACATGACGGAGGGCTTAACCTTCCCATGCAAACTTCGATGCCCGGTCGTCTCAATTACGAATCCCATTTTCTCATCTATTATCCGAGGTATGACGCAAAATGCGAATGGGACGGTTTCTTGATTTTTCCCTACTCCTTACCCTTCTCCCATAATCCCCATGCCACCCACAGGTTCACGAGAACGAACAGCGGAACGCCGATCATTGAGGCGATGGACATAGGATAGGTAAAAACCGCTCTGGCATCCGGCAAGCTTGTGAACACTTGGACCGGCCCTGGGAGACCAAGCTGGAGCAAGATGGGAGCTGCGGGCACAATCACCAGCACACCAACTAGATTCCAAACCAAAAAACTTTTTCTGCTAAGTTTTCCACATTGTGCCTTCCGAGCAATCCAGAAGGCCGAGACTCCGAATAACAGGTCGGGCACGCCAACCACATACTCGAAATAAGCAGGAAACTGCCCAATCATGGTCTTATAGGCCGTACCGACTGCCGCGATCCGCAGGCCGTGAAAATACCCAAACCAGTGCCACGGCGTGCTATCGACAATTTGACGCATGCCATTCCGGACGCTCTCAAACAACACGACTGGAATGACGAGAGCTCCGACTGTCACCACCTGAAGCCAGAATCCTGGCAACGTCTTCAGCATGTCCTCAGAAATATAGACGCCGCGGGCCCCGAGAATGCTTGAGAGAATGGCGTAGGCCGTCACCCAGAGGAAGAATACATAGACTGCCCCCATGCTCCCTTGTGCCCGAGATCGGTTGCCGCACCACCACGCAAGCATGAACAGAAAGCCCAGTTCCGTAGCAAGCAATATGTGAGCTAATGAAATTTTCATGGCCAATCCTTCGTGCCATCTAATTACAGGCTCACCGAAAAGTCAGCCACGTTTCCCATCTTACGAATTCCATGGATCATCGCAAGCCAAGGGTCTGTTCAGGAAAATTCTGGTCAGACACCATTTGGTGTCACCCTCAGACAAGATCCGACAGAGGATTTGATCCATAAAGCAGTCGGGTGGATGCTCCGAGAAATCGGAAAACGCGATATAGGCGTAGAGAGAGATTTTTTGAGAGCCCATTACAACAACATGCCTCGCACCATGCTACGCTATGCGATCGAGAGATTTCCTGAACGAGAACGGAAAAAGTATTTGAACGCAGAGGTGTAAGCTACTAACAAAGGGATTTAAAAAATGACAGAAATATTTTTTGCTGGGCTGCGCAGGTGAACTGCTGACTCACGGCAGCAAAAGAGAATCTCGAACGGCGGCTGGAATCCACATCTCTAAAGAATGCGTCAATACAAGACCTGACCCTATATCCACTTGCAAACCGAAGCGCCTCACACCCACAGGCGTGAGGCTTCTATTGCTTTGCAGGAATAATGTACTGACTTGAGCATCTTATAACCGATGGTTTTCCCGCTGCTCCATCGCATTGGTGACTGACGCTAGGAGGTTCTCATCCTGAAGTGGTTTAACCAAATAGTTCACGAGCGTCCCGTGCGACACCAGGCTGGCCAATGACTCGTTCTGAAGTAAATGGGTCTCCATCTCCGCCTCGTGCTGAACCATATTCCAAAGGAGTCTGGCGGTTGCGCCTCCCAATACTTCCGCCCCCGGGCCCTTATGCTCAGCAATGAGCTGCTGCATATGAGGGTCGCCGGTCACGTCCACGATCAGATCCCTGTCTTCCGAGCCAATCAGGCTTATCGCATCGTGAATAACTGGGATGCGCAGCTCATTGGCACGTTTCAGTGCTGGTGCGTTTGGATCTTTGTCGGTGATCCCGACAATCTCAATGCCGGGCAAATGGCTGAATAGACTGAGTAGCGCGCTTCCACCTTTGCCGCCTCCTAGGATGGCAATTCTTGTTGGTCGGGTATTCCCCATCTCGAAATGCGGTACCCCGGTCAGGCCAATGAGGGGGATACTCGGGAAATTCTTCTTGAAATAGGTGACTGCCTCCAGGCCTTTTTTCTTGGACATATCCGTGATAATGACGTCGACCTCAAAGGAATTCTCACCCGAACCCATGGCCTCGATAGCTTTCTCTCCGTCTTCGACCTCAATCACGTCGTATCCAGCTCCCTCGAGCTGCCCGCGTATATTTTCTCTGACGTCTGACTCATCTTCGACGACCATCACACAGCCCTTTGTCTCCCTAGTTCTTTTTTTGGGGGACAGGAAACCCAGGCAGAGGTATAAGACCCAGACCATCACGGCGAGGGCGACCACAATTCCCAGGTATCCCCAGAATCCCAGTGTTGTGAACATGTTGACCCCCTTTGTGTTTGTAAGCCCCCTCTCAGGAAGTCCCCTTAGGAGACTATTCAGATTCCGCTTCCGCCCACCTTACTCGCCTGCTTGAGAGGATTACGTTTCATTTCCAGCTCAATGCCTGCACTAGCCTCTGAGTATTTCACCAGGAATGAGACAATGATGCCCCCATGACATCGTTGAGCGTGTAGTCCCACCTTGGACTGAGGTAGCTCCTCTAAAGGTAGGCTGCTAACCGAATTCCCGCCTGAACCTGCGGTTAGGCCAAGTTGCTCCTTTCACCTCGTGTTGAAAACAAAAAAGCCCTTCTGGCACGTTCCCACCCAAAGGGCTTGATAGAGCAGTCCTGAATCCAGACAACTTACTTTTTAAGCCAGTCACCCCATATACACCTCGACTGACTCGTATCAGAGTTATAATCCTATGCCCTCTTTACGAAGGTCGTCAAGCGAGTCTACTTACTAGGAGAAAACGGCATTGCTGTACAATTGGCTAGTGATGTTGGGTGTCGTGACAATTGGTGATGGCACACAACGCTTACATCTTCCGATACCGTGTTCGTCATTGGCGTAGAAAAATTTAGGATCACATATGAAAATGGCTGTCACTCTTAAACAAAATCCGACAAAAGCATACCAACAAATCGAGTCTGACCCCAATTCTCTCTGACCCACTTTGGAAAAATTGAGCTTCAACGGCGGCTGGAATCGACATACCTAATCAATGTGTTAATACAAGACCTGACCCCCACTTCTAGTCATGTATTCGGAGAGTGAATCCGATTGAGTTCGATAGCTAAATGTTCAAGGTCTGGGAATAAATAAGATTCTTTAATACCCAATTGTTGAAGCGATACCCAAAAGTCAAGTTTTGAATTTGCTGGTATCGTAAATTTTCTAAGGAAATGTTGTGCGCCTTCGTATTCCTCCAGGGCTTTATTTGATCCATGCATGGTGAAGACAGATTGCTGCACTAACATTCGAATATCTCTTTGCTGTGTATTTATGGCAAGCACCTTGTCAATATCTGTATCTGGTTGTTTGCTCTTTTGTTCTCTAAAGGGAGATTGAGTAAGAATTAATCCTTTTTTCACATCCATGATAACCCTTTTATTGACTTGCATTTTATTCAGTATCCATGGGTTTAGTGCCCAAAGCACTCCATCTACGTCTCGACTATCCTGCACCGTGAATGAATCTATGAGCTAAGTCCTCTTCGTGTACGCGTGTGCAGGAATTTCGTCTTGCCCCTGGCACTAGGCTATACATTGTATTTGAAATGCCACGCCACCAGAAATCTACTGTTTTCCATTCCAAATGAAGAGCCTTTACAGCCTGATGTAGATCACTGATGTGGGAAATCTCCAAATTTTTCACTGGGTAATTAATATTTTGATTTTTCTAATGAACGACTTGGGCATGCTACTCAAGCCTTCCCAAAAAGTACAGGGATTGGTTCTTATTGCTCGGAGAGATGAACAGTGACTACGACTGATTTAGACAAAGAATTGAGAATTGGGGTCAGACTCGAATTCCTTCTAAAGACTATTCCCGCGTATGGATATGGAAGGAGATCGAGCTTAGCTCTAGATATCAGAGTCGGTGGGTTCTTTCTTTGAATGAAAAAGGCAACGTGCTACCTTGCCCCGGTCGCTCACGGTAGAGATAATCTTTAAATCTTCTCAACTGTCGGCAGGTCCTGGATGAATGAGATACGGCATCGGGTTGGGATCAAGGCTACCCTGCAATCCGTTTACGAAGCCGTCTATCGGCCGAGTCAGCTAACAGGTTGGTGAGCAGCATCCGCTTCAGGTTCAGGGGAACTCGGGACACAAATCGAGCTTTCTTTTCCAGGCTATCCTGATCATGTGTGGGAAATCGTAGAACTCTCGGCTGGTGAACGGGTTCGGATGAAATTCGTCTTGGGTCCTGAACCATGGAGGGGTTCGGAACTGCCATTCGACTTCGATGATGCTGGAAGCCAGGTCTTCGTCACCCTCACTCATAGCACAGCACCCACCATGCCCAAAGATGCAGTTCAGTATTTCTGGACGAAGTGGCCGATGTTTCTGGTAAGTTTGAAGTTGTTCTTAGAAACAGGGAACGGCATGCCTTATCCAAACGATCTCAAGATACAACACGATTGATTGAAGCTGCATGATCTGAGGTGGCCCGGGTTTTGTTGACACCAAGTTAGGGGAAAGTAGCCAAGAGGGCAGGGTGTTGTTGCAGGCCCTTAGTCAGCGTGTGGGCGGAGGTACTTACCTATCCAATCTTCGTGGTTTCGGTCAGCGCAAAAGATAAATCGCTCAGCCTGAGCAGCACTATGAACATTGGTTCTCCTGGCGAGTCGGCGGGGTGTTAGGCTTCGAAATGCTCGCAAGTCATCCGCATCATTACAAGCTATGAATGATGCATTCGGACTTAGTGGCAGCACCCAAACAGCTCTGTGATGATAGCGCCATTAATCCTAATAAGAAGACGTTCTGAAAGCACAAAAGAACCGTCCCAAGGCCCAAGGCGAATAACATCCCAGTGTGCATTGATTAACTTTCCACCAACCTTAGGGTTGTCAACGAGGCTCTGGATTATGGCTATCGCTCTATCTTCAATTAATGTTCCCGTTATCTGCTGGTAGTACAAAGAGGGGGTTTCAGTCAGTCCTTTCTCTGCCATAGCTGCAAGAATTTCGGGATTACTTTCTAGACCATCTGCGAGAAATCGCGATCCTTCTTTTCGAATCTTCTTGACGTTGACGGGCCGGCGTGCTTCAAGAGAAAGCAGGAGATGCGCGAAGTCACATCGTTGGTCGCCAAATAATCCAGACGGACCGGACCTCAACAACCGATTGCGCACCTTAGCTCCTTTGGTGTCTACATCCCCGAAAAACAACTTTTCAATAGCATCCCTTCCCAAATCGTGCTCGTGTAATGTCAGTAGATCTAACTCACGGCAGAAACTTCTTGGCCCCCTTATTCTGCAAGCAAGTATGTCACGTAAAGGATCCCACCAATAGCCATACAGTTTGCCGTTGATACGCTACGGGCGTAGTAGAAACTGTGGTACAAAGTGATGTTCACGTGCTTCTTGAGTCGTCATAGGTGATTATTTCTCATCGCGTCTTGAGTCACGTCTGGGTCAGATCTTGTAATCACACATTTCCAAGATTTGCGTTAAACCACTGACTCACCGTGGTGACACGGATGGGTTCCCGCTTAACAATTCCAGGAACGACGGATTCAAAACTCCTGGATGCCCGCTTACGACCGCGGGCATGACGGTGAAAAATTATATGCGGTTTATGAAAATTTGTCCCCAGTTTTGAATCTGTGTGTTCCGCCTTGCGCGTGGCTGAGTCCCAGCGCCGAATCTGATAACTCGGCGAGGACTGTTTGAGCGGAGCGAGTTCCGCAGCCATATGATTCGGGGCTGGGACGAAGGAAACCTGTAGGGCCATGCGCGGGCGGGAATGGTTTGAGGTCTTTTTGTTTCGGCAAAAGGACCTCGTCGTGCGGGGCCGAAACCCCGCTCAAATAAAAACGGATGCTCGCCAACAACTTTGAGCTTGACCACTCTTAAGAGTTGTGAGTCGCTATCTTATCCCTACTTCTTTTCCTCGAAATCGAACTATTCTTCGTCAAATAGCTTTTGCGCCACCCCGCTCTTTATTGCCGCTTTGGCCACCGCTCGTGTGACTTCTCTGTGAACCTTGGGGTCTAGTGGACTAGGAATAATTTCGCCTTGGGGTTTGGCATCCACGATGGCTTGTACCGCGGCGAAAAGCATGGCGTCGTTGATCTTCGTGGCTTGCGTGTCCAGTGCTCCTTTGAAAATACCGGGATAGACCAGCAGATTGTTGACTTGTCGTCCGTCGGAGTAGAAGGCGGCCCCAGCATTCAGCGCTTGTTCTTCCGTGATTTCTGGGATCGGGTTGGTCAGCGCAAGGATGATTTGTCGCTTTTTCAGCATGGAGGGAGTGATCAGTTCCTTGACGCCTGTGGTTGAAATGAGGACGTCGCAGTGCTTCGTCACATCATCCAAGGTTGCGCTATTACGACTGAACGCCTCGAGACGCGCGACAGCAGCTGGGTTTTTGTCACAGCACCACACCTTGCGCTTGGTATAGGCCATGATCAGCCGCGCAATGGCGCTGCCGGCTGCCCCAAGTCCGATTTGACCAATCTTTACCTTCTTCAGATCCCGTTGACCATACGGCAGGCATTGATAACTGCGGCCAAACAGACCACTGCTGTCCCATGCTGGTCATCGTGCATGACTGGTATATTCAGATGTTTCACGAGCTCGGTTTCGATTTCAAAGCATTCCGGGGCTGAAATATCCTCCAAATGGATCGCACCAAATCCAGGTGAGATCTGCAGGACGGTGTCGATGAATGTCTGCGGGTCTGTGGCATGAATTGGGATCGGGACCATATTATATCCAGTGAATTTTCTGAACAGAGCAGCCTTGCCTTCCATGACTGGCATGGCTGCCAATGGGCCAATATTCCCCAAGCCTAGCGTGCGGCTCCCGTTTGTAATGAGCGCGATGGTCCGGTGAATCCACGTGTAATTGTAAGCCTCTTTTGGATCCTTATGAATGAGATGACAGACTTCGGCGACACCTGGTGTGTAGACGGCCAGCATATCATTGAGGGTCTCGATCGGATGGTTCAGTTCGAGCCTGATTTTCCCGCCTTGGTGCCGTTCGAGCACTTCATCGATGACTTGCTCAACTTTAGTCTTCTTCAGTGCCCTCACGGCTTTGAGGATATGCGCAAAGTGTTCTCGATCATCGGCAATAATCGTGACGTCTCGCCAAATGTAAAATTCTCCAAGCTTCAGCGTTTTGACGTCGCCAATACTGCCTCCTTGTTTCGCGATGGCTGACACGAGATCTGATAAGACGCCGATCTCGTTTGCGCTCTTGTAGCGTATCATCCAGACGAATTTCGTTCTTCCGCCTCGAGATGAAGGGTTCGTGTGCTGTAACATGGTTTTCGATCTCCGTTCTTTACGAAACCTGCCAGAATGCCCCACCCGGAAAGGTAGGGAGCTTTACTCACTGTTTCCCAACTTGTTCGGTTCACTCCATAGTGATGCCTCACAGTTTAACTCAAAGGGATATTGAGGGGTATATGTAATCTTCCCGATTTATCAAGCGGCTGTGAACTGAGCCAGGTGGCTGTATCGATAATCACGTTCAAACTGCTTTAGAAGTTTGACTGGGCCAAGGTATTTCCCATCTCCTTATTGCAAGGCTGGATTTATGAGCATAACCTAATATGAGTTCCAAGGCAGAACGGGAAGAAGTTTTGTGTGGACACTCAACCTCTAATAAAAATAAGGAGGTGGGTTATGTCGACGTTTATTTGCCTGTTTGGATGGACGGAGCAAGGTATTCGCAATGTGGAAGACACGGCCCAGCAAGCAGCGAAGTTTAAAGCTTCAATCAAAAAGGCTGGCGGGGCGGTGAAAAACATCTACTGGACCATGGGCCAGTATGACGGGGTCATTATTTTTGAAGCCCCAGATGATGCCACAGCTGAGGCCGTTATGATGGCCGGGTGTGCTCTGGGCAATGTCCGTACAGAAACTCTTCGCGCTTTTACGGAAGAGGAGATTGGAGGAGTTCTGGGAAAAATGAGTAATTAGGGAGGTGCTTTTCTTTGTAGCCCCAACGTCCACCTAAAAGGTGAATTTATTGCCTCACGGCAGCACGAAGCTGCCGTGAGGAAGATAGAGGAAGATTATCTTACTTTTCCTTCTACAGAGATTTCATGTATTCAACGAGATAGTGTTTTTCGGTTGACGTCAGCTCTAAATTAAAAACCGGTCATAGTGATTGACGACATCTAAGAGAGTGGCGAATCGCCCATCATGGAAAAATCCTCGCTTCGTATGCGTCCAGAGTCCTTTTAGAGGGGTTGTTCGGTACGCGTTTTCCAGACCTCTTTCCGCTTGGACATTGTCAATCCCAATCTCTTCCCCAGGATGCATATTCCATCCGGGTTCGGTAAAAATTGGCGGAACATGGCATCCCGCACATTTGCCCTTCTCGTTGAACACCCTCTCGCCCCTTTTGGCCGCGACTTTATTGAAACTTCCACAAGGAGCTCGAGGCGCCTTTAATGCAAGCTGATAAAATTGTAAAGCTGGGAGTTTTTTGGTCACAAAGTCTGGCTTTCGTCGAACATTGTAAAAACCATTTTCTGTAGCAATGGGAAATTTCTCTTCGTCGTTGAGACGTGGGTCGAATAATGTTCCCTGCCCGCCCATTTCCAGCACCGCCACAAAGGCGTTCCAATGGGTCACCGACCCCCACCCGGTCTAGGTGTGGAGATTCACACCCGCCAGACCAAACGCTGGGGGAATAAGAGTTGGAGCATTTTTCCCGTCCAATAACAATTGGGCGTCAAATTTTCCTGGCCCCCACGTGTTCAGAACGGAGCGTACGGTATCTTCAGAGAGGTTCAGCAAGTTTGAGAAAAAACTCAGGTCAGGCGCTAAGGCGATAATGGCCCCGACGTTGAGATCTTGATTGGCCCATCCATCCAGTCGATTGCCAATCCCCGGAGCAAACGAATCATCTACCGTGGAGTGACACAGCGCACATTGAATGCCCATGGATTGCAATGTTCCGTAGTCATGAACCCCGTGACACCTACGACCGCATTGAGCTTGAGCAAGGCGAGAGTCGTGGCTGGATCATTGAGGTCGACGTTCCCATTTTTGATTGCTTTTCGAAGGGATTTGGGTAACGCTCGTTTATCAACTTTTAAGCCGACGGCTAGAGCGGTGTTCGGGCTCACTCCTGGGCCAACCCCTCCATTGTTTTCACCAGCTATGGCTTGATGTAATCTTAGGGTATCTCCCCAAAAGGCTTCGTCCCCGAACGTATCGAAACGAAACGTGTGTCGCCCTTTTTTGATAATCTTTTTAGCATCTAGTAAGACTTGAGATTGGGAACCCTTGTTATGTTTTTTGTGATCGGAGTCTCCATAGGCAGCGAAGACCTGAAGAATCAGAAAAATGCAAACTCCTCCGCACAGCGCGAGGCGTTTAATGATCGACTTATGTCTTGCTGGTTCATTCATACGTCCCCCTTGGTTAAACATTTTGTAAAGTTTTGGTAAAGTTTAGATTCCTGTGCTGAATGCCGAAAATGACCCCTTTTCACGGGCACTGCATCGTATTGATTTTATTAATGTAAATCGGAGAGAGTAGAGTCTGATGTCAACAAGACAAAGAGAGATCCTTCTTCTTTTGAAAGATCACCGTGAGGGGCTTTCAATTCCAAAACTGGAAACCAGTCTCGGGATTAGTCGAACAGCCGTGAACCAACATTTGACGAATTTGGAACGTGATGGGCTGGTCACCAAGGGGAATTTTAAAAAAACAGGAGGTCGGCCCGGGTATGTTTACTTGATTACGGGTAAAGGAATTGACTATTTGCCTAAGCAATACTCCTGGTTTTCTGAGCTCATGCTCGACTCCCTCAAAGACAGATTGGGCTCTGAAGGATTGACGAGTTTTCTTCGAGAACTGGCAACAGATGTCGGTCAGCAGTTACGACCGAGGCTGGCGGGAAAATCTCTTGATGAAAAAATCGAGGAAGTGAATCTGATCTTAAATGAGCTGGGTTATGAATCCCAAGTGCTCCCCCCTGCTTCCAGGGAACTTCCCATGCTCTCAGCCCATAATTATGTGTATCATAAGTTGGCAGACAAACATCCTGAAGTCTGCCAATTCGATTTAGCCCCGTTAGAGGGACTACTCGAAAACCATGAAGCGACTCAAGAAGAATGTATTGTGAGAGACGGAGTCACTTGTCGTTTCAATTTTCATTCTTCGACACGTCAGCAATCATAGGATTTGCTTTTAAACGAAGGAGAAACGAGACATTCTGCGCTTTCCCCGTTTCTCTAGACATCGCTGCCTTCGTCATCCACTTACAGATGAGCCAGCCCTCCATCAACCAACAACTCCGCACCTAACACATACGAGGAATCATCCGATGCCAGAAAAAGCGCGGCTTTGCCAACCTCGTCAGCACTGCCTAACCGTTTCATTGGAACACCGTTCCTAAAACCATCCTTCATTCCAGGAATCCCTTCTTCTGGCACGCCTACCTTTCCAAAAATCGGTGTTTCAATAGGCCCGGGAGCTACGGCATTCACCCGTATACCTCTTTCAACAAGTTCTGCAGAAAAGGTTCGAGCAAGGCTCCGGACTCCAGCTTTTGTCGCAGCATAGACACTCGTGCCTGGAAAGCCTTTTTGATCGGCCACGGTGGTATTCAAAATGATGGAGGCGTTGTCGTTGAGGATGGGTAATGCATGTTGAACATTAAAAAATAATCCTTTCAGGTTTACATTCACCATTTCATCAAAGGTAGCCTCATCAACGGATGAAAACGGACCAAATTTCGCGATCCCGGCATTCAAAAACAATACATCGATTTTTCCAACCTGCTCGGTAATGGCCTTATATAATTCGCGAATGGCATACAGGTTTCCGGTATCCGATGTGAATCCAGTACTATTCCCTCCGATTTCTTTCACGGCAGTTTCCACGGCCTCTTTCCTTCTGCCTGTAATGACGACTTTCGCACCTTCTGCCTGAAACAATTTGGCTGTCGCCAATCCAATGCCGCTGTTCCCACCTGTGATGACTGCCACTTTTCCTTCGAGTCTTTTTGCCATGGACCTTCTCCTTTACATTTGTCAAGGTTTATTATTGGCGTCTGACCTAGCCATTTGGAATTCGATCATTCCGAGAGACTGTGAATGACCAATCAGGGAGAAGAGTAAGAACACTTAATCTCAGTTTCACGTTGTAATGCTTGATACACCGTCTGCATATCGGACGGCAGGTGTGCTGTGTATTTCTGAAAGGTCCCCAACGAAGGATGTTGAAACCCCAAGGTGCGCGCATGCAGCATCATCCGTCGAATCTCGATCCCATCCACCCGACAAACCGTCCGACCACCATAGGTCTGATCGCCCAAGATCGGGCAACCGAGTGACGTGAACGCGGAGCTGATGCGTTCGGCCTGTGCGTGGAAGCAGCAATACATGGGAAGCTATGATCCCAAATCGATGCTCGACGCGATACTCCGTCACAGCGTCTTTGGGTTGTGCCGTGCTTGATGGGCAAATCTTCGGATCGTTCGTATCCCGACCAATGGCTAGCACGATCATTCCGTGATCGTGCTGAGGTAAACTCCATACCAGCGCTTCGTAGGTTCGGGTGATTGTGTGCTGTTCAAACTGAGCAGCCAGCGAACGGTGAGCCCGATCAGTCTTCGCAATCACCATCACTCCAGAAGTGTCCTTGTCCAGCCGATGGACCAGCCCTAGTCGTGCTTTTCCTCCCATGGTGAAGACAGTTTCCTCGGAGGCCTGAAAATAGGACAACAGCGCATTCATCAATGTTCCTGACCAATTTCCGGACGTGGGATGCACCACGATCCCAGAGGGTTTGTTGAGCACCAGAAGAACATCATCTTCGTAAAGGATCTCCAGGGGAATCGACTCTCCATTCGACAGTAACGTCCCTGGTTGGGGCACATCCATCGTGATTCTGTCTCCGGGTTTGATTTTTTGGCTCGGTCTTACGACTTGCTCGTTGAGCCGGATGCGCCCAAGCTCGATCAAATTCTGGACACCTGAGCGGGAAATATCCGGCTCACGGTGACACAGAAAGACGTCGAGACGTTTGCGGGTTTCTCCTGCGGTTACAAGGAACTCGGTAATCATACGATGGATAGAATCCTTCCTAAGAACTTATCAAAATAGTCTGTCACAAGGGGATGAGAGACCCTTGTGTGATCATTGTGCATACCATAGATTATAAGGTTATAGAGGCAGTGGGCAGACAAATGCCGGATTATCTATGAACTCTGGGAAAATCGATTCAGTTGTACTGCCATGCCGTCTGTGATGTGCCAAAGTGCGAGACGTATCCTGCTTGGGCGTATGAGATGAACGTGCAACAGCTCGATCGAGTCATGGCGACTTTGCCTGAGCACACGAGGTTGGTATATGTGTCATCCGATCATGTGTTTGGTGGAGATGGTGTCTACACGGAAGAATCCCACGCTTGCCCCATTAGTGTATATGGAAAGACTCGGGTCGAAGCCGAACATCTGGTCTTGAGACGCACAGGCTCCTTGGTGATTCGGGCAGGACTCGGGATCGGCAGCTCGCCGGATGGTCGAACCGGGCATTTGGACTGGCTACGATACCGAACCCAGCGCAACCTTCCCATCACCATTATTCAGGGTGAATATCGATCGGTCGTCTGGCAGCGCGATTTAGCGATGCGAGTGATGCAATTAGCCCAGAGTGCGGAGACTGGTGTTCGGCATATATCAGCAACGCGTGCCGTGTCGAGAGTGGAGTTGGCAAATTATCTGATAAGTAGAATGGTCCAGACGGCGATCTTTAAGATCGAGAGCCGACATCAACAGGCGGTGCCACATTTGGGACGAGTCGAGTTATCGACTGTCTATCATGGTGATCTGTTTAGCCCTTTATCAAGTGTGTTGGATGGGTAAAGAATCTTTGAAATCAGAGTTGACTGCAATATTTGATTCCTAATTTTGTAAAAACTTGAATTTCAGTCGACGGACACGGTCAGATGAAGTTGGGATTTCCTGCGACCAAGTTAAAAAGGTTTAGAGTTCCGAGTTTATAGTTTAGAGTTATGGAGAAATTGATCATGCAGATGCGCCAAACTAACTCAAAACAGAAACTCCTTTGTGACTCAAAAATCAAAGTCTTTTTAACACGAAACTCCAAACCCGAAACCTTAAACTTGAAACTCCCCTTAAGAGAAACATCTTTTCATTAAATTGGAGGCAAGTTGACAGATGGCGTATCAACCTATTGAAGACTACGGACTGATCGGTAATATGCGAACAACCGCCTTGGTCGGCATGGACGGTTCTATCGATTGGCTCTGTATGCCCTACTTTAGATTCGCCCAGCGTCTTTGCTGCTATCTTAGATGATCAAAAAGGGGGACGATTTAAAATCGCGCCGGCTGCGGATGGTATTCAGCACAAGCAGTACTACTGGCCTGACACGAACGTTATGGTCACGCGGTTTCTCTCACCAGAGGGTGTCGGGCAAGTGGTCGACTTTATGCCCGTGGGTCTCAAAGAAAATGAGCCTGGTTATCAGTGTCTCATTCGGCGGCTCCAGGTCATCCGTGGAACTATGCACTTTCATGTGGAGTGCCACCCGGCCTTTAACTATGCTCGCAGCGATCATCAGATACAACTCGATCCGACATGCGTGACCTTTCACTCATCCGATTTGAGTCTGGCGCTCCATACCAAGACGGTTCTAAAAAAAGATGGAAAGGGAGTGGTGGCCGATTTTGCCCTTCATGAAGGGCAAGAAGCCGACTTCGTGCTGGGTGAGCTTGGTTCTAAGCAATGTCCTCATGTGTCGTTATCTCCCCAAGAGGCGGATGCCCTGTTTCGACAAACCGTGGCGTATTGGCGACGATGGCTAGGTAAATACACCTATACTGGACGTTGGCGCGAGATGGTGCAACGCTCAGCTCTGGTCCTAAAACTCTTAACCTTTGAACCAACCGAGGCCATTGTGGCTGCGCCCACATGCAGCCTTCCAGAAGGTATTGGTGGAGAGCGTAACTGGGACTATCGGTATACCTGGATTCGTGATGCGTCTTTCACCGTATATGGATTGCTCCGGATCGGTTTCACGGAGGAGGCCGCCCAATTCATGAAGTGGATTGAAAGCCGGTGCCATGAACCCAATCCAGACGGCTCTTTGCAAATCATGTATGGGATCGATGGCCGCCACACACTCACCGAGGAAACATTGCCCCACCTTGAAAGATACAAGGGTTCTTCTCCTGTGCGAGTGGGGAACGGCGCCTATGGTCAGTTGCAGTTTGATATTTACGGTGAATTGATGGATTCGGTCTATCTGTACAATAAACATGGTGTTCCCATTTCGTTCGACCTATGGGCTGATCTTCGACGTCTCATTAATTGGGTATGCGATAACTGGCACCGAAAAGACGAGGATGTCTGGGAAGTTCGCGGAGGGCAGCAGCATTTCATCTACTCCAAGCTCATGTGCTGGGTTGCCGTAGACCGGGGGCTTCGGTTGGCCGAAAAACGCTCCTTCCCAGCCGATCGGTTGAAATGGCTTAGCGTACGAGATGCCATTTACGAGGAAATCATGACCCAGGGGTGGAGCGAATCTCGTCAGGCCTTTGTCCAGCGATACGGATGTGACACCTTAGATGCTGCCAATCTGATGATGCCGTTGGTCTTTTTCCTCTCACCTGGGGACCATAGAACGTTAAAAACGCTGGATTCGACGCTCCAATCGCCAGATAAATGAGGACTTGTCTCGAACAGTCTAGTCTATCGTTACAATCTGGACAAAACAGCGGATGGGCTCAAGGGAGAAGAGGGTACATTTAACATCTGCACGTTCTGGTTAGTTGAAGCCATGACACGAGCCGGACGCGTTGATCCAACCAAACTCGAGGAGGCACGTCTTATCTTTGAGCAGATGCTTGGGTACGCAAACCATGTGGGTCTGTATGCCGAGGAAACCGGACCTAGCGGAGAGGCTCTCGGGAACTTCCTCCAGGCTTTTACTCATCTGGCTTTGATCAGTGCGGCGTTCAACTTGGACCGCATATTAGGCCGCTAATTGTCATTACATCAGTTGGAAACATGCTATCAGAAAGCATATGCAGCATTTTCTCCAAGCTGTGCTGCTTCCACCCGACATCTTTAACCATTTGTGCACCCACGCATTTCCTCATTACCGATCGAAAGCCCACGTGAGGGCCAATATTAACTGTTGCTGATCGCTAACCAATCGGTTCTTTTCTCCTTTGAAGAACACCCCGTCTGAACCCGTTGATTCATCATACCGATACTCTAATTTTGCCACGGGGGTCAGAGAAAACATGTGAGGCATTTTGTATTCCACAGTGGTGGTCATGGCTTGAATCAACTGCTCTGCTCCGGTGATCAGCCTGTTTTGATCCTAATACAATTCAGGTCGCACAGCTAGGCTCCATGGTCCGTGGATATGCCACAGTGTCCACACAGCTGCGGCCATCCAAACAAACCGAGGGTTACCGCGTTGATCAGCCTGCTTTTCCGTTCCGACATCATAAGCCGCAGCGACCAAAAACGGTTCGCTTTCCCACTCCAGAATTGAGTCCGAAAGAACCCGCCAGAATTGGATATCCGTGTTGTCCTGATCAGGGCCATAGTACAAATTTTGTGTGAACGTCAAGTCCGGAAACGCTTTCCATTTAGACTGAAAGCCATAGCTGAACTGATTATTGGCATCAGTCAGGTATTCGCCGTCATATCTCTCATATGTTCCCCATACACAGGTGCGGTGGGAATGAGCAAAAACAGAAAACTCACGTAAGCTAAAGACACTCGTTTCCGTCTCGACCGAGTCGTCGCAAGGGTCGGTTAGTTCGGTAATGACTCGTTATGACCTCTCTGTCACTTTTTCGCAAAGACTTCTTTGAGCAAATCCGTGACCTGTGCAGTTGGGTCCGTACGGATTTTGCGCTCTTCCTCAGCGAGAACATGGAACAGGCCATCGAGCCCTCCGTTGACCACATATTGGTCGAGATCAAACATTTCAGATTTCACAAAAGGAATGGCGCTGTAGCGCCCTACTAAGTCTTTGTATTGTTGCGTGACCCCAATCTGGTTCATTGTCTGCTCTACTTTTGGTTGAAATGCGACAGCGAGCTCGTCACTCGTTTTCTCCTTGAAGTAGTCTGTGGCCGCCGTGTCTCCACCGTTGAAAATTTGTTTCACGTCTTCAAAACTCATTTGCTTGATCGCATCTTCGAAGATAGGTTTGGCCAATGGGGCCGTCTGTTCTGCAGCCCGGTTCATACTCACCACAAATTCATCCAATTGTGATCCGTACCCGACCATCCGTAATGCTTGATCCAGGGTTTGGAGTTTCTCAGGCATCAGGATTTTGATCGCCTCGTTCCCCAAGAATCCGTCGAGTTGCCCTGTTAGATTCGCAGCGTTTTGGGTTCCAACCTGCAAGGCCTCCCTTAAGCCGGATTCAATTTTCATGTCACTGAGCTCGCTCAAGCCACGAGGCTGTCCAATACCGAAGTCTTTGAGTTGTTCGAAGAAGTCACCGAACTGCGTCCAAGCCGGAACCAAGTCTGCGAATAGGAGAATGGTATTGATCAGGAAGATGCGAATCATGGTGAGACTCCTTTCGGCGTTACGATATAGAAAAGGGGTTGGATACGAACATGGAATCATGAATTCATGGATGGTTCAAGAGTGTCGATTTTGTGGTTCAAAATGAACCTGACGTCCCTTTGTTTAGATGGAAGAAAAGTTAGGCCAAGAGAAGCTTTTGGGATTTCTTGTTCTGAATTACGATCCTCCCGACTCAAAACTTGGCTAACTATTTGAAAAATAAAAGTTTAGATTTTTTATTTGCACAGAAGTAGGAATTCGAACACACACTGAATACTTACCTCCCCAGTTCTTATAACGCGAGAGCGACAAAATCACTATGTGTTTTTGGAAGAAGGGGGAGGTAGGGAGGTGGCTCAGTCGACAGAAAGTCACATCGCGGCTGGTGTGTCATGTTGTGAATCTTCCGGCTTTTGCGAATCCGATAGCAAAGTCTGGGCACCAGGGTATTTAAAAGGCTTGGACACCTTCTGTTGCACGTTCGCGCAACCGCTTCCCCTCTCTCAAACCATCCGAAGCATGAGGCTCAGCACCTAGACCACTGAATCTGTCGTGCTTGGCGCCTGGCTCCATTGCGCCCCACTCGTAGACTTACCAGAGCGCCTCCCAAATCATTAATTTCATCTGACAGTGTCCGTCAACTGAAATTCAAGTTTTTACACCTAATGAGACCGACAGCTCGCCCTTTGCCTCATTATGTCCGCCTTGATAGTTTTCTGCATTTCAGTCGGAAAGCCCCAATGTGGGATATCTCGACTGTACCGTCAAGGGTAGTTTGGGGAGTTGATCTTGTGTCCTTTGGCCTGCTCCTCCGTTGACCTGATGATACCAACCGTATTAGCGTACAAGACTATAATGACCTGATGAATATAGGAACCCCTTTTTTTACCAAGACCCTATAGGAGGACATCATGAAAAAAGTTGCTGTTATTCTCTCAGGTTGTGGCTATTTAGATGGAGCCGAAATCACAGAGGCCATTAGCACCCTCATTGCCATTGGACAGAATGGCGCCGAGTACAAAGTTTTTGCCCCGAATAAGGATGTTGCAGAAACCAATCACCTGACGAGCAAACCCACCGGCAAACAGAGAAATGTCATGCAGGAAGCCGCCCGCATTGCACGAGGAGACATTCAGCCGATAGAGAATCTGAAGGCTCAAGATTTTGACGCACTGGCGTTTCCCGGTGGATTTGGAGCCGCGCTTCATCTCTGCAATTTTGCAGAAAAAGGAAGTTCTGGGGCAATAGATGCTGAAGTCCAACGAGTGGTGAAGGAATTTCATGATAGCCGTAAGCCAATCGCCGCCATCTGTATTGCTCCGGCTATTATAGCCTTGGCCTTTGGCAATAAAGGTGTGAATATCACGATAGGTGACGATCAAGGCACGGCATCGGAGTTAGAAAAAACCGGAGCGAAACACCTTAATTGTGCCGTTGAGCGTTTCGTCGTCGATCCTGGAAACAAAATTATCACCACACCAGCCTATATGGACGGAACGGCGAAGCCCCATCAGATTTTTGAAGGGGTCAGCGGAACAATTAGGGAACTCTTACAGATGGCCTAAATCAGTGATGATAAAGGATGAGAGGCAAATTTGCTTGCTATCACAATCTCATCACGCTGGTTGCCCCAAAAATGAGGATTGAAAAACCGGCCTGGAGATCAGTGTTTTCTGTAAGATCGCGATGCTCATCTTCGATGACACAATTCCTTGGTCTCCTTACAACCGCGAAGGGCCTAACAATATTGGGATAGAGCATTTCCGAAAATTGTTATGGCTGGCTGGTTTTTCACTTAAGATGAATTTTTCTATCCTCGATAAAATAGGTATGAACCTTTCACATCATCAACAAGGAGGAGCGCTATGGCAATTTATGTGAGTTTAATGAATTTCACGCACGAAGGTCTGAAGACGATGAAAGCCAAAGGCATTGCGCGGTCGGACATGGTCAAGCGCAATGTAGAATCCTTAGGGGGCAAGTTGCTCCATGCCTTTTATTGCTTGGGCGAATATGATGTCGTCGAGATTTTCGATTTTCTGAATGGTCGTGCGGCAACGAAGGCCGCCCTTCTCAATGCTTCGATGGGACATATTCGCATTAAGACCATGCCAGCGGTTTCTCGAGATGAGTGGAAGACTATTCTCAAAGAAAGTTGGGGCAAGAAGAAGAGTAAGCGGCGGTAACGTCACCGCTATCGCACCCTGATGGCAAGCGAATTCTTGGAATAGCTGACTTTTTTGGGTAAAAAGAAAAAGTGGACATTCTGCTTTCCTTGATCATCACGCGGATACCCGCGTGAGAGATGAACTCAATGTACTTTGATCCTTCGATCGCAGCCCTACAAGCTCTTCATCGCGCTCAAGAACATGGGGAACTCGGGAATTTCCAGGATGAAATTGTCGAGACGGAGGAAGTCTTTTCCTCGAATGCAGGCGCAGAGGCTAAGGAAGCGTATGAGCGACTCCAAGAACTGGGTGGACAATTACCCGAGGCGCGAGCGTTTCAAGAGTTTCTGATCTACATCACCTGGCAACAGGTCACAGAGGAAACCATCCCACAGCACTTTCGCAAAGGAGTGGAATTGTGTGACCGATTCCTCACGAGATTTGCGAAAGAACTTGAGGGATCTGTGACTTTGAATCAAGTTATCGATATTCGAGATTCTTTTCTGGGAGGCTTAGAAGGCAGAGAAGACACAATCCCTGAATATGATGAGGACGTGTTCAAAGGAGGAGATTAGAGAATGAAACTCTCCTTTACGTGTCCTGATCGTGGAAGATAGGCTGCAGGACTTTCGTGTTTTGTCACGGAATCAACCGTATCAGGATATTTCATGCCGATTGACGACAATCCTGAGTCGAGTTGCATTTCCTCTCGTCCTTCGGGTACGTTCTTCCTTTGATCGGCTTTCTCGTACGGAATACGCTCTCCCCCGGTAGTTCCTCTCGGTGTCTTCGCTGAACTATCTCTCAGCAGGCCTCGATACCCTCTCCCGGCTCCGGCTGATGTCGTCCGTGCTGGCCCAATAGATTTTTTTCCAGAAAATAGTCGCATGACCGTAGATCTTCCATTCAACAATGGAGGCGAGGAGAGATAACCACGATGCCTCATCAAAAACGACGAAAAGATGTCCGGAATGTCGCGATTATCGCCCATGTTGACCATGGGAAGACCACGCTCGTGGATGCTTTGCTTGGGCAAACCGGGGCCTATGCATTCAAGGAGGGTGAGGCGGTCATTATGGACTCCAATCCCCTCGAAAAAGAGCGCGGTATCACCATTTTCTCGAAGAATGTGTCTCTTCGCTATAAGGACTTTCATATCAATCTGGTTGATACTCCCGGGCATGCAGATTTTGGCAGTGAGGTCGAGCGGATTCTTCGCATGGTGGATGGAGTACTGCTCCTCGTGGATGCCTTTGAAGGGCCCATGCCTCAAACGAAATTTGTCCTCAAGAAATCGTTAGAGCTCCATCTCAAGCCTATTGTTGTGATCAACAAAATCGATCGTCCGACTGCCAGGCCTCATGAGGTTGTTGATCAGACTTTCGATCTGTTTTGTGAACTCAATGCAACGGATGAACAACTTGATTTTCCCATTGTCTATGCTTCTGGGAAAGAAGGGTTGACGACCTTGGACTTAGATGACAAAGCCCAGGATATGAGGCCACTCCTAGATACCATTCTGCATCGAGTGCTTCCGCCGGTCGCGGACCCGGAAAAACCCTTTCAAATGCTGGTCACAATCTTGGACTATGATTCTTATGTCGGTCGCATTGCCGTGGGTCGGATCGTCCATGGAGCCATTCGCGTGGGAGATCCTGTTGTTCTGGTGACACGAGATGGGACAACCGTCCGAGGTAAGGTGACAAAGCTCCTCGCGTACAAGGGACTCGTCCGTGTCGAGCGTGATGAGGCACAGGCTGGGGATATCATCTCGTTGGCTGGCATCCAAGACGTTCGGGTTGGGGAAACGATTGCCTCACCCACCAATCCCATAGCGTTGCCGACGGTCAATGTTGATGAACCAACCATCTCGATGAACTTTTCCCATAACACCAGCCCTTTGGCCGGAAATGATGGAGGGCGTTTTCTCACCTCACGACACATTCGGGAACGGTTGGCGCATGAAGCCATTATGAATGTTGGGATTAAAGTCGAAGAAGCGGATGGAGGCGAGCGATTCACTGTTTCAGGACGAGGGGAATTGCACCTTGCCATCTTGATCGAGACGATGCGTCGGGAAGGCTACGAATTAGAAGTCTCGCCTCCCAAAGTGATTTTCAAAGAGATTGATGGTGATCTACTGGAACCCGTTGAGGAGGTAGTGATTGAAGTAGATCCTGGGTATCAAGGGGCTGTCATTGAGGCATTAGGGAGTCGACGTGGAGAACTCAAGGATATCCAGGTGAGTGCTGTCGGGACCATCCGTTTGGAATTTCTCATTGCCACTCGGGCTTTGATGGGGTTTCGCAGTGAGTTGCTCATGATGACTCGAGGGACGGGTGTGATGTCTCAAACCTTTTTGGAATATCAACCATTTAAAGGCGAGATTCCTCGACGTTCGAGTGGCGTGCAGATTTCGCAAGGTGAAGGTGCAGCCGTGGCCTATGCTCTTTGGGGTTTACAGGACCGCGGAGAAATATTTCTCCATCCCGGCGAGTCGCTCTATGAAGGAATGATCCTCGGGGTCAACAACAAAGGGCAGGATCTTGTGGTCAATGCCATCCGAGAAAAGAAATTGACCAATATTCGAGCAGCTGGTTCTGATGAAGCGATTCACCTGATTCCCTCACGCGAACTCACGTTAGAATTCGCGCTTGAATTCATCGAAGATGATGAGCTGGTGGAAGTGACTCCCAAAACCATCCGCCTTCGAAAACGTCATCTCACTGACAACGAACGACGTGCTGCAGCCCGCTCTCCTAAATGAGGAGAGAGCAAAGACTCCTGTCTTCGACATTTCTTGTAAAAACTTGGTTTTGTTCTTTCAGACGGTGGCTGGTGAAGTTCCAAAAGTTAGAAGGGGTGTGGCTCGTGGATTCTTACGCCGTCATCCCCGCAGTCTGTTTTCTCTTCATCGACACTCGACACTTCACTTCATCGTTATTTCTGGCGTAGGAACCTGGGGCGATCCCTGACCGCGATCATCCTGATGAGATCCCTAACGGACAGAATCCCCACGATCGTGTGGTTTTCGGTCACCGGCAAGTGACGAATCTCTTTTTCAGCCATAAGATCGCTGGCATCATGCACGGTCCGATTAATATCAATGTCGATGAGCGGTTGAGTCATCACGGCGCCAACTCGGACTTGGCTAGGATCCTGCTTTTGCGCCAATACCTTCTGGACGAGATCGCGTTCCATCACAATTCCCGTCATTAAACCTACCTGCGTCACGAGCAGGGAGCCGATACGTTTCTCTGCCATTCTCTTTGCCGCGGTCATCAGCATTTCTTGTTCATCAATCTTTTCGATCTCCTTCTGCATGAGAACGCTGAGCGGGCGATATATATCGTCCAGATCACGAATAGGGCCTGATTCTGCATACACGAAATGTTTCACCAGGTCGCGAATGGAAATCAGTCCGACGACCTTCCCTCCATCTGACACACATACGTGTCGAATGCCGTTTTTCTCCATGAAATGGCTGGCATCGAGCATAGTCCGATCTGGTGGAGCATGAGTAACGGGCTCACCATGATCTGGGCCACTGTGGTACCCAAAGGTGGAAGTCCTTTGACCATCACGTTGCGGACAAGATCTATTTCCGAGACGATCCCTATCATCCTCGTGTGATGTGTGCTTTGATCTTCCCCTTGAACCAGCAGGCAGCCTATTTTCTCAGTAGCCATTTGGCTCGCAGCGAGTGCCACGCTGGTCTCTGCACTCACCGCTTGAAGATCCCGTTGCATACAACTTTCAACATTTTCTGCGGAATCTTTATTCATATTGTCTCCTTGATGTCGAGGCCGATCATGTGAGAGTCAATGATTGTATGTCTCAAGGACTCTTATGTCCAGACACTTTTCTCATGTGACACCCTGAGCATTTTCCTTCGCAACGACTTGGGAGTTCCACCACTGAAGGGGGAAGTGCCGGTGTGCGTGAATAGGTACAAGGCTCTTTTCCGGCTCGTGTTCCAAGAGATTCAAAGGTCAACCCGAACTGATCCTCGCAACATGCTAACCAATCGTTTTCTTTGAAAAGAAAATTTATTCACAGAGGGCTTGACAGGAGAATTAAATAGGAATATATACACATATCATGAATCCTGCGCACGCCATTACCCCTGATTATCTGGAACCAGCCCGGAATTGCATTTGTTTCAATGTGCGGAAAACCGCGAGGGCCATCACCCAACTCTATGATGATGCTCTTCGATCATCTGGTCTTCGTGCCACACAATTTACCCTATTAGTTGGAATCCAGGTGACAGGTCCAGTTACGGTCAATCGGCTTGCAGAGGCCTTGGTCACAAATCGAACCACATTGACCCGAAACTTGAAGCCTCTTGAAAAAATGGGACTTGTTCAGATCGTTCTGGGTAAAGATCGCCGTGAGCGGGAAGTGACCTTGACATCTGCGGGTGAAAGCGCCTTAGGCATCGCCCTTCCTCTATGGAAACAAGTCCAACAGCAGGTGAGTCAGAAAATGGGATCCAAAAAAGTTGGCCGACTTCTTAAGGATCTAGCAGGAGCCATCGAGGTGATTCAGGCGACGTAAATTTTTTTGATTGTAATAGTGTATGTACACATTATTGCCCATTGATTAATAATTGAGGAGGACCACATGCCAGCACTTGCCGAACTTCCAATGATCGATACACGGCCATCGCCACCTGTTACCCCTGGGCGTCTCACTTCCAAACCTCTGAACACCTCGTCAATGCTCGACAGAGCATGGCTCCGAGAATTATGCCTTGGGGCAGGGGCAGATGATGTCGGCTTTGTTCAGATCGATCGATCTGAAATCCATCACGAGAGGGAGGATATTCTGAAAGCCTTTCCACGAACGAAAACCCTGATCAGTTTTGCGGTTCGGATGAATCGTGAGGCTATTCGCAGTACAGCTCGCTCTATTGCGAACCTCGAATTTCATCATACTGGCGACCACGTCAATGATGTTGCCCACCAAATCGTCAGAACCATTGAGGCCAAAGGTGTCAGAGCCCTCAACCCTGCGATGGGCTTTCCTATGGAAATGGATCAGTTCCCAGGAAAAATCTTGGTGCTCTCCCACAAAATAGTGGCGGTGGCGGCTGGACTAGGTCAGATGGGCATTCATCGCAATGTGATTCACCCGAAATTCGGCAATTTCATTCTTCTGGGGACCATCTTAATAGATGCGGAGGTTGCCACTACAGACGAACCTATCGATTTTAACCCATGCCTGGAATGCAAGCTATGTGTCGCGGCCTGTCCTGTTGGAGCGATTGGCTCGGACGGCTACTTTAATTTTTCTACCTGCTACACCCACAACTATCGGGAGTTCATGGGTGGCTTTATGAATTGGGTGGAGCAAGTCGCTGAGAGTCAGACCGCCCAGGAATACCAAGAAAAGGTGAGCGACGCTGAATCAGCCTCAATATGGCAGAGCTTGTCGTTCGGTGCCAATTATAAAGCTGCCTACTGCATGGCGGTTTGCCCGGCTGGCGACGATGTTATCAGTCCGTTCAAAGAGGATCGCAAAGGGTTTGTGGCTGAAATCGTCAAACCCCTTCAGGCGAAGGAGGAAACCATTTATGTCGTCCCAGGGTCGGATGCAAAAGCTCATGTCACGAAGCGGTTTCCCCACAAGCGTATGAAGCCGGTAGGAAATGGGTTGCGCCCTCGCTCTATTCGAGGATTCCTAGATGGTTTGCCTCTCGTCTTTCAACGGAATAAGTCAAAAGACCTCACTGCGACATATCATTTTACTTTCACCGGCCAAGAAACTTGGCAGTCCACCGTCATCGTTCAAAACACAACTCTTCAAGTATTGGAAGGGAACATTGGCAAGGCAGATTTTCATCTCACGGCCGATAGCCAAACATGGCTAGGGTTCTTAGCCAAGAAACGAAATATGATCTGGGCACTGCTTCGAGGAAAAATCCGCGTGAAGGGCCCAGTGAGACTTCTCAAGGCCTTCAACCACTGCTTTCCGTCATAATGGAGTTTCGGGTTTCGAGTCTACGAAGATGGTTTTGGGTTTGGAGTATCGAAGAAAAAGTTTCGAGTTCCGGGTTTAGAGTTAATAGGAAAAACCTTGATGTGTAGTTTTTCCAAAACTCATGACCCGAAACTCCAAACTCTATAAATAAGAAGGGCCCTCTATCTTACTCGTATACGAGCATCTCGAGGGCCCTACACCTTATTGAAATTTTCTTAGAAGAAAAACTAGACGAGTGGGACGACTACCACCGGCCGCGCTTACCGCCGCCGCCACGTCCACCATAGTTCCCTCCCCCTGACCGCGCTTCTTGGGGGCGAGCTTCATTGACCGTCAGAGTCCGGCCACCTAATTCGGTCCCATTCATGGCCGAAATGGCTGCGTTGGCCTCATCACCCGTGGACATTTCCACGAAGCCAAAGCCTCGTGACTGTCCTGTAAATTTGTCTGTAATGACCCTAACCGACTCAACGGTCCCATGTTTGGCAAAAAGGTCGTTTAATTCTGTCTCGCTTGTGGCATACGGCAGGCCGCCCACATAGATCTTCACACTCATAGAGTGCCTCCCTTTGGAATAATGATATTGTCTTGGACTCGAGAAGCAGGAAAGGACGTGCCGAAGACGCAAACAGTGAGGCGGCTTAGGTCAGGCTTTCGATTAGACTCCCGGGGAAAACAACATCGAATTGGGGCCTTTTCATCGAACACTTCATCGCAGGCCCAAAGCGCTGAAGTGTTTTAAGATTATCATACAGCATTCATTAAGGCAAGTTTTGTCTTTCCGTTTTCTTCTTGGTTCTGAATGACCAGGGTCATGAAACCATTTATAGTACATGATGCTTCCTGAATCGCAACTGAAGCAGAAGAGAAGTTGCTGACCTTTCCCACTATTTGGATCAGTATTCAAATTCTTCATAAAGTCATGTTACCTGAAGGCGTACATTGCAACAGAGGCGACCAGATAAAGGAAAGTTCCTAAAAATAGGACATAGCACAATGTTCCATAGATAAAAGCCATTATCCTTTTCATGATGTTTTTCGAATAAAGCAATTTTCACGCCAATATAAGATATGCATTATAAATTCAATTTATTCAATGACTTATGAAATTTTATTGAATTGGAACCGACTATGACATTTCACAGATTACGAAATTTCATAAAAATATTTACGAGACTTCGTAAAAGGCTATCAGGGTAGAGAGAAAATGCCGGGGGCTAGTTATGGTGTGCCGAAGAGACTTTATGTGAGGCGTTTTCGAATATCTTTGGGGTATTCGGGGAAATATCGTTCGATGACAGGAAGGGCGAATGATCGAAGGATAGACTCCTTTGGTTCGCGTTCCAGCAAGAATTCGAAGGATCTCTCAATTAGCAGTTCAGCAGAAGCGTTCCCTCCATAGCTATTGATGTCGCCCTCACTTGCTGTCACGTCGTGGACCGTTCTGCTTATCTTTTCGTTGACTTCGACACGGAATGCAGTCGGGCTTGTTCGAGTTACCTTGATTTCTGACATCATTCTCCTTTCATGCTAGCAGGTTCTCCGCTCAGGAGCATGTCTCGATCAAACACGATACAATATCTTTTTCATCTTGGCCAGGAGGACGGTTCACGTGGGCATTCGCATTTCAGAACGAACGGACATCTTCCAGATCCCTTACGAATCTCCCAATAGTGAGGGGACTCCTGACGCCAGCTTTGTAGATGTGAAGGCTAATCCGGCTTGGATCGCAGTCATTCCCTCTTGCCTGGGTTGGCCGGAAACTCAGCAGCTCTTGCAGAGCATTAACTCGCCTACGTCGGAACTCATGTCGCTCGCAGCAGATCAAGGCTTTTCTACGACTGAGCACCCCAAGCTCAAAGTTGCTCTGACCTCCTTCGTGACGCTCTGCTTGGCCAAGGTGGCATGCAATAACAAGCCAGCGATTGTCCAATTGGCTGAGTTCCTCCAAACGCGTATGGAAGAGCTGTTGCAAGCTACGAGTACAGCCCTACAGCAGAGTCTGTATATTGATGTGGTAATTGAGGCTCAGCCGACGATTTTTCACAACCGAGGCGTAGAGGGCTGGAGCCTGACCGTGTTGATGGCCACCTCCGGGGTTGATCCAGGCGAGGCTCGCAACACCTGGCAATTTGGCATGCAGGCGTTGGAGGACTCATTGAGTAAGTGGCGCTGTTGAAAAAGAGTGGGTTTGTTTCAGAAGCCTATCTCAAGAACGATATTCTTCAGCTCGTTCTCCTTCTGGCGAGAGGCCCCTTGAGACGGTTTATGGTTCTATCCCAGAGTGATTGATAGGTCTCACGTCCTTGAAGCATTTCACAATAACGACGAAGGACTTTTTGGTAGGGCACGGGAAAAGTCCGGCCTACCCAACGGTGCCAAGACCTGGGAAGACCATAGATGATCCAACTGATACGGGACGCAATTCGAAATTCTTGGCCAAACTCCCGGATTACTGCGGCCTCGTAGTCCTCTAGTTTTCTCTGGGAATCGCATAAGGCAGCTACGATATTGAATGCTGCTAATTGACTTGAGCGGACCGCATACAAGATTCTTTCTCCCAGCAGAGGGTCAACCAAGTGTGCCGCATCGCCCACTAATACAGCCCTTTGGTTGACAAGGCTTCCATTCCATTTATGGCCATTCGATCTGGCATATCTGTTGAAGATTGGGAGAGGGTGGCCCAGTGGCGATGGGATCGAGTATCCCTCTAACGCTGGTTCTTCTCGTGAGAAACGCTGAAAACTCTGTTTGGGTCGAGTCTCTCCACGAACGAATTCTCCCACTCCGATCGATAAACCATTTCGTTTCGGGAAAATCCACCCGTAGCCTTTTTTGGCAGTGTTGAGACTAATCACGGCCAATTTCGATTCCCTTCGGTTCTTGGTATTGAACTTCACTTTCTAACGCTGGGATCTTTCTCAGTCGACGTCCAGGAAACAGTTGCTGTGCCACAACACTCATCGCCCCATCCGCACCAACGACGACTCGGGCACCATACGTCCCACCCTCGGTCACGACTTCAACCCCATCTGGTAAGGCGATTAACTTCACAACCGCTTCGTCCTGATGGACCTCTGCACCGACTTGTTGCGCTTTATTCACTAGCCATTGATCAAAGCGAGAACGCATGACCATATACGCCATGGGTTCTGGAAATTCGACATAGGTAGGACTGCTCCGGACTATAGGTAAATTGCATTTGATAGACCGCCTCTTCTACAACTGTGTGAAAATCGGGAGGCAGGAACTGCTCAATCACAGACTTTGTACCGGGGATGGGTTTGCTTCTCTAAACACAAAACGGAAAGGCCAGCTTGACTTAGCTCATAAGCTGCGGAGGCACCCGCAGGTCCCATCCCCACAACGATAACGTCATACCACTTAGGATTTGGTTTAGTTTTCAACATCCGGAGATTTCCGTTTTACAATCAATGCGAATTCTAACGGGATATCTTAGACATTCACTTTACTGTATTTCCAACGCGTTAACCACCTAAAAAATTATTTCCGAATCTTTTTGCATCCCTTCTACCTCAACTATACCACCATGCTTCTTCCTTCAGACCGTAATATCATGAAACATTAGACAGAATTTCATCAGTTGACGGTTTTTCGTAGTCCACAATTCAACGCCTGAATCTGAATTTCATTAAATGGCATCGAAGGAGACAATATGATCGATTCAAAGGAAGTCACCACCCTCGCAGGAGGGTGTTTCTGGTGTTTAGAAGCTGTCTTTGATGAACTCAATGGGGTGCAGTCCGTGGAGTCCGGCTATATGGGTGGGCATCTCATCAATCCATCTTACGAAGCCATCTGCACAGGTCGGACGGATCATGCCGAAGTCGTTCAGATTACCTTTGATCCTAAGATGATCTCATTCCAGGAGCTTCTCGAAACTTTCTTTGCGACTCATGATCCGACGACCCTTAACCAACAAGGCAACGATATCGGCACCCAATATCGGTCGGCGATCTTCTATCATTCACCGGATCAAAAGGCAATTGCTGAGGGTGTGATAGCGACGCTCACGAAGGACAAGATTTTTGATAGTCCTATTGTCACGGAAGTTGTTCCTGCCGAGTCTTTCTATATCGCGGAGAATTATCACCAGGAGTATTTTGTCAGAAATCCTTCTCAACCCTACTGTGCCTATCTCATCAATCCAAAGCTCGCGAAATTCCGCAAACAGTTCGCGGCGAAACTGAAGAAATGAACGTTGACCTGTCAAATCATCATGTACAAAGATTTCCTGAGATAAGGAAGGGAGAACATGAGCAACGACCCAACACCGGACGGAATCATGCAACTCGGCACAGCCTTTTGGGGATCGAAGAACTTCCTCAACGCTGTAGAACTGGTTGTCTTTACCGAACTTGCCTGCCAGCCGCTTGAGACCAAAGCTTTACAAGAACGGTTGAGCCTTCACCCACGGAGTGCACACGATTTCTTCGATGCCCTCATCGCACTCGGCATGCTCGATCGTCGCGATGGCCGATATTTCAATACCCCTGAGACTGATCTTTTCCTCGATCGTGCCAAACCATCGTATATTGGCGGCTGGCTAGAAATGATGAACCTCCGCCTGTATCGCTTTTGGGGTTCCTTCCTGGACTTCCCCAGAATGAAGTGAAGGAAGGAGGAAACTTTTTCGGCGACCTCTACAGTGATCATGATCGATTGAAACAATTTCTTCAATCGATGACCGGGCTGAGCATGGGTGCTAGCAAGCGGATTGCGCAGCAATTTCCATGGTCTGATTATCGTATGTTTATCGATGTGGGTTCGGCTCAAGGTGGTTTAGTGGTTCAGGTAGCCCTTGCACATGATCACATAACAGGAGGGGGATTTGATCTTCCAGTCACAGGCCCAATCTTTGAAGAGTACGTGAATTCGTTCGGGCTTGGTGAGCGATTACGGTTCTTTCCCGGTGACTTCTTTACTGATTCTCTCCCGAAAGCGGATGTGCTGTCCATGGGCCATATCCTTCACGATTGGAATCTGGAAGAAAAGAAGATGCTCATCGGGAAAGCCTATGAGGCATTGCCTAAAGGTGGAGCCTTGATTATTTTTGAGTCGTTGATCGACGATGAACGTCGTCAAAACGTGTTTGGGTTGTTGATGAGCCTTAACATGCTCATTGAATTGCCTGGAGGGTTTGACTATACAGGAGCCGATTGCACAACCTGGCTCAAGAATGCTGGTTTTCGTAAAACCCGTGTTGAGCATCTCATCGGACCGGACTCTATGGTCATTGGTATCAAATGAAAATTTCGTGTTAGACCGAACCTGCGCTACGGATTGATTCAGTGGAAAACTTGAAAGGTTGAGAAGAGTCGCTTTTGTCAGCTTGGCGAGTAGACCGCAGGGATGTGAAATTGTACAGCTTGGGATCCATCAGGTGAGAAGGTGAAACGTTTGACATCGCCGCCACAAGACTATCAAGGCATCGTGGGAATTTTTGTTCCCATTCCTTCAGCAGCACTTTGACCTCCTTCCGCTTGAGGTTCTCCTGCGAGCCACATAAGTCACACGGAATGATCGGGAACTCCTTTAATTTCGCGTAGCGAGCCAGGTCTGCTTCCTTCACGTACGCCAGTGGCCGTATAACGATGTTATGACGGTCGTCTGAGATCAGTTTCGGCGGCATGGTCGCAAGCTTCCCTCCCGTAAGCAAATTCATCACGAATGTTTCCAAGATGTCGTCACGGTGATGCCCTAAAGCGATCTTGGTTGCTCCGAGTTCTGATGCCAGACGATAGAGATGTCCTCGACGCAGACGCGAGCACAATGAACACGTTGTTTCCCCTTCAGGGATCACGCGTTTGACTGTTGAATAGGTATCCTGTTCTTCGATGTGGAACGGAACTCCAATCTTCGTTAAATAACCAGGCAGCACATGTTCTGGGAAACCTGGTTGCTTCTGATCAAGATTCACCGCGACGATCTCAAAACTAATGGGAGCACGAGAACGAATGTTCAGCAGAATGTCTAGCAGCCCATAACTGTCCTTCCCCCCCGATAGACACACCATGACCTTGTCACCATCTTCAATCATTTTGAAGTCGGTGATAGCCTGACCAACTCGCCGACACAGTCTGGTCTGAAGTTTCTCTATTTCACTGGAGAGATTCACAATCGGCTTTGTCATTATCGCTTAAGGAATCCCTGACGTCTCTTTTTCTGAAATATTCATTGGACATACCCAGTTTTTTAAGCAGCCACACTGCTCATGAGGATAATCGAAATTGGGATAGGCGATTTTCAGTCAATGCTATGTATCTTACCTGCGCTTAGGTTTTGCCAATTCTTGGCTAGAAGATTGTCCCGGATAGGGACAGAGTGAGTTAATAAAACATACCGGGCAGTTCGGTTTTCGTGCAAGACACACCGTTCGACCATGTGTTTGGAGTAGATGACAGAAGCGGACTTTGCTTTTGTCAGGCACGATCACATTCAAATCGAACTCGATCTTGTCCGGATCAGTCTCTTCAGTCAACCCCATGTGTTGCACGAGATGACCCACATGCCGATCAACCTCTATTGCTGGATGACCAAAGGCATTTCCTCTCAGAACATTCGCTGTTTTTCTCCCAACACCCGGCAATGAGACCAAATCTTCGAGAGTTTTAGGAACCTCATTCTCAAATCGATTAACCAGCTCTTGATAGCAGGATTGAATAGATTTCGCTTTGTTCCTGAAAAAACCGATCAATCGAATTTCATTTTCCAAGGTACTCAGATCAAGCTTGGCCTAGTCTTCCGGGGTCCGATGTTTTTTGAACAGCTTGTCCGTAACTTGATTCACCCGCTCGTCCGTACACTGTGCAGCCAAGATGAAGGCAATTAACAATTCAAGTGGTGTCGTGAAGTTTAGCACAAGAGTAGTCTCCGGATAGGTTTGATCCAAGATCTTGATGATCTTGCGAACCCTATTCTGCTTGTCTTTTACTTTCTCTTTGGGAAACGCTTTGCCCGTTGGCTTATTCATAACGTACAGGTCGTTGTGTCACCTTGACGGTTCTCGCAGGTGTCGATGGGCTTTCCTTCAGCAACTGGTGCAGCAGACTCGACTCTCGCTTGTAAAAGCCTTGCGTGTGAAAGCTGTCTCGCAAGCTCAAAAGTTCGTAATCCAGATGATGGCAAAGCTCATGAAGAAGGGTGCGAAGAAAGGTCTTAAAGGCAACAACCTGTTTCCGTTTGGCAGTGCGCATCCAGAGTTTCACGTTGGCGACTTTATGATGTTCTTCAGGAACATACAGTCCTTGGAGTTCTCCAATGTGATTAGACGGCCTCACCTGAAGGACTTCTATTCGGACTCTGGGAGTATTCAGTCTATCGGTAATGGCACTGAAGAGCCTTTGGGAAGAGCCTTGCGTCAACTCATGATCTTCGGTTCCTAAAGCCACGGCTAGCTCTCGCGTCAAAGCCTACAATTCTTCGCTTTTCGGGAGAGGAATCGCTGTAATCTGATCGCTCCGTCGATAGGTACGTTTTTGAACAATTGTCAGACGATTGAAATACGCGAAAGCCATAGCCTAATACTGCCATGCTAGGCCATCCGCAGGTCCATTCCTCCCAGGGGTGGGATTTCTCGACGAACGACTCAGCTGACGCAAGTCGAGATTTTTCCTTTGACGAAAGGATGAAAACGCTTAGAATGAGGTTGTTCGGTTCTGTAAAATCCAACAGCGGAATGCCCGTATCGAGGAAATTGACGATATGGGATTCTCATCATCGAAAGGAGGGTGTCATGCCCGATTCAGTTCGGATTGCCCAGTACTACAAAATGCTGATTCCCCATAAACCAGGAGAAGGCCTCAAGGTCCTCGGGACACTTCAAAAATCCAAGGTCAACCTGTTGGCCTTGCTTGCTTTCCCTCAAAAAAAAGGCAAAGCCCAAGTGGACTTAGTGCCATCCGATTCTAAAACATTCAACGCTGTGGCCAAACGGTCCAAGTGGAAAATTCATGGTCCCAAGACCTGCTTTTTGGTCGAGGGAAGTGATCGAATTGGTGGCTTCGCTTCACATGCCGAGAAGTTGGCTAAGGCCAAGATCAACGTGCATGCCACGACCGCACTGTGTGGAGGGGCAAAACGGTTTGGAGTGATCCTCTGGGTAAAACCCAAACATGTGAAAAAAGCCGCGAAAGTGTTGGGGGCGAAATAAGAAAGGCCCTTAACTCTCAGAAGCGGACTTTGCACAACGAAACCCAATAGTCGGGGATCGTGTTTCAGTTGTCGCTCAATTGCGAGTAGCTGTCCGCAACATTTGCGGTTTGCTTCTCCATGAACCACCACGTACACCTTTATACCGCCCAGTAGGAGGACCCGTTGGGTTTCGGTTGGGCATGATCGCATAGTAATCAAACCCAAACCAATCCTGAACCCATTCTCTCACATTCCCCGCCATATGATTGAGGCCATAAGGGCTTTGCCCCTCGTTGAACCCATCAACTGCGGCTACGAGGGGGATTTGATGGACATGATAGAGACCGAACACTGCCAAGTCGGAATTGGGGCTCTGATGTCCCCAAGGAAACAGGTTCCCCTTCGTTCCTCGAGCAGCCTTTTCCCATTCTGCTTCTGTCGGTAACCGTTTCCCTTGTGCTCGGCAAAAGTTTCCGGCATCCGTCCATGTCACATACAGCGCTGGCCACCGGGCCATAATGTAGTCGGGTAAGAAATGCACCGATATTAAATGCCAAATCAATTCCCGGAGTTCTTGGGGAGCAGAAAGATTCTGTTCCAGCAAATAGGCCAAATACTCTCCTAGGCTTACTTCGTCGCGATCCATCGAAAATGCATCAAGCCAGACCCGTTGCTGAGGGTATTCGGTGTTGTCAAATTGCCTGTCGAGTCCGAACGGATCATCATCCTTACGAACCGTACCCAAGAGGAACTATCCCTTAGGAATCGGCACCATAGGCGAGGGCTGAGCGAGTTTGGCAATATCCATGAGATGCTGGTCGAGTTCAGGAGGTGGAGGTGAATTGGCCATTAAGAGAGTGGGTGATTTCCAACAGACCAAGATTCCAAATATGAAGGCAATCACGATGATCGAAAAAAAACTTCGCTGTTTTTCCCTAGTCATATCGATATTTCGTCTGTCCCACGAACACTTAAAAAACGAAAAGCACCCTAAAGAATTCCCATCTAGAGAAGAGACTCTTGCATGTCTGCTTTGCTCTCTATTCACCCTACCAGGGAGAAAACGCCAATAACAAACCCAAGGCATCATGCACTCATGTGCGATCCAGTCTGTCTCTCTCAAGGTCCTTTCGTTCTCATTTGGCAAACCTTTCTGGTATTTCACTCAGTTTCTGGCAGGAGTAAAATTTCTTGTTCTGACAAATTTCAACTTGGAGGAAGATCCTCATCATGAAGGCCATGGTTTTGGAAACGGATGGAGATGTCGGGACTCACCCTTTGCAATACCAGGAAGTTTCTGATCCCGAGCCGGGGCCTGGACAAGTACGCGTCAAGGTTCACGTGTGCGGAGTCTGTCGAACAGACATACATGTCGTGGAAGGAGAATTGCCTCATTCCACTCGACCCATCATTCCAGGTCACGAAACCGTGGGAATCGTGGATCGCGTGGGACAGGGAATTCGAACCATAAAGGAGGGAGATCGGGTGGGAATTGCCTGGCTGCAACGCACGTGTAACCAATGCGAATTTTGTCAGACCGGACGAGAAAATCTCTGTTCTCAAGCCACCTTCTCCGGTTACCACGTTCATGGAGGATTTGCGGAGTATGCCTTGGTCTCCGAGCACTTTGCCTACCCCATCCCCTCTACCTTCAATGATGAAGAGGCAGCCCCCCTTCTCTGTGCGGGAATTATTGGGTATCTGGCATTACGCCGAAGCCAGGTGAAACCTGGGCAAAGGCTTGGGTGTATGGCTTCGGAGCCTCTGCTCACCTAACCATCCAGGTAGCCCGCCACTGGGGATGTTCTGTGTACGTTTGCTCCTTACGAGAGGAACATCGAGCTCTGGCCCGAAAACTCGGGGCGGTATGGGTGGGTAGTGCGACGGAGACTCCCCCCGATAAACTCCACGGAGCAATTATTTTTGCTCCAGCGGGAGAACTGGTTCCTCCTGTACTCGAAGCTTTGGAAAAAGGGGGAACGGTAGCCTTAGCGGGAATTTACATGACCCCTATTCCTCTCATGGACTATGGCCTGTACTTGTTTCAGGAACGCACACTTCAAAGTGTGACAGCAAACACGAAGCAGGATGGAGTGGATCTTCTTCAGGAAGCTGCAGACATACCCATTCGACCTCACACGCAGCCCTTCAATCTCAAAGACGCTAATCTGGCCTTGCAACAATTGAAGGCAGGAACCATCCAGGGAGCCGGCGTGCTGAAAATTTCCTGAATTCAGTCGGTTTTATCCGACGTATTGTTATCGGCCGTTCCAGCTATCTCTCTTGTGCTTGTCAAAGAAGGATCTTTGCGCTCAATTTGAGAGCCAGCTATCGGCATTCGCAACAAAATTTCCGGTTCTTGGAAGTCTTGTGAAAAGGAAAGGAAGAGGGCAAAAAAATGGTGGATGAAGCGTTAACCTTGAGAGCTATTTCCGCTACTTTTGGGATCTTGGAGGGACTTTAGGCTCCCCACTTGCCTGCCGTGGGCCTGCTCACCATCCCTGCACTTGATCCCTTAATCAGTCGCTGTTCCTCTCGTCAACCACTTCATCCATCTATATCGATAATCTCTTTTCCCGGAAAATCAAGTGCCCTTTATAGACCTTGCCTTGCCTTATCCATGTTGGCTTGCCTTTTGGCATCCACGGTTTGGGCGAGTTCACGTAGCGCGGGGGGAGACCTTCACTTCGATGCCCTACCTTGCCCAAACTGACGTAATTCTTCTGGCAACTTGGCTAGTTGGTCGGCAGCCTGCGTTCGTAGCTGAGCGAGCGGTGTCGGGGGGCTCAACCGTTTCTCAGCGTCCATAATCGGATAGATTTCCTTGGGAATCGAGATGGAAAACAAGGAGGAATGTCCGCGAAGGCAAGGAAGGACGCTAGCCTGTCTGCCGAGCCGCCGCCGAAGTCTCCTTAGGCTACGAAGGCCGGGAGCTTCTGCATAGGCCGAGGATTCTTCAACAGCCTACTAGTTTTGAGTCAAGCGGTGAAGCAATTCACGAGAATGTGGCGTGCGGAGTTTCTTCAGAGTAGGAGTTTCTTCAGAGTAGCGGCTTCAATCTGCCTCACGCGTTCTCGCGTCACACCAAAATCATGGCTGATTTCCTCTAAAGTATGATCGGATCCATATCCGATCCCAAACCTTTTTCGGATGATGTACGCTTCTCGAGAGGACAAGGTATCCAAGACTGTCGCGACCTTCTCCTGAACATCGAATCGGTTAATGGCTAGAAAAGGAGAGGAAACTTTCGTATCTTTGATAAAATCTCCTACATGACTGCCTCCTTCCTCTTCTAACGGGGCATCAAGAGACACTGGTTCTTTGGTACATTCTGAAATTTCTTGAGCCTTCGCCACCGAAAGGTTCATCCGCTCCGCAATTTCATCCAACGAGGGTTCTCGTCCTAATTGCTGAACCAATTGACGTGTCATCCGCTTGAGCTTTTGAGCAACCTCAACCATATTGACTGGCACTCGAATGGTCCTAGACTGGTCTGCCAGGGCTCGGGTAATCCGTTGTCGTATCCACCAGGTTGCATAGGTACTGAATTTATACCCACGTTGGTAGTCAAACTTCTCCACCGCTTTCATCAATCCAAGATTCCCTTCCTGAATTAAATCAAGAAATTGCAAACCTCGATTCGTGTAATGTTTCGCCACACTGATCACTAACCGAAGATTGGCTTCGACTAATCCCGTCCTGCCATGTTCGACTTTCTTCTCAGCCTGTCGAAGGACCTGGAGGATCTTCCTAAATTCGGAGGCTGACATATCAATTTTCGTCTTCTCAATTTCTCGAATGTTTGCAAGGGCCTTCATGTAAGCATCGGCAATGGCGAGAAGATCTTCATTGGAACGTCCGGTCCTTCGTCGTAAGGACGTAACAGTGGTAGGGATTTTGATCATTTTCTTAATGAATTTTTCCCCTTCCACTTCTGGCACTCCCAATTTTTGATAGGAGTCTTTGAGTACCTCTTCCTGCAAGCCAATCTCCTCATCTAAAGTTTTTGCGCGAGCCAGTAGTTGTTCTTGGAGTTCCGGACACAAGTTCAAGGACGCAACGGTCTCAACGATCCGTTCCCAAGCAGCCGGAACCTGCGTTTTCGATGGACCAGAAACTCTATCAACAGCTTTTGGGGAAAAAGGCCAGCTAGAGAAGGGAAGGCTGTCGGACAATCTGCGGATTTTTGAAAATCCCGCAAGAGTGCGTCTAGCCAGATTTTGCTTATGCGTTTCCTCCTGAGTTTCTCGGTCTCCTTCCCCATCATCGTGGGACTCCCATACGTTCACGATGCTTTCAATCTTAACTGCCCCACCTCTCAAACGTTTGCCGAGCACATCCAAATAGGCCACAGTCAAGGGTAGGGAAAACAGCAAAGAGGTAAGTTCTTTTTTCCCCTTTTCCATTTGTTTAGCAAGCCGAATCTCACCTTCGCGAGTCAATAAAGGCACACGGCCCATCTCTTTCAAGAAGACATTAATTGCGCCGGTCGAATCCGGAACATCTTCATTTCCGCTTTCCTCGCGAGCATCTGACTTTTGGAGGTCATCCGAATACGCTGCAAACCCTTTCGCCAAATGAGTACAAGAATCTTTCCTCTTCGATGTCGTCACACCTCCCTGCGCGTGACCTCGTCCTTCTCTTTTGTCCATCATTGCGGGCATCAGTTCTTTCAGTCCTTCCACGGATGCACATTCTTCTCGGGAAAAGGTTAATACATCACTTTTGGAAATGGAGAGCGTTGCTCGAGAAAGTTTCTCGATTCGCTTGTCATCTTCCCGACATGGTTCCTTCTTCATCACCTCACCTCACTGTCCTCATGAAACTATTCATTCCTCAGTCTTGCACCCTCCACCCCACTTCCCTTGAATGTCTTAAGCCGCTTTCCCCTTCTCAACAAGGCTATCTCTCATGTCCTGGCCCTTACGGATGGCGAGGTCAAGAGTCCCCCCACAATTAATACAGCGCCATATCGGAATATGGTGAAACGGGCCATCTAGATCTATTATCTTATCCTGTAACATGAATCCCTTACATCGAGGACATTTCATCGCACACCTCCTCTCTAAATTCTTGAACGATTTCTCTTTTCCTCCTCATTCAGCAGAACAGATTTAGATTTTACGTGTATGATTTTATGCATGAAATTATTTCAATTATTAGGTGAAAAATACCTTTCCCCTTCACCCCGTAAGATAAAAGGACATCTTGCTTCCCAAACATGTCTCTATATAATATTTAAGTTGCTAATAACCAAAGTAAAGTAGGTACCAAAAAGTAACCATGAGACTCCCGCCTAGCCCTATTGATTGCCCCCTTGATTCTCTCCTCCGAGTTCTCTGTGGTCCTTGGACCATTTATATGCTTTGCCGTCTCAATACAAACGGCCCTACCCGATTTGGTGAGCTTAAGAGACAGATGCCTGGCATTTCGTCAAAAATGTTGACAGAACGATTGCGTACCTTGGAACGGGCAGAGGTTATTTACCGTCACCAAGAATCTACGGTTCCCCTTAAGGTCACCTATAGCCTCACAGAAGAGGGCCGTGAACTAACCACCGTCCTCGACCAGCTTAACTTTCTTGCCTTCCGATGGCAGGAAGTACCCAAGGAAGAAAAGGTGGGATAAATCGAGCAAAGGATTTTTTCTTCACTGTATGTGACCATTTCCTCCACACACGCGCTTCAATTATTTCATCAAGAGATAAATGTCAGTTAGCCCCTTAAGGAGGGAGAATAGTGCTTCGGCTCATCGCAAAACTTCTGAGAGTCCTCAATTCTGAGACTGACCCTGGACAGATCTCCCTCGGGTTCTGCTTTGCGATGATCGCAGGGCTCACACCCCTGGTGAGCTTGCATAACCTCTTTGTGATCTTGCTTGTCCTTCTGTTGCGGGTCAATCTCTCTGCCTTCCTCATGGGGCTTATAGTATTTTCTGGAACCGCTTATCTGTTAGACCCACTATTTGACTATCTAGGGCTCAAACTCCTCACTTCCACATCCCTCGAAGGGCTTTGGACCTCACTGTATAACTCAACGCTTTGGCGGCTCGAGCGGTTTAACAATTCCATCACCATGGGGGGCCTCCTGTTCTCCCTTGTGCTCTTCGTGCCCCTCCTCATTCTCTCCAATGCTCTCATTCGACGATACCGCGCCCACCTCCTGGCCTGGGTTCAAAAAACGCGACTGATGCAATTCTTCAAGGCCAGCAAGCTGTATCAAATGTATCAATCCATCTCTCACCTTGGAGGCACATGATGAGGAAGTGGATTCGTTGGTGGGGGTTGGGAGTCTTCTTCATCTTGATGGGAGTTGTCAGTTTGGTGTGGCTTTTCGTTGTCGATGGTTTAGTAAAAGCCAAAATCGAAGAAGAAGGAAGTACCGCGATCGGGGCAAAGGTCGAACTTGACAGCGCGGATCTCACCCTGTTTCCTACTGGCCTCACTCTAACCCGCTTGCAAATCACCAATCCGGATGAACCAATGACCAACGCGCTCGAAATTACACGACTGACCATGGAATTGGATAGCTTGTACTTGCTTCGGCGCCAGGTGATCATCGACGAGATGACGGTCGATGACGTGCAATTTGGTACGGCGCGGGCGACATCAGGTGCGCTAGATGGCCAGGACGGGACACCTTCCTCCCCATCACCTGATTCGGACGAAGTCGAGGCATTCCAATTACCTCCCTTCGAGGTGCCTGATGTTCAAAAGATCCTCGAGCAGGAGGATCTGGAAACACTGAAACTGATCGAAGCCATTCAGACGGATATTCAACGAGAAAAGGAGTCATGGGAAAAACGCCTCAAGAACCTCCCTGGAAAAGCCCAATTTGCAAAGTACAAGACACGAATCGAGGATCTGAAGTCTTCAACTAGAGGTGGAACCGGCGCAATACTCCGGGGAGTGGACGAAGTTCAATTAATTAAGAGAGAAATCGAGAGAGATCTGGATCAACTCAAAAGCGCGCGCAAGGAATTTGAGGAGAAGCTGGCCTTACTGAAAAAACGCATTGCCCAAACCAAAACGGCGCCCAAGAATGATGTCCGGCGACTCAAGGAAAAGTACAGCCTCTCGCCGCAAAGCCTGGCAAATCTCGGCCAAACATTATTGGGTAAGCATATCGGGTCGAAGCTGAAGGAAAGCGCCGAGTGGTATGAGAAGCTGAAGCCGTATCTTGAAGGAGGAGCTGCTGCAGGATCAGTTCAAAGGGGAGAAGAGGATCTGGTACCAGTTCGTGGGAAAGGTGTGGATGTCCGGTTTAAAGAATTTCAGCCGCTCCCAGAATTTCTCATTCGTTTGGCCAACGTGTCCGTATTTTTAGATGTCGGTAAAATCACTGGAACGATCGAAAACATCACTCCTGATCAGGCGACCCTTGGTACACCTCTTACCCTGGCATTCTCCGGCGACCAACTCAAAGGTCTCCAGGGCATGACGCTGAACGGCACATTGGATCATCGGGACGCGTCTCAATCTACTGATAATTTCCGATTTCAAGCCACAGGCTATCGTCTAGAAAAAGTGTCGCTATCCAATCAACCAGACTGGCCCGTGGCCGTAGATAAAGGATTAGCCGATGTGAATGTTGATGCTGAGCTGCAGGGCGAAGCGATCACGGCCACGGGCACTAGCAAATTATCCGCGTTACGCGTATCAGCAGGGCAAGCAGGTGATTCCAATCCTTTAACCAACGCGCTGAGTTCAGCGATTTCTGATATTTCTGCCATGTCGGTAAAAGCCACTGTGACCGGGACCATTCAGCATTATGACCTGAAGCTCAGTTCGGATCTTGACCGTATTTTGCAGGAAGCCGCCGGGAAAATGGTGAAGAATTTAGCCACCGGCTTCGGCAAGGACCTCCAATCCGCCATTTCCGCAAGGGTGGCGGGGCCGCTGAAAGGCCTGAACACCGATTTAGGAGGGCTCGGTTCTATTAGTGAGGGGTTAACCGACCGACTGACAGAAGAAAACGATCTGCTAAAGATCCTGGAAGAAAAGGGACTGCCCAAGAAAGCCTTGCCACGTGGGTTCAAGTTGCCTTTTTGAAGGCCGCACTCTCAGTCTGCACTTCATGATCCTGACGCTGGATTCACCATCTTAATCTATAAACAACTCAGACTATATCGACCGGAAGACGGCTAATAAATCGCTGAGGGTCAGGGTTTTGATCTTGAGCGTTTCTCGTTCTTTTTCCAGTTGACTCTTGTCAACTTCATTGGCTTTCCCTTCAGCACAGGCCTTTCCCAGACTCATGATTCGGTCAAATTCCTGTTGAATCTTTTCTTTAACCACTCGGTTGGTTGACAGAAGTTCTGTTGCCTTGGTCTGTGTGTCCCGTAAATAATCTTGGAATTCGGCCTCGGGAAATGAACGCTTTGCCGCTTCATCTACGCACCGATCAAGAAATTGGGCAAGTAATACATGCAAACGGACAATAACTTTTCATCATTTCCAACCTAGCATCAAATTCATGACCACATTTGACGCATCGGATGCAGTCTGATTCTACTATCGGTTCGTCATCGCGAATCCCCATACCTCCACAATCAGGGCACCGGGCGAGACGGACGACTTCATTCTTGACTGTTTCAAACCTGCTGCCTTGTAAGCAGTAGACGGGTTGTCCATCGAGAGTCCAATGTTGGCAGGCTTTATCGACGACCGGTAAGACGATGTAATGATGCTTTGCATAGTCCTAAATATCTTTATGCGTTGTCAGCCCTTCTTTGATTAACTTTCCTGTTTTAGCGTCAAAGAGTGACCCGTCTTTTACGATGACTTTGGTTGGACCCATGTGGAAACCTCATGGTTGTACAGTACCAGCATCTAACGATAAGCCAATTGGAGTAATAGTATGCCAACCACCATGGCCTTCTTCAATGAAGGACTCTCCAGGTGTTCGTTTCTTTTTTGTCTTCTCAAAGTTTTTCAAGTGTCCTACTTCTTGTGGAACCTGTGGCATTCTGGTTCCTCGCTCTTCTTTTCTTTTGTAGAGAAATGCAACAAAGTCAATCTGTTTTTCATTCATTTTTCACCAAAATCTCAATAAAACCAAGATGATCGCATTAGGCACGTAATTTGGTAGGGTAGTGAGATACTCTGGTAGAGCCCTAGAAAGTGCAGGGTCGTTTTGCGTAGCATGTCTAAATCTGTATCGATTAATCCATCTCTAACCTAAGAGGCATATACTTGACGAACAATCTGTTGAAAATCCTTATCCTAAGCACTCTTTTCGTATGGGCTTCTCCAGCTTGGTCTTATAACGAAGGAGCTGTTTCCAATGGCGGGTCCATAACCGGAAAAGTGATTCTGAATGGGGAAAAACCGAACCCTCAGGCATTTAATCTCGTAACCTTTCCCGAACCAGTATTTTGTGGTCGGATATCAAATGGAAAGGGATGGCGGCTGCTAGACGAATTTCAGGTAGCCCCTGATGGAGGATTACAAGACACCGTCGTCATGCTCGAGGGTATTCATCATGGTAAACCCTTCGAAGTGACTGTTCCCACCATCGAGGCTGAAGACTGCACTCTCTCACCGAACGTGAACGTTGTTCGAGACAATTCTGAAATTAGAGTTGTGAACATGGACCCAATTCTTCACGATGTCCAACTGTATGAGACGGCTCCTTTTGGATCCGAGGTGATGTTCCATCGACCACTCCGCCTTAATCCTCATCATCCCAAGGATAGCCTGCAAAACCATGAACACCTTCCGGGAGAGACTCTCGTCGATACGATTCGGTTTTCCAAAGGGCGTCGTATCTTTTTCTTTGAATGCGGGTTCCACGCTTATATGCAATCTTGGGGAATAGCTGTCACCAATCCGTATTATCCGATCACCGATGAGCAGGGAAATTTTTCGATTACGGACATTCCTGAAGGAATGTATACCTTGGTTGCCTGGCATCCAGGCATGCGCGGGATTTTGGATATGAAGGTTGTGGTGTTAGCGGATGAGACTCTCAAGACGCGGTTTGAATTCGAGGCCTCTACCAACTACCAGAGCCGTCATACCACCCTGGTTGAGAAACCTCATTTTGGATTGGGAGCTCTGGGTGAACCGCTTGATATTAAGCCGACCCACGAACTTCAAGAACCATAGCAGGATGTTGGGAAGTTTTGAGTTTTTCAACAACTGCTAGGTGCCTAGGCCGTCGACATTTGGTTGAATCCTCTTAGCCGTAGAGGAGATTTAAGCAACACTTCCCGAGAAGAAAGAAACCTGAACAGACGAGTCCTTACTTTTCCGTCGAACTTCCCAAAGCTCCGATCGCCTTCAACCCTTCTCGAGCACAAGCGTCATCAAGATGTCCACCCGGTGCTCCTCCTACACCAATCCCCCCGAGGACTTCCCCGCTTATCGTAACGGGTAGCCCCCCTCCAAGGATAAGAATCTTTTCATTCATGTCACGTAATCCCTCAATCGTGGGGATTTTATGAATTAAGGCGGCCAACTCAATCGTCGATCGGCGAAGGCTGGCCGATGTGTACGCTTTCCGTGTACTACTATCGGTTGTATGGGGACCTGCTCCATCACCTCGCAGGAGAACTTTGAGGTTCCCACCTCGGTCCACAACAGCGACACTGACCTGATAGCCATCCTTTTCACACTTGGCCAGGGAAGCTGCAGCAGCTTCTTTCGCCTGCTCTAACGGGAGAATGGTGACTTGAGGAAGGTTCTCCGCAGCTTTGGGGTCATCAATACATCCAAATACCCCTGAAATCCCTAGTATCAAGACACTCGCAATCTTTTGAAAGGAAGGAATTTCCGAATGGATTTTCTGCATTCCTCGTCCTCCTATTTCTCGTAGTCAACTCATATATTGCGGTTATTTGTTGAACAAGTTTTGGGAAACAATTTGCCTCAAGGGCTATCATAGGCCCCTTGAGTCTTTGCTTTTCCCGTCATAGGCACGAATGAAACAGGCAGCAGTTGCTTCTGCTGGTATCCTCTTATGGTCTTATGGACCAAGATAAGCTCCTGAGAAAAACTGCCCATCGGCAAAATCAACCTCTTTCCAATTTTCATTTGGCTTAGCAGCGCTGGAGGAATGTGCGTTGGGGCCGCCGTAAGAATAATGGCATCAAAGGGAGCCTGTTCTGGCCAGCCTTGATAACCATCTCCAATCCGAACGTCAATGTTGGCATAGCCCAATGCTTGAAAATTATCTTTGGCACGAAGGCCCAAGCTTTCTACGATTTCGATCGTATACACGTGAGAAACAAGATGGGCCAAGACCGCTGCCTGGTATCCCGTTCCCGTCCCAATTTCCAGAATCCTGTCCGTTTTGTGAAGGGTGAAGGTTTGCGTCATGTACGCCACAATGTAGGGTTGGGAAATGGTCTGACCTTCCCCGATTGGAATGGGATGGTCCTCATAGGCAGAATCACCATACGCCTCTGGAATAAACCGGTGTCGTGGGACCTGATACATGGCTGCCAAAACCGCCTCGTCTCTGACCCCACGCCCGATAATCTGAGTTTGGACCATGTGATCACGATCGACTTGCCGATCAGGATCCTCACGTTTCCAATCAGCAGCCCGCCCATTAGGCGGGTCCGGCGTAAGGAAGGGAATACCCACAAGGCTCGCAAGCCAGGACTGAACGCGTGTTGAAATCCCCATCATGTTATTGGGAAAGAGTCTCTCTTTCTTCCTTTCCTGAATGAATTTCCGTGCTTCGTAAAAGCCGCCATAAATGGAGTCAACCTATCGAGAAGCACAAGTTCTTTCATCCTTCCCACTAGGCCTCCACCATTCACTCTAAGATTCATTCAGCGTAGGGAAAGATTCCTGAATTGGCTAGAGTGTTCTTAATTCCGACAAAACGCCCTCTGTGATTCTGGGATAAAAATTCACTGTTCCAAGAAGATAAAGTCGCATTCTGTCGTAGAAATTTTTCTAATGATAGGAATATCTATAGAATGGGACGAGAAAGTCTCCTACGATGATTCCTCTTGGGAAGGGTCGTGAAGAGGGTATCCGGTCAGTCCATAATAGGCCTTACCCACAGTTCCGACAGGGGAAACTTGCATAAGGAACGGCGTCTGCCAGTCAGCATCTCCAACATCTCTTTCTTCTGGAATGAGTATGCGATCTAGATTCTTCGAAAAAGCTGCTTCAATTTTTTCTGGGACACCACCACCTTTCCAATCTGCCCGTTCTCGGTGATGGTTCCGGTGATAGACCGTCCGTATATAACCGCATGCCCTTTGGCTAACGCAAGGACACTCAATCCAACCATGGCCGACAAACTTTCACCGTACATGGTCGATCCGCTATAGGGAAAGGTGAGATACACAGTCCAAGAGTCTGAACGGACATGAGCCAATCGAGACACTCGTGTAATGGCACTATGAACAGACTCTTTAGCCATAGGGGAAAATTTCCCGAAATTGTTCTGAAAAAGAATTTGAAGACCATTCTGATCATTTCGTTCAATAAAATATATGATGACTTGAATGACGACACCGACTGGTTGCCTATGACGATCTAAAGTCACCCCGAGAATAGGGACAGCCATTTGACTATATCGGGTGATGGGGGTGGGAGGGCTTGCAGAAACTGGGACTTCTTGCCAAAAAACTCCCAAAAGATTGAAAACCACTAGGGCGATAGGCATCTGTAGGGACCACCAAGCAAACATATGAGAGATCACGCTCTTCTTCATCATTCGATGACTCTGCAACAATTGAATCGGAACATCTATGCCAGTACTTTTTTCCTCTTAGTCACGCATGATGAGCAAACGAATAGATTTATTATTTATTCTAACAACATTCGCCCTATTTCCAAAATCCTTCTATCGAAGACGATTGATCTACGGTGAACCTTTTCCTCAGTCCACCTGATAGAGTATTCCAGAAGGAAGTTTTTGTTTACAGTGGCCGATGTTCCTCAAATTTTCTACATTTCCTGAGAATCGCACGTGGAACGAACAACGAGGTTAGCTCGATTCATTGATATTCTCTGATGTATGACCTTTGCCTTCTTGATAGGATAGTAGAGAACATTTCCAAAGGTACGAACGGTGAATGCGACCAATAAGTCTCCTCTTCTTACCGCTTTTCAAGATCCTAATTTTTTTCCGCATCCGGTTAAGGACATAAAAATTCTGGAAACCCATATTTCTTGGGTTATTCTCACAGGTCTTTACGCCTATAAACTCAAAAAGCCGGTCAATCTCGGATTTGCTGATTTCTCCTCATTGGAAAAACGACATTTTTATTGTCTGGAGGAGCTTCGATTAAATCAGCGCTTAGCGCCAGCTCTGTACCTTGAAGTTCTTCCCATTACTGGCTCCCCTGAACGTCCTGTTCTGAATGGTGCGGGTCCTTCGATTGAATATACCCTCAAAATGAGGGAATTCCCCCAAACGACCCTACTCTCATTCTGTCTGGATCGAGGTGAGGTGAGGAATAAGCACATTGATTTACTCGTAGAAGACATCCCTGAGTTTCATAGCAGTAGTCGGATATCTGATGATGAAATGCGGTTTGGGAATCCTGATATGGTTGGGCGTCCCATATGTGAATGCCTCGACCACCTCGTTGAGAATGCTTTCGAGGAAAGTCAGAAAGACCAGATTCATGAACTTGACTCATGGATGGATCACGCATTTTCTTCATCGAAAAACATGTTCACCTTACACAAACGCGAAGGGTTCATTCGGGAATGCCATGGAGATCTCCATATGGGGAATATGGCGTTACTTCATGACCGCATCACTGTATTTGATTGTATAGAATTCAATGAAGCATTCCGATGGATTGATGTATTGAGTGAAATCGCCTTTTTCGTGATGGATTTAAAAACTCACGGCCAGACTTCTTATTCCTATCGTTTTTTGAATCACTACCTGGAACGAACTGGAGATTACAAAGGATTGCGTTTATTTCGTTTTTACGAAGTCTACCGGGCTTTGGTGAGAGCCAAGGTGACGGCCATTCGAATGAAACAAATTCTTCTAAGCCAAGATGACAAGTTGTTACTTCAACGAGAATTTCGGCGGTATTTGAATTGGGCAACGCGATTAATCCAACCCAGCTCACCCGCCTTGATCATTATGCATGGTCTTTCTGGATCGGGAAAAACGACCCTTTCACAACATCTGCTCGAACAGTTAGGCATCATTCGCCTACGGTCAGACGTAGAACGAAAACGCCTTTTTGGACTGAAGCCGGAGGAACATTCCAGCCAGGACCAAATCGCAGAGATCTATGGAGCAGATGCCACTCAAGCCACTTACGCTCGGCTCAAGGAATTTGCCAAATCTCTACTCGACGCAGAGTTTCCAGTCATCGTGGATGCGACTTTTCTTCATCGACAGGACCGAAAATCATTTTTTCAGTTGGCTCAATCCCGAAATATTCCGTTTGTCATTCTTCATACCGAAGCCTCGGAACAGGACTCGCGCCAACGTATTCTGGATCGTGAACGCGAAGGGCGCGATGCATCAAATGCGAATCTGAGTGTGTGGAAAACCCAGGACAGGAATCAAGAACCCCTCGACAGTGAAGAGCGACCTTTTGTTTTGAAGATCGATCCTACCAATCCAAAACATGTTTCCCTGGTCATACAGGAATTGAGGAAAAGATGGGAACCCTGACCAAAAAAGATCTGATTTGAGGGAGATCAGTTGTTCTTGTCATGTGAATGTATAAAAAAAAGACGAGCCCCACAGGAAATGGGGACACAGATCAGATAGCTCCGAAACCTTTGCTTGACCAGGATCTTCGGGGAAGGGTTAGCTAGACAACACCAGAATAATAACGAAGGATATCGGAAACAGAGATCACGCCTATAATTTTCCCACTCTCTGTGACTGCGGCATGACGTATGGCTTTTTCTTTCATGAGTTTGACCACTTCAACAATGGCTTCACTGCTCTCAATCGTGATAAGAGGTTCCCGCATACATGTTTTCACTGTTGTCGTTAAAGGATCAACACCGCGGGCGACCACCTCATGACTTAATTCTGTTTCAGAAATACTCCCAATAAATTCATCGCCTCCTTCAACAAGAAGAGAGCCAATCTTCATATTCTGCAAGAGGCAGGCAGCCTCCTTTAACGTCGCATCCATGGAAATGGATTGAGCCCTTGGAGACATAAATTCTGACACCCGAGGTCCTTTGGTCGGTTTGGCAGGAGCTCCCTTATTCATTCCCGCCCTACGGGCTTCCAGGTCGGCGACGCAACTTTCCAAAACTCGCTGCCGTTGGCGCAAATTTTCCCGACCGGTATCCAGCGATGCCCCTTCTGGCCCCTCTTTCGTTAAGTTGACTAACCCCCCAGCCTCACCAAGCTGAGCATAATCGTAAGCATCGACGAACTGGGAAGAACTGCCAAATACCTGACTAATCAAATCCTCAACCGTCAAATCGAATTCTTCGATGGATTCGTTCTTTTGCCCCCCGACAATAAAACCTCGCAGCGTATCCAACTGTCTACGAAATTGGTCAATATTCTTATCAAAGGAGACTTCTTTTCTTTCGCGTTGACTGGTAGACTTTGACATGGCAGCTCCTTGTAATGAGTGGATCGGAGATAGTACCTCAGGGTCATTCCAGTTCGCAAGACAAGCCACCGAAAAAGGAGCTCAAGCCACGGCATTCATGCCTAAATATTGCTTGTCCGATTCATGGTGGTACAACTGAGGGGATCATTGATGAAGATACTAGGCCTCGTGTGGTTGCGTATTGTATTATTGAGATGATGAGGATACCGGAATCCGATCTTTCTTGTCTCAAATCGAAAGTGATCATCAGGAAAGTGTCTGGAGAAAGTTAGTATTCAAAAAGGAAGGAAGGATGGATGGATGGACCTCAAAATCGAAAGCCGAAATGTCGGGATGACACCTCGTTGGAAAAGCGAGATTGAACAACGCATGAATTTCCTGCAAGAGGAGTTTGACAACCTGACACATGGGCGAGTCACCCTGACGAAAAATTCTCATCATAAAAAGGGAAGCGACAACGCTGAAGCTCTCATCGTCGTAACCGTTCCTCCCCGCCATACCATTACGGCGAGGAAAGAAGCTAAAACTTTTGAAGAGGCCATTCGATTAGCTTTCGGTGCCGTTGAAACCGAAATAAAAAAGATGAGAGGAAAACTCACGGCTATTACACCAACTCCACCAGAACTATCACTGTAACTGTAGGAGATAATGGGCTCCTGCCTATCATCTATATGGTATTCTTAGAAGATTTCTGTTCTCCGACCGTGAGTCAGATCCTGGGACTCAGAGTATAGTAAGAAAGCCTTACATCCAATCAGGTTGAATCTAAATCAGCTGAATATCAACGAGGAAGATTTCTGAATACCCTACTCGGACTTCCCAAATCCCATCCTATCTGAGAGATTTCTGATGGTCGAAATGGACTTGCTCTGAATCGGTGGACACTCCTAAGCTTAAAATTAAAGCAGAGGAGGACCCGGTATGACCAAAGGGAAATTTGCAGACGAGTTCAAAGAAGAAGCGGTCAAGCAGGTCATCGAGCGGGGGTACGCCGTGGGCGATGTCGCGAAACGCTTGGGGATTTCGGTGCAAAGTCTGTACAAGTGGGTCAAGGTGTATGCCCCCAACACCACCGATCGGTATGAAGCCGAACTCAAAGAGGTGCGGCGCGAGACCCTGAAGCTGAAGGCGGAACTCAGTCGAGCTCAGGAAGAGCATGAGGCGAATGGCCGCACCTATGGTGCCCCCCGCATTCTTTGCGATCTGCGAGAAGTGGGGGAATGTGTGGGCAAGAACCGGATTGCCAAGCTGATGAGGCGCCATAAGATCCTCGCCCAGCGAGGGTATAAGCCACCCGGCGTGCGTTATACCAAGCCGGCGGTGGCTGCCCCGAATCGCTTGGAGCAACAGTTTGCGATCGACCGGCCGGATCATGTGTGGGCGACCGACATCACCTATATTCGGACCTACGAAGGGTGGCTCTATCTGGCGGTAGTGATGGATCTCTACTCACACCGGATCATCGGCTGGTCGATGAAGGCCACCCTGGCCAAAGAAATTGTGCTGGATGCCTTACTGATGGCCGTCTGGCGACGCAAGCCCAAGCAGAACGTCATTATCCATTATCCATTCGGATCAGAGGTCGCAGTTCAGCAGCGATGACTGGACTCGATTCTGCCAGACACATGCGTTGCTCCCCAGCATGAGTCGCCGAGGCAACTGTTATGATAACGCGCCGGTCGAGTCCTTCTTCGAGAGCTTGAAGAAGGAGAAAATCCGTCGCCACATCTTCAAAACCTGTGAAGTCGCGCGAGCCGAATTATTCGATTATATTGAGGTGTTTTATAATCGGGCGAGACGTCATCAACACCTAGGAAATATCAGCCCAACAGACTATGAGCAACAGATGGCAAAACTAGGCTGAGTGTCCACGCAAACGAAGCAAGTTCAAAATTCTTTCCGCAAGTAACGTGACATAGGGTTTACAAGTGTTGAACTTAGCCTAAACTGGTGCTAGGCTGGCTCGTCAATCGATCGCTATGGGGCCTAGCGATAAAGGATAAAAGGTGTGAGAGGCCCTCAGCAGACGTGGACTGGTGAGAAAGATCCTTCTTGAAATAGGTCAGATGAGACGAAGCTTTGCAGGGCGGTTGTCTATCTCCCTTTCCTATTTCTTCCCTCTCTGGGACAATCTCGAATACAGTTAAACGGAGGTAGATGTGAACCAAAAAATCTATGTTGGCAACCTTGCCTACGGCTCGACAGATCAGGACTTGCAAGAACTCTTTGCACAGCATGGGACAGTTCAAACGGCAAATGTTGTGACAGACCGGGAGACTGGCCGATCCAGGGGATTTGGATTCGTCGAAATGGCGAGTGCAGAGGAAGCACAAAAAGCCATTAGTGCATTGAATGGGACCGAGTTTCAGGGTCGAAACCTGGTTGTGAATGAAGCCCGTCCCCAAGTAAGAAAAGGGGGTCCTAGGGAAAGGGGGCCAAGGTCATACTAAAGGTTTGGTCAGACAGCACTGACCATTTTCCTCCCCTATATCGTGGGTATTGGGAGGACAAGCCAAAACTTCCAGGAAAGAGGCCTACCGTCTGGCCCAAATCTCAATTGTTCTCACCTCTGTTCTCAACTCCGAGTAAAGTCTGCTAGTCTTTTGCATCGTGAAATCGACTATGGCTTTGTTGGGCGATCGTCATCCCTGGATCTCTTCTACTCTCCATTCTAGAAATTCGGAAAACTCTTTTTGTGGACAATGTCAGAGGCATGGACTACGGACAGATTCTTTGTGGGGCTTGTCGTTAGGTCCAATGTTCCCTAATCAACCAGGACGAAGGTATCTAAGATAATGAAAATACTGTGAAAATAGAAATTTGATTTTTAACTTTACAATCTTGATCGTTGACGGTATTCTAGAGCTTACTCGCCTATACGGTGCTGTTGCGGATTGCCTTCACCCTCATGTGGGAAGGGGCTCTTAAGACGGTAGGGTGAGTTTCTTTTTGTGGAAAACACTTCAAGGACAGCACCTCACTTTCATGATTCACAAAGTAAGGGTCCAAACAAGGGCAAGGTTCCTTGGGTGAATAATGTGTATCTATATCTAGAGGATTTCTATTCATGACTCATCATTCTGAACAACAAACAATCGAACTCACCAGAAACTTTGACTATATGACGACATTTCTCTTTAGCCTCGTCACGCTTGGGGCAATTATTGGGCTTCCGACCTTTGCCTATTATTATGATTTTACTTGGTTGGACTGGACCATGTTTGCCATTCTTTACATGATTTCGGGTTTGGGAATTACAGTGGGGTACCATCGCCTCTGCGCCCATCGAAGTTTTGACTGCCCAGATTGGGTGAAGAGAGTGTTATTAATCGCCGGTGGGTGGGCGTTGGAAAACTCCGCACTGAAATGGTCTGCCGACCATATTCGGCATCATGCGCGATGTGACCTGGAAGAAGACCCCTATAATGCCAAACTAGGGTTTTGGTATAGCCATTGCGGCTGGCTCTTTTGGAAGGATCCCCATAAGGCTGAGAAGTATGCCACCCGCCTTAAACAGGATCCTGTGGTCATGTGGCAAAACAAGTATTATGTGCCTATTTTCCTCTCCGGGTTTTTGCTCCCCTTTGTTGTAGGCTTTCTTTATAATGGATGGTTCAGTGCTTTGGGGTGCTTCCTTCTCGCAGGGTTAGGACGGACGTTTTTCGTTCTTAATTCCACTTTCTGTATTAATTCAGTCTGTCACCTATGGGGGAGCCAGCCACACGGAACGAGTGATTCCAGCCAGGATAGTTGGTGGGTTTCCTTAGTCACTTTTGGAGAAGGCTATCACAACTATCACCACATGTACCAAAGCGACTATAGGAACGGACCAAAGTGGTATAATTTCGATCCTTCTAAGTGGTTGATTTATTCACTCTCCCTGCTTGGATTAACCAATTCCTTGCGCCGATCGACCACGACACCAACCCGCTGAAAATTTCATAGTCTTTACTCTCACTCACCGACACACATGACCTGAAGCGTGGGACCTTTTCTTCAATTTCCCCTTTTCTTCTCCCCATTGAGGGGGATTCAAGAATTTAAAACTCCCTCCTACTCCCTGGCACTTTATTGTTTCATTCCACCATTGGGGACACACCCATATTTCGGTAACTCTACCAAATTCGAACTCTAAAGATTGAGTCTTTTTCAAAAAAAAGACCTTACCGAATGCATCGACAAGGCCTTTTTCATCAAACAGATTTCGATTGGTTGCGGGGGAGGGATTTGAACCCCCGACCTTTGGGTTATGCATACCACGACAGCTTGCGCTGCCTGGCTGAACCAGTTTGTGGTCTGGACTTTCTCTTCACCCTCGGTCCGGCTATCCCGCCGTTAGGGTGCCTGCCGTTAAGTCTCTACACCTTCTCTGTTAGTCTTTCCACTATCAGAGCTTGGCTCGGGATTACCGCGCCACCGGTTTCCCCGAATTTGACAGGTGATCGCACAGAAGTTTCCTTCTGTACAGCCCGATGTAGGATTGATTGCTAAATGTGACAGCAATAGGCGAATGAGAGAATCCTACGAAATTGAGCCCAACGAGCTACCAGACTGCTCCACCCCGCGACGCAATAGTAGCATAGGCCGTGGAGGAAATGTCAACGCAAGTGTGTTGGACTTTTTGAAATTCTGGTCCTTGTGCTATCGTGGAATACGATGATCGTCGCCATCGTCTTTGGTCTCTTGTTATTCGTGATGCTTCTCATCGGGGATTGGTATCAATTCACCAACCTTCGAGGACTCTCTGCCCGATATGGGTGCGGAATTTCTCAACGAGAGGAATGGTTGGAAAACAAGCAGGCAGATGGCTTGAATAAACGGTTCGACCAAAATGGGTTTTTACAATTGCCCCATGGCATGGCACGATGGTTTGACAGTCAACAAGTGATTGTCATCAGACCCTTTTATGGGCTATTCGCTATGCGTTTTCGAACAGCGTGGCCTCTCAAGGGCACCATAGACGTTTGCTCTACAGAGCAAGCCCTTGCCTTTAAGCTCGTCAAACGCATGCCGTGGTCCTCGGCCATTCTTGCACTCATCTGGCTTGGTCTTGTAAGCCTGGGCACATTGGCTTTTCTTGTCTCTTTTGCCATGGATGGAGGATTTGGATCTGCAGGAGGACTGCTGATGGGTCTGGGAGTATTCGTACTAGGGGTGTTGGTTCTGGCCTTCGGGTTGATCCTCATTTCCCTCGCCTATAAGCTTGAGGACCAACGCCTGATGCAAGTGTACGAAGAACTTTGTCATGCTTTGGTGGCACTCCCTACCTCTAAAAACCTCAAATGGGAAGGACCATCTTAGTAATTCGTTTACGACTCTTTTTCGATTAGATCTGTCAATGTTTTCCTGATGTTTTCAGCCCGAAATTCGGGAATGGTAAAAACCCACCCTTGAAGTCTTTGGTTGAGGCCGGCTACTTCCGCTTGAACATCTTCTTCCGATTTCATTTTTGGTGTCTTGGGTTCGCTTTCATCCGCTTGTTTGGCATTTGGCGATGAGTCCTGAAACCCTTGTTCTTTTGATATCTCCTGGTTGTCGCCTTTTTTAGGAGCTTGATCAAGCTTTTGAATAATGTTCCGATCAAACCCCGAAGAGACGGTGACGTAGGTCTTCCCATCTTTTTTCACGAGAGTCACTGTAGCCCGTAATCCATCGATCGTTTCGAGTGCGGCCCTGACTCCAGTGTCTTCCTTAACCGACGACTGTTCCGCAGGCGCCACATCGTCGAGAGAGACATTGCTCAATGTTGAAACGATATTATTGACTGTAAATTGGGACTTCACTTTTGTATTCGGAGGCAATCCCAGAATTTTGTAATCAGTATCTTCCGGATTATCCTTACGTAATGTCACCGCAGTTTTATCGGGATGGAGAATGTGTACACGATTGATTCTTTTGGGTGGAAAATTGAGGATTGTTTTATCCAACCACTCCTCTGAAATTCTTTCAACTTCAAATTGACCAGTTGCCAACCACGTCTGCGGGGTACCAGGTTTTCGAATATAGACTTCTTCCCGGCCCGGAGCCCCCTTCCCAATCCTCTTATTGCCCACGATGATATCAGCTAAATTATTTCCACTCTTGTCCTTGAACGTCACACCCACAGACGAAGATCCGTCAGTGTCCACATCTTGGAGTCCCAGTCTCTCATAAAGATCGGGATTCTGTGTCTTCGGTTCAACAATACGAAGCTCCGCAAGGCCAATGATGGTTTTTCGAACTTTTCCCATATCAGCATAGTATCCCGATTTTTCTTGTATCCTCCAAGAATCCTCGTGGGGTCGTATAGTTATTTTTCCATTGCTCGTGACAACTGTCATGTCATGCACATCATTCATAGCAGATTGAAGGTTAGGAAATACTAATGGGGTGCCGCTCGTATTCGTCGTGTCCTGTTGTTGGATAAGAACGAAGGCCCCGACAACCAACACGAAGGTCGCGACTCCTAACAGGCTGAGTGTTTTGGTGTTCATGGATAGTTTGACGAGTCTTGATATGGAAATGCTATAGGCAGGAGTTAAGCCTTTCTTGACCCTTGGCGCTGACGGAAACGGTACACACTCATGAAAACCCCTCCGACTCCAATCAGGAGAGGAATAAAGCCGATATTAAAAAATTTCACGATTCCTTCGAGTCCCTCAATATTTTTTTGTAACTCATGGCGAACGCTCCGTAATTCCTTCCGAGTGGACAGAAGCTCTTGCCGGAAGCGATCGATTTCATCCTGCTGCGCTTCGCTCAGGATAAGGGTGCTCTCATCTTTTTTCTGACTCTGCAAGTCTTTGATCTTTTGCTCGGTTGATTGCAACCGCGCTTGTAGGAGTTGCTCCTTTTGTCTAAATTGTAACTCCGCATCTTGTTGGAGGGCTTTGACTAACGTAAAGGGACGAGTAAAGCTCCCACGGTTTCTGACACTGATCAGATCATTGCTTCCCGTTAGGTTATCAAGGGCATTGGTCACGAAGATTCCGTTAGCAGCACTAGGGATTCCAATCCGTTGGCCCAGAAAGGATTGCACCTGCACCTAAAATTGGTCCTGTAGGAGATCCGTATCAGCCACCACAATAATGTTGATGGCTTCTTTGGATTCCTTCAGGGAGGGAGTTGAGGTCTCATTGCCAGTTTGTTCGTTTTTTAGTTCTTCCGGCTGATCCTTTGATTGTTCTTCCTCCTTCTGTGGTCTCCCCTCAGGAAATGCTGTGTTGACATTGCCGGTAATTCTCGCCGCGAGGGTATAGGTTTCATTTCCTGGCTGATAGGACTGAAGGAGCCCTTCGACATCCGGAAGTAATTGAAGTCGAACCGTGTCAATCAACATGGCCTGATCATCAGGTTGGATGAGAGGAACGAGCTCTGTTGCGGCTTCTTCTTTTTTCCGAATAGCTCCCACGCTTGCCATCGTCAAGTTTGGTAATTTTGCCGTGACAACATCATCCTGATCCATATGTTCGGGAGCCAGGTCAATCCACACCGGATAATCCGCGACCATCATTCGGGATTGTTTTCTGAAATTCACCTTTTTGGCCAAAGGGAGGTCGCCCACCACTTTGTTCGGGATCATCTCAATGCCCCAGGGCTCAAAGAGTTTTGCAAGATCCGAATTCTTGGACCCTCCGCCTCCCATAGGATTCCCCGGAGTTGGAGATCCACGATCGGCTTCAGAATGAGGATCAACGAATATCAACGCTCGCCCACCCCGGAGGACATATTGGTCAATGGCATGTAAGGTTTCATCACTCAAATCTTTTGGATGAACGATCATGAGAACATCGACATCTTCTGGGATATCCTTGACGTCCTTCTCGAGGGTGCGGACCGTGAGAAGCTGGCGGATATGATCAAGGATCAGCCAGGGGTCTCCTCCTCCTCCCTGGAGAAAGGGCATGGTGGGACTGCCCTCCAATGGTAAAGTCGTCAGCAACCCGACTACCTTTTGTTTGGGATGAGCCAGTTGGTGAATCAGCTTGGTTAAATCATATTCTAAAAACTCCTCACGATCTGGCTGTAAAAATGGGATAATTTCTTACTCATCCGTCGAACTCGTTCCAGCTAAGCCGAAGTAAAACAAATTGTTGCCATTACCGACTGGAACGTTTTGGAGACCATATCCAACGGCCCGATCTTCTTCCTCTGAAAATGTTTCTGGGTCGATGACTTTCAGCGTAAGCCTTCCACCTGAAGTTTTTTCATATTCCTCAAGCATCTCTCGAACTCGGATCGCGTAACTATTGATGCCTGGCAGACCGGTCACTAATTTTTGTGAAAGGTAGAAACGAAGAGTCAGGGGCTCCTCCAAACCTTCCAGGATATTTTGAGTCCCCTGCGAGAGTGTGTACAGACCCTGTTCGGTCAGATCGAGACGGGCAGACTTGAGGGCCACATTACTGAATACATTGACGGCCAAAAACAGAATCCCTGCGAGAACTAATCCTGCACCGGTCAAAATGTTCTTATTCATCATGTCCTTGCCCAACACATTCGCGGCAGTCTAGAGTCCTATTCATCACACTGCCTATTCAGCTTTTTTCATTTCCAGCACGATCGCGGTAGCAAAAAGCCAAAACGCAATTAACGATAAAAAATAAATGACGTCTCGTAGATCGATGACTCCTTTACTGATCGCTTGAAAATGGGTCAAAAAACTGAAAGAGCTGATGAGGATTATCAGAAATTGCGGAGCCCATGATGTAAAAAAGTCCAGAACCAATGGAAACCCGCTGAGAATAAAAGCCAAGCACACGACCACGCTGACGACAAAGGCAATAACTTGGTTTTTGGTAAGAGCAGAAATGCAAGAACCAATGGCCAGAAACCCTCCTGCCATAATGAGGCTTCCTAGATAGCTAGCCCCAATGATCCCATTATCAGGATCACCGAGAATATTCACCGTCATCCATATGGGAAACGTCATGGCCAAGGCAATCGCGGTAAAGGCCCATGCTGCTAAGAATTTACCCAATACCGCTTCACTCAGGGTGATGGGAAGTGTAAAAAGGAGCTCGATGGTCCCCCCCTACGTTCTTCCGCCCACAACCGCATCGCTAAAGCCGGAATTAAGACTAAATAAAGCCAGGGATGAAAAGTAAAAAACGGGATAAGGTCAGCTTGCCCGCGCTCAAAGAAACTCCCGAGATAAAACGTAAAGGACCCACTCAACAACAGAAAAATGACGATAAAAACAGCAGCGATTGGCGTAGCAAAGTACCCGACCAATTCTCGCCTAAAAATGATTAGGGTTCGCCCCATTATGATTTCCTCTATTTAAAAAGAATTGGATTTGATCTTTTAGCCAGTATCTGGTGAAAGGAGTTTTGGTTTTAAGGTTTAAAGATCTACGTTTCTCGTTCACAGTTCCCCTTTGCCGGGACGAAACTCCCCTCAAATAAAGACGATTTAACCAAACAACCTGGATGCCCGCTAAAGCCGCGTGCATAACGGTGAAAATTGTCTACGGTTTCAAACAATGTGTCCCCTTTTTCGAATCTGTGTGTTCCGCTTTGCGCGTGGCTGAGTCTCAGTGCCGAATCGACTTTTCGGCGAGGACTGTTTGAGCGGAGCGAGTTCCGCAGCCATGTGATTCGGGGCTGGGACGAAGGAGACCCGCAGGGCCATGCGCGAGCGGGAATGGTTTGGGGTCCTTTTGCCGAAACAAAAGGACCTCGGCGTGCGTGGCCGAAACCCCGCTCAAATAAAAACGATTGAACCAAACATCCTGGATGTCCATCGACAACTGTAGGCATGACCATATCTTGAGAGGTCTCAATTTGATCTAACAACGTCTGTTAATGGAAATTCAAGCTTTTATACTTTCTTGCAAGAGTCTTAGGTCTAGAGCCCCAAGTGTTTAAAACTCGAGCCCGTTATCTATGTCAACGCCTGTGTAGGCGTCGTTAAAGAACGAAAGACTTCATCCAATTGACCACGGTCTACATGCATCTCGGAGATTTCCCACTGCCGATCCCGTGCACATTGGCTGATTTCGGCAAGAATAGATTGTCCATTGTGAGGAAAAGCCCGGAGCATCAGCATGCCATCAATTTCTCTCATCTCCTCGATAGATTTCACACCGGGTAATGCTTGAATAGCCTGTTTCATCCCAGGCGCAGTCACTTCCTTGGCCGTGACGGTCACGGCGTTGTGGAATCGTGACCTTTCTTCCAGTTCTTCGGGAGTCCCATCAGTAATCATCTTTCCGCTGGCAATGATCATGGCCCTTGTACACACCGCATGAACTTCTTCCAAAATATGGGTCGACAGAATGATCGCTTTTTCTTTGGCCATGGCCTTAATCAGCGACCGGACTTCATGCTTTTGGTTTGAATCTAACCCATCAGTGGGTTCATCGAGAACAAGGACCGATGGGTCATGTAAAATAGCCTGTGCTAATCCCACTCGTCGCTTAAATCCCTTAGACAGAGTTTCAATTGGCTGCCCGAGCACACTTTCAAGATTCATTTTTTTAATGGTGTCGGACACTCGACGCTCGAGATCTTCTCCATGGAACCCTCGAATTTCACCGACAAAGGACAAAAAGCTTAATGGCGTCATATCTTGATAGGCTGGGGCACCTTCAGGCAGATATCCAATGTCCCGTTTGGCCTTCAATGGTTGTCCTTCAATATCATGCCCATTGACTTTCACCGTGCCTTTCGTGGGTGTGAGGAACCCCGTGATCATCTTCATGGTTGTTGATTTTCCAGCCCCATTTGGCCCTAAGAATCCCAGGACTTCCCCCTGATGAACGCTAAAGGACACTTTATCCACAGCCACAATGGACCTAAACACTTTACTCAACTGCTCAATTTCAACCATGGCACCCATGGATTCTCCTCTCCTGACAATCATTTTCCCCTGGCGACGAAATTCGCCATCTGTTTGTGGGAAAAATCTTATGATTTATAACCATGTTTTTATAAGAGTCAATGGAGGGTATCCTTCACATTGTCATATTGATAGAAAGAAAGTAAAACTTTGTGATCTTTTTAAGGATAAAAAGGCAATCGAAGGTAGGGTCTGCTCAACAACAAGTTATCCCAAGAAATCTTTAAAGAAGGTGTTGAATAATTCAACAATTTCTCGATAGCAATCTGCTCTGACATAAACCCTAAAGCGACAGAAAGAGCAGGGGCTGTTCAAAAATGGGGCTCGCCTGCGCGTAGCCGCTTTCAGCCTCCGTTTTCAGCCTCCGTAGCAAGTTCGGCGAAGGAGGCTCGGCGGAGCCAGCTCCAGCAAGGCCGCAGACAGCGAGGAGGATGAAGCGTACAAGTGAGTACGTTGAGGACTCCGAGTGCGAACGGCGCGAAGAGCGCCAAGCTTGTGAGCCCGAAGGTCGAGAACGCCGCTGGCGGCCTTTTTCAACAGCCCCTTAAATATCAGAGGACCCCTGCGAATGCGTGACAACAAGCACTCCGCGCATGATGGGATGAAGGACACAATGATAAGAATAACAGCCTGGGGCAAGGTCGGGGATTTCAAATACTTCATTGGGGGGAATGGATCCGGAGTCAAAGGCACATTGGCCGTTTTGCTTACACCCATCATGGGTAATGGTGTGATGGGTTGCAGTCGGGTTTACCCACTGAACCAACCTCCCAACTTTCACTTCTGCAGTAGCTGGAAGAAAGTACGGGGACCAGGTCTCAATTTGAATGCGAAATGGGGAATGGGCGGGCATCGCCACTGCTGCCGATATCATGATGAAAAAGGACAGACTCCCTGTGATCCAGCCCTTTAAAGCGCTTCTACGACAAATGTTTCGCTGCTTACCCATGACCTCTCATCCGTTAACAAATTCCTCCTTTCTGAAATGCCATATAGTTTATTATACACCCTGAATTCAACTCTGTGGTTTGAGAAGATAAATTCATTGTTCGCTATCTGTGATGCCAGATAGATTCTTGTCATAACTTGTCTGAGAAAAATAGGAGAAATCGTTACGGTGCTTGAAGTGGTGTCCGCCCCATAACTCGCCTGACCACCGTTTCAATCGTGAGGCCCTGGACCAAAATGGAGAAAACCACCACGATATACGTCACCGCAACAATTAAATCCCGATTGGGACCAGGAGGAAGGGAAAGAGCGAGGGCGACGGAAATCCCTCCCCGGAGTCCACCCCAGGTTAACACCCACAAGGTTCCTGGTAAAGCAGGAGTGAATCGGTTCAGCAAAGCAAGAGGGATTCCAATGGCGATCAAACGAGACATCAAAACCACAGGAATAAAAACCAATCCTGCAATCAAATAGTGAGAACCAAAGGTCAGGATGAGCACCTCTAATCCGATTAGCACAAACAACACGGCATTTAAAATTTCGTCCATCAGTTCCCAAAACACATCCAAGTGCTCACGAGTTTCATCAGACATGGCAAACAACCGACCCTGATTCCCCATTAACAGACCAGCCATGACGATGGCGATGGGACCTGAAAGATGCAGGGCATCAGCCAGAGCATATCCTCCGATAACTAAGGCCAAGGTCACCAAGACTTCTACTTGATATTGGTTGATGCTTTTCAGGAGATAATAGGCACAATACCCAATGCCTAATCCAAATAAAGCCCCGCCTATCGCCTCCTTCAAGAATAAAAGCCCAATGTGTTTGGCACTTGGTTCATGACTTCCTGTCGCAATTTCCAAGAGCGCAAGAAACACGACGACTCCAACTCCATCATTAAACAACGACTCCCCAGCAATTTTTATCTCGAGGTCTTTAGGGGCTCCGGCATTTTTTAAAATACCCAGAACAGCGATCGGATCCGTGGGAGATATGAGAGCTCCAAAGACTAAGCAATACAGAAATGGGATATCCGATCCGATCCAACCTGTTATCCACCAGGTCACGGTACCAATGAGAAACGTCGACAACAGAGTTCCTACTAGTGCCATGGATCCAATGGGCCATTTCTGCTCCACCAAATCATTAAGGTTGATATGCAAGGCTCCAGCGAACAGCAGCAAACTGAGCATTCCATGAAGAAGGGTCTTGTTGAAATCAATCGTCTGAAGCCAGGACTGTGCATCCTGAACGAGGTTGAAACCCAAGAAGTTGAGGAGATGAAGGAACAGGGAAAGGATCAGAGCAATCAGCATCACGCCTATGGTGACGGGAAGACCGATCAACCGATGATTCAGATAACTGAACCCTGCAGTCAACGTGATTAAGACTGCAAGAATATCGAATAGATCCATTGCTTCTTGTTGGTCTCGCAGTTAGGGAGTATGAACGGTTCTTTTTATTCTACTCGGTTGCCGCTTCGGAATCAGAACCAAAACCAGAACACAACTCTGAGTCAAGCAGCAATAACCCATGGAAGGAACTATTGAAAAATCTCGTCAAAAAAGACTTGCATCTGTTTCCAAGACCGTTGGTCCGCATTCTTGTCATACTTCAAGGCATCCATTCCAAACGTACCTGCGTGGGGATTCGTGAAACTGTGTCGAGCACCTGCATAGATCACCATTTGCCAATCGAACCCTGCTTTGTCCAAGGCAGACCGGAATTTTTTGACATGATTTTCAGATAGGAAGGGATCGGCATTGCCATGGGCAATCAAAATTTTGGTCTTGGGTTGGGGCACTCGCTGCATGCGTGGTAGAGGAAGCGAGCCGTGAAAACTCACGACGCCTTGAATGTCGATTCCACTATAGACCAATTGCATGACCGTCGCTCCGCCAAAGCAATACCCAATTGCGGCTAGCCGACTCGTGTCTACCAGTTCTTGCTTTTGGAGTATACGCAATCCCTCAATCGCGCGTTGTTGCCACGTTTTCACATTGGATTGAATCTCGCGCATCCATGTGCCAGCCTGGTCCGGATGCGTGGTCACCGAACCCTTTCCATACATATCGACGGCAAAGGCAACATATCCCATTTGGGCGAGTTGTTCTGCCCTATTCCGAGCATAGTCGTTCAAATCCCACCATTCATGAACAATCAGAACACCAGGTCGTTTTCCTTTGATGGCATCATCCCAAGCCAGGTACCCTTCAAGTTGAACCCCATCATGGGTGTAAGGGATGGCCGTTGTTTGAACTGCTGAATGACCTGCGACAGGGATAAGGAAAACACAGACAAACAAGAATATTGTTTTTCTCATAAATAACTCTCCTTCCTTTGACTGACATGGGAGAAACATTCCATCACTGCAAGGAAAAGACCTCTCAGCAGGTCGGACTCTGCCTTAGATCGAAATAGCCTATTTCTGACAATGAAGATGACACGGCATCCTTTCTTGTATATAGACTGATATCAAAGAATAGCACATACATTCGTATCTATGTGATTGAATGAGACCGAAACCCCTTCTATAATTTATCCTTTGGAAAGGTTCCCTCATTGAGCGAGTTCGCCACTACCACACATTTCCAAAGATCGATGTTCATGAAAGCTATCGTTATGTTCGTTTTCCTGGGATTATTTGTGTTTGGGATTTCAGACTTCGCTCTTTCCCACGAATCCTCTCACCACTCATCACCCAAGGGGGACTTAGGAGTCATTCACTTCCCGACTTCGGGAAACCCAGAAGCTCAGGAGGAATTCCTTCAGGGAGTTCTCTTGTTACACAATTTTCAATACGACGAAGCCAAGGAATCATTTCTCGAAGCCCAGAAACGTGACCCTGAATTTGCCATGGCGTACTGGGGCGAAGCGATGACTGAAAACCATCCCCTTTGGCAGGAGTAAGATCGTCAAGAAGCCCTTCATATTCTGAGTCGCCTAGGCCCTACTCCCGAAGCAAGACAAGCCAAGTCCCAGACAGACCGAGAAAAGCGATACTTACAGGCCGTCGACATTCTCTACGGTGATGGGACCAAAGAAGCGAGAGACCTCGCATATTCTCAGGCGATGGGTGAACTAGCCCAAAGTATCCGGAGGACCTAGAAGCTGCAGCGTTTTACGCTTTGTCCATTTTAGGATCCGTTCAGGGTGAACGGGATTTTCGAGTGTATATGAAAGCCGCCAGTGTTGCAGAAGCGGTGCTTCAAAAAAATCCCTCCCACCCCGGTGCAGTGCATTATCTGATCCATTCATATGACGATCCTATCCATGCTCCTTTGGAGCCTTCGTCCAGCCAGAGTCTATGCCTCCATTGCTTCCGCAGCATCCCATGCTCAACATATGCCTTCCCATATTTTCATGGCCTTGGGAATGTTGGAAGAAGTCGTGAAAGCCAACGAGGCCTCCTGGGCAGCCAGTGAAGAGAGCATCAGGCGAAAGGGGCTTTCTGTGGGCCACCGTGATTACCACAGTCTTTATTGGCTCGAATACGCCTATCTTCAGCTTGGACGCTTTCAAAAGGCCAAAGACTTGGTGCGCCTGGTCGAGCAAGACGCAGCAGAGACCAATTCTCGGACCACCAGAGGCTATTTGGCCTCAATGCAAGCCACGTACATCGTTGAAACTCAAGAATGGAAGACTAACACACCGGAGAGTACAAGAAAGTCGTTGAGATTTTCTGCAGCCACAAGCAGTCTGTTCGCGAATGGGATGAGCGCCGTAAAGACCAATCACATAGACCTTGCAAAAGAAGCTCTGGAGACACTCACAACCCTTGTGGAGTCTTCGGAAAACAGTCTGTCTCCCAGGCAAGTACAAGCAGGCCATGTGATGGAAAAGGAATTACAAGGACTTATCCTGTTGGCACAAGGAAAAACCCAGAAGGCTCTCGAGGAATTCAAGGCAGGAACGCACATCGAAGACCGTATGCCTTATGCGTAGGCCCACCATTTCCGATCAAGCCCTCTCACGAGCTCTTGGGTGAAGTGCTCCTCGAATTGGGGTAACCCGAGCTGGTACACCATCACTTTGCTCAGGCCTTGGCTGGTAGGCCTCAAAAGACCTTGTCGCAATCTGGGGCGGAAAAGGCGCTGTCGCAGGTTCACCAATGATGTTTTCGATTGACTGCTAATTCAGAATATTCCACCCTTTCTACCCGTTCATTCGAATTTCATGTAGACTCATGGTATATTTCATCTCTCATTTTGTTTGAATTTTCGCCTCCTCTTTTCTTGTAACCCATGAATCGCATCGTATCATCTCCCGCAGAACGGCTCATCTTTGCTCTGGATGTGCCCTCTCCTCAGGAAGCCATCAAATGCATTGATGATTTGGATGGGGTGGTGACGTTTTTCAAGGTAGGGCTCGAACTGTCACTATCAGTCGACTCGGGCTTCTTCAGGCAAATCAAAGACCGCAGCTGTCGGATTTTCCTAGACTTAAAAATGAATGATGTAGACGAAACTATTCGTCGTGCAGTGAACGCTGCCGCCCTTCAGGGAATAGACTTCCTGACTATCCAAGGGAATGGCGTCACGGCTAGATCGGCAGCCAAGGGAAAAGGAGATCTGCCAACTCAGCTTCTGTTTGTTCCTATTCTTTCGAGTCTTGATGAGGAAGAATTACGGGATCTTAGACTCATTGGCCCCACGAGCACAGGGCCTTCACGTTTTGAAACTCTGGATGACTTTGTCCTTTGGCGTGCTGACCAGGCGTTGACCAACGGGTGTGATGGTCTCATTGCCTCAGGACCGTATGTGGGAAAACTTCGGAAGCAATTTTCGAACGCGCTCATCGTAAGCCCAGGCATTCGTCCCCCAGGTTCTTCAACGGATGAACACAAGCGTTTTCTAACTCCAGGAGAGGCTATTCAGGCAGGCGCTGACTATTTAGTGGTTGGACGTCCAATCCGGTATGCTTCCAATCGGAAGGAGGCCGCCCAAAAAATTATCGAAGATATGACGACTGCGGAACAGAACTGTTCGGAGAGGTAGTTTCTTTGCGGTTTAGCTGGAAAACTTGGATTATAAGTGGTAGCAGGCAAGCAGAATTATTAAGAAAAATGGATTCCCACCAAAGGTTTAAAAAACTGACCTTTTTTCCGCTTTGCGCGTAGCTGAGTCACGGCGCCGAATCCGACAATTCGGTGAGGACTGTCTGAGCGGAGCGAGTTCCGCAGCCATGTGATTCGGGGCTGTGACGAAGGAGACCCGCAGGGCTGCGCCCGGGCGGGAATGGTTTTGGGTCCTTTTGCCGAAACAAAAGGACCTCGACTGCCGGGGCGAAACCCGGCGAAGCGGAACTTTAAACCTGAAATTTTAAACTGTCTTCTTAAACTCGAAACTCTGCTCCCAGTTGGTTTAGGCCACGCGCATCAAGGGTTTGGAGCTTTCCCAATGATTTTTCACCTCCTCCTTCGGTCTCCACTCTCTCGCCAATCGTCTGGCCTCGGCAATTTGATCAGGGGTCATTTCTTTCACCAACATTTCTAGCCCTAGAGTAGCCTGCTCCAATCCCTGTTTAGCAGCAAGGGTTGCCCACATGTACGCGAAAATGTAATCTTTCGGCACACCTTCGCCTCTGAAGTACATTAATCCCAGGTGGTTCTGGGCCCCACCATTTCCCTGATCAGCGGCACGACGAAACCACCGCAACGCTTCCTGATAATCCTGCTGTACGCCTAAGCCGTGTCGGTACATAACCCCGAGGTTGTTCTGGGCTGTAGGATTTCCCTGCGTTGCAGACCGACGATACCACTCAAGAGCTTGAGCGTAATCCTGCGGCACACCCTGCCCGTAACGGTACATATATCCCAGCATATTTTGGGCCTCGGCATCTCCGTTAGCTGCCAATGGTCCCCACTCCTGAAGGGCCATTTCGTAATCGCCACGGATGTAGGCATTTTCCCCAGCCTGATAGTCTGCCCAACTTGCACCAGCCATCAGGAAGTTGAGCATAATGAAAACGAAAACAATTGCATTCAATTTGTTCATAAGTATACCCACCTGATCATTTCCTTCCGAGTAAGATTCTCTTCTGTTCCATCTCCGCCAATTCGGCCCTTGCCAGAACTTTCAGAAACTGCTTTACTTTATTCACTTCCCATGCTGCCATCTCCATACATTATAAAGGGTTACTCTCTCAAAGTAACAGTTCTTTTGTGTCTAGAGGTTTGCCTATACGATTCCTCCGCTGATGCACTGCCATTCATCTCCCAAATATAAGATTCAAGACGCGTTTCTTCTTCCTTCAGACTATATTCATCTGCGATACCTTGTAGCTACCAAGGGAATGAGAGGGGATTGCAGAAACTCACCCGGTGAGTCTATTTCAGGAGAGAGTCAATCGCTTGCGAAAAGGCTGAGAAGGGTTGGGAGCCGGTAATCTGTGTGGCCTTAACCAACTTTCCATCGTCGATCCGACCGATAAAAAAGTTTGGCGTGCCGCGCACTCCGATTTGCTGACCATACGCAAGGTCAGCCTCAACAGCCTTTGCCTGCTCAGGGGCCTTGAGGCAGCTCAGAAATTCCTGCCCGTCGAGCTCGAGCGTCGTGGCTAGCTCCTCATACAGATCCGGACCGAGACGTCGCTGATTGGTGAAGAGTTCATGGTGCATCGCCCAGTACGCCCCCTGCTGACCAGTACAATGGGCGGCAATCGACGCATCTTTGGCGTGACGGTGAAAGTCCAAGGGAAAATCCCGAACTATGTATTGGATCTTCTTCGTTTCGATATACTGTTCTTTGAGTTGCCCAAATGTCTGGACATGGAACCGTTGACAGAAGGGGCACTGATAATCGGTGAACTCGACAATGCCAACCGTCGCCTCAGGATTCCCCAGTCTGGGGGTTTGGCCCAGGGGGACGTCGACCTTGACGGGTTGACGTGGAGGGGTACGAGAAGGGGAGACAGCCGCCCGGTGAATTTCGGTGACCGCCTTGCGGAGCTGCCCGACTTCACCGCGCAACGCTTTAATGTCTTGGCGTAGTTCGTTGAGCTGTTGCAGAATCGTCTGTCCCTCTAACTCTGATAAGGATGCAGCGAACGCCGCGCCAGGAGGAAGCGAGGGCCATACCATCAAGACCAAGATCATGATTATTTGCAAACGTCGTGCAGAGCTCCCTAAACCGCTCCTCTTCATATGCCGTGATCGATGAATCACGATTTTTCTACCCCCAACCTTCATAACCAGCTGTCACTGCTTATTTTCTACACTTTCTCCGCGAAGTCCTTGATTCATATCCTCAAAGCTCATTCTACAAAGGATCACTCCTTCCTGGAAACGTCAGTTCGGCCACTCCAGATTTATCTAACTCGCCCTTGCCCAGTTCCACTATCTGTTTATAATGCTGAAAGGTCGCTTTGGCTAACGGAAGCGTCAGGTCTTCTTCCTCCGCTAAGCTGAGGGCAATACCAGAATCTTTTGCAGCATGAGCTGCTGAAAAATAGCATTCGTGGTCTCGATTCTGCATATCGGTTCCATCCGTTTCCAAAACACGCGAGGCTGCACCTGTTTGAGCAAACACCTCTTGGAGGATGGTCAAATCAAGGCCTAAGGCTTGGCCGAGACCTAACCCTTCCGCAAGCCCAGCGGTATTGATATTCATGACCATGTTCACAAGAGCTTTCACCTTTGCGGCTTCAGCAGCAGACCCAATAAATCTGAGTGAAGCACTCAGTGATTCCAGCAGGGGTTTTGCTTGGTCAAACGCCTCATGTTTTCCTCCACACATCAAATACAAAGTTCCCTCGCGCGCCTGAGTGATGCTGCTGGCCATACAAACCCCCAGACATTGCGCTCCATGTTTTTCAGTCAATGCCTCCACTTCTTCATGAAGCACTGGAGACAGTGTGGCACAGTTAATGAATAACCGATCCGTTGCCTGTTGAAGAAGTCCCGAGCTGGAGCCCTCCGAGAAAATATCCCTCATGGCGTCATCATCCGTGACCACCGTGATGATCGTATTGGATTGTTCCGCAACCTGAGCAGGTGACTGAGCTGCATGGCATCCAAGCTCATTCGCGAGTCCTTCAGACTTGGCTAAGTCGATATCATATACCGCTGTGAGCACATACTCTTGGTCTTTAAGGTGCCGAGCCATATTGGCACCCATCCGACCAACTCCAACAAAGCCAATTTTGAATTCTCTCTGAGTCATAAGCTCTTGTCCTCCCTAACCACAGATTTGGAAGGGCCCTGTCAGCAGACAGGGGCAAAAAAGCGAGTCGAACTGGTAGGAATCACCGTGTAGGGGTCGGGCTATCACGGTAGTAATCGTAATCATGCCTTTTCCCCTTTCATGCTTGAGGGTATTTGACCCTGGTTATAGAAGGAACAGCCGAGAGGAGCTGTAGATCCTATGGTGAAACCAGCTGCGCATGAAAGTCAACTAGCTCAAAATTGTCGATCGTGAGAACGTATTGAGAAGAGTTCACCTCCTCACGTATTGTTCATCAGGCATTGCCTTTGAAAGGCGGCGATCGGGCTATCCAAGATAGAGTGAGATCGCCTATTCGTTGATTTCAGGAGTTCCTCATCTAACACCCGACCATCGCGTATGGATACTGACGACCCAAGATTAGCAAAAGTTCACCGCTTCTTCTCCGGGACAGGAGCCACGTATGATTGGATGGTCAACTTCGCAACCTTTGGCATTGACCGCCGCTGGAAACGCAGAATTGTTCACCTCATTCCGCCCGATGCTACCCGAATCCTCGATTTGGCCTGTGGCACTGGCATTTCTACCCTCGCACTCGCTGAACGCTATCCCAACTGTAGGGTTGTGGGGGTTGAGCTCCGAGAGGAATACCTTAACGTCGCGCGAAACAAAGTCCAGCGATTGGGGCGCATCAACGTAGAGTTTGTCCTGAGTCGAGCGGAAGACTACCAATCAAACGAGCCCTTCGACTGCGTGGTTTCTTCCTACTTGGCCAAATACGCCGATCTCAAAAGCCTTACACAGACCTCCAAGGACATGCTGAAGACGGGTGGCCTTCTTCTTATGCATGACTTTACCTATCCACCGAAAGCGTACCTCGTATGGTTGTGGCGTCTTTACTTCTACATACTCCAACGTCTGGGAAGTCCTTTCTTCCCCACCTGGCGTGAAATCTTTTATGGTCTGCCGAATCTCATTCAGGAGAGTCAATGGATTTCAGAATTGACTGAGGCTCTCCGTGAGAATGGGTTCACTGAGATCCGATTGGAATATTTGACTGCTTATGGCTCCGCGATTGTTACCGCCAGGAAATAGACGAATTCTTGTCCTATTCGCAAGTTTTAGGAAGGGTGGATTGCTGCATTTATGTGCTCAAACGCCAAACCAATAGTCCAGCTCCTAGGAGAATAATGCCCACACTCACACTTTTCAGGATAGATTCAAGCCACTGGATCTGGTCTGTCTCAATAGTCTCCCCATTGGCAGCAAGCTCGCGCTTCATCTTCTTATAGGGACGCGAGGCCTTGATCTCCACGAGACTCAACAGCCCCATAGATGCCGCCACCAAGAGCGCCGAAAATGAAATCTGGTTGGTCTGAAGTATATACCCAGCTAGAACAGGGAGGCTTCCCCATGACAAGCCGAACCAGGCATCGGTGTGGAAACGCCCATGAAACCATTCCAGATTATAGGCCAGAAGGAAAAAACCTTCTGGGATCGCGATAAGCCAGAGTAGCGGGGTGTAGAGAACCATGTAGTAGATACCGATTATGTACGCGCTGACTATAGAAGTGATGGCGAGAATGAGAAGCCCGTTATCGGATAGGACATTTCCCCACGGTTTGAGGCCTTTGCTGCCTAGAGCATCCAGCGCATGACCACCGATCCCCAACCCAAGAAAGTAGATCACGACAATGGCGCACACGCGATCCCAATGGATATGCTCCGCCATCATTGACCCGATGATCGTGTACGCGAGCACCATTCCAGTATAGGGAAGAAAGAGTAACCCGATCGAGATCCTGAACTTTAACGGACCAAAGGATGGAACAAACCATTCCGTCCGCCGGTCTCCTGTTTCACCACGATCCATGGTGCCCTCCTTTTCTAGGCAGCCAACACCCGGCCTCGTTATAGCACAGAAATAGCAGGAAGCCCTCGGTCTTGATTCGACAGGAGATCGTTCAACATAATTGAGCGTGGGAAGGTCGTCCGTCGACCTAGTTGGAAGCTGATCGGTATGGTGAAGCCTGGCTTAATGGGATGCAAATACTTGGATTTCAGATTACGGACAGTGCCAGATGAATGTGGGAGTTCAGGCAGGAGAGTAGAGTTTCTTGACTCGTCATGCCCGTAGGGGTTAGGCGGGCATCCAGAAGAATGCGAGTAAGGCCTAGATTCTCGTTTCCACGAGAATGACAGAGGGAGGTCATGACCGGAAGCCCCCAGGGTCAAATTTTCACCAGATACTGTCTGAAAGGTACAATTCAAGGTTTTACGTCTCTATCAAACCAGGATATGAAAACAATTCATTCCCACCATCGTCCACGGGATGAACAGCTGGAAATTGCGAAGTGATAATCGAGGAACAGCTTTAGATAACACCTGAATAATATCGCAAAATATCCGAAACCGAGATAATGCCCACGGTATGGCCACTTTCCGAAACCGCCAAATGACGCGTGCCTTTCTCTTTCATGAGTCGTACGGCTTCCACGGATCGGATCACTACTTTCAATCGTGATGATGGGCTCGCGCATGCAAGTCTTGACTCTTGTGGTGTTGGGGTCCACTCCACCTGCTACCACCTCTTGGCTCAATTCCGTCGCGGTAATGCTCCCGATGAAATTGTCAACGCCTTTGACCAGCAACGACCCGACCTTCTCTTTTTCTAGGAGAAAAGCCGCTTCTTTCAACGTCGAGTCCACATGAACACAGTGGACCGCTCGTGACATGTAATCAGCGACTCGTGGACCAGTCTCAGTGGTGATCCGTTTCCCTTTGGCCATAGCGGCCCGGCGAGTTTCAAGTTCTCCAATGCACATTTCCAGTACTCGCAGGCGTTGCCGCAGACTTGCTTGTTCCGTAGCATGCGTGACGGATTCTGGCGCAGCTTCAGGCAAATTGACCATTCCTGCGGCTTCCCCTATTTGGGCATACTCATACGCATCGACCATTGGAGAAGCGCTTCCAAATACTTCGCTGATCAATTCTTCTGTTGCGATGTCAAAGTCCACCAGGGTTGAACCTGAAGGTTGTACACCAAGGAAATTCTTGAGGGTGTCAAGCTGTCCTCGCAATTGTTCGATAACATGGTCTATAGATGAATCTTTCTCCGATCGAGTTTTCTTTTGCTTTTCCATATTGACTCCTTTTTTGAATTCTGAGCGCAATCATACTTCAGCTGCCAAATGTGGAACAAGAATCCTTATAATGAACCACATCATCTCCTAGGTATAGGTGATTCGACCTCGTTGGTCCTGCCTTACCTTCTACGCTGAATGGGTTTACCAAGAATGAGGGCATATATCTTTAACACTCTCGGCTGACTGGTGCTTCATACGACCGATTATGTTCATTCACCGGTTTTTATGGACCTGGATTCTCTTGGTTGAAAGGAGGGGTCGTGTAAAAGAGGCGATTCAATGTGGGGGGTTGAGCCAATCTTTGATTCGAACTGGGAGCAAAGCAAAGAGAGACTTCATCGTGATGAAGCATCAAACCGCAAGGCGACGTGCAAAGCGACAACGTCACCAGTCACCGAGACTACATGACTCTCATCAAAGCAGAAATGTCCCAGTATCTGATTTATTTTCGCTGCTTTTGGCCTTCTTGATATGCTTTATCTTGTTCGGTCCAGTCGAGCTGTAACCGTTCCGAAATGGCTTTCGTCTTCGCATCACGTTCTAAGCGAATTTCTTGGTTTCTTACCGTCGCAACAGCGGCCTCGCCAACTGCATCAGAACTTTGCTGAGCAAACTTGACCCTAATCGATTCGGGATGGAGAGGGAGGCAACGATTTTTGCAGTATGTCTTCCCAGCCCCAGTTAGACTGTTATCATTTTCCTCAATTAAAGGGGTCGTTCCAGCCGGGACGTCGTCACCGGTAAAGGCAAATAATTTCCCAATATCACCAATTGCATAACGAACCTTTTCACTCCCCATGACTCACCCTCTCTCGTGTTCGGAATTGATAAAAAAGGTGACAATCGCCGCCAGGTCTCGATCGCTCCAGTGAGACGGCTTCCCATGAAATGCAACTTTGCGATGGACGGTCACGTCTTCCAACGGACGTAACGTGCTAGTGTACTCTTTTTTCTTCCTAATCTCATAGCGGACTGGCCAAAAATTGTTGGCCCTTCAAAAAGTTACCCTATCTATTTCTTCCGGCTTCATGATAGAGTTTCAATACTTTATCGCGTAGGGCCTGGTGATGAAGGAAAAATGAACAAGGTCCCTAACCGATATTGTTTTGTCTAGGAGTCAAATAGGAAGCCTGACCACAGTCGCTTCAATTGTCGCGTCCGCAGCCCATTTCTTCCAATCAGTTCAATTCTTCTCCAGCTCAAGACAATGTCACTATTTTTAAGGAGGAACCCCATGGGTTAAAAATTTATGTCAGTGGTTTGCCATTTTCCGCAACGGATACTCAGATGGAGGCGTTATTCGCCGAGCATGGAACCGTCGAGTCCGCACGAGTGATTACGGACAAGTTTACCGGGCAATCTCGCGGTTTTGGTTTCGTCGAAATGTCATCTCCGAGTGAGGCTCAGGCGGCTATTGCTGCCTTAAACTCCACGGAAATGGATGGACAGACGCTGACCGTCAATGAAGCCAAACCGATGGAACCGCGCTCCGGTGGAGGAGGATTTGGAGGTGGCCGACGAGACGGAGATCGAGGAAGAAGTAAGCGGTTTTAGGATCTACCGGCACGCCATACTCAGGAGGAGAGGCATCTCATATTGGATGGCCTCTCCTCCGCCTTCATCCTTCACCATTCTTCACGAAATATTGTCCCTTGCAGGGGATGGCTGCAGGTTTTCATTTCCTTCGTATCTGATCTGGAAAGGCCCAACTCTCAAAAATTGAATCTTGTGAGGGAGTGGTTCTGATTGCGACCCGTGATAATAAGGGATGACCAGGTAAAAGGAGAATATTATGAAATTCACGAAGAATTGGCCTGACAACAAACACAAAAAGAACCTTCGCGGGACCAGGAAGAGTATCAACTTGCTTCGATTGGGATTCGCGAATCCACCAAAAGAGCACACAGAGATTTCAATGGATGAGGTCCGCCAACAAGCATTAATGATGTCAATGCAGGGATTTACCCCAGGTGAGCATATCAAAAGCATCACTGTTCCAGAGAAACCAAAGCGTAAAGGACGTCCTAAGGTAACCAAGTAAGAATTCGGGAGTTCAGGTCCATGACCTGAAGCCAAGTTGTTAGGTTAAATGAGAAGGCCGTTCACGAGTTTGATGCGGTCCTGGTGACTTTGTCGAAGATGCCCTATCCATCGAGCGGTTCACAAGGGCTTAGGTTGCCCAATTATTATGAGTCTCTTTAAACCAGACTTTCGGCCAATCCAAAGAGAAGAGCAGGAATACCAATGACATGTTCTGGCCTCTCTCAAGCGATAAGGAATCACACACCAAGGAGTGTCCATGGGAAAAACACCGAAAACGAAGCAGGCAAAGCGCAACCGAGAGCGAGCTCTTCAATTGAAGCGGCAAGAAAAAGAGGCGCGACGTGTCCAGCGCAAAGCGGAGAAAACTGATCACACTCTGCCAACCGAGAGGGAGGATCCAAACCTCGAAAACCTGAGATGAACTTGCTTCGTTTGCGTGGACACTCAGCCTAGTTTTGCCATCTGTTGCTCATAGTCTGTTGGGCTGATATTTCCTAGGTGTTGATGACGTCTCGCCCGATTATAAAACACCTCAATATAATCGAATAATTCGGCTCGCGCGACTTCACAGGTTTTGAAGATGTGGCGACGGATTTTCTCCTTCTTCAAGCTCTCGAAGAAGGACTCGACCGGCGCGTTATCATAACAGTTGCCTCGGCGACTCATGCTGGGGAGCAACGCATGTGTCTGGCAGAATCGAGTCCAGTCATCGCTGCTGAACTGCGACCTCTGATCCGAATGGATAATGGATAATGACGTTCTGCTTGGGCTTGCGTCGCCAGACGGCCATCAGTAAGGCATCCAGCACAATTTCTTTGGCCAGGGTGGCCTTCATCGACCAGCCGATGATCCGGTGTGAGTAGAGATCCATCACTACCGCCAGATAGAGCCACCCTTCGTAGGTCCGAATATAGGTGATGTCGGTCGCCCACACATGATCCGGCCGGTCGATCGCAAACTGTTGCTCCAAGCGATTCGGGGCAGCCACCGCCGGCTTGGTATAACGCACGCCGGGTGGCTTATACCCTCGCTGGGCGAGGATCTTATGGCGCCTCATCAGCTTGGCAATCCGGTTCTTGCCCACACATTCCCCCACTTCTCGCAGATCGCAAAGAATGCGGGGGGCACCATAGGTGCGGCCATTCGCCTCATGCTCTTCCTGAGCTCGACTGAGTTCCGCCTTCAGCTTCAGGGTCTCGCGCCGCACCTCTTTGAGTTCGGCTTCATACCGATCGGTGGTGTTGGGGGCATACACCTTGACCCACTTGTACAGACTTTGCACCGAAATCCCCAAGCGTTTCGCGACATCGCCCACGGCGTACCCCCGCTCGATGACCTGCTTGACCGCTTCTTCTTTGAACTCGTCTGCAAATTTCCCTTTGGTCATACCGGGTCCTCCTCTGCTTTAATTTTAAGCTTAGGAGTGTCCACCGATTCAGAGCAAGTCCAAAACGCTCAGGCTGGTGCAGCCAGTATGAGGCTTTAGCCAATCACCATGAAAAGGGGTACGGTAGTTTTGGTCAAACCCTTCACCTCACTCACACCAATCCTTGGAAGATTCACTTGGCGGATATCGCCCTCCACTCCCTGGCCAGCCGTTAGGCTTCGGCCATACGGGGGTCATCTTTTCTTTAGCAAGATAGTCCCGAACCTCTCTAGCCTCTTCGTCTCCGTCCGCACTCACCAAGTTGGACCGCTTGTATGTTTGAACGTAGTCTTGTGTCACACTTACACTTCCTTGTTGATCGAACAGGGAGCGCATTTCAAATACATTCAAGAACAGATGGGCCATAGCAGCATTCAGGTGACCATGGACACCTGCGGCCACCTGTTTCGCAATCGGAATCGTGACTGGGTCAATCGGTTAGATGAAGGGGGTTTTGAGAGCCAAAACCCAACCTAGACGCAACCTGGGTCTCCGGTATCTGAGGGAGTGCTTCTAAATGCTTGACTTTATGGCGCGCCCGGAGGGACTCGAACCCCCAACCCTCAGATCCGAAGTCTGATGCTCTATCCATTGAGCTACAGGCGCGTATCGTGACTTATCAATGAGTTATGCGAGAAGGTATTTGCGGCTTGGTGGGCAAGTGTTAGAAAAGTGTTCAATCTACGAGCGGCTTCCTTTAAATCTCCTTCAAGGAAGCTATTATACCGCTTAAACACCTCCAGAGTTTTATGCCCTGTAATTTGCATAATGGTCAGGTGATCGATCCCCGACCGACGCATATTCGTCACAGCCGTATGCCGAAGATCATGGAATCGAAACCGTTCAATTCCTGCTCGACGACACGCCGCATTGAACGCGGTTTTAATCGAGCTTACTGAGTTCCCTTTAACAAGAAACACATGGGGCTCATGTAGGTAGCGCACTTTATACAGGTCCTTTAAGAGAACCGTCAACTCAGGAGACAATGGGATAAGCCGGGCATCGTCAGTTTTGGTATCTTCCGCGCGAAGTTGTATAAAACTCGTCTTAAAATCAACTCGGTCCCACGTGAGGCCAAGTATTTCCCCAAGTCTCATACCTGTCTGATAGGCTATTTCATTGATGGCCCGCAAATGTGGAGCAGAGTTATCTTGAAGACGATCAAACTCTTCTGGATCCAACACGCGATCCCGAACATTGTTCTCCTTTTCTAACTGAATTTGACTAACTGGGTTCTTCTCTAGCCATTCTTCCCGGATTGCATAAGAAAACATGTGTTTGAGCAAGGCAAGAGAACGGTTGATTGTTGCCACTTTCAGGGTCGTCCCACCATACCCCTGATCTTTCCTTCGTTCTTCTCTAAACTTGTCAATCAAGGTTGATGAAATAGCTGTTAACAGTTTCTTTCCAAACAACGAGATAAATCGGCCTCGGACAATCGATACCTTCCACTTGTACGAAGACTGCCGTTTAATGGCAGGAAAATCAAGGTAAGCCTCTTCCAATGCGTTAAAAGTCACTGGACCATGGACAGGGCCACTCTGTATTTTTCCCATCATCAAATCAGTTTTAATCTTCGCCTCTTGTCGCCTTGTTTCAGTTTTGTTGTTTGTCCCGGTACACCAACGTTTAATTTTCGCCCCTTTTGTCCCACGCGGTGGCAGAGTTAAGACTCCGTCATCATCGACAGATCGGAACTCTACATAGAACTTGCCGTTTCTTTTTGTGAGTCCCATAGTCCCTCCTTTCTGTGGTTGGTGGATGATTACCGAAACAGTAGTCAACTTATTTTTCAGGCATCGGCATCACGGTGTGTTGCTTGATCCACGTGTCTAAAAGGGCCATGTCAAACCTTACCAGCCGCCCCACCTTGACGTACGGGATACGGCGCTGGCTGACCATCTTGTAGAGAGTGTCTACCGCTAGGCCGGTGTAAACTGCCGCTTGAGCTATACTCGAAAGTAGTGTTTGAGATGAGTTGAAAAGACGCGGCGCTCTGGTTGAAATGGTTGTTACCACACAATCACCTCAACCAAAGGACTATCAAGAAGCCATAAAATGGTATCTCCTAGCCGCAAACCTGGAGGAGGCGTTGGCCCAGCGCAATATTGGAGTGGCGTACGTCCATGGCAAAGGTGTAACGCTCGACCTAAGGCGGTCAGGGTCAGCCGGTGAGGGCGTGTGACGGTGTCCACCGCCTTCAGCAGCACTGCTAAACGTTTGGCATGGAGAGTCGGACAGGTTTTTTTGAGGTGGGAATGTAAGAATCGCATCGCGTGCATGGCATCTCCTCCTTTACGGATAAAGCCATGTCACGAAGATGGTGCTGATGCCATGTGTACGCGATTTCGCAAAAGATACTCTCGAATCCATTGGGAAACAAGCGGTTTTTGTGGGGAGCCCTCAGGGGCTGCCTCCATTTGAGATTATCTAAATCTCACCAAAATCTGATAACACATGGCTCAGTTTTCGGGTTTTGAGGCACTCTTAATACCTATACAAATGCTGCAATTTTTGCTGCTATTTGGACGAAGGCTGTCGTAGCATCTAGCACTCTTTGGACATCCTGTAGGTTTCCAAGAGCACCCTGAAGAGATTGTGTGCCTTGGTTAAGAGCAGTTTCATTTGCCTTAAGCTTGTCTCGAATATCTTTTAGTTCAGCGTTCATTAATCGAAGCCTGGTTCTTTGAACTTTTAACAGGAGTTTAGCTGCCTTGGCTTCAACCGCTTTTGATTGTCCGTCTAGGGCGAGGTCCCATTCTAGGGACATCATTGCTGCAACAATCTTTCATAGTTGTGCAATGGTCTGTTTTCGTATTTCACCTGGTGTCATAAAATTGTCCTGCCTTTCCTAGGATTGGGTTCCTTCTCCCCTAACATTTTCTATGATTGTTTATGATTTGATTGATGTCATGGATTAATAGCTGGATATCACCTAGTTGGAATCTTTTTTCTACCAGGGCACAAAGGAGAGTTTTAAGTTTTTTGCAGCGTCGGCAGCAGCTTCAACAGAGGCAAGGTTACAAGTGGATGTAAGTAATTCTCGACGTCTCTTAGTCCAATTGTTTGGAAGGGGATTGGCCGAAGAAACATAGGGTCTTACTATCTCCTCACTCTCCTGATGACCTAGAACAATTTTTAAATCGGTTTTCATGGATTTTGATAAAGCCTCCATGGCTGCCTGTTGTAAATCTAGTTCCCTCTCCAATGTTTCGGCTCTAGATTTTAATTCTTTCTCTAGAGCCGCTCTCTGAAATTGAGCTACGACTATTGGGACTGCATCTCCGACAAAGTCACTCACGCTTTGGTCGCCGATGGTTGCGGTATTGATTCGGCTATTGACCTCTCCCAACGATGTGACAATACCTTCTGTAGCTTTCCCAATTCCGCTGGGGGCATCACTTTCAGCCAGCACACCTAGGGCGGTGAAGTAATTTCTTAGTATGAATGCATGACGTCGTAGGTCAGCTAGAAGCTCTAGACGTTCCTTTAGCAACTCGTTCTGGGTGACTATACTCACCTTTAAGTCTGATGGGTTCAGACTTGGCCTTACTTTTTTTAGGATCGCAGAGTCTGCATCAATAGCCGCTTCCCCAGCCTCTCTCGTTAAAAGATCAGTGGCATTAGAATACACTACGCTCGCTTGTGAAAATTGCTTAAACTGATTAATTCTTGCAGATGTGCAGGCTGTTAGGAGACCAACGACTAAGAAGAGTGTGAAAATTTGCAATGGATTAAAAGTAGCAGGGGATTGTTTTGTTTTACAAATTTCTCCCAATCTCATAATCCTTTCCTTTTTGAGTGTGATGCTCTCGGAAATCAGTAAGGCAAATAGTAGGGCCAACCTAACGTCTGCTCTCCATTGTTTGGCGGCCTGACGTTAATGATCAGCGGACCGCGCGACGGGGTTGAACCAGGATGTCAATCACATCCCCATCTTGATCGACATGCTTCTCCACCCACGTACTTATTGAGGCAGCAACTTTAAGGCCCTCCCCCTCCAAATTCCTGCCAAAAGAGGTTTAATCTTTCCACTTAGGGGTCTGAAGCTGCTTGTTCCACCAAATTTTTGGCAGCTTCTTCGCTTTTCCCAAGTGCTTCAGCAATGGCTTTAAGCAAGGCTTTTTTATGGTTGGCCTCTAATTGACTAACTTGGGACAATTCAATAGCGCAGCGGATTCCGATGGGGGCTAAAGATTTGATCTGCGCCTCGTTCAGGTATAAGCGAAGATACGCTTGATCGATCCAATCTATGAGAAGGGGCATATCGTAAGAGGTGCTGAGAAAAAGAGAGAACGGATTCATGAATGCTAGATTTTGGACTGTGAGAAGTTTTTCTTCTCCCAATCGCTCTCGGTGCGCTTGGTGCATGCCTTATAGCGCTGACAAATTATCACTTCCAACAATTTCTGCTGATGAACCTTGAGATCCATCCACTCCTAGTTTGGTCTGGGTTTTTTGTCGTACCCAATCGGTCAGTTCTTTGTAAGGGATAAAGCCTACGCCAAAGGCCAATAGAGGATCCACAATATCTGGAGATAGGTTTACAGCGAAGTACGCCACAGCCCCCGAGAACAAAATTTGATAACCCAACCCAAGTACTAGTTGAGGGTAGATATCAGCTGATCGGTAGCGATTAATCACAGAGAAAAGGACAAAGAAAGTCCCACCAAGAAATCCATAGAAGACAGCATTGGGAATAGCCAGCAATAATTCATTTAATGTGTGGAATTTATAGAGTGGATAAGCTGAGGAAAATAGCAAAAAGAATCCAACTCCTAACACAAGGGTAAGGAAGAAAAGAGGGAACCAATAATTCCCAAATGTATAACGATCGTTAATAATTTTTTCTGTGCTTTCTTTGTATTGTCGAAGAGCATCTTGATAATGTTCCGACATAATATTCTTTGCACGCTCGCTGACTTTCTCCATTTGAGCAAGCCGAGTGCGGGCAGGAAACAAGAAGTAAGCCACAACCACTCCGGGAATAAACAAGGTAGCCAGAATCTCACGGTTTCTTCCTGAGAATGAGAAATGGGAATTTCCAATCTTAGTTGTCAAACCAGGTTCAGGGGGAAATTTCACGGAAATGATACAAAGTCATGGCAGAAAAGTCACTGCCAAGGTTGAGGTGTCCTCGATTCAAATACTTCATGCACGACAAACAGGTTTGTCATGTCTAACCATGAGTACATTACTATTATGTTTACTGTTACTGTATCATTTTTTTTAGTCTCTGAATCCATTGCAGGTTCACCTGTATCTCAAAATGATAAAACATGGAATATGGTAAGAAGGATTGAGGAAATGCTTTTTCCAACAGACAGTGAAGAAAATATTGTATCTGAAAAAAGCGAACTGTTCCAGGTTTTAATGTGTGAATTTAATATTTATGAAGTGAGTTGGAAATTGATAAATATACAAGGTATACTCTTGTATTCAGCATAGTATAATTTGTTCCACAGACCACCGACCAGAGTCAGGAAACTGAGAAAACGTTATTTACTCTGCTAACCAGAAAATCCAAAGATACCTTTGAAAAGGATTTTCTATTCTATATAGCAGTAGCACATCGTACATGTTTTCTGTAAGTTTCTATAAAGAAGAAACTTATAGGCCAGATAATATGATAGCCTTTTTATGATGCAGGAAACACAGACGATACCGGAGTAGATGTCCTCAGGAATTTCTGAACTTATGTTTTGCAAAATTTGAAGAACTGAATCCAGTTCATGTTGCCACTGCATTGAGTGGCTTCTTGAAAAGGTTTATAATATACATAACCTTGTTGCAGAATCCATCCCTTCCAGCTTTCAAACCTTTTACATATAGTTTGAACCAAAAGCTGTCAAATAGCCTTATGCAACTTAAATTAATGTTTCTTTATACAGGGAAGACTTTAAATTCCACTTGGGCTTAAAAGAGACTCCAGAGCCACAACAGCATAGCACACCTGTAGTGACTGCATTCTGGTTTTTTGAAGAAGCTTTTATCAGGCTAATGAGAGAGCGAAAAATTAAGGAATACCGTATCTATTCAACAATGCTGTGGAGTAAGTATGAGAGTACTGTTTGTAATGTTAACAAAGTATAATAAAGTAAACCTTTTCATTATAGTCACTACATATTTGAGCTTCTGTGCTAAGCGAAGAATTAAAGAACCTGATGAAAAGATATGGCAAGACTATTTCTTGAAGGTACGTCATAAAATTGTTTCTATTGATAACTTACTGTCTCTAAAAGTTTTCTTTAACAGGATGCTCACCGATATTCATTGGATAGTGACAATATTGAAGGTCTAAAGAAAGCTTTGGCTTTGGGTCAAATGCTAAAATTGCCAGTTGAACTCACTTTTGGCATCAGTCTACTTGGTGAATTGCTTGCACCAGTTGGTAATAAAGTTACAAGACCATTTGATGAGCAAAAGTAAGAGCGGTAATGGTAACAATAATAATATTCCATGCAGGCTGTAAATATAATTGTACCCTGAACTCTCTTAGGAACACTGTTATTGCATTTAAGGAGTACAAATCTTCTATGGAAGGATTTATGGAGCATGTTGTGATTAGACTGAGAGAAGCCTATAAACAATCACTGCAACAGAATGGAATCAAGAAATTTCTGAGAAATGTCTCTAGTGGCAGTGCACCTCAAACTGTTAAAGATGTAAGTTGTGATACTAATTTGTAATAATACTGTAGTATGGTGCTCATTCATTTACGATTTCTTCCTGTGTTAGGGTCTATTGCTCCTCGATGCCATGTTACAAGTTGTAAATTTGAGACCACTGCAGTTAAATTTTGATCAAGATTTTCAGGAGTGGTTATTGCTGCTTTTGAAGCTTACTGAAGCGTCTCCACCAAATACCCAGGTAGAATGCTTGCAAGAAGTCCTTTCTCAACGATACTATGTGACAAAGAGATATCATAGCTATGTAAGTCATGATTTCCGCACAGATTTAAGTCACTCTATATGTGCACATACCTTGTGAATTTTCTACGTACTGTTCTTGTTTTCTTGTAGATCATGGAAAAGACAAAAACAGGTCTAAAGAGATTGCGGATGGACCAATTTTATAATGTCTACTCTAAATGTGGTTCCAAAAATTGGTCTCCTGAGGTAAACTTCTAAACCAAAGTAATTTTGTTTTAGATATCATAGCACACATTTTACTTCCTCTACAGATTTTGGAAGAGTACCTTGATGACTATGAAATTTCCCTACATGCAAACATATCTGAAAGCATTTGGAGAAGTTTCTTTGAGCTGGTGGTGGTAAAGTGAGTTCAAATTCTGATATACCTGTATAGGTTGAACACTAGCAATATTGATTACTTTCTCTTTTTTCGTGGTATTTATACAGGTTTTCTGGTGCTGCTAAACAAAGGCATCTTCTTAATTTTCTACTGAGAGTAGCTGATCGCTACCAAGAATGTAACAAGACTTACCGATTCATTGTTGATCTAATGAAACTGGATGTACCTGGGCTATTTGCTGTGCACTCTCCTGATGATACGCCAGCTGTCGCTGAATTTGAGGACAGGCTTCGAGGGTTCATTCACGAAAACAGACAAAAATATGTTCTTCTGGCTCAGACTGAGGAAATAATGGTACCTATAACAATTAAAGAGACTGCTATGTTCTTATTTAGTATGTTTGCCATTGTTTTCTAGAACTGTATATCCTTACAGAAGAGCACCTTCCAAGAAACTATTTTAGCAGCTGTACTGAAGGTATGTGCAGCGTATGCACAATATCATTACTGCTATGAAGAGTTTACAATTGATATTTACAGGAATTGATTACAGATTCAAAGGACCTTCTCCAACCCTCATTGAGTAAAGCAATTGGTACAACAGTTAGAGCACTGACGTGTGACATGAGTTGGCTGCAGAGTGAGCCTTCCCCGAAGCAGGAGTTTAGTCTCGACTTTGTGAATGCATGCTGTAAAAAAATCTCCATATTCAGCACCCGATTTGTTAGCATCGAGTCTGTTAATTGGGTAATGTTCAATAAATACTTTTCCTTGATCACCAAAGTTGGCACCCTCTTTTGTTTATATACCCAATCAAGACAAGATCAAAAGTTATACAATGCCCTTCCAGATGTGGTTGCAAGGAACCCATCCTCATCAGTAAGAAGCTACTTTGAGTGGATTCAACCGTTCCATTTAATGTTGGCAGATTGGAAATCAAGACTCGAAGAAAAGGAAGCGAATTATGAAGAAATTAACTGGTATTTGAAGAGTCGTGACAACATGCACAATCTTGCTGGTGCTATCTCAGCTTCAAGTCTGGTGGTTTCCAGAGTGGAAGTAGAAACCTTGCATGATACTTTCCTTGAATTTTTTAAGAAACTCAATCAACTGGTCTTAAAATATGTTCCTAGTGACCCTAAGGCTGGATGGTAAGTTTGTAACATAGCTAGAGCTCTACACATGTACATGTATAGTTGATTATCACTATATGATTTTCTTAGTTGCTCAGTGATCAGCATCCTTTCAGAGTATGGAACAGAGTTCCCTCAAGAGATCCTATCAGAACTTAGTACAAACATTATCTTTCCTGATGAAAAGGGAGCTACCACGATAGTGTGTGCAGAACTACCACCTCCTAATGATAAACATTTCAACCCCTCCACGGATGCCTGTATTTCACTTTCAAGACAATTGAGCTTGAAATCACTCTGCCAGCTTGTTGAACAGATTACTGCTTTCTTGGCCCCAGTTGAACCAAATATGGACCTACTTGTTCATTTTAAGCTACATCAGAGTTACTTGTTCAGTACCCATATGCATCATGCATTAAGTGCAGTCCGTGGCAGTGCTGTAGAAGAAAGCACTCCTGAACAAGTGCACATAGCTGTGGAGTCTGTGGAAACTCTGCTTGTGAAAGTTTTGGATGGAACCGCAACGTATGGAGAAATTATTGTTGAAAACTTTAAACTTGAAGTATTTAATGTCGAAGAAGAGTTTAGTACTCTAATGGAATGCCAAAGTCTTCGTCAATATGGTTCTACAGGGTTAACTGGGATAAAGAGTCTTCTTAAACTCATCCAATTTGCAAGATCCATCCTAATGCTTAAGCAATTTTTCAAACAGTATGATCTGGACTGTTGTTTAAATGACCCTAACTTTAAAGAAATCTGCAAGCTAGCTGTGATGTTACAGGACAGTCAAGAGAAAGCAAATATTTCTATTGAGGATGCAAAACAGAAGTGGGAGGATGTTCACAAGGCACTCTGCCTCAAAGAAGATGCAAGTCCAAAGCGCCTGGAGCTCTTCTCCAAAGTTGCAGATAGTGCTGACTTTTACAACTTTCTTAAAGAGAAAAATATGGTAGGTCCTTTGGGTTATGCTGAATTTCATCACAAGGTTGAGGTCATTACACGGCACCTGGAGCTGGATGAACACCAACAAATGGTGTTAAATCATTTGATTGCTGCATTTACATTTATTGCCCCAATCATGGACCCTAGTCACAAGTCATTTCACTCTCTGATGTCTGCTGTGGCAGCTCTTGAAATACCAGAAGGACTTCCACAACTTGAAACCGTGAGAAAGAACATGCACCTGATTCAGTTTTGGTTCTCTCACTCAGAGGACACACCTGAGAATGTATCCAATGAACTGAACGGTATTCTAGAAAGTGGAAGTTATCATTATGAAACTACTGATGCAACAGTTACTCGACACAGCAGACTCCAGCTAGTATTAAAGTATAAGCTTTCATTCGTACATGTTTCACCTACAGTATCTCAAGACCAATCCACCCCTGAGGTTCAGGAACAGGCAAGACAAGAAGTTGCGAAATTTCAAGACAGAACGTTAACAATGGAAAAGATTGAGGACTTTGTTCACAGACTTGAATTGCTTAAAGGTGATGACCAAAATGTTAAATCTTTTTTGCAGTGGAATGAGGTAAGAGTAAACTCTCATGTTTACCATTTCTATCTAGCTACTAATGCTGTCTCTATGTGCAGGTTGCCTACAAAATTTTGGTAGTATTTCGAAAACTTCAAGAGCTTGGTCACCCCAAGTTATCACAGAGACCCTTTAAGTACACACTTGACTGTTCAACTTTATTACCTGTCAAAAAGCAAGAGGTTTGTGTGAGTACTATTAATTTTATTTGTGCCTCCATATAATGATGCATATTTGTGATAATATAGGCTTCAGCAACGAATAGTATTCTTGAAGACTGGAAAGATAAAGTCGGAAACTGGATGAAAAAAGTGGAGAACTTACTTAACAGTAACAAATGGTTACTTTTCTTCCGAGTACCAAAGCTGATACTGTTGTATGAAGCTCTAACAGCTGAAAAGCCCTCTGTACCAGCAATCATCCAAGAGATTGGCTTCTTATTTCAAAGAAATGCACACGCAAATGAAGGTTTTAGGAGTGCTGTGGAAGTAAGCTAATGCTCTCATAGCCGTTGTAATGCAATTTCCTAAATGTTCATGTTTCAATCTTTTTTCAGATTGCTGTAGAAACATGCAAACAGGGGTCTCAATCCGAGAGGTCACCAATGGAGATAGTGGGATCATTTTTGGATCTTCGGTACTTGTTTGATCAAGTTGAAGTGAAGAAGTGGTCATTGCCAGTGCGTTACAACAAGGAGTATGCAAGTTTATCACAGGCCAATAATGTTCTTTACAATGCTACTGGATACACTGAAAGCGAACTAGTAAGGCTTATTTTAGGGCTCTATGGTGGTCCACCAGAAGCCTTTGAGTTTCTCCACTGTGAGCCAACAACCACAGAGCAGGATCTGAGACTGCTGATGAAGAGGGCAGTCCAGCATCCAAGGCTCTATCTCCTAGCAGAGGTTAACGACCTTCCATACCAGCTTCAGGAGGTAAATGGCCAGCACAGACTGAGAAGAACGATTAATATTAGCATATTTTGTATTCCACATTTCACAGATCCTCTTGCAGTTACTTTTACAATTGAAGAACCAGCAGACATGTGTCTACTTCATTGAAACTGCTCCTTCTTTACTTCGAGAGGTTTCATACCTGAAGTTCATAGACTACAAGGTTCTTACCTACGCTTTCACCATTTTCTTGCTCAAAGTATATTGGATTTGTTTTGAAGCTACTTCAGTATAGAGTAACATATTATGAACAGGAGTCATTTCTGGATGCATCAATATACACTACTTGTTGTCTATCTCTGTAGGAAGAAGTATCTATGGATATGAGTAAAGCTCGTAAGGAAATGGGATTGCAAAGACAGGAAGATTGGTCCTGTATAGAGCTTGTATATGGAATGCCAGGTAATCTTTCGACGAGACCACTATCATATCTGGTTTTTATTATTTGTCAATATTGTGTAGGGAATGGCAAGACACATTACATTCGTGACAAGTTGAAAGCTATCCCTGAAAATCACCGAGTCACAATTTCCATTAACGAGGCATTCACAAGTGTGAGTGCCATTGAGAGGCTGCGTACTCTACCCAGAGATGCAAGGAACTGTGCCATATTCTTTAACTTCACTGTACTTCCCCCAATGGTTAGTACTTTCTCTAAACTAATTTTCTGCAACAGAATTATAATCATGTTTCCTGTTTATAGGATGGCACTGATGCGAGAGAGAAAGAACACTACCAGCAACTAATGAAAAATGTTAGATGGTTCTTCTTTGAGCTCTTAATCCTTGGCTATGTGGAAGACTCAGCCACTGGACTGTCCTTTCATTATCCTGCTGGCTTGTCATGGGCACTATACACTGAGGTACAGTATGGTAGTAGCATGGAATTCCAAGCCCTGTATGTAATCATTCATGAAGTTCTGTGCTCCAAATAGGTACCATCAAGATCTACAAAAACTCCTGCTCATTTTCTTAAGTGTTTTGAAGAGGAGGTGCCAGCGTTGGCTCTAATGGGAACTCCAGTTGACATTGATCTAAAACACGATTACTGCATTGATGACAATGTTCAGTTGGTGTGCAAGTACTTGAGGTCATATGAGAAGGGCACGATAGACAGTCTTCATGACAGACAAGGTATGGGGAAAACTAAAAATTAATTTATAGTAGTATAATAGTCACTTTCTATTCTTTAGGGGATGACCCAATAAAGTTCAGCACAGATCCTAGAGTGCCAGATACAGAGTGCAAGCGACTTCTCCAGAAGTACATGTCAGACCATGTCAAAAGTACCAAAATTACTCAAAAGTTGTTCATCCAGTAAGTCGATGCATCAATTTAAAAATGACAGTATGTTGATGGCACTATAAGTAGTTTGTTGTTGTAAGTTGTGGTCAACTACATTGTTACGTACTAAATATTATTTCACTAATAACATTTTACTGTAGTTTGAAAGTTTTATGTACTAGGTTAGTTTGGTATTTACATAGTCAAACAGGAGTGATTCTTGGTACAATTGCAAAATCATTCTAGTTTGTGCATGTAACTGTAGCACTATATACAACATTTGCTTGTGCAGCGAAAAGGCTAAGTATATATATATATATATATATATATATCCACGGCTCTCTTGCTTCAAGGGAAGTGATTCTTCTTATGTTCACCATTTTTTCACAAACAGCTCCATAAAGTGTTTCAAGTACCATGCAAGCAAAGCAGATGAGATATTGTCTACAGAGCTTAGGGTTACAGGCCAGGAATATAAAAAAATATTAGTACCACATAATTATATGCGTTTTGGATTCCTGTGTAGTGCTTGTGTAGGATGTTTATACACAGGTTAAGATGCGAACACTGCATTGAAAATTATCAAGCAGGTTCAATAAACTTATCTCTGCTTTCTTTTCACTGAGACAGTTAACCTTTTATTGGTATTGCATGTAATGCTTAATAGTCATAATTAGTAAACTGCTCTATGCATGTTAATTAGTGACTTTACCTTTCAGGTACATGAAAAGAAGATGTACATTTTTGGACAACTTTCCAGGATTCAATTACAATACTGGTTATGGTGAATATATTATAGTTGATGGGAAGAGGCAGAGAACAGACACACACCGTTTGGGCTCAACTTTAATGCAAACAATGCTGAAAGAAGTGACTGATTTCTGTGATCCCAGTATCAAAGAGAGCTGGTCACAAAAAGCTCACCAGCAGGTCTGTAATACAACTTAGTGAGTAACAATATGTATACATGAGTGAATATTGCACGACCCTTTCTACAGCTGATATATGACTTTAAAGATGGTGGTGGAAGCTTTGGACTAATTTGTCTCTTACCTGATGATCCTAAACTGCAAGCAGATAAGGGAAGGTTTAAAAGGATGGGAGTAGAAATTCCTTCCCTTGAGTAAGTTCTGTGCTTATCATGATTATATCTTACTACGGTGTCTTATAATTATTTTTTTGCTATTTCAGGGACCTTTATTCTCGAGCTGTGCTGGACAAGTATTTGTCGCGTGCACTTGGTGTTCCCCTACCCAAAGATGGCCGCCTCTCACCAATTGATGAAAGACAGTATGTGCTCACTCTGGACTACACACTAAAGATGCTAAACATCCATGAGAGATATGAATGTGGAGTTCCTGTGATAATTGAGGGAGAAACTGGAGTAGGGAAGACAGCTCTCATTGAAATGCTTTCTGAGCTCTGGAACCACTCCTGGTTTGCAGAATGGAATAGGGACAAAGATCGCATTGTGGATTTAATGCACAGAAAGATGGGAGGTAGGGGATTTATTATATTGTATATTAATAATCGTAGTTGCTTAGTAACTGTCATGCTCAATTGGAACTAGGAATATTTTTGCAAGGTCACTCTCATCTTATGATTACTATTCTACAGAACTAGAGTCTGGTGCGGTTGATGAGTCTCTACAGCAAGAGTGTGTGGTAGCTTTATCTAAATTAGGTGATGGACACATGGTCACTGAAGACATGTGGAATACCATAGCACAGCTCCCTGACAGCAGATTTGAAAGTGGTCAATTTTATTCTAAACTAAATCAGTCACTTCTCAAGTTAGAAGGAGATCTAAAATTTGCTATGTTGAATCTTAAGCTAAATGATGGGGAGGAACTCGTTGATGTTTTTACTGCTATTAAAACGCAACAGTGCTCTAAGGTAGGATTAACTAGTACATGTGTACTAAGGGTCAAAACTGTTACTAAATAACTCTCTTTAACAGACCACAGCGCATCTGTTGTACATCATATTCAGTGCTACAGTGAAGAGTACTTTCCACAAAAAGAATATTCATGCTGGTATGCTACCATTAAAGCAATCATTATTTCAAATACATGCACATCCATGTATACATGAGCATATATCCTTCCAGACCTTCAACCAATGGATATTGAGGAGTTTTTTGCAGAAGTAATTCTTCAGGCTGATGAACTCCAGCAAGCATATGATGCAGCTAGGAGATTACAACAGCTTAGAGTTCCTTTTGTTACTGTAAGTTTGACAAAACTTGGTGCAGTCAATGACCAGGTCACCAATGACCAAGTCACCTCTCTCTCCCTCTCTCTCTCTCAAGGCATATTTGGATGAAATCAACACAGCTTCCTGTTTGGGACTATTCAAAGAAATTATTGTTGATAGAACCATCAATGGCAAGGTGAGTGAAACGGTGGTAGAAGTCTTCATAATAAGTGCATATTACAGAACTCCTTATTTCCAAATGCAGCGCATTCCTGAAAATGTATTCATCATTGCATCATGCAACCCTCATAGAGGAGATGTCCTAACTCTTATGCATGACAAACATTATGAGTCGTGGTTGAAAGGAACTTATTATGTTCGAAAACTCCACCCCACACTCGAGTACCTCAAGTGGGACTATGGATCACTAAATCAGCAGCAGGAAACAGAGTATGTCAATGCAAAATTGAAAATGCTTAGTCAGCAGTCATTGTCTCGACAAGATGATATCGTATCTAGCCTTTCTGCTGTCATAGTAGAAAGCCAGCAGAAAATGCGAGACTATGCTTTGGAACAACTTCAGTCATTAGATATCCCAGCAAGTGCCGATCAGCTTAAGTGTTGTGCAAAGAGTTCTGTCAGCCAGAGGGATATTCAAAGAGTTTTCATATTTTACCAGTGGCTTATGAAAACATATGTCAGATTCAATCCACATAATGAGCCACGAGAGAAGTATCATCGCCGTGCCGTATTAGTATCACTTGGAATAGTGTACTTTATGCGGCTTAACTCCAAGTATCGTTCGAAGTATTGGCTCTTTTTGGATAAATATGACCAACTGCAAAGTGATGTAACATTCTCTAAGGCCTATAAGGATGAGCTGAGGTGGTACATTAATGCGGTTGAACTTCCTCCCAATATTGCCAAAACTGAAGCACTGATGGAAAATGTGTTTGCTACTATTGCATGCACTATGACTCGTACCTCGTTGATCATTGTGGGTGATCCTGGTTCCTCCAAAACTCTATCATTCAACATTGTTGCTGCAAACCTGAAAGGAAAAGCATCTAAAAAAGAGATCTACCGCCACACAGATATTTTCCAGTCTCTAGATCCACATTTCTACCAGTGTTCTCGTCGAACCACATCAACAGAAGTTGAGAAGACCTTTAAAAAAGCTATCACCCGCCAGCACAGTGTCGCAAAAAGTCGTTTGCCTATTCGGTGTGTTGTATTCATGGATGAAGCTGGCCTTCCAGAAGAAAAGCTTGAATCGCTAAAAGTTTTACACTACTACCTGGACAAGCCAGAGGTTTCCTTTGTAGCTATCAGCAATCATATTCTTGACACTTCTAAAACCAATCGGGCAGTCAGCCTCTTCAGGCCTAAACCAACATACCAAGAATTGCATCAGCTGGCAAAAGCAAGCATTTTCCCAAGAGAACAAGTAGCTTCAATGAGTGAAGAAAAACTATTAAGTCACTTCTGTGAGTCATATATTGCTGTAGTTCACCACGAGAAACTACAAAAACTGTTTGGCTTACGAGACTTTATTCATTTTGTCGTATACTTACGATGCAATCGTAAATACCGTTTAAATGCACAGATTATTGCAGAAGCTTTAGAAAGAAACTTCAATGGGGGTGAGAATTTTGAGGATATCCTCAAAATTTTCTTTGAAAAGGTATGTACTTGTGGTCTGTAAATGTAATCTTGGGTAAAATGCCTTTTAACACCTATATCTTTATCAGGTTCCTGCAAGTATTTCAAAGGAAAGAATTCGCTTTCAAAGTATTCTTGACATCCTAAAAGACAGTCAAGGAGAGCATACAATATCTGAGGAGGATGATGTCCACAAGAACATCCAAAGTGAAGTTCGTTACAAGCTGATCATTGACCCGAGTGAAGATGACTCTTTGGTTAGGCTTCTGTTCACTTATGGAGTACTACGAAGAAAAGACACGCGACTCTTTATTTGTAGCGACTTTACAGGAGATTCTCAATCAAGGGTAAAGCAACACTTGAATAAATATAAAAATAAGTGTTTATGTTGTACACTGTTCTTTTCCAGGTCAATACTGTTGTACAAATTATGAGTTCAGTTGCAGCTGGCCATACTGTACTAATGTGCCAGACAGATGAAATACACGAGAGCTTTTATGACCTCTTCAATCAACGATTTAGCAGCATTAAAGACCCGAAACATGGAACCAGATTCTACACAAACATTGCCATTGGTGCTCATTCCAAGCTCTGTCGTGTGAACCCAGCTTTCCAGTGTATAGTTGTCATTAAAAAATCAGAGGTTGAAGACACGCCACCCCCATTCCTTAATCGCTTTGAGAAGTACTACCTCACACATCATAGCCTACTGGAAACTGTTCTCAGCAAAATGCATCCAAACCTCAGAATTCTACTGGAAGCAGCATATGAAAAGGTGAGAATAAAGTTATTATGCAATAGAGGTGTCTTCAGTCATTTCACATTTTTGCACAGGCTGCTGAGTTTATTTCCTGTATAAAGCAGCCCATTCTGTATGGGTGCACTGAAGAGACTCTTGATTCCTTACTGCTTACACTACTGCCACCCACTGATCATGAATACATACCGTTGCAAGACCAACAAAACATTTGTGATGAATCAGAGCAGATCTGTACATTTTTCCTGAAACTCTTGCTGAAAATGCTTCGAGAGAATGCAGGTTTTCACATACCAAAAGTAAGTCGGCTGTATTATTAATATTTTGTATTCTTTCACGTATTCATTGTTCCCACAGCTCTTAGCAGCAGAAGTGGAAGAAGATGCTATTTATATCTTTGAAATGGTCATGCAGAACTCAGAGTTTAAGAGATCATTGGAAGGCATAACTCACGAGAACATAGCGGCAGTAATTGACGAAGCCCTAGATCTTCTTCACCAAACTACCAATTTTCAAGTTCACACCGATGCTCTGATTGTAATTGCTGTCCTGATGCAGTGGTTTGTGAGCTACCTTTGCAAAAAAGTGATGCAACTGGTACCTCCTGAAGCTATTCCTGTCCACTGTGGTGGTATTCCAACTATGTACATCAGGAACTACCTGAAGTTTCAAGAGCATTTTAGTTTGAAGGAGCTAATTGATCAACAGCTAGAGCAGTTGCAGGGGAATGACTGGTTAGTTCATATTGATAGATGTTTATATTGCTGTATAACAAATTACCATTCACCTGTACATGCAGGGACAGATCAGTGTGCCCAACCAAACTCCTCTGCTTTACACGCTCATCAGCACTCATTCATCAGCTTCCTATTGAATATCCAGCTACTGCTACAAAAGCTGTCACTGAGTATGCAGAAAGTCTTGTCAGAGAAAACATTTTTACTAACCTGGACTTGTTAACTGTATGCAAAGTGACTTTAGGACATTCACAAAACCAGCTTGAAAAATATTTGTTTTCATTTGGCACTTCAAAGCGTCAGGTGCTTCTATTGATTGCAAATATGCAAGAATTGACCAAAAGAATGGTGAACCACCTCAGAATTATGATTGAAGAAGCAGAGAGTAAAATGGAGAATAAAAGCAAGCTGTTTGTGCTGCTGCTACACTTTCCTCCATTGATGTTCTTTAACCAATGTTATCCATCCATCTTCTTACAAGGGTGGAGCCACCATTACCTCGATGCCATAGCATGTGGCACTCTTACTAGAGAGGGTGTCAAATCCGTTGTTGACATCAAAAACTCTTTTTACCACTGTTGCTTTCCAGACTCCCAATCAGATCATGAAGACGAGGATGGCCGAATGCTAGAAGCACTTAATGGGCTACTTCCAGAAGCAATTCCTATAATTACATCTCGAGTTGCTTTCACTTCTAAAAATAATGGAAGTACTTTCGAATTGAATGCTTCTCAGAGAACAGGAGTGCTTCAAAAGTTTTTCAATATGAATACCGGGGAAGGTAAATGCTCTGATGATGGTGAAGGAAGAGAGAGTATAGCCCAAATACTTACTACAAAGTTTTGTAAGTATTGGACCCCCAAGTTAATGGTACAGCAGATAGATCAGGTTTCAAGGTCAATGTATGCCCAAGATTCCACACTAAATATCACTGACTCCATTCAGAGTATTGTGAGAGCTGCATTTTTTGATTTTCTGGTGTATATGTTCACCAGAATAAGTGAAGATCACATTATTGACATTGATGAAAAGGATGATTCTGTTGTATGTCAAGACCAGCTATTCTTAACTCTTCTCAGAGAGATTAGGGTTCCTGAACTAGCACAACTTAAGAATCTAAGTGCTACACTTGGACCTCGGCAGGAGCGCAAGAAGACCAGGTGTTTTTGCAAATTTCCATTCTTTAAGTATGTGTGTGAAATATTAGACAAAATGATTGATGAAAGTAAAGAATATGTCCACCAACAATTTAATTTCAAGGAGCGAAGTGCCTCTTTGCACACAGCACAAATAAAAACTAAGCACAAGTTGGAAACATTGTATATGGAAGTTGTGATGGCACGGTTACAGAAGGTGTGTGGTGTGCATGCTGAAGAATAACTATAGTGTTCATTCCTATGATTACAGTGCTTTCTTTTTTCCAGGACCATCTGCAAGGTTGCCTGGGAGTGGCCGTTAAGGCAATGGATGATGAGCAGGGGGACACACTCTGGAGGCAGTATTTCGATGACTTTATTACTTATAAACTTGACCTTGATTCTGAACCTTCACCCCTAACTAGGGAGATAATTGATGCCTACATTAGTCCACTAAAACCCATGTGTACTAATGCCCTCTCTCAGATGATATCACTCCACGTTTGCTTCCATGTGCACCATTTGGATCTCACAAGAATCTCCAGCATTTTAAGCCAGATAGAAAGGGTAGGAAAAGAAATGGCAACATTCTCTCCAAGCAGTATCACTCCTTCTTCCATGTTAACCTCTGGTACATTCATGGAACATGAGAATGTTACATCTGCCAGTCCAACCCTAGGAAGCTTTATTGTCACAATGCTGTTTGACTTCATTTCCAGTACCGATGCAGCTGCAAGTGAAAGTATTGACTGTTGGTACAGAAGCTATCGTGACATTGTAAGTTCTCTATTTGTTTTGTCTTCCACAGTAATATGTATGTGCATTGTGTCAAAACTTCATTTCCTTTTCTTATAGATGTCTGTGCCTGCTATGGTAGAAAATGTTATGAGCAACATTGCCTCTCTGCCTGAGACAAAACTGAGTATAATGCATGCTACCTACCTAGTGATGGAGTGCTATTCAGATTTATCACCACAGAAAGGATACCAAGTTTTCACTGCTTTACATTCCAAACAGAGTGCACAGGTATCAGTAATTGACTTCAGATTCATTGTTTATGTATCATATTAATGTATTCTTGTCACTATAGTGTATAGATTTGCGTGAAGTTGTGACTACAGGCTTACAAACAATGAAGGATGCTTCAAGTGTCCAGCAAGGTGAAGAGGGCTGCTGTTTGCAGTCCTTTGTGGAGGGGATACTCTCATTGTTCTTCTCGAAACATCGTGGTACGTTTCACAAAGAGGATTGCAAATATTATCTTGAACTGGCTAACAAACAGCACAGTACTTTATCTATAGACAAGTGTTTGTCTATGAGTATGCTCAAGTTGTATCTAGCTAGGATACTTGGATCTGGAGAACCAGAGCATGGCCCAAGCTCTCAGGTAAACATCATCAATTGCATTTCATCCACTGTGTGTGTCACAATTTCTATTTCACTATATAGACTCAAAGTGGTACCAAACCCAGTCACCTTGAACTCTTTCCTCTGAACGCTAAGGTTAGCTGCGGATATATATGCACTGACACAGGCAAGTAGCTGCATTGTGATATAGTCACAATACATTATATCTCCAGTACCGTGAAATGGTTGGCCTGGTGCTTGCTGCTCAGAGTGATCTCGGCTGTCCTGGTCCCTACATCCCCACATTCTACCAGCTTAAAGAAAAGGTGGACGTTCAATCTTGTGAATCATCCAAGGTCAGTACAGTTGGGAAGTACAGTTGTTCATTATGATGCAATAATATGGAAATTCTCAGAGCTCACTGCTTTCCTTCCACAGAATGCCATGATGCAACAGCCTTTGGCTCATTTGTACTTCCTGACAGTATTTGAACGTATTCAGACCAGGAAATACCAACCCACCCATTTAGCCAGACTTGAAAGAAAGATAACTGGGGTAGGTGATCACAAAATAAAAATTTAGCATTGAGACTAACTTTGATGTGCCTTTTAATAGTTCCTTCAGAAAGACTCAACCCAAAATCATGAAAAGATATTACTCTTCATTGAAAAGCAAGCGGTTGTTCAGATGCTTATTTATGAGGTGTCCGCATTTTTTGACCCTAAAGATCCAAGCAAGCTCCATAGTGTAAGTGTATTGTACACAGCATGCGGGATACTAATATATATTGACAGACATTACTCCCATTTAGCTCTTCAATACAAAACTCAATGAAAGAGTGAACCCACTATTCACTGATGAGTCAATGGGTGGAAATGGAAACCGTACTTGTGTCAGTTGGCATGCACTTGTGTTTGCTATGCATTTACAAGGACAATTGATGGATCCCTGGGAACTCATTCGGCTGCTCGGTGATGATGCTAGCACACTGGTGAAGGATTTCAGTTCTATGAAGCCTCTGCAAACACTTGTTCCGGTACACACTATAGCTTCTTTCCTAAATCATACAGTCAGAGTCTAGGAATGATGCTAGGATACACACAATATATTTCAATATCTACCATTATTATTGTAACTAAAGATTTCTTTCATTCCCAGTCGGAGAGCCAACCAAAATGTGAGGTTCATCTTTTTCCCTTCCTAAATGACGATGGTGATCTTGCTTGCTTTTACAAGAGAATATGCCACACTATGATGAATGTCAGTAAAAATGAGGAAAATCAGGACAGTGTGGATGCACTAATCAAGCTGGCAAAAGAAAGGTTTGTAGCAAAATGAAACTACTTTTAAGCCATGTTTCATGTAGATACTAGATATAGTATGTAATACGCACAATTTATAGAATGTGCAATTTAATGTTCTTTTAAACAGCTACAGCAGTGAACACAAAATGAAGTTCACTACTTCCTATGGTAATGCCCTTGAGATTGGTGAAAAGAATGCTTTCAGGATGCTGCTATGGCTATGCGTATACAATGACTTCTATGTCAAAAAGGTGCAGGTCTAGTTAGTACATAGTCATTTTCACTGTCCTGTAGATATGTTCATTTCATACTCTCCATCTGTAGCTTAAGTCCAAGTCATTAGCAGATACCCTAAGTGATAAACTGAGAGGTGTTCTTGAGCCTGGCTTTATTGGGCTCCTGGAAAGCTTCATCTACCCAGATTATATGGTACTTCCTCCTGAAACCTCACTAATTTTTGATGAAAGTGCTCCAAGAGTCCAAAACGTACAAGGTCAGTAACTGCTATCGTATAAGACCTATGTGGTCATATCTATGTATCATCACACACTATTTCTTTCTCCCACAAAATATAGATACTGAGCTCTGTCATGCAATGGCCAACACTGTTGCCATTGTACTGGCCTGTGAACCACGTTCCAGTCACCTGTGGTACCACATGTTTGCTGCAGATGCCCTTTCTGGATCATACATGACCGGATTCATGGTCAGCGGGAACTGTACATTGCATTCATTTATCATTCATAATACTACGATACTGATATACTGCTGTACCATATTACAGTATCCAGACAAGATTTCTGAGAATTGTCTCTATGACTGTGGTGTGGAACTTTCCAGAGATGGCATGTATGGCCGGCCGGACTACCTCCCCCATGCCACCAGAGGCACTCTTAGCCTCCACTCCCTCTATTTCATTCTGTGGACCAACTTCACTGCTTTCTACATGGCCCTGGTGACTCAGCCTGATGCTCTGGAGAAGATCAGGGGACCCATTATATCACCTAGGCAAGATGTCCACCGCTACTGTGTGGGGCAGCTTCGTAACGTGTGGCATCATTTGGGCAACAAGCTCAGCCTGTCTCCAAAAGAGCAGTCTTTCTTCATAATGCAGTGCATGGAAAGACTATTGGAGGTATGTACATACAGTTGCAAACCTCAGATTCATAGATACTCTTGAATCTTACATCTTTCTTACAGATTAGCGTCACCCAGCCAACCCTGCTGCAAAAGGGAAGATTTGAAACTTCTGGAGAACTCGATGCCTACGAGAGAATTTGGCATAAACAAATCTTTGAACAGTCCCTACAGAACATTCACAGCAAGGTAGTCAGACTATACACTATTGCTATTATATTGTTTAATTCTCATCTCACTCATATAGTTTGCTGAGCATTGCCACCTGCATGAAATCAAGTTGTTCCACAACATAAGGTAGACTTTTTTTAGCTATGCATCGGTTGGTGTAATTATGCATATTTATCTCTCATAATGCAGCTGTCTAGAGACTTACTACCCCCATTTCCCCACAATGGATGAGTTCACCCACACAATGCTTTCATCAGTAGATATCAATTCTGTACAGAATAAATTTTATGTGCTCTCTATATTTGCCTTGGAGCATCGCCGTCTACAGGCTGCAGGATCCTTGCTGCCTGACTTACTGGAACTGTATCATTGGATTCACAATGAATTGGCCTATCTGGTTACCTATGAGGATGCTAGAGATGATACAATTGAAGATGTAATTGAGAAGTATGGAGGCCTTGAACTTGTCCAATTGTATACAAGAGTTAGAGGTAAGTGAATACAAAACACAACCAGTAGAGAATTTATTAACCAGCATTCCATCTTAAATTTCCAGATGGCTATAACTCATATGTTGAAGTCGTAGGGTATTACAGTGAAGCAGATATTGGTACAGGTGTCAGAAATTCTACTAAGTTTATCGACTTCCTTTCTGCCAAGACTGATGATGATGAACAGTGGGAGGGCCGTGATTTGCTGTACCTTATAATCAATGATATTGTAAGGGCCATGATATTATTTTTAAAAAGCTGTGGACAGCTAATGTCATATAATTTTATTTCTTTTTTGAACAGATTAATTTTCACAACAGCTTTCTTCAGAGAGTGTTCGATGCAGTCGACTCTGCTGAGCACTCTAATCTAAGAAAATACTTCCCAGAAAAGTTGAAAGAAAATGTGTATACAACTGAAGTGAATAACAATGTTATGATAATACCTTGGCAATCACCAAAGTGAGTAAAATTGAAGCTAGTGTTTCTTATTGTTAATGCATGTACTTTATTATATTAACAGAGATCATGAAGTCAAAGAGCAGCTACAGTTAGTGCGCAGTCGCTACTTGCAGCCTGCAGAGCAGCCGAGTGGAGCATGTCTCTTTGACCTGCATCGACTACAGATCGATGTGATACAATCCTACTTAGCTGGGAAACCTCTCATTCTCCAGTCAGCAGGAGATAGAATTCAATTCAGGTTCAAAATAGAGAAGCCCAACACTTTTGCCTTGGAAGGTGCAAATCTCGACCTCTCAGTCATATTACAGGGCATCAAAGAGAGCTTTAAGGTGAGGCATGGTGCTCAAGGGGAAGAGAGAAAAAATTGAGGATATATACGTATATATATGGCTGTTAAATGTAAAAACATTCTGTAAAATTATCGAGGAAAATTTTGATTGGTAAGGAGTAAAGAATGTGGTAAAGCAGTGTAGTGGTTTCATAAAATGCATTTAACTCTCAAGAAATGGGCATTAATAGTGGGTACAGGGTACATACTTTAACAAGCCATAATTAAAGTTATGTTCCGGTAATGTGTGTTTAAATAATAATAGTGTGTAGGCTTTTTCAGAAGCACAATAGATATTTTTCTCTCTAATGCTGTACCACTGTAATAAAGTTCATGACAAGCAAAGATTTTAGGACTCCAAGCACTTAGCTTTGTTACTTGCAGCAAAGCTGAGTGGAGGCCTAGGAGCAAGGCTAATGAATTGCTATGTAACTCTAGCTCCCATTGGAAGAAGAATATGCAAGCCAACTACTGTATGAGTTCCACTCAGCTGACTACCAGTTGTTGGCTGAAGTTGTGAGAGGGCTGAGAGTTGCAACCGAGCATCTCAAGGTATGAGGACTGACTAACAACTAGGCTAGTGTTCATTACAAGTCATTAGTATGCTCTATATCATGTTTTACAGAGGGAACTGATTGTGAATGAAGCTGAACTCAAGTCAAAGGAACTACCAGAATTTTTGCTCTTAGTTTTTAAAGACCCTAAAACAGATACACTGGAAGACATTGGAATTAAAACGTTAGTCAATAAATTTAATTAGACGTGATTGACAAGGAACCACATGGCTGCTCATGCCAACTGCACTCAAATAGCGTGAATTGCCATAAAAACATGTCCTGCTCATGTAATTATTCTCAAATTGTATGTAAATCTTAGAGGAAAAAACAGTTATCTTCAGCAAAATGTATTCCTAACAATAAAAAACAACGATTATTGAGAAAAATTTAATGTCACACCTGCACTCTTTTGTTGCAGTCTTTCTCGCTCCCAGCTGGCCTGTCTACAGGCACTGAAGCTTTCATATCTCTACTCCACTTTGAAGCTGTTTGTAAACTGGGTGAAAGACGGCATGTATGATTTCCATCAACTCCCATATGTCATGAAGAAGCGTTTAGAACCAGAGGATGAAGAAGCTCTAGACAAGCTTGACACAACCTATGAAGGTGTGCAATCCTCCCCTATGTTACACAAGATATAGTATTAGTCTAATGGATATGCCCACTAGTACAGTAGACTTCATGGCCATGTTTTTAGTCTCATTCCTGGAAATGAGGCTATAGCTAAGTTTCACTGTCACAAAATAACTGGAAGTCATTTTGTAGGTACTCCCAGTGAACTACTGCAAGAGATACAGCTACTCACTGACAATCTAGTCAAGTCAGAATCACACCTGAAAAAGACAATTGCTAAAAATATGAAGGTACAGATAGTACAGTGTCATAAGTCTCGTACTAATTAATTATAGGTGTTTATTATAACCGTTATTTTTTTCTGATTGTTTAGAGACCAATTATGGTCGTTTTAAATGAAGATAAAAAGGTTGAAAAACCTGAATTGATTCCTGACACAGTTCTTTGCCAACATTACGTACGGCTTCGGATAATGCTAAGACGGTAAGTGGAGCTCAAAGTGTTTATCCCTGAATGCTACAATTATATCTTCATGGCGATCTTGCAGTAAAATGGTTGACTTACAAGATCACAGACAGGAAGACCAAGGAAAGCCGTGGGTAGAGCAAGTAGTAGATCTGTGGACAACAAAGTTGAAGCACCTGTGGGATGTTGCTGAGACATACGATTACAGTGATCACACGTTTCAGTTCGACCCTGGTGCTGGTGAGTATGGTCTGTATGGATACCAGAGCGAAGATGGGAAAGAAAAGGAAAAGGAAAAGATGTTATTGCCACCTGCTCCTACTGAAGAGGAAGAGAAAGAACCCGAGCCAGATGTACCACATCAGCCACTGAGTAAGGAGATAGCAACATTGGCCCTGTCATAGTGTTCTCAACATACCTAGGCTTGTTCCCGGGATCATTTCAAGACCAGCAAAGAATAGCTGTCTTGTCCCACAAATACACCTATGGTATTGTCATTTAAGCCTATCTATAGATGGTCTCCCTCAACAAATTTGAATCTATTCATGACTAGTCTTCAATAACAGAAACTAATTCCCACTTAAACGGTTAGTGTTTTCTGATAACGACAATATAGAGAGAACACAAAATATTAAAGCCCAGTCAGGGCTATAAACTATTAGGCTTTGAGATGAGCATTCAGACAGTTCATGCATACCTCAATTCAATTCCATTAAGGTAGTGTCCCACCCAAAGATTTTTTGGATGTTTATTCCCAGAAAATCGTCAAGGAAAAAAGTTGGTAAGTTAAATTTACCCTGTATGTTTCAAAAAGGTGTTCATTGAAGAGAACTCATTGAGAAGATTGCTGGGTTGCATTTTCAGCTTCATACCCCCAACGACTTTCTGGGAATCAACGTCCAAAAAAATCTTTGGGTGGAACACCATGCACCTTAAGCAGTTTTGTCCAGACAACTAACCATCCATGGTGAACGGGGTAATTAGTTAGCACGAGTCAAAACATTTTTTATGTGTGCTACAGGTACTCCTGCGAGTCAAGAACAGCTTGAAGAAATAGCCGAGCAGTTCTCAGTTGCAGATATCGTCAAGCTTTTGAAGGCTGATCCAAAGTTAGAGCAATATGCAGCACGCTTTGAGGAAGAGGAAATTGATGGATCTATCTTGTTTAGTTGTACAAAGGAAACGCTGAAAGAACTTGCAGTCCCAAATGAATTTCATTGTATCAAGATCTTAACAAACTTTAAGAAACAGTTGCGGTCAAAATTCCGCCAATAAGTATAGGCCTGTGTAGTTGATAACTTAGCATAGTTTTAGTTGTCACTGTGCGCATATAGTATACTTTTCACCCTGCATTTACTTCCCTGACCAATATCGACATGTACTTGTTCAGTAGTATTAGATTACGTTTTTGTAATTTCCTATATTATACCCTTTGATTGTTTGACTTAGCATAGTTTTAGTTGTCACTGTGCGCATATAGTATACTTTTCACCCTGAATATACAATGTATGTACTCCCCTGACCAATATTGACATGTACTTGTTTCAGTAGTACTAGACTACTTTTTTGTAATTTTCTATACATGTACCCTTTGATTGTTTGACTCAGTTGTGTATGCTATATAGAAACATTAGAGGTTGTATCCACCCTTGAAGAATTTTTTCTATTGTGATACTCCAAATGCAACTTCCATGTAGTCTAGCTGTAGAAAGGGGACCTGATGATGATGCTACAATGTGTCTGCCCATTTTAGTAGCAGTAATTTGTATGAAATGAGGTTGTTTCTGCACATCATGAAGTCTGCAGATGTTTTGTATACTACACGTATTGGAGGCAATATGTACATCATTTGGAACCTTGGGAGTACAGACCTTGTTATCAAAACTGATAAATCTCGCCCAGATCACTTCATGTTCATTGCCAGGTTTTAACTATTCTTGCAATGTGCTACACGTAGTTGCATTTTTAAGCTCACTAAACAGATTGCCACATGGTAATTATTCCCATAAATGTTTGTAGGCATAAGATAGCTAGCTAGTGGTCCAGTTAATGTGTACTTATGCTTTCTCTCACAAGCGCAAGTGGTGGTCATCAACAGCTGCAGTGGGGTGTTCATGAACACATACCTTACCAAACACAACAGTGCTAATACACACACACACGCGCACACACACACACACACACACACACACACACACACACACACACACACACACACGCACGCACGCACGCACGCACGCACGCACGCACACACACACACACACACACACACACACACACACACACACACACACACACACACACACACACACACACACACACACACACACACACACACACACACACACACACACACACACACACACACACACACACACACACACACACACACACACACACACACACACACACACACACACACACACACACACACACACACACACACACACACACACACACACACACATACATACATACATAACCTTGTTTCCAGGCCGTGCAAGTTGGCCATGCAACTTGCATGGCCAACTTGCATGGCCTGGGAATGAGGCTTATACATACATAGATGCAACAATACATGTAATCATATTTCGCATCAATAAAAAAAATAACTAAATTTGTTATACATCTGAAATTCAAAGCAGTCTTGCCATGCCAGCCTGAAATGAAGCGCCATCTCCAAAAGTAGCTTGCTGAGTAAGGATAGCCAAGAAAAGTCACCTGAAGCAACCTTTCCTTGATCTTATGGTGATTTGTAGCTCAATCATTCGGTTAGTTTACCTTATTAATGGCCTTTTGTCGCTCTCTGCTGACAATCTCCTCGATTATCTCACCATCACCTTTCACCAACCTGCAGACACATATAAGAAAGGTTTTGAAGAAAGACTCTCTACAGCTGAAAATGGGAAGGGCTGGGGACAAGGCTAGTCGACCTGTGTCTCCCTGTGTCAGGGTCAAACACACGCCTCACTACACTCTGCTGCTTCTCGTACTCCTCCCGGGTCATGGGGCCACGCCTCCTTTAGGGCAGAGAACACAGCAGTGGAGGATATATCTCCATGACAATGACACTTATCTGTGACCTTAATCAATTCCTTTGATAAAAGGATTCCTTTTGATACATGTAGAATAAGCAAACTTGCCCGCTTATTTATCAGTGGAATAGTCCCAATACAGTGGAACCCCTCTTAAAGGACACCCCTGAAATAAGGACACCTTTGTATTTAGAACAATTCACCAGGTCCCCAAGGTGTCCACAATGGAGGTGTTCCACTGTAAACCTTCACAATGATTTTTATTAGTCCAGAAGTTTGCTGTACTACCTGGAAATCGGATACTCACTTGGCAGTGCCTCCTGCGATTGCTAATTTTGTGCCTGCAGAAATTTTTCATCAAGACTATGATTAATAGTGAGTAAGAAGAATAGCTATGTAGCTATATAATTTCATACCTTTTCCTTTGTCACCAGTTTCTTTTCCAGGCAATGCAGCCGTAGAGGTGCCTGGAAGTTCAACTCCTGGTTCTAGTTCTTTTGGTCTCTTCTGAGTCTCTTTCTTCTTCTTAGTCTTTCTTGAGTCCCTGACCTTTTGTCTACCCTTCTTCTTGTGAATAGAAGACTTGGTGGCCTTGCGCTTAACAGCTGCCTTCTTTCGTTTGTGTTTCTCTTTGTCCTTTGGATGCTTTTTCTTTCTCTTCTTTCGTACAGGAGAGGAACTGGAATCCGATTCAGAGTCCACATCTCCAGAACTAGAACTGGGACTACTATCAGAGGAATCGGAGCTAGGCTTCCGCTTTCTCTTCCTATCTTTTGCTTTTTCCTTAGACCTGCCACGTTTGGAAGCTCTTCTCTTCCTTCTCCCTCTGTCTCTGGAGCCATTGCTGCTGGATCTGGACCTGTTACTGCTACTGGACCTTGAGGCAGATGAGCTGTGTGATCGGGCTCTCTTTCGACCTCTGTGCAGCTGCCAGGATCCAGAGTGAGAATGAGGTTCAGAGTCTTTTCTGCTCCTTCTCTGGTGTTGTGCTGATTGCTCGTGGGTTTTTTCAGGGGGAAAATCATTCATCTTTGTGCAGGATACCACTGACAATAGTTTCAAGTATTCTTACACTCCTGAACGAACTCACATTATTGCGACCACGCCCATTCCCCCGGACTGGAACCGTGCCCACATAGTGTGGTGTCAGACACTGAGATTTGCTTGACGGGGTGGAAGAACCCGAAGACCGTCAGATATAAAATTCTTCTCGTGAGTGGAGGGGCGTTTTTGTGTTTCTCTAGCTAAGACCAAACCAGCAAAACACCTACCATACCCGCAAATTGTATGCATCAGGCCCCACGTACCAGTAGCCTACTGGCTAGGTGGGGCCTGACTATAAAATTGTGACAATAGCTAGCCTCGTACCCAGGCGCTCAAAGTAAACAACCTCAGGTTCTAGCCTAGTTGGGGCTTAGTACCAGATAGCATGGCCCCAGCCTCACTGAGATTTCAGCCAAATGACTGATTTTTTGCTTCTTTAGGAGTCTGTGAAAGAAGTTAAAAACGGGAGACCTTCCAACGGCAAGTTCGGACGATGCTGGTTTGGTCTCAGTAATAACTATTAATGAGTCGAGGGAGAGGAAGGGGGAGGGGCAGAGGGCGGGGCCCTGGAAACCTAGAAGCACTGGGGATAGCCCCCGGGGAACCAGTCCCCCCGCCGATCCTACAACCTCCGCCGTTGTTTCCGCCTCTGGAACACAAACCACTGGAATTGAGGAGAACGGACGTCGACGAATATATGCTCAGCGTGAAACAGGAATTCCGGCAGTCTATGAAGCAGAGTCCGTTCTTCCTTAGAGCTGGTTCTGACAGGAAGGACATTCAGAGGTACTCGGACAAGTACCAAGAAGTGAAGCGTAGTGAAATTGATAATTTCCTCGACTGGACTCCGCATTGGAGCTTCTTTCCCGAGGAGCTGCAGATCGGTGTGAGAAAGAAGAGGAAAAGACTTCCTAATTTTGAGCCAAACGTTCAGAGCAAACGCCCAAGGAGAGATCAGGAAGCTACGGAAACAGACATCAAGAGTGGGAGAAAGAGACACTTAAGTTTGGACTCCAGTTCCGAAGATATCGCCGACGACCTCCCTAAGGCGATTTCAGCTGACCTCCCAAAGAGTAAGCACAAGCGGCAAACTGCTTCTTCCTCGCTTCTGATAACATCAGGAAAGGCGTCAACTGCCGATAAATCTCAACTCGGTGTTCGATTTGAGCAGCTGGAAAAGACGGAGCGGGTGGGCCCCGGGGCGGCGGAGACGGAAAGTGGTAACGAAGAAGAGGATGTGGTGGGGGAGGAGGAGTATTACGATGAGGAGATCGAAGAAGAAGGAACCGACTACAATATGACTTATTTCGATAACGGGGAAGATTTTGGCGGAGAAGACGACGATGGTTTGGAGGACGGGCCTTATTACTGAACTGTGGCCGGCCTTTTCACTTTAATTCTTCCTTTGTACGATGACAAGACACTGGCAATCTGTTGATTTGTTTTGTATTATTGTTATTCTGAAATGCGCAAATGACCATGTTTTCTTACAGCACATAGTGTTGTGCCACATGAATCTATTCTTGCTACTATATACATGTAGTAATTCTCAGATCGATGTTCTTGCCTGCCTGGTTGTAGTATCCTGAACCTAATAGATTAGGAAGCCTCTATTGGGAACAATGGCCTTTGTCTGTATGTTAAGCTTGTACCCTTAGTCTCTTTGGTAGTAGTCAGTTGTGTTCTATCTATAGATTGGTACTCCAAGTTCTGTCAAACACTATACTGGTGTACCTATTCCTTATCCTAGCACTTTTATTCGTACGTTACGTACAACTCTTTCTGCAGGATGATCAAAACCAGTCGACACTCTTAACAACATACTAGACAGATGTGCGACAGAGACGGTAGAATGTTCCCCGAGGTCCCAATGGACTTGGCTCAAACTGGGCTGGCCACAGATACCAGACAAGATCAAGCCCAACCTCTCTCTCCCGACCAAGCTACGGCCACTGCTGCTGATCATGACATGCAGCTGGGGCTACCTACCACATCACAACACTACCACTTACCACACGTTTTCCAGATATCGTCATCGCAGTACGCGGAGGAGGCCGTCTCCTACACACAGCAAGCCGTGAGAGAGCTGAAGGCCTCACCGGAATTTAAGAAGTACACACAGAAGTGCCACAGGCGAGTGCAGAGTATTGTTTCAAAGAGGATCCCGGTTGGTTCTCGGTATTCATGTTGATCTGAGTTCTCTTTCTACCAACCACGAATTGGCTTCACAAACTTCATCAAATGCTGACGTTTCGACTACTGGGCTGCAGTCTTAATTCTTTGATGTCTGCCCTGATGAAGACTGCAGCCCAGCAGTCGAAACGTCGGCATTTGATGAAGTTTGTGAAGGCAATTCACGGTTAGTAGAGTATTGTTATCAAGTGCACGCACAGGTAGAATTATGGCAGGTGAGTAGAGATGTAGGGTGGGTAGGGAGGGTGAGAAATGTGGATGAGTGTGGATGTAATGCCAGAACTATGAATATAAACATTGGAACATGGATCTTGAGCCACCACTGCTGGACCTGGGGCTGGGTTAGGGTTAAGCCTTAATTTCTCTCAATGCAAATCATAACGTTGTGCATAATCCTCCCCCTAATCAGTGGAGTAGTTGAATAGGGTCTCCTCCATGCACATGCACACACACACACACACACACACACACACACACACACACACACACACACACACACACCATGCAGCTGTGGAGTGAGCTGGTGTGATGGGGGGTGGACTGAGGGTTGCTTGGAGTGTGGAGGGTCTGCCATGCAGCAGCCGTGCCCTATCTGCTCAGGGCTGTGCAGGAGTCTCTGGACACGCAGTGTAGACATGGTGAGTGTCCACAATTGGGTAGATATAATGACAGTTTGCTCCGACATGCATTTAAACTCTTAAAACAAAGCACTAAATAAATGCCTGGCATTGAGAGTCAAGTTAAAAGGTCTTTTATGGCTAGCCAACTTTTCCCAGGCTCTATTTCGTTCTTTCGCTGTTTCCACTTTCACCAAACGTGCTGGAGGGAAGTAGTCAATATGATACTAATGGAAACCATTTGCCACTGTTTAACCATAAAGTATTTATAAATAATGCTACATGTGGAAATTTGGTGCATATGAATCATAGTAGCTTGTTGGCTTGGTAGTGTTGCTGGGATGTCAGCAAGTGCTTTGCACAAAATCCATGTCAAATCTTTATGGATTGTAAGGCAGTGTGACACATTCATTGGTACCACTGGGCTGCAAGGAAGACTTGACAGAAACTGCAATGGACATTCGCACGATTGTGCTGCACAGTGCAGCAAGCAAATGCATATTTATAAGTTTTACAAGACAGAGAACACTCGCTCTGCAGTTGCAGAGGACGGCTGAACTAATAGAGAATGTGATTTCAGCCCATGTATATAAGTATAAGCGATAAATTATAGCCTATTATTCTCACAGGTCTGAAGTCTATACCTATTATTACAGCATAATTCTCTAATGCTTTTGAGTACTTAAACTTATGCTAGCAAAATTTATCAAGGCCTATAATTTAAATCACTGCAGCTCTTGTCTCCCCGCAGAGCCACAGAACCCATGAAGCTCACTGGGACGGCACATGTGGACTCAGCCCGGAGCAGCAGCAAGCCTTCATGCTGCGAAAGTTCGTCCAGCCAACAGACACCGAACTCACAGAAGCGCTAGAAGACCTACAAACTTAGCAACCCTGCATTCAATATTAATTAAAGAACTCTGACCTCTTATCAATTTGGCGGTAAAAAAAACAAAAAACAAATCAGCCCCGCCCACAAAATGGAAGGCGATGCTGCCGCAAGAGTGCTGCAGAAGTCTCTGCACCGACTGGCCAGTGTCTTAGAGCCGGTGCCGCTCGCCACGGCCCTGTACTCTGCGGAAGTTATAGAGGAGAGGACGTGGGAGGAGGCGAGGACCGAGGGCGGGTCGACGTACGACAAGAACTTGAAAGTCATTGGCGCAGTGAGGAGGGGCGTGAAAGCGAAGCCCGAATACTTCGATACGTTCTGCTCAGTATTGGAGGAGCAAGCGGTGACCAAAGACCTCGCAAAACAACTGAAAAGTAATTGGAAGCTCGTACAACAATTATTATACCATGCTTCTTCAGCAATACCGTATGAGTACAACATAAATATGTATGAACATTTAATAGCTTACTGGTAACAGCAGCCCATGAACTACCCTGAGCTCCCGACATTAATCACACACACACACACACTCTAAAGCTGAATTATCACAAGAGATTAAACAACCAAAGTCCGCAGAAAACAAGGCACAAGTATTAAATTTTGGTAAGTCGCTAATCACAAAATTAATAATGATGTTTACAGCTTTTGGCAAACTTTCTCATACTTGTAGATACAGGGAAAGAACTAAAAGATCCACAGGAGACTACTGACACAAGTGAGGCCACCAAAACCGGCAAAAGGAAGCAAGAGAGTGACTCAGAGTGTGAGGAAAACGGAGGAGCAGTGAAACAGGCGGTTGTGCTCAGAGAGGGAAAGATCAAGAGCGATAAACTACTGATGGACGTTGCCTGGGAGATTGGCGGGAAGTGGGAGGAAGTCGGAATCGCATTGGGCGTCGATTACAAAGTGCTGAAGAGTGTAGTCGCCAGCGAGACAGCCAAAGCGGACCACATGAGAGCCTTCAACATGCTTCAAGAGTGGAAAAGCCGAGCAGCAGATAGATACACCTACAGTACCTTATCTTCGGCCCTGGAGTCAACCGGGCTGAACACGTGTGCTCGGGAACACTGCTATACCCATGAGTCGTGAGCTCCCAGACAGCAACAGATGTAGCATCACTTTGCAACCATTTTCACAATCATGCATGTATAACTATATAGCCTTGATCCTGGGCCTCCCTGCCCTATCAGTAGTGAGGACTGGGATCAAGGCTATAATTTTATAATTAACTTGATCATTATTATAAAAAAAATATCAGCATGCACCTTAAATGGGCGATTGAGTGTTTGGTTCCATTTCTAGCAGAGATGCTGAGAGGAGCTGTAAGTCTCTTAAAACTTCACGGATATCTACAGGTGGACAAAAATTTAATTTAATTTACAACTCAATTACCTGTGCTTTATTCTGCTCTCCAGTAAAAAAAATTAAGTACTCTACTTTTGCAATAGAATCAACAGCTCACTACTTCACCTTGCTGGCTTGTTTCTGGCTGTAGATGTGATTCTTGAGGTGCTGATGCACCAGCAGTTGATTTTCTTTCGTCCACATCATCAGCTGTCCGGGAATCTCGCAAGTCTGTGGCCTGGAATTCAGTCTCACTGACAATCGAACTTATAGTGCTTTCTTCGTGGGTTTCACTGGGTGTTGCTGCAGTACTAGTGCCGTCATCCTCTGTAAGCTCCTCGCTCTCACTGCTGTCCTCCTCGCTGTGGGAGTTCCCCTGGGAGTCCTCGTGTTGTGGTCTCCTCGGGGAGGGGCGCTTAGCAGGAACCATTATCCCCTCCTGTCTCAGGGTTGTCTGCGAAGAGATGTGAATGGTAGATGCTAATTGACGTGTCACAGCAGAATTGTGAGCATTTTAGATGGCAGTATAACTTGATTACTATGCAGAAATACGGATGGCAAAGACACTGATGATACATGTACCTGTTTAATCTAAACTTCTATCAACAACAAGCTTCTCCAGCTAGTGCTATATTAAGAAAGCATATTTGGGACACAGCAAAGTGTCCTTAATACAGAGGTGCCCTTATTTTAGGGGTGTCCTTTTAAGAGGGTTTCCACTGTAATCCTCACAAGAGCATCCCAGCAACACACCATAAGCAGGTTCCTCTCTAAAGCTAAAGATATGTATACTATCACTGATAAGCTTCTCCAGTTGGTGCTATATTAACTTTACATTAATGAGGGCATCCTAGCAACACACACCATAAGCAGGTTCCTCTCTAAAGCTAAAGATATGTATACTATCAATGAGAAGCTTCTCCAGTTAGTGCTACATTAACTTTACATTAATCAGGGCATCCTAGCAACACACCATAAGCAGGTTCCTCTCTGCAGTGACAGACTGCAGCTTCCTCCGACAGACCTCCAGTTCCCCCTCCACCTGAGCCCGCTTGAGCTCTGCGGCCTGCATGACCCTCTCCCCCTCTCTCCCCCTCTGTCGCTGCAGCTGCTGGAGCTGCACCACGGCTTTGGCGTGCTCCCTGCGAGCCACGTTCACTAGCTCCTCCATCCCGAGTAAATCGTGGCTGTTCTTCTGCTGCTGCTCTAACACAGCAGCCTCGACACCTGCACACACACACACACACAGTGTCACACACACACACACACACACACACACGCACGCACGCACGCACGCACGCACACACACACACACACACACACACACACACACACACACACACACAAGAGTACATCTTGCCTCCTAAAAGTAATCCCATGTATCCAGAGCTGAAAATAACAGCTGGCCACTGGCCATTTTCCGTGAAATTTTCTGCAATGGCCACCCAAAATTTGATCTCATTTGTGTATAGATGGCCAATCAAAATTTCATTTTTGGGAAGCCAAAACCAAAAGTCTTATTTTCAACTCTGATCCATCTGTAGCCTCATTCTACCTTCAGTTACAGACTAGCCCTTCCAGCTCTCCATTGCGTTGAAGTCTATAAAAATTAATGTGTCACAGCCTAATTCACAATTTCTACTACCTACGTGCTTCGAGTGTTGCCCTAGCATCCCTCAGCTCTCCCTCCAGTTTCTCCACCCTCTCCTCCAGCTCCGCCCTCTCCCCCTCCACGCTCTCGTGCCGGCCCCCCAGCTCAGCTAGCTGGTCGGTGAGGGAGGACTTCTCCCCTTGCACTCGTGACAGTCGCCCTTCCAGAGCAGAGAGCCGACCAGTGACTGCGGCAGGAGATGCGAAAGTATCAAGTGCTGAATCTTTAGATTGAGATAAACTCTACAACGGAAGTATAGTATAAAGTGTTGCGTAGAAAATGAACAATCTCTTTAGTCTTTCACTGTATTTTCTTAAATCAGTGCATAGTATTTCATACATTCAGGACTTTCAAAAAACACTACACAGCTTAAAAAACTTCAGTTACAAATTTAAACTACATTACATGGAACCCCTCATAAAGGACACCCATGAAATAAAGACACCTTTGTATTAAGGACACTTTTGGCTGTGTTCCAAATATGCTTTCTATATGGGTGTGTGTTTGTGTGTGTGTTTGTGCATGTGCATGTGCGTGTGCGTGTGCGTGTGCGTGTGCGTGTGCGTGTGCGTGTGCGTGTGCGTGTGCGTGTGCGTGTGCGTGTGCGTGTGCGTGTGCGTGTGCGTGTGCGTGTGCGTGTGCGTGTGCGTGTGCGTGTGCGTGTGCGTGTGCGTGTGCGTGTGTGTGAGAGACTCACATCTTTCAGTAGCTGTCTGCAGCTGCTGCTCAAAGGCGAAGCTGCTTTGGCGGAGCTGCTCTGCTAGAGTGTCTCTCTCGCGTGTGAGAGCACACACCTCTTGGGCAAGCTGCTCCTGGGAGAGACTGGAGAGGAGGAGTGGGGGAAATAAATGGCTGATTTCTGCGATGATATGATTATATGATGCTTGCAGTGCATGTACAGTGGTAGCCCTCTATTGTGGACACCTTAGGGCCCAGGTGAAGTGTCCTGTATTGAGAGGTGTCCTCATTTCAGGGGTAAATTTACATTAAGAAAGCACATTTGGGACACTTAATACAGAGGTGTCCTTTTAAGAGGGGTTCAACTACCATGTATATACAACTCAACCTACAGACAAATTTTTTTCTGACTCATACATTCTGTAATTCAGAATTTTATATAATGTATCCCATTGCAGACTCTTCTGTTCGAGTGGAGTAAGGCAATCACCATTACCTACATGACTCATTACTGAAAACTTACCTGGACAAGTCGATCCCTGGCTCCAGCTCATTCCATGACTCCTCGGTCTGAGTCCCATTCTCCATCATACCAGCTGGAGGTCCCACCTGACCCTGCTGCAGAGCTAGATGGCAGCCTAGAGAGGCTGTAGGGGAAAATAGGTACACGTAACTGCAACCTTATACTTAGGCTACAACAGATACTGAAGCGTAGCGTGGGAGATTCGGTATGGGTTCATGGGTATAAGTTCAAAGCGATTTGTGGACATACAGCTACAATTGGGTACAATCTTGATAACATTGTGGTCTCATTCCTGCGTGGGGTTCTTCTTGACATGGACTGGGAATACCCAGGCTACAGATGGCTAGCTACCTACATACCCAAAGGCTTGCACAGTATTAGTGACAAAGAAGTCTGACTACGTATATACATGTATGATCAGAGAAGGAGCAGTGTTACATAAAGTCTTTCCCTTTCTACAATAGTTCTCTCCCCATCTTCTTACAGTGGAACCCCTGTATTGTGGACACCTTGTCTTGTGGACACCTTGGGGACACCTTGGGGACACCTTGGGGACCTGGAGAAGTGTCCTGTATAGAGTCTCATTTACAAGTTTACATTAAGAAAGCATACTTGGGACACCGCAAAGTGTCCTTAGTACAGAGGTGTCCTCTAAGAGGAATTCCACTGTAGTTGCTAACTCTCTCTCTCTCTCTGTACAGAAACAGTCAATAAACTCTACCCATCTTCCCAGGTGAACAACTAGCTGCTCTAGCCTCCAAACCTCTCAGGGAGAGGACTCTCCTCGCAGCCAGAGCCACTCGGTGCTCGTAGTTGGCCATCCTGGACAGCGCCTGGCTGAGGGAAGCCTTGCAGCGGTCGTATCCCTCGGCGAGCTCCCTCACACGAGAGCCAAGCGATTCAGAGCGGAGGTGTGACTCCTGTAGCCGGGCCTCCAGCTCCCTCAGACCACAGCAGGCCTCTTCCAGGCTCCGTTCTGCCTCCTACAGCAGAGAACATGCTCATTAAATAGAGCACACATGGTATGGGAGTTTCTAGTGTTGCGTGTGTGTGTGTGACACTGTGTGTGTGTGTGACACTGTGTGTATGTGTGTGTTACTGTGTGTGTGTCATTGTGTATGTGTGTGTGTGTGTGTGTGTGTGTGTGTGTGTGTGTGTGTGTGTGTGTGGATGAGGGTGTGTGTGTGTGTGTCAGTGTGTCACTGCGTGTGTGTGTGTATGCGTTACAGTGAGATTAAATCTGAAAGAGTATAACTCCAAATTCTAGTATGACAGTCTCGACCCATAAACGCTTCCCAAGTGAAACCGCTAATTAAAAATCGCATACTAACCCCGCCCCTAGCTTGATAGACGATGATCCTTTGAGCAGTACAGCTGATTTTGAGCTTAATTCCTCTATTTACCTAACTGTACAAAATAGGGCTGTTTTCTCGTGCTATGCCTAGTTCCCGCGTGGATATTCTGGTGGAACTATCTCAGTTTTTCTTCAAAGAGGATCTCAGTTAGTTTTCAGTATTCATGTCGAAAGAAGTTCTCTTTTTACTAACCACGAATTGGCTTCACAAACGTGATCATCAAACGAAGTTTGTGAAGCCAATTTGTGGTTGGTAGAAAGAAAACTCTGATTAAGATGATTACCTCGGTCTTGCTGATCTGCAGTTGTAGCTCGGCCGTCCTGTCAGCCAGGGCGTGAGACAACAGATCCTTCTCTCGCTCCAACTGAGACTGTTGCTCCAGGAGAGACTGCTCCTGGTGGTGAGGGAGAGGGAGGGAGGGAGGGAGGGAGGGAGGGAGGGAGGGAGGGAGGGAGGGGTGATACTGAAAAGTAGCTGATGATAGTATGGTTAGTATATGGTTTATCACACAGACTAAGAGACTTCAGTTTTTCCATACACGTACAGAGTGGAAAACTTTTCTGTACGCTAGTACAGATAGTTGCTACCATGTTTTAAAGAGGTGTTCTGGTGACACTGAACCTTCCTCTAGTCACCTTCAGCTTGCACTCGTGTCTCCTCCTGCCGTCCTCCATCTGCTGTAGCTTCTGTTGCACCAGCAGCACAAACACCTTCTCCCTCCAGCGAGTCAACAGGCTCTTAACCGAGCTGGGAGAGTCACCGGCACTACTGGTCTGGGGAGGGAGGGGGAGGGAGGGAGGTGAGGGGAAGGGAGGGAGGGGAAGGGGAGGGAGGGGAGGGAGGTGAGGGGAAGGGAGGGGAGGGAGGGGAGGGGAGGGAGAGAGCGGAGGAATCGGGGAAAGGAGGAAGTGAGGGAAGGAGAGGGAGAGAGGGAACAAAGGAAAGGGACGTATCAACTTGACCACAAATTTACCAGATGTAAGGACACCTGTATATTTACAGTACAAAGAACGGCGATGTCCTTATTATTCAAGGTATTGCCATTCAATTTACTTTTATTGCCTTCAATGTTTCACGTGCACTCCATTTTTTACACTGTACCTTTGAGATGTCAGTCTCTTGTATGCTGAGTATCTCTGAGAGTGAGCCCAGTCTGATGTTGAGCAGCTTGGACTCCGACTGCAGCCGCCGGCTCTCACTCTCGAGACCCTGGGAGGGGAGGGAAGGTGAGGGGGGAGGGGTGGAAGGAGGTGACCTTATACAACTAGAATTTATGATCTACAAAGTCTTATCTCTACTCTCTACCCTACCTGCCCCTGACTCTACGAGCCCCTCCCTCCACCCTACCTGCAGCCCCTCCCTCTCCTCCCTCCACCTACCTGCACCTTACATGTAGCTATGAGCCCCTCCCTCTCCTCCCTCCACCCTACCTGCACCCTTACTACTAGCCCCTCCCTCTCCTCCCTCCACCCTACCTGCACCCTTGCTACCAGCCCCTCCCTCCACCCTAGCTGCACCTTAGCTATGAGCCCCTCCCTCTCCTCCCTCCACCCTACCTGCACCCTTGCCACGAGCCCCTCCCTCTCCTCCCTCCAGGTGATCCCCCTGCCCTCTGGAGGGACTTCCCCTCCGAGGTAGCCCTCCAGTGCCTGCACTCTCTGGCAGCTCCGAGAAAGCTCTTCCTGCAGAGAGCTGCGGACGGAGGAGCGGACCCTTTACCATCATGATGTAATGGGGGGGGAGTAGGCACTAAATGGAAAGTTTACATGGAAATATGCATGCTCTTGTGCTTTCATGTTCAAAATTTATAGCCTTGTGCCCAGGCCTTCCCTCACAGCTATTTTCGCAGCCGTGGCAAAAACCACGCTTTTTGCCGCGTCTGCGAATAAAGCTGGGAGGGAAGGCCTGGGTACGAGGCTACAAAGTTTACATGAAAGTACAAAAACATGCACGTTGTCATGTATTATCTCCATTTATTGCCTACTGTTACTCCCATGACATTCATGAGCAAGAGATTATAAGTAAAATAGCCCTATTCCCAGGCTCTCTTCCAGCTTTTCATCACTTGGCAAAGCTGGCAAAGAGAGGAACCTGAATAGTAGGTAGGGGAATCGAGATTGGGAACGAGACTAAGGGATTCAGACTGGGAATGAGCCTCTATAAGGCTCTATAAAAAACTGTGTTATTGACAAGTTTCTTAATCTGATGTCCTCTTACCCTGGGAGGGGGGTGCAGAGCGGAATACTGCAAGCGATGAAAAGAGCCTGGGAACGAGGCTAGAGATCGAGTAGGCTGGTGATTAACCTGATCTGTCCCTTGAGTGGGGGCCATGGTCTCGTGCCCAGCTTCACATTAGAAAGGTGGGTCTGGCTCCCTGTATATTCAAAGTTGGGTTAGCGTGACATCACCAAACGGATAGTGTCCACGTGGCCACTAGTATGGATATCCGGATACTGCAACCGTTTAATGATGTATGTAATACTATAAACAACCAATCACATTGCCGGTCCAGATCTGGGACCGCTGACGTAATGCTGCCCCAACTTTGACCATACGGGGAGCCAGACCCACCTTTCTAACGTGGGGCTGGGCACAAGACTAGTTGGGACCCAGATGAGAGCCTGGGAACGAGACCAGCATCGAGAGGACTGGTGACTAACCTGACCTGTCCCTCGAGCTGGGACCTGGTCTGCTCGCTCTGTGTCTCCCTCAGCTCAAGCTGAGAGCGGAGTTCCCCCACCTGATCCTCACGGTCGCCCTTCTCCCTCGCAAGGTCAGAGGTCACAGCTGCGGGAGGCAGGAGACAAAAAACGGCAGGCTCACACGGTCTAAATTGTAGATGCTTGCATTGGGTACATTTTATAAATTTAAGCATATAAATTGCCCTGCACATTAAATGCAATTTAAATTAGGGTTACTAGGGCTAATTAGGGTGAGGTTAGACTAGTGTTGGGGTTGGGGTTAGGTGAGACTAGGTATAGGTTATACCACGAGGTGGAGGTGTATAAGCGATTTATTTACCGAGGGCCGAAGGCCCGAGGGGAATAAATCGCTTATACACCGACCACGAGTTGTATAACTGGCTTCTACCACGCTATACCCGGCGGTTATATTTACGCGTATTTATATGGCAACCCGCCGCTGAAGGGTATTAAAACAAGGTCAATAAGTGAGTAAGTTAGACACCTATTACGAGGTGAATAAGTGATTTTGAAACCTCAAATCTAGCTACCTGATTGGTCAGAGTATTACAAGCGTGGTAGAAGGTTAGGATTAGGGTTAGAGTAGGGCGAGGGTTACAATTAGACTATAGGGTTAGGGTTACAATTAGACTATAGGGTTAGGGTTAGGGTTAGACAAGGTTTAGAGTTAGGGTTAGAGTTAGGGATAGGGTTAGCGCCGCACAGCTTTTAGATTCACAGAATGCGCAGCAGAATGAATATATAGCACTATTTCATAGAATGCATTTCTGATCTCACCAGCGTGGCTCTCGGCCAGCTCAGCAATCCTAGCCTGGAGGGTCTCCGCCTCCGACACGCGCCGCTCCTCCCCGGCACCGAGTTCCCCCTCCAACTCCCGCACCCTCGCCTCCCTCTCCTCCTCCAACCCCCGCACCCTCTCTCCCATCTCCTCCTCCAGCGCCTGGTAGCTACTGCCGAGCTGCTCGTTCTCCAGCTGCAGTCTCAGTAAGGCTTCTTCGTGGTGGGCCCTCAGGGCAGCCATCTCAGTCTGGTGGTGCTCTGATGGGTAAGGAGAAAAAAATCTATTTTTAAGAGGTACGCATAACTATAAAGACTAATAGATCATATTCGGTTTCAGGTATTTCTGCTGCTATGACAGTAATTGTTCCTTGTATTTACTGTCTACCACAGAGAAAGGTTTGTTTCCGAGTTTGAAGCAAATGTGACGTATGGTGTGGTAGTTATGACCTCAGAAACTAATATACAATTTATATTGGCTCTTATGAGGGATTTGTGCTGTAACTCCCTCATAAGAGCCAATATAAATTGTATATTACTGTCATAGCAGCAGAAATACCTAAGTCATCTTAACCGAATATGGTATATTAAGTTCTGTCGACACTACACTACACTACACGTTCATGATGAGAGAAGAAAGCCGACCTTAGTAGGCCTTCCAGCGTATAAGCCTACAGCTGAGTATAAGCCCGCTTCTACACCAACTGGTCCATTAGCTCCCTTCTACACCAATTGGTCCATTAGCTCAGCTTCTACACCAACTGGTCCATTAGCTCAGCTTCTACACCAACTGGTCCATCAGCTCAGCTTCTACACCAACTGGTCCATCAGCTCAGCTTCTACACCAACTGGTCCATTAGCTCAGCTTCTACACCAACTGGTCCATTAGCTCAGCTTCTACACCAACTGGTCCATTAGCTCAGCTTCTACACCAACTGGTCCATTAGCTCAGCTTCTACACCAACTGGTCCATTAGCTCCCTTCTACACCAACCGGTCCATCAGCTCAGCTTCTACACCAACTGGTCCATTAGCTCAGCTTCTACACCAACTGGTCCATTAGCTCAGCTTCTACACCAACTGGTCCATTAGCTCCCTTCTACACCAACTGGTCCATTAGCTCAGCTTCTACACCAACTGGTCCATTAGCTCAGCTTCTACACCAACTGGTCCATTAGCTCAGCTTCTACACCAACTGGTCCATTAGCTCAGCTTCTACACCAACTGGTCCATTAGCTCCCTTCTACACCAACTGGTCCATTAGCTCAGCTTCTACACCAACTGGTCCATTAGCTCAGCTTCTACACCAACTGGTCCATTAGCTCCCTTCTACACCAACTGGTCCATTAGCTCAGTCGGCAGAGCTTCTACACCAACTGGTCCATTAGCTCAGCTTCTACACCAACTGGTCCATCAGCTCAGCTTCTACACCAACTGGTCCATTAGCTCAGTCGGCAGAGCTTCTACACCAACTGGTCCATTAGCTCAGCTTCTACACCAACTGGTCCATTTAATTTATTTAGCTCAGCTTCTACACCAACTGGTCCATTAGCTCAGTCGGCAGAGCTTCTACACCAACTGGTCCATTAGCTCAGCTTCTACACCAACTGGTCCATTAGCTCAGCTTCTACACCAGCTGGTCCATTAGCTCAGTCGGCAGAGCGTCGTGCTGATAACGCGAAGGTCGTGAGTTCGAGCCTCACATGGACCATCTCTCTTTTTATTTCTTTTTCTTTTTGCTTCCCCTCGCCCCCAGTCCGTCTGTCTTAGGTATTTTTTGTACACTAACATTCATTTTTTTGTGCATGAAAAACAAGCACTTAGAAAATTAAAGACTTACTTTGCCACAAGATTAGCATGAGGTTTATTAACGTGATAATATGCCATATTTGGCAGTAGACTGTACACAAGTCATGTGACTAGCTGTACAGACCCCAACAGATTTCTTACAGATACAATTTTAGCCTCTGGACTTTTCTTTGTCTATCTAGCATGGAACAGGGATCAGCACTCACCCCTAGCATGGAACAGGGATCAGCACTCACCCCTAGCATGGAACAGGGACCGGCACTCACCCCTAGCATGGAACAGGGACTGGCACTCACCCCTAGCATGGAACAGGGATCAGCACTCACCCCTAGCATGGAACAGGGACCGGCACTCACCCCTAGCATGGAACAGGGACCGGCACTCACCCCTAGCATGGAACAGGGATCGGCACTCACCCCTAGCATGGAACAGGGATCGGCACTCACCCCTAGCATGGAACAGGGATCGGCACTCACCCCTAGCATGGAACAGGGATCGGCACTCGACCCTAGCATGGAACAGGGACCGGCACTCACCCCTAGCATGGAACAGGGACCAGCACTCACCCCTAGCATGGAACAGGGACCGCTCCACCTCCAGCAGGCGTGACGAGAGGTCTTTCTTCTCTCCCTCCAGGAGCCCGACTCTGCTCTGGAGGTGAGCCTCCACCTGAAGCAGGTCGGTGGCAAGCAGTGCCGGTGCTGGGGTGAGGGTGCCAGGATGGGGGTGGGCGGGGTCTCGTGCCGGCACAGACTGCAGGAGTTTCTCCAGTTGTCTCCTGGCATGTGTGAGGAAACATGAGCATAAACCTATAAAATAACATAGTAATACTAAAAAATACACAACAGAGATGCTGCTACTAGCCCTATTCTACATGTAGTACTAGGATACCTGCATAACCGGTTTAGGATATCTACGTAATGGTTTTGGATTTGAATGTGTCACTATACATGTAGCTCTATACATGATTAATTTAATCAATCCAGATCTCCTTCATAAAGAGAAAAAAGGACATATATGAAGCCCTAGAACCTCCTATTTCTAGCCCAGACCCTAGCTCTAACCTAGCCCTAACCCTAGCCCTGACCCTAACCCTAGCCCTGAGCCTAGCCCTGAGCCTAGCCCTAACCCTAACCCTAGCCCTGAGCCTAGCCCTAACCCTATAGCCCTGACCCCATAACCCTAGCTGAGCCTTTCCATAACCCTATAGCCCTGAGCCTAACCCTAATCGACTTTCTGCCGGATCAATAGCAACTTCATTTAACTACTAGCACTTGATCTGCGCTCACACTAGCTCTCGGTTCTCCCGCTTCAAGCTGGCTAGCTCCTCCTCAATCCCTACCAAGGGAGCTCCATCATCGCTCTTTCTCTCGGGAATCGAATGCAGTCTCGGTGGACGGGAAGAGCCTTGCTGAGGAGCCTCAAAGAAAGATGGCGGATGCAGCATCATATTTTTAATACCATAGGTAATAAGCTCTGTTATTGATGATTTCACCAACTTGATGTACCAGCAGATAGTTTAAAGGAGACACATCTTATGTTTTTATTATCTCCTGTACCGTTACATTATCACTGGCCTTCAACAGCTGCAGATAGCACGGTTCATGCTTAGCTGGTACCCCAATTACAGCGCAGCTAAAAGTGCAGTAGCTATTCGCAATTTCCCGCCGAAATTTAGCCAATGAACTGCGGGCATTGAGGGAGGCTCTATATGGAGAAAGAGAGGGCGGAGGCAGAACACAAATAAGTTAGTCTCGTTCCCAGATCCTCTGTCCCTCTGACGGAGTGAGTGTCAGAGGGTCTGGGAACAATACCAAGTCTAATTGCATCTGCAGCTTTCATATTAAAACGCGATAGACGACCTATTGGAACTGTATTAGATGGCTAGAATACAGTTGCTTAATAAACGTTCTATGTTCATGCTATAGGGCTTCAAAAACGCTACAGATTGTGGAATCGTGACACCATGCGACCATTCAGAGCCAGCAGAAGATGACTCACGTCGGCCTATCCTCACAGGAGGCGCAGCAGCGACTGTACGAGGAGCTCCAGCGCTTGGCCTCTAACACCACCCCCATCCGCTGGACGAGGGAGCTATGCCGGCGCCCCTTTGTCCCCCTGACGTTCACCCTGGTGCTAATCTCCGGGGTCCTCCTCGTTGCGGACTACGCGGTCAGCGAGAGCGACGCGGCCGTTCTATTCCAGGGAGTGTTTCTGCTACTGACGACGGCCTTCAACTCGGTGCTGTTTTTCTGGGACGTTTACATCCTCCGGACTCACAGAATCAAGCGGCTGCTGAGAAAGGTGGAGCCTTTTCTCAGCTCCCCTTGCCCCTGGAGCCCCGGGTCGTACCCGGCTAGGTCGATCGCGACCCTCAGGGGAAATTTTACAATTCGAGCGTACAGAGACGGCGTTGTCGTTAACCTACCCACCAATTTACTAGTTGAAGGCGATGTCATTGAGCTGTACGAAGGCATGACGACTCCGGCGAATGTTGTTCTCCTGGATCCAGCCACTAAGGAGCCGACCGACGTGAATTTTCTCGTTGGCGAAGTTCTGCCAGATGAAATCTTCCGAGTCGGCCACGAAAGGACTTGCGGTATTGGAAAGGACGATGCTGATGTGAGGTTTTTGCCGGCAGCAAAGGGAGTCCAGTTTGCTGTGACCGATGCGCCGGTGGTTGCCGTCTTGAAATCGACAATCGGGAAGAAGCGATCTCAATCGTTTGTCTGCTGCGAGAAGGACTGTGCGCTGGGAGCCCTGAACATCGCCATGGTGATTGTGCTCCCTATATCTCTGATTGTAAACCTAATTCGTTATCTGGCACTTCCGGACGATTTCGACGTCTGGTACGAACTGCTCTTCCGATTGCAGAGCTACACTACTGTCCCCTTGCTCATGCTCCCGTTGCCTCTACTGTGGATAGTCGTGAACATCTACGGCACTGCAAGAATCGTCCTCCTCGTCGAAAAGGGCCCCTCCTTCTTCAAAGGCCTCAGAGGGGTGGACCACCTCAGAAACGTGTACCAGATTGTGAAGAAGATGCTCTGTATTGTGTTGCGGCCTTCGATGTACCCGAACTATCGTTCGGTCCATCTTCTCGGGAGTCTAACATCTTTCTGTGCTGTCGACAAGGAGTATGTATTGACAGGGGGCTCCCCCACACCAGAGAAGGTCTTCTTCTTTAGGTATACGAAGGCGATGGGTCTCGATGAAGACGATCGTGGGAATGTGACCGAGGAGGATGGGAATGGGAATGGGAATGGGACTGAAGAGGATAGGAATGGGAATGGAACTGGAGATGTAACTGAAGAGGATAGGAATGGGAATGGAACTGGAGGTGTAACTGAAGAGGATAGGAATGGGAATGGAACTGGAGATGTAACTGAAGAGGATAGGAATGGGAATGGAACTGGAGATGTAACTAAAGAGGATAGGAATGGGAATGGAACTGGAGATGTAACTGAAGAGGATAGGAATGGGAATGGAAATCAAGAAAGCAAAGACCTGCCTCCGGCTGTATCAGAGGAGAACCAGACTCATACTGCAGAGCCAGTAAACTTTAAAATTCCAAACAGCTCTGCAGATGATGCCAGAAATGGTGGGTCGGAAAGGCACCCTCCCTCAACCTCAGGAGAAAGATATGCCGCCAGAAAGCTCCAGTTTGGAGACAAAAAAGAGACCTCTCGCTCAAAACGTCAAGAAGAGCCACCAGCTCATTTGCAGCCACCGAAACCGCCAGACAACGTGAGCACCACGTCGACCGTTTCCGAGGCAGCCCCTTTCGAGGTGGTCACGGAAGTGCTGGACCTGTCCTCCAACAGCGAGAGCCATTCTGGGCTCTGCTTCGATGACGTCAACTGGGAGGCTCATATCGGGTCTCTCAAGCCGGTCGGGGTCAACGTGCTAGCCTCCTCGCACCTTTTCGCCGATCCCTATCTCTGGTCCCCCGAGGGAACGAACGAGCAGCTGAGAAAATACCTCCAGGTCACCGGTTGCCTGTGTCCTCTCGGAGTCGAGATAGGAGTCACGGAGTATTCCACCAATCAGTTTGCAAACGAGGTTTTGCTGTATAGCCTGGGCAACCCCCCCGAGGGGTTCCAGAGAAGCACTCTCTCCCGGAAGGCCTGTTCTTCGCTGTTCAATGCCGCACAGATCGTTCAACCGCACATTGTCTCGACGGCGCTCCGCAACAATGAATCCGGAACTTATCTCGTCATGAGCCGGGGGAGCGGAGACATGGTGTCTGCCTGTTGTAGCGACTTCTGGGACGGGAGGGACCTTCAACCCATGACCGACTTGGAGAGGGGAACCATCTTGGATTTCTTCACCCGCCGCAGTCTAAGTTCCTATTGTGTCACCCTCGCTTACAACCCCCTGCTGGAATTCGATCTCGCGCATCTGAGAAACGAGAAACTCGGGATATTCTTACCCGAGAGGCACATGCAGAGGAATTTCAGCGATATGAGCATGATGATGCTCCCGGACACTGCGAGCGGCGGTGGTAACAATGAGGAGGGGATCGTAGTGGTGCCGCGCTCCTCCAGTGCGGAGCAGATATTTGCGAGTCTACAGTGCAATCAAGTCTTTCTCGGCATGGTTTCGCTTCAGTTTCAACCGCAACAAGACGTGGTCACTCTGATCGAAGACTTAGAGACGGCCGGGATCCGATTCGTCCATTTCACGGCCGAGAACGAGGTACGCGGAAAGATATTCGCTCAGAAGCTCGGGCTAGAAGCCGGCTGGAACTGCCACATCTCGCTGGCCGACTCCCTAGACGAGGACGACGTCTCGAGTTCCAGCGAAGAGCTCGACAGCACCACGACGAGCGCCAGCTCTAGCCTGAGCTCTGTGGTCCACGCCTACGCATACAAGTCCTACATAACGGCCAAACTGCCCAAGGGAATCACGAACGTTCGCCCCCACATCAAGAACGTGGACAACGTCCCCCTTCTCGTCCCGCTCTTCACCGACTGCACCACGGATGCCGTCCGAGAGATGATGGAGATCATGCAGGAGAACGGGGAGGTCGTCATGTGCATCGGGAACTCCTGGAACGGCGATAATCTCCTGGTGTTCTCGCAGGCAGACATCAGCTTGAGCATCACTCCCAACCAAGCCAAGTCCTCGAGGTGTCCCACCACGATCGCGCAGAGCCTACAGTCTTCTCACTCCGAGCATTTCTCTGTCCACTCTGCCTCGCAACAACAGCAGCATGCTTTGAACTGGCCCACTCCTCTCGAAATGGCCTCCTTTCTCAACTCCAGTGCTTGTCAGCTCAGCTGCAACAGGGACAACAACATCAGCGTCATCTCGTTGGTGACCGAATCCAGACACATCCTCAGCTGTGTTCGTCGGGGCTTCCTCTTCTGGTTGGGCAGCTCGCTCAGTCTCTCGCTGCTGATTCTACTGGCGACTCTCTTCTTCCTTCCTCCGCCCCTTTCTGGCTCTCACATTTTCTGGTTCGTTCTGTTCGTCTTTCCCACGCTAGCTGTCTCCTTTATCGCCACTCCAGTTGACCCCGCTATCCAGTCACAGATGCCGAATAGGACCAAGCAGGTTTGGAGCGACAAGTGGTTCTTTTTGGTCAACCTACTCACGACGTTTGTGCCAACTACGGTGATCGACCTGCTTCTGTTTGCCCTAACCGTGGGAGCGATATGCTCTGAGCAGCCTAACGCCGACTGTCATCCGCTGCTTGGGGACAGAAACGAAACCCAGACTTCACTTTGGAACGGCTGGAGGGGCGACTACGAACAGGGGCTCGTATTTGCACAAGACCTGGTAGCTTTCTTCATCACCGTCTCCCTGGTAGCTCTGTCGATTCGCTTCGTCCATCGCACCAAGCCACTCTGGAAACTGTGGCGTTTCATCTCGTGGCAGTACTCGCTGACGGTAACAGGAGCAGTACTCCTTCAAGTCATCTACTCTACGATATCGCAGAGCGTAACTGTCAGCGCCTATCAACGCTCCCAGATTGCCCGCCTCTCTTCTGTGCCCTGGTACGTCTGGGTCATCGGATTCTCCTGGCCGTTCCTTCTGCTGCCTGTTCAGGAGTTGCTGAAGTATTGGGACAAGAAGACACTGGTGAAAGTGCAGCGGCATCTCAGGCTGGAGTTTGAGACGAAACTCGGAATGAATTCACCGTTTTAGTATGTTAGAGTGGAAATTTATTCCTGTTCTGTTCAAATGTGTTTTTGTACAATCATGTATACAGTTATACAGTGTATTGATAGTTATGCACTGTCACGGTGTGGTAACTTGCTTCATAGAAAACTGGAATATACCTATACGTATGTATGGCCTATTTATACAAAGTTCAATATACAGCCTAACGTCTACTACAAGACATGCCCACACAAGTCCGTACACTGCATGAATAGATGTAGATCGGCTAAGATTTACAGTTTTGCTGAAAGGCTATACAAAGTTCATGTACTACATGTAGCTTAACCCTAAGCTGGAATGATGCGAAACATGCATGCAGGCAAATGCATGATTGTATATTTACAAGAGTAAACAGTAAAACCCCATGAACACCGCACACAGTAACTTTGTTAATGAATTATATCAGTATTACGTGTATACATTCCCAAGAGAATCACTCACCCTCCCATTCAAGGATGGTACTTCGTAACACATTGCACTGCGATATGCAGCTTGTTTGGCTGTTTTGGGAAGATCCATCCCTACATGATCTGAACTGCAGCCTTTTTTTCTTAAAAAAAAAACTACTCAATGGCTTCAAATTTGGCTGCGGAGACTGGAAACTTAGCTGGCTGTGCAGTCATATAAACAGCTAATTAATGCAACTGATTTTCAATTGCGACCTTAACCTTCATTCTCTACTCCTTGTAAAGCAGTATAATAATACAAGGCGAGGCACAAGCAATAGGCATCATGCTCCAGCTCAGGAATAAAGTGTATACGTAGAATCATTATACATTGTCACCAGTACTGCATACTTGCAGAAGCAGGAACAGAAATTAAGACTTTGCCTTAATTACGTAGCTACATGCAGTTAGCAAGGAAATACACGTCTTTAATATCCCAATGTACAAAGTTTGTAGTCAGGACAGCCAATGTATACTAACAATTCCAGTGTGAGCAATATTAATGCTACAAAAATAAAAAAATAACCCCTTGCACTTACTAGTCTCAAACCCAATCCAACATGTGTATAAGACTTGGAATGGGTATGCGAGTTCACAATAACCAGAGAAAGTGATTACAAAACGGAAAAAAAAGGTTACATGCACAGATAACATCCGCTCTGCCTATGATGTGTGCAGATGTCGATGCATTTTAAGAAGGTGCATTCTTACGTCCTCGTCTATTTCTTCGTATCTGTCCTCATCGTCACTTTTACTCTCAGTTTCACCCGACTGGGGTAGCAAACAGTCATACATATTCCCCGCGGCGAAATCTGGTTCCACTTCGGGCTCTAGCACCCCCTCTAAACTGTCGTACATGTGCTGCGGTGGCTCGGCAGGTACTAAAGTTGGTGCTTTGATCGTCACAGTCGAAGTGGACACAGTAGCGTTCTCCGTCGAAAGCTGATCTCCGATACTGTCGTAACCTAGGGCTGCGTCTTTCAAGTCCTGCGGATCTAGGCTGTTCGGATTCTTCGAGACTACACCCACGGTATCGTACCCCAGGGCGGAGTCTTGAGACTGGGCCTCCACACGCAAAGCAGCTTGCTTACTGACTACGTCGTACCCCGCCGCAGTGCTGTCATCCGCGTCCTCAATGACGTTGAAACTCGCGTAAGGCCGTACAACATCGTCAGACGGGGGCCTCTCCTTGATCACTTTGGCGTAGGGAGGATCGCTTGCCACCCCGTTTTTCGGAACTTTCAGGACTTTCGAGTAGGGCGGATCTCCTTTCTCCACCATTATGAGCATGTTCTCCGACTGGGCGGGAACAGGTGGCTCTTCAAACTCGGACAGATCGACGCCGAGGTCTGCTGCCGGGGGGACAGGGGGAGGCAACTGGACTCCTTCATCTATGCTTGCTTCGACTGGGTTCTGTTCTTTGAGCTGCTGTTGCTTGCGTCGGCGTTGCGACAATCTCTTTGCGACCATGTCCACTTGGGCATAGGTGTCCTCAACTACAGTGGCTGCAGTAGTGGCCTCTTCCAATTTCTTGACCGGTTCGTATCCGGGATCTTTGGGCCGGGGGGTGGAGTCATCGCCGGGTGGTTCTGGTTCCGTCTCGAATCTACGATCGGCGTTGTGATCTCTTTCATCGTCATCCGCCTCAAGATCTTCTGGCGTGATTCCCCATCCGTCGTGTTTCCTCTTTTTCGCCTCAGCTGGAATGACGGCGTAACCGAGTTCGTCATGCTCGGGGATTTCCCCATGAGGATCAGAAGTAGCAGATGACGTCACTTTCCCGTAGCCAGCGTCACGTACGGCACCCTCCGGACCCTCCTTCCCTTTAACGCTGTCGTACGGGGGTTCCTCTTCTTCCCCCGTCGATGATTTCTTGACGCTATCATACGGACGTTCTTCCTCTGTTGCTGGCTTCTTGACGCTATCATACGGAGGCTCGTCTCCATCCAACAACTTCTTGACATGATCATAGGGTGGTTCGTCAGCGTCTTGCTTGCGCTCCAGAGCTGCAAATACTTCATCGCGGTTCACAGTCTCGTACGGAACTTCCACTTCCTCGTCTGTGTCTCGGACAACGACATTATAACCGGGATACCGAGGGTCCACCTCGTTTGTCCTGAGTACCACCCCGACGGCAACCGCTCCGCTTCCGGAATCTTCCGGGAGGTCGGGGAGTGGAAGGTGCGGTCGGGGGTGGAAGACCGTGTGACCAGCGGACCGCATCGCCATCGGAAGAGACTGTGACTTCATTTTGCTCTCCTCGACGCTTATCCTCTTTGCGGGGGACCCGTCGCTCTCAGACGCTGATCTGGGGTAGTCGAGCTGCGGCCTGTCGTACGTCGCGTCATCTTCATCCTCGTCATCTTCCGGCGGTAAGGGAGGGGGGATCCCGGGCGGGGAGAAGTGCATGGGTGGTGGAGGTAAATGGGCAGGTGGGGACACGTGGGTGGGAGGGGTGTGGGTGGCAGCTGCAGGTATCGGGATATCGGGCAGAGGCTTCTGTTGGTCTTTTTCCTTTTTTGTTTTCGGAACAGAGATGGAGTGGGCCTTCTTTCGCCCAAACAGCGACTTTTTTTTCCTGTGATCGGTTTCGCTGGTCATCTTAGACAGTTTCTTCTTCTTAACGGTGTCTTCCTCTTTCTTTCCCTCCTTTCGGGGAATGGGGGACTCGGGGGGCAGAGGGGGCTGGGGAACGATGATCGGGATGCCCGTATGCTGGATGCTGGGAGAAGGAACTACTACCGTAACGACTGGGGGAGTTTTGGGGGAGATTGGCACTTCGATGTGCCTGATCTCGTCGGGAATGCTATCATACGTGTCGTCGGGCTCGCGATCTCCAATGTCGTCGACCGTTTCGTAGAGTCTCTCCCGTTTTTTTTTTAGCAATGCAGGTTTGGATCTGACGGGGTCGACTTTTGCGACGCTGGTGGTCTTTATGCTTTCGGGGATGATGTCATACATTTGGCTGTCCATCTCGGCACCTGGAATAGACGGAAGCGGTAGGTGGGCGGCGGAATGGGTAGTAAATGCCCGCTTCTCTCGATTCACTACAACGTCTGCCGGATCGACTGGCTCCGTTCGGGACCGAAGCCTTCCCTTTAAGATGGCGGGCGGAAACTGTCGAACCTCTGTGTAGCTGTCTCCTTCCGGTTCTGCTTCCGGCACCGCTGGCGTGGAATCGGGACATCGAGTGACTTTCCCATAGCGGAGGGGTATATTCTGTCGTACTTCACTCATGCGCTCCGGTTTCTCACGATCCTCACCTTCCGAATCAGAGCCTTCCATTTTGTCCTCCTTCGCGACAATAGCGTACGCATAACCAGCTTCATCATCACTGCCCTCCTTGGCCTTTTGTGGTTCCGTGTTCTTCTTCTCGGGGGGTTGGTCTTCGGCCGGTTCCAGTTTCGGAACGTCTGGCAGTGGCAGCTGCTCCCAACCGGAGTGGCTCCGCTCCCTTGGCGACCTTTGACCTCCAGAACCAGACCCCGTAGAAGCGCTTCTGGTT
>CBDBCZ010000019.1:105000-290000 GCA_965203295.1 Nitrospirales bacterium | reverse complement strand
AGGTTGGTTGCAAGATATCCTTTCATTAGTAGTGTGTGTACATTTACGTGTGAGTGTGTGTGCATAAGTGTGTGTGTGTTTATTTTGAAGTGATGGCGGAAGGAATGGTCAATTACAAAGTAGCAAATTACTCTTAGCGTGCATGCGTGTGTGCGAGTGTGTGTGTATGTTGATTCTGATGTGATGGTGAAAAGAATAGTTAAACTGCATAGTCTTACTGGTACTTCTAATTCAGCTACTTCTGTGTTCCAAACACAAGCTTGTAGCAATTCCAATTAACGTAGGGTTACATACAGAGGTAACACAGAGATCTCCTCTCCAGGTAAAAATCTTGCAATGTAGGAACTTCTTGTGAGGATCAAGAGTGCTGATTGGTGTAAATGACCACATGTTGATGTCCTCGCCTTTTTGTTGACTGAGTCTTTGTCTGTATTGTGGCTTCTTTGTGCTTCATGCCCTGAGTATGAGCCCACCCCTGAGTATGAGCCCATCCCTGAGTATGAGCCCACCCCTGAGTATGAGCCCACTCCTGAGTATGAGGCCACCCCTGAGTATGAGGCCACCCTTAGTATGAGCCCACTCCTGAGTATGAGCCCACTCCTGAGTATGAGCCCACTCCTGAGTATGAGCCCACTCCTGAGTATGAGCCCACCCCTGAGTATGAGCCCACCCCTGAGCATGAGCCCACTCCTGAGTATGAGGCCACCCCTGAGTGTGAGGCCACCCTTAGTATGAGCCCACTCCTGAGTATGAGCCCACTCCTGAGTGTGAGCCCACTCCCACGCATGAGCCCACTCCTGAGTATGAGCCCACCCCTGAGTATGAGGCCACCCCTGAGTATGAGGCCACCCCTGAGTATGAGGCCACCCCTGAGTATGAGCCTACCCTGAGTATGAGCCCATCCCTGAGTATGAGCCCACCCCTGAGTATGAGCCCACCCCTGAGCATGAGCCCACTCCAGAGTATGAGGCCACTCCTGAGTATGAGCCCACCCCTGAGTATGAGGCCACCCCTGAGTATGAGGCCACCCCTGAGTATGAGGCCACCCCTGAGTATGAACCCACCCTGAGTATGAGCCTACCCTGAGTATGAGCCCATCCCTGAGTATGAGCCCACCCCTGAGTATGAGCCCACCCCTGAGTATGAGCCCACCCCTGAGCATGAGCCCACTCCAGAGTATGAGCCCACCCCTGAGTATGAGCCCACCCCTGAGTATGAGGCCACCCCTGAGTATGAGCCCACCGATAGCATAAGCCTGACTCCTGGATGTGGCCAATAGGGAATTAATCTACCCCACCAATTTTCCTATTTCCTACAACATGATCCAGAGCGCATGTCCTTCTAAAGAGGGACACTCAAAATAATTACATACAGCAAACGACAAGTAGCAGTTAGTAGCAGTACACGCTGAAAAAACCAGCCATTCATCCCAGTGGCATGTACTTAACATCTGGAGCCAGTTTTAAAGGTGGAATGCTTTTCAACACCTATCCTTACTACATTTGGAACCCCTCTTAAAGGACACCCTCCAAATATGCTTTCTTATACATTACATCATCCACAATGAAAATATTTGGATAAAAAGTATGGGTTACACAGTTTCATAACCCACAGTTCGCTACGTTGCTACGCAGCGAAGATGGTACGCATGTGCAATATGGTATAAGTCAGATAGACCACACACCCACTCGCAGTTTATGCGCTATAACCCACTTATTTGCATTTATCCTTCGGCTTCACCTTGGGAAAACTTGTGGGTTACCGCACAACCCTCTCTTGGTATCCTATACTTAAAAATTTACCCCTGAAATGAGAACACCTCTCTATAACAGGACACTACACCAGGTCCCCAACGTGTCCACAATAGAGGGGTTCCACTGTATGTAGACTAGACTGTAGATCTGTTACAAGTGAGCTCTTGTACATGTAGGAGGACTGTAGGTATAGAGGCAAGCTCTTACCAAAAAAGGACCTTGTCTTGTATATACCCTTGCTCTCAGAATCCCTATCACTGTGTCACAGGGCCTTAAGCTCTTGTACATGTAGGAGGACTGTAGCTATAGAGACAAGCTCTTACCAAAAAAGGACCTTGTCTTGTATATACCCTTGCTCTCAGAAACCCTATCACTGCGTCACAGGGCCTTAAGCTCTTGTTTGTATGTAGGTGGGCTGTTGCTAGAACCCAATCAAACACACGACACCACTCACAAAAACGTGTGGGAGCAGCCTGGAAACAGGGCTGGAAACAAACGCTGCATTAGCCACCAGGAATGCCGATACTATACGGGTGATTACCCCAATGGCACTCTCGCAATACAAGCAACAATATCCACTGTGCGCCCCACCATAACCTCCCTTAGGAACCCCGGGGCAGCCAGAACCAACAAAGAGCTGGTGAGCCAGCTTCTACCTCGATGTAGTCTACTCATGAGTACTCTGAATACAAATATAGGTTAGTGACCTCAGGCAGGTATCTTAGCTGTTTTAGAGACCTGAGGGATGCTACCTACAATCACCGCCAAGGCAAGCACAAGGTGATTATAGGTGTATCCTAAAACAGCTAAGATACCTGCCTGAGGTCACTAACTAGCTTCGACTGCGGTTTCCAGCTTTTAATTTCTCTATATGAAATACAAATTTTTGGATGAGGGTGTCTTAGTGATTTTAAAGACATCATTAAATCCAAAAAATCAAAGCATATTATGCGCACCATTGTCTAAAACATCTTTCTGCAGGCTTGGCAGGAATTACAATGGAGTCCTAGCCTCGTTTCCGGGGCCCCTCCCACCCCACCTGGGTACGAGGCTAATATGGAGCCCCAACCAATACTGCCATCATGTGAGCAAACCTAATTAATAATCGAGCTGTAGTGCTGATAGTTTCGTGTGAGTCACACTCCTTTCTGCAAAGAGGATAGTGTCCTATTTGGTGACAACAGACGATGTTAATGAAGCTAAGCTGAAGAGCTCCATGGTGACAAATAAGAGCTCTTTAATGAAACCCTAAAAAGGGCTATATCACTTGAGTTGTGAGTAAACAATAAGCCTTAATAAAGTGGGCTATCACCAATTTTCAGGCGAGGTTGAGACTAAGCTACAGTAGGCCATAATTGAGAGCTGTTGGCTCTGCGCTAATTTGGGGCAAACAAACCTCTCGATCTTGTGGCTTCTCCCGTATCACAGCATGGATTGAAGACGCTGGCACCAGATTCGGACCCCTCTGCACGTCTCCCCGACAAGCTGCAGCGGCAGGACACACTTCGACTCCAGCCGCGATTTCTACGCTCTCGAAAATGTCCTTAGAAGCTCCGCTGGCGCTCACGACAAACGCTGGCTCGGGTTTCAACCTCACGGCTCTGGTCAGTGACTCCATGAGAGGTTTTGGGGCGGGCTGGACGTCCACTCTCACTTGCTGACAGTTGTCAGGGACGTTGGAAGCATCCGCCAGCGCTTTGCGCACTGGATGGGAACTCGAGGGCTGCAGAAACAGCAGCCATAGACACAGCAGGGTGATGAGCGGGGTTCTTAATACACCCATCGCGATATCGCAGATGAAAAGTTATGCTTCTTCACCAAACTTGAGTAGATGCGGGATTCAATAACATTGAGCGCCGCTCCTTACTTCATGGCAATATAAGCAACTCGATCATAGACATATGTAGAACTTTACAAGCAAGCAATCTAGCCCACCCACTGCTGACACTAGCACTACAGTACTGTACTGTACTGTGTGTGCTGCGGAAGTGAAAGCCACACCCCCGCGCCCGCATAAAGCATGCGTGGTATTATATAATTAGTCTCGTGCCCAGGTTTGCGTGCACGTGATATCGCGTGATCAACCACGTGTATTACAAATCGGCCAGCAAAGATGTCGACGGCAGCGCAGCTTCTAGTTGGCGGGGAGAGAACAACCGGGCAGAGCATACGCAGCCAGAATGGTGAGACTGTGCCAGATGTGTGAACTATGTTTTCACCAAGTTTTTACTGATTCAGAAGTATTTTGTTGTGTTGTTTTGTGAGTTGCCTATGTTATGTCATACATACACTCACACAGTAATGGCTGCCATCTCCGTGGCCAACATTGTGAAGACCTCCTTGGGTCCCGTTGGGCTGGACAAGATGCTCGTGGACGATGTTGGGGTAAGGGAGAATGGAGCAGAGATAGTGAATGGAGTAACAGCTGCAAGCATTGAATCTCTCTCATCTGCAAAACTTTGCTTCCTAATAAGGTGTCCAGTGATGCTACATGTAGTACACATGGACAGTTGCTTACACACTTTCAAAGGGACTTTGTTGATCCAACAAGAGGGCAGTGTGGAATTTAGGCTAGCTCCCTGTCATCTCACACACATGCACACACACATGCACACACACACTTTCTCTCACACATACACTCTCTCTCCCTTACCCGCCCACACACACACTCACTCCCTCTCACTTCACACATGCACACACACATGCACACACACATGCACACACATACACACACACACATGCACTCTCACTCTTTTCACACATGCAACACACACACACACACACAGGATGTCACGGTGACTAACGACGGTGCGACCATCCTAAAGCTACTAGAAGTCGAGCATCCAGCTGCCAAAGTCCTCGTTGAGCTAGCTGATCTGCAGGACCAGGAAGTCGGTGATGGGACCACCTCGGTGGTGATAGTGGCGGCTGAGCTGCTGAAACACGCCGAGGAACTGGTGAAGAACAGGATCCACCCCACGTCTGTCATCACCGGATACCGACTGGCTTGCAAGTATGGAATGGAATGGGGACAGTTTTAGTATGGGATGATCTGGTTGAAGGTTGATGAATGCCTGCTGTAGCTTTGGTTATATTTTGAGATGATAATCTTTCTTAAAAAGTAAAGAAATCTGGGACCCAGTTGGGGATTGAACCCAGGACCTTCTGAATACTAGTCAGCATTTGGGATGGGATCTGGTTGGAAGGTTGATTAATGCTAGATGCTTTGGCGAGATGATAAGCTTTGTAAAAGAGTAAAGAAATCCCGAGACGACAGGACCCAGCTGGGGATTGAGCCCAGAACCTTCTGAATACTAGTCAGATGCTCTTACCAACTGAGCTACTGGAGCCCCTTGGCAGAGGAGCAGTAGGCAAACTTTATATAGCCACTAAACCCGCTTGTAGCACTTGCCAGTAGGACCCAGTCAACTCCAACTGTAATTGCATGAGTCCTCTCCCCCCATCTCCTAAACGCAATAGGTGCGCTAAGCCCAAAATTACCCTCGATCAGACTGCCGGGGTAATTAAACCACCAAAGACACAGAACCGAAAACTATGTAGTCACACACACACAAACACACACACACACACACACACACACGCACGCACGCACGCACGCACGCACGCACGCACGCACGCACGCACGCACGCACGCACGCACGCACGCACGCATGCACACACACACACACACACACACACACACACACACAGGGAGGCCTGCAAGTACATCCAGGAGCACCTGACAGTGAAGGTGGATGAACTGGGCAGAGACAGCATCATTAGCGCTGCAAAAACATCAATGTCCTCCAAGATCATCGGACCGTGAGTTACATTGATAGCAGCATGCATTTCTTTTCATAAACCATCGCTGATGCAGCTGTCATCAGTAGTTCTAGCTAGGTGTTTCTTCTCATAATAATATACTCATGTTGCTGCTGTAGCGCCCACGCCATTGACCACGCACCCACATGCGCAGGCAGAGCTTGAAAGATCTCCAGTCAGAGGACAAAAGCGAGAGCAACCAGATGTCATCAGTAGTTCTAGCAGCTGGGAGTGTTCCTAGCTTCACACCTAGACTAATAATACTTTTGGAATGCTCTGAATTTATTGAAATGTGCTTGACATGCGCTTTAGTAAATGCAATTATATAGGCAGTGGAATGCTAGGTCTGAAAGAGCACTAATTGAAGTTGGCATTGGATTTAGGTCTCTTAAAGTTTTTAGTGTCTACTGTCTCGTTCTCGTCAACTGATGTGGTTGTTTCGAAACCTCTCTTCTCTCGCTCTTTACTCCGGAGTACTTCCGCTGACTTCTAAAATATTCACAGAGCATCAACGTGTAATTTCGATATTCAAGGTTGTGCAGAAATAGAATGATGACCGTAAATAGAATAATAAGCACAATAGTTCCAGGCTCTCATCCAGCATTGCAAACATACTGCAAGCTACAAAATCCAGCTATTCACCTCTTGCAGTACTGCAAGCGATGAAAAGCTGGATGAGAGCCTAGCTTGGCTCAAGGCTACCATCTCTCTCCCCTCATCCCCCCTCCAGTGAGGCTGACTTCTTTGCCAACATGGTGGTGGATGCTGCCATGGCAGTGAAGAGAACCAGCGTGAAGGGAGAGGTGAAGTACCCCATCAAGTCGGTCAACATCTTGAAGGCGCACGGGCAGAGCTCGAAGGAGAGTGTGCTGGTGAATGGGTACGCCCTCAACTGTACTGTCGCTTCACAAGGTGTGTGTGTGTGTGTGTGTGTGTGTGTGTGTGTGTGTGTCGGTGTGTATATGACTCACTGTGTGTGTGTTTGTCAGTGTGTGTGTGTGTGTGTGTGTGTGTGTGTGTGTGTGTGTGTGTGCATGTGCATGTGTGTGTATATGTGCGGATATATGTATGTACAGTATAAATCGAAATTTTACCACTCTCCTCTCCCTCCCTCTCTCACACACACACGTGCAGCTATGCCAAAGGATGTGAAAAAAGCAAAGATCGCTTGCTTAAACTTCAGCCTCCAGAAAGCCAAGATGGCTCTTGGGGTTCAGGTGGTAGTGGAGGACCCAGAGAAGCTAGAAGCCATTAGGCAGAGGTTAGGTTATTTAACTGCTAGTTAATTAACTAGTGCAGCAGACCGGTGATTATAAACCATGCACCACTCTGAAAGCGAATATGTGGTCACAACTCCATCAACTATGAGGTCTGCAGCTGATAGTTAGCAGGTTGCGAAATATAGAAGCTATGAGCACTTGCTCCCTCCCTCCTCTCCCCTCCCTCCTTTCCCTCCCTCCTTTCCCTCCCTCCTCTCCCTCCCTCCCCCCGCCCTCCTTCTCTCCCCCCTCCCTCCTTCTCTCCCTTCCTCCCTCCCTCCCTCCCTCCCCCCTCCCTCCTTCTCTCCCTCCCTCCCTCCCTCCCTCCCTCCCTCCCTCCCCCCTCCCCCTCTCCCCTCCCCTCCCCTTACAGAGAAGCAGACATTACCAAGGAGCGCATTGAAAAGATCCTGTCAACCGGGGCCAACGTGATTCTGGTGACAGGAGGCATTGACGACCTCTGCCTGAAATATTTCGTAGAGGCAGGAGCGATGGCCGTTAGGAGGTGCAAGACGGAAGACTTGAAGCGGATTGCTAGAGCTACTGGAGGTGTGAGTGTGCATGTGTGCACGTGCGTATGTGTGTGTGTGTGTGTGTGTTGTGTGTGTGTATGTGTGTGCGTGTGTGCATGTACATGCATGCGTGTGTGTGTGTGTGTTCATATGCACTTGCGTGTATCTTAAGCAAGGGCAGTTTAACTTCTTGTCACAGCAATGGAGAGCTACATGCGTTTTATCTCCCTCCCTATCCACCTATTCCCCCCCCCCCCCCCCCTCCCCCCCCTCCGTTCTTCCCCAACAGCAACCCTAGTAGTCTCGCTGGCCAACCTGGAAGGAGAGGAGAGTTTCGACGCCTCGTTGCTGGGGTCGGCAGATCAGGTGGTCCAGGAGAGAGTCTGTGACGACGAGCTCATTATGATCAAAGGGTAAGGAACACTACACTCTGCCAGTATCTGATAGAAATTGCTCGTTCCCAGGCCTCACACTGTAGAGGAATTGGCCTGGTATATACTACTGTTCATGCATGAGTCATAATTTATATAGTTGGTGTATATATTAGTTAGTCACATGGCAGCGAGTAGTACAGAGGCAGTACAGGAATGCTTTGAGATGATATAACAGCCCGGATTTACTCTATAACCAGTAAAGAATAGTATAGTAAAGAAGACCTAGATCTATGGTATTATTTTGTCCCCTAGGACTGCAAAAGCTTTTGTGTCTTTATGAGAATCTCAAAGTTTTACTAAATTGCAAAGATCGAAGTATTAACTAATGAACAACATTCTCTCTCTCTCTCTCTCTCTCTCTCTCTCTCTCTCTCTCTCTCTCTCTCCCCCTCCCCCCCATCACAGCCCTGGTGCACGCAGTGCAGCCTCAATCATCGTTCGTGGAGCCAACGACTTCATGGTGGACGAGATGGAGCGCTCGCTGCACGACGCCCTCTGCGTGGTGAAGAGGGTGCTAGAGTCCAACCAGGTCGTCCCAGGGGGAGGGGCTGTCGAGACGGCTCTCTCCATCTACCTGGAGAACTTTGCAACCTCTATCGTGAGTCAGTTTTCTGTTGTCGTTGGTGAATTTTTAGGCTTTGCAGTGAGGCAGTAAAGTGCTTACACTGTCAATATAATGAAAGTACGGGTCTTTATAATCTCCTTATGGGAAGTGATTTCTGCATTAGTATTGCTAAAACCTTAGGTGTGCAGTGGAACCCCTCTTTAAGGACACCCCTGAAATAAGAACACCTCTGTAATAAGGAATACGCCCCTGAAATGAGGACACCTCTTTATACAGGACACTTTACCTCGTCCACATTAGAGCTGTTCCACTGTAGGCATTGCTAAATTCCTTGAATAGTAAGGACAGTAGTCTTAACAGTATCAGTGTTTTTTGACCTCCACTTTCTTGTCCTATATCTGCAAAGAATCCCTCTTCCTTACCCACCCCTTCCCCTAGACCTCCCGGGAGCAGCTGGCGGTGGCGGAGTTTGCCCAGGCTCTGCTGGTGATCCCCAAGACTCTGGCCGTGAACGCAGCTCTGGACTCCACCGACCTCGTGGCCAAACTGAGGGCCTTCCACAACGCATCGCAGACCATGGCCGAGAGGGAGAGCCTCAAGTGGTGGGTAGTCGTTAGGGTCATGTGACTTCCTTAGCAACCGCCTAGAGGGAGAGCCTCAAGTGGTGGGTAGTCGTTAGGGTCATGTGACTTCCTTAGCAACTGCCGAGAGGGAGAGCCTCAAGTGGTGGGTAGTCGTTAGGGTCATGTGACTTCCTTAGCAACCGCCGAGAGGGAGAGCCTCAAGTGGTGGGTAGTCATTAGGATCATGTGACTTCCTTAGCAAACACTTTTATAATGACAACGCAGCTGTATGTGTGATGCTGTTTTGGTAGCACTTTCTACCATCCAGTGTGTGGTGATGATTGTCTATTGCGAGCTCTGCTGCCCCCCGGGGCCAGTGAATGGCAGAACCCACCAGGGGGGCAGCAGGGTAGAATGAGCCTAACTGCTCTAAGAGCTGTCTGAACACACAAACTCTAATTTAACCTGAACTTCGAAATTTTGTGCAGACTCCTTTGTTGTGGTTGATGCAAAATCACACACAAACATTCACACACACACACATACCTATACGCGCACACATACACACACACACACACACACACACACACACACCTACTGACACACACACACACACACACACACACAGGGTCGGCCTAGACCTCCACAATGGCGCAGTGAGAGACAACAAGCAGGCAGGCGTGCTGGAGCCAGCCGTGAGCAAGATTAAGAGCCTCAAGTTTGCCACCGAGGCAGCCATCACCATCCTCAGGATCGACGACATGATCAAACTGGCTCCCGAGAAGAAGGAGGACTCGTATCAGGACGCTGTTGCTAGGGGAGAGTTATGATTACATCATAGTGTATGACATTGTTGTATTGCCTTCCATATTATTATGTTATTAAAAACGATGTACACCATCATGGAGTCATACATGGATACTGATGGCAAAGTGAAAACAGGTCTGTTGTGCAATGTATGTATATTTTAAATTCACTAATTAACGATATACATGCATGCGTGGTGTGATTGTTATAGCGCAACAATGTGTGAGGTTTGTACAGTTGCTCGTATGTTGACAAGTACATGCCTGTATATGATTTTCTTTTTTGCAAAATTAACAGCACTCTACAAATACGTACGAGTAATACCTCATTTGTACACTCCTAGTACCACTATGTGTACAGTATTCCTATAAGGCTAGGCAGTGACAAAAGCTGGGGTGGAAGCCTGGGAGCAAGAGTTCAGAAACTTTTTTGTCGGTAGCATAAAAGTAGACATCTCATAACCACAATACAGGAGGGTATACATACAGCACTGTCATAGAACTTCATGAAAATATACAAAGTCTGGGAAATAGATAAGGCATGGTAAATGTACAAAAGAAGATTACAATGATAACAAGGCCACATATCATTGTCTTGCTGAATGCTGACAAAAATGGCGGGCAATGATGACAAACACCTAATCATTGGGCAAAGTCATTCTCTCCTAATAGTGCCATGCTGACATCCACCTAGACAGGTGTTGACTCAGCCACTGGCTTTGTGGGACTGTCCTTAACAGAGTAGTGCTGTGGGGCACCGGAACCTACAGCTTTGTCTCCATCTGCCTCTGCCCTGTATTGCTTCTTGTCGACAACGTTCACTATCGCATACGAATCAGTTCCCGGCTGGTCTTCTTCGATTTCAAATGCAGCCTCCTTCAGCTTGGCAGTGTCGACATCTTCCTTCGAAACAACGTGCTCTTGCGTCTGGGAGACGGTGTCCTTGTGAACATTGAAGTTAGAATCTTCAGGCTCAGAGTCTTCTGTATCCACTCTGGTTTTCTTCACCTGACCTGTGCTCGTGAGACGAAAACTCCTGGTCTTTCCATGTACAAGTTGAACCACTTCCTTGGAGGACTCTTTCCTCCCCCCATGGGGACCGGAGAATCGCTTCGTATCCTGGTTACCGGCATCACCCAGGCTTCCAGATGGGAGGGAAGAGGGCTTCACTGCTGTGCCATCCTTGCCGCTCGAGCCGAAATCTCCAACATCTTCGTATCCATAATCATACCTGGAACTTCGAAAATAAAAGATGGGCCGCACAGATTTTGACGCTGGTCTACCGACACTTTCTGCCTGATTCGGAGGCAACTGGTCGAAAACTTCACTATAAAATGAATATACTTCCACATCAGATGCTCCCTCAGTTCCAATGCCAAATTTACTAGGAGGTGATGCTTTCTCAGAGAAGCCAACCTTCAGGCCCTTGGGATGACTAGAGACGTGGTCCTGGATGGCATCAATGGGATTGGTGTAGACATCCACAGGACGGCCGGCTGTCCTCTGCCTCGCATTCTGCTGTTTCAGCTGGGCCTCTTCGTACTGCTGTCGCTCCTTCTGGTAACCCTCCAGGAGAAGCTGTGCTCGGTCGTCAGGGACTACAGCCCCCATGAGGTTGTCAGACGTGCACAGTTCAGCGGGGAGCATGCTGCCAGGAGCGACATTGGAGTATTGCTGCAGCTGGCTGGCTGGATGGTCGGGAGGTGGGGATATCCTGAAGGGTTCTTCATAGTTGTGCATTCTGAAGAGTGGAAAGGGGATGAAGCGAGATAAAGAAAATACATGAAAGGCCAGTCACTATTTGAAACACATCCTCTCCTCAAGTCATTGTTGTTCTAGTAGATATTAAGTAATTTTGTGGTTCAGGCAGAGAATAGGTGCTGTAGAGATCAAAGCTGACTATTAGGTCATATAGGCCGGGCCCTGTGAGATGTATTATAACATCCACATTCCAAATTAGAACAATTAAGTCCAACACGAAGACCATCCGTTTGGCTGGCTACAGCAGACTTATATGGCTGTATGCTCACAAATTTCCATCCTCTGACTTTACAGGCATGACAGGAGTAGGAAGGACCTCTTGATGCCCCATCGTAAACTGTGTGTGTGTGTGTGTGTGCACGTGTGTATGTGGAGTGTGAGCACTTTATGAAACAATGGCTGCTGGCAGAGGCTTACTGGAGTCAGGTCATCCAGGGAGCGTGAGATCCTCTTCAACCGCTCTTCCCTGCTGACCTTGTGCCGCCGAATGGCCCCAGGATAGGACTTGACACTGTCATCCATCCCACTGTTGGTACTGACACTGTCAGTGCGTGGGTGCCTGTGTGCACTGTGTGTGTGTGTGTGTGAATGTGTATGTGTGTGTGTGTGTGCGTACATGCGTGTGTGTGTGCGTACATGCGTGTGTGTATGTGTGTGTGTCACCACAGACCAACACTCGAGAACTGGCTGGTGATTGCACAGCCGCTCAGCCATTTGTTTACAGGGACGCAACTTCTGTCGCTACTCACCTGTCTAATGATGACTGAAGAAGGCAGACGTCATTGTCAGAGCTCTCCCCCTCCCCCTCCTCCTCCTCTCCCCCCTCCTCCCCCTCCTGCAGGATGCAGGGCTCTGGCTCAGGGAAGGTGTGCCGGGAGTCGAGGGTTGGGCGGAGGGTGATGCTATCTAGCAACTCCATCGAGCCTCGCGCACGGGCAAAGGCTGAGGATAGTGAGGAACACAAAGAAGTGTCTGTGGTTGGTCATGTGACTAATGGAGTTAGCACTGCAACCTGATTGGTGGGTGTGATGGTCATGTGGTATACATGACATTGTAATAATATGGCTATAGTATATGGTGGGTACAGTGATTAATTGGTCACAAAAACTAAAGGCGTTTGAGTGGTGGGTGTAGCTAGTTGGTCACTGGTCACATGACTAGTGGGTGTGGCTTACAAGGAGGGCTGATGCAGTAGAGTCCACTTTCCTTGGAGTCCTGGGACACCTGGGAGATGTGGCAGGGGAAGCTCCCGGCAATCAGGGCACCTGCAGGCCGGTCACTGTCGCTGACACTTCCTGGCACTGAGGCGTCTACACCACTGTCCTAAACAGGTATTCAAAACATATGCTATCATAATTAGGATATTGTCAGCAGAGTGATGGCAAGCTAGCTGGCCCAGCTCCTATCCCAAACTCCTCAGCCTCATGGGAAAAGGCTGGTGAAATAAGCAAATTGAGCTGTTTGGCTGTACTGCACACAAATCCTTCTGGCTAATCTCTTTATTACAGAAATAGACACATCTACAGAAGGCCCTGCCCGGACTGTCAGTGGACTTCTCAGCATAAGGGTTCGCCTGTGAAGAAGCAATCATGGCACCGCATAAACCACACCCTAGGGCCAGTGGGAGGGTTAGGGTTGGGGACGGGGATGGGGACAGAGGAGAGTTCATGTACCTTGTGAGGGACGGGGGCGGGGACAGAAGAGGGTTTCAAAAGGGGGACAGACAGGAAGCTGGGGTGCTCTGCGGAGGCCCTCCAGGCAGGTACCTGAGGGTCCAGGGGGTTGAACGGTCCAGAAGAAGTGGGCGTGGCCAATGAGGAAGTGGGTGTGGCCACCTGAGAGCGGTGGTAGCTAGCCGGCACCTGGAAGGAATGGTTGTTGTAAGGGAGGACGCTCCCACACCGTGTCACCCTCTTTACATTGTAGCATGCTATATCTTTAACATGAGGTCCTCCATCAAATGTTTTACAAGGATATTTCAACTGCATCCCTAAACCCACCCCTAGCTCTACTCCTGGCTCCACCCTAGGCCCCACCCATACCTGTCTCCTGATAGTGAGAGATATGTTCTGTGCTGCGCAGTCGAGCAGTCTGCTGGTGAACTCTAGAGGGTCTCTGTCAGAGCACACGTTGATGCAGTTGACCTGCAGCAAGTGAGTATCTAGCTCTTCCACTATCACATGGCCATGTAGAAAACTAAATATTAAATCACATCTCAGCTCATACAGCTATATCTATCTTCCTGTTGGACACCCACGCCCACCCACACACACCTGTCTAATCTCATCCCCCTGTCTGACTCCATGAGCAACTGACAACCCATTCTCCACAAGGTCTGTTACTATAACACCACAGTCCAATACCATACCATGGCCTAAGTGAAAGTGGAATGAAATGGAGACAATAGGTTAGCCGGTACAGACTGGAATGAATTAGTAATTCACCCTCTGTATTGGAAACTGGTATGTTGACTGTCAGCTCCTGCACTCTGATGTCGAGGTGTTCACTCTCAGCTTTCATCCCTACTCTATTGCTAACCTCCCTCTCTGCTCGTCTCCTGCGTTCCTTCTCAGCGTGGTACTTTAGCACAATGTCATCTTTCTCCATAATAGCTTCCGTCCTCTCAATATGTGCCACTTTCAGACGATCCATCAGATCACAGCATTCTCCCTTTGACTGCTCTAGCTCAATCTGCAGCTGCAACAGGAACCCACTTATAAGAGCCCACCCTCAATCTAATAAGTGCCCTACTCAATCTAGCCAGCAAGTGTGCTGTCATGTACCTTAGTACACTTGTCCTCAGCAATCCCTTCATTAGACGCTGCCATTCTCCCCATGTTGCTCTGTTGCTGCAGCTTCTGAGAGAGATGCTGGATCTGTTGCTGCGGCTAGTGATGGTGCATGCATGACCATTAGTCCCTCACATGCCTGGTTTCTCTCACCCAATCACATGATACATGATCATCACCTAACCTTCATTTATCTTTCATGACTCTCACATGAACCTCACATAACTTGCACAAAACTCTCACATGACCCACCATTAAGAAAAACATTTGTATGAAAGCTTGGAGAAATTAAGTTTTGTTCAATATCATCTGTCTACAATAAAAGTGTACCAAAAGTAACAGTGTATTGCTTGGCTGTATTTTCAGCTACCAAGTCAAATAAACTTTTCTCTGTATTTGTTGTAAGACTGTGAGCTACAAGAAAAAAGGACAGCAGATTGGAATAGTGCAGGCCCTTCAGGATCAATCACACTATTGAAACGGCACATGCAGCTGTAGGTAGAGTGTTTGCACTCTGGCAGTGAAGAATGGCAGCTACCACAGAAAGTCAGGAGCAGTTTGATTATTATAGCCAGCCATTATTGAGAAGAGTGAAGATAGAGCCATTACTTAGTTAGTGCTTTGTTGTTATTCTACATGAATTTTTACTTACACATCCAGTTGCTGAGAGGTACCAGACCGCCAGTGTACTTAAGTGATTAAAAGGGTGGGTGTACTTTCCAGTACTAATGGAATATCAAAGTGTAGCCCACCCCCTTTTTGAGGAACCACTTGATTTTGTCACCCACAGGTTTATCACTACATGGGGTCAAGCAGAAAAAGTAATGACTCACCAGTCTTACCAGCCGGGACTGCTGCAGTGACATGTCTGGTGGAACTTGCATTTGTACATACCCTTCAGGATCAAACTCTTCTCCAGATACAATATCTGCAACATACTCAAGAAGTGTTTCCTATGACATGAAACATGAGTTTAGAGACGGATTGGTGAGAAGGTCTAGCTATGATACTACTCGGTAACTACCCTATATTCAAAGTGGGGAATGCATGGCGCAATATTATATCTCAATGTCTGCTAGTGATACACATACCTCAAGGGGACACTGGTAGTCTTCACAGGTAAGGCGGGTCACCCCCTCCACTCGCAGTGCTGCCTTCTGGCTGTCAGAGAGGGGGAATACAACCTCCTTCACAAAGTGAGGCATCTGGAATGTCAATTGTACGCAACCTTTCTCCACAGTACACAGCCGAAGTGTGTACTTTTTAACTTTGATAACTTTGGAAATACGTGACTTAAAGACTGCCAAGTGAATCACGTTGTACTTTTCGATGTTAATACCTTCGACTTTAACAACAAGGTTTGCTTGATCTTTTCGGGCCAGTGAAAATGTAGGGCATTCAAAAACACTACGTCTTGAGTATTCGGTCAATTTAGTAGTATAGCTACGTAAGTTTTCCTTGTCTTGCTGAGTACCAATCGTATCAATGATGTATTCGATGATGTAATAACTGAAGAAAGACATGTAGCCTCGTAAAATAAGGAAAACCTTATACACACTATCAGCTGCTTGTAGCTCCTCCATGCACTCTTCCAATAATGGTTTCTTACGAAGAGTAGGTTGAAAAGCATCCAATCCCCCTAGAAGACATACAAATCGTTGCACTGTGATATCTTGCTTGATTGACTCGCACGTATTGTAAACTAGCCTTCCAAAGTCCGCTGTAATTACTTCAAATTCATGATACAGTCTTCCCTTCAGAAGGTCCTTCTGACTTTCATCTAACCCTTCTGTGTTTAAATATGGAAAGGAACTCATTGTGGGAATGGGTTTGGGACAGCCTTTCTCAAATAAACTATCAAAACTGCATCCTCCACAGCCACACCCATAATCCTTTGGCAGATGCTGTTCATCATTTGAATGAACACTACTGGGGCTAATCTGCATTGCAAAAGTATGCAGCTCATTCTCTGTTCCTGGCATCACTTCATGATCAGGTGCTACAAACCAAAGAAGAGGTTGTTAAGTTTCTCATTCCCAAATATAACTGAATGACATGATATAACCCATTACAACCATACCTGGAGAGGAAAGTGGCATAGAGCTTCCCTGTGGGTTTGGCAGGGATTCGGCAGGCAATGGTACTGGAGTGTCTTTAGTCTCTGCAGATAAAATGTATGGAAGATAACTTGCAGCAGTACAAACAGTATTTATGATATGGGACTAGCTTGTTCTACATGCAGCATTCCTATGATCATTTCAAGGAATTAGCTGTTCTCACCAAAATTACCAAGAAATTGCATTCATTTTGATTATATTGGCCTCCTGTAGTAAAAATTGCATAGTTTGGTGCAGCTACAATAACTGAGATGACCCTAGCTGGTATAAAACAAACTTTCCATTTTTGCAGTGTGTATAAGTATTAAACTCACTAATGTATATATACCCCCCCCCCCCCCCCCCCCCCCCCCCGGTTTCTGTATGGTATCTGTTGTTACTCTCCCTTTTTAATATAATTGCGATCTATGGGCATCACTTATCATGGAGTACGGTAGTACTCCATATGTAGGGATGGCTCTAAACAAAGTGGCGTCTCCATTAACTGTGTATACAATAACATGTTTAGAACTCTGCTGTAGGTGTAGTCTAGGGCGAATATGAGCCCTACCAGTTATTATAAGGCGTTTTCATCAGTAATCAGACTGTTAGCGCTGCTAAAAAGTATCACTTAAGTACCAAACCGGTAAGTAGCAAATCGGGCCCATTCGACTATCTTCTGATTCTGATTCTTCTTCTTCCGCCAGGCTAGCGCAATAACGGCTGAGGCGATCACAAGATTCAAGCATGAAGACGCTGGATATTCCCTGGGGTATTGCACTCGCAGCATAGCGTTTTCAAAGAAACGAACAGGTTCGGCAGTGATTCACGAGTATACTCTCGAGCGGAAGCTGTTCACGTTACACCATTTTATTACATAAATATTACGTAACGGGAAGCTCAACCACGAGCTAGGTCTTGCGGTTATTTAATAGCGGTATGGCAAACTGACCTTCCAGTTCGGACCTTTATGAGCTTAACTGACTGCAAACTGGATGGTCTTTCTTGTTGCTATTCTTGGAATTACAAGGTACCGTGAAGCATGCCGAATGTGCGTAAGAAGAGGGCCCAGAGTAAGCGTTATTACATCCAAAACCATGTGTTTGCTGATATTCTTGGAATTGGAAAGATGTAGGGATGGTAGGTACGTGGTAAATGTATCGCGCCGTGATGTGTGGGTAGTCTGTGCATGCCTTCCGGTGTGCATTGTTGCTTGTTTCGTTGGTTTTTGGGGAAGTGTTTTTTGCTAGAAGTGCATCCCTACATGGGTGGTTTTGCACTTTTTTGATTTATATATAGAATACATTCATGCTTGTATATTTGGTCGTCACACCTTCCTGGCCTCAAGGGGTAAGCCACATCTTCAAAATGACATCTCGGGGCAGTTACATGGATGCCGTCTTCAAACTCGTGGTGCAGAAGAGGCAGAGATCTGCCTACAGCATTTGAAAATGTAAGGCATACTAAGGGAGTGAAGTTTGTGTAGCTGCTCTGTAACCAGAGATACTACAATTGGAGATGGATGTCACGATCGAGCAATAAAGAACGTAAGTAGCTTATCTCAGCTCTCCCATGGCTGATCCTTGGGACAGTGTTGTAGACAGAGATATATTTTTGTTTTCGTGACTGGTGGACTCATGAAAATAGAGTGTATCTGGGGGTACCCCAGCAAAAGGTCTAATGCATACCCCTGTACCTGAAAATAGAAACAGGTATGTCTATACATCTTCAAAGCCACTGTAGCTAATTCCTGCACTGGTAAACTCATTACTACAATAGTACAATAATAGTCAAGAAAAGCATGCATCTACAGAGCAATGCAAGGCATAGTGTGCATGCTTGTGTATTTTTGTGATATGAAAGGGACACTATAGCTGCCAACATCACCCATGCCTCCACCCACGTATATATATATATATTATGGCGAGGTAACCTTGTTAATATTTACCAGAGGTATTCAGTAGTATATATCCGTTGCATATGCACTTTGATTATAGTGCAGACTTGATTTTTCTATAGCTTGTATTATTGCTACAGTGTCATGTATATCCACAGAATGTTGACATTCGGCATGTGGGCTATGAAGACATAACATACTTACACTTGGGAATAGTTTGGCTTATGAGGGACGTCACCCACATGACCAAGATATCATAGTCACATGCAGATGTGCATGAAATCATGTGAAATTTACATCTCAGGTAACCAAAAGATTATAATGACTCCCTACATTGTATAGCAACATTGCAAGGGTCCTCCAAAACCAAGAGACAAAAGCTTGGCGGAGGACTGGGAATGAGGCTATAAAAATTGCCCCTGTTTTCATTTTGATTATACTACTGAGTCATTAAATGTTAGCAAAGTGACAGCTCTATACTGCATGATTTAACAGCTTACCTGGCAACCTGAGGGAAGGGCAATACTTTTGTTCCACTTTTTCTGCCAACTGTGACTGGCCTACAGTGGGACTCCTCAATGCTTCAACCAGGGCCATCCAAGATGGGGTGGTCATCTTCAGATAATCCTTCAGTGTCTCTCGGAAACATTCATCTCCAGAACACCGGAACTTAATGGCATCTAGTACGTCAGGTTTTAGCCCAAGTTCCAGTCCCATGTTGTACCAGTGGGGCCGAGCAACATACAGCTCTTTTTGAACCACACGCAAGTCATCCACACCGAGTGGCTTGACTATCAAACAAAGCGAAGTATATAACATATGCAAATTCACCTGCATGGTCTCATTGATGAAAATGACCCAGGCATGCCAGGGGTATGTGCTCTGTACTACCATAAATAGTAGAGTGCATAGATAGTCTATGCACTCTACTAATCGTTTAAAAGTCTCGCTAAGCCACACCGATGAAGGCGAGGCTTCGTCTGAGCATAGATTTATCGCGTCAACACTATTAGCACTTAGGCTTAACCCGTTTACGTGACAATTTGCACATGTGCGCACGCTATATGTGACCGGATTTGCAAAAAGCGCTTTAGTGAGCAAGATAGGTTTTCAGCCAAAGTATGATTATGGCAAGAATGGGTTTACAGGACCTTAGGCTACAAAAACTGAAGCATGAAGCCTGGCTCTACTGCCATCAGGGCACTATAAAGGACAAAATGCACAGCCATATTTTCGTGGTAAGTTAGTATACGAAACACGTTGCTATGTGAGTACAAGACGCTGTTCCAGCAAGTGGTACCTTTTACACAGTCTACTAGCGAAAGTCTTGATATTAAACCATCTTGATAGTTCTCCGCTCGAAACGCGAGCGTGAAATTTGCGTTTTAACCCGTTCAGCCATGGTTAAGTATAGTCTCGCGTAGCCAGACTCTCGACGGGAAAGTTAGAGTCTGGTACGGACGCCGCAGTGGACCTGTCAATCTGGAATGCGGACGTTGTGCTATGACGACACAAGCAGACAATCAACGAAAGAGATCCGGCAGTGAACCTGCTATCTGATTGGTCAGACCATACCATTGACGTAATTTTTTCATCACGTTTTACAAAGCTTGACTCTGATTGGCTCGCAATGTGCACTGCGAGACAGACAAAATCATTACGGCGTCTGTACCAGACCCTCCGTTCAACGCGAGGGGCGGGGTCCCCCAGACTAGGTTAAGTACGGGTGTAAATGAGTTGTCGTTATAATGTTAAAATACCAAAACGCGGATAGGTACGCTGCATGTACAAGGCTTCTAGCATAATATATAGCCCCATAGAAAAGGTGCGAGTCGCACCTTCCCGTTTCCAATCCCTTTCCTTTTACTCTATAATTTTCTATGGACTGAGTAAGGTAAATGGGGGTAACTTCGGACGTGTTCTTTACTGGGGATACCATCGCACATCGTTCCCTAGCGAGTGTCCGAAGTTATCCCCATTTACCCTACTAACAACACGTTGTCTGCGCTAAAAGGACTTCACTTACCTAAGCTACCGCTACCTCTTTTTTCTGCCATGGGGCTAGTACAGTGTTGTCTGTTTACGAGACTACGCTGGGGGTATAGTCTCGTGCCCGGAGCACACCTCTCCCGGACTAGTCTCGTTCCCAGACCGCACTTGCCCAGTGAGGTCTGGGAACGAGACTAGTGCAGTGCCCTGCAGAGCTAGAGGAGGTCGGACAAGCTACATGTACGTAACCGAGTAGTAATTGACGAGGTTCCGCGCCGCGTGACCGGAAAGGGCTAGGGAGGGGAAACGATGTACGTAAACGCATAGATAATATAGCCGTTACTATCAACTGCAGTGTATAGCATAGCCTCGTGCTATGTATAGCAGCTTTTGGAGGTTTGTAGGCCAAGCTACAGCAAATGAAGGTAGTCTTGTGTTGCCTAGATAGCGAAAACTTAGTAGGCAGCCGTAAAACAAGAGCTACAAACACACTAGTGAATGCCAACTGTCTCCCCGAGGGGGGTAAAGGCATCTGCTCTTCGTCGTGGTGGGTATTTAGCAGCCTACTGTGGCTTATTCCCTGTCGGGGACCCTCGCAAGCGCTTTCCTAATGACGCCTCGTTGCGTCTTTCAGCCATAATTTCTGGAATATCACTCAAGAGGCCACAGGATTTTGCCTCCAAAGGCAACCAAGGTGTCTGAATCACGAGGGGGAAATAGTGAATTTAACACCAGCAGTAAATTTGCTTGCTTGCGAATCATTTTTCAAAGCGGCTGGCTTGGGGCGAGATGCCTAAACCTTTGATTTTTTCTCTATGGAGTTTGCAATACTTAACTGCTTATTATCGATTGATTGGATTGCGATTGCAATGTCACGTGATTTTGATTAGAAAAGGTCAACCTTGGCCGACCTCCTCGGCCTCTGAGTGCCGCCCTGACGGAAATTTCACGGCACGAGATAGTCGAAAAGGGGGGTGCGGTCTGGGCATGAGACTATGTACTAGCTGAGGGCGGCGGCCCTTTCAGCCACTGTATATGTACAGTCTCGTGCCCGGGCCTTGGCTCCTCCCACTCTGGATCTGAGTCTGGGTACGGGCCTGGATCATCCCGGGTACGAGACTAGTCTCGCGAGCCAGTCCAGTCTGTACGTGATAATAAGTGGAAACAATGGCTGAAGACGGTAGCTTAGGTAAGCGAAGCTTGGTAGTTGTCCTTTCAGCTTTAGCGCGGAGCGTTCGGAGAATGTGATGTTAATCTCACCTTCATCTGACATTATGACATAGATAGTAAATATAGCCTAACTCTATTATCTATGGTTGGACCCCGGGGGCGGGGTAATAATTCCGTAGATACTATAATTCCGACACTGGAGTTTAGTTCCAGTTTCATAAAAGTTACGAAGCTGAAAACTGCTATGCATATAGCTGTCCTATTGACCTATACTGAGTCGTAAAATCATCACCTAACTCTACATTATGCGGAGTTATAAGCACAACTCTGTGTCTGAAATTGCATATATTTTACTTTGTTCACCAGTCAAGCCACTCGGTCTGGATGACTTGTGTGTGCTTCAAGACGAGCTGTACATTACTCAGAACCGCTGGTACAACTTGGGGTTGCAACTTGGGCTGATGCCTGACGAACTAGACACCATTGAGGCCCAGTGCCGTGGAGATATGAGTGACTGTTTTCGAGAGGTACTGAAGAACTATCTGCAGACGACCACCCCATCTTGGAGGGCCGTGATTGAAGCACTGAGAAGCCGCACTATAGACCAGCCTATGTTGGCAAAGAAACTAGATCAAAAGTATTGCCCTCAGCCTGCCCTCAAGTTGCTTGGTAAGTTATTATCAGTATAGCCTCATTCCCAGGCCCGCGACTTTCTTGGTTGCATGAAGGAAAGACACATGGCCTATATCTAAAGTCACATGATCAACTTACGTCATTATCCACTTTGAAAGACGACTACGTTGTTCTACATTTTACCGTAGACTTTCTTTCAGCAGTGGGTCTATGGCATAAATGGGCTATAAAGAAAACTATGTACATGTATGAGAAGTGTAGATTCGCTACCTTCACTCGTCATCTGAGAATTGCAAGTGCACTTGCCCATGCTCATAATTACCGTAATGCTACAATATTTTGCGTGAACTTTACTTTTGCGAATTTTGTGAGTCCTTGCAGCATCGCAAATGCAAGATCGCAATAATTAAACAAAAATTTGTGGGTGTGGTTTTTAGTGGGTGCAGTAGCTGTCCCAGGAGAAGCAGCAGTAGGCCAAATGGATGGGCTTAAACAACAGCGAAGGTGGCAGGTGAAGTTCATTCTTCTACAGCAACAGCTATTTCAAGATGAGTATTCGGCAGACACTGCAATTGGAGCGGTGGCAACTCGCGAAGCGAACGAGAGTGGGAAGCGTGCGTTGAAGAAGCAAGCCAGCCAACAGAAGGCCAAGAAGCGTAAGGTACATACCAACTTCAGCCGAGATTGGCCGAGAATGGGAATGCCGCCGCCACAATCGCAAAGATAAGATCGCAAAGTACTTGAATTAGCCGCAAAATAGCAAAACGCAAAGGTTTCTCACACACAAAATATTGTAGCATTACGGTACCCGTCTACTACTGTTCTACTCTTGGCCTCGCGCACATGATTTTAGATCCCAGGCCCTGTGACAGCTTACATGTAGCAAAAATGGCGCGGGCCTGGGAACGAGGCTATTATCAATATAGAAAGCCGTGAAAGGGATGTAACCTATTATTATAATTTAGGGGTAGATCTAAGATGCTATATGGAGGGGGCGACTTAACAATGGCTCATCTCCACCTTAAAAAATGTATCTGCAGAGGCTAAAGACACTCCACCATCGCTGTGTGATGAATCCCTGCTGAATCCACAGGAAAGTTCTATGCCGCTTTCCTCTCCAGGTATGGTTGTAATGGGTCACAGTAGTCTAACTTCATTTACTTCCTGCTTTGGTTTACACTGCAGTACCAGAAGTGATACCAGAAACAGAAAATGAGCTGCATACTTTTGTGACGCAGATTAGTACCAGTAGTGCTCTTCCAACTAGTGACCGTCATCGGCCGGAAGATTATGGATGTGGTTGCGGAAAATGCAGTTTTAATCGTTTATTTGAGAAAGGCTGTCCCAAACCCATTCTCACAATGAGTTCCTTTCCGTATTTGAACGCAGAAGGGTTAGATGAAAATCAGAAGCAGCTTCTGAGAAAGACTCTATCGTGACTTTGAAGTGATTACAACAGACTTTGGTAATCTAGTGTATAGAACGTGCGAGTCCTTGATACAGCAGGGTATCACAGTGCGAGAGTTAGTGCGTCTTCTAATGACATTGGGTGCTTTTCAACCAACTCTGAGTGAGAGACCTCTGTTGCGAGACTGCATTGAGGAGCTACAAGCAGCTGATAATATTGATAGGGTTTTCTTGATCCTTACGTCACGAGGCTACATGTCTTTCTTTAGTTATCACATCATTGAATGCATCATTAATGCATTTGGTGTTCAGCAAGACAAGGAAAACTTACGTGACTACACTACTAAATTCAATGAATACTCGAAACGTAGTATTTTTGAATGCCCAGCATATTCGCTAGCCAGAAAAGATCAAGCCAACCTTGTTGTTAAAATCGAAGGTGTTAACTTTGAGGAGTGCAACTTGAGTCACTTGGCCGCATTTAAGTCACGTATTTCTGACATCATTAACGTTACAGATAGCACACTCCGGCTGTGCACTGTGGAGAAAGGTTGCGTACAGTTGACATTCCAGATGCCTCACTTTGTGAAGGAGGTTGTATTCCCCCTCTCTGAGAGCCAGAAGGCAGCACTGCGAGTGGAGGGGGTGACCCGCCTTACCTGTGAAGACTACCAGTGTCCCCTTGAGGTAAATGTACATGTATGCGTAGAAAGTTTGGAATTCATCTTAGGTGGTACTATGGGTAGAGGGTGGATACAATCCTTTTCCAAACTCTAAATATGGTTAGCTAAGGTGTATAGCCTTGAAACGAGACCTGAAACAGCAATACTTCAGACTCGACTTCGGTGTGCGAACATGCATCTGTACGTCTCTTGTATCACAGTTATTGCATATTAGGCATCACCAGGCTTGCCCCACAATGTCCTCTTTGGTCTACTGTGATTATCAGATTGTAATGCTGGGAAGTGAAGCCTGGGGACTGGGTCAGCAACACCAGACCACTACATGTACTAATGCCAGTGTGGCTGTATGTGCAGATATTTGCTTAGTACAGAAGCTAGCATGTTAACATAGCACTATTTTGGTAAAAGTGTAATCTCACTGATATTAAACTGAGGTGAGAGAGTCCTCAACACCCACGATATTAGTACTGACCCTTTGCTCCTTTGTAGATATCTGAGACTGACTCTACAATGTCCAGTACATGCGCAGCTGATCAAGCTCTTGAGAAACTGTCAGACCAACTTCAGCCAGGTAAGCATGATGAATCACATATTATAGCTAAGTATGTGGTGGACGTTGATGCATACTCTACGATACACTGCCAACTGTGAAGAAAAAGAGGCACATGATATATCATGTGCGATTATGATTCCTGTGTGTTTACTAGAAAGTTATCTGAAAAGATTTTTATCAGCCGGGCATGTGTGAATGGCTGGTCCTAAGACGACTCGTTTTTCGTGTTTGTCTGTGTGTATGTTTGTCTGTACAGTGCGTCCATACTTATCACACGTGTAATCTAATACGTCATACGTTACTATACAATTCATGCAACAGCAGTGACTACAGTCTACTAGGAGCTCTTAGAGATTGTAGGCCAAGCGACAGCAATCGAGTGTAATTTTGTGTGGCCTAGACAGCGAAAAATTAGTAAGCAGCTGTGATAGTAAAAAAATAGCCAGGAACATTTCAAGTGAAATACCCATGGCTCAGCCTAGAAACAGGTCAGGCCAAGCTAACTACAGCTGTAGAACTACAATAGGCATCCTACAGTATAGAAGCAGATAAGCAAACGAATGCAATGCTTCACCTAATGGATGTCAATCTCCTCTTTCATGTCTTTGCAGGCTCTATTGTTTGTAGTCTTTAGCAATATGGTTTGTGTTCATATTAAAACTCGTAATTTCCAGGTTGTGATTTATCACATCTGTATCTCTACTCACTCATTTACTTTACACTTGGCAGTGTGGTTGCCCGTTTGATATAACGTTACACCAAGGTTTGATTTAAAGTTAGTATTACTGAAAAATTACATTTTATCTGCAGAGACTAAAGACACTCCAGCACCATTGCCTGCCGAATCCTTGCCAAACCCACAGGGAAGCTCTATGCCACTTTCCCCTCCATGTTTGGTTATAATGGGTGTATGTGTGTAATCAGCCTCATTGTATCATCAATAGTAATGTTGTCACCTGTTAATTTGTACTCACCATGCAGTCTCATCGATGACATTATAATTATCTAGTTAGTTTTCTATTTTGTATAATTATGCTGCATTCTGAACTAAGTGTGTTGCAAAAAGAAATCTTACATGCACTTGTCAACATACGTTTCAAAGCGAACATTCAAGATAAACGTGACACACACTCGGTGAAAATTAGAAGTACAGCACATACAGTTAACACTTCTGCACATTGCCAGAGACTGTGTCTAGCCACTGCTTTTCCTGTTCTGGGGTGATGTCAATGAACTTCCCCCCACAGTAGGTGTTGTTGACGATGGAATTATATACTGGCACACAAGGCATGTCCTGCAGACCAACGGAGAAAAACACCTGCTAATATTGTAACCACAATGAAAGATCTTATAAAAAAATTACATACATTAGGGACCATTAATTGAAGGTACAGCATTATTATCTATGGCCATTATAATTTCCAACCTGCGCATATTCAGTTCTGTACATGCTCCATAGCTCGCTGGAGTTACTGATTGGATGTGTTCCTATAGCTACAGCATAAAATCTACTATGCAGGTCTTGCCCAATAATATAATATTATGTAACAAAGAATGCTAAACTACCGGTACCGTAAGAATTTGTTAGGGTACTGAATGTGTACACTCTTGCCTGGAAAATGTTCACCAGCTCAGGATAGTGGGTGGACCACGGAGGACTCTTGTAGTGGACTGAATCCAGCTGCTTCTCAAACATGCCACCCTATGTAATGGCGCAGTTACACATTAATGCAATATTATTATGATACAGTGACCATTAAAACTGCAGGACATAATTTTATCACACACCATTTGTATCATCTATAATGTGTACATGTAGTAGTGAAGTATTAAATTTTCCACCAGTATAGCTATACTAGGGATGACTTCGCTTTGAATTTTGGCATAGAGTATGCACAGTATGCATGATACAATATAGACACTCTCTGTTGTGTGTTAGCCTAGCTATAGAGCTGCATGCACACGTTAACTGAGAGTGCAGACTCAAACTCTACTTCAAACTAACACAACACACAACACTACACAATACAAGGTACCTAAATACAACCACAAAACCACACCTAAGCCCAACAGAAACAGAAATGCCAAGCATACATGCAGAACACATTAGCATAGTACAGTGAAAACTACATGTACAGCTAAGTACTACATATATAAACAGACTGAGTCACAAATACTACACTATCTGCTTACTGGGCTGCAGTCCTCCTTCTGCCACCTCATGCCTCTGTTGTCCACGTGCACAGCAGTGGAGCAGTTGACATAGCGGTTGTTGAATACCTTGTTCCTCCGCCCACCACCGATGAAGGAGCCGGCGTGACAGTTGGTGAAGGAGTTGTTGTAAATGAAGTAGCCACTCATCTGCACATACACAGAGGAAGACAAGAAGCAATGATATATAGGCAGCTAGAAATCATTGAATATAATGTGGAAATGATAGACAGATATTTCAAGAATTTGGCCTATATATACATCTAGCGTCAGTGGTCCACATTATCGGAAATGTATATACATAGATTCTTCATGAGTTTATACTTGAGGACTTTTACTACCCTTATATGTGCTGAACATCAGTAGGTTTAGCATGTACATTACTACCACCATGGATATTGTGAAGTAAAGTAGGATGCCAACTGCCCTGGTATGGTGAGTCACGGTTTAGTATATACGTCTTACCAGTTGCTCCTTTTTAGTTGCATGCCCCAAACAGACAGGACATAATACACCTGATATAATACTTGAAGAGCTGCAGAAGTTCCCAGTTCATACTCTGACCTGGTCATCCAGGTATATGGCTTGCACTGATGGGGAGCCCAGGTATATTTTCTCTGTGGTCTGGATGTTGCTGAACTGTGAGTATCTAATGACGTTGCCCCTATCAATCCAGCTCCTGCCGGAGTAGAACGCCCCACTGTCTGTCACTTCGTAGCACAAGTCGGAGAGAGTGTTGTACTCAAATATGCAATCATTGCCTGAACAATTGGTATAGAAAAGGTGAATTGGGAATCACGTAATGCTGTAGCATATCAATGCCTTTCTAATAGCTACTGCAATGTAGTAACATATTTTTATACTATGTCTACATAATTATATAAACTTAGAGTCTAAGTATTGCATGTCAACAATGGGCCGGGAGTAGTCTCGCGGGCCAGCCCACTTCCGCTTAGATCTCTTCGTTGCTGAATATCGCTATCAAATGAGTGACTACTGCCATAGATAATATAACCTAGTAATACTGCCATCGCGTAATCTTCTCGTTAATTGTATACTTCATATATCATGTGACTGAATACTGCACTGTGATTGGATCGTATTCCAGAGAGCGGCAGGACGTATGCCAGTATGGCAATTCCCCAGACCACCTTCCCTCTAAGCAGAAGTGGGCTGGCCCGCGAGACTAGGCCGGGAGATAGGGTAGCTCCCAGGTTACAGTTTACATGGCTATAGTTTACATGGATGCACTGTAAGCAAGCGTGATGCACACACCATATCACACATGCCTACAGTCCACGCAGCTTCCCTCACCTCCTCCCAGTATGCCAGCATGGGGCGCACTGTGGAGGTGGTTCCTGGAGTAGGTGTTGCCCACTCCTGACCACGAGATGCCGGGCTGGTAGGTCCTCTTCCACTGAGACCAGTGGTGGATTTCGCAGGCCGTGAGGAGATTGTCTCCGCGAGTGAGCGAGGGCTGAGCGGTAGCAGTAAGGAGAGTAGGTAACTGCTGTCAAAACTATCTTTTTATACTACACCTTGACCTATAGCCTAGGTCTGGGCACGAGAATAGAGCGATATGGTACCACAATTCATTGTGAAGTGTCTTCAATTCCAACTCGAAGTTCAGCAGAAGTTCTTTAATTGTCTAATTCTTTAATTGGCTAATTAAAAAGTTTCTGCTGAACTTTGGGTCGGAATTGAAGAAACTTCGCGATGAATTCTACTAGCTAACTGAGAGAATATTTGAAAAATGGTACCACACAATACTGGCTTGCCTACATAAAACATGGCTTCTTTTTTATGATGATTGGTGTTATCTGCCTGCAGTTAAGTTAATTTTCATGCCATACGCATGCCCACCTACCTGATCACCACCTGACATTGCGATGCCTCCGCAGCCATTGTAAGCCACGGTGACACTTCTGACAGTGTTGTTGCTACCGGAGATCTCCACTGACCGTCTACCATTGTACCCGACTGTCATGTTAGTCAGCTGCACGTTGGAGACTGAGGAGGAGGAGAAGAAGACATAAATGGCAAGATAATCACTTTCATCAAAGTTGTTCCTCACAGCTAGCAGATAGCACTATGTGGATGGATGGCTACACATGTATGTAAGGCAGCAAAGACTAATAAACATTGTGTTTGACTAACTCTTGCAGCAGTTGTAGAAATAGTTTACCTAAGCTAGATGTCGCTAGTAGTAGAAATACACGCTAAAGTGTATGTATGGAAGGTCAGTTTACCTCTTAACCTCTGCCAGAGCTGCTGAGGGTAGCCATAGTTGGTTCATTGAGAGTGAGGCCAAAAACCATGTACTAGTTACAGCCACACACACACACACACACACACACACACACACACACACACACACACACACACACACACACACACACACACACACACACACACACACACTGCATGTACCCACCACTGCTAGCCATGATTGCTGTTTGTCTGGCGCAGTCCATCACAAACCCATCCAGCTGAACGTAAGAGACCTTCTCCATGGAAACCACAGTCTCACCAACCGACACGCACCCCTAATGCAACAAAGGCATTATCCTAGTTACTGTTCATCCTTCTATGCATGTAAAGTTACATGAATATAGGTGTAGAGCACAAAGTTATTAGCTCACTTAATTCTTGAGAACCAGTACTGTACTGAATATCAAGAGGTAAGGTTTGACACTGTATCCCTATAGAGGTTCAGCACAGCATTTAAGCAAATCTAAATGTACAGCCAAATCTTTCAGAATAATGCCCACATAATGCCATTCACGTACTTCAGAAACTGAATATTGCATCATGTACTTCTTAGATTTTAGCAAAAGGGATCAATTAGCCATTGCTGATTCCAGTGTAACTAGTCAGCAACAGTTGTAAGGAGTTTGTATTCTTAACGCTCAAAGGCTGCAAATACAATTACATCAAAGAAAAGTGCTCCAATAAGGACTAGAGGGGTACTGCTTCTTCACTCTTTTTCTAAAACACTAGCCGCCCCCCACACACACACAATGAGCACGTGCAGGTAAGGCCAGAGTTTGTCCCACTCTGTGACTGTCATCTCACCTTCTCTTGGCTGGCCGGTGCAAACAGGTAGAGTATTCCCGAGCCCCGGTCCACGTAGTACTCATCCGCTACGTCCAGCTCCTCAAGGAGGTTTAGGGCATAGTACCTGGCGGTGGTCTTGAACCCTGGAGTGTCGGAAATGGTTACTGAATTATTCATAAACTGCAGTGTATTCTTTTGTGCATTCTTTTAGTCCTGTTTCACCCTGTTTTAATCCCATAGCCAGAAATCTTTGTTCTTTACTCCTGTATACAGTGGAACCCCTCCTAAAGGACACCCCTGAAATAAGGGCACCTCTGTATTAAGGACACTTTGATACGTCCCAAATATGCTTTCTCAATAATAAACTTACCTCCGAAATGAGGACACTTCTATACAGGACAATTTACCAGACCCTCAAGGTGTCCACATTAGAAGGGTTTCATGGTATACCCTATATTGTACTCTAGGCGTAAGATCTTTGGTCAAAGGACAAGAGCAAGAGCAACCAGGTTGCAACATCCTGATCACAGTCTGTGGACCCTCTCTAATACAGTCCCAAGAAGTAAAGAACTTCTGCTGAACTTTGAGTTGGAATTGAATAACTTCGCGATGAAAGCCAACTGAGAGGATCTCTGAATAATAATAATTACAGAAGTTCGACTGTAGATAGACTGACCGTAAACAGGCGGAGTGCTGCTATCGACGGTAAAAGTGGAAGTAGAGGTGTTGATGGAAGCCACCCTGACATAGTTGTCTGCCCAGTCAAAGCTCCAGAAGCCATGGAGCCAGAGAGTGGAGGTATTCTTCCACTGGGAGATCCTAAAGAGCGGAGGACCACACAAACAAACACTTCTGCAAGTATGTGTGCGTGTTATTCTGTGGACATATATTGTGGATACGTTCCAGACACATGTATAGCTAGGAAGCTAGCCACAATATGCCAACTTCATATTTGTTGGTATAGCAACAGCACATGTAATCACACAATAGCCTAAAACCCAGGCCTTCCCCACACTTGCGAAATTAAAAAAAATAATTCTTTTTTAATTTTCACGAGTGCAGGGAAGGCCTGGGTTCGAGGCTAGTCACACGATACAGCAATATATCCACAGGAAATTCACTACACATCTGTAATGGCTTAGACTACAGGCAGTTGTATTCAAAACTAAGTTTAGGGCTCAGGCAAATCACATTGATTCGCAGAGCAAGTGATATTTTCCCTGAAAATACAAAACCATCTATCAAAATACTTTTAGCAAATGTGACACCATAGCTACATGTATATAGCTAGACTTTCGGCTCATGCACACTCACGCTCTGGAAATGATCAAGGCACGTCTAAGGCTATTTTTACATTAGTCTGTCGTCCTGACGATCACCTACCTCTTGTCAGTGTACTGGAAACTCTTCTGAGCATCCTCGACTTTCCCTACCTGCAAGAACTGCCACACCCCTTCTGGAGATATGTTGGGGTATCTGGCAAGAACCATCGCCTGTGTGGGCGTGGCAATGAGAGCCTAACAGCTGTGTATATACAGTGGAACCCCACCTGACTTGGTGAAGTGTCTTGTATTAAGAGGTGTCCTCATTTCAGGAGCAAATTTATAGTGGAACCCCTCTATTGTGGACACCTTGGGATCCTGGTAAAGTGTCCTGTATAGAGAGGTGTCCTCATTTCAGGGGTGAATACAGTGGAACCCCTCTACTGTGGACACCTTGGGATCCTGGTAAAGTGTCCTGTATAGAGAGGTGTCCTCATTTTAGGGGTAAATTTATATCAAGAAAGCATATTTGGGACATAGCAAAGTGTCATTGATACAGAGGTGTCCTTATTTCAGGGGTGTCCTTTACTTAAGAGGGGTTCCACTGCATAGCTCAGGATTAGCGATCTTACCTTTCCTGGAAAGAACAATTCCAGTTTGTCGTTAGCGCAGTTGCCCAGCTGTCCAGACTCCAGGTCACCAAAGTCAGTTATTCCAAGCTTTTTTAGGTCCACCTGTACATAAATGAAAATCCCATCTACAAGTGATAGGCTTACTAGTGTACAGAATATTGAAGTTAACCTTTCTCAGTGAAAGACCCAATATTGTGTTCTGGGGAAGCATTAATTATTTTGTGGGTTTTCAGTGATGTGGACAGTTCAGTGTCAACTATAGTAGTTAGGCTTTGGGGAGCCTGGGAATGAGACCGTAAGCTTGGGAATGAGACGATAGTATTGTATTTCTCAACTTCTGAATCAGATCCAAAGCTGACCTGAACAATACTGTCCACAACTTCTGCTGGAAGCAGCTTTCGAACATTTTCATCTTTCACCGGGGTGGTTACCCCCAGTGTCACTGAGACTCCAGCTGTGAGGTGTGCTGGAGGATCGCCATGGTAGGATTGGTAGCTGCAGTGATTGTAAATGCGAGTATAACACAACATTACAGTTGGAATTGGCGTGGTCCTACTGGCAAGTGCTACTAGTGGGTATAGTGGCTATATAAAGTTTGCCTACTGCTCCTCTGCCAAGGGGCTCCAATAGCTCAGTTAGTAAGAGCATCTGACTAGTATTCAGAAGGTCCTGGGTTCAATCCCCCGTTTGTTTTTTTTTTTGGGGGGGGGGGGGGGGGGATTTCTTTACTCTCTCAGAAAGTTTGCAATGTGCAAAAGTTACTGACTACTGCTCTCAACTGGTAATTACTAAGAGTGCCAAAACAGCCAACTCTTGCATCGGCCCTAGGGTTAGCAGATTTGGGTATCAAAACTGATGTGGATGTACACAAACCTCAATCAGGCCTCACCAAACCTTTTGTAGTTGTAGCTAACGTATCATGCAAGAGGCGCACCTGGGCTAGGGATTTCATTTAAGACCGCACATGACAAAAGATAAAATCAAGTTTACAAAGGAAAAGTAGTCATTCGATAGCCTTCTATTTGCATGTTGGAAAAAAAATTTCCCTCCACTGACAACTTTTTTTTCTCATGTTGGAAAAAACTACTAGTTTTTTTTTCCAAACTTGCAAAAAAAGCTGGCGGTGGAGCCTGGAATAAGGCTACTGTAGGCCTGCACGTGATGGAAGTCACCACTATATCACGAGACTGAACTCACATGATGGGGGACCCCGCCCCTCCCGAGTCTTGCTCTTCGAGGGTGAAAGGTCCATCCAGGAAGCTGTAGTCTCCGCCCCTCACTTGCACGGCCACGCCCCCCACCGGGAGCCCAGAGGAGCTCTTCAGCTGTCGAATGACGTCCCTGGCGTGGGAGAGGGTCTTGAAGGGCTCGGCCATCGTACCAGGGTTTGCGTCGCTGCCTTTTGAACCTGCGAAGAACACTCATTGATCAGTGATTTACATGACATAGTTGTAAATAATGGGATACTAGGAAGAATAAGGCCATCAGGATGGTACTGGTGAAACATCAATCCCCAGCCGGGTCCTGTTTCTATTCCGAGATCTCTTTTACTCTCTCAGAGAGCTTATCATCTCAAAGAGTTTGCAATGTGTATAATTACTGAGCTAGCTTCGTGGAGGTAGTCATTCCATCCGATTTACCATCAACGTAGTACTCTTTGGGAGAGGCATGGTCCCTTTGCAGTGGTGAGTCATTTGTGTCTCGGTGGTGGGAGGTTGTTGCGGCGTTGTGGAAGAACGAAAATAGAGTAAGAGCTATAATGAGGGGTGTGGGGTTCAGCATCTTGCTAGGCCAGCAGGTCAATAGATATGAGTGTGTGTTTTTAAGTGTCTGTGCATATTTGTATGTGTGTACGTGTGTGAGAGAGAGGGGAGAGAGAGAGGGTGGGGCTAATAAAAACAGGGTGCGTTTGCAGCAGAGGCAGATAAAGCCATGTTTGCATAGCACACTGGTAAGTATATTATCATTAGACTCCTACATAGTTTCAATTGTTTTAAAAAGTAGCAACATACCAAGATTCCAGCTAGCCTCGCGAGCCAGCCTCGACCTCAGGGTTTTGTGACCTTTTATACTGCGCGCGGCGCACGCCAATTTGCGGCCGGCGGAATTCCGGAAACAGAGCGGAAGTCACGTGTCGGTGACATAACCCAGAATCATCGTATACCGGTATACCGTACGATATACGGGAACCCCCTCCTCCTCCCACACTATTCACAGTCAGTCTTTAGTAAAGTTGTGAAGCTGTTGCCTTGTGGATGAGGCCGTCTGCGATCGACTATATAATCGAAAATCGTGTTAGACTTCGGACTGCTGGGCTACACACAGTGCGTTTCGTGAGTGATCTTAGCTGGATCGCGCCTGGCTAGTGGCTCTCTCACTCCGGGCAGGCTGTGAGACTGACGCCCTTGTTTCACCGGGCCGTTTCACCGGAGGACCGAGATGCAAGAATGTGCGAGAGATAGCCCGAAAGATAAGCGGAAAGGTAAGAAAGAGGGGTGGGGAAGAAAGTGAGAGCTGTGCGTGTATAATTTGCTTGCTTCGGAGTTTTTTTTTTTGGTTGTGGAGGATTGACTTGTGCAATCAGCTGTTTTGTGGCTACCGTCCAACTAGAAACTGCCTCTAATAAGTGGTATGGCTGTTGTAACGGTGGCGAAACGCCTTAGCCTGTGTGTGTACACGTTACTTCACCTTGACAAAAAAAGGGTGGGTCATTTTCCTCAGCTTGTGGTAAAAAAAAGTGCGGTGTCTGTCTCTTTAGTACAGTACTATACTGTATTTGATACCCATTATTTGGGGAGGCGGAGGGAGGTGTTTTTACAGGTAAGAACTGCTGTCACTTTGTATTTGTAAAGGAGATTGTGCTCACACCTACGTAGTAGAAACAGGTGTGGTTATGTGACTGTATTAATAACCTCTGTTTCTAAGAGAGCAGCTATGGTTATATGGTGGGCAGGGCGGTCTGTCTAGCTAACTAGTTGTTTATAAAACGACACCGTGTTTTTGTGTGTGCATGTGCTAGTGTGGGAGCACTGTGTACAATAGAAGCCTACCGTCTGAGTAGCTAGAATTCAGTAATACTCTGAAGGCTCGCCGCTCCACATTAATGCCTGGGAACGAGGCTAATTGTAGTAGTGAAGGTGCTTGCTTACCCAGACTCCAGAGGAGGTTGGAAGCGTTCGCTTGTACGTCAATACTACATGTACATGATGTCACGTGTAGCTAATACATGTAATATTCCATTGTGAAGAATATGAAAGTATGCAGAGTTATACAGTATCTGGCCTAAAGAACTGTTTGTGGCTTTACAACCTTCGAGGAGATGGATGGGGACACCCTCTCAAAAACCTTAGCTTGTAAGTATGAAACTGTGCTGCAGAAGATTGGGATTCAAGGTAGTGGATTCTCAGTGAGCTTGCAAAGTATTTTGTAAAGCTACGGTACGTTAGAATTTTTTCCACTCAGACTCTAGCTATTCTACTTTGAAAACTGCTCACCTTACACAAGATCACTCGCGGAGCGGCTACTATTGCTTCTCCTTGTCCGAGACTTTTTCATTACATCATCAAGACAGCGTATATAGCTAATTGCATTTCACTATAGTGTATATACATGTATGTGATTGCTTCCAACCTTCAAAAGTAATTGCTTTGCAATTGGATAAGTGCTCCTGAGTTAGTTGTCTGAGAGGGAGGGTTATACTACTCCTACTCCCCTCAGTGCTATCTACAGCTCTCAATTATCTGTTTTTCAGGTGACTTGCGGTAGGAAAACTGATCATTTATAGGCCCAGGCGGTCGTTTTAGGTGGTACAGCTACTGCTCTAAGGTGGAGCTGTTTGGCAAAATGTTGTTTTTTTGTGGTGGAATATTTGTTAAACTGATAAGGTGAAGCTCTAGTTGGGAGGGATACTTGTATTCATGGGTATCATAGCCCTTCACTGAGTCACTTATGTTATGAACCACATTCAAGTGAGACCTGACCTGATAAAAAATGTTTAGAAACCATGCCTGATTTCCTGTTCTTGATTTTAGCTTTTCTGCTCCCGTCATTAAGCTCCATGTGTTGCTACAATGACGGATCATTGTTACAACACGAGAGACTCTTGTAGAAGGACAAGGTGTCTTGTTGCAGGGGAGGTGGTGCATTTGCTAAGTGGTGGTCATGGTATTATGCTTGGTTACATGGGCCTTGGAGCAGCCACAAATACCAATCATGTTCTTGGATGAATGGGGCAGCTGTAGTCATGGTTACATACCTTGCAGCAACCACAATTACTCTCTCTGACTGAGGTGGGAAAGCTGTAAAGAGGGGGTGTGTACTGTGAATGTAAACAGCACCTGTAATGACAACAGCAGTAATTGGAGGTGATGCAATAACTGATTGAAAGAAAACCACCAAAAAATTCAGTTCATAAGGCGGGATGTGCAAAAAGGGGTGTTGCTATGGCATTAGTTACTAGGTAGGTGACATCTTATTGTTTATGCATCACTATAATTTTTGGGGGTTTTCTGCTTTGAGGCTCTAAGCCTGGAGCCTATCTGACAGTCTTGAGGTTTATGGATGATGGGTTATCCCCTCTGAGTTCAGAACCTTCTAGAACCTTCTGTCTCTAGAACCTTTCACAGACTTTTTTTGTTTGGGTGGTATCCCTAATTGCATTTGCTGATGTCTTTGGGCAAGGTCAGGAATTAGAGTGAGTGTGTGTGTATGTGTGTGTTCTAGCACCTACATCATGTGCTTAAGCAGAACACATGCCATCCATTGTTCTATGTGTTGTTTGTTGACTAGATTGAAGCGCCCTGCCCACCTATAATGGCCAGAGTTGAAATAGCATTGGGATGTAGTTGTCTGAGATTCATGGCCTGTGGTTGCCAGCACTTACTGTATGAATAACTTACTGACTACTCATCTAGCTGCAAGGAAAGTGAGTTGTCAGTCTGATCATGAATTGCAGATGTCGGAGGGTTGTTGTGTTCATATGTAATGTCGCAGCTTGGGACGGTAGACTGTTAGAACTGCAAGACGCTATGTTTACTTCCCCGGGATTTTTCTCTGAGTGGAACTGATTTTAGGAAATGAAAGTGGGAAGTGTTTTTAAACCACTCCAAAGCCAGCTGTTACTTCTGACTATAATATCAGTTCCTTTAGTTTTGAAGTGTGTTGATGTATGCTAATGTGGAAGTCCTTTCTCTAATTTATTCCTAGTAGAAAAGTTCTAACGTCTACCAAAATACCTTAGACCATCAGTTAGAGCCCAGGAGAGATGATCTATGGCATTGACAGTTGGAGACTAGGGATGAGGCTATTATGCTGGCATAGTTCCGGGCATAATAGGTAGTCCTACAGAGCGAGCATAATGCGGGCATAAACGGTAGAAGTTTGAGCATAATTGACCTTTCACGTATGGAGAAAAGAGAGTAGAGCACTGTCAGCAGCAGTATTGGTACTGGTAGTCAATTTGACAGTGACAGACTTAGACTCAGATAGTGGTAGTGCAGCCCGGCTGTAGCTAACATCGAATATTTACATTTCCTTAAGCACTGAACCTCTGGCATTATGTTCTATAAACATTTTTACATGATATTTTTGTAAGCATAATAGGGATCATCAAGAGCATAATCGGACATCCTCTGGAGCATTATGGAATGGCATAATGGGCAGATATTTTAGCATAATAGCCTCATCCCTATTGGAGACTGTTTTGGTTTGTGAGTGGGTCTATAATTAGAATTTATTATCTCAAGTGGTAAACATAGGAAGCCTTAGGCATGCCCTGAGGCCCACCACCAGTCCAGGAAATTGTGTCCATAACCAAAAATAGATTACTTGCACCTGAAAATATGTGTTGTGGACAATAAATTTGTACTTCAGTGTCAGTTCTGAGTTCCAATTAGGAGTCTAAGTTAGGCAGTTTTTGACCACAACCATTCCCAAAGATTTAGTAGCCCAAATGGTGCATGTAGAGAAGCCATAGGTTTAGTAGTTGGTCCTGCCCTAGCTGTTCATAAAGCCAAGTCCTTCAGACTGTCAGTAATAATCTTAAATTAAAGTTTGGTAACTATTGATCATGTGATAGCTAGACCACACCCAACAATGTTACTTGCTACAGTGATAAATGTGTAACCGATGATGAGTTTGCTGAATCACTCCTTGCCTCTCCCCCTCCCCCCTCTCCTCCTCCCTCTCCCCTCCCCTCCCTCCCCCCTCCCCCCCCCCCTCCCCAGGAGGCGGCGGTAAGATGCAGCCTCCTGACAGGAAGAGGTTTGAGCGGGAGGTCGGTGTCATCACTCATGAGATCAAGGAGAAGGAGGCCAAACTGGTATCCTCTCTCAAACAGCTTCAGTTCCTATGCATGACATCGTGGGGTGTGACTGGTTACAGTTTTACAGAGGTTTGCAGGTTGGTTGTCCAGTGCAATAGGCAAATGGAAGTTATATACTAGTAGCAGAAACTGTAAACTGTTAGCCTTTGTTTCTATGGCCTAACCTAATTAAGTACTTGAGAGCCACTGCCTATTTGCCTTCTCCTGTGGACAACCAACTTGCAAACCTCTGTAGTCAGCAAGTTACAGAAGGGGTGAGGGATGATTTCCACTCTTTCCCTTTCTATGAAGGGAAAACTAACTGCTCTCATTCAAATGGTAGGTAGTACAGTTTTCATAAACCTTGCAACAGCTAGCTAACCAGAAACGTCAAAATCATAGTCCATAGCTATGTAGAAATGCCCACGTTCTTTCAGAAGAGGAGTTCAAAGCCTAATTAATCACCCATGCAGCCATTCCTACAGTGGGCTTTACTCTAAAAGTTTGTAAAGTTTGTTGTGGTATGACAGCCTTTTCTGTGTTAGGAAGAATAATTCCCCACCAGTTCCAGGAAAGAGGTTGGCAGAATTTTACATCCTATAGTTGATGCAATTGACACCTCTCACACAGTGATCCAGTACTAGCCACAGTTTCTAGCTTCCTTATAGTTGTCATGGATACAGGTATGCGCTGTTCCTTGTTTTGAAAGAGTATAGCCGCTCAGGTGACTATTACTAGTTTTACTTGGTTTCCGCATTGCTTTAGCTAATTCAGTAGCTGGTGGTACCAGTCTGTACCAAGCTCTTTAGTGCAGCTGTGCACACGGCTAGCTTGGTAACTGGCCAGAGAGAGTAATTGGAGGATTGGAAAGCATTCACAACAGAAACCCCTTGGTTGCATTCTCCAGATGGTTGCAGGGCTTTGCTGTAAGTAGTGATTCTCCTCTTAGACTAGGGGTTTGCAGGCTGCCACGTAGCTAGCCCCGTCAGACACACAAAGGGCCTTTGTTATGACCAATTGCTAGCTCAAGTGTCTGCAAAGTGTGCTTTTAGACAGGACTGTGCTTCGTGTACAAACACTTCCATTATGTCAGCGCACAATGATAGAGGTGATTGAGCGTATTTACACAGTTTGTAAAATGAGCTGCGCATTTTATCGATTTAGGGTTGGGGAAAAGGTTAGAATTAGGGATAGGGTTAGTGCTGCACAGTTTATAGATTTATAGAATGCACAGCACAATTTATAGTAATTATACTCGTGTCGCTGCCATAGCGCTTACGCCATTGACCATGCACCCACATACGCAGGCGGAGCTTGTAAGAGAACAAGAGACAGTTTATAATAGGTACCGATTCGCAGAATGCGCCTAACATGTACACCACACTACAAGTACTTATCTTTGCTGTCTTTCTAATGGCATGGTAGATACAAGTGGTGGAAACTTCATTAGGTACATGTACAGTTACCTTTGTGTGCTAGCAAGCACGACACATGAACGTATACCTAGCCAATCACGTGCCAGTTTCCTTGACGACCGTGTCCCCTAGAAACCAGTGTCGTGGTCCCCCAGCCAGGACATCAACTCCCAGCTCACCCAGATCACGGGGGAGCTGGCGGGGATCGAGGAGAAGAAGGGCAGTAACACCGCCGAGGTCAGGAGGATCGAGGACCAGCTCAAGAAACTCGGCACCGAGATCATTCGCATGGTCAGTACTGGTTACTCCCACTCTCCTTAATCAGTTAAAGACCTTAAACTGTTAAGAGCGGAATTTATGTTCTAAGTTGTGTCCTGTTTTATTGTGGTATTGAAAAGCATCTGCCGTGGACACCCTAGGGACTGACTTGGTGAAGTGTCCTTTATGGAGAGGTGTCCACATTTCAGATATATGGGACATACAAAGTGTCCTTAATACGGAGGTGTCCTTATTTCAGGGGTGTCTTTTAAGAGGGGTTCCACTGCTAAAAAATCAAGGGCTTATTTTTTAATTCAAATTGCTGCTTGTTACCAATAATTTAGCACCTATATCTCTCTACTACTGTAGCGTGACGATGCCAGTAAGCTATCGGCCGGGCTGAGACACAAGTCTGAGGCAAGAATCGATGACATGGTCGGGTAAGACAAAGGCTCTAACAAGTTGTACGCTCCCTGACCATTGCTTTTAGATCACACTTAAAACGTTTGCTCTGCAGTGATAAACAGCCCTGCGTATATACCCTGTAGAGGTATAAACCCCTCTGATATACCCCTAATATTGTAAACCCTTATACTGAAAGGTTAGCCCCGGGTTCTGCCCACACTGGTTGTCAGCTAATGTTTAACTCTATTTACAGTATTTTTAATATGAGAGAGAAAGTCTGTTTAGCTATTAAATAGAAGTGTCTTGGAGATTTCTTTTGACCACCACTCAACGTCTCCTAGGCAGAACCTAGCCTCGTTCCCAGGCTTAGCCTAGGCAGAACCCTGTTAGCCTCATCCTTACTGTAAGACTAGTGCTGAGATCTGATGTGCCTACTAGGCTACTGAAAGGCATCCACACAACCTGAGGCCATATGCTTGTGGTCAGATAATGGTGGCCTACAATGCTAATTGGGCTCCTATGCCTACACTACTGAGGCTGAGGTCAGACAGAAGCCCTCTGGTATGCTTGTAGCTAAGTGAACAGAAGACCAACTCTTTCACATGTGAATTTCAAGCCCTAGATTTTTTTTACGTGTGTCATCAATTTTTTTTGAAAAAACTCCATAATACGCAATTTAGAGGCTATAACAACTTCAAAGCAGGAGGTAACGATTCAAATCCCCCCAAAAAATCGACATGTGTGTGTAGCTTACTGTGACCAAAGCACTTCTAGTCTCTGCATGTCCAGCGCTTTCTTATTCAACATCGATATGGTCCGCCATTTTACTACAGTCACGGACTCGAATACGACAGAGGCCGGGCGTGTGCGGTCTCCTGACACGGGATTTATAATACAGTATAGATCAGGCCATTAGTACGGCAGTCGATCACGCCCACAGCTTGAATGTGTCCACAATACGCGGTATACGACGCTTTACAGAGCCAGCTCTGTAGCTGCTCCATCAGGCTAGAGTTCAAGGGTCCCATTTGTAGCGCATGGTATGTCTCTGCTAGAGACTTTTAGTTTATATGGGGGTAGGGATATGGTTGGAATTCTTGTACTGTAACAGAAGAGCAATTTGCAATGACTCTACTAGTAGCTGTATGGTACAGACGTTATTCATATATTATCGTTACCTCACAAAAGCTGTGGAATGTATATGAAATTGTGCTAACTGTTTTAATATTTATCATCACCTTAGGACTGAGTTGTAGGAAGGTGATTGGTCAGGTATTAACCACATGCAATAGAGCCTTAGGGATATACACACATCCTATGTTATTTCCTGTGTGGGAGTAAGGGGATTTTTTTTCTTCTTAATTTGGTTGTATAGGCATGTGCATGCCCCATCCTGCCTGCCCATCAGGTGTACTATGCTGTGTGTGGGGGTAGCACATGTTAGTGTACAAGCTATTTACACCCTTACACATGTTTTGTTGTTATAAGCACAAGTAATACAAGTAGTTGTGCTCGCTTCGCTCACACAACTACTTGAACTCGCTCGCTCTGTACGGATAGAGAATAAAGATGTAATCTGCATGTGATTTGTTGGTTCATAGAGTACATTTTAATAGCTAACAGTGTTGCTGGCAGACTGTATTAACGTGGAGACAGTGCTACAGAGAAGACTACAATCAACTATAAAACAGTATAGGCATGCTAGGACTACAGCCTAGCTCTTCACAGCCATAGCCTAGCATACATATCACGTAAGTGAATGGCACTGATTCTATTTTCAGCATGACTACTTGCATGTTCATAAATCATTGTCACTACTAAATAGTTCAGTGTCAGTAAATGTGCACACCACATTCTAACCAGAGGCAGTGACTCAGAGAGGAGGGACTACAAACAGCTGCTAGATCACACAGGCAAGCTAGCACTAGCCTAGCTATACCACAGGCTAGATACATGCAGGCGGACGGCACCGACTCCATTTAATGCACATCTACGTGGTTAGCCTAGCATAGCAGTTATATTTTTGCTTGGCTTTCACTTACAGGACTATACTGCAACTAACCTTTGTGTTAAAGTGCCTGACATCGCGAGGCAACCTCTTGTAGTCGCTGGAAAGAGCTAGCATCATCTCGCACTTAAATACAGACACGTGGTACTTTGACCTGTGACCGTGAACTTCTCTGGTCACAGGTGAAAGTTCATCCGGGAGCGCGCGCATGCGGCTTCCGTTTCCGTTTTTCACACGTACGCACAGACAGACGGACGCACGTACACACGAACGGACACAACCAGGCGTAATAATAGATACATGGAAAAGACAACACAATACAAGAGTGGAATGCCTCAAGTACATAATTAGGAATGTAACTACTACATAGTATCAGTAGTTGACCAAGTGGAGGTCTCCACCTGCAACACTTTATCTTTCAGTTTCTTTGCATACTAACATCAACCCTTGCTAGAAGTCTGGCTTACTTGCCTATATAAAAAATATGCGCTATACAGAAGAGCTATTAATTATTATAGTACAATTAAAGGCTAGATGGCTGTAAAGAATATTCACGTGACAAGGTAGAGGGTTGTGAAGGAAATCAAGAAGGTTGCAGGGTTGGTTGGTTAGCAGTGAAATCCCTGTATTGTGGACACCTTGGGGACCTTGTAAAGTGTCCTGTATAGAGAGGTGTCCTCATTTCAGGGGTAATGTTCTATAAGGAAAGCATATTTGGGACACAGCAGTGTCCTTAATACAGAGGTGTTTTTATTTCATGGGTGTCCTGTAAGAGGGGCTCCACTGTACTGTACATAAGAGGGGCTCCACTGTACTGTACATAAGAGGGGCTCCACTGTACTGTACATAAGAGGGGCTCCACTGTACTGTACATAAGAGGGGCTCCACTGTACTGTACATAAGAGGGGCTCCACTGTACTGTACATAAGAGGGGCTCCACTGTACTGTACATAAGAGGGGCTCCACTGTACTGTACATAAGGGGGCTCCACTAGCTGTACTCACAGGGGTTCTCCTACTCTCTCTGTGTGTCCCACAGCAAGCTGGAGCAGCAGCTGCAGACAAAGCAGTTCCCTGCAACGGAAGAGAGGACGCTACAGCTGGAGATTGACGCGCTGAAGAAGTCGAAGGAGAGGTTGAAGTAAGACCTCAGGCTCTTTTGTTTATTTGTGTGCGTGATTTCAAACAAACCTTGAAATCGACAACGTCTACCTCCTACACACTTGGTCTAGTAACTACGGTATCCATGTTTGGTAGTAGAAAATGTAAGAAATGCTTCCTGTCTGATATATAGTTACAGGAAGTTGTATGATTTTACTGAGCCCTGAATAACTACTGTCTACAGCTAAAGTGTTCTTTTATTGGAACAGTGATTTTGAATTACTGCTATCTAGTACTAGAGTGTGCTTTAATTGGAACATTAGCATGTGCTTTAATTGGAACATTTTCTCCCTAAACCTCCATAGAGAGTACCAAGAGACTAAGGAAAAAGTTGAGACAATGAGGAACGAGCAGGATCAGCTCAGGAAGAGAAGAGACGTGAGCCACTAATTCTACCAGCATGCTTTTCTGTAATTTATGTATGTACGTATAATTTTTAGCACAGTCACAGTTAAAAAATGAGCATTATTTTGCCGTATATTTTGATCGGGTCGCAGTGTTTGAAGATGTGATATCGCTGATCTTCTGTTTAGGGCGGGGCTCATACACGGTACGAAGTTCTTATGCTACTTATTTGAGCCCCACCCTTAATGGAAATTCAGAGCTATCACGTTCCAAACGCGGTAATACAATCGAAAACACGCCTGAATAATGTTAGTTTTCTCCCTGGGACTATCGCTTAGTTCTGTTTTCAAATCCGGTGAAGTGCGTATACGTATCATCATTTTCCACCACTCTCCCCTCGTGCACGCATGGCAGTCGTTCTACCGCAGTACCCGCGACCTGAGAGACCACGAGAGCGAGCTGAAGGACCGGCAGGTGGAGCTGAAGAAGGGGCTGGAAGAGAAGAGGGAGAAGCACAGAGAGTTCAAGGCACAGAAGGAGCTCCTCTCCAAAGGTAATCCACGCAGCGGGAACTTCTCACATGGCCAGTGTGGGAGAAATTTGAACAAAATGGAGAGCCTACTAATGCAATTACAGAACCATCATCTTAAAGGACACCTCTGAAATAAGAAGACTCTGTATTAAGGACACTTTCCTATGTCCATTTGCCCCTGAAATGAGGACACCTCTCTATACAGGACATTTCACCAGGTCCCCAAGGTGTCCACATTAGAGAGGTTGCACTCTACAGACAGCTGTTTCAATTTAATTGCTTAGTTACATTGTACACTAGACAACCAGGGACCTAACACATATAGTTTTCGAGGGATGCATGCTGGTGTCCTAAAGGTAAATGTTACCACTGCTTTCCTTTCACCCATTTAAGAGTTTCTCCCTTCATCATTGTGATCGTTTCCCCACCGCAGAAATAGATGAGCTGTACAAGCAGCGTACCCAGCTGCGGGAGAACTTTCGCCAGCAGCAGACAGCCTACCTGGAGGCTACGAAGGAAGAGAGGAAGGCGGAGAGGGCCATTAGAGAAGAGGAGGCTCGCAAGAGAGAGGACGAGCGAAGACTCGTCAGGGAGGCCAGGAGAAGGAAACAGTGAGTGGTTACTTGGACATGGCTTTTAGCCTCGTTCCCATGCTCTATTGCCCAGCTTTTTATCGCACGTGCGTAGAGCAGTAGAGCCTGGGAACAAGGCTACACGGCTTTATAACAATTTTTGGTTGAGGAGCATTAATTAGAATAGTGAGTATTAATTAGAATGGTGCACTTTAATTGGAATTTAGTACCAGTGGTAAATATTATCCTATGCAGGGCTATAGAGATGGAGATGCAGCGAGAGTTTCAGTACGACGAGGAGAAGACAGTCTGCCGGACCCTCATAGCCCACCTCCAGTCTCTCTCCCTCGCCCAGGGACCTTCCTCCACCTCATTCGACCAGCTAGAAGCCGAGTCTCCCCCCAGTCCTACCAGTGAGTCCCGGTTTCATTTACTGTAGTTGTCTGCTATTTCTTAGTGAGGTGAAAACTGAAAGGGCATCCTAATTCCAAATTCTAAGCAATAATTTAGTATTGACCATACTCAGAACAAGGTATGGACCGTTTAATGGGTATGGAGCATTTAATTAACGAGAAGTAAAAAGTAAACAAACACAATGGCAGACGTTAGCAAGCAGAGATACCCTACAAGTAAAAAGTAGTCTTGAAAATGAAAGAACAGTTGAACAGTGAATAGTGGCTGGCCTTGAGAGCCAGGGATGATGGTAACAGAATCTTTTGTGACATACTAACCCTCCCCATCCAACTTGTGCCCCTATGACCTACATGTGCATGTATCTACTACTCCTATCTGATCATAAGCATACAGTTAAAGTGGTAGCACTCTGTATACGTACCTTCACTGCAGTCTGGCTGCAGTCTGGTAGCTTCAACCTTCTAAGACCCAGAGCCCTGTCATCTAGCCATCAACATGTACAACTTAAAGTAAAAGGCAAATGGCACCTGCAATAATTTCAAAGGGAGCACATTTCCACTTGAAACCTCCTAAGTAGAAGACACCTGTAATAGTTCTAAATGAAGCACGTGTTACATTGTTCCTAACGTACTCTAGGTCCATGTACATGTACATGTAAAAGATCATAGTGGTATGCCTGTATATCATGTTGGTGTAGCTGTTTAATGAATATATCTATTCACACACACACACACACACACACTCTCACACACACACACACACACACACACACACACACACACACACACACACACTATCGCAGCTCGAAGCAGTGCTCACAGCACCGTGCCAGACTTACCAGGGGAGTTTCTCCCCCGCAAGACTGGAGAGCAGGAAGGCATGCTGTTCCCGCCCTCTGGTCGAAGGAGGAGCCGAAGAGAACGGAAGAGAAATGCTCCTGCCACCAAGGTGTGTGTGTGTGTGTGTGTGTGCATGTGTGTGTGTGTGTGTGCATGTCTACATGTGTGTAGTATGTGTGTCTAGCTGAGGAAGGATCTTACTGAACAACAAGAGGTGTTGCATTGCTTGTGTTTTTATCCCCCCCTTTTAGGCTCCCAAGCGTCTCAACTACAATGCTACTATCTTCAAGCAGTTTAGCTTCCTTGGTATCAACCCCCCGACCACCCAACCTGAGATTGAGTCAGCTGTAATGCAGCTCCAGGATACCCTGGTAAGCATTTTAAGAGTGCATGTATCATAATGTGGGTGTACAATGTGTATGCAGAGTGATGTACGTAGGTTGTCAAGACGATCTTGTACCATGTAGAAAGAAGTTAAAGCTGCGAAAGAGCCATTGTGGAATGTTTACCACTTGCTTGGGCGGTGGTCTTTGTAGTTTAGGATCACCGAGTAGCTTTCTGTTGAGTGAAGCTGTGGTGGGGCACTGCCCTGCATTTCACATTATGATTGTGATAGTGTACTGCTGAATGGATCCCATTAGAGATGATACAAGAGAACGTGTGCTTTGGTGGCGTTTTCTTGTATGGAAACAAAGCAACATGCCTGTTTGCTTGTAATTTCTTGTGCTACCATTGAAGACTCCTCCCTTCCCCCCCTTTAATTCAGGCTTTCTATGAGAGTAAGTCCGTCTCCAAGCCGCCACCTTCTGAGGCCGGCGATTCTGGTGTTTGCGTCGACGTCAGCGAGCACGAACTGACGAGCCAGGAGGACGTGATCCTCGACACCATCGGTCTCTCCCGGCGACCGAGTATCGACCCCATCCAAAGCTCCCCGTCACCCCTAAATCTTAGCGCCAATTTGGACGACATCTCCGGCTTGAATCATCAGTCGTCTTCCACCTCAAGCAGCTCAGTCACTGTAGGCAGTTCAAATGGATTTGAGTAGCTATTTCTGGACAAAGTTTGTCGGTAAAAATAATTCGATTCTGTATCTACAGCTTTTCGGGTTTTTTGACACAAGTGATTATTATTCTACAGATTTTATCAGAATTCTGTAATAATTTGAATTTCAATTCAACCTCAAAAAAATGGTGTCAACTGAATTGTAATATATTATTATATTACCATTTTGCAATGTTATACCACTAGCTTCTCATTTTCCATCTATTTATCTTGGTCATCAAGGCTATTGGATACTGTGTATCCACTTTTTGTATGTTGTTTTGTATGTGTCTGTGTACTGTGTTTTGTATAGTGCATCTGTTACTGTGCTTTTCAAATTATTTTTGTGGGTTGTCATGCATTTTTGGAGAGCCAGTCCACCTGAAATCCTGCATGTTTGATTCATGACTCCATGTTGCAGTGGCGTAACTGATCTAAAGGTTTTGGCTTGCACTCTACAGATTCAGGTTGTGAATCTGAGTGCATGTATGTTTTCCCCACTCACAGAAATGGGTGTACCATAGATAGATCTGGGGTTGTATGTACGTGGTTCCAATCCCACACACAGCAGCAGTTGTTTACTTCGGTGCTGTTTTTATTCCAACTGAAACAAGACAATCATCCTCCCTCCCACTGCAGTTAACATTCCTAGCACCCCCACAAATTCAGCTATAAGACCTTGTCATCCCTTGGCCTGGCCCTCGGTTTTGGAATCTCCGAGTCTTCAGTCACCAATGAGCTCAACAATTACGAGCTCCCTCAACCTCCAGCGACACGCACTGATATCGAGGCCAAGAGCTCCCTTTGATAGTACCCTCACTCAGGCTATAGGAGTACTGTACCTTAACTCGAGTCTCTAAACACTGTTGATGGTCCATTGGTTGAGGTAACAAAACATGCAAGTACGTGCATGTAGACAAAAACAGGTTAACCTGATAATTATACCAAGATAGCAGCATTTAATGCTGGCTGTTTTCTACTATTGGCGCACAGCGAGAATCTCGTATGACCTACTGTACCCATGCAGTTGCCTGTATTATAGCTAGATGAATGTGATTGATTCATTTTGAAAATAATACAACATCTTTTGCCTATGGCTAACATATCTCTTCTACAGGAATGTCCACACGTGATCATAGTCGGCTCATAATTCATTTCTTGGGTGCAACGGCCTCCTCTTCTTTCTTCAGCAGTTCGATTCCCTTGTAGAGAGCAGTGAGAATCTCAGCTTCAGAGATGCAGAACCTAGCAGAGGGAGAGATATCGACAGTGCCGTCCTCACCGATAGGGGTGTGCTCGCCTCCTAGGCCACGGACAGAGAGACCAAGCGGCTTGGCGATAGCTTTGACCTTCTTGTCGGTGCCGTCAGCCGTGAGATTGGGGAGTTGGATGAGGACAGACGCACGCATGCCTGTGCCAATGTTCGTGGGGCACGAGGTGACAACACCAAATTTATCATCGTAGGCACAGCCTCCGTCGATGAGGGCTTCGACAACGTCGATGGCTGCCTTGAGGCGGTCAAAGACCTCGTTGAGAATGCTGCCCTTCTTCATGCACATGATGCGGAGGTGGTCCTCTTCTCCGACCCAGATGATGAACCCCTTGTCCTTGCTGATGTAGCAGCCTCGACCGTAAGGCCAGTGTTCGGCGATGCCAGCGGCGAGGAGGTACTTGTCCACAGACATGTCCTTAAACATGATGTGAGCCTTGACGAGTTCGTCGTATTCGGCCGGGGTGATTTCGTTGGGGTGTCCGGGGGTGATGGACACGTAGCGGCCTCCGAAGTCGGGCATGGCGATGAGCTTATCAAAGACCTTTCCCATGGCAACTTCCATGGCAACGCGGTCTTCCTTGGTCATGGAGCCTGGCAGGGGGAACTTCTTGAGGTTCCTGCCCGTTCGTACGCGAATGGAGAGCGGCGGAAGGCCGAGCCTGGTGAGGTCAAGAACACCGTCATCGGGCAGGCCGGGGATGCCTTTGAGTGACCAGCTGTTGACGTGTTTAGTCTTGGAGAGGTCGACTTTGTGGTAGATCTCCAGGACGCGACTGAAGAAGGGCTTGAAGACCTCGTAGTCGTCCGGATAATTCGCGTAGCAGCCCATGATCGAGTTCTCGTTTACGATGCCAGAGTTGAGGCATTTGAGAAACCTCTTCTTCTTCTCCAGCGAGAGTTGATCGTAGTATTTCTCGTCGAATACCTGTACCGCAATGTTCTCTGGGAAGCCAGGCTTCAGCTCCAGAATTCGTACCACCTTGTCTTGCAGCGAGTCCGCCATCGTCGGTGATGATATGTTCGAGGAAAACTCCGGGAATACAGAAAATGGCACGTGTTCAGTGGCGTTTCTCAACACTGAGCAACTAGCTACAGACAGCACTGCACTCAGTCCGAACAAACGAGCTAGCATTGCCTGGAAACGGAACGCAGTGTGGGTGTGGCTACCGGAAGTGGTATACGGAGTAAAGTGCTTCCGGCAGACGCAGATGCGCATAATGACGCAAAAAAAGCGAGTTGAAAAAAAAAACCCAGGGACTATAAAAATGAGGAATAAAGTGTAATACGAATCAAATGCAGGCACTACAACAGGCACTATATGTACAGCATGAAATTAATAAAAGGTGCAGTAGAGACGGCAAAGATAAGAGATGTCATGATAGTGGATGTTTGTGAGTACAATTAAACTGCTTCAGCAAATCTAGGGCCTTTGCTTATCTGAATAGGTCCGTACGCTTCTGACTGCTCAACATCAATGGTACCATCCTTGGTTAGCAGCAGGCACGTGTAGAATCTAGATGCCGCTTGCTTACGACTGCACCGTTGGGTCAGAGACGAGAAAGGAACGTCCTTCTTGTTGGAAAGGTTACGGTTTAGGATGCGAAACACCTGCTGTGTTCTCTTTGTCCACCGGCGCTGCTCAAACTCTTCCGTCAGCTCGTTGCTGTGACGCTCTTCGGTAGACTGGGTGGCTGTGGGCTCCTCTTCTGCTTCTAAATCTGGCATTTCTGGAATTACTCGAGAGGCAGCATCCTCGGGGAGATCAAGAAGGTCGTCGTTCCCGCCCATCTCCAGATCTAGAAGCCGTGTATCATCAACGAGGCTCGGCTGTTCTGTAGTGGGCGGTGCCACCGCTGAGATCTCGTCTCCAGCCTCCAGGTTAGCAGTAGTGTCTACCGGCATTCCAGACACGTCGGCATTTCGGGGCTCTTCTTGATCCAAATTCAAATCCAGGTCCTCGTCTACGGGTAGCCCGGGAATGTTGGTAGAGTAATTCCTTGTGATTACCTTGATGAGTTCCGGGGCCAGAGGAAGCCCGGGCTTCTGAAAGAGTTGCTCGCTGCTTGCCATGGTCTTCCAAGCGAGGGCCTTCTTGGTAGGGGGAGGGAAGCACTTCTGTTGAACTATATCGGAGCAGTCGTTCAACTGAGCTCTGATATCGTCTGCAGTCAGTTCCTTGGAATTATCGACAACCAGCTTTCGCTTTCGTTTCCCTCGACGCTCCTTGGTTACCGTGGACACGTCAACTGGTTCCAGGATGAAGCCCTCCCCTTCCAACGGTATCACAGTCATGTCTGGTCCTCTGACAGTCTGATCAGGGTCGCCTAATATAGAGAAGGCAGAAGGTTAATTAGTTAACAGTATAAGTTAGCAAGATTTGCTTGATAATACAGTTACCTGCATCTACTGTTGGCTGGTCAGTAGGGGCCTGGTCAACTTCCATCGGTGTCTCCTTATCTCTTTCACCTTGCTCTCCTGATAGCAAATGACAGGAGAGAGAGATATACAGGTACATAAATGGAGTTTTGGAAAGCAAATGACTGAAAGTAGACCAGCTATTGAAGCTACATGTACACACAAATGACATTAAAAGATCACTGATTACTCCACATACAATGCACAAAAGCAAACGCACCTTCTTTGTCACCTTGCTGGTCTCTCTCCAGTGTGATATCGGAGATGTTAGGCACCTCTCCTGGTCCACCGAGATTATCCAGGTCCATCATGCCCCCACCAAACCCGTCTTGGAGAAAGTCTTCCCCACCGAAGTCCCCCCTGTCGGGTAGCTGGTCCTCCATGGTGAAGTTAGCCTTGTCTTTTTCACTGCGCATGGTTGTGTTGTCACCGATTTTCGTCAGCTCCCCATTTGTCTGATCTTTCTCGTCAAGCAGAGTGGCATCTTTTCTTGCAACCTCGATGTCTTCCATTCCACCTATAAAGTATCAGTAGAAGAAAGAATTTTCTCACAATTGTTATAGAGTTCTAGCCACTCTTAAGTCATGAATTTAAGAAAAAAGGCTTCATAGCCTTGTTTCCATTCACACTCCGAGTTTTCTCATTGCTGAAGCAGTATGAAAGGATTTAGGAATAACAGTGTTTAATTCATAAAGGTGGACCTTTTTCTGACTCTGTATGTGTAGGAAAGATATTTCCTACAAATGGGTAGGAAACACGTCCTACAGAATGCTGCCTATTAGACATTGCTAGGACATTTTGTTGACAATCAGAGATTAATTTGTAGGAACTTTTGTTTTCTATACAACAAAGGGCCTACCAACAACAGTTCAGAAAAGTGTTCACAAAATCCAGTATACAGCATAGCTTTTAAGTCATGCAAGCCGGCTTCTACCCTTAGCCCCTCCCCCCCCCCCCCCCTTCCCGGACAATTTGCTAAATGAAACCCTGATCAATCTGCCAGACCTAACAAAGCATTAGACAATAACAGCAATCCTCACCTCCAAACCCTCCGCCAGTGAGGTCAAACTCCTCTAATTCTCCAAACATGTCTCCACCAGTGGTGGTGAGGTCCTCGGCCATTGTGATCTCTGAGGCACGGCTAGGGTTGATCGTAAACTGGTCCTCCATTTGCAAAGACCTGTGTTGATAGTACAGTGTGTACGCATACAAGTGCAATGAAAGTGCTGTAGAGCTAGGCTGACAAGTACATTATCCATAGGGTATCCATAAAAATAGGGTCTTCCCCCAGAACAGGAACTACCATATAAGGCATACAGCCGTCTCAAATAAGAGCACATTGGCACTTGCCAAAGAGACGGAGAATAATATAGTCTGAGAAATTCCAAACTCACCCTAAGTCAGCAACAGCCGTCTCAAAATCATGAAATATCTCGGGCAGAGTGATGGCATCAGGGTTTGCCACGCCCCCCTCGGCCGGCAGGTCCACAATTCCCGGCCTAAGAGGGGAATTAAAACAAGGCAAATTTGCCCACTTACTCTAACACCTTAAGCACCTGTACATGTACTATGATGGGAATCTCACATAACTTTGTACAGGAGCTTATGAGTACCGCAGTAGTGGTTCATGCTGTATAATGGGGTTCAGTTAGAGGCAAAGGGGTGAGGGTTGAATGTGCCTCCTGCAGAAGCTTGTGGGAAAACTACCTCTGTGATAATACAGTTTGCTCACAGATCTCTTCTCTCTCTCCCAATTCTATCTCCAGTACCTTATTATCGGACACTGCCCACTATATGTCCACCTTTATTTCAAAGTGTAGTAGTATGTGATGAGTTTACCAGGCATTTACCATCTGTAAGCAACAAGTTGAAGTACAGGGGTCAAGGCTAGGTCTTACCCACCTGAAAGCCATGCGGATCTTGGCACAGGCCTCTCCGAGATCGTGAATGAGATACTTCTGCTTGCGAGAATAGATCCTCACCACTCCCAATAGCAGGTGGCCAGATGTACGCAGTGCCATCTTCACCTGAAACGCAAGCACACTGCCATTGAAGGAACAATGCTGTAGTGCTTGTAAGAAATCTGGACTCGCATGTGATATGTCCTTTCCAATGAAAGCCTACCACAAAGTTTACTAGACCTCTGCAGCTCAGGTCCTGTAACCCCACCCATAACACCATTATTTGAGGGAGAACAGGTAGGCATAATTTGGTAACAGCCCTTTACCAGGAATTCTATGGCGCAAACTTCAGTAAATGTTTATCTCCTGCAATACAGGCATTGATCCTGAAATGCTAACAGCTGGATATCCATACAGCACAGCAGCTGAGTGGCCATGGGAGCAACAAACCTTTGGTGATATGATGTTGTCAACGGTAGACTCTACATCCGTTTCAAAGATGTGTGCCTTGGTGAGTTTCTTGTCCCAGTGGGCAGCCAGCCACACCTTGGCCAGAGGGCCCTTCTTGGCGAGGACGAATGCTCCGTAAAACATCTTGCCTCAAGGGCGTGCCTGTTTACTTCCTCTGTAGCTGTTGATATCTGTAGGTAGAAATGGTAGCGTTGCATCTCCTGCAAAAGTGGAGGTGATTTTTAAACTACTCGGGAGTCTCCTCTAAAGTAGGCTTGAGGCTAAACTGCTAACTGTCCCTCAAGGTAGCTAGCTAGACACTTCGCGCTTTCACACCAAAGACGTCATTTTGAGACAAAGGCTTTGTAAGCTAAAAAAGCCTTTAAATACGTCCTTTACCCTTCCCAAGTATATTTTTGCTAACCAGCACGTCAACCAAGACGAACCACTTCTCTCTGGGCGAACAAGCTGATTTTTCACTCAAGAATCCTTCTAGCAATCCGCCATATTCAAAATTTCGGGCAATTCTACTACGCATGCGCACAAACGCAACCAATGAAAAAGTTTCCCGGGAAAAGTGACCGCCAATTGTGCCAGGCCCATGGCCTAGGGAAGCGTTTTAGTCTCGCGAGCCAACCCGAGACTTATACCGGGGTATTCTCCGAGACTCGAACCTTAGAAAGAGCCGAATCCCCTAATCCAATCCACGAAGATACGTTTTTGTGACAAACTTGTCCAAACCGTCTTATAACCAAAAGAATATTCCAATCAGATTCTACTCTTACAAAAGTGATGCACGGGAGTAAAAGGCTTTCTTTAGTAGCCTCGTTATGTGAATGTGACCGACCTGTACATGTATACGCTATCATAATCTTTAGGGGAAGATTTTGAGCCACGTGGAGTCGTCAATTTCGACCTCCTGGGATGTGGTTAAAGCCACATCCGCAGAGGATGGACGCATATCCTCCTGCTCTATTATTACCCGGTAAGTTAGCTGCTAGTGTATGTATAATATGCAAGTGCCCTCGTCTGGTTCAGAAACCCTTTAATATAATTACTCGCGCCCAGCACATGAGCATTTCCGGTAAAATATCGTGCTCCACGTGGTGATGCGCGGTACACGGTATGCTAATATTACGTTCACAATAGGCTTTGTGTTGCTGATATCTCACGCAGCGCACATGTAGTCTAGCTATAGCAAGAATGGCGTCCAGTTCGTGTGCGCTAGGATTCCTGGGAGCTGGACATATCGCAACAGCTCTCGTGCGAGGTTTTATTTCGGCCGGTATGTGTTGTAGCCTCTGAGCGTTGCAGCAAATTATTACCGTAATTAGATCTGTAATTCTATACTTTCACCTGCAGGCTACGTCAGAGCGAACGGTATTATTGCATCAGCCACCAGTGAAAAGTCAGTGGAGGCCATAAAGGTAACCTCTCATATTTCTATTGATGCCAGAGGGACCTTTAGGCTTGGCTAAGGGCTTATAATAGTAACAGGTAATTATACAATGATAAACATACAGGCAGTAACTGTTATGTTAGGCTTCTAAACACTCTTCTCAATTCGTTGGTTACATAACTATTTCATTGACTAGAGGTTAATAGGTGTATACTACACAAATGCCTGGAGACCTGTAAAGTGCTTGCTTATACTTTAGCTTCCTATGTGTGATCATATAGTCTGATTATTTGACAGTTTGTTTTTATTGCAGAAGTATGGTGTTATTGGGACCCTGAACAACAGTGAGGTTGTAAGGAGGAGTCGGGTCGTCTGGGTGGCAGTGAAGCCTCACGTGGTACCGAGTGTGCTAAGAGAGGTCGCTCCATTGGTTACTAAGGAGCACCTCATTGCATCAGTAGCAGCTGGAGTGACCATAAGGACAATAGAGAAGGTATAATAATATTGATCCTGCATGGAAGTGATAATTAATGGTGATGATATTTGGACTACTGCTTTAGACAATATGATGTGGGTTGCAAGCCATATCACAATTTTTGTATTAGTTAAAATCCTCAGCTTCGCCTTGGACTTTAAACTCCCCTCACCCAAACTGACCTTCAACTGATTTGATGTACATTGGTATAGCAATGATACCTGTATGTTTGAATGCTATAAGCTGAGAAAGTGGTTGCCATGGTAATGTACATTAAATGACTGTCTCATTCCATAATACAGTATCAATGTCTGCAGTACGTATGAGTTTTTGATGATGAAACACTGGTGCATATCTTTTGAGTAGTGCATGCTGAAAATTCAATGAATAGATGATGTAGTGTCTAATGATGTCATCCTATGTTAATTTTTTCACTGCAGAACCTGCCTGAAAATACCAAAGTGATTCGTTGTATGCCTAACACTCCTGTAATAGTTAGGAATGGAGTGTCCGTATATGCCAGAGGTAAAACCATTACTGAGGCAGACAAAGAGAAACTGGATGAAATGTTTGCCTCTGTTGGAGAGGGAATTGAAATGCAGGAACACTACATGGATATCATGACTGCAGTAACAGGATGTGGGCCTTCTTATGTGAGCTAGTACGGTGTGTGTGTGTGTGTGTGTGTGTGTGTGTGTGTGTGTGTGTGTGTGTGTGTGTGTGTGTGTGTGTGTGTGTGTGTGTGTGTGTGTGTGTGAGTCTGTGAATAGGAGCTTATGAGCTCATAAACTTCCAGCAGCTCATAAGCTTCCGACCAGCTCCGCTAATGTGTCCTCTGTTTTTTTTATTCAGTCAATCCACCAAAAACAATGAGAAAATGTATTAGATGGTCTATAATGTATAGTCTAAGCATACAACAGAAAAATATGGATGGACGTTAGCAACTAATATAATTATGCTCGAAATCATCATATCTGAAAGTTTGCAGCATTTAGCATTTCGCTAGATGGCTCAAGTTACATTGCTCTATCTTGTACACTGCAACTCACTCAATTAAAGGTGGAGCTACATTAGCATCTCACAATGGCACTGTGTGTGCAGTGAATGACAATCTAGTGAATAAGGACTCCGGAGCATTCTAATACTAAAAGTGTTTTAGTAACCCTGTTTTCATTTCAGTTGTCTAACTAAAACTAAACTTAAGCTCTCGTTCTTTATTACTAAGACTAAGTCGAAGCCATACTAAAACAACACTAATTTAGAAAACAAGCAGTGGAATTAGCATCATGCAAACGAAATTTATAGCAAGTCCAAAATCCTCAAAATCTCAGATCTGAAAACTTCCTTCCCTATACTACAGATGTACATGATGCTGGATGCATTGGCGGATGGCGGGGTTTTTGCAGGTGTTCCTAAGGACATAGCACTGAAACTAACCGCATACACAATGATGGTGAGTTGAAAAAGACCTCCAGGTTACTGCTCTGCGAGGGGTAAAGGTATACGTGCTAATAATATTATTGTACAATCTCCACTCAGGGTGCTGCGAAAATGGTGCTCGACAATGGAATTCACCCTCAGCAGGTAAGGCTATGCACAGCAAGAAAAAAGTGGAATCTCCTGAAATACAATACAAGGAATTTTGACTGGAAATCTTGCTTTTCAGGAACAGGGAAGTATAGGATAGGGCAGAATTTCATGTTTTTAAAGGAAATGCTGCCCTATCCTATAATATCCTGTACCTGAAATACTAGATTTCCTTACAAATTTCTTTGTAATACATTTCAGGAAAAATACCTATTTTTGCTATGATGGCAATATACAGTCTCCATACTTATATATAGCGCATGTGTGCACAATGCATATTATTCACACATATGCATACAAACATACTGTAGCTAAAGGACGAAGTGTGCTCTCCCGCTGGTACTTCAATCCAGGCCATTCGCACAATGGAAAAAGCTGGATTTAGAGGAATTATGATGGATGCTGTACATGCAGCAAGCAAAAGGGCCCTGGAACTATCGAGAGTAGAGAATGGAGAGGAGAAGGATGTTTTTGTGAAGCGGTGACATGATAAATCAATTGAGTGGAAATATTTTTATTTCAAGAATCAATATACCAATACTTGTGAATCGTATACCAATCATTAAACACACTGGTGCAATACAATAATACAATGCATGTGTGATACCACAGCTAATTAATAAAACAGTACAACTATTATTACGGTGCAGAGTTAATCACTGCAGTGCTTATCGGGTGTGGGCGTACAGAGGAACGGTGTGGGGCTGGCGGAAAGATTAGATCACGATGCAAAAGCGGGTCGGTTTCATCACTGTTTTCTAACAGAGGCTCTGCTTCACGACAACAACTGCTTGCACGGATGTCGACATTTTGTGCACATTTGAACTTACGTCGAACTTGAGCGTGGGCATGGTAAGCCAGTATCCCAACAGCTGTGAGTAGAGCGATTCCAACGGATGTATACGCTGTTGCTGCCTGCTTTCCACTTTCTAAACCATTGAACAAAGTAGCTGTTGTGAGGATTCCGAGATTTAGAATAAACGAAAACTCGAGAACGTTCATCCAGTTCTTTTTATACACTCCCCTGCCACCCCAGTGGAGTGCAATCAGTACGTACACTGATACAGCAATTACTAGTTGGTTGACACCTTTGATCTCGAACGTTGTAGAAAAGATCAGAAAAAGAATTCCTCGAACCAAAAGCATAAATCCAGTCCAGTAGCGATATTTATCTTTGTAAGGTCCATGGTAAGCATCAACTATAGGTTTCAGCTTGGCAATATATCTCAGAGCATTCCTTGGAGTTGCCTTGGCGAGAAGCCATTGCGAGAACAACAGAAATAAGATGTACAGGATTGAGGGAATGAGGAAAGCGAGAGCACAAACAAACAAGACAGAGTGGCGGGCACTGAAATAGCGGATGTTGCCGTCATAACGCCACACAGTCTCTCTGTGGCCATCTTCATAAACTAGAATTCCAAACTGGAGAGCAGTTATGACGGCCGACATGATTTTCGTGAAGGAAAGAAGCATGAGCGTTGCGAGCACAGGCACAGAGTTGGAGCCACACAGCCTCGAAACGACTACGGAGTATCTGCTTAGGATAATGATGCATCCTATTATCAACCAAATGTAGATTGGAAATGCAAACTGAAGCCAGGCCTTGGCGTATGAATCCATTCCCACATAGAAGCAGGTCTCAATTCCGAGATCAAGGTTCAGCCATGACACAAAAACTGTTAGGAGGTTAATTTTGCCTTCCGGGAAAAAAGTGGCGTAATTCACCCCAACTATATTTGCATAGAAGATGAGACCGTTGATGGTGCCCACTGACACTGTAAGATTAAAGAACATTAAGAAAAACACAAGGGCCAGGCCAGCTAGAGCAAACGCGGTCAAAAGAGCGATGAAGCTGTTGCTACATTTCCGACACTGAGAACTGCCGAGGACTAAGCTGTTATTGCTACTACAGTTTCCACATAGGATACCCGAGCGATGAAAGGCACATTGGCTGTTTGGAAAACGTGGGTTAATAGGTGATGATTTGTGAAATGGTGTACAGTAGTCAAATGGACAGGGATCAGAAATGACAAATTTGCCGTTCAAAGCCGCAATCCACACATTACTTGCACGTTCTAAAGTCTGATCGGTGATATTGCATGAGACATTCAACAATGGAGTACAGTCACATTGAAATGATTCATTAGACAATTGAAAGCCCGGGGGGCATTCTTTAAGCGTGATATTAAACCGGCATGGCCATTCCAGCAAGACAGCATTTTGAACTTTAAAGTGAGCAGTTTCAAATTTATTGGGTGACGAAATCGAATACGACAAGTTTTTGCAAGTGATGTCAGTAGTCTGGGGATTCTCCAAGTTACCAAACCTGGTGGGTACCGGCGCATCTGTGTCAAATAATAAGACAACATCTGCTGGTACAGAAATTCCTTGCCTCTGCCCAACAGCAACTACTGGAAGAGAAAATTTCTGACCAGGATAAACTGATTTACCAATAAAGTCATAGCAGTATCCACAGGCTGGATGATTACTATCACACATACACACAAAATTCGGCTCTGAAGATATCACAGACGTGTTCGAACTTTGTCTTTCTATATGGAAGGTAGAGTTAAACACAGTACCTGACTTAGCGAAAGCAGGTCCTGTGATCAAGTTGCACCTGTCTATCCACCCCCCATACAAGACACTACCAGAAAGCCCTGCATGGTTCTCCCAGAAGAGAACTCTAATGTCAAGTTGTTCCAAAGAAAGGAAAGGACTGGTGTCTATCTGAAAAAAGCAGGTGTGACTCAATGGATCATTTGCATGAGTGACAACATATATTGCCCCTCCAGTCAAACGTGCACGATTATACGTAAACGTCATGGTAGTGTGCTCCTGAAGATACATAACTGAACTATCCAGCACAACTCCACCACCACTAATGCCGATGTTTCCCATGAAGGTTACATTGCCTGAAAAGTACAGATTGCTTTCAAACGCATACAGTGCTGTTACTTTGTTGTCGCTGAAATCACAGCCAATGATCCTAACATTTTGCACTCCTAGGAAAGCAGTAATAGAGAAAAGACCATCCAACTCCTCCTTAGGGAGATGATCCACTGGATGTATAAAAGAATTGTTGGTCACCATCGTGTCTTGAAGCACCACACTGGAAACTAAGCTGTCTTTGTTGAGCCTCTCTGAAATTAACAAACCAATTCCACGCGAAATGCCAGAACCCATGTACATGTCATGCCAAGTGCCAACATTGTTGCTAATAATACAGTCAGTAAAATTTACAAGAGGGGTAGGTCTTGAAGCCAACGGTGCCCATAGGTCGATATACACTCCTACTCCAGTGTTGCCGTAGTTTCCTGTAAACCAACTATTTCTCACACTAAATTCGATCTGTGATGTGTACATAGTGGGTAGTGTGCACAATTGTAAAATATCCGGGTGTGGGGTTCCATAGTGACACCACAGTCCCACTCCAGTTCCACTGTACACATCAACTGCAGTCCCGTTCATACTGTGTACATTCACCATTGAGATGTCTAAGTTACTTACAGAGTCGAATATGCTAAAGTATAGGTTGGCTCCCTCTTTAGCCACATTACCGATACTTGTCACATTGGTAATATTAACTTGAAGGCCAAAAGTACTCTGACCCAGTTTAAATCCCAATCCACTCCCCCGGCGAATTGCTGTTTCCATAAGATCTAAACTCTGATCAACACCATAGGCAAAGAGTGAGCCACTTTGTATACTGAGGCTGAAGTGTTCCCCAATGTCAAAGCAGTTGAATGGATCACCATAGACAAAGAGAGCATTTCCACCTTGGCATTCAATCTCATAACATTCACCTGGAGTTGGCTTTAGAGTGTAGTCATTGTTCCTGACAAACGTACAACCTGAGATTGATGATCTACCGACAACATTGATGCCTAGAACTCCATAGCCCCTACCATTCCGCACACACAATTGACTGAACTCGAGTGACGAAATGTTTACAAGAAAAAGAGAAACCTTTAATCCATTTGCCCCAATGAAAAAAAGAGAATGCGTATGAACATGAAAAACAGTATCAGCCCAGTCGTCTGATATATAAGCACCACAGGAAACAAAGGTGAGGTTTGTGATTGATAATCGACTTATGTTGGCAAAGGCAAATCCAGAGAAATTACTACAAACGATCCTGCTTGTCGATTCCAACCACTGCGCTTCATTGTACCGGACAGGCAGAAGGGTATCATTTCCAATCAGTGTCAGGTTTGCCTCATTTTGTATCAGAACCAGTTCTCCAACGTCCAAGCTGTGATTCCCAGGCAAGAAGATGAACCTGGTGTCTGAGACAAAATACTGTCGTGCATTTTGTACGTAGAAGAGGAGAGTATGACATTCATGAGTAGCTTCGTGACAGGATGCTGAGGAATTCGGTGTTACATGGTATATAATGTCAGCCCTGCAGCACACTATACAAACTCCAAGAAGAATTGCAACGAGCAAAAACTGGAAAATACAGCTGTTTACCATAATTAAATTTTGCATGGTGAAACTCACAATGCTGTTACGGTCAATCAGTATATTGCTGGTTAATGGTACAGTGTTCAAAGCACATATCTGTAGTGGTATATGGTGTATATACATTATGTATACGAGCGTAGATATAGCTATAGCATACACACTGAACGTACCTGCTCGACTTTGTAATCATGTCAGCTGATGTATAAGCACGTGCACACACTAGACCACACATCTGTCGAATCAGAAACCATAATATTAGTTTAGTGCACTGTACTGTTATTGTAAGTCTTTCTTTTCTATCATCATTTCCCATGCATGCACTACATCACCTCAGACACATGAACAACAAACAGGCAGTCCCTGACCTGTACCTGGGGTAAGACCGCAGTTGTATAGTCTCGTTCCCAGCCCCACAATCAAGTCTAAGGATCGCTTACAGTATCCACGTAAGCGATCCTCAGCCTTGATTGTGGGGCTGGGAACGAGACTATAGAGATTAGACAGAATCTACACCAGTAAGTGAACGTTATAACAAAACAATAATCACTGGGAGTAGCAGTCACTGTCTAAGTTGTTCTGCCCTATCCTTGGCCGTCTTTAAGGCATCCATGAGTGCTGAGCGGAAGCCAGCTCTTTCCAGCACCTGGATCCCGTGTATTGTGGTACCAGCGGGGGAGGAGACTGCGTCTTTCACCTTTGTACATGTAAGCAACAAGGAACTGTAACAAACAGCATAGTATATAGTAGAACCCATAGGACACCTCTAAAATAATGAAACCTATGTATTAAGGAAACTAACCGCATACACAATGACGGTGAGTTGAAAAAGACCTATAAATAGCTGTTATGCGAGGGGTAAAGGTATACATGCCAATATTATTATTGTAAAATCTCCACAATATACAGTCTCCATACTTATAGCGCTTGTGTGCACAATGCATATATATTCACACATGCATACAAACATACTGTAGCTAAAAGACGAAGTGTGCTCTCCCGCTGGCACTTCAATCCAGGCCATTCGCACAATGGAAAAAGCTGGATTTAGAGGAATTATGATGGATGCTGTACATGCAGCAAGCAAAAGGGCCCTGGAACTATCGAGAGTAGAGAATGGAGAGGAGAAGGATGTTTTTGTGAAGCGGTGACATGATAAATCAATTGAGAGGAAATATTTTTATTTCAAGAATCAATATACCAATACATGTGAATCGTATACCAATCATTAAAAACACACTGGTGCAATACAATAATACAGTGCATGTGTGATACCACAGTTAATTAATGAAACAGTACAACTATTATTACGGTGCAGAGTTAATCACTGCAGTGCTTATCGGGTGTGGGCGTACAGAGGAACGGTGTGGGGCTGGCGGAAAGATTAGATCACGATGCAAAAGCGGGTCGGTTTCATCACTGTTTTCTAACAGAGGCTCTGCTTCACGACAACAACTGCTTGCACGGATGTCGACATTCTGTGCACATTTAAACTTTCGTCGAACTTGAGCGTGGGCATGGTAAGCCAGTATCCCAACAGCTGTGAGTAGAGCGATTCCAACGGATGTATACACTGTTGCTGCCTGCTTTCCACTCTCTAAGCCATTGAACAAAGTGGCAGTTGTGAGGATTCCGAGATTTAGAATAAACGAAAACTCGAGAACGTTCATCCAGTTCTTTTTATACACTCCCCTGCCACTCCAGTGGAGTGCAATCAGTACGTACACTGATACAGCAATTACTAGTTGGTTGACACCTTTGATCTCGAACGTTGTAGAAAAGATCAAAAAAAGAATTCCTCGAACCAAAAGCATAAATCCAGTCCAGTAGCGATATTTATCTTTGTAAGGTCCATGGTAAGCATCAACTATAGGTTTCAGCTTGGCAATATATCTCAGAGCATTCCTTGGAGTCGCCTTGGCTAGAAGCCATTGCGAGAACAACAGAAATAAGATGTACAGGATTGAGGGAATAAGGAAAGCGAGAGCACAAACAAACAAGACAGAGTGGCGGGCACTGAAATAGCGGATGTTGCCGTCATAACGCCACACAGTTTCTCTGTGGCCATCTTCATAAACTAGAATTCCAAACTGGAGAGCAGTTATGACGGCCGACATGATTTTCGTGAAGGAAAGAAGCATGAGCGTTGCGAGCACAGGCACGGAGTTGGAGCCACACAGCCTCGAAACGACTACGGAGTATCTGCTTAGGATAATGATGCATCCTATTATCAACCAAATGTAGATTGGAAATGCAAACTGAAGCCAGGCCTTGGCGTATGAATCCATTCCCATGTAGAAGCAGGTCTCAATTCCGAGATCAAGGTTCAGCCATGACACAAAAACTGTTAGGAGGTTAATTTTGCCTTCCGGGAAAAAAGTGGCGTAATTCACCCCAACTATATTTGCATAGAAGATGAGGCCGTTGATAGTGCCCACTGACACTGTAAGATTAAAGAACATTAAGAAAAACACAAGGGCCAGGCCAGCTAGAGCAAACGCGGTCAAAAGAGCGATGAAGCTGTTGCTACATTTCCGACACCGAGAACTGCCGAGGACTAAGCTGTTATTGCTACTACAGTTTCCACATAGGATACCCGAGCGATGAAAGGCACATTGGCTGTTTGGAAAACGTGGGTTAATAGGAGGTGATTTGTGAAATGGTGTACAGTAGTCGAATGGACAGGGATCAGAAATGACAAATTTGCCATTCAAAGCCGCAATCCACACATTACCTGCACGTTCTAAAGTCTGATCGGTGATATTGCACAAGACATTCAACAATGGAGTGCAGTCACATTGAAATGATTCATTAGAGAATTGAAAGCCTGGGGGGCATTCTTTAAGCGTGATATTAAACAGGCATGTCATTTCCAGCAAGACAGCATTTTGAACTTGAAAGTGAGCAGTTTCAAATTTATTGGGTGATGAAATCGAATACGACAAGTTTTTGCAAGTGATGTCAGTAGTCTGAGGGTTCTCCGAGTTACCAAACCTGGTGGGTACCGGCGCATCTGTGTTAAATAGTAAGACAACATCTGCCGGTACAGAAACTCCATGCCGCTGTCCAACAGCGATTACTGGAAGAGAAAACTTCTGACCAGGATAAACTGATTTGTTATACGAGGAGAGTTCACAAGCCGGACGATCATTATCACACGCACACACCAAATTTGGCACAGAAGATATCACAGACGTGTTTGAACTTAAACTTTTTCTTTCTATATGGAAGGTTGAGTTAAATACAGCGCCGGAGTCAATCAGGAAAACGGGACCCGTAATCAAGTTGCACCTGTCTATCCAGCCCCCATACAAGTCACTGCCAGAGAGGTTTGCACGGTTCTCCCAGAAGAGTACTCTAATGTCAAGTTGTTCCAAAGAAAGGAAAGGACTGGTGTCTATCTGAAAAAAGCAGGTGTGTCTTGATGGATCATTTGCATGGGTGACAACATATATTGCCCCTCCGGTCAAAAGTGCGCGATTGTATGCAAACTTCATTGTAGTGTGCTGCTGGAAATACATAACTGAATTATCTAGCATAATTCCAGCTCCACTAATGCCTACGTTTCCTATAAAGGTTACATTGCCTGAAAAGAACAGATTGCTTCCAAATGCATACAGTGCTGTTACGTTGTTGTCGCTGAAATCACAGCCAATAATCCTAACATTTTGCACTCCTAGGAAAGCAGTAATAGTGTAAAGAATATCCAACTCCTTAAGATCATACACTGGACTTGTGAAAGCATTGTTGGACACCATCGTGTCTTGAAGCACCACACTGAAAGCTGAGCTGTCTCTGCTGAACCTTTCTACCTCTGAAATGTACAAACCAATTCCACGCGAAACGCCAATATTGTTGCTAATAATACAACCTGTAAAATTTACAAGAGAGCTAGGTTTTGAAGCCAATGGTGCCCATAGCTTAATATACACTCCTGCTCCAAAGTTACCATGATTTCCTGTGAACCAACTATTTCTCACACTAAAATTGTTCTGTGATGCAGTGGGTAGAGTGCATAATGGCACAGTGTACGGGTGTGGGATTCCATAGTGATACAACAATCCCACCCCAGTTCCAAAGTACACACCTTCTTGTACCAGTGGTTTTCCATTCCCATTCAAACCACCTACGTTCACCATTGAGATGTCCAAGTTACTTACAGAGTCAAAGATACCAAAGTAGAGATTGGATCCCTCAAACGCCACATTTCCAATACTGGTCACATTAGTAATATTGATTTGAAGGCCAAAGCCGCTCTGCCCCAGTGTTAATCCCAATCCACTCCCCTGACTAATTTCCTTTCCTGTTCGATCAACACCATAGGCAAAGAGTGAACCACTTTCTATGTTGAAACTGAAGTGTTTCCCACTGCCATAGCAATTGATTGAATCACCATAGACAAAAAGAGCATTTCCACCCTGGCATTCGGAAATGTTAGCACCGTGGCATCCACTAAAAGTGTATTCATTGTTTCTGACAAACGTACAACCTGAGATTGATGATCTACCGACAACATTGATGCCTAGCACTCCATAGCCCCTACCGTTCCGCACACACAATTGACTGAACTCAAGCGAAGAAACGTTCGCAAGAAAGAGAGAAACCTTTACTCCATTTCCGATTTTAAAAAGAGAAAGAGTGTTAACGTGAACAACAGTATCAGCCAACTCTTCTGGTACAGAGGTTTGCAAGTTGGTTGTCCACAGGAGAAGGCAAATAAGCAGTGGCTCTCAAGTACTTAATTAGGTTAGGCTTGTCAGAATCAAAGGCTAACAGTTTACACAGTTTCTACTCAACTTTCCATTCCCTATTGCACTGGACAACCAACCTGCAAACCTCTGTATATAAGCACCACAGGAAACAAAGGTAAGGTTTGTGATCAATAATCGACTTATGTTGGCAAAGGCAAATCCAGAAAAATTACTACAAACGATCCTGCTTGTTGATTCCAACCACTGCGCTTCATTGTACCGGACAGGCAGAAGGGTATCATTTCCAATCAGTGTCAGGTTTGCCTCATTTTGTATCAGAACCAGTTCTCCGACACCCAAGCTGTGATTCCCAGGCAAGAAGACGAACATGGTGTCCGAGACAAAATACTGTCGTGCATTTTGTACGTAGAAGAGGAGAGTATGACATTCATGAGTAGCTTCGTGACAGGATGCCGAGGAATTCGGTGTTACATAGTATATTGCGTCTGCCCTGCAGCATGCTGTACAAGCTCCAAGAAAAATTGCAACTATCAAGAACTGGTCGGACACCATAATGCGGTGAACTCACGATACAGCTATCGTCAATCCGTTTACTGCTGGGTGTTGGTGTTCACAGCTACCTGGAGTGGTATATGGTGTATACTATACTTATACATACATAGCGTAGCTATGGCTGTAGTAGGCACACTATACGCACCGTACCGTGGTCATCTTCGCGATCAGCTGATTACGACCACGTGCACACGTACTAGCCCCACCCACTAACCCTCGTCCCCAAGTTAAAACCTGAACGTGGGTAATAGACTCTTTACCGCTTATGGAAAAGTAGGCACTAAGTGACATGGAAACGTGCGTTTTTGTGCTTGCATGTTTGATATAAAACACAAAAAACATGCAAATTTCATGACATTAATTTTAGTGTCTCCTTTCATCCCCATTACATCATATAACGGTAAAGAGTCAGAACTCGCTCGAGTAAGCAAACGATATAACAAAACAATAATCACTGGGAGTAGCAGTCACTGTCTAAGTTGTTCTGCCCTATCCTTGGCCGTCTTTAAGGCATCCATGAGTGCTGAGCGGAAGCCAGCTCTTTCCAGCACCTGGATCCCGTGTATTGTGGTACCAGCGGGGGAGGAGACTGCGTCTTTCACCTGATGAGAAATTATATTTTGTAAGCAACTGGAAAACTGTAATAAACAGCATAACAGACACAAGTATATACAGTGGAACCCACACCCCTGAATTAAGGACACCTCTGGCACTTTGAGATGTCCCAATCCTCAGGATAAATTTACCCCAGAAATGAAGACACCTCTCTATATAGGACACTTTACCAGGTCCTCCAAAGAGTTCCCATTAAAGGGGTTCCACTTTATTATCGCAAATGGTAATCTTGTTTGCACATTATTTGTACAATTCAATTCCAGTGGGCTTGACTCTTCCCGCCAATGCATATTTTTCTGTACTTATGCAACAGTTTTATAGCATCAGTATAGTTATTCAAAAATGTCATTGCAATGAATACTAATTACTGTACATGTACCATATGCTGGGTCAGTTGAAGACTGATTACTGTACATGTACCATATGCTGGGTCAGTCAGGTCACTGAAACCGAATTAGATAAAACCACACTACACAAACACACAGCCACTTAATTGAATCCTTTGTCTGCTTCCTCCATACCATCCTGGTTAATACTTACCTCACCTGGGTGCTTCTTTCCTTCTAAGATTATCTTTGCTGCACTCTGTGAATTAAGCAGTTAAAATTTAATGGTACTTCAGTAAAACATTATTCTGACACACTAGAATGCACACTATATACATGTACCCAGAGTATGATAACTATAGAACCATGCATACAGTGCTCTACCAACAGTCAGGGTCTCACAATCATGGTGTGTGCTGATATTCTCTGTGCCATGGGTCTTGGGATCCCTGCCAACACTCCACCATCTGCCAGAGCCTCCACAGCAATGGACATCTGGAAGAACAACAGTTTATACCTATAACTATGAAGTAAGCTACATGCTTAGAACATGGGAAAGATTTCTAGTAGCGCTGGGTGGGTTTAGGGGATATGTCTTTTGACCCATAAAACATTCTGCAGGAGCTTACAGGCTATAGGCTACAAATGTGCACGGCTATAAAAGGCCACTGCGTATTATATCAGAGACGCAGCAAACATCATAAGGTTAGGGGCAAGACACATCCTCAACCATACATACTTCAACCTCACTCTATCACTCGCTTGCATGCATAGCAAAAGAAGATATTGCTACATGATGCTACGGTTTTCAGTAGTCACAGTAGTGACAGTAGTGGTACATCAGACTTGCTTACAAAAGCAACGGCACTGCCATAGGCTGCAAAGGTATCGATGTATTTCTCCAGCACTTCTTCACAGTGCCCAATGAGTGAAAACACTGTCACGAAAGGGGTCGTATCGGAGTCGTTACAAAATCTTCCCCTGGCATAAACAGTCACCCCAGCTCGAACACAGCACCCAAGGGTAGGCAAGCAGCGTATCAGCGGAACGTGACCAGTGATAGCAGAGCCTCCCATGTTCCAGGAGATTTCCGTCTGTGGGGCGGTGAGAAAGAAGGAGGGAGGAATGAACAAAGAGGAAAATATAAAGTACTTCTAGTTCCCTCATTTATCTCAATCCTGCATGCGCCCCTTCCCACCTGGCCACCTATATCCTGTATAACTATATCCATGTGATTGACCTTCGTTTGGACAGAAGCCTAGGAACAAGGCTATAGACTGACCCAAGCAAAAACAGGTCTATGTGACACCCTTAACGGTGCATTACTTCTCTTCTAGCCTGGTATATCACCTACTGGTAAGCTGTAGCACAAACCTTCTGTTCCATATCGCTAATAGTAATGCCAGCAGCCACAGACACGATCAGCGGACGAAGGTTCTTTGGAGTGGAGGCTTGGGAGACGGAGTGTACTTCAGTGTGGGCTGCCTGGATCTCTGTCATTACATCTAGCACTTGGTGTGGTTTCACTGCGATTATGATGATGTCCGAATTGAAGATTACGTCGCGATTGTGGCAGGTTACAGTCACACCGAATGACTGTGCAAGCAGAAGAAAAAAGATTATTTGGGTAAATACAGCCAGGAGTGTAGCTACTAATACAAGGTGGGGTGACCTGTGTAGTTAAGTTTAGTGTTGTGCTAGTAGAAACTAAAAAGAATAAGTAGGAGCAAAAACTAGAAGTAAACTAAAAATTCAAGGGCAGGAATAAACTACAACTAAAATAATCCTGTCAGTTATATGGTTAACAACTACTATAGAAGTGTTTTAGACTAAACTTTCCCTCTTTAAAGTCAACTAAATCCAATTTCTTGAAGCCATACTACTCATTAGGTTGGGAGTCACCTTCATTTTCTTCAAGTTTTCTGACGTTTCACTGGTTGCAGAGGCTGTAATGTGGGATGGACCAATCTGCCCTATGAATGAATGAAAGGGATAATCTAGTTTTAATATTCATGATGATGGTCACTTACGAATAGGTGTATCTGAAACTAGTCTCGTTCCCAGATCCTCCACGCATCTCCCGTGCGTGGAGGGACTGGAAACGAGACTAATCTGAAACCTGGCTCTACTAAAACGTACCTGAAGCCAGCAGACCCTCCACGATAGCCCTGGCCAGGTTCCCCGACCCTATCAGCCCCACGCGGTAGTAACTCTCCGCCTTGTCCTCCGCCAACCGCTTCTTCTTCGCCGAGGGGGGTCTGTGCTGAGTGGCTGGCGCCGGAGTGACTGGGACGCCGCTCCGCGAAGTGGCTGGCCCGGTTTTGGAGGCCATGATTTTAATAAAATAATATGAAACGTCGATCGTCACCACGTGTGTGGACCCTTGAAGGTCAAAGTGCAAACCGCTAACTACGCCCACGTGTAGGTTATGAGCCCCACCCACAGCAATATACGAACACTAATATTTTTTTTTGATAATGAATAGAGAGGTGATCACTTAGCCGCTCTAGAAGGCTTCGGTCGTCTGAGTCTGTCCATCTTGAGAAACAGCTGCACTCTATCGATCGTCCTGCTCATCTGGGAGCTCAGCAGCCCACCACAGTCCTCCTCCTCTTCGTCCTCCGAGAAGAGGACAGGGAACGAGGCGGCTTCACCCTCCGTCGTTGAAGCTGGAGCCGGCTGAAGCGAACAGCCGACTGCAGTCTCAACTCTGGACGGGCAATCTTCCGACACTGTGGCTGTTTCGCTCGAGTCCGAAGACAGTCGGGGGACGATGGGATCAGACCCACTTGGATTGGATGCACCGCCACTATTGTCGGCTGGGCCTTTGCTGTCAGCAGTTGTGACAGGGTATTTTTTGGTAGAAGACATAGTTGTGGATAATTCCTTTGAATCACGTACATGTATATTTACACCGCTGGATGATCTCTGAGACTCAGTGGAGACTTGTGGCAGGTTTTCATTGGTTTCTTGCTGTTGTGAAGCACAGCCATTTGACTCTGAAAGGGTCTTTGGATGCAAATCAGAGGTCGTTGCTTGATCCGGCAGGGGAAGCAGTTTTGGTTGTTGTTGAGTACCAAGACCAGACTTTTCCTTGCATTCCCAACACGCTAAGCCACTAGTACTGCTGCTGGTGTTGATTGCAGCTTTGCGTTTCGGGATCTCGAGTCTCCAGGGCATTTTGATCAAGTTTGGAACGGGTTGTGAACCTGTACAAGTCTCAACTGCACTATTCTTTAGTGCACGTGCTGTCGAGTTTGGCTGTGAATGACTACAGTGCTCTGAGATTGTTGCTGAATCATTGGAAGACACTGTTTCGATTGTTCCATTAATGCCTGTTCCTGCCATTAGGTTATTTGCATCAACAGCACTTTCTACAGTTTCACTTTCCTCTTTCATCTCGCTATCAGTTATGCTAAAGGGGTCAGTCTTACGTTTCTTTGGGAGAGATCCAGTATTGTTTGCAATATCATCAGCACATCGTTTGGTAGCTGCGGACGACTTTGATCCACTGCTGTTGGGTGAGGGCTGACACTCAAAGAGGGGAGGACTTTGCTTTGGCTGATGAACACCCACCTGTACTGGCGATGTGTGCGAATTTTGCTTCTGTGTCTGAGTTTCCTTGATGGAGTGATACTCTCGTAGCTCTGGCTCTGCAGCGGGTCCTCTTCCTTTAGTGGAACTGAGAGCCAATGGAACTGCCTTCTCAATGTCAGTGGTACCCACAGCAATATTCTCTCCACTGTCGTTTGTCTGGCGTTGTTCAGCATTCTCTTCGAGCTCAAGAATACCATCAACTGTAGTGAGTGAAAATAGCGTCTAATAGTATTTCAGTTCAAAACCAAGTTTAGGTAACATTTGAATGGGCGTAATATAAATAGTATAAACATAACACTCACTCAAGCACACTCACTGCACTCCACATTTCCCCAAGGGTATATTAGTGATCTGAACCTGGTACATATAGGGACTTCATATACACACCTCTGTCCTGCCTGGGGTTTAGTGGCAAAGAGATCTTCTCCAGATATATTCTAGGAGACAGGTACTTCTTGGCTTGAACATCTTCCTGTAGTTAAAGAGCGAGGCAGTAAAACAACAGGCTTTAAGCCTCTACAGGTAATACTGGAGACTCTTCATTATGTATACATATATATATATATATACATAAAAAGGCTTGGCTCAAACTTTTTCCTGTAAGAGTACATACACTTCAAAATGTCAAGTCTTTGATGCAGGATGTAGTTACGTACAAACCAAAAAAATATTTTAAGGTACCTCAATGTTGGATGGTGGTAGCAGAGTCTCACTCAACTGCTGGGAACCAGAGATAATGTCAGGAGAGAGAGCAAGGCTTGGTGGGCTGGGTATGTGGGGGCTGTCTTTGTCCCTCTGAGGGCTCTTACGGGAGGGCTGGCCACTGCATGGAGAAACTGGCTGGCTAGGTTCAGAATGCTGGTCTCTAGCAGGGATTTCTTGAGGTGAAATGATTTTTGGCTGCTGTAGATAATTTTCGTACTTGGCTTCCACGTCTATCAACTGTTTGGCTTTTTCCTATAATATGACAAAGAATACAGTTGATTAGCTGTACACTGAGTGTGTATACTGGTGCCCCTACAGCACGTAGCTTTTTCATGACATTATACACTGATTTGACCCTCCCAAGCCACAAAATAAGAAGCCAGGGTAAATAATTTACAGGAAAACGAATTTCATTAATAACAGTATACAAAGATACTAACTGAATCAAATCTGTGTATATATGATAAATAAGTACACTGGCATTTTGAACGAAAGTGCAACTGATCACTATCTATGAACTGATTGATCTGCATGCATAACTATACCTTCAGGGACTGTTCCCTCTCTTGCAAAAGGGCCTCCGATTGCTCCAGTGCCCGCTGGAGTCTCTGCACCTTCTCTCCCCACTCCTCCTCCTTCCTCGACTCCCTCTCTCTCCCTCGCCTCACCTCCTCCTCTGCCTCCCGCACTCTAGCTTGGAGCTGTTCCTCTTCCTCTCTCACAGACTCGGCCTGCTTTTTGTTTAGACTGCCCGAGGCAGCTGCAGATAGCTCCAGTTTATCGTATGATGCTTGTAGAGCAGTGTAGTCAGCCTGTAGAGCCTTCAGGCGATGTTCAATGTCTGAACACTGCAAGGACAACACCACGATTTCATAATTTTCAGAATTAAGCAGATGTACAATATTATCGCTACTTAATTAAAAGTTGTACCCTTGTTCCCAGCCTCCACTCTGCAGCTTATTAAAAACACGCCACACACACACACACACACACACACACACACACACACACACACACAAACGTGGGATCGAGGCTAGCCAACCTTCTCAGCCCATTCTGTCGTCTCTCTCAAGTACTTCTCCTCGGTCTCCCTGCACCTCAGGCCCTCCTCCTCCAACTGCCTCTCCAGGGAGCTCACTCTCTCTCTCAGAGTGCCAACCTCCTCTTGCAACACCACCTGTAGGATACCCTTCACAGGATAAGCTCACACACTTGACTGCTAGCCAATACATGTATGTATATAATCATGTTGGCCACATTTTGAAAATTTACAGTTTATAAATTGTGCTACGCATTCTATTAATTTATAGTGATTTAGGGCTAGAGTTAGGCTTAGGCCTAGGGTTAGGGTTAGGGTTGGGGCTAGGGTTAGATTCATACAGTTTATAGATCAATAGAATGTGCAACACAATTTATAAAGTATAAATAGTACCAATTCACAAAATGTACCCAACATATAAAATTTCAACACTTGGACGAGTCTGATTCCCATTCCACGTACCTCACTGGCACTGAGCTGGGCACTGGTGTCCACGTGTCTCTCTATGAGAGTGTGGGCCTCCTTGAGACACAGCAGAGTGGACTGGTGCTCCTCCCTCAGGCTAGCCAGCTGGGACTGCAGCTGACGACCCAGCTCCACTTGCTGTTGGAGAGAGAGAGAGAGAGAGAGAGAGAGAGAGAGAGAGAGAGAGAGAGAGAGAGAGAGAGAGAGAGAGAGAGAGAGAGAGAGAGAGAGAGAGAGAGAGAGAGAGAGAGAGAGAGAGAGAGAGAGAGAGAGAGAGAGAGAGAGAGAGAGAGAGAGAGAGAGAGAGAGAGAGAGAGAGAGAGAGAGAGAGAGAGAGAGAGAGAGAGAGAGAGAGAGAGAGAGAGAGAGAGAGAGAGAGAGAGAGAGAGAGAGAGAGAGAGAGAGATTTGTACGGCCATGGACATACAAGCCATTAAGTGTCCTACGGCCCTGTTTACGTTTAGAAACTAGTGGAACCCCTCTTACAGCACACCCCTGAAATAATGACACCTTTATATTGACTATTGAGGACACTTTTCTATTAATATAAATTTATTCCTGAAATGAGGACACCTCTCTAGTCTATACAGGACACTTCACCAGGTCCCCAAGGTGTCCATAATGGATCCGGAGGGATTCTACTGCATGCTGGTAGCTATATAAGTGCTGGAGGTATATGTAATGGTCACTGGTAGCTAGCTGCTCCTGTAGTTATACAAGTCGACTCACCATTTTTAGATCATGTTCTGTAGTTTTTATCCTTCCAGGTCCCGGTGTCTCACCAGCCCCGCCCACCAGCCCCACCCCCTCCCCCTCTAGTCTCACCCTGGCCTCCACCAGCTGCTGCCTGCAGGACTGCAGCTCTGCTCTGCAAGCCTCCATCACGCAGTGCTGGTGCTCGTTGTCGTACTGCAGCTTACGATTCAGCTCTAAGGCTCCCTGCACTGTAAGGGAAGGTACAACAAATGCTGGTTGCTGCCTATAACATGTATATATGGGTGTGGCTATGATGGTCCATGCACCCAGGAAAGTATGTATGGTGTATACAGTGGAACTTCTTAATATAGTTGTAGTTTATATATTAGGAGGTAACATAAAATCAGATAAAGTACGCTATTTTATATGGGCATATAAACATGCCCATGGCTGGGAAAGAGTTTTCTTTGGAACGAAGTTTCTTTGGAAGTTTTATTCGCCTCCCTACAAAGGTCACCTGAAATAAAGGTCCCACTGTATAAATTAATAGTGTAGCCCCTTCTTGTATATATTTCAGCCATAAAGGTTAGCCCGAGAGTGACCAGGTTCTTGCTACATCCATCTGACTGGCTATATCCAAGTGGGATAACACATTCCACTTCGGACGATCCCTCAAGGCTTGTGCAACCTGGTTTTACAGTGTAGCTACCCCCCTATGGTTCACACTGATTGCTAGCCTCGTTCCCAGGCCACGCAAATCGGAGCAGAGAGACTTCTCCGACTTGTGTCGTCTGGGAATGAGGTTAATGATTACTAGATTCCTCCCACCCTGAGTGATGTTCCTGCTACCTCCACTGACCGTTCCTCTCCAGCAACTCCATGTGCTCGGTGATCTCTGCCGCCTGCTTGAAGGCCGTGGAGCACCTCTGCTCCAGCTGTGCCATCTGAGAGAGGTGGCCCTCTCGAGACACCGTCTGTAGCTGCAGCTTCCTCTCCTATGGAGGAAGGATGGACGGAGGTACCGTATAGCCGGAATCTTTCGTGGGTGAAAGCTTTCGTGAATTGCTGAAAAGTCTGATTTTCGCGAATAAAACTTTCACGAATTATGGGAAACGACCGTTTGTGGGTGTGGCAGTTTGCGCCCGTTGATATTTACATGCCCATTGATAATGATGCACCCCCACACTCAATAAGAATTTTCGCAGTTAAAACTTTTGCGAAGTGTCCCAAAACCGTGAAAGTTTTCACCCGCAAAAGATTTCAGCTATATGGTATAGCTTCACCCCAATCCCTTAGTCCTGAAATACTAACGAACCAAAAGTTTCATTCATAGTATAAGTAGCTCTTGACAAAATAGTTAGACCTGATAAATAGTGTAATTTTGTGCTCTACTGTAGCCTTGTACACAGGCTCTACTGCCCAGCTTTTTTCGCACAAAGTAGTAGAGCCTGGAAACGAGGCTACTCTACTGCACTGACCTGTTCTTGAACCTTCTTCTCCAGGTTATACTTTGCCAGCTGCAGCAGAGTAAAAATGGTACATTGCAATCGGATGATGTGTTTACGTATTTCAAAGGGAAACCCTGTATTGTCTCATTCCCAGATGTGTGCATGGTCTGGGAATGCGATTAAGCCAGTTTGTAAGACCTTGCAGTGAAACTACTGTTGTCGATGGTCTTGCTGCTTGTAGACAGACTCACGTGCAGAGCTCTAATCTCATCCTTGAGGGCCCTCAGCTCCTGGTCCCAGCCCTCACTGGAGAGCTCATGCTTGGTCTACAGAATGTCAGAGTGGAATCACAGTGCTGTCAGCATGCAACTGTGGGACCTTTTATTTTTTTGGATCCCTTACCCCTTTTTTTACCATTCTCCCCATTCCTCTATCTCTGCTTTATCCCCCGAATGCACGCACTCCCCTTCCAAGATTGGAATATAGCTCTCTCTCTCTCTCTCTCTCTTTTGCCTTTTCTCTTTCTAATGCACTGGAGAGATATATTTAACTCCAAGAAAGTCTCACATGTGCACACACACACACACACACACACACACACACACACACACACACACACACACACACACACACACACACACACACACACACACACACACACACACACACACACACACACACACACACACACACACACACACACACACACATACACACACACCTCCTCCTCCTGCAGCTGCTTGAGTCTCTCCTCGTGCTTTCTCCTCTGATCCTGTTCCCTCTGGCCGTGCTCTCGAGCCAGCGAGGCAGAGCAGACACACTCTTCTTCCTAAAAAATTACCAGTGTGTGTGTGTGTGTGTGTGTGTGTGTGTGTGTGTGTGTGTGTGTGTGTATGTGTGTGTGTGTGTGTGTGTGTGTGTGTGTATAGGTATGTTGTGTGTGTAGGTGTGTGTAGGTGCATGTGTGCGTGTGTGTGTGCAAAAAATTAATGCCTAGCCAAACATATGACACAATAAGATGAAAAAAACTCTCGCTTTAGCCACTGACCAGTTTCTGCTGCAGTTGGTGTTTCTCTGACACCAACTGTTTGATACGCTCCTCATTCTCGGAATCAATACCCTGAGGGGCAGACCAATAGATACATACACACAATGCAATCGAAGATCCAAACTTGGATATATACACTTACTCACCCTTCTCATGCGAAGCTCTTCAACAACCTGTGCATGATACAGGATCATAAAACATTCAATACACTGGCCACTGACACATACCATAAAACACTAGCTATCGACATAGCCTCGTACCCAGGCCTTCCCAACCCTCGTGAAAATAAAGAGCGGGAAAGGCCTGGGTACAAGGCTACTACTGACACACATACAATTATATGCAGTCGCTACACAACCCGTACCTCCAGAAACCCATTCTGGAACCGAAGAACATCGAATTTAGCCAGCGAGGTGGGTTCTCCCACGCTGGTGCTACTGTCCTCCCCTGCCCCCTCACAGTCGCTAGTGCTCAGGTGGGCACACGGCTGCATGGGCTTGAGACTGGCTGAGCCGTTGGAGTTGGAGGCGGTGGCCTTGCTGGCCAGGCTCCCGGTCTCACTGCCACCATCGCAGAGTGGGCCGATGCCAGCTTCAACATCGTCTTTCTCTTGGGTAGCTAGGAAGGAATAGTGTCCATGCATAGTTAAATGAAGAGAATAATCTCACAGCTAGGGAGGCATAAATAGTGTCCATGCACAGATGATATCATGGAAGAGAATAATTAACTATCCTCATAGTTTTATGCTTTCTGCATAATTTCGAAAGCTAGAAGAATTCTGTGTATTAAAACTCTAGACAGAGCTATATACGGGGGCCTACCGTCATTGCTGGCCACGTGCACCTGTAGACCTTCAGTACTGCAGACAAGGGATTTTCTGTAGTAATTCGCGCGTAGTGATTTACGCTGGGCGGAGTTTGTTCATTTAGTGCAATGTACCTTTTGCAGCTTTCTTCATGAGGCTTATCTCCAGAGTAGTCTTTTTCTAGAAGGTCAGGCATCTTGTACTATTAAAATATCCAGCTGGCAGCTGCAAATGTGCAGGCGGCGCGCGGGTCTGAAACGGCTAGGTCAAAGGTCGTTTCCAAGGAGATTGTTTGTTACTTTGCCGTGCGCAGACCAAATCTTTGTGTTTTGTGAATCATAGTCGTGTTCTAAAGGCCGATCAGCGCTCAATATGGAAGAGACGGGTAAGCTGCAATGTTTAAAGACTTCTTGGACATAGCATATCATGAGACTACAACATTTCGGAAGAATTATAGACATACATGTGACCCTTAGGAGTTTATTAGCTCTCTGATCAACTGTGTTGCTTTCTCCTGTTTAGACTCTACTGTCCCAGAGCCTTTGGATTTTGCTCCATGTGGCATATGTGGCCGTACATTCAACCCGGATGTCTTGGTAGGCCATTGCTTGTCGCAGTTTTGTTTGTCCCCCTCAGTTTCTCATAATTTAACTGACCAGTTGACATAATTTTACAGCCATTTATTGCACCCTAGTCCTGCTACATGTATCGGACGGCCTCCAATACTATATCCTCAGTCTTAGAGAAGAGATTTGAATGTGAGCAGGAAGTACATACGTATAGGATAGACTACACCAAAGAGTGGGTTATGCGCCTATGTAACCCACGAGTTTGCGGTTATCCCGAGGCGAAGCCGAGGGATAAATGTAAACAAGTGGGTTATAGCGCATAACACACGAGTGGGTGTGGTCTATCTGACTTATACCACGTTGCGCATGCGTACAATCTTCGCTGCGTAGCAACGTAGCGAACTGATAAAAGTGTAAGTTATGAAACTATGTAACCCATACTTTTTAGCCAATCATTTTTATTGTAGATGATGTAATGTGGTATAAATTTGAATGGGCAATGTCCACACATGCACCCTCATGCACTAGCCTGTATCTCGATACTGACGCAACGCAACTAGCTCTAAACCCAGCCTTTAGACCCTACCATAACCCTAGCCCTAGCCCTAACACTAACTGACTTCCTGCCAAACCAATAGGCACTTTTGTGGTTAGGGTTGGGCTAGGGTAGGCCCTACTATGCTGCATTGCAGCAGGAGCATATAATAATGTCAACCATTATGGTTGCAGCATTATCAAGATACAGGCTAGTGCATAAGTCCACATGCGTGGACAATGCACCAGCCTATATCTCGATACTGACGCAATGCAGCTCGCTCTAAACCCAACAGTTAACCTCTAAACCCTAACCCTAACCCTACCCTACTTACTTACTAACCCTTATCCCTAACCCTAACCCTAAGTTCTATCGAGCATACTTTCCTGCATGTAAATGCTGATCATGACACTAATAGCTTTCGCTGTTGTTCCCTCCCAGCCTCGCCACGAGCGCATCTGCAGCAAGAGCCAGCGGAACGCCGAGAAGAGGAAACCGTTCGACACGGCCAAGCACAGGATTGCGGGGACCGAGATAGAGGCCTTCATGAAGGCAAACAGGAGGGGCAACAGGCCCTCCACTTCAGAGCAGGTGAGGTGGACGAGGTACAGAGGTGTGCAGGTTGGTTGTCCAGTGCAATAGGCAAAATGGAAGCTGATAGTAGAAACTGTGTAAACTGTTAGTCTCAGCTTAACCTAATTAAGTACTTAGAGAGCCACTGCCTATTTGCTTTTTGTTGAGGACAATCAATTTGCAAACCTCTGTATACATGACTGCCTGTGTGCCCATGCACGCATGACATTGTGTGTGAGAACTTAGGCGTGTTGTTTTAGTATGGCTTTACATAAAGTTTAGTTTCAGTTTTATTTTGCCAACTAAAATGAAAAAGGTGATAGTGTCCTTATTATTCAAGGACTTTGTACTACAGCCTAGTCAGTGCTTGTTATGGGAATAATTTTGTTGCTAGCAATCTTACGCATGCGATAAAGGGTGCAAGAAGCAAATGTCCTTAAGATTAGGCCCCAATAATTTTCCTCCAGAAAGCTGCTGCTGCCAAGAAGAGGTCCGACTGGAGGAGGAAACACGAGACCTTCATCCAGTCCATCAGGGCTGCCAGAACCGTCACCGAAGCCGTCAAGTCTGGTGAGTTTGTACCTCCAGGAGGGAGCGGCGGACCTCGTTCTGCTGCTAAATCAGTGGCCCAATACTGACGTGGTGTCTTTGCAATTTTGGGTGGCAGGTTGGTGAACACCACTCCTCCTGGAGGTAGCATGCATCATGTACATTTAGGCAAGGGCATGTGCGTTTATTCAGGGACATGTGCGTTTAATCAAGGACGTGTGCGTTTATTCAAGGACGCACTCACTCTTACTGGTACTGGCATCAAATAAGTTCACACTGTGCATTTATTCAAGTCACTTTGTTCTCTCTGTGGCTAACTGGTAAAGTGTGTTTATTTTATGAAGTAAACCACATACTCACACTCATACACTCACACACACAGGAGCCCCCCTCCCTCCCTACCAGCCCTCCGCCCCCAATCCAGACTATGTCGAGTGCCCCCACTGCCAGCGGAAGTTCCAAGAGTCGGCCGCCGAGCGACACATCCCCTTCTGCAAGGAGATGACCTCGAGGATCGACAGGAAGGCCTCCTCCAAAGCCAAGGAGAGTCTCAGCAAGAGGATGCAGGTTAGTGTTAATTCATAGTTAGTACTGGTTAGTAAACCAAGGAGAGTCTCAGCAAGAGGATGCAGGTTAGTGTTAATTCATAGTTAGTACTGGTTAGTAAACCAAGGAGAGTCTCAGCAAGAGGATGCAGGTTAGTGTTAATTCATGGTTAGTACGGGTTAGTAAACCAAGGAGAGCTTCGGCAGGTTTAGTGGAGGTTAATTCATAGTTAGTACTGGTTAGTAAACCAAGGAGAGTCTCAGCAAGAGGATGCAGGTTAGTGGAGGTTAATTCATAGTTAGTACAAGTTATCAAACCAAGGAGAGTCTCAGCAAGAGGATGCAGGTTAGTGTCAGTTAATTCATGGTTAGTAACTTAGTATAGGTTAGTTAGTGCTGGTTAGTAAACCAAGGAGAGTTTCAGCAAGAGGATGCAGGTTAGTGTCGATTAATTCATGTCCCTACGTGGTAGCACACCCTTCTCCCAAAGAGAACACTGCTTTTTATTTTTTCCCGCAGTACAAGCCTCCGATGCCTCGAAAGCGCTCCGGCACAAATCAGGGAGAGACTAAGGTCCCACCTGGTGCGAACCTGGTGGCAAGAAACACCAACTTCAGTGGCACCTACACCGTGGTGGATGGGGCACAGCCGACTGACGGAACTGCCGGGGGATATCCCACCAGAGCCGGCTCGATCCCTCGGACCAATACCAGGGTCAGTACCAGAACGAGACAGCCTAGTGGTCCCGCTGCCATGACAGCGACTCGTACCACCGCCAAAGGAATCGTCAGCGGCATAAGAGCCGGAAATCTTCCTGGGAATACTCCCGGCACGCACAAATATCCGCAGCCACCCAGCGGACCGGCACCTGCCATCAGGAGACAGACTTCGTTCAGTAGGAGGGGAGGGAACGTCTCAGGGGCGGAGAATCAAGAGACTGCAGAACAGACTGCTTTTGGAAGGAAGCCTCCATTCGGTGGCAGTGGCACCGGTACTAGAGTCCCGAGCGTCAGCACGACTAGGGGCATCGTTGTAAGAAATTCGACTTCGAGACGGCTGTATGAGTACTCTTCGGATGAGCAGGAGGATACTGGTGGACACAGACACAATGGAGAAGTTCCCAATGGCCACGTACAAGACTTGGACGCACGCAGCACGGACTTGCGTAGGATAGGAAGAGACGGGAAGGGTCGGTTTGCGTCCAGTGGTGGTAGTGAGAGGTCGTCGTCCCCACAGAGCGACGTGGACTCCCGGCACACGCAGCGGCAGCAGTTGGTGGCTACTCAGACGAGGAGGGAATCACGAGGAAGGTAAAGCTATGAACAAGATGCTCCAAACAGGACAGGAGCGTTAATGAGGCATGCACAGCAGGTTTGGGGCTGCCTCGTTGCTTGACTTTGGCATGGCATTTCTAAGCTCCCGTACATCATACATCGTAGGCGACAGGGAAATTTTGAAATGAGTGATGTATTAGAGGAATTGCAATAGAATTGGACAGGGCAAAGCTGAATGCAACTTCAATTAGCGTGACCTTAGGAAGTTAGGGTTAAATTTAGGGTTAGGGTTAGGTTTATTTAGGTATTTAGGATTAGGTTTATAATTAGGGTTAGGGTTAGAGTTAGGGTTAGAGTTAGGGTTAGGAGACTTCATTGCCCACCACAGGAGTAATTTTACTTGACTTTGAAAATAGTTAGCATGGGGATAATAAGGGCTTACCCCAGCCCACTGCAGATACATGTACATGTATTAAAGGGCAGCCCCAAGCACCTGGCATCTACATTAGATGCCGTACTTATGTACGTGAACATGTAATAGGGTTGGTAGAATCAGTGGTTCCTTCTAGCTCTTACTCTGTTGTTTCCTAGGCAACATGGTCCCCTCACCTCTGCTGATCCGTTCACTCATCATCGCAGGCTCAGTAGAAACTGTTCCTCGGACAGCCACGGACGGGAAAGGGTCGGGAGTGACTCGAGTCAGGGATCGATGTCGGGAATCAATCGGGGTGTCCCTCTCAACGCTCACGGGATGACCATGTCTAAGTATTGCTATGAGTGTGGATCTAAGTTTCCGGTGCCTCAGGCAAAGTACTGTTGCGAGTGTGGCACCAAGAGAATCTAGCAACTACACTTGCAATTATATCCATCACTGTATTTGTATTAATATTATTATTATTGCAGTTTTATGATAATAATGTACTTAGCGTGTACAGTATGATTGCGAATTTGAAGCAGGTAAATTAAATATCGTTTCAGCATAAATCTCAAGCTTTTAGCTCATCAGTCACTTGCATAAAAGCAGCACTGAAAGTACCCTCAGTGCCTACGGCCATACCACGCTGAACACACCGGTTCTCGTCCGATCACCGAAGTTAAGCAGCGTCGGGCCTGCTCAGTACCTGGATGGGTGACCGCCTGGGAACAGCAGGTGTTGTAGGCTTTTTTTTTTTTTTTTTTTACTAACGCCACTCTCGGCTATAATATAGCTAAAACAAAACATAGGATCAGGAGGTGGTGGTTTCTTTTTTCCTTTTTTTTGCCGCTTCGAATTCTCTCTCTTCATCACTCATCCAGGCCTAGGATATAATAGGAGTCCATGTGCTTCCAATTTAATAAGTCTACCTCTAACACAACTATTACCAAAACAAGATAACCACAACCAGGATAGACACTGGAGGCTCATCTTCAGCTCAGCACCCATCCAGCGCTAGCCCTCATTGTCCCTGCATGTAGACTAGCTGATTGAACTTGAAGTTTCATGCACATGCGCACTAGAAGTCTCTAGGTCTACACATGTAGCTATACTAGCTACCAAGTGGCTCCCATGCACGGAGAAAACCATCTTTGATTGCAGCCTGCTCCCCTAGATGGCAACAGCCCTCGAGCTCATAGCCACCAAATTTAAAATGCATAATGTGCACAGTGGTGCAACACACAATAATAAAACTCAGTTACTAACTTCGAATGAATATAATTATAATTGTACAAAATCGCAATCCCTAAATAATAATATACACACATCCTTAGTCTAATGTTTAGCTGGCTAGATAGCAAAAATATCATAAAATGGAGGTGTCCTATATGGACTACTCTACTCAAAATCAAATTCCAGTCCACTGCCCTTCATTTTCTCCGAGTACAAAGCATCGAACATGGCAGATTCCTCCGCTGTGAAATGATTCTTCCAGTCACCCACTACTCCCTTCCTCATAAACGGTGGCTCACTGGGTATGCGGTCAGCCGCCATCCAGGAGAAATTAGCCGCAGGATTATCTTTCATTCTTTCGAACTGTACTTGTTCAGCAATTTGTTTAATCACTTCAGCCTCTAATTTGCAACCCATGAAATCGGAAATTTCTTTAATAACCGATGGAGTGTCCTTCTTCATGTCTTCGTATTTTATGAAAAGGATGTTCGGACTGTCTTTGTGTTGCCACCACCCCAGCACATGGTCAAACCAAGAGCCAAAGGCATTTTTCCCCTCAATGAAGAGCTGGAGGTATTCACTGAATGTACCAGTGAAGTGATGATGTTTGAACCCACGAACGTGATAGTAGAAAGACACCGCCAGGTCCTTGGGGTTCCGTGCAACGTAAATGTACTTCACACCGGTGGTATGAGGTAGCCCTCCAGGAGTCATCTGGTAGGGAACATGCGTCTTTATGATGCGTGGACTGGGCATGTTGTCGATATCAACCCAATAAAATCCTTTGTGGTTTGTTTCTATTCCTGGAATGGCGTCTGGAAGCTTTTCCCCGCTCTCCTTCCCGTTGGTCCGAATGAGCTTTATGATCTGCCGCAGCCATGTGGTACCTGCTTTAGGCAAGCTTGATATCATTACATCATCTGGACGGAGAGCGAAGTCTTTCAGCTCGTCCATATGCTGTTGCGTGACCATGGGAGGAAACACAACCCCATTTACAATGTTGTGGGGTAGTTTTGCTGACATAGTTGCAGGTTCTCAATGATGTAGCTAGTAAACAAGAATTATGAAATGTATATATACAGTGCAGCAAGATATATAAGAAGCATGTCCTCCATAATAGCTATATTGTGCTGAATGTGTGTCATAGTATAGGAACTAGACCCTATTCCCACTGCATGGAGATAATTTTAAGGAGTCCGCATTTGAAATAGTCCTTCGATTGAGCCAGGACACCTTAATTTTACTTCAATACCTATAGCTATTAAAGTAAAACTATAACGAAGCAGTTTGCATATTATAGACCTTGCAGCAGCAAACCAAAATAAAATAATAATAACACAGCTATAAAGCTAGCTACATGAATATAATCTTGGGTGCTGGGCGAGGGGGAACAACTTGAAGATGGGTCAAGCCTCGCGCAGCCAGCCCTTCGCAGGAGGAGCTGGCTACGCGAGGTTACCATGATCAAGTGACCTTTTAGCGTGCATGTAGAGCCAAACCTAGCCTCGCGACGAGGCTATTAAAGCAAAACCATTCTCTTTCTTGAAGACTGAGACATAGACACAGAATTACCTCCTATATCTCTGGATCTCCTCAGTCTAACCTCTTCAAAGCGATTCCAGTGAAGCGAGATCAGCCCTCTAGGTCTGGTTCGGAAATGCAATATTAAGCTTACCTCCTACGTACATCCCATATCGATATATCCTCGTGGGCCGGCCAGCCCACTTCCGCCTAGAGCAGCAGGCTGGCCCGCGAGCTGCGAGAAGAGCATGCAACTTGATGCAAGTAAGGTGCGTGGGATAGATAGAGGCCCACGTTAGATTAAAAACCGTCGCGTCTACATGTGTAGGCCTTACATAAATGAAAGCGAGAAAAAAAAGCAAAAAGAAAAAAAAAAAAAGCCTACAACACCTGCTGTTCCCAGGCGGTCACCCATCCAGGTACTGAGCAGGCCCGACGCTGCTTAACTTCGGTGATCGGACGAGAACCGGTGTGTTCAGCGTGGTATGGCCGTAGGCACTGAGGGTACTTTCAGTGCTGCTTTTATGCAAGTGACTGATGCGCTAGCCTCGACTGATGAGAGCTACTTGGAGGCTGTTCTGGGCATGAGTCTATTCCGTTCCATTCGGAGTCCCGTTCCGAATCAACCCCAAAGTACAAAATGCCTAAGGTAAGAAGGCAGAAAAGGAAAGCAGGAACTTCACAACCGTATCTGTCCTCCAAGAGAAGTCAGGCTCAAGAGCCCAGAGCTTCATCATCATCTGCATCTCCACGATCCTTATCAGCAGCTTCGAAAGAGAAGGAACCATCCATCTGTATGAAGTTGGTCACCGAGTTTGGAAAATTGTGTGCTGCACAAGTCGCTGCACACCCAGAATGCAAGACGAATGCTGTGTGGATGGCCAAGTACATGCGAAACCAGTTCAAGTTCTTTGGTCTCAAAGCGCCCATGAGACGCGAACTGCAAAAGGAGCTCGTAAAAACCCACAAGGATACCTTTAGAGATCGCAGCTTCCTGCTCCAGTTTCTACCCCTACTCTGGGAACAGGAAGAGAGAGAGTTCCAGTGCTTTGGTGTGGACTTGCTGCAGCAGTTTCGCAAAGACGTTCTTGGCTCATCTTCCGCGGAAGATTTTAAAGAGGCCAGCTCATGCGTGGAGCGACTTTTGACCTACAAGAGCTGGTGGGATACTGTCGACGCTCTCTCTTATCCAGGTAGCTATATACGCTGTGTAGAGCCCCCCTCTCTCCCTTTTGTAAAAATACGTAAAGAGTCTACCCATAGTTTTATGCTCCTGATGTTTACACAGCAGGTGGTCACTCCGATCCCTCTGTCTCTCCTCTAGCTCCCTACTACGTACACTCCTTCCTTCCTACACACGTACACACACACACACACACACACACATACACACACGCACGCACACACACACACACACACACACACACACACACACACACACACACACACACACACATACACACACGCACACACACACACACACACACACACACACACTTGTCTTGTCTTGTCTTTACACTGCCCATTCGGGTCACGTGTCCTTCCAACGGAAGGAGCGAGCTTCAGCTCTCCACACCATGGAGTCTCCTTTTGTGCACACTAAGGCCACCAGCACTTCGGAACCACCTGCTACACACTGTGCATTGGACAGAACCTCTCTGTTCTTCCACAGGCTACACACACACACACACACACACACATGCACACACATGCACACACACACACACACACACACACACACACACACACACACGCGCACACACACACACACACACACACACACACACACACACACACAACATTTCATTTTTCACTGAACTCACGGTTAGATCATTGATCACAGGGCCTGGATATAATATGAGTGATTGTGATGATACAGGCACTACACTATAGATGAATATTTTCTCTTCTTTGCAGTGATAGGGTACTTTGTTCAGCAGTGTCCAGGGCCTGGGCTACTTCTGATGCAGGAGTGGATCAAGCACGACAACATGTGGCTGAGGAGGGTGGCCATTTTACATCAGGTCTGCCTATTATGCTACTCTACCAATAACATGCACAATTAAAAACCTAAAGTACAATAAATTTTCAGCTACAATACTTGTCTGAATAGTTTAAGACAGTTTTTTTTTTTTCCGTGTATGCCAATTACCTATGAATAATATACCCTTGCATGCTTCCAGGCGCAGGTATCTAATTTTACACTGTGTAACACATGCTGGTCAGTGTAGCCTTTGATGCTACCTAGAAATTGTAAAGCAACAGTTACAGCTGTGTGCTAGCTAGCTAGTAACTGATGTGCTAAATTAATTAATGTTTTTCTAGGTCCTTATAAGACCCACTCGTGTGTATTTCAGTGCCTGCATTTTGGAGCTTATCAGTGCTCTGTTATAGAATTCACCAAAACTTTCAACCAACAGCACAGCTTTTTACTGTAGCTGAATTGCAGTTCCTAATACTGCATTCTTCACAGGTTTGGGCAATAAATATCATGGGAGTACGGTAGAACTTCCCTTATGTAGCTTATGTAGGGCTGGCCCAAGGAAAAAAATAGCTATGGCACATACATGTATAACTTTATGGTTTGTTTTTGTGGAAATCCATCCTTACATGATAGATTTTTTGCAGTTTTTGTGTACATGTACAAGAATTGCCAGGTTTCTAGAATTAGATGTTGGTACATTAGCCTTGTGCCCAGGCTAGTATCCGCTAGTTTCCAAACCCCCAGAAATCCTGCGCAAACGGTACCAGGCTCAACCTGCCTCCCATGCAAAGAGCCTGGGCACGAGGCAGTTGGTACATGTACCCTCAGATAACAAGTCTCTAAAATTTTCACTGTAGCTTTCCTTGAAGGAGAAGACAGACGCTGACCGGCTCTTCCAGTTCTGCCTGGCAAGAGCTCACGAAGAGGAGTTCTTTATTCGCAAAGCCATTGGCTGGGCACTGAGGGACTACTCCAAGACAGACAGAGCAGCTGTCAAGGGGTTTGTGGAGAAGAACAGGGAGTCACTCTCTGCCCTGAGCATCAGGGAGGCTCTAAAACACTGCTGATGGTGTGGGCATCTCTAGCAAAACACTTTCCCTCGTTGAGCAATGCAGTTCTGACTTATATCTACAAAAGTACAAAAAAGAGCACTCTATTGAAATGGCATTTTAACCGTGCACATAATGTATGTATGCACATAATATGCAATTACACGATCATGTCATCCATGCTTTTGTGTACGTAGGCCATGTGCAATCATTATACATGCATGCAGTATGTAGCCATACTCCATGGTACACGTGTACAGGTATTAGAAGTACAATCATGATATGTGTAATATAGTCATTGGTATGTATATGTACTGGTAGTACGCATGCATGCCAATTTAAACATAATAGTATACATGTACGTAAAATGCATATGGTAAGCATGACAATGTACAGTTGCGTGGCATATTATACATGCAATAAAGAAAATGAAAAACATGTTATTACACTTCATGGTGTTACATTATGTGGACAAAGTTAAATCGACAGTCTGTCCCGTATCCATGGCTACAGTCTCCAGCTCAGCAAATTTATCATGGGTCCATTTTCCATCCATCTGAGAGGGCCTCTGTACAACAGACCTATATAGAGGCAGATGGAAAGTGAAAGTATTATTGCTGAAAGATAAGCAATAGCATATGAGGTAATGGGGGGGGGGGTAACAGGAGGCACTAAATGGAGAAAATGTGTAGCTATGTTTTGTGCGGTCATGTAAATTAATGGTAAAGGGTCTAGTGACTGGCCAAACCAGCTGCTTTAATCGCATCTTATCAGCTACTGAAACAACTGCCAGAACACATGTACTACACTCTCAAGTTTATCCCCATAAAACGTATACTGCCTATCATATTTTTTTGCTCCTTACTACATGTACGTACATGTACATCTCTCTAACTCATTCAACCCATTGTACCGACATCACATAACATCATACCCAAGCTGCCCAACCAGATACTCTCTCGCAGCTAAGAAAGTCTGGGCAGTAAGGCAAGCCTCGGTGAGGTAAGGTCATATATTAGCTAATGCCCTTAGTGGTCAGAACAGAAGCTCAGAAGCATGTGACTATGAGATACTCATGGGTCATTGACAAAAGATCGGAGAGTCCTCTCTCACCTCCACCTGTCCCCTCCTTCTGTCTCCAACGGCGACTGGGATCTCTCCTCAGCCTCAAACATGTCGTGCTCCCAGCGAACTGGACTCCTCCCTCCTCCTCTCTCCCACGTCCTCCCCCCATCTCTCTCCCACGTCCTCCCTCCGTCTCTGTCCCACCTCCTCCCTTCGTCTCTCTCCCACCTCCTCCCTTCGTCTCTTTCCGATCTCCCCTCGCCTCCGCCCCCGCCCTCACCCCATCGCCCTCTCTCCCAGCGTGCTCTGCCTCTCTCCCTCCATCCCCTGTCGGACCATCCTCTCCTCTCTCCTTCTCTCCTGCAAGTGAGGCAATAGGGCCTTTCCAAAACCCATCCACCTTTGGTCAGAATCTCTGATAGTCCTGAGTTTTTTATATGACTTTTTAGTACAGTGGACCCCCTCTTAAAGGACACCTCTGTATTAAGGACACTTTGCTGTGTCCCAAAATATGCTCTATACATGTATAGGACATTTCACCAGGGGTAAATTTATATTAAGAAAGCATATTTGGGGCATAGCAAAGTGTCCTTAATACAGAGGTGTCCTTATTTCAGGGGTGTCCTTTAAGAGGGGTTCCACTATATTTTGCTTGTCTCCTGACCGATATCTCTCGTCGCTGCTGTATCGCCTAGGCCTGCGGGGTTCATCCCAGGGGTTTGAATTTCGCGGGGGTCCAGGAGAGGGCCTCCTTCTTTGGGGGGCATCACGGTCGTCATGCTGTAGAGACGAGAGTGCGTGTACATCATTTTCAATTTTACCTCGTACCTGTACAAGCTTGGTAACTATGTGACGTGTCAGTCGATCCCATGTAGAAATCAAATATTCACAGCGTTCAAAACTGATAAGGGTAATAGGCTCTTTACCATATGATGTAATGGGGGAAGTAGGCACTAAATAGAAAATTTACATGGAAACATGCATGCTTTTGTGCTTTTAGATGAAAGCACAAACATTTTCATGTATTTTCTCCATTTAGTGCCTCCTCTTCCCTCCCACTGTATAATGGTAAAGGGTCGATATATACACGATGCGTACACAATTAATGTACATGTAGCTACATATACTTCTGTCGATAGCTGCTGTATATTTATACAGTGCATTTGAACCCCGCCCTTAACAGAAATTCAGTGCTACTGCACTTTGAACACAGTGACACAACTGAAATACACAACAAAACGAACAATACATTCAATTTCTATAATTAAGGATTGCCACGTACTACTATATGGTTTCCTTTTTTACAGAAACGTTAACACTTTTCGAAATTTTTAATTTTCTGCGGTCACGGGCTGGGTGGTCTCTGGTTCTTTCCAGGCCCCAGGTTCTCTAGGTTATACGGTCAGAGCTCTTTCTATTCTTTCTATATTTCTCTATCATGATTTCTATTTTTCCACTGTATATTTTGCCCGTGTGGATGTGCTTAATTAGATACATGTAGGTCATGTGCTTAACTAGATTGTAGTGTAAGGGGTTGTAGTAGTGTAGATATAGTTCTATAGGTTAGGAAAGATATAAGGGCTGTTTGTTTTTTTTAAGCCTAAAGCTAGTGAATGCAGTAATAATGATTAGGATACCTTTCAGTTTTCATGTACAGTATGTACCTCAAGGATTGCCACATATTATTATATGCATGTACATGTACATGTATGTACCTCAAAGAAGTTGCCCACTTTTGGCACCTCAGTGGGGTCAGTGAGCGCCTCGAACAACCTCCTGTTATCAGCATCATCCCCTTCGCTTCTGAACTCACCAAATTCTCGACCCCTAAACGCACCGCGACCACCACCCCTGAATCCTCCACCCCGAAAACCGTCACCACCGCGAAAGTCGTCAAACGGGTTCTCTCTCGGCCCGCCGAATCTGCCGCCCCTGTTGCCGCCACGGAAACGGTTGAAGTCTCGTTCTCTCGGACCTCCAGAGAAGCCCGACCCACGGTAATTTCTTCTCCACCTCCTGTCTCCTTCCTTCTCCGACAAATCTTGCCTCATACCTTGAGGTAAAATAATGGGTGAATTAAGATAGAGCTGCTATAACTAAATGTACCATATCATTCTGTGAGTCTTGGTACATGTAAGTTTAACAGTGGAACCCCTCTTAAAGGACACACCCTGAAGTAAGGATATATAACCTCTGTATTAAGGACACTTTGCTGTGTCCCAAATAAGCTTTGTCAACGTAAATTTACCCCTGAAATGAGGACATCACTCTATACAGGTCCCAAAGGTGTCCACAATAAAGCAGTTCACTGTACATCTCTTAACGAAGGCATTGGCAAAGACATGCGATTGACAAAACTGGTGGATTCTGAGTCCCTTGAAATTACTGGTTCTCAGCCCTTCAATTCTTCTACATGTACTTCTCTCACCTTCTGCTCCCCCGGGACCATCAAATCTCTCACTCCTAAACCGATCCGTCCTCTGGTGGTTCTCTTGTCCCTCGTCCTCCCCCTCTGGCTCCCTCCCCCTCTCCCTCCCTCCCTCTCTCTCCTGGCGGCCCCTCGGCGACCGAGAGCGGTGCCTGTGCTGCCTCTCTCTCCGGTCAGCTTCTCCACTCACCTCTCCTCTCTCGTGCCTAGTAAGAAAAGTAATAAATTTGATTTCTAAGTGGTATAGTAGCTTAGGCCAGCCAGCCTCACACACACACACACACACACACACACACACACACACACACACACACACACACACACACACACACACACACACACACACACACACACACACACACACACACACACACACACACACACACACACACACACACACACACACACACACACACACACACACACACACACACAAAGGCTAGTGGGGTGGGGTGGGAGTGACAGCCTGGTCAAATATATCACATGCACACACCACTGGGGTAGGCCTGCAATTGAATATCCACCATTCTTCCCTTGCTACTATAGACCTGTTCAAACTGGTCGGTCTAGCCTCGTTCCTAGGTTCTCCCTGAGGAGGCCAGGTGCGGTACTACCCTCCATTACTCTCACTACTTTGTAACTAACCTCCTCTCTCTTTCCCTTTCTCCTCTCCTGTCTCTCTCCCCCTCATCCCTCCTGCCCCTCCTCTCACCCTCGGCATTCCTGCCCCTCTCCCCCTCGTCCCTCCTCTCCCCCTCATCCCTCCTGCCCCTCCTCTCTCCCTCGGCATTCCTGTCCCTCTCCCCCTCGTCCCTCCTCTCCTCCTCATCCCTCCTGCCCCTCCTCTCTCCTTCGGCATTCCTGCCCCTCTCCCCCTCGTCCCTCCTCTCTCCCTCCACTCTCCTGCCTTCCTTCCTCTCTCTCCCTTCATCTTTTCGCCTGTCCTCCCTCTCTCCCTCCCTTCTCCTCTCCTCTCTCTCTCCCTCCCTTCTCCTCTCCTCCCTCTCTCCCTCCCTTCTCCTCTCCTCTCTCCTCTCCCTCTCGCCGTGCTCGGACCTTCGACGAGGAGGAGGGCTCTCACGGAAGCTAATTATAAGGACAGCAAAAGAAATATTAGAGAAGGATTCTCCCATGTCAGGTTATCTACTAAGTGTACATCTTGCAATTTCATTTATGTGTTCTACATAACATCTATTACATGTAGTATAAGCTTAGCCAAGAGTTAGTCACTTACGCGTTGCTTGTAGAAACATTTGTGAACAGGATCAATATGGAATCAAGCGATCAAGGCAGTTTTTAGGAGATGATAAAAAAGGAAATCCGAGCAATAAAAATGCAAGCGATCGGTAGTTGGGGATAGCTAGCTAGACTAGGTACGAGGCTACAAATCCGCCACCTACACCACGCAACTTTCATTCGGCAGCTATTGAACACTGTAGTCTTTTTGCTACATGGAAGTGTGTATTAGTCTCGCGGGGCCAGACTCTAGAGAGTCCGGCCCCGCGAGACTAAGTGCATATGACGTCATAACCGTGACGTATATGAAACCACTCTATACACTCCGCTGTAACGGCACTGTTGTTGCTGTACCCACTCACCATGCCTACTACATCATGTACCCACGTTTCTTTGTAAAAAAAAAATAATGGTCTTGTGATAACAAGATGTGGCCGTATATGGCCTTGTTGTCTGAAATAGAGCTAGGTGGATGCCTACGAACAAGGAATACAGCTAGTGCACTCTGCAAAGCAAGGGGTTCCACATGAACGCTAGAGTGCAGTGTGCAAGTATTAAACACTGTGCATCAATTAGAAATTATAGCCATACACATACCGTCTTCTTCTAGTAGGAGATGCACTTCTCTCTCGCCTGGAAGACATTGCTACCGGAAAATAAACACTAGATTAGGATGAGTATCAGATGAACGTCTCAGAAAGGCTTAAAATCCTCTATACGCACGCCCATCCATAATTTTCCACGCGGCGCACACACTTAGTGCGGGGGTCCTATACAATTTTATATTGGACCCCCACAACTACGTGCTTCCGACCGGAAGTGGGACAGGAAGCCCAGTGAAAAGGTTCGGCAAATCTCACTTCGCCGACTCACACACAGAGAAGATGGGGGCTCTTTGTTGCTGTGCGGGCGGGCCGGACGCCTACGTCGGTGGGGGTCGGAAGGGAGCCAGCAATCGAATCAGCCTCAGGACGAGATCGAGAATGGTAGGGACTAGGGAACCCTTGCTGAAGGAGAGCGAGCGGGAAGCCGTTAGTAACCTTCTCCGGTTTTTGGAGCAAGGTGAGTACGCACGTGTGACTAGTGTTTAAAACCGGAGTGAATTAACTTCGAAGAACACGAAGAGAGAGTCGAGGTGTTTAGTTTTAAGTATGTGAAAGGGGCGTGTCTAGGATGTATATACATGTACATGTACATACTTCCTGCTTAGCCTCGTTCCCAGGCTACTGCCTGCTGCTAATTTGATGGGTAGGAATAACTGATCAATGTGTCAATGTGTCATGGAGTTGCTGTATTCACTCAGGCTCAACTGTAAAAGAATGACACGCATGCCAGGAGCACACATAATTTATGCACTTCTGTGTACACACACACACGTACACACATGCATACACACACACACACACGTACACACATGCATACACACACACACACGTACACACACACTCGTACACACACACACACACACACACAGACCACAGCTCCGCCTACCAAACCCTGACCTCCGACAAGCTCCAGAGCCTCTGCACTCTGGCCTATTCGGAGAACATTGAGCTCCAACGTTCTGCAGCGTTGTGCTTCTCAGAAATCAGCGAAAAACGTAAGCCCACTAACATCTGCTTCTACAGATAAGAATGTTTTACGCTCAAGATTTTACAGTGGAACCCCTTCTATACAGAACACTTCACCAGGTCCCCAAGGTGTCCACAACTAGACATGTCCTCATTTCGGGGTAAATTCATATGAAGAAAGCATATTTGGGACATAGACTTAAAGTGTCCTTAATACCAGTACAGAGGCGTTCATACTTCAGGGCTGTCCTTTAAAGAGGGTTCCACTGCATTTGTAACTGACACACACTTTCTATAGAAGGTGGGAAGCCTTGAACAGCCTCTACTGTACCCAGGCTCTCCCTATTCCTGTTCCGCGTGTGCTACGTAACCGAGCAAGCATTCACTCTGTTACATAATGTACACAGGAGCACAAGGCTAGCTTCTTGGAAGCAATTAGAGGATACCTGTGTTTTCCCTCCCGGACAAAACGCTTGTGGTTCGGGAGCTTCAAATGCTTAATGTAATTTGAAAAGGCGCACATCTCTACCCTATATACATGTATATACGCTCTGATGGTTTGCTCAAGGATCCCCGTGAAAGCCATTTTGTTCAATTGAACTAATACGTATCCACTTGGTTCAAGTATATATAAGTGCTCGCTTGCTTAGCAACGAAAAGCCAGCTATTGCTACTTAACGTAATTGACAGTCTTCGAACGTGGCTGGGTGTTGCAAGAATCCCTGCTGAATAGCTAGGTGATGCTCCTCGCTAATTAGCACGTGTGGTATCTACACTGTATGCTGTGACTTGGAATTGGATGGCTGCTGCCTTATTTGGAGATGTGGCACTGTTGTGTGTGTGTAATCACTTTGTTTACTCATTAGTGATGGTTCTTCACGTTACTCGTGGCTAGCGGCATGCACAGTGCTAGTCTCTCCCCTGGGAGGGTCCAGTGAGCCCCTCCCCCTCACCGGGAGGGTCCAGTGAGCCCCTCCCTCTCACCGGGAGGGTCCAGTGAGCCCCTCCCCCTCCCCTGGAAGGGACTAGTGAGCCCCTCCCCTCTCTGTGGGCGAGTCACACACACACTCTTTATCCCTTTAGCATCGCATCTCATTAGTGCTATGTCACTGTTAGCACTGTAGCTAAAGCAAGCCATTCACTGGTGTGGGAATGGCAGGCTTGCTGTGCTCATTGCGCACGTTGTGGGTGCGAAGGTGGCTGTTGATACATGTATGTGTACATGTATGTGTACATGTATGTATCTATGCTGTAATTCTTATCTGTGAAACTGAAAGGTTGAGATAATTATCAGGACATGATTGTAGTAAAATCTCACCACTTTCTCTCTCTCTCTCTTTCTCTCTCTCTCTCTCTCTCTCTCTCTCTCTCTCTCTCTCTCTCTCTCTCTCTCTCTTTCTCTCTCTCTCTCTCTCTCTCTCTCTCTCTCTCACGCTCACAGTAACAGAGCCCATCACAGAGGCAGTGCTGGAGCCATTGATCCACCTGCTGCTCTCCTCAGACACGGAAGTACAGAAGGCATCTTCGCTGGCTCTCAGCAACCTCGCTCTACACGGACCAGGTACCGTTCCAGAATATTGCTGGCCTCATACCCAGGCTGTATATTGTATTCTATTCCATTCCATTCCATTCCATTTCAAAGAATGAGTGTACTGAAACTGGAGAATATGTGCATGTATACCCCTATCTCCATACCCCGTACCCCATACCGTAGAACTGGTTTTAATTGCATGGTAAAATCATTGCGTTTTCGCATTTGGAACACAATTGCGTTTTGCGTGTGCGTATATTTGTGAGCGTACTGCGTAACGCATGATTGCATTCCAATTTTTGCGAGCATAAAAAAAACATTCACATTCGCAATTATTAGATTACCGCAATTATAACCGGTCCTACGGTATCACATACTCTCCTGCATTTGAGGGAGCATGTTTATAGTAAGGGAGCTTCAACTTGAAGGATTAAGATTCTACATGTACATGTATCTTTTCCCCCCTTCTCCTTGCTAGCCCTGAACAACTGCATTTGGGGGAGGGGGGGGAGCAATGTTTCTAATAAGGATCTTCATCTTGAAGGATTAAGATTCTACATGTATCTTTTTCCACCCTTCTCCTTGCTAGCCCTGAACAACTGCATTTGGGGGAGCATGTTTACAATAAGGCATCTTCAACATGAATGGGTGCGATTCTGATGTCTCTCCCCTCTAACCCCCCCCTCCCCCCCTTCTCCTCACTAGCCCTGAACAAGACCACCATAGTCCAGGCAGGGGCCCTCCAGCCCCTCATCATCCTCCTGGGCACTGAGAGCGCCGAGGTCCAGTGCAACGCCTGTGGCTGCATCACCACTCTGGCCACCACAGGTGGGACAGGTTGCCATGGTGATATAAACACCAAGCGGGAATGTCCAACCTCCGGAATGTATTGCTACATGTACTTGTAAATGATAGGGACAGACCCTAGCTTTGAGCAATGGTCGCCGTATAGTGGTGCCAAGATTTCTGCTGTTGGTAGCTTGTTTCAGGGGTATGGACTCCTAGAATCGGATTTGAGACTATAGTATTGGATTGTTTGTCCTTTGTTTTAAAATCGTTCCCTATACATGTAATTCAGTTGCTACATATAGCTGACCATCTCTACAATGCATCTTGTCACTTCATACCTCATAATCCATACCCCCATACTTCATACTCCATACTCCATACCCCATACCCCATATCCTATGCAGAAGGGAACAAGAGGGAGATAGTCAGCCAGGGGGCCGTGACTCCACTACTGAAGCTGACCAGAGTTCACGACCCCAGGGTACAGAGGAATGCAGCTGGAGCGCTGCTGAATCTCACGCACGTAGGTGAGTTTCGAGCTGGCCCGCTGGACCTCCCCTATAATGTCCAGGTTTGTATTGTTAGGGGTTAGGGTTAGGGTTAGGATCAGGGTTAAAGCTGGCCCGCTGGACCTACCCTAGAATGTCCAGGTTTATATTGTTAGGGGTTAGGGTTAGGGTTAGGATCAGGGTTAAAGCTGGCCCGCTGGACCTACCCTAGCCTAGAATGTCCAGGTTTGTATTGTTAGGGGTTAGGGATAGGATCAGGGTTAGGGTTAGGATCAGGGTTAGGGTTAGGATCAGGGTTAAAGTGCAGAGAAATTTCAAACGGAAAGTCTAAGGCACTACTAAGCCTTTGATGATATACCTGGACATCGCTGCTGAAATGGAGGGGACACATTACTTTGTCGTCCAGGTCCACTGCACATGCTAGTGTCTCCTCTGAAATAATAATGTTTTCATTAGAGATAGGAATATATTACTGCGTATTACTGCCAAACCTAAACTGGAAGCTCTTCTCTTATCTCCTCAATTCCTCATCTCCCCCTCCCCTTCCCTCCCCTTCCCTCCCCTCCCCTTCCCTCCCCTCCCCTCCCCTCCCCTCCCCTCTCCCACAGAATCCAACCGCCAAGAGCTAGTCCAGGCGGGAGCAGTAACAGTATTTGTTCATCTGCTGGAGTCCAGAGACTCGGACATCCAGTTCTACTCTGCTGCTGCCCTCAGCAACCTGGCTGTGCACGGTGAGTCCGTGGTTCCGCTCCGGGACACTTTAATTGCCCACTTCCCGGTCTCGTTCCCAGTCTCCGACTTTGGAATGGAAGACTGGGAATGAGTTCCCAGTATCGAATTCTGGAATGGAAGACTGGGAATGAGTTCCCAGTATCGAATTCTGGAATGGAAGTCTGGGAATGAGTTCTCAGTCTCCAACTTTGGAATGGAAGACTGGGACTGAGAGTATCTGGTTTGTGTATTATTCTGCAATCACCTGCATCAATAATTAAGCTTTATTCCTTGTGGTCTGGAATAGTACTGCAAGATTTGTTTTGTGCTGCAATGTATTCTAAGTTGGTCATGTGACTATACTGGCTAGGCTGTGATCGGTCATGTGACTACTGGCTAGGCTGTGATCGGTCATGTGACTACTGGCTAGGCTGTGATCGGTCATGTGTCTACTGGCTAGGCTGTGATCGGTCATGTGACTACTGGCTAGGCTGTAATCGGTCATGTGACTACTGGCTAAGCTGTGATCGGTCATGTGACTACTGGCTGTGATCGGTCATGTGACTACTGGCTAGGCTGTGATCGGTCATGTGACTACTGGCTAGGCTGTAATCGGTCATGTGACTACTGGCTAAGCTGTGATTGTCATGTGACTACTGGCTAGGCTGTGATATTTGTTATGTGACAGTCATGTGACTACTGGGTTGTGTGAGTAAGCCATGTGCTGAGCTTCAGTATTTCTTATTATTTCCTAATAGAAGCCCACCGGAGACTAATGGTGGCTGTGGAGAACGGGAGAGTCATCAAAAGCCTCATCGTTCTCATGCAATCTCCAACAGAAAAAGTGAGTTTGGAACTTCATACCCAATTAATGACCAAGCCTCAGCGCAGCATGGTCACCCAAATAAATACTGACTGCAAAATACTGACTTTTTTTCATGACAAACAAAAAGAGTTGGTGGGAGGAATACCGTAATTCGCTTAATTTTCGTTGTGAAAATATTTTCGTACGCAGAAAATATACGAAAATATTTTACACGAATATAATTTTACAACGAAACATTTTTTCGACGAATATTTAGAACGAGTACGCGTATATAGTAGTAGACGCAGTACGTGCGAGCATAGATATTTTGTCGTGTGAACAAGTGAAGGTGATCGAACTGCTGTCTTCTTTGTGGAGCCATGTCCATTCGACGCTACCTGAAGCCCATCAACGGGCTACCAGATCCAAGGGGATCCCTATCTGCGAACCTGCCGTCTGCAGCGATAGCGTCAGCTAACCGTGAGGTGGAGAAGGTGACAGGGTCAGCGAAAAAGAGAGGCCCATACACGTAAACGTGGTAGCCTCTAACACAAGCCAGCTCCTTCTCGCCGCGGCTAGCCATCTCGAACACGATACTGCACGAGGTGCGACCTGCTCAATTAATGCCCACCACGCGCGAATTGTAAAATTTTTCGTACAAAAATATTTTCGTACAATTTGATTTATACGAAAATATTTTAACACGAATATTTTTTACACGAAAATTTAGTAAACGAAAAAAAGCGAATTACGGTAGTTCCCTTTGCATGCAAAAATTGACTCACATGCAGAGACTCTTATGCGCATGCAAAATACTGACTCTTTGCATGCAAAATATTGACTCTTTCACATGCAAAAATTTGACTCACATGCAATAGACTTATGCGCATGCAAAATACTGACTCTTTGCATGCAAAAATTGACTTTCACATGCAATAGATGCTTATAAATTGAGGGCGAATGTGGTAGAAAAAATTGAATTTAGCAGAAAACTTTACAGACAGACAATCATTACACAGAGATTCAAATACAGCAGAAACACCGTTGTCCTCTATATCCACGCACACAAAGTGCTCAACACTTATCGCAGTAGGAAGGAGAGCTGGTACAATTTCCCTCGTTTCATTCCGTTCCACATCAGAGTTTCTCCAGGGCTGGAAGGCTACCGATCTTGGAAAGGCGGGGAGAAGCGAATTTCGTACGAATAGCGCTGAATCTCTTGTGGGTGTGGCCTTCCTTGAGGGCAAAGCGCAGCTGGTTCTTGATCGGCGTGACATCGTCCACGGAGTAGCCGCTGTAGTGGGCCAGGGTCGGAGTCCAGGACTGGGTGGCTGCCTTGTTCGGGTGCAGGATGTCCTTGGCGAGGAGGAGGGCTCCTGTGTGTGGGTGAGGATGGAGGTAGGGGAGAGAGACATTGGTTAAAAAAGAAATTGGAGACAGAGCGTCCAAATAAGCTTTTACTAGAGACCAAGTTTAAGGAAAAAAGGATCAGTTACAAAATACTCAGGAAAAAAAATTGAAACCAGAACGTGAATGCAAGTTTTAGCGTCCAAATTAAAATACTAGACCAAATTTAAGGAAAAAAGGATTGGTTGAAAAATAAACTCAGAAAAATTGGAGTCAGAATGTGAATTTGACCACAAATTAAAAGCTTTTGTGCTAGAAACCAATTTTAGTGATTTTGCTCGCACTTCAGCAGTACAGGTGGCCTGGGTACGAGGCTATGGTACAAGTGTTCGCTCTTACCGGCTGCTTTCTTGGAAGGACGGACGGCACTGAGGCTTGGCTTGAGCAGAGAGAGCTCCAGGATGTATTTGGCCAGCGCATGGTCCCTCGTGTCAGCCTCCTGTCGTGGAGATGAGGGTGGGGGGGGGGGGGGGGGGAGAGAGAGAGGGAGGGGGAGAGGGAGAAGGGAGATAAGACAGAGATAAAAAGGGAGGGAGAGGGAGAAGGGAGATAAGACAGAGATAAAAAGGGAGGGAGAGTGTTGAGATCGTGGAGATGAGGGTGGGGGGGGGAGAGAGAGAGAGAGAGAGAGGGAGAGGGAGAAGGGAGATAAGACAGATAAAAAGGGAGGGAGAGTGTTGAGACTAAGGTAAAAAAGAAGTTGCGAAAACAAAAAATGGCTTGGGAGTTTGTCCTACAACATCCTGTGCCTTATTTAATCACCAGTGTTTCAAAGCAGTGGGCGACACAATGCAATTAACACTTAAGCATTAGCAAATAAAAAAAGAAAAGTTGTGCCAGAGCAGAGCAGATTGTAGCCAAAATAGCATCTTTGCCAGCTTTAAATCCACTCCAGGCCACTTACGCCTATTTTGGAGTATCGCCTGAGGAAGTGGATGGTGGCTGGCTTGTTGAGTCTGTACTCCAGCACTCTCAGTATCTCCCTCTCCATGTCCCGGATCTCGCGGGTGGTGTAAGTGTCGGCCGTGATGTAGGCAAACTCTGCTATGGAGGGCGGGTAGATCTCCTCGTACTTGGAGGCCAGGAGCATGGCTGCCACGCCCGCCAGCTGCAGGTTCTTCTTGCTTACCACGGCAAGCTGGAGAGGTGGAGGAAGAGTGGATGGTGTTAGAGTGGTGGTGGAGTGATGGTGGGAAGGAGATTGGTGGTGGCAAATTAGGATGCTGTTTGCATACAGAGTTGTACACGTGTAGGTATAATATACGTGTAAATCTGTGGTAACAGCTCAAAGTGAAGGATTAATTAAATAACTTTAGACAAAGAAATTATTTTGAGGTACTAAGGAGATGGCTCATTCTAAGATTGTGGTGTAGACCAAGAAATTTGAGGATGGCTCAAACAAAAAGATTATTTTTGAGGTACTAAGGAGTATGGTGGCTCATTCTAAGATTTGTGGTGTAGACCAAGAAATTTGAGAATGGATCGTGGTGTAACCTGAAGGAGGTCACACCAAGTTTTAAGGAGATGGCAAGAATTTGAGGATGGCTGTGGTGTAACCTGGAGGTATCTGTCGAGGGTGTCCATGGTGAGGAGTAGCGTCTCCTGCAGCAGTTGAAACTTGACCTGCACCAGGACCAGCCAGTCCACCAGCACCCCGCGCTGCCAGGACCCCACGTCCGGCTGGTGCTCCAGGAAACAGGGGTGGACCTCGTAGCACGGCTCGGCCTCGATCTCGAGGAGGTTGCTAGAGAGAGAGAGAGCGAGAGAGCGTTAGAGACAGACAGACAAGAGAGAAGACATGAATATATAGCAAGATTGCGGTTTAGTTTGTGGTTCGCAACCATGAGCATCTTTCAAATTCAACAAAACAGGCACAGTTCCACGTCCATGCAAGCTGTAACAAGCTGCTAAAATTCCATGCAAGCTGTAACAAGCTGCTAAACTTGTCATGCAAGCTGTAACAAGCTGCTAAACTTGTCATGCAAGCTGTAACAAGCTGCTAAAGCTGCTAAAATTGTCATGCAAGCTGTAACAAGCTGCTAAAATTGTCATGCAAGCTGTAACAAGCTGCTAAAGCTGCTAAAATGTCATGCAAGCTGTAACTTGGTAGCCAAATGGCAGAGTGCATCACGCAGGAAGCGGATTTCTTCCTCACCTGTAAATGTCCTGGACATACTCGCTGCACAGCTGAGGGTCTTCCTGGTCGTCCTCAATGATGGTGATGGGCTGGTGAGAGGGGCACTGATAGGGGTGGTGGGAGGGGAGAGGAGGGGTGGTGGGAGAGGAGAGAACATAGAATTAAAACAAAAGACTCATCACAAAAACAAAAGACTCAAAGAGTACAGCTTATGGAAGGCTACATGCAGTTATTCAATACTAAACTAGCATCAGCTGAATACTATTAGAATACTAAACTAACATGAATCGCCTCATTCTGGTTGCCTAGCTTCCAGAGGTGGGAGGTAATTTGATGAGGTAAAAAATCATTTTAGACACGGGAGCCAGACTAGGCTGAGAGAAGGCTAGGGAGTGAAACTTGAGTAGAGCCGAATACTATTGGAATACTAAACTAGCATCAGCTGAATACTATTAGAATACTAAACTAGCATCGGCTGAATACTATTAGAATACTAAACTAGCATCAGCTGAATATTATTAGAATACTAAACTAGCATCAGCTGAATACTAGCATCACGGAGCAGGTCTCACCTCATTCTGGTTGCCTAGCTTCCGAGCTCTGCTGCTGCTGGTTGTGTTGGTAGCAGCCTTGGGTGCCATCTGGGAGGTCTGGGTGCGATTAGTCTGCAGTTCTGCGGGGTGAGAATTAGCGTGCTGATCCTTAGAGTTCCGATTTGAAGTGATAATGGTCCTTTTAGAGGCGGCGGTGGCTACTGGAATCTTCGAGGTCTTGTTGCTGATCTCGACCAATTTCGGTCGGCCGTTGGTTCTTTGCGTCTTGGAGGCGGCAGCTCTGGTCGTGATGAAGCTGTCGGTGATGTTCTTGCCGAGGATAACGTTCCTCTGGTTCTTGCTTCTCAGAGTCATCGTGGTTGCCATAGTAGATGATAATATACAGCTAGTAGTGATATCGACTTGAGGGAGGTAGGGAGAAGTGAAGATATATTTCCAGTGCAGAAGTAGTAGCGTAAAGTGCTAGTGCAGTGCAGTGCAGTCGTGCGGAGGTTATACGTGCTTAGTGCGAGTGCAGAATGCAGACAAGAGACAAAATCGAGTGCTGCTGCCTTTTATACCTGCTGCCTGGTGGTGCCGCTCACATGACGCTGGCACCCTGGGGCATGACTCCTCTAGCCCTGCAGACAGAGAGGCCAGCAGCTGTCATTTTTGGCACTGCAGAGGGCATTGTTAGTGCGGGCAGAGTTTACAGTTCAGCTGTTTATCCATAAATATCAGCTGCTGTTGTTGGGCTCTGTTGCTACACAATGTGTTGTCTGATAGACTCCCAGGGGTCCATTGTAGTAGCTAATGGGAGCACAAGTAGTAAACGTGTTTGTGTATCTGGTTTAACTGGTTTTCAACTGGTTTCCGTCCTGCCACCTGGGCCAGATCAGAGTCTTTGTGTCTGGGATCTAAATTAATATATGTATATAATACTTTTCTTCTCACACAAACACTCGTGCATGCACACACACACACTCACACACACACACACACACACACACACACACACACACACACACACACACACACACACACACACACACACAGGTGCGGTGTCAAGCGTGTCTAGCCATTAGGAATTTAGCTTCAGATGGTAAGAGTCCCCTCCCACCACCCTCCCATCCCTTTTGGAGTATAAAGTACAGTACTACAGTGGAACACCTCTAATGTGGACACCATGGGGACCTAGCCTCGTTCCCAGGCCTCCGCACAGCTTTTGTCACTTGCAGTATGAGAGCCTGGGAATGAGGCTGTTGGGGACCTGGTAAAGTGTCCTGTATAGAGCTCATTTTAGGGGTACGTAAATTTATATTAAAAAAGCCTATTGGGGACATAGCTTAATACACTGTGCTCCACTGTATAAAGGATCTTTGGGGAAAAAAGGCTTGCATCATCTACATGTAGTGTATTTTTACCTTTTGAATAACTATAGGATACTGGCAATATATAGCTATGCATAATTCAAGTTAAGGCTAACTCACTTTTGATCTTCAACCCAACCAATCAAATTACTGCTCATGATCACGTGATCTCCTCTGACCAATCAGATGACAGCCAGGAGAGGATAGTGTCTGCTGGCGGTCTCCCGGTGCTGGTTCCCCTGCTGGCTAGCAATGACACAGAGACAGTCACAGCTGCGGTGGCTGCACTCAGAAATCTCTCCATTCACAAGGGAAATGAGGTGAGAGAGTACTCCAAGGCTCCTCTTCCGCTGCTCCTCGTGAGGGGGGGAGGGGAAATCCTAGATATTATTTTTTTGTGAAGTACAGTGGAATCCCCTTAATGAGGACACCTCCCTTGGGGACCTGTGTGTGTGTGTGTGTGTGTGTGTGTGTAGTTCCTCCTAAAATAAACTCTTTCGCCAGGTGAATGAAAACAATTCACCTCCCCTGGTGAAGTCTCTTATTTAGAGAGGTGTCCTCATTTCAGGGGCATATTTCCCTGAAATATGGACACCTCTATATTAGGGACACTTGCTATGTCCCTCTTAATATAAATTAACTCCTGAAATGAGGACACCCCTCTGTACAGGACGCCTCACCAGGTCCCCAAGGTGTTCACATTAGAGAGGCTCCACTGCACTTGACTAGGGATGCAAAAAGGGGCTGTACTGCAAACTTGGCTCTCTCTCCCTCCCTCTCTCTCTCTCTCTCTCTCTCTCTCTCTCTCTCTCTCTCTCTCTCTCTCTCTCTCAGGTTCCCATCGTCGAGAGTGGTGTTCTCCTGGAGCTGAGGAGACTGCTCTCGCTGCAAGAGCACGCGGAGATCCAGTGCCACACGGCCGGAACACTGAGGAACCTGGCAGCGGAGGAGCAGAACCTGGTGAGAGACTACTTCCACGCTTGGCCTTGCGCACGTGATTTTAGATCCCAGGCCCGCACCATTTTTGGTTACACGAAAGTTGTTACAGAGCCTGGGATCTAAAATCACGTGCGCGAGGCCAAGCATGGAAAGGTAGTAGAAAGGTAATTTAGAGCAAGGGCGAGTACAAAGAAAAAAACTCTGGTAAAATTTAGAAGTGGATTATGACACAAGTTGATCACGTGATTTTAGATACCAGGCCCTGTGACTTTCCTTCGTGCGACCGAAAAAGTCGCAGGCCTGGGAACGAGGCTATATTTGCATCAGTTACATCAGAGGCTGGAGCTGGAGAGGATGGGCCACAGCCGAATAGCTAGCTAGGAGGATGTGTGGCTGAATGGTTGGGAGATTGGGATGGAATTTAGTATATATGTACATGTAGCAATTAGGTGATGTTTAGCTTATATATATACAAGTACAGTGGAACTCCTCTTAAAGGACACCCCTGAAATAAAGACACCTCTGTATCAAGGACACTTTGCTATGTCCGAAATATGCTTTCTCAATAAAAATTTCCCCCTGAAATGAGGACACCTCTCTATACAGGACACTTCACCGGGTCCCTAAAGTGTCCACAATAGAGGGGTTCCACTGTATACAGGACACTTGACCAGGTCCCCAAGGTGTCCACACTAGAGGGGTTCCACTGTATACAGGACACTTCACCAGGTCCCCAAGGTGTCCAACAGAGGGACAATAGATGGGTTCCACTGTACAGCCATGCACGTGCACAGCCAAGTAGCTTGCTAAGAGGGTGTGCAGCTGAATGGTTGGGAGATTGGGATGGCAGGAGGCTATAGAGCCCGCCCATACGTAAATATGTATAGTAACAGCTGCCAAACTGTACGCTATTGTTTACCCTCAGGCAATTGTGGAGGCAGGATGTCTGGTGGCGCTAGCGGAGCAGCTGCGAGACTCGCGGAACATTCCGGAGTCGGTCCTCTCCGAAGTCAGTGCCGCGTTGGCCGTGCTAGCCTCTCACCGTGAGTCACTGCCAGAGAGACGTACATCTCGTGTTTAGATGGGGGAGAGGCCTATAATGAGAGAGTAATTACAGTTGGAATTGGCTAGGTCCTACTGGCAAGTGCTACTAGCGGGTTTAGTGGCTATATAAAGCTTGCCTACTGCTCCTCTGCCAAGGAGCTCCAGTAGCTCAGTGGTAAGAGCATCTGACTAGTATTCAGAAGGTCCTGGGTTCAATCCCCAGCTGGGTCCCGATTTTTCGGCAATTCTTTACTCTCTCAGAAAGCTTTCTTCTCTTGAAGAGTTCACAATGTAGAAGAGACGTGAGATTGGGAGATTGGAAGCTATACTTTCCATTAGAGACAGTAGGTTATAGCATCCACTTATTTTTAGGGTTTGGGTTAGGTCAGGGTTAGGGTTGGGTGAGGGTTGGGTTAGGGGCTAGGAGGCTAACCGTTGGGTTTTAGAGCTGGCTACAGTGCTTCATTTTCAAGGTATTCACTAGTTCAGCAAATGTGTGTGCGTTCCCTATACAAATATACATGCTAGCGTACTGTCTCTAACAGCTTGTGAGCAATAACATCTTCTGACTACAAGCCAGACACACTTGATAGGCCAGGGTGGTGTACAGATGGTTGCGGGATTCGTATGGGCTCAATTCAGGGGTAAATTCACATTACGAAAGCATATTTGAGGCACAGCAAAGTGTCCTTATTTCAGGGGTATCCTTAAGAGGGGTTCCACTGTATACAATGTTGTGTGTGCACCTGGAATTCTTGGTAGAAGAACCACACACACACACACACACACACACACACAGCTGTTGCTAGGAAACAGATCATGGAGCTGTACAATGGCAACTTCTACAAGATCCTGATCAAGCTGACAGAGTCACCCTACTCCGAGGTGCAGTACAACTGTGCCGGGGTCATAGGTCATATAGCAATTAATGGTGAGTCTTAGCTACAGTGTACATGTATCATTGTGGCAAGAGTTTGTCTTTTGTGAGAACTTGTCTCATTGTTAATAGCCTACCCATGGTGTTGTGCTTTTATGTGGCAGGAAGTCACTCCCATCTGTCTCTTCTCTCTCCCTCCGCTCTCTCTCTCTCTCTCTCTCTCCACTCTCTCTCTCTCTCTCTCTCTCTTTCACACACACACACACACACTTACATGTATGTCACAAACACTCACTCTTTCACACACACACACACACCACCACCACCACCACACACACGCACGCACACACACACACACACACACACACACACAGAGGAGTACCACTCTCTGCTATTGGATGGCAATCCATCTGCGATCGACTTTCTCTTCCGGTTCATGCAGTCCGAGGAATCCAGCTTCATGCACATAGCTCTCTGGATCATGGCTCAGTTCTCGAGTGGAAGTGAGTGTCCATTTTAGTGAAAGGAACTTCAGCTTCAGCCAGGGTTGCATTCAGTGGGAGAGGGGGAAAATTCAGCTAAGCTTCTTTCCTAAAATTATTGAGACTCCAATAAAGTCTCATATAATAGGGTGCTATTAGCTCCCCCCCCCCCAAACTGTTTTTTTCAGGATGAAACACTGCCTGAGTTACTCCCTCTCCCTCCCCCCCTCCCTCTCTCCCTCTTTCCCTCTTCCTCCCTCCTTCCTTCTCTCCCTCCCTCCCTCCCTCCCTCCTTCCTTCTCTCCCTCCCTCCCTCCCTCCCTCCTTCTCTCCCTCCCCCCCTCCCTCTCTCCCTCCCTCCCTCCCCCCTCCCTCCCTCCACTCCAGATAAAAGTACCAAAGCCATGCTGCGGAGATCTGTACTGATGAACAAAGTCATCGAATTGAGGAGCTCCAGGGTAAACTCGGCTGAAGTGGCACAACTGGCAGAGACGGCCTTCAACAACTTAAAAGTAAGACTTGTTTAAAAAACGCATTCGTACTATGTTAGGCATGAATGCATGCATACACACACTCACTCAAGTATGCAAACACGCATACACACTCACTTACGCAAATACACACACACTTACATGTATGCAAACACACACACATGCACACACACTAAACAAAAACACACACACATACACACGTATGCAAACACACACACTGCACTCACTCACTCACACACATGCACCACACTCGCGCAAGCACACTCACACACATGTATGCAAACACACACACTGCACTCACCACACTCACACACACATGCACACACACACACACTCACTCACACACACACGCACACCATTCCGCACACTCTCTCACACTCACTCTCACACACACGCACACACTCACACAAACACACTGCACTCACTCTCACTCCCACACACACACACACACACAGGATTTTCCTGGAGAGACAGTGCTGTAGCCATCCACTTCTTCGAACTCATGAGGAAGACATATTGTTCATGAGTGAAGCTGTTATTGTACATTGTCCAACAAAATTTCGTGCTGTGTAATTCATTACTTTTGTGTTATTATTTTTGGTTGGTCAAATATGTAGTGTTAAGTTGGTACTTCATTGCTACATGTAGCCACATGCATCTCTTCATACATAGGCTTAGTCCCAGTTGCATAATTATATACTGCATTCGAGCAACTCTTAATACAGCTGATAGCTCTTCATGCCAAGGCTTTTTGTCCCATGCGGTTGCATACTATCAACTCTTAATACACAAATTGATAGCTATAGTTATATCAGCTAGCTACATGTATAGTTTTACATGCACCAATGTCAGAGTGCTTAAGGGTATATATAGCAAAATGACTATACGTAAGTAGAAAAATTTCTGTACCAACAATGGGAAAGCTCCTGCATTATACATGCACACTTCCATTTGGCTTGTCTTACTGATGGGTGCATGGAGACGCGATAGTCAATTAATTGTGCTGTTAAAACTCAATAATACTGGCTGCAACAAAGTAACAAGGTTACAATATTTCCTCAGTAAAAAAAAAAAAAGATCGTTCACCTACATGTATAACAATAATATACTCATGTATACCAACCAAGGCAAAAGACCTGGTTATAAACAGCTATGCATGTATACAGATACCATTAACCGCTATTCAGTGTAGCAGTCCAGCTTTGCAAGAAACACTACATGTACTTCTTTGGTTTGCCAGCATTGATGTTGGACTCGATGCCACACTGGTCATCACCACGGTAGATCTTGAAGTACCCTGTGTGTGTGTGTTTGAGAGAATGATTCACTTAGTTTACATCTGGTACTATCTTGCACAACTACACGTACCTAAAATGAGATACTGCAGCTCCTCCTAACTACCTTTTGCCTCCTACAGAGCTAACCTCTGTCTCTCCTCCTAGCTAGCTCATTTCTCCTCCTAGCAACCTGCAGTCTAACCTCTCGTCTCCCCTTCTAGCTAACCTAGCAACCTGCAGTCTAACCTCTCGTCTCCCCTTCTAGCTAACCTAGCAACCTGCAGTCTAACCTCTCGTCTCCCTTCTAGCTAACCTAGCAACCTGCAGTCTAACCTCTCGTCTCCCCTTCTAGCTAACCTAGCAACCTGCAGTCTAACCTCTCGTCTCCCCTTCTAGCTAACCTAGCAACCTGCAGTCTAACCTCTCGTCTCCCTTCTAGCTAACCTAGCAACCTGCAGTCTAACCTCTCGTCTCCCCTTCTAGCTAACCTAGCAACCTGCAGTCTAACCTCTGTCCTAGCTAACCTCTCCTAGCTAAACTCTGAATTAGCTAACCTCTGTCTTCTCCTAGCTAACCTCTGTCTTCTTTAGCTAACCTCTGTCCTAGCTAACCTCTCCTAGCTAAACTCTGAATTAGCTAACCTCTGTCTTCTCCTAGCCAACCTCTGTCTTCTTTAGCTAACCTCTGTCCTAGCAAACCTCTCCTAGCTAACCTCTGTATTAGCCAACTTCTCCTAGCCAACCTCTGTCTTCTTTAGCTAACCTCTGTCCTAGCAAACCTCTCCTAGCTAAACTCTGAATTAGCTAACCTCTGTCTTCTCCTAGCTAACCTCTGTATTAGCCAACTTCTCCTAGCCAACCTCTGTCTTCTCCTAGCTAACCTCTGTCTTCTCCTAGCTAACCTCTGTCTTCTTTAGCTAACCTCTGTCCTAGCTAACCTCTGTATTAGCCAACTTCTCCTAGCCAACCTCTGTCTTCTCCTAGCTAACCTCTGTCTTAGCAAAACTCTCCTAGCTAACCTCTGTCTTAGCAAAACTCTCCTAGCTAACCTCTGTCTTCTCCTAGCTAACCTCTGTCTTCTCCTAGCTATCCTGTCATAGCCAACCTCTGTCTTCTCCTAGCTAACCTTTGTCTCCCCAGGACTCGTTCCAGGAGTTGGCAACCAGCCAGTAAGGCATGTTGTTCTCCACTCCCCAGCCAAGAATCTTGACAGCATGTCCTCCCAGAAGCCTACCAGTCTTGTGGACGTAAACACCTAGGGGAGGGGAGGGGAGGGGAGGGGAGGGGAGGGGAGGGGAGGGGAGGGGTGAAAAATTAAATATAAACAGAATGTGGGCAATTACCATTAGATAGGCTAGCAAGAATGATTGTATGTAGTTATAATGGGTGCATTTTTTTACCACAATTTTTATGAAAAATTTGGTTTAAAGGTTAATTTGCTGTGCGAACATGAATGTTTATCTCATGTTTTGTATATATATCTCACCCATCTCCACCTCTGTAGCTACTTATACCCACTCACTAGTTGCAGGCTTTACTGTAGAAGACCAGCGGTCAGACATGGCTCTAACCTGACTTGTAGCTGAGGAAGTCTTGGTAGACGCTGAAGGCAGCCTCAACGGGACCGTTGGTCATAATCTCAGTCTGGATTTCTTGCACGCCATGCACGCCGTAGGCATTCTCTCCATAGTGCTTGTCCTGTGAGAGCAGGGGAGCGGTACCACGTCACGGTCTCATTCCCATACCCATCACGGTCTCATTCCCATACCCATCAAGGTCTCATTCCCATATCCTATTCCTGGTTCCACTTACATGTAGTAGTAATGGTGCTATAGCACATATGCATACTCATGAGCCAAAATCGAGTGTATGTCTCATTTTCTTGCCGGGGAAAAAAAAAATCAAAACAAGAAGTGGGGCTTGGTAATGAAGCCATTTTGCTTCAGATTTTCACATCAATAGACTTTCACATGACTATTGCATGCATGATCGTACGCTTGCTGCTCACATACGTCATTAAAAGTGTGAGCCGTGTAGCTTGCTTCGCAGACAGACTGGCACCGGGGGGTTGGCTGGATGCTCCCGCACGGCGGGTAGGGCCCCGTGGTGTGGTGCTCGCACTTCGGGAGGAGGTAAGGCTGGCAGCCTTGGTGGGAGTTGTACTGGCCTCCCGTGACTAGACCAGTACGCACCCAGTACTCCCTAAGTGGAGAGGGGAGGGAGGGGGAGGGGAGGGGGTGAGGGAGGGAGGGAGGGAGGGAGGGGAGGGAAAGGGGGAAGGGGAGGGGGAGGGAGAAGGGAAATCGTGTTATACTTTCTTGGCCCATTACTTTTTTTATTACGCACAAGTGCTTACCAAGCGGCACCTAGGAAACCACCGTTGCATCTGTAAGTAAACAAGACGTATTATGTAAATTGGTGCAAGAGTAGAACTTTAATCACGTACACCCGCACACATTCATACATGTATATATACACACATACACACGCACACTTACACAAACGCACACATTAACGATGTCAACAGATCATTTCCATGACAAGCGTGCGCAGACACATGTACACACATCACACCTATACATATCACATGCCACAAATCTCCTTTGAGATAAAGTTCACACACATACATACATATACAGACAGACAGATAGACAGACAGACAGACAGACGCACCCCATCCCACAAGAATCGCAACAGGAATTGAGGTCTTCAGCCGAGATGCGAACAGTCTCGTTGTAGAAAACGCAGAAGCGATCACTCATGGCCTCCACAGCTCCGAAAGCCTGCAGCGACAGAAGCAACAGTGATTAGGCCATTACTATACACCCCTTACCATTATGATGTAATGGGGGTAAAAGTAGGCACTAAATAGAAATTTACATAGAAACATGCATGTGTTTGCGCTTTCATGTTTAAAGTAGAAAAGTATGCATGTTATGTATTTTCTTCATTTAGTGCCTCCTTATACCCCTCCATTACAGCATAATGCAATGGAAAAAGGGTGCAATGGGGCCGGGGGAGCGGGGGGGGGGGTAAAAGTAGGCACTTGATTTTGCGCTTTCATGTTAAAATTTACATGAAAGCACAAAAACATGCACGTTTCCAAGTAAATTCTCTATTCACATGTAGTGCCTCCCTTTACCCCCTATTACATCACAATGGTAAAGGATCTATTGTCAATCGGCATTCACGCTTGCAGTTAAAAACACGGTAAAAGCGAGTGTTCTCGAATTTTGAATTTGAACTCTACACCAAGTGAGACAACAGAGTCCCTGTTACCATAGCAACATGTCCACCACAAAGTGAGGCAACAGAGTCTCTGTTACCATAGCAACAAAGTCTACCACTGACCCAGCAGCTTCCGCACGCGCTCTGGTCCCTGATGTCACTCATGGTGGGGCAGTCCGGCCAGTTCTTGCGGGCATCAAAGTTTTCCGGCAGATCTTTTGCAACTCTAACGAACCTCTCTGGTAGCTTCTTGTCCAGAGCTCCACCTAGAGGAGGAGGGAGGTGGGAGGGGAGAGGGGAGGGGAGGGGAGGAGGGAGGGGAGAATGGAGGGGAGGAGGGGAGGGGAAGAGGGAGGGGAGGAGGGAGGGGAGGAGGGAGGTGGGAGGAGGGGGAAGTGAAGAGTGGAGGGGAGGGGAGGAGAAGATCGAGATGGTTGTATTTGTAAAGAAAACTACTACACAGACAAAACAGTTGATCTAGAGACTCAAAGGTGTTTACAGGACGGGGAATACTGTACTTTTGGGAGAATAACGCCCGGCCATTTTTGAAAACTGCACATGCCAAATTTTCGAGGGCCATAATTTTCGCGGATTGACCTCAGACTGCGAAAATTAACCCTTTCACCGGTGTAGGGACAGATCTGTCCCTCATAAAAACATGTACTGTACTCAATATTATATTAACGCCTAATATAAAAGAACCCATATAAATTCAGAAAGTCACCGGTAAAAGGGTTAAGCTTATGAAATGTTTCGTCGTATACGCGTGTATACAAAGCATTCTTGGTCCGTGAAATTTACTTCCGCGAAATGTTCAGTATGACCACACCGCGAAAATTATGCGCCTCGAAAGTTTGGCGCAATACGATATACTCTGAGAGTACGGTATATGCTTATGCACTTCAGGTACACACTACTAATAAAAAGTAGTTTCTGCCTAATACACCATTACAACCACAACACTTTGTCTTGTGGCACAATTTGCACTTGCATATAAGCTTCTAGTACTCAAGGTATTACCATGGCGATAACATACCTGTCAGGACACCCATCATGCCACGAATGGCGTCATCACTCATACCAATGAAGCGCTCATTCCATCCAGCCTTCCATGAGGTTTCCAGGCTAGAGAGAGAGAGAGAGAGAGAGGGATGGAGGGAGGGAGGAAAGAGAGGGAATAAGAGAGAGAGAGAGAGAGAGAGAGAGAGGGATGTTCTTAATACAGAGGTTGTCCATATTTCAGAGATAGATGGCATAGATAGCATTTCAAAAGTTTGTTGATTATTCATCACCAGGATATTTACATTCTTGATTACAAAAATTCACATGCAGCAGTCATGTGACTTCTCCTCTGGCTCCGGTATGTCTAGGTCAGCACATACTGTAAATCACATGAGAAGAGCTAGTCTCTAGTAGGCTCTCATGTGCATGCGTAGCTAAAGTATGAATTTTGTTGTAGTGACACAGGGGGGCAATCAAATTTGAGCCCCCACTTAACAAAGAAACAAGAAGTCTAATCCCACTCAGATATGAATGATAGCATAGATATTATGGACGGATAACCGGTAATGTATCAATGCTGATAGCAATATTATCACATGCACTGCCAAAATAGATGAAAAAAAAAAAAAAAACAAGCATTCATTCACGAGTTGATTTCGTCTTTTTACCTGTTGATGTAGTCGATCTGCTCCTGGGTAATGAGCTTGCTGAAGGCCGAGACAAACAGCAGCGAGAGAACAGCAAATCGCAGCATCTTTCCGTTGGGTTTTCAGATCTGATGAGCAATTAGTAGTAAAACATTAATACTTGCAGCATCTCAGACATCAATGAAAGGGGTTGCTCTATTAAAAATGCAATAAGCTTAATTTATAATACTGGGCTACTAGATTTTACAATACCTCTATATGCAAAGCTCATTCGCATGTACTATATAACCATCTACACTACAACCATAGATGTACGCTACAACTAACCTGTCTTTGCGAAGCTGAGTTTATCACATGACTCGTAGTCACGTGGCCAGTGACCAATCAGAGTCAAGGAAATGGCGGCGTTAACGTTCACGTGCGCAGCACATTAAGTACTACGTTATTATGGCTCTACTAAAACAACAGAAGGTGCTTCTCTCGAGACTACAGAAACTGATTAAGGGATGGCCCGCGGATCCCTCCAAAAAAGGAAGAGACCTCGGAGAGTTCTTGAAGCAGACCTACGCACAAAAGTTCAAAGAAGAGGCTAGCGCAAACGTAAGCGCAGTGTACGCATGCGCATGAACATGTGGGCGGGGCTCGTTAATTTTTTTTCTTCCGCAGGCGGTCAAAGCAGCAGCTGCTCTAGAAAGCCTCGAGAGGTTGGACTCTAACTACTATCGCGGACTGTATGCCAGAGAGAAGGAGCTTGCCTTCAGCGGAGAGCTAGCTGCAAAGAACCCTTGGATTCTCTCAAATGGTACATATGCAGCCACGTGTATCTGTAGTCTCATTCCCAGACCGTCCTGGGAATGAGACTACAGTGGATCTTAACGACCGAGCGTTGGCTATGAGAAATAATTATACACTTTCTATAATATTATGCAGAAAATCTCGACAAGATGCAGAAAAAGTCAAGAACTCTTTGGGAGAGACTCACTGGTAGAAGAAAGTACTAGTGGTATTTTAGCTGTACAGATCTGTGGTAAACTGTGTTATGTAGTCATGTAAAAACTATAGTCAGACCACAGATACTTGAGGAAACCTACCCATTGATACAGATTCATATCTGGAAGAGTCACATGACAAAGAATCTACAATAAATATGTACAGTACATGATAAAAACACACACAATAGTGGACTTAACATGCAGATCGACAGCACAGACACAATGTCTATACAAAACTCAGACATACACCATAAATAGCTCAGCTATATAGCATGACAGAAAGGTACTGTAACTACAAAGAACACATGCAATAGTTACAGCACTTCATTGTAATTACACTTCGCTGTACACTTGGCAATCGTGCATGTAGGTATAATACATTGCAGGTATTGCAAAAATTTATCTTGATCATGCATGCACCCCCGGCCCTATAGCTCAAGTTAGCACTATATGTTGACATGAAGGCTCTATAGTATTATTCTGTAGTAACTTGGGACATGGACATGGCTGACTGTTGTTATAGGGTACGGTTCACAGCTTATCGCTATACTGCTTCAATCAGTTATGTTGATCAAACTCATAGTAGCATCTGCTATGATTGGACAATTTGGGATTACTTTTTAAGTGTACATGTATTGCTATAGGGTTCATCCCAGGGAATGACCCTGCAGTACCTGAGCACATATAGTAAGTAAATAACAAACTCATAGTGTTGCTGCTATTAACAGTTGTAGTAAACATTCCATTTAGCTATACAGATATCAGAGTCACAGTTTGGGGATGCAATTATCGTGGGTATACAGCTGTGTTGATGATTTTGGTTACCATACGTATGGTTACCAAGTTAGCAGCTACTCTCAATAGAGTAGTTCACAACTTCACACCCAATGTATTGATGTTATTGCTTAACCTCACGCACAAAATTTCTTAACTGTATCTACTTCTGTGTCAACTACTGTTCAGATGGGAATTACTTTGCGATGCACTTACAGCACATTCCCTGCACTATGCAATGTTTCTTTTGTATATATAGTTAGATGCACACAAGACCATTGCAAAAATACACTTCAAAAGTAATTATGGAGTCAAAATTATTAGTTTCACTTCCAGGTAGCTTCTAGGTTCATGGCAATGAATCCGTACACATCAGCCGTTTCATCAATCTGGGAAGATTAACCGATACACACAATAGTGGTCTATTACAACATTGGAAGTGACAGCATCAATGTTATAGAAGAGGCTTAAAGGCTGGCTGATGGAAACCAGGCACAACATCGACGAAATAGCTCACCAATTTTGATGTTGGTTTCCCTGCACCGTGCCCAGCCTTGCACTCAATGCGGATCATCAGTGGATTGGTCTAACAGCAGAGTGAAAGTGAAAACAAGAGTTTAAGATAACTATGGATCATGCACTGCTCTAATTCTGGGCCTGACTACAATACCTGTCACCCTCTACCATCAAATATATGGATTAAACAACTATTGTACACATATTAGCCTTAGAACCATAGGGTCAAAATCAAAGTTACGAAAACATAGTACCTCACTGAGCATATGACAAAATGTCACATTTTAAAAATTTCAGCATCCTGGTGAAAAACATTTTCTCTCAATTTGGGCAAAATTTTATGGGTCTGGTTCAGAGTCCTTCAATTCAAAGATAGCACATTAATTTTAGCCAATCAGAGGATCTAAAGTAGTCACGTGACTATTTCTTAAAAATCTCTCGCACACACCTGTTTATCTGCATCCTTAAACACATGTTGCAACTGTGCAATAAATTTGAAAGAATGGAGGGGGACGACCCTGTCATCGTGGTCAGCCGTCAGCAGCAGGACGGCAGGGTACTGAGTGTCCCCTGGAGGAGCGGCGATAGTGTGCAGGGGGGAGTATCTGATGGCGTGTGTGAGGGAGAGGAGAGAAGGGATGGTGTGCTGTAGCCTTGTACACTAGTGTTGTTTTAGTTAATAACTGAAACAAAAACAAAAAGTGTTTTAGTAGGAGCAAGAACAAATTTAGGTAACTAAACTTCAAGGGCCTCTGGGAATAAACTACACCTAAACCAAAATCCACCCATTTAGTTATGGTTAACTAATATTAAAAGTGTTTTAGTAACCCTTTTTCTTTTTAGTTGATTAATTAAAACCAAAACTAAATTTTCTTCACTAGCTTTTTTTTTGGCTAAAACTAAATCTAATTATGTGAAGCCATACTTCCTGGTGCAAAGCCATATGACTGCAGCAATGATGTTCATACTTGTGTATCCAGTTAAAATCTGCTTCTTTGTCGGGATCTCCAAAGTCAGTAACCCTTGGAAGTGTGTGTGTGTGTGTGTGTGTGTGTGTGTGTGTGTGTGTGTGTGTGTGTGTGTATGTGTGTGTGTGTGTGTGTGTACGAGTGTGTGTGTGTGTGTGTGTGTGTGTGTGTGTGTGCGTGCGTGTGTGTGTGTGTGCGTGATACTTAGACTCATGATCATCCAATGGTCTCATTTACATGAAATCTGAATTCTGAATCTGAATCTGAATCTGAATGTATTTTGCTGTTGCAATGTGCAAGTACAACATGGGTACACAAAGAGGCAGAGCCTATGAATGCGTGCTCCCAGAGACAATACAATAAAAACAGAATTCTCTCACCATGCATGTCCAATTGTGAACTTGTGGAACCTCAGCATGTCCAGAACACTATTATAGCGGCATGGAAATAGAAAAAAAATAGCTGATTTTGCTTACTCTAATTATTTAGACATTCTATATATTCACTCTATCACTATTGAGACACTATCAATAGTTCGCTCTCCCTTATGTTCACTCACCCAACTTGGGAGATGACACACTGGAACAGGGCTGGTTGCTGGTTGGCACACGCACACACCAGCAGGCCTCCGTTGGAGCCTCCCTGGATAGCTAGCCTTGAAATGTAGCAAAATAACAAAATTGAAACTACAGTGGAACCCCTCTTAATAGACACCCCTGACACCTCTGTATTAAGGACACTTTGCTATGTCCCAAATATGCTTTCTCAATATAAATTTACCCCTGAAATGAGGACACCCCTTTATACAGGACACTTCACCAGCCCCCCAAGGTGTCTATAATAGAGGGGTTCCACTGTATATCCCCAACCAATGGCATAATAATATGATCACATGATCTCATGTGATCATCCAGAATTCTAAGGGGGTGGGGACCCTACTTAATGAACTCGTAAGAATAGCACCTAAAATCCTTTTGTTACTGTGATGCCACTATTTGTCGAGAGGTGTCCTTGTTTTGACCAACTCACTTTCTAGGGTTGGTATACTTGTTCTCAATGAGATATTCCGCAGCAGAAATAAAGTCATCAAACACATTTTGTTTCTTCTCGAATATCCCAGCCTTGTGCCAACTGTCTCCGTACTCACTGCAGCAGAGACACAGAAATGCAGTAACATGTTAAAGTGAAAAACTTAAAAGAAAGACATCACTGCTAGCCCTCCCTTACCCTCCTCCTCTGATATTAGCAATGGCAGTGATTCCGCCAAGGTGCTGCATGAAGATAACCCGAGATGTGCTGAAATATGGGGTTATGGAGATGTTGAAGCCTCCATAGCCGTACAGCAGAGTAGGGTGGCTGCCATCTAGCGAGATGCCCTGAGGAAAGAAGTAGTTCGCATCATGAAGCTTACGTCAACCACACTAAAGGTTCACCTCTGACCTTACTTGAAAACAACTACGAAAAAAGAACTTGCTAATCAGCCTTCTAAGTTCTAATACAGCAGTTTCAGCCGTTTAGGCCTCATCAGTGTGGTGTAGCATCTGGAGTTGATCAGTGACTCCTAACTGACTAGCAGCTACAGCTGTTTTTGCTTAGCTACACTAGAGAGGCTTCCGGGGTTACATATACAGGGATCCAACGTTCTAAATGAGTATGGGTTTGTCCTAGTCTCCTAAACATGGCATAATTCAGCCTCAGTAAGTCTGCCTCCGACTACATAGTGAGCAGCGAGTAGTGTACATGTAATTTTCAACAAGCACATCCTTATTCAACTTTATGCTGCCCAACTCTATGCTGGTAAGTACAGACGTACAATAGCGATTCCTCAGATCTTCCATGCCGCTGAATGCAGTGCTAACATTGTAAGAACACACAGCAAAACAATGGTCCTTTGTTAGACACTTTTAGCCCGCTTGAAAGCGCTGCTCTCGGGCTGACACACCTTCGGAGCATTTCACTGCTAGCTCACCCACCCTTAGGGCTAAGGCCACCCCAGGTCCCAAGCATAAGCTCCAAATAAAAGCTGCATGTCAGAGATTGCAAATACTCTTGGACACTGTCGACTAACCTTCCTGTGAATGATGAACATTGGGATTTTGGTTCCATCCTTGCTGGAATAGAACACTTGTGTGGTCTGGAACAGGGACCCATCAAAACCCTTCACTTCAATCTCTCGAAATACCTGACAAAAAATGAAAGTACAAGTTACGTACATACGCATTAGATACACACACACAAATACACACACACACACACACACACACACACACACACACACACACCCACACACCCACACACACACCTTGGGTTTAAGCTCACTCTGTGTCATATCACAGTGGTAGATGACACCAGGAGTCAGAAAAGACATAAAGGAGTAGAACATTTCCTTGTCTTTGCGTCGGCCAGAGTAGCCTATGATGGAGCCCATATCAAGTGGGAAGTCCCTCACAAAACTGCCGTCAGATAGCTTATGGAGACAAAGGACAGACTGCAAGGAGAGGGAGGGGAGGGAGGGAGGGAGGGGAGGGAGGGAGGGAGGGAGGGAGAGGAGGGGAGGAGGGAGGGAGGGAGGGAGGGAGGGGAGGGAGGGAGGGAGGGAGGGAAGCAGGGAGGGAGAACATAAGGAATGCAGTATATACATGTTAAACATACTACTACGTATGTATGCTATAACGGATACATACCTTCACATCTCTGAGGTAGCAGATAACCAGTTTGTCCTGATTGACGCACGCGGCCCACTCCAGTACATCCTTGTTGTGTTCCGGGATCAGAGTCACCCAGTCTGCCTGCAGAAACAAGTGTGTGGACCATGCTACAGCAGGAGGATAACGTCTCCTTGGCAACCCCCAGAGTCTAGTGTGATTACATCATGATTACATCACCAGGGAAGATGTACTGTCATGGATACCAACCACTCTTCCGTACCACTGGATATAAGACTATGCATATAATGACATAACTGTCCATTGCAAAGTTTCTTCAATTCCAACCCGAAGTTCAGCAGAAGTTCTTTAATTGCCAACGTTTCAACTACAGTGTAGTAGTCTTCTTCAAGGCATAGCGTGCAGTACAGAAACACGGCTTGAAATACTAAAGCACCAGACTAACTAATAAACAGAGACTTGAAGAAGACTATAACACTGTAGTTGAAACGTCAGCAATTAAAGAACTTCTGCTGAACTTCGGGTTGGAATTGCAGAAACTTCGCAATGAATTCTACTAGCCAACCGAGAGAATCTCTGAATAATGACATTACTGTGTCTTGACTGAACACCCCCCCCCCCCGCTTATCTCGCTCAAGAGTGCGAAGGGAAGGGGAGGAATCAATACTCTCTCTTCTGTTAGGACTATGGTACTCATTGACAGTGAGGAGGATTAATGTTTCCCTTAATCATCAATCAATCAGGTCTGATTTGACACCTGTGGCCATGCACCGCTCTCTAATGCATTCTACTAATGCAACGCCCATTCAGAACACCCTCTTAATGCTTCATGCGATGATCATGTGACGATTGATGTGTACAAAGTGGTTGTATGCCCAATCGTGTACACACCTCTCACTACAATACGCGCCTAGCTGTCACCTAGCAGTGGCACATTACACAGCTGGCGACTCGATCCAGGCAGTCCCTTCAAATCGATCCAACTTAATTTGCAAATACTGCAAACATGCTGCTACTATCTCCAGCAACACTCGTGCAATCCGCTGGACGATTACCAGTTGCTTAAGTCGTTGATAACATGAGCTATTTACACGACGCGAACTTTTCCCATTTGTCGATCGTGTCCAGGGTGATGAAATCCCAGCAAGTCAGGTGGGACTACACCACATCACCATCTCGATAGACATGCTGACAACAATTGGACCAACCAGTTCCCAGCGCTAAGTGCCAAAAACATACGTACATCTGTCTGCTCAATAGGGAACAAAGTGCTGCTATATAAATCCATTTTGGAAGAATAGCGGGTATTGAGCGATTGAAAAGCTCAAGAACTGGCCATTGTTCAGACTTGAAAGTGAGATTTCAACAAAAAGGTTTAGACTATAGCTAACAGACCTTTTTTTTAGCTTCACTTTTTTATCATCTTCAAGAAAGAAAAATATGGCTGTAAAGCAGCTAGCCCTGCTACTTCTTGGAGCAGCCCTCCTGGGGGTGGTCACGGCCACCCTAGAAGACGATCAGAAAGAGGAGCTCCTTTGGGCACACAACCACTTCAGGAGTATCCCGGATCCCATAGCAACCAACATGGCCAAGCTGGTGGGTGAATACTGAATAGTGTGGCTTGGGTTTGTCTTTTTTTATTCTTATTTCACGAGCTTGTAAAGAACCTATTGAGCATAGCTAGCTTGAAGTCTGTTCACAATGGAGGAGGAGGGAGGTGAAGAGTGTAGTGAAGTCTTTTATATAGTGAGGGTGGACTATTTCAGATAACTTATTGAAAGTTTCCATAAGAACCAAGAATGCTAGTTAGTGCAGTGTTTTAGCTAAGAGTAGAAGCAGCTGCTGAGCAGGTGTATTGAAGGGCTGAGAACCAGAGCCAACCCAACTGGAAATTGTCATGGATTGCACAGAAATGAAAAATGTGTACCCCACAAACATATGACCAAAAAATAAATTTTTAGTAGTTCTTGAAACACAAAATAATAATATTCTAAAGTTTGGGGAGGAGTAAATTTAATATTATGGGATAGACCACTCTGGTTCTCAGTCAATCAATTTTCGTCAAATTTATGTTTAGATGCGGTTGATAGAATGTAAATTGACACCCCAGTTTATGCTGTGGTCTCTGAGAAGGCAAAGCTACTTCGTAAACTGGCCTCAGGCTATATAGATCAGTTTATCATCCACAAATCCATAACTTCCTGCATTTGCATGTACTTTAGCACATAAGCAGAACAGCAGCTGTGCAATAAATAATCCGGTCTCCGTTCCATTCCACCTTGTGACACAGGAATGGGACAACGAACTGGCAGACCTGTCCCAGTTCTATTCCGCCCTATGCGAGGGAATGCCCAATGAGGACCGCCACGACCAGTCCACCGAATTCGACTTCGTCGGCGAGAATCTGGCCGCCACAACCAACTACTCCGCCAACCTCAATTTCACCGCCATTGTCGCCGGCTGGTTCGAAAATAAGAAGTTCTTCAACTACTACACACTCACTTGTACGGATGCGGACGGGAACGAGGATGACGAGGGAGAGGGGTGCACCCGATACACGCAGGTACGACACAGACACTTACAGCTGCATGCAGAATACTGTTTGAAAAGACTTTTTGGGATAGTAAACTGATACATGTGAAACAGATAGCATATAAGTAAGCCCTTCTGGGGGGTAGGGTTAGGGTTAGGGTTAGGGTTAGGGTTAGGGTTAGGGTTAGGGTTAGGGTTAGGAAAACAGACAGCATGTAAAGTAAGCCCTTCTGGGGGGGGGGGGGGCATGCTTTAGCTAGCATCCATGGCAATCAATAATAATTTATTAATTTTTGCTTTAATCAATTTTTTTTGAATTTGCAGTTGATGTGGGCTAGGACCTACAAGATTGGGTGTGGTGCATTCAGATGCGAAGAGCTGAGGGGATTTGAAGACATCGAAGATGAGAGTGCACTATTCGTGGTCTGCGACTACGGACCAGGGTAAGTAACACACACTAGAGGTGTCTGGCTAGTACAGGTAGCTACCCCTACAAGGCTTGATAGAAGACCAGTGTGAAGAGAGAGTGAGGGACCTGGCTAGTAGCTACCCCTATAAAGCTTGATAAAAAGACCAGTGTAGAGGAAGCGAATATACTGTTCATGGGTGGACTAAAGACTAGAGTAAGTGAGCTAGTGATTGTTACAGAGGAGGGGTCTAACATACAGTAAGCCCTGGTGCACTGTCAGACAGCATGGAGGGAGAGAATGTAGCACTCAGGGGCTGACTACGAACCTGAGTGCGTGAGTAGTGATCGTCAGCACTAATCTCATTACTATCAGCCCTTGATATGAAGAATGAATTTCGTGGTGCAGCTAAACGATGGCGGATGGCTAGCCTTGACGAACAGGGTAGTAACCTGCCTGCCACAGCTGGCATATAGCTACAATGTGTAGTTGGGTTCACACACACACACACACACACACACACACTCACACACACACACACACACACACACACACACACACACACACACACACACACACATACACACACACACACACACACACACACACACACACACACACACACACACACACAGAGGAGGCTATATTGGGGAGCCGCCGTACCAAACGGGGGAGAGCACATGCTCAGCCTGTCCTGCTGAACTACCCTACTGCGATAACAACCTGTGTGGTAAGTCACAGCCTTGTTGCCAAGCAACCGTCAAATTTGGAATGACCATTGTACACCATTGCACATACACCACTTTAATTACAACTCTCACACTCCCATACACTCTTAAACCATTCATTTCACAAGAACTTCACTTTTACTTTCCCCTCCCTTCTCCCCCCTCCCCTCCTCCCTTTACTTTACTCTCCCCTCCCCTCCCCTCCCCTCCCCTCCCCTCCCCTCCCCTCCCCTCCCCTCCTCTCTTTACCCTCACCTCTCCTCCCCTCCCCTCCCCTCCTCCCTTTACTCTCACCTCTCCTTCCCTCCCCTCCTCCCTTTGCTCTCACCTCTCCTTCCCTCCCCCTCCCCTCCCCCCTTTACTCTCACCTCTCCTTCCCTCCTCCTCCCCTCCTCCCTTTACTCTCACCTCTCCTTCACTCCCCCTCCCCTCCTCCCTTTACTCTCCCCTCCCCTCCCCTCCCCCTCCCCCTCTCCACAGCTGATTCAGGTGCCACTAAAACCCGTTCGACCGAAGTCACGATCCTGTCCCTCCTACTTACCCTCGGGGGTATCTCAGCTCTTCTCTAGCCTAGCACTGATTGGACAGTAGCAATGAGACCACACCCATAATAAAAATCATCGCTGTTTGTTTCGTAGATCAGCAAAAATTTAATGACATTATTAATCGTTTCTAAATCTTGAGTATTTTGTGATGACATAGAGCATACTGTATAATTGTCCCTTACAAAATATTCTGTAACGATCATCAGTTAATAAGACAACAAGTAATACAGCAAATGTACATCTTATGAGATATTTTTAGAAGCACAATTCCAAAAAGATCGAAAAGAGTTGACAAACCCAGGGCCACGAAACATCTTTAACTTTATCAAATTGTTTGGCAACCCTGAGACAATTACATAGCCTCAAACCCAGGCCTTCCCTGCACTCGTGAAAAAAGCTTTTCTTTTCTTTTTTTCACGAGTGCGGGGAAGGCCTGGGTTTAAGGCTAACGATTACATTCTCCAACATGCAAGGATACCATGCCCTCCCCTGTATTACAATTCTTTAGCGAGGAGAACCTACATTTAAGAGCAAAGCTATTGGTCACCGTAGAACCCCTCTTAACGGACACCCCAGGACATCTCTGTATTAGGGACACTTTGTCATGCCCCAAATATGCAATAAATCTACCCCTATAAAATGAGGACATCTCTCTATACAGGTCAGGTCACCAAGGTGTCCACAATAGAAGGGTTCTACTGTACTTCCATTAAGCATTAGTGCACCTTATCTGGGTGGTCGATGTCAATATTGACTAGGCGATAATTCGACGCATCCAAGTCGGTCTTGAAGGTGAAAACAGTGCCTTCGTTGGCTATGAACTGGAGACAATACATCATGTGAACGTCATGTGATGTCATGTCAAGCTACTTGCTACCAGTAAAGGCTCTCTTATGAAACTTGTCCTGTAGTACCCTAGGTATGTACAACAAATGCTTGTGCACGCTCTCAATATTGAATACTCTAGCGGATGAGCTTAGCTTGTGTGTAGCAGTGCCACTTTAACTTACATCCCAAGAAGCATCAAAATTGTCAATTAGTTTTTTCATCGGCAATATACCTGTGTGTGTGTGTGTGTGTGTGTGTGTGTGTGTGTGTGTGTGTGTGTGTGTGTGTGCGTGCGTGCGTGCATGCGTGTGTGTGTGTGTGTGTGTGTGCGTGCGTGTGTGCGTGCGTGCGTGCGTGCGTGCGTGTGTGTGTGTGTGTGTGTGTGTGTGTATGTGTGTGTGTGGGGGGATATGAGTGAATGTGAAAGTGTGTTGGTGTAAAACATGAAAACGTGCATGTTTTTGTGCTTTTATGTAATTTAAACATGAAAGCACAAAAACATGCATGTTCCCATGCAAATTTTCCATTTAGTGCCTATTTTAAATTTACCCCCCATTACATCATAGAGGTAAAGGGTCTATAGCACTGCTCTAATTCACTGACCCTGTATCTTCCCGCCCTCCAGCGTAGTGAGGTCACAGTAGTAGAGTTTGTTCCGAGGCTCCGCCCCTTTGCTGACGTACAGGATCACGTAGCGACCCTCGTCACTCACCTCACATGAGCTGTGTGTGTGTGTGTGTGTGTGTGTGTGTGTGTGTGTGTTGTGTGTGAGTGTGTGTGTGTGTGTGTGTGTGTGTGTGTGTGTGTGTGTGTGTGTGTGTGTGTGTGTGTGTGTGTGTGTATGTGTGTGTGTGTGTGTGCGCACGGGATGTGTACGTGTGTGGGGTGGGGGTGCATATGTATGTGTGAATGGGTGTAGGTACATCTACACATGTATATACATGTACAATGGATGTGAGTGGCATGTACATACTAACATGTCTATGTACATGTCACACATGTGTTCATATTACATGTACATGTGGGTGGTCTGTACATGTTAACATCTATTATCTCATAATTATTTTAAACAAAAACAAGCTACAAATCACAACGCAATACAGTTACAAAGTAGCTACAAATCACAGCGCAATGCATTTATGGAGACCATTCTGGGTTATTGGAAAGATGTAGGGAGGACGGTCTCCGTAAACGCATTGCACTGTAACTTACAGCTACTTTGTAACCGTATTGCATTGTGATCTGTAGCTTGTCTGGTTTGTTTTATGGAAATCAATACTACTCTGTACATTCTCGATCGCTGGCAGTGTACTTCAACTCCGCAATAGCTTGCCTACCTGAGCCAGTCAGGGTGGTCTGGGTACTCATAGCAGAGAGTGTCATCCGATTGAGGGGTTCCCACCACGTGATAGTAGACCTGTGTATGTGTGTGTGTGCATGTGTGTGTGTGTGTGTGTGCGTGTGAGTGTGTGTGTATGTGTGTGTGACGTCACACGTGTGTGATTGGGTGAGAATACACATGAAGACTGTGACATCATCATATGAGCACTGCATACTTAGTGCAAGCGACGAAAAGCTGGATGAGAGCCTGGGACCGAGGCTACTCGTGCTCTGACAACCTATTAATTACAAAGGCCTTAAATAAGTACTTCAATCGCACTCTAGGTGAGTGGCTATAAAGTCGTGTAAGCGAAAAGTATGCAGTTGCTGTATTGTACCTTTTGGTTGAGCACTTGGGTGGTTTCCGTTCCGGCTGACTTTGTTTCGGTTTCAGGATAGCGCTGTGTGTGTGTGTGTGTGTGTGTGTGTGTGTGTGTGTGTGTGTGTGTGTGTGTGTGTGTGTGTGTGTGTGTGTTTGTGTGTGTGTGTGTGTGTGTGAGAGAGAGTGTGTGTGTGTGTGTGTGTGTGTGCGTCACAGTGGTGCAGTGGTTAGAGCACTGGACTTTTGGTGTAAATTACCATCTTATGTCACCAGTACACACCAGTCCACCCAGCTGTAATGGGTACATGTACCTGGCATTTGCTGGGGTGCAAATTCAACTGACTGCTCTCATGTATCAGCTTTGGCCCAGGTGGGACTCCGGTGCCCACACCAGACGCTGAGAGAAGCAGTCAGTCCTTCTGCAAGCTCCTAGCCCGGCTCCAGGAGTTTGCCAGCAATGGCTCAGAGTGCTTGCTTAGTGCACAAGCAGCCTGGCTTAATTTGCCAGGTGCGCGTGTTAGAGGCAGCAATAGAATAGAATTTTTTGTTGTTGCACATACCACAATCAATCCCCACCAGCAAATACACACGGTTCATTACCTTCTGTCCACGAGGCCTAACCCACAGCACTCTTACACTCATAATTCCCCTAACAACAACGACATACTATACATACGTACAAGGAGTATACATAACTTCCCTCTGCATAAATAGAGTAGTACGTTGGCCCAGTGTCCAGTGTCACATGACTGTCACATGCACATCACCACCTGATAGAAGAATCCCTTGTGATCATGAGTCCAAGCAATGTTGGAGAACTTCACCCACTTAAGCTCGTCTGACAAGTCCTCCTTGGTGGCTACACGCATCAGCTGGGGAGGGGAGAGAACATGTTATATTTGTACCCAGGCTCTGATCACATGACCGGGGTATGAGGCTAGCGCACACATAGCTTCGTACCCAGGCTCTAATCACATGACCTGGGTACGAGGCTAGAGCACACGTAGCCTCGTACCCAGGCTCTGATCACGTGACCGGGGTACGAGGCTAGAGCACACGTAGCCTCGTACCCAGGCTCTGATCACATGACCTGGGTATGAGGCTAGAGCACACATAGCCTCGTACCCAGGCTCTGATCACATGACCTGGGTATGAGGCTAGAGCACACCTAGGCTCTGATCACATGACCTGGGTATGAGGCTAGAGCACACGTAGCCTCGTACCCAGGCTCTGATCACATGACCTGGGTACGAGGCTAGAGCACACGTAGCCTCGTACCCAGGCTCTGATCACATGACCTGGGTATGAGGCTAGAGCACACAGCGATACGATCGTGAATCATGACAGGAATAAATCAAGGAAAATGTGTACAGTAGGCCATTTTCTTCTTTTTTTTTGATTGCTAATAATAGTGAATTGCGAATGCGTTTTAGGCACGCAAAAATTAGAATGCAATACATGTAAGAAATATATCCAATTAATGAAATTGTAAAGTAGGCCATTTTCTTTCTTTTTTTTTGATATCGATAATTTAATTGAGGATGCGTTTTGAGTACGCAAAAATTAGAGTGCAATACACAAAAGAAATACATATATCCAATTTGCATTCAGAACCTGGAAACAGTATTTTTCAGCTCAATCGCAACACAGTCAACGGTAGAGCCACTAAGTAGTAAGCATCCACCTGCTATTGAAGTTGGAGATTGAAACCTACGTACTGGACGCGATAATCGGACTGAACTGCGAGTAAAGACATTACTACAGAAGTTATGTCTACCTCAACTGTGTGTGGGATGTTTTGTGTTTATACAAGTCAGTACGTCAATCACCTGAAACATTTAAACCACTTTCCTACAATTCCTGGAAAGTTCAAGTTATGCAGACAGCACAAGAGTCACTTGAGTACACCTCCAACTTTCACTAATGCACAGGAGTGGGTCCTTGGGTAAGGTGGGCTCTTACTCCAACTTTCACTAGAAGTGGGCCCTTGGGCCTTACCTAAGGTGGGCTCTTACCTGAGGTGGGCCCCTACCTGAGGTGGGCCCTTACCTGAGGTGGGCTCTTACCTGAGGTGGGCCCTCACCTGAGGTGGGCCCTTACCTGAGGTGGGCCCTTACCTAAGGTGGGCCCCTACCTGAGGTGGGCTCTTACCTGAGGTGGGCTCTTACCTGAGGTGGGCCCTTATCTGGGATAGGCTCTTAAATGAGGTGGGCCCTCACCTGAGGTGGGCTCTTACTGGTTTTAGATATAGACTAAGAGATCACTTCAGGCAAGAGGATGGATCAACCAGGTGTGTGTTTCTGGTTGGTACGAAAAAATGCAAGCTGTACATGTAATGATAGCTGAACATGTTAATAACAATACCTACACATGTGTAATTTTACAGCAAGAACACATTACCCAGTGTGGGATATACCCTTAGGCACTAGAATGCTACTAATAGCGGTAGTGTACACATACTCAGCTATCAGGCACATGTAATACAGTACTACATGCACACACACACACACACAGGAACAAAACACACCTACTCTCCTAATTATCAATCCTAGAGGCTTGTTGACATTCCTTTCTTAGCGGATCATTTGCCAACCAAAACAACCTTCTCCGGCCAGAGCCCACGGGGGAGCCAAGGCACTACTAACACAGAGACTCTTATTCCTGCATTCCGTTGGACAAGTAGCTTACACAGTGGTGAGGGGGATGGTGATGTGGGCTTCAGGAAGTACAAATAGAAGTATGTAGTGTTTACTAGCGAAGGCGAGTGTGTGTGTGCGCACTATAGATGCAGCTGTAAGGGCCCATATGTTACAACAGCACTCACAATGAACAACTGTACTCTCCTCCTTAGGCCCACCTACTGGCTTCCTTAGCCTCTTCATTTCGGCTCCTCCTTAGCCCCACCCATACAGGAAGCAGCCACAGATTAAGGCAGAAAAAAAGCCACCCCCCCCCCATCCAAAAAAGGCCAGAACTTGCATAAATGCTGTAACAATTTGCAAACCACAAACACACAGAGCCTGAATACTGAAGAGGGTTCCTGGAACGGAACCGGGACCACTTGGTATAAGTTCCAAGTCTGATACCCGTTTCCCATGCCGAACATACCTTTACAGTGTTCCAGTCCGAGCCACTCTCGCTGAGGGCGTAGGCAAACAGCTCCCCGTCCTCCGAGAAGGCCTGGGTCCCAAGTGCCACCGTCCCGTCCTCCGAGAGGGTGTTGGGATCGAAGAAGACCTCCGGCTCTGCCTCCAGAGACTCCTGAACGTAGAGAACGCTGGAAGAGAAGTGAAAGAAACCCTCTCATATCTTAGTCCAATTACATTCCACTCTTCTGCAACGTTGCTATGGCGCTTAGCTGCTTTTGGTCACTTTGATGAAGTTTTACAACTACAATGGAGCTCCTCTCGTGTGGACACCTAGTAAAGTATCCTGTACAGAGAGGTGTGCTCATTTCAGGGGTAGTCTTCTACTAGGTGCCCAAACTCAATATACCAGACAGTATAGCCACTATTACAATGCACCCCCATGATGCCACGCCCATAATGCCACGCCCATTCTCTCACTGCTGGTTCTGTAGGCCGGTGTTCATGAAGTAGAAGTAGCGGCTCCCTCGCTTGAAGGGGGCGGAGTACTTGGGATAGTCGTAAAGCTCCTTCATCCTGCAAGAGGGGGCCAGGATTGAAAAACTGGAGTAGTTGGTATTGGGGTTGTACGTACATATTGGGTACATTCCATGAATCGGCACTATTTATAAAATGCGCTGCACATTCTATAAATCTATAAACTACACGGTCCCTAATTCTAACCCTAGCCCTATCTAGCCCCAACCCTAACCCTAACGCTAAGCCTAACCCTATATTGCTAAGAATTCACATACGCAGCACAATATATAAACTGCCCAAAAAAAAATTACAAAATGCACCCAACATACAGCTCCTTCAATATACGTGAGGGGCCCAGGATTCACAATGAGGTAGGAGAAAAACTGAGCCCAGCCCCTCCCATTTTCTTAACATATTCCAAAAGTAATGCAAGGGTAGTGACTGGGACCTCTAACTATAGCCTCGTTCCCAGGCCCGCGCCATTTTCGGTTACACGAAAGATGTCACAGGGCTTGGGATCTAAAGTCACGTGCGCGAGGCAAAGAGTAGAAAGGTAATTATGAGCGTGGGCGAGTACGCGTGCAATTCTCAGACAACGAGCGAAGGTCGAGTCTACACTTCTTGTAGCCTTTCTTTATAGTCCGTTTGTGCCATAGACTTACCGCTGAAAGAAAGTCTCCGGTTAAATGTAGAGAAACGCAGCCGTCTTTCGAAGTGGATTATGACGTAAGTTGATCACGTGACTTTAGTTACCAGGCCCTGTGACTTTCCTTCGTGCAACCGAAAAAGTCGCGGGCCTGGGAACGAGGCTACTCTAACTACTCTTTGGAAACTACTAAAGGTAACACAGCCCAAGGATAACCAATAAGGTCAGCTGACCCCAGCCCCGCCCATTATTTTAACCACACCCCCAAAGCAACTCTGGGGCTGTGACCGGTACCACTAATACTCTCGTTTCGAAAATTAACGTAAAGGCAACTAACCGGGCGTGGAACTTGTCCCTAGCAGAGCAGCTGGCGAGGTACGGTTGGCTAATCTCGTTTTGCGCCTTCACAAAGGCTTGCGTCTCCTCGCAGTCGGGATCTTCGAGCCATCTGTAAGGATCTGGCACTTTGGTCCCGAAACAGTCTTCTATTTCGTTTTCGTCTCTGCGAACCAAAGGGTACTTATTCTTGGTAGCCATTTTAACGCGTTCCGACCACGTGGCTAATAAATTCTACGCATGCGCACAAGAGAGCGGTCGCTAGCGCGCTATACGCATAGTAGTTAATTATGTGGGCAGGAAGTTAGGAACTTACTGCCAATGAACCATGAATTAACAAAAAACCCAGGATTCCTACATGCAAGGTTCCTGTTGTTTATAAAGTAGTACTACCACTGTTGCATATTTCACGCCCCACAGAAAAATGTCCAGTGCTTCCACTGAAGCATGCGAGAAAAAACAAAAGAAATCAAGTAGATTCGGTATCATTGCGATTGCAAAGAGAAGATCTTCGAAAAAGAGAGCTGAACCCGTTTCTCCAAGTCCTAGTAGCAAATCGGAGGCTTCAAGTTTGAGCGAGTCGGGTGTTGATTGTACTGATTATACTGAGATACGCTTGCAGCGCACTTCACCGCAATCACTAAACGCAAAGCTAATGGCGGCGGAAGCGCAAGTGGCGGATTTGTCCGCGCAGTTGGGCGAGGCTCGCGCCGAAATCGAAGCTCTGCAGAACGTCAACAAAGAGGATAAAGCGACGATTTCACAGCTGGAGACCACCGTGAAACTACTGCAGGTCGACACCAGAAAGCTGGAGAAGAAAGTCACAGAGTACGAAAGCGTCGGCAAGGAGTTAGACGACGATTCTTTTGACGCTGCGCACGAGTTTCAGCTCAAGAAGGAGATCGGCCAACTGAAGGAAGATCTGGGCAAAGTGCAGGGAATTAAAGATGAGCTTGCAGAAACGAAGGTGGAGCTACAGGTAGGACCCTATAATATCACAGTCACATACATACATGTACATGCATTTCTTTTCTATGAAACTGCACAAAGCAAAGGACACAGAAAAATAGCATTGCTAATAATGTGTGCCCTATAAAAACAGAAAGTAAGATAAACTTACAACATGAAACGACGCAATGAACCCCGAAACACGGGGAATGAAAGACGAGAGTAAACAATATCAGTATTCCATAGGGAGATAGAGTTTGGGACAAATGAAAATTAATAGGATACATTCCTCTGCCTACGACGATAAAGCCAGGTTAATACTCTATACCCAAACAATAGCTGATCTCTGCTTCTATTCTATACTCCAGGAAACAAGGGCACAGTATGAGCAGTTGGAGGCTGAAACAAAGCGTAGTACCACACGCTCAAAAATGAGTAGCATTTCAGAAGACAAGCGTGCTCGAGAGGAGGTTGCCCGACTACAAAAGGACCTTCGACAGATGGAGCGCAAACTCCAGGCCGAGACGTCACACATGCAAGCTCAGCTCAAAGCCTCGCAAGACAGTCTTCAGCGTGCGCAAGATAAGACCACTCACATGCAAAGGAGGGTGGACGCCATCGACAAAGAAAAGCTCGAGCTCAAGATCGAAAACCAGCGCCTGACAAAGAAACTCGAGAAGCAAGGTTCGTACGCCGAGAAGAAGAGAATGGAACTCGAAAAAGAGAGCCACGAACTTGAGCTTTCAAACCTTCGTCGGAGAACATCAAAGCTAGAGAAACGTCTCTCCATGTCCCAGCAAATTCTAGAGGCTATAAACTCTCCACCCCGCAGTGATATCATGTCACCCGATGGAATCAGAAGTCCGCCCTCCTTTAGCAGTACTCCCTCAGCAACTTCCCCGATACCAGAGACGCTCTCCGAGGCCAGAATCAGACACCAAGAACAGGAGCTGGACGAGCTAGGGACGGAAGTACGACGACTACGGGAAGAAAACGAGAGATTACGAAGCGAGGTCGCTGCAGGTGGCAACCGAACACCGCCCGTTGCTAACCCAGAACCGCTGCTCAATTCTATTCCAGCAGCACCAGACAATGGCAGAGCTGAAGAACTCGAGAAACTACTTGCCGAGGAGAAGCAGAGGTGTACCGAACTGCAAGCTGAAGTTGAGCAGTTTCAAAGCCGTGCGACAGCTGGATCCGAAGAAGCGTTCGTACAAGAGCTCCAACAGAAGTATGACAAATTACATAAAGCGTACGATGACAAGGTGACGGAGTTGAGAGTGCAGACGAAAACTTGGAAAGCAACCAACGATGAACTGAAAAGGCAAATGGAAGAGCTCGAGATTGAGAAAATGAAAGCTGAATTGGGTGAAGACGAGGAGGGAGAAGAAGATGAGGACACGGACACGGAAGAAAACACGGAAGTTGTCGGTCTAAGAGAGAGACTGAACTCGGTTCAATTGGAACTCACTGAAATGCAGTCTAACAACGAAGGCCTAAAAGCGGAGCTTGAGACAAAAAAGCAAGAAGAAAATACCGAAGTGTCCAGCCTGAGGGAGAGGCTAAACTCGGTTCAGTTGGAGCTCACTACAGCTCAGTCTATTAGCGATGAGCTGAGGATAGAAATGGAGAAACAGCAACAGGGGGAAAGCGCCGACGTTTCCAACCTGAGAGCAAGGCTCAATTCAGTTCAGCTAGATCTCACGGCAGTTCAGACCACCAACGACGACTTGAAAGTGGAGCTAGAGAAGCAGAGGGAGGAGATGGAAGTGTTCGTGGAGTCGATCGAACAGGAACTTGCTGATGTGGTTGTCTCTGAAGAGTCGAGAGAAGAGAGGCTCAAGAAGAAGAACGTCGAGCTGAATGAGAAACTGCGGGAGAAGATGGAGCAGCATGACACCGCTGTCCGTGAAATTGCTTCGCTCAAGATCACTATAGTGGAACAGGTGAGCAGAGCAACTACTGCACTAGTCTCGGCCCCAGGCCGGCGAGTAGAGGGTCTGGGGATGAGACTATTACGGCATGTGATCCAATCATGCATGGTTGAAGCGCAAGTCCTGTGACACGTGCATAAAAAATCCTGATAATGGTTGCACTGATCTTGTAGCTACCCACACACAAGTAATTGGTCTTAGGTATACTGTGACTCATTTGTAGCTACCCACACACGTCATTGGTCTTGGGTATACTGTGGCCAAACTGATCTTAAACTACCCACATGTAAGGCATTGGTCTCGGGTATACTGTGACCCCAATTTGGTGCTATAAACTTTCTTAGAAAGTAACCAAACACTGCCAATAGTGGTGTACTCTTGAATGTGATACGGTAGTGACAAGAGACTTGGGCTGGTTATACGCTTCATCTGTTACTGTTAAATGCAGCAAAACATATTGCACACTTGACTTGCTTTTGTGTATCTACCCACACACTGTGTGTTGTTTGTGCAGCACACTCTGACTCGTATTACGAGCTCACTGCATACACCAAGCATGCAATTACTCGTCCACCGCCCCCAGAATGGATGTAGTCTGCAAACTCCCTTGACGTTTACTAGATTGTTTATACTACCAAAACAATATGTTTGTGTTACTGGTGCGTGCATATGATGACATACTTCAGGCTGGGTAGATTGTGAGAATTTAATTGTGAGTTAGTGTTGAGCATGCAAACATTAGAAGTCAACAATACATGCATTCCGCAATACACATACACAACACATGCATGCAATAGCGCAGTTATTAAAGATGCTATTTCCCTCTAACCCCCAGAAAACATAACGTTTCTACACTATAGCTGTGTAGTCCAAAATACAGCATACAGTACTACACAAGTCCACACATTGCATAGTCTTTTCTGCCCTAGTAAACAGGTACAGGTAACCACTATGGTATTTTTAAATCTGACTCCTAGCTATGTACTCAAACATTCATTTGGGACTACAGTGTAACCACCAAGCAGTCAAGTTAGATGAAAACTAGACGCATAGCAAATGAAATTATTTTCATTTACTCTACCGTGCAGGACGATGATATTACCGTGATGGCGACCAAAATTGATGAATTGATGGCTACAACTACAGAGCTGAAAGCTCAACTTGAGGCTGCTAAACAACTGCAAGAGAAACGAGCACCAGTAAGGTAAGCAATCAGTCAATGATCACACCAGAATATAGTTGGAAGTGCCAAGCATTCGTTTCTGTAATTGTGAATAAAGAATGGAGGTGTAGAAATATACAGTGTAGACGTACGATATGAATAGCCTCATTCCCAGGCCCACACCTTTCTGTTACACGGAGAAGTCTTCACCTTCGTGCAACCGAATAATGTGAACAAGGCTACAATCTGTAAACCAGAGCAATTTGTAACGCATGCAGTGGTTTTGAAAACTCGTTGCCACATCTAAGATGAAGTGCTTATCGAAGAAGTAGGTTACATAGTTGAGTTACGAACGATGAGTAAAAGGCATTTGGGGGGAAATCGAAGGGTTGATGTGCTATTCAGTGAAACGGTATGAACATAGAGCTAGTTTTGCTTCCTATATCGGCATGCAGAAGTATATGTGGCAGTCCTGCGTAGAAAGTCTGTTGTGTGTTTCGTAACACTGTGTTCAAATTGCTGTATCTCTGAACCTCAAGTAAGGGCGGGGCTTCAATACATTGTATAAAATCATAGATAGTAGAGTGCATAGACTATGCACTCTACTATCTATGGTAAAATGCAGATGCAACTACACATGGCATAATGAGCCCTACTCTTAACAGAAGCACAGAGATAACAGTGCCATGAACACTGTGATGTAATGGAAATGCGCAATGAAATAATATAAATAGCCTAGTTGAGAATCAATGTCTTTATGGTCACGATAATGTAGGCAAGTATTGAATGCAGCTTGGGTGAGGACTGCTCCGTACATTACTAAAGCACAGTTGTCATGGACTCTACACACATGTCTGAAATGTCATTTACTACAGCATACATAGTGTAGTGTATACAGTGGTACCCCTCCATTGTGGACACCTTGGGGACTCGGTAAAGTGCCCTGTATAGAGAGGTGTCCTCATTCCAGGGGTAAATTTCTAGCATATTTAGGACACAGTAAAGGAGTCCTTAGTTCAGGGGTGTCCTTTAAGAGGGGTTCCACTGTATTATGCAACCCATCCTACATACCTTAATGTACACGAAACCAAATTGGTTGGATGTACAAGTTGGTTCATTCCCAAGCAGTATAGTGATTGTGTTACGTATGTAATCCATTTTAAGCTACCGGTATAATAGCAGCTATGACGGAACATAAATGTTAGTCTCGAACCCAGGCCTTACTCGCCCAGATTTCATCTCGCAACCTTGGAGAAAAATTCGAGGTTAAAATCTGGGTGAGTAAGGCCTGGGTTCAAGGCTACATTGGTTTCCACTGTATATGTATAGGGGGGAAGGTGATCATAGCTGTGGTAATCCATATACATACATCTTTGTAATCATGTTGTTGCTAATTATACTACACACACATAGCTCTATTTCGCACCATATTAATTCACAGTACTCGATTTCCAAAAAGCTTTCTTGTAACTTCGCAAAAACAAAAAAGCAGCTGGAACTGCATGTTATGGCATGTTATACTCTCTCATACAGCAACGGGGGTGTGAAAAAGCAAGACAAGGTCAGGAAGGTGCAAGCCACTGGGGGAGTCCAGCTCGTCATTGGCTCAAAGAAGACTGAAAAACCAAAAGAGGTATACGTACATGTATATTAAATATGCATGGGGAGAGTTAGTGTGCCTAAAGCTATCATCCTTGAATTTCACAATCAGCTATATCATGGAGTACGGTAGTACTCCGCATGTAGGGATGGTACGGGGGAAAAAATGGCAGCCTCATATAACGCATATACATGAACAAAATCATATGTTCAGAACTCGGCTCTGATTATAGTCATATATAGGCTTTTATGAGCCATACCATGACATCATTAGCAAAAATATCTATCTATGCAGTAAGTAATCCAGGGACATGTAGTGAAGATGTAGGAGCAGCTACATATAGGGAGGCCTAGGGAGGAAAGGGGGAGAGCACCAAGAGAATATAATAGTTTAAGTTTCAAGCCTTCTACTTTTGGGACCCATAAATACTGCATCAAAGAATAGTAGTTGACTTAAGAGTACTGCCGTGTCATGCAGATAAGAGCAGGTCATAAACCAATAGTGCGTATATTCCTCGAACTTTGATCCTCCTTTGCCCACAATTCCAATTAGAGACAACCTCCTGCAATCAAGAAAAAGCCCTCAAGAGAAGCCCGTCAAAAGGCAACAGCCGTACAGAACTAATACCCACAGCGGAGCAAGATCCAATGGCCGTAAAGCCGGCGAGTCATCGTCTTAGTATATAGCTAGCCAAAACATATTCCATTAGACACATTATCATACAACAGATAGCAGAATACGTAGCTACTATAGCTCAGATTATCAATTTTATGTCTGCTGAAAAGTTACAATAATTGCTGCAAACGTTATTCATCACATCCGTGGCTGTTTTATATTATTAAGTAGCTATAGCACCTACAGTTCACTACAATGATTGTCATGTGTGTGTATTACTAGACATAGATATTATTATGTTTTGCTTCTTTCAGTTTCCAATTCTTTGACCCATTTTTGCACCTCTGGGTGCTGAAATTTACCTACATAGAATGATGGTTAAAAAAAGCATTAACTGTATGGAATCATCTACAGCTAAGTAAACACAGTCTATAGACATAAATCATACAATACATGCATATGTTTATTTTTATGTCTATATATAAATTTTGTAGAAGAACAATTACCTTGGACTTGCTTGATTTACCTTTTGTGGAGTCAAAAAATTGCTGTAACTCGCCAGATCTGTTCTCAGCTGTCGTGAGAAAGCAATGGGATGTCACAATGTAGCATAGAAGCAAGTTGTCCTTAGCCTCTGTCCCAGGCTCGCATCCAGCTTTCCACCGCTTGCAGTACATACGATAAGAAGCTGGATGCGAGCCTGGGACCAAGGCTAAGTTACCCTTGAATTGCTACATACCCATGTACAGTGGAACCCCTCTTAAAGGACACTCCTGAAATAAGGACACCTCTGTATTAAGGACACTTTGCTATGTCCCAAATATGCTTTCTCAATATAAATTTACCCCTGAAATGAGGACACCTCTCTTTACAGGACACTTCCCCAGGTCCCAAAGCTGTCCACAATAGAGGGGTTCCACTGTAGTATTTAAGCACAATTAATACACCTGCTAGCTATGCAATGGTAAATCTATGATAAAACAGCTACAGTTCCATTTTTGGATACCACCTATTGATGTTCATAAGGACATAATTCAAAAATTCAAGAACTCTAGCCCAGATTTTCTCATAGCCATGGAGGATACTGGGGAACCAATTTTTCTCCAAAGCTGGATGAGTAAGGCCTGGGTTTAAACGTTTAAAGCTATGATTACACTTAGCCATCTATACTGTAAACACACTTTTCTGAAAGGGCTTTCATAACACATGCTCAATTAATGAATGACCTACCTTGTTCATATTCAAAAGCTTGAAATATCATGTCAAACTTGTCCAAATCTTTGACCACAACAGCTTCGGGGGATGTGCCATGTTCATACTCCTGCAAGCAGTGAGCATAATAGTACTGATAGGAAAATGAATCAAACAAAACATTCCTTACCAACCAAAGTTCCACCATTTCCTTGCCAACCTAATATAGTGAAAGTATACACATTCCTCAACAATAGACCACCATACAAGTAACTGAATAACGTTGGACACGCTGCAGATGTTAGAATAATCATGTGACTATATATCTATATAGGTATACTTTATATGGTAGCTCCTATACAAACGAAGTAATGACACGCTGCAGATGTTAGAATAATAATGTGTATATATCTATATAGGTATACTTTATATGGAAGCTCCTGTACAAACGAAGTAATGCTACAAGGCCAATACTTCAGGATACCAATACAACTATACGAACTGTTAAAACTGAAAAGGAAGGTCGCGTAGCTAGCTATTAGTGTTCCATACAAGCATAGGTGTATGCACATAACTTAATTTCACAAAACTTAGCGTTCTCCTGAAGATCAGGTACAGGTAACAGCAGTGGGAGTGTAATACAGTGGAGCCCCTTTAATTAACTCTTTGAACGCCATGGGCACATTTATGTGCCCATATAAAATAGAAAAAACATGTACTTTATATTAACGCCTAATATAAAAAGGCCTATATAAATTCACATTAGCCTTATGGATGTATTAAAACTTGGCTGGGAAAGAGTTCATGTGGACACCTTGGGGGCCTGGTATAGTGGCCTGTATAGAGAGGTGTCCTCATTTCAGGATTAAGAAAGCATATTTGGGACACAGAGAAGTTTCCTTAACTACAGAGGTGTCCTTATGTCAGGTGTGCCTCTAAGAGGGGTTCCACTGTACTATTAGTCAGACTCGTCCAATAATAGAAATGCTGAGCTTTACAATTACAATTAAGGATAATTTAATTGCCACAATACCTGATTTGCGACAGACAATGCATACATTGTAATAGCCTGGCGCAGTCAGCATGAGAATACGCCGTGGAAATGTAATAATATTTATACACTCTGCATGTGATCTGCATGATGTACACGGAATGTGAAGTGTAGCCACTGAATGTTGAGAATGTGAGAGAGAGAATAAGAGGTCGCAATTGTCACATTTCGACCGTCACATGGAACAATTACACAAATCATAAATGATATATGCATGTGCACAGCTGAAATAGAACTGTCATATTGAATAGTGGGTTGTTGTTTGAGTTTCAACACATCAGAAGCATGGATACAGATTGATTGCTGTGGGTCAAGAATGTGAAAGCATTTATGGATACAGATGATTAAAGTGCATCACTCAGGTGAATCATGTAGAAGATGCATGTTGAAACCCAAACAACATCCCACTTGTCAATATGGCAATTTTATTTTAACAGTGCATGCATGATTTACATGAGTATTATCTTCCATATTTAAGCATCTCTTCTAGTGCGCTCTGTAAGTGCAATCGACAAACTCGATCATTTACCATGGATAGAAGTTCTCTAATCAGCTGACTTTGGTACCAGTTCATAACCACAACAGGCTGAAAAGCTGCGTTGCAGACGAATAGGACATCGCTGTTTGAAGATAGTTTAAAATCACTCATGTTGCCTGATTGCGTGTAGATGGATACTTTCCCCTCAAGGGCTGCACTGAGCTGTCGAGAATCGATCCAGTACAGGTACTGTCGTAGAATTTCGTTCACGATGGAAGAACGAAGGTGTGGACTACAGGAGCAGGGCTGGATTAATCCTCGCATCGAGCTTTGCAGTGATTTTGTAGCGTCCTCCATGATGGTGCTAAAACTCCACTCAAAACAGTCTGTATCACTGCAATGATCTAAAGCGATCCCTCGATTAGCGAGTTCTTCCTTGCTATCAAAAAAGGCAAGAAATGTGTATCCACAGTTCCTAAGTTCAAGCTTATTTTGCATAAGTTTCGAAAGAAGCAGTCGAGCATCGTTTGATGGTAAGCAAGTGCAACTGCTTGACAGCCCAAGAACTGCTGTATAGTTCTCAATACCAGTGCAAGCACATTTCAGGTTCATATCAAGGTAACACTGGAGGTGGAGGTGGGAAAAATGGCAGAGTTTGAAGTAGAGTAGCTGTGCTGAGACTTGGAAGGAAGAGGGACTGATCTCCAAAGCATGAGAAACGGGGAGGGTCGTGGTCATTGAATGGACTTCCTGCATCACTAGCTCCACTAAGTCTGGTCTCTGCACGTGGGCTAGCAACTTGCACAGTAAACTGCAGTTGTAGTATTCTTCATGAGAGCACTGACACTGAAGAGCTGCATCAGAGTCTGCTACACTGCTAGCAGTCACTACTCCACTTCTATCCCACTGGGAAGCAACCCACTGCAGCTCAACAGGAGCCAGTTCCTGAAAAATGACTCTGTTGCATATCCCTTCACGTTCTTCATCCATACCACGGGATAGACTTTGTAGAATGCTTTTACAGTGAACACAATGCTACACTTCACTAGTATACACACACTGTACTGGTCACAATGCACGCATTCACCCTACAATAATGGCGATTTGGCTATACACAATGCTATGTAACCCAATCTCCACAGTGTAGCAACTGTCACCAACTACTTCAAAAGCTAAACACAGTAGCTTTTATACCCTCCCACAAAGTACACGAGTCAGCAGTAGATTCCATATTTGGAAAAAGCTAGAACACGTTCAGACAGGCCAATGCTACACAAGGAAAAGGAATGCAATGCATTTCCTGATAGTTACACAATAAATGTTCTCGTGCATGCATAGCAAATAAAGGTGGGCAAGATCGAACAAGCATGGGAAAATGCAATATTTATAGTAAGGTAGTATAGTAATTATAGTCATCTGATGCCACATGGGAATAGTCATTTGTTCACTACACTAGCTAGCTATATACATATAGCTGAAATCCATATATGGGCATGCATTGACGCAGTAATGCCATAGCCTAATCAGGTCCATGAATGACTGTAGACGTAATGTAGTGATGAATTTAGTTTGCATCATGGCTGTGTCAATACAGCAAGAACAGAAGCTATCGTGCATGCATGTTTATATCTACACTGGCGCGGAACAGTTCATAAGTCTCAATCCCAGGACTCTACTACTCTGGGAATGGAATGGAGACTGGGAATGGAGATTGGGAATGAGGCTAGTCACTCCATCTGTGTATGCACTTCAGAGCAGTTCAGAGGTCTCAGTCCGAGATCTCTCCTATTGGAGACTGGGAATGGAGATTCGGAATGAGGCTAGTCACTTCATCTGTGTATGCACTTCAGAGCAGTTCATAAGTCTCAGTCCGAGATCTCTCCTATTGGAGACTGGGAATGGAGATTCGGAATGAGGCTAGTCACTTCATCTGAGAATGCACTTCAGAGCAGTTCATAAGTCTCAGTCCGAGATCTCTCCTATTGGAGACTGGGAATGGAGATTCGGAATGAGGCTAGTCACTTCATCTGTGTACTCACTTCTATAATGCACCAATTAAGCCAAAAAAAAAACAATAACAACAGCTGCAGGGTGGCCACAGTAAACATGAGGAAGGGTCTATGCACCTCCGTGGAATAACAGATCATCAGCCGCGACTAAATTCATCTCCTTGCGCTACACTAGTACTGCTGCGGACAGCTGCGTATGTATGCTACCTTACACGGTCGGATGCAGCGTTTTATACACGGTACCCACCAGTACGATACGTTTTCATGTGATTTTGTTCTGCAATCTGATTGGTACTGATGTTGGCAGACAGCAGAAGTCGACAGCTTTCAAAGCTGCACACTGTTAAAATAGAATTACCATATAGACTAGTGGGATGTTGTTTGAGTTATAACATGCATGGATAATTGCAGCACCATTATTTTTCTCTGAGTCTCCCTCTGCCTCCTCTACATAAATTCACCTTAGCGATGCTCTTTAATCATCTGTATTGGTAAATGCTTTCACATTCTTGACCCACAGCATTCAATCTGTATCCATGTTTGTGGTGTGTTGAAACTCAAACAACAACCCACTAGTTAAGATGACATTTCTATTTTAGCTGTGTGATGGCATTTATCACTCCCGTACAAATCTATTCACAAATCTGCAGACTCCAGCATGCGGCAGATATCGTACTCTGTAATATTATACTGTACCCTGCTACATGTATATACTCAGTGAATGTAGCAAAGAAATGGTACTCATGAGACTTCATTTCAGTAGCAGCATATTGCTGTGTTGGTATTACCTCGTCATACTCCATAATATTATACTGTACCCTGCTACATGTATATACTCAGTGAATGTAGCAAAGAAATGGTACTCATGAGACTTCATTTCAGTGGCAGCATATTATTGTGTTGGTATTACCTCATCAGGTAGTAAAGTTTTGATGTGCTCCATGGCAGCCTGAAATACCAGAAGAGAAATACAGCTTGAGGTTTGGTAAAACAGATTCGCACGTCAACCATTTCACATGGATAGGCCACTCTACTGCCCAAAGAAACAAAACAAAGGCCATACTTTATATTAACGCCTAATAGAAAATCACCATATAAATTGTTATGGGCCTTATATGGAAGCAGGGCTGTACCGGTGAAAGGGTTAAAATAAAATGCAGGTTGTAGACATGTACAGATTTTTTTTATTTGGTAGTACATGTATACTCATACCAAGCTGAGCAATTACCTTTAAAAGCCTCACAACTTTGCTTAATTAGAAGGGGTGCAGAGTGTGAGTCTGGATTAATCGCTACACCTATAATCTAGCCATTACCCAGTCCTTTAAGCCCAGTTGTGGCCGCAAAATACAGTCTTGTAACTACTGGAAAACTATTCTCCATTAGCCATTTCACCGGTATAGGGAAAGATCTGTCCCTCACAAAAACATGTACTGTACTGAATATTGTATTAACGCCTAATATAAAAGAACCCATTTAAATTCATATAATGTAGAAAGTCACCGGTGAAAGGAATAGCTACAAGATAAACCCGGGCTAGGTACGAAGCTATAGCAGTACTCTACAGCTACTCAGAGCTAAAATTAAACTCTACACTTCCAAAAAAAATGACAAGGAGTACCTTTTCTCTCGCGAACTTCTCCTCTTTGCTGACTCCACACGAGGGAGTGAGATCGCCAACAATGCTCTCGGCCAGATCATGCACCAGAGCAATCTTGATGCACCTAGAATAGGAGGAGTGCCTTAAAGTAAGATCGCCCACAATGCTTTCAGCCAGATCGTGCACCAGAGCAATCTTGATGCACCTAGAATAGTAGCGCCTTAAAGTAAAGAGACTTTCCAGTGAGTGGATCACTTCAGTACTGGCACATTCCAGAAGATGAATGGGACACTACAGTGGAACTCCTCTTTAAGGACACCCAGTTGGGGGGATACATACAGTGCACAGAACCTTTCAGATTAGGAGGTGTAATTGAGTTCTGAACATCCATAGGTTGAAGATAGCATAACTGAAAGCTAATACAAGTATACTGTACAGTGGAATTCCTCTTGAAGGACACCCCCAAAATAAGAACACCACTGTATTAAGAACACTTTACCGTGTCCCAAATATGCTTTCTTTTATGTAAACCTACCCCCGAAATGAGTACATCTCTCTATACAGGACGCTTTACCAAGTCCCCAAGGTGTCCACATTAGAGGGGTTCCACTGTACCAGGTTAGCAAGACTAGGCGAGAGCTGAGCACAATAAGTTAGTCAGGTCTCTCTCCACTAGCTAACCGTTCCTCACCTCTCACTGCTGATGTCAGGGTCGCTGGATCCTCCAAACAGGAAAGCCATCATGGCCATTCTGTACATGTGACCCGACACCGTTTCCGGATCTTGGACGTTATGATGGACCCATCCTGTCCTCTTCAGGTGCTGCGAAAGAGGGGAACAACAGCTCTTTAACAGACCCTTAGCCTTGAGGCCACACCCCTTAGCCCTGAGACTACATCCCATAGCATTGAGGCCACACCCCTTAGCCTTGAGAGCATATTCCTTAGACCTGACCTTACACCCCATAGACTTGAGGCTAGTACACCCCTAAGCCCTGAGACCACATCCCTTAGCCCTGACACCACATCCCTTAGGGTTACACCCCATAGACCAGAGGCTAGTACACCCCTTAGCCTTGAGAGCATATTCCTTAGACCTGACCTTACACCCCATAGACTTGAGGCTAGTACACCCCTAAGCCCTGAGACCACATCCCTTAGCCCTGAGACCACATCCCTTAGGGTTACACCCCATAGACCAGAGGCTAGTACACCCCTTAGCCTTGAGACCACATCCCTTAGCCTTGAGTTTACACCCCATAGACTTGAGGTTAGTACACCCTAAGCCCTGAGACCACATCCCTTAGCCCTGAGACCACATCCCTTAGCCCTGAGGCCACACCCCTTAGCCCTGAGACCACATCCCTTAGTCTTGAGGTTACACCCTATAGACCAGAGGCTAGTATATCACTTAGGCCTGAGACCACACCCCCTTAGTCCTGAGGCTAGTACACCACTTAGGCCTGAGACCCCATCCCTTAGCCCTGAGGTTAGTATACCATATAGCACTAAGACCACACCCCTTAACTCTTAGGTCACACACTGTAGCCCTGGGGGCTATATAGTACACACATGTAGCCCCTTTTAATTTATGTTGATCCTGGGTATTAGGTTTGATCTGGCAATTGATGGCTTGTCAGCTCTTTATGCTTATAGCTTTGCATATTTGGGACACTGCAAAGTGTCCTTAATATACATGTGCCCTTATTTCAGGTGCGTCCTTTAAGAGGGACTCCACTGCATTTCAGTAAAAGGAGTAGTGTGTAAAATTAGACTGCACTCAACCCTAATTTAGGGAGTCTGCCTAGTGTTCAATCAATGCTGTAATTGAAGTGCTATGGTAGCAACATAGAGCACTATTGAAAACAGTTACACAACAGAGCCATTCACCATTCACGTCGCAATTCAAGACAAATGGCCATACAGCTGTAACACACACACGAAACGTGTCAGCATACACCCTTCCAGGTAGAAACTTTAGTCGGCAGCAATGCTGAATGACCTCAGGCATCTGCTCAGCCAGATGTTACAGGTTTGTTCGGAAACACGCGTGTGGCAGTACTCGAACACAAGTCCGAGATACAGACCCCATTGGCATCACACTTCTGTTACCGAGCAACCATTCTCCATAGGCTATGCATTAGTCTTAGAAAATGAAGGTGTGCTAGTGTATGGTTTGTAGCAGCAGATATGTAGCGCTACAAAATTTAATGTTAGTGATGTTCAAAATGTGTCATGGCACTTGAGGTACAGTTTTGTGTCCCACCCATAATTGTTCACCTGGAATTACAGTGGAACCCCTCTTAATTTAAATTAAAGGACACCCCTGAAATAAGGACACTTCTGTACTTTGCTGCGTCCCAATTTGACTTAAGGGACACTTTACCAGGTCCCCAAGGTGGCCACCTTAGAGGTGTCCCACCGCAGTTCCAGTCTCATTCCCAGGCCATGCGGATGCATGGAATGGCGACCTGGCTGTGAGATGATGCTTGTGTAGTCAATCTGTTAGCTCGCATACTAAATTTACCTCTGCCTTGTCAAAATTAGCTTGCGAGATTGATTCAGTGTTGTGACTATGTGACTCCAAATCATGGCTACTAAAGAAAAGTTTCCTTTCAGTGAACTGGAAACGAGACACCCCCTTAAAATTATACAGACCCTGTTGCATGGAACGGAGACGGGTCACTCCAAAAACTATGATTCCATGTGGCTATAGGTACCTTCAATCTCCCGCAGAGCTGGAAGAAGCTGAAGAGATTCTTAATAGAGCCGGATCCGGTGGCCATCCTCCATGCGTACTGGGGAAAACCCTACAAATAGCGATGTTTAATTACCGCCTTTGTTAATTGACCCGACGCAGTACACGTGCGGACACTCGATCGGAATGCGCGCGTTACGCAATTGCGGTCAACTGTCGACACGTTTTAATATACGACACTTGCCTTTCATGCACCAGTCGAGTGCCTCTCTTGCACTTTCTGTCTCTCTTCTAGCGCTCTCTATCTTCTCTCAAGTTCTAGTGTGTGTTACTGTACTGTCGACTTTTTTTTTCTCGTGAAGAATAATTTATTGTGCTGTGAAACACTTTTTCGCAGCGAAAATAGCTACTAGCTAGCTGTTGTTTCTCTCGGGCGCGAAGGAACTTGTGTTCGATTTTTTTTGGGGAAATTCAAATTTGCGCCGATTTGCAACTTCAATTTGCGATCACACTGCCAAGTGACAGCGTCACCTGTTTGAAGAAAAGAAAATGAAGCGCCATTTCAGCGACTCGGAGCCCGAAGTGACGGACATGTGTGACGACTACGAGGAGTGTTCGAGGTAAGGAAAACATGCCGCCTGCTTTGAGCGGACGACTTGACCCAAGGCTAAAAGCCTCGGTGGAGAGTGGCGCTTGCAGTTCCTTTTGTGTTTGAAAGATTTAGTGCTGGTTAATTTTTTCTGTGGCGTAATGAGAAAAGCTGCTACAAAAAGAGTATATTATTGTGACTGTACTATCCTAGCAGCTACTGAAGTACATGAGTAGCCAGCATCTCATGTATTTCTTTCTCTTTGTGCGCTTTTAGCCCGGACACTGCGCAGGTTGTCTCCAGAAAGAAAAGGCGTGGGGTAAGTTTTGCAACACTAATAGAAGCACTACATGTACTGACAGTTTTGTATAGGTCTGTGTTGCTAGGCATCCCAAATACTATCAGATATAAATCCATACACTAGCTGAGAATCGACTGACAATTTATTGGAATTTTATGGCTGTTTGTTTTCTCTTCCATGCACTAACTACTTCAGATCATCGAAAAGCGTCGTCGTGACCGCATCAACAACTGTCTGGTGGAACTACGAAGGCTGGTTCCGGCTGCTTTCGAGAAGCAGGTACGTTCACTGCCATGTAATCAGATGTCTGGATTTGAAACAGCGTATATATTTTGGTAAACTCCTGCTTATAGTCATAGTGCTTTTTTTTTAACTTTTTAATTTTATCACCCCCAAGTGAGAGCTTGTGTGTTGTTGTGTACACCCACAAGGGAACATGTGTCACCTGTAGACAGTGTGTCTGGGGGATATTCACTAGCTGTTGTGATGCAAATTTTTGGTGTTAAGCTGGTCAGATATCAGGTGACTACTTAACCACAAAGGATAATATCTAGCCCCAAGCCACCCAGACAGCACTGTGTGTGTGTGTGTGTGTGTGTGTGTGTGTGTGTGTGTGTGTGTGTGTGTGTGTGTGTGTGTGTGTGTGGTTGCGTGCGTGCGTGTATGATTGACATGTGGTGGTTACACAGGTGTGTGTACACATGCATGTGTGCATGTTGTGGTGTGTGTGTGTACATGTGTGTGCGTGTGTGTGATTCATGTGGTGATTACATAGGTGTGTGTACACATAAATGTGTGTGTGTGTGTGTGTGTGTGTGTGTGTGTGTGTGTGTGTGTGTGTGTGTGTGTGTGTGTGTGTGCTAAGGTACATGTACCTGTTGCATTCCTGCATTTATGGGGTTCTGTTCCTACTCTAATGTAGTAGAGTGTGTACCACCTGTGATTTTCCCAACCTACTACATTGTAGTTATAGGACACACTCCTACATGTGTTTGAACATGTGTGTTTGATAATTGTTGATAATAGTTGGTGTAGCTGATATTCCCTCTAGTGTGGCTCTTACTTTTCCTGGCAGCTATCTTTGGCCTGAGCAGGAGTTTAGGGAGGCGGTTTTGCCCCTAATGTATATTTCTGTCTCCCTGGCAATGCTGAGTGATAGACAAGGTGGTGTCCATGGCTATGTTTTTCTGACTAGAGTCTGGAGTGTGATGGCTTTCATTGGTGCAATGAATAGGCATAGGGTAGTGTTTGGACCAATCAGAGCACTCCTTTGTCACATGTTTTGCCTGCTGCCAAAGTGACTTGCATCTGCTATCAGCACTCAAGATCTCTGTCATGTGGTGAATTTAGGACTCTGCTGAATTTTGCTAAGACTCTGTGTATGTGTGTTGCTGCTAGGCAACTGGGGGAGGTGTAAAGCAGTAATTTGTCTTTTGTGATCCACAGCCAATGAGACTGGAGGGTGGGAGTATGTCACTCAGTTGCCTAACAGCCATAGTAATAGTATACCATCCAATAGGTATACTATATACATCCCCCCTGGCTCATATAATCCCATAGTGATCTTGTAAGACCCCATGGGCTCATATTCTGTAGTGATTTAATAAGACCCCACGGGCTTTTAGGGAAAACATGGTTTTTTTTTTCAGAAAGACCCCTTATGGTAATCGCCGTTTTAGACCCACAATATGCTACCATATTACATTCTTGAGGGCTTACACTTCTGAGGTGTTTATGAGAGTTTGTATCGCAAACCGCAAGTCAAAACCCCTGGTATGAGCTAGATTCCCATGAGCACGGCGTAAACAGCCAAAGCTCTTTGATCTGGACATAAAGACGATCGGAGAACACCGTCATGGAAGTGTTTCCGTGCGCCCTGCGGTATTTTCTGCTCTTGCATTATTATTGCCAGCGGCGGGCCATCTGTCTCTGGAATGCGGCGCGGGCTTTTAGCGAAATTCCGCTTTGAATTGAGGAATTTGTTTGGTCACATTAGTCGTCCCGTAATACCCTGACCACCCTAGTAGTGGGGCTCTGTAAGCATTCCTGTCCCAGGTCAATTAGCAGGGCGGTTCCATGGCAATGTCACACCACAGTGAAACTCCTCTCTGTTCTTCCACTTTATATAAAAGACACTTTGTAGATTCTGCCTCCTCAAAAGATGACATCCCTCTAACCAAGACACTTTATACGTTCCCTAAAAAAGGGTTCCACTGTACTACTAGTAACCTTCCTTATGCTATGAGTATTTTGTATAAGCATCCCAATTTAGGAACGGCAGTTTGTTGACAACTGGCCTCTTAATAGCCAATGATGCCTTATACTGTTCCTGCGTGTAGGTATGTACAAGGGTTGAGATTTGTTTTTTTTAGGGGTGGGGGAATACACATGCAGTGTTGTGCTAAATGTCTTGTATGATGTATAGGTTATAGGTGGTGTATGAACAATGTATTTGCCAAGGGCTGAAGGCCCCGAGGGAAATAAATTGCTTATTTGCCGACCACGAGTTGTATGTGTATGACTGGCTTCTACCGCACTGAACCTAGCGGTTATGTTTATGCGTGTCTATATGGCAACACATTGCTGGAAGATCATAAGTGAGTAAGTTAGGCACCCGAGGTGAAGAAGTGATTTTGCAACCTCATATCTAGCGAACTGTTTGGTCATAGTAGTACAGGTGTGGTAGAAAAATGGATTAAAGTGTCTGACTTTTATTGGTAATCCTTTGTATGTAGATCTCTTAGTGTTTTTCAGCAACTGGGTGTTGTAATTAATCTGTCCCACGCTTTGCTGATTTTGAACACATGTATCCGCATTGCTTGGATGGCTGCGTTGCTTGGATGGCGACTGGAGGGGATGGGGCAAGTCTGCTACAAATTGCTCTACAAATCTCTGTTACAAATTGTGTCTGATGATAGAAATGTACCCTGATAAAAGATAAAGATTCTTTTTGAAATGTGATAGTTCTCGTATGCTTGAGTTTGTGTGGCAATAATCAGCTTTGAAGCCACTGCTTCTTGGCCATAAATGCTTTGTGTGGAGACAACAATAATTTCCCCGCTATTGCAACCAAGGTGGAATTTGCACATGCAGCAAAAATATTCCGAAAAGGTACATTCATTATAGCTTAAGTACTAAAAGTGTTCCCAGTAGTTAAGATCAGACAAGAAAGTTATCAAGACAAGGTTTAGAACTCAGTTTGCTGGATTCTGTTGTGTTTTGCCTGCCATAGTGACACACACCCCAGTTACTCAGGCGTTTTCTTTTTGTTCTTGGTGGCTTTGTCCTCAGGCAACAGCTTGCAGTAGCTGGAGTTGCTGGCTCTCAAATCTGTTGAGCTACAGAACAGACAAATCACATTCTTGAAATGCTATCTAACTCGGTTATCACGTCTGTCTGTGTGCACATACACAGACACACACGTCTTGTCTTTGTGTGTTTACTGGCAAGCATGCATTCCATTCTCTGCTACGTACAAGCTCTGCAGAATTAGCTCCTTGACAACAGCTTCTGTACTTGGCACAGCGAACGTGCACACACACACACACAATGGTCTGTCCTTGGCATAACAAATGAACACACGCTCACAACCTTTGCCCCCTCGACATTCCAAACTGCCCTTGGCATTTGCAAGCTTGCATACACACACACACACACACACACACACACACACACACACACACCACAAACTGTCAAAATCTCTACTATGCACTTGCCCCTTGTATGGGAACTTCTGTGGCTTTTGCAAAGCCAGAGGTGCTGGGAAAGTGGTCAGATCATGGCTGACCCAGGATGCATTGCATCACTTGATGACACCTTAGTGAGCGTGCCCTCCATCCTTATATGGCAGGGCACAGTCAGTGGTGTGGGAATGACAGGGAGAAAGGCTTCTTCCAAAAAGGAAGGACATATCAGGAAGGAAGGATACAGAGTCAGTGTGCCTCTGACCATTATGAGATTTCCCACCATTGTGAGATTTCAGACCATTGTGAGATTATGAGATTTCCTACCATTGTGAGATTTCAGTAGCCTTGGGAGGTATTTTTGTGAGTGGGTTCTCCAGCACTCACAGTGCCCCAGTTGTTGGATGGGGTCCATTGGGCCTAAGCAATGTGTTGCCGTGCCTCCCGAGCGGGATTCTGGTGAGAAAGAATGCCGAGTGTTTTATAGGCTGTCGTCTCTGGAGCTGTCGAGTGTTACAGGCTTTTATGATACGTGGATTGGAATGTATGCCACACAGGAGCGAGTGTCAGTTGGTGCTATTACTGTGTGTGTGTGTGTGTGTTGAGTGTCAATTGCTCTTGTCCATGTTGGTACTATTACTGTGTGTGTGTGTGTGTGTGTGTGTGTGTGTGTGTGTGTGTGTGTGTGTGTGTTGAGTGTCAGTTGCTCTTGTCCATGTTGGTACTATTACTGTGTGTGTGTGTGTGTGTATGTGTGTGTGTGTGTGTGTGTGTGTGTGTGTGTGTGTGGTATGGAACGAGTGTGTGTGTGTGTGTACATGTACTTAAATGGTGTGTGGTATGTTGTATATGTTTTAGAGTAGCCATATTTCTTAAACCGGAAGTGTGTGTGTGTGTGTGTATGCACGCATGTGCGTGTGTTTTTACATTCCTATGTACATAGCTATACTTGTTTGTATGAAAACAGCGATCCTTGTTTTTGGAAATTCCTGACCCTGGTCACATGCGTAGTGTCCATACTATTGCCATGTGAGTTTTACTCACCCATTCACTACACTTGTAAGGAGATATATTAGTGGCGGTAGTGGGGTGCAGACTCGCCCAACATTGCAAGCATGTTTCGGCAGGAGTGTATGTCTTGCTGGCCATCTTAAGGAGTCAGTAAGATTTGGGGGAGATGGTCAAAGGGAGTAGTGCTCCTAAATCTTGAGTGGGCGTGTAGGGTTTAATTACGCGTAATTATGCCTCAGGCGGCTTATGTAGAGTTATCACTGCTAATGCCTCAGGGTTTTTTTGTAATTAATTACACCTGAAGCCCCAGGGGCTGTTGTGGTTAGGGCTGGAGCCTGAGAGCTAGAGGTAATCACTGCTAATGCCTCAGGGGGGGGTTCCTAATTAATTAGACCTGAAGCCTGAGAGGTAGAGGTAATCACTGCTAATGCCTCAGGGGGGGTTCCTAATTAATTAGACCTGAAGCCTGAGAGCTAGAGGTAATCACTGCTAATGCCTCAGGGGGGGTTCCTAATTAATTAGGCCTGAAGCTCCAGGGGCTGTTGTGGTTAAGGCTGGGCTCAGTTGTCCTTATGAGCTCTCTGTGATGATACTTGAGGGGCTTGAGGTTAGGTAACTTGAGCTGGTTGACTCCCAGACAGGAAAACTGGTGCCTTTTTTTAGTTATTCATTTCTTTGGGACATTTTTGAGGGTTTTGTTTGCTGGGAGGAGGCAATCACTCTGTGGGTGTAGCTCTGTCCCTGATTGGAAGGTAGTCTTTGATATTATAGTGGAGCCTCTCTATTGTGGACACTTTGGGGACCTGCTGATAGGTCCTGTATGGAGAGGTGTCCTCATTTCAGGGGTGAATACAGTGGAACCCCTCTATTGTGGACACCTTGGGGACCTGGTGAAGTGTCCTGTATAGAGAGGTGTCCTCATTTGGGGGTAAATTGAAGGCACAGCAAAGTCTCCTTAATACAGCAGTATCCCTATTTCGTAGGTTCCACTGTATGTATACTCATGTTGCTGCTAGCGCAGAGGAGGGTCTAGCTCTGATAGACTATATAGTTGCCGCCCTAGCACGAAATTATGCTACTTGAGCTATTTTGATCACTGAACCAGACAGGTGGGTTCATAAGATCTCAATCTGTGGCCACACTATCTTTGATATCTAGAACCTTGTGGTTTCATGTGTTTATCTGTTTACATGAATAGGATTGAACTCCATTTGTAGCCCACCAACTCGCCCATCTGGCACCAGCTGCAAATCCTCATGAATGCCGTTTTTGTGGTGGCCACTGCCTTAGTGGGTGGTGGTGATACTTTGATAATACTGTATCTTACGCATATTCTGCCTTCTTTCTACGCAGGGTTCTGCCAAGTTGGAGAAAGCCGAGATTCTGCAGATGACTGTCGATCACCTCCGCCACCTTCATCAGACCAGAGACCCAAGGGGTAAGTCCCTAGTAGTTATCATTTAGAATGTGTCTTCATTACCGTGGAACCCCTCTATTGTGGACATCTTGTGGACCTGGTGCAGTGTCCTGTATAGAGAGGTGCCCTTGTTTCTGGAGTAAATACAGTGGAGCCCCTCTAAATGGACACCTTGGGGACCTGATGCAGTGTCCTGTATAGAGAGGTGTCCTCATTTCAGGCTAGAGGCGAGGATTTATATTTTAAAAAAAGCATATTTGGGACACAGCAAAGTGTCCTTTGTGCAGCTTTGTGTGTTGATTTTTAGAGTGGGGTCAAACATAGGAATAGCTAGAGACGCCACTTGAGTGCAGGGTAGACATCTGCTGGGGTGGAGGCCTGGGAACCAAGCTGCTAATAGGGAGTAGCCGAACTCATAATCTCGTCTACAGAGCTATATAATGAAGTGTGTAGCCACTACTTCTGGTAACAAAACTCTGCTCTGCACTGTTTCTTACCAAGTTTTCACTTTTCTTACTTTATACTTTTTTTGCCTCACACTTCCCTTAAAACTACAGTGGAACCCCTCTTAAAGGACACCCTTGAAATAAGGTGTATTAAGGACACTTTGCTGTGTCCCAAATGTGTTTTCTCTATGTAAATTTGCCCCTGAAATAAGGACACTTCACCAAGTCCACAATAGAGGGATTCCACTGTAAAAGTGTTCTAGCAAGCAACTGGACTAGGAACAATGCTAAACTGCTGAATAAGTAGTCCAGTGATATGGAAGGGGGTGACACTCTATAGTGGTAGTACACACAATGGCATAGTAGCCTGTTCTCTGTTCACTAAAGGAAGTGGGATTATCCATTAGCTCTTTGTTTTGACTCTCTCATGTCAGGAGATAGTGGGACCACTACACAAGGGCTTCCTCCCCCCTTTTTTCTGCTTGCATTTTCCCACACTTGCCCTTGTAGCCAGAGCCACTTTGACTAATTGGATTACCTTGCCAGAAGATTCCCGCTTTGATAGGTTTGGGGATGTAACTGCCCACAGGTATTATGTGGCAGAATATCAGCCCCCTCTTTAGGAACCCACCCCTAAAGCTGGGAGTGCTATCTCCACCCCTCTCTCTCTCTCTCTCTCTCTCTCTCTCTCTCTCTCTCTCTCTCTCTCTCTGCATTTTCTATGGTTTTTGTTTGGTTCATCAATGCCTTTGTGTTGGTGGAGACCAAATTCTGTGGGCTAGTTGTGGCTGCCCATGAGCCAGGTAGACATGCCTTGGGGGCAGGTTGTAGCTATTAGCCCTGGGGGCGTATTTGTCAACAGTCAATAGTAAGTAGGCAACTGGTTTTAATTTGGAGGTAAATGGCACTACTGCTCATTTTTTGTTGCGAAAGATCGTAAAGCAGTAAGTGTTGTGGTATCCTTCATTATGGCATCCTTTCTCTCTCTCTCTCTCTCCCTCCCCCCGACCACAGGATTCAGTGACCCCTACTCGGCGTACGGCAACACCCGGGCGTTCCTGGACTATCGCATCATGGGATTCCGGGAGTGCGTGGCCGAGACTGCCCGCTACTTCACCAGCGTGGAGGGAGCGGACATGAAAGACCCGCTACGCGCGCGGGTGCTGAACCACCTCGAGAACTACCTCGCCCAGCGGGAACTGGCCATCAACGCCGCCGTAGCCGCCAGCGCCCAGATGTCCGTCTCCAAGGTCTCCCAGGCCCCGCCCCCGGCTATCAATATCCCAGTCACCTCCCACCACCCGTACGCCCCCCTGACTCCGCCCCGAGCCTCCCCCGACCATCTCTCCCCTCCGGCCAGCTTCTCCGCCGAGACGACGCTCCCACGATTCAGCCTGGCCTTCCCGGCTCCGGTCATCTCCTTTGCGTCCACAGCCACCGTGCCCGTGTTCGGCGCCACTCCGTCTGGCTTCAAACCCGTGGTTCCCCCCGCCACTACCACTGCCGTGACGACCAACCTGACCCCCATGAACGTAGCCGTCATCAAAACCGAACAGCCACAGTCACCGACAGACATGAAGACGGCACCAAACTCCACGACGAAGGCCCCTTTCCGCCCTTGGGCCGACGACAACAAACTTTAAACTGTTACAACTGAACTAGGATACGGGATTACAAAAAACTACAATAACTGGAAAGGTTTTTTTTACTTCAACAGTCGCCACTGCGCCACTGTATCGAGACCTACACTGACTGGAAATCCTCCACTACGTAACGGAGGCGACCAGTTAACCGTTCCGCGAGGACACAAGCTCTCCGGAATGACACGATGAAAAAACCAGGAGTTACAGAACTCGATCACTGTACGTATCTTTCGGATACTACACAACCACAACAGTAATACATAACAAGCCAAGAGACTCCTATGAAATACCGACCTTCAACAATTTGCAAACACTCTCCTCTCTCTCTCATCTTTCCATTTCTCACTTTTTTTCCTTCGACTGACAAAGGCACGAAGAGTGCTTCACTGATACAGAATCACTATTTGGTATGACCACCAATACAGGAAAAGCTCTAAGCGCTACGTTTTTTTTTTTTGTTGACAGAACAGATAACAGGTTTAACCTGACACTATCATCCGACAGAGCCACTGATATAAACTGGATATTTTTAATATTGTTGTGTACGAGTAATAACTAGCTGTTTATGTCTGTGTCAGTGTGATGTCTAAAATTTGTAGTCCTTTCCCAATATAGTAGTAGGCGTTATACTTTTTGCTAGACTTAACCATGTGATCTATTTTTCTTGTACTATACATAGGCCTCAGTACATGTAGCAAATTGCCATTCTGTGTGTACCCTAAATACTCCCTTTGTGGAATAATGATTATTTTAATAAGAACAAAACTGAAATTATGGCTATGATATCTAATTAAGATGGTGTGGTAAATTAATGCAGGGCCTATGGCATAAGGCAATGCTAAGTTTTTCCGAGGATTTACAACAATAATACTGGTAATATAATTTTCTGTTGCTAAGATATAAAATATGTTGGTGCACATTTCATAAACACCACTTTATAAATATCCATATTTAGGACTAAAGGGTTTAGGCTTATGGCTAGTTTCAGTGAGGGCTATAATAGAGTTAGATACATTAAAACCAGTCATATGGTACATGTGTATATAGCACCACACAGTTTATGGACCTATAGAATGTGCATCATAAAATACAGAATGCACTAAATGAACACTAATTTCATAATGGTGCAAATATGATGTAATGGGGGGGGGGGAAGTAAAAGGGGGCACTAAATGGAGAAAATACATGAAAACAAGCCATGTTTTTGTGCTTTTGTGTAAATTTAAACAAGAACATGCATGTTTCCATGTCAAATTTTACCCACCCACCCCCACCCCCACCCCATTGGTAAAGGGTCTATTATGAAGGTCCCTCTGTATACTCAATTTGAGAGGAGACCATTCTAATTAAAGACTCCTATCACCCAGTGTGTATACATGGTGATCAACAGTATGTACATGCATGTACAGGTACAAGTGATGCACATTATGAGCGGTTGCCTACACAGCTGCAGTCCCCACCGGCTACGAATCACACTCCACCTGGCCAGGGGCCTGAGGTACACTGAGACGCGTCTCGAGCTGAGACAGGAGAAGTGAGGCCAGGGAATCGGAGCCCTGCCCACTGTTGCCACCATCGCTACCCCCGGCCCCGACACTCGATCCCCGGGCCTGCGACTCACGGCTGTCATCGACGACCTTCACCACTTCACCGACGACAATCCTCTGGTCTTGTTTCCCCTCAGGCAATTCGAATACGTCAGCTGTGGTCGAATCGTCTGACCTAGCAGCATGCCCCCCTCCTTGTGTGTTTGGATTTGATCCAACTGCCTCGTTTCCCATACCCTCCGTTCTAGAGTTACCGAGTAATGGATCAAAGTGCCTAGGCCTTTGGTCATCACCCTCTCCGAATAACGTTTCTCTTCCTGGCAACAACATGTCCTCAATCGAGCCAAGCATCTCATCGGCTTCCTTTGCCGTTGTTGCCGCAGATGATGATGTAATGCTGCCGGTGGTGGCCGCTTTTGCTTGGTCAGCAACGGCTTGTTTGCATCTTGAAGGCGGGGTCACAGTTTCGGCGCTATCTGATTGCACTCTACTGTCCCGTGAGGCGGAGTCAGTAGTAGTAGTCGTGGCGTCTGCTAAAGTAGCGGCCGACACTGTAACAGCTGGCTCCTCAGGGATTTCTACAGCAGTTCCTGCGCTCATGCCGATGTGTTTTGGGCTAGTTCGGGCGAACGACGTAGGCTCATTTGTACGTGTTCCTTCTTGAGTGACGTCGGCATCCAGAGTGGGTTTGAGAACCGTCCCGATGGCCGAAACCTGATTGCCCGATCCTTCCGTTCCGCAGTCATCATCTCCTAGCTTAACGTCCCCTTTCTTTGCGTCGCTAGCGTCCGATCTCTCTAGCCAATCCTTAGAGCTGTGGTCACTCTCGTTTGCCAAGAGATCAGTCTCTAAGGAAGCCGCCAGTGTTTCATCGACCCCTGCTCTCGTAATCCGAGAAGTGTCGCCTAGCTCGTACAGCTTCCCACCAACAGGAAGCTGGGTCACAGAGCTGCCAGTGTTAGGTGATCTTTCTTCAGTGGTATCCAATACGGAGGCTCTCTCGATCGTCACAGTCGGACGCTGATTCTGCCGACTAGGAGTCTCCGAGTCTAGGCCAGTGTCGTCCCGTGCCGCTGGGGATTCGTCAGTAGAAGCTGCTGTGTGTTCGTCCAAGGTTCCCATACCCTCGATTTTAGCCTCTCCGTTTTCCAGTTGGGCGTCATCATCATCTCCATTGTCTCCATGATGACCAGCGGCTGCCTGTGTTTGAGGCGGCTGGAGTGTGGAGCTGCCCTCTGTCGAGGGAGTTACGGCCGATTGCGGGTTGACCGGTGAATCCGGCGAAGATTCGTCCCCGTCTTTCTCCTGTCGAGGGAGAGACAGCGAGGCCACGACGGGATTCGAGTCTCTTGACTCGCCTGTAGTATACACGGCCTGAACTGCAATCCTGTGAGTAATGACAGGGGTCGTTGTAAGTCACTCTAAACACAAACGACCAGCATCTCTTCTATCTAACTACTGTAGCAGTGGAACCCCTCTTAAAGGACACCCATAAACTAAGGATACCTCTGTATTAAGGACACTTTGCTGTGTCCCAAATATGTCTTCTCTATGTACATGCATTTACCCCTGAAATGAGGACACCTCTCTATACTGCACACTTCACCAGGTTCCCAAGGTGTCCACAATAGAGGAGTTCCATTGTACTTATGAATTTACCCCCCCCCTCCCTCCTCCCTTTGTGTGTTAAATTTAAATTCATGTGCTTCCCATGCTAATTAGGTATATTCTATACGAAGAGAAGCAGTGATCCCACACAGCCAAGCTGTGATCCCACACAGCCGTGGAATGAGACCTCGACTGACACTCCCAGAGAGGGCACATGATATAGGCTGTGGGTACTTTGAGTGCAGCATACATAGGTAACCTTAGCCAGTAGGGGGTTGGTATTATATCACATAGCCTGTAGCATAATATGATCACAGGCTCAGCAGACTATTTGAATAAATAAGCGTTTAGTGAATGGACAAAGATCGCCTCGCTTCAAAGGTATAGATCATACATGTAGGAGCTAACTTTGGTTTCCTCCATGCGAACAGTATACAGTGGAACCCCTCTTAAAGGACACCCCTGAAATAAGGACACTTCTGTATTTAGGACACAAGGCTACGTCCACTTTTTCAATATAAAGTTACCTCTGAAAATGAGAACACCTCTCTATACTGGACACTTAACCCCAGGTCCCCAAGGTATCCACAATGGAGGGGTTCCACTGTATTAGATTTGATATAACTATTTGTTGTGTGAACGGGTGGCTTCAAAGGTACAGACTCTATACAGAAGCTCAGACAGAGAACAGTAAATAGGGTGTTTAAATTAAGCACTGCAGGATACTTAGTTTGAATATCTAAATGTTGTGTGAACGGGTGGCTTCAAAGGTATAGACTTTACACAGAAGCTCAGACAGAGAACAGTAAATAGGGTGTTTAAATTAAGCACTGCAGGATACTTAGTTTGAATATCTAATGAACGGGTGGCTTCAAAGGTATAGACTCTATACAGAAGCTCAGACAGAGAACAGTAAATAGGGTGTTTAAATTAAGCACTGCAGGATACTTAGTTTGAATATCTAAATGTTGTGTGAATGGATGGAGGAAGACTTCACAGCTTTGATCCCTCCAGAAAGAGACACTGTGGTGTGGTGAATCCTTTGAAGCAGTCCCATCTTGGCCCTTTGAACATCAGCAGTTCTCAGCCACAGATCAAAGTGCCACAAAGCCACAGGACCTTGGAACCACTTCAAGCCACATGTCCTGAATCACCTTCTAGCTGACAGCTCTATAACTAGTGAATGCAGAGCATTGTGGGGCGAGCGTGAGCGAGGGCAAGCCGCTGAAATAGATATTTGAAGTATTTGCGGTATATAGGACCATGCACCCCGTACAGACAAAATCGCACGAGTCACGACACTAAGGGGGGGCTCGCTCACGCTTGCCCCAAAAACACTCGAAGCTATATAGCCTTGTGCCCAGGGTAACTTGAAGCCAGACTATGAACACTGGGCCAGGAACAGAAGTCAAATTTGGCTGACAGCATTTTACTGAAATGACACTATATAGCTTCCCTATGGCTGTAGTCAGTGCATTATGTACAGTGGAATGAGGATACCTCTCTATACTAGGAGAATGCAGAGCATTTGTGGGGCGAGCGCAACTACATGTGCTTAGCATGTTTCTGCGCATGCGCAATGCGACCGGTCGGTCGATGACATACATACAGGTCGGTCGATGACATACATACAGAGTTGGCATGGACCTCGCTAGTACAGGGCTCGCTGCGCTCGCCCCAATAAAACACTTCACCAGGTCCTATATCGAAGAAAAAAATTTTGAACCAAAAAATGAAAATGCTCGCAAACTGTTCTGGGCACCGCGTAAGTGCCATTGACACCTCTGCCGCGCCTGTGCTACCTTCAGAAAGTGAGATATCAAAAAAACATTTTTGGACCGAAAAATGAAAATGCTCACAAACTGTTCTGGGCACGGTGTAGGTGCCGTTGACACCTCTGTCGCGCCTGTGCTACCTCCAGAATGCGAGATATCGAAGAAAAAAAATTTGGACCGAAAAATGAAAATGCTCGCAAACCAGGTCCCCAAGGTGTCCACAATAGAGGGGCTCCACTGTATACAGGACACTTCACCATGTCCCCAAGGTATCCACACTAGAGGGGCTCCACACTATACTTTCTACCTGTAGGTAGTGGATGTCTCCAGACCCTCAAGGTAGGCCTTTCTCTTGGCTGCGTCCACCTAATATGGAATAAGCAGGCAGGAAGTAACAGATAAGTAGCCTACCACATACATAGTCACAACAGGAAGTTTACTAAGGAAAGTGGTAAGAGCAAAGGCACCCCTCTCTGCCATCCCCCCCATCTTCCCCTTTTCCAAGAGGATCTTTAGTTACTGAAAAGACAACCACAGAGGGCTGAAGAAGAAAGGGCATTCACTCACCCCCCAACCCCCGCAACCCCCCTCCCATCTAGTCTCGTCCCCTCCCCTTAATTAGGCATCAGAGGACTGAAAGGTGATTTAATTTAAAAGGAGCTCTTGGCCGATATACTAACTTAGTTCCAAAGTTGGTGCAATGGTGTGATTGCCCTGGTTTTACCCCCAAGTTTAACTACAGCTAGCCTAGCTTCCAAGCAAACAGCAGTATCAATCACTGCCTAATTGTAATCCACATGCAGTGGAACCCCTCTCAAAAAGACACCCCTGCATGAAATTAGGATACCTCTATTAAGGACACTTTGCAAATATACTTTCATTTCCCCCTGAAATGAGGACACCTCTCTATACTGGACACTTCACCAGGTCCCCAAGGTGTCCACATTAGAGGGGTTCCACGGTATTGAAACTTTCTCGAAGAAAACCTGACTCGATCCCTACTCTTTACGACCTTTATAATACAAAGTGCAGCTGGAGTGTCATTAGAGTGAACTTTAGGTATCTATACGTAGTAAAATAAACAAAAAACTCTCACACCCTCCAGGGGAACAATGCAATCGGCAATTCCATCGGATGGCTAAAGTTACCAGCATCTGTAACACCACAGAGATATCATGTCACCTAACACCCAGACACTGTGCTTTAGTCAGATTTCAGACATTTACTAGCTCAGACCCTCCTTGCACTCCAGTAAAAAAAAAAAAGAGTTTACTATTTTCGGGAGTGTGGGAGGCCTGGGTTCGAGGCTATGTAGGTTTTTATCTCTAATTGTGTTAGAGCACTGGAGGAAAAAACCCCGACCCTGTGTTGGTGGGAGGTGCTACGATGCTACACAAGCACATTAGGGGAAATGTTGAGTAATGCTCGACACGTTCTACAGTTTCAGCTCTTCTTATTATGTTAATCCCTCTGTAACTTGAAACGGGTCCCAAATATCGCAAAATGCGACAAGCAGCAGTTTGTTTACGCAACACGAGTTAGCGATCCGTCCTCTTGCCTGGCCATTCGCGGTGATCTGGCGCTATATAAGCTACAGAGACGCAGCCAATCAGCTCATTCCTCTGTGCTCTCCCCTGGGTTGCTGATCGCTAAACTACCGAAGTTGTCTTTGAGTAATTACCGAACCAACAACACAAACCGTTTGTTTGCTAATCCGATCAGTCACCATGGGCGCGTTTAGACAAAGTTGCGAGTGGGTGATACTCACACATTAAGGAATCTTTATTGCATAATTAGTAATTGCATATTTTTTTCCAATGGCACAAACACATGCCACATGCCACATGCCACATGCCACATGCCACATGCCACTGTTAGTTGATACTACGGTCCACAATGGGATACTCTGGAGGAGTAATTCAGGGGTACATGGTTCTATTCAGTAATCATTATGAAAATTACGATACTCTACAAAAGAATGAATTCCTAAATTCTTTGAGCAGAACAAGGAAGGTCACGTCAGGTGCAAAATCAAGCCAGCAAAACCAGCAAGGGTGAATACAACCAGCAAATCAAACTATATTCTTTCCCTAACCCTAACTCTCACTAACCCTAATATCCTTAACCCTCGCTCATCCTAACCTATCCCTAATGCTAACCCTAGCCCTACCCTATACCTAACCCCACCCTATCCCTAACCCTACCTATCCCTAACCCTACCTATCCCTAACCCTAACTCTCACTAACCCTAATATCCTTAACCCTCGCTCATCCTAACCTATCCCTAACGCTAACCCTAACCCTACCCTATACCAAACCCCACCCTATCCCTAACCCTACCTATCCCTAACCCTAACCCTCGCTAACCCTAACCTTACCCTAACCCTAACCCTACTAACCTTTCCCTAACCATACTACCCGTCCCTAACCCTAACCCTCGCTAACCCAAACCCTAACCCAAACTTATCCCTAACCCTAGTGTACCATTTCATAGATGCTAATGTCTAATAGTCTTTTGGGCTGACTCACTGTTCCCTTAGGAGATCCATTCACGTAAACCCTGAACCCTAGCAGACTTGGAGCAGCGGCAGTCTCAATGGCAGTGGGGGGCGGGGCTTCGTGTGGAGTGGGCGGGGTCCACTGCAGCAGGAGACAGCTGTCCGAATGGTGGGACATCTGAAGATCAGTGGGAGGAGGGAGATCCCCTAAACGGTGACAAGAGAATGATGTAATATATATATAAAAAACTAATAAAGTGACATGAGCCCACTCCTGAGTATGAGCCCACTCCTGCCCACTCCTGAGTATGAGCCCTCCCCTGAGTATGAGCCCACCCCTGACTATGAGCCCACCCCTGAGTATGAGCCCACCCCTGAGTATGAGGCCACTCCTGAGTATGAGCCCACCCCTGAGTATGAGCCCACCCCTGAGTATGAGCCTACTCCTGAGTATGAGCCCACCCCTGAGTATGAGGCCACTCCTGAGTATGAGCTCATGCCTGGGTACGAGGCTAACTCCTGAGTATGAGCCACCCCTGAGTATGAGCCCACTCCTGAGTATGAGCCCACTACTAAGTATGAGCCCACCACAGGGTTTTACAAATCTGGTAAAGTTGTAATAACATTGAAAGTGGCAAGTTTACACAAAGCCAGTCACATATATGTGTTGATACAGTAATAGGTTCATACATGTACCTTGCAGCGAGGGGCCCTCCAACGTTGAAGGATCTGTAGAAAAATGTCAGTTTCTTTAATTAACACTTTGCATGCCTACAACGCATTCATGCGCCATGATTATATAAACTATACTGCCTGGTTGTCTCTTCGGCAAAGCGAGTGTCTTCAGGAGCGCGTGGCTCAGTTTCGTTTCCGGGGTTTTCACCCCACTTTTTTTTTTTTCTGAGGTAAGACCTAGGCACTCTAAAGACACTTTTTTTTTTGTTTTCGTATATGATTACTAGGCCTGTAAAGTGTTTAAAGACTGCACCCAATACTATGGAATTTTAAGTTCATTTAGTGTTCACTGAGATGGTCATTAATGGTTTCTCAAGATAATTGTGGCACTGCCAAGGTGACGGCAGGTAATTAGCTGCATGGCTGCCGTTGGCATTGTCAGGATGCCTGCACAAGCTTAACACAACTTCAGAAATTGGATAGCACACACACACATGCAGTGGGGGCATACCAACAAAGTGCAAAGGTATTATCATAACAGTACAACCTCTGTCTATGAGCCTACTCCTGAGCATGAGCCTACCCCTAAGTGTGAGCTCACCCTAAGTGTGAGCTCACCCTAAGTGTGAGCTCACCCTAAGTATGAGCCCACCCTGAGTATGAGCCCACCCTGAGTATGAACCCACCCCTAAGGGTGAGCCCACCCCGAGTATGAGCCCACCCTGAGTATGAGCCCACCCCTGAGTATGAGCCCACCCCTAAGTATGAGCCCACCCCTGAGTATGAGCCCACCCCTGAGTATGAGCCCACCCTGAGTATGAGCCCACCCCTGAGTATGAGCCCACCCCTAAGTATGAGCCCACCCTGAGTATGAGCCCACCTCTAAGCCACTCACCAGCTCCCCCAATGAATCCCATCCGCTGATATCGTTGTCTTGTCTCGCCATACACATAGGTGCTCTCCAGCATGCTCACTAGAATGGCTTCCAGCTGCTGCACCTGCAATTAACAACAGGAACACACTTTAAGTACACTCAATTCTAATTTCGAAGGTAGTTTCAAATCTTTTTTTTTTTAATTTCATGCTGGTCACCAGTTGCCTAGTAAGCTAGAGCATCAAGCGACTGGTAGCAGTATATTGAATTCTGTAGCCAGGCGACTGAGGGAGGCATACAGAGGTTTGCAAGTTGGTTGTCCACAGGAGAGGGCAAATAGGCAGTGGCTCTCAAGTACTTGATTAGGTTAGGCTGTCAGAATCAAAGACTAACAGTTACTACTGTCAACTCCCATTTGCCTATATTGCACTCGACAACAAACCTGCAAACTAGCCTCGAACCCAGCACTTGCGAAATAAAAAAGAAAAGTAAAGCTTCACTTTAGAGAAATAAAAAAGAAGCCTTACTTTAGCAAATAAAAAAGAAAAATTAAGCTTTTTTTTTATTTTCACGAGTGCGGGGAAGGCCTGGGTTAGAGGCTACCCGCAAACCTCTGTATCTGCTTGGGAACTTGGAAGTGCTCATTCAAAAAAAAAAAAAAAGAATAACGTGGCACCACAGGCCATGTCAGCCCCATGTCAAAAAGACAACAAAAAAGGTCACCCAGAAACCACAAGAGCTGCACATGTGCTGGGTGGAAAGGATAGGTGACCTCACCCCAGGATATGTGTACCCACAGAAATGCTAGACACATGGCTCTGTAACAACAAGAGCATATGTCTCCAGCCATGGCCTGACATGCACTGCCTAGCAACAGTGAATGGGCTGCACGTGTGTGTGTGTGTGTCTATGGGAAAACTAGGGAAGCCCCTCACTGTGGGAAAGGAACTGGTCTTGAAAAGTCATCTAATAATGACCATTCCATCCCAACCAGAGTCTCTTAGCAAAGTATTGTTCTTGCACTCTGGGGTTAATTGTCTATTATGTGCACTGAGTTCAGAGACTGTAAGTGATATGCCCTTAGGCATTTACACCTGGAGAGTTTGGAGACTTGAGTGATGCCCTTAGGCAGTTTCGGCCAGTACACCTGCTTGCTTGTTCCTCGGGGCGGGCTCAAGTGACTGTGCCGAACAACACGAATTCTGTCAATAGACCCTTTACCATTATGATGAAATTAATGGGTGTAAAAGGAGGTACTAAATGAAAATATACATGAAAACTTGCATGTTTTTGTGCTTTCATGTAAATTTTAAACATGACAGCACAAAAATATGCATTTTTCCATGTAAATTTTCCTTTTTGGTAGTGCCTATTTTTACCAGTACCCACAAAAACATGCATTTTTCCATGTAAATTTTCCTTTTTGGTAGTGCCTATTTTTACCAGTACCTCCCCTCTCCCCATTACATCATAATGGTAAAGGATCTATTTAAGGAGTTGGGTATCCTGTACTTGGCAGGTCACCACTGGTGTTCAGGCTCCATGGGGTGGTGTATGTAAGAACAAGCATCAAGTGGCCCCATTACTGGCCCACCTGCTGTTGAGGTTGGTGATAACACTAGTTCTGGTCAGGCTGAACTATCAGTGTGGTAGACTGACCTTTCACCACAGCACTCTTGAAACAAATGTCAAAAGTCTCTGAGTGTTAATTTCAGGAGGGCTACTGAAGTGATGCAGTAGGGGCGTAGAGTTTTGTGAATCAGCATTGTGTGTGTGTGTGTGTGTGTGTGTGTGTGTGTGTGTGTGTGTGTGTGTGTGTGTGTGTGTGTGTGTGCACGTGTGCATGTGTGCGTACCGTATAGCAGGAAAATTTGGCAAGGACTTTAATTTGACAGTTTGGCAGCCATCAAAGTTTTAATTCTCACCAAATTAACTTCCGCCAACGTTTTGTTATGATGTCACATCGGTTGAACGCGTCAAACGCGAAGCACGGAGAAATGGCATTCTATAGTCATTGTTCGAGAGAGAAATCGTACCTACAAGACACTTTCAGCCCTCCTTGAGGTAAGTCGGCTGAAAACTGAAAAACACGGAAACAGCGCAGAAAGTTAGCGAGCAAGCAGTCGATAAGAGCCTAAGAGCATGTGGGAGGGTGTTGTCCTCGTGGTTCTGGAATCAAACTGGAGAAGGCCGGCATGGGTATGAGACTTGGGCGTTGCTTAGCAACTAATGTCAATCCACATGCACCCAGTTCGAGAGATGAAATCTGGCAAGATCGAGGCTAGACATGTGACTCCGGTTTCATTGGAGCAAGATTCTTAAAGTGCTGACATAATGTGCTGCTAATGAAAAGCCTTCAGTGCTATTAAGATACAATTACGATGTCATCATGGATATAATTTAATGCTATAAATCCTCTGCATTTAACTGCCTCTACAAAACCTAAGGCTTCATGGACATAACTCTGTCTATGATAGTAAAGCAATACTGGAGCCAGCAGTGATATGGAGAGTCTGGGAGCCTAATGATCTTACTCTGGCCTTGGTGGCGAAAACAATCACCTTGAGGGGGATGTGTCGTTAGGAGGAGGCTAAAATGGCAATTGCTATGCCAACAAACACATACCACAGCAAATAACTGGCGGCACGTTTTATCTAGCCTCATATACCCAGGCCTTCACTCACAGCTTTTTTTCGCAGCCGTGGCAAAAAAGCTGTGAGGGAAGGCCTGGGTACAAGGCTACGTTTCATCTAGCTGCTTGATAATAGACGTACATGACTGTGATTGGCGGAACATAGTCTCCTTTCCCAATTCTCATTCGGACTGGGAATGAGACTCTAGTTTGGAATGGAACCGGGATCAGTGGCCTAATTAAGAGCATCTGTTTTGGGAGTGTGATTTTCCTTATGCCATGCACAAACAACACTACAGAGAGAAAATACATGAAAACATGCATGTTTCGTGCTTTTATGTAAATTTAAACATGAAAGCACAAAAACATGCATGTTTCCATGTAAATTTGCCTCCCCATTACATCATAAGGGTCTAACTCAGGGGATACAAAGTACAGGAACTATAGGTACAGTAGGTCGACCTTCGGCCCTGATGAGACCAAGCCTAGACTAGATATGCGAAACGGTCCGATATATGAAACCGTACATTTTCAGTAGGCCGTTCTGTTTAATGCTCAGCAAAAAACTATCATTATTTGGGTGAATCAAAGCAGCCAGATATGTGAAGGTCTACTGTACAACACTGAGGGCCAGCTGTAGCTTTTATCACCATGGTAACTAATTGGCAATAGAGATGGGAACCCAGCCATATCAATGAAAACCCATATCAGCACTTGTACCAATCCTCTTAGCCATATCACAGAGACAGCTGCTGTTTGTGCAATACTGGCAGATCTGCTGTATGCAGTCTTCCAAAGGCTAAAAATTTTCACATCATACCATATCCCCCCCCCCCCATTGATCTATAGATATAAAGAGTAGTTTGGCAACAGAAGCACCTGGTGGACTGAAAGGGCAGCCCATTCACACACTCAGCTTCCTCCCTCTAATTAGGTAGCCCACTAAGATCTGAGTGCTTGTCTAATACTGGGTGACTGAAAGGTGTATACTGCTGAAGCAGAGATGCCAAGTTTTCCTGAGAACTAAAGAACTACACGATTGCGTGTACTCATGTGATGGGGTGGCACAGTCTTAGGGCTAGGGCTAGGGCTAGGGTTAGGGCTAGGGTTAGGGTTAGGGCTAGGGTTAGGGCTAGGGCTAGGGCTAGGGTTAGGGTTAATGGTTGGGGTTAGGGTTAGGGTTAGGGTTATGTATAAACATGACTGTGTATGTCAACACTTGTAAAACAGGATATGTACATGACTGCACATTCAAAAGCATGAACATGATGTGTCTGTGGCCAGGTGGAGATTAGGGTACATGTATATGACTTGCTAGACAGACAGTCAGCATTTCCAATGGCAGTACATTATCTTTGTTTATTGTTTAAGCATGAGCGTCCATCTCTGTGCATCTGGACATGCAAGTGTGGCATAACTGTGGCTACTGCTGCGTATGCAACCCACACCCGACTCCCTGACATGTGTGCATACACAAACACACACACACATGCACATATGCATGTGTACACACACCTATGTAACCACCATATGAATCACACACACACACACACACACACACACACACACACACACACACACACACACACACACACACACACATACACACACACACATGCACACATTCATGTGTACACACACCTATGTAATCACCACATAAATCACACACACGCACACACATGTACACACACACACACACACACAACATGCACACATGCATGTGTACACACACCTGTGTAACCACCATATGTCAATCATACACGCACGCACACACACATGCACACACACGTGTACATACACCTGTGTACCTACCACATAAATCACACATGCACACACCCTAAGTCAACAACACAAACACACAAGCTCACTTCACTGGCTTGCCCTAAGGCATTGCACAGCGTCAAAAGAATCTTAAATTACTAACACAGCCAAGCAAAACAACGACTTAAAATTCACTGAACCCCCCAAAAAACATCATCCCACTTATCTCCAAAAATGGAAAAAAACAGGTCCCATCGGGAGTCCTAATTGCTGGTAATTCCACTGGCGACATGTGGCAAGAGACAGAGCGATTAGGTCAGGCAGAAGACTGAGACACGTTCAGGCATTGCAAGAATCTTTCAATTGGCCACATAAATATTTACACTGCAGAATGTGAACTTTGACAAAAAATTGTATTTGTCCAGCAGGGGGTAGGTGCATATAAGGGCTGTAACTGTATTACTCATTGCAAAGTTCTTCAATTCCAACCCAAACTTCAGCTGAACTTCAGGTTGGAATTGAAGAAACTTCCAGCAGGGGGTAGGTGCATATAAGGGCTGTAACTGTAAAACTCATTGGCAATGCAAAGTTTCTTCAATTCCAACCCAAACTTCAGCTGAACTTCAGGTTGGAATTGAAGAAACTTCCAGCAGGGGGTAGGTGCATATAAGGGCTGTAACTGTAAAACTCATTGGCAATGCAAAGTTTCTTCAATTCCAACCCAAACTTCAGCTGAACTTCAGGTCGGAATTGAAGAAACTTCCAGCAGGGGGTAGGTGCATATAAGGGCTGTAACTGTAAAACTCATTGGCAATGCAAAGTTTCTTCAATTCCAACCCAAACTTCAGCTGAACTTCAGGTCGGAATTGAAGAAACTTCCAGCAGGGGGTAGGTGCATATAAGGGCTGTAACTGTAAAACTCATTGGCAATGCAAAGTTTCTTCAATTCCAACCCAAACTTCAGCTGAACTTCAGGTCGGAATTGAAGAAACTTCGCAATAATTCCTGCTAGCCAACTGAGAGAATTGTTAAAAAGGGGCTGTAATCGTCAAGAGCAAACATGGAGGGGGGGGGGGGGGGTGGTAAAATGCTGATGTTGTGGGAGGATTGCAGAGCTTGGCCTTTCGAGATGTTTAGCCCGATAAGCGTGCAATTTATCTTTTGGAATGAAAATACCATACATACAGTGACCAATTACAATTTATTATACAGTATAAATCTTTAACAAGAAACGTAATTGAGAACACCTCTTTTGCTGGGAGGGCGTGGAAGTCTGGGAACGAGACTAAGCTTGGTAAGGGAGTCTGGGAACGAGACTAAGCTTGGTAAGGGAGTCTGGGAACGAGACTAAGCTTGGTAAGGGAGTCTGGGAACGAGACTAAGCTTGGTAAGGGAGTCTGGGAACGAGACTAAGCTTGGTAAGGGAGTCTGGGAACGAGACTAAGCTTGGTAAGGGAGTCTGGGAAAGGGAGTCTGGGAACGAGACTAAGTTTGGTAAGGGAGTCTGGGAACGAGACTAAGTTTGGTAAGGGAGTCTGGGAACGAGACTAAGCTTGGTAAGGAAGTCTGGGAACGAGACTAAGCTTGGTAAGGGAGTCTGGGAACGAGACTAAGCTTGATAAGGGAGTCTGGGAACGAGACTAAGCTTGGTAAGGGAGTCTGGGAACGAGACTAAGTTTGGTAAGGGAGTCTGGGAACGAGACTAAGTTTGGTAAGGGAGTCTGGGAACGAGACTAAGCTTGGTAAGGGAGTCTGGGAACGAGACTAAGCTTGGTAAGGGAGTCTGGGAACGAGACTAAGCTTGGTAAGGGAGTCTGGGAACGAGACTAAGCTTGGTAAGGGAGTCTGGGAACGAGACTAAGCTTGGTAAGGGAGTCTGGGAACGAGACTAAGTTTGGTAAGGGAGTCTGGGAACGAGACTAAGTTTGGTAAGGGAGTCTGGGAACGAGACTAAGTTTGGTAAGGGAGTCTGGGAACGAGACTAAGCTTGGTAAGGGAGTCTGGGAACGAGACTAAGCTTGGTAAGGGAGTCTGGGAACGAGACTAAGCTTGGTAAGGGAGTCTGGGAACGAGACTAAGCTTGGTAAGGGAGTCTGGGAACGAGACTAAGCTTGGTAAGGGAGTCTGGGAACGAGACTAAGTTTGGTAAGGGAGTCTGGGAACGAGACTAAGCTTGGTAAGGAAGTCTGGGAACGAGACTAAGCTTGGTAAGGGAGTCTGGGAACGAGACTAAGCTTGATAAGGGAGTCTGGGAACGAGACTAAGCTTGGTAAGGGAGTCTGGGAACGAGACTAAGTTTGGTAAGGGAGTCTGGGAACGAGACTAAGTTTGGTAAGGGAGTCTGGGAACGAGACTAAGCTTGGTAAGGGAGTCTGGGAACGAGACTAAGCTTGGTAAGGGAGTCTGGGAACGAGACTAAGCTTGGTAAGGGAGTCTGGGAACGAGACTAAGCTTGGTAAGGGAGTCTGGGAACGAGACTAAGCTTGGTAAGGGAGTCTGGGAACGAGACTAAGCTTGGTAAGGGAGTCTGGGAACGAGACTAAGCTTGGTAAGGGAGTCTGGGAACGAGACTAAGCTTGGTAAGGAAGTCTGGGAACGAGACTAAGCTTGGTAAGGGAGTCTGGGAACGAGACTAAGCTTGGTAAGGGAGTCTGGGAACGAGACTAAGTTTGGTAAGGGAGTCTGGGAACGAGACTAAGCTTGGTAAGGGAGTCTGGGAACGAGACTAAGCTTGATAAGGGAGTCTGGGAACGAGACTAAGTTTGGTAAGGAAGTCTGGGAACGAGACTAAGCTTGATAAGGGAGTCTGGGAACGAGACTAAGCTTGGTAAGGAAGTCTGGGAACGAGACTAAGCTTGGTAAGGGAGTCTGGGAACGAGACTAAGCTTGGTAAGGGAGTCTGGAAACGAGACTAAGCTTGGTAAGGGAGTCTGGGAACGAGACTAAGCTTGGTAAGGGAGTCTGGGAACGAGACTAAGCTTGGTAAGGGAGTCTGGGAACGAGACTAAGCTTGGTAAGGGAGTCTGGGAACGAGACTAAGCTTGGTAAGGGAGTCTGGGAACGAGACTAAGCTTGGTAAGGGAGTCTGGGAACGAGACTAAGTTTGGTAAGGGAGTCTGGGAACGAGACTAAGTTTGGTAAGGAAGTCTGGAAACGAGACTAAGTTTGGTAAGGGAGTCTGGGAACGAGACTAAGCTTGGTAAGGGAGTCTGGGAACGAGACTAAGCTTGGTAAGGGAGTCTGGGAACGAGACTAAGCTTGGTAAGGGAGTCTGGGAACGAGACTAAGCTTGGTAAGGGAGTCTGGGAACGAGACTAAGCTTGGTAAGGGAGACTGGGAACGAGACTAAGCTTGGTAAGGGAGTCTGGGAACGAGACTAAGCTTGGTAAGGGAGTCTGGGAACGAGACTAAGCTTGGGCATATACAGGCCGGGGCACGAGGCATACTAATGAATGCTGAACGCATGCACAGCTGTACCTGTTCCTTGAGAGAATAGCACATGCGCCAGAGACCAGAATCGCTGGATTTCAGCCGAGAGCCCGAGTAGCCACGCCCCTGGAAAAGAGAGAAGGGGGAGGGGCTTCAGTGAGCCCTAAAGATATTCCGGCATGTTCCCCTATTTTTTAGCTTTGCCCCCTCCAATTAGCTGAAGACTCAAAACTGGTGAGTAGGTGAGTTGCGAGGTGGCTGCTGGACAATTTTACGTACCTTTCTGGCAGTGTAGCCCCTCCTATTTGAAAGAAGGAAAGAAAAGAGAATTGTGATACCGTATAGCGCCAAATTTTCGAGGCGCATAATTTTCGCAGTTTTCGCGGATTGGCCTCAGACCGCGAAATTAAGCTCGCGAAATGTTTTGTCGTATACGCGTGTATACAAAGCATCCTTGGTCCGTGAAATTTATTTCTGCGAAATGTTCAGTATGACCAAACCGCGAAAATTATGCGCCTCGAAAATCTGGCGCTATACGGTAGCTGTCTCCAGGCCAGGTCGTTCAACCCGGTCTCATTCCCAGACCACATACATGAGATCTCAAGTATGGAAACTGGGAATGGAATTATAGCAGAACTCATACCAATATTTCTGGATCGTGACGGCTGCTTTGTTCCGTTTTTTCAACTCGTCCTGAGTCCTCCAGTGATTGAGTACGTCCACCTGTAAAAAATCATCATCACCAGTTATGCTGGCATAATTTCAAGCATGTTAGGATGAGTCAAGCAAGTTAGAGCATGTTAGGATGAGTCGAGCATGTTAGGATGAGTCAAGCAAGTTAGAGCATGTTAGGGTGAGTCAAGCAAGTTAGAGCATGTTAGGGTATGTTAGGGTGAGTCAGGCTTGAGGAGTCCATACATTTGAGTGCCAGGGAATAAGATGGAAAAGTAGGCACTAAGCTAAATGCAAGTGGAAACATGCTCGTTTTTGTGCTTTCATGTTTCAAAATTTACATGAAAGCACAAAAACATGCACGTTTTCTTGTAAATTTACCCACCTTTGCCTTACATTATAATGGTAAAGGGTCTATTGTTTTACACAACAATCATGCTAGCTAGCCCCCATTACATCACAATGGTAAAGGGTCCACAATAGTTGATGTTGGAGTGATGTAATTAATTAGTCTGCTTATGAGGCCAGTGCCCCCTTACTGAACACTGGGTCATAGGGAGAGCTCAAAATAGCAGCTGGCCACTGGCCATTTTCCGTGCAATGTTCTACAATGGCCACCCAAAAATTTGACCACGATTGTATTAAATTGTACCGTTGGCCAATCATTAGCTTGGCCAGCCAAACCTAAAGCCTTATTATTTAGGAGCATAGTGTAATAAATAAATTACGAGCTTAATGTCCTGATCCCTTATGTCATCAGGCGTCCAAAGGTGGGCACTTGTGTATTGAGAACTAACTTCCTGGGTGAAGTTCATTCACTTCCCAGCAGCGTCTGCATGTGTACACAGAGACTCCTGACCCAGCCAAATTACCGTGTGAAAGTAAACATGTGTACATGCTCATTTGCTGCTGGCTGAGGTTTCATCTGGCTGCTCTCGGGCTTGGACCCAGAAAACTAATAGCATTATTGCTTCTAACTACCTCACCCCTGAGTATGAGCCTACTCCTGAGTATGAGCCCACCCCTGAGTATGAGCCCACCCCTGAGTATGAGCCCACCCCCGAGTATGAGCCCACCACTGAGTGTCCATCCCCGAGTATAAGCCCCCTTAGTATGAGCCCACTCCTGAGTATGAGCCCACCCCTGAGCATGAGCCCACTCCTGCACATGAGCCCACCCCTGAGTATGAGCCCACTCCTGAGCATGAGCCCACTCCTGAGTATGAGCCCACCCCCGAGTATGAGCCCACCACTGAGTGTCCATCCCCGAGTATAAGCCCCCTTAGTATGAGCCCACTCCTGAGTATGAGCCCACCCCTGAGTATGAGCCCACCACTGAGTGTCCATCCCCGAGTATAAGCCCCCTTAGTTTGAGCCCACCCCTGAGCATGAGCCCACCCCTGAGTATGAGGCCACCCCTGAGTATGAGCCCACCCCTGAGTATGAGCCCACCCCCAAGTATGAGCCCACCACTGAGTGTCCATCCCCGAGTATAAGCCCCCTTAGTATGAGCCCACTCCTGAGTATGAGCCCACCCCTGAGTATGAGCCCACCACTGAGTGTCCATCCCCGAGTATAAGCCCCCTTAGTTTGAGCCCACCCCTGAGCATGAGCCCACCCCTGAGTATGAGGCCACCCCTGAGTATGAGCCCACCCCTGAGTATGAGCCCACCCCCAAGTATGAGCCCACCACTGAGTGTCCATCCCCGAGTATAAGCCCCCTGAGTATGAGCCCATCCCTGAGTATGAGCCCACTCCTAAGTAAGAGCCCACTCCTGAGCACGAGCCCACCCCTGAGTATGAGCCCACCCCTGAGTGTGAGCCCACCCCTGAGTATGAGCCCATCCCTGAGTATGAGCCCGCTCCTAAGTAAGAGCCCACTCCTGAGCACGAGCCCACCCCTGAGTATGAGCCCATCCCTGAGTATGAGCCCGCTTCTAAGTATGAGCCCACTCCTGAGCACGAACCCACCCCTGAGTGTGAGCCCACCCCTGAGTGTGAGCCCACCCCTGAGTATGAGCCCACCCCTGAGCACGAGCCCACCCCTGAGCACGAACCCTGACCTCAAGCATGAGGGACTGGATGGTCTCTTCCTGTATCTGTAGCACGTGTGCCTGGTGGGACACCTCCTGACTGCAGCTGCAATCGATGAGAAGAAACAAGGTTTTAAGTCAGTGTTCTAGCTAAAGAGTGGAAGAGCGGTGCTCCACCGGTCTTAGGTATACGATTTTCTTTTGATGTGGTTGAAAGAATGTAATTAAAACACAGCTATGCTTTGATCTCTGAGAAAGCACCGCTCTTTGCAATTGTCTCTGGCTAGAACACTGTTTTAAGTGATTAAAGCGATAATTGGTACTTAGTTGCAGGAATTGGTACTTAGCTGCAATGGCTGGAAGAAATTGAATTATAGACTCAGTGATTATTGAGACAGATTGAACAGGGGATGTACACTATAGACAGACTGCACACACATACCCCAGTAGACGCAGGTATAGCACGGTGACCAATGCTTCCAGCTTCTTGCTTCTCACCTCACTCCTCACCCTGACCACCACAGGGTCGTGACTGCGAGCATGATAGCCCCTCCTTTGGTGGGGGGGGGGGAGGGGGAGGGAAGAGAGAGAGAGAGAGAGAGAGAGAGAGAGAGAGAGAGAGAGAGAGAGAGAGAGAGAGAGAGAGAGAGAGAGAGAGAGAGAGAGAGAGAGAGAGAGAGAGAGGGAGGGAGGGAGGGAGAGAGGGAGAGAGAGAGGGAGGGAGGGAGGGAGAGGGAGAGATAGAGAGAGAGAGAGAGAGAGAGAGAGAGAGAGAGAGAGGGAGGGAGGGAGGGAGGGAGAGAGAGAAGCCATTTCTTCAATTCCATCCCAGTGCAACGTTCCCACTCACCACGCAGCCTGGATCACAGTGGCGGCCCAGTGCTGTTGGACATAAGCCTTGAGGTGCCTCCTCACCAGGTAGCCCCTGGCCGCAGCCTGGATCCTCACGGCAGCCAACCGCTCGGACAGTCTCGGCTCCACAACCCGAGCGTATGACGCCGATACGGAGCCGATACTCGGCTTGGAGGGAGAGTCACTGACGACTAGCTCAAGATGGCCGCCATCCTCGGCCTCTGCGTCTCTGGCTACTCCAGTGCCGGTTAGGGATGAGAAGAGCTCAGTAGTGGCGCCCGCGGAAGCCGGCAGACCGTACGCCTGGACCAGTGAGGTCGTCAGGGTGCCGACGTCTTGTTCAGTAGTAGTGCTCGAGCCGAGACCGGTTCCATTGTCTGGTCTAGGTACGAGACCAGGTTCCTGGATATTGCCGAGACCGGCTCTGTCATCTGGTCTGGGTACGAGACCAGGTTCCTGGATATTGCCGAGACCGGCTCTGTCATCTGGTCTGGGTATGAGACCAGGTTCCTGGATATTGCCGAGACCGGCTCTGTCATCTGGTCTGGGTACGAGACCAGGTTCTTGGATATTGCCGTGCGTGGTCATGGAATTGAGTTCGTGACCCGGTTCGGGAACGGGGCTTGTCACTGGGAGGTAACGTGAGCTGGAGTCCAACAGGTCAGAGTCAGGGTCAGGGTCAGGTTCCTGGGGGAAGTCAGAGGTCACACGATTGCTTCTCCTCGGAAGCTCAGAAGTCACATGACCGTCTTCACTCGTACGTTCGAAAATAACGTGACTACTTCCTTGCAGCAGATCAGACTCTGAAGTCATGTGACTTTCTCCCCTGGAAAGCTCAGAAGTCATGTGACTTCCTACCCTGGAAAGCTCAGAAGTCATGTGACTTCCTCCTTTGGGAAGTTCAAAGGTCATGTGACTGCCCTCCCCGGAGAGTTCAGAGGTCACCCAACTGCCTGGAAGCGACAGCGGAAGGTTTGTGACTCCAGTAGAAGCCATCTTGTCAGTGCTAGAAGCAGAGAAAACAAATTTTAGGATTAAATTAAGCAAATTAAGGGAACAGTGAACTGGTAAACAGGTCATTAATCACTATTAATTAGTTTAGCCGTAAACAATTATTTATCAGCGCAGCTAGCTCTGACAGCGTTACTAAGTATGGTAGCACTAAGCAATTACTGTGGAACCGCCACAATATAGATCCTTTACCATTATGATGAAATGGGGGGTAAAAGGAGGCACTAAATGAGAAATTTACAGCATGTTTTTGCGCTTTCATGTTTAAAATTTACATGAAAGCACAAAAACATGCACGTTTTATGTATTTTCTCCATTTTGTGCTATCATGTAAATTTACACATGAAAGCACAAAACATGCATGTTTCCATGAAAAATTCTCCATTTAGTGCCTACTTTTACTCCCATTACATCATAATGGTAAAGGGTCTACAGCCACGCCCCACAGCTCCGGGCTCACTCTGTGGATTCTTGGGAGTCGGTGACGTAGGAGGGAACGCCAGGAAGACGATAGTCTGCGGGGGCCACTTGTTGGCTGGTGTCGGCGACACTGGTGGCGACAGAGTTCAACATTCCAGAACTCGCTACTGCGTGTGGTGGTGCATTTGGGCTGATATGGGGTGCTCCCACGGTATGGAATGCCGACGTGGAATGGACTGGCGCCGTGGTATGGAATGCCGACGAGGAATGGACTGGCGCCGTGGTATGGAATGGCGACGTGGAATGGACTGGCGGCAGGGAGTGGGCCCACCGCTGTTGCTGCTCTTGCTGGAGCTTGAGACGAGCAATCTTCTCGTTCAGTAGCCTCAGGCGTTTCTTCCGCTGCTCGGCAAGAGAGGAAGTCGGAGACAGTTCCCGACGCACGCTCGCCATCCGAGTCTCAGACGGTTCTAAACGGTCCTGGTTCCGTTCCTGACTGGCCCTGCCCCCATCTGTGAGGGTACTGGCAACGGGGGACACTGTCGTAGCCGAGGGGAGAAGCTCTAGGACAGAGGGGGAGGAACGACCGCTACTCACTTCCGAGGATATGGCTACCGTTTCTTCGGTATATGGGGGAATTGAATTCTCCGGTTTTCCACTTGCGGATTTCGACCTCAGTCGGACGAATTCCATGTCGGCTGGACTCAGAGCTTCAGAGCCACGTAACCACGGCAACTGCTGCGCTACAACAGAGGAGTGCTGAGTCATCCTGCTGTCTGCTCCGGTCTGTGTCGTGGAAGCCGCAGTTTCCCCTGGCCGGGAAATTTGCGAGAAACTCTCGACAAAATCCAGCTCTCCAGCCGAAGTGCCCGGCGAAGGAACGGTACCGTCCCAGCTGCCACGTACGCCCCCAAGCTCGCCGGGTAGACTGTATTCCAGGTCTGCAGACTGCCCCGGAGGGTGTTTCCACTTGGAAACCGATGGAGTGGCTCGTGAGTAAGTCTGGGTTGTAATGGTAGTGCTTCTCGGAGCTACAGTGCTGGTAGTGTTGCTATCAGCTGCTCCCGCTTCTTCATCCTTCTCCTCCCGGGAGACTCTGCCGAGAGTAGCAGAGTCCTCCTCCCGAGTTGCTGCCACTGTGTTTCGATTCGCTAAAAAGTAGTGGCCTTCTCGCTCTCTGCCCAGTGGAATGTCGCTCCCCTTGGGGGCCCCCTCCTCCCTTCCTCCCCCCTCCTCCCCTTCTTCCTCCGGCTGCTGCAGTAGCTGCTCCTGCATCGTGATGATTTGCCGCACAATCTGAAAGACAACACAAAATAAAAATAAAACACTTAACAATTTATTTACTATCACAATGTCTGAAATTTGGCTTCATGACCAAATCGGTGTATTTAATGCACACTTTCTAAATAAAGCCCAACAGAACTATTGACGCGAGTGAGCAACTGTCACATCTGCAACCTCTTGGGCTTCAGCACCAGATTACTTTAAGGGTAAACTGTTGGGTCTACAGTGAACCCCTCTTAAAAGACTCCCCTGAAATATAGGACACCTCTCTATACAGGACACTACACCAGGTCCCCCAAGGTGTCCGCAATAGAGGGGTTCCACTGTAGTTCTCTTTCAATCATGTGATAATTGCCATGGTAATGCTAAGACAGAGTCATCAAGGTCTGGGAATGAGACTGGTGGTGGTCTGGGTACGAGACTACAAAGGCTGATGGGAACGAGACTGGTGGTGGTCTGGGTATGAGACTGTACTAGCGCATGGGAATGAGACTGGTGGTGGTCTGGGTATGAGACTGTACAAGCACATGGGAATGAGACTGGTGGTGGTCTGGGTACGAGGCTGCAAAGGCTAATGGGAATGAGACTGGTGGTGGTCTGGGTATGAGACTGTACTAGCGCATGGGAATGAGACTGGTGGTGGTCTGGGTATGAGACTGTACAAGCTCATGGGAATGAGACTGGCTGGCACTGACCATCTGCTCTGAGACGAGGGGGCTGTGTGAGGTAAGATAGGAGACCAACTCCTCGTGTTGACACAGGGAGAAGGGATAGGGCTGTCCTGCCGGGAACAGCATCAGGGATTGCTGCCTGCAGGGGGAGAAGAGGTGAGGGGTGGGCTCATACTCAGGGGTGGGCTCATACTCAGGGGTGGGCTCATACTCAGGATGGGCTCATACTCAGGGGTGGGCTCATACTCAGGGGTGGGCTCGTACTCAGGGGTGGGCTCATACTAAGGGTGGGCTCATACTCAGGGTGGGCTCATACTCAAGGGTGGGCTCATACTCAGGGGTGGGCTCATACTCAGGAGTGGGTTCATACTCAGGGGTTGGCTCATACTCAGGAGTGGGCTCATACTCAGGAGTGGGCTCATACTCAGGGGTGGGCTCATACTCAGGGGTGGGCTCATACTCAGGGGTGGGCTCATGTGGGCTCATACTCAGGGGTGGGCTCATGTGGGCCCATACTCAGGAGTGGGCTCATACTCAGGGGTGGGCTCATACTCAGGGGTGGGCTCATGTGGGCCCATACTCAGGAGTGGGCTCATGTGGGCTCATACTCAGGGGTGGGATCATACTCAGGGGTGGGCTCATACTCAGGAGTGGGCTCGTACTCAGGAGTGGGCTCATACTCAGGGGTGGGCTCATACTCAGGAGTGGGCTCATACTCAGGAGTGGGCTCATACGCAGGGGTGGGCTCATACTCAGGAGTGGGTTCATACTCAGAAGTGGGCTCATAATCAGGAGTGGGTTCATACTCAGAAGTGGGCTCATACTCAGAAGAGATTCAGGGGTGGGCTCATCTTTTTGACTACCATATAGCGCCAAATTTTCGAGGCACATAATTTTCGCGGTTTAGTTTCGTGGACCAAGGATGTTTTGTATACACGCGTATACGACGAAACATTCCGCAAGCTTAATTTTTGTGGTCTGAGGCCAATCTGCGAAAACCGCGAAAATTATGCGGCTCAAAAATTTGGCGCTATACGCTAGGTTCGTACCTCTCTTCTGAGGTGACCGTGATCCCATCCAGAGTGGAGACACCAGGACACCAGTACAGGACGAACGTCCGATAGTCAAACAGCCTACAGGACAGAATAGCTTGATCATGATATGCTGGTTTGAGTAAACATGCAGTGAATGAATGATGCCCACAGAGCCAGATGTCTTGAATAAACGCACACTGTGCACTTGATGATAGAGTTGCACACAATGAGCAAGTCCTTGAAATAAATGCGCAGTGTACACTTTCATCAAGAGTTGCAAAGAATCAGTAAGTCCTTGAATAAACGCACACTGTGCACTTAATGTTGTGGTATCAAGAGTAGCCTAAATTGCACACAAGGAGTAAGTCCTTAAATAAATGCACACTGTGCTCTTATTAATGTTGATGAAAGTATTAAGAGTAATCTGAATTGCACACGAGTAAGTCCTTGAATAGACGCACATGAGAAAGTAACGGATGGAATGGCGGTGAACACAAACGGGTCGATGACGGAGCTCATCCACCTGTCACCCAATGTTGGAAACACTATCTAGTTCCTGACAAGACTGAAACAGGTCAGAGTCCAAGACACAGCGACCCCATTCCATCCCACTAGCAGGTCAGAGTCTGATACAGCCCTATGGTGGCCCCATTCCACTCCACTCACCACTGGGAGTCACTGAGGGCCAGACAGGGGTTACCCATGACCGAGAGCTGAGTGAGAGAGCTGAGGGCGGAGAGGTAGGACAGCTGGGAAGGGGAGGGGAGGGGAGGGGAGGGGAGGGGAGGGGAGGGGAGGGGAGGGGAGGGGAGGGGAGGGGAGGGGTGAGGAGGGGAGGGGAGGGGAGGGGAGGGGAGGGGAGGGGAGGGGGAGGGGAGGGGAGGGGAGGGGAAGGGAGTAGTACAACAAAATACTATAGAGAGAAGTTCAAAACAAAATACTGCATTCCCAGCAGTCACATACTGTGTTCGAATACAACTGCATTTGTTTTCCAAACCTGGTTGAGATCTGACACGTCGTTCTCAGCGAGAGAGAGGGTGTTGAGGGAGAGAGGGAGGCAGTGGGGGACACTGCAGCAAGGAGAATTAAAAAAAAATCAATTTCTCAAATTTAAGAGCAGTGATCATCCCTGAGAGAAATTTACACCTCCCGTCACTGGAATATTTTACCCTGCTCCTTCCCCCCCCCTTACCCTGCTCCCTCCCCCTCCCCCCTTGGGTACCAAAGATAGTGAATTTTGTTAGATTACGTTAATGAGAGTATCCAACAATGGTGACTATACACGTTCAATACTGACCTCTGCACTGTGCTCACACCGTTGCCATGGAGAAGGAGAGTCTGGTGGGGTGTAAAGGGAAAGTTTATGTTTTAGTAACCGTGACAATAGCGCATGACTGCGCACCAACCTTCAGCTGGGCCAACATAGAGATATCTCCTAGCTCACAGATACTGCAGGAAGAAGAAATAGTGTGAGTGTGAGTGTGAGTGTGTGTGAGTGTGAGTGTGAGTGAGTGTGAGTGTGAGTGTGAGTGTGAGTGTGAGTGTGAGTGTGAATGTGTGAGTATGAGTGTGAGTGCGAGTGCGTGTGAGTGAGTGTGAGTGCGAGTGCGTGTGCGTGTGAGTGAGTGCGAGTGCGAGTGCTAGTGCGAGTGCGAGTGCGAATGCGAGTGCGAGTGCGAGTGCGAGTGCGAGTGCGAGTGCGAGTGGGTGCGAGTGTGAGTGTGAGTGTGAGTGTGAGTGTGAGTGCGAGCGTGAGTGCGAGTGTGAGTGCGAGTGCGAGTGTGAGTGTGAGTGTGCATGAGTGCGAGTGTGAGTGCGAGTGCGAGTGTGAGTGTGAGTGTGCATGAGTGCGAGTGCGAGTGTGAGTGTGAGTGTGCATGAGTGCGAGTGCGAGTGTGAGTGATTCCAATGCTAGTCAGAGTACAGAGATTAATTGACCCTTTACCACTATGATATCACGGGGGGGGGGGGGGGGGGGGGGGGTAGGGGGGGGTAAAAGTAGGCACTAAATGGATTTACATGGAAATATGCAGGTTTTGTTCTTAAATTTTACACGACAGCACAAAACATGCCTCAATCCTTGTACCCCCCCCCCATTACATCATAATGGTAAAGGGTCTATTTCACGTGAGTGTACCAGTTGTCGGACAGGTCCAAGTGATTCAGTAGCTTGTTTGAAGCAAGACCACACATTTCCTGCAACAAGAGAAGAGATTCAGGAAAAGGTAAGAGAATTCAAGGGGAGGGAAGGAGGGAGGGAGGGAGGGAGGGAGGGAGGGAGGGAGAGAGGGAGGGAGGGAGGGAGGGAGGGAGGGAGAGAGAGAGAGAGAGAGAGAGAGAGAGAGAGAGGGAGGGAGGGAGGGAGGGAGGGAGGGAGGGAGGGAGGGAGGGAGGGAGGGAGGGAGGGAGAGACTCACAGAGATGCTGTTCCCTGCCAGACAGAGCCACTGCAAACTATCCAATCTCTCCAATCCTGGGAAACAAACGCACAAAACACTTGCCAGCTCAAATATCAGAAGTCGGAAATATTTGTTCTAGCTGAATAGTCTCATTCTGAAACTCCATGCAAGAGAGTCTGGGGACCAGACAAGGCTGCAACCTCATTCCGAGTGTTTTAAGGTATGTGTACAAGTGCAGGGGGTGGTTTGATTATTGGGATGCCTTTGTTGTACACATTTATTATATACGCACTTCATCTTCAAACCCGAAAACGCAAAAATTTTACTGTGCAATTAAAAATGGTCCTACAGTATATAAATTGTGTATAGGTTTGTGAAGTCATAACTATCACGTATTGCATTACATTTGCTTTAAATTTGTAAAATAAGCCTTTCTGTACAGTGAGTGAACAGTAGGACTAAGGAATAATTGTTACCATAGTAGCAGGAATGCCTGAAGCCATTTTAACCGAATATGGTCTATGGCCACCTTACCAGCAATGTCAGTGATGCTGTTGCTTTGTAAGTTGAGTGTGACCAGGTGTACCAGTGGGGTGACAGACTCCATCTTGACAAGGTTGTTTGATCTCACCGACAGCTGGGAGGGGAGGGGAGGGGAGGGGAGGGGAGGAAGAAGGGTCAAAGTGGGTGATCCATAATACTTATGCACACCGATAGGGGTCCCTCCTCCCTCACTCACTCATCAGATGACAATCTCGGACGTTCTGCCAGAAAATTTCGTGTCCCGGGGAGCAAAAATGCCCGACGGTTCACCGGGAAATGTTTCCCCAGGTACAAAAATTCCCGACGGTTCACCAGGAAATTTTGTGTCCCGGGGAACAAAAACTTCCGACAGTCTACGGAAAATTTCGTGTCCTGGCTAAAGAAGGCCTGAGTCCGAGGTTAGGCGATCTTCTAGCTGTACAACCACACTGCAGACACATCCGTAATTCGGGAAAAATTCGATAAATTTTCGTGTTAAAAGTTTTTTGCAGAAATTCTCACGCTAAGTAATTTCGCACATTATTTTCAAAATTTTACGTCAACAACCGCTTGAGATCGAGACACTCAGACAGCTTCTTATAGACATCTTGACACAGATCCTCTCGCTCACTGCACTCGATTCAGCGTCAGACTGTCGACTTCTGTGTACGTGTCACTTTTGGACCGGAAATTTTCGCTATTTGAATAAGTAGCTGTATAATTTTTTCGTGTTTTTAATTTTCGTAGCCGTGGAGGCCTATAAAATATTTTAACGCTGAATTTTTCCCAATTTACGGTATACCAAGGCAAAGATACCGATACTTAACAGTGTTCCTCAAAACTATGAAGAATATAGCAGGCTCGTAAGATTTGAATGCATGTACAGTGGAACCCCTCTTTAATATATACACCCATGAAATAAGGACACCTAGCTCTCTGTATTAAGGACACTTTGCTATGTCCCAAATATGCTTTCTTTAACATAAATATACCCCTGAAATGAGGACACCTCTCCATACAGGACACTTTACCAGGTCCCCAAGGTGTCCCCATTAGAGGGGTTCTACTGTATGGGTACTATCATAAGCACCTGAATTAGCGACGGATACCGATTGATGCCCCTGAGGGTTGAGAAGTGGTTGCCATCGGCGACAAGAGCAGCTACGTTCTTGCTTGAACCGGAGCCAGGGATCTGACTAACATGGGTAAGGCTCTGTCCTACAGAGAGAGGGAGGGAGGGAGGGAGGGAGGGAGGGAGGGAGGGAGGGAGGGAGGGAGGGAGGGAGGGAGGGAGGGAGGGAGGGAGGGAGGGAGGGAGGGAGGGAGGGAGGGAGGGAGAGGGGGAGGGATAATATATACCTCTGGAGGTAATTATCTATGGTCTAACTAGTCCGCAAACACTCTTATACGTGTTAGATCATCAGCCAACAAAGATTAGTATAACAATCGAGCTAACAATACAGCACAGAGTGGGTGATGAGCAATGTCGGAGGAATCTTTTATCATATCATTACACATTATAAGCGATGATTCATCCTATCGCTCTCATCATAGAAATCATAGTGTACATAGTCTATACTATCCTTAAATTTCATTGCAGGGAATTGGGGGTAATAATTTTCGCCGCCATGTGAAAATATTTAGTCTCGCGGGCCAGAAATAATCGCCTGGCCCGCGAGACTAAGAAATTATGTGGTATGCGTTTTTGTAGACAGGCCAGTGGAGCTAACCAGAGACATCTACGACTCTGCGTGAGGAATCTGAGACTGCAGCATCTGGCTCCGTCGCAGCCATAGCGCCGTTTCGCCTACGATCGCCGAATATCGGAGCAGCTTCTTTTCTGTACTGCACCTCGGTACGCGGTGAACCCGCCAGAATAGAGCTCTGTGTCTCATTCCAGTTCTGCAGGAGCATGGGAACGAGACCAGCACTGCAATAAAGTATGGCGTCCGTACAGACACTGGAGAACTTTATCGGCGGCAAGTTCGTGCCCTGCGCGAGGCACATCGACAGCTACAATCCCGCCACGGGGGAGGTGCATCTCCGAGTGCCGGACAGTGGGGAGGAGGAGGTCCAAGCGGCCGCGCAGGCCGCCAAGCGGGCCTTCAAAAAGTCAGCAAAATGCAATGTACCCAGTATTAAAAATAGGCGTTCCCCGCCCCTATATTGTACGCTCATAGTACCACTATGTAGTATCATAGATAGTAGTCTATGCACTATACTATCTATGGTAGTATTTCCTA
>CBDBCZ010000019.1:0-102500 GCA_965203295.1 Nitrospirales bacterium | reverse complement strand
CAGGGCGAGATCTGTCTCACCACCAGTCGCATCTTCGTTCAAGAAGGCATCTACGATACCTTTGTGGAGAGATTCGTGGAGTTGACCAAGTGAGCATCTAGTCTCGTTCCCATGCTATGTAGCCTGGGAATGAGACTGTGTAAACAACAATTGTGTACACAGTATGATAGCGAACAAGCAGCCTGTTCCATCTCCCAAACTGCATTCTCCCATTTCATAGTGGAACATCTCTTAAAGGACACCTCTGTATTAAGGACACCTTGCTGTGTCCCAAATATTTATTTGAAATGTAATTTACCCCTGAAATGAGGACACCTCTCTATACAGGACACTTTACCAGGTCCCCAAGGTGTCCACAAGAGAGGGGTTCCACTGTAGTCTCATTCCCAGCCATGCATGGCCTGGGAACGAGACCAAATTATACAAGTAGTTTAGCATTTCTGAAGCCTACTTATTATAGCACTCCAGGGAATGATAACCCATAAGAGTGTAAACAGTAACGATAGACCCTTTACCATTATGATGTAATGGAGGGTAAAAGGAGGCACTAAAGCGAATACATGAAAACGTGCATGTTTTTGTGCTTTCATGTAAAATATAAGCATGAAAGTACAAAACATGCACGTTTCCGTAAAAAATTTCCTACTTTTACATCATAATGGTAAAGGGTCTATTGACTACACTGACAGCCTCCTCCCTAACGCACAGGGCCATGAAGGTGGGAGACCCGAGGGACGGGGATAACATCATGGGAGCTCTCGTCAGCAAGGAACACCTGGCTAAGGTAAGCCTGCCACAGCTCAGAGTAGCAGGTGTTGCTACGGACTGCCCACGTATAGGGTTAGACCCACTATATAATGGAGGGTAAGAGTAGCCACTAAACAGAAACTTTACATGTTCATGGAAACATGCATGTTTTTGTGCTTCCATGTTAAACATCTACCAGCCCATCCTCTCCTTTACTCCATAATTATTATTTTTTTTAATCAAGTGTTGTGGGAAGCCAGGTTCAAGGCTACTGGTAGCCTCATATCCAGGCCTTCCCTCACAACTTTTTTTTGGAGCTGTGGAAATATGTGCTTTTTTTCTATGGCTGCAAATAAAAGCTGTAAGGGAAGGCCTAGGTTCGAGGCTAGGCTACTGAGCTACCAGCACCTGGTTAAGCTTCTCTCCCTCTTCAACAGGTGAAGGGCTACGTCGAGCTGGCCAGGAGGGAAGGCTGCAGCGTCTTGTGCGGTGAGGGGCTGGAAGAACTGCAGCTGCCCGAACAGAACAAGAAGGTACGGTGGAACCCCTCACACCACACCACTGACACCCCTGAAATATGGACACCTCTCTATACAGGACACTTCACCAGGTCCCCCAAGGTGTCCACAATAGAGTTCCACTGTACTAGCACTCTGTCACTGGGCACAGGGTCGCCACCTAGTGTAACTCCACCTCGTGTCTAGACCTCCAAGGATTAGCACATCATTAGTTGTGTACAACCCCTGAATATATCAGCCCGCTACTGAGTTTAATCCACTACTGAGTCCACCCCTGAGTATGAGCCTACCAGCCCACCCCTGAATATGAGCCCACTCCTGAGAATGAGCGCACTCCTGAGCATGAGCCTACCCCTAAGTATGAGCCCACCCCTGAGTATGAGCCCACTCCTGAGTATGAGCCCACCCCTGAGTATGAGCCCAACCCTGAGTATGAGCCCACTCCTGAGTATGAGCCCACCCTGAGTATGAGCCCACTCCTGAGTATGAGCTCATCCGTCAAGCCTATAAGCCCATGCACTTTAGATAGCTGCATGGGAAGTGGTAACCGAGGGCCCAGGGATAGCATAAGTTGGGGAAAATCGTCATCTTGCCTTCTCTCTCTGCTCAGGGCTACTTCATGCGGCCAACCGTGATCACTGACGTTTCCGACGACAGCCGGATCATGCAGGAGGAAGTGTTTGGGCCTGTCACATGCATCGTGCCCTTTAGGACGGAGGAGGAGGTGAGACTCAGTCGAGTGTCATTCCAATCCTATATATCCCCATTTCGTAGCTAATTAACCCGCATTCTATCTCTGATTCTTTTTTCCGTGTCTGGTACCCCATTCCATGTCCAATTCTAATCCATATCTAATCCCCATTTATGTCCCATTCCCATTCCATAACTAATTTCCATTCATGTCCAATTCCCATTCCATAACTAATTCCCATTCCATGTCTAGTTCCTTTTCCATATACATAATCCCTATTACATGTCTAATCTCGATTCCGTTCCACTCTGCAGGTGATAGAGCGTGCCAACAACGTGCAGTATGGGCTCGCGGCGTGCGTGTGGTCTGAGAACTCGGGAACCACTCACCGTGTCGCACAGGCATTGGATGTGAGTGGTGCAGTGCCACAAACTCGATCTGTTGTTTGTTTTTTGTAAAGCCCTTCAATAGACCCTTTACCATTATGATGTAATTGGGGGGGGGGGTAAAAGGAGGCACTAAATAGAGAACATTACAGTGCATATTTTTGTGCTTTTATGCAAATTTTAAACATGAAAGCACAAAACATGCATTTTGCCATGTAAATTTTCCATTTAGTGCCTCCTTCCCATTACATTGTAACCATTACATCATAACCATTACATCATAACCATTCCATCATAATGGTCACATGAGCTCCTTCCCCGCCCACAGGTGGGCACGGTGTGGGTGAACTGCTGGATGGTAAGAGACCTCAATGTCCCCTTCGGAGGCGCCAAGCAGTCGGGCGTGGGAAGGGAGGGGCTGAAAGAATCGCTAGAGTTCTTCACCGAGGTCAAGACGGTCTGCATCAAGTACTAGAATTGCTAGGCAGCGCTGGCTTGGGAACGAGGCTAGGGCTGTAGCACTAGCTAGCTGGTAGACTCAATTGTGTTTGAAAACTGGTCATGTGTTGCTTGTTATTTCGAATTTCTTGTACTCAGATTTCTATTTTTTCTAGCTAATAAGAACGAATGTTTAATAATTTTAGTTAGCCAACTAAAATAAAAAGAGGATTACTAAAACATTGTTAATATCATTTAACCAGAACTAAATGGCTAATTTTGGTGCAGTAGTTTATTCCCACCTTTAAGTCTTTTTTTTTTTGCTCTTACTAAAACACTTCGTTTTTAGTTTTAGTTATCTAAAACAACACTATGTTTTAGCTATCAAGCCTGAAGGGGAGAATAACAAGTCTTGAAAGTATTGCAAGTGCAGTAGGCAATCAATTGCAAGTTCATTTTACTGTCAAAACGTGGAGCAGGGCCCGGATCCAATTGGTGCACACCAGACACTCTCCTTCCAGCAAGAGGAGAAGCTTGCTGGCTGGTTGGAGGCCTGTACGTGATATTTGGATAATTCCGCAGCACAAATTCTCAACTCTCTGCCACATAAAACAGACCATATGCACTTGTGATACCCTATAACTCCCTGTACGTACATGTATGTGGCCTGATAAACTTCTGAGTCAATTAATATACTGTAGGTCAGCCACTGGGGGCTGCTGTACAATGTCATGTATACTTCTACTGCCAACACAACGATAGCTGTGTGCATGAAGTTGGGAAGCCAATAAAAGAGTATTAAATTGCAACGGGTATTTCAATGTGTTCTTTAAATCACTACGTACGGTCTGAAAATACCACAAAGAGGCTGCCAGTTGTCCAGGTAGAATTTACAGGCGCTACATTCCAGTGGTAACTAGGAGAATGATGCAGGCTTGAGAGCTTAGGGGAGTGTATGGAAGCATTGACAGTAGATGTACTCTGATGATGGAGGCTAGTGGAATGGAAGGTACTCTCTACTTGACTTGTGCATACTTGTAAGGCATCAGTTAGACAACAAAAGATCCTTCATTGGCAAGGCAAAGCAACTGGTTGCATGTTTCGTTTAAATTTTCAAGCCTCCTTTGCATTTAAATATGGGGTTTTAGTTTCAACTGTAATATATTCACATGTAGCCCCTTTGTACAGTATTTCTGTTTCATTTTCTTTTAATATCCAGTCCAGTCTGAGTTATGACCCTTTAGTATGTTTATATGGTAGTTATGACAGTGTATGTATATATGTGTACTGTCCATATGTATGGGCCTGTATTGCAAAACCATACTTACACGTGTAGATATAAATAAGCACTTTAATCTTTGGCGAAACCGCCTTCATACTGTCATAGATATAATATAGTACCTATGCTACCGTAAAAGAGCGTGGAGCTAAATATTAACCCTTTACCAACCATAAGAAACAGCTTAAAGAAGCAGAAAAGCCTGTACAAAGTATTAACGCCTAGTATTAAACCCCCATATAAATTCATATGGGCTTAGCGCTTATGGGAGCTCATAATTATATTTTCTCTGTCTGTCTGTCTGTCTGTCTTTCTGTCTGTCCCGTATTATACATAACACATAAAGTATATAACGTCATTGGTATGGTAAAGAGTTAAATTCTTGGCGTGCCTCTCCTACGTGCAGCAGCTGTAAGGCGTTGTGTAGGAGGGAGGGGCTGGTACGATCGGCATGCAGTTACCAGTATATGCGTCATTGGTTGGTAAAGAGTTAAATTCTTGGCGTGCCTCTCCTACGTGCAGCAGCTGTAAGGCGTTGTGTAGGAGGGAGGGGCTGGTACGATCGGCATGCAGTTACCAGCCCCTCCCACCTACAGGAACGCTTGCAGTCATGGCCTCCGGCAGCACAGCTCTGAGCAAGATTCGACAGGAGCTGACCTGCACCATCTGCAAGAGCCTCTTCGAGGAACCGAAGGTACGATAATAATAGTGTGCCCTCACATGCAAGCATTCCCTATAGATAGATAGATAGATAGATAATCATTTTTACGTCCCACCACATGGCAGCAGGCCAAATACGGCCTATGAGACCACATAAAAGAATACAATATGTACAAAAGGATAAGATTATATGGAGAGAGAATAAGGAATATAAGAGAAGAGGGATAGGGTGAGAGTGTGGTAATAGAGCTAACGATTTTTTTTCTTGGTTATATACATGTGTTTCAACACCTATACTCACAATAATTCGTTTTTGGACCAGCCTTCACAGGCTACGTATAGAACAGGTGCTACACCGTACAATGTACTGATGAGGCCCAAACAGCTGTCTGCAATTACATTAGCAGGCTCTTCTATTTTTTTTATTTTATATTCCTTCATAGAGAGTATGCTTTGAAAAATTATATTATAGTACATGTAGCTATAGCCGCGTGTGCAGACTCTTGCTATGATTATAGCTACGTAATACAGAAATGTACCTCTACACTATAGATCCTACCTTGTCTGCATTCGTTTTGCACAAAATGCCTCGAGCAGTGCATCCAGAAACAGCCACCAAGTGGTCAACGACTGGGCGGCTCAAAAAATGGCCTCACGTGTCCCCTATGCAATGACCCGACAACTCCAGTGAAACTGCCACCCGAGGGCGTCACGGGTCTCAAAACCAACTACCCGTTCAAGAACCTCGTAAAGCACCTCAAGCTGGAGGATACGGTCACCGGCACGGCTGCCACCGTCCCCGACGGTCCAAACACAGACCAACAGTTTGCTCCCGTAATCTGCGAAGAGTGTGGAAAGGAAAAAGCCGTTTTCTTCTGCACCGTATGCAACGATTCCCTCTGTTCCACCTGTAATACCTTTCACAGGCGATCGCGCAAGACCGAGAAGCATCCCATCGTCCAACTGGGAAAGGTGGTGCACGTAGACAATCCAACGGCTACTGAGAGTGAGGTGTTCACCGGCGTGCGACACTACGCCTGGAAGTGTGAGAAGCATGGCCGAGAGGAAGTGGAGATATACTGCAAAACCTGCGATACGGTTACCTGCCCTCGCTGTACCATCAATATGCACAAGTCGCACGACTACAGCTTTGCCGAAGATATCATAGACGAGTACCATGGAAAGATCGATGAAGCGGCTAAGCAGATGCAGGGCGCAGAAGAGAAGTTTGAAAAAGCGATTGAAACGGTCAGCGCTACGAAAACCAGGCTGGAAGAAACGGAAAGATCCACTGCAGAGAAGATCTGCCAACAGTGCGATCAAATCAAGGCCGAGCTCGACAGACAAAAAGACACTCTCCTCCAGACGGTGAAACAGATCGGAGAGGGAAAGAAACTGCGATTGGACACCCATTTAGAGGAACTGGGGAGGGTAAAGACCAAGCTGCAAGCGAGCATGAAACTTGCCAGAGACGCCCGCGAGCATTGCCTACCAGTTGAGTTCCTCTTCCTTCAGTCGCAGATAGAAGATCGGCTTCATGCCCTCTGCAGCGATTACACGAATCATTCCTTTGAGCCAAACGACGATGACGTGATCAGTTTTTCCGTCAACGAAGACTTCGAGAAGTGGATCAGGGAGATGAACATGATCGGAGAGGTGGCGACAGATCCCCAAGCCAATGCATTCACGGTGAATGACATAGAAAACGCGCACTTTATCGCAAAAAAGAAAACCACGTTTACCGTCGCCTGTCAAGACAGCGTCGGCAACAGGCTTGCAAACGAGCACCCCGAGATTGAGGTTGAGGCCAAGACTCAGCCGGAGAGCGGTGGAGATTCGATCCAGTGCCACGTCGCCAACAGCCAAAACGGTGTGTACACCATCACGGTTCAGCCCCAGACACGAGGACCAAACCGACTGACGATCTCTGCAAGCATCAACGGAAGGGTCATCTGGAAGCAGTCGTATCGCATAATCGTCTCCCCGCCTCATCGCAACATGGAGGCCACAAGATCGATTGCCAAAAAAGGCACGATGAAATCTCCGTGGGGAGTGGCCGTGAGCAAGGACGAAAGAGTCGTGGTTTCCGATAGCGAGTCCAACTGTCTGCTGGTGTTCGGCAAAGACGGAAACTTGCTGCTAACCATCGGCAAGGAAGGAAGAGGAGAGCTGGAATTCAAGTCTCCGCGAGGCCTGGCCTGCACCCCCAACAACCACGTCGTTGTGGCGGAGAGGAACAACCATCGACTGCAGGAGGTGACCCTGGAAGGTCAGTTCGTGCGATTCATCGGTGCCAACGAGTCTGGAAAGGCCGGCGGCGAGAACGGCCAATTCAACCACCCGACCGGGGTAGCCATCAACTCCGAAGCGATTGTGTTTGCAACCGATTCCCTGAATCACCGGATCCAGTACTTTAAACCTGACGGTACCTTTCTGGGTATAATACAGAAGCAGGGTCACGGCGGCATGCTCAACGATCCAAGCAGTATCTCCATATACAGGCAGCCGAGAGTTCAAGGAGAAGGAAACCGCGAGCTGATCTTTGTAACCGAGCGCCAGGGACACCAAGTCCAGTGTTTCGAGAAGGAGGATGGTACGTATGTATTGGTGAAGATGTTCGGAGAGAGAGGAGTGAACAAGGGGCAGATGAGAGAACCCGTCGGAATCCAGGTCGATCAGAAAAGCGGATACGTTTTCGTGGCTGAAATGTATAACCATCGCGTTTCCATTTTCTCAAGGAGTGGCAAATTCATCAGCTCCTTCGGCAGCCGAGGAAATAACCCTTCTCAGTTCCAGAACCCGATGTGCATTGCCACTCTCGGAGACACACGTCTCGTCTTTCCCATGTATTGTAGAAAGAGTATAATGCTGAAAAGAAAAAAATTCTCATACACGAGGGACTTCTGTTAATTATAACCAAAAGTCTGTGTTAAACAACAACGAGTATGCACTATGAAGTGATAACCAGATAGCTACAATGTACCATCAATGTTTGAACTTTAAACTTGGACTTTGTCCATCTGTCTGTCCAGTGAATCAGATTTAAGGATCTTCCACAATATTATTATTGTTTTACCATGGATAATAATAATATTATAATTATTACGTGTGACGTCACGCGTAATACATTATCCAAAGTTTTACCCCGCGCGTTGCGTATGCGGCGATTGGCCCAATTGTCTGTCGTCCGGTGAAAAATTTTGTAAACCAACGAATAACTACAAAAAAAGCCTTCGTCCTGCCCTCATGAATATGGTCGCCGTACCCCTCCAGCTCTAGCTCATTATTGCATCGTGCGTTGATATGATTGCATCATCCTCGTGCACTATTAACCTACGCGCGGTGCAAACAATAGATAAGCTTATGCAACCGGATTGCAACTTATGCACTCTTGAAAATACTTATACAAAACAAAGCGAGCTGAGGTTAAAGGAATGTTCTAGTCTAAGAATCCACATGAATCAGCAGGGAGTGGGTGACAGGACATACAAGAAATATGAACTGTGACTAGAATGCCGAAACAGCAAGAAGTTATATGGTGCAAAAATAAACAGCCTAAAATACATGTACAGTCAAATTATAAATTATAGTCATAATGGAAGTCTTTACTGCACTTTTTAGTCAAAATACTCGAGCTCTTCCATTTGAAGGATCATCATTATCTCACGATATCGATATCGATAACGACGAATCTTCGGCGGCTTCACCACCACTCTCGAGCTCGGCGAATTAAAAAACGATGGACGCCATGCTAGTGGCATAGTTCGCAGATATTGCGAATTGCCTCTGGCGTCTTTGCCTACAATGAGCCTCGTCCCAGGCGGCGGATAGATATATCGAGGGCTAGGAACGAGGCTATATCGAGGCATAATTATGGTTATGCGCCGAGACGATCGAACTTGAGACTTCTGCTTCTGCGCACGGTCTGTATATCCAACACCACGAGTAGTGGGTGCAGCGTCGTTATATCCAACACCACGAGTAGTGCTAGTCTCGCGTAGCCAGACTCTCGACGCGAGGGGCGGGGTCCCCCAGACTAGAGTAGTGCGTGCAGCGTCGTTATCTATCCTCACTGTAGTTTTAACTCTTTCTTGTTTTTCGGATAATATGTATCCGACGAGGCTACATGTACATATAGTTTTATGCTGAACATGCAGATATAAACATTATTCAAAGCCACCTCATGCAGATTAATCCGCCTCATACTCAGTAAACAACAGCATGAATATAGTTAGCCTCGTACCCAGGCCTTCCCTCACACTGTAAATTGTGGAATTACAAAACTGCACTGGATGACAGATAAACAGAACCAATAACTTTAACTCCCGCAGCATACGGCAGGTGGTCTGGATTGGGCCTGAGGAGGGATTTACTTTCAGATGAGCATTGCCCCTTTTCCCTCCTCCTCTCCATCCCCCTTTCTTACACCTGCATTAGTATCATGCCCTGAATACTGATCACTCTACACAAACAAAGTTAATATGTCTAGCTGCATGCAACAAGTTCAACGTCTACTACAATGCTTGATAGTCCCGGGTAGCAACCAACATCATTCCATCATGCATTTTGATCATGTCACTGCGTTTAAAATGCAGTATCTCTGGCTCGTATGCTACTATGCAGTTTGGACATGCTACATTTATACATTGTGTTGCAGTGACATGATCAAAACACGACAAAATAATATTCATTCTTCTACCCTTGACTACCACACCACGTAGCCTCATTCCCAGCCACCACCATGGATAAGGAAAAGACTCTTATGACAATCTGCTATTCACGCTTCATTTCCAACACTGACAATACATAAACAGATATCTACAACAGAGGAGGACACCGCATGCAAGAAGTCCTCTCGACTTACTCGCCGTAGAATCTTCCACCTCCTCCTCCTCCACCTCTCCCAGGAAATCTGCCAGGGGGTGGGACCCCAAAGGGGTTCACGGGGTCAAATCGGGCGCCAGGAGGATGGCTGAGTGAGAACACAGAGGAAACACAAACGGGGCTTACTTGGCAGGGGAGTCTACAGACCACAGTAGCAGTGGAGGATGGCCAACATTAGCCAGTGCCCAGGCCCCACCCCCTACCTTTGGTGTGAGTGGGGCATGGGTACATGTGAGACTGACGTCAACTATTAGTAATCAAGGATGCTTATACTGTACATATATAATAGTTTTCCTACATGTAGCAGTACAGAAGGTTGCACTGGTAGACAGCCGTCTAAGAAGCTAGACTAGGGTCATTGACTGGTTAGCTAGCCTCGTTCCCAGGCTCCACATGGTGCAATAAAAAGCAGGGGAGTGGAGCCTAGGAACATGGCTAACAAGCAAGTCCCATCAGCTCAACACACTACCAGATACAAACCTATGCATATACAGCAAATGAACCTGGCTCCTATTCGGAGAAAGATCAACCTTGCCTTTCCCTCCCCTTTGCTGGAACAAACAGCCAGGGATAAGCTTGGCTATGCAGGGGCCGAGGATAGCATAGTGAGGACCTCCTGATAGGTACTATACTGGATTTAATACCTTGGCGGAAATGGTCCCAGGGGGCCGGACCCGGGGAAACCTCCCCCTGGCCTGCCCCCCTGTCTCAGGGGGTCGAAAATCATTCCACTGCTTCCCCCAGCACTGCAAGGGGGGATGGGAGGATGAGGGGGAGAGAGAGGGAGAAAGAAAGAAAGAAGGAAAGAGGGAGAGTTGCTGGTAAATAGCAGAGCTGAACAGTACTACTTCATAACATAATAATATACTCATGTTGCTGCTGTAGCGCTTACGCCATCGACCACGCACCCACATACGCAGGCGGAGCTTGTAAGATCTCCCCACTTCATGACATAATATTTTTTTGGCTACGTATCAGCTTAAGATGAAGGTTAGTCTCGTACCCAGGTCTCCATACTCCATACTCCATATCTCATACGGTGGAGCACAGACCTGGCTATGAGAACAGCTGACAGACTCACCCAAACGGCAACCTGTCGCCATCTCCGATGCCAAACGGCCCTGGCTCTGCCCTGAAAGAGGAGCAAGAGAAATGTGCAAGTCTTCCAGCAACAGGGCTCTCAGAAATTAGGCTATTTGAAAACTCTGGTACGAACACACTGAAATTGGGCTATTAGGGTCTCGAGTATTATACGTGCAGGCCTCTGAAATACGTGTGGAGCCGCTATGTTTATCCAAACTACTCACTACTTGCAGGGGATCTGGATCTGGAATATTTCCCTGCAGTGCCCCCCCCCCCCCCCCGGGGTCAAATTGAAAGCCCTGCCCTAATGTCCAATTAACTGTACATTTTCTCTTCAAAATCTCTCATAGGGGGTCTGGGTCTCTAATGGGTCCATTGTGTGACCCCCGGGGGTATTTGGGTGGGGTAAATTCTCTAATCAAAACCACTCACAGGGGGTCTGGATCTCTAATGGGCCCCCTGGGGTGTCTCGGGGGGCCAACTCTGAGGGGGTCATCTGCTAGGGGGGCTCTGTCTGGTTTCTGCCTGCGAGACGACGAGTCTGCAGAGGCCGCCTTAGTTGACCTGGAGCAGAGAATAGATCAAAATGCTGGGAGACAATGTAATGGAGGGGGTGTGGTTTGGAAAAGTCCCTATACGGAGCCACTCACTCACCTTGCTGTCAGTTTCGAGACAATCTCTTTGTTGAGGGTGGACACCAGCTGCAGCAGATTGGTGAACACGCTGAAACAGAGGGGAGAAGATGAGAATAATCAGATAAAACAGAGGGAAGAAGATGAGAATATTCAGCTGAAACAGAGGGAAGAAGATGAGAATACAGAGCTCAAAATAGCAGCTGGCCACTGGCTATTTTCGTGCATTTTTCTACAATAATTTGGCCATGATTGCAACAAATTGTACGGATGGCCAATCAAAATTTCAGCTCGGCCAGCCAAACCCAAAGCCTTATTTTTGGCTCTGAGAACTACTGGCTTGGAGTGTGTATCGGTTCATCTCAATATGGCCTGGGAATGAGGCTAGCTGTACATACTATTAACCTCTGTGATTTGAACTCCGATTCCGCTGCATCCCTGATAAACTTGGAGACCTCCAGGGTGGTGGAGTGCACCGTCTCTCCCTCTCCTGCAGCCTGCAGAGGTAGAGGCAGGGTCAGGATAGAATGGGCCTGCAGTTTTAGCCAGTCTCATACCCAGGTACCCATACCACACCAGTCTCATACCCAGGTACCCATACCACACCAATCTCACACCCAGGTACCGGTCTCATACCCAGGTACCCATACCACACCGGTCTCATACCCAGGTACCCATACCACACCAGTCCCATACCCAGGTACCCATACTACACCAGTCCCATACCCAGGTATCCATACCACACCAGTCTCATACCCAGGTACCCATACCACACCGGTTTCATACCCAGGTACCCATACCACACCGCTCTCATACCCAGATACCTATACCACATCGGTCTCATACCTAGGTACCCATACCACACCAATCTCACACCCAGGTACCGGTCTCATACCCAGGTACCCATACCACACCGGTCTCATACCCAGGTACCCATACCACACCGGTCTCATACCCAGGTACCCATAACACACCGCTCTCATACCCAGATACCTATACCACACCGGTCTCATACCCAGGTACCCATACCACACCGGTCTCATACCCAGGTACCCATACCACACTAGTCCCATACCCAGGTACCCATACCACACCGGTCTCATACCCAGGTACCCATACCACACCAGTCTCATACCCAGGTACCCATACCACACCAGTCTCATACCCAGGCAGTGTCGTGTTCAGGCATTCGTACTCCGGCAGTATCACACTTACACAAGGTCTCATGCCAAACACTTACACGTGCCAGACACTCACACCTAGACACTCACGACCACTGATCTAGACCCTTTCGTTGAACAAACAAGAATCAGGGCCAATGGTGGCAGTTGAATGGTCACCACAAATATCTGCTTGTTCCTAAAGCCACACAGACTACAATTGATGTATTTTTACTTTTTAGCTAAGTGTTGCTATACAATTAGGATATATATATGGCTGCTGTCTAAAAATAACCTGGTGACACTATACAGCTGCTGTTTAAAAATAACCCAGTAGCTCAAGAACCACCAACTGGTCAGGTCAGTTCCAAACAAGGAACACTGTTTAGAGTAATAACATACAGCAGCTGTAAAATAATTCATCCATTCATCCATGGAATTATACCCAGGAGAGTTCCCTACAGTAAAACAAGCATTCCTGAGGTAATGCGTCTAGACGGGATAAGTTACTCTTCTTTTGTAGGTCAATCATTAAACCACCATTTGATGTCTTTCAACCACTAACCCCTGCTGGTATAATCCTACATTGTACTCATGACTCAACAGCTGGGACGGCTGGGTAAGAGACTGCATGTATGCCCTCCTCCCCTCCCCTCCCCCCGGGCCGCGACTCAGATCTAGTAACAAAGTACTCTTTGCTATAGCTGTATAAGTACTCATGACTCAACAGCTGGGACGGCTGGGTGAGAGACTGCATATGCACATCCTCCTCCCCCCCCTCCCTCGGGCTCATACACTCATAAAGTACTCTTTGTAGCTGTATAATTGGCAAAAGCACACAACTCTCGTTTCAGTCACTGTATATAGGTAGACGTATATAATCTTACATGGTACATGACGTACGTACAGAATTAACAGTTGGTACCGTGTCATCAGCTGCAATCAATCCTACCCCACCCCCATTCTAACCCGCGTGGAAACTTCTCTCCCACGTATGCAAGGAGCCTGGGCATGAGGCTATAGTCATCACCAAGCACTATTATGTGTATACTGTCTGCATTAATTCGTGTCTGCATTAATTCAATTATACTCAGCCGTGCACCAGTGAAACTTATTCCACAGAGGTGCCAAATATTTGTATACATGGGATGGAAATCACCACAGTTTCATTGTATGCCTGGAGCAAGCTAGCTGTCAATATATTTTGTGAGATATCGGCAGCTGGGGTACCAAATAACCTACACTGAAAAATCAAAGCATGGGGACAAATTGGCCAATTAACTGGGTGACATGATGAGGATTTATCGAAACATTATTTTAGCGATCGGGACTTGTTATTTGTTAGTTATGGCAACAAACCGTGACTACTTTAATGGAAAACCACTAGCCTCGTTCCCAGGCCCGCGCCATTTTCGGTTACACGAAAGACTTTCCTTCGTGCAACCGAAAAAGTCGCGGGCCTGGGAACGAGGCTAAAAAACCACTACAAAAGTCTCCACATGTTTTACAGTCATGTTCTAATCCACCATCAAAGGGATGCCTTCATGCCACAAAAACGCTCTCATGTTAGCACCAGCGCACAAATTAGCTAGCCTGGGTTCTAGCTTCCTTGCCAAGATTTTATCTCGTAGCCTTGGGGAAAGAATTTTTGGGGAAAGAATTTTTACTCCAAGACTGCCCTGGTCGAGAAAGGCCTGGGCTCGAGGCTATACAGATGAGCTGTACGTAGCAGGAGCCCATGAGCGTCGCGTGGTTCATGCGCTCCTGGCTGTAGGTATTCACCAGTCACATAGCTTTTGTACTATTGTAGGAGCGCGAGTCTTGCCTTGAACTATTGTAGGAGCGCGAGTCTTGCCTTGAACTATTGTACGAGCGCGAGTCTTGCCTTGAACTATTGTAGGAGCGCGAGTCTTGCCTTGAACTATTGTACGAGCGCGAGTCTTGCCTTGAACTATTGTAGGAGCGCGAGTCTTGCCTTGAACTATTGTAGGAGCGCGAGTCTTGCCTTGAACTATTGTAGAAGCGCGAGTCTTGCCTTGAACTATTGTAGGAGCGCGAGTCTTGCCTTGAACTATTGTAGGAGCGCAAGTCTTGCCTTGAACTATTGTAGGAGCGCGAGTCTTGCCTTGAACTATTGTAGGAGCGCGAGTCTTGCCTTGAACTATTGTAGGAGCGAGAGTCTTGCCTTGAACTATTGTAGGAGCGTGAGTCTTGCCTTGAACTATTGTAGGAGCGCGAGTCTTGCCTTGAACTAGCAAAAAGACCTTAATAGACTCTTTACCAATATGATGTAATGAGGGTAAAAGTAGGCACTAAATGGAAATTTACATGGAAACATGCATGTTTTTGTCTTCATTATTAAATTTAATAATGGTAATGGGTCTATATAGAGTTCAAATCTGACACAGCAGCCTCTCAGATCTATTCAACAATCCACAATTGCCTCAATTTGCATGGTCTGCTGAAATATCCTCAGGCTATTAACCTCTGATACTATATAAGCTGGGTACATCAGATAATTAACCTCCAAGGGCTTATGTTGCATGAATAATACCACTGAGACATACCACAGCATTGATCAGAAGCTGTTCTCCCAAGGGTATAACTTTCACCAGAAACACCTGCCGAAATCTCTCGTGTCTGTACTGTAGAGTGTAGACATCGTGCGCAGAGTTCCAGTCCGGGGGCAGCCGTGGGGAGGAGGGGGAGGAGAGGGCGGGGCCAGGGGTAGAGTCCTTGCCAAAGCTCTAAGGGAACAGGGCGTTAAGTAATTAGGCCTGGAAACCTGATTGACATAATAGCGTGCATGTACCGTATCCGCTCTTATTAACGCACCACTCTAATTAATGAGCTAATCGTCGTAATAATTTTTTTTCCCTCTCTAATATAGCGCCAATAGATTATTATTTAGGTGGCGCGTTGTAAATGCCACATAACGTAGAAGTTTAAGGACCGGTAGAATGAAAAGAATAGAGTGATCAGTCTACAATTTGAGCACTAAGAGGGCGCCATTTCATGAAGTTCGTGTATTTTTCTCTCTAAAAGAGCGCCACTAGCGATAAATAATTAATTTTTAGTGGCGTATTAATAAGAGCGAATACGGTACTCCAATTTTAATATTAAATAATAAAAGTGGCTATTGGTCCGGCAGAAGGGATTCGAGCTAGCTGTGTTGCGTCAGTATCGAGATACAGGCTAGTGAATAGAGTACATCAGATAACCTCCAAAGGCTTGTGTTGCATAAATAATACCACTTATCAACAGTTAGGGTTTAGAGCTACGGCTTTGGGCCAAGAAGCAAGCAAGCGCCTGATAGTGTATAATTATATGCGCTTACATAACAAGTACGCCTGATAACCCGAGTCTACAGTACGTAGCGCTAGCTGCGTTATACATCTCAGTATCAAGATACAGGCTAGTGCCCCCCATAGGGGAGGAGGGTTACCATTTCGCGGGGAATTAATTAATAGAGTGATGTGTTGATTACTAAATTGGCTGCAAGAACCAAAGCCAACTGTTTTATGCTATAATTGCTGAGTTGGCATGTCTCCCAATTATTGCCCACCATACCTCATCTCCGAGGGCCGCGCACACGAAGCCTTCGGACAAGAGGCTGGCGTGAAGAGCGACCACTAATGCATCCTGCCCCGACCGCGCGCCCGATTCGGCCAAGGCTTTTTCCAAGAGGGAGTCCAGAGACTCGGCCATTCCTGTCTCGTGTCCCGTTCCCAGGTCAGTTGTGCAATAGTCTCGTTCCCAGCCGGAAATTTCAGTCGAAATTTCCGGCTGGGCACGAGACTAGTTGTGCAATAGCCCGAAATATATTTGTGTATATTAATCGGACAGAATCAAAATATTTACAATATTACCCGTAAAAAAAGCGTCAATATAACAAAAAAATTACGTGGCTGGCTCGACCCCTAGCTTCGGAGAGGCGTGGTCTGTACACGAGAATACCGCGTGCATGGCGACAAATAAACCAGTCTGACAACTCGCAAAAAAAGTCTGAGCTCATTCGGTATTCGTGCTTCCCCCGTATGCGTACACAGTGGCCACGCTTCCTTCTCTTTCACTTCAGCTGTGTTTGCTGGCTCCTAACTCAAGACGCCGTTCATCCATGACAAGAATCAGAAGTGTGAGTTACCGTCTGTAGCGTAAAACCTCTAGCCTCTATGTAGATTGATTGACGCAATTTTGAACATTCGGGGGGTGATTTAATTGTTACCTGTGACTGTAGCTAGCTGCTGTGTGGATTCGATTGGGTTATCGATTTATTTTATGGCAGCTGCGGCTGTGTTTAATCGCTTCTGTGATCCGTATTTTTTTGCGGCAGCATATGACTTTAGGGGGCGGTACGGGAGTGGCGATGTAGCTAACTACTGTGAAGCCACGCGCCCCGAACTATGGGCTACTGGCAGCGTACTTGTATGGTGATTATGTATTTCGCCTGGTTCTGAGCGAGTTACATGGAGTAGGGTGTAGATTGCTTTTGTAGATTATGTGAGAAATATCTCAGCTTGATAGTATGTATGCAAACAGCACCTGCAAACTGTTTTGAGGTATACCAAGGGCGCATCGAGCCGCCGAAGGCGGCGAACGCTTGGGTATATGAAGAAAAACTGGAGAGACTAGGCATATCGTATGATACATTGTTTGTTTTTTTTGACTCAAGTACAATGGGTTCCTGTCTTCATAGGAAAAAGTGGACCCTTGCAATGACTGTCACAGGATGTGTATGAAAAAAGGGGCAGTAGATTTTTGTCAGGCTACAGGATGTGTGTGTGTAGTTCAGTGGTCTTCCATTAGCCCTCTGGCTAGGAAACTGGAGAGAAGGGATTTATCAGTAGGTGGGGGCCCTTATCTGCCTCACACCTGTGGAGGCTATTTCCTGTCCCATGCAATGAATACTGGAGTGGGGGAGACATTAGAAGGCCTTATTGGTAAAGGAGAAGGGATGTAGTGTCAGAAAATTGCATACTTGGGTGACTGCTGATCCTGGCGTGAATAAGAGTGTGTGTGTGTGTGTCTGTTTAGTGAGGACATTCCTGAGGTTAGCTATCTCCTTAGGGCCAATAGACCCTTGAAAGGGACTTGTGGGAACCACAGACTGTAAAATGAGCCCACCTAGACTTAATTAGTTACTTAAAGACCAGTATTGACTTATAAGCAGATTGATTATAGGTGAAAAGTAACTATGGAAACGAGGTGGGTTTATACATATTTCAGGGGGTTACTTCACGGCAGTGGTCAGTATTAGAAATTGTAGAGGTCTTGATCACAGGATTCTCCCAGTAAAAACTGTAGTCTCGTATTGATCGGGATTTACTTTCTACCAACCGCGAATTGGCTTCGCAAAACTCTCATCAAATGCCGAAGTTTCGACTGCTGGGCTACAGTCTTCTTTAGGGCAGACATCGAACTGCAGCCTAGGTTGAGTGGCCAGTGAGTGCGACCAACTTACAGTGCTTGTAGTAGTGTAGCTCTTGATTTGCTGTGCTGGCTCATGTAAGTGAGGTAACACACACACTGCAAGGTGGTCACACTCAATGTCTACTCAACCTAAGGCTGCAGTTTCAGGTGTTATATCTAGAGTGCTTGTTCCCTGGGGAACGTCAACAGTGTGTGTGACTTGCTCCTGTGTGACTGTACATTGTAAGTGGGTTCTACATTACATCATGCTGACACTCAATGAGTAGTACATACGTGTATGACCGCCCCATCAGAGTCAACATTGCTGGCACTCAATGGTCAGTGTAGCTGTCTCATCAGAGTCATTAGGCCTTTCACTGTAGTTTGTCTACTTTTAGTAGTATGAAGCACACACTCCGAGTACCTAGGGGACCTCTCTCTCTCTCTCTCTCACACTCCGAGTACCTAGGGGACCTCTCTCTCTCTCTCTCTCTCTCTCTCTCTCTCTCTCTCTCTCTCTCTCTCTCTCTCTCTCTCTCTCTCTCTCTCTCTCTCTCTCTCTCTCTCTCTCTCTCTCTCTCTCTCTCTCTCTCTCTCACATCAGAGTCAGCTCTCTGTGTGTGCTCTGCTACGCTGTGTGCTGCGTTCTGATATCTGAGTCGCTAAACCGTTTGCTTTAGTAGCAGCTTCTGTCTACTTTTAATAATAAAGTTCAGAGATTCCTTAATATTTCAACCTCAAGAAGAGAATCAACTTCTCTCTCTAGTCAGAAAAGCAGAGATTAAGCATACATTCCAAGGAAGTAGGATTTTTTAAAGGGGAAGGTGCTCTTGAAATTTTGAAAGTTCCAATAATAAAGTTCAGAGATTCCTTAATATTTCAACCTCAAGAAGAGCATCAACTTCTCTCTCTAGTCAGAAAAGCAGAGATTAAGCATACATTCCAAGGAAGTAGGATTTTTTAAAGGGGAAGGTGCTCTTGAAATTTTGAAGGTTCCCCTCAAGGTGGTTTGTTCCATATCTTTCCCAAGTAGCTCATTTTGTCTCATCTGCATAAACCCCATTTTCCCCACCATTCAGTCCCATTGGCATCAAAAGCAATTGTATTATAAAAGGCAACTGGGTTTTTGATAAAATTGCTCGAGAGTATAGGCTCTGAAAGTGGTACTACTCAATGGAGGTTTCAAGGTTTTGACTTCTAGTACTACTTGTATAATTCTATGAAAGTGGTCCTACATACCCCGCTCAATGGAGGTACATGCATCAGGAATTTGCCTCTGGGGTGTACGTCTGAAGGTAGAATACCCCCTACATTCATTCTGGTTCAATAATTTCCACTTACTGCATCCAATAATTCACAGCTTTGATTGCCTTGGCCAGCCAGACAACTCACCTCTCCATTCGGTTGTTCTACAGCACTGTTATGCCAACAATAGCACCGCTTGTGTCGAGTATTTAGCTGTACAATACCCTGACTTGTAGCCAGTAAGTATACATGTCCGTATAAGGTGAGGTTAGCTCGAAAGTTCCGACCCATTTTTTGTGCTTGTGCCCTTTTTTGGACTCACAAATTGAAATACGCAAGTTATATGTACATGTAGTTTGTTTTTACCAGCCGGAGCGCGCGGAGCGGCTGGTACTAAGATTGCTTTACGTTTTCCGCATTTGTTTGTTTGTCTGTGCGTCCGCACTTATCATGTGCGCAATATATTACGTCATACGTTACTATGCAACTGCAGTGTACAGCAGCTTTTGGAGGTTTGCAGGCCAAGCTACAGCAAATGAAGGTAGTTTCGTGTTGCCTAGATGGCGAAAACGTGGTATGTAGCTGTAAAGATCCTGGTTTCTTGGCATATAGCTACTAACTGGAGGCGCATGACGAAACTGCTGAGTCAGCACTTTCGCTGTACCGCTCTAGGACTATTGTATCTCTGGCTCTACAGCTGTAGTTTAATAACTTGGCCTAAGCTGAGTTGTGTGTATTGTACGGGAAAGGCGTCCGGCTGTTTTTTTAGACATGAAATGTCAGACTTGTTTTTCTAGCTGCTCTTATTTTGCCTAAGATTGAGATAATTTTTTTATGTGGCTGTCCTTGAGAAATTTCCGACTCTATAGAAGTAGTACCCGTTCCAACCTCAAAGTCAGGGGTGAATTTACATACCTGAATCGGTTTGTGTTTATTGTCCCAGTATTTGGAGTGGGGTATGACCAAGTTCTTAATCACAGCTGGACATATATAGCAGCAGGAATTTATTCAGGATTTTTGGTTGACTGGCTTTCCCAAGGCATCTTTTAGAATGAGTGTGGGGTCCGACGACGAGGAAGCCACTACTATCCTCCTCTATTTCATCTCACCTCATCCAATGAGCAGGGTTTCAAAAGTAAACGTAATTGCGTGGAAATCACGTTGGGTCCCCAAGCCCTGTATAGCTTCAAGTAGTTCCCTCTCTCACCCCTCGCAGGTATTCTGCGGTTTTGGCCAGACGTTTATGGAGTTTCTGAAGGGAAGCTGCGGAGATTGGTGCCAGGCACAGCACGATTGAACCAACGTCCCCACCCACCACGTCGCCTGTTGGCAAGAGCTCGCTAGGAGAAAATCGCAGAGAGAGAGAGAGCGTGATAGAACTACTACACACTCTTTTATTCTCTTTTTCATTTAGAAGTGAATTTAGATTTTTAGTCCTATTATCATAGTATGGGGTAAGTGCTGCTCTCTATTTAGTGCCCCCCACTTCCCTTATTATCTGAACTGTACATAGAAAAGAAAGGCAGCTTAGCGCCAAAGATTTTCATATATTTATTAATTCTAACCCCTCAGTTCTGTAAAAAAAAAGCAGGGGGAATCTGATGTAAATATTTTCATCCTTCTTTCTGGACTCAATTCTTTTTTTTCTCTCGGATTTTTGTACTTTTGTTTGTTTTTCCGGTGGCAAGATGACTGCAAACAGTCGCAGAGCCCAGCCCGGTGCTCCGTCGCTGATCGAGCACAAGAACCTCAGGTTTCTCATCATCAACAAGCCCTCCCAGGCCACCATGCCTCAGTTTGTCAAGGTGAGCGAGTGAGTGTCGTGGTTTGTCAAGCTGACGGTGTGTGTGGTGTGTGTATGTGTGTGTGTGTGTTGGGATTGGGAGCTTGTGTGTGTGTTAGTAGCCTCTTGTGTCAGTAGTCGTGTGTGTGTGTGTTTGTGTGTGTGTGTTGGGATTAGGAGCTTATGTATGTGTTAGTAACCTCTTATATCAGTTGCCTCTATGACGAAATTTGTTGGCCATAATTACGCACATCCATCTCCTGTCTTCACAAATCAGTGGTTAACCAGCTAGAATTCATATTAGGAACCAAGAATAGACACCACACCAACCAAATTGCACAACCATGTAGCTCTGGAGGCTATAATAGTGGTTGTGCAACATGGTATTAAGTCTGTACACTGTAATTTTGGCAAGTGGTTATGCAACATGGTAATAATTCTGTACACAGTACATTTGGAATGTGGTTGTGCAAATGGTACTGAGTTTTTGGGAGTGGTTGTGCAATATCACACCACCCAGTCAATGATTACTGTGTGCATACCTTCAACAGGGACAACAAAATTCATTTGCTGATAGAGCTGCATACTGAAAGTTTCTTGGAACCTTGTTTGGTTTGGGTCAACAGAACTAAAATGTTGCAGAACTGATACCTATTTCATTACACACAGATATTTCATCATGCGGGGGTCTTCCCACGCAAATTAATATACCTCACACGTTTTATTAGCGTATGAGTAGAATGAACTGTATTTGTTGCTAGTGTTTAACAGAAAAAACAGCAGTTGACGACTCTCGGCTGTGAAAGGGTACATGTACGTAGCTGCTTGCTCCAGAGCTGCTTTCGATAGGTGGCAGTCGCGTGTAGAATGTGAATATTATTGCCTTGTATAGTGTATGTGATTGTGCACTGCGCTGTGTCTCTGAAGTACTGTTAAGGGCGGGACTCAAACACGCTGTGTACATGTAAATGCAGCAGCTGTCAACACAACTACACATGTTATGAGTCCTACCCATAATGGAAGTTCACAGACACAGAGTTTTGGAGATTTATTACTAATGCTAGATGCCTGTATTCTCCTCCCTCTCCCCTCCCACCCTCCATTCATTCCTCTCCCTATCCCCTCCCTGCCTTCCATTTCTCTCTATCCCCTCCCACCCTCCATTCATCCCTTTCCCTACCTGCCTTCCATTCTTCCCTCTTCCTATCCCCTCCCACTCTCCATTAATCCCTCTCCCCCTATCCCTACCTGCCTTCCATTCTTCCCTCTTCCTATCCCCTCCCACCCTCCATTAATCCCTCTCCCCTCCCGCCCCTCCCCTCTCTCCTTCCCTCTCCCGTAGGAGCTGAAGAAGCACAGCGTCACGGTGGTGGTTCGCTGCTGCGATCCCACTTACGACACGGAGCCCTTCAGCAAGGAAGGCATCAACGTCGTGGTGAGTGGCAGTTTTAGGTACCTCCCTTTGGCCACACCCACTGATTACAACAAATCTTTGACATGCTCTTTGTGATCATGTAAAGGAATAAAACTCTAATTCAGCGTTTAGTCAAAGTACTATCGAAATACCGTTCTTTCCTCCACTGCCTGTCTAAGTGTCTCTAACATGTAGATAAGTGTTTATCAAGAGGGGGGGAGGTTATTGTCTTTTCAGAGAGGAAATCTCAGTTGTGGCAGTAACTACGTATGCCTCCCTAGTTTCTGTCTTGTAGGAGTTAGACTTGTACCCACACTATTACAGGCTGTCTTTTAGCTATCCCATTTATGTCTGGCTTCCTTTTTTAGTCACTAGTCTTAATTGGTTCCCCTGAGTCATGTGTATATATATGTGAGCGGATTTGAGAAAAGGGCCCACTTCGCGCATTTTTGCGCATTTTTACAATTTTTGGTAGTTTTCAAACTATCATATCTCACCAACCAGTGGTCAGAACGGAATGATTCTTTCAACAGTACTAGTACTAACCTTCAACTAATAATATCCCACGCTAGAAGTCTGCAGCTCTTTTTATGACTGAGATACGCACCTCGGTAACGGTGCCATTTTCGGGATTTTATCGCGCGATCGTGAATGCGGCAAACCCCGCCCCATATCTTCGTGATGGTACGTCAGAATGGCTTCATTTCCGGGTAGTTGCTGCAGCAACGCCTCTTGTAAAAACTACCCACGTTTCATTTAGATCGCGCTTACCATTGCTGAGATACGCGTCATTTAAGTACACGCATTTTTTAATGCGCGAAGTGGGCCCTTTTCTTATATCCGCTCACAATATAGCCCTGTCATAACTGAATGCCATAAACAGTGGCAAGAGATGTCCACCCCACTCTTCCTCTCTCCAAGAGCATCAACTAAATGTGTCTACACCAGATTTGTGTCATAGTTAAACCCCCTGGACACTTTACCAGTAATACATGAGAAAGTTCCAGGTAACCCCCCTCCCCCCCCCTCCCCCCAGGGCAAAGCCCCAGGGGGACTGTCAGAGTGTATTACTGGTAAAATGCTTCCAGGAAGTGGTTTAGCTGGTTTGTAGCATACACTTCAAAGGCACAATTACAGCTGTTCTTTTCTAACTGCCCTAATTGGCATGTTCTAACTACCACTAATAAGAAGTTAGTACACTCCTACATGTAGGAGTTAGAACACTTATACACTACATAAACTGTAGGCAGTGCCTTTGATTTGTATGGCTGCCATGCTACAATATTGCATGCACTCCTGTACTCATCACAGTAGAGGTTTGCAGGTTGGTTGACAGTTGTCCAGTGCCATGGGCAAATGAAGCTGACTGTGTAAACTGTTAGCCTTTGATTCTGACAGCCTAACCTAATTAAGTACTTAAGAGCCACTGCCTATTTGCCCTCTCCTGTGGACATAGACTGGACAACCAACTTGCAACCCTTTGTATGAGAGTCTAAAGTTCAGCTTGTGTCTCTCTGTTCACCCAGGACTACCCGTTTGATGACGGGGCGGCCCCTCCCATGGAGGTCATTAAACGGTGGCTAGAGCTCATCGTGGAAACCTTCAAGGATGAGTCGGGAGACGGCTGCATCGCTGTCCACTGTGTGGCGGGACTGGGGAGGTGTGTGTGTGTGTGTGTGTGTGTGTGTGTGTGTGTGTGTGTGTGCATGCATGTGTACGTGTGTGTGTGTGCGTGTGTGTGTGTGCGTGTGTGTGTGTGTGTGCGCGTGTGTGTGTGTACCCTCATGTGTGCTATGCTGCAATCTGTATGCTCTTTGGAATGCAGAAGGGGAGACTTGCAGCAGCTAGCATAATTGGTTGATTCAAGAACTGACCACTGCTTTTAATAGCTCACCCACCCATTATTAGTACAGTGGATTGAAGGGGCAAAGTTTGCAAAGATAGCTAATCTCAGACACTCCATCCCATTTTTAAGACATCCTCTCATACTATAGCTTACCTAATCGTAATTACACTACTGTTAGCATACCATGGTATTGCTTCAGTCATTACTGTAGCAGCCATCTTATTGCCAATCTCCTGTATTCGTTGTAGAGCGCCGGTGCTGGTCGCCATAGCCCTGATTGAGTACGGTATGAAGTACCACGATGCTGTGGACTACATCAGGCAGTGAGTTTGAGTCCTATCTGGTGTTGTTTGTTGCACCACTGACCAAAACCTAACCCCCAAATCTTTTCAAGAACAACTGATAATTCTGGTGTTTGTAGAGCATAATATTATGTGAGCTGGCTTTTATGTATAGCACACTGCACTTATACTAACATGGATGTATGCATGATTCGTGCACTTTGCATGCCCTAATCCTAACCCTAAAGTCCTGTAGCAAGGGATCATCTCTATAAGTCCTGTGTTTAATTAATACCACCACCCCTTGAATTTTACAACGGCTAAAGCTTCCTCCACCCCCACCTTTTATAAGATTTCTAAGGGGCCACACTAGGAATGGCGGGGGCACAAATACCCCCTTCCCATGCCCTCTCCCCAATTGAAGCCTGTGATTCCATGCATTCTTACGAAAAAAATTGACACTACATAAATAATACTCTCAAGAATGGAACCGAATTTAACTCTTAGTCCTATTCCATTCCAGGAAGAGAAGAGGTGCCATCAATCATCGGCAGCTGGAATTCCTTGGGCGCTACAAGCCGATGAATAAACACACCTCCTGCAGTATCATGTGATGTCATGTGATCCCATCGCATGACACGTCCGCCACTTATTATTTTGTACAGCTGATGTTTATTTCTTCTTCTCTTACTCTCCTCGCCGAGCATGCACTGTTCCTGGCATGCTATCTCTTTCTTTGCTCAAGTTCCGAATGTCTGAAGTGTGTGGTAAAGCTCTAAGCTACTCACACACTGTACATTATCACTGTATATGCCAGCTACGGAATTACTATTCCTGTTGTAGTACATGTAAAATTTATTATATTATTTAATTTACCATCTGAATTGATGGCAATTCATGTACAGTGTGCACATGCAATAAATGTACCTTGAATGACATCGTTTTAATATAGAACGTAGCGATTAACGTAACCCTGCCTGTAGATCTACAACAATGTCCATGTCCGTATCAGGGAGTAACGACTCTATGTAGGGATGATGTAAGATACGTATGTATCTACTCTGAGGAACGATACTAGAGCGGACTCGCAGAATGAAAAAATACTTTCTGGAAAATACCAACCGAACGACAAGTACAAAACACAAGGTTAAAAAAGGGAACAGGACAAAAAAAGAACAAGGAAGTCTATAGAACACAAAAGGGCCTCACAGGCAGCGGGGGGCTCTGAGAAAACCAAGTACATACAAGTACACTACAGAAGCGAAAGGCATGTACAGGAAACAATACAGGATGTGGCTAATTATGCAGGAAACAACAACTAATCATACAGGATGTGACTAATTATAAATATTATTACAGATGACACCAGCCCAGACACTCCACATACAAACAATAATATTATACTGGTACATAGCTTTAGAACATTCTGGTGTCAGGCAAGAACAATGACATTCAATCAAAAACTTTCAGCAAAACAAACAGTAGCTAAGTTAACACTATAAAAACAGTAAAATTAATGTCAAGGCTACAAAATATCTTCAAACACCAACTTTACAGTCGGTGACAATAATGTTAACACTATAACAGGTAATTGCAATAATCTAAATGTCAAGGCTACGAAATATCTTCAAACACCCACTCTTACAGTCGGTGACAATAATGTGCGAGTCTCCAAGGGTAGCAACACTCATCGGCGTACGAAACTGTGCATGCGCTTGCCTATCGCCAAAAGAGTAAACAAACTCACCGCTCCTTGTGAAAACCGATACCTGATGACTCTTAAGCTCTGTGACCAGCAAATAGCCGGTATTGGAATCAACTAAGACGCCAACTGGTTCATTCAAATGCCCTCGGTCCTGCCCTTTGCTTCCAAACATTGCCACCGACTTATACGCGCCGTCCTGCATTTCAAAACACTGAACTCGATTTCCTTCGCGCTCCGATACGAACAGTAACTCTCTGTTTCCTTCTCCAAGAACCCGTGGTTGGCTATAGATCGAGATCCCGTAGGGCACGTTCAAGCTATTCAATCCAGAACCCCATTTTCCAAACACTGCCACGAAGGTGCCATCCGACTTGAAGCATTGGATGCGCTGATTCATCGAGTCGGTTGCAAATACGAATCCTTCGGAGTTGACTGCTACTCCCAAAGGACAGTGAAAGTTCCCGACTTCACTTCCACACTTCCCGACCTCGTTTGCGCCAAAGAATCGCACAAACCCACCATCGAGTGTCACCTCCTGTAGCCGATGGTTGCCCTTCTCTGCTACAATGATGTTGTCAGCCGGGGTGCACGCTATCCCTCGCGGAGCCTCGAATTCCAATTCCCTATTCCCCTGTTTACCAATTGGCCGCAGGCAATTTCCAACCTTGTCGAAAACGAAAAGGCAGTGTGCTGTGATGTCCGAGACAACGATCAACTCATTTCGAGTCACGGTAATTCCAAGAGGATTCTGCATGTTGTCGTCCCGAATCACTTTGGTTGCCTCTGTGATCTTGCGCTGAGGTGGCGAAACCATGATGTTATACGGTGGCCTCTCTGAACTCTCGCCGCTGACATTCACAGACACTGTCAGTCGGTGTGGCCCACGCGTCTGAGGCTGAATGGCTACCGTGTACGTCCCATTGCAGTTGTTTTTCACCTCACATGGTATTATGGGATTTTCCTGACCGACTCTTTGAAGCGTTGCGCTCACCTCATCTTGATGTTCATTCAGCTTGTTGCCAATGATGTCTCGGCAGGTGACCATGAGCTTCGATTGCTTCCCTTCGATAAAGTGTGCATTTTCGATGCCGTCTACTGTGAAAGAGCTAGGATCAGGCTCCGCAGAAACACTTCCAATCGTGTTGGATTCTTTAATGCGTTCGAGCCCATTACTCTTCACAAACCCGATTATATCATTCGCTTTCGGTTTGTAAGGATAATCTCCGTACTCTCGACGCAGCTCCTGCAGCCTGGCCTCCATTTGTGACTGGAAATACATGATCTCAACCGGTATACAGTTCTCACGAATATCGTCTGCGAGCTGTATCCCTTTCTGAAGCGTATCTTCCACTCTTGTCAACTCTTCGCGCTGTTCGTTCAGACGGGCTTTCTTCCTCTCGGAAATCTGCTTCACTTTTCGAAGGAGGCGATCCCGCTGCCTGTCCAGCTCCTCCTTTAGTCGGCCGTACTCTTCGAGTACCTCTCGTGCCCTTACCTGCTCCGTCTCTTCGAGGCTAGCCAGGGTCTGATCGATAACTGCTATTCCTTGCCGCGATTTCTGTTGAACCTCGCGTGTCACTTCGGTCAGCCGTCTAAGCTTCTCCTTATACTCGCCCACGATTTTAGAAGCCATAACAATGTCATGAGCGTCGCCGTTGTGTTCCGTGACTGCACAACTCAGACAGAGGACTTTGTCGCACCGTTTGCAGTACATATCAATCTTCTTGTCTTCGTGTCCAGAAATGTCACAGTACGGACTTTTGCGCATATCGATGAAATGTTCTAGCGGAGCGTGTCTGCCGATTTCCTCAAGAGAATGTGCCTTAGTTTTGCTTGTTCTTCTGTGGTTATCTGTACACGCAGGGCATAGCCAGTCGCGACACTCTCTACATATCATGATAGCTGTGGCTGACTCGCACTGTGAGCACGTTATCTTCCGAGCAGGCTCTTCGTCAGAATCCGAGCCCTGAGCTGCAGAACTGGCTCCTGTATTTGCATCACTTAATTTTAGATGGTTCACGAGGTTCCTGAGTACGAAGTTCGTTTGCAAGTCTTTAGGAGACAAAGCAAAAAATTTTTTGCACGAAGGACATGGTAGGTTATCCCTTGAATCTCCTTGTTCGCGATCTAGCGGTCGTTTTTGGGCATACTCATCCAGACAAACCACACAGAATGTGTGAAAACATGGCAAGGTCTAAAATAAGGAATATAAGAATATTGATCATCACTAGACCCAGATTTTGGAAGATAAAAACAGGAGACCAGTCACATGCATATTATTGTGGTTGGTGCAGGGTAGCCTCGTACCTAGGCCACGTGAGAAAGGTGGCCTGGTATCCACTGTTTGCGCATGTGCGGCTCCCCAGGTTTTTCTGGGGAACTTGGATACTACCGCTATACTATAGTTCGTGTTATAGTTGGTGTTGCAAGGCTGAATCTAGCGAGGTTTACGCCTGTAGCGATGGTTTTTCACTGGATAACTGCCTAGAAGCGAGCGGTAGTTCGAGTCTTCCATCCCATTTGCCTCAGCGCGGCCTCGAAAGCAAGAACCGTGATAGAAAATTGATCACACGAAGCAGTTCACAGTACTACCTGGATAGATGCGTTCGAGGTAAGATAACCTAGCAAATTAAACATTACAGGTTCTTTTACTGCATAGAAGGCCCAGAACCTCGGGTACTATATAATTCTTCCGCTTACTATAGCGTATACTACCTCCGTACTACTCCTTGCCATGTGCTTCAGATCGTTCACGAATGCGTTTACTGACGTTTTCCCGTAAATGTTCGCGCATGCGCGAACAGTGCGGATACAGGCGCGCGCCCCTTTGAGCCGCCTGGGAACGAGGCTAAGTGCAGGGTAGTCTGGGGGACCCTTCCCCTCGCGTTAAACGGAGGAGAGTGAAAGCACACAATTATTTCCAAAAGCCGTTTAAGACTTCGTGATAGAATTTATTGCAAGTAATTTGATGTATATAGCGGCATGACCTTATACTGAAATTACAAAAATCCTACTACGTATAAATGCCGGTTATACAAAATAGCAAACTGCCAAAGTACCTTCGGTTCTTTGAAAAGATCCTTGCAAATGAAGCAAGTTAGTTCGTCACGAAACGCGCTGTTCCCCGAGGCCATTTTGCTGCAGCGGTATCGATGGGGGCGAGTCTCGGCGAGGGTAAGTCCCCTGGAAACCCCCCCAAGAACGCGCCCCGCGCAGGCTTGACCTTTAATGAGATTGCGAACCCTACATGTAGCTGCCACATAAACATGACATTGTACATGTACATGCAGCCGCAACTATACGACTTTTGATTGCTTAGCAAATTTTTTTTCTTCTCAGACTGGATACCTCCACGCGCATGTATGGAGGAGCCTGGTCTCGAGAAAAAAAAATTGCACCTACTCTCGCATTGTGGTCACCATCACTTTGATGAAAAAAAAACTTGAATTCTAAGAAAAATGACACAAGTGTACTCCCTTATGGGGATGGACGCAGAAGACATACAGGTGAATCGCTTATGCAGTCATGACTTTACAGTGGCAAGTTGTCATCATGCTTTAGCACGTAGATGAGTCCAGTTGATGGACGGTCTTCTAGACAAGGCTTAGCCATTTCAACATCTTCAAGGAACTTGTTGATCTCTTCCATGAAACCTTCAATGTATTCGGGAATGCACCTGAGAGTGGCAAACAGGTCTTGAGCTTCTTGGGTTTGGCTTTGATAGCATGATTTGTCCAGCTCTTGCAGTTTGGTTCTTACTGTGTTAAGTTTTTCTTGCTCTTTTCTACGAAAGTTGAAACTGTCAACAAGCGCTGATTGAAAGTTTGTCACAGCGTAATGCCCAGCTCCGGCAAGATTTTCCCATGCCGTGTCACCAGTGGTTAGCAAGAGTGGCATTGCCAAGCTCTCATTTTCAATCTGAATTTTCCCTCGTCTTCCTGCCATCTCCTTCAAAGCTGTTAAACACGCTGTCAGTTCTGCATCCTCAGGGAGTCCAAGATGGTCTGTGAAGGCTTTCAGAGCATCTTTAATAGCTATTCTCTGATTCACAACCTCCAAGTACTCATCCAAAATCTGTTGTGCCAAGGCATGAGCTTGTGGTGATCGGCTTACACGAGGAAGTCTCACTAATGGTGCTTTTGCAAACATGTACTGCACTCTTCCATGTGGATGGGTTTGTTCATTGACTGGTGGTTGGTCCTGTACAGGGATGTCCACCGCTTCTTGCTGCTGGTCTTCAGCCTTACGTGCAGATGCGGGTGCACGTTGTCTGCCCCACTAAATGGCCAGATGAAAGAAAATTCATATACGGAAATCAGCATTTTACTCTATCTTTTTCCGAGTTGGTAACCCCCCCCGTTCGGTACATCATAGATGGTAGATGGTAATTGGCATGTTCTAACTACCACTAAATGGAAGTTAGAACACCCCTAGGAGTTAGAACACTTATACACTACATAAACTGTAGGCAGTGCCTTTGATTTGTATGGCTGCCATGCTACAATATTGCATGCACTCCTGTACTCATCACAGTAGAGGTTTGCAGGTGGTTGACAGTTGTCCAGTGCAAATAGGAAAATGGAAGTTGACTGTGTAAACTGTTAGCCTTTGATTGACAGCCTAACCTAATTAAGTACTTAAGAGCACTGCCCTATTTGCCCTCTCCTGTGGACATAAACTGGACAACCAACTTGCAACCCTCTCTATGAGAGTCTAGAGTTCAGCTTGTGTCTCTCTGTTCACCCAGGACTACCCGTTTGACGACGGGGCGGCCCCTCCCATGGAAGTCATTAAACGGTGGCTAGAGCTCATCGTGGAAACCTTCAAGGATGAGTCGGCCACTGCTTTTAATAGTTCACCCACCCATTATTAGTACAGTGGATTGAAGGCCGGGGCAAAGTTTGCAAAGATAATTAGCTAATCTCAGATTTTAAGACATCCTCTCAATACTGTTAGCTTGCCTAATCCTAATTACACTACTGTTAGCATACCATGGTATTGCTTTAGTCATTACTGTAGCAGCCATCTTATTGCCAATCTCCTGTATTCGTTGTAGAGCGCCGGTGCTGGTCGCCATAGCCCTGATTGAGTACGGTATGAAGTACCACGATGCTGTGGACTACATCAGGCAGTGAGTTTGAGGTCTCTCTGGTGTTGTTTGTTGCACCACTGACCAAAACCTAGCCCCCAAATCTTTTCAAGAACAAGAATAATTCTGGTGTTTGTAGGGCATATTTGGGCTGGCTTTTATTTATAGCACACTGCGATTATAGGCATATAACCTAACATGGATGTATGCATAATTCCTGCTCTTTGTATGCAAAGAATTAAGTAATTTGGAAAGTTCCTGGGCTCACCTCTAAAAGTCCTGTATTTGATAATAATACCACCACACCTCAAATTTTACATTGGCAAAGCTTCTACCCCCACCTTTAGTAAGGGGCCACTAGGAATGGGGGGGGGGGGGGGGGGGGGGGGGGGTCACAAATACCGCCTGCTCCCCCCCCCCCAAATGAAACCTGTGATTCCATGGGTTCTTACTAATGGAACACTACGTAGATAAATATCTCAAGAATGGAACCGAACTTGACCCTTAGTCCTATTCCATTCCAGGAAGAGAAGAGGTGCCATCAATCATCGGCAGCTGGAATTCCTTGGGCGCTACAAGCCGATGAATAAACACACCTCTTGCAGTATCATGTGATGTCATGTGATCCCATCACGTGACACGTCCGCCACTTATTATTTTGTACAGCTGATGTTTATTTCTTCTTCTCTTACTCTCCTCGCCGAGCATGCACTGTTCCTGGCATGCTATCTCTTTCTTTGCTCAAGTTCCGAATGTCTGAAGTGTGTGGTAAAGCTCTAAGCTACTCACACACTGTACATTATCACTGTATATGCCAGCGACGGAATTACTATTCTTGTTGTAGTACATGTAAAATTTATTATATTATTTAATTTACCATCTGAATTGATGGCAATTCATGTACAGTGTGCACATGCAATAAATGTACCTTGAATGACATCGTTATAATATAGAACGTAGTGATTAACGTAACCCTGCCTGTAGATAGGCAACAATGTCCATTGTTTTTACGAATAAACTCGTGGGTGGAGAGCTGGCTTTTCCTTGAATTGTCCCGGCATCTTTTGGCTATATAATATGGTCCAAACTTTCTTCCTATCACTACAAGTTTTGATAACCTATATTATCAGTATCAGGGAGACGACTCTTATGTAGGGATGATGTAAAATACGTATGTATCTACTCTGAGGAACGATACTAGAGCGGACTCGCTGAATGAAGAAATTAATACTTTCTGGAAAATACCAACCGAACGACAAGTACAAAACACAAGATTAAAAAAGGGAACAGGACAAAAAAAAGAGCAAGGAAGTCTATAGAACACAAAAGGGCCTCACAGGCAGCGGGGGGCTCTGAGAAACCAAGTACACACAAGTAATTTAATACACTACAGAAGCGAAAGGCATGTACAGGAAACAATACAGGATGTGGCTAATTATGCAGGAAACAACAACTAATCATACAGGATGTGACTAATTATAAATATTATTACAGATGACACCAGCCCAACACTCCACATACAAACAATAATATTATACTGGTACATAGCTTTAGAACATTCTGGTGTCAGGCAAGAACAATGACATTCAATCAAAAACTTTCAGCAATACAAACAGTAGCTAAGTTAACACTATAAAAACAGTAAAATTAATGTCAAGGCTACAAAAAATCTTCAAACACCAACTTTACAGTCGGTGACAATAATGTTAACACTATAACAGGTAATTGCAATAATGTTAACACTATAACAGGTAATTGCAATAATCTAAATGTCAAGGCTACGAAATATCTTCAAACACCCACTCTTACAGTCGGTGACAATAATGTGCGAGTCTCCAAGGGTAGCAACACTCATCGGCGTACGAAACTGTGCATGCGCTTGCCTATCGCCAAAAGAGTAAACAAACTCACCGCTCCTTGTGAAAACCGATACCTGATGACTCTTCAGCTCTGTGACCAGCAAATAGCCGGTATTGGAATCAACTAAGACGCCAACTGGTTCATTCAAATGCCCTCGGTCCTGCCCTTTGCTTCCAAACATTGCCACCGACTTATACGCGCCGCCCCGCATTTCAAAACACTGAACTCGATTTCCTTCACGTTCCGATACGAAGAGCAGCTCTCGGTTTCCTTCTCCAAGAACCAGTGGTTGGCTATAGATCGAGATCCCGTAGGGCACGTTCAAGCTATTCAATCCAGAACCCCATTTTCCAAACACTGCCACGAAGGTGCCATCCGACTTGAAGCATTGGATGCGCTGATTCATCGAGTCGGTTGCAAATACGAATCCTTCAGAGTTGACTGCTACTCCCGAAGGACAGTGAAAGTTCCCGACTTCACTTCCACACTTCCCGACCTCGTTTGCGCCAAAGAATCGCACAAACCCACCTTCGAGTGTCACCTCCTGAAGCCGATGGTTGCCCTTCTCTGCTACAATGATGTTGTCAGCCGGGGTGCACGCTATCCCTCGCGGAGCCTCGAATTCCAATTCCCCATTCCCCTGTTTACCAATTGGCCGCAGGTAATTTCCACCCCTGTCGAAAACGAAAAGGCAGTGTGCTGTGATGTCCGAGACAACAATCAACTCATCTCGAGTCACGGTAATTCCAAGAGGATTCTTCATGTTGTCGTCCCGAATCACATTGGTTGCCTCTGTGATCTTGCGCTGAGGTGGCGAAACCATGATGTTATACGGTGGCCTCTCTGAACTCTCGCCGCTGACATTCACAGACACTGTCAGTCGGTGTGGCCCGCGCGTCTGAGGCTGAATGGCTACTGTGTACGTCCCATTGCGGTTGTTTCTCACCTCACATGGTATTATGGGATTTTCCTGACCGACTCTTTGAAGCGTTGCGCTCACCTCATCTCGATGTTCATTCAGCTTGTTGCCAATGATGTCTCGGCAGGTGACCATGAGCTTCGATTGCTTCCCTTCGATAAAGTGCGCATTTTCGATGCCGTCTACTGTGAAAGAGCTAGGATCAGGCTCCGCAGCAACACTTCCGATTGTGTTGGATTTTTTAATGCGTTCGAGCCCATCACTCTTCACAAACCCGATTATATCATTCGCTTTCGGTTTGTAAGGATAATCTCCGTACTCTCGACACAGCTCCTGCAGCCTGGCCTCCATCTGTGACTGGAAATACATGATCTCAACCGGTATACAGTTCTCACGAATATCATCTGCGAGCTGTATCCCTTTCTGAAGCGTATCTTCCACTCTTGTCAACTCTTCGCGCTGTTCGTTCAGACGGGCTTTCTTCCTCTCGGAAATCTGCTTCACTTTCCGAAGGAGGCGATCCCGCTGCCTGTCCAGCTCCTCCTTTAGTCGGCCGTACTCTTCGAGTACCTCTCGTGCCCTTACCTGCTCCGTCTCTTCGAGGCTAGCCAGGGTGTGATCGATATCGGCTATTCCTTGCCGCGATTTCTGTTGAACCTCGCGTGTCACTTCGGTCAGCCGTCTAAGCTTCTCCTTATAGTCGCCCACGATTTTAGAAGCCATAACAATGTCATGAGCGTCGCCGTTGTGTTCCGTGACTGCACAACTCAGACAGAGGACTTTGTCGCACCGTTTGCAGTACATATCAATCTTCTTGTCTTCGTGTCCAGAAATGTCGCAGTACGGAGATTTACGCATATCAATGGGATCTTCTAGCGGAGATTGTTCGCTGATCTCCTCAAGAGAATGTGCCTTAGTTTTGACCGTTCTTTTGTGGTTATCTGTACACACAGGGCATAGCCAGTCGCGACACTTTCTACATATCGTAATAGCTGTGGCCTTCTCGCACTGTGAGCACGTCATCTTCCGAGAAGGCTCTTCGTCAGAATCCGGGCCCTGAGCTGCAGAACTGGCTCCTGTATTTGCATCACTTAATTTGAGATGGTTCACGAGATTCCTGAGTACGAAGTTTATTGGCAGTTCTTCAGGAGACAAAGCGAATTTTTTTTTGCACGAAGGGCATGGTAGGTTATCCCTTGAATCTCCTTGTTCGCGATCTAGCGGTCGTTTTTGGGCATACTCATCCAGACAAACCACACAGAATGTGTGCAGACATGGCAAGGTCTAAAATAAGGAATATAAGAATATTGATCATCACTAGACCCAGATTTTGGAAGATAAAAACAGGAGACCAGTCACATGCATATTATTATGGTTGGTGCAGGGTAGCCTCGTACCCAGGCCACGTGAGAAAGGTGGCCTGGTATCCACTGTTTGCGCATGCGCGGCTCCCCAGGTTTTTCTGGGGAACTTGGATACTACCGCTATACTATAGTTCGTGTTATAGTTGGTGTTGCAAGGCTGAATCTAGCGAGGTTTACGCCTGTAGCGATGGTTTTTCACTGGATAGCTGCCTAGAAAGCGAGCGGTAGTTCGAGTCTTCCATCCCATTTGCCTCATCGCGGCCTCGAAAGCAAGAACTGTGATAGAAAATTGATCACACGAAGCAGTTCACAGTACTACCCGGATAGATGCTTTCGAGGTAGCAAATTGAACATTACAGGTTCTTTTACTGCATAGAAGGCCCAGAACCTCGGGTACTGTCTAGTTCTTCCGCTTACTATAGCGTATACTACCTCCGTACTACTCCTTGCCATGTGCTTCAGATCGTTCACGAATGCATTTACTGACGTTTTCCCGTAAATGTTCGCGCATGCGCGATCAGTGCGGATACCAGGCGCGCGCCCCTTTGAGTGCCTGGGAACGAGGCTAAGTGCTAGTCTCGTTCCCAGACCCTCCACACAAGCCCCGTCGAGGGTCTGGGAACGAGACTAGCAAAGTGCAGGGTTGCTACAAAGGTAAAACTACAGCGAGGGGAGCTCACTAGGAGGGGGTAGAGCCTCGGCCACGAGACCAACTACCTCTAGCATCAAATGATTGCAAGAGTGCAAAAATTATTCCTCGCCGTGCTCTCTTTGCTCACTCGTCTTCTCTAACAGCCCAAAAACCAAGCTAGTCAGCTTTTGCCGTGAACTTGAGGAGAGTGAAGCACACAATTATTTGCAAAAGCCGTTTAAGACTTCGTGGTAGAATTTATTGCAAGTAATTTGATGTGTATATAGCGGCTATATTTCCCGACCTTATACTGAAATTACAAAAATCCTACCTAATACGTATAAATGCCGGTTATACAAATAGCAAACTGCCAAAGTACCTTCGGTTCTTTGAAAAGATCCTTGCAAATGGAGCAAGTTAGTTCGTCACGAAACGCGCTGTTCCAATTCCCCGAGGCCATTTTGCTGCAACGGTATCGATCGATGGGGGCGAGTCTCGGCGAGGGTAAGTCCCCTGGAAACCCCCCAAGAACGCGCCCCGCGCAGGCTTGACCTTTAATAAGATTGCGAACCCACATAAACATGATATTGTACATGTACATGCAGCCGCAACTATACGACTTTTGATTGCTTAGCAATTTTTTTTTTTCTCAGACTGGATACCTCCACGCGCATGTATGGAGGAGCCTGGTCTCGAAAAAAAAATTTGCACCTACTCTCACATTGTGGTCACCATCACTTTGATGAAAAAAAAAAACTTGAATTCTAAGAAAAATGACACAAGTGTACTCCCTTATGGGGATGGACGCAGAAGACATACAGGTGAATCGCTTATTTGAAATAAGTCATGACTTTACAGTGGCAAGTTGTCATCATGCTTTAGCACGTAGATGAGTCCAGTTGGTGGACGGTCTTCTAGACAAGGCTTAGCCATTTCAACATCTTCAAGGAACTTGTTGATCTCTTCCATGAAACCTTCAATGTATTCGGGAATGCACCTGAGAGTGGCAAACAGGTCTTGAGCTTCTTGGGTTTGGCTTTGATAGCATGATTTGTCCAGCTCTTGCAGTTTGGTTCTTACTGTGTTAAGTTTTTCTTGCTCTTGTCTACGAAAGTTGAAACTGTCAACAAGCGCTGATTGAAAGTTTGTCACAGCGTAATGCCCAGCTCCGGCAAGATTTTCCCATGCCGTGTCACCAGTGGTTAGCAAGGGTGGCATTGCCAAGCTCTCGAGCTCATTTTCAATCTGAATTTTCCCTCGTCTTCCTGCCATCTCCTTCAAAGCTGTTAAACACGCTGTCAGTTCCGCATCCTCAGGGAGTCCAAGATGGTCTGTAAAGGCTTTCAGGGCATCTTTAATGGCTATTCTCTGATTCACAACCTCCAAGTACTCATCCAAAATCTGTTGTGCCAAGGCATGAGCTTGTGGTGATCGGCTTACACGAGGAAGTCTCACTACTGGTGCTTCCGCAAACATGTACTGCACTCTTCCATGTGGATGGGTTTGTTCATTGACTGGTGGTTGGTCCTGTACAGGGATGTCCACCGCTTCTTGCTGCTGGTCTTCAGCCTTACGTGCAGGCGCGGGTGCACGTTGTCTGCCCCACTAAATGGCCAGATGAAAGAAAATTCATATACGGAAATCAGCATTTTACTCTATCTTTTTCCGAGTTGGTAACCCCCCCCCCCCCCCGTTTGGTACATCATAGATAGTATTAATCTCCGGAGTCACATTATCTATGGGTACTTGTACTGTCAGTGGGCTAAGACATTATTATCTATGGGCTTACCGACAGCCAGCTCCCCATTTTAGAATCGGCGAGCGCTGTCCTCTCTCTCTCCAAAAGGACCAGCTGCGCTGAATGGAACGCCAGCCAGGCTCGAGCCAAAACTATTATATAGACGATCCGTGGGCGTTTATGATTACGTCAGTTGCACTTCCAGCCCCACCCCTATTGTCGTTCCCGTGACACGCGTACAACGAGATCCGCCCACTCGTCTAATAGACCCATGCAGAACGCAGTGCCGCTGCACAGACCGAAGCCTGTGTGAGCGCAGTGTCGCTGAAGACTGTGAAGAGACCAAAGCTTGCAGGCCCATGCACTTTTTGAAAATTATACATTTTAGCTGCTATTGAATGCACAGTACATGCAATGTATTAAGATGCATAATTATTGTGCTTGTTTCTAAGTCTACATTACATAGTGATGTAATTAATCTTTATGCCACAATGTCTTAATACTCACAGAATTTTCTGTTAATTAAAACTGTGCAAGCATACAGCAGGGAATATCGGAGACAATGGCTATATTGATGAAATTAGTCTTTATGCCACAATGTCTTAATAGTCACTAGTCACAAAAGTTTCTGTTAAAAAAACTCAATTAAAACTGTGCAAGCATATACAGCAGGGAATATCGGAGACAATGGCTATATTGCCATAAACAGCAACTACCCAGTCAGTCTAATAAACCTATTTTTAAAAAAATCACTTCTTGAGTACCACACTGTCATGCACCAGTCCATCATTGTCCCTGACAAACTCAAAGAAGAGGGTGGTGGCATTAGTCATAAACCTCGAATAGCCCCAGTGCTGTAGGAGAGATAACATGGTCGATGAAATTAATGCAAATCAGAAATCATGCAGTAGTGAACCCTGTGAGCTACCTCATATTGCCAAACTCACACACATAATTATTTGATTACAAACAATACAGTAGTGAACACTATAGCTGTGAAGCTCCATACCTCATAATCAAGAAAATCAATCCAACTTGGCTTAACAGGCCTGAAATAAAAAGAAGAACACAGAAATGTTAACCAGTCAGTGTTTCTTCCAGAATTTTTTTTGGGGGATAACAATGCTATATTGTATTTGGCAGGGGGACAGCTTGGAGATGTAGCAATCAACAACTGTTCTATATATCCAGAATCAAGCATGCATACGGCCACTCACTTTTTAGGCTAAAAATGTTATATTGTACATGTATTTGGCATGCAGGGGAAAGCTGCACTCAACAACTGTTATTTATATCCACCCACTTACTTGACATTTTTTGAGAGCCCCTGACCTCCCATTCCGATGACAATGTGTGTGGTGGCCCCCTCGGTGCACACTTCGTTGTAGACGGGACAAGTCCTCTGGTAGGAGTGGTGGTGGCCCCACAGTGCCAGGTCCACTTTGTACTCCTATCACACAGGGGATCACAGTGGAACAAAATTAGTTTTTGGACCAGCCTCCACAGACTACATATAGCACAGGTGCTACACCGTACTGATGAGGCCCAAACAGCCGTCTGCAGATATACTAGCAGTCTCTCCTTTTTTTATTCTATATTTCATATTCCTTCTGGAGAGTATATACGTATGTATGGGAAAAAAGCATTATTATACATGTAGCTAATACAGAAAGGGCTGAGAACCAGAGTAGTCTAAGCCACAAAATTTAACCCCCCCCCTCCCAATCTTGAGAATAATACTCTTAAATTGTGTTTCTGGGGTTATGATTTACCATTTTTGGTCATATGCCCATAGGGTTACTTCATTTTTGTACGATTCATGCAATTTCCAGTATTTAATGTTGGCCCACTCTGGTTCGCGGCCCTTCAAATATCTGAATCTACAAACACAATAATGCCCTTCCATTAGTATTCCTCAAGCCTGCTGCACACAATAAAGCACCTTGCAGTGGTGTTACTTACCTTGAGCAGAGGTTCCACATTTGCCCTCAGCAGCGATGCCACAGTCAGGTCACCGCCAGGTACATCGGCATTGGTGCTGTCAATGTACATTGGTCTGCAGATGTTGGAGCAAGCATTGAAGTTAATAAGGAACATTAGATGATATTATTATAGAGGAACCCTTGTTCTAGAGTACAGACATCTATATGCTACATCAGATGCCGGATCCAAATTCAGCCCAAAATAAAAACGTTGCATCCAGCAACCATATTACTGTCTACTTTACCGAGATAATCAGGTAGATATGCATGACAAAGCTAATTCAAGCAATGAGCTATTAGCTAGCTGTCTCTCGCCCAGCTTACCAGTGTTCGGTGAAGCCCATGCACTAACCTGTGTCCTGCGAAGACGAGCCAGGGTGTTACTGAGCGGTCAACACTCTTGAGGTGGCTGTCGAGAAACCGGTACTGGTTTGAGTCCTTCTGGAAATTGTGTTCCGTGCTCATGAGGACAAAGTGAGCGCTGCCGTAGTCAAACCCATACCTGAAATGAGATGCACTAAAACTGTCAAGTATTTGTTACTTCTACATAATTGCATGGAAGTAGAGTCTGTAAGTTGGAAGTACAAAACATGTACAGTAGAGTCTGTAACTCCTACATAGTTGGAAGTACAAAACTGTAGGGTCAGTCTACTGTTTTGTAGGTGTAACAAACAGGCCAGCAGCAGAGCTGACTAACTTTATCGCGGCCTGTTGAGCTAGCCATATCCTCATTTCCCCAAAAAACAAAGCCACAACCTCATTCTCAGCACCATTTAAACACAGTATCCACACCGGCAAAGACAACCACCTCCCCCCCCCTCCCGTGGGGATACTGTAAGCAAACAGTGCTATATGGGGCAACAAGGCTGGAGTTGGCTGGTTAGACTATTCCAATACATTGACTCAATATTCTCAGAGTCTGTAGGCTAATACGCACTAGCTGATATACGCACCAGGCTTCGTCCAGTGACGGCCTGGGCATGCGAAACCTCCTCTCGTACGCCACTCCACACTCTCCGCCCGAGTCAGTGCCGTTGTAGTAGGATCTGGAGAAATATATTCACTTACCCAGCACGCTCTCTTAATGGATGCATTAGAGGCAAATACAGTGTATCAGTCTAGTATGGAGCTTTGTCGCTTCCTGGGTAACAATATACTCAAGTGTCACAAATATATCAAATCTTGTATTTCATCACCATGACTGCACCTATCGGTAACTGGTATAACAATGGCTGTGTTATATCATTACGGTAAAAGTTTATTCCATTATGTGCTGGGCTACAGAAACTACAGTCACATCGTTAATGTACAAGTAATAGTCATGTCGCTGCCATAGCATTTACGCCATTGACCACGTACCCACATATGCAGACGGAGCTTGTAAGATCTCCAGTCAGAGGACAACAGCAAGAGCAGGGAGTAAAGTACATTCTAGTGTACATGTATGCTCACTTATATTCTGCATCACAGTGCAATGGATAGAGGTCCATTTCTTACCCACTGTGGGCCCAATACCTCTCATGGTTCCCAATACAGACCATGTAAGGTATATTCTAGTGTATGCTCACTTTATTCTGCATTACACTGCAATGGATAGAGGTCCATTTCTTACCCACTGTGGGCCCAATCCCTCTCATGGTTCCCAATGCAGACCATGTAAGGTATATTCTAGTGTATGCTCACATATATTCTGCATTACACTGCAATGGATAGAGGTCCATTTCTTACCCACTGTGGGCCCAATCCCTCTCGTGGTTCCCAATACAGACCATGTAAGGTACTCGAGTGGCTACTGGCTTAGAGGTCCATTTCTTACCCACTGTGGGCCCAATCCCTCTCGTGGTTCCCAATGCAGACCATGTAAGGTACTCGAGTGGCTACTGGCTTAGAGGTCCATTTCTTACCCACTGTGGGCCCAATCCCTCTCATGGTTCCCAATGCAGACCATGTAAGGTACTCGAGTGGCTACTGGCTGGATTTCGTCAAAGAAGTCGTCCCACTATTAGAGAAAATGATAGTCACATGACTGAGCAGAAAAGCTATAATAAGTAACCAATGCCTACTCCCGACTCACCACACTGGCATATCCCCTAGCGTAACTGATGTCACCGATGTGGAGGACGAGGTCAGTGTGATTTACTTCGTTTGTCACAAGCCTCGTGGTGTTGAGGGCTGGCTGCTGGGCCTCATCAACCTGTCTACTGTCATCCAGCTGGCCATTGCCCATGTCTAGTGTATTAGGTATGTGTGACAGAGAAGCTAAATATAATTTAAAGCACGTGATTATGGACTCCAGTAGATTATCGAAGCTGTGGGGTAGGAGCTGGTTAGCCTTTTTCCCAGGCCCGCGACTTTTTCGGTTGCATGAAGGAAAGTAACAGCTAGGGTATCTAAAGTCATGTGATCAACTTAGGTACGGCTGTGTTTCTCTACATTTTACCGGAGGCTTTCTTATGGTTGCAGTGATAGTCTTTGGTTAAGAATTACTTTCAAAACTTAAACAGAGTTTGTTAGACTAACTTAAAGATCTGTCTTGTCTAAATCCTGTATATAGCCCCTCCCTGTGTTCAAAGTGGTTGTGAGGTTTCCTAGGCCCACCAAAAGAGCTACGGATGTTGCTCGTAGGCTAGTAGATGTAACAATTCTCTTCATGATCTGGAAAGTATCAGCCTTCAGTAATCCACCGCTCTCTCTCTCTCCTCCTCCTCTCCCTACCTCCGTAAGCAATAATCCTTGAAGTAACGCCAGGCCCAGGTTTGGGAGTAGCTCTGAAGCTGTGCTCTTGACTCCACCCGTAAGTGTCTCCAAAGACATAGTAGTACTGAGTACCTGGGACAAGTCTAGAGGGAGAAACAATGTACAGCTAACTTGCTGTACCTTGGCCAATAGATCCATGTACTTACTCATGTTACCCAGTCCACTATTTGTTTAAAGGGTCAGAGTCTATAAACCTGCAAGTCTGAATTGTCAGATACAACCATATAACATTAGAGTTTGGTATTTCAAATTTTAATTCCTTAATAAAAATAGTTGAACTTGTTTTGCTTGCTGTTGTTGCTCAGTTACTTGCAATTGCATGTTTATAATCACTCTACGAAAGCACGGTTCAAGTTGGTCTAATGTACAACAGTACGGCACTAATTCTGAGCAAAACTTGAATCAATCGGTTGTACAGACATTCGACTCCAACTCACTTGTCAATGGTGACCTGATGCAGTAGGCCAGTGTCTCGATAGCCAAAATCAACAGCCGGAGATCCACACATGTCCTTAGCAGTGTAAGAGCTGCTGTTGGCCTGGGAAGGAGATCGTAAAACTAACAATTTCTTCTGACCCCTGCCTCTGATGTTGTAGAAGGATGTCACACTGGCTGGGTCATCCACATTTAGGAATACACAAAAGAGGCAGTGTATATACAGCCAGCCATCTGGGCCCCTCTAGCCTTATTGTGAAGCCACACTAACTCTTGGCAGCTCCACCATCATGCAACTTTGAGGTTGTCAAGATAGCATAAAAGCATCCGGTTTAGAGAGGTGTCTCATTTCAGGGGCTACTTTACACTAAGAAAATATGTTTGGGACTTTATACATAGAGATCCTTAAATTATAGAGTTTAGGGATCCAGAATAGAGGGGGTCCCACTGTACACACTGAGTACTTGCTGATTAAGGGGTAGCTATGCCCCGCCCCTGACCCACCCCTCCTACATTCCCTCCATGGAACCAGTAGTCTCGTGCCCAGCCCCACGTTAGAAAGTGGGTCTGGCTCCCCGTATATTCAAAGTTGGGTTAGCGTTACATCATATTACATCACCAAACGGATAGTGTCCACGTGGCCATTCGTGTAGATATCCGGATACTGCAACCGTTTAGTGATGTAATACTATAAGTAACCAATCACATTGCCGGTCCAGATCTGGGACCGCTGACGTAATGCTGCCCCAACTTTGAATATACGGGGAGCCAGACCCACCTTCCTAACGTGGGGCTGGGCACGAGACTATGGAACCAGGGGACGAAAGTAAGAGGAGAGGTCCATGTTTGTTACCTGTTTGCTGAAGCTGTACGTTCCACTCTTCGTACCCCACTTCACCTGAGGGCTGGAGGCATTGCGAGTGACCCACACCAAGCTAGAATGGGAGAGGAGTGTTGCTAGGACTCATAGTACGTACAAAAACGAGACAAACAGAACACAATGATAATGTATAGTAAAATCTCTAGCCTTGTGCCCAGCCATCCCATTTACTTGCAGGAAGAAAAAGCGGAAGCGCATTTCTTTCTGCAAGCAAAAAAAAAATAGGGGTTAAGAGGATAGCAAAATCCACTGACATCATCTCAGAGGGGTCCTCAGTCAGGGCCAGGTGCCCCTGCAGTGGTTCATTCCGGTTCCGGAATTGGACTGTGCCGCTGACTGCAGCCAAAACCGGATGATCAAAACCTGAGCATCGTGGAATGGAGAATGTAAATTTTGCTGTGTACAAGCATAGGTTATATTATCTATGGTACAAGTCACGTGAATGTTAGATGCCAGAAGTCACATGACACCACTCACCTCCTCTCAAGAAGCCCATGATGATGTCATCTCTCATGTTCACCAGCCTAAAGTTCAACGAGCCCCGCCCCTCTTTCAGATGGGTGGGGCTATATTTAGCATACTGTAATACAACAAAATTATCATAATATATAAGTCACTTAGAATTCTCTACAGTCCTTATTACAGCAGAGGCTGGGGCTACACAGGCTCTGGATACATATATGTGTTCATACAGATAGAGAAGCAAAGTGCAGTGTAAGTACATGGAGTTGATGAAAGCCTCTTCTCTATTAATCGCGAAGTTTCTTTAATTCCAACCCGAAGTTCAGCAGAAGTTCTTTGGCAACTAAAGAACTTCTGCTCAACCTCGGGTTGGAATTGAAGAAACGTCGCGATGAATTCTACTAGCCAACCGAGAGAATCTCTGAATAATATCAGCACTGTTCTATCTTGAATCCCTCTTTCCATTCAGTGGACTCTTCAGATAGGTTTTCATTCATCATGTCGTCTCAGGACCCAATCCTTATCCATTTGTTAGCCAATTTTGTTAACCAGAGTTTCTATACCAGAGCTGACCGTCTGTCCCTAAACTGAATTATCACGTCCAAGATCTGGCCTATACATGTAGGCCTTCCTGGCCTTACTTGTGACATTATAACCTCTTGCCCATGCTGCATTCAATCAGAACAATTCATCAAAATCCTTCGCTAGCCCAGACACTGACCTGATACTTGACAGGGGCGTGGTTCTTTGGGTCGATTCCCCCGTGGACGGGGGGAGAGTAGACCCCGATCCAGTCGGAGTCGCTGGGATGTGGCACACCCTCCCACGAGACAGCCAGCCAGTCTCCAGATTGATTCAGCAGAGTGACGTTCACCTTCAGGACGATGTCATCCTCTGGGAGAGAGAGGATGGATTTTTATCATCATCTTTAATGATACTTCTGTCCGTCTGTCTGCATGCAACGTCCACGAATTAACGAGGCGCGATTGTGCAAGATCGAGAATAAGCGCGAGACGTGGGGATTCAGACAAGTACACTACTGCCGCATCACTGACATCATATTATAAGTATGCACTTTGATGCTGGATCTGACGACCTATTTTGATGGCCTCAAATGAGCACTTCGAGCACACTTTAACACAAAGGTGAATGGCTACATAGTCCTGTAAGTGAAAGCCATGCTGAGATATAGTACACATGCAGATGGTTCGGCCGAAGCCTAGAATAACCTAGCTGACTCGCAACTTTCTTCTCATCCATCTTTGAGAATATCTCGTTTGAAAAAGACAGGCGGTCGTGTGACTAATACAGAAGAGCTTTGTAATAGTCAAATGCTCTGCAATCCGATTAGTGTCGCCCACATTCCGGTGATACTTGTAAAAACGTGGCTAAGGTGACCAGACGTACTTTCCCCCCACAAAAATCATCTGGCCCACGAAACTATATCTAGGTGTGTGTACTCTTACAAAAAAGTGCCAACCAGCAAAAGTGCCAACTCCACAATAGTTCATAGTCTCGCGTGGCCAGACTCTCGACGGGAAGTTAGAGTTTGGGGAAATGCCAATATTGAATTTGTAGACTTTGTATTGTACGATGCAATCCAATAAAATTGCAGAACGCGCCTGACGTCACGTATAATTAACCAGCGCCACTTTAGTAAGGCTTCAGCCATGGCAGTGGCAGGGCTATGTGCAAACCGCAACCACAGGAGATAGTGTGGTTTGCACACACTTAACTATTATATAACCATAGCATTCCAGAGCTACAACCGCTGTATAAGCATTTCCCCAGACTCTAACTTTCCGGTCGAGAGTCTGGCCACGTGAGACTAAATAGCTCATACAACTTGTAATCACTCTACATACTATTCAGTTACAGTGCTGACAACAAGCCCTCGACTTTTCCTTCAGTACAAACTATAAATTATGTTTAATAGGAATACTCACCCAAGTCTCGTTCCCAGCCCCACAAATTATCAAGGCTAAGGATCGCTTGCACCCTTGATAAATGTGGGTCTAGCTAGAGATACTACAGTTGGGGATAGCTAGCTAGACACGAGTCTTTACTCACCCCATTTGATCTGGGCCCTCTCGTGACGGAGAAAGTCGAAGGGATGGAAGTATTCGTGCCCAGCAGAGAGGCCGCCTAGAGCGGCAACTACAACTATAAAAAGAGCAACCTTCATTTTCTAGAGTCCAGAACTTTGACCTCAATTAGCCCCGCCTTCTTTAATTCTTCGGTCCACCCACGTACATCCGCTAGGGAGGTGGAACCTCGTACCCAGGCCACACCTACCAATAAATATTTTTCGGAGGCTAAGGTCAAAGGCCGACGTCAGCTATGCGCCTGTTTATCGACCTTTCGCTTTTGACTCTTTTCAACAGTTCAGTGAAGTTATTCGTGATGACGTGCATAGCAAGGGTAGAGTTTTACGTCAAGAAATTCCATTATCATTTACATGTACCTGTTTACGCTAAAACCATCGACCTGATTTTTTTCATCAGTTCATGTGAAATTATTAATAGCGATTAGTTTAGTCAATCGTTCCCTAAAAATAAATAGTGGGGCTGGGAACGAGACTAATTAGCGATGACGTCCACAGCAAGGTACATGTATTATGTCAACATATATAAGCGGACAGTCTAGTCCGCAGTATGTATTCACAACGCAATGCAGCGAAAGGCAAAGACGCTGTTGTTCGCAGTTTGTATCTCGCTCCTCACTGGAGTGGGGATTGTGAGTGCTAGTAAGCCTGTAATTCGCTCCCCTAGAGAAGCTTCAACTACCGGCTGTTATATCGTTGTTCTGGAAGACACCACCGAGCCAGAAGAGTTTGAGCGGATTGTATCCCAAGTTAAAGACCTCTCTATTGACAGAAAGTTGTACGCAGTTGTGAAAAACGTTCAGAAGGCCGTCACTGTCAAACTCTCCGCGCATGTTCTGGCAGAGGTGAGCCGTACAGCACAACTGTAGAGCGGTAAATCTTAGCAAGGTAGTTGCGAGAAAAAAAAATAATGCGCATGCGATAGCTATGCATGCCCACTTCTGTACTGATCTTTAGCAAAAACTTCAAGGGTGAGTATACTACTACACCTATAAACTTTTCACCAAAGTCAACCTTAGTTTTAAATGACAAACTGACCACATGCATGCATGATATACCGTATTTTCGCGATCAGACGCCGCGGCTACTATTTATTTCATCGCGCGATTTTCTGCGGCCACTATTCGAGGGCGGCCACTAATCGAGGTAGTCTGGCGAAGCCAGACCCGAGCGCGAAGCGCGAGGGTCTGGTACGGAGCCTATGTCACGTTTTGTACCGCTGGAATGTTTGCGGTTACATAACCCACAATGAATATGATTATGTTAAATTGTGTATGTTCGTGATCGCTGTCAAAGGAGTCGCTACTACTGCAATGGAACCGTATTCTCCACCCGTACTCAGGCAATTTGTCAAACACAAAAAAGATACGCATGCAAAGCAAAGGCTTTCCCCATACCCCGTTGGGAGTACGGCAAACACACTACAAAACTGCCAATTGCTCAGGCTTCAGGTCGTGATAACCAAGCTCCTTCGCTGCACTTCTAGCGGCGTCTCACTTTCTGCGTCTCAAACGATACATGTACTCTCTCCATACTCTCTGTATGCTATAAAACTCTGATTAGTCCACGTGACTTTACCGGAATGTTATAATTAGCCGTCCTGCAATCTGATTGGACTGCAATATTTTTTGCAGCAGTACAAAACGTGATATAGGCTTCGTACCAGACCCTCGCGCTTCGCGCTCGGGTCTGGCTTCGCCAGACTATAATCGAGGGCGGCGTTTATTAAACTGAGCATGAATTGGCAAATTCTTTTGCAAAAATGAGGGCTTTGAGAAAAGCCAGTTGAGATATATATCGCGAATCACGATGCTGTGACTCGATTTTGAAGCAAAACTTCAAGCTTCTTGACTAGCCGTCGCTTGGCTACAAAGCGGTACGTACATGGCACTTCCAATCCGTTTCCGCGTTTCCTTCTCCCAGTGACTTCACTACCGATACCGAGGATTTGGACCCCTTCGCAGATCTTGAAGAGGCGAGGACGAGCTGGAGCAGAACGAAGTGGTTTTAGACGACTGCTAGCTAGCTATTCTATTACGCTTGTAAAAACAAACATAATTTTGCTGTCACGAGGTTGTTCACGTGATACTTGAATATAGCCGCGGCTACTAATCGAGGGCGGCCACTATTTCGTTCAGCACTTCCGGAGGTGCGGCTACAATTCGAGGGCGGCCACTAATCGAGGGCGGCGTCTATTCGCGAAAATGCGGTACATGTACACGGTGTCACCCCCAAAACAGACTGTGACTCAATATCCTCCACCCCGGTCATATGCATCTAGCTAGCTATAGCTATATACCTGAACTTATTCATTGAGACAATTGGTCCTTTCTCAGGTACTCAAACTTGATCGAGTCAAGTACATTGAAGAAGAAGATCTGGTTGAGGGTGCAGCGCTGCCATGGCACCTAGATCGACTGGGCCCAGCCCATGTCCAAATAGATCATGACGCCTCTGCATTTGGTAATGGTGAGGGAGTGGACATATATATTCTCGACACAGGAATTGAGTTTGGTCATGAGGAATTTGAATATCGAGCAAAGTACGCAGGGTATGATCCTGTTGATCAGTACTTGCAAGGTACTGATAATTTCAAACGAATGAGCGGCCGGGACTGCCATGGGCACGGAACGCATGTAGCTAGTCTGGCCGGTGGAAAAGAATATGGTGTGGCTAAGAAGGCTTCCCTTTACAGTGTGAGAGTGCTGAGATGTGATAACAGTGCACCATGGAGTGTAATACTGGATGGACTGGACTTTGTATCATCTATAGTACCGGAAAGGGGTAGGAATGCCATTGTGTCTATTTCAGTATCAGGACACTTTCACCGTTCAATAAATGATGCAATCAAAGCCCTTTATCAGCAGGGAATTCCAGTAGTTGCGGCTGCAGGAAATAATCACGGTGATGCTTGTGGTAAGTCGCCTGCAAGCTCAGCATATGCTATCACCGTTGGAGCAACTAACGGTGAGAATAGTTTGTATGCACTAACCAACTACGGCAGGTGTGTGGACATCTTCGCTCCGGGAGAGTCTCTTTTGGGAGCACTGTACACTTGTCGTAACTGCATAACTAATATGACCGGCAGTAGTCAGGCAGTACCTCTGGTCAGCGGCGTGGCAGCAGTGTATTTGTCTGAATCCCCACGTCTCACGCCCAGTCAACTGAGGCAGAGAATACTTCACCACTCACTGGAAGGCATCATAAACTTTGATGTAATTCCTGAAACTCATCGTTCAGTAACACCTAACCGATTGCTCAGTATAGGTAAGAGCACGTAACACAGTCGTGTTGTTTTAACGTAATCATTCTTTGTATCATAGATCATAGATAGTAGAGTACTCTACTGTCTATGTTTGTATATTATAGCAATAGCAGCCACCCAATATATAGACACAGCAATCAGATGATACAATTTATATTTCTTAGGTTGCAGAAGAACTCTGTATGCTACTGATGATCGGAAAGTCCTGCAATCACCAAATTTTCCCATGAACTACCCCAACAATTTCAAATGCTCATGGACTGTGTACAGCAGAGCAGGTGAAGTATCACTTGACCTCTCGTATTTCAAGCTTGAAAGAGACTACGATACACTCATCATATGTGATGGCAGCTACTGTAGTCACTCTAATACCATAGCCATCCTTACAGGTGAGTCTGTAAACTATACAAATATATTCAGCTAATTATTCCCTCCCCCCCTCCCCCCCCGAAGTGTAGCAGTCACTAGCTCACTGTAATGCCATTGCTATAGCTGTTTATCATATGCAGCCTATTTGTAGTATGCCATATTATAATATCTAGAGCTATATTATAATATAGTTGATATCGCAACTTTCAGTGCATGCTGCTACAGAGTGATATTTTCAAAATTGCAGGGAAACATGAGCATACCGACTGTTATGTGTCAACTGCCAGTGCTTTGACAGTGGTGATGCAAACTGATGGGAGTTCCACCTCGCCCGGATTCAATGCCACATATGTCAACCACCTTGAGACTTCTGCAGAGAACGACAAAGAGAAAGGTTGGTATAATATTATAGTAGCTATGATGTGACCATTCCGCAAAGTGCTACGCATAAGTGAATGTGCATGCATGGGGTATATAATACCCAGTTCCTTATATTGTTGTGTCATTACTGTACGCTATACCATATAGGCCAGGGTTTAAACTGTTTATCAATACTTTAACGTTAGTTCTGTCCGTCCGTGTGTAACAGATGTGACGTCTGCTAATCATCACCCTCGATTGCGCGAGAATACGCAAGAAGACCGTGACGTCATCACATGTGTACATAGCTAATTAGTACTTTGACCGCTGCATGCGTTGGGACGACTTCGACCGCTGCGTGCGTTTGACAGCCGACGGTATTATCATGATGGCCTCAAATCAGAACTTCGAGCGCGCTCTATTGTGAAGGTTAGTGGCTGTATAGTCCTGTAAGTGTAAACCATGCACAGCTGTAACTGCTACGCTAGACAGAATATGACGATGTGCATTAAATGGAGTCAGTTCCAGTCGCCTACATGTGCTGATGTGAGTATGGTTTTGTAATTGTTTGCAGTCTCTCCTTTGAGTTACTGCCTCCACATAGCTCAGGCAGGAACTACTGTCAAAGTCTCGATCAGGCTACTGCCACTGGCAGATGCTCCACATACCGTATGATAGCTATATATACTACATGTACAATACATAGTACATGCTTTGGCTTCTAAAAGAAATGTAGTGTGCACACGTACTATATACTTACCCCCCACTGTGACGAGTCAGTTTTCAACACTGACATGTGGCTTAGTCAAAAGCACTGCTTCATTGGCAGAAGATGCTATACTGTTCCATGCAAATCGCATAGACGTCACACTTCATTTCTATCTGTACAGAGTGAGCGAGTTGAACACGCGCAAGTACTTGTAATTAAAAACTTGTGTTTCATGGTTTTGAAAGGAAATGTATCAACAAGACAGCGACAGCCCATGTTTAATGTTTATATATACTATATGGCCTACACAATGCATAATTTGTTCAAAACATTTTTTTAAAAATGTGACCTGGCTCTAAATATGCAATTTGCAATTATTTTAGACTCTCGCCATTAGCTAATGCCCGACCTATACAGTATTATCATTTCTAGATGTGGCATGCTTATACATTATTGCAGTTAAATGAACGTATACACATGCAAGCGTTCAGTGCATGGGTTACTAAAAACTAGGTGGTTGTCCAACGAACACTCATGCTTTTCAGCAGCTATATGCATGTACTCGTAGTGGAAATACTCCCTTTCCCCTCTCATTACCAGGCTGCAAGCAAGATAAAGCAATTTCAGCTATTCAGCTTGATGTAAGGAGTGCTGGAAACAGATTTTCCATGAAAAGAGACTGGGAAGAAATTTTTGCTGGAAGAATGCAGGGATTGAGTGTTGTCATCTTGGATGAGCTAACGGGAGAAACTAGCTATAGCGGCAATTTTGATATCTATGCTGCCGTGCAGGAAGCCGATAGTTTTGCAGCTATTATTGAGAACAGCAGAAGTGGTAGTGTTATCTTGGTTGCTGCAAGTAGCAATGGAGCACAGCCAGTCAATGACAGAGCTAAGCAAGCGATTAGGACCTTAGGATCACAGAACATTCATCAGCTGAACAATGGGGACTCTTGGGCAATGATAGGCACCAAGGGAACAGCTCCGGGTACAGCCATTGAGAAGCTTGACGAGCGCGATTCTGTAGAACTCTCCATTCAATACAGATTACAGCAAAGGAGGAAGCATGGCTTACAAATTGTAGCAAAGTCAGCAGGGACCTCTTTTGGAAACTTTGCAGAGATGAGCATTGAGGGAGAGACAATATCTATTCCACATATTGGGCACGGCAATGGACTGCATGTAGTGGTGATAAATGAAAGTAATGGTAATATTCTTCACAGAGAAATATTCGATACGCACACTGACTATGCTACCAATGTTCGCCCAGCTGATGCATTTGCTAGTCTCATCAATTCTCTTCCTAACGGCAGAGTGGTAAGCATTGCAATAAAGGGGGAAGCAATACATGCACTTACTGAAGCTGCAATTCAAGCTTGTAGAAGCATAGGGAGCAGTCTCATTCAGCAGATAGAATATGGAGGATCCTGGGCAATAATCGGTTCAAAGGGAGCTCCCATTGGTAGTGTAGCAGAAGCTGGTAGCAACAACGGAGATGTTCAATCAACTTACTGGTTGCTACTAGACTTAGCAGCTATTCTGAACCCTTGTAACGTTAGTGTTAACTCACCTGGGAAATTAAATGGGCTGAATGGAGGCATTTCAGTTAATGACGTTTCATTGGCAAGGCATTCCCGTGGGATTTCTGTAGCTATCCTTGAAGAAGAGAGATGTGTTGTTCAGAAAGTGGAAACATTTGATACCTATGCAAGCACACAGAGTGCAGATGACATAGCAAGCCTGATTCATAAAGTTCCAATAGGCAGAGTCGTAATTGCAACAATTTGGGATGAAGCAGGCACTAATCTAACAAAAACGGCAATACTAGCATTGGAAAGTCTTGGAAGTGCACAGATTAGAAACGTTAGACTTCAAGGTGCATGGGGCATCATTGGTCGAAAGGGTGCTGCTCGAGGCTCTGTGCCTGAAGTGCTACAGGCAAGCAGTGCTGCATTGAGGGCAACACAGCAACTAAAGGTGAAGAGTAGCTTTTTCCATGTTACTGCAAAGTCAGCTGGTTTTTTGATTGGAAACTATTGGGAGATCTCTGTTGATGGTATAGTTATTGAGATACTAGGCGCTGGACATGCTCGTGGACTTAACGTCATTGTGATAAATGAACACAGTGGTAATGTAATTTATCGAAAATCATTTGATACATTTTCCTCTTCTGCTCACTCTGAGACATTCGCCAACTTTATTAGTTCTCTGTCCAATGGCAGAATTGTAGTGATTGCTATCAAAGATGAAGCCACCAGATCCCTTGGAGAGTCAGCTATTCAAGCTTGTGAAAGTATTGGAAGTAGACTTATCCGGCAGATAGGGTATCGACATTCGTGGGCCATCATTGGCCAGAAGGGAGCTTTAAAAAGTACCATTGTAGAGGCAAGCAGCCACACCACAGATGTTGAAGTAGATTCCTGGTTTGTTATTAAAAGGGGTTATCAAATCATTGCAAAATCAGCTGGTTATTTGATTGGAAACTACTGGGAAATCTCTGTTGATGGTACTGTCATTACCACTCCAGGTGTTACTAGTCGTGGAATGAATGTGATTGTTGTGAATGAAAAAAATGGAAGTGTGATTCATCGCGAAAATTTTGATTCATTTAGCTCTTCTGCGAGAGCTGAAGCATTTACCAATCTCCTTACTTCTCTCCCTAATGGTAGGATTGTAGCAATTGCCATACGAGATGAAGGCACTAAACGACTCACAGAGCCAGCTTTTCGAGCTTGTGAAAGTATTGGAAGCCATCTTATTCGAAGTATCAGGCATCGAGAATCTTGGGCTATTATTGGCAGGAAAGGAGCTCCCAAAGGAACTGTTGCAGAAGTGGCTAGCAACACTGCAGCTGTTGAAGTAGATTCCTGGTTTGTTAAAGGGGGTTATCAGATCATTGCAAAATCAGCTGGTTATTTGGTTGGAAACTACTGGGAAATCTCTGTTGATGGTACTGTCATTACCACTCCAGGTGTTACTAGTCGTGGAATGAATGTGATTGTCGTGAATGAAAAAAATGGAAGTGTGATTCATGGCGAAAATTTTGATTCATTTAGCTCTTCTGCGAGAGCTGAAGCATTTACCAATCTCCTTACTTCTCTCCCTAATGGTAGGATTGTAGCAATTACCATACGAGATGAAGGCACTAAACGACTCACAGAGCCAGCTTTTCAAGCTTGTGAAAGCATTGGGAGCCATCTCATTCGAAGTGTCGGGTATCGCGGATCTTGGGCTATTATTGGCAGGAAAGGAGCTCCCAAAGGAACTGTTGCAGAAGTAGCTAGCAACACTGCAGCTGTTGAAACCAGTGAATGGATTTCTACAGATTATAACGCATGCAGCATCATCGTTAGCAACCCAAATGGGCCACATAGAGGTGGAATTGATGTCAACGGACAGGTAGTAGGAAATGGACAAATATCTCATGGCGTTACAGTTGCTGTTGTTGATCAGTCAACCTGCATGATAGAAAGATTTGAAAATTTTGACACGAATGTGAGCAGCGCACGATCGGACCAACTGGCTGTTATGATTCAGAAAACTCCTCCAGATAAGGTTGTTGCTACTATCATTTGGGATGCAGTGGCAGATCATCTGACAGAGAATGCTAAACTGGCCCTTGAAAGTATAGGCAGTGCTCTCATTCGAAATGTTCAAGACCATCATGCATGGGGCATTATTGGCCTGAAAGGGGCATCTCCGGGTTCCGTACCTGAGGCACATCACCCAAATAAAGTTGCGCTACAGTCGCGGGTGAAAGTATCAAGTGAAACTTGTGACGGGACACTGTACAAACTGAATTGTCTCACCACCTCCTTTACTGCCAAAACCTCACCCATTTTGGGCTGACTGGAATATGGACAGCGAAGGTATGTACACGTGGCATTCTGTGTAATTCCTTTCTTTATAGGTATGTGCATAGCTAGCTAAACTACATTTTCCCCTTCCATTCAGTACAGCTAGATACATGCACGACTATCTATAGCTGTACATACCCCATTTAATGCAAAACTTTGCAGTTGCTTAACGCAGATCCACCCACTCCTTAGTTCAAGAACTAGCTCCTTGTATTTTAGTAATGTGGTTCTGGCCTGGTTTTAATATAGACAATTATTGTCCTTCCTTCTTGCAGGATTATTAAACGATTAAGTAAACTGCTGCTGCTTAAGTTTAGTCTGCTACTTTTAGAGCGTGGACACCATGCATAGCTATTGCTAGTAGTATAACAGCTTTGTGTGTATGAATTCTATAAGCTGCATGATATGTGTGCATGCCGTTTCACTTTCAATTATGTATGAATGCCACATTACAACTTGAGTCACAGCTGTATGGTTTTTGATAGCTTAAAGATTTTCAATGGTGTTCAACAATAGCGCGCGCCTCTATGACAGGCCTATGATCTACCACGCATGCGCATGCAAACGCTTTTGCGAACCGCTAGATCATGAGTATATAGATGTCCGGATCGCCCAATCGGATCCAGGGGACTCTAGATAACATTCATGTGTTTTGGCCCAAATTCTGAAACTATGCCAACTAAGCAGTAAACGAAACATCAGTGGCACTTTTAATTTCTGGTGTCTGGGTGTATCGCAGTGAACGCTGCCCATAGCCTCGCTCCGCAGTCCGCAGTTGTCAGAGTTTCACAAAGTAATGGCAAAGACACTGTGGCTAGTGATTTGTTTCTTGGTACTCGCTGGAGCGGGGACAACGAATGCTCGCAAGCCCGTAATCCGGTCCCCTCGAGATGTTCCGACTACCGGCTGCTACATCGTCGTTTTGAAAGAGACCATCGCACCGGAAGAATTTGAGCAGGTTCTCTCTCGCGTCAGAGAGGTTTCTGTCGACAAAAGAGTGTACGCAGCTGTGAAAAACGTCCAGAAAGCCATCACTGTTAAGCTCTCTGCAGAAGGTCTGGAAGAGGTGAGTTTGTAGTAATAATATATGTAGCTATCTACCGCAGCATGCTAGCTTGCGGCACATATTGTTACAGAGACTGTTATCACGAATCCATACAGAAGCGGCAGCTAATTTGCCATTTTTATACAGATTTAACAGTTAGATTCGAAGAGCTCGAGGGGAGAAGAGCATCCAAAGTTTCTTTCAGTATACTAGCTAAAGAGAAGGATAAATGGGGAGTCGCTGATCATGAGTCTTGTGAGCTGCCTGAGTTTGTTCCCCCAGCAAGGACACCATTGCAGAACACGTCATTAAATCTACTGTGGTGAATATATATATATCCTGTTCCCTGTACATACACAGGAGGGTGTTAAGGTCGCACCAAAATGATCTTATATATGCACACATGCATGCTTTATGGATCTGGGAGCTTCTTTTTGCAACTGCAGAACAGTTGTGAAGGCTTGTGTGGACAGTGGTTGGTCACAAAAAAATTTGGGGGTGTCTCAATCCTGATATTAGGTAGTATATAGAGTGCCTGCCTATATACTGCATTCTGAGGCTGAGCAGCTGCAATAATTTGGTGTAGCTTAAGGTGCATGTACATTATGGATTTAAGTATTGTGCACTTAACAAGAGCAGCCATCCACTAAATAAATTATAAATTTCACTTTCATTTTCACTAGTGTTTTTCCTGGAAGTAGATGTGAAAATGATAGTGTTCTAGGAAACTTAGGAAAAGGAGTTTTAGTTACAACCCACAAAACAAGAACAAGATATCTAGTTCACATTTTGGGAGTAGATTGTTCCATTACTGCAACTGTCAAACATTAATTCTCTTTGTAGGTTCGTAAGTTTGATGAAGTCAAGTACATTGAAGAAGAGGACTTGGTTGAGGGTGCAGCACTGCCGTGGCACCTAGATCGACTGGATCAGACCCCTCTCCCTCTAGACAGCCATTATGCTTCAGTTGGTGATGGAGAAGGAGTGGATATATACATCCTCGATACTGGAATTAATTTTGATCACGAGGAGTTTGAGTATCGAGCGAAGTATGCCGGATACGATCCCGTCGATCAATTTTTGCAAGGTACAGATAGTTTTCAACGAATGAGCGGCCGGGACTGTCACGGACACGGAACGCATGTAGCCAGTCTGGTTGGTGGTAGAAAATATGGTGTGGCTAAGAAGGCTTCTCTGTATAGCGTGAGAGTTCTTAGGTGCGAGAACAGCGCACCACTGAGTACAGTGCTAGACGGACTGGACTTTGTTTCCTCTATCGTGCCTAAGCGAGGTAGGAATGCCATCATATCCATTTCGCTTACGGGAAGTTTTCACCACTCAATTAACGATGCAATTGAAACGCTTTACCGGCAGGGCATTCCAGTTGTGGTGGCCGCAGGAAATGATCATATTGATGCGTGCACCACATCCCCTGCTAGCTCAGTGCATGCTATCACTGTTGGAGCAACGACACGTGATGATAGCCTATATGAGCACAGTAACTATGGCAGCTGTGTCGACATATTTGCACCGGGCGAGTCTCTTTGGGGAGCAGACTACAGTTGTCCTGATTGTGAAATTTCCCGGAGTGGCACCAGTCAGGCAGTAGGTCTAGTCAGCGGTGTGGCAGCAGTGTATCTGTCTCGCTCTCCCTTTCACACACCCAGTCAGTTGAAGCAGAAAATCATTGACCAGTCGCTGGAAGGCGTCATCAACCTGGACGCAGTTCCTGGAAATGTCCGGTCAGCAACTCCCAATAGGCTGCTAAATATTGGTAAGAGTGCAGTCCCATTGGACTACAAGCATATTCATGCTTCTAACAAGTGCTGACATTGCCAGTGCTATAGAAATTAGTTCAATGGTATTCACAAGATGTGTGTGCACTATCTTTAGTAGGCTTTGAAGTCCCCCTTCTGAAAGGTGGTGATTTCATGATCAACCAACTACTGTGATACCTGTTGCCATCTATATGCTCCCTACCAGCTTCTGCACATTGTCTGAAAATGTGTCTCATATAGCTAATTCCAGGGGAAAAAAACAACAGTTTATTCGCAAAACAATATCAATTTGCACTATAGGTTGCGGGGGCAGGCTATATGCTAGTGACAATCTAAAACCACTGCAGTCACCTAATTTCCCCATGAATTACCCCAACAACATCAAGTGTACATGGACCATTGTTGCCAAAGTTGGTGATACAGTAAAGATCAGCTTCTCCTATCTGAAACTGGAGGAACACTATGATTCTCTCACTGTGTGCGATGGATCCACATGTGATACAGAAGTAGCCAGACTTACAGGTGAGAAATTATAATATTGAAAGACCATGCTATTGTATAACTGCAGTGTATAAGCACATCATGACTAATAATGCAAGCTAGCTGCTGTTGATGAATGCAATCATGAGCCTGAGCTTGCAGAGATTCATACTGAGGGGGCTACCCTGGGATTACCCCTTCCCAAAGCAGTTCTTGACATATACAGTTCCAGGAACTGAACCCACAAAGCATATAAATTGTCAAGCCACAGCTTGTAGAAATGCAAATTACAAAACTTATAGAACAGGTGTTATTGTAAACGGAGGAAGAGGTGCATTTAGACAAGCAGTACTGTAAACAATGAGATAATAAATAACATGCTATAAAGAGACTCCCCCTCAATCCCATAATTTTTAACTTCGTTTTTTAGTAGTTGTTTATTAGCAGTCAATTAATTCTGGACTTCTTTGTCCCAGACACCCTTGTTGCAAGATGTCATGATCAAGAGCATTTATATATCTCACACTGCAGGCAATTATGAGCATGTTGACTGTGGCTATGTGTCAACTGGTACAACTTTGACGCTGGTGATGGAAACTGACGGTACCGCTACTGCTCCTGGATTTAGTGCTACCTACATCAGCTACGATGCAACAAACAGTGAATCAGCAACGGCTGACAAAAAAGGTGGGTTTACAACAAATAAATACAGTGGAACCTTTCTATTGTGGACACCTTGGGGACCTGGTGAAGTGTCCTGTATAGAGAGGTGACCTCATTGCCGGGGTAAATTTGTATTAAGAAAGCATATTTGGGACATGACAAAGTGTCCTTAATACAGAAGTGTCCGTATTTCAGGGGTGTGGTTCCATACTCAAACAACACCATTTCCCACCTTCAGACTGCAGACTGTACTTGAATGGCATAGCAGCATTTTCAGTCATTCAGCTGGATGTGGAGAGTGCTGGGATTGATGCTGGGAATAAATTCGCCATGAAAAGAAATTTTAAAGAATTTTTTGCTGGAAGATTGCAAGGTCTGAACGTAGCCATCTTGGATGAAATATCGGGACAAACTCTTCACACGGGTAGTTTCGATACCCATTCTTCTGCACAGGAAGCTACAAATCTTGCAGCTACCATTGAGAATACCCCCAGCGGTAGAATCGTATTGGTCTCTGCGAGTGGTAGGGCATCGCAGTCGCTCAACAGCAGAGCAAAACGAGCGATTAGGACCCTCGGCTCGCTAAAGATTGATAAACTAGGTGATGGGGACTCCTGGGCTTTGATAGGCATCAAGGGGACTGTTCCAGGCACGGCCATAGAGAGACTTGACACCGACTCTTGTGTAGAACTGTCTACTCAGTATAAACTGCGGCAAGGGAGGAAGTACGGGATACCGATCGTAGCAAAGTCGGCTGGAACTTCGTTTGGGAACTATGCAGAGATAAGCGTTGAGGGAGAAGCAGTTGAAATGGATTACAGTCGTGGATTGAACGTTGTGGTGCTGGATGAAAGCAACGGTAATATCCTCCATAGAGAAATATACGATACGCACACCGACTATGTTGCCAATATTCGCCCGGCCGATACGTTTGCTAGTTTCATTGATTCTCTTCCTGAGGGAAGAGTGGTAGCTATTGCCATGAAGGATGAGGCCATCAGTGCGCTTACAGAATCTGCCAAGCAAGCATGTACAAGTATCGGTAGTACACTAATTCAAAAGGTGGAACACGGTGGCTCTTGGGCAATAATTGGAACAAAGGGAGGTTCCATTGGCAGTGCAGCAGAAGCTGGTAGTAACAGTAAAGCTGTTAAGTCGACTTTCTGGTTGCCGTTAGACTCTTCCGATAATCCGAACTCCTGTAGCATTAGCGTCAGTTCGTCTGGATATAGGAAAGGAATAAGCACCGATATCAGTATAAATGAGATTTTAAAAGTGAAAAAGTCGCGTGGAATTTCAGTTGCTGTTGTTGAAGAAGAGACTTGCAGGTTTGAAAAAGAGGCAACTGTTGATACCCATGCAGGTAGAGCAAATGACTTGGCTAGCCTAATCCACACGGCACCAGTAGGAAGAATCGTGGCTGCTGTGATTTGGGATGAAGCAAGTGAAGCAACACTAACTGAAAACGCTAAACTAGCTTTGGAAAGTATCGGGAGTGCTTTGATTAGAAACGTCGGATACCGCGAGGCGTGGGGTATCATTGGACGCAAGGGTGCTGCTCCAGGATCAGTACCTGAAGTACAACACGCAAGCAGTACTGCATTGAGGGCAGTCCAAAAGTTGACAGTGGGTAACGGATGGAATATTATTGCAAAGTCGGCCGGATATTCGCATGGAAACTTCTGGGAAATATCGGTGGATGGGGCAGCTGTAGAGCTCGCAGATTCAGGAAATGACCGTGGACTCAACGTGATTACTATTGATGAAAACAGTGGCGCCGTACTTCACTGCGATTCATTCGATACACACGCCTCTACTGCCCACTCTGAGACGTTTACCAACCTTGTGAATGCTCTCCCCAACGGCAGAATTGTAGTCATTGCCATGAAAGATGCGGCGACTAATTCACTTACAGAACCTGCTATGAAAGCTTGTGAAGACATCGGAAGCAGTCTAATCCGCCAGATTGAGCATCGAGGATCGTGGGCCATCATCGGGAGAAAAGGCGCTCCCAAAGGTACTGTTGCGGAAACGGGTAGCAATACGGCAGACGTTCAAGCTAACGCATGGTTTCCAGCGGATAGAAGCGCCTATACCTGCGATATTACAGTTATTTCTGCTGGATTGCAAAAGGGTTTGCACACTGAAATCACAATCAATGGACTCAAAGTTCTGGATGGAGAAGAATTCCGTGGCATTACAATTGCTATTATCGACGAATCAACCTGCAGTTTGGAAGTAGTCAAATCTTTTGACACGCACGATAGCACCGAAGAAGCAGACCAGCTTGCCACCTTGATTCGGGAAGCTCCCAGGGGTAAGATCATTGCCGCCACCATTTGGGATTCAGCAACAGATCGTCTGACAGAGAATGCCATACAGGCTCTAATAAGCATCGGCAGCGTTAGTATCCGAGCTGTCGACCGCCGCGATGCGTGGGCCATTATCGGTCGAAAGGGTGCACCTCCCGGCTCTGTACCTGAGGCACATCATCCAAACAGCATTGCACTGCAGTCGTGGGTGAAAATACCGACGGAGACTTGTAAAGAGACCGTATACCCACTAAACTGCCTCACCACATCCTTCACTGCCGAAAACTCGCCCATTATGGCCTGAAGACCAGTTACTGCAAAGTAAGTCCCACTATATCATGACTATAATTACGTTGATGTCGCTTACAGTAATAATAATCGTTGCCACCAGAAAGACAATTCAAATTGAATATATTCTACTTCTTTCTACAGATGTTATGAACATTGTTCGCTATATATTATATTAAAGAAACAAACATTGTAAGCCTACATGTATAGTGGATTTATTATAGCAAGTTAATTTATGAGCTAAGTATTGATGCTTTGAGTATGTATAACCATGCATGCACACACTAGTAACATGATTGGAGCCATGCATTTCTGTTTTGTTTCTATATGTAGCTAGATATAGAGTCCACAGTATATAACTACCTGTGAATGTATTTAGTTTTTTCTTCTTGGACTGTATGACTACTGGAATATTGTTATATAATATCCTTGAACAGGAAAAAAAAAAGACGCATTTCTTACAAATCATGTTAACACCTGCTAAATCACATCTATACCATCATTAGCGCTATTGCTACCACCAGATCTAGAAACAGCGTCACTTTCTTTCTCATGATCGATGGTGTGGTGTAGCATCACAGCCAAGAGTGATCCTCTGTGATTGTTCTGCCACTGAAGAAGTCTCGACTGCTCACCCTCGTCCTCCATCTTGAGGTACTGGGTGAGAGATGTGAAGGGGAGAAACACTCTTTATAAAGCACACCAGTGACTTTTTCCTTGGAGACCTAACTTACTTGTGAAAGGGAGACTGTTCCCTATACCCATGAAGAACTGAGCAGTGAATACTGACCACAGTAAATAGTGGCTGCAATTAGTGATCTTACATGTACATATACAGTGAATAACCACAGTAAATAGTGGCTACAATGTGTGATCATTCATGTTCTACTTCATAGGTATAAGGGAACATGAATGATCACTCATTGTAGCCACTATTTACTGTGGTTATTCACTGCTCAGTACTTCATGGGTATAAGCAGTGAATAACCACAGTAAATAGTGACTATACAATTAGCAACCTTACAAAGATGAGACTCCACCAGCAAACCTACCAGGTTGAGTTTCTCCTGGTCTATCTCTGCTCTCCTCAGCTTCTCCCAGCAGTAGTGTCGAACGCAGGCCCTCCTGGGCTGCCGACAGAACTGGGGACACTGGAACGTCCGGGAGGGGAAATTGGGATCCAGAGGACAGCCACACACCTCGTTTGGACCAATCTGTCGGGAGAATTGTCTTAGCAAAACTGATCATACAAATCTAAGAGATGTTAGGCTCTGCATACATATATGGGCTGAGAACCATAGTGCTCCAACCCAAAATCAAGTATTGGGAACTGCATGAAATGCAGGTAAAAAAATATGCATACTCTAGCTACGAGTATGTGACCACAAGTTTGAAAATCTTCAAATTTGGTTAGCTCCTGAATCATGTTTTAAGAGTATTTTCTCAAGGTAAGCTGGTGGGTTTAGACCACTCTGTTTCTCAGCCCTTCATTATTATTATAAAGACATGCTCAGGATGAAAACCTGGAACTCATACATCCAGACTTAGTCTAAGTGGTACTATAGGTCCTGAATAGTGAAGCTACATCAATAGTCAACATATCTAATAGATAGGCCTGCTTGAGTGTTAAAGAGAAGACATAGACGAATATTCTGTAGACTACATCCATAATAATCTAGCCTTGTACCCAGGCCTTTCCTCACGGCTTTTTTTCGCTGTGAGGGAAGGCCTGAGTGCGGGACTATAATAATTCTACCTTGGGTTCCTTTGTGTGTTCGGGGCAGAGCACTCGTAATCTTTTGCAATAGGTCTTCTGAGAAGCATCATACTTGTCACAGAAAATATTTGTCCTAGTGCAGATAGCAGAATTATACCACAACCAACTATCTACTGCTGTCCTAGCATGTTGTGTGGCTACATTATTATGCATACAATCATGCAGAAGACATAGAGGACAATAAATAACCTACCCTTCATTTTTCACAATTGAGCCAAAAGACACCATTCCTTCAAGCTGCAGGAGTCATGAAATGAGAAGGTGGTTTGTATTATTACATACACGTACAATACCTCTTATAACTACACACTCCAAAATAATAATATAAATCGTTGGTGTGAGTTACCAGAAGTTGAGTAGCAAAGAGATGGCCTATAAGTAATTATTACAAGTATGTGCTTCACACTACAACAAATCAACAGTGAGCCATTCTTTAGTACCGTATCCGCTCTTATTAACGTGCCACTAAAAAAATAATTATTTATTGCTGGTGGCGCTCTTTTAGAGAGAAAACTACACGAGCTTCATGAAATGGCGCCCTCTTAGAGTGGCGCGTTGCTCAAATTGTAGACTGATCACTCTATTCTTTTCATTCACGTTATGTGGCATTTACAACGCGCCACCTGAATAATATTCCAGCAACACTATTGGCGCTATATTAGAGAGGAAAAAATTGTATTACGACGATTGGCGCATTAATTAGAATGGCGCGTTAATAAGAGCGGATACGGTATACATGTACATACACAGTAAGTCCACCCCCAAGGACAAAGTTCCATACTCCTACGCTAGCGCTACAGGACTATATGAATGTGTTATTGTGTTCCCTACCTTGCTGAAGCATCTCTCCAGGTGGACCATGGCCTTCTTGAGTGTGACTGGCTGGCTGCAGGTGGCACAGTGGATTGTCAGGTCATCACTCTCCACCTCCAAACTCTTTGTGAAGAGGTTGTGTGTGTATGTGTGTGTGTGTGTGTGTGTGTGTGTGTGTGTGTGTGTGTGTGTGTGTGTGTGTGTGTGTGTGTGTGTGTGTGTGTGTGTGTGTGTGTGTGTGTGTGTGTGTGTGTGTGTGTGTGTGTGTGTGTGTGTGTGTGTGTGTGTGTGTGTGTGGGGGGACCAAAAACAGCTTCCATAGTTGCACTCCACGTACTAGCATGCTGCTTATTTATATGTAATAATTACTGAGATGATCACCGCTTTCAAAGGAGTCGCACCAGCAATGAGAGAAAGTGAGTCTGAGCAAAATTTGATAAGAACTTATACACGTAGACTGAAGACCTATGCAATAAATTAATACACATGGAAGCATGTGATGGAACTGCCTATGAGTGAATAAACTGCTACTCAACCAAGTTATATGCACATGTACAGTGGTAAATAGTGCATGCAAACAGGTAGACAGGCAGGCATGTGGATGGTACCTCATCCTCCTTCACTGGAGTGACCTTGGCAAGCCCGGTAACATGAGCGTCGATTGCTTCCGTTTGTCTGTCCAACTCCTCTAGACGATTTTTAATTGACTAGGGAAGAGAAGAGAAGAGAGAGAGAGAGAGAGAGAGAGAGAGAGAGAGAGAGAGAGAGAGAGAGAGAGAGAGAGAGAGAGAGAGAGAGAGAGAGAGAGAGAGAGAGAGAGAGAGAGAGAGAGAGAGAGAGAGAGAGAGAGAGAGAGAGGGAGGAGGAGGGAGGGAAATGAGGGCAGGTGAAGGCATACATGTACATGTACATGTAGTGCAGGTGGCAATAACATTAGGTACATTCTGTGGATTCGTATAACCCTGTAAACTGCACAGCGGTAACCCTATCCCTAATTCTAACCCTAGCCCCAACCCTAACCCTAAGCCTATAACCCTACCACTATGAACTCACAAAATGGGCAGCATAATAATTAAAAAAAACTCTATAAAACGCGCCCAACATATCCCTAGCTGTACACACTTCCAGCAAGCCAGGGAATACTCTTAAAAGTAGAGCAAGGGGACAGCTTCTTGTCGACCTTGAGACCCAGAAATAACTCTCAGCAGATCACTGTTCCACAGACGGCTAAAGGACATCACCCCCCCTCCCTCCCCCTCTCACCTTCTGCTCTTCCTCTAGCTGCCGCAGCTTCTCCTTGTTGGTCCGTGTGGCCTGTGACTCCCCTTGCTCTTGCCACAGCTTCTTATTCTTCGGGAGGAGGGATCTAATGCGACTGCCCGCGGTAAACAAGGGAGAAAGAAGGGAGAGGGGAGGGTATGTTTTATAGCAGATGTATGGGCCAGCAGAACCGAGAGGAAAGTTAGACCTAATATTTCAATCCCCAGCTGGGTCCCATTTTTTTTTTTTGGGATTTCTTTACTCTCTCAGAAAGCTCATAAATTATCATTTCTTGAAGAGTTTGCAATGCAATGGCATGATTAATGCAAATTATTGCCCCACTTCTGTAATACTCTCAGAAATTGCCAGAAGCTTCAGAGCATTCAAAATGCCTCCCCCTCCCTATGAAGAAATCGATATTCAAATCCCACTTACATCATGGCCAGTTTGACCCCACACTCTTCGCTGCAGTATCTAGAGTGAGGCCGAGCCGCAAACATGCACCCGGGTCCCTGGCACTGCTGAGGTTTGTGGGACTCCTCGCGTAGGAACAGGCCACCGAAGAGGTCGGAAAATGGCTTTCGGGATCGTCTTCCAGAAGAGGGCTATGTGTGTGTGTGCATGTGTGTGTGTGTGTGTGTGTGTGTGTGTGTGCATGTGTGTGTGTGTGTGTGTGTGTGTGTGTGTGCATGTGTGTGTGTGTGTGTGTGTGTGTGTGTGTGCATGTGTGTGTGTGTGTGTGTGTGTGTGTGTGTGTGTGTGTGTGTGCATGCATGTGTGTTTGTGTGTGTGTGTGTGTGTGTGTGTGTGTGTGTGTGTGTGTGTGCATGCATGTGTGTTTGTGTGTGTGTGTGTGTGTGTGTGTGTGTTTTGTGTGTGTGTGTGTGTGTGTTAAACACAGGAAGGAGTGGACACAGTTGAGACCAGGTACATGTACATGTAGCTCAATGCCTTTAACACAACTTTTCTGAATGTCATTCGATATCAAGCACAGAGGCTACTAATATCATTATATTCCATACATAAAAATGAAGTTCCTTCTACCATATGTAATAGCATCGTTCCCAGGCACTCACAAGGCTACCTTATGTAATTAATACTCACGTAATAAAAATTTAATGAACCAGGATCTCCCCCTTTTTTAAGGGAGAGCCTGGGAACGAGGCTACCCAGGAGATAAAACAATAAAAGCGTTGAAACACTATAAAAACAGTATTAGGCCTAGTCTCATTCCCAGGCTCTACTGCCTGGGAATGAGACTACCATTCCAGGTCACCACGTTTGTAGCCTGGGAATGAGACTACCATTCCCAGGTCACCACGTTTGTAGCCTGGGAATGAGACTACTATTCCCAGGTCACCACGTTTGTAGCCTGGGAATGAGGTCTACCTGTGAGAAAATTTCCAAATCTGAGGCGCTGAGCCTGGTGCGCCCCGCCTTCTTTGACCCCGATGACCTCCTAGGCCCAGTGGCCCCGCCCCTCCGCTTGGGCTTCAATTTCTGCAGCCTCTTAGCCGGTTTCTTCTTGGGGGGCGGCCTGGGTTTCGCAAGGGCGGCCACGGGGGGTTTTGGCAGCAGGGGAGGAGCGATTGCCATCATATCCAGGTCCTCTTCAACTTTGGGAGCGTCTTCGTCGCCTAGTTTCGATTTGAAACCGGTCACTGCCCTCAGAGACTGCACGGCCGCTTCAGAAACTGAAGCGAATTCCAGAATCGACGATTCTTCGGCCGAAGCTACAAAATTAGGAGCCTCTGGATTGACTTGGGGGATGTCCCCACCCACGGCCTTCAGTTCGGCAGCAATGTCCTGGTGCAGCACCTTCTTCTTGCTGTGCAGGGGGTCCTCGGCGTAGAGGATCTTGGAGTACTTGAGGCACTGCCGCTTTATGCATTTCTGTCTCATTCGTCCCGGGCCACCATATTTGGGCATGTCCTTGCAGAACCGACACTTCTTGCAGTTGGAGACGTTCAGACAGGCTACGCACTCGCCACAGCGTCTCGGGTTTCTGCCTCCTTTCCTCGACGATGAGCTCACCGGCACGCCGAAACTCTGCTTACTGGCGGGTTCTTCGGCCTTAGTCTTGAATACAGTGCTGAGGCTTGGGTCACCATCGATGCACAGCGGGCAGTAGAACTCTCGGATCCGGGCCGCCTTCTGTCGCGTAATCCCCACGCAAGACCCGTGGAACCACTCCCCGCACTTGTCGCACTGTATCATGAAGTAGTTCAGCGCCGGCTGATGGCAGATGCAGTAGAGCTTAGAGGCGGGGCCCATGTCGAAAGACGTGGCGTCATCTCTCTTCGCGGGAGCGTGCAGGGGAGAGGGACCTTTCGGCTCCGTTGCTACGATGTCCGCTCCAAGCTTGTCGTCACCCGAGGTAGTACCTTCAAACATACCTCCGGTAATGCCGACGTGTAATATACCACCTTCCACGCTGGCAGGAGTGTTAGATCGACTCTTGGTGGCTACTTCGCTTGGAAGACCATAATTCTCGTTTTTCTCGGCAGACGTAGATAGACAAGGCGGCTCCTCCTGTTTCTCGTTGCCATGGATGTGTTGCATGGAACTACCGACTGGCGAAACTGGTCCATTGGAACTGGTGGTACTCAGCGTTTCAACGTCTACTTCCATGTTTTCCTGTTCAGTTGCCATGGTATCGTCGCGATCGTAGAGATCGAAACTGGCCTGTTCGGACATTGCGATGCTGCTCAGACTGTCGTCCAATTGGCTGGCTTCGAAATCTTCTCTCGGCTCTTCCAGGTCGGACTTCCTGTGTGGGCGTGGCTCCACGGTGGTGGGCGTGGCAGGGGAGGATTGGGCGGGAGAGAGTGGGTCCCTAAAAGGAAAAGTGCTGATGAAGTCAAAGGGGTGTGGTTTCAGGTTACCAAGGATCACTCTCAACATATAAGCATAGATAGTATAGTGCATAGGTCTATGCACTATACTATCTATGATATAAGCTATATGGGATCGGGAGGGGGTAGTCTATTGAACTACTGTCATCCATTAACTCACCCTGTGGCTGGCAATGCTGCAGCCTGCTCCCCCTCACTACTGCTACTGCTGTAGTCCTCTTCATCCGTTTCCACAAACACCTCGACGATCTTTCTGCTCTCCATGCTATACTATACTGACTAGCACTGTGCTCTCCATGCTATACTATTCTGACTAGCACTGTGCGTGTGTAATAGAAGCCGAAGCGATCGATCGGTTAAATGTATTTCAATTTTACATAATGCATGGCTTGTTCGCAAAATTAGAATAGTAAACGAATCCGTTCCGTGCGTGCTTGCACGGAATGTGGTCGCAGCTCTGCATTGTTGCGTGATGGAAAAAGTGCAGAGGAGGACTAAACCCGCTCCTCAGGGGGACCAGGGAGGAGAGAAACCGACCAAGACGCCGGAAAGATGGAGGTAAGGTTGCAAGTCAACATAAAATTGACGAACTATGCACTACGCACACTCTTGCATACACATGTACACACAATCACATGCGTACACACACATACATGCATGCATAAACATACACACGCACACAAACATACACACACACATGCGCACAAACATGCATACACTCAAACATACACACAAACATGCATACACATGCACACAAATAAACGCATACACACACGCAAACAAACATGCATACACACACCCACACACATACAAAACACACACACACACACACACACACACACACACAGCCCCAAGAACTGGGTGACGTTCCTAGGGGAACGTGCCCCGCCCCTGGTGTTCCTCCTCCTCTCCGCCGGACCCTGCCTCTCTGGGCTGAGCACCGTGGAGGGTAAGGTCCACCTCGACAAGTTCCTCTGGTCTCTGGTCGGAGAACTGGTAGGTTGGGAGAATGAACAGGGTATACAGGGGGGGAGGAGGGATTTTAAACGTTTCCCAGGACCCCCACTAGGGGGCGTGCGTATACACTCCTGCATGCAAATCTTTACAATGTAGAAGCCTTATGAGAACAGTGCCTAGATGCACCTGCTGAATACGAGTGGAGCTGGATTTTGTGCTGAACCTGCTGAATAAGAGTGTATAATGGAGCTACATGTAGAGCTGGATTTTGTGGTAGCGAAAGTTCAGCATCATTCCCTGGCTTCATCCCCCACCACACACTTCATACACACACACACACGCACACATACACACACACACACACACCAAGTTGTCCTCTGAGCATTGATTCTTTAGGCACGAGGTTGGTATGTTGAAGTTAATTTTTTCTTCTACAGGTTCTGCTGCTGGCAGTTCGAGTGATGGATGATGTGAAAGACTACGAAAAAGATAAAATTATCCATCCAGAGAGGTCAGAAGGTCACCGTAATACACCAAGTATATAGCATCATAATAATTTTTATATGAATCGGTGACCAAAAGTGAACCATCAAAGTGGACAAGTGGACCCCAGGCCCTCGTTTGGCACACAAAAATGCTCCCCTCCCCCCGTCCCCCCGTCCATTTTTGGGTCCACTTTTGGTTGCCAAAAGTGAACTACCCAGTCCGCTTTTTAACCCTTTGTCTACCTTGCAGGCCCCTCCCCCGTGGGTTGCTAAGCTACGATGAAGTAGTACATGTGATCCATGGAACCTTGGCAGGGATGGTGCTCTATGCGATTCTACTAGGCTGCTGGTTCAACTGGGCAGTCGGGTTCATGTATGGACTGCAGGTTAGTTCTCAGTCTCATTCCCATACTTCCACCCCCTGAGGGGAGTGAGGTTGGTGGTTGGTATGGGCTACAGGTTAGTTCTCAGTCTCATTCCCATACTTCCACCACCTGAGGGGAGTGAGGTTGGTTATTCAGTTGCTATGCAATGTAGATATAGTCTTGATGAACCCAGCAATCTCTTGTGAGTAGTTTCCAAACTACATCTGGGTTATATTATGTAAGTGAGAATAGCATAATGTCTTAGCCTCATAATCCATGACTACTTATTTTGAATCACAAGTAAATTGAGGGGGTATTGCATATTTTCTAGAGTCAATTTTCACTTGCTATGACCATAAGGTATATAGATACCCTGTACATGTACATGGTAGCAGCATGCACTGAGTATTTTTTATGTAGCACAGCGTATGTTGTACTACACACAGAGAATGTAGAGAACTGAGATTCATTAAGTTTCTTCATTTCCAACTCAAAGCTTAGCCGAAGTTCTTTGATTGGCGACGTTTCGATTACAGTGTTGTAGTCTTCAAATGTCGGCAATTAAAGAACTTCTGCTGAACTTCGGGTTGGTATTGATGAAACTTCGCGATGAATTCTACTAGCCAACCAAGAAAATCTAATAATCACATCATCTCCTATTTCTGTCTGTCAGGTATTCTATGTCTTCCTGATGTACATCGAGTTTGGCATCGGAGATTGGCTGGAGGAACGTCCATTATTATATGGACTCACACATCAGGTACCCATAATGGAGTTTAACCCTACGGTTAAACTAAGTTAACGAGGGGTGTGTTTCCGGCATGCGCGATTCTTCCCGCCACGAATGAGCATTTGGCGCGCACTGGCTTCTACTGCCAACATGAAAGCTTGTCTGTCGTGCGCTGTCGGCTGTCTCTCCCAACCCACCCACCCAGTATTCAACAGTCTGTGGAAGGACTGGGTTTTTCGGTTCGCTGACCGAACTGCCTGTTCGGATACCGAACAGGGCTGTTCGCTGACCGAACCTCCTGTCCGGTGACCGAACAGGGCAGTTCGCTGACCGAACTGCCTGTTCGGTTACCACACAGGGCTGTTCGCTGACCGAACCGCCCGTTCGGTTACCGCACAGGGCTGTTCGATGATTGAACCTCCTGTTCGGTTACCGCACAGGGCTGTTTGATGACCGAACCTCATGTTCGGTGACTGCACAGGGCTGTTCGCTGACCGAACCTCCTGTTCGGTGACCGCACAGGGCTGTTCGCTGACCGAGCCGCCTACCGCACAGGGCTGTTCGATGACCGAACCTCATGTTTGGTAACCGCACAGGGCTGTTCGCTGATCAAACTGCCTGTTCGCTGACCGAACCGCCTGTTCGGTGACCGCACAGGGCTGTTCGCTGACCGAACTGCCTGTTCGGATACCGATCCGGGCTGTTCGATGATCAAACCTCCTGTTCGGTTACTGCACAGGGCTGTTCGATGACCGAACCTCATGTTCGGTAACAGCACAGGGCTGTTCGATGACCGAACCTCCTGTTCGGTGACCGAACAGGGCTGTTCGCTGACCGAACTGCCTGTTCGGATACCGAACAGGGTTGTTCGCTGACCGAACTGCCTGTTCGGATACCGATCAGGGCTGTTCCATGATCGAACCTCCTGTTCGGTTACCGCACAGGGCTGTTCGATAACCGAACCTCATGTTTGGTAACCGCACAGGGCTGTTCGCTGACCGAACTGCCTGTTCGCTGACCGAACCGCCTGTTCAGTGACCGCACAGGGCTGTTCGATGACTGAACCTCCTGTTCGGTGACCGCACTGGGCTGTTCGCTGACCAAACTGCCTGTTCGGATACCGATCAGGGCTGTTCGATGACCGAACCTCCTGCTCGGTTACCGCACAGGGCTGTTCGATGACCGAACCTCCTGTTCGGTGACCGCACAGGGCTGTTCGATGACCGAACCTCCTGTTCGGTGATCGCACAGGGCTGTTCGATGACCGAACCTCATGTTCGGTGACTGCACAGGGCTGTTCGATGACCGAACCGCCTGTTCGGTTATCGCACAGGGCTGTTCGCTGACCGAGCCGCCTGTTTGGTTACCGCACAGGGCTGTTCGATGACCGAACCTCCTGTTCGGTGACCGAACTGCCTGTTCGGATACCGAACAGGGTTGTTCGCTGACCGAACTGCCTGTTCGGATACCGATCAGGGCTGTTCGATGATCGAACCTCCTGTTCGGTTACTGCACAGGGCTGTTCGATGACCGAACCTCATGTTCGGGGACCGAACAGGGCTGTTCTCTGACCGAACTGCCTGTTCGGATACCGAACAGGGTTGTTCGCTGACCGAACTGCCTGTTCGGTGACCGCACAGGGCTGTTCGATGACCGAACCTCATGTTCGGTAACCGCACAGGGCTGTTCGATGACCGAACCTCCTGTTCGGTGACCGCACAGGGCTGTTCGATGACCGAACCGCCTGTTCGGTTACCGCACAGGGCTGTTCGCTGACCGAGCCGCCTGTTTGGTTACCGCACAGGGCTGTTCGATGACCGAACCTCATGTTCGGTAACCGCACAGGGCTGTTCGATGACCGAACCTCCTGTTCGGTGACCGAACTGCCTGTTCGGATAACGAACAGGGTTGTTTGCTGACCGAACTGCCTGTTCGGTGACCGCACAGGGCTGTTCGATGACCGAACCTCCTGTTCGGTGACCGCACTGGGCTGTTCGCTGACCAAACTGCCTGTTCGGATACCGATCAGGGCTGTTCGATGATCGAACCTCCTGTTCGGTTACCGCACAGGGCTGTTCGATGACCGAACCTCCTGTTCGGTGACCGCACAGGGCTGTTCGATGACCAAACCTCCTGTTCGGTGACCGCACAGGGCTGTTCGATGATCGAACCTCATGTTCGGTGACCGCACAGGGCTGTTCGATGACCGAACCGCCTGTTCGGTTACCGCACAGGGCTGTTCGCTGACCGAGCCGCCTGTTTGGTTACCGCACAGGGCTGTTCGATGACCGAACCTCCTGTTCGGTGACCGAACTGCCTGTTCGGATACCGAACAGGGTTGTTCGCTGATCGAACTGCCTGTTCGGATACCGATCAGGCTGTTCGATGATCGAACCTCCTGTTCAGTTACTGCACAGGGCTGTTCGATGACCAAACCTCCTGTTCGGTGACCGATTAGGGCTGTTAGATGACCGAACCTCCTGTTCGGTTACCGCACAGGGCTGTTCGATGACCAAACCTCCTGTTCGGTGACCGCACTGGGCTGTTCGCTGACCGAACCGCCTGTTCGGATACCGAACAGGGCTGTTCGCTGACCGAACCTCCACTTCGGTGACCGCACAGGGCTGTTCGATGACTGAACCTCCTGTTCGGTGACCGCACAGGGCTGTTCGCTGTCCAAACCGCCTGTTCGGTTACCGAACAGGGCTGTTCGCTGACCGAACCGCCTGTTCGGTGACCGCACAGGGCTGTTCGATGACCGAACCTCCTGTTCGGTTACCGCACAGGGCTGTTCGATGACCGAACCTCCTGTTCGGTGACCGCACAGGGCTGTTCGATGACCGAACCGCCTGTTCGGTTACCGCACAGGGCTGTTCGCTGACCGAGCCGCCTGTTTGGTTACCGCACAGGGCTGTTCGATGACCGAACCTCCTGTTCGGTGACCGAACCGGGCTGTTCGCTGACCGAACCTCCTATTCGGTTACCGCACAGGGCTGTTCGATGACCGAACCGCCTGTTCGGTTACCGCACAGGGCTGTTCGCTGGCCGAACCTCCTGGCCACCGTATAAAACAACACTATAAAACAACACTATAATAACAGTTTCAGCTATCATGTGAGAATGACGAACTTTGAAAGCAGTTTTGGATATCTTGACCTCTTCTCTTTCGCTTCTTCGCTCCACACACTTCCTTTCACAGGTGTCCATCTACTTTGGTGCCATGTTCATCTGTACACTGGGCGGTGCTCCCTGGAACAGCTGGGTCGGGTTCCTCATGGGCAGCGTGGGGTTCTCGGGGTTTTTCACCTACGAAATCTGCAGGAAACTGGATCCGACCTTGCCCAAGGTAGGTTTTGGAGTTGACAGAAAGAGAAGAAATAGCCGGAAATAGTTACATGTACTAGTCACTCATATGTCCCAGCACGTACATTGTAACTTATGCATGGGTCCTCATACTCACCCTCATTCCCAGGCTATAGCCTCGTTCCCAGTGAAAATAAAAGCTGGACAGTAGAGTCTGGGAACGAGGCTAACATTTCCCAGCAGTGTTAGCTAATTTCTTTTGCACAATATAAACACACAGGTAGTGTATTGTTTCCACTGCACAAAAATAATAAAAATCAATCATCATTCTCTCCCCCTCTCCCTCTGCCTCTCTAGCTGAAGCTAATGTCTTTTGCACAATGTACATACACAAAGGTAGTGTGTTTTTTAAAAATATATAATCAATCATCTTCCTCTCCCTCAGCTGAAGGGGACCTATCTGGTGATCTACGGCAAGTGGCCGACCTTCTTCTTCACCCTCGGGACAATCTCAGTGGGGGCAGTCAGCTCCTACCTCATTGGGCTACACTGGATGCTGTGGCCACTTCAGACTCTTATGATTGGGGTGCGATTACCCAGACCGGGAGCATGTAAACCTCAGACTGGGGCTCACGCGCTCCTGCCCAGACCCATAAAATTTAAAAAAAAAAAAAAATTGAGTAATAAACACATTCCTTGTTGCTCTCCTAGGGGTGTGTTTGTTTGGGCTTGAGACTAAAGTGCCGTGAGATTGCTGAGTATTTGTTACGATCTAGACTGGTGCATATGTATGTAGTTCTGTTGGAAATTTTAGCAAGGAAATCATACTTACTACAAATGGGAGTGAGATCAGCACAAACTCCTATGACGAGAGCTAAAAGAATCTTTAGTGCTGTGTTTTAAAACCCTTTACACCCGAAGCAAAGACTAAAAAAAAATGCATCGGCCGGGATTCAAACCCGCGAATGTGTGCTATGTTTTAACCTTGCCTGTTGACAGTGTTGCTAACTGTGTGCAAATGGTGTTGTATAGGTGGAATGACTGCTGATGGGTGTAGAGTTATGGGCAATAGTAGTGCATGGGGGCTATATTATTATGTTCATGACTGCTGATGGGTGGAACTACGTACATGTACTGGGTAGTGGGAATAAAGTTCATCAACAGCAGATGGAGTAAACAAACAACACTGCAAGATAATGACTAGTGGTTGGGACATAAATAATATAACCTCCGAAGGTTATATTATGCATGGTTGGGACTACTAATGGAGGTTGTGTGACTGAGTGCCCTGTTATAGTATCAGCCCGTTTTCCTCCATTCCCACTGCAGAGTCTGCTGCTGCTTTTCCTTCTGCCCGTGAGAGACCCAAAGCCCAAGGCACACAAGCCGGTGGAGGCTCTGGCTATTCTCTACGTCCTCCTGCACATGTGGGCTCCTTATTTGGCCTCTCTCATTACATAGCCATAGCCAGTCAGTAGATTGAGAAATATGATAATTGATTATCTTGACAAACTTATTCAGTTTTTTTTCTGTGGCACGGTTTTGATTTTTTTTTACGAGTTTGAGAGTTGCTGATGCAAAGCGTGCAGATACAGCTTAACAACAGAGTAATAATTGATGCAAAACAGCAATACCAGAGCTACAGTTATACACAAAATTACAATATACTCAATAATAATTTTATATATGCACTGGATAGTCAATAGCGTGCACTATGTATACCGGAATGATAGAAGAGCAGTGGAGGAAAATTAATGTGCATGGAAACCAGAAAGAATACAGTTACGTAGGGGTGACTATTAAGTAATTCTATTGGTTGGCTAGTAGATTTCAGTTCAGCAGAAGTTCTTTCAGTTACTGACGCTTATGAAGACTACATTAGCTGTAGTCGAATTTCTACTAAACTGAGTCGGAATCTGAATGGGATACTCAGAGCAGCTCAGGGAAGCCGCATGCGCGCGCTCCCGGATGTACTTTGACCTGTACCGCTGTCTCAGCCACACCCCCAATAGCCAACTCGGGACTTCCCTCGGTCTTTCCCCCTTGAAAGCGCCCCTTGCATGCTGTGCAAAGCATGGCCTCCGGCAGCACAGCCCTGGGCAGGATTCGGGAGGAACTGACATGCTCAATTTGCCACAACCTCTTCGAGGAACCAAAGGTAGACCTAGCTTGTCTCAAGATCTATAAATTTGTGCAAGTGGGACTTCAAAGCCTACTCGTCCGCTCATTAGTACGTGCTGAGGGATTTACTTGTGTAGAGGTTTGCAGGTTGGTACGAGGCTAGTTGGTTGTCCAGTGCAATGGGCAAATGGAAGTTGAGAGTAGAAATGTTAGCCTTTGATTCTGACAGCCTAACCTTAATAAGTACTTGAGAACCACTGCCTATTTGCCCTCTCCTGTGGACAACCGACTTGCAAACCTCTGTAGTGCACGAAATCTAGCTTTATTGCCTACATGACGTTAATCCGATTCTGTGTTTATCGGTATCATTTGATCCACCATGCTTTTTTCTTGATTCTATCTCTTCATTATTTCTTCAGCTTCTTCCATGTCTGCACTCGTTCTGCGCAAACTGTCTCGACTCACAAGTTCACAAAAAGCCGTACGATGATGAAAACCCGGAAGGAAATAGAAAAGATAGGCTGGTCTGTTCCCTGTGCAATGACCACACAGCCCCCATCCTGCTGCCTTCCGAGGGAGTCCGAGGTCTCAAAACGAATTTCCCGTTCAAAAACCTCGTGAACCATCTAAAAATGGAGGATATGGTGTGTGCCCACGGCAGCTCGAGTTCCCAACAGAAACCTGCACCCAAAGCCGTTCCCTGCACTAGATGCGATTCTGATGAGAAAGCAGTTTCCATCTGCATCACATGCCACCTGCATCTATGCCCCCTCTGCGAACGGGACCACAAAAGGGTGCCTCTGACACGGGAACACCAGTTGATATCACTTAGTACCCAGGCTTCAAAATCACTCGAGATTGTGATGGAAGGACAAGCAGTTGAAGGGGCGGAAGTGGAGAGTAGTCTTCCCAGCGATGTCGAGCTTTCGGGTATGAGTCAAGATCGGGCGTGGAAATGTGAGGAGCATCCGAATGATGATGTCGAACTGTACTGCAAAGATTGTGACAAAGTCATTTGCCTTCGTTGTATGGTTGCTCACCACCGGAGACACGATTACGCACCGGCTACCGAAGTAGTGGACGAATATAAGGGAAAGATCGCCAAGACGAGTCGCCAGACTCTAGCTGTGCAGGCGAGGTTTAAGCAGGCAATCGGCAAACTCCACAGTGCCAGGACAAACCTGGAAGCCAAGGAGAAGTCCACTATTGAGGAGGTGCAGCTACACTGCGACCGAATCAAAATCGAGCTCGAAAAGCAGAGGGATGTGCTCCAGAAAAAGATCAAAGAAATAGCAGACAGGAAGAAAGAGCGTCTGGATGAACAGCTCGCCGAGTTGGGCAGAATCGGGGAGACGCTGCAGATGAGTGTGAAATTCTCGGAAGACATCACCGAGAACTGCATCCCCGTGGAGTTCCTCTTTCTCTGGAAGCAGATGAGTGATCGACTCGAAGAGCTCTGCGCTACCTACGGATCTCGTCCGTGTGAGCCGAAGGAAGAGAGCACCATGAATTTTCACCGAGGGGAAGACCTCGAGGCGAAAGTCAGAAAGCCTGATGCTCTGGGCACAGTTGTTGCAAACCCCGACCCACAAAGGTTCACTGTGGATGGTATCGAAAACCAGCACTTTGTTGAGAAAAAGAAGACGACTTTCACCGTCACTTGCCGTGATATCGCTGGCAATACGCTCTCCGAACACCAGCTCACAGTCAAAGCCGAGATCCAAGCAGAGAAGGGGGGTACCACCGCTCAATGCCAAGTTGTCAACAACCAAAATGGAACGTTTTCGGTCACCGTCAATCCTCAAACGCACGGCCTACATCAAATTGCAGTGTCTGTGGTGATCGGGGACAAAACGTACCCCATTGGGCCACTCCGTATTGCTGTCTCTCCGGCTCATCGTTGCAACATCACGGCCCCTACCCATGTCTTCGGAAAAGAGGCAGCCAGCGAAAAAAAGATGAGGAATCCGTGGGGAATAGCTGTGATCAAGGAGGAAATTGTGGTGTCCGATGTTGACATGAATTGCCTGCTGGTTTTCAGCAAAGAGGGGATCTACTCACGAAAAATCGGCAAGAATGGGGTAGGAAAAGTGGAATTCAAATCTCCTCGTGGTCTGGCCTGTACCCCTGATGATAGCATCATCGTGGCTGAGAAAGGGAACCATCGGCTTCAGGAAGTGACACTAGGAGGCGTGTTTGTGCGATTCTTCGGCACAAGTGAAGCAGGAAAACCCGGAAGCGAGAAAGGCCAGTTTAACGGTCCTTCGTGCGTAGCTGTCAACTCCAAAGGCATTGTGTTTGCAACCGACTCCCAGAACGATCGAATCCAGTACTTCAAACCGAATGGTGAATTTTTGGGAATAATCAGAAAGTTGGGACAAGAAGTGCTAAAAGATCCCTACGGCATTTCTATATACCGACAGTCCCAGCTTCAGGGAGGGGAAAGAGAGTTGATCTTTGTCACAGAGCGTAGTGAAAACCGAATCCGATGCTTTGAGAAAAAAGGTGGCATGTACGTATCAGTGAAGACATTCGGAGAGAGTGGAGTGGTTAAAGGACCACTGGTACAGCCTGTTGGAATTCTAGCTGATCAGAGGAGTGGCTACGTAGTTGTCGCAGAGTTTCAAAACCAGCGAATATCAATATTCTCAAGGAGCGGGGAGCACATCTATTCGTTTGGTGAGCGAGGGAGCGATACTGGTGCCGCACACTTTCACAACCCAATGAGTATTGCTGCTCTTGGAAAATCGTCCATTATCGTAACAGACTGTGGAAATGGACGTCTAAAGACTTTTTGTATCATATAGTTCATGCCTTGTTTATAGCTGAACTCTTGCATTGAATTCAGTACAGTACTACTGCTAGTGTTTGCAATTTCTTTTGGATTTTGTGTAGAGGTGTGGATTTAATTTTACCATTGCTTTGTATTTGAAAGTACCTTTGAATTTTGTAGTACATGTATGTGTGGATTTCAGTATAATACTATCGAGAAATTTAAACCACCAAACGAACGAATGAACCAACAGTACAGAAGGTGCATGGACATTAAGGAACATCATTTTTTCAGTCATGGATTAGAGGGGGAATTTGTTTGATGCTATAATTAATGCTTAGAGCTACAAGTGCCTTCCTTTTTGTCCCCATGCTGTAAAAAGTATATATTCTTAAGGAATTAAACTGCATGAAGAAGTCCGTGAAAATCAACCATGCATATATATTTTATTGAGTTAGCATTATTCCTACATGCATGAAAGCCAGTCCATTGGTCTTTCCCAAATTGCTATAATACGCTTGCAGATAAGCACAGCTATATATAGTCATTCATTCAAGGAATATTAATACATTCTGCAATTGAAAATGAATACAATTTGCTGACAGGTCGCGCGACCTACGAGCGGGACTTTACCTTGGGATTCCCCGCCACTGCCAGCTGTTCTTTCAATCAACATGGCCTCTGGAAACACCGCCCTGAGCAAGATTCGAGAGGAGCTGACATGTTGTATTTGCAAGAATCTCTTTGAGGATCCAAAGGTAATAATCATAGATAATATAGCTCATATTATCTACGGTAATAATCTTCAGTAGCTAGGTAACGCTTTGTAAATCTAGTGTCGGTTAGGTTGTGCCTAGATCAATGTTTCAACTTTCAAGCGAGCATACTTTGTATCCATGCTCGTGTGTAATCACCTAAAGTAATAACCCCATAGTTTATTTTTGCTTTGTTTATTTGTTTGTATTGTATAGTTTTGTTGTTTTGTTTTGTTTGTTTTTTTTGTTGTTTTTTTTTGTTTTTTTATCCCTTTTTTTTTTTGGAGAAATGTTGCCTGCATTGCCTACCCGTATAACTAGTTGTTATAGGATTAATTGTTACCCTCGGTTATATTCTTTCAATTTCTTTCTCTCCAGATTCTGCCCTGCCTGCATTCGTTTTGCAGGAAATGTCTCGATTCGCATGTCCAGAAGCGCCCCCTGGACGACGAGAGGCCGGGAGGCGACAAGCGAGACATCCTGGTGTGTCCTCTCTGCCACAATCCCCAAACCCCCATCCAGTTACCCCCCGAGGGGATCAACGGTCTCAAAACGAACTTCCCCTTTCAGAACCTAGTGAGCCACCTCGTGCTGGAGGATACGGTCACGGGTGCAGGCACTAGTAGCAGCAGCGGCCAAGATAGCTCGAGTTCCGAGCCAGAGCCGACACCTAAAATAAGCCTGTGCTCCGAATGCAAAGACAGCGCTATCTCCTTTTGTGGCGAGTGTAACGTACACCTCTGTTCCGACTGTGACCAACACCACAGGAAGGTGACACGGACGAGGGAACATCGAATAGTATCTCTCAGCACTAGCTCTCACGCTTCGATGGAGGTTGCCATGGAAGGCCCTTCGGCTGAAACAGGCCTTAACGTGAAGGGTAGCGTGCCTAGCGAGGCTGAATTTTCAGGCGTGAGTCACAAACCGTGGAAATGCGTAAAGCACACAGATGACAAAGTCGAAATCTATTGCAAATCCTGCAATGAGATCATTTGCTTTCGCTGCGTAGTTTCCACTCACAAACCGCACGACTATGTCCTTGCCGATGACACTGTCGACGAATACAAGGGAAAGATAGAAGAACTGACCAGACAGACAGAGGACATACAGCACCAATTCGAGCAGGCGATCAAAACCGTTACCAGCACCAACACCAGCCTGGAAGACAGTAAGCGATCCGCCAAAGAAGACGTACAGCGGCACTTTAGCCAGATCAAAGCAGAGCTGGACCAGCAGAGGGCTGCGCTCCTACGAAAGGTCGAGTCAATCGCAGACAAGAAAAAAGCCCGTCTTGACGCACAGCTGGCCGAGCTGGGCCGAATGAAAGAGACGCTGCAGACGAGTGTAAAGTTCTCTCGAGACGTCCGCGAAAACTGCATCCCCGTGGAGTTCCTCTTTCTCTGGAAGCAGATCAACGATCGGCTGGAGGAGCTCTGCGCGACGTACGGACCATACCCCCGCGAGCCGAGAGACAACGACATCATCAACTTCCAGAAGAACGACGATCTCGAAAAGCGGATCCGAGAGTCCAACACCATCGGTGCCGTTTTCTCAAATCCCGATCCTACGGCCTTCACGGCAGACGACATCGAGAATCAGCACTTCACCGAACGAAAGGAGGCCACCTTCCAAGTGACCTGCCGTGACATCATCGGTAATTCTCTCACGGATCACCGACACGAAATCAAAGCCGAGATCCGATCGGAGGGAGGGAAAGACCCCGTACATTGCCGGGTCGTGAATAACCAGAACGGCACGTACACTGTCACCATCGAGCCACAGACGCACGGTCCCCACCAAATCATGATCTCGGCGGTCATCGGTGACAAAGCCGTTCCCATCCGAGAGGAGCCTTTTCACATCACCGTCTCCCCACCTCATCGTCGGAACATCACGGCAGCGACCCACGTCATCCGAAAGGAAGAAGCCGGCGAGAAAATGAAAAACCCGTGGGGAATAGCCGTAAGCAAGGAAGAGAAAGTCGTGGTGTCCGACGTCGAGACAAACTGCTTGCTGGTTTTCAACAAAGAGGGAAACCTCTTGCGAACGATCGGCAGGGAAGGGACGGGAGAGTTGGAATTCAAGTCCCCGCGAGGCTTGACCAGCACTCCGGCCAACCACGTCATTGTAGCCGAGAAGGCCAACCACAGGCTACAGGAGGTGACGCTCGAGGGACAGTTTGTGCGATTCTTTGGCAGAAACGAGGCAGGGAAGCCAGGAGGCGAGAACGGGCAATTTCACGGTCCTTCGTGCGTGACGGTCAACTCGAAAGGGACGGTATTCGCGACCGACTCCCTGAATCAGAGGATCCAGTTCTTCAAACCTGACGGTACTTTCCTGGGGATCATCGGACAGTGGGGGCACGGGGAGAACCTGCTGAACGATCCCTACGGCATATCCATCTACAGACAGCCCCAGGTCCAGGGGGAGGGAAGCCGAGAGCTGATCTTTGTCACCGAGCGCCAGGGGCACAGAGTCCAGTGCTTTGAGAAGATGGAAGACGGCGCGTACGTCTCGGTGAAGATATTCGGAGAGAAGGGAGGGCTGAAGGGGCAGATCGGAGAGCCGATTGGCATTCTAGTTCATCCGCAGACTGGCTATCTACTCATCACAGAGCTGCAGAACCAGCGAGTATCGATATTCTCGAGGAACGGCAAGTATATCGATTCGTTCGGCGAGAAGGGCAGTGGGCCTGCGCAGTTCCGAAACCCGATGAGTATCGCTGTTTTCAGAGATTCGCAGGTCATCGTGACCGATTGTGGAAACGGACGTCTGCAGACTTTTCGTATTTCTTGATGTGATAGTAAACTGCTATGAAGTGTTATAAAAATAGTGTTTTATAATTGAGTTTTTTTGTGTGTGTGTATATTTATATAACATGTACAGTTTGCTGTCTCAGTGTGCAATGTACCATGGTATGTCAAATAGTTATGTATAGATACTGAGTACACAATTTGTAAAGTTTTGTGTAAATTGTATACTATGTAGTCAATTGTTAAAACAGCTGCAGTATTACATATTACATACATAACGGGACCTGCCAAATGCATGTACAGTTAACGTTGCTTTCTCATTAGTGTGCAATGTGCCACGGTATGTCAAATAGTTATGTATAGATACTGAGGACACAATTTGTAAAGTTCTGTGTAAATTGTACAATGTAGTCAATTGTTAAAAAAGCTGCAATATTACATATTACATACATAACGGGACCTGCCAAATGCATGCAACGTGTTTATTCACAGTTTGGATCTCATCTCGCCTCGTGCTACCCTCGACCCTGGTGTCCTCTCTAAGATTCCTGAGATGTAGGAACCGACGTCCAGCAGCTTGTCGAGGTCAACTCCCTGCATGGAGGAGGAACAAACGCATGTACCACAAGCCTATCACACAACCTCTGTGAAAATTTGTTGCTCTGGGAACGAGCCTAATAGACTATTAGCTCTGACGTGTGTAGTACGTTATCGTGTTTAGGAGATGGGGGGAGAGGCCTAATGAGAGAGTAATTACAGTTGGAATTGGCTGGGTCCTACTGGCAAGTGCTACTAGCTGGTTTAGTGGCTATATTAAGCTTGCCTAATGCTCCTCTGCCAAGGGGTTCCAGTAGCTCAGTGATAAGAGCATCTGACTAGTATTCAGAGGGTCCTGGGTTCAATCCCCAGCTGGGTCCCGTTTTTTTTCTTTCCGGGATTTCTATACTCTTTCAGATAGCTTGATTATCATCATGGCCAACCGGGGTCCAGCAACGAGAGGCTATCATCACTCACAAACAAGCCAGCAACTCACGGTCTCAATCCCCATTTGGCTCAGCATGAACACCACGTCCTCAGTGGCCACGTTTCCCGATGCCCCCGGGGCGAAGGGACAGCCCCCTAGCCCAGACACGGAGGCGTCCACTACTGACACACCCATCTGAAGGAGACAGGTTTTAGCCACATGATCTCACTATTGATCATATTCCTATATCCACTAGCCTCGTACCCAGACCTATACCGCTAAAATATCTGAAGGTCTGGGTACGAGGCTAGTATCCACCACTTGCTAGTATCAATGTTTCATGCAGGGGGGGGGGTGATTTCCCCCAATTTTCACGTCAAAATTGTTTCATACTGGGATTCTCCCCTCCCTCCCCACAAAGTTATGAATCAGATGTCATAATTGCATTTAAATAGGGTATAATGGCAGTTGGAAGGTACAGTATACTGTCACATAATAACACACAGTAAGCATCCAGGTTGAACGTATGTTACAGTTGAAATTCTACCAATTTGAGCACAAACTTGGGCTAGTCAGCTAAACTGCCAAAACCCACCACATTTAATCTCAGAGCAGAAATTTCTGGGGAGACAGACCCCCCTACAAGGACGTTTGCTATTCTGAGTCCCCCCCCCCCAGCAAAACAAAACCTGTATGAAACTCTGACGTACCATACCTGCAGAGCAACCTTGATGTTGTCGAGAGCTCTTCGATGAGTGTCATGGCAGTGTACAGCCAGACAAGATACCGGTAAACGTGACATCACTTCCTTTAGCATCATTGCCATGGAGTCTAGAAAGGATCATGTGACATCATGTGACTACACTGTGACATCATTATTACATACATGTGTATGCGTAACCCCGCCTACCAGGAGTTCCCACACCTATCGTGTCACCAAGGGATATCTCATAGCAGCCCAGATTCTTCAGTTTCACGGCTACGTCGGCGACCGCCTTTGGTGATACATCGTGTTCGTAAGGGCACCCAAGAACACAGGAGACATACCTATAATAGCGGGAGAGTTGGTAGGCACTGTGAATACAGGACACCAGAGGCTTACAGGAACCCTGTTGGAGACCAGATTCAAGCTATTTGCTGATTCGGGCCCGCCGATTCGAACCCAGACCCATGACCCTTGCGCTAATCCTTGCCATAACCTTAGCCCTAACCCTTGCCCTAACCCTTGCCCTAACCCTTGCCCTAACCCTTGCCCTAACCCTAGTCCTAACCCTAGTCCTAACCCTGGCCCTAACCACCCCAAACCTGATTCCCTAACCTTAACGATAAACCTAACCCTAACGCTAAACTAAACCCTCAGCAGATAACTTGAATATGGTGCTGGAGTGTATATAGCTATTCCTTTAAGTCAACAACTGCTCATTTGGCACTTTTGCTGCAAAAAAAGCAGTTTGCAAGATTTGTGTAGAGCTGTATTTAACAATTTCGCTCAATTCTTTCATCAGAAATTCATTTAATGTCTGAGGCGATCCAGGGGCAAGGAAATGTTTTCAAAATTTGGGCGCATGTGTCTCACCCTCTCACTGGGACGTTCTTCCTGGCTGCTGCCTGACACACTACTCGGAATCTCTCCAGACTCTCATCAATGGAGCAGTTGATGTTCTTCCTGAGAGAAAAAGAAATTATACACCCGATAGCGGCCAAATGTGCCTGGAAATAGTGTTTATAAGCCTCTGCAGGCCCTCCATTCCAGTGGAGGCCGGTCTATAGTGTATAAAGCATACGTTCTCTGGTTCGAATCCGCTGCACTCTTTTTGTTTTTTTTCCGCAATTTTTTTTAGTTTTTGGTTCGGGTGTAAAGGGTTAATAGCTGGTTAAACAGAAGTCGTAACACATAATACCAGGTCACCACGTCGCTATAGTGAAATTACCATTGCCTGTGCAGTCTCTTACCCAGACCTCACCCACCATTGAGGTCTGGGAATGAGACTACACCCATACATAAGATATAGCCACACCTACATAGGTTATAATCTCCGCCCCTATAGCCACTCACCTACTAAATGTCTCTGAAGCTGCCCCAAATATGGCAACCTCCTTAGCTCCTGCAGCCACCTGCAATTCATTAATAACACTGGGTTGGGATTACAGTAGTGCCATCAGCCTCTACAAATCTAGCTCTCTTCAGAGTCCACAATTTCAATTGTGTGAGGCAGACAAGGTTGCACTAGTACTTCCAATATACCATAGGACCGGTTTTAATTGTGATGATCTAATAATTGCAATTGCAAATGCAATTATTTTTTAAATCATGCATTACGCAGTACGCACACGCATAAACGCACGCAATTATAAAATGCGTGATTTGCATCCACAATGCAAAAACGCAATGATTTCACTACGCAATTAAAAACCAGTCTTACGGTCGTAAGAAACTCACTGCTGCCTCAAATCCCTTGAGGTTTGGTGTTAGAACGGGGTAGCTGACGTTAGGGTGCTTTTCAATGCCTTGCAGGACTTCAGTGTGGTCGGCCATCTGTGTGGGAGGGGAGGGGAAGGGAGGGGAGGGGAGGGGAGGGGAGGGGAGGGGAGGGGAGGGGAGGGGAGGGGAGGGGAGGGGAGGGGAGGGGAGGGGAGGGGAGGGGAGGGGAAGGGAGGGGAGGAGTGGAGGAAGGGAGGGAGGTTACATATCTTCCACAATATACACACATAGTCAGGAATTCAGGTTCCTTGACACGGGTCAGAAAATTGCGCTGAATTTAATGGGAGAGGCTACGAGTCAGAAAATTGTGCTGAACTTATTGGGAGAGAGGCTACGGGTCAGAAAATTGTGCTGAACTTAATGGGAGAGAGGCTACGGTCAGAAAATTGCGCTGAACTTAATGGGAGAGAGGCTACGGGTCAAAAAATTGCACTAAACTTATGGGAGAGAGGCTAGTTTCCTGTTCCAAGACTCTGAAGACATATAAGCAGTGGTTGGTGATCCCAATAAATACTCGGTGTGCACTTATTCAAAATAACGATTAAAGACACTTAGGGTGGATACCTAATATAAAGGGGCATCCCTTTAATTAGGTAAATTAGTATGGGGCCCACCTGAGGGACCCACTGTGGAGACACGAAGCTGGTGACCTCCACCACTGGCAGTCCAGTTCTTGAGAGTCGGTTGATGAGCTCTATCTTCACAGCAGTGGGTACGGTGGTCTGGGAGGGAGGGAGGGAGGGAGGGGAGGGAGGGAGGGAGGGAGAGAGGGGAGGGAGGGAGGGAGGGGAGGGAGGGAGGGAGGGAGGGAGAGGAGGGGAGGGAGGGAGAGAGGGGAGGGAGGGAGGGAGGGGAGGGAGGGAGGGAGAGAGGGGAGGGAGGGAGGGCAGAATTTATGTGTTTGTATTTTATGATAGCAGCTCAGAGAGATTAGTACGTAGGCTTCAAATCTATTCCTAGGGTTATTAAGTAGCCTCTCTAAAAATTTCTCGCAGGGATAAATCTAGATGCCATACACATGGTATGGGAACTGGGAATGAGACCAGCAATGCACATGGTATGGGAACTGGGAATGAGGCCAGCAATGCACATAGAATGGGAACTGGGAATGAGGCCAGTAAAAAGCTGCTTTCCATACGTAGAAACGTACCTTTTCATTCTGCAGACCGTCCCTGGGCCCCACTTCCACGATCTTTACGCTCTTCGGCAGCAGACTGCTAGAAAGAGCTCGCAGCTGTAGAGATAACAGAGCTGTGTTGGCGAATCTAACATGTGTTTGGTGTACAGTGGAACCCCTCTTAAAGGACACCCCTGAAATAAGAACGCCTCTGCATTAAGGATGCTTCATGCGTTTGGATTTATAGCCTCATTCCCAGGCCTCCACCCCAGCTTCTAACACGGTGCGAAAAAAAAGCTACGAGTGGAGCCTGGGAACAATGCTAGGATTAGATATTACTACGAATAGCATGGAAACATAACCTTCTTAGGTTATATTATCTATGATGGAAACCTATCCATTCAAAGTCTCACGCCTCGGTCGAAATGATTTCCTAGTTTCGCAGTCTCCGCTGCCAGCTTAAACTCGCAAAACAAATTGGGTAGGAGGCTGTGTTGTACGTACCTGTTGTATACCAATCCGTTGCAGCGCTCTTGGCAACCGGCTCTGTAGCATTTTTGTTGACGGTGTGGACTCTTATTACTGCTCACCGAAGGAGTAGGCGTGGCTTGTTATTTGCTGCACAAAATGGGTGGGGCTCAAATGCAAACGTAGTGGGAGGAGCTCATATTGACATCGGGCATCGGGTCTCATTTGTTTGTCTTCTAGAGACACTTATCACACTGTTTAACGTTTAATGTTAAAATAGAGCGTAAGGGCTTAGAGATCTCTCGGCCCTAATATTGTGATTGTTGTGAGCATATCTCTGCCCTTATAGCTCTAGTTTTTAACTTTGCGTGAACATTGTGAACATCTCTCAGACAATATGCTCTATTTTTAGCTGTGTAAATATTGTGAACATTGTGAACATCTCGCAACCCTTATGCTCTATTTTTATATTTAACATGGAACTTAAGGGCTGAGAGATGTTCACAATGTTAAAAACTAGAGCTATAAGGGCAAAGATATGTTCACAACGTTCACAAGTCAAAAAATGAAACTTAAGGGCTGAGAGATGTTCACAATGTTCAGAATTTCACAGAGTTAAAAAAGAGAGCTATAAGGGCTGAGAGATATTCACACTGTTCACAATTTGGCAAAGTTTAAAATGGAATTTAAGGGCTGAGATGTTCAAAATGTTCACAAAGTTAAAAACTACGTAGACCTATAAGGGCAAAGATAATTATGTTCACAACGTTCACAGTATTTGCAAAGTTTAAAAATGGAACGTAAGGGCTGAGAGATGTTCACAATGTTCACAAAGTTAGAGTTAAAGGCTGAGAAATGTTCACAAGATGTTCACGAAGTTGAGCTATAAAGGCTGAGAAATGTTCTTCAGCCCATAATTATTTTTTATAAACTTTGTGGACATCGTGAACACTCAGCCCATATATATAGTCCTATTTTTAAATTTGTGCGCATTGTGAACATTCCTCAGCCATGCATTATAGTTCTATTTAATAAAAAACTCTGTGAACATTCACTATAACACTACTTCTAACTTTGTATATATGTTGTAAACATCCATTAGCCCATTTTAATGGAAAAGCAGATAGTGACACTGTCCTCTTTCCAGGTCAGCAATTAATTACGCTGTTCTATATATTTATAGTTATGGTTATGGATGACGAGGCTACTCATTACATATACACATGTACAGTGCATACCACTATTTAAATTGCATTTTATACCCGGCAATGAAGTGCAGTAGTTCAATATGTGGGCACACCAGTGTTGACACAATCACAACAACACAATATAAACAGAACCAACCAACAGAAATAATAAAATACATTTTTCTCAGATGACATAAGATCCAGAAATAACTTTTACTAAAGTGTAGTGACAGTTTTGGCTTTGCTGGTGAGGTGATCTGCACAAGTGAAGATAAATTAAAGTTCATGTAAAGATGTTTCATTGCTGCAGTCAGCTGTAGCCTTTTTCTGATAACCTCATTCCCAGGAACGGAATAATGAGGCCTGGGAATGGGCCATATACAATGCATGGGAATGGCCCCGATTTTATTCTATACAGCAGCAATTAACTATCCTCATCCTGAGTTTCTTCAATTCCAACCCGAAGTTCAGCAGAAGTTCTTTAATTGCCGACGTTTCGATTACAGTGTTGTAATGTAGTCTTCTTCATGTCTCGAAGAAGACTACAACACTGTAGTCGAAATTAAAGCACTTCTGCTGAACTTTGGGTTGGAACTTCACGATGAAATCTACTAGCCAACCGAGTGAATCTCTAAATAATTAACTATCTTCGTTCATATTTCCTCCCTAGCCTAAGTGGGGGGAGCCTTGGATCAAGGCTGCATACAATAGCTAATATTTGCAACGCAGGGTTAGGGCCTGCATTAATATTATTTACAAGGACCGAGAACCATAGTCCAAAATCAAGTCCTGGAAATTGTATGAAATACTCAAATTTAAAATGAAGAAGAAAAATGTGCCTATCCTATAAGGATATGACAGGGACATACCCCTCCCAAATTTAATTATCAGTAACTCTATTAGTGCTCACCATACTACTGTTGTTGGGTTTGCAGTGCTGGCGTTATGGAATGTGTTGTGCGAGCGTATTGACCACTTCCTGAAGTGATTAGACGGTCTGTTTGGGTACTGATATTCTGGTGCCACGCCCACGTAGCTGACTAATGGAGGAAGGGAAGGAGAGAGAGAGAGAAAATAGTCACTGCAAGTTCTAAGATAGCTTCCAGAATTCAAAGCAATACCCTAAGTGTGTTTAGTAATTCAGGAACCCCCCTATGGGGTTCATGGGCTCCTAAAATCCCCCTATGGGGTTCATGGGTCCCCTTACAGAGATCATGTATAGTTGTACTACACATCAAAGCATTATTGCTATGAATTGCTGATAGTATGGACATCACAAAAAGACACCAATAATATAAAATTGTATCTCAGGAAGCCATACTATGTCTTTCACTCTTTTTATCAGAAAAGTCAGTGATTGCAAAGAGTGCGTACCATAAAAATGAATACAAAAATAATGAACGGATCTGTATTATTGTGTGTTGCTTGTAAAAAAGAGTATATTATGATATTATTAATATAAACTGCTAGTAAGAACAAGGAAATACAGTGTCCTTACTTTTCAAGGTCTCCTGCAAACTGGTGTCCTTACTAATTAAGGAATCTAGTCCTTATTATTTAAGGAATCTTGCAAATTGGTGTCCTTACTAATTAAGGAATCTAGTCCTTATTCAAATACTCTTGCAAACTGGTGTCCTTACTATTCAAGGAATCTAGTCCTTATTATTTAAGGAATCTTGCAAACTGGTGTCCTTACTAATTAAGGAATCTAGTCCTTATTCAAATACTCTTGCAAACTGGTGTCCTTACTATTCAAGGAATCTAGTCCTTATTATTTAAGGAATCTTGCAAACTGGTGTCCTTACTATTCAAGGAATCTAGTCCTTATTATTTAAGGAATCTTGCAAATTGGTGTCCTTACTAATTAAGGAATCTAGTCCTTATTCAAATACTCTTGCAAACTGGTGTCCTTACTATTCAAGGAATCTAGTCCTTATTATTTAAGGAATCTTGCAAACTGGTGTCCTTACTAATTAAGGAATCTAGTCCTTATTCAAATACTCTTGCAAACTGGTGTCCTTACTATTCAAGGAATCTAGTCCTTATTATTTAAGGAATCTTGCAAACTGGTGTCCTTACTAATTAAGGAATCTAGTCCTTATTCAAATACTCTTGCAAACTGGTGTCCCTACTATTCAAGGAATCTAGTCCTTATTATTTAAGGAATCTTGCAAACTGGTGTCCTTACTAATTAAGGAATCTAGTCCTTATTCAAATACTCTTGCAAACTGGTGTCCCTACTATTCAAGGAATCTAGTCCTAATTATTCAAGGAATCTTGCAAACTGGTGTCCTTACTATTCAAGGACTATAGTCCTTTAATAAGCATATCATAACAAAGGCTCATTATAGGCTGAACACAGACTTGCTTACAGACATGCTTACAGACATGCTTACAGTGATTGTATGAAAGGCTCAGTTGACCTGATAATTTTCTCTCTACACTGTTTGTCAGGTATAATGCCTCTGCAACAGTGGGAGGAAATAGCTTGTAGCTCTCAGGAGATTTGGTGGCAATACGTGCAAACCACAAGACCAACTCGATGGTTAATGGGTGGATACGCACCACATGGTGCTCTACGAAGCATTCAAACTGCATTTATTGCGCTCACGACCTTTTTATTTTGCACAACATTACATCATGCAACAACCACACACAAACACATTTCATTCCAAAACACCCCACTGGAATACTATTTAACCAATAATTAACACATTACTAGATGTGTCCTTATTTCAGTGACCACACACATACATTTCATTCTGAAACACCCCACTGGGATACTATTTAACCAATAACTAACATATTACTAGATGTGTCCTTATTTCAGTGACCACATACATGCTGTATTCGCGCCTCGGGCTATATGACGTAAACTTCCTCTGACCGAGATGCGTGGTCGTATATACTCGCATATACACCGTATACTAACCATGCTATATCGTATATATGCTATAGATGTGTGGGTGGACGCTTAGTGCGCATGCGCATATACTACTGCGTGCCAGTTCGAAAGAGAAGTAGGCAAGGATCGAGCTAGATCAAGATGGCGCGCTGTGGTATTATACATGCATGTCTGCTGCTTCTGATTTTACATCCTCTTTGAATCAACTCATTTAAATAAGTGTCTGAAATATACATTGGTGTATGGGTTTATACGTGATATATACACCTAGCGGTGACTTTGATCCACCCACGCACTATAGTATATATTCTGAAACACCCCACTGGGATACTATTTAACCAATGACTAATATATGACTAGATGTGTCCTTATTTCAGTGACTACACACGTGCATGTGAAAACATACTATCTGTTTGGGACTGCCAGGTGCGTATAACATAAATACTGTATGTCTAAATGTGGCTAAGTTTCAAAGAATACTTCGTAAGGTATATCTCAACAAATTTTTTTATCACAAGTTCATTCTCCTAGCTTAGGACCCAGGCCTAGAATTAATCTCGTAGCTGTGCAGCTATCTCCATGGCTGTGAGATTGAGCCTGGGCAGGAGGCCTAGGTATGAGGTTACGATCTCTTCATAGCTGTGATGGGAGGCGTAAAGTGGCTTCAGTTTGTTAGAACTTACAGCTCTCGTTCTCGTCGGGATAGTAGACGTGCTGTTTTCTCTTTGGCCATAATAGAATCAATGCTAGCAACAGAGATATCAACTGTAGAGGAAGACAGAGGTTGAGTGACACTTTGAAAAACTGACTATTAATTCCCCAACTGCATGTGTTTTTAATTTATGATAAGTGCACACACATGCATATGCTTGCTGTAGCGTATGTATAATTTCATGCACACTGTGGGCATACAAGGAGCCACTCTTAGCAATTAGATCTGCTCGTATGATTGTGGTAATTACAGTGATATACCAGCAACCCAGATATTTAGTGTGTGTGTGTGTGTGTGTGTGTGTGTGTGTGTGTGTGTGTGTGTGTGTGATGGTATATTGGGTATGTATAGGGAGCTGCCCAGCCTCATTCCCAGGCCACAGAATTGGAGGGTCGATTGTGTGGCATGGGAATGAGACTTTCACATGACTACATGTCCACTTACTGCAAGAGCCAGATAGACTGAAGCATGTATAGTCTCGATGTCCTGTGGCAAAGGGAAACAGTATATTTTCTCCAATCCATTTATGATGGCACTCATTAATACCTTTTTATAGTTTGAGGTAACTATTGATACCAATTGTCTTGACTCAACACACACTACACACACATGCACATTAAAACATTTGCACAATGCCAACCTATATAGCTAACTTTATCAAAAAGTGCAAAAACCATTCATGTAAGGATGCACTTTCACAAAATCAAAGGAAAAAAGCTACAACTCACACCGTAATGTGTTCACAGACTACCTACACATTACAGCCCAATGCATTACAGAGTAGCTATAGCTACAAATCACAGCGCAGTGAGACAATCTCAAGCTAGCAGGGTGCCCCACTTACAGCATACGAGAGAGTGCAGTCTTCTTCTTCCCCTGTTTCTGCCGTGCCGTTGGCGGGAGGGTCAGGGCAGCCGACTCCGTGGGTCCTCCACCAGTTGTCGTTGCCAAAGGTCAGGCCGAGAATGTGTTCCTTCTGTGGATGTGCAGTGGAGAGAAGGTTATTGATGTGTGGGACTGTTTAGTCTACTGCTAAGAGTGTGATACTGACTCAACTGTTGTGGTTTGTGCTAGATAGTGGGGGAGGGGAGGGGAGGGGAGGGGAGGGGAGGGGAGGGGAGGGGAGGGGAGGGGAGGGGAGGGGAGGGGAGGGGAGGGGAGGGGAGGGGAGGGGAGGGGAGGGGAGGGGAGGAGAGGGGAGGGGAGGAAGAAGGAGGGGGAGGAGGTGTGGGAGGGGGAGGGGGGAGGGGGAGGGGAGGGGAGGGGAGGGGGAGGGAGGGGGAGGGGAGGGGGAGTGGGAGGGGAAGGAAGAGAGGGGATAGGGTTCAAAGATGAGGCTCTATATATGAGGTATACATAGAACAGTTTTGGATGGGTTGAGCATAATATTAGTGAACAGCACTTCAGAAAATGGCAGCTATCAATTTTGTAATAAATTTCCGATGTTTTAGATCACTGTACATGTAATTGAAGGCTGTAAGGCAACATAGCACCCCAGCCCATGTTGTGATTGTGTTGGGCATATAGACACGACTGCGCACCAACGACACGACTGCGCACCAACGACACGACTGCGCACCAACGACACGACTGCACACCAACGACACAACTGCACACCAACGACACGACTGCGCACCAACGACACAACTGCACACCAACGACACAACTACACACCAACGACACAACTGCACACCAACGACACAACTGCACACCAACGACACAACTGCACACCAACGACACGACTGCGCACCAACGACACGACTGCACACCAACGACACGACTGCGCACCAACGACACGACTGCGCACCATTGACACAAAGGACAAGAGCAAGAGCAACCAGACATGTTGTACCATTCTGACAGTCCGCGTCAAATCAGTAGGTCTGTTTCACAGATTTAAATAAAGTAGGTCTGAGAGCGTCCAAAACAAAACACAATTGTGTTTTCGTGATCACACGTACCACACCACCTGGCAGCAAGAAATGGCTACCAGCTTGGCTGCTTCAGGTTTTGCGTGGCCTAGCATGAGGTGATCAGTATCTGAAGGTTTGAAGTAGTGAGAGGCAAAATTAGAGATATGTGGGCACTAGTGGAGGTTCACGTTTTGTGTGGCCTAGCATGAGATGATCAGTATCTGAAGGTTTGAAGTAGTGAAAGGCAAAATTAGAGATATGTGGGCACTAGTGGAGGTTCACGTTTTGTGTGGCCTAGCATGAGATGATCAGTATCTGAAGGTTTGAAGTAGTGAAAGGCAAAATTAGAGATATGTGGGCACTAGTGGAGGTTCACGTTTTGTGTGGCCTAGCATGAGATGATCAGTATCTGAAGGTTTGAAGTAGTGAAAGGCAAAATTAGAGATATGTGGGCACTAGTGGAGGTTCACGTTTTGTGTGTCCTAGCATGAGATGATCAGTATCTGAAGGTTTGAAGTAGTGAAAGGCAAAATTAGAGATATGTGGGCACTAGTGGAGGTTCACGTTTTGTGTGGCCTAGCATGAGATGATCAGTATCTGAAGGTTTGAAGTAGTGAAAGGCAAAATTAGAGATATGTGGGCACTAGTGGAGGTTCACGTTTTGTGTGGCCTAGCATGAGATGATCAGTATCTGAAGGTTTGAAGTAGTGAAAGGCAAAACTATCGTGGAGGCTGTGGAAGAGTTTGGAAATAAACTTGCACAGGCTTGTCTTTTATTACTCTATTCTGCCTTAAAAATATGTTTCTAATGGGTCATACTTTCGACTTAATTAATTAACACTTTACACGCCAAGCGGATCGCTATAAATGTAAAGTATATCAGTCATGGCCTTGATCGCATGCCTCCGTGTCCTGGTCACATGCCTCCGTGTCATGGTCACATGCCTCTGTGTCCTGATCGCATGCCTCCGTGTCCTGGTCGCCTGCTTCTGAGTGTAAGTGCACTTGCATGTTGGTCGGTCAGGGCACACACCCTTTCACTGTCTGTCACTTCTTTGATAGGCCACACCAAATTGATTTAATGTTTCACAGAGTGCTTAATTAATTAATACTTTGGACACCTGTATTTTTAGTACAGATATTACCCTGACAACAGTAAGAATATGTCTCCAGAAAGCCTGACAGTCTTTGTCGTGACTACAGCCACTGGCAATAGCTGGTGATAATCTCTGCAGCAAAAAAGTCTGTACACAAGTGCAGACTCATCAAAGTAGTGGCATAATGGGCTGTGGTGATGCTCAGTTACAACTGATGGTTGCTGATGGTGACCAGTGTTGTCCATTAAGGCTCCACATGTACAGCTGCTCTCCTGTCAACTAGAAACTCAACAAACACCCCATCTTCAAAGGGGCACAATACAATTGTCCCTCCTTCCTGTCAATCTGTACTCCAGATTTGTGGCTCTGTGCGACCCCACAAAGGCACAGGTGCACACTTTAGTTATTCCAGCCTCGTAACTTACTTGTATAATATTATGCAACACACACAACACAACACCACACACACACACACACACACACACACACACACACACACACACACACACACACACACACACACACACACACACACACACACACACACACACACACACACACACACACACACACACACACACACACACACACACACACACACACACACACACACACACACACACACACACACATACACACACACATACACACACACACACACACACACACACACACACACACACACGCTCACCTCTCTCAGCAACCCAACATCATTGTAGATGAGAATCACCACGATATTCAGCCCAATTGATATCACACTCCAGCCGCTATACTGCATGGTCAGAGAACATCAGGAGGTAACCAGCCTTGTCCCAAACCTGTACACCATTAATAACATCTAAGAAGACACAGCCTGCATGAATCTGGCCAGGGCATATGGCATATGTAGGTGGCATAACTCTCCTTTAGTATTCTCATCATAAAGTCTATCTATCTATCTAACTGTTTCCATGTGTTAGAGAACTAAGCTAGCTTATCTTGTAGGCATGATCAGCCTCGTTCCCAGGCTAGGCATGATGACATTCCCATGGATTTCATGTACATAAGTAGCTTAGTGGTTGCATGGTTATGTAATGCAGCCAAACAGCAGTAGACTGTATGACACCTGACCCAGGTATAACATCTCCTCAAGAGGTATATATATCACCCATTAGATATACATATGTTAGATATACGAAACCGGTCGCTATGTGAACATGTCTTGTATCTACAGTTTCAATTGCTGAAGCTTCACTACCTATTGCTTAAGTAGCCTGTAAGCGGGATTGATTCCAAGCTAAGCCAGGTCAAAGAATTCCACTGCTTTGAACAACATCCAGCCAATTTCAGAACAGTTAATCCTCCCATTCAGATGTTTACTGCCTCCAATTTCTTTTCAAAAGAAGCTCAACAATAGTGCAATTCCTTGTTGACTCAGGCACCATTAATGTAAATACCTCGAGACATTTGCAGAGTGTTCGCTGTAGCTGTAGCTGTAGCGACAGTGCTGGAATGCCATTGATAAACTGCATACTGCTTTGAAGCAGCTAGGTGTTATGCACCTCTAACGTATAAGCTGACACTCGTACTGGTGTTTTTAAAACATGAAGACGATCTGTGAACTACCACGTATGATGGTTGCTGTGACACAAAATATGTGCATGTATTCAACAAATTGGCTAGAAATATTATAAGCTTCACTCAGAGTCTAAGTACACATGCAAGTACATTGCAGAAATGCATTGGAATATTTTAGCAGCTAGTGATTTGCAGTAGTGAGATGCGTTGTTAGGTCTATTGAATGCCTTGTTCAGTGCATGTTTAGCCTAAAGGCTGCTATTTCGTCTCATTATTCAACAGCTGCTTGTTTATAAACTTTAGCTACTGAGCATGCTGCATCAATTAACATGAGTATATTATTATTATTACATAAGCTTGAAAAAGTTGCATAAATTGACGATCGTATAAATAGTCTAGTTTCAGATGTTTGGGAACATAGGAGTCAGACCTCCAAAACGTTCCCGTGTATGATGAACTGTTGCCTGGCTCGACAGAGATGTAGCTACAGAATTATTTATTAGACTATGAAATTCAAAATTGTTCTCTTTACAGTATGACTTTACATATGATCAAACCAGGATAACCACAGAGCAGTCAAAACATGTGTACAGAGGAAATACCAGTTCCATGAACTAACCAATTGAACTCTGCATTTGCAATTCATGTAACCACTACTACCAAACATTGCAGTGTGGTAGCTATCAGGCCTGGTGCTTTTAGAGTGGTATCAGGAATTCCAGGTGGCACTTTTAGAGCATTAGTTGACACACAAGTGTGCATGGAGGGTCCATGAGTGTGGTGATAGACCTTAGCTCATGAATACACTCGTGGAAATCTCGGTAAACAGTGGCTCTACCATACACACAGTTCGTCATTAACCACAAGTATGCAGTGGTACACACTCCTATAGGCACTGCAGAATATGGGTGTAACGTAATACTAGCCATACACCCCAGCCCCCTAGGTACTGTCTGCAGTTGTTTACTGGCCCCACCTTCCCCATTCCCAGCCCTTCTATTCTCAAATTTCCGCGATGAAGCCAGAAAATGATACCAGCAGCTGGCAAGCTAGTTAACAAATCAAGAGAGCCATTCATTGCAATTCCAATGCTATTTACACATAGCCTAGTTCCCAGTCCTTCCCACCCCAGCTGTTATCGGCTGCTGGGGTGGGAAGGACTGGGAATGAGGCTAATATACACAATACATTTATCTTTATGCCCTCACCCTGATATCAGATAAGAATTGTGATGCTGGATTGCTATATGCTATGTTTTTTGATGCCTTAATTGATTACTTGATAATTGGCATAATGGAAAGACTACAGTACTATACGGGTGATAAGTATCAATTACTAGGCAGTAAGTTTACTCTTTATGTCTATATACCTGTAGTACACTCACTCAACAATGTTGTTCCATTATTGCGCTGTCCACTTGAAAGGCTCAGAGCCACAATAATGGGCTAGCCTTAATCATGCAAGCACTGAAAATCAGGCACTAAAAATTGCACAAATGAAGGCATCCCTATGAGCCTCTGACCAATTATCATCTTGAATTCCAGTATATATCTCCCAAAACACAGTTTAAATGAAGGTTGGGTGGGCTCGATTAAGTAAGAATGGCCTACCACTGCGATGGCTATCTTCTCCACGATGCAAACTCCACAGATACCCGTCAAGGTGCAGATGAGGGTCAGTCCATTGACTATCATGGTGCCCCACATCTGCCCAAAGACATCAATCACCATCCTCTCCAGTGTCAGGGCCTATTAGCAGGAGAGACTCTGTAGCTACATAGCTGTGCATGGTATGTGAATTGTTGATGCAAACAGACCTACATAGCAGCCATTCCATACTTTAGCACACGTACACAATATAGCTATATTATATACTGCATATTGGCACTCTGTAGCTACATAGCTGTGCATGGTATATGAACTGTTGATGCAAGCAGAACTACTATAGCAGCCATAATTTCCATACTTTAGCACACGTACACAATGGCATTATATAGCTATATTATATGCTGCATGTTAGCACTATTCCGTATATAAAACCAGTAATTCCACTCACCAGTGTTACGACAGAAAGCACGTAGAATGCAATGGCAATGCTCTTCCTTCGCCCAGTGAATCTAGCCATTATTTCTGTCCCTGGCCGTGGCTACTTAGTAGCACGAAGACACAGATTAGACGTGGCTACGAAAAAAAAACTCGTAGTAGTTCTGAATGTTTTCTTAGCAGTGGTGCAGCAATTCCCTCGAGACGATCAACTGCGGTTTCGCTGCAGCTGCAAACATCGATATTTACGAGGTGTCCGGTTCGCTGCACAATACCTCCCGCCACTGGCGGCGCGCTGCTCAAACAGGCCAGGAAATCAGAGCGCTAATTAGTCACAAACTAGTCTCGTTAACGCGTTTGAAGCTAATCATAATATTAAAGGGGCTACCCGTTTCTCCTGGAGCCGGAGATGGAGAACATTCCAGCTCCCAGTAGCTTCCACGAGCGCCAGAAAGAGCTCTGTCTGCTGTCTTCTTACATTGAAGAAGGGGAGCAATGGCTGAGCGGTCTACTTGAGCGACTGGGGTGGAGCAAGGAGACCATAAAAGTGAGAACCGAACGTGGCCTCTAATAAGCGCCCATGGGGTGTATTTTAATTACACATAAATACAGCATAAGGCTTATTTATAACGCCATTAATGTATACACCGCCATTTCCCATCAGGCCTGCCCCACTCTGGTGCAGTGTCCAGTGAACGGCAACCATTTCGTCCCCCGCGACTCACTGGAGAAGCACGAACGACAGTGCCGCTACGCTGCTCTGGGAGTTAGGATGGAGGAAGTGGTGAGTCAGCTCGCGACAGACCTTACTTGGCATATTTTAAACTAGAGAATAAACAACAGCATCTCTACAAGTCTTGCATACCTTCATATTTACAGGATTTTGAGTTAGGGGTAAGCATATGTACATGTGTGTGGAGCCATACCTCCATGTGTATATAACTGTAAGGGTGTAGGGATATGCGTTGCGAGACTACTGGTGGTGGCTTCTGTGGCCTAAATGTTTGGCTATTGGCTACATTATTGCAAATTTACCATATGAATTCTTAATTATAAGGATACACACAGTAGTGAAAGGCAAAGGGTAGTCACTTATATACCACCTGTAGAAACGTTTACGAATGGAATCTAAATGTTGATCAGCAAAAATCGTTCTTGATCACCGGCATTTTGTAGTCCCGCCTCCTTGGTATCTGAGAATGATCGTTATCTATGTTGCTTGGATTTTGTCCTGATGCCTTGAGGGTCTCCTGAAAACGACGTACTTTGAACGCTTGATTCCATTTTGATCCCATTTGCAAACATATCTACAAGCGACACGTAAGTGACTACCCCTTGAAAGGGCTCAGTACCAAAAACATGACATCACACAACAGAAATACAAGTCATAATACTGAAAGAATAGAGATGGACAATACTACAGCGATGAAGCACAAAGAAGGCAAAGCAAACAGGAATATAATGTTGTACAAAATATTACAAGTAAGTGTAGTAAGTATTATCTATACCAAAAAAAAATGAGAGAATGGAAAAACAAGAATGAAAAACACATGTACATGTAAGAAAGCACATCACAGTATTTCCACTACATCCAATTCATTCCCATATGAGCGGCTGTCCTCACCTCCGACAACCATTATTTTCCCTTTGAGGATGGCTACTAGTGCCCAGCGTCGAGCAGTTGGAATGTCTGTCATGTATTCCCAGGAATTAGTTTCTTCATTATAGGCGATAATGACTTTAATGTTCCCATAAATTTCGTGGTATCCTCCCACTGCAATCAGCTGTCCACAGAGGGTGGCACAGGAGGAGTAGAAGTATGGGACATCAGCTACTTGCCGCCATACTGTAGATGGGAGTGGCTCTAGCTGGCAGGATAGGAGCAGCTTTGGGATGGAGCAGCTAAGCGCAGAGCAAGTTCGGCTAGTCTCAGTGAAGCCACCCAGCATGTACAGCCTCTCACCACAGATCGATATGGTAGCTAGGGCAAAGGGCTGTGGTAGAGGGCAAGCAGCGGACCACTGCTGAGTGCCGGTATCCAACACTTCCACTGTAGTTAGTACTTGTACTGGGATGGTGCGACCACCACACACTCCTCCAGCGACTATGAGCGAATGGCCACTATATACAACTGCAGTAAGGTAACGTGGGGTGGGCATTGGAAGAAAGTGACGCAGCCATCTCTTGTTTCTCATGAGGCTGAAGAGATCGTTGGTGGCTTTACCTAATATCGCTCCTCCCACCATAGTTAGCTTGTGTTGTACCACCACTAGGGTGAAGTGGGTGTGGGGGGTGCATGGTAGCCGATTCCATTCTTGTGTGTCGATGTCATAGCTGTAGACTGTAGTAGAGCCATAGCTATTGAAGTATGCTGTGTTGGAATCTGAAGCTGCAGATCCTCTACGCATCTTCTCTGGTGCTTTTTGGTGAAGTACTGTTGGATATTCTCCAGTGATGTACTCACGCTGTAAGGTGTCCTGGTCAGTTGCTTTTAGCAGCTTCTCTCTCTTATCAATCATGCACTGTTTCTCATGTACTTGCTGTTTCAGTTTCTCAATTTGCCTCTGACTCTTCCGCCGTAGGGTACATATGCGTCTCTCACTATCCTGTTGGTCCCTGATTCGGAGTTCTTGGGACTCCTGTAGTGCCTGCTGTAGGGATTGCAGGGTCTGCAGCTGTGTATCCAACGTTGGCATTGTCTGTCCACTTGCCTGTCCAGTCTTGGCTGTAGCACAGCGTTTAGCCTCAATGTCTCTGGCCAGCTTTGAGTGTCCAACCATTTTACTTCTCAGAGCTTCAACTATGTCCTGCCATGTTGGGTTTTCGGCATTCCTGAGCCATGCTGTTAGAACTCCCCAGAGTTGCTTATCAAGATGAATAGGAATGCTCTCCAGTGTATCCGCTGACAACCTTAGCTTGATACCAATATTATAAGCTTTTGTACGTGCCTCATATATTTCTTCATATACATCTCCTAAGTCATTGATAGTCAGTTTACCTGATGAAAGTGGGGGAGGGGATATAATGATATATTTGGTGAAAAAAGAGTCTAATAACTTTGTTGATGGTGTGCTGATAATTTAATGGCTGGCAATATAGTAGTGTATGCATTAAGCAGCAATCGCTGCATACCAACGCAGCTTCTTTTAGGGGGATATGAGATGACCCAGCTTGTTTCAATGACTGCACACCTAGTAATATATAGCCATTATACATGTACATGTACATAAGTATCTCTCTATAGCAATGGGGTAGCCCCTTTGAATGGATAGCACTAGATAAACTGAATCACCGACTCAGATGTAGTGTTTATCTACTCCCGACTGTCACACTCACTCTGTAGCTTTATTCTTTTGGGAGGCTGAGGGCTACTAGCAGCGTCACTTCGTAGCTTAATTCTCTTGGGAGGTCCAGGGTTCCTCTCCACATCCCCTGCCTGCAGTAGCAAGGAGGGAGCCGTGATGAGGCAGAACGACAGCAGTAGTGCCAGCAGAGGGCTGCAAATCGTTGCCGAGGCGGCTTTTACTCCTGGGGATTTCCCCCGGCTGTGCCTCGTCCTGCCGGCAAACTTCCAGTAGCGGGCGATTTCAATCCGCCACTGA
>CBDBCZ010000018.1:660000-2765186 GCA_965203295.1 Nitrospirales bacterium | reverse complement strand
TTACGCCGAACTGTACACATACAGTCGCTCCGATGATATTCATATCAGACCATTATTCCATGCCTGGACCAAAATTTTGGGGGGAACAATGGTCCAGAGGACTGGAATTTTGGTTCCCTGGACCAAAATTTTCGCTGCACCAGATTTTACGTGACATATCATACCTGTCCAATTCTAAAACAAAGCCTGTTCTCTCAAATTATTGAGAGTTCAAAACCCCCTCAACAGATTTTCTAAATCTTTCATGAAAGTATTTCTAATGTATCATACACAGGACACTCTCAGAGCTGCCTGTCATCATTTTTACCCCTATACATATGTCTTCCTAACTCTTTATTCAAACCATTATTTCTCCTTACAAAAAGACTTGTACAGACTCAGTTTAACTTTACTATTTAAGCCATCATTAAAATCTTTATCTATATCTCAACACTTCATCTACTCTTTCTAAGAACAAATTCACATTGTAATCTCCAGTGAATATTTCCTGACTGTCTAGATTTAATTGCAGCAACAATTCCCTAACTACTTTCCTCCAAGTCTTCCTCTGCCTACCTCTACACTTTCTCACTACCCACTCACTGCTTAGTAACCTAGGATATCTCTCATCATTCACTTTATACGGTGTAGAAGAGCAGCCAAGTATCTTTCTAGCTGCTCCTAGCTGAATCGATTCCAAGGAAGCTGTCTGCTGTTTATTTCAAGCTCACACTTCACTACCCTTTTCTAAAGTAGGGCAAAGTTCCGAAGCTAATTAGCATAGCCTCGTTCCCAGTCCTTCCCACCCCAGCTTTTATCTCGCAGCCGTGGAGAAGAAGCGAGGGGGAAGGCCTGGTACCACTTATCACGTGCCGTGACGTATGTACGCGTAGGGTGGACTTACATGCCCACGCACTAAAAAATGGCATCCGTTCGAGCATCCGTTAAGCACAGAACAACTGAAACGGTGCAACCGAGGGCTTTTGAGGCAAGCAATGTTTCGGGCAGCGATAAGCCGAGACAGACCACTCTAATGGCAGCTAATGACAGGTAGGAGCGTCTCTCACTGTCATGGCCTCTCATGCACACGCCATCAGGCATAATTCTAGAGCGGTCCCTTAAAGCCGTGGACAGTCAAAACTTACATAAGTGTGGTCTGTCTCGGCTTATCGCTGTCCGAAACATTGCTTGCCTCAGTCAAAAGCCCTCGGTTGCACCGTTTTAGTCATTCTGTGCTTAACAGATGCTCGAACGGATGCTGTTTTGTAATCAGTGCGTGGGCATGTATGTCCCTTTGCGTGGGCATGTAAGTCCACCCTACGCGTACAAACATCACGGCATGTGATAAGTGGTACCAGGCCTAGGCGCCTTCCCCCTCGCTTTTTCTCCACGGCTGCGAGATAAAAGCTGGGGTGGGAAGGACTGGGAATGAGGCTAAATTAGCACTCTTGTAACTGTACTGATATTCCTATTACCTACTAAGTTTTTCTCTCCACTATTAAATTTATCACCTTCTGTACATTACTATCCCATGAACCAATTCAATGCCCAAGTAGCGGAATGTCTTTATGACCCCACATGTGTCTGTATCAGCCTCTCTAGAAAATACCATAACAGCACTCTTTTTTATGTTAGATTTCAACCTCCATTTATTACAAAACTCCTGTACTGCATTAATCAAGGTTTGTAAGTTTTCGGCATTCGTAGTTAAACCTACAAAATCATCAGCAAACTATTTAGACCCCCAACCTTAACATCCTTTTTAACAGTAATGCCAATCCCAGCCTTCTCAACCTCATCTAACAACTATTTGGAAAAGAAGATAGGCAACATACATGTACTACAACCCCGTGCCACCGGTGGCTTGCGTATATTGAATGGCTTGGATTTTCTCCCTCCAGTAATGTCACCAATAACTCTCCACATTCTACTCCTAACCCAAGTTCCCATAGGTTAAACCATAAGCCATCATGCCGAACTGTGTCAAATACCATTTCAGAAAAAGCGCAAGTGTGACTTCCTTCCCCCACTCTACCTTGTATGATTTCATTTAGAGTAAAGATGTTATAAACACAGCTACTTTTCTCTCTAAATCCTGCCTGACCCTCCTGAAGAGCCCATTCTGACTCTAGTCTGATTACTACGTGATTTCTTGCAAAACAGTTTTCCTATCACACTCAATAGTCCGTGTAATGCCTCTGTAATAACCCGGGTCCTCAGCATCACCATTATTTTAACAATTAACCCTTGTCTATGTTGTTTAGGAGCACTCCCCTCTGTCCAAACTACTTCATTCAAGACTTTCAACAGATTAGCCATTCCTTTGCTACTATTTTTAAAAAGCTCCCCAATTATCCCATCATTACATTTACCTCCTGTTTCATTGTTTTTGAACACTTTTTCATTTCTGCAAAACTACGTAATTACCCTATCCATAACCTTTTCCTTCTGTAAATATTTCACTATACTCTCACTTTCTTCTCTACATGCTCTTTCCAGCTATCATCATTGATCATCTACAGATGCTGTACCCAACCTTTCATAATGCTTCCAACTTTCCCTTGGTACTAGTAATACATAAACTTGAAGTACTCCTCAAAGAAGCAACAACTATATATATACCCTTTGAAGTCCTACAAATGCCCAAAACTCTTTGCTGCTTTCATAAAAATCTTTAATACCTTTTTCAATCACCTCATTCCAACCCTTCTTACGTACCAATTTCTAGATTTCCAAACGTAAGTTGTAATACTCCCCCATTTTCCTTCCCTGCCACTACTAATCTCATTGTTAACCTGTCTCCTTAACCTAATCTTCTCTTTAATCTCAGCATCCCACCACCTCGCCGCTTTACCACACACTATCACCTTTTCCCTAATTTCTTTTGCTACCCTCTTTACTGTACATGTACATTGTATCTTCCCAATCCTGAACCACTGCTTTCACTAATTCAGATCCCCTCAACCCCTGGGATTTCCATTGGTGTACCCTTTCCTGAAACCCTTCTACTTTTATACTTGAGGCCTCCTGATACTTCTGTCTCACTTCCTCGCCCTGAGACTGTTCAATGCGTCATTTCTTAATCACCCACTTCTGTTGTTTAGTGGTTTTCACAGTGCAACCATCAACACTTCCTGTCTCATCGTCTGCATTGCTTAGCGATTCTTCATTGACGTTATAGGATACGTCATGTTATGTTCGGACTCCCTTAAAAACGTTCCCTCCAGAACAAATAGTTAGGGTTCACAGTGTAATATTTGGACCTCCCTTGGAATACTAGTTCCGCATGTGTATGTATGGACCAACACCCTCTGTCTTTCAATCATTTGCTGTTAAGAAGGTGGCGGATGATGATTAGAAGATCAGTAAGTCATCAGAAGTGTATCTTATTGATAGAAAAAATCTTGAAATTTCAGTTCTTGCATCGCTCGGTTGTACCGTCCGGCTCCAAAGCTTCTGCTTACGTTCAAGGAGTCTAGCTACTCAACTCTACTAGCCTGGGATTAATAGTAAGCTCTCAGTAAAGCATGCACCCAAACTATGTGATAAACTTGTCCAGACCAGCGAATCATCAGAAACTGTATTTCAGTTTGGATTAATTTTCTTGGGCTTGTGCGGTCGGTCTCCAGTGTTCATTGAGATGCCGTTGAGATGCCTTTATGTCTCACTTTTATTAGCCAACTAAAACAAAAATAGAGGTACTAAATGCACTTTTAGTACTTTAGTTAACCAGAACTGATTTTGGTGGATAAATAGTTGTAGCTTATTGAAAGTTTAGTTTTAGTTAGTTTAACTAAAATTCTGTTTGCCCTACTTAAGCTTATTATTTTCAGTTTCAGTTGACTAAAAGTTTATTAAGCTACTGAAGGACATGATTGTTAGCATGGCAGTGCTTGGTGATAAGTTACATTATCCCATCTGTCTGGTTGTGCAACTGGCTACATGGTGATGCACCACAGTAGCCAGAGGGCAGTTAATTATTACATGCCAAGAGTGGTGCTGTGGTGCTCTGTTCTTCCACTTTTTAGTTAGAACACTGAATATGCAATGGAGCTGGTTTTAGTACTAGCCTTGAACCGGGTATATGGCTGTTCTCAGAGCCAATGTCGTTGCACACTTCCGTGGTCATATTTAAAGAATCATTCTGTGGGCATTCGCGGAACATGTGCATGATGATTTGGTGTTTATTACTCAATGTGTGTTCATACATAAATAACAGCTGCCAAATGACTCTGCATGGGAAGACTTTTATGCTGTGCTCTGTTTCTGCTAGAATGCTTCAAGGAGGAAGAAGGCCAAGCCATCTTGGCTAAAGTCGTACACTTCAATCACTGCACTGGTACTGGCAGCAGTTGTGGTCCTCTTGGCTGTTGGACTAGCATGGATGTGCGCACCAGAAGATGTAGCCATGCAGCCTAAAAAGCAGCGACCACAGGAGATGGCTGGAATGCCACTTGGTCCTCCACTACAGTCAGAACATACTGAGAGACAAAAGGCTGCTGTTGAGGCCTTCAAGCATGCTTGGAAAGCGTACAAAGCTTATGCTTGCGGCAAAGATGAGTTACTACCAATTTCAAGGGACAGTAACGAATGGTTCAACCTGGGTCTGACATTAGTGGATGCTTTGGACACGATGTGGGTGATGGGGCTGAGTGAAGAATTTGGTGAGGCGAGAGAGTGGGTTGCAGAGGAGATGGTCATTGCTCAGGACAAGGACGTGAACTTATTTGAGACCACTATTCGTGTGTTAGGAGGATTGCTCAGCACATATCACCTAACGCAAGATGAACTGTTCCTGGAAAGAGCGGTGAGTTGATGATTTATAATAATATACAGTTTGATGTAGTTTTGTATCGCTGTTAGGATTTTCAACAAAGCATACAGGAACATCTTGCTACATGGTGGTATGGGTGCTTGTGGAAAGGAAAGAATTATGTTCTCTTCCCAGTTTCCACTTCAATGTTTTCTCTTTTTGAATAATGTGTAGTTGTCTTTGCGTACGAGAGGAATTGGTGGGCAATTAATCAAATCTTGCTGTATGTAGTATCACGTTAGTACTGTGTGCCGGGAACTGTTTTGAAAAGAGTGATTCGTAACTCCAGCTGGCAGCTATTCAATGTGTACATTTGTGTCCAGCAACAACTGTTCATGTAGTTACCTGCCTATTAAACCTTTCCAGCTGAGTATCCCCATCCCCCATCTCTTGTATATATTGTATGCATACACAAATTGCTACTAAATAGACTCTTGGACTTACCATCATGTGCATGGAACACCATTTCAGTCAATGGGAAAATATTGCTTGCAGTACATCTATAAAACTGTTGTTCTATTCCACTAACAGAAAGAGCTGGGGGACCGGTGGCTGCCTTGCTTCAATACCCGCTCATCCATACTCTTCTCCGATGTCAACCTCTTCACTGGCCGTGCTCATGCGCCAGAGTGGGGCCCCGACAGCTCTGTTTCTGAAGTCAGCACCATCCAGATGGAGTTTAGGGATCTCACTATATATGCTCACTGGAAATCGAAAATACCAGGTATGCGTGCTGCCTGAGAATGAAATACATGCAAGCCCGTTGCTTTCCCGCAGGAGCAAATGAGGAGGGTCATAAGCACACTGGGTAGAGCTCAGGTGGCCTGACATCCAGTTGGAGTGTGCAAATGTGGTATAAGCCACAGTTGGCTTCTTATTAAGAAAGACATCAGTTTTCCGGTTGATTATGTACTATAAGGTGTGGCTCCCATACATGTAAGACTGCTAAAAATGTAACCAGCTATCATTTCACTACTTTACTATAGTCAGTGCCTTTCAAGTTTAAGTTGTGGTGCTGTAATAGCAGTTTCACTATTCTAAAGGCGGGTCATTTGCTGCAGCTGCATGTAGCATGTAGTGATATGGTAATGTGGCAACTGGCTAAGCTTGTATCCTGCTCAGCAAGTGCCCTTCTGGTGCCCCAGCTACATGTACCATTGTGTGAGGCAGATACTCTGACTGTATAATAGAGTGGTTCCTGGTTGTCTTGCTGCGTCTTAAATATGCTTCCTTTGCACATACTTTGAGAATTAATTCACCCTAGCATTACTTACCAATCCCATCAGGATGCAGTAGACCAGGGTGATGAACAAGCTTCTGTCGCTCCCCAAGATTGACAGCCTGGTGCCCCTATTCATCAATGCTGAGACAGGCCAGCTGCGACCGGGGACTCTTACCATGGGGGCCCGCTCAGACACCTACTATGAGTACCTTCTCAAGCAGTGGATTCAGAGCGAAAAAAGGAAAAAAAGTAGGTTCGTTTATTTCTGTTAGATAACTGGAAGGTATGTCTTGCCCCAACTTGCTAATGATGTGTGGCAGTTCAGTATAGATTATTCTGTCTATTGTGTCACTGTATTCAAAGTGCCATATCTCTGAACATTCATTACAGGCGGGCCGCGTATGTGACCTGCTGAAACCCAGGGCGAAACCCCAGCACGTCCTGCAACAATTGATTTTGAGTTATAAGTGATTTCCTGTATCCTAAGCTCCTATGGACCCATTTATGCCATAATCGTACTTTGGCTGAAAACGTACATTGGTCGCTATAACTGAAGTATGAAGCCTGGCTCTAATGTAATCAGGCACTATAAGCCCAATCTCACGGCCATATTGTCGTTGTAAGTCAGTATACGGAGCACATTGCTCCGTGTGTAAAGACGCTACAGCAAGCGATATCTTTTACACAGTCTATTAGCTTCCTTCATCTCTCTCCACTCTCTCCAACTTATAAAGGTCTCTGTTTGCTGGAGGTAAGGCGGCTAGGTTGATGAAGCTACATGCAGATTAAACGCTTACATGATATGGAATAATATACAGAAGTACGTATAATATACTGTAACAACATCAAAACATTGCTATTTCGTGAAACGTAGGTTTTCGTAATGTGTTAGTGTTTCGGGCTGTACATGTATCTCTGGAATCGAGCATCCAATTGCCACCAAACTTCGATGACAGCTTTTTCCGAATTTACGGTTTACGAAACTGACATGATCTCAATTTTGCGGGATGTGCCAGGTTTTCACTCAGCAGTCACATAATGTGATGTGTACAGTATGTTGCTTTGTGAAGTAATCATGTTTGTAAAGCTTGCATTGCGAACCATTATTAAGCCTTCATGAAACTTATTAAATAGTGACGGCATGTACATGTAATTGTATACAATGTAAACCATCCAGTATACTTGTTTGCAATGTGCCTACTTGGTTATCAGTTCTGTGTCTTTGGTGGTTTAATTACCCCGGCAGACTGATCCAGGCTAAGTTTGGGTGTAGCACGTTTATTGTGTTTAGGAGATGAGGGGAGAGGCCTAATGAGAGAGTAATTACAGTTAGAATTGGCTGGTTCCTACTGGCAAGCTCTACTAGCGGGTTTAGTGGCTATATAAAGCTTGCCTACTGCTCCTCTGCCAAGGGGCTCCAGTAGCTCAGTTGGTAAGAGCATCTGACTAATATTCAGAAGGCCCTGGGTTCAATCCCCAGCTGGGTCCCGTTTTTTGCCTGGATTGAATGATGGAAGGGCTTTGTGCACTAGTCACGAGTGGCTATCACATTGATGTGAAATCTGGGAGGCAGTTGTTGGAGAAGTACTCATGTTAGGGAGAGCCACAGCACGCTAAGGATGGGTCCACTGTGGTGCTGAATGCCTGATGACTGTTCCATCCTTCTTTGAAAATACAAGCGTGCTACTATATGTACCTTAATTTTTTTTGACCCTTCTTGTTACTGTTAGTTTTGTGAGCTTTTTGGAGACAACCACAGAAGATTTTAGCACCGAAAATTTCTCAAACTATGGTACTTGACTATTTACATGCGTATTCTAGCTATGAAATTCTGTGCTGTACTCCTTTGGTCATGTAGGTGAGTCATGAAGACTTGGCCGAGGATGTGGCAGCTGCTAAAGGGCTCGCCATCAGGAGTATCCTGCAGGCATACAGAACAGTACGTTATGCATGGTGAATGTAAGAAGAATACGAGTAAGGACATCTAAATCAAACAGTTTTCTTATTGTGGAAGCCCCACTGTAGCCACTTTTGAATCAAAGTTATCACGGTAATGCATGCACAGAAAAGTCTTACCATTAGAGACGTGTGTCTGTGTAGTATCTGCGTTGCATACCAATGCTTGACCTGGTGGCTTAGTGTGTGATTGTAGTAGCCCAGAGCTGTTTATTCAGCTATCGATCAGAGAGTGAGAATTAGTATTGATTATGTTTTTCTAGATTGTCAGTTGTATGAGGGCTGGATAGACGACATCAGAGAGGAGAGAGTGACCTTGGAGCTTTGTCACGCACCAGTTCTTCATTTCAACGGAGAGTACAGTGTTCACCGTTGTCATCAACCTCACGAAGCCTCTCAAGGAGCAGAGGGCACAATTGCTGTGGTGGCTTGGCTTCATCAAGACGCAAAACCTTGGGCAAGTGCCTTTTCGCCCGAGTTCGACGGAGTGTGGTACAGTGCCAATGCTCAGTAGCAAAAAGGAAGTTTACCGCTTACTTCCTGTCCAGTCCTGGATGCTGAAAACCGGTTCTTTAGGGCGAAGCAGCCGTACCAGCTGTGAGAGTCTGGATTCGAGTCCAGATACTTCGGAGTCCCAGGATAACATGTATGGGAGTGTGCTCCAGCCTGTGCCAGTGATAGTTGTAGGTAGTCACTACGATCTGGTTCCTGTGGAGAGACAGGCGGAGGTTGTGGCTCGCGCGCAGGCGTTGGTGACCGAGATGAGAGATCAGTTTGTGGAGTACCTGAAGATCTCACCCCACCTCTACCCACTCAACTGCCTGAGGGCCGTCTCGTTGGAGATGAAGGAGCTCAAAGAACGGCTGCGTGAAGTCCGAGCAAACTTGATAGAGGTAAGGAATGTGAGCTATAGGTGACTTGTATCCACTACAGTCACATAGCTTAGGCTGGTGACTATATGGTAAAAAGTACACACTAGTCTTAGCAGTGAATCTAATGCAAAGTACTTGTAGAAGGGATGTTTGTGATACTAAAACATACGATTAAGCTTCATATACAATTGCGGTCTATAAAAACTTTACGTAACGTACCCGTAGTACTTGCGTAATACGCTAGTACGGTAGGCGGAAGTACGCAAAGAGTACGCTTGAAGTACGCAAGGGGCAGGCGCGAAGTACGCAATTTAGCGTGCCGTATAAACGTGTATGTAATATCGCACTTACGGTAATTAGTGTTGTTTTAGTACAGTCATTAAGCGTGGTTATTGGTTATAGTGGCAATTATATATCACAATATTAGAAATTTATAGTATTAGTTTTTAATTAAAGATTGGTTTATGGGCTATTATAGTTTTGATTATAATTAGCCACCCTCAGAAATGTTTTGGTTATAGTTACAAGTAATGTTTTACTTACAGTATTAGTAACCATTACAGATTGGATTCAGACTGTTTTATAAAGTTCCAAACAGTAGTACAAAGTACTAGTACTAGTACAAACGGGTTATAGGACAAAACAAACATTAGTACAGAGTACCACAAACTACTTGTAGTCTAGTACTAGTGCAAACAAGTTATGCAACACCATGTCAACAGCATTACAGAGTTCAATACACTCCCAAGTGTAAAGATATTTGAGGAAATAAATAAATAAATAATTCACAGCGACACTCGTGGCTTCTACAGATGAACAAACCTTCTTTTAGTGATATATGGATCATTTCTAGGAAAAGTAACAATGGAAAGGTTCCGCACTCTCTTCGTTGCGGAGATATCGGTGAGAATTCTTTTATCGCCTTTCGAGTAGCAGTCATTTTAACGTTAACTCTCGCAATGAAAATTATGCGAGTAAAACTACGCGTATAATTATAGCGCGTGCGTGTTAATTGGCGAGCGAATGGAACTCATGGAACTAGTTGCACGGCTACTACTGCTTAGCTCTTGGCCAATGGATAGTCTCAAGCGCGAATTCAATGGTATGTAGTCCTGAAAGTGTAATTACATGAATAAAACTAACTATTATACAAGCCTAGCCCTGACCGGATGTGCATTAAATAGGGTCAGGACTCAGTGACGTTTCAACGGTGCCCCTTGTGGCTAGCTTGGGTGTTGCTGTGCAATAGCTATAGCCTACAGTAATAGTGTGATAGTATTGCTCACCACTACAGAGTAATACATGTTAGTCTACCCGCTATAGATAAAAGCTTTGCATGCTTTTTCACAAGTCATGCTATCTAATCAGTGTACAAATGTGGCCAAACTGCATTTCTGCAGTTCTGCTATCAAATCATGGAATTCGTTCAGCTAGTGGACTTTTTTTTTATTTTTCAGCAACTCTGTGGTGTGAACAGCAATACTTTGGTGCATATTGTGGAAATCTACAAATCCACATTTCTACATATTTTGCAAATCTGCAACTCTAACCTGCATTTCAGAAGTTGTACAATCTACTCTTAGACTTCCCCATTTCTGCACATCTGCAAATCTGCATTTTTTGCAAATCTGCAGTTCTGCAAATCTGCATTTCTGCAAATCTGCATTTCTGCAAAATCTGCATTTCTGCAAAATCTGCATTTCTGCAAATCTGCATTTCTGCAAATCTACTTTTCTGCAAATCTGCATTTCTGCAGATCCACATTTCTGCAGATCTGCATTTCTACAAATCTATTTTTCACAGCAGGACTTGAAAGGGGTAATCACTACCTGTTAAACGTGGGAATCTAAACTGTGAAAAATTGATTCTGAGAGGGAAACTGTCAATAGTCAGAGTTCATGTATTGGTTCACCAATTAGGTAGAACCCTATCTCATATAATTTGTAGTCAGAGTGGACTGTTGCCTTGACAATAGCCAATCATATTTAGTTCTCATCCAATCAGTCACATTCAGGCGGTTGCACAACATTCTGCAGTAGTAGACTTGGTGCTACAATATTAGTGACAGTATAGCTAGTATAGCTAGTAAGAGTGTATGCTACTGCGATGTCTTGGTCAACTACTGCTAGGCCTACATCAATGAATGAAGACTGGCTCACTGATGATTATGACAACACTGGAGAAGGTGTACTAGATCTGCCTGAAGTGTTTACTGTTGTGCATGATGGAGTGACCAGGAAAATTAGAGGGAAGAGAAATGCTACAGCACACAAACTTGCTCAGATATTTCACCTGCACCCGCAGACCATTACCCTTACCTCAGAAGATGGGTTTGCTGAAGTCCCCAATACTTCGGGCGATTTTGATGATATCTATGAAGGTACTTATACAGTGGAGGGGGATAGTCGTGACCCCAGCCGAAGTAAGCCAGGATGCTCAAGTTCAAGCTTGGTAGCTACTCAGCAGTTAGCTTACCAGCCACCAGACAAAAAGAGGAAAGTAGCGAAGGGCTCCAAGTCGTGGACCCCTGTTTTCTCTACTACTCAAAGTCTTGTGAACAAACCACCAGGTGTTTCACGGCAGGAGAAGCAGCAAAGTGGGTCAAGCCTGCCAGGAGCTGAGGAGAAAGAGTTTGTGCGCAAAATTGAAATATGTAAGCTTGAAGGCAGCATACTGAAGAAGATCCACAACATTCCAATGACATTGACTGAAAATACGGCAACTGTCCCGTACATTTCTGATGCCATTGCCATGGATGCTTTTAAGGGTGAATCAACCGTTTTACTTGATGCTGATAGGCTGAAAATCTTGGATACTACTGGTACTCGAGGTGAGCCTTCATTTTCAAATTTGAAAAAAATTCTTTTGATAGTGATGTCAATAGGGCTGTAGAAATTAAGTTTAGGCTATGTCACGAGACAGAGGTGTATAAACAATTTATTTTTCCGAAGGCTCGAGAAGAATAAACTGCTTATACGTGCACCTCCATCTCGTGGCTTGTATAACTGGCTTCTACCACGCTATACTCGGCGGTTGTATTTATGTGTGTCTATATTGTAAGGAGTTATACTGGAAGACATTAAAACAAGGTGAATAAGTAAGTTTGATACCTATTACGAGGTGAATAAGTGAATATCGAAACCTCGAATCTAGCTACCTGATTGGTCAGAGTAGTACAAATGTGGTAGAAGTATGAATAGACAGCGAAATTCTCATGTGCACAGACATAATGAATATACCTTTTTTATCTTACAGGCTCAAAATTTTGGAAAGGAAACAGAAGAATTTCAGCTATACCACTGTCGGAGTATCGAAAATTTCTTTATCTGAAAAAATTGCCGACATATGGTAGTGATGATGAGTTTGAAACTGTGACAATTAGAGACAAAGGGAAACGGCGATACGTTGAGCCTGGTCCGATACAGAGGTCTGATAAAGATGTTCAACCTTCTCTAATGGTTAAACTTGGTGTTCTCGAATTTCGGATTGAAAAGCTGGAGAAGAATCAAAGCAACAGTGCTGAACTGAGCAGTAAACTAACTGAACAGGAAGTAGCCGTTAGTGATCTACGGAGAGAAAAGGATGAACTCACTTCACAGCTGAGCACCATCCAGATGGAGCTGCAAAGGAAAGCAGATACAATACTGATTATGAAACAAAAGTAAGAAGAAGTGAAACATAGTGCTTGGTTTGTGGAAATATTGTATTCCCATGTGTTGTATCACCTTGTTGTAATATTGTAGTAGGATGCCAACAGTGCATTCAGAGGTGGCTAAGCACTAATGATAACTGCCCTCATTGCAGGGCTACTATGACCATTGAGGCCTGTAAAGTCATTCCTAAACTGCGTTCTCTTGATAGTGTATTTTGTGCATCCCCTGATGTCGTGATTGATGACTAAACTGAAAGTAAGCTTACTTGTTGTGCACACAGCTTTTGTCTTGCTGCTTTATGTAAAATGCCATGCGGTATGGTATATTTTGGTTCCTTTTGAGTCTTGACTTGTATTCACTCATCTGTCTGCATGTAAACCACATATAGGTATTGGATCCAGTAAAAAAAAATTGCATTTGTGATCAATTTTGCTATGCATGCTATGACTAATACAAGTAGAAATGTAACAGCTATAATGAGATTCATTCATAAAACAGAAAGTTCATTAGTGTCCTAACTTAAAAAATGGAACAAGTTTCTGTTGAAGTGATTGCCGGGTTGGTGCAAAGAGGATGGACCTATGAAGCTATCAGTGAGCACTTGAAGACAACCTATCCAGAAGTACAAAGGGGCTTTTCTGCAAGAAGTATAAGAAGGTTTTGCTCTCAACATGATATTAAAAAACTCAAAGGCAATGACTTGGATGAGGTTGTAGAAGAAGCAGTTACTGAGGTTAGAGGCTAACCGATATTTATGCAGAAGTACATGTAGCTACATGAAATTATAAAAAATGCCTTGGGCTATTTTTCTATAGGTTGGACATACATATGGACGATCCATGATGAAAGGTTATTTAGAGTCGAAAGGCATCTCAGTGGCTGAAGCACGCATTGCTGAGTCGCTAAAAAGGGTTGCTCCTGAGGAATATGAGGAGCGTAGACAAAATACCGTCGACCGAACTAATCCTCTACCATACAGAGCACTCTATTTTGGTCATAAGTTACATTTAGACCAAAATGAGAAAGTGAAAATGTATGGAGTAACTCATGTAATAGCACGGGATGGATTTTCTGGAAAGATAGTTTCTCATCTGACGCTTCCGGTCAAAAACAATATTGCTATCTATAAGCATGTTTATAGGTGAGTATTAAGGTCTACATAATATATATTATAATTGACATATAGAGCTGAATTTCAACCACCATTGCCCTCTTCAATTAGACATGCTGTAGTCCAGTATGGTGTGTGGGCACAGGTGCGTGTTGACCATGGGAGAGAATTTTATCTTACACTGTTTGTGCAAGAAAAACTCAGAGCTCAGTGTGGTCCTCGGGATGTACTACCATACGTACAGTCTCCATCAACTGAGGTTGGCAAGTAGCTACATGAAACTGTGATTATGCAAATACTGGTGCAACACTATCATCATCTAAAATTTTGTTTGTAGAATCTGACAGCGGAAAGAATTTGGCCAGAAGTTAACGCAAGGGTTAATTATCCTATCAAGCGCCTCCTCATCAATATGGAAGAGAGAAATGAAATCGATATAAACAATTCTGTAACAAAATTTTGCGTATCTTTTATTGCTGTCAATGTTGCAGCTATTGGAATGGAGAGATTTGTGAATAGCTGGAACTGTCACTGCATTTCCGGTAAGTATGTGTTATGCCTGACATTGTATATTGAAAATTCACTAATCAAACAATTTTTTTAGGATCTGGGGTACCCAATCGCAGACAACAAGAGCTAAACCAAGTAATACCTATTCCTTCACAATGTGTACCAACTGCACAGCAGGCCCAGGATATGTATATAGCTCAGGGTGGACAACTAACTGAATTTGGACTATTTGGAAGCGATCCACTAAGAAATAGCTCAGATTTAATTGGCAGAAGAAGTAGTCTTTTTGCTTTCTCAAATCCTGAATACTCAGCTATTTTCTCAGATATAGTCAGTGGGGATGGGATTTTATTCAGAAATGCTGTTCACTCTTTTATGAGTATTACTACTTTATTGGAATCTGAAGTGTAGTCATTACTGATCTCGTGTAAAATGCAGCTGTATGTTTCCATTCAAGTTTTTCTATGTGCTATTATTTGACAAATACATTACATTTACTCACATTTAGCTAGCTGCTTTCACTAACACTGAGTCAACTACTGCAGACATATCAATATTGTGCAACCGCCTGAATGTGACTGATTGGATGAGAACTAAAAATGATTGGCCATTGTCAAGGCAACAGTCCACTCTGACTACAAATTATATGAGATAGGGTTCTACCTAATTGGTGAACCAATACATGAACTCTGACTATTGACAGTTTCCCTCTCAGAATCAATTTTTCACAGTTTAGATTCCCACGTTTAACAGGTAGTGATTACCCCTTTCAAGTCCTGCTGTGAAAAATAGATTTGTAGAAATGCAAATCTGCAGAAATGTGGATCTGCAGAAATGTGGATTTGCAGAAATGCAGATTTGCAGAAAAGTAGATTTGCAGAAATGCAGATTGCAGAAATGCAGATTTTGCAGAAATGCAGATTTGCAGAAATGCAGATTTGCAGAACTGCAGATTTGCAAAACATGCAGATTTGCAAAAAATGCAGATTTGCAGATGTGCAGAAAATGGGGAAGTCTAAGAGTAGATTGTACAACTTCTGAAATGCAGGTTAGAGTTGCAGATTTGCAAAATATGTAGAAATGTGGATTTGTAGATTTCCACAATATGCACCAAAGTATTGCTGTTCACACCACAGAGTTGCTGAAAAATAAAAAAAAAGTCCACTAGCTGAACGAATTCCATGATTTGATAGCAGAACTGCAGAAATGCAGTTTGGCCACATTTGTACACTGATTCTATCTCTTGCTTGTGGTTTGTGGGGAGATGGCTGCTGCTTTGCAAAGCAGATATTTGTTGTCTCAGCTGCTGTTGGTCTAGCTTTAGTGCAGCTACGCTGTTTCCATGAGAGGCATGGTATGCAATTGAATAGATGATAGTCTATCACCCCGTCCTGTTGTTGCACTGGCATCCGTCTCACGAGAAGGCCACCATCATTCTTGGTCCCATGATAGCAGTGAATATCACTCCTCTTTATATCCAGTGTATTCCTTCTGTTTAAGAGTTTACAACCACCAATGTACTGCCCCCTACACTTAAAAAGAATCTCACTCTCGCTGCATACAGCATGTCTCATGCACTGGAGAATATACATCCTCAGGCCTTCCCCTTGCATGCACAAGAACTGTGCAGGGAAACTTGGGAACATGGCTAACTGCATAAAATATGGTAATGGCTATATATATGTAGTACGTAGTACGTCGTTGCAGTTACATAGCCATGCAGAACCTAGAGAAAAGATTTGAGTAGCATGTACATGCAAGTGTAATATGTACGTGGTTTGCATTCCCCTAAGAATGTAGTAATATACACGTGTTTCTCCGCTCACCCATATCAATGCTCACTCGCATCTTTGTTCACCCGAAGTCTTTACACTTGGGAGTGCGGTTAGTTCTCGAACCAAGTCAAAGATATTGTTTATTCTTTCGAAGTAGTACTTCCCGCTCAAGATTCTTGTCTGACAAACGGTTTTGTTTACCCGATGTTGTTTCTCCAGCAGTGGAAAAAGTGCGTTCAATGGGTGTTGATGATGCGGGAATGATCAAAGTGTCAAAGGCAAGTGCAGAGAGGAGTGGGTAGACCTGTTCATTCTCGATCCAGAAGAAAACAGGCTCTACCTTTTCACCTAATGTAGTGGTAGTACTGAAGTAGCGTTTTATTTCTTCCTCCTCAGGTGGAAAACCTGGATGCTTGCTAATTTTTTGCTTAATTCGTTCCTCAATCAAGCCTGAAAGAAGACGGAATCGTTTTTTAGGTGGTCTTCCAGTTGAGCTCAAACTCGGACTCTGTGTCGGTGATTGCTGTCTCATTTCCTTGAGTTGACTTGCAAGTGCAGCTCTAGCAGAAGCTATCTGTTCGGCATCCAGCACTACTTGGTATCGTGGATCAAGGGCAGTTGCTACAAGGAAAGTGAGTTCATAACCATCAGCTTTGGGATTAAGGATCCTGTCGAACCTCCTCTTCATTTCAGTTTCCGGGAGGGTCACTGCTCCTGCCAGTCCTCGCTGACTCTTCCATTTCAGTTTCCGGGAGGGTCACTGCTCCTGCCAGTCCTCGCTGACTCTTCCATTTCGCGCAGATGCAATTATATTTTCATGATAGCAGGAACAACAACAGACAAAGTGGTATACTCCTCTCCACCCAGTAGTGTGGTGTACCGAGCATATGGCTGGAGCAGATCACGCATGCTTTCCAACAGCTTCCACTCACTTGTGGCCAAATTGTCTCACTCCAGCTCTTTTAACACCTGTGTCAATGCCACCCGTACTTCAAGCATTCGTGTGATGAGTAGGTACGTGGAGCTCCATCGGGTTGGACAATCACCGACAAACTTTTTTCCACACAAGGTGATCAATTTCTCTGTGGCTTTAGTTGACTTGTTCACTTTTCTACCACTTTATGTGCTGCCTTCAGCACTTTCTTGGAACTCTTTACTTCATCAAATCGATGGACTACAAGTTGCAGAGTATGCGAGAAACAACTCAATCGTTTGAATATTGGCCCGAATTCAACCTCATGATCAAATTCCCTGCTCTCAAAATCTTCTATTTCAGCTTCAGTTGGGGCTTCATATTCTTCATCGTCAATGTCTCCTCCATCGGCATTCTCACTGTTTTCAGATTCAGTTTCCTCAGATGCCTCAAAGTGCTGTCGAAAACGAAGCGACCATATTGCTGCCATTATCGGTAAGTATGGCAGACACCTTGCCCAACGGAACCTCCCATTCACCCAACACCTCCTGAATGACTGCACGAATGTTCTTAGCGGTGTGAGGACATGGCATTCTTCTGACTGCTACAGTGACACGATGGCGAAGGTGATCTTTCGGTGAAAAGAAATGAGCCGTGACTCCCAAATAGGAAGACGACATGCCTTTCTTCGTCCATATATCAGCACAGATGCTGACTTTGCGTGCATCTTCCAATGAAGTGGCGATTTTGGCCTTCATGTCAATTAGGAGCCTATCAATTTCTTTAGATGTGGCTGTTCGGCCAGGAACAGAGTAGCATGGGTCAGCTGTAGTAAGAAGATCACAGAATTCCAGGCTTCGCACGATACTATTTGGGACATTTGTGCTTCCCACAAAGATCGCTAACTTTCTAGTGATTTCTTTATACCGTGGACTCTCTGTAGCATTTTTTTTTGACGTAGTGTTTGCTCCAACGTCAGTTGCTGCCTACCATGTTTACTTGAGCTCTTGAAAGAGCCCGGAATGTTTGGTGATACAGATAGCTGCTTTTTTTCCCTTTCCTCTTCTTTCGCTAGAAATTCTGTGTACAGTCTCGGATGCTCTTTCTTTAAGTGCTGCTTGAGATTTGTTGTGTACTTACCGGCCAGGGAATGGGCACACTTCTCTTCAACTGCATCACTGCCAGTCTCCTTTTTAACATCAACCTGGCAAGTACTCTTACCGGTAGATTGATCGAACACAAAGTAGTCCCACACGGGGCTCTGCTTTGGGCGACTACTGCTTCGCGCTGATGACGTCGACAACAACGGAGATAACGGGGGACTTGAAGATAGTCTCAACGGCGATAGTCCTGAGGCCATGTCTCGCTCAAAGGAATAGCAAACGTAAGCAGCAAACACGATTGAAGCAGATAACTAAACACATTCTCCATCCATTTTTCTTAGGCAACACTCGTGTACAGGCGTGCAGGGCATGCGCATGCGCAGTTCAATCACGTGGCTTCGGTGGTCTTTCAGTACGGTTCAAAGTCCAGAATGCGCAGTGGTGGGCTGTAATAATCGCCAAAGAAGTACAATGATATCTAATTTAGTAATAATTTAATTAATTGCTTTATGACAATTTTATTTAGTTTATAGTTTTATTTACTAAATTATGGATGCATTTACTAAAATGCAATTTAGTAGTAGTTATAGTTAACCAAAACAACACTAACTGTAGTGCCTCGTGGTCTGATAAGACATCGACGGTCCTGTAACTTGTGTGCGCTATTGGATTCAGGTAACTTGGAAGATTAAAGATGTCAATGTGCTATCGTTTGAAATAGCTACAAGATCAGAAGAGTAAGTACGTAAGCGTAGATTTGAGTCCAGGTACATGTGTATAGGCTTGCTGCTGGGGCTAGGCTCCGTCCCAGCAATTTTTGTGCCGCATTTTTTATAGCCCTGATTCTTCCTTGCTCTTACTATTACTTTCACACTCGTAATGCGGCCTAATCCGCAGTAGTATACACAGTTAGCATACTGTACACGTGGTGCTAAATTTATTACGCAATATTGTTACACAGTGGGTACGCCTACAGTACGGTACGGAGTCCATGCATAGTGCGTACGTACTACTTGTACGGTACGTAAAGTTTTATTGACCGCAACTGTATGTAACTACCAGCTCTTTAAGAATGTTAATCATCCCACATCCTAACTGCATGTCTGGACTACCACAGTAGTGAAACCAGAATTCAAGTCACTTCGACCTCACTTTCTATAGATTAGACATGGATAGCATTGCTAAGCCAGTGTATTCACAATGTATCCTAAAACACCTTTGTGGTGTGATCATGGAGTACTGTGCGATGGCCTGGGCTAAAAGTGTTTTTCTTCTCTGCAAAAGTGGAAGCTAGGTCTGGTGAGAAGACGATAAATTGTCCATATGCATAGACCCTAACCCTATCCCTACTAATTAGTAGCAGCTCATATCTATTTTCTCAACTGTAAGTGAGCAGTTTACCAGTAAGTGTGATAGGGCTAATATCACAAGCTATTGCCACCCTCTTCTTATAGGCACAGCAACGGTATCCTCGTGTGGTAGAACAGGTGGCGTGGAAGGTGGAGCAGCTTCGGGTGGAACACCCCAAGTTGAAGGTTATGCCCTGGGAATCCCTCAGGACGATTGTGCATGATGAGCTCAACCAGCTGCTGTCAGAGAAACAGCTAATATATGTCTGTCGGTGCCTCACCAATGCCGGAGTGGTATGTGTACCGCTTGATTATGTACATAAGTAATGTAAGTACGTATGCTGTCGCCTCACTTTAGATACGTACTTGTAAATATGAAATGTGCCTGTATTAGTTCCCTACATGTAAGGGTGTGCAGAGCTGTGAACAAAAGTATTGGTACTGTCTGTTTTTGCATGCTCTGGCACCAACAATATAGTTTGGTGCCTGCAAAGTACTGGAAAGGATGTTGCTAAAATAATCACTGTGGGTAGCTACATGTATATGTCTCGTTCCCAGTCTCCACTGCCAGATTTTCATTCCATACTGATCAGCAGGCTTTTTTCCAACGTGCACAAATAAGGTGGCAGTGGAGACCTGGAAATGAGGCAAACATGACAATTGATTGGGCGAGCGTGAGCGAGCCCCACACTAGTGTGTTCAATGGAGAATTTGTCTGTGCGTACGGTGTACGTACGTACGTACGTACGTACGCACATACCGCATATCGCTTCGCGCTTCAATATAACGTTTCAAATAGTTTCCGTAATATTCCAAATTGTTCACGTGGCCACAGTGGCTGCAGTGCAGCTAGCTTAGGGATGCTCTCACAGAGTAGGCAGCGGCAAAGGCTACAGCGTTGCCGTATATATCCCCAGGTTGGCGATAAGTCACATTGGAACAGCAGAGAGCGAGTTTTAGAGCCAGAAGAGTTGTCATTTCTCCAGGCCACCGACAGTGACACTGAGACGAGAGAAGGAGCCAAAAGAGCTGCTGAGGGCGCGTCGCCGCTAACGTACGCATGGGCTAATACCTCGCTCACGCTCGCCCCACAATGCTTTGCATTCACCTAGTAAATAGAAGCAATGGCACTCCAGATGGTATTGTTCTCTCCTTTCCTTGTAGCTTGTCTACTTTCAAGAAGGAGCATTGGCCAACTTTGTCTTCATTGACCCTGGTTGGCTATGCAAAGATGTTCTTGGAAAGGCCTTGGCTCCTGAGAGCTTTCCTACGGCTCAGTCGGCTCACCACTAATAACAGTAGATGAGCTTCAGGCGAGGTTTGCAGAGCATATCGACAAGCAACACATTCCTGCAATCATCGGGTTGCTACAACACTTTGAGCTGTGCCACAAGGTTAGGGAATCCAATGCTTACATGTTCCCTTCCCTCATTACAACCCCCTTGGATGCGCAAGTATGGAAGCCCGAGCCTCAGTTTGTAGCCTATGTAGGGAGGAATTTATCGTGTGCGGACGAGACAGATGCTTTTCCTCCTGGATTCTTTCCCCGACTTCAAGTCCAAGCTACCAGTGGCTTTAAGCAGGAAAAGGTTTTTCTATTCAAAAGTAGTTTCATAGTCGATGCTGGTTCTCATCAGTGCCTCGTCCAGATCAATGACTCTAGCACTGCAATCCGTATTGTTGGTCGTGCAGTGGCTGGCGAAGGTCACCAATGCATTCAGCTGCTGGACATGGTTCAGACGATGGTGGCTCATCTCATCCGGCTAGCTTGTCCTTCCATTTTTCTCGATTTGCAGATCTTTAGCAGCTCAGATCTTGCAGCTCACAGGCCCGATCCCCACTTCTATTCTGTGTACGATATCATTTCAACTGATCCCAATGGCAAAACTGTCATCAATCCTACTACGCAAGCATCAGAATCTCCTATAGACTTACTGTTTTTCGGTGAAGGGCGACTGAAGAAGCTGAGCAGTGGGAAGAACACAAAGGTGGCCCACTTCCCTCAAGAAATCATTGAGAAGCTTGAAGAATTGCTGGAAGCAAACAGTGAAGAAACAGAGAAGGTATGCACATGAGCGTGTATGTGTCAAGTGCAGTACATCTTGTTTAGTGCTAACTGTCCTTGTCCCTCTCTCCAGTTCATTTGTATAATATATTTGCATGCAAGTACAATGCAACGAACTGCCCCACTGCGCGCATGTACCAAGTGTTAGGGTCATGTGCATACCTTCTTTGTTTCTTCATATTGGCATACAAGTACAATATAATGGCAGCCATACAAATCAAAGGTACCGCCTACAGTTTATATAGGGTAGAAGTGTTCTAACTGCCTACGGTTTATATACATGGAGTGTAGAAGTGTTCTAACTGCAGGAGTGTTCTAACTTACAATTAGTGGTAGTTAGAACATGCCAATTAGGGAAGTTAGAACATGGCAGCTGTTGCAGCTGTCATGGTGCCTTTGATGTGTATGGCTGTCATGCTAACAAACCAGTTAAACCACCCCTAGACACATTTACCAGCAATACACTCGACATTTACCAGCAAAACACTCGACAGTTCCAGGTAAACCCCTCGGGCTTCGCTCTCGGGGTGGGGTTTACCTCGTGTATTACTGGTAAATGCGTCTAGGGGTGGTTTAACTACAACCTGCCCCACTGTATGCATGTACCAAGTGGGATAAAGTGCTCACAAAACGAACCTACATGTAGCGCAGCTGCCTGGTAGCCTCATAATAAGCTAGACACCAGCATGTAGAGCTTCTAGATCTTGCCCCAGAATGCCCTGCACTGTACAGTAGCTGTTATTTGGCTTCATATACTCACTGTGCATTAACCAACACTGTGAAAAATAATAAGTTTCCAGGAGATTTGCTGTAAAAAATCCTAATGGAAACTTAACTTTTAAGTTTCCTTAGATGTTTCTCAGAAGGAAACACTAAAAAGTTCAATAAGTTTCCACAAGGGTATAGAAACACCATGAAACCTTATGCATTTCATTAAGTTTACAATGATGATTGGAAACATGATATAATCCTGCTGTGGATACCTCATCTTTCTTTTGAATTTTCTGAGCATGGAAACATAAAGTATTTTTTACAATTGTGGAAACATGAGTTTCTTTTGCATTTACTGAGCATGGAAACAGAGTATTCTTAGCATGTGGAAACATAAGTTTCTTTTGCGTTTACTGAGCATGGAAACGAAGTATTTTTAGCATGTGGAAACATAAGTTTCTTTCGCGTTTACTGAGCATGGAAACGAAGTATTTTTAGCATGTGGAAACACAGTTTTCGTTCAAGTTTACTGAGCATGGAAACGAAGTATTTTTAGCATGTGGAAACACAGTTTTCTTTCAAGTTTACTAAGTGAAATGTTGGTTATCCTTCAAGTTTGCAGGGAAATATATGACCAAACTTTCCGGCCAATAATATTTTACCAAGTTGGTATGCTATACTTGGTATAAATGTATTTCTACTTGATCTTGGCATTGTTAATATAAAACTGCCATGTGCTAAAACAAGACTACAATAGAGGTACTACTACAATAACATTTCCATCTTCAAAGGTGCACTCAGCTGTTATTAACAAAGAAGAAATATTTTCTAATGGTACAACAAAATTTTCTGGACTATACTCATACAGTGATGAATGCCAAACTTGATATGGCTTACCAATAGAGTGCTGAAGTGGGTGATGCATCAACCAACTGATAACAGCAAAAGCATGCGTAATAGTACATGAAGACTCCGTAACTTGAACTGAATGGATAGCAAAATGATGAACTTTAGCAGGACGATATGTAGGATCAGTAAAAACAGTTTGGGTGGTATCGGACAGTGATGTCTGAAAAGGAAACACGCTTTTCGCATACACAAATTGACCAGAATTGATCTTTTGATTACAGATGGTAATTGAATGCATCATTCTGTACGTCTGTGACTGTGTTACAGTACAGCTGAGTTGCTCAGAAAGTGCAGGGTAAATGGTACAATAAATTTGGGACAAAAAAGGAATATGTGATTCTGAAAACACTGCCAGAGTATATTTTATGGCAGGTACATACTGAAAACCAGAGCTAGATTGAACTGTCAAAGATATCTGTCTATCCAAGTGCTTTACAGAATCATAGCTGTAAGCATGCTCTTTAACAACCTTGGAAAAAACAGTGCTCACATCACTACTGTCATTAGAGAGAGAGGATAGCAAATGTAAATGAGAATTGTCTTTCACAAATCGCTGCATCAACTGAAGTTCAATGGACCGATTATTGGTAGGCTCATTACCGAGAATCCCATTCATTCTCTCAAAAGAGAAGAGCCAGAAGGATGACATGGGGCCATAGTCTCTGATGCATTCTGCCAAATGACAATGCATGTGCATATTTGGTGTCACTGCTGACTGGCCATAAAGGGATTCAAAGTGACAACAAAATCGAAGAAGAAGAGCATCTGAAATAGATATATCATCCAAGGTTACTTCCCGTTTTGACAATAACCTAGACGCTAAAACGAAATGCCTCCAACATTCGAAATGTTCTGGCGGAAGCTCTTCATATAGGCAATAGAGTGAGTAATAATTTACCCAAATCATCCACTGCTCAGCTGTGAAAGATTTACTAAATTCAATTGAAGAAGGTAAACGGCCAAACTTCACATTAGGTGGGATGATAACAGTTGACATTTTGCCATTAATTCTGTTGAGCCTAACCTTATCAAGAATTCCAGCTTTTATCCAAATATTGTGCATAATGCTCTTGGCTGTTCCGATATACAAGTTATGCATCGGGTCTATAATCAGTTTTCTAATTGCATCAAAGTAAGGCAGTTCGAGTAAACAGGAATAACGACAACCAAATTCTGATTCCTTTAGTTGTTTTTCTGATTTTGTTGTACACTTGAGAATTGTTTTGACATCTTCTCTATGCTTGGCGATTGAGCGAGGCCTCCAGGAGGTGCGGTTAAATCCAGAATAGTTTTGAACTCCAAACTTTCCTGTACCAAAATTGGCATAGCACCTTGAACAGCCCAAGTTTGCAACATAACTTAAAAATCCACAAGTTTTTCTTCCTGCAGGCAAATCGCAAGCTACACATAAAAGTGCAGCACGGATAACCTGGGGTCCCGATTCCAATACATTACACACAATACCATCATTCCATAAGGAAAGGAGTTCCGATACAAGGGGAGATAAGTATGTGTTTATAGTTAGAGGAGGCTCCGAAGGTCCAGGGATAACTCCCACAATGATAATATTTTCCCTTTTGAAACGGATATTACGTGGTAAGTTCATCACAGCTAAGTACAATACTCCTACAGAGTAAGTTCTATGCTTAAAAGGTTGAAACCAATCAACGTTTAACATTAGTCCAATATTATTTCTCTCAGACAAAAAGGGGATGCCTTCAAAACAGAAAAAATCCTTCCAAAGCTTGCCATCATAAATGTCACGTAAAGCATTTGGATCCGTTGCTATACTTTGTCGCCATTCTTCACAAGCACGGAGAAAATTTGGGCGTTTAAAAAAAGATTTTAGGGTAGTGACAAGGGATGAGTAAGGATACACCAGGGAAGGGTAAAATTTCTCAGTCCCTTGTCTGGTGAATACTTGCTTTAAAAGAGGAATTCTTTTGCCCGCCTTTGCACATTGACGACAAGTCTTAACAATAACCTGGATACCTCTCCTTTCTATACAGTCGTTATAATCATAGAGGGAATGACATTCTTGACAGACTACAGAGCTGCAAACAGTTGGGGTCAATAGTTTTTTCTTCAGGTATTGTGTCCTGCAATATACGGTTGATGGGAAAACAGCAGCTATTCTAGCAATTTTTTCAGAATAACGACCCATAACTGTAAGAAGTGTAAACAGGAACTTCAAAAGCCAATAAACTGCCCGTTCAGATAGGGAGTGAAGGGTTTGGAATACGCAGGTAAATACAACTATCCACCAAATTACAGTTTTGCTGTCCAAGTCCTCTTGTTCATCAGTTAATGTAGATGAGTCATTACTGGGCTCTTGAGGAGGCGGGAAGTCCACATCTATATCATTATCTTCCTCATTCCAATACTCCAATTCATCTATGAAAAGGATTACATGTACATGTTGTAGATGAAATTGCTAGCTGCAGTTAATATAAATTATGCATGAAGATAGTGTGCCTTAATTAGGGAGGCTCACCAAGCATGTCAGCCTCAGGCTCAGGGTCAGAAAACATATCATCCGAATCTTCAGGGTGCATATCTGCTTCCTCCAAATCATTGTCACTGGGTTGTGATTCAACATCACTGTTTGGGTCAGAAACAGACAGCGGAGAAGATTCATTACTTTCACATAGATGTAGGTCATCAGCTCTCAGCCATCGGTCCTGTTGAAAGTATAGGCGATGGTGCTCTTTGTAGGCCTTATCGCTTAAGTACTTGTCGCAGTGTCCACACGCACGATACGAATGCATTCTCTACAAGATCACACAAATTTGTCAATGTCAGTGAATCAATGCGAAACCTCATCAGTGTACCGGAAGTCAGGGCTGTCTGGGACTTCCTCCCAGTCCTGGCGCGCTGGCCCCCCGCGCAATAAAAACTAGCGCGCGTAAATGAACGCGGGAAGGAATATCATTGGCTACCTAGGAAAGCAGCAACCAATAAAAAGTGAGCTGCTGGCCCGCGCGCGCGCTTTCATTGATGGTGGCTATTTACTACATGTAGTAGCTAGCTAGCTAGCTGTGACCTAGTACCTGTGTGACTGAGTTGTAGCCGAGTGTCCTAACCGGGTAACCCTAGCTAGAATATACATCGTACGTGTGGTGCACTCCTATCTTTGTGGCTCGGCGATGAACCGGTACCATCAAACGCAACTGGATATCTCGCCGTTTAACACTGACGATGGTGGCTTGGACGAAGAACCAACTGTCATTCCACCAACGCCAGCTAAAGGTCGGGGAAAAGCAAGTGGTAGTGTATCCCGAAATTTGCTGTTTCGTTTTCGAGAAGAGAGTGTCGACTTGGCGAATCAGCTACCACGGTGGATGACGCCTTCTAGAACACCAACGCCAACGCCAACGCCTACTGGACGGTCCACAACTACTCCAGGCACCTCAAGTGGGGATAAAGGTAAATAAATTATAATATTTTGATTAATTGATTATTAATGGCTACCTAAATTATAATTTGGTGGTTTTGCAGATCTCTTCCGAGAAATTCTGAAAGAAGTCAGGAGCTCAAACGAACGAGTTGGTGAGAGGCTTGAACAGCTGGAGAAGCAGATGAAAGACCTTCAAGATGATCAGAGTGATGAGAGGACACTGACAAAAAGGAAGAAAATATGTCCTTCACCACAAGTCCGTGTAAGTTACATGTAACTGTGACCCAGTTAGGCTAGCACGTAGTTAAATGGACGTGGCTATTGGTCCAGTAAGAAGTGCATACATTTGTATAGGCAATGTACAGGCTAGTGCACTTGTGCACTAGCCTGTATCTCAATACTGACACAACACAGCTAGCTCTAAACCCATAGTTAGCCTCTAGGCCCCACCCTGACCCTAGACTGCCTGACCAATTAATTGTGGCTTCCTATTGTAAAAAATATAACTCATGCAATCATGACTAGGATTTTACATTGCATTGCATTTTGGTGGACTTCCTGTAAGTACCATTTGTACAATAATTGTATGATTTGTGCTGTATCTATTTGTAGGAAATGGTTCGAAAAGTCTACAAGGCTCTTTATGAAGAGGATGAAAATTTTGGGTGGGACATTGGCAAGTAAGTTTGTCTATGCTTAGTCTTTGCAACACTGTAAGGCCCTGAGCCAGGAGCTGTTAAGTAAACACACCAGAGTAATAGATTGGTGAATGATTAATTAGCTTTTGAAGTTGCTCTTGGATCAAAGTTAACATTGCCTTCCATATAAGGAAGCTCTGAGCTCAGATTTGCAAATTTCTGTAAGTAGGCTATCTCCCTGGCATATCTCTCTTCTAGTTCTCTTAAGATGCTATAATTTAAAACAGTATAATTATTATCGTGAGATGCACTTTCCCCCTATGCACTGTACACTTCTTTAGGTGTTTTAGTCATTCAAAAAATGTTGAAGTTCTACAAAGACTTTCCAGAGAAGTGAAAGGCCAACTGCCCGAAACCTCTTCTGTGACTATTAAAGGTATGCATGCGCTCATATATGTACTTGTAGTGAGCAATGAAAGTGTTACATCCACATTTGCATATAAGGGTTAATTATGATGGGCACATGTAGTTATAGACAGTTCTGGTAACTCCGGTATAGTGGACTTTTCTTTTCTTTCTCTCTGCAGCGGCAGCTAAAACTTATTTCTGTAGTGTGAGTGGGACAGAACGTCTGAAGTCATCAGGAAAATATTCTAGCAAGTGTACGAGGCAGAAGAGGAGGAACAGAATTATACGGGTACATAATTTTAAAGCAAGAGTAATTAATAGGTTGGGATGTGATGTGAACTTCTCTAATCTGCAGAAACTTAAGCGACGGAAGGTTGCACTGGCCAAAACAACATCTCTATCAGAGGAACGAAAAACTATATGGGCTGCGTGCCTAACTGCCGACTTTATGAGTAGTGAAGACAGTTTTGATGAAGGTGAGGAGGATGAAGAAGACATGCAGTTTGTTATTCGTCCACTTTTGTGGCGATCAGACAAGGTTAACAGTTTTCTGTCATCTCTTGATCACAAAACTGCAAAGTGCCAGAGCAAAAGAAGCAGGAATATGTCCTTTAAGAGAATTGTCGGCCTTCCATCTGATCGTCTTAAACCATCTAACGTTCCAGACTGGACAATTAAACCATGATCATGTAAGTCGTACGCTCTCAGTTCTGTTGTTACTATCTCAACCTCATGATTCCATATTCTTTCTATTGATATTTGTTTGAGTTATGTTATTTGTGATCAGATATATCACTTTAGATCAGTTCAAACTACAGCATTTTTTCATTTGTAAACTGACATTTCTGGCTTGCAACAATGTGAGAAACCATGGGATTCATTGGATATCCTGCTTTAAACTTGAGGCAATTTTCTGCCGTGAAACAAGATAGGAAACTACATTCTCAAATTTCCTTAAAATGAGAACGTATGTATCATTTAAAAATTTTTGGAAGGAAATCAAGTGGGAACTATGAAGTTCATTATAAGTTTCCTGATATTTGCTGCCTCAAAACCAGATAAGAAACTAGGAGATTTTCAAATTTCCTTGGAATGAAAACATATGTATCATTTTTAATTTTCTGGATGGAAACCAAGTGGGAACTATGAAATTCATTATAAGTTTTCCCATATTTGCTGCCTTGAAACCAGATAGAAAACTATAAAGGATTCTTAAATTTCCTTGGAATGAAAACATATGTATCATTTTAAATTTTCTGGAAGGAAACCAAGTGGGAACTATAAAGCTCGCTATAAGTTTCCCAATATTGTAAACTTGCCGTGCCACTAAGTTTCTGTATGCTGGGAAATTCAAGAGTTTCCCTTAATTGGAAACCTGGTCCACCTGTCTGGAAATCTATTGTTTCCTAATGAGTTGAAATAAATTTTCTAAGGTGGAAACTTATTATTTTTCATAGTGCAACCTACTGTAGGACTGGAGGGATCTTGCCACAGCGTTGGGCTTGGAGAAGTATATCCAGCTATTGAAAAGTAGGTCCCCACACTCTACCAGAATGCTGCTGCTCAAGTGGGGAGAGAAGCCCAAATTGAGCCACTATGTGTATGTCAGCATAATTGCATGCCTAATCCATTGTGGAATTCTGTGTTCCAGTGTGCTACTACGTGTATATATTATGATTGTGACATTATTTGTATTTTGATAGTATACCACTGATAATATTGTTACGTTGTGTGTAAGTATACTAATTTCATGTCTTGGGAGGGGAACCTGGTAATTCTGGAATTGTTATGTATTCACAATGGGGGCAGAGGGGTGTACATGTATACGGTATAAATTTAGGGGGTTAAAAGTGTGTGTGTGTGTGGGGGGGGGAGGGGGGGTGTTCTTTTCTTGGACCCACAGCTAATACCCCAAACCGGTGCCACAGGAAATTCTGTCGCCAGGAAATTTCGTAACTGTGAACTATATTTCATGGTCCATTGATAAAAAATAAATGATTCTTCACTGAAAAAACTATTGAAGTTATTGTTTCTTTTTTTTCAGTGAAGGGCCATGAACAAATTCAAGATCTGTATGTGGTGAAGGACCATGAAGTATGAATGTAGCGAATACTTCACGTCACTATTATATTTGATATGAAGGGTGAAGCCTATAAATTTAATACCCACCAAACCACAATAATTATAATGATTCTGCTGGCAATTTCTGCCTGAGTACCCCCTGAAAGGAAGGATGTGCCACTAGTATTGGACTTGCTTCCTAAAACAAATAGACTTAGATTGGACTTACAACTTATATATACTAGACGTGGGGACAGTGGCTGTGCATGCACCTGTACCTCTGGTTAGGGTGAGGGTGGTGTTTCAAGCTGAGCATTGGAATAGAACACTGCAGTGGATGTGGTGGACTATGATGAATTAAATTGAACACGTTCATATCGAAATAGGAGGGGGGATGTGCACACCAACACCTCTGGTTGGGGTGGGATCTGCAGCTGCTCCCAAGAATTGAACGGATTAGAAGTAAGGGAGGGGCTGTACCAATACATCAGATTGGGGTAGGGCTGGTGTTTAAGCTGTAGCCCTTGGGCGTGACATCATCAATGTGGTGGACTGGCTCTCCTACCGTGAAAGAAATAAATAAAATTCAACATTAATTTTAATAGACTAAATAGTCAGTACAGCAGAATCAATACAACATAGGAAGGGGTACATGTACCTGTTGCTCTGGTTGGGGTAGGGATGATTTTTTACCACCATGCATGGCACCCTAGGCTATAAGCTGTGACGGCTGGGTATGAGGGCTACCAGAAACAATAACAACATTATTGTGATGAGGTAATGAATGCCTTGTATGCAAAATTACAGGAACTAGAGTGATGCATCTAACAAGATGGTGACTATGGACACCAGTACTCCCTGAATTAGACTGTTCACTTTCTGCAGAAACCGATCTCCCTGCTGAGGAGATTGGCAGGTTCCTCCTGGACCTGATGAGCTGCTGGGTGCATGCTGTCCAGCTCTGAGTGGACTTCTGCAGCAGATATAATTGAGGACGAAATAACTGAGTGTAACCATGCACCGGGTTCTACTACATGTATTACAGCCACCAAAGAATTATAGCAGCAAGGAGGGAATTTTAAAAAGAGAAAGAACTTTGACACTAAGGGAACAATTAGCATATTTATTATTCTGAATTAGTAAGGTTGAAAAATCTCAGTTTGTGGACGTGAGAGTATACATGTGCTCAAGATGTAGTCCTGCAGAATTGTTTATTTCCCTCAGTTAGATATCAAAGAGCAACTGGTATACTGAAGAGCCCAAAAAAAATTTTTTTTCTGGCTGTTCTTGCAATTTAAGCTAGCAAAAGCAAACTAGGCATTAATTTCTGGTGAGCGCTTTGTTAAAAAAAAAAAAAGTTTCACCCAAAGGGCCAGGATGTGGAAGCTCAAGCGGCTAACGAACAAGAACTGACCCCGATGGATCCACTCCGCAGCGAGTACAGGTTTATACTGGAATTAAGGGAGGTAGGGGGCGGTCCCTAAGCCATAATGCCCCAAACCTTCAGTGCACGAGCCCGGATTCGAACTCGCGATCACTGTCTCCAGATACTGCGCTGCTGCTCCCAGCACCACGGAGGGTGTTGGTGACAGGAGGTGAACATTTCTTTCTTTTATAGTAGCACTACTCCAATATTATTCGGAAGAGAAAAAAAAGGAAATTGAAGTTCCCGGGCGGATTCGAACCCGCGACCTTTTAATTTGAAGGCGAGGCGATTACCGCTAAGCCACGCCTGCTTCTGGAAATTTGATTGAATATTTTTCAGTTAAATAAGGGTACGGCAATAGACGCGAAAGATCATCGGATTTGAAAGTGGTGGTGTTAGAGGCTGTTATTCCGAGCTCTTGATTTCACTGTGTCCAATATAAAAGATATAACCAGAGAGGGAGGGATTGCTGCCGTTGCAACCGTGGGGGCCGATGCAGAAACTGTTCGTGTCGAAAGAACGGCGCGCGACCATTGCTCGAGCTGCTTACCCGGACGGCTAGGTCGATGTGAAAACGCCGTTGCGTTGAACGGGATAAGCCCAGCGGAAGGTAACTCTGATATAGTTCCCCGAGTGGAGAGTGGTGAAAGCATGGAAGTGAACCATCCCTGTGGTGAGAGCCCAACATTTCCCACTACCCCTCCAATTCAGACGGAGGCCTCTCTCCTTCCTGAGCCATCAGAATGAATCCACCAGATTTTCTTTGGGCTGAAATGGCAGGCCATGGTTTTGGCCTGAAGTTGGAAGCAGCCTACTTAGAAATATTAAACTGACTGGCGTCCTTATCCCTTCTGGATCTGTAGGCACGTCCTTTGTGAAGGAATTAACAAGGCTAATCGATGGGTATGCAGAAGGATCTGCTCTGGAAAGTGTAGCGCTGAAGGCAGCCATGGTTATGCCTTCCCTGGTTCTCCAGAAACCTCACGCCAAATCGAAAACGAAAGATCACGTGACCCATCTTAATCGTCATTTGGATATTTGGAAGAAGGGAGATCTGGAGACATTGCTACGTGAGGGACGTGCTATCCAACAGCGGCTAAGAACCAACCTGCGTCTGAATACTGACGACAAGGCTGCCAAAGTTTCGCTCGTCTCATGCTGGAAGGAAAAGTTCGTGTAGTACCTCTCTGATCATGAGATGAAATGGTGTTCTCCCCCTTGTTGACACCCTTGATTTTGCTTGGTGAATCTGTTCTGGAGGCACTACGTGCCAAACATCGCAGGGCACAGGACTTGGACAATGCCCTTCTTTTGCAAGGCCCAATTGAGGAAGTGAACGCCATCATCTTCGACGAACTTGATGCTTCCGCAATACGCAATGCAGCTCTCCATATACGCATGGTGCTGCAGGTATATCTGGCCTTGATGCTATCGGCGTTGTCTATGCTGTTCATTCAAGGGTACCACTCAGGATCTGTGGAATGCCATATCAAGTCTTGCTCACAGTCTCGCTATGACGTGTGTGGACCCATTGGGCCTTCATGCTTTCACAGCTTGCAGACTGATTCCTCTGAACAAGAATCCTGGTGTTCGCCGAATTGGCATTGCTGAAACCCTTCGGAGAATCACCGCTAAAGCCATACCTGCAATCGTGAAGCAGGATGTCGAGACGGCTGCTGGATCACTTCAGGTGTGTGCAGGACAGGAGGGAGGGTGTGAGGCTGCAGTCCACGCGATGCGTCAGGTCTTCAGTGCTGCAGAGGATAATGCTGTGGTGAAACCGTTCAACGTCTCTTGGCTCTTCCTCCAAACCTAGGCGGCCTAGGCGTTTTTTGATCCTTCTGCAGCAGCAGAGAGGCAGTTTGCTACTTCCAGTAAAATAACTGCCCCTTTGGTGGACCTCATCGTGAGTCAGGACCCTACCTATTCAGTTGATCCCTCTGCTATTCGATCGGTCAAAACAGCTGCAAAGGCGGGAACATCACCAGTCACTCGTCTGTAAGGCCAACGCCATTAAGGCCTTCCTGTCACCAGATCAAGTCCGAGCAATGGAGCTTGCCCAAGAGAAAGGAGCCTCTTCATGGCTCTCAACCTTACCTCTGGATTTGCCCTTCATAAGGGTGGCTTTCGTGATGCTATCTGCCTTCGCTACCTTTGGGATCTGCCGAGGACTCCAGAGCATTGTGCATGTGGCCAGAAGTTCAGTTTTGATCATGCTATGTGCTGTCCAAAAGGGGCTTCCTGACTCTACGCCACAACGAAGTTCGGGACTTAGACTCTTGACTGAGGTGTTGAGAGGGAGACACTGTTGCAGCCTGTCACTGGTGAACAGCTCAACCCATCCACTATCCGGCAAAGGGATGCTCGCCTTGACATTCGAGCACGGGGTTTTTGGGAACGCCGTCAGAGTACATTCTTCGACGTAAGGGTTTTTCATCCCAACACACCAAACTACCGTTGTTCCCCTCTCCCCACCACCCATCGTCGACACAAGAAGCGTGAATACGCTGACCGTGTGCTACAGATAGAACAGGGCTCCTTCACACCTCTAGTTCTCTCGTCAACAGGAGGCATGGCAAGAGAGGCGACTATATTCTACAAGACACTTGCCAACCTCATTTGCCTTAAAGCAAGGAAAGCATTATTCCACCTTCATGGCTACGCTGCAGATTGAGCTTTGCTCTCCTGCACTCATCCCTGCTCTGCATACGTACGAGGCAGTCGCAACAGGAGGCATTATGCTCCTCTCTCCCATGGGCTGAACCTTGTGGTCCAGGAAGGACGTGTTCCCTGTAAATGCCCCCACCCGCCCTCTCTTCACTAACATTTACTAGATGAACTTTATTTATTTATCTATTCTAGGGGCGGAGCAAGTAGTGCGCAGTAAATGGACCACCGAACTCGGGTGGACAGTAACCAAAGCTATTGGCATACCTGTTGAATATGAAGCCAGGGTTTATCCATAGATGATATATCCATACGTGTATCAGCATAAGTTCGTTCTTACACCTACCTTGCCATGGATAATATATTACGTCTGGCGTAATAATTATATTATCCATTGATATGATATTATACGAAACGATATTTGAGCCCCGCCCACACTTTGCTGCAGGAATTGCTGAGACCTAGACGCTAAACCTACTAAAGTATTGAAGATTGAAATTGTTGTTGCTATTGTGGCGTTGTGTATGAGTATCTGTACCTATGATTTCGATTTCGGAAACGAGTCGTGGGAGTGTATTGACTTCCGGTAACTAATAGCATTCCATAAGCCTCAATAGCATTCCATAAGCCTCGTTCCCAGGCCACACCGAAAGTCGAACAAACTTGCAGCTTTAATATTGTGTTTTTCAAATGGCCGAAGTCTCAGCAGTGCAGCCGACCGACCAAAGCAAAGGTATATTGTCGCTAAAGCTAGCATATTATCATGCCAACTACTAGTACACTAACAAACCCTTTGTGACTACGATGTATATAATTTGGGCACGGATCTTCTATGCCTATTAAAATCACGGATATAGAAGATCCGTGATTTAGGCTTAAAAACACGAGCGATTTAGCTGGTTAGTCTCGCGGGGCCAGACTCTAGACGGGAAAGTTAGAGTCTGGTCAACTGCCCATATTCGGTGGGTGACAATTAGGTGTTATACCGCAACGCTTACATTATATATAGGTTAGACACCGAGGTGGAGGTATCTCAGGATAATAGAGACCGAGCGCAGCGAGGTCTCTATTGACTGAGATGCCAGACACAGAGGTGTCTAACCGATTTAGACCTAGTGTTATGACAGCTGTGAAAACCTGTGAACCATTTGAAGTTTAGCGCTTCAGTTGTGACAGGCAAATCATGAATAAAGATGAGGTATCTAAATCTGATAGATACCGGCTGGCAGGTGTCTATCGGATTTAGATACCTCATTAAGCAGGCATACTTCAAAGGATATTATTCATGACTATGTCTAATTAAGCGTTAATCACGCTACTGTAATCGCTATGCTTGAACAGTCACAGCACTCACCTCAACTCGCTTTTCGCACCAAGCGATTAACGCTTACATAATGTAAACGTTGCGGTACAACACCTAATTGTCACCCACTAAAGTCTGGTGGGTGCTACAACCAGTCATATAATATGGGCAGTTGACCAGACTCTAACTTTCCCGACTAGAGTCTGGCCCCGCGAGACTACTAGCTGGTGTCGACATTACAAGGGCTGATCACTTACGCGTCACTTGTAGAAACGGGATCGAAATGGAGCTAAATGGAATCAAGTGTTTTTAGGAGACCATCAATAGATCGGGAAGAAACAAACATCAATGGATCAACGATCATAATAGAACGCCCGATATGTCAAGCCTATGGTCAAGCATTCAAACTAACGTTCAAGCAGTCAAGGACAACTTTCTTGGATGAAAAGCTTTGATCTCTTTTGGAAACTTTTCTACAGGCGGTACAAGTAAGTGGAGGCGTCTACAATGACGCCATGAATTAGTCTAGTTACCAACACTTATCAAGGCTGGATATGCAAGGGGGCCAGGGTCTTGATATTATAGTTGAAACTGTCATTGTCCTGCTAGCATGCCTAGAAGTGTACAAATGCCTAGTACATAAGATTTCACTGCAATGGGCGTGAAATTATGATAGGGTAGGGGGGACATATCCTGCCAGGGTTCTATCTACTGGGGGGGGGGGGGCGGGGGGGAAGGTTCCCCCCCAAACACTCCAGCTTCCCCCCCCCCAAAATTCTGCCGATTAAATTTAATTAAGTGAAAGTAGTGTTAAGAACTGCAACATACAGTGAGAACATGATAACTTTATTCATGTGCTACTTCCAGTGTCCACTTGAGTAGTCTTCACACTTATGTCATGTTTTTGCTACTACTTCCCCATTTGGTTAATTAATAACACTTCTTTTACTGTGGTTCACGTACTACACTAGATGATTTTCGGCAGGGGAAACTTTGACTTACTTGCAATCTTTAAAGGACTTACTTGCAATGTATGGTACACTAGCTGAGAATGTGTCTGTAATACCACAGCTACCAGGACCTCAAAACTGTTTTATAATACCTCAGAACCACTCTCACAAGGCTCAAAATTACAAAATTTTTAGGGGGGGGGGCATGCCTCCAGACCCCCCTAGAAAACTTCGGCCTGTGGCCGCAGCCCCCCCCCCCCCCCACCCCGCCCACCATCAATTTCAAGCCTGATCTTCTCCCCCTAACTAAAAATCCTAGATAGAACCCTGCCTGCCTTGATAAGTGCTGGTAACTAGACTAGTTCATAGTATCGTTTGGACTGCAATAAAAACACAAGGGATGTTTTACGAAAGAGATCAAGACTTTTCACTCGACCATTAGTTTAAAACTTCTTGATTGCTTGACGTTTTGCAGCCCTGCCTCCTTAGATTCTGAGAAAGATCGTTGATGCATAGATATTTGTTGCTTGGATTGGTATGCATCTACATGCAACTACTCTCATAAACAGCTAGCCGCAGCAATTGACTTGCATCTCGCTTCTTAGTCTCACGAGCCAGGCCACTTAATTTTCACAGCAATGATCGCCTTCAGTATTCAGCATGCACATGCTGAAAGTGACCACTGCTCCAGAACATGAATGGGCTGTCTTGCGAGACTATTTGCTTCCAGGGTCACCTATGAATTCACTTAAGGTTAGGCCCAAACGGAAGTGGAGAAATATAAAAATTCATGACCGTGTACGCTTTTGACGCTTATAGCTCGACAACACGGCGATGCAAGGCCACAAAAACTATGCAGGGCTAGAGTATAGAAATGGCAGAAAACCCAGAAACAAAGTTTTGTTGATGCATGCAGTCTTTCCACCGTACAGGTGCTATATTCACTTACCAGCTCAAATCGCATTCGCAGTGAATCCCTCTGAATCTAAGAGACAGATGTAGCTGAAGCCACAGCTGTATCTGTAGGTCTATAGGTCACATGTCCAGACATCGAGAATGAAGACTTATCTGTAGGTCTATAGGTCACATGTCCAGACATCGAGAATGAAGACTTATCTGTAGGTCTATAGGTTACATGTCCAGACATCGAGAATGAAGACTTATCGCCTTCCTATCGCCTTCCGTCTACTATTAGGCATTGTCTAGGACTCTGGGACATCCCGGATACCCAGACGTGAATGCCTGTGTGTCCTCTTAGGATGTTCCAGGGACCGTCCAGGACTCTGGGACATCCTGGACACCCGGACGTGAATGCCTGTGTTTAGGATGGTCCAGGACTGTTAGGAGGATATAGAAGTCCTGGATTTGTCTGTTTTTGTCAGACACTTGTAGGCAAACCTGGACATAAAGTAATGGCCGCGATTCTGGATTTATGAAGTCGGCTCTGTACACTCTGGAAAAAGGCGATAAGTCTTCATTCTCAATGTCAGGACATATAGACCCCTTAGAAGAAATCCGCATATCAAACCTACAGGCAGCTCGCGAGTCCTGGGATTTACCACAACAGATTTGTCTGGCAACTCACTGATGCTTTCACTTAGTACATGAAAGTATTACGTTATCATAATACATAAAGTATTATAGTATCTAAGGTTGCCATAGGTACCAAGCGGTATGCGCAAACGTAGGAAACTTCCGGTTGGGCCAACCTTAATACCCTCCTATGGGTCAATCACCTCATGATGGGAATAGAGTATGGCATGAGATATAATCCTGTGCTAGAGAACTACATCCTCAGTATTCATGACTAGGCACTATGTAAGAGATACTTTTCAAGTGGGCACGGAGTGTCGTCAGTTTATGTAGCTTCGTGTTTGTTTGTTGGTCAAGCTACAGCAAATGAGCTTAGCATTATATGTTTCCTAGATGGTGAAAAAGTGGCAGGCAGTTCTGCTTTCACAAGTTACAACTGCAGTACACACTGAAATTGCCAGCACTTTTTACTGTACTACATTCTTAATTACTTTAGGCAGCCTATTATAGGTAGTTCAACAGCTGCATTTAGCTGAGTCTTAATTGTGGTTGAAAAGGTTTTTAGATATCACATCAGACTTGTCATTTATAATTCATACACATATCATAACTTTGTAAAGGCCTGTGTGGCTAGGTATATCCATAATTTACACTGCTTTACAACTGTAGCACTAGCCAATTTTTTTCATTATGAACCAAACATTTCGACTACCATACAGTAGTCTTCATCAGTGGCAAATGACCAAGTATGTACAATGACCACGTACACGATGAAATTGTTTGTCCCGCTATCTTGTATGGCTTGTCATTGTATACGTGGTCAGTTGTACGTGCTTGGTCATTTGCCACTGAAGAAGATTACCATAATTATGGTAGTCAAATGTTTGGTTCATAAAAAAAATTAGGCTAGTGCTACAGTTGTAAGGCAGTGTAAATTACATATCATAACTGCCATATATACCTTTATCAAGTAACACAAGCTATTCCTTTGATAGTCATCAGTTAATTTTCTGTTACTTCTACAAAACAGCAGCTGAAATGGCCCACATCCCGTCAGCTGACCAGCCACCTCCTTACCCAACAGCTGCAACTTTCCCCAGTCCTCCACAACAGAATGTTTCTTCTGTCGCAGGCAATCTCCCACCTGGAGGACAATACCCTTCATCAGGTAAATAGCTAGTCTCTTAATTCATAGATGGAAATTAGTAGTTTCACAAGATATCACTGTGTGTGATCATACATGCTGCAGACTCCACCTGTACCTCCTTGTTGCTTGCTGCAGCAAAACCTCTTTGAAGGACTGTCTCACTTTCTTATATAGAAGTGTAAAACAATGGCTCATCCCCAGCTTTGTGCGTTTTCAGTAAGAAAGGCAGAATGCTTTGTCTTCCTGCAGGCGAAAATGCTGGGACCACTGGGTACAAGGGTGAACAATTTTGGGGGGGGGGGGGGGGGGGGGATGGCAATCTGATCATTCATACAGGGTTCTGCCCACTGGTCGGTAGTGGTCGGGTCCAACCACCACCCGGCCTCTTTGACCACCACTCAGCTAATGTTTAACTCTATTTCCAGTATTTTTAATATGGGAGATAGCCCGTTTAGCTAACAGAAGTGTCTTGGAGCTTGAATTTTGACCACCACTCAACGTCTCCTAGGCAGAACCCTGTTACCCTGTTCATACCTTAAAAGCGGGAACATTGAATACTAAGGTTAAGCTCAGCAACTGGTCAGGCCCCGCTAACTATATAGTTGTACAGGTAGAACCGTGTGTAATAGGCTAGTCTCATACATGTAAGTAGACAAACAACCAAACGCAGCACAGTGAAAGTACTGACCCAGCAGCTGTACTTCGTAATATCAGGATTATTCATGCCTTTATAATTGCCAACCGGGTTTTGTGTTACAGCGAGTAGCCACCAGGAACCTTTTTTGGTATCTGTAGTATATTTGTGCAGGTCAGGTGTCGCGGAAAAAAGAGACCCCAAACTTCCTTTAGTTAGAGAGGTACAAATAGTTGGGAAGCCTAGGCAAGGTTCTTCCTCAAGTAGGAAAGGAGAGGGCGGAGTAGGATTCTTGGTAAAGGAGTGCTTAGCCAGTGGAGTAGAGCTTATGAGGATGTGAATTATGTTAAGCAAAACAGCATGTCAAAGGAGAGAGGGGCAGGAATACTTGTTTTTGGGTTGTGTTTATATGCCTACAGATCGTGAAGCAGTTATTGAAAGTAGTTACAGATACATGTAGTTAAAAGAGGATGTGCTTTGTATGAAGAAGAGGGTCAGGTTGTACTTCTTGGTGATTTTAATACTAGAGTAGGGAAATCTTCCAAATTAAATGATGTATTAGGCATATTTGGAGAAGTAAAATGCAGTATGTGTGTAGCAGGTTGATTTCATTTTGGAATGAGGTTGAGTTTGTAGTCTGTAATGGCCATGAGTTCACTGTAGAACCACAGTGGACTAGAACTAGACCTTCTCTGAAGCAGAAGTCTATCAGGGAGTACAATAGTACTCCATATGTAGGGATGGCCCCAGAAAAAATGGTATCTCCCTTTAGTGTGTACAAAATGACAAGTTCATATTTCTGCTGTAGGCATTGTCTAGGACTAATGTCATTTGGTTAGTTGCTAGCTATGGTACCAATCATCACTGTAGAGGAAACTACCTTTTAATTAATTTGATAATGTACACCTGAGGCTACAACGCCATAGTTACGTTTACATTGCCGCATAGTTGTGGTGTAGTATAGGCATATTGCATAATATTATGGTTTTCATGCTTACAAACATATATCAAGTGTGAAGATCTACAAAATGTTTTCAAAACAAGTCCCCACATTTATGTCTAAAAAACCAGCCGGTCACCTTTCCCATACAACAACTGCAACTGTACAACTTACTAGTAACTATGCTAAAATAGGCATCCTGCAGAAACTGATAAGCAATTGAACCGTTGCGGCAGTACAGCGAAAGTGCTGAGTCGGCAGCTTCGCCGTGCGCTTCCAGTTAGTAGCTATAAGCCACAAAAACAGGAACTTTACGGCTGCCTACCAAATTTTCGCCATCTAGGCAACAAACAACTACCTTCATTAACACATTGGGCATGTAATCGCAGCATATTTTTGATAATTATTAATCATATAGGTATTGTAGTCACTGCACTATAGATACATAGACAAGAATACATTTTATTTCGAAATTGCACGGTTACTGACCAATAGTAAACGGATTTCACTTTTTTGCACGGCTAGCGTGCCTCAGGGTAGACTAGCTGTGCAAAAGAGTGAAATACCAATTCGCATCTGATTGGTCGATTGGCTAGGGAGCGGTATATAGCAACACAGCAGTTTCTAGCATGGCTGAAGCTTCTCTAAATGAGTTTTTCTTTCCGTCTATATATTCTCGATTTCTTTGCAAGTAGCGACAATTCCGATCAAGATTTCGATCGTATTGTTGGTTCGCTTCCGTTCGACTTCGAGCCACGCTTGACCCTCCCATTGCCCCGCCCTCGCCCAGCTCCACCCTCGACACTGCCTCTGCAGAATCGCGTCGCCTTTTATTTTACTCTAATTCCTCTGCATCATTCCACTTCTGTACTGCACTCTCAGCCTCCTTTTGCATGCCTGTTCCACAGTATCTGCCCCCTTCTACATCCTTTGCTTAGTCACAGTATTTTTACCCCGCGGCGCATAGGCGGCGGCGGGGTCAAGCGATTGGTTCTGTCTGTCCGTCCGTTCGTCCATCTGTCTGTCCGGTGTCTGTCCACTCAAAAATTGGCCTATCTCGCGATTTACAGAGTTAAGCGATTGCTAAACACAACAGTAACATTGAAATCTAAAAAAAAATGTCCGGGTGTGTACCTGATAGTCGCCAAAGCGGTTCAATTTGCTGCATCTGCAGCTCTTTATTATTTAACAACGGTACATTCTGCCATTTTAATACGGTCACAACTAGAATACGATAGAGGCCGGGCATATACGGACTCTGCTCACGTGTTCATATTGGCAATCAGTCACGCCCACCACTTCCCATAGGATATACAGATACGCATACACGAGCACTGTACACTCTGCGTGCGGATACACAGCCAGTGATATACATGTACACTTTGCCAACTACTCCATCAACCCAGTCTGCAGTCCTGCCAGGTCCAAGTTGTGAATTATGCACCGCGGGGTATGTCTCTGCTAGAGACTTCTAGTTTAAAGTTGTAATGTCTATTTTTGAGCAAACACTAGTACCTGCATGTCTACAAAAAGTAATATAATATACCAATATACAACACAGAAAGCAATCTTATGCAATTATTGTTGACAGTGACTCTGACTATACGCATATGCCTTGACATTAATGTGAAAAGCAAATAGTGCTATGATGATTAATTTGTAACAGCATGGGTTGCTGTGCAATTTTGTGATGAATTGCACTCGTGATGCAACCAGGAATGTTAATTGCACTCGGCTTCGCCTCGTGCAGATTTTGCAAAGTTTTAACAGTCTAGCTAGCACGTATAGAGGATGCAAAGGCAGCAAGACTGATGGTGCTGGTTGACAGGGTTTAATGATCTCATGTGAGCTATGGCCACAAAGAACTTAACAGCTATTCAAGCTGAATGGGTTGAAGCCAACCCAGTGTGGAGTCTCTATGTTAACTAGTCTTGTGCCCAGCCTATGTGTTAACTGACATTTGGGCAAAGCTCAAATAAGAATTTTGCTGTAGCTTGGCCTGCAAACCTCCAAAAGCTGCTATATACTGCAGTTGCATAGCAGTGTTCTAGCTAAAGAGGGGAAGAGTGGTGCTCCACCACTCTTATGTATACCTTTTCTTTAGATGTGGTTGTAAGAATGTAATTAAAGCCACAGCTGTGCTTTGATGTCTGATAAAGCACCGCTCTTTGCAATTGTCTCTGGCTAGAACACTGCATAGTATCGTATGACGTAAAATATTGTGCACGTGATAAGTGCGGACGCACGAACAAACAAACGCGAAAAACGGAAAGCAATATTAGGACCAGCGGTCCGTGCGCTGCGCGCGATCCAGCTGGTAAAAATTACATATATACATTGCAAACTTCTGTGAGAAGATAAGCCTTCTGAGAGAGTAAAGAAATCTCGAAAATCGGGACCCAGCTGGTGATTGAACCCATGCATGCATGGGACCTTCTGAATACTAGTCAGATGCTCTTACCAATTGCGCTACTGGAGCCCCTTGGCAGAGGAGCAGTAGGCAAGCTTTATATAGCCACTAAACCTGCTAGTAGCACTTGCCAGTAGGACCCAGCCAATTCCAACTGTAATTACTCTCTCATTTATAGGCCATCCCCCCATCTCCTAAACACGAGGAACGTGCTATACACCCAGACTTAGTCTGAATCAGCCTGCCGGGGTAATTAAACCACCAAGGGACCCAGAACTGAAAACTATGTAATCACATTGCAAACTTATGTGAGAAGATATACATGTACATTTAGAAAACTCAGATAACACTAATGTAGTACATGTACGTATAGAATATCTAAAGGTGATCGCAGGATTTACAAAACGATGATCCAAAACACAAAAAGTTGAACATGAATGATTTTTGTATTTTTGATTGAGTGCTGTTTCTGTAACTTTATAGCTACTGGTTCCAGCTTGTTGCAGGTTTCAGGGAGTATGTGGATAGATATAACAGTCAGGGAGTGTGCAGGTACATGTGGATATAATGGATGTAGGAGAATTGGATCACTTTCTGGTATGGATGGAATTGGGCAGACTGTAATTAAAACCACTAAACAACAGAAGGGATGATTAAGGAGTACATTAAATGGTTTCAGGATAAGGAAGTGAGACAGAAGTATCAGGAAGCCTTAGTGTATCAGTAGAAGGGTTACACCAATGAAAAACCCGGGGATTGAGGGGATCAGAATTAGTGAAGGCAGTGGTTCAGGATTGGGAAGCTACAGTAAAGCATCAAAAGGAATTGGGGAGAAAGTGATAGTGTGTGGCAAGGTGGCGAGGTGGTAGGATGGTAAGATTAAAAGTTAAAGAGACTAGGAGATTAGAAGTGGCAGGGAAGATAAATGGGGATAGTGTTACGTTCAGACATCAATGTCGGAATTGGTACATATGAAGAGTTTGATGATAGCTGGAAAGAGCATGTAGAGAAGAAAGTGATGGGAATATAGTGAAATGTCTAGCTCACTGAAGGATAGGGGGGATTAGTTATTCAGAAATTAAAAAGTGTCCTAAAAGCCTAAAGAAAAAAGGAAGTAACTAGAGGTCTCTAGCAGAGACATACCCCACACTCCTGGACCCTGCAGACTGTAGCGGCGTATGTGAGCTTTAGGCGTGACTGATCATCGTAGTAATGATGCGGGCATTTCTCTACTATTCTCCAGTATGCTTTCTATCTGAGTATCTCTTCTAAGCTCCATGTTGGAGATAAGAATCGTATACCATACTCGAGGGCTCGCGTATGTCCTGTATTTAAGCTGTAGGCGTGACCCAGGGGGGCAGGACAAGCTTCATGTGCACGTGTGGATAATTGCATTCAATCGTCGCGTGCAAATGAAGTACGGAGTTGTGCGGCTAAAATACGCAGTTAGCTACAAAGAAACTGCTGTAGCTCGCTAGAACAGCGGGGTTCAATTGGGTTCAATCCACAGAGTTACTAACCTTCCAATAGCAAGTCCAAGGGTCCAGGAGAGGAGTCACATGTGCTGGGCGTCTTTTAGTAAGTGTACATTAAGGCATTTTTTTTATGCACACTCATGTAATTGATCTTGAGACTTCTGATTTGGTCATGTGAGTAAAACTAATTCAGGTGTAATCGTTATGTACATATAGTATACAACATGTCGATCTTAATTAATAGACTCTCAAACTTCACAAAATCTTTATTCAGATCAACCCTACAAATGTCTTGAAATTTTGCTACACAAATTTCTTCGCCAACAACATCTGGCATGCTTATGACCACGGGATAAAGTGGATGAAGTTTACACTTCAAGTTGGACCAAGAATGTAAGAATAAAATGTTCTGAGCTGCTGTATAATTACCCTGCGCGTATGCGGCAGGGTTAAGTGATTGGTTCTGTCTGTCTGTCAGTCTGACCAGTGCTATCTTTCGATTTGCAGGGATAAGCGATTGCTAAACCCGACAGTAACCTTGAAATTCAAAACATAATTATATGTGTGTGCCTGATAGTGACCAAAGCGGTTTCTAATTCTCTACATTTCCAGCTCTTTCTTATTCAACACGGTAAGGTTCTATTACGGTCAAGAACTCGAATACGACAGAGGGCGGGCATACGCAGTCTCAGGACACGGGTTCATACTGAAGTATATGCAGAGAAACATCTGTGTCATTTATACGGCAATCGGTCATGCCCACAGCTTTAATGTGGAACAAGGACGTGGGTACGAGCCTTTCACGCTTTACAGAGCCAGCTCTGCGGCTGCTCCATCAGACCAGAGTCCAAAGGTCCCATTTGTAGCGCGGGGTATGTCTCTGCTAGAGACTTCTAGTTTTATAATGGGCTGTGTTTTTGTAGTACATGTACTTGTATTGGAATGTAGGTTTGCCACTTGTAGATGACTGGCCAGCCATCCCAGCTTTTTTTGGTTGCAGGAAGAAAAAGTGAAATGCCTGGGAACACCTCCCTGTCATTTGCATTACATAAAGACTATAGAAGCCACTTCATTGTTTGTGGGGGTGCATGGCTTCATGGTAGCAACTGAGTTGATCTTGTCCATGCATATAGGCATACTGGATACTGCACTGTAACAGCTAACACACAATTTTTCTGCCTCATTTGTTCCCGTATAAAAGACATATCTTGCAATGTGTCCAAGATGCTGGAGCCCTATAGGCAGTGTAAGAGATTTTGTTTTTCACTAGCAGTAACAGGTTACTTACATGTACAGTATGTGTGTGGGGTAGTACTGCATGCCTCTGCACATGGAGACGCTGGAGCTCATTCACGTAACTTGTTTGTTTGATTCCAGCCTCTGAAACATTGTATACACAAATGGTTCTACTGCCCAGCAAACCATCAGAAACCCAGGAACAGAATGCAAAAATCAATCATTAACTAGGGTATATACAAGCAAGCACACTATGCCTCACTTAACTTCATAGGTATAGGTATGACTATATACCGGTTTACTCAGACACGTGGATTATATGCGTTATAGGCCTTTTGCTGACTGGATGCACACTAGACGACTGTTTTCGCAAGTCAAACAGTCATGAGAACTGCACAACATGATCAACAACTGAACTGCTGGAGCTACAAAGGACAATCGGCATCCAGGTGAGTGGTCTCTTTGTCTACAACACTTTCCCAAGGATCAGCCACATCTGCCACGAGACAGCTGATGGAGGTACATACCTGAATCCCGCGCGTGTTCTTTATCAATCAATTATACTAGCTTTGTATCTCTTACTGAGCAGCTACACAGAGTCACTAGCTACCCTAGGAGCTGTAGTAAGGCGTACTTACTGGTGTAACAGACTTGTCCAGATTTCTACCCTTTTCTATGCCACGTGTTCGAAAACGGTATCCATACAATTGCCCGAGCAAGATGCCATTTTGTGAAGACATGGCTTGCCTCCTGCATGAGTCTGGGAAAGCATGAAGGACAGATATATATACATTTGTACCATAATGCACCTCTACAGTACATGAAAGGCACCGCCCAGGGTATATCAGCCATACACCCTAGCGGCTCGTTTGAACTGTCAATATACCCTAGGGTATATGGTTGCCAGGCAACTAATGCTTCTCCATTAGCGCTTGTCATAACTAACAGCGTTTGTAATTGTATTATGGTACAAGTCACCTGTACCATGGGTTTCTAGGGTGTATGGGATTTTTACTCTTCGTGCAGTTATATGTATTCCCTCGGGCTGCGCCCTCGGGAATACATATAACTGCCCTCAGAGTACAAAACCCATACACCCTAGAAACCCATGGTACAACTATTACGTATGCAATGACATACATACGTGTACACATATACAGTATACGTTATGTATTAACTAGGCCTGACCACTACCCAAGTATAAAATACTGTGGGTGAGTGCAAAGTACATTGGGTGAGCAGAGCTGTGGGTGTATATAAGTGCGGATATTATTATGATTTAGCCTGTCGCAAGAATAGTGGCGAATAATTATGCAAGTAGTCACAGCCTGGGCGTGGCGAGAATAATAGTACGTACACCCTTGTGCAAGTCATTGTATTGCAAGTCATTAATACACTACTGTTGTGTGCATTCTCATCAGGAACGCTACACCATAAGTAGCCATGCCTAGCTATAGCTAAGCATGGCATGTTCAGAAAACTAATATTTTTGTGGTCTTGTTCCAGCAGGCTACTCAGAGTAGGGAGCAGCACATTCTGCTTGTATATTTACCAGCTATTATGCTAAGCCTGATCATTATATGGCCTATATATTGCATGCCTGCTTACATGACCTACATAGCTATTATGCTTGGTCCATTATGCTCAATGTTAAGCCCTGAAATCAGTAACCAGCTAGTACAAGTAGTAGACTAAAGTGTTGATTACTGAAACATAAGAGAGGCTTCAATATCACGGAATGAGCTACATGTGCTATATACCCGAATGATGATTATAGTCGTCATGTAAAAAATCAAAAAAACTAACGAATAAAGGAGACAAGTGCAGTGTCTGGGAATCAATCTCGAGAACATGCATTCTGTGAAGTCTAGGCATGTACAAAGTCTTATAAACAAAAGCTGTTTCCAGGCAGATTTGCGCATTTCGCGTATAAATGAATGATAAACACGTTTAGCTGCGCATGCACATGCAGTACGTATTTATTTTATGTAAAAATTATTATGCCAGCATATTGCCTGTTGCTTGACTCGTCCTATTACTCTTGAATTATGCCAGTGTAATTGGCCGGTCCCTACTGAGGAGTGATGTTCCAACTGCATGCACGCATAGTACAGGCCAAGTTGAGGAGGCATCACAACCTAGCACATCATCAATACACTTTGAAGCTCATATAAGCTTTCTCTGTACTGCCATGTTAGTTTCTAATATTGTAGCTGGCAATTACACTCAACTGTATAAAACTTGCTAAACTTATTATACTCAGTGTATTCACTTATAATAAACCACCATGCATACAGTAACTGGTATAATTGTTATATTGTACATATGTATGCATATGTATGTATAGGAACCGCAGCTCCAAGGGCTCTAATTGAATCGTTGCATGAATGGATTTCCCATACAGCCCACCTGGAGCTGTGGTTTAACTTGTTTGTAGCATGGAATGGCTCGTTTTAGTGAGCAATAAGAGCACTTGGCATCGGAAAGCATGGTAAGTTACTCCACCTCTGTCTGTAGTTTGTGGAGAGTCATACTGCCAGCCGTTGCGGCTAAGCGAGAGCTATATCGTTGTACTGTTGTACTGGCTTTTATGTTGAATAGAGTTGCTAGGAGTGCTGTCTGTTATAGTAGAGAAGATTTTGTGTTGTTAAAAGTCTTTTGTCATGCTTATCGTTTGAAATATCCAGCTAGGTACCTTCCAGTGAATGTGCTCTGGACAGCCTAGCCAGCTCTAGTCGGTCAAGCTAACTGAAGACTTATGCGTTCTTGAAGCTTGTCTTCGAAATATCCAGCTAGGTACCTTCCGGTCAATGTCTACAAAACCTAGCCAGCTCTAGTCAGTCAAGCTTCTGGTGAAATATATGCCGTCTCGGTGCAAGCGAGTGCGGTATTGAACATATTGCACTGTGGATGCCTTTGAGCCACCCACGCACCATGCTACAATATTATACATAAATGTGTGATTTGATGCCTATAGGTCGCAATTATTTGCCTCACTGTGCCCAGCAATTATCACTGGTATAGCTAGGTGATTGCTTACAGGTACCCCTGCCCATGTTCATTAAACTTACATAATTTGACCTAATATGTGTTCCCATGGCATTCTGCTTTTTCTTCCTGCAAGCAAAAGAAGCTGGGGTGGCTGAGTATGAGGCTAGTAGAGGAGTGTATAACTACTACTGATTACAGATCCATTCCTATTTTGCAGGTGGTGCAGTGCCATATAATCCTCTCACAGCTGCTGCAGCGATGTTTCCACAGCTGGCTAGCAACATAGCTCCACAGGAAGTTACCTGGATGCCGCTCCCAGCGGAGATCCCTCCTGCATGTCCTCCTGGACTGGAGTACCTTGTCCAAATTGATCAGATTCTTGTGCATCAACAAATTGAGCTTTTTGAAAGTGAGTTTCTACTACATTGAATTATATTGAATTGGCATTCGTGTATTGATATCCTATTACACTCGGTAGTTTTATACTGCTAGTATAAAAAGGGTGTTGTGATGCATGATGACAAATGGCATCATTGATCAGTAAAGATCAATTTAAAAACTTTTTCAGTGGATTGTAAAACTGAACTTACTTAGCTATAATCAATCATTCTGGGTAAGAGGATCTTATCCTGTTTGTACTGCACATGCACTCTTGATGTACAATATATTTGCACTCTAAGTGAGTGTCAGTACTTCGGCACTACTGCTTGAAGAATCTACAGATAGTCATTTCTCTGATTACCAGCTACAGAAGGCTATCAATGCCAACATACATGTACATGTATGTGTTACAACTATTGCACCATACATCTTTGAATGTAATGTACATTTGACATGTGTGTGTTGGATGCGTGTTGTGTACATATCATTTTGAAGTGAATAGCCTTGTTCGCAGTTTCCACTCACCTTTTTTTCCGCGATATTTCTATGAGTGGGAAAACTGGGGTGTAGAGACTGGGAATGGCAGTATACTTATGGTTTGGAATAATAATAATGCAACACACCTGAACCCTGAAGAACCTTTCAGCTATAAAGTGCACAAGTCAGAAGCATTAAATTGGCTCTTGCCTGTGGTATATACAGTGGAGCATCACTTTCTGATTACTGTAGTGGATCTCTCTATGCAGACACCTACCACGTCCTCTTCATCTGTTTTAAATCAATATGTTCAGATCAACAACTAGGGCACTTCTTTACGTGTAGTAGCGTACTCCTGAGCTAGCCTCGTTCCCAGGCCTCTGCACAGCTTTTGACACTTGCCTGGGAACGAGGCTACTCCTGAGCTATGTATAGAACTTCACCCACTTGTCACGTAGCCATGCTAGCAGTATTATTTAAGTATTTTTTTGTGCTGGATGGGTACAAAGCTACTGAAAGTACCTCAAAATTGTATACCGAATAAAAATTGTAAATGTATCATGTATTATAGGTACAAGCTCTGACAGGTGCTTGAACATCTCTATATGGTAATACTGTTGATTCCTTTTTTGCTACAGTTATCTCAGGCTACGAGACTGAGAATAAATACAGAATTCGCAATACTCTAGGACAGCAAGTATACTTTGCTTCTGAAAGTAAGTACTAACAGCCGGGTACGATTTGTAGTACATGTACGTCATGGATAGATAGTATATTGATATGGAAAAGTTGCTATTTATCACTGCTGATTATAGTAAATCATGTGCAGGGTGCTCTAGATTTTCATCATTTTGTTGCAAGCAGCAATACTGTATGGAAAAAACAAGTGACATATAGGTTTTGCAACTGTCGCTTGCTGAAGTTATAAGTTAGCCTGGTGCACTCTACATTGCAGTTAATTAGCGTACCCTGTTCAGTTGCGATTTCTCTAAGTTTCTCAGTTTCTCTCGGTGCAATATATGACATTCTAACCACTCATGAGGTTGATTCTGGTGAAAAAAATTCCCGGAGGCCAGTGCCCTTGAGGTTTTAGTTTTAAAAAAATCAGTTTTTGCTCCTACTAAAACAGTTTTTGTTTTTTGGTTTCAGCTAATTAGCTAAATCAACACTATAACATGCCCTATCTGCCTATGTGCTCTGTATTAGTATTGCTGCTCCATGTCTGAAATTAGCACTAGGCTACTTGTACATACATTTAATATGTATGTATGGAAGTCTGCAATGTTTTGTATGACTTGCACATTATTAAATGAACTACACATGAGTAAATCAGATGGAGTAGATCTATAGCTGCAGCAGTGCAGAAACCAGGTATTTCTGTGTTACAGTGTAGGAGATACATGTACCAGCTTAAGTTTACAGTATCCAGGATCGTACAAATGTGGCATAAATGTACATGTAGTTACTGATGCTCAATGAAAGAAGCTACAACCTTTTAGCATTGACTCCCATTAGTTGAAGGTTAGTACTTACCTTGTACCAAAGATCAGTACATTCTCATTGTTTCGAAAGCTGCCCGTGAAACTTTAAATCAGTACCATCAAAGTATTCCGTGCCAGTTCAATGGAGGAATTCTTTGATAATGCAGCCATGTTATACATTGAATATTGCCTTCACAAAGGTGAACAAAACCACTTCCTTTCAGGGTCTACTCCATGCCAACGCCAGTGCTGTGGACCTGGCAGAGAATTTTCTATGTCCATCACTGACAACACGCAGCGTGAGGTAAGTATGGCACATAAGATAGACGGTTTGAATTGTGAGGGTGCTACATAGTTGAACTGCATAGTCTGTAAGTATTAAACTTTGCAGTACACTATGCTTACTTTATTGGACTGTGCTCTAGCTATACATGTACACCAATCAAACTGCGCTCTGGTTTGAAGCCATAGTTAATTCACCTTGCAAGCAGGCAGTGGCTGCACTCCTGATCCTTTCCAGAGCCAAGAGTAACATGGATTTTAGCTGTATTGTAAGACCAGTACTTTCGAAATCCCTCCTTCGATAAGCACTTCATACACAACTGACACTACAGCATATCCTACACTGCTGCATGAACTATAAGACTCGGCTCTTTCCGCCTCACAGACAACTAGCTACAACTAATCAACAATTAAACTGTCATTCAGCGTACACCTTGACTCTTCCCTACAGTAGATTATGACATCTTCCTACTTGATACGCAACCCTACAACTATACACAGTCACTATTTTATTAAAATGGACCAATACGGTCACATATTATAAATGCACATTTAGACATGCATAGGGATGTGGCATGGAGGGGATTGTGCTGTGTGTGGTTGGCAAGATGTAGGGAATGCTAGGGATGGTGATCTGTTTGTAGTGTCATATATTAATTACCCCGCGGCACGTAGGCGGCGGCGGGGTTAAGCAATTGGTTCTGTCTGTCCGTCCGTCTGTCCGGTGTCTGTCCACTCAAAAATCGGGCTATCTCGTGATTTATAGGGTTAAGCGATTGCTAAACACGACAGTAACATTGAAATCAAAAAAAAAATGTCCGGGTGTGTACCTGATAGTCGCCAAAGCGGTTCCATTCGCTGTATCTACAGCTCTTTCTTATTTAACAATGGTGCATTCTGCCATTTTAATACGGTCACAACTAGAATACGATAGAGGCCGGGCATATACGGACTCTGCTCACGTGTTCATATTGGCAATCAGTCACGCCCACCACTTCCCATATAGGATATACAGATATATACGCATACACGAGTGCTGTACACTCTGCGTGCAAATACACAGCCAGTGATATACATGTACACTTTGCCAACTACTCCATCAGCCCAGTCTGCAGTCCTGCCAGGTCCAAGTTGTGAATTATGCACCGCGGGGTATGTCTCTGCTAGAGACTTCTAGTTCCTACTTTATTTGGTTGTTTTTTTGGGATTCCATTCCTACATGCTTTTTTTAAAACTATCAAGCACAATAGATACGTACGTACATAGGCAATAACCTCGATGATGCTCTTCACACCAAATTGATACTTTGCAACAGCAGCCACATTTGACTCTCCATTCACACTCACAAAGTTGGAGGCAACAGTGTTATACAAGGAGACTGCCCACCATCCATCTCTTCTACCAATTTAATGTGTAGAGCATCACCATGGTTATATTGCGTATGTTCTTACTGGTTTCTATGAGACCATGTAGAGCAAACTGGAGACTATATAGAGCAAACTAGAGCCATAAGATTACTCATAAAGTTTCTTTTAGAGGGAAGACCTTTATGGTCCCCTTTTTAATTAAATTATAACCATTTCAAACCACCTTCAAACTCTTTAAACTGTTGTGAGCTGGGTGGCCGCTGGTTCTTTCCTAGCTTGTCCTGGGTTCTCGGTTCTCTGGGCCGCAATCCATACTCTACGGCTTCTTCTTAAACTTGTCTACCTACGTACCTCTTGTCTCTCCTCTACTTGTATGTGATAGTTAGCTTGTAATGAGTTTATAGGCCGAGCAAGCAGCAGAGCATGGAGACATATACGTAGACAGCAATGAAAGTAGCTTAATTGCTGGTTGAATGGTTGGGAGATTGGGTTGGGAGTTAGGAGGTGTAGGGTACTAATGTTTGATAGTTATATAGCTTATACTGAGTTACATGTAGAACAAGCAGCCAAGGTTGTAAACTTGGAAACAGCACTGGTGTTTCCATTTTGAATGAACAGTACTTGTGCATGTGCAAACTCTGCTTAGCTGACTGAACTACACAAAGTAATGGAATTAAGCAGTATATGAATATACTGTCGTTTTTGAATATGCAACCACAGAGGAAGTTGGACTTGACATGTGATGACACATCATTTTTTAGATGGTAAAACATACTGTAGCCATTGTAATCATTCACCTCTCAAAATGTTTGCAGATTTTTACCATTAATGCAGGTTAAGTTTTTGGTAGCCTCAACTGTGACACAATATGACACATACGTACATGTAACTAGAGCGATTACTATGTTAGCATTACTCTGAGAGCTAAAAAGAACAAGCGATGTTGGCACTGCCTTTTGCCTTCACTGATGTCTCAGCGATGTCTCAGCAGTGCATCAAAAACCCTAATTTGCAGCATTATTTTAGTGGAGTAGGGTGCAGAAGTGAAGCTTCAGTAGGGCTTCCACACACTGCTTATAAAGAGCCAAAAGCGCAGTTACTTACTAATGCCATTGCTGCACATATCAAGGTGGTTACACTTACAATCCACAGTCCACAGAATGAATTGAATCCTCTTTTTACAGACTGTAGAAATGCCAGCAGTGCTCTTGATAACCCAGAGTACTGTACAACACTATAGCTGTACTTCCACACTGTTGGTCTTACTTACCATGTTTACATCACATTAAAAATGATGATGTCATGACTCCCTTGATGCAACCATGTAAACTTGCAGTCAGCAGAACATTGCACAGCTTATTTTTGTCCCATATTCCCTTATTAGAAGTTAGTTCATGTACACCTTGATTAGCCATTCGTGGACAGCATATTTCATGTAGAAGTGCATGTTATTGAGTATCACACAGCTTATATGCCCACCACTCAGGTTATACATCTTGAGCGCCCATCGCGCTGTTACTGCAATTGTAGTGGCCTGACGTGCTACTGCTGCTGCAGCTGCTGTGCTCCCCATGAAATTGAAGTGCAGTCACCGCCTGGTACAGTGATTGGCTATGTGAGACAGGATCCCCTGGGAATCTTGAACCCCTGGTTCTCTATCGAAAACGCCGAGGGAGATTGTGTGATGAAGATCAAGGGCCCAACCCTGGGATGTAGCTGCTATTCAGATGCCAACTTTGATGTAAGTACATTGTCCTATCATTATTGTTCCAGTACAGCATGTTTGTGTTGTACTTCGTTTTTATTAAGGAAAATAAGCAAGTTGTTTCAAGACATGTCTCAATCTATGCAAGGAATTTGTTTTAAGGTGGCACTGCACTGACCTTCAAATCTTTTTTTGAATAATTATTGAGATCATATCACTCACATGGGACTAAGTAAATTCATTAACATTATGTGAACGTTTTCCCATGGCGGCAGCTGGAATTAGCGGGGGGGGGGGGGGGTGTCGCTTTGATAGTGGCATTTTTTTGTTTGATATCGGCACTTTGATGTGGTTGAGCAGTACGCTGATGTTACCTTTCAACACGTTATTGTAATTAGGACCATGTATAGTGGCAAGTAGGCTAATTATGGCTGAATAGGTAGCAGAAGTCAGCCAAAAACTCAGATGGATGCTGACAGATTATTGCCCATTTTTGGTAGGTTACGGTAATGACCTTTCTGGTCTGTAAGCTTGGACCATTTTCGTAACTAGGTGAGGTAAGCTAGCTATGTGGAAATCTGTGGAGATTTTATAGAGAGTGTTTTGGTGGGTAATTGTAAGTAACCGAGGGGTGAGTGGGAAACTGCTAACATAGATTTGCTGTGAGTGGGTTGAAGTTTGTAAGGCACGGCTCGATTTTACTGGACAAAAGTGGGTGGGCAGGTAATTGTTTTTGAAAGACAGATAGCAAAAATGAGCATTTTGGGCTGTAAAGCTGGATTTAAAGTATTCCTGTGAAAAAAAACAAAAGACGTTTTTAGTCTGTAATATGTTCTTTGTAAGTACTGCTGATGTTGTCAGACTGTGGTGGGGTTCTAGGAGATCTAATAATTGCTTATTTTAGTGAACAACCTGAAATCGCATTTTGGTGGTTTATTTTGCAGAGGGTGTAGTTAAATACATGATTAACCCTTTGGCTTCCACGAGCGCCAAATGGCAGAATTTTAAGTATATTAGATTTCAGTGACTAATCAATCTTACTGAACATCCACATTTTAGGTATTGTCTGCTGATGATTCACATTCTGTTGGCAGAATTAGCAAGCAATGGGGAGGATTGGCCAAGGAAATTTTCACTGATGCAGATAATTTTGGAATACAGTGTAAGTTGTTTGATAAGATAGCTATGCTTTCTTTCTGATCACAAGGTATAAGACTAGTTCACATGAATATTACTCATTAGTTTACCAAAGTATGACAAGTATACTGAAAATGATCTTGTTAGCTTTTTACTCTGGCCATGCATCATTGGTCTTCAAGCAGCAGTTTCATTAATGTGGGGTGGTACAATCTGGTTACTTTTAGTGGATACTACATGTACAAATAGGGAAAACACCTAGAGTTCACAATTACTGCATTTAATGTGTGTTATATAGTATAGTATGTAGCTTTACCTTTCATGTTTGGGGAATTCTGCCACATACATCAACATCCAGAAAGCCACTTCCTTCAAGAATAGAGCTGTTACGTTTTGAGTATTGGCATACCGTAAACTCTGGTTGTTAGGCGCACCTCACTATCAAGCGCATAATATTTACTAGGTATATGCAAGCGCACTATGCCTCGCTGACATCATCGTACCGCCGGGGCCCCCCGGGCTAGATACCGGGGCACTGCCCCCCCGAATACACGTGGGGCCGGGGACGACTATTTTCGCGACTAAGCAAGTCGCAAGAATAACAGGCTAGCTGAAGCGGCTGCTAGGCTAGTAGCTATGTCAAAACGACTGGCATCCAGGCGAATGATATCTATATCTACAGCATTTTCCCAAGGAACAGCCTCAGCACCCACCAGAGAGCAGACATGCTACGTAAAACTTGCTTTCTTATCGCTCGATCGTGCCGTCCGTCTCTAGCCCTCGTACCTCTGCTTACAGAGCGGCTACACAAACTGTACTAACCTAGGAGCTGTAGTAAGCCTTACTTGATAAAACTGTGTAGTAGACTTGTCCAGATCTCTGCCTGCTTCTGCACCAAGAGTTTGAAGACGGCATCAGCTAAACTGCACGAGACGCCATTTTGAACTCGTGGCTTGCCCCGGGGGCCGGGGAGCGTGACACACAGATATACATACATATATATATACATACATATATATATATCATGGAGTACGGTAGTACTCCATATGTAGGGATGGCACGGAAAAAAATGGCGGCCCTATAGAACGCGTACAAAATCATACGTTCAGAACTCAGCTCTGTTTACAGTCATAGGCTGTTATGAGCCATACCCTGACATCTCGAGTGATTTTATCAGCAACAAGACTGTTAGCGGTGCTACAAACATTCTCTGGAGCAGCACACCGGCAAGTCGACACACTCGGGGGGGCGGGGCGTAATAGTACATCTTCTTTCTTCTTCTTCAGCCAGGCTAGCTCAGTAATGACTACAGCAACTACAACAATTTCAACATAAAGAAGCATGATTTTTAACGGAGCATTGCACTCAATCAAGAGCGTTTTCAAAACTCGAACTTATTCAGCAGTGATTTACTACCACTCTCGAGTGAACGCTGGTCGTTCCACGCCATTTTATTACGTAAACGGAAGCCTGAGCGTTTGGATTTCCATTTCCAATCAACAATAACGTAAACGGAAGTCTGAGCGTTTGGATTTTCCCTTCCAATCAACAATAACGCAAACAGAAGCCTGAGCGTTTGGATTTTCCCTTCCAATCAACAATAACATGTAGTCGTATTGAAGCGGTTGTTAAAGCCAAGCATCTCGTATTTAAGTTTTTCGGATTCCTGTTCTTCTTGGAATTACAAGGTAATGGCTTGCATTTCGTATGCGTATTAAATTTTATACGTGCTAGCATGTATAATATCATGGATTATCCATGGTGCTAGTATAACAAGAAGTCTGAGCGTTTGGATTTTCCCTCCATTGCAGTCCACTAAAGAGCTAGTGGGCCGGTCCAATCGAATTCGGTTCAGTTGGAATTACAAGGTGTGTATGCAGTAGCTAACGTCAGTGAGGGCATAGATATTATGTAATTCCGTATATATGATCTATGGTGAGGGATTGTCCGGACACGCGGCAAATTTAAGACTTAGCTACCTCGTTCTCTGAGCCTTTCTGGCTGCCTTTATTACGTACTATATTATCTATGGTGAGGGATTCGCCGGACACGCGGCAAATTTAAGACCTAGCTACCTCGTTCTCTGAGCCTCTTTGGCTGCCTTTGTTATGTATCGCCGAACTACTGTTGTTAATTTGCTATACGATCACAGGCAGAAAAGCCTTGGAAATGAGGCTAATTCATCGCGTATCTGGACAACCATGGAAGAATTGTGAACTGCTTTGTATGCATGTGACAGCACACTACACCAAAGCTGTTGTTATAGGGAAGACCCTGACAGTATATAGTTGTTGAGTTGCAAGGTCAGGAGGTGTATATGCATGGCGTACTATCCGAGACTGAGGTCAGACGAAGTTCTGATGACTAAGATTGAGGGTATAGACTCAGTTTCCATATACCTTGCCATATACACCTCCTAAGTATGGTTATCTTTGGTAATATACCTTACTTACTGTATACTGTTTCTCCTGAGCATATAAGCGGAGCAAGCCACAGATCTAGACATGCATGAGTGCAGGTGCAATCTACTAGAAGGTAACATGGCAGTACATATCACCTGCTGAGAGAGCTTGTAACCGCTTCAAAGTGTGCTAACAAGGCCGCCTACCATCTTAGCTTGGCCCATACTGTATGTGTATCACTTTTTGTGGCTTAGTATAACAAGGCTATTAAAATACTATGCTTTGTTAATGAGATTCATGCACACCAGCTGTCACAGTTGACCACTAATTGTATTTATATTGCATATATAGAATTATTATGGCTAATGGCTGGTTGGGGTGTATATGCCAGATATATATACAGTGTGCTGTGCTTTTATCTTCCCATGGACTATGATATAGTACTTATGCCTAACAAGAACATAAACAAAGGTCTGAGTATTTCCATTTTCCATTCCATTCCAGTCCTGTCCAGTGTGGCAGTCCAGTTCTCATCAGTCACTTTTTATTTGGAATTACAAGGTCTGTGCATTCAGGATGCGCAATGTGTGCAGGAAAAGGGGTCAGAACAAGCAATGGTACATTCAGAACCAAAGTTATTACAGAATACATACTCAGCACAGCCAAGTACCTGAACATTGGATTTCTAGGAATGTCAGCTGGCTTTTCCCAGCAATGTAAACAACACCCTCCATGTTGTACTGTTTGAGTCAGACAGTGGAGCACTATACAGCTGAACTACTAATTGAATTGTTATTTGATTTAGTTGCTTTGTATAGCTACACCTGTGACATGTGCAAAGCAGCTAAATCAAGTTAACAATTCAATTAGTAGTTCAGCTTGACTGCACATCAAATTCTAAGATGAGTTCAACCTTCAACCTACTTGAAAACCTCTGTAGCAGGAAAACCTCAATGGCTACACTGTTGCACCACTGTGTGAATCACACAATGAAATACATGTTCCTTGGGACAAGGTTATAGAAGGTATGACTAAACCTAACATAATGAACACAAAATCACAGGCTCCCAACTCCCTCTCAACCTATAACCCATTCAATTCAAGACCTTCCTATCTCCATACACATACATGTACCTGCTATACAACACTTGTCCAGCTAATTATAACTGCACCTACATGTACAAGTACAGTACACCTTTCACCATTAATTTGATATAATGCACGGTAAAAGTAGGCACAAAGTGAAGAAAATACATGAAAACGTGCTTATTTTCATGCTTTTGTGTAAATTTTAAAAATGAAGGCACAGCAATGCATGTTTTCAAGTATTTTCTCCATTACATCATAATGTTAAAGCACTAAACCATTACACTAAAATGTTCCTAACACAATCACCTACCACTCCCATAGCCTCACATTCCCCTCTACCATGCCCACAGAAACAAATATATCATTGACCAAACCAGTGACAGAGGTCGAAATAACGTTCAAATGTTATCTGGTCACAATGTCCTAACACTTTTGATTCTGAGTGGTCATTTAGCAAATATGACTGGATGTACCTACCTGTCACAGTACTTGTAGTTATGACTGAAACATTTCAGCAACAGCAAGATAATAGATGTGAATGCATTGTTGAGCAAGCACCACCAAAAAAATGAATACACACAAACCAGTCAATTCATCCTCTCTTCCCAAGCTGACCTGAGAGCAGAAACTCCTTATTTGGATAGTGTTTACTATTCACAAGTAGGCATTATACAAGACGCTGTGAATATGATTAGCAATCACTGCCTTACGCAGCAGCTGTTACACAAGCTCCCGGGCACACCTACCGACCACATGTAGTTTTGCTCGGTCACTATAGCAATATGTACAGATATTGACCAATGACCGCACGTTATTTCGACCTCTGCAGTGACCTGATCATGATCAATACGTTTGCGAATCTTCAATATATGTGCCTGTCACAGACATGGTCCGTTTGATGAATACTATATCCGCTCTTATTAACACACCATTCTAAATAATGTGCCAATCATTGTAATACATTTTTTTTTCTCTGCTATAGTGCCAATAGTGTTGCTGAATTATTATTCAGGTGGCGCGTTGTAAATGCCACCATAGATAATAGAGTAGAAGGACAGGGATTGGAAACTCAATTAACACGTAATGCACATTTGTACTATTTTATATAGTGCATAAGACATGTAGTAGTCTCGTTCCCAGACCCTGTCACACTCACCCGCCAAAAAGTAGGTAGAAAGAGGGTCTGGCGAGTTGAGTGGGATACATGTGCAGCCCGGAAATTTGAGGAATTTCATTAAATTAGATATTCATGATGAAAATCGATTGTATGAAACCGCAACGAAGCATACCGCGTGCACCAGCTGCAAAGTAGAAACAGTAAACGCACGTGTAGCTATGACTTGCGGTGCAGCTCTTGCTGCTACTGACTATCTGTGAGATCTACTGAGTGCTGCATCAACCGGCAAGGATGGAGTCTACCAAGCGGTGCCAGAGTTGGCCCAGGAGGCTTGCCCAGCGTAGACTCTGAAACTATCCATCGCTTTCTGACTGTTTCTTGAGCCCTTCAATACCTAGCCTTTCTCTAGCAAAATCGATAGCAGACTCAGTCACTTTTTTCGACTGACCTGGCATGCTTCTTTCGAAGTTCAGCAACGCACGTACTGTTAATTACATCAATTGGTGTCACCTATTCCTGCATTCCAACGAAGGCTCTGTGTGGACCCCACTCGAGTCGCCAGACCCTCTTTATTTCTACCTGTCCCTAATTTTTCGTCGGGGCATGTGTGGAGTGTCCGGGAACGAGACTAGGCTAGGAGTTTAGCGCCATATGAAGGTGTTGATCATGGACTACACATACACATATTTAAGAGCGCCACTGGCGATACCGTAATGCTACAATATTTTGCGTGTGAGAAACCTTTGCGATTTTGTCATTTTGTGGCTAATTCAAGTACTTTGCGATCTTATCTTTGCGATTGTGGCAGCGGCATTCCCATTCTTGGCCAATCTCGGCTGAGTGGGTATGTACCTTACGCTTCTTGGCCTTCTGTTGGCTGGTTTGCTTCTCTAACGCACGCTTCACACTCTCATTTGCTTCACGAGTTGCCACCACTCCGATTGCAGTGTCCTCGCGATTGGGGCTCATAGTAAAATCAAGTAAAATACTGCCGAATACTCATCCTGAAATAGCTGCTGCTGTAGAAGCATATTAAAACATTACCTGCCACCTTCGCTATTGTTTAAGGCCATCCATTAGGCCTACTGCTGCTTCTCCTGGGACAGCTATTGATTTGGTGCTCGTTAACCGCACCCACTAAAACCACGCTCACATATTTTTATTTAATGTTTGCGATCTTATATTTGCGATGCTGTAAGGACTCGCAAAATTCGCAAAAGTAAAGTTCACGCAAAATATTGTAGCAATATGGTAAATAATTAGTGGCGCATTAATAAGAGCGCGTAAATGTAAACTGCCCAAAACCCAACTCAGGGCACGACTACACACAGTCTCGGCACGAGACTAGTCTAACACAGTGTGCTAAATCAGCACACACTATAAATATGCTACATACTTACGTCTAGACCGTCTGTCGACATTCCTGAAGGCCTTTGTTCCCTCTCCCTGGCCCGGCCGAATACACCTGTATGTGTCTACTCGACTTCGTGCGACTTCACCGCTCTTTCTCTCTGAAAAGGTGTTTGAGTCTCTCGACACAACCATAGCTAGTAGATAGAAGATTCTAACTAGCGACTATAATATAGCCGGAGGAACTTTGCCGCAATTAACCTTCGACCATCACGTGCTCGCCGGTCGTATCCGTACCCCGCCCACAATTCGGAGATCCGCCCAAGGTCCCCGTGCATGAGGGACAACCAGATGGGGGGTGACAAGTGCTGCAGTGTGAGCAACGAGTGCAAGTTGGGAGGTGGTGGTGAGGAGCACTCACAAGATCTACAAATACTTTAGTGCGTTTTAGTTTGATCATCCGACTACCAGAAGTGGGCGTGGTCTACTGTCCCAGATCTGGCCCTAACCCTACCCTAAGACCACACCCACTTACGGGAGTCGGTTGTCCTACATGATTCTTTGTTTCTGTTTGACACCATAATGTACTGTAGTCTCATGCGCAGACCTTTCTCCCCCTCCAATGCCAATGACTACCACCTCAATATTCTCAGCAGTATCAATACTTGCGCTTATATACATGTGTATGCACTCCACATGCTCCACCAGTCGCTTATGCCGTGAGCATAACTTAACTGGTCGCCAAAGAGGCTTATAACACCAATTACGGTCGCTGAACACGGCTTGCTGGTATTCCTTAGTCACCTACAGAAACAGGACAGGCTATCCCATATCGCAGAACGATGCCTACTTTATTGTCCCCATGCATCCTCCTTGCTGGTTTATATCCCCCGGTAAAAAAAATGCAGTTCACTCTCTACCGATATATAGACCATTCCAGCATACGGGAAATCTACTATCCCTGTTCAGTCTGCCACTGTCTCTGTTTTAACTCAATGTCAACGAGATGTCAGAAAAAATCCCTTATTATACGATCGCCATTATCTTGGAATTTCGGAATTTTGACTTCAGTAGACGAAATGCGCTCTTTATGACACACTGCAGAACAAGTATGGGACTCAACTTAGAGGCGGAGCTACCAAAAACTGTATTCTCATACCAATACATATACACTACCGCACCTCTACCCAACAGAACCATACTAGCTATATCAACTCATACCATCTAATCCTAATACCAAACATCAAAGCCCCATTCCTTTTCTTCCCCCTCACTAAAAAAACAACAGAAACAAGTCTTAAAAAACATTTAAAAAATTAAAAAACATGTAGGGATGGCACAGTGTGAAGAAAACAAACTAAAAGCAAAAACTAACATACAAATATTACAAAAATATTTAAACACATGTGCATCAAATCTACAAAAACTAACTGGTTGGAAAGATGTAGGGATGGTAGCTACGCGGTAAATGCATTGCGCTGTGATGGGTGGGTAGTCTGTGCATGTGTTGTGATGTGCATTGTCGCTTGTTTCGTTGGTTTTTGGGAAAGTGTTATTCTGGTGGAAGTGCATCCCTACATGACTTGTTTTTGCAGTTTTTGGCGAAGTGCTTTTTCTATATATAGGCGTGAGCTAGCCTGATCGTGTGTTGACTCCGTTGAGTGGGGTCACAGGATAGAGTCTGAATCTGAATACTGGCTCCAGATGTTAATGTAATTAAGTACGTTTGTAAGACGTAGGTGGGTGGGGTGATAAACGGAAATTGTATGAAACCCATAAGTGGTTTGCTCCATGTGGTGGTATATAAGTGTGGAAGTGAGTTTAGGAGTATCTGTCGACATTCCTTTTGGTCTGTAATCGTACTTATACGAATAATTTTTGGAGGCCTTTTTGAGGGCCATATTCCGTTATGCACTATGCAGCAGGTTTGAAGGCTGTAGGAGCATGGGGTAGCTTGGTGTGACTTGCTTTGAAGGTAGAGGGTTGGGAGTAGCCGAAGGGAAGTGAACAGATGAACCTCCACCGATGGTACCACCTAAACGTATCTGGAAGGACTGTGATGCTATATGGCAACCTTTGTGTTCACAAGTCTGTGTCATGGTAGCTTGTTTGGTGACTTTTTGGGATTCCATCCTGACGTGCTAATTGATTTTTGTAAATGATTTTTTAGAGTTGTGTTGTTACTACAGCTTGATTGGTTAGTTTTTGTAGATTTGATGCACATGTGTTTAAATATTTTTGTAATATTTGTATGTTAGTTTTTGCTTTTAGTTTGTTTTCTTCACACTGTGCCATCCCTACATGTTTTTAAATTTTTTATATATATAAACGCTAGCTGAGATTCTGAGCCCGTATGTCGCGATTATTGGCCTCGCTGCGCTCGGCAATTAAGCGCATGCTTCCTTTCTGGTCGTGGGTATCCTTTGTTGAGCGCATGCTAAGAAACGCCAACATTGTTGAGAACTCTCTAGGTATATACATGCCCGACTACGCTTCCGTCTACTTTAGCAAAGCAACCGCACGTCTGTCAGTGAGCGTTTCCGGCTTCTTGGTTAACCAGAAGAATTTCGCCAAGTCGTGGAGTCCATATCTTCTTGAAGACATGATGGCCATGGATTACACTTTCCTGGAGGAGGAAAAATCTTTGAATACTTCGCCAATACTTGCCATCTCGCTACTCTCAGCTTTTTAAACCACGACTACTGTCTCTGCACGCATCTTGCATTGTCACGTGTTGGGCGTGGCTTCAATAATTGCACCCCTATTAGCGCACATCCTCTATTAGGCGCACGGCTGCTTACCACCTAGAGTCATAAGCGCATGCGCCTATTAACCAGAGTTTACGGTATATCCATTTAAATACGAGAATTAATATCGCAATCTTTGAGTGAGGTCACTTGTTTTTACTATAAATTAATAAATTAAACTAATAATTTAATTACACCACCAAACAGGAAGTTGCAAGTGGTTAACCCCAGGCGCTTGAATGCTGAAGTCGCTGGTTCCCCACCATGCGCACCTTTTTCAGCATTTTCCCTAGCTTATTAATTATTCATAATGTTGTCAAAAGGCTACTGTATATCAGGTTTAAAGCACCTTGCAGCTTTTAAAACTGGTTGGACTACTACACAAGCATTTACAGAGTAGAGAATTTACAGTTTTCTTATTATTCATTACTTGCGTTTTGTTCCCCCTCCATGCATGATCATATCAACTCACGTCAGTTCCCATTGATCTGGATGTTAAGATGAAAGCTGTGATGATTGGCGCGTGCTTCCTGATTGTGAGTGGTAATTGTATTTATGGTAGTTGTGTTCTTATTTCGCTTCAGGTTAGTGCTGTATGCCAGGGAGACCTGCATACACAGCAAACCAATTAAAATGGCAACTATAAAACTGCAGCAGTGAATATCTAACTAATAAGGTACTTCTAGAAACAGTTAGTAGGAACATTTTGTGAAGGGGATTGCATGTTTTTGTAAAGACAAACGATTTCTTTGTACAGCTCAAGTCATAGTGCGGTCAAGGTAGACAAGTCTGATATTTCATATCTAAAAAAAAGCAGCCAGGAGCCTTTGAAGTGAACAGCTGAGGGTCAGCTCAGCAACTCATCAGGCCAAGTAACTGCCGCTATAGAACTATAATAGACCATTTGTCTCATCCTGCACAAACAGATAAGTCAAATATCGTACAGAGAATGTGCTAACTCACCGGTTTCATTGTGTATAGTTAGAACCCTTAAAAACAGCATTATCATGCCTGCCTACCACTTTTTTGTTGTCTCACTAAAAAACTGCACTGGCCTGATGTAGGTTGGCCTACAAAGCCATTAGTGCTAAATTAGTTGCGTAGAAATGTAATGTGTGACACAATAATATGCATGTGATAACTATAAATGCACAAATAGACAGGTGCAGAAAACATTTGGCATTCCTAGGACCATCCATTTTTGTGCTTTGTGCACACCCAGCTGTTATTAAATTCCCTCCACAAGAATTTTCATAACCAGGGTAGGATTCAGTACGACAAAATTTACCTCAACGTAGGCAGATGCGGTTTGTTTGATGTAAAGAGAACGTGGGATATCTGCTAGTGAATCCCAATAGTGGTTGAATTTATTCTGTTGTACATTTCAGTTTCAATTCACAAGATCAATCTCTACCGTAGTGCATGGCTTGATCCTCTTAAAGCTGAGAGTGGGTGATAATTTTGATCACTAGATTGAAACTATGAATGCACATGACAGTTAGCTCATACCGCATAGTAGCTGTTTTATAGTGTAGTTATATAGTACACTCTGGTGCAGAAGCTGGAATAAACGTTTTTATATGTAAAGATTTGTCGACTGTTTAGACTGTACTATTTACAGCAGACCTTTTGCTGTTTTCTGTACAGGAATTTCAGGCCTTTTTACTCTTAACAGCAAATTGGGCTTTTCCTGTGCACTTATAGATACTGTAATCCTTCACTTTTATGTAGGACTTCATGTTCTTTGAGACACCTGCCAACCAAGGTGCCGGTGGTCACCATCACGATCACCATCACCGATTCTAAGTTATGGTCCTTGTTTATTATGATGGTAGACAATAGAGAACATAGTGTGTACATTTTTGACAACCATTAATTATAATAAATGTAGTGTTATATGTACTACTGGAAGTTTGTTCTTCAAAATGAATTGTACCTGTATGTGTGTTATAGCTAAAGAATTAGTAAGCAGGAAACAACAGTTTTTGTTGCACAAGGAATATTATACTGTACTTTGTTGTGGCCTTGCAACGTGTATATATATCCGCTAAAGTGTCGACTTACAAAAGATTTTGGTTGATGAATCAGCTATTTGAAACAACCAGTAAGGGACCATATTCCAAGAAATAGTTTTCAAGGGAATTTGACTATTCCAGCCCAAGAGAAGATTGTTTTGCTGCTGTACAAATATAAAAATCAATAAAAATGAAAGGGATGGAATCGCAAAAAAGTAACTAAACAAGGTAGGAATAACACGGCCGAACTTTCAAGGATTACCATCCCTACATCTTGCCAACCACACACACACCACGATCCCCACCATGCATGGCACACCATGTAGCTTCCTGTGCATGTCTTAATTAATTCTGCTCTTACGTGATGTAATGTTAATTGCGAGTGTGTTAGAATAATTATGACCATGCAGTTGTATAGGATTGCATGTGTGAGAAGTGTCATTCTCTTAACTGTATAAGGAGGTGTTTGGTGATAGATTGTAGGTATCTGTGAGGCAGGGAGTGCTGTGTTGATATATAGTGCATGCAACAGTGTATTGTATGGTTGTAAGTGTATAGCTACCTGTATAGTGTCAGTTATGAAGTGGTTACATCCTATCATGGAGTATGGTAGTACTCCATATGTAGGGTGGCACGGGAAAAAAGTAGCGTCCCCAAATAACGCGTACGACTCATGTCACAACTCGGCTCTGATTATAGTCATAGGCTTTTACGAGTGTTTTCATCAGCATTAAGACTTAGTGGTGCTAGAAAACTTTGCTGGATTAGCAGACCAGTAAGTCGTTACACTGGGGGGGGGGGGGGGGGGAGGGGCCTCATTGACTACTTCTTTGTTTCTTCTTACTTCAGCCAGGCTAGCACGATAATGGCCGAAGCGACTGCAATGATTCAAGCGCGAACAAGCTAGGATATTGCACTCGCAGTATAACGTTTTCAAAGAACTCGAACCGGTTCAGCAGTGATTCACGAGTGCTCTCGAAGGGACGCTTGCTGTTCCACGCCATTTAATGATTACTGTTCCATTCCGGGTTTTAGAAACTGCAGACTTCGCGTGTTTGTCTATTATTAACGCCTACCATTGACCGTGCCAGCTGTCCAGGCCTGAGCTGCATTTCCTACTTTGTAAGTCACTCGAAGTTTTAGCTAGAATATACGCTTACTCACATGGCTGATTCTTTCCAAGCACACCCACCACAATCAGTACCACGCCCCCATAGTCAACTGCACACCCAATACTGCCTTCAACACACACAACCATCCACAATCACACTGTCAACCACGTCACCTCGTCTCCATCCAACAACCACCCTTACAATCATTACTTCACAAAACACAATACTCCACACTACAACCAACCCAAACCTTCACAGGAACACTATACTCCCATCAAAATGCACTTTGCTCCACAAATCAAGCACAAACCAAGCAGAACAGTTCCTCATAACACCACACTGCCACCAACACACACGACAAACACAACCAACATCAACCGCCATACAACACGCTCAACAAAGTTGACAACACTAAATCTACACTTTACCAAACACACCCGCGTAGACCTCCCCTACAAAGAATCTGCACACACAAACACTAACAGCACACTCAAAAAACTTCATAACACTCAACCAGGCACAACCAAACACTACCAAGGTCCTTATACAAACTTAATTTTTTTATATATGACTCCATTCTAAATGACTCACTAGTCAAACATGTATACCATGCACATTTTCAGCTACCTTCCACAACCACCAACATACTCAGTCATTAGCAATACACACACACCAAATTACACTACCACTGTTCGCATCTCATATATATATGTTCTGCGCGAACCAGGAATTTGCGCAATCCCGGGATTGCGCAGCCCATTCAACTTTTGCGCACGCGCGATGTTGCGCAAACCTATGACCATTGACATGTCTAAGCTAGCTATAAAAATGCCACGCTCGAACAGTAATGCAGTGTCAGAAATGGCCAGCCAAAGGCAGAAGTTCGAAGAGTTTTGCAGAGTGTCGTTCATTGAGAGTGTAAGCCCTCCATTCTGAGTCAGAATGGAGGGTTTACACCAGTTACATCTGATGGTATGTCCAATTACTTTGTGTGTTCATATACTACGCAGCCACCTTGACCTGTTTCGAGAACAACTGCCTTAGCAAGTTCCCTACTACTTCACAAAAAACTTCTAGGGCTTGCAAGCCATCAGTTTCATTTATCCCACTATACTGTGATTGTATATAGATTGCCAGAATTATTTGACAATGTAGTTGCCGGTGATGGTTGTGACAACTGGTTTCACTACAGATGTGTAGATTTTAATACATGTCATGTTGGCGATTGGTTTTGTAACCATTGTCAGTAGTTTTTGTTTTTATAGCACTTGAGACTTTTTATCCTTTTGTTTATCCCTTTGCTGTTCTACTTTGACTCTGCATACACTTTATATTAAACTGATTCTAACTTTGCGCGAACGAATTTGCGCGAAGCAAGGTTTGCGCAACGTATTCCAACTTCGCGCGGAAAATTGCACAATCCCGGGATTGCGCGCCAAAGTACGGATTTTTTTTAATGGGTCAGGAAATACAATACAATACAATACAATACAACATACAATACAATACAATACACTTTTTTATTTGCTGCTCTACAGCATATAAAATACAAACGCAGTACCAATAACAACTAAACACCGATATAAAAGTCAGACAATAGAAAATAAACAATTATGCACAAAGTGAAGGTTCAAGTGGGGATTCGCCCCTCGGATGTTGCGAGGGTGATGTCCACGTCTCCCCCACGGATGGGGCGATGGAAGGATGACCTGCTACCGCGAATGCACATAATGGCAGATCGTAATGCTGCAAATGACAACCTGCAGCGCAGCCACCCCATCACGGTTGGATATGGGTGTTGTCGTTTCTGCGAGATCATACTTGCCAATCGCTTGTAGAAGATGGTTGCCTCCTGACCCATGCCTCCTGTGGATGAGAACACCAGGGGAGTGAACACGCCATGCTCTACTTCTCTGATGCGTTGCCCGTACTCGCGCTTCTTTGCTTGCTCGTGTCTCCTGTAGGCTGAAGAGGTCAATGTGGAACGATTACTGGACGCGTTGGGGTAAAAAACCCGTACATCAAAGAATGCATCCTGTGATGCGTTCCAAAATCCCCTCGCACGAATGTCAACTCGGGCACCATCACTTGTGTTCGTATAGAACGTGCATCGAAGTTTTCCCCGCTGAGTGGTTGGAGAGTTGGCTCGGTGGTCACATTGTGACAGACTTCTGTAAGTAGGGTGGCAGTGATGTCGCGCAGCTCATTGTGGCGTATTGTTGGAAATCCACCCATGTGACAGACCATAGCATGATCGATGGAAAATCGGGCTCCACAGCTGCAAGTCTGAGGTGTGCAGCTCAGATTCCAGCCATATCTCAGGCATAATGCATCTCGGAATTCCCCTTTGTGCAGGTGGAGTCCGTATTCCTCAAGTGGGAGAGCAGAGAGCCATGAAGATGAGCCTTTTTCTTGAGCAAGGTCGACACATCGCTTGAGCTGAGGGTGGAGTTGGTCATAGATGCTCCTGGCCAGCTCAACCTGCCTCAGGCGATTGGACGTCTTGATGTTCTTCTTGATGGTGGCGGTGACATCGGGGTCAACGATTTGTTTTGCTTCTTGGGCAACTATCAGGGCTACCAAGGGGGCTGTGAGGTGTTGTGAGGCCTGAAAAATGCTTGGAGATTCAGCTGCAGGATTGCGTAGGCCCAACCCTCCAAGTCTAACAGGGAGGGAAAGCAAGTCCCTCTCCAGGGATGAGCAAGGTGGACGACCAGTCAGAGCTGGAATGAAGTGATGATGAATGGCGTCCTCCAGTGGAAGAAGAAGGTCTTGGATGTCTGGTATTGTACGTAATAAGTACGACCTTACGAAAGTACGGATTCCTATTTTGCGCAGCGCAATCCTAGAATTGCGCAAATTCCTGGTTCGCGCGGAACATATATACACGATTGTGGTGGGTGTGGTTGGAAAGATGTAGGGATGGTAGCTACAATAAATGCATTGTGCTGTGATGTGTGGGCAGTCTGTGCATGCATTGCGGTGTGCATTGTCGCTTGTGTCATTGGTTTTTGGGGAAGTGTTTTTGGTGGAAGTGCATCCCTACATGACTTGTTTTTGCACCTTTTGTATACATTGGATTGAGTCGTCGCATGATTTTGTACGCGTTATATGGGGACGCTACTTTTTTCCCGTGCCACCCTACATATGGAGTACTACCGTACTCCATGATAGGATGTAACCACTTCATAACTGACACTATACAGGTAGCTACACTTACAACCATACCATACACTGTTGCATGCACTATATATCAACACAGCACTCCCTGCCTCACAGATACCTACTAGAGTAAGTCATCAATTTCCGGTCACCATAAATAATCGGGCGCGATTTCTTCGAATACAAAAGAATAAAACTGCTGTGTGTAGTAGTAAACAATAGATAGTTAGAGATGTAGTCGGTGCCTAGAAGAACCAGTTGTCGAATCTGCTTCAGCCGGTGTAATGCCACTTCAAAGCCTATGTCCGAATTTTTCAATGCTCGGGCGTTATCATCTATAGTCGGACACGCGGCGCTTGTAACGAAGGGAAGTGATAAGCGGCTGCGTTCTAGTGTTGTCTTCAGACATCTGTCTGTCTACCATTCCGCGACTAGCAGTTGGAACCACAAGCCATTCCAGTTTGCGGCAACAAGAACATTAATACCGCGAGGTTATCGCATTAATTATCGGACGAGCATGCGCATAACCTTTTGCACTTTGCCAGACGGCAAATTTATACAATAAGTAGATGGAACACCTACCTAATTGGAGAGACGGGTTCATGAGCCCTGAGATGAGCACTAGCACCAAAGGTAGTATAAAAGACCTATTATTGCTACTCAGAAGTCCGGCTCAAAGACCTCCAGGTGCCATGGGACTCAGATGATCGAACGTATAGATACCATGTACTATCGCATGATATCTGCAAGGGATAGCTTTGCATAGTTGAGGTAATCTGGGTACCATTGCAAATATCAGGCAGGACTGGTTTTGGAAGGCTGATCTCAGAGCTGGAGGTAAGAGTATATATGTAGCGTCTACACAACCCTCCCTCCCCCCCCCCCCCCCCCCCCCCCCCCCCCCAATGTACTAGAATTTGTATTACTGTAAGTTTGAGAACACTTGTTAAACAGAACCAATACAACTTGAGCAAAACCAGTCACCAGCTGGCTCCTGCACAATGCCAGCACACTGAAAGTGTAGCCACTCCATACAGGAAGTGCATTCCACCCACTGTCCATCACTGTGTGTGCCACACTCTGCACAAGCAACTGAAAAAATGGAGGTAAAAATACATGTAGTTCACATAAACACACAAGTATGGGGAGAGCCTGCAGCAACAACACGACCACCAAAATCCATGTGGACTTAGTGCACTAATTATGTGCATGTGTGAACAGTGGATATCCAGCACATTTTTCCCGCCTTCAATGCGCCTGGGTACGAGGCTATGTAGAATACTGCAGAACTATGCATGAGTAACAGATATTTATAACTAAACACAAAGTTAATAAAGTAGTAATACTAAGTTCTAGTTGCCATGAATATTTTGTCACACAGTGTGCATCTAAAAATGCCTACAACACCTATGGCCGTTTCAGTTTAGTGAAAGCCTTAAGTACCAGTAGGCAGAGCACTACGAGGCTAGCTAGTGGACCTGGGCAATAATACAGTCTTGGGTAGGTTAATTAATTAATTAATTCACTTTTTTGCCGTACATTAATGTTTACTATTTTATTTGCACAGTAATTAGAGCATTACACAAGGGTCACTTCTGTTCATTAATGTCAACCAACTACTTACCATCATCACCGGATAGGTCCAATAGCGGAGTTGCACCTGCTCCAGTCACTGACCGTTCTTGAGCAACAGGCATACCTACACAAAGGCGAAGTTTGGTACTTTACTGTCTTGTATGGAAGACTATTAACACGTCACTATGTAACATTTGTGCATGTGTACTACATCACTATGGTGACCTTAAACATTTAATCTGAATTTACCTGGACACTCAAAGACATCTCACCTGTGTGACTGGAGGCTTGGACAACGGACTCCGACTCCTCCTCCAAGGAGGAATCTAGGACTGGACGCACTCGCTTCGCAGCTCTTCCGGCTGTCGAAACTCCTACACAAGAGTAACCATACAGCAATATGCCATGAATACAAAGACACATGGGCACAAACCTCGCGCTTACCTGCTGCACTCCTCTGCTTGGGCTTAATGGAAGTCTTTTCACTGGCTACAGTGGATGGGATTTACCATTATTACCCCACCGTATTGCTCCTCATCAGGTTTACAATACCTGCCACTCCAGAGTTGTCCATCCTCGGCCTCCCTGTTCCAAGTGCACGTAATGTCGATCTCAGTCCAGCTTTCTTCTTGGTAATGTCTACGTGAAAAGCAAGAGATAGCCAGGTTTCTGATGGCAGTCACATTTTACACTCTTAAAGACATCTTACCTGGGCAACTGGTTGTCGGGGCAACAGCCTGCTCCTCACCACTAGAGAACTCACTAGTTCCAGTCGCCCCAGTTGCTGACCTTCCTCGAGTAAGTGGCACGCCTACATAGGACACACAAGTTCAATCATTGCTTCCACAGATTCCAGTTCAAATCACTATTGCATGTACCTCTGCTTACCATGCTTACTAGCGGCTGTGGTTTTTGCTGTGGACTGTGGACCAAGTATCTTCCGGCTACCTAATCTCACATGAAATGGCAAATAGAGGACCTAACGTGAATTTACCATCACACACTTACACACTCAAAGACATCTCACCTGTGCGACTGGAGGCTTGGACAATGGACTCCGACTCCTCCTCCAAAGAGGAATCTAGGACTGGACGCACTCGCTTCGCAGCTCTTCCGGCGGTCGAAACTCCTGCACGAGAGTAACCACACAGCAATATGCCATGGATACAAAGACACATGGGCACAACCCTCGTGCTTACCTGCTGTACTCCTCTGCTTGGGCTTAATGGAAGTCTTTTCGCTGGCTACGGTGGATGAGGAACGTATCATACAGATTGCAACTACATGTATATGTACATACAACAATATCTAGGCCATGTAATTTACCAATGTCAGGGTGAAACTGGGCAAGCCAGGTGTTGTACCGCTCATCATTCTTAATATCAACACCTTCTTCGAACCGCCGTTCAAACAAGATTTGCTCTTGCTCACTGAAGTCCTGCTCTCCAGAATTGGAACTTGCCTTAACCTTTCCACTCTTCAAGCTGGGAACAGAAGCTGTGTGTGTGGGTGTGTATCAACAGGAACATAATATTCCATGACGGTCCTGTGTAGTAATTTCATTACATATTTCGATCAAGTAATCCTGTTTGAAACGTTGTATCTCCAAACTTCCAGTAAGGGTCGGCTCATATGTAGTGTGTAGTTATGTCAATATCTGTTGCAGCTACACATTGTGTATAAGCCAGCTTGGAGATATATACAGTGCCTCGAAAGCATTGACACAATCAAAATACGCGATGGAATAATATTTGATTTCATGGGACTGTCGCATATGGCAATGAAACAAACGCTACATGACTCATAAGAAACAGCACTTGCCCTTCGGGCTCAATGACATGATGCTACATCCGGGTCATGCAAACTATACCAGCCAGTATTTGTGCTGTTGCTTGAAGGATTACCATAACTTTGCTCAATGGAGCCATGCCAGCTATGGTGTTTCCATAATCACTACTATTTCTATAGCTCTTTCCCCTGCGACAATAAATCTGATCAGACCTCCAATGTAGAAGCTCAGGGTGGGGGTGGGGGTGGGGGGGGGGGGGGGGGAGTAGGAGGAGGATACCCTATGTGTTGCAGCATTTAGGCTTAACCATGGTGTGTGTACTAAACTAAAATGATTTATATAATCTTTACCCTTTGATCTGTTCTCCTTCCTCATTCTTTCTGCTTCTCTCATTCTTTTCTTCTCCTCTTGTGCTCTTTTTTTAGCTTCCTTTTCTCTTTGCTTTTCCTCTTTCGCCAACTTCTTTTCTTCGAGTAAGAGCAGGTTCTCTCGACTCGTCAAAACCCTGCCACAGGACTTGGGGTTGAGAGTGGGGGCTCGAAAGGGAGGTGATGGATAGGTAAGCAATTCACTGACTCCAGTTGATTGGAGAGGCCGCATCCATACATGGAAGGCTGCTGGAGAGGTAGGATGACACTGGGCCAGCCAGGTACTGTACCGGTCATTATCTGTGATGTCATGCCCTTTGTCGTACCAATACTCAAACAACGCAAGTTCACGATCATCGAAGTCCTGCTTTCTAGCCTCTAAATCCGGAGTGACATCTCTTCGGGAAGTAAAGCGCCTGACAGCTGGACTAATCATCGGGATGAACAACAGACCCGTTTCCTCTGAAAGAGCAGTGATATTCGAAATCGGACCAAGCACAGCTTCACGATCAAGGGGGTATATGCCAGTAACCCTAAACCCTGCAATAACATTAGGAATCGTCATGCTACCCATCCAGGCTTCACTAAAGAGCTGTGAAAACTCATATCTTGTTATAATTTTGCCAGGGTTGGCAGTGAGAAACTCATGGCAAACATGCTTCCAGGCCTCTTTTAAAGGACCAAAGCAACCTTTGTCCATCGGTTGAGAGATATGGGTGGTATTTGGAGGCAGAGCAAACACAATTACCTTGTGTTGGGCTGCTACTCAAATAGTGTCGGGGCAATAGTGGGACGAGTGACCATCTAACAAAAGGAGAACAGGCCTAGCTGAGGGTATGTAGCGCAGAAAGTGGTTGTTAAACCACACATCAAAGAGCTTATGATCTACGTATCCACCCCTTGCTAGATAACCCATGGATGGTACCGGGCACCTCTCCAACAGCAAGTTCTGGAGCTAAGGTCTTGCGGTCCCATATCACCATTGGTGGCAAGCAAAACCCCGCAGCACTAGCGCAAGCCACCACAGTAATCTGAGATTTATCTCCAGAACCTAAGGCACAAACACTGCTTCCCTTCTGAAAGACAAGCCTAGGGGCTTTGGGGTCTAGAGGCATCCCAGACTCATCCATGTTGAAAACTTGGCCAGGCCTACCTTCCAGCTTGTTGCCTTTCACCGTCTCCTCCAAGAGATCGAAGTAGCGCTGCAACATCTCGGGATCTGTAGCTTTGCTTCGAACTTGAGAAAGAGGAGCAGGACTGCGTAGAACAAGCTCAGGGTGTCGCCTCTGAAACGAATCCCACCACCCGTGCGTCACTGTTCACCCTTTTCCTCAGCTATCCAATACTCGCTGCACAAGGGCCAAAATCACCGACTTCGACCTGGCATGACCAACAGCTCCACAGCAAGAAATTTTGCAAGTTCCGCCTCTTCTGTGGATGTAAGATACTTGGGCGGTCCACTCACAGCACCCGGTTGGACGCGCCCACTCACCCGGTCAAAAAGTGTTGATCTGCACGTCGGACACCTTTCCCATCACAAACGACGGCTTTCACGGCTTGATCCATCTGACCTCCTGACCACTGCTTGTAGGAGCCTCGCTCTTCAATGGTAGGCACTACACTACCAGCAGTAGTGCTACTTGTACCTCGGAACACCCTTTCACGTAAGGGAGGACACTGCATAATGGATCACTACAAGAAATTACATAACACTGCAATCATGTTTAATAAGTGGACGGAGAGTAATAGCATGAAATGAATATTTTCTAACATGCACATCACACATTAAAACTTTACTTCAGCAAGTTAATCAACTGTCCGTCTCTGTGCTGGTTTCTACAGCCCTGGCCCTGAGCACAAGGTATTGAAAACTAGAGTAAAAAATTCTACCTTTACCCTCGACAATCAGACACATCACAGGAGCAATTTTTGATCAAAAATGGCCAAATCAGCAAAATTTACAGGACATGTGTAGTAGCACCACTTCACAATCTACCTCACACTGCCCTTTTTCGTCATAGACTAACACTCCCTCACCATAAGACTCTCCAGAGGGCTTACGATGTTGACAGCAGCTAATCAGCAGGGGATTAGGGAAGAAGCAGATGAGGCTGCTGACCACTTTAGGTGGCACAGGAGAGGCAAAACAGCACGTGGCCGGTGGAAGCGCATGCGCGGTTTGTGTCCGATAATTGATGTGATAACCTCGCTGTACTATTGTTCTTGTTGCAGTTCGCGAACTGGAATGGCTTGTGGTTCCAACTGCTAGTCATGGAATAGTAGACAGACAGATGTCTGAAGACAACACTAGAACGCAGCCGCTTATCACTGCCCTTCGTTACAAGCGCCGCGTGTCCGACTATAGATGATAACGCTACACCGGCTGAAGCAGATTCGACAACTGGTTCTTCTAGGTACCGACTACATCTCTAACTATCTATTGTTTACTACTACAGACAGCAGTTTTATTCTTTTGTATTCGAAGAAATTGCGTCCGATTATTTATGGTGACCGGAAATTGATGACTTACTCTATCTATCACCAAACACCTCCTTATACAGTTAAGATAATGACACTTCTCACACATGCAATCCTATACAACTGCATGGTCATAATTATTCTAACACAATTGCAATTAACATTACATCACGTAAGAGCAGAATTAATTAAGACATACACAGGAAGCTACATGGTGTGCCATGCATGGTGGGGATCGTGGTGTGTGTGTGGTTGGCAAGATGTAGGGATGGTAATCCTTGAAAGTTCGGCCGTGTTATTCCTACCTTGTTTAGTTACTTTTTTGCGATTCCATCCCTTTCATTTTTATTGATTTTTATATTTGTACAGCAGCAAAACTATCTTCTCTTGGGCTGGAATAGTCAAGTTCCCTTGAAAGCTTTTTCTTGGAATATAGTCCCTTACTGGTTGTTTCAAATAGCTGATTTATCAACCAAAATCTTTTGTAAGTCGACACTTTAGCAGATAGTTGCAAGGTCACAACAAAGTACAGTATAATATTCCTTGTGCAACAAAAACTGTTGTTTCCTGCTTACTAATTCTTTAGCTATAACACACATACAGGTACAATTCATTTTGAAGAACAAACTTCCAGTAGTACATACAACACTACATTTATTATAATTAATGGTTGTCAAAAATGTACACACTATGTTCTCTATTGTCTACCATCATAATAAACAAGGACCATAACTTAGTATCAGTGATGGTGATGGTGATGGTGACCACCTTGGTTGACAGGTCTCTCAAAAAACATGAAGTCCTACATAAAAGTGAAGGATTACAGTATCTATAAGTGCACAGGAAAAGCCCAGTTTGCTGTTAAGAGTTTAAAGGCCTAAAATTCCTGTACAGAAAACAGTAAAAGGTCTCCTGTAAATAGTAGAGTCTAAACAGTCGACAAATCTTTACATATGAAAACGTTTATTCCAGCTTCTGCACCGGAGTGTACTATATAACTACACTATAAAACAGCTACTATGTGGTATGAGCTAACTGTCATGTGCATTCATAGTTTCAATCTAGTGATCAAAATTATCACCCACTTTCAGCTTTAAGAGGATCAAGCCATGCACTACGGTAGAGATTGATCTTGTGAATTTAAACTGAAATGTAGAACAGAATAAATTCAACCACTATTGGGATTCACTAGCAGATATCCCACGTTCTCTTTACATCAAACAAACAGCAACTGCCTACGTTGAGGTAAATTTTGTCGTACTGAATCCTACCCTGGTTATGAAAATTCTTGTGGAGGGAATTTAATAACAGCTGGGTGTGCACAAAGCACAAAAATGGCTGGTCCTAGGATTGCTTAATGTTTTCTGCACCTGTCTATTTGTGCATTTATAGTTATCACATGCGTATTATTGTGTCACACATTACATTTCTACGCGACTAATGGGTTTGTAGGCCAACCTACATCAGGCCAGTGCGGTTTTTTAGTGAGACAACAAAAAAGTGGTAGGCAGGCATGATAATGCTGTTTTCAAGGGTTCTAACTATACACAATGAAACCGCTGAGTTAGCACATTCTCTGTACGATATTTGACTTATCTGTTTGTGCAGATGAGACAAATGGTCTATTATAGTTCTATAGCGGCAGTTACTTGGCCTGATGAGTTGCTGAGCTGACCCTCAGCTGTTCACTTCAAAGGCTCCTGGCTGCTTTTTTTTAGATATGAAATATCAGACTTGTCTACCTTGACCGCACTATGACTTGAGCTGTACAAAGAAATCGTTTGTCTTTACAAAAACATGCAATCCACTTCACAAAATGTTCCTACTAACTGTTTCTAGAAGTACCTTATTAGTTAGGTATTCACTGCTACAGTTTTATAGTTGCCATTTTAATTGTTTTGCTGTGTATGCAGGTCTCCCTGGCATACAGCACTAACCTGAAGCGAAATAAGAACACAACTACCATAAATACAATTACCACTCACAATCAGGAAGCACGCACCAATCATCACAGCTTTCATCTTAACATCCAGATCAATGGGAACTGACGTGAGTTGATATGATCATGCATGGAGGGGGAACAAAACGCAAGTAATGAATAATAAGAAAAGTGTAAATTCTCTACTCTGTAAATGCTTGTGTAGTTTTGAAAGCTGCAAGGTGCTTTAAACCTGATATATAGTAGCCTTTTGGCAACATCATGAATAATTAATGAGCTAGGGAAAATGCTGGAAAAGGTGCGCATGGTGGGGAACCAGCGACTTCAGCATTCAAGCGCCTGGGGATAACCTCTGGCAACTTCCTGTTTGGTGGTGTAATTAAGGATTTATAGTAAAAACAAGTGACCTCACTCAAAGATTGCGATATTAATTCTCGTATTTAAAGGGATATACCGTAAACTCTGGTTAACAAGCGCATGCGCTTATGACTCTAGGTGGTAAGCAGCTGTGCGCCTAATAGAGGATGTGCGCTAATAGGGGTGCAATTATTGAAGCTACGCCCAACACGTGACAATGCAAGATGCGTGCAGAGACAGTAGTCGTGTTTAAAAAGCTGAGAGTAGCGAGATGGCGAGTATTGGCGAAGTATTCAAAACTTTATCCTCCTCCAGGAAAGTGTAATCCGTGGCCATCATGTCTTCAAGGAGTTATGGACTCCACGACTTGGCGAAATTCTTCTGGTTAACCAAGAATCTGGAAACGCTCACTGACAGACGTGCGGTTGCTTTGCTAAAGTAGACGGAAGCGTAATCGGGCATGTATATACCTAGAGAGTTCTCAAAAATGTTTGGTGTTTCTTAGCATGCGCTCAACAAATGATACCCACGACCAGGAAGGAAGCATGCGCTTAATAAATATTATGCGCTTGATAGCGAGGTGCGCCTAACAACCAGAGTTTACGGTATGCCAATACTCAAAACGTAACAGCTCTATTCTTGAAGGAAGTGGCTTTCTGGATGTTGATGTATGTAGCAGAATTCCCCAAACATGAAAGGTAAAGCTACAGTACATGTTATACTATATAACACACATTAAATGCAGTAATTGTGAACTCTAGGTGTTTTCTCTATTTGTACGTGTAGTATATACCCACAAAAAGTAACCAGATTGTACCACCCCACATTAATGAAACTGCTGCTTGAAGACCAATGATGCATGGCCAGAGTAAAAAGCTAACAAGATCATTTTCAGTATACTTCTCATACTTTGGTAAACTAATGAGTAATATTCATGTGAACTAGTCTTATACCTTGTGATCAGAAAGAAAGCATAGTTATCTTATCAAACAACTTACAAACTTCCTTGGCCAATCCTCCCCATTGCTTGCTAATTCTGCCAACAGAATGTGAATCATCAGCAGACAATACCTAAAATGTGGATGTTCAGTAAGATTGATCAGTCACTGAAATCTAATATACTTAGAATTCTGCCATTTGGCGCTCGTGGAAGCCAAAGGGTTAAATCATGTATTTAACTACACCCTCTGCAAAATAAACCACCAAAATGCGATTTCAGGTTGTTCACTAAAATAAACAATTATCAGATCTCCTAGAACCCCACCCACAGTCTGACAACATCAGCAGTACTTACAAAGAACATATTACAGACCAAAAACGTATTTTGTTTTTTTCACAGGAATACTTTAAATCCAGCTTTACAGCCCAAAATGCATCCAACCAGCCTAAAATGCTCATTTTTGCTATCCTGTCTTTCAAAAACAATTACCTGCCCACCCACTTTTGTCCAGCAAAATCGAGCCGTGCCTTACAAACTTCAATCCACTCACAGCAAATCTATGTTAGCAGTTTCCCACACTCACCCCTCGGTTACTTACAATTACCCACTAAAACACTCTCTATAAAATCTCCACAGATTTCCACACAGCTAGCTTACCCCACCTAGTTACAAAAATGGTCCAAGCTTACAGACCAGAGAGGTCATTACCGTAACCTACCAAAAATGGGCAATAATCTGTCAGCATCCATCTGAGTTTTTGGCTGACTTCTGCTACCTATTCAGCCATAATTAGCCTACTTGCCACTATACATGGTCCTAATTACAATAACGTGTTGAAAGGTAACATCAGCGTAACTGCTCAACCACATCAAAGTGCCAATATCAAACAAAAAAATGCCGCTATCAAAGCGACACCCCCCCCCCCCCGCTAATTCCAGCTGCCGCCATGGGAAAATGTTCACATAATGTTAATAAATTTACTTAGTCCCATGTGAGTGATATGATTTCAATAATTATTCAAAAAAAGATTTGAAGGTTAGTGCGGTTCCACCTTAAAACAAATTCCTTGCATAGATTGAGACATGTCTTGAAACAACTCGCCTATTTTCCTTAATAACAACGAAGTACAACACAAACATGCTGTACTGGAACAATAATGATAGGACAATGTACTTACATCAAAGTTGGCATCTGAATAGCAGCTACATCCCAGGGTTGGGCCCTTGATCTTCATCACACAATCTCCCTCGGCGTTTTCGATAGAGAACCAGGGGTTCAAGATTCCCAGGGGTTCCTGTCTCACATAGCCAATCACTGTGCCAGGCGGTGACTGCACTTCAATTTCATGGGGAGCACAGCAGCTGCAGCAGCAGTAGCACGTCAGGCCACTACAATTGCAGTAACAGCGCGATGGGCGCTCAAGATGTATAACCTGAGTGGTGGGCATATACTGTGTGATACTCAATAACATGCACTTCTACATGAAATATGCTGTCCACGAATGGCTAATCAAGGTGTACATAAACTAACTTCTAATAAGGGAATATGGGACAAAAATAAGCTGTGCAATGTTCTGCTGACTGCAAGTTTACATGGTTGCATCAAGGGAGTCATGACATCATCACTTTTAATGTGATGTAAACATGGTAAGTAAGACCAACAGTGTGGAAGTACAGCTATAGTGTTGTACAGTACTATGGGTTATCAAGAGCACTGCTGGCATTTCTACAGTCTGTAAAAAGAGGATTCAATTCATTCTGTGGACTGTGGATTGTAAGTGTAACCACCTTGATATGTGCAGCAATGACATTAGTAAGTAACTGCGCTTCTGGCTCTTTATAAGCAGTGTATGGAAGCCCTACTGAAGCTTCACTTCTGCACCCTACTTCACTAAAATAATGCTGCAAATTAGGGTCTTTGATGCACTGTTGCGACATCGCTGAGACATCAGTGAAGGCAAAAGGCAGTGCCAACATTGCTTGTTCTTTTTAGCTCTCAGAGTAGTGCTAACATAGTAATCGCTCTAGTTACATGTACGTATGTGTCATATTGTGTCACAGTTGAGGCTACCAAATACTTAACATGCATTAATGGTAAAAATCTGCAAAAATTTGAGAGGTGAATGATTACAATGGCTACAGTATGTTTTACCATCTAAAAAATGATGTGTCATCATATGTCATGTCCAACTTCCTCTGTGGTTGCATATTCAAAAACGACAGTATATTCATATACTGCTTAATTCCATTACTTTGTGTAGTTCAGTCAGCTAAGCAGAGTTTGCACATGTACAAGTACTGTTCATCCAAAATGGAAACACCAGCGCTGTTTCCAAGTTTACAACCTTGGCTGCTTGTTCTACATGTAAACTCAGTATAAGCTATATAACTATCAAACATTAGTACCCTACACCTCCTAACTCCCAACCCAATCTCCCAACCATTCAACCAGCAATTAAGCTACTTTCATTGTTGTCTACGTATATATCTCCATGCTCTGCTGCTTGCTCGGCCTATAAACTCATTACAAGCTAACTATAACATACAAGTAGAGGAGAGACAAGAGGTACGTAGGTAGACAAATTTAAGAAGAAGCCGTAGAGTATGGATTGCGGCCCAGAGAACCGAGAACCCAGGACAGGCTAGGAAAGAACCAGCGGCCACCCAGCTCACAACAGTTTTAAGAGTTTGAAGGTGATTTGAAATTTAATTAAAAAGGGGACCATAAAGGTCTTCCCTCTAAAAGAAACTTTATGAGTAATCTTATGGCTCTAGTTTGCTCTATATAGTCTCCAGTTTGCTCTACATGGTCTCATAGAAACCAGTAAGAACATACGCAATATAACCATGGTGATGCTCTACACATTAAATTGGTAGAAGAGATGGATGGTGGGCAGTCTCCTTGTATAACACTGTTGCCTCCAACTTTGTGAGTGTGAATGGAGAGTCAAATGTGGCTGCTGTTGCAAAGTATCAATTTGGTGTGAAGAGCATCATCAAGGTTATTGCCTATGTACGTACGTATTTATTGTGCTTGATAGTTTTAAAAAAAGCATGTAGGAATGGAATCCCAAAAAAACAACCAAACAAAGTAGGAATTAATATTTGACACTACAAACAGATCACCATCCCTAGCATTCCCTACATCTTGCCAACCACACACAGCACAATCCCCTCCATGCCACATCCCTATGCATGTCTAAATGTGCATTTATAATATGTGACCGTATTGGTCCATTTTAATAAAATAGTGACTGTGTATAGTTGTAGGGTTGCGTATCAAGTAGGAAGATGTCATATTCTACTGTAGGGAAGAGTCAAGGTGTATGCTGATTGACAGTTTAATTGTTGATTAGTTGTAGCTAGTTGTCTGTGAGGCGGAAAGAGCCGAGTCTTATAGTTCATGCAGCAGTGTAGGATATGCTGTAGTGTCAGTTGTGTATGAAGTGCTTATCGAAGGAGGGATTTCGAAAGTACTGGTCTTACAATACAGCTAAAATCCATGTTACTCTTGGCTCTGTAAAGGATCAGGAGTGCAGCCACTGCCTGCTTGCAAGGTGAATTAACTGTGGCTTCAAACCAGAGCGCAGTTTGATTGGTGTACATGTATAGCTAGAGCACAGTCCAATAAAGTAAGCATAGTGTACTGCAAAGTTTAATACTTACAGACTATGCAGTTCAACTATGCAGCACCCTCACAATTCAAACCGTTTATCTTATGTGCCATACTTACCTCACGCTGCGTGTTGTCAGTGATGGACATAGAAGATTCTCTGCCAGGTCCACAGCACTCACGTTGGAATGGAGTAGACCCTGAAAGGAAGTGGTTTTGTTCACCTTTGTGAAGGCAATATTCAATGTATAACATGGCTGCATTATCAAAGAATTCCTCCATTGAACTGGCACGGAATACTTTGATGGTACTGATTTAAAAGTTTCGTGGGCAGCTTTCGAAGCAATGAGAATGTACTGATCTTTGGTACAAGGTAAGTACTAACCTTCAACTAATGGCAGTCAATGCTAAAAGGTTGCAGCTTCTTTCATTGAGCATCAGTAACTACATGTACATTTATGCCACATTTGTACGATCCTGGATACTGTAAACTTAAGCTGGTACATGTATCTCTTACACTGTAACACAGAAATACCTGATTTCTGCACTGCTGCAGCTGTAGATCTACTCCATCTGATTTACCCATGTGTAGTTCATTTATGTAAGTCATTAGCCTCGTGCCCAGGCTCATTGCGTGGGGGAAAAGTTGAGCGTGGTACACACTGTTCACGCATGCGCAAGAATTTACGGAAAAGAGTCAGTAAACGTATCCATGAATGATCTCAGTCACGTGGTAAGGAGTAGTACGGAGCAGCATACATGTATAGTAAGCAGAAGAACTAGAAACTAGCTCGTTCTGCCTTTCTCCAACTTCAGATAGCTTTGAAACCCGATTAAAAATAACAATGAGATCTGTACCTTCTATCCGCTAGGTTTATGGTATATGTCTTACCTTAAAAATTCAGAAGCGCCCCCCTTTTGGTAGTGGCAGATCTGGTCTTCTAGGCCTTTCAGAAGCAAACTGGATCGAAGAATCAAACTACAGCAATCACTTTCGAGGCATCTACATGGCTTTAAAATGCTCCAGGACGCTTATAACTCGCCAACTACTTTAGTGTAACGGACGGTGATACGATGATAGACGGATAATATTACGCTGTAGTATCCGCTAGTTTCCAAGACCCCGGAAATCCTGGGGGAACTGAGCATGTGCAAACAGTGTGTACCAGGCTCAACTTTCCTCCCACACAATGAGCCTGGGCACGAGGCTAGTAAGTCATACAAAACATTGCAGACTTCCATATGCACATACATACACATTAAATGTATGTACAAGTAGCCTATAGTGCTAATTTCAGACATGGAGCAGCAATACTAGTACAGAGCACATAGGCAGATAGGGCACGTTATAGTGTTTATTAGTTAGCTGAAACTAAAAAACAAAAACTGTTTTAGTACGAGCAAAACTGTTGTTTTTTTTTAAACTAAACCCTCAAGGGCACTGGCCTCCGGGATTTTTTTCACCAGAATCAACCTCATGAGTGGTTAGAATGTCATATATTGCACCGAGCGAAACTGAGAAACTTAGAGAAATCGCAACTGAACAGGGTACGCAGAGCTATCTGCAATGTAGAGTGCACAAGGCTAACTTACAACTTCAGCAAGTGACAGTTGCAAAACCTATATGTTACATTTGGCTTGTTTTTTTCCATACAGTATTGCTGCTTGCAACAAAATGATGGAAATGTAGAGCATCCTGCACATACATGTAATTTACTAATCAGCAGTGATACATAGCAACTTTTCCATATCAATAATATGACGTACATGTACTACAAATCGTACCCGGCTGTTAATACTTACTTTCAGAAGCAAAGTATACTAGCTGTCCTAGAGTATTATGAATTCTGTATTTATTCACAGTTCCGTAGCCTGAGATAACTGTAGCAAAAAAGGAATCAATAGTATTACTGTATAGAGATGTTCAAGCACCTGTCAGGGCTTGTACCTAGAAAAAGGGTAGGTAGCTACATGATACATTTACAATTTTGAGGTACTTCAGTAGCTGTGTACCCATCCAGCACAAAAAAATACTTAAATAATACTACTAGCATGGCTACGTGACAAGTGGGTGAAGTTCTATACATAGCTCAGGAGTAGCCTCGTTCCCAGGCAAGTGTCAAAAGCTGTGCAGAGGCCTGGGAACGAGGCTAGCTCAGGAGTACGCTACTACACATAAAGAAGTGCCCTAGTTGTTGATCTGAACATATTGATTTAAAACAGATGAAGAGGACGTGGTAGGTGTTTGCATAGAGAGATCCACTACATTAATCAGAAAGTGATGCTCCACTGTATATACCACAGGCAAGAGCCAATTTAATGCTTCTGACTTGTGCACTTTATAGCTGAAAGGTGCTTCAGGGTTCAGGTGTGTTGCATTACTATTATTCCAAACTATAACTATACTGCCATTCCCAGTTTCTACACCCCAGTTTTCCCACTCATAGAAATATCGCGGAAAAAAGGTGAGTGGGAACTGCGAACAAGGCTATTCACTTCAAAATGATATGTACACAACACGCATCCAACACACACATGTCAAATGTACATTACATTCAAAGATGTATGGTGCAATAGTTGTAACACATACATGTACATGTATGTTGGCATTGATAGCCTTCTGTAGCTGGTAATCAGAGAAATGACTATCTGTAGATTCTTCAAGCAGTAGTGCCGAAGTATTGACACTCACTTAGGGTGCAAATATACATCTTTCAATACAACACCTTGTACATCAAGAGTGCATGTGCAGTACAAACAGGATAAAAGATCCTCTTACCCAGAATGATTGATTATAGCTAAGTAAGTTCAGTTTTACAATCCACTGAAAAAGTTTTTAAATTGATCTTTACTGATCAATGATGCCATTTGTCATCATGCATCACAACACCCTTTTTATACTAGCAGTATAAAACTACCGAGTGTAATAGGATATCAATACACGAATACCAATTCAATATTAATCAAAGTAGTAGAAACTCACTTTCAATTTGTTGACGCACAAGAATCTGATCAATTTGGACAAGGTACTCCAGCCCAGGAGGACATGCAGGAGGGATCTCCGCTGGGAGTGGCATCCAGGTAACTTCCTGTGGAGCTATGTTGCTAGCCAACTCTGGAAACATTGCTGCAACAGCTGTGAGAGGAATAAATGGCGCTGCACCACCTACAAAATAGGAATGGATCTGTAATCAGTAGTAGTTAGTCATGGGAATACATTTTAGGTCAAATTATGTAAGTTTAATGAACATGGGCAGGGGTACCTGTAAGCAATCACCTAGCTATACCAGTGATAATTGCTGGGCACAGTGAGGCAAATAATTGCGACCTATGGGCATCAAATCACACATTTATGTATAATTGTAGCATGGTGCATGGGTGGTTCAAAGGCATTCACAGTGCAATATATTCCATACCACACTCGCTTCCAATGTAATATACATACTGCACTGGAAGATGGTATATTTCACCGGAAGCTTGACCGACTAGAGCTAGGCTAGGCTCTGTAGACAGCTTATTGCTCACTAAAACGAGCCATTCCATGCTACAAACAAGTTAAACCACAGCTCCAGGTGGGATGTATGAAAAATCCACTTGTGCAGTGATTCAATTAGAGCCCTTGGAGCTGCGGTTCCTATACATACATATGCATGTATACATGTATATAATTATGTACAATATACCAGTTACTGTATGCATGGTGGTTTATTGTACGTGAGTACACTGAGTACAATAACTGTAGCAAGTTTTATACAGTTGAGTGTAATTGCCAGCTACAATATTAGAAACTAACATGGCAGTACAGAGAAAGCTTATATGAGCTTCAAAGTGTATTGATGATATGCTAGGTTGTGATGCCTCCTCAACTTGGCCCGTACTATGCGTGCATGCAGTTGGAACATCACTCCTCAGTAGGGACCGGCCAATTACACTGGCATAATTCAAGAGTAATAGGACGAGTCAAGCAACAGGCAATATGCTGGCATAATTTTTACATAAAATAAATTCGTACTGCATGTGCATGCGCAGCTGAATGTGTATTTCATTCATTTATATGTGAAATGCGCAAATACGTCCTGAAAACAGTTTATGTTTATAAGACTTCGTACACGCCTAGACTTCACAGAATGCATGTTCTTAAGATCGATGCTGCACTTGTCTCCTTTTTCGCTAATTTTTTTGATTCTTGCATGACGACCATAATCAGCATTTGGGTACATAGCACATGTAGCTCATTCCGTGATATTGAAGCCTCCCTTATGTTTTAGTAATCAACACTTTAGTCTACTACTTGTACTAGCTGGTTATTGTTTTCAGGGCTTAACATTGAGCATAATGGACCAAGCATGATAGCTATGTAAGTCACGTAAGCAGGCATGCAATAGGCCATATAATGATCAGGCTTAGCATAATAGCTGGTCAATATACAAGCAGAATGTGCTGCTCCCTACTCTGAGTAGCCTGCTGGAACAAGACCACAAAAAAATTTGTTTTCTGAACATGCCATGGTTAGCTATAGCTAGTAGCCTACTTATGGTGTATCTTTCCTGATGAGAATGCACACAACAGTAGTACTGACTTGCAATACACTGACTTGCACAAGGGTGTATTATTATTATTCTCGCCACGCCCAGGCTGTGACTACTTGCATAATTATTCGCCACTATTCTTGCGACAGGCTAAATCATAATATAATCCGCACTTATATACACCCGCAGCTCTGCTCACCCAATGTACTTTGCACTCACCCACAGTATTTTTATACTTGGGTAGTGGTTAGGCCTAGTTAATACATAACATATACTGTATATATGTACAGACTCATGCAGGAGGCAAGCCATGTCTTCACAAAATGGCATCTTGCTCGGGCAATTGTATGGATACCGTTTTCGAACACGTGGCATAGAAAAAGGTAGAAATCTGGACAAGTCTGTTACACCAGTAAGTACGCCTTACTACAGCTCCTAGTGACTCTGTGTAGCTGCTCAGTGAGAAGAGATACAAAGCTAGTATAATTGATTGATAAAGAACGCGGGATTCAAGTATGTACCTCCTTCAGCTGTCTCGTGGCAGCTGTGGATGATCCTTGGGAAAGTGTTGTAGACAAAGAGACCACTCACCTGGATGCCGATTGTCCTTTGTAGCTCCAGCAGTTCAGTTGTTGATCATGTTGTGCAGTTCTCATGACTGTTTGACTTGCAAAAACAGTCGTCTGGTGTGCATCCAGTCAGCAAAAGGCCTATAACGCATATAATCCACGTGTCTGAGTAAACCGGTATATAGTCATACCTACACATATGAAGTTAAGTGAGGCATAGCGTGCTTGCTTGTATATACCCTAGTTAATGATTGATTTTTTGGGTTTCTGATGGTTTGCTGGGCAGTAGAACCATTTGTGTATACAGTGTTTCAGAGGCTGGAATCAAACAAACAAGTTACGTGAATGAGCTCCAGCGTCTCCATATGCAGAGGCATGCAGTACTACCCCACACACATATGTACATGTAAGTAACCTGTTACTGCTAGTGAATAACAAAATCTCTTACACTGCTTATAGGGCTCCAGCATCTTGGACACATTGCAAGATATGTCTTTATACGGGAACAAATGAGGCAGAAAATTGTGTGTTAGCTGTTGCAGTGCAGTATCAAGCATGCCTATATGCATGGACAAGATCAACTCAGTTGCTGCCATAGCTGGCCAGTCATCTACAAGTGGCAAACCTACATTCCAATACAAGTACATGTACTACAAAAACACAGCCCATTATAGAACTAGAAGTCTCTAGCAGAGACATACCCCACGCTACAAATGGGACCTTTGGACTCTGGTCTGATGGAGCAGCCGCAGAGCTGGCTCTGCAAAGCGTGAAAGGCTCGTACCCACGCCCTTGTTCCACATTAAAGCTGTGGGCATGACCGATTGCCGTATAAATGACACAGATGTTTCTCTGCATATACTTCAGTATGAACCCGTGTCCTGAGACTGCGTATGCCCGCCCTCTGTCGTATTCGAGTTCTTGACCGTAATAGAACCTTACCATCTTGAATAAGAAAGAGCTGGAAATGTAGAGAATTAGAAACCGCTTTGGTCACTATCAGGCACACACACATCATTATGTTTTGAATTTCAAGGTTACTGTCGGGTTTAGCAATCGCTTATCCCTGCAAATCGAAAGATAGCACTGGTCAGACTGACAGACAGACAGAACCAATTGCTTAACCCTGCCGCATACGCGCAGGGTAATTATACAGCAGCTCAGAACATTTTATTCTTACATTCTTGGTCCAACTTGAAGTGTAAACTTCATCCACTTTATCCCGTGGTCATAAGCATGCCAGGTGTTGTTGGTGAAGAAATTTGTGTAGCAAAATTTCAAGACATTTGTAGGGTTGATCTGAACAAAGATTATGTGAAGTTTGAAAGTCCATTAAATAAGATCGACATGTTGTATACCCCCATGCATATATGTACATGACAATGACACCTGAATTAGTTTTACTCACATGACCAAATTAGAAGTCTCAAGATCATGTGCATTAAATGGCTTAATGTACACTTACTAAAAGACGCCCAGCACACCTACGGCTGTCTCAGGTCAGTGAGAGAACTGAATACATATACTTTGAACACCAGTTGGCAGTACATTACGGGACTAGTTGGTGCGCTCAGAATATATAGTAATGGTCTCGAGCAGATGATGCATACGTTAATGTGCATTATTTGGATAGTGCATACTTTCTAAATAACACCCAACAGAACTGTAGCTGTCTTAGGTCAGTGAAAGACTTTAAATACTAGTTTGCAGTGATTACAGGGTTTAGTTGGTGCGCTTGGACAATAAAGTATGGTTGAGGGCGGATAGTGCACGAGATGAAGAGCGCATTATCTGCCCTCGACTGTTACTTCATTGTCTTCACGCACGAAATAAATCCTGTGATCACTACAAACATGTATTTTAATATTACTTACAGCAGTTGGGGTTTAGTTAGTGTGCGAGGATGATATAGTAATGATTGAGGGCGGATAATGCACTTGCTTTCGGCTCATGCATTATCCACCATCAAACATCTCTACAATCGTCTAAGCCCACTTACTAAATCCCGTAATCACAGCAAACTGGTGTTTGCTCGAGACAGCAACAGTTCACCCTATCCAGATAATGCACACTTACGTGCGCATTAAGTAATATTTAGATACCAGTTGGCAGTGCATTACGTGATATAGTAGCGCGCGAGGACAATTAAGTAACGGTCGAGGGCGGATAATGCACGAGCCGAAGGCGAGTGCATTATCCGCCCGAGACCGTTACTTAATTGTCCGAGCGCGCTACTATATCACGTAATGCACTGCCAACTGGTATCTAAAGTATTTAGTTCACTCACTGACCTGAGACAGCCATGGTTCTGTTGGGCGTTATTTAGAAAAGTGTGCACTAATTTTGTTAATGCACACTTAAGTGTGCATTAACAACTTAGTGCACACTTAAGTGTGCATTAAGCGATTTAACGTGCGGTCATGTGATCGAGTTTGAGACTTCTGATTCGTCGAAGGTCACGTGAGTAGCACTAATTCATAGTATGTGATTCAATTGAATGTCATGTAAGTAGTAAAAAATATTAAATCAAAATTAAAGGTGTTTGTACAGTGTTCTGAATTCAGACAAATTCTTACAGGTGAATTCCCGCGATGCAGTCCAAGAAAACAACCATGTTGTTCCTAAACCAAGCTTGCATCTCAGAAGTGTGACTACATCTATCCAACTTGTTCATACCAAAGGAATTTGTACCAGCCCCTTCCCCCCCTTCCCCAATCCCATTTTTTTACAGCTCAAAATTAAAACCTGGACTGGCCAAAGTAAAAAGCTACCCTAAACACATGTATGGGTTTATCTTTAAGGAGTCACGTGACACCAAACTTTCCTACCTTCAGCACTCATCATAATCAGATGACTAAACTTTTTATACAAACAGTAAATACACGGGAATGTAAACCACAGCATACTGTAATACATGTACCTTAACTAGCACTGACACAGGTCAAACTAGAAGTCTCTAGCATGTAGGGCAGTAACTCAAGCAGAGACTGCAAACAATTACAAAACAAAACAGGAACGTTAAGACCAAAGCCTAGCTCTTCATAGCCACAGCCTATGTGTACATGTAGACAAACAGCACTGACTCACATCGTTGTAGTTTGTCTAGCGTAGCAGTTACAGCTGTGCACGGTTCGCATTTACAGGACTATACAGGCACTAATTAACCTTTGCACAATAGAGTGTGTTCGAAGTGCTCATTTGAGGCCATCATATTAATATCGTTGGCTGTCAGAGTGTCCCAATGCATGCAGCACGTTGTTGTCCCAATGCATGCAGCGGTCAAAGTACTAATTAGCTAAGTAATCATATGATGACATCACAGTCTTCTTGCGTATTCTTGCGCAATCGAGGTTCATTAGTAGACATCACGTCTGTTACACACACACACACGCACGGACAGAACTAACACTAAGATATAAACGCTAGCAGAAATGTTGAGCCCATTGCAAATGATTATTGGCCTCGCCGCTCTGTAACTAGCGGCATTTAGAGATTGTAGGCCAAGCTAGAGCAACTGAGTGCAGTTTCCTGTTGCTTTGGTGGAAAAACGTGGCAGGCAAGTGTGATAATTAGGGCGAGCCTGAGCGAACCCCATACTAGCGAGTTAGCTCTGCAGATCTTCCTGTGTATAGAAATAATTATGGTACATACGTTGTGCCGAAACTATACTGGTGGCCTTGCTACAAATTTCTTTAACCACATGCACATGCATAGTCCATGTACTGGACACATATGAGATGGCAGCAACTTTCAATAACAGCACAAAGAGGGTAGATTAGTGAATGGGAGAGGAACTGCCGGCAGCAAACGTAAATTTTGTTAGAAGACCAGTGTAGTTTGCTAGCTAAATGGCATATCAGTAGCTAGCCTCCTACCCAGGCGCTATAATAGGGAAAAAGTGCGCCTGGTATCCACTGTTCGCGCATGCGCGTAATCAGTGCACAAGTCCACGTGGATTTCAGTGGGCGCACTTTTCCCCTATTTAATGTGCTTGGGTACGAGGCTAATCAGTAACTACATGTACCAGACATGGGCAGTATGGTCTGTCATCAATCTGTCCCAGCTTTTGTCACTAGCTTGCCATGACTGATGTCATAGTTATAACAAAGGAAGAGTTCCTTTATTTTTGACTTCCATGCATGTGAAGAGATCTATTGTGCTTAACAGTGTACTAGCTGTAGTGTACTGTTACAGTAGTGCTTGCTGGAACTATACTCTAATGCTCCTGCTCTGATACCAGAGGACAATGGACCTCATCACTCAGAGCAGAGACCATAGAGCATACTCACAGAAAAATACTCTGGAGCATTCACCAAATTCATGTACACTTTCATTCCTCATGTTTATTTATATTCATCTCAGTCTATCATTGAACAGACATCAACACAGCACCACCCCCTTGCGAAGGCTCGGCACAATGCATTTGTCTAGCAATATACTAATATTGCTGCAGTAGCGCATACACCATTGACCACACACCTACATAATATGCAGGCGGAGTTTGTAAGATCTCCAGTCAGAGGAGAAGAGCAAGAGAGCAACCAGTTGGTAATTACATGGATTCAAATGTGATTTGGGAATAACTGCATGAGTGAAGCGAGTAGAATTTTGCCTATTACAAATGCAATTTCTCCCAAATAGCATGAGACTCCATGTGATTCCATGTTAATCATATACAAGTAGTTGCGCTTGCTTCGCTCTCTCTATACAAATAGAAAGGCTATGAATTCTTCCAGTGGTTGTAGAGCTGCTGAGAAATCCTGGCCTGAGCCACGTGGAGGCAGCAACTCAGAGGAGACTACAAACAACTGCAAAACAATGCAGATCCTGCTTGAGCCAACTCAGAGGAGAGTAGAAACAACAACAAACACTATAGGCATGCTCGGACTGCAGCCTTGCCTGCTCTTCACAGCCATAATTATGTAAGCAAACGGCAGACTCTAGTACAAACACTATAGGCATGCTCGGACTGCAGCCTTACTAGCTCTTCAAAGCTATAATAATGTAAGCAAACGGCAGACTCTACTTAATGCACATCACCGTGGTTATTAAACTTATCTAGCACATGTAGCAAGCGCTGCAGTTATAGCTTTGCATGTTCTTCACTTAAGCTCTGCATGTTCTTCACTTACAAGACTACATACATAGCAGCCACTCACTGGTACTTCATAATAAAGTGCGCTTGAGCCATTCAGGTTGACGTTCCACTTCCAGCAGTCAAAGTACTAAAGTACTCATTTAATGATGTCACAGTCTTCTCGTGTGTTCTCGCACAATCGTGATCGTGACGTCACATCTGATATTACATCAGCGTGACACATGGACAGACAGACGGACAAACTAACGTTAAAGTATTGATGATCATAGTTTCTATAGCTACAGCCTAAAAGTGTGTGATTACAAAAGTGTACAATTATGGAAATAATTGCACTCTTGTCTACAGGGGTATATATGTACTGTTACTAATCTAGTATGTGATTAAGCCTAGCCTGTTCTTTTAAAATTAGTAAGTGTACTCAAAACTCCCCCCCCCAACAGAATGTCTAATTCTCCCATGGTTTTATGGTAGCATACACAGGACACTCCCAGAGCACATGTACTACACTCTCACATTCTTATCTACATACTTTACTCTGCCTATCGTCATTTTTACCCATATGTAACTCTTCATTCCGACCATTAGTACCCGACCTAAACTGCAAGTAATTCTTGAATTTCTATTTCCTTACAAAAAAGACAAACTGAGTCTAACTTCACTATTTAAGCCATCATAAAAGTCAACATAATATTCTCTATAACTCAAACACTTCCATCTACTCTCTCTAAGAACGCATGTACATTGTAATCTTCAGCTAATATACCCTGACTGGCTAGATTTAACTGTAGCAACAATTCACTAATGAGGGTCTTCCTCTGTCTACCCCTACACGGCTTCAATTCCCACTCACGGTCTAGTAGTAACAATTCCAGGCCTGAGCCACGTGGAGGCAGCAACTCAGAGGAGATTACAAAGAACTGCAAAACAATGCAGATCCTGCTTGAGCCAACTCAGAGGAGAGTAGAAACAACAACAAACACAATGGATGGTAATCGCACGGATTCAAGTGTGATGTGGGAATAACTGCATGAGTGAAGCGAGTGGAATTTGCCTATTACAAATTAGACTGCAAATTATAAGTTAGACTGAGTTTGACTTTTTGTAAGGAAAGATCTAGATCTAGAAGAAAGGTCTAGATTAATTCCCTAATGGTTTTCCTCAGGGTCTTCGTCTGGTTACCCCTATGCAGCTTCACTTCCCGCACACTGTCTAGTAGTAGTCTAGGATATCTGTCATCATCAAAATTATTGACTTAATACCACCACTTAAGTTTGCATCTATTTCTCTTGCTTTCAAAAATTCTGACCCCATAACCCCTCTTACTACTTCGTTGCACGTTTTGGAAGAGCAGTCAAGTATCATTTAGCTGCTCCTAGCTGAACAGATTCCAAGGAAGTTGTCTGCTATGTACTACAAGCCAACACTTCACTACCATATTCTATAGTAGGTGAAGTACTGAAACTAACAATAATTATCCTTCTTGCAGCTGTATTGATATTTCTACTACCTTTTAATTTATTACTTTTATTATTCTGTATGTGACTATCCCATGAACCATTATTAGCAAATTCTATGCACCAAGTAGCAGTAACTTGCAACCCTTGGAATGTCTTTACCTCCCCACTTCCATGTACATGTACCTATATACAACCTCTTTATAATAGCCCTCTATTTTATGTTAGATTACAAAACTCCTGTAACATTAATCAATGTTAACAAGTCCTCAGCATTAGTAGTTAAACCTACAAAATCGTCAGCAAACATTGAAACCCCAACCCTAACATCCTACTTAATAGTTATGCCAATCCCAGCCTGCTAACCTCATCTAACAACTGATTGATAAAAGAGAATAGGCAACATACTATAACCCTGTGCCACTCCTCCACCTATACTGAATGGTACGTAGATTATTTCTCTTTCCAGTAAAACAGCACTCTGTGTGATGTCATACATATTTTTAATAACTCTCCACATCCTACCCCTAACCTCAGGTTCAAATAGCTTAAACCATAAGCCATGATGCCAAACTGTGTCTTTTGAACATCCAAGAAGAATACATATGCTGTGCTTCCTTCCCCCATTCTACCTTGTATGATTCCATTGCATGGCATCATCATTCTTATACAAGCTAACAATTAACCCTTGTCTCCATCGTTACTCTCCTCTGTCCAAACTACTTCATATAAGACTTTCAACTGATCAGCCATTCCTTTGCCACCATACTTAAAATGTTCCCCAAGTAGGCCATCATTACTTCCTTTTTCTTCAGGCTTTTAGGACGCTTTTTAATTTCTGAATAACTAATCCCTCCTATCCTTCAGTGAACTAGACATTTTACTATATTCCCATCACTTTCTTCTCTACATGCTCTTTCCAGCTTTCATCAAACTCTTCATAGTACCAATTCCGACATTGATGTCTGAACGTAAGTTAATTGTAATACTATCCCCATCTATCTTCCCTGCCACTTCTAATCCCCATATAAACCCTGTCTCTTTAACTTTTAATCTTACCATCCTACCACCTCGCCACCTTGCCACACACTATCACTTTCTCCCCAATTTATTTTGATGCTTTACTGTAGCTTACCAATCCTGAACCACTGCCTTCACTAATTCTGATCCCCTCAATTCCTGGGTTTTTCATTGGTGTATTTCTTCTTTTGATACACTAAGGCTTCCTGATACTTCTGTCTCATTTCCTTATCCTGAAACCATTCAATGTGCCATTCCCTTCTGTTGTTTAGTGGTTTTAATTACAGTCTGCCCAATTCCATCCATACCAGAAAGTGATCCAATTCTCCTATATCCATTATATCTACATGTATTTGCACACTCCCTGACTGATATATCTACCCACATACTCCCTGAAACTAGCTATAAAGTTACAGAAACAGCACTCAATCACAAGTCTGACATTTCATGTCTAAAAAAAACAGCCAGACGCCTTTCCCGTACAATACACACAACTCAGCTTAGGCCAAGCTGTTAAACTACAGCTGTAGAATTCGGTACAACGAAAGTGCTGACTCAGCAGTTTCGTCATGCGCCTACAGTTAGTAGCTATATGCCATTAAATCAGGATCTTTACGGCTACCTACCACGTTTTCGCCATCTAGGCAACACAAAACTACCTTCATTTGCTGTAGCTTGGCCTGCAAACCTCCAAAAGCTGCTATACACTGCAGTTGCATAGTAACGTATGACGTAATATATTGCGCACAGTGATAAGTGCGGACGCACAGACAGAGAGACAAACAAACGCGGAAAAGGTAAAGCAATCTTAAAACTAGCCGTTCGCGCGCTGCGTGCGCTCTGGCTGGTAAAAATACAAGAACCATTCATTTTTACATTTTTGTGTTTTGGATCATCGTTGTGTAAATCCTGCAATCACCTTTAGATATTCTATACGTACATGTACTACATTAGCATTATCTGAGTTTTCTAAATATATGTATTTTACCAGCTGGAGCACACGCAGCGTGCTGACAGCTGGTCTTAAGATTGCTTTACGTTTTCCGCATTTGTTTGTTTGTGCGTCTGCACTTATCATTTGCGCAATATTTTACATCATACGATACTATGCAGTGTTCTAGCCAGAGACATTGCAAAGAGCGGTGCTTTCTCAGACATCAAAGCATAGCTGTGGCTTTAATTATATTCTAACAACCACATCAAAAGAAAAGGTATACATAAGAGCGGTGAAGCACCATTCTTCCACTCTTTAGCTAGAACACTGATATGCAACTGCAGTATATACCAGCTTTTGGAGGTTTGCAGGCCAAGCTACAGCAAAATTCTCATTTGAGCTTTGCCCAAATGTCAGTTAACACATAGCATGTTCCCAGCATGTGATCAGCTGATGCCACATGCTCAGCTGATGCCCTGGTGGTAGAGACTCCACATGGGGTTGGCTTCAACCCATTCAGCTAGAATATAGCTGTTAAGTTTTTTGCAGCCATAGTTCACATGAGATCATTAAACCTGGTCATCCTGTTCCTGCCACATTGACATTGACCAGGTTTTATGATCTCACGTGAACTATGGCTGCAAGGATACCTATTGTAGCATAGTTACTAGTAAGTTGTACAGTTGCAGTTGTTGTATGGGAAAGGTGACCGGCTGGTTTTATAAACATAAAATGTCGGAACTTGTTTTGAAAACATTTTGCAGATCTTCACACTTGATATACCATATACATATATATATGGTATGTTTGTAAGCATGAAAACCATATGCAATATACTACACCATAACTATGCTGCAATGTAAACGTAACTATGGCGTTGTAGCCTCAGGTGTACATTATCAAATTGATTAAAAGGTATAGTTACCTCTACAGTGTCTGACTGGTACTGTAGCTAGCAACTAACCAAATGCAAATTTTCCAAGGACCGCATGAAACTATTCCAGGTGCAACCTTTCCTGGGATGCCAGATTGCACTTAAGAATGCAATTTAGTGTTGGCATCAAAAGAGTTAGTTTTTACCCTAATTGAAAGGGGGAAAATAGTGTACGGGGGCACAGTTTTTCCCCTTATTATAAGCAAAAAAATAGTGCAGGGGGCGGGGGGCCATACTTGAAAAAGGTATGACGCGCACCCACCAAGTTGGTTGGTTGTTTCGGCAGGTCAGCAAAAAAAGGTCCCAAAAACTAGGGGATTTTTTTTGCAGACAAGAGTTTAGATTTTGGTAGTACAAGCAATAGAGGATGCCTCATATCCATTATAATTCACAGCTTGTGTATAGTTTGCAAGCAATAGTGACACTGATCTCATGCCATTGCTTATTCGGTGGCAGCTCACCAGTCTTTGGCGATCAGTAAGTGCTAAGTATGGGTTGGGTTAAATTAGTCAACCACTTTATGATGTCAGTGCATGGTTAATTAATTATTTATGATGTAATTTCTTGTAATTATGACACTTTGTGATGCAGTTGGTAGGTTGTTTTGGGGGGTCTGCAAAAATGGGGCTGTGCATCATGGACTTTTTTTGCTGGGGCCTCCTGCAGGGGGGCATAGTTTCTTCCCTTATCATAAGGGAAAAAAAGGTGTAGGCGTACACAATGTTTTCCCCTTATTATAAGCGAAAAAATAGTGCAGGGGGGCACAGTTTCTTCCCTTATCATAAGGGAAAAATAGGTGTAGGCGTACACAATGTTTTCCCCTTAATATAAGGGGACATACTATCCAATGAACAAGCTTTTCCCATATAATGAGGCTATTAAAGAGTGTCATTTTATCCGATACCCTTACAGATGAGTGACTGGGTGAGTCCTTTCCTTATGAAACCAATGAGAGTCCGGAAAATTAGGCGAGAATTAAATTTGGCAAAATCGCCAAAAACGGGTAAGATTAAATATTGGTGACTAGGTGCACAACGTGCAACGCTGCTGAGCATGTAAAGTCACTGAGCTCGACAATGGAGACGTTGGATTCGCCGATCTTACTATCCAGAAGCTTTGAGAAGTGTGTAGCGGCCACTGTCAGTGGCGTACTTTCAAATTTGTGCCCTTTTTTGCGTGTAAGTGTTATACTTGCCTCGCAGTGACCTTGTGACAGGCTTCAAGTCTCCAGATAGAGAGCGCTTTACAGCTTTGTTCGCGAGTTCAATATCCTTCCCAGACAGAGAGGAAACACGTACGTGGAGTGGGAACAACAACTTCTTTCTTGTAGCTGAATGCGCACGTGGGTGTAACGTAATACATAATGCGTGAGAATTTAATTTGGCGAGAATTAATTTGGCGACTTTTTAACGATTCGCCAAACTGCCAAATTAAAGCCCTCGCCAAATTTTCCAACTATACGGTACACAGTGAAGAACCAGAAGATGTAACTCAGCAGTTGAGGCCAGAGCAGCCTGCATGATCAATGGTAGGCATTAAATACACGAACACGCGCAGACTGCCAGGCTACGTCATCGTAATTTACCATATGACAAAATGACAAGTCTGGGTGTAGCACGTTCCTCGTGTTTAGGAGATGGGGGGATGGCCTATAATGAGAGAGTAATTACAGTTGGAATTGGCTGGGTCCTACTGGCAAGTGCTACTAGCAGGTTTAGTGGCTATATCAAGCTTGCCTACTGCTCTTCGATCTGCCAAGGGGCTTCAGTAGCTCAATTGGTAAGAGCATCTGACGAGTATTCAGAAGGTCCTGGGTTCCATCCCCAGCTGGGTCCCGATTTTTCAGGATTTCTTTACTCTCTCAGAAAGCTTATCTTCTCACAGAAGTTTGCAATGGAACAAACAATGTCCACTTGAGAGTGCTAGCTGCTGAACCTATTCCATTTCTTTGAATACGCTATGCAAATGCAATACCCCAGAGGATGTTCATGCTTGAATCACTGTGATTGCTTCAACCATTATTGGCTGAAGAAGAAGAATCAGAATCAGAATCAGAAGCAAGACGATTTGGCAGTTTAGTGACTTGCCAGTTTGGTACTTCACAGATATCCTTTAGCAACCCCAACAGTCTGGTTAGTGATGACACAGTCTGGTTAGTGATGACAATGCTCGAGAATGACTGGTAGGGCTCATATTAGTCCTAGACAATGCCTACAGCACTTGTCATTTTGTACACATTGAAGAGAGACACCATCTTTTCCGGGACCATCCCTACATATGGAGTACTACTGTACTCCCTGATACACTTCTGCTTCAGAGAAGGTCTAGATCTAGTCCACTGTGGTTCTACAGTGAACTCACGGCCAGTATAGACTATAAGCTCAACCTCATTCAAAAATGAAATCAACCTGCTACCACACATACTGCATTTTACTTCACCAAATATGCCTAATACATCATTTAATTTGGAAGATTTCCCCACTCTAGTATTAAAATCACCAAGAAGTACAACCTGACCCTCTTCTTCATACAAAGCACATCCTCTTTTAACTACATGTATCTGTAACTACTTTCAATAACTGCTTCCCTATCTGTAGGCATACAAACACAACCCAAAAACAAGTATTCCTGCCCCTCTCTCCTTTGACATGCTTTTTTGCTTAACATAATTCACATCCTCATAAGCTCTACTCCACTGGCTAAGCACTCCTTTGCCAAGAATCCCACTCCTCCCTCTCCTCTCCTACTTCTCTAATCTGGCTCCAAATCTTATTCATATCTACAACAGATTTCCTATTACCGTCACTATGTTCTTCAACATCCTCCTCCAAACCATCTATACCAGACTGTAACCCGGTTGGCAATTATAAAGGCATGAATAATCCTGATAATACGAGGTACAGCTGCTGAGTCAGTACTTTCACTGTGCTGCGTTTGGTTGTTGTCTGCTTATGAGACTAGCCTATTACATACTGTTCTACCTGTACAACTATAGTTAGCAGGGCCTGACCAGTTGCTGAGCTCAACCTTAGTATTCAATGTTCCCGCTTTTAAGGTATGAACAGGGTAACAGGGTTCTGCCTAGGAGATGTTGAGTGGTGGTCAAAATACAAGCTCCAAGACACTTCTGTTAGCTAAACGGGCTATCTCCCATATTAAAAATACTGGAAATAGAGTTAAACATTAGCTGAGTGGTGGTCAAAGAGGCCGGGTGGTGGTTGGACCCGACCACTACTGACCAGTGTGTACAACTATAGTTAGCAGGGCCTGACCAGTTGCTGAGCTCAACCTTAGTATTCAATGTTCCCGTTTTTAAGGCATGAACAGTTCTGCCTAGGAGATGTTGAGTGGTGGTCAAAATACAAGCTCCAAGACACTTCTGTTAGCTAAACGGGCTTTCTTCCATATTAAAAATACTGGAAATAGAGTTAAACATTAGCTAAGCGGTGGTCAAAGAGGCCGGGTGGTGGTTGGACCCGACCACTGCCAACCAGTGTGGGCAGAACCCTGTATGAATGATTAGATTGCCATCCCCCCCCCCCCCAAAAAAAAAAATTGTTCAGCCTTGTACCCAGTTGTCCCAGCATTTTCGCCTGCAGGAAGACAAAGTATTCTGCCTTTCTTACTGAAAACGCACAAAGCTGGGGATGAGCCATTGTTTTACACTTCTATATGAGAATGTGAGACAGTCCTTCAAAGAGGTTTTGCTGCAGCAAGCAACAAGGAGGTACAGGTGGAGTCTGCAGCATGTATGATCACACACAGTGATATCTTGTGAAACTACTGATTTCCATCTATGTATAAGTGACTAGCTATTTACCTGATGAAGGGTATTGTCCTCCAGGTGGGAGATTGCCTGCGACAGAAGAAACATTCTGTTGTGGAGGACTGGGGAAAGTTGCAGCTGTCTCTCCAGAGTAAGGAGGTGGCTGGTCAGCTGACGGGATGTGGGCCATTTCAGCTGCTGTTTTGTAGAAGTAGCAGAAATTTAACTGATGACTATCAAAGGAACAGCTTTTGTTACTTGATAAAGGTATATAAGGCAGTTATGATATGTAATTTACACTGCCTTACAACTGTAGCACTAGCCAATTTTTTTTTTCTAAACCAAACATTTGACTACCATAATTATGGTAATCTTCTTCAGTGGCAAATGACCAAGCATGTACAACTGACAACGTATACAATGACAAGCCATACAAGATAGCGGGACAAACAATTTCATCGTGTACGTGGTCATTGTACATGCTTGGTCATTTGCCACTGATGAAGACTACTGTATGGTAGTCGAAACGTTTGGTTCATAATGAAAAAAATTGGCTGGTGCTACAGTTGTAAAGCAGTGGATATGCCTAGCCACACAGGCCTTTACAAAGTTATGATATGTGTATAAATTATAAATGACAAGTCTGATGCGATATCTAAAAACCTTTTCAACCACAATTAAGACTCAGCTAAATGCAGCTGTTGAACTACCTATAATAGGCTGCCTAAAGTAATTAAGAATGTAGTACAGTAAAAAGTGCTGGCAATTTCAGTGAGTAGTGCAGTTGTAACTTGTGAAAGCAGAACTGCCTGCCACTTTTTCACCATCTAGGAAACATATAATGCTAAAAGTCTCTAGCAGAGACATACCCTGCGCTCCTGGACCCTAGCCCTGTAGATTGGAAACAGCATGTAGATCCGCACACCGTGTTCATGTAACGTCGTATACGAGCTGTAGGCGTGGCTGATCGCCGTAGTAATGACAAGGGCGTTTCTCTACGTATACTCCAGTATGCTTTCTATCTCTTGTAAGTTCCATGTTGATAAAAGACTCATATACCATACTCGAGCGCCTGCGTATGTCCGTATTCAAGCTGTAGGCATGACCAATTCAATTGTCGTATTTAAAAAGGCGTGACCAATTGCCGTATTAAAAAATGGTGGAGCACACCGATAATCAGAATAAGCGTAGAAATGTTGAGAATAAAACCGCGTTCTACTTTATCAGGTACATATATAAGCTAATGTACCACGAACTTAAGCGTTATCCTCCAGTTTAGAAATTGTTGTATCCTCTAAATCGCCCGTTGAAAGGATTTTTTGTATGACAGACGACGACGACGACAGACGAGCAAAACCGATTGCTTGATCCCGCTTGCGCATACGCAGCGCGGGTAACAAACAAACACGAAGCTACATAAACTGACGACATTCCGTGCCCACTTGAAAAGTATTGTGCCGCCTCTTACATAGTGCCTAGTCATGAATACTGAGGATCGATTTAGTTCCCTTGCACAGGATTATGATCTCATGCCATACTCTATTCCCATCATGAGGTGATTGACCCATAGGAGGGTATTAAGGTTGGCCCAACCGGAAGTTTCCTACGTTTGTGTACGCCGCTTGGTACCTATGGCAACCTTAGATAAAATAATACTTTATGTATTATGATAACGTAATACTCTCATGTACTAAGTGAAAGCAATAGTGAGTTGCCAGAAAATCTGTCACGGTAAATCACAAAACTCGCGAGTTACCTGTAGGTTTAATTCGCGGATATGCTAAACTTCTAAAGGGTCTACATGTCCAGACATCGAGAATAAAACTTATCGCCTTTTTCCAGAGCATATAGAGCCGACATTAAAAATCCAGAATCACGGCCATTACTTAATGTCCAGGTTTGCCTACAAGTGTCCGACAAAAACAGACAAATCCAGGACTTCTATATCCTCCTAACAGTCCTGGACCATCCTAAACACAGGCATTCACATCCGGGTGTCCAGGATGTCCCAGAGTCCTAGACGGTCCCTGGAACATCCTAAGAGGACACACAGGCATTCACGTCTGGGTGTCCGAGATGTCCCAGAGTCCTGGACAATGCCTAATAGTAGACACGGAAGGCGATAAGTCTTCATTCTCGATGTCTGGACATGTAACCTATAGACCTACAGATACAGCCGTGGCTTCAGCTACATCTGTCTCTTAGATTCAGAGGGCTTTACTGCGAATGCGTTTCGAGCTGGTAAGTGAATATAGCACCTGTACGGTGGAAAGACTGCACGCATCGACAAAACTTTGTTTCTGGGTTTTCTCCAATTTCTATACTCTAGCCCTGTATAGTTTTTGTGGCCTTGCATCGCCGTATTGTCGAGCTATAAGCGTCAAAACCGCACACTATCATGAATTTTTAATAATATGTTTCCACTTCTGGTTGGGCCTAACCTTAGTTAAGTGAATTCATAGGTGACCCTGGAAGCATATAGTCTCGCAAGACAGCCCATTCACGCTCTGGAGCAGTGGTCACTTTCAGCTGCACATGTGCATGCTGAATACTGAAGGCGATCATCGCTGTGAAAATTAAGTGGCCTGGCTTGTGAGACTAGGAAGCGAGATGCAAGTCAATTGCTGCGCCTAGCTGTTTATGAGAGTAGTTGCATGTAGATGCATACCAATCCAAGCAACAAATACCTATGCATCAATGATCTTTCTCAGAATCTAAGGAGGCAGGGCTACAAAACGTCAAGCAATCAAGAAGTTTTAAACTAATGGTCGAGTGAAAAGTCTTGATCTCTTTCGTAAAACATCCCTTGTGTTTTTATTGCAGTCCAAACGATACTATGAACTAGTCTAGTTACCAGCACTTATCAAGGCAGGGTACGTCCCCCCTACCCCATCATAATTTCACACCCATTGCAGTAAAATCTTATGTACTAGGCCGAGTCATTTGTACACTTCTAGGCATGCTAGCAGGCCAATGACAGTTTCAACTATAATATCAAGACCCTGGCCCCCTTGCATATCCAGCCTTGATAAGTGTTGGTAACTAAACTAATTCATGGCGTCATTGTAGACGCCTCCACTTACTTGTACCGCCTATAGAAAAGTTTCCAAAAGAGATCAAGACTTTTCATCCAAGAAAATTGTCCTTGACTGCTTGATCGTTAGTTTGAATGCTCGACAATAGGCTTGACTTATCAGGCATTCAATGCTTAAATTTTTCATGTCTGAGCCCTGCTGGGCCTTCACACATATAATGTACTATACAGTAATAACAATAACAATAATTATGAGGTAACAGATAGGTGGCATGCATAATTCCATTATGATCGTTGATCCATAGATAATATAAACCGTAGGTCCATTGATGTTTGTTTCTTCGCGATCTATTGAACGTTTCTACAAGCGACGCGTAAGTGATCAGCCCTCGTAATGTCGACACCAGCTAGATCGCTCGTGTTTTTAAGCCTAAATTATGTAAGCTTACATCGTTAATCACAGTATATAAATAGTGTACTAGTGCTTGGCATGATAATATGAGCGACAATATACCTTTGCTTTGGTCGGTCGGCTGCACTGCTGATACTTCGGCCATTTGAAGAACACAATAAATGAATATACTAGTATAGCTGCAAGTTTTTTCGACTATAGGCGTGGCCTGGGAAGGCTTATCGCCACCGTACCGGAAGTCCATATCGGCCACCAGGTATATTCGGACGCGCTAGCGCCGAGCGCGTACTTTACCGGAAGTGGCGGGGCCTTCGATGGATAATAATTGCGTTTGTGCGCTGAACCGTCGGGAATCTTCGTCAGGGAGGGATGGAGAGGTTGCTGTACGAGTTAGGCCACTCATACAACGGGAGATTAAAGCTATTTTAAGCCATGTAAGTTTGTACTCGCTAAAATGTACCCGTTCTGTACTGTAATTTGGTCAGCCAGGGTAGCTAGCAGTCCCGTACAGTCTGGCTCGCGAGACTAGCTCCCGTGTCGGGATAGAGGTTTGCAAAAGCTTGCAAGAGACTGTGTAGAATAGAAACCAGAAAGCTTGCCCTGCTCATGATCAGTAATGAGACTTTCATCTCTAGCGTAGCTACTAGTGTCAGGATGGTTGTCTGTTTTTCAAGTACATTATTAATATTACGTTTATTGAGAGCGAACCGCAGTGCCAAATGTGAAGTAAACTGGCCAGCAGACAAAGAGATCTTAACCTTCGTGTGGCTAAAGCTCTGATTCCAGAAAATTATACATAGGTATGAAACCATAATGCCATAGTCAAGTAGGAGGAGATTTTTGTCCAGATAGTTGCACTTTCTAAACACACTTGTAGCTGAGCTGTGGTGTAGGTGCGGATGTATACAGGATGAGCCGGTCAAGAATGCTTAACCATGCTGCCAGATGCAAAGGCTCTTTAGCGAGCCTGAATCACTTCTGTCCTGTTGTTGAGTACAGCCTAAGGGTATATAGCCAGTGTTGTCCAATCTTTCTAGAATACGTAGTGAAAACTAACAGAAACAGAAGCAAAAGACCAACTAAAGAAAGAAAGGGGGGTGAAACAGGAAGTATGTGTACGTACTCAAGAGAATCTAACCCAGCTCTCAGCTTTTCGGGCCTTCACCACTAGGCCACTGGAAGGATTAACCTGTTTTTCATGTCTCCTCAGAGAATCTGAGGTGGAAAAGCCTTACATGAGATTTCACCCATGGTTCAAAAAATAACACAATTTTGATACTAAATCTCACTAGTTTTTTCGTACTATTATAACATTTGAAAGTTTTAATGTTTCATGGTGATGCCAACACTGGTTTACACTTGATATTTTTCATTTCCTTGCACATTGAGTTGTTTGGTCTCTAGCTATATTGTCATACATACACCAGTGTATAATTTTGGTTTATAGATTGTTGAGCTAAGCATTAGATTTACTACTGCAGCAATGCATGCATTTGCTAACTTAGTAGCCTCAGTCCCAGGCATTCACTCAGCTTTTATCACTTGAGAGCTAGAGCCTGGGGACAAGGCTAGTAACCTAGTAGATGTGTTTTGATAAGCATTCACACTGTGGTACTTGCCGCCGAATCTTTCCCTCAGAATCTTTTGGGTATCTTCAGCAATGTACTTGATTCAAGTAACTTAATTGGATGGACAACGTTGCAAGAAGTACGTTTCAACCTTGCTAACACATGCATACCATCACTAACGTATTTGCACGCACAGTCTTGTGCCCAGTTTAGACTTCTTGCTGTAATCAATGGAACATTGAGTGCTTTAGTTACAGGTTTGGTGAAAAGTGTTGTCATTTCATGCAGAAGGCAGCTCTTGACATGACTGCTGCATATGCTAGCAGTACAATATATGTATATATGTGGGTGGGTGTATAAATCAAGCTGTTTGACTCAGAACATACATAAGGCTGTTTGCTAAAGGACAGCTGAGGTCTGAGCTTGAAACAAATATTATGTACATGTACATGTTGTGTATGTAGCACCTTGCAACCGCGTTTGTAACAGCATGCTCGCACACATGCACACAGGTTGACGCTGGTAGTCAGCTCTTGTTGAATAATGTGGAACGATATTCAATTTATCTTGCTAACGCTTTGGAAGATTCTGAGGATAGTGTGGTGAATGGTGGGAATAACCTTGGTATGTTTGAATGTGTATGTGCTTGTGCATGCCATGTACCTGTTGGTGCAAGCACTTGCCATATGGGGTAACCACATTGGAGTAAGTGCACTTGCAGTAACTGCTGTACTCCTGTTTGTAAAGGATATAGTAAACTACATGTGATGTTTTCTACCTATATACTGTATGTACAAGCTGTGTAGTGACATCTTTATCCACAGCAAAAGTAATATAATGGCTTCCTACTTGAGATTTTGAACTGTCTCAGAGAGAGTCCCAGCATAAGTTTGATGTACCTGTTTGGATGGGTGAGCTAAGAGACATGCCGAACTCATCAAACCACTTGACCATGCCACCTATCTTGTGCTACATATCCACATGTCAGTTTGCACACACATAACAAAGATATTGCAATCATTGAGCCTATAGCAGGCCTTCCTTTACACCAATGTTTAGTAGACAGCTCATGCCGCACTTACTGTAATTCCTCAGTGGGAAAAGCTACAATACATCAAGTAATATTCACTGAATGTAGCCTACCAAGTGTTAGTACGATGTGTTTGCAGAAATGTGTAAGAGATGCGGCTACATTATGTTACTTTTGCACTAACATATGTACTATGAAACTCACATAGAACCGAATGAAAAGTTCTCTATGTGCATGTAGCTCAAAGATACAAAAATTATGGTGCAGGAGACCATCTGGTTTCTTGCCCTCCAGCCTGTGTGTATTGGAGGGTAAGTTAGGAAACCAATTGAACTTTTCTTTGTGTCGACATGTAGAGTACAAGTACTGCTTAATTTGAGCGGCTAGCATCTTCCCTAGAAAGCTTAATGTGAATTTAATATAGGGTCCTTTGTTTAAATTAATTAAGGATCAGCCCTGGCTGCTATGTGAGAGGGCTGTGCTGCTTCGAAATCACATTAGCATTGTGCAGTTTGTGCCATCCATTATACTGACATGGCAGAGACTACACAAACTCTACTAACCCAGGTGCTGTAGTAAGCCTCCATTTGGAAAGTGTATAATGTTATAGACATGTCTGATTCTTCATGCATCACATGTTTGACAGGCCTTGCGTACGCACATTTTATTTTTCAGCCAGTGACTCGCATTCATGCCGAACTGCACTGTTAATTTTATACACACACCCATTTTGGCTTAAATCTTTACACCTGGCAGTATATAAATATACATGTGCATGTACGTCCACTTTCTTTATACATGCCATCCATCTAGGCTAGCTTTTCTTATACTCTACAGGGAATACAGTACCAGTAACATATGTTTTATTCCAGAATATGAAAGTTGTGCTGCCAACAGGGTATGTGTATATGTGTCTGTACACAGTGTGCCATTCAACCCGGGCCCACCCAATTCTTCCAATTGGATAAGGAGGAACAGCATATTCATGTCCTTTCACTGCAGTGTAATTAATATAACCCCTCTTTAGGTGACACCAATGATATGAACCTTGCTTTCTGTGTGTTATAGCACATAGAGAAGTCAGGACCTAGCTAGACCAATATGGGCATTGGTAGGTGTTCACTGCAAAGATCGATGCGATGTTCATTGCTGTGTATCATTATACCTGTGCTATAAACATGTACAGGAGTTATAACATTCCAGGAAGCCATTACCACAAAGGTTTATCTCTCTCTGTAGTGCTTCCACTGCTGTTGCCTCCATGGTAATTTCCACAGCAGTGTCGTCACGAGAATTTCGAGTGCAGCACTTTCGATGAGGTTTGTTTTTAACACATAATGTAATTAATATACCGAACATACCAATAATACTTGCAAATGTTTTATGATGTTGGTCAGCTTTATGTTACTCTGGAAACAGCTGTTTTGTTAGCATGTCTAATCTTGAATGAAGGTAGATCACGACAGCATATACGTGTACGTACATCCTACTGGCAAGAGCTACTATGAAGTACTACTTTACCAATAGTATTCTAGCGAGTATTAAGAAGGGTGCATGTTAATGTGCCAGGGATTGCATTGCTGTACAGTCCTCTTTAAAGGGTAGTAGCTGTTCCCACTTTACTAAAGCAGGTCACTTGGTGCATGAATATATGGTATAGACTGTAAAGCTGTATTTTCATCCTAATGATTTTTTATGTACGCACATACGTACGTACATGTATATAGGTAGAAAATGGAAGTGACTACAGATGTGCTTTTTGGGAGTTTTCTGATCCGTAAGTCGCTTTAATGAAATCTTTTATTGTCAGTTACTTGCGTATGCATGCCAAAGTACATGTTCACTGTATTGTTACATACTAGGTAAACCACAGGGATTTATGGTCCATAAACTGCCCGAACCCGAGGGCAAAGCCCGAGGGCGAGGGCTGTTTATGGCCATAAATCCCAGCTGGCTACCTCGGTTTATCTGTTATATTCTTTAAGTGGAAGTATTATACAGGTGCGAAACAATGGGCATCCTTGTTAACATAATTCAGATCCAGACTATGTGGAGCCACCCATTATTCTCTATTTGAGATTTCGCTTGTTTCATAAGGACAACTTCCTGCCCTGAGGGCTGGAGTATAACTTCTTGTCCTGTCAGTATATGGGATTTATTACCCACCTGTTACTATAGAAACAAGGGTGAAGTGGAGAATATAGGACTCTTATTTGGGTTCAACAATAGAGCACAATAAGTAAAGGCTGTTTTTGCAGATACGTTGTGTTTCAATAATTATGTGCATTTTTTCTCCAGTATACACTTATTTGATAGTATACTTTGTCATATGGATTTTTTAGCCATGTTTCCATGCAGCGGTTCATGTTTAAGCTCGAGTTTGCAATAATTGTTGCGTAACTACATCTACTTTCATGGCTTCACGCTTTCTGCTTGAACTAGCTACATATGAGGGGTTTGCACAGTCTGAGACTAGCTGCAGTTCATTCATTCATGCTTCCCTTTAGGTCCTACATCTCATCCAGTAATTATAAATTAATGGATGTAGCATCAATAGGCATATGTAGGCAATGGGTGTGTCCATCCGGCATGCAGTGGCTTTACATTTTCTGCTTTCACTACATGTATGTAGGGTTTGCTAAGGCTCATCCAAAGTAGCTACAGTCCATTCATTCATGTTTCCCTTTAGGTCCTACATCTCATCCAGTAATTATGGATTTCAAGCCCTGTAGTGAAAGTGTGAATCTCAAGAAGTCAAGAAGCATTCAAGAGAGGCGCCACACAATGACCATTTGGAGTAAATTGTTTGAGGCTGAGTAACCTGTTCTGTATTAGTTTATAAGTGAGTTGTGTAGCATTGCACCCCCTCTATGCAGTTGATAAAGAAGACACTATATTGGAAGTCGCTATCGAGTACGTTCTGAAGAACGGCTGCACCCCTTGAGCAAGGACAGAAAGCGTACTGTGTACATGTATAACGTAGTATAACGTATCATTTTCTTTTTGTCATTGTTAATCCAACTTGTGTGTGTGTGTGGGGTGGGTCCAAATCATGTATTGAGTTTATATTCAGGAAATTGTGCAATTTGAAGGGGGGTCCTTACATTTCAATGGTGGTCCGAAAATTTCAGTGCATTTCTGAAATATTAGTTCCGGGGGGTCCACATGTTTCGAAATATTTGGACCGGGGGAAACAATTTTGGGGGGGTCCAAATTTATCATGACACTCCCTGCAAATTGAATCCGTGTAGCTAGTAAAATTAAATGTACATTCATGAGAGTCTAGCACTTAGCTAGTAAGTGTGCGCACCTCTGGTCTTGTGACTCGGCCCTCTTCAGTCTTTTAGCTGCGGCTTTGTCTGCCTCTCATTTTTTTTTTTTTCGTAGAGTAGCAAGACGCTTAGCCCTCTCCCCGCTCGTCTCGCCGTCGTCATCCATTGGCATAGATGGAACTTCCGCACAGTACGCAGTATAATTGCATTCCTAAGCGTGACACATACAACATACATGTAATAGTTGTACGATGGGTTTCTAGGGTGTATGGGATTTGTACTCTGAGGGCAGTTACCGAGTCACAAGACCAGAGGTGCGCACACTTACTAGCTAAGTGCTAGACTCTCATGAATGTACATTTAATTTTACTAGCTACACGGATTCAATTTGCAGGGAGTGTCATGATAAATTTGGACCCCCCCAAAATTGTTTCCCCCGGTCCAAATATTTCGAAATATGTGGACCCCCTGGAACTAATATTTCAGAAATGCACTGAAATTTTCGGACCACCATTGAAATGTAAGGACCCCCCTTATGGCCCTCGGGAATACATATAACTGCACGAAGAGTACAAACCCATACACCCTAGAAACCCATGGTACAGGTGACTTGTACCATAATACAATTACAAACGCTGTTAGTTATGACAAGCGCTAATGGAGAAGCATTAGTTGTCTGGCAACTATATACCCTAGGGTATATTGACAGTTCAAATGGCTAGGGTGTATGGGTGATATATCCTGGGCGGTGCCTTTCATGTAGAGGCGCATTACGGTACAAATATGTATATAATATTATATATATGTACAAACGCTTGCTGAGATACGATGCAGGATTAGTTGCCTCGCGCTAAGGCGCTCGGCAATTACCTTAACAAAATTCGCAAAGGCGTTTAATACTATTGGCAACAAGCCTAAATTGCAGACGTGAGTTTGTACTTTGTAGTTGCCAGATCACTAATGAGGGTGTCAACACTCTTTGTAAGGTTACTCAGAGTTTACAGTCTACATGGTAGCTATCATGAACTTGTAAACAAGGAGTTACATACAAGTACTGAAGCATAGTTATCAGCTTACACCCGTGACCACTGTTTCAAGACAGGACACTGCACTACTGCTTAGCAGCTATTTATGTACGTTCGCACCCTTTACGGTCTCGGAGGGGGGGAAATGAAGTTTCTAAACGGAATTGAGCCCATGACCTTTTCATTGTGATAGCCTTAGGCCTGAGGAAATTATTTCTGGAGTAATTTGGAAGCCAAAATACCAAAAATTAATTCTGGAACAATTGGAAGGATACCGTAGGCGCTGATTAATAGCGCCCCCTTGATTTTAACGATCCACCAATAGACAAATACCGCCCCATACGCAATCTAGCACTTTAAGCGCGCGTATAGCGACCTATAATAAAACTACCACCCAGTAAACAAAGTCAAGCTATAGAATGTGATGTCAAAGGAGAACAGCTGTAGCTATAATAACTTCATTCATTTGATTGATTCAGCCATTTTCTGCCGAAGCTGAGCGTGTTGTTCCACTAGTCTGTTCTTTGTTAACATTTTCAATAGTATTATAATTATGCTAATAATTGTTTGAGTTTAGGGAACGTTTCTGCTCTGTGTAAGCGTTTCTGATCATGACCAAACACATACACTATATTTTCAATGCCTTTGAAATTTGAATGTTCAATCATTGTGCTTGAATTCCGGGGGCGTTTCTGCTCGTCGTGAACGTTTCTGACAAGAAAGTGGGAAACAATAATGGGTAAAAAATTGGAAAGAGGGAATAGAATAGTAGGCAGTTTTTCGGAGATAATATCCTAGATAGCCTACTAGGCTGGCGTTGCGATAAACTGTCACAATGGGCATGATGGGTGGGGCTAGTTGAGTAGATCTATTCTGCCCACGTTTATAGCCCCACCCAGCACCTACCCACGAGAGAATATGGCTGAGCAGGTACAGAGTTGTGAGGCTAGGCGTGTGAGCAAGCAACCTGAAGCCACAGGGCGAACGATCATCAGGCAGAAAGTCCCACTAGGCATCTGGTTTCTTGAGAGGGCCAGACTGTGCAGTTGCTTTCCTGGGAAGAGGTATGCTTACCGTGTTAATGAACTGTGACGACGGCCAAGGGATAGTCTCGTTCCGGCCTGCAAGGAGCGCTTACAGCATAAGCAGTTATAGTACCTTCTACCTAGCTACGGTATCGATTGGGCAGAAAGTCTGTTAGGGGCTTTAAGTTTCAGGCTAGGGTTTAGGGTAGCACGATCTTGACTAGGTTTGGGTGGGTTGGCTCGGTTGGAAGTTAGGATAGGCTAGTTAGGGTTAGGGTAGGGCCTAGAGACCAACTGTTGGGTTTAAAGCTAGCTGCATTGATTGCATTAGTATCGCGATACAAGCTAATGTGCATGTGCATATGTGCATACATTACCCATTCAAAGGTATGCACTTCCTGTCTTAGCCTCGATTGCAATCTGAGAATGAGGCTAGATGCAAACTAGAGGTCTTCAAAGACAAACCCATGCTGCTTTACGTTAATACTGAGACACAGGCATAGCTGTGAATTAAACAGAAAACTTTGCGTTAGTGTTTGCATTTGTCCACAAAGTGTCTGGCACTATACTACAGCTTTTAGCATTCTGTAATTGAAAGGATTCTTTCACCAACTATGGAGCATACCTGCAGCTACATGTAGATACAGAGTGATAGTTCTAAGTAAACAGCTAAGTTGCACGCATAGGCTAAATGCACCTGCCCTTTGAACTGTTCGTAGCAGTGCAGACACAGAGCTTGGCAAGTTACAGCTACGTTCATCACAAGCTGTATTGCCTTAGAGAGACCCTCTGTTGTAAAGTTGAATCTGCAGGCTTAATCTTTGTGAAACCTGTTCTCTGAACGTTGTAATTGTACAATAATGTATTTGTGAATCTGGATGTGGATATCCCAGCCCAGCAAGCTGTAGGTGTGTCCCATTGCCATATTAAAATGGTGGACAACACTGATAATGGAGAGCTGTGCTAATATTAGACGATTTTCATAGTAAATCCCCTTGATGACGAATGGATGACAGAGAGGCAAAACCAATTGCTTAACCCTGCTCGCGTGTACGTGGCACAGGGTAATTACAGTCTAGCCATTTGAAGTTTAGTGCCCACTCTACATCCTTCTTGCAGGGGAGGTATAGTCAGCACCAGCCTTTTGTTAGGAAGAAGTACCCCCCCCCCCCCCCCCCCCCCCCCCCCCCCCCCCCCTCCCACACACATACACTATAATGTCCGCGATCTTGTTTAGAAGAGAAAGTTTAGTGAGGGGGCCACTAACCTTCCCTTTCTCAACATTAAGGAAAGGTTTAATTTAGCTTTTGCCCCCCTACAAATATATAGGAATAGCTACAGTATTTCCTTCGAGTTTAGGGAAGGTTTAGTGTGCACTAGGAATGAACTTCTCCTCAACAGGAAGGGCTTTGTGACCCCCAACTAAACTTCACTCTCTTGTTCAGTTTGGTTGGGAGAATTGCAGTGTCTCATTCTTGTACTGGTAACTCTGCCACATACATACGTACCATGATACAAATTAGGCTGTTGCATAATATACATTCTACCCAAGTGTATTTCAATTGGCTTTCACTTCTTCCTCATGCACGTTCAGCCGTAAAGTTTTGGTCTACCTTCTGACGTTCTTCAGCTACTCTGTTTACTACATTGCAAGGAAACCTATCAGCGTAGTAAAGGTAAGGAGCAGTGTGTGTAGCCACCCAGAGGAACAACAAAAGTAGTTCATAAAAGGTGATGTTAGTTTCATTTATGTACTTGCATACCTGTATAGGTGGCACTGTGTCCTGAATGTGCTAACCCTGAAAGCAATAACTCCAACTCTCATTACCACATGGCTGGCCTCCGTTTGGTGAGTACCTATTTATAGCAAGCAGCTGAACACGTAGTACTTTTGCGCATTATTATTGTTGTCAGGCACGTATGTGCATGTGTATGTAAATGCTCACATTGTAATACTGCTGAAGTGAATGGTATGCATTTTTTTAGTACGTGTAGGAATAAATTTAGGTCAGAGAATGTCATCCTAAGATCAAAGTAACTACGCATTAATGCTATGTCTATGATAAAAATGCAGTCCTACTCACTGTCTATGACTTACATGCACCACTGAAGTAAACTTTGTCTGAAATAAGTTACCATTTCAATCAGTATCTGCACATCCTACAATCTGGTCGGACAAAGCAAGGTTTCTAAATCACTTAGACACCTCCACGCAAGTTTTTTTAAGAGCCAGCTCAGTCATACAAACTGAAGTGGCTACTGATAAGCTTAATCACATTCATTATGCTGTTTGCTGAATGGGCTATTCCATTTTATAACTGTACACCACCTATGGATGACAACTTTCGCCTTTTGTCCCCTGGACAAGATTTTTCTATAATTTTGCCCCCGATACTGAGATTTTGACCTCTGGACGCGTATGGTTTTTGATGTTACCCCTGGACATAATAATTTCTTACCCCTGGACAACTTGGATTTCACAGTGAACCCTTGGACAAGAAGAATGAAATGGTGTTACTATTCGCTGAACCCCCTAGACACACTTTTTTCTGTATAGCACCCCCTGGACGTGGCGATTTTGACCCCTGGACACATCCCAATATTTAAAAAGAACCCCCGGACAAATGTCTCGTTGGTACCCTGGACAAAACCACTTTGTGAAATTTTGTCATCCATAGGGGGTGTACGGGTATAAAATGGAATAGCCCAATACCTGAACACGTGTGGTCTAGAGGCCTTGCAAGTGCATGTTGCAAGATACCTGTACAAGTACAGCGAATAGGCAATGGCTGTGCGTAACCTATTTTGCATTCTTATCTTATTGCGTAGTGTACTAATAGATAAATTATAGAGCATGCTCATACCTTGCTCCGTTTTCAGCGCATCGAAGACAAGGCTTCCTTTTAGCTGCCAGCATGCAATACGACTAGCCCCCCAGGGCACGGTGTCAGAACAAAGCATGGTGATATCTCGCGTTGAGGTTGGAGTTGTACTCTCGCAGCAGCATGGCTTCGCTAGCAATTTCCGAACCGCGGATCCGCACCTGGCACTTGATTTCTAGACCCCGATCTAGATCTCGGGGCCCCGCAGCTATGCATGGCTGTATTAAACGGACACTGCCCCATCTCAAGTAGTCTCGCAAAGTCTGGCCCGCGAGACTACATCTCAGAACTCTAGGCTAGCTGCATCCCCATCACTGAAAGATCAAAAGAGCGGAAGGACACAGGAACTTGGAGAGTATGGAGGTGAGTGTGGTATTACCGTAAAATTATGAACTCCTTATTAGTAGGGACCACAGAATCAGTGCCATAGTATTTTATTGGGTATTGTTGAATTCCATGCAGAACTTCCAGGGAGACCAGTCAATTAATGGCTGATTGGACACACCCTGTTAAATTCACGCACAATATTAATTGAACAAGAGTATAATATTGATATGTTTACGTAAATAGTATTACACATGTAAATTAAAATTATGGCACAATCTTTAATTGTGCTCTCAAAACATCTGTGGTATTGAACTAAGTAATTCATAGACCTGCAAAATTTGGTGCTGCATGTACGTAGATAGCGTGTATACTGAACTTGCTCATAGGCTTTAATGAACTGGGTCGCTACAAATCTGTGAATGCATGGCCATATTGTCGTTGTCAGACAGTTCGTGGTGGCAGTTTCATGCCGCTTGCGATTAACTATGTCACACGACACATAAGCTTCACAGGTTAAGTGAGATCAAAAATACTTTAGAGTCACTATTTCTCTAAACTTGGGAGTTAAATCATAGACACGTTTACGTGTCTATATTATCCATGGTTAAATTTTTACTCTGTACTTTATGGCTACCCTATTCCTATTATTTAGAAAAACAAGTCTGACATTTCATGCCTAAAAAAACAGCCGGACACCTTTCCCATACAATACACACAACTCAGCTTAGGCCAAGCTACGTAGCTGTTAATCTTTACTTTGCCAATAGATTCACTTAACCTCTGCCTTCAAGAAGTCACAGAAGGTTTTATAATTTCTAAGGCTTCCTCATGAACTTCGAATGACAACATTTTGCATTTTCCTGTTTCATGTTCTAAGTGAAAAGGTGGGTTTTGTATGTGTTCAAACTGAAGATATGCAATGGTGCAATCTAGTTTCGTAACATCCTCACCCCTATAAACATTGATGACTAAGGTTTAGCAAGCAGTTGTAAGTAATGTGTTCAATGATGTGGTACCACCTACATGTACCTTACATAGTAAATACAAGGAGTCATCATCATTCCTAGCCATGAACAAAATTATGGTAGAGCTCTTGAGTGAAAACATCTAGACAACAAGAGGGGTACCTTTTATGTGTGCCTGCTCCTTTATTGTCAGATCTGACAGGTTTGTCCATGCTTAATATTCCTGCTCTCTCTTCTCTCAGGTATGGCACAGTACCCGAGCTGTAAAGCCAGCTCTACCTTTAGGTCTACTCGAAAGAGTAGCTCTGTTTCTTTCAGTACTTTCCGCAAGGGATACACTGTTTCACAGGTTTGTACATATCACAAGAATGGCACGTCAACTGCAGCTGATACAATGCAGATAGGTTGTAATTTACTTGTGTCGCTGTTGTAGCGCGTATGCCATTGACCACGCACACACATACACAGTTGTAAGATCTGCAGTCCGAGGACAACAGCAAGAACAAACAGATGTTTCATTATTTTGATCACAACATAATTTATTCTTCCTAGTATCCCTGATCAATAACTACTCTTAATACACCCCTAAAATCATACCTGTCGCAGTTCTCACACCCTAAAACAAAGCCTGTTCTCTCAAATGTAAATTTGTTCCTAGAGAGAGTAGATGAAGTGTTAAGATATAAATACTGATAAGCTGAGGCTGTACAAGTCTTTTAAAAAAAAATAGAATTACTTGCAGGGGTTGGGGATCCAGGAACATGATTGATGTTTAATTTAGGTTCAGGTACTTATGGTCTGAATAAAGAGTTAGGTGATGAGGCAGTGTAAGTTATGTGGGGTGCAATGTGGGAGTGTAGTACATGTGCTCTGGGAGTGTCTACCATTAGAAATATTTTTGTGAGAGAATTAGACGATTTTTAGGGGGGAGCTTAGATACGGTCAATAGTTTGTACTCTTCAGCGAATATATCCTGACTCTCTTGATTCATTGACTGCAGAAACAATTTACTACCTACTCTCTTCCAGGTCTTCCTTTTTTTTTTCTTTTTTTTTTTTTCTTTTTTTTTTTTATAGGTCAATAAAATGCCCAATAGCAATTGCTAATACAAAGGGCAAATAAATAATATATATAATATAAGACACAAGTAATATAATAAATCTAGAATGAAATTAAATACAGATTAGACTTAAAAGAACCTAAAGAGTCACAGTCTTTAAGGGAAGATGGGAGGGCGTTCCACAGACGGCAGGAGGTAGGCACAAATGAGGAGAGATAGGCGGAAGTGCGTGAATGAGGGACAGAAAGATTACGAGAGTGAAAAGAGCGAGTGAGCCTGGAAGAACGATAAAGGGGCTGGAAGGAGTTAGATGGGAAAAACATGTGGCCGTGGAGGATTTTGAAAAGAGAAATAAGTTTAGAGTTTGTACGGCGAGAAGAAAGTAAAGGACAGTTAAAAAGTTGCAGAAGGGAGGGATAGTTAGAAGACCAGTTTTTAGAACAAAGCTTTAGAGCAAAGTGCTGAATATTTTCGATTCTGGAAATAGAAGCAGAAGAGGAGGGGTCCCAGACAGAAGAGCAGTATTCAAGGTGAGGGCGAACAAGAGTAGAATAAAGTTTAAAAAGAGATGAGGGGCTGGAGTGACGGTAGAAGAGGCGATAAAGAATACCTATAAGTTGCCTAGATTTACGACATATAGAGAGAATATGAGGAGACCAAGAAAGGTTGGAAGAGATTAGAACACCTAAGTATTTGAAAGAAGAAACTAGCTCAAGCGGAGAACCGTTGAGATATAGGGATGGGAAGGTGGAAAAAAAAGATGAGGGCTTAAATGAAAGAAACATGTATTTAGTTTTGGAAGAATTTATAGTAAGATGGTGAGAAGAAATCCAAGTAGAGATACAATTAACATCAGACTGGATAAGAGAAATGTCAGAAGGAGAATTGCAGATACGGGAATAAAGAATGTCGTCAGCATACAGAATGAGATTAGAGGAAGGAGAAAGTGGGATGTCAGATAAACTATTGATGTATAAGATAAAAAGGAGAGGACCTAATATAGAACCTTGGGGTACGCCAGAAAAAGCATGCGATTTGTGTGAAGAAGAGCCATTAAGAACAACTTGTTGACAACGATTACATAAATAGCTTTGTATCCAGGAGGTAAGGTGAGAACAGAGGCCAATTGAAGAAAGAGTATTCATAAGAGGTAGATGAGGGACAGAATCAAAAGCTTTACGCAAGTCAAAGAACACTGCACAGATAGAATTGTGGGAATCGAGAGAAGATAGCCAGAAATGAGTAGCCGAAAGAAGAGCGGATTCTGTAGAGCGACCAGGGCGGAAACCAAATTGAAAATCACTAAGAATTTGATTTACAGTACAGAAATTATGAAGATAATTAAAAACATGGCGTTCGAGGACTTTGCTGATTATTGGAAGAAGAGAAATAGGACGATAGTCAGAGGGAGAAGAAGAAGGGGATTTAGACTTGGGAATAGGGACAATGTTAGAGTTTTTCCAGTCAGAAGGAAAGATACCAGAAGAAATGGATTGGTTAAAGATGAGAGTAAGAGGGGCAGCAATGGAGGAAGCAGAAAGTTTAAGCATTCGAGCGGAAATACCATCAGGACCAGTGGAAGTGTCGGAAGGGAGATTAAGGAGAAGGTGTGCACGATTTCTCTTACCACTCACTGTCTAGTAAGCTAGGATATTTCTTATCATGCAAATTACTGACTTTATAGCACCACTTAAGTCTGCACCTATGCCTCCTGCCTTTCAAAAGATTCTAACCCCATACTGCTTCATTACACGTTTTAGAAGAGCAGCCAAGTATATTTTTAGCTGCTCCTAGCTGAATAAATTCCAAGGAAGCTGTCTGCCATGTACTACAAGCCCACACTTTACTACCCTATTCTAAAGGAGGGTGAAGTACTGGAACTAACATAATTATCCATCTTGCAACTGTACTGATATTACTATTACCAAAAACCTATGTAGATTTTTTCTTTCCACTATTTATTACCTTCAAGAGAGTAAGTCACAGTGTTACTGCATGAGCCTGTCAGTGCTTTCAAAAGCAATAATCATCCTGCTAATACTTTAATGGAATTCAGATTCTATAAATAGGCTATGCATACGTATTGGAGTGTAGTAGTCAGATTGGCACTGAGGCGTTACGGTTCTATTATATTGTTTTTGTAACTGCATCTACAAAGGTGATTACAATGTCATGTTGACTATAATAGTATAATGTTTATACTGCCGTGCAGGTAGCGAGCTCACACACATCACAAGCAGTGGCTGGAGCTCGACAGTATCCGAGCACCCAAATAAAAATTTACAAGCTCTACCAGAGAGTGCATCAGTGGTGATTTCAAATGCAGATATCGTGGACAATAGCATAGAGATTGATTTAGAAGCAGGAAGTCAAGATTCAAGTGGAAGAGACTTTCTCTTTGTGACTATTTACATGTGATGAAGCTGTCGTCACATGTTGAACGGTTGTGTTCTTTACTATTATTTTATGTGAGCATGCCGCATTTGTGCCACATATACTTGCATGACATTGTAGAAATCATACTTTAGATTTTGTACAAAGTTTATCCTGCTATCGCTGATTATTATTAATGTTATTATTATCATTATTATTATTATTATTATTATTATTATTATTATTATTATTATTATTATTATTATTATTATTATTATTATTATTATTATTATTATTATTATTATTATTATTATTATTATTATTATTATTATTATTATTATTATTATTACTCCTTTTGGGGCGAGCGTGAGCGACACCCCCTTAGTGTAGACCTGTGCGTGCGTGCGCGTCCGTGCGCATGGACTATTCCGTAAAAACGTTAGCATGCCTATTTTAAATACTGTTGTCACGCGTTTCAACTGCTTTATTCTTATAATCTTCTGCAACATGAGCGTGCACTCTGGAGAGAGAGAATGAGTGACTTGTGTAGACAGCGGACAGTGGAACGGCGCAGACAGCGCTACAGAGAAAGGAGTGCGTGATTATTTCTTTTGTATTACTACATGTAGTAATTTCCCTTTTGAAACGAGCGCGAGCGAGCCCCCACCCCCCGTCCGTGCGCGTGGACTATTCCGTAAAAACGTTAGCATGCCTATTTCAAATACTGTTGTCACGTGTTTCCACTGCTTTACTCTTATAATCCTCTGCAACATGAGCGTGCACTCTGGAGAGAGAATGAGTGACTTGTGCAGACAGCGCTACAAAGGAGTGCGGCCGAAACCCCTGTGGAGAAGGACAGAAGGCTACAGAACGAGCGAGCACGGCGAAGGCGGAGACTGTTGGTGAGTCGGCTGAACGCGGCTAGGGAGGCTAACGATTGAACGAACGCTTACATGTACGCAGGCGAGAACGCAGGGCAGCAGCGCAAGGGCAGAGAATGATGAAGTCCCGCGATGCCTTGAACATTGAGGAGAAGATGGCATGTCTCCTGTGCAGAGTAGTCCCTCTCTGCAGTCGTGTTTATCAGTAGCTTCTGAACTGCCTTCAACGACTTGTCATCATCATTCACAACAGCAGCATACACATCCTGTGACCGTGGCTCGCATAAATTGGTGGCCGCTAACTGGTGTCGAGGTTGCAGCTGTTCTGTCACTAGACACGTTTTTAGCTTGCCTTGTCTGCAAGTTTCAAATCACCCCCACAACTGAACGGCTGGGTAGATGTGCAAAGTGCGATGCCCTTCAAGCACTTAAACACTGTAAGAAACAGTGGAGTGCTAAGCTCACCTTTCTTTCATAACACTCGATGTTTTTGGCACCTCCAAAATCATCGATTCCGATCTGTGAAGGCCTTTTCCTTGACTGTTTGGTAATGGTTGCTGCCTTAATTGTGCTCTTTATTACATGGAAGAAATAGGTTTACATGATGCTATAGATACATATGCATACTTAGCAACCACAGTTAGTTGTACAAGGCAATAACTGTTACACTATGTTATAGCAGTTGTGATAGAGACCCCCACCAAACATTATCAGGGCATAGACAGTAGAGTAGAAGGACAGGGATTGGAAACTCAATTAACACATAATATTGCACATTTTGTACTATTTGTATACTACTATTCTACTCTACTATGGTCAGGGAATCTAATTTACAGTGCAAGACTTTATGTCAAAGACTTTCAATGTCAATGGCTATCACTTAACGTCTAACAGCAAAAAATGTGTCAAAGACTAGCTACTTTATTTTGTAGGTCTACAGAGGTTTGCACTCGAAAAAATACAAGGCCTAAGCTTACTCTAACGCTACAGGTGAAAGGCTCATTACTGAGCAGGGCAAGCTTTCTGGTTTCTACTCTGCACAGTCACTTGCAAGCTTTTGCAAACCTCTGTACCGACACGGGAGCTAATCTCGCGAGCCAGACTGTACGGGGGCTAGCTACGTACCCTGGCTGACCAAATTACAGTACAGAACGGGTACATATTAGCGAGTACAATCTTACATGGCCTGAGATAGCTTTATTCTCCCGTTGTATGAGTGGCCAGCAAGTTTGAAATTCTCTCCACCCCTCCCTGACGAAGATTCCCGACGCTTCAGCGAGGCTTTGTCCATGACGGCGCACAAACGCATTCATTGTGAATGAATGGGGGTGGGGCTGTCTAGACCTGTACCTGTACGCATACGCACAGTATTCAGAACTGTGTGGGCGCATAGATATTATCTACTAGGTGAATGCAGACATAGATAATAGAGTATTATCATCTATTATCTATCTCTATTATCTATGATGCAGAGCACTGTGGGGCGAGCGTATAAGCGAGTTCATCATGCATAACTGACTTTGATATGATCATCATTGTTATATGGAGGGATATAGTTGAGAAGTGTGGTTTGTACTTAATGCCTGTGAATGCCAGTGAGGCTGTACGTCAAAGTAAACGGAGGGGCAGATAGGAGGGAAGTTTCAGTGACGTCTTCATCTTGCATGTGCAATGTCGACAAGTTAAGATTGGCTAATACGGTCTGGCGTATCACGAACACACAATTTCTTCTATGATCTCATGTTTGAATCCAGGTTAGTTCATTATGTATATACAATAGGCACAGTGTCACATTGCAGATTACTTCTGATAGCTCCAGCATGATAAACGTTTAACACCACTGCAGAGAGGGACTACTCTGCACAGGAGACATGCCACTTTCTCCTTCAGCTACCAATGTTCATGGCATCGCGGGACTCAGTCATCATCCTCTGCCCTTGCGCTGCTGCCCTGCGTTTTCGCCTGCGTACATGTAAGCGTTCGTTCGATCGTTGGCCTCCTTAGCCGCGTTCAGCTGACTCACCCAACAGTCTCCGCCTTCGCCGTGCTCGCTCGTTCTGTAGCCTTCTGTCTTCTCCACAGGGGTTTCGGCCGCACTCCACCTTTGCAGCGCTGTCTACCCAAGTCACTCATTCTCTCTCTCCAGAGTGCACACTCATGTTACAGAGGATTAAAAGAGTAAAGCAGTTGAAACGCGTGACAACAGTATTTGAAATAGGCATGCTAACGCTTTTACGGAATAGTCCACGCGCACGGACGGGGGGGGGGGGGGGGGGGGGCTCGCTCGCGCTCGTTTCAAGAGGGAAATTACTACATGTAGTAATACAAAAGAAATAATCACGCTCGTCCCAAAAAGAGTATATAGTATAAAAAAATAAATAAAAACTCGCCATAAAAGGAGTGATACAAAAAAAATAGTAATTCACGCTCGCCCCAAAAGGAGTAATAAAATAATAATACAATAATTATCAGCAATAGCATGCAGGATAAACATTGTACAAAATCTGAAATAAGACTTCTACAATGTCATGCAAGTATATGCAGCACAAATGTGGCATACTCACATGAAATAAAAAAAGAACAGTTCAACGTGTGACGACAGCTTCATCACATGTAAATAGTCACGAAGAGAAAGTCTCGTCCACTTGAATCTTGACTTCCTGCTTCTAAATCAATCTTTATACTGTTGTCCAAGGTATCTGCATTTGAAATCACCACTGATGCACTCTCCGGTAGAGCTTGTAAATTTTCATTTGGGTGCTCGGATACTGTTGAGCTCCAGCCACTGCTTGTGATGTGTGTGAACTCACTACCTGCACGGCAGTATAAACATTATACAATAGTCAACATGACATTGTAATCACCCTTGTAGATGCAGTTACAGAAACAATATAATAGAGCCAATAACGCCTCGGTACAAATCTGACTAGTACACTCTAATACGCATGCATAGCCTATTTGTAGAATCTGAATGCCAGAGCTCAGTATGTATAAAACAACTTATGCAGTATTAGCAGGATCGATGATTATTGTTTTTGAAAGCACTGACAGGCTCATGCAGTAACACTGTGACTTACTCTCTTCTTGTACAGCCTGGTACTTTTCTGACGTAACTTTGCCTTCTGGCTTCCTACCCTGGGTGGTAAAACAGTGTATGAAGCCGGTGATGTTACGAAGAATAACATGAACACTTGGCCATCATTGTCTCTACCAAGTGAATCGGATCAGCTCAAGACTCTATTACAAGCTCTATATGCATGCCACATATCGCAGAGACCTAATGCACTAGCTGTCACCATAGTCACTGTTCATTCCAGAGACTTTTATGCTTGCTTAACACAATGAGGTACATAAGCAGTAAATCCTTATTGGTCCTGCTCTCTATCTGTACATGATTGCAGCCATTCATGCCTTTACTCCTCTTTGAAATATCTTCAGAAACGTGTGGCCTAACCAGCAATAGAATTTGTGCAGATAGAGCCTGATTTTCGAACCATGAACCCAACAACTATTGAACCAAGGGAACAAAACTTTCAACCACTGCTCAAACTACACAGATGTACTATTACTTTATCCAATCAATGAAATGTACAAAACCAATTTTATATGTATTTTTAACTTTCCTCCAAAGCTGTGCAGCAGTATTTTCAAAGGAAACACTGATCTTTATGGACTTATACTGAAAATAATGACAGTCTCGTGTCTTCAAGACGACAAAGACTAGTTATCTACTTTTGATTCCCCCCCCCCCCCCACAAATATACAATTTAAAAGTTAGGTATGCATTACATAAAAATGTGCCAGAGACAGGACATAGCTAACAGTTGCATTAATTACTGCTTATCTGTGATGGTAGGGAAATCGGAGAAAAGGCGATAATGTGTGGCAAAGCGGTGAGGTGGTGGAACGGTGAGATTAAGGAGAAGATTATGATAAGGAGACTGGTTTACAAGGAGATTAGTATTAGCAGGGAAGATAAATGGGGAGAGTGTTACAAACTATGTTCGGAAATCAAGGAATTGGTATAGATAGTTGAAATGAAGTGATTGAAAAGGCTAATAAAGATTTTCATGAAAACAGGAAAGAGTTCTTGGGCATTTGTTGGCAGAATCTTCAAAGGGTATAAAGGGTATATTGCTTATTTGAGGGTTCATGTGTAACCAGTACCAAGGGAGTATTATGTGAGCATTATTAAAGACTGTCTACAGCATCTGCAGATGTTCAGTTTGATGGTAGCTGGAAAGAGTATGTAGGGCAGAAAGTGACAGAATAATATATGTCTCGATTACGGAAGGTTAAGGTTTTGGACAGTGGAATTAGTTTTGCAGAAATTTAACTAAAACCTTAAAGAATAATAATGCAGGAGGTAATGATCGGCTTGTCATTAGTCTGTTGAAAGTCTAATCTGAAGTAGTTTGTACAGTGGAGACTGTTCCAAAACAAAGAGGACAAGTGTTAATTTTTAGCTTGTATAAGAAAGGTGATACTGAGGGCCCGGGTAATTACAGAGGCATTACATTATTGAATGTGGGAGGAAAATTGTTCTAAACAATCGCATAGTAATCACATTAGAAAAAGAAAGAGCTCTTTATGAAGATTTAGAGAGAAAATGAGTCATGTTGATGGCATCTTTGCTCTCAATGAAATCATACCAGATAGAATGAGGAACACTTAAGCTTTTTTTTTAAATGTTCAGAAGTACTTGACAGAGTTTACATGATCACACAGAGTGCTGTTTTACTGAAGAGAGAAATATCTGATATAGGTCAGGGGGTGGCACAGATTTGTAGTATGTCACCTATCTTATTTAACTCTATTAATCAGTTGTTAGATGAGGTTGAGAAGGCTGTGATTGGATTTAATATTAAGAAGGATGTTCAGGTTGGGGGTCTAATGTTTGCCGATGATTTTGTAGGTTTAACTCCTAATGCTGAGGACTTACAAACATTGATTAATGTAGTACAGGGGTTTTGTAATAAATGGAGGTTGAAATCTAACATAAAAAGAGTGTTATTACGGTATTTTCTAAAGAGGTTGATACAGGCACATGTTCTTGTTCCGAAATCTGGCTCCAGGTGGACCAAATTTAAAAGGATTAACTACTTGATGTAGATGACCTGCTGCACGTTAGAGACTCAGGTAAATTACATAGCTGCAATCCAGCATGCAGGTATGGGGCTATTATAATATAGGTTCATCGCGCAAAACTGCCTGGCATACACAGCGTGCTTGATGTCTACACAGAAGCTTAACATTTCAATGACAATGTTGATGCATTTTATATATTAGATGTCAAGATATATACAGTACATACTTTCCCCTATATTATACGGGCGCATACGTATGTATGTGTATCCCATAGCAGGGAGAGAGTTACGTGTACTTCATTACTCTACTTAGTGCTTACCGTTCGAGCGTGGCATGTTTCATATAAAATAACCCTCTCTCAATGCAACCTTCATCATGCAAACATCAATGTACATATGATACATTGTATTTTCATGTAACCTACCATAGATAGCAGTAACATGAAGCTGTGATGGTTGAAGAATAGACAGCCCAAAATGCTCCAGTAAATCCTCTGAAATTTGTAATGAAGCTATACACTCCAGGGATGCTGTGGAGAATACTGTGGAGAAGCCCCAACTACAAAATTTGTGGGTAGGAAAGTGAAAGATTGCAATCTATCATTTCTGGAAAACATTCTTTGGTTAGGGCATAGGAAGACCATTCAATGGTACTTTTGAACTCCCAAATGCAATCTTATCACAAACTGCTACTCCGCTGTTCAGTTTTTAACTGCAATTCACATCCAAAGCAATGTAGGGGCAGCCTGTGTACCCTATACTACACTGACCCTGAGTATTCACTGGCACTCACTAGAGAGCATCGGTGATTTTCATAGAGGCTCCGCTGCGAGCCTACAAGGCTTGGATCCAAGGAGAATGATGAACAGGGTCTAGGCAAAAAAGAGAGTGAACATCAGAGTGAGAAATTGTACGTGCATACTATATGAGGAAGGCTACTGTGCATCGTCAGGTTGAGTGACAATAGCATGACAAGTGAGAATAGTTAGCTACGTGTATAATACAAGGTGCTACAAGTAAATGAATGGTTTGCAATCTAATCTACTAAGTATGGGTCCTCGAGGACTGGTCGAACACTGCTAGGGAACGTGAAGCAGATGAGCTCTCCATTAGATTGATATTGATAGCAACTTTAAGTGAACTGAAACGTAGCCGTTTTAAAACTAACTCACTGTTCAGCTTATCAATTTAACTACAGTATGTATTTAATGGTGTTTGTAAATGTATTACTGTGAGTCTGCACATATCTTCTTACAAAATGGAGCATACACATACTATACACATGCCCTACAATGATGCGGTTAATTCTATAGCTGCCCTGACAAAAAAATTACCAGATTGAGAAAAAAGAAGTAAACAGGAATGTACTTACCTGATGATGATGATGATTACATAAATATGTATACATCTAACCAGTGCACTCCTGTTTAAACACAGCTACTCAAGTGTTAATACCATGAATGTACATACCGGTATACGTACAACTCACTGACCAGATGAATATTATGGGTGTGCAGTGAATAAGCGCTAAGGGGGCTCACTCCTCCGGCCTCAAAAGCTTTGTAAACTATAGCCTGCAGGAAGAGGGACATGAAGATCTGTGAGACAGAAACCCAGCAACAGTACAGACATGCCTACATTCTGAAGTACAATTGTAGTTAACATAACAACAGATGAGACATTTTGGCACAGATGCAGTGTCCACTCCCTGCAGTCTCTGTTTCAGACAAAAAAAAACATGGAAGGGAGACTTGAATATAGAGGAACTGGAAGAGCATGTACGTACTTCCAAAACAGCTAGATGTTCAGATCATATTCAATCACACAGTCTTCAGAGCTGGATCGCTACCTTATGAAGGCAAAATAGCGGTGGCTACTAATGAAGGGCAGCGTCTATTTGCGGAAACACAGTATTGATATGCACAGTGAAATTAAGAGAAAAGAACGTAGGTGTTCCTGTAAACCCCAATGTTGAATGTCGTGAATTGGCTGATTAGGATACTTACTATTACACTGTTTAACTTTGCAGAATCCTTGAAGTAGAGGGTATATTACGTACGTATATGTATGCACATACAGTCTGAGTATGTGCCTACACATACAATGCAACAGTAGTTATGACGGTACATGTATACAGATAATGCTATCATACTTTGACAATATATACCGGTATCATTGTATTTTCTATCATTTGAATGCAATGAATGGTGTGTTCCCATGTTAGGCATTGTAGTCGTTCCAGCGCTGGTGCTAGCCATGTTGGTTAGGCTGTGATTGGTTACCAGAGTGCTGCAGCGGGAGCTTTACAGTAGTACAGCTGGTAGCAATATCACAGCTGCTGGCAAAGCTGACCAAAAATTTCCATAGTTCATGGTAGTTCTATCTGTACTTGTTGAGGGCTTGTGCTACCTGAGAAGGGCTTGGATCTGCGGAGTTAAAGCCAAGAGCTGGACTCAAATTGTAAGGTTTGTGATTTTAGTATGAGCAAAAGGTTACCGTTTATTTATCATCTGTACATATGATTAGCTAAGAACTGTGCTGTTATTAACTTAATAGTTGGTCGAAATGGTCTTTTTCCATCCCTCCATATGTTTTTCCTTTACTATAAGATTTATTGTGGTAAAAGTCTTTTTTCACCTGGGTATGCTGGCCGCAAAAAAAAATTGTACCCAATTTCTTTGGCCCATGCCAGCTCTAGTTTAGTCAGTTGATTTAGTATTGTGAGTCTGCACCATGCACTCCACCTTCTGTCCATCTCCAGGCCGCAATTCTTCCCTTAGCTTGGTAAAGTACTCCCTCTCTTTCTCCACCTCTCCACACTCATCTTGCAGCCTTTGTGAATGTACAGTGAAATATGTAGAGTGATGTGTGATTGTATTGTAATCTGCTCCACATTCTCTATTATACTACGATACATAAATTTAAGTGCTACTGGTTATTAATGGAGTTGTTGTAGGTGTTTATCATATAATTCTTGGGATAGACTAGTTTAGTGCATGTGCAATTAATGACAACTCATGATTATATCAATCTTTCATGTGCTATGTATGTACATAGCAAGTGGTGGGGTTGAACCTTTACAAAGATTTGCAGTGGACAGCTTTATAATGTTAATGTCAAGAACAATCTCAGGCCCTGCGAAATACTATCATCCCCTGTATGTACAGATTTGCAAGGTATTTGGGTAACAGTACAATGTAAGATAACCTTTCTTTTCAGCTTCCAATTCAGCAAGACTGCGCTCTAACTGTGACTCAGATTCAGATTCATGTCTAATCCGATCTTTTGCCTAGTAGCAGCAAAGGAAAGGGAAATAAGTTCAAATGTAATATAATCATTTACAAGTCTCACCATTTGGACAGCTTTTTGGAACACTTCAGACTCACTAATGTCTCTACTAGCTGCCACCATGAAGAAGCTGAAATTTTAAGAAGACAATTGCTATATTATTCTGTATCCAAACTGCATGGGTAAGAGTTGACTCAATTAGTCTACCAGGCTAGTAAATGGTTCGTGAAAACTCTGCAGTTGGTTGCTGGTAGTATACGTATACATCTAACATGATCAGCTGTAATCTAGCAAAAACATGCATATGTACATATCACACATACGTATGTTACTTCTCTACATACATCATTCACAAATGGCTTTTACATACCACTTTTTCCAGGTCTGCTATCTTGCCATACAAGGCATCTCTCTCAGCTTGAGCTTGACTCATTAGCTGTTGGTGGGCCTCCAGAACTGCTGCCTATGAAGGAGAGGTATTGGGAGAATCGTTTCAACAGCAGTAGAATCAGCACGGCAGACTTGTCTCAATTCCACCCTTCTCATTTTTTTCCTTTTGAGCTTCCTCCCTTTCTCTTACAAGCCTCTCAATTTCTTCATGACCCAAAGTATTCTCCCTATAGAAGCAATATGTAGATGTAAGCTGTATCTCAATTATCGCAAATAGCTAGTATGTTTGTACACGTGTTCTAGCTGTTGAGGTGGGTAATATCGTACTAACAGTATGAACCTGTGTTCAGGTTGTTGCTTCAACTTTGTCATCTCTTGCTGATAGGCTGACAGCAATGCTTTCTGTGACATGTCCTTGTTGATCTGCGCAGTGTTCTTGATACTTTTTGCCCTGAGTATTCAAGTGTGGATATAGAAAGAGAATACAGCTAAGAAAGAACTGATATGAAGCATAATCAACTGTTTTAATAAGTGTAAAGAATGCAGATTTAGCCACTGACTCTGAATGCAACACTAGGTGAGCTAGTAGTGATGGCTGTCAGCAGATATGTATACATCTCAACTGTTCCTAGTATGAAATATGTACGTGAACAGGCTGCTACATATTTGCATGTAACATTAATTGGAGAATAATAATAGCATGCTTCCCTTACACCAGAATAAATTCTCATGGTAATTTTTCATTGTGGGTGTAATTACGTAAAAATAAGTACTGGATACTGGTATATACGTATGTACATGCGTACCTCTGTTCTTCAAAATCTTATATTCTTTCTGCTTCTTATGGATTCTGCTCTTTTTCAGTATAGGCATGTACTTAAATTTCTTTGTAGCATGACACATACACGTACATGTACATGTATTCTAAGATGAGATCTTTTGGACCAACGGGCTTCAAACTAAAAGTGAAAAGTTATTCACATTTTGGTTTTCACATCATTATCCATTTTTAGTGAGCATGCAGCTGCGACTGCTGCCATAATAGAGAGTTTTCACGTGTCGTCACAGAACACATGCTCCAGAAGTATATCCGTGTCACGTTCCGTTTATGCCCACTTTTGCTCAAAGTACGACTAGATTGGCATGTCAAACAGTGATCTCAGAAACAAGAGCTGCTGGGAACTTACGCATTCAGTATCTCCACTATCGCTGTGAGGAAGTTTCAGGAGGGATAAATTGAGTGGATCTGCCATCTAGACTACGAGTACGAGAGTAACTTCCGGTGTTTATGAGTATGGCTATGTACTTTTACTGCCCACCAAAATGACGCCCTGGTAACAGTTTCTACATGCGGATGATGTCAATGAAAACTCTATATTGCACCATGCATGCCCAAGTAGTGATTCATTACCTGCATCTCTGCTTGCCCACCATATACACCTACTTCATAAGTAGTTCAATAATACACAATCTTCCAAACAGCTCACAGGACATGCACTATAGTCATAAATATCTAATGTACATGTAAGTAGTACCTTCAGCTCAACTTCACCAACTGGTAGGATTTTCTTCAAGAGTGGTAGGACACACATCCGGTAGTAGTCCACCTGTGAAATACATGTATACGTAGGTATAGAAATCAAGTGTGTGCCACTGATGAGAGGCCCTTGGCACATGTATATTCCGGGCAGAGAGGCTGGCCATACATGCAGGCTCTCAAGTGTGATTCAGGTTACTTTCTGGTAACACCAGAGGACTCATAGCTTCTCTCAGTTCCTCGTGTGGACCCCGACACTATACTTAATTACAAGCTGTTTGAGGAGGAGGTATAACATGTACAGCATGTATGTACTCACTGATGGATCATCTGGTCCACTGGTTAGCCTAACCTCTAAGTGTGACACAAACAGAAGATTTCGCAAAAGGAGCCAGCATCATCAGAGGCTCCAAGAGGTACCCAATCGATCGCTGACAGCGGCAGTCATACTACAATTTCCCTCCCACTAGTAATCCAGGATGGTAGAACACACTATTACCTACAGTATGAAGATGTTTGTGACCCCAGTAAGAATGACTTCATGAACATATATATAAGCAAGATAAGGTAGATATTTGAATTGATTGCAACAGAAAACATTAACTCGCACCCAGTACTCCAAGCCTTTTTCACCTGCAATCAAAAAAATAGCAGGTGAGAAATGCAGGGAGGGCTGGGTACAAGGAATACAATTGCTACTTCTAGCAAGTTCATGAGACCATAATAACAGCAGATCAAACACACAAAAATTATTATATACCAGCAACCTTATCTGTTTCATTGACTTCAAACCTGGAACCATTTGTGAGTTTGTCTAGAAGTCCTGCTTCAAGCGCTGTAGATCAAATAAAACCACAGGAGCAAGCTCTTTATATGTAGCTTTACTACATGTGTAAATGGTGGGCTTATATACTGAAAACATCAGCTCATCAGTGCAGAGTATAAGCTACACATATTTGACTAGCAGCTACATGTAGTACCAACAGGCTCCCTAGCATATTAAAGCAACGGTCCTAAAGTGTTCGGAAGCAAAGATGACTATAGTGTTTGTGTTGAAAAACCGTTCTCTTGGCAGATTACTTAAACAGCTGGCAGAGCTCACAAAAGTGGAGTGTACACTAGGCCATAACCTGCCATCTCGATGGCTTCATATATGAACAAGGAACCTACTGATCAAGTATTCCGAAATAAGTGTGATTGCTGTTACACCCTGTCCAAATTTATTACAACTCAGATGTTGTTCCAAATGCACTATTCACTTCGAATTGCACTCGTAATGCAACCAGGAAGGTAAATAGCGCTCGGCTTTGCCTCGTGCAATTGATTCCTTCCTGGTTGCATTACTTGTGCAATTCATCCTAAATTGCACAGCAACCCATGCTATTACGTATACAAACTGCAAGCTTTGCAAAAATTGCACAAAATGATCGCCGGAGCAGGTACTGCAGATTAGAGTAGCTTTTTGCAAATTACGGCTTGCACAAGACATTAAAGCAACGACCTTCAGGCTCAGTGAGTCTCGCCTGCAAGACTACCACCACAATGACCTGAGCCTAGAATAATTTCTTCAACATCACTGGACACAGATGATTAAAAAATATTCCTCTAGGCAACTATAATTTGACAATTTATTCACTACCCCCACCCACTCACCCGTACAGTTTCCCCCAGTTGTATGAAACCTTGGGTAGTAAATTTAGTGGGTAAACTGCCTTCAGTGTATATACTCAGACCTCTTAGTCCTGGTTCATCTGCATCTCCTCGTACTCTAGCTATCCTCACTGGTCGAGAGCTGAGTGTAGATAGTACTAGTCGCTGCCGAAAGTAGGTACAGCCTTCGAAAGTCAATAACTTCGATCTGGGGTCCATCTGACACCGCACCACGTGCTAAAAGCTTAGAGTGTGTGTGGCTCAACATCGGCAGCCACACCCCCAGTTCATCTCTACACCGTACTTGTCCCATGCCAGAGGCAGTGTGCTCTCCTCGCGTCTTTGCGTGAGTCGATATGTGGTTATGTTTTTTTTAGATCCTATATTCCCAGCCCCAAGCCACATTTTTAATGAAGGAGACCGGGATTATTTGAGTGGCATACTGGCATAAGTATCTGGTTGAACACATTATAGACTACTAGCTAGCGCTGTAGTGCGCAAGCTGACGGGGTATGTATGCATGTCAGGACAACAGCTTGTGGGAGTGGTAAACTAAAGCGGCATCACGACAGCTGTGCAATTATAGGAATGGATTGCATCTGCTTGACCATGAATTGTGTGATTCATCATAGATGGTTTCATGTACATTTCTTTAGGCCTATACTTCAGATCAAGTATATGGAGAATGGTGTACATAATTCCACTTTTACAATACAGCTCACCGTAACATAGAGCTGTACTTGCCCATATGTATAATACTGATTGTGAATCTCACTATTAATGCAGGTTCTACGCAGACGGCATGCTGCTATAACATGGAGACCCAGAGTGAAGAAATACACGTACTGCAGAACAGGTAGGAATTTCCATCATTGTGGAATCTACTGAATGGTGCGTACTACTGTATTCGTACTTCATAGTACAATGACCAAGTTTATTATTAGATAAACCGGCTCCACTCCAGGTTGTATCTTGCGATTTAATTATCCAGCATACGTATTACGTCCGAGTGAGTATATGTGTACAGGTTAGTATGTATATTTACATACATATATAGGCATGTACGTGTATTGGCCGCATTTTGTGAATCAGTGCTATTTCATAAAAATAATCTGTTACCATTGTATAAATCTATGAACTGCACAGTGCTAACACTATCTAACCCTAGCCCCAAACCGAACTCTAACCCTTATCCTAACCCTAGCCCTATAAAAATAAGAATGCACAGTGCAATTTATTTACATTTTTGAGTCAGCTTAGTGTTGGCAGTTATGTAGTAGCTACTACTTTCCTGCAGCATTATCTTTTTTTGCAACTGACTAAGCTTGCTCCAGAGATATTATTGTTACTGTTGTATAGCCACACAGATTTATTATAGGTGCATAGAAGTGGGGAGTGGAGACTGGTAACGATGCTACGTATACACACACACACATCATAAGGCTGTAGTATTAAGAAGTTGCCCAAAGAATAGATAAAGTGATCTATCATATCTTACAGCTGTTATGAACTACACTGACCGATTGAAGGAACTAAAGGAGCTTGTTGGGTATGTTTTTATGTCTTATGTATTGTGATATTGAATTGTTGCTGATGAAGTATTGCATAACACAGGAATGTGATTTTAATTTCATGCATTAATTGATGATACCTAGCCATAACTAGTCCATTATTGTATGGTTAGTATGTATAGTCCATAATATATTCGTGCTATTTTTATAGGTACTGTAAACTGTGCTATTACCAATGCTAATCTTTACTGTACGTAGCTATTTCATGTAGTAGATAGCATTGTGAGTAGCATACACACATATGCACCGGCATAGGAAGCGGGGGCTGAAGCCCTGCTGAATGCAGGAAGCAGGTTGCTGTGTCCACCTAAAAATTGTGCCAATGAAGAATTACTAACCCAGTTAACTGTCTGCACTGTACAACTGTTGTGTTCTTGCATTGATATGGTAGCCCAGAGGCATAGTCAGTCTTTTTTCACCCCGGCTCCGTGGCGCTCACACAGTGTCACTGCTGTTTCTTTGTAGCTGCCAAATCAGTCCCAAATTTTTTTTCTGCACTGTGTGGAAACACTTTCTGCCGCTGTGCAGACTCTTGCGCCAGCCTCCGTATCCCGAAACACCTTCCCAAGCCCCTGGGATAGTGGTGAGAACCTTGGTAGTATTCTAGCAATCAGTACCTCTATCTATCCACCCACAAACAAATGTTCATGCTCAGCATTAGTGACTGTAGTTAAGAGTTAATATTATTAATCTGGAAGAATAAATTATATGTCAATCAGGATGGTACTGGTTGATTAATTAAACATGTGGTTGCTCTTTCTCTTGTCCTCTGACTGGAGGTCTTGCAAGCTCCGCCTGTGTATGTGGGTGCGTGGTCAATGATGTAAGTGTTATGGCCGCAACATGAGTATATATTATAAGCGACTGCACAGAAGCAGTGAACTACACACATGCTAGCTACGTAGTGTAGTACAGTCTTCATTCTCTTTTGAGTACTGCTTTGCATATACAGCACCTTGTGAGGCTACACCACTGAAGTAGTTGTCATGCAGGATATTCATTGTCACTAAACTGTTTCTACAGGGTGATAGTGCTTTCACTTGATGAAGAAACTATGCGGCATTGTAGCCCTTTGTAGTTAAGGGATTGTTTAACCATATTGTGGTGGTCGACATAATTTGCTCATAACTTTTTTGTTTCTTTCTCTATGCAGGTGAGTTTTTATCATGATGCAGTGTATTGAATGGGCTTTCTTTTGAGATATTCAGATTTTGCATACCTACTCCCTAGGTGAAGTTATGGACCCCACCTCAGTTTGAAGGGCAAATATTATTAAGCATGGCCACTTAGTCCTAACCACTTCCCACTTAGGAAGCACTTAGAGTAATAGTAGAAGTGCAAAGTGAGTGGCTAAAAAGGTCATTAGTTGAACAACTGATTTTTAAGAGAGCTCAACCTGAAGTTCAAAACATGCATGTATATCCATACGCATACCTCCACCATGGATTGGCTTACACATGTTTTAGCCACTCACTTTGTAGAGCAGAGAAAGGGCTTTCAAATGGTATATTAAATTTTCAATAGCACCTTTTACTCTACAATACAGCTTGCTAGATTTACATGTAGGTTCTTATCATTAGAGGCTTGAAATAATTATGCTGAAAATAATAGCAAGACATTAGCATAAAGCATGATTCTAGAGTAGTAGCAAACCTCATCGTTTATTGGTGGCATGTGCCAAGATGAGTGGGCCAGCCCTGCCCTCCCGCCGGCAATGCAAGAGGACTGGCAATAGTTTTCTTTGGTTGAGTGGCTAGCTAGCACTCTATGATAGTATCAATAGCGTCTGATCAAGTGATCGGTGTATTAGTGTCATCATACTTGTCTTTCCTAGAATGCTCACTTAATAATTTTTGTTACAGTGTAGCAAAAGCTGTTATTTGAGAAATAATTTGAAATAAAAATCAAAGAATTGGAGAATAGCATTTATCTCAAGCCTACTCTTCATAATTTGAGATAATGCTGATTGAGCTTGTAAATTATTTTGCAATTAATTGTCCACGTGGATGATGCTGGGCCTGAAGTAGGAATGCATGATATATACCTATGTGTACAGGATTTTCAGTCATGGGGGATAAACAGTGAGTCTGACTTGCTTCAAAGAATGGATCATTATCTTCCTACTCCAAAACAAATTAATTGCTGACACTACCATTTACGTATAATTGAAAGCACAATCAAAACAAAATTTAAGGAAGAAAGGGATTTATAACGGTATCAAAGCATTCAACCCTGTATTAATTACCCTCTTGTGTTGATCCCATTATTTCTTTGTATTGTCTGCCAGTCAATACAGTACATACAGTGTGGCTTCCAGGAGCAGAGTAATCAAAGCCTGTGTACATGTATGAACAGCAGTAGATCAGCCAAATGTAATGACTTGGGAATGTTGTAGTGTACACTGCCTCCACTTGGCAGCCATTACTTGCATGAACAGTATGTCACTTTTGCTAAATGTACAGGTATATGTCAGCTCCATATACATGTACGTAGTTTGTCCTTCCTTCCCATGGCTACAGTTCTGCTCTCTGTTCATGTGGACTGTTAGTAGTGATATTTATAAACGACAAGAAAGTACATATGGCTACAATATGTGCACCCAGGCTATCAACTTGGCAGTTTTCAATGCACATCACATTCAAATGGGTGCATGGTACTTTATTGGCTGTTGCGTGCATTTCTTATCCAGCTGCTCAGTGCACTATCTTCGTGTCTTACACCCTGAAGGGTTAGTCAAAGAGGCCATGCAATTTGTAGCAACACCTAAGAAAGAGCTATGTATGTATATGCGGATCTGAAGTCTACAATATAGTTGGATAGGTTACAGTATACATATTAACTGTTCCTAATTATACATTGCATTATGTTTATGGTTTACTAAGTAAGTGGAAATACTATTAATACCTTACACTTCCATGGACAGCATCTGTTAGGCTGCTAACTGGCCAGAAGTTGTATTACACTAGCACGTTCACATACATACACACATGTGTACGTATGATAGGTTTTGTGTGAACAACAGTGCAGCTAGCATGTCTCTAGTAAGTATGCAGAATCACTCAATACACTCAAATTTGCCAAATGGTACTGTACATGTACAAAACATAAGTGCAATGAATTATGTATGCAGCAATAACCCAGTATAAGATTTGGAAAAACAGAGGTACGCATGTACATACGTATAATATACCAGTATCCAGTACTTATTTGCACGTAATTACACCCACAATGAAAATGTAGCATGAGAATTTACTCTGGTGTAAGGGAAGCATGCTATTATTATCCTCCAATTAATGTTACATGCAAATACGTAGCAGTCTGTTCACATACATATTTCATACTAGTAACAGTTGAGTTGTATGCGTATCTGCTGGCAGCCATCACTACTAGCACACCTAGTGTTGTGTTCAGAGTCACTGGCTAATTTTGTTTTCTTCAGATTGGTTTGTCTTTACACTTATTAAAACAGTTGATTATCTTCTTATCAGTTCTTTCTTAGCAGTATTCTCTTTCTATATCCACATTTGAATACTCAGGGCAAAAAGTATCAAGAACACTGTGCAGATCAACAAGGACATGTCACAGAAAGCACTGCTGTCAGCCTATCAGCAAGAGATCACAAAGTTGAAGCAACAGCTTGAACACAGGTTCATACTATATATTAATAGGATATTACCCACCTCAACAGCTAGAACACGTGTACAAACATATTAGCTATTTGCGATAATTGAGATACAGCCCACATCTACATACTGCTGCTCTAGGGATATTATTTTGGGTCATGAAGAAATTGAGAGGCTTGTAAGAGAAAGGGAGGAAGCTCAAAAGGAAAAAATGAGAAGGGTGCAATTGAGACAAGTCTGCCGTGTTGAATCTACTGCTGTGTAAACGATTCTCCCAATACTTCTCCTTCATAGGCAGCAGTTCTGGAGACCCACCAACAGCTAATGAGTCAAGCTCAAGCTGAGAGAGATGCCTTGTATGGCAAGATAGCAGACCTGGAAAGAGTGGTATGTAAAAGCCATTTGTGAATGATGTATGTAGAGAAGTAACATACGTATGTGTGATATGTACATATGCATGTTTTTGCTAGATTACAGCTGATCATGTTAGATGTATACGTATACTACCAGCAACCAACTGCAGAGTTTTCACGAACCATTTTATAGCCTGGTAGACTAATTGAGTCAACTCTTACCCATGTAGTTTGGATGCACAATAATGTAGCAATTGTCTTTTTGATTTTCAGCTTCTTTAAGGTGGCAGTAGAGACATTAGTGAGTCTGAAGTGTTCCAAAAAGCTGTCCAAATGGTGAGACTTGTCAATGATCGTTATATTACAGTGCAAATATTTGAACTTATTTTCCTTTCCTTTGTTGCTACTAGGCAAAAAACCGGATTAGACATGAATCTGAGTCCCAGTTAGAGTGCAGGCTTGCTGAATTGGAAGCTGAGAAGAATAAGTTAGGTTTGTACTTTGACCCCAATACCTACCAAATCTGGGATGATATATATTTCGCAAGGCCTGAGATTGTTCTTACCCTGTCTGACATTAACATTATAAAGCTGTCCACTGCAAATCTTTGTAAAGGTTCAACTCCACCACTTGCTATGTACATACCCTATAGCAATTGAAAGATTGATAAGTTGTCATTAATTGCGTGTGCAAGAGTTATATGGTAGACACCTACAACAACTCCATTAATAATCAGTAGCACTTAAAGTTACGTATCGTAGTATAATAGAGAATGTGCAGCAGATTGCCATACAATCAGGTATGCTGGCCACAAAAAAAAAATTAGACCCAAATTCTTTGACCCATACGTATATCCCAGCTCTAGTTTAGTCAGTTGATTTTGTATTGTGAGTCTGCGCCATGCACTCCACCTTCATGTCCATCTCCAGGCTGCAATTCTTCCCTTAGCTTGGTAAAGTACTCCCTCTCTTTCTCCACCTCTGCACACTCATCTTGCAGCCTTTGTGAAAATACAGTGAAATACGTAGAGTGATGTGTGATTGTATTGTAATCTGCTGCACATTCTCTGCACTAGCACATCCCAGCACATCACAGTACAGGAATACCATGCCATGTAAGAATATTATGCATGTATAATGTCATGTGTCAATTAAAACCACAGAGGCTCTCTACCGAGTTCCAGTGAATACTCAGGGTCAGTGTAGTATAAAGTACATGGACTTTCCCTACATTGCTTTGGATTTGAATTGCAGTTAAAGACTGAACAGTGGAGTAGCAGTTTGTGATAAGATTGCATTTGGGAGTTTAAAAGTAGAGTAAGCCACTGATGATCGGCCACCAGGTATATTCCGACGCGCTAGCGCCGAGCGCGTAAATTACTGGAAGTGGGCACACTTCGGGTTGAAAGTTTGGTGTTTCTCCGTGTCTTGGTTCTCGAGCTATAGCCTTCCAAAGTTGAAATTCGGACACAGCTATGATCGGACAAAAGTATGTATTGCCGGACACCGCTCCGTGTTTCCTCCCTGAAGCAACTTTTGGTGATCTTTCTTCATTATTGGGAGGCCCCACTACCGTACTGCTGCACGCCAAGTTTTCGCCATCGTAGCTGCTTTGAGCACGGAGGGGTGTTATTGAATGTAGAGCCGTGTCACCCTCTCTATAATCGGACAGTGGATTTTGTCTTTTTTCGGTGTAAGGACGCCAAAACACTCTCCAAACGCTAGGATTTGGATATCGTTGGAAAGTACAGACACTTAGCAACGCAACGGTGCAAGCCCGATATTCATATGTCGTATGGTTCTCTTTGGAGCTATTACCCCCCCCCCCCCCCCCCCCCCCCCCCCGGATGCTACATTTTGTTACAGTGAACTAATTAATTAATGTGGCCCTGCATGTGAATGCACAAGGGATAATGGTAATTATTAATAGTCACCCACACCATGGGTTTTGGGGTATGTAGTGGCCCCACCAGTGACATGGCTGCTTCTTTTACAGTACTTACAGCATGTGATTGCTTAGCAATCCGAAGAATCTGTAGGGCTTTGAGGTTTGAGGTTTGCAAGATTGTCTGCAAAGCCAAGCTGTAAATCATGCTAGAGCTTTGATGTAATTCAATTCCCATGGGAAAGGTTTACAGAGACTCCTTGGGGAAGCTGCATTCCCATGCACACAAGTTAGCAAGGCTTTTTTTTTTAAATGCCAGTATAGGCCCATGCATGCAGTAAAAAAATTATGCACTCAGAGTACTTATTATCAATACAATACAAGGTTTGGGGTGAGAAGTGTCTTACTGACCCTGAGGCCAAAATTTGCAATTGACTAGGAGATTTGTACCTGGAGGCACACGCTACAACTTCAGTATATCTCATGAAGATTTTATTATAATTAGGTATAATTAGGTATATACTTTGGATTGCTAATTTAAAACAATATTGTTACTGTAGTAATATTGCTGTGAAAATCACATAATATATATAGCTTGGGTAGTATCATGAATATATATGCATATAGTGATGAGATATACACAATTGATTAAGAATTACTCGGCTTTTGTCAGAGTACATGCATGCTTGCAGTATTCCATTGCACTGCCTTAAATCACCTTATAATTGTAGTTCTAAGATATTGTACCAAAAATGTTCAAAAATAATCATTAAAATTTTATGGTCTGACAGCGCTAGCTGCATGTATTCTGCCACTGATTTATGCACCAGAAAGCTGGGAGTGCATGGAACTAGTGCAATATGTTTCAAAGTTTTTTGTTATTGTTTTTTTTTCCTGTTCTTTTTCCTGAGGAGGCTACACCCTGCATGCAGCTATAATATAGCGCTGTCAGACCATAACGATGCACACCGCATGCATATGCATGCATTAATGAAGATTCAAGACAGCAAAATCGACTCACCTGACATAGTTCTTTTCGGATAACTACCAGCAACTTGCGATACGAACCGGCGTACGCGTGTTCTGTTACCGATTTAGAACCCATGCAGGGACAGCCGCAGTTGGACTAGGATTTTCACTTCTGTCAGCTAGCTCCGGGACCGGGGTTAGCGAAACGGCGAGCTGCAGCCACTCTTCCACTGATTGCGGTGAAAAGACTGCATGTGCAGTGCTATATACTATACATTGTATGCACACAATCTCGTAAAATTCCCCCGGCGGGCGACGCCACATGTATGAACGGCGGGTGACGCGGCATGTAGGCGTTATACGTTGCTCGAGATCTATTTCGGGAACCAAATACAAATTCAAACCCTCAGAGAATTCGGTTCAAACGTAGGTATTTACCTAATAGTGTGAATTTTTAAGGAACCATGGCTGGAAAGAAGCGAAAGCTCCCTAGAGACCTGTCGGAAGCCGAGGTACTTGTCCGAACGGAAGAGTTGTCCATTTCTACAATAACCGCGGCTCGTCCATCACTGAGTGAAGTGACACTAAGTGATATCGGTGTAGCTCCATTGCGCAGCCTTAGTCCAGAGGAATTTATGGCATGGCTTGTAGCTAGGTTTGGGGTGAAGGAGTCGAAGAAGATTTGTTCTGTCGCTGCCAGTATACCGCCAACCTTAACTTCCGCACAACGCGATCGCTACATCCAGAAACATCTAGGATGGGTGTCTCTAATCGCTGGACTGGATTCTCCACTGGAACGAGGGACTGGAGCGTGGGACTGGACTGATCGACTGGAACGTGGGACTGGATTGATCGACTGGAACGTGGGACTGGCCTGATCGACTGGAACGTGGGACTGGCCTGATCGACTGGAACGTGGGACTGGATTGATGGACTGGAACGTGGGACTGGATTGAATTACTCAACAAGAAATAGAAACTAACTACTGCCATTAGCGATGCGCAGAGAAAGAGACGCTCCCCCGTAGCCCCGCCTCCCAATTTACGTAAACATTCAAAAAAAAGAAATGCCCAAAAGTGGGGTGGATTATATTGCATGACAACGGATACGCTTGAGAACATATTATAATACGCACGCCGCTCTTAGCTATGTGCCACGTGTGGAGTCGGAAGCTGAGGTCTATCAATTTTGACTTTGGACTATCGTATTAGTTTCTCATCCCCAGGCCCCGTTGAGCTCTTCGTTTTCTTTAATAGTGCGCTGTTGTGTTGGTAGACTTTATATAGTCGAGTCGAGTGAAGTATTAGTTTGGGATGGCTGGAACTTCATCAAGCCCGATCCTTCTTTCCAGTGATGAGAGTCCGCGCTCTTCACCGGTCCAGTTGCTATCGCCTGTGAAAGTGGTTTAGCGGGCTGTCACTGGAATTTTGGTCCTGGAAAAAATGGTCCTAGGACCAAAATTTCCGCTGGAAAAATTGGTCCCCCCCCCCCCCCCCGGACCATTTTTTTCCGGGTAAATTGGTCCTACCCTGAAAATTTTGGTCCGCCCATCAAGTTCTAGCAGAGTTGGTCTTACGTACCTTGAAAATTTGCTTATACATGACACTGTATGCATGGCATAGTTAATATCAACCTTTAGTTTGACCATTAGGTAGTTTAATACAAAGGTATGAGACAGTGTCTCAGTCACAGGCACCGATATCCTACAAACTGATTGCAGTATAGCTACACCGGGAATTTGTCTACTGACTGTAAAGTCGATTCTGTGGCCCGTTACAGCTTGCATGCTGTATGAAATCATTGACATCTTCCTTCTCTCGAAGCAGTTCCACAGATGACGAAGCATTTTCTCTTGGTCGAAGTGGTACTGACCTGGGAGCTACAAAATGTATAGATCTAGCTATATACGCTCACGGCAAGCTTACGACAAAGCTATTGACGGTAGCCGTAGGCTATGACAACAAACAAGCCAATACAATATACTCAATCATGTAGCCATCCACCTTAGTGTAGTAGTTCACTCTATCAAGCGGAAATACAGTAGCAGACAGAATTCGCTTATGGCGCAGATCGGACCATTATTTTCACGGGGGGACCAAAATTTTCAGGAAAAAATGGTCCGCCCGGACCGGTAATTTTGGTCCCCCGGACCAATTTTTCCGCCGGACCAAAATTTCCGTGACAGTACAATGCCTCGGATGGCAGCTGTCAGGTGATAGGTATTGGTGGGTATCAGTTGGCTTAGTGAACAGATCTGTTTGAGTGGTCTCTCCATCTAGAATGACGGTAGTGTCCAGGAAGGAGACCTGTGTGGTAGACCATTCCGCAGTGAACTTGATGGTCTGATGAAAGATGTTGATCTGTTTGAGAAAGGACTCCAGCTCGTCTTGTCCACCGGTCCAGATGGCAAAAACATCATCTATGTATCTCCACCATAGAATAGGTCGAGTTGCTGTCCACGCCAACAAGGCTTCCTCCAGGTCAGCCATAAAGATGTTGGCATATGATGGTGCCATCCTTGTGCCCATGGCGGTACCCTGGGTCTGTAGGTAATGCTCTCCATTGAACGCAAAGTTGTTCAGTTCGAGGAACTGTCTAATCATCCGAACCAAATAAGTGGTGGGTGGGGCTGGTGAGGAGCGTGTCTGCAGGGCCCATTTGCAAGCTTGTATTCCCTCTTCATGTGGAATGTTAGTGTACAAGGAGCACACATCCAGCGTAACCAAGAAAGATCCCAGTGGTAGAGGTCCCAACGATGATAGCTTCCTTAAGAAGTCAGACGTGTCCTTTATGTAGGATGGCGCCTGCACGACAAGGGGGCGTAGGTAGTAGTCGACGAACTCAGAAATGCGTTCAGTTGGAGCTGCACATGACGATACGATGGGTCTACCTGGGTTTCCCTGTTTGTGGATCTTTGGCAGGTGATAAAACCGGGCAGTGCGGGGGTTGGTTGGAGTGAGGTACTTAAACGTATCCTTGCTGATGTGATCTCCTTTGAACATCTCTAGAACGAGTTCCCTGACTTGTTCCGTATGTTGAGCCGTGGGGTCCAAGTCAAGCTTCCGGTAGTATCTCGTATCTGAGAGCTGACGGTAGGCTTCAGCCATATATGCTTCCTTGCTCAGCACCACTATCGCAGATCCTTTGTCCGCAGGCTTTATGATGATGTCTGAACGGTTTCTCAGTTGGGTTAACGCTTGACGCTGAATGTGTGTGAGGTTGTCTTTTCTCCGGATGGATCTGGAAAGACCCCAGGCATCCCTCTCTACTGCTTTCAAGTAGGTTTCAATCTCTGGGATCCTATTCTTCGGGGGCGACCACTTGCTTTTCTCTACGAATCGCCTGCTGTCTCGATAGTCATTTTCAGCTTCACTGGAACCTGGGTCATAAAAGAACTCTCTAAGCCTTATTCTGCGACCGAAACTCTCCAGATCCTGCTTCAACTGAAAACGATTGATTCTCGGGGCTTTGGGACAAACTTCAGGCCTTTGGACAATAGACTCAACTCGGATGAGGAGAGATCCTTGCCCGACAGGTTCACAACAGTTCGGGATGGTGGGTTATTGTCTCGAAGTGTGGGAGGGGCTCGTGGGCGTAGACGCCGCGTTCTCGCTGTCAGTCTAGACTTCTCGAGGTTGATCAATTTGTTTTCTTTCTCTCTTCTAACCTGTTTTCCAGACTCTTCATTTTGTTGTCAAGTATCGTGAGGGCTCTTGCTGACGCGCTGCCCGGACTGGAGTGAACCAACTCTCGTTCCAAGTGACCGATCTCATTGTGCAGCTTGTTACAGGTTTGCTTGTAGTGTTCTTTCAGTAGGCCCACGAGTTTGATCTGTGTCGCTTTGATGACCTTCTTCCATTTGGATCTTAGATGTCTCGTTGGATCAGCGCTTCTAGAGGCAACTTTATAATCAGGCCTTGTGGTGTGATGTTTCTATTAGAGGTCTTCTTTAAGAAATCTAGATGAGAGCCGTGTTTTGCTTTTTTCTCCTTCAGTGTTCTCAACTTCTTCCATGTTGACGAATGTAATAATGTATCGAGATGGGCTGGATCCCCGTGAAGAAATTTTACGGCATTCGGTGGGTGGGTCATAGTAGTCGCTTTTTATTAATCCGAAACCTGTAACAGCCGATATCTCTACCGAAGATTGTGATACTGATATGTACAATTCGTGGAGGAGTGCTAATCGCGGTTAGTGGCGGCCCACTTCAACTTGCAGGATCATTCCCTAGACGATCTAAAAGTAATGGGGATTGAAAAGATCTGGAATAATGACACCGACAGACGGAAATTGAGGGAGCGCTTTTGGATATTAGATTATAGTAGTAGCGTACTAGCCAATCAAATCGCTAGAAATGAGGTCAATAATGTAGGTTAAAGCACGCGCGTGCACGTGCACGAACGCGTGCCTAGCAACCTCGGTGGCGTAGCAACGCGTATAAAATCGTTCAGCCGTTGCCATGCTCACAGTCGCTTCAATATTCAGCATGGAGAGGAGTACGCTAATGCGAGTGGAGGTAGTGGACGGCACAGAAGAGCTCGAATTGACTAAACGGCGTTTGCGTTGTGCTAAAGAGTGAATTTACATCGCTGAAGCTGTTGCCTTGCGCCAGTCAAGGCCAACGCGTTCGGCCCGCAGCGTTGGCAGCGACTCCAGGGACGTTCCAAGAGCGCTACAAAACCCAGAGACTCTTTAATCAGCACCTTCACTCGAGTGGCTCACCCTCTGAACACGCATCTTGCAAGACATGTACAGCTATCGCCGAACTAGCTCTCAAGACTGCTACCTTCGAACACTGTAGCCTTGCGTAGCCAGCCCATATCATGCAAGGCTCCTAATGAACACTGTAGCAGTATTATTATTATTTCTGTGTACATGCATTGCTTGTTATAGTGTTGTATTGCTAATTTTTTTACAAAATACAGGAGCGAACTATAATCTAAGTCAGTTAGTGCACCCAAATACTCGGGCTCAACCTCCATTATTGACCTCGGAAAGTAATTTTCCCTCGGAAGGTCTCGGGCAAAGCCCTCGACCTTCCTCGGGGAAAATTACTTTCCTCGGTCAATAAGTATAGGATAGACCACGTCACAGCGGAGGATATGCGCCTATATATCCTCCGCGGGTGCGGTTTTACCCGAGGCGCAGCCGAGGGATAAAACCGTATCCAAGGAGGATATTTTGGGCGCATATCCTCCGCTGGGGCGTGGTCTATCTGACTTATCCCACTACTGCGCATGTGCGTAACTATCGTGAAGTAGCCGGAGGTTATGTTACTAATACGTAACTAAGGCAGTACAGAACTGTAGGATATGCGCCTATCCTCCTGCTCTCATCCAATAAAATGTATTAGAGATGATGTAATGTGGGATAAGTATAGGATAGACTACACCAAAGAGTGGGTTATGCGCCTATGTAACCCACGAGTTTGTGGTTATCCCGAGGCGAAGCCGAGGGATAAATGTAAACAAGTGGGTTATAGCGCATAACACACGAGTGGGTGTGGTCTATCTGACTTTTAGAGTATAGTGTTACAAAATCTCGCAATTTGATTGGTTAATGCATGGTCTCTAAATCTCATAGAGTCCACCTACCGTGGACTCTATAGATACCCCCAGGATATCCGGAACGCAAATTAAAATTACGTCATAATTGCAACAAAAACGTTGCAAGCGTGGCGTGCGTACCGCTTTAGCAGCGTTGTAGAGAAAAATGGGAGAAGACTCCGACAGAACTCTCTGCAGAAAAGAGAAGCGCATTCAAGCTTCGATTTGATGGCAGATTCAAGCGAGACGAAAGTCGCAAGCGGCAGCAGACTCTCGATACCGAACGATAACAATTATCACCGCCATATGGCCATGCCACTTACCAGCCTGGCTCATCGTCCGACGCATCCTGTATCCACTCTAGCAGCTCGTCACTCAAGAGGTCCTTTGTGCTACCTGAAGCGCCAGCGTGGTTACTGTTGCTATACTCTAAATTGGTTAGATATCTCGTCCAATGGGATCTACGCGATTTAGAAACCCTCGGGCCCTTAGTAGCGCCCTCGCTTCGCTCGGGACGCTACAGCCTCGGGCCCTCGGGTTTCTAAATCCCGTAGATCCCATGGACTCGATGTCTAACCTATATATACCACGTTGCGCATGCGTACAATCTTCGCTGCGTAGCAACGTAGCGAACTGATAAAAGTGTGGGTTATGAAACTATGTAACCCATACTTATTAGCCAATCATTTTTATTGTAGATGATGTAATGTGGTATAATGTCGGTTAGAGCCCTCGTCGGGGTGCACTAACTATTACTTAGAACTCAGAACGTTTACGCCGGAGGGCCTTAACCTTGACGACTAATGCCAGAGACGCTATGTTTTGCTTTTTTTTGAATTATGTTTTAGTTTGTACCTGAAGAAGGTCTAGATTAGACCGAAACGTCGTACTGTGTACTATTATTGATGTTAATTGTTGACTTGGTAATGATGAAGATTGATCCGGAGAACCGCGATTAGCACTCCTCCACGAATTGTACATATCAGTGTTTATCTGTTAGTTAGTCTTGAGTTTTTGTCTTTAAGCAACGTTTCTTGACTGTATTAGAATCTGTTTGCTAGTAGCTTTTGAGAGATTATTTAGGCTATGATTCACAACTGTATTAGTGTCTGTTAGTTTAAAAGTTTATGGTTTAGGCCATGTTTCTCGATTGTATTAGTAGTTTGCAGTAAGGCGCAGAAGATGGTAGTGTGCTGTAGCTCGCAGTAGGATCCCGTAGGGTGCCGTAGGGGGCTGTAGAGTGTAAAAGGTTACAGTATGTTACAATAGGTCGCAGTATATAGGGTTAAATCATCACTAAATCCGACAGTAACATCTAAAAAAATATAGTGATAGTGAAAGCGGTTTCTATTCTCCACATTCCAGCTATTTTTTATTCAACATGGTAAGGTTTGCCATTTTCATATGGTCAAGACCTCGAATATGACAGAGGATGGGTATACGCGGTCTCAGGACACGTGTTTACACTGGAGTGTAGGTACAGAAGAGTTCGTGTAATTATGCAGCCGTCAGTCATGCCCATCAATGATGCCCACAGCGGCAATTATACACAATGCAAACTCTTCAAGAAATGATAAGCTTTCTAAGAGAGTATCAAAATTCCGGGGGGAAAAACGGGACCCAGCTGGCGATTGAACCCAGGGCCTTCTGAGTACTAATCACATGCTCTTACCACTGAACTACTGGAGCCCCTTAGCAGAGGAGCGGTAGGCAAGTTTCATATAGTCACTAAACCTGCTAGTAGCACTTACCAGCAGGACCCAGCAATTCCAACGGTAATTACTCTCTCATTAGGCCTCTCCCCTCATCTCCTAAACACAATAAATGTGCTACACCTTTCTCACTTTATAGAACCAGCTGCTCCACCAGGCCAAGCAAGTCTAGAGCCCAAGGCTTCTATTTTTTTTTAAATGTAGCACAGGGTATGTCTCTGCTACAGTCTTCTAGTTCACTAGGCTGTAGTAGAACACTTGATGCTACACTTTTTACTATATCTTTCCAATCAAAAAACATTGCCTTCTCTAATCTCTTCCTCACTGCATCATTTTTTAATCACCCACTTTTTGTTTTCACAGTCCAGCCCAATTTCATTCATACTAAACAACAGTATCATTGAAATTAAAAACAATTGACATGTGTGCACCTGATAGTGACCAAAGTGTTTTCTATTCCCCACATAACCTCTTCAACACGGTACGCTTCACGATTTTTAATACAGTTAAGAACTCGAATACAACAGAGGGCAGACATACAAAGTCTCAAGAGACGAGGTTCATACTGCAGTGTATGTAGAGAAGTGTTTGTGTTATCAATCCGGCAATTGGTCACAAACACAGTTTGAATGCGACAAAACAAGCTGTGCAAGTGATGGATGGAGTCCAAAAGTATATCTTCAGTTCAATCCCTCACAGACTCAGCTAATTCATTTTTCTTGGACTCCATCCACCACTTGCACAGCTTGTTTTGTCTTATGTGATCAACAGTTTTCTTCCTTGACACAGTCACCCATCTGGGTCATCTTCTTCCTTACAATCTGAGTGATGCTCCAGATGTTTATCATGGGCTATAATTATGACATGGATAAGAAGGATCTTTTCCTAAAGTTGGGCCCACTATACTGGCATGCACATTTATATCTGATTTACTGTCTTTGTCTTTATGGTCGGCTCTTTGGCTACTATCCTGTTCTGCTCTTTACCACATTCCAAAACTTAATAGCCTGTATGATGTCGTGTATCATCGGTCTATTGTGTGCAGCTGTGAAATGTCATATGCTTGTGTATTTCAATCTTCTGTAAATCTGCCTCCTCCTGTTTTTCATTTAGTGGCTACAACTCTTTGTATAGTTCCTGTCGCTTTGAGTGTTACAATACTCATGTACCATATGTGTGCTTTGCTGCTGTGCATGGTCACCTTGAAGATTTTAAAGGTATAATTGGAATGTGACTGAGTTTTGTTTTGTGTAGTATTGTTCTCATTTCTATTTACTTACACTTACTTTACTACACCTGTATTGGCGTGTGTTGTATATATTATACTCATGTCGCTGCCGTAGCGCTTGCACTGTTGTCCATGCACCCAAATTAAAGTTATACCTGTCCCGATTAATTAAGAACACTCATTAGGCTGCGCAAGTGGTGCAAGTTCAAACTATCACAGTTAAAATCGACATTACAATCTCCCGCAATGAGAAAGTGGTCATAATTGTGATGATTATGTTTCTTATCTCTATAGACTCAGAGTACATTAGCAGTTCTTCATTACCATTACTGATCCAGCCAGGAGATACTGAGAAGGAATACTTATTTGAAATCAAAAAGGTATGCCACTGAAGTCAACATTACATTTTATTTTACTTGCTCATTTGTTGTACATATGATCCGTCATCTCCGATGCTCTATGTTGTTGAAAGTGCTGCCTGTGGGACACACGTCATGTACATACATGTATCATGGAGTAAGGAAGTATAGTAATTCATATAAAGGGAAGGCTCGGGGAGAAAATTGCCGCTACATGCAAAATCTTAATATATGTTCAAAATACTGCTCTAGATGTAATCATAAGCCATGCAGTCATTTCTTTAGGCCTAGTTTTTATCAGCAGTGGGACTGGTAGCATTGCTAAGAGACCATTGCTGGAGTACCACATTGGCAAGTTGCTATCTATCTTATTTCTTCGCAGAATAATGGCTGATGAGATTACAATGATTCAGGCACAAAGAAACAGCGTTTTCACTGGGGTATTCCACTTGTACCGTAATGTTTCTAAGATTTCATCAGCAGTGATTCACTATCACCCTCAAGTGGACACTTGCCATTTCATGTCATTTTAAGATGAGGATTGCACACATGCAAACTGCCTCCACCACAGTTTTGTATATAAGGAAACAAAGATCATTCTGCCTACTCACATCTTCTAGTGTACGTATGTCTCTATAAGTCAGTTATGCAAACTGTACCTTAGATTGCAAACTGTCCATATTCCTTGGCACACAAAGTCCAAAACAACCATAGGCGCTGGTGTCACAGGGAAAGGAGATTCCCCAGTCAGTCATCTCTAAGTACCCCATATTGGTCTTAGTATGATGAGTCATACTGGAGGGGGTGCACACTTTTTTACCCCTGTGACTCTAGACTAGGTCAATGCAGGGCATTTTAGGGTGAGCAAGTGCAAGTGTATGTGCTCAAATGACAGTTTGAGGAGTCTGTCTTCCAACTACCCTCTCTCTGCTTTGAAGTCTCATGAGATTGTCTCTCCCAGTATCTGTGTAGGTTATATGATGAGGGGATGTAGCTGCATGATTTATACACTGAGTGCCAGATGCACACGTATTCCTGATAGGTATTTGTTGATTTGTGGTTCAAAGGTTATGCATGCTATTGAGGGAGGGTATATATACAACACAACACAGTCTACATACTCTAAATCACCTCTCTGATGCTGATGTGAAGACAATGCAATGTGGTGTTTGTCACTATCTCCCATTTGTACGTATATCGCTGTGTAGCTGAGGTTGTGCTTATTTCACTACACCCTTTTCAATGGGCTTGCTGGTAAAGATACTTTAATTATTTCTTTAGTTGAGGAAAGAGGAAGAAAAGCTGTTGGGTGAATGTGAGGCAAGATGGCTCCAGCAGAAAGAGGAGGAAGCTATGCTGAAGATGAATACCACATAAAGTATTTACTGTGAGTAGGCTACTTGATGTTAGTAGACTGTGTCCACCATCACTGCGTAGCTGAAGTTTTGCTCATTTCACTGCACCCTTTTCCATGGACTTGCTGGTAAAGATACTATGTTGCACCGAGTGTTTAAATCATTCCTTTAGCCGAGGAAAGAGAAAGAGAAGGACAACATGTTGGGTAAACCTGAAGCAAAACAGCTCGTACAGGAAGAGGATGAAGCTATGCTGAAGGCAAATCCAGATGAAAACCACAGAATACAAGATTTTACTTACCTCTTCCAAGGATTATTAATTAACAGTACCTTTCACAGCACCCACTTGTAGGATGCAACGTTCACTAACAGCAAGTGTTAGTGGAAGCTCAAGTATACAAATGAACTGAATTTTTCTGATCAGTATGTTCTCAGAAATAGGCTGGATGTTTTGCAGATAGAATTACAAGTTGGTGAACTATCAGAAAAGATGGATCGAGTGAGAAAGAGCAAATCAAAAATCTTCATTCCTGAACTTCCATTAAAATGGCAGGGCTCATACGTGATGAGTAGTTGCATCCGATGAAGGGTTAGCTGCTGTATTTACACAGTGTGCTTGAGCCCTGCCCTTAAGTTACGGGATACTGGTGCGGTTTTATCTTAATCAGTAGTGAATCAACAGTGAATAAAAAGCTGGTAAGTAGAGCCTGGGAACGAGGCTATATGTTTGCAACTATAGGTCCTAGAGCCACGAACATTTATTCATGGATACTGGTTGTGTACTCAGTACAAAAAGCTTGCCTGTGAGCCCCTCCCTTGTTTAGACAGCGCTAATGGAAGTTTCGGCTGTTCACAATAATTTTTCTCGCCAAATTCGCTGAAGCCACTGCCATATATACATACATACATACGCACCTTCTGCACATGTTTAGTCTATAGCCCAGGATAATGTATGCAGATCACTACAAATTAACAACCATACGGCTGCAAATGCCGAAACGCATGGGAGCTGCAAATGCGAAAATTAATGTGAATTTAGTTAATGCAAGTCTTAGATTGTTCTCTGGAGTTATATATAGCAGTTTCCTGGTGTTCCTGATGTTCCTTCTGTTCCTTGCTGTTCCCTGGTGTTCCTGCTGTTCCCTGTTGTTCCTGAAAGTGTACGAACAAGGGTCGATGTATACATGTAACACTTGATGTTTTTGTTTGATGACCTTTTCCATTTAGCATCACACCTGAAGGTTGGCTGCAAGTGTTTATCTTGAATGCATTACACCGAACAGAGGTGCAGGTATACTCATACCAGTGTCTACAGTATGTGATGTCCTCATTTGTAGCCGTGCATAATAACAATTATTATGGTAATGTGCACAGCAATGCTGGTTAGCTATATGGCAGTAATTCTCCATGGAGCTGGTTGAGTAGCTTTGTGCCCAGGCTCTTGCAAGGGAGGAGTTTACTTTCCACCCCACAAGAGGCTATGTCATTCAGTCTATTTCCAAGCTCTAAATCACGCAGTTATTTTGTGCTGTAAGGGTTGCTGTGCATATGCTTAAAGGGTGAAGATGGTCGATGTCCGGGCTTGTCATATATAGGGAAGAGGACTAGGGGATGGATTCCTATTGTGCCAAGCCCAATAAACACAAGAACTAGGGCTAGACTGAAACATGCGTAGCTAGTTATTTTCTGTTGTACTTTGCATTATCCTTGGCTCTCTGGTGTGTTGTGCTCTTGGGCTAGTCTCATAGGCCAAAAGTGGCCCGCTGCCCTTATTAGCGAGACATTAAAAGTTTATCTATCTATCTATATGCAACCAAAAACAATAAGGCACGCTAATAGCTCCTCATGTACAGCTTATTTACAGCCACATGTATAAGATAACATGGGGTAATTCCGGTCAAACTTTAGCATTTGGAAAAGGCAAGGGCATCGCTCCGCCACGATTTCAAACTAAATTCTAGAAGCACTCAGTTTTAGACCAATTACATCGCTAGAACTATCCATTTAATTGTGCCTAGGTCTCCGCCCAGAGGAGGTTGGAAGCGATCACGTGTACGCCAATAAACGCATAATGTCACGTAGCTAATAGCGTTCCATTGAGAAGAATACAGAAGGTATGTAGGCATGAGGAAATTATGCTCAAAACTTACTCCATTATGCTTCTCTTCAATGCTTGCAAACCTAACTAAATTTTTCTTTCAAAGTAATCCCATTATGCTCCATTATGCTCAGCTGCATGACTGACATGGACATCACAAACAAGACCAAAAACAGTTAGAATATGCACCAATGCAAATATGGCCAAAGCCATATTATCATTGCTGGTAGTACTACAACATAATAAATGTTTCAATATAATCATGCAGACAAATATTCTGCTGGCTTCCAAAAAAAAAAACATTTTGTACATGCAAAGGATGGCTGCACAAGGAAGACTAAGACCGTATACATTATTTTGGCCTATTATTCCGGAATTATGCTTGACTCTTACGTGAACCTATTATGTTTCCGGCATAATTTCCTCATGCCTAAAGGTATGTAGAGGTTTACGGTATCTGGCTTACAAAACGTTTTGTCATAGATAATAGAGCTCTATTATCAATGGTTTTGTAGTTCTACAACCTTCGAGGGGACAGGTGGGGACGCCCCCTCAAAAACTCTGGCTTGCAAGTATGGAGCTGTGCTGCAGAAGATTGCATGGGCTTGAATGCATCGAATTCTCAGTGAGGTTACAAAAATTTCGTAAAGCTATGCAGGAGCGCATCCCGCTACCATATCATAGCTCAGGAGCGCATCGAGCCGGCGAACTACCATATCACCGGCGAACTACCTATGATATGGTAGCGGTTTAGTTAGGCTATATTATCGGTTTTACCACTCAGATTCAGACTAATTCACTTTGAAAACTACTAAACTTACACAAGATCACTCAAGCAGCAGCTATCATTGCTCCTCTCTGCCCGAGACGTTTTCTATACATCATCAGCCGTCATAGCTCGGTCATAGCATAGATAATAGAGCACGTAACGTGCTCTATTATCTACGGTCATAGCTAATTGCATTCTACTATTAGCGCACGTGATCGCCTGCAACCTCCTCTGGTCTCCGCCTACGAAAAATCAATTCTCCGGGTATTTCCGGTCAAAGCTAAAACGCGTGTTTGCAGTGCGAGAAGATGTTTTGCGTCAGTTTGGCCTAGTGATTATAGTATTACATCACTAAGCGGTGTGAATATCCGGATACTACAACCGTTTAGTGATGCAACCAATCACATCGCCAGTCCAGATCTGGGACTGCTGACGTAATGCTGCCCCAACTTTGAATATGCGGGGAGCCAGGCCCACCTTCCGAACGTGGGGCTGAGCGACGGGCTGGGCCCGTGAAACTATTTACTTACATGCAAACTCCAGTGTTCAAAATATATAGTGGTATTTTTTTGTCTCACCTGAGTGGTCGTCTTGTAGTGTATTGTATGGTACTGCAAACTGTTTTGCTGCACTTCTGAGGCTCATCCCTTCTTGTACTGCCTTGAGGGCTGCCGGAATGGCCTAAGGGCGATTAGTTTAAGCTTTGTAGGCATGATGGAGGCTGATCATTTCCCGCCAAAGCGCTCCGTTTTTTTTGGTCATGCACAAATTTTTGTTAATTAAACTTCCGTGACATCCCACCCGACACTTCAAATGCAGACTCGCCCCGTGGGGTACAGGAAGGGAAACATCAGCCCCCTACCAGCAGTGTAAGCCTACAATATTTGCTGATATGCCTAAAGGTTCCGAAGTAGTTTAATAGCGATTGTACTTTTGCTACATAGACGCTCGTGAGTAAAGTTGTGTGCTGCCGAGGTGGGTGGAGCTCAGCCAACTGCAGAGTAGGGCTGAGCCTATCATGCTCAAGAAATACCCTATTATGCTATGCTGCACTGCTCCAAAAATATTCCTACTAGTTATAATAAAGATCATTGAGGGGGCGAGCCGGAGCGAGGTATAGTGATTATGATATGCTTGGTGGTTGTATAGTTGTCGATTTAATCATTAACAGCAGCGCTTGAATATTAAATTTAAATGACACAAGTAAGGCCAGGAAGGCCCATAGGATCATGGACATGATATATCAGTTAAGGGACAGACGGTCAGCTCTGGTACAATAACTCTGGTTAAAAAAATTGGCTAACAAACAAATAAGGATGGGGTCCCGAGACGACATGATGAGTGAGAACCTATCTAAAGAATCCATTGAATGGGAAGAGGGATTCAAGATAGAACAGCGCTATCATATTAGTGGTTGTACAGGAAAAACAATTCAGAGTAGGTTCAAAAATCGTTGAAGTTTGTGTGTTGGCAGAGATAGGTTGATACAACAGTTATTGAAAGACTTGGCATTACTCAGGAAAGGAGCTTCACCATTGCCATTCTCACTCAGAGCCTTTTTCTTTGTAACCTCCAATAAAGGAAAGTACAGGTACCCTGGAACGGGATTGAAACTTTTACGGGTCCACAAGCAGGGAGTTTCTGTGAGACTTCGAATTATTCAGAAAGTCGACAAAATATAGCAGCGTCAGAGTCACTAAGCTATTCCACTCCAAATATGAGGTTGAAGAAGCGGTCAGGGTTGCAGGCTAGATCCAGAAGGGCCTCCTTAACAGAGGGAGGGGCTTCCTTGAGCAGAGCAGCTCAACATTCCTGTAGGGCGGGGCAGAAGGCAACGAATTGGAGGGAATCCTCCAGAGGAACCTCACATAGTTTACACGAAGGATCGTTGGGGGAGCACCCGTTCCGCCTCTGCCTGAAGCGACTTGCATCCGCCTTTAGACCATCACAACCAGTGAGGAGACGTATGCGGAAATTACTATTGCGGGTCTTCTTGGTATTCGTAAGGGTGAGGGCCCAATGGGGGGCAGGCTTCCCAAGAGGGAGGTTGCACGAACCAATCGGAAGGAGTGGACAATCCACGCTGAGCGACAAATTTGAATGAAATTGGGAAGTCGCTTGGTAGCAAGCTTCCAACTGTCATGTGTCCGCTGATTGGTATACACCGGGATGCAACCAGAAGTCGGGTTACAGCTGACCCGGTGTTCCAGAAGCCTCCGGGGTACGGCAGGAGAGGCTGCGAGAACCAAGGAGATTACACAGAGCAGATAACGGGCATCTAGTAGGCAATCCTTGGACTGTGCAGAGAATCTTTGAGTGGACTTTCTCCAAAGTAAAGTAGCTCAGTTTTGGTGATAGACCATAGCTCTGACCCAGATAGGGTGAGGGAGCCACGCGTCAAGCGCCCCTCCTGTGCCATTGGCGAGTCGTTTAATCATCTACGCCCCACCTGCAACCTTCTCTCCCTCTCCTCTGCAGTTTCCAACCTTCTTCTTTCCCTGTAACGCAACCGATGCCGTTCTAAAGCAAGCTGTCTTCATCTCCGCAAGCCGAAAGTACGAAAGCGTGGTCGGCCGCTCGAACCATGCACACGTACAAACGTACAAACGCACAGAAATTGGCATTCGGTTCACTAGGATTGGGGCTCGCTCCGGCTCGCCCCAATTATGCTCAACAAATGTCCCTATTGTACTCAAATTATGCTCATTGTGACCCTCGTAGCGAAACCTACCATAAACTTCAAGTATGCGTGGGTGGATAATCGGTGGTGCATATTTTCATAATTTCTAGCATGTTCACTGCTATTGGACCACTCCCCTACAAGGTCTGACAGTAAGAGATTGGTAGCTTGCTAAGTTTCCGCTACACATTAAGTGACCTAATTTCTCCCAAGAATCTACCTATTATGCTTGCATTATGCTCAGTGCTTCTGCATACCTATTATGCTCATTTTAATGCTGGCATAATCGGCTCACCCTTACTGCAGAGGGAAAAAGCTGCTGATTCTGCGAAGTGCACGAAGTAATGTGGATACAACTGCACTTTCAGTACAAGTAGTACTTACTCTCACTGCCACATAAGCGGGACTTCCAAAGAATCTATGTTCTGTATTTGGTAGTGGCTACCGTGCGAGACTGACTGGAATTACCCCGTGACCAAAAACACCCCGCGCTACCTTATATTGATAGTGTGAATCTCAGAATGCTGAAAGGCAGTATATACTAGGTATAGCATGTATGAACAGTACTTAAGAGGGGCCAGAGTAAATGCCTGCCCATCCTATGTGAACAAATGGTGATTTACATGTATGCATCACAGTCCTCTATTCTGTATGTGTGTTTAGGTGGCAACAGCCAAGCAGTCTTATTATGCGTCTTGAAAAGCATGGAGCTTACGGAAACTTCACCCCACCCTTTTCAAGTGAAATGATGTACACCTGACTCATTTACCAATCTTGAAAGCATGCACTGCCCACTTTCTGTTCCTTTGTTCATTATCGTTGTTTACCCAAAATCTGTACACCTAGGGGTGTGCTCATCTTGTTAATAACAAAGAAATATGTGTCACAGGCAACATCATACATGTACATGTACATATCCTGCAAAGTTAATCACAAGTTACTCATTATTACATTGTAGCTACTACTACATAGTCAGTTCCTGCGGAGGAGAAAAATATTGTATGAATGTCACCATTAACTCATTGCATGCGACAACAATTTACATGTGAAATTAGCCTACGCGTCATAATTATCAATTAACGCGCACTAAGCATTTCCGTGTAGCGTTTGGCTATTTTTTCGCTAACCGGGTCAAAGAATCGGCGGATTCCCTGTTGTTTTTCTTTGAAGACTATCAGCCACAGCTATTCAGCACAAAAAGGGCCATGGATTGGATCATCAAAGCTTCTTCAGGATCGATCACACGGTTCACGGTAAATTTCCAATACGGCAACGTTGAAAATGAGTTTGAAAACAAAGTCTGTGCACACTGGCAATAAAGCAAGATGGTCCAACAGACTCCCTGACTCTTTCCAGAAGCAAGATTGCTGAAGCTACCACTGACAGTGACTGTAGAGTCCGAATAACTGCGTAGCAATGTAGCTAGCCATAGTTAGCGATCGTTAATTGGCTGCCAATTTTGCTGTGCATGAGCCGCTATTTTACAAACCTTTGTCTAGTTTCGGTACAATTACATCACAAAGGTGTGGCTAAAGAAGCCATAGCCACGAGGGAGGGACTTCCCCTTCGCTAAGGGCCGGTACACGCGAGCAAGTGTATGAACGCCTATATATAGGCGCTCCGCGTGGACTAATTATACTACGTACGCCTATATATAGGCGCACCGCGTGCAATGAATTAATATGAAAGAAACCCTCAAGTAACACTAATGTCTCCACATACCTTAACAGCTAGACAACAGAAGAGCAGTCAGGGCACCTAATACCGTAGGACTGGTTTTAATTGTATCATTGGGTTTGGTGTTTTGAACGTAATTTGCATATTTTATAATTGCATTATTGAGTGTACGTACATGTATAAGTGTGGGTACTGCGTAACGCGTAATTGTGTTCTAATTTTAATGAGCTTCAAAAAAATTGCGTTCACGTTTATTAGCAATTAAACCCGGTATTACGGTAGTAACTGCGCTTACAGTACACAAGAGAACCAGCAAAACTGCACCATGTGAGCAGTTTCAGAGCACAATCACTGAGCCCCAAGTGCACACCTACTTCAGCTCATTAGTATGGGTTAGACTGAGTACAGCAACATATGTAATAGTTAGACAGTGAAACTGAGGTTTCTTAGTTGTATAGTGAGTGCACTTGTGGGCTTCAGTAGTAGCTAAAGCCAGACAGTAATTGACTGAGGTGGAGTGGAGGACAATTACTGCCTGGCAGCCCACAAGTGCACAATACAACTAAGGAAGGGAAGTTTCACTGGCTAACTGTTTTAGAAAATTTAAGCAGCCTGATGTGTCCCAAACCCCAAGTTCTCTGACTCAGAGTTCCAAGAAGCTCAAACTAGACCATGTGTCTACTGTGAAGCCAGAAAAGCCTATTCCCCTTGATACCAAGCAGCCAATTTTTCAGATTTCAGGAGGTAGCAGCAACATTACCATTAAACATTAACTCCAAAAACTAAACTTTTCTGACTGCTATTGTTTGTTTTGCACATGTTTTGTATTGTTTGGCATACTTTGTATTGCTATTTTGTAAAGCTGTGCTTGTTTACTATGATTTGTATCATTTCATATGGCAGGTCATTAAATGGTTAGTGACCTCTCAGCAGGTCACTAACCCAGTAAGAAATCTGGTAGTGAGTTACTAGGCTGGTCAAGTACCTCATTAGCGGTATGCACATCAAAGTGTGAATATTCATAACTTTACTAATCACCCTTAAACTGCATTAATTAAATACTCATTCACTGAGTAGGTACAGCAGACTTCTCAGCTTGGTCGACTTCAAGTGCTAGCTGAGGACTTCCGCACATTTTGAGGTGTTGGAGTTGCACAACAACTTAGCATTAGCAGTTAGGATAACCTCAAACCCAGCCGTCCCAGCTTTTTTTCGCTTGCAGGGAGAAAAAGCGGAACGCCTGGGAACACTTATCACGTGATATGACGTAAAGGTAGAACCAAGGGTAGAACCGACTTAATTGCATGTGGGGTGCACGGCCGCAAGATGGCAACCGAGCTCAGCTTGCCCACGCAAACGGGCACTACTCGTACGCTTAGTAATAGCGCGCAATTTCATGTGTTCCTGTAAGAAAGACATACCTTTGTCACTCGTACAAGATACTGGACCCGTGAAGGCGGTGCAAGATATCCATTCTCTACTGACCGTCTGGCTCGCGAGACTATGATCGTTCTCATCACTAATACGCTTGTCAAGCATGCACGCGTACTAAATAGCTAGCCTCTCGCATAGCTAACAAGATAACTAAATACACTGAGCTGCCTGTAGGGACAGCACCACTGGTAAAACCATGTACCACCACTGCAAAAAATTATGACATCACTGAAGAAAAGCAAAAATAGAACAATGACATCATGCAGCGTGGTCACCAATTTGGAGAAGTACTGCCTCTGGAGACGCTGGAGCTTGTTCACGTAACTTGTTGATTCGATTCGTAGTCGTTGCACTACCATCTGTAGCTGTAAAGCGCAAATAGTTCGCTGTCCGGACACCCAGGTAAAGCGTGCTAAAATAAGGCATTAATTTAGCGCGGGTTGCTTATCGCTTGCGGTTACTCCTGCCCACGTTCAATTAAAGTTACGTATTATCATGTGATAAGTGTTCCCAGGCGTTCCGCTTTTTCTTCCTGCAAGAGAAAAAAAGCTGGGACGGCTGGGTTTGAGGCTACAGTTAGGAAGTAAAACAGCATACAAAATGATGCTAAGTTGCCGAGCGCAGAGAGGACAAGTCTGACATTTCATGTCTAAAAACCAGCCGGGCACCTTTCCCATACATTACAATAGGTTACACACAGCTCAGCTTAGGCCAAGCTAACCGCAGCTGTAGAACTACGTAACTATACTACACTATAGTCACATTCCCAGACCTACAAATTATAGGCATTCTGTAGAGACAATGCAGTACAGTGAAAGTGCTGACTCAGCAGTTTCGTCGTGCACTTCAAGTTAGTAGCTATATGTCACCAAAACAGGATCTTTACGGCTGCCTACCAAGTTTTCGCCATCTAGGCAACTCACAACTACCTTTGTTTGCTGTAGCTTAGCCTGTAAACCTCCAAAAGCTGCTATACACTGCAGTTGCATAGTAACGTATGACGTAACATATAGCGCACGTAATAAGTGCGGACGCACAAACAGACAGACAAACAAACAAACAAACGCGGAAAACGTAAAGCAATCTTAGGACTAGCCGTTCACGCGCTTGCGCGCGCTCCGGCTGGTAATAAACGTCCCCGATGGGCTCCAAATCTCAGCTATATAGTGTTTACATAATTACATATATGTCCCTCACATTTCGGACCCATGCAGGCACCCTAGGATCAAAGATGGTGTCCCTGTAAGTACCATTTCCAAATTTGTGGCACACAAAGAGTCAGAGATCAGGACAAGTCTCTCACGTATGTAGTTTTACCAATGGAAGCTTAATCAGTGCAGCTGCACAATTAGTAGAGCAATGTATGTGTAGCCTCTGTTGCGGGCTGGTCTGAGTTTGTCAAGCCAGAGCTGGCTGCTAGTCAGTGGTGGTATAAGCTTTGGCTTGAAGCGGGCTCCCCATCTGCTGGTGTTCTTTTTCAACTCAAAAAGCGTGCGCACCGTAGATATAAGTACGCCGTTCGTCGGGTTAGAAGGAGAGCTGAGCATATTAAATGCGATAGGTTGGCTGAAGCGATGCTCAATGACCCTAATCGTGGTTTCTGGTCTGAAGCTTGTCGGTTTTTCAGTAAGCGTTCTGTGTCTTCTGCTCCTGTGGTTGATGGTGTTTCTGGTGTGGATGACATTGCTAAACTTTGGGGTGACAGGTTCAAGGAGCTGTATAATACTGCATTAGACTCAATCTCCAGTGAGCTGCTTCTTAGTCTTGACTCTAGCACTACCTTGGCTGACATTGAGCAGATATCTTTTTCTTTTCAAACTGTCCAGGAGGCTATTGGTAAGCTGAAGCGTGGCAAATCCGATGGTGGGCCACTGGTCTCCGACCACATTGTAGAAACACCTGTTCCAATCTGTCATTTTCTTGCCCGCTTGTTTACCTCGGTGCTCAGGCATGGCTTTATGCCGGCTGCATTTCGTGATGCCACGATCTAGCCGATCCCTAAGGGCTCCAAGGACCCCTCTGTGTCTTCCAACTATCGAGGAATTGCTCTTGCGTCCTCCCTCAGTAAGGTTCTGGAATGGTCGATTCTTCTTTCTTGGAGTCAGTTCTTTACTACTAGTGATCTTCAGTTTGGATTTAAATCTGGATTCTCTACTACATTGTGCACGGGCGTGTTAAAAGCTGTCATTAATCGGTCTCTGAATGGTGGGTCAAAAGTATATGCTTGTTTAATCGATGCCTCTAAGGCCTTTGATCTTGTTGACCACGGAATTCTGTTTAATAAATTGCTCGATAGAAACATGCCAAAACCTCTCGTCCGGTTCTTTCTGAGGTGGTACAAGACTCAGCACCTGCGAATACGCTGGCAGGGTAAATCTTCTGGCTGCTTTCAGGTATCGAACGGGGTACGCCAAGGCGGTGTTCTGAGTCCTATCCTGTTTACTATCTATGTTGATAGTCTGCTAGAATCGCTTCGTGCCTGTGGGCGAGGATGCTATTGGGAGGATCACTTCTTTAATGCACTGTGCTACGCTGATGATCTCACTATCCTTGCTCCCTGTCCTGGTGCTCTTAGGAAGATGTTGACACATCGTGAAGAGTTCGCTGAGTCACATGGTGTTTGTTTTAATGCCTCTAAAACGCAACTGATCTGTTTTAGGCGTACATCTCAACCAGACCGTTCATGTTTTGGTTTTGTGGTCAATTCTTACCGGTAGTTGACTCGGTGCTTCATCTTGGCAATACTTTGCATTTCGACCTCTCGGATAAGCTTGATGTTCAACGCAAGTTAATGGCATTTATCCGGCAAGCCAATTCTGTTTTGTATTGTTTTAGAGCCACCGATCCTCTAACTAAGATGAGGTTGTTTCATGCATACTGTCTCTCCCTTTACGGTTGTTCTCTGTGGAGACTAGATTGTCCTGCTTTGCGTTCGCTTGGTGTTACGTACCTTCAATCAGGTGATTAGAAGAATATGGCATCTTCCTCGAAACTGTCACACTGCTATTGTCCACTCAGTTGGGTTAATTTCTAGTATCTTCAACATTGTGCTTGCCAGATTTAGTAAGTTTTTTTCGTCTGCCGTGTCACATTCCTCTCCTCTTGTTCGTTCGGTGTTTGTTGTTAGCTCGCAATCTTGTAATTCACACTTCATTGGTATAATGTTTTGTTCGGTAGTCGTCACTGCAAGTCCTACTCTTCTGATGATGTTGCCATGGGTCAACTTATTAGAGAAATTCGCAGCACACACCATCACATCCCGAATTTCGGTCTTCCTGAGCTGAATGCTATTGTTTTGTCTGTTTGTACTTCATAATCTATTATTCTGCATGTTCTTTTAGTTACTTGTGTTGTACCTTTATTGGTATGTCTGCCATAATAATAATACCGTAAAGTACATATTATCCGCCCATGGGCGGGCCACTTAAGTGCAAGCTGAAAGAGGGGGGTGAGCGGATAATACGTAGTTTTTATAAATGCGATGTAGTATCCGCCCACTCGAACGCATTCCAAACGCGCGGTATACAAAGCGAGTATACAAGGTAAGTATAGCTTTTTTAGGCAAGTACCGCACCACAGTGAATGGAAATTGTGTTGAACTAGCTATTATGGAAGCATGCAGACTACTATTAGCAGCTAAAAAGCGAAGTGGCTGACGGACTTGACGTCGGTATTCCAATTAAAGCGCACTGAAGATCGAGTTTTGTCGTTTAATTCGGCTCGTTGTCTTGGAATTTTCAGTTGTTAGTTACATGTTTAGCTCGCATGGATGGTATTTAAGGGTGGGCGGATACTAAGTACATAAATACCCTCCGACGTAACTTTGACTCAAAAAGGGGGATGGGCGGATAATACATCATGGGCGGATAATACGTAGTTTACGGTAATTAATGATATATGGGTGCTGAAAATGGATGGCACAATTGTACTGTACATGATCGACAGACCAAGCAATGCTAACATGTTATAGGCACTACAGCTCGTCCTCTGCTGTCTTCGCAGCAGCTGTGGCCAATCCTTGAAAAAAAGTGGCAGATAGAGACATCATTCACCTGGTTAGCGGTCGCTATAACAATAGTTGTACTAAACTGTTAGCCTCGTTCCCAGGCCCGCGACTTTTTCGGTTGCACGAAGGAAAGTCACAGGGCCTGGTAACTAAAGTCACGTGATCAACTACGTCATAATCCACTTCGAAAGACGGCTGCGTTTCTCTACATTTTACCAGAGACTTTCTTTCAGTGGTAAGTCTATGGTACAAACGGGCTATAAAGAAAAGCTAAAAGAAGTGTAGACTCGCTACCTTCAATCGTTGTCTGAAAATTGCACGTGTACTCGCCCACGCTCATAATTACCTTTCTACTACCTTTCTACTCTTGGCCTCGTGCACGTGACTTTAGATCCCAGGCCCTGTGACATCTTTCGTGCAACCGAAAATGGTGCGGGCCTGGGAACGAGGCTACTAAACTGTGTGGATGGTACAAAGGTGCCACCCATTGTCTATCATTTATAGACCACATATATATGTACCAATTACGGCAATTAAACGATGTCATTTATCTACCCAACATGAGTACTTCAGCAATGGCTGTACAAATGCAACGTGAAGTAAACCAAAACAGTAAACTTTGCATGGTTTGCAGGACAGTGAATGCTTTTCTTCCTCATCCCCTTCGGGAAAGTCTAAATTCTCAAAAGTAGCAGCCAAATTACTTAAGGTTGAGGGCTCTGGGTAATCTCTATTAAATAGGAGCTTGGTCGTAGTTATTACTTACGGAGTCCCACCCCACTAGCGCTGGTAGCTATTCCAACTGACAGGCTGCCGTTGCATCCAACTGCAATGTCACAGAAACTGGCTTAGTCATCACTTCAGTGACTAAAACGACAAGTACGTAGCAAACAGGCTCTACAAAGTATGTCCTGTTTGCTAAATCTTGAACTCAACTCTTTGAGCATTGTACTTGAACACATCACCGTGAAGCCTACCACTGTCTTCCAAACACACTAGGACCATAATTTAGAAGTCACTGCACACAGAGCATAATAATTAAGATGTAGCATAGTAGCTGAACATGCAGTGAGGTCAGAGACCACCCATGCAGCGTAGACGAACTATAGGCTTAGCCTTGTTCCCACACCTGTGACTTATTGTTTGACGAAGTAAAGTCATAGGGCCTGGTATCTAAAGTTACGTGATCAACTTACGTCATTATACACTTAAAAAAATGGCTGTGTTTCTCTACATTTTACAGAGAATTTCTTCCTTTCAGCGGCAAGTCCAAGGCACAAACGGACTACATGTATAGAAAAGCTACAAGAAGTGTAGATTCGCTACCTTCATTCATGGCAAGTGAACTTGCCCATGCTCACAATTACCTGTTCTACTCTTGGCCTCATGCACATATAGATCCCAGGCCCTGTGACATTACTTCGTGCAACCAAAAAGGTCGTGGGCCTGAGAACAAGGCTACCACAGGCTAACATGGTTACAGGATATGCACTCGGCATTAATCAATTAGAAGCCTCGGCATCTAATTGATTAACTGCCTCGTGTATATCCTGTATCCATGCTAGCCTGTGGTATATCTATAATTTGTTATATTCTCGTGACTACACATAGCTGACTCCCAATCACAGTCACCTGTATGCATCCGGGGGGCTACCATGTACCACAGCACGCAAGGCATAGTGCACTTGTGTAACCCTAAGTTTGCGGGACTGTCCCCAGACTGTATGTCTGTCACATGATGAAGCCTGATTGATCCCGATTTACCATGTGGTGGTTTGAGAAGTTTAGGTATCTTCTGCAATTGTCTGTTGACTGTGAACCCATCCAAGACATTGTACAAACTCTGTACTACTAATTGCAAGGTAAAATGGATGGCATTAGTTAGTATATTATGTATGTTATTAAGTACTGTAACATCTACAATAAGCCTTTGCACATACCCTATACTCTGGAGTATAAGTACCTTATTAATATAAGTACCATTAAACCAGTTGCTATTCACTTCCTGAATACAGTGCCCATGAGTACACAATGAATATAAGTACCCATCAGAAATAAACTGGCGATGTATAAATGGTGACTAATTAAGCATGCATAATGTCGATAAAGGGTCTGCCTAAGTCTGTATCAGAAGGCGTATGGGCTGTCAGTGGTGGCATAGAACTGCTGTGCACGAGGAAGCACTTCACGTTGTAAAGGAAGATCGCTCACAAGAACGAACATGTGAAAGTGACTGTCTAGTCCAAAATTAAAGTTGTAGTGTCCATGCTGCCATATTTTGCCTCTAAGAAAAGCATCCCATGATTATAAGTACCTCACGTAATCTGTACCACAAAAATGTGCAATCTCTAAACAGAAATACTGGTACTTGTGCTCCAGAGTTTACGGTAGCTGAAAGTACATGAATAGTGGTAATATAGAGTATGGCAGAAGAAAGGTAACAGGAAAATCGGAACAGTCTTGACATTGGTGACCCACATGTATGTAGCCCAAGTGAAAGGATCAGTCTTCACTTATAGCTCTGAAAGCCTACATATAGAGTCTCACAAGACCTGTGTAGTGTCAAAGTCCTCATTCACAAGAGTCAGTAGCGCCAGTCGGCTGCTTGCGGAATTTCCACCCTCAGCCCTCGTGGTGTATAAATTTTGTGCACGCCTATATAGTGCTAGACATTGCATTTTATGTTGGAGCTACCTGCAGCTGCAACATCTTGAGCACACTTGCTAGGGTTGAATCAAAAATAGACGTACTTCTGAAAGGCGTTTAGAGCTACCAACTCCCCTCAACCAACCTCCAGTACTTCCTTTAACCCTAAAACAACCAGCGAACCTCAGCCAGACCCACTATGCCAGCAACTGTCGCATCCTCTACCCCTTCAACAAAAAAGTGAACTTCACCAGCACCGTCTAACCCCCCACCCTCAGCCAACAAACCAGCTTCCAGCATACCATCTATACCCTCAACCAACCAACAACCAGTGACCCTCAGCCACAACTGGTAATCATGGAGTACGGTAGTACTCCATATGTAGGGATGGCTCTGGAAAAAAATGGCCCCCACATTCAATGCGTACAAAATGACATGTTGAGAACTCTGCTCTAGGTGTAGTCTAGGGCGAATATGAACCCTACCAGTTATTCTCGAGCGTTGTCACCACTAATCAGACTGTTATCACTGCTACAGAATATCTCTGAAGTACCAAAGCGGCAAGTGGCTAAAACAGCCAGATGGTACATCTTGTCATTCTTCTTTCAGCCAGGCTAGCACAATGCTGGGTGAAGCGATTACAAAGATTCCAACACGAACGGGCATGATTAACCCTCGGGTAGTGCCTTTCGGGCATAGCGTTTTCAAAGAACTTGAATTAGTTCAGCAGTGATAACGAGCACTCTTGAGTGGACGGTTGCCACTAACACGCCATTTTACGGTAGGATGGTGCGCATGCGCACACTGCCTGCGAACACGTGTTGGTCTATCTAAAGTCTACCTTCAATCTTTCGGTCCTTTTGTTTTCAAGTGGAAGTGTAAAAGTGCCTGAAAGCAAGGTTCTCCCATCCACTCATGTGGTTGCTGACCTTCTTGGAATTCCAAGGTACTTTGCATGCACTATGCCTAGTAAATTGCGAAAAAAGAGGGCCCAGAATAAAGAACGGTACCGATTCAAAACCGTCAACGCAGAAAGGGAGCTGCTAGGGCAGCCTCGCGTGCCAGCTACAAAGCTGATCCTGAGAAGAAAAGGGCTGCCTCGCGTGCCAGCTACAAAGCTGATCCTGAGAAGAAAAGGGCTGCCTCGCATGCTAGGTACAACGCTTGCCCTGACAAGAAAAGGGCTGCCAGACGCGCCAAGTATTGGCTTAATCTCCCCCCCCATGCATCGCCCATGCGGGCGAAGGCCTTCCTGATGCTGACTGGAGTACACACGAAACCTGTACTACACGCACCATTCCAACAATGTTCCACAACACTCCATACCCTTTCATGCCATCTCCCAAAAAAACACCCTGAAACAAGACATAGAAAAAGCACTTTACAAAAAGTGCAAAAACCACTCATGTAGGGATGCACTTCCACCAAAAAACAATTCCCCAAAAACCAACGAAACAAGCGACAATGCACACTGGAAGGCATGCACAGACTACCCACACATCACAGCGCAATGCATTTACTGCGTACCTAACATCCCTACATCTTTCCAACTACACCCACCCCACACTGTACCACCCCCATACACAACACCCTTCACCATCCACAATCATCTCCATCCTTATCCATACGTGCCAGCACATTGCCATCCAACAGCCACCCTCACATCCTCATCCACAACAATATTCACATACTACACAAAACGCACCCCACAATACAACCAGCCTAAACCTTCATAGCAACATAATATTATTCCCCAGAAAACACACTCCGCTCACCAACCCCACTCACAAGCACAAACCAAGCCACACTCACCAACACACACAACCACACAATACAACCCACATCAACTACCATGCTACACACATTCAAAAGTTACCAACACCCTACCGACACCATACCAAACACACCCACATTGTCCTCCCCTTCAGACCTTCACAGCAACACTGCTCCCATCACAACATACCAACACACAATACCCACATCAACCACCCTACAATACATTCAATTAACTTCACAACACCCGACCCACACTTTACCAAATGCACCCACATTCACCTCCCCTACAAAGAACATCCACTCACAAACTGACTTTCAACACACTCGCATAACTTCACAGCACTCAACCATACTTCTCCAAAGCCTCTATGCAAACACCATAATATACAATTCATTATAATATATGCACCCATTACCAACACATCTTTACACCCAAAACAAATTATACTACACTGGAACCCCATATTGTCGACACCTTTAGGACCTAATCAAGCGCCCTGTATAGAGGGGTATCCTCAATTCAGGGGTACCTCTCATTACCAGCGCATGCACACACACACAGCAATTTACACTACCACTATTCACATCTCACATTCTCAACATTGGACAGGTGTGGTTGGAAAGATGTAGGGATGGTAGGTACGCAGTAAATGCATTGCGCTGTGATGTGTGGGTAGTCTGTGCATGCCTTCCAGTGTGCATTGTCGCTTGTTTCGTTGGTTTTTGGGGAATTGTTTTTTGGTGGAAGTGCATCCCTACACGAGTGGTTTTTGCACTTTTTGTAAAGTTTCTAATTAGCCCTTTAACTAAATGGCCAGCATCCACCACACTTACATGTTCATCCAGCCTGCACCATACCTCCACCCTCAGCTATTCAGTCAGCCTGTAACCAACTCATTTGAACAAGATCTATATGATGATTGGGAAAGTCTCCTCCCAGGTGGAGCAGTCCTTCTACAGTGCTGAGAATCTAAAGAGCTTAAAGGTTCTACACCCTACATGGTTTGATGTTATGTTCTCAAAAGTGGATTGCATATACCTACACACATCTGCTACAATGCGGGAAGGGTATTAATTAGCAATAACCTAAGGGTTCCATGGCTTTTGCAAGACACCTGACATGGAAAATCAGTTAAAGTACTTAAAACTGCATCTTTGTTTCGAGAAAGTTCAAACCTTGGATATACCAAGCGTGAGGCCAAGGTATCCTTGAGAAATGTTCCCCTCAATCAATCAATACCAGAGATAACGACCAAAGTTCACATCTTGAGGGGGGCATCGGTTAAGGTAGTGACTTCAGAATTTATCGTCCAAGAACTCACAAAAAAATTTACAAAACTATTAAGTTGTTGATACTAGTGTATCACTACTCAAACAATTCCTGAGTCTTACTGTTTAGTCAAAAAAAAAGGTTTGCACACAGGCTTTTCTCGCCATTTTGATTGCGTATTCTGACGTTTTTCACTCATCACACGACCTATGACGATGATTACGCAAACCACGCCTACAGTACTGACATGGACATGCTACTTGCGTCCAGTGAAGTACGGCTTGAGAAACACAAAACTAGCGTACGAAGGCCTGTGTAGGTAATTTTTTCTCCCCCGCCCCGTCACTCGTGCGTTTGTCGCAATAGCTATCTGTTCGTTGTCGGTCCTGCTGCTGTGGCTGTCTCTCCAGAGTAAGTCTGTAGCAGTATCGAGCGTTCCAATGATTTATTCATGAGCAATACTTCCTATGACGCGCAAAAATCCGTGACATCAAACAAACACGGCCACTAAGTATGACAGTCTATGGAAAACTCGGTGGAAAGTACCTTATTGTCAGTTCACAGCCTTATTTTTCAAGTAGCTAGGCTTATGGAGTTATTATAAGTAACTACATTCATTTTTTAAAGTAAAAATGACAGACACTGCCTGCAGAGAAATCTACTCTTTAGATTTTGAGCACTGTACAATCCTCAGCCTTCCGAGACCACACTGGCCCCAGCATGACCATCCTGTTCATTGATTCTGCTGCCCCTAGAACTTGTGAGGGTTCACTTTCCTGAAAAAGACGTCAACAGTTTACATAAGCTGGCAGTTACACACGGATGTGAGTGTTTTTGGTGAGGAGCTTCTTGGTCAATCAACTAAAAGTGGGTGCAACAAATCAACAAAAAGTGGGTGCAACAAATTATGCAGTTTGATCCAAATCCGGCTACATAAAATGGCTAATCGAGGGTCGTGTTTGCCCACCAATGTCTGAGAACACACGTCAAGAAGTACACTGGCAACAGCTAGTCTAAGCTTTAGATGTGCCATACATTCAGTGTTAATACAGGATACAGGTGTGTATCATGTTAAGTTCTAGTAGGTGGAAGAATGCCCTCTTCCACCACTTCTTCGAAGAGGGCTGGAAACAATACCATAGAGCGCTGGCCACTTGTGTTCGCACCTCCCACGAAGTGAATATATTCCTCAATTGTAAGTGGTTTCTGTATCGTTTCCTTTCCTGCAGATGCGCGTCGACTGCATCTCTTTTTATTAACTATAGAGTCCTCATGTACTAGTGTACTACAACTCTTCTGACCTCTTTCTTTGCTGCTGCATGCTTAAGGACACAAGGATGTTCCATCAATAGAACACAGCTCCCAAGCCCAAGGAGACATTTGTACAGGTACAGGAAATTGTTAAAGTGCATGGTACTCTTCATTTACTACTAGGCAAGTTAATTGTCCAATGACAACTCAAGTCCTTTTTTCTCTTCCTTTCCACAGTACTTCCAGTTGCTGCCGTACGTATCCCATTTTTGAGTTTGTACCCCATTCTTTGGTTTCTTGGGAAGGAGGGGATGTCCCTTGAAACTAAACTGGCCTCGTCACTGGACAGCCGCTTCTGGAGTACAAACATGGAAAGCTACTAATCAGAGGCTCCATGAAACGATAAATCTTGAAAAGCTTATCGCAACAAGGTTGTTCTCAAACAGCCTGCTGGGTGTCAATAGCCAGTTGATCAAGAATTTCAAAAAAAAGAAACAGTCATGGGAGAGTAAGCTAAAAGAGATGCAGTGGGGTAAAGAAGTGCCAGCAGGTGCTACAGTAGTCCTTCAGTGAGGGCAGGCACACTATACCCATTGTGATGACAAGTACTATCACCCACAGGAGCTCAATTTTCGCTTGACCAAGTCGTGTGCCCTTGCTCATGGATGATTGTTCAAGTGGTCCTGATATGCCTCTAAACACATTGCTACCCACAGTGGTTCACTCATCCAACACACTCTACGTAAGGCTGTGTGTACGTGCTAGAGTGTTGTTCGAGGCCACCACATAATCATACAAACGCAAATGGACTTCTTATGTGGGAGAACAGCTATGGCTGAAACACGAGGAGAACAATGAGAATGATCAGAAAACGGTAGCCGTTGTGAAAGACAACATCTTCAAATATCGCAGAAGGCTCATCTGGCACAAGAAATATAGCTGTAGTACTCACTATGATAACTTTACGAGTAACGCTCACATCAGAGAAACGTGTCCGCTACAGCATGGCGCGTGTTACAATGATCTAATCTTCTCCGCGACAAAATGTATTTATTGCATTCTAATTTTTTTGCGAGCTTGCAAAAACAATTGCATTCGCAATTATCACAATTAAAACCAGTCATACCACATATGGAGTTCAAGGGTTAAACCTTCCTCTCATTTGAACTTACCATTATGGCATTTACTATGTCATTGTTGTTGTTCTTCAGGGCCTTAACAGCCTAGAAAGAAAGGGATAGAAGTCATCCAGCAATCAAATTAAGTATATGATACACACTGACCTTTGATCTTGTTACATTTGCTTGCTGCATAACCAGTTCAATATCCTTCTCCTCTACACCAGTATCATCAATCTATGAGTGAATTTACTCATACATTAAGCCATGTAATTCAGACCCACATTCAAAATGAGCCTCAAGCTTTATACACAAGGCTTTATTCCTATGTATGCCAAAATTATCATCCAAGGGTGCAACTGTAGGACATGGACTTCTGCTCGCACACCAGACATACAGTGGGCCAACAGCAGGAATACAGGCCTATACAATTATTCACTCCATTTATAGTCTTGTAACTGTGGAAACCCTTAGTTACAGATTTTAGCTCTCACCAAAACGTCAGAGTGCGCGAGAACCTAGCAAACGATTGATTACAGGGAACAATGACAGGAACCCCCCAACTACATACTTTCTTTTCGGCTTGCCATGGGCAGGGTTGCAATATGGATTACTCACGCCAGAATCAGGTTAGGTCAAGTGGCTTGGCCCAATTGTGACATTTTGATGAAACATATCAGTTACAGCTAACTCTAGGGATGGTTTTTGGGCACCTGTTGGCAAGTAGGCAAAACTGGTCGAGTGTAAGACATCGAAGCAAGTACAGACCATTCTTCCAAAGGTGAGCAAGCAGCATACACATACTGCGGGGAGCATTTCAGCTCTCTCTCAAAAATGCAATCGTACGTCACAGTCATGCATGGTGTGAAATGTCCTGCAGAGGGCCATGCCTGCAGGCTAGTATGCCCTCAGCAGAGGCTTTTCACATTCAGCTTTTATCAGACCATGAGAGAAAACCATACACAATAAAGGCAGCATCCACAGGATGAAACAATTAACAAGCAACGACTAGCTTGGCTATTATAAAGGGCAAAGGGAAATCTGGAATATACTGTAGAGCTATTAAATTTGGTAGCTCGGTAACTTACACCCGTCATATTTCATACTTTGGCAGCGGTCTCACTTGACAAAAGAGTAATTCTCACCTTTTCATTTTCTGATTCTTCTCCACCTTCAACAGGTGCTGTCTCCTGTTCAGCCTCTTTAGTAGCCACAGCCGATGCTTCAGGAGCCTTAAATTTCTCTGCAGCCTATGCAAAAGAAATTATTTATTAGTTACACAATTATCTTATCATTACCTCCACCACATTGGCTAAGTTTGTTATTTGGATAAAAGTAGCATAGTGCAGGCTCTTGCAGAGGAGAGAAGAGCCTGGTAAACATGCTCAGTTCCCCAGGAGGTCTGGGAATTGGGAAACTAGTGGATGAAATTTTTAATTATCTGCCCGTTGTCATCATAATAGTCTGTAACATAGTTTGTGCATAGGTCGCCATGTAGATCCCTAATAAGTGATTACATACATGATTGTACTATTTCGATTCTTCAAATCTGTTTGCATCTGAAAGACCTAGAAGGTCAGATCTGTGATGGAAATATGTAATTTACAGCCACTACTAAAAGGTTAACACTTCCTGAGTTTATGACATACCATAATCATAGTGGCTTGAAAGGTGTAGGCCCTATTGCAAAGCCATTTCACCAATTTTGTTGGGTAAAAATTTTAACCGGTGAAAGTTTTTAGCTGCGAAAGTTAAGCTGACCATCGACTACCGGTATGGCTCTGCGGCGTTATTTGCAGGTTCAGCCACGTGGACAGCTCCCTGATCCAAAGGGGGCGCTGTCATCTTCGTTGCCATTGTCGGCAAATGTGGAAGCGAACGCAGCTGCTTACCAGTGCTTGGCACCAAGAAGAGGCTACAAAGGCGAAGAGAAGGCCTTATATGAAGCTAAGTAATGAACTGAAGTCCAAATCGCTAGTGACAACTGAGATTCTGCGGCAGCAAGACCATTTTCCAAGCCGCTCGAGACTGCTAAACTGCCGTTTTGAAAGGAATAATAATAATTATTAACAATGCCGTGGAATTTAATTTCGCTCAATCGCATGTGCGCGAAAATTAGTCTGGCAAAATTTTCCCGTAATACTATACATCTGGGTTATGGCAAAATGTTTCCTAGCGAAAATTTCCCGCTATATGGTACTCTTTACCACGTGGTTGAGACAGCTCACAGATACATTTACTGACTTTTCTTGTGCTTACCCAACCCGTACATGTATAGCTTATCATCTCTTGAAGAGTTTGCAATGTGAATACCGTATTTCCGCGAACAGACGCCGTCCTCGATTAGTAGCCGCCCTCGAATTATAGCCGCACCTCCGGAAGTGCTGAACAAAATTGTGGTCGCCCTCGATTAGTAGCCGCAGCTAAAATTCAAGTACTCTGGTAGGAATAACCAAGATGTAGCAACTACAGTAGAGTAATACTTGACTTTGCTAGCTAACAATTGTTGGACCTCACCTTTGTCTTCTTCGAGGTTGCGAAGGGATGAGAGCCCGACGGAGGCTGCCCGCGAATCTATATTTTCAATATCTCTCACCTCAAAAAACAGCTGGCATTGCAGCATGACGGCTTTTCGATAGTGTTGAGGCACGAACTGCGATTTTCAAACGGATTTAAACTGCTGTTGTGCATCGCTGTGTAACCAGTAAACCGCTCAATCTAATAAACGCCACCCTCGATTAGTGGCCGCCCTCGAATAGTGGCCGCGGAAAATCGCGTGATGAAATAAATAGTAGCCGTGGTGTCTGATCGCGGAAATACGGTACATACTTTTCAGTTTTATGTGTCTTTGGTGGATTTATTACCCTGGCAGACTAATCCAGGCTAAGTTTGGGTGTAGCACGTTTATCGTGTTTAGGAGATGGGGGGAGAGGCCTAATGAGAAAGTAATTATAGTAAGAATTGGCCGGGTCCTACTGGCAAGTGCTACTAGCACGTTTAGTGGCTATATAAAGCTTGCCTACTGCTCCTCTGCCAAAGAGGCTCCAGTAGCTCAGTTGGTCCTGGGTTCAATCCCCAGCTGGGTCCCACTTTTTTGGGGATTTCTTTATTCCTTCAGAAAGCTTATCATCTCTTGAAGAGTTTGCAATGTGACTACTTAGTTTTCAGTCTTGTGCCTTTGGTGGTTTAAATACTCCCGGCAGACTGATCCATGCTAAGCTTTGGTGTAGCACGTTTATCGTGTTTAGGAAATGGGGGGAGAGGCTTAGTGAGAGAGTAATTACAGTTGGAATTGGCTGAGTCCTACTGGCAAGTGGTACTAGCGGGTTCAGTGGCTATGTATAAAGCTTGCCTACTGCTCCTCTGCCAAAGGGGCTCCAGTAGCTCAGTTGGTAAGACAATTTTGCGAGGGGGAAGAGCCAAAGGCCTGGGCAGGAGATATTAGTAGCTTCAGGATCGTTTATAGTGCTTCTCCAACTACAGTTTGCACCATTAATTGTGCCAGGTATAAATGATAACTCCGATAAGAATAACCTACATGCACACATTCACATTCTAAGTAACACTGTGGCGTTAAAAACTACTATATACAGTAAAGTATCTGTAGTACCTGTATTTGAGCTTGAGAGCTCAGGTCCTCAATCTACAAATAGAGAACACACAAATTGAGGATACAAATTCACTCTGATTTTATGTCAATGACATACATGTACATGCACCAATTATGAATGAGACAAGTAAAACAAGGGCTAGTAGGCATCCCTCCCAATAAAATAAGGCTGTTATGAACATGCTGAGCCTGATAGGCGAATGGCATTCAAGTTAAACATTCTCAACCCATCCGCACTAACAGTTTGGGGGCAGGTCTTCCTTAGGAACAGCTGATTAATACTGGTGGGATCCTGACCCCACACCAACTACAACTTACTGTGGTGCACAGCAATTGAATTAACCACCACATTTTGTACTGGCACCCTGCCAGATTTGGTGAGTGCAGTGGTGCTTAGCTTAACTGCTTCCCCAGTACCCCCAATATCTTGATATTCATGAAGAGCATAATATCACCATGCATAAGCCACAGAGTTGAATAATTTATACAGAAATCTTCAAGACTCTTGAAGCAAAATATACATGTAGCAGTTGCTACAGTGATTTCCTGTTGAAGCTATATACAGATGTAGCAGATGCTACAGTGATTTACCACTAATACATGCACAGACAAGTGAAGCTTTTGTGGCCTGCAGTATCAAAGCCCTACACAGTCAGCAATATAACTTTGGAAGTGAATCCTATAACGCATAAATATGCTAAATGCAAACTCACTGACCTTCGCTTCACCAAAAACAATGTAAGTGTCTGATGCTGGACTCTTGAATACATCTGGTTTTGCAATCACAAAAAGGATATTTTTGGACTTTCGGATGGTCACCCTTGAAATTCCTAAACATCCTTTTAGTCCAAGTTTGAACATCGCCTTGCGAGCTTTTTTTCACTTCTGCTCTGTTTAGCCTTGCTTAAGGCCTCTTGTGAAATTCCTGCTGCTGTTGCTGCTGCCATCTTCTGGGGATCATCAAGATCTGGATCCATTTCATCTTCATCTTCATCACTCTCACTTCCGCTGACACTGCACGACTCTTACAGAATGAGATGGTAACAGATCCATATAAATGGCTGTATTGCCACTAGCAATGAAACGTGTAAACAGCATAGAGAGCAGGATTTCAGATGGGAGGGACACACTGGGATCTCCCTCTCCATCTCTCCCCATGCAAGAATCATATGATAACATCATTTCCTTAACCCTTTTTCTAATTGGACTATGAACATTGGGTAGGCAGGGCAGCTACCTTTACATTCAGGAGGGCATACATATAGCTACTACAATTTCACTGGGTTTCGAATGCTGGCAGGTTCATGCTAGCTGGCTTGGCAGGGGCCATTCTTCTGCTGGTAAACTGTATGTATGATTGCATGCAATATCTACTGCCATATAGTATGGATATGTACCTCTTTACAGCAAGTAAATGCACACAACTCACCTTCCATCTCCTCAACTGGTTCTTCTGTGCTATTCTTAGGCCTATGAAAGAGCAACCATCATTTATGTGTGTTAAGTCCTCGAAATTGCAGGCATTCAGATATTGGTCAGCCAAAGTAAAGGGGCCAAAGAGGTCAATTGGAGGTGCTGGAATGACCTCAGCATGACACAGTCATCGATCACAGCACTTTCCCATCTCGTCTCATTATCAAAACATGTTTGGTCACTAGCATTACACAACTGTAGGTGTGTACTACACCACCAAATCAGAAATTGTGGCAAGACTCAAGGGGGAGGGGACACTCTCCCAGACTTAATCTGTAGTCACAACCACTCAAAGCTATGACTTCCTGTGGTTTGACTGCTCAACAATTTTGGCCCCAACCATATGAGGGACTTTCCCTAAAGCCTGCAAAAACTGAAGACTACATTCATTCTTAAAAAAGACATGATACTGACAGCATTTCTAAATGTGCTTTGACTGTTCACAACTAATTAACTCATTGCACGCCGTAATTACGTCACGCGCGTGATGCTCCACGCTATAATTTCTACAACAATGGCGTACTAAAAGTTTTAGTTCACTGTTTGGCTATTTTTATGCTTACCAACTCAAGTATCCAGCGAATTCTGCTTTGTACTTGTTGGGAAACTACCAACTACAGCCATTGAAGGCAAAAAGGGCGGCGAATTGGAGCCAAGAAGGGCTTCAGGATCGATAACCGGATACACGGTAAGTTTGATATGAACCTGTTGTCTCCACGCTCAGGCGGCAAAGAACGATGGTCCTACTAAAGCCCCCGACTCTCCCCTGAACCAGTTACCATCGTATCTGCCAGTGAAGTTGACTACAGAGACCAACTAACTGTGCAGCAATGTAGGTAGCCATAGCTAGTCGCCTTGATCGGTTGTATATTTTGCCGTATGTATCCGTTCTATTACAGATTAGATCGACTTTCGGCACACTTACATCATTATTAGTAATCACTCTACTCAATTTTATGGCTAATAAAGGAAGGGGTTGCCCCTCCTGGCTGTACAGTTAACTTGCTGTTTCTAACGCCACTATAGTGGCTTGTGGCGTAGCGGAAGGATTACGTAATATCCAATTAAGTGGCTTATGGTGTGCAATGGGGTAACCCATTGAGCATGATAGGCGTAGTTATACCTCTATACTTGTATATACCATAGTTGTAAGTCACTTGAAAGGCACTGCCACAGTGTACAAACCACAGTGTACAAACCCCATGTACTTAGGCGGTGCCTTTCAAGCCAGGGTACATAAGGGTTGCTGGGCATCTGTGGCTTCTTCTCAAAACTGTGAAACAATTAGCGGGTACTATAAAAGCTACTATGGCACAAGTCATCTGTACCACGGGTTTCAAAGGTGTATGGGATTTGTACTATAGTGCAGTTGTATGTCTTCCCTGGGCTTCGCCCTCAGGAAGACATACAACTGCCCTCAGGTACAAATCCCATACACCTTGAAACCCACAGTACAAATATAACATGTACAAATTACTTCTGCCTACCATGACAGATATACGCCTAGTGACAACTCCCATGCAAATAAGTGTGGCAAGGGGTTAGACCCAGTCAATATAAAATGTAGCTGCGGGAGGGGGAGAACCCAATACACTTTAGCAATCATTCTGAAGCTCTGGCTTTTGTGCTTAGCTTCTATCGAGACTTCTACATGTATACTGCTGTATATACTGCAGGATTGACAAGCCTTTTAGCATTTGTAAGGCCCAAAGTGGGTTCTAGCTGTAAGCCTAGTACCTATCAACCAAGTGACTCACCAGCTAGAGGGCAGAAATTGACAGGACATGAAAAGAGACACTACCAAGGTTAAGCTTTCAAATGAAAAGACTTGTACCATTTCTATCCACTAGGGTTATTGCTTACAGCGGAGCGGCCAAGGCCGCGGAGTGTAGAGTACTACGTATTTTGGGTTTGTAGTGTAGTAAAATGTAATGTACATGTAATATTCGACCACAATACGTGACATAGTACTCGCTTCAGGGGGCCTTCTGTAGAGTGGTGTGGTAGGCTGAGTGGAGTAGTTTCTATACTGCAGAACTAGTCTTGTGCCCAGCCTCACCTCAGAAAGGTGGGTCTGGTGCCCTGTATATTCAAAGTTGGGCAGTATTACTTCAGCGATTCCACTTCTCAACCGGCAATGCAATTGGTTTATTCTGGTATTATATCACCAAACGGATATCACATTTGCAGTAGGCAGTAGGCGCCACGTGGATACTGAAACTGTGACATCCATTTGGGTGATGTGCTAGCCTCGTGCCCAGGCTCATTGCATGGAGGAAAATTTGAGCCTGGTACACACTGTTCGCGCATGCGCAAGAATTTACGGAAAAGAGTCAGTAAACGTATTCGTGAATGACCTCAGCCACGTGGTAAGGAGTAGTACGGAGCAGCATACATGTATAGTAAGCGGAAGAACTAGAAATTAGCTCGTTCTGCCTTTTTCCAACTTCAGATAGCTTTGAAACCAGTTTAAAAATAGCAATAAGACCTGTACCTTTCTATCCGCTAGGTTTATGGTACATGTCTTACCGCAAAAATTCAGAGGCGCCTCCCTTTTGGTAGTGGCTCGATTTTCGATCGCAGATCTGGTCTTCTAGGCCTTCCAGAAGCAAACGGGATCGAAGAATCAAACTAGCAATCACCTTTTTTAGGCATCTACATGGCTTAAAATGCTCCCAGATGCTTATAACTCGCCAACTACTCTAGTGTAACGAACAGTGATAGACGGATAATATTGCGCTGTAGTATCTGCTAGTTTCCAAGACCCCAGAAATCCAGGGGGAACTGAGCATGCGCAAACAGTGTGTACCAGGCTCAATTTGCCTCCCACGCAATGAGCCTGGGCACGAGGCTAGTGATGTGCATGTCTCTAATACAGAGGTGTCCTTATTTCAGGGGTGTCCTTTAAGAGGGGTTCCAATGTATACTGCCTCCGTACCACGTGGTTGAGGTAATTCACGGATACATTTGCTGTATTCCTTGCACAGTGTATCAGGCTCTACTTTCCTCCCCCGCAAGAACCTGGTCACAAGGCTACCTCCAAGGTAGCCATTTTACCAAGGTAAACAACCTAAAGCACTACAAAACTTTGAGCTCATGTATCTAGGCAAAAATCAATGAACAAGTGTGGTGTGGCGTGGAAGTCATGAACAATAAATTATGATTGCGACTGGTCTATGGGAGTGCTTCCAGGCCTAAACACCAAATTTAGCACACACATCAATCACGAACTCAAACAGCTAGTTAGACAATACCTCAACAGTCAATACCTATGGACATGCCCCATGAAAATGTTACTAAGCGTCTGGATTATGTATCAGCATAGGGGAAGGAGGTATATTATCTATGGTATCAGTTATTACAAGAGATTTAAGGACAACGTGAGGGAATAAAGAACTCTTAAACCTGAAATACATGCTTCAACGCTACAGTATCAGACACCAAAAACACTGGATATGTAGCTTACATGATGGATTCACTTCGATCAAGACTCCACTCTCTAAGGCAAATCGTAAGCACGTGGAACGTCAAAGGGACACGTGGACCGCTTAATTAATGTCCGCGCACGCTATACGAGTGCTGCAGCCAGTATGGAGGAATTAGGATCTCCAGCAAGGCGACTAGCTGTGATCCCAGGCCATCTGAACGGTGGAACGGAAATTCACCCCAGTGCATGTGTTGCTGTGAGATCTAGTGTTCCGATTTCCAGCAGCAAGCAGAAGTACAGAAGGCCTTACCCCGGTATGCGTGCTGCTGTAAATTTAGTGTTCATGGTAGTTGTATAGACCATAGATTGTATCTATGTATAGACATGCTGGATGCATTGTAGACCCACCTAGTCGTAGGACTCGTAACTGATCGTGGGCGACTTTTAATATGAACGAACCCCTCCCCCTTTCTCATAGTGCTATAATTGCCAGGTTATGAGCTACTACTAGCTCCTAAAAATAAATGATATTTTGCCAGGAATATACACGCATAATGTGCCTCAGCAAATTAGGCAGGACTTGTTACACTGTAAGTAGTCCCCCCCTAGTCTAGTTAGCTATCCCCAACTTCTACCCACCTTGGGATCGCTTGCAGGATCTTGGCCGAGATCCTGCAAGCGATGCCAAGGTGGGTAGAAGTTGGGGATAGCTAGCTAGACTAGTCCTCCCCCCACCCTCCACAGTGGTCCCTCCAGACCATCTGTCACAGAATAATTGGTTCCCCTCGGACCATCTGTGGCACTGTACATGGCCCCACTTTATCGTAAATGGTCCCCCCATTTATCCAGCTACAAATGCCATCTCAATTGCTCTGAAACTGTAACTTTGATTGATGGAAGACAGCTAGTAATAGCAACAGTTGTATTGTCCTTGGCATCACCCAGGATAAATCATTTTATGCATGCAAGATTTTTTTTTAAGTAGCATGTGGACAACTAGCTAGCTGTCGCTGCAAATTTAATTTACCCCGTGGAAGTAGCAATGGAGTAAAATTTCATGCGTGTACGGTTTTTACGCTCATAACTCGACAACACGGTAATGGGAGGCCACAAAAGCTATGCAGGGCTAGAGTATAGAAACTGGAGAAAGCCCAGAAACAAAGTTTTGTCGGTGTGTGCAGTATTTCCACCGTACAGGCGCTATATTTACTAACCAGCTTGAAATGCATTCACGGTAAATCTCTCCGAATCCAAGAGACAGATGCTGCTAATGCCACGGCTGTATCTGTAGGTCTATAGGGTGCATGTCCAGACATCGAGAATGAAGACTTATCGCCCTTCATTAGAGAGAAATGGCTGCAATTCTGGATTTGTGTAGACGGCTCTGTGCTTTTTCGTGAGTGGGATTTATGGAGCAGAGTGGGTTTTGATGGGAGTAGTGTTGCTGTGGAGATTTGGGTTGGCTGTAGCGTGGGGCGTTGTGTTTTGTGAAGTATGTAATCGTTGTGGATGTGGATGTGAGGGTGGTTGTTGTGGTATAACGGTTGAGGATGGTGATGATTGTGGATGGTGGTATGTGTTGAAGGGTGTTGTGTATGGGTGTGTGGTATGGTTTGTGATGGGTGTGGTTGGAAAGATGTAGGGATGGTAGGTACGCGGTAAATACATCGCGCTATGATGTGTGGGTAGTCTGTGCACGCCTTCCGGTGTGCATTGTCGCTTGTTTCGTTGGTTTTGGGGAAGTGTTTATTGCTGGAACTGCATCCCTACATGACCGGTTTTTGCACTTTTTGGAAAGTGCTTTTTCTGTAACTTGTTTTGGGGTGTTTTTTGGGAGATGGCATGAAAGGATTTGGAGTATTATGGAGTGTTGATGTTATTAAGAGTGGGGTTGGCCAGTAGATTTCTGAGTTTGGATTGTTTTGTGTTTGTGTACAAGGATGTACATGTGGGGTGTTTTATTGTGTATAAATAAGTGTTGTGATGTATAGTGTTGCAGATGTATGGAAGTATGTGAACGTGTTGGCACGAGTAGAATGATACTGGGTGTTGTTGAGGTCATCAGTATAAAGTGCAGTGTTGTGTTGGGTGAATTGGGTGAGAAGGTCCTCAAATGCTTGCTCGAGGTGAACTATGGCAGCTACTTCTGCTTCAGTGACTGTGTTGCACTCACTACTACAGTGCCATTTCACAGGCTGCTGGCCCTTACTGCCTTCATATTCAGAGCTGCTGATTTCATTGGCTACTACACATCTGCCATTTGTCATCAATGGGAAGTGCACAGGCTCTCTGAACATGCTGATAGGCTGAGTCGTTGAACTAGGCATACTGCATGCAAAGTACCTTGTAATTCCAAGAAGATCAGCAAACACACGAATTTCAGGCACTTTCGCACTTCCACTCGAGAAAAGGACCGGACAGCACGATCCAAGGTAGGCTTTCAATAGACCACTAAACACGCGCTGGCAGGCAATTTGCGCATGCGTAGTATCTTCCTACAGTAAAACGGCGTGTGAGTGGCAAGCGTCCACTCGAGAGTGCTCGTTATCACTGCTGAACTAATTCGAATTTTTTTTTAAAACGCTGTGCCCAAAAGGCACTACCCGAGGGTCAATCATGCCCGTTCGTGTTGGAATCTTGCTGATCACTTCGCCCATTCTCGTGTTAGCCTGGCTGAAAGAATCTGACTAAGACCGAGATAGACGGAATCGGCGGTTTTAACCACTTGCTGCTTTGGCATTTCAGGGATGTTCTTTAGCTGTACTACCACTCTGGTTAGTGATGACCACATCTGAGACTAACTGGTGCGTAGGGCTCTTATTTGTCCTAGACTACACCCACAGCAGAGTTTTGAACATGTCATTTAATACACATTTAATGGGAAGGCCATTTTTTATCAGGGCCATCCCTACATATGGAGTACTACCGTACTTCATGATAGTGACCAGTTCTCTAGCTAATATCACAGCCGCTTGTAGCCTCTGACTTACCGTAGGTTTCCTCGTGACATCATCAACATTACTTCCGGTCGAAATTATAAGAAAGCTTACTGATACTCTTCTGGGTGTTTTTCGAACTCTACTAGAAAACTACAAAGTAGCAGCTGTGTCCGTTCTTTGAGACACTACCTGAGGCTACTGAAGGGACCAATATATATGCTTTTGGCTATTTTGTATGTCGGAACCCAGAAAAGAGCATTGTAAGTCTTGTTGCTGAGCGCCTTAGCGCGAGGCAATTAATCTTAAAGTGCGTCGGTCGAATCTGAGCTAGTGTATATATATATATATATGTAAATGTCTGTAACGCTTTCGGCCCAGGGGACCACCCCGGGGGCAGGCACATATTCAAGATGGCGTCTTCGCCAAGTTACACGGCTTCAAATTTTGTGCTGCTGGTGCATGAACGATCAGAGAGTTAATCAAGTCGATCACTGTGTTTTACCAAGGCTGTCTTATTGCAGCTCCAATACCACAAGGGTTTCAGTAGCCTCTGTTTCAGCAGAGACATGATGGCCCGATGGTATCATGGCAAATCGAGCGCTATGAACAGGAGCAAAGCCCAGTGACTGTGTCAACCATAGCTGTGCCTTGGAAGTGCGTTTCAGACAGAGATATCCGTCTACTGAAAGCGTAGTCGCGTTGTCGTACCCAGCATATTCAATAACTTCTCTCTTCACACGGACTCGTACTCTAGTGGGTTTGGTCACCTCTCCACGTGTCTCTGCGCGAGGCCTCACTGCGCATGCGTATGTCTAGTATATATTAGTATATGCATACATGTAGGCCTGCTCTCGAAATTTTCCTTCAAAGTTCACACCTTCCCAGTGTTAATTCAGCTATTTGCTAGATAGTCTTTGTTGCTAGCTGCTATCTTTTGTCTATTGAGCGCAGTACTCGTTCAAGTTTGTTCGATCGCGGCACGTGTGTGTATTGAGTACCTGACAATGGAACACCATTTGGAGTGTCTAGAAAAAGTTATGCAGACTCTGTGGGGCTATCATATCTACCCACCCACAAACAAATGTTCATGCTCAGTATTAGTGACTGTAGTTAAGAGTTTATATTATTAAGCTGGAAGAATAAATTATACAAGTAGTTGTGCTCGCTTCGCTCGCACAACTACTTGTGTTTGTTGAACTCGCTCGCTGCGCTCACTCTATACAGATAGAGATTAAAGATGTAATCTGCATGTGATTTGTTGGTTTGTAGGGTACATTTAGCTAGTAGTGTTGCTGGCAGACTGAAGTGTGGAGACAGCGCTACAGAGAAGACTACAATCAGCTGTAAAACAGTTTAGGCATGCTGGGACTACAGCCTAGCTCTTCACAGCCATAGCCTAGCTACATATCAAGTGAATGGCACTGATTTTATTCTCAGCATGGCTACTTGCATGTTCACCACATTCTAACCAGAGGCAGTGACTCAGAGGAGAGACTACAAACAGCTGCTTGACCAAACAGGCGAGCTAGCACTGTAGCCTAGCTATACCGCAGGCTACATGCAGGCGAACGGCACCGACTCCATTTAATGCACATCGACATGGTTAGCCTAGCATAGCAGTTATATCTCTGCTTGGCTTTCACTTACAGCTAGGACTATACCGCAACTAACCTTTGTGTTAAAGTGCCTGACATCGTGAGACTAAGTCTTGTAGTCGCTGGAAAGAGCTAGCATCTTCTCGCACTTCACATACAGACACGTGGTACTTTGACCTGTGACCGTGAACTGGTCACAGGTCGAAGGTGCATCCGGGAGCGCGCGCATGCGGCTTCCGTTTCCGTTTTTCACACGTACGCACGGACGGACGGACGAACGGACGAACGGACACAACCAGGCGTAATAATAGATGGCAATCAGGATGGTACTGGTTAATTAAACATGTGGTTGCTCTTTCTCTTATCCTCTGACTGGAGGTCTTGCAAGCTCCGCCTGTGTATGTGGGTGCGTGGTCAATGATATAAGCGTTATGGCCGCCACATGATATATATATTATAAGCGACTGCACAGAAGCAGTGAACTACAAACATGCTAGCTATGTAGTGTAGTACAGTCTTCATTCTTTTTTGAGTACTGCTTTGCATATACAGCACCTGGTGATGCTACACAACTGAAGTAGTTGTCATGCAGGATATTCATTGTCACTTAACTGTTTCTACAGGGTGATAGTGCTTTCACTTTATAAAGAAACTATGGGGCATTGTAGCCCTTTGTGGTTGAATTTTCAATAGCACCTTTTACTCTACAATACAGCTTGCTAGATTTACATGTAGGTTCTTATCATTAGAGGCTTGAAATAATTATTGCTGAGAATAATAGCAAGACATTAGCATAAAGCATGATTCTAGAGTAGTAGCAAACCTCATCGTTTATTGGTGGCGTGTGCCAAGATGAGTGGGCCAGCCCTGCCCTCCCACCGGCAATGCAAGAGGACTGGCAATAGTTTTCTTTGGTCGAGTGGCTAGCTAGCACTCTATGATAGTATCAATAGCGTCTGATCAAGTGATCGGTGTATTAGTGTCATCATACTTGTCTTTCCTAGAATGCTCACTTTATTAATAATTTTTACCAGCCGGAGCGCGCGCAGCGCGCGGACGGCTGGTACTAAGATTACTTTACGTTTTCCGCGTCTGTTTGTTTGTCTGTTTGTGCGTCCGCACTTATCACGTGCGCAATATATTACGTCATACGTTACCATGCAACTGCAGTGTACAGCAGCGTTTGGAGGTTTGCAGGCCAAGCTACAGCAAATGAAGGTAGTTTTGTGTTGCCTAGATGGCGAAAACGTGGTAGGTAGCCGTGAAGATCCTGGTTTCTGGGCATAATATTATAGCTACTAACTAGAGGCGCATGACGAAACTGCTGAGTCAGCACTTTCGCTGTACCGCTCTAGGAATATAGTTTCTCTGACTCTACAGCTGTAGATTAGTAGTTTGGCCTAAGCTGAGTTGTGTATATTGTACGGGAAAGGCGTCCGGCTGGTTTTTTAGACATGAAATGTCAGACTTGTTGTTACAGTGTAGGAAAAGCTGTTACTTGAGAAGTAATTTGAAATAAAAATCAAAGAATTGGAGAATAGCATTTTATCTCAAGCCTACTCTTCATAATTTGAGATAATGCTGATTGAGCTTGTAAATTATTTTGCATATAACTGTATCAAAGCGTTCAACCCTGTATTAATCACCCTCTTGTGTTGATCCCATTATTTCTTTGTAGTGTCTGCCAGTCAATACAGTACATACAGCGTGGCTTCCAGGAGCAGAGCAATCAAAGCCTGTGTACATGTATGAACAGCAGTAGATCAGCCAAATGTAATGACTTGGGAATGTTGTAGTGTACACTGCCTCCACTTGGCAGCCATTACTTGCATGAACAGTATGTCACTTTTGCTACATGTACAGGTATATGTCAGCCCATATACATGTAGTTTGTCCTTTCTTCCAATGGCTACAGTTCTGCTCTCTGTTCATGTGGACTCTTAGTAGTGATATTTATAAACGACAAGAAAGTACATCTGGCTACAATATGTGCGCCCAGGCTATCAACTTGGCAGTTTTCAATGCACATCACATTGAAATGGGTGCATGGTACTTTATTGGCTGTCGCGTGCATACACCCTGAAGCATTAGTCAAAGAGGCCATGCAATTTGTAGCAACACCTAAGAAAGAGGTATGTATATGAAGATCTGAAGTTTACAATATAGTTGGATAGGTTACTGTATACAAATTAACTGTTCCTAATTATACATTGCAGTATGTTTATGGTTACTAAGTAAGTGGAGATACTATTAATACCTTACACTTCCATGGACAGCATCTGTTAGGCTGCTAACTAGCCAGTAGTTGTATTACACTAGCACGTTCACATACATACATACATACATACATACATACATACGTACATACATACATATGTGTACGTATGATAGGTTTTGTGTGAACCACAGTGCAGCTACGTAGCATGTGTTGTGTACGTATTCTGCAGCAAGACAAAACGTTCCAAGGCCTATAGTCATAACTTACAGATTCTAACTCCATTTTAATACTGGTGACATCTCTAGCTTAATAAGTCAGTTGTACTGATGGTACTTATCTATGTTCTAGCACAAGCCTTCAGCATGACTCTGATTTACGTACTTCCATTCAGGATGATGAGCAGCTCCTGGCTGAAGTCGCCAGGGTTTTACTAGAGTATCGCCATTCATCCTCAGCCTTTTAAGTGTGTCATATGACCAGTAGCTCGTAGTAAAACTGGAGGCACTTGGTGCACTCAAGAAACAAGCATAACCTGGGGTGTGAAGTATATTCCTTATCGAGATTCTAAGCTGACACGGTTGCTGCAGGACTGCCTTGGAGGCAACTGCAAAACCACCCTCATTGCTACCATCATACCTCTCTCTAGTATGTAGGTATGCATAGTCACTCAATACACTCAAATTTGCCAAAAGGTACTGTCCATGTATATAACATAAGTGCAATGAATTATGTATGCAGCAATAACCCAGTATAAGATTTGAGGTACGCATGTACATACGTATATACCAGTATCCAGTACTTATTTGCACGTAATTACACCCACAATGAAAATGTAGCATGAGAATTTACTCTGGTGTAAGGGAAGCATGCTATTATTATCCTCCAATAAATGTTACATGCAAATACGTAGCAGTCTGTTCACGTACATATTTCATACTGGTAACGGTTGAGTTGTACACGTATCTGCTGGCAGCCATCACTACTAGCACACCTAGTGTTGTGTTCAGAGTCACTGGCTAATTCTGTTTTCTTCAGATTGGTTTGTCTTTACACTTTTTAAAACATGCTTCTTATCAGTTCTTTCTTAGCAGTATTCTCTCTCTATATCCACATTTGAATACTCAGGGCAAAAAGTAGCATGGACACTGCGCAGATCAACAAGGACATGTCACAGAAAGCATTGCTGTCAGCCTATCAGCAAGAGATCACAAAGTTGAAGCAACAGCTTGAACACAGGTTCATACTATTAGTAGGATAATTAAGATATAACCCACGTCAACAGCTAGAACACGTGTACAAACATATTAGCTATTTGCGATAATTGAGATACAGCCTACATCTACATATTGCTTCTATAGGGAGAATACTTTGTGTCATGAAGAAATTGAGAGGCTGTAAGAGAAAGGGAGGAAGCTTAAAAGGAAAAAAAATGAGAAGGGTGGAATTTAGACAAGTCTGCCGTGCTGAATCTACTGCTGTTGAAACGATTCTCCCAATACCTCTCCTTCATAGGCAGCAGTTCTGGAGGCCCACCAACAGCTAATGAGTCAAGCTCAAGCTGAGAGAGATGCCTTGTATGGCAAGATAGCAGACCTGGAAAAAGTGGTATATAAAAGCCATTTGTGAATGATGTATGTAGAGAAGTAACATACATATGTGTGATATGTGCATATGCATGTTTTTGCCAAATTACAACTGATCATGTTAGATGTATACGTATATACTACCAGCAACCAGCTGCAGAGTTTTCACGAACCATTTAATAGCCTGGTAGACTAATTGAGTCAACTCTTACCCATGTAGTTTGGATGCAGGGGATGCTAATATTTCGCAGGGCCTGAGATTGTTCCTATTCTGTCTGACATTAACATTATAAAGCTTTCCACTGAAAATCTTTGTAAAGGTTCAACCCCACCACTTGCTATGTACATACATAGCAAGTGAAAGATTAATATAATCACGAGTTGTCATTAATTGCACATGCACTAAACTAATCTATCCCAGAAATTATATGGTAAACACCTACAACAACTCCATTGAAAATCAGTAGCACTTAAACTTACGTATTGTGGTACGTATAATAGAGAATGTGCAGCATATTGCAATACAATCAGGTAAGCTGGCCACAAAAAAGAAATTGTACCCAAATTCTTTGACCCATACGTATATCCCAGCTCTAGTTTAGTCAGTTGATTTTGTATTGTGAGTCTGCACCATGCACTCCACCTTCAAGTCCATCTCCAGGCTGCAATTCCTCCCTTAGCTTGGTAAAGTACTTCCTCTCATTCTCCACCACTGCACTCTCATCTTGCAGCCTTTGTGAATGTACAGTGAAATAGAGTGATGTGTGTGAAAAAAGCCTTTCACCACAAAATATCTTACAGTGAAAAAGAAACATATGGAGAGAAGAAAAAAGACCAGTTTCGACCAAATATTAAGTTAATAACAGCTCAGCTCTTAGCTAATCCTATGTACAAATAAACAGTAACCTTTTGCTCATACTAAAATCACAAACCTTACGATGGGAGCCCAGCCCTCGGCTTTGAGTCGCAGATCCAAGCCCTTCTCAGGTAGCACAAGCCCTCAACAAGTACAGATAACGACAGCAAGGTAACTATTACACATAGAACTACCATGATTTTTGGTCAGCTTTGCCAGCAGCTGTGATATTGCTACCAGCTGTACTACTTTAAAGCTCCCACTGCAGCACTCTGGTAACCAATCACAGCCTAACCAGCGTGGCTAGCACCAGCACTGGAGCAACTACAATGCCTAACATGTGAACACACCATTCATTGCATTCAAATGATAGAAAATACATTGATACCGGTATATATTGTCAAAGTATGATAGCATTATCTGTATACGTGTACCATCATAACTACTGTTGCAGTGTATGTGTAGGCACATGCTCAGACATACATATACATACGTAATATACCCCTTTTTTCGCAGGATAAACCAGACACACCAGAAAAGATTGAAAGAGGATCCTGTGAGTCCATGACGTTTTTAAAGTGAGGCCATTAAGGAAAGTACTGTAATGGTTAGAGCTTGAATCTATGCACACTGATGTAAATAGAGTGCAGCTATGTTATTTACCTGAGTCTGTAACGTGCAGTTGGTCATCTACATCAAGTAGCTATATTCCTTTTAAATTTGGTCCACCTGGAGCCAGATTTCGGAACAAGAACATGTGCCTGCATCAACCTCTTTAGAAAATACCATAATAACACTCCTTTTATGTTAGATTTCAACTTCCATTTATTACAAAACCCCTGTACTACATTAATCAATGTTTGTAAGTCCTCAGCATTAGGAGTTAAACCTACAAAATCATCGGCAAACATTAGACCCCCAACCTGAACATCTAATCACAGACTTCTCAACCTCATCTAACAACTGATTAATAGAGTTAAATAAGAGTATAGGTGACATACTACAAACCTGTGCCACCCCCTGACCTATATCAGATATTTCTCTCTTCAGTAAAACAGCACTCTGTGTGATCATGTCAACTCTGTCAAGTACTTTAAAAAAAAAAAGCTTAAGTGTTCCTCATTCTACCGATATGATTTCATTGAGAACAAAGATGCCATCAACATGACTCATTTTCTCTCTAAATCTTCATGAAGAGCTCTTTCTTATTCTAATGTGATTACTATGTGATTGTTTAAAACAATTTTGCTCCCACATTCAATAATGTAATGCCTCTGTAATTACCCGGGCCCTCAGTATCACCTTTCTTATCCAAGCTAAAAATTAACACTTGTCCTCTTTGTTTTGGAACAGTCTCCACTGTCCAAACTACTTCAGATTAGACTTTCAACAGACTAATGACAAGCCCATCATTACTTCCTGCATTATTATTCTTTAAGGTTTTAGTTAAATTTCTGCAAAACTAATTCAACTGTCCAAAACCTTAACCTTCCGTAATCGAGACATTTCACTGTACTCTGTCACTTTCGCTATATTCTGTCACTTTCTGCTCCACATGCATTCTCTTTCCAGCTACCATCAAACTGATCATCTACAGATGCATGCTGTACCCAGCCTTTCATAATGTTCACATAATACTTCCAATTTTCCCTTGGTACTGGTTACACATGAACCCTCAAAGAAGCAATATACCCTTACGACTATCCTTTGAAGATCCTGCCAACAAATGCCCAAGAACTCTTTCCTGTTTTCATGAAAATCTTTATTAGGCTTTTCAATCACCTCATTTCAACTATTTATACCAATTCCTTGATTTCCGAACATAGTTGGTAACACTCTCCCCGTTTATCTTCCCCGTCAATACTTACAAACCAGTCTCCTTATTATAATCTTCTTCTTAATTAATTAATATCACCATCCCACCACCTCACCGCTTTGCCACACACTATCGCCTTTTCTCCAATTTCCCTACCATCACAGATAGGCAGTAATTAATACAACTATGTCCTATCTCAGGCACACTTTATGTAATGCATACCTAACTCTTTAAATTGTATGTTTGTGGGAGGGGGGGGAATCAAAAGTAGATAACTAGTCTTTGTCGTTTTGAAGACGCGAGACTGTCATTATTTTCAGTATAAGTCTATGTACATCAGTGTTTCCTTTGAAAATACTGCTGCACAGCTTTGAAGGTAAAAATACATATAAAAATGTTTTGTACATTTCCACTGATTGGATAAAATAATTGGGGCGAGCGTGAGCGAGCCCCCCCCCCTTAGTGGTATGAATGGCGATTTTGTCTGTACGTACGGATGCTTGGTCCTATATACCGCAAATACTTCAAAAATATCTATTTCAGTGTCATGCCCTCGCTAACGCTCGCCCCACAATGCTCTGCATTTACTAGTAGTTATACATCTGTGTAGTTTGAGCAGTGGTTGAAAGTTTTGTTCCCTTAGTTCAATAGTTGTTGTGTTCATGGTTCGAAAATTAGGCTCTATCGCGAATTCTATTGCTGGTTAGGCCACACGTTTCTGAGGATTTTTCAAAGAGGATTAAAGGCATGAATGGCTGCAATCATGTACAGATAGAGAGAGGGACCAGTAAGGATTTACTGCATATGTACCTCATTGTGTTAAGCAAGCATAAAAGTCTCTGGAATCAACAATGACTATGGTGACAGCTAGTGCATTAGGTCACTGTGATATGTGGCATACATATAGAGCTTGTAATAGAGTCTTGAGATGATCCGATTCACTTGGTAGAGACAATGATGGCCAAGTGTTCATGTTATTCTTCGTAACATCACCAGCTTCATACATTGTTTTACCACCCAGGGTAGGAAGCCAGAAGGCAAAGTTACGTCAGAAAAATACCAGGCTGTACAAGAAGAGAGTAAGTCACAGTGTTACTGCATGAGCCTGTCAGTGCTTTTAAAAACAATAATCATCGATCCTGCTATTACTGCCTAAGTTGTTATATACATACTGAGCTCTGGCATTCAGATTCTACAAATAGGCTATGCATACGTATTAGAGTGTACTAGTCATATTTGTACCGAGGCGTTATTGGCTCTATTATAGTGTTTCTGTAACTGCATCTACAAAGGTGATTACAATGTCATGTTGACTATTGTATAATGTTTATACTGCCGTGCAGGTAGTGAGCTCACACACATCACAAGCAGTGGCTGGAGTTCAACAGTATCCGAGCACCCAAATGAAATTTACAAGCTCTACCAGAGAGTGCATCAGTGGTGATTTCAAATGCAGATACCTTGGACAACAACGTAAAGATTGATTTAGAAGCAGGAAGTCAAGATTCAAGTGGACGAGACTTTCTCTTTGTGACTATTTACATGTAATGAAGCTGTCGTCACACGTTGAACTGTTCTTTTTTTTATTTCAAGTGAGTATGCCACATTTGTGCTGCATATACTTGCATGACACTGTAGAAGTCATATTTCAGATTTTGTACAATGTTTATTCTTCTATCACTGATAATTGTTGTATTATTATTTTATTACTCCTTTTGGGGCGAGCGTGAATTACTATTTTTTTTTTGTATTACTCCTTTTATGGCGAGTTTTTATTTATTTATTTATACTATATACTCTTTTTGGGACGAGCGTGATTATTTCTTTTGTATTACTAGTAATTTCCCTTTGAAATGAGCGCGAGTGAGCCCCCCCCCTTAATGTAGACCTGTGCGTGCGCGTGCGTCCGTGCAAGGTCTATTCCGTAAAAACGTTGGCATGCCTACAGAGAAAGGAGTGCGGCCGAATCCCATGTGTGCTGTGAAGAAGGACAGAAGGCTACAAAGCGAGCGAGCACGGTGAAGGCGGAGACTGTTGGGTGAGTCGGCTCATAGATAATGGTCGGCTGAAGCTAGGGAGGCCGACGATCGAACGAACGCTTACATATGTACGCAGGCGAGAACGCAGGGCAGCAGCGCAAGGGCAGAGAATGATGAAGTCCCGCGATGCCATGAACATTGAGGAGAAGGTGGTATGTCTCCTGTGCAGAGTAGTCCCTCTCTGCAGTCGTGTTTATCAGTAGCTTCTGAACTGCCTTCAACGATTTGTCATCATCATTCACAACAGCAGCAGCATACACATCCTTCAGCATCTATGACCGTGGCTCGCATAAATTGATGGCCGCTAACTGGTGTCGAGGTTGCAGCTGTTCTGTCACTAGACACGTTTTTAGCTTGCCTTGTCTGCAAGTCTCAAATCACCCCCACAACTGAACGGCTGGGTAGATGTGCAAAGTGTGATGCCCTTCAAGCACTTAAACACTGTAAGAAACAGTGGAGTGCTAAGCTCACCTTTCTTTCATAACGCTCAATATTTTTGGCACCTCCAAAATCATTGATTCCGATCTGTGAAGGCCTTTTCCTTGACTCTGTTTGGTAATGGTTGCTGCCTTGTGCTCTTTATTACATGGAAGAAATAGGTTTACATGATGCTATAGATACATATGCATACTTAGCAACCACAGTTAGTTGTACAAGGCAATAACTGTTACACTATGTTATAGCAGTTGTGATAGGGACCCCCACCAAACATTGTCAGGGCATAGACAGTAGAGTAGAAGGACAGGGATTGGAAACTCAATTAACACATAATATTGCACATTTTGTACTATTTGTATACTACTATTCTACTCTACTATGGTCAGGGAATCTAATTTACAGTGCAAGACTCTATGTCAAAGACTTTCAATGTCAATGGCTATCACTTAACGTCTAACAGCAAAAAATGTGTCAAAGACTAGCTACTTTATTTTGTAGGTCTACAGAGGTTTGCACTCGAAAAATACAAGGCCTAAGCTTACTCTAACGCTACAGATGAAAGGCTCATTACTGAGCAGGGCAAGCTTTCTGGTTTCTACTCTGCACAGTCACTTGCAAGCTTTTGCAAACCTCTGTACCGACACGGGAGCTAATCTCGCGAGCCAGACTGTACGGGGGCTAGCTACGTACCCTGGCTGACCAAATTACAGTACAGAACGGGTATATATTAGCGAGTACAATCTTACATGGCTTGAGATAGCTTTATTCTCCCGTTGTTTGAGTGGCCAGCAAGTGTGAAATTCTCTCCACCCCTCCCTGACGAAGATTCCCGACGCTTCAGCGAGGCTTTGACCATGACGACGCACAAACGCATTCATTGTGAATGAATGGGGGTGGGGCTGTCTAGACCTGTACCTGTACGCATACGCACAGTATTCAGAACTGTGTGGGCGCATAGATATTATCTACTAGGTGAATGCAGACATAGATAATAGAGTATTATCATCTATTATCTATCTCTATTTTCTATGATGCAGAGCACTGTGGGGCGAGCGAGTTCATCATGCATAACTGACTTTGATATGATCATCATGATAATATGGAGGGATGTAGTTGAGAAATGTTAGTGTGGTTTGTACTTAATGCCTGTGAATGCCAGTGAGGCTGTACGTCAAAGTAAACGGAGGGGCAGATAGGAGGGAAGTTTCGGTGACCTATTCATCTTGCATGTGCAATGTAGACAAGTTAAGATTGGCTAATACGGCGCGGTCTGACGTATCACTTTCTTCTATGATCTCATGTTTGGACCCAGGTTAGTTCATTATGTACATACAATAGGCACAGTGTCACATTGCAGATTGCTTCTGTTACTGTTTTTTCACACGCTCTTGCTGGCCTTTGCATGAACACGATCAGCCTAGTATGATGTGTGGGCTGGGTAGCCCCTCCACTGTTTCTTAAAGTTTTTCAGTGCTTGAAGAGCATCGCACTTGCACATCTACCCAGCTGTTCAGTTGTGGGGTGATTTGAGACTTGCAGACAAGGCAAGCTAAAAACGTGTCTAGTGACAGAACAGCTACAACCTCAACACCAGTTAGCGGCCACCAATTTATGCGAGCCACGGTCACAGATGCTGAAGGATGTGTATGCAGCTATTGTGAATGACTATGACAAGTCGCTGAGGGCAGTTCAGAAGCTCCAGCATGATAAACGTTTAACACCACTGCAGAGAGAGACTACTCTGCACAGGAGACATGCCACTAACTTTCTCCTTCAACTACCAATGTTCATGGCATCGCGGGACTCAGTCATCATCCTCTGCCCTTGCGCTGCTGCCCTGTGTTTTCGCCGGCGTACATGTAAGCGTTCGTTCGATCGTTGGCCTCCTTAGCCGCGTTCAGCCGACTCACCCAACAGTCTCCGCCTTCGCCATGCTCGCTCGTTCTGTAGCCTTCTGTCCTTCTCCACAGGGGTTTCGGCCGCACTCCTTTCTCTGTAGCGCTGTCTGCGCCGTTCCAGTGTCCGCTGTCTACACAAGTCACTCATTCTCTCTCTCCAGAGTGCACGCTCATGTTGCAGAGGATTATAAGAGTAAAGCAGTTGAAACGCGTGACAACAGTATTAGAAATAGGCATGCTAACGTTTTTACGGAATAGTCCATGCGCACGGACGGGGGGGGCTCGTTCGCGCTCGTTTCAAAAGGGAAATTACTACATGTAGTAATAAAAAAGAGTATATAGTATAAAAAAATAAATAAAAACTCGCCATAAAGGGAGTAATACAAAAAAAATAGTAATTCACGCTCGCCCCAAAAGGAGTAATGAAATAATAATACAATAATAATCAGCAATAGCAGGATAAACGTTGTACAAAATCTGAAATAAGACTTCTACAATGTCATGCAAGTATATGCAGCACAAATGTGGCATACTCACATGAAATAAAAAAAGAACAGTTCAACGCGTGACAACAGCTTCATCACATGTAAATAGTCACGAAGAGAAAGTCTCGTCCACTTGAATCTTGACTTCCTGCTTCTAAATCAATCTTTATGCTGTTGTCCAAGGTATCTGCATTTGAAATCACCACTGATGCACTCTGGTAGAGCTTGTAAATTTTTATTTGGGTGCTCGGATACTGTTGAGCTCCAGCCACTGCTTGTGATGTGTGTGAGCTCACTACCTGCACGGCAGTATAAACATTATACAATAGTCAACATGACATTGAAATCACCATTGTAGATGCAGTTACAGAAACACTATAATAGAGCCAATAACGGCTCGGTACAAATCTGACTAGTACACTCTAAAACGTTTGCATAGCCTATTTGTAGAATCTGAATGCCAGAGCTCAGTATGTATAAAACAACTAATGCAGTATTAGCAGAATCGATGATTATTGTTTTTGAAAGCACTGACAGGCTCATGCAGTAACACTGTGCTCTTCTTGTACAGCCTGGTATTTTTCTGATGTAACTTTGCCTTCTGGCTTCCTACCCTGGGTGGTAAAACAATGTATGAAGCTGGTGATGTTATGAAGAATAACATGAACACTTGGCCATCATTGTCTCTACCAAGTGAATCGGATCAGCTCTAGACCTCTACCGCAATCTCTATATGTATGCCACATATCACAGTGACCTAATACACTAGCTGTCACCATAGTCACTGTTCATTCCAGAGACTTTTATGCTTGCTTAACACAATGAGGTACATAAGCAGTAAATCCTTATTGGTCCTGCTCTCTATCTGTACATGACTGCAGCCATTCATGCCTTTACTCCTCTTTGAAATATCTTCAGAAACGTGTGGCCTAACCAGCAATAGAATTTGTGCAGATAGAGCCTGATTTTCGAACCATGAACCCAACAACTATTGAACCAAGGGAACAAAACTTTCAACCACTGCTCAAACTACACAGATGTACTATTACTTTATCCAATCAGTGGAAATGTACAAAACCAATTTATATGTATTTTTACCTTACCTTCAAAGCTGTGCAGCAGTATTTTCAAAGGAAACACTGATCTTTATGGACTTACACTGAAAATAATGACAGTCTCGCATCTTCAAGACGACAAAGACTAGTTATCTACTTTTGATTCCCCCCCCCCCCCCCCCCCCCCCCCCACAAACATACAATTTAAAAGTTAGGTATGCATTACATAAAAGTGTGCCAGAGACAGGACATAGCTAACAGTTGCATTAATTACTGCTTATCTGTGATGGTAGGGAAATCGGAGAAAAGGCGATAATGTGTTATCTGTGATGGTAGGGAAATCGGAGAAAAGGCGATAATGTGTGGCAAAGCGGTTAGGTGGTGGAACGGGGAGAAGATTATGATAAGGAGACTGGTTTACAAGGAGATTAGTATTAGCAGGGAAGATAAATGGGGAGAGTGTTACAAACTATGTTCGGAAATCAAGGAATTGGTATAGATAGTTGAAAGGAAGTGATTGAAAAGGCTAATAAAGATTTTCATGAAAACAGGAAAGAGTTCTTGGGCATTTGTTGGCAGGATCTTCAAAGGGTAGTCGTAAGGGTATGTTGCTTATTTGAGGGTTCATGTGTAACCAGTACCAAGGGAGTATTATGTGAGCATTATGAAAGACTGTCTACAGCATCTGAAGATGTTCAGTTTGATGGTAGCTGGAAAGAGCATGTAGGGCAGAAAGTGACAGAGTACAGTGAAATGTCTCGATTACGGAAGGTTAAGGTTTTGGACAGTGGAATTAGTTTTGCAGAAATTTAACTAAAACCTTAAAGAATAATAATGCAGGAGGTAATGATCGGCTTGTCATTAGTCTGTTGAAAGTCTAATCTGAAGTAGTTTGTACAGTGGAGACTGTTCCAAAACAAAGAGGACAAGTGTTAATTTTTAGCTTGTATAAGAAAGGTGATACTGAGGGCCCGGGTAATTACAGAGGCATTACATTATTGAATGTGGGAGGAAAATTGTTCTAAACAATCGCGTAGTAATCACATTAGAATAAGAAAGAGCTCTTTATGAAGATTTAGAGAGAAAATGAGTCATGTTGATGGCATCTTTGCTCTCAATGAAATCATACCACGTAGAATGAGGGACACTTAAGCTTTATTTTTTTTAAAGTAGTTGACAGAGTTGACATGATCACACAGAGTGCTGTTTTACTGAAGAGAGAAATATCTGATATAGGTCAGGGGGTGGCACAGATTTGTAGTATGTCACCTATCTTATTAACTCTATTAATCAGTTGTTAGATGAGGTTGAGAAGGCTGTGATTGGCATTAATATTAAGAAGGATGTTCAGGTTGGGGGTCTAATGTTTGCCGATGATTTTGTAGGTTTAACTCCTAATGCTGAGGACTTACAAACATTGATTAATGTAGTACAGGGGTTTTGTAATAAATGGAGGTTGAAATCTAACATAAAAAGAGTGTTATTATGGTATTTTCTAAAGAGGTTGATACAGGCACATGTTCTTGTTCCGAAATCTGGCTCCAGGTGGACCAAATTTAAAAGGATTAGCTACTTGATGTAGATGACCTGCTGCACGTTAGAGACTCAGGTAAATTACATAGCTGCAATCCAGCATGCAGGTATGGGGCTATTATAATATAGGTTCATCGCGCAAAACTGCCTGGCATACACAGCGTGCTTGATGTCTACACAGAAGCTTAACATTTCAATGACAATGTTGATGCATTTTATATACTAGATGTCAAGATATATACAGTACATACTTTCCCCTATATTATACGGGCGCATACGTATGTATGTGTATCCCATAGCTGGGAGAGAGTTACGTGTACTTCATTACTCTACTTAGTGTTTACCGTTCGAGCGTGGCATGTTTCATATAAAATAACCCTCTCTCAATGCAACCTTCATCATGCAAACATCAATGTACATATGATACATTGTATTTTCATGTAACGTACCATAGATAGCAGTAACATGAAGCTGTGATGGTTGAAGATTAGACAGCCCAAAATGCTCCAGTAAATCCTCTGAAATTTGTAATGCAGCTATAGACTCCAGGGATGCTGTGGAGAATACTGTGGAGAAGCCCCAACTACAAAATTTGTGGGTAGGAAAGTGAAAGATTGCAATCTATCATTTCTGGAAAACATTCTTTGGTTAGGGCATAGGAAGACCATTCAATGGTGCTTTTGAACTCCCAAATGCAATTTTATCACAAATTGCTACTCCGCTGTTCAGTTTTTAACTGCAATTCACATCCAAAGCAATGTAGGGACAGCCCGTGTACTTTATACTACACTGACCCTGAGTATTCACTGGCACTTGCTAGAGAGCCTCTGTGATTTTCATAGAGGCTCCGGTGCGAGCCTACAAAGCTTGGATTCAAGGAGAATGATGAACAGGGTCTAGGCAAAAAAGAGAGTGAACATCAGAGTGAAAAACCGTACGTACATACTATATGAGGAAGGCTACTCCCAACCCCCTTCAAGTACGTAATTCTATTTCTTTACAAAAGACTTAGTTTATCATTACTACAGTAGACTAAGGTTATCAGGCACACTTCATCATGTAGCACACATACGCTATCAGGCACATGCTCGCTTCTTGGCCCAAAGCTGTAAAAATTCAGAGGTAAAAACCTCGTTAACAGGCGCACATGTTACAATTAAACGAAACATGGGGTGGAGCAACTAGCACAAAAATAATTATTAAAGGATTGAACGAGAAACTAAGAGACTGTTAGCAGCTAGCTAGCTCTCTGGGTATGTGGCCAACAATCTTTCCGTCTCGATAGATAGCTACTGCTCGCTTGCCATGGTAGCACTGGGAACACTTTGTACACGTAGTGGCCACGAACAACGCTTTCTTTGATCGTGATTCCATATTGGTAGTTAGTAATCTGCTAACAGCAACAAAGCTTCCCATTTTTTTAGCCAGCTAATGTAACCTTGCCGTGAAGAGCTTTAACTTTTTGCATCGACAGCTGTCGTTGACACATGCAATAAATAGGCATGGCAACCTTTAACCGCCGATATGTAGCACACTTCGTTATGTAGCGCATACACTGTTGCTATTGTCCCAATTAGCGCATGCACCTGATAACTCGAGTCTACGGTATTTAAGCCATCCTCTCAAATCGACATGTAATCTACACGGTTTCACTTACCACTCAGTGTTAGTATATCTCTCGTCATTGGCTTTATACCACCACTTAAGTTTAATTGCACCTATCCCTTCTGCCCTTCAAAGATTCCAACCACATATCTCCCCTTACTCCTTCGTTACACATTTTAAAAGAACAGCCAAGTACGTATCTTTTAGCTGTTCCTAGCTAAATAGATTCCAAAAAAAGTGATCTGCTATTTAATACAAGCCTACACTTCACTATCATATTCAAAAGTAGGGCAAAGTACCGAAACTAACAATAATTATATACTTATCCTTCTTGCAACTATACTGATATTTCTAAAAACCTAAGTAGTTTTTTCTTTCCACTATTTACTACCTTCTGTACATGACTATCTCATGAACCACTACTAGCAAATTCAATGCCTATCAGTAACATGCAACCCTTGGAGTGTCTATATCTCCCCACTTCCATGAAGTGTTCCTGCATGTAATAACATCTGTAAATACCATAACAGCACTCTTTTTGATTCAACCTCCAAACTCCTGTACTACTCAAGAGTTCTCAGCATTAGTAATTAAACCTACATGTACCAAATTGTCAGCAAACATTAGACTCCCAACATTGTCTATAGATATGCCAATCCCAGCCTTCCTAACCTCATCAAACAACTGAAATTTCACAAGTAAAACCGCACTCAGTGAAATGTCATACTAATAACTCTCCACATCTTACCCCTAACCCCAACTTCCCATAACTTATTACACTGTAAACCATAAGCCATCATGTCAAATGCTGAAAATATGCAATTACACTGACATTAGTTTGTTGCGTAATTTACATGCATCCCTAATTTCAGTAAACGTTACAGACTCCTCCAATAGCAGATACATTACAATCTCAGAAACAACTCTGATACATAAAAAACAGTAGAAATCCACTCAAACCAAGCTAAAGACAAACAACTAACCAAAAAGTTTCTCTCCCATGTGTCTCTGTGTGTTACCATCTTCATTCTGACCACCATGTCTTCTATATTCCCATACACATTCTTTTTCATACCAGAAGAGCGAGCGGCTATCCATCCACCAACGCTGCTAAACTCCAGTGAGTCTGGTTCATGACCAACAGTAAAAAGCCCTTCTCAGCTAACTGTGGAAAAACAATAGCAGTAAATTTCATATGTAGAGCTCGCCTTATTCCCATGTTCTACTACATAGGGTTTTTCACACAGTACAAAAATAAAGCCGGGGAATGAGTCTGTGTCCCTATAGTCGTCTACATGTATACCGTAGTGACCAGTTAATAAGCGCACACAGCTATTAGGCGCATGTTTTATAATAAGCGCACACTTCCTTCCGGTCATTACGTCTTATTTAATTGGCGCATGCGCTTGTTACACGCGTTAAAATCGCCGACGTGTCGGTCAGTACTGTTTTTTTGTGAGTGAGTTTGAGATTGAGATCGAGAGGGCACGCGCAGAAGTACCTGCAACCCAACCGTGCCTTAAAAAGTGCCAAATCTTACACGACAGTTCTCGAGGGACGTGGCCTACTGTCACCGCTCCAGGCTTCAAAAGGCACACAGCAAACCGGTCATGTTCACTCTCCTCCTCGCGTAAAAGTTCAAGTACCTCGCCAATAATAGGGGACCACACTCTTTTTTAGATATGGTGGCCGCGCACAACACTCTCATGCAGGTACACACCGTCTTCATGTCAGACTCACGCTCGCCATAATTTGCCAATATCCACACGTACGTCGGTCGATACTAATACCGATAACTCATACCGGGTACCGCGATTACCGCTAACAAGCGCATACCGGCTAATAAGTGCATAGTTTCTTACTGCTGACTAGGATAGGCGCATGCGCTTATTAACCAGTCACTACGGTATGGTACTCCAATCACAGTACACAAATGATTCACTGATAGTAAGTGGATACACACATGCATTGCATATAGCATCAGAGGAGCAACATATACATACTTACTTGTACGTAAATTGCTAATGTGTATGGTATATTAATATCCAGTATGTGTGCTTGTAGAATGCTCAAATTCTACTTGTATATGCACCTTCATTTCCAGGTCTTGTCCAATAATTCCAGCTTCTACGTACATGAATGGTGAGGTTCTCCACGTCCATCCACAGGATATGATCCATCTCTGTCATGTCCAAGGACACAATTACTTTTTTTCTTCTGATGGACACTAGGGCACCAGATACTACCTACATATGTAATTTAAGAAAGTAGAATTGGGATAATTCAGTACATAAGTAGTTCCATTTCTACTCAGTTTTTGTATCATTAGTTGCAGGCAATGTGAAACATACAGACAGTTAATATGGAGTAATCAAATGTAGTGTAACATGCACATGAAGAGTACATGTACATAATTATGTAGCTGCATGTATGGTGATTAGAACTTACAGCTCTGTATTCATGGACAGATGTCACGGTTCATGCATATAGTCATTACTGACCTCCAAATGGCACGATGCACACATCATACTTCACAGCAGCCTTCACCACTACTTCCACATCTTCATGTCCATGTACTTTATACTACACTGACCCTGAGTATTCAGTGGCACTTGCTAGAGAGCCTCTGTGATTTTCATAGAGGCTCCGGTGCAAGCCTACAAAGCTTGGATCCAAGGAGAATGATGAACAGGGTCTAGGCAAAAAAGAGAGTGAACATCAGAGTGAGAAACCGTACGTACATACTATATGAGGAAGGCTACTGTGCATCGTCAGGTTGAGTGACAATAGCATAAGTGAGAATAGTTAGCTACGTGTATAATACAAGGTGCTACAAGTAAATGAATGGTTTGCAATCTGCTAAGTATGGGTCTTCGAGGACTGGTCGTCGTGATTGCAGGCTCACACAACTAGTAGTACACCGATTCAGAAACAAAAATGTGTGCCACCTGCAGGGAATCATGATCAAGAGCTTTTCCTGTACTTATGCTCTTATATACAGTTATATGCAGTTGCACTGTATTGGTGGTGAAACTATGAATGTACATACAAAACCATATCAAAAGGTAAACACTATGAACAAATATGTCAGTGCTATAGTACATGTATGTGAAGTGACAGGTTCCTACCCTGAATCTCTGTAAACACATTAAGATCCATAAGTCTCTGTCCTACATCCTATAAAGTAAAGAGAAAATGATAGAATGTTCCAACTGCATGAATTAAAAAGTAAGAGGCATAGTCTGTACAACATAATATAACAACATACATACGTATAGGTGCAGTGCGTTCACACAGGGTGTGCAATTGAACACGCATGTCGTGCAAACATAAATGTACTTATGCAATGCAAAATGTAACATGTGAGCCTGTTAGTATCTAACAGGCACAGTGACACTACACAGTCATACTTACCCTAGCCACTTGCACATTAGAAACTCCCTCCATATTGTGCACAAACCACTTCACTGCAGCTGAACCTGTAAAGATGTGTTCTCCAGATGCTTCCTGTGGAGTAGGAACAATAGTTCCTTGCAGATGATTATTTGCAGACAGCTGACACCGATAACTTACCAATACCTCTCCTCATTACATGCAACAGTATCAATGTACTATTAAACCCCAGTATTAACTGAGTTCTGAATAACGTAATTGACACATGACATTATACATGCGTAATATTCTCACCTGGCATGGTATTCCTGTACTGGGATGTGCTAGTGCATCAATATACTCTCTAAGAGTAATTGCCGAAGTATCATCCTGCAGAGAACAAGTGAGAACTAGAACCCTGCGTAGCTACATGTGCCTCTTCCACATAATGCATGTTACTCTGGTCCCGTTGTGGCTGTACCATCACATATGTTCATGCTCTTGCTATGTTAGTGTACTCACGTACAGGTGTGCTGCAAAATACATATACATGAAAAGTGGCACAATTCAAGCTTGATCGTGTAGCAATTGATTTACACTTCATTGTTGAGTTGAACACTACTAGCGTGAAGCAGATGAGCTCTCCATTAGATTGAATTTGATAGCAACTTTAAGTGAACTGAAACGTAACCGTTTTAAAACTAACTCACTTTTCAGCTTACCATTTTAACTACAGTATGTATTTAATGGTGTTTATACATGTATTACTGTCAGTCCGCACATATCTTCTTACAAAATGGAGCATACACATACTATGCACATGCCCTACAATGATGCGGTTAATTCCATAGCTGCCCTGACAAAAAAGCTACCTGATTGAGAAAAAGAAGTAAACAGGAATGTACTTACCTGACGATGATGATGATTACATAAATATGTATACATCTAACCAGTGCACGCCTGTTTAAACACAGTTACTCAAGTGTTAATACCATGAATGTACATACTGGTATACGTACAACTCACTGACCAGATGAATATTATGGGTGTGCAGTGAATAAGCGCTAAGGGGGCTCACTCCTCCGGCCTATAAAGCTTTGTAAACTATAGCCTGCAGGAAGAGGGACATGAAGATCTGTGAGACAGAAACCCAGCAACAGTACAGACATGCCTACATTCTGAAGTACAATTGTAGTTAACATAACAACAGATGAGACATCTTTGCACAGATGCAGTGTCCACTCCCTGCAGTCTCTGTTTCAGACAAAAAAAACATTGAAGGGAGACTTGAATATAAAGGAACTGGAAGAGTATGTACTTCCAAAACAGCTAGATGTTCAGATCATATTCAATCACAGTTATAATAGCTTCAGAGCTGAATCTCTACCTTATGAAGGCAAAATAGCGGTGGCTACTAATGAAGGGCAGTGTCTATTCGCGGAAACACTATTGATATGCACAGTGAAATTAAGAGATAAGAATTCCTGTAAACCCCATAAATATGTATAGTGAAATTAAGAGATAAGAAAATAGGTGTTCCTGTTCTAGAAGCACTCTTTAACATCTCTGCAGACAGGGGATGATGCTTGACTGGGGCTTTAAGAAGAACATAACAATGCCCATAAATGTAATTACTGCAGAAAATGTATGAAGACCATTAAACACTAGCTTGATATCACTCTATCTACATCAGTGTGCATGGATTCAAGCTCTAACCACTTCAGTACTTTCCTTAATGGCCTCTCTTTTAAAAAACTCATGGACTCACAAGATCTTCTTTCAATCTTTTCGGGTGTGTCTGGTTCATCCTGTGAGAAAGGGGGTATATTACGTACATATATGTATGCACACATAGTCTGAGTATGTGCCTACACATACACTGCAACAGTAGTTATGATGGTACACGTATACAGATAATGCTACCATACTTTGACAATATATACCGGTATCATTGTATTTTCTATCATTTGAATGCAATGAATGGTGTGTTCACATGTTAGGCATTGTAGTCGTTCCAGTACTGGTGCTAGCCATGTTGGTTAGGCTGTGATTGGTTACCAGAGTGCTGCAGCGGGAGCTTTACAGTAGTACAGCTGGTAGCAATATCACAGCTGCTGGCAAAGCTGACCAAAAATTTCCATAGTTCATGGTAGTTCTATATGTGTAATAGTTACCTTGCTGTCGTGATCTGTACTTGTTGAGGGCTTGTGCTACCTGAGAAGGGCTTGTATCTGCGGAGTCAAAGCCAAGGGCTGGGCTCCCATCGTAAGGTTTGTGATTTTAGTATGAGCAAAAGGTTACTGTTTATTTGTACATATGATTAGCTAAGAGCTGAGGTGTTATTAACTTAATATTTGGTTGAAACTGGTCTTTATTCTTCTCTCCAAGTTTCTTTTTCACTGTAAGATTTTATGTGGTGAAAGGCTTTTTTCACACATATCACTTTATTTCACTGTACATTCACAAAGGCCGGAAGATGAGTGTGCAGAGGTGAAGAAAGGGAGGGAGTACTTTACCAAGCTAAGGGAAGAAATTGCAGCCTGGAGATGGACATGAAGGTGGAGTGCATGGTGCAGACTCACAATACAAAATCAACTGATTAAACTAGAGCTGGGATATACGTATGGGTCAAAGAATTTCCTTTTTTGTGGCCAGCTTATGTACCTGATTGTATATGCTGCACATGTATAGATTATACGACGAGGGGGAGGTAGTTACGCGATTTATTCACCGAGTGCCGAAGGCACGAGGTGTATAAATCACGTAACTACCAACCCCGAGGCGTATAACCGACTTGTACCATGGGCATAGCAACACTGTTCTGTAGCAACGCACTGCGTTACTATAAAAGTGTCAGTAGCTAATACAGTCAGTATGAGGCTTAGCGACAGTGGATTCTGCTGCGAATGTATACCGACAACTGCGGTTTGCCTACTGCCTTCAACAAGTTCCGTTGTTCTCGCTATTCTCAGTGAGTACCAGCATCAACTTCGTCCTATAACGGTTGTACCTAGCTATCGTTTCAACGAGAAGATACTCACCCGTGACCGACGGCGCTCCAGCGCTGCTTAGTCTCGTAGCGTTGCTAGTGTTGTACTCGTCTTAGCTCCGCCCTACGCTCCACCTACCAAATTGTTCGTTCGGACCCCACTCTATACGTCATTTGTGCTTACGTATTATGCGTCATACTCCTGATTGTAAGTCATGCACGCTTGCTGCCTCATTTATGTCTGCATTGTCATTATAATAATATGACTTCCACATTACACTGTTAGCCTGTATTAAACAACATGAAAATAGCAACCTTAATTAAGTCATACCCTCAGGGCCAGGTGAATAAGAACCCAGACAGGTGAATAAGTGATTTATTGACCTGTGAGCAGTGAATGTGATTGGTCTGTTTAAACAACCATGGTACAATCTCTATTATACCACAATACGTAAGTTTAAGTGCTACTGAATGACAACTCATGATTATATTAATCTTTCACCTGCTATGTATGTACAAAGCAAGTGGTGGGGTTGAACCTTTACAAAGATTTTCAGTGGAAAGCTTTATAATGTTAATGTCAGACCGGGGAAGAACAATCTCAGGCCCTGCGAAATATTATCATCCCCTGCATCCAAACTACATGGGTAAGAGTTGACTCAATTAGTCTACCAGGCTATTAAATGCTTCGTAAAAACTCTGCTGCTGGTTGCTGGTAGTATACGTATACATCTAACATGATCAGTTGTAATTTGGCAAAAACATGCATATGTACATATCACACATACATATGTTACTTCCCTACATACACCGTTCACAAACGGCTTTTACATACCACTTTTTCCAGGTCTGCTATCTTGCCATACAAGGCATCTCTCTCAGCTTGAGCTTGACTCATTAACTGTTGGTGGGCCTCCAGAACTGCTGCCTATGAAGGAGAGGTATTGGGAGAATCGTTTCAACAGCAGTAGATTCAACATGGCAGACTTGTCTCAATTGCACCCTTCTCATCTTTTCCTTTTGAGCTTCCTCCCTTTCTCTTTCAAGCCTCTCAATTTCTTCATGACCCAAAATATTCTCCCTATAGCAGCAGTATGTAGATGTAGGCTGTATCTCAATTATCACAAATAGCTAATATGTTTGTACACGTGTTTTAGCTGTTGAAGTGGGTTATATCTTAATTATCGTACTAATAATATGAACCTGTGTTCAAGCTGTTGCTTCAACTTTGTGATCTCTTGCTGATAGGCTGACAGCAGTGCTTTCTGTGACATGTCCTTGTTGATCTGCACAGTGTTCTTGCTACTTTTTGCCCTGAGTATTCAAGTGTGGATGTAGAAAGAGAATACTGCTAAGAAAGAACTGATAAGAAGCATGTTTTAAAAAGCGTAAAGACAAACCAATCTGAAGAAAACAGATTTAGCCAGGGTCTCTGAATACAACACTAGGTGTGCTAGTAGTGATGGCTGCCAGCAGATATGTATACAACTCAGCCGTTACTAGTATGAAATATGTACGTGAACAGACTGCTACGTATTTGCATGTAACATTTAATGGAGGATAATAATAGCATGCTTCCCTTACACCACAGTAAATTCTCATACTTCATTTTCATGGTGGGTGCAATTACGTGCAAATAAGTACTGGATACTGGTATACACGTATGTACACGCGTACCTCTGTTTTTCCAAATCTTATACTGGGTTATTGCTGCATACGTAATTCATTGCACTAATCTTATGTACATGGACAGTACCTTTTGGCAAATTTGAGTGTATTGAGTGACTATGCATACCTACGTACTAGAGACAGGTATGATGGTAGCAATGAGGGTGGTTTTGCAGTTGCCTCCAAGGCAGTCCTGCAGCAACCGTGTCAGCTTAGAATCTCAATAAGGAATATACTTCACCCCCTAGGATATGCTTGTTTCTTGAGTGCACCAAGTACCTCCAGTTTTACTACATGCAGGTACGAGCTACTGGTCATATGACACACTTCCAAGGCTGAGGATGAATGGCCATACTCTAGTAAAACCCTGGCGACTTCAGCCAGGAACTGCTCATCATCCTGAATGGAAGTACGTAAATCAGAGTCATGCTGAAGGCTTGTGCTAGAACATAGATAAGTACCATCAGTACAACTGTCTTATTAAGCTAGAGATGTCACCAGTATTAAAATGGAGTTAGAATCTGTAAGTTATGACTATAGGCCTTGGAACGTTTTGTCTTGCTGCAGAATACGTACACAACACATGCTAGCTGCACTGTGGTTCACAGAAAACCTATCATACGTACACATATGTATGTATGTATGTGAACGTGCTAGTGTAATACAACTCCTGGCCAGTTAGTAGCCTAACAGATGCTGTCCATGGAAGTGTAAGATATTAATAGTATCTCCACTTACTTAGTAAACCATAAACATACTGCAATGTAAAATTAGGAACAGTTAATATGTATACAGTAACCTATCCAACTATATTGTAAACTTCAGATCTGCATATACATACATACCTCTTTCTTAGGTGTTGCTAAAAATTGCATGGCCTCTTTGACTAACCCTTCAGGGTGTATGCACGCAACAGCCAATAAAGTACCATGCACCCATTTGAATGTGATGTGCATTAAAAACTGCCAAGTTGATAGCCTGGGCGCACATATTGTAGCCATATGTACTTTCTTGTCGTTTATAAATATCACTACTAACAGTCCACATGAACAGAGAGCAGAACTGTAGCCATGGGAAGGAAGGACAAACTACATGTATATGGAGCTGGCATATACCCGTACATGTAGCAAAAGTGACATACTGTTCATGCAAGTAATGGCTGCCTAGTGGAGGCAGTGTACACTACAACATTCCCAAGTCATTACATTTGGCTGATCTACTGCTGTTCATACATGTACACAGGCTTTGATTACTCTGCTCCTGGAAGCCACACTGTATGTACTGTATTGACTGGCAGACAATACAAAGAAATAATGGGATCAACACAAGAGGGTGATTAATACAGGGTTGAATGCTTTGATACAGTTATAAATCCCTTTCTTCCTTAAATTATGTTTTGACTGTGCTTTTAATTATACGTAATTGGTAGTGTCAGCAATTAATTTGCTTTGGAATAGGAAGATAATATCCATTCTTTGAAGCAAGTCAGACTCACTGTTTATCCCCCATGACTGAAAATCCTGTAGGTATATATCATGCATTCCTACTTCAGGCCCAGCATCATCCACGTGGACAATTAATTGCAAAATAATTTACAAGCTCAATTAGCATTATCTCAAATTATGAAGAGTAGGCTTGAGATAAATGCTATTCTCCAATTCTTTGATTTTTATTTCAAATTATTTCTCAAATAACAGCTTTTGCTATACTGTAACAAAAATTATTAAGTGAGCATTCTAGGAAAGACAAGTATGATGACACTAATACACCGATCACTTGATCAGACGCTATTGATACTATCATAGAGTGCTAGCTAGCCACTCGACCAAAGAAAACTATTACCAGTTCTCTTGCATTGCCGGCGGGAGGGCAGGGCTAGCCCACTCATCTTGGCACACGCCACCAATAAACGATGAGGTTTGCTACTACTCTAGAATCATGCTTTATGCTATTGTCTTGCTATTATTCTCAGCATAATTATTTCAAGCCTCTAATGATAAGAACCTACATGTAAATCTAGCAAGCCGTATTGTAGAGTAAAAGGTGCTATTGAAAATTCAACCACAAAGGGCTACAATGCCACATAGTTTCTTCATAAAGTGAAAGCACTATCACCCTGTAGAAACAGTTCAGTGACAATGAATATCTTGCATGAAAACTACTTCAGTTGTGTAGCATCCCAGGTGCTATATATGCAAAGCAGTACTCAAAAGAGAATGAAGACTGTACTACACTACGTAGCTAGCATGTTTGTAGTTCACTGCTTCTGTGCAGTTGCTTATAATATATACTCATGTGGCGGCCATAACGCTTATATCATTGACCACGCACCCACATACGCAGGCGGAGCTTGCAAGACCTCTAGTCAGAGGACGAGAGAAAGAGCAACCAGATGTTTAATTAATTAACCAGTACCATCCTGATTGCTATATAATTTATTCTTCCAGATTAATAGTATAAACTCTTAACTACAGTCACTAATACTGAGCATGAACATTTGTTCGTGGGTGGATAGATAGAGGTACTGATTGCTAGAATACTACAAAGGTTCTCACCACTATCCCAGGGGCTTGGGAAGATGTTTCGGAATACGGGGGCTGGTGCAAGAGGCTGCACAGCGGCAGATAGTGTTTCCACACAGTGCAGAAAAAAAAATTGGGACTGATTTGGCAGCTACAAAGAAACAGCAGTGACACTGTATGAGCGCCACGGAGCAGGGGTGAAAAAAGACTGACTATGCCTCTGGGCTACCATATCTATGCAAGAACACAACAGTTGTACAGTGCAGACGAATATATTATGGATCATATATACTAACCATACAATAATAGACTAGTTAAGGCTAGGTATCATCAATTAATGCATGAAATGAAATCACATTCCTGTGTTATGCAATACTTCACCAGCAACAATTCAATATCACAATACATAATACATAAAAACATACCCAACAAGCTCCTTTAGTTCCTTCAATCGGTCAGTGTAGTACACCACAGCTGTAAGATATGATAGATCACTTATCTATATATTCTTTGGGCAACTTCTTAATACTACAGCCTTATGATGTGTGTGTGTATACGTAGCATCGTTACCAGTCTCCACTCCCCACTTTTATGCACCTATAATAAAATCTGTGTGGCTATACAACAGTAACAATAATATCTCTGAAGCAATTTTAGTCAGTTGCAAAAAAAAGATAAAGCTGCAGGAAGTAGTAGCTACTACATAACTGCCAACCCTAAGCTGACTCAAAAATGTAAATAAATTGCACTGTGCATTCGTATTTTTATAGGGCTAGGGTTAGGATAAGGGTTAGAGTTCGGTTTGGGGCTAGGGTTAGATAGTGTTAGCACTGTGCAGCTCATAGATTTATACAATGGTAACAGATTATTTTTATAAAATAGCACTGATTCACAAAATGCGGCCAATACACGTACATGCCTATATATGTATGTAAATATACATACTAACCTGTACACATTTACTCACTCGGACCTAATACGTATGCTGGATAATTAAATCGCAAGATACAACCTGGATTGGAGCCGGTTTATCTAATAATAAACTTGGTCATTGTACTATGAAGTATGAATACAGTAGTACGCACCATTCAGTAGATTCCACAATGATGGAAATTCCTACCTGTTCTGCAGTACGTGTATTTCTTCACTCTGGGTCTCCATGTTATAGCAGCATACCGTCTGCGTAGAACCTGCATTAATAGTGAGATTCACAATCAGTATTATACATATGAGCAAGTACAACTCTATGTTATGGTGAGCTGTATTGTAGAAGTGGAACTATGTACACCATTCTCCATATACTTGATCTGAGGTATAGGCCTAAAGAAATGTACATGAAACCATCTATGATGAATCGCACAATTCATGGTCAAGTAGATGATATCCATTCCTATAATTGCACAGCTGTCGTGATGCCGCTTTAGTTTACCACTCCCACAAGCTGTTGTCCTGACATGCATAGTCTACATACCGCGTCAGCTTGCGCACTACAGCGCTAGCTAGTAGTCTATATAATGTGTTCAACCAGATACTTATGCCAGTATGCCACTCAAATAATCCCGGTCTCCTTCATTAAAAATGTGGCTTGGGGCTGGGAATATAGGATCTAAAAAAAAACAGAACCACCCCACATATCGACTCACGCAAAGACGCGAGGAGAGCACACTGCCTCTGGCATGGGACATGTACTGCGTAGAGATGAACTGGGGGTGTGGCTGCCGATGTTGAGCCACACTCTAAGCTTTTACCACGTGGTGCGGTGTCAGATGGGCCCCAGATCGAAGTTATTGACTTTCGAAGGCTGTACCTACTTTCGGCAGCGACTAGTACTATCTACACTCAGCTCTCGACCAGTGAGGATAGCTAGAGTACGAGGAGATGCAGATGAACCAGGACTAAGAGGTCTGAGTATGTACACTGAAGGTAGTTTACCCACTAAATTTACTACCCAAGGTTTCATACAACTGGGGGAAACTGTACGGGTGAGTGGGTGGGGGTAGTGAATAAATTATCAAATTATAGTTGCCTAGAGGAATATTTTTTAATCAGCTGTGTCCAGTGATGTTGAAGAAATTATTCTAGGCTCAGGTCATTGTGGTGGTAGTCTTGCAGGCGAGACTCACTGAGCCTGAAGGTCGTTGCTTTAATGTCTTGTGCAAGCCATAATTTGCAAGGAGCTACTCTAGTCTGCAGTACCTGCTCCGACGATCATTCTGTGCAATTTTTGCAAAGCTTGCAGTTTGTATACGTAATAGCATGGGTTGCTGTGCAATTTAGGATGAATTGCACAAGTAATGCAACCAGGAAGGAATCAATTGCATGAGGCAAAGCCGAGTGCTATTTACCTTCCTGGTTGCATTACGAGTGCAATTCGAAGTGAATAGTGCATTTGGAACAACATCTGAGTTGTAATAAATTTGGACAGGGTGTAACAGCAATCACACTTATTTCGGAATACGTGATCAGTAGGTTCCTTGTTCATGTATGAAGCCATCGAGATGGCAGGTTATGGCCTAGTGTACACTCCACTTTTGTGAGCTCTGCCAGCTGTTTAAGTAATCTGCCAAGAGAACGGTTTTTCAACACAAGCACTACAGTCATCTTTGCTTCCGAACACTTTAGGACCGTTGCTTTAATATGCTAGGGAGCCTGTTGGTACTACATGTAGCTGCTAGTCAGATATGTGTAGCTTATACTCTGCACTGATGAACAGATGTTTTCAGTATATAAGCCCACCATTTACACATGTAGTAAAGCTGCATATAAAGAGCTTGCTCCTGTGGTTTTATTTGATCTACAGCGCTTGAAGCAGGACTTCTAGACAAACTCACAAATGGTTCCAGGTTTGAAGTCAATGAAACAGATAAGGTTGCTGGTATATAATAATTTTTGTGTGTTTGATCTGCTGTTATTATGGTCTCCACTGTTTTTCCCAAAAACGGCTGGCAGTGGAGACTGGGAACGAGGGGTAATTACACTTCCAGTAAAGTTGTCTTTAGTAAATATTTTGTACATGTATATATGTATGTTTGGCTACAAAAAATAAATATCAGATTCTAGTTTCTCATCTACAGTATTTCTGTCGAAATTAGACTCTGTCACACTAAGTTATGCAATGGGTCATATCCGTTTGTGTGAATATACAGCATATCTATCCGTATGTACGTAAGTGAGTAGACATGTCAACTTTCGCCATGTGTTAGTCATCTATGATATTAGCCTCGTTCCCCTTCACTCAAAGGGCCCTTTACGAGGCCAGGGTACGAGGCTACTAAGATATCATCAATGAGGCTGTAATGAGAGAGTGAGAACGTGGTGACTCTCACTCTTTGCTGTGAGCATCCTCACTCTGTGTGGTTTGCTGCATCAGGGAACTGAGAGCTCCAATGACTTGCCTGAAGTAGCAATTGTATTCTTTGTACCCAGCCCTCCCTGCATTTCTCACCTGCTATTTTTTTGATTGCAGGTGAAAAAGGCTTGGAGTACTGGGTGCGAGTTAATGTTTTCTGTTGCAATCAATTCAAATATCTACCTTAGCTTGCTTATATATATGTTCATGAAGTAATTCTTACTGGGGTCACAAACATCTTCATACTGTAGGTAATAGTGTGTTCTACCATCCTGGATTACTAGTGGGAGGGAAATTGTAGTATGACTGCCGCTGTCAGCGATCGATTGGGTACTTCTTGGAGCCTCTGATGATGCTGGCTCCTTTTGCGAAATCTTCTGTTTGTGTCACACTTAGAGGTTAGGCTAACCAGTGGACCAGATGATCCATCAGTGAGTACATACATGCTGTACATGTTATACCTCCTCCTCAAACAGCTTGTAATTGAGTATAGTGTCGGGGTCCACACGAGGAACTGAGAGAAGCTATGAGTCCTCTGGTGTTACCAGAAAGTAACCTGAATCACACTTGAGAGCCTGCATGTATGGCCATCCTCTCTGCCCGGAATATACATGTGCCAAGGGCCTCTCATCAGTGGCACACACTTGATTTCTATACCTACGTATACATGTATTTCACAGGTGGACTACTACCGGATGTGTGTCCTACCACTCTTGAAGAAAATCCTACCAGTTGGTGAAGTTGAGCTGAAGGTACTACTTACATGTATATTAGATATTTATGACTAGTGCATGTCCTGTGAGCTGTTTGGAAGACTGTGTATTATTGAACTACTTATGAAGTAGGTGTATATGGTGGGCAAGCAGAGATGCAGGTAATGAATCACTACTTGGGCATGCATGGTGCAATATAGAGTTTTCATTGACATCATCCGCATGTAGAAACTGTTACCAGGGCGTCATTTTGGTGGGCAGTAAAAGTACATAGCCATACTCATAAACATCGGAAGTTACTCTCGTACTCGTAGTCTAGATGGCAGATCCACTCAATTTATCCCGCCTGAAACTTCCTCACAGCGATAGTGGAGATACTGAATGCGTAAGTTCCTAGCAGCTCTTGTTTCTGAGATCACTGTTTGACATGCCAATCTAGTCGTACTTTGAGCAAAAATGGGCATAAACGGAACGTGACACGGATATACTACTGGAGCATGTGATCTGTGACGACACGTGAAAACTCTCTATTATGGCAGCAGCCGCAGCTGCATGCTCACTAAAAATGGATAATGATGTGAAAACCAAAATGTGAATAACTTTTCACTTTTAGTTTGAAGCCTGTTGGTCCAAAAGATCTCATCTTAGAATACATGTACATGTACGTGTATGTGTGATGCTACAAAGAAATTTAAGTACATGCCTATACTGAAAAAAAGCAGAATCCATAAGAAGCAGAAAGAATATAAGATTTTGAAGAACAGAGGTACGCATGTACATACGTATATACCAGTATCCAGTACTTATTTTTACGTAATTACACCCACAACGAAAAATTACCATGAGAATTTACTCTGGTGTAAGGGAAGCATGCTATTATTATTCTCCAATTAATGTTACATGCAAATATGTAGCAGCCTGTTCACGTACATATTTCATACTACGAACAGTTGAGTTGTGTACATATCTGCTGGCAGCCATCACTACTAGCTCACCTAGTGTTGTATTCAGAGTCAGTGGCTAAATCTGCATTCTTTACACTTATTAAAACAGTTGATTATGCTTCATATCAGTTCTTTCTTAGCTGTATTCTCTTTCTATATCCACACTTGAATACTCAGGGCAAAAAGTATCAAGAACACTGCGCAGATCAACAAGGACATGTCACAGAAAGCATTGCTGTCAGCCTATCAGCAAGAGATGACAAAGTTGAAGCAACAACCTGAACACAGGTTCGTACTGTTAGTACGATATTACCCACCTCAACAGCTAGAACACGTGTACAAACATACTAGCTATTTGCGATAATTGAGATACAGCCTACATCTACATATTGCTTCTATAGGGAGAATACTTTGGGTCATGAAGAAATTGAGAGGCTTGTAAGAGAAAGGGAGGAAGCTCAAAAGGAAAAAAATGAGAAGGGTGGAATTGAGACAAGTCTGCCGTGCTGAATCTACTGCTGTTGAAACGATTCTCCCAATACCTCTCCTTCATAGGCAGCAGTTCTGGAGGCCCACCAACAGCTAATGAGTCAGCTCAAGCTGAGAGAGATGCCTTGTATGGCAAGATAGCAGACCTGGAAAAAGTGGTATGTAAAAGCCATTTGTGACTGATGTATGTAGAGAAGTAACATACGTATGTGTGATATGTACATATGCATGTTTTGCTAGATTACAGCTGATCATGTTAGATGTATACATATACTACCAGCAACCAACTGCAGAGTTTTCACGAACCATTTACTAGCCTGGTAGACTAATTGAGTCAACTCTTACCCATGCAGTTTGGATACAGAATAATATAGCAATTGTCTTCTTAAATTTTCAGTTTCTTCATGGTGGCAGCTAGTAGAGACATTAGTGAGTCTGAAGTGTTCCAAAAAGCTGTCCAAATGGTGAGACTTGTAAATGATTATATTACATTTGAACTTATTTCCCTTTCCTTTGCTGCTACTAGGCAAAAGATCGGATTAGACATGAATCTGAGTCACAGTTAGAGCGCAGTCTTGCTGAATTGGAAGCTGAAAAGAAAGGTTATCTTACATTGTACTGTTACCTAAATACCTTGCAAATCTGTACATACAGGGGATGATAGTATTTCGCAGGGCCTGAGATTGTTCTTGACATTAACATTATAAAGCTGTCCACTGCAAATCTTTGTAAAGGTTCAACCCCACCACTTGCTATGTACATACATAGCACATGAAAGATTGATATAATCATGAGTTGTCATTAATTGCACATGCACTAAACTAGTCTATCCCAAGAATTATATGATAAACACCTACAACAACTCCATTAATAACCAGTAGCACTTAAATTTATGTATCGTAGTATAATAGAGAATGTGGAGCGGATTACAATACAATCACACATCGCTCTACATATTTCACTGTACATTCACAAAGGCTGCAAGATTAGTGTGGAGAGGTGGAGAAAGAGAGGGAGTACTTTACCAAGCTAAGGGAAGAATTGCGGCCTGGAGATGGACAGAAGGTGGAGTGCATGGTGCAGACTCACAATACTAAATCAACTGACTAAACTAGAGCTGGCATGGGCCAAAGAAATTGGGTACAATTTTTTTTTGCGGCCAGCATACCCAGGTGAAAAAAGACTTTTACCACAATAAATCTTATAGTAAAGGAAAAACATATGGAGGGATGGAAAAAGACCATTTCGACCAACTATTAAGTTAATAACAGCACAGTTCTTAGCTAATCATATGTACAGATGATAAATAAACGGTAACCTTTTGCTCATACTAAAATCACAAACCTTACAATTTGAGTCCAGCTCTTGGCTTTGACTCCGCAGATCCAAGCCCTTCTCAGGTAGCACAAGCCCTCAACAAGTACAGATAGAACTACCATGAACTGTGGAAATTTTTGGTCAGCTTTGCCAGCAGCTGTGATATTGCTACCAGCTGTACTACTTTAAAGCTCCCGCTGCAGCACTCTGGTAACCAATCACAGCCTAACCACCATGGCTAGCACCAGCGCTGGAACGACTACAATGCCTAACATGGGAACACACCATTCATTGCATTCAAATGATAGAAAATACAATGATACCGGTATATATTGTCAAAGTATGATAGCATTATCTGTATACATGTACCGTCATAACTACTGTTGCATTGTATGTGTAGGCACATACTCACACTGTATGTGCATACATATACGTACGTAATATACCCTCTACTTCAAGGATTCTGCAAAGTTAAACAGTGTAATAGTAAGTATCCTAATCAGCCAATTCACGACATTCAACATTGGGGTTTACAGGAACACCTACGTTCTTTTCTCTTAATTTCACTGTGCATATCAATACTGTGTTTCCGCGAATAGACGCTGCCCTTCATTAGTAGCCACCGCTATTTTGCCTTCATAAGGTAGCGATCCAGCTCTGAAGACTGTGTGATTGAATATGATCTGAATATCTAGCTGTTTTGGAAGTACGTACATGCTCTTCCAGTTCCTCTATATTCAAGTCTCCCTTCCATGTTTTTTTTTGTCTGAAACAGAGACTGCAGGGAGTGGACACTGCATCTGTGCCAAAATGTCTCATCTGTTGTTATGTTAACTACAATTGTACTTCAGAATGTAGGCATGTCTGTACTGTTGCTGGGTTTCTGTCTCACAGATCTTCATGTCCCTCTTCCTGCCGGCTATAGTTTACAAAGCTTTTGAGGCCGGAGGAGTGAGCCCCCTTAGCGCTTATTCACTGCACACCCATAATATTCATCTGGTCAGTGAGTTGTACGTATACCGGTATGTACATTCATGGTATTAACACTTGAGTAGCTGTGTTTAAACAGGAGTGCACTGGTTAGATGTATACAAATTTATGTAATCATCATCATCATCAGGTAAGTACATTCCTGTTTACTTCTTTTTTCTCAATCTGGTAATTTTTTTGTGAGGGCAGCTATAGAATTAACCGCATCATTGTAGGGCATGTGCATAGTATGTGTATGCTCCATTTTGTAAGAAGATATGTGCAGAATCATAGTAATACATTTACAAACACCATTAAATACATACTGTAGTTAAATTGATAAGCTGAAAAGTGAGTTAGTTTTAAAACGGCTACGTTTCAGTTCACTTAAAGTTGCTATCAATATCAATCTAATGGATAGCTCATCTGCTTCACGTTCCCTAGCAGTGTTCGACCAGTCCTCAAGGACCCATACTTAGCAGATTACAAACCATTCATTTACTTGTAGCACCTTGTATTATACACGTAGCTAACTATTCTCACTTGTCATGCTATTGTCAATCAACCTGGCAATGCACAGTAGCCTTCCTCATATAGTATGCATGTACAATTTTTCACTCTGATGTTCACTCTCTTTTTTTGCCTAGACCCTGTTCATCATTCTCCTTGGATCCAAGCCTTGTAGGCTCGCAGCGGAGCCTCTATGAAAATCACCGATGCTCTCTAGTGAGTGCCAGTGAATACTCAGGGTCAGTGTAGTATAGGGTACACAGGCTGCCCCTACATTGCTTTGGATGTGAATTGCAGTTAAAAACTGAACAGCGGAGTAGCAGTTTGTGATAAGATTGCATTTGGGAGTTCAAAAGTACCATTGAATGGTCTTCCTATGCCCTAACCAAAGAATGTTTTCCAGAAATGATAGATTGCAATCTTTCATTTTCCTATCCACAAATTTTGTAGTTAGGGCTTCTCCACAGTATTCTCCACAGCATCCCTGGAGTGTATAGCTTCATTACAAATTTCAGAGGATTTACAGGAGCATTTTAGGCTGCCTATTCTTCAACCATCACAGCTTCATGTTACTGCTATCTATGGTATATTACATGAAAATACAATGTGTCATATGTAAATTGATGTTTGCATGATGAAGGTTGCATTGAGAGAGGGTTATTTTATATGAAACATGCCACGCATGAACGGTAAGCACTAAGTAGTGTAATGAAGTACACGTAACTCTCTCCCAGCTATGGGATACACATACATACGTATGCGCCCGTATAATATAGGGGAAAGTATGTACTGTATATATCTTGACATCTGATATATAAAATGCATCAACATTGTCATTGAAATGTTAAGCTTCTGTGTAGACATCAGGCACGCTGTGTATGCCAGGCAGTTTTGCGCGATGAACCTATATTATAATAGCCCCATACCTGCATGCTGGATTGCAGCTATGTAATTTACCTGAGTCTCTAACGTGCAGCAGGTCATCTACATCAAGTAGTTAATCCTTTTAAATTTGGTCCACCTGGAGCCAGATTTCGGAACAAGAACATGTGCCTGTATCAACCTCTTTAGAAAATACCATAATAACACTCTTTTTATGTTAGATTTCAACCTCCATTTATTACAAAACCCCTGTACTACATTAATCAATGTTTGTAAGTCCTCAGCATTAGGAGTTAAACCTACAAAATCATCGGCAAACATTAGACCCCCAATCTGAACATCCTTCTTAATATTAATGCCAATCACAGCCTTCTCAACCTCATCTAACAACTGATTAATAGAGTTAAATAAGATAGGTGACATACTACAAATCTGTGCCACCCCCTGACCTATATCAGATATTTTTCTCTTCAGTAAAACAGCACTCTGTGTGATCATGTCAACTCTGTCAGGTACTTAAAAAAAAAAAAAAACCTTAAGTGTTCCTCATTCTACCTGGTATGATTTCATTGAGAGCAAAGATGCCATCAACATGACTCATTTTCTCTCTAAATCTTCATAAAGAGCTCTTTCTTATTCTAATGTGATTACTATGCGATTGTTTAGAACAATTTTCCTCCCACATTCAATAATGTAATGCCTCTGTAATTACCCGGGCCGTCAGTATCACTTTTCTTATACAAGCTAAAAATTAACACTTGTCCTCTTTGTTTTGAAACAGTCTCCACTGTACAAACTACTTCAGATTAGACTTTCAACAGACTAATGACAAGCCGATCATTACCTCCTGCATTATTATTCTTTAAGGTTTTAGTTAAATTTCTGCAAAACTAATTCCACTGTCCAAAACCTTAACCTTCCGTAATCGAGACATTTCACTATACTCTGTCACTTTCTGCCCTACATGCTCTTTCCAGCTACCATCAAACTGAACATCTGCAGATGCTGTAGACAGTCTTTCATAATGCTCACATAATACTCCCTTGGTACTGGTTACACATGAACCCTCAAATAAGCAACATACCCTTATGACTACCCTTTGAAGATCCTGCCAACAAATGCCCAAGAACTCTTTCCTGTTTTCATGAAAATCTTTATTAGCCTTTTCAATCACTTCATTTCAACTATCTATACCAATTCCTTGATTTCCGAACATAGTTTGTAACACTCTCCCCATTTATCTTCCCTGCTAATACTAATCTCCTTGTAAACCAGTCTCCTTATCATAATCTTCTCCTTAATCTCACCGTTCCACCACCTCACCGCTTTGCCACACATTATCGCCTTTTCTCCGATTTCCCTACCATCACAGATAAGCAGTAATTAATGCAACTGTTAGCTATGTCCTGTCTCTGGCACATTTTTATGTAATGCATACCTAACTTTTAAATTGTATATTTGTGGGGGGGGGGGGGGAATCAAAAGTAGATAACTAGTCTTTGTCGTCTTGAAGACACGAGACTGTCATTATTTTCAGTATAAGTCCGTAAAGATCAGTGTTTCCTTTGAAAATACTGCTGCACAGCTTTGGAGGAAAGTTAAAAATACATATAAAATTGGTTTTGTACATTTCATTGATTGGATAAAGTAATAGTACATCTGTGTAGTTTGAGCAGTGGTTGAAAGTTTTGTTCCCTTGGTTCAATAGTTGTTGGGTTCATGGTTCGAAAATCAGGCTCTATCTGCACAAATTCTATTGCTGGTTAGGCCACACGTTTCTGAAGATATTTCAAAGAGGAGTAAAGGCATGAATGGCTGCAATCATGTACAGATAGAGAGCAGGACCAATAAGGATTTACTGCTTATGTACCTCATTGTGTTAAGCAAGCATAAAAGTCTCTGGAATGAACAGTGACTATGGTGACAGCTAGTGCATTAGGTCTCTGCGATATGTGGCATGCATATAGAGCTTGTAATAGAGTCTTGAGCTGATCCGATTCACTTGGTAGAGACAATGATGGCCAAGTGTTCATGTTATTCTTCGTAACATCACCGGCTTCATACACTGTTTTACCACCCAGGGTAGGAAGCCAGAAGGCAAAGTTACGTCAGAAAAGTACCAGGCTGTACAAGAAGAGAGTAAGTCACAGTGTTACTGCATGAGCCTGTCAGTGCTTTCAAAAACAATAATCATCGATTCTGCTAATACTGTTTTATACATACTGAGCTCTGGCATTCAGATTCTACAAATAGGCTATGCATGCGTATTAGAGTGTACTAGTCAGATTTGTACCGAGGCGTTATTGGCTCTATTATATTGTTTCTGTAACTGCATCTACAAGGGTGATTACAATGTCATGTTGACTATTGTATAATGTTTATACTGCCGTGCAGGTAGTGAGTTCACACACATCACAAGCAGTGGCTGGAGCTCAACAGTATCCGAGCACCCAAATGAAAATTTACAAGCTCTACCGGAGAGTGCATCAGTGGTGATTTCAAATGCAGATACCTTGGACAACAGTATAAAGATTGATTTAGAAGCAGGAAGTCAAGATTCAAGTGGACGAGACTTTATCTTCGTGACTATTTACATGTGATGAAGCTGTCGTCACACGTTGAACTGTTCTTTTTTTATTTCATGTGAGTATGCCACATTTGTGCTGCATATACTTGCATGACATTGTAGAAGTCTTATTTCAGATTTTGTACAATGTTTATCCTGCTATCACTGATAATTGTTGTATTATTATTTTATTACTCCTTTTGGGGCGAGCGTGAATTACTATTTTTTTTTTGTATCACTCCTTTTATGGCGAGTTTTTATTTATTTATTTATACTATATACTCTTTTTGGGACGAGCGTGATTATTTCTTTTGTATTACTACATGTTTTGAAACGAGCGCGAGCGAGCCCCCCTCCCGTCCGTGCGCGTGGACTATTCCGTAAAAACGTTAGCATGCCTATTTCAAATACTGTTGTCACGCGTTTCCACTGCTTTACTCTTATAATCCTCTGCAACATGAGCGTGCACTCTGGAGAGAGAGAATGAGTGACTTGTGTAGACAGCGCTACAAAGGAGTGCGGCCGAAACCCCTGTGGAGAAGGACAGAAGGCTACAGAACGAGCGAGCACGGCGAAGGCGGAGACTGTTGGGTGAGTCGGCTGAACGCGGCTAGGGAGGCTAACGATTGAACGAGCGCTTACATGTGCGCAGGCGAGAACGCAGGGTAGCAGCGCAAGGGCAGAGAATGATGAAGTCCCGCGATGCCTTGAACATTGAGGAGAAGGTGGCATGTCTCCTGTGCAGAGTAGTCCCTCTCTGCAGTCGTGTTTATCAGTAGCTTCTGAACTGCCTTCAAAGACTTGTCATCATCATTCACAACAGCAGCATACACATCCTGTGACCGTGGCTCGCATAAATTGGTGGCCGCTAACTGGTGTCGAGGTTGCAGCTGTTCTGTCACTAGACACGTTTTTAGCTTGCCTTGTCTGCAAGTCTCAAATCACCCCCACAACTGAACGACTGGGTAGATGTGCAAAGTGCGATGCCCTTCAAGCACTTAAACACTGTAAGAAACAGTGGAGCGCTAAGCTCACCTTTCTTTCATAACACTCATTGATTCCGATCTGTGAAGGCCTTTTCCTTGACTCTGTTTGGTAATGGTTGCTGCCTTGTGCTCTTTATTACATGGAAGAAATAGGTTTACATGATGCTATAGATACTTATGCATACTTAGCAACCACAGTTAGTTGTACAAGGCAATAACTGTTACACTATGTTATAGCAGTTGTGATAGAGACCCCCACCAAACATTGTCAGGGCATAGACAGTAGAGTAGAAGGACAGGGATTGGAAACTCAATTAACACATAATATTGCACATTTTGTACTATTTGTATACTACTATTCTACTCTACTATGGTCAGGGAATCTAATTTACAGTGCAAGACTCTATGTCAAAGACTTTCAATGTCAATGGCTATCACTTAACGTCTAACAGCAAAAAATGTGTCAGAGACTAGCTACTTTATTTTGTAGCAGGGGCGTAGGAACAGGTCCGGCAGACCCGGCGGCCGCCGGACCAATGTTACGGCGGTAACCGGCAGAATGAGATCTGTCAGACTTGTATTGCTGTAGGATACACAAACCTGAATGATAAGGTCCAGCAAAACTACTGCAGCAGCAGCGTCGGATCGTGTATCGAGCGATAATAGCTGGTCACGTGATGCCACGTAGCACTCGTGCACAGGGCGTGCTATATTATATCAACAACGTAAACTGCAGTGACTGTGCGTACCCTGACCTGGTAAGCGCAGCAGCATGAACGTATTATCATAGATTTATGGAATCATATCATCATATCGCCTCTCTCTTTACCGTATATTATTATAGCTTTATGCAGCTGAAACTTCAAAGTCATTTTGACTGTGATTGCATGAGTGAACCACATATTCACACCTTCACTGCATAAAGGCAATGATATACTTGTCACTTCTACTGGCTATGCTTCAAATGCCTTTCTGTAGCCGGACCACATTTATATAAGGGCTGCATGTAAGACTATTATAAATCATTCCAGAGTTGAACTATAATCCACTGTTATTCCTGTAGCTATAATAACTGCTATAGCTATGGACTGCATGACTCTGACCGTCCAATTATAGCATATTATGAATTATAAATCTTTTTATACACAGCTACAATTCTATACAATAGCTATGGCATTGTCAGAATTCCCAGAAAAGTTTCATCCAAGGAGGTCTTTCAAGTTTCCAAAACGCAAATTTTGGCAAGAAAGGAGAAGAGAGGTCCTTTAGATCAGAGTGGTGTGAAAAGTATCCATGGCTCCACTATGATGCTGAGCATGATGCAGCCTTTTGCCACCTTTGCATGAGGACTGCTCATGAAGGCAAGTTTGTAGCCAGTACAAAACGGGATCCAGCCTTCATCAGTAAGGGTTATACATATTGGAAGGAAGCAACTTCTGCCTTTAACAAACACCAGGCCAGTGACTGCCATCGGGAGGCAAATGAGGCTCTCATAGTTCTTCCCAAACAGATCCGTGGAGACATTGGTGAGCTGCTAAGCCAGCAGCATCAAGAAGAGAAAGCGACCAACTGAAAGATGCTCTTGAAGGTTCTTCAGAACATCCGATTTCTTGCCCGTCAAGGTTTGCCACTGAGAGGTGGTGATAGTGATGCCGACAGCCATTTTATCCAGCTCCTGTACCTTCGGAGTGTGGATTGCCCTGAGCTCAAACCATGGATGAGCAAAAAGAGCAACAAATACACATCTCCCCAAATTCAAAACGAATGTCTACAGATCATGGCGCTGCAAATTCTTCGGAAAGTGAGCCAAAATATTCGTGATAGTGCATGCTTTACGATCATGGCTGATGAGTGCACAGACATTGCTAACAAGGAACAGTTCACAATTGTCATTAGGTGGGTGGGTGAGGATCTTCAAGATCACGAGAGCTTCGTTGGTCTCTACCAAGTGGAAGGTATCAATGCAGATTGTCTGGTGAGCACTATCAAGGATGCTCTTCTCCGCATGAATGTGAAGCTGTCTGATTGCCGAGGCCAGTGTTATGATGGAGCGTCCAACATGTGTGGTAGCAAGAATGGTGTGGCCACCCAAATCATCAAAGAAGAGAAGCGTGCTGTCTATACACACTGTTATGGACATGCCCTGAATCTTGCTATCGGTGACACGATCAAGCAGTCAAAGGTGTGCCGCGAATCCCTGGAGACGGCATTTGAGATCAGCAAACTGATCAAATTCTCCCCGAAGAGGAATGCAGCCTTTGATCGTATTAAGGCAGAAGTCACACAAGAAGATTCTGGCAGTAGTGTCAGCATTAGAACATTCTGCCCTACAAGGTGGACTGTTCGTGGAGATTCCATTTCCAGCATCCTCGATAACTACAATGTCTTACACCAGCTCTGGGATGAGTGTCTAGAGAATAGGTTAGAGCCTGACATAAAAGGAAGGATAATTGGTGTCAGGACTCAGATGTCACAGTACAAGCTGCTGTTTGGACTAAAGCTTTGTGAAAGGATCTTGAAAATCACTGACAACCTTAGCAAAACTCTCCAGAAACAATCCCTGTCCGCTGCAGAAGCTCAAACCATTGCAGAGATGACTGTGAAGACATTGAAGAGCATAAGAACGGATGAAGCATTTGAGCTATTCTTCCAGCTGATGGAGCGTCTCCGTGACAGCACTGACACAGAGGAGCCCTCACTGCCAAGGAAACGAAAGGCACCAAAACACTTAGAAGTTGGTGATGGGGATGGCTACCACAGCCCTACGATTCAGGACCACTACCGCCAACAGTATTTTGAGGCTATAGACCTGGCCATCTCCAGTATCCAAGATCGTTTTGATCAGCCCGGTTATGCTATTTACCGAAACCTTGAAGCTCTGCTCCTAAAGGCAGCAAAGAAAGAAAACTATTTTGCCGAGCTCAAAGAAGTCATGGACTTCTATGGAAATGACTTTAATGAGAGTGAACTATCAACAGAGCTACAGATCTTTGGAACAAATTTCACAGAAACCCAGTGTAAAGCCACCATCACCCTAAAGGAAGCACTTACTTTTCTGCAGTGTCTTTCTGAGGGTCAGCGGGCATTCTTTCGACAAGTTTGCTTTCTTGCTCGATTAATTCTGGTCTTGCCGGCAACAAATGCAGCAAGTGAGCGATCCTTTTCCACAATGAGGAGGATTAAGAGCTACTTGAGGAGCACCATGGGCCAGGGAAGGTTAAACCACCTTATGGTGCTCAACATATACCAAGAAATGCTGGATGAGCTAGACCTTAATGCTGTAGCCAATGACTTTGTTCGAGGCAGTGAACACCGACTTCGCCTGTTCGGTAATTTCTAAGTGAACTTCATCATTATGATAATAGTGTAACAATGCAATTCATGGTTCAATACAGTTTGGCAACTACCTGAGGGAACTTTATCATTGTAACACTTTGGTCAAACTGATTGCACAGCAAGACAGCCGTATCTTGTGGCTGTCCTTCCGGTGCAGTTGTAACCAAAGAAAGTGGATTATTCTGGACTCGCAATTCGTTAACAGTATCATCATAAATTGCATGACTCGTTGTAATTGTCACTATAGCACTACAGGATACAGTCGGGTGGACCCTGGTACGGCACGCGCATTTGCAGTGATGTCACAATGCGTGTGCAGTCCGATCTGAGAGCGAAGCGAGGCTATGCACGCCAAACCTTCCGTCCTAGCCTTTGTGCTTGAAGACAGTTGTCGAATTCATGCTATTCACTCCAAGATTGCACTAGAAACAATCTCAGAAGGTCCAAAAATCCAAAATTTTCATGGGGGGACATGCCCCCAGACCCCCCTAGCGGGCGCGCTTCGCACGCATTATCACAGATTCCGCCTGACCAAAGCTAAAATGCTTCCTACGCCCCTGTGTAGGTCTATACAGAGGTTTGCAAAAAATACAAGGCCTAAGCTTACTCTAACGCTACAGATGAAAGGCTCATTACTGAGCAGGGCAAGCTTTCTGGTTTATACTCTGCACAGTCACTTGCAAGCTTTTGCAAACCTCTGTACCGACACGGGAGCTAATCTCGCGAGCCAGACTGTACGGGGGCTAGCTACGTACCCTGGCTGACCAAATTACAGTACAGAATGGGTACATATTAGCGAGTACAATCTTACATGGCCTGAGATAGCTTTATTCTCCCGTTGTATGAGTGGCCAGCAAGTTTGAAATCAGTCTCTCCACCCCTCCCTGACGAAGATTCCCGACGCTTCAGCGAGGCTTTGTCCATGGCGGCGCACAAACGCATTCATTGTGAATGAATGGGGGTGGGGCTGTCTAGACCTGTACCTGTACGCATACGCACAGTATTCAGAACTGTGTGGGCGCATAGATATTATCTACTAGGTGAATGCAGACATAGATAATAGAGTATTATCATCTATTATCTATCTCTATTTTCTATGATGCAGAGCACTGTGGGGCGAGCGAGTTCATCATGCATAACTGACTTTGATATGATCATCATGATAATATGGAGGGATGTAGTTGAGAAATGTTAGTGTGGTTTGTACTTAATGCCTGTGAATGCCAGTGAGGCTGTACGTCAAAGTAAACGGAGGGGCAGATAGGAGGGAAGTTTCGGTGACCTATTCATCTTGCATGTGCAATGTAGACAAGTTAAGATTGGCTAATACGGCGCGGTCTGACGTATCACTTTCTTCTATGATCTCATGTTTGGACCCAGGTTAGTTCATTATGTACATACAATAGGCACAGTGTCACATTGCAGATTGCTTCTGTTACTGTTTTTTCACACGCTCTTGCTGGCCTTTGCATGAACACGATCAGCCTAGTATGATGTGTGGGCTGGGTAGCCCCTCCACTGTTTCTTAAAGTTTTTCAGTGCTTGAAGAGCATCGCACTTGCACATCTACCCAGCTGTTCAGTTGTGGGGTGATTTGAGACTTGCAGACAAGGCAAGCTAAAAACGTGTCTAGTGACAGAACAGCTACAACCTCAACACCAGTTAGCGGCCACCAATTTATGCGAGCCACGGTCACAGATGCTGAAGGATGTGTATGCAGCTATTGTGAATGACTATGACAAGTCGCTGAGGGCAGTTCAGAAGCTCCAGCATGATAAACGTTTAACACCACTGCAGAGAGGGACTACTCTGCACAGGAGACATGCCACTAACTTTCTCCTTCAACTACCAATGTTCATGGCATCGCGGGACTCAGTCATCATCCTCTGCCCTTGCGCTGCTGCCCTGTGTTTTCGCCGGCGTACATGTAAGCGTTCGTTCGATCGTTGGCCTCCTTAGCCGCGTTCAGCCGACTCACCCAACAGTCTCCGCCTTCGCCATGCTCGCTCGTTCTGTAGCCTTCTGTCCTTCTCCACAGGGGTTTCGGCCGCACTCCTTTCTCTGTAGCGCTGTCTGCGCCGTTCCAGTGTCCGCTGTCTACACAAGTCACTCATTCTCTCTCTCCAGAGTGCACGCTCATGTTGCAGAGGATTATAAGAGTAAAGCAGTTGAAACGCGTGACAACAGTATTAGAAATAGGCATGCTAACGTTTTTACGGAATAGTCCATGCGCACGGACGGGGGGGGGCTCGTTCGCGCTCGTTTCAAAAGGGAAATTACTACATGTAGTAATAAAAAAGAGTATATAGTATAAAAAAATAAATAAAAACTCGCCATAAAGGGAGTAATACAAAAAAAATAGTAATTCACGCTCGCCCCAAAAGGAGTAATGAAATAATAATACAATAATAATCAGCAATAGCAGGATAAACGTTGTACAAAATCTGAAATATGACTTCTACAATGTCATGCAAGTATATGCAGCACAAATGTGGCATACTCACATGAAATAAAAAAAGAACAGTTCAACGCGTGACAACAGCTTCATCACATGTAAATAGTCACGAAGAGAAAGTCTCGTCCACTTGAATCTTGACTTCCTGCTTCTAAATCAATCTTTATGCTGTTGTCCAAGGTATCTGCATTTGAAATCACCACTGATGCACTCTCTGGTAGAGCTTGTAAATTTTTATTTGGGTGCTCGGATACTGTTGAGCTCCAGCCACTGCTTGTGATGTGTGTGAGCTCACTACCTGCACGGCAGTATAAACATTATACAATAGTCAACATGACATTGAAATCACCCTTGTAGATGCAGTTACAGAAACACTATAATAGAGCCAATAACGGCTCGGTACAAATCTGACTAGTACACTCTAAAACGTTTGCATAGCCTATTTGTAGAATCTGAATGCCAGAGCTCAGTATGTATAAAACAACTAATGCAGTATTAGCAGAATCGATGATTATTGTTTTTGAAAGCACTGACAGGCTCATGCAGTAACACTGTGCTCTTCTTGTACAGCCTGGTATTTTTCTGATGTAACTTTGCCTTCTGGCTTCCTACCCTGGGTGGTAAAACAATGTATGAAGCTGGTGATTTTTTGTAGTTTCTCTCTGATACAGGAGATACAGCCTCTTAAACCTAAGAAAGTTGGGTCCAGAGCGCTCAGAGCCATACTTATTGACTTGCCATTCTGTTGATATAGATAATTGCTTCAAAAGCCTTCGTCAATCCCTCGTGAATATAGTGAGGAATCCTTAGAGAGCTGTAGTGGCCTAGTAAAGGCAGTGGCTTCAGCGATTTTTGGCGAGAAAAATTATTGTAAACAGCTGAAACTTCCATTACCGCTATCTAAACAAGGGAGGGGCTCACAGACAAGCTTTCTGTACTGAGTACACAACTAGTAGCCATGAATAAATGCTGAAAAGATCGTGGCTATAGGGCCTATAGTTGCAAAGATATTCATTATTCACTCATTAGACTATTAAATCAAAGCGGGCCAGTATCCCGTAACCTTAAGGATACCACACAGAGTGCTGTTTCACTGGAGGAAGAAATATCTGATATAGGTCAGGGGGTGGCACAGAGTTGTAGTATGTCGCCTATCTAATTTATTAACCAGTTGTTACATGAGGTTGAGAAGGCTGTTGATATTAAGAAGGATGTTCAGGTTGGGGGTCCAATGTTTGCCGATGATTTTGTAAGTTTAACTACTAATGCTGAGGACTTACAAACATTGAATAATGTAGTACAGGGGTTTTGTAATAAAATAATGGAGGTTGAAATCTAACATAAAGAAGAGTGCTGTTATGGTATTTTCTAAAGAGGTTGATACAGGCACATGTACATGGAAGTGGGGAGATAAAGATATTCCAGAGGTTGTAATTTACTGTTACTTGGGCATTGAATTTGCAAATATTGGTTCATGGATAGTCATGAACAGAAGGTAATAAATAGTGGAATGGAAAAATCTACATAGGTTTTTGGTAATAGTAATATCAGTACAGTATCAAGATGGATAATTAATGTTAGTTCCAGTACTTCACCCTCCTTTAGAATAGGGTAGTAAAGTGTGGGCTTGTAGTACATGGCAGACAGCTTCCTTGGAATTTATTCAGCTAGGAGCAGCTAAAAATATACTTGGCTGCTCTTCTAAAACGTGTAATGAAGCAGTATGGGGTTAGAATCTTTTGAAAGGCAGGAGGCATAGGTGCAGACTTAAGTGGTGCTATAAAGTCAGTAATTTGCATGATAAGAAATATCCTAGCTTACTAGACAGTGAGTGGTAAGAGAAATCGTGCAGAGCTAGGCAAAGGAAGACCTGGAAGAGAGTAGGTAGTAAATTGTTTCTGCAGTCAATGAATCAAGAGAGTCAGGATATATTCGCTGAAGAGTTCAAACTATTGACCGTATCTAAGCTCCCCCCTAAAAATCGTCTAATTCTCTCACAAAAATATTTCTAATGGTAGACACTCCCAGAGCACATGTACTACACTCCCACATTGCACCCCACATAACTTACACTGCCTCATCACCTAACTCTTTATTCAGACCATAAGTACCTGAACCTAAATTTAAACATCAATCATGTTCCTGGATCCCCAACCCCTGCAAGTAATTCTATTTTTTTTTTAAAAAGACTCGTACAGCCTCAGCTTATCAGTATTTATATCTTAACACTTCATCTACCTCTCTAGGAACAAATTTACATTTGAGAGAACAGGCTTTGTTTTAGGGTGTGAGAACTGCGACAGGTATGATTTTAGGGGTGTATTAAGAGTAGTTATTGATCAGGGATACTAGGAAGAATAAATTATGTTGTGATCAAAATAATGAAACATCTGTTTGTTCTTGCTCTTGTCCTCGGACTGCAGATCTTACAACTGTGTATGTGTGTGCGTGGTCAATGGCATACGCGCTACAACAGCGACACAAGTAAATTACAACCTATCTGCATTATATCAGCTGCAGTTGACGTGCCATTCTTGTGATATGTACAAACCTGTGAAACAGTGTATCCCTTGCGGAAAGTACTGAAAGAAACAGAGCTACTCTTTCGAGTAGACCTAAAGGTAGAGCTGGCTTTACAGCTCGGGTACTGTGCCACACCTGAGAGAAGAAAGAGCAGGAATATTAAGCATGGACAAACCTGTCAGATCTGACAATAAAGGAGCAGGCATAAAAGGTACCCCTCTTGTTGTCTAGATGTTTTCACTCAAGAGTTCTACCATAATTTTGTTCATGGCTAGGAATGATGATGACTCCTTGTATTTACTATGTAAGGTACATGTAGGTGGTACCACATCATTGAACACATTAATTACAACTGCTTGCTAAACCTTAGTCATCAATGTTTATAGGGGTGAGGATGTTACGAAACTAGATTGCACCATTGCATATCTTCAGTTTGAACACATACAAAACCCACCTTTTCACTTAGAACATGAAACAGGAAAATGCAAAATGTTGTAATTCGAAGTTCACGAGGAAGCCTTAGGAATTATAAAACCTTCTGTGACTTCTTGAAGGCAGAGGTTAAGTGAATCTATTGGCAAAGTAAAGATTAACAGCTACGTAGCTTGGCCTAAGCTGAGTTGTGTGTATTGTATGGGAAAGGTGTCCAGCTGGTTTTTTAGGCATGAAATGTCAGACTTGTTTTTCTAAATAATAGGAATAGGGTAGCCATACAGTACAGAGTAAAAATTTAACCATGGATAATATAGACACGTAAACGTGTCTATGATTTAACTCTCAAGTTTAGAGAAATAGTGACTCTAAAGTATTTTTGATCTCACTTAACATGTGAAGCTTATGTGTCATGTGACATAGTTAATCGCAAGTGGCATGAAACTGCCACCACGAACTGTCTGACAACGACAATATGGCCATGCATTCACAGATTTGTAGCGACCCAGTTCATTAAAGCCTATGAGCAAGTTCAGTATACACGCTATCTACGTACATGCAGCACCAAATTTTGCAGGTCTATGAATTACGTAGTTCAATACCACAGATGTTTTGAGAGCACAATTAAAGATTGTGCCATAATTTTAATTTACATGTGTAATACTATTTACGTAAACATATCAATATTATACTCTTGTTCAATTAATATTGTGCGTGAATTTAACAGGGTGTGTCCAATCAGCCATTAATAGACTGGTCTCCCTGGAAGTTCTGCATGGAATTCAACAATACCCAATAAGATACTATGGCACTGATTCTGTGGCCCCTACTAATAAGGAGTTCATAATTTTAAGGTAATACCACACTCCATATGCTCTATGATTTGCGACCTAACAGTTTGTTAGCTGACTGTTTGTCAGTGCTGACGTCAGAGAACTTTACGGGACATAATAATTTTCACCCATGCTCGTTCGCTGACTGTTTCTCAGTGCTGACGTCAGAGAACTTCACACGACATTATAAATACATGCATATAATGGCACACGCACGTTTCGGAGTAAGCTGCACATGTGCACATATGCTGTATTGTGTGTGTGTGTGTGTGGGGGGGGGGTCTCTATTTTCCTGACAAGGAAGAATTTTTCTGACAGATGACTGTAAGTACTATATGCACACATTGTGTGTACATGTATGTGTAATGTATTGTGTGTATGTGTAGTGTATTGTGTGTGTGCCATGTGTGCTGGTGGGGGGGGGTCTCTATTTTCCTGACAAGCCTGAAATTTCCTGACAGATGACTGCTACAGTACATATGCATAATATTATGTGTATAATAGTGTGCATGTGTGTGGGGGGGGGGTCTATTTTCCTGACAACTGTACATTTTCCTGACACAACTGCATACCATGACCATATATGTATAAATTTAGTGGGGGTGCATTTTTGAATGGCTTCCTGGCACAACTGGATACATCATGTATGGCTACATGTGTGCATGTAGCAGTAATATTTAATATATTGCAGGGGGGCTAACAACAAAGATTGTTCTCACAAGCCTAAACATCAACACTAAACATCAACAAAATGCATACAAGATTATAACAGTCACAAAATTAATGTATAAACACACACATAAAATAATAGCTATACTTTCTGCATGTCGTACTATTTTTTTACCTTTGGCAGAATAGGTTTTTTGCCATGCAGATAACACTTTGCAGTATAACTGTTCCGCCTCCTAATCATCCTATGTAAATAAAACAGGTGGTGTGTCTTAGTCATTGCACATAAGTTATGTTTAAATCGTGCAAGCCAAACAAAAGTCTGTTCCCCAGCTTGTGTGTTGAAGTTCGGATGTCTGTCTTTTAGTGATTGTGGAGAGTAATCAATCTGGCACTGCTGAATGTGGTTTCTAAGGTGAAATGAATCAATTACTTTATTAATGTGAAGCCACATACGATCGAATGGCGGTGCTAAGGGAAGGGGTGTGCGGGAAATAATAAGACGGCAAATGTTGCAAATGTTGTCATATGCTAGATACATAGCACTGGGCTTGAGTGTCGAATCAGATTGAAGGACAGCCATCAGCCATGTCAATAGGATAAAAAAAACTTGGGTTGGAGATTCAGATCTGTAAACAACAACAGCAGCACTAATGACATGTGAACAAATTTAAAGTTAAGGTATAGTACTATTTACTTGAAAAGAGGTTGCCAAGCCTCTATATGACCACCAGCACGTACGATGAACTGGTGACCTCTTGACCAACGACGAAGCCGTTTGCTTCCACCAGTATTCTTGGTGCATGTAGGATTATCAGCAGGTGAGTTCACATCAGGGAGAAGTTCTGGGTGTTGGCTGAGAAGCTGTGCTGTACCTGCATGCAATTTGTAAAATGTATATAGTCTAATAATATTATATGTAGCAATACACAATGGGTATATACACCTAATTAGCTATGTCTGTTATCCGCAAACCTTGTGATATAGCAGCTGACTGTCCTACACTAGTAGCAGTAGCATCAAGGACCGCTTGAATCTGATCATCGTTTTCCTTGCTTATGTCTTCTGGGATGGGTTGGGCAACATCTGCAGGGCAAGTGAAGATACATGTATATAACCACAAAAAGTTATAACTGAGATATTTAATTACCTTTAAGTACTCCACAATGCTTAAGAAAATCCCGTACGCCAGTGGGTATTGGTGGAGACTGCTGTTGCAGTAGGTGGCAATGCTGCATGCAGAATGCCTGGCCAGGCAATGGTTGGTTTGTACATACATCTGGCAATGAAAGGCCTGGAATCTCCTTCACTTGATACTATTATGGTATACAGCAAAACAATCACTATTAATTTTATGATGTGCATGAAACGTTGGGATAATAGCTATACCTTCACTTTGTGCATGCAGTGTGGGAAAGAAAGTTTCCAGATACCATCTGTTACCCACAGTGAGCCACATCCTACAATGGATAGGAATAAAATGCAGGCTATCCTCAGCGTCCATATATAATGGTATATATTACTGCAAGAATGTTTAGTTAAGCAACCAATGGAGTGGTTAGCCCAGTTGCTTGTAGTTAACACATTATACAAAAATGATTTATCGTGCCCTGACTATACTCTGTAATGTGGCTTCCACTCTACAGTTGACAATTCTTCGTCTATATCATGCATACCTCGGTCACGGCATTCTTGCGTACAATTCTCTGGTGGGTGACAATAGAATGTTTGGGCTCTCATGCTTTCTATGTGATGCATGAATGCTTCTCTGTCTGAATCTTCTTTGTAAGCAAAGTCTTGCAGTTTAAGGGCTGGATTCTCTTTAATGATGAGTCGGATCTCGCTCTCAATTTCACCATTGTAAAAAGCCTCAGCAGCCAGATGAGGTGTGAGCTCTGTAACAGATTTGCATAATCCACATTAAAATTTATCCCATGGACTACACAGTGATGACCCGCCATGCCGGCATACTGGTAAAAACCAAAACAGACATGACTATAATTCCTGTTTAACACTATGACTTATGGAATGTACACTATTCCTTGACTCTGATCATGTGCCGTCTATGTTCATTGTCACCTAATAACCTTTGTAATTAGCAGTTACGTTGCAATTTGACCCAGACTTTCATTACAGTAGCACACTGGGTGTTTATGGAGCTGTTTTACGGTCTAGTTTATTTTGTAAAGCCGTCCACTACAACACAATATGAAACTGAACCTACTAAAATACAACAAAAAGTTCAAGTCATTGATACTGCAAAGCCCTGTTGCAATGTATCCCAAACTTTCATTTAACACAGTGTATTTGGTAGCTAGCTATATTACTATCAACAGTAACTGTTGCACTAACAGGCTGGACAGAAATATGCATGACATAATATATCGTACAGATAGCATGGCATGAGAGTACTAATGCTGAAGTTTATCAAACGTAGAATGAAAAGCATGCATGAACACAAATCATAGATAATATATACTTACGGAAATATATATTATCTATGCACAAATAAACATAAACTGAATATCATACCATTTTCCTTGGAAAGGGAAAAAGTGTCATTGATGCTCTCGGCGAAGCCTTGAAAAGAGACCCAGGCATGATTCCTGCAATTGAGTGCATGGAGGCATTCAATGCAAAGATATACTGTCCAATCCCCAACCACCTTTATATTATAAGAGACCTTGCAATGGTTCACCTTGGCCAACCTCCTCTGACCTGTACATGTATGTGTCAGGAAACTATAGAGACCACCCCCTACTCTCTCCCATACACACGCAATACAGTGCACACATACATCTTCTGTCAGGAAAATGCTTCCTTGTCAGGAAAATAGAGACCCCCCCCACACCACACACACACACACACACACACAATACACTACACATACACACAATGTGTGCATAATATAACTTAGTCATCTGTCAGGAAAATGCTTCCTTGTCAGGAAAATAGAGACCCCCCCCCCCCCACACACCACACACACACATACAATACACTACACATACACACCATGTGTGCATAATATACATCTGTCAGGAAAATGCTTCCTTGTCAGGAAAATAGAGAACCCCCCCCCCCCACCACACACACACAAAATGCACTACACATACACACAATGGTGCATATACATATATCATGTACTTACAGTCATCTGTCAGGAAAATGCTTCCTTGTCAGGAAAATAGAGAGCCCCCCCTCCCACCACACACACACACAATGCACTGCACATACACACAATGTGTGCATATATTATTATAGTACTCTCAGTCGACTGTCAGAAAAATGCTTCCTAGTCAGGAAAATAGAGACCCCCCCCCCACACACACACCACACACACACAATACAGTACACATCATGTATATATATACACATATTAATATTATACAGTCATCTGACATATACATACCATCTTATACAGTCGTCTGGCACACACACACAATACACTACACATACACACATTGTGTGCATATAGTACTTACAGTCATCTGTCAGGAAAATGCTTCCTTGTCAGGAAAATAGAGAGCCCCCCCTCCCACCACACACACACACAATGCACTGCACATACACACAATGTGTGCATATATTATTATAGTACTCTCAGTCGACTGTCAGAAAAATGCTTCCTAGTCAGGAAAATAGAGACCCCCCCCCCACACACACACCACACACACACAATACAGTACACATCATGTATATATATACACATATTAATATTATACAGTCATCTGACATATACATACCATCTTATACAGTCGTCTGGCACACACACACAATACACTACACATACACACATTGTGTGCATATAGTACTTACAGTCATCTGTCAGGAAAATGCTTCCTTGTCAGGAAATTAGAGACCCCCCCCCCCCCCACACACACACACACACAATGCACATACACACAATGTGTGCACGCATATATAATACTTACAGTCGTCTGTCAGGAAAATGGTTCCTTGTCAGGAAAATAGATAGCCCCCCCCCCCCCCCACACACACACAGTCACACACAATACACTACACCTACACAGTCATACACATAATGTGTGCATTTAGTACTACAGCCATCTGTCAGAAAATGCTTTCTTGTCAATTCGTGTTCACCAGTGTACTGTTCATGGTGGTGGAGCTGGGAATAGCACCATTTTTCTGTTAATCGGAGGAGGAGTAGTTATGTCATGGGGCATCAGCTATTCTTCTGTTGATCGGTTGGTCACTAATCCCAGGGTAATAGCAGTCGTCACTCCTTCGTGGCTCCAAACTTATAGAGGTAGCTAGATATACGACGAACTTTCAATGACATCAGACCTGATCAGCACAAATGATGCTGTAACTCCATGCACACGCGCGCATGTATGGATTTACTGACGTCAGTACTGACGTCCAGATACCTTGCAGGATCAGTGGTCGCAAATCAATGGTTATATCCCACACTCACCTCCATACTCTCCAAGTTCCTGTGTCCTTCCGCTTTTTTGATCTTTCAGTGATGGGGATGCAGCTAGCCTAGAGTTCTGAGATGTAGTCTCGCGGGCCAGACTTTGCGAGACTACTTGAGATGGGGCAGTGTGCGCTACAGCCATGCATAGCTGCGGGGCCCCGAGATCTAGATCGGGGTCTAGAAATCAAGTGCCACGTGCGGATCCACGGTTCGGAAATTGCTAGCGAATCCATGCTGCTGCGAGAGTACAACTCGAGCTAGCACGTGGTGTCGACCTCAACGCGAGATACCGGTATCACCATGATTTGCAGGCTTTGTTCTGACACCGTGCCCTGGGGGTGCTATAGTCGCACTGCATGCTGGCAGTTAAGAGGAAGCCTTGTCTTCGATGCGCTGAAAACGGAGCAAGGTATGAGCATGCTCTATAATTTATCTATTAGCACACTACGCAATAAGATAAGAATGCAAAATAGGTTACGCACAGCCATTGCCTATTCGCTGTACTTGTACAGGCATCTTGCAACATGCACTTGCAAGGCCTCTAGACCACACGTGTTCAGGTATTGGGTTATTCCATTTTATACCCGTACACCCCCTATGGATGACAAAATTTCACAAAGTGGTTTTGTCCAGGGTACCAACGAGACATTTGTCCGGGGGTTCTTTTTGAATATTGGGATGTGTCCAGGGGTCAAAATCGCCATGTCCAGGGGGTGCTATACAGAAAAAACGTGTGTCTAGGGGGTTCAGCAAATAGTAACACCATTTCGTTCTTCTTGTCCAGGGGTTCGCTGTGAAATCCAAGTTGTCCAGGGGTAAGAAATTATTATGTCCAGGGGTAACATCAAAAACCATACGCGTCCAGAGGTCAAAATCTCAGTATCCGGGGGCAAAATTATAGAATATCTTGTCCAGGGGACAAAAGGCGAAAGTTGTCATCCATAGGTGGTGTACAGTTATAAAATGGAATAGCCCATTCAGCAAACAGCATAATGAATGTGATTAAGCTTATCATAATTGCTGTCGCGTATGCAATCATAGAGCTAGTATATAGTCAAAAGGTGTACATCCATATCTCATTTTTATGATGAGAGTAGAGTAGAAGAGCTAACCTTCCTTCTACTTTATTCTCCATAGAATGATCACTGCATCGATTCGCTCAGAGTGTCTGGCCAGAGGGGGGGGGGGGGGGGGGGGGGGGGGGGGGGAGGGGGAGGCTGGCAACAAGGCTAGTACGGTAAGCTAACTGCTCATAATTATTATAGCACAGAGTGTTAAAGATGTTTCTGGGAGCAAATTTTTAATAGTTTATAACCACTAAAGTAAGGTAGTCTCACTCAAGAAATTCGCTAGCTTATTGAAAGGAAAGTGCTTGGATTACAGTACCACAATGCCCTTTTTCACCAAATTTTTTGTGAGTTATGCCTTCATTCAGACCAGTGCAACATCATGTCTCGAGTAAGACACTCTGGCTTTACTTTTATTGTGAAATATGCTGTATGGTGGACTAGATTATTCCAGCAATTAAACTTAATCCCCGTTTCTTGTTTGTGTCCCAACTGAATGGAGGAAGTCATGTTTGCACTGCAGCATTGGGGGGCTCACTCCCCAAATGCAGAAATTCATGTTTTTCTATTGCAAGCGCCAAATTCTGGGGGAGGTCTGGGATTGAGTACGCACTGCTGTATATTTTATATGTGTGTGTGTAGCCCCGTTCCCAGTCTCCACACTCCAGCTTTTTTGCTCACTGGAAAAAGTTAGTGAGGAGTGGAGACTGGGAACATGGCTAGATAGTGTGTGTGCTAAAAGTACATCCCACCATGAGACAATTTAAAACTTCCTTAATGCTGCAGTGTTACCATGTTATGACTGATTAGATGCATGTTGTGATCGTCACATTAGATGCAAATCCAGACTTGATATTAATTAATGCATGCCTAGCTTGGCGCTGAGAGCGAAAATAGCCTGTTTCCCAAGCCATATATTGTTTTTGACTGCCTGGCAACACGGCTAAAAGGGGGAGCCCAGTTGTACGTGGGTGGGCTCCAGGATCCAAATGAGTACTACTTAAACACGCATTACTAATCATGTGTAAGGTTTTAGTACTTATGACTGATTAGATGCATGTTGTTGCATGCTGTAGCAGCTTCCAAAGTGGGTGCGGTTTGTGATTCCTCTCTATAGCTCGATCTAGCTCTCCATGTGTCTCTGCGCGATGCCTCCCTGTGCATGCGTATGTCTAGAAGAGCCATTGGGTGAGGACCTTTGTGCAGTATTACTATGTAGTCTTGTTAGACAAGCTCAGTCCGGTAACCAATAATGTGCATAGGGCCTGCATGAATATTCTCATGAATATTCTTATTATGTAACACAATACTGTTGTAACTCATCATACCAGCAGGGTTGAAAGTTTAAGTGCTGGGAATATAGCTACAAGGGAACAAGTTTTATGTTTTCATCCGCATAAACATAACAGCACATGTTCTCTTTTGCCTCCATTATACAATGTTAGAACTGCCCTGAAAGCTAGGATAGTTAATGGTCAATTACTTATACTATGTTTCAGGGACTATTATGTTTAATTATTGTACACTTTCAGGGAAAGTCCATTAATAGCCAACACAAGGGTAAAAATGATAACAGGCAGTGTAAGTTATGTGGGGAAGAATGTGAGAGTGTAGTACATGTGCTCTGGCAGTGTCCTGTGTATGATACCATTTGAAATCTTTTGAGGGGGGGGGGGAAGGAGCTCTGAAGAGTTTAGTACGCTCAATAATTTTAAGAAAACAGCCTCTGTTTTTAGGGTGTGAGATTTGGGACCTCTCATTTCGAAGAATACATTATGGTTGGACCAGGCAGCATGACAGCTGAGAGCTGACAGCCAGCAAATTGTTGATAGTGCCCAACTTGTACCGCAAAACAAGTCAACTGTACACCACAAAACTAGCTACTTGTACATAAAATAGGCTGGGATGGGCCAAACAAGGAGTAATGTGGGCACAACATATTTAGGACACATGGCCAGTGTGCGCAGGGGAAAAAACACCATCACTTAAAAAACCTCAACATGTGAGGAAAAACAGTGAGGTGAAAAAACAAAGGAACAAAACCTCCCAGCAACACACAGCAACACACACACAAAATGATTGCACAATTGTCCACTCCATACGGTCTCTGGACATGCACTTGGCTTCTAGAACTGTCTCTGCACTGGTGTCAACTCCATACAGCCTCCGTAGGTGCGCTCAGCATACAGAAGTCTTGCCACCAGCTCAAGACGGCTGTCAAACTCCATACAGTCTCAGTAGATGGAGGTCAGGCTTTCACAGCCCGATGTACCTGAGCAGGAAAAAAAAACACTCCACATGACTACTGTATTATATATACTCCCACCACAATCCTTCACTTCACTGCTGCTGCTGCCGAGAGATGCTCCAAGCAGCCCCAGCATAAGCTTATATACCCACAGCCCAGCCTAGTAGCAACCAGTTGGAATTTTCCGCCACACTGGCGGTGGCTTAGCTCTAGCTAACTGCGCATGCAACAATGAGAGCGCATTTTCCATTTAATTCACTGCGCTCAAACAACAGAAAATATACAGGTATAATTTTAAGGCTTATTTAAGACTAGTTAAGATGTATTATTAATCTGGAAGATATAGTGATCTGGATGTTGTAACATCTGATTGCTCTTCCTCTTGTCTTCTGACTGGAGATGTTACAAGCTCTGCCTGTGTATGTGGGTGTGTGGTCAATGGCATAAGTGCTACGGCAGCGACATTAGAATATTATACATACATGTAGTTATCCTACGTTTTAGGGTGTTCAAACATAGTGCACAACCCAGATAATTCATCTTGCAGTTATCAGCTGGGTAAAATTGCTGCAAGATAGATCTGGGCAAGAAGTCACATATGGTAGGAGGTTAGACAGCCCTTCAATGATGCAGCGTGCACATTTATTCCAAGAAACGTACGTGCATGTACATGTAGCTAGCCTGTGTAGTAATGTACTGCATGACATACGTACAATAATGTGACTTTGCAACCCCCATTACATCATAACAAAGGTTCATTGTACCTAGATAGCAAGAATGTTCCCACTTTTTATTACCAATTAGTACAAGGTTATAATAGTTTATTTTAGTAAGTGGCAATGTTATCCATGCCTTCAGCTCAGTTAGCAGAAAATTAAATATGCACACAACTTGTAGCTAGTATTGCTATGCTTATATTGTTCAATGAACATGAAAATGAAAATAAAATGTAACATTATTATACAACTATTGAGGCGATCATCCCTGCTATCTCTACACACACCACCTCCTACAATAAAAATTTCAGGTATTTAGTGTTAACACCCCTCTAGTTTAATTATTTATATAGTAAGTATTTATTATATGCAGTTTTATTGCAGACATTGTGGTTGTCTACTTTTCCTGGAATAAGCAGGTGTTACACAATCATGTGCATTCCTTTTGGTAGTACAAGTGAGCATGTACTATCATAAGGAGTGCTCATGTAACACCCACATTTTCCAAGAAAAGAGTTCATTAGCAATGCATGGGCTACCTTAAGGTGTGACACTATGTATTCCAGGAAAAATACTACCCACCTGTGCCAAGAAAAACACAATGTCTATTTGCATATCTTCACTGACTAAACCAACTCATCAAATAGAGGTAGTAATGTACGTAGCCTCGAACCCAGACTCTCATCCAGCTTTTCGTTGCTTGCAGAGAGCCTGGGACCGAGGCTAGTACTGCATGGTGCTAGTAGAGCACCGCCAGCTCATACTTAGACGTAAGCTTGCAAGTATGAAATTATCAGAGGGCAGAACAATTTTAATTAGCAACCAAGAAGCATGCACTAACCCCTATGCTACTTTTAGTTCAGGTTTGGGAAAGTCAAATTAGTAAAAAAGGATTGACTTTTCTAAACCTGAACTAAAGTAGCAAAGGAGTTAGTGCATGCTTCTTGGTTGCTAATAAAAATTGTTAGTAGAAAAGGTGTTTACCGGCTGTTTCAATCGCTTGGGGGAGTTGGATTTGGGTAGGTACGTAAGTTATAATGCGTGTTGAATTGTGAATGTGCGTGCTGCTGGGAAAAGACGTCTAGATATGCAGTTCTTCCTCCCAAACTATTGGCCGCATTCCTCTGCGGTTGATACACGGAGTACATGTACAGAAACCTTGATATACTTTAGTGGTATGGGAATGGTACTAAAGAGGAGTGTAGAAATGTGTTGGTAATCCTTTCACATTGCCAGCATTCTCGGCAGCTACTACCATATACATAGTGACTGCAAGATCATAAAGTGAGCCTACAACAGCATCTTTTATACTTCCATGAATGTCTGAGTATAGTGCTTTCACACATCTGACGTAGATACCAGACTAGCTCACTATATAGCTAACTGTTCTGATGACTGCACTGTACATAGTAACATTGTATAACCAAGATGAACGCATTTAGCAATCAGATGTCCTGGAAAGCTAATACTTAGTCAACATTGCTTGCATATTTTGTCACCCAGAAACAAGGTTCTGTGGCGTTATTGAATTATGTAGAGTTTTATAACCGCTCGACAACATCTGTCATGATAAGAAATGATTTTGACTTGTTTTAGGTCACTCTTAACAATGTTTACTATGCTTCTTGAAAGTGTCAACTAGAAAGACTCAACTACATATGCACTCTCCTGTGATGTAACATGTAACTTTAGCTGTAGCTGTATTCATGGCTGTGAGAGAGTGACACTAATTGCACAAGAATGATATCTGTTAAGATAATTATACTGATTAGAGGGGTGGGCACAATATATCTATTCGTATTTCAGAAGATTGCAGCAGCAGTCCTCAGTGCCCCTAAAGAAGCTTATCAATCTGTATTCTCTACTGCATTTCACTCCATGCAGACATTGATAAATGTGTAAGAGGCGCTGATAACTGTGACATAAATGCAATTTGCTCAGACACTGAAGGAAGCTTCAACTGTACATGTGTCACTGGATATGAAGGGGATGGAGTGAATTGCACAAGTGAGTCATATTGTAAAAGGGGTAGGCATATTTTCAATCAGTTTGTTTGTTTAATGTATCCGTTCATGCTAGTTTGAAATATGTATTGTATGCTCCAAACAAAAAAGTAGATTCAGAAAACAATTGAATTTTAAAATGATTGCAACCACTTTAAATTACTTTATTACCTAAAAAACAATGTCTCTCAAAATGTGTAGGGTATATGGAATACAGAGCAGATTATGGAGTTTAACATAAGTGCTCAGGAATGAAAAGAGGGTAAGATATAAAAAAAATTACAACGCTTTATAACAAGGGCGGCCTCACCAAAATTAGCTATAACTCTGAGCTTTGTGGAAGTGGCTTCCAAAGCATGTAGCTCTCTGTATGTGGGTCAGACACGCCTCTCACGTGCGCATGGCATCAAATCTGGGTCTGGGCACGAGACTTAGGACGAAACACGTGCGTTGGATCTTATACTCATTTGATTTTGTTATATACTGCTGCCCCTGTGGTGTGATGTAAAAATGTTTATCTATCTATCTATACCATTGAGCTGTTCTGTTAACTTCAGACTGTGGTTGTGATTATAATATCAAAACTGCAATGATTTTTGACAATTTATGTTTCACATTAAACACTATAAGCCTACAACACAACAATAGAATAACTTACCATGAACCTCATCGGCTGCAGAGGACACACGCATTGATATAACATGCACACTCACGTGAATGAACTTGGTTAACTTCATGTAAACTAATGTACGTATTTTCAGGAAGTTTGAATACCTGACTCGTCATGTATAGGGCATTATATAATTAGCTGTCTCAACAGGACTAAATTCATTCAGTGAATTCCAAAATCTTGCAGTTAGCTAGCTGTGCCGAGGGTTCAGTACTTCAGTGCTATTCATTATAATTGCATTTCAGTGAGTTCAATTTACTAGTTATTTCCCTTTATGAATATAGGAAAAATGAAACTGAGGGTAGAAACCCGTGACTAATTAATCTTATTGATTGCACATAGCAGCAGTTGTGCCACGATACACGGTGCACTAGCTGTGCAAGAATTTGCCTATAGCCTGTGCTTTATTATATGTGGCTATGTGTATGCAAACCTGAGAATGAGGCTGATGACAATCTACCCCCGGAATATCCACTATTGTTGAGTAAAGGGGTGGAGATTAGCCATGCCAGTGAGTATCTACAGAAATTTCGGTGAATGGTACATGTATTCCTGCTGAGCAAGCCTTTGCATCTCCCTCTGACAATGATGCTGTAACAGTTCATTGCAAGTCTTAATAATTATTCTTCAGTAGTGGTGAGCCATGATTGTTAATCTACCTGCCTCTGGGGAGGAGCATGAATTCAAACTGATGTGTCAGCTGTAATATTATTCTTAGCATAATACTACTGTGACATGTACATCTTGTACACACACACACACACACACACACACACACACACAGCCAGAGCACAGTACCGAGGCTGTGACTCATCAACTCCTTGTCAGGAGACATTTACAGCTTCCCCTGACACTGTTATATTTAACACTAATGTTGAGTATGTTGATGGTGGTAGTTTTGGACAACATCAAGAAGTCAGACGCTCACTGTTATATCGTGGAGAGGCCCGGATTTCAAGCGGACTGATGTATTCCTGCAGTAACCTAGACTCTTCTTCATGTACAGATTCTGAAGAAGGAACTGTCGTACAGGGTGAAACACAAAATACATATGATTTTTCAGTGCAACTACAACTTGATGACCCCATCGCAAACTCGGTTGGCACATTGAGCAAAACCTTTCATGTCACGATCAGTAAGATTGTACAGAGTTGTGTTGCTAGCATACAGTAGCCTTGTTCCCAGGCTCAACTCCCACAGCTTTTTTTGCACTATAAAAAGCTGGGGGGGTAGAGCCTGTGAACGAGGCTAAGCATACAGTGTATGATTGCTGAGCATCTTAGCATAGTGTATAGTAGTTAATTTAAAAGCCAAAAATGAGTAATGGCAGATTTTAAATTATCAGGATGCTAGTGGATAGTGCATTACATCATCTGTAGTGTAACATATTACATGGTGAGCTCTATCACATTGTATTGATCATTTTTTGCTATCACTTTTTATGCAGTAGAATCACTGCAAATAAAATCTTAGTTGGCAATCACTGAGTAGTACATGTATGCAGTAGTCTCCTGGACTGTAGGTAGGCTGACTACAGCTCCCATGCTTTAGCGCTTGCATACGTGTAATTCATATGCATATGAGCACCAGCATATATTGACTAGTGAATCACTTACATGTCATAGTGATACAGCTTCTACAGCAACATGGCTGCTGAAAGTCACATGATAGTCAGTCCCCCAGTGTGATCAGTCTGTCTGTATTCATGAGTCTCCCAGCTTTAGTGGTGCTTTTGGGGAAATTTTAATGTCTCACCAACTCTCAAGATTTTTTCAAGTTGCAATCAACTGTCTGTGGTGCAAGACTGAGTAGTAATACCGTATCACTAGTCTCTACATCACTGCCAAATGACTAACCTAACTACTGGCCATTGTCGTATAACTATAGCAGTAAATATGCTACAAACCCAATCATTTACTTTTTACGATGTGACAATTAATCTTTTTGTACTCATTTGCAGCTTGTGTGGTACGTACATAAAGCATTGTAGATATTAAGTTTAGTGCAAGTATATTGAATGTTAGTAGATGTGGCACTGTACCCTTTGCGAGCTAGATTAACATTGCAAGAGGTGAATTTACCTTTCCGTTTGTTTTTTTTTATAGATGCTTCTACCACTCCTGAACCTACTACTACTACTGCTGCTACTACTACTCCCACTAGCTCTTCTACTACTGGTACATGTATGTCCAGATTATGTATCCTTGGCAGTGGAACATGAATACAAGTGGGGCCAGGGTGGTATGGTATCAAGCCAAGGAGTATATACCTGCCATGCAATATGGTTATCAGGGGTGGAGTGTTGGTCTCCCTACTGGTATGAAGTGCATAGCCCAACCAGCAGGGTGTGCATGAAGTTTGTGAACAGCTCGTTCTATAGGGTTTCACATTTTATGCATTTGTCTGTTTGTCTGTCTATGTATCCAAGCCCGTCATGTGTGCAATATATTATGTCGCATATTACTTTTTCAATGTCTAGGAAACAGAAAACTAAACTCGTTTGGCCTGCAAACCTGCTAGTGGATTAGTTGCATAGTAGCAGACCAGGGTGTGCCATACGTTGTATTGCACACATGACGAAATGCACGCACACAAACAAAACGTGGTCAATGTCGTAGGACCTGCCGTTCACACATTTTACAATCAGTTGGCAATTCCCTTCGCACAACTGATTAGCCAAAATGTTCAGGCCTTTTACCTACCTAACTCTTGACTATAAGGCATACAGAGTTATAGGAAGTTAATGTTAATTGCCTTTCTTTTCTTCATTTTGGAGGTACAGATGGCAACTGTAAGTATTGCAGTGGTGTGCTCATGGTAAATGTATGGTATGGGTGGGTATGAGTACCTTCATGTGAAGAATTAGAGAGAGAAATGTAATATAATTGACTTCGGCTGATCCTGGATCCCGAAACTTTAGAAACAATGCTCAGCATTCCGTTATTGCATGCCCCAAGTAACACCCTTAGCCAGTTATTTGAAAACTTTGCATATAAATAAGTTTGTGACCTGACAATAGCTGATCGTGTCTTCCTTCCACTGGCTGCTAGTTTTAGTCATGGTGGCATTAGTGACTTGTCACTGGCCTTGTTGGGATTGCTGATTATTTAGGGCATAGTATCGCTTTGCTACACAGCCATAACCTACTGTTTCAAGGCTCTCCTGACTATCCTTGTTCCCAGTCCTGCAAATCCCAGCTTTTATCTTGAGGCTGGGGTGGATAGGACTGAGAACAAGGCTAGTCCTGACTGTGTGCCCATAATATCTCCTGTGGGAAAAAAATTGATTTTTCACATGAGAGCTTCCCATTCCTACTCCCTTCTACCTCTCTATGTCATTGTGCACACCTGCTGTGATGCAGTACCCAGCGCATTCTCACAGAAATCATTGCAGCACGTATGAGGATCATACCTGTCCTATTCTCATACAGTCAGTGGCATGATAGTCGGCTGTGCCTCCATCTTTAGCACAACTCTTAGCGGATTAACACAAATGTATTTGCTCAATTCTCCGGTAATATTCACTGCTGTAAGAGCTGTCTGGTACAGCAAACAACTTTGCTTCTTTAATGGACTCAGGTATATGCATTTCTGAAATAGTAACAGGAAGTTTAATCTTTCATGTGGGAGCTTCCTACTCTTAATACCTTCCACCTCCCTACATTATATTGCTATTCTGAACTTTGTTTTGCCTTTACCCTCAGCTCAGCGTGGTTCTGATGACAGTACAACTGTGGTAGCAGTGGTTGTGCCATTGTCTATCATCCTTGTTGCCCTCTTGGTTGTCGCAGTCTTCGGAGTAGTGTTCGTTGCTGTCAAACATGGTGGCACAAAGTCCTCAGTGTATGAGCTGAATGGTGAATTGCAAGAAAAGAAAGCTCATCCAGAAAGTATAATTGAAGATTATTGCCTCCCAGAAAATGAACCATCAATGGAGGTACATGTATAAGTTTAGCATGCACATTTTTGCTGTTTTCACTCACACCTTAACAGTCACCACTACGTCTTGATATCAAATATGTGACTATTTTTGGTATGCCTGCTGGTAATATTAAATCAGTTTTCAATTTTCAAGTGGGTGAGACTTCCAGTATGGAATATGACTTGTCATTCTGTTGATTGAGGTGAACCTTACACAAGTATCATCAATGAGATAGCACAGGCTATAGAGGAAATCCAATAAAGTCCAAGTACTAATACACAAGTTAGGCATAATAAAGAGCAAAACCTACAAGTAGTTGTGCTCTCTTCTCTTGCACAACTACCTGGGCTACATGTAGTTGAACTTGCTCGCTTCGCTTGCTCTATACAGATAGAAAAGAAGTGCAGTAGAAATGGGGTTTGTGGTCGGCAAGGCCTATTCTGAATATTCTGTTCAAAACTCACTGAAAATTGCCCTATTACTACTGCATTATTCTTGATGCTTCTTCGTGCCTATTGTTATAGATGGATAGATAGATAGATATCCAGGAATGTCCCATCAGCTTAAGCTGGTCTGCGTGGGCATCCTGAACAAACAGTAACTATAATACATCAACAAACACATCAACGTAAATCACAAGACTGAGTAGGGAGTTCATCCGATGCCATTCTGACCCTGGTTCTAGACCGGGAGGGTATTGGTGACCACAATAATCTTGGCCTAAGCCTATATTGGAACTCTATAATAAGCAGTCACCCTTCAACCATGGCTGTGATAGAAGAGGTGGTTGTGTTCACTGTATTATGAGGTCCATTGTGCATTACCAATATGTAGGTTGGGCCACAATATTATAGTGGCCATTATTGGGAGGTGGCTGCCACATAGAGTGAACCTATTACGAACACAATGGAACATACAATGAATTAAATTAAGTACGCACACTCACGTAGTATCAGATGTACATGTATTAAACAGGCAGATGAAGTGATCGATATGTAGTGCAGTCATTCTGACTTTGGAACACAAAAAAATAATTCAGTTTTGCCAAAAGTCTCTTACATTCTGCGATATAGTTCACCGGCTGTGAGAGGGCAACAGCTCTCAGCTGGATCCTGGGAAGGGCTAGGATGTGGTACTCCACAGTAGCCCCAAGCCTGACCATGTGCGACTTCTGCCCTGCATGGGGAAACCAAAAGAAATTTGCAGCTGTTCTTGATCTCCATTCATTCAGAGCCTCTTAGCCCAGAATCAAAGGTCAAAACTGCCGTACACTGACTTTGTGTACAACAGGCAGTCCCAGCGGATGTGGTGGACTATTGTGAAATAATTTAACATGATTGAACACGTCTATAAATAGGAGGAGGGGCTATGCTCACCTACACCTCTGGTTGGGGTGGGATCGGCGTTTGCAGCTGAATAGACACGGGACTTGCTCTCATCATGAACCTCAGATCAAGTGGACACTTGTACTCTCTGAAACAGACTGTCCACTTTTCGCAGAAACCTATCTCCCTGCTCAGGAGATTGGCGGGTTCCTCCTGGGTGTGATGAGCTTCTGAATGAATGGTGTCCAGCTGTGAGTGGACTTCTGCAGCAGATATAATTGAGGACAAATACAACTGAGTGTAATCATGAACAGGGTTCTACTATTACAGCCACAAAAGAATATAATTATAGCAGCGAGGGAATTTTGAAAAGAGAAAGAACTGTGAGATTAAGGGAACAATCACCATATTAATGAGAATGAGTAAGGTTGCAGTTTTTGGTGAGAGTTACATGTGCTCAAGTGGGTTTCTGCAGAAATATTTTATTCCCTCAGCTAAATATCAAACAGCAACTGATATATTGAAAAGACAAAAAATGCTTAATAAGTTACTTTTCAAAAGCAAAAAAAAAAAAGAAATTAGCAAAAACAAACTTGGCGTTCATTTTTAGTGAGCGTTTAAAAAAAAAAAAAAACGAAACTTTTTCAAAAAAAAAGAGAAAAAGTTTCACCCGAAGGGCCAGGATGTGGAAGCTCAAGCGGCTAACGAATCAAGAACTGACCCCGATGGATCCACTCCGCAGCGTGTACAGGTTTATACTGGAATTAAGGGAGGTAGGGGGCGGTCCCTAAGCCATAATGCCCCAAACCTTCAGTGCACGAGCCGAGATTCGAACTCGCGATCACTGTCTCCAGATACTGCGCCACTGCTCCCAGCACCACGGGGGGTGTTGGTGACAGTAGATGAACATTTCTCTCTTTTATATCAGTACTATTCCTATAGACATTCGCAAGAGAAAAAAAGGAAAATTAAAGTTCCCGGGCGGATTCGAACCCGCGACCTTTTCAGTGAAAGGCGAAACGATTGCCGCTAAGCCACGCCTGCTTCTGGATATTTGATTGAAAATTTTCCCGTTAAATAAGGGGTATGGCAATAGACGCAAACAGGTCGAAGTTTTGTATCATTGCTAGGTCTTTAAGTATTAGTTAGACCAAGCAACAAGGTTACTACAATGTTTTGAGCACCAGAGGGACTAATTGGCTGAACCACAACCTACTTATTGACCGAGGCGGAGCTGTCGCTGACGCGAATGTTGAGAAATTGCTAGCTGACGCTGAAAGCTCGTTTTGCACTACTGCTGTAAGCCAAGTTGGCATAGTAACATACTAACATCCACATCTGCTAGTACCTATGGTTCGCCAAAGTCTGAGAAAGCTGTGAATTAGGGTGCCGTTTGTGCCAAAATCAATTTTTTGAGATACTTTGACTAGAGAATATATGGCATTTACTAAATACCCATGGTTATTTAGTAAATACTCATGGTTACTTAGTAAATACCCATGGTTACTTAGTAAATACCCATGGTTACTTAGTAAATACCCATGGTTACTTAGTAAATACCCAGGGTTATTACCTGGCATTTGCTAAATACCCATGGTCATTTACTAAATACGTAATTGCTAAATACCATGATCATTTACCATGATCATTTACCATGATCATTTACCCATGGTCATTTGCTAAATACCTGACATTTGCTGAATAGTCTCATTCCCAGCCCTGTAGGGCTGGGAACGAGATTAATCAGATGAGCATCACTGGAAATGCTCTCCCGAGATCGACTGTGTGACGGATTCTGACAGGTACTCATCTTAGCGATGGCCTTGTGGACAACTAATTCGCTGCCTATAGCCCGTACCCATACCCCAGACGTAAAAGTCGCGGAACAAGAGCACGATGATCTGGAATCAGGATTCAGATTCAGAATAGACTATTATCTATGCTCTGAGTTTCTAAAACCTTGTAGTGACGAGCTCGCATCCGGTCTCTAGCCTATACTTAATTGTGAAACAGGTTTGCATGTAGTGTGTTGTGCCAAAGTTGCACTACAGTACAGCTTTGTCTCGAAGGTCATTTACTGACTGTCAGTGCTCACATTGTGGTATTTTAGTCAAACTATCTACATACGTGTATTACAATAAGTAACATATTTGCCTGGACTGTGCACTTACATATATTAGCAACGTATGTAGAGCGCTTTTATGCAGTGGATCCCTTTTTATTGGTATTGCCACAGATCATATACAAGTGAACCTACCAGTCTCTACTCCCCACCTAGCTTTTTTGCACAGAAACAGCTGAGTGGGGAGTAGAGACTGGGTACAAAGTTAAAGTGGTGTCCCACCCAATTGGACGTTCAATCTCAAAAAATGGTAGGGACTATGAAGGTAAAAATGCAACCCAGTAATTTTCTCAATGAGTTCTCTTCAATAAACACCTTTTTGAAACATACAGGGTAAATTTAACTTTCCAACTTTTTTCCTTGACCCCCCTCAGGAAGTACTAAATGTCATTGCATAGCACTCGTGGTTTTAGAGACTTTGGTGAAACTTTCAGGTGCATAGGGGGTAGACAAGCCAAGATATTGATGTCCCAAATTCATAAACAATAATGAAAAATTGACATTGATATCTTGGCTTGTGTACAGAAATAAATGTTCAAAATAATATTATCTTTGGGTGGAACATCACCTTAAGTGAACCCCACACCAGTCTTATTTATTAATGTGGCAGCTAGTGGCAGCGTGTCCAACTGTGTGCATTTTGTGGTGTAAAGGGTGACTACATACAGTGTGTGTGTGTGTGTGTGTGTGTGTTGTGTGTGTGTGTGTGTGTGTGTGTGTGTGTGTGTGTGTGTGTGTGTGTGTGTGTGTGTGTGTGTGTGTGTGTCACAGTGGTGGAGCTAGTGGTTAGAGCACTGGACTCACACCCAAGTGGTAGTTCGAATCCCACATGATGACTGGTGACTATATACCTACTATATATCATTTTTTCTATCATTAACATGTATTTGGTGTGAATTACGTATTATGTAATTGCCAGTACACACCAGCCCACCCAGCTGTAATGGGTACCTGGCAATTTGCTGGGGTGCAAATTCAACTGACTGCTCTCATGTATCAGCCTTGGTCCAGGTGGGACTCCGGGTGCCCACACCAGACACTGAGAGAAGCAGGCAGTCCTTCGGCGAGCTCCTAGCCCAGCTCCATGAGTTTGCTAGAACTGGCTCATAGTGCTTGCTTAGTGCACAAGCAGCCTGGCTTTACCAGGTGCATGTGACCGCTTAGTGGCAGCAATAGAATTTGCATTTTGTGTGTGTGCTTGTGTGTGTGTGTGTGTGTGTGTGTGTGACATGCATGGAAGGAACAGCATTAAGTTGTATCCAAATACAAACAGGATAAGTGAAAACTGGATGAGTGACTAGTAACCATGAAATACTGGATACGGCAAAATAGTATTAGTTATATGTATACATGTCAGTTGTATGGGTTAGCCAAGACCTACGGATAATATTGGCATTATACGTATTGTTCAAGACTTTCCCAGTGTCTTGGATTAGTAAAGATAAGTGCCTATATAAGTACTGCATAATTATGGAAATGGATGACATTGCCTGTGGAAGCGCTCACTTTTTTGGCAGTTAATTCATTATTAGTCCAAGACATGAGCTTGTGAAGCTTGAAAGTGGAAATCATGTGGATTCATTGGAAACAATTTGGTAATCACCAGTAGAATCCCAGAAGAATTACTGGTCATTCTACATGTACTTGTCATTTATCCACAGACATATAAGTGAGATACAAGGAACACTGAATTAGCTGCACAAAATATCACTCGCCTGTGTACATAGAAATAAAGGCCCAAACTCATGAAGTATGCATGGCCCCTGAAGTACTGTAAGGGTAGGCGTATATCATAGTCAGGGTGAACACACGGCAAATTGGCTGGCCCATACAAGTATGAGTTTCCATGATATAGATTCATTTCAGAATGATTCTTATATACAAAAATTGAAAGTAATACACAAAGTGGAAACAACATCAAAGTAGTTAAGCAATGCATATTAAATATTGTGTAAATGACACAGTGGCCGACTAAGGTAATTTAGTCAAGTTTCATGACTACATGAGCCATTTGTGACATTGTGCTGCCACCATCATTGGACACTTTGCATGTATATAGACCTTCGTCCTCATCGGTGAAGCAGTGGATAGTGTAGGTTGACTGGACCTCTTTGTTTAGGGAGAGTCCATTGAAGTACCACAGGTAACTGAGTTCTCCGGACCCAGTGGCTACGCAGCTCAGAGTTAGGGGGTCCCCGAGTTCAATCTCTTGTGGCTGGGGGTGCACTGAGATCACTGGTTTATCTGTCACTACTGGTGCTGTGAGTGGGAGGGAGAGAAATCAATAAGTTGGATGATAGTTTAATTCTGGTAACATGTACACCGTAATGACTTATTTACATCTGCAGCACAATAATTACCAAGCGAGATAACTCGTACCCAGGCCTCCCGGCGGGAGGCCTGGGTACGAGAGGAGAGAAGCAAAGCAACCAATCGTGTTGTATAGACTCCATGTGTGCAGGTTGATGTGTAGTAACACTACAGGAATGTAATTACAGCCTGCCAGAGGACAAAGAGACTATTTAAGAGAGCATACTGTAGACTCGGGTTATTAAGCGCATGCGCTTATGAGTCTGAGCAGCAAGGAAATATGCGCTTAACAAAAAGTGTGCGCTTATAAATAGCGATGTCTAGCACCGCCCATTAGTCCCACCCACCTTTCGCAACTCGTTCTATGGCTAGCTAGCTATCATGGCAAGGGGGGAAGATGCGATCCTGATTCACGAAAGCATCATTCAAGAGCACCACGTGTACAAAATCGTCTTGGTGTTCAACGATTGGACGTCTGGTACAAATTATTGTCATGATAGTGGTTGACAACAGTCAGCTTGAACTCTCTTGCATAGCTTTTCCTCTTAGCCTTTCCCGATCTGTTCGAGAGAAGGATAGAAGCACCAGCAGCCGTAGCCATCATGAGAATCTCCAGTGAAACACTCGGTAATACTTAGCACGTTGCAATCTCGATCTCATGCTGAGAGAGCCCAAAGTTTAAAGTTTAATCGGGTGCATGCATGCGCTTAGTAGCGAGTAGCAAAAATCAGGAAGGAAGTATGCGCTTATAAAAAGGAGTGCGCTTATAAAAAAGGTGCGCTTAATTTTAATAACCCGAGTCTACGGTACAGTAGAGTTGAGAGCATGTACTGCAGTGGAGTTGCCTGCAGAGAGGCAGCAGTGATTTACGGGGGCAACATGTGTAGCAACCTAGAAGTAGTGGTAGCGATCTATGGGGGTTCACCGGCAGTGAGTAAGGCTGATTCGGCAGCATCAGACACTGATGGCCGCCATTCTCAAATAACTACACGCACTCCCCCATTTTAATTGGAAAGGAAGTGTGTGTATGCAAGTGTTGACTCTTCTAGATCTACATGTATAGGTATTGCTTCCCATGAGGCTTCCACATGGAATACCATAATAGCTTACATGATGCTGACGCCTGAGTGGTAAAAGCATTTGCTGACGTAGGTGGAGCAGATGATGGCACTGGCTGTCCACAAGGCTCATCCTCGTCCTCTGGTTCTCCTCGACCCCGGTAGCCCATTCTTCCATACTGACCCCAGCGGTCTGGGGCACGTACCAGGGGACCCTGGCCATTGCTAATGGAGACTCTAGCAACTTGGGAATCCGTTGAGCCAGCACAATTAGTGACCCTACAGTAGTAGTCACCTCCATCGCTGTCAATGACTGAGTGGATAAGCAGCTCACGGCTCTCACGGCCATTAATCAGCTCATTGCTTCGGTACCATTGGAATTTTGTTGAAGAGTCAGGGTTCTCGACATCAACGAAGAGGCGAAGTGGCTGTCCATACACTACTGTAGAGCTGTAAGGCTGGACTGATATTCTGGGCTTGGAAATATGCTCTATGGATAGAGAAAAAAGGACACTTTATGGGTGGATGTGTGGTACAATTTCAAAGTATGTGAATAATTCTAACAGAAGCTACCTTTCGTGGTGTTGTGAAGATGAAGCAACAAGATTGCTAGCCTCATTCCCAGGCTACAAAAGGAGTGGTCTGGTAGACACTGTTTACATGTAACATAATGTACATGTAAAATTGCACACACATGACAAGCACAGATGCATAGGCGAACCAACCAGGTAACCTTGCTCAACTTTCAGCCAAACAGAAACAGCAAGACTTCATCGATTTAACAAATTCACTTGGTAGCTTAGCATGAGTGTATTCTTCCATGCATGCGAAATGGTAAGTATACGGTAACAAATGAAATAACGAGCATATAGGGTACATGTAGCTGTGTTACGCTTGAATCACTACACTTCAGGGAGGTTGGAACTCTTAACTCTCAAGTTCAGAGAAGCACACACATAGCTACAGTACCATAAAGCTAAATTTCAAGTAATTGTTCATCAAAAAAGAATGCAGGACATTCTTATCAGTACCTTTTAGCATAGATAAATAATTGGCTGTAGATAAACACAAAATTGTCAGACTTTAGTGCACTGTACCTACGTACAGAGCTGCTAGTTTCTTCAAATGTCGGCTTGAAGGGGAGGGTGCCTTTTCTGGCATAGAAATTAATTTTGTCAGAAGATGCAGCAGCAATTTAATATTAAACTCATGCAGAATGTGAAATACGTACCAATAGCTGTAGTCCAAATGCTAAATGCTCAGACATTTGCCTCATCTGTACATGCACTGTGTTTCCTGGAACAATGCATGTAGAAGGAGTGTTGGAGCCTACATGATTACCAAATTCCTCCAAATTAGTTTGTTTCTATTACTTACACATTTTATGTCACCCAGGCAGCATGAAACAGGATTAGTTCTCTGTAGGTATAGTGCATGAAGGTTTACAACCACTCAGTCATGACATGTAGACTGCTTTCACTTACGTAATTGTTTTTGGACCACTCCTGGGCCGTACTTACTACACTTCTCTAAGGTGTCCACTAGTAGGACACAACTGTGGCTCTGACGCAATCTGTTGTGATGTAACAGTACAACTTCAGCTGTGTATTTTCAGACTCGGCATAATGTAGTAGCACTATTCTTCAAGATACATGGCTGGTTTCTATATACATGAACTTTACTCCATGAAGACATTGATGAATGCGAAAGAGACACAGATAACTGCAGCGTAAATGCAAACTGCTCAGACACTGAAAGAAGCTTCAACTGTACATGTGTCACTGGATATGAAGGGGATAGAGTGAATTGCACGAGTAAACCCAATTTCAGTTAGAGCTTTTACTAAATATCAACAATTTATCCCACAATTCCAGTGTATATTGCCTGAAACCATTGTCACATTTGCACTTACTGAGAAATTACTGTAGTCGTTTCTTTTCTATGCAGATATCAATGAATGTGATAGGGGCTCTCATGACTGATGCTAAAGCAGACTGCACTGACACCAATGGGAGCTACTTATGCACCTGCAGAGTAGGATTCAGTGGCAACGGCAACACATGCAGTAAGAAGTTCTAGTGTATTCATTGATCAAGTGCATTCATTGCATTTTCTCCCTCATGATCAATAGGTTGTACTGATGGTCAGCTGATGTTAGCAAATGGCTCCAGCTCCACAGAAGGCCACCGCCGCTCACGCTCACTCTAAATTCGTATGGGCAGAGAACGCAAGCACTATATAGGCTTAATTATTTTCAACTGCCTGAAATACATTAATGTCTTGCAAGGCATTGGACCAGCAGAGATCTAGCTTCTCCTGCATGGACTCCTCTTTCTCTCCTCTCTCCACTGTTAACAAATTTACATATACCTTTGTGCTAATAGTCATAGTAATTTAATTGGTAAACATTTATACAAATCTAGATTGCAACTTTAACTCTATCATCATTGTAGCTACTTTCACTCTTCCGGTTTTCTATGTTATTTGATTTATTGATTTGTGACTCCTAGTTTTAGGCCGGGCATTCTTGTGTATGCGTGTCACGAAAATAAAATATTCTATTCTATAGTCATCAAACAGTACCTCCATAGGCTCAAGCAGATTGCAGTTTTATTAAACTATATTATGCTATAGTCTTACAGTGCGTACTTCTAATTGTGCTCAACAAACTGTCGAACCAGCATTAAGTATATACAAGCGCGCGACAGCATACGGCATGCGCAGTTGCGCACATACAATAGTGTCTGCATCAAGGGTAGAATGCACAGCTGGGGATTGAACCCATGAACCTTTTCAAAAACACAATGAGCTACTAGATTGGCCATGGTTATAACACTCAGTGAAATTAGTTTTATTGGCTTTGGCTTCACCTGAGCTGCCACAGTACAATATAGGCCTGCTAGAATAGCATGCAAGTATGATCACTTTTAGCTCTCTGCTCTAATGTTTTGTCTGTCCAGGAGTGGGCTAATATTCAGAGATGTGCTAATACTCAGGGGTGGGCTTACGTATATTCAGCAGTGGGCTTATACTCAGGAGTGGGCTTATACTCAGGAGTGGGCTTATACTCAGGGATGTGCTAATACTCAGGGGTGGGGTTATAATCAAGAGTGGGCTTATACTCAGTGTGGGCTTATACTCAAGGGTGGACTTAATTATATGCTCTGGGTGGGTTAAAACAGGGAGAACAATACCCTATGGTGTTCTTAAAACATTGATATGGTACCAATTGCCATCAGAGGAACTTAGGCATGTACGTATGTGTAGCTAGAACTATACCTAATCACCTGGGAAGTACTGCAGTGCAGCGTGGCCTGTTATCTAGTCAGCTTCAGGACAGGATCATGTATCTTGCTTCTGTTGTGTAAAGACAGACAGCCATCACCTGTATACGACAAGGCGGTTGTAGAGATGACATCAAAGTACATCCAGTGCATTCTAGTTGAAAACCTAACAATTAGTGAACAAAAAGTGACATTCAGAGAAGAAAAAAAACAAATGTTACTTACGTACGTACGTACGTACGTACACCACTTCGCACAGCTTGAACCCAGCATGCATACATTCTGAACATGGACCAGTGCATGCAGTATCTTGTCCTACGGGGGGAAATGTTGTACAACAATGTAATGAGAGAATTCATTACGTTATCGTTTTTCAGAGTGAAGGTCTCTTACAGCTCTCTCCCTGGCAGATGGACATCTTCGATACGACACTGGGCCAAAGACTTGTGACCTAGTTGACACACTGAGATATACTGCACACTAAGTCTTATTGATTAAGTATAATCTGCAGAGGAATGATGCTCACTGTTCTCTGGAACAATCTTCACTACGTACTTCAATTCAACTATGCAACGTATGTATTGATTCAAACTGGACCTATTGGCACACAAAACTGGAACACTATTACGAGCAGAATGCAGTTCTACTGCAGATGGATTACCGGGGGGGTGTAAGAGTTATAAATTTAGTGTTTCATTTCCTTATACTGGAAGATACTAAATTCCAAATTTAGTTTTACTGGATAGCAGGCATTTTTTGAGTTTAATGTTTCATTTTGTATACTAGAAGGTCAAATTTGGACTGAAAATTGATTTTGAAATTGTGAAGATTGTCCTGGGGGACCACAAAAACCATTCTGTCAAAACAAGTCTGACATTTCATGTCTAAAAAACCAGCCAGACGCCTTTCCCGTACAATACACACAACTTAGCTTAGACCAAGCTATTAAACTACAGCTGTAGAGCCAGAGATACTATATTCCTAGAACGGTACAGCGAAAGTGCTGACTCAGCAGTTTTGTTATACGCCTCCAGATAGTAGCTATACGCCACCAAAACAGGATCTTTACGGCTACCTACCACGTTTTCGCCATCTAGGCAACACAAAGCTATCTTCATTTGCTGTAGCTTGGCCCGCAAACTTCCAAAAGCTGCTATACACTGCAGTTGCATAGTAACGTATGACGTAATATTTTGCGCACGTGATAAGTGTGGACGCACAAACAGACAGACAAACAAACAAACAAACAGACGCGGAAAACGTAAATCAATCTTAGTACCAGCCGTTCGCGCGCTGCGCGCGCTCCGGCTGGTAAAAATCTGGTTTTGGATTAATCATATGAACTATACAGGTTGCAGGTTTTCATATGCTGAACTAGCAAACGTCCTTCAATTGCAAGGGGGTCTGTGGGCATGCCTCCCCCTCATAATTCTCTATTTAACACTTCCCTGAGATTGAAAAATAAGTAACCACCTACGTAGCATCAAAAAATGTTTCGTAACTACAGTAACTTTAAAAGCAATGTCATACCTTGACAGAGGGGGTGCGGAGGCATGTCTCCTGTGGGTAAAGGTCTGTACTTGGGGCAGCAGGCCAGTGTGATCTTTGTACTGTTCACTGTGTTGCTGTGCCAGCTGTGTACAATTCAAATGTTATTGAAAGTTCATTGTCAATACTAAATTGCTGAGCACTACAGGCTCAGAATGTCAAGTAGCATGCATAGTTACATTCGAAAAATGAAAAAACGTACGGGGATGAATCCCCCCAAAAGTAGCGTACAAGGCAGGAACACACCACACTACTTTTCAGATTGCCATCTCTAGATACATCTGACATGTCCAACCACGCCTCAGTGATGATTTCAGCAAAAGCCAAGAACAATTAACCCAAGGACAGTTAATACAGAGGCTTGCAATGAACAGGTAGTTGCTATTTACACAAAGGGGTCTACACTAGGGATTAATAATGCATGTATAATATATGTATGTTATGACACTGAGCTGCATACATGCATGCATTCTCATTGCTAATGGCCTTCCCATATCAATTAAGTGCAGTTCAGGCTGGTTGGTGAATTTTTAAGGCACCATAATCAGATTTTTTTTCATACATAACCTGAGCACTGCAGCTACAAAAAAAGTGTATATCTTACAACGTATGCACTCTTACCAGTTAGTAAGTCCCCTGTACCCTAGCTATTTTAGATAAAAATGTGTTGCTTTGCAGAATAACTACTCATGTTGCTGCCGTAGCGCTTATGCCATCGACCACGCACCCACATACGCAGGCGAAGCTTGAAAGATCTCCAGTCAGAGGACAAGAGCAAGAGCAACCAGATGTCTCACCATTACCATCCTGATCGCCATATAATTTTCCTCCAGGTCTTCCTCTGCCTACCCCTACACGGCTTCACTTCCCATTCACTGTCTAGTAGTAATCTAGGATATCTCTCAGCATTCAAATTATTGACTTTATACCATCACTTAATTTTGCATCTATCCCTCCTGCCTTTCAAAGATTCTAACCCCATATCCCCCTACTGCTTCATTGCACGTTTTAGAAGAGCAGCCAAATATTTTTTTAGCTGCTCCTAGCTGAGTAGATTCCAAGGAAGCTGTCTGCCTTTTATTACAAGCCCACACTATTCTAAGTAGGACTAAGTACCGAAACTAGCAATAACCTTCTTGCAACTGTACTGATATTCCTATGACTTAAAAACCTACGTAATTGATTCAATTTTCTCTCCTATATTCATTGTATCTACCTGCACACTACCTGAGACCTACAGCTAATAGTTTGAGATGACATAATCACTGTAGCTTTAAGCACTAGACTCTGGGAGAATAGCTGTTTGTGCAGATTTCAGACAAGTGCAAGAAAGAGTGGGGAAGTGTTCAGAGGAATATACAAGCGGGCTGCACACACTCTCAATAACTGAAAGAGTGACAATTAGTGCTTTTGCTATAGCCTGCCAGACACCATTACAGCACATATGTTGCAGGGTTTCATACACAGAGTAAAAGTTCCCGCAAAATGGTGAAGGCGAGTCTAATTTTTTTTTCACCTCGGGAGCATTATTTCTTACTTCAAGTAGAACAGCAGATCTTGGCAATAAAGTTGCAAACATTCTCCCGAACATTAATTGTTGCCTGAGCCTTTGGTTATTGGTTGTCCTAAAAAAAGGCAGTATTATTTATACCTCACACCATGAAACTTGGATAAATGTGTTGGAAACAAGAATACTCGTCAAGGGGTAGTTCCCAAGCATCTACCCTCAAGATATTGGTGTCAGCTTTAGCTATAAATTATCGGAGAGATATTTCTCAGACCGAGTTGATGTACCCCAGAATATACTTCAGACACTGAAGTAGTATGTAAGAATATTAGCTAAAGAAACACTTTACCTTGAAATAGAGAAGTATAGTTCAACAAAAGTCATGCCACTCTCGCTAGCTGTCCTCTTTAGTGGTTTCCTGCTAGAGTTTAGGCTCTCCTGATGACTGCAGAGCACCAATGAAAACATTATTGATGAATTTCCCATACAATGAACGGTAGATGTATTATAAATGCAAATGAAGATATTGATCATGAGAGCCTACGTTACTCTGCAAACATGTACACCATATTTTTTTACCTTACAACATTGCAATTTCTGCATGGAATGCCATGACGGTAGACACTATCAACCAGTTGAGTGCACAGCATGCCCACACAGGCTCTCTGATCTTGGCCACTAGCTATATGCACGTGCTTGCTAATCAAAAAACTATACATGAAGATAAGAGTTTTGAATGCTACCTACAGGTTCGTAGTTACTGTAGAAGGCAGACATTAGACTGAACTTATTACTATAGCAGAAGTCTGATTAATTAGTCCTGAGGTGGCAGCTGTTCATGCACTCATGTACAAAGGAAGATCTCCAGTGGTTACTTTGCTGTCACAGACTTGGTAGCTATTGTTATTTATCGTAATTCAAGTACACATCATAGCAACATTGCAGGGAATGCAGTTTTGTTGGTGATTCAATTTCAAACCAGAAGGCTTGTTATAGCCTTCTGGTTGATTAAGGAATTAATCATCCAAACACTCCTCTACGTGTGGACATTTGGGTGAGAGATTTGCCTATCTACGGTTTAGAGATGCTCACACAATCTGGTGGTAATGTTTGGTAGCAGTTCCAAATGTTGCACCATATGTATCCTTAATAGGACAGTATCCACCATACCTACAGAAGAAAAAAAGGAAATTTGCCTTATTCCAAGGCTCTCCCCGGCCAATAAATTCAAAACTAATGGCAGAAGCATTTTCTTGTGAACTGGAAACTACCCCCTCAGTCTGTGAATTGGTACTAACTGATAAACTGTATTGTACATTTAATAAATCTGTGTGTGGCACTAATCCCAAATAAACCCAAATCTCTAAAATACAGGCATATGGTTCAAGATTCAGGGTACAATAAATCTTATAGGAGTCAATGTACTGATTTTGGAAACTGGCTTATGAGCATACTGGTAACCCACATCATGTTGCTGATGAGGTTTAGTTTCTGAATTGAATTAGTGCGTTTACACATCCATGTATATCGAGTTCTTTTTAAACGGGATCCTGAAATGCCTAAACAGAGCTCATGAATTCATAAAAGGCAATGCACAGTACAGTTGATAGATCGAACAAATGACAAAATATTAAGCAATGCAGGGAAAGATAAATCCTGGCACTGTGCGGGTTCCATCTCAGGATTATATCTAGCACACTATCCATTAGAGTGCTCTTCAACTTGATGTTCGAGTCTAAATATTAAAGCTTATATATACTTGATAATGGAACTGTGGAACGTTGGCTGATGTAGCTACAGACGCTAGTGTGGCCCAAAAAGCAGCATTCAGCTACTTAGTAGAGCAGCTAAGGTTAGTGTATCTGTCCCCATCCTGCATGAAATTATGCTGGAAATCAGACAGAAACCTTACCAATAGTTTGAAGTGTGAAGTCATGCAGCCAGCCCAGGTTTGGATCAGACCATCCCCACCACCCAGACTAAGGATTGGACTAGTCTCGCTCCCAGCTCACAATCAAGGCGAAGGATACTAAGGCGGTGTTAGCCTTAGTTTTGCGCTGGTAACGAGAAAACGACCTGACCCAGAAATATAGTAGTCAGATACTCTCACCCATAATTTAAGCTACTTTTGCCTCAGGCAGATGAGCGGCAGTATCTGTTCCACTTACCCTGGGGTATGACTGTCAGAGCAACCTACTGAAGACCCTGTAACGTTTGGCAACACGTTCATCCAACCGTTCCTCGTCGCGTACGCTCGCTCTAGTCTCGCGGGCAAGACTAACTTTTCGGGAGTATTTCCCACGGAGGCGAAAAGTTAGTCTGGCCCGCGAGACTACGCTCGCTCCTAGCGAGCCCCGCCCCCATTCCTAAATTGCTCTCGTGATTGGTACATGTGAGTCTTGCCCAGCCACGTCGCCTTATATCTAGCTATAATAGCTAGCTCAAGTTATGTCCTTCATCTTGGATACCTAGCTCCAGGCAGCCAGGAAAAGCCATCTTATAAGGCAAAAATTCGGGAAGACTTCCTCGGTGCCTTATTCCGTGTGTTGGACGAGCTAAGCGGGCTTTCCGAGACTCTACAGATTTCCCATGAGATCGCGCACGATGTTTTGAAGTGCTCTGCATGCGACGAGACGGTCCTGACGATACTGGGGGTGAAGTGTCTAGACGAGGCTATGTACCAACAGGCACAGCACTTTCTCCAGGTACGCGGTGGAAAAGAAATTTACCCGTGCTCTAATCACATGCTATTTTACTAGTCTCTCGGGCTAGAGTATTTTAACGAGGGAGGAGTGTAGTCTGGTGACTATTGCCGCAGTTCCGTTCCTTTATGCAAATTATGTAACTAGGTCTACTGTAGGACGTCACATAAGGGAGTGTATAGTACTTTATAGCGAAAAGCATGCTATGTCGTTAGTCTTGCAAGCCAGTTGATCTCGCGAAAGTTGATCTTGTGTATAACAGAGTTTCTTACCTTTTAAACTTAACATGAAACACTAGCAAGTAGCATAGAGACTTACCGCTACACGGAAGGCTCACAACACGTCTCTCCCTTGTACAAATCACTTGACCACTGTAATTCCAGCTTTGGACGTAGCTGCATGAGTGTATTCGAAAAGCTTTATAGCTTTAGATTGCAGCACAAACTCGGCTCTTAGAATAGCAGCAGACATCTTGGTCATGTGACTACTCACCAACATTAATTTTCTTCCAACATTTTGGCGGATGCAACGAAATGTTGGCAATAGTCACCAGACGATACTCCCCCCTCCCCCCCCCAGAAAAATAATTGTCTGGCCTACGTTTACCCATAGATAATATAGACTCCGGGATGTTATGGAGTCTATATTAACTATAGATTACCCCTATAGACAGGAGTGCGAGGTAAATGGTTGTTGAACTTGTTTTATTGAGGGTAGCTAGCTCCATAATGTTGCTACTATACCACATGGACCTAGCAAATACCCGAATTTAATTACTCTCTATTTAACACCCTTTGTGACGTTAGGGTTGGGGTTGCAGTTAGGCAACATTCAGTAGGAGTTAATTTCCATATTTCTGGTACAATACAGCATAATCCACTCTGGAGTAGCAGTTACACACGTTTTAGCAGTAGTGATGCACTTAATTTTCCCTTCATAGAAAATGTGGCACTCAAACTTCTGATATTCTGGTATTATTTGAAGGTTTACCTCTCATAGTAGGTCCCATGTTTGTAAAGGTCTAGTTTGAATCCTAGCTGCTTTTCTTTTACAAACGTAGGGGCCAGTGATCATTCTTGCATACAGTGCCATCACATCTACCTGTATCCCGTACTGTCTTACTACTATCGCCCCCTGAAGGTGTTTTGTGCTAGTGATGAAAATATTCAATCTATACAGCTTGAGGAAGTTGAAAGGGCAATAGGGGTTTGATAGGAGGAAAGTCTGAACAAAGAGCAAACTTTTAAATTACAAAAAACACCCATATCGACCTCCCTATAAAGAACATCCACGCACATACTACCTCACAACACTCACAAAACTTCACAACACTCAACCACACATCTCCGAATACTCCCAGACCCTTTTTTATACAAACACCGCCTTAACCATTCACTTGTCCAACATTTACACAATCAACTCTTTCACATACCTTCCACAACCACCAACACACTCACACATTAGCTACACATATACACACACATTACAAATTACACTACCACTGGTTGGAAAGATGTAGGGATGGTAGGTACGCGGTAAATGCATCACACTGTGATGTGTGGGTAGTCTGTGCATGCCTCCTGAATGCATTGTTGCTTGTTCCATTGGTTTTTGGGGAAGTGTTTTTTTTGGTGGAAGTGCATCCGTACATGACTGGTTTTGCACTTTTTTGAAAGTGCTTTTTTCATTATTGCCTTGTTATGTGTACTCTAAGTTTTCTAGTGCTGAATGTGGCGGTTTACCTCAGAAAACAGCAGTTGAAAAGCACAGCCTCAATACTAAAACTTAAGGATAACTAATGGAGAAACACCAATAAATTTGAGAAAGGCAGCCTAAATACTAAAACTGAAGACTAACAGACAAAAACTAATACATTTGATAAACACGGCATAAATACTAAAATTCAAGACTAACTAATGCACAGACACTAATTCAGTCAAAAAACAGGGCCTCAATACTAAAATGCAAGACTAACTAAATGGCAGACAGTAATAAAGTCGAGAAAGGCGGCCTGAATATTAAAACTCAAGACAAACAGACTCTCATACAGTCAATAAACATGGCTTAAATACAAAAACTCAAGGCTAACTAACAGGCAGAGACTTACGCATGCCAGCGACACGGCTTAAATACTGAAACTGCTAACTAACTAACCCATAGACACTAATACTGTTGAGGAACACAGCCTAAATAGTAATCTTCAAGACTACCTAACAGACACACTATTACAATCAAAAAAGGCAGCCTAAATATTGAAACTCAAGACTAGCTAACAGATAGACGGACAGACATAATACAGTCGAGAAACATAGCCTAAATACTAAAACTCAAAACTAACTAACAGACAACCTCTAATACAGTTGAGAAACATGGCCTAAATAGTGGAACTCGAGACGAAATAATAGACAAACGCATGCCAGAAACATGGCCTAAAAACTAAAACGCAAAACTAACTAGTAGACAGGCACTAATACAGTCGATATACACGAAGTTATTACTAAAACTCATAACTAAAGAACAGACAGACTTTAATACAGTCGAGAAACACGGCTTAAAAACTAGAACTGAAGACTAACAGGCAGACAGACACTAATACAGTCGAGAAACAATTGCTAAGTACTAAAACTCAAGACTAACTAACAGACAGGCACTAATACAGCCAAAAAACATGGCTTAGATACAAGACTAGTTAACAGACAGAGAATATGCATGCCAGAAACTAGGCCTAAAAACTACAACTGCAAACTAAGAAGCAGACGCTAATACGATCGGGAAACACAGCCTAAGACTAAAACTTAGAACTAACTAACAGACATGCACTACTACATTCAAGAAACACGGCTTAGGTGCTAATACTCAAAACTAACGAACAGACAGACTAATACAATCGACAAACACGGCCTAACTCAAGACTACACGGTACTAAAACTCAAGACTACCTCACAGACTGACAGACGCTAATAGAGTAAGCCACTGTTGGTCTGCCACCAGGTATATTCGGACGTGGTAGCGCCGAGTGTGTAAATTACTGGAAGTGGGCAGGATAGTACAAACCCTTCGCACTTTAAGTTGAAGTTTGGTGTTCCTCCATTGCTTGGTTCTGGAGCTACATGTATAGCCTTCCAAATTTAAATTCGGGCAAAGCTATGATTGGGCAAATCTATATATTGTCGGTCTCTATTCCGTGTTTCCTCCCTGAAGCAATTTTCAGTGTTCTTTCTTTATTATTGGGAAGCCCCAGTACCATGCTGCCGCACGCCAACCTTTCGCCATAGTAGCTGCTTTGAGCACAGGGGGTGCTGCTGAATGTATGGCTGTGTCACAATCTCTATAATCGGACAGTGGATTTCGAGTTTTTTCTGTGTATAGACCCCATAACACTCTGTAGCGCTAGCATTTGGATATTGTTGTAAAGTACAGGTACTTAGCAGCACAACTGTGCAAGCCCGATGTTTACACGTACGTGCTATGGTTCTCAAGATAGAGCTGTTCGCCTTAATGCTGAAGCTTTTAGTGTACGAAATCAGGTAAAGCAGCTCTATCTCGGGAAGGACACGACATCTAAACATCAGACTTGCACCGTTGTGTTGCTAAGTGTCTACATTCCCAATGATATCCCAATCTTAGCATTGGAGAGTGTCTTGGGCTCCTTACACGGCAAAAAAAATAATCCACTGTCCGATTATGGAGAGGGTGACACGGCTCTACATTCAACAGCACTCCTCTGTGCTCAAAGCAGCAACGATGGCGAAAGGTTGGTGTGTGGCAGCTTGGTAGTGGGGCTTCCCAATAATGAAGAGAGATCACCGAAAGTTGCTTCAGGGAGAAAATGCAAAATGGAGGCCAGCAATACATACATTTGCCCAATCATAGCGGTGTCCCGAATTTAAAGTTTGCTATAGCTCCAGAACCAAGCCATAGAAAAACACCAAACTTTCAACTCAAAGTGTGAAAGGGTCTTTACTATCGATTGAAGGCCCCGCCCACTACGGGTAATTTGCACGCTCGGTGCACTAGGGGGTGGCTGGTCATCAGTAGCTTACTCTACAGTCTGCACGATGCCGTCGATAATTACGTGATCACTTCCGGTTTAACCAGACGTATTGTAATGTATGGTAGCTGTAAGCGTTGGAAGGGCAGCTACTTTGCACGGCTATATCTCAAAGTGTATTTGGTTTCTGTGATTGAGTGTTGCAGATGTTGTAACAGGTTTGTTGAAGTCTACAAAGACAGAGTGACCAGTTGGGACCGCGCTCCCGAAATGATGCCTGGACCACCACCACATCGCCGTCCACTATCGCGCCTACCAACTTTGAATTTTGGGAAAACTTGGAGCCAAGCGGTTCAGCAGAGCTATTCTTTCTGTACAGCTATATTACCTTCCTGTCTACTATATATGTAGTTATCATTACCTGTGTACAAGTATTCTTGCAAATATGAAGCGCTAAACTTCGAAAAAAGTGCCACGATTTGCACGCTCGTAACTCAGCCCAAGTACGAGCTGTGAACTAGCAGCAAACGGCAGAGCTTTCCTCTACTTTAGGTACGCATGCCTTAAAAACTTCTTTGCCCTACTACTTACCGTTTCTGAGATGAGTCCGCGTTTACCACCACGGTGGCAGCGAAATTAGTCTCTGGTCCATTTTCGATTTTTGGGAAAACTTGGAGCCAAGTGAGTGATTTCCGTGAAACTTGCACAACATGCACATGAGTTTGCATCAGTGTAATGCCTACCGGATATCTGCCTTTGCTTCAGAAACACGGTAAGATAAAAAATAGACTTCAGCTCTTCCACACGCTGCAGCAGGGTGAGTTACGTAACATCATGCAATCATACGTCTGATGTAGCGTTGTGTAAACCCACTAATTAATTTACCCATGTAAGCGTACATGGCTTCTTGCACTCAGGTGACACACCTCTTTTACCAACGGCATCGTGCTGACTGTCTAGTGAGTAATCCTTGAATTGTAAATGAAGTTTGGTGTTTGTGTGTATAAATAAAGTTGGAGTGAATTGATGATTGTATCTGTGGTTGTTAATTGTAGTGATATGAATCAAATCTAAGAGAAATATATCGAAGTGACAAGCAGCGTTAGTCTGCAACAATCTTTAAGCTCCTCTTTGACAGTGGAAGGGAAGAGAACTTCCCATCAGTACCTGATTGCTTGCACATTGTACACGTATCGACACGTCTTTTATGGGGTCCTCACTTTCACAAAATACGTAAATTACAGCATTTCCATGAACTACACAAGTGAAAATCTATTGTACCACAGTTACAAGTTTCTGTTCTATATATACTATGTGTCTTGGAGAATGGTCCATAAAGTACTAGTCAATGCCTCAGTATCTAATTGGCTAAATGCAAAAAATTTAATGTTGGGGCTAACATGACTGCATGTGATTGTATTTGGGGCTCAGTTGATATATAGCTCTGTACATACACTAAATGAAATGTTACAGTTTTAGAGACCTCTAACAATCCTCTAAGCATGTGTTGGTGTACATTAAGAGATTCTAATCCCTTCAGGTACTCCATATCCTTCCTCTTCAGGTTCTTCCTCACTTAGAACAGTTTGAGTGTATCTACCTCTGGCTGGGAAGTGATGTCCAGTCCAGGCAAGCTGCAGCACAGTTGCTAAGAAGCTTAATGCCGACCGGTGTTATCTGGTCTGGTGAGTCCATCAGGAGTCATACATGTAGCTCTCTTCATGAGGGTGCTGAGTAGCTACATGCACTTGTTCGTGTGTAGTCATAGACGTATGTACATTCAAATATGCATATGCATTAAGTTACTTGAATGACGATATGTGAATGGATTCATGAAAACCCGGCAGGTTGGTACTCCCTTTTTAAAATACTTTTACTGTCATGTATCTCAATGTCTTTGGTCATTACCTTTAATAACGTCAACCGCAGCTTGTTAGAAATTTACCGCTCAATCTGTTTCCAAGGTATTTGCCTTGGTACCACCGATGTTTTCGGGTGTTGCTGTGTTATGAATGGTCCCGTGTCTCCCTTGTGATGGTGCTTTACAGAAATGCGACCATGCTTCACAAATAGGGTCACACATATAATGCACATGTATTTTATCTTCAGCAGTTGCTAACCTGAATGGTCCATCTCCTTCCCTGTACCCCTTGCAGTTCAACGGAGGATCAAGGGAACATACCCACTGCTCTGCAACTCTGAACAGAGACCTTAACTTAAAAGCTGCTATAACATCAGCTACACCTTTCACACACAAGAAGATCTTAACATTTCAGCAGGTATGTGTTTCCCTATTGAGGCTACACTGCCTAATCATGTGGCAGAGCTTATCCTCATTTGTAGGTACTGTACTCCTGTAGTTATTGCTGAACAAAATGAGGCCCAATAATGGATCTCAGCTAGTTGTTGTTTAATTATCAATCAAATTGGAGTGCACACCTATGGTAGACGAACAGAGTTGTGGGTGTAAGTGGGGCAGGTGAAAGAAGCAGATATAGTGATGTACTGCTTTGGCGTACATCTTTTTCTCAGAAAGCTTATCATCTCTTGAAGAGTCTGCAATGTGACTACTTAGTTTTCAGTTCTGTATCTTTGGTGGTTTAAGGCAGACTGATCCAGGCTAAGTTTGGATGTAGCAATCTTATTGTGGTTGAGATGGGGGAGAGGCCTAATGAGAGAGTAATTAAGCTGGAAATTAGCAGGGTCCTACTGGCAAGTACTACTAGCGGGTTTAGTGGCTATATAAAGCTTGCCTACTGCTCCTCTGCGGAGGGGATCCAGTAGCTCAGTGGTAAGAGCATTTGACTAGCATTCAGAAGGTCCTGCATTCAATCCCCAGTTGGGTCCCGTTGATTTCTTTACTCTCTTAGAAAGCTTCTCCTAGGTAGCTAAATAGTAGTGAGATAGATCAGAGGTCAGCCTTATTGTGATATACGTGAGTCATGCATAGGCTGATGGATATTAGAGTATCTATACTGTCAAATAATTATGTTCATGGTGTCTATGTTTTTCCAGTAGTGGGCATGGATGTATGTATTAACTGTGTCCATCAGTGGACATGGAGGGTGCGTTTTCCATAGATCAACAAGCAAATGTATATGCCTTATTTTCAGCATGTGTTCCTCCGATGCTGCAGTTGTTACCCACTCTACAGAATAGAGCTACTTAATCTGTCTTCTGCATTCACGCACACATGCACACTCACGCACACACACATACAATTGCACAATCATGCATATTCACTTGCACCTTACATGCATGCATGTAGTTGAGAGAGGAGGTATATGGAGAACTAAGCAATGCAAATGAAATTGCTGGAGTAAAGGTACATAACTGCATGTGTGGCCATTGCTTTGTTTCCACACACTCAGAAATTTTTTTGCATGTGTGCAAACTTGTGTATAACTGTTTACTCATGTATACGAATGTAGATATCCGTGAATACCTCTTTGTGCATTTGTATGCTTGTGTATACCTGTGTAAACATGTGTATACTTGTGTATACTTGTGTAAACCCTTGTATACTTGTGTATACCCGTGTAAACTTGTGAATACCTGGTAATGCTAGTTTATACCCGTGTAAGCCTTTGTATACCTGTGTTTACTCATGTGTACAGGTGTAGATACCTGTGTATACTTCTTTATACCTGTGTATACTTGTATAAAATGTGTATACATGTGCATACGTGTGTATACCCGCGTATACTTGTGTATACCTGTGTTTACTCATGTATGCAAATATAGATCCTGTTATACCTGTGTATATACTTGTGTATACGTGTGTGTACATGTGCATACGTGTGTATACCTGCATGTACTTGTGTATACCTGTGTTTACTCGTGTATGCAAATGTAGATACTCGTGTATACCTTTGTGTACTTGAGAACACCTGTGTATACATTTGCATACTTGTGTATACCCTCGTATATTTGTGTATTCCTGTTTACTCGTGCATACAAATGTAGATACTAGTGTACACCTCTATTTATTATATACTGCCAGGTGTACTAACAATATTTTCCTATAGACCGGATAGGGTTAGGGTTACCCCGTATTGCCTACCCGTTATTGCCTTTTGCGTGGGCAGAGCGCGTGCACGTTTAGTCTACAGTAAAAATTTACAGTGAAGTTATACTTTATTGAAGCAATGGAAGCTACTCGGCTACAAAAAGCTGGCGAAAGGAATGCTTCTGTCGTAGAGGAGCCGTCTAAGTGAAAAAGAAGTGAAAGGGTAGGTCATAGTGTCGTTCAGTGACCCCTCCCACTCGTCCCACCAGCCGATTTTTATTGTTGAGTAGCTCTCCAAGATAAATAAAGTTAATCTAGCCTACAGTTGCAAGCCTTTTTCTCTTTCGTAGTTTGTAAGAGCTATTTTGCCCTTTGCTATACGTTGCTGCTGTGTATCCAATCGTCCTTTACGTTACGGTAGGCGTGGCTTTGTTTGGCAGTGAGTTTGTCAACCTAGATATATGTATATTATTACACTCGGGAGAGGATAATATGGCTAGGCATGGCTAGGCATTGCACTCTTGTGTAGTATTTTCCCTCGCCTTCGGCTCGAAGAAAATACCTACACACTCGTGCAATACCTAGCCATAGTACCCTCTCACTCATGTAATAATATACATATATCTGTGCATACTTGTGTGTATCTGTATATACATGTACATACGTGTGTATACCCACGTATACTTGTGTATACATGTGTTTACTTGTGTATACAGATGTAGTAAACCGTGTATACTTGTTTACACTTGTGTATACCACGTGTATATATGTGCATACGTGTGTATACCTACATATGCGTATGTATACAAATGTAGATACACATATATACCTCTTTATACCTGTGTATACCTGTCTATACCTTTGTATACATGTGCATACGTATGTATAACCATTTATCCTTGTGTATACCTGTGTTTACTCGTGTATACAGGTGTAGATACCCGTTTATACCTCTTTACACTAGTGTATACTTGTGTATACCTGTGTATACATCTGCATACATGTGTATACTCACGTAGACTTGTTTGTTTATACCTGTGTTTACTTGTGAATGCAAGAGTATATACTCGTGTATACCTCTTTATACTAGAGTATACTTATGTGTATCTGTGTATACAGTGCATACGTCTGTATACCCACGTACACTTGTGTATACCTGTGTTTACTCGTTGTAGCGGACCGAGCTCTACTTTTCGACACCAAAACCAGATACTGATGGAGGACTAAAGACAAACACTGTACAATAACCAACACTTAAGTACTGAAGAGCCTAGCAATGGAAATCACACCTACTACAACAGAGACAAACAAAATACCTAACACTAGCACCTATTAACAGTACTTCACACTAACTACACATCAGTAGAACACACATAGTGACACAGTTAACAGTCCGTTACACCTCTCACTCCTTCTCCGGCAGCAAACTAGTTTGCTGAAACAGGTGCAGCCTCTTCTGAACTCTTTGGTGGCACTTCTGCTCCTTTGCTTCTCGTGGGCTCTATTCGATCTTTCTTCCTTGTGCAGCTCTCTGTAGACTCTTCCGAGTTCTCGTAGCACTCTCTAATCTGCGATACTCTCCAGTTCTCCGCTTCTTCACGTAGCGACCCCAGCCCGGTAACACATACACACGGTACGGGTACATGTGCACACACTCTCAGCAATACACTACACGGGGCGACACCCACTTTCCGTAACGGCTTCTCTCGACATAACGCACGGCCCCAAACGCTTGGCAACACATGCCCTCTGCGCTCTCCTTCCAGCAACTCCACGTATAGGCGTCCACACATAGGCGGTCCTCCTGACCCCTCTGACACCTGCTTTCGCCCCTCAGCGATCCTATCTCTCTCTCAGGCACTCCTTGCCCTCTTGCGGCCCTCGCTCCTAGCGACCTTTGCACTCTTGGCAAAAACCACTCATTTAGGGATGCACTTCCACCAAAAAACAATTCACCAAAAACCAACGAAACAAGCGACAATGCACACTGGAAGGCATGCAGACTACCCACACATCACAGCGCAATGCATTTACTGCGTACCTACCATCCCTACATCTTTCCAACCACACCTGTCCAATGTTGAGAATGTGAGATGTGAATAGTGGTAGTGTAAATTGCTGTGTGTGTGCATGCGCTGGTAATGAGAGGTACCCCTGAATTGAGGATACCCCTCTATACAGGGTGCTTGATTAGGTCCTCAAGGTGTCAACAATATGGGGTTCCAGTGTAGTATAATTTGTTTTGGGTGTAAAGATGTGTTGGTAATGGGTGCATATATTATAATGAATTGTATATTATGGTGTTTGCATAGAGGCTTTGGAGAAGTATGGTTGAGTGCTGTGAAGTTATGCGAGTGTGTTGAAAGTCAGTTTGTGAGTGGATGTTCTTTGTAGGGGAGGTGAATGTGGGTGCATTTGGTAAAGTGTGGGTCGGGTGTTGTGAAGTTAATTGAATGTATTGTAGGGTGGTTGATGTGGGTATTGTGTGTTGGTATGTTGTGATGGGAGCAGTGTTGCTGTGAAAGTCTGAAGGGGAGGACAATGTGGGTGTGTTTGGTATGGTGTCGGTAGGGTGTTGGTAACTTTGGAATGTGTGTAACATGGTAGTTGATGTGGGTTGTATTGTGTGGTTGTGTGTGTTGGTGAGTGTGGCTTGGTTTGTGCTTGTGAGTGTGGGGTTGGTGAGCGGAGTGTGTTTTCTGGGGAATAATATTATGTTGCTATGAAGGTTTAGGCTGGTTGTATTGTGGGGTGCGTTTTGTGTAGTATGTGAATATTGTTGTGGATGAGGATGTGAGGGTGGCTGTTGGATGGCAATGTGCTGGCACGTATGGATAAGGATGGAGATGATTGTGGATGGTGAAGGGTGTTGTGTATGGGGGTGGTACAGTGTGTGGTGGGTGTAGTTGGAAAGATGTAGGGATGGTAGGTACGCAGTAAATGCATTGCGCTGTGATGTGTGGGTAGTCTGTGCATGCCTTCCAGTGTGCATTGTCGCTTGTTTCGTTGGTTTTTGGTGAATTGTTATTTGGTGGAAGTGCATCCCTACATGAGTGGTTTTTGCACTTTTTGTAAAGTGCTTTTTCTATGTCTTGTTTCAGGGTGTTTTTTTGGGAGATGGCATGAAAGGGTATGGAGTGTTGTGGAACATTGATGAGCTGATGTGTGTAGTACAGGTTTCGTGTGTACTCCAGTCAGCATCAGGAAGGCCTTCGCCCGCATGGGGGGGAAGGTTAAGCCTATACTTGGCACATCTGGCAGCCCTTTTCTTGTCTGGGCAAGCTTTGTACCTAGCACGCGAGGCAGCCCTTTTCTTCTCAGGATCAGCTTTGTAGCTGGCACGCAAGGCAGCCCTTTTCTTCTCAGGATCAGCTTTGTAGCTGGCACGCGAGACTGCTCTAGCAGCTTCCTTTCTGCATTGACGGTTTTGAATCGGTACCGTTCTTTATTCTGGGCCCTCTTTTTCCGCAAATCACTAGGCTTAGTGCATGCAAAGTACCTTGGAATTCCAAGAAGGTCAGCAACCACATGAGTGGATGGGAGAACCTTGCTTTCAGGCACTTTTACACTTCCACTCGAGAACAAAAGGACCGAAAGATCGAAGGTAGACTTTAAATAGACCAACACGTGTTCGCAGGCAGTGTGCGCATGCGCACCATCCTACCGTAAAATGGCGTGTTAGTGGCAACCGTCCACTCAAGAGTGCTCATTATCAATGCTGAACTAATTCAAGTTCTTTGAAAACGCTATGCCCGAAAGGCACTACCCGAGGGTCAATCATGCCCGTTCGTGTTGGAATCTTTGTAATCGCTTCACCCAGCATTGTGCTAGCCTGGCTGAAAGAAGAATGACAAGATGTACCATCTGGCTGTTTTAGCCACTTGCCGCTTTGATACTTCAGAGATATTCTGTAGCAGTGCTAACAGTCTGATTAGTGATGACAACGCTCGAGAATAACTGGTAGGATTCATATTCGCCCTAGACTACACCTAGAGCAGAGTTCTCAACATGTCATTTTGTACGCATTGAATGGGGAGGCCATTTTTTTTCCAGTGCCATCCCTACATATGGAGTACTACCGTACTCCATGATATAATATTATACTTACTATAGTAGTAACTATAAATAATGCAATAGACAGTTTTAAGTGCTAGGAATGAAGCATTGGGGGTGGGGCTACCCAGCCTACTTGGTTGATCGAGTTCATGCAAAGGCCACAAGAGCGTGTTTTACTATCATGTCTTCAGGAAACATTTTTATCATCATATGTATTACAGTACACAGAAAAAACATTATCAGAAGCAATCTGCTATGTGACACTGTGCCTTGATTTTCCATTGTATGTACATAGTGAACTAACCTGGGTCCGAACACGAGATCATTGAAGAACTTGTGTGTTCATGATACGTCAGACCGTATTAGCTCTCCAATTCCGATCTGTGAAGGCACTTCCTTATGCTCTGCATTAACCTAAACACACTGTGTGTGTACATGGAAGAAATACATTTACATGATGCTATAGATACATATGCATACATGTCAACCACAGTTGGTTGCAAAAGGCAATAACTGTTACACTAGTTATAGCAGTTGTGATAGAGACCCCACCAAACATTGTCAGGGACAGCGCAAGACTCTATGTCAAAGACTTTCAATGTCAATGGCTATCATTTAACGTCTAACAGTAAAAAATGTGTCAAAGACTAGCTACTTTCAAGTTATTTCGTAGCTACGTCTACAGAGGTTTGCACTCGAAAAAATACAGCCCTAACAATGCTACAGATAAAAGGGTCATTACTGATCATGAGCAGGGCAAGCTTTCTGGTTTCTACTCTACACAGTCTCCTGCAAGCTTTTGCAAACCTCTGTACCGACACGGGAGCTAGTCTCGCGAGCCAGACTGTACAGGAGCTAGCTACCCTGGCTGACCAAATTACAGTACAGAACGGGTACATAATAGCGAGTACAAACTTACTTGGCTTGAAATAGCTTTAATCTCCCGTTGTATGAGTGGCCTGACTCGTACAGCAACCTATCCTCTCCTCCCTGACGAAGATTCTCGACGGTTCAGCGCACATGCGCAATTATTGTGTGAATGAATGGGGGTGGGGCTATCTAGACCTGTACCTGTACGCATATGCACAGCACTCAGAACTGTGTGGACGCACGTATATTATATAGATATTATCTACTAGGTGAATGGGGCGAGCGTGAGCGAGTTCATCATGCCATAGATTATCTATGATCATACGTACATAGCTGACTTGGATATGCAGGGCTGGTACTGCATTACATTACAAATTTAATCACAGAGCATGATATAATTTTACATGCAGCGGTATATTACAGTGGTCAACAATCATCATTATAATATGGAAGGATATAGTTGAGAAAAACTCAAATGTTAGTCTGGTTTGTACTTATTAAATGCCTTTGAATGCCAGTAACAATATTGAGGCTGTACGTCAAAGTAAACGGAGGGGCAGATAGGAGGGAAGTTTCGGTGACGTCTTCATCTTGCATGTGCAATCTCAACAAGTTAAGATTGGTGCCAAAAACATTGAGTGTTAGGAAATCGGTACCAGCAAGAAGGGTGAGCTTAGCACTCCACTGTTTCTTGCAGTGTTTCAGTGCTTGAAGAGCATCGCACTTTGCATGCACATAGATATACCCAGCTGTTCAGTTGTGGGGGTGATGAGACTTGCAGACTGACAAAGCAAGCTAAGTACGTGTCTAGTGACAGAACAGCTGCAACCTCAACACCAGTTAGCGGCCACCAAATTATGCGAGCCACGGTCACAGATGCTGAAGGACGTGTATGCTGCTGTTGTGAATGATGATGACAAGTCGTTGAAGGCAGTTCAGAAGCTCCCGATAAACACCACTGCAGAGAGGGATTACTCTACACAGGAGACATGCCACCTTCTCCTTCAGCTACCAATATTCATGTCGCGGCATCGCGGGACTTCATCATGCTTTGTCCTTGCGCTGCTGCCCTGCGTTCTCGCCAGCGTACATGTAAGCTTGGTCTCCGCCTTCGCCGTGCTCACTCGTTCTGTAGCCTTCTCTCCTCCACAGGGGTTTCGGCCGCTCTCCTTTCTCCGTAGCGCTGTCTGCGCCGTTCCAATATCCGCTGTCTACACAAGTCACTCATTTTCTCTCTCCGGAGTGCACGCACGTGCATGTTGTAGAGGATTAGTTGCCGCTGAAACGCGCGACAACAGTTGTTGAAATAGGCGTATAGACTATGCACGGACGGACCAGACTAACTTTTCGCGAAAAGTTAGTCTGGCCCGCAAGACTAGAGTGCACGCACGTGTTGTAAGGTAAAGGGGGGTAACTTCGGACGTGCTTTTTATAGGGGGTAACTTCGGACGTACTTTTTAGAGGGGGTAACTTCGGACGTGCTTTTTATAGAGGGTAACTTCGGACACTCGCTAGAAAACGATGTATAATGCTGCGCGCTGTATATCGCACATCGGCCTAGCGAGTGTCGGAAGTTACCCACGTGTCCGTTGGAGGATAATTGCCGCTGAAACGCGCGCCAACAGTTGTTGAACAGGCATATGCATGCCAACGTTTTTACGGAATAGACCATGCGCGCACACACGCACAGGTCTACCGGAAGGGGGGAAGGGGGGGGGGGGGCTCAATCACTCTCACCCAAAAAGGTAAGTAATTGTAAAAATACAACAAATAAAAATAATAATAAAAAAGAACACAACAGTTCCAGACGACAGCTTCATCATATGTAAATACATGTAGTCACAAAGCAAAGTCTCATCCACTTGAATCTTGACTTCCTGCTTCTAAATCAATCTTTGTGCTGTTGTCCACGGTATCTGCATTTGAAATCACCACTGATGCACTCTCTGGTAGAGCTTGTAAATTTTCATTTGGGTGCTCGGATACTGTCGAGCTCCAGCCACTGCTTGCGATGTGTGTGAGCTCGCTACCTGCACGGCAGTATAAACGTTATACAATAGTCAACATGATATTGTAGTTACAGAAACAATATTATAATACAGCCAGTACCGCCTCGATACGAATCTGATTAGTATACACTCCAATACGTACGCATAGCTTATTTGTAGAATCTGAATGCCAGAGCTCAGTATGTACATAACAACTTAACAATTGCATACGCATTAAAGTAATAGCAGGATGATTATTGTTTTTGAAAGCACTGACAGGTTCATGCAGTACCACCGTGACTTACTCTCTTCTTGTACAGCCTGGTATTTTTCTGCTGTGACTTTGCCTACTGGCTTCCTACCCTGGGAGGTGAAACAATGTATGAAGCCGATGATGTAACGAAGAATAACATGAACACTTGGCCATCGTTGCTTCTACCAAGTGAATCGGATCAGTTCTAGACTCTACTGGAATCTCTATACGTGCCATATATATCACAGTGACCTAATGCACTAGCTGTCACCATAGTCACTGTTGATTCCAGAGACATTTTACCCACAGTTCAACTTCTCACAATTTGCCCTAACCCATATGATTGTACTTGATGATCCACAGGATAGTCTCAATGTGGTTCACATCCAATATATGAACGTGAGCATTTATCTGACAGTCATGTAATAGTTTAGCTAGCTAACCCGAACTGGTACCCACCTAGGATCGCTCTATGGCATGCAATTACACAGCAATCTCCTGGCACTAGATCATACATGACGTACCTGGCTGCAGTACACCAGTCGTTAAAACACAGGCAACTGTACAGCCAACAAAGCACACTGGAAGTGTGTAGGACTACCTAAACCCACTTCTCCCGTCGAGATACTGCAGGAAATCTCATAGACTGTAGTAGGTGGGGATAGCTAGCCTCGTTCCCAGGCCTCCGCACAGCTTTTGTTGCCAAAGAGTGACGTGTACTTTTTATGCATGGAGTTGTAAGTTAGCAGTACATGTATAGGCTACAATTTACTGCATGTAGCTAGCTGTGTATTTTTTCTTGTATACATGTAGGTAGTTCTGGAAACCTCTACATGGTATATGAAGGTCTTCAGTGCTAAATGGGAGGGCTAGAATCTGATTAGCATTAGGAGAAATTTCTTTAATGAGGCTTGCCACTGACCAAGTAAGATATATTATATTACTTTAATGATCATGCTATTTGCATGCAATCACCATTATGTATCTCAAATTTTATAGGTTATGTCCTGGTACGGTGGCCAGGAATGATACGAGCTTTTGATGGCAAGACATCCATGGCATGATCCGTTACAATCAAGACTGTAGTACTCTCTATAAAATACTATACTCCATTTGCTTGCTATAATATACATGTTCAGTATTGAATATTACCGTCGAACAGAGGTTGCATGCTGCTTATCTAACCAGTTTTAAATTACCACATGCTAGCTCACAGATGCCATGATTAGCCCTTGAATCCAGGACTTATTCATGGCTTGCTGACTTACATTTATATCAGCTATACATTAAGAATTGGCTGGGCCTTTAGCATAGATCAATCCCAGGTAATGAGCCCAACCTTTCCCCAGAGAATACAGGGCCTTCCGTACGTAGCTGCCGTGCGCTCATACCCGCGGCGGTACCAGCCCTTGCCCGCGGCGGTACCCGCCCCTGCCCGCGGCGGTACCCGCCCATGCCCCGGCTGCGGTACCCGCCCATGCCTGCTGTGCCCGCGGCGGGTGAACCTTCTCGGCCACCGTACAAAACAGCAAGGGTTTATTTGGGGAGGGTGCATGTGAAACATTCCCGCTCTCCCCCACCGCTGGAATAACTTACAGCGCTCATTGTGCACGACATCGCCTGCCTTTCTGTTTTCATGATGACGCGCATCATTGCTATTTATAGTAAATAGCCTATAATGACTACCGTAATATAGCTTACGTATAATGACTACTTCACGGACCATAGTCGTGTGCATGCTAAATCAATGGATCCGTTGGTCCGGTCCGTCGCCGTCCGGTCCATATTATAGTCACATCTAACGCTCCGGAAAATGACGCCATCAAGAGGCGGGGCTCGATTTGCAGCGTAGCTAATTGGCTTGATTTGCATAGTTTTCTGTGTATTTCGTTGCCCTGAAGAAGCCAACGCAGTTGGTGGAAACGTTGGCAATGGCCGGAGAAGTAGAATAATTCATAATTCACGGATATCCAGCCAACCAAGAAACCTTCAATCGGTGACAGTGCTTCCTCCTCTCAGGAGCTATTTTGGCAACAGCAAAAGGCAGCAGCATCGAGGGGTGATTCCCAGGGCATGCGCTGGCACCCTCTCGTGTTTAGATGGCACTTGTACATCCATCATCGTTCCGTAAGGGTACTTTAATGATACAGTTGGCAGTATTGTCTTTTCTTAATATTATCTGTCCATATGCGAATCAGGGGTGTTGAAGCTCCCATCACAATATACCTTGCATGACTACATGCATTTATGCCATTGCAAGTCCTGAGAAAGTCAACGACATGCCGGTTGAAGCTGCTGAGGTGAAAGGGCTGTCCCGAGCGCATCAAGTGTATGCTTAGCTGATTCTAGATGAGATGCATGTACGCGAAGACCTTGTTTATTACAAACACACTGGTGAACTTATTGGTTTCACCAACCTTGGCGACATCAATGATCACCTGGGTACATACGAAATGGCTCTCAGTGGTGGTGTGCAACCACTGTCCTTGGCGATATCTGTGGTAGTTTTCATGTTGTTGGGACTGTTCAACATGTTTTAGGTCCCCTGTCCTTAGATCCCATGCAGTACTCTGACAGGAGAGAAGCTGTACACTCCATTCTGGGATGCTGTGGGCAGAATTGAAAGTCGTGGCCTGAAGGTTAGTACATTAACGCATATTTGCATATATATAGCAGTTCACAGTTTATGCTTATCTATTTAGGTATTAGGAGCTACTTTAGATGGCAACTCTGTGAATCGTGTGCTCATGAAGTTGCATAGTGCTGGATCTGAAATGGTGCACAACGTACCAAACCCTTTTACCTCGGAAGATAGGCAGCTATTCTGCTTCTCAGACCCTCCTCATCTTATGAAGACTTCCAGGAATGGCTTGACCTTCAGCCAGCAAGAAGTCACTCTGGGTATGTATGTGGACCGTAGTGAATAGCCTTGTTCCCCAGTGTGGCTGGGGAATATGCTACATAGTGCATAGCAATACCCGGTGCAGTGAGAAGAGCATCTCGTGGCACCACAAAAGTGCTCTTCGTGAGGAATACGGGAGATCCTCTGACGTACCTTTGACTCAAAGAGGGGGATAGGCGAATAATACATCATGGGAGGATAATACGTAGTTTACGATAATATCTCTACCCTCTACAGGTGGCCTGATCATGAAGGTACGTGATGAGAGGTGTCTTTATTAGGAGGCGCTTTGGCCAGATTATATGGAGGTGGGTCTGATACATTTCTAGATCCGTGCATACAAATATTCTAGTGTGCAAGCCCTCTAATTAGAATGCTGCTTCCAGCAAGAGAAGCAGTATATACACATGTGTACAGAGGTATACCAGGGTATACCCGTGTATACCTGTGTATACTTGTGTACACCAGTGTATACCTACGTATACCTGTGTGTACCCATTTATACTTGTGTATACCTGTGCGTGCTTGTGTATACCCGTCTGTACCTGTGTATACTCGTGTATACCACAGTATACCTGTATATAATTGTGTAGTTTTATGTTTACCCGTTTATGCCCGTGCATGCCCGGGTATACCTGTATACCTGTGTATTCTTGTGTATACCCGTGTTTGTCCGTATACTATGTATACTTGTGTATACCCGTGTATACTTGTGTATACCCGTGTTTACCTGTGTATACTCCTGTGTATACATGTGTATACCCATATAAACTTGTGTATACTTGTGTATACTTGTGTATACTTCTTTATAATTGTGTATACCACGTGTATACATGATGCATACGTGTCGATACCCGTGTATACTTGTGTTTAACTGTGTTTACTCGTGCATAGTACCTGTGTATACATCTGCATATGTGTTTATACCAACGTATTCTTATGTATACCGGTGTTTACTCGTGTATACAAATGTAGATACCGTGTATACCTGTGTTTACTTGTGTATACCTATGTATACATGTGCATACATGTGTATACCAGTGTATACTTGTGCATAGCTGTGTTTACTCGTGTATACAAAATGCAAGTACATATTACTTAGACTTCCACTTCAAGGGTTTATGGCAAATACACGAGGTCAGTATTCACCGAGGAAGGTTATCAGTACTGACCGAGTGTTTAACCATAAACCCATGTTTGTGGCAGTCTAAATGGTTTGTATCCCATAGGTAGCCTAGCAACCGGATGCACAAGTCGTCACAGTTTCTTAGTTTATCTATGCAGCAATCCTATACAATAAGTATGACGTCAAGTTTGCTATGCGTATTCAATGCAACACGAATGCGATTTGGTTGCCTGCCAGTTTGAATTGCTATTAGCAAACTGTAGCTAACTATGTCGTGGGCTATACCTAGCGAATTTTGTCTCGGTTTAGACTTGTTGTTGCAAGAATTTTGGTGATAAGGCTCCAGATTACACGCCAATGCGTGCTGCTACAGTCAGTGGCCCGAGTGTGATGATCGATCGTGATTATATGGCCGACTTTTTACCCCCAAAGAAGCAACCCAAGTTAGCTGAGAAAGAGAATCAGCACACAAGCGAGGGTTCTGTGAAGCTACGTGGCAAAGTGAGCTTGTTGCTTATAGAAAGTGAAGGGCAAGAGGAAGTCAAAAATCGTTTTGGCGATACAATATGTGGAAAAGCTTACCAATTAATCAAAGGGATATGTACCTCAGTACACAGAGAAGATCACGCAGTGGGCCATGCGAGCAGTGGCAAGTGGCTAGATGTGTTCGGAGAAATCTCGTTCTCGATAAACTACTTCAAACACCCTGTGATATTGGTACACTTTTACACAGGTTATCCTTTTTGTAAGTGAGGTCAGAAAGGCTGACTGTTCTTTGTATCCACCGAAGAGCATTTATCAGCTTTTGTGTGGTATTTTGCGTTACATGAAGCAGCAAGACCCATTTACCCCGAACTTTCTCGAGGGCAAGGATGGCTGCTTTAGCGAGCTTCACAGCACATGTGAGTCTGTGTTCAGGCAGCTGTGAGAGAAGGGTGTTGGAGCTGATTAGCCCTAACAAAACTGCTTCTACTTCCGAGGAAGAAGAAAACATGCTTTGGGATAAAAAGATACTCGGCACTTCAAATCCACTGATGTTGCAAAGAGCTGTGTTTTTTTTTCTGTCGGGAAGGTGTTTTGTTTACGGGGAGGTGAAGACCAGCGCGAATTAAAGCCTAGCCAGTTGATTCGTAAGAGCAACCCCGATTGGTACGTCTACGTGGAAACAGGAAGCAACAATCAAACTGGTGGTTTGAAGCAGCTAGACGCTGAGAATAAAGTTGTCCATGTTTATGCTTCACCAGCTGATGGGGAGCGGTGCTTGGTTTACCTTCTTTATTTCTACCTTAATAATTACCGCCAATTGCGCTTGAAAAAGATATTCTGTATATGCAACCAAAGAATCAGGTTCCTGATGATCCAGCACCATCATGATATAATTGTTAGCCAGTTGGAAAACACAAGTTGAATGGTATGGTTGCAGCAATGTTTGAAGGAGCTGGTGGGCAGGAGCGTAAAACAAACCACTTGCTACGAGTAACTGGAGCTACTGCATTGTACACTGGGGAGGTTCCAGAAAGGGAAATACAGCAGAGAACAGGGCATAGATCACTGGAAGCCCTCAGAAAATATGAACGTACCAGTGAACAACAGCAATAGGCTATTTCATACATGCTCGTTTGCCTGCAGAGTAGTCATACCATGATAGTCTTGTACCTGCTCAGTCTAGGCCATTATCAAAAGTTCATTAGTCATCAGTTAAGTCACAAACCCATGTATCATCGCATGTATGTGTACCACCAAATTTCAACCTTCACAGCTTGTTTTTGGCATCTATTGGTGGAACAATCAATATTTGCCCACAGGGTAACCTAGTTACAAATGTTGTAAACACCCCTTCATCCTTTCCTTCATCTATGTATGAGGATTGTGGAGAGGTTGACCACCTTGTACAAGATGCTTGATTTAATTGAGTGTTTATATCTTGTGAACTTTTGCACTTGCATGGCATGTGGTTTATCTAGATAAACCCTAGACAGCTTGGGTTTGTAGTATACATGTGCATGCGACACTTTTGAACCGCCCACGCAGTGGGATACTACCGTGTATACCTCTTTATACCTGTGTATATATGTATACTTGTGTATACCTGTGTATACATGTGCATACGTGTGTATGCCTGCGTATACTTGTGTATACCTGTGTTTACTTGTGCATACGTGTGTATACCCGCATATACTTGTGCGTACCTGTGTTTACTCGCGTACACAAATGTAGATACCTATGTATATCTCTTTATACCTGTGTGTACTTGTGTATGCTTGGGTATACATGTTCATACGTGTGTATACCTACGTGTACTTGTGTGTACCTGTATTTACTCGTGTATACAAATGTATATACCTGTGTATACTTCCTTATACCTGTGTATACTTGTGTATACCTGTGTTTACGTGTGCATATGTCTGTATACCCACATTTCCTTGTGTATACCTGTGTTTACTCATGTTTACAAATGTAGATGCCGTGTGTATCTTTTTAAACCAGTGTACTTGTATACTTGTGTATACCCGTGTATACATTGGCACACGTGTGTATGCCCGCGTATGCTTGTGTATACCAGTGTTTACTCATGTATACAAATGAAGATACCCGTGTATCCCGGTTTGCTTATGTATACCTGTTTATACATGTTCATGCATGTGTATACTCACGTTTACTTGTGTGTACCGGTGTTTACTCGTGTATACAAGTGTAGATACCCGTGTATACCTTCTTATACCTCTGTATACTTGTATATACCTATGTATACAAGTGCGTACGTGTGTATACCCATGTATACTTGTGTATACAATTGTAGATACCCGTATATACCCTCTTTATACCTGTGTATACTTGTGTATACCTGTGTATACATGTATATACGTCTGTATACCCACGTTTCCTTGTGTATACCTGTGTTTACTCGTGTTTACCAGCGTAGATACCCGTGTATACCTCTTTAAACCTGTATACTTGTATACTTGTGTATACTTGTGTATACATCTGCACACGTGTGTTGCCCATGTATATTTGCGTATACGAGTTTTTACTCATGAATATGAATGTAGATACCCGTGTATACCTGTGTTTACTTCTATAAACCTGTGTATACATGTGAATACGTGTGTATACCCGTGTATACTTGTGCACACCTGTGTTTACTCATGTATACAAACGTAAATACCCGTGTATACCATTTTTTACCTGTGTAAACTTGTGTATACCTGTGTATACATGTGCATACGTGTGTATACCTGCGTATACTGGGATATACCTGTGTTTACTAGAGAATACAAATGTTGGTACCAGTGTATACTGCTTTATACCTGAGTATGCATGTGTATACCTGTGTATACATGTGTATACGTGTGTATAACCGCGTATACTTGTGCATGCCTGTGTTTAATTGTGTATACAAATGTAGATACCCATGCATACATCTTTATACTTGTGTATATTTGTTTGTGCCTGTGTATACATGTGCATATTGTGTATTCCCCGCATATACTTGTGTATGCCTGTGTTTACTCGAGTATACAAATGTAGATATCCGTGAATACCTCTTTATGCCTTTGTATACTTCTGTATACCTGTGCATACATGTATGTACTTGAGTTTACTTGTGTAAACACGTGTAAACACGTGTATACTTGTGCATACTTGTGTCTACCTGTGCATACATGTGTATAGACGTGTAAACGTGTGTAAACTTGTGTATACTTGTGTATACCCGTGTAATCTTGTGTATACTTGTGTATAGCTGGTTTATACCTGTATGAGCCTTTGTATACCTGTGCATGCTTGTGTATTTCAGCGTATAATTGTGTATACTCGTGTATTCTCGTATACCCATGTGTACTTCTGTTAGCCTGTGTATACTTGTGTATATTTGTGTATACCCTTGTTTGCTGATGTAGGCATACCTGTGTATACTTGTCTATATTTGTGTATACCCTTGTTTATTGGTGTATGCATAACTGTGTATACTTGTATATACACATGTATAATTGTGTATACTTGTGTATAGCCGTGTTTAATGGTGAATTTTACCTGTGTATAGTTGTTTACCCGTGTATACTTTTGTATTCTCGTGTATACACCTGTATTTCTGTGTATGCTTGTGTATACCCGTGTATATACTTAATTAGTCGTTTTTACTTGTGTATGCTTGTGTAAACACGTGTACTTGTGTATACTGCCTTCTCTTTTATTCTTTCAGGAGATGGTAGTTCATGACTGGCCCATTTTTATGGCTCGCTGGCATCACCAGAAGGGCCATACACTCAGTGATGTGTGTGTTATGAATTTGGAACACTAGCATCCAAAGTATCAGGATAACAGCTCATATCTGGGGATAAAAGTATGTTAACAGAGGATAGGTAATGTAGATACCCTTGTATATATCTATATACCGATTCATTGAGTGTATACCTGTTTATACATTTGCATACGTGTGTAAACCCACGTATACTTCAGAATACCTGCGATTACTCTGGTATATAAATGTATATACTGTATACCAGTGTATACTTGTGTATACGAGTGCATACATGTGTATACCCGTGTATACTTGAGTATACTAGTGTATACAAATGTAAATACCCATTTATGCCTCTTTACACCTTTGTATACTTGTGTATGCCTTGTATACATGTGCACACGTATGTATACCTGTTTTTACTTGTGTATACCTGTGTTTACTAGTGTATAAAACTGTAAATACCGTGTATGTTTTTGTATACCTGTGTATACATGTGCATACATGTGCATACCCGCATATACTTGTGTTTGCCTGTTTACTCGTGTATAAAAAATGTAGATACACATGTTTACTTTTTTTATGTCTGTGTTACTTGTATATACCAGTGTATACATGAGTATATACGTGTATATCCTTGTGTATTCTTGTGTGTTCATGTGGATGTGTGTTTATACTCGCGTATACTTGTGCATACCTGTTTAAACTTTTATACACATGTAGATACCTGTGTAAGCCTGTCTGTACCTGCGTATACCTGTGTATACATATAAATACGCACGTATACTTGTGTATACCTGTTTATGAGACTGTACCTGTTTATACACACTTACGCTTATGTATACCCGGTTTTACTCGTGTATAGATGTGCATACCTATTTTTATACCTCTGTATACCTGTCTATTCTTGTGTACACTTGTGTATAGCCGTGTATGCCAGTAAATGCTTATTTACCTGTGTATGGTTGTGTCTACCACGGTATACTTGTGTATACACGTGTATGCTTTTGTATACAAATGTAGATACCTGAGTATACCTTTTTATACTTGTGTATACTTGTGTATACCTGTATTTACTTGTGTATACAAATGTAAATACCCGTATATACCCTATTTATACCTGTGTGTACTTGTGCATACCTGTGTATACATCTGCACTCGTGCGTATACCCACGTATACTTGTGTTAACTCGTGTATACAAATTTAGGTACCCGTGTGTACCTCTTTATACTTGCGTATACTTGTTTGTACCTGTGTATACAGGTGCATATTGTGTATACCTGCGTATACTTGTGTATGCCTGTGTTTACTCGAGAATACAAGTGTAGATATCCAAGAATACCTGTTTATGCCTTTGTATACTTCCGTATATCTGTGTATACATGTGTGTACTTGTGTTTACAAGTGTAAACACGTGTAAACTTGTGTATTCTTGTGTATACTTGTGTATACTTGTGTATACCTGTGCATACATGTGTATAGACGTGTAAACTTGTGTAAACTTGTGTATACTTGTGTTATACCCGAGTAATCTTATGTATACTTGTGTGTACCTGGTTTAAACCTGTATGAGCCTTTGTATACCTGTACATACTTGTGTATTTCAGCATATAATTGTGTATACTCGTATATGCTCGTATATACCCATGTATACTTCTTTTAACCTGTGTATACTTGTGCATATTTGTGTATACCCGTGTTGGCTGATGTAGGCATACCTGTGTATACTTGTCTATATTTGTGTATACCCTTGTTTGTTGGTGTATGCATAACTGTGTATACTTGTGTATACACATGTATAATTGTGTATACTTGTATAAAGCCGTGTTTAATGGTGAATTTTAACTGTGTATAGTTGTTTACCCGTATATACTTTTGTATTCTCGTGTATACATCTGTATTCCTGTGTATGCTTGTGTATACCCGTGTATATATTTTATTAGTCGTTTTTACTTGTGTATGCTTGTGTAAACACGTGTATTTGTGTATACTGCCTTCTCTTTTATTCTTCCAGGAGATGGTAGTTCATGACTGGCCCATTTTTATGGCTCGCTGGCATCACCACAAGGGCCATAGACTCAGTGATGAGTGTGTCATGAATTTGGAACACTAGCATCCAAAGTATCAGGATAACAGACATATCTGGGGATAAAAGTATGTTAACAAAGGATAGGTAATGTACATACCCTTGTATATATCTTTATACCGGTTAATATAGTGTATACCTGTTTATACATTTGCATACGGGTGTAAACCCACGTATACTTCGGAATACCTGTGATTACTCTGGTATATAAATGTATATACTGTATACCAGTGTATACTTGTGTATACGAGAGCATATGTGTGTATACCCTTGTATACTTGATTATACCTGTGTTTTTTAGTGTATACAAATGTAAATACCGTGTGTTTTTGTATAGCTGTGTATACATTTGCATACGTGTGCATACCCGTGTATACTTGTGTATGCCTGTTTACTCTTGTAAACAAAATGTAGATACCCATGTGTACCCTTTTTATGCCTGTGTATACTTTTATATACCAGTGTATACATGTGTATATACGTGTATATCCTTGTGTATTCTTATGTGGTCATGTGGATGTGTTTATACCCGCGCATACTTATGCATACCTGTTTAAACTTTTATACGAATGTAGATACACGTGTAAGCCTGTGTGTACCTGCGTATACCTGTGTATTCATGTAAATACGCACATATACTTGTGTATACCTGTTTATGAGACTGTACCTGTTTATACCCACTTACGCTTGTGTATACTTGGTTTTACTCGTGTATTGTTGTGTCTACCTATTTGTACCATAATGCACCTCTACATGAAAGGCACCGCCCAGGGTATATCAGCCATACACCCTAGCGGCTCATTTGAAATGTCAATATACCCTAGGGTATATGGTTGCCAGGCAATTAATGATTCTCATTAGCGCTTGTCATAACTACTTGTTTACCTGTGTATGGTTGTGTCTACCACGATATACTTGTGTATACACATGTATACTTTTGTATACAAATGTAGATACCCGAGTATACCTCTTTATACTTGTGTATACTTGTGTATACCTGTATTTACTTGTGTATATAAATGTAGATACCAGTGTGTAATTGTAGATACCTGTGTATACATCTGTACTCGTGCGTATACCCACGTATACTTGTGTATACCTGTTAACTGGTGCATACAAATATAGATACCCATGTATACATCTTTATACTTGTGTATACTTGTGTGTGCCTGTGTATACATGTGCATATTGTCCATTCCCCGCATATAATTGTGTATGCCTGTGTTTACTCGAGTATACAAATGTAGATATCCGTGAATACCTCTTTATGGCTTTATATACTTCCGTATACCTGTGTATACATGTGTGCACTTGTGTTTACTTGTTTAAACACGTGTAAACGCGTGTATACTTGTGTATACTTGTGTATACCTGTACATACATGTGTATAGACGTGTAAACGTGTGTAAACTTGTGTATACTTGTGTATACACGTGTAATCTTGAGTATACTTGCGTATGCCTGGTTTAAACATGTATGAGCCTTTGTACACCTGTGCATACTTGTATATTTCAGCATATAATTGTGTATACTCGTGTATGCTCGTATAAACCCATGTATACTGCTGTTAACCTGTGTATACTTGTGCATATTTGTGTATACTCCGTGTTTGCTGATGTAGGTATACCTGTCTATACTTGTCTATATTTGTTGGTGTATGCATAACTGTGTATACTTGTGTATAAACATGTATAATAGTTTATACTTGTGTACAGCCGTGTTTAATGGTGAATTTTACCTGTGTATAATTGTTTACCCGTGTATACTTTTGTATTCCCGTGTATACATCTGTATTCCTGTGTATGCTTGTGTATACCCGTGTATATACTTAATTAGTCGTTTTTACTTGTGTATGCTTATATAAACACCTGTACTTGTGTATACTGCCTTCTCTTTTATTCTTTCAGGAGATGGTAGTTCATGACTGGCCCATTTTTGACTCGCTGGCATTACCTGAAGGGCCATACACTCAATGATGAGTGTGTCATGAAATTGGAACACTAGCATCCAAAGAATCAGGATAACAGCTCATATCTGGGTATGTTAACAACGGATAGGTAATGTAGATACCCTTGTATATATCTATATACCGGTTAATATAGTGTATACCTGTTTATACATTTGCATACGTGTGTAAACCCACGTATACTTCGGAATACCTCTAATTACTCTGGTGTATAAGTGTATATACTGTATACCTGTGTATACTTGTGTATGCGAGAGCATCTGTGTGTATACCCTAGTGTACTTGAGAATACCTGTGTTTACTAGTGTATACAAATGTAAATACCCATTTATGCCTCTTTATACCTTTGTATACTTGTGTATGCCTTTTATACATGCGCACATGTGTGTATATCTGTTTTTACTTATGTATAACAGTATTTATTAGTGTATAAAACTGTTAATACCGTATATGTTTTTGTATACCTGTGTATACATTTGCATACGGTTGCATACCTGCATATACTTGTGTATGCTTGTTTACTCGTGTAAACAAAATGTAGATACCCATGTGTACCTTTTATACCTGTGTATAATTGTATATACCAGTGTTTACATGTGTATACGCGTGTATATCCTTGTGTATTCTTGTGTGTTCATGTGGATGTGTTTATACCCGCGTATACTTGTGCATACATGTTTAAACTTTTATACACATGTAGATACACGTGTAAGCCTGTGTGTACCTGCGTATACCTGTGTATTCATTTAAATATGCACATATACTTGTGTATACCTGTTTATGTGACTGTACCTGTTTATACCCACTTACGCTTGTGTATACTTGGTTTTACTCGTGTGTTGTGTCTATTTATTTGTACCATAATGCACCTCTACATAAAAGGCACCGCCCAGGGTATATCAGCCATACACCCTAGTGGCTCATTTGAAATGTCAATATACCCAAGGGTATATGGTTGCCAGGCAACAAATGATTCTCATTAGTGCTTGTCATAACAGCGTTTGTAATTGTATTATGGTACAAGTCAGCTGTACCATGAATTTCTATGGTGTATGGTTTGTACTCTTCGTGCAGTTATATGTATTCCAATCATGGTACCTGTCTATTCTTGTGTACACTTGTGTATAGCCGTGTATACAAGTGAATACTTGTTTACCTGTGTATGGTTGTGTCAACCACGGTATACTTGTGTATGCATATGTATACTTTTGTATACAAATGTAGATACCCGAGTATACCTCTTTATAATTGTGTATACTTGTGTATACCTGTGTTTACTTGTGTATACAAATGTAGATACCCGTATATACCTGTTTATACCTGTGTGTAATTGTACATACCTGTGTATACGTCTGTATTCGTGCGTATACCCATGTATACTTGTGTATACCTTTAACTGGTGCATACAAATTTAGATACCCCTGTATACATCTTTATACTTGTGTATACTTGTGTGTGCCTGTGTATACATGTGCATATTGTCTATTCTCCGCATTTACTTGTGTATGCCTGTGTTTACTCGAGTATACAAATGTAGATATCCGTGAATACCTCCCTATGGCTTTATATACTTCGGTATACCTGTGTATACATGTGTGCACTTGTGTTTACTTGTTTAAACACGTGTAAATGCGTGTATACTTGTGTATACTTGTGTATACCTGTGCATACATGTATATAGACGTGTAAACGTGTGTAAACTTGTGTATACTTGTGTATACCCGTGTAAACTTGAGTATACTTGTGTGTACCTGGTTTAAACATGTATGATCCTTTGTACACCTGTGCATACTTGTGTATTTCAGCATATAATTGTGTATACTCTTGTATGCTCGTATATACCCATGTATATTTCTGTTAACCTGTGTATACTTGTGCATATTTGTGTATACCCCGTGTTTGCTGATGTAGGTATACCTGTGTATACTTGCCTATATTTGTTTGTTGGTGTATGCATAACTGTGTATACTTGAGTATAAACTTGTATAATTGTGTATACTTTATAAAGCCGTATTTAATAGTGAATTTTACCTGTGTATAATTGTTTACCCGTGTATACTTTTGTATTCCCGTGTATACATCTGTATTCCTGTGTATGCTTGTGTATACCTGTGTATATACTTAATTAGCTGTTTTTACTTGTGTATGCTTGTATAAAAGAGAAGGCAGTATACACAAGTACACAAGTAAAAACAGCTAATTAAGTATATACACAGGTATATACAAGCATACACAGGAATACAGATGTATACACGGGAATACAAAAGTATACACGGGTAAACAATTATACACAGGTAAAATTCACTATTAAATACGGCTTTATAAAGTGTACTTGTGTATACTGCCTTCTCTTTTATTCTTTTAGGGGATGGTAGTTCATGACTGGACCATTTTCATGACTCGCTGGCATCACCTGAAGGGTCATACACTCAATGATGAGTGTGTCATTAATTTGGAACACTAGCATCCAAAGAATCAGGATAACAGCTCCTATCTGGGGATAAAAGTATGTTAACAACGGACAAGTAATGTAGATACCCTTGTATATATTTTTATACTGGTTCATATAGTGTATACCTTTTTATACATTTGCGTACGTGTGTAAACCCACGTATACTTCGGAATACCTGTGATTATTCTGGTATATAAATGTATATACTGTATACCTGTGTATACTTGTGGAAGCGAGAGCTTATGTGTATACCCTTGTATACTTGAGTATACCTGTGTTTACAAAATGTAGATACCCATTTGTACCTTTTTATGCCTGTGTATAATTGTATATACCAGTGTTTACATGAGTATACGCGTGTATATCCTTGTGTATTCTTGTGTGTTCATATGGGTTTTTATACCCGCGTATACTTGTGCATACCTGTTTAAACGTTTATACACATGTAGATACCCGTTTATAGCCTATTTGTACCTACGTGTACCTGTGTACACATGTAAATACGTACGTATACTTGTTTATATCTGTTTATGAGACTGTACCTGTTTATACACACGCTTGTGTATACTTGGTTTTACGCGTGTATAGTTGTGTATACCTATTTGTAAACTTCTGTATACCTGTCTATTCGTGTGTATACCTGTGTATAGCTGTGTGTACCAGCGAATACTTGTTTACCTGTGGTATGGTTGTCTACCACGTTATACTTGTGTATACACGTGTATATTTAATACAGTCGTGTATACTTGTGTAGGCCTGAATAAACCTATGTATATTTGTGTGTACTGCCTTCTTTTTTTCCTTTCAGGCGGCGGTAGTTAATGAATGACATTGCTGGCCCATTTTTATGGCTCGCTGGCATCACAACAAGAGCTATAAGCTCAGTGATGTCTGTGTGTCATGAATTTGGAACACTAGCGTCCAAAAGTATTCAGATTACAGCTACACGGTATGCAGTTAACTAAGAATTAATGAACAAAGGGTAAGTAATGTACAAAAGATTAAGGCGACTAATTAAATCTTTATAATTGTGTTTACCCTCGATAATTGTATATAAAAAAATGGAAAAAATAAGATTAAAAAAAGAAAAAACCAAAATTGAAAAAAAAGAATGAAAAAGAAAAAGAAAAAGGAAAAAGAAAAAGAATGTGAAAAGGAAAAAGAAAAAAATAAAAGAAAAGAATTTGAAAAGGAAAAAGAAAAAGAAAAAAGAAAAAGGAAAAAGAAAAAGAATGTGAAAAAAAAAAGAAAGGAAAAAAAAATAAGAAAAAATAAAAAGAAAAACGAAAAGAAAAAGGGAAAGTAATAAAAAGAAAAATAAAAGAAAAAAAAGAAGAAAAAAGAAATATGTTAAAAAAAGAAAAAGAAATAGAAAATAAAAAATAAAATAAAAAAAGAGGAATAAAAAAAATAAATTAATTAACCCTTTACACCCAATGCGAGAATTAAAAAAAATTAAATCGGCGGGAGAAAAAGAGAAAAGGTGCACCCTTTGGGATTCGAACCTGGGAATGTATATTCAATAGCCAAGAACTTACCATACACACCATAGTCCTAGTAAGGATGTGGTGGCAAGAAAAGGCTTATAAACCAATATAGACTTTCTGACGCATTTATGATGTATTGGGAGTAAAAATTTAATTAAAAGAAAAAGAAAGAAAAAAAGAAAAAAGTAAAAAAAATAAAAAGGCGAAAAAGAAAAATAAAAGGAAGAGGTATAAAAAAGAAAAAAGAAAAATGAACACTTTGCACCAAAAGCTAAAACTAAAAAAAAAAAATAAAAAAAAAAAAAAAATATTAAATTGGCGGGAATAAAAAAGAAAAGGTGCACCTTTTGAGATTCGAACCTGGGAATGTATATTCAATAGCCAAGAACTAACCATACACACCATAGTCCTAGTAAGGAAGTGGTGGCCAGAAAAGGCTTATAAACCAATATAGATTTTCTGATCCATTTATGACGTATTGGGAGTAAAAATTTAATTAAAAGAAAAAGAAAGAAAAAGAAAAAAGTTAAAAAAATAAAAGGCGAAAAAAAAAAAGGAAGAGGTATAAAAAAGAAAAAAAGAAAAATGAACCCTTTACACCAAAAGCAAAAACTAAAAAAAAAAAAAAAAAAAAAAAAAATTAAATATCCGGAAAAAAAAAGGAAAAGGTGCACATTTTGGGATTCGAACCTTGGAATGTCTCTTCAATAGACTAGAACTTACCATACACACCATAGTCCTAGTAAGGATGTGTTGGCCAGAAAAGACTTATAAACCAATATAGATTTTCTGATGCATTTATGGGGTATTGGAAGTAAAAGTTTAATTTAAATAAGAAAAAGAGAAAAAGGTAAAAAAATAAAAAGGGAAAAAAAGAAATGAAGAAATGATAAAATAAATAACTAAAAAAAAGAAAAAAGAAATGAAAAAAGTAAAAATAAAAAGTTAAAATAAAAAATAGTGTTGAAGATAAATTAGAAAAGATTTTTGGACTAAAAAATGAGAATACTCGCATACTCTTCAGGGCAACGCGTTGGTACCGTTGACACCTCCCTTTTACCTGTGCTACCTCAAAAAATTGAGATTTAGTAGAAAGACGAAAAAGCTCGCATCTTGTTCAGGGGACCGCGTTGGTAACGTTGACATCACCCTTTCACCTGCGCGACCTACAGATATTGAGATATAAAAGAAAAATGTTTTGGGCCGGAAAACAAAAATTCTGGCATACTGTTCAAGGTACCGCGTTGGTACCTTTTACACCTCCCTTTCACCTATATGACCTTCAGAAATCGAGGTAGCGAAAAATAAATTTTTGTACCGAAAAACGAAAATAGTCATACTTTTCTGGCCACCACGAAATTTGCCGTTGACGCGTCCCTTTCACCTGTGCGACCTCCAGAAATCGAGATATTGAAGATAAATTTTTTGGACCGAAAAACGAAAATACTTGCGTAATGTTCAAGGTAACTCGTTGTTACCGTTGACACCTCCTTTTCACCTATATAACCTCCGGAAATCGAGATATCAAAGAAAAATTTTGTGGACAAAAAAAACGATAATGCTCGCATACTGTTCATGGCACCGCGTTGCACCGCTGACACCTCCCTTTCACCTGTGCGACCTCCAGAAATATAGATATTGAAGGAAAAGTTTTTTGACCAAAAAACGAAAATGTTCGAATACTGTTCATGCTACCGCGTTGGTACTGTTGACATCTCCCTTTTAAGGGTGCGAACTTCAGAAATATAGATATTGAAGAAAAAGTTTTTTGTCAGAAAAACGAAAATGTTCGCATACTGTTCAGGGCTCTGCGTTGGTACCGTTGACACTTCCCTTTCATGTTTACGAACTTCAGAAATATAGATATTGAAGAAAAAGTTTTTGGACAGAAAAACAAAAATTTTCGCATATTGTTCAGGCCATTGCGTTGGTACGATTGACACCTCCCTTTCACCTGTACAACCTCCAGAAATAATGATATCAAAGAAAAATTTATTGGAGAGAAAAACAAATATGGTCGCAAAACTGTTAATGACACCGCATATTTACCGTTGACATCCCTTTCACCTGTGCGACCTCCAGAAATCGAGATATTGAAGATAAATTTTTTGGATCGAAAATCGAAAATACTTGCGTAATGTTCAGTGTAACTCGTTGTTACCGTTGACACCTCCTTTTAACCTTTATAACCTCCGAAAATCGAGATATCGAAGAAAAATTTTGTGGACACAAAAAACGAAAATGCTCGCCTTCTGTTCAGGCACCGCGTTGTACCGTTGACACCTCTCACCTGTGCTACCTCCAGAAATATAGATATTGAAAAAAAAGTTTTTGAACCGAAAAACGAAAAGGTTTGCATACTGTTCAGACCACCGCGTTGGTACCGTTGATACCTCCCTTTCACCTGTGTGACCTCCAGAAATCGAGATATCAAAGAAAAATTTTGTGGATCCAAGAAATGAAAATGCTCGCTTACTGTTCAGGCCACAGCTTTGGTACCGTAGACAGCTCCCTTTCAAGTGTGCGAACTTCAGATATATAGATATTGAAAAAGTTTTTGGACAGCAAAACGAAAATGTTCGCATACTATTCAGGGCTCCGCGTTGGTACCGTTGACACCTCCCTTCATATGTGCAATCTTCAGAAACATTGATATTAAAGAAAAAGTTTTTGGACAGAAAAACGAAAATGTTTGCATACTGTTCAGGCCACCGCGATGAACCGTTGACACCTCCCTTTCACCTGTACAACTTCCAAAAATGAAGATATTAATGAAAAATTTATTGGAGCAAAAAACCAAAATGGTCGCAATACTGTTTATGGCACCGCGTATTTACCGTTGACACATCCCTTTCACATGTGCGACCTCCAGAAATTGAGATATTGAAGTAATTTTATGGACCGTAAATCGAAAATATTTGCGTAATGTTTAGTGTAACTCGTTGTTACTGATGACACCTCCTTTTCACTTATACAACCTCCGAAAATCGTGATATCGAAGAAAATTGTGGACCCAAAAAACGAAAATGCTCGCTTTCTATTCAGGGTACTGCGTTGTACCGTTGACACCTCACCAGGGCGACCTCCAGAAATATAGATATTGAAAAAAAGTTTTTAGACCGAAAACGAAAATATTCGCATACTGTTCAGGCCACCGCGTTGGTACCGTTGACACCTCCCTTTCACCTGTGCGACCTCAAGAAATTGAGATATCAAAGAAAAATTTTGTAGATCCAAAAAACGAAAATGCTCACATACTGTTCAGGGCACCACGTTGTACCGTTTACACCTCCCTTTCACTTGTGCGACCTCCAGTAATCGAGATATCGAAGAAAAATGTTTTTGACCGAAAAATGGTCGCAAACTGTTCATGGTACCTCGTTGGTACTGTTGACATCTCCCTTTCATCTATGCGATATCTACAAATCGAGATATCAAAGAAAAAATTTTCGGACCGAAAAACGATAATGGTCGCATACTGTTCTGGGCACCGTGTTGGTACCGTTGATCCTCCTTTTCACCCGTACAACATCCTATAATCAAGATATTGAAGAAAAATTTATTGAATTAAAAAACGAAAGTATCGCAATACTGTTTATGGCACCGCGTTAGTACCGTTGACACCTTTCTTTCCCCAGTGCGAACTTCAGAAATTGATATTGAAGAAAATTTTTTGCACCAAAAAACGAAAACGCGTTGGTACCGTTGATATCTCCTTTTCACCTTTGCAAACTACAGAAATAATATATCTGAGTAAATTTTTTAGACTGGAAAAATGCTCGCATACTTTTCAGAGTAAATCGTTGGTACCGTTGACACCTACCTTTCACCTTTGCGACCCCCAGAAATTGATATCAAAGAAAAAAATTTCTGACCGAAAAACAAAAATGCTCGCTTACAGTTCAGGGCATCGCGTTGGTACCGTTGACACTTTCCTTTCATCAGTGCGATCACCAGAAAACGAGATATTGAAGGAAAATGTTTCGGTTCGAAAAACGAAAATGCACGTATCCTATTCATTGCACTGCGTTAGTATCGTAGACACCTCCCTTTCACCTGTACAAACCTCAGGAATCGAGATTTTGAAGAAAATTTTTTGGACCGAAAATCGAAAGTGGTATCATACTCTTCAGAGCACTGCGTTGGTACTGATGACACCTCCCTTTCACCTGTACGACTTCAGAAAATCAATATTTCCAAGAAAAAATTTTTGGAACGAAAAACGGAAATGTTTGTATACTGTTCAGGGTACAGCGTTAGTACCGTTGACATCTCCTTTTACCTTGTACAACATCAGGAAATCGAGATATCCATGAAAAATATTTTAGTCCGGAAAATAAAATGGTCGCATACATTTCAGGGCACAGCTTTGCTACCGTTGACACCTCTTTTTTACCTGTATAAACTTCATAATTCGAGATATCTGAGAAAATTATTTTCGACCGAAAAACTAAAATGCTCGATAACTGTTCAGGCAATACGTTGATACCGTTAACACCTCACTTCCACCTGTGCAAACTCCTGAAATCGAGATATTAAAGAAAAATTTATTAGAACGAAAAACTAAAATGCTCGCATACTGCTCATAGAATGGTTCGAAATGTCAAAGAAAAAAGTTTTCGACCAAAAACGAAAATGCTCATACTGTTCAGGGCTCAACGTTGGGACCTTTAACACCTCCCTTTCAACTGTGCGACTTCTAGAAATTGATATTGCAGAAAAATTTATTAGAACGAAAAACAAAAATGCTCGCATACAGCTCATAGAACGGTTCGAAATGTCAAAGAAAAAAGTTTTCGACCAAAAACGAAAATGCTCATACTGTTCAGGGCTCAACTTTGGGACCTTTAACACCTCCCTTTCAACTGTGCGACTTCCAGAAATTGAGATATTGCAGAAAAATGTATTTGAACGAAAAACGAAAATGCTCGCATAATGCTCATAGAACGGCATTGGTACCGCTGACAGCTTCCTTTTCACTGTACGAGATATCGAAGAAAAAAGTTTTGGACCGAAAAACGAAAATACTCGTATACTGTTCAGGACACAGCTTGGCACAGATGACGTCTCTCTTTAACCTGTGCGACTTCCAGAAATCGAGAGATTGAAGAATTTTTTTTGGACCAAAAAACGAAAATGCTCGCATACTGCTCAGGGCACCGCGTTTTTACCGCTGACTCTACCCTTTCACCTAATGCAAGAAATCGAAAAAAGTTTTAGACCAAAAAAGGAAAATGCTCGCATATGCTCAAAGCACCGCGTTGGTACCGCTGACACCTCACTTTCACCTCTGCGAGATTTCGAAAAAAAATGTTTGGACCGAAAAACCAAAATGCTTGCATACTGTTCAGAGTACCGCGTTGGCACCATTAACACCTCCCTTTTGCATGTACGTCAATCAGAAATAGAGATATCAAAGAAAATTTTATTGGACCAAAAAACGAAAATGCTCGTACACTGTTCAAGAAACCACATTAGCACCGTTGACACCTTTCTTTCACCTGTGCGACATTCTGAAATCGAGATATCGAAAAATTACTATTATTGAAAAACAAAAATGCTCGCATACTGCTCAAACCACCGCGTTGGTATAGCTGACACCTCACTTTCACCTGTGCGAGATATCGAAGAAAAAAATTTGAACTGAAAAACTAAAATACTCGCATAATGTTCAGGGTACCGCGTTGGCAACGCTGACACCTCCCTTTCACCTGTGAGACCTCCAGAAATTTAGATATCGAAACAACTTTTTGTGGACTGACAAACGAAAATTGCGTAGTATTCAGGGCAACGCGTTGGGATCATTGACACCTCTTGTTCACCAGTGCGACCTCTAGAAATCGAGTTATCGAAGAAAATTGTAAGGACCGCAAAACAAAAATGTTCACTTACTATTTAGGGCACTGCGTTAGTATCGTTAACACTTCCCTTTCACTTTTTCGAGATCTCAAAGAAAAAAGTTTTTGAAAGAAAACGAAAATGCTCTTATACTGTTCAGGGCTCCAAGTTGGTATCTTTAACACTTCTTTTTCACCTGTGTGACCTTCAAACATTGAGATATTGAAGAAAAATTTATTAGAGCGAAAAACAAAAATACTCGCATACTACTCATGGAACGGCGTTGGTACCGCTGATGCCTCACTTCCCTGTACAAGATATTGAAGAAAAAAGTTTTGGACCGAAAAACAAAAAAGTTCGTATACTGTTCAGGACACTGCTTTGGCACCGCTGATACCTCCCTTTCACCTGTGCGACCTCCAGAAATCGAGATATCAAAGAAAAATTTTTTATAGCAAAAAACGAAAATGCTCGCAAACTGCACTGGGCACCGCGTTCGTACCGCTAAGACCTCCCTTTAACCTGTGCGAGATTTCGAAAAAAAAATGTTTAGACCGAAAAACGAAAATGCTTGCATACTGTTCAGAGTACGGCGTTGGAACCGTTGACACCTCCCTTTTGCAGTTACGAATATCATAAATCGAGATATCGAAGAAAATTTTTTAGATCAAAAAACAAAAATGCTCGTACACTGTTTTGAAAACTACGTTGGCACCGTTGACACCTTTTTTTCATCTGTGCGACCTCCTGAAATCGAGATATTGAAGAAAAAGTTCTTGTTTTGAAAAACAAAAATGCTCGCATACTGCTCAGAGCACCGCTTAGTTACAGCTGACACCTCACTTTCACCTGTATGAGATATCGAATTAAATAAATTTTGGACTGAATAACTAAAATACTCGCACACTGTTCAAGGCACTAGGTTGGCACCGCTGACACGTCCCTTTCACAAGTGCGATCTCCAGAAATCGTGATATTGAAGAAAATGTTTTGGACCGAAAAACAATAATGCTCGCTCACTGCTCAGGAATGACGTTGATACTGATGACACCTTCCTTTCACCTGTGCGAGTAATTGAAAAAAAAAATTTAGACCGAAAAACGAAAATGCTTGCATACTGTTCAGGGTTCCACGTTACCTGTGCGAACTTAAGAAGTCAAGATTTTGAAGAACAATTTATTTGATTGAAAAACCAAAATGCTCGCACACTGCTTAGCCACCACGTTGACTCCGCTGACTCCTCACTTTTACATGTGCGAGATATCGAAGAAAAAATTTTGTATTGAAAAACATAAATGCTCGAAAACTGCTCATGGCACCGCGTTGGTACCGCTGACACCTTCTTTCACCAGTGCGAGAAATCAAAGAAAAAAGTTTTAGACCGAAAACCGAAAATGTTCGCACACATCTCATGGTATGGTGTTGGCACATTTGATACCTCCCTTTCGCCTGTGCCACCTCCAGAAATTGAGATATCGAAGAAAATGATTTAGAACCAAAAAACGAAAATGCTCGCATATATTTTAGGACACCACGTTTACACCGTTGACACCTTTTTTTTGCCTGTGCGAAATTTACAAATCGAGATATCGAAGAAATAATTTTTGAACCAAAAAACTAAAATTCTCGCATACTGTTCAGAGCACCGCGTTTGAACCATTGACACCTACCTTTCGCCTGTGCGACCTTCACAATTCGAGATATCAAAGAAAAAATTTTGAACCGAAAAACGAAAATGCTCGCATACTGTTCAGGGTACCGCGTTTGCACCATTGACACCTCTCTTTCGCCTGTGCGACCTTCACAATTCGAGATATCGAAGTAAAAATTTTGATCCGAAAAACGAAAATGCTCGCATACTCTTCAGGGTACCGCGTTTGCACCATTGACACCTCCCTTTCGCCTGTGCGACCTTCACAATTCGAGATATCGAAGAAAAAATTTTGAACCGAAAAACGAAAAATGCTCACATACTGTTCAGGGTAGCGCGTTTGCACCATTGACACCTCCCTTTCGCCTGTGCGACTTTCACAATTCGAGATATCGAAGAAAAAATTTTGAACCGAAAAACGAAAATGCTCGCATACTGTTCAGGGTACGGCGTTTGCACCATTGACACCTCCCTTTTGCCTGTGCGACCTTCACAATTCAAGATATCGAAGAAAAAATTTTTATCCGAAAAACGAAAATGCTCGCATACTCTTCAGGGTACCGCGTTTGCACCATTGACACCTTTCTTTCGCCTGTGCGACCTTCACAATTCGAGATATCGAAGAAAAAATTTTGAACCGAAAAACGAAAAATGCTCGCATACTGTTCAGGGTAGCGCGTTTGCACCATTGACACCTCCCTTTCGCCTGTGCGACTTTCACAATTCGAGATATCGAAGAAAAAATTTTGAACCGAAAAACGAAAATGCTCGCATACTGTTCAGGGTACGGCGTTTGCACCATTGACACCTCCCTTTTGCCTGTGGGACCTTCACAATTCGAGATATCGAAGAAAAAATTTTGAACCGAAAAACGAAAATGCTCGCATACTGTTCAGGGTAGCGCGTTTGCACCATTGACACCTCCCTTTCGCCTGTGCGACTTTCACAATTCGAGATATCGAAGAAAAAATTTTGAACCGAAAAACGAAAATGCTCGCATACTGTTCAGGGTACGGCGTTTGCACCATTGACACCTCCCTTTTGCCTGTGCGACCTTCACAATTCGAGATATCGAAGAAAAAATTTTGAACCGAAAAACGAAAATTCTCGCATACTGTTCAGGGTACCGCGTTTGCACCATTGACACCTCCCTTTCGCCTGTGCGACCTTCACAATTCTAGATATCGAAGAAAAAATTTTGAACCGAAAAACGAAAATGCTCGCATACTGTTCAGGGTACCGCGTTTGCATCATTGACACCTCCCTTTCGCCTGTGCGACTTTTACAATTCGAGATATCGAAGAAAAAATTTTGAACCGAAAAACGAAAATGCTCGCATACTGTTCAGGGTACCGCGTTTGCACCATTGACACATCCCTTTAGCCTATGCGAACAACTGAAATTGAGATATCGAAGATAATTATTTTGGACCGTTAAACGAAAATGCTCGCATACTGCTCAGAGAACGGCGTTGGTACCGCTGACACCTCCCTATCATCTGTAGAGATATCGAAGAAAAAAGTTTTGGACCTAATTAGGAAAATGCTCGCATACTGTTCAGGGCACTACGATGGCACCACTGACACCTCCCTTTCACCTGTGTGACCTCCAGAAATTGAGATATTGAAGAAAATCTTTTGCACCGAAAAACGAAAAAGTTCGCATACTGCTCAGGGAACGGCGTTTGGACAGCTAACCCCTCCCTTTCACCTTGCGACCTCCAGAAATCGGATGTTGAAAAAAAATTTTTTGGACCGAAAAATATAAAAGCTCGAATACTGCTCAGGAACGGCGTTAGAACCGCTATAACCTCCCTTTCACCTTACGACTTCCAGAACTCAAGATATCAAAAATAAATTTTTAATTGAAAAAAGTAAATGCGCGTTACACTGCTCAGAATACCGCGTTTGTACCACTGACACCTCCCTTTTACCTGTGCGAGATATCAAACAAAAAAAATTTGGACTTAAAAACGAAAATGCTCGCACACTGTTAAGAGCAACTCGTTGGCACGGCTGATACCTACCTTTCACCTGGGTAACCTCCAGAAATCGAGATATCAAAGAAAATTTTTTGGGACCGAAAGGCAAAAATTCTTGTATACTGCGTAGGGTACCGCGTTGATAGCGCTGACATCTCCCTTTCACCTGTGCGAGGTATCAAAGAAAAAAAATTTGGACCGAAAAACGAAAAGGCTTGCACCTACTCAGGGTTCTGCGTTGGTACTTCTGACACTACCCTTTTACCTTTGCGACTTCCAGAAATCGGGATATGAAAGGAAATTTTTTTGGACCGAAAAATGAAAATGCTCACACTGCTCAGAGAACGGCGTTGGTACAGCTGACACCTCCTTTTCACATGTGTGAGATATAAAAAAAACAATTTTGACCGGAAAACCAGAATTCTCCCACACTGTTCAGGGCAAAACGGTGGCACCGTTGACACCTCCCTTTCTCCGGCGCAAACTTCAGAAATCGAGATATCGATTAAAAATTTATTGGATGGAAAAACAAAAATGCTCGCATACTACTCAGGGTACCGCGTTGGTAGTCAAACACTTCTCTTTCGCCTGTGCGAGATATCAAAAAAAAAAAAATTCGAGCGAAATTACTCGCATACTGCTATGGGAACGGCGTGGGAACAGCTGACACCTCCCATTTACCTGTTCGAGATATCGAAGAAAAAATTTTTGAACTGAAAAACGAAAATTCTCGCATACTGTTTAGGGCACCGTGTTAGTATGGCTAAAACCTCCTTTCAACTATGCAATTTTTGGAAGAAATATATTTTGGACCAAAAAACAAAAATGCTTACATACTGCTCAGGAAACCGCGTTTTTACCGATCACCCCTCCCTTTCACCTGTGCGACCTCCAAAAATCAAGATATGGAAGCAAATTTTTTTGGACCGAAAAATGAAAATGTTCGCACACTGCTCAGATAACAGCGTTGTTACCGCTGACATCTCCCTTTCACTTGTGCGATATATCGAGAAAAAAAATTTGACCGTAAAACGAAAATGCTCGAATACTGTTCATGGTACCGCGTTGGTATCGTTTACACCTACTTTTCGCATGTGCAACCTCCAGAAATCGAGATATCGAAGAAAATTTTTTTGGACAGAAAGACGAAAATGCTCCCACACTGCTAGGGGAACGGCGTTGGTACCGCTGACACCTCCCTTTCACCTGTGCAAGATATCAAGAAAATAAAATTTGGACAGAAAAACGAAAATGCTCACATACTGTTCATGGTTTCGCGTTGGTATCGTTTACACCAACTTTTAGCATATGCAACCTCCAGAAATTGAGATATCAAAAAAATTATTTTGGACAGAAAGACGAAAATGCTCGCATAAAGCTTTGGGAACGGCGTTGGAACCGCTGACACCTCACTTTCACTTGTGCAAATTATAAAAAAAAAATTTGGATCCGAAAAGAAAAATGCTCGCATACTATTCAAAGGATAACGTCGATACCGTTGACACCTTTTCTCCACTTGTATGACCTCCAGAAACTGAGATATTGAAGAAAATTTATTGGACCGAAAAACGAAAATGCTCGAATACTGCTCAGGGCACCGCGTTGGTACTGCTGACTCTCCCATTCACCAGTACCACCCCCACAAATCTAGATAACAAAGAAAAAAAGTTTTTTATCGAAAAAAGAAAATGATCGCATACTGTTGAGGAAATCGCGTTGGTAACGTTGACATCTCACTTTAACCTGTGCGACATCCGGAAATCGAGATATCAAAGAAAAACATTTAAGAACAAAAAACGAAAATGTCTCATACCTTCCAGGGTACCGCGTACGTACCGTTGACACCTCCCTTTCACCTCTGCAACCTCCAGAAATCAAATTTTGTGGCTTAAAAATTTTTGGTACCCAGCTTTCTGACTCGTACAGTCGCGACAGAGGTATCAAAGACATTTGGTTTTTTTTTTTTTTTGGTTTTCTTAAATTTTAGTTTGTTTTTTTATCTCTTCCATTATTTTTTTTTACTTATTTTTTACATTTTTTATTTTTTTTTTCTTTTTTTTTTTTCTTTTTTTTTTTATTTAATTTTTCCTTTTTATTTTTTAGCCTTTTTTCTTTTTTCTTTCTTTTTTTTTAAATTAAATCTTTACTCCCAATACCTTATAAATGCATCAGAAAATCTTTTTTGGTTTATAAGCCATTTCTGGCCACCACATCCTTACAAGGCCTATGGTGTGTATGGTAAGTTCTAGGCTATTGAATAGACATTCCCTGGTTCGAATCCAAAAAGGTACACCTTTTCTTTTTTTTTCCGCCGTTTTAATTTTTTTTTATTTCTTCATTACTTTTTTTTAATTTTTTTAGCCTTTTTCACTTTTTCTTTCTTTTTCTTTTATTTAAATCTTTATTCCCAATACCTTATAAATGCATCTGAAAATCTACTTTGGTTTATAAGCCATTTCTGGCCACCACATCCTTACAAGGCCTATGGTGTGTATGGTAAGTACTAGGCTATTGAATATACATTCCCAGGTTCGAATCCCAAAAGGTACACATTTTCTTTTTTTTTCCGCCGATTTAATTTTTTTTTATTTCTACATTACTTTTTCTATTTATTTTTTCAGCCTTTTTCTCTTTTTCTTTCTTTTACTTTCATTTAAATCATTATTCCCAATACCTTATAAATGCATCTGAAAATCTACTTTGGTTTATAAGCCATTTCTGGCCACCACATCCTTACAAGGCCTATGGTGTGTATGGTAAGTACTAGGCTATTGAATATACATTCCCAGGTTCGAATCCCAAAAGGTACACATTTTCTTTTTTTTTCCGCCGATTTAATTTTTTTTTATTTCTACATTACTTTTTCTATTTATTTTTTCAGCCTTTTTCTCTTTTTCTTTCTTTTACTTTCATTTAAATCATTATTCCCAATACCTTATAAATACATCTGAAAATCAATTTTGGTTTATAAGCCATTTCTGGTCACGACATCCGTACAAGGCCTATGGTGTGAATGGTAAGTTCAAGGCTATTGAATAGACATTCCCAGGTTCGAATCCCAAAAGGTGCAATTTTTCTTTTTTTTTCACCAATTTAATTTTTTTTTTTTTTTCGTTTTGGGTGTGAAGGGTTAATTTTTCTTTTTTTCTTTTTTATTCTTCTTTCCTTTTATTTTTCTCTTTTCTCTTCTATTTCTTTTTCTTTTCTTTAACATTTATCTCTCCTTTTACTAACTTTATCTTTTTTCTTTATTTTTTCTTTTTTTTTCCTTTTTCTTTCCGTTTTTCTTTTTAATTTTTATAATTTTTATTTTTCTTTTTTTTTTCTTTTTGTTTTTCTTTTTCTTTTTACTTTTTCTTTTTCCTCCTTTTCTTTCCTTTTTCTTCATTTTTGGTTTTTCCTTTTTTTAATCTTTTCTTTTCATTTTATTTTTATATACAAATTTCGTGGGTATACAAAATTATAAAGATTTAATTAGTCGCTTAATCTTTTGTACATCACTTACCCTTTGTTTGTTCTTTTATTCTTAGTTAACTGCATACAGTGGAGCTGTAATCTGAACACTTTTGGACGCTAGTGTTCCAAATTCATGACACACAGACATCACTGAGCTTATGGCTCTTGTTGTGATGCCAGCGAGCCATAAAAATGGGCCAACAATGTCATTCATTAACAACCACCGCCTGAAAGGAAAAAGAAAAGGCAGTACACACAAATATATATAAGTTTATACAGGCATACACAAGTATACACGACTATACAAAAGTATACACGCGTGTATACACAAGCATACCATGGTAGACAGTACAATACCACAAGTAAATAAGTATTCACTGGTATACACGGCTATACACAAGTATACACAAGAATGGACAGGTATACAGAAGTTTACAAATAGGCATAAACAACTATACACGAGTAAAACCAAGAATACGCAAGCGTGTGTATAAACAGGTATACACAAGTATATATACAGTCTCAAATAGGTATACACAAGTATACGTACGTATTTGCACGTGTACACAGGTATACGCTGGTACACACCGGCTTACGCGCGTATCTACATGTGTATAAACGTTTAAACAGGTATGCACTAGTATACGCAGGTATAAACACATCCACATGAACCCACAAGAATATACAAGGATATACAGGCGTATACACATGTATACACTGGTATATACAAGTATACACAGGCATAAAAAGGGTTCACATGGGTATCTACATTTTGTTTAAACGAGTAAACAGTCATAAACAAGTATACGCGCGTATGCACCCGTTTGCACATGTATACACAGGTATAAAAAAACAAACGGTATTTAGAGTTTTATACATTAGTAAACAGAGGTATACACAAGTAAAAACAGGTATACGCGTGTGCGCATATACAAACACACAAGTATACAAAGGTATAAAGAGGCATAAATGGATATATACATTTGTATACACTAGTATTTACAAGTATACTCAAGTATAAAAGGGTATACACACGTATGATCTCGCATACACAAGTATACACAGGTATACAGTATATACATTTATATACATGAGTAATCACAGGTATTCCGAAGTATACGTGTGTTTACACACGTACGCAAATGTATAAACAGGTATACACTATATGAACCGGTATAAAGATATATACAAGGGTATCTACATTACATATCCTTTGTTAACATACTTTTATCCCCAGATATGAGCTGTTATCCTGATACTTTGGATGCTAGTGTTCCAAATTCATGATACTCATCACTGAGTATGGCCCTGCTGGTAATGCCAGCGAGTCATAAAAATGGACCAGTCATTAACTACCATCTCCTGAAAGAATAAAAGAGAAGGCAGTAACAAGTACACGTTTTTATTCAAGCATACACAAGTAAAAACAACTAATTAAGTATATACACGGGTAACACAAGCATACACTGGAATACAGATGTATACACGGGAATACAAAAGTATACACGGGTAAACAACTATACACAGGTAAAATTCACCATTAAACACGGTTTAACACAAGTATACACAATTATACATGTTTATACACATGTATACACAGTTATGCATGCACCAATAAACACGGTTATACACAAATATACACAAGTATACACAGGTTAAAAGAAGTATACATGGGTATATACGAGCATACACGAGTATTCACAAATATATGCTGAAATACACAAGTATACACAGGTATACAAAGGCTCATACAGGTTTAAACCAGGTGCACACAAGTATACACAAGATTACTGGGGTATACACAAGTATACACAAGTTTACACAAGTTTACACGTCTATACACATGTATGCACAGGTATACACAAGTATACACAAGTATTCACGTGTTTACACGTGTTTACACATGTAAACACATGTACACACATGTATACACAGGTATACGAAAGTATACAAAGGCATAAAGAGGTATTCATGGATATCTACATTTGTATACTCGAGTAAACAGGCATCCACAAGTATACGCAGGTATACACAATATGCACATGTATACACAGGCACAAACAAGTATACGCAAGTATAAAGAGGTACACACGGGTACCAAAAATTGTATACACGAGTTAATACAGGTATACACAAGTATACGTGGGTATACGCTCGAGTGCGGATGTATACACAGGTATGCACAAATACACACAGGTATAAATAGGGTATATACGGGTATCTACATTTGTATACACAAGTAAACACAGGTATACACAAGTATACACAAGTATAAAGAGGTATACTCGGGTATCTACATTTGTATACAAAAGCATACACGTGTATACACAAGTATACCGTGGTAGACTATACACAAGTGTAGACAAAAATAGACCGCTATACAGAGGTATACAAATAGGTATACGCAACTATACACGAGTAAAACGGCTATACACAAGTGTAGACAAGAATAGACAGGTATACAGAGGTATACAAATAGGTATACACAACTATACACGAGTAAAACGGGGTATACATAAGCGTGTGTATAAACAGGTAGTCTCATAAACAGGTATACACAAGTATACGAGCGTATTTACATGTATACACAGGTATACACAGGTACAGACAGGCTTACATGGGTGATTACATGTGTATAAAAGTTTAAACAGGTATGCACAAGTATACGCGAGTATGAACACATCCACATGAACACACAAGAATACACAAGGATATACGCGCGTATACTCATGTATACACTGGTATATACAAGTATACACAGACATAAAAAGAGTACACATGTGTATCTACATTTCGTATACACGAGTAAACTGGAAAACAGGTATACGCGGGTATGCACACGAATGCATATGTATACACAGGTATACAAAAACATACGCGGTATTTACAGTTTTATACACTAGTAAACACGTATACACAAGTAAAAACAGGTATACACACGTGTGCGCATGTATACAAGGCATACACAAGTATACAAAGGTATAAAGAGGCATAAATGGGTAATTACATTTGTATACACTAGTATACTCAAGTATACACGGGTATACACACGTATGCACTCGTATACACAAGTATACACAGGTATACAGTATATATATTTATATACCAGAGTAATCGCAGGTATTCTGAAATATACACGGGTTTACACACGTATGCAAATGTATAAACAGGTATACACTATATGAACCGGTATAAAGATATATACAAGGGTATCTACATTACCTTTCCTCTGTTAACATACTTTTATCCCCTGATATGAGCTGTTATCCTGATACTTTGGATGCTAGTGTTCCAAATTCATAACATACACATCACTGAGTGTATGGCCGTTCTGGTGATGCGAGCTAGCCATAAAATTGGGCCAGTCATGAACTACCATCTCCTGAAAGAATAAAAGAGAAGGCAGTATACACAAGTACACGTGTTTACTCAAGTATACACAAGTAAAAATGACTAATTAAGTATATACACGGGTATACTCAAGCATACACTGGAATACAGATGTATACACGGGAATACAAAAGTATACACGGGTAAACAACTATACACAGGTAAAATTCACCATTAAAAACGGTTTAACACAAGTATACACAATTATACATGTGTATACACATGTATACACAGTTATGAATACACCAATAAACACGGTTATACACAAATATACACAAGTATACACAGGTTAAAAGAAGTATACATGGGTATATACGAGCATACACGAGTATACACAATTATATGCTGAAATACACAAGTATACACAGGTATACAAAGGCTCATACAGGTTTAAACCAGGTACACACAAGTATACACAAGATTACACGGGTATACACAAGTATACACAAGTTTACACAAGTTTACACGTCTATACACATGTATGCACAGGTATACACAAGTATACATAAGTATACACGTGTTTACACGTGTTTACACATGTAAACACATGTACACACATGTATACACAGGTATACGGAAGTATACAAAGGCATAAAGAGGTATTCATGGATACCTACACTTGTATACTCGAGTAAACAGGCATCCACAAGTATACGCAGGTATACACAATATGCACATGTATACACAGGCACAAACATGTATACGCAAGTATAAAGAGGTACACACGAGTACCTAAAATTGTATACACGAGTTAATACAGGTATACACAAGTATACGTGGGTATACGCTCGAGTGCGGATGTATACACAGGTATGCACAAGTACACACAGGTATAAATAGGGTATATACGGGTATCTACATTTGTATACACAAGTAAACACAGGTATACACAAGTATACACAAGTATAAAGAGGTATACTCGGGTATCTACATTTGTATACAAAAGCATACACTTGTATACACAAGTATACCGTGGTAGACACAACCATACACAGGTAAATAAGCATTTACTGGTATACACGGCTATACACAAGTGTAGACAAGAATAGACCGGTATACAGAGGTATACAAATAGGTATACGCAACTATACACGAGTAAAACGGGGTATACATAAGCGTGTGTATAAACAGGCAGTCTCATAAACAGGTATACACAAGTATACGTGCGTATTTACATGTATACACAGGTATACACAGGTACAGACAGGCTTACACGGGTAATTACATGTGTATAAAAGTTTAAACAGGTATGCACAAGTATACGCGAGTATGAACACATCCACATGAACACACAAGAATACACAAGGATATACACGCGTATACTCATGTATACACTGGTATATACAAGTATACACAGACATAAAAAGAGTACACATGTGTATCTACATTTCGTTTACACGAGTATACTGGAAAACACAGGTATACGCGGGTATGCACACGAATGCACATGTATACACTGGTATACAAAACATACGCGGTATTTACAGTTTTATACACTAGTAAACACGTATACACATGTAAAAACAGGTATATACACGTGTGCGCATGTATACAAGGCATACACAAGTATACAAAGGTATAAAGAGGCATAAAAGGGTATTTGCATTTGCATACACTAGTATACTCAAGTTTACACGGGTATACACACGTATGCACTCGTATACACAAGTATACACAGGTATACAGTATATACATTTATATACCAGAGTAATCGCAGGTATTCTGAAATATACACGGGTTTACACACGTATGCAAATGTATAAACAGGTATACACTATATGAACCGGTATAAAGATATATACAAGGGTATCTACATTACCTTTCCTCTGTTAACATACTTTTATCCCCAGATATGAGCTGTTATCCTGATACTTTGGATGCTAGTGTTCCAAATTCATAACATACACATCACTGAGTGTATGGCCCTTCTGGTGATGCCAGCGAGCCATAAAAATGGGCCAGTCATGAACTACCATCTCCTGAAAGAATAAAAGAGAAGGCAGTATACACAAGTACACGTGTTTACTCAAGTATACACAAGTAAAAATGACTAATTAAGTATATACACGGGTATACACAAGCATACACAGGAATACAGGTGTATACACGGGAATACAAAAGTATACACGGGTAAACAACTATACACAGATAAAATTCACCATTAAACCGGGCTTTACACAAGTATACACAATTATACATGTGTATACACAAGTATGCACAGTTATGCATACACCAATAAACAAGGGTATACACAAATATAGACAAGTATACACAGGTATGCCTACATCAGCAAATACGGGTATACACAAATGTGCACAAGTATACACAGGTTAAAAGAAGTATACATGTGTATATACGAGCATACACGAGTATACACAATTATATGCTGAAATACACATGCACAGGTATACAAAGGGTCATACAGGTTTAAACCAGGTACACACAAGTATACACAACGTTACACGGGTATACACAAGTATACACAAGTTTACACAAGTTTACACGTCTATACACATGTATGCACAGGTATACACGAGTATACACAAGTATACACGTGTTTACACGTGTTTATACATGTAAACACAAGTACACACATGTATACACCGGTATACGGAAGTTTACAAAGGCATAAAGAGGTATTCATGGATATCTACACTTGTATACTCGAGTAAACAGGCATCCACAAGTATACGCAGGTATACACAATATGCACATGTATACAAAGGCACAAACAAGTATACGCAAGTATAAAGAGGTACACACGGGTACCTAAATTTGTATACACGAGATAATACAGGTATACACAAGTATACGTGGGTATACGCTCGAGTGCGGATGTATACACAGGTATGCACAAGTACACACAGGTATAAATAGGGTATATACGGGTATCTACATTTGTATACACAAGTAAACACAGGTATACACAAGTATACACAAGTACAGAGAGGTATACTCTGGTATCTACATTTGTATACAAAAGCATACACGTATATACACAAGTATACCGTGGTAGACACAACCATACACACGTAAATAAGAATTTACTGGTATATACGGCTATACACAAGTGTAGACAAGAATAGACCGGTATACAGAGGTATACAAATAGGTATACACAACTATACACGAGTAAAACGGGGTATACATAAGCGTAAGTGTGTATAAACAGGTACAGTGTCATAAACAGGTATACACAAGTATACGTGCGTATTTACATGTATACACAGGTATACACAGGTACAGACAGGCTTACACGGGTAACTACATGTGTATAAAAGTTTAAACAGGTATGCACAAGTATACGCGAGTATGAACACATCCACATGAACATACAAGAATACACAAGGATATACACGCGTATACTCATGTATACACTGGTATATACAAGTATACACAGACATAAAAAGAGTACACATGTGTATCTACATTTTGTATACACGAGTAAACAGGCAAACACAAATATACGCGGGTATACACACGTATGCACATGTATACACAGGTATACAAAAACATACACGGTATTTACAGTTTTATACACTAGTAAACAGGTATACACAAGTTAAAACAGGTATACACACGTGTGCGCATGTATACAAGGATTACAAGTATACAAAGGTATAAAGAGGCATAAATGGGTATTTGCATTTGTATACACTAGTATACTCAAGTATACACGGGTATACATACGTATGCACTCGTATACACAAGTATACACAGGTATACACAAGTATACACAGGTATACAGTATATACATTTATATACCAGAGTAATCGCAGGTATTTTGAAATATACGCGGGTACACACGTATGCAAATGTATAAACAGGTATACACTATATGAACCGGTATAAAGATATATACAAGCGTATCTACATTACCTATCCTCTGTTAACATACTTTTATCCCCAGATATGAGCTGTTATCTTGATACTTTGGATGCTAGTGTTCCAAATTCATAACATACACATCACTGAGTGTATGGCCCTTCTGGTGATGCCAGCGAGCCATAAAAATGGGCCAGTCATGAACTACCATCTCCTGAAAGAATAAAAGAGAAGGCAGTATACACAAGTACACGTGTTTACTCAAGTATACACAAGTAAAAATGACTAATTAAGTATATACACGGGTATACACAAGCATACACAGGAATACAGGTGTATACACGAGAATACAAAAGTATACACGGGTAAACAACTATACACAGGTAAAATTCACCATTAAACACGGCTTTACACAGGTATACACAATTATACATGTGTATACACAAGTATACACAGTTATGCATACACCAATAAACAAGGGTATACACAAATATAGACAAGTATACACAGGTATGCCTACATCAGCAAACCCGGGTATACACAAATATGCACAAGTATACACAGGTTAACAGAAGTATACATGGGTATATACGAGAATACACGTGTATACACAATTATACGCTGAAATACACAAGTATGCACAAGTATACAAAGGCTCATACAGGTATAAACCAGCTATACACAAGTATAAACAAGATTACACGGGTATACACAAGTATACACAAGTTTACATACGTTTACACGTCTATACACATGTATGCACAGGTATACACAAGTATACACGTGTTTACACAAGTAAACACAAGTACACACATGTATACACAGGTATACAGAAGTATGCAAAGGCATAAAGAAGAATTCACGGATATCTACATTTGTATACTCGAGTTAACACAGGCATACACAAGTATACGCAGGTATACACAATATGTACATGTATACACAGGCACAAAAGATATACGCAAGTATAAAGAGGTATACACGGGTACCTAAATTTGTATATACGAGTTAACACAGGTATACAAAAGTATACGTGGGTATACGCAGGTATACACAATATGTACATGTATACACTAGCACAAACAATTATACACAAGTATAAAGAGGTATACACGGGTACCTAAATTTGTATATACGAGTTAACACAGGTATACAAAAGTATACGTGGGTATACGCTCGAGTGGAAATGTATACACAGGTATGCACAAGTATACATAGGTATAAATAGGGTATATACGGGTATTTACATTTGTATACACAAGTAAACACAGGTATACACAAGTATACACAAGTATAAAGAGGTATTCTCGGGTATCTACATTTGTATACAAAAGCATACACGTGTATACACAAGTATACCGTGGTAGACACAACCATACACAGGTAAATAAGCATTTACTGGTATACACGGCTATACACAAGTGTACACAAGAAAAGACAGGTATACAGAGATATACAAATAGGTATACACAACTATACACGAGTAAAACCGGGTATACATAAGCGTAAGTGTGTATAAACAGGTACAGTCTCATAAACAGGTATACACAAGTATACGTGCGTATTTACATGTATACACAGGTATACGCAGGTACAGACAGGCTTACACGGGTATCTACATGTGTATAAAGTTTAAACAGGTATGCACAAGTATACGCGAGTATAAACACACATCCACATGAACACACAAGAATACACAAGGATATACACGCGTATACTCATGTATACACTGGTATATACAAGTATACACAGACATAAAAAGAGTACACATGTGTATCTACATTTTGTATACACGAATAAACAGGCAAACACAAATATACGCGGGTATGCACACGTATGCACATGTATACACAGGTATACAAAAACATACACGGTATTTACAGTTTTATACACTAGTAAACAGGTATACACAAGTTAAAACAGGTATACACACGTGTGCGCATGTATACAAGGCATACACAAGTATACAAAGGTATAAAGAGGCATAAATGGGTATTTGCATTTGTATACACTAGTATACTCAAGTGTACACGGGTATACACACGTATGCACTCGTATACACAAGTATACACGGGTATACAGTATATACATTTATATACCAGAGTAATCGCAGGTATTCTGAAATATACGCGGGTTTACACACGTATGCAAATGTATAAACAGGTATACGCTATATGAACCGGTATAAAGATATATACAAGGGTATCTACATTACCTATCCTCTGTTAACATACTTTTATCCCCAGATATGAGCTGTTATCCTGATACTTTGGATGCTAGTGTTCCAAATTCATAACATACACATCACTGAGTGTATGGCCCTTCTGGTGATGCCAGCGAGCCATAAAAATGGGCCAGTCATGAACTACCATCTCCTGAAAGAATAAAAGAGAAGGCAGTATACACAAGTACACGTGTTTACTCAAGTATACACAAGTAAAAATGACTAATTAAGTATATACACGGGTATACACAAGCATACACAGGAATACAGGTGTATACACGAGAATAAAAAAGTATACACGGTTAAACAACTATACACAGGTAAAATTCACCATTAAACACGGCTTTACACAGGTATACACAATTATACATGTGTATACACAAGTATACACAGTTATGCATACACCAATAAACAAGGGTATACACAAATATAGACAAGTATACACAGGTGTGCCTACATCAGCAAACCCGGGTATACACAAATATGCACAAGTATACACAGGTTAACAGAAGTATACATGGGTATATACGAGAATACACGTGTATACACAATTATACGCTGAAATACACAAGTATGCACAAGTATACAAAGGCTCATACAGGTATAAACCAGCTATACACAAGTATAAACAAGATTACATGGGTATACACAAGTATACACAAGTTTACATACGTTTACACGTCTATACACATGTATGCACAGGTATACACAAGTATACACGTGTTTACACAAGTAAACACAAGTACACACATGTATACACAGGTATACAGAAGTATGCAAAGGCATAAAGAAGTATTCACGGATATCTACATTTGTATACTCGAGTAAACACAGGCATACACAAGTATATGCGGGGAATACACAATATGCACATGTATACACAGGCACAAACAAGTATACACAAGTATAAAGATGTATGCATGGGTATCTACATTTGTATACACGATTAAACACAGGCATGCACAAGTATACGCGGTTATACACACGTATACATATGTATACACAGGTATACACATGTATACTCAGGTATAAACCAGTATACACTGGTATCAACATTTGTATTCTCGAGTAAATACAGGTATACCCCAGTATACGCAGGTATACACACGTATGCACATGTATACACAGGTATATACAAGTATACAGAGGTATAAGGAGGTATACACGGGTATCTACACTTGTATACACGAGTAAACACCAGTACACACAAGTATACGTGGGTATACACATGCATAAACATGTATATACAGGTATACATAAGTAAACCGGGATACACGGGTATCTTCATTTGTATACATGAGTAAACACTGGTATACACAAGCATACGCGGGCATACACACGTGTGCCGATGTATACAGAGGTATACACAAGTATACAAGTATACTGGTTTAAAGAGATACACACCGGCATCTACATTTGTAAACATGAGTAAACACAGGTATACACAAGGAAATGTTGGTATACAGACATATGCACACGTAAACACAGGTATGCACAAGTATACACAGGTATAAGGAAGTATACACAGGTATAAGGAAGTATACACAGGTATATACATTTGTATACACGAGTAAATACAGGTACACACAAGTACACGTAGGTATACACACGTATGAACATGTATACCCAAGCATACACAAGTACACACAGGTATAAAGAGATATACATAGGTATCTACATTTGTGTACGTGAGTAAACACAGGTACGCACAAGTATATGCAGGTATACACACGTATGCACAAGTAAACACAGGTATACACAAGTATACGCAGGCATACACACGTATGCACATGTATACACAGGTATACTCAAGTATACATATATACACAGGTATGAAGAGTATACACGGTAGTATCCCACTGCGTGGGCGGTTCAAAAGTGTCGCATGCACATGTATACTACAAACCCCAGCTGTCTAGGGTTTATCTAGATAAACCACATGCCATGCAAGTGCAAAAGTTCACAAGATATAAACACTCAATCAAATCAAGCATCTTGTACAAGGTGGTCAACCTCTTCACAATCCTCATACATAGATGAAGGAAAGTATGAAGGGGTGTTTACAACATTTGTAACTAGGTTACCCTGTGGGCAAATATTGATTGTTCCACCAATAGATGCCAAAAACAAGCTGTGAAGGTTGAAATTTGGTGGTACACATACATGCGATGATACATGGGTTTGTGACTTAACTGATGACTAATGAACTTTTGATAATGGCCTAGACTGAGCAGGTACAAGACTATCATGGTATGACTACTCTGCAGGCAAACGAGCATGTGTGAAATAGCCTATTGCTGTTGCTCACTGGTACGTTCATATTTGCTGAGGGCTTCCAGTGATCTATGCCCTGTTCTCTGCTGTATTTCCCTTTCTGGAACCTCCCCAGTGTACAATGCAGTAGCTCCAGTTACTCGTAACAAGTGGTTTGTTTTACGCTCCTTCAAACATTGCTACAACCATACCATTCAACTTGTGCTTTCCAACTGGCTAACAATTATATCATGATGGTGCTGGATCATAAGGAACCTGATTCTTTGGTTGCATATACAGAATATCTTTTTCAAGCGCAATTGGCGGTAATTATTAAGGTAGAAATAAAGAAGGTAAACCAAGCACCGCTCCCCATCAGCTGGTGAAGCATAAACATGGACAACTTTATTCTCAGCGTCTAGCTGCTTCAAACCACCAGTTTGATTGTTACTTCCTGTTTCCACGTAGACGTACCAATCGGGGTTGCTCTTACAAATCAACTGGCTAGGCTTTAATTCGCGCTGGTCTTCACCTCCCCGTAAACAAAACACCTTCCCGACAGAAAAAAAACACAGCTCTTTGCAACATCAGTGGATTTGAAGTGCCGAGAATCTTTTTATCCCAAAGCATGTTTTCTTCTTCCTTGGAAGTAGAAGCAGTTTTGTTAGGGCTAATCAGCTCCAACACCCTTCTCTCACAGCTGCCAGAACACAGACTCACATGTGCTGTGAAGCTCGCTAAAGCAGCCATCCTTGCCCTCGAGAAAGTTTGGGGTAAATGGGTCTTGCTGCTTCATGTAACGCAAAATACCACACAAAAGCTGATAATAGCTCTTCGGTGCATACAAAGAACCGTCAGCCTTTCTGACCTCACTTACAAAAAGGGATAACCTGTGTAAAAGTGTACCAATATCACAGGGTGTTTGAAGTAGTTTATCGAGAACGGGATTTCTCCGAACACATCTAGCTACTTGCCACTGCTCGCATGGCCCACTGCGTGATCTTCTGTGTACTGAGGTACATATCCCTTTGATTAATTGGTAAGCTTTTCCACATGATGTATCGCCGAAACGATTTTTGACTTTCTTCTTACCCTTCACTTTCTATAAGCGACAAACTCACTTAGCCACGTAGCTTCACAGAACCCTCGCTTGTGTGCTGATTCTCTTTCTCAGCTAACTTGGGTTGCTTCTTTGTGGGTAAAAAGTCGGCCATATAATCCGATCGATCATCATACTCGGGCCACTGACTGTAGCAGCACGCATTGGCGTGTAATCTGAAGCCTTATCACCAAAATTCTTGCAACAACAAAAGTCTAAACCGAGATAAAATTCGCTAGGTATAGCCCATGACATAGTTAGCTACAGTTTGCTAATAGCGATTCAAACTGGCAGGCAACCAAATCGCATTCGTGTTGCATTGAATACGCATAGCAAACTTGATGTCCTACTTATTGAATAGGATTGCTGCATAGATACACTAAGAAACTGTGACGACTTGTGCATCCGGTTGCTAGGCTACCTATGGGATACAAACCATTTAGACTGCCACAAACATGGGTTTATGGCAAAACACTCGGTCAGTACTGATAACCTTCCTCGGTGAATACTGACCTCATGTATTTGCCATAAACCCTAGAAGTGGAAGTCTAAGTAATATGTACTTGCATTTTGTATACACGAGTAAACACAGCTATGCACAAGTATACACTGGTATACACATGTATGCACATGTATACATAGGTATACACAAGTAAACACAGGTATACACGGTATCTACATTTGTATACACGGGTAAACACCGGTATACATAAGAATACGTTGGTATAAACACGTATGCACATGTATACACAGGTACTATGCACGAGTAAACACAGTTAAACACAAGTATACACGGGTATCAACACGTATGCATCATGTATACACTGGTATACACAATTATAAAGAAGTATACACAAGTATACACAAGTATACACAAGTTTACATGGGTATACACATGTATACACAGGAGTATACACAGGTAAACATGGGTATACACAAGTATACACGGGTATACACAAGTATACATAGTACACGGACAAACACTGGTATACACAAGAATACACAGGTATACAGGTATACCCGGGTATGCACGGGCATAAATGGGTAAACATAAAACTACACAATTATACACAGGTATACTGTGGTATACACGAGTATACACAGGTACAGACGGGTATACACAAGCACGCACAGGTATACACAAGTATAAATGGGTACACACAGGTATACGTAGGTATACACTGGTGTACACAAGTATACACAGGTATACACGGGTATACCCTGGTATACCTCTGTACACCTGTGTATATACTGCTTCTCTTGCTGGAAGCAGCATTCTAATTAGAGGGCTTGCACACAAGAATATTTGTATGCACGGATCTAGAAATGTAGCAGACCCAACTCCATATAATCTGGCCAAAGCGCCTCCTAATGCAGACACCTCTCGTCACGTACCTTCATGATCAGGCCACCTGTAGAGGGTAGAGATATTATCGTAAACTACGTATTATCCTCCCATGATGTATTATTCGCCTATCCCCCTCTTTGAGTCAAAGGTACGTCAGAGGATCTCCTGTATTCCTCACGAAGAGCACTTTTGTGGTGCCACGAGATGCTCTTCTCACTGCATCGGGTATTGCTATGCACTATGTAGCATATTCCCCAGCCGAACAAGGCTATTCACTACGGTCCACATACATACCCAGAGTGACTTCTTGCTGGCTAAAGGTCAAGCCATTCCTGGAAGTCTTCATAAGATGAGGAGGGTCTGAGAAGCAGAATAGCTGCCTATCTTTCGAGGTAAAAGGGTTTGGTACGTTGTGCACCATTTCAGATCCAGCACTATGCAACTTCATGAGCACACGATTCACAGAGTTGCCATCTAAAGTAGCTCCTAATACCTAAATAGATAAGCATAAACTGTGAACTGCTATATATATGCAAATATGCGTTAATGTACTAACCTTCAGGCCACGACTTTCAATTCTGCCCACAGCATCCCAGAATGGAGTGTACAGCTTCTCTCCTGTCAGAGTACTGCATGGGATCTAAGGACAGGGGACCTAAAACATGTTGAACAGTCCCAACAACATGAAAACTATCACAGATATCGCCAAGGACAGTGGTTGCACACCACCACTGAGAGCCATTTCGTATGTACCCAGGTGATCATTGTTGTCGCCAAGGTTGGTGAAACCAATAAGTTCACCAGTGTGTTTGTAATAAACAAGGTATTCGCGTACATGCATCTCATCTAGAATCAGCTAAGCATACTTGATGCGCTCGGGACAGCCCTTCACCTCAGCAGCTTCAACCGGCATGTTGTTGACTTTCTCAGGACTTGCAATGGCATAAATGCATGTAGTCATGCAAGGTGTATTGTGATGGGAGTTTCAACACCCCTGATTCACATATGGACAGATAATATTAAGAAAAGACAATACTGCCAACTGTATCATTAAAGTACCCTTACGGAACGATGATGGATGTACAAGTGCCATCTAAACATGAGAGGGTGCCAGCGCATGCCCTGGGAATCACCCCTCGATACTGCTGCCTTTTGCTGTTGCCAAAATAGCTCCTGAGAGGAGGAAGCACTATGTCACCGATTGAAGGTCTCTTGGTTGGCTGGCTATCCGTGAATTACGAATTATTCTACTTCTCCGGCCATTGATGAACTAAAAACTTTCCTTTTGCCAACGTTTCCACCAACTGCGTTGGCTTCTTTAGGGCAACGAAATACACAGAAAACTATGCAAATCAAGCCAATTAGCTACGCTGCAAATCGAGCCCCGCCTCTTGATGGCGTCATTTTCCGGAGCGTTAGATGTGTGGACCGGACGGCGACGGACCGGACCAACGGATCCATTGATTTAGCATGCACACGACTATGGTCCGTGAAGTAGTCATTATACGTAAGCTATATTACGGTAGTCATTATAGGCTATTTACTATAAATAGCAATGATGCGCGTCATCATGAAAACTGAAAGGCAGGCGATGTCGTGCACAATGAGCGCTGTAAGTTATTCCAGCGGTGAGGGAGAGCGGGAATGTTTCACATGCACCCTCCCCAAATAAACCCTTGCTGTTTTGTACGGTGGCCGAGAAGGTTCACCCGCCGCGGGCACAGCAGGCATGGGCGGGTACCGCAGCCGGGGCATGGGCGGGTACCGCCGCGGGCAAGGGCTGGTACCGCCGCGGGTATGAGCGCACGGCAGCTACGTACGGAAGGCCCTGTATTCTCTGGGAAAAGGTTGGGCTCATTACCTGGGATTGATCTATGCTAAAGGCCCAGCCAATTCTTAATGTATAGCTGATATAAATGTAAGTCAGCAAGCCATGAATAAGTCCTGCATTCAAGGGCTAATCATGGCATCTGTGAGCTAGCATGTGGTAATTTAAAACTGGTTAGATAAGCAGCATGCAACCTCTGTTCGACGGTAATATTCAATACTGAACATGTATATTATAGCAAGCAAATGGAGTATAGTATTTTATAGAGAGTACTACAGTCTTGATTGTAACGGATCATGCCATGGATGTCTTGCCATCAAAAGCTCGTATCATTCCTGGCCATCGTACCAGGACATAACCTATAAAATTTGAGATACATAATGGTGATTGCATGCAAATAGCATGATCATTAAAGTAATATAATATATCTTACTTGGTCAGTGGCAAGCTCTTGTCATTCAACTTATCATCCATCACATACTCATGCAGTCTACACAAGAGAGGGAGAGAGAGAGAGGGAGATAAGATACTGCAGCATTAAAGAAATTTCTCCTAATGCTAATCAGATTCTAGCCCTCCCATTTAGCACTGAAGACCTTCATATACCATGTATAGGTTTCCAGAACTACCTACATGTATACAAGAAAAAATACACTGCTAGCTACATGCAGTAAATTGTAGCCTATACATGTACTGCTAACTTACAACTCCATGCATAAAAAGTACACGTCACTCTTTGGCAACAAAAGCTGTGCGGAGGCCTGGGAACGAGGCTAGCTATCCCCACCTACTACAGTCTATGAGATTTCCTGCAGTATCTCGACGGGAGAAGTGGGTTTAGGTAGTCCTACACACTTCCAGTGTGCTTTGTTGGCTGTACAGTTGCCTGTGTTTTAACGACTGGTGTACTGCAGCCAGGTACGTCATGTATGATCTAGTGCCAGGAGATTGCTGTGTAATTGCATGCCATAGAGCGATCCTAGGTGGGTACCAGTTCGGGTTAGCTAGCTAAACTATTACATGACTGTCAGATAAATGCTCACGTTCATATATTGGATGTGAACCACATTGAGACTATCCTGTGGATCATCAAGTACAATCATATGGGTTAGGGCAAATTGTGAGAAGTTGAACTGTGGGTATATATCAGTCTGAGATGCATTCAAGTTTTGATGCTCACAGGGTACTTCATCTTCTCAGAACCTGCTTGAACCAGCCCTCTTTCAACTTTAACCATGGCGTGTCTATACACTCTTAGAAATGAGGTGGCGGTAGCACACCTTTGAGTGGTACTAGCACACCAGTTTCTCAGCACACCACTGGTGTGCTGTGAAGAGAAGTGTGCAGGGCACACTATCATTGTAATCCAGTGTGTACTGCACACCACTTGTGTTTTTACAAGTGGTCATAGCACACTAATTTTAAGAGGTGTGCTGTAAGGAAGGGTGCAGAGCACACCAATTATGAAAACAGGTGTGCTAAACACACTTTTACACTTATGGTGGGTTGAGCACACTGCACCTGACTGAGGTGTGATCAGCACACCTCATCAGAGCAGCTCCACCCTCACATCAATAGTACACGCCTACCAGGTCATAAGATTATCTCAAAAACATTGATCAAGGCTGTGATGTATCCGTCAACCTCAACATTTGATGCAGCACTCGCAGAAGACATCCTATAGGTTGGTTGTATACATGATTGTACATACACAAAAAGTGGGTGGGGCTAAATGTAAACGTTTGTGGGTGGGGTTCAGGTGAACATTTAATCTACTAGCTGTCACCATTAGTCACGGAATCTCTAGATCCTACACTTTACACATGCAAACTATACAAGAGAGGAGACATAATTAGGCAATGATTCTACCACATCACAAAGGGAGGATGCACAATTTAGGTTCAAGCTCTCAGTCCTGTTTGATGGGATATGAAGGTATATAAAACCACCAATTTTTAACCTAGTAAGGGGCTGTGTGTTTCATGACTACAACAGCATTCAGGGGAGGGTTGAACAACTTCTCCTGTTTATTGGTATGGAGGTAGGACTAGTGAACTGGTTTTGAGTTGACTTCCACCTAACAGGGGTGTGTGACCTTCAGTAAGCTTACGAAAAAGAGTTATATACCAACTCTAACCCACAACTGTCATTACAACAGCATTCAGGGGAGAGTTGAACTACTTCTTCTGTTTATTGGGATGGAGGTAGGACTAGTGAACTGGTTTTGAGTTGACTTCCACCTATCAGGGGGGTGTGACCTTCTAAAAGCTAACGAAATCGTACCGAAAAGGAGTTATTGACTGTTCATCGAAGCTGTACCGAAAAGGAGTTATGGAAAGTGCGCCCACTCTCACTCTCAACCATTAGCATTCAGGGAAACACTTGCCCATGTTATTGGGGTGGAGGTAGGACTATACGCTAGTGAACTGCTTTTTAATTAGTATAGATTTCAGGGGTTAACTTAAATGTGGTAACAAAATTGCATGCTATTAAGTATTCACCCACTCTCGCCCACAACCATTAGTACAACAGCTAAGTCAAGGGCGAGTCATGCATCCGTACTGGAAATTTCTTGAGGTCCTGCAAGGGAAGCCTGCAGTACTTACGTAAGAGATGGCAAAGTACAGTATTGTATGATGTAATGTTGATTAAAAATCATTAAAAGAGAATGCACACGTGCTATTGTCACCTGTAGTTGGAATGTAGTCTGGTGTGAATTTTTCAAAAATTGTCACAGTTACTGCTACCACTCATAGCTAGCTACAGTTAAGTTATAGTTAGTATTGCTTAGCAATGACAAGTCCTGCTGGAATTGTTCCAAGAGCTTTCACACAAGAGTTTGAGCCATCACCAACCAAGATTACCTACTAAAAGTAAGTGAAACTGAGTTAGCTTGCAGACTTAGCACACAGTGTGATAGCTTGTTTTATGTACAGTAACTGCAAAGCAAAGTACTATAAAACATTTGTTCCATATACAGGTCAGCAAGGAAAGCTGTTTGCAGTAACTATACCAAGATGGAAGAACTGGAAAAGAAGAGCTATGGCCTCTCTCCCCTAACTGTGTTGGTTATACATAATCTAGCTAGCTTACAATAGCTAGCTTCTCTGGGGAGGATTAAACTGTACTAATCCTGTTTATTATGGAGGTACACGTAGGACTGGTTTTGACATACATAGACAGCTATGGTTTTGAGCAGACTTTATCTCACCTAATTGGGAGTGTGTGAGCTTCACCAAATTGTACTGAACAGGGGTTATTGAATGTTCACTTACTCTCACCCTTGCAGTACTTTGCACTCAATGCTGTGTGACCACGTTCAACAATGTGGTAGACTTTATGCGGTAAGTATTTTGTCCATACATACATATCACACTGTGTGCTAAGTCTGCATGCTGTTATGTGCATACATTCTACATCCTCTTCTATGCAGGAAACTTGTGATCCCTAAGTAGATGCTGCTGAGTTACAGCAGCCATAACCATGCACTGCTGGTGGTTGAAGGCACTCTCACAAGCCATGCTGTGGCAGAAGGAACTTCAATCGTACAAGCGCAAGTACAGAATGCATTGCAGTCTCACAAACTGCTTTTTGTATTTTATTACCTGAACATTAATATATTTACTACTATATGCTGTATTGTACAATTTTGCTGTCACTAATTAAATTTTTATTCCACAATGGCTACTTGTGAGTGTTTTATTATCATGGGAGTGCAAGGAACACTCCCCTTTCATTATGGGAGTGTACAACACACTCCAAAAGTCAGGGTGCAAGGCACACCTCTTTGTAATTATGAGAGTGTACAGCACACTTGTTATTCTAGAATTTGGAGTGCAAAGCACACTTCATGCTGTAATTATAGGAGTGCATGGCACACTTTGTTACCTATAAGTGTGCAGAGCACACCAAAGGAAGTGTGATTGCCACACTCACTTTGGTGTACTTAACACACCTTTAATAACGGTGTACCAAGCACACTAAAAACAGGTGTGCTGTGTGACACCGCTCCAGCACACCTAAATAGGTGTGCTGTCACCACTTCATTTCTAAGAGTGTACGATAATCCACACCTAAAGGAGAGTTCATTAATATATAAACCATGGCCAGGAGGTGTACATGTATATCAGTGATATACTACCTACAGTGGAGGTGTTTGGTAATATACCATGAGGGCCACAGGCCCAAGGTATAAACCTCTGAACACCAGCAAGTGGTATAGCAATGCTATTCACCGATTGGACATGGTTCATATGTTATATATCATGTAGAATCTTGATGAGGTGTAATCCTCCATAGCAACATGGTATACTCCCACATATGGTCATAAACTACTTTACACCTTGAGCATCTGTTGGTAGATCTGCAATAGCCACTGAACCTGCTTGAATGCTCCTGAAACCCACTTTAACCGCTTAGCGTACTCAAATTCTATTTCAGGACCTCTACTGTCTTCTGTTCTACTCCATTGTATGCATTCCTATACCATAAGGCTTGTTATGGTGTGCCAAAGTATTGCAAACTGATTTTTTTTTGTAGTTTGGGTATATACAATTGCACGAGGCATGAAATGACACTCCATATATAAACTTTCTGCATTGTGTCATTACAGATATAGATTCATGGCGACATGGACACACTTGTTACCGTACATATATGTATCTGAGTACCTTTGGTTACATCTTTGAAGGTATACTCCCATCTCTTGAGATCATTCCAACAACCAGCAATTCAAATGTATACCTAGTTGATGTGGGGAGAAGTTTGCTGTAGAATGCCGCTCTGAAGGAAATTTCAGTAGCAATGTAACATGGTACTACGCAAATAATAAACCAGGTAATTGCTGTACCAAACATAGTTGATTATTCACAGTTGTAAGAATTGAGCCAAAGTTCAACCTCCATCACTCATTGGTTGCATAAAAGAAAATACCATGTGAGTCTGGATAAAGTAACAGGTTATGCACAGAGAAACCTGTGCGCTGTATATATGCCCAAGGTACACATAAATATCTGGCCTTCAAAATAATCTGACAGTGTCAATAAGTTGATTGAACTGACTCCATTAATGGGAGTTTGTTTGATTGTTGTACGTAGCTCCCAAGGTATACATATACCTGTATTTACCCAGCTATTACAGCCCTTCCCTCCAATCTTTACCTCCATATAAACTGAAATCTCTCATTATAATACAATGTCATGTAGTTGTACCAATCAAACATGCGTGTTTCACTTAATATGAATTTATTGAGCAACTGCTTGTGTGAGGTAAAGCATTTACCTTGCACATGATATTAATCAGTGCAGTAGTTACATATGCTGCTCAATAGACTACAGACTACAGTTTATTGGCCCATACTATTAAGTAGATCAAAGGCATTGTCCCATACTAATTAGAAGATCAAAGGCATTAGTGTGCTGGGCAAAAGTGTTATCATGCAATGTTGTAGAGGTATAAACATTCTCAAAACTGCCTACCCAAACCTGAACTCAAAGCAGCTCCCGATGGCTTTCCAATAGACCCCAATGCAGCTAGCCACTAGCTTGATTTTGAAATTTGAATTGAACTGGAAGCTATCATTAGAGTTAACTAAGGGCTTTCCATTGACATGGAAGGAATGGACTGTTAATTAGAATTGGAAGCCATGACAACTTTTGTCCACATGCTGTTTAAAATGAATTATTTTCTTCAGTTGTCCTGCCAGGATAAATATGACTTGGTGCGCTGGACTAAGGTGTTGCCACTGCTGTTGTCATGTAGTCATATTATAGATATTCTATGAATGAGTCTTCAAGTGTATGTCTGAACAGGTAGACAATTTATTGGTGAACTAATTTTCAGTACAGGATAAGCAACTACAAGCATAATTATGCTGTATATAGCTTAATCACATGGTATATTAGTAATGAATGTATGCACTATAGCTTTCCAGATCAAAAACATCGCTATGGGTATGGAAGGGAGCGGTTAAATGGGCTGACTGCACGAAAGTCTTGGTATTTTGAGCATGATACAATCCTTCACTGGTGTGAACACGAAAAATAAGTCTTCAGGGACCCATGTATAAAAAAATCTGAGCTAGCTTATGCGCAGCATGATTGGTGTAGCCCCGCCCCTCGTCCGTTTTACGCGAGAGGTGGTTTGCTTTAAAAAATGGACAGTGCAGGAGCACATTGCAGGATCAGCTACTGGTGATTGCTAATATGCTGTGAATCCGTGCCATCTTTACATGATACAGTCTCAAACCAGGTAGACACTCTGTGCACTCAGACTTGTTATTTACTAGAAGTTTTGTTTCTTTTTAGTGACATCCCAGTTGAGTTGGAGATTACACTGGCTAGCTGCCTGAATTCCCTCTTCTGCCCACCGGAAGGAGAGCCCCAGGCTGTGCTGAGGTTCTGGGACCCCCTCCTCTCAACTCTGCAAAGTGGCCTGGCACGGGGGTCCTATCCATGCTTCTGCCATGAGATGCAGGTGAAGTGAGCTGCCCAGAATGAATAATTTATTGCCCTTACAGTTAAGTGCACTTCAATTGAAAATAAACTTTTCAGTATGCAAATTGTCCTTGTTATATTATGTGCATGTAAGTCATTATTTTCTAGTAGATCCATAATAATGGTTTCAGCAATGTTTTGGATGATGGGACCTTTGACAGTAGCAAGAGAATAACCTTGAGCAGCTAGGTAATGGTTCATCTTCCTAGCTATAATAATACTAGCTCCGCCTGCATATGTGGGTGCGTGGTCAATGGCATGGGCACTGCGGCAGCGATATGAGTATATTATTGTGCACTAAGTAACACTACAACAAAACACTGTCTTGCTTTTCACAGCTCATCCTGTGTAGACTTGGTTGCTACATGTAGCTGTTTAGTACCTGCCATATGTATATGTGTATATGAAACTGCATCCGGCCGTGTGGTCCACCATTTGCATGTAAATTTCTTGTGTAGTAAGAAAGCGTCACTAAATAAATTGTGAAATGGTAGACCTAGCAAGGGATGTATTTGTACACTGCAAAAATGCCAGTGCTGAAACAGCACACAGACAAGCCGAGCATGCGTGTTGTTCTGCAGATCGCGTGTTGAAACGGCACATCGCTCGATACACGCGTGTTGCATCAACACGAATATGCGTAACAACACGCGAGCTGCAAATCTCCGTGTGGAATTTAACACATCGCTATGTGCTAAAGGTTGTAGAGGCGGAGCTAGTCTGGTGCCCACACCCATAATCGTATCCCGAGGGGAGGAGCCGAAATGTAGCTCCGCCCCTACAGGTTTCTGTCCTCCCCGGAGCAGCATAGACTATGTACATAGACAATTTAAACTACAAGAATAATGTGGACGACTACCCTAAGTCTGCTTCGTACTCTAAGGCTGCTTCAGGACTCATTGATAGAGACTCTGCACATGAAATCACAGCCTATGATATGGCCACACCATAATTCATCTCTGCTCTTACCTGACTGATTGTGCAAACTAAAATGGCAGTTTGTATAGCAATCTTGAAAACACTGGGATTTAGATTTTCAAGATATCAACTATCAGGTATAATAAATTCACTGAATCTGTGTGATTACACCATTGGCAGCTGCTAGATGCAGATGCTGTAGGACAACTGTTACATCGGTGCAGAGCCTATTTAGGGCTCAATCTGCTGTACAGCTACCTGACTGACAATGATAGAGTGTATAAGGAACTGCTTCCAACACTCTTACCGTGCATGAGAGCACCCAATGTAGGCTAAGCCTCTTCCACATTTACAAATTGAGCTTGTTATACTAAAAGCAAGCATGTACAAACTGCCTCACACAGCAACATGTCAGTCAACATGTGAAATAGTGAGAATAACGTGTGGCTATCTCCACTTGTACATAAGCTACACAATGCTACAAACCTACAAGCTGTAGCCACCTACATGTATATAGTAGATCTTTCTGTGCTACAACTACTACTCCTAGCAGCTCGCTCATTCTGTCTGTTCGCTGGAGTTCATAATCTCCAATTGGACGTATGTAAATTGGAGCTACGTAGCCTACCCTTTTAAAACAAGTCGTACAGATCCCTGAGCAACAAATCAAGATGGCATCTGTATCTCTGGCCAGAGACTACCTGAGGTGCCATTTCCCCAAAAACAGAGAAAAGGTGATAATGTGTGACAAAGCGGTGAGGTGGTGTGATGGTAAGATTAAGATTATGATAAGGATCATACTGGAGTGTGGTATTGGCAGGGGAGATAAACGGGGAGAGTGTTACAAACGATGTTCGGAAATCAAGGAATTGGTATAGATAGTTGAAATGAGGTGATTGAAAGGGCTAATTAAGATTTTCATGAAAACAGGAAAGAGTTTTTGGGCATTTGTTGGTAGGATCTTCAAAAGATAGTCATAAGGGTATATAGCTTCTTTGAGGAGTACTCCAGGTTCATGTGTAACCAGCACTAAGGGAAATTTGGAAGTATTTACGTGAACATTATGAAAGGCTGGGTACAGCATCCGTAGATGATCAGTTTGATGGTAACTGGAAAGAGCATGTAGAGTAGAAAGTGACAGAGTATAGGGAAATGTCTAAGGTTAAGGTTTTGGACAGGGGAATAGTTTTGCAGAAACATGCCATTCTTGTGAAATGTACAAACCTGTGAAACAGTGTATCCCTTGCGGACAGTACTGAAGGAAACAGAGGTACTCTTTCGAGTAGACCTAAAGGTAGAGCTGGTTTTACTGCGCAGTGATTTTGCTCGGGTACTGTGCCACACCTGAGAGAAGAGAGAGCAGGAAAATGAAGGTAATAAGTCCACGGACAAACCTGTAAGATCTGACGATAAAGGAGCAGGCACACCAGGCTACAGGCACACATAAAAGGCACCGCTCTTGTTGTCTAGATGTTTTCACCCAAGAGTTCTACTATAAATCTTGTCCATGGCTAGGAATGATGATGACTTCTTGTACTTACTATTTAAGGTACATGTAGGTGGTACCACATCCTTAAACACATCAATTAAAACTGCTTGCTAACCCTCAGTCATCAATGTTTATTGGGGTGAGGATGTTACAAGACTACATTGCACCATTGCATATCTTCAGTTTGAACACATACAAAATCCACTTTTTCACTTCTTGGAACATGAAACAGGAAAAAGCAAAATGCAAAATTTGTACTTCGAAGTTCCTAAGGAAGCGTTAGGAATTATAAAACCCTCTGAGACTTCTTCCAGGCAAAGGTTAAATGAATCTACTGGCAAAGTAAAAATTAACAGCTAGCTTTTGCTGATGAATCAGGTAGTCCTCACAAACAGATACTTTAGTTCTTGTTCCGAAATCTACTCCATCCTACAGAATTGTGATGCACTCTACTGTTCCCTACTGTCCTCTTCTGCATGTTACTACATGCTCTTTCCACTGCAGTATACTGTATTCTAATGCGCCCTACTGCAACTTACTGCACTGTATCACACCCTCCTATACCACATAGTACTCTGTGGCTCCCTACAAGACCTTACTGCAACCTACAGCACCGAACTAATCTCTACAGCACTCTACAGCTCCCTAGTACTAGGTCCTTACTGCACTGTGTTGCAATTCAATGCACTCTGCACTATAATGCTCCCTACTGCAACCTGCTGCAACCTACTGTAGCGTACTTCACCCTCTAATTAGCACTCCGCAGCATTTTAAGGTACCCTACGAGACCCTATTGCGACCTACCTCACACTACTTAACTCTACTGTACTTTACTGCTTACTATTGCATTCTACTGCAATTACTGCACTCTTACTGTGTTGTCCACTGCAATCTAATGCACCCTACTACTCCCACCTACACCTTACAGTATGCTATGGTCCCCTATGGTACCCAACTTCACGACTGGATTTGCACAGTACTTTGAGAGCAATAGTGACTTTTCCCTGCTTCCCTCCTTATTGCTACCTGGGATAGAGTCGGCTCCTACAATAACAACACACACTCAGTAAGGCAACAGCTAAACAGAATCTGTGAATCACTTTATATAGTATGGACAATCCGAAATTACAGTACAAATAGTTTATCTTAAATTGATAGAGTAGAAAAAATGAAAATGAAGGTGGCAAACTCTTAGACAGAAGGAATACACTGGATATAAAGAGGAATGATATTCACTGCTATTTTTACATTAAATCGTGGGACTAAGAATGATGGTGGCCTTCTCGTGAGACGGATGCCAGTGCAACAACGGGATGGGGTGATAGACCATGTCTCACGTGGATACAGGGTAGCTGCACTAACGTTAGACCAACAGCAGCTGAGACAACAGCTATCTGCTTTGCAAAGTAGGAGGCATCTCCCCCCAAATCACAAGCAAGAGATAGCATGATTCTTGACAAAGTATACAATGCTTTTTTATTAGCTGGTAGACTGGTTGTGCCTAACACGTATTGGCGAGCAATACTACTGCTGTAGCCTATACCTATCTGTACACAGCAACACCAAAGCTAGCCACAAGGGGCACCGTTGAAACGACACTGAGAGCCCTGGCCTATTTAATGCACATCGCCAGGGCTAGGCTGTTAAGCAGTTAGTTGTAGGCTGGGTTGTTTTCATATAATTACACTTACAGGACTACACGCCATTGAACTCACGCTCGGGACTAACCAAGGGCTAAGCGACAGCAACAACACATACACACACACACCTCACAACAAAAGCAATATAGCTAAATGCACACACAAGATATACTAAACGACTAGTCTCACGGGCCAGACTACCTCGCTTTCAGACGCCTTGTTGGGAGAACTGAGTCAATGTCCATCGTGAAGAGAGCACTGCTGAAAACGGATTTACACTGTATAAACTACCGGTGTAGTAATTAGGGCACAAGGGCACATTATCGTGAGATCGTTCATTCAGCTCAGATGATATCACTCTGAGATCATGCATCAGCTCATATACATTTTACGCATGCATACCATATACTACTATACTAGCGGCGGATGGGCAGGATTCAAAATGTCTGCCCTACGTAAGTCTGGCAAAAGGTTTTTTTCCCTGTATCTCCACAACGAAGAGAGTGCGGAACTTTTCCAACATAATTTTTCCTAGAAATGATCCATATATCACTAAAAGAATGTTGGTTCATGTGTAGAGGCCACGAGTGTCGCTGTGAATTATTTATTTATTTATTTATTTCCTCAAATATCTTTACACTTGGGAGTGTATTAAGACAGTTCCTTTCCTAGGCTATTAAAAAAGGGTCAGGTCAATGGGACCTAGTTGCTTTTGCTGAAAGTCTTAGCCTGAGACCAAGAAAACTGAAACTGCACCAATCTTCAGGGAAAACCTTTCAAAGCCTATAAGCATTGGATTGTATTATTATCAGTCAAACTAAACAAACCTTTTAATCTTAAACCAGTTCTTTTCCTAGTCTATTGAAGAGGGTCAGGTCAATGTTATCAAGGAGGTTTAGCTGAAAGTCTCTGCCTGAGACCAACAAAAATGAAATTTTTCCAATCTTCAGTGTAAACCTCACTTTCTATTGGACTAAATGCATTGTGTGGAGTGCTATGCTGAGTCCCAGCAGCGCAGAGGTAAGTATTCCCTATCTTCCTAAGCCTGTATTGTAGCCTGTATTTGACTTTCTCAGAGGCTTATTTGAAAATTAGGCCACACAAATTTAAACGGAACACAACACAACAGAAAAACTGCATTAGAAATCTTGAATGGTCATGCAATACGTACATAGCTGAGATTTGACTCCAGCTCTTGGTCTGGCTATACACTACAAGCGCTTACCTGAGACTCCCATTACTCCTGGATTGAAATATGTTGAAATGCCCTTCAGAATTTTCTTCTTCCAGATCCTACAAGAGAATTTTTCCTAGGAAGGAGGATGAACGTTTCTTGCAAGTATTGATGACCAGAATTCATGAGAACACAATCTTGCATGCCTCAATAATGTCACTTAGATTATAAGTAGTAGCGTACTAGCCAATCAAATTGCTAGAAATGAGGTCAATAATGTAGGTTAAAGCACGCGCGTGCACGTGCACGAACGCGTGCTTAGCAACCCCAGTGGCGTAGCAATGCGTATAAAATCGTTCAGCCGTTGCCATGCTCACAGTCGCTTCAATATTTAGCATGGAGAGGAGTACGCTAATATGAGTGGAGGTGGTGGATGGCACAGAAGAGCTCGAATTGATTAAACAGCATTTGCGTTGTGCTGAGAAGTGAATTTACATCGCTGAAGCTATTGCCATGCGCCAGTCAAGGCCAACACGGTCAACCTACAGCGTTGGCAGCGACTCCAGGGACATTCCAAGAGCGATACAAAACCAGAGACTCCTCAATCAGCGCCTTCACTCGAGTGGCTCACCCTCTGAACACGCGCCTTGCAAGACATGTACAGCTATCGCCGAATTAGCCCTCAAGACTACCTTCGAACACTGTAGCCTTGCGTAGCCAGCCCATGCAAGGCTACGAACACTGTAGCAGTATTGTTGTTTATATTCCCGTATACATGCATAGCTTGTTGTAGTGTTGTATTTTTTTTTCAAAATACAGGAGCAAACTATAATTTAAGTCAGTTAATGCACCCAAATACTCGGCCTCAACCTCCCTTATTGACCTCGGAAAGTAATTTTCCCTTGGAAGGTCTCGGGCAAAGCCCTCGACCTCCCTCGGGGCAAATTACTTTCCTCGGTCAATAATGTCGATTAGAGCCCTTGGCGGGGTGCACTAACTATTACCTACATATATTCTGTACAACTGGTGATGCAGTGAGCATATGTACATGTGATAGCTATACAATTGAACTTACAATTCCACTGTTTGAATCAGTATGTTCTGGAATAGAGAGAAGTAAAAGTAATAACTTTAAGCTTCTAACAGAGCCAACAATGAAAGGTAGCCATGGTTACAGCACTTAATTTAACAGATGACTTCAAACACTTACACTAACAAGTGCATTTACAGTGCTAGTGATAAATTACCCGTGCCACTGTCAATGTCTCCTCCAGTTAGTGCTGTGTCCTTCTTCTCATCTTTTACGTTCTTGACTAGATTGCTGAGCAGTGAAGATTGAGGGTTACATAATAGTTGTACCCTGGCTTATTTTCTAGTGTGCACAGGAGATACAACATGTATACAATCATGCTGGTTGTACTTTGCAGCCAGTAGTCTGCCTGGCAACCTAGGGTGTATGACGTGGCAGTGCCTTTCATCCATTCACACATATATGCTGCAGTGAAACTACACTGCCAAGTTGAGAAATTTATAATGGGGAGGAATAGGTCATTATTACGTTAAATGGAATTATAAACCGCAGGGCACAACCCATAACCCTAATTCTAATCCTATTCCTAATTAACCCTAAACCACTAATGAATTCATAAGAATTACAAGTAGTTGAACTCGTAAAAATTATATGCTGCGCAATTCATAAACTCCAAAAATTGTAAAGCGCGTCTAACACTTACAAAATATTTACACAAATGAAACTTTCCATGCTAAGTCTGGATTCCCAAGCCACAATAATATTTGTACATGCATGCCTAGCCAAATTACATTGGGAGTACACACAGCAATTTCTCAATTTCTGGCATGAACATCACAGCTTTGGCTGATTGTCTAAGAATTTATTCTCTAGCACCATAGCAACTAAGCTAATAGCAGTCAGTTAGCCATGAATTCCTGCTTAAGTACTTACATTTGAATGCTGTTTGCTGCTTTCATGTTCTAGCTATAGCTACCCTATGGGATTACTCACTGTATTTCAGATCACTTGACAACTGAGCTTGTATTTAACAAGGTGTCAGAAAGTCTTGGGTGCACTTCCTCAACAGCTCAATGAATGAAGAGTATGCACCTGTAGCTATATAGTGCCTACGTAGTGTAGGATGGAAACACTAAACTCGATGTAAAAGTACCTGACAGCGACTTCGAAAGATAAGTCCACGCAGGACACCGATATGCCACCAGTCTCTATTTCATCCTGTGGTGGTAAATATAAACAACTGACATTTGCTCATCCTTTTGTGACTGCTATACAAGTTATGGCATAGCTGCCACACAGCAACAACATGAGAGCTAGCCTGTTTCTTCTCAGCTTTCACTCTGTGACGATGTTGCTTCCACTGCAAACAGCACAACTACATGTTTTGCAGACAGCACATCCAGATGTAAAATATACCCTTTGCTACCAGACATAGGATTGTAACACCAAGAACAAGGGCCACAGAGACAGCTTTTGCTACAGGAGACCAATCGTTTGAATCCAATTCTCCCAAGCTGAATTTATCTGGACACTGATTGTTGCCGCAGAGTCAAGCACTGTTATCCCTAAAGTGTATGGCTACAGTTGGGTTACTATACTACTGTATGAGTGCTTGTTGTATTGTAGGTCCTGCTAGTTGGCAAGTTTCCCAAATACCAGCCTCTACCAAGTGCCTGTGTGTGTATGTATGTGTGTGTGTGTGTACACGTGCATGTGCATGCAGTTTGAGTGATAAATATTGGTCAGTATTGTGTTCATGGAGACTGAAAACATAGATAATGACTGCATCTCATGCAAATGTGAGGAAGTCACTTGGAAATGGTATATGCAGTCATTGACAGCCGTACAGCATGGCTTTCATAGAACCAACACTGCAATGATGTTATTGGATTCCCTAAAATGTAATGCTATATTCACTGTATCCAAGCTGCAGCTAGTATCACCAGAACACTCAGAATACACAGTAGCTAGTACTCTTAGCTACATCATCTGGCCAGTCTCTGATCAGAAGTGCATGGTGAAGCCAGGGAGAAGCTGCTGAGTACTAGTAGCATTCATCCCCTCAGCCACATATGACAATTCGATTTATGCTCTTTGGTCTCCATAAACATTTGGTAGCTACTCCTGTACAAACTCCAAAATATAAACTAGAGGTCTCTAGCAGAGACATACCCCGCGCTCCTGGACTTTGCCGCAGACGGTAACGCCGTATACGAGCTGTAGGCGTGGCTGATCGCCGTAGTAATGATACATGCGTTTCTCTATGTATACTCCAGTACAAGACTCGTATACCATACTCGAGGGGTCGCGTATGTCCGCGCCGTAGTAAAAAAAATGGTGGAACACACCGATAATCAGAAACAGCGTGGAAATGCCGAGAATAAAACCGCTTTCTACTATATCAGGTACAGACAGGCTAATGTATCACGGATTTCAGCGTTAGGCTTCTGTTTAGAAGTCGTTACAGCCTCTAAATCGCCCATTTGAGAGATTTTTCAAATTTTTTCATGACAGACGACGACGACGACGACGACAACGACAACAGACGGACAAAACCGATTACTTAACCCCGCTTGCGCATACGCGCACGGGGTAATAAGGGTCTACATATTAGATAAACCACGCCACCCAGGGCTGTATGGGTTTCAGAGTATACACTGGGCAATAACAACTAGAGCACAATAACAATTAGAGCCCAGGGCTCTAATTGTTATTGCACTAGTGTACTCTAAAACCCATACAGGCAGCAGGGTTTAACTGATTTGTAGCCCAGTGGCTTCTGTCAGCTTGGGGTAGTACTACACTGAGCCTGTGCAAGTTGTAATCGGCTGTCACTGTTATGTAATCAGCAGTCACTGTTATGTAATCAGTGCTGGATGGTGCATGTGCTGTGAGTAGGTTATAGACAGCAGGGCAATATGAGCGCACTCAAGGCTCTAAGGCATATATTGCCCTGGCATAATTATATTGCCCTGTCAGTACCTTTGTTCCACCCACGCAAAGGACTACAATGTAATTTGGAAGCTCTAAAAAGACTAATTGGATGTCCTCTTTATTATGCTAGCCAATTATTTAAATGACCTCTGTGGAGATTGGCATCAAGTAAGAAATGTATACACTACACAATCATACCAGCAGCTGTTTGTGTTGGGTCATGAAGCAGTTTCAACCCTGTCATTAAACAGATGAAGTAACAAGTCCATTTAGCAGCTAGTGTGCCTCAATGTTATGGATATAATACTAACTGTTAAAATCTTAACAGGCTGGCTTCTTCGATTATTAATCTAAAAGCCATGAGTATGTCATGGTTGATTTTACCCAGCTGCCAGGTTTCAACTCCCCGTGAAACAGACATTTGCCTTACATGAAAGATCCTGAATCCCTCTGCAGCTCTGCAGTTGCCCTCCCAAACACGTTAGCTCCAGGAAGCCCCCAAAGAGTAGATGTAGCAAGGTACACTTGCTGTAAACACTGAGTTGCATAGTAGCTGAAGACTGTGGTTTTGCTTTCTGTCAAAACAACTGTTTTATCATTTCACCTCCATATGCACCAGTTGTTAGAAGAGCATCATACCCGACACCACTGTTTGGAATAGTTTCTAATCCAGTGAGCGAGGTAGCCAGAAGGTAAACATCATAATAAGCTGAAGATTCTAAAAGTAGGTACTGCAGGGTAGTATCTTTCACCAGCTTCATTTGTTTGGGTAAAAAGGCAGAAAGGAGAAAAGTAACATGGAAAGCCAAGGCGGACATCAGTACAGGCTTCATTGCCTTTTATATGGTTATCCTGCATGTGGGCCTCAGTTTCAGCATGGTTAACAGTGCCATCAAACATCTGATAGATACTTCCTCGGAAGTCAATAAACCAGGCTGAATCAAAAATTACAACTAGCTCAGCTGAACCAACACACTGCAGTTCACTCTGCAGCCATTTAGCATTATTCAGTCTCCCGAGGCCCCCAGCACTGGAGCCAGCCCGAACAATCTCAGTAGCTCCATCCATTCCCATTGCCAGCAGGTCTCTGATTACAGACATGAATATTCTTCTCCCACGGTAGGTGAACTGGATACTCTCACTACGAGGATCGTATCTGAAGCAGGCATTCTGTTGGTCAGTAACAGAAAAGTGAGCAATAATTAGCACTGCGTATGTAGCTACATAATGCTAGCCAAAGGGGCAGTACACCATATGGTATACAGTGGAATTTCTCTTTATTGTGGGAACCTGGTGCCGTGTCCTGTATAGACTCATTTCTGGGGTAGATTTATTATTAAGAAAGCATAATTATTTGGGACACAGCAAAGTGTCCTTAACACAGACGTATAAATGGGATGTCCTCTAAGAGGGGTTCCACTGTAGTCACAAGAATGTCACCTTACGTTTGTCCTAGTAATTTTGCAATCTACACTGCTCTACATTGCAATGCTAACATTAGACCATATGCTGTACTACAGATTAATAATTTGCTTGCAAAGATAATTATGTCTTTCTGGGAATGTCGAGTGAAGGGGTGGAGTTTAATTAATGGCACAAATAATTTCATTTGCATCTTCAGTTTTTTAATCTGAATGAAGGGAGGGGTGGGTGGGCTGGATTACTGAATAGCTACAGAGGCTTCATGTAGTGATTCGCTGGTTTTTGCTTTACCTTAACCATCAATACCACTGTGTGGGGTGTAGAGTGTATACATACTATAATAAATTTTTTCCATGCCATCCATACATATGAGTACTACAGTAATTATTAACATTCATTATACACAAAATTATTTGCTTCACCAGGTCATGCTATATTGTAGTGTTGTATGTCTAACGTTCTAGTTACAGCTATTGTTATAGCTGTGCAGACAGACTTCTACACATAATTGCTTAAGCTTACTGTAATCAAAGCACTGAGTGCATTCTCCATCTGCTGCAGTATTGTTTCTTGTTCCACCAGCCTCAGTACTAGCCATAAGTCACTACTACAGTATGGAACACAGAACAGTGGGTTCTCTTCGCAGCTTGCATCCAGTAGATCGGTCCCTTGCACGGAGAAACCCTGTGGGAAATAATCAGTCTTGTTTTCAAAACAGCGTATTGAAGTTAGCTATGTAAGGGTCAAAGTTTTAGTACAATACGTTGTTTCGCTGGCTGTCACCTCTAGCTGGAAGATGGGATCTCCTGCTCACCTTAGTTAAAAAGAAACGCAGGTCTCGTTAGAGTAGCACAGACCTCCACTCTCGAGAAATATTATCCAACTTTCAGATGTGTTTTGTCTTCGTAGGAAGTAGCCAGCTCTTGTGAAGTCATTGCAAAGGGCAGAACCATCGCTGCCATTCTAGTCTCAGCAGGCCTTCACCTACGGACTCGCAAGCCAACCCTTCGGCGACGGGGCTGGCAGGGTTCTGCAGAACTCTCTTATGGCTACCAAAAGCGCATAACTGCACAGCACTAGCTAGCCAGATGCCTAACCAAGATGTTCGCTGAATCATAGACATCAGACTCCACGTGGACTTTTAATATTAATATCTATGGCTGAATAAATATTTGGTGTTTACGGTGTATGAGCCACGCCCTCTTCCACGGATTCCGAAAGTGCTATAATTATTATACGTGCGGGTTTGTTGTCCAAGAAGAATCGATCGTAGATCAAGACCTACGAGAGAGGCAAGTGTTTAGTATACACCAGTGGGCAAACATGACCAGTCTAATTGGGGTCCTATGTTTTAATAGCGGTTGCACTCACCGTACGTTATACTTCTCAAGTGGGTATCCAACTGAATGAACACAGCTGGAATGTCACTGCAACTATGGATTTGTGTAGTGGTTCATGCGCTCCTGATATTATGTGGCATCATTGACATAACACAATCTGGTGAACAAATTGATCTTGGAAGACCAAAATTTCTGGAATATTGGTCTGGGCAGACCATTTTCGGAATTCCCCCTGAAACTTTTGATCTCTCCACGAAAATAATAATCCGACCATGTTGGAACTGTTCCACAAGCGAATTCCACCTGCTACTGTCTTGCGCACTAGACAACTACAATGTGGTGGATAGCTACAGTAGCCTGCATTGTAATAGCGAGTGTATTGGCATGTTTTGTTGTCATGGGCGACAGCTAATGCCAGAAGCCTCAAAATTTACATCACCAGTACCATCGAGACAGATTCCTGCATCAATGCACCACATACAGCATTATTTAGCAACACTACATGGTACTGTAGCAGATGTGAGAAGTAGTATATTTGCAGATATTCAGTTAAATTGCTTGATAAAAACTATGCCATAGTACATCCAAAGGGGGACCAACATTTTCAAGGTAGGGGATGTAGGACCTACTGTGCTGAAAGCTTGGTGGGTATCAAAATTGGCAATTCTGCTGGAAGATGTAGCTTCGGGGGGGGGGGGGGGGGGGGGGGGGTCAATTTTCCAATTGAAATTTTGGTCCTTGGACCATTTCTTCCAGGACCAAGATTCCAGACACATCTGGATTTCAGTTGGAACTTAGCAGCTATGATTTTGTTTCTACATGTATTATGTGAAAGTGTATTTCAGAGGGGGATCAGTGTGCAAATTGCTGTGTGGGTATAGATTTCTCAAACGTACAGCTTTACTTGCATTGTCAGAATGTTTAAGCTTCAGTCATATATTAGCAAGTCAATGTAACTTCATTGACGTTTTTCAGCTACCACGACAGCTGCAGTGCTTCATCCTGCAGCTCCAGAAGCAGTATCCCTACGACACAGTGTCAATTCTTTTAGTTTTGTTCAATCATGTATGCACAGTAGGTATTACATGTACATCGCAAACTCTTCAGCTTTCAGCTGAGCTACTTGCTATGTACGTGTACAAGTAGATGTAGCTGTAGAAATTTCCATGTACTACATGCCAATTCTATATTGAGGATGAATTAATTGCGAAAGGTTGTCACAGAAAGTGTATGTAGAGTGTAAACACTGTGCAAGTCAGACCACCTGTAAAAAATATGGACAGGATCTCCAAATTGTGTGCAACTGCTAGCAACATTGCAATATTGCCAGAGTAGTGACTCTTGAGTGGTCAGCTAGCATAGAGTGATAAGTGTGGCTAGGCCTTAGTGTGAGATCATTATGGAGTATGTTGCAGAGCAAACCTGCACATCTGAACACTTTATTAGACCCCATCAGTTATCACCGTCTTTGACTTTACTTTACTTTAGCTGTCTGTAGCACAACTACTACTAACACATACCAGTGACTATCACCTATTAACAAAATCTATCTTAGTCACAGTCTGTTACACATGCATACATGTACGTATCGGCAACTACCGTCAGCCAGTGATGTGTATTTTTTGGATGCAGTTGTTAGCAGAGAAGCAGCCTCAAGCAACGTTTTCCTTTCTTCTTTTTCATTTAGCCCATTTTAATACATGATGAGACAACTGTATCAGATCCCAGTTCTCCACACCAAGGAAGGAATACTCACGGTAGGTTTGACTTGTTAAAAAGTAAGTCTGCACTATTGGTTTTATTTGAGTTGGACATTCAATACCATTATTTATACAGTACTTTTGAAATTTTTATGATAATATAATTATGTAATTATTTTTACAGTACTTCTGGAATTTCTGTGGGCCATATGAGTATTATGTTTCCAAAATCTGGTCATACATGTGCAGGAGGGTTGAGCCCCCTCCCCCCCCCCCCTCACACACACACACAGAAGCAACCTGGATTGATGTTAAAATTTCCTTCACACCAGTTGGTACCCATCTAGTGTCTAGTGCAACGTAGCCTTGTTTCCACACACGCACACACACACACTTTTAGTAGCTGTACCCACCCCTGATGTGACACTCATTAATTGCATTCACCCAGTGTACCATAAGCCTGCTATGATTACTACTGTATATGTGTGTACATATTGTTGTTCTTGGTCCTGTTTTAGGACTGGATGCTGTGGAACAAAGAGCAAGAGCAGGAGAGGATTCTGAAAGCAACTTTTTGCTACGTATACATGATGCCCTTATTGAGAAGGTATAGTTTTACTCATGGAATCTCATTCTAGCTACATCCCTCTCCTACATGCATGCCAAAATAGATAGCACAGGATAGTTGCTCTTGGTGTCGTAGAACACATTATTGTGATGCACATTTTCTACTAAGCTGTTTATTTTCCTTGCTGGAAAACTTGCTGTATACACTCGAAAAGATGGTTAGTCTGAGTGGGCCATCAGCCTGTTCTGATCATTGGCCCTTACTTACATGTGCATGTATGTACACAGCTGACTATGTACATACATGTATTTGCTTTTCAAGGTTTGTGTACTGGATTCTGAAATTACCTGTTGCGTACATATTCAGACTACATGCCACGTTTTACAGGATTATCAAGTGCAGTGTCTAACTGACAGAGTCTGTAGGCAGGCTCCGTTTGAGTCTGAGAGCCAAAGAAAGGATGCTGTTATAGCTGAACTAAGGAAAGAACTGGCTGCTTACAAGAAGAACTCAATGGCTAAAGATCTGAGGTACGTTAATTATGTGGAAAGCAAGGCAGAAATATTGTAGAGACTGCATATATATAGCTCTGAACTATCCCTACTCTGTCAAGGCTGCGTATGGGTATCATGCATACGAAACACACACACACATTTTCCATCTTAGCTTGTAATAGGCTTTACTAGTTTTGGCTCACTCTCTGCTGCATACTAATCATTGCATGTTTAACTGCTCATGTTACATGTAGTTGTGGTGCTTTCACAGTTAGTTTCAAAGTAATGTATGCAATGTTTTACATATGTACATAGCTATGTTTCTATGGAGAAGCACCTGGATTCATGTGAAAGTCGTTTGCAAGAAAGGATATCTGAAGTAGAAACGCTAAAAAAACAGGTCTGTATCACTTCAAACTGCCAGTATAAACCTGTATATACTTTGTATGTACGTACCTTCGTACATACATGTATGTGTGTTAATTACAAATTGGGTCGACAGCATGGGCAGGTGCTTCTTTCTCATTCTAATGTGATTACTATGCGATTGTTTAGAACAATTTTCCTCCCACGTTCAATAATGTAATGCCTCTGTAAATGCCCAGGTCCTCAGTATCACCTTTCTTATACAAGCTAAAAGTTAACACTTGTCTTTGTTGTTTAGGAACACTCTCCTCTGTCCAAACTACTTCATATAAGACTTCCAACAGACTACATGTAGCTACTCCTTTGCCACCGTACCTAAAACGCTCCCCAACGAGCCCATCATTACCTCCTGTATTATTATTACCCCGCGGCGCGTAGGCGGCGGCGGGGTTAAGCAATTGGTTCTGTCTGTCCGTCCGTCCGTTCATTGTTTGTCCACTCAAAATTAGGGGCTATCTCGCGATTTACAGGGTTAAGTGTTTGTTAAACACAACAGTAACAGTGAAATCTAAAAAAAAATGTCCGGATGTGTACCTGATAGTCGCCAAAGCGGTTCCATACGCTGCATCTCCAGCTCTTTCTTATTTAACAATGGTACATTCTGCCTTTTTAATACGGTCACAACTAGAATACAATGGGGGCCGGGCATATACGGACTCTGGTCACGTGTTCGTATTGGCAATCGGTATGTCTCTGCTAGAGACTTCTAGTTCTTTGGGGTTTTAGTTAATTTTCTGCAAAATAATTCCCCTGTCCAAAACCTTAACCTTCCGTAATCTAGACATTTCCCTATACTCTGTCACTTTCTGCTCTACATGCTCTTTCCAGCTACCATCAAACTGATCATCTACGGATGCTGTACCCAGCCTTTCATAATGCTCACATAATACTTCCAAATATTCCTTAGTGCTGGTTACACATGAACCTGGATTACTCCTCAAAGAAGCAATATACCCTTACGACTACCTTTTGAAGATCCTGCCAACAAATGCCCAAAAACTCTTCCCTGTTTTCATGAAAATCTTAATTAGCCCTTTCTATCACCTCATTTCAACTATCTATACCAATTCCTTGATTTCCGAACATAGTTTGTAACACTCTCCCCGTTTATCTCCCCTGCCAATACTACTCTCCAGTATCCTTATCATAATCTTAATCTCACCATCACACCACCTCACCGCTTTGTCACGCATTATCACTTTTTCTCTATCATCACAGATAGGCAGCAATTATTGCAACTGCTAGCTATATGTCCTGTCTCTGGCACACTTTTATGTAATGCATACTTAACTTTTAAATAGTGTGTGTGGGGGGGGGGGGATCAAAAACTAGATAACTAGTCTTTGTCGTCTTGAAGACGCGAGACTGTCATTATTTTCAGTATAAGTCCATGTACGTCAGTGTTTCCTTTAAAATACTTCAGCAATCTGCACGTACAGCTTTAATCTTAAAGGAAAGATAATGATACGTACAAAAATGTTTAAGTACATTGATTGGATAAAGTAATAGACATACATCTGTGTAGTTTGAGCAGTGGTTGAAGGTTTTGTTCCCTTGGTTCAGTAGTTGTTTGGTTCATGGTTCGATAATTAGGCTCTATCACAAATTCTATTTCTGGTTAGGCCACACATTTCTGAGGATATTTCAAGGAGAATGAAAGGCATGAATGGCTGCGATCATGTACAGATAGAGAGAGGGACCATTAAGGATTTACTGCTTGTGTACCTCTTTGTGTTAAGCATGCAAAAATGTCTCTGGAATCAACAGTGACTATGGTGACAGCTAGTGCATTAGGTCACTGTGATATATATGGCACGTATAGAGATTCCAGTAGAGTCTAGAACTGATCCGATTCACTTGGTAGAAGCAACGATGGCCAAGTGTTCATGTTATTCTTCGTTACATCATCGGCTTCATACATTGTTTCACCTCCCAGGGTAGGAAGCCAGTAGGCAAAGTCACAGCAGAAAAATACCAGGCTGTACAAGAAGAGAGTAAGTCACGGTGGTACTGCATGAACCTGTCAGTGCTTTCAAAAACAATAATCATCCTGCTATTACTTTAATGCGTATGCAATTGTTAAGTTGTTATGTACATACTGAGCTCTGGCATTCAGATTCTACAAATAAGCTATGCGTACGTATTGGAGTGTATACTAATCAGATTCGTATCGAGGCGGTACTGGCTTTATTATAATATTGTTTCTGTAACTACAATATCATGTTGACTATTGTATAACGTTTATACTGCCGTGCAGGTAGCGAGCTCACACACATCGCAAGCAGTGGCTGGAGCTCGACAGTATCCGAGCACCCAAATGAAAATTTACAAGCTCTACCAGAGAGTGCATCAGTGGTGATTTCAAATGCAGATACCGTGGACAACAGCACAAAGATTGATTTAGAAGCAGGAAGTCAAGATTCAAGTGGATGAGACTTTGCTTTGTGACTACATGTATTTACATATGATGAAGCTGTCGTCTGGAACTGTTGTGTTCTTTTTTATTATTATTTTTATTTGTTGTATTTTTACAATTACTTACCCTTTTTGGGTGAGAGTGATTGAGCCCCCCCCCCCCCCTTCCCCCCTTCCGGTAGACCTGTGCGTGTGTGCGCGCATGGTCTATTCCGTAAAAACGTTGGCATGCATATGCCTGTTCAACAACTGTTGGCGCGCGTTTCAGCGGCAATTATCCTCCAACGGACACGTGGGTAACTTCCGACACTCGCTAGGCCGATGTGCGATATACAGCGCGCAGCATTATACATCGTTTTCTAGCGAGTGTCCGAAGTTACCCTCTATAAAAAGCACGTCCGAAGTTACCCCCTCTAAAAAGTACGTCCGAAGTTACCCCCTATAAAAAGCACGTCCGAAGTTACCCCCCTTTACCTTACAACACGTGCGTGCACTCTAGTCTTGCGGGCCAGACTAACTTTTCGCGAAAAGTTAGTCTGGTCCGTCCGTGCATAGTCTATACGCCTATTTCAACAACTGTTGTCGCGCGTTTCAGCGGCAACTAATCCTCTACAACATGCACGTGCGTGCACTCCGGAGAGAGAAAATGAGTGACTTGTGTAGACAGCGGATATTGGAACGGCGCAGACAGCGCTACGGAGAAAGGAGAGCGGCCGAAACCCCTGTGGAGGAGAGAAGGCTACAGAACGAGCGAGCACGGCGAAGGCGGAGACCAAGCTTACATGTACGCTGGCGAGAACGCAGGGCAGCAGCGCAAGGACAAAGCATGATGAAGTCCCGCGATGCCGCGACATGAATATTGGTAGCTGAAGGAGAAGGTGGCATGTCTCCTGTGCAGAGTAATCCCTCTCTGCAGTGGTGTTTATCGGGAGCTTCTGAACTGCCTTCAACGACTTGTCATCATCATTCACAACAGCAGCATACACGTCCTTCAGCATCTGTGACCGTGGCTCGCATAATTTGGTGGCCGCTAACTGGTGTTGAGGTTGCAGCTGTTCTGTCACTAGACACGTACTTAGCTTGCCTTGTCAGTCTGCAAGTCTCATCACCCCCACAACTGAACAGCTGGGTATATCTATGTGCATGCAAAGTGCGATGCTCTTCAAGCACTGAAACACTGCAAGAAACAGTGGAGTGCTAAGCTCACCTTTCTTGCTGGTACCGATTTCCTAACACTCAATGTTTTTGGCACCAATCTTAACTTGTTGAGATTGCACATGCAAGATGAAGACGTCACCGAAACTTCCCTCCTATCTGCCCCTCCGTTTACTTTGACGTACAGCCTCAATATTGTTACTGGCATTCAAAGGCATTTAATAAGTACAAACCAGACTAACATTTGAGTTTTTCTCAACTATATCCTTCCATATTATAATGATGATTGTTGACCACTGTAATATACCGCTGCATGTAAAATTATATCATGCTCTGTGATTAAATTTGTAATGTAATGCAGTACCAGCCCTGCATATCCAAGTCAGCTATGTACGTATGATCATAGATAATCTATGGCATGATGAACTCGCTCACGCTCGCCCCATTCACCTAGTAGATAATATCTATATAATATACGTGCGTCCACACAGTTCTGAGTGCTGTGCATATGCGTACAGGTACAGGTCTAGATAGCCCCACCCCCATTCATTCACACAATAATTGCGCATGTGCGCTGAACCGTCGAGAATCTTTGTCAGGGAGGAGAGGAGAGGTTGCTGTACGAGTCAGGCCACTCATACAACGGGAGATTAAAGCTATTTCAAGCCATGTAAGTTTGTACTCGCTATTATGTACCCGTTCTGTACTGTAATTTGGTCAGCCAGGGTAGCTAGCTCCTGTACAGTCTGGCTCGCGAGACTAGCTCCCGTGTCGGTACAGAGGTTTGCAAAAGCTTGCAGGAGACTGTGTAGAGTAGAAACCAGAAAGCTTGCCCTGCTCATGATCAGTAATGACCCTTTTATCTGTAGCATTGTTAGGGCTGTATTTTTTCGAGTGCAAACCTCTGTAGACGTAGCTACAAAATAACTTGAAAGTAGCTAGTCTTTGACACATTTTTTACTGTTAGACGTTAAATGATAGCCATTGACATTGAAAGTCTTTGACATAGAGTCTTGCGCTGTCCCTGACAATGTTTGGTGGGGTCTCTATCACAACTGCTATAACTAGTGTAACAGTTATTGCCTTTTGCAACCAACTGTGGTTGCCATGTATGCATATGTATCTATAGCATCATGTAAATGTATTTCTTCCATGTAAACACACAGTGTGTTTAGGTTAATGCAGAGCATAAGGAAGTGCCTTCACAGATCGGAATTGGAGAGCTAATACGGTCTGACGTATCATGAACACACAAGTTCTTCAATGATCTCGTGTTCGGACCCAGGTTAGTTCACTATGTACATACAATGGAAAATCAAGGCACAGTGTCACATAGCAGATTGCTTCTGATAATGTTTTTTCTGTGTACTGTAATACATATGATGATAAAAATGTTTCCTGAAGACATGATAGTAAAACACGCTCTTGTGGCCTTTGCATGAACTCGATCAACCAAGTAGGCTGGGTAGCCCCACCCCCAATGCTTCATTCCTAGCACTTAAAACTGTCTATTGCATTATTTATAGTTACTACTATAGTAAGTATAATATTATATCATGGAGTACGGTAGTACTCCATATGTAGGGATGGCACTGGAAAAAAAATGGCCTCCCCATTCAATGCGTACAAAATGACATGTTGAGAACTCTGCTCTAGGTGTAGTCTAGGGCGAATATGTATCCTACCAGTTATTCTCGAGCGTTGTCATCACTAATCAGACTGTTAGCACTGCTACAGAATATCTCTGAAGTATCAAAGCGGCAAGTGGCTAAAACAGCCAGATGGTACATCTTGTCATTCTTCTTTCAGCCAGGCTAGCACAATGCTGGGTGAAGCGATTACAAAGATTCCAACACGAACGGGCATGATTGACCCTCGGGTAGTGCCTTTCGGGCATAGCGTTTTCAAAGAACTTGAATTAGTTCAGCATTGATAATGAGCACTCTTGAGTGGACGGTTGCCACTAACACGCCATTTTACGGTAGGATGGTGCGCATGCGCACACTGCCTGCGAACACGTGTTGGTCTATTTAAAGTCTACCTTCGATCTTTCGGTCCTTTTGTTCTCGAGTGGAAGTGTAAAAGTGCCTGAAAGCAAGGTTCTCCCATCCACTCATGTGGTTGCTGACCTTCTTGGAATTCCAAGGTACTTTGCATGCACTAAGCCTAGTGATTTGCGGAAAAAGAGGGCCCAGAATAAAGAACGGTACCGATTCAAAACCGTCAATGCAGAAAGGAAGCTGCTAGAGCAGTCTCGCGTGCCAGCTACAAAGCTGATCCTGAGAAGAAAAGGGCTGCCTTGCGTGCCAGCTACAAAGCTGATCCTGAGAAGAAAAGGGCTGCCTCGCGTGCTAGGTACAAAGCTTGCCCAGACAAGAAAAGGGCTGCCAGATGTGCCAAGTATAGGCTTAACCTTCCCCCCCATGCGGGCGAAGGCCTTCCTGATGCTGACTGGAGTACACACGAAACCTGTACTACACACATCAGCTCATCAATGTTCCACAACACTCCATACCCTTTCATGCCATCTCCCAAAAAAACACCCTGAAACAAGACATAGAAAAAGCACTTTACAAAAAGTGCAAAAACCACTCATGTAGGGATGCACTTCCACCAAATAACAATTCACCAAAAACCAACGAAACAAGCGACAATGCACACTGGAAGGCATGCACAGACTACCCACACATCACAGCGCCATGCATTTACTGCGTACCTACCATCCCTACATCTTTCCAACTACACCCACCACACACTGTACCACCCCCATACACAACACCCTTCACCATCCACAATCATCTCCATCCTTATCCATACGTGCCAGCACATTGCCATCCAACAGCCACCCTCACATCCTCATCCACAACAATATTCACATACTACACAAAACGCACCCCACAATACAACCAGCCTAAACCTTCATAGCAACATAATATTATTCCCCAGAAAACACACTCCGCTCACCAACCCCACACTCACAAGCACAAACCAAGCCACACTCACCAACACACACAACCACACAATACAACCCACATCAACTACCATGTTACACACATTCCAAAGTTACCAACACCCTACCGACACCATACCAAACACACCCACATTGTCCTCCCCTTCAGACTTTCACAGCAACACTGCTCCCATCACAACATACCAACACACAATACCCACATCAACCACCCTACAATACATTCAATTAACTTCACAACACCCGACCCACACTTTACCAAATGCACCCACATTCACCTCCCCTACAAAGAACATCCACTCACAAACTGACTTTCAACACACTCGCATAACTTCACAGCACTCAACCATACTTCTCCAAAGCCTCTATGCAAACACCATAATATACAATTCATTATAATATATGCACCCATTACCAACACATCTTTACACCCAAAACAAATTATACTACACTGGAACCCCATATTGTCGACACCTTGAGGACCTAATCAAGCACCCTGTATAGAGGGGTATCCTCAATTCAGGGGTACCTCTCATTACCAGCGCATGCACACACACAGCAATTTACACTACCACTATTCACATCTCACATTCTCAACATTGGACAGGTGTGGTTGGAAAGATGTAGGGATGGTAGGTACGCAGTAAATGCATTGCGCTGTGATGTGTGGGTAGTCTGCATGCCTTCCAGTGTGCATTGTCGCTTGTTTCGTTGGTTTTTGGTGAATTGTTTTTTGGTGGAAGTGCATCCCTAAATGAGTGGTTTTTGCCAAGAGTGCAAAGGTCGCTAGGAGCGAGGGCCGCAAGAGGGCAAGGAGTGCCTGAGAGAGAGATAGGATCGCTGAGGGGCGAAAGCAGGTGTCAGAGGGGTCAGGAGGACCGCCTATGTGTGGACGCCTATACGTGGAGTTGCTGGAAGGAGAGCGCAGAGGGCATGTGTTGCCAAGCGTTTGGGGCCGTGCGTTATGTCGAGAGAAGCCGTTACGGAAAGTGGGTGTCGCCCCGTGTAGTGTACCGCTGAGAGTGTGTGCACATGTACCCGTACCGTGTGTATGTGTTACCGGGCTGGGGTCGCTACGTGAAGAAGCGGAGAACTGGAGAGTATCGCAGATTAGAGAGTGCTACGAGAACTCGGAAGAGTCTACAGAGAGCTGCACAAGGAAGAAAGATCGAATAGAGCCCACGAGAAGCAAAGGAGCAGAAGTGCCACCAAAGAGTTCAGAAGAGGCTGCACCTGTTTCAGCAAACTAGTTTGCTGCCGGAGAAGGAGTGAGAGGTGTAACGGACTGTTAACTGTGTCACTATGTGTGTTCTATTGATGTGTAGTTAGTGTGAAGTACTGTTAATAGGTGCTAGTGTTAGGTATTTTGTTTGTCTCTGTTGTAGTAGGTGTGATTTCCATTGCTAGGCTCTTCAGTACTTAAGTGTTGGTTATTGTACAGTGTTTGTCTTTAGTCCTCCATCAGTATCTGGTTTTGGTGTCGAAAAGTAGAGCTCGGTCCGCTACAACGAGTAAACACAGGTATACACAAGTGTACGTGGGTATACAGACGTATGCACTGTATACACAGATACACATAAGTATACTCTAGTATAAAGAGGTATACACGAGTATATACTCTTGCATTCACAAGTAAACACAGGTATAAACAAACAAGTCTACGTGAGTATACACATGTATGCAGATGTATACACAGGTATACACAAGTATACACTAGTGTAAAGAGGTATAAACGGGTATCTACACCTGTATACACGAGTAAACACAGGTATACACAAGGATAAATGGTTATACATACGTATGCACATGTATACAAAGGTATAGACAGGTATACACAGGTATAAAGAGGTATATATGTGTATCTACATTTGTATACATACGCATATGTAGGTATACACACGTATGCACATATATACACGTGGTATACACAAGTGTAAACAAGTATACACGGTTTACTACATCTGTATACACAAGTAAACACATGTATACACAAGTATACGTGGGTATACACACGTATGTACATGTATATACAGATACACACAAGTATGCACAGATATATGTATATTATTACATGAGTGAGAGGGTACTATGGCTAGGTATTGCACGAGTGTGTAGGTATTTTCTTCGAGCCGAAGGCGAGGGAAAATACTACACAAGAGTGCAATGCCTAGCCATGCCTAGCCATATTATCCTCTCCCGAGTGTAATAATATACATATATCTAGGTTGACAAACTCACTGCCAAACAAAGCCACGCCTACCGTAACGTAAAGGACGATTGGATACACAGCAGCAACGTATAGCAAAGGGCAAAATAGCTCTTACAAACTACGAAAGAGAAAAAGGCTTGCAACTGTAGGCTAGATTAACTTTATTTATCTTGGAGAGCTACTCAACAATAAAAATCGGCTGGTGGGACGAGTGGGAGGGGTCACTGAACGACACTATGACCTACCCTTTCACTTCTTTTTCACTTAGACGGCTCCTCTACGACAGAAGCATTCCTTTCGCCAGCTTTTTGTAGCTGAGTAGCTTCCATTGCTTCAATAAAGTATAACTTCACTGTAAATTTTTACTGTAGACTAAACGTGCACGCGCTCTGCCCACGCAAAAGGCAATAACGGGTAGGCAATACGGGGTAACCCTAACCCTATCCGGTCTATAGGAAAATATTGTTAGTACACCTGGCAGTATATAATAAATAGAGGTGTACACTAGTATCTACATTTGTATGCACGAGTAAACAGGAATACACAAATATACGAGGGTATACACAAGTATGCAAATGTATACACAGGTGTTCTCAAGTACACAAAGGTATACACGAGTATCTACATTTGCATACACGAGTAAACACAGGTATACACAAGTACATGCAGGTATACACACGTATGCACATGTACACACATGTATACACAAGTATATACACAGGTATAACAGGATCTATATTTGCATACATGAGTAAACACAGGTATACACAAGTATACGCGGGTATACACACGTATGCACATGTATACACATTTTATACAAGTATACACAGGTATAAAGAAGTATACACAGGTATCTACACCTGTACACATGAGTAAACACAGGTATACAAAGGCTTACACGGGTATAAACTAGCATTACCAGGTATTCACAAGTTTACACGGGTATACACAAGTATACAAGGGTTTACACAAGTATACACAAGTATACACATGTTTACACAGGTATACACAAGCATACAAATGCACAAAGAGGTATTCACGGATATCTACATTCGTATACATGAGTAAACAGTTATACACAAGTTTGCACACATGCAAAAAAAATTTTGAGTGTGTGGAAACAAAGCAATGGCCACACATGCAGTTATGTACCTTTACTCCAGCAATTTCATTTGCATTGCTTAGTTCTCCATATACCTCCTCTCTCAACTACATGCATGCATGTAAGGTGCAAGTGAATATGCATGATTGTGCAATTGTATGTGTGTGTGCGTGAGTGTGCATGTGTGCGTGAATGCAGAAGACAGATTAAGTAGCTCTATTCTGTAGAGTGGGTAACAACTGCAGCATCGGAGGAACACATGCTGAAAATAAGGCATATACATTTGCTTGTTGATCTATGGAAAACGCACCCTCCATGTCCACTGATGGACACAGTTAATACATACATCCATGCCCACTACTGGAAAAACATAGACACCATGAACATAATTATTTGACAGTATAGATACTCTAATATCCATCAGCCTATGCATGACTCACGTATATCACAATAAGGCTGACCTCTGATCTATCTCACTACTATTTAGCTACCTAGGAGAAGCTTTCTAAGAGAGTAAAGAAATCAACGGGACCCAACTGGGGATTGAATGCAGGACCTTCTGAATGCTAGTCAAATGCTCTTACCACTGAGCTACTGGATCCCCTCCACAGAGGAGCAGTAGGCAAGCTTTATATAGCCACTAAACCCGCTAGTAGTACTTGCCAGTAGGACCCTGCTAATTTCCAGCTTAATTACTCTCTCATTAGGCCTCTCCCCCATCTCAACCACAATAAGATTGCTACATCCAAACTTAGCCTGGATCAGTCTGCCTTAAACCACCAAAGATACAGAACTGAAAACTAAGTAGTCACATTGCAGACTCTTCAAGAGATGATAAGCTTTCTGAGAAAAAGATGTACGCCAAAGCAGTACATCACTATATCTGCTTCTTTCACCTGCCCCACTTACACCCACAACTCTGTTCGTCTACCATAGGTGTGCACTCCAATTTGATTGATAATTAAACAACAACTAGCTGAGATCCATTATTGGGCCTCATTTTGTTCAGCAATAACTACAGGAGTACAGTACCTACAAATGAGGATAAGCTCTGCCACATGATTAGGCAGTGTAGCCTCAATAGGGAAACACATACCTGCTGAAATGTTAAGATCTTCTTGTGTGTGAAAGGTGTAGCTGATGTTATAGCAGCTTTTAAGTTAAGGTCTCTGTTCAGAGTTGCAGAGCAGTGGGTATGTTCCCTTGATCCTCCGTTGAACTGCAAGGGGTACAGGGAAGGAGATGGACCATTCAGGTTAGCAACTGCTGAAGATAAAATACATGTGCATTATATGTGTGACCCTATTTGTGAAGCATGGTCGCATTTCTGTAAAGCACCATCACAAGGGAGACACGGGACCATTCATAACACAGCAACACCCGAAAACATCGGTGGTACCAAGGCAAATACCTTGGAAACAGATTGAGCGGTAAATTTCTAACAAGCTGCGGTTGACGTTATTAAAGGTAATGACCAAAGACATTGAGATACATGACAGTAAAAGTATTTTAAAAAAGGGAGTACCAACCTGCCGGGTTTTCATGAATCCATTCACATATCGTCATTCAAGTAACTTAATGCATATGCATATTTGAATGTACATACGTTTATGACTACACACGAACAAGTGCATGTAGCTACTCAGCACCCTCATGAAGAGAGCTACATGTATGACTCCTGATGGACTCACCAGACCAGATAACACCGGTCGGCATTAAGCTTCTTAGCAACTGTGCTGCAGCTTGCCTGGACTGGACATCACTTCCCAGCCAGAGGTAGATACACTCAAACTGTTCTAAGTGAGGAAGAACCTGAAGAGGAAGGATATGGAGTACCTGAAGGGATTAGAATCTCTTAATGTACACCAACACATGCTTAGAGGATTGTTAGAGGTCTCTAAAACTGTAACATTTCATTTAGTGTATGTACAGAGCTATATATCAACTGAGCCCCAAATACAATCACATGCAGTCATGTTAGCCCCAACATTAAATTTTTTGCATTTAGCCAATTAGATACTGAGGCATTGACTAGTACTTTATGGACCATTCTCCAAGACACATAGTATATATAGAACAGAAACTTGTAACTGTGGTACAATAGATTTTCACTTGTGTAGTTCATGGAAATGCTGTAATTTACGTATTTTGTGAAAGTGAGGACCCCATATAAGACGTGTCGATACGTGTACAATGTGCAAGCAATCAGGTACTGATGGGAAGTTCTCTTCCCTTCCACTGTCAAAGAGGAGCTTAAAGATTGTTGCAGACTAACGCTGCTTGTCACTTCGATATATTTCTCTTAGATTTGATTCATATCACTACAATTAACAACCACAGATACAATCATCAATTCACTCCAACTTTATTTATACACACAAACACCAAACTTCATTTACAATTCAAGGATTACTCACTAGACAGTCAGCACGATGCCGTTGGTAAAAGAGGTGTGTCACCTGAGTGCAAGAAGCCATGTACGCTTACATGGGTAAATTAATTAGTGGGTTTACACAACGCTACATCAGACGTATGATTGCATGATGTTACGTAACTCACCCTGCTGCAGCGTGTGGAAGAGCTGAAGTCTATTTTTTATCTTACCGTGTTTCTGAAGCAAAGGCAGATATCCGGTAGGCATTACACTGATGCAAACTCATGTGCATGTTGTGCAAGTTTCACGGAAATCACTCACTTGGCTCCAAGTTTTCCCAAAAATCGAAAATGGACCAGAGACTAATTTCGCTGCCACCGTGGTGGTAAACGCGGACTCATCTCAGAAACGGTAAGTAGTAGGGCAAAGAAGTTTTTAAGGCATGCGTACCTAAAGTAGAGGAAAGCTCTGCCGTTTGCTGCTAGTTCACAGCTCGTACTTGGGCTGAGTTACGAGCGTGCAAATCGTGGCACTTTTTTCGAAGTTTAGCGCTTCATATTTGCAAGAATACTTGTACACAGGTAATGATAACTACATATATAGTAGACAGGAAGGTAATATAGCTGTACAGAAAGAATAGCTCTGCTGAACCGCTTGGCTCCAAGTTTTCCCAAAATTCAAAGTTGGTAGGCGCGATAGTGGACGGCGATGTGGTGGTGGTCCAGGCATCATTTCGGGAGCGCGGTCCCAACTGGTCACTCTGTCTTTGTAGACTTCAACAAACCTGTTACAACATCTGCAACACTCAATCACAGAAACCAAATACACTTTGAGATATAGCCGTGCAAAGTAGCTGCCCTTCCAACGCTTACAGCTACCATACATTACAATACGTCTGGTTAAACCGGAAGTGATCACGTAATTATCGACGGCATCGTGCAGACTGTAGAGTAAGCTACTGATGACCAGCCACCCCCTGGTGCACCGAGCGTGCAAATTACCCGTAGTGGGCGGGGCCTTCAATCGATAGTAAAGACCCTTTCACACTTCGAGTTGAAAGTTTGGTGTTTTTCTATGGCTTGGTTCTGGAGCTATAGCAAACTTTAAATTCGGGACACCGCTATGATTGGGCAAATGTATGTATTGCTGGCCTCCATTTTGCATTTTCTCCCTGAAGCAACTTTCGGTGATCTCTCTTCATTATTGGGAAGCCCCACTACCAAGCTGCCACACACCAACCTTTCGCCATCGTTGCTGCTTTGAGCACAGAGGAGTGCTGTTGAATGTAGAGCCATGTCACCCTCTCCATAATCGGACAGTGGATTATTTTTTTTGCCGTGTAAGGAGCCCAAGACACTCTCCAATGCTAAGATTGGGATATCATTGGGAATGTAGACACTTAGCAACACAACGGTGCAAGTCTGATGTTTAGATGTCGTGTCCTTCCCGAGATAGAGCTGCTTTACCTGATTTCGTACACTAAAAGCTTCAGCATTAAGGCGAACAGCTCTATCTTGAGAACCATAGCACGTACGTGTAAACATCGGGCTTGCACAGTTGTGCTGCTAAGTACCTGTACTTTACAACAATATCCAAATGCTAGCGCTACAGAGTGTTATGGGGTCTATACACAGAAAAAACTCGAAATCCACTGTCCGATTATAGAGATTGTGACACAGCCATACATTCAGCAGCACCCCCTGTGCTCAAAGCAGCTACTATGGCGAAAGGTTGGCGTGCGGCAGCATGGTACTGGGGCTTCCCAATAATAAAGAAAGAACACTGAAAATTGCTTCAGGGAGGAAACACGGAATAGAGACCGACAATATATAGATTTGCCCAATCATAGCTTTGCCCGAATTTAAATTTGGAAGGCTATACATGTAGCTCCAGAACCAAGCAATGGAGGAACACCAAACTTCAACTTAAAGTGCGAAGGGTTTGTACTATCCTGCCCACTTCCAGTAATTTACACACTCGGCGCTACCACGTCCGAATATACCTGGTGGCAGACCAACAGTGGCTTACTCTATTAGCGTCTGTCAGTCTGTGAGGTAGTCTTGAGTTTTAGTACCGTGTAGTCTTGAGTTAGGCCGTGTTTGTCGATTGTATTAGTCTGTCTGTTCGTTAGTTTTGAGTATTAGCACCTAAGCCGTGTTTCTTGAATGTAGTAGTGCATGTCTGTTAGTTAGTTCTAAGTTTTAGTCTTAGGCTGTGTTTCCCGATCGTATTAGCGTCTGCTTCTTAGTTTGCAGTTGTAGTTTTTAGGCCTAGTTTCTGGCATGCATATTCTCTGTCTGTTAACTAGTCTTGTATCTAAGCCATGTTTTTTGGCTGTATTAGTGCCTGTCTGTTAGTTAGTCTTGAGTTTTAGTACTTAGCAATTGTTTCTCGACTGTATTAGTGTCTGTCTGCCTGTTAGTCTTCAGTTCTAGTTTTTAAGCCGTGTTTCTCGACTGTATTAAAGTCTGTCTGTTCTTTAGTTATGAGTTTTAGTAATAACTTCGTGTATATCGACTGTATTAGTGCCTGTCTACTAGTTAGTTTTGCGTTTTAGTTTTTAGGCCATGTTTCTGGCATGCGTTTGTCTATTATTTCGTCTCGAGTTCCACTATTTAGGCCATGTTTCTCAACTGTATTAGAGGTTGTCTGTTAGTTAGTTTTGAGTTTTAGTATTTAGGCTATGTTTCTCGACTGTATTATGTCTGTCCGTCTATCTGTTAGCTAGTCTTGAGTTTCAATATTTAGGCCGCCTTTTTTGATTGTAATAGTGTGTCTGTTAGGTAGTCTTGAAGTTTACTATTTAGGCTGTGTTCCTCAACAGTATTAGTGTCTATGGGTTAGTTAGTTAGCAGTTTCAGTATTTAAGCCGTGTCGCTGGCATGCGTAAGTCTCTGCCTGTTAGTTAGCCTTGAGTTTTTGTATTTAAGCCATGTTTATTGACTGTATGAGAGTCTGTTTGTCAGTTTGTCTTGAGTTTTAATATTCAGGCCGCCTTTCTCGACTTTATTACTGTCTGCCATTTAGTTAGTCTTGCATTTTAGTATTGAGGCCCTGTTTTTTGACTGAATTAGTGTCTGTGCATTAGTTAGTCTTGAATTTTAGTATTTATGCCGTGTTTATCAAATGTATTAGTTTTTGTCTGTTAGTCTTCAGTTTTAGTATTTAGGCTGCCTTTCTCAAATTTATTGGTGTTTCTCCATTAGTTATCCTTAAGTTTTAGTATTGAGGCTGTGCTTTTCAACTGCTGTTTTCTGAGGTAAACCGCCACATTCAGCACTAGAAAACTTAGAGTACACATAACAAGGCAATAATGAAAAAAGCACTTTCAAAAAAGTGCAAAACCAGTCATGTACGGATGCACTTCCACCAAAAAAAACACTTCCCCAAAAACCAATGGAACAAGCAACAATGCATTCAGGAGGCATGCACAGACTACCCACACATCACAGTGTGATGCATTTACCGCGTACCTACCATCCCTACATCTTTCCAACCAGTGGTAGTGTAATTTGTAATGTGTGTGTATATGTGTAGCTAATGTGTGAGTGTGTTGGTGGTTGTGGAAGGTATGTGAAAGAGTTGATTGTGTAAATGTTGGACAAGTGAATGGTTAAGGCGGTGTTTGTATAAAAAAGGGTCTGGGAGTATTCGGAGATGTGTGGTTGAGTGTTGTGAAGTTTTGTGAGTGTTGTGAGGTAGTATGTGCGTGGATGTTCTTTATAGGGAGGTCGATATGGGTGTTTTTTGTAATTTAAAAGTTTGCTCTTTGTTCAGACTTTCCTCCTATCAAACCCCTATTGCCCTTTCAACTTCCTCAAGCTGTATAGATTGAATATTTTCATCACTAGCACAAAACACCTTCAGGGGGCGATAGTAGTAAGACAGTACGGGATACAGGTAGATGTGATGGCACTGTATGCAAGAATGATCACTGGCCCCTACGTTTGTAAAAGAAAAGCAGCTAGGATTCAAACTAGACCTTTACAAACATGGGACCTACTATGAGAGGTAAACCTTCAAATAATACCAGAATATCAGAAGTTTGAGTGCCACATTTTCTATGAAGGGAAAATTAAGTGCATCACTACTGCTAAAACGTGTGTAACTGCTACTCCAGAGTGGATTATGCTGTATTGTACCAGAAATATGGAAATTAACTCCTACTGAATGTTGCCTAACTGCAACCCCAACCCTAACGTCACAAAGGGTGTTAAATAGAGAGTAATTAAATTCGGGTATTTGCTAGGTCCATGTGGTATAGTAGCAACATTATGGAGCTAGCTACCCTCAATAAAACAAGTTCAACAACCATTTACCTCGCACTCCTGTCTATAGGGGTAATCTATAGTTAATATAGACTCCATAACATCCCGGAGTCTATATTATCTATGGGTAAACGTAGGCCAGACAATTATTTTTCTGGGGGGGGGGAGGGGGGAGTATCGTCTGGTGACTATTGCCAACATTTCGTTGCATCCGCCAAAATGTTGGAAGAAAATTAATGTTGGTGAGTAGTCACATGACCAAGATGTCTGCTGCTATTCTAAGAGCCGAGTTTGTGCTGCAATCTAAAGCTATAAAGCTTTTCGAATACACTCATGCAGCTACGTCCAAAGCTGGAATTACAGTGGTCAAGTGATTTGTACAAGGGAGAGACGTGTTGTGAGCCTTCCGTGTAGCGGTAAGTCTCTATGCTACTTGCTAGTGTTTCATGTTAAGTTTAAAAGGTAAGAAACTCTGTTATACACAAGATCAACTTTCGCGAGATCAACTGGCTTGCAAGACTAACGACATAGCGTGCTTTTCGCTATAAAGTACTATACACTCCCTTATGTGACGTCCTACAGTAGACCTAGTTACATAATTTGCATAAAGGAACGGAACTGCGGCAATAGTCACCAGACTACACTCCTCCCTCGTTAAAATACTCTAGCCCGAGAGACTAGTAAAATAGCATGTGATTAGAGCACGGGTAAATTTCTTTTCCACCGCGTACCTGGAGAAAGTGCTGTGCCTGTTGGTACATAGCCTCGTCTAGACACTTCACCCCCAGTATCGTCAGGACCGTCTCGTCGCATGCAGAGCACTTCAAAACATCGTGCGCGATCTCATGGGAAATCTGTAGAGTCTCGGAAAGCCCGCTTAGCTCGTCCAACACACGGAATAAGGCACCGAGGAAGTCTTCCCGAATTTTTGCCTTATAAGATGGCTTTTCCTGGCTGCCTGGAGCTAGGTATCCAAGATGAAGGACATAACTTGAGCTAGCTATTATAGCTAGATATAAGGCGACGTGGCTGGGCAAGACTCACATGTACCAATCACGAGAGCAATTTAGGAATGGGGGCGGGGCTCGCTAGGAGCGAGCGTAGTCTCGCGGGCCAGACTAACTTTTCGCCTCCGTGGGAAAAACTCCCGAAAAGTTAGTCTTGCCCGCGAGACTAGAGCGAGCGTACGCGACGAGGAACGGTTGGATGAACGTGTTGCCAAACGTTACAGGGTCTTCAGTAGGTTGCTCTGACAGTCATATCCCAGGGTAAGTGGAACAGATACTGCCGCTCATCTGCCTGAGGCAAAAGTAGCTTAAATTATGGGTGAGAGTATCTGACTACTATATTTCTGGGTCAGGTCGTTTTCTCGTTACCAGCGCAAAACTAAGGCTAACACCGCCTTAGTATCCTTCGCCTTGATTGTGAGCTGGGAGCGAGACTAGTCCAATCCTTAGTCTGGGTGGTGGGGATGGTCTGATCCAAACCTGGGCTGGCTGCATGACTTCACACTTCAAACTATTGGTAAGGTTTCTGTCTGATTTCCAGCATAATTTCATGCAGGATGGGGACAGATACACTAACCTTAGCTGCTCTACTAAGTAGCTGAATGCTGCTTTTTGGGCCACACTAGCGTCTGTAGCTACATCAGCCAACGTTCCACAGTTCCATTATCAAGTATATATAAGCTTTAATATTTAGACTCGAACATCAAGTTGAAGAGCGCTCTAATGGATAGTGTGCTAGATATAATCCTGAGATGGAACCCACACAGTGCCAGGATTTATCTTTCCCTGCATTGCTTAATATTTTGTCATTTGTTCGATCTATCAACTGTACTGTGCATTGCCTTTTATGAATTCATGAGCTCTGTTTAGGCATTTCAGGATCCCGTTTAAAAAGAACTCGATATACATGGATGTGTAAACGCACTAATTCAATTCAGAAACTAAACCTCATCAGCAACATGATGTGGGTTACCAGTATGCTCATAAGCCAGTTTCCAAAATCAGTACATTGACTCCTATAAGATTTATTGTACCCTGAATCTTGAACCATATGCCTGTATTTTAGAGATTTGGGTTTATTTGGGATTAGTGCCACACACAGATTTATTAAATGTACAATACAGTTTATCAGTTAGTACCAATTCACAGACTGAGGGGGTAGTTTCCAGTTCACAAGAAAATGCTTCTGCCATTAGTTTTGAATTTATTGGCCGGGGAGAGCCTTGGAATAAGGCAAATTTCCTTTTTTTCTTCTGTAGGTATGGTGGATACTGTCCTATTAAGGATACATATGGTGCAACATTTGGAACTGCTACCAAACATTACCACCAGATTGTGTGAGCATCTCTAAACCGTAGATAGGCAAATCTCTCACCCAAATGTCCACACGTAGAGGAGTGTTTGGATGATTAATTCCTTAATCAACCAGAAGGCTATAACAAGCCTTCTGGTTTGAAATTGAATCACCAACAAAACTGCATTCCCTGCAATGTTGCTATGATGTGTACTTGAATTACGATAAATAACAATAGCTACCAAGTCTGTGACAGCAAAGTAACCACTGGAGATCTTCCTTTGTACATGAGTGCATGAACAGCTGCCACCTCAGGACTAATTAATCAGACTTCTGCTATAGTAATAAGTTCAGTCTAATGTCTGCCTTCTACAGTAACTACGAACCTGTAGGTAGCATTCAAAACTCTTATCTTCATGTATAGTTTTTTGATTAGCAAGCACGTGCATATAGCTAGTGGCCAAGATCAGAGAGCCTGTGTGGGCATGCTGTGCACTCAACTGGTTGATAGTGTCTACCGTCATGGCATTCCATGCAGAAATTGCAATGTTGTAAGGTAACAAAATATGGTGTACATGTTTGCAGAGTAACGTAGGCTCTCATGATCAATATCTTCATTTGCATTTATAATACATCTACCGTTCATTGTATGGGAAATTCATCAATAATGTTTTCATTGGTGCTCTGCAGTCATCAGGAGAGCCTAAACTCTAGCAGGAAACCACTAAAGAGGACAGCTAGCGAGAGTGGCATGACTTTTGTTGAACTATACTTCTCTATTTCAAGGTAAAGTGTTTCTTTAGCTAATATTCTTACATACTACTTCAGTGTCTGAAGTATATTCTGGGGTACATCAACTCGGTCTGAGAAATATCTCTCCGATAATTTATAGCTAAAGCTGACACCAATATCTTGAGGGTAGATGCTTGGGAACTACCCCTTGACGAGTATTCTTGTTTCCAACACATTTATCCAAGTTTCATGGTGTGAGGTATAAATAATACTGCCTTTTTTTTAGGACAACCAATAACCAAAGGCTCAGGCAACAATTAATGTTTGGGAGAATGTTTGCAACTTTATTGCCAAGATCTGCTGTTCTACTTGAAGTAAGAAATAATGCTCCCGAGGTGAAAAAAAAATTAGACTCGCCTTCACCATTTTGCGGGAACTTTTACTCTGTGTATGAAACCCTGCAACATATGTGCTGTAATGGTGTCTGGCAGGCTATAGCAAAAGCACTAATTGTCACTCTTTCAGTTATTGAGAGTGTGTGCAGCCCGCTCGTATATTCCTCTGAACACTTCCCCACTCTTTCTTGCACTTGTCTGAAATCTGCACAAACAGCTATTCTCCCAGAGTCTAGTGCTTAAAGCTACAGTGATTATGTCATCTCAAACTATTAGCTGTAGGTAATAGATTTCAGTAGCCACCAGCACTTAGCTACAGCAGCCAGCAGCATGCACACTTGATGTTGGCTACTCTCCTTGGTTATATACCCTAATTTTAGAAGGCAGAACTGAATAGCTGACATTGAAAATATGACAATAATCAATTCTATAGGCCTACTACAGTCACCAAGCGTGACCACTGGGTGCAGAGTATGCCATACTCTCTCAACCATACTGCAGCAAGAAGAACACGTGCTGACATTCAGTAAGGTATGTACGTATAGCCTTGTATGAAGCAGAATTCTGTCATTAACAACTTGTTGCTGGTCTCAGGTAGTGTGCAGGTAGATACAATGAATATAGGAGAGAAAATTGAATCAATTACGTAGGTTTTTAAGTCATAGGAATATCAGTACAGTTGCAAGAAGGATAATTATTGCTAGTTTCGGTACTTAGTCCTACTTAGAATAGTGTGGGCTTGTAATAAAAGGCAGACAGCTTCCTTGGAATTTACTCAGCTAGGAGCAGCTAAAAAAATATTTGGCTGCTCTTCTAAAACGTGCAATGAAGCAGTAGGGGGATATGGGGTTAGAATCTTTGAAAGGCAGGAGGGATAGATGCAAAATTAAGTGGTGGTATAAAGTCAATAATTTGAATGCTGAGAGATATCCTAGATTACTACTAGACAGTGAATGGGAAGTGAAGCCGTGTAGGGGTAGGCAGAGGAAGACCTGGAGGAAAATTATATGGCGATCAGGATGGTAATGGTGAGACATCTGGTTGCTCTTGCTCTTGTCCTCTGACTGGAGATCTTTCAAGCTTCGCCTGCGTATGTGGGTGCGTGGTCGATGGCATAAGCGCTACGGCAGCAACATGAGTAGTTATTCTGCAAAGCAACACATTTTTATCTAAAATAGCTAGGGTACAGGGGACTTACTAACTGGTAAGAGTGCATACGTTGTAAGATATACACTTTTTTTGTAGCTGCAGTGCTCAGGTTATGTATGAAAAAAAATCTGATTATGGTGCCTTAAAATTCACCAACCAGCCTGAACTGCACTTAATTGATATGGGAAGGCCATTAGCAATGAGAATGCATGCATGTATGCAGCTCAGTGTCATAACATACATATATTATACATGCATTATTAATCCCTAGTGTAGACCCCTTTGTGTAAATAGCAACTACCTGTTCATTGCAAGCCTCTGTATTAACTGTCCTTGGGTTAATTGTTCTTGGCTTTTGCTGAAATCATCACTGAGGCGTGGTTGGACATGTCAGATGTATCTAGAGATGGCAATCTGAAAAGTAGTGTGGTGTGTTCCTGCCTTGTACGCTACTTTTGGGGGGATTCATCCCCGTACGTTTTTTCATTTTTCGAATGTAACTATGCATGCTACTTGACATTCTGAGCCTGTAGTGCTCAGCAATTTAGTATTGACAATGAACTTTCAATAACATTTGAATTGTACACAGCTGGCACAGCAACACAGTGAACAGTACAAAGATCACACTGGCCTGCTGCCCCAAGTACAGACCTTTACCCACAGGAGACATGCCTCCGCACCCCCTCTGTCAAGGTATGACATTGCTTTTAAAGTTACTGTAGTTACGAAACATTTTTTGATGCTACGTAGGTGGTTACTTATTTTTCAATCTCAGGGAAGTGTTAAATAGAGAATTATGAGGGGGAGGCATGCCCACAGACCCCCTTGCAATTGAAGGACGTTTGCTAGTTCAGCATATGAAAACCTGCAACCTGTATAGTTCATATGATTAATCCAAAACCAGATTTTTACCAGCCGGAGCGCGCGCAGCGCGCGAACGGCTGGTACTAAGATTGATTTACGTTTTCCGCGTCTGTTTGTTTGTTTGTTTGTCTGTCTGTTTGTGCGTCCGCACTTATCACGTGCGCAAAATATTACGTCATACGTTACTATGCAACTGCAGTGTATAGCAGCTTTTGGAAGTTTGCGGGCCAAGCTACAGCAAATGAAGATAGCTTTGTGTTGCCTAGATGGCGAAAACGTGGTAGGTAGCCGTAAAGATCCTGTTTTGGTGGCGTATAGCTACTATCTGGAGGCGTATAACAAAACTGCTGAGTCAGCACTTTCGCTGTACCGTTCTAGGAATATAGTATCTCTGGCTCTACAGCTGTAGTTTAATAGCTTGGTCTAAGCTAAGTTGTGTGTATTGTACGGGAAAGGCGTCTGGCTGGTTTTTTAGACATGAAATGTCAGACTTGTTTTGACAGAATGGTTTTTGTGGTCCCCCAGGACAATCTTCACAATTTCAAAATCAATTTTCAGTCCAAATTTGACCTTCTAGTATACAAAATGAAACATTAAACTCAAAAAAATGCCTGCTATCCAGTAAAACTAAATTTGGAATTTAGTATCTTCCAGTATAAGGAAATGAAACACTAAATTTATAACTCTTACACCCCCCCGGTAATCCATCTGCAGTAGAACTGCATTCTGCTCGTAATAGTGTTCCAGTTTTGTGTGCCAATAGGTCCAGTTTGAATCAATACATACGTTGCATAGTTGAATTGAAGTACGTAGTGAAGATTGTTCCAGAGAACAGTGAGCATCATTCCTCTGCAGATTATACTTAATCAATAAGACTTAGTGTGCAGTATATCTCAGTGTGTCAACTAGGTCACAAGTCTTTGGCCCAGTGTCGTATCGAAGATGTCCATCTGCCAGGGAGAGAGCTGTAAGAGACCTTCACTCTGAAAAACGATAACGTAATGAATTCTCTCATTACATTGTTGTACAACATTTCCCCCCGTAGGACAAGATACTGCATGCACTGGTCCATGTTCAGAATGTATGCATGCTGGGTTCAAGCTGTGCGAAGTGGTGTACGTACGTACGTACGTAAGTAACATTTTTTTTTTTCTTCTCTGAATGTCACTTTTTGTTCACTAATTGTTAGGTTTTCAACTAGAATGCACTGGATGTACTTTGATGTCATCTCTACAACCGCCTTGTCGTATACAGGTGATGGCTGTCTGTCTTTACACAACAGAAGCAAGATACATGATCCTGTCCTGAAGCTGACTAGATAACAGGCCACGCTGCACTGCAGTACTTCCCAGGTGATTAGGTATAGTTCTAGCTACACATACGTACATGCCTAAGTTCCTCTGATGGCAATTGGTACCATATCAATGTTTTAAGAACACCATAGGGTATTGTTCTCCCTGTTTTAACCCACCCAGAGCATATAATTAAATCCACCCTTGAGTATAAGCCCACACTGAGTATAAGCCCACTCTTGATTATAACCCCACCCCTGAGTATTAGCACATCCCTGAGTATAAGCCCACTCCTGAGTATAAGCCCACTCCTGAGTATAAGCCCACTCCTGAGTATAAGCCCACTGCTGAATATACGTAAGCCCACCCCTGAGTATTAGCACATCTCTGAATATTAGCCCACTCCTGGACAGACAAAACATTAGAGCAGAGAGCTAAAAGTGATCATACTTGCATGCTATTCTAGCAGGCCTATATTGTACTGTGGCAGCTCAGGTGAAGCCAAAGCCAATAAAACTAATTTCACTGAGTGTTATAACCATGGCCAATCTAGTAGCTCATTGTGTTTTTGAAAAGGTTCATGGGTTCAATCCCCAGCTGTGCATTCTACCCTTGATGCAGACACTATTGTATGTGCGCAACTGCGCATGCCGTATGCTGTCGCGCGCTTGTATATACTTAATGCTGGTTCGACAGTTTGTTGAGCACAATTAGAAGTACGCACTGTAAGACTATAGCATACTATAGTTTAATAAAACTGCAATCTGCTTGAGCCTATGGAGGTACTGTTTGATGACTATAGAATAGAATATTTTATTTTCGTGACACGCATACACAAGAATGCCCGGCCTAAAACTAGGAGTCACAAATCAATAAATCAAATAACATAGAAAACCGGAAGAGTGAAAGTAGCTACAATGATGATAGAGTTAAAGTTGCAATCTAGATTTGTATAAATGTTTACCAATTAAATTACTATGACTATTAGCACAAAGGTATATGTAAATTTGTTAACAGTGGAGAGAGGAGAGAAAGAGGAGTCCATGCAGGAGAAGCTAGATCTCTGCTGGTCCAATGCCTTGCAAGACATTAATGTATTTCAGGCAGTTGAAAAAAATTAAGCCTATATAGTGCTTGCGTTCTCTGCCCATACGAATTTAGAGTGAGCGTGAGCGGCGGTGGCCTTCTGTGGAGCTGGAGCCATTTGCTAACATCAGCTGACCATCAGTACAACCTATTGATCATGAGGGAGAAAATGCAATGAATGCACTTGATCAATGAATACACTAGAACTTCTTACTGCATGTGTTGCCGTTGCCACTGAATCCTACTCTGCAGGTGCATAAGTAGCTCCCATTGGTGTCAGTGCAGTCTGCTTTAGCATCAGTCATGAGAGCCCCTATCACATTCATTGATATCTGCATAGAAAAGAAACGACTACAGTAATTTCTCAGTAAGTGCAAATGTGACAATGGTTTCAGGCAATATACACTGCAATTGTGGGATAAATTGTTGATATTTAGTAAAAGCTCTAACTGAAATTGGGTTTACTCGTGCAATTCACTCTATCCCCTTCATATCCAGTGACACATGTACAGTTGAAGCTTCTTTCAGTGTCTGAGCAGTTTGCATTTACGCTGCAGTTATCTGTGTCTCTTTCGCATTCATCAATGTCTTCATGGAGTAAAGTTCATGTATATAGAAACCAGCCATGTATCTTGAAGAATAGTGCTACTACATTATGCCGAGTCTGAAAATACACAGCTGAAGTTGTACTGTTACATCACAACAGATTGCGTCAGAGCCACAGTTGTGTCCTACTAGTGGACACCTTAGAGAAGTGTAGTAAGTACGGCCCAGGAGTGGTCCAAAAACAATTACGTAAGTGAAAGCAGTCTACATGTCATGACTGAGTGGTTGTAAACCTTCATGCACTATACCTACAGAGAACTAATCCTGTTTCATGCTGCCTGGGTGACATAAAATGTGTAAGTAATAGAAACAAACTAATTTGGAGGAATTTGGTAATCATGTAGGCTCCAACACTCCTTCTACATGCATTGTTCCAGGAAACACAGTGCATGTACAGATGAGGCAAATGTCTGAGCATTTAGCATTTGGACTACAGCTATTGGTACGTATTTCACATTCTGCATGAGTTTAATATTAAATTGCTGCTGCATCTTCTGACAAAATTAATTTCTATGCCAGAAAAGGCACCCTCCCCTTCAAGCCGACATTTGAAGAAACTAGCAGCTCTGTACGTAGGTACAGTGCACTAAAGTCTGACAATTTTGTGTTTATCTACAGCCAATTATTTATCTATGCTAAAAGGTACTGATAAGAATGTCCTGCATTCTTTTTTGATGAACAATTACTTGAAATTTAGCTTTATGGTACTGTAGCTATGTGTGTGCTTCTCTGAACTTGAGAGTTAAGAGTTCCAACCTCCCTGAAGTGTAGTGATTCAAGCGTAACACAGCTACATGTACCCTATATGCTCGTTATTTCATTTGTTACCGTATACTTACCATTTCGCATGCATGGAAGAATACACTCATGCTAAGCTACCAAGTGAATTTGTTAAATCGATGAAGTCTTGCTGTTTCTGTTTGGCTGAAAGTTGAGCAAGGTTACCTGGTTGGTTCGCCTATGCATCTGTGCTTGTCATGTGTGTGCAATTTTACATGTACATTATGTTACATGTAAACAGTGTCTACCAGACCACTCCTTTTGTAGCCTGGGAATGAGGCTAGCAATCTTGTTGCTTCATCTTCACAACACCACGAAAGGTAGCTTCTGTTAGAATTATTCACATACTTTGAAATTGTACCACACATCCACCCATAAAGTGTCCTTTTTTCTCTATCCATAGAGCATATTTCCAAGCCCAGAATATCAGTCCAGCCTTACAGCTCTACAGTAGTGTATGGACAGCCACTTCGCCTCTTCGTTGATGTCGAGAACCCTGACTCTTCAACAAAATTCCAATGGTACCGAAGCAATGAGCTGATTAATGGCCGTGAGAGCCGTGAGCTGCTTATCCACTCAGTCATTGACAGCGATGGAGGTGACTACTACTGTAGGGTCACTAATTGTGCTGGCTCAACGGATTCCCAAGTTGCTAGAGTCTCCATTAGCAATGGCCAGGGTCCCCTGGTACGTGCCCCAGACCGCTGGGGTCAGTATGGAAGAATGGGCTACCGGGGTCGAGGAGAACCAGAGGACGAGGATGAGCCTTGTGGACAGCCAGTGCCATCATCTGCTCCACCTACGTCAGCAAATGCTTTTACCACTCAGGCGTCAGCATCATGTAAGCTATTATGGTATTCCATGTGGAAGCCTCATGGGAAGCAATACCTATACATGTAGATCTAGAAGAGTCAACACTTGCATACACACACTTCCTTTCCAATTAAAATGGGGGAGTGCGTGTAGTTATTTGAGAATGGCGGCCATCAGTGTCTGATGCTGCCGAATCAGCCTTACTCACTGCCGGTGAACCCCCATAGATCGCTACCACTACTTCTAGGTTGCTACACATGTTGCCCCCGTAAATCACTGCTGCCTCTCTGCAGGCAACTCCACTGCAGTACATGCTCTCAACTCTACTGTACCGTAGACTCGGGTTATTAAAATTAAGCGCACCTTTTTTATAAGCGCACAACTTTTTGTAAGCGCATACTTCCTTCCTGATTTTTGCTACTCGCTACTAAGCGCATGCATGCGCCCGATTAAACTTTAAACTTTGGGCTCTCTAGCATGAGATCGAGATTGCAACGTGCTAAGTATTACCGAGTGTTTCACTGGAGATTCTCATGATGGCTACGGCTGCTGGTGCTTCTATCCTTCTCTCGAACAGATCGGGAAAGGCTAAGAGGAAAAGCTATGCAAGAGAGTTCAAGCTGACTGTTGTCAACCACTATCATGACAATAATTTGTACCAGACGTCCAATCGTTGAACACCAAGACGATTTTGTACACGTGGTGCTCTTGAATGATGCTTTCGTGAATCAGGATCGCATCTTCCCCCCTTGCCATGATAGCTAGCTAGCCATAGAACGAGTTGCGAAAGGTGGGTGGGACTAATGGGCGGTGCTAGACATCGCTATTTATAAGCGCACACTTTTTGTTAAGCGCATATTTCCTTGCTGCTCAGACTCATAAGCGCATGCGCTTAATAACCCGAGTCTACAGTATGCTCTCTTAAATAGTCTCTTTGTCCTCTGGCAGGCTGTAATTACATTCCTGTAGTGTTACTACACAGCAACCTGCACACATGGAGTCTATACAACACGATTGGTTGCTTTGCTTCTCTCCTCTCGTACCCAGGCCTCCCGCCGGGAGGCCTGGGTACGAGTTATCTCGCTTGGTAATTATTGTGCTGCAGATGTAAATAAGTCATTACGGTGTACATGTTACCAGAATTAAACTATCATCCAACTTATTGATTTCTCTCCCTCCCACTCACAGCACCAGTAGTGACAGATAAACCAGTGATCTCAGTGCACCCCCAGCCACAAGAGATTGAACTCGGGGACCCCCTAACTCTGAGCTGCGTAGCCACTGGGTCCGGAGAACTCAGTTACCTGTGGTACTTCAATGGACTCTCCCTAAACAAAGAGGTCCAGTCAACCTACACTATCCACTGCTTCACCGATGAGGACGAAGGTCTATATACATGCAAAGTGTCCAATGATGGTGGCAGCACAATGTCACAAATGGCTCATGTAGTCATGAAACTTGACTAAATTACCTTAGTCGGCCACTTTGTCATTTACACAATATTTAATATGCATTGCTTAACTACTTTGATGTTGTTTCCACTTTGTGTATTACTTTCAATTTTTGTATATAAGAATCATTCTGAAATGAATCTATATCATGGAAACTCATACTTGTATGGGCCAGCCAATTTGCCGTGTGTTCACCCTGACTATGATATACGCCTACCCTTACAGTACTTCAGGGGCCATGCATACTTCATGAGTTTGGGCCTTTATTTCTATGTACACAGGCGAGTGATATTTTGTGCAGCTAATTCAGTGTTCCTTGTATCTCACTTATATGTCTGTGGATAAATGACAAGTACATGTAGAATGACCAGTAATTCTTCTGGGATTCTACTGGTGATTACCAAATTGTTTCCAATGAATCCACATGATTTCCACTTTCAAGCTTCACAAGCTCATGTCTTGGACTAATAATGAATTAACTGCCAAAAAAGTGAGCGCTTCCACAGGCAATGTCATCCATTTCCATAATTATGCAGTACTTACGTATATAGGCACTTATCTTTACTAATCCAAGACACTGGGAAAGTCTTGAACAATACGTATAATGCCAATATTATCCGTAGGTCTTGGCTAACCCATACAACTGACATGTATACATATAACTAATACTATTTTGCCGTATCCAGTATTTCATGGTTACTAGTCACTCATCCAGTTTTCACTTATCCTGTTTGTATTTGGATACAACTTAATGCTGTTCCTTCCATGCATGTCACACACACACACACACACACACACACACACACACACACACACACACACACAAGCACACACACAAAATGCAAATTCTATTGCTGCCACTAAGCGGTCACATGCACCTGGTAAAGCCAGGCTGCTTGTGCACTAAGCAAGCACTATGAGCCAGTTCTAGCAAACTCATGGAGCTGGGCTAGGAGCTCGCCGAAGGACTGCCTGCTTCTCTCAGTGTCTGGTGTGGGCACCCGGAGTCCCACCTGGACCAAGGCTGATACATGAGAGCAGTCAGTTGAATTTGCACCCCAGCAAATTGCCAGGTACCCATTACAGCTGGGTGGGCTGGTGTGTACTGGCAATTACATAATACGTAATTCACACCAAATACATGTTAATGATAGAAAAAATGATATATAGTAGGTATATAGTCACCAGTCATCATGTGGGATTCGAACTACCACTTGGGTTGTGAGTCCAGTGCTCTAACCACTAGCTCCACCACTGTGACACACACACACACACACACACACACACACACACACACACACACACATACACACACACACTGTATGTAGTCACCCTTTACACCACAAAATGCACACAGTTGGACACGCTGCCACTAGCTGCCACATTAATAAATAAGACTGGTGTGGGGTTCACTTAAGGTGATGTTCCACCCAAAGATAATATTATTTTGAACATTTATTTCTGTACACAAGCCAAGATATCAATGTCAATTTTTCATTATTGTTTATGAATTTGGGACATCAATATCTTGGCTTGCTACCCCCTATGCACCTGAAAGTTTCACCAAAGTCTCTAAAACCACGAGTGCTATGCAATGACATTTAGTACTTCCTGAGGGGGGTCAAGGAAAAAAGTTGGAAAGTTAAATTTACCCTGTATGTTTCAAAAAGGTGTTTATTGAAGAGAACTCATTGAGAAAATTACTGGGTTGCATTTTTACCTTCATAGTCCCTACCATTTTTTGAGATTGAACGTCCAATTGGGTGGGACACCACTTTAACTTTGTACCCAGTCTCTACTCCCCACTCAGCTGTTTCTGTGCAAAAAAGCTAGGTGGGGAGTAGAGACTGGTAGGTTCACTTGTATATGATCTGTGGCAATACCAATAAAAAGGGATCCACTGCATAAAAGCGCTCTACATACGTTGCTAATATATGTAAGTGCACAGTCCAGGCAAATATGTTACTTATTGTAATACACGTATGTAGATAGTTCGACTAAAATACCACAATGTGAGCACTGACAGTCAGTAAATGACCTTCGAGACAAAGCTGTACTGTAGTGCAACTTTGGCACAACACACTACATGCAAACCTGTTTCACAATTAAGTATAGGCTAGAGACCGGATGCGAGCTCGTCACTACAAGGTTTTAGAAACTCAGAGCATAGATAATAGTCTATTCTGAATCTGAATCCTGATTCCAGATCATCGTGCTCTTGTTCCGCGACTTTTACGTCTGGGGTATGGGTACGGGCTATAGGCAGCGAATTAGTTGTCCACAAGGCCATCGCTAAGATGAGTACCTGTCAGAATCCGTCACACAGTCGATCTCGGGAGAGCATTTCCAGTGATGCTCATCTGATTAATCTCGTTCCCAGCCCTACAGGGCTGGGAATGAGACTATTCAGCAAATGTCAGGTATTTAGCAAATGACCATGGGTAAATGATCATGGTAAATGATCATGGTAAATGATCATGGTATTTAGCAATTACGTATTTAGTAAATGACCATGGGTATTTAGCAAATGCCAGGTAATAACCCTGGGTATTTACTAAGTAACCATGGGTATTTACTAAGTAACCATGGGTATTTACTAAGTAACCATGGGTATTTACTAAGTAACCATGAGTATTTACTAAATAACCATGGGTATTTAGTAAATGCCATATATTCTCTAGTCAAAGTATCTCAAAAAATTGATTTTGGCACAAACGGCACCCTAATTCACAGCTTTCTCAGACTTTGGCGAACCATAGGTACTAGCAGATGTGGATGTTAGTATGTTACTATGCCAACTTGGCTTACAGCAGTAGTGCAAAACGAGCTTTCAGCGTCAGCTAGCAATTTCTCAACACTCGCGTCAGCGACAGCTCCGCCTCGGTCAATAAGTAGGTTGTGCTTCAGCCAATTAGTCCCTCTGGTGCTCAAAACATTGTAGTAACCTTGTTGCTTGGTCTAACTAATACTTAAAGACCTAGCAATGATACAAAACTTCGACCTGTTTGCGTCTATTGCCATACCCCTTATTTAACGGGAAAATTTTCAATCAAATATCCAGAAGCAGGCGTGGCTTAGCGGCAATCGTTTCGCCTTTCACTGAAAAGGTCGCGGGTTCGAATCCGCCCGGGAACTTTAATTTTCCTTTTTTTCTCTTGCGAATGTCTATAGGAATAGTACTGATATAAAAGAGAGAAATGTTCATCTACTATCACCAACACCCCCCGTGGTGCTGGGAGCAGTGGCACAGTATCTGGAGACAGTGATCGCGAGTTCGAATCTCGGCTCGTACACTGAAGGTTTGGGGCATTATGGCTTAGGGACCGCCCCCTACCTCCCTTAATTCCAGTATAAACCTGTACACGCTGCGGAGTGGATCCATCGGGGTCAGTTCTTGTTCGTTAGCCGCTTGAGCTTCCACATCCTGGCCCTTCGGGTGAAACTTTTTCTCTTTTTTTTTTGAAAAAGTTTCGTTTTTTTTTTTTTAAACGCTCACTAAAATGAACGCCAAGTTTGTTTTTGCTAATTTCTTTTTTTTTTTTGCTTTTGAAAAGTAACTTATTAAGCATTTTTTGTCTTTTCAATATATCAGTTGCTGTTTGATATTTAGCTGAGGGAATAAAATATTTCTGCAGAAACCCACTTGAGCACATGTAACTCTCACCTCCAAAAACTGCAACCTTACTCATTCTCATTAATATGGTGATTGTTCCCTTAATCTCACAGTTCTTTCTCTTTTCAAAATTCCCTCGCTGCTATAATTATATTCTTTTGTGGCTGTAATAGTAGAACCCTGTTCATGATTACACTCAGTTGTATTTGTCCTCAATTATATCTGCTGCAGAAGTCCACTCACAGCTGGACACCATTCATTCAGAAGCTCATCACACCCAGGAGGAACCCGCCAATCTCCTGAGCAGGGAGATAGGTTTCTGCGAAAAGTGGACAGTCTGTTTCAGAGAGTACAAGTGTCCACTTGATCTGAGGTTCATGATGAGAGCAATCCCGTGTCTATTCAGCTGCAAACGCCGATCCCACCCCAACCAGAGGTGTAGGTGAGCATAGCCCCTCCTCCTATTTATAGACGTGTTCAATCATGTTAAATTATTTCACAATAGTCCACCACATCCGCTGGGACTGCCTGTTGTACACAAAGTCAGTGTACGGCAGTTTTGACCTTTGATTCTGGGCTAAGAGGCTCTGAATGAATGGAGATCAAGAACAGCTGCAAATTTCTTTTGGTTTCCCCATGCAGGGCAGAAGTCGCACATGGTCAGGCTTGGGGCTACTGTGGAGTACCACATCCTGGCCCTTCCCAGGATCCAGCTGAGAGCTGTTGCCCTCTCACAGCCGGTGAACTATATCGCAGAATGTAAGAGACTTTTGGCAAAACTGAATTATTTTTTTGTGTTCCAAAGTCAGAATGACTGCACTACATATCGATCACTTCATCTGCCTGTTTAATACATGTACATCTGATACTACGTGAGTGTGCGTACTTAATTTAATTCATTGTATGTTCCATTGTGTTCGTAATAGGTTCACTCTATGTGGCAGCCACCTCCCAATAATGGCCACTATAATATTGTGGCCCAACCTACATATTGGTAATGCACAATGGACCTCATAATACAGTGAACACAACCACCTCTTCTATCACAGCCATGGTTGAAGGGTGACTGCTTATTATAGAGTTCCAATATAGGCTTAGGCCAAGATTATTGTGGTCACCAATACCCTCCCGGTCTAGAACCAGGGTCAGAATGGCATCGGATGAACTCCCTACTCAGTCTTGTGATTTACGTTGATGTGTTTGTTGATGTATTATAGTTACTGTTTGTTCAGGATGCCCACGCAGACCAGCTTAAGCTGATGGGACATTCCTGGATATCTATCTATCTATCCATCTATAACAATAGGCACGAAGAAGCATCAAGAATAATGCAGTAGTAATAGGGCAATTTTCAGTGAGTTTTGAACAGAATATTCAGAGTAGGCCTTGCCGACCACAAACCCCATTTCTACTGCACTTCATTTCTATCTGTATAGAGCAAGCGAAGCGAGCAAGTTCAACTACATGTAGCCCAGGTAGTTGTGCAAGAGAAGAGAGCACAACTACTTGTAGGTTTTGCTCTTTATTATGCCTAACTTGTGTATTAGTACTTGGACTTTATTGGATTTCCTCTATAGCCTGTGCTATCTCATTGATGATACTTGTGTAAGGTTCACCTCAATCAACAGAATGACAAGTCATATTCCATACTGGAAGTCTCACCCACTTGAAAATTGAAAACTGATTTAATATTACCAGCAGGCATACCAAAAATAGTCACATATTTGATATCAAGACGTAGTGGTGACTGTTAAGGTGTGAGTGAAAACAGCAAAAATGTGCATGCTAAACTTATACATGTACCTCCATTGATGGTTCATTTTCTGGGAGGCAATAATCTTCAATTATACTTTCTGGATGAGCTTTCTTTTCTTGCAATTCACCATTCAGCTCATACACTGAGGACTTTGTGCCACCATGTTTGACAGCAACGAACACTACTCCGAAGACTGCGACAACCAAGAGGGCAACAAGGATGATAGACAATGGCACAACCACTGCTACCACAGTTGTACTGTCATCAGAACCACGCTGAGCTGAGGGTAAAGGCAAAACAAAGTTCAGAATAGCAATATAATGTAGGGAGGTGGAAGGTATTAAGAGTAGGAAGCTCCCACATGAAAGATTAAACTTCCTGTTACTATTTCAGAAATGCATATACCTGAGTCCATTAAAGAAGCAAAGTTGTTTGCTGTACCAGACAGCTCTTACAGCAGTGAATATTACCGGAGAATTGAGCAAATACATTTGTGTTAATCCGCTAAGAGTTGTGCTAAAGATGGAGGCACAGCCGACTATCATGCCACTGACTGTATGAGAATAGGACAGGTATGATCCTCATACGTGCTGCAATGATTTCTGTGAGAATGCGCTGGGTACTGCATCACAGCAGGTGTGCACAATGACATAGAGAGGTAGAAGGGAGTAAGAATGGGAAGCTCTCATGTGAAAAATCAATTTTTTTCCCACAGGAGATATTATGGGCACACAGTCAGGACTAGCCTTGTTCTCAGTCCTATCCACCCCAGCCTCAAGATAAAAGCTGGGATTTGCAGGACTGGGAACAAGGATAGTCAGGAGAGCCTTGAAACAGTAGGTTATGGCTGTGTAGCAAAGCGATACTATGCCCTAAATAATCAGCAATCCCAACAAGGCCAGTGACAAGTCACTAATGCCACCATGACTAAAACTAGCAGCCAGTGGAAGGAAGACACGATCAGCTATTGTCAGGTCACAAACTTATTTATATGCAAAGTTTTCAAATAACTGGCTAAGGGTGTTACTTGGGGCATGCAATAACGGAATGCTGAGCATTGTTTCTAAAGTTTCGGGATCCAGGATCAGCCGAAGTCAATTATATTACATTTCTCTCTCTAATTCTTCACATGAAGGTACTCATACCCACCCATACCATACATTTACCATGAGCACACCACTGCAATACTTACAGTTGCCATCTGTACCTCCAAAATGAAGAAAAGAAAGGCAATTAACATTAACTTCCTATAACTCTGTATGCCTTATAGTCAAGAGTTAGGTAGGTAAAAGGCCTGAACATTTTGGCTAATCAGTTGTGCGAAGGGAATTGCCAACTGATTGTAAAATGTGTGAACGGCAGGTCCTACAACATTGACCACGTTTTGTTTGTGTGCGTGCATTTCGTCATGTGTGCAATACAACGTATGGCACACCCTGGTCTGCTACTATGCAACTAATCCACTAGCAGGTTTGCAGGCCAAACGAGTTTAGTTTTCTGTTTCCTAGATATTGAAAAAGTAATATGCGACATAATATATTGCACACATGACGGGCTTGGATACATAGACAGACAAACAGACAAATGCATAAAATGTGAAACCCTATAGAACGAGCTGTTCACAAACTTCATGCACACCCTGCTGGTTGGGCTATGCACTTCATACCAGTAGGGAGACCAACACTCCACCCCTGATAACCATATTGCATGGCAGGTATATACTCCTTGGCTTGATACCATACCACCCTGGCCCCACTTGTATTCATGTTCCACTGCCAAGGATACATAATCTGGACATACATGTACCAGTAGTAGAAGAGCTAGTGGGAGTAGTAGTAGCAGCAGTAGTAGTAGTAGGTTCAGGAGTGGTAGAAGCATCTATAAAAAAAAACAAACGGAAAGGTAAATTCACCTCTTGCAATGTTAATCTAGCTCGCAAAGGGTACAGTGCCACATCTACTAACATTCAATATACTTGCACTAAACTTAATATCTACAATGCTTTATGTACGTACCACACAAGCTGCAAATGAGTACAAAAAGATTAATTGTCACATCGTAAAAAGTAAATGATTGGGTTTGTAGCATATTTACTGCTATAGTTATACGACAATGGCCAGTAGTTAGGTTAGTCATTTGGCAGTGATGTAGAGACTAGTGATACGGTATTACTACTCAGTCTTGCATCACAGACAGTTGATTGTAACTTGAAAAAATCTTGAGAGTTGGTGAGACATTAAAATTTCCCCAAAAGCACCACTAAAGCTGGGAGACTCATGAATACAGACAGACTGATCACACTGGGGGACTGACTATCATGTGACTTTCAGCAGCCATGTTGCTGTAGAAGCTGTATCACTATGACATGTAAGTGATTCACTAGTCAATATATGCTGGTGCTCATATGCATATGAATTACACGTATGCAAGCGCTAAAGCATGGGAGCTGTAGTCAGCCTACCTACAGTCCAGGAGACTACTGCATACATGTACTACTCAGTGATTGCCAACTAAGATTTTATTTGCAGTGATTCTACTGCATAAAAAGTGATAGCAAAAAATGATCAATACAATGTGATAGAGCTCACCATGTAATATGTTACACTACAGATGATGTAATGCACTATCCACTAGCATCCTGATAATTTAAAATCTGCCATTACTCATTTTTGGCTTTTAAATTAACTACTATACACTATGCTAAGATGCTCAGCAATCATACACTGTATGCTTAGCCTCGTTCACAGGCTCTACCCCCCCAGCATTTTATAGTGCAAAAAAAGCTGTGGGAGTTGAGCCTGGGAACAAGGCTACTGTATGCTAGCAACACAACTCTGTACAATCTTACTGATCGTGACATGAAAGGTTTTGCTCAATGTGCCAACCGAGTTTGCGATGGGGTCATCAAGTTGTAGTTGCACTGAAAAATCATATGTATTTTGTGTTTCACCCTGTACGACAGTTCCTTCTTCAGAATCTGTACATGAAGAAGAGTCTAGGTTACTGCAGGAATACATCAGTCCGCTTGAAATCCGGGCCTCTCCACGATATAACAGTGAGCGTCTGACTTCTTGATGTTGTCCAAAACTACCACCATCAACATACTCAACATTAGTGTTAAATATAACAGTGTCAGGGGAAGGTGTAAATGTCTCCTGACAAGGAGTTGATGAGTCACAGCCTCGGTACTGTGCTCTGGCTGTGTGTGTGTGTGTGTGTGTGTGTGTGTGTGTGTACAAGATGTACATGTCACAGTAGTATTATGCTAAGAATAATATTACAGCTGACACATCAGTTTGAATTCATGCTCCTCCCCAGAGGCAGGTAGATTAACCCTTTGGCTTCCTAGATTTGTGAATATTATTTTAGTCTGTGAGCTTACCTCCAGTAATCTGAATTATTACTGTCTCCTGCTAGGCCCTACTGCACTGTAGAATGCCCTGAGGGAAATCCCCGGAGGCGCTAGGCACATGCGTTGCCATGGAAACACGTGTTAGGTCACGTGACTTGTAAAAGCGCTGTAAACTTGTAATTTTCAGGCTGAGCACGGTAGTTAGCTAAAGCACGAAGTATGATGACTGATAGGCAGTAGCTACAGTATAGAATAGGCTCTGGAGATGCACAGACGGGTCACAGACCCAGAGAACCTACAGAAACTGAGAAGACCAGAAGGAAGCACCGACCAGACAAGTTGCAGCGCGGACTAGCGCATTAGCGCACGAGAGCGACATTTTTGTGGTTGTTATATCCGTACAGGAAGCTATGAATATTTATAAAATATATATCAGTATAGAGGTCAATACATGCGCAAAGTAAACAGGATATAATCGTTGCGGTTGCTGCGTACTACGCGGCACTACGTGGCTGATAAGACAAGGCATTTTAAGAGCGCCATTTGGCGCTCTCGGAAGCCAAAGGGTTAACAATCATGGCTCACCACTACTGAAGAATAATTATTAAGACTTGCAATGAACTGTTACAGCATCATTGTCAGAGGGAGATGCAAAGGCTTGCTCAGCAGGAATACATGTACCATTCACCGAAATTTCTGTAGATACTCACTGGCATGGCTAATCTCCACCCCTTTACTCAACAATAGTGGATATTCCGGGGGTAGATTGTCATCAGCCTCATTCTCAGGTTTGCATACACATAGCCACATATAATAAAGCACAGGCTATAGGCAAATTCTTGCACAGCTAGTGCACCGTGTATCGTGGCACAACTGCTGCTATGTGCAATCAATAAGATTAATTAGTCACGGGTTTCTACCCTCAGTTTCATTTTTCCTATATTCATAAAGGGAAATAACTAGTAAATTGAGCTCACTGAAATGCAATTATAATGAATAGCACTGAAGTACTGAACCCTCGGCACAGCTAGCTAACTGCAAGATTTTGGAATTCACTGAATGAATTTAGTCCTGTTGAGACAGCTAATTATATAATGCCCTATACATGACGAGTCAGGTATTCAAACTTCCTGAAAATACGTACATTAGTTTACATGAAGTTAACCAAGTTCATTCACGTGAGTGTGCATGTTATATCAATGCGTGTGTCCTCTGCAGCCAATGAGGTTCATGGTAAGTTATTCTATTGTTGTGTTGTAGGCTTATAGTGTTTAATGTGAAACATAAATTGTCAAAAATCATTGCAGTTTTGATATTATAATCACAACCACAGTCTGAAGTTAACAGAACAGCTCAATGGTATAGATAGATAGATAAACATTTTTACATCACACCACAGGGGCAGCAGTATATAACAAAATCAAATGAGTATAAGATCCAACGCACGTGTTTCGTCCTAAGTCTCGTGCCCAGACCCAGATTTGATGCCATGCGCACGTGAGAGGCGTGTCTGACCCACATACAGAGAGCTACATGCTTTGGAAGCCACTTCCACAAAGCTCAGAGTTATAGCTAATTTTGGTGAGGCCGCCCTTGTTATAAAGCGTTGTAATTTTTTTTATATCTTACCCTCTTTTCATTCCTGAGCACTTATGTTAAACTCCATAATCTGCTCTGTATTCCATATACCCTACACATTTTGAGAGACATTGTTTTTTAGGTAATAAAGTAATTTAAAGTGGTTGCAATCATTTTAAAATTCAATTGTTTTCTGAATCTACTTTTTTGTTTGGAGCATACAATACATATTTCAAACTAGCATGAACGGATACATTAAACAAACAAACTGATTGAAAATATGCCTACCCCTTTTACAATATGACTCACTTGTGCAATTCACTCCATCCCCTTCATATCCAGTGACACATGTACAGTTGAAGCTTCCTTCAGTGTCTGAGCAAATTGCACTTATGTCACAGTTATCAGCGCCTCTTACACATTTATCAATGTCTGCATGGAGTGAAATGCAGTAGAGAATACAGATTGATAAGCTTCTTTAGGGGCACTGAGGACTGCTGCTGCAATCTTCTGAAATACGAATAGATATATTGTGCCCACCCCTCTAATCAGTATAATTATCTTAACAGATATCATTCTTGTGCAATTAGTGTCACTCTCTCACAGCCATGAATACAGCTACAGCTAAAGTTACATGTTACATCACAGGAGAGTGCATATGTAGTTGAGTCTTTCTAGTTGACACTTTCAAGAAGCATAGTAAACATTGTTAAGAGTGACCTAAAATAAGTCAAAATCATTTCTTATCATGACAGATGTTGTCGAGCGGTTATAAAACTCTACATAATTCAATAACGCCACAGAACCTTGTTTCTGGGTGACAAAATATGCAAGCAATGTTGACTAAGTATTAGCTTTCCAGGACATCTGATTGCTAAATGCTTTCATCTTGGTTATACAATGTTACTATGTACAGTGCAGTCATCAGAACAGTTAGCTATATAGTGAGCTAGTCTGGTATCTACGTCAGATGTGTGAAAGCACTATACTCAGACATTCATGGAAGTATAAAAGATGCTGTTGTAGGCTCACTTTATGATCTTGCAGTCACTATGTATATGGTAGTAGCTGCCGAGAATGCTGGCAATGTGAAAGGATTACCAACACATTTCTACACTCCTCTTTAGTACCATTCCCATACCACTAAAGTATATCAAGGTTTCTGTACATGTACTCCGTGTATCAACCGCAGAGGAATGCGGCCAATAGTTTGGGAGGAAGAACTGCATATCTAGACGTCTTTTCCCAGCAGCACGCACATTCACAATTCAACACGCATTATAACTTACGTACCTACCCAAATCCAACTCCCCCAAGCGATTGAAACAGCCGGTAAACACCTTTTCTACTAACAATTTTTATTAGCAACCAAGAAGCATGCACTAACTCCTTTGCTACTTTTAGTTCAGGTTTAGAAAAGTCAATCCTTTTTTACTAATTTGACTTTCCCAAACCTGAACTAAAAGTAGCATAGGAGTTAGTGCATGCTTCTTGGTTGCTAATTAAAATTGTTCTGCCCTCTGATAATTTCATACTTGCAAGCTTACGTCTAAGTATGAGCTGGCGGTGCTCTACTAGCACCATGCAGTACTAGCCTCGGTCCCAGGCTCTCTGCAAGCAACGAAAAGCTGGATGAGAGTCTGGGTTCGAGGCTACGTACATTACTACCTCTATTTGATGAGTTGGTTTAGTCAGTGAAGATATGCAAATAGACATTGTGTTTTTCTTGGCACAGGTGGGTAGTATTTTTCCTGGAATACATAGTGTCACACCTTAAGGTAGCCCATGCATTGCTAATGAACTCTTTTCTTGGAAAATGTGGGTGTTACATGAGCACTCCTTATGATAGTACATGCTCACTTGTACTACCAAAAGGAATGCACATGATTGTGTAACACCTGCTTATTCCAGGAAAAGTAGACAACCACAATGTCTGCAATAAAACTGCATATAATAAATACTTACTATATAAATAATTAAACTAGAGGGGTGTTAACACTAAATACCTGAAATTTTTATTGTAGGAGGTGGTGTGTGTAGAGATAGCAGGGATGATCGCCTCAATAGTTGTATAATAATGTTACATTTTATTTTCATTTTCATGTTCATTGAACAATATAAGCATAGCAATACTAGCTACAAGTTGTGTGCATATTTAATTTTCTGCTAACTGAGCTGAAGGCATGGATAACATTGCCACTTACTAAAATAAACTATTATAACCTTGTACTAATTGGTAATAAAAAGTGGGAACATTCTTGCTATCTAGGTACAATGAACCTTTGTTATGATGTAATGGGGGTTGCAAAGTCACATTATTGTACGTATGTCATGCAGTACATTACTACACAGGCTAGCTACATGTACATGCACGTACGTTTCTTGGAATAAATGTGCACGCTGCATCATTGAAGGGCTGTCTAACCTCCTACCATATGTAACTTCTTGCCCAGATCTATCTTGCAGCAATTTTACCCAGCTGATAACTGCAAGATGAATTATCTGGGTTGTGCACTATGTTTGAACACCCTAAAACGTAGGATAACTACATGTATGTATAATATTCTAATGTCGCTGCCGTTGCACTTATGCCATTGACCACACACCCACATACACAGGCAGAGCTTGTAACATCTCCAGTCAGAAGACAAGAGGAAGAGCAATCAGTTGTTACAACATCCAGATCACTATATCTTCCAGATTAATAATACATCTTAACTAGTCTTAAATAAGCCTTAAAATTATACCTGTATATTTTCTGTTGTTTGAGCGCAGTGAATTAAATGGAAAATGCGCTCTCATTGTTGCATGCGCAGTTAGCTAGAGCTAAGCCACCGCCAGTGTGGTGGAAAATTCCAACTGGTTGCTACTAGGCTGGGCTGTGGGTATATAAGCTTATGCTGGGGCTGCTTGGAGCATCTCTCGGCAGCAGCAGCAGTGAAGTGAAGGATTGTGGTGGGAGTATATATAATACAGTAGTCATGTGGAGTGTTTTTTTTTCCTGCTGAGGTACATCGGGCTGTGAAAGCCTGACCTCCATCTACTGAGACTGTATGGAGTTTGACAGCCGTCTTGAGCTGGTGGCAAGACTTCTGTATGCTGAGCGCACCTACGGAGGCTGTATGGAGTTGACACCAGTGCAGAGACAGTTCTAGAAGCCAAGTGCATGTCCAGAGACCGTATGGAGTGGACAATTGTGCAATCATTTTGTGTGTGTGTTGCTGTGTGTTGCTGGGAGGTTTTGTTTCCTTTGTTTTTTCACCTCACTGTTTTTCCTCACATGTTGAGGTTTTTTAAGTGATGGTGTTTTTTCCCCTGCGCACACTGGCCATGTGTCCTAAATATGTTGTGCCCACATTACTCCTTGTTTGGCCCATCCCAGCCTATTTTATGTACAAGTAGCTAGTTTTTGTGGTGTACAGTTGACTTGTTTTGCGGTACAAGTTGGGCACTATCAACAATTTGCTGGCTGTCAGCTCTCAGCTGTCATGCTGCCTGGTCCAACCATAATGTATTCTTCGAAATGAGAGGTCCCAAATCTCACACCCTAAAAACAGAGGCTGTTTTCTTAAAATTATTGAGCATACTAAACTCTTCAGAGCTCCTTCCCCCCCCCCTCAAAAGATTTCAAATGGTATCATACACAGGACACTGCCAGAGCACATGTACTACACTCTCACATTCTTCCCCACATAACTTACACTGCCTGTTATCATTTTTACCCTTGTGTTGGCTATTAATGGACTTTCCCTGAAAGTGTACAATAATTAAACATAATAGTCCCTGAAACATAGTATAAGTAATTGACCATTAACTATCCTAGCTTTCAGGGCAGTTCTAACATTGTATAATGGAGGCAAAAGAGAACATGTGCTGTTATGTTTATGCGGATGAAAACATAAAACTTGTTCCCTTGTAGCTATATTCCCAGCACTTAAACTTTCAACCCTGCTGGTATGATGAGTTACAACAGTATTGTATTACATAATAAGAATATTCATGAGAATATTCATGCAGGCCCTATGCACATTATTGGTTACCGGACTGAGCTTGTCTAACAAGACTACATAGTAATACTGCACAAAGGTCCTCACCCAATGGCTCTTCTAGACATACGCATGCACAGGGAGGCATCGCGCAGAGACACATGGAGAGCTAGATCGAGCTATAGAGAGGAATCACAAACCGCACCCACTTTGGAAGCTGCTACAGCATGCAACAACATGCATCTAATCAGTCATAAGTACTAAAACCTTACACATGATTAGTAATGCGTGTTTAAGTAGTACTCATTTGGATCCTGGAGCCCACCCACGTACAACTGGGCTCCCCCTTTTAGCCGTGTTGCCAGGCAGTCAAAAACAATATATGGCTTGGGAAACAGGCTATTTTCGCTCTCAGCGCCAAGCTAGGCATGCATTAATTAATATCAAGTCTGGATTTGCATCTAATGTGACGATCACAACATGCATCTAATCAGTCATAACATGGTAACACTGCAGCATTAAGGAAGTTTTAAATTGTCTCATGGTGGGATGTACTTTTAGCACACACACTATCTAGCCATGTTCCCAGTCTCCACTCCTCACTAACTTTTTCCAGTGAGCAAAAAAGCTGGAGTGTGGAGACTGGGAACGGGGCTACACACACACATATAAAATATACAGCAGTGCGTACTCAATCCCAGACCTCCCCCAGAATTTGGCGCTTGCAATAGAAAAACATGAATTTCTGCATTTGGGGAGTGAGCCCCCCAATGCTGCAGTGCAAACATGACTTCCTCCATTCAGTTGGGACACAAACAAGAAACGGGGATTAAGTTTAATTGCTGGAATAATCTAGTCCACCATACAGCATATTTCACAATAAAAGTAAAGCCAGAGTGTCTTACTCGAGACATGATGTTGCACTGGTCTGAATGAAGGCATAACTCACAAAAAATTTGGTGAAAAAGGGCATTGTGGTACTGTAATCCAAGCACTTTCCTTTCAATAAGCTAGCGAATTTCTTGAGTGAGACTACCTTACTTTAGTGGTTATAAACTATTAAAAATTTGCTCCCAGAAACATCTTTAACACTCTGTGCTATAATAATTATGAGCAGTTAGCTTACCGTACTAGCCTTGTTGCCAGCCTCCCCCTCCCCCCCCCCCCCCCCCCCCCCCCCCCCCTCTGGCCAGACGCTCTGAGCGAATCGATGCAGTGATCATTCTATGGAGAATAAAGTAGAAGGAAGGTTAGCTCTTCTACTCTACTCTCATCATAAAAATGAGATATGGATGTACACCTTTTGACTATATACTAGCTCTATGATTGCATACGCGACAGCAATTATGATAAGCTTAATCACATTCATTATGCTGTTTGCTGAATGGGCTATTCCATTTTATAACTGTACACCACCTATGGATGACAACTTTCGCCTTTTGTCCCCTGGACAAGATATTCTATAATTTTGCCCCCGGATACTGAGATTTTGACCTCTGGACGCGTATGGTTTTTGATGTTACCCCTGGACATAATAATTTCTTACCCCTGGACAACTTGGATTTCACAGCGAACCCCTGGACAAGAAGAACGAAATGGTGTTACTATTTGCTGAACCCCCTAGACACACGTTTTTTCTGTATAGCACCCCCTGGACATGGCGATTTTGACCCCTGGACACATCCCAATATTCAAAAAGAACCCCCGGACAAATGTCTCGTTGGTACCCTGGACAAAACCACTTTGTGAAATTTTGTCATCCATAGGGGGTGTACGGGTATAAAATGGAATAACCCAATACCTGAACACGTGTGGTCTAGAGGCCTTGCAAGTGCATGTTGCAAGATGCCTGTACAAGTACAGCGAATAGGCAATGGCTGTGCGTAACCTATTTTGCATTCTTATCTTATTGCGTAGTGTGCTAATAGATAAATTATAGAGCATGCTCATACCTTGCTCCGTTTTCAGCGCATCGAAGACAAGGCTTCCTCTTAACTGCCAGCATGCAGTGCGACTATAGCACCCCCAGGGCACGGTGTCAGAACAAAGCCTGCAAATCATGGTGATACCGGTATCTCGCGTTGAGGTCGACACCACGTGCTAGCTCGTGTTGTACTCTCGCAGCAGCATGGATTCGCTAGCAATTTCCGAACCGTGGATCCGCACGTGGCACTTGATTTCTAGACCCCGATCTAGATCTCGGGGCCCCGCAGCTATGCATGGCTGTAGCGCACACTGCCCCATCTCAAGTAGTCTCGCAAAGTCTGGCCCGCGAGACTACATCTCAGAACTCTAGGCTAGCTGCATCCCCATCACTGAAAGATCAAAAAAGCGGAAGGACACAGGAACTTGGAGAGTATGGAGGTGAGTGTGGTATTACCGTAAAATTATGAACTCCTTATTAGTAGGGGCCACAGAATCAGTGCCATAGTATCTTATTGGGTATTGTTGAATTCCATGCAGAACTTCCAGGGAGACCAGTCTATTAATGGCTGATTGGACACACCCTGTTAAATTCACGCACAATATTAATTGAACAAGAGTATAATATTGATATGTTTACCTAAATAGTATTACACATGTAAATTAAAATTATGGCACAATCTTTAATTGTGCTCTCAAAACATCTGTGGTATTGAACTACGTAATTCATAGACCTGCAAAATTTGGTGCTGCATGTACGTAGATAGCGTGTATACTGAACTTGCTCATAGGCTTTGATGAACTGGGTCGCTACAAATCTGTGAATGCATGGCCATATTGTCGTTGTCAGACAGTTCGTGGTGGCAGTTTCATGCCACTTGCGATTAACTATGTCACACGACACATAAGCTTCACATGTTAAGTGAGATCAAAAATACTTTAGAGTCACTATTTCTCTAAACTTGAGAGTTAAATCATAGACACGTTTACGTGTCTATATTATCCATGGTTAAATTTTTACTCTGTACTGTATGGCTACCCTATTCCTATTATTTAGAAAAACAAGTCTGACATTTCATGCCTAAAAAACCAGCTGGACACCTTTCCCATACAATACACACAACTCAGCTTAGGCCAAGCTACGTAGCTGTTAATCTTTACTTTGCCAATAGATTCACTTAACCTCTGCCTTCAAGAAGTCACAGAAGGTTTTATAATTCCTAAGGCTTCCTCGTGAACTTCGAATTACAACATTTTGCATTTTCCTGTTTCATGTTCTAAGTGAAAAGGTGGGTTTTGTATGTGTTCAAACTGAAGATATGCAATGGTGCAATCTAGTTTCGTAACATCCTCACCCCTATAAACATTGATGACTAAGGTTTAGCAAGCAGTTGTAATTAATGTGTTCAATGATGTGGTACCACCTACATGTACCTTACATAGTAAATACAAGGAGTCATCATCATTCCTAGCCATGAACAAAATTATGGTAGAACTCTTGAGTGAAAACATCTAGACAACAAGAGGGGTACCTTTTATGCCTGCTCCTTTATTGTCAGATCTGACAGGTTTGTCCATGCTTAATATTCCTGCTCTTTCTTCTCTCAGGTGTGGCACAGTACCCGAGCTGTAAAGCCAGCTCTACCTTTAGGTCTACTCGAAAGAGTAGCTCTGTTTCTTTCAGTACTTTCCGCAAGGGATACACTGTTTCACAGGTTTGTACATATCACAAGAATGGCACGTCAACTGCAGCTGATATAATGCAGATAGGTTGTAATTTACTTGTGTCGCTGTTGTAGCGCGTATGCCATTGACCACGCACACACATACACAGTTGTAAGATCTGCAGTCCGAGGACAAGAGCAAGAACAAACAGATGTTTCATTATTTTGATCACAACATAATTTATTCTTCCTAGTATCCCTGATCAATAACTACTCTTAATACACCCCTAAAATCATACCTGTCGCAGTTCTCACACCCTAAAACAAAGCCTGTTCTCTCAAATGTAAATTTGTTCCTAGAGAGGTAGATGAAGTGTTAAGATATAAATACTGATAAGCTGAGGCTGTACGAGTCTTTTTTAAAAAAAAATAGAATTACTTGCAGGGGTTGGGGATCCAGGAACATGATTGATGTTTAAATTTAGGTTCAGGTACTTATGGTCTGAATAAAGAGTTAGGTGATGAGGCAGTGTAAGTTATGTGGGGTGCAATGTGGGAGTGTAGTACATGTGCTCTGGGAGTGTCTACCATTAGAAATATTTTTGTGAGAGAATTAGACGATTTTTAGGGGGGAGCTTAGATACGGTCAATAGTTTGAACTCTTCAGCGAATATATCCTGACTCTCTTGATTCATTGACTGCAGAAACAATTTACTACCTACTCTCTTCCAGGTCTTCCTTTGCCTAGCTCTGCACGATTTCTCTTACCACTCACTGTCTAGTAAGCTAGGATATTTCTTATCATGCAAATTACTGACTTTATAGCACCACTTAAGTCTGCACCTATGCCTCCTGCCTTTCAAAAGATTCTAACCCCATACTGCTTCATTACACGTTTTAGAAGAGCAGCCAAGTATATTTTTAGCTGCTCCTAGCTGAATAAATTCCAAGGAAGCTGTCTGCCATGTACTACAAGCCCACACTTTACTACCCTATTCTAAAGGAGGGTGAAGTACTGGAACTAACATTAATTATCCATCTTGCAACTGTACTGATATTACTATTACCAAAAACCTATGTAGATTTTTTCTTTCCACTATTTATTACCTTCTGTTCATGACTATCCATGAACCAATATTTGCAAATTCAATGCCCAAGTAACAGTAAATTACAACCTCTGGAATATCTTTATCTCCCCACTTCCATGTACATATGCCTGTATCAACCTCTTTAGAAAATACCATAACAGCACTCTTCTTTATGTTAGATTTCAACCTCCATTATTTTATTACAAAACCCCTGTACTACATTATTCAATGTTTGTAAGTCCTCAGCATTAGTAGTTAAACCTACAAAATCATCGGCAAACATTGGACCCCCAACCTGAACATCCTTCTTAATATCAACAGCCTTCTCAACCTCATGTAACAACTGGTTAATAAATTAGATAGGCGACATACTACAACTCTGTGCCACCCCCTGACCTATATCAGATATTTCTTCCTCCAGTGAAACAGCACTCTGTGTGGTATCCTTAAGGTTACGGGATACTGGCCCGCTTTGATTTAATAGTCTAATGAGTGAATAATGAATATCTTTGCAACTATAGGCCCTATAGCCACGATCTTTTCAGCATTTATTCATGGCTACTAGTTGTGTACTCAGTACAGAAAGCTTGTCTGTGAGCCCCTCCCTTGTTTAGATAGCGGTAATGGAAGTTTCAGCTGTTTACAATAATTTTTCTCGCCAAAAATCGCTGAAGCCACTGCCTTTACTAGGCCACTACAGCTCTCTAAGGATTCCTCACTATATTCACGAGGGATTGACGAAGGCTTTTGAAGCAATTATCTATATCAACAGAATGGCAAGTCAATAAGTATGGCTCTGAGCGCTCTGGACCCAACTTTCTTAGGTTTAAGAGGCTGTATCTCCTGTATCAGAGAGAAACTACAAAAAATCACCAGCTTCATACATTGTTTTACCACCCAGGGTAGGAAGCCAGAAGGCAAAGTTACATCAGAAAAATACCAGGCTGTACAAGAAGAGCACAGTGTTACTGCATGAGCCTGTCAGTGCTTTCAAAAACAATAATCATCGATTCTGCTAATACTGCATTAGTTGTTTTATACATACTGAGCTCTGGCATTCAGATTCTACAAATAGGCTATGCAAACGTTTTAGAGTGTACTAGTCAGATTTGTACCGAGCCGTTATTGGCTCTATTATAGTGTTTCTGTAACTGCATCTACAAGGGTGATTTCAATGTCATGTTGACTATTGTATAATGTTTATACTGCCGTGCAGGTAGTGAGCTCACACACATCACAAGCAGTGGCTGGAGCTCAACAGTATCCGAGCACCCAAATAAAAATTTACAAGCTCTACCAGAGAGTGCATCAGTGGTGATTTCAAATGCAGATACCTTGGACAACAGCATAAAGATTGATTTAGAAGCAGGAAGTCAAGATTCAAGTGGACGAGACTTTCTCTTCGTGACTATTTACATGTGATGAAGCTGTTGTCACGCGTTGAACTGTTCTTTTTTTATTTCATGTGAGTATGCCACATTTGTGCTGCATATACTTGCATGACATTGTAGAAGTCATATTTCAGATTTTGTACAACGTTTATCCTGCTATTGCTGATTATTATTGTATTATTATTTCATTACTCCTTTTGGGGCGAGCGTGAATTACTATTTTTTTTGTATTACTCCCTTTATGGCGAGTTTTTATTTATTTTTTTATACTATATACTCTTTTTTATTACTACATGTAGTAATTTCCCTTTTGAAACGAGCGCGAACGAGCCCCCCCCCGTCCGTGCGCATGGACTATTCCGTAAAAACGTTAGCATGCCTATTTCTAATACTGTTGTCACGCGTTTCAACTGCTTTACTCTTATAATCCTCTGCAACATGAGCGTGCACTCTGGAGAGAGAGAATGAGTGACTTGTGTAGACAGCGGACACTGGAACGGCGCAGACAGCGCTACAGAGAAAGGAGTGCGGCCGAAACCCCTGTGGAGAAGGACAGAAGGCTACAGAACGAGCGAGCATGGCGAAGGCGGAGACTGTTGGGTGAGTCGGCTGAACGCGGCTAAGGAGGCCAACGATCGAACGAACGCTTACATGTACGCCGGCGAAAACACAGGGCAGCAGCGCAAGGGCAGAGGATGATGACTGAGTCCCGCGATGCCATGAACATTGGTAGTTGAAGGAGAAAGTTAGTGGCATGTCTCCTGTGCAGAGTAGTCCCTCTCTGCAGTGGTGTTAAACGTTTATCATGCTGGAGCTTCTGAACTGCCCTCAGCGACTTGTCATAGTCATTCACAATAGCTGCATACACATCCTTCAGCATCTGTGACCGTGGCTCGCATAAATTGGTGGCCGCTAACTGGTGTTGAGGTTGTAGCTGTTCTGTCACTAGACACGTTTTTAGCTTGCCTTGTCTGCAAGTCTCAAATCACCCCACAACTGAACAGCTGGGTAGATGTGCAAGTGCGATGCTCTTCAAGCACTGAAAAACTTTAAGAAACAGTGGAGGGGCTACCCAGCCCACACATCATACTAGGCTGATCGTGTTCATGCAAAGGCCAGCAAGAGCGTGTGAAAAAACAGTAACAGAAGCAATCTGCAATGTGACACTGTGCCTATTGTATGTACATAATGAACTAACCTGGGTCCAAACATGAGATCATAGAAGAAAGTGATACGTCAGACCGCGCCGTATTAGCCAATCTTAACTTGTCTACATTGCACATGCAAGATGAATAGGTCACCGAAACTTCCCTCCTATCTGCCCCTCCGTTTACTTTGACGTACAGCCTCACTGGCATTCACAGGCATTAAGTACAAACCACACTAACATTTCTCAACTACATCCCTCCATATTATCATGATGATCATATCAAAGTCAGTTATGCATGATGAACTCGCTCGCCCCACAGTGCTCTGCATCATAGAAAATAGAGATAGATAATAGATGATAATACTCTATTATCTATGTCTGCATTCACCTAGTAGATAATATCTATGCGCCCACACAGTTCTGAATACTGTGCGTATGCGTACAGGTACAGGTCTAGACAGCCCCACCCCCATTCATTCACAATGAATGCGTTTGTGCGCCGCCATGGACAAAGCCTCGCTGAAGCGTCGGGAATCTTCGTCAGGGAGGGGTGGAGAGACTGATTTCAAACTTGCTGGCCACTCATACAACGGGAGAATAAAGCTATCTCAGGCCATGTAAGATTGTACTCGCTAATATGTACCCATTCTGTACTGTAATTTGGTCAGCCAGGGTACGTAGCTAGCCCCCGTACAGTCTGGCTCGCGAGATTAGCTCCCGTGTCGGTACAGAGGTTTGCAAAAGCTTGCAAGTGACTGTGCAGAGTATAAACCAGAAAGCTTGCCCTGCTCAGTAATGAGCCTTTCATCTGTAGCGTTAGAGTAAGCTTAGGCCTTGTATTTTTTGCAAACCTCTGTATAGACCTACACAGGGGCGTAGGAAGCATTTTAGCTTTGGTCAGGCGGAATCTGTGATAATGCGTGCGAAGCGCGCCCGCTAGGGGGGTCTGGGGGCATGTCCCCCCATGAAAATTTTGGATTTTTGGACCTTCTGAGATTGTTTCTAGTGCAATCTTGGAGTGAATAGCATGAATTCGACAACTGTCTTCAAGCACAAAGGCTAGGACGGAAGGTTTGGCGTGCATAGCCTCGCTTCGCTCTCAGATCGGACTGCACACGCATTGTGACATCACTGCAAATGCGCGTGCCGTACCAGGGTCCACCCGACTGTATCCTGTAGTGCTATAGTGACAATTACAACGAGTCATGCAATTTATGATGATACTGTTAACGAATTGCGAGTCCAGAATAATCCACTTTCTTTGGTTACAACTGCACCGGAAGGACAGCCACAAGATACGGCTGTCTTGCTGTGCAATCAGTTTGACCAAAGTGTTACAATGATAAAGTTCCCTCAGGTAGTTGCCAAACTGTATTGAACCATGAATTGCATTGTTACACTATTATCATAATGATGAAGTTCACTTAGAAATTACCGAACAGGCGAAGTCGGTGTTCACTGCCTCGAACAAAGTCATTGGCTACAGCATTAAGGTCTAGCTCATCCAGCATTTCTTGGTATATGTTGAGCACCATAAGGTGGTTTAACCTTCCCTGGCCCATGGTGCTCCTCAAGTAGCTCTTAATCCTCCTCATTGTGGAAAAGGATCGCTCACTTGCTGCATTTGTTGCCGGCAAGACCAGAATTAATCGAGCAAGAAAGCAAACTTGTCGAAAGAATGCCCGCTGACCCTCAGAAAGACACTGCAGAAAAGTAAGTGCTTCCTTTAGGGTGATGGTGGCTTTACACTGGGTTTCTGTGAAATTTGTTCCAAAGATCTGTAGCTGTGTTGATAGTTCACTCTCATTAAAGTCATTTCCATAGAAGTCCATGACTTCTTTGAGCTCGGCAAAATAGTTTTCTTTCTTTGCTGCCTTTAGGAGCAGAGCTTCAAGGTTTCGGTAAATAGCATAACCGGGCTGATCAAAACGATCTTGGATACTGGAGATGGCCAGGTCTATAGCCTCAAAATACTGTTGGCGGTAGTGGTCCTGAATTGTAGGGCTGTGGTAGCCATCCCCATCACCAACTTCTAAGTGTTTTGGTGCCTTTCGTTTCCTTGGCAGTGAGGGCTCCTCTGTGTCAGTGCTGTCACGGAGACGCTCCATCAGCTGGAAGAATAGCTCAAATGCTTCATCCGTTCTTATGCTCTTCAATGTCTTCACAGTCATCTCTGCAATGGTTTGAGCTTCTGCAGCGGACAGGGATTGTTTCTGGAGAGTTTTGCTAAGGTTGTCAGTGATTTTCAAGATCCTTTCACAAAGCTTTAGTCCAAACAGCAGCTTGTACTGTGACATCTGAGTCCTGACACCAATTATCCTTCCTTTTATGTCAGGCTCTAACCTATTCTCTAGACACTCATCCCAGAGCTGGTGTAAGACATTGTAGTTATCGAGGATGCTGGAAATGGAATCTCCACGAACAGTCCACCTTGTAGGGCAGAATGTTCTAATGCTGACACTACTGCCAGAATCTTCTTGTGTGACTTCTGCCTTAATACGATCAAAGGCTGCATTCCTCTTCGGGGAGAATTTGATCAGTTTGCTGATCTCAAATGCCGTCTCCAGGGATTCGCGGCACACCTTTGACTGCTTGATCGTGTCACCGATAGCAAGATTCAGGGCATGTCCATAACAGTGTGTATAGACAGCACGCTTCTCTTCTTTGATGATTTGGGTGGCCACACCATTCTTGCTACCACACATGTTGGACGCTCCATCATAACACTGGCCTCGGCAATCAGACAGCTTCACATTCATGCGGAGAAGAGCATCCTTGATAGTGCTCACCAGACAATCTGCATTGATACCTTCCACTTGGTAGAGACCAACGAAGCTCTCGTGATCTTGAAGATCCTCACCCACCCACCTAATGACAATTGTGAACTGTTCCTTGTTAGCAATGTCTGTGCACTCATCAGCCATGATCGTAAAGCATGCACTATCACGAATATTTTGGCTCACTTTCCGAAGAATTTGCAGCGCCATGATCTGTAGACATTCGTTTTGAATTTGGGGAGATGTGTATTTGTTGCTCTTTTTGCTCATCCATGGTTTGAGCTCAGGGCAATCCACACTCCGAAGGTACAGGAGCTGGATAAAATGGCTGTCGGCATCACTATCACCACCTCTCAGTGGCAAACCTTGACGGGCAAGAAATCGGATGTTCTGAAGAACCTTCAAGAGCATCTTTCAGTTGGTCGCTTTCTCTTCTTGATGCTGCTGGCTTAGCAGCTCACCAATGTCTCCACGGATCTGTTTGGGAAGAACTATGAGAGCCTCATTTGCCTCCCGATGGCAGTCACTGGCCTGGTGTTTGTTAAAGGCAGAAGTTGCTTCCTTCCAATATGTATAACCCTTACTGATGAAGGCTGGATCCCGTTTTGTACTGGCTACAAACTTGCCTTCATGAGCAGTCCTCATGCAAAGGTGGCAAAAGGCTGCATCATGCTCAGCATCATAGTGGAGCCATGGATACTTTTCACACCACTCTGATCTAAAGGACCTCTCTTCTCCTTTCTTGCCAAAATTTGCGTTTTGGAAACTTGAAAGACCTCCTTGGATGAAACTTTTCTGGGAATTCTGACAATGCCATAGCTATTGTATAGAATTGTAGCTGTGTATAAAAAGATTTATAATTCATAATATGCTATAATTGGATGGTCAGAGTCATGCAGTCCATAGCTATAGCAGTTATTATAGCTACAGGAATAACAGTGGATTATAGTTCAACTCTGGAATGATTTATAATAGTCTTACATGCAGCCCTTATATAAATGTGGTCCGGCTACAGAAAGGCATTTGAAGCATAGCCAGTAGAAGTGACAAGTATATCATTGCCTTTATGCAGTGAAGGTGTGAATATGTGGTTCACTCATGCAATCACAGTCAAAATGACTTTGAAGTTTCAGCTGCATAAAGCTATAATAATATACGGTAAAGAGAGAGGCGATATGATGATATGATTCCATAAATCTATGATAATACGTTCATGCTGCTGCGCTTACCAGGTCAGGGTACGCACAGTCACTGCAGTTTACGTTGTTGATATAATATAGCACGCCCTGTGCACGAGTGCTACGTGGCATCACGTGACCAGCTATTATCGCTCGATACACGATCCGACGCTGCTGCTGCAGTAGTTTTGCTGGACCTTATCATTCAGGTTTGTGTATCCTACAGCAATACAAGTCTGACAGATCTCATTCTGCCGGTTACCGCCGTAACATTGGTCCGGCGGCCGCCGGGTCTGCCGGACCTGTTCCTACGCCCCTGCTACAAAATAAAGTAGCTAGTCTCTGACACATTTTTTGCTGTTAGACGTTAAGTGATAGCCATTGACATTGAAAGTCTTTGACATAGAGTCTTGCACTGTAAATTAGATTCCCTGACCATAGTAGAGTAGAATAGTAGTATACAAATAGTACAAAATGTGCAATATTATGTGTTAATTGAGTTTCCAATCCCTGTCCTTCTACTCTACTGTCTATGCCCTGACAATGTTTGGTGGGGGTCTCTATCACAACTGCTATAACATAGTGTAACAGTTATTGCCTTGTACAACTAACTGTGGTTGCTAAGTATGCATAAGTATCTATAGCATCATGTAAACCTATTTCTTCCATGTAATAAAGAGCACAAGGCAGCAACCATTACCAAACAGAGTCAAGGAAAAGGCCTTCACAGATCGGAATCAATGAGTGTTATGAAAGAAAGGTGAGCTTAGCGCTCCACTGTTTCTTACAGTGTTTAAGTGCTTGAAGGGCATCGCACTTTGCACATCTACCCAGTCGTTCAGTTGTGGGGGTGATTTGAGACTTGCAGACAAGGCAAACTAAAAACGTGTCTAGTGACAGAACAGCTGCAACCTCGACACCAGTTAGCGGCCACCAATTTATGCGAGCCACGGTCACAGGATGTGTATGCTGCTGTTGTGAATGATGATGACAAGTCTTTGAAGGCAGTTCAGAAGCTACTGATAAACACGACTGCAGAGAGGGACTACTCTGCACAGGAGACATGCCACCTTCTCCTCAATGTTCAAGGCATCGCGGGACTTCATCATTCTCTGCCCTTGCGCTGCTACCCTGCGTTCTCGCCTGCGCACATGTAAGCGCTCGTTCAATCGTTAGCCTCCCTAGCCGCGTTCAGCCGACTCACCCAACAGTCTCCGCCTTCGCCGTGCTCGCTCGTTCTGTAGCCTTCTGTCCTTCTCCACAGGGGTTTCGGCCGCACTCCTTTGTAGCGCTGTCTACACAAGTCACTCATTCTCTCTCTCCAGAGTGCACGCTCATGTTGCAGAGGATTATAAGAGTAAAGCAGTGGAAACGCGTGACAACAGTATTTGAAATAGGCATGCTAACGTTTTTACGGAATAGTCCACGCGCACGGACGGGAGGGGGGCTCGCTCGCGCTCGTTTCAAAACATGTAGTAATACAAAAGAAATAATCACGCTCGTCCCAAAAAGAGTATATAGTATAAATAAATAAATAAAAACTCGCCATAAAAGGAGTGATACAAAAAAAAATAGTAATTCACGCTCGCCCCAAAAGGAGTAATAAAATAATAATACAACAATTATCAGTGATAGCAGGATAAACATTGTACAAAATCTGAAATAAGACTTCTACAATGTCATGCAAGTATATGCAGCACAAATGTGGCATACTCACATGAAATAAAAAAAGAACAGTTCAACGTGTGACGACAGCTTCATCACATGTAAATAGTCACGAAGATAAAGTCTCGTCCACTTGAATCTTGACTTCCTGCTTCTAAATCAATCTTTATACTGTTGTCCAAGGTATCTGCATTTGAAATCACCACTGATGCACTCTCCGGTAGAGCTTGTAAATTTTCATTTGGGTGCTCGGATACTGTTGAGCTCCAGCCACTGCTTGTGATGTGTGTGAACTCACTACCTGCACGGCAGTATAAACATTATACAATAGTCAACATGACATTGTAATCACCCTTGTAGATGCAGTTACAGAAACAATATAATAGAGCCAATAACGCCTCGGTACAAATCTGACTAGTACACTCTAATACGCATGCATAGCCTATTTGTAGAATCTGAATGCCAGAGCTCAGTATGTATAAAACAGTATTAGCAGAATCGATGATTATTGTTTTTGAAAGCACTGACAGGCTCATGCAGTAACACTGTGACTTACTCTCTTCTTGTACAGCCTGGTACTTTTCTGACGTAACTTTGCCTTCTGGCTTCCTACCCTGGGTGGTAAAACAGTGTATGAAGCCGGTGATGTTACGAAGAATAACATGAACACTTGGCCATCATTGTTTCTACCAAGTGAATCGGATCAGCTCAAGACTCTATTACAAGCTCTATATGCATGCCACATATCGCAGAGACCTAATGCACTAGCTGTCACCATAGTCACTGTTCATTCCAGAGACTTTTATGCTTGCTTAACACAATGAGGTACATAAGCAGTAAATCCTTATTGGTCCTGCTCTCTATCTGTACATGATTGCAGCCATTCATGCCTTTACTCCTCTTTGAAATATCTTCAGAAACGTGTGGCCTAACCAGCAATAGAATTTGTGCAGATAGAGCCTGATTTTCGAACCATGAACCCAACAACTATTGAACCAAGGGAACAAAACTTTCAACCACTGCTCAAACTACACAGATGTACTATTACTTTATCCAATCAATGAAATGTACAAAACCAATTTTATATGTATTTTTAACTTTCCTTCAAAGCTGTGCAGCAGTATTTTCAAAGGAAACACTGATCTTTATGGACTTATACTGAAAATAATGACAGTCTCGTGTCTTCAAGACGACAAAGACTAGTTATCTACTTTTGATTCCCCCCCCCCACAAATATACAATTTAAAAGTTAGGTGTGCATTACATAAAAATGTGCCAGAGACAGGACATAGCTAACAGTTGCATTAATTACTGCTTATCTGTGATGGTAGGGAAATCGGAGAAAAGGCGATAATGTGTGGCAAAGCGGTGAGGTGGTGGAACGGTGAGATTAAGGAGAAGATTATGATAAGGAGACTGGTTTACAAGGAGATTAGTATTAGCAGGGAAGATAAATGGGGAGAGTGTTACAAACTATGTTCGGAAATCAAGGAATTGGTATAGATAGTTGAAATGAAGTGATTGAAAAGGCTAATAAAGATTTTCATGAAAACAGGAAAGAGTTCTTGGGCATTTGTTGGCAGGATCTTCAAAGGGTAGTCATAAGGGTATGTTGCTTATTTGAGGGTTCATGTGTAACCAGTACCAAGGGAGTATTATGTGAGCATTATTAAAGACTGTCTACAGCATCTGCAGATGTTCAGTTTGATGGTAGCTGGAAAGAGCATGTAGGGCAGAAAGTGACAGAGTATAGTGAAATGTCTCGATTATGGAAGGTTAAGGTTTTGGACAGTGGAATTAGTTTTGCAGAAATTTAACTAAAACCTTAAAGAATAATAATGCAGGAGGTAATGATCGGCTTGTCATTAGTCTGTTGAAAGTCTAATCTGAAGTAGTTTGTACAGTGGAGACTGTTTCAAAACAAAGAGGACAAGTGTTAATTTTTAGCTTGTATAAGAAAAGTGATACTGAGGGCCCGGGTAATTACAGAGGCATTACATTATTGAATGTGGGAGGAAAATTGTTCTAAACAATCGCATAGTAATCACATTAGAATAAGAAAGAGCTCTTTATGAAGATTTAGAGAGAAAATGAGTCATGTTGATGGCATCTTTGCTCTCAATGAAATCATACCAGGTAGAATGAGGAACACTTAAGGTTTTTTTTTTTTTTTAAGTACTTGACAGAGTTGACATGATCACACAGAGTGCTGTTTTACTGAAGAGAGAAATATCTGATATAGGTCAGGGGGTGGCACAGATTTGTAGTATGTCACCTATCTTATTTAACTCTATTAATCAGTTGTTAGATGAGGTTGAGAAGGCTGTGATTGGCATTAATATTAAGAAGGATGTTCAGGTTGGGGGTCTAATGTTTGCCGATGATTTTGTAGGTTTAACTCCTAATGCTGAGGACTTACAAACATTGATTAATGTAGTACAGGGGTTTTGTAATAAATGGAGGTTGAAATCTAACATAAAAAGAGTGTTATTATGGTATTTTCTAAAGAGGTTGATACAGGCACATGTTCTTGTTCCGAAATCTGGCTCCAGGTGGACCAAATTTAAAAGGATTAACTACTTGATGTAGATGACCTGCTGCACGTTAGAGACTCAGGTAAATTACATAGCTGCAATCCAGCATGCAGGTATGGGGCTATTATAATATAGGTTCATCGCGCAAAACTGCCTGGCATACACAGCGTGCCTGATGTCTACACAGAAGCTTAACATTTCAATGACAATGTTGATGCATTTTATATATCAGATGTCAAGATATATACAGTACATACTTTCCCCTATATTATACGGGCGCATACGTATGTATGTGTATCCCATAGCTGGGAGAGAGTTACGTGTACTTCATTACTCTACTTAGTGCTTACCGTTCATGCGTGGCATGTTTCATATAAAATAACCCTCTCTCAATGCAACCTTCATCATGCAAACATCAATTTACATATGATACATTGTATTTTCATGTAATATACCATAGATAGCAGTAACATGAAGCTGTGATGGTTGAAGAATAGGCAGCCTAAAATGCTCCTGTAAATCCTCTGAAATTTGTAATGAAGCTATACACTCCAGGGATGCTGTGGAGAATACTGTGGAGAAGCCCTAACTACAAAATTTGTGGATAGGAAAATGAAAGATTGCAATCTATCATTTCTGGAAAACATTCTTTGGTTAGGGCATAGGAAGACCATTCAATGGTACTTTTGAACTCCCAAATGCAATCTTATCACAAACTGCTACTCCGCTGTTCAGTTTTTAACTGCAATTCACATCCAAAGCAATGTAGGGGCAGCCTGTGTACCCTATACTACACTGACCCTGAGTATTCACTGGCACTCACTAGAGAGCATCGGTGATTTTCATAGAGGCTCCGCTGCGAGCCTACAAGGCTTGGATCCAAGGAGAATGATGAACAGGGTCTAGGCAAAAAAAGAGAGTGAACATCAGAGTGAAAAATTGTACATGCATACTATATGAGGAAGGCTACTGTGCATTGCCAGGTTGATTGACAATAGCATGACAAGTGAGAATAGTTAGCTACGTGTATAATACAAGGTGCTACAAGTAAATGAATGGTTTGTAATCTGCTAAGTATGGGTCCTTGAGGACTGGTCGAACACTGCTAGGGAACGTGAAGCAGATGAGCTCTCCATTAGATTGATATTGATAGCAACTTTAAGTGAACTGAAACGTAGCCGTTTTAAAACTAACTCACTTTTCAGCTTATCAATTTAACTACAGTATGTATTTAATGGTGTTTGTAAATGTATTACTATGATTCTGCACATATCTTCTTACAAAATGGAGCATACACATACTATACACATGCCCTACAATGATGCGGTTAATTCTATAGCTGCCCTGACAAAAAAAATTACCAGATTGAGAAAAAAGAAGTAAACAGGAATGTACTTACCTGATGATGATGATGATTACATAAATATGTATACATCTAACCAGTGCACTCCTGTTTAAACACAGCTACTCAAGTGTTAATACCATGAATGTACATACCGGTATACGTACAACTCACTGACCAGATGAATATTATGGGTGTGCAGTGAATAAGCGCTAAGGGGGCTCACTCCTCCGGCCTCAAAAGCTTTGTAAACTATAGCCGGCAGGAAGAGGGACATGACGATCTGTGAGACAGAAACCCAGCAACAGTACAGACATGCCTACATTCTGAAGTACAATTGTAGTTAACATAACAACAGATGAGACATTTTGGCACAGATGCAGTGTCCACTCCCTGCAGTCTCTGTTTCAGACAAAAAAAACATGGAAGGGAGACTTGAATATAGAGGAACTGGAAGAGCATGTACGTACTTCCAAAACAGCTAGATATTCAGATCATATTCAATCACACAGTCTTCAGAGCTGGATCGCTACCTTATGAAGGCAAAATAGCGGTGGCTACTAATGAAGGGCAGCGTCTATTCGCGGAAACACAGTATTCATATGCACAGTGAAATTAAGAGAAAAGAACGTAGGTGTTCCTGTAAACCCCAATGTTGAATGTCGTGAATTGGCTGATTAAGATACTTACTATTACACTGTTTAACTTTGCAGAATCCTTGAAGTAGAGGGTATATTACGTACGTATATGTATGCACATACAGTGTGAGTATGTGCCTACACATACAATGCAACAGTAGTTATGACGGTACATGTATACAGATAATGCTATCATACTTTGACAATATATACCGGTATCATTGTATTTTCTATCATTTGAATGCAATGAATGGTGTGTTCCCATGTTAGGCATTGTAGTCGTTCCAGCGCTGGTGCTAGCCATGGTGGTTAGGCTGTGATTGGTTACCAGAGTGCTGCAGCGGGAGCTTTAAAGTAGTACAGCTGGTAGCAATATCACAGCTGCTGGCAAAGCTGACCAAAAATTTCCACAGTTCATGGTAGTTCTATCTGTACTTGTTGAGGGCTTGTGCTACCTGAGAAGGGCTTGGATCTGCGGAGTCAAAGCCAAGAGCTGGACTCAAATTGTAAGGTTTGTGATTTTAGTATGAGCAAAAGGTTACCGTTTATTTATCATCTGTACATATGATTAGCTAAGAACTGTGCTGTTATTAACTTAATAGTTGGTCGAAATGGTCTTTTTCCATCCCTCCATATGTTTTTCCTTTACTATAAGATTTATTGTGGTAAAAGTCTTTTTTCACCTGGGTATGCTGGCCGCAAAAAAAAATTGTACCCAATTTCTTTGGCCCATGCCAGCTCTAGTTTAGTCAGTTGATTTAGTATTGTGAGTCTGCACCATGCACTCCACCTTCTGTCCATCTCCAGGCCGCAATTCTTCCCTTAGCTTGGTAAAGTACTCCCTCTCTTTCTCCACCTCTCCACACTAATCTTGCAGCCTTTGTGAATGTACAGTGAAATATGTAGAGTGATGTGTGATTGTATTGTAATCCGCTCCACATTCTCTATTATACTACGATACATAAATTTAAGTGCTACTGGTTATTAATGGAGTTGTTGTAGGTGTTTATCATATAATTCTTGGGATAGACTAGTTTAGTGCATGTGCAATTAATGACAACTCATGATTATATCAATCTTTCATGTGCTATGTATGTACATAGCAAGTGGTGGGGTTGAACCTTTACAAAGATTTGCAGTGGACAGCTTTATAATGTTAATGTCAAGAACAATCTCAGGCCCTGCGAAATACTATCATCCCCTGTATGTACAGATTTGCAAGGTATTTGGGTAACAGTACAATGTAAGATAACCTTTCTTTTCAGCTTCCAATTCAGCAAGACTGCGCTCTAACTGTGACTCAGATTCATGTCTAATCCGATCTTTTGCCTAGTAGCAGCAAAGGAAAGGGAAATAAGTTCAAATGTAATATAATCATTTACAAGTCTCACCATTTGGACAGCTTTTTGGAACACTTCAGACTCACTAATGTCTCTACTAGCTGCCACCATGAAGAAACTGAAAATTTAAGAAGACAATTGCTATATTATTGTGTATCCAAACTGCATGGGTAAGAGTTGACTCAATTAGTCTACCAGGCTAGTAAATGGTTCGTGAAAACTCTGCAGTTGGTTGCTGGTAGTATATGTATACATCTAACATGATCAGCTGTAATCTAGCAAAACATGCATATGTACATATCACACATACGTATGTTACTTCTCTACATACATCAATCACAAATGGCTTTTACATAACACTTTTTCCAGGTCTGCTATCTTGCCATACAAGGCATCTCTCTCAGCTTGAGCTGACTCATTAGCTGTTGGTGGGCCTCCAGAACTGCTGCCTATGAAGGAGAGGTATTGGGAGAATCGTTTCAACAGCAGTAGATTCAGCACGGCAGACTTGTCTCAATTCCACCCTTCTCATTTTTTTCCTTTTGAGCTTCCTCCCTTTCTCTTACAAGCCTCTCAATTTCTTCATGACCCAAAGTATTCTCCCTATAGAAGCAATATGTAGATGTAGGCTGTATCTCAATTATCGCAAATAGCTAGTATGTTTGTACACGTGTTCTAGCTGTTGAGGTGGGTAATATCGTACTAACAGTACGAACCTGTGTTCAGGTTGTTGCTTCAACTTTGTCATCTCTTGCTGATAGGCTGACAGCAATGCTTTCTGTGACATGTCCTTGTTGATCTGCGCAGTGTTCTTGATACTTTTTGCCCTGAGTATTCAAGTGTGGATATAGAAAGAGAATACAGCTAAGAAAGAACTGATATGAAGCATAATCAACTGTTTTAATAAGTGTAAAGAATGCAGATTTAGCCACTGACTCTGAATACAACACTAGGTGTGCTAGTAGTGATGGCTGCCAGCAGATATGTACACAACTCAACTGTTCCTAGTATGAAATATGTACGTGAACAGGCTGCTACATATTTGCATGTAACATTAATTGGAGAATAATAATAGCATGCTTCCCTTACACCAGAGTAAATTCTCATGGTAATTTTTCGTTGTGGGTGTAATTACGTAAAAATAAGTACTGGATACTGGTATATACGTATGTACATGCGTACCTCTGTTCTTCAAAATCTTATATTCTTTCTGCTTCTTATGGATTCTGCTTTTTTTCAGTATAGGCATGTACTTAAATTTCTTTGTAGCATCACACATACACGTACATGTACATGTATTCTAAGATGAGATCTTTTGGACCAACAGGCTTCAAACTAAAAGTGAAAAGTTATTCACATTTTGGTTTTCACATCATTATCCATTTTTAGTGAGCATGCAGCTGCGGCTGCTGCCATAATAGAGAGTTTTCACGTGTCGTCACAGATCACATGCTCCAGTAGTATATCCGTGTCACGTTCCGTTTATGCCCATTTTTGCTCAAAGTACGACTAGATTGGCATGTCAAACAGTGATCTCAGAAACAAGAGCTGCTGGGAACTTACGCATTCAGTATCTCCACTATCGCTGTGAGGAAGTTTCAGGCGGGATAAATTGAGTGGATCTGCCATCTAGACTACGAGTACGAGAGTAACTTCCGATGTTTATGAGTATGGCTATGTACTTTTACTGCCCACCAAAATGACGCCCTGGTAACAGTTTCTACATGCGGATGATGTCAATGAAAACTCTATATTGCACCATGCATGCCCAAGTAGTGATTCATTACCTGCATCTCTGCTTGCCCACCATATACACCTACTTCATAAGTAGTTTAATAATACACAGTCTTCCAAACAGCTCACAGGACATGCACTAGTCATAAATATCTAATATACATGTAAGTAGTACCTTCAGCTCAACTTCACCAACTGGTAGGATTTTCTTCAAGAGTGGTAGGACACACATCCGGTAGTAGTCCACCTGTGAAATACATGTATACGTAGGTATAGAAATCAAGTGTGTGCCACTGATGAGAGGCCCTTGGCACATGTATATTCCGGGCAGAGAGGCTGGCCATACATGCAGGCTCTCAAGTGTGATTCAGGTTACTTTCTGGTAACACCAGAGGACTCATAGCTTCTCTCAGTTCCTCGTGTGGACCCCGACACTATACTCAATTACAAGCTGTTTGAGGAGGAGGTATAACATGTACAGCATGTATGTACTCACTCATCTGGTCCACTGGTTAGCCTAACCTCTAAGTGTGACACAAACAGAAGATTTCGCAAAAGGAGCCAGCATCATCAGAGGCTCCAAGAAGTACCCAATCGATCGCTGACAGCGGCAGTCATACTACAATTTCCCTCCCACTAGTAATCCAGGATGGTAGAACACACTATTACCTACAGTATGAAGATGTTTGTGACCCCAGTAAGAATTACTTCATGAACATATATATAAGCAAGCTAAGGTAGATATTTGAATTGATTGCAACAGAAAACATTAACTCGCACCCAGTACTCCAAGCCTTTTTCACCTGCAATCAAAAAAATAGCAGGTGAGAAATGCAGGGAGGGCTGGGTACAAAGAATACAATTGCTACTTCAGGCAAGTCATTGGAGCTCTCAGTTCCCTGATGCAGCAAACCACACAGAGTGAGGATGCTCACAGCAAAGAGTGAGAGTCACCACGTTCTCACTCTCTCATTACAGCCTCATTGATGATATCTTAGTAGCCTCGTACCCTGGCCTCGTAAAGGGCCCTTTGAGTGAAGGGGAACGAGGCTAATATCATAGATGACTAACACATGGCGAAAGTTGACATGTCTACTCACTTACGTACATACGGATAGATATGCTGTATATTCACACTAACGGATATGACCCATTGCATAACTTAGTGTGACAGAGTCTAATTTCGACAGAAATACTGTAGATGAGAAACTAGAATCTGATATTTATTTTTTGTAGCCAAACATACATATATACATGTACAAAATATTTACTAAAGACAACTTTACTGGAAGTGTAATTACCCCTCGTTCCCAGTCTCCACTGCCAGCCGTTTTTGGGAAAAACAGTGGAGACCATAATAACAGCAGATCAAACACACAAAAATTATTATATACCAGCAACCTTATCTGTTTCATTGACTTCAAACCTGGAACCATTTGTGAGTTTGTCTAGAAGTCCTGCTTCAAGCGCTGTAGATCAAATAAAACCACAGGAGCAAGCTCTTTATATGCAGCTTTACTACATGTGTAAATGGTGGGCTTATATACTGAAAACATCTGTTCATCAGTGCAGAGTATAAGCTACACATATCTGACTAGCAGCTACATGTAGTACCAACAGGCTCCCTAGCATATTAAAGCAACGGTCCTAAAGTGTTCGGAAGCAAAGATGACTGTAGTGCTTGTGTTGAAAAACCGTTCTCTTGGCAGATTACTTAAACAGCTGGCAGAGCTCACAAAAGTGAAGTGTACACAAGGCCATAACCTGCCATCTCGATGGCTTCATACATGAACAAGGAACCTACTGATCACGTATTCCGAAATAAGTGTGATTGCTGTTACACCCTGTCCAAATTTATTACAACTCAGATGTTCTTCCAAATGCACTATTCACTTGGAATTGCACTCGTAATGCAACCAGGAAGGTAAATAGCACTCGGCTTTGCCTCATGCAATTGATTCCTTCCTGGTTGCATTACTTGTGCAATTCATCCTAAATTGCACAGCAACCCATGCTATTACGTATACAAACTGCAAGCTTTGCAAAAATTGCACAGAATGATCGTCGGAGCAGGTACTGCAGACTAGAGTAGCTCCTTGTAAATTATGGCTTGCACAAGACATTAAAGCAACGACCTTCAGGCTCAGTGAGTCTCGCCTGCAAGACTACCACCACAATGACCTGAGCCTAGAATAATTTCTTCAACATCACTGGACACAGCTGATTAAAAAATATTCCTCTAGGCAACTATAATTTGATAATTTATTCACTACCCCCACCCACTCACCCGTACAGTTTCCCCCAGTTGTATGAAACCTTGGGTAGTAAATTTAGTGGGTAAACTACCTTCAGTGTATATACTCAGACCTCTTAGTCCTGGTTCATCTGCATCTCCTCGTACTCTAGCTATCCTCACTGGTCGAGAGCTGAGTGTAGATAGTACTAGTCGCTGCCGAAAGTAGGTACAGCCTTCGAAAGTCAATAACTTCGATCTGGGGCCCATCTGACACCGCACCACGTGGTAAAAGCTTAGAGTGTGGCTCAACATCGGCAGCCACACCCCCAGTTCATCTCTACGCAGTACATGTCCCATGCCAGAGGCAGTGTGCTCTCCTCGCGTCTTTGCGTGAGTCGATATGTGGGGTGGTTCTGTTTTTTTTTAGATCCTATATTCCCAGCCCCAAGCCACATTTTTAATGAAGGAGACCGGGATTATTTGAGTGGCATACTGGCATAAGTATCTGGTTGAACACATTATATAGACTACTAGCTAGCGCTGTAGTGCGCAAGCTGACGCGGTATGTAGACTATGCATGTCAGGACAACAGCTTGTGGGAGTGGTAAACTAAAGCGGCATCACGACAGCTGTGCAATTATAGGAATGGATATCATCTACTTGACCATGAATTGTGCGATTCATCATAGATGGTTTCATGTACATTTCTTTAGGCCTATACCTCAGATCAAGTATATGGAGAATGGTGTACATAGTTCCACTTCTACAATACAGCTCACCATAACATAGAGTTGTACTTGCTCATATGTATAATACTGATTGTGAATCTCACTATTAATGCAGGTTCTACGCAGACGGTATGCTGCTATAACATGGAGACCCAGAGTGAAGAAATACACGTACTGCAGAACAGGTAGGAATTTCCATCATTGTGGAATCTACTGAATGGTGCGTACTACTGTATTCATACTTCATAGTACAATGACCAAGTTTATTATTAGATAAACCGGCTCCAATCCAGGTTGTATCTTGCGATTTAATTATCCAGCATACGTATTAGGTCCGAGTGAGTAAATGTGTACAGGTTAGTATGTATATTTACATACATATATAGGCATGTACGTGTATTGGCCGCATTTTGTGAATCAGTGCTATTTTATAAAAATAATCTGTTACCATTGTATAAATCTATGAGCTGCACAGTGCTAACACTATCTAACCCTAGCCCCAAACCGAACTCTAACCCTTATCCTAACCCTAGCCCTATAAAAATACGAATGCACAGTGCAATTTATTTACATTTTTGAGTCAGCTTAGGGTTGGCAGTTATGTAGTAGCTACTACTTCCTGCAGCTTTATCTTTTTTTTGCAACTGACTAAAATTGCTTCAGAGATATTATTGTTACTGTTGTATAGCCACACAGATTTTATTATAGGTGCATAAAAGTGGGGAGTGGAGACTGGTAACGATGCTACGTATACACACACACATCATAAGGCTGTAGTATTAAGAAGTTGCCCAAAGAATATATAGATAAGTGATCTATCATATCTTACAGCTGTGGTGTACTACACTGACCGATTGAAGGAACTAAAGGAGCTTGTTGGGTATGTTTTTATGTATTATGTATTGTGATATTGAATTGTTGCTGGTGAAGTATTGCATAACACAGGAATGTGATTTCATTTCATGCATTAATTGATGATACCTAGCCATAACTAGTCTATTATTGTATGGTTAGTATATATGATCCATAATATATTCGTCTGCACTGTACAACTGTTGTGTTCTTGCATAGATATGGTAGCCCAGAGGCATAGTCAGTCTTTTTTCACCCCTGCTCCGTGGCGCTCATACAGTGTCACTGCTGTTTCTTTGTAGCTGCCAAATCAGTCCCAATTTTTTTTTCTGCACTGTGTGGAAACACTATCTGCCGCTGTGCAGCCTCTTGCACCAGCCCCCGTATTCCGAAACATCTTCCCAAGCCCCTGGGATAGTGGTGAGAACCTTTGTAGTATTCTAGCAATCAGTACCTCTATCTATCCACCCACAAACAAATGTTCATGCTCAGTATTAGTGACTGTAGTTAAGAGTTTATACTATTAATCTGGAAGAATAAATTATATGGCAATCAGGATGGTACTGGTTAATTAATAAAACATCTGGTTGCTCTTTCTCTCGTCCTCTGACTAGAGGTCTTGCAAGCTCCGCCTGCGTATGTGGGTGCGTGGTCAATGATATAAGCGTTATGGCCGCCACATGAGTATATATTATAAGCAACTGCACAGAAGCAGTGAACTACAAACATGCTAGCTACGTAGTGTAGTACAGTCTTCATTCTCTTTTGAGTACTGCTTTGCATATATAGCACCTGGGATGCTACACAACTGAAGTAGTTTTCATGCAAGATATTCATTGTCACTGAACTGTTTCTACAGGGTGATAGTGCTTTCACTTTATGAAGAAACTATGTGGCATTGTAGCCCTTTGTGGTTGAATTTTCAATAGCACCTTTTACTCTACAATACGGCTTGCTAGATTTACATGTAGGTTCTTATCATTAGAGGCTTGAAATAATTATGCTGAGAATAATAGCAAGACAATAGCATAAAGCATGATTCTAGAGTAGTAGCAAACCTCATCGTTTATTGGTGGCGTGTGCCAAGATGAGTGGGCTAGCCCTGCCCTCCCGCCGGCAATGCAAGAGAACTGGCAATAGTTTTCTTTGGTCGAGTGGCTAGCTAGCACTCTATGATAGTATCAATAGCGTCTGATCAAGTGATCGGTGTATTAGTGTCATCATACTTGTCTTTCCTAGAATGCTCACTTAATAATTTTTGTTACAGTATAGCAAAAGCTGTTATTTGAGAAATAATTTGAAATAAAAATCAAAGAATTGGAGAATAGCATTTATCTCAAGCCTACTCTTCATAATTTGAGATAATGCTGATTGAGCTTGTAAATTATTTTGCAATTAATTGTCCACGTAGATGATGCTGGGCCTGAAGTAGGAATGCATGATATATACCTACAGGATTTTCAGTCATGGGGGATAAACAGTGAGTCTGACTTGCTTCAAAGAATGGATATTATCTTCCTATTCCAAAGCAAATTAATTGCTGACACTACCAATTACGTATAATTAAAAGCACAGTCAAAACATAATTTAAGGAAGAAAGGGATTTATAACTGTATCAAAGCATTCAACCCTGTATTAATTACCCTCTTGTGTTGATCCCATTATTTCTTTATATTGTCTGCCAGTCAATACAGTACATACAGTGTGGCTTCCAGGAGCAGAGTAATCAAAGCCTGTGTACATGTATGAACAGCAGTAGATCAGCCAAATGTAATGACTTGGGAATGTTGTAGTGTACACTGCCTCCACTAGGCAGCCATTACTTGCATGAACAGTATGTCACTTTTGCTACATGTACGGGTATATGCCAGCTCCATATACATGTAGTTTGTCCTTCCTTCCCATGGCTACAGTTCTGCTCTCTGTTCATGTGGACTGTTAGTAGTGATATTTATAAACGACAAGAAAGTACATATGGCTACAATATGTGCGCCCAGGCTATCAACTTGGCAGTTTTTAATGCACATCACATTCAAATGGGTGCATGGTACTTTATTGGCTGTTGCGTGCATACACCCTGAAGGGTTAGTCAAAGAGGCCATGCAATTTTTAGCAACACCTAAGAAAGAGGTATGTATGTATATGCAGATCTGAAGTTTACAATATAGTTGGATAGGTTACTGTATACATATTAACTGTTCCTAATTTTACATTGCAGTATGTTTATGGTTTACTAAGTAAGTGGAGATACTATTAATATCTTACACTTCCATGGACAGCATCTGTTAGGCTACTAACTGGCCAGAAGTTGTATTACACTAGCACGTTCACATACATACATACATATGTGTACGTATGATAGGTTTTCTGTGAACCACAGTGCAGCTAGCATGTGTTGTGTACGTATTCTGCAGCAAGACAAAACGTTCCAAGGCCTATAGTCATAACTTACAGATTCTAACTCCATTTTAATACTGGTGACATCTCTAGCTTAATAAGACAGTTGTACTGATGGTACTTATCTATGTTCTAGCACAAGCCTTCAGCATGACTCTGATTTACGTACTTCCATTCAGGATGATGAGCAGTTCCTGGCTGAAGTCGCCAGGGTTTTACTAGAGTATGGCCATTCATCCTCAGCCTTGGAAGTGTGTCATATGACCAGTAGCTCGTACCTGCATGTAGTAAAACTGGAGGTACTTGGTGCACTCAAGAAACAAGCATATCCTAGGGGGTGAAGTATATTCCTTATTGAGATTCTAAGCTGACACGGTTGCTGCAGGACTGCCTTGGAGGCAACTGCAAAACCACCCTCATTGCTACCATCATACCTGTCTCTAGTACGTAGGTATGCATAGTCACTCAATACACTCAAATTTGCCAAAAGGTACTGTCCATGTACATAAGATTAGTGCAATGAATTACGTATGCAGCAATAACCCAGTATAAGATTTGGAAAAACAGAGGTACGCGTGTACATACGTGTATACCAGTATCCAGTACTTATTTGCACGTAATTGCACCCACCATGAAAATGAAGTATGAGAATTTACTGTGGTGTAAGGGAAGCATGCTATTATTATCCTCCATTAAATGTTACATGCAAATACGTAGCAGTCTGTTCACGTACATATTTCATACTAGTAACGGCTGAGTTGTATACATATCTGCTGGCAGCCATCACTACTAGCACACCTAGTGTTGTATTCAGAGACCCTGGCTAAATCTGTTTTCTTCAGATTGGTTTGTCTTTACGCTTTTTAAAACATGCTTCTTATCAGTTCTTTCTTAGCAGTATTCTCTTTCTACATCCACACTTGAATACTCAGGGCAAAAAGTAGCAAGAACACTGTGCAGATCAACAAGGACATGTCACAGAAAGCACTGCTGTCAGCCTATCAGCAAGAGATCACAAAGTTGAAGCAACAGCTTGAACACAGGTTCATATTATTAGTACGATAATTAAGATATAACCCACTTCAACAGCTAAAACACGTGTACAAACATATTAGCTATTTGCGATAATTGAGATACAGCCTACATCTACATACTGCTGCTATAGGGAGAATATTTTGGGTCATGAAGAAATTGAGAGGCTTGAAAGAGAAAGGGAGGAAGCTCAAAAGGAAAAGATGAGAAGGGTGCAATTGAGACAAGTCTGCCATGTTGAATCTACTGCTGTTGAAACGATTCTCCCAATACCTCTCCTTCATAGGCAGCAGTTCTGGAGGCCCACCAACAGTTAATGAGTCAAGCTCAAGCTGAGAGAGATGCCTTGTATGGCAAGATAGCAGACCTGGAAAAAGTGGTATGTAAAAGCCGTTTGTGAACGGTGTATGTAGGGAAGTAACATATGTATGTGTGATATGTACATATGCATGTTTTTGCCAAATTACAACTGATCATGTTAGATGTATACGTATACTACCAGCAACCAGCAGCAGAGTTTTTACGAAGCATTTAATAGCCTGGTAGACTAATTGAGTCAACTCTTACCCATGTAGTTTGGATGCAGGGGATGATAATATTTCGCAGGGCCTGAGATTGTTCTTCCCCGGTCTGACATTAACATTATAAAGCTTTCCACTGAAAATCTTTGTAAAGGTTCAACCCCACCACTTGCTTTGTACATACATAGCAGGTGAAAGATTAATATAATCATGAGTTGTCATTCAGTAGCACTTAAACTTACGTATTGTGGTATAATAGAGATTGTACCATGGTTGTTTAAACAGACCAATCACATTCACTGCTCACAGGTCAATAAATCACTTATTCACCTGTCTGGGTTCTTATTCACCTGGCCCTGAGGGTATGACTTAATTAAGGTTGCTATTTTCATGTTGTTTAATACAGACTAACAGTGTAATGTGGAAGTCATATTATTATAATGACAATGCAGACATAAATGAGGCAGCAAGCGTGCATGACTTACAATCAGGAGTATGACGCATAATACGTAAGCACAAATGACGTATAGAGTGGGGTCCGAACGAACAATTTGGTAGGTGGAGCGTAGGGCGGAGCTAAGACGAGTACAACACTAGCAACGCTACGAGACTAAGCAGCGCTGGAGCGCCGTCGGTCACGGGTGAGTATCTTCTCGTTGAAACGATAGCTAGGTACAACCGTTATAGGACGAAGTTGATGCTGGTACTCACTGAGAATAGCGAGAACAACGGAACTTGTTGAAGGCAGTAGGCAAACCGCAGTTGTCGGTATACATTCGCAGCAGAATCCACTGTCGCTAAGCTTCATACTGACTGTATTAGCTACTGACACTTTTATAGTAACGCAGTGCATTGCTACAGAACAGTGTTGCTATGCCCATGGTACAAGTCGGTTATACGCCTCGGGGTTGGTAGTTACGTGATTTATACACCTCGTGCCTTCGGCACTCGGTGAATAAATCGCGTAACTACCTCCCCCTCGTCGTATAATCTATACATGTGCAGCATATACAATCAGGTACATAAGCTGGCCACAAAAAAGGAAATTCTTTGACCCATACGTATATCCCAGCTCTAGTTTAATCAGTTGATTTTGTATTGTGAGTCTGCACCATGCACTCCACCTTCATGTCCATCTCCAGGCTGCAATTTCTTCCCTTAGCTTGGTAAAGTACTCCCTCCCTTTCTTCACCTCTGCACACTCATCTTCCGGCCTTTGTGAATGTACAGTGAAATAGAGTGATATGTGTGAAAAAAGCCTTTCACCACAAAAAAATCTTACAGTGAAAAAGAAACTTGGAGAGAAGAATAAAGACCAGTTTCAACCAAATATTAAGTTAATAACACCTCAGCTCTTAGCTAATCATATGTACAAATAAACAGTAACCTTTTGCTCATACTAAAATCACAAACCTTACGATGGGAGCCCAGCCCTTGGCTTTGACTCCGCAGATACAAGCCCTTCTCAGGTAGCACAAGCCCTCAACAAGTACAGATCACGACAGCAAGGTAACTATTACACATATAGAACTACCATGAACTATGGAAATTTTTGGTCAGCTTTGCCAGCAGCTGTGATATTGCTACTAGCTGTACTACTTTAAAGTTCCCGCTGCAGCACTCTGGTAACCAATCACAGCCTAACCAACATGGCTAGCACCAGCACTGGAACGACTACAATGCCTAACATGTGAACACACCATTCATTGCATTCAAATGATAGAAAATACAATGATACCGGTATATATTGTCAAAGTATGGTAGCATTATCTGTATACGTGTACCATCATAACTACTGTTGCAGTGTATGTGTAGGCACATACTCAGACTATGTGTGCATACATATATGTACGTAATATACCCCCTTTCTCACAGGATGAACCAGACACACCCGAAAAGATTGAAAGAAGATCTTGTGAGTCCATGAGTTTTTTAAAAGAGAGGCCATTAAGGAAAGTACTGAAGTGGTTAGAGCTTGAATCCATGCACACTGATGTAGATAGAGTGATATCAAGCTAGTGTTTAATGGTCTTCATACATTTTCTGCAGTAATTACATTTATGGGCATTGTTATGTTCTTCTTAAAGCCCCAGTCAAGCATCATCCCCTGTCTGCAGAGATGTTAAAGGGTGCTTCTAGAACAGGAACACCTATTTTCTTATCTCTTAATTTCACTATACATATGTATGGGGTTTACAGGAATTCTTATCTCTTAATTTCACTGTGCATATCAATACTGTGTTTCCGCGAATAGACACTGCCCTTCATTAGTAGCCACCGCTATTTTGCCTTCATAAGGTAGAGATTCAGCTCTGAAGCTATTATAACTGTGATTGAATATGATCTGAACATCTAGCTGTTTTGGAAGTACATACTCTTCCAGTTCCTTTATATTCAAGTCTCCCTTCAATGTTTTTTTTGTCTGAAACAGAGACTGCAGGGAGTGGACACTGCATCTGTGCAAAGATGTCTCATCTGTTGTTATGTTAACTACAATTGTACTTCAGAATGTAGGCATGTCTGTACTGTTGCTGGGTTTCTGTCTCACAGATCTTCATGTCCCTCTTCCTGCAGGCTATAGTTTACAAAGCTTTATAGGCCGGAGGAGTGAGCCCCCTTAGCGCTTATTCACTGCACACCCATAATATTCATCTGGTCAGTGAGTTGTACGTATACCAGTATGTACATTCATGGTATTAACACTTGAGTAACTGTGTTTAAACAGGCGTGCACTGGTTAGATGTATACATATTTATGTAATCATCATCATCGTCAGGTAAGTACATTCCTGTTTACTTCTTTTTCTCAATCAGGTAGCTTTTTTGTCAGGGCAGCTATGGAATTAACCGCATCATTGTAGGGCATGTGCATAGTATGTGTATGCTCCATTTTGTAAGAAGATATGTGCAGACTGACAGTAATACATGTATAAACACCATTAAATACATACTGTAGTTAAAATGGTAAGCTGAAAAGTGAGTTAGTTTTAAAACGGTTACGTTTCAGTTCACTTAAAGTTGCTATCAAATTCAATCTAATGGAGAGCTCATCTGCTTCACGCTAGTAGTGTTCAACTCAACAATGAAGTGTAAATCAATTGCTACACGATCAAGCTTGAATTGTGCCACTTTTCATGTATATGTATTTTGCAGCACACCTGTACGTGAGTACACTAACATAGCAAGAGCATGAACATATGTGATGGTACAGCCACAACGGGACCAGAGTAACATGCATTATGTGGAAGAGGCACATGTAGCTACGCAGGGTTCTAGTTCTCACTTGTTCTCTGCAGGATGATACTTCGGCAATTACTCTTAGAGAGTATATTGATGCACTAGCACATCCCAGTACAGGAATACCATGCCAGGTGAGAATATTACGCATGTATAATGTCATGTGTCAATTACGTTATTCAGAACTCAGTTAATACTGGGGTTTAATAGTACATTGATACTGTTGCATGTAATGAGGAGAGGTATTGGTAAGTTATCGGTGTCAGCTGTCTGCAAATAATCATCTGCAAGGAACTATTGTTCCTACTCCACAGGAAGCATCTGGAGTACACATCTTTACAGGTTCAGCTGCAGTGAAGTGGTTTGTGCACAATATGGAGGGAGTTTCTAATGTGCAAGTGGCTAGGGTAAGTATGACTGTGTAGTGTCACTGTGCCTGTTAGATACTAACAGGCTCACATGTTACATTTTGCATTGCATAAGTACATTTATGTTTGCACGACATGCGTGTTCAATTGCACACCCTGTGTGAACGCACTGCACCTATACGTATGTATGTTGTTATATTATGTTGTACAGACTATGCCTCTTACTTTTTAATTCATGCAGTTGGAACATTCTATCATTTTCTCTTTACTTTATAGGATGTAGGACAGAGACTTATGGATCTTAATGTGTTTACAGAGATTCAGGGTAGGAACCTGTCACTTCACATACATGTACTATAGCACTGACATATTTGTTCATAGTGTTTACCTTTTGATATGGTTTTGTATGTACATTCATAGTTTCACCACCAATACAGTGCAACTGCATATAACTGTATATAAGAGCATAAGTACAGGAAAAGCTCTTGATCATGATTCCCTGCAGGTGGCACACATTTTTGTTTCTGAATCGGTGTACTACTAGTTGTGTGAGCCTGCAATCACGACGACCAGTCCTCGAAGACCCATACTTAGCAGATTGCAAACCATTCATTTACTTGTAGCACCTTGTATTATACACGTAGCTAACTATTCTCACTTATGCTATTGTCACTCAACCTGACGATGCACAGTAGCCTTCCTCATATAGTATGTACGTACGGTTTCTCACTCTGATGTTCACTCTCTTTTTTGCCTAGACCCTGTTCATCATTCTCCTTGGATCCAAGCTTTGTAGGCTTGCACCGGAGCCTCTATGAAAATCACAGAGGCTCTCTAGCAAGTGCCACTGAATACTCAGGGTCAGTGTAGTATAAAGTACATGGACATGAAGATGTGGAAGTAGTGGTGAAGGCTGCTGTGAAGTATGATGTGTGCATCGTGCCATTTGGAGGTCAGTAATGACTATATGCATGAACCGTGACATCTGTCCATGAATACAGAGCTGTAAGTTCTAATCACCATACATGCAGCTACATAATTATGTACATGTACTCTTCATGTGCATGTTACACTACATTTGATTACTCCATATTAACTGTCTGTATGTTTCACATTGCCTGCAACTAATGATACAAAAACTGAGTAGAAATGGAACTACTTATGTACTGAATTATCCCAATTCTACTTTCTTAAATTACATATGTCGGTAGTATCTGGTGCCCTAGTGTCCATCAGAAGAAAAAAAGTAATTGTGTCCTTGGACATGACAGAGATGGATCATATCCTGTGGATGGACGTGGAGAACCTCACCATTCATGTACGTAGAAGCTGGAATTATTGGACAAGACCTGGAAATGAAGGTGCATATACAAGTAGAATTTGAGCATTCTACAAGCACACATACTGGATATTAATATACCATACACATTAGCAATTTACGTACAAGTAAGTATGTATATGTTGCTCCTCTGATGCTATATGCAATGCATGTGTGTATCCACTTACTATCAGTGAATCATTTGTGTACTGTGATTGGAGTACCATACCGTAGTGACTGGTTAATAAGCGCATGCGCCTATCCTAGTCAGCAGTAAGAAACTATGCGCTTATTAGCCGGTATGCGCTTGTTAGCGGTAATCGCGGTACCCGGTATGAGTTATCGGTATTAGTATCGACCGACGTACGTGTGGATATTGGCAAATTATGGCGAGCGCGAGTCTGACATGAAGACGGTGTGTACCTGCATGAGAGTGTTGTGCGCGGCCACCATATCTAAAAAAGAGTGTGGTCCCCTATTATTGGCGAGGTACTTGAACTTTTACGCGAGGAGGAGAGTGAACATGACCGGTTTGCTGTGTGCCTTTTGAAGCCTGGAGCGGTGACAGTAGGCCACGTCCCTCGAGAACTGTCGTGTAAGATTTGGCACTTTTTAAGGCACGGTTGGGTTGCAGGTACTTCTGCGCGTACCCTCTCGATCTCAATCTCAAACTCACTCACAAAAAAACAGTACTGACCGACACGTCGGCGATTTTAACGCGTGTAACAAGCGCATGCGCCAATTAAATAAGACGTAATGACCGGAAGGAAGTGTGCGCTTATTATAAAACATGCGCCTAATAGCTGTGTGCGCTTATTAACCGGTCACTACGGTATACATGTAGACGACTATAGGGACACAGACTCATTCCCCGGCTTTATTTTTGTACTGTGTGAAAAACCCTATGTAGTAGAACATGGGAATAAGGCGAGCTCTACATATGAAATTTACTGCTATTGTTTTTCCACAGTTAGCTGAGAAGGGCTTTTTACTGTTGGTCATGAACCAGACTCACTGGAGTTTAGCAGCGTTGGTGGATGGATAGCCGCTCGCTCTTCTGGTATGAAAAAGAATGTGTATGGGAATATAGAAGACATGGTGGTCAGAATGAAGATGGTAACACACAGAGACACATGGGAGAGAAACTTTTTGGTTAGTTGTTTGTCTTTAGCTTGGTTTGAGTGGATTTCTACTGTTTTTTATGTATCAGAGTTGTTTCTGAGATTGTAATGTCTCTGCTATTGGAGGAGTCTGTAACGTTTACTGAAATTAGGGATGCATGTAAATTACGCAACAAACTAATGTCAGTGTAATTGCATATTTTCAGCATTTGACATGATGGCTTATGGTTTACAGTGTAATAAGTTATGGGAAGTTGGGGTTAGGGGTAAGATGTGGAGAGTTATTAGTATGACATTTCACTGAGTGCGGTTTTACTTGTGAAATTTCAGTTGTTTGATGAGGTTAGGAAGGCTGGGATTGGCATATCTATAGACAATGTTGGGAGTCTAATGTTTGCTGACAATTTGGTACATGTAGGTTTAATTACTAATGCTGAGAACTCTTGAGTAGTACAGGAGTTTGGAGGTTGAATCAAAAAGAGTGCTGTTATGGTATTTACAGATGTTATTACATGCAGGAACACTTCATGGAAGTGGGGAGATATAGACACTCCAAGGGTTGCATGTTACTGATAGGCATTGAATTTGCTAGTAGTGGTTCATGAGATAGTCATGTACAGAAGGTAGTAAATAGTGGAAAGAAAAAACTACTTAGGTTTTTAGAAATATCAGTATAGTTGCAAGAAGGATAAGTATATAATTATTGTTAGTTTCGGTACTTTGCCCTACTTTTGAATATGATAGTGAAGTGTAGGCTTGTATTAAATAGCAGATCACTTTTTTTGGAATCTATTTAGCTAGGAACAGCTAAAAGATACGTACTTGGCTGTTCTTTTAAAATGTGTAACGAAGGAGTAAGGGGAGATATGTGGTTGGAATCTTTGAAGGGCAGAAGGGATAGGTGCAATTAAACTTAAGTGGTGGTATAAAGCCAATGACGAGAGATATACTAACACTGAGTGGTAAGTGAAACCGTGTAGATTACATGTCGATTTGAGAGGATGGCTTAAATACCGTAGACTCGAGTTATCAGGTGCATGCGCTAATTGGGACAATAGCAACAGTGTATGCGCTACATAACGAAGTGTGCTACATATCGGCGGTTAAAGGTTGCCATGCCTATTTATTGCATGTGTCAACGACAGCTGTCGATGCAAAAAGTTAAAGCTCTTCACGGCAAGGTTACATTAGCTGGCTAAAAAAATGGGAAGCTTTGTTGCTGTTAGCAGATTACTAACTACCAGTATGGAATCACGATCTAAGAAAGCGTTGTTCGTGGCCACTACGTGTACAAAGTGTTCCCAGTGCTACCATGGCAAGCGAGCAGTAGCTATCTATCGAGACGGAAAGATTGTTGGCCACATACCCAGAGAGCTAGCTAGCTGCTAACAGTCTCTTAGTTTCTCGTTCAATCCTTTAATAATTATTTTTGTGCTAGTTGCTCCACCCCATGTTTCGTTTAATTGTAACATGTGCGCCTGTTAACGAGGTTTTTACCTCTGAATTTTTACAGCTTTGGGCCAAGAAGCGAGCATGTGCCTGATAGCGTATGTGTGCTACATGATGAAGTGTGCCTGATAACCTTAGTCTACTGTAGTAATGATAAACTAAGTCTTTTGTAAAGAAATAGAATTACGTACTTGAAGGGGGTTGGGAGTAGCCTTCCTCATATAGTATGTACGTACGGTTTTTCACTCTGATGTTCACTCTCTTTTTTGCCTAGACCCTGTTCATCATTCTCCTTGAATCCAAGCTTTGTAGGCTCGCACCGGAGCCTCTATGAAAATCACAGAGGCTCTCTAGCAAGTGCCAGTGAATACTCAGGGTCAGTGTAGTATAAAGTACACGGGCTGTCCCTACATTGCTTTGGATGTGAATTGCAGTTAAAAACTGAACAGCGGAGTAGCAATTTGTGATAAAATTGCATTTGGGAGTTCAAAAGCACCATTGAATGGTCTTCCTATGCCCTAACCAAAGAATGTTTTCCAGAAATGATAGATTGCAATCTTTCACTTTCCTACCCACAAATTTTGTAGTTGGGGCTTCTCCACAGTATTCTCCACAGCATCCCTGGAGTCTATAGCTGCATTACAAATTTCAGAGGATTTACTGGAGCATTTTGGGCTGTCTAATCTTCAACCATCACAGCTTCATGTTACTGCTATCTATGGTACGTTACATGAAAATACAATGTATCATATGTACATTGATGTTTGCATGATGAAGGTTGCATTGAGAGAGGGTTATTTTATATGAAACATGCCACGCTCGAACGGTAAGCACTAAGTAGAGTAATGAAGTACACGTAACTCTCTCCCAGCTATGGGATACACATACATACGTATGCGCCCGTATAATATAGGGGAAAGTATGTACTGTATATATCTTGACATCTAGTATATAAAATGCATCAACATTGTCATTGAAATGTTAAGCTTCTGTGTAGACATCAAGCACGCTGTGTATGCCAGACAGCTTAGCGCGATGAGCCTATATTATAATAGCCCCATACCTGCATGCTGGATTGCAGCTATGTAATTTACCTGAGTCTCTAACGTGCAGTAGGTCATCTACATCAAGTAGCTAATCCTTTTAAATTTGGTCCACCTGGAGCCAGATTTCGGAATAAGAACATGTGCCTGTATCAACCTCTTTAGAAAATACCATAATAACACTCTTTTTATGTTAGATTTCAACCTCCATTTATTACAAAACCCCTGTACTACATTAATCAATGTTTGTAAGTCCTCAGCATTAGGAGTTAAACCTACAAAATCATCGGCAAACATTAGACCCCCAACCTGAACATCCTTCTTAATATTAATGCCAATCGCAGCCTTCTCAACCTCATCTAGCAACTGATTAATAGAGTTAATAAGATAGGTGACATACTACAAATCTGTGCCACCCCCTGACCTATATCAGATATTTCTCTCTTCAGTAAAACAGCACTCTGTGTGATCATGTCAACTCTGTCAACTACTTTAAAAAAAATAAAGCTTAAGTGTCCCTCATTCTACGTGGTATGATTTCATTGAGAGCAAAGATGCCATCAACATGACTCATTTTCTCTCTAAATCTTCATAAAGAGCTCTTTCTTATTCTAATGTGATTACTACGCGATTGTTTAGAACAATTTTCCTCCCACATTCAATAATGTAATGCCTCTGTAATTACCCGGGCCCTCAGTATCACCTTTCTTATACAAGCTAAAAATTAACACTTGTCCTCTTTGTTTTGGAACAGTCTCCACTGTACAAACTACTTCAGATTAGACTTTCAACAGACTAATGACAAGCCGATCATTACCTCCTGCATTATTATTCTTTAAGGTTTTAGTTAAATTTCTGCAAAACTAATTCCACTGTCCAAAACCTTAACCTTCCGTAATCGAGACATTTCACTGTACTCTGTCACTTTCTGCCCTACATGCTCTTTCCAGCTACCATCAAACTGAACATCTTCAGATGCTGTAGACAGTCTTTCATAATGCTCACATAATACTCCCTTGGTACTGGTTACACATGAACCCTCAAATAAGCAACATACCCTTACGACTACCCTTTGAAGATCCTGCCAACAAATGCCCAAGAACTCTTTCCTGTTTTCATGAAAATCTTTATTAGCCTTTTCAATCACTTCCTTTCAACTATCTATACCAATTCCTTGATTTCCGAACATAGTTTGTAACACTCTCCCCATTTATCTTCCCTGCTAATACTAATCTCCTTGTAAACCAGTCTCCTTATCATAATCTTCTCCCCGTTCCACCACCTAACCGCTTTGCCACACATTATCGCCTTTTCTCCGATTTCCCTACCATCACAGATAACACATTATCGCCTTTTCTCCGATTTCCCTACCATCACAGATAAGCAGTAATTAATGCAACTGTTAGCTATGTCCTGTCTCTGGCACACTTTTATGTAATGCATACCTAACTTTTAAATTGTATGTTTGTGGGGGGGGGGGGGGGGGGGGGGGGAATCAAAAGTAGATAACTAGTCTTTGTCGTCTTGAAGATGCGAGACTGTCATTATTTTCAGTGTAAGTCCATAAAGATCAGTGTTTCCTTTGAAAATACTGCTGCACAGCTTTGAAGGAAAGGTAAAAATACATATAAATTGGTTTTGTACATTTCCACTGATTGGATAAAGTAATAGTACATCTGTGTAGTTTGAGCAGTGGTTGAAAGTTTTGTTCCCTTGGTTCAATAGTTGTTGGGTTCATGGTTCGAAAATCAGGCTCTATCTGCACAAATTCTATTGCTGGTTAGGCCACACGTTTCTGAAGATATTTCAATGAGGAGTAAAGGCATGAATGGCTGCAGTCATGTACAGATAGAGAGCAGGACCAATAAGGATTTTCTGCTTATGTACCTCATTGTGTTAAGCAAGCATAAAAGTCTCTGGAATGAACAGTGACTATGGTGACAGCTAGTGTATTAGGTCACTATGATATGTGGCATACATATAGTGATTGCGGTAGAGGTCTAGAGCTGATCCGATTCACTTGGTAGAGACAATGATGGCCAAGTGTTCATGTTATTCTTCATAACATCACCAGCTTTATACATTGTTTTACCACCCAGGGTAGGAAGCCAGAAGGCAAAGTTACATCAGAAAAATACCAGGCTGTACAAGAAGAGCACAGTGTTACTGCATGAGCCTGTCAGTGCTTTCAAAAACAATAATCATCGATTCTGCTAATACTGCATTAGTTGTTTTATACATACTGAGCTCTGGCATTCAGATTCTACAAATAGGCTATGCAAACGTTTTAGAGTGTACTAGTCAGATTTGTACCGAGCCGTTATTGGCTCTATTATAGTGTTTCTGTAACTGCATCTACAATGGTGATTTCAATGTCATGTTGACTATTGTATAATGTTTATACTGCCGTGCAGGTAGTGAGCTCACACACATCACAAGCAGTGGCTGGAGCTCAACAGTATCCGAGCACCCAAATAAAAATTTACAAGCTCTACCAGAGAGTGCATCAGTGGTGATTTCAAATGCAGATACCTTGGACAACAGCATAAAGATTGATTTAGAAGCAGGAAGTCAAGATTCAAGTGGACGAGACTTTCTCTTCGTGACTATTTACATGTGATGAAGCTGTTGTCACGCGTTGAACTGTTCTTTTTTTATTTCATGTGAGTATGCCACATTTGTGCTGCATATACTTGCATGACATTGTAGAAGTCATATTTCAGATTTTGTACAACGTTTATCCTGCTATTGCTGATTATTATTGTATTATTATTTCATTACTCCTTTTGGGGCGAGCGTGAATTACTATTTTTTTTTGTATTACTCCCTTTATGGCGAGTTTTTATTTATTTTTTTATACTATATACTCTTTTTTATTACTACATGTAGTAATTTCCCTTTTGAAACGAGCGCGAACGAGCCCCCCGGCCCCCCGTCCGTGCGCATGGACTATTCCGTAAAAACGTTAGCATGCCTATTTCTAATACTGTTGTCACGCGTTTCAACTGCTTTACTCTTATAATCCTCTGCAACATGAGCGTGCACTCTGGAGAGAGAGAATGAGTGACTTGTGTAGACAGCGGACACTGGAACGGCGCAGACAGCGCTACAGAGAAAGGAGTGCGGCCGAAACCCCTGTGGAGAAGGACAGAAGGCTACAGAACGAGCGAGCATGGCGAAGGCGGAGACTGTTGGGTGAGTCGGCTGAACGCGGCTAAGGAGGCCAACGATCGAACGAACGCTTACATGTACGCCGGCGAAAACACAGGGCAGCAGCGCAAGGGCAGAGGATGATGACTGAGTCCCGCGATGCCATGAACATTGGTAGTTGAAGGAGAAAGTTAGTGGCATGTCTCCTGTGCAGAGTAGTCCCTCTCTGCAGTGGTGTTAAACGTTTATCATGCTGGAGCTTCTGAACTGCCCTCAGCGACTTGTCATAGTCATTCACAATAGCTGCATACACATCCTTCAGCATCTGTGACCGTGGCTCGCATAAATTGGTGGCCGCTAACTGGTGTTGAGGTTGTAGCTGTTCTGTCACTAGACACGTTTTTAGCTTGCCTTGTCTGCAAGTCTCAAATCACCCCACAACTGAACAGCTGGGTAGATGTGCAAGTGCGATGCTCTTCAAGCACTGAAAAACTTTAAGAAACAGTGGAGGGGCTACCCAGCCCACACATCATACTAGGCTGATCGTGTTCATGCAAAGGCCAGCAAGAGCGTGTGAAAAAACAGTAACAGAAGCAATCTGCAATGTGACACTGTGCCTATTGTATGTACATAATGAACTAACCTGGGTCCAAACATGAGATCATAGAAGAAAGTGATACGTCAGACCGCGCCGTATTAGCCAATCTTAACTTGTCTACATTGCACATGCAAGATGAATAGGTCACCGAAACTTCCCTCCTATCTGCCCCTCCGTTTACTTTGACGTACAGCCTCACTGGCATTCACAGGCATTAAGTACAAACCACACTAACATTTCTCAACTACATCCCTCCATATTATCATGATGATCATATCAAAGTCAGTTATGCATGATGAACTCGCTCGCCCCACAGTGCTCTGCATCATAGAAAATAGAGATAGATAATAGATGATAATACTCTATTATCTATGTCTGCATTCACCTAGTAGATAATATCTATGCGCCCACACAGTTCTGAATACTGTGCGTATGCGTACAGGTACAGGTCTAGACAGCCCCACCCCCATTCATTCACAATGAATGCGTTTGTGCGTCGTCATGGACAAAGCCTCGCTGAAGCGTCGGGAATCTTCGTCAGGGAGGGGTGGAGAGAATTTCAAACTTGCTGGCCACTCATACAACGGGAGAATAAAGCTATCTCAAGCCATGTAAGATTGTACTCGCTAATATGTACCCGTTCTGTACTGTAATTTGGTCAGCCAGGGTACGTAGCTAGCCCCCGTACAGTCTGGCTCGCGAGATTAGCTCCCGTGTCGGTACAGAGGTTTGCAAAAGCTTGCAAGTGACTGTGCAGAGTAGAAACCAGAAAGCTTGCCCTGCTCAGTAATGAGCCTTTCATCTGTAGCGTTAGAGTAAGCTTAGGCCTTGTATTTTTCGAGTGCAAACCTCTGTAGACCTACAAAATAAAGTAGCTAGTCTTTGACACATTTTTTGCTGTTAGACGTTAAGTGATAGCCATTGACATTGAAAGTCTTTGACATAGAGTCTTGCACTGTAAATTAGATTCCCTGACCATAGTAGAGTAGAATAGTAGTATACAAATAGTACAAAATGTGCAATATTATGTGTTAATTGAGTTTCCAATCCCTGTCCTTCTACTCTACTGTCTATGCCTGACAATGTTTGGTGGGGGTCTCTATCACAACTGCTATAACATAGTGTAACAGTTATTGCCTTGTACAACTAACTGTGGTTGCTAAGTATGCATATGTATCTATAGCATCATGTAAACCTATTTCTTCCATGTAATAAAGAGCACAAGGCAGCAACCATTACCAAACAGAGTCAAGGAAAAGGCCTTCACAGATCGGAATCAATGATTTTGGAGGTGCCAAAAATATTGAGCGTTATGAAAGAAAGGTGAGCTTAGCACTCCACTGTTTCTTACAGTGTTTAAGTGCTTGAAGGGCATCACACTTTGCACATCTACCCAGCCGTTCAGTTGTGGGGGTGATTTGAGACTTGCAGACAAGGCAAGCTAAAAGCGTATCTAGTGACAGAACAGCTGCAACCTCGACACCAGTTAGCGGCCATCAATTTATGCGAGCCACGGTCATAGATGCTGAAGGATGTGTATGCTGCTGCTGTTGTGAATGATGATGACAAGTCGTTGAAGGCAGTTCAGAAGCTACTGATAAACACGACTGCAGAGAGGGACTACTCTGCACAGGAGACATACCACCTTCTCCTCAATGTTCATGGCATCGCGGGACTTCATCATTCTCTGCCCTTGCGCTGCTGCCCTGCTTTCTCGCCTGCGTACATATGTAAGCGTTCGTTCGATCGTCGGCCTCCCTAGCTTCAGCCGACCATTATCTATGAGCCGACTCACCCAACAGTCTCCGCCTTCACCGTGCTCGCTCGCTTTGTAGCCTTCTGTCCTTCTTCACAGCACACATGGGATTCGGCCGCACTCCTTTCTCTGTAGGCATGCCAACGCTTTTACGGAATAGACCTTGCACGGACGCACGCGCACGCACAGGTCTACATTAAGGGGGGGGGGGGCTCACTCGCGCTCATTTCAAAGGGAAATTACTAGTAATACAAAAGAAATAATCACGCTCGTCCCAAAAAGAGTATATAGTATAAATAAATAAATAAAAACTCGCCATAAAAGGAGTAATACAAAAAAAAAATAGTAATTCACGCTCGCCCCAAAAGGAGTAATAAAATAATAATACAACAATTATCAGTGATAGCAGGATAAACATTGTACAAAATCTGAAATATGACTTCTACAGTGTCATGCAAGTATATGCAGCACAAATGTGGCATACTCACTTGAAATAAAAAAAAGAACAGTTCAACGTGTGACGACAGCTTCATTACATGTAAATAGTCACAAAGAGAAAGTCTCGTCCACTTGAATCTTGACTTCCTGCTTCTAAATCAATCTTTACGTTGTTGTCCACAGTATCTGCATTTGAAATCACCACTGATGCACTCTCTGGTAGAGCTTGTAAATTTTCATTTGGGTGCTCGGATACTGTTGAGCTCCAGCCACTGCTTGTGATGTGTGTGAGCTCACTACCTGCACGGCAGTATAAACATTATACAATAGTCAACATGACATTGTAATCACCTTTGTAGATGCAGTTACAGAAACACTATAATAGAGCCAATAACGCCTCGGTACAAATATGACTAGTACACTCTAATACGTATGCATAGCCTATTTGTAGAATCTGAATGCCAGAGCTCAGTATGTATATAACAACTTAGGCAGTAATAGCAGGATCGATGATTATTGTTTTTAAAAGCACTGACAGGCTCATGCAGTAACACTGTGACTTACTCTCTTCTTGTACAGCCTGGTATTTTTCTGACGTAACTTTGCCACACATTATCGCCTTTTCTCCGATTTCCCTACCATCACAGATAACACATTATCGCCTTTTCTCCGATTTCCCTACCATCACAGATAAGCAGTAATTAATGCAACTGTTAGCTATGTCCTGTCTCTGGCACACTTTTATGTAATGCATACCTAACTTTTAAATTGTATGTTTGTGGGGGGGGGGGGGGGGGGGAATCAAAAGTAGATAACTAGTCTTTGTCGTCTTGAAGATGCGAGACTGTCATTATTTTCAGTGTAAGTCCATAAAGATCAGTGTTTCCTTTGAAAATACTGCTGCACAGCTTTGAAGGAAAGGTAAAAATACATATAAATTGGTTTTGTACATTTCCACTGATTGGATAAAGTAATAGTACATCTGTGTAGTTTGAGCAGTGGTTGAAAGTTTTGTTCCCTTGGTTCAATAGTTGTTGGGTTCATGGTTCGAAAATCAGGCTCTATCTGCACAAATTCTATTGCTGGTTAGGCCACACGTTTCTGAAGATATTTCAAAGAGCATAGATGCTGAAGGATGTGTATGCTGCTGCTGTTGTGAATGATGATGACAAGTCGTTGAAGGCAGTTCAGAAGCTACTGATAAACACGACTGCAGAGAGGGACTACTCTGCACAGGAGACATACCACCTTCTCCTCAATGTTCATGGCATCGCGGGACTTCATCATTCTCTGCCCTTGCGCTGCTGCCCTGCTTTCTCGCCTGCGTACATATGTAAGCGTTCGTTCGATCGTCGGCCTCCCTAGCTTCAGCCGACCATTATCTATGAGCCGACTCACCCAACAGTCTCCGCCTTCACCGTGCTCGCTCGCTTTGTAGCCTTCTGTCCTTCTTCACAGCACACATGGGATTCGGCCGCACTCCTTTCTCTGTAGGCATGCCAACGTTTTTACGGAATAGACCTTGCACGGACGCACGCGCACGCACAGGTCTACATTAAGGGGGGGGGGGGGGCTCATATAGTATAAATAAATAAATAAAAACTCGCCATAAAAGGAGTAATACAAAAAAAAAATAGTAATTCACGCTCGCCCCAAAAGGAGTAATAAAATAATAATACAACAATTATCAGTGATAGCAGGATAAACATTGTACAAAATCTGAAATATGACTTCTACAGTGTCATGCAAGTATATGCAGCACAAATGTGGCATACTCACTTGAAATAAAAAAAAGAACAGTTCAACGTGTGACGACAGCTTCATTACATGTAAATAGTCACAAAGAGAAAGTCTCGTCCACTTGAATCTTGACTTCCTGCTTCTAAATCAATCTTTACGTTGTTGTCCACAGTATCTGCATTTGAAATCACCACTGATGCACTCTCTGGTAGAGCTTGTAAATTTTCATTTGGGTGCTCGGATACTGTTGAACTCCAGCCACTGCTTGTGATGTGTGTGAGCTCACTACCTGCACGGCAGTATAAACATTATACAATAGTCAACATGACATTGTAATCACCTTTGTAGATGCAGTTACAGAAACACTATAATAGAGCCAATAACGCCTCGGTACAAATATGACTAGTACACTCTAATACGTATGCATAGCCTATTTGTAGAATCTGAATGCCAGAGCTCAGTATGTATATAACAACTTAGGCAGTAATAGCAGGATCGATGATTATTGTTTTTAAAAGCACTGACAGGCTCATGCAGTAACACTGTGACTTACTCTCTTCTTGTACAGCCTGGTATTTTTCTGACGTAACTTTGCCTTCTGGTTTCCTACCCTGGGTGGTAAAACAATGTATGAAGCTGGTGATGTTACGAAGAATAACATGAACACTTGGCCATCATTGTCTCTACCAAGTGAATCGGATCATCTCAAGACTCTATTACAAGCTCTATATGTATGCCACATATCACAGTGACCTAATGCACTAGCTGTCACCATAGTCATTGTTGATTCCAGAGACTTTTATGCTTGCTTAACACAATGAGGTACATATGCAGTAAATCCTTACTGGTCCCTCTCTCTATCTGTACATGATTGCAGCCATTCATGCCTTTAATCCTCTTTGAAAAATCCTCAGAAACGTGTGGCCTAACCAGCAATAGAATTCGCGATAGAGCCTAATTTTCAAACCATGAACACAACAACTATTGAACTAAGGGAACAAAACTTTCAACCACTGCTCAAACTACACAGATGTATAACTACTAGTAAATGCAGAGCATTGTGGGGCGAGCGTTAGCGAGGGCATGACACTGAAATAGATATTTTTGAAGTATTTGCGGTATATAGGACCAAGCATCCGTACGTACAGACAAAATCGCCATTCATACCACTAAGGGGGGGGGCTCGCTCACGCTCGCCCCAATTATTTTATCCAATCAGTGGAAATGTACAAAACATTTTTATATGTATTTTTACCTTCAAAGCTGTGCAGCAGTATTTTCAAAGGAAACACTGATGTACATAGACTTATACTGAAAATAATGACAGTCTCGCGTCTTCAAAACGACAAAGACTAGTTATCTACTTTTGATTCCCCCCCCTCCCACAAACATACAATTTAAAGAGTTAGGTATGCATTACATAAAGTGTGCCTGAGATAGGACATAGTTGTATTAATTACTGCCTATCTGTGATGGTAGGGAAATTGGAGAAAAGGTGATAGTGTGTGGCAAAGCGGTGAGGTGGTGGGATGGTGAAATTAATTAATTAAGAAGAAGATTATAATAAGGAGACTGGTTTGTAAGTATTGACGGCTTGTGCTACCTGAGAAGGGCTTGGATCTGCGACTCAAAGCCGAGGGCTGGGCTCCCATCGTAAGGTTTGTGATTTTAGTATGAGCAAAAGGTTACTGTTTATTTGTACATAGGATTAGCTAAGAGCTGAGCTGTTATTCACTTAATATTTGGTCGAAACTGGTCTTTTTTCTTCTCTCCATATGTTTCTTTTTCACTGTAAGATATTTTGTGGTGAAAGGCTTTTTTCACACACATCACTCTATTTCACTGTACATTCACAAAGGCTGCAAGATGAGAGTGCAGTGGTGGAGAATGAGAGGAAGTACTTTACCAAGCTAAGGGAGGAATTGCAGCCTGGAGATGGACTTGAAGGTGGAGTGCATGGTGCAGACTCACAATACAAAATCAACTGACTAAACTAGAGCTGGGATATACGTATGGGTCAAAGAATTTGGGTACAATTTCTTTTTTGTGGCCAGCTTACCTGATTGTATTGCAATATGTTCTCTATTATACGTACCACAATACGTAAGTTTAAGTGCTACTGATTTTCAATGGAGTTGTTGTAGGTGTTTACCATATAATTTCTGGGATAGATTAGTTTAGTGCATGTGCAATTAATGACAACTCGTGATTATATTAATCTTTCACTTGCTATGTATGTACATAGCAAGTGGTGGGGTTGAACCTTTACAAAGATTTTCAGTGGAAAGCTTTATAATGTTAATGTCAGACAGAATAGGAACAATCTCAGGCCCTGCGAAATATTAGCATCCCCTGCATCCAAACTACATGGGTAAGAGTTGACTCAATTAGTCTACCAGGCTATTAAATGGTTCGTGAAAACCCTGCAGCTGGTTGCTGGTAGTATATACGTATACATCTAACATGATCAGTTGTAATTTGGCAAAAACATGCATATGCACATATCACACATATGTATGTTACTTCTCTACATACATCATTCACAAATGGCTTTTATATACCACTTTTTCCAGGTCTGCTATCTTGCCATACAAGGCATCTCTCTCAGCTTGAGCTTGACTCATTAGCTGTTGGTGGGCCTCCAGAACTGCTGCCTATGAAGGAGAGGTATTGGGAGAATCGTTTCAACAGCAGTAGATTCAGCACGGCAGACTTGTCTAAATTCCACCCTTCTCATTTTTTTTCCTTTTAAGCTTCCTCCCTTTCTCTTACAGCCTCTCAATTTCTTCATGACACAAAGTATTCTCCCTATAGAAGCAATATGTAGATGTAGGCTGTATCTCAATTATCGCAAATAGCTAATATGTTTGTACACGTGTTCTAGCTGTTGACGTGGGTTATATCTTAATTATCCTACTAATAGTATGAACCTGTGTTCAAGCTGTTGCTTCAACTTTGTGATCTCTTGCTGATAGGCTGACAGCAATGCTTTCTGTGACATGTCCTTGTTGATCTGCGCAGTGTCCATGCTACTTTTTGCCCTGAGTATTCAAATGTGGATATAGAGAGAGAATACTGCTAAGAAAGAACTGATAAGAAGCATGTTTTAAAAAGTGTAAAGACAAACCAATCTGAAGAAAACAGAATTAGCCAGTGACTCTGAACACAACACTAGGTGTGCTAGTAGTGATGGCTGCCAGCAGATACGTGTACAACTCAACCGTTACCAGTATGAAATATGTACGTGAACAGACTGCTACGTATTTGCATGTAACATTTATTGGAGGATAATAATAGCATGCTTCCCTTACACCAGAGTAAATTCTCATGCTACATTTTCATTGTGGGTGTAATTACGTGCAAATAAGTACTGGATACTGGTATATACGTATGTACATGCGTACCTCAAATCTTATACTGGGTTATTGCTGCATACATAATTCATTGCACTTATGTTATATACATGGACAGTACCTTTTGGCAAATTTGAGTGTATTGAGTGACTATGCATACCTACATACTAGAGAGAGGTATGATGGTAGCAATGAGGGTGGTTTTGCAGTTGCCTCCAAGGCAGTCCTGCAGCAACCGTGTCAGCTTAGAATCTCGATAAGGAATATACTTCACACCCCAGGTTATGCTTGTTTCTTGAGTGCACCAAGTGCCTCCAGTTTTACTACGAGCTACTGGTCATATGACACACTTAAAAGGCTGAGGATGAATGGCGATACTCTAGTAAAACCCTGGCGACTTCAGCCAGGAGCCGCTCATCATCCTGAATGGAAGTACGTAAATCAGAGTCATGCTGAAGGCTTGTGCTAGAACATAGATAAGTACCATCAGTACAACTGACTTATTAAGCTAGAGATGTCACCAGTATTAAAATGGAGTTAGAATCTGTAAGTTATGACTATAGGCCTTGGAACGTTTTGTCTTGCTGCAGAATACGTACACAACACATGCTACGTAGCTGCACTGTGGTTCACACAAAACCTATCATACGTACACATATGTATGTATGTACGTATGTATGTATGTATGTATGTATGTATGTATGTATGTGAACGTGCTAGTGTAATACAACTACTGGCTAGTTAGCAGCCTAACAGATGCTGTCCATGGAAGTGTAAGGTATTAATAGTATCTCCACTTACTTAGTAACCATAAACATACTGCAATGTATAATTAGGAACAGTTAATTTGTATACAGTAACCTATCCAACTATATTGTAAACTTCAGATCTGCATATACATACATACCTCTTTCTTAGGTGTTGCTACAAATTGCATGGCCTCTTTGACTAATGCTTCAGGGTGTATGCACGCGACAGCCAATAAAGTACCATGCACCCATTTCAATGTGATGTGCATTGAAAACTGCCAAGTTGATAGCCTGGGCGCACATATTGTAGCCAGATGTACTTTCTTGTCGTTTATAAATATCACTACTAAGAGTCCACATGAACAGAGAGCAGAACTGTAGCCATTGGAAGAAAGGACAAACTACATGTATATGGGCTGACATATACCTGTACATGTAGCAAAAGTGACATACTGTTCATGCAAGTAATGGCTGCCAAGTGGAGGCAGTGTACACTACAACATTCCCAAGTCATTACATTTGGCTGATCTACTGCTGTTCATACATGTACACAGGCTTTGATTGCTCTGCTCCTGGAAGCCACGCTGTATGTACTGTATTGACTGGCAGACACCACAAAGAAATAATGGGATCAACACAAGAGGGTGATTAATACAGGGTTGAACGCTTTGATACAGTTATATGCAAAATAATTTACAAGCTCAATCAGCATTATCTCAAATTATGAAGAGTAGGCTTGAGATAAAATGCTATTCTCCAATTCTTTGATTTTTATTTCAAATTACTTCTCAAGTAACAGCTTTTCCTACACTGTAACAACAAGTCTGACATTTCATGTCTAAAAAACCAGCCGGATGCCTTTCCCGTACAATATACACAACTCAGCTTAGGCCAAACTACTAATCTACAGCTGTAGAGTCAGAGAAACTATATTCCTAGAGCGGTACAGCGAAAGTGCTGACTCAGCAGTTTCGTCATGCGCCTCTAGTTAGTAGCTATAATATTATGCCCAGAAACCAGGATCTTCACGGCTACCTACCACGTTTTCGCCATCTAGGTAACACAAAACTACCTTCATTTGCTGTAGCTTGGCCTGCAAACCTCCAAACGCTGCTGTACACTGCAGTTGCATAGTAACGTATGACGTAATATATTGCGCACGTGATAAGTGCGGACGCACAAACAGACAAACAAACAGACGCGGAAAACGTAAAGTAATCTTAGTACCAGCCGACCGCGCGCTGCGCGCGCTCCGGCTGGTAAAAATTATTAATAAAGTGAGCATTCTAGGAAAGACAAGTATGATGACACTAATACACCGATCACTTGATCAGACGCTATTGATACTATCATAGAGTGCTAGCTAGCCACTCGACCAAAGAAAACTATTGCCAGTCCTCTTGCATTGCCGGTGGGAGGGCAGGGCTGGCCCACTCATCTTGGCACACGCCACCAATAAACGATGAGGTTTGCTACTACTCTAGAATCATGCTTTATGCTAATGTCTTGCTATTATTCTCAGCAATAATTATTTCAAGCCTCTAATGATAAGAACCTACATGTAAATCTAGCAAGCTGTATTGTAGAGTAAAAGGTGCTATTGAAAATTCAACCACAAAGGGCTACAATGCCCCATAGTTTCTTTATAAAGTGAAAGCACTATCACCCTGTAGAAACAGTTCAGTGACAATGAATATCCTGCATGACAACTACTTCAGTTGTGTAGCATCACCAGGTGCTGTATATGCAAAGCAGTACTCAAAAAAGAATGAAGACTGTACTACACTACATAGCTAGCATGTTTGTAGTTCACTGCTTCTGTGCAGTCGCTTATAATATATATATCATGTGGCGGCCATAACGCTTATATCATTGACCACGCACCCACATACACAGGCGGAGCTTGCAAGACCTCCAGTCAGAGGATAAGAGAAAGAGCAACCACATGTTTAATTAACCAGTACCATCCTGATTGCCATCTATTATTACGCCTGGTTGTGTCCGTTCGTCCGTTCGTCCGTCCGTCCGTCCGTCCGTCCGTCCGTCCGTCCGTCCGTCCGTCCGTCCGTCCGTCCGTCCGTCCGTCCGTCCGTCCGTCCGTTCGTCCGTCCGTCCGTGCGTACGTGTGAAAAACGGAAACGGAAGCCGCATGCGCGCGCTCCCGGATGCACCTTCGACCTGTGACCAGTTCACGGTCACAGGTCAAAGTACCACGTGTCTGTATGTGAAGTGCGAGAAGATGCTAGCTCTTTCCAGCGACTACAAGACTTAGTCTCACGATGTCAGGCACTTTAACACAAAGGTTAGTTGCGGTATAGTCCTAGCTGTAAGTGAAAGCCAAGCAGAGATATAACTGCTATGCTAGGCTAACCATGTCGATGTGCATTAAATGGAGTCGGTGCCGTTCGCCTGCATGTAGCCTGCGGTATAGCTAGGCTACAGTGCTAGCTCGCCTGTTTGGTCAAGCAGCTGTTTGTAGTCTCTCCTCTGAGTCACTGCCTCTGGTTAGAATGTGGTGAACATGCAAGTAGCCATGCTGAGAATAAAATCAGTGCCATTCACTTGATATGTAGCTAGGCTATGGCTGTGAAGAGCTACGCTGTAGTCCCAGCATGCCTAAACTGTTTTACAGCTGATTGTAGTCTTCTCTGTAGCGCTGTCTCCACACTTCAGTCTGCCAGCAACACTACTAGCTAAATGTACCCTACAAACCAACAAATCACATGCAGATTACATCTTTAATCTCTATCTGTATAGAGCGAGCGCAGCGAGCGAGTTCAACAAACACAAGTAGTTGTGCGAGCGAAGCGAGCACAACTACTTGTATAATTTATTCTTCCAGCTTAATAATATAAACTCTTAACTACAGTCACTAATACTGAGCATGAACATTTGTTTGTGGGTGGGTAGATATGATAGCCCCACAGAGTCTGCATAACTTTTTCTAGACACTCCAAATGGTGTTCCATTGTCAGGTACTCAATACACACACGTGCCGCGATCGAACAAACTTGAACGAGTACTGCGCTCAATAGACAAAAGATAGCAGCTAGCAACAAAGACTATCTAGCAAATAGCTGAATTAACACTGGGAAGGTGTGAACTTTGAAGGAAAATTTCGAGAGCAGGCCTACATGTATGCATATACTAATATATACTAGACATACGCATGCGCAGTGAGGCCTCGCGCAGAGACACGTGGAGAGGTGACCAAACCCACTAGAGTACGAGTCCGTGTGAAGAGAGAAGTTATTGAATATGCTGGGTACGACAACGCGACTACGCTTTCAGTAGACGGATATCTCTGTCTGAAACGCACTTCCAAGGCACAGCTATGGTTGACACAGTCACTGGGCTTTGCTCCTGTTCATAGCGCTCGATTTGCCATGATACCATCGGGCCATCATGTCTCTGCTGAAACAGAGGCTACTGAAACCCTTGTGGTATTGGAGCTGCAATAAGACAGCCTTGGTAAAACACAGTGATCGACTTGATTAACTCTCTGATCGTTCATGCACCAGCAGCACAAAATTTGAAGCCGTGTAACTTGGCGAAGACGCCATCTTGAATATGTGCCTGCCCCCGGGGTGGTCCCCTGGGCCGAAAGCGTTACAGACATTTACATATATATATATATATACACTAGCTCAGATTCGACCGACGCACTTTAAGATTAATTGCCTCGCGCTAAGGCGCTCAGCAACAAGACTTACAATGCTCTTTTCTGGGTTCCGACATACAAAATAGCCAAAAGCATATATATTGGTCCCTTCAGTAGCCTCAGGTAGTGTCTCAAAGAACGGACACAGCTGCTACTTTGTAGTTTTCTAGTAGAGTTCGAAAAACACCCAGAAGAGTATCAGTAAGCTTTCTTATAATTTCGACCGGAAGTAATGTTGATGATGTCACGAGGAAACCTACGGTAAGTCAGAGGCTACAAGCGGCTGTGATATTAGCTAGAGAACTGGTCACTATCATGAAGTACGGTAGTACTCCATATGTAGGGATGGCCCTGATAAAAAATGGCCTCCCCATTAAATGCGTATTAAATGACATGTTCAAAACTCTGCTGTGGGTGTAGTCTAGGACAAATAAGAGCCCTACGCACCAGTTAGTCTCAGATGTGGTCATCACTAACCAGAGTGGTAGTACAGCTAAAGAACATCCCTGAAATGCCAAAGCAGCAAGTGGTTAAAACCGCCGATTCCGTCTATCTCGGTCTTAGTCAGATTCTTTCAGCCAGGCTAACACGAGAATGGGCGAAGTGATCAGCAAGATTCCAACATGAACGGGCATGATTGACCCTCGGGTAGTGCCTTTTGGGCACAGCGTTTTAAAAAAAAATTCGAATTAGTTCAGCAGTGATAACGAGCACTCTCGAGTGGACGCTTGCCACTCACACGCCGTTTTACTGTAGGAAGATACTACGCATGCGCAAATTGCCTGCCAGCGCGTGTTTAGTGGTCTATTGAAAGCCTACCTTGGATCGTGCTGTCCGGTCCTTTTCTCGAGTGGAAGTGCGAAAGTGCCTGAAATTCGTGTGTTAGCTGATCTTCTTGGAATTACAAGGTACTTTGCATGCAGTATGCCTAGTTCAACGACTCAGCCTATCAGCATGTTCAGAGAGCCTGTGCACTTCCCATTGATGACAAATGGCAGATGTGTAGTAGCCAATGAAATCAGCAGCTCTGAATATGAAGGCAGTAAGGGCCAGTAGCCTGTGAAATGGCACTGTAGTAGTGAGTGCAACACAGTCACTGAAGCAGAAGTAGCTGCCATAGTTCACCTCGAGCAAGCATTTGAGGACCTTCTCACCCAATTCACCCAACACAACACTGCACTTTATACTGATGACCTCAACAACACCCAGTATCATTCTACTCGTGCCAACACGTTCACATACTTCCATACATCTGCAACACTATACATCACAACACTTATTTATACACAATAAAACACCCCACATGTACATCCTTGTACACAAACACAAAACAATCCAAACTCAGAAATCTACTGGCCAACCCCACTCTTAATAACATCAACACTCCATAATACTCCAAATCCTTTCATGCCATCTCCCAAAAAACACCCCAAAACAAGTTACAGAAAAAGCACTTTCCAAAAAGTGCAAAAACCGGTCATGTAGGGATGCAGTTCCAGCAATAAACACTTCCCCAAAACCAACGAAACAAGCGACAATGCACACCGGAAGGCGTGCACAGACTACCCACACATCACAGCGCGATGTATTTACCGCGTACCTACCATCCCTACATCTTTCCAACCACACCCATCACAAACCATACCACACACCCATACACAACACCCTTCAACACATACCACCATCCACAATCATCACCATCCTCAACCGTTATACCACAACAACCACCCTCACATCCACATCCACAACGATTACATACTTCACAAAACACAACGCCCCACGCTACAGCCAACCCAAATCTCCACAGCAACACTACTCCCATCAAAACCCACTCTGCTCCATAAATCCCACTCACGAAAAAGCACAGAGCCGTTTACACAAATCCAGAATTGCAGCCATTTCTCTCTAATGAAGGGCGATAAGTCTTCATTCTCGATGTCTGGACATGCACCCTATAGACCTACAGATACAGCCGTGGCATTAGCAGCATCTGTCTCTTGGATTCGGAGAGATTTACCGTGAATGCATTTCAAGCTGGTTAGTAAATATAGCGCCTGTACGGTGGAAATACTGCACACACCGACAAAACTTTGTTTCTGGGCTTTCTCCAGTTTCTATACTCTAGCCCTGCATAGCTTTTGTGGCCTCCCATTACCGTGTTGTCGAGTTATGAGCGTAAAAACCGTACACGCATGAAATTTTACTCCATTGCTACTTCCACGGGGTAAATTAAATTTGCAGCGACAGCTAGCTAGTTGTCCACATGCTACTTAAAAAAAAATCTTGCATGCATAAAATGATTTATCCTGGGTGATGCCAAGGACAATACAACTGTTGCTATTACTAGCTGTCTTCCATCAATCAAAGTTACAGTTTCAGAGCAATTGAGATGGCATTTGTAGCTGGATAAATGGGGGGACCATTTACGATAAAGTGGGACCATGTACAGTGCCACAGATGGTCCGAGGGGAACCAATTATTCTGTGACAGATGGTCTGGAGGGACCACTGTGGAGGGTGGGGGGAGGACTAGTCTAGCTAGCTATCCCCAACTTCTACCCACCTTGGCATCGCTTGCAGGATCTCGGCCAAGATCCTGCAAGCGATCCCAAGGTGGGTAGAAGTTGGGGATAGCTAACTAGACTAGGGGGGGACTACTTACAGTGTAACAAGTCCTGCCTAATTTGCTGAGGGACATTATGCGTGTATATTCCTGGCAAAATATCATTTATTTTTAGGAGCTAGTAGTAGCTCATAACCTGGCACTATGAGAAAGGGGGAGGGGTTCGTTCATATTAAAAGTCGCCCACGATCAGTTACGAGTCCTACGACTAGGTGGGTCTACAATGCATCCAGCATGTCTATACATAGATACAATCTATGGTCTATACAACTACCATGAACACTAAATTTACAGCAGCACGCATACCTTCGCCGGGGTAAGGCCTTCTGTACTTCTGCTTGCTGCTGGAAATCGGAACACTAGATCTCACAGCAACACATGCACTGGGGTGAATTTCCGTTCCACCGTTCAGATGGCCTGGGATCACAGCTAGTCGCCTTGCTGGAGATCCTAATTCCTCCATACTGGCTGCAGCACTCGTATAGCGTGCACGGACATTAATTAAGCGGTCCACGTGTCCCTTTGACGTTCCACGTGCTTACGATTTGCCTTAGAGAGTGGAGTCTTGATCGAAGTGAATCCATCATGTAAGCTACATATCCAGTGTTTTTGGTGTCTGATACTGTAGCGTTGAAGCATGTATTTCAGGTTTAAGAGTTCTTTATTCCCTCACGTTGTCCTTAAATCTCTTGTAATAACTGATACCATAGATAATATACCTCCTTCCCCTATGCTGATACATAATCCAGACGCTTAGTAACATTTTCATGGGGCATGTCCATAGGTATTGACTGTTGAGGTATTGTCTAACTAGCTGTTTGAGTTCGTGATTGATGTGTGTGCTAAATTTGGTGTCTAGGCCTGGAAGCACTCCCATAGACCAGTCGCAATCATAATTTATTGTTCATGACTTCCACGCCACACCACACTTGTTCATTGATTTTTGCCTAGATACATGAGCTCAAAGTTTTGTAGTGCTTTAGGTTGTTTACCTTGGTAAAATGGCTACCTTGGAGGTAGCCTTGTGACCAGGTTCTTGCGGGGGAGGAAAGTAGAGCCTGATACACTGTGCAAGGAATACAGCAAATGTATCCGTGAATTACCTCAACCACGTGGTACGGAGGCAGTATACATTGGAACCCCTCTTAAAGGACACCCCTGAAATAAGGACACCTCTGTATTAAAGACATGCACATCACTAGCCTCGTGCCCAGGCTCATTGCGTGGGAGGCAAATTGAGCCTGGTACACACTGTTTGCGCATGCTCAGTTCCCCCTGGATTTCTGGGGTCTTGGAAACTAGCAGATACTACAGCGCTTATCCGTCTATCACTGTTCGTTACACTAGAGTAGTTGGCGAGTTATAAGCATCTGGGAGCATTTTAAGCCATGTAGATGCCTAAAAAAGGTGATTGCTAGTTTGATTCTTCGATCCCGTTTGCTTCTGGAAGGCCTAGAAGACCAGATCTGCGATCGAAAATCGAGCCACTACCAAAAGGGAGGCGCCTCTGAATTTTTGCGGTAAGACATGTACCATAAACCTAGCGGATAGAAAGGTACAGGTCTTATTGCTATTTTTAAACTGGTTTCAAAGCTATCTGAAGTTGGAAAAAGGCAGAACGAGCTAATTTCTAGTTCTTCCGCTTACTATACATGTATGCTGCTCCGTACTACTCCTTACCACGTGGCTGAGGTCATTCACGAATACGTTTACTGACTCTTTTCCGTAAATTCTTGCGCATGCGCGAACAGTGTGTACCAGGCTCAAATTTTCCTCCATGCAATGAGCCTGGGCACGAGGCTAGCACATCACCCAAACGGATGTCACAGTTTCAGTATCCACGTGGCGCCTACTGCCTACTGCAAATGTGATATCCGTTTGGTGATATAATACCAGAATAAACCAATTGCATTGCCGGTTGAGAAGTGGAATCGCTGAAGTAATACTGCCCAACTTTGAATATACAGGGCACCAGACCCACCTTTCTGAGGTGAGGCTGGGCACAAGACTAGTTCTGCAGTATAGAAACTACTCCACTCAGCCTACCACACCACTCTACAGAAGGCCCCCTGAAGCGAGTACTATGTCACGTATTGTGGTCGAATATTACATGTACATTACATTTTACTACACTACAAACCCAAAATACGTAGTACTCTACACTCCGCGGCCTTGGCCGCTCCGCTGTAAGCAATAACCCTAGTGGATAGAAATGGTACAAGTCTTTTCATTTGAAAGCTTAACCTTGGTAGTGTCTCTTTTCATGTCCTGTCAATTTCTGCCCTCTAGCTGGTGAGTCACTTGGTTGATAGGTACTAGGCTTACAGCTAGAACCCACTTTGGGCCTTACAAATGCTAAAAGGCTTGTCAATCCTGCAGTATATACAGCAGTATACATGTAGAAGTCTCGATAGAAGCTAAGCACAAAAGCCAGAGCTTCAGAATGATTGCTAAAGTGTATTGGGTTCTCCCCCTCCCGCAGCTACATTTTATATTGACTGGGTCTAACCCCTTGCCACACTTATTTGCATGGGAGTTGTCACTAGGCGTATATCTGTCATGGTAGGCAGAAGTAATTTGTACATGTTATATTTGTACCGTGGGTTTCAAAGGTGTATGGGATTTGTACCTGAGGGCAGTTGTATGTCTTCCTGAGGGCGAAGCCCAGGGAAGACATACAACTGCACTATAGTACAAATCCCATACACCTTTGAAACCCGTGGTACAGATGACTTGTGCCATAGTAGCTTTTATAGTACCCGCTAATTGTTTCACAGTTTTGAGAAGAAGCCACAGATGCCCAGCAACCCTTATGTACCCTGGCTTGAAAGGCACCGCCTAAGTACATGGGGTTTGTACACTGTGGTTTGTACACTGTGGCAGTGCCTTTCAAGTGACTTACAACTATGGTATATACAAGTATAGAGGTATAACTACGCCTATCATGCTCAATGGGTTACCCCATTGCACACCATAAGCCACTTAATTGGATATTACGTAATCCTTCCGCTACGCCACAAGCCACTATAGTGGCGTTAGAAACAGCAAGTTAACTGTACAGCCAGGAGGGGCAACCCCTTCCTTTATTAGCCATAAAATTGAGTAGAGTGATTACTAATAATGATGTAAGTGTGCCGAAAGTCGATCTAATCTGTAATAGAACGGATACATACGGCAAAATATACAACCGATCAAGGCGACTAGCTATGGCTACCTACATTGCTGCACAGTTAGTTGGTCTCTGTAGTCAACTTCACTGGCAGATACGATGGTAACTGGTTCAGGGGAGAGTCGGGGGCTTTAGTAGGACCATCGTTCTTTGCCGCCTGAGCGTGGAGACAACAGGTTCATATCAAACTTACCGTGTATCCGGTTATCGATCCTGAAGCCCTTCTTGGCTCCAATTCGCCGCCCTTTTTGCCTTCAATGGCTGTAGTTGGTAGTTTCCCAACAAGTACAAAGCAGAATTCGCTGGATACTTGAGTTGGTAAGCATAAAAATAGCCAAACAGTGAACTAAAACTTTTAGTACGCCATTGTTGTAGAAATTATAGCGTGGAGCATCACGCGCGTGACGTAATTACGGCGTGCAATGAGTTAATTAGTTGTGAACAGTCAAAGCACATTTAGAAATGCTGTCAGTATCATGTCTTTTTTAAGAATGAATGTAGTCTTCAGTTTTTGCAGGCTTTAGGGAAAGTCCCTCATATGGTTGGGGCCAAAATTGTTGAGCAGTCAAACCACAGGAAGTCATAGCTTTGAGTGGTTGTGACTACAGATTAAGTCTGGGAGAGTGTCCCCTCCCCCTTGAGTCTTGCCACAATTTCTGATTTGGTGGTGTAGTACACACCTACAGTTGTGTAATGCTAGTGACCAAACATGTTTTGATAATGAGAAGAGATGGGAAAGTGCTGTGATCGATGACTGTGTCATGCTGAGGTCATTCCAGCACCTCCAATTGACCTCTTTGGCCCCTTTACTTTGGCTGACCAATATCTGAATGCCTGCAATTTCGAGGACTTAACACACATAAATGATGGTTGCTCTTTCATAGGCCTAAGAATAGCACAGAAGAACCAGTTGAGGAGATGGAAGGTGAGTTGTGTGCATTTACTTGCTGTAAAGAGGTACATATCCATACTATATGGCAGTAGATATTGCATGCAATCATACATACAGTTTACCAGCAGAAGAATGGCCCCTGCCAAGCCAGCTAGCATGAACCTGCCAGCATTCGAAACCCAGTGAAATTGTAGTAGCTATATGTATGCCCTCCAGAATGTAAAGGTAGCTGCCCTGCCTACCCAATGTTCATAGTCCAATTAGAAAAAGGGTTAAGGAAATGATGTTATCATATGATTCTTGCATGGGGAGAGATGGAGAGGGAGATCCCAGTGTGTCCCTCCCATCTGAAATCCTGCTCTCTATGCTGTTTACACGTTTCATTGCTAGTGGCAATACAGCCATTTATATGGATCTGTTACCATCTCATTCTGTAAGAGTCGTGCAGTGTCAGCGGAAGTGAGAGTGATGAAGATGAAGATGAAATGGATCCAGATCTTGATGATCCCCAGAAGATGGCAGCAGCAACAGCAGCAGGAATTTCACAAGAGGCCTTAAGCAAGGCTAAACAGAGCAGAAGTGAAAAAAAGCTCGCAAGGCGATGTTCAAACTTGGACTAAAAGGATGTTTAGGAATTTCAAGGGTGACCATCCGAAAGTCCAAAAATATCCTTTTTGTGATTGCAAAACCAGATGTATTCAAGAGTCCAGCATCAGACACTTACATTGTTTTTGGTGAAGCGAAGGTCAGTGAGTTTGCATTTAGCATATTTATGCGTTATAGGATTCACTTCCAAAGTTATATTGCTGACTGTGTAGGGCTTTGATACTGCAGGCCACAAAAGCTTCACTTGTCTGTGCATGTATTAGTGGTAAATCACTGTAGCATCTGCTACATCTGTATATAGCTTCAACAGGAAATCACTGTAGCAACTGCTACATGTATATTTTGCTTCAAGAGTCTTGAAGATTTCTGTATAAATTATTCAACTCTGTGGCTTATGCATGGTGATATTATGCTCTTCATGAATATCAAGATATTGGGGGTACTGGGGAAGCAGTTAAGCTAAGCACCACTGCACTCACCAAATCTGGCAGGGTGCCAGTACAAAATGTGGTGGTTAATTCAATTGCTGTGCACCACAGTAAGTTGTAGTTGGTGTGGGGTCAGGATCCCACCAGTATTAATCAGCTGTTCCTAAGGAAGACCTGCCCCCAAACTGTTAGTGCGGATGGGTTGAGAATGTTTAACTTGAATGCCATTCGCCTATCAGGCTCAGCATGTTCATAACAGCCTTATTTTATTGGGAGGGATGCCTACTAGCCCTTGTTTTACTTGTCTCATTCATAATTGGTGCATGTACATGTATGTCATTGACATAAAATCAGAGTGAATTTGTATCCTCAATTTGTGTGTTCTCTATTTGTAGATTGAGGACCTGAGCTCTCAAGCTCAAATACAGGTACTACAGATACTTTACTGTATATAGTAGTTTTTAACGCCACAGTGTTACTTAGAATGTGAATGTGTGCATGTAGGTTATTCTTATCGGAGTTATCATTTATACCTGGCACAATTAATGGTGCAAACTGTAGTTGGAGAAGCACTATAAACGATCCTGAAGCTACTAATATCTCCTGCCCAGGCCTTTGGCTCTTCCCCCTCGCAAAATTGTCTTACCAACTGAGCTACTGGAGCCCCTTTGGCAGAGGAGCAGTAGGCAAGCTTTATACATAGCCACTGAACCCGCTAGTACCACTTGCCAGTAGGACTCAGCCAATTCCAACTGTAATTACTCTCTCACTAAGCCTCTCCCCCCATTTCCTAAACACGATAAACGTGCTACACCAAAGCTTAGCATGGATCAGTCTGCCGGGAGTATTTAAACCACCAAAGGCACAAGACTGAAAACTAAGTAGTCACATTGCAAACTCTTCAAGAGATGATAAGCTTTCTGAAGGAATAAAGAAATCCCCAAAAAAGTGGGACCCAGCTGGGGATTGAACCCAGGACCAACTGAGCTACTGGAGCCTCTTTGGCAGAGGAGCAGTAGGCAAGCTTTATATAGCCACTAAACGTGCTAGTAGCACTTGCCAGTAGGACCCGGCCAATTCTTACTATAATTACTTTCTCATTAGGCCTCTCCCCCCATCTCCTAAACACGATAAACGTGCTACACCCAAACTTAGCCTGGATTAGTCTGCCAGGGTAATAAATCCACCAAAGACACATAAAACTGAAAAGTATGTACCGTATTTCCGCGATCAGACACCACGGCTACTATTTATTTCATCACGCGATTTTCCGCGGCCACTATTCGAGGGCGGCCACTAATCGAGGGTGGCGTTTATTAGATTGAGCGGTTTACTGGTTACACAGCGATGCACAACAGCAGTTTAAATCCGTTTGAAAATCGCAGTTCGTGCCTCAACACTATCGAAAAGCCGTCATGCTGCAATGCCAGCTGTTTTTTGAGGTGAGAGATATTGAAAATATAGATTCGCGGGCAGCCTCCGTCGGGCTCTCATCCCTTCGCAACCTCGAAGAAGGCAAAGGTGAGGTCCAACAATTGTTAGCTAGCAAAGTCAAGTATTACTCTACTGTAGTTGCTACATCTTGGTTATTCCTACCAGAGTACTTGAATTTTAGCTGCGGCTACTAATCGAGGGCGACCACAATTTTGTTCAGCACTTCCGGAGGTGCGGCTATAATTCGAGGGCGGCTACTAATCGAGGACGGCGTCTGTTCGCGGAAATACGGTATTCACATTGCAAACTCTTCAAGAGATGATAAGCTATACATGTACGGGTTGGGTAAGCACAAGAAAAGTCAGTAAATGTATCTGTGAGCTGTCTCAACCACGTGGTAAAGAGTACCATATAGCGGGAAATTTTCGCTAGGAAACATTTTGCCATAACCCAGATGTATAGTATTACGGGAAAATTTTGCCAGACTAATTTTCGCGCACATGCGATTGAGCGAAATTAAATTCCACGGCATTGTTAATAATTATTATTATTCCTTTCAAAACGGCAGTTTAGCAGTCTCGAGCGGCTTGGAAAATGGTCTTGCTGCCGCAGAATCTCAGTTGTCACTAGCGATTTGGACTTCAGTTCATTACTTAGCTTCATATAAGGCCTTCTCTTCGCCTTTGTAGCCTCTTCTTGGTGCCAAGCACTGGTAAGCAGCTGCGTTCGCTTCCACATTTGCCGACAATGGCAACGAAGATGACAGCGCCCCCTTTGGATCAGGGAGCTGTCCACGTGGCTGAACCTGCAAATAACGCCGCAGAGCCATACCGGTAGTCGATGGTCAGCTTAACTTTCGCAGCTAAAAACTTTCACCGGTTAAAATTTTTACCCAACAAAATTGGTGAAATGGCTTTGCAATAGGGCCTACACCTTTCAAGCCACTATGATTATGGTATGTCATAAACTCAGGAAGTGTTAACCTTTTAGTAGTGGCTGTAAATTACATATTTCCATCACAGATCTGACCTTCTAGGTCTTTCAGATGCAAACAGATTTGAAGAATCGAAATAGTACAATCATGTATGTAATCACTTATTAGGGATCTACATGGCGACCTATGCACAAACTATGTTACAGACAATATGATGACAACGGGCAGATAATTAAAAATTTCATTCACTAGTTTCCCAATTCCCAGACCTCCTGGGGAACTGAGCATGTGTACCAGGCTCTTCTCTCCTCTGCAAGAGCCTGCACTATGCTACTTTTATCCAAATAACAAACTTAGCCAATGTGGTGGAGGTAATGATAAGATAATTGTGTAACTAATAAATAATTTCTTTTGCATAGGCTGCAGAGAAATTTAAGGCTCCTGAAGCATCGGCTGTGGCTACTAAAGAGGCTGAACAGGAGACAGCACCTGTTGAAGGTGGAGAAGAATCAGAAAATGAAAAGGTGAGAATTACTCTTTTGTCAAGTGAGACCGCTGCCAAAGTATGAAATATGACGGGTGTAAGTTACCGAGCTACCAAATTTAATAGCTCTACAGTATATTCCAGATTTCCCTTTGCCCTTTATAATAGCCAAGCTAGTCGTTGCTTGTTAATTGTTTCATCCTGTGGATGCTGCCTTTATTGTGTATGGTTTTCTCTCATGGTCTGATAAAAGCTGAATGTGAAAAGCCTCTGCTGAGGGCATACTAGCCTGCAGGCATGGCCCTCTGCAGGACATTTCACACCATGCATGACTGTGACATACGATTGCATTTTTGAGAGAGAGCTGAAATGCTCCCCGCAGTATGTGTATGCTGCTTGCTCACCTTTGGAAGAATGGTCTGTACTTGCTTCGATGTCTTACACTCGACCAGTTTTGCCTACTTGCCAACAGGTGCCCAAAAACCATCCCTAGAGTTAGCTGTAACTGATATGTTTCATCAAAATGTCACAATTGGGCCAAGCCACTTGACCTAACCTGATTCTGGCGTGAGTAATCCATATTGCAACCCTGCCCATGGCAAGCCGAAAAGAAAGTATGTAGTTGGGGGGTTCCTGTCATTGTTCCCTGTAATCAATCGTTTGCTAGGTTCTCGCGCACTCTGACGTTTTGGTGAGAGCTAAAATCTGTAACTAAGGGTTTCCACAGTTACAAGACTATAAATGGAGTGAATAATTGTATAGGCCTGTATTCCTGCTGTTGGCCCACTGTATGTCTGGTGTGCGAGCAGAAGTCCATGTCCTACAGTTGCACCCTTGGATGATAATTTTGGCATACATAGTAATAAAGCCTTGTGTATAAAGCTTGAGGCTCATTTTGAATGTGGGTCTGAATTACATGGCTTAATGTATGAGTAAATTCACTCATAGATTGATGATACTGGTGTAGAGGAGAAGGATATTGAACTGGTTATGCAGCAAGCAAATGTAACAAGATCAAAGGTCAGTGTGTATCATATACTTAATTTGATTGCTGGATGACTTCTATCCCTTTCTTTCTAGGCTGTTAAGGCCCTGAAGAACAACAACAATGACATAGTAAATGCCATAATGGTAAGTTCAAATGAGAGGAAGGTTTAACCCTTGAACTCCATATGCGGTATGACTGGTTTTAATTGTGATAATTGCGAATGCAATTGTTTTTGCAAGCTCGCAAAAAAATTAGAATGCAATAAATACATTTTGTCGCGGAGAAGATTAGATCATTGTAACACGCGCCATGCTGTAGCGGACACGTTTCTCTGATGTGAGCGTTACTCGTAAAGTTATCATAGTGAGTACTACAGCTATATTTCTTGTGCCAGATGAGCCTTCTGCGATATTTGAAGATGTTGTCTTTCACAACGGCTACCGTTTTCTGATCATTCTCATTGTTCTCCTCGTGTTTCAGCCATAGCTGTTCTCCCACATAAGAAGTCCATTTGCGTTTGTATGATTATGTGGTGGCCTCGAACAACACTCTAGCACGTACACACAGCCTTACGTAGAGTGTGTTGGATGAGTGAACCACTGTGGGTAGCAATGTGTTTAGAGGCATATCAGGACCACTTGAACAATCATCCATGAGCAAGGGCACACGACTTGGTCAAGCGAAAATTGAGCTCCTGTGGGTGATAGTACTTGTCATCACAATGGGTATAGTGTGCCTGCCCTCACTGAAGGACTACTGTAGCACCTGCTGGCACTTCTTTACCCCACTGCATCTCTTTTAGCTTACTCTCCCATGACTGTTTCTTTTTTTTGAAATTCTTGATCAACTGGCTATTGACACCCAGCAGGCTGTTTGAGAACAACCTTGTTGCGATAAGCTTTTCAAGATTTATCGTTTCATGGAGCCTCTGATTAGTAGCTTTCCATGTTTGTACTCCAGAAGCGGCTGTCCAGTGACGAGGCCAGTTTAGTTTCAAGGGACATCCCCTCCTTCCCAAGAAACCAAAGAATGGGGTACAAACTCAAAAATGGGATACGTACGGCAGCAACTGGAAGTACTGTGGAAAGGAAGAGAAAAAAGGACTTGAGTTGTCATTGGACAATTAACTTGCCTAGTAGTAAATGAAGAGTACCATGCACTTTAACAATTTCCTGTACCTGTACAAATGTCTCCTTGGGCTTGGGAGCTGTGTTCTATTGATGGAACATCCTTGTGTCCTTAAGCATGCAGCAGCAAAGAAAGAGGTCAGAAGAGTTGTAGTACACTAGTACATGAGGACTCTATAGTTAATAAAAAGAGATGCAGTCGACGCGCATCTGCAGGAAAGGAAACGATACAGAAACCACTTACAATTGAGGAATATATTCACTTCGTGGGAGGTGCGAACACAAGTGGCCAGCGCTCTATGGTATTGTTTCCAGCCCTCTTCGAAGAAGTGGTGGAAGAGGGCATTCTTCCACCTACTAGAACTTAACATGATACACACCTGTATCCTGTATTAACACTGAATGTATGGCACATCTAAAGCTTAGACTAGCTGTTGCCAGTGTACTTCTTGACGTGTGTTCTCAGACATTGGTGGGCAAACACGACCCTCGATTAGCCATTTTATGTAGCCGGATTTGGATCAAACTGCATAATTTGTTGCACCCACTTTTTGTTGATTTGTTGCACCCACTTTTAGTTGATTGACCAAGAAGCTCCTCACCAAAAACACTCACATCCGTGTGTAACTGCCAGCTTATGTAAACTGTTGACGTCTTTTTCAGGAAAGTGAACCATCACAAGTTCTAGGGGCAGCAGAATCAATGAACAGGATGGTCATGCTGGGGCCAGTGTGGTCTCAGAAGGCTGAGGATTGTACAGTGCTCAAAATCTAAAGAGTAGATTTCTCTGCAGGCAGTGTCTGTCATTTTTACTTTAAAAAATGAATGTAGTTACTTATAATAACTCCATAAGCCTAGCTACTTGAAAAATAAGGCTGTGAACTGACAATAAGGTACTTTCCACCGAGTTTTCCATAGACTGTCATACTTAGTGGCCGTGTTTGTTTGATGTCACGGATTTTTGCGCGTCATAGGAAGTATTGCTCATGAATAAATCATTGGAACGCTCGATACTGCTACAGACTTACTCTGGAGAGACAGCCACAGCAGCAGGACCGACAACGAACAGATAGCTATTGCGACAAACGCACGAGTGACGGGGCGGGGGAGAAAAAATTACCTACACAGGCCTTCGTACGCTAGTTTTGTGTTTCTCAAGCCGTACTTCACTGGACGCAAGTAGCATGTCCATGTCAGTACTGTAGGCGTGGTTTGCGTAATCATCGTCATAGGTCGTGTGATGAGTGAAAAACGTCAGAATACGCAATCAAAATGGCGAGAAAAGCCTGTGTGCAAACCTTTTTTTTTGACTAAACAGTAAGACTCAGGAATTGTTTGAGTAGTGATACACTAGTATCAACAACTTAATAGTTTTGTAAATTTTTTTGTGAGTTCTTGGACGATAAATTCTGAAGTCACTACCTTAACCGATGCCCCCCTCAAGATGTGAACTTTGGTCGTTATCTCTGGTATTGATTGATTGAGGGGAACATTTCTCAAGGATACCTTGGCCTCACGCTTGGTATATCCAAGGTTTGAACTTTCTCGAAACAAAGATGCAGTTTTAAGTACTTTAACTGATTTTCCAAGTCAGGTGTCTTGCAAAAGCCATGGAACCCTTAGGTTATTGCTAATTAATACCCTTCCCGCATTGTAGCAGATGTGTGTAGGTATATGCAATCCACTTTTGAGAACATAACATCAAACCATGTAGGGTGTAGAACCTTTAAGCTCTTTAGATTCTCAGCACTGTAGAAGGACTGCTCCACCTGGGAGGAGACTTTCCCAATCATCATATAGATCTTGTTCAAATGAGTTGGTTACAGGCTGACTGAATAGCTGAGGGTGGAGGTATGGTGCAGGCTGGATGAACATGTAAGTGTGGTGGATGCTGGCCATTTAGTTAAAGGGCTAATTAGAAACTTTACAAAAAGTGCAAAAACCACTCATGTGGGGATGCACTTCCACCAAAAAACAATTCCCCAAAAACCAACGAAACAAGCGACAATGCACACTGGAAGGCATGCACAGACTACCCACACATCACAGCGCAATGCATTTACTGCGTACCTACCATCCCTACATCTTTCCAACCACACCTGTCCAATGTTGAGAATGTGAGATGTGAATAGTGGTAGTGTAAATTGCTGTGTGTGTGTGCATGCGCTGGTAATGAGAGGTACCCCTGAATTGAGGATACCCCTCTATACAGGGCGCTTGATTAGGTCCTAAAGGTGTCGACAATATGGGGTTCCAGTGTAGTATAATTTGTTTTGGGTGTAAAGATGTGTTGGTAATGGGTGCATATATTATAATGAATTGTATATTATGGTGTTTGCATAGAGGCTTTGGAGAAGTATGGTTGAGTGCTGTGAAGTTATGCGAGTGTGTTGAAAGTCAGTTTGTGAGTGGATGTTCTTTGTAGGGGAGGTGAATGTGGGTGCATTTGGTAAAGTGTGGGTCGGGTGTTGTGAAGTTAATTGAATGTATTGTAGGGTGGTTGATGTGGGTATTGTGTGTTGGTATGTTGTGATGGGAGCAGTGTTGCTGTGAAGGTCTGAAGGGGAGGACAATGTGGGTGTGTTTGGTATGGTGTCGGTAGGGTGTTGGTAACTTTTGAATGTGTGTAGCATGGTAGTTGATGTGGGTTGTATTGTGTGGTTGTGTGTGTTGGTGAGTGTGGCTTGGTTTGTGCTTGTGAGTGGGGTTGGTGAGCGGAGTGTGTTTTCTGGGGAATAATATTATGTTGCTATGAAGGTTTAGGCTGGTTGTATTGTGGGGTGCGTTTTGTGTAGTATGTGAATATTGTTGTGGATGAGGATGTGAGGGTGGCTGTTGGATGGCAATGTGCTGGCACGTATGGATAAGGATGGAGATGATTGTGGATGGTGAAGGGTGTTGTGTATGGGGGTGGTACAGTGTGGGGTGGGTGTAGTTGGAAAGATGTAGGGATGTTAGGTACGCAGTAAATGCATTGCGCTGTGATGTGTGGGTAGTCTGTGCATGCCTTCCAGTGTGCATTGTCGCTTGTTTCGTTGGTTTTTGGGGAATTGTTTTTTGGTGGAAGTGCATCCCTACATGAGTGGTTTTTGCACTTTTTGTAAAGTGCTTTTTCTATGTCTTGTTTCAGGGTGTTTTTTTGGGAGATGGCATGAAAGGGTATGGAGTGTTGTGGAACATTGTTGGAATGGTGCGTGTAGTACAGGTTTCGTGTGTACTCCAGTCAGCATCAGGAAGGCCTTCGCCCGCATGGGCGATGCATGGGGGGGGAGATTAAGCCAATACTTGGCGCGTCTGGCAGCCCTTTTCTTGTCAGGGCAAGCGTTGTACCTAGCATGCGAGGCAGCCCTTTTCTTCTCAGGATCAGCTTTGTAGCTGGCACGCGAGGCAGCCCTTTTCTTCTCAGGATCAGCTTTGTAGCTGGCACGCGAGGCTGCCCTAGCAGCTCCCTTTCTGCGTTGACGGTTTTGAATCGGTACCGTTCTTTATTCTGGGCCCTCTTTTTTCGCAATTTACTAGGCATAGTGCATGCAAAGTACCTCGGAATTCCAAGAAGGTCAGCAACCACATGAGTGGATGGGAGAACCTTGCTTTTCAGGCACTTTTACACTTCCACTTGAAAACAAAAGGACCGAAAGATTGAAGGTAGACTTTAGATAGACCAACACGTGTTCGCAGGCAGTGTGCGCATGCGCACCATCCTACCGTAAAATGGCGTGTTAGTGGCAACCGTCCACTCAAGAGTGCTCGTTATCACTGCTGAACTAATTCAAGTTCTTTGAAAACGCTATGCCCGAAAGGCACTACCCGAGGGTTAATCATGCCCGTTCGTGTTGGAATCTTTGTAATCGCTTCACCCAGCATTGTGCTAGCCTGGCTGAAAGAAGAATGACAAGATGTACCATCTGGCTGTTTTAGCCACTTGCCGCTTTGGTACTTCAGAGATATTCTGTAGCAGTGATAACAGTCTGATTAGTGGTGACAACGCTCGAGAATAACTGGTAGGGTTCATATTCGCCCTAGACTACACCTAGAGCAGAGTTCTCAACATGTCATTTTGTACGCATTGAATGTGGGGGCCATTTTTTTCCAGAGCCATCCCTACATATGGAGTACTACCGTACTCCATGATTACCAGTTGTGGCTGAGGGTCACTGGTTGTTGGTTGGTTGAGGGTATAGATGGTATGCTGGAAGCTGGTTTGTTGGCTGAGGGTGGGGGGTTAGACGGTGCTGGTGAAGTTCACTTTTTTGTTGAAGGGGTAGAGGATGCGACAGTTGCTGGCATAGTGGGTCTGGCTGAGGTTCGCTGGTTGTTTTAGGGTTAAAGGAAGTACTGGAGGTTGGTTGAGGGGAGTTGGTAGCTCTAAACGCCTTTCAGAAGTACGTCTATTTTTGATTCAACCCTAGCAAGTGTGCTCAAGATGTTGCAGCTGCAGGTAGCTCCAACATAAAATGCAATGTCTAGCACTATATAGGCGTGCACAAAATTTATACACCACGAGGGCTGAGGGTGGAAATTCCGCAAGCAGCCGACTGGCGCTACTGACTCTTGTGAATGAGGACTTTGACACTACACAGGTCTTGTGAGACTCTATATGTAGGCTTTCAGAGCTATAAGTGAAGACTGATCCTTTCACTTGGGCTACATACATGTGGGTCACCAATGTCAAGACTGTTCCGATTTTCCTGTTACCTTTCTTCTGCCATACTCTATATTACCACTATTCATGTACTTTCAGCTACCGTAAACTCTGGAGCACAAGTACCAGTATTTCTGTTTAGAGATTGCACATTTTTGTGGTACAGATTACGTGAGGTACTTATAATCATGGGATGCTTTTCTTAGAGGCAAAATATGGCAGCATGGACACTACAACTTTAATTTTGGACTAGACAGTCACTTTCACATGTTCGTTCTTGTGAGCGATCTTCCTTTACAACGTGAAGTGCTTCCTCGTGCACAGCAGTTCTATGCCACCACTGACAGCCCATACGCCTTCTAATACAGACTTAGGCAGACCCTTTATCGACATTATGCATGCTTAATTAGTCACCATTTATACATCGCCAGTTTATTTCTGATGGGTACTTATATTCATTGTGTACTCATGGGCACTGTATTCAGGAAGTGAATAGCAACTGGTTTAATGGTACTTATATTAATAAGGTACTTATACTCCAGAGTATAGGGTATGTGCAAAGGCTTATTGTAGATGTTACAGTACTTAATAACATACATAATATACTAACTAATGCCATCCATTTTACCTTGCAATTAGTAGTACAGAGTTTGTACAATGTCTTGGATGGGTTCACAGTCAACAGACAATTGCAGAAGATACCTAAACTTCTCAAACCACCACATGGTAAATCGGGATCAATCAGGCTTCATCATGTGACAGACATACAGTCTGGGGACAGTCCCGCAAACTTAGGGTTACACAAGTGCACTATGCCTTGCGTGCTGTGGTACATGGTAGCCCCCCGGATGCATACAGGTGACTGTGATTGGGAGTCAGCTATGTGTAGTCACGAGAATATAACAAATTATAGATATACCACAGGCTAGCATGGATACAGGATATACACGAGGCAGTTAATCAATTAGATGCCGAGGCTTCTAATTGATTAATGCCGAGTGCATATCCTGTAACCATGTTAGCCTGTGGTAGCCTTGTTCTCAGGCCCACGACCTTTTTGGTTGCACGAAGTAATGTCACAGGGCCTGGGATCTATATGTGCATGAGGCCAAGAGTAGAACAGGTAATTGTGAGCATGGGCAAGTTCACTTGCCATGAATGAAGGTAGCGAATCTACACTTCTTGTAGCTTTTCTATACATGTAGTCCGTTTGTGCCTTGGACTTGCCGCTGAAAGGAAGAAATTCTCTGTAAAATGTAGAGAAACACAGCCATTTTTTTAAGTGTATAATGACGTAAGTTGATCACGTAACTTTAGATACCAGGCCCTATGACTTTACTTCGTCAAACAATAAGTCACAGGTGTGGGAACAAGGCTAAGCCTATAGTTCGTCTACGCTGCATGGGTGGTCTCTGACCTCACTGCATGTTCAGCTACTATGCTACATCTTAATTATTATGCTCTGTGTGCAGTGACTTCTAAATTATGGTCCTAGTGTGTTTGGAAGACAGTGGTAGGCTTCACGGTGATGTGTTCAAGTACAATGCTCAAAGAGTTGAGTTCAAGATTTAGCAAACAGGACATACTTTGTAGAGCCTGTTTGCTACGTACTTGTCGTTTTAGTCACTGAAGTGATGACTAAGCCAGTTTCTGTGACATTGCAGTTGGATGCAACGGCAGCCTGTCAGTTGGAATAGCTACCAGCGCTAGTGGGGTGGGACTCCGTAAGTAATAACTACGACCAAGCTCCTATTTAATAGAGATTACCCAGAGCCCTCAACCTTAAGTAATTTGGCTGCTACTTTTGAGAATTTAGACTTTCCCGAAGGGGATGAGGAAGAAAAGCATTCACTGTCCTGCAAACCATGCAAAGTTTACTGTTTTGGTTTACTTCACGTTGCATTTGTACAGCCATTGCTGAAGTACTCATGTTGGGTAGATAAATGACATCGTTTAATTGCCGTAATTGGTACATATATATGTGGTCTATAAATGATAGACAATGGGTGGCACCTTTGTACCATCCACACAGTTTAGTAGCCTCGTTCCCAGGCCCGCACCATTTTCGGTTGCACGAAAGATGTCACAGGGCCTGGGATCTAAAGTCACGTGCACGAGGCCAAGAGTAGAAAGGTAGTAGAAAGGTAATTATGAGCGTGGGCGAGTACACGTGCAATTTTCAGACAACGATTGAAGGTAGCGAGTCTACACTTCTTTTAGCTTTTCTTTATAGCCCGTTTGTACCATAGACTTACCGCTGAAAGAAAGTCTCTGGTAAAATGTAGAGAAACGCAGCCGTCTTTCGAAGTGGATTATGACGTAGTTGATCACGTGACTTTAGTTACCAGGCCCTGTGACTTTCCTTCGTGCAACCGAAAAAGTCGCGGGCCTGGGAACGAGGCTAACAGTTTAGTACAACTATTGTTATAGCGACCGCTAACCAGGTGAATGATGCCTCTATCTGCCACTTTTTTTCAAGGATTGGCCACAGCTGCTGCGAAGACAGCAGAGGACGAGCTGTAGTGCCTATAACATGTTAACATTGCTTGGTCTGTCGATCATGTACAGTACAATTGTGCCATCCATTTTCAGCACCCATATATCATTAATTACCGTAAACTACGTATTATCCGCCCATGATGTATTATCCGCCCATCCCCCTTTTTGAGTCAAAGTTACGTCGGAGGGTATTTATGTACTTAGTATCCGCCCACCCTTAAATACCATCCATGCGAGCTAAACATGTAACTAACAACTGAAAATTCCAAGACAACGAGCCGAATTAAACGACAAAACTCGATCTTCAGTGCGCTTTAATTGGAATACCGACGTCAAGTCCGTCAGCCACTTCGCTTTTTAGCTGCTAATAGTAGTCTGCATGCTTCCATAATAGCTAGTTCAACACAATTTCCATTCACTGTGGTGCGGTACTTGCCTAGAAAAGCTATACTTACCTTGTATACTCGCTTTGTATACCGCGCGTTTGGAATGCGTTCGAGTGGGCGGATACTACATCGCATTTATAAAAACTACGTATTATCCGCTCACCCCCCTCTTTCAGCTTGCACTTAAGTGCATGGGCGGATAATATGTACTTTACGGTATTATTATTATGGCAGACATACCAATAAAGGTACAACACAAGTAACTAAAAGAACATGCAGAATAATAGATTATGAAGTACAAACAGACAAAACAATAGCATTCAGCTCAGGAAGACCGAAATTCGGGATGTGATAGTGTGTGCTGCGAATTTCTCTAATAAGGTGACCCATGGCAACATCATCAGAAGAGTAGGACTTGCAGTGACGACTACCGAACAAAACATTATACCAATGAAGTGTGAATTACAAGATTGCGAGTTAACAACAAACACCGAACGAACAAGAGGAGAGGAATGTGACACGGCAGACGAAAAAAACTTACTAAATCTGGCAAGCACAATGTTGAAGATACTAGAAATTAACCCAACTGAGTGGACAATAGCAGTGTGACAGTTTCGAGGAAGATGCCATATTCTTCTAATCACCTGATTGAAGGTAACACCAAGCGAACGCAAAGCAGGACAATCTAGTCTCCGCAGAGAACAACCGTAAAGGGAGAGACAGTATGCATGAAACAACCTCATCTTAGTTAGAGGATCGGTGGCTCTAAAACAATACAAAACAGAATTGGCTTGCCGGATAAATGCCATTAACTTGCGTTGAACATCAAGCTTATCCGAGAGGTCGAAATGCAAAGTATTGCCGAGATGAAGCACCGAGTCAACTACCGGTAAGAATTGACCACAAAACCAAAACATGAACGGTCTGGTTGAGATGTACGCCTAAAACAGATCAGTTGCGTTTTAGAGGCATTAAAACAAACACCATGTGACTCAGCGAACTCTTCACGATGTGTCAACATCTTCCTAAGAGCACCAGGACAGGGAGCAAGGATAGTGAGATCATCAGCGTAGCACAGTGCATTAAAGAAGTGATCCTCCCAATAGCATCCTCGCCCACAGGCACGAAGCGATTCTAGCAGACTATCAACATAGATAGTAAACAGGATAGGACTCAGAACACCGCCTTGGCGTACCCCGTTCGATACCTGAAAGCAGCCAGAAGATTTACCCTGCCAGCGTATTCGCAGGTGCTGAGTCTTGTACCACCTCAGAAAGAACCGGACGAGAGGTTTTGGCATGTTTCTATCGAGCAATTTATTAAACAGAATTCCGTGGTCAACAAGATCAAAGGCTTTAGAGGCATCGATTAAACAAGCATATACTTTTGACCCACCATTCAGAGACCGATTAATGACAGCTTTTAACACGCCCGTGCACAATGTAGTAGAGAATCCAGATTTAAATCCAAACTGAAGATCACTAGTAGTAAAGAACTGACTCCAAGAAAGAAGAATCGACCATTCCAGAACCTTACTGAGGGAGGACGCAAGAGCAATTCCTCGATAGTTGGAAGACACAGAGGGGTCCTTGGAGCCCTTAGGGATCGGCTAGATCGTGGCATCACGAAATGCAGCCGGCATAAAGCCATGCCTGAGCACCGAGGTAAACAAGCGGGCAAGAAAATGACAGATTGGAACAGGTGTTTCTACAATGTGGTCGGAGACCAGTGGCCCACCATCGGATTTGCCACGCTTCAGCTTACCAATAGCCTCCTGGACAGTTTGAAAAGAAAAAGATATCTGCTCAATGTCAGCCAAGGTAGTGCTAGAGTCAAGACTAAGAAGCAGCTCACTGGAGATTGAGTCTAATGCAGTATTATACAGCTCCTTGAACCTGTCACCCCAAAGTTTAGCAATGTCATCCACACCAGAAACACCATCAACCACAGGAGCAGAAGACACAGAACGCTTACTGAAAAACCGACAAGCTTCAGACCAGAAACCACGATTAGGGTCATTGAGCATTGCTTCAGCCAACCTATCGCATTTAATATGCTCAGCTCTCCTTCTAACCCGACGAACGGCGTACTTATATCTACGGTGCGCACGCTTTTTGAGTTGAAAAAGAACACCAGCAGATGGGGAGCCCGCTTCAAGCCAAAGCTTATACCACCACTGACTAGCAGCCAGCTCTGGCTTGACAAACTCAGACCAGCCAGCAACAGCGTCTACACATACATTGCTCTACTAATTGTGCAGCTGCACTGATTAAGCTTCCATTGGTAAAACTACATACGTGAGAGACTTGTCCTGATCTCTGACTCTTTGTGTGCCACAAATTTGGAAATGGTACTTACAGGGACACCATCTTTGATCCTAGGGTGCCTGCATGGGTCCGAAATGTGAGGGACATATATGTAATTATGTAAACACTATATAGCTGAGATTTGGAGCCCATCGGGGACGTTTATTACCAGCCAGAGCGCGCGCAAGCGCGTGAACGGCTAGTCCTAAGATTGCTTTACGTTTTCCGTGTTTGTTTGTTTGTTTGTCTGTCTGTTTGTGCGTCTGCACTTATTACGTGCGCTATATGTTACGTCATACGTTACTATGCAACTGCAGTGTATAGCAGCTTTTGGAGGTTTACAGGCTAAGCTACAGCAAACAAAGGTAGTTGTGAGTTGCCTAGATGGCGAAAACTTGGTAGGCAGCCGTAAAGATCCTGTTTTGGTGACATATAGCTACTAACTTGAAGTGCACGACGAAACTGCTGAGTCAGCACTTTCACTGTACTGCATTGTCTCTACAGAATGCCTATAATTTGTAGGTCTGGGAACGTGACTATAGTGTAGTATAGTTACGTAGTTCTACAGCTGCGGTTAGCTTGGCCTAAGCTGAGCTGTGTGTAACCTATTGTAATGTATGGGAAAGGTGCCCGGCTGGTTTTTAGACATGAAATGTCAGACTTGTCCTCTCTGCGCTCGGCAACTTAGCATCATTTTGTATGCTGTTTTACTTCCTAACTGTAGCCTCGAACCCAGCCGTCCCAGCTTTTTTTCTCTTGCAGGAAGAAAAAGCGGAACGCCTGGGAACACTTATCACATGATAATACGTAACTTTAATTGAACGTGGGCAGGAGTAACCGCAAGCGATAAGCAACCCGCGCTAAATTAATGCCTTATTTTAGCACGCTTTACCTGGGTGTCCGGACAGCGAACTATTTGCGCTTTACAGCTACAGATGGTAGTGCAACGACTACGAATCGAATCAACAAGTTACGTGAACAAGCTCCAGCGTCTCCAGAGGCAGTACTTCTCCAAATTGGTGACCACGCTGCATGATGTCATTGTTCTATTTTTGCTTTTCTTCAGTGTTGTCATAATTTTTTGCAGTGGTGGTACATGGTTTTACCAGTGGTGCTGTCCCTACAGGCAGCTCAGTGTATTTAGTTATCTTGTTAGCTATGCGAGAGGGTAGCTATTTAGTACGCGTGCATGCTTGACAAGTGTATTAGTGATGAGAACGATCATAGTCTCGCGAGCCAGACGGTCAGTAGAGAATGGATATCTTGCACCGCCTTCACGGGTCCAGTATCTTGTACGAGTGACAAAGGTATGTCTTTCTTACAGGAACACATGAAATTGAGCGCTGTTACTAAGCGTACGAGTAGTGCCCGTTTGCGTGGGCAAGCTGAGCTCGGTTGCCATCTTGCGGCCGTGCACCCCACATGCAATTAAGTCGGTTCTACCCTTGGTTCTACCTTTACGTCATATCACGTGATAAGTGTTCCCAGGCGTTCCGCTTTTTCTCCCTGCAAGCGAAAAAAAGCTGGGACGGCTGGGTTTGAGGTTATCCTAACTGCTAATGCTAAGTTGTTGTGCAACTCCAACACCTCAAAATGTGCGGAAGTCCTCAGCTAGCACTTGAAGTCGACCAAGCTGAGAAGTCTGCTGTACCTACTCAGTGAATGAGTATTTAATTAATGCAGTTTAAGGGTGATTAGTAAAGTTATGAATATTCACACTTTGATGTGCATACCGCTAATGAGGTACTTGACCAGCCTAGTAACTCACTACCAGATTTCTTACTGGGTTAGTGACCTGCTGAGAGGTCACTAACCATTTAATGACCTGCCATATGAAATGATACAAATCATAGTAAACAAGCACAGCTTTACAAAATAGCAATACAAAGTATGCCAAACAATACAAAACATGTGCAAAACAAACAATAGCAGTCAGAAAAGTTTAGTTTTTGGAGTTAATGTTTAATGGTAATGTTGCTGCTACCTCCTGAAATCTGAAAAATTGGCTGCTTGGTATCAAGGGGAATAGGCTTTTCTGGCTTCACAGTAGACACATGGTTTAGTTTGAGCTTCTTGGAACTCTGAGTCAGAGAACTTGGGGTTTGGGACACATCAGGCTGCTTAAATTTTCTAAAACAGTTAGCCAGTGAAACTTCCCTTCCTTAGTTGTATTGTGCACTTGTGGGCTGCCAGGCAGTAATTGTCCTCCACTCCACCTCAGTCAATTACTGTCTGGCTTTAGCTACTACTGAAGCCCACAAGTGCACTCACTATACAACTAAGAAACCTCAGTTTCACTGTCTAACTATTACATATGTTGCTGTACTCAGTCTAACCCATACTAATGAGCTGAAGTAGGTGTGCACTTGGGGCTCAGTGATTGTGCTCTGAAACTGCTCACATGGTGCAGTTTTGCTGGTTCTCTTGTGTACTGTAAGCGCAGTTACTACCGTAATACCGGGTTTAATTGCTAATAAACGTGAACGCAATTTTTTTTGAAGCTCATTAAAATTAGAACACAATTACGCGTTACGCAGTACCCACACGTATACATGTACGTACACTCAATAATGCAATTATAAAATATGCAAATTACGTTCAAAACACCAAACCCAATGATACAATTAAAACCAGTCCTACGGTATTAGGTGCCCTGACTGCTCTTCTGTTGTCTAGCTGTTAAGGTATGTGGAGACATTAGTGTTACTTGAGGGTTTCTTTCATATTAATTCATTGCACGCGGTGCGCCTATATATAGGCGTACGTAGTATAATTAGTCTACGCGGAGCGCCTATATATAGGCGTTCATACACTTGCTCGCGTTTACCGGCCCTTAGCGAAGGGGAAGTCCCTCCCTCGTGGCTATGGCTTCTTTAGCCACACCTTTGTGATGTAATTGTACCGAAACTAGACAAAGGTTTGTAAAATAGCGGCTCATGCACAGCAAAATTGGCAGCCAATTAACGATCGCTAACTATGGCTAGCTACATTGCTACGCAGTTATTCGGACTCTACAGTCACTGTCAGTGGTAGCTTCAGCAATCTTGCTTCTGGAAAGAGTCAGGGAGTCTGTTGGACCATCTTGCTTTATTGCCAGTGTGCACAGACTTTGTTTTCAACTCATTTTCAACGTTGCCGTATTGGAAATTTACCGTGAACCGTGTGATCGATCCTGAAGAAGCTTTGATGATCCAATCCATGGCCCTTTTTGTGCTGAATAGCTGTGGCTGATAGTCTTCAAAGAAAAACAACAGGGAATCTGCCGATTCTTTGACCCGGTTAGCGAAAAAATAGCCAAACGCTACACGGAAATGCTTAGTGCGCGTTAATTGATAATTATGACGCGTAGGCTAATTTCACATGTAAATTGTTGTCGCATGCAATGAGTTAATGGTGACATTCATACAATATTTTTCTCCTCCGCAGGAACTGACTATGTAGTAGTAGCTACAATGTAATAATGAGTAACTTGTGATTAACTTTGCAGGATATGTACATGTACATGTATGATGTTGCCTGTGACACATATTTCTTTGTTATTAACAAGATGAGCACACCCCTAGGTGTACAGATTTTGGGTAAACAACGATAATGAACAAAGGAACAGAAAGTGGGCAGTGCATGCTTTCAAGATTGGTAAATGAGTCAGGTGTACATCATTTCACTTGAAAAGGGTGGGGTGAAGTTTCCGTAAGCTCCATGCTTTTCAAGACGCATAATAAGACTGCTTGGCTGTTGCCACCTAAACACACATACAGAATAGAGGACTGTGATGCATACATGTAAATCACCATTTGTTCACATAGGATGGGCAGGCATTTACTCTGGCCCCTCTTAAGTACTGTTCATACATGCTATACCTAGTATATACTGCCTTTCAGCATTCTGAGATTCACACTATCAATATAAGGTAGCGCGGGGTGTTTTTGGTCACGGGGTAATTCCAGTCAGTCTCGCACGGTAGCCACTACCAAATACAGAACATAGATTCTTTGGAAGTCCCGCTTATGTGGCAGTGAGAGTAAGTACTACTTGTACTGAAAGTGCAGTTGTATCCACATTACTTCGTGCACTTCGCAGAATCAGCAGCTTTTTCCCTCTGCAGTAAGGGTGAGCCGATTATGCCAGCATTAAAATGAGCATAATAGGTATGCAGAAGCACTGAGCATAATGCAAGCATAATAGGTAGATTCTTGGGAGAAATTAGGTCACTTAATTAATGTGTAGCGGAAACTTAGCAAGCTACCAATCTCTTACTGTCAGACCTTGTAGGGGAGTGGTCCAATAGCAGTGAACATGCTAGAAATTATGAAAATATGCACCACCGATTATCCACCCACGCATACTTGGAGTTTATGGTAGGTTTCGCTACGAGGGTCACAATGAGCATAATTTGAGTACAATAGGGACATTTGTTGAGCATAATTGGGGCGAGCCGGAGCGAGCCCCAATCCTAGTGAACCGAATGCCAATTTCTGTGCGTTTGTACGTTTGTACGTGTGCATGGTTCGAGCGGCCGACCACGCTTTCGTACTTTCGGCTTGCGGAGATGAAGACAGCTTGCTTTAGAACGGCATCGGTTGCGTTACAGGGAAAAAAGAAGGTTGAAAACTGCAGAGGAGAGGGAGAGAAGGTTGCAGGTGGGGCGTAGATGATTAAACGACTCGCCAATGGCACAGGAGGGGCGCTTGACGCGTGGCTCCCTCACCCTATCTGGGTCAGAGCTATGGTCTATCACCAAAACTGAGCTACTTTACTTTGGAGAAAGTCCACTCAAAGATTCTCTGCACAGTCCAAGGATTGCCTACTAGATGCCCGTTATCTGCTCTGTGTAATCTCCTTGGTTCTCGCAGCCTCTCCTGCCGTACCCCGGAGGCTTCTGGAACACCGGGTCAGCTGTAACCCGACTTCTGGTTGCATCCCGGTGTATACCAATCAGCGGACACATGACAGTTGGAAGCTTGCTACCAAGCGACTTCCCAATTTCATTCAAATTTGTCGCTCAGCGTGGATTGTCCACTCCTTCCGATTGGTTCGTGCAACCTCCCTCTTGGGAAGCCTGCCCCCCATTGGGCCCTCACCCTTACGAATACCAAGAAGACCCGCAATAGTAATTTCCGCATACGTCTCCTCACTGGTTGTGATGGTCTAAAGGCGGATGCAAGTCGCTTCAGGCAGAGGCGGAACGGGTGCTCCCCCAACGATCCTTCGTGTAAACTATGTGAGGTTCCTCTGGAGGATTCCCTCCAATTCGTTGCCTTCTGCCCCGCCCTACAGGAATGTTGAGCTGCTCTGCTCAAGGAAGCCCCTCCCTCTGTTAAGGAGGCCCTTCTGGATCTAGCCTGCAACCCTGACCGCTTCTTCAACCTCATATTTGGAGTGGAATAGCTTAGTGACTCTGACGCTGCTATATTTTGTCGACTTTCTGAATAATTCGAAGTCTCACAGAAACTCCCTGCTTGTGGACCCGTAAAAGTTTCAATCCCGTTCCAGGGTACCTGTACTTTCCTTTATTGGAGGTTACAAAGAAAAAGGCTCTGAGTGAGAATGGCAATGGTGAAGCTCCTTTCCTGAGTAATGCCAAGTCTTTCAATAACTGTTGTATCAACCTATCTCTGCCAACACACAAACTTCAACGATTTTTGAACCTACTCTGAATTGTTTTTCCTGTACAACCACTAATATGATAGCGCTGTTCTATCTTGAATCCCTCTTCCCATTCAATGGATTCTTTAGATAGGTTCTCACTCATCATGTCGTCTCGGGACCCCATCCTTATTTGTTTGTTAGCCAATTTTTTTAACCAGAGTTATTGTACCAGAGCTGACCGTCTGTCCCTTAACTGATATATCATGTCCATGATCCTATGGGCCTTCCTGGCCTTACTTGTGTCATTTAAATTTAATATTCAAGCGCTGCTGTTAATGATTAAATCGACAACTATACAACCACCAAGCATATCATAATCACTATACCTCGCTCCGGCTCGCCCCCTCAATGATCTTTATTATAACTAGTAGGAATATTTTTGGAGCAGTGCAGCATAGCATAATAGGGTATTTCTTGAGCATGATAGGCTCAGCCCTACTCTGCAGTTGGCTGAGCTCCACCCACCTCGGCAGCACACAACTTTACTCACGAGCGTCTATGTAGCAAAAGTACAATCGCTATTAAACTACTTCGGAACCTTTAGGCATATCAGCAAATATTGTAGGCTTACACTGCTGGTAGGGGGCTGATGTTTCCCTTCCTGTACCCCACGGGGCGAGTCTGCATTTGAAGTGTCGGGTGGGATGTCACGGAAGTTTAATTAACAAAAATTTGTGCATGACCAAAAAAAAACGGAGCGCTTTGGCGGGAAATGATCAGCCTCCATCATGCCTACAAAGCTTAAACTAATCGCCCTTAGGCCATTCCGGCAGCCCTCAAGGCAGTACAAGAAGGGATGAGCCTCAGAAGTGCAGCAAAACAGTTTGCAGTACCATACAATACACTACAAGACGACCACTCAGGTGAGACAAAAAAATACCACTATATATTTTGAACACTGGAGTTTGCATGTAAGTAAATAGTTTCACGGGCCCAGCCCGTCGCTCAGCCCCACGTTCGGAAGGTGGGCCTGGCTCCCCGCATATTCAAAGTTGGGGCAGCATTACGTCAGCAGTCCCAGATCTGGACTGGCGATGTGATTGGTTGCATCACTAAACGGTTGTAGTATCCGGATATTCACACCGCTTAGTGATGTAATACTATAATCACTAGGCCAAACTGACGCAAAACATCTTCTCGCACTGCAAACACGCGTTTTAGCTTTGACCGGAAATACCCGGAGAATTGATTTTTCGTAGGCGGAGACCAGAGGAGGTTGCAGGCGATCACGTGCGCTAATAGTAGAATGCAATTAGCTATGACCGTAGATAATAGAGCACGTTACGTGCTCTATTATCTATGCTATGACCGAGCTATGACGGCTGATGATGTATAGAAAACGTCTCGGGCAGAGAGGAGCAATGATAGCTGCTGCTTGAGTGATCTTGTGTAAGTTTAGTAGTTTTCAAAGTGAATTAGTCTGAATCTGAGTGGTAAAACCGATAATATAGCCTAACTAAACCGCTACCATATCATAGGTAGTTCGCCGGTGATATGGTAGTTCGTCGGCTCGATGCGCTCCTGAGCTATGATATGGTAGCGGGATGCGCTCCTGCATAGCTTTACGAAATTTTTGTAACCTCACTGAGAATTCGATGCATTCAAGCCCATGCAATCTTCTGCAGCACAGCTCCATACTTGCAAGCCAGAGTTTTTGAGGGGGCGTCCCCACCTGTCCCCTCGAAGGTTGTAGAACTACAAAACCATTGATAATAGAGCTCTATTATCTATGACAAAACGTTTTGTAAGCCAGATACCGTAAACCTCTACATACCTTTAGGCATGAGGAAATTATGCCGGAAACATAATAGGTTCACGTAAGAGTCAAGCATAATTCCGGAATAATAGGCCAAAATAATGTATACGGTCTTAGTCTTCCTTGTGCAGCCATCCTTTGCATGTACAAAATGTTTTTTTTTTGGAAGCCAGCAGAATATTTGTCTGCATGATTATATTGAAACATTTATTATGTTGTAGTACTACCAGCAATGATAATATGGCTTTGGCCATATTTGCATTGGTGCATATTCTAACTGTTTTTGGTCTTGTTTGTGATGTCCATGTCAGTCATGCAGCTGAGCATAATGGAGCATAATGGGATTACTTTGAAAGAAAAATTTAGTTAGGTTTGCAAGCATTGAAGAGAAGCATAATGGAGTAAGTTTTGAGCATAATTTCCTCATGCCTACATACCTTCTGTATTCTTCTCAATGGAACGCTATTAGCTACGTGACATTATGCGTTTATTGGCGTACACGTGATCGCTTCCAACCTCCTCTGGGCGGAGACCTAGGCACAATTAAATGGATAGTTCTAGCGATGTAATTGGTCTAAAACTGAGTGCTTCTAGAATTTAGTTTGAAATCGTGGCGGAGCGATGCCCTTGCCTTTTCCAAATGCTAAAGTTTGACCGGAATTACCCCATGTTATCTTATACATGTGGCTGTAAATAAGCTGTACATGAGGAGCTATTAGCGTGCCTTATTGTTTTTGGTTGCATATAGATAGATAGATAAACTTTTAATGTCTCGCTAATAAGGGCAGCGGGCCACTTTTGGCCTATGAGACTAGCCCAAGAGCACAACACACCAGAGAGCCAAGGATAATGCAAAGTACAACAGAAAATAACTAGCTACGCATGTTTCAGTCTAGCCCTAGTTCTTGTGTTTATTGGGCTTGGCACAATAGGAATCCATCCCCTAGTCCTCTTCCCTATATATGACAAGCCCGGACATCGACCATCTTCACCCTTTAAGCATATGCACAGCAACCCTTACAGCACAAAATAACTGCGTGATTTAGAGCTTGGAAATAGACTGAATGACATAGCCTCTTGTGGGGTGGAAAGTAAACTCCTCCCTTGCAAGAGCCTGGGCACAAAGCTACTCAACCAGCTCCATGGAGAATTACTGCCATATAGCTAACCAGCATTGCTGTGCACATTACCATAATAATTGTTATTATGCACGGCTACAAATGAGGACATCACATACTGTAGACACTGGTATGAGTATACCTGCACCTCTGTTCGGTGTAATGCATTCAAGATAAACACTTGCAGCCAACCTTCAGGTGTGATGCTAAATGGAAAAGGTCATCAAACAAAAACATCAAGTGTTACATGTATACATCGACCCTTGTTCGTACACTTTCAGGAACAACAGGGAACAGCAGGAACACCAGGGAACAGCAAGGAACAGAAGGAACATCAGGAACACCAGGAAACTGCTATATATAACTCCAGAGAACAATCTAAGACTTGCATTAACTAAATTCACATTAATTTTCGCATTTGCAGCTCCCATGCGTTTCGGCATTTGCAGCCGTATGGTTGTTAATTTGTAGTGATCTGCATACATTATCCTGGGCTATAGACTAAACATGTGCAGAAGGTGCGTATGTATGTATGTATATATGGCAGTGGCTTCAGCGAATTTGGCGAGAAAAATTATTGTGAACAGCCGAAACTTCCATTAGCGCTGTCTAAACAAGGGAGGGGCTCACAGGCAAGCTTTTTGTACTGAGTACACAACCAGTATCCATGAATAAATGTTCGTGGCTCTAGGACCTATAGTTGCAAACATATAGCCTCGTTCCCAGGCTCTACTTACCAGCTTTTTATTCACTGTTGATTCACTACTGATTAAGATAAAACCGCACCAGTATCCCGTAACTTAAGGGCAGGGCTCAAGCACACTGTGTAAATACAGCAGCTAACCCTTCATCGGATGCAACTACTCATCACGTATGAGCCCTGCCATTTTAATGGAAGTTCAGGAATGAAGATTTTTGATTTGCTCTTTCTCACTCGATCCATCTTTTCTGATAGTTCACCAACTTGTAATTCTATCTGCAAAACATCCAGCCTATTTCTGAGAACATACTGATCAGAAAAATTCAGTTCATTTGTATACTTGAGCTTCCACTAACACTTGCTGTTAGTGAACGTTGCATCCTACAAGTGGGTGCTGTGAAAGGTACTGTTAATTAATAATCCTTGGAAGAGGTAAGTAAAATCTTGTATTCTGTGGTTTTCATCTGGATTTGCCTTCAGCATAGCTTCATCCTCTTCCTGTACGAGCTGTTTTGCTTCAGGTTTACCCAACATGTTGTCCTTCTCTTTCTCTTTCCTCGGCTAAAGGAATGATTTAAACACTCGGTGCAACATAGTATCTTTACCAGCAAGTCCATGGAAAAGGGTGCAGTGAAATGAGCAAAACTTCAGCTACGCAGTGATGGTGGACACAGTCTACTAACATCAAGTAGCCTACTCACAGTAAATACTTTATGTGGTATTCATCTTCAGCATAGCTTCCTCCTCTTTCTGCTGGAGCCATCTTGCCTCACATTCACCCAACAGCTTTTCTTCCTCTTTCCTCAACTAAAGAAATAATTAAAGTATCTTTACCAGCAAGCCCATTGAAAAGGGTGTAGTGAAATAAGCACAACCTCAGCTACACAGCGATATACGTACAAATGGGAGATAGTGACAAACACCACATTGCATTGTCTTCACATCAGCATCAGAGAGGTGATTTAGAGTATGTAGACTGTGTTGTGTTGTATATATACCCTCCCTCAATAGCATGCATAACCTTTGAACCACAAATCAACAAATACCTATCAGGAATACGTGTGCATCTGGCACTCAGTGTATAAATCATGCAGCTACATCCCCTCATCATATAACCTACACAGATACTGGGAGAGACAATCTCATGAGACTTCAAAGCAGAGAGAGGGTAGTTGGAAGACAGACTCCTCAAACTGTCATTTGAGCACATACACTTGCACTTGCTCACCCTAAAATGCCCTGCATTGACCTAGTCTAGAGTCACAGGGGTAAAAAAGTGTGCACCCCCTCCAGTATGACTCATCATACTAAGACCAATATGGGGTACTTAGAGATGACTGACTGGGGAATCTCCTTTCCCTGTGACACCAGCGCCTATGGTTGTTTTGGACTTTGTGTGCCAAGGAATATGGACAGTTTGCAATCTAAGGTACAGTTTGCATAACTGACTTATAGAGACATACGTACACTAGAAGATGTGAGTAGGCAGAATGATCTTTGTTTCCTTATATACAAAACTGTGGTGGAGGCAGTTTGCATGTGTGCAATCCTCATCTTAAAATGACATGAAATGGCAAGTGTCCACTTGAGGGTGATAGTGAATCACTGCTGATGAAATCTTAGAAACATTACGGTACAAGTGGAATACCCCAGTGAAAACGCTGTTTCTTTGTGCCTGAATCATTGTAATCTCATCAGCCATTATTCTGCGAAGAAATAAGATAGATAGCAACTTGCCAATGTGGTACTCCAGCAATGGTCTCTTAGCAATGCTACCAGTCCCACTGCTGATAAAAACTAGGCCTAAAGAAATGACTGCATGGCTTATGATTACATCTAGAGCAGTATTTTGAACATATATTAAGATTTTGCATGTAGCGGCAATTTTCTCCCCGAGCCTTCCCTTTATATGAATTACTATACTTCCTTACTCCATGATACATGTATGTACATGACGTGTGTCCCACAGGCAGCACTTTCAACAACATAGAGCATCGGAGATGACGGATCATATGTACAACAAATGAGCAAGTAAAATAAAATGTAATGTTGACTTCAGTGGCATACCTTTTTGATTTCAAATAAGTATTCCTTCTCAGTATCTCCTGGCTGGATCAGTAATGGTAATGAAGAACTGCTAATGTACTCTGAGTCTATAGAGATAAGAAACATAATCATCACAATTATGACCACTTTCTCATTGCGGGAGATTGTAATGTCGATTTTAACTGTGATAGTTTGAACTTGCACCACTTGCGCAGCCTAATGAGTGTTCTTAATTAATCGGGACAGGTATAACTTTGATTTGGGTGCATGGACAACAGTGCAAGCGCTACGGCAGCGACATGAGTATAATATATACAACACACGCCAATACAGGTGTAGTAAAGTAAGTGTAAGTAAATAGAAATGAGAACAATACTACACAAAACAAAACTCAGTCACATTCCAATTATACCTTTAAAATCTTCAAGGTGACCATGCACAGCAGCGAAGCACACATATGGTACATGAGTATTGTAACACTCAAAGCGACAGGAACTATACAAAGAGTTGTAGCCACTAAATGAAAAACAGGAGGAGGCAGATTTACAGAAGATTGAAATACACAAGCATATGACATTTCACAGCTGCACACAATAGACCGATGATACACGACATCATACAGGCTATTAAGTTTTGGAATGTGGTAAAGAGCAGAACAGGATAGTAGCCAAAGAGCCGACCATAAAGACAAAGACAGTAAATCAGATATAAATGTGCATGCCAGTATAGTGGGCCCAACTTTAGGAAAAGATCCTTCTTATCCATGTCATAATTATAGCCCATGATAAACATCTGGAGCATCACTCAGATTGTAAGGAAGAAGATGACCCAGATGGGTGACTGTGTCAAGGAAGAAAACTGTTGATCACATAAGACAAAACAAGCTGTGCAAGTGGTGGATGGAGTCCAAGAAAAATGAATTAGCTGAGTCTGTGAGGGATTGAACTGAAGATATACTTTTGGACTCCATCCATCACTTGCACAGCTTGTTTTGTCGCATTCAAACTGTGTTTGTGACCAATTGCCGGATTGATAACACAAACACTTCTCTACATACACTGCAGTATGAACCTCGTCTCTTGAGACTTTGTATGTCTGCCCTCTGTTGTATTCGAGTTCTTAACTGTATTAAAAATCGTGAACCGTACCGTGTTGAAGAGGTTATGTGGGGAATAGAAAACACTTTGGTCACTATCAGGTGCACACATGTCAATTGTTTTTAATTTCAATGATACTGTTGTTTAGTATGAATGAAATTGGGCTGGACTGTGAAAACAAAAAGTGGGTGATTAAAAAATGATGCAGTGAGGAAGAGATTAGAGAAGGCAATGTTTTTTGATTGGAAAGATATAGTAAAAAGTGTAGCATCAAGTGTTCTACTACAGCCTAGTGAACTAGAAGACTGTAGCAGAGACATACCCTGTGCTACATTTAAAAAAAAATAGAAGCCTTGGGCTCTAGACTTGCTTGGCCTGGTGGAGCAGCTGGTTCTATAAAGTGAGAAAGGTGTAGCACATTTATTGTGTTTAGGAGATGAGGGGAGAGGCCTAATGAGAGAGTAATTACCGTTGGAATTGCTGGGTCCTGCTGGTAAGTGCTACTAGCAGGTTTAGTGACTATATGAAACTTGCCTACCGCTCCTCTGCTAAGGGGCTCCAGTAGTTCAGTGGTAAGAGCATGTGATTAGTACTCAGAAGGCCCTGGGTTCAATCGCCAGCTGGGTCCCGTTTTTCCCCCCGGAATTTCGATACTCTCTTAGAAAGCTTATCATTTCTTGGAGAGTTTGCATTGTGTATAATTGCCGCTGTGGGCATCATTGATGGGCATGACTGACGGCTGCATAATTACACGAACTCTTCTGTACCTACACTCCAGTGTAAACACGTGTCCTGAGACCGCGTATACCCATCCTCTGTCATATTCGAGGTCTTGACCATATGAAAATGGCAAACCTTACCATGTTGAATAAAAAATAGCTGGAATGTGGAGAATAGAAACCGCTTTCACTATCACTATATTTTTTTAGATGTTACTGTCGGATTTAGTGATGATTTAACCCTATATACTGCGACCTATTGTAACATACTGTAACCTTTTACACTCTACAGCCCCCTACGGCACCCTACGGGATCCTACTGCGAGCTACAGCACACTACCATCTTCTGCGCCTTACTGCAAACTACTAATACAATCGAGAAACATGGCCTAAACCATAAACTTTTAAACTAACAGACACTAATACAGTTGTGAATCATAGCCTAAATAATCTCTCAAAAGCTACTAGCAAACAGATTCTAATACAGTCAAGAAACGTTGCTTAAAGACAAAAACTCAAGACTAACTAACAGATAAACACTGATATGTACAATTCGTGGAGGAGTGCTAATCGCGGTTCTCCGGATCAATCTTCATCATTACCAAGTCAACAATTAACATCAATAATAGTACACAGTACGACGTTTCGGTCTAATCTAGACCTTCTTCAGGTACAAACTAAAACATAATTCAAAAAAAAGCAAAACATAGCGTCTCTGGCATTAGTCGTCAAGGTTAAGGCCCTCCGGCGTAAACGTTCTGAGTTCTAAGTAATAGTTAGTGCACCCCGACGAGGGCTCTAACCGACATTATACCACATTACATCATCTACAATAAAAATGATTGGCTAATAAGTATGGGTTACATAGTTTCATAACCCACACTTTTATCAGTTCGCTACGTTGCTACGCAGCGAAGATTGTACGCATGCGCAACGTGGTATAAGTCAGATAGACCACACCCACTCGTGTGTCAGGCCCGGAGCAAGGTAGAAGTGAGTGGTAGGGCCAAGCATTGGCCCAGCTGAACTAAAACCGTGCGTAAGCACGCAGATGCTAGGGGGGTCTGGGGGCATGCCCCCCCAGGAAATTTTTGTAAAATTCTATGTTCTGAGACCACTTCTCAGCCATTCTGGGCCCAAAACTAGAACCAGACTCAGTCAACGTTCTTTTGTTGAAAACTACTCAATAGTACATGTATGATATAGGAGGAGTACAATACAAAAACTTAAAAACTAGCTAGCTACTTTGAAAGCAATATACACACTGTAGGACAGTTAGCTATATCACTGAAATTTGCCAAACATTCTTAGTCTATGCTCTGAGTCTCCAACAAGTTCATTAGCAATAGCGACTGCATTTAGAGAGTCTGTACGCTCCTTATGAACGTGCAACACCATCAGATTGTTTAACCTCTGCTGAGTCATTGTGCTTCTTAGATAACCTTTAACCCTACGAAGTGCACTGAATGAACGTTCGGAAGTTGCATTAGTAGCTGGCATCACTAGTACTAGTTGTAGAACTCTGCAAGCTTGATGAAGAAGGTCTCGCTGCCCAACAGACAAAGACTGGAAGTAATCTCTAACATCAAAGATGGTAATTTCGGTTGTTGAATGCTGAGCGCCGTGTGCTTCCTTGTAAGCACGTTCAAAGTCGACACCTAAGGTGATTAGCTGGGCACGGAGAAGTTCTGGCAGAAAATCATCCTTATAAAAGGAGCAAATGAATTGAAACTCCTCTTCAAAGTCTTTTCCCTGGCATGCCTTTGTCAAAAGCTGCTCTAAGTTGCAGTACACCTTATACCCAGGCTGTTCAAAGCGATTCTTCAAACCATTGATGATGTTGTCGATTGCCTCATAGTATAGCTGGCGATAATACAGCTTTGGAGAATCATGAAAAGTGCCAGTTGCCAAGCCATCATCATAGCGCTTTGGCATCTTGCGTTGGCGTGGTACCTGTGGCTCTCCAACATCAACAGTCTTTGCAACTGTAGCCGCTTTTTCCCAGAATAAGTTGTATGATTCCTCGGTTCGGAGGGAACAAAGGGTGTCAACGACCATTCTCCCCACCTGTTGACCTTCAGCAGCTGAGATAGTTTTCTTCTGTAGTGTTTGGCTCAGGTTATCTGTGTGGCGCAGTAGCATCTCACCAAGAATGGTGCCAAACAGAAAATCAAAGGCTTTCATCTGGGCGGCCACCCCATTTATCCTAGCCTTCGTCTCAGTATCTCTTGCTATTTCAAGAGCTTCCTCCCAGGTCCTCTGTAGCAGGTCGTAGTTGTTTACAATGCTGGCTAGTGAATCAGCTCGAACAGTCCATCTTGTAGGGCATAGCACTCGTATTCCTGGTGAGTGGCTTCCAGTAGACATCTCGTTCCCTTGTTTCAACTCTCGAAAGACTGCTTCACGTCGAGGGGAATATTTGATCAACTTGGTAATCTCATGGGTCGTGTCTAGTGCATCCCTCATAAGCTTTGTCTGCTTGACTGCATCACTGGCTGCAAGATTAATTGAGTGCCCGTAGCAGTGGGTGTAAACTGCCCTTGGCTCCTCATCAAGGATTCTCTTAGCTACACCAGACCTGGCTCCTCTCATTGTGCTGGCCCCATTATAACACTGCCCACGTAGCTTAGACATGGATAGATTCATCCTAACCAGAGTATCCTTGGCAACTGCAGTCAGTGTGACAGCATCGATGGAGGGCACATGGTATAACCCAAGGAATTCCTCATGAACTTCAAGGTGCTCAGATACCCATCGAACAACGACAGTTGTCTGCTCATTGTTGGAAATATCTGTGGTTTCATCCATCATTAACGTAAGGAATGGAGATTGCTGCAAACAGATTGCAACATTCCTGAGCACATGCATGGCCATCACCTTAATGATGTCGTTTTGAATCTCATGTGAGGTATACTTGTTGACTTTTCGTTTCAGCCACTCAAGCATTGCTGGATCATCTTCTCCCTTCAACTTCAGAAGCTGGAGAAAGTTTCCATCATCTTCATCTCCGTCACCTCGGAGGGCCAATCCTTGTCGAGCCAGATATCTAATACTAGACAAAATCTTCAGCAACATTTTCCGATTACATTCCTTTTCTTTGGCATGCTGCTGCACAAGCTGTTCACCAACATCCTTGGTTGTTGCTGGCAGCGTAATCACAACTTCTACAGCCTCGCGGTGGCAGGAACTCTGCTGATGTTTTTGTATGAGGGTTGTTGCATTCTTCCAATTGCAGAATCCCTTCGACACCTATATCGTAGACCATAGGTGCTCTATATTAAGGCTTATTAATTATTAATTGCTCATTATTGTAGAGTAGCATGGATATTTCTCCAGTCTAGAATTATTTACATACACTTACAAATGCTGGATCAGCGTTAGAGGCCCTCATCTTTCCCTGCTTGAAGCCGGTAGCGCAGGTGTGACAGTAAGCGACATCGTTTGCCTCGTCATAGTGTAAAAACGGCCATTGTTTAAACCACGAGGGCTGGAAAGACCTCCATACGATCGCCGTCTTGCCGAAAGAACGCTTCGGAAAAGTAAAATCCGAGGGCTGGTGGGGGGAACAGGGGAGCTCTGGCAATGGATTAGTAAATCGTGAGCAGCTGGCCATGATGAACGATGATTCGCTACACGTGTAGCTAGCCTCGCGTATCAAATCTGATAGGGCGGGGCTACTTTTTTTTACGCGTCTGCCGAAAAAGTGGTAGGGCCAAAGCCCTACCGGCCCTACCGCTTGCGCCGGCCCTGTGTGTTATGCGCTATAACCCACTTGTTTACATTTATCCCTCGGCTTCGCCTCGGGATAACCACAAACTCGTGGGTTACATAGGCGCATAACCCACTCTTTGGTGTAGTCTATCCTATACTTATCCCACATTACATCATCTCTAATACATTTTATTGGATGAGAGCAGGAGGATAGGCGCATATCCTACAGTTCTGTACTGCCTTAGTTACGTATTAGTAACATAACCTCCGGCTACTTCACGATAGTTACGCACATGCGCAGTAGTGGGATAAGTCAGATAGACCACGCCCCAGCGGAGGATATGCGCCCAAAATATCCTCCTTGGATACGGTTTTATCCCTCGGCTGCGCCTCGGGTAAAACCGCATCCGCGGAGGATATATAGGCGCATATCCTCCGCTGTGACGTGGTCTATCCTATACTTATTGACCGAGGAAAGTAATTTTCCCCGAGGAAGGTCGAGGGCTTTGCCCGAGACCTTCCGAGGGAAAATTACTTTCCGAGGTCAATAATGGAGGTTGAGCCCGAGTATTTGGGTGCACTAACTGACTTAGATTATAGTTCGCTCCTGTATTTTGTAAAAAAATTAGCAATACAACACTACAACAAGCAATGCATGTACACAGAAATAGTAATAATACTGCTACAGTGTTCATTAGGAGCCTTGCATGATATGGGCTGGCTACGCAAGGCTACAGTGTTCGAAGGTAGCAGTCTTGAGAGCTAGTTCGGCGATAGCTGTACATGTCTTGCAAGATGCGTGTTCAGAGGGTGAGCCACTCGAGTGAAGGTGCTGATTAAAGAGTCTCTGGGTTTTGTAGCGCTCTTGGAACGTCCCTGGAGTCGCTGCCAACGCTGCGGGCCGAACGCGTTGGCCTTGACTGGCGCAAGGCAACAGCTTCAGCGATGTAAATTCACTCTTTAGCACAACGCAAACGCCGTTTAGTCAATTCGAGCTCTTCTGTGCCGTCCACTACCTCCACTCGCATTAGCGTACTCCTCTCCATGCTGAATATTGAAGCGACTGTGAGCATGGCAACGGCTGAACGATTTTATACGCGTTGCTACGCCACCGAGGTTGCTAGGCACGCGTTCGTGCACGTGCACGCGCGTGCTTTAACCTACATTATTGACCTCATTTCTAGCGATTTGATTGGCTAGTACGCTCGATATAACCATTGATTTGCGACCACTGATCCTGCAAGGTATCTGGACGTCAGTACTGACGTCAGTAAATCCATACATGCGCGCGTGTGCATGGAGTTACAGCATCATTTGTGCTGATCAGGTCTGATGTCATTGAAAGTTCGTCGTATATCTAGCTACCTCTATAAGTTTGGAGCCACGAAGGAGTGACGACTGCTATTACCCTGGGATTAGTGACCAACCGATCAACAGAAGAATAGCTGATGCCCCATGACATAACTACTCCTCCTCCGATTAACAGAAAAATGGTGCTATTCCCAGCTCCACCACCATGAACAGTACACTGGTGAACACGAATTGACAAGAAAGCATTTTCTGACAGATGGCTGTAGTACTAAATGCACACATTATGTGTATGACTGTGTAGGTGTAGTGTATTGTGTGTGACTGTGTGTGTGTGGGGGGGGGGGGGGGGCTATCTATTTTCCTGACAAGGAACCATTTTCCTGACACTCTATTTTCCTGACAAGGAAGCATTTTCCTGACAGATGTATATTATGCACACATGGTGTGTATGTGTAGTGTATTGTATGTGTGTGTGTGGTGTGTGGGGGGGGGGGGGGGGGGGGGGTCTCTATTTTCCTGACAAGGAAGCATTTTCCTGACAGATGACTAAGTTATATTATGCACACATTGTGTGTATGTGTAGTGTATTGTGTGTGTGTGTGTGTGTGTGTGGTGTGGGGGGGGTCTCTATTTTCCTGACAAGGAAGCATTTTCCTGACAGAAGATGTATGTGTGCACTGTATTGCGTGTGTATGGGAGAGAGTAGGGGGTGGTCTCTATAGTTTCCTGACACATACATGTACAGGTCAGAGGAGGTTGGCCAAGGTGAACCATTGCAAGGTCTCTTATAATATAAAGGTGGTTGGGGATTGGACAGTATATCTTTGCATTGAATGCCTCCATGCACTCAATTGCAGGAATCATGCCTGGGTCTCTTTTCAAGGCTTCGCCGAGAGCATCAATGACACTTTTTCCCTTTCCAAGGAAAATGGTATGATATTCAGTTTATGTTTATTTGTGCATAGATAATATATATTTCCGTAAGTATATATTATCTATGATTTGTGTTCATGCATGCTTTTCATTCTACGTTTGATAAACTTCAGCATTAGTACTCTCATGCCATGCTATCTGTACGATATATTATGTCATGCATATTTCTGTCCAGCCTGTTAGTGCAACAGTTACTGTTGATAGTAATATAGCTAGCTACCAAATACACTGTGTTAAATGAAAGTTTGGGATACATTGCAACAGGGCTTTGCAGTATCAATGACTTGAACTTTTGTTGTATTTTAGTAGGTTCAGTTTCATATTGTGTTGTAGTGGACGGCTTTACAAAATAAACTAGACCGTAAAACAGCTCCATAAACACCCAGTGTGCTACTGTAATGAAAGTCTGGGTCAAATTGCAACGTAACTGCTAATTACAAAGGTTATTAGGTGACAATGAACATAGACGGCACATGATCAGAGTCAAGGAATAGTGTACATTCCATAAGTCATAGTGTTAAACAGGAATTATAGTCATGTCTGTTTTGGTTTTTACCAGTATGCCGGCATGGCGGGTCATCACTGTGTAGTCCATGGGATAAATTTTAATGTGGATTATGCAAATCTGTTACAGAGCTCACACCTCATCTGGCTGCTGAGGCTTTTTACAATGGTGAAATTGAGAGCGAGATCCGACTCATCATTAAAGAGAATCCAGCCCTTAAACTGCAAGACTTTGCTTACAAAGAAGATTCAGACAGAGAAGCATTCATGCAGCACATAGAAAGCATGAGAGCCCAAACATTCTATTGTCACCCACCAGAGAATTGTACGCAAGAATGCCGTGACCGAGGTATGCATGATATAGACGAAGAATTGTCAACTGTAGAGTGGAAGCCACATTACAGAGTATAGTCAGGGCACGATAAATCATTTTTGTATAATGTGTTAACTACAAGCAACTGGGCTAACCACTCCATTGGTTGCTTAACTAAACATTCTTGCAGTAATATATACCATTATATATGGACGCTGAGGATAGCCTGCATTTTATTCCTATCCATTGTAGGATGTGGCTCACTGTGGGTAACAGATGGTATCTGGAAACTTTCTTTCCCACACTGCATGCACAAAGTGAAGGTATAGCTATTATCCCAACGTTTCATGCACATCATAAAATTAATAGTGATTGTTTTGCTGTATACCATAATAGTATCAAGTGAAGGAGATTCCAGGCCTTTCATTGCCAGATGTATGTACAAACCAACCATTGCCTGGCCAGGCATTCTGCATGCAGCATTGCCACCTACTGCAACAGCAGTCTCCACCAATACCCACTGGCGTACGGGATTTTCTTAAGCATTGTGGAGTACTTAAAGGTAATTAAATATCTCAGTTATAACTTTTTGTGGTTATATACATGTATCTTCACTTGCCCTGCAGATGTTGCCCAACCCATCCCAGAAGACATAAGCAAGGAAAACGATGATCAGATTCAAGCGGTCCTTGATGCTACTGCTACTAGTGTAGGACAGTCAGCTGCTATATCACAAGGTTTGCGGATAACAGACATAGCTAATTAGGTGTATATACCCATTGTGTATTGCTACATATAATATTATTAGACTATATACATTTTACAAATTGCATGCAGGTACAGCACAGCTTCTCAGCCAACACCCAGAACTTCTCCCTGATGTGAACTCACCTGCTGATAATCCTACATGCACCAAGAATACTGGTGGAAGCAAACGGCTTCGTCGTTGGTCAAGAGGTCACCAGTTCATCGTACGTGCTGGTGGTCATATAGAGGCTTGGCAACCTCTTTTCAAGTAAATAGTACTATACCTTAACTTTAAATTTGTTCACATGTCATTAGTGCTGCTGTTGTTGTTTACAGATCTGAATCTCCAACCCAAGTTTTTTTTATCCTATTGACATGGCTGATGGCTGTCCTTCAATCTGATTCGACACTCAAGCCCAGTGCTATGTATCTAGCATATGACAACATTTGCAACATTTGCCGTCTTATTATTTCCCGCACACCCCTTCCCTTAGCACCGCCATTCGATCGTATGTGGCTTCACATTAATAAAGTAATTGATTCATTTCACCTTAGAAACCACATTCAGCAGTGCCAGATTGATTACTCTCCACAATCACTAAAAGACAGACATCCGAACTTCAACACACAAGCTGGGGAACAGACTTTTGTTTGGCTTGCACGATTTAAACATAACGTATGTGCAATGACTAAGACACACCACCTGTTTTATTTACATAGGATGATTAGGAGGCGGAACAGTTATACTGCAAAGTGTTATCTGCATGGCAAAAAACCTATTCTGCCAAAGGTAAAAAAATAGTACGACATGCAGAAAGTATAGCTATTATTTTATGTGTGTGTTTATACATTAATTTTGTGACTGTTATAATCTTGTATGCATTTTGTTGATGTTTAGTGTTGATGTTTAGGCTTGTGAGAACAATCTTTGTTGTTAGCCCCCCTGCAATATATTAAATATTACTGCTACATGCACACATGTAGCCATACATGATGTATCCAGTTGTGCCAGGAAGCCATTCAAAAATGCACCCCCACTAAATTTATACATATATGGTCATGGTATGCAGTTGTGTCAGGAAAATGTACAGTTGTCAGGAAAATAGACCCCCCCCCCCCACACACATGCACACTATTATACACATAATATTATGCATATGTACTGTAGCAGTCATCTGTCAGGAAATTTCAGGCTTGTCAGGAAAATAGAGACCCCCCCCCACCAGCACACATGGCACACACACAATACACTACACATACACACAATACATTACACATACATGTACACACAATGTGTGCATATAGTACTTACAGTCATCTGTCAGAAAAATTCTTCCTTGTCAGGAAAATAGAGACCCCCCCCCACACACACACACAATACAGCATATGTGCACATGTGCAGCTTACTCCGAAACGTGCGTGTGCCATTATATGCATGTATTTATAATGTCGTGTGAAGTTCTCTGACGTCAGCACTGAGAAACAGTCAGCGAACGAGCATGGGTGAAAATTATTATGTCCCGTAAAGTTCTCTGACGTCAGCACTGACAAACAGTCAGCTAACAAACTGTTAGGTCGCAAATCATAGAGCATATGAGTACGCTACTACTATAATCTAATATCCAAAAGCGCTCCCTCAATTTCCGTCTGTCGGTGTCATTATTCCAGATCTTTTCAATCCCCATTACTTTTAGATCGTCTAGGGAATGATCCTGCAAGTTGAAGTGGGCCGCCACTAACCGCGATTAGCACTCCTCCACGAATTGTACATATCAGTATCACAATCTTCGGTAGAGATATCGGCTGTTACAGGTTTCGGATTAATAAAAAGCGACTACTATGACCCACCCACCGAATGCCGTAAAATTTCTTCACGGGGATCCAGCCCATCTTGATACATTATTACATTCGTCAACATGGAAGAAGTTGAGAACACTGAAGGAGAAAAAAGCAAAACACGGCTCTCATCTAGATTTCTTAAAGAAGACCTCTAATAGAAACATCACACCACAAGGCCTGATTATAAAGTTGCCTCTAGAAGCGCTGATCCAACGAGACATCTAAGATCCAAATGGAAGAAGGTCATCAAAGCGACACAGATCAAACTCGTGGGCCTACTGAAAGAACACTACAAGCAAACCTGTAACAAGCTGCACAATGAGATCGGTCACTTGGAACGAGAGTTGGTTCACTCCAGTCCGGGCAGCGCGTCAGCAAGAGCCCTCACGATACTTGACAACAAAATGAAGAGTCTGGAAAACAGGTTAGAAGAGAGAAAGAAAACAAATTGATCAACCTCGAGAAGTCTAGACTGACAGCGAGAACGCGGCGTCTACGCCCACGAGCCCCTCCCACACTTCGAGACAATAACCCACCATCCCGAACTGTTGTGAACCTGTCGGGCAAGGATCTCTCCTCATCCGAGTTGAGTCTATTGTCCAAAGGCCTGAAGTTTGTCCCAAAGCCCCCGAGAATCAATCGTTTTCAGTTGAAGCAGGATCTGGAGAGTTTCGGTCGCAGAATAAGGCTTAGAGAGTTCTTTTATGACCCAGGTTCCAGTGAAGCTGAAAATGACTATCGAGACAGCAGGCGATTCGTAGAGAAAAGCAAGTGGTCGCCCCCGAAGAATAGGATCCCAGAGATTGAAACCTACTTGAAAGCAGTAGAGAGGGATGCCTGGGGTCTTTCCAGATCCATCCGGAGAAAAGACAACCTCACACACATTCAGCGTCAAGCGTTAACCCAACTGAGAAACCGTTCAGACATCATCATAAAGCCTGCGGACAAAGGATCTGCGATAGTGGTGCTGAGCAAGGAAGCATATATGGCTGAAGCCTACCGTCAGCTCTCAGATACGAGATACTACCGGAAGCTTGACTTGGACCCCACGGCTCAACATACGGAACAAGTCAGGGAACTCGTTCTAGAGATGTTCAAAGGAGATCACATCAGCAAGGATACGTTTAAGTACCTCACTCCAACCAACCCCCGCACTGCCCGGTTTTATCACCTGCCAAAGATCCACAAACAGGGAAACCCAGGTAGACCCATCGTATCGTCATGTGCAGCTCCAACTGAACGCATTTCTGAGTTCGTCGACTACTACCTACGCCCCCTTGTCGTGCAGGCGCCATCCTACATAAAGGACACGTCTGACTTCTTAAGGAAGCTATCATCGTTGGGACCTCTACCACTGGGATCTTTCTTGGTTACGCTGGATGTGTGCTCCTTGTACACTAACATTCCACATGAAGAGGGAATACAAGCTTGCAAATGGGCCCTGCAGACACGCTCCTCACCAGCCCCACCCACCACTTATTTGGTTCGGATGATTAGACAGTTCCTCGAACTGAACAACTTTGCGTTCAATGGAGAGCATTACCTACAGACCCAGGGTACCGCCATGGGCACAAGGATGGCACCATCATATGCCAACATCTTTATGGCTGACCTGGAGGAAGCCTTGTTGGCGTGGACAGCAACTCGACCTATTCTATGGTGGAGATACATAGATGATGTTTTTGCCATCTGGACCGGTGGACAAGACGAGCTGGAGTCCTTTCTCAAACAGATCAACATCTTTCATCAGACCATCAAGTTCACTGCGGAATGGTCTACCACACAGGTCTCCTTCCTGGACACTACCGTCATTCTAGATGGAGAGACCACTCAAACAGATCTGTTCACTAAGCCAACTGATACCCACCAATACCTATCACCTGACAGCTGCCATCCGAGGCATTGTACTGTCACGGAAATTTTGGTCCGGCGGAAAAATTGGTCCGGGGGACCAAAATTACCGGTCCGGGCGGACCATTTTTTCCTGAAAATTTTGGTCCCCCCGTGAAAATAATGGTCCGATCTGCGCCATAAGCGAATTCTGTCTGCTACTGTATTTCCGCTTGATAGAGTGAACTACTACACTAAGGTGGATGGCTACATGATTGAGTATATTGTATTGGCTTGTTTGTTGTCATAGCCTACGGCTACCGTCAATAGCTTTGTCGTAAGCTTGCCGTGAGCGTATATAGCTAGATCTATACATTTTGTAGCTCCCAGGTCAGTACCACTTCGACCAAGGGAAAATGCTTCGTCATCTGTGGAACTGCTTCGAGAGAAGGAAGATGTCAATGATTTCATACAGCATGCAAGCTGTAACGGGCCACAGAATCGACTTTACAGTCAGTAGACAAATTCCCGGTGTAGCTATACTGCAATCAGTTTGTAGGATATCGGTGCCTGTGACTGAGACACTGTCTCATACCTTTGTATTAAACTACCTAATGGTCAAACTAAAGGTTGATATTAACTATGCCATGCATACAGTGTCATGTATAAGCAAATTTTCAAGGTACGTAAGACCAACTCTGCTAGAACTTGATGGGCGGACCAAAATTTTCAGGGTAGGACCAATTTACCCGGAAAAAAATGGTCCGGGGGGGGGGGGACCAATTTTTCCAGCGGAAATTTTGGTCCTAGGACCATTTTTTCCAGGACCAAAATTCCAGTGACAGCCCGCTAAACCACTTTCACAGGCGATAGCAACTGGACCGGTGAAGAGCGCGGACTCTCATCACTGGAAAGAAGGATCGGGCTTGATGAAGTTCCAGCCATCCCAAACTAATAAATACTTCACTCGACTCGACTATATAAAGTCTACCAACACAACAGCGCACTATTAAAGAAAACGAAGAGCTCAACGGGGCCTGGGGATGAGAAACTAATACGATAGTCCAAAGTCAAAATTGATAGACCTCAGCTTCCAACTCCACACGTGGCACATAGCTAAGAGCGGCGTGCGTATTATAATATGTTCTCAAGCGTATCCGTTGTCATGCAATATAATCCACCCCACTTTTGGGCATTTCTTTTTTTTGAATGTTTACGTAAATTGGGAGGCGGGGCTACGGGGGAGCGTCTCTTTCTCTGCGCATCGCTAATGGCAGTAGTTAGTTTCTATTTCTTGTTGAGTAATTCAATCCAGTCCCACGTTCCAGTCCATCAATCCAGTCCCACGTTCCAGTCGATCAGGCCAGTCCCACGTTCCAGTCGATCAGGCCAGTCCCACGTTCCAGTCGATCAATCCAGTCCCACGTTCCAGTCGATCAGTCCAGTCCCACGCTCCAGTCCCTCGTTCCAGTGGAGAATCCAGTCCAGCGATTAGAGACACCCATCCTAGATGTTTCTGGATGTAGCGATCGCGTTGTGCGGAAGTTAAGGTTGGCGGTATACTGGCAGCGACAGAACAAATCTTCTTCGACTCCTTCACCCCAAACCTAGCTACAAGCCATGCCATAAATTCCTCTGGACTAAGGCTGCGCAATGGAGCTACACCGATATCACTTAGTGTCACTTCACTCAGTGATGGACGAGCCGCGGTTATTGTAGAAATGGACAACTTTTCCGTTCGGACAAGTACCTCGGCTTCCGACAGGTCTCTAGGGAGCTTTCGCTTCTTTCCAGCCATGATTCCTTAAAAATTCACACTATTAGGTAAATACCTACGTTTGAACCGAATTCTCTGAGGGTTTGAATTTGTATTTGGTTCCCGAAATAGATCTCGAGCAACGTATAACGCCTACATGCCGCGTCACCCGCCGTTCATACATGTGGCGTCGCCCGCCGGGGGAATTTTACGAGATTGTGTGCATACAATGTATAGTATATAGCACTGCACATGCAGTCTTTTCACCGCAATCAGTGGAAGAGTGGCTGCAGCTCGCCGTTTCGCTAACCCCGGTCCCGGAGCTAGCTGACAGAAGTGAAAATCCTAGTCCAACTGCGGCTGTCCCTGCATGGGTTCTAAATCGGTAACAGAACACGCGTACGCCGGTTCGTATCGCAAGTTGCTGGTAGTTATCCGAAAAGAACTATGTCAGGTGAGTCGATTTTGCTGTCTTGAATCTTCATTAATGCATGCATATGCATGCGGTGTGCATCGTTATGGTCTGACAGCGCTATATTATAGCTGCATGCAGGGTGTAGCCTCCTCAGAAAAAAGAACAGGAAAAAAAAAAACAATAACAAAAAACTTTGAAACATATTGCACTAGTTCCATGCACTCCCAGCTTTCTGGTGCATAAATCGGTGGCAGAATACATGCAGCTAGCGCTGTCAGACCATAAAATTTTAATGATTATTTTTGAACATTTTTGGTACAATATCTTAGAACTACAATTATAAGGTGATTTAAGGCAGTGCAATGGAATACTGCAAGCATGCATGTACTCTGACAAAAGCCGAGTAATTCTTAATCAATTGTGTATTTCTCATCACTATATGCATATATATTCATGATACTACCCAAGCTATATATATTATGTGATTTTCACAGCAATATTACTACAGTAACAATATTGTTTTAAATTAGCAATCCAAAGTATATACCTAATTATACCTAATTATAATAAAATCTTCATGAGATATACTGAAGTTGTAGCGTGTGCCTCCAGGTACAAATCTCCTAGTCAATTGCAAATTTTGGCCTCAGGGTCAGTAAGACACTTCTCACCCCAAACCTTGTATTGTATTGATAATAAGTACTCTGAGTGCATAATTTTTTTACTGCATGCATGGGCCTATACTGGCATTTAAAAAAAAAAGCCTTGCTAACTTGTGTGCATGGGAATGCAGCTTCCCCAAGGAGTCTCTGTAAACCTTTCCCATGGGAATTGAATTACATCAAAGCTCTAGCATGATTTACAGCTTGGCTTTGCAGACAATCATGCAAACCTCAAACCTCAAAGCCCTACAGATTCTTTGGATTGCTAAGCAATCACATGCTGTAAGTACTGTAAAAGAAGCAGCCATGTCACTGGTGGGGCCACTACATACCCCAAAACCCATGGTGTGGGTGACTATTAATAATTACCATTATCCCTTGTGCATTCACATGCAGGGCCACATGCATTAATTAGTTCACTGTAACAAAATGTAGCATCCGGGGGGGTGTAATAGCTCCAAAGAGAACCATACGACATATGAATATCGGGCTTGCACCGTTGCGTTGCTAAGTGTCTGTACTTTCCAACGATATCCAAATCCTAGCGTTTGGAGAGTGTTTTGGCGTCCTTACACCGAAAAAAGACAAAATCCACTGTCCGATTATAGAGAGGGTGACACGGCTCTACATTCAATAACACCCCTCCGTGCTCAAAGCAGCTACGATGGCGAAAACTTGGCGTGCAGCAGTACGGTAGTGGGGCCTCCCAATAATGAAGAAAGATCACCAAAAGTTGCTTCAGGGAGGAAACACGGAGCGGTGTCCGGCAATACTTACTTTTGTCCGATCATAGCTGTGTCCGAATTTCAACTTTGGAAGGCTATAGCTCGAGAACCAAGACACGGAGAAACACCAAACTTTCAACCCGAAGTGCGCCCACTTCCAGTAATTTACGCGCTCGGCGCTAGCGCGTCGGAATATACCTGGTGGCCGATCATCAGTGGCTTACTCTACTTTTAAACTCCCAAATGCAATCTTATCACAAACTGCTACTCCACTGTTCAGTCTTTAACTGCAATTCACATCCAAAGCAATGTAGGGAAAGTCCATGTACTTTATACTACACTGACCCTGAGTATTCACTGGAACTCGGTAGAGAGCCTCTGTGGTTTTAATTGACACATGACATTATACATGCATAATATTCTTACATGGCATGGTATTCCTGTACTGTGATGTGCTGGGATGTGCTAGTGCAGAGAATGTGCAGCAGATTACAATACAATCACACATCACTCTACGTATTTCACTGTATTTTCACAAAGGCTGCAAGATGAGTGTGCAGAGGTGGAGAAAGAGAGGGAGTACTTTACCAAGCTAAGGGAAGAATTGTAGCCTGGAGATGGACATGAAGGTGGAGTGCATGGCGCAGACTCACAATACAAAATCAACTGACTAAACTAGAGCTGGGATATACGTATGGGTCAAAGAATTTGGGTCTAATTTTTTTTTTGTGGCCAGCATACCTGATTGTATGGCAATCTGCTGCACATTCTCTATTATACTACGATACGTAACTTTAAGTGCTACTGATTATTAATGGAGTTGTTGTAGGTGTCTACCATATAACTCTTGCACACGCAATTAATGACAACTTATCAATCTTTCAATTGCTATAGGGTATGTACATAGCAAGTGGTGGAGTTGAACCTTTACAAAGATTTGCAGTGGACAGCTTTATAATGTTAATGTCAGACAGGGTAAGAACAATCTCAGGCCTTGCGAAATATATATCATCCCAGATTTGGTAGGTATTGGGGTCAAAGTACAACCTAACTTATTCTTCTCAGCTTCCAATTCAGCAAGCCTGCACTCTAACTGGGACTCAGATTCATGTCTAATCCGGTTTTTTGCCTAGTAGCAACAAAGGAAAGGAAAATAAGTTCAAATATTTGCACTGTAATATAACGATCATTGACAAGTCTCACCATTTGGACAGCTTTTCGGAACACTTCAGACTCACTAATGTCTCTACTGCCACCTTAAAGAAGCTGAAAATCAAAAAGACAATTGCTACATTATTGTGCATCTAAACTACATGGGGAAGAGTTGACTCAATTAGTCTACCAGGCTATAAAATGGTTCGTGAAAACTCTGCAATTGGTTGCTGGTAGTATACGTATACATCTAACATGATCAGCTGTAATCTAGCAAAAACATGCATATGTACATATCACACATACGTATGTTACTTCTCTACATACATCATTCACAAATGGCTTTTACATACCACTCTTTCCAGGTCTGCTATCTTGCCATACAAGGCATCTCTCTCAGCTTGAGCTTGACTCATTAGCTGTTGGTGGGTCTCCAGAACTGCTGCCTATGAAGGAGAAGTATTGGGAGAATCGTTTACACAGCAGTAGATTCAACACGGCAGACTTGTCTCAATTGCACCCTCCTCATTTTTTCCTTTTGAGCTTCCTCCCTTTCTCTTTCAAGCCTCTCAATTTCTTCATGACCCAAAATAATATCCCTAGAGCAGCAGTATGTAGATGTGGGCTGTATCTCAATTATCGCAAATAGCTAATATGTTTGTACACGTGTTCTAGCTGTTGAGGTGGGTAATATCCTACTAATATATAGTATGAACCTGTGTTCAAGCTGTTGCTTCAACTTTGTGATCTCTTGCTGATAGGCTGACAGCAGTGCTTTCTGTGACATGTCCTTGTTGATCTGCACAGTGTTCTTGATACTTTTTGCCCTGAGTATTCAAATGTGGATATAGAAAGAGAATACTGCTAAGAAAGAACTGATAAGAAGATAATCAACTGTTTTAATAAGTGTAAAGACAAACCAATCTGAAGAAAACAAAATTAGCCAGTGACTCTGAACACAACACTAGGTGTGCTAGTAGTGATGGCTGCCAGCAGATACGCATACAACTCAACTGTTACTAGTATGAAATATGTACGTGAACAGACTGCTACGTATTTGCATGTAACATTAATTGGAGGATAATAATAGCATGCTTCCCTTACACCAGAGTAAATTCTCATGCTACATTTTCATTGTGGGTGTAATTACGTGCAAATAAGTACTGGATACTGGTATATTATACGTATGTACATGCGTACCTCTGTTTTTCCAAATCTTATACTGGGTTATTGCTGCATACATAATTCATTGCACTTACGTTTTGTACATGTACAGTACCATTTGGCAAATTTGAGTGTATTGAGTGATTCTGCATACTTACTAGAGACATGCTAGCTGCACTGTTGTTCACACAAAACCTATCATACGTACACATGTGTGTATGTATGTGAACGTGCTAGTGTAATACAACTTCTGGCCAGTTAGCAGCCTAACAGATGCTGTCCATGGAAGTGTAAGGTATTAATAGTATTTCCACTTACTTAGTAAACCATAAACATAATGCAATGTATAATTAGGAACAGTTAATATGTATACTGTAACCTATCCAACTATATTGTAGACTTCAGATCCGCATATACATACATAGCTCTTTCTTAGGTGTTGCTACAAATTGCATGGCCTCTTTGACTAACCCTTCAGGGTGTAAGACACGAAGATAGTGCACTGAGCAGCTGGATAAGAAATGCACGCAACAGCCAATAAAGTACCATACACCCATTTGAATGTGATGTGCATTGAAAACTGCCAAGTTGATAGCCTGGGCGCACATATTGTAGCCATATGTACTTTCTTGTCGTTTATAAATATCACTACTAACAGTCCACATGAACAGAGAGCAGAACTGTAGCCATGGGAAGGAAGGACAAACTACGTACATGTATATGGAGCTGACATATACCTGTACATTTAGCAAAAGTGACATACTGTTCATGCAAGTAATGGCTGCCAAGTGGAGGCAGTGTACACTACAACATTCCCAAGTCATTACATTTAGCTGATCTACTGCTGTTCATACATGTACACAGGCTTTGATTACTCTGCTCCTGGAAGCCACGCTGTATGTACTGTATTGACTGGCAGACACTACAAAGAAATAATGGGATCAACACAAGAGGGTAATTAATACAGGGTTGAATGCTTTGATACCGTTATAAATCCCTTTCTTCCTTAAATTTTGTTTTGATTGTGCTTTCAATTATACGTAAATGGTAGTGTCAGCAATTAATTTGTTTTGGAGTAGGAAGATAATGATCCATTCTTTGAAGCAAGTCAGACTCACTGTTTATCCCCCATGACTGGAAATCCTGTACACATAGGTACGTATATATCATGCATTCCTACTTCAGGCCCAGCATCATCCACGTGGACAATTAATTGCAAAATAATTTACAAGCTCAATCAGCATTATCTCAAATTATGAAGAGTAGGCTTGAGATAAATGCTATTCTCCAATTCTTTGATTTTTATTTCAAATTATTTCTCAAATAACAGCTTTTGCTACACTGTAACAAAAATTATTAAGTGAGCATTCTAGGAAAGACAAGTATGATGACACTAATACACCGATCACTTGATCAGACGCTATTGATACTATCATAGAGTGCTAGCTAGCCACTCAACCAAAGAAAACTATTGCCAGTCCTCTTGCATTGCCGGCGGGAGGGCAGGGCTGGCCCACTCATCTTGGCACATGCCACCAATAAACGATGAGGTTTGCTACTACTCTAGAATCATGCTTTATGCTAATGTCTTGCTATTATTTTCAGCATAATTATTTCAAGCCTCTAATGATAAGAACCTACATGTAAATCTAGCAAGCTGTATTGTAGAGTAAAAGGTGCTATTGAGAATTTAACTACAAAGGGCTACAATCCCGCATAGTTTCTTCATCAAGTGAAAGCACTATCACCCTGTAGAAACAGTTTAGTGACAATGAATATCCTGCATGACAACTACTTCAGTGGTGTAGCATCCCAGGTGCTATATATGCAAAGCAGTACTCAAAAGAGAATGAAGACTGTACTACACTACGTAGCTAGCATGTGTGTAGTTCACTGCTTCTGTGCAGTCGCTTATAATATATACTCATGTTGCGGCCATAACACTTACATCATTGACCACGCACCCACATACACAGGCGGAGCTTGCAAGACCTCCAGTCAGAGGACAAGAGAAAGAGCAACCACATGTTTAATTAATCAACCAGTACCATCCTGATTGACATATAATTTATTCTTCCAGATTAATAATATTAACTCTTAACTACAGTCACTAATGCTGAGCATGAACATTTGTTTGTGGGTGGATAGATAGAGGTACTGATTGCTAGAATACTACCAAGGTTCTCACCACTATCCCAGGGGCTTGGGAAAGTGTTTCGGGATACGGAGGCTGGCGCAAGAGGCTGCACAGCGGCAGATAGTGTTTCCACACAGTGCAGAAAAAAAAATTGGGACTGATTTGGCAGCTACAAAGAAACAGCAGTGACACTGTGTGAGCGCCACGGAGCCGGGGTGAAAAAAGACTGACTATGCCTCTGGGCTACCATATCAATGCAAGAACACAACAGTTGTACAGTGCAGACAGTTAACTGAATTCTTCATTGGCACAATTTTTAGGTGGACACAGCAACCTGCTTCCTGCATTCAGCGGGGCTTCAGCCCCCCGCTTCCTATGCCGGTGCATATGTGTGTATGCTACTCACAATGCTATCTACTACATGAAATAGCTACGTACAGTAAAGATTAGCATTGGTAATAGCACAGTTTACAGTACCTATAAAAATAGCACGAATATATTATGGACTATACATACTAACCATACAATAATGGACTAGTTATGGCTAGGTATCATCAATTAATGCATGAAATTAAAATCACATTCCTGTGTTATGCAATACTTCATCAGCAACAATTCAATATCACAATACATAAGACATAAAAACATACCCAACAAGCTCCTTTAGTTCCTTCAATCGGTCAGTGTAGTTCATAACAGCTGTAAGATATGATAGATCACTTTATCTATTCTTTGGGCAACTTCTTAATACTACAGCCTTATGATGTGTGTGTGTGTATACGTAGCATCGTTACCAGTCTCCACTCCCCACTTCTATGCACCTATAATAAATCTGTGTGGCTATACAACAGTAACAATAATATCTCTGGAGCAAGCTTAGTCAGTTGCAAAAAAAGATAATGCTGCAGGAAAGTAGTAGCTACTACATAACTGCCAACACTAAGCTGACTCAAAAATGTAAATAAATTGCACTGTGCATTCTTATTTTTATAGGGCTAGGGTTAGGATAAGGGTTAGAGTTCGGTTTGGGGCTAGGGTTAGATAGTGTTAGCACTGTGCAGTTCATAGATTTATACAATGGTAACAGATTATTTTTATAAAATAGCACTGATTCACAAAATGCGGCCAATACACATACATGCCTATATATGTATGTAAATATACATACTAACCTGTACACATATACTCACTCGGACGTAATACGTATGCTGGAGAATTAAATCGCAAGATACAACCTGGAGTGGAGCCGGTTTATCTAATAATAAACTTGGTCATTGTACTATGAAGTACGAATACAGTAGTACGCACCATTCAGTAGATTCCACAATGATGGAAATTCCTACCTGTTCTGCAGTACGTGTATTTCTTCACTCTGGGTCTCCATGTTATAGCAGCATGCCGTCTGCGTAGAACCTGCATTAATAGTGAGATTCACAATCAGTATTATACATATGGGCAAGTACAGCTCTATGTTACGGTGAGCTGTATTGTAGAAGTGGAATTATGTACACCATTCTCCATATACTTGATCTGAAGTATAGGCCTAAAGAAATGTACATGAAACCATCTATGATGAATCACACAATTCATGGTCAAGCAGATGCAATCCATTCCTATAATTGCACAGCTGTCGTGATGCCGCTTTAGTTTACCACTCCCACAAGCTGTTGTCCTGACATGCATACATACCCCGTCAGCTTGCGCACTACAGCGCTAGCTAGTAGTCTATAATGTGTTCAACCAGATACTTATGCCAGTATGCCACTCAAATAATCCCGGTCTCCTTCATTAAAAATGTGGCTTGGGGCTGGGAATATAGGATCTAAAAAAAACATAACCACATATCGACTCACGCAAAGACACGAGGAGAGCACACTGCCTCTGGCATGGGACAAGTACGGTGTAGAGATGAACTGGGGGTGTGGCTGCCGATGTTGAGCCACACACACTCTAAGCTTTTAGCACGTGGTGCGGTGTCAGATGGACCCCAGATCGAAGTTATTGACTTTCGAAGGCTGTACCTACTTTCGGCAGCGACTAGTACTATCTACACTCAGCTCTCGACCAGTGAGGATAGCTAGAGTACGAGGAGATGCAGATGAACCAGGACTAAGAGGTCTGAGTATATACACTGAAGGCAGTTTACCCACTAAATTTACTACCCAAGGTTTCATACAACTGGGGGAAACTGTACGGGTGAGTGGGTGGGGGTAGTGAATAAATTGTCAAATTATAGTTGCCTAGAGGCATATTTTTTAATCATCTGTGTCCAGTGATGTTGAAGAAATTATTCTAGGCTCAGGTCATTGTGGTGGTAGTCTTGCAGGCGAGACTCACTGAGCCTGAAGGTCGTTGCTTTAATGTCTTGTGCAAGCCGTAATTTGCAAAAAGCTACTCTAATCTGCAGTACCTGCTCCGGCGATCATTTTGTGCAATTTTTGCAAAGCTTGCAGTTTGTATACGTAATAGCATGGGTTGCTGTGCAATTTAGGATGAATTGCACAAGTAATGCAACCAGGAAGGAATCAATTGCATGAGGCAAAGCCGAGTGCTATTTACCTTCCTGGTTGCATTACGAGTGCAATTCGAAGTGAATAGTGCATTTGGAACAACATCTGAATTGTAATAAATTTGGACAGGGTGTAACAGCAATCATACTTATTTCGGAATACTTGATCAGTAGGTTCCTTGTTCATATATGAAGCCATCGAGATGGCAGGTTATGGCCTAGTGTACACTCCACTTTTGTGAGCTCTGCCAGCTGTTTAAGTAATCTGCCAAGAGAACGGTTTTTCAACACAAACACTATAGTCATCTTTGCTTCCGAACACTTTAGGACCGTTGCTTTAATATGCTAGGGAGCCTGTTGGTACTACATGTAGCTGCTAGTCAGATATGTGTAGCTTATACTCTGCACTGATGAGCTGATGTTTTCAGTATATAAGCCCACCATTTACACATGTAGTAAAGCTACATATAAAGAGCTTGCTCCTGTGGTTTTATTTGATCTACAGTGCTTGAAGCAGGACTTCTAGACAAATTCACAAATGGTTCCAGGTTTGAAGTCAATGAAACAGATAAGGTTGCTGGTATATAATAATTTTTGTGTGTTTGATCTGCTGTTATTATGGTCTCATGAACTTGCTAGAAGTAGCAATTGTATTCCTTGTACCCAGCCCTCCCTGCATTTCTCACCTGCTATTTTTTTGATTGCAGGTGAAAAAGGCTTGGAGTACTGGGTGTGAGTTAATGTTTTCTGTTGCAATCAATTCCAATATCTACCTTAGCTTGCTTATATATATGTTCATGAAGTCATTCTTACTGGGGTCACAAACATCTTCATACTGTAGGTAATAGTGTGTTCTACCATCCTGGATTACTAGTGGGAGGGAAATTGTAGTATGACTGCCGCTGTCAGCGATCGATTGGGTACTTCTTGGAGCCTCTGATGATGCTGGCTCCTTTTGCGAAATCTTCTGTTTGTGTCACACTTAGAGGTTAGGCTAACCAGTGGACCAGATGATCCATCAGTGAGTACATACATGCTGTACATGTTATACCTCCTCCTCAAACAGCTTGTAATTAAGTATAGTGTCGGGGTCCACACGAGGAACTGAGAGAAGCTATGAGTCCTCTGGTGTTACCAGAAAGTAACCTGAATCACACTTGAGAGCCTGCATGTATGGCCAGCCTCTCTGCCCGGAATATACATGTGCCAAGGGCCTCTCATCAGTGGCACACACTTGATTTCTATACCTACGTATACATGTATTTCACAGGTGGACTACTACCGGATGTGTGTCCTACCACTCTTGAAGAAAATCCTACCAGTTGGTGAAGTTGAGCTGAAGGTACTACTTACATGTACATTAGATATTTATGACTAGTGCATGTCCTGTGAGCTGTTTGGAAGACTGTGTATTATTGAACTACTTATGAAGTAGGTGTATATGGTGGGCAAGCAGAGATGCAGGTAATGAATCACTACTTGGGCATGCATGGTGCAATATAGAGTTTTCATTGACATCATCCGCATGTAGAAACTGTTACCAGGGCGTCATTTTGGTGGGCAGTAAAAGTACATAGCCATACTCATAAACACCGGAAGTTACTCTCGTACTCGTAGTCTAGATGGCAGATCCACTCAATTTATCCCTCCTGAAACTTCCTCACAGCGATAGTGGAGATACTGAATGCGTAAGTTCCCAGCAGCTCTTGTTTCTGAGATCACTGTTTGACATGCCAATCTAGTCGTACTTTGAGCAAAAGTGGGCATAAACGGAACGTGACACGGATATACTTCTGGAGCATGTGTTCTGTGACGACACGTGAAAACTCTCTATTATGGCAGCAGTCGCAGCTGCATGCTCACTAAAAATGGATAATGATGTGAAAACCAAAATGTGAATAACTTTTCACTTTTAGTTTGAAGCCCGTTGGTCCAAAAGATCTCATCTTAGAATACATGTACATGTACGTGTATGTGTGATGCTACAAAGAAATTTAAGTACATGCCTATACTGAAAAAAAGCAGAATCCATAAGAAGCAGAAAGAATATAAGATTTTGAAGAACAGAGGTACGCATGTACATACGTATATACCAGTATCCAGTACTTATTTTTACGTAATTATACCCACAATGAAAAATTACCATGAGAATTTATTCTGGTGTAAGGGAAGCATGCTATTATTATTCTCCAATTAATGTTACATGCAAATATGTAGCAGCCTGTTCACGTACATATTTCATACTAGGAACAGTTGAGTTGTATACATATCTGCTGACAGCCATCACTACTAGCTCACCTAGTGTTGTATTCAGAGTCAGTGGCTAAATCTGCATTCTTTACACTTATTAAAACAGTTGATTATGCTTCATATCAGTTCTTTCTTAGCTGTATTCTCTTTCTATATCCACACTTGAATACTCAGGGCAAAAAGTATCAAGAACACTGCGCAGATCAACAAGGACATGTCACAGAAAGCATTGCTGTCAGCCTATCAGCAAGAGATGACAAAGTTGAAGCAACAACCTGAACACAGGTTCATACTGTTAGTACGATATTACCCACCTCAACAGCTAGAACACGTGTACAAACATACTAGCTATTTGCGATAATTGAGATACAGCTTACATCTACATATTGCTTCTATAGGGAGAATACTTTGGGTCATGAAGAAATTGAGAGGCTTGTAAGAGAAAGGGAGGAAGCTCAAAAGGAAAAAAATGAGAAGGGTGGAATTGAGACAAGTCTGCCGTGCTGATTCTACTGCTGTTGAAACGATTCTCCCAATACCTCTCCTTCATAGGCAGCAGTTCTGGAGGCCCACCAACAGCTAATGAGTCAAGCTCAAGCTGAGAGAGATGCCTTGTATGGCAAGATAGCAGACCTGGAAAAAGTGGTAAGTAAAAGCCATTTGTGAATGATGTATGTAGAGAAGTAACATACGTATGTGTGATATGTACATATGCATGTTTTTGCTAGATTACAGCTGATCATGTTAGATGTATACGTATACTACCAGCAACCAACTGCAGAGTTTTCACGAACCATTTACTAGCCTGGTAGACTAATTGAGTCAACTCTTACCCATGCAGTTTGGATACAGAATAATATAGCAATTGTCTTCTTAAAATTTCAGCTTCTTCATGGTGGCAGCTAGTAGAGACATTAGTGAGTCTGAAGTGTTCCAAAAAGCTGTCCAAATGGTGAGACTTGTAAATGATTATATTACATTTGAACTTATTTCCCTTTCCTTTGCTGCTACTAGGCAAAAGATCGGATTAGACATGAATCTGAATCTGAGTCACAGTTAGAGCGCAGTCTTGCTGAATTGGAAGCTGAAAAGAAAGGTTATCTTACATTGTACTGTTACCCAAATACCTTGCAAATCTGTACATACAGGGGATGATAGTATTTCGCAGGGCCTGAGATTGTTCTTGACATTAACATTATAAAGCTGTCCACTGCAAATCTTTGTAAAGGTTCAACCCCACCACTTGCTATGTACATACATAGCACATGAAAGATTGATATAATCATGAGTTGTCATTAATTGCACATGCACTAAACTAGTCTATCCCAAGAATTATATAATAAACACCTACAACAACTCCATTAATAACCAGTAGCACTTAAATTTATGTATCGTAGTATAATAGAGAATGTGGAGCAGATTACAATACAATCACACATCACTCTACATATTTCACTGTACATTCACAAAGGCTGCAAGATTAGTGTGGAGAGGTGGAGAAAGAGAGGGAGTACTTTACCAAGCTAAGGGAAGAATTGCGGCCTGGAGATGGACAGAAGGTGGAGTGCATGGTGCAGACTCACAATACTAAATCAACTGACTAAACTAGAGCTGGCATGGGCCAAAGAAATTGGGTACAATTTTTTTTTGCGGCCAGCATACCCAGGTGAAAAAAGACTTTTACCACAATAAATCTTATAGTAAAGGAAAAACATATGGAGGGATGGAAAAAGACCATTTCGACCAACTATTAAGTTAATAACAGCACAGTTCTTAGCTAATCATATGTACAGATGATAAATAAACGGTAACCTTTTGCTCATACTAAAATCACAAACCTTACAATTTGAGTCCAGCTCTTGGCTTTAACTCCGCAGATCCAAGCCCTTCTCAGGTAGCACAAGCCCTCAACAAGTACAGATAGAACTACCATGAACTATGGAAATTTTTGGTCAGCTTTGCCAGCAGCTGTGATATTGCTACCAGCTGTACTACTGTAAAGCTCCCACTGCAGCACTCTGGTAACCAATCACAGCCTAACCAACATGGCTAGCACCAGCGCTGGAACGACTACAATGCCTAACATGGGAACACACCATTCATTGCATTCAAATGATAGAAAATACAATGATACCGGTATAATATATTGTCAAAGTATGATAGCATTATCTGTATACATGTACCGTCATAACTACTGTTGCATTGTATGTGTAGGCACATACTCAGACTGTATGTGCATACATATACGTACGTAATATACCCTCTACTTCAAGGATTCTGCAAAGTTAAACAGTGTAATAGTAAGTATCCTAATCAGCCAATTCACGACATTCAACATTGGGGTTTACAGGAACACCTACGTTCTTTTCTCTTAATTTCACTGTGCATATCAATACTGTGTTTCCGCAAATAGACGCTGCCCTTCATTAGTAGCCACCGCTATTTTGCCTTCATAAGGTAGCGATCCAGCTCTGAAGACTGTGTGATTGAATATGATCTGAACATCTAGCTGTTTTGGAAGTACGTACATGCTCTTCCAGTTCCTCTATATTCAAGTCTCCCTTCCATGTTTTTTTTTGTCTGAAACAGAGACTGCAGGGAGTGGACACTGCATCTGTGCCAAAATGTCTCATCTGTTGTTATGTTAACTACAATTGTACTTCAGAATGTAGGCATGTCTGTACTGTTGCTGGGTTTCTGTCTCACAGATCTTCATGTCCCTCTTCCTGCAGGCTATAGTTTACAAAGCTTTTGAGGCCGGAGGAGTGAGCGCCCTTAGCGCTTATTCACTGCACACCCATAATATTCATCTGGTCAGTGAGTTGTACGTATACCGGTATGTACATTCATGGTATTAACACTTGAGTAGCTGTGTTTAAACAGGAGTGCACTGGTTAGATGTATACATATTTATGTAATCATCATCATCATCAGGTAAGTACATTCCTGTTTACTTCTTTTTTCTCAATCTGGTAATTTTTTTGTCAGGGCAGCTATAGAATTAACCGCATCATTGTAGGGCATGTGCATAGTATGTGTATGCTCCATTTTGTAAGAAGATATGTGCAGACTCACAGTAATACATTTACAAACACCATTAAATACATACTGTAGTTAAATTGATAAGCTGAAAAGTGAGTTAGTTTTAAAACGGCTACGTTTCAGTTCACTTAAAGTTGCTATCAATATCAATCTAATGGAGAGCTCATCTGCTTCACGTTCCCTAGCAGTGTTCGACCAGTCCTCGAGGACCCATACTTAGTAGATTAGATTGCAAACCATTCATTTACTTGTAGCACCTTGTATTATACACGTAGCTAACTATTCTCACTTGTCATGCTATTGTCAGTCAACCTGGCAATGCACAGTAGCCTTCCTCATATAGTATGCACGTACAATTTCTCACTCTGATGTTCACTCTCTTTTTTGCCTAGACCCTGTTCATCATTCTCCTTGGATCCAAGCCTTGTAGGCTCGCAGCGGAGCCTCTATGAAAATCACCGATGCTCTCTAGTGAGTGCCAGTGAATACTCAGGGTCAGTGTAGTATAGGGTACACAGGCTGCCCCTACATTGCTTTGGATGTGAATTGCAGTTAAAAACTGAACAGCGGAGTAGCAGTTTGTGATAAGATTGCATTTGGGAGTTCAAAAGTACCATTGAATGGTCTTCCTATGCCCTAACCAAAGAATGTTTTACAGAAATGATAGATTGCAATCTTTCACTTTCCTACCCACAAATTTTGTAGTTGGGGCTTCTCCACAGTATTCTCCACAGCATCCCTGGAGTGTATAGCTTCATTACAAATTTCAGAGGATTTACTGGAGCATTTTGGGCTGTCTATTCTTCAACCATCACAGCTTCATGTTACTGCTATCTATGGTAGGTTACATGAAAATACAATGTATCATATGTACATTGATGTTTGCATGATGAAGGTTGCATTGAGAGAGGGTTATTTTATATGAAACATGCCACGCACGAACGGTAAGCACTAAGTAGAGTAATGAAGTACACGTAACTCTCTCCCTGCTATGGGATACACATACATACGTATGCGCCCGTATAATATAGGGGAAAGTATGTACTGTATATATCTTGACATCTAATATATAAAATGCATCAACATTGTCATTGAAATGTTAAGCTTCTGTGTAGACATCAAGCACGCTGTGTATGCCAGGCAGTTTTGCGCGATGAACCTATATTATAATAGCCCCATACCTGCATGCTGGATTGCAGCTATGTAATTTACCCGAGTCTCTAACGTGCAGCAGGTCATCTACATCAAGTAGTTAATCCTTTTAAATTTGGTCCACCTGGAGCCAGACTTCGGAACAAGAACATGTGCCTGTATCAACCTCTTTAGAAAATACCGTAATAACACTCTTTTTATGTTAGATTTCAACCTCCATTTATTACAAAACCCCTGTACTACATTAATCAATGTTTGTAAGTCCTCAGCATTAGGAGTTAAACCTACAAAATCATCGGCAAACATTAGACCCCCAACCTGAACATCCTTCTTAATATTAAATCCAATCACAGCCTTCTCAACCTCATCTAACAACTGATTAATAGAGTTAAATAAGATAGGTGACATACTACAAATCTGTGCCACCCCCTGACCTATATCAGATATTTCTCTCTTCAGTAATACAGCACTCTGTGTGATCATGTAAACTCTGTCAAGTACTTCTGAACATTTAAAAAAAAAGCTTAAGTGTTCCTCATTCTACCTGGTATGATTTCATTGAGAGCAAAGATGCCATCAACATGACTCATTTTCTCTCTAAATCTTCATAAAGAGCTCTTTCTTATTCTAATGTGATTACTATGCGATTGTTTAGAACAATTTTCCTCCCACATTCAATAATGTAATGCCTCTGTAATTACCCGGGCCCTCAGTATCACCTTTCTTATACAAGCTAAAAATTAGCACTTGTCCTCTTTGTTTTGGAACAGTCTCCACTGTACAAACTACTTCAGATTAGACTTTCAACAGACTAATGACAAGCCGATCATTACCTCCTGCATTATTATTCTTTAAGGTTTTAGTTAAATTTCTGCAAAACTAATTCCACTGTCCAAAACCTTAACCTTCCGTAATCGAGACATATATTATTCTGTCACTTTCTGCCCTACATACTCTTTCCAGCTACCATCAAACTGAACATCTGCAGATGCTGTAGACAGTCTTTAATAATGCTCACATAATACTCCCTTGGTACTGGTTACACATGAACCCTCAAATAAGCAATATACCCTTATACCCTTTGAAGATTCTGCCAACAAATGCCCAAGAACTCTTTCCTGTTTTCATGAAAATCTTTATTAGCCTTTTCAATCACTTCATTTCAACTATCTATACCAATTCCTTGATTTCCGAACATAGTTTGTAACACTCTCCCCATTTATCTTCCCTGCTAATACTAATCTCCTTGTAAACCAGTCTCCTTATCATAATCTTCTCCTTAATCTCACCGTTCCACCACCTCACCGCTTTGCCACACATTATCGCCTTTTCTCCGATTTCCCTACCATCACAGATAAGCAGTAATTAATGCAACTGTTAGCTATGTCCTGTCTCTGGCACATTTTTATGTAATGCATACCTAATTTTTAAATTGTATGTTTGTGGGGGGGGGAATTAAAAGTAGATAACTAGTCTTTGTCGTCTTGAAGACACGAGACTGTCATTATTTTCAGTATAAGTCCATAAAGATCAGTGTTTCCTTTGAAAATACTGCACAGCTTTGAAGGAAAGTTAAAAATACATATAAAATTGGTTTTGTACATTTCATTGATTGGATAAAGTAATAGTACATCTGTGTAGTTTGAGCAGTGGTTGAAAGTTTTGTTCCCTTGGTTCAATAGTTGTTGGGTTCATGGTTCGAAAATTAGGCTCTATCTGCACAAATTCTATTGCTGGTTAGGCCACACGTTTCTGAAGATATTTCAAAGAGGAGTAGAGGCATGAATGGCTGCAGTCATGTACAGATAGAGAGCAGGACCAATAAGGATTTACTGCTTATGTACCTCATTGTGTTAAGCAAGCATAAAAGTCTCTGGAATGAACAGTGACTATGGTGACAGCTAGTGCATTAGGTCTCTGCGATATGTGGCATGCATATAGAGCTTGTAATAGAGTCTTGAGCTGATCCGATTCACTTGGTAGAGACAATGATGGCCAAGTGTTCATGTTATTCTTCGTAACATCACCGGCTTCATACACTGTTTTACCACCCAGGGTAGGAAGCCAGAAGGCAAAGTTACGTCAGAAAAGTACCAGGCTGTACAAGAAGAGAGTAAGTCACAGTGTTACTGCATGAGCCTGTCAGTGCTTTCAAAAACAATAATCATCGATCCTGCTAATACTGCATAAGTTGTTTTATACATACTGAGCTCTGGCATTCAGATTCTACAAATAGGCTATGCATGCGTATTAGAGTGTACTAGTCAGATTTGTACCGAGGCGTTATTGGCTCTATTATAGTGTTTCTGTAACTGCATCTACAAGGGTGATTACAATGTCATGTTGACTATTGTATAATGTTTATACTGCCGTGCAGGTAGTGAGTTCACACACATCACAAGCAGTGGCTGGAGCTCAACAGTATCCGAGCACCCAAATGAAAATTTACAAGCTCTACCGGAGAGTGCATCAGTGGTGATTTCAAATGCAGATACCTTGGACAACAGTATAAAGATTGATTTAGAAGCAGGAAGTCAAGATTCAAGTGGACGAGACTTTCTCTTCGTGACTATTTACATGTGATGAAGCTGTCGTCACACGTTGAACTGTTCTTTTTTTTATTTCAAGTGAGTATGCCACATTTGTGCTGCATATACTTGCATGACATTGTAGAAGTCTTATTTCAGATTTTGTACAATGTTTATCCTGCATGCTATTGCTGATAATTATTGTATTATTATTTTATTACTCCTTTTGGGGCGAGCGTGAATTACTATTTTTTTTTGTATCACTCCTTTTATGGCGAGTTTTTATTTATTTTTTTATACTATATACTCTTTTTGGGACGAGCGTGATTATTTCTTTTGTATTACTACATGTAGTAATTTCCCTCTTGAAACGAGCGCGAGCGAGCCCCCCCCCCCCCGTCCGTGCGCGTGGACTATTCCGTAAAAACGTTAGCATGCCTATTTCAAATACTGTTGTCACGCGTTTCAACTGCTTTACTCTTTTAATCCTCTGTAACATGAGTGTGCACTCTGGAGAGAGAGAATGAGTGACTTGGGTACACTCTTAGAAATGAGGTGGCGGTAGCACACCTTTGAGTGGTACTAGCACACCAGTTTCTCAGCACACCACTGGTGTGCCGTGAAGAGAAGTGTGCAGGGCACACTATCATTGTAATCCAGTGTGTACTGCACACCACTTGTGTTTTTACAAGTGGTCATAGCACACTAATTTTAAGAGGTGTGCTGTAAGGAAGAGTGCAGAGCACACCAATTATGAAAACAGGTGTGCTAAACACACTTTTACACTTATGGTGGGTTGAGCACACCTGTGCACACTGCACCTGACTGAGGTGTGATCAGCACACCTCATCAGAGCAGCTCCACCCTCACATCAATAGTACAAGCCTACCAGGTCATAAGATTATCTCAAAAACATTGATCAAGGCTGTGATGTATCCGTCAACCTCAACATTTGATGCAGCACTCGCAGAAGACATCCTATAGGTTGTATACATGATTGTACATACACAAAAAGTGGGTGGAGCTAAATGTAAACGTTTGTGGGTGGGGTTCAGGTGAACAATTAATCTACTAGCTGTCACCAATAGTCACGGAATCTCTAGATCCTACACTTTACACATGCAAACTATACAAGAGAGGAGACATAATTAGGCCATGATTCTACCACATCACAAAGGGTGGATGCACAATTTAGGTTCTAGCTCTCAGTCCTGTTTGTTGGGATATGAAGGTATATAAGACCACCAATTTTTAACCTAGCAAGGGGCTGTGTGTTTGTTGACTACAACAGCATTCAGGGGAGGGTTGAACTACTCTACGAAGAAAAAAAACAATGAGAGGCAGACAAAGCCGCAGCTAAAAGACCGAAGAGGGCCGAGTCACAAGACCAGAGGTGCGCACACTTACTAGCTAAGTGCTAGACTCTCATGAATGTACATTTAATTTTACTAGCTACACGGATTCAATTTGCAGGGAGTGTCATGATAAATTTGGACCCCCCCAAAATTGTTCCCCCCGGTCCAAATATTTCGAAATATGTGGACCCCCTGGAACTAATATTTCAGAAATGCACTGAAATTTTCGGACCACCATTGAAATGTAAGGACCCCCCTTCAAATTGCACAATTTCCTGAATATAAACTCAATACATGATTTGGACCCACCCCACACACACACACAAGTTGGATTAACAATGACAAAAAGAAAATGATACGTTATACATGTACACAGTACGCTTTCTGTCCTTGCTCAAGGGGTGTAGCCGTTCTTCAGAACGTACTCGATAGCGACTTCCAATATAGTATCTTCTTTATCAACTGCATAGAGGGGGTGCAATGCTACACAACTCACTTATAAACTAATACAGAACAGGTTACTCAGCCTCAAGACAATTTACTCCAAATGGTCATTGTGTGGCACCTCTCTTGAATGCTTCTTGACTTCTTGAGATTCACACTTTCACTACAGGGCTTGAAATCCATAATTACTGGATGAGATGTAGGACCTAAAGGGAAACATGAATGAATGGACTGTAGCTACTTTGGATGATCCTTAGCAAACCCTACATACATGTAGTGAAAGCAGAAAATGTAAAGCCGCTGCATGCCGGATGGACACACCCATTGCCTACATATGCCTATTGATGCTACATCCATTAATTTATAATTACTGGATGAGATGTAGGACCTAAAGGGAAGCATGAATGAATGAACTGCAGCTAGTCTCAGACTGTGCAAACCCCTCATATGTAGCTAGTTCAAGCAGAAAGCGTGAAGCCACTGCATGTGTGATGGACATACCCATTGTTATATATATATATATATACGTATATGTGGTAATTGTGCAGCAGAACTCAGTTTTGGAGACTATGACATAGTAATTAGTGACAAGGAACAAGAGCAGCTGCAAAGATGCCCGCAGCAAGGGAGTGAAAGTTGTAAGGCATAACTTGTGACATTTATTACGCTATGCATCGATTCAGCATACACATGCATGCAGAACAGAGCTAGAACGGGATGAACAAGTTCCGCAGGGTATGTACTGCAGTTAAGTTAGGGCACCGTTCGTTTCGCACACAACTGTTTACTATCCCAAAAGTCTTCCCCAGGCAAAGTATCTTAACGTATGAAGCCCTGCTGTGTCACAGGTTGTAGCTGCCCCTCACTCACCGATGTAGCTGAGCAGCACTGGCAGGAGGAGCAGTCCATGCAGGGTCGCCCAGACAAGGAGACTGATGTACATCCTAAAATAGTAGACATCAAAGATCAGAGGACCGGCAAAGACAAGGGTAAACACAGCCAAGAACTTGGTCATCGCAATACCAAAGATAAAGGTTATCGCAATACCACCAGCCAACTATGGAAGGAGAAAGCAAGCCAGGATAAACCACACATCATTGTCAGTCTACCAAGTGTTGATTGTCATACTATACATGCACTGGTTGTTGTTCTGGTTCTGATGCTGCATGGCAATCACTCCACTTTCCGAACAATTGCAATTAATAATTACCCCGCGCTGTGTATGCGCAAGCGGGGTTAAGCAATCGGTTTTGTCCGTCTGTCGTCGTCGTCATCTGTCATAAAATTTTTTGGAAAACCCTTCTAACGGGCGATTTAGAGGCTACAACAGTTTCTAAACTGGTGGATAACGCTCGAGTCCGTGGTACATTAGCTTATATGTACCTGATAAAGTAGAAAGCGGTTCTATTCCCGGCATTTCCACGCTTTTTCTGATTATCGGTGTGTTCCATCATTTTTTTAATACGGCAATTGGTCATGCCTTTTTAATACGGCAGTTGGTCACGCCTACAGCTTAAATACGGACATACGCGAGCGCTCGAGTATGGTATACGAGTCTTTTATTCAACAAAAGCATACTGGAGTATACGTAGAGAAACGCCCATGTCAAAACTACGGCAATCAGCCACGCCTACAGCTCGTATATGGCGTTACATGAACACGGTATATGGATCTTATGCTGTTTCCAGTCTGCAGGGTCCAGGAGCGCGGGGTATGTCTCTGCTAGAGACTTCTAGTTACAAGAATGTTTTGAAACAGTATGTCATACGTAAACTTATAAATGCAAGCTCATTAGCCAGTTCTATGTATACACTGTATATTTGCACAACCAGGAAATGCTCATCATAATTTAAATGACACTACTATTTCAAAACATTCTTGCAATTATGAATTGCAACATAGACAAACCCTCCTAAACTATCATGCATTAATAATTAATCAGCTAGCCGAAATTTGGCTAGCCTATAAGCGGCTGACCTCAGCCAGTTGATAGTCAATTAATGGGTTATGAAACATGACTATTAGGCATGCAGCAATGGCTGACTGTAACGTAAAGTCCCCACTTACCAAATCAGTCAGCACTGACACAGCCCTCAAGTAGCGTGTGGGAAGGGAGCAGGAGAGAAACCGCCAGACCAAATGTGAGGAAAATCCCAGGGAAATACCAACCATCTGAAAATGGAAACAAAATACATTTACAATGTAATGTTCCTAATACATGTAGAAGCAGGAAAATTCTAAGACTCAGAGAGTGAGTCAATCTACTATCAATGCTAGACTAAGAATTATTGCAAACAGATTGAGACAGACTACATATACGTACTTCAATTCCATGGCTATTTTACCATAGCTCTAAGGACATAAGCACATGTTTCATAATTAGGGCAACCAGACTATTTCGATGCAAAACGCACAGTCCCAAGCCCTCACCATGACAAGGTTGGTCACAGACACGGCGTTAAGCTCAATGTGCAGGTAGGCCATGCTGCCGCGAGTGTGCACCAGGATCATTGCGGTGCCCACCACTGCCAGCAGAGCAGCCCACACGTCCAGACTGAGGAGCAGGTAGCTCACGAGAAACACTGCACCTGAGAACGCGGGAGCACGTAGTGGGGGCATGCGACAGTGGGTCAGGCACTGACAAGTTCCTTAATTACTACTCAAAGAGAATATTAACATTGATACGTCAATTTGGATACCCACACAACTATAGCATACTGTAGGCTGAAGTGGGACGGGGAGTTTGTTTTCAGCACGTAGAATGCAATGAATGTGATAACGCATATTATGCTCGCAACTATTTAATATATAGCTTGCCTTCTAAACCTGAAAATGCATAAGTATCAAAACCCAGACATATTTTAGTATGCTCAAAGCTGTCATGGAAACTTGTGTTATGGTACTACACAACTTAATTGAAATTAACCAAATTACTACACTGACAAGCGGATAGTGTTATTGTGTGCCGGCTGCTACTCACTGATCTGTGGGCACCTACCAAATGAGACTCCAATGCTGAAAGCCATATCTGGTACTATAGTCAGGTAGTGTTCATAGTAGACATAGAAGCCACTGGTGGGGAACACTGTGTGGTTGAGAGCAGCTGAAAGACTGTCTCCCAGTTCCTTTGCATGTCTCGGAGCTGCAGTGTAGTCCCTAGAATCCCTCAGGGCAGTGTGATGCGCCTTTATATACGATGATGGAAGAGTATGCGTGTGCACACATACATGTATGTTTGATGCATGCATAATACACTTACATATAACATGTACGCATACATGTACAACATAATAATTATGGTAAAACACGGTGCACAAAATGTTGGTCAGAGGACAAGGCTGTGTGTATATCTTGCGCACGTGCATGCATATGGCATATGTGTGTGTGGATGAGTGGGTGTTATATGTACGTAGTACATACACGTTTCTGAACAAGCACGTGTGATGTCATATGACAGCGCTACCAATCAACAGTAGCACATTAACATAAGCCAAGTGTGCCTACAGTGTATAAAACAAAAAATAGTATGGTGTACGAGCCATTTACATTATGAAGACGTGTAAAAGAACTGGCAATAAGAGAGGAACTAAATTATTGAGAACACAGAGTCTAGCTGAAACAGAATTTGAAGGAAGAAGTATCATACTTTTGACAGTGGGGCTGCCGGGATTCAGCCGCACTGCAGCAGCAGAGTCACCATTCCCACCACACCCGGTGTCTCCCTCACGCAGGAACCAGCTGAGGTAGGCCTCAAACTCAGCAGCAGTGGGTCTAGTGCTCTGGAGGCAGCTCTTGCACAAGCCACTGCCTGAAGAGCAGAAAGGAAGTACACTGACGCCGAGAGCCCCACTACAGCTTCCCTGCACATGCTTGTGCAAAGCAGGTTAAGCTATTGGCTCTGTCGATCTGTCACCGGCTGTCTGTCCGTCATAAAAAATGGGCGAGTTAGAGACTACAACAATTACTAAACAGGATGTGAAATTCGCCATCTCTTAGCTTATGTATGGAGCTCAACAGAGGGCCGTTACAAGTGAGTAGCTCCTGGGAAAAGCATAACTCTTGCATTCATAGAATGCACCACCTCTTGTTATGCAATTACCAACTGCATAACAACTTGTATTTACGTGTAGACACTACTGTAAAATGGCTGTGATCAATTCATGCATTTAAGCAGCTAAAAGAAACACGTACATTCCTACTCCACTACCTGGAGAGAAGCACTGTTTTGGTGTGCCAGTGTCGCTATGGTAGCCACAGCAGCCACTCTCAGGGGAGAGCCACTCCAGGTAGGCATCCAGCCACAGTTCACTGGGCTCAGCTATGTGGGTGCTGCGTATGGTGTGTGAACAAATTACCAGAGTTGATTAGAATGGAAGCTAGATGTACCAGTGGAGCAAGGGTGGTTTCTTAGTAACAGAGAGGGTGGAGCAGAAGGAAATTTATATGTACACTCATTGTCATATTTCTCTTTAGAACAGTACATAACTGTGAAGGAATTCTATTTGAAATTCTCCATAAATATTCCAGTTGATTTAGAAAAAGTGAAGACTGTTTGAGAGATGCAGACAGATTTCGGTCCCGCTGAAAGAGAACTGATAACAGTCCTCCACAAATCAGTATCACAACATTCAGTTAGAAATATCGGCTGTAGCAAGTTTCGGATTAACATAAATCGACCCTCATGCCATAATTACACTTTGACAAATAGGAAATTAAGGAAATGCTGTTTCAACACAGATCGTAAGTGAGAAGTTACTTGGCCTTGTGTTTCTGAAGAGACTGTTATCTGCAGCTCTATCACATCTTTGATTGTACTATATACGTATGTATATAAGAGTGCTCACTAGTGTGGTAGCTGTGAGGCTTTGATAATTTGGTTCCAAACGGAGTCAGTCTCACAACCAGACAGACAGCAGATCTAAATCAAGAAAAATACACACTTGCAATCATCTGCTACACTGTACATTTAGCTATCCTAAGGCATGCAACTGCAACACACACAGTAATAACACATGTATGTACCCATGCTGCTGCCATAGCATTCATAAATGCACATGATCACCACAAAATTAAGCTCTTTAAGTCGACACCAGCAGAGGAGAGCAGGCATGTCTCCAGGTCACCAGCAAACTACACGAGGGTGAGGGCTGGAGCTACAGACCATCGACATGCCATACTACAATGAACGAGGTAGAGAGCTTGCTCATGCCCATCCCACAATGCTCTACATTCCCCTAGCCAGTATACTATAACTGCTCCATTTCATACGTACATAGTTAGGGGTTACACATAGTCGTGCACATGAAACTCCAGTACCTTGTTTTGGTTATACAGTTGTAGCCTTCCCTGATCACAAAGTAGACTGGTGGTCTATCATGAAGGTTTTCCTTCATGCTGCAGAAGTAGGGTACCAGATAGGAGTCCTGGGGAGGGGAATGGGGGAAGGGGGCAGCTAAAGTGGTGCTAAAATGCTATTATACACTACAGACTTCACTGAGTAAAATTTATTATACTCTGCATGGTGGACAACCAGTTACTAACCTTGGGGAAGGCAGTCGTTGGATCCAAACCAATGCTTATCCTACAAAGGCATGCCAGAGAGCAGGTCAGTGTCAGCCCAAAGAACAGCAGGACAAGGGGCCGCACTAGCAAATGCAGGACCAGCTTGGTAAACCACTCCCAGAACCACTGAGCCGTCTTCTGTCCCACGGAAAGAGTGAACTTCTCTGACAACAAACTCATCTGTGCGTATGTGCATGTGCATGTGGTGTTACTTAGTAGTGGTTAGATAATGCTTACTTATAGGATCACGTGTCTATCCAAATTCCATTCAGAAACTAGGCAAAGGATATATTTAGTATCATTAAGGATACTGCTTAAGGCCAGGCAGTGCATAATAGTTACTAGTACATTCCAGTTATGTACATAATTATTGTTCAGCATTTTGCTCTTTTGTTTTCACATTTGTGGTCACTAGCTAGGTTTCATGTCAGGCGTTTCCATCTGTCAGGCTTCATTAGGATTGTACAAAAGAGACCTAGTACAGACCTAGTAGGCGTATTTGCTGTAAACTATCTCTCCCATGTTGACTGATTTGGTTTAAGTTCTCACTATTCACTGACCAGTGCCTTCTGTTCCGTCGCAGTGCAAGGACGTACGTACGTAACAGAGATGATCATTCCTTAGTACCACTGAACTGCCTATTCACGTACCATTCCCCTCCTGGCAGTCAGGGCCATGACACTGACAAACACAGAGAGCTGCAGGAAGATATAGGACAAACTTAGGGTTCAGCAAAACACATACATACCAGTGAAACAAAATTATGCTCTTAATTTAGGTTAACTGAATCCTGTTAATTCTCAGATCATAACTTGGCTGAGTACATTATTACGAGTATCATAAACTGAGGTTAAAACGGTGTCTCAAAGGGAAAGAATCACTAGCTATATAGCTGTTATCCATCTGCCCACACACAATTATCACATCAGCAAATGTTACAGGTGCTGAATCACCATGTAAAAATCATAAACGTACACTTGTACTACTAGCTGATATGTTTCTATGCATGGACATTATACATAATTACTCAGAATGGGTACACTGAGGATATAGCACACTCTACCTGCAGCAGTAACATGATGACGACAGCAGTTGCCATGTGAAATGAAAAGCTCCCGACAGCTGGCACAGTAGACAGCCCTCCCAGGAGGAAGGCAATGGTCTCAGGAACAGAGGTTAGCAGCAGCCTTGGTGCCACCTCCTCCAGAACACCGGCCATCAGTTCCTTCACTAGCTCACTCTGCAGGCGGCCATCATGAGTAGAAGTAAACTTCCTTGCTTTATTCTGTGGTGGACAAGGAAGAAGCTCGTCAGTTGAGCGGGGGGAGGGGGGGGGGGGCAGTTCCACACAAATTCAACACCCTTGCCGTTTCATTAATTCATTACATCACACACACAGGTGGCACTGCAGAAGCCAGATAGCTTTGTAGCAGCCTTCCACCCCCCCCACCTTCACAAACACACACACACACACACACACACACACACACACACACACACACACACACACACACACACACACACACACACACACACACTTGAAAGCTTCCTCAGCCTATGGTATACATGTATACATATCTTTTACCAATTATCCCACAAACACATAAAGAAGCATTATTTCACAGTCCAACAATGGCAAGTCGCACAGTAGAACAGATTGAGGTAAAGAAAGCCAATGTGCTGTCTGTTAATTATGAAAGAGACTCCGCTCAAGACATTACAGGCTAATCATCAATGAAGCACCACAGCAGCACAGAGTCAGCTTCCCAGCTATATAGATACAATAGACCCAAAGGCTACAAGGCTTCTATAACCTAACCATTAAAATAGTATGAATGCTAGCAGTGTCCAGGGCAAGGATAAAGAGCATAGACAAAATACACGTCCCTAATTGTTTCTTACACTCAAGATGGGACCACTTATCTAAGACCACTAGCATTTCTCTCACAACAAATGAGGCTGCTGTGCATTGCAGGGGGTTTCCCCTTTTACAGCATCACCAGGTATAATGAATCAGGTGATGAATCAAGTGACAAACATTTTCAGTCAGGACATCAAGGGTTCATTAATTAACCTAAATCAGTGTTGTTAATGCTACCTGACATTATTCAGGGTGCAAATCTAACTGCCTGGGGTGTATGAGTAAGTCCTAAATTAGTCAGTCAGCTGTTCATTGTGCTGCTTGTGGCATACATAGGTGAAACGGGTCACCCCCACAAATGCCACTTGCTGAACTCTTGATCTGTGCTTTACTGTGCTACTAGCAGCATACATACATAATAATCAAAGAAGCACTTGGTGCCACAGTTAGCCTCATTCCCATCAGGCCCTCCCTGCACAATGCACTCACTCTGTGCAGCAACAATAAACCCTAACACTAGGTACGTAAGTACTTGACACTCTTGAGAATTAAGTAAGATATTCCCATAGGTTGATAACTACATGTAGCTAAGGTTTTAGAGGGATGGTGAATTGCTTAATGCATAATGGCAAATTAATGGCTGTTGCTCAGATTTGCTTCACAGCAAGATTTCTTGGCAGCTTGCCAGTCTTTGGCATTAATGTAAGTTCCTCCATTGAAGCAAATTGGCAATTATGCAGTATTAAGATGACATTCAAACTTTTTTTGCATTCAAAAAGTAGTCTTTGCTAAAGTGCTGAATTGGATCAAATGCAGTCTTGATTTAATGGACGGTTTTAACTCTTTCTCAGGTGCCCATATTTTATAAAAAGCATGTACTTTATTGATTTTATAAAAACGCCTAATATAAAAAATACGTATAAATTCACATTGAGCTATATCACTGAAAGTCTGAAAAACTTGGCTGATTAAGAGTTAAATCTGGTTCACACAAGAGGTGGAGGTACATGTACATAGAACCAAAAATCAGTTCTCCAGGCAGGCATGCAAAGTTTTGGGTCTCTTACACAAAGTATGACTAGAAAGTGGTTGACTGAATGGATGTGCCTGTGTGATAGCTGTTAGAGTGGGGAGGTACGTGGGAATGAGGAGCCTGATAGGCATAATATAGCAGCATTATTTGTCTCGATCTCAGCACTAAAACTAACTAGCTAAGATAAGGTTAGAGACCGGATGTGAGTTACATATTTTCATAGGTAAGCTAACTTATAGCCTATTATTCTCACAGTTCTGAAAAAATATACCAATTACTCCAGCATAACTATGTAATGCTATTGAGTACCTATTATTCTCATTGTGCTAGCATAATTTGTCGACTTAGAGCAGCAGTGTAGAGAATGGAGTCAGTTTGTCCATCCTTGATTGTACAGTACAAATAAAGTTGTGCAGTTATAAATTCAGCACAATGGCAGCCTAATTAATAATTCAGCAAAAACGTTTATGTATAGGATAGACCACGCCCCAGCGGAGGATATGCGCCTATATATCCTCCGCAGATGCAGTTTTACCCGAGGCGCAGCCGAGGGATAAAACCGTATCCAAGGAGGATATTTTGGGCGCATATCCTCCGCTGGGGCGTGGTCTATCTGACTTATCCTACTACTGCGCATGTGTGTAACTATCGTGAAATAGCTTGAGGTTATTTTTCTAATATGTAACTAAGGAAGTACAGAACTGTAGGATATGCGCCTATATATTATACTGCTCCCGTCCAATAAAATGTATTAGAGATGATGTAATGTGGGATAAGACCTGTTAAAAACCATAGTCACTAAGGAAAAACTGCAGGTCTCTAAATATAAAGTTACAAAAAAGCAGAAAAGTGCAAAAACCATTCATGTAGGGATGCACTACCACAAAAACAAAGGAAACAAGCTATATAACTTGCACCGAAATACGTTCATAGACTACCTACACATCACAGCCCACTGCATTATACGTATGCAGAGTAGCTACAAATTACAGTGCAGTGCATTTACAGAGACCATCCTGGGTAATCAGAGATGTAGGGAGAATGGTCTCCGTACACACACTGCACTGTGATTTGAGATTACAGTCGCTGTGGCAGTGATAGTGAACAGCAGCACCCGAAGTTTCCCGACGCAGTGGTTTTTGGTGTTATTGTGATGTGTTATTTGTTTTGTGTTGTAAGTCATTTTATTCATTTGACTGAGCTTAAATCTGAGCACAATTGGCTAATCTAATGAGCAGTAATTATTATTTAAAATTTGAGCATTATATGCCAAGGCCTATCTAGCACAGGCCCAAGCAGTCTTCACGATCAAAGGTAGGCGTTAAATAAACGAACACGTGGTGACAAGCAGTCTGCGTATGTGTAGCCTACCATACAATGGCATGTGAATGGCAAGCGTCCACTCAAGAGTGCTTGTTATCACTGCTGAACTAATTCGAGCTTTTTGATAACTGAAGAACACGATCAGGCTTAGGATTAGGAATAGGTTAGGGCCAGTTTAGGGTTGGGATCATCCCTGCCTCCAGTGTAGCAATCATCTGTGGGTAGCAGGTTGCAAAGAATTTTTTGGAAGTTTGTATTACGCACAAACATCCAACAATGTTAATAACCTTCTGGAAATCCAACTAGCAGTTTGTATTTCGGGTTGTAGATCTAGTGTAGTACTGAAACATCTACACTGTTATAAAAAACTGCAGAATATATACAAGTAGATATTTATTAGCTTCGTTCCCAGGCCTCCGCACAGCTTTGGAGAGCCTGGGAGCGAGGCTAGATATTTAGTGCATCCACAAAATTTAAGTGACCAATAATTTGCATAGTCTCGGTACCAGCCCACCTATCAAGTCGGAGATCGCTTACAGTAGCCCACCTATCAAGTCGGAGATCGCTTACACTGTAAGCGATCTCCGACTTGATAGGTGGGCTGGTACCGAGACTATAATTTGCAAGGGCTAGACTAGGCTGGGATAGGTCTGCGGCCCGTCACTTAAGCCTCTCACTCACCGGCCAATGACGACAAACACCGGTCCTGGTGCGTCAGCGATCGGTGCATGCAACTCAGACTCGCCAAGATGTGTGACCCAGTGTACAGGTATAGAGGTACTCGCAAATATGAGCTTACGTAATTGTGAGGGGGCGTTGAGAGCGTCCTGATCTCATGCAAGCTCAGTAATAGGCCTGGTGCGAGGCATATTACGGTCAGCAGAAAATTAAGCAAGATGTTTGTCTGCAGTTCTGCCAGTTCCTCAGTCTCTTTTGATTCCTACACACTGATTGTGGTAAGTGTGGTTCTCATGTGAGTACAATTTTTCGTGGTTTGTCTGCTATGGTTGACTCGAATCCACCACTCTTTAGAACGCCAGATAGTACAGTTGTGTAGGCTCACATGAGCACTTCCTCAACTGGCATGTGGGTGGGTTGTATCACAGAACCCTCTCACAGTCTTTCGAAGTGGTTACCGTTGTCTGCGATAGTTCAAGGGATTACAGAACATCCATTTATATATGCCTGAATACAAATTGGTCTTTTTTTATAATAAGAATCTCATCCAAGTGGCAAGAAGTCTAATTAAAAACCACATTCTGTGCTTCTATTAGGGCGGTTCTGTAATTAGAACAAATACGGTATGCTGCGTACATGTAACTATTGAAATAGAAGTGTATTCTATATTCCCCTAATGAAAACCAACACCCTTGACATTGTCCCATACTAATTAGTAGTCCCATACTAATTAGTAGTCCCATACTAATTAGTAGTATAGTGTGCTGGATAAAAGTGTTGTCATGCACTGTTGTAGAGTTACAACATTCTCAGAACTGCCTATCCAAACCTATCTCAAAGCAGCGTTCCTGCTGCCTCTCCAATAGACCCCAATACAGCTAGCCACTAGCTTTAGAGCTATAAGCTATCAATAAAAACTGAAGTATGAACACTGAAGGAATGGACTCTTAATCAGAATTGGAAGCCATTACAACTTTTGTCCATATGCTGCTTGAAATGAATTATTTTTTTTACATGAAAAAATAGTTATCCTGGGCTTCGCCCAACTAGGATAACTACAACTTGTAGTGACAACTCACTGATAGCCCCTCTACTCATTCTGCTTATAATATTTCTCAACAACAAGAGAAGCGAGGGCTTCTAGCCTATATAGAATGTAGCAGAGGTGGTTTACTCCTACTGCCTGAAACACCACACACATAAACACACACAGCCGTGCATCTCAGTTGGCAATGTTGGCCAGTTGGTGGTGGACCTCCTCATCAACTCCCTGAGGCTGGGGCGAGTGGGCTACATCCACGACCCCAGCCTGCTGCCACTGGTGGGGAACAATGCCTTTGACCGCACCCCTCAGTCTGGACACCTGCACACTGCAGCTGAAGGTCAGTTATGGCTTGGAAGTAGTGGGCTTTGTTGCAGTTAACAACCATTTTTTTGAACAATATTTAGCAGTGTTTCTAGCATGAGAAAATTTAGGGAGCTGATTGCATCCTCTGTGCTGGAATTACATATATCAGTATCGCATGATGTCACGTATACCACAGGACCGGTTTTAATTCAAATTGCAAGCGTTGCATTGAAGACGCAAACATTAGAACCTAATAATGTGTTGTGCATTACACATACACATAATACGTGTATGCAATACCACCATTATTAAATACGCAACTTACCTTCAAAATCCAGAAATGCAATGATTTACTACGCAATTAAAACTGGTCCTATGGTAGTTAGTATTCCGGAAAGGTACACTTTTGGAGGTATACGGCATCTGGCCTAAAGAACCTTTGTAACTCTACAACCTCCGAAGGATGGGTGGGGAAGCTCCCTTGGCTTGCAAGTATGGAGCTGTGCTGTAGAAGATTGGGCTTGAATGCAGTGGATTCTCAGTGAATTTGCAAAGTACTTCATGAGGCTACAGCGTAGTATTGCTCAAGTCTGCCAAGATCACTCGCAGAGCAGCTATTATTGCTCCTCTCTGCCAGAAACATTTGCAGTACATGTACATCATTTGATAATTGATTACTTCCAACCTCCTCTGATATAGGCCATTGCAGCTTTAGAGCTAACCACTGCATGACAGTGTTGAAGTGCAGTCAAGTTAGTAAATGGAAAAAAGATAACATAGGACTAGGAATAATCTGTGAAAGTTTGCATTGTATATGCTGTACTGAGTACCTTGTAAGATGTGATTGCAGTGGAGCAGGAGAGGTGGGAATACATGCATGCACTGCGCCTACCAGTGCAGAGAGTAGTGGTGTACTCCAAGACCACCTACATAGGTTGCTTACAGGTATGACACTTCTCTTTCTCCAGTTTACAGTAGTTCTGAGTTGAAGGTCACTGTTGTGCAGATAAGAGCTCCAATTGCAAAGGTACGGTTGTCGTCAGCAACTGTATTATGTATAAGCAGCATTGTTCAACATTGACTGAGTTTTGCTACCTGACATCTTTATAGTCTTTCTGAGGCTGTGGACAAGTCTTGCTGTACAATGTGGTGAACAATGATGTATACTCTACATCATGTGACTAGCTTAATAACCATGTCTCCAGGATGTTTCCCCCACCTCTCCCCTTTATTGCACAGGCAAACTGCCACTCACATTAATGCACAGTGCATGTATATGTTTAGCGAATAGAGCAAGGATGGTTAGGGTGGTTCAAATGTTCCCTCCCATTTCTGTACGTTCATTTCAAATTGCTAGCGGTGATAAGTTATCTTTCCCCCAAGATGACAATGCTGTTTGGAATAAAACCTATAAGGATTGGTGGAGTGTTTATTTGGATTGTACGAGACACCCTAGGTATTAAACCATTCTTGCTTTATCCGATGAACACCCATACCATAAATTTTGAAGTGAGTGGCAGCTTACTCGAGCAATAAGGGTGGTAACCTCCTTGCTGACACAGAACTACATGTAAGCTGGTAGCAGATCATGTGATGTAGAGAACGTTGCAGTGGAGCTGGAGATGATGTCAGTCTTCCTTCCCCCAGGGTTTCCAGCAGCAGTTCTGATCCCGCCTGTTGCAGTGGGTGAAGGAAAGCCGCTTTTCTGAGGTGGTGGTGCTGACGAGCTCCCAGGCCCACGAGAGGAGGGACTCACAGATCAGAGGGTAGGAATCTGAGTATCGTCCCTGTTCTCGCGTGCCGCTTCCGTAGTCAGATCTGCAACCAGACTTGCGTATCTCAAAACTGTCACATTCCTGTAGGTTCATGATCATGAGCAGAGTTTTTGTACTCTGTATACTGTGTAGGAAAGTTTCTGCACAGTAGTCAATGTATAATTGAGCTAGTGTGGTGTTGGCATGACCAGATGGAGTCACCACTCTGTGCGGTGACAGTCATCAAGTCTAAAGTATACACACACATGTAGGAATGTATTTGTTGAATATGTCCAACCTACATGGAACCCTTGCACTCATTATCCTCTACAGTTGCACTGTAATAAAACATTGAAGTTAAATGTATGGAGGCACATACGTATTATAAAATGTGCTGCTTGTGAAGAAGTTATTGTAGTACATGATACAATATTATGTTCTGCAGCCCTCAGTTCCAGTTTCTGCTGAACCCACACTCTGTGAAGCTCTACCCTCACTTCACTGAGTCGCTGCACTGGAGTGGCCTTGAGCCAAGGACACAATGTATGTGGTAAATTAGTAATGCTGGGCTTTAGTGTGGTACGTGCTACAGACTGACCCAAAATTAAATGAAGAAATTTGACATACACTTGCCAATGGCATAGCAGGTAACGTAAATATGGAACTCTAACAATATAGCCTGTTGTTTAATTAGGAGAGTGCTCATGTAAGCGGGGAATGGTATTGTTTAGATGTGCGTACTAGCAATGGCACCAAAGAATTCTTCTGGGAGTATCTGAGTGAAAGGGGTGGAGTTTTAGTGTGATGCTGAGCAGTAGAGCTTCCCAAAGATCCCTACAGAGTTGGTGCACTGTACGTAGCTCATACTCTGACTTACAGTGTACTTGCTGGAAACGTTATGATCGAAGCATGGTTGACTTGAACACCCCCTGATTAATGACTGGAACCACTGTTAATAATGTGATACTATCATTAGCTTATTACATGTGCTTCCTTCTCATCTACAGCCGAATCTGATACTACAACCAGTCCACCTGCTACGACCCTGGAGGAGTCTCAGATCTTCCTTCCAGGGGCTGGACTGGCAAAGAAGCTCTATTCTGTGAGGTAGGCACCTTATTGCCGTGGTTACTGTCCACATGTAGCCTGGGAATGTATGCATCAGTTCTGGAGCACATAATGGCATAGAGAAGCAGAAAGGAATCCACTTTTTGATGTCATTATGCACTTTTGAGCAATTTCTATGTAAACAGTAAAGCGCTACAAGTGCATTAAGAAAGGAAGTTGGTCAATGATTTTGTAAATAACCTAACCACACTGCCAAGTGTAAACATGACATGCGAGCAGCAATGCAGGTGCAAGTGATGTGGGCAAGAAGAGGTGCAGATGTATGATGCATTACCACCCAGACGTGGCAAAATGGCCCCCACAGTTGTTGTGAGGCAGCCATCGGGGCTAAAAATAAGGCTTTGGGTTTGGCTGGCCATGCTGAAATTTTGATTGGCCATCTGTACAATTTCATACAATTATGGTCAAATTTTTGGGCGGCCTTTGTAGAAAATTGCACAGGAAATGGCCTGTGGCCAGCTGCTATTTTGAGCTCTGAATCAGTCACCAAACTGTGTACTGAATTTTGAAAACATGAAGAATAAATCTATTTAGCTACTTGTGTATATATCCATAGTTTAGAATTGGAAAGGGCTTTAGGTGCTGATCGTATCGACAGAATATAGAGTACATGTATATCTTAATATCTCTCTACAGCTCTGCAGTAGGACTTGGTCTGGTGACTCTCATAGCATTTTGCTCTCAAGGTGATAATGCAGATGATGCCAAAGGACTGGCATCCTACCTTGATGTGTGGCTAAAGCTACGGGTAAGAGGTTTGCTACCGTGCTACTCTCACGGCTATGTATACACCTGTAATCATGCATATGTATAAGTGTAATATCTAGATGAATGCTTTGCTTAGATGCTGGATGTAATAGCCACTACAGATATCCAAACTGTATGTATGACAATGGTGGTAGAGGTGTGTAGTCAATGTTACTTTGTTTCTGGCTATCATTTAAACATGGATTTTGACCTTGAGTGCAGGATAATTATTATGTAGTGTACACTTGTAGGTATGCTGTAAGTACATAATTGAAGTTTACTCTTTTCTATCAGGAGTCAAGACCAGGAAGAGGAGACAGTAAGTTTGTCTATATACTCTCAATGAATACCATAATATTATAGCCAGAAAATTTGGTGGTTTGGCCAGTGACCATGCCGCCAAATTTAATTCCTACCACACCTGTTGAACCATAAAGAAATGGTGTCGTATAGATCTAATTGTACAGATATTTTTGATAGAGAAATTGTACGTACATGTACATAGCACTTTATTTTTGTGAAATGCTTAATGACCAAACTGCACAAATTTGGCACCATACGATATTACATTGAATGTCACATAAAACAGCATTCCCTCTGTAGTGATAAGAGAGAGAAAGCTTGGAGGAATCAAGAGGGGATGCTGCAGCTGCTCGACTTTCATGCTCGCACATGAGTGTTCGAAAGGGGTAAATGCTTTAGTCCAGGAATTTAGTTTCACCCAATCTGTAGGCCTACACAAATACATTTACTAATCAGGCAAATTTATATACTGCTGGCTTTGGTAAAAATTTGCTGGTGAAAATTTCCTGCTATGCAGTATACTATATGTTATGAGAGGGAGAACCTGCAGCTGGTCAGTATTAATTCAAGCAATGACACTTGACACCGAGAGTGTTGACACCAGACTGTAGATACGTCTGTTTGCTGGAATGGGTGGCCAGTAGAGTCCACTTCAAAGCCTATACACTCACTTGAAAACATAAATTAAAGCACGATCTCAGCTGACAAGAAAACACCAGCAAACTCAACTAGCTCTTTGCTGGTCCACCATTGTACAGTTTTAGAGCAATAGCACACCTCACACAGACCATGCATTTAGGATCTCATATCGAACGTCAATGTGTACATGATAGATAACTTTGACCAGGCTCCCCTACTGCTAGTATACTACCCCAATATTGTGTGACAGTGGAAGACCCGTAGTACGTTAGCAGCCAGAAAAAATTGCTCCACCAAACCCTCTAATGTTGGGAGACCAGGAAACTATTGAAATCCTACACATACGTAAGTAGACATCATTCTTGTTAGGCTTAACCACATAATTGGAAGATTATAAGACAATGAAAAGACTCTCTTTTAGCAAATACTTAGCTACATGTATGTAATACATATTCGAGATGACTGCCATACGACATCATGCAGCCTCAAACCCAGGATTCGAGGCTAACACAACATCAGGGTGAGCCTGACTGAGCTCGCCGCATGCTTATCTACACCACAGGCCTATATGGAAATTACACCTTCTTATAACTCTCTTGAGGGTGGGGAATTGTTACTCTTGCCTTCCCCATACTATTCTTGAAGGGAGTTAAGCCCATGTTTAGTTCAGGAACCCTACTGAGAAACAGCTTTGAAGCCTTTGTAAGTATCATTTCAGATTAGATGCCTACTTTACACATATACTTAACAATGTAGGTGTGCACGTACTTGTTAAGTTTGCATATTATACATACATACATGCTCATGTATGTACCCTCGCCCTTCCTAAAACAAGATTTTAGGTCTGTCTGGGAATGCGACTACTAGAAAAGTAGAAAGAAAATACCAACCAGCTGCAGATATCTAGATTTACTATACAAATCTGTGATTGCTTGTCATATCAGCACACCAATCGTCAATGGTGTGGAGGATTGTACATAGCATGCACACACACACACACACACTCACACACACACACACACTCACACACACACACACACACACACACATACCACACACACTGCGTGTGTAGGTACAGTGATAGAGGCACTCTGTGAATCAGATGTAAATCTTCCATGCTTTTTTCCTCATGCAGGCCCAAACCCCTAATCCCTCGGTGGGTCACGAACTACCTCCTGCTCATCACTTTCCTATGGCAGGTGAACTGTTCCCAGTGTATGTGTACGCAGTAACTGTTAGCCTTTGATTCCGACAGCCTAACCTAGTTAAATATTTGAGAGCCACTGCCTATTTACCTTCTCCTGTGGACAGCCAACTTGCAAACGTATTTGCCTTCTCCTATGGACAGTCAACTTGCAAATGTATGTTGCCGTAAACGGAAGTGTTTTGTTAGGCTGTCTCAACTAAATTTAGTGGAACTGCTAACTCATGGTGGGCTTCCAAATCTTCTTCACTATCTAGGAAACTAAGCTGATGTAGCTAATTGGCCTACAAACTTTCAGTAGCTTCTATTGTACTCGCTATGCAATGATGTACTTAATGCACAAGAAAAGTACAGATACACAAGCAGACAGGCTATTAAGAGTGCATCCTATAGCTATGTAGGTGTGTGCATTCACTTGTGACTTCGGCATTTGACATGGATGCTTGTATGTTCATAGTGCAAGAACAATATTAATTAATTGAAGATCTGCTACTTTTACGTATGTGGCACTACCCGCAAAACTATTAATATAACAATCTCTTGACCATTGCCAGAGACGGCTGGGTTCGAGGCTACATAATGCTCATGTTTTTTTTCATTAGGTTATCATGCAACTATCAGTGCACCTCATATGGTAGGTATAATATATTGTTTTTAGCTTAATCTACATGTTATCTAGAATTACATATCGTGTGCTTAGTTTTTTCTAGTCTTAAGTTCTTCCTGCAAACATTGCATGTTAGGGTAAGAAATTACACCTTTTTATCCTAGATTGTTGCTCTGATTTTGGGGTGCCTGTACATCAGGCAGTTGATACACAATAGTGCTTTTGTAGTAACTGCCTTGATAAAGATCACCATGTAGTAGTAACTACAGAGGAAGCTTGCTGGGGTTGCTGGAATACATAGTAGTGCAGTGTACAACCATTGATTCCCACTGTAGGAGTCGTGCACAGTCATTCATTCTTCTGCCTCTGACAGTACAATCACCGCAAAAGTCAACTGTGTTATCTGATGGAGAAGCAGTAAATGAAAACAGCATTTCACTTCTGCGAAGGTAACTTATTTAATGACAACATGTACACAATCTGATAGTGGGAATTTTAACTTGGAAGTGTGTCTAAATTATGTCATATAAGAAGCAAACTATAGATGCCGACAGAGAATACGGTCAGTGTAGCACAGTAGCTCCAGAATGAGGTATGCATCTATACTTTACATTTGGTTCTGTGTGCGCCTGTGCGTGTGTAACGGATGTGACGTCCACTAATAAACCATGATTGCACGATACTGTAAGTGTAAACCGTGCACAGCCGTAACTGCTATGCTAGACGTGCATAAAATAAAGTCAGTGCCGTTCATCTACATGTACATGCAGGCTGAAAGATTCCCCGGAACTACTTGAGTCTGAAAGACTTATGCTAGTTGGTAGGTTGTGCTATGTTTGTGTATATAATATTAAACCGATCTATTCTGGGAGCACTATTTGTAGTTTTTACCACCCAGATAAACATGAAGTGCATCCCAGCTGGTACTAAGTTATAGTTGTCGTGGACTTTGCCCAGGACAGCTATATTTTGTTTCTTTTTTTGTGGAAAACTATTTCAGAAGCTTCTGGGAGAGTGTACAAACCATACTACATTAGCTACTACGTATGTGTGAACTAAGCAATTTAATGCACACTCATGTGATCGATTTTGATACTTCTGATCTGTTGAAGGTCACATGAGTAGAATTAAGTGTTGCTTATGGTCGGAAAATAGTACAGACATGTATTATGGCAAGATAGCCACTATGGACAGAATTTGTAATTTGCTGAAACACTTAACTTCGTCTAGTGTAGCAATATGTACATTCATTGTAACTTAGAACATTCTCGTAACTCATGCCATGAGCCTTGGGACCATTACTAAAAGTGTCTCATGTATTGCTGGTTTACCTGGAACAGTCTCCTGATTACTGGTAAAAGTGTCTAGGGGATGGTTTAGCTATAACATATTGTGTATATATAGTAACACATTTGATTATTTCTGTGTAGGTTGGAAGTGAAATGAACATGTCAGATACATGTGCCCTTATCATCTGATAAGTGATATTGTTTTACCTATGTTCTTTTATTGCTGTAGTTGAATGCTGTATGTGAATGCTTTCTATGTATGTTGTTACCTGTCACTTGGACACAAGAGTTCAGAAGTAAAATACGGGCATGCCAGGCACTAATTGTATTCATGCAGGGTTAGGGATGGGGGTGTAGAATCAAGCTCTGTTGTGTCATTGCTACCTTGTTTGGTTACTTTTTTGCGATTCCATCCCTACATGCTCTTTCATTTTTAAATGATTTCTTTAAAACTTTTATTATTCAGTGTGCTATAATGCTACAAAACATTTACTACCATCTCAATGGTTAGTCTCGGTACCAGCCCACCTATCAAGTCGGAGATCGCTTAGTGGCGGGATACTGTAAGCGATCTCCGACTTGATAGGTGGGCTGGTACCGAGACTACTCAATGGTATACATCCCACCATCCAGTTCGCAGTTGAAGAGAAGGAAAAGGTACTCCTGTTTCTGAATACCAAATCTATTTGAGAATAAATAAGAATACTGGGCATAACTAGCCTTGTACCCAGGCCTTCCCCGCACTTTCGCGAGTGCAGGGAAGGCCTAGGTATGAGGCTAGGGCTTCCCTTCTAGGAGCTGAGTAGGCTAGACTAATCCCGAAGACTTTGCATTCTTTGCTTTTGGTTTGGCCTGTAGCTACTGTATTGATGTCTGCCCTGATGAAGACAGCAGCACAGCAGTTAAAAAGTCAGCATTCCTTTGACAATGAAAGTTTTGAGACGCCAAATTCATGGTTGGTGGAAAGAGAACTCCAATCAATATATAAATGCTACCTGGCTTATCGTTTAGACTGCTTGGTTATGATGGGTTATAGTACTCTACTGTCTATGCTTGTAAATAATTTTCCCTTAGAGCATGGAACCTAGATCTTTGGAAGCCCTTCTATCAACATAGCAATAACTGCTATCTAATGCTGGTTAAGGAATCTGGTTCATAGTATTAGTACTAGTATAGGAAGATAGTCTCGTGAGCCAGCCCCTCGCTGGCTCGCGAGACTACGAGGAAGACAGGTATCAGTGACATGCCTTTGCTAATCTTAACAACTTCACAACCAAGTGCCAAAAAGAGAACCTGAGTAATTACTTTACTAACCTTTAAGCAGGTGATCTGTAGTTTGGCAACTCTAGCTGAGATGCTGATAACAGAATGAGAATTGTACATACATAGCGGTACGGGATCCCCGTACCGCTAGCGAAATAGGGCCCGTGGGGGTCCTCACATCGCTAGCGTTTTTGGGACGGGGTCCCCATATCGCGGGGGTCCCCAAATCGCCCTTACACCGGCGCCAGATTCTATATGCGCTTAGTGGGCGGGGCTGAGATCATTCCGAGCGAAGCGAGGCTATACTCCGGTTCCATTGACCTTTTTCGTCGTCATGGTCCACGTCCCTCCCAGCCACTTCTCCAGATATATAGCCTATCAAACTCGCAGAAAACACTTACCTTCGTTACAGAACTCTGCACGAGAAACTTGGAAGCGCTCACTATAACAGCGGACCTGCTTCAGCCTGTGGTCTTCCAGGCGCATTATTGTACGTAGCCATTTTTTATTTGGGGTTGTAGGCGTGCCCTGTTACGTTTGACCTTTTTCGTAGGCGTGCCACAATATATGTGCCACACCCAGCAATTCTCGCGAAGCGAGGACATCCCTGCACATTGTGTATCACTAGTAAATGCAATAACCATGCATAACCATTGGTTATTGTAGCTATGCTGGGATTAACTACAAGCGCATATGCGCCACATGTGACTTCGTGCGCGGCGCGTAACGCTGAGCGCTGCTGCGAGAACTCGGAACTACATGGAGCTCGCGAAGAGCTAGCTACGCCAGACTGCGCTTATATCTACCTTTCAACCACAGCTGCGATGTCTGAAAAGTGGGAGTGCGCCCATAATTTGCCTATGTCGAATGCCAGAGACAGTGCTGGAAAAATTCTGCCAGGCCTGGTGAGCTATATGTTGTAGCTGCATGAGAACTAAGATGACAGTAGGCATTCTGCCCTAGCAAGATTTCTCATCTTGCAACAAAAATCTTGCAAGATGGTAGGCATTAAAATCTTGTGTGAATTCTTGCTAGGCTCATAGGGAAGTCCTGCAAGATTAGCCTCGCGTATCGAGACTACTGCAAGATCTGGTGTAAGAACCTTGCAAAACGTTTGTCAGATTCCTCACAATTGTCTTACATAAGTTTAGTAATTAATCGTAAAGAAAAATTGCAGGAATGCGTGTAATTATAGTAATACAAGTCAGAATATACATCGTAATAAAATACATGTAACGTTGCCTTATGATCCTGGCTATCTTGATTCCAGTTGTTCCGAATAACAATAGATATAATATATAATATTTCTATTAACTAGCAAGTGCATGTAACTACCAAAACCAGAGATTGCATTATATGCTTGCTCTAGTTTGGTGCTTACTATGGAAACATGTGTAGTACTATGAGTCAGCTACCTTAGAATAACTCTACTGAATGTAATAAGAAGTAGTCTACAGCTTAATTTTCCCATATGAACTGGTTTGCCAGCTAATTGTTTCACAGTTTGTAGAACAGACTATCACAGTTGCCCAGCAACCCTCATGTACCCTAGGGTATATGGATGTGTATACCCTGGCTTGAAAGGCACTGCCAAAGTAGATGGAGTTTGTACACTGTGGTGGTGCCTTCCAAGTGACTAGAACTATGCAAATGTAGGTCTGTTGCTTTGCAGCTTGTGTGTATCCCAATGTAGCCCAACAAAAGCTTAGAGTAACACTGGAACTCTTGAAAGACCACCTCTATGGGTGACTTGTTGGTTTATAATTACTAAACAACATACTCATGTATTAAAATGCACACATACATTGTGTGGAAGTTATTAAATTGTACGTTTGACCAGTCGTCTGTTTGATTCAAAAACTGCGAACTTGACATTTCACTATACCCTTGTCACTTTCTTCGTACATATATGCTCTTGTTTGTCCAGCTCTTAGCATGTACGTAACTGTAATCATGTGGCAACTGACTTGTTTAGCTCAGTTTCTCTTTGTAAATGTATGTACATACCCTCTTATGACATATTCACTAGCACATCACAGAACCTTAAGTTTGAATGCTCAAAAAGTGTTCTTAAAAGTAATAAAACGGGAGGTAATGATGGACTAGTTGGGGAGTTTTTTAAGTATGGGGAAAAAGAATGGCTAATCTGTTGATAGTCTTGTATGAGGTAGTTTGGATAAGGGAGAGTATTTTCAAACATCAGAGACAAGGGTTGATTATTAGCTTTTATAGAAAGGTGATGTGAGGACCCAGGTAATTAGAGGCATTACACTATTGAATGTGGTCGGAAAGCTATTTTGACCCTAGCGATATTAGGACAAGTTATGCATGTAATGCATAAGCATAGGAGATGGCTGACTCAGCCAAGCAGATCAGCTCCGTTTATATTCCTTATCAGGAAAGTCACAAATGTTTATCGCTAATTGATCTATTGTTACTGCAGCACTTTCTTGAACTAGGCAGTGTGTACAGTAGCTGTGTCTTCACATTGTACAGGTGGAACTATTGACTCCTTCCCAGCACATTTGATGATACCCCCAATATCCCAGGGAGCTGGGAAGAATGAATCAAGCACATGAAGTAAAGGAACTGGGAGAGCACAGGTAAGAGATATACGTAGCCTTGATTCGAAGCTATAAGAGATACACATAACTGTCTATGTAGGTAATTAGAAATGTTAAAATAAAGCACACCAGTTTGTTCGTAGGGGCAATAGTAGACAATGTACGTAGTTGGCTAAACACTTTCACAGAATCAGGTATTGGATTCCTGGTAGCTAGTGTCGACCAGCAGCTGAGAACAATGCTGGATCATGTCTCACAGTTAGCTGAAACTTGGAATTAACAGGTGTCACTTTATTGAACCAATAAGTGAGTAACTGGGTCTTAAGGAATCTCTATCAAACAGCTGCTGATCCGTGGTAATGACAATACCAATATCTGTCAAAAGCATGAGTGCATATAATAGTTTATATATATATATATATATATATATGCGCTCTTGGAAAACAGTCATGTTGCTGTGCAATCACAGAGGTAGTTGGACATGTCTTGCAATGATGATCTTGTCATTATCAATAACCACTGGGGTACCTTAGCCTACCCTAGCAACTGGGCTGGAAAAAATTAGTGTGTCTGGCTTCAGTGTCTGGCTGTTGGGTGTTGCTAACTTTTTGGGTTGATTTAGCAAATCATGTTTATCAGTAGTTTTTCTATTGTAATTGGAGGATTAGGAGACCAGAGAAAAGCTAAACTACAGTAAAACCTTTGTTCACTTTTAATTCATGGAGGCTTTCCTGGTGTGAGTCAAATTAAGAGCTGTATGTAGCTGCTGGTCAGCTCTAGGTGCTACACACACCATCACTGCACTGACAAAGCCCAAATAGCTGTCATTGTTTCAGTTCTTTGTACTTTACTTATGATAGTATGTTTGTATACTTACAGAGCATTGGCCCTATTACATACGTGGACATACTTTCAAATCAGAAGCAATGCATTAGTAAGATTGGACAGGTATTTGTAGAACACTTACCCAATGGTACTTTGACACAAGGCTTTTTGCATCTTACCTCCTAGTTATATTTGTTTGTTCACACAGTTGTGTAAACAAGTGTACATTTGTTGTGGAAGTAGATTGAGTGTCACCTGTGCATGGGCTGTGGGGCATGGGTGGGGTGGCAACTTGCACTGGCCTACACTTGTACTTTTCTTGTCTCTGTTAAGGGCACGTGGTAACTTCAGTGGTAGTCACAGAATCAAACGGATTACTTTCAGTATCAGCATGGCATGTGGAAGAGTGTCAGCATCAGGCTATCAGCACATGTCTCTTCCACATGCCAATACTGTAAGTGATGGATGCTGTAGAATGTAAGTGGGCTGGCTTTTGAAACTACTTTAGTGAACCAGACGCTATGAATATTCTACAGTTGTATGTTTTCAATTGCAAGGCCTTTCATATAAGAAACACTCCTTTGCCCATTACAATCTGTTACACAATAAAGTTTTCAGCTTTGCAAACCTCTACCACGCAGGTCAGTGCTATTTCAAATTTCTGTACTGACATAAATGCAATCTGTTGCAGTCAGGAAGCTACATCAAACTTGCATGTGAGTGGCATGATTGTATAGCTACTGTTTCAATTAATTCAGGGTTAAGATGCCCCTCCAGTTTCCATGAACTTGGCATGATATAATTATTGATCTATTAAAATGCACACATAGATCTATAGTGTGGAAGTTATTAAAGTGTACGTTTGACCAGTCGTCTGTTTGATTCAAAAACTGCGAACTGGACATTTCACTGTACCCTGGTCACTTTCTTTGTATGTATATGCTCTTGTTTGTTCTGCTCTTAGCATGTAGCTGTATTCACGTGGCAGCTGACTTGTTTAGCTCAGTTTCTCTTTGTAATTATGTAGATGCCCTCCTATGACAATACATATTCACTGGCACATCACAGAACCTTAAGTTTGCATGCTCAGGGTAAGGCCCACCTACTCCTAACCATAACATAAGCCATAAGCCACATTTCTGGCCTTGGATGGAGAAAAATCAGATATAGGCCAGGGGTGGAACAGGGTTGTACGTAGTATGTCACCTATTCTATTTTCCATTTTTACCCCATGCATATGCGGCAAGGTTAAGCAATTGGTTCTGTCTGTCTGTCTGTCGTCTGTCTGTACAATGAAAAAATTGCAATCTAGTGATTTACAGGGCTTAACAATTGCTAAATCCGACTCTAAATTTGGGTACCTGATAGTTATACCAAAAGTGGTTTCTACTCTCCACCCTTTCTTATTTAACAGGGTAAGGCCCACCATTTTTAATAGAGTCAAACACTCCATTGCCACCGAGGGCTGGCATGTATGTGGGTTCTAAACACGTGTTTATATCGAACTGTATGGATAGACTTGTATTTATCTATCAATTAGATAAAGCTGGGATTGGAATAACTATTAAGAATGATGTTAATAAGAGTGGGGGTCTAATGTAACTACTACTGCTGAGGACTTACAAACATAGTATAAGAATTTTGTAATAAACCGAGGTTGAAGTCCAACATTAAATTAGTATATTATGTTACTATTGTAACAAGTGCATGGAATAATTTTCATAGAATACAAGTAGTTGTGCTTGCTTCGCTTGCACAACTACTTGTGTGTGTTGAACTCGCTCGCTGCACTCGCTCTGTACAGATGCAGATTAAACATGTAATCTGCATGTGATTTGTTGGTTTGTAGGGTACATTTAGCTAGTAGTGTTGCTGGCAGACTGAAACGTGGAGACAGTGTTACAGAGAAGATTACAATAAACTGTAATCAGTATAGGACTATAGCCTCGCTCTTCACAGCCATGGCCTAGTGTATCGTGTAAGTGAATGGCAGATTCTATTCTCAGCATGACTACTTGCATGTTCATACATAATAAGAAAAGTTCAATGTCAGTAAATGTGCACACCACATTCTACCGGAGGCAGTGACTCAGAGGAGAGACTACAAACAGCTGCTAGACCTCAAAGGTAAGCTAGCACTGTAGCCTAGCTATACCACAGGCTACATGCAGCTCAGGCGAACGGCACCGACTCCATTTAATGCACATCGATGTGGTTAGCCTAGCACAGCAGTTATAGCTATCTCTGCTTGGCTTTCACTATACCGCCACTATTCTTTGTGAAAAAGTGCCTGACATCGTGAAACAACGGCTTGTAGTCGCTGGAAAGAGCTAGCATCATCTCGCACTTAAATACAGACACGTGGTACTTTGACCTGTGACCGTGAACTTCTCTGGTCACAGGTGAAAGTTCATCCGGGAGCGCACGCATGCGGCTTCCGTTTCCGTTTTTCACACGTACGCATGGATGGACGAACGAACGAACGGACGAACGAACACACGGACACAACCAGGCGTAATAATAGATAGTAAGAATCCCATAGAGCATAAGAAGCTGAAGATGTGCATATACTAAATGGCTCAGAGCATGGGCAGCTCTGTGTTCTAACTAGACCTCGGCTTCGCCTCGGCCTAGTTAGAACATAGCTGCCCGTGCTCTAAGCTATACAAAGAGTGCTGTTATGATATTTTCTAAATAGGTTAACTGTTCAGGTTCAATCCCCAGCTGGGTCCCGATTTTTCGGGATTTCTTATATGTAAAAGGGTTGCAATTTACTGTTACTTGGGCATTGAATTGGTCATGATACAATCATGTACAGAGGGTAATTAAAGTGGAAAGAAAAAACTTAGAAATATCAATACAGTTGGAGTGTTAATTTTGGTACTTGGCCCCACTTTAGAGGATGGTAGTGAAGTGTGAGCTTGTAATATGGAGGCAGCTTCTTTAGAATCTATTCAGCTACGTAGGAGCAGCTAAAAGATACTTGGCTGGTCTTCTAAAAATTAAATTAAATATACAATGAAACAATAAAGGAAGTTATAGGGGTAGAATTTTTGAAAGGCAGGAGGAATAGGTGCAAACTTAAGCGGTTGTTGTGTATATAGAGTCAAGAGGATGAGAAGTGTATCCTAGATTACTACTAGGCACTGAGTGGGAAGTGAAACTGTGTAGAGGTACTGAAGATTACTGAGACAGTAGATGAGGCTTTGAGGTAGTGGTCTAGAAATGCGTAATTCGGTCCCCCTTCCTAGTAGGATGATCACTCTGTTCCTGTCATGATTTCCCTTATAAGCCAATGGCACTATGCAACCAAGCCACGCTACGAGTGAAATTTGCTGAAATGGAATGGGAAAGACAGCAACAAATGAATGTGAGCTGGTAGGGCAGGTATATGTAGTTTACAAATTTCTATCAAGAGGGCTGCAGCGCATTGTCCAAAAAGTTCTAAAAGATAGCTAGAGCTGCACTACATACAAAGTTGAGAAAAACAGAAAGGTATGTTATCCTAATTTCAAGGACTTCCTGCTTGTGGATAGAGGTGATTGCAGTGATACATTTGGCACCATTTCTTGTACACACAGCTGAAAGGAATGGCTCCCTAATGCTAATCAAGAGGGACTATTTCTTTTTTGGCGGTACCGATTTGTTTTATACTGCTCCTGATAGATTTGGTCCGGGATGGGGGACCAAAGCTTGTGTAGCAGTTGGTTATCAATATGTACATGTAATAGGCACATTAGTATTAGTTGCACTGCAGTAGCCTCGTTACTGCAAGCGACAAAAGCTGTGTGGAGGCCTGGGAATGAGACTAGCACTACAGTAGAATCAGTTCTGGATCAGTATATCCTGAGGTAACTTTTGCTCAGTCATCAGCTTCCTGTGGAGAACCCAACTTTGGAGTCCACATACATTCTCATAGATACAGTAGTAGCACTCTATAGGATTCACTTAAAAATGTGTTGTTGTATGATTATTTTATAACAGTTTTCTTTAAGAATTGAGAAATGTTCGTATGCATTACAAGTGGTGGGTATACATGTACATGCGTTGTACTCTATGTGCAAAGGCAGCTAGTGCCCAAGGATTCTGTGCTAAGAGGATTCTGATGGGGTGAAAATGGTTCATGAGCCGCCAATATATGACTTCAAAAGTGGCCCATTGTGTATAAAGCTAATTAACATGTGTAAGCAATACTTTCAGAACATGTATATTACATTCGAACATGTTTTTCTGTACCGGCTAGAACAACACATCATTCAAAGTCCCAGAGTAGAAGCAAGTATGAAGGCTGTAGATCGCAAGAACTACTGTCCCCATAGTCCATACTACGATTCTCCTCAATCAATAGGTTAGTTCTCACCATTACAGTTCCGTAATATGAAAGGTTTTTCCAAACTACAGACTGGGAATAGATGATCTGCCAGGTGGTCTCTGTGCCTATCTGTATGTCTGCAGTTTTGCATTTGGGTTTCTAGGTGTAGGGGATTTGTACCCAAGGGCAGTTGTGTCTTTTTAGGGGGAAGGCCCAGAGAAGACTCACAACTGCATGAGGGTACAAATCCTATACACCTTAGAGACCCAAGGTAGAGATGACTTTGTGCCATAGTAGCTTTTATAGTACCTGCTAATTGTTTCACAGTTTTGAGATCACAATTGCCCAGCAACCCTCATGCACCCTAGGGTAGTGTATATATGGACCCTGGCTTGAAAGGCACCAGCCCAAGTACATGGGGTTTGTACACTGTGGTGATGCCTTTCAAGTGACTATAACTATGCAAATGTAGTCTGTTGCTTTGCAGTTTGTGTGTATATCCTGCATGTAGCCCAACAAAAGCTACCGGAGGTTTGCATGCTTAAATTTGTGTTGTGTAGACTCAAAGAGAATGATAGGTACAATGTATGTAGCAGTTCTGGTAATTAGGTTTTGCTAGAAATCCGCTGTGAGTTTGTGCAGTCATATGTTTTAGTTACTTACCTTATAGCCGGAAAATTTGGCAACGCTGCTGAAAATGTAAAGTTTTTGTCACTGAAATCGAGAATGGAGGCATTGGGCTCACTGATCTTACTATCCAAAAGCTTCGAAAAGAGTGTAGCGGCCTTTGTCGCTCTGTTGTCAGCGGCATACTTTCCAATTTGTGCCCTTCTGGCATGTAAGACTAGTGTTATACTTGCCTCGAGATGACTGTGACATGCTTCGAGTTTCCAGATAGAGAGCGCTTTACAGCTTTGTTAGCGAGTTTGATATCCTTCCCGGACGAGGGGAAACACGTACGTGGAGTGGGAACCTTCTTTCTTGTAGCTGCATGCGCGCGTGGGTGTTATGTATTACATAATGCGTTAGAATTTAATTTGGCAAGAATTTAATTTAGTGATTTTTTACGATTCGCCAAACCGCCAAATTAAAGTCCTCACCAAATTTTCCGGCTATACGGTATATAGGATGAAACAGTCTTGCAACGCTGATGTGTTCTACAGATGTATTAAGTGACCGGTTGCTAAACAAAGCCTTGGATGTTTAACATAAAATGTGACTGCAGATATCTACATGTATCTTGTTGCATGAACAGATGAAAGTACACTACACATGCATGTATTAAAAGCTACACAATGGTGACTGCATGGCAACAAGACTAGATACCAGCGAAATAATTGTATCTCTAACTCAGTAGATAGAGTTACGACTTTGATTCTCCCATTTGAAGCAGGAGCCTATGAAAAATATTGGTGAAAGCACCTGTGTATATAAATGAATACATTGTAACAGCTAGGTGCAGGTGCTTTCCTGTAGCCTCGGGTGCACTGTAACGATGAAACAGCGCTGAATTAATGAGTTCACAGGAATGTAGAGTTGCCAAGTGAAAGGGTAGTATTTCACCACGGTGTTGCAGAGTTGAGTGTTCTTGGTACCTTAACTGCCTGGCAACTGTGCAGTTTGTTACTGGCCAGCCTTCATGTAACAGGGGAAGAGCCTGATCAGAATATTCAGCTTGTTAACAACAATAGTCTATGATGCTTCAATAATGCTTTGTTCATAATGCTTATGTTTTTTTTCATTAGGTTATCATGCAACTATCAGTGCACCTCATATGGTAGGTATAATATAATGTTTTTAGCTTAATCTGCATGTTATCTAGAATTACATATCGTGTGCTTAGTTTTTTCTAGTCTTAAGTTCTTCCTGCAAACATTGCATATTAGGGTAAGAAATTACACCTTTTTATCCTAGATTGTTGCTCTGATTTTGGGGTGCCTGTACATCAGGCAGTTGATACACAATAGTGCTTTTGTAGTAACTGCCTTGATAAAGATCACCATGTAGTAGTAATTACAGAGGAAGCTTGCTGGGGTTGCTGGAATACATAGTAGTGCAGTGTACAACTATTGATTCACACTGTAGGAGTCGTGCACAGTCATTCATTCTTCTGCCTCTGACAGTACAATCACCGCAAAAGTCAACTGTGTTATCTGATGGAGAAGCAGTAAATGAAAACAGCATTTCACTTCTGCGAAGGTAACTTATTTAATGACAACATGTACACAATCTGATAGTGGGAATTTTAACTTGGAAGTGTGTCTAAATTATGTCATATAAGAAGCAAACTATAGATGCCGACAGAGAATACGGTCAGTGTAGCACAGTAGCTCCAGAATGAGGTATGCATCTATACTTTACATTTGGTTCTGTGTGCGCCTGTGCGTGTGTAACGGATGTGACGTCCACTAATAAACCATGATTGCACGATACTGTAAGTGTAAACCGTGCACAGCCGTAACTGCTATGCTAGACGTGCATAAAATAAAGTCAGTGCCGTTCATCTACATGTACATGCAGGCTGAAAGATTCCCCGGAACTACTTGAGTCTGAAAGACTTATGCTAGTTGGTAGGTTGTGCTATGTTTGTGTATATAATATTAAACCGATCTATTCTGGGAGCACTATTTGTAGTTTTTACCACCCAGATAAACATGAAGTGCACCCCAGCTGGTACTAAGTTATAGTTGTCGTGGACTTTGCCCAGGACAGCTATATTTTGTTTCTTTTTTTGTGGAAAACTATTTCAGAAGCTTCTGGGAGAGTGTACAAACCATACTACATTAGCTACTACGTATGTGTGAACTAAGCAATTTAATGCACACTCATGTGATCGATTTTGATACTTCTGATCTGTTGAAGGTCACATGAGTAGAATTAAGTGTTGCTTATGGTCGGAAAATAGTACAGACATGTATTATGGCAAGATAGCCACTATGGACAGAATTTGTAATTTGCTGAAACACTTAACTTCGTCTAGTGTAGCAATATGTACATTCATTGTAACTTAGAACATTCTCGTAACTCATGCCATGAGCCTTGGGACCATTACTAAAAGTGTCTCATGTATTGCTGGTTTACCTGGAACAGTCTCCTGATTACTGGTAAAAGTGTCTAGGGGATGGTTTAGCTATAACATATTGTGTATATATAGTAACACATTTGATTATTTCTGTGTAGGTTGGAAGTGAAATGAACATGTCAGATACATGTGCCCTTATCATCTGATAAGTGATATTGTTTTACCTATGTTCTTTTATTGCTGTAGTTGAATGCTGTATGTGAATGCTTTCTATGTATGTTGTTACCTGTCACTTGGACACAAGAGTTCAGAAATACGGGCATGCCAGGCACTAATTGTATTCATGCAGGGTTAGGGATGGGGGTGTAGAATCAAGCTCTGTTGTGTCATTGCTACCTTGTTTGGTTACTTTTTTGCGATTCCATCCCTACATGCTCTTTCATTTTTAAATGATTTCTTTAAAACTTTTATTATTCAGTGTGCTATAATGCTACAAAACATTTACTACCATCTCAATGGTTAGTCTCGGTACCAGCCCACCTATCAAGTCGGAGATCGCTTAGTGGCGGGATACTGTAAGCGATCTCCGACTTGATAGGTGGGCTGGTACCGAGACTACTCAATGGTATACATCCCACCATCCAGTTCACAGTTGAAGAGAAGGAAAAGGTACTCCTGTTTCTGAATACCAAATCTATTTGAGAATAAATAAGAATACTGGGCATAACTAGCCTTGTACCCACGCCTTCCCCACACTTTCGCGAGTGCAGGGAAGGCCTAGGTATGAGGCTAGGGCTTCCCTTCTAGGAGCTGAGTAGGCTAGACTAATCCCGAAGACTTTGAATTCTTTGCTTTTGGTTTGGCCTGTAGCTACTGTATTGATGTCTGCCCTGATGAAGACAGCAGCACAGCAGTTAAAAAGTCAGCATTCCTTTGACAATGAAAGTTTTGAGACGCCAAATTCATGGTTGGTGGAAAGAGAACTCCGATCAATATATAAATGCTACCTGGCTTATCGTTTAGACTGCTTGGTTATGATGGGTTATAGCACTCTACTGTCTATGCTTGTAAATAATTTTCCCTTAGAGCATGGAACCTAGATCTTTGGAAGCCCTTCTATCAACATGGCAATAACTGCTATCTAATGCTGGTTAAGGAATCTGGTTATAGGAAGATAGTCTCGTGAGCCAGCCCCTCGCTGGCTCGCGAGACTATGAGGAAGACAGGTATCAGTGACATGCCTTTGCTAATCTTAACAACTTCACAACCAAGTGCCAAAAAGAGAACCTGAGCAATTACTTTACTAGCAGGTGATCTGTAGTTTGGCAACTCTAGCTGAGATGCTGATAACAGAATGAGAATTGTACATACATAGCGGTACGGGATCCCCGTACCGCTAGCGAAATAGGGACCGTGGGGGTCCTCACATCGCTAGCGTTTTTGGGACGGGGTCCCCATATCGCGGGGGTCCCCAAATACCGGCGCCAGATTCTATATGCGCTTAGTGGGCGGGGCTGAGATCATAAATGCAATAACCATGCATAACCATTGGTTATTGTAGCTGTGCTGGGATTAACTACAAGCTGGGATTAGCCACATGTGACTTCGTGCGCGGCGCGTAACGCTGAGCGCTGCTGCGAGAACTCGGAACTACATGGAGCTCGCGAAGAGCTAGCTACGCCAGACTGCGCTTATATCTACCTTTCAACCACAGTTGCGATGTCTGAAAAGTGGGAGTGCGCCCATACTTTGCCTATGTCGAATGCCAGAGACAGTGCTGGAAAAATTCTGCCAGGCCTGGTGAGCTATATGTTGTAGCTGCATGAGAACTATGACAGTAGGCATTCTACCCTAGCAAGATTTCTCATCTTGCAACAAAAATCTTGCAAGATGGTAGGCATTAAAATCTTGTGTGAATTCTTGCAAGGCTCATAGGGAAGTCCTGCAAGATTAGCCTCGCGTATCGAGACTACTGCAAGATCTGGTGTAAGAACCTTGCAAAACGTTTGTCAGATTCCTCATAATTGTCTTGCATAAGTTTAGTAATTAATCGTAAAGAAAAATTGCAGGAATGACGTGTAATTATAGTAATACAAGTCAGAATATACATCGTAATAAAATACATGTAACGTTGCCTTATGATCCTGGCTATCTTGATTCCAGTTGCTCCGAATAACAATAGATATAATATATAATATTTCTATTAACTAGCAAGTGCATGTAACTACCAAAACCAGAGATTGCATTATATGCTTGCTCTAGTTTGGTGCTTACTATGGAAACGTGTAGTACTATGAGTCACTTTTGTAGCTTTTGCGGAAAAGGAAACACTTTGTTTAATTACTAACGTGCAATTACCTTGGATTGACTCTACTCTATGTAATAGGAAGCATTCTACAGTTTGTATTTCCCACATGAGCTGGTGTTTGGGTGATTTCTGCATTAAATAGTTGCTCTGGCTTGGTGCTTTGTATGTGGACTTGTGTAGTGCTATGGGTCACTTTTGTAGTTTTTGCAAAAAAGGGGAACAATTTATTACATTTTGAACATGCAGCTACCTTAGAATAACTCTACTGAATGTAATAAGAAGTAGTCTACAGCTTAATTTTCCCATATGAACTGGTTTGCCAGCTAATTGTTTCACAGTTTGTAGAACAGTCTATCACAGTTGCCCAGCAACCCTCATGTACCCTAGGGTATATGGATGTGTATACCCTGGCTTGAAAGGCACTGCCAAAGTAGATGGAGTTTGTACACTGTGGTGGTGCCTTCCAAGTGACTAGAACTATGCAAATGTAGGTCTGTTGCTTTGCAGCTTGTGTGTATCCCAATGTAGCCCAACAAAAGCTTAGAGTAACACTGGAACTCTTGAAAGACCACCTCTATGGGTGACTTGTTGGTTTATAATTACTAAACAACATACTCATGTATTAAAATGCACACATACATCGTGTGGAAGTTATTAAATTGTACGTTTGACCAGTCGTCTGTTTGATTCAAAAACTGCGAACTTGACATTTCACTATACCCTTGTCACTTTCTTCGTACGTATATGCTCTTGTTTGTCCAGCTCTTGGCATGTACGTACCTGTAATCATGTGGCAACTGACTTGTTTAGCTCAGTTTCTCTTTGTAAATGTATGTACATACCCTCTTATGACCATACATATTCACTAGCACATCACAGAACCTTAAGTTTGAATGCTCAAAAGGTGTTCTTAAAAGTAATAAAACGGGAGGTAATGAGGGGAGTTTTTTAAGTATGGGGAGAAAAGAATGGCTAATCTGTTGATAGTCTTGTATGAGGTAGTTTGGATAAGGGAGAGTATTTCCAAACATCAGAGACAAGGGTTGATTATTAGCTTTTATAGAAAGGTGATGTGAGGACCCAGGTAATTACAGAGGCATTACACTATTGAATGTGGTCGGAAAGCTATTTTGACCCTAGCGATATTAGGACAAGTTATGCATGTAATGCATAAGCATAGGAGATGGCTGACTCAGCCAAGCAGATCAGCTCCGTTTATATTCCTTATCAGGAAAGTCACAAATGTCTATCGCTAATTGCTGCTATTGTTACTGCTAACTGCAGCACTTATCATGAACTTGGCAGTGTGTACAGTAGCTGTGTCTTCACATTGTACAGGTGGAACTATTGACTCCTTCCCAGTATATTTGACGATACCCCCAATATCCAGGGAGCTGGACCAAGGGAGTTGTGCATTGATGGGAATGGGTGGGTGAGAACATCAACGTAATAGTACGTAGTTGATGGCTTGTGAATAATGAACTGCATTATAAACCACGCAGGATGATATTCTTCTTAAAGTTCAGATCCAGAACACCACTACATGTCAAATGTACTCAGAAGTTGTAAAGTTTGACCCTGCTGCGGGCTTTGAAGCTTTTAATCTCAACAAGCTTGAAAATAAAGAGGAAGAGTAAGTCCTTTTGAAATGTAAAAATAAAGCACACCAGTTTGTTCGTAGGTGCAATAGTATACAATGTACGTAGTTGGCTAAACACTTTCACAGAATCAGGTATTGGATTCCTGGTAGCTAGTGTCGACCAGCAGCTGAGAACAATGCTGGATCATGTCTCACAGTTAGCTGAAACTTGGAATTAACAGGTGTCACTTTATTGAACCAATAAGTGAGTAACTGGGTCTGAAGGAATCTCTATCAAACAGCTGCTGATCCGTGGTAATGACAATACCAATATCTGTCAACAGCATGAGTGCATATAATAGTTTATATATTATATATAAATGCACTTTTGGAAAACAGTCATGTTGATGTGCAATCACAGAGGTAGTTGGACATGTCCTGCAATGATGATCTTGTCATTATCAATAACCACTGGGGAACCTTAGCCTACCCTGGCAACTGGGCTGGAGAAAATTAGTGTGTCTGGCTTCAGTGTCTGGCTGTTGGGTGTTGCTAACTTTTTGGGTTGATTTAGCAAATTATGTTTATCAGTAGTTTTCTATTGTAATTGAAGGATTAGGAGACCAGAGAAAAGCTAAACTACAGTAGAGCCTTAGTTCACTTTTAATTCATAGAGGCTTTTCCTGGTGTGAGTCAAATTAAGAGCTGTATGTAGCTGCTGGTCAGCTCTAGGTGCTACGCACACCATCACTGCACTGACAAAGCCCAAATAGCTGTCATTGTTTCAGTTCTTTGTACTTTACTTATGATAGTATGTTTGTATACTTACAGAGCATTGACCCTCTTGCATAAGTGGACATGCTTTCAAATCAGAAGAAATGCATTAGTAGGATTGGACAGGTATTTGTAGAACACTTACCCAATGGTACTTTGACACAAGGCTTTTTGCATCTTACCTCCTAGTTATATTTGTTTGTTCACACAGTTGTGTAAACAAGTGTACATTTGTTGTGGAAGTAGATTGAGTGTCACCTGTGCATGGGCTGTGGGGCATGGGTGGGGTGGGGTGACAACTTGCTCTGGCCTACACTTGTACTTTTCTTGTCTCTGTTAAGGGCACTTGGTAACTTCAGTAGTAGTCACAGAATCAAACCATTACTTTCAGTATCAGCATGGCATGTGGAAGAGTGTCAGCATCAGGCTATCAGCACATGTCTCTTCCACATGCCAATACTGTAAGTGATGGATGCTGTAGAATGTAAGTGGGCTGGCTTGTGAAACTACTTTAGTGAACCAGACGCTATGAATATTCTACAGTTGTATGTTTTCAATTGCAAGGCCTTTCATATAAGAAACACTCCTTTGCCCATTACAATCTGTTACACTTGAGCTTTGCAAACCTCTACCACACAGGTCAGTGCTATTTCAAATTTCTGTACTGACATAAATGCAATCTGTTGCAGTCAGGAAGCTACATCAAACTGGCATGTGAGTGGCATGATTGTGTAGCTACTGTTCTAGGGTTAAGGTGCCCCTCCTGTTTCCATGAACTTGGCATGTTATAATTATTGATCTATTAAAATGCACACATAGATCTATAGTGTGGAAGTTATTAAATTGTACGTTTGACCAGTCGTCTGTTTGATTCAAAAGCTGCGAACTAGACATTTCACTGTACCCTTGTCACTTTCTTTGTACGTATATGCTCTTGTTTGTTCTGCTCTTAGCATGTAGCTGTATTCATGTGGCAGCTGACTTTTTTAGCTCAGTTTCTCTTTGTAATTATGTAGATGCCCTCCTATGACCATACATATTCACTGGCACATCACAGAACCTTAAGTTTGCATGCTCAGGGTAAGGCCCACCTACTCCTAACCATAACATAAACCATAATCCACATTTCTGGCCTTGGATGGAGAAAAATCAGATATAGGCCAGGGGTGGAACAGGGTTGTACGTAGTATGTCACCTATTCTATTTTCCATTTTTACCCCATGCATATGCGGCAAGGTTAAGCAATTGGCTCTGTTTGTCTGTCTGTCTGTCTGTCTGTCGTCTGTACAATGAAATAAATTGCAATCTAGCGATTTACAGGGTTTAACAATCGCTAAATCCGACCTTTATATTTGGATACCTGATAGTTATACCAAAAGCGGTTTCTACTCTCCACTCTTTCTTATTTAACAGGGTAAGGCCCACCATTTTTAATAGAGTCAAACACTCGATTGCCACCGAGGGCTTGCATGTATGTGGGTTCTAAACACGTGTTTATATCGAACTGTATGGATAGACTTGTATTTATCTATCAATTAGATAAAGCTGGGATTGGAATAACTATTAAGTATGATGTTAATAAGAGTGGGGGTCTAATGTAATTACTACTTCTGAGGTAAGGTTAAAGTCTAACATTAAAAAAGAGTGCCTTTATTATTTTTTCTAGAGGGGTTAATTGTTCAGGTACATGTACATGGAAATGGGGAAATAAAAGGGTTGCAAGTTACTGTTATTTGGTCATTGAATTGTCAATAATGGTCATGATACAATAATGTACAGAGGGTAATTAAAAGTGGAAAGCAAAAACTTAGAAATATCAATACAGTTGGAGTGTTAATTTTGTTACTTTGCCCCACTTTATAGAGTATGGTAGTGAAGTGTTGGCTTAATATGGAGACAGCTTCTTTAGAATCTATTCAGCTACGTAGGAGCAGCTAAAAGATACTTGGCTGCTCTTCTAAAAATTCAAATAAATATGCAATGAAACAATAAAGGAAGATATAGGGGTAGAATCTTTGAAAGGCAGGAGGAATAAGTGCAAACTTAAGTGGTGGTTACGTATATAGAGTCAAGAGTGGGAAATGAAACTGTGTAGAGGTACTGAAGATTACTGAGATAGTAGATGAGGCTTTGAGGTATAGAGAATACTATAAGCTGGAATAGTCAAGGTTGGTAGCTAAGCAGAAATTAAAAGATGTTCTAAAAGCCTAAAGAATAAAAAGCAGAAGGTAATGATGGGCTAGTTGGGGAGCTTTTTAAGTACGGTGGCGAAGGAATGGCTAATCTGTTGAAAGTTTATATGAAGTAGTTTGGACAGAGGAGACTATTCCGCAGACAAGGGTCAATTGTTAACTTGTATAAAAAAGGTGATGCTGAGGACCCGGGTAATTACAGAGGCATTGCACTATTAAATGTGGTAGGTTTTGCAAGATTCTAAATAACCGCTTAGTAATCAGATTAGAATCAGAAAGGGCTCTTCATGAGGGTCAGGCAGGATTTAGAGAGTTTCAAAAGGAGTTGGTTTGATATCATTTTATCTCGAAATGAAATCATACAAGGCACAATTAGGGAAGGAAAACACACTTACACTTTCGTGTTAGATGTTCAGAAAGCATTTGTCACAGTTTGGCATAATGGCTTACGGGAACTTGGTGATAGAGGTAGGATGTGGAGGGATAATTATTAAGACTATGTATGACATAGCACAGAGTGCTGTTTTACTGGAGGGATTAAAATCCAAATCATTCAATATAGGTCGGGTGGTACGGGTTGTAATATGTTTCCTATCCTGCATGTATTTTCCAATCAGTTGTTAGATGAGATCACAAAGGCTGGGATTGGCACAACTATTAAGACTGATGTTATATGTTGGGGGTCTAGTGTTTGCTGATGATTTTGTAGGTTTAATTACTAATACTGAGGACATACAAACATTGATTAATGTAGTACAGGAATTTTGTAAAGGAGAGTGCTGTTATGGTGTTTTCCATAGAGGTTGATACAGGTACATTCACACGGAAGTGGGGAGATAAAGACATTCCAAGGGTTGCAAGTTACAGTTTTTGTGGATTGAATTTGTTAATAATGGTTCATTGGATAGACATGTACAGATTGTGATCGTGAAAGGAAAAAAACTTAATCACTTACACAGTGTTGTGAGAAGGTTTTGGTATGTACGTGCTGTCTTCATGTCGATCAACCAACAGAAATCACACAGATATTTTTCAAACGGTACCAAGTAGGGCAATTTATTACACTGACACTCAATCACTTTTGTAATTTCCTGTAACTAAGTTCACATATCATGTAGACCTAGCTACATTCGCATTGTTTCTTGCAGAATCAAAGTACATGACCACAGTGATGTTTCCATGTGGTAGTGGGCCACTTGTGTGGACCTACAGAATAGTTACCTATTAGATAACGTGTGTGCCTGTCTGCCTGTTGTCCTACAGACTCATTACAGAGCGAAAGAAGAAAAGAAAGCAGCTGAAGACAAGAAAGAGTCAATGTTTGATCCCAATGAGCTGCTGGCTGTGAGTGTTTACACCATGAATTACTTCTGACATTTGTTTTATTGGCCAATTCAATCTGCTTTAAAATTATATATCTGATGATAGGTCTGACTACAGCTATACTATCTCAGCTGCTAAAATCAGCTTTAGCTTACTGATTATATCACTCAAATCTGATAAAGACAGTACATATATGTATAGACAAAGACCTGTGTGCACAAAGAAGCATTAAACTGCATCTACTACACACACATGGTGCACTCCAAAACACCCCCTGCAAACACATGTGACTGTCTTTATCTATCATAACATACATGCACACACGTGGGCATAGCAAAATCATTAGGCTTGCCTTGGGGCCCCCAAAACCTCATATCAGCTTTGTCCTCACTGTTCGGTGAAACTAGAACACCGCATACACACATACACATGTGACACACACACAACACACACGCACACACACACAAACACACACACACACACACACACAAATGCAAATTCTGTTGCTGCCGCTAAGCGGTCACGCGCACCTGGCAAAACCAGGCTGCATACTTGTGCACGAAGCAAACACTCTGAGCCAGTGCTGGCAAAATCCTGGAGCTGATACGTGAGAGCAGTCAGTTGAATTTGCACCCCAGCAAATGCCAGGTATCCATTACAGCTGGGTGGGCTGGTGTGTACTGGTGACATAAGATGGGAATTCACAACAAATAAATGATGGAAAGAATAGATAGTCGCCAGTAGTCACGGTGGGATTCAAACCACCAACCCTTGGGTTGTGAGTCCAGTGTTCTAACTACTACACCACCGCGACACACACACACACACACACACACACACACACACACACACACACACACACACACACACACACACACACACACACACACACACACACACACACACACACACACACACACACACACACACACACACACACACACACACACACACACACACACACACACACGCACAACTGCATACAGTTATGCGGCTGACAAAGCCGTCTCTAATGACGTCGGTTCCAGTGCTGGGAGAGCCATGGAGCATGCTGGGTGAGTACAGTCGTATATTTGATACTCATTTGTATAATGAACCCATTCCAGTATTTCTGACGCAATGAATTTTGAGATGTCAGGGGCTGAAAACAGGCCAATTAAATTCAATCCATTAAATTTTAGCAGGCTAAGTGACTTAATTGCTGACAAAGTAAAGAGGCTGTGGTTTTGATAGTTAACTGCTCTAGTAATTTCTACTATGACTGACACTAACTGTATGGTAAAGTACAATTGTGATATGCAGCCACTTATGATTACTTATTGTATGTGGTTATACTGAAAGTCTACAGCTAGTTTGATTACGTATTACTACAGCTTCTGACTAAACTCAGTTCCTCCTGTTTCTGCATAGTCTCAGTGTGCTTCTTGTAGTGCATGTAAACATTTTGCTGTTCTACCATAGATAACTGCCTGATAACATTTTTATACATAATTCATTTACTTAGCAATTAATCTAACAGCGTTCATCGCACGTTGATCAGCAATACACACTGTAGTACATGTACATGTAAGCTCAAGAAGGAGCTTGATAAATCCACCCTAATTACAAACTATGACATTTTCGTTACTAGCCTCTCTTACTCGGCCAGTCATGTAGTTCTGAAGATAGGTTTCTAGCTTGTTTTCCACATGTGCATACATCTGAGGCTCATTATACCATATTACAACGCATGAATAAAATTTTACCTTTGTTTTTTTACATTGCTGTGCATGTGCATTTACTTACATGTAGGTACAGCAGTGCAAGATGAAATGGAAGCGGACATAAGGACCCCTCGTGGTTTACCAGCCTTTGCATCTGGGGAACTGCTAGCACTACCACACAATTTTGAGTAAGATTAAACTACACTCTGAAGAGAGATATGTAAGGATATATAATTTTCTTTTCCTCCTGTGTAACGTACACTTATTACTGTGGAGAAGTTCTATGTGACCTGCTGTGTGAAAATCCAGCACTTGGACAATTGTCATCAACAGTAGTGAGAATGGATTGGTACAGTACAAGTTGCTTTTCGTACATGTAGCACTGCCATTTTCACAGCATTGCCGCGATTGAGAATACTGCAAACTCTATGGCATGGAAATTCACGTCTGGGTTTATAGCTTAACAGAGCTATAAAAAGCGGGCTACAATAGGCGGTTCATACTTACCCGAGTAGCTCCACCAATCTCAAGCGATCCAGTGCCCTGCTAGAGACTGAGGCGGCGAAAAAAGATGCAGATGTAGTCCAGAGAACCTTAGGCAGCCACACAAGCAGCGTGAAACAACAGCAGCGGCATCCACGCGCCGTTCTGGGCGCTTGTCTCGATCGGCAGCCATGGCTATAATCTCGTGTTCGGCCGTATTTTCGGTTGTAGGGCTTCGTTGTTTAGAGCCTACGTCAGCAAAGGCTGATTACAGATAGGGGAACTCCCCTGCTGACTATCAGCACTCAAAATCAGCGCTTATCAAAACGTTATACAGACGTAGAAGCCAATAGCGCCAAGCAGCCAATATATTGGCCCTCCACGCTACGCACGCATACTTAGCGGGCCAATATATTGGCCCTCCGCGTTCTAAGTGTTAAGCCAAAGTAACAAGCTACCATTGATCTTACCCTTCCCAACTGTTTAGGAAAAGAACTGGTTATGCAAAGGCTTGTTTAGTTTGAATGATAGTCAAATACAATACATTCTTAGGAAGTATTGATGTTCAAGAAAGGAACTTGTTATTCAAAGGCTTGTTTAGTTTTAGTCTGAAGATTAGGAAAGAAGAATATTATTTTTAGTTTTGTTGGTCTCTGGCAAAGACTTTAAGCCAAGGTAACTAGCTACCTTTATATATCTGACCCTGCCCAACTGTTTAGAAAAAAAACTGGTTATTCAAAGGCTTGTTTAGTTTGAATGATGTTAGTCATATACGATACATGCTAAGGAAGTATCGATGTTCAAAAAAGGAACTGGTTATTCAAAAGCTTGTTTAGTTTGGTTGATGTTAGTCTGAAGATTAGGAAAGAAGGATTTTATTCAAAAATTGTTAATTTTGTTGGTCTCTGGCAAAGACTTTAAGCCAAAGTAACTAGCTACCATTTGTCTGACCCATTCCCAACTGTCTTGGAAAGGAACTGGTTTAAGATTCAATCATTTGTTTAGTTTAAATGATGTTTGTCAGATACAACACATACATGCTTTGAAAGTAAGGGTTTTCACTAATAATTGGTACAATTTTAGCTTTATTGGTCTAAGGAAACTTTCAGTCAAAACAACTAGCTACCATTGATCTGACCCTTCCTAACTTTCTAAGTAGAGAACTGGTTTAAGATTCAATAGCTTGTTTAGTTTTAATGATGTTTGTCAGATACAATACATACTTAGGAAGTAAGGGTTTTGACTGAAAATTATCAGTTTAATTGGTCTCAGGCAAAGACTTTCAGCAAAACTAAGTAGCTACCATTGATCGGACCCTTCCCAAGTGTCTAGGAAAGAAATTGGTGTAAGATTTAATAGGTTGTTTAGTTTGAATGATGTTAGTCGGATACAATACATGTTTAGGAAGTATCGATGTTCAAGAAAGGAACTGGTTATTCAAAGGCTTATTTTGTTTAGTTGATGTTAGTCTGAAGATTAGGAAAAGAGGATTTTATTGAAAATTGTTATTTTTGTTGGTCTCAGGTAAAGACTTTCAGCCAAAGTATCTAGCTACCATTGATCTGACCCCTCCCAACTGTCTTGGAAAGGAACTGGTTTGTGATTCAATCATTTGTTTAGTTTAAATGATGTTTGTCAGATACAATACATACATGCTTAGAAAGTAAGGGTTTTCACTAATAATTGGTACAATTTTAGCTTTATTGGTCTCAGGAAACTTTCAGTCAAAACAACTAGCAACCATTGATCTGACCCTTCCCAACTGTCTAGGAAAGAAATTGTTTTAAGATTCAATAGCTTGTTTAGTTTGAATGATGTTAGTCGGATACAATACATGCTTAGGAAGTATCGATGTTCAAGACCGGAGCTGGTTATTCAAAGGCTTGTTTAGTTTGGTTGATGTTAGTCTGAAGATTAGGAAAGAAGGATTTCATTGAAAATTGTTAGATTTGTTGGTCTCTGGCAAAGACTTTAAGCCAAAGTCACTAGCTACCATTGATCTGACTCTTCCCAACTGTTTAAAAAAGAACTGGTTATTCAAAGGCTTGTTTAGTTTGAATGATGTTAGTCAGATACAATACACGCTGAGGAAGTATCGATGTTCAAGAAAGGAACTTGTTATTTAAGGGCTTTTTTAGTTTCGTTTATGTTAGTCTGAAGATTAGGAAAGAAGGATTTTAATGAAAATTGTTAGTTTTGTTGGTCTCTAGCAAAGACTATGAGCCAAAGTAACTAGCTACCATTGATCTGACCCTTCCCAACTGTTTAGGAAAAGAACTGGTTATTCAAAGGCTTGATTAGTTTTAATGATGTTGGTCGGATACAATACATGTTTAGGAAGTATCGCTGTTCAAGAAAGGAACTGGTTATTCAAAGGCTTGTTTAGTTTGGTTGATGTTAGTCTTAAGATTAGGAAAGAAGGATTTTATTGAAAATTGTTAGTTTTGTTGGTCTCTTGCAATGACTTTAAGCCAAAGTTACTAGCTACCATTGATCTTACCTTTCCGAACTATTTAGAAAAAGTGCTGGTTATTCAAGGGTTTGTTTGTTTGAATTATATTAGTCAGATACAATACATGCTTAGGAAGTATCAATTTTCAAGAAAGGAAGTGGTTATTCAAAGGCTTGTTTAGTTTGGTTGATGTTAGTCTGAAGATTAGTAAAGAAGAATTTTATTGAAAATCGTTAGTTTTGTTGGTCTCTAGCAAAGACTTTGAGCCAAAGTAACTAGCTACCATTGATCTGACCCTTCCCAACTGTTTAGAAAAAGAACTGGTTATTCAAAGGCTTGTTTAGTTTGAATGATGTTAGTCGGATACAATACATGTTTAGGAAGTATCGATGTTCAAGAAAGGAACTGGTTATTCAAAGGCTTGTTTAGTTTAGTTGATGTTAGTCTGAAGATTAGGAAAGGAGGATTTTATTGAAAATTGTTAGTTTTGTTGGTCTCAGGTAAAGACTTTCAGCCAAAGTATCTAGCTACCATTGATCTGACCCCTCCCAACTGTCTTGGAAAGGAACTGGTTTATGATTCAATCATTTGTTTAATATAAATGATGTTTGTCGGATACAATACATACATGCTTAGAAAGTAAGGGTTTTCACTAATAATTGGTACAATTTTAGCTTTATTGGTCTCAGGAAACTTTCAGTCAAAACATCTAGCTACCATTGATCTGACCCTTCCCAACTGTCTAGGAAAGAAATTTTTTTAAGATTTTATAGCTTGTTTAGTTTGAGTGATGTTAGTCGGATACAATACATGCTTAGGAAGTATCGATGTTCAAGACCGGTACTGGTTATTCAAAGGCTTGTTTAGTTTGGTTGATGTTAGTCTGAAGCTTAGGAAAGAAGGATTTCATTGAAAATTGTTAGATTTGTTGGTCTCTGGCAAAGACTTTAAGCCAAAGTCACTAGCTACCATTGATCTGACCCTTCCCAACTGTTTAGAAAAAGAACTGGTTATTCAAAGGCTTGTTTAGTTTGAATGATGTTATTCTGAAGATTAGGAAAGAAGGATTCATTGAAAATTGTTAGTTTTGTTGGTCTCTAACAAAAACTTTAAGCCAAAGTAACTAGCTACCATTTTTCTGACCCTTCCTAACTGTTTAGAAAAGAACTGGTTATTCAAAGGCCTTTTTAGTTTTGTTGATGTTAGCCTGAAGATTAGGAAAGAAGGATTTTATTGAAAATTGTTAGTTTTGTTGCTCTCTAGCAAAGACTTTAAGCCAAAGTTACTAGTTACCATTGATCTGACCCTTCCGAACTAATTAGAAAATAAGCTGGTTATTCAAAGGCTTGTTTTGTTTGAATGATATTAGTCAGATACAATACATACTTAGGAAGTATCAATGTTCAAGAAAGGAACTGGTTATTCAAAGGCTTGTTTAGTTTGGTTGATGTTAGTCTGAAGATTAGGAAAGAAGGATTTTATTTAAAATTGTTAGTTTTTTTGTCTATAGCAAAGACTTTAAGCCAAAGTAACTTGCTACCATTTATCTGACCCTTCCCAACTGTTTAGAAAAAGAGCTGGTTATTCAAAGGCCTGTTTAGTTTTGTTGATGTTAGCCTGAAAATTAGGAAAGAAGGATTTTATCTAAAATTGTTAGTTTTGTTGGTCTCAGGCAAAGACTTTCAGCCAAAGTAACTGGCTACCATTGATCTGACCCTTAACAACTGTTTTGGAAAAGAACTGGTTATTCAAAGGCTTGTTTAGTTTGAATGATGTTTGTCAGATACAACACACGCTTAGGAAGTATCGATGTTCAAGAAAGGAACTGGTTATTCAAAGGCTTGTTTTGTTTGGTTGATGTTAGTCTGAAGATTAGGAAAGAATGATTTTATTGAAAATTGTTAGTTTTTGTTGGTCTCAGGCAAGGACTTTCAGCCAAAGTACATGTAACTGGCTACCATTGATCTGACCCTTCCCAACTGTTTAGGAAAAGAACTTGTTATTCAAAGGCTTGTTTAGTTTGAATGATGTTAGTCAGATACAATACATGCTTAGGAAGTATCGAAGTTCAAGAAAGGAACTGGTTATTCAAAGGCTTGTTTAGTTTGCTTGATGTTAGTCTGCAGATAAGGAAAGAAGTATTTTATAGAAAATCGTTAGTTTTGTTGGTCTCTAGCAAAGACTTTGAGCCAAAGTAACTAGCTACCATTGATCTGACTCTTCCCAGCTGTTTAGGAAAAGAACTGGTTATTCAAAGGCTTGATTAGTTTTAATGATGTTAGTCGAATACAATACATGTTTAAGAAGTGTCGATTTTCAAGAAAGGAACTGGTTATTCAAAGGCTTGTTTAGTTTGGTTGATGTTTGTCTGAAGATTAGGAAAGAAGGATTTTATTGAAAATTGTTAGTTTTGTTTGTCTCAGGCAAAGACTTTCAGCCAAAGTAACTAGCTACCATTCATCTGACCCTTCCTAACTGTTTAGGAAAAGAACTGGTTATTCAAAGGCTTGTTTAGTTTGAATGATGTTAGTCTGAAGATTAGGAAAGAAGGATTTTATTGAAAATTGTTAGTTTTGTTGGTCTCTAGCAAAGACTTTAAGCCAAAGTAACTAGCTACCATTTTTCTGACCCTTCCCAACTGTTTAGAAAAAGAACTGGTTATTCAAAGGCCTGTTTAGTTTTTTGATGTTAGCCTGAAGATTAGGAAAGAAGGATTTTATTGAAAATTGTTAGTTTTGTTGGTCTCTAGCAAAGACTTTAAGCCAAAGTTACTAGCTACCATTTATCTGACCCTTCCGAACTATTTAGAAAAAGAGCTGGTTATTTAAAGGCTTGTTTTGTTTGAATGATATTAGTCAGATTCAATACATGCTTAGGAAGTATCAATGTTCAAGAAAGGAACTGGTTATTCAAAGGCTTGTTTAGTTTGGTTGATGTTAGTTTGCAGATTAGGAAAGAAGGATTTTATTTAAAATTGTTAGTTTTTTTGTCTCTAGCAAAGACTTTAAGCCAAAGTAACTGGCTACCATTGATCTGACCCTTCTCAACTGTTTAGGAAAAGAACTTGTTATTCAAAGGCTTGTTTAGTTTGAATGATGTTAGTCAGATACAATACATGCTTAGGAAGTATCGATCTTCAAGAAAGGAACTGGTTATTCAAAGGCTTGTTTAGTTTGCCTGATGTTAGTCTGCAGATTAGGAAAGAAGTATTATATAGAAAATCGTTAGTTTTGTTGGTCTCTAGCAAAGACTTTAAGCCAAAGTAACTAGCTACCATTGATCTGACCCTTCCCAACTGTTTAGGAAAAGAACTGGTTATTCAAAGGCTTGATTAGTTTTAATGATGTTAGTCGGATACAATACATGTTTAGGAAGTGTCGATGTTTAAGAAAGGAACTGGTTATTCAAAGGCTTGTTTAGTTTGGTTGATGTTAGTCTGAAGATTAGGAAAGATGGATTTTATTTAAAATTGTTACTTTTGTTGGTCTCAGGAAAAGACTTTCAGCCAAAGTAACTGGCTACCATTGATTTGACCCTTCCCAACTGTTTAGGAAAAGAACTGGTTATTCAAAGGCTTGTTTAGTTTGAATGATGTTAGTCAGATACAATACATGCTTAGGAAGTATCGCTCTTCAAGAAAGGAACTGGTTATTGAAAGGCTTGATTAGTTTTAATGATGTTAGTCGGATAAAATACATGTTAGGAAGTGTCGATGTTCAAGAAAGGAGCTGGTTATTCAAAGGCTTGTTTAGTTTGGTTGATGTTAGTCTGATGATTAGGAAAGAAGGATTTATTGAAAATTGATAGTTTTGTTGGTCTCAGGCAAAGACTTTCAGCCAAAGTAACTAGCTACCATTGATCTGACCCTTCCTAACTGTTTAGGAAAAGAACTGGTTATTCAAAGGCTTGTTTAGTTTGCATGATGTTAGTCTGAAGATTAGGAAAGAAGTATTTTATTGAAAATTGTTAGTTTTGTTGGTCTCTAGCAAATACTTTAAGCCAAAGTAACTAGCTACCATTTATCTGACCCTTCCCAACTGTTTAGAAAAAGAACTGGTTATTCAAAGGCTTGTTTAGTTTGAATGATGTTATTCTGAAGATTAGGAATGAAGGATTTTATTGAAAATTGTTAGTTTTGTTGGTCTCTAACAAAAACTTTAAGCCAAAGTAACTTGCTACCATTTATCTGACCCTTCCCAACTGTTTAGAAAAAGAGCTAGTTATTCAAAGGCCTGTTTAGTTTTGTTGATGTTAGCCTGAAAATTAGGAAAGAAGGATTTTATCTAAAATTGTTAATTTTGTTGGTCTCAGGCAAAGACTTTCAGCCAAAGTAACTGGCTACCATTGATCTGACCCTTAACAACTGTTTTGGAAAAGAACTGGTTATTCAACGGCTTGTTTAGTTGGAATGTTAGTCAGATACAATACACGCTTATGAAGTATCGATGTTCAAGAAAGGAACTGGTCATTCAAAGGCTTGTTTAGTTTGGTTGATGTTAGTCTTAAGATTAGGAAAGAAGGATTTTATTGAAAATTGTTAGTTTTTGTTGGTCTCAGGCAAAGACTTTCAGCCAAAATAACTAGCTACCATTCATCTGACCCTTCCCAGCTGTTTAGGAAAAGAACTGGTTATTCAAAGGCTTGATTAGTTTTAATGATGTTAGTCGAATACAATACATGTTTAAGAAGTGTCGATGTTCAAGAAAGGAACTGGTTATTTAAAGGCTTGTTTAGTTTGGTTGATGTTAGTCTGAAGATTAGGAAAGAAGGATTTTATTGAAAATTGTTAGTTTTGTTGGTCTCAGGCAAAGACTTTCAGCCAAAATAACTAGCTACCATTCATCTGACCCTTCCTAACTGTTTAGGAAAAGAACTGGTTATTCAAAGGCTTGTTTAGTTTGAATGATGTTAGTCTGAAGATTAGGAAAGAAGGATTTTATTGAAAATTGTTATTTTTTTTGGTCTCTAGCAAAGACTTTAAGCCAAAGTAACTAGCTACCATTTTTCTGACCCTTCCCAACTGTTTAGAAAAAGAACTGGTTATTCAAAGGCCTGTTTAGTTTCGTTGATTTTAGCCTGAAGATTAAGAAAGAAGGATTTTATTGATAATTGTTAGTTTTGTTGGTCTCTTGCAAAGACTTTAAGCCCAAGTAACTGGCTACCATTGATCTGATCCTTCCCAACTATTTACAAAAAGAGCTGGTTATTCAAAGGCTTGTTTTGTTTGAATGATATTAGTCAGATACAATACATGCTTAGGAAGTATCAATGCTCAAGAAAGGAACTGGTTATTCAAAGGCTTGTTTAGTTTGGTTGATGTTGGTCTGAAGTTTAGGAAAGAAGGAATTTATTGAAAATTGTTAGTTTTGTTGGTCTCAGGCAAAGACTTTCAGCCAAAGTAACTAGCTACCATTCATCTGACCCTTCCTAACTGTTTAGGAAAAGAACTGGTTATTCAAAGGCTTGTTTAGTTTGAATGATGTTAGTCTGAAGATTAGGAAAGAAGGATTTTATTGAAAATTGTTAGTTTTGTTGGTCTCTAGCAAAGACTTTAAGCCAAAGTAACTACCTACCATTTATCTGACCCTTCCCAACTGTTTAGAAAATGAACTGGTTATTCAAAGGCCTGTTTAGTTTGAATGATGTTTGTCAGATACAATACACGCTTAGGAAGTATCGATGTTCAAGAAAGGAACTGGTTATTCAAAGGCTTGTTTAGTTTTGTTGATGTTAGTCTGAAGATTAGGAAAGAAGGATTTTATTGAAATTTGTTAGTTTAGTTGGTCTCAGGAAAAGACTTTCAGCCAAAGTAACTGGCTACCATTGATCTGACCCTTCCCAACTGTTTAGGAAAAGAACTGGTTATTCAAAGGCTTGTTTAGTTTGAATGATTTTATGTCAGATACAATACATGCTTAGGAAGTATCGCTCTTCAAGAAAGGAACTGGTTATTGAAAGGCTTGATTAGTTTTAATGATGTTAGTCGGATACAATACATGTTTAGGAAGTGTCGATGTTCAAGAAAGGAATTGGTTATTCAAAGGCTTGTTTAGTTTGGTTGATGTTAGTCTGAAGATTATGAAAGAAGGATTTTATTTAAAATTGTTAGTTTTGTTGGTCTCAGGCAAAGACTTTCAGCTAAAGTAACTAGCTACCATTCATCTGACCCTTCCTAACTGTTTAGGAAAAGAACTGGTTATTCAAAGGCTTGTTTAGTTTGAATGATGTTAGTCTGAAGATTAGGAAAGAAGGATTTTTTTGAAAATTGTTAGTTTTGTTGGTCTCTAGCAAAGACTTTAAGCCAAAGTAACTAGCTACCATTTATCTGACCCTTCCCAACTGTTTAGAAAAAGAACTGGTTATTCAAAGGCCTGTTTAGTTTCGTTGATTTTAGCCTGAAGATTAGGAAAGTAGGATTTTATTGAAAATTGTTAGTTTTGTTGGTCTCAGGCAAAGACTTTCAGCCAAAGTAACTAGCTACCATTGATCTGACCCTTCCCAACTGTTTAGGAAAAGAACTGGTTATTCAAAGGCTTGATTAGTTTTAATGATGTTAGTCGAATACAATACATGTTTAGGAAGTGTCGATGTTTAAGAAAGGAACTGGTTATTCAAAGGCTTGTTTAGTTTGGTTAATGTTAGTCTGAAGATTAGGAAAAAAGGATTTTATTGAAAATTGTTAGTTTTGTTGGTCTCAGGCAAAGACTTTCAGCCAAAGTAACTGGCTACCATTGATTTGACCCTTCCCAACTGTTTAGGAAACGAACTTGTTATTCAAAGGCTTGTTTAGTTTAAATGATGTTAGTCAGATACAATACATGCTTAGGAAGTATCGCTGTTCAAGAAAGGAACTGGTTATTCAAAGGCTTGTTTAGTTTGGTTGATGTTAGTCTGAAAATTAGGAAAGAAGGATTTTATTGAAAATTTTTAGTTTTGTTGGTCTCAGGCAAAGACTTTCAGCAAAAGTAACTAGCTACCATTGATCTGACCCTTCCTAACTGTTTAGGAAAAGAACTGGTTATTCAAAGGCTTGTTTAGTTTGAATGATGTTAGTCTGAAGATTAGGAAAGAAGGATTTTATTGAAAATTGTTAGTTTTGTTGGTCTCTAGCAAAGACTTTAAGCCAAAGTAACTAGCTACCATTTATCTGACCCTTCCCAACTGTTTAGAAAAAGAACTGTTTATTCAAAGGCCTGTTTAGTTTTGTTGATGTAAGCCTGAAGTTTAGGAAAGAAGGATTTTATTGAAAATTGTTAGTTTTGTTGGTCTCTTGCAATGACTTTAATTAAGCCAAAGTTACTAGCTACCATTGATCTGACCTTTCCGAACTATTTAGAAAAAGTGCTGGTTATTCAAAGGCTTGTTTTGTTTGAATGATATTAGTCAGATACAATACATGCTTAGGAAGTATCAATGTTCAAGAAAGGAACTGGTTATTCAAAAGCTTGTTTAGTTTGGTTGATGTTAGCCTGAAGATTAGGAAAGTAGGATTTTATTGAAAATTGTTAGTTTTGTTGGTCTCAGGCAAAGACTTTCAGCCAAAGTAACTGGCTACCATTGATCTGACCCTTCCCAACTGTTTAGGAAAAGAAGTAGTTATTCAAAGGCTTGTTCAGTTTGAATGATGTTAGTCAGATACAATACATGCTTAGGAAGTATCGATCTTCAAGAAAGGAACTGGTTATTCAAAGGCTTGTTTAGTTTGCCTCATGTTAGTTTGCAGATTAGGAAAGAAGGATTTTATTTAAAATTGTTAGTTTTGTTGGTCTCTAGCAAAGACTTTAAGCCAAACTAACTTGCTACCATTTATCTGACCCTTCCTAACTGTTTAGAAAAAGAGCTGGTTATTCAAAGGCCTGTTTAGTTTTGTTGATGTTAGCCTGAAGATTAGGAAAGTAGGATTTTATTGAAAATAATTAGTTTTGTTGGTCTAAGGCAAAGACTTTCAGCCAAAGACTTTCAGCCAAAGTAACTGGCTACCATTGATCTGACCCTTCCCAACTGTTTAGGAAAAGAACTTGTTATTCAAAGGCTTGTTTAGTTTGAATGATGTTAGTCAGATGCAATACATGCTTAGGAAGTATCGATCTTCAAGAAAGGAACTAGTTATTCAAAGGCTTGTTTAGTTTGCCTGATGTTAGTCTGCAGATTAGGAAAGAAGTATTTTATAGAAAATCGTTAGTTTTGTTGGTCTCTAGCAAAGACTTTGAGCCAAAGTAACTAGCTACCATTGATCTGACCCTTCCCAACTGTTTAGGAAAAGAACTGGTTATTCAAAGGCTTGATTAGTTTTAATGATGTTAGTCGGATACAATAAATGTTTAGGAAGTGTCGATGTTTAAGAAAGGAACTGGTTATTCAAAGGCTTGTTTAGTTTGGTTGATGTTAGTCTGAAGATTAGGAAAGAAGGATTTTATTGAAAATTGTTAGTTTTTTTGTCTCTAGCAAAGACTTTAAGCCAAAGTAACTTGCTACCATTTATCTGACCCTTCCCAACTATTTAGAAAAAGAGCTGGTTATTCAAAGGCCTGTTTAGTTTTGTTGATGTTAGCCTGAAGATTAGGAAAGAAGGATTTTATTGAAAATTGTTAGTTTTTTTGGTCTCAGGCAAAGACTTTCAGCCAAAGTAACTAGCTACCATTGATCTGACCCTTCCCAACTGTTTAGGAAAAGAACTTGTTTATTCAAAGGCTTGTTTAGTTTGAATGATGTTAGTCAGATACAATACATGCTTAGGAAGTATCGATGTTCAAGAAAGCAACTGGTTATTCAAAGGCTTGTTTAGTTTGCTTGATGTTAGGCTTCAGATAAGGAAAGAAGTATTTTATAGAAAATCTTTAGTTTTGTTGGTCTCTAGCAAAGACTTTGAGCCAAAGTAACTAACTACCATTGATCTGACCCTTCCCAGCTATTTAGGAAAAGAACTAGTTATTCAAAGGCTTGATTAGTTTTAATGATGTTAGTCGAATACAATACATGTTTAAGAAGTGTCGATGTTCAAGAAAGGAACTGGTTATTCAAAGGCTTGTTTAGTTTGGTTTATTGTTTGTCTGAAGATTAGGAAAGAAGGATTTTATTGAAAATTGTTAGTTTTGTAGGTGTCTAGCAAAGACTTTAAGCCAAAGTAACTTGCTACCATATATCTGACCCTTCCCAACTGTTTAGAAAAAGAACTGGTTATTCAAAGGCCTGTTTAGTTTCGTTGATTTTAGCCTGAAGATTAAGAAAGAAGGATTTTATTGATAATTGTTAGTTTTGTTTGTCTCTTGCAAAGACTCTAAGCCAAAGTAACTGGCTACCATTGATCTGATCCTTCCAAACTATTTAGAAAAAGAGCTGGTTATTCAAAGGCTTGTTTTGTTTGAATGATATTAGTCAGATACAATACATGATCAATGTTCAAGAAAGGAACTGGTTATTCAAAGACTTGTTTAGTTTGGTTGATGTTAGTCTGAAGATTAGGAAAGAAGGATTTTATTGAAAATTGTTAGTTTTTTTGGTTTCAGGCAAATACTTTCAGCCAAAGTAACTGGCTACCATTTATCTGACCCTTCCCAACTGTTTAGGAAAAGAACTTGTTATTCAAAGGCTTGTTTAGTTTGAATGATGTTAGTCAGATACAATACATGCTTAGGAAGTATCGATGTTCAAGAAAGGAACTGGTTATTCAAATGCTTATTTAGTTTGGTTGATGTTAGTCCGCAGATTAGGAAAGAAGTATTTTATAGAAAATCGTTAGTTTTGTTGGTCTCTAGCAAAGACTTTCAGCCAAAGTAACTAGCTACCATTGATCTGACCCTTCCCAACTGTTTAGGAAAAGAACTGGTTATTCAAAGGCTTGATTAGTTTTGTTGATGTTAGCCTGAAGATTAGGAAAGTAGGATTTTATTGAAAATTGTTAGTTTTGTTGGTCTCAGGCAAAGACTTTCAGCCAAAGTAGCTGGCTACCATTGATCTGACCCTTCCCAACTGTTTAGGAAAAGAACTTGTTATTCAAAGGCATGTTTAGTTTGAATGATGTTAGTCAGATACAATACATGCTTAGGAAGTATCGATCTTCAAGAAAGGAACTGGTTATTCAAAGGCTTGTTTTGTTTGCCTGATGTTAGTCTGTAGATTAGGAAAGAAGGATTTTAATTAAAATTGTTAGTTTTTTTGTCTCTAGCAAAGACTTTAAGCCAAAGTAACCCTCTACCATTTATCTGACCCTTCCCAACTGTTTAGAAAAAGAGCTGGTTATTCAAAGGCCTGTTTAGTTTTGTTGATGTTAGCCTGAAGATTAGGAAAGTAGGATTTTATTGAAAATTATTAGTTTTGTTGGTCTCAGGCAAAGACTTTCAGCCAAAGTAAATGGCTACCATTGATCTGACCCTTCCCAACTGTTTAGGAAAAGAACTTGTTATTCAAAGGCTTGTTCAGTTTGAATAATGTTAGTCAGATACAATACATGCTTAGGAAGTATCGATCTTCAAGAAAGGAACTAGTTATTCAAAGGCTTGTTTAGTTTGCCTGATGTTAGTCAGCAGATTAGGAAAGAAGTATTTTATAGATAATCGTTAGTTTTGTTGGTCTCTAGCAAAGACTTTGAGCCAAAGTAACTAGCTACCATTGATCTAACCCTTCCCAACTGTTTAGGAAAAGAACTGGTTATTCAAAGGCTTGATTAGTTTTAATGATGTTAGTCGGATACAATAAATGTTTAGGAAGTGTCGATGTTTAAGAAAGGAACTGGTTATTCAAAGGCTTGTTTAGTTTGGTTGATGTTAGTCTGAAGATTAGGAAAGAAGGATTTTATTGAAAATTGTTAGTTTTGTTTGTCTCAGGAAAAGACTTTCACCCAAAGTAACTGGCTACCATTGATCTGACCCTTCCCATCTGTTTAGGAAAAGAACTGGTTATTCAAAGGCTTGTTAAGTTTGAATGATGTTAGTCAGATACAATACATGCTTAGGAAGTATCGCTGTTCAAGAAAGGAACTGGTTATTGAAAGGCTTGATTAGTTTTAATGATGTTAGTCGGATACAATACATGTTTAGGAAGTGTCGATGCTCAAGAAAGGAACTGGTTATTCAAAGGCTTGTTTAGTTTGGTTGATGTTAGTCTGAAGATTAGGAAAGAAGGATTTTATTGAAAATTGTTAGTTTTGTTGGTCTCAGGCAAAGACTTTCAGCCAAAGTAACTAGCTACCATTGATCTGACCCTTCCTAACTGTTTAGGAAAAGAACTGGTTATTCAAAGGCTTGTTTAGTTTGAATGATGTTAGTCTGAAGATTAGGAAAGAAGGATTTTATTGAAAATTGTTAGTTTTGTTGGTCTCTAGCAAAGACTTTAAGCCAAAGTAACTACCTACCATTTATCTGACCCTCCCCAACTTTTTAGAAAATGAACTAGGTATTCAAAGGCCTGTTTAGTTTGAATGATGTTTGTCAGATACAATACACGCTTTGGAAGTATCGATGTTCAAGAAAGGAACTGGTTATTCAAAGGCTTGTTTAGTTTGGTTGATGTTAGTCCGAAGATTAGGAAAGAAGGATTTTATTGAAAATTGTTTAGTTTGAAGATTAGGAATGAAGAATTTTATTGAAAATTGTTAGTTTTGTTGGTCTCAGGCAAAGACTTTCAGCAAAAGTAACTAGCTACCATTGATCTGACCCTTTCTAACTGTTTAGGAAAAGAACTTGTTATTCAAAGGCTTGTTTAGTTTGAATGATGTTAGTCTGAAGATTAGGAAAGAAGGATTTTATTGAAAATTGTTAGTTTTGTTGGTCTCAGGCAAAGACTTTCAGCCAAAGTAACTGGCTACCATTGATCTGACCCTTCCCAACTGTTTAGGAAAAGATCTGGTTATTCAAAGGCTTGATTAGTTTTAATGATGTTAGTCGGATACAATACATGTTTAGGAAGTGTCGATGTTCAAGAAAGGAACTGGTTATTCAAAGGCTTGTTTAGTTTGGTTGATGTTAGTCTGAAGATTAGGAAAGAAGGATTTTATTGAAAATTGTTAGTTTTGTTGGTCTCAGGCAAAGACTTTCAGCAAAAGTAACTAGCTACCATTGATCTGACCCTTCCTAACTGTTTAGGAAAAGAACTGGTTATTCAAAGGCTTGTTTAGTTTGAATGATGTTAGTCTGAAGATTAGGAAAGAAGGATTTTATTGAAAATTGTTAGTTTTGTTGGTCTCTAGCAAAGACTTTAAGCCAAAGTAACTAGCTACCATTTATCTGACCCTTCCCAACTGTTTAGAAAAAGAACTGGTTATTCAAAGGCTTGATTAGTTTTAATGATGTTAGTCGGATACAATAAATGTTTAGGAAGTGTCGATGTTTAAGAAAGGAACTGGTTATTCAAAGGCTTGTTTAGTTTGGTTGATGTTAGTCTGAAGATTAGGAAAGAAGGATTTTATTGAAAATTGTTAGTTTTGTTGGTCTCAGGAAAAGACTTTCAGCCAAAGTAACTGGCTACCATTGATCTGACCCTTCCCAACTGTTTCGGAAAAGAACTGGTTATTCAAAGGCTTGTTTAGTTTGAATGAAGTTAGTCAGATACAATACATGCTTAGGAAGTATCGCTGTTCAAGAAAGGAACTGGTTATTGAAAGGCTTGATTAGTTTTAATGATGTTAGTCGGATACAATACATGTTTAGGAAGTGTCGATGTTCAAGAAAGGAACTGGTTATTCAAAGGCTTGTTTAGTTTGGTTGATGTTAGTCTGATGATTAGGAAAGAAGGATTTTATTGAAAATTGTTAGTTTTGTTGGTCTCAGGCAAAGACTTTCAGCCAAAGTAACTAGCTACCATTGATCTGACCCTTCCTAACTGTTTAGGAAAAGAACTGGTTATTCAAAGGCTTGTTTAGTTTGAATGATGTTCGTCTGAAGATTAGGAAAGAAGGATTTTATTGAAAATTGTTAGTTTTGTTGGTCTCTGGCAAAGACTTTCAGCCAAAGTAACTAGCTACCATAGATCTGACCCTTCCTAACTGTTTAGGAAAATAACTGGTTATTCAAAGGCTTGTTTAGTTTGAATGATGTTAGTCTGAAGATTGAGAAAGAAGGATTTTATTGAAAATTGTTAGTTTTGTTGGTCTCTAGCAAAGACTTTAAGCCAAAGTAACTACCTACCATTTATCTGACCCTTCCCAACTGTTTAGAAAATGAACTGGTTATTCAAAGGCCTGTTTAGTTTGAATGATGTTTGTCAGATACAATACACGCTTAGGAAGTATCGATGTTCAAAAAAGGAACTGGTTATTCAAAGGCTTGTTTAGTTTGGTTGATGTTAGTCTGAAGATTAGGAAAGAAGGATTTTATTGAAAATTGTTTAGTTTGAAGATTAGGAATGAAGAATTTTATGGAAAATTGTTAGTTTTGTTGGTGTCAGGCAAAGACTTTCAGCAAAAGTAAGTTGATTAGGAAAGAAGAATTTTATTGAAAATTGTTAGTTTTGTTTGTCTCTAGCAAAGACTTTAAGCCAAAGTTACTAGCTACCATTTATCTGACCCTTCCGAACTATTTAGAAAATGAGCTGGTTATTTAAAGGCTTGTTTTGTTTGAATGATATTAGTCAGATTCAATACATGCTTAGGAAGTATCAATGTTCAAGGAAGGAACTGGTTATTCAAAGGCTTGTTTAGTTTGGTTGATGTTAGTCTGAAGATTAGGAAAGAAGGATTTTATTGAAAATTGTTAGTTTTTTTGTCTCTAGCAAAGACTTTAAGCCAAAGTAACTTGCTACCATTTATCTGACCCTTCCCAACTATTTAGAAAAAGAGCTGGTTATTCAAAGGCCTGTTTAGTTTTGTTGATGTTAGCCTGAAGATTAGGAAAGAAGGATTTTATTGAAAATTGTTAGTTTTTTTGGTCTCAGGCAAAGACTTTCAGCCAAAGTAACTAGCTACCATTGATCTGACCCTTCCCAACTGTTTAGGAAAAGAACTTGTTTATTCAAAGGCTTGTTTAGTTTGAATGATGTTAGTCAGATACAATACATGCTTAGGAAGTATCGATGTTCAAGAAAGCAACTGGTTATTCAAAGGCTTGTTTAGTTTGCTTGATGTTAGGCTTCAGATAAGGAAAGAAGTATTTTATAGAAAATCTTTAGTTTTGTTGGTCTCTAGCAAAGACTTTGAGCCAAAGTAACTAACTACCATTGATCTGACCCTTCCCAGCTATTTAGGAAAAGAACTGGTTATTCAAAGGCTTGATTAGTTTTAATGATGTTAGTCGAATACAATACATGTTTAAGAAGTGTCGATGTTCAAGAAAGGAACTTGTTATTCAAAGGCTTGTTTAGTTTGGTTGATGTTAGTCTGAAGATTAGGAAAGAAGGATTTTATTGAAAATTGTTAGTTTTGTTGGTCTCTAGCAAAGACTTTGAGCCAAAGTAACTAACTACCATTGATCTGACCCTTCCCAGCTATTTAGGAAAAGAACTGGTTATTCAAAGGCTTGATTAGTTTTAACCCTTTATACCCCGTATTGCGCATGCGCATTACGTCAGTCAATTACCAGAATAATTTAATTACGGCACGAGGACGGTAGTATGTTCGGTTTATGGCTTTGTAACGAAAGACGGGGGATGACTTGGACTAAACTCTCTACAGAACTGAAGAGTAGAGCTCCCAAGCTTTCATTTGATGTCGGATTCAAGCATGATTGACGGAAGGAAAGTGCCAAGCGGCAGCGGATTTTCGATACCGAACGATAATTAAATATCATCGCCACTTACTTTCTGGGAATGACGCCCTGAAGGACAAGCGAGACGTCCATAGACTTGCAGCGGTATTGTAGGAGACAGCTAGCCATATTTTCGAACTGCTACTGCCGTGCAATAGCCTAGAATTCTGCTCTATATTTTATCGGTTCGTGAACAGATGTTATTCATTGCGGATTTTCTCGTGATCTGCCTGGGTAAGTCCCTGAAAATAGTGCTAAAATGAAAGAATCTGTCCGCTGGAGCGTCACTAACCACAGTGGGGATCTCCCTGGAGCGTCACTTTCCGGTAGAGTCTTGATCATATTCAATGACGTGTACACACGTCTACGGTAATGTATGCGTTCTATATTTATGACGTGTGTAGACGTCTACGGGGTTTAAAGGGTTAATGATGTTAGTCGAATACAATACATGTTTAAGAAGTGTCGATGTTCAAGAAAGGAACTTGTTATTCAAAGGCTTGTTTAGTTTGGTTGATGTTAGTCTGAAGATTAGGAAAGAAGGATTTTATTGAAAATTGTTAGTTTTGTTGGTCTCTAGCAAAGACTTTAAGCCAAAGTAACTTGCTACCATTTATCTGACCCTTCCCAACTATTTAGAAAAAGAGCTGGTTATTCAAAGGCCTGTTTAGTTTTGTTGATGTTAGCCTGAAGATTAGGAAAGAAGGATTTTTTTGAAAATTGTTAGTTTTTTTGGTCTCAGGCAAAGACTTTCAGCCAAAGTAACTGGCTACCATTGATCTGACCCTTCCCAACTGTTTAGGAAAAGAACTTGTTTATTCAAAGGCTTGTTTAGTTTGAATGATGTTAGTCAGATACAATACATGCTTAGGAAGTATCGATGTTCAAGAAAGCAACTGGTTATTCAAAGGCTTGTTTAGTTTGCTTGATGTTAGGCTGCAGATAAGGAAAGAAGTATTTTATAGAAAATCTTTAGTTTTGTTGGTCTCTAGCAAAGACTTTGAGCCAAAGTAACTAACTACCATTGATCTGACCCTTCCCAGCTATTTAGGAAAAGAACTAGTTATTCAAAGGCTTGATTAGTTTTAATGATGTTAGTCGAATACAATACATGTTTAAGAAGTGTCGATGTTCAAGAAAGGAACTGGTTATTCAAAGGCTTGTTTAGTTTGGTTGATGTTAGTCTGAAGATTAGGAAAGAAGGATTTTATTGAAAATTGTTAGTTTTGTAGGTGTCTAGCAAAGACTTTAAGCCAAAGTAATTTGCTACCATATATCTGACCCTTCCCAACTGTTTAGAAAAAGAACTGGTTATTCAAAGGCCTGTTTAGTTTCGTTGATTTTAGCCTGAAGATTAAGAAAGAAGGATTTTATTGATAATTGTTAGTTTTGTTTGTCTCTTGCAAAGACTCTAAGCCAAAGTAACTGGCTACCATTGATCTGATCCTTCCAAACTATTTAGAAAAAGAGCTGGTTATTCAAAGGCTTGTTTTGTTTGAATGATATTAGTCAGATACAATACATGATCAATGTTCAAGAAAGGAACTGGTTATTCAAAGACTTGTTTAGTTTGGTTGATGTTAGTCTGAAGATTAGGAAAGAAGGATTTTATTGAAAATTGTTAGTTTTTTTGGTTTCAGGCAAATACTTTCAGCCAAAGTAACTGGCTACCATTTATCTGACCCTTCCCAACTGTTTAGGAAAAGAACTTGTTATTCAAAGGCTTGTTTAGTTTGAATGATGTTAGTCAGATACAATACATGCTTAGGAAGTATCGATGTTCAAGAAAGGAACTGGTTATTCAAATGCTTATTTAGTTTGGTTGATGTTTGTCTGCAGATTAGGAAAGAAGTATTTTATAGAAAATCGTTAGTTTTGTTGGTCTCTAGCAAAGACTTTCAGCCAAAGTAACTAGCTACCATTGATCTGACCCTTCCCAACTGTTTAGGAAAAGAACTTGTTATTCAAAGGCTTGATTAGTTTTGTTGATGTTAGCCTGAAGATTAGGAAAGTAGGATTTTATTGAAAATTGTTAGTTTTGTTGGTCTCAGGCAAAGACTTTCAGCCAAAGTAGCTGGCTACCATTGATCTGACCCTTCCCAACTGTTTAGGAAAAGAACTTGTTATTCAAAGGCATGTTTAGTTTGAATGATGTTAGTCAGATACAATACATGCTTAGGAAGTATCGATCTTCAAGAAAGGAACTGGTTATTCAAAGGCTTGTTTTGTTTGCCTGATGTTAGTCTGCAGATTAGGAAAGAAGGATTTTAATTAAAATTGTTAGTTTTTTTGTCTCTAGCAAAGACTTTAAGCCAAAGTAACCCTCTACCATTTATCTGACCCTTCCCAACTGTTTAGAAAAAGAGCTGGTTATTCAAAGGCCTGTTTAGTTTTGTTGATGTTAGCCTGAAGATTAGGAAAGTAGGATTTTATTGAAAATTATTAGTTTTGTTGGTCTCAGGCAAAGACTTTCAGCCAAAGTAAATGGCTACCATTGATCTGACCCTTCCCAACTGTTTAGGAAAAGAACTTGTTATTCAAAGGCTTGTTCAGTTTGAATAATGTTAGTCAGATACAATACATGCTTAGGAAGTATCGATCTTCAAGAAAGGAACTAGTTATTCAAAGGCTTGTTTAGTTTGCCTGATGTTAGTCAGCAGATTAGGAAAGAAGTATTTTATAGATAATCGTTAGTTTTGTTGGTCTCTAGCAAAGACTTTGAGCCAAAGTAACTAGCTACCATTGATCTAACCCTTCCCAACTGTTTAGGAAAAGAACTGGTTATTCAAAGGCTTGTTAAGTTTGAATGATGTTAGTCAGATACAATACATGCTTAGGAAGTATCGCTGTTCAAGAAAGGAACTGGTTATTGAAAGGCTTGATTAGTTTTAATGATGTTAGTCGGATACAATACATGTTTAGGAAGTGTCGATGCTCAAGAAAGGAACTGGTTATTCAAAGGCTTGTTTAGTTTGGTTGATGTTAGTCTGAAGATTAGGAAAGAAGGATTTTATTGAAAATTGTTAGTTTTGTTGGTCTCAGGCAAAGACTTTCAGCCAAAGTAACTAGCTACCATTGATCTGACCCTTCCTAACTGTTTAGGAAAAGAACTGGTTATTCAAAGGCCTGTTTAGTTTGAATGATGTTAGTCTGAAGATTAGGAAAGAAGGATTTTATTGAAAATTGTTAGTTTTGTTGGTCTCTAGCAAAGACTTTAAGCCAAAGTAACTACCTACCATTTATCTGACCCTCCCCAACTTTTTAGAAAATGAACTAGGTATTCAAAGGCCTGTTTAGTTTGAATGATGTTTGTCAGATACAATACACGCTTTGGAAGTATCGATGTTCAAGAAAGGAACTGGTTATTCAAAGGCTTGTTTAGTTTGGTTGATGTTAGTCCGAAGATTAGGAAAGAAGGATTTTATTGAAAATTGTTTAGTTTGAAGATTAGGAATGAAGAATTTTATTGAAAATTGTTAGTTTTGTTGGTCTCAGGCAAAGACTTTCAGCAAAAGTAACTAGCTACCATTGATCTGACCCTTTCTAACTGTTTAGGAAAAGAACTTGTTATTCAAAGGCTTGTTTAGTTTGAATGATGTTAGTCTGAAGATTAGGAAAGAAGGATTTTATTGAAAATTGTTAGTTTTGTTGGTCTCAGGCAAAGACTTTCAGCCAAAGTAACTGGCTACCATTGATCTGACCCTTCCCAACTGTTTAGGAAAAGATCTGGTTATTCAAAGGCTTGATTAGTTTTAATGATGTTAGTCGGATACAATACATGTTTAGGAAGTGTCGATGTTCAAGAAAGGAACTGGTTATTCAAAGGCTTGTTTAGTTTGGTTGATGTTAGTCTGAAGATTAGGAAAGAAGGATTTTATTGAAAATTGTTAGTTTTGTTGGTCTCAGGCAAAGACTTTCAGCAAAAGTAACTAGCTACCATTGATCTGACCCTTCCTAACTGTTTAGGAAAAGAACTGGTTATTCAAAGGCTTGTTTAGTTTGAATGATGTTAGTCTGAAGATTAGGAAAGAAGGATTTTATTGAAAATTGTTAGTTTTGTTGGTCTCTAGCAAAGACTTTAAGCCAAAGTAACTAGCTACCATTTATCTGACCCTTCCCAACTGTTTAGAAAAAGAACTGGTTATTCAAAGGCCTGTTTAGTTTTGTTTATGTTAGCCTGAAGATTAGGAAAGAAGGATTTTATTGAAAATTGTTAGTTTTGTTGGTCTCTTGCAATGACTTTAATTAAGGCAAAGTTACTAGCTACCATTGATCTGACCTTTCCGAACTATTTAGGATAAGTGCTGGTTATTCAAAGGCTTGTTTTGTTTGAATGATATTAGTCAGATACAATACATGCTTACGAAGTATCAATGTTCAAGAAAGGAACTGGTTATTCAAAGGCTTGTTTAGTTTGGTTGATGTTAGTCTGCAGATTAGGAAAGGAGGATTTTATTGAAAATTGTTAGTTTTGTTGGACTCTAGCAAAGACTCTGAGCCAAAGTAACTAGCTACCATTGATCTGACCCTTCCCAACTGTTTAGGAAAAGAACTTGTTATTCAAAGGCTTGTTTAGTTTGAATGATGTTAGTCAGATACAATACATGCTTAGGAAGTATCGATGTTCAAGAAAGGAACTGGTTATTCAAATGCTTATTTAGTTTGGTTGATGTTAGTCTGCAGATTAGGAAAGAAGTATTTTATAGAAAATCGTTAGTTTAGTTGGTCTCTAGCAAAGACTTTCAGCCAAAGTAACTAGCTACCATTGATCTGATTCTTCCCAACTGTTTAGGAAAAGAACTGGTTATTCAAAGGCTTGATTAGTTTTGTTGATGTTAGCCTGAAGATTAGGAAAGTAGGATTTTATTGAAAATTGTTAGTTTGTTGGTCTCAGGCAAAGACTTTCAGCCAAAGTAACTGGCTACCATTGATCTGACCCTTCCCAACTGTTTAGGAAAAGAACTTGTTATTCAAAGGCTTGTTTAGTTTGAATAATGTTAGTCTGAAGATTAGGAAAGAAGGATTTTATTGAAAATTGTTAGTTTTGTTGGTCTCTAGCAAAGTCTTTAAGCCAAAGTAACTACCTACCATTTATCTGACCCTTCCCAACTGTTTAGAAAATGAACTGGTTATTCAAAGGCCTGTTTAGTTTGAATGATGTTTGTCAGATACAATACACGCTTAGGAAGTATCGATGTTCAAGAAAGGAACTGGTTATTCAAAGGCTTGTTTAGTTTTGTTGATGTTAGTCTGAAGATTAGGAAAGAAGGATTTTATTGAAAATGGTTTAGTTTGAAGATTAGGAATGAAGAATTTTATTGAAAATTGTTAGTTTTGTTGGTCTCAGGCAAAGACTTTCAGCAAAAATAACTAGCTACCATTGATCTGACCCTTTCTAACTGTTTAGGAAAAGAACTTGTTATTCAAAGGCTTGTTTAGTTTGAATGATGTTAGTCAGATACAATACATGCTTAGGAAGTATCGATGTTCAAGAAAGGAACTGGTTATTCAAATGCTTATTTAGTTTTGATGATGTTAGTCTGCAGATTAGGAAAGAAGTATTTTATAGAAAATCGTTAGTTTTGTTTGTCTCTAGCAAAGACTTTCAGCCAAAGTAACTAGCTACCATTGATCTGACCCTTCCCAACTGTTTAGGAAAAGAACTGGTTATTCAAAGGCTTGATTAGTTTTGTTGATGTTAGCCTGAAGATTAGGAAAGTAGGATTTTATTGAAAATTGTTAGTTTGTTGGTCTCAGGCAAAGACTTTCAGCCAAAGTAACTGGCTACCATTGATCTGACCCTTCCCAACTGTTTAGGAAAAGAACTTGTTATTCATAGGCTTGTTTAGTTTGAATGATGTTAGTCAGATACAATACATGCTTAGGAAGTATCGATCTTCAAGAAAGGAACTAGTTATTCAAAGGCTTGTTTAGGTAGCCTGATGTTAGTCTGCAGATTAGGAAAGAAGTATTTTATAGAAAATCGTTAGTTTTGTTGGTCTCTAGCAAAGACTTTGAGCCAAAGTAACTAGCTACCATTGATCTGACCCTTCCCAACTGTTTCGGAAAAGAACTGGTTATTCAAAGGCTTGTTTAGTTTGAATGAAGTTTGTCAGATACAATACATGCTTAGGAAGTATCGCTGTTCAAGAAAGGAACTGGTTATTGAAAGGCTTGATTAGTTTTAATGATGTTAGTCGGATACAATACATGTTTAGGAAGTGTCGATGTTCAAGAAAGGAACTGGTTATTCAAAGGCTTGTTTAGTTTGGTTGATGTTAGTCTGATGATTAGGAAAGAAGGATTTTATTGAAAATTGTTAGTTTTGTTGGTCTCAGGCAAAGACTTTCAGCCAAAGTAACTAGCTACCATTGATCTGACCCTTCCTAACTGTTTAGGAAAAGAACTGGTTATTCAAAGGCTTGTTTAGTTTGAATGATGTTAGTCTGAAGATTAGGAAAGAAGGATTTTATTGAAAATTGTTAGTTTTGTTTGTCTCTGGCAAAGACTTTCAGCCAAAGTAACTAGCTACCATTGATCTGACCCTTCCTAACTGTTTAGGAAAAGAACTGGTTATTCAAAGGCTTGTTTAGTTTGAATGATGTTAGTCTGAAGATTGAGAAAGAAGGATTTTATTGAAAATTGTTAGTTTTGTTGGTCTCTAGCAAAGACTTTAAGCCAAAGTAACTACCTACCATTTATCTGACCCTTCCCAACTGTTTAGAAAATGAACTGGTTATTCAAAGGCCTGTTTAGTTTGAATGATGTTTGTCAGATACAATACACGCTTAGGAAGTATCGATGTTCAAGAAAGGAACTGGTTATTCAAAGGCTTGTTTAGTTTGGTTGATGTTAGTCTGAAGATTATGAAAGAAGGATTTTATTGAAAATTGTTTAGTTTGAAGATTAGGAATGAAGAATTTTATTGAAAATTGTTAGTTTTGTTGGTGTCAGGCAAAGACTTTCAGCAAAAGTAAGTTGATTAGGAAAGAAGAATTTTATTGAAAATTGTTAGTTTTGTTGGTCTCTAGCAAAGACTTTAAGCCAAAGTTACTAGCTACCATTTATCTGACCCTTCCGAACTATTTAGAAAATGAGCTGGTTATTTAAAGGCTTGTTTTGTTTGAATGATATTAGTCAGATTCAATACATGCTTAGGAAGTATCAATGTTCAAGAAAGGAACTGGTTATTCAAAGGCTTGTTTAGTTTGGTTGATGTTAGTCTGAAGATTAGGAAAGAAGGATTTTATTGAAAATTGTTTAGTTTGAAGATTAGGAATGAAGAATTTTATTGAAAATTGTTAGTTTTGTTGGTGTCAGGCAAAGACTTTCAGCAAAAGTAAGTTGATTAGGAAAGAAGAATTTTATTGAAAATTGTTAGTTTTGTTGGTCTCTAGCAAAGACTTTAAGCCAAAGTTACTAGCTACCATTTATCTGACCCTTCCGAACTATTTAGAAAATGAGCTGGTTATTTAAAGGCTTGTTTTGTTTGAATGATATTAGTCAGATTCAATACATGCTTAGGAAGTATCAATGTTCAAGAAAGGAACTGGTTATTCAAAGGCTTGTTTAGTTTGGTTGATGTTAGTCTGAAGATTAGGAAAGAAGGATTTTATTGAAAATTGTTTAGTTTGAAGATTAGGAATGAAGAATTTTATTGAAAATTGTTAGTTTTGTTGGTGTCAGGCAAAGACTTTCAGCAAAAGTAAGTTGATTAGGAAAGAAGAATTTTATTGAAAATTGTTAGTTTTGTTGGTCTCTAGCAAAGACTTTAAGCCAAAGTTACTAGCTACCATTTATCTGACCCTTCCGAACTATTTAGAAAATGAGCTGGTTATTTAAAGGCTTGTTTTGTTTGAATGATATTAGTCAGATTCAATACATGCTTAGGAAGTATCAATGTTCAAGAAAGGAACTGGTTATTCAAAGGCTTGTTTAGTTTGGTTGATGTTAGTCTGAAGATTAGGAAAGAAGGATTTTATTGAAAATTGTTTAGTTTGAAGATTAGGAATGAAGAATTTTATTGAAAATTGTTAGTTTTGTTGGTCTCTAGCAAAGACTTTAAGCCAAAGTTACTAGCTACCATTTATCTGACCCTCCCGAACTATTTAGAAAATGAGCTGGTTATTTAAAGGCTTGTTTTGTTTGAATGATATTAGTCAGATTCAATACATGCTTAGGAAGTATCAATGTTCAAGAAAGGAACTGGTTATTCAAAGGCTTGTTTAGTTTGGTTGATGTTAGTCTGAAGATTAGGAAAGAAGGATTTTATTGAAAATTGTTAGTTTTTTTGTCTCTAGCAAAGACTTTAAGCCAAAGTAACTTGCTACCATTTATCTGACCCTTCCCAACTATTTAGAAAAAGAGCTGGTTATTCAAAGGCCTGTTTAGTTTTGTTGATGTTAGCCTGAAGATTAGGAAAGAATGATTTTATTGAAAATTGTTAGTTTTTTTGGTCTCAGGCAAAGACTTTCAGCCAAAGTAACTAGCTACCATTGATCTGACCCTTCCCAACTGTTTAGGAAAAGAACTTGTTTATTCAAAGGCTTGTTTAGTTTGAATGATGTTAGTCAGATACAATACATGCTTAGGAAGTATCGATGTTCAAGAAAGCAACTGGTTATTCAAAGGCTTGTTTAGTTTGCTTGATGTTAGGCTTCAGATAAGGAAAGAAGTATTTTATAGAAAATCTTTAGTTTTGTTGGTCTCTAGCAAAGACTTTGAGCCAAAGTAACTAACTACCATTGATCTGACCCTTCCCAGCTACTTAGGAAAAGAACTGGTTATTCAAAGGCTTGATTAGTTTTAATGATGTTAGTCGAATACAATACATGTTTAAGAAGTGTCGATGTTCGAGAAAGGAAATTGTTATTCAAAGGCTTGTTTAGTTTGGTTGATGTTAGTCTGAAGATTAGGAAAGAAGGATTTTATTGAAAATTGTTAGTTTTGTTGGTCTCTAGCAAAGACTTTAAGCCAAAGTAACTTGCTACCATTTATCTGACCCTTCCCAACTATTTAGAAAAAGAGCTGGTTATTCAAAGGCCTGTTTAGTTTTGTTGATGTTAGCCTGAAGATTAGGAAACAAGGATTTTATTGAAAATTGTTAGTTTTTTTGGTCTCAGGCAAAGACTTTCAGCCAAAGTAACTGGCTACCATTGATCTGACCCTTCCCAACTGTTTAGGAAACGAACTTGTTTTTTCAAAGGCTTGTTTAGTTTGAATGATGTTAGTCAGATACAATACTTGATCAATGTTCAAGAAAGGAACTGGTTATTCAAAGGCTTGTTTAGTTTGGTTGATGTTAGTCTGAAGATTAGGAAAGAAGGATTTTATTGAAAATTGTTAGTTTTGTTGGTCTCAGGCAAAGACTTTCAGCCAAAGTAGCTGGCTACCATTGATCTGACCCTTCCCAACTGTTTAGGAAAAGAACTTGTTATTCAAAGGCATGTTTAGTTTGAATGACTAATTAGTCAGATACAATACATGCTTAGGAAGTATCGATCTTCAAGAAAGGAACTGGTTATTCAAAGGCTTGTTTTGTTTGCCTGATGTTAGTTTGCAGATTAGGAAAGAAGGATTTTAATTAAAATTGTTAGTTTTTTTGTCTCTAGCAAAGACTTTAAGCCAAAGTAACCCTCTACCATTTATCTGACCCTTCCCAACTGTTTAGAAAAAGAGCTGGTTATTCAAAGGCCTGTTTAGTTTTGTTGATGTTAGCCTGAAGATTAGGAAAGTAGGATTTTATTGAAAATTATTAGTTTTGTTGGTCTCAGGCAAAGACTTTAAGCCAAAGTCACTAGCTACCATTGATCTGACCCTTCCCAACTGTTTAGAAAAAGGGCTGGTTATTCAAAGGCTAGTTTAGTTTGAATGATGTTAGTCAAATACAATAATCCTTAGGAAGTATCGATGTTCAAGAAAGGAACTGGTTATTCAAAGGCTTGTTTAGTTTTAATGATGTTAGTCAGATACAATACATGCTTAGGAAGTATTGATCTTCAAGAAAGGAACTAGTTATTCAAAGGCTTGTTTAGTTTGCCTGATGTTAGTCTGCAGATTAGGAAAGAAGTATTTTATAGAAAATCGTTAGTTTTGTTGGTCTCTAGCAAAGACTTTGATCCAAAGTAACTAGCTACCATTGATCTAACCCTTCCCAACTGTTTAGGAAAAGAACTGGTTATTCAAAGGCTTGATTAGTTTTAATGATGTTAGTCGGATACAATACATGTTTAGGAAGTGTCGATGTTTAAGAAAGGAACTGGTTATTCAAAGGCTTGTTTAGTTTGGTTGATGTTAGTCTGAAGATTAGGAAAGAAGGATTTTATTGAAAATTGTTAGTTTTGTTGGTCTCAAGAAAGGACTTTCACCCAAAGTAACTGGCTACCATTGATCTGACCCTTCCCATCTGTTTAGGAAAAGAACTGGTTATTCAAAGGCTTGTTTGGTTTGAATGATGTTAGTCAGATACAATACATGCTTAGGAAGTATCGCTGTTCAAGAAAGGAACTGGTTATTGAAAGGCTTGATTAGTTTTAATGATGTTAGTCGGATACAATACATGTTTAGGAAGTGTCGATGTTCAAGAAAGGAACTGGTTATTCAAAGGCTTGTTTAGTTTTTGTTGATGTTAGTCTGATGATTAGGAAAGAAGGATTTTATTGAAAATTGTTAGTTTTGTTGGTCTCAGGCAAAGATTTCAGCCAGAGTAACTAGCTACCATTGATCTGACCCTTCCTAACTGTTTAGGTAAAGAACTGGTTATTCAAAGGCTTGTTTAGTTTGAATGATGTTAGTCTGAAGATTAGGAAAGAAGGATTTTATTGAAAATTGTTAGTTTTTTTGGTTTCAGGCAAATACTTTCAGCCAAAGTAACTGGCTACCATTTATCTGACCCTTCCCAACTGTTTAGGAAAAGAACTTGTTATTCAAAGGCTTGTTTAGTTTGAATGATGTTAGTCAGATACAATACATGCTTAGGAAGTATCGATGTTCAAGAAAGGAACTGGTTATTCAAATGCTTATTTAGTTTGGTTGATGTTTGTCTGCAGATTAGGAAAGAAGTATTTTATAGAAAATCGTTAGTTTTGTTGGTCTCTAGCAAAGACTTTCAGCCAAAGTAACTAGCTACCATTGATCTGACCCTTCCCAACTGTTTAGGAAAAGAACTGGTTATTCAAAGGCTTGATTAGTTTTGTTGATGTTAGCCTGAAGATTAGGAAAGTAGGATTTTATTGAAAATTGTTAGTTTTGTTGGTCTCAGGCAAAGACTTTCAGCCAAAGTAGCTGGCTACCATTGATCTGACCCTTCCCAACTGTTTAGGAAAAGAACTTGTTATTCAAAGGCATGTTTAGTTTGAATGATGTTAGTCAGATACAATACATGCTTAGGAAGTATCGATCTTCAAGAAAGAACTGGTTATTCAAAGGCTTGTTTTGTTTGCCTGATGTTAGTTTGCAGATTAGGAAAGAAGGATTTTAATTAAAATTGTTAGTTTTTTTTGTCTCTAGCAAAGACTTTAAGCCAAAGTAACCCTCTACCATTTATCTGACCCTTCCCAACTGTTTAGAAAAAGAGCTGGTTATTCAAAGGCCTGTTTAGTTTTGTTGATGTTAGCCTGAAGATTAGGAAAGTAGGATTTTATTGAAAATTATTAGTTTTGTTGGTCTCAGGCAAAGACTTTCAGCCAAAGTAAATGGCTACCATTGATCTGACCCTTCCCAACTGTTTAGGAAAAGAACATGTTATTCAAAGGCTTGTTCAGTTTGAATAATGTTAGTCAGATACAATACATGCTTAGGAAGTATCGATCTTCAAGAAAGGAACTAGTTATTCAAAGGCTTGTTTAGTTTGCCTGATGTTAGTCTGCAGATTAGGAAAGAAGTATTTTATAGAAAATCGTTAGTTTTGTTGGTCTCTAGCAAAGACTTTGAGCCAAAGTAACTAGCTACCATTGATCTAACCCTTCCCAACTGTTTAGGAAAAGAACTGGTTATTCAAAGGCTTGATTAGTTTTAATGATGTTAGTCGGATACAATACATGTTTAGGAAGTGTCGATGTTTAAGAAAGGAACTGGTTATTCAAAGGCTTGTTTAGTTTGGTTGATGTTAGTCTGAAGATTAGGAAAGAAGGATTTTATTGAAAATTGTTAGTTTTGTTTGTCTCAGGAAAAGACTTTCACCCAAAGTAACTGGCTACCATTGATCTGACCCTTCCCATCATTTTAGGAAAAGAACTGGTTATTCAAAGGCTTGTTTAGTTTGAATGATGTTAGTCAGATACAATACATGCTTAGGAAGTATCGCTGTTCAAGAAAGGAACTGGTTATTGAAAGGCTTGATTAGTTTTAATGATGTTAGTCGGATACAATACATGTTTAGGAAGTGTCGATGCTCAAGAAAGGAACTGGTTATTCAAAGGCTTGTTTAGTTTGGTTGATGTTAGTCTGAAGATTAGGAAAGAAGGATTTATTGAAAATTGTTAGTTTTGTTGGTCTCAGGCAAAGACTTTCAGCCAAAGTAACTAGCTACCATTGATCTGACCCTTCCTAACTGTTTAGGAAAAGAACTTGTTATTCAAAGGCTTGTTTAGTTTGAATGATGTTAGTCTGAAGATTAGGAAAGAAGGATTTTATTGAAAATTGTTAGTTTTGTTGGTCTCTAGCAAAGACTTTAAGCCAAAGTAACTACTACCATTTATCTGACCCTTCCCAACTGTTTAGAAAATGAACTGGGTATTCAAAGGCCTGTTTAGTTTGAATGATGTTTGTCAGATACAATACACGCTTAGGAAGTATCGATGTTCAAGAAAGGAACTGGTTATTCAAAGGCTTGTTTAGTTTGGTTGATGTTAGTCTGAAGATTAGGAAAGAAGGATTTTATTGAAAATTGTTTAGTTTGAAGATTAGGAATGAAGAATTTTATTGAAAATTGTTAGTTTTGTTGGTCTCAGGCAAAGACTTTCAGCAAAAGTAACTAGCTACCATTGATCTGACCCTTTCTAACTGTTTAGAAAATGAACTTGTTATTCAAAGGCTTGTTTAGTTTGAATGATGTTAGTCTGAAGATTAGGAAAGAAGGATTTTATTGAAAATTGTTAGTTTTGTTGGTCTCAGGCAAAGACTTTCAGCCAAAGTAACTGGCTACCATTGATCTGACCCTTCCCAACTGTTTAGGAAAAGATCTGGTTATTCAAAGGCTTGATTAGTTTTAATGATGTTAGTCGGATACAATACATGTTTAGGAAGTGTCGATGTTCAAGAAAGGAACTGGTTATTCAAAGGCTTGTTTAGTTTGGTTGATGTTAGTCTGAAGATTAGGAAAGAAGGATTTTATTGAAAATTGTTAGTTTTGTTGGTCTCAGGCAAAGACTTTCAGCAAAAGTAACTAGCTACCATTGATCTGACCCTTCCTAACTGTTTAGGAAAAGAACTGGTTATTCAAAGGCTTGTTTAGTTTGAATGATGTTAGTCTGAAGATTAGGAAAGAAGGATTTTATTGAAAATTGTTAGTTTTGTTGGTCTCTAGCAAAGACTTTAAGCCAAAGTAACTAGCTACCATTTATCTGACCCTTCCCAACTGTTTAGAAAAAGAACTGGTTATTCAAAGGCCTGTTTAGTTTTGTTGATGTTAGCCTGAAGATTAGGAAAGAAGGATTTTATTGAAAATTGTTAGTTTTGTTGGTCTCTTGCAATGACTTTAATTAAGCCAAAGTTACTAGCTACCATTGATCTGATCTTTCCGAACTATTTAGGATAAGTGCTGGTTATTCAAAGGCTTGTTTTGTTTGAATGATATTAGTCAGATACAATACATGCTTACGAAGTATCAATGTTCAAGAAAGGAACTGGTTATTCAAAGGCTTGTTTAGTTTGGTTGATGTTAGTCTGCAGATTAGGAAAGGAGGATTTTATTGAAAATTGTTAGTTTTGTTGGACTCTAGCAAAGACTCTGAGCCAAAGTAACTAGCTACCATTGATCTGACCCTTCCCAACTGTTTAGGAAAAGAACTTGTTATTCAAAGGCTTGTTTAGTTTGAATAATGTTAGTCTGAAGATTAGGAAAGAAGGATTTTATTGAAAATTGTTAGTTTTGTTGGTCTCTAGCAAAGTCTTTAAGCCAAAGTAACTACCTACCATTTATCTGACCCTTCCCAACTGTTTAGAAAATGAACTGGTTATTCAAAGGCCTGTTTAGTTTGAATGATGTTTGTCAGATACAATACACGCTTAGGAAGTATCGATGTTCAAGAAAGGAACTGGTTATTCAAAGGCTTGTTTAGTTTGGTTGATGTTAGTCTGAAGATTAGGAAAGAAGGATTTTATTGAAAATGGTTTAGTTTGAAGATTAGGAATGAAGAATTTTATGGAAAATTGTTAGTTTTGTTGGTCTCAGGCAAAGACTTTCAGCAAAAGTAACTAGCTACCATTGATCTGACCCTTTCTAACTGTTTAGGAAAAGAACTTGTTATTCAAAGGCTTGTTTAGTTTGAATGATGTTAGTCTGAAGATTAGGAAAGAAGGATTTTATTGAAAATTGTTAGTTTTGTTGGTCTCAGGCAAAGACTTTCAGCCAAAGTAACTGGCTACCATTTATCTGACCCTTCCCAACTGTTTAGGAAAAGAACTGGTTATTCAAAGGCTTGATTAGTTTTAATGATGTTAGTCGGATACAATACATGTTTAGGAAGTGTCGATGTTCTAGAAAGGAACTGGTTATTCAAAGGCTTGTTTAGTTTGGTTGATGTTAGTCTGAAGATTAGGAAAGAAGGATTTTATTGAAAATTGTTAGTTTTGTTGGTCTCAGGCAAAGACTTTCAGCAAAAGTAACTAGCTACCATTGATCCGACCCTTCCTAACTGTTTAGGAAAAGAACTGGTTATTCAAAGGCTTGTTTAGTTTGAATGATGTTAGTCTGAAGATTAGGAAAGAAGGATTTTTTAGTTTTGTTGGTCTCTAGCAAAGACTTTAAGCCAAAGTAACTAGCTACCATTTATCTGACCCTTCCCAACTGTTTAGAAAAAGAACTGGTTATTCAAAGGCCTGTTTAGTTTTGTTGATGTTAGCCTGAAGATTAGGAAAGAAGGATTTTATAGAAAATTGTTAGTTTTGTTCGTCTCTTTCAATGACTTTAATTAAGCCAAAGTTACTAGCTACCATTGATCTGACCTTTCCGAACTATTTTGGATAAGTGCTGGTTATTCAAAGGCTTGTTTTGTTTGAATGATATTAGTCAGATACAATACAAGCTTACGAAGTATCAATGTTCAATAAAGGAACTGGTTATTCAAAGGCTTGTTTAGTTTGGTTGATGTTAGTCTGCAGATTAGGAAAGGAGGATTTTATTGAAAATTGTTAGTTTTGTTGGTCTCTAGCAAAGACTTTGAGCCAAAGTAACTAGCTACCATTGATCTGACCCTTCCAAACTGTTTAGGAAAAGAACTTGTTATTCAAAGGCTTGTTTAGTTTGAATGATGTTAGTCAGATACAATACATGCTTAGGAAGTATCGATGTTCAAGAAAGGAACTGGTTATTCAAATGCTTATTTAGTTTGGTTGATGTTAGTCTGCAGATTAGGAAAGAAGTATTTTATAGAAAATCGTTAGTTTTGTTTGTCTCTAGCAAAGACTTTCAGCCAAAGTAACTAGCTACCATTGATCTGACCCTTCCCAACTGTTTAGGCAAAGAACTGGTTATTCAAAGCCTTGATTAGTTTTGTTGATGTTAGCCTGAAGATTAGGAAAGTAGGATTTTATTGAAAATTGTTAGTTTGTTGGTCTCAGGCAAAGACTTTCAGCCAAAGTAACTGGCTACCATTGATCTGACCCTTCCCAACTGTTTAGGAAAAGAACTTGTTATTCAAAGGCTTGTTTAGTTTGAATGATGTTAGTCAGATACAATACATGCTTAGGAAGTATCGATCTTCAAGAAAGGAACTAGTTATTCAAAGGCTTGTTTAGTTTGCCTGATGTTAGTCTGCAGATTAGGAAAGAAGTATTTTATAGAAAATCGTTAGTTTTGTTGGTCTCTAGCAAAGACTTTGAGCCAAAGTAACTAGCTACCATTGATCTGACCCTTCCCAACTGTTTAGGAAAAGAACTGTTTATTCAAAGGCTTGATTAGTTTTAATGATGTTAGTCGGATACAATACATGTTTAGGAAGTGTCGATGTTTAAGAAAGGAACTGGTTATTCAAAGGCTTGTTTAGTTTGGTTGATGTTAGTCTTAAGATTAGGAAAGAAGGATTTTATTGAAAATTGTTAGTTTTGTTTGTCTCAGGAAAAGACTTTCAGCAAAAGTAGCTGGCTACCATTGATCTGACCCTTCCCAACTGTTTCGGAAAAGAACTGGTTATTCAAAGGCTTGTTTAGTTTGAATGAAGTTAGTCAGATACAATACATGCTTAGGAAGTATCGCTGTTCAAGAAAGGAACTGGTTATTGAAAGGCTTGATTAGTTTTATTGATGTTAGTCGGATACAATACATGTTTAGGAAGTGTCGATGTTCAAGAAAGGAACTGGTTATTCAAAGGCTTGTTTAGTTTGGTTGATGTTAGTCTGATGATTAGGAAAGAAGGATTTTATTGAAAATTGTTAGTTTTGTTGGTCTCAGGCAAAGACTTTCAGCCAAAGTAACTAGCTACCATTGATCTGACCCTTCCTAACTGTTTAGGAAAAGAACTGGTTATTCAAAGGCTTGTTTAGTTTGAATGATGTTAGTCTGAAGATTAGGAAAGAAGGATTTTATTGAAAATTGTTAGTTTTGTTGGTCTCTGGCAAAGACTTTCAGCCAAAGTAACTAGCTACCATTGATCTGACCCTTCCTAACTGTTTAGGAAAAGAACTGGTTATTCAAAGGCCTGTTTAGTTTGAATGATGTTTGTCAGATACAATACACACTTAGGAAGTATCGATGTTCAAGAAAGGAACTGGTTATTCAAAGGCTTGTTTAGTTTGGTTGATGTTAGTCTTAAGATTAGGAAAGAAAGATTTTATTGAAAATTGTTTAGTTTGAAGATTAGGAATGAAGAATTTTATTGAAAATTGTTAGTTTTGTTGGTGTCAGGCAAAGACTTTCAGCAAAAGTAAGTTGATTAGGAAAGAAGAATTTTATTGAAAATTGTTAGTTTTGTTGGTCTCTAGCAAAGACTTTAAGCCAAAGTTACTAGCTACCATTTATCTGACCCTTCCGAACTATTTAGAAAATGAGCTGGTTATTTAAAGGCTTGTTTTGTTTGAATGATATTAGTCAGATTCAATACATGCTTAGGAAGTATCAATGTTCAAGAAAGGAACTGGTTATTCAAAGGCTTGTTTAGTTTGGTTGATATTAGTCTGAAGATTAGGAAAGAAGGATTTTATTGAAAATTGTTAGTTTTGTTGGTCTCTAGCAAAGACTTTAAGCCAAAGTAACTTGCTACCATTTATCTGACCCTTCCCAACTATTCAGAAAAAGAGCTGGTTATTCAAAGGCCTGTTTAGTTTTGTTGATGTTAGCCTGAAGATTAGGAAAGAAGGATTTTATTAAAAATTGTTAGTTTTTTTGGTCTCAGGCAAAGACTTTCAGCCAAAGTAACTGGCTACCATTGATCTGACCCTTCCCAACTGTTTAGGAAAAGAACTTGTTTATTCAAAGGCTTGTTTAGTTTGAATGATTTTAGTCAGATACAATACATGCTTAGGAAGTATCGATGTTCAAGAAAGCAACTGGTTATTCAAAGGCTTGTTTAGTTTGCTTGATGTTAGGCTGCAGATAAGGAAAGAAGTATTTTATAGAAAATCTTTAGTTTTGTTGGTCTCTAGCAAAGACTTTGAGCCAAAGTAACTAACTACCATTGATCTGACCCTTCCCAGCTATTTAGGAAAAGAACTGGTTATTCAAAGGCTTGATTAGTTTTAATAATGTTAGTCGAATACAATACATGTTTAAGAAGTGTCGATGTTCAAGAAAGGAACTGTTTATTCAAAGGCTTGTTTAGTTTGGTTGATGTTAGTCTGAAGATTAGGAAAGAAGGATTTTATTGAAAATTGTTAGTTTTGTAGGTCTCTAGCAAAGACTTTAAGCCAAAGTAACTTGCTACCATTTATCTGACCCTTCCCAACTGTTTAGAAAAAGAACTGGTTATTCAAAGGCCTGTTTAGTTTCGTTGATTTTAGCCAGAAGATTAAGAAAGAAGGATTTTATTGATAATTGTTAGTTTTGTTTGTCTCTTGCAAAGACTCTAAGCCAAAGTAACTGGCTACCATTGATCTGATCCTTCCAAACTATTTAGAAAAAGAGCTGGTTATTCAAAGGCTTGTTTTGTTTGAATGATATTAGTCAGATACAATACATGATCAATGTTCAAGAAAGGAACTGGTTATTCAAAGGCTTGTTTAGTTTGAATAATGTTAGTCTGAAGATTAGGAAAGAAGGATTTTATTGAAAATTGTTAGTTTTGTTGGTCTCTAGCAAAGACTTTAAGCCAAAGTAACTACCTACCATTTATCTGACCCTTCCCAACTGTTTAGAAAATGAACCGGTTATTCAAAGGCCTGTTTAGTTTGAATGATGTTTGTCAGATACAATACACGCTTAGGAAGTATCGATGTTCAAGAAAGGAACTGGTTATTCAAAGGCTTGTTTAGTTTGGTTGATGTTAGTCTGAAGATTAGGAAAGAAGAATTTTATTGAAAATTGTTTAGTTTGAAGATTAGGAATGAAGAATTTTATTGAAAATTGTTAGTTTTGTTGGTCTCAGGCAAAGACTTTCAGCAAAAGTAACTAGCTACCATTGATCTGACCCTTTCTAACTGTTTAGGAAAAGAACTTGTTATTCAAAGGCTTGTTTAGTTTGAATGATGTTAGTCTGAAGATTAGGAAAGAAGGATTTTATTGAAAATTGTTAGTTTTGTTGGTCTCAGGCAAAGACTTTCAGCCAAAGTAACTGGCTACCATTGATCTGACCCTTCCCAACTGTTTAGGAAAAGAACTGGTTATTCAAAGGCTTGATTAGTTTTAATGATGTTAGTCGGATACAATACATGTTTAGGAAGTGTCGATGTTCAAGAAAGGAACTGGTTATTCAAAGGCTTGTTTAGTTTGGTTGATGTTAGTCTGAAGATTAGGAAAGAAGGATTTTATTGAAAATTGTTAGTTTTGTTGGTCTCAGGCAAAGTCTTTCAGCAAAAGTAACTAGCTACCATTGATCTGACCCTTCCTAACTGTTTAGGAAAAGAACTGGTTATTCAGAGGCTTTTTTAGTTTGAATGATGTTAGTCTGAAGATTAGGAAAGAAGGATTTTATTGAAAATTGTTAGTTTTGTTGGTCTCTAGCAAAGACTTTAAGCCAAAGTAACTAGCTACCATTTATCTGACCCTTCCCAACTGTTTAGAAAAAGAACTTGTTATTCAAAGGCCTGTTTAGTTTTGTTGATGTTAGCCTTAAGATTAGGAAAGAAGGATTTTATTTAAAATTGTTAGTTTTGTTGGTCTCTTTCAATGACTTTAATTAAGCCAAAGTTACTAGCTACCATTGATCTGACCTTTCCGAACTATTTTGGATAAGTGCTGGTTATTCAAAGGCTTGTTTTGTTTGAATGATATTAGTCAGATACAATACATGCTTAGGAAGTATCAATGTTCAATAAAGGAACTGGTTATTCAAAGGCTTGTTTAGTTTGGTTGATGTTAGTCTGCAGATTAGGAAAGGAGGATTTTATTGAAAATTGTTAGTTTTGTTGGTCTCTAGCAAAGACTTTGAGCCAAAGTAACTAGCTACCATTGATCTGACCCTTCCCAACTGTTTAGGAAAAGAACTTGTTATTCAAAGGCTTGTTTAGTTTGAATGATGTTAGTCAGATACAATACATGCTTAGGAAGTATCGATGTTCAAGAAAGGAACTTGTTATTCAAATGCTTATTTAGTTTGGTTGATGTTAGTCTGCAGGTTAGGAAAGAAGTATTTTATAGAAAATCGTTAGTTTTGTTTGTCTCTAGCAAAGACTTTCAGCCAAAGTAACTAGCTACCATTGATCTGACCCTTCCCAACTGTTTAGGAAAAGAACTGGTTATTCAAAGGCTTGATTAGTTTTGTTGATGTTAGCCTGAAGATTAGGAAAGTAGGATTTTATTGAAAATTTTTAGTTTGTTGGTCTCAGGCAAAGACTTTCAGCCAAAGTAACTGGCTACCATTGATCTGACCCTTCCCAACTGTTTAGGAAAAGAACTTGTTATTCAAAGGCTTGTTTAGTTTGAATGATGTTTGTCAGATACAATACATGCTTAGGAAGTATCGATCTTCAAGAAAGGAACTGGTTATTCAAAGGCTTGTTTAGTTTGCCTGATGTTAGTTTGCAGATTAGGAAAGAAGGATTTTATTTAAAATTGTTAGTTTTTTTTTTCTCTAGCAAAGACTTTAAGCCAAAGTAACTTGCTACCATTTATCTGACCCTTCCCAACTGTTTAAGTAAAGAACTGGTTATTCAAAGGCTTGTTTAGTTTGAATGATGTTAGTCAGATACAATACATGCTTAGGATGTATCGCTGTTCAAGAAAGGAACTGGTTATTGAAAGGCTTGATTAGTTTTAATGATGTTAGTCGGATACAATACATGTTTAGGAAGTGTCGATGTTCAAGAAAGGAACTGGTTATTCAAAGGCTTGTTTAGTTTGGTTGATGTTAGTCTGATGATTAGGAAAGAAGGATTTTATTGAAAATTGTTAGTTTTGTTGGTCTCAGGCAAAGACTTTCAGCCAAAGTAACTAGCTACCATTGATCTGACCCTTCCTAACTGTTTAGGAAAAGAACTGGTTATGCAAATGCTTGTTTAGTTTGAATGATGTTAGTCTGAAGATTAGGAAAGAAGGATTTTAATGAAAATTGTTAGTTTTGTTGGTCTCTAGCAAAGACTTTAAGCCAAAGTAACTACCTACCATTGATCTGACCCTTCCCAACTGTTTAGGAAAAAATCTGGTTATTCAAAGGCTTGATTAGTTTTAATGATGTTAGTCGGATACAATACATGTTTAGGAAGTGTCGATGTTCAAGAAAGGAACTGGTTATTCAAAGGCTTGTTTAGTTTGGTTGATGTTAGTCTGAAGATTAGGAAAGAAGGATTTTATTGAAAATTGTTAGTTTTATTGGTCTCAGGCAAAGACTTTCAGCAAAAGTAACTAGCTACCATTGATCTGACCTTTCCGAACTATTTAGGATAAGTGCTGGTTATTCAAAGGCTTGTTTTGTTTGAATGATATTAGTCAGATACAATACATGCTTACGAAGTATCAATGTTCAAGAAAGGAACTGGTTATTCAAAGGCTTGTTTAGTTTGGTTGATGTTAGTCTGCAGATTAGGAAAGGAGGATTTTATTGAAAATTGTTAGTTTTGTTGGGCTCTAGCAAAGACTCTGAGCCAAAGTAACTAGCTACCATTGATCTGACCCTTCCCAACTGTTTAGGAAAAGAACTTGTTATTCAAAGGCTTGTTTAGTTTGAATGATGTTAGTCAGATACAATACATGCTTAGGAAGTATCGATGTTCAAGAAAGGAACTGGTTATTCAAATGCTTATTTACTTTGGTTGATGTTAGTCTGCAGATTAGGAAAGAAGTATTTTATAGAAAATCGTTAGTTTTGTTGGTCTCTAGCAAAGACTTTCAGCCAAAGTAACTAGCTACCATTGATCTGACCCTTCCCAACTGTTTAGGAAAAGAACTGGTTATTCAAAGGCTTGATTAGTTTTGTTGATGTTAGCCTGAAGATTAGGAAAGTAGGATTTTATTGAAAATTGTTAGTTATTTGGTCTCAGGCAAAGACTTTCAGCCAAAGTAACTAGCTACTTTTGATCTGACCCTTCCCAACTGTATAGAAAATGAACTGGTTATTCAAAGGCCTGTTTAGTTTGAATGATGTTTGTCAGATACAATACACGCTTAGGAAGTATCGATGTTCAAGAAAGGAACTAGTTATTCAAAGGCTTGTTTAGTTTGGTTGATGTTAGTCTGAAGATTAGGAAAGAAGGATTTTATTGAAAATTGTTTATTTTGAAGATTAGGAATGAAGAATTTTATAGAAAATTGTTAGTTTTGTTGGTGTCAGGCAAAGACTTTCAGCAAAAGTAACTAGCTACCATTGATCTGACCCTTTCTAACTGTTTAGGAAAAGAACTTGTTATTCAAAGGCTTGTTTAGTTTGAATGATGTTAGTCTGAAGATTAGGAAAGAAGGATTTTATTGAGTATTGTTAGTTTTGTTGGTCTCTAGCAAAGACTTTAAGCCAAAGTAACTACCTACCATTTATCTGACCCTTCCCAACTGTTTAGAAAATGAACTGGTTATTCAAAGGCCTGTTTAGTTTGAATGATGTTTATCAGATACAATACACGCTTAGGAAGTATCGATGTTCAAGAAAGGAACTGGTTATTCAAAGGCTTGTTTAGTTTGGTTGATGTTAGTCTGAAGATTAGGAAAGAAGGATTTTATTGAAAATTGTTTAGTTTGAAGATTAGGAATGAAGAATTTTATTGAAAATTGTTAGTTTTGTTGGTCTCAGGCAAAGACTTTCAGCAAAAGTAACTAGCTACCATTGATCTGACCCTTTCTAACTGTTTAGGAAAAGAACTTGTTATTCAAAGGCTTGTTTAGTTTGAATGATGTTAGTCTGAAGATTAGGAAAGAAGGATTTTATTGAAAATTGTTAGTTTTGTTGGTCTCTAGCAAAGACTTTAAGCCAAAGTAACTAGCTACCATTTATCTGACCCTTTCCAACTGTTTAGAAAAATAACTTGTTATTCAAAGGCCTTTTTAGTTTTGTTGATGTTAGCCTGAAGATTGGGAAAGAAGGATTTTATTGAAAATTGTTAGTGTTGTTGGTCTCTAGCAAAGACTTTAAGCCAAAGTTACTAGCTACCATTTATCTGACCCTTCCGAACTATTTAGAAAATGAGCTGGTTATTTAAAGGCTTGTTTTGTTTGAATGATATTAGTCAGATTCAATACATGCTTATAAAGTATCAATGTTCAAGAAAGGAACTGGTTATTCAAAGGCTTGTTTAGTTTGGTTGATGTTAGTTTGCAGATTAGGAAAGAAGGTTTTTATTTAAAATTGTTAGTTTTTTTGTCTCTAGCAAAGACTTTAAGCCAAAGTAACTTGCTACCATTTATCTGACCCTTCCCAACTGTTTAGAAAAAGAGCTGGTTATTCAAAGGCCTGTTTAGTTTTGTTGATGTTAGCCTGAAGATTAGGAAGTAGGATTTTATTGAAAATTGTTAGTTTTGTTGGTCTCAGGCAAAGACTTTCAGCCAAAGTAACTTGCTACCATTGATCTGACCCTTCCCAGCTGTTTAGGAAAAGAACTTGTTATTCAAAGGCTTGTTTAGTTTGAATGATGTTAGTCTGAAGACTAGGAAAGAAGGATTTTATTGAAAATTGTTAGTTTTGTTGGTCTCTAGCAAAGACTTTAAGCCAAAGTAACTACCTACCATTTATCTGACCCTTCCCAACTGTTTAGAAAATGAACTGGTTATTCAAAGGCCTGTTTAGTTTGAATGATGTTTGTCAGATACAATACACGCTTAGGAAGTATCGATCTTCAAGAAAGGAACTGGTTATTCAAAGGCTTGTTTAGTTTGCCTGAATTTAGTCTGCAGATTAGGAAAGAAGTATTTTATAGAAAATCGTTAGTTTTGTTGGTCTCAGTTAAAGACTTTCAGCCAAAGTAACTGGCTACCATTGATCTGACCCTTCCCAACTGTTTAGGAAAAGAACTTGTTATTCAAAGGCTTATTTAGTTTGAATGATGTTAGTCAGCTACAATACATGCTTAGGAAGTATCGCTGTTCAAGAAAGGAACTGGTTATTCAAAGGCTTGATTAGTTTTAATGATGTTAGTCGGATACAATACATGTTTAGGAAGTGTCGATGTTCAAGAAAGGAACTGGTTATTCAAAGGCTTGTTTAGTTTGGTTGATGTTAGTCTGATTATTAGGAAAGAAGGATTTTATTGAAAATTGTTAGTTTTGTTGGTCTCAGGCAAAGACTTTCAGCCAAAGTAACTAGCTACCATTGATCTGACCCTTCCCAACTGTTTAGGAAAAGAACTTGTTATTCAAAGGCTTGTTTAGTTTGAATGATGTTAGTCAGATACAATACATGCTTAGGAAGTATCGATGTTCAAGAAAGGAACTGTTTATTCAAATGCTTATTTACTTTTGTTGATGTTAGTCTGCAGATTAGGAAAGAAGTATTTTATAGAAAATCGTTAATTTTGTTGGTCTCTAGCAAAGACTTTCATCCAAAGTAACTAGCTACCATTGATCTGACCCTTCCCAACTGTTTAGGAAAAGAACTGGTTATTCAAAGGCTTGATTAGTTTTGTTGATGTTAGCCTGAAGATTAGGAAAGTAGGATTTTATTTAAAATTGTTAGTTTGTTGGTCTAAGGCAAAGACTTTCAGCCAAAGTAACTAGCTACCATTGATCTGACCCTTCCCAACTGTTTAGGAAAAGAACTTGTTATTCAAAGGCTTGTTTAGTTTGAATAATGTTAGTCTGAAGATTAGGAAAGAAGGATTTTATTGAAAATAGTTAGTTTTGTTGGTCTCTAGCAAAGACTTTAAGCCAAAGTAACTACCTACCATTTATCTGACCCTTCCCAACTGTTTAGAAAATGAACTGGTTATTCAAAGGCTTGTTTAGTTTGGTTGATGTTAGTCGGAAGATTAGGAAAGAAGGATTTTATTGAAAATTGTTTAGTTTGAAGATTAGGAATGAAGAATTTTATTGAAAATTGTTAGTTTTGTTGGTCTCAGGCAAAGACTTTCAGCAAAAGTAACTAGCTACCATTGATCTGACCCTTTCTAACTGTTTAGGAAAAGAACTTGTTATTCAAAGGCTTGTTTAGTTTGAATGATGTTGGTCTGAAGATTAGGAAAGAAGGATTTTATTGAAAATTGTTAGTTTTATTGGTCTCTAGCAAAGACTTTAAGCCAAAGTAACTACCTACCATTTATCTGACCCTTCCCAACTGTTTAGAAAATGAACTGGTTATTCAAAGGCCTGTTTAGTTTGAATGATGTTTGTCAGATACAATACACGCTTAGGAAGTATCGATGTTCAAGAAAGGAACTGGTTATTCAAAGGCTTGTTTAGTTTGGTTGATGTTAGTCTGAAGATTAGGAAAGAAGGATTTTATTGAAAATTGTTTAGTTTGAAGATTAGGAATGAAGAATTTTATTGAAAATGGTTAGTTTTGTTGGTCTCAGGCAAAGACTTTCAGCAAAAGTAACTAGCTACCATTGATCTGACCCTTTCTAACTGTTTAGGAAAAGAACTTGTTATTCAAAGGCTTGTTTAGTTTGAATGATGTTAGTCTTAAGATTAGGAAAGAAGGATTTTATTGAAAATTGTTAGTTTTGATTGTCTCAGGCAAAGACTTTCAGCCAAAGTAACTGGCTACCATTGATCTGACCCTTCCCAACTGTTTAGGAAAAGAACTGGTTATTCAAAGGCTTGATTAGTTTTAATAATGTTAGTCGGATACAATACATATTTAGGAAGTGTCGATGTTCAAGAAAGGAACTTGTTATTCAAAGGCTTGTTTAGTTTGAATGATGTTAGTCTGAAGATTAGGAAAGAAGGATTTTATTGAAAATTGTTAGTTTTGTTGGTCTCAGGCAAAGACTTTAAGCCAAAGTAACTAGCTACCATTTATCTGACCCTTCCCAACTGTTTAGAAAAAGAACTGGTTATTCAAAGGCCTGTTTAGTTTTTTTGATGTTAGCCTGAAGATTAGGAAAGAAGGATTTTATTTAAAATTGTTAGTTTTGTTGGTCTCTTTCAATGACTTTAATTAAGCCAAAGTTACTAGCTACCATTGATCTGACCTTTCCGAACTATTTTGGATAAGTGCTGGTTATTCAAAGGCTTGTTTTGTTTGAATGATATTAGTCAGATACAATACATGCTTACGAAGTATCAATGTTCAATAAAGGAACTGGTTATTCAAAGGCTTGTTTAGTTTGGTTGATGTTAGTCTGCAGATTAGGAAAGGAGGATTTTATTGAAAATTGTTAGTTTTGTTGGTCTCTAGCAAAGACTTTGAGCCAAAGTAACTAGCTACCATTGATCTGACCCTTCCCAACTGTTTAGGAAAAGAACTTGTTATTCAAAGGCTTGTTTAGTTTGAATGATGTTAGTCAGATACAATACATGCTTAGGAAGTATCGATGTTCAAGAAAGGAACTGGTTATTCAAATGCTTATTTAGTTTGGTTGATGTTAGTCTGCAGATTAGGAAAGAAGTATTTTATAGAAAATCGTTAGTTTTGTTTGTCTCTAGCAAAGACTTTCAGCCAAAGTAACTAGCTACCATTGATCTGACCCTTCCCAACTGTTTAGGAAAAGAATTGGTTATTCAAAGGCTTGATTAGTTTTGTTGATGTTAGCCTGAAGATTAGGAAAGTAGGATTTTATTGAAAATTGTTAGTTTGTTGGTCTCAGGCAAAGACTTTCAGCCAAAGTAACTGGCTACCATTGATCTGACCCTTCCCAACTGTTTAGGAAAAGAACTTGTTATTCAAAGGCTTGTTTAGTTTGAATGATGTTAGTCAGATACAATACATGCTTAGGAAGTATCGATCTTCAAGAAAGGAACTGGTTATTCAAAGGCTTGTTTAGTTTTCCTGATGTTAGTTTGCAGATTAGGAAAGAAGGATTTTATTTAAAATTGTTAGTTTTTTTTTCTCTAGCAAAGACTTTAAGCCAAAGTAACTTGCTACCATTTATCTGACCCTTCCCAACTGTTTAAAAAAAGAGCTGGTTATTCAAAGGCCTGTTTAGTTTTGTTGATGTTAGCCTGAAGATTAGGAAAGTAGGATTTTATTGAAAATAATTAGTTTTGTTGGTCTCAGGCAAAGACTTTCAGCCAAAGACTTTCAGCCAAAGTAACTGGCTACCATTGATCTGACCCTTCCCAACTGTTTAGGAAAAGAACTTGTTATTCAAAGGCTTGTTTAGTTTGAGTGATGTTAGTCAGATACAATACATGCTTAGGAAGTATCGATCTTCAAGAAAGGAACTAGTTATTCAAAAGCTTGTTTAGTTTGCCTGATGTTAGTCTGCAGATTAGGAAAGAAGTATTTTATAGAAAATCGTTAGTTTTGTTGGTCTCTAGCAAAGACTTTAAGCCAAAGTAACTAGCTACCATTGATCTGACCCTTCCCAACTGTTTAGTAAACGAACTGGTTATTCAAAGGCTAGTTTAGTTTGAATGATGTTAGTCAAATACAATACATCCTTAGGAAGTATCGATGTTCAAGAAAGGAACTGGTTATTCAAAGGCTTGTTTAGTTTGGTTGATGTTAGTCTTAAGATTAGGAAAGAAGGATTTTATTGAAAATTGTTAGTTTACTTGGTCTCAGGCAAAGACTTTCAGCCAAAAGTATCTAGCTACCATTGATCTCACCCTTCCTAACTGTTTAGGAAAAGAACTGGTTATTCAAAGAAGGCTTGTTTAGTTTGAATGATGTTAGTCTGAAGATTAGGAAAGAAGGATTTTATTGAAAATTGTTAGTTTTGTTGGTCTCTAGCAAAGACTTTAAGCCAAAGTCACTAGCTACCATTTATCTGACCCTTCCCAACTGTTTAGAAAAAGAACTGGTTATTCAAAGGCCTGTTTAGTTTTGTTGATGTTAGCCTGAAGATTAGGAAAGGAGGATTTTATTGAAAATTGTTAGTTTTAGTGGTCTCTAGCAAAGACTTTGAGCCGAAGTAACTAGCTACCATTGATCTGACCCTTCCCAACTGTTTAGGAAAAGAACCTGTTATTCAAAGGCTTGATTAGTTTAAATGATGTTAGTCGGATACAATACATGTTTAGGAAGTGTCGATGTTCAAGAAAGGAACTGGTTATTCAAAGGCTTGTTTAGTTTGGTTGATGTTAGTCTGAAGATTAGGAAAGAAGAATTTTATTGAAAATTGTTAGTTTTGTTGGTCTCATGCAAAAACTTTCAGCAAAAGTAACTAACTACCATTAATCTGACCCTTCCTAACTGTTTAGGAAAATAACTGGTTATTCAAAGGCTTGTTTAGTTTGAATGATGTTAGTCTGAAGATTAGGAAAGAAGGATTTTATTGAAAATTATTAGTTTTGTTGGTCTCAGGCCAAGACTTTCACCAAAGTAACTAGCTACCATTGATCTGACCCTTCCTAACTGTTTAGGAAAAGAACTGGTTATTCAAAGGCTTGATTTGTTTTAATGATGTTAGTCGGATACAATACATGTTTAGGAAGTGTCGATGTTCAAGAAAGGAACCGGTTATTCAAAGGCTTGTTTAGTTTGGTTGATGTTAGTCTGAAGATTAGGAAAGAAGGATTTTATTGAAAATTGTTAGTTTTGTTGGTCTCAGGCAAAGACTTTCAACAAAAGTAACTAGCTACCATTGATCTGACCCTTCCTAACTGTTTAGGAAAAGAACTGGTTATTCAAAGGCTTGTTTAGTTTGAATGATGTTAGTCTGAAGATTAGGAAAGAAGGATTTTATTGAAAATTGTTAGTTTTGTTGGTCTCTAGCAAAGACTTTAAGCCAAAGTAACTAGCTACCATTTATCTGACCCTTCCCAACTGTTTTTGAAAAAGAACTGGTTATTCAAAGGCCTGTTTAGTTTTGTTGATGTTAGCCTGAAGATTTGGAAAGAAGGATTTTATTGAAAATTGTTAGTTTTGTTGGTCTCAGGCAAAGACTTTCAGCCAAAGTAACTGGCTGGTTTTGTTGGTCTCTTGCAATGACTTTAATTAAGCCAAAGTTACTAACTACCATTGATCTGACCTTTCCGAACGCTTTAGAAAAAGTGCTGGTTATTCAAAGGCTTGTTTTGTTTGAATGATATTAGTCAGATACAATACATGCTTAGGAAGTATCAATGTTCAAGAAAGGTACTGGTTATTCAAAGGCTTGTTTAGTTTGGTTGATGTTAGTCTGAAGATTAGGAAAGAAGGATTTTAATGAAAATTGTTAGTTTTGTTGGTCTCATGCAAAGACTTTCAGCCAAAGTAACTGGCTACCATTAATCTGACCCTTCCCAACTGTTTTGGAAAAGAACTGGTTATTCAAAGGCTTGTTTAGTTTGAATGATGTTAGTCAGATACAATACACGCTTAAGAAGTATCGATGTTCAAGAAAGGAACTGTTTATTCAAAGGCTTGTTTAGTTAGGTTGATGTTAGTCTGAAGATTAGGAAAGAAGGATTTTATAGAAAATCGTTAGTTTTGTTGGTCTCTAGCAAAGACTTTAAGCCAAAGTAACTAGCTACCATTGATCTGACCCTTCCCAACTGTTTAGAAAAAGAACTGGTTATTCAAAGGCTAGTTTAGTTTGAATGATGTTAGTCAAATACAATACATGCCTAGGAAGTATCGATGTTCAAGAAAGGAACTTGTTATTCAAAGGCTTGTTCAGTTATGTTGATGTTAGTCTGAAGATTAGGAAAGAAGGATTTATTGAAAATTGTTAGTTTTGTTGGTCTCTGGCAAAGACTTTAAGCCAAGTAACAAGCTACCATTGATCTTACTCTTCCCAACTGTTTAGGAAAAGAACTGGTTATGCAAAGGCTTGTTTAGTTTGAATGATGTTAGTCAAATACAATACATTCTTAGGAAGAATTTTTTTTTTTTGGTCTCAGGCAAAGACTTTAAGCCAAAGTAACTGGCTACCAATGATCTGAACCTTCCCAACTGTCTAGGAAAAGAACTGGTTATTTAAAGGCTTGTTTTGTTTAAATGATGTTAGTCAAATACAATACAAGCTTAGGAAGTATTGATGTTCAAGAAAGGAACTTGTTATTCAAAGGCTTGTTTAGTTTTAGTCTGAAGATTAGGAAAGAAGAATATTATTTTTAGTTTTGTTGGTCTCTGGCAAAGACTTTAAGCCAAGGTAACTAGCTACCTTTATATATCTGACCCTGCCCAACTGTTTAGAAAAAGAACTGGTTATTCAAAGGCTTGTTTAGTTTGAATGATGTTAGTCAAATGCAATACATGCTACGGAAGTATCGATGTTCAAAAAAGGAACTGGTTATTCAAAAGCTTGTTTAGTTTGGTTGATGCTAGTCTGAAGATTAGGAAAGAAGGATTTTATTCAAAAATTGTTAATTTTGTGTGTCTCTGGCAAAGACTTTAAGCCAAAGTAACTAGCTACCATTTGTCTGACCCATTCCCAACTGTCTTGGAAAGGAACTGGTTTAAGATTCAATCATTTGTTTAGTTTAAATGATGTTTGTCAGATACAATACATACATGATTTGAAAGTAAGGGTTTTCACTAATAATTGGTACAATTTTAGCTTTATTGGTCTCAGGAAACTTTCAGTCAAAACAACTAGCTACCATTGATCTGACCCTTCCTAACTTTCTACGTTGAGAACTGGTTTAAGAATCAATAGCTTGTTTAGTTTGAATGATGTTAGTCAGATACAATACATACTTAGGAAGTAAGGGTTTTGACTGAAAATTATCAGTTTAATTGGTCTCAGGCAAAGATTTTCAGCCAAACTAAGTAGCTACCATTGATCTGACCCTTCCCAAGTGTCTAGGAAAGAAATTGGTGTAAGATTTAATAGGTTGTTTAGTTTGAATGATGTTAGTCGGATACAATACATGTTTAGGAAGTATCGATGTTCAAGAAAGGAACTGGTTATTCAAAGGCTTGTTTAGTTTAGTTGATGTTAGTCTGAAGATTATGAAAGAAGGATTTTATTTAAAATTGTTAGTTTTGTTGGTCTCAGGCAAAGACTTTCAGCCAAAGTAACTGACTACTATTGATCTGACCCTTCCCAACTTTTTAGGAAAACAACTGGTTATTCAAAGGCTTGTTTAGTTTGAATGATATTAGTCAGATACAATACATGCTTAGGAAGTATCGATGTTCAAGAAAGGAACTATTTATTCAAAGGCTTGTTTAGTTTGCTTGATATTAGTCTGCAGATTAGGAAAAAAGTATTTTATAGAAAATCGTTTGTTTTGTTGGTCTCTAGCAAAGACTTTGAGCCGAAGTAACTAGCTACCATTGATCTGACCCTTCCCAACTTTTTAGGAAAAGAACCTATTACTCAAAGGCTTGATTAGTTTAAATGATGTTAGTCGGATACAATCCATGTTTAGGAAGTGTCGATGTTCAAGAAAGGAACTGGTTATTCAAAGGCTTGTTTAGTTTGGTTGATGTTAGTCTGAAGATTAGGAAAGAAGAATTTTATTGAAAATTGTTAGTTTTGTTGGTCTCAGGCAAAGACTTTCAGCAAAAGTAACTAACTACCATTGATCTGACCCTTCATAACTGTTTAGGAAAAGAACTGGTTATTCAAAGGCTTGTTTAGTTTGAATGATGTTAGTCTGAAGATTAGGAAAGAAGGATTTTATTGAAAATTGTTAGTTTTGTTGGTCTCAGGCAAAGACTTTCAGCCAAAGTAACTGGCTACCATTGATCTGACCCTTCCCAACTGTTCAGGAAAATAACTGGTTATTTAAAGGCTTGATTAGTTTAATGATGTTAGTCGGATACAATACATGTTTAGGAAGTGTCGATGTTCAAGAAAGGAACTGGTTATTCAAAGGCTTGTTTAGTTTAGTTGATGTTAGTCTGAAGATTAGGAAAGAAGGATTTTATTTAAAATTGTTAGTTTTGTTGGTCTCAGGCAAAGACTTTCAGCCAAAGTAACTGACTACTATTGATCTGACCCTTCCCAACTGTTTAGGAAAACAACTGGTTATTCAAAGGCTTGTTTAGTTTGAATGATGTTAGTCAGATACAATACATGCTTAGGAAGTATCGATGTTCAAGAAAGGAACTGTTTATTCAAATGCTTGTTTAGTTTGCTTGATATTAGTCTGCAGATTAGGAAAAAAGTATTTTATAGAAAATCGTTAGTTTTGTTGGTCTCTAGCAAAGACTTTGAGCCGAAGTAACTAGCTACCATTGATCTGACCCTTCCCAACTTTTTAGGAAAAGAACCTGCTACTCAAAGGCTTGATTAGTTTAAATGATGTTAGTCGGATACAATACATGTTTAGGAAGTGTCGATGTTCAAGAAAGGAACTGGTTATTCAAAGGCTTGTTTAGTTTGGTTGATGTTAGTCTGAAGATTAGGAAAGAAGAATTTTATTGAAAATTGTTAGTTTTGTTGGTCTCAGGCAAAGACTTTCAGCAAAAGTAACTAGCTATCATTGATCTGACCCTTCCTAACTGTTTAGGAAAAGAACTGGTTATTCAAAGGCTTGTTTAGTTTGAATGATGTTAGTCTGAAGATTATGAAAGAAGGATTTTATTGAAAATTGTTAGTTTTGTTGGTCTCAGGTAAAGACTTTCAGCCAAAGTAACTGGCTACCATTGATCTGACCCTTTCCAACTGTTTAGGAAAAGAACTGGTTATTCAAAGGCTTGATTAGTTTTATTGATGTTAGTCGGATACAATACATTTTTAAAAAGTGTCGATGTTCAAGAAAGGAACTGGTTATTCAAAGGCCGGTTTAGTTTGGTTGATGTTAGTCTGAAGATTAGGAAAGAAGAATTTTATTCAAAAATTGTTATTTTTTTTGTCTCTGGCAAAGACTTTAAGCCAATGTAAGTAGCTACCATTGATCTGACCCTTCCCAACTGTTTAGGAAACGAACTTGTTATTCAAAGGCTTGTTTAGTTTGAATGATGTTAGTCAGATACAATACATGCTTAGGAAGTATCATGTTCAAGAAAGGAACTTGTTATTCAAAGGCTTGTTTAGTTCGGTTGATGTTAGTCTGAAGATTAGGAAAGAAGGATTTTATTGAAAATTGTTAGTTTTGTTGGTCTCTAGCAAAGATTTTGAGCCAAAGCAACTAGCTACCATTGATCTTACCCTTCCCAACTGTTTAGAAAAAGAACTGGTTATTCAAAGGCTTGTTTAGTTTGAATGATGTTAGTCAAATACAATACAAGCCTAGGAAGTATCGATGTTCAAGACCGGAACTGGTTATTCAAAGGCTTGTTTAGTTTGGTTGATGTTTTTCTGAAGATTAGGAAAGAAGGATTTCATTGAAAATTGTTAGATTTGTTGGTCTCTGGCAAAAACTCTAAGCCAAAGTCACTAACTACCATTGATCTGACTCTTCCCAACTGTTTAGAAAAAGAACTGGTTATTCAAAGGCTTGTTTAGTTTGAATGATGTTAGTCAGATACAATACACGCTTAGGAAGTATCGATGTTCAAGAAAGGAACTTGTTATTCAAGGGCTTGTTTAGTTTCGTTGATGATAGTCTGAAGATTAGGAAAGAAGGATTTTAATGAAAATTATTAGTTTTGTTGGTCTCTAGCAAAGACTTTAAGCCAAACTTACTAGCTACCTTTAATTTGACCCTTCCCAACTGTTTAGAAAAAGAGCTGGTTATTCAAAAGCTTGTTTAGTTTGAGTGATGTTAGTCTGAAGCTTAGAAAAGAAGGATTTTATTGAAAATTGATAGTTTTGTTGGTCTCTAGCAAAGACTTTAAGCCAAAGTAACTAGGTACCATTGATCTGACCCTTCCCATCGGTTTAGGAAAAGAACCTGTTATTTAAAGGCTTGATTAGTTTTAATGATGTTAGTCGGATACAATACATGTTTAGGAAGTGTCGATGTTCAAGAAAGGAACTGGTTATTCAAAGGCTTGTTTAGTTTGGTTGATGTTAGTCTGAAGATTAGGAAAGAAGAATTTTATTGAAAATTGTTAGTTTTGTTGGTCTCAGGCAAAGACTTTCAGCACAAGTAACTAGCTACCATTGATCTGACCCTTCCTAACTGTTTAGGAAAAGAACTGGTTATTCAAAGGCTTGTTTAGTTAGAATGATGTTAGTCTGAAGATTAGGAAAGAAGGATTTTATTGAAAATTGTTAGTTTTGTTGGTCTCAGGCAAAGACTTTCAGCCAAAGTAACTGGCTACCATTGATCTGACCCTTTCCAACTGTTTATGAAAAGAACTGGTTATTCAAAGGCTTAATTAGTTTTATTGATGTTAGTCGGATACAATACATTTTTAAAAAGTGTTGATGTTCAGGAAAGGAACTGGTTATTCAAAGGCTTGTTTAGTTTGGTTGATGTTAGTCTGAAGATTAGGAAAGAAGGATTTTATTGAAAATTGTTAGTTTTGTTGGTCTCAGGCAAAGACTTTCAGCAAAAGTAACTAGCTACCATTGATCTGACCCTTCCTAACTGTTTAGGAAAAGAACTGGTTATTCAAAGGCTTGTTTAGTTTGAATGATGTTAGTCTGTAGATTAGGAAAGAAGGATTTTATTGAAAATTGTTTGTTTTATTTGTCTCTAGCAAAGACTTTAAGCCAAAGTAACTAGCTACCATTTATCTGACCCTTCCCAACTGTTTAGAAAAAGAACTGGTTATTCAAAGGCCTGTTTAGTTTTGTTGATGTTAGCCTGAAGATTAGGAAAGAAGGATTTTATTGAAAATTTTTAGTTTTGTTGGTCTCTTGCAATGACTTTAATTAAGCCTAAGTTACTAGCTACCATTGATCTGATCTTTCCGAACTATTTAGAAAAAGGGCAGGTTATTCAAAGGCTTGTTTTGTTTGAATGATATTAGTCAGATACAATACATGCTTAGGAAATATCAATGTTCAAGAAAGGAACTGGTTATTCAAAGGCTTGTTTAATTTGTTTGATGTTATTCTGAAGATTAGGAAAGAAGGATTTTATTGAAAATTGTTAGTTTTGTTGGTCTCTAGCAAAGACTTTAAGCCAAAGTAACTTGCTACCATTTATCTGACCCTTCCCAACTGTTTAGAAAAAGAGCTGGTTATTCAAAGGCCTGTTTAGTTTTGTTGATGTTAGCCTGAAGATTAGGAAAGAAGGATTTTTTTGAAAATTGTTAGTTTTGCTGGTCTCAGGCAAAGACTTTCAGCCAAAGTAACTGGCTACCATTGATCTGACCCTTCCCAACTGTTTTGGTAAAGAACTGGTTATTCAAAGGCTTGATTAGTTTAGTCAGATACAATACACGCTTAGGAAGTATCGATGTTCAAGAAAGGAACTGTTTATTCAAAGGCTTGTTTAGTTTGTTTGATGTTAGTCTGAAAATTAGGAAAGAAGGATTTTATTGAAAATCGTTTGTTTTGTTGGTTTCTAGCAAAGACTTTGAGCCAAAGTAAATAGCTATTATTGATCTGACCCTTCCCAACTGTTTAGGAAAAGAACTGGTTATTCAAAGGCTTGATTAGTTTTAATGATGTTAATCGGATACAATACATGTTTAGAAAGTATTGATGTTCAAGAAAGGAACTGGTTATTCAAAGGCTTGTTTAGTTTGGTTGATGTAAGTGTGAAGATTAGGAAAGAAGGATTTTATTGAAAATCGTTAGTTTTGTTGGTCTCTAGCAAAGACTATGAGCCAAAGTAACAAGCTACCATTGATCTGACCCTTCCCAACTGTTTAGGAAAAGAACTGGTTATTCAAAGGCTTGATTAGTTTTAATGATGTTAGTCGGATACAATACATTTTTAGGAAGTATCGATGTTCAAGAAAGGAACTGGTTATTCAAAGGTTTGTTTAGTTTGGTTGATGTTAGTCTTAAGATTAGGAAAGAAGGATTTTATTGAAAATTGTTAGTTTTGTTGGTCTCTAGCAATGACTTTAAGCCGAAGTAACTAGCTACCATTGATCTGACTCTTCCCAACTGTTTAGAAAAAGAGCTGGTTATTCAAAGGCCTGTTTAGTTTTGTTGATGTTAGCCTGAAGATTAGGAAAAAAGGATTTTATTGAAAATTGTTAGTTTTGTTGGTCTCTTGAAATGACTTTAAGCCAAAGTTACTAGCTACCATTGATCTGACCTTTCCGAACTATTTAGAAAAAGTGCTGGTTATTCAAAGGCTTGTTTGTTTGAATGATATTAGTCAGATACAATACATTCTTAGGAAGTATCAATTTTCAAGAAAGGAAGTGGTTATTCAAAGGCTTGTTTAGTTTGGTTGATGTTAGTCTGAAGATTAGTAAAGGAGAATTTTATTGAAAATTGTTAGTTTTGTTGGTCTCTAGCAAAGACTTTAAGCCAAAGTAACTTGCTACCATTTATCTGACCCTTCCCAACTGTTTAGAAAAAGAGCTGGTTATTCAAAGGCCTGTTTACTTTGGTTGATGTTAGTCTGAAGATTAGGAAAGAAGGATTTTATTGAAAATCGTTAGTTTTGTTGGTCTCTAGCAAAGACTTTGAGCCAAAGTAACTAGCTACCATTGATCTGACCCTTCCCAACTGTTTAGAAAAAGAACTGGTTATTCAAAGGCTTGTTTAGTTTGAATGATGTTAGTCAAATACAATACATGCTAAGGAAGTATCGAAGTTCAAGAAAGGAACTGGTTATTCAAAAGCTTGTTTAGTTTGGTTGATGTTAGTCTGAAGATTAGGAAAGAAGGATTTTATTCAAAAATTGTTAATTTTGTTGGTCTCTGGCAAAGACTTTAAGCCAAGGTAACTAGCTACCATTTGTCCGACCCTTCCCAACTGTCTTGGAAAGGAACTGGTTTAAGATTCAATCATTTGTTTAGTTTAAATGATGTTTGTCAGATACAATACATATATGCTTTGAAAGAAAGGGTTTTCACTAATAATTGGTACAATTTTAGCTTTATTGGTCTCAGAAAACTTTCAGTCAAAACAACTAGATACCATTGATCTTACCCTTCCTAACTGTTTACGTAGAGAACTGGTTTAAGATTCAATAGCTTGTTTAGTTTGAATGATGTTAGTCAGATACAATACATACTTAGGAAGTAAGGGATTTGACTGAAAATTATCAGTTTAATTGGTCTCGGGCAAAGACTTTCAGCCAAACTAAGTAGCTACCATTGATCTGACCCTTCCCAAGTGTCTAGGAAAGAAATTTGTGTAAGATTTAATAGGTTGTTTAGTTTGAATGATGTTAGTCGGATACAATACATGTTTAGGAAGTATCGATGTTCAAGAAAGGAACTGGTTATTCAAAGGCTTGTTTAGTTTAGTTGATGTTAGTCTGAAGATTAGGAAAGGAGGATTTTATTGAAAATTGTTAGTTTTGTTGGTCTCAGGTAAAGACTTTCAGCCAAAGTATCTAGCTACCATTGATCTGACCCCTCCGAACTGTCTTGGAAAGGAACTGGTTTATGATTCAATCATTTGTTTAGTTTAAATGATGTTTGTCGGATACAATACATACATGCTTAGAAAGTAAGGGTTTTCACTAATAATAGGTACAATTTTAGTTTTATTGGTCTCAGGAAACTTTCAGTCATAACAACTAGCTACCATTGATCTGACCCTTCCCAACTGTCTAGGAAAGAAATTGTTTTAGCTTGTTTAGTTTGAATGATGTTAGTCGGATACAATACATGCTTAGGAAGTATCGATGTTCAAGACCGGAACTGGTTATTCAAAGGCTTGTTTAGTTTGGTTGATGTTAGTCTGAAGATTAGGAAAGAAGGATTTCATTGAAAATTTTTAGATTTGTTGGTCTCTGGCAAAGACTTTAAGCCAAAGTCACTAGCTACCATTGATCTGACCCTTCCCAACTGTTTAGAAAAAGAACTGGTTATTCAAAGGCTTGTTTAGTTTGAATGATGTTAGTCAGATACAATACACGCTTAGGAAGTATCGATGTTCAAGAAAGGAACTTGTTATTCAAGGGCTTTTTTAGTTTGGTTGATGTTAGTCTGAAGATTAGGAAAGAAGGATTTTAATGAAAATTGTTAGTTTTGTTGGTCTCTAGCAAAGACTTTAAGCCAAAGTAACTAGCTACCATTTATCTGACCCTTCCCAACTGTTTAGAAAAAGAACTGGTTATTCAAAGGCTTGTTTAGTTTGAATGATGTTATTCTGAAGATTAGGGAAGAAGGATTTTATTGAAAATTGTTAGTTTTGTTCGTCTCTAACAAAAACTTTAAGCCAAAGTAACTAGCTACCATTGATCTGACCCTTCCTAACTGTTTAGAAAAGAACTGGTTATTCAAAGGCCTTTTTAGTTTTGTTGATGTTAGTCTGAAGATTAGGAAAGAAGGATTTTATTGAAAATTTTTAGTTTTGTTGGTCTCTAGCAAAGACTTTAAGCCAAAGTTACTAGTTACCATTGATCTGACCCTTCCGAACTAATTAGAAAATAAGCTGGTTATTCAAAGGCTTGTTTTGTTTGAATGATATTAGTCAGATACAATACATGCTTAGGAAGTATCAATGTTCAAGAAAGGAACTGGTTATTCAAAGGCTTGTTTAGTTTGGTTGATGTTAGTCTGAAGATTAGGAAAGAAGGATTTTATTTAAAATTGTTAGTTTTTTTGTCTCTAGCAAAGACTTTAAGCCAAAGTAACTTGCTACCATTTATCTGACCCTTCCCAACTGTTTAGAAAAAGAGCTGGTTATTCAAAGGCCTGTTTGGTTTTGTTGATGTTAGCCTGAAAATTAGAAAAGAAGGATTTTATCTAAAATTGTTAGTTTTGTTGGTCTCAGGCAAAGACTTTCAGCCAAAGTAACTGGCTACCATTGATCTGACCCTTAACAACTGTTTTGGAAAAGAACTGGTTATTCAAAGGCTTGTTTAGTTTGAATGATGTTAGTCAGATACAATACACGCTTAGGAAGTATCGATGTTCAAGAAAGGAACTGGTATTTCAAAGGCTTGTTTAGTTTGGTTGATGTTAGTCTGAAGATTAGGAAAGAAGGATTTTATTGAAAATTGTTAGTTTTTGTTGGTCTCAGGCAAAGACTTTCAGCCAAAGTAACTGGCTACCTTTGATCTGACCCTTCCCAACTGTTTACGAAAAGAACTTGTTATTCAAAGGCTTGTTTAGTTTGAATGATGTTAGTCAGATACAATACATGCTTAGGAAGTATCGAAGTTCAAGAAAGGAACTGGTTATTCAAAGGCTTGTTTAGTTTGCTTGATGTTAGTCTGCAGATAAGGAAAGAAGTATTTTATAGAAAATCTTTAGTTTTGTTGGTCTCTAGCAAAGATTTTGAGCCAAAGTAACTAGCTACCATTGATCTGACCCTTCCCAGCTGTTTAGGAAAAGAACTGGTTATTCAAAGGCTTGATTAGTTTTAATGATGTTAGTCGAATACAATACATGTTTAAGAAGTGTTGATGTTCAAGAAAGGAACTGGTTATTCAAAGGCTTGTTTAGTTTGGTTGATGTTATTCTATAGATTAGAAAAGACGGATTTTATTGAAAATTGTTAGTTTTGTTGGTCTCATGCAAAGACTTTCAGCCAAAGTAACTAGCTACCATTCATCTGACCCTTCCTAACTGTTTAGGAAAAGAACTGGTTATTCAAAGGCTTGTTTAGTTTGAATGATGTTAATCTGAAGATTAGGAAAGAAGGATTTTATTAAAAATTGTTAGTTTTGTTGGTCTCTAGCAAAGACTTTAAGCCAAAGTAACTAGCTACCATTTATCTGACCCTTCCCAACTGTTTAGAAAAAGAACTGGTTATTCAAAGGCCTGTTTAGTTTCATTGATTTTAGCCTGAAGATTAAGAAAGAAGGATTTTATTGATAATTGTTAGTTTTGTTGGTCTCTTGCAAAGACTTTAAGCCAAAGTAACTTGCTACCATTTATCTGATCCTTCCAAACTATTTAGAAAAAGAGCTGGTTATTCAAAGCTTGTTTTGTTTGGTTGATGTTAGTCTGATGATTAGGAAAGAAGGATTTTATTGAAAATCGTTAGTTTTGTTGGTCTCTAGCAAAGACTTTGAGCCAAAGTAACTAGCTACCATTGATCTGACCCTTCCCAACTGTTTAGGAAAAGAACTTGTTATTCAAAGGCTTGTTTAGTTTGAATGATGTTAGTCAGATACAATACATGCTTAGGAAGTATCGATGTTCAAGAAAGGAACTGGTTATTCAAATGCTTATTTAGTTTGGTTGATGTTAGTCTGCAGATTAGGAAAGAAGTATTTTATAGAAAATCTTTAGTTTTGTTGGTCTCTAGCAAAGACTTTGAGCCAAAGTAACTAGCTACCATTGATCTGACCCTTCCCAACTGTTTAGGAAAAGAACTGGTTATTCAAAGGCTTGATTAGTTTTAATGATGTTAGTCGGATACAATACATGTTTAGGAAGTGTAGATGTTCAAGAAAGGAACTGGTTATTCAAAGGCTTGTTTAGTTTGGTTGATGTTAGTCTTAAGATTAGGAAAGAAGGATTTTATTGAAAATTGTTAGTTTTGTTGGTCTCAGGCAAAGACTTTCAGCCAAAGTAACTAGCTACCATTGATCTGACCCTTCCTAACTGTTTAGGAAAAGAACTGGTTATTCAAAGAAGGCTTGTTTAGTTTGAATGATGTTAGTCTGAAGATTAGGAAAGAAGGATTTTATTGAAAATTGTTAGTTTTGTTGGTCTCATGCAAAGACTTTCAGCCAAAGTAACTAGCTACCATTTATCTGACCCTTCCCAACGGTTTAGAAAAAGAACTGGTTATTCAAAGGCTTGTTTAGTTTGAATGATGTTATTCTGAAGATTAGGAAAGAAGGATTTTATTGAAAATTGTTAGTTTTGTTGGTCTCTAACAAAAACTTTAAGCCAAAGTAACTAGCTACCATTTTTCTGACCCTTCCTAACTGTTTAGAAAAGAACTGGTTATTCAAAGGTCTTTTTTGTTTTGTTGATGTTAGCCTGAAGATTAGGAAAGAAGGATTGTATTGAAAATTGTTAGTTTTGTTGGTCTCTAGCAAAGACTTTAAGCCAAAGTTACTAGTTACCATTGATCTTACCCTTCCGAACCTATTAGAAAATAAGCTGGTTATTCAAAGGCTTGTTTTGTTTGAATGATATTAGTCAGATACAATACATGCTTAGGAAGTATCAATGTTCGAGAAAGGAACTGGTTATTCAAAGGCTTGTTTAGTTTGGTTGATGTTAGTCTGAAGATTGGGAAAGAAGGATTTTATTTAAAATTGTTAGTTTTTTTGTCTCTAGCAAAGACTTTAAGCCAAAGTAACTTGCTACCATTTATCTGACCCTTCCCAACTGTTTAGAAAAAGAGCTGGTTATTCAAAGGCCTGTTTAGTTTTGTTGATGTTAGCCTGAAAATTATGAAAGAAGGATTTTATCTAAAATTGTTAGTTTTGTTGGTCTCAGGCAAAGACTTTCAGCCAAAGTAACTGGCTACCATTGATCTGACCCTTAACAACTGTTTTGGAAAAGAACTGGTTATTCAAAGGCTTGTTTAGTTTGAATGATGTTAGTCAGATACAATACACGCTTAGGAAGTATCGATGTTCAAGAAAGGAACTGGTTATTCAAAGGCTTGTTTAGTTTGGTTGATGTTAGTCTGAAGATTAGGAAAGAAGGATTTTATTGAAAATTGTTAGTTTTTGTTGGTCTCAGGCAAAGACTTTCAGCCAAAGTAACTGGCTACCATTGATCTGACCCTTCCCAACTGTTTAGGAAAAGAACTTGTTATTCAAAGGCTTGTTTAGTTTGAGTGATGTTAGTCAGATACAATACATGCTTAGGAAGTATCGATGTTCAAGAAAGGAACTGGTTATTCAAAGGCTTGTTTAGTTTGCTTGATGTTAGTCTGCAGATAAGGAAAGAAGTATTTTATAGAAAATCTTTAGTTTTGTTGGTCTCTAGCAAAGACTTTGAGCCAAAGTAACTAGCTACCATTGATCTGACCCTTCCCAGCTGTTTAGGAAAAGAACTGGTTATTCAAAGGCTTGATTAGTTATAATGATGTTAGTCGAATACAATACATGTTTAAGAAGTGTCGATGTTCAAGAAAGGAACTGGTTATTCAAAGGCTTGTTTAGTTTGGTTGATGTTAGTCTGAAGATTAGGAAAGAAAGATTTTATTGAAAATTGTTGGTTTTGTTGGTCTCAGGCAAAGACTTTCAGCCAAAGTAACTAGCTACCATTGATCTGACCCTTCCTAACTGTTTAGGAAAAGAACTGGTTATTCAAAGAAGGCTTGTTTTAGTTTGAATGATGTTAGTCTGAAGATTAGGAAAGAAGGATTTTATTGAAAATTGTTAGTTTTGTTGGTCTCTAGCAAAGACTTTAAGCCAAAGTAACTAGCTACCATTTATCTGATCCTTTCCAACTGTTTAGAATAAGAACTGGTTATTCAAAGGCCTGTTTAGTTTTGTTGATGTTAGCCTGAAGATTAGGAAAGAAGGATTTTATTGAAAATTGTTAGTTTTGTTGGTCTCTAGCAAAGACTTTAAGCCAAAGTTACTAGCTACCATTTATCTGACCCTTCCAAACTATTTAGAAAAAGAGCTGGTTATTTAAAGGCTTGTTTTGTTTGAATGATATTAGTCAGATTCAATACATGCTTAGGAAGTATCAATGTTCAAGAAAGGAACTGGTTATTCAAAGGCTTGTTTAGTTTGGTTGATGTTAGTTTGCAGATTAGGAAAGAAGGATTTCATTTAAAATTGTTAGTTTTTTTGTCTCTAGCAAAGACTTTAAGCCAAAGTAACTTGCTACCATTTATCTGACCCTTCCCAACTGTTTAGAAAAAGAGCTGGTTATTCAAAGGCCTGTAAGTTTAGTTTTGTTGATGTTAGCCTGAAGATTAGGAAAGTAGGATTTTATTGAAAATTGTTAGTTTTGTTGGTCTCAGGCAAAAACTTTCAGCCAAAGTTACTGGCTACCATTGATCTGACCCTTCCCAACTGTTTAGGAAAAGAACTTGTTATTCAAAGGCTTGTTTAGTTTGAATGATGTTAGTCAGATACAATACATGCTTAGGAAGTATCGATCTTCAAGAAAGGAACTGGTTATTCAAAGGCTTGTTTAGTTTGCCTGATGTTAGTTTGCAGATTAGGAAAAAAGAATTTTATTTAAAATTGTTAGTTTTTTTGTCTCTAGCAAAGACTTTAAGCCAAAGTAACTTGCTACCATTTATCTGACCCTTCCCAACTGTTTAGAAAAAGAGCTGGTTATTCAAAGGCCTGTTTAGTTTTGTTGATGTTAGCCTGAAGATTAGGAAAGTAGGATTTTATTGAAAATGATTAGTTTTGTTGGTCTCAGGCAAAGACTTTTAGCCAAAGTAACTGGCTACCATTGATCTGACCCTTCCCAACTGTTTAGGAAAATAACTGGTTATTCAAAGGCTTGTTTAGTTTGAATGATGTTAGTCAGATACAATACATGCTTAGGAAGTATCGATCTTCAAGAAAGGAACTGGTTATTCAAAGGCCTGTTTAGTTTGCTTGATGTTAGTCTGCAGATTAGGAAAGAAGTATTTTATAGAAAATCGTTAGTTTTGTTGGTCTCTAGCAAAGACTTTGAGCCAAAGTAACTAGCTACCATTGATCTGACCCTTCCCAACTGTTTAGGAAAAGAACTGGTTATTCAAAGGCTTGATTAGTTTTAATGATGTTAGTCGGATACAATACATGTTTAGGAAGTGTCGATGTTTAAGAAAGGAACTGGTTATTCAAAGGCTTGTTTAGTTTTGTTGATGTTAGTCTGAAGATTAGGAAAGAAGGATTTTATTGAAAATTGTTAGTTTTGTTGGTCTCAGGAAAAGACTTTCAGCCAAAGTAACTGGCTACCATTGATCTGACCCTTCCCAACTGTTTAGGAAAAGAATTGGTTATTCAAAGGCTTGTTTAGTTTGAATGATGTTAGTCAGATACAATACATGCTTAGGAAGTATCGCTCTTCAAGAAAGGAACTGGTTATTGAAAGGCTTGATTAGTTTTAATGATGTTAGTCGGATACAATACATGTTTAGGAAGTGTCGATGTTCAAGAAAGGAACTGGTTATTCAAAGGCTTGTTTAGTTTGGTTGATGTTAGTCTGAAGATTAGGAAAGAAGGATTTATTGAAAATTGTTAGTTTTGTTGGTCTCAGGCAAAGACTTTCAGCCAAAGTAACTAGCTACCATTGATCTGACCCTTCCTAACTGTTTAGGAAAAGAACTGGTTGTTCAAAGGCTTGTTTAGTTTGAATGATGTTAGTCTGAAGATTAGGAAAGAAGGATTTTATTGAAAATTGTTAGTTTTGTAGGTCTCTAGCAAAGACTTTAAGCCAAAGTAACTACAGACAGACAGACGGATAGTGGCAGGTTTTTGCCCATCTCAGGTAGGCTAGAATAGTCACCTTTCGGGTCTGTAGGCCCTGCCCATTTTTTTTAAATTAGCTCGAATAGCTAGTTGTGTGAAAATCTTTGGAGATTTATAGGGAGAGCTTTGGTGGGTGGTTCTCAGAAACCGAGGGGTGAATAAAAAATCGCATTCCTAATTTTTGTGGGAGTAGGTTGAAGTTTGTAATGCAGGGCTCGAATTCGTCGGGTGAGCGTGGGCGGTTGCCGATTTTTTTTTGAAAGTCAGGATAGCGAAAATGAGGGTTTTGGGGTGGTTGGATGCGTTCAGGGCTGTAAAACTGGCTTTGAAGCATTCCTGTGAAAAAGCATCCCTACGTTTGTAGCCTGTCCTCTGTAGGTACTGGTGTTGTTGCCAGACTGTGGGTGGGGCTCTAGCAGATTCCAAAATTTCTTGTATTTTAAAGCAACCCGAAATTGCGTTTTTGTGGATTATTTAGCAGGGGGTGTGGTTAGATGTAAAATTTTTGTCAATTCGAGGTAGACTTTCATGTTATCAACAAAGCCGTCCATTTGAATTGTGGATTCCAGGTGAGGCTCTTCCTACCTTAATTTTGGTACTTTGCCCCACTTTAGAGGATGGTAGTGAAGTGTGAGCTTGTAATATGGAGGCAGCTTCTTTAGAATCTATTCAGCTACGTAGGAGCAGCTAAAAGATACTTGGCTGGTCTTCTAAAAATTAAATTAAATATACAATGAAACAATAAAGGAAGTTATAGGGGTAGAATTTTTGAAAGGCAGGAGGAATAGGTGCAAACTTAAGCGGTTGTTGTGTATATAGAGTCAAGAGGATGAGAAGTGTATCCTAGATTACTACTAGGCACTGAGTGGGAAGTGAAACTGTGTAGAGGTACTGAAGATTACTGAGATAGTAGATGAGGCTTTGAGGTAGTGGTCTAGAAATGCGTAATTCGGTCTCCCTTCCTAGTAGGATGATCACTCTGTTCCTGTCATGATTTCCCTTATAAGCCAATGGCACTATGCAACCAAGCCTCGCTACGAGTGAAATTTGCTGAAATGGAATGGGAAAGACAGCAACAAATGAATGTGAGCTGGTAGGGCAAGTATATGTAGTTTACAAATTTCTATCAAGAGGGCTGCAGCGCATTGTCCAAAAAGTTCTAAAAGATAGCTAGAGCTGCACTACATACAAAGTTGAGAAAAACAGAAAGGTATGTTATCCTAATTTCAAGGACTTCCTGCTTGTGGATAGAGGTGATTGCAGTGATACATTTGGCACCATTTCTTGTACACACAGCTGAAAGGAATGGCTCCCTAATGCTAATCAAGAGGGACTATTTCTTTTTTGGCGGTACCGATTTGTTTTATACTGCTCCTGATGGATTTGGTCCGGGATGGGGGACCAAAGCTTGTGTAGCAGTTGGTTATCAATATGTACATGTAATAGGCACATTAGTATTAGTTGCACTGCAGTAGCCTCGTTACTGCAAGCGACAAAAGCTGTGTGGAGGCCTGGGAATGAGACTAGCACTACAGTAGAATCAGTTCTGGATCAGTATATCCTGAGGTAACTTTTGCTCAGTCATCAGCTTCCTGTGGAGAACCCAACTTTGGAGTCCACATACATTCTCATAGTTACAGTAGTAGCACTCTATAGGATTCACTTAAAAATGTGTTGTTGTATGATTATTTTATAACAGTTTTCTTTAAGAATTGAGAAATGTTCATATGCATTACAAGTGGTGGGTATACATGTACATGCGTTGTACTCTATGTGCAAAGGCAGCTAGTGCCCAAGGATTCTGTGCTAAGAGGATTCTGATGGGGTGAAAATGGTTCATGAGCCGCCAATATATGACTTCAAAAGTGGCCCATTGTGTATAAAGCTAATTAACATGTGTAAGCAATACTTTCAGAACATGTATATTACATTCGAACATGTTTTTCTGTACCGGCTAGAACAACACATCATTCAAAGTCCCAGAGTAGAAGCAAGTATGAAGGCTGTAGATCGCAAGAACTACTGTCCCCATAGTCCATACTACGATTCTCCTCAATCAATAGGTTAGTTCTCACCATTACAGTTCCGTAATATGAAAGGTTTTTCCAAACTACACAGACTGGGAATAGATGATCTGCCAGGTGGTCTCTGTGCCTATCTGTATGTCTGCAGTTTTGCATTTGGGTTTCTAGGTGTAGGGGATTTGTACCCAAGGGCAGTTGTGTCTTTTTAGGGGGAAGGCCCAAAGAAGACTCACAACTGCATGAGGGTACAAATCCTATACACCTTAGAGACCCAAGGTAGAGATGACTTTGTGCCATAGTAGCTTTTATAGTACCTGCTAATTGTTTCACAGTTTTGAGATCACAATTGCCCAGCAACCCTCATGCACCCTAGGGTAGTGTATATATGGACCCTGGCTTGAAATGCACCAGCCCAAGTACATGGGGTTTGTACACTGTGGTGATGCCTTTCAAGTGACTATAACTATGCAAATGTAGTCTGTTGCTTTGCAGCTTGTGTGTATATCCTGCATGTAGCCCAACAAAAGCTACCGGAGGTTTGCATGCTTAAATTTGTGTTGTGTAGGCTCAAAGAGAATGATAGGTACAATGTATGTAGCAGTTCAGGTAATTAGGTTTTGCTAGAAATCCGCTGTGAGTTTGTGCAGTCATATGTTTTAGTTACTTACCTTATAGCCGGAAAATTTGGCAACGCTGCTGAAAATGTAAAGTTTTTGTCACTGAAATCGAGAATGGAGGCATTGGGCTCACTGATCTTACTATCCAAAAGCTTCGAAAAGAGTGTAGCGGCCTTTGTTGCTCTGTTGTCAGCGGCATACTTTCCAATTTGTGCCCTTCTGGCGTGTAAGACTAGTGTTATACTTGCCTCGAGATGACTGTGACATGCTTCGAGTTTCCAGATAGAGAGCGCTTTACAGCTTTGTTAGCGAGTTTGATATCCTTCCCGGACGAGGGGAAACATGTACGTGGAGTGGGAACCTTCTTTCTTGTAGCTGCATGCGCGCGTGGGTGTTATGTATTACATAATGCGTTAGAATTTAATTTGGCGAGAATTTAATTTAGTGATTTTTTACGATTCGCCAAACCGCCAAATTAAAGTCCTCACCAAATTTTCCGGCTATACGGTATATAGGATGAAACAGTCTTGCAACGCTGATGTGTTCTACAGATGTATTAAGTGACCGGTTGCTAAACAAAGCCTTGGATGTTTAACATAAAATGTGACTGCAGATATCTACATGTATCTTGTTGCATGAACAGATGAAAGTACACTACACATGCATGTATTAAAAGCTACACAACGGTGACTGCATGGCAACAAGACTAGATACCAGCGAAATAATTGTATCTCTAACTCAGTAGATAGAGTTACGACTTTGATTCTCCCATTTGAAGCAGGAGCCTATGAAAAATATTGGTGAAAGCACCTGTGCATATAAATGAATACATTGTAACAGCTAGGTGCAGGTGCTTTCCTGTAGCCTCGGGTGCACTGTAACGATGAAACAGCGCTGAATTAATGAGTTCACAGGAATGTAGAGTTGCCAAGTGAAAGGGTAGTATTTCACCACGGTGTTGCAGAGTTGAGTGTTCTTGGTACCTTAACTGCCTGGCAACTGTGCAGTTTGTTACTGGCCAGCCTTCATGTAACAGGGGAAGAGCCTGATCAGAATATTCAGCTTGTTAACAACAATAGTCTATGATGCTTCAATAATGCTTTGTTCATAATGCTTATGTTTTTTTTCATTAGGTTATCATGCAACTATCAGTGCACCTCATATGGTAGGTATAATATAATGTTTTTAGCTTAATCTGCATGTTATCTAGAATTACATATCGTGTGCTTAGTTTTTTCTAGTCTTAAGTTCTTCCTGCAAACATTGCATATTAGGGTAAGAAATTACACCTTTTTATCCTAGATTGTTGCTCTGATTTTGGGGTGCCTGTACATCAGGCAGTTGATACACAATAGTGCTTTTGTAGTAACTGCCTTGATAAAGATCACCATGTAGTAGTAATTACAGAGGAAGCTTGCTGGGGTTGCTGGAATACATAGTAGTGCAGTGTACAACTATTGATTCCCACTGTAGGAGTCGTGCACAGCCATTCATTCTTCTGCCTCTGACATTACAATCACGTCATCTGTGTTATCTGATGGAGAAGCAGTAAATGAAAACAGCATTTCACTTCTGCGAAGGTAACTTATTTAATGACAACATGTACACAATCTGATAGTGGGAATTTTAACTTGGAAGTGTGTCTAAATTATGTCATATAAGAAGCAAACTATAGATGGCTACAGAGAATACGGTCAGTGTAGCACAGTAGCTCCAGAATGAGGTATGCATCTATACTTTACATTTGGTTCTGTGTGCGCCTGTGCGTGTGTAACGGATGTGACGTCCACTAATAAACCATGATTGCACGATACTGTAAGTGTAAACCGTGCACAGCTGTAACTGCTATGCTAGACGTGCATAAAATAAAGTCAGTGCCGTTCATCTACATGTACATGCAGGCTGAAAGATTCCCCGGAACTACTTGAGTCTGAAAGACTTATGCTAGTTGGTAGGTTGTGCTATGTTTGTGTATATAATATTAAACCGATCTATTCTGGGAGCACTATTTGTAGTTTTTACCACCCAGATAAACATGAAGTGCACCCCAGCTGGTACTAAGTTATAGTTGTCGTGGACTTTGCCCAGGACAGCTATATTTAGTTTCTTTTTTTGTGGAAAACTATTTCAGAAGCTTCTGGGAGAGTGTACAAACCATACTACATTAGCTACTACGTATGTGTGAATTAAGCAATTTAATGCACACTCATATGATCGATTTTGATACTTCTGATCTGTTGAAGGTCACATGAGTAGAATTAAGTGTTGCTTATGGTCGGAAAATAGTACAGACATGTATTATGGCAAGATAGCCACTATGGACAGAATTTGTAATTTGCTGAAACACTTAACTTCGTCTAGTGTAGCAATATGTACATTCATTGTAACTTAGAACATTCTCGTAACTCATGCCATGAGCCTTGGGACCATTACTAAAAGTGTCTCATGTATTGCTGGTTTACCTGGAACAGTCTCCTGATTACTGGTAAAAGTGTCTAGGGGATGGTTTAGCTATAACATATTGTGTATATATAGTAACACATTTGATTATTTCTGTGTAGGTTGGAAGTGAAATGAACATGTCAGATACATGTGCCTTTATCATCTGATAAGTGATATTGTTTTACCTATGTTCTTTTATTGCTGTAGTTGAATGCTGTATGTGAATGCTTTCTATGTATGTTGTTACCTGTCACTTGGACACAAGAGTTCAGAAGTAAAATACGGGCATGCCAGGCACTAATTGCATTCATGCAGGGTTAGGGATGGGGGTGTAGAATCATGCTCTGTTGTGTCATTGCTACCTTGTTTGGTTACTTTTTTGCGATTCCATCCCTACATACTCTTTCATTTTTAAATGATTTCTTTCAAACTTTTATTATTCAGTGTGCTATAATGCTACAAAACATTTACTACCATCTCAATGGTTAGTCTCGGTACCAGCCCACCTATCAAGTCGGAGATCGCTTAGTGGCGGGATACTGTAAGCGATCTCCGACTTGATAGGTGGGCTGGTACCGAGACTACTCAATGGTATACATCCCACCATCCAGTTCACAGTTGAAGAGAAGGAAAAGGTACTCCTGTTTCTGAATACCAAATCTATTTGAGAATAAATAAGAATACTGGGCATAACTAGCCTTGTACCCAGGCCTTCCCCGCACTTTCGCGAGTGCAGGGAAGGCCTAGGTATGAGGCTAGGGCTTCCCTTCTAGGAGCTGAGTAGGCTAGACTAATCCCGAAGACTTTGAATTCTTTGCTTTTGGTTTGGCCTGTAGCTACTGTATTGATGTCTGCCCTGATGAAGACAGCAGCACAGCAGTTAAAAAGCCAGCATTCCTTTGACAATGAAAGTTTTGAGACGCCAAATTCATGGTTGGTGGAAAGAGAACTCCGATCAATATATAAATGCTACCTGGCTTATCGTTTAGACTGCTTGGTTATGATGGGTTATAGTACTCTACTGTCTATGCTTGTAAATAATTTTCCCTTAGAGCATAGAACCTAGATCTTTGGAAGCCCTTCTATCAACATAACAATAACTGCTATCTAATGCTGGTTAAGGAATCTGGTTCATAGTATTAGTACTAGTATAGGAAGATAGTCTCGTGAGCCAGCCCCTCGCTGGCTCGCGAGACTATGAGGAAGACAGGTATCAGTGACATGCCTTTGCTAATCTTAACAACTTCACAACCAAGTGCCAAAAAGAGAACCTGAGCAATTACTTTACTAACCTTTAAGCAGGTGATCTGTAGTTTGGCAACTCTAGCTGAGATGCTGATAACAGAATGAGAATTGTACATACATAGCGGTACGGGATCCCCGTACCGCTAGCGAAATAGGGCCCGTGGGGGTCCTCACATCGCTAGCGTTTTTGGGACGGGGTCCCCATATCGCGGGGGTCCCCAAATCGCGCTTACACCGGCGCCAGATTCTATATGCGCTTAGTGGGCGGGGCTGAGATCATAAATGCAATAACCATGCATAACCATTGGTTATTGTAGCTATGCTGGGATTAACTACAAGCGCATATGCGCCACATGTGACTTCGTGCGCGGCGCGTAACGCTGAGCGCTGCTGCGAGAACTAGGAACTACATGGAGCTCGCGAAGAGCTAGCTACGCCAGACTGCGCTTATATCTACCTTTCAACCACAGTTGCGATGTCTGAAAAGGGGGAGTGCGCCCATAATTTGGCTATGTCGAATGCCAGAGACAGTGCTGGAAAAATTCTGCCAGGCCTGGTGAGCTATATGTTGTAGCTGCATGAGAACTATGACAGTAGGCATTCTACCCTAGCAAGATTTCTCATCTTGCAACAAAAATCTTGCAAGATGGTAGGCATTAAAATCTTGTGTGAATTCTTGCTAGGCTCATAGGGAAGTCCTGCAAGATTAGCCTCGCGTATCGAGACTACTGCAAGATCTGGTGTAAGAACCTTGCAAAACGTTTGTCAGATTCCTCATAATTGTCTTGCATAAGTTTAGTAATTAATCGTAAAGAAAAATTGCAGGAATGCGTGTAATTATAGTACTACAAGTCAGAATATACATCGTAATAAAATACATGTAACGTTGCCTTATGATCCTGGCTATCTTGATTCCAGTTGCTCCGAATAACAATAGATATAATATATAATATTTCTATTAACTAGCAAGTGCATGTAACTACCAAAACCAGAGATTGCATTATATGCTTGCTCTAGTTTGGTGCTTACTATGGAAACATGTGTAGTACTATGAGTCACTTCTGTAGCTTTTGCGGAAAAGGAAACACTTTGTTTAATTACTAACGTGCAATTACCTTGGATTGACTCTACTCTATGTAATAGGAAGTATTCTACAGTTTGTATTTCCCACATGAGCTGGTGTTTGGGTGATTTCTGCATTATATAGTTGCTCTGGCTTGGTGCTTTGTACGTGGACTTGTGTAGTGCTATGGGTCACTTTTGTAGTTTTTGCAAAAAAGGGGAACAATTTATTACATTTTGAACATGCAGCTACCTTAGAATAACTCTACTGAATGTAATAAGAAGTAGTCTACAGCTTAATTTTCCCATATGAACTGGTTTGCCAGCTAATTGTTTCACAGTTTGTAGAACAGACTATCACAGTTGCCCAGCAACCCTCATGTACCCTAGGGTATATGGATGTGTATACCCCGGCTTGAAAGGCACTGCCAAAGTAGATGGGGTTTGTACACTGTGGTGGTGCCTTCCAAGTGACTAAAACTATGCAAATGTAGGTCTGTTGCTTTGCAGCTTGTGTGTATCCCAATGTAGCCCAACAAAAGCTTAGAGTAACACTGGAACTCTTGAAAGACCACCTCTATGGGTGACTTGTTGGTTTATAATTACTAAACAACATACTCATGTATTAAAATGCACACATACATCGTGTGGAAGTTATTAAATTTTGCGTTTGACCAGTCGTCTGTTTGATTCAAAAACTGCGAACTAGACATTTCTCTATACCCTTGTCACTTTCTTTGTACGGTATATGCTCTTGTTTGTTCCGCTCTTAGCATGTAGCTGTAATCATGTGGCAACTGACTTGTTTAGCTCAGTTTCTCTTTGTAAATGTATGTACATACCCTCTTATGACCATACATATTCACTAGCGCATCACAGAACCTTAAGTTTGAATGCTCAAAAGGTGTTCTTAAAAGTAATAAAACGGGAGGTAATGATGGACTAGTTGGGGAGTTTTTTAAAGTACGGGGAGAAAAGAATGGCTAATCTGTTGATAGTCTTATATGAGGTAGTTTGGATAAGGGAGAGTATTTCCAAACATCAGAGACAAGGGTTGATTATTAGCTTTTATAGAAAGGTGATGCTGAGGACCCAGCTATTTTGACCCTAGCGATATTAGGACAAGTTATGCATGTAATGCATAGGCATAGGAGATGCTGACTCAGCCAAGCAGATCAGCTCCGTTTATATTCCTTATCAGGAAAGTCACAAATGTCTATCGCTAATTGCTGCTATTGTTACTGCTAACTGCAGCACTTATCTTGAACTTGGCAGTGTGTACAGTAGCTGTGTCTTCACATTGTACAGGTGGAACTATTAACTCCTTCCCAGCATATTTGACTAGGCAGTGTGTACAGTAGCTGTGTTTCACATTGTACAGGTGGAACTATTGACTCCTTCCCAGCATATTTGACGATACCCCCAATATCCCAGCTTGACCCAGGGAGTTGTGCATTGGTGTGGAATGGGTGGGTGAGAACATCAACGTAATAGTACGTAGTTGATGGCTTGTGAATGATGAACTGCATAATAAACCACGCAGGATGATATTCTTCTTGAAGTTCAGATCCAGAACACCACTACAGATCCAATGTACTCAGAAGTTGTAAAGTTTGACCCTGCTGCGGGCTTTGAAGCTGTTAATCTCAACAAGCTTGCAAATAAAGAGGAAGAATAAGTCCATTTGAAATGTAAAAATAAAGCACACCAGTTTGTTCGTAGGTGCAATAGTATACAATGTACGTAGTTGGCTAAACACTTTCACAGAATCAGGTATTGGATTCCTGGTAGCTAGTGTCGACCAGCAGCTGAGAACAATGCTGGATCATAACTCACAGTTAGCTGAAACTTGGAATTAACAGGTGTCACTTTATTGAACCAATAAGTGGGTAACTGGGTCTGAAGGAAGCTCTATCAAACAGCTGCTGATCCTTGGTAATGACAATACCAATATCTGTCAACAGCATGAGTGCATTTAATAGTTTATATATATATAAATGCACTCTTGGAAAACAGTCATGTTGATGTGCAATCACAGAGGTAGTTGGACATGTAGTGCAATGATGATCTTGTCATTATCAATAACCACTGGGGAACCTTAGCCTACCCTAGCAACTGGGCTGGAGAAAATTAGTGTGTCTGGCTTCAGTGTCTGGCAGTTGGGTGTTGCTAACTTTTGGGTTGATTTAGCAAATCATGTTTATCAGTAGTTTTCTATTGTAATTGAAGGATTAAAAGACCAGAGAAAAGCTAAACTACAGTAGAGCCTTTGTTCACTTTTAATTCATGGAGGCTTTCCTGGTGTGAGTCAAATTAAGAGCTGTATGTAGCTGCTGGTCAGCTCTAGGTGCTACACACACCATCACCGCACTCACAAAGCCCAAATAGCTGTCAGTGTTTCAGTTCTTTGTACTTTACTTATGATAGTATGTTTGTATACTTACAGAGCATTGGCCCTATTACATACGTGGACATACTTTCAAATCAGAAGAAATGCATTAGTAGGATTGGACAGGTATTTGTAGGACACTTACCAAATGGTACTTTGACACAAGGCTTTTTGCATCTTACCTCCTAGTTATATTTGTTTGTTCACACAGTTGTGTAAACAAGTGTACATTTGTTGTGGAAGTAGATTGAGTGTCACCTGTGCATGGGCTGTGGGGCATGGGTGGGGTGGGGTGACAACTTGTACTGGCCTACACTTGTACTTTTCTTGTCTCTGTTAAGGTAGGAAGTGCCTCACCTTCGAATCCGCGTGATTCTCCTCATGAATAATTAATGAGATGACGTCACTCACGTGGCGCTAATTAGATTCATTGATATGTTTGCATTTTCCCATGGCGGCAACCGGAATCAACAGGAGGGGTGTGTCACTTTGATGTGGATAGCGGCTCTTTCATATGCGATATCGGCACTTTGATGTGGTTGAGCGGTACTCTGATGTTGGCTTTCAACCCTTTTTTTTTTTTTTTTTTTTTTTTTTTTTAAAAAGAAGATATGACATCATAGAATTGTGAGTAGGCTTTTTATGTCAGAATAGCTAGCTAGTGTGTTGTAGAAAGTTTGTTAGGCTGCCCGAGTGGCTAGAAGACAGCCAGACAGACGGATAGTGGCAGGTTGTTGCCCATCTCAGGTAGGCTAGAATAGTCACCTTTCGGGTCTGTAGGCCCTGCCCATTTTTTAAAAATCAGCTCGAATAGCTAGTTGTGTGAAAATCTGTGGAGATTTATAGGGAGAGCTTTGGTGGGTGGTTCTCAGAAACCGAGGGGTGAATGAAAAATCGCATCCCTAATTTTTGTGGGAGTAGGTTGAAGTTTGTAGTGTAGGGCTCGAATTCGTCGGGTGAGCGTGGGCGGTTGCCGAATTTTTTTTGAAAGTCAGGATAGCGAAAATGAGGGTTTTGGGGTGGTTGGATGCGTTCAGGGCTGTAAAACTGGCTTTGAAGCATTCCTGTGAAAAAGCATCCCTACATTTGTAGCCTGTCCTCTGTAGGTACTGGTGTTGTTGCCAGACTGTGGGTGGGGCTCTAGCAGATTCCAAAATTTCTCGTATTTTAAAGCAACCCGAAATTGCGTTTTTGTGGATTATTTAGCAGGAGGTGTGGTTAGATGCAAAATTTTTGTCAATTCGAGGTAGACTTTCATGTTATCAACAAAGCCGTCCATTTGAATTGTGGATTCCAGGTGAGGCCCTTCCTACCTTAAGGGCACCTGGTAACTTCAGTGGTAGTCACAGAATCAAACCCATTACTTTCAGTATCAGCATGGCATGTGGAAGAGTGTCAGCATCAGGCTATCAGCACATGTCTCTTCCACATGCCAATACTGTAAGTGATGGATGCTGTAGAATGTAAGTGGGCTGGCTTGTGAAACTACTTTAGTGAACCAGACGCTATGAATATTCTACAGCTGTATGTTTTCAATTGCAAGGCCTTTCATATAGGAAACACTCCTTTGCCCATTACAAGCTGTTAAACAATAAAGCTTTGAGCTTTGCAAACCTCTACCACGCAGGTCAGTGCTATTTCAAATTTCTGTACTGACATAAATGCAGTCTGTTGCAGTCAGGAAACTACATCAAACTGGCATGTGAGTGGCATGATTGTGTAGCTACTGTTCTAGGGTTAAGATGCCCCTCCAGTTTCCATGAACTTGGCATGATATAATTATTGATCTATTAAAATGCACACATAGATCTATCGTGTGGAAGTTATTAAAGTGTACGTTTGACCAGTCGTCTGTTTGATCCAAAAACTGCGAACTAGACATTTCTTGTCACTTTCTTTGTACGTATATGCTCTTGTTTGTTCTGCTCTTAGCATGTAGCTGTATTCATGTGGCAGCTGACTTGTTTAGCTCAGTTTCTCTTTGTAATTATGTAGATGCCCTCCTATGACCATACATATTCACTAGCACATCGCAGAACCTTAAGTTTGCATGCTCAGGGTAAGGCCCACCTACTCCTAACCATAACATAAACCATAAACCACATTTCTGGCCTTGGATGGAGAAAAATCAGATATAGGCCAGGGGTGGAACAGGGTTGTACGTAGTATGTCACCTATTCTATTTTCCATTTTTACCCCATGCATATGCGGCAAGGTTAAGCAATTGGTTCTGTCTGTCTGTCTGTCTGTCTGTCGTCTGTCTGTACAATGAAATAAATTGCAATCTAGAGATTTACAGGGTTTAACAATCGCTAAATCCGACCTTTAAATTTGGATACCTGATAGTTATACCAAAAGCGGTTTCTACTCTCCACTCTTTCTTATTTAACAGGGTAAGGCCCACCATTTTTAATAGAGTCAAACACTCGATTGCCACCGAGGGCTTGCATGTATGTGGGTTCTAAACACGTGTTTATATAGAACTGTATGGATAGACTTGTATTTATCTATCAATTGGATAAAGCTGGGATTAGAATAACCTTTAAGTAGGATGTTAATAAGAGTGGGGGTCTAATGTAATTACTACTGCTGAGGACTTACAAACATAGTATAAGAATTTTGTAATAAACTAAGGTTGAAGTCTAACATTTAAAAAGAGTGCTGTTATGATTTTTTCTAGAGAGGTTAATTGTTCAGGTACATGTACATGGAAGTGGGGAGATAAAAGGGTTGCAAGTTACTGTAATTTGGGCATTGAATTGTCAATAATGGTCGTGATACAATAATGTACAGAGGGTAAAAGTTTAGGAAAAGAACTGGTTATTCAAAGGCTTGATTAGTTTTATTGATGTTAGTCGGATACAATACATTGTTAAAAAGTGTCGATGTTCAAGAAAGGAACTGGTTATTTAAAGGCTTGTTTAGTTTGGTTGATGTTAGTCTGAAGATTAGGAAAGAAGGATTTTATTGAAAATTGTTAGTTTTGTTGGTCTCAGGCAAAGACTTTCAGCAAAAGTAACTAGCTACCATTGAACTGACCCTTCCTAACTGTTTAGGAAAAGAACTGGTTATTCAAAGCTTGTTTAGTTTGAATGATGTTAGTCTGTAGATTAGGAAAGAAGGATTTTATTGAAAATTGTTAGTTTTGTTTGTCTCTAGCAAAGACTTTAAGCCAAAGTAACTAGCTACCATTTATCTGACCCTTCCCAACTGTTTAGAAAAAGAACTGGTTATTCAAAGGCCTGTTTAGTTTTGTTGATGTTAGCCTGAAGATTAGGAAAGAAGGATTTTATTGAAAATTTATAGTTTTGTTGGTCTCTTGCAATGACTTTAATTAAGCCAAAGTTACTAGCTACCATTGATCTGATCTTTCCGAACTATTTAGAAAAAGTGCAGGTTATTCAAAGGCTTGTTTAGTTTGAATGATATTAGTCAGATACAATACATGCTTAGGAAGTATCAATGTTCAAGAAAGGAACTGGTTATTCAATGGCTTGTTTAATTTGGTTGATGTTATTCTGAAGATTAGGAAAGAAGGATTTTATTAAAAATTGTTAGTTTTGTTGGTCTCTAGCAAAGACTTTAAGCCAAAGTAACTTGCTACCATTTATCTGACCCTTCCCAACTGTTTAGAAAAAGAACTGGTTATTCAAAGGCCTGTTTAGTTTTGTTGATGTTAGCCTGAAGATTAGGAAAGAAGGATTTTATTGAAAATTTATAGTTATGTTGGTCTCTTGCAATGACTTTAATTAAGCCAAAGTTACTAGCTACCATTGATCTGATCTTTCCGAACTATTTAGAAAAAGTACAGGTTATTCAAAGGCTTGTTTAGTTTGAATGATATTAGTCAGATACAATACATGCTTAGGAAGTATCAATGTTCAAGAAAGGAACTGGTTATTCAATGGCTTGTTTAATTTGGTTGATGTTATTCTGAAGATTAGGAAAGAAGGATTTTATTAAAAATTGTTAGTTTTGTTGGTCTCTAGCAAAGACTTTAAGCCAAAGTAACTTGCTACCATTTATCTGACCCTTCCCAACTGTTTAGAAAAAGAACTGGTTATTCAAAGGCCTGTTTAGTTTTGTTGATGTTAGCCTGAAGATTAGGAAAGAAGGATTTTATTGAAAATTGTTAGTTTTGTTGGTCTCAGGCAAAGACTTTCAGCCAAAGTAACTGGCTACCATTGATCTGACCCTTCCCAACTGTTTTGGAATAGAACTGGTTATTCAAAGGCTTGTTTAGTTTGGTCAGATACAATACACGCTTAGGAAGTATTGATGTTCAAGAAAGGAACTGTTTATTCAAAGGCTTGTTTAGTTTGTTTGATGTTAGTCTGAAGATTAGGAAAGAAGGATTTTATTGAAAATCGTTAGTTTTGTTGGTCTCTAGCAAAGACTTTTAGCCAAAGTAACTAGCTATTATTGATCTGACCCTTCCCAACTGTTTAGGAAAAGAACTGGTTATTCAAAGGCTTGATTAGTTTTAATAATGTTAGTCGGATACAATACATGTTTAGAAAGTATCGATGTTCAAGAAAGGAACTGGTTATTCAAAGGCTTGTTTAGTTTGGTTGATTTTAGTGTGAAGATTAGGAAAGAAGGATTTTATTGAAAATCGTTAGTTTTGTTGGTCTCTAGCAAAGACTATGAGCCAAAGTAACTAGCTACCATTGATCTGACCCTTCCCAACTGTTTAGGAAAAGAACTGGTTATTCAAAGGCTTGATTAGTTTTAATGATGTTAGTCAGATACAATACATGTTTAGGAAGTATCGATGTTCAAGAAAGGAACTGGTTATTCAAAGGCTTGTTTAGTTTGGTTGATGTTTGTCTGAAGATTAGGAAAGAAGGATTTTATTGAAAATTGTTAGTTTTGTTGGTCTCTAGCAATGACTTTAAGCCGAAGTAACTAGCTACCATTGATCTGACCATTCCCAACTGTTTAGAAAATGAAGCTGTTATTCAAAGGCTTGATTAGTTTTAACCGATTATACGCAATAGACGCATATATGCGTCACGCGTAAAATTGCGTTAACCGCGATAGACGCATATATGCGTCATTGTCAACGGTATTGCCTTTACTGTGCTGTACTGGAAGCGGGAGGAGCTAAGAGCGAGCGGACACTTGTAGGTCTTTACTACACTTCCTGAGGTACGTAATACCATGAATAGAATTATAGTAAGCATTGTTATGGGTTCAGGATAGTAACTATAAAATTGTTGATAACAGCAACACTCCTATACTGCACAACAGCTAAAAATGAAAGCTAAAAAGAGCCCCTGCACATCTGTATCTTCAGTTCTGGATGCTGTTATGATGGAAGAGAATGAGGATGACTCGCAGGAAACCATGCTGGAGGTGGGAAGGGCAGTGGTGAACTGCTGTGAGCCTACAACAAGAGGAGAGATATAATAAAACTCTTGGCCCAACACAGCTGGACTCTCCAACATTCACTCAGAGCATCTCTACACATACCAGGCTCTCTATCCCCTTATAAACAATCTATGGGAAACCCTTTTCCCTCCACAGCACCCCCACTATGCCCACCTGGTGGCCATCCTTGCTTCCATATAAGCATATTCATTCCCTCCCGTCAGCCTGATCATTTCCGTCCCACCACCACAGACACCATAACGTCACAGATTTATCAAAAACTGTGATATCTGGTTGTTTATAGTGGAGACTCTTCCAGTGACTGCTTTCAGAAGAGGCACAAGCACCTGGCGGGAGCAGAGCAGTGAATCACTTCCCTCTACCTAGCGTCTGCTTCCGACATTTTTCCCCCCTCCCGACACACACACCCATCTCGACTCTCCTCACTTTATCCATCTCTATAGCTTCTGTCTAGTTAGTAATGAAGTATTTCTTACTTTAGAATGCTATCTGCTGTATCCACAGACCTACAAAAGCCTAAAAGCTTACTGAGCTCGTCTCGGGTTCCAGGCGTTAAAAATTCGGTCTCACTACCCAGGAAAAACTAAGCTTTTTTAGCGCTGCTACCATTATATATAGTAGCAAGCCGCTTACACACACATGCCTATACCTAGGCCTAGCCATTACTTGTCCTTTCTATCACAAAGTGACAGAAAAATCCGATAATGGCCAAGCGTCGGTAGCTACCGCTAACAAAAATAACTTACCGCGCGAGATGTAGCATGCTATCTTCGTCCAGAGTGGTGACAGCCAGGCGATCTTGGCGCCGTTGGAAAGCCCTGCCATCGCGCTTCACCATGGTACCTGGTTGCCTGTAGCGATCTTCCAGCGTTTAGCAGCTACGTAATAGTTAGTGCACCCCGACGAGGGCTCTAACCGACATTATTGACCTAGGAAAGTAATTTTCCCCGAGGAAGGTCGAGGGCTTTGCCCGAGACCTTCCGAGGGAAAATTACTTTCCGAGGTCAATAATGGAGGTTGAGCCCGAGTATTTGGGTGCACTAACTGACTTAGATTATAGTTCGCTCCTGTATTTTGTAAAAAATTAGCAATACAACACTACAACAACCAATGCATGTACACAGGAATACTGCTACAGTGTTCGTAGCCTTGCATGGGCTGGCTACGCAAGGCTACAGTGTTCGAAGGTAGTCTTGAGAGCTAGTTCGGCGATAGCTGTACATGTCTTGCAAGATGCGTGTTCAGAGAGTGAGCCACTCGAGTGAAGGCGCTGATTGAAGAGTCTCTGGGTTTTGTAGCGCTCTTGGAACGTCCCTGGAGACGCTGCAAACGCTGTGGGCCGAACGCGTTGGCCTTGACTGGTGCATGGCAACAGCTTCAGCGATGTAAATTCACTCTTCAGCACAACACAAACGCTGTTTAGTCAATTTGAGCTCTTCTGTGCCGTCCACCACCTCCACTCGTATAGCGGTCTCCTCTCTATTCTGAATATTGAAGCGACTGTGAGCATGGCAACGGCTGAACGATTTATACGCATTGCTACGCCACCGGGGTTGCTAGGCACGCGTTCGTGCACGTGCACGCGCGTGCTTTAACCTACATTATTGACCTCATTTCTAGCGATTTGATTGGCTAGTACGCTACTACTATAATCTAAAAACAGTTTTTGCCAACGAGGCAAAAAAACTATTTCCGCCATACGATTAATTTCGCTATACGGTATAGCCTCGCGAAATAATTCCCGCGTATAATCGGTTAATGATGTTAGTCGGATACAATACATGTTTAGGAAGTGTCGATGTTCAAGAAAGGAACTGGTTATTCAAAGGCTTGTTTAGTTTGGTTGATGTTAGTCTGAAGATTAGGAAAGAAGAATTTTATTGAAAATTGTTAGTTTTGTTGGTCTCAGGCAAAGACTTTCAGCAAAAGTAACTAGCTACCATTGATCTGACCCTTCCTAACTGTTTAGGAAAAGAACTGGTTATTCAAAGGCTTGTTTAGTTAGAATGATGTTAGTCTGAAGATTAGGAAAGAAGGATTTTATTGAAAATTGTTAGTTTTGTTGGTCTCAGGCAAAGACTTTCAGCCAAAGTAACTGGCTACCATTGATCTGACCCTTCCCAACTGTTTAGAAAAAGAACTGGTTATTCAAAGGTAGACAGTTACTTTGTAACTGGTTATTCAAAGGCTTGTTTTGTTTGAATGATATTAGTCAGATACAATACATGCTTAGGAAGTATCAATGTTCAAGAAAGGAACTGGTTATTCAAAGGCTTGTTTAGTTTGGTTGATGTTAGTCTGAAGAATAGGAAAGGAGGATTTTATTGAAAATTGTTAATTTTGTTGGTCTCTAGCAAAGACTTTAAGCCAAAGTAACTTGCTACCATTTATCTGACCCTTCCCAATTGTTTAGAAAAAAGCTGGTTATTCAAAGGCTTGTTTTGTTTGAGTGATATTAGTCAGATACAATACATGCTTAGGAAGTATCCATGTTCAAGAAAGGAACTGGTTATTCAAAGCCTTGTTTATTTTGGTTGATGTTAGTCTGAAGATTAGGAAAGAAGGATTTTATTTAAAATTGTTAGTTTTGTTGGTCTCAGGCAAAGACTTTCAGCCAAAGTAACTGGCTACCATTGATCTGACCCTTCCCAACTGTTTAGGAAAACAACTGGTTATTCAAAGGCTTGTTTAGTTTGAATGATGTTAGTCAGATACAATACATGCTTAGGAAGTATCGATGTTCAAGAAAGGAACTGGTTATTCAAAGGCTTGTTTAGTTTGGTTGATGTTAGTCTGAAGATTAGGAAAGATGGATTTTATTGAAAATTGTTAGTTTTTTTGGTCTCAGGCAAATACTTTCAGCCAAAATAACTGGCTACCATTGATCTTACCCTTCCTAACTGTTTAGGAAAAGAACTTGTTATTCAAAGGCTTGTTTAGTTTGAATGATGTTAGTCAGATACAATACATGCTTAGGAAGTATCGATGTTCAAGAAAGGAACTGGTTATTCAAATGCTTATTTAGTTTGGTTGATGTTAGTCTGCAGATTAGGAAAGAAGTATTTTATAGAAAATCGTTAGTTTTGTTGGTCTCTAGCAAAGACTTTGAGCCAAAGTAACTAGCTACCATTGATCTGACCCTTCCTAAATGTTTAGGAAAAGAACTTGTTATTCAAAGGCTTGTTTAGTTTGAATGATGTTAGTCAGATACAATACATGCTTAGGAAGTATCGATGTTCAAGAAAGGAACTGGTTATTCAAAGGCTTGTTTAGTTTGCTTGATGTTAGTCTGCAGATAAGGAAAGAAGTATTTTATAGAAAATCTTTAGTTTTGTTGGTCTCTAGCAAAGACTTTGAGCCAAAGTAACTAGCTACCATTGATCTAACCCTTCCCAGCTGTTTAAGAAAAGAACTGGTTATTCAAAGGCTTGATTAGTTTTAATGATGTTAGTCGAATACAATACATGTTTAAGAAGTGTCGATGTTCAAGAAAGGAACTGGTTATTCAAAGGCTTGTTTAGTTTGCTTGAAGTTGGTCTGAAGATTAGGAAAGAAGGATTTTATTGAAAATTGTTAGTTTTGTTGGTCTCAGGCAAAGACTTTCAGCCAAAGTAACTAGCTACCATTCATCTGACCCTTCCTAACTGTTTAGGAAAAGAACTGGTTATTCAAAGGCTTGTTTAGTTTGAATGATGTTTGTCTGAAGATTAGGAAAGAAGTATTTTATTGAAAATTGTTAGTTTTGTTGGTCTCTAGCAAAGACTTTAAGCCAAAGTAACTAGCTACCATTTATCTGACCCTTCCCAACTGTTTAGAAAAAGAACTGGTTATTCAAAGCCCTTTTTAGTTTCGTTGATTTTAGCCTGAAGATTAAGAAAGAAGGATTTTATTGATAATTGTTAGTTTTGTTGGTCTCTTGCAAAGACTTTAAGCCAAAGTAACTGGCTACCATTGATCTGATTCTTCCCAACTATTTAGAAAAAGAGCTGGTTATTCAAAGGCTTGTTTTGTTTGAATGATATTAGTCAGCTACAATACATGCTTAGGAAATATCAATGTTCAAGAAAGGAACTGGTTATTCAAAGGCTTGTTTAGTTTGGTTGATGTTAGTCTGAAGATTAGGAAAGAAGGATTTTATTGAAAACTGTTAGTTTTGTTGGTCTCAGGCAAATACTTTCAGCCAAAGTAACTGGCTACCATTGATCTGACCCTTCCCAACGGTTTAGGAAAAGAACTTGTTATTCAAAGGCTTGTTTAGTTTGAATGATGTTAGTCAGATACAATACATGCTTAGGAAGTATCGATGTTCAAGAAAGGAACTGGTTATTCAAATGCTTATTTAGTTTGCTTGATGTTAGTCTGCAGATTAGGAAAGAAGTATTTTATAGAAAATTGTTAGTTTTGTTGGTCTCAGGCAAAGACTTTCAGCCAAAGTAACTAGCTACCATTGATCTGACCCTTCCTAACTGTTTAGGAAAAGAACTGGTTATTCAAAGAAGGCTTGTTTAGTTTGAATGATGTTAGTCTGAAGATTAGGAAAGAAGGATTTTATTGAAAATCGTTAGTTTTGTTGGTGTCAGGCAAAGACTTTAAGCCAAAGTAACTTGCTACCATTTATCTGACCCTTCCCAACTGTTTAGAAAAAGAACTGGTTATTCAATGGCTTGTTTAGTTTGAATGATGTTAGTCAAATACAATACATGCTAAGGAAGTATCGAAGTTCAAGAAAGGAACTGGTTATTCAAAAGCTTGTTTAGTTTGGTTGATGTTAGTCTGAAGATTAGGAAAGAAGGATTTTATTCAAAAATTGTTAATTTTGTTGGTCTCTGGCAAAGACTTTAAGCCAAGGTAACTAGCTGCCATTTGTCTGACCCTTCCCAACTGTCTTGGAAAGGAACTGGTTTAAGATTTAATCATTTGTTTAGTTTAAATGATGTTTGTCAGATACAATACATATATGCTTTGAAAGTAAGGGTTTTCACTAATAATTGGTACAATTTTAGCTTTATTGGTCTCAGAAAACTTTCAGTCAAAACAACTAGCTACCATTGATCTTACCCTTCCTAACTGTTTACGTAGAGAACTGGTTTAAGATTCAATTGCTTGTTTTGTTTGAATGATGTTAGTCAGATACAATACATACTTAGGAAGTAAGGGATTTGACTGAAAATTATCAGTTTAATTGGTCTCAGGCAAAGACTTTCAGCCAAACTAAGTAGCTACCATTGATCTGACCCTTCCCAAGTGTCTAGGAAAGAAATTGGTGTAAGATTTAATAGGTTGTTTTGTTTGAATGATGTTAGTCGGATACAATACATGTTTAGGAAGTATCGATGTTCAAGAAAGGAACTGGTTATTCAAAGGCTTGTTTAGTTTAGTTGATGTTAGTCTGAAGATTAGGAAAGGAGGATTTTATGGAAAATTGTTAGTTTTGTTGGTCTCAGGTAAAGACTTTCAGCCAAAGTATCTAGCTACCATTGATCTGACCCCTCCCAACTGTCTTGGAAAGGAACTGGTTTATGATTCAATCATTTGTTTAGTTTAAATGATGTTTGTCAGATACAATACATACATGCTTAGAAAGTAAGGGTTTTCACTAATAATTGGTACAATTTTAGCTTTATTGGTCTCAAGAAACTTTCAGTCAAAACAACTAGCTACCATTGATCTGACCCTTCCCAACTGTCTAGGAAAGAAATTTTTTTAAGATTTTATAGCTTGTTTAGTTTGAATGATGTTAGTCGGATACAATACATGCTTAGGAAGTATCGATGTTCAAGACCGGAACTGGTTATTCAAAGGCTTGTTTAGTTTGGTTGATGTTAGTCTTAAGATTAGGAAAGAAGGATTTCATTGAAAATTGTTAGATTTGTTGGTCTCTGGCAAAGACTTTAAGCCAAAGTCACTAGCTACCATTGATCTGACCCTTCCCAACTGTTTAGAAAAAGAACTGGTTATTCAAAGGCTTGTTTAGTTTGAATGATGTTAGTCTGCAGATTAGGAAAGAAGTATTTTATTGTAAATTGTTAGCTTTGTTGGTCTCAGGCAAAGACTTTCAGCCAAAGTAACTGACTACCATTGATCTGACCCTTCCCAGCTGTTTAGGAAAACAACTGGTTATTCAAAGGCTTGTTTAGTTTGAATGATGTTAGTCAGATACAATACATGCTTAGGAAGTATCGATGTTCAAAAAAGGAACTGGTTATTCAAAGGCTTGTTTAGTTTGGTTGATGTTAGTCTGAAGATTAGGAAAGAAGGATTTTATAGAAAATTGTTAGTTTTGTTGGTCTCAGGCAAAGACTTTCAGCAAAAGTAACTAGCTACCATTGATCATACCCTTCCTAACTGTTTAGGAAAAGAACTGGTTATTCAAAGGCTTGTTTAGTTTGAATGATGTTTGTCTGAAGTTTAGGAAAGAAGGATTTTATTGAAAATTGTTAGTTTTGTTGGTCTCTAGCAAAGACTTTAAGCCAAAGTAACTAGCTACCATTTATCTGACCCTTCCCAACTGTTTAGAAAAGAACTGGTTATTCAAAGGCCTGTTTAGTTTTGTTGATGTTAGCCTGAAGATTAGGAAAGAAGGATTTTATTGAAAATTGTTAGTTTTGTTGGTCTCTTGCAATGACTTTAATTAAGCCAAAGTTACTAGCTACCATTGATCTGACCTTTCCGAACTATTTAGAAAAAGAACTGGTTATTCAAAATCTTGTTTAGTTTGAATGATGTTAGTCAGATACAATACATGCTTAGGAAGTATCGATGTTCAAGAAAGGAACTTGTTATTCTAGGGCTTGTTTAGTTTGGTTGATGTTAGTCTGAAGATTAAGAAAGAAGGATTTTAATGAAAATTATTAGTTTTGTTTGTCTCTAGCAAAGACTTTAAGCCAAAGTTACTAGCTACATTTGATCTGACCCTTCCCAACTGTTTAGAAAAAGAGCTGGTTATTCAAAACCTTGTTTAGTTTGAATGATGTTAGTCTGAAGATTAGGAAAGAAGGATTTTATTGAAAATTGTTAGTTTTGTTGGTCTCTAGCAAAGACTTTAAGCCAAAGTAACTAGCTACCATTGATCTGACCCTTCCTAACTGTTTAGGAAAAGAACTGGTTATTCAAAGGCTTGTTTAGTTTTGTTGATGTTAGCCTGAAGAATAGGTAAGAAGGATTTTATTGAAAATTGTTAGTTTTGATGGTCTCTAGCAAAGACTTTAAGCCAATATAACTAGCTGCCATTGATCTGACCCTTCCCAACTTTTTAGGAAAAGAACTGGTTATTCAAAGGCTTGTGTAGTTTGAATGATGTTAGTCTTAAGATAAGGAAAGAAGGATTTTTTTTAAAATTGTAAATTTTGTTGGCCTCTAGCAAAGACTTTAAGCCAAAGTAACTAGCTACCATTTATCTGACCCTTTCGAACTGTTTAGAAAAAGAACTGGTTATTCAAAGGCCTGTTTATTTTTGTTGATTTTAGGCTGAAGATTAGGAAAGAAGGATTTTATTGATAATTGTTAGTTTTGTTGGTCTCTTGCAAAGACTTTAAGCCAAAGTAACTAGCTACCATTTATCTGACCCTTCCCAACTGTTTAGAAAAAAAACTGGTTATTCAAAGGCTTGTTTAGTTTGAATGATGTTAGTCTGAAGATTAGGAAAGAAGGATTTTATTGAAAATTGTTAGTTTTGTTGGTCTCTAGCAAAAACTTTAAGCCAAAGTAACTAGCTACCATTTTTCTGACCCTTCCTAACTGTTTAGAAAAGAACTGGTTATTCAAAGGCCTGTTTAGTTTTGTTGATGTTAGCCTGAAGATTAGGAATGAAGGATTTTATTGAAAATTGTTAGTTTTGTTGGTCTCTAGCAAAGACTTTAAGCCAAAGTTATTAGCTACCATTGATCTGACCCTTCCGAACTATTTAGAAAATAAGCTGGTTATTCAAAGGCTTGTTTTGTTTGAATGATATTAGTCAGATACAATACATGCTTAAGAAGTATCAATGTTCAAGAAAGGAACTGGTTATTCAAAGGCTTGTTTAGTTTTGTTGATGTTAGTCTGAAGATTAGGAAAGAAGGATTTTATCTAAAATTGTTAGTTTTTTTGTTTCTAGCAAAGACTTTAAGCCAAAGTAACTTGCTACCATTTATCTGACCCTTCCCAACTGTTTAGAAAAAGAGCTGGTTATTCAAAGGCCTGTTTAGTTTTTTTGATGTTAGCCTGAAAATTAGGAAAGAAGGATTTTATCTAAAATTGTTAGTTTTGTTGGTCTCAGGCAAAGACTTTCAGCCAAAGTAACTGGCTACCATTGATCTGAACCTTAACAACTGTTTTGGAAAAGAACTGGTTATTCAAAGGCTTGTTTACTTTCAATGATGTTAGTCAGATACAATACACGCTTAGGAAGTATCGATGTTCAAGAAAGGAACTGGTTATTCAAAGGCTTGTTTAGTTTGGTTGATGTTAGTCTGAAGATTAGGAAAGAAGGATTTTATTGAAAATTGTTTAGTTTGAAGATTAGGAAAGAAGAATTTTATTGAAAATTGTTAGTTTTGTTGGTGTTAGTCTGAAGATTAGGAAAGAAGGATTTTATTGAAAATTGTTAGTTTTTGTTGTTCTCAGGCAAAGACTTTCAGCCAAAGTAACTGGCTACCATTGATCTGACCCTTCCCAACTGTTTAGGAAAAGAACTTGTTATTCAAAGGCTTGTTTTGTTTGAATGATATTAGTCAGATACAATACATGCTTAGGAAGTTTCTATGTTCAAGAAAGGAACTGGTTATTCAAAGGCTTGTTTAGTTTGGTTGATGTTAGTCTGCAGATAAGGAAAGAAGTATTTTATAGAAAATCTATAGTTTTGTTGGTCTCTAGCAAAGACTTTAAGCCAAAGTAACTAGCTACCATTGATATGACCCTTCCCAGCTGTTTAGGAAAAGAACTGGTTATTCAAAGGCTTGATAAGTTTTAATGATGTTAGTCGAATACAATACATGTTTAAGAAGTGTCGATGTTCAAGAAAGGAACTGGTTATTCAAAGGCTTGTTTAGTTTGAATGATGTTAGTCTGAAGATTAGGAAAGAAGGATTTTATTGAAAATTGTTTGTATTGTTGGTCTCAGGCAAAGACTTTCAGCCAAAGTAACTGGCTACCATTGATCTGACCCTTCCCAACTGTTTAGAAAAAGACTGGTTATTCAAAGGCTTGATTAGTTTTAATGATGTTAGTCGGATACAATACATGTTTAGGAAGTGTCGATGTTCTAGAAAGGAACTGGTTATTCAAAGGCTTGTTTAGTTTTGTTGATGTTAGTCTGAAGATTAGGAAAGAAGGATTTTATTGAAAATTGTTAGTTTTGTTGGTCTCAGGCAAAGACTTTCAGCCAAAGTAACTATCTACCATTCATCTGATCCTTCCTAACTGTTTAAGTAAAGAACTGGTTTTTCAAAGGCTTGTTTAGTTTGAATGATGTTAGTCTGAAGATTAGGAAAGAAGGATTTTATTGAAAATTTTTAGTTTTGTTGGTCTCTAGCAAAGACTTTAAGCCAAAGTAACTAGCTACCATTTATCTGACCCTTCCCAACTGTTTAGAAAAAGAACTGGTTATTCAAAGGACTGTTTTGTTTCGTTGATTTTAGCCTGAAGATTAAGAAAGAAGGATTTTATTGATAATTGTTAGTTTTGTTGGTCTCTTGCAAAGACTTTAAGCCAAAGTAACTTGCTACCATTGATCTGATCCTTCCCAACTATTTAGAAAAAGAGCTGGTTATTCAAAGGCTTGTTTTGTTTGAATGATATTAGTCAGATACAATACATGCTTAGGAAGTTACTATGTTCAAGAAAGGAACTGGTTATTCAAAGGCTTGTTTAGTTTGGTTGATGTTAGTCTGCAGATAAGGAAAGAAGTATTTTATAGAAAATCTATAGTTTTGTTGGTCTCTAGCAAAGACTTTAAGCCAAAGTAACTAGCTACCATTGATATGACCCTTCCCAGCTGTTTAGGAAAAGAACTGGTTAATCAAAGGCTTGATAAGTTTTAATGATGTTAGTCGAATACAATACATGTTTAAGAAGTGTCGATGTTCAAGAAAGGAACTGGTTATTCAAAGGCTTGTTTAGTTTTGTTGATGTTAGTCTGAAGATTAGGAAAGGAGGATTTTATTGAAAATTGTTAGTTTTGTTGGTCTCAGGCAAAGACTTTCAGCCAAAGTAACTAGCTACCATTCATCTGACCCTTCCTAACTGTTTAGGAAAAGAACTGGTTATTCAAAGGCCTGTTTAGTTTGAATGATGTTTATCAGATACAATACACGCTTAGGAAGTATCGATCTTCAAGAAAGGAACTGGTTATTCAAAGGCTTGTTTAGTTTGCCTGATGTTTGTCTGCAGATTAGGAAAGAAGTATTTTATAGAAAATCGTTAGTTTTTTTGATCTCTAGCAAAGACTTTGAGCCAAAGTAACTAGCTACCATTGATCTGACCCTTCCCAACTGTTTAGGAAAAGAACTGGTTATTCAAAGGCTTGTTTAGTTTGAATGATGTTAGTCTGAAGATTAGGAAAGAAGGATTTTATTGAAAATTGTTAGTTTTGTTGGTCTCTAGCAAAAACTTTAAGCCAAAGTAACTAGCTACCATTTTTCTGACCCTTCCTAACTGTTTAGAAAAGAACTGGTTATTCAAAGGCCTGTTTAGTTTTGTTGATGTTAGCCTGAAGATTAGGAATGAAGGATTTTATCGAAAATTGTTAGTTTTGTTGGTCTCTAGCAAAGACTTTAAGCCAAAGTTACTAGCTACCATTGATTTGACCCTTCCGAACTATTTAGAAAATAAGCTGGTTATTCAAAGGCTTGTTTTGTTTGAAGGATATTAGTCAGATACAATACATGCTTAAGAAGTATCAATGTTCAAGAAAGGAACTGGTTATTCAAAGGCTTGTTTAGTTTGGTTGATGTTAGTCTGAAGATAAGGAAAGAAGGATTTTATCTAAAATTGTTAGTTTTTTTGTTTCTAGCAAAGACTTTAAGCCAAAGTAACTTGCTACCATTTATCTGACCCTTCCCAACTGTTTAGAAAAAGAGCTGGTTATTCAAAGGCCTGTTTAGTTTTGTTGATGTTAGCCTTAAAATTAGGAAAGAAGGATTTTATCTAAAATTGTTAGTTTTGTTGGTCTCAGGCAAAGACTTTCAGCCAAAGTAACTGGCTACCATTGATCTGAACCTTAACAACTGTTTTGGAAAAGAACTGGTTATTCAAAGGCTTGTTTACTTTCAATGATGTTAGTCAGATACAATACACGCTTAGGAAGTATCGATGTTCAAGAAAGGAACTGGTTATTCAAAGGCTTGTTTAGTTTGGTTGATGTTAGTCTGAAGATTAGGAAAGAAGGATTTTATTGAAAATTGTTAGTTTTTTTGGTCTCAGGCAAATACTTTCAGCCAAAGTAACTGGCTACCATTGATCTGACCCTGCCCAACTATTTAGGAAAAGAACTTGTTATTCAAAGGCTTGTTTACTTTGAATGATGTTAGTCAGATACAATACATGCTTAGGAAGTATCGATGTTCAAGAAAGGAACTGGTTATTCAAATGCTTATTTAGTTTGCTTGATGTTAGTCTGCAGATTAGGAAAGAAGTATTTTATAGAAAATCGTTAGTTTTGTTGGTCTCTAGCAAAGAATTTGAGCCAAAGTAACTAGCTACCTTTGATCTGACCCTTCCCAACTGTTTTGAAAAAGAACTGGTTATTCAAAGGCTTGATTAGTTTTAATGATGTTAGTCGAATACAATACATGTTTAGGAAGTGTCGATGTTTAAGAAAGGAACTGGTTATTCAAAGGCTTGTTTAGTTTGGTTGATGTTAGTTTGCAGATTAGGAAAGAAGGATTTTATTTAAAATTGTTAGTTTTTTTGTCTCTAGCAAAGACTTTAAACCAAAGTAACTTGCTACCATTTATCTGACCCTTCCCAACTGTTTAGAAAAAGAGCTGGTTATTTAAAGGCCTGTTTAGTTTTGTTGATGTTAGCCTGAAGATTAGGAAAGAAGGATTTTATTGAAAATTGTTAGTTTTGTTGGTCTCAGGCAAAGACTTTCAACCAATGTATCTGGCTACCATTGATCTGACCCTTCCCAACTGTTTAGGAAAAGAACTTGTTATTCAAAGACTTGTTTAGTTTGAATGATGTTAGTCAGATACAATACATGCTTAGGAAGTTTCTATGTTCAAGCAAGGAACTGGTTATTCAAAGGCTTGTTTAGTTTGGTTGATGTTAGTTTGCAGATTAGGAAAGAAGGATTTTATTTAAAATTGTTAGTTTTGTTGGTCTCAGGCAAAGACTTTCAACCAATGTATCTGGCTACCATTGATCTGACCCTTCCCAACTGTTTAGGAAAAGAACTTGTTATTCAAAGACTTGTTTAGTTTGAATGATGTTAGTCAGATACAATACATGCTTAGGAAGTTTCTATGTTCAAGCAAGGAACTTGTTATTCAAAGGCTTGTTTAGTTTGGTTGATGTTAGTTTGCAGATTAGGAAAGAAGGATTTTATTTAAAATTGTTAGTTTTTTTGTCTCTAGCAAAGACTTTAAACCAAAGTAACTTGCTACCATTTATCTGACCCTTCCCAACTGTTTAGAAAAAGAGCTGGTTATTTAAAGGCCTGTTTAGTTTTGTTGATGTTAGCCTGAAGATTAGGAAAGAAGGATTTTATTGAAAATTGTTAGTTTTGTTGGTCTCAGGCAAAGACTTTCAGCCAAAGTAACTAGCTACCATTCATCTGACCCTTCCTAACTGTTTAGGAAAAGAACTGGTTATTCAAAGGCTTGTTTAGTTTGAGTGATGTTAGTCTGAAGATTAGGAAAGAAGGATTTTATTGAAAATTGTTAGTTTTGTTGGTCTCTAGCAAAGACTTTAAGCCAAAGTAACTACCTACCATTTATCTGACCCTTCCCAACTGTTTAGAAAATGAACTGGTTATTCAAAGGCCTGTTTAGTTTGAATGATGTTTGTCAGATACAATACACGCTTAGGAAGTATCGATCTTCAAGAAAGGAACTGGTTATTCAAAGGCTTGTTTAGTTTGCCTGATGTTAGTCTGAAGATTAGGAAAGGAGGATTTTATTGAAATTGTTAGTTTTGTTGGTCTCAGGCAAAGACTTTCAGCCAAAGTAACTAGCTACCATTCATCTGACCCTTCCTAACTGTTTAGGAAAAGAATTGGTTTATTCAAAGGCTTGTTTAGTTTGGTTGATGTTAGTCTGAAGATTAGGAAAGAAGGATTTTATTGAAAATTGTTAGTTTTGTTGGTCTCAGGCAAAGACTTTCAGCCAAAGTAACTGGCTACCATTGATCTGACCCTTCCCGACTTTTTAGGAAAAGAACTGGTTATTCAAAAGCTTGTTTAGTTTGAATGATGTTAGTCAGATACAATACATGCTTAGGAAGTATCGCTGTTCAAGAAAGGAACTGGTTATTCAAAGGCTTGATTAGTTTTAATGAAGTTAGTCGGATACAATACATGTTTAGGAAGTGTCGATGTTCAAGAAAGGAACTGGTTATTCAAAGGCTTGTTTAGTTTGGTTGATGTTAGTCTGATGATTAGGAAAGAAGGGTTTTATTGAAAATTGTTAGTTTTGTTGTTCTCAGGCAAAGACTTTCAGCCAAAGTAACTAGCTACCATTGATCTGACCCTTCCTAACTGTTAAGGAAAAGAACTGGTTATTCAAAGGCTTGTTTAGTTTGAATAATGTTAGTCTGAAGATTGGGAAAGTAGGATTTTATTTAAAATTGTTAGTTTTGTTGGTCTCAGGCAAAGACTTTCAGCCAAAGTAACTGGCTACCATTGATCTGACCCTTCCCAACTGTTTAGGAAAAGAACTTGTTATTCAATGGCTTGTTTAGTTTGAATGATTTTAGTCAGATACAATACATGCTTAGGAAGTATCGATCTTCAAGAAAGGAACTGGTTATTCAAAGCTTGTTTAGTTTGCCTGATGTTAGTCAGCAGATTAGGAAAGAAGTATTTTATAGAAAATCGTTAGTTTTGTTGGTCTCTAGCAAAGACTTTGAGCCAAAGTAACTAGCTACCATTGATCTGACCCTTCCCAACTGTTTAGGAAAAAACTGGTTATTAAAAGGCTTGATTAGTTTTAATGATGTTAGTCGAATACAATACATGTTTAGGAAGTGTCGATGTTTAAGAAAGGAACTGGTTATTCAAAGGCTTGTTTAGTTTGGTTGATGTTATTCTGAAGATTAGGAAAGAAGGATTTTATTGAGAATTGTTAGTTTTGTTGGTCTCAGGCAAAGACTTTCAGCCAAAGTAACTGGCTACCATTGATCTGACCCTTCCCAACTGTTTAGGAAAAGAACTGGTTATTCAAAGGCTTTTTTAGTTTGAATGATGTTAGTCAGATACATTACATGCTTAGGAAGTATCGATGTTCAAGAAAGGAACTGGTTATTCAAAGGCTTGTTTAGTAGTGTAGATGTTCAGGAACTGGTTATTCAAAGGCTTGTTTAGTTTGCTTGATGTTAGTCTGCAGATAAGGAAAGAAGTATTTTATTGAAAATCTTTAGTTTTGTTGGTCTCAAGCAAAGACTTTGAGCCAAAGTAACTAGCTACCATTGATCTGACCCTTCCCAACTGTTTAGGAAAAGAACTGGTTATTCAAAGGCTTGATTAGTTTTAATGATGTTAGTCGAATACAATACATGTTTAAGAAGTGTCGATGTTCAAGAAAGGAACTGGTTATTCAAAGGCTAGTTTAGTTTGGTTGATGTTAGTCTGAAGATTAGGAAAGAAGGATTTTATTGAAAATTGTTAGTTTTGTTGGTCTCAGGCAAAGACTTTCAGCCAAAGTAACTAGCTACCATTCATCTGACCCTTCCTAACTGTTTAGGAAAAGAACTTGTTATTCAAAGGCTTGATTAGTTTTAATGATGTTAGTCGGATACAATACATGTTTAGGAAGTGTAGATGTTCAAGAAAGGAACTGGTTATTCAAAGGCTTGTTTAGTTTGGTTGATGTTAGTCTTAAGATTAGGAAAGAAGGATTTTATTGAAAATTGTTAGTTTTGTTGGTCTCAGGCAAAGACTTTCAGCCAAAGTAACTAGCTACCATTGATCTGACCCTTCCTAACTGTTTAGGAAAAGAACTGGTTATTCAAAGAAGGCTTGTTTAGTTTGAATGATGTTAGTCTGAAGATTAGGAAAGAAGGATTTTATTGTAAATTGTTAGTTTTGTTGGTCTCTAGCAAAGACTTTAAGCCAAAGTAACTAGCTACCATTTATCTGACCCTTTCCAACTGTTTAGAAAAAGAACTGGTTATTCAAAGGCCTGTTTAGTTTTGTTGTTGTTAGCCTGAAGATTAGGAAAGAAGGATTTTATGAATATTATTAGTTTTGTTGGTCTCTAGCAAAGACTTTAAGCCAAAGTTACTAGCTACCATTTATCTGACCCTTCCGAACTATTTAGAAAATGAGCTGGTTAATTAAAGGCTTGTTTTGTTTGAATGATATTAGTCAGATTCAATACATGCTTAGAAATTATCAATGTTCAAGAAAGGAACTGGTTATTCAAAGGCTTGTTTAGTTTGGTTGATGTTAGTTTGCAGATTAGGAAAGAAGGATTTTATTTAAAATTGTTAGTTTTTTTGTCTCTAGCAAAGACTTTAAGCCAAAGTAGCTTGCTACCATTTATCTGACCCTTCCCAACTGTTTAGAAAAAGAGCTGGTTATTCAAAGGCCTGTTTAGTTTTGTTGATGTTAGCCTGAAGATTAGGAAAGTAGGATTTTATTTAAAATTGTTAGTTTTTGTTGGTCTCAGGCAAAGACTTTCAGCCAAAGTAACTGGCTACCATTGATCTGACCCTTCCCAACTGTTTAGGAAAAGAACTTGTTATTCAAAGGCTTAGTTTGTTTGAATGATGTTAGTCAGATACAATACATGCTTAGGAAGTATCGATCTTCAAGAAAGGAACTGGTTATTCAAAGGCTTGTTTACTTTGCCTGATGTTAGTCTGCAGATTAGGAAAGAAGTATTTTATAGAAAATCGTTAGTTTTGTTGGTCTCTAGCAAAGACTTTGAGCCAAAGTAACTAGCTACCATTGATCTGACCCTTCCCAACTGTTTAGGAAAAGAACTGGTTATTAAAAGGCTTGATTAGTTTTAATGATGTTAGTCGAATACAATACATGTTTAGGAAGTGTCGATGTTTAAGAAAGGAACTGGTTATTCAAAGGCTTGTTTAGTTTGGTTGATGTTATTCTGAAGATTAGGAAAGAAGGATTTTATTGAAAATTGTTAGTTTTGTTGGTCTCAGGCAAAGACTTTCAGCCAAAGTAACTGGCTACCATTGATCTGACCCTTCCCAACTGTTTAGGAAAAGAACTTGTTATTCAAAGGCTTGTTTAGTTTGAATGATGTTAGTCAGATACAATACATGCTTAGGAAGTATCGCTGTTCAAGAAAGGAACTGGTTATTGAAAGGCTTGATTAGTTTTAATGATGTTAGTCGGATACAATACATGTTTAGGAAGTGTCGATGTTCAAGAAAGGAACTGGTTATTCAAAGGCTTGTTTAGTTTTGTTGATGTTAGTCTGATGATTAGGAAAGAAGGATTTTATTGAAAATTGTTAGTTTTGTTGGTCTCAGGCAAAGACTTTCAGCCAAAGTAACTAGCTACCATTGATCTGACCCTTCCTAACTGTTTAGGAAAAGAACTGGTTATTCAAAAACTTGTTTAGTTTGAATGATGTTAGTCTGAAGATTGGGAAAGAAGGATTTTATTGCAAATTGTTAGTTTTGTTGGTCTCTAGCAAAGACTTTAAGCCAAAGTAACTACCTACCATTTATCTGACCCTTCCCAACTGTTTAGAAAATGAACTGGTTATTCAAAGGCCTGTTTAGTTTGAATGATGTTTGTCAGATACAATACACGCTTAGGAAGTATCGAAGTTCAAGAAAGGAACTGGTTATTCAAAGGCTTGTTTAGTTTGGTTGATGTTAGTCTGAAGATTAGGAAAGAAGGATTTTATTGAAAATTGTTTAGTTTGAAGATTAGGAAAGAAGAATTTTATTGAAAATTGTTAGTTTTGTTGGTGTCAGGCAAAGACTTTCAGCAAAAGTAAGTTGATTAGGAAAGAAGAATTTTATTGAAAATTGTTAGTTTTGTTGGTCTCTAGCAAAGACTTTAAGCCAAAGTTACTAGCTACCATTTATCTGACCCTTCCAAACTATTTAGAAAATGAGCTGGTTATTTAAAGGCTTGTTTTGTTTGAATGATATTAGTCAGATTCAATACATGCTTAGAAAGTATCAATGTTCAAGAAAGGAACTGGTTATTCAAAGGCTTGTTTAGTTTGGTTGATGTTAGTCTGAAGATTAGGAAAGAAGGATTTTATTGAAAATTGTTAGTTTTTTTGTCTCTAGCAAAGACTTTAAGCCAAAGTAACTTGCTACCATTTATCTGACCCTTCCCAACTGTTTAGAAAAAGAACTGGTTATTCAAAGGCCTGTTTAGTTTCGTTGATTTTAGCCTGAAGATTTAGAAAGAAGGATTTTATTGATAATTGTTAGTTTTGTTTGTCTCTTGCAAAGACTTTAAGCCAAAGTAACTGGCTACCATTGATCTGATCCTTCCAAACTATTCAGAAAAAGAGCTGGTTATTCAAAGGCTTGTTTTGTTTTAATGATATTAGTCAGATACAATACATGCTTAGGAAGTATCAATGTTCAAGAAAGGAACTGGTTATTCAAAGGCTTGTTTAGTTTGGTTGATGTTAGTCTGAAGATTAGGAAAGAAGGATTTTATTGAAAATTGTTAGTTTTTTTGGTTTCAGGCAAATACTTTCAGCCAAAGTAACTGGCTACCATTGATCTGACCCTTCCCAACTGTTTAGGAAAAGAACTTGTTATTCAAAGGCTTGTTTAGTTTGAATGATGTTAGTCAGATAGAATACATGCTTAGGAAGTATCGATGTTCAAGAAAGGAACTGGTTATTCAAATGCTTATTTAGTTTGGTTGATGTTAGTCTGCAGATTAGGAAAGAAGTATTTTATAGAAAATCGTTAGTTTTGTTGGTCTCTAGCAAAGACTTTCAGCCAAAGTAACTAGCTACCATTGATCTGACCCTTCCCAACCGTTTAGGAAAAGAACTGGTTATTCAAAGGCTTGATTAGTTTTGTTGATGTTAGCCTGAAGATTAGGAAAGTATGATTTTATTGAAAATTATTAGTTTTGTTGGTCTCAGGCAAAGACTTTCAGCCAAAGTAACTGGCTACCATTGATCTGACCCTTCCCAACTGTTTAGGAAAAGAACTTGTTATTCAAAGGCTTGTTTAGTTTGAATGATGTTAGTCAGATACAATACATGCTTAGGAAGTATCGATCTTCAAGAAAGGAACTAGTTATTCAAAGGCTTGTTTAGTTTGCCTGATGTTAGTCTGCAGATTAGGAAAGAAGGATTTCATTGAAAATTGTTAGATTTGTTGTCTCTGGCCAAGACTTTAAGCCAAAGTCACTAGCTACCATTGATCTGACCCTTCCCAACTGTTTAGGAAAAGAACTGGTTATTCAAAGGCTTGATTAGTTTTAATGATGTTAGTCGAATACAATACATGTTTAAGAAGTGTCGATGTTCAAGAAAGGAACTGGTTATTCAAAGGCTTGTTTAGTTCGGTTGATGTTAGTCTGAAGATTAGGAAAGAAGTATTTTATAGAAAATCGTTAGTTTTGTTGGTCTCAGGCAAAGACTTTCAGCCAAAGTAACTGGCTACCATTGATCTGACCCTTCCCAACTGTTTAGGAAAAGAACTGGTTATTCAAAGGCTTGATTAGTTTTAATGATGTTAGTCGGATACAATACATGTTTAGGAAGTGTCGATGTTCAAGAAAGGAACTGGTTATTCAAAGGCTTGTTTAGTGTGGTTGATGTTAGTCTGAAGATTAGGAAAGAAGGATTTTATAGAAAATTGTTAGTTTTGTTGGTCTCAGGCAAAGACTTTCAGCAAAAGTAACTAGCTACCATTGATCTGACCCTTCCTAACTGTTTAGGAAAAGAACTTGTTATTCAAAGGCTTGTTTAGTTTGAATGATGTTAGTCAGATACAATACATGCTTAGGAAGTATCGATGTTCAAGAAAGGAACTGGTTATTCATATGCTTATTTAGTTTGGTTGATGTTCGTCTGCAGATTAGGAAAGAAGTATTTTATAGAAAATCGTTAGTTTTGTTCGTCTCTAGCAAAGACTTTCAGCCAAAGTAACTAGCTACCATTGATCTGACCCTTCCCAACTGTTTAGGAAAAGAACTGGTTATTCAAAGGCTTGATTAGTTTTGTTGATGTTAGCCTTAAGATTAGGAAAGTAGGATTTTATTGAAAATTGTCAGTTTTGTTGGTCTCAGGCAAAGACTTTCAGCCAAAGTAACTGGCAACCATTGATCTGACCCTTCCCAACTGTTTAGGAAAAGAACTTGTTATTCAAAGGCTTGTTTAGTTTGAATGATGTTAGTCAGATACAATACATGCTTAGGAAGTATCGATCTTCAAGAAAGGAACTGGTTATTCAAAGGCTTGTTTAGTTTGACTGATGTTAGTTTGCAGATTAGGAAAGAAGGATTTTATTTAAAATTGTTAGTTTTTTTGTCTCTAGCAAAGACTTTAAGCCAAAGTAACTGGCTACCATTTATCTGACCCTTTCCAACTGTTTAGAAAAAGAGCTGGTTATTCAAAGGCCTGTTTAGTTTTGTTGATGTTAGCCTGAAGATTAGGAAAGTAGGATTATATTGAAAATAATTAGTTTTGTTGGTCTCAGGCTAAGACTTTCAGCCAAAGATTTTCAGCCAAAGTAACTGGCTACCATTGATCTGACCCTTCCCAACTGTTTAGGAAAAGAACTTGTTATTCAAAGGCTTGTTTAGTTTGAATGATGTTAGTCAGATACAATACATGCTGAGGAAGTATCGATCTGCAAGAAAGGAACTGGTTATTCAAAGGCTTGTTTAGTTTTGTTGATGTTAGTCTGATGATTAGGAAAGAAGGATTTTATTGAAAATTGTTAGTTTTGTTGGTCTCAGGCAAAGACTTTCAGCCAAAGTAACTAGCTACCATTGATCTGACCCTTCCTAACTGTTTAGGAAAAGAACTGGTTATTCAAAAACTTGTTTAGTTTGAATGATGTTAGTCGGATACAATACATCTCTAGGAAGTGTCGATGTTTAAGAAAGGAACTGGTTATTCAAAGGCTTGTTTAGTTTGGTTGATGTTAGTCTGAAGATTAGAAAAGAAGGATTTTATTGAAAATTGTTAGTTTTGTTGGTCTCAGGCAAAGACTTTCAGCCAAAGTAACTGGCTACCATTGATCTGACCCTTCCCAACTGTTTTGGAAAAGAACTGGTTATTCAAAGGCTTGTTTTGTTTGAATGATATTAGTCAGATACAATACATGCTTAGGAAGTATCAATGTTCAAGAAAGGAACTGGTTATTCAAAGGCTATTTTAGTTTGGTTGATGTTAGTCTGCAGATTAGGAACGGAGGATTTTATTGAAAATTGTTAGTTTTGTTTGTCTCTAGCAAAGACTTTGAGCCAAAGTAACTAGCAACCATTGATCTGACCCTTCCCAACGGTTTAGGAAAAGAACTTGTTATTCAAAGGCTTGTTTAGTTTGAATGATGTTAGTCAGATACAATACATGCTTAGGAAGTATCGATGTTCAAGAAAGCAACTGGTTATTCAAAGGCTTGTTTAGTTTGTTTGATGTTAGTCTGCAGATAAGGAAAGAAGTATTTTATAGAAACTCTTTAGTTTTGTTGGTCTCTAGCAAAGACTTTGAGCCAAAGTAACTAGCTACCATTGATCTGACCCTTCCCAGCTGTTTAGGAAAAGAACTGGTTATTCAAAGGCTTGATTAGTTTTAATGATGTTAGTCGATTACAATACATGTTTAAGAAGTGTCGATGTTCAAGAAAGGAACTGGTTATTCAAAGGCTTGTTTAGTTTGGTTGATGTTAGTCTGAAGATTAGGAAAGAAGGATTTTATTGAAAATTGTTAGTTTTGTTGGTCTCAGGCAAAGACTTTCAGCCTAAGTAACTAGCTACCATTCATCTGACCCTTCCTAACTGTTTAGGAAAAGAACTGGTTATTCAAAGGCTTGTTTAGTTTGAATGATGTTAGTCTGAAGATTAGGAAAGAAGGATTTTATTGAAAATTGTTAGTTTTGTTGGTCTCAGGCAAAGACTTTCAGCCAAAGTAACTAGCTACCATTGATCTGACCCTTCCTAACTGTTTAGGAAAAGAACTGGTTATTCAAAGGCTTGTTTAGTTTGAATGATGATAGTCTGAAGATTAGGAAAGAAGGATTTTATTGAAAATTGTTAGTTTTGTTGGTCTCTAGCAAAGACTTTAAGCCAAAGTAACCACCTACCATTTATCTGACCCCTCCCAACTGTTTAGAAAATGAACTGGTTATTCAAAGGCCTGTTTAGTTTGAATGATGTTTGTCAGATACAATACACGCTTAGGAAGTATCGATGTTCAAGAAAGGAACTGGTTATTCAAAGGCTTGTTTAGTTTGGTTGATGTTAGTCTGAAGATTAGGAAAGAAGGATTTTATTGAAAATTGTTTAGTTTGAAGATTAGGAAAGAAGAATTTTATTGAAAATTGTTAGTTTTGTTGGTCTCAGGCAAAGACTTTCAGCAAAAGTAACTAGCTACCTTTGATCTGACCCTTCCTAACTGTTTAGGAAAAGAACTTGTTATTCAAAGGCTTGTTTAGTTTGAATGATGTTAGTCTGAAGATTAGGAAAGAAGGATTTTATTGAAAATTGTTAGTTTTGTTGGTCTCAGGCAAAGACTTTCAGCCGAAGTAACTGGCTACCATTGATCTGACCCTTCCCAACTGTTTAGGAAAAGAACTGGTTATTCAAAGGCTTGATTAGTTTTAATGATGTTAGTCGGATACAATACATGTTTAGGAAGTGTCGATGTTCAAGAAAGGAACTGGTTATTCAAAGGCTTGTTTAGTGTGGTTGATGTTAGTCTGAAGATTAGGAAAGAAGGATTTTATAGAAAATTGTTAGTTTTGTTGGTCTCAGGCAAAGACTTTCAGCAAAAGTAACTAGCTACCATTGATCTGACCCTTCCTAACTGTTTAAGAAAAGAACTGGTTATTCAAAGGCTTGTTTAGTTTGAATGATGTTAGTCTGAAGATTAGGAAAGAAGGATTTTATTGAAAATTGTTAGTTTTGTTGGTCTCTAGCAAAGACTTTAAGCCAAAGTAACTAGCTACCATTTATCTGACCCTTCCCAACTGTTTAGAAAAAGAACTTGTTATTCAAAGGCCTGTTTAGTTTTGTTGATGTTAGCCTGAAGATTAGGAAAGAAGGATTTTATTGAAAATTGTTAGTTTTGTTGGTCTCTTGCAATGACTTTAATTAAGCCAAAGTTACTAGCTACCATTGATCTGACCTTTCCGAACTATTTAGGATAAGTGCTGGTTATTCAAAGGCTTGTTTTGTTTGAATGATATTAGTCAGATACAATACATGCTTAGGAAGTATCAATGTTCAAGAAAGGAACTGGTTATTCAAAGGCTTGTTTAGTTTGGTTGATGTTAGTCTGCAGATTAGGAAAGGAGGATTTTATTGAAAATTGTTAGTTTTGTTGGTCTCTAGCAAAGACTTTGAGCCAAAGTAACTAGCTACCATTGATCTGACCCTTCCCAACTGTTTAGGAAAAGAACTTGTTATTCAAAGGCTTGTTTAGTTTGAATGATGTTAGTCAGATACAATACATGCTTAGGAAGTATCGATGTTCAAGAAAGGAACTGGTTATTCAAAGGCTTGTTTAGTTTGAATGATATTTGTCAGATACAATACACGCTTAGGAAGTATCGATGTTCAAGAAAGGAACTGGTTATTCAAAGGCTTGTTTAGTTTGGTTGATGTTAGTCTGAAGATTAGGAAAGAAGGATTTTATGGAAAATTGTTTAGTTTGAAGATTAGGAAAGAAGAATTTTATTGAAAATTGTTAGTTTTGTTGGTCTCAGGCAAAGACTTTCAGCAAAAGTAACTAGCTACCATTGATCTGACTCTTCCTAACTGTTTAGGAAAAGAACTTGTTATTCAAAGGCTTGTTTAGTTTGAATGATGTTAGTCTGAAGATTAGGAAAGAAGGATTTTATTGAAAATTGTTAGTTTTGTTGGTCTCAGGCAAAGACTTGCAGCCAAAGTAACTGGCTACCATTGATCTGACCCTTCGCAACTGTTTTGGAAAAGATCTGGTTATTCAAAGGCTTGTTTTGATTGAATGATATTAGTCAGATACAATACATGCTTAGGAAGTATCAATGTTCAAGAAAGGAACTGGTTATTCAAAGGCTTGTTTAGTTTGGTTGATGTTAGTCTGAAGATTAGGAAAGAAGGATTTTATGGAAAATTGTTTAGTTTGAAGATTAGGAAAGAAGAATTTTATTGAAAATTGTTAGTTTTGTTGGTCTCAGGCAAAGACTTTCAGCAAAAGTAACTAGCTACCATTGATCTGACTCTTCCTAACTGTTTAGGAAAAGAACTTGTTATTCAAAGGCTTGTTTAGTTTGAATGATGTTAGTCTGAAGATTAGGAAAGAAGGATTTTATTGAAAATTGTTAGTTTTGTTGGTCTCAGGCAAAGACTTGCAGCCAAAGTAACTGGCTACCATTGATCTGACCCTTCGCAACTGTTTTGGAAAAGAACTGGTTATTCAAAGGCTTGTTTTGATTGAATGATATTAGTCAGATACAATACATGCTTAGGAAGTATCAATGTTCAAGAAAGGAACTGGTTATTCAAAGGCTATTTTAGAGCTTGGAGGATTTTATTGAAAATTGTATGTTTTGTTGGTCTCTAGCAAAGACTTTGAGCCAAAGTAACTAGCAACCATTGATCAGACCCTTCCCAACGGTTTAGGAAAAGAACTTGTTATTCAAAGGCTTGTTTAGTTTGAATGATGTTAGTCAGATACAATACATGCTTAGGAAGTATCGATGTTCAAGAAAGGAACTGGTTATTCAAAGGCTAGTTTAGTTTGAATGATGTTAGTCAAATACAATAAAACCTTAGGGAGTATCGATGTTCAAGAAAAAAACTGGTTATTCAAAGGCTTGTTTAGTTTGCTTGATGTTAGTCTGCAGACTAGGAAAGAAGGATTTTATAGAAAATCATTAGTTTATTTAGTCTCTAGCAAAAACTTTGAGCCAAAGTAACTAGCTACGTACCATTGATCTGACCCTTCCCAACTGTTTAGGAAAAGAACTGATTATTCAAAGGCTTTTTTAGTTTAAATGATGTTAGTCAGATACAATACATGCCTAGGAAGTATCGATGTTCAAGAAAGGAACTGGTTATTCAAAGGCTTTTTTAGTTTGGTTGATGTTAGTCTGAAGATTAAGAAAGAAGGATTTATTTAAAATTGTTAGTTTTGTTGGTCTCTAGCAAAGACTTTAAGCCAAAGTAACTAGCTACCATTGATCTGACTCTTCCCAACTGTTTAGGAAAAGAACTTGTTATTCAAAGGCTTGTTTAGTTTGAATGATGTTAGTCTGAAGATTAGGAAAGAAGGATTTTATTGAAAATTGTTAGTTTTGTTGGTCTCTAGCAAAGACTTTATGCCAAAGTAACTAGCTACCATTTATCAGACCCTTCCGAACTGTTCAGAAAAAGAACTGGTTATTCAAAGGCCTGTTTAGTTTTGTTGATGTTAGCCTGAAGATTAGGAAAGAAGGATTTTATTGAAAATTGTTAGTTTTGTTGGTCTCTAGCAAAGACTTTAAGCCAAAGTAACTAGCTACCATTGATCTAACCCTTCCCAACTGGTTAGGAAACGAACTGGTTATTCAAAGGCTAGTTTAGTTTGAATGATGTTAGTCAATTACAATACATCCTTAGGAAGTATCGATGTTCAAGAAAGGAACTGGTTATTCAAAGGCTTGTTTAGTTTGGTTGATGTTAGTCTGCAGATTAGGAAAGAAGGATTTTTTTGAAAATTGTTAGTTTTGTCTGTCTCTAGCAAAGACTTTAAGCCAAAGTAACTAGCTACCATTGATTAGGAAAGAATGATTTTATTGAAAATTGTTAGTTTTCTTAGTCTCTAGCAAAGACTTTAAGACAAAGTAACTAGCTACCATTGATCTGACTCTTACCAACTGTTTAGGAAAAGAACTTGTTATTCAAAGGCTTGTTTAGTTTGAATGATGTTAGTCTGAAGATTAGGAAAGAAGGATTTTATTGAAAATTGCTAGTTTTGTTTGTCTCTAGCAAAGACTTTATGCCAAAGTAACTAGCTACCATTTATCAGACCCTTCCGAACTGTTCAGAAAATGAACTGGTTATTCAAAGGCCTGTTTAGTTTTGTTGATGTTAGCCTGAAGATTAGGAAAGAAGGATTTTATTGAAAATTGTTTGTTTTGTTGGTCTCTAGCAAAGACTTTAAGCCAAAGTCACTAGCTACCATTTATCTGACCCTTTCCAACTGTTTATAAAAAGAGCTGTTTATTCAAAGGCTAGTTTAGTTTGAATGATATTAGTCAAATACAATAAAACCTTAGGAAGTATCGATGTTCAAGAAAGGAACTGGTTATTCAAAGGCTTGTTTAGTTTGCTTGATGTTAGTCTGCAGATTAGGAAAGAAGGATTTATTTAAAATTGTTAGTTTTGTTGGTCTCGAGCAAAGACTTTAAGCCAAAGTAACAAGCTACCATTGATCTGACCCTTCCCAACTTTTTAGGAAAAGAACTGGTTATTCAAAGGCTTGTTTAGTTTAAATGATGTTAGTCAGATACAATACATGCCTAGGAAGTATCGATGTTCAAGAAAGGAACTGGTTATTCAAAGGCTTTTTTAGTTTGGTTGATGTTAGTCTGAAGATTAGGAAAGAAGGATTTATTTAAAATTGTTAGTTTTGTTGGTCTCTAGCAAAGACTTTAAGCCAAAGTAACTAGCTACCATTGATCTGACTCTTCCCAACTGTTTAGGAAAAGAACTTGTTATTCAAAGGCTTGTTTAGTTTGAATGATGTTAGTCTGAAAATTAGGAAAGAAGGATTTTATTGAAAATTGTTAGTTTTGTTGGTCTCTAGCAAAGACTTTATGCCAAAGTAACTAGCTACCATTTATCAGACCCTTCCGAACTGTTCAGAAAAAGAACTGGTTATTCAAAGGCCTGTTTAGTTTTGTTGATGTTAGCCTGAATATTAGGAAAGAAGGATTTTATTGAAAATTGTTAGTTTTGTTGGTCTCTAGCAAAGACTTTAAGCCAAAGTAACTAGCAACCATTGATTAGGAAAGAATGATTTTATTGAAAATTGTTAGTTTTGTTGGTCTCTAGCAAAGACTTTAAGCCAAAGTAACTAGCTACCATTGATCTGACTCTTCCCAACTGTTTAGGAAAAGAACTTGTTATTCAAAGGCTTGTTTAGTTTGAATGATGTTAGTCTGAAAATTAGGAAAGAAGGATTTTATTGAAAATTGTTAGTTTTGTTGGTCTCTAGCAAAGACTTTATGCCAAAGTAACTAGCTACCATTTATCAGACCCTTCCGAACTGTTCAGAAAAAGAACTGGTTATTCAAAGGCCTGTTTAGTTTTGTTGATGTTAGCCTGAATATTAGGAAAGAAGGATTTTATTGAAAATTGTTAGTTTTGTTGGTCTCTAGCAAAGACTTTAAGCCAAAGTAACTAGCAACCATTGATTAGGAAAGAATGATTTTATTGAAAATTGTTAGTTTTGTTGGTCTATAGCAAAGACTTTAAGCCAAAGTCACTAGCTACCATTGATCTGACCCTTTCCAACTGTTTAGAAAAAGAGCTGGTTATTCAAAGGCTAGTTTAGTTTGAATGATGTTAGTCAAATACAATAATCCTTTGGAAGTATCGATGTTCAAGAAAGGAACTTGTTATTCAAAGGGTTTTTTTAGTTTAGCAAAAACTTTGAGCCAAAGTAACTAACTACCATTGATCTGACCCTTCCCAACTGTTTAGGAACAGAACTGGTTATTCAAAGGCTTGTTTAGTTTAAATGATGTTAGTCGGATACAATACATGCTTAGGAAGTATCGATGTTCAAGAAAGGAACTGGTTATTCAAAGGCTTGTTTAGTTTGGTTGATGTTAGACTGAAGATTAGGAAAGAAGGATTTTATTGAAAATTGTTAGTTTTGTTGGTCTCTAGCAATAACTTTAAGCCGAAGTAACTAGCTACCATTGTTCTGACCCTTCCCAACTGTTTAGAAAAAGAACTGGTTATTCAAAGGCTTGTTTAGTTTGAATGATGTTAGTCGTATGCAATACATGCTTAGGAAGTATCGATGGTCAAGAAAGGAACTTGTTATTCAAAGGCTTGTTTAGTTTTGTTGATGTTAGTCTGAAGATTAGGAAAGAAGGATTTTATTGAAAATTGTTAGTTTTGTTGGTCTCAGGCAAAGACTTTCAGCCAAAGTAACTGGCTACCATTGATCTGACCCTTCCCAACTGTTTAGGAAAAGAACCTGTTATTCAAAGGCTTGTTTAGTTTGAATGATGTTAGTCAAATACAATACATGCTTAAGAAGTATCGATGTTCAAGAAAGTAACTGGTTATTCAAAGGCTTGTTTAGTTTGGTTGATGTTAGTCTGCAGATTAGGAAAGAAGGATTTTATGGAAAATCGTTAGTTTTGTTGGTCTCTAGCAAAGACTTTAAGCCAAAGTAACTAGCTACCATTTATCTGACCCTTCCCAACTGTTTAGGAAAAGAACTTGTTATTCAAAGGCTTGTTTAGTTTGAATGAGGAAAGAAGGATTTTATTGAAAATTGTTAGTTTTGTTGGTCTCTAGCAAAGGCTTTAAGCCAAAGCCACTAGCTACCATTGATCTGACCTTTTCCAACTGTTTAGAAAAAGAGCTGGTTATTCAAAGGCTAGTTTAGTTTGAATGATGTTAGTCAAATACAATAATCCTTAGGAAGTATCGATGTTCAAGAAAGGAACTGGTTATTCAAAGGCTTTTTTAGTTTGCTTGATGTTAGTCTGCAGATTAGGAAAGAAGGATTTTATAGAAAATCATTAGTTTTGTTAGTCTCTAGCAAAAACTTTGAGCCAAAGTAACTAGCTACCATTGATCTGACCCTTCCCAACTGTTTAGGAACAGAACTGGTTATTCAAAGGCTTGTTTAGTTTAAATGATGTTAGTCGGATACAATACATGCTTAGGAAGTATCGATGTTCAAGAAAGGAACTGGTTATTCAAAGGCTTGTTTAGTTTGGTTGATGTTAGTCTGCAGATTAGGAAAGAAGGATTTTATTGAAAATTGTTAGTTTTGTTGGTCTCTAGCAGAGACTTTGAGCCAAAGCAACTAGCTACCATTGATTAGGAAAGAAGGATTTTATTGAAAATTGTTAGCTTTGTTGGTCTCTAGCAAAGACTTTGAGCCAAAGTAACTAGCTACCATTGATCTGACCCTTCCCAACTGTTTAGAAAAAAAGCTTGTTATTCAAAGGCTAGTTTAGTTTGAATGATGTTAGTCAAATACAATAATCCTTAGGAAGTATCGATGTTCAAGAAAGGAACTGGTTATTCAAAGGCTTGTTTAGTTTTCTTGATGTTAGTTTGCAGATTAGAAAAGAGGTATTTTATTGAAAATCGTTAGTTTTGTTGGTCTCTAGCAAAGACTTTGAGCCAAAGTAACTAGCTAATATTGATCTGACCCTTCCCAACTGTTTAGGAAAAGAACTGGTTATTCAAAGGCTTGTTTAGTTTAAATGATGTTAGTCGGATACAATACATGCTTAGGAAGTATCGATGTTCAAGAAAGGAACTGGTTATTCAAAGGCTTGTTTAGTTTGGTTGATGTTAGTCTGAAGAATAGGAAAGAAGGATTTTATTTAAAATTGTTAGTTTTGTTAGTCTCTAGCAATGACTTTAAGCCGAAGTAACTAGCTACCATTGTTCTGACCCTTCCCAACTGTTTAGAAAAAGAACTGGATATTCAAAGGCTTGTTTAGTTTGAATGATGTTAGTCAAATACAATACATGCCTAGGAAGTATCGATGGTCAAGAAAGGAACTTGTTATTCAAAGGCTTGTTTAGTTTTGTTGATGTTAGTCTGAAGATTAGGAAAGAAGGATTTTATTGAAAATTGTTAGATTTGTTGGTCTCAGGCAAAGACTTTCAGCCAAAGTAACTAGCTACCATTGATCTGACCCTTCCCAACTGTTTAGAAAAAAAGCTTGTTATTCAAAGGCTAGTTTAGTTTGAATGATGTTAGTCAAATACAATAATCCTTAGGAAGTATCGATGTTCAAGAAAGGAACTGGTTATTCAAAGGCTTGTTTAGTTTTCTTGATGTTAGTTTGCAGATTAGAAAAGAGGTATTTTATTGAAAATCGTTAGTTTTGTTGGTCTCTAGCAAAGACTTTGAGCCAAAGTAACTAGCTAATATTGATCTGACCCTTCCCAACTGTTTAGGAAAAGAACTGGTTATTCAAAGGCTTGTTTAGTTTAAATGATGTTAGTCGGATACAATACATGCTTAGGAAGTATCGATGTTCAAGAAAGGAACTGGTTATTCAAAGGCTTGTTTAGTTTGGTTGATGTTAGTCTGAAGAATAGGAAAGAAGGATTTTATTTAAAATTGTTAGTTTTGTTAGTCTCTAGCAATGACTTTAAGCCGAAGTAACTAGCTACCATTGTTCTGACCCTTCCCAACTGTTTAGAAAAAGAACTGGATATTCAAAGGCTTGTTTAGTTTGAATGATGTTAGTCAAATACAATACATGCCTAGGAAGTATCGATGGTCAAGAAAGGAACTTGTTATTCAAAGGCTTGTTTAGTTTTGTTGATGTTAGTCTGAAGATTAGGAAAGAAGGATTTTATTGAAAATTGTTAGTTTTGTTGGTCTCAGGCAAAGACTTTCAGCCAAAGTAACTAGCTACCATTGATCTGACCCTTCCCAACTGTTTAGGAAAAGAACCTGTTATTCAAAGGCTTGTTTAGTTAGAATGATGTTAGTCAAATACAATACATGCTTAGGAAGTATCGATGTTCAAGAAAGGAACTGGTTATTCAAAGGCTTGTTTAGTTTGGTTGATGTTAGTCTGCAGATTAGGAAAGAAGGATTTTATTGAAAATTGTTAGTTTTGTTTGTCTCTAGCAGAGACTTTGAGCCAAAGCAACTAGCTACCATTGATTAGGAAAGAAGGATTTTATTGAAAATTGTTAGCTTTGTTGGTCTCTAGCAAAGACTTTAAGCCAAATTAACTAGCTACCATTGATCTGACCCTTCCCAACTGTTTAGTAAAAGAACTTGTTATTCAAAGGCTTTTTCAGTTTTAATGAAGTTAGTCTGAAGATTAGGAAAGAAGGATTTTATTGAAAATTTTTAGTTTTGTTGGTCTCTAGCAAAGACTTTGAGCCAAAGTAACTAGCTACCATTGATCTGACCCTTTCCAAATGTTTAGAAAAAGAACTGGTTATTGAAAGGCCTGTTTAGTTTTGTTGATTTTAGCCTTAAGATTAGGAAAAAAGGATTTTCTTGAAAATTGTTAGTTTCGTTGGTCTCTAGCAAAGACTTTAAGCCAAAGTCACTAGCTACCATTTATCTGACCCTTCCCAACTGTTTAGAAAAAGAGCTGGTTATTCAAAGGCTAGTTTAGTTTGAATGATGTTAGTCAAATACAATAATCCTTGGTAAGTATCGATGTTCAAGAAAGGAACTGGTTATTCAAAGGCTTGTTTAGTTTGCTTGATGTTAGTTTGCAGATTAGAAAAGAAGTATTTTATAGAAAATCGTTAGTTTTGTTGGTCTCTAGCAAAGACTTTGAGCCAAAGTAACTAGCTACCATTGATCTGACCCTTCCCAACTGTTTAGGAAAAGAACTGGTTATTCAAAGGCTTGTTTAGTTTAAATGATGTTAGTCGGATACAATACATGCCTAGGAAGTATCGATGTTCAAGAAAGGAACTTGTTATTCAAAGGCTTGTTTAGTTTTGTTGATGTTTGTCTGAAGATTAGGAAAGAAGCATTTATTGAAAATTTTTAGTTTTGTTGGTCTCTGGCAAAGACTTTAAGCCAAAGTAACAAGCTACCATTGATCTGACCCTTCCCAACTGTTTAGGAAAAGAATTGGTTATGCAAAGGCTTGTTTAGTTTTAATGATGTTAGTCAAATACAATGCATGCCTAGGAAGTATCGATGGTCAAGAAAGGAACTTGTTATTCAAAGGCTTGTTTAGTTTTGTTGATGTTAGTCTGAAGATAAGGAAAGAAGGATTTTATTGAAAATTGTTAGTTTTGTTGGTCTCAGGCAAAGACTTTCAGCCAAAGTAACTGGCTACCATTGATCTGACCCTTCCTAACGGTTTAGGAAAAGAACCTGTTATTCAAAGGCTTGTTTAGTTTGAATGATGTTAGTCAAATACAATACATGCTTAGGAAGTATCGATGTTCAAGAAAGGAACAGGTTATTTAAAGGCTTGTTTAGTTTTGTTGATGTTAGTCTGCAGATTAGGAAAGAAGGATTTTATTGAAAATTGTTAGTTTTGTTGGTCTCTAGCTGAGACTTTGAGCCAAAGAAACTAGTTACCATTGATTAGGAAAGAAGGATTTTATTGAAAATGGTTAGTTTTGTTGGTCTCTAGCAAAGACTTTAAGCCAAATTAACTAGCTACCATTGATCAGACCCTTCCCAACTGTTTAGGAAAAGAACTTGTTATTCAAAGGCTTGTTTAGTTTGAATGAAGTTAGTCTGAAGATTAGGAAAGAAGGATTTTATTGAAAATTGTTAGTTTTGTTGGTCTCTAGTAAAGACTTTAAGCCAAAGTAAATAGCTACCATTTATCAGACCCTTCCGAACTGTTTAGAAAAAGAACTGGTTATTCAGAGGCCTGTTTAGTTTTTTTGATTTTAGCCTTAAGATTAGGAAAAAAGGATTTTCTTGAAAATTGTTAGTTTTGTTGGTCTCTAGCAAAGACTTTAAGCCAAAGTCACTAGCTACCATTTATCTGACCCTTCCCAACTGTTTAGAAAAAGAGCTGGTTATTCAAAGGCTAGTTTAGTTTGAATGATGTTAGTCAAATACAATAATCCTTAGGAAGTATCGATGTTCAAGAAAGGAACTGGTTATTCAAAGGCTTGTTTAGTTTGCTTGATGTTTGTTTGCAGATTAGAAAAGAAGTATTTTATAGAAAATCGTTAGTTTTGTTGGTCTCTAGCAAAGACTTTGAGCCAAAGTAACTAGCTACCATTGATCTGACCCTTCCCAACTGTTTAGGAAAAGAACTGGTTTTTCAAAGGCTTGTTTAGTTTAAATGATGTTAGTCGGATACAATACAAGCCTAGGAAGTATCGATGTTCAAGAAAGGAACTTGTTATTCAAAGGCCGGTTTAGTTTGGTTTATGTTAGTCTGAAGATTAGGAAAGAAGAATTTTACTCAAAAATTGTTTTTTTTTTGTCTCTGGCAAAGACTTTAAGCCAAAGTAACTAGCTACCATTGATCTGACCCTTCCCAAATGTTTAGGAAACGAACTGGTTATTCAAAGGCTAGTTTAGTTTGAATGATGTTAGTCAAATACAATACATCCTTAGGAAGTATCAATGTTAAAGAAAGGAACTTGTTATTCAAAGGCTTGTTTAGTTTGGTTGTTGTTAGTCTGAAGATTTGAAAAGACGGATTTTATTGAAAATTGTAAGTTTTGTTCATCTCAGGCAAAGACTTTCATCCTAAGTAAATGGCTACCATAGATCTGACCCTTCCTAACTGTTTAGAATAAGAACTGGTTATTCAAAGGCTTGTTTTGGTTGAATGATATTAGTCAGATACAATACATGCTTAGGGAGTATCGATGTTCAAGAAAGGAACTGGTTATTCAAAGGCCGGTTTAGTTTGGTTGATGTTAGTCTGAAGATTAGGAAAGAAGAATTTTACTCAAAAATTGTAATTTTTTTTGTCTCTGGCAAAGACTTTAAGCCAAAGTAACTAGCTACCATTGATCATTGATCTGACCCTTCCCAACTTTTTAGGAAACGAACTGGTTATTCAAAGGCTAGTTTAGTTTGAATGATGTTAGTCAAATACAATACATCCTTAGGAAGTATCGATGTTCAAGAGAGGAACTTGTTATTCAAAGGCTTGTTTATTTTATGTTGATGTAAGTCTGCTGATTAGGAAAGAAGTATTTTATAGAAAATCGTTAGTTTTGTTGGTCTATAGCAAAGACTTTGAGCCGAAGTAACTAGCTACCATTGATGAGACCCTTCCCAACTGTTTTGGAAAAGAACTGGTTATTCAAAGGCTTGTTTAGTTTGAATGATGTTATTCTGAAGATTAGGAAAGAAGGATTTATTTAAAATTGTTAGTTTTGTTGGTCTCTAGCAAAGACTTTAAGCCAAAGTAACAAGCTACCATTGATCTGACCCTTTCCAACTGTTTAGGAAAAGAACTGGTTATGCAAAGGCTTGCTTAGTTTTAATGATGTTAGTCAGATACAATACATGCTTAGGAAGTATCGATGTTCAAGAAAGGAACTGGTTATTCAAAGGCCGGTTTAGTTTGGTTGATGTTAGTCTGAAGATTAGGAAAGAAGAATTTTACTCAAAAATTGTTATTTTTTTTGTCTCTGGCAAAGACTTTAAGCCAATGTAAGTAGCTACCATTGATCTGACCTTTCCCAACTGTTTAGGAAACGAACTGGTTATTCAAAGGCTTGTTTAGTTTGAATGATGTTAGTCAGATACAATTCATGCTGAGGAAGTATCTATGTTCAAGATAGGAACTTGTTATTCAAAGGCTTGTTTAGTTCGGTTGATGTTAGTCTGAAGATTAGGAAAGAAGGATTTTATTGAAAATTGTTAGTTTTGTTGGTCTCAGGCAAAGACTTTCAGCCAAAGTAACTGGCTACCATTGATCTGACCCTTCCCAACTGTTTAGGAAAAGAACCTGTTATTCAAAGGCTTGTTAAGTTTGAATGATGTTAGTCAGATACAATACATGCTTAGGAAGTATCGATGTTCAAGAATGGAACTGGTTATTCAAAGGCTTGTTTAGTTTTGTTGATGTTAGTCTACAGATTAGGAAAGAAGTATTTTATAGAAAATCGTTAGTTTTGTTGGTCTCTAGCAAAGACTTTGAGCCAAAGTAACTAGCTACCATTGATCTGACCCTTCGCAACTGTTTAGAAAAAGAACTGGTTATTCAAATTCTTGTTTAGTTTGAATGATGTTAGTCAAATACAATACATGCCTAGGAAGTATCGATGTTCAAGAAAGGAACTTGTTATTCAAATGCTTGTTTAGTTTGGTTGATGTTTGTCTGAAGATTAGGAAAGAAAGATTTCATTGAAAATTGTTAGATTTGTTTGTCTCTGGCAAAGACTTTAAGCCAAAGTCACTAGCTACCATTGATCTGACCCTTCCCAACTGTTTAGAAAAAGAACTGGTTATTCAAAGGCTTGTTTAGTTTGAATGATGTTAGTCAGATACAATACACGCTTAGGAAGTATCGATGTTCAAGAAAGGAACTTGTTATTCAAAGGCTTGTTTAGTTTTTGTTGATGTTAGTCTGAAGATTAGGAAAGAAGGATTTTATTGAAAATTGTTAGTTTTGTTCATCTCAGGCAAAGACTTTCAGCCAAAGTAACTGGCTACCATTGATCTGACCCTTTCCAACTGTTTAGGAAAAGAACCTGTTATTCAAAGGCTTGTTTAGTTTGAATGATGTTAGTCAGATACAATACATGCTTTGGAAGTATCGATGTTCAAGAAAGGAACTGGTTATTCAAAGGCTTGTTTAGTTTGCTTGATGTTAGTCTGCAGATTAGGAAAGAAGTATTTTATAGAAAACCGTTAGTTTTGTTGGTCTCTAGCAAAGACTTTATGCCAAAGTAACTAGCTACCATTGATCTGACCCTTCCCAACTGTTTAGGGAAAGAACTGGTTATTCAAAGGCTTGTTTAGTTTAAATGATGTTAGTCGGATACAATACATGTCTAGTAAGTATTGATGTTCAAGAAAGGAACTTGTTATTCAAAGGCTTGTTTAGTTTGGTTGATGTTAGTCTGAAGATTAGGAAAGAAGGATTTATTTAAAATTGTTAGTTTTGTTGGTCTCTAGCAAAGACTTTAAGCCAAAGTAACAAGCTACCATTGATCTGACCCTTCCCAACTGTTTAGGAAAAGAAGTGGTTATGCAAAGGCTTGTTTAGTTTGAATGATGTTAGTCAGATACAATACATCCTTAGGAAGTATCGATGTTCAAGAAAGGAACTGGTTATTCAAAGGCCGGTTTAGTTTGGTTGATGTTAGTCTGAAGATTTGGAAAGAAGAATTTTACTCAAAAATTGGTTATTCAAAGGCTTGTTTAGTTTGGTTGATGTTAGTCTGAAGATTAGGAAAGAAGGATTTTATTGAAAATTGTTAGTTTTGTTGGTCTCAGGCAAAGACTTTCAGCCTAAGTAACTAGCTACCATTCATCTGACCCTTCCTAACTGTTTAGGAAAAGAACTGGTTATTCAAAGGCTTGTTTAGTTTGAATGATGTTAGTCTGAAGATTAGGAAAGAAGGATTTTATTGAAAATTGTTAGTTTTGTTGGTCTCAGGCAAAGACTTTCAGCCAAAGTAACTAGCTACCATTGATCTGACCCTTCCTAACTGTTTAGGAAAAGAACTGGTTATTCAAAGGCTTGTTTAGTTTGAATGATGATAGTCTGAAGATTAGGAAAGAAGGATTTTATTGAAAATTGTTAGTTTTGTTGGTCTCTAGCAAAGACTTTAAGCCAAAGTAACCACCTACCATTTATCTGACCCCTCCCAACTGTTTAGAAAATGAACTGGTTATTCAAAGGCCTGTTTAGTTTGAATGATGTTTGTCAGATACAATACACGCTTAGGAAGTATCGATGTTCAAGAAAGGAACTGGTTATTCAAAGGCTTGTTTAGTTTGGTTGATGTTAGTCTGAAGATTAGGAAAGAAGGATTTTATTGAAAATTGTTTAGTTTGAAGATTAGGAAAGAAGAATTTTATTGAAAATTGTTAGTTTTGTTGGTCTCAGGCAAAGACTTTCAGCAAAAGTAACTAGCTACCTTTGATCTGACCCTTCCTAACTGTTTAGGAAAAGAACTTGTTATTCAAAGGCTTGTTTAGTTTGAATGATGTTAGTCTGAAGATTAGGAAAGAAGGATTTTATTGAAAATTGTTAGTTTTGTTGGTCTCAGGCAAAGACTTTCAGCCGAAGTAACTGGCTACCATTGATCTGACCCTTCCCAACTGTTTAGGAAAAGAACTGGTTATTCAAAGGCTTGATTAGTTTTAATGATGTTAGTCGGATACAATACATGTTTAGGAAGTGTCGATGTTCAAGAAAGGAACTGGTTATTCAAAGGCTTGTTTAGTGTGGTTGATGTTAGTCTGAAGATTAGGAAAGAAGGATTTTATAGAAAATTGTTAGTTTTGTTGGTCTCAGGCAAAGACTTTCAGCAAAAGTAACTAGCTACCATTGATCTGACCCTTCCTAACTGTTTAAGAAAAGAACTGGTTATTCAAAGGCTTGTTTAGTTTGAATGATGTTAGTCTGAAGATTAGGAAAGAAGGATTTTATTGAAAATTGTTAGTTTTGTTGGTCTCTAGCAAAGACTTTAAGCCAAAGTAACTAGCTACCATTTATCTGACCCTTCCCAACTGTTTAGAAAAAGAACTTGTTATTCAAAGGCCTGTTTAGTTTTGTTGATGTTAGCCTGAAGATTAGGAAAGAAGGATTTTATTGAAAATTGTTAGTTTTGTTGGTCTCTTGCAATGACTTTAATTAAGCCAAAGTTACTAGCTACCATTGATCTGACCTTTCCGAACTATTTAGGATAAGTGCTGGTTATTCAAAGGCTTGTTTTGTTTGAATGATATTAGTCAGATACAATACATGCTTAGGAAGTATCAATGTTCAAGAAAGGAACTGGTTATTCAAAGGCTTGTTTAGTTTGGTTGATGTTAGTCTGCAGATTAGGAAAGGAGGATTTTATTGAAAATTGTTAGTTTTGTTGGTCTCTAGCAAAGACTTTGAGCCAAAGTAACTAGCTACCATTGATCTGACCCTTCCCAACTGTTTAGGAAAAGAACTTGTTATTCAAAGGCTTGTTTAGTTTGAATGATGTTAGTCAGATACAATACATGCTTAGGAAGTATCGATGTTCAAGAAAGGAACTGGTTATTCAAAGGCTTGTTTAGTTTGAATGATATTTGTCAGATACAATACACGCTTAGGAAGTATCGATGTTCAAGAAAGGAACTGGTTATTCAAAGGCTTGTTTAGTTTGGTTGATGTTAGTCTGAAGATTAGGAAAGAAGGATTTTATGGAAAATTGTTTAGTTTGAAGATTAGGAAAGAAGAATTTTATTGAAAATTGTTAGTTTTGTTGGTCTCAGGCAAAGACTTTCAGCAAAAGTAACTAGCTACCATTGATCTGACTCTTCCTAACTGTTTAGGAAAAGAACTTGTTATTCAAAGGCTTGTTTAGTTTGAATGATGTTAGTCTGAAGATTAGGAAAGAAGGATTTTATTGAAAATTGTTAGTTTTGTTGGTCTCAGGCAAAGACTTGCAGCCAAAGTAACTGGCTACCATTGATCTGACCCTTCGCAACTGTTTTGGAAAAGAACTGGTTATTCAAAGGCTTGTTTTGATTGAATGATATTAGTCAGATACAATACATGCTTAGGAAGTATCAATGTTCAAGAAAGGAACTGGTTATTCAAAGGCTTGTTTAGTTTGGTTGATGTTAGTCTGAAGATTAGGAAAGAAGGATTTTATGGAAAATTGTTTAGTTTGAAGATTAGGAAAGAAGAATTTTATTGAAAATTGTTAGTTTTGTTGGTCTCAGGCAAAGACTTTCAGCAAAAGTAACTAGCTACCATTGATCTGACTCTTCCTAACTGTTTAGGAAAAGAACTTGTTATTCAAAGGCTTGTTTAGTTTGAATGATGTTAGTCTGAAGATTAGGAAAGAAGGATTTTATTGAAAATTGTTAGTTTTGTTGGTCTCAGGGAAAGACTTGCAGCCAAAGTAACTGGCTACCATTGATCTGACCCTTCGCAACTGTTTTGGAAAAGAACTGGTTATTCAAAGGCTTGTTTTGATTGAATGATATTAGTCAGATACAATACATGCTTAGGAAGTATCAATGTTCAAGAAAGGAACTGGTTATTCAAAGGCTATTTTAGAGCTTGGAGGATTTTATTGAAAATTGTATGTTTTGTTGGTCTCTAGCAAAGACTTTGAGCCAAAGTAACTAGCAACCATTGATCAGACCCTTCCCAACGGTTTAGGAAAAGAACTTGTTATTCAAAGGCTTGTTTAGTTTGAATGATGTTAGTCAGATACAATACATGCTTAGGAAGTATCGATGTTCAAGAAAGGAACTGGTTATTCAAAGGCTAGTTTAGTTTGAATGATGTTAGTCAAATACAATAAAACCTTAGGGAGTATCGATGTTCAAGAAAAAAACTGGTTATTCAAAGGCTTGTTTAGTTTGCTTGATGTTAGTCTGCAGACTAGGAAAGAAGGATTTTATAGAAAATCATTAGTTTATTTAGTCTCTAGCAAAAACTTTGAGCCAAAGTAACTAGCTACGTACCATTGATCTGACCCTTCCCAACTGTTTAGGAAAAGAACTGATTATTCAAAGGCTTTTTTAGTTTAAATGATGTTAGTCAGATACAATACATGCCTAGGAAGTATCGATGTTCAAGAAAGGAACTGGTTATTCAAAGGCTTTTTTAGTTTGGTTGATGTTAGTCTGAAGATTAAGAAAGAAGGATTTATTTAAAATTGTTAGTTTTGTTGGTCTCTAGCAAAGACTTTAAGCCAAAGTAACTAGCTACCATTGATCTGACTCTTCCCAACTGTTTAGGAAAAGAACTTGTTATTCAAAGGCTTGTTTAGTTTGAATGATGTTAGTCTGAAGATTAGGAAAGAAGGATTTTATTGAAAATTGTTAGTTTTGTTGGTCTCTAGCAAAGACTTTATGCCAAAGTAACTAGCTACCATTTATCAGACCCTTCCGAACTGTTCAGAAAAAGAACTGGTTATTCAAAGGCCTGTTTAGTTTTGTTGATGTTAGCCTGAAGATTAGGAAAGAAGGATTTTATTGAAAATTGTTAGTTTTGTTGGTCTCTAGCAAAGACTTTAAGCCAAAGTAACTAGCTACCATTGATCTAACCCTTCCCAACTGGTTAGGAAACGAACTGGTTATTCAAAGGCTAGTTTAGTTTGAATGATGTTAGTCAATTACAATACATCCTTAGGAAGTATCGATGTTCAAGAAAGGAACTGGTTATTCAAAGGCTTGTTTAGTTTGGTTGATGTTAGTCTGCAGATTAGGAAAGAAGGATTTTTTTGAAAATTGTTAGTTTTGTCTGTCTCTAGCAAAGACTTTAAGCCAAAGTAACTAGCTACCATTGATTAGGAAAGAATGATTTTATTGAAAATTGTTAGTTTTCTTAGTCTCTAGCAAAGACTTTAAGACAAAGTAACTAGCTACCATTGATCTGACTCTTACCAACTGTTTAGGAAAAGAACTTGTTATTCAAAGGCTTGTTTAGTTTGAATGATGTTAGTCTGAAGATTAGGAAAGAAGGATTTTATTGAAAATTGCTAGTTTTGTTTGTCTCTAGCAAAGACTTTATGCCAAAGTAACTAGCTACCATTTATCAGACCCTTCCGAACTGTTCAGAAAATGAACTGGTTATTCAAAGGCCTGTTTAGTTTTGTTGATGTTAGCCTGAAGATTAGGAAAGAAGGATTTTATTGAAAATTGTTTGTTTTGTTGGTCTCTAGCAAAGACTTTAAGCCAAAGTCACTAGCTACCATTTATCTGACCCTTTCCAACTGTTTATAAAAAGAGCTGTTTATTCAAAGGCTAGTTTAGTTTGAATGATATTAGTCAAATACAATAAAACCTTAGGAAGTATCGATGTTCAAGAAAGGAACTGGTTATTCAAAGGCTTGTTTAGTTTGCTTGATGTTAGTCTGCAGATTAGGAAAGAAGGATTTATTTAAAATTGTTAGTTTTGTTGGTCTCGAGCAAAGACTTTAAGCCAAAGTAACAAGCTACCATTGATCTGACCCTTCCCAACTTTTTAGGAAAAGAACTGGTTATTCAAAGGCTTGTTTAGTTTAAATGATGTTAGTCAGATACAATACATGCCTAGGAAGTATCGATGTTCAAGAAAGGAACTGGTTATTCAAAGGCTTTTTTAGTTTGGTTGATGTTAGTCTGAAGATTAGGAAAGAAGGATTTATTTAAAATTGTTAGTTTTGTTGGTCTCTAGCAAAGACTTTAAGCCAAAGTAACTAGCTACCATTGATCTGACTCTTCCCAACTGTTTAGGAAAAGAACTTGTTATTCAAAGGCTTGTTTAGTTTGAATGATGTTAGTCTGAAAATTAGGAAAGAAGGATTTTATTGAAAATTGTTAGTTTTGTTGGTCTCTAGCAAAGACTTTATGCCAAAGTAACTAGCTACCATTTATCAGACCCTTCCGAACTGTTCAGAAAAAGAACTGGTTATTCAAAGGCCTGTTTAGTTTTGTTGATGTTAGCCTGAATATTAGGAAAGAAGGATTTTATTGAAAATTGTTAGTTTTGTTGGTCTCTAGCAAAGACTTTAAGCCAAAGTAACTAGCAACCATTGATTAGGAAAGAATGATTTTATTGAAAATTGTTAGTTTTGTTGGTCTCTAGCAAAGACTTTAAGCCAAAGTAACTAGCTACCATTGATCTGACTCTTCCCAACTGTTTAGGAAAAGAACTTGTTATTCAAAGGCTTGTTTAGTTTGAATGATGTTAGTCTGAAAATTAGGAAAGAAGGATTTTATTGAAAATTGTTAGTTTTGTTGGTCTCTAGCAAAGACTTTATGCCAAAGTAACTAGCTACCATTTATCAGACCCTTCCGAACTGTTCAGAAAAAGAACTGGTTATTCAAAGGCCTGTTTAGTTTTGTTGATGTTAGCCTGAATATTAGGAAAGAAGGATTTTATTGAAAATTGTTAGTTTTGTTGGTCTCTAGCAAAGACTTTAAGCCAAAGTAACTAGCAACCATTGATTAGGAAAGAATGATTTTATTGAAAATTGTTAGTTTTGTTGGTCTATAGCAAAGACTTTAAGCCAAAGTCACTAGCTACCATTGATCTGACCCTTTCCAACTGTTTAGAAAAAGAGCTGGTTATTCAAAGGCTAGTTTAGTTTGAATGATGTTAGTCAAATACAATAATCCTTTGGAAGTATCGATGTTCAAGAAAGGAACTTGTTATTCAAAGGGTTTTTTTAGTTTAGCAAAAACTTTGAGCCAAAGTAACTAACTACCATTGATCTGACCCTTCCCAACTGTTTAGGAACAGAACTGGTTATTCAAAGGCTTGTTTAGTTTAAATGATGTTAGTCGGATACAATACATGCTTAGGAAGTATCGATGTTCAAGAAAGGAACTGGTTATTCAAAGGCTTGTTTAGTTTGGTTGATGTTAGACTGAAGATTAGGAAAGAAGGATTTTATTGAAAATTGTTAGTTTTGTTGGTCTCTAGCAATAACTTTAAGCCGAAGTAACTAGCTACCATTGTTCTGACCCTTCCCAACTGTTTAGAAAAAGAACTGGTTATTCAAAGGCTTGTTTAGTTTGAATGATGTTAGTCGTATGCAATACATGCTTAGGAAGTATCGATGGTCAAGAAAGGAACTTGTTATTCAAAGGCTTGTTTAGTTTTGTTGATGTTAGTCTGAAGATTAGGAAAGAAGGATTTTATTGAAAATTGTTAGTTTTGTTGGTCTCAGGCAAAGACTTTCAGCCAAAGTAACTGGCTACCATTGATCTGACCCTTCCCAACTGTTTAGGAAAAGAACCTGTTATTCAAAGGCTTGTTTAGTTTGAATGATGTTAGTCAAATACAATACATGCTTAAGAAGTATCGATGTTCAAGAAAGTAACTGGTTATTCAAAGGCTTGTTTAGTTTGGTTGATGTTAGTCTGCAGATTAGGAAAGAAGGATTTTATGGAAAATCGTTAGTTTTGTTGGTCTCTAGCAAAGACTTTAAGCCAAAGTAACTAGCTACCATTTATCTGACCCTTCCCAACTGTTTAGGAAAAGAACTTGTTATTCAAAGGCTTGTTTAGTTTGAATGAGGAAAGAAGGATTTTATTGAAAATTGTTAGTTTTGTTGGTCTCTAGCAAAGGCTTTAAGCCAAAGCCACTAGCTACCATTGATCTGACCTTTTCCAACTGTTTAGAAAAAGAGCTGGTTATTCAAAGGCTAGTTTAGTTTGAATGATGTTAGTCAAATACAATAATCCTTAGGAAGTATCGATGTTCAAGAAAGGAACTGGTTATTCAAAGGCTTTTTTAGTTTGCTTGATGTTAGTCTGCAGATTAGGAAAGAAGGATTTTATAGAAAATCATTAGTTTTGTTAGTCTCTAGCAAAAACTTTGAGCCAAAGTAACTAGCTACCATTGATCTGACCCTTCCCAACTGTTTAGGAACAGAACTGGTTATTCAAAGGCTTGTTTAGTTTAAATGATGTTAGTCGGATACAATACATGCTTAGGAAGTATCGATGTTCAAGAAAGGAACTGGTTATTCAAAGGCTTGTTTAGTTTGGTTGATGTTAGTCTGCAGATTAGGAAAGAAGGATTTTATTGAAAATTGTTAGTTTTGTTGGTCTCTAGCAGAGACTTTGAGCCAAAGCAACTAGCTACCATTGATTAGGAAAGAAGGATTTTATTGAAAATTGTTAGCTTTGTTGGTCTCTAGCAAAGACTTTGAGCCAAAGTAACTAGCTACCATTGATCTGACCCTTCCCAACTGTTTAGAAAAAAAGCTTGTTATTCAAAGGCTAGTTTAGTTTGAATGATGTTAGTCAAATACAATAATCCTTAGGAAGTATCGATGTTCAAGAAAGGAACTGGTTATTCAAAGGCTTGTTTAGTTTTCTTGATGTTAGTTTGCAGATTAGAAAAGAGGTATTTTATTGAAAATCGTTAGTTTTGTTGGTCTCTAGCAAAGACTTTGAGCCAAAGTAACTAGCTAATATTGATCTGACCCTTCCCAACTGTTTAGGAAAAGAACTGGTTATTCAAAGGCTTGTTTAGTTTAAATGATGTTAGTCGGATACAATACATGCTTAGGAAGTATCGATGTTCAAGAAAGGAACTGGTTATTCAAAGGCTTGTTTAGTTTGGTTGATGTTAGTCTGAAGAATAGGAAAGAAGGATTTTATTTAAAATTGTTAGTTTTGTTAGTCTCTAGCAATGACTTTAAGCCGAAGTAACTAGCTACCATTGTTCTGACCCTTCCCAACTGTTTAGAAAAAGAACTGGATATTCAAAGGCTTGTTTAGTTTGAATGATGTTAGTCAAATACAATACATGCCTAGGAAGTATCGATGGTCAAGAAAGGAACTTGTTATTCAAAGGCTTGTTTAGTTTTGTTGATGTTAGTCTGAAGATTAGGAAAGAAGGATTTTATTGAAAATTGTTAGATTTGTTGGTCTCAGGCAAAGACTTTCAGCCAAAGTAACTAGCTACCATTGATCTGACCCTTCCCAACTGTTTAGAAAAAAAGCTTGTTATTCAAAGGCTAGTTTAGTTTGAATGATGTTAGTCAAATACAATAATCCTTAGGAAGTATCGATGTTCAAGAAAGGAACTGGTTATTCAAAGGCTTGTTTAGTTTTCTTGATGTTAGTTTGCAGATTAGAAAAGAGGTATTTTATTGAAAATCGTTAGTTTTGTTGGTCTCTAGCAAAGACTTTGAGCCAAAGTAACTAGCTAATATTGATCTGACCCTTCCCAACTGTTTAGGAAAAGAACTGGTTATTCAAAGGCTTGTTTAGTTTAAATGATGTTAGTCGGATACAATACATGCTTAGGAAGTATCGATGTTCAAGAAAGGAACTGGTTATTCAAAGGCTTGTTTAGTTTGGTTGATGTTAGTCTGAAGAATAGGAAAGAAGGATTTTATTTAAAATTGTTAGTTTTGTTAGTCTCTAGCAATGACTTTAAGCCGAAGTAACTAGCTACCATTGTTCTGACCCTTCCCAACTGTTTAGAAAAAGAACTGGATATTCAAAGGCTTGTTTAGTTTGAATGATGTTAGTCAAATACAATACATGCCTAGGAAGTATCGATGGTCAAGAAAGGAACTTGTTATTCAAAGGCTTGTTTAGTTTTGTTGATGTTAGTCTGAAGATTAGGAAAGAAGGATTTTATTGAAAATTGTTAGTTTTGTTGGTCTCAGGCAAAGACTTTCAGCCAAAGTAACTAGCTACCATTGATCTGACCCTTCCCAACTGTTTAGGAAAAGAACCTGTTATTCAAAGGCTTGTTTAGTTAGAATGATGTTAGTCAAATACAATACATGCTTAGGAAGTATCGATGTTCAAGAAAGGAACTGGTTATTCAAAGGCTTGTTTAGTTTGGTTGATGTTAGTCTGCAGATTAGGAAAGAAGGATTTTATTGAAAATTGTTAGTTTTGTTTGTCTCTAGCAGAGACTTTGAGCCAAAGCAACTAGCTACCATTGATTAGGAAAGAAGGATTTTATTGAAAATTGTTAGCTTTGTTGGTCTCTAGCAAAGACTTTAAGCCAAATTAACTAGCTACCATTGATCTGACCCTTCCCAACTGTTTAGTAAAAGAACTTGTTATTCAAAGGCTTTTTCAGTTTTAATGAAGTTAGTCTGAAGATTAGGAAAGAAGGATTTTATTGAAAATTTTTAGTTTTGTTGGTCTCTAGCAAAGACTTTGAGCCAAAGTAACTAGCTACCATTGATCTGACCCTTTCCAAATGTTTAGAAAAAGAACTGGTTATTGAAAGGCCTGTTTAGTTTTGTTGATTTTAGCCTTAAGATTAGGAAAAAAGGATTTTCTTGAAAATTGTTAGTTTCGTTGGTCTCTAGCAAAGACTTTAAGCCAAAGTCACTAGCTACCATTTATCTGACCCTTCCCAACTGTTTAGAAAAAGAGCTGGTTATTCAAAGGCTAGTTTAGTTTGAATGATGTTAGTCAAATACAATAATCCTTGGTAAGTATCGATGTTCAAGAAAGGAACTGGTTATTCAAAGGCTTGTTTAGTTTGCTTGATGTTAGTTTGCAGATTAGAAAAGAAGTATTTTATAGAAAATCGTTAGTTTTGTTGGTCTCTAGCAAAGACTTTGAGCCAAAGTAACTAGCTACCATTGATCTGACCCTTCCCAACTGTTTAGGAAAAGAACTGGTTATTCAAAGGCTTGTTTAGTTTAAATGATGTTAGTCGGATACAATACATGCCTAGGAAGTATCGATGTTCAAGAAAGGAACTTGTTATTCAAAGGCTTGTTTAGTTTTGTTGATGTTTGTCTGAAGATTAGGAAAGAAGCATTTATTGAAAATTTTTAGTTTTGTTGGTCTCTGGCAAAGACTTTAAGCCAAAGTAACAAGCTACCATTGATCTGACCCTTCCCAACTGTTTAGGAAAAGAATTGGTTATGCAAAGGCTTGTTTAGTTTTAATGATGTTAGTCAAATACAATGCATGCCTAGGAAGTATCGATGGTCAAGAAAGGAACTTGTTATTCAAAGGCTTGTTTAGTTTTGTTGATGTTAGTCTGAAGATAAGGAAAGAAGGATTTTATTGAAAATTGTTAGTTTTGTTGGTCTCAGGCAAAGACTTTCAGCCAAAGTAACTGGCTACCATTGATCTGACCCTTCCTAACGGTTTAGGAAAAGAACCTGTTATTCAAAGGCTTGTTTAGTTTGAATGATGTTAGTCAAATACAATACATGCTTAGGAAGTATCGATGTTCAAGAAAGGAACAGGTTATTTAAAGGCTTGTTTAGTTTTGTTGATGTTAGTCTGCAGATTAGGAAAGAAGGATTTTATTGAAAATTGTTAGTTTTGTTGGTCTCTAGCTGAGACTTTGAGCCAAAGAAACTAGTTACCATTGATTAGGAAAGAAGGATTTTATTGAAAATGGTTAGTTTTGTTGGTCTCTAGCAAAGACTTTAAGCCAAATTAACTAGCTACCATTGATCAGACCCTTCCCAACTGTTTAGGAAAAGAACTTGTTATTCAAAGGCTTGTTTAGTTTGAATGAAGTTAGTCTGAAGATTAGGAAAGAAGGATTTTATTGAAAATTGTTAGTTTTGTTGGTCTCTAGTAAAGACTTTAAGCCAAAGTAAATAGCTACCATTTATCAGACCCTTCCGAACTGTTTAGAAAAAGAACTGGTTATTCAGAGGCCTGTTTAGTTTTTTTGATTTTAGCCTTAAGATTAGGAAAAAAGGATTTTCTTGAAAATTGTTAGTTTTGTTGGTCTCTAGCAAAGACTTTAAGCCAAAGTCACTAGCTACCATTTATCTGACCCTTCCCAACTGTTTAGAAAAAGAGCTGGTTATTCAAAGGCTAGTTTAGTTTGAATGATGTTAGTCAAATACAATAATCCTTAGGAAGTATCGATGTTCAAGAAAGGAACTGGTTATTCAAAGGCTTGTTTAGTTTGCTTGATGTTTGTTTGCAGATTAGAAAAGAAGTATTTTATAGAAAATCGTTAGTTTTGTTGGTCTCTAGCAAAGACTTTGAGCCAAAGTAACTAGCTACCATTGATCTGACCCTTCCCAACTGTTTAGGAAAAGAACTGGTTTTTCAAAGGCTTGTTTAGTTTAAATGATGTTAGTCGGATACAATACAAGCCTAGGAAGTATCGATGTTCAAGAAAGGAACTTGTTATTCAAAGGCCGGTTTAGTTTGGTTTATGTTAGTCTGAAGATTAGGAAAGAAGAATTTTACTCAAAAATTGTTTTTTTTTTGTCTCTGGCAAAGACTTTAAGCCAAAGTAACTAGCTACCATTGATCTGACCCTTCCCAAATGTTTAGGAAACGAACTGGTTATTCAAAGGCTAGTTTAGTTTGAATGATGTTAGTCAAATACAATACATCCTTAGGAAGTATCAATGTTAAAGAAAGGAACTTGTTATTCAAAGGCTTGTTTAGTTTGGTTGATGTTTGTCTGAAGATTAGGAAAGAAGCATTTATTGAAAATTTTTAGTTTTGTTGGTCTCTGGCAGAGACTTTGAGCCAAAGCAACTAGCTACCATTGATTAGGAAAGAAGGATTTTATTGAAAATTGTTAGTTTTGTTCATCTCAGGCAAAGACTTTCATCCTAAGTAAATGGCTACCATTGATCTGACCCTTCCTAACTGTTTAGAATAAGAACTGGTTATTCAAAGGCTTGTTTTGGTTGAATGATATTAGTCAGATACAATACATGCTTAGGGAGTATCGATGTTCAAGAAAGGAACTGGTTATTCAAAGGCCGGTTTAGTTTGGTTGATGTTAGTCTGAAGATTAGGAAAGAAGAATTTTACTCAAAAATTGTAATTTTTTTTGTCTCTGGCAAAGACTTTAAGCCAAAGTAACTAGCTACCATTGATCATTGATCTGACCCTTCCCAACTTTTTAGGAAACGAACTGGTTATTCAAAGGCTAGTTTAGTTTGAATGATGTTAGTCAAATACAATACATCCTTAGGAAGTATCGATGTTCAAGAGAGGAACTTGTTATTCAAAGGCTTGTTTATTTTATGTTGATGTAAGTCTGCTGATTAGGAAAGAAGTATTTTATAGAAAATCGTTAGTTTTGTTGGTCTATAGCAAAGACTTTGAGCCGAAGTAACTAGCTACCATTGATGAGACCCTTCCCAACTGTTTTGGAAAAGAACTGGTTATTCAAAGGCTTGTTTAGTTTGAATGATGTTATTCTGAAGATTAGGAAAGAAGGATTTATTTAAAATTGTTAGTTTTGTTGGTCTCTAGCAAAGACTTTAAGCCAAAGTAACAAGCTACCATTGATCTGACCCTTTCCAACTGTTTAGGAAAAGAACTGGTTATGCAAAGGCTTGCTTAGTTTTAATGATGTTAGTCAGATACAATACATGCTTAGGAAGTATCGATGTTCAAGAAAGGAACTGGTTATTCAAAGGCCGGTTTAGTTTGGTTGATGTTAGTCTGAAGATTAGGAAAGAAGAATTTTACTCAAAAATTGTTATTTTTTTTGTCTCTGGCAAAGACTTTAAGCCAATGTAAGTAGCTACCATTGATCTGACCTTTCCCAACTGTTTAGGAAACGAACTGGTTATTCAAAGGCTTGTTTAGTTTGAATGATGTTAGTCAGATACAATTCATGCTGAGGAAGTATCTATGTTCAAGATAGGAACTTGTTATTCAAAGGCTTGTTTAGTTCGGTTGATGTTAGTCTGAAGATTAGGAAAGAAGGATTTTATTGAAAATTGTTAGTTTTGTTGGTCTCAGGCAAAGACTTTCAGCCAAAGTAACTGGCTACCATTGATCTGACCCTTCCCAACTGTTTAGGAAAAGAACCTGTTATTCAAAGGCTTGTTAAGTTTGAATGATGTTAGTCAGATACAATACATGCTTAGGAAGTATCGATGTTCAAGAATGGAACTGGTTATTCAAAGGCTTGTTTAGTTTTGTTGATGTTAGTCTACAGATTAGGAAAGAAGTATTTTATAGAAAATCGTTAGTTTTGTTGGTCTCTAGCAAAGACTTTGAGCCAAAGTAACTAGCTACCATTGATCTGACCCTTCGCAACTGTTTAGAAAAAGAACTGGTTATTCAAATTCTTGTTTAGTTTGAATGATGTTAGTCAAATACAATACATGCCTAGGAAGTATCGATGTTCAAGAAAGGAACTTGTTATTCAAATGCTTGTTTAGTTTGGTTGATGTTTGTCTGAAGATTAGGAAAGAAAGATTTCATTGAAAATTGTTAGATTTGTTTGTCTCTGGCAAAGACTTTAAGCCAAAGTCACTAGCTACCATTGATCTGACCCTTCCCAACTGTTTAGAAAAAGAACTGGTTATTCAAAGGCTTGTTTAGTTTGAATGATGTTAGTCAGATACAATACACGCTTAGGAAGTATCGATGTTCAAGAAAGGAACTTGTTATTCAAAGGCTTGTTTAGTTTTTGTTGATGTTAGTCTGAAGATTAGGAAAGAAGGATTTTATTGAAAATTGTTAGTTTTGTTCATCTCAGGCAAAGACTTTCAGCCAAAGTAACTGGCTACCATTGATCTGACCCTTTCCAACTGTTTAGGAAAAGAACCTGTTATTCAAAGGCTTGTTTAGTTTGAATGATGTTAGTCAGATACAATACATGCTTTGGAAGTATCGATGTTCAAGAAAGGAACTGGTTATTCAAAGGCTTGTTTAGTTTGCTTGATGTTAGTCTGCAGATTAGGAAAGAAGTATTTTATAGAAAACCGTTAGTTTTGTTGGTCTCTAGCAAAGACTTTATGCCAAAGTAACTAGCTACCATTGATCTGACCCTTCCCAACTGTTTAGGGAAAGAACTGGTTATTCAAAGGCTTGTTTAGTTTAAATGATGTTAGTCGGATACAATACATGTCTAGTAAGTATTGATGTTCAAGAAAGGAACTTGTTATTCAAAGGCTTGTTTAGTTTGGTTGATGTTAGTCTGAAGATTAGGAAAGAAGGATTTATTTAAAATTGTTAGTTTTGTTGGTCTCTAGCAAAGACTTTAAGCCAAAGTAACAAGCTACCATTGATCTGACCCTTCCCAACTGTTTAGGAAAAGAAGTGGTTATGCAAAGGCTTGTTTAGTTTGAATGATGTTAGTCAGATACAATACATCCTTAGGAAGTATCGATGTTCAAGAAAGGAACTGGTTATTCAAAGGCCGGTTTAGTTTGGTTGATGTTAGTCTGAAGATTTGGAAAGAAGAATTTTACTCAAAAATTGTTATTTTTTTTTATCTGGCAAAGACTTTAAGCCAAAGTAACTGGCTACCATTGATCTGACCCTTCCTAACTGTTTAGGAAAAGAACCTGTTATTCAAAGGCTTGTTTAATTTGAATGATGTTAGTCAAATACAATACATGCTTAGGAAGTATCGATGTTGAAGAAAGGAACTGGTTATTCAAAGGCTTGTTTAGTTTGGTTGATGTTTGTCTGCAGATTAGGAAAGAACGATTTTGTTGAAAATTGTTAGTTTTGTTGGTCTCTAGCAGAGACTTTGAGCCAAAGCAACTAGCTACCATTGATTAGGAAAGAAGGATTTTATTGAAAATTGTTAGTTTTGTTGGTCTCAGGCAAAGACTTTCAGCCAAAGTAACTAGCTACCATTGATCTGACCCTTCCAAACTGTTTAGGAAAAGAACTTGTTATTCAAAGGCTTGTTTAGTTTGAATGAAGTTAGTCTGAAAATTAGGAAAAAAGGATTTTATTGAAAGTTTTTAGTTTTGTTGGTCTCTAGCAAAGACTTTAAGCCAAAGTAAATAGCTACCATTTATCAGACCCTTCCGAACTGTTTAGAAAAAGAACTGGTTATTCAAAGGCCTGTTTAGTTTTGTTGATTTTAGCCTTAAGATTAGGAAAGAAGGATTTTATTGAAAATTGTTAGTTTTGTTGGTCTCTAGCAAAGACTTTAAGCCAAAGTCACTAACTACCATTTATCTGACCCTTCCCAACTGTTTAGAAAAAGTGCTGGTTATTCAAAGGCTAGTTTAGTTTTAATGATGTTAGTCAAATACAGTAATCCTTAGGAAGTATCGATGTTCAAGAAAGGAACTGGTTATTAAAAGGCTTGTTTAGTTCGCTTGATGTTAGTTTGCAGATTAGAAAAGAAGTATTTAATAGAAAATCGTTAGTTTTGTTGGTCTCTAGCAAAGACTTTGAGCCAAAGTAACTAGCTACCATTGATCTGACCCTTCCCAACTGTTTAGGAAAAGAACTGGTTATTCAAAGGCCGGTTTAGTTTGGTTGATGTTAGTCTGAAGATTAGGAAAGAAGAATTTTATTCAAAAATTGTTATTTTTTTTGTCTCTGGCAAAGACTTTAAGCCAAAGTAACTAGCTAGCATTGATCTGACCCTTCCCAACTGGTTAGGAAACGAACTGGTTATTCAAAGGCTAGTTTAGTTTGAATGATGTTAGTCAAATACAATACATCCTTAGGAAGTATCGATGTTCATGAAAGGAACTGGTTATTCAAAGGCTTGTTTAGTTTGGTTGATGTTAGTCGGCAGATTAGGAAAGAAGGATTTTATTGAAAATTGTTAGTTTTGTTGGTCTCTAGCAAATACTTTAAGCCAAAGTAACTAGCTACCTTTGATTAGGAAAGAATGATTTTATTGAAAATCGTTAGTTTTGTTAGTCTCTAGCAAAGACTTTAAGCCAAAGTAACTAGCTACCATTGATCTGACCCTTCCCAACTGTTTAGGAAAAGAACTTGTTATTTAAAGGCTTGTTTAGTTTGAATGATGTTAGTCTGAAGATTAGGAAAGAAGGATTTTATTGAAAATTGTTAGTTTTGTTGGTCTCTAGCAAAGACTTTATGCCAAAGTAACTAGCTACCATTTATCAGACCCTTCCGAACTGTTTAGAAAAAGAACTGGTTATTCAAAGGCCTGTTTTGTTTTGTTGATGTTAGCCTGAAGATTAGGAAAGATGGATTTTATTGAAAATTGTTAGTTTTGTTGGTCTCTAGCAAAGACTTTAAGCCAAAGTCACTAGCTACCATTTATCTGACCCTTTCCAACTGTTTAGAAAAAGAGCTGGTTATTCAAAGGCTAGTTTAGTTTGAATGATGTTAGTCAAATACAATAATCCTCTAGAAAGTATCGATGTACAAGAAAGGAACTGGTTATTCAAAGGCTTGTTTAGTTTGCTTGATGTTTGTCTGCAGATTAGGAAAGAAGGATTTTATAGAAAATCGTTAGTTTTGTTAGTCTCCAGCAAAGACTTTGAGCCAAAGTAACTAGCTACCATTTATCTGACCCTTCCCAACTGTTTAGGAAAAGAACTGGTTATTCAAAGGCTTGTTTAGTTTAAATGATGTTAGTCGGATACAATACATGCTTAGGAAGTATCGATGTTCAAGAAAGGAACTGGTTATTCAAAGGCTTGTTTAGTTTGGTTGATGTTAGTCTGCAGATTAGGAAAGAAGGATTTTATTGAAAATTGTTAGTTTTGTTGGTCTCTAGCAAAGACTTTAAGCCAAAGTAACTAGCTACCATTGATTAGGAAAGAATGAATTTATTGAAAATTGTTAGTTTTGTTGGTCTCTAGCATAGACTTTAAGCCAAAGTAACTAGCTACCATTGATCTGACCCTTCCCAACTGTTTAGGAAAAGAACTTGTTATTCAAAGGCTTGTTTAGTTTGAATGATGTTAGTCTGAAGATTAGGAAAGAAGGATTTTATTGAAAATTGTTAGTTTTTTTGTTCTCTAGCAAAGACTTTATGCCAAAGTAACTAGCTACCATATCTCAGACCCTTCCGAACTGTTTAGAAAAAGAACTGGTTATTCAAAGACCTGTTTAGTTTTGTGGATGTTAGCCTGAAGATTAGGAAAGAAGGATTTTATTGAAAATTGTTAGTTTTGTTGGTCTCTAGCAAAGACTTTAAGCCAAAGTCACTAGCTACCATTTATCAGACCCTTTCCAACTGTTTAGAAAAAGAGCTGGTTATTCAAAGGCTAGTTTAGTTTGAATGATGTGAGTCAAATACAATAATCCTTAGGAAGTATCGATGTTCAAGAAAGGAACTGGTTATTCAAAGGCTTGTTTAGTTTGCTTGATGTTAGTCTGCAGATTAGGAAAGAAGGATTTTATAGAAAATATTTAGTTTTGTTTGTCTCAAAGCAAAGACTTCGAGCCAAAGTAACTAGCTACAATTGATCTGACCATTCCCAACTGTTTAGGAAAAGAACAGGTTATTCAAAGGCTTGTTTAGTTTAAGTGATGTTAGTCGGATACAATACATGCTTAGGAAGTATCGATGTTCAAGAAAGGAACTGGTTATTCAAAGGCTTGTTTAGTTTGATTGATGTTAGTCTGAAGATTAGGAAAGAAGGATTTTATTGAAAATTGTTAGTTTTGTTGGTCTCTAGCAATGACTTTAAGCCGAAGTAACTAGCTACCTTTGATCTGACCCTTTCCAACTGTTTAGAAAAAGAACTGGATATTCAAAGGCTTTTTAAGTTTGAATGATGTTAGTCGCATACAATACATGCCTAGGAAGTATCGATGTTCAAGAAAGGAACTTGTTATTCAAAGGCTTGTTTAGTTTGGTTGATGTTAGTCTGAAGATTAGGAAAGAAGGATTTTATTGAAAATTGTTAGTTTTGTTGGTCTCAGGCAAAGACTTTCAGCCAAAGTAACTAGCTACCATTGATCTGACCCATCCTAACTGTTTAGGAAAAGAACCTGTTATTCAAAGGCTTTTTTATTTTGAATGATGTTAGTCAAATACAATACATGCTTAGGAAGTATCGATGTTCAAGAAAGGAACTGGTTATTCAAAGGCTTGTTTAGTTTGGTTGATGTTAGTCTGCAGATTAGGAAAGAAGGATTTTATTGAAAATTGTTAGTTTTGTTGGTCTCTAGCAGAGACTTTGAGCCAAAGCAACTAGCTACCATTGATTAGGAAAGAAGGATTTTATTGAAAATTGTTAATTTTGTTGGTCTCTAGCAAAGACTTTAAGCCAAATTAACTAGCTACCATTGATCTGACCCTTCCCAACTGTTTAGGAAAAGAACTTGTTATTCAAAGGTTTTTTTAGTTTGAATGAAGTTAGCTACCTTTGATCTGACCCTTCTCAACTGTTTAGGAAAAGAATTGGTTATGCAAAGGCTTGTTTAGTTTGAATGATGTTAGTCAGATACAATACATGCTTAGGAAGTATCGATGTTCAAGAAAGGAACTGGTTAATCAAAGGCTTGTTTAGTTTAAATGATGTTAGTCGGATTCAATACATGCTTAGGAAGTATCAATGTTCAAGAAAGGAACTGGTTATTCAAAGGCTTGTTTAGTTTGGTTGATATTAGTCTGAAGATTAGGAAAGAAGGATTTTATTAAAAATTGTTATTTTGTCGGTCTCTAGCAATGACTTTAAGCCGAAGTAACTAGCTACCATTGATCTAACCCTTCCCAACTGTTTAGTAAAAGAACTGGTTATTCAAAGGCTTGTTTAGTTTGAATGATGTTAGTCAAATGCAATACATGCCTAGGAAGTATCGATGTTCAAGAAAGGAACTTGTTATTCATAGGCCTGTTTAGTTTGGTTGATGTTTGTCTGAAGATTAGGAAAGAAGGATTTTATTGAAAATTGTTAGTTTTGTTGGTCTCTAGCAAAGACTTTAAGCCAAAGTAACTAGCTACCATTGATTAGGAAAGAATGATTTTATTGAAAATTGTTAGTTTTGTTGGTCTCTACGTAGCAAAGACTTTAAGCCAAAGTAACTAGCTACCATTGATCTGACCCTTCCCAACTGTTTAGGAAAAGAACTTGTTATTCAAAGGCTTGTTTAGTTTGAATGATGTTAGTCTGAAGATTAGGAAAGAAGGATTTTATTGAAAATTGTTAGTTTTGTTGTTCTCTAGCAAAGACTTTATGCCAAAGTAACTAGCTACCATATCTCAGACCCTTCCGAACTGTTTAGAAAAAGAACTGGTTATTCAAAGACCTGTTTAGTTTCGTTGATGTTAGCCTGAAGATTAGGAAAGAAGGATTTTATTGAAAATTGTTAGTTTTGTTGGTCTCTAGCAAAGACTTTAAGCCAAAGTCACTAGCTACCATTTATCTGACCCTTTCCAACTGTTTAGAAAAAGAGCTGGTTATTCAAAGGCTAGTTTAGTTTGAATGATGTTAGTCAAATACAATAATCCTTAGGAAGTATCGATGTTAAAGAAAGGAACTGGTTATTCAAAGGCTTGTTTAGTTTGCTTGATGTTAGTCTGCAGATTAGGAAAGAAGGATTTTATAGAAAATATTTAGTTTTGTTTGTCTCAAAGCAAAGACTTTTAGCCAAAGTAACTAGCTACAATTGATCTGACCATTCCCAACTGTTTATGAAAAGAACAGGTTATTCAAAGGCTTGTTTAGTTTGATTGATGTTAGTCTGAAGATTAGGAAAGAAGGATTTTATTGAAAATTGTTAGTTTTGTTGGTCTCTAGCAATGACTTTAAGCCGAAGTAACTAGCTACCTTTGATCTGACCCTTTCCAACTGTTTAGAAAAGAACTGGATATTCAAAGGCTTTTTTAGTTTGAATGATGTTAGTCGCATACAATACATGCCTAGGAAGTATCGATGTTCAAGAAAGGAACTGGTTATTCAAAGGTTTGTTTAGTTTGGTTGATGTTAGTCTGCAGATTAGGAAAGAAGGATTTTATTGAAAATTGTTAGTTTTGTTGGTCTCTAGCAGAGACTTTGAGCCAAAGCAACTAGCTACCATTGATTAGGAAACAAGGATTTTATTGAAAATTGTTAGTTTTGTTGGTCTCTAGCAAAGACTTTAAGCCAAATTAACTAGCTACCATTGATCTGACCCTTCCCAACTGTTTAGGAAAAGAACTTGTTATTCAAAGGTTTTTTTAGTTTGAATGAAGTTAGCTACCATTGATCTGACCCTTCCCAACTGTTTAGGAAAAGAATTGGTTATGCAAAGGCTTGTTTAGTTTGAATGATGTTAGTCAGATACAATACATGCTTTGTAAGTATCGATGTTCAAGAAAGGAACTAGTTATTCAAAGGCTTGTTTAGTTTAAATGATGTTAGTCGGATTCAATACATGCTTAGGAAGTATCAATGTTCAAGAAAGGAACTGGTTATTCAAAGGCTTGTTTAGTTTGGTTGATATTAGTCTGAAGATTAGGAAAGAAGGATTTTATTAAAAATTGTTATTGTGTTGGTCTCTAGCAATGACTTTAAGCCGAAGTAACTAGCTACCATTGATCTGACTTTTCCCAACTGTTTAGAAAAAGAACTGGTTATTCAAAGGCTTGTTTAGTTTGAATAATGTTAGTCAAATACAATACATGCCTAGGAAGTATCGATGTTCAAGAAAGGAACTTGTTATTCATAGGCTTGTTTAGTTTGGTTGATGTTTGTCTGAAGATTAGGAAAGAAGGATTTAATTAAAATTGTTAGTTTTGTTGGTCTCTGGCAAAGACTTTAAGCCAAAGTAACAAGCTACCATTGATCTGATTCTTCCCAACTGTTTAGGAAAAGAACTTGTTATTCAAAGGCTTGTTTAGTTTGAATGATGTTAGTCTGAAGATTAGGAAAGAAGGATTTTATTGAAAATTGTTAGTTTTGTTGGTCTCTAGCAAAGACTTTATGCCAAAGTAACTAGCTACCATTTATCAGACCCTTCCGAACTGTTTAGAAAAAGAACTGGTTATTCAAAGGCCTTTTTAGTTTTGTTGATGTTAGCCTGAAGATTAGGAAAGAAGGATTTTATTGAAAATTGTTAGTTTCGTTGGTCTCTAGCAAAGACTTTAAGCCAAAGTCACTAGCTACCATTGATCTGACCCTTTCCAACTGTTTAGAAAAAGAGCTGGTTATTCAAAGGCTAGTTTAGTTTGAATGATGTTAGTCAAATACAATAATCCTTAGGAAGTATCGATGTTCAAGAAAGGAACTGGTTATTCAAGGGCTTGTTTAGTTTGCTTGATGTTAGTCTGCAGATTAGGAAAGAAGGATTGTATTGAAAATCGTTAGTTTTGTTAGTCTCTAGCAAAAACTTTGAGCCAAAGTAACTAGCTACCATTGATCTGACCCTTCCCAACTGTTTAGGAAAAGAACTTGTTATTCAAAGGCTTGTTTAGTTTAAATGATGTTAGTCGGATACAATACATGCTTAGGAAGTATCTTCAAAAAAGTAACTGCTTATACAAAGGCTTGTTTAGTTTGGTTGATGTTTGTCTGCAGATTAGGAAAGAAGGATTTTATTGAAATATTGTTAGTTTTGTTTGTCTCTAGCAATGATTTTATGCCGAAGTAACTAGCTACCTTTGATCTGATTCTTCCCAACTGTTTAGAAAAAGAACTGGATATTCAAAGGCTTTTTTAGTTTGAATGGTGTTAGTCAAATACAATACATGCCTAGGAAGTATCGATGTTCAAGAAAGGAACTTGTTATTCAAAGGCTTGTTTAGTTTTGTTGATGTTAGTCTGAAGATTAGGAAAGAAGGATTTTATTGAAAATTGTTAGTTTTGTTGGTCTCAGGCAAAGACTTTCAGCCAAAGTAACTGTCTACCATTGATCTGACCCTTCCTAACTGTTTAGGAAAAGAACCTGTTATTCAAAGGCTTGTTTAATTAGAATGATGTTAATCAAATACAATACATGCTTAGGAAGTATCGATGTTGAAGAAAGGAACTGGTTATTCAAAGGCTTGTTTAGTTTGGTTGATGTTTGTCTGCAGATTAGGAAAGAACGATTTTATTTAATATTGGTAGTTTTGTTGGTCTCTAGCAGAGACTTTGAGCCAAAGCAACTAGCTACCATTGATTAGGAAAGAAGGATTTTATTGAAAATTGTTAGTTTTGTTGGTCTCTAGCAAAGACTTTAAGCCAAATTAACTAGCTACCATTGATCTGACCCTTCCCAACTGTTTAGGAAAAGAACTTGTTATTCAAAGGCTTGTTTAGTTTGAATGAAGTTAGTCTGAAGATTAGGAAAGAAGGATTTTATTGAATATTGTTAGTTTTGTTGGTCTCTAGTAAAGACTTTAAGCCAAAGTAAATAGCTACCATTTATGTTACCCTTCCGAACTGTTTTGAAAAAGAACTGGTTATTCAAAGGCCTGTTTAGTTTTGTTGATTTTAGCCTTAAGATTAGGAAAGAAGGATTTTCTTGAAAATTGTTAGTTTTGTTAGTCTCTAGCAAAGACTTTAAGCCAAAGTCACTAGCTACCATTTATCTGACCCTTCCCAACTGTTAAGAAAAAGAGCTGGTTATTCAAAGGCTAGTTTAGTTTGAATGATGTTAGTCAAAAACAATAATCCTTAGGAAGTATCGATGTTCAATAAAGGAACTGGTTATTCAAAGGCTTGTTTAGTTTGCTTGATGTTAGTTTGCAGATTAGAAAAGAAGTATTTTATAGAAAATCGTTAGTTTTGTTGGTCTCTAGCAAAGACTTTGAGCCAAAGTAACTAACTACCATTGATCTGACCCTTCCCAACTGTTTAGGAAAAGAACTGGTTATGCAAAGGCTTGTTTAGTTTGAATGATGTTAGTCAGATACAATACATGCTCAGGAAGTATCGATGTTCAAGAAACTGGTTATTCAAAGGCCAGTTTAGTTTGGTTGATGTTAGTCTGAAGATTAGGAAAGAAGAATTTCTCAAAAATTGTTATTTTTTTTGTCCGTGGCAAAGACTTTAAGCCAATGTAAGTAGCTACCATTGATCTGACCTTTCCCAACTGTTTAGGAAACGAACTGGTTATTCAAAGGCTTGTTTAGTTTGAATGATATAAGTCAGATTCAATACATGCTTAGGAAGTATCTATGTTCAAGAAAGTAACTTGTTATTCAAAGGCTTGTTTAGTTCGGTTGATGTTAGTCTGAAGATTAGGAAAGAAGGATTTTAATGAAAATTGTTAGTTTTGTTGGTCTCAGGCAAAGACTTTCAGCCAAAGTAACTGGCTACCATTGATCTGACCCTTCCCAACTGTTTAGGAAAAGAACCTGTTATTCAAAGGCTTGTTTAGTTTGAATGATGTTAGTCAGATACAATACATGCTTAGGAAGTATCGATGTTCAAGAAAGGAACTGGTTATTCAAAGGCTTGTTTAGTTTGCTTGATGTTAGTCTACAGATTAGGAAAGAAGTATTTTATAGAAAATCGTTAGTTTTGTTGGTCTCTAGCAAAGACTTTGAGCCAAAGTAACTAGCTACAATTGATCTGACCCTTCCCAAATGTTTAGAAAAAGTACTGGTTATTCAAAGGCTTGTTTTGTTTGAATGATGTTAGTCAAATACAATACATGCCTAGGAAGTATTGATGTTCAAGAAAGGAACTTATTATTCAAATGCTTGTTTAGTTTGGTTGATGTTTGTCTGAAGATTAGGAAAGAAGGATTTCATTGAAAATTGTTAGATTTGTTGGTCTCTGGCAAAGACTTTTTGCCAAAGTCACTAGCTACCATTGATCTGACCCTTCCCAACTGTTTAGAAAAAGAACTGGTTATTCAAAGGCTTGTTTAGTTTGAATGATGTTAGTCAAATACAATACATGCCTAGGAAGTATTGATGTTCAAGAAAGGAACTTGTTATTCAAATGCTTGTTTAGTTTGGTTGATGTTTGTCTGAAGATTAGGAAAGAAGGATTTCATTGAAAATTGTTAGATTTGTTGGTCTCTGGCAAAGACTTTAAGCCAAAGTCACTAGCTACCATTGATCTGACCCTTCCCAACTGTTTAGAAAAAGAACTTGTTATTCAAAGGCTTGTTTAGTTTGAATGATGTTAGTCTGAAGATTAGGAAAGAAGGATTTTATTGAAAATTGTTAGTTTTGTTGGTCTCTAGCAAAGACTTTAACCCAAAGTAACTAGCTACCATTTATCTGACCCTTCCCAACTGTTTAGAAAAAGAGCTGGTTATTCAAAGGCTTATTTGAAGTATCAATGTTCAAAAAAGGAACTGGTTATTCAAAGGCTAGTTTAGTTAGGTTGATGTTAGTCTGAAGATTAGGAAAGAAGGATTTTATAGAAAATGGTTAGTTTTTTTGGTCTCAGGCAAAGACTTTCAGCCAAAGTAACTGGCTACCATTGATCTGACCCTTCCCAACTGTTTTGGAAAAGAACTTGTTATTCAAAGGCTTATTTAGTTTGAATGATGTTAGTCAAATACAATACATGCTAAGGAAGTATCGAAGTTCAAGAAAGGAACTGGTTATTCAAGAGCTTGTTTAGTTTGGTTGATGTTAGTCTGAAGATTAGGAAAGAAGGATTTTATTCAAAAATTGTTAATTTTGTTGGTCTCTGGCAAAGATTTTAAGTCAAGGTAACTAGCTACCATTTGTCTGACCCTTCCCAACTGTCTTGGAAAGGAACTGGTTTAAGATTCAATCATTTGTTTAGTTTAAATGATGTTTGTCAGATACAATACATATATGCTTTGAAAGTAAGGGTTTTCACTAATAATTGGTACAATTTTAGCTTTATTGGTCTCAGAAAACTTTCAGTCAAAACAACTAGCTACCATTGATCTTACCCTTCCTAACTGTTTACGTAGAGAACTGGTTTAAGATTCAATTGCTTGTTTTGTTTGAATGATGTTAGTCAGATACAATTCATACTTAGGAAGTAAGGGATTTGACTGAAAATTATCAGTTTAATTGGTCTCAGGCAAAGACTTTCAGCCAAACTAAGTAGCTACCATTGATCTGACCCTTCCCAAGTGTCTAGGAAAGAAATTGGTGTAAGATTTAATAGATTTTTTAGTTTGAATGATGTTAGTCGGATACAATACATGTTTAGGAAGTATCGATGTTCAAGAAAGGAACTGGTTATTCAAAGGCTTGTTTAGTTTAGTTGATGTTAGTCTGAAGATTAGGAAAGGAGGATTTTATTGAAAATTGTTAGTTTTGTTGGTCTCAGGTAAAGACTTTCAGCCAAAGTATCTAGCTACCATTGATCTGACCCCTCCCAACTGTCTTGGAAAGGAACTGGTTTATGATTCAATCATTTGTTTAGTTTAAATGATGTTTGTCGGATACAATACATACATGCTTAGAAAGTAAGGGTTTTCACTAATAATTGGTACAATTTTAGCTTTATTGGTCTCAAGAAACTTTCAGTCAAAACAACTAGCTACCATTGATCTGACCCTTCCCAACTGTCTAGGAAAGAAATTGTTTTAAGATTTTATAGCTTGTTTAGTTTGAATGATGTTAGTCGGATACAATACATGCTTAGGAAGTATCGATGTTCAAGACCGGAACTGGTTATTCAAAGGCTTGTTTAGTTTGGTTGATGTTAGTCTGAAGATTAGGAAAGAAGGATTTCATTGAAAATTGTTAGATTTGTTGGTCTCTGGCAAAGACTTTAAGCCAAAGTCACTAGCTACCATTGATCTGACCCTTCCCAACTGTTTAGAAAAAGAACTGGTTATTCAAAGGCTTGTTTAGTTTGAATGATGTTAGTCAGATACAATACACGCTTAGGAAGTATTGATGTTCAAGAAAGGAACTTGTTATTCAAGGGCTTTTTTAGTTTTGTTGATGTTAGTCTGAAGATTAGGAAAGAAGGATTTAATCGAAAATTGTTAGTTTTGTTGGTCTCAGGCAAAGACTTTCAGCCAAAGTAACTGGCTACCATTGATCTGACTCTTCCCAACTGTTTAGGAAAAGAACTGGTTATTCAAAGGCTTGATTAGTTTTAATGATGTTAGTCGGATACAATACATATTTAGGAAGTGTCAATGTTCAAGAAAGGAACTGGTTATTCAAAGGCTTGTTTAGTTTGGTTGATGTTAGTCTGAAGATTAGGAAAGAAGGATTTTATTGAAAATTGTTAGTTTTGTTGGTCTCAGGCAAAGACTTTCAGCAAAAGTAACTAGCTACCATTGATCTTACCCTTCCTAACTGTTTAGAAAAAGAACTGGTTATTCAAAGGCTTGTTTAGTTTGAATGATGTTAGTCTGAAGATTAGGAAAGAAGGATTTTATTGAAAATTGTTAGTTTTGTTGGTCTCTAGCAAAGACTTTAAGCCAAAGTAACTAACTACCATTTATCTGACCCTTCCCAACTGTTTAGAAAAAGAACTGGTTATTCAAAGGCCTGTTTAGTTTTGTTGATGTTAGCCTGAAGATTAAGAAAGAAGGATTTTATTGAAAATTGTTAGTTTTGTTGGTCTCTTGCAATGACTTTAATTAAGCCAAAGTTACTAGCTACCATTGATCTGACCTTTTCGAACTCTTTAGAAAAAGTGCTGGTTATTCAAAGGCTTGTTTTGTTTGAATGATATTAGTCAAATACAATACATGCTTAGGAAGTATCAATGTTCAAGAAAGGAACTGGTTATTCAAGGGCATGTTTAGTTTGGTTGATGTTAGTCTGAAGATTAGGAAAGAAGGATTTTATTTAAAATTGTTAGTTTTGTTGGTCTCAGGCAAAGACTTTCAGCCAAAGTAACTGACTACCATTGATCTGACCCTTCCCAGCTTTTTAGGAAAACAACTGGTTATTCAAAGGCTTGTTTAGTTTGAATGATGTTAGTTAGATGCAATACATGCTTAGGAAGTATCGATGTTCAAGAAAGGAACTGGTTATTCCAAGGCTTGTTTAGTTTGCTTGATGTTAGTCTGCAGATTAGGAAAGAAGTATTTTATAGAAAATCGTTAGTTTTGTTGGTCTATAGCAAAGACTTTGAGCCAAAGTAACTAGCTACCATTTATCTGACCCTTCCCAACTGTTTAGAAAAAGAAGATTATGAAAGAAGGATTTTATTGAAAATTGTTAGTTTTGTTGGTCTCAGGCAAAGACTTTCAGCCAAAGTAACTGGCTATCATTGATCTGACTCTTCCCAACTGTTTAGGAAAAGAACTGGTTATTCAAAGGCTTGATTAGTTTTAATGATGTTAGTCGGATACAATACATATTTAGGAAGTGTCGATGTTCAAGAAAGGAACTGGTTATTCAAAGGCTTGTTTAGTTTGGTTGATGTTAGTCTGAAGATTAGGAAAGAAGGATTTTATTGAAAATTGTTAGTTTTGTTGGTCTCTAGCAAAGACTTTAAGCCAAAGTAACTAACTACCATTTATCTGACCCTTCCCAACTGTTTAGAAAAAGAACTGGTTATTCAAAGGCCTGTTTAGTTTTGTTGATGTTAGCCTGAAGATTAGGAAAGAAGGATTTTATTGAAAATTGTTAGTTTTGTTGGTCTCTAGCAAAGACTTTAAGCCAAAGTAACTAGCTACCATTTATCTAACCCTTCCCAACTGTTTAGAAAAAGAACTGGTTATTCAAAGGCCTGTTTAGTTTTGTTGATGTTAGCCTGAAGATTAGGAAAGAAGGATTTATTGAAAATTGTTAGTTTTGTTGGTCTCTTGCAATGACTTTAATTAAGCCAAAGTTACTAGCTACCATTGATCTGACCTTTTCGAACTCTTTAGAAAAAGTGCTGGTTATTCAAAGGCTTGTTTTGTTTGAATGATATTAGTCAAATACAATACATGCTTAGGAAGTATCAATGTTCAAGAAAGGAACTGGTTATTCAAGGGCATGTTTAGTTTGGTTGTTGTTAGTCTAAAGATTAGGAAAGAAGGATTTTATTTAAAATTGTTAGTTTTGTTGGTCTCAGGCAAAGACTTTCAGCCAAAGTAACTGACTACCATTGATCTGACCCTTCCCAGCTGTTTAGGAAAACAACTGGTTATTCAAAGGCTTGTTTAGTTTGAATGATGTTAGTCAGATACAATACATGCTTAGGAAGTATCGATGTTCAAGAAAGGAACTGGTTATTCCAAGGCTTGTTTAGTTTGCTTGATGTTAGTCTGCAGATTAGGAAAGAAGTATTTTATAGAAAATCGTTAGTTTTGTTGGTCTATAGCAAAGACTTTGAGCCAAAATAACTAGCTACCATTGATCAGCCCCTTCCCAACTGTTTAGGAAAAGAACCTGTTATTCAACGGCTTGATTAGTTTTAATGATGTTAGTCGGATACAATACATGTTTAGGAAGTGTCGATGTTCAAGAAAGGTACTGGTTATTCAAAGGCTTGTTTAGTTTGGTTGTTGTTAGTCTGAAGATTAGGAAAGAAGAATTTATTTGAAAATTGTTAGTTTTGTTGGTCTCAGGCAAAGACTTTCAGCAAAAGTAACTAACTACCATTGATCTGACCCTTCCTAACTGTTTAGGAAAAGAACTGGTTATTCAAAGGCTTGTTTAGTTGGAATGATGTTAGTCTGAAGATTAGGAAAGAAGGATTTTATTGAAAATTGTTAGTTTTGTTGGTCTCAGGCAAAGACTTTCAGCCAAAGTAACTGACTACCATTGATCTGACCCTTCCCAGCTGTTTAGGAAAACAACTGGTTATTCAAAGGCTTGTTTAGTTTGAATGATGTTAGTCAGATACAATACATGCTTAGGAAGTATCGATGTTCAAGAAAGGAACTGGTTATTCCAAGGCTTGTTTAGTTTGCTTGATGTTAGTCTGCAGATTAGGAAAGAAGTATTTTATAGAAAATCGTTAGTTTTGTTGGTCTCTAGCAAAGACTTTGAGCCAAAGTAACTAGCTACCATTGATCATACCCTTCCCAACTGTTTAGGAAAAGAACCTGTTATTCAACGGCTTGATTAGTTTTAATGATGTTAGTCGGATACAATACATGTTTAGGAAGTGTCGATGTTCAAGAAAGGAACTGGTTATTCAAAGGCTTGTTTAGTTTGGTTGATGTTAGTCTGAAGATTAGGAAAGAAGAATTTTATTGAAAATTGTTAGTTTGGTTGGTCTCAGGCAAAGACTTTCAGCAAAAGTAACTAACTACCATTGATCTGACCCTTCATAACTGTTTAGGAAAAGAACTGGTTATTCAAAGACTTGTTTAGTTAGAATGATGTTAGTCTGAAGATTAGGAAAGAAGGATTTTATTGAAAATTGTTAGTTTTGTTGGTCTCAGGCAAAGACTTTCAGCCAAAGTAACTAGCTACCATTGATCTGACCCTTCCCAACTGTTTAGGAAAAGAACTGGTTATTCAAAGGCTTGATTAGTTTTAATGATGTTAGTCGGATACAATACATGTTTAGGAAGTGTCGATGTTCAAAAAAGGAACTGGTTATTCAAAGGCTTGTTAAGTTTGGTTGATGTTAGTCTGAAGATTAGGAAAGAAGGATTTTACAGAAAATTGTTAGTTTTGTTGGTCTCAGGCAAAGACTTTCAGCAAAAGTAACTAGCTACCATTGATCTGACCCTTCCTAACTGTTTAGGAAAAGAACTGGTTATTCAAAGGCTTGTTTTGTTTGAATGATGTTAGTCTGAAGTTTAGGAAAGAAGGATTTTATTGAAAATTGTTAGTTTTGTTGGTCTCTAGCAAAGACTTTAAGCCAAAGTAACTAGCTACCATTTATCTGACCCTTCCCAACTGTTTAGAAAAGAACTGGTTATTCAAAGGCCTGTTTAGTTTTATTGATGTTAGCCTGAAGATTAGGAAAGAAGGATTTTATTGAAAATTGTTAGTTTTGTTGGTCTCTTGCAATGACTTTAATTAAGCCAAAGTTACTAGCTACCATTGATCTGACCTTTCCGAACTATTTAGAAAAAGTGCTGGTTATTCAAAGGCTTGTTTTGTTTGAATGATATTAGTCAGATACAATACATGCTTAGGAAGTATCAATGTTCAAGAAAGGAACTGGTTATTCAAAGGCTTGTTTAGTTTGGTTGATGTTAGTCTGAAGATTAGGAAAGGAAGATTTTATTGAAAATTGTTAGTTTTGTTGGTCTCTAGCAAAGACTTTAAGCCAAAATAACTTGCTACCATTTATCTGACCCTTCCCAACTGTTTAGAAAAAGAGCTGGTTATTCAAAGGCTTGTTTTGTTTGAATGATATTAGTCAGATACAATACATGCTTAGGAAGTATCAATATTCAAGAAAGGAACTGGTTATTCAAAGGCTTGTTTAGTTTGGTTGATGTTAGTCTGAAGATTAGGAAAGAAGGATTTTATCTAAAATTGTTAGTTTTGTTGGTGTCAGGCAAAGACTTTCAGCCAAAGTAACTGGCTACCATTGATCTGACCCTTCCCAACTGTTTAGGAAAACAACTGGTTATTCAAAGGCTTGTTTAGTTTGAATGATGTTTGTCAGATACAATACATGCTTAGGAAGTATTGATGTTCAAGAAAGGAACTGGTTATTCAAAGGCTTGTTTAGTTTGGTTGATGTTAGCCTGAAGATTAGGAAAGAAGGATTTCATTGAAAATTGTTGGTTTTGTTGGTCTCTAGCAAAGACTTTAAGCCAAAGTCACTAGCTACCATTGATCCTACCCTTCCCAAATGTTTTGAAAAAGAACTGGTTATTCAAAATCTTGTTTTGTTTGAATGATGTTAGTCAGATACAATACATGCTTAGGAAGTATCGATGTTCAAGAAAGGAACTTGTTATTCTAGGGCTTGTTTAGTTTGGTTGATGTTAGTCTGAAGATTAGGAAAGAAGGATTTTAATGAAAATTATTAGTTTTGTTTGTCTCTCGCAAAGACTTTAAGCCAAAGTAACTAGCTACCATTGATCTGACCCTTCCTAACTGTTTAGGAAAAGAACTGGTTATTCAAAGGCTTGTTTAGTTTTGTTGATGTTAGCCTGAAGAATAGGTAAGAAGGATTTTATTGAAAATTGTTAGTTTTGATGGTCTCTAGCAAAGACTTTAAGCAAATCATGGAGTACGGTAGTACTCCATATGTAGGGATGGCACGGAAAAAAATGGCGGCCCCATATAACGCGTACAAAATCATACGTTCAGAACTCGACTCTGATTACAGTCATAGGCTTTTATTAGCCATACCATGACATCTCGAGTGTTTTTATCAGCAACAAGACTGTTAGCGCTGGTAGAAAGTTTCGCTGGAGTACCACACTGGCAAGTCGACACACTCGGGGGGGCGGGGCGTAATGGTCTACTTCTTTCTTTCTTTCTTTCTTCTTCAGCCAGGCTAGCACGATAATGGCTGAAGCGATCACAATGATTCAAGCGCGAAAAGGCTGGATATTCTCTGGGGTATTGCACCCGTAGCATAACTTTTTCAAAGAAATCGAATAGGTTCAGCAGTGATTCACGAGTACATTTGATTGGACGCTTGCCGTTCCACGCCATTTAATGATACTGTTCCGTTCCGTTCCGTTCCGACTTCACGTGTTCGTCCATTTAGCGCCTACCTTTGATCGTGCCAGCTGTCCGGGCCTGAGCTGCATCTCCAGGTTCATCACTGCGTAAGTCATAAGAACTTTTAGCTAGAATACACTTACTCGCATGGCTGATTATAAAGTTATGTTGGTTGACCTAAGTCCAAACGGCTTCTGGCCATAGGTACTGTTTAAGAATGGGATGATGATTGGTAGGGTAGTGAGGGGGTGTCTGAGCGGTGGAATTCTGTCTGTATCATGAGCTACTGTTGTTTACTTGCTATGAAGAATACGAGCACGGGCAGGAAAGCCTTGGAAATAATGTATACCACGTCCAGACTCAAGTGGAAGTGTGAAAGTGCATGAAAGCAAGGTTCTCACGTTCCTTCATGTGTTTGCTGGTCTTTAAATTACAAGGTCTCTTGTCATGGTCAGCTATGTAACTGGCACGTGTGGCTGCCCTTTTCTTTCCGCTCTAGCTAGTACGAAAAGCTGCCCTGGTAACTGCCTTTATACTTTGTCGGTTTTGAGTGTACCATCTGGCCCTTAAATAATTAGGCATACTGCATACAAAGTACCATCCCCCCATACACATGCAGGCAAAGGCCTTCCTGATGCCGACTGGAGTACAAATTGAAATCCCTACTACACACAACATCCTCAAACACGTTCCATTCCAACACCATCCACCACACACATTTACACCTACACATTTGTTACCACCTCCAAAAAATACCCCAAAACAAGTTACAGAAAAAGCACTTTGCCAAAAAGTGCAAAAACAAGCCATGTAGGGATGCACTTCCACCAAAAAACACTTCCCCAAAAACCAATGAAACAAGCACAATGCATGTGCAGACTACCCACACATCACATCGCAATGCATTTACCGCGTAGCTACCATCCCTACATCTTTCCAACCACACCCACCACAATCTGTACCACGCCCCCATACTTCCTTCAACACACACAACCATCCACAATTTTCAACCACGCCACCTCGCCTCCATCCAACAACCACACCCTTAACCTTACATCCTTATCCTCAATCATTACATCACAAAACACAACACCAGGCCACACTACAATGAACCTAAGCCTTCACAGGAACACTATACTCCCATCAAAATGCACTTCGCTCCACAAATCCCACATTCACAGGCACAAACAAGCAGGACAATTATTCCTCACAACAACCAGACTGCCACCAACACGCACAACAAACGTAACACACTCCACATCAACCACCATACAACATACTCAACAAAGTTGACAACACAAGACTACACTTCACACCCACATAGACCTCCCTACAAATTACACTACCACTATTCACATCTCACATATACACGATTGTGGTGGGTGTGGTTGGAAAGATGTAGGAATGGTAGCTACGCGGTAAATGCATTGCGATGTGATGTGTGGGTAGTCTGCACATGCATTGTGCTTGTTTCATTGGTTTTTGGGGAAGTGTTTTTTGGTGGAAGTGCATCCCTACATGGCTTGTTTTTGCACTTTTTGGCAAAGTGTATAACTAGCTGCCATTGATCTGACCCTTCCCAACTGTTTAGGAAAAGAACTGGTTATTCAAAGGCTTGTGTAGTTTGAATGATGTTAGTCTTAAGATTAGGAAAGAAGGATTTTTTTTAAAATTGTAAATTTTTTTGGTCTCTAGCAAAGACTTTAAGCCAAAGTAACTAGCTACCATTTATCTGACCCTTCCGAACTGTTTAGAAAAAGAACTGGTTATTCAAAGGCCTGTTTATTTTTGTTGATTTTAGGCTGAAGATTAGGAAAGAAGGATTTTATTGATAATTGTTAGTTTTGTTGGTCTCTTGCAAAGACTTTAAGCCAAAGTAACTAGCTACCATTTATCTGACCCTTCCCAAATGTTTAGAAAAAAAACTGGTTATTCAAAGGCTTGTTTAGTTTGAATGATGTTAGTCTGAAGATTAGGAAAGAAGGATTTTATTGAAAATTGTTAGTTTTGTTGGTCTCTAGCAAAAACTTTAAGCCAAAGTAACTAGCTACCATTTTTCTGACCCTTCCTAACTGTTTAGAAAAGAACTGGTTATTCAAAGGCCTGTTTAGTTTTGTTGATGTTAGCCTGAAGATTAGGAAAGAAGGATTTTAATGAAAATTATTAGTTTTGTTTGTCTCTAGCAAAGACTTTAAGCCAAAGTTACTAGCTACATTTGATCTGACCCTTCCCAACTGTTTAGAAAAAGAGCTGGTTATTCAAAACCTTGTTTAGTTTGAATGATGTTAGTCTGAAGATTAGGAAAGAAGGATTTTATTGAAAATTGTTAGTTTTGTTGGTCTCTAGCAAAGACTTTAAGCCAAAGTAACTAGCTACCATTGATCTGACCCTTCCTAACTGTTTAGGAAAAGAACTGGTTATTCAAAGGCTTGTTTAGTTTGGTTGATGTTAGCCTGAAGAATAGGTAAGAAGGATTTTATTGAAAATTGTTAGTTTTGATGGTCTCTAGCAAAGACTTTAAGCAAATATAACTAGCTGCCATTGATCTGACCCTTCCCAACTGTTTAGGAAAAGAACTGGTTATTCAAAGGCTTGTGTAGTTTGAATGATGTTAGTCTTAAGATTAGGAAAGAAGGATTTTTTTTAAAATTGTAAATTTTTTTGGTCTCTAGCAAAGACTTTAAGCCAAAGTAACTAGCTACCATTTATCTGACCCTTCCGAACTGTTTAGAAAAAGAACTGGTTATTCAAAGGCCTGTTTATTTTTGTTGATTTTAGGCTGAAGATTAGGAAAGAAGGATTTTATTGATAATTGTTAGTTTTGTTGGTCTCTTGCAAAGACTTTAAGCCAAAGTAACTAGCTACCATTTATCTGACCCTTCCCAAATGTTTAGAAAAAAAACTGGTTATTCAAAGGCTTGTTTAGTTTGAATGATGTTAGTCTGAAGATTAGGAAAGAAGGATTTTATTGAAAATTGTTAGTTTTGTTGGTCTCTAGCAAAAACTTTAAGCCAAAGTAACTAGCTACCATTTTTCTGACCCTTCCTAACTGTTTAGAAAAGACCTGGTTATTCAAAGGCCTGTTTAGTTTTGTTGATGTTAGCCTGAAGATTAGGAAAGAAGGATTTTAATGAAAATTATTAGTTTTGTTTGTCTCTAGCAAAGACTTTAAGCCAAAGTTACTAGCTACATTTGATCTGACCCTTCCCAACTGTTTAGAAAAAGAGCTGGTTATTCAAAACCTTGTTTAGTTTGAATGATGTTAGTCTGAAGATTAGGAAAGAAGGATTTTATTGAAAATTGTTAGTTTTGTTGGTCTCTAGCAAAAACTTTAAGCCAAAGTAACTAGCTACCATTGATCTGACCCTTCCCAGCTGTTTAGGAAAAGAACTGGTTATTCAAAGGCTTGATTAGTTTTAATGATGTTAGTCGAATACAATACATGTTTAAGAAGTGTCGATGTTCAAGAAAGGAACTGGTTATTCAAAGGCTTGTTTAGTTTGGTTGATGTTAGTCTGAAGAATAGGAAAGAAGGATTTTATTGAAAATTGTTAGTTTTGTTGGTCTCAGGCAAAGACTTTCAGCCAAAGAAACTAGCTACCATTGATCTGACCCTTCCTAATTGTTTAGGAAAAGAACTGGTTATTCAAAGGCTTGTTTAGTTTGAATGATGTTAGTCTGAAGATTAGGAAAGAAGGATTTTATTGAAAATTGTTAGTTTTGTTGGTCTCTAGCAAAGACTTTAAGCCAAAGTAACTAGCTACCATTTATCTGACCCTTCCCAACTGTTTAGAAAAAGAACTGGTTATTCAAAGGCCTGTTTATTTTTGTTGATTTTAGGCTGAAGATTAGGAAAGAAGGATTTTATTGATAATTGTTAGTTTTGTTGGTCTCTTGCAAAGACTTTAAGCCAAAGTAACTAGCTACCATTTATCTGACCCTTCCCAACTGTTTAGAAAAAAAACTGGTTATTCAAAGGCTTGTTTAGTTTGAATGATGTTAGTCTGAAGATTAGGAAAGAAGGATTTTATTTAAAATTGTTAGTTTTGTTGGTCTCTAGCAAAAACTTTAAGCCAAAGTAACTAGCTACCATTTTTCTGACCCTTCCTAACTGTTTAGAAAAGAACTGGTTATTCAAAGGCCTGTTTAGTTTTGTTGATGTTAGCCTGAAGATTAGGAAAGAAGGATTTTAATGAAAATTATTAGTTTTGTTTGTCTCTAGCAAAGACTTTAAGCCAAAGTTACTAGCTACATTTGATCTGACCCTTCCCAACTGTTTAGAAAAAGAGCTGGTTATTCAAAACCTTGTTTAGTTTGAATGATGTTAGTCTGAAGATTAGGAAAGAAGGATTTTATTGAAAATTGTTAGTTTTGTTGGTCTCTAGCAAAGACTTTAAGCCAAAGTAACTAGCTACCATTGATCTGACCCTTCCTAACTGTTTAGGAAAAGAACTGGTTATTCAAAGGCTTGTTTAGTTTTGTTGATGTTAGCCTGAAGAATAGGTAAGAAGGATTTTATTGAAAATTGTTAGTTTTGTTGGTCTCTAGCAAAGACTTTAAGCCAATATAACTAGCTGCCATTGATCTGACCCTTCCCAACTGTTTAGGAAAAGAACTGGTTATTCAAAGGCTTGTGTAGTTTGAATGATGTTAGTCTTAAGATTAGGAAAGAAGGATTTTTTTAAAATTGTAAATTTTGTTGGTCTCTAGCAAAAACTTTAAGCCAAAGTAACTAGCTACCATTTATCTGACCCTTCCGAACTGTTTAGAAAAAGAATTGGTTATTCAAAGGCCTGTTTATTTTTGTTGATTTTAGGCTGAAGATTAGGAAAGAAGGATTTTATTGATAATTGTTAGTTTTGTTGGTCTCTTGCAAAGACTTTAAGCCAAAGTAACTACCTACCATTTATCTGACCCTTCCCAACTGTTTAGAAAAAAAACTGGTTATTCAAAGGCTTGTTTAGTTTGAATGATGTTAGTCTGAAGATTAGGAAAGAAGGATTTTATTGAAAATTGTTAGTTTTGTTGGTCTCTAGCAAAAACTTTAAGCCAAAGTAACTAGCTCCATTTTTCTGACCCTTCCTAACTGTTTAGAAAAGAACTGGTTATTCAAAGGCCTGTTTAGTTTTGTTGATGTTAGCCTGAAGATTAGGAATGAAGGATTTTATTGAAAATTGTTAGTTTTGTTGGTCTCTAGCAAAGATTTTAAGCCAAAGTTACTAGCTACCATTGATCTGACCCTTCCGAACTATTTAGAAAATAAGCTGGTTATTCAAAGGCTTGTTTTGTTTTAATGATATTAGTCAGATACAATACATGCTTAAGAAGTATCAATGTTCAAGAAAGGAACTGGTTATTCAAAGGCTTGTTTAGTTTGGTTGATGTTAGTCTGAAGATTAGGAAAGAAGGATTTTATTTAAAATTGTTAGTTTTTTTGTTTCTAGCAAAGACTTTAAGCCAAAGTAACTTGCTACCATTTATCTGACCCTTCCCAACTGTTTAGAAAAAGAGCTGGTTATTCAAAGGCCTGTTTAGTTTTGTTGATGTTAGCCTGAAAATTAGGAAAGAAGGATTTTATCTAAAATTGTTAGTTTTGTTGGTCTCAGGCAAAGACTTTCAGCCAAAGTAACTGGCTACCATTGATCTGACCCTTAACAACTGTTTTGGAAAAGAACTGGTTATTCAAAGGCTTGTTTACTTTGAATGATGTTAGTCAGATACAATACACGCTTGGGAAGTATCGATGTTCAAGAAAGGAACTGGTTATTCAAAGGCTTGTTTAGTTTGGTTGATGTTAGTCTGAAGATTAGGAAAGAAGGATTTTATTGAAAATTTTTATTTTTTTTTGTTCTCAGGCAAAATCTTTATCCAAAGTAACTGGCTACCATTGATCTGACCCTTCCCAACTGTTTAGGAAAAGAACTTGTTATTCAAAGGCTTGTTTAGTTTGAATGATATTAGTCAGATACAATACATGCTTAGGAAGTATCGATGTTCAAGAAAGGAACTGGTTATTCAAAGGCTTGTTTAGTTTGCTTGATGTTAGTCTGCAGATAAGGAAAAAAGTATTTTATAGAAAATCTGTAGTTTTGTTGGTCTCTAGCAAAGACTTTGAGCCAAAGTAACTAGCTACCATTGATCTGACCCTTCCCAGCTGTTTAGGAAAAGAACTGGTTATTCAAAGGCTTGATTAGTTTTAATGATGTTAGTCGAATACAATACATGTTTAAGAAGTGTCGATGATCAAGAAAGGAACTGGTTATTCAAAGGCTTGTTTAGTTTGGTTGATGTTAGTCTGAAGAATAGGAAAGAAGGATTTTATTGAAAATTGTTAGTTTTGTTGGTCTCTAGCAAAGACTTTAAGCCAAAACTAGCTACCATTTATCTTACCCTTCCCAACTGTTTAGAAAAAGAACTGGTTATTCAAAGGCCTGTTTAGTTTCGTTGATTTTAGCCTGAAGATTAAGAAAGAAGGATTTTATTGAAAATTGTTAGTTTAATTGGTCTCAGGCAAGGACTTTCAGCCAAAGTAACTGGCTACCATTGATCTGACCCTTCCTAACTGTTTAGGAAAAGAACTGGTTATTCAAAGAAGGCTTGTTTAGTTTGAATGATGTTAGTCTGAAGATTAGGAAAGAAGGATTTGATTTTAAATTGTTAGTTTTGTTGGTCTCTAGCAAAGACTTTAAGCCAAAGTAACTAGCTACCATTTATCTGACCCTTTCCAACTGTTTAGAAAAAGAGCTGGTTATTCAAAGGCCTGTTTAGTTTTGTTGATGTTAGCCTGAAGATTAGGAAAGAAGGATTTTATTGAAAATTGTTAGTTTTGTTGGTCTCTTGCAAAGACTTTAAGCCAAAGTTACTAGCTACCATTTATCTCACCCTTCCGAACTATTTAGAAAATGAGCTGGTTATTTAAAGGCTTGTTTTGTTTGAATGATATTAGTCAGATTCAATACAAGCTTAGGAAGTATCAATGTTCAAGAAAGGAACTGGTTATTCAAAGGCTTGTTTAGTTTGGTTGATGTTAGTTTGCAGATTAGGAAAGAAGGATTTTATTTAAAATTGTTAGTTTTTTTATCTCTAGCAAAGACTTTAAACCAAAGTAACTTGCTACCATTTATCTGACCCTTCCCAACTGTTTAGAAAAAGAGCTGGTTATTTAAAGGCCTTTTTAGTTTTGTTGATGTTAGCCTGAAGATTAGGAAAGAAGGATTTTATTGAAAATTGTTAGTTTTGTTGGTCTCAGGCAAAGACTTTCAGCCAATGTATCTGGCTACCATTGATCTGACCCTTCCCAACTGTTTAGGAAAAGAACTTGTTATTCAAAGGCTTGTTTAGTTTGAATGATGTTAGTCAGATACAATACATGCTTAGGAAGTTTCTATGTTCAAGAAAGGAACTGGTTATTCAAAGGCTTGTTTAGTTTGGTTGATGTTAGTCTGCAGATAAGAAAAGAAGTATTTTATAGAAAATCTTTAGTTTTGTTGGTCTCTAGCAAAGACTTTAAGCCAAAGTAACTAGCTACCATTGATATGACCCTTCCCAGCTGTTTAGGAAAAGAACTGGTTATTCAAAGGCTTGATAAGTTTTAATTATGTTAGTCGAATACAATACATGTTTAAGAAGTGTCGATGTTCAAGAAAGGAACTGGTTATTCAAAGGCTTGTTTAGTTTGGTTGATGTTAGTCTGAAGATTAGGAAAGGAGGATTTTATTGAAAATTGTTAGTTTTGTTGGTCTCAGGCAAAGACTTTCAGCCAAAGTAACTAGCTACCATTCATCTGACCCTTCCTAACTGTTTAGGAAAAGAACTGGTTATTCAAAGGCTGGTTTAGTTTGAGTGATGTTAGTCTGAAGATTAGGAAAGAAGCAAAGGCCTGTTTAGTTTGAATGATGTTTGTCAGATACAATACACGCTTAGGAAGTATCGATCTTCAAGAAAGGAACTGGTTATTCAAAGGCTTGTTTAGTTTGCCTGATGTTAGTCTGCAGATTAGGAAAGAAGGATTTTATTGAAAATTGTTAGTTTTGTTGGTCTCAGGCAAAGACTTTCAGCCAAATTAACTACCTACCATTTATCTGACCCTTCTCAACTGTTTAGAAAATGAACTGGTTATTCAAAGGCCTTTTTAGTTTGAATGATGTTAGTCAGATACAATACACGCTTAGGAAGTATCGATGTTCAAGAAAGGAACTGGTTATTCAAAGGCTTGTTTAGTTTGTCTGAAGATTAGGAAAGAAGTATTTTATTGAAAATTGTTTAGTTTGAAGATTAGGAAAGAAGAATTTTATTGAAAATTGTTAGTTTTGTTGGTCTCAGGCAAAGACTTTCAGCAAAAGTAACTAACTACCATTGATCTGACCCTTCCTAACTGTTTAGGAAAAGAACTGGTTATTCAAAGGCTTGTTTAGTTTGAATGATGTTAGTCTGAAGATTAGGAAAGAAGGATTTTATTGAAAATTGTTAGTATTGTTGGACTCAGGCAAAGACTTTAAGCCAAAGTAACTGGCTACCATTGATCTGACCCTTCCCAACTGTTTAGGATAAGACTGGTTATTCAAAGGGTTGATTAGTTTTAGTGGTGTTTGTCGGATACAATACGTGTTTAGGGAGTGTCGATGTTCTAGAAAGGAACTGTTTATTCAGAGGCTTGTTTAGTTTGGTTGATGTTAGTCATAAGATTAGGAAAGAAGGATTTTACAGAAAATTGTTAGTTTTGTTGGTCTCAGGCAAAGACTTTCAGCCAAAGTAACTAGCTACCATTCATCTGACCCTTCCTAACTGTTTAAGAAAAGAACTGGTTTTTCAAATGCTTGTTTAGTTTGAATGATGTTAGTCTGAAGATTAGGAAAGAAGGATTTTATTGAAAATTTTTAGTTTTGTTGGTCTCTAGCAAAGACTTTAAGCCAAAGTAACTAGCTACCATTTATCTGACCCTTCCCAACTGTTTAGAAAAAGAACTGGTTATTCAAAGGCCTGTTTAGTTTCGTTGATTTTAGCCTGAAGATTAAGAAAGAAGGATTTTATTGATAATTGTTAGTTTTGTTGGTCTCTTGCAAAGACTTTAAGCCAAAGTAACTGGCTACCATTGATCTGATCCTTCCCAACTATTTAGAAAAAGAGCTGGTTATTCAAAGGCTTGTTTTGTTTGAATGATATTAGTCAGATACAATACATGCTTAGAAAGTATCAATGTTCAAGAAAGGAACTGGTTATTCAAAGGCTTGTTTAGTTTGGTTGTTGTTAGTCTGAAGATTAGGAAAGAAGGATTTTATTGAAAATTGTTAGTTTTTTTGGTCTCAGGCAAATACTTTCAGCCAAAGTAACTGGCTACCATTTATCTGACCCTTCCCAACTATTTAGGAAAAGAACTTGTTATTCAAAGGCTTGTTTACTTTGAATGATGTTAATCAGATACAATACATGCTTAGGAAGTATCGATGTTCAAGAAAGGAACTGGTTATTCAAATGCTTATTTAGTTTGCTTGATGTTAGTCCTGTTTAGGAAAACAACTGGTTATTCAAAGGCTTGTTTAGTTTGAATGATGTTAGTCTGAAGATTAGGAAAGAAGGATTTTATTGAAAATTGTTAGTTTTGTTGGTCTCAGGCAAAGACTTTCAGCCAAAGTAACTGGCTACCATTGATCTGACCCTTCCCAACTGTTTAAGAAAAGAACTGGTTATTCAAAGGCTTGATCAGTTTTAATGATGTTAGTCGGATACAATACATGTTTAGGAAGTGTCGATGTTCAAAAAAGGAACTGGTTATTCAAAGGCTTGTTTAGTTTGGTTGATGTTAGTCTGAAGATTAGGAAAGAAGGTTTTTATTGAAAATTGTTAGTTTTTGTTGGTCTCAGGCAAAGACTTTCAGCAAAAGTAACTAGCTACCATTGATCTGCTGACCCTTCCTAACTGTTTAGGAAAAGAACTGGTTATTCAAAGGCTTGTTTAGTTTGAATTGTAATTAGTCTGAAGATTAGGAAAGAAGGATTTTATTGAAAATTGTTAGTTTTGTTGGTCTCTAGCAAAGACTTTAAGCCAAAGTAGCTAGCTACCATTTATCTGACCTTTCCCAACATTTTAGAAAAAGAACTAGTTATTCAAAGGGCTGTTTAGTTTTGTCGATGTTAGCCTGAAGATTAGGAAAGAAGGATTTTATTGAAAATTGTTAGTTTAGTTGGTCTCTTGCAATGACTTTAATTAAGCCAAAGTTACTAGCTACCATTGATCTGACCTTTACGAACTATTTAGAAAAAGTGCTGGTTATTCAAAAGCTTGTTTTGTTTGAATGATATTAGTCAGATACAATACATGCTTAGGAAGTATCAATGTTCAAGAAAGGAACTGGTTATTCAAAAGCTTGTTTAGTTTGGTTGATGTTAGTCTTAAGATTAGGAAAGAAAGATTTTATTGAATATTGTTAGTTTTGTTGGTCTCTAGCAAAGACTTTAAGCCAAAGTAACTTGCTACCATTTATCTGACCCTTCCCAACTGTTGAGAAAAGGAGCTGGTTATTCAAAGGCCTGTTTAGTTTTGTTGATGTTAGCCTGAAGATTAGGAAAGAAGGATTTTATTGAAAATTGTTAATTTTGTTGGTCTCAGGCAAAGGCTTTCAGCCAAAGTAACTGGCTACCATTGATCTGACCCTTTCCAACTGTTTTGGAAAAGAACTGGTTATTCAAAGGCTTGTTTAGTTTGGTCAGATACAATACACGCTTAGGAAGTATCGATGTTCAAGAAAGGAACTGTTTATTCAAAGGCTTATTTAGTTTGGTTGATGTTAGTCTGAAGATTAGGAAAGAAGGATTTTATTGAAAATCGTTTGTTTTGTTGGTCTCTAGCAATGACTTTGAGCCAAAGTAACTAGCTATTATTGATCTGATCCTTACCAACTGTTTAGGAAAAGAACTGGTTATTCTAAGGCTTGATTAGTTTTAATGATGTTAGTCTGATACAATACATGTTTAGGAAGTATCGATGTTCAAGAAAGGAACTGGTTATTCTAAGGCTTGTTTAGTTTGGTTGATGTTAGTCTGAAGATTAGGAAAGAAGGATTTTATTTAAAATTGTTAGTTTTTTTTGTCTCTAGCAAAGACTTTAAGCCAAAGTTACTAGCTACCATTTATCTGACCCTATATCCAGTATATCCAGCTTGTTCACGCTTGAATCATTGTGATCGCTTCAGCCATTATCGTGCTAGCCTGGCTGAATAAAGAAGAAAGAATTGTACGATTACGCCCCTCCCCTCCACTGTGTCGACTTGCCCGTCTGGTACTCCAGCGAATGTTTCTAGCAACGCCAACAGTCTTGTTGCTGATATAAACACTCGAGATGTCATAATATGGCTCATAAAAGCCTATGACTATAATCAAAGCCGAGTTCTGAACGTATGATTTTGTACGCGTTATATGGGGCCGCCATTTTTTTGCCGTGCCATCCCTACATAAGGAGTACTATCGTACTCCATGATTACTTGATACATAAGCTCCTCCTCCACTTTCTGTAGCTACATTGTTAACACTTCCACTTATTTGGAGCTGTTGAAGCTTATCAGCATGTTTATAATTGGGCGAGCATGAGCGAGCCCCGCACTAGTGTGTTCAATTGAGAATTTGTCTGTGCGTACGGTGTACGTACATGCGTGTGTACGTGCGTACGTACATACTGCATATTGTTTTGCGGTTCAATATAACATTTCAAATAGTTTCCGTAATATACCAGATTGTTCACGTGGCCACGGTGGCTGCAGTGCAGCTAGCTTAGGGATGCTCTCACAGAGTAGACTGCAGCGGCAGAGGCTACAGCGTCAGTATTATTTTGAAGTATGTTCTTCATGAGCTTTAGGCTACTGTTAACGGATTGAAGAGTACCACCCATCAAATGAGCAGAGTTTCTTTGAAACGTGTTCCTTGTGAGGGATAGCATAGAGCTTCTGACATCAAGAGAACCTCTGTAATCAGCGGTATTATTCTAAATTGTGTTTTCTGTTGGTGTAAGTTCGCTGTTGAATGTGTTGTTGTTTGCAGAGTTGTTCCATAAGTATATGCGAGGTTATTCTGAAAATGTTAAGTTTGGGATACTATTTCTAGTATTAAGACTGCCTCCTTCGTTAGCTGTCTCTGTGAGGATGGCAATGCTATTCTGACGTAGATGGCACCTCCTTCCTTGGCAATGTTGTTCAGAAACGTGTTGTTTGTTACCATAATTCTGCTGCTCTTGTGAGCATATAGAGTACCTCCGTGATAGGCAGAGTTGTGTTGAAACATGTTTTGTGTTAGGCTAACGTCACTATTTCTCACATAAATTGCACCTCCATTTTTCTTTGCTACCAGTTGGTAAAATGTTGATCTGAAAAATACAATTTGAAATTCTTGAATAGCCCACTGACAATAATTCTATTGCCACGTTTGGAATGTGATTGTGTCCATAAAGTAGTAGAATCCTGGGCGAAGCCTAAGATAACTATTTTGTCCCATTTTATGTAAGCATCAAGTGGACAAAGTTATCGTGGCTTCCAATTTTAATTAATCCACCCAAACCTATAGTGGAATCTCTATAGTAAGCATTCACCCTCGGACAATGGCTGTAATACCGTATAGCGGGAAATTTTCGCTGAGGAGAAAATTCGCCAAACCCAGATGTGTAGTATTGCCGGAAAATTTTGGCAGATTTATTTTCGCGCTCATGCAATTGTCCAAAATTAAATTCGATGGCATTATCAATAATTATTCCATTCAACACAGCAGTTTAGCAGTCTCGAGAAGGTTGAAAAAGTGTCTTGCTGCCGCAGAATCTCCGTTCTCACTAGCGATTTGGACTTCAGTTCATTACTTAGCATCATACGTATAAGGCCCTCTTTTTGCCTTTGTAGCCTCTTCTTGGTGCCGAGCGTTGGTAACGGCTACGTTCGCTTCCACAATTGCCGATGATAGCAACGAAGATGACAGTGCCCCCATTGAGTCAGGGAGCTGTCCATGTGGTAAATATCGCAGCAGAGCCATACCGGTAGTCGATGGTGAGCTTAACTTTCGCAGCTGCATGCTACCGTTGACTATGTTTAAAAAATTCACCTGTTAAAATTTCACCGGTTAATTTTTCGCACTTGAGCTGACTGGCGAAATTGGCGAAAATTTACGCCGGGTGAAAATTTCCCGCTATACGGTATAAGAGGTGGTTGTATCCACGGTATTACGAGGTCCACTGTGCACTACCAACATGTAGGTTGGGCCACATATGGTGGCCATTATAGGGGGGTGGCTGCCACAGCGTGACCCTATTACAGACACAGTGAAACATACAATAAAGTACATTTAAGTACGTGCACTCATGTAGTATCAGAACATCTAGATGTACATGTATTAAACAGGCAGATAAGTGATCGATATATAACACAGTCAGTCTGACTTTGGAACACAAAAAATTAACTCAGTTCTATAAAAAGGCTCTATAGTTCACTGGCCGTGAGAGGGTAACTGCTCTAAGGTTATTGGAGTTGATTAATTCCCTCTTTCTACTCTCCACCAGACCACAATGACGCCACACAGAGGGAACTGAAGTGGTATATAGCAGCCAGGCAGGTGAGTCAGGCAGGCCTCCAGCTATAATTACCCACCTGCAAACTCTGATCAAACAAGTCTGACATTTCATGTCTAAAAAAACAGCCGGACGCCTTTCCCCGTACAATACACACAACTCAGCTTAGGCCAAGCTATTAAAATCCAGCACTTGGACAATTGTCATCAACAGTAGTGAGAATGGATTGGTACAGTACAAGTTGCTTTTGGTACATGTAGCACTGCCATTTTCATAACATTGCCGCGATTGAGAATACTGCAAACTCTATGGCATGGAAATTCACGTCTGGGTCAATAGTGTGGCAATACATACGTACTAAAATTGGTGTGTATTGTCATGGCAGCAATGCCACCTGTAAAACTACTCACATTTCAGTTAGTTTGTGCATAGTTACGTATCATAAAATTGACTTATTCGAAAGTACTGGTTGTTACACAGCAGGACACATTTGTCGATCCACATGTACATACATGTACGTCTGTTAGAGATATGTCAATGATTAGCTATTGTTCATGTTGTAGTTGTAACCATGCTCAAAGATGCTTTAGGCCCTTTCCTGTTTTCTTGTACATAGACTTCTGACTCCTGATTTTCCCTTGTCCTTGCCACCTGTTCTTGTGCCACCTGTTCTTGTGCCACCTGTCTATGGAACATTCTAGAACTCTCCTTTTTTCTATATATATCTCTTTTTGCCACTGTGTAGTAGTTGTTCCCGATTTGGAGACCAATACACTGAAGCAGTCACATGTCTGAGGTCCCGCTACGATCGTCCCAGACTCATCCACCAAACTCATGTCAAGAAGATTGTTGAAATTGCTCCCCCCCCTGAGGGATGGCTCTGGAAGGGAGCTCCGCCATCTACATGATGCGGCACAGCACCAGAACACCATGTTTGAATGGCGAAGGTCCAGCCAAGAAACTGCAGTATTGCTGTGAGATTACGGCCTGTGAGTTGCAGGAGCATGTGCATGCATATACATATACGTATATGTAGTTGCCTTTGGCTGCTGATTGTGAAAGCTGACCCTTCTTACCCTCTCCCCGTTCAAGGATGATCTACCTGGGAGAAAATTTCAGTGGCTTTGTTACCGTGCACAACGACAGCCAGGAGGTGGTGAAGGAAACCATCTTTAAGGCAGGTTGCAGCAGAGCCCAGGAGTGAGCATCTGTACAAAATGTCATGTAACAGACAGAACTATGTACGTATATGATCTCTGTCTGGTCTTGCAGTCACCAAGTAATTAAAGCTACATAGTGTCGTGTCGTATTGCCAGTTTTTTTTTCATGACCATAAAATATCGGTGTGGGAAGGCTTAGTTGCGACCCTAGCAATATTAGGACAAATTATGCATGTAATGCATAGGTATAGGAGATGGCTGACTCAGTCTGTACTGAAGTTTTGTGTCTGAAGGCCATAAAGATCTGCTCCGTTTATATTCCTTATCAGGACAAGTCACAAATGTCTATCGCTAATTGCTGCTATAGTTAGTGCTCACTGCAGCACTTATCTTGAACTAGGCAGTGTGTATAGTAGTTGCGTCTTCACATTGTACAGGTGGAACTATTGACTCCTTCCAGCTGGACCCGGGGGAGTTGTTAAGAGCGAATCATAGCGCATGAAGTAAAGGAACTGGGAGAGCACAGGTAGGAGATATACGTAGCCTTGATTCGAAGCTATAAGAGATACACATAACTGTCTATGTAGGTAATGAGAGAGTGTATATGCATTGAAGGGAATGGGTGGGTGAGAACATCAACATAGAAGTATGTTATGTAGCTTCATATGTGACTTACGTTATTTGGACGTGGATCTATGTCACATTCACCTGTAAAGGATATCTCCACTGTCCCTCCAGTGCTAGGCACGACCTCAAATGCTTTTTGTTTGTGAAGTCGCATGCAACACGCCTTTCAAATCCCTCATATAGCGGTTTTTAAAGTACCAATCTCTTGATTTCCTCAACGTTATATACTATTACAGCCTCATCTTTACTTCCACCCACACTGTGCACTCCATAGGAGAAGAACATTTCCTTCGCAAGTTTTTCAAGTTCAATGTAAGCATTTTACTGTAAATAGTAAAGCCATGAGTGTAACTTCGGCATTGATTGTAAGCTGTATTCAGTCCATTGCTGACAATGTGCTAAATTATGGTCTTGTGTCTCTCTCAAATACAGGTTGCTTAGCCACTTGATGTAAAGACGAAGTTTTTTAACATAGAGGTATGTACAGAGTGTGATAAGAGCATTAGCAAAATGTTCTACGTGTGTAGGGGAATTTATGTCTGTCAGGTAGCTGAAATTCTATAACCAGCCAGAGCGTGAACAATGGACACAGGGACTGTGCAGAATAGTTACAAAGTACCTGTAGCTGATCACTGATCTGCTTGTTGAGGGTTGTCAGTAGATCTACATGTACTATGTACTAGACAAGATCAAACACCCTGCTTCATTAACAGGCCATCTCAAGAAATCGTATAAAGTACACTAACCCTGTTCCCATAGTAGCTTGTAGCCCCCACACTGTGTATTTTCTGAGTGCCTGGGAATGAGGCCACGTAATTATGTACGTAGTTGATGGCTTGTGAATGATGAACTGCATAATAAACCACGCAGGATGATATTCTTCTTGAAGTTCAGATCCAGAACACCACTACAGATCCAATGTACTCAGAAGTTGTAAAGTTTGACCCTGCTGCGGGCTGCGAAGCTGTTAATCTCAACAAGCTTGCAAATAAAGAGGAAGAGTAAGTCCATTTGAAATGTAAAAAACTGATGCTAACAGAGGTATAAGTCGGATACAATACATGTTTAGGAAGTGTCAATGTTCAAGAAAGGAACTGGTTATTCAAAGGCTTGTTTAGTTTGGTTGATGTTAGTCTGATGATTAGGAAAGAAGGATTTATTGAAAATTGTTAGTTTTGTTGGTCTCTAGCAAAGACTTTAAGCCAAAGTAACTACCTACCATTTATCTGACCCTTCCCAACTGTTTAGAAAATGAACTGGTTATTCAAAGGCCTGTATAGTTTGAATGATGTTTGTCAGATACAATACACGTTTAGGAAGTATCGATGTTCAAGAAAGGAACTGGTTATTCAAAGGCTTGTTTAGATTGGTTGATGTTAGTCTGAAGATTAGGAAAGAAGGATTTTATTGAAAATTGTTTAGTTTGAAGATTAGGAAAGATGAATTTTATTGAAAATTGTTAGTTTTGTTGGTCTCAGGCAAAGACTTTCAGCAAAAGTAACTAGCTACCATTGATCTGACCCTTCCTAACTGTTTAGGAAAAGAACTGGTTATTCAAAGGCTTGTTTAGTTTGAATGATGTTATTCTGAAGATTAGGAAAGAAGGATTTTATTGAAAATTGTTAGTTTTGTTGGTCTCAGGCAAAGACTTTCAGCCAAAGTAACTAGCTACCATTGATCTGACCCTTCCCAACTGTTTAGGAAAAGAACTGGTTATTCAAAGGCTTGATTAGTTTTAATGATGTTAGTCGGATACAATACATGTTTAGGAAGTGTCGATGTTCAAGAAAGGAACTGGTTATTCAAAGGCTTGTTTAGTTTGGTTGATGTTAGTCTGAAGATTAGGAAAGAAGGATTTTATTGAAAATTGTTAGTTTTGTTGGTCTCAGGCAAAGACTTTCAGCAAAAGTAACTAGCTACCATTGATCTGACCCTTCCTAACTGTTTAGGAAAAGAACTGGTTATTCAAAGGCTTGTTTAGTTTGAATGATGTTAGTCTGAAGATTAGGAAAGAAGGATTTTATTGAAAATTGTTAGTTTTGTTGGTCTCTAGCAAAGACTTTAAGCCAAAGTAACTAGCTACCATTTATCTGATCCTTCCCAACTGTTTAGAAAAAGAACTGGTTATTCAAAGGCCTGTTTAGTTTTGTTGATGTTAGCCTGAAGATTAGGAAAGAAGGATTTTATTGAAAATTGTTAGTTTTGTTGGTCTCTTGCAATGACTTTAATTAAGCCAAAGTTACTAGCTACCATTGATCTGACCTTTCCGAACTATTTAGGATAAGTGCTGGTTATTCAAAGGCTTGTTTTGTTTGAATGATATTAGTCAGATACAATACATGCTTAGGAAGTATCAATGTTCAAGAAAGGAACTGGTTATTCAAAGGCTTGTTTAGTTTGGTTGATGTTAGTCTGAAGATTAGGAAAGAAGGATTTTATTGAAAATTGTTAGTTTTGTTGGTCTCAGGCCAAGACTTTCAGCCAAAGTAACTGGCTACCATTGATCTGATTCTTCCCAACTATTTAGGAAAAGAACCTGTTATTCAAAGGCTTGTTTAGTTTGCTTGATTTTAGTCTGCAGATTAGGAAAGAAGTATTTTATAGAAAATCGTTAGTTTTGTTGATCTCTAGCAAAGACTTTGAGCCAAAGTAACTAGCTACCATTGATCTTACCCTTCCCAACTGTTTAGAAAAAGAACTGGTTATTCAAAGGCCTGTTTAGTTTTGTTGATGTTAGCCTGAAGATTAGGAAAGAAGGATTTTATTAAAAATTTTTATTTTAGTTGGTCTCTTGCAATGACTTTAATTAAGCCAAAGTTACTAGCTACCATTGATCTGATCTTTCCGAACTATTTAGAAAAAGTGCAGGTTATTCAAAGGCTTGTTTTGTTTGAATGATATTAGTCAGATACAATACATGCTTAGGAAGTATCAATGTTCAAGAAAGGAACTGGTTATTCAAAGGTTTGTTTAATTTGGTTGATGTTATTCTGAAGATTAGGAAAGAAGGATTTTATTGATAATTGTTAGTTTTGTTGGTCTCTAGCAAAGACTTTAAGCCAAAGTAACTTGTTTCCATTTATCTGACCCTTCCCAACTGTTTAGAAAAAGAGCTGGTTATTCAAAGGCCTGTTTAGTTTTGTTGATGTTAGCCTGAAGATTAGGAAAGAAGGATTTTATTGAAAATTGTTAGTTTTGTTGGTCTCAGGCAAAGACTTTCAGCCAAAGTAACTGGCTACCATTGATCTGACCCTTCCCAACTGTTTTGGAAAAGAACTGGTTATTCAAAGGCTTGTTTAGTTTGGTCAGATACAATACACGCTTAGGAAGTATCGATGTTCAAGAAAGGTACTGTTTATTCAAAGGCTTGTTTAGTTTGTTTGATGTTAGTCTGAAGATTAGGAAAGAAGGATTTTATTTAAAATCGTTTGTTTTGTTGGTCTCTAGCAAAGACTTTGAGCCAAAGTAACTAGCTATTATTGATCTGACCCTTCCCAACTGTTTAGGAAAAGAACTTGTTATTCAAAGGCTTGATTAGTTTTAATGATGTTAGTCGGATACAATACATGTTTAGTAAGTATCGATGTTCAAGAAAGGAACTGGTTATTCAAAGGCTTGTTTAGTTTGGTTGATGTTAGTGTGAAGATTAGGAAAGAAGGATTTTATTGAAAATCGTTAGTTTTGTTGGTCTCTAGCAAAGACTATGAGCCAAAGTAACTAGCTACCATTGATCTGACCCTTCCCAACTGTTTAGGAAAAGAACTGGTTATTCAAAGGCTTGATTAGTTTTAATGATGTTAGTCGAATACAATACATGTTTAGGAAGTATCAATGTTCAAGAAAGGAACTGGTTATTCAAAGGCTTGTTTAGTTTGGTTGATGTTAGTCTGAACATTAGGAAAGAAGGATTTTATTGAAAATTGTTAGTTTTGTTGGTCTCTAGCAATGACTTTAAGTCTAAGTAACTAGCTACCATTGATCTGACCCTTCCCAACTGTTCAGAAAAAGAACTGGTTATTCAAAGGCCTGTTTAGTTTGGTTGATGTTAGTCTGAAGATAAGGAAAGAAGGATTTTATTGAAAATCGTTAGTTTTGTTGGTCTCTAGCAAAGACTTTGAGCCAAAGTAACTAGCTACCATTGATCTGACCCTTCCCAACTGTTTAGAAAAAGAACTGGTTATTCAAAGGCTTGTTTAGTTTGAATGATGTTATTCAAATACAATACATGCTAAGGAAGTATCGAAGTTCAAGAAAGGAACTGGTTATTCAAAAGCTTGTTTAGTTTGGTTGATGTTAGTCTGAAGATTAGGTAAGAAGTATTTTATTGAAAATTGTTAGTTTTGTTGGTCTCTGGCAAAGACTTTAAGCCAAGGTAACTAGCTACCATTTGTCTGACCCTTCCCAACTGTCTTGGAAAGGAACTGGTTTAAGATTCAATCATTTGTTTAGTTTAAATGATGTTTGTCAGATACAATACATATATGCTTTGAAAGTAAGGGTTTTCACTAATAATTGGTACAATTTTAGCTTTTTTGGTCTCAGAAAACTTTCAGTCAAAACAACTAGATAGCATTGATCTTACCCTTCCTAATTGTTTACGTAGAGAACTGGTTTAAGATTCAATAGCTTGTTTAGTTTGAATGATGTTAGTCAGATACAATACATACTTAGGAAGTAAGGGATTTGACTGAAAATTATCAGTTTAATTGGTCTCAGGCAAAGACTTTCAGCCAAACTAAGTAGCTACCATTGATCTGACCCTTCCCAAGTGTCTAGGAAAGAAATTGGTGTAAGATTTAATAGGTTTTTTAGTTTGAATGATGTTAGTCGGATACAATACATGTTTAGGAAGTATCGATGTTCAAGAAAGGAACTGGTTATTCAAAGGCTTGTTTAGTTTAGTTGATGTTAGTCTGAAGATTAGGAAAGGAGGATTTTATGGAAAATTGTTAGTTTTGCTGGTCTCAGGTAAAGACTTTCAGCCAAAGTATCTAGCTACCATTGATCTGACCCCTCCCAACTGTCTTGGAAAGGAACTGGTTTATGATTCAATCATTTGTTTAGTTTAAATGATGTTTGTCGGATACAATACATACATGCTTAGAAAGTAAGGGTTTTCACTAATAATTGGTACAATTTTAGCTTTATTGGTCTCAGGAAACTTTCAGTCAAAACAACTAGATACCATTGATCTGACCCTTCCCAACTGTCTAGGAAAGAAATTTTTTAAGATTTTATAGCTTGTTTAGTTTGAATGATGTTAGTCGGATACAATACATGCTTAGGAAGTATCGATGTTCAAGACCGGAACTGGTTATTCAAAGGCTTGTTTAGTTTGTTTGATGTTAGTCTGAAGCTTAGGAAAGAAGGATTTCATTGAAAATTGTTAGATTTGTTGGTCTCTGGCAAAGACTTTAAGCCAAAGTCACTAGCCACAATTGATCTGACCCTTCCCAACTGTTTAGAAAAAGAACTGGTTATTCAAAGGCTTGTTTAGTTTGAATGATGTTAGTCAGATACAATACACGCTTAGGAAGTATCGATGTTCAAGAAAGGAACTTGTTATTCAAGGGCTTTTTTAGTTTGGTTGATGTTAGTCTGAAGATTAGGAAAGAAGGATTTTATTGAAAATTGTTAGTTTTGTTGGTCTCTAGCAAAGACTTTAAGCCAAAGTAACTAGCTACCATTTATCTGACCCTTCCCAACTGTTTAGAAAAAGAACTGGTTATTCAAAGGCTTTTTTAGTTTGAATGATGTTATTCTGAAGATTAGGAAAGAAGGATTTTATTGAAAATTGTTAGTTTTTTTGTCTCTAGCAAAGACTTTAAGCCAAAGTAACTTGCTACCATTTATCTGACCCTTCCCAACTGTTTAGAAAAAGAGCTGGTTATTCAAAGGCCTGTTTAGTTTTGTTGATGTTAGCCTGAAAATTAGGAAAGAAGGATTTTATCTAAAATTGTTAGTTTTGTTGGTCTCAGGCAAAGACTTTCAGCCAAAGTAACTGGCTACCATTGATCAGACCCTTAACAACTTTTTTTGGAAAAGAACTGGTTATTCAAAGGCTTGTTTAGTTTGAATGATGTTAGTCAGATACAATACACGCTTAGGAAGTATCGATGTTCAAGAAAGGAACTTGTTATTCAAAGGCTTGTTTAGTTTGGTTGATGTTAGTCTGCAGATTAGGAAAGAAGTATTTTATAGAAAATCGTTAGTTTTGTTGGTCTCTAGCAAAGACTTTGAGCCAAAGTAACTAGCTACCATTGATCTGACCCTTCCCAACTGTTTAGAAAAAGAACTGGTTATTCAAAGGCTTGATTAGTTTTAATGATGTTAGTCGGATACAATACATGTTTAGGAAGTGGTCGATGTTTAAGAAAGGAACTGCTTATTCAAAGGCTTGTTTAGTTTTGTTGATGTTAGTCTGAAGATAAGGAAAGAAGGATTTTATTGAAAATTGTTAGTTTTGTTAGTTTCAGGAAAAGACTTTTAGCCAAAGTAACTGGCTACCATTGATCTGACCCTTCCCAACTGTTTAGGAAAAGAACTGGTTATTCAAAGGCTTGTTTAGTTTGAATGATGTTAGTCAGATACAATACATGCTTAGGAAGTATCGCTCTTCAAGAAAGGAACTGGTTATTGAAAGGCTTGATTAGTTTTAATGATGTTAGTCGGATACAATACATGTTTAGGAAGTGTCGATGTTCAAGAAAGGAACTGGTTATTCAAAGGCTTGTTTAGTTTGGTTGATGTTAGTCTGATGATTAGGAAAGAAGGATTTATTGAAAATTGTTAGTTTTGTTGGTCTCAGGCAAAGACTTTCAGCCAAAGTAACTAGCTACCATTGATCTGACCCTTCCTAACTGTTTTTGGAAAAGAGCTGGTTATTCAAAGGCTAGTTTAGTTTGAATGATGTTAGTCTGAAGATTAGGAAAGAAGGATTTTATCTAAAATTGTTAGTTTTGTTGGTCTCTAGCAAAGACTTTAAGCCAAAGTAACTACCTACCATTTATCTGACCCTTCCCAACTGTTTAGAAAATGAACTGGTTATTCAAAGGCCTGTTTAGTTTGAATGATGTTTGTCAGATACAATACACGCTTAGGAAGTATCGATGTTCAAGAAAGGAACTGGTTATTCAAAGGCTTGTTTAGTTTGGTTGATGTTAGTGTGAAGATTAGGAAAGAAGGATTTTATTGAAAATTGTTTAGTTTGAAGATTAGGAAAGAAGAATTTTATTGAAAATTGTTAGTTTTGTTGGTCTCAGGCAAAGACTTTCAGCAAAAGTAACTAGCTACCATTGATCTGACCCTTCCTAACTGTTTAGGAAAAGAACTTGTTATTCAAAGGCTTTTTTAGTTTGAATGATGTTAGTCTGAAGATTAGGAAAGAAGGATTTTATTGAAAATTGTTAGTTTTATTGGTCTCTAGCAAAGACTTTAAGCCAAAGTCACTAGCTACCATTGATCTGACCCTTCCCAACTGTTTAGAAAAAGAGCTGGTTATTCAAAGGCTTGTTTAGTTTGAATGATATTAGTCAGATACAATACATGCTTAGGAAGTATCAATGTTCAAGAAAGGAACTGGTTATTCAAAGGCTTGTTTAGTTTGGTTGATGTTAGTCTGAAGATTAGGAAAGGAGGATTTTTTTGAAAATTGTTTGTTTTGTTGGCCTCTAGCAAAGACTTTAAACCGAAGTAACTTGCTACCATTTATCTGACCCTTCCCAATTGTTTAGAAAAAAAGCTGGTTATTCAAAGGCTTGTTTTGTTTGAATGATATTAGTCAGATACAATACATGCTTAGGAAGTATCGATGTTCAAGAAAGGAACTGGTTATTCAAAGGCTTGTTTAGTTTGCTTGATGTTAGTCTGCAGATTAGGAAAGAAGTATTTTATAGAAAATCGTTAGTTTTGTAGGTCTCTAGGAAAGACTTTGAGCCAAAGTAACTAGCTACCATTGATCTGACCCTTCCCAACTGTTTAGAAAAAGAGCTGGTTATTCAAAGGCCTGTTTAGTTTGAATGATGTTAGTCAGATACAATACACGCCTTCACTGCAAAAATAAAGTGGTTGGTTTTAACCCACATAAGGTCACCTCAGTTGCAGCTCCGGTATACCAGAGAATGCTCAGTTACTCGTGTGCAGTGCAATAAGATTACTTTCCTCAAAAGCCAAGCTAGATCAGCTTTCTTAAATGCATGGGATAGAAATGGATTGGTACAAAATATGTTTTGCTAATGGTCTTTCCTTCCTTTAGAAATTGGAGCCTAAATAGAGGGGTAAAGTGATCCACTTGTTTACATTGTTTTGTACATGTACACTGCAACTGAGGTATCCCTAGCTGGTTTAAAGCAACCTTTTAGGTTTTGAAGTGCATATTTTCTTACCGGTAATTATAGGATCCATAAAGGTATTATGTTGGGCAAATAATGTAATTGATCTGCCTGTATGCACATTTTTTGGTAGTGAACTTGCAACTGAGATACCCCCAGTTGGATTAAAAGTGACCCTTTTGTTTTTGCAGTGTAGGAAGTATCAATGTTCAAGAAAGGAACTGGTTATTCAAAGGATTGTTTAGTTTGGTTGATGTTAGTCTGAAGATTAGGAAAGAAGGATTTTATTTAAAATTGTTAGTTTTTTTGTCTCTAGCAAAGACTTTAAGCCAAAGTAACTAGCTACCATTTATCTGACCCTTCCTAAATGTTTAGAAAAAGAACTGGTTATTCAAAGGCTTGTTTTGGTTGAATGATATTAGTCGGATACAATACATGCTTAGGAAGTATCAATGTTCAAGAAAGGAACTGGTTATTCAAAGGCTTGTTTAGTTTGGTTGATGTTAGTCTGAAGATTAGGAAAGAAGGATTTTATTGAAAATTGTTAGTTTTGTTGGTCTCTAGCAAAGACTTTAAGCCAAAGTAACTAGCTACCATTGATCTGACCCTTCCCAACTGTTTAGGAAAAGAACTGGTTATACAAAGGCTTGTTTAGTTTGAATGATGTTAGTCTGAAGATTAGGAAAGAAAGATTTTATTGAAAATTGTTAGTTTTGTTGGTCTCTAGCAAAAACTTTAAGCCAAAGTAACTAGCTACCATTTATCTGACCCTTCCTAACTGTTTAGAAAAAGAACTGGTTATTCAAAGGCCTGATTAGTTTGCTTGATGTTAGCCTTAAGATTAGGAAAGAAGGATTTAATTGAAAATTGTTAGTTTTGTTGGTCTCTAGCAAAGACTTTAAGCCAAAGTTACTAGCTACCATTGATCTGAGCCTTCCGAACTATTAAGAAAATGAGCTGGTTATTCAAAGGCTTGTTTTGTTTGAATGATATTAGTCAGATACAATACATGCTTAGGAAGTATCAATATTCAAGAATGGAACTGGTTATTCAAAGGCTTGTTTAGTTTGGTTGATGTTAGTCTGAAGATTAGGAAAGAAGGATTTTATTTAAAATTGTTAGTTTTGTTGGTCTCAGGCAAAGACTTTCAGCCACAGTAACTAGCTACCGTTGATCTGACCCTTCCCAACTGTTTAGGAAAACAACTTGGTATTCAAAGGCTTGTTTAGTTTGAATGATGTTAGTCTGATGATTAGGAAAGAAGGATTTTATTAAAAATTGTTAGTTTTGTTGGTCTCAGGCAAAGACTTTCAGCCAAAGTAACTGGCTACCATTGATCTGACCCTTTCCAACTGTTTAGGAAAAGAACTGGTTATTCAAAGGCTTGATTAGTTTTAATGATGTTAGTCGGACACAATACATGTTTAGGAAGTGTCGATGTTCAAAAAAGGAACTGGTTATTCAAAGGCTTGTTTAGTTTGGTTGATGTTAGTCTGAAGATTAGGAAAGAAGGATTTTATTGAAAATTGTTAGTTTTGTTGGTCTCTAGCAAAGACTTTAAGCCAAAGTAACTTGCTACCATTTATCTGACCCATCCCAACTGTTTAGAAAAAGAGCTAGTTATTCAAAGGCCTGTTTAGTTTTGTTGATGTTAGCCTGAAGATTAGGAAAGAAGGATTTTATTAAAAATTGTTAGTTTTGTTGGTCTCAGGCAAAGACTTTCAGCCAATGTAACTGGCTACCATTGATCTGACCCTTTCCAACTGTTTTGGAAAAGAACTGGTTATTCAAAGGCTTGTTTAGTTTGGTCAGATACAATACACGCTTAGGAAGTATCGATGTTCAAGAAAGGAACTGTTTATTCAAAGGCTTGTTTAGTTTGGTTGATGTTAGTCTGAAGATTAGGAAAGAAGGATTTTATTGAAAATCGTTAGTTTTGTTGGTTTCTAGCAAAGACTTTGAGCCAGAGTAACTAGCTATTATTGATCTGACCCTTCCCAACTGTTTAGGAAAAGAACTGGTTATTCAAAGGCTTGATTAGTTTTAATGATGTTAGTCGGTTACAATACATGTTTAGGAAGTATCGATGTTCAAAAAAAGGAGCTGGTTATTCTAAGGCTTGTTTAGTTTGGTTGATGTTAGTCTGAAGATTAGTAAAGAAGGATTTTATTTAAAATTGTTAGTTTTTTTGTCTCTGGCAAAGACTTTAAGCCAAAGTAACTAGCTACCATTTATTTGACCCTTCCTAACTGTTTAGAAAAAGAACTGGTTATTCAAAGGCTTTTTTTGGTTGAATGATATTAGTCGGATACAATACATGCTTAGGAAGTATCAATGTTCAAGAAAGGAACTGGTTATTCAAAGGCTTGTTTAGTTTGGTTGATGTTAGTCTGAAGATTAGGAAAGAAGGATTTTATTGAAAATTGTTAGTTTTGTTGGTCTCTAGCAAAAACTTTAAGCCAAAGTAACTAGCTACCATTTATCTGACCCTTCCCAACTGTTTAGAAAAAGAACTGGTTATTCAAAGGCCTGTTTAGTTTTGTTGATGTTAGCCTGAAGATTAGGAAAGAAGGATTTTATTGAAAATTGTTAGTTTTGTTGGTCTCTTGCAATGACTTTAATTAAGCCAAAGTTACTTGCTACCATTGATCTGACCTTTCCGAACTATTTAGAAAAAGTGCTGGTTATTCAAAGGCTTGTTTTGTTTGAATGATATTAGTCAGATACAATACATGCTTAGGAAGTATCAATGTTCAAGAAAGGAACTGGTTATTCAAAAGCTTGTTTAGTTTGGTTAATGTTAGTCTGAAGATTAGGAAAGAAGGATTTTATTGAAAATTGTTAGTTTTGTTGGTCTCTAGCAAAGACTTTAAGCCAAAGTAACTTGCTACCATTTATCTGACCCATCCCAACTGTTTAGAAAAAGAGCTAGTTATTCAAAGGCCTGTTTAGTTTTATTGATGTTAGCCTGAAGTTTAGAAAAGAAGGATTTTATTGAAAATTGTTAGTTTTGTTGGTCTCAGGCAAAGACTTTCAGCCAATGTTACTGGCTACCATTGATCTGATTCTTTCCAACTGTTTTGGAAAGAACTGGTTATTCAAAGGCTTGTTTAGTTTGGTCAGATACAATACACGCTTAAGAAGTATCGATGTTCAAGAAAGGAACTGTTTATTCAAAGGCTTGTTTAGTTTGGTTGATGTTAGTCTGAAGATTAGGAAAGAAGGATTTTATTGAAAATCGTTAGTTTTGTTGGTCTCTAGCAAAGACTTTGAGCCAAAGTAACTAGCTACCATTGATCTGACCCTTCCCAACTGTTTAGGAAAAGAACTAGTTATTCAAAGGCTTGATTAGTTTTAATGATGTTAGTCGGTTACAATACATGCTTAGGAAGTATCAATGTTCAAGAAATGAACTGGTTATTCAAAGGCTTGTTTAGTTCGGTTGATGTTAGTCTGAAGATTAGGAAAGAAGAATTTTATTGAAAATTGTTAGTTTTGTTGGTCTCTAGCAAAGACTTTAAGCCAAAGTAACTAGCTACCATTTATCTGACCCTTCCCAACTGTTTAGAAAAAGAACTGGTTATTCAAAGGCCTGTTTAGTTTTGTTGATGTTAGCCTGAAGATTAGGAAAGAAGGATTTTATTGAAAATTGTTAGTTTTGTTGGTCTCTTGCAATGACTTTAATTAAGCCAAAGTTACTAGCTACCATTGATCTGACCTTTACGAACTATTTAGAAAAAGAGCTGGTTATTCAAAGGCTTGTTTTGTTTGAATGATATTAGTCAGTTACAATACATGCTTAGTAAGTATCAATGTTCAAGAAAGGAACTGGTTATTCAAAGGCTTGTTTACTTTGGTTGATGTTAGTCTGAAGATAAGGAAAGGAGGATTTTATTAAAAATTGTTAGTTTTGTTGGTCTCCAGCAAAGACTTTAAGCCAAAGTAACTTGCTACCATTTATCTGACCCTTCCCAATTGTTTAGAAAAAGAGCTGGTTATTCAAAGGCTTGTTTTGTTTGAATGATATTAGTCAGATACAATACATGCTTAGGAAGTATCAATATTCAAGAAAGGAACTGGTTATTCAAAGCCTTGTTTAGTTTGGTTGATGTTTGTCTGAAGATTAGGAAAGAAGGATTTTATTTAATATTGTTAGTTTTGTTGGTCTCAGGCAAAGACTTTCAGCAAAAGTAACTAACTACCATTGATCTGATCCTTCCTAACTGTTTAGGAAAAGAACTGGCTATTCAAAGGCTTGTTTAGTTTGAATCATGTTAGTCTGAAGATTAGGAAAGAAGGATTTTATTGAAAATTGTTAGTTTTGTTGGTCTCAGGCAAAGACTTTCAGCCAAAGTAACTGGCTACCATTGATCTGACCCTTCCCAACTGTTTAGGAAAAGAACTGGTTATTCAAAGGCTTGATTAGTTTTAATGATGTTAGTCGGACACAATACATGTTTAGGAAGTGTCGATGTTCAAAAAAGGAACTGGTTATTCAAAGGCTTGTTTAGTTTGGTTGATGTTAGTCTGAAGATTAGGAAAGAAGGATTTTATTGAAAATTGTTAGTTTTGTTGGTCTCTAGCAAAGACTTTAAGCCAAAGTAACTTGCTACCATTTATCTGACCCATCCCAACTGTTTAGAAAAAGAGCTAGTTATTCAAAGGCCTGTTTAGTTTTGTTGATGTTAGCCTGAAGATTAGGAAAGAAGGATTTTATTGAAAATTGTTAGTTTTGTTGGTCTCAGGCAAAGACTTTCAGCCAATGTAACTGGCTACCATTGATCTGACCCTTTCCAACTGTTTTGGAAAAGAACTGGTTATTCAAAGGCTTGTTTAGTTTGGTCAGATACAATACACGCTTAGGAAGTATCGATGTTCAAGAAAGGAACTGTTTATTCAAAGGCTTGTTTAGTTTGGTTGATGTTAGTCTGAAGATTAGGAAAGAAGGATTTTATTGAAAATCGTTAGTTTTGTTGGTTTCTAGCAAAGACTTTGAGCCAGAGTAACTAGCTATTATTGATCTGACCCTTCCCAACTGTTTAGGAAAAGAACTGGTTATTCAAAGGCTTGATTAGTTTTAATGATGTTAGTCGGTTACAATACATGTTTAGGAAGTATCGATGTTCAAAAAAAGGAGCTGGTTATTCTAAGGCTTGTTTAGTTTGGTTGATGTTAGTCTGAAGATTAGTAAAGAAGGATTTTATTTAAAATTGTTAGTTTTTTTGTCTCTGGCAAAGACTTTAAGCCAAAGTAACTAGCTACCATTTATTTGACCCTTCCTAACTGTTTAGAAAAAGAACTGGTTATTCAAAGGCTTTTTTTGGTTGAATGATATTAGTCGGATACAATACATGCTTAGGAAGTATCAATGTTCAAGAAAGGAACTGGTTATTCAAAGGCTTGTTTAGTTTGGTTGATGTTAGTCTGAAGATTAGGAAAGAAGGATTTTATTGAAAATTGTTAGTTTTGTTGGTCTCTAGCAAAAACTTTAAGCCAAAGTAACTAGCTACCATTTATCTGACCCTTCCCAACTGTTTAGAAAAAGAACTGGTTATTCAAAGGCCTGTTTAGTTTTGTTGATGTTAGCCTGAAGATTAGGAAAGAAGGATTTTATTGAAAATTGTTAGTTTTGTTGGTCTCTTGCAATGACTTTAATTAAGCCAAAGTTACTTGCTACCATTGATCTGACCTTTCCGAACTATTTAGAAAAAGTGCTGGTTATTCAAAGGCTTGTTTTGTTTGAATGATATTAGTCAGATACAATACATGCTTAGGAAGTATCAATGTTCAAGAAAGGAACTGGTTATTCAAAAGCTTGTTTAGTTTGGTTAATGTTAGTCTGAAGATTAGGAAAGAAGGATTTTATTGAAAATTGTTAGTTTTGTTGGTCTCTAGCAAAGACTTTAAGCCAAAGTAACTTGCTACCATTTATCTGACCCATCCCAACTGTTTAGAAAAAGAGCTAGTTATTCAAAGGCCTGTTTAGTTTTATTGATGTTAGCCTGAAGTTTAGAAAAGAAGGATTTTATTGAAAATTGTTAGTTTTGTTGGTCTCAGGCAAAGACTTTCAGCCAATGTTACTGGCTACCATTGATCTGATTCTTTCCAACTGTTTTGGAAAGAACTGGTTATTCAAAGGCTTGTTTAGTTTGGTCAGATACAATACACGCTTAAGAAGTATCGATGTTCAAGAAAGGAACTGTTTATTCAAAGGCTTGTTTAGTTTGGTTGATGTTAGTCTGAAGATTAGGAAAGAAGGATTTTATTGAAAATCGTTAGTTTTGTTGGTCTCTAGCAAAGACTTTGAGCCAAAGTAACTAGCTACCATTGATCTGACCCTTCCCAACTGTTTAGGAAAAGAACTAGTTATTCAAAGGCTTGATTAGTTTTAATGATGTTAGTCGGTTACAATACATGCTTAGGAAGTATCAATGTTCAAGAAAGGAACTGGTTATTCAAAGGCTTGTTTAGTTTGGTTGATGTTAGTCTGAAGATTAGGAAAGAAGAATTTTATTGAAAATTGTTAGTTTTGTTGGTCTCTAGCAAAGACTTTAAGCCAAAGTAACTAGCTACCATTTATCTGACCCTTCCCAACTGTTTAGAAAAAGAACTGGTTATTCAAAGGCCTGTTTAGTTTTGTTGATGTTAGCCTGAAGATTAGGAAAGAAGGATTTTATTGAAAATTGTTAGTTTTGTTGGTCTTTTGCAATGACTTTAATTAAGCCAAAGTTACTAGCTACCATTGATCTGACCTTTACGAACTATTTAGAAAAAGAGCTGGTTATTCAAAGGCTTGTTTTGTTTGAATGATATTAGTCAGTTACAATACATGCTTAGTAAGTATCAATGTTCAAGAAAGGAACTGGTTATTCAAAGGCTTGTTTACTTTGGTTGATGTTAGTCTGAAGATAAGGAAAGGAGGATTTTATTAAAAATTGTTAGTTTTGTTGGTCTCCAGCAAAGACTTTAAGCCAAAGTAACTTGCTACCATTTATCTGACCCTTCCCAATTGTTTAGAAAAAGAGCTGGTTATTCAAAGGCTTGTTTTGTTTGAATGATATTAGTCAGATACAATACATGCTTAGGAAGTATCAATATTCAAGAAAGGAACTGGTTATTCAAAGCCTTGTTTAGTTTGGTTGATGTTTGTCTGAAGATTAGGAAAGAAGGATTTTATTTAAAATTGTTAGTTTTGTTGGTCTCAGGCAAAGACTTTCAGCAAAAGTAACTAACTACCATTGATCTGATCCTTCCTAACTGTTTAGGAAAAGAACTGGTTATTCAAAGGCTTGTTCAGTTTGAATCATGTTAGTCTGACGGTTACAATACATGTTTAGGAAGTATCGATGTTCAAAAAAAGGAGCTGGTTATTCTAAGGCTTGTTTAGTTTGGTTGATGTTAGTCTGAAGATTAGTAAAGAAGGATTTTATTTAAAATTGTTAGTTTTTTTGTCTCTGGCAAAGACTTTAAGCCAAAGTAACTAGCTACCATTTATTTGACCCTTCCTAACTGTTTAGAAAAAGAACTGGTTATTCAAAGGCTTTTTTTGGTTGAATGATATTAGTCGGATACAATACATGCTTAGGAAGTATCAATGTTCAAGAAAGGAACTGGTTATTCAAAGGCTTGTTTAGTTTGGTTGATGTTAGTCTGAAGATTAGGAAAGAAGGATTTTATTGAAAATTGTTAGTTTTGTTGGTCTCTAGCAAAAACTTTAAGCCAAAGTAACTAGCTACCATTTATCTGACCCTTCCCAACTGTTTAGAAAAAGAACTGGTTATTCAAAGGCCTGTTTAGTTTTGTTGATGTTAGCCTGAAGATTAGGAAAGAAGGATTTTATTGAAAATTGTTAGTTTTGTTGGTCTCTTGCAATGACTTTAATTAAGCCAAAGTTACTTGCTACCATTGATCTGACCTTTCCGAACTATTTAGAAAAAGTGCTGGTTATTCAAAGGCTTGTTTTGTTTGAATGATATTAGTCAGATACAATACATGCTTAGGAAGTATCAATGTTCAAGAAAGGAACTGGTTATTCAAAAGCTTGTTTAGTTTGGTTAATGTTAGTCTGAAGATTAGGAAAGAAGGATTTTATTGAAAATTGTTAGTTTTGTTGGTCTCTAGCAAAGACTTTAAGCCAAAGTAACTTGCTACCATTTATCTGACCCATCCCAACTGTTTAGAAAAAGAGCTAGTTATTCAAAGGCCTGTTTAGTTTTATTGATGTTAGCCTGAAGTTTAGAAAAGAAGGATTTTATTGAAAATTGTTAGTTTTGTTGGTCTCAGGCAAAGACTTTCAGCCAATGTTACTGGCTACCATTGATCTGATTCTTTCCAACTGTTTTGGAAAGAACTGGTTATTCAAAGGCTTGTTTAGTTTGGTCAGATACAATACACGCTTAAGAAGTATCGATGTTCAAGAAAGGAACTGTTTATTCAAAGGCTTGTTTAGTTTGGTTGATGTTAGTCTGAAGATTAGGAAAGAAGGATTTTATTGAAAATCGTTAGTTTTGTTGGTCTCTAGCAAAGACTTTGAGCCAAAGTAACTAGCTACCATTGATCTGACCCTTCCCAACTGTTTAGGAAAAGAACTAGTTATTCAAAGGCTTGATTAGTTTTAATGATGTTAGTCGGTTACAATACATGCTTAGGAAGTATCAATGTTCAAGAAAGGAACTGGTTATTCAAAGGCTTGTTTAGTTCGGTTGATGTTAGTCTGAAGATTAGGAAAGAAGAATTTTATTGAAAATTGTTAGTTTTGTTGGTCTCTAGCAAAGACTTTAAGCCAAAGTAACTAGCTACCATTTATCTGACCCTTCCCAACTGTTTAGAAAAAGAACTGGTTATTCAAAGGCCTGTTTAGTTTTGTTGATGTTAGCCTGAAGATTAGGAAAGAAGGATTTTATTGAAAATTGTTAGTTTTGTTGGTCTCTTGCAATGACTTTAATTAAGCCAAAGTTACTAGCTACCATTGATCTGACCTTTACGAACTATTTAGAAAAAGAGCTGGTTATTCAAAGGCTTGTTTTGTTTGAATGATATTAGTCAGTTACAATACATGCTTAGTAAGTATCAATGTTCAAGAAAGGAACTGGTTATTCAAAGGCTTGTTTACTTTGGTTGATGTTAGTCTGAAGATAAGGAAAGGAGGATTTTATTAAAAATTGTTAGTTTTGTTGGTCTCCAGCAAAGACTTTAAGCCAAAGTAACTTGCTACCATTTATCTGACCCTTCCCAATTGTTTAGAAAAAGAGCTGGTTATTCAAAGGCTTGTTTTGTTTGAATGATATTAGTCAGATACAATACATGCTTAGGAAGTATCAATATTCAAGAAAGGAACTGGTTATTCAAAGCCTTGTTTAGTTTGGTTGATGTTTGTCTGAAGATTAGGAAAGAAGGATTTTATTTAATATTGTTAGTTTTGTTGGTCTCAGGCAAAGACTTTCAGCAAAAGTAACTAACTACCATTGATCTGATCCTTCCTAACTGTTTAGGAAAAGAACTGGCTATTCAAAGGCTTGTTTAGTTTGAATCATGTTAGTCTGAAGATTAGGAAAGAAGGATTTTATTGAAAATTGTTAGTTTTGTTGGTCTCAGGCAAAGACTTTCAGCCAAAGTAACTGGCTACCATTGATCTGACCCTTCCCAACTGTTTAGGAAAAGAACTGGTTATTCAAAGGCTTGATTAGTTTTAATGATGTTAGTCGGACACAATACATGTTTAGGAAGTGTCGATGTTCAAAAAAGGAACTGGTTATTCAAAGGCTTGTTTAGTTTGGTTGATGTTAGTCTGAAGATTAGGAAAGAAGGATTTTATTGAAAATTGTTAGTTTTGTTGGTCTCTAGCAAAGACTTTAAGCCAAAGTAACTTGCTACCATTTATCTGACCCATCCCAACTGTTTAGAAAAAGAGCTAGTTATTCAAAGGCCTGTTTAGTTTTGTTGATGTTAGCCTGAAGATTAGGAAAGAAGGATTTTATTGAAAATTGTTAGTTTTGTTGGTCTCAGGCAAAGACTTTCAGCCAATGTAACTGGCTACCATTGATCTGACCCTTTCCAACTGTTTTGGAAAAGAACTGGTTATTCAAAGGCTTGTTTAGTTTGGTCAGATACAATACACGCTTAGGAAGTATCGATGTTCAAGAAAGGAACTGTTTATTCAAAGGCTTGTTTAGTTTGGTTGATGTTAGTCTGAAGATTAGGAAAGAAGGATTTTATTGAAAATCGTTAGTTTTGTTGGTTTCTAGCAAAGACTTTGAGCCAGAGTAACTAGCTATTATTGATCTGACCCTTCCCAACTGTTTAGGAAAAGAACTGGTTATTCAAAGGCTTGATTAGTTTTAATGATGTTAGTCGGTTACAATACATGTTTAGGAAGTATCGATGTTCAAAAAAAGGAGCTGGTTATTCTAAGGCTTGTTTAGTTTGGTTGATGTTAGTCTGAAGATTAGTAAAGAAGGATTTTATTTAAAATTGTTAGTTTTTTTGTCTCTGGCAAAGACTTTAAGCCAAAGTAACTAGCTACCATTTATTTGACCCTTCCTAACTGTTTAGAAAAAGAACTGGTTATTCAAAGGCTTTTTTTGGTTGAATGATATTAGTCGGATACAATACATGCTTAGGAAGTATCAATGTTCAAGAAAGGAACTGGTTATTCAAAGGCTTGTTTAGTTTGGTTGATGTTAGTCTGAAGATTAGGAAAGAAGGATTTTATTGAAAATTGTTAGTTTTGTTGGTCTCTAGCAAAAACTTTAAGCCAAAGTAACTAGCTACCATTTATCTGACCCTTCCCAACTGTTTAGAAAAAGAACTGGTTATTCAAAGGCCTGTTTAGTTTTGTTGATGTTAGCCTGAAGATTAGGAAAGAAGGATTTTATTGAAAATTGTTAGTTTTGTTGGTCTCTTGCAATGACTTTAATTAAGCCAAAGTTACTTGCTACCATTGATCTGACCTTTCCGAACTATTTAGAAAAAGTGCTGGTTATTCAAAGGCTTGTTTTGTTTGAATGATATTAGTCAGATACAATACATGCTTAGGAAGTATCAATGTTCAAGAAAGGAACTGGTTATTCAAAAGCTTGTTTAGTTTGGTTAATGTTAGTCTGAAGATTAGGAAAGAAGGATTTTATTGAAAATTGTTAGTTTTGTTGGTCTCTAGCAAAGACTTTAAGCCAAAGTAACTTGCTACCATTTATCTGACCCATCCCAACTGTTTAGAAAAAGAGCTAGTTATTCAAAGGCCTGTTTAGTTTTATTGATGTTAGCCTGAAGTTTAGAAAAGAAGGATTTTATTGAAAATTGTTAGTTTTGTTGGTCTCAGGCAAAGACTTTCAGCCAATGTTACTGGCTACCATTGATCTGATTCTTTCCAACTGTTTTGGAAAGAACTGGTTATTCAAAGGCTTGTTTAGTTTGGTCAGATACAATACACGCTTAAGAAGTATCGATGTTCAAGAAAGGAACTGTTTATTCAAAGGCTTGTTTAGTTTGGTTGATGTTAGTCTGAAGATTAGGAAAGAAGGATTTTATTGAAAATCGTTAGTTTTGTTGGTCTCTAGCAAAGACTTTGAGCCAAAGTAACTAGCTACCATTGATCTGACCCTTCCCAACTGTTTAGGAAAAGAACTAGTTATTCAAAGGCTTGATTAGTTTTAATGATGTTAGTCGGTTACAATACATGCTTAGGAAGTATCAATGTTCAAGAAAGGAACTGGTTATTCAAAGGCTTGTTTAGTTTGGTTGATGTTAGTCTGAAGATTAGGAAAGAAGAATTTTATTGAAAATTGTTAGTTTTGTTGGTCTCTAGCAAAGACTTTAAGCCAAAGTAACTAGCTACCATTTATCTGACCCTTCCCAACTGTTTAGAAAAAGAACTGGTTATTCAAAGGCCTGTTTAGTTTTGTTGATGTTAGCCTGAAGATTAGGAAAGAAGGATTTTATTGAAAATTGTTAGTTTTGTTGGTCTTTTGCAATGACTTTAATTAAGCCAAAGTTACTAGCTACCATTGATCTGACCTTTACGAACTATTTAGAAAAAGAGCTGGTTATTCAAAGGCTTGTTTTGTTTGAATGATATTAGTCAGTTACAATACATGCTTAGTAAGTATCAATGTTCAAGAAAGGAACTGGTTATTCAAAGGCTTGTTTACTTTGGTTGATGTTAGTCTGAAGATAAGGAAAGGAGGATTTTATTAAAAATTGTTAGTTTTGTTGGTCTCCAGCAAAGACTTTAAGCCAAAGTAACTTGCTACCATTTATCTGACCCTTCCCAATTGTTTAGAAAAAGAGCTGGTTATTCAAAGGCTTGTTTTGTTTGAATGATATTAGTCAGATACAATACATGCTTAGGAAGTATCAATATTCAAGAAAGGAACTGGTTATTCAAAGCCTTGTTTAGTTTGGTTGATGTTTGTCTGAAGATTAGGAAAGAAGGATTTTATTTAAAATTGTTAGTTTTGTTGGTCTCAGGCAAAGACTTTCAGCAAAAGTAACTAACTACCATTGATCTGATCCTTCCTAACTGTTTAGGAAAAGAACTGGTTATTCAAAGGCTTGTTCAGTTTGAATCATGTTAGTCTGAAGATTAGGAAAGAAGGATTTTATTGAAAATTGTTAGTTTTGTTGGTCTCAGGCAAAGACTTTCAGCCAAAGTAACTGGCTACCATTGATCTGACCCTTCCCAACTGTTTAGGAAAAGAACTGGTTATTCAAAGGCTTGATTAGTTTTAATGATGTTAGTCGGATACAATACATGTTTAGGAAGTGTCGATGTTCAAGAAAGGAACTGGTTATTGAAAGGCTTGTTTAGTTTGGTTGATGTTAGTCTGAAGATTAGGAAAGAAGGATTTTATTGAAAATTGTTAGTTTTGTTGGTCTCAGGCAAAGACTTTCAGCAAAAGTAACTAGCTACCATTGATCTGACCCTTCCTAACTGTTTAGGAAAAGAACTGGTTATTCAAAGGCTTGTTTAGTTTGAATGAAGTTAGTCTGAAAATTAGGAAAGAAGGATTTTATTGAAAATTGTTAGTTTTGTTGGTCTCAGGTAAAGACTTTCAGCCAAAGTAACTGGCTACCATTGATCTGACCCTTCCCAACTGTTTAGGAAAGAACTAGTTATTCAAAGGCCTGATTAGTTTTAATGATGTTAGTCGGATACAATACATGTTTAGGAAGTGTAGATGTTCAATAAAGGAACTGGTTATTCAAAGGCTTGTTTAGTTTGGTTGATGTTAGTCTGAAGATTAGGAAAGAAGGATTTTATTGAAAATTGTTAGTTTTGTTGGTCTCAGGCTAAGACTTTCAACAAAAGTAACTAGCTACCATTGATCTGACCCTTCCTAAATGTTTAGGAAAAGAACTGGTTATTCAAAGGCTTGTTTAGTTTGAATGATGTTAGTCTGAAGATTAGGAAAGAAGGATTTTATTGAAAATTGTTAGTTTTGTTGGTCTCTAGCAAAGACTTTAAGCCAAAGTAACTAGCTACCATTTATCTGATCCTTCCCAACTGTTTAGAAAAAGAACTGGTTATTCAAAGGCCTGTTTAGTTTTGTTGATGTTAGCCTGAAGATTAGGAAAGAAGGATTTTATTGAAAATTGTTAGTTTTGTTGGTCTCTTGCAATTACTTTAATTAAGCCAAAGTTACTAGCTACTATTGATCTGACCTTTCCGAACTATTTAGAAAAAGTGCTGGTTATTCAAAGGCTTGTTTTGTTTGAATGATATTAGTCAGATACAATACACGCTTAGGAAGTATCAATGTTCAAGAAAGGAACTGGTTATTCAAAGGCTTGTTTAGTTTGGTTGATGTTAGTCTGAAGATTAGGAAAGGAGGATTTTATTAAAAATTGTTAGTTTAGTTAGTCTCTAGCAAAGGCTTTAAGCCAAAGTAACTTGCTACCATTTATCTAACCCTTCCAAATTTTTTAGAAAAAGAGCTGGTTATTCAAAGGCTTGTTTTGTTTGAATGATATTAGTCAGATACAATACATGCTTCGGAAGTATCAATATTCAAGAAAGGAACTGGTTATTCAAAGCCTTGTTTAGTTTGGTTGATGTTTGTCTGAAGATTAAGAAAGAAGGATTTTATTTAAAATTGTTAGTTTTGTTGGTCTCAGGCAAAGACTTTCAGCAAAAGTAACTAACTACCATTGATCTGATCCTTCCTAACTGTTTAGGAAAAGAAATGGTTATTCAAAGGCTTGTTTAGTTTGAATCATGTTAGTCTGAAGATTAGGAAAGAAGGATTTTATTGAAAATTGTTAGTTTTGTTGGTCTCAGGCAAAGACTTTCAGCCAAAGTAACTGGCTACCATTGATCTGACCCTTCCCAACTGTTTAGGAAAAGAACTGGTTATTCAAAGGCTTGATTAGTTTTAATGATGTTAGTCTGATACAATACATGTTTAGGAAGTGTCGATGTTCAAGAAAGGAACTGGTTATTGAAAGGCTTGTTTAGTTTGGTTGATGTTAGTCTGAAGATTAGGAAAGAAGGATTTTATTGAAAATTGTTAGTTTATTTGGTCTCAGGCAAAGACTTTCAGCCAAAGTAACTGGCTACCATTGATCTGACCCTTCCCAACTGTTTAGGAAAAGAACTGGTTATTCAAAGGCCTGATTAGTTTTAATGATGTTAGTCGGATACAATACATGTTTAGGAAGTGTCGATGTTCAAGAAAGGAACTGGTTATTCAAAGGCTTGTTTAGTTTGGTTGATGTTAGTCTGAAGATTAGGAAAGAAGGATTTTATTGAAAATTGTTAGTTTTGTTGGTCTCAGGCTAAGACTTTCAACAAAAGTAACTAGCTACCATTGATCTGACCCTTCCTAAATGTTTAGGAAAAGAACTGGTTATTCAAAAGCTTGTTTAGTTTGAAAGATGTTAGTCTGAAGATTAGGAAAGAAGGATTTTATTGAAAATTGTTAGTTTTGTTGGTCTCTAGCAAAGACTTTAAGCCAAAGTAACTAGCTACCATTTATCTGACCCTTCCCAACTGTTTAGAAAAAGAACTGGTTATTCAAAGGCCTGTTTAGTTTTGTTGATGTTAGCCTGAAGATTAGGAAAGAAGGATTTTATTGAAAATTGTTAGTTTAGTTGGTCTCTTGCAATGACTTTAATTAAGCCAAAGTTACTAGCTACCATTGATCTGACCTTTCCGAACTATTTAGAAAAAGTGCTGGTTATTCAAAGGCTTGTTTAGTTTGGTCAGATACAATGCACGCTTAAGAAGTATCGATGTTCAAGAAAGGAACTGTTTATTCAAAGGCTTGTTTAGTTTGGTTGATGTTAGTCTGAAGAATAGGAAAGAAGGATTTTATTAAAAATCGTTAGTTTTGTTGGTCTCTAGCAAAGACTTTGAGCCAAAGTAAATAGCTACCATTGATCTGACCCCTCCCAACTGTTTAGGAAAAGAACTAGTTATTCAAAGGCTTGATTAGTTTTAATGATGTTAGTCGGTTACAATACATGCTTAGGAAGTATCAATGTTCAAGAAAGGAACTGGTTATTCAAAGGCTTGTTTAGTTAGGTTGATGTTAGTCTGAAGATTAGGAAAGAAGAATTTTATTGAAAATTGTTAGTTTTGTTGGTCTCTAGCAAAGACTTTAAGCCAAAGTAACTAGCTACCATTTATCTGACCCTTCCCAACTGTTTAGAAAAAGATCTGGTTATTCAAAGGCCTGTTTAGTTTTGTTGATGTTAGCCTGAAGATTAGGAAAGAGGGATTTTATTGAAAATTGTTAGTTTTGTTGGTCTCCAGCAAAGACTTTAAGCCAAAGTAACTTACTACCATTTATCTGACTCTTCCCAATTGTTTAGAAAAAGAGCTGGTTATTCAAAGGCTAGTTTTGTTTGAATGATATTAGTCAGATACAATACATGCTTAGGAAGTATCAATATTCAAGAAAGGAACTGGTTATTCAAAGGCTTGTTTAGTTTGGTTGATGTTTGTCTGAAGATTAGGAAAGAAGGATTTTATTTAAAATTGTTAGTTTTGTTGGTCTCAGGCAAAGACTTTCAGCAAAAGTAACTAACTACCATTGATCTGATCCTTCCTAACTGTTTAGGAAAAGAACTGGTTATTCAAAGGCTTGTTTAGTTTGAATCATGTTAGTCTGAAGATTAGGAAAGAAGGATTTTATTGAAAATTGTTAGTTTTGTTGGTCTCAGGCAAAGACTTTCAGCCAAAGTAACTGGCTACCATTGATCTCACCCTTCCCAACTGTTTAGGAAAAGAACTGGTTATTCAAAAGCTTGATTAGTTTTAATGATGTTAGTCGGATACAATACATGTTTAGGAAGTGTCGATGTTCAAGAAAGGAACTGGTTATTGAAAGGCTTGTTTAGTTTGGTTGATGTTAGTCTGAAGATTAGGAAAGAAAGATTTTATCGAAAATTGTTAGTTTTGTTGGTCTCAGGCAAAGACTTTCAGCAAAAGTAACTAGCTACCATTGATCTGACCCTTCCTAACTGTTTAGGAAAAGAACTGGTTATTCAAAGGCTTGTTTAGTTTGAATGAAGTTAGTCTGAAAATTAGGAAAGAAGGATTTTATTGAAAATTATTAGTTTTGTTGGTCTCAGGCAAAGACTTTCAGCCAAAGTAACTGGCTACCATTGATCTGACCCTTCCCAACTGTTTAGGAAAAGAACTGGTTATTCAAAGGCCTGATTAGTTTTAATGATGTTAGTCGGATACAATACATGTTTAGGAAGTGTCGATGTTCCAGAAAGGAACTGGTTATTCAAAGGCTTGTTTAGTTTGGTTGATGTTAGTCTGAAGATTAGGAAAGAAGGATTTTATTGAAAATTGTTAGTTTTATTGGTCTCAGGCAAAGACTTTCAACAAAAGTAACTAGCTACCATTGATCTGACCCTTCCTAACTGTTTAGGAAAAGAACTGGTTATTCAAAGGCTTGTTTAGTTTGAATGATGTTAGTCTGAAGATTAGGAAAGAAGGATTTTATTGAAAATTGTTAGTTTTGTTGGTCTCTAGCAAAGACTTTAAGCCAAAGTAACTTGCTACCATTTATCTGACCCATCCCAACTGTTTAGAAAAAGATCTAGTTATTCAAAGGCCTGTTTAGTTTTATTGATGTTAGCCTGAAGTTTAGAAAAGAAGGATTTTATTGAAAATTTTTAGTTTTGTTGGTCTCAGGCAAAGACTTTCAGCCAATGTAACTGGCTACCATTGATCTGACCCTTTCCAACTGTTTTGGAAAGAACTGGTTATTCAAAGGCTTGTTTAGTTTGGTCAGATACAATGCACGCTTAAGAAGTATCGATGTTCAAGAAAGGAACTGTTTATTCAAAGGCTTGTTTAGTTTGGTTGATGTTAGTCTGAAGATTAGGAAAGAAGGATTTTATTAAAAATCGTTAGTTTTGTTGGTCTCTAGCAAAGACTTTGAGCCAAAGTAACTAGCTACCATTGATCTGACCCTTCCCAACTGTTTAGGAAAAGAACTAGTTATTCAAAGGCTTGATTAGTTTTAATGATGTTAGTCGGTTACAATACATGCTTAGGAAGTATCAATGTTCAAGAAAGGAACTGGTTATTCAAAGGCTTGTTTAGTTTGGTTGATGTTAGTCTGAAGATTAGGAAAGAAGAATTTTATTGAAAATTGTTAGTTTTGTTGGTCTCTAGCAAAGACTTTAAGCCAAAGTAACTAGCTACCATTTATCTGACCCTTCCCAACTGTTTAGAAAAAGAACTGGTTATTCAAAGGCCTGTTTAGTTTTGTTGATGTTAGCCTGAAGATTAGGAAAGAGGGATTTTATTGAAAATTGTTAGTTTTGTTGGTCTCCAGCAAAGACTTTAAGCCAAAGTAACTTACTACCGTTTATCTGACCCTTCCCAATTGTTTAGAAAAAGAGCTGGTTATTCAAAGGCTAGTTTTGTTTGAATGATATTAGTCAGATACAATACATGCTTTGGAAGTATCAATATTCAAGAAAGGAACTGGTTATTCAAAGGCTTGTTTAGTTTTGTTGATGTTTGTCTGAAGATTAGGAAAGAAGGATTTTATTTATAATAGTATAGTTAGTAGTAGTATGTATGTATGGTCCATAAAGTATTCGTGCTATTTTGACTGTAATACTCCTGCTCGTGAACCAATAGAATTGCCCAAAATCAGTCTAGTGCGCAAAGCGTGTAATACGCATTTGATTGGTTATTCCGCATACCAACGCTTAGTTACCGCTAACCTAGCAACTATTCTGAAAGTCACTCTATTAGATATGGCAGCACTAGGTTCCAGCTGTGATTTAGGCTTAGTAATTCCGGAGTGGCTACAAAGCGATGCCAGTTTCGACGCGTTCGGTGAAATAGATGAGTTACTAGCGGGCCTACCCGACTTTGAGGCCACGCCTCCACCATTAACTAGCTCGAGCTGTTTTGCAACGACGACTACCGGCGAACTCCAACGACTTCAAGAGAAAAACGTGAATAAAAATACCAAAAAATCGACGAATACGTGGCTGAACCGCCTCCAGAGATGGCAGGAGCACAAGGGGATTACAAGCACACTATCACAGTTCAACGAGCAGCAGCTAGATGAAACACTGCAGCAATTCTACGCCGAACTCCGAAAAGAAGACGGATCAGACTACGAACCAGATAGCCTTCGGGTTATGCTTGCCTCCCTGGGCCGCCACTTCAGAGCAAATGGAGCTTCATACAGCCTCCTCAAGGACAAGGCTTTCGAACGTAGCCGCCAGGTCTTAAACGGAAAAGCTATCGAACTTCGCGAAAGTGGGCGGGGCAAACGGAAAAACAAGGCTGACCCTCTGACACCCGAGGAGGAGGAGCTGCTGTGGGAGACTAGTGCATTAGGGAGTGCTACCGGTGAAAGCCTCAACCACTCCCTGTTCTACACTCTGAGCCAACATTTTGGAACTCGAGGAGTCCAAGAACATCTGCAAATGAGGTTAGAAGACTTTCGATTTGTGAGGAAGGCTGGCACTGCTGAAGTAGAATATGTGGAGTGGACTGAAGGACTGACAAAAACGAGGCAAGGAGGTCTTGTGAAGCAGAGCAGGCGTGTCACACAGAGAGTTTTCCCTTCAGGCAATGATAGATGTTCAGTGCAAATGTTGGAATTGTTGATTTCGAAGCGTCCAGCACAGTGCCGTACATCTGGTCCCCTCTATTTGAGACCATTGAAAAATCCTCGTCCATCACTGTGGTACTCTATACAGCCAGTTGGTGCAAACAAGATCAAAGAATTCATGAAAACCATTGCAAAGAGGGCTGGCATCGACAAGAGTGGCAAAAGATTTACTAACCACAGTGTTCGAATGACACTAGTGCGAAAATTGCAAAAAGGAGGAGTATCAAATGACAAAATTACAGCTATCACCGGTCACAAGAATGAGCAGAGCATCTCGGACTATGCTGACACTGACTTAGAAGACCATCAAAAGATCAGTCTTCTCATCAGTAAGACTGATGCTCTTCAGAATCCTCAGTTGCCAGAACTTCCTGCAAGTACACAGCCTGCACCCCTTCCCTTCATGAATGCCCGTCAACCGCTGCAGCCTCTTCAGCAGGGTGTTCATCCACCTACATTTGTGTTCAATGACTGTACTGTAAACATCACATGCTCGAGTACAAATACAATGGACATCACACAGCCAACCAATTGTCCCTCCCGTAAGAGAAAAGTAAGAGCATTTATTGACTCAGATGATGATGACTAAACAAGAGACTATGTATACTGCTTCACTTATTCATTCAACGCTTAGCACATGCCATTGAACTTAATATAATCTTCATACAATGTTTATGTAAGAATCATTAATTATTATGTCATTAAGTTGACCATTCATCCTGCCAGTGTATTATTACAGCTATATTATACTATTAACATGTGATAGCACAGTTTACAGTGGTATTTGGGATTAATAGCACTTGTAATGCAACCAGAGGTCCAAAATAGCATTCGGCTTCGCCTCATGCTATTTTGGACCTCTGGTTGCATTACTCGTGCTATTAATCCCAAATACCACTGTAAACTGTGCTATTACCTATACAAATTGTTAGTTTTGTTGGTCTCAGGCAAAGACTTTCAGCAAAAGTAACTAACTACCATTGATCTGATCCTTCCTAACTGTTTAGGAAAAGAACTGGTTATTCAAAGGCTTGTTTAATTTGAATCATGTTAGTCTGAAGATTAGGAAAGAAGGATTTTATTGAAAATTGTTAGTTTTGTTGGTCTCAGGCAAAGACTTTCAGCCAAAGTAACTGGCTACCATTGATCTGACCCTTCCCAACTGTTTAGGAAGAGAACTGGTTATTCAAAAGCTTGATTAGTTTTAATGATGTTAGTCGGATACAATACATGTTTAGGAAGTGTCGATGTTCAAGAAAGGAACTGGTTATTGAAAGGCTTGTTTAGTTTGGTTGATGTTAGTCTGAAGATTAGAAAAGAAAGATTTTATTGAAAATTGTTAGTTTTGTTGGTCTCAGGCAAAGACTTTCAGCAAAAGTAACTAGCTACCATTGATCTGACCCTTCCTAACTGTTTAGGAAAAGAACTGGTTATTCAAAGGCTTGTTTAGTTTGAATGAAGTTAGTCTGAAAATTAGGAAAGAAGGATTTTATTGAAAATTATTAGTTTTGTTGGTCTCAGGCAAAGACTTTCAGCCAAAGTAACTGGCTACCATTGATCTGACCCTTCCCAACTGTTTAGGAAAACAACTGGTTATTCAAAGGCTTGTTTAGTTTGAATGATTTCAGTCATATACAATACATGCTTAGGAAGTATCGATGTTCAAGAAAGGAACTGGTTATTCAAAGGCTTGTTTAGTTTGCTTGATGTTAGTCTGCAGATTAGGAAAGAAGTATTTTATAGAAAATCGTTAGTTTTGTTGGTCTCTAGCGAAGACTTTGAGCCAAAATAACTAGCTACCATTCATTGATCTGACCCTTCCCAACTGTTTAGGAAAAGAACCTGTTATTCAAAGGCTTGATTAGTTTCAATTATGTTAGTCGGATACAATACATGCTTAGGAAGTATCAATATTCAAGAAAGGAACTGGTTATTCAAAGGCTTGTTTAGTTTGGTTGATGTTTGTCTGAAGATTAGGAAAGAAGAATTTTTTTGAAAATTGCTAGTTTTGTTGGTCTCAGGCAAAGACTTTCAGCAAAAGTAACTAACTACCATTGATCTGATCCTTCCTAACTGTTTAGGAAAAGAACTGGTTATTCAAAGGCTTGTTTAGTTTGAATCATGTTAGTCTGAAGATTAGGAAAGAAGGATTTATTGAAAATTGTTAGTTTTGTTGGTCTCAGGCAAAGACTTTCAGCCAAAGTAACTGGCTACCATTGATCTGACCCTTCCCAACTGTTTAGGAAAAGAACTGGTTATTCAAAAGCTTGATTAGTTTTAATGATGTTAGTCGGATACAATACATGTTTAGGAAGTGTCGATGTTCAAGAAAGGAACTGGTTATTGAAAGGCTTGTTTAATTTGGTTGATGTTATTCTCAAGATTAGGAAAGAAAGATTTTATTGAAAATTGTTAGTTTTGTTGGTCTCTGGCAAAGACTTTCAGCCAAAGTAACTGGCTACCATTGATCTGACCCTTCCCAACTGTTTAGGAAAAGAACTGGTTATTCAAAGGCCTGATTAGTTTTAATGATGTTAGTCGGATACAATACATGTTTAGGAAGTGTCGATGTTCAAGAAAGGAACTGGTTATTCAAAGGCTTGTTTAGTTTGGTTGATGTTAGTCTGAAGATTAGGAAAGAAGGATTTTATTGAAAATTGTTAGTTTTGTTGGTCTCAGGCAAAGACTTTCAACAAAAGTAACTAGCTACCATTGATCTGACCCTTCCTAAATGTTTAGGAAAAGAACTGGTTATTCAAAGGCTTGTTTAGTTTTGTTGATGTTAGTCTGAAGATTAGGAAAGAAGGATTTTATTGAAAATTGTTAGTTTTGTTGGTCTCTAGCAAAGACTTTAAGCCAAAGTAACTAGCTACCATTTATCTGACCCTTCCCAACTGTTTAGAAAAAGAACTGGTTATTCAAAGGCCTGTTTAGTTTTGTTGATGTTAGCCTGAAGATTAGGAAAGAAAGATTTTATTGAAAATTGTTAGTTTTGTTGGTCTCTTGCAATGACTTTAATTAAGCCAAAGTTACTAGCTACTATTGATCTGACCTTTCCGAACTATTTAGAAAAAGTGCTGGTTATTCAAAGGCTTGTTTAGTTTGAATGATATTAGTCAGATACAATACATGCTTAGGAAGTATCAATGTTCAAGAAAGGAACTGGTTATTCAAAGGCTTGTTTAGTTTGGTTGATGTTTGTCTGAAGATTAGGAAAGGAGGATTTTATTAAAAATTGTTAGTTTAGTTGGTCTCTAGCAAAGGCTTTAAGCCAAAGTAACTTGCTACCATTTATCTGACCCTTCCAAATTGTTTAGAAAAAGAGCTGGTTATTCAAAGGCTTGTTTAGTTTGAATGATTTCAGTCATATACAATACATGCTTAGGAAGTATCGATGTTCAATAAAGGAACTGGTTATTCAAAGGCTTGTTTAGTTTGCTTGATGTTAGTCTGCAGATTAGGAAAGAAGTATTTTATAGAAAATCGTTAGTTTTGTTGGTCTCTAGCGAAGACTTTGAGCCAAAGTAACTAGCTACCATTCATTGATCTGACCCTTCCCAACTGTTTAGGAAAAGAACCTGTTATTCAAAGGCTTGATTAGTTTCAATTATGTTAGTCGGATACAATACATGTTTAGGAAGTGTCGAGTTTCAAGAAAGGAACTGGTTATTCAAAGGCTTGTTTAGTTTGGTTGATGTTAGTCTGAAGATTAGGAAAGAAGAATTTTTTTGAAAATTGCTAGTTTTGTTGGTCTCAGGCAAAGACTTTCAGCAAAAGTAACTAACTACCATTGATCTTACCCTTCCTAACTGTTTAGGAAAAGAACTGGTTATTCAAAGGCTTGTTTAGTTTGAATCATGTTAGTCTGAAGATTAGGAAAGAAGGATTTTATTGAAAATTGTTAGTTTCGTTGGTCTCAGGCAAAGACTTTCAGCCAAAGTAACTGGCTACCATTGATCTGACCCTTCCCAACTGTTTAGGAAAAGAACTGTTTATTCAAAGGCTTGATTAGTTTTATTGATGTTAGTCGGATACAATACATGTTTAGGAAGTGTCGATGTTCAAGAAAGGAACTGGTTATTGAAAGGCTTGTTTAGTTTGGTTGATGTTAGTCTGAAGATTAGGAAAGAAGGATTTTATTGAAAATTGTTAGTTTTGTTGGTCTCAGGCAAAGACTTTCAGCAAAAGTAACTAGCTACCATTGATCTGACCCTTCCTAACTGTTTAGGAAAAGAACTGGTTATTCAAAGGCTTGTTTAGTTTGAATGAAGTTAGTCTGAAGATTAGGAAAGAAGGATTTTATTGAAAATTGTTAGTTTTTAAGCCAAAGTAACTAGCTACTATTTATCTGACCCTTCCCAACTTTTTAGAAAAAGAACTGGTTATTCAAAGGCCTGTTTAGTTTTGTTGATGTTAGCCTGAAGATTAGTAAAGAAGGATTTTATTGAAAATTGTTAGTTTTGTTGGTCTCTTGCAATGACTTTAATTAAGCCAAAGTTACTAGCTACCATTGATCTGACCTTTCCGAACGCTTTAGAAAAAGTGCTGGTTATTCAAAGGCTTGTTTTGTTTGAATGATATTAGTCTGATACAATACATGCTTAGGAAGTATCAATGTTCAAGAAAGGAACTGGTTATTCAAAGGCTTGTTTAGTTTGGTTGATGTTAGTCTGAAGATTAGGAAAGATGGATTTTATTGAAAATTGTTAGTTTTGTTGGTCTCATGCAAAGACTTTCAGCCAAAGTATCTGGCTTCCATTGATCTGACCCTTCCCAACTGTTTTGGAAAAGAACTGGTTATTCAAAGGCTTGTTTAGTTTGAATGATGTTAGTCTGATACAATACACGCTTAGGAAGTATCGATGTTCAAGAAAGGAACTATTTATTCAAAGGCTTGTTTAGTTTGGTTGATGTTAGTCTGAAGATTAGGAAAGAAGGATTTTATAGAAAATCGTTAGTTTTGTTGGACTCTAGCGACGACTTTAAGCCAAAGAAACTAGCTACCATTGATCTGACCCTTCCCAACTGTTTAGAAAAAGAACTGGTTATTCAAAGGCTAGTTTAGTTTGAATGATGTTAGTCAAATACAATACATGCCTAGGAAGTATTGATGTTCAAGAAAGGAACTTGTTATTCAAAGGCTTGTTCAGTTATGTTGATTTTAGTCTGAAGATTAGGAAAGAAGGATTTATTGAAAATTGTTAGTTTTGTTGGTCTCTGGCAAAGACTTTAAGCCAAAGTAACAAGCTACCATTGATCTTACCCTTCCCAACTGTTTCGGAAAAGAACTGGTTATGCAAAGGCTTGTTTAGTTTGAATGATGTTAGTCAAATACAATACATTCTTAGGAAGAATTTTTTTTTTTTGGTCTCAGGCAAAGACTTTAAGCCAAAGTAACTTGCTACCAATGATCTGAACTTTCCCAACTGTCTAGGAAAAGAACTGGTTATTCAAAGGCTTGTTTTGTTTAAATGATGTTAGTCAAATACAATACATGCTTAGGAAGTATTGATGTTCAAGAAAGGAACTTGTTATTCAAAGGCTTGTTTAGTTTTAGTCTGAAGATTAGGAAAGAAGAATATTATTTTTAGTTTTGTTGGTCTCTGGCAAAGACTTTAAGCCTAGGTAACTAGCTACCTTTATATATCTGACCCTGCCCAACTGTTTAGAAAAAGAACTGGTTATTCAAAGGCTTGTTTAGTTTGAATGATGTTAGTCAAATGCAATACATGCTAAGGAAGTATCGATGTTCAAAAAAGGAACTGGGTATTCAAAAGCTTGTTTAGTTTGGTTGATGTTAGTCTGAAGATTAGGAAAGAAGGATTTTATTCAAAAATTGTTAATTTTGTTGGTCTCTGGCAAAGACTTTAAGCCAAAGTAACTAGCTACCATTTGTCTTACCCATTCCTAACTGTCTTGGAAAGGAACTGATTTAAGATTCAATCATTTGTTTAGTTTAAATGATGTTTGTCAGATACAATACATACATGCTTTGAAAGTAAGGGTTTTTACTACTAATTGGTACAATTTTAGCTTTATTGATCTCAGGAAACTTTCAGTCAAAACAACTAGCTACCATTGATCTGACCCTTCCTAACTTTCTACGTAGAGAACTGGTTTAAGAATCAATAGCTTGTTTAGTTTGAATGATGTTAGTCAGATACAATACATACTTAGGAAGTAAGGGTTTTGACGGAAAATTATCAGTTTAATTGGTCTCAGGCAAAGACTTTCAGCCAAACTAAGTAGCTACCATTGATCTGACCCTCCCCAAGTGTCTAGGAAAGAAATTGGTGTAAGATTTAATAGGTTGTTTAGTTTGAATGATGTTAGTCGGATACAATACATGTTTAGGAAGTATCGATGTTCAAGAAAGGAACTGGTTATTCAAAGGCTTATTTAGTTTAGTTGATGTTAGTCTGAAGATTAGGAAAGGAGGATTTTATTGAAAATTGTTAGTTTTGTTGGTCTCAGGTAAAGACTTTCAGCCAAAGTATCTAGCTACCATTGATCTGACCCCTCCCAACTGTCTTGGAAAGGAACTGGTTTGTGATTCAATCATTTGTTTAGTTTAAATGATGTTTGTCAGATCCAATACATACATGCTTAGAAAGTAAGGGTTTTCACTAATAATTGGTACAATTTTAGCTTTATTGGTCTCAGGAAACTTTCAGTCAAAACAACTAGCTACCATTGATCTGACCCTTCCCAACTGTCTAGGAAAGAAATTGTTTTAAGATTTTATAGCTTGTTTAGTTTGAATGATGTTAGTCGGATACAATACATGCTTAGGAAGTATCGATGTTCAATACCGGAACTGTTTATTCAAAGGCTTGTTTAGTTTGGTTGATGTTTGTCTGAAGATTAGGAAAGAAGGATTTCATTGAAAATTGTTAGATTTGTTGGTCTCTGGCAAAGACTTTAAGCCAAAGTCACTAGCTACCATTGATCTGACTCTTCCCAACTGTTTAAAAAAGAACTGGTTATTCAAAGGCTTGTTTAGTTTGAATGATGTTAGTCAGATACAATACACGCTGAGGAAGTATCGATGTTCAAGAAAGGAACTTGTTATTCAAGGGCTTTTTTAGTTTCGTTGATGTTAGTCTGAAGATTAGGAAAGAAGGTTTTTAATGAAAATTATTAGTTTTGTTGGTCTCTAGCAAAGACTTTAAGCCAAAGTTACTAGCTACCTTTAATCTGACCCTTCCCAACTGTTTAGAAAAAGAGCTGGTTATTCAAAAGCTTGTTAGTTTGAATGATGTTAGTCTGAAGATTAGAAAAGAAGGATTTTATTGAAAATTGATAGTTTTGTTGGTCTATAGCAAAGACTTTAAGCCAAAGTAACTAGCTACCATTGATCTGACCCTTCCCAACTGTTTAGGAAAAGAACTGGTTATTCAAAGGCTTGTTTAGTTTGAATGATGTTAGTCTGAAGATTAGGAAAGAAGGATTTTATTTAAAATTGTTAGTTTTGTTGGTCTCTAGAAAAGTCTTTAAGCCAAAGTAACTAGCTACCAAACCATTTATCTGACCCTTCCGAACTGTTTAGAAAAAGAACTGGTTATTCAAAGGCCTGTTTAGTTTTGTTTACGTTAGCCTGAAGATTAGGAAAGAAGGATTTTATTGAAAATTGTTAGTTTTGTTGGTCTCTAGCAAAGACTTTAAGTCAAAGTCACTAGCTACCATTGATCTGACCCTTCCCAACTGTTTAGGAAAAGAACTGGTTATTCAAAGGCTTGATTAGTTTTAATGATGTTAGTCGGATACAATACATGTTTAGGAAGTGTAGATGTTCAAGAAAGGAACTGGTTATTGAACGGCTTGTTTAGTTTGGTTGATGTTAGTCTGAAGATTAGGAAAGAAGGATTTTATTGAAAATTGTTAGTTTTTTTTGTCTCAGGCAAAGACTTTCAGAAAAAGTAACTAGATACCATTGATCAGACCCTTCCTAACTGTTTAGGAAAAGAACTGGTTATTCAAAGGCCTGTTTAGTTTTGTTGATGTTAGCCTGAAGATTAGGAAAGAAGGATTTTATTGAAAATTGTTAGTTTTGTTGGTCTCTTGCAATGACTTTAATTAAGCCAAAGTTACTAGCTACCATTGATCTGACCTTTCCGAACTATTTAGAAAAAGTGCTGGTTATTCAAAGGCTTGTTTTGTTTGAATGATATTAGTCAGATGCAATACATGCTTAGGAAGTATCAATGTTCAAGAAAGGAACTGGTTATTCAAAAGCTTGTTTAGTTTGGTTAATGTTAGTCTGAAGATTAGGAAAGAAGGATTTTATTGAAAATTGTTAGTTTTGTTGGTCTCTAGCAAAGACTTTAAGCCAAAGTAACTTGCTACCATTTATCTGACCCATCCCAACTGTTTAGAAAAAGAGCTAGTTATTCAAAGGCCTGTTTAGTTTTGTTGATGTTAGCCTGAAGATTAGGAAAGAAGGATTTTATTGAAAATTGTTAGTTTTGTTGGTCTCAGGCAAAGACTTTCAGCCAATGTAACTGGCTACCATTGATCTCACCCTTTCCAACTGTTTTGGAAAAGAACTGGTTATTCAAAGGCTTGTTTAGTTTGGTCAGATACAATACACGCTTAGGAAGTATCGATGTTCAAGAAAGGAACTGTTTGTTCAAAGGCTTGTTTAGTTTGGTTAATGTTAGTCTGAAGATTAGTAAAGAAGGATTTTATTGAAAATCGTTAGTTTTGTTGGTCTCTAGCAAAGACTTTGAGCCAAAGTAACTAGCTATTATTGATCTGACCCTTCCCAACTGTTTAGGAAAAGAACTGGTTATTCAAAGGCTTGATTAGTTTTAATGATGTTAGTCGGTTAAAATACATGTTTAGGAAGTATCGATGTTCAAGAAAGGAACTGGTTATTCTAAGGCTTGTTTAGTTTGGTTGATGTTAGTCTGAAGATTAGTAAAGAAGGATTTTATTTAATATTGTTAGTTTTTTTGTCTCTGGCAAAGACTTTTTACCCAAAGTAACTAGCTACCATTTATCTGACCCTTCCTAACTGTTTAGAAAAAGAACTGGTTATTAAAAGACTTGTTTTGGTTGAATGATATTAGTCGGATACAATACATGCTTAGGAAGTATCAATGTTCAAGAAAGGAACCGGTTATTCAAAGGCTTGTTTAGTTTGGTTGATGTTAGTCTGAAGATTAGGAAAGAAGGATTTTATTGAAAATTGTTATTTTAGTTGGTCTATAGCAAAGACTTTAAGCCAAAGTAACTAGCTACCATTGATCTTACCCTTCCCAACTGTTTAGGAAAAGAACTTGTTATTCAAAGGCTTGTTTAGTTTGAATGATGTTAGTCTGAAGATTAGGAAAGAAGGATTTTATTGAAAATTGTTAGTTTTGTTGGTCTCTAGCAAACACTTTAAGCCAAAGTAACTTGCTACCATTTATCTGACCCTTCCTAACTGTTTAGAAAAAGAACTGGTTATTCAAAGGCCTGTTTAGTTTTGTTGATGTTAGCCTGAAGATTAGGAAAGAAGGATTTTATTGAAAATTGTTAGTTTTGTTGGTCTCTAGCAAAGACTTTAAGCCAAAGTTACTAGCTACCATTGATCTGACCCTTCCGAACTATTTAGAAAATGAGCTGGTTATTCAAAGGCTTATTTTGTTTGAATGATATTAGTCAGATACAATACATGCTTAGGAAGTTTCAATATTCAAGAAAGGAACTGGTTATTCAAAGGCTTGTTTAGTTTGGTTGATGTTAGTCTGAAGATTATGAAAGAAGGATTTTATTTAAAATTGTTAGTTTTGTTGGTCTCAGGCAAAGACTTTCAGCCAAAGTAACTAGCTACCATTGATCTGACCCTTCCTAACTGTTTATGAAAAGAACTGGTTATTCAAAGGCTTGTTTAGTTTGACTGATGTTAGTCTGAAGATTAGGAAAGAAGGATTTTATTGAAAATTGTTAGTTTTGTTGGTCTCAGGCAAAGACTTTCAGCCAAAGTAACTGGCTACCATTGATCTGACCCTTCCAAACTGTTTAGGAAAAGAACTGGTTATTCAAAGGCTTGATTAGTTTTATTGATGTTAGTCGGATACAATACATTTTTAAAAAGTGTCGATGTTCAAGAAAGGAACTGGTTATTCAAAGGCCGGTTTAGTTTGGTTGATGTTAGTCTGAAGATTAGGAAAGAAGAATTTTATTCAAAAATTGTTATTTTTTTTGTCTCTGGCAAAGACTTTAAGCCAATGTAAGTAGCTACCATTGATCTGACTCTTCCCAACTGTTTAGGAAACGAACTTGTTATTCAAAGGCTTGTTTAGTTTGAATGATGTTAGTCAGATACAATACATGCTTAGGAAGTATCATGTTCAAGAAAGGAACTTGTTATTCAAAGGCTTGTTTAGTTCGGTTGATGTTAGTCTGAAGATTAGGAAAGAAGGATTTTATTGAAAATTGTTAGTTTTGTTGGTCTCAGGCAAAGACTTTCAACCAAAGTAACTGGCTACCATTGATCTGACCCTTCCCAACTATTTAGGAAAAGAACATGTTATTCAAAGGCTTGTTTAGTTTGCTTGATGTTAGTCTGCAGATTAGGAAAGAAGTATTTTATAGAAAATCATTAGTTTTGTTGGTCTCTAGCAAAGACTTTGAGCCAAAGTAACTAGCTACCATTGACCTTACCCTTCCCAACTGTTTAGAAAGAGAACTGGTTATTCAAAGGCATGTTTAGTTTGAATGATGTTAGTCAAATACAATGCAAGCCTAGGAAGTATCGATGTTCAAGACCGGAACTGGTTATTCAAAGGCTTGTTTAGTTTGGTTGAGGTTTGTCTGAAGATTAGGAAAGAAGGATTTCATTGAAAATTGTTAGATTTGTTGGTCTGTAGCAAAGACTTTAAGCCAAAGTAACTAGCTACCATTGATCTGACCCTTCCCAACGGTTTAGGAAAAGAACCTGTTATTCAAAGGCTTGATTAGTTTTAATGATGTTAGTCGGATACAATACATGTTTAGGAAGTGTCGATGTTCAAGAAAGGAACTGGTTATTCAAAGGCTTGTTTAGTTTGGTTGATGTTAGTCTGAAGATTAGGAAAGAAGGATTTCATTGAAAATTGTTAGTTTTTGTTGGTCTCAGGCAAAGACTTTCAGCCAAAGTAACTGGCTACCATTGATCTGACCCTTCCCAACTGTTTAGGAAAAGAACTTGTTATTCAAAGGCTTGTTTAGTTTTAATGATGTTTGTCAGATACAATACATGCTTAGGAAGTATCGATGTTCAAGAAAGGAACTGGTTATTCAAAGGCTTGTTTAGTTTGCTTGATGTTAGTCTGCAGATAAGGAAAGAAGTATTTTATAGAAAATCTTTAGTTTTGTTGGTCTCTAGCAAAGACTTTGAGCCAAAGTAACTAGCTACCATTGATCTGACCCTTCCCAGCTGTTTAGGAAAAGAACTGGTTATTCAAAGGCTTGATTAGTTTTAATGATGTTAGTCGAATACAATACATGTTTAAGAAGTGTCGATGTGTAAGAAAGGAACTGGTTATTCAAAGGCTTGTTTAGTTTGAATGATGTTTGTCTGAAGATTAGGAAAGAAGGATTTTATTGAAAATTGTTAGTTTTGTTGGTCTCTAGCAAAGACTTTAAGCCAAAGTAACTAGCTACCATTTATCTGACCCTTCCCAACTGTTTAGAAAAAGAACTGGTTATTCAAAGGCCTGTTTAGTTTCGTTGATTTTAGCCTGAAGATTAAGAAAGAAGGATTTTATTGATAATTGTTAGTTTTGTTGGTCTCTTGCAAAGACTTTAAGCCAAAGTAACTGGCTACCATTGATCTGATCCTTCCCAACTATTTAGAAAAAGAGCTGGTTATTCAAAGGCTTGTTTTGTTTGAATGATATTAGTCAGATACAATACATGCTTAGGAAGTATCAATGTTCAAGAAAGGAACTGGTTATTCAAAGGCTTGTTTAGTTTGGTTGATGTTAGTCTGAAGATTAGGAAAGAAGGATTTTATTAAAAATTGTTATTTTTTTTTAGTCTCAGGCAAATACTTTCAGCCAAAGTAACTGGCAACCATTGATCTGACCCTTCCCAACTATTTAGGAAAAGAACTTGTTATTCAAAGGCTTGTTTAGTTTGAATGATGTTAGTCAGATACAATACATGCTTAGGAAGTATCGATGTTCAAGTAAGGAACTGGTTATTCAAATGCTTATTTAGTTTGCTTGATGTTAGTCTGCAGATTAGGAAAGAAGTATTTTATAGAAAATCGTTAGTTTTATTGGTCTCTAGCAAATACTTTGAGCCAAAGTAACTAGCCACCATTGATCTTACCCTTCCCAACTGTTTAGGAAAAGAACTGGTTATTCAAAGGCTTGATTAGTTTTAATGATGTTAGTCGGATACAATACATGTTAAGGAAGTATCGATGTTCAAGACCGGAACTGGTTATTCAAAGGCTTGTTTAGTTTGGTTGAGGTTTGTCTGAAGATTAGGAAAGAAGGATTTCATTGAAAATTGTTAGATTTGTTGGTCTCTGGCAAAAACTCTAAGCCAAAGTCACTAACTACCATTGATCTGACTCTTCCCAACTGTTTAGAAAAAGAACTGGTTATTCAAAGGCTTGTTTAGTTTGAATGATGTTAGTCAGATACAATACACGCTTAGGAAGTATCGATGTTCAAGAAAGGAACTTGTTATTCAAGGGCTTGTTTAGTTTCGTTGATGATAGTCTGAAGATTAGGAAAGAAGGATTTTAATGAAAATTATTAGTTTTGTTGGTCTCTAGCAAAGACTTTAAGCCAAAGTTACTAGCTACCTTTAATCTTACCCTTCCCAACTGTTTAGAAAAAGAGCTGGTTATTCAAAAGCTTGTTTAGTTTGAGTGATGTTAGTCTGAAGCTTAGAAAAGAAGGATTTTATTGAAAATTGATAGTTTTGTTGGTCTGTAGCAAAGACTTTAAGCCAAAGTAACTAGCTACCATTGATCTGACCCTTCCCAACGGTTTAGGAAAAGAACCTGTTATTCAAAGGCTTGATTAGTTTTAATGATGTTAGTCGGATACAATACATGTTTAGGAAGTGTCGATGTTCAAGAAAGGAACTGGTTATTCAAAGGCTTGTTTAGTTTGCTTGATGTTAGTCTGCAGATAAGGAAAGAAGTGTTTTATAGAAAATCTTTAGTTTTGTTGGTCTCTAGCAAAGACTTTGAGCCAAAGTAACTAGCTACCATTGATCTGACCCTTCCCAGCTGTTTAGGAAAAGAACTGGTTATTCAAAGGCTTGATTAGTTTTAATGATGTTAGTCGAATACAATACATGTTTAAGAAGTGTCGATGTTCAAGAAAGGAACTGGTTATTCAAAGGCTTGTTTAGTTTGAATGATGTTTGTCTGAAGATTAGGAAAGAAGGATTTTATTGAAAATTGTTAGTTTAGTTGGTCTCTAGCAAAGACTTTAAGCCAAAGTAACTAGCTACCATTTATCTGACCCTTCCCAACTGTTTAGAAAAAGAACTGGTTATTCAAAGGCCTGTTTAGTTTCGTTGATTTTAGCCTGAAGATTAAGAAAGAAGGATTTTATTGATAATTGTTAGTTTTGTTGGTCTCTTGCAAAGACTTTAAGCCAAAGTAACTGGCTACCATTGATCTGATCCTTCCCAACTATTTAGAAAAAGAGCTGGTTATTCAAAGGCTTGTTTTGTTTGAATGATATTAGTCAGATACAATACATGCTTAGGAAGTATCAATGTTCAAGAAAAGAACTGGTTATTCAAAGGCTTGTTTAGTTTGGTTGATGTTAGTCTGAAGATTAGGAAAGAAGGATTTTATTAAAAATTGTTATTTTTTTTTAGTCTCAGGCAAATACTTTCAGCCAAAGTAACTGGCAACCATTGATCTGACCCTTCCCAACTATTTAGGAAAAGAACTTGTTATTCAAAGGCTTGTTTAGTTTGAATGATGTTAGTCAGATACAATACATACTTAGGAAGTATCGATGTTCAAGTAAGGAACTGGTTATTCAAATGCTTATTTAGTTTGCTTGATGTTAGTCTGCAGATTAGGAAAGAAGTATTTTATAGAAAATCGTTAGTTTTGTTGGTCTCTAGCAAAGACTTTGAGCCAAAGTAACTAGCCACCATTGATCTTACCCTTCCCAACTGTTTAGGAAAAGAACTGGTTATTCAAAGGCTTGATTAGTTTTAATGATGTTAGTCGGATACAATACATGTTTAGGAAGTGTCGATGTTCAAGAAAGGAACTGGTTATTCAAATGCTTGTTTAGTTTGGTTGATGTTAGTCTTAAGATTAGGAAAGAAGGATTTTATTGAAAATTGTTAGTTTTGTTGGTCTCAGGCAAAGACTTTCAGCCATAGTAACTAGCTACCATTGATCTGACCCTTCCTAACTGTTTAGGAAAAGAACTGGTTATTCAAAGAAGGCTTGTTTAGTTTGAATGATGTTAGTCTGAAGATTAGGAAAGAAGGATTTTATTGAAAATTGTTAGTTTTGTTGGTCTCTAGCAAAGACTTTAAGCCAAAGTAACTAGCTACCATTTATCTGACCCTTTCCAACTGTTTAGAAAAAGAACTGGTTATTCAAAGGCCTGCTTAGTTTTGTTGATGTTAGCCTGAAGATTAGGAAAGAAGGATTTTATTGAAAATTGTTAGTTTTGTTTGTCTCTAGCAAAGACTTTAAGCCAAAGTTACTAGCTACCATTTATCTGACCCTTCCGAACTATTTAGAAAATGAGCTGGTTATTTAAAGGCTTGTTTTGTTTGAATGATATTAGTCAGATTCAATACATGCTTAGGAAGTATCAATGTTCAAGAAAGGAACTTGTTATTCAAAGGCTTGTTTTGTTTGGTTGATGTTAGTTTGCAGATTAGGAAAGAAGGATTTTATTTAAAATTGTTAGTTTTTTTGTCTCTAGCAAAGACTTTAAGCCAAAGTAACTTGCTACCATTTATCTAACCCTTCCCAACTGTTTAGAAAAAGAGCTGGTTATTCAAAGGCCTGTTTAGTTTTGTTGATGTTAGCCTGAAGATTAGGAAAGAAGGATTTTATTGAAAATTGTTAGTTTTGTTTGTCTCAGGCAAAGACTTTCAGCCAAAGTAACTGACTACCATTGATCTGACCCTTCCCAACTGTTTAGGAAAAAACTTGTTATTCAAAGGCTTGTTTAGTATGAATGATGTTAGTCAGATACAATACATGCTTAGGAAGTATCGATGTTCAAGAAAGCAACTGGTTATTCAAAGGCTTGTTTAGTTTGCTTGATGTTAGTCTGAAGATTAGGAAAGAAGAATTTCATTGAAAATTGTTAGATTTGTTGGTCTCTGGCAAAGACTTTAAGCCAAAGTCACTAGCTACCATTGATCTGACCCTTCCCAACTGTTTAGGAAAAGAACTGGTTATTCAAAGGCTTGATTAGTTTTAATGATGTTAGTCGAATACAATACATGTTTAAGAAGTGTCGATGTTCAAGAAAGGAACTGGTTATTCAAAGGCTTGTTTAGTTTGGTTGATGTTAGTCTGAAGATTAGGAAAGAAGGATTTTATTGAAAATTGTTAGTTTTGTTGGTCTCAGGCAAAGACTTTCAGCCAAAGTAACTAGCTACCATTCATCTGACCCTTCCTAACTGTTTAGGAAAAGAACTGGTTATTCAAAGGCTTGTTTAGTTTGAATGATGTTAGTCTGAAGATTAGGAAAGAAGGATTTTATTGAAAATTGTTAGTTTTGTTGGTCTCTAGCAAAGACTTTAAGCCAAAGTAACTAGCTACCATTTATCTGACCCTTCCCAACTGTTTAGAAAAAGAACTGGTTATTCAAAGGCCTGTTTAGTTTCGTTGATTTTAGCCTGAAGATTAAGAAAGAAAGATTTTATTGATAATTGTTAGTTTTGTTGGTCTCTTGCAAAGACTTTAAGCCAAAGTAACTGGCTACCATTGATCTGATCCTTCCAAACTATTTAGAAAAAGAGCTGGTTATTCAAAGGCTTGTTTTGTTTGAATGATATTAGTCAGATACAATACATGCTTAGGAAGTATCAATGTTCAAGAAAGGAACTGGTTATTCAAAGGCTTGTTTAGTTTGGTTGATGTTAGTCTGAAGATCAGGAAAGAAGGATTTTATTGAAAATTGTTAGTTTTTTTGGTCTCAGGCAAATACTTTCAGCCAAAGTAACTGTCTACCATTGATCTGACCCTTCCCAACTGTTTAGGAAAAGAACTTGTTATTCAAAGGCTTGTTTAGTTTGAATGATGTTAGTCAGATACAATACATGCTTAGGAAGTATTGATGTTCAAGAAAGGAACTGGTTATTCAAATGCTTATTTAGTTTGGTTGATGTTAGTCTGCAGATTAGGAAAGAAGTATTTTATAGAAAATCTTTAGTTTTGTTGGTCTCTAGCAAAGACTTTGAGCCAAAGTAACTCGCTACCATTGATCTGACCCTTCCCAACTGTTTAGGAAAAGAACTGGTTATTCAAAGGCTTGATTAGTTTTAATGATGTTGTCGGATACAATACATGTTTAGGAAGTGTAGATGTTCAAGAAAGGAACTGGTTATTCAAAGGCTTGTTTAGTTTGGTTGATGTTAGTCTTAAGATTAGGAAAGAAGGATTTTATTGAAAATTGTTAGTTTTGTTGGTCTCAGGCAAAGACTTTCAGCCAAAGTAACCAGCTACCATTGATCTGACCCTTCCTAACTGTTTAGGAAGAGAACTGGTTATTCAAAGAAGGCTTGTTTAGTTTGAATGATGTTAGTCTGAAGATTAGGAAAGAAGGATTTTATTGAAAATTGTTAGTTTTGTTGGTCTCAGGCAAAGACTTTCAGCCAAAGTATCTAGCTACCATTTATCTGACCCTTCCCAACTGTTTAGAAAAAGAACTGGTTATTCAAAGGCTTGTTTAGTTTGAATGATGTTATTCTGAAGATTAGGAAAGAAGAATTTTATTGAAAATTGTTAGTTTTGTTGGTCTCTAACAAAAACTTTAAGCCAAAGTAACTAGCTACCATTTTTCTGACCCTTCCTAACTGTTTAGAAAAGAACTGGTTATTCAAAGGCCTTTTTAGTTTATTTGATGTTAGCCTGAAGATTAGGAAAGAAGGATTTTATTGAAAATTGTTAGTTTTGTTGGTCTCAAGCAAAGACTTTCAGCCAAAGTAACTAGCTACCATTGATCTGACCCTTCCCAACTGTTTAGGAAAAGAACTGGTTATTCAAAGGCTTGATTAGTTTTAATGATGTTAGTCGAATACAATACATGTTTAAGAAGTGTCGATGTTCAAGAAAGGAACTGGTTATTCAAAGGCTTGTTTAGTTTGGTTGATGTTAGTCTGAAGATTAGGAAAGAAGGATTTTATTGAAAATTGTTAGTTTTGTTGGTCTCAGGCAAAGACTTTCAGCCAAAGCAACTAGCTACCATTCATCTGACCCTTTCTAACTGTTTAGGAAAAGAACTGGTTATTCAAAGGCTTGTTTAGTTTGAATGATGTTAGTCTGAATGAAGATTAGGAAAGAAGGATTTTATTGAAAATTGTTAGTTTTGTTGGTCTCTAGCAAAGACTTTAAGCCAAAGTAACTAGCTACCATTTATCTGACCCTTCCCAACTGTTTAGAAAAAGAACTGGTTATTCAAAGGCCTGTTTAGTTTCGTTGATTTTAGCCTGAAGATTAAGAAAGAAGGATTTTATTGATAATTGTTAGTTTTGTTGGTCTCTTGCAAAGACTTTAAGCCAAAGTAACTGGCTACCATTGATCTGATCCTTCCAAACTATTTAGAAAAAGAGCTGGTTATTCAAAGGCTTGTTTTGTTTGAATGATATTAGTCAGATACAATACATGCTTAGGAAGTATCAATGTTCAAGAAAGGAACTGGTTATTCAAAGGCTTGTTTAGTTTGGTTGATGTTAGTCTGAAGATTAGGAAAGAAGGATTTTATTGAAAATTGTTAGTTTTTTTGGTCTCAGGCAAATACTTTCAGCCAAAGTAACTGGCTACCATTGATCTGACCCTTCCCAACTGTTTAGGAAAAGAACTTGTTATTCAAAGGCCTGTTTAGTTTGAATGATGTTAGTCAGATACAATACATGCTTAGGAAGTATCAATGTTCAAGAAAGGAACTGGTTATTCAAATGCTTATTTAGTTTGGTTGATGTTAGTCTGCAGATTAGGAAAGAAGTATTTTATAGAAAATCTTTAGTTTTGTTGGTCTCTAGCAAAGACTTTGAGCCAAAGTAACTGGCTACCATTGATCTGACCCTTCCCAACTGTTTAGGAAAAGAACTGGTTATTCAAAGGCTTGATTAGTTTTAATGATGTTAGTCGGATACAATACATGTTTAGGAAGTGTAGATGTTCAAGAAAGGAACTGGTTATTCAAAGGCTTGTTTAGTTTGGTTGATGTTAGTCTTAAGATTAGGAAAGAAGGATTTTATTGAAAATTGTTAGTTTTGTTGGTCTCAGGCAAAGACTTTCAGCCAAAGTAACTAGCTACCATTGATCTGACCCTTCCTAACTGTTTAGGAAGAGAACTGGTTATTCAAAGAAGGCTTGTTTAGTTTGAATGATGTTAGTCTGAAGATTAGGAAAGAAGGATTTTATTGAAAATTGTTAGTTTTGTTGGTCTCAGGCAAAGACTTTCAGCCAAAGTAACTAGCTACCATTTATCTGACCCTTCCCAACTGTTTAGAAAAAGAACTGGTTATTCAAAGTCTTGTTTAGTTTGAATGATGTTATTCTGAAGATTAGGAAAGAAGAATTTTATTGAAAATTGTTAGTTTTGTTGGTCTCTAACAAAAACTTTAAGCCAAAGTAACTAGCTACCATTTTTCTGACCCTTCCTAACTGTTTAGAAAAGAACTGGTTATTCAAAGGCCTTTTTAGTTTATTTGATGTTAGCCTGAAGATTAGGAAAGAAGGATTTTATTGAAAATTGTTAGTTTTGTTGGTCTCAGGCAAAGACTTTCAGCCAAAGTAACTAACTACCATTGATCTGACCCTTCCCAACTGTTTAGGAAAAGAACTGGTTATTCAAAGGCTTGATTAGTTTTAATGATGTTAGTCGAATACAATACATGTTTAAGAAGTGTCGATGTTCAAGAAAGGAACTGGTTATTCAAAGGCTTGTTTAGTTTGGTTGATGTTAGTCTGAAGATTAGGAAAGAAGGATTTTATTGAAAATTGTTAGTTTTGTTGGTCTCAGGCAAAGACTTTCAGCCAAAGTAACTAGCTACCATTCATCTGACCCTTCCTAACTGTTTAGGAAAAGAACTGGTTATTCAAAGGCTTGTTTAGTTTGAATGATGTTAGTCTGAAGATTAGGAAAGTAGGATTTTATTGAAAATTGTTAGTTTTGTTGGTCTCTAGCAAAGACTTTAAGCCAAAGTAACTAGCTACCATTTATCTGACCCTTCCCAACTGTTTAGAAAAAGAACTGGTTATTCAAAGGCCTGTTAAGTTTCGTTGATTTTAGCCTGAAGATTAAGAAAGAAGGATTTTATTGATAATTGTTAGTTTTGTTGGTCTCTTGCAAAGACTTTAAGCCAAAGTAACTGGCTACCATTGATCTGATCCTTCCAAACTATTTAGAAAAAGAGCTGGTTATTCAAAGGCTTGTTTTGTTTGAATGATATTAGTCAGATACAATACATGCTTAGGAAGTATCAATGTTCAAGAAAGGAACTGGTTATTCAAAGGCTTGTTTAGTTTGGTTGATGTTAGTCTGAAGATTAGGAAAGAAGGATTTTATTGAAAATTGTTAGTTTTTTTGGTCTCAGGCAAAGACTTTCAGCCAAAGTAACTGGCTACCATTGATCTGACCCTTCCCAACTGTTTAGGAAAAGAACTTGTTATTCAAAGGCTTGTTTAGTTTGAATGATGTTAGTCAGATACAATACATGCTTAGGAAGTATCGATGTTCAAGAAAGGAACTGGTTATTCAAAGGCTTGTTTAGTTTGGTTGATGTTAGTCTTAAGATTAGGAAAGAAGGATTTTTTTGAAAATTGTTAGTTTTGTTGGTCTCTAACAAAAACTTTAAGCCAAAGTAACTAGCTACCATTTTTCTGACCCTTCCTAACTGTTTAGAAAAGAACTGGTTATTCAAAGGCCTTTTTAGTTTATTTGATGTTAGCCTGAAGATTAGGAAAGAAGGATTTTATTGAAAATTGTTAGTTTTGTTGGTCTCTAGCAAAGACTTTAAGCCAAAGTTACTAGTTACCATTGATCTGACCCTTCCGAACTAATTAGAAAATAAGCTGGTTATTCAAAGGCTTGTTTTGTTTGAATGATATTAGTCAGATACAATACATGCTTAGGAAGTATCAATGTTCAAGAAAGGAACTGGTTATTCAAAGGCTTGTTTTAGTTTGAATGATGTGAGTCAGATACAATACATGCTTAGGAAGTATCGATCTTCAAGAAAGGAACTGGTTATTCAAAGGCTTGTTTAGTTTGGTTGATGTTAGTTTGCTGATTAGGAAAGAAGGATTTTATTTAAAATTGTTAGTTTTTTTGTCTCTAGCAAAGACTTTAAGCCAAAGTAACTTGCTACCATTTATCTGACCCTTCCCAACTTTTTAGAAAAAGAGCTGGTTATTCAAAGGCCTGTTTAGTTTTGTTGATGTTAGCCTGAAGATTAGGAAAGTAGGATTTTATTGAAAATAATTAGTTTTGTTGGTCTCAGGCAAAGACTTTCAGCCAAAGTAACTGGCTACCATTGATCTGACCCTTCCCAACTGTTTAGGAAAAGAACTGGTTATTCAAAGGCTTGATTAGTTTTAATGATGTTAGTCGGATACAATACATGTTTAGGAAGTGTAGATGTTTAAGAAAGGAACTGGTTATTCAAAAGCTTGTTTAGTTTTGTTGATGTTAGTCTGAAGATTAGGAAAGAAGGATTTTATTGAAAATTGTTAGTTTTGTTGGTCTCAGGAAAAGACTTTCAGCCGAAGTAACTGGCTACCATTGATCTGACCCTTCCCAACTGTTTAGGAAAAGAACTGGTTATTCAAAGGCTTGTTTAGTTTGAATGATGTTAGTCAGATACAATACATGCTTAGGAAGTATCGCTCTTCAAGAAAGGAACTGGTTATTTAAAGGGTTGATTAGTTTTAATGATGTTAGTCGGATACAATACATGTTTAGGAAGTGTCGATGTTCAAGAAAGGAACTGGTTATTCAAAGGCTTGTTTAGTTTGGTTGATGTTAGTCTGATGATTAGGAAAGAAGGATTTATTGAAAATTGTTAGTTTTGTTGGTCTCAGTCAAAGACTTTCAGCCAAAGTAACTAGCTACCATTGATCTGACCCTTCCTAACTGTTTAGGAAGAGAACTGGTTATTCAAAGGCTTGTTTAGTTTGAATGATATTAGTCTGAAGATTAGGAAAGAAGGATTTTATTGAAAATTGTTAGTTTTGTTGGTCTCTAGCAAAGACTTTAAGCCAAAGTAACTACAGACAGACAGACGGATAGTGGCAGGTTGTTGCCCATCTCAGGTAGGCTAGAATAGTCACCTTTCGGGTCTGTAGGCCCCGCCCATTTTTTTTAAATTAGCTCGAATAGCTAGTTGTGTGAAAATCTGTGGAGATTTATAGGGAGAGCTTTGGTGGGTGGTTCTCAGAAACCGAGGGGTGAATGAAAAATCGCATTCCTAATTTTTGTGGGAGTAGGTTGAAGTTTGTAATGCAGGGCTCGAATTCGTCGGGTGAGCGTGGGCGGTTGCCGATTTTTTTTTGAAAGTCAGGATAGCGAAAATGAGGGTTTTGGGGTGGTTGGATGCGTTCAGGGCTGTAAAACTGGCTTTGAAGCATTCCTGTGAAAAAGCATCCCTACGTTTGTAGCCTGTCCTCTGTAGGTACTGGTGTTGTTGCCAGACTGTGGGTGGGGCTCTAGCAGATTCCAAAATTTCTCGTATTTTAAAGCAACCCGAAATTGCGTTTTTGTGGATTATTTAGCAGGGGGTGTGGTTAGATGTAAAATTTTTGTCAATTCGAGGTAGACTTTCATGTTATCAACAAAGCCGTCCATTTGAATTGTGGATTCCAGGTGAGGCTCTTCCTACCTTAATTTTGGTACTTTGCCCCACTTTAGAGGATGGTAGTGAAGTGTGAGCTTGTAATATGGAGGCAGCTTCTTTAGAATCTATTCAGCTACGTAGGAGCAGCTAAAAGATACTTGGCTGCTCTTCTAAAAATTAAATTAAATATACAATGAAACAATAAAGGAAGTTATAGGGGTAGAATTTTTGAAAGGCAGGAGGAATAGGTGCAAACTTAAGCGGTTGTTGTGTATATAGAGTCAAGAGGATGAGAAGTGTATCCTAGATTACTACTAGGCACTGAGTGGGAAGTGAAACTGTGTAGAGGTACTGAAGATTACTGAGATAGTAGATGAGGCTTTGAGGTAGTGGTCTAGAAATGCGTAATTCGGTCCCCCTTCCTAGTAGGATGATCACTCTGTTCCTGTCATGATTTCCCTTATAAGCCAATGGCACTATGCAACCAAGCCTCGCTACGAGTGAAATTTGCTGAAATGGAATGGGAAAGACAGCAACAAATGAATGTGAGCTGGTAGGGCAAGTATATGTAGTTTACAAATTTCTATCAAGAGGGCTGCAGCGCATTGTCCAAAAAGTTCTAAAAGATAGCTAGAGCTGCACTACATACAAAGTTGAGAAAAACAGAAAGGTATGTTATCCTAATTTCAAGGACTTCCTGCTTGTGGATAGAGGTGATTGCAGTGATACATTTGGCACCATTTCTTGTACACACAGCTGAAAGGAATGGCTCCCTAATGCTAATCAAGAGGGACTATTTCTTTTTTGGCGGTACCGATTTGTTTTATACTGCTCCTGATGGATTTGGTCCGGGATGGGGGACCAAAGCTTGTGTAGCAGTTGGTTATCAATATGTACATGTAATAGGCACATTAGTATTAGTTGCACTGCAGTAGCCTCGTTACTGCAAGCGACAAAAGCTGTGTGGAGGCCTGGGAATGAGACTAGCACTACAGTAGAATCAGTTCTGGATCAGTATATCCTGAGGTAACTTTTGCTCAGTCATCAGCTTCCTGTGGAGAACCCAACTTTGGAGTCCACATACATTCTCATAGTTACAGTAGTAGCACTCTATAGGATTCACTTAAAAATGTGTTGTTGTATGATTATTTTATAACAGTTTTCTTTAAGAATTGAGAAATGTTCATATGCATTACAAGTGGTGGGTATACATGTACATGCGTTGTACTCTATGTACAAAGGCAGCTAGTGCCCAAGGATTCTGTGCTAAGAGGATTCTGATGGGGTGAAAATGGTTCATGAGCCGCCAATATATGACTTCAAAAGTGGCCCATTGTGTATAAAGCTAATTAACATGTGTAAGCAATACTTTCAGAACATGTATATTACATTCGAACATGTTTTTCTGTACCGGCTAGAACAACACATCATTCAAAGTCCCAGAGTAGAAGCAAGTATGAAGGCTGTAGATCGCAAGAACTACTGTCCCCATAGTCCATACTACGATTCTCCTCAATCAATAGGTTAGTTCTCACCATTACAGTTCCGTAATATGAAAGGTTTTTCCAAACTACACAGACTGGGAATAGATGATCTGCCAGGTGGTCTCTGTGCCTATCTGTATGTCTGCAGTTTTGCATTTGGGTTTCTAGGTGTAGGGGATTTGTACCCAAGGGCAGTTGTGTCTTTTTAGGGGGAAGGCCCAGAGAAGACTCACAACTGCATGAGGGTACAAATCCTATACACCTTAGAGACCCAAGGTAGAGATGACTTTGTGCCATAGTAGCTTTTATAGTACCTGCTAATTGTTTCACAGTTTTGAGATCACAATTGCCCAGCAACCCTCATGCACCCTAGGGTAGTGTATATATGGACCCTGGCTTGAAATGCACCAGCCCAAGTACATGGGGTTTGTACACTGTGGTGATGCCTTTCAAGTGACTATAACTATGCAAATGTAGTCTGTTGCTTTGCAGCTTGTGTGTATATCCTGCATGTAGCCCAACAAAAGCTACCGGAGGTTTGCATGCTTAAATTTGTGTTGTGTAGACTCAAAGAGAATGATAGGTACAATGTATGTAGCAGTTCTGGTAATTAGGTTTTGCTAGAAATCCGCTGTGAGTTTGTGCAGTTATATGTTTTAGTTACTTACCTTATAGCCGGAAAATTTGGCAACGCTGCTGAAAATGTAAAGTTTTTGTCACTGAAATCGAGAATGGAGGCATTGGGCTCACTGATCTTACTATCCAAAAGCTTCGAAAAGAGTGTAGCGGCCTTTGTCGCTCTGTTGTCAGCGGCATACTTTCCAATTTGTGCCCTTCTGGCGTGTAAGACTAGTGTTATACTTGCCTCGAGATGACTGTGACATGCTTCGAGTTTCCAGATAGAGAGCGCTTTACAGCTTTGTTAGCGAGTTTGATATCCTTCCCGGACGAGGGGAAACATGTACGTGGAGTGGGAACCTTCTTTCTTGTAGCTGCATGCGCGCGTGGGTGTTATGTATTACATAATGCGTTAGAATTTAATTTGGCGAGAATTTAATTTAGTGATTTTTTACGATTCGCCAAACCGCCAAATTAAAGTCCTCACCAAATTTTCCGGCTATACGGTATATAGGATGAAACAGTCTTGCAACGCTGATGTGTTCTACAGATGTATTAAGTGACCGGTTGCTAAACAAAGCCTTGGATGTTTAACATAAAATGTGACTGCAGATATCTACATGTATCTTGTTGCATGAACAGATGAAAGTACACTACACATGCATGTATTAAAAGCTACACAACGGTGACTGCATGGCAACAAGACTAGATACCAGCGAAATAATTGTATCTCTAACTCAGTAGATAGAGTTACGACTTTGATTCTCCCATTTGAAGCAGGAGCCTATGAAAAATATTGGTGAAAGCACCTGTGCATATAAATGAATACATTGTAACAGCTAGGTGCAGGTGCTTTCCTGTATCTTGTTGCATGAACAGATGAAAGTACACTACACATGCATGTATTAAAAGCTACACAACGGTGACTGCATGGCAACAAGACTAGATACCAGCGAAATAATTGTATCTCTAACTCAGTAGATAGAGTTACGACTTTGATTCTCCCATTTGAAGCAGGAGCCTATGAAAAATATTGGTGAAAGCACCTGTGCATATAAATGAATACATTGTAACAGCTAGGTGCAGGTGCTTTCCTGTAGCCTCGGGTGCACTGTAACGATGAAACAGCGCTGAATTAATGAGTTCACAGGAATGTAGAGTTGCCAAGTGAAAGGGTAGTATTTCACCACGGTGTTGCAGAGTTGAGTGTTCTTGGTACCTTAACTGCCTGGCAACTGTGCAGTTTGTTACTGGCCAGCCTTCATGTAACAGGGGAAGAGCCTGATCAGAATATTCAGCTTGTTAACAACAATAGTCTATGATGCTTCAATAATGCTTTGTTCATAATGCTTATGTTTTTTTTCATTAGGTTATCATGCAACTATCAGTGCACCTCATATGGTAGGTATAATATAATGTTTTTAGCTTAATCTGCATGTTATCTAGAATTACATATCGTGTGCTTAGTTTTTTCTAGTCTTAAGTTCTTCCTGCAAACATTGCATATTAGGGTAAGAAATTACACCTTTTTATCCTAGATTGTTGCTCTGATTTTGGGGTGCCTGTACATCAGGCAGTTGATACACAATAGTGCTTTTGTAGTAACTGCCTTGATAAAGATCACCATGTAGTAGTAATTACAGAGGAAGCTTGCTGGGGTTGCTGGAATACATAGTAGTGCAGTGTACAACTATTGATTCCCACTGTAGGAGTCGTGCACAGCCATTCATTCTTCTGCCTCTGACATTACAATCACGTCATCTGTGTTATCTGATGGAGAAGCAGTAAATGAAAACAGCATTTCACTTCTGCGAAGGTAACTTATTTAATGACAACATGTACACAATCTGATAGTGGGAATTTTAACTTGGAAGTGTGTCTAAATTATGTCATATAAGAAGCAAACTATAGATGGCTACAGAGAATACGGTCAGTGTAGCACAGTAGCTCCAGAATGAGGTATGCATCTATACTTTACATTTGGTTCTGTGTGCGCCTGTGCGTGTGTAACGGATGTGACGTCCACTAATAAACCATGATTGCACGATACTGTAAGTGTAAACCGTGCACAGCTGTAACTGCTATGCTAGACGTGCATAAAATAAAGTCAGTGCCGTTCATCTACATGTACATGCAGGCTGAAAGATTCCCCGGAACTACTTGAGTCTGAAAGACTTATGCTAGTTGGTAGGTTGTGCTATGTTTGTGTATATAATATTAAACCGATCTATTCTGGGAGCACTATTTGTAGTTTTTACCACCCAGATAAACATGAAGTGCACCCCAGCTGGTACTAAGTTATAGTTGTCGTGGACTTTGCCCAGGACAGCTATATTTAGTTTCTTTTTTTGTGGAAAACTATTTCAGAAGCTTCTGGGAGAGTGTACAAACCATACTACATTAGCTACTACGTATGTGTGAATTAAGCAATTTAATGCACACTCATATGATCGATTTTGAGACTTCTGATCTGTTGAAGGTCACATGAGTAGAATTAAGTGTTGCTTATGGTCGGAAAATAGTACAGACATGTATTATGGCAAGATAGCCACTATGGACAGAATTTGTAATTTGCTGAAACACTTAACTTCGTCTAGTGTAGCAATATGTACATTCATTGTAACTTAGAACATTCTTGTAACTCATGCCATGAGCCTTGGGACCATTACTAAAAGTGTCTCATGTATTGCTGGTTTACCTGGAACAGTCTCCTGATTACTGGTAAAAGTGTCTAGGGGATGGTTTAGCTATAACATATTGTGTATATATAGTAACACATTTGATTATTTCTGTGTAGGTTGGAAGTGAAATGAACATGTCAGATACATGTGCCTTTATCATCTGATAAGTGATATTGTTTTACCTATGTTCTTTTATTGCTGTAGTTGAATGCTGTATGTGAATGCTTTCTATGTATGTTGTTACCTGTCACTTGGACACAAGAGTTCAGAAGTAAAATACGGGCATGCCAGGCACTAATTGCATTCATGCAGGGTTAGGGATGGGGGTGTAGAATCATGCTCTGTTGTGTCATTGCTACCTTGTTTGGTTACTTTTTTGCGATTCCATCCCTACATGCTCTTTCATTTTTAAATGATTTCTTTCAAACTTTTATTATTCAGTGTGCTATAATGCTACAAAACATTTACTACCATCTCAATGGTTAGTCTCGGTACCAGCCCACCTATCAAGTCGGAGATCGCTTAGTGGCGGGATACTGTAAGCGATCTCCGACTTGATAGGTGGGCTGGTACCGAGACTACTCAATGGTATACATCCCACCATCCAGTTCACAGTTGAAGAGAAGGAAAAGGTACTCCTGTTTCTGAATACCAAATCTATTTGGGAATAAATAAGAATACTGGGCATAACTAGCCTTGTACCCAGGCCTTCCCCGCACTTTCGCGAGTGCAGGGAAGGCCTAGGTATGAGGCTAGGGCTTCCCTTCTAGGAGCTGAGTAGGCTAGACTAATCCCGAAGACTTTGAATTCTTTGCTTTTGGTTTGGCCTGTAGCTACTGTATTGATGTCTGCCCTGATGAAGACAGCAGCACAGCAGTTAAAAAGTCAGCATTCCTTTGACAATGAAAGTTTTGAGACGCCAAATTCATGGTTGGTGGAAAGAGAACTCCGATCAATATATAAATGCTACCTGGCTTATCGTTTAGACTGCTTGGTTATGATGGGTTATAGTACTCTACTGTCTATGCTTGTAAATAATTTTCCTTTAGAGCATGGAACCTAGATCTTTGGAAGCCCTTCTATCAACATAGCAATAACTGCTATCTAATGCTGGTTAAGGAATCTGGTTCATAGTATTAGTACTAGTATAGGAAGATAGTCTCGTGAGCCAGCCCCTCGCTGGCTCGCGAGACTATGAGGAAGACAGGTATCAGTGACATGCCTTTGCTATTCTTAACAACTTCACAACCAAGTGCCAAAAAGAGAACCTGAGCAATTACTTTACTAACAGGTGATCTGTAGTTTGGCAACTCTAGCTGAGATGCTGATAACAGAATGAGAATTGTACATACATAGCGGTACGGGATCCCCGTACCGCTAGCGAAATAGGGCCCGTGGGGGTACTCACATCGCTAGCGTTTTTGGGACGGGGTCCCCATATCGCGGGGGTCCCCAAATCGCGCTTACACCGGCGCCAGATTCTATATGCGCTTAGTGGGCGGGGCTGAGATCATAAATGCAATAACCATGCATAACCATTGGTTATTGTAGCTATGCTGGGATTAACTACAAGCGCATATGCGCCACATGTGACTTCGTGCGCGGCGCGTAACGCTGAGCGCTGCTGCGAGAACTCGGAACTACATGGAGCTCGCGAAGAGCTAGCTACGCCAGACTGCGCTTATATCTACCTTTCAACCACAGCTGCGATGTCTGAAAAGTGGGAGTGCGCCCATAATTTGCCTATGTCGAATGCCAGAGACAGTGCTGGAAAAATTCTGCCAGGCCTGGTGAGCTATATGTTGTAGCTGCATGAGAACTATGACAGTAGGCATTCTACCCTAGCAAGATTTCTCATCTTGCAACAAAAATCTTGCAAGATGGTAGGCATTAAAATCTTGTGTGAATTCTTGCTAGGCTCATAGGGAAGTCCTGCAAGATTAGCCTCGCGTATCGAGACTACTGCAAGATCTGGTGTAAGAACCTTGCAAAACGTTTGTCAGATTCCTCATAATTGTCTTGCATAAGTTTAGTAATTACTCGTAAAGAAAAATTGCAGGAATGCGTGTAATTATAGTACTACAAGTCAGAATATACATCGTAATAAAATACATGTAACGTTGCCTTATGATCCTGGCTATCTTGATTCCAGTTGCTCCGAATAACAATAGATATAATATATAATATTTCTATTAACTAGCAAGTGCATGTAACTACCAAAACCAGAGATTGCATTATATGCTTGCTCTAGTTTGGTGCTTACTATGGAAACATGTGTAGTACTATGAGTCACTTCTGTAGCTTTTGCGGAAAAGGAAACACTTTGTTTAATTACTAACGTGCAATTACCTTGGATTGACTCTACTCTATGTAATAGGAAGTATTCTACAGTTTGTATTTCCCACATGAGCTGGTGTTTGGGTGATTTCTGCATTATATAGTTGCTCTGGCTTGGTGCTTTGTACGTGGACTTGTGTAGTGCTATGGGTCACTTTTGTAGTTTTTGCAAAAAAGGGGAACAATTTATTACATTTTGAACATGCAGCTACCTTAGAATAACTCTACTGAATGTAATAAGAAGTAGTCTACAGCTTAATTTTCCCATATGAACTGGTTTGCCAGCTAATTGTTTCACAGTTTGTAGAACAGACTATCACAGTTGCCCAGCAACCCTCATGTACCCTAGGGTATATGGATGTGTATACCCCGGCTTGAAAGGCACTGCCAAAGTAGATGGGGTTTGTACACTGTGGTGGTGCCTTCCAAGTGACTAGAACTATGCAAATGTAGGTCTGTTGCTTTGCAGCTTGTGTGTATCCCAATGTAGCCCAACAAAAGCTTAGAGTAACACTGGAACTCTTGAAAGACCACCTCTATGGGTGACTTGTTGGTTTATAATTACTAAACAACATACTCATGTATTAAAATGCACACATACATCGTGTGGGAGTTATTAAATTGTGCGTTTGACCAGTCGTCTGTTTGATTCAAAAACTGCGAACTAGACATTTCTCTATACCCTTGTCACTTTCTTTGTACGGTATATGCTCTTGTTTGTTCCGTTCTTAGCATGTAGCTCTAATCATGTGGCAACTGACTTGTTTAGCTCAGTTTCTCTTTGTAAATGTATGTACATACCCTCTTATGACCATACATATTCACTAGCGCATCACAGAACCTTAAGTTTGAATGCTCAAAAGGTGTTCTTAAAAGTAATAAAACGGGAGGTAAGGATGGACTAGTTGGGGAGTTTTTTAAAGTACGGGGAGAAAAGAATGGCTAATCTGTTGATAGTCTTATATGAGGTAGTTTGGATAAGGGAGAGTATTTCCAAACATCAGAGACAAGGGTTGATTATTAGCTTTTATAGAAAGGTGATGCTGAGGACCCAGGTAATTCCAGAGGCATTACACTATTGAATGTGGTCGGAAAGCTATTTTGACCCTAGCGATATTAGGACAAGTTATGCATGTAATGCATAGGCATAGGAGATGCTGACTCAGCCAAGCAGATCAGCTCCGTTTATATTCCTTATCAGGAAAGTCACAAATGTCTATCGCTAATTGCTGCTATTGTTACTGCTAACTGCAGCACTTATCTTGAACTAGGCAGTGTGTACAGTAGCTGTGTCTTCACATTGTGCAGGTGGAACTATTAACTCCTTCCCAGCATATTTGACTAGGCAGTGTGTACAGTAGCTGTGTTTCACATTGTACAGGTGGAACTATTGACTCCTTCCCAGCATATTTGACGATACCCCCAATATCCCAGCTTGACCCAGGGAGTTGTGCATTGGTGTGGAATGGGTGGGTGAGAACATCAACGTAATAGTACGTAGTTGATGGCTTGTGAATGATGAACTGCATAATAAACCACGCAGGATGATATTCTTCTTGAAGTTCAGATCCAGAACACCACTACAGATCCAATGTACTCAGAAGTTGTAAAGTTTGACCCTGCTGCGGGCTTTGAAGCTGTTAATCTCAACAAGCTTGCAAATAAAGAGGAAGAATAAGTCCATTTGAAATGTAAAAATAAAGCACACCAGTTTGTTCGTAGGTGCAATAGTATACAATGTACGTAGTTGGCTAAACACTTTCACAGAATCAGGTATTGGATTCCTGGTAGCTAGTGTCGACCAGCAGCTGAGAACAATGCTGGATCATAACTCACAGTTAGCTGAAACTTGGAATTAACAGGTGTCACTTTATTGAACCAATAAGTGGGTAACTGGGTCTGAAGGAAGCTCTATCAAACAGCTGCTGATCCTTGGTAATGACAATACCAATATCTGTCAACAGCATGAGTGCATTTAATAGTTTATATATATATAAATGCACTCTTGGAAAACAGTCATGTTGATGTGCAATCACAGAGGTAGTTGGACATGTAGTGCAATGATGATCTTGTCATTATCAATAACCACTGGGGAACCTTAGCCTACCCTAGCAACTGGGCTGGAGAAAATTAGTGTGTCTGGCTTCAGTGTCTGGCAGTTGGGTGTTGCTAACTTTTGGGTTGACTTAGGAAATCATGTTTATCAGTAGTTTTTCTATTGTAATTGAAGGATTAGGAGACCAGAGAAAAGCTAAACTACAGTAGAGCCTTTGTTCACTTTTAATTCATAGAGGCTTTCCTGGTGTGAGTCAAATTAAGAGCTGTATGTAGCTGCTGGTCAGCTCTAGGTGCTACACACACCATCACCGCACTCACAAAGCCCAAATAGCTGTCAGTGTTTCAGTTCTTTGTACTTTACTTATGATAGTATGTTTGTATACTTACAGAGCATTGACCCTATTACATAAGTGGACATGCTTTCAAATCAGAAGCAATGCATTAGTAAGATTGGACAGGTATTTGTAGAACATTTACCCAATGGTACTTTGACACAAGGCTTTTTGCATCTTACCTCCTAGTTATATTTGTTTGTTCACACAGTTGTGTAAACAAGTGTACATTTGTTGTGGAAGTAGATTGAGTGTCACCTGTGCATGGGCTGTGGGGCATGGGTGGGGTGGGGTGACAACTTGCTCTGGCCTACACTTGTACTTTTCTTGTCTCTGTTGAGGGCACTTGGTAACTTCAGTGGTAGTCACAGAATCAAACGGATTACTTTCAGTATCAGCATGGCATGTGGAAGAGTGTCAGCATCAGGCTATCAGCACATGTCTCTTCCACATGCCAATACTGTAAGTGATGGATGCTGTAGAATGTAAGTGGGCTGGCTTGTGAAACTGCTTTAGTGAACCAGACGCTATAAATATTCCACAGTTGTACAATATTCCACAGTTGTACGTTTTCAATTGCAAGGCCTTTCATATAGGAAACACTCCTTTGCCCATTACAATCTGTTACACAATAAAGTTTTGAGCTTTGCAAACCTCTACCACACAGGTCAGTGCTATTTCAAATTTCTATACTGACATAAATGCAGTCTGTTGCAGTCAGGAAACTACATCAAACTGGCATGTGAGTGGCATGATTGTGTAGCTACTGTTGTAGGGTTAAGGTGCCCCTCCTGTTTCCATAAACTTGGCATGATATAATTATTGATCTATTAAAATGCACACATAGATCTATAGTGTGGAAGTTATTAAAGTGTACTTTGACCAGTCGTCTGTTTGATTCAAAAACTGCGAACTAGACATTTCACTATACCCTTGTCACTTTCTTTGTACGTATATGCTCTTGTTTGTCCAGCTCTTAGCACAATGGTATTATTGTTGGTAATACGGGGACATACACCTCTCATGCTCATATCAACCCTTCAGGGTCATTGACGTTCATTGACCGTAGTAATGGTATAGACGCACAAATAACAGATATTCCTTCAGGATCATTTATGTTCATTGACAGATATTCAACGCGAGTTGGTAGGTACATATGCAGAACTCAAAAGATATGTTCTAAAAGTCTAAAGAATAAAAAGCAGAAGGTAATGATGGGCTAGTTGGGGAGCTTTTTAAGTATGGTGGCAAAGGAATGGCTAATCTGTTGAAAGTTTATATGAAGTAGTTTGGACAGAGGAGAGTATTCCGCAGACAAGGGTCAATTGTTAGCTTGTATAGACAAGTCTGACATTTCATGTCTAAAAACTAGCCGGGAACCTTTCCCACCTTTCCCGTACAATACACAACTCAGCTTAGGCCAAAGTAACTGCAACTGTAGAACTACAAATTATAGTAACTATGCTGAGCTGCAGAAACTAAGCAATCTACGTAACTCTGTACAGCGAAAGTGCTGAGTCGTCAGTTTCGTTGTGTGCTTCCAGTTAGTAGCTATATGTCGCGAAAACAGAATCTTTACGGCTTCCTACCACGTTTTCGCCATCTAGGCAACACACAACAACCTTCATTTGCTGTAGCTATACACGGCAGTTGCATAGTAACGTATGACGTAATATACTGCGCACGTGGTCAGCAGTTTCTCTTTGTAAATGTACATGTAGGTACAGCAGCAGCAGTCAGTTGAATTGGCACCCCAGCAAATGCTAGGTACCCATTACAGCTGGGTGGGCTGGTGTGTACTGGAAACATAAGATGGTAATTCACAACAATTGAACGAATATTTAGTCGCCAGTAGTCACGGTGGGATTCAAACCACCAACCCTTGGGTTGTGAGTCCAGTGCTCTAACTATTACACCACCGCGACACACACACACACACACACACACACACACACACACACACACACACACACACACACACACACACACACACACACACACACACACACACACACACACACACACACACACACGTACAACTGCATACAGTTATGCGGCTGACAAAGCCGTCTCTAATGACGTCGGTTCCAGTGCTGGGAGAGCCATGGAGCATACTGGGTGAGTACAGTCAGTATATTTGATACTCATTGTATAATGAACCCATTCCAGTATTTCTGACGCAATGAATTTTGAGATGTCAGGGGCTGAAAACAGGCCAATTAAATTCAATCTATTAAATTTTAGCAGGCTAAGTGACTTAATTGCTGACAAAGTAAAGAGGCTGTGGTCTTGATAGTTAACTGCTAGTAATTTCTACTATGAATGACACTAACTGTATGGTAAAGTACAATTGCGATATGCAGCCATTTATGATTACTTATTGTAAGTGGTTATACTGAAAGTCTACAGCTAGTTTGATTACGTATTACTACAGCTTCTGACTAAACTCAGTTCCTCCTGTTTCTGCAAAGTCTCAGTGTGCTTCTTGTAGTGCATGTAAACATTTTGCTGTTCTACCATAGATAACTGCCTGATAACATTTTTATACATAATTCATTTTCTTAGCAATTAATCTAACAGCGTTCATCGCACGTTGATCAGCAATACACACTGTAGTACATGTACATGTAAGCTCAAGAAGGAGCTTGATAAATCCACCCTAATTACAAACTATGACATTTTCAGTACTAGCCTCTCTTACTCGGCCAGTCATGTATTTCTGAAGATAGGTTTCTAACTTGTTTTCCACATGTGCATACATCTGAGGCTCATTATACCATATTACAATGCATGAATAAAATTTTACCTTTGTTTTTTAACATTGTTGTTCATGTGCATGTACTTACATGTAGGTACAGCAGTGCAAGATGAAATGGAAGCGGACATAAGGACCCCTCGTGGTTTACCAGCCTTTGCATCTGGGGAACTGCTAGCACTACCACACAATTTTGAGTAAGATTTAACTACACTCTGAAGAGAGATATGTAAGGATATATAATTTCCTTTTCCTCCTGTGTAACATACACTTATTACTGTGGAGAAGTTCTATGTGACCTGCTGTGTGAAAATCCAGCACTTGGACAATTTTCATCAACAGTAGTGAGAATGAATTGGTACAGGACAAGTTTCTTTTGGTACATGTAGCACTGCCATTTTCATAACATTGCCGCGATTGAGAATACTGCAAACTCTATGGCATGGAAATTCACGTCTGGGTCAATAGTGTGGCAACACATACGTACTAAAATTGGTATGTATTGTCATGGAAGCAATGCCACCTATAAAACTACTCACATTTCAGTTAGTTTGTGCATAGTTACGTATCATAAAATTGACTTATTCGAAAGTACTGGTTGTTACTCATCAGGTCACATTTGTCGATCCACATGTACATACATGTACGTCTGTTAGAGATATGTCAATGATTAGCTATTGTTCATGTTGTAGTTGTAACCATGCTGGAAGATGCTTTAGGCCCTTTCCTGTTTCTCTTGTACATAGACTTCTGACTCCTGATTTTCCCTTGTCCTTGCCACCTGTTCTTGTGCCACCTGTTCTTGTGCCACCTGTTCTTGTGCCACCTGTTCTTGTGCCACCTGTCTATGGAACATTCTAGAACTCTCCTTTTTTCTATATATATCTCTTTTTGCCACTGTGTAGTAGTTGTTCAGTTATTCAGACTTCATGATTACTATTGGAATGATACGAGAAGTTGGTGCACCTATCTACTCTGTGCATCGTTAATCCACTTAGAGCATGCGTCCCTGTTCAACTGCATCACGCAGATTGTCTTATCTGAAGAGCAACCTCTTGGCGATTGAAACTGCGGTCCTTGCGTTGACGCCAGAATCAGCAGAGCTCCACCATTGATCTGACCATTCCCAACTGGTTAGGAAACGAACTGGTTATTCAAAGGCTAGTTTAGTTTGAATGATGTTAGTCAAATACAATACATCCTTAGGAAGTATCGATGTTCAAGAAAGGAACTGGTTATTCAAAGGCTTGTTTAGTTTGGTTGATGTTGTCTGCAGATTAGGAAAGAAGGATTTTATAGAAAATCGTCAGTTTTGTTAGTCTCTAACAAAGACTTTGAGCCAAAGTAACTAGCTACCATTGATCTGACCCTTCCCAACTGTTTAGGAAAAGAACTGGTTATTCAAAAGCTTGTTTAGTTTGAATGATGTTAGTCGTATACAATACATGCTTAGGAAGTATCGATGTTCAAGAAAGGAACTGGTTATTCAAAGGCTTGTTTAGTTTGGTTGATGTTAGTCTGCAGATTAGGAAAGAAGGATTTTATTGAAAATTGTTAGTTTTGTTGGTCTCTAGCAGAGACTTTGAGCCAAAGCAACTAGCTACCATTGATTAGGAAAGAAGGATTTTATTGAAAATTGTTAGTTTTGTTGGTCTCTAGCAAAGACTTTAAGCCAAATTAACTAGCTACCATTGATCTGACCCTTCCCAACTGTTTAGGAAAAGAACTTGTTATTCAAAGGTTTTTTTAGTTTGAATGAAGTTAGCTACCATTGATCTGACCCTTCCCAACTGTTTAGGAAAAGAATTGGTTATGCAAAGGCTTGTTTAGTTTGAATGATGTTAGTCAGATACAATACATGCTTAGGAAGTATCGATGTTCAAGAAAGGAACTGGTTATTCAAAGGCTTGTTTAGTTTAAATGATGTTAGTCGGATTCAATACATGCTTAGGAAGTATCAATGTTCAAGAAAGGAACTGGTTATTCAAAGGCTTGTTTAGTTTGGTTGATATTAGTCTGAAGATTAGGAAAGAAGGATTTTATTGAAAATTGTTATTTTGTTGGTCTCTAGCAATGACTTTAAGCCGAAGTAACTAGCTACCATTGATCTCACTCTTCCCAACTGTTTAGAAAAAGAACTGGTTATTCAAAGGCTTGTTTAGTTTGAATGATGTTAGTCAAATACAATACATGCCTAGGAAGTATCGATGTTCAAGAAAGGAACTTGTTATTCATAGGCTTGTTTAGTTTGGTTGATGTTTGTCTGAAGATTAGGAAAGAAGGATTTATTGAAAATTGTTAGTTTTGTTGGTCTCTGGCAAAGACTTTAAGCCAAAGTAACAAGCTACCATTGATCTGACCCTTCCCAACTGTTTAGGAAAAGAATTGGTAATGCAAAGGCTTGTTTAGTTTGAATGATGTTAGTCAGATACAATACATGCTTAGGAAGTATCGATGTTCAAGAATTGAACTGGTTATTCAAAGGCCGGTTTAGTTTGGTTGATGTTAGTCTGAAGATTAGGAAAGGAGAATTTTACTCAAAAATTGTTATTTTTTTTGTCTCTGGCAAAGCCTAAATGCCAAACTAACTAACGAACTGGTTATTCAAAGGCTAGTTTAGTTTGAATGATGTTAGTCAAATACAATACATCCTTAGGAAGTATCGATGTTCAAGAAAGGAACAGGTTATTCAAAGGCTTGTTTAGTTTAGTTGATGTTAGTCTGCAGATTAGGAAAGAAGGATTTTATTGAAAATTGTTAGTTTTGTTGGTCTCTAGCAAAGACTTTAAGCCAAAGTAACTAGCCACCATTGATTAGGAAAGAATGATTTTATTTAAAATTGTTAGTTTTGTTGGTCTCTAGCAAAGATTTTAAGCCAAAGTAACTAGCTACCATTGATCTGACCCTTCCCAACTGTTTAGGAAAAGAACTTGTTATTCAAAGGCTTGTTTAGTTTGAATGATGTTAGTCTGAAGATTAGGAAAGAAAGATTTTATTGAAAATTGTTAGTTTTGTTGGTCTCTAGCAAAGACTTTATGCCAAAGTAACTAGCTACCATTTATCAGACCCTTCCGAACTGTTTAGAAAAAGAACTGGTTATTCAAAGGACTGTTTAGTTTTGTTGATGTTAGCCTGAAGATTAGGAAAGAAGGATTTTATTAAAAATTGTTAGTTTTGTTGGTCTCTAGCAAAGACTTTAAGCCAAAGTCACTAGCTACCATTGATCTGACCCTTTCCAACTGTTTAGAAAAAGAGCTGGTTATTCAAAGGCTAGTTTAGTTTGAATGATGTTAGTCAAATACAATAATCCTTAGGAAGTATCAATGTTCAAGAAAGGAACTGGTTATTCAAGGGCTTGTTTAGTTGGCTTGATGTTAGTCTGCAGATTAGGAAAGAAGGATTTTATAGAAAATCGTTAGTTTTGTTAGTCTCTAGCAAAAACTTTGAGCCAAAGTAACTAGCTACCATTGATCTGACCCTTCCCAACTGTTTAGGAAAAGAACTGGTTATTCAAAGGCTTGTTTAGTTTAAATGATGTTAGTCGGATACAATACATGCTTAGGAAGTATCGATGTTCAAAAAAGTAACTGGTTATACAAAGGCTTGTTTAGTTTGATTGATGTTTGTCTGCAGATTAGGAAAGAAGGATTTTATTGAAAATTGTTAGTTTTGTTTGTCTCTAGCAATGATTTTAAGCCGAAGTAACTAGCTACCTTTGATCTGATTCTTCCCAACTGTTTAGAAAAAGAACTGGATATTCAAAGGCTTTTTTAGTTTGAATGATGTTAGTCAAATACAATACATGCCTAGGAAGTATCGATGTTCAAGAAAGGAACTTGTTATTCAAAGGCTTGTTTAGTTTGGTTGATGTTAGTCTGAAGATTAGGATTAGTCTGAAGATTAGGAAAGAAGGATTTTATTGAAAATTGTTAGTTTTGTTGGTCTCAGGCAAAGACTTTCATCCAAAATAACTGTCTACCATTGATCTGACCCTTCCTAACTGTTTAGGAAAAGAACCTGTTATTCAAAGGCTTGTTTAGTTTGAATGATGTTAGTCAAATACAATACATGCTTAGAAAATATCGATGTTCAAGAAAGGAACTGGTTATTCAAAGGCTTGTTTAGTTTGGTTGATGTTTGTCTGCAGATTAGGAAAGAAGGATTTTATTGAAAATTGTTAGTTTTGTTGGTCTCTAGCAGAGACTTTGAGCCAAAGCAACTAGCTACCATTGATTAGGAAAGAAGGATTTTATTGAAAATTGTTAGTTTTGTTGGTCTCTAGCAAAGACTTTAAGCCAAATTAACTAGCTACCATTGATCTGACCCTTCCCAACTGTTTAGGAAAAGAACTTGTTATTCAAAGGCTTGTTTAGTTTGAATGAAGTTAGTCTGAAGATTAGGAAAGAAGGATTTTATTGAAAATTGTTAGTTTTGTTGGTCTCTAGTAAAGACTTTAAGCCAAAGTAAATAGCTACCATTTATGTGACCCTTCCGAACTGTTTAGAAAAAGAACTGGTTATTCAAAGGCCTGTTTAGTTTTGTTGATTTTAGCCTTAAGATTAGGAAAGAAGGATTTTCTTGAAAATTGTTAGTTTTGTTGGTCTCTAGCAAAGACTTTAAGCCAAAGTCACTAGCTACCATTTATCTGACCCTTCCCAACTGTTTAGAAAAAGAGCTGGTTATTCAAAGGCTAGTTTAGTTTGAATGATTTTAGTCAAATACAATAATCCTTAGGAAGTATCGATGTTCAAAAAAGGAACTGGTTATTCAAATGCTTGTTTAGTTTGCTTGATGTTAGTTTGCAGATTAGAAAAGAAGTATTTTATAGAAAATCGTTAGTTTTGTTGGTCTCTAGCAAAGACTTTGAGCCAAAGTAACTAACTACCATTGATCTGACCCTTCCCAACTGTTTAGGAAAAGAACTGGTTATTCAAAGGCTTGTTTAGTTTAAATGATGTTAGTCAGATACAATACATGCCTAGGAAGTATCGATGTTCAAGAAAGGAACTTGTTATTCAAAGGCTTTTTTAGTTTGGTTGATGTTAGTCTGAAGATTAGGAAAGAAGGATTTATTTAAAATTGTTAGTTTTGTAGGTCTCTAGCAAAGACTTTAAGCCAAAGTAACAAACTACCATTGATCTGACCCTTCCCAACTGTTTAGGAAAAGAACTGGTTATGCAAAGGCTTGTTTAGTTTGAATAATGTTAGTCAGATACAATACATGCTTAGGAAGTATCGATGTTCAAGAAACTGGTTATTCAAAGGCCAGTTTAGTTTTGTTGATGTTAGTCTGAAGATTAGGAAAGAAGAATTTTACTCAAAAATTGTTATTTTTTTTGTCTCTGGCAAAGACTTTAAGCCAATGTAAGTAGCTACCATTGATCTGACCTTTCCCAACTGTTTAGGAAACGAACTGGTTATTCAAAGGCTTGTTTAGTTTGAATGATATAAGTTAGATTCAATACATGCTTAGGAAGTATCTATGTTCAGAAAGTATCTTGTTATTCAAAGGCTTTTTTAGTTCGGTTGATGTTAGTCTGAAGATTAGGAAAGAAGGATTTTATTGAAAATTGTTAGTTTTGTTGGTCTCAGGCAAAGACTTTCAGCCAAAGTAACTGGCTACCATTGATCTGACCCTTCCCAACTGTTTAGGAAAAGAACCTGTTATTCAAAGGCTTGTTTAGTTTGAATGATGTTAGTCAGATACAATACATGCTTAGGAAGTATCGATGTTCAAGAAAGGAACTGGTTATTCAAAGGCTTGTTTAGTTTGCTTGATGTTAGTCTGCAGATTAGGAAAGAAGTATTTTATAGAAAATCGTTAGTTTTGTTGGTCTCTAGCAAAGACTTTGAGCCAAAGTAACTAGCTACCATTGATCTGACCCTTCCCAACAGTTTAAGAAAAAGAACTGGTTATGCAAAGGCTTGTTTAGTTTGAATGATGTTAGTCAAATACAATACATGCCTAGGAAGTATTGATGTTCAAGAAAGGAACTTGTTATTCAAATGCTTGTTTAGTTTGGTTGATGTTTGTCTGAAGATTAGGAAAGAAGGATTTCATTGAAAATTGTTTTATTTGTTGGTCTCTGTCAAAGACTTTAAGCCAAAGTCACTAGCTACCATTGATCTGATTCTTCCCAACTGGTTAAGAAACGAACTGGTTATTCAAAGGCTAGTTTAGTTTGAATGATGTTAGTCAAATACAATACATCCTTAGGAAGTATCGATGTTCAAGAAAGGAACTGGTTATTCAAAGGCTTGTTTAGTTTGGTTGATGTTAGTCTGCAGATTAGGAAAGAAGTATTTTATTGAAAATTGTTAGTTTTGTTGGTCTCTAGCAAAGACTTTATGCCAAAGTAACTAGCTACCATTTATCAGACCCTTCCCAACTGTTTAGGAAAAGAACTGGTTATTCAAAGGCTTGTTTAGTTTAAATGATGTTAGTCGGATTCAATACATGCTTAGGAAGTATCGATGTTCAAGAAAGGAACTGGTTATTCAAAGACCGGTTTAGTTTGGTTGATGTTAGCCTGAAGATTAGGAAAGAAGGATTTTATTGAAAATTGTTAGTTTTGTTGGTCTCTAGCAAAGACTTTAAGCCAAAGTCACTAGCTACCATTGATCTGACTCTTTCCAACTGTTTAGAAAAAGAGCTGGTTATTCAAAGGCTAGTTTAGTTTGAATGATGTTAGTCAAATACAATAATCCCTAGGAAGTATCGATGTTCAAGAAAGGAACTGGTTGTTCAAAGGCTTGTTTAGTTTGCTTGATGTTAGTCTGCAGATTAGGAAAGAAGGATTTATAGAAAATCGTTAGTTTTGTTAGTCTCTAGCAAAAACTTTGAGCCAAAGTAACTAGCTACCATTGATCTGACCCTTCCCAACTGTTTAGGAAAAGAACTGTTTATTCAAAGGCTTGTTTAGTTTAAATGATGTTAGTCGGATACAATACATGCTTAGAAAGTATCGATGTTCAAGAAAGGAACTGGTTATTCAAAGGCTTGTTTAGTTTGGTTGATGTTAGTCTGCAGATTAGTAAAGAAGGATTTTATTGAAAATCGTTAGTTTTATTGGTCTCTAGCAAAAACTTTAAGCCAAAGTAACTAGCTACCATTGATTAGGAAAGAATGATTTTATTGAAAATATTTAGTTTTGTTTGTCTCTAGCAAAGACTTTAAGCCAAAGTAACTAGCTACCATTGAACTGACCCTTTCCAACTGTTTAGAAAAAGAGCTGGTTATTCAAAGGCTAGTTTAGTTTGAATGATGTTAGTCAAACACAATAATCCTTAGGAAGTATCGATGTTCAAGAAAGGAACTGGTTATTCAAAGGCTCATTTAGTTTGCTTGATGTTAGTCTGCAGTTTAGGAAAGAAGGATTTTATAGAAAATCGTTAGTTTTGTTAGTCTCAAGACTTTGAGCCAAAGTAACTAGCTACCATTGATCTGACCCTTCCCAACTGTTTAGGAAAAGAACTGGTTATTCAAAGGCTTGTTTAGTTTAAATGATGTTAGTCGGATACAATACATGCTTAGGAAGTATCGATGTTCAAGAAAGGAACTGGTTATTCAAAGGCTTGTTTAGTTTGGTTGATGTTAGTCTGAAGATTAGGAAAGAAGGATTTTTATTGAAAATTGTTAGTTTTGTTGGTCTCTAGCAATGACTTTAAGCCGAAGTAACTAGCTACCTTTGATCTGACCCTTCCCAACTGTTTAGGAAAAGAAATTGTTATTCAAAGGCTTGTTTAGTTTGAATGAAGTTAGTCTGAAGATTAGGAAAGAAGGATTTTATTGAAAATTGTTAGTTTTGTTGTTCTCAAGCAAAGACTTTAAGCCAAAGTAAATAGCTACCATTTATCAGACCCTTCCGAACTTTTTAGAAAAAGATCTGGTTATTCAAAGGCCTGTTTAGTTTTGTTGATTTTAGCCTTAAGATTTGGAAAGAAGGATTTTCTTGAAAATTGTTAGTTTTGTTTGTCTCTAGCAAAGACTTTAAGCCAAAGTAACTAGCTACCATTTATCAGACCCTTCCCAACTGTTTAGAAAAAGAGCTGGTTATTCAAAGGCTAGTTTAGTTTGAATGATGTTAGTCAAATACAATAATCCTTAGGAAGTATCGATGTTCAAGAAATGAACTGGTTATTCAAAGGCTTGTTTAGTTTTGTTGATGTTAGTCTGCAGATTAGGAAAGAAGGATTTTATTGAAAATTGTTAGTTTTGTTGGTCTCTAGCAAAGACTTTAAGCCAACGTAACTAGCTACCATTTATCAGACCCTTCCGAACTTTTTAGAAAAAGATCTGGTTATTCAAAGGCCTGTTTAGTTTTGTTGATTTTAGCCTTAAGATTTGGAAAGAAGGATTTTCTTGAAAATTGTTAGTTTTGTTGGTCTCTAGCAAAGACTTTATGCCAAAGTAACTAGCTACCATTTATCAGACCCTTCCCAACTGTTTAGGAAAAGAACTGGTTATTCAAAGGCTTGTTTAGTTTAAATGATGTTAGTCGGATTCAATACATGCTTAGGAAGTATCGATGTTCAAGAAAGGAACTGGTTATTCAAAGACCGGTTTAGTTTGGTTGATGTTAGCCTGAAGATTAGGAAAGAAGGATTTTATTGAAAATTGTTAGTTTTGTTGGTCTCTAGCAAAGACTTTAAGCCAAAGTCACTAGCTACCATTGATCTGACTCTTTCCAACTGTTTAGAAAAAGAGCTGGTTATTCAAAGGCTAGTTTAGTTTGAATGATGTTAGTCAAATACAATAATCCCTAGGAAGTATCGATGTTCAAGAAAGGAACTGGTTGTTCAAAGGCTTGTTTAGTTTGCTTGATGTTAGTCTGCAGATTAGGAAAGAAGGATTTATAGAAAATCGTTAGTTTTGTTAGTCTCTAGCAAAAACTTTGAGCCAAAGTAACTAGCTACCATTGATCTGACCCTTCCCAACTGTTTAGGAAAAGAACTGTTTATTCAAAGGCTTGTTTAGTTTAAATGATGTTAGTCGGATACAATACATGCTTAGAAAGTATCGATGTTCAAGAAAGGAACTGGTTATTCAAAGGCTTGTTTAGTTTGGTTGATGTTAGTCTGCAGATTAGTAAAGAAGGATTTTATTGAAAATCGTTAGTTTTATTGGTCTCTAGCAAAAACTTTAAGCCAAAGTAACTAGCTACCATTGATTAGGAAAGAATGATTTTATTGAAAATTGTTAGTTTTGTTTGTCTCTAGCAAAGACTTTAAGCCAAAGTAACTAGCTACCATTGAACTGACCCTTTCCAACTGTTTAGAAAAAGAGCTGGTTATTCAAAGGCTAGTTTAGTTTGAATGATGTTAGTCAAACACAATAATCCTTAGGAAGTATCGATGTTCAAGAAAGGAACTGGTTATTCAAAGGCTCATTTAGTTTGCTTGATGTTAGTCTGCAGTTTAGGAAAGAAGGATTTTATAGAAAATCGTTAGTTTTGTTAGTCTCAAGACTTTGAGCCAAAGTAACTAGCTACCATTGATCTGACCCTTCCCAACTGTTTAGGAAAAGAACTGGTTATTCAAAGGCTTGTTTAGTTTAAATGATGTTAGTCGGATACAATACATGCTTAGGAAGTATCGATGTTCAAGAAAGGAACTGGTTATTCAAAGGCTTGTTTAGTTTGGTTGATGTTAGTCTGAAGATTAGGAAAGAAGGATTTTTATTGAAAATTGTTAGTTTTGTTGGTCTCTAGCAATGACTTTAAGCCGAAGTAACTAGCTACCTTTGATCTGACCCTTCCCAACTGTTTAGGAAAAGAAATTGTTATTCAAAGGCTTGTTTAGTTTGAATGAAGTTAGTCTGAAGATTAGGAAAGAAGGATTTTATTGAAAATTGTTAGTTTTGTTGTTCTCAAGCAAAGACTTTAAGCCAAAGTAAATAGCTACCATTTATCAGACCCTTCCGAACTTTTTAGAAAAAGATCTGGTTATTCAAAGGCCTGTTTAGTTTTGTTGATTTTAGCCTTAAGATTTGGAAAGAAGGATTTTCTTGAAAATTGTTAGTTTTGTTTGTCTCTAGCAAAGACTTTAAGCCAAAGTAACTAGCTACCATTTATCAGACCCTTCCCAACTGTTTAGAAAAAGAGCTGGTTATTCAAAGGCTAGTTTAGTTTGAATGATGTTAGTCAAATACAATAATCCTTAGGAAGTATCGATGTTCAAGAAATGAACTGGTTATTCAAAGGCTTGTTTAGTTTTGTTGATGTTAGTCTGCAGATTAGGAAAGAAGGATTTTATTGAAAATTGTTAGTTTTGTTGGTCTCTAGCAAAGACTTTAAGCCAACGTAACTAGCTACCATTTATCAGACCCTTCCGAACTTTTTAGAAAAAGATCTGGTTATTCAAAGGCCTGTTTAGTTTTGTTGATTTTAGCCTTAAGATTTGGAAAGAAGGATTTTCTTGAAAATTGTTAGTTTTGTTTGTCTCTAGCAAAGACTTTAAGCCAAAGTAACTAGCTACCATTTATCAGACCCTTCCCAACTGTTTAGAAAAAGAGCTGGTTATTCAAAGGCTAGTTTAGTTTGAATGATGTTAGTCAAATACAATAATCCTTAGGAAGTATCGATGTTCAAGAAATGAACTGGTTATTCAAAGGCTTGTTTAGTTTTGTTGATGTTAGTCTGCAGATTAGGAAAGAAGGATTTTATTGAAAATTGTTAGTTTTGTTGGTCTCTAGCAAAGACTTTAAGCCAACGTAACTAGCTACCATTGATTAGGAATGAATGATTTTATTGAAAATTGTTAGTTTTGTTGGTCTCTAGCAAATACTTTAAGCCAAAGTAACTAGCTACCATTGATCTGACCCTTCCCAACTGTTTAGGAAAGGAACTTGTTATTCAAAGGCTTGTTTAGTTTGGTTGATGTTAGTCTGAAGATTAGGAAAGAAGGATTTTATTGAAAATTGTTAGTTTTGTTGGTCTCAGGCAAAGACTTTCAGCCAAAGTAACTGGCTACCATTGATCTGACCCTTCCCAACTGTTTAGGAAAGAACTGGTTATTCAAAGGCTTGTTTAGTTTGAATGAAGTTAGTCTGAAGATTAGGAAAGAAGGATTTTATTGAAAATTGTTAGTTTTTTTCATCTCCGGCAAAGACTTTCAGCCAAAGTAAATGGCTACCATTGATCTGACCCTTCCCAACTGTTTAGGAAAAGAACCTGTTATTCAAAGGCTTGTTTAGTTTGAATGATGTTAGTCAGATTCAATACATGCTTAGGAAGTATCGATGTTCAAGAAATGAACTGGTTATTCGAAGGCTTATTTAGTTTGGTTGATGTTAGTCTGCAGATTAGGAAAGAAGTATTTTATAGAAAATTGTTAGTTTTGTTGGTCTCTAGCAAAGAATTTGAGCCAAAGTAACTAGCTACCATTGATCTGACACTTCCCAACTGTTTAGGAAAAGAACTGGTTATTCAAAGGCTTGTTTAGTTTAAATGATGTTGGTCGGATACAATACATGCCTAGGAAGTATCGATGTTCAAGAAAGGAACTTGTTATTCATAGGCTTGTTTAGTTTGGTTGATGTTTGTCTGAAGATTAGGAAAGAAGGATTTATTGAAAATTGTTAGTTTTGTTAGTAACAAGCTACCATTGATCTGACCCTTTCCAACTGTTTAGGAAAAGAATTGGTAATGCAAAGGCTTGTTTAGTTTGAATGATGTTAGTCAGATACAATACGTGCTTAGGAAGTATTGATGTTCAAGAATTGAACTGGTTATTCAAAGGCCGGTTTAGTTTTGTTGATGTTAGTCTGAAGATTAGGAAAAGAAGAATTTTACTCAAAAATTGTTATTTTTTTTTATCTCTGGCAAAGCCTAAAAGCCAAAGTAACTGGCTACCTTTGATCTGACCCTTCCCAACTGTTTAGGAAAAGAACTTGTTATTCAAAGGCTTGTTTAGTTTGAATGATGTTAGTCAGATACAATACAAGCTTAGGAAGTATCGATGTTCAAGAAAGGAACTTGTTATTCAAAGGCTGGTTTAGTTTGAATGATATTAGTCAGATACAATACAAGCTTAGGAAGTATCGATGTTCAAGAAAGGAACTTGTTATTCAAAGGCTTGTTTAGTTTGAATGATGTTAGTCTGAAGATTAGGAAAGAAGGATTTTATTGAAAATTGTTAGTTTTGTTGTCTCTAGCAAAGACTTTTAGCCAAATTAACTAGCTACCATTGATCTGACCCTTCCCAACTGTTTAGGAAAAGAACTTGTTATTCAAAGGTTTTTTTAGTTTGAATGAAGTTAGCTACCATTGATCTGACCCTTCCCAACTGTTTAGGAAAAGAATTGGTTATGCAAAGGCTTGTTTAGTTTGAATGATGTTAGTCAGATACAATACATGCTTAGGAAGTATCAATGTTCAAGAAAGGAACTGGTTATTCAAAGGCTTGTTTAGTTTAAATGATGTTAGTCGGATTCAATACATGCTTAGGAAGTATCAATGTTCAAGAAAGGAACTTGTTATTCAAAGGCTTGTTTAGTTTGGTTGATGTTAGTCTGAAGATTAGGAAAGAAGGATTTTAAAGAAAATGGTTAGTTTTGTTGGCCTCAGGCAAAGACTTTCAGCCAAAGTAACTGGCTACCATTGATCTGACCCTTCCCAACTGTTTTGGAAAAGAACTGGTTATTCAAAGGCTAGTTTAGTTTGAATGATGTTAGTCAAATACAATACATCCTTAGGAAGTATCGATGTTCATGAAAGGAACTGGTTATTCAAAGGCTAGTTTAGTTTGGTTGATGTTAGTCTGCAGATTAGGAAAGCAGTATTTTATAGAAAATCGTTAGTTTTGTTGGTCTCTAGCAAAGACTTTGAGCCAAAGTAACTAGCTACCATTGATCTGACCCTTCTCAACTGTTTAGGAAAAGAACTGGTTATTCAAAGCCTTGTTTAGTTTAAATGATGTTAGTCGGATTCAATACATGCTTAGGAAGTAACGATGTTCAAGAAAGGAACTGGTTATTCAAAGGCCGGTTTAGTTTGGTTGATTTTAGTCTGAAGATTAGGAAAGAAGAATTTTACTCAAAAATTGTTATTTTTTTTGTCTCTGGCAAAGACTTTAAGCCCAAGTAACTAGCTACCATTGATCTGACCCTTCCCAACTGTTTAGGAAACGAACTGGTTATTCAAAGGCTAGTTTAGTTTGAATGATGTTAGTCAAATACAATACATCCTTAGGAAGTATCGATGTTCAAGAAAGGAACTGGTTATTCAAAGGCTTGTTTAGTTCGGTTGATGTTAGTCTGCAGATTAGGAAAGAAGTATTTTATAGAAAATCGTTTGTTTGGTTGGTCTCTAGCAAAGACTTTGAGCCAAAGTAACTAGCTACCATTGATCTGACTCTTCCCAACTGTTTAGGAAAAGAACTGGTTTTCCAAAGGCTTGTTTAGTTTAAATGATGTTAGTCGGATTCAATACATGCTTAGGAAGTATCGATGTTCAAGAAAGGAACTGGTTATTCAAAGGCCGGTTTAGTTTTGTTGATGTTAGTCTGCAGATTAGGAGAGAAGTATTTTATTGAAAATTTTTAGTTTTTTTTGGTCTCTAGCAAAGACTTTAAGCCAAAGTAACTAGCTACCATTGATTAGGAAAGAATGATTTTATTGAAAATTGTTAGTTTTGTTAGTCTCTAGCAAAGACTTTAAGCCAAAGTAACTATCTACCATTGATTAGGAAAGAATGATTTTATTGAAAATTGTTAGTTTTGTTGGTCTCTACCAAAGACTTTAAGCCAAAGTAACTAGCTACCATTGATTTGACCCTTCCCAACTGTTTAGGAAAAGAACTTGTTATTCAAAGGTTGGTTTAGTTTGAATGATGTTAGTCTGAAGATTAGGAAAGAAGGATTTTACTCAAAAATTGTTTATTTTTTTGTCTCTGGCAAAAACTTTAAGCCAATGTAAGTAGCTACCATTGATCTGACCTTTCCCAACTGTTTAGGAAACGAACTGGTTATTCAAAGGCTTGTTTAGTTTGAATGATATAAGTCAGATTCAATACATGCTTAGGAAGTATCTATGTTCAAGAAAGTAACTTGTTATTCAAAGGCTAGTTTAGTTTGAATGATGTTAGTCAAATACAATACATGCTTAGGAAGTATCGATGTTCAAGAAAGGAACTGGTTATTCAAAGGCTTGTTTAGTTTGGTTGATGTTAGTCTGCAGATTAGGAAAGAAGGATTTTATTGAAAATTGTTAGTTTTGTTGGTCTCAGGCAAAGACTTTCAGCCAAAGTAACTGGCTACCATTGATCTGACCCTTCCCAACTGTTTAGGAAAAGAACCTGTTATTCAAAGGCTTGTTTAGTTTGAATGATGTTAGTCAGATACAATACATGCTTAGGAAGTATCGATGTTCAAGAAAGGAACTGGTTATTCAAAGGCTTGTTTAGTTCGGTTGATGTTAGTCTGCAGATTAGGAAAGAAGTATTTTATAGAAAATCGTTTGTTTTGTTGGTCTCTAGCAAAGACTTTGAGCCAAAGTAACTAGCTACCATTGATCTGACTCTTCCCAACTGTTTAGGAAAAGAACTGGTTTTCCAAAGGCTTGTTTAGTTTAAATGATGTTAGTCGGATTCAATACATGCTTAGGAAGTATCGATGTTCAAGAAAGGAACTGGTTATTCAAAGGCTTGTTTAGTTCGGTTGATGTTAGTCTGCAGATTAGGAAAGAAGTATTTTATAGAAAATCGTTTGTTTTGTTGGTCTCTAGCAAAGACTTTGAGCCAAAGTAACTAGCTACCATTGATCTGACTCTTCCCAACTGTTTAGGAAAAGAACTGGTTTTCCAAAGGCTTGTTTAGTTTAAATGATGTTAGTCGGATTCAATACATGCTTAGGAAGTATCGATGTTCAAGAAAGGAACTGGTTATTCAAAGGCCGGTTTAGTTTTGTTGATGTTGGTCGTAAGATTAAAAAAGAAGAATTTTACTCAAAAATTGTTATTTTTTTTGTCTCTGGCAAAGACTTTGAGCCAAAGTAACTAGCTACCATTGATCTGACCCTTCCCAACTGTTTAGGAAAAGAACTTGTTATTCAAAGGCTCGTTTAGTTTAAATGATGTTAGTCAGATACAATACAGGCTCAGGAAGTATCGATGTTCAAGAAAGGAACTGGTTATTCAAAGGCTTGTTTAGTTTGCTTGATGTTAGTCTGCAGATTAGGAGAGAAGTATTTTATTGAAAATTTTTAGTTTTTTTTGGTCTCTAGCAAAGACTTTAAGCCAAAGTAACTAGCTACCATTGATTAGGAAAGAATGATTTTATTGAAAATTGTTAGTTTTGTTAGTCTCTAGCAAAGACTTTAAGCCAAAGTAACTATCTACCATTGATTAGGAAAGAATGATTTTATTGAAAATTGTTAGTTTTGTTGGTCTCTACCAAAGACTTTAAGCCAAAGTAACTAGCTACCATTGATTTGACCCTTCCCAACTGTTTAGGAAAAGAACTTGTTATTCAAAGGTTGGTTTAGTTTGAATGATGTTAGTCTGAAGATTAGGAAAGAAGGATTTTACTCAAAAATTGTTTATTTTTTTGTCTCTGGCAAAAACTTTAAGCCAATGTAAGTAGCTACCATTGATCTGACCTTTCCCAACTGTTTAGGAAACGAACTGGTTATTCAAAGGCTTGTTTAGTTTGAATGATATAAGTCAGATTCAATACATGCTTAGGAAGTATCTATGTTCAAGAAAGTAACTTGTTATTCAAAGGCTAGTTTAGTTTGAATGATGTTAGTCAAATACAATACATGCTTAGGAAGTATCGATGTTCAAGAAAGGAACTGGTTATTCAAAGGCTTGTTTAGTTTGGTTGATGTTAGTCTGCAGATTAGGAAAGAAGAATTTTATTGAAAATTGTTAGTTTTGTTGGTCTCAGGCAAAGACTTTCAGCCAAAGTAACTGGCTACCATTGATCTGACCCTTCCCAACTGTTTAGGAAAAGAACCTGTTATTCAAAGGCTTGTTTAGTTTGAATGATGTTAGTCAGATACAATACATGCTTAGGAAGTATCGATGTTCAAGAAAGGAACTGGTTATTCAAAGGCTTGTTTGGTTTGCTTGATGTTAGTCTGCAGATTAGGAAAGAAGTATTTTATAGAAAATGGTTTGTTTTGTTGGTCTCTAGCAAAGACTTTGAGCCAAAGTAACTAGCTACCATTGATCTGACCCTTCCCAACTGTTTAGAAAAAGAACTGGTTATGCAAAGGCTTGTTTAGTTTGAATGATGTTAGTCAAATACAATACATGCCCAGGAAGTATTGATGTTCAAGAAAGGAACTTGTTATTCAAATGCTTGTTTAGTTTGGTTGATGTTTGTCTGAAGATTAGGAAAGAAGGATTTCATTGAAAATTGTTTGATTTGTTGGTCTCTGTCAAAGACTTTAAGCCAAAGTCACTAGCTACCATTGATCTTACCCTTCCCAACTGTTTAGAAAAAGAACTGGTTATTCAAAGCTTGTTTAGTTTGAATGATGTTAGTCAAAAACAATACATGCCTAGGAAGTATTGATGTTCAAGAAAGGAACTTGTTATTCAAATGCTTGTTTAGTTTGGTTGATGTTTGTCTGAAGATTAGGAAAGAAGGATTTCATTGAAAATTGTTAGATTTGTTGGTCTCTGGCAAAGACTTTAAACCAAAGTCACTAGCTACCATTGATCTGACCCTTCCCAACTGTTTAGAAAAAAAACTTGTTATTCAAAGGCTTGTTTTGTTTGAATGATGTTAGTCAGATACAATACACTCTTAGGAAGTATCGATGTTCAAGAAAGGAACTTGTTATTCAAGGGCTTGTTTAGTTTTGCTGATGTTAGTCTGAAGATTAGGAAAGAAGGATTTTAATGAAAATTATTAGTTTTGTTGGTCGCTAGCAAAGACTTTAAGCCATAGTTACTAGCTACCTTTAATCTGACCCTTCCCAACTGTTTAGAAAAAGAGCTGGTTATTCAAAAGCTTGTTTAGTTTGAATGATCTTAGTCTGAAGTTTAGGAAAGAAGGATTTTTTTGAAAATTGTTAGTTTTGTTGGTCTCTAGCAATGACTTTAACCCAAAGTAACTAGCTACCATTTATCTGACCTTTCCGAACTGTTTAGAAAAAGAACTGGTTATTCAAAGGCCTGTTTAGTTTTGTTGACGTTAGCCTGAAGATTAGGAAAGAAGGATTTTATTGAAAATTGTTAGTTTTGTTGGTCTCTAGCAAAGACTTTAAGCCAAAGTCACTAGCTACCATTGATCTGACCCTTCCCAACTGTTTAGAAAAAGAGCTGGTTATTCAAAGGCTTATTTTGTTTGAATGATATTAGTCAGATACAATACATGCTTAGGAAGTATCAATGTTCAAGAAAGGAACTGGTTAATCAAAGGCTTGTTTAGTTTGGTTGATGTTAGTCTGAAGATTAGCAAAGAAGGATTTTATAGAAAATGGTTAGTTTTGTTGGTCTCAGGCAAAGACTTTCAGCCAAAGTAACTGGCTACCATTGATCTGACCCTTCCCAACTGTTTTGGAAAAGAACTGGTTATTCAAAGGCTTATTTAGTTTGAATGATGTTAGTCATATACAATACACGCTTAGGAAGTATCGATGTTCAAGAAAGGAACTGGTTATTCAAAGGCTTGTTTAGTTTGGTATTAGGAAAGAAGGATTTATTTAAAATTGTTAGTTTTTTTTAAGCCAAAGTAACAAGCTACCATTGATCTGACCCTTCCCAACTGTTTAGGAAAAGAACTGGTTATGCAAAGGCTTGTTTAGTTTGATTGATGTTAGTCAGATACAATACATGCTTAGGAAGTATCGATGTTCAAGAAAAGAACTGGTTATTCAAAGGCTTGTTTAGTCTGGTTGATGTTAGTCTGCAGATTAGGAAAGAAGTATTTTATAGAAAATCGTTAGTTTTGTTGGTCTCTAGCAAAGACTTTAAGCCAAAGTAACTAGCTACCATTGATTAGGAAAGAAGGATTTTATTGAAAATTGTTAGTTTTGTTTGTCTCTAGCAAAGACTTTAGCCAAAGTAACTAGCTACCATTGATCTGACCCTTCCCAACTGTTTAGGAAAAGAACTTGTTATTCAAAGGCTTGTTTAGTTTGGTTGATGTTAGTCTGAAGATTAGGAAAGAAGGATTTTATTGAAAATTGTTAGTTTTGTTGGTCTCAGGCAAAGACTTTCAGCCAAAGTAACTGGCTACCATTGATCTGACCCTTCCCAACTGTTAAGGAAAAGAACTGGTTATTCAAAGGCTTGTTTAGTTTGAATGATGTTAGTCTGAAGATTAGGAAAGAAGGATTTTATTTAAAATTGTTAGTTTTTTTGGTCTCTAGCAAAGACTTTAAGCCAAAGTCACTAGCTACCATTGATCTGACCCTTCCCAACTGTTTAGAAAAAGAGCTGGTTATTCAAAGGCCTGTTTATAATTTTGTTGACGTTAGCCTGAAGATTAGGAAAGAAGGATTTTATTGAAAATTGTTAGTTTTGTTGGTCTCTAGCAAAGACTTTAAGCCAAAGTCACTAGCTACCATTGATCTGACCCTTCCCAACTGTTTAGAAAAAGAGCTGGTTATTCAAAGGCTTATTTTGTTTGAATGATATTAGTCAGATACAATACATGCTTAGGAAGTATCAATGTTCAAGAAAGGAACTGGTTATTCAAAGGCTTGTTTAGTTTGGTTGATGTTAGTCTGAAGATTAGGAAAGAAGGATTTTATAGAAAATGGTTTGTTTTGTTGGTCTCAGGCAAAGACTTTCAGCCAAAGTAACTGGCTACCATTGATCTGACCCTTCCCAACTGTTTTGGAAAAGAACTGGTTATTCAAAGGCTTATTTAGTTTGAATGATGTTAGTCATATACAATACACGCTTAGGAAGTATCGATGTTCAAGAAAGGAACTTGTTATTCAAAGGCTTGTTTAGTTTGGTTGATGTTAGTCTGAAGATTAGGAAAGAAGGATTTTATTGAAAATTGTTAGTTTTTTTCATCTCAGGCAAAGACTTTCAGCCAAAGTAAATGGCTACCATTGATCTGACCCTTCCCAACTGTTTAGGAAAAGAACCTGTTATTCAAAAGCTTGTTTAGTTTGAATGATGTTAGTCAGATACAATACATGCTTAGGAAGTATCGATGTTCAAGAAAGGAACTTGTTATTCATAGGCTTGTTTAGTTTGGTTGATGTTTGTCTGAAGATTAGGAAAGAAGGATTTATTGAGAATTGTTAGTTTTGTTGGTCTCTGGCAAAGACTTTAAGCCAAAGTAACAAGCTACCATTGATCTGACCCTTCCCAACTGTTTAGGAAAAGAATTGGTAATGCAAAGGCTTGTTTAGTTTGAATGAAGTTAGTCAGATACAATACGTGCTTAGGAAGTATCGATGTTCAAGAATTGAACTGGTTATTCAAAGGCCGGTTTAGTTTGGTTGATGTTAGTCTGAAGATTAGGAAAGAAGAATTTTACTCAAAAATTGTTATTTTTTTTATCTCTGGCAAAGCCTAAAAGCCAAAGTAACTGGCTACCTTTGATCTGACCCTTCCCAACTGTTTAGGAAAAGAACTTGTTATTCAAAGGCTTGTTTAGTTTGAATGATGGTAGTCAGATACAATACAAGCTTAGGAAGTATCGATGTTCAAGAAAGGAACTTGTTATTCAAAGGCTGGTTTAGTTTGAATGATATTAGTCAGATACAATACAAGCTTAGGAAGTATCGATGTTCAAGAAAGGAACTTGTTATTCAAAGACTTGTTTAGTTTGAATGATGTTAGTCTGAAGATAAGGAAAGAAGGATTTTATTGAAAATTGTTAGTTTTGTTGGTCTCTACCAAAGACTTTAAGCCAAAGTAACTAGCTACCATTTATCTGACCCTTCCCAACTGTTTAGAAAAAGAACTGGTTATTCAAAGGCTTGTTTAGTTTGGTTGATGTTAGTCTGAAGATTAGGAAAGAAGGATTTATTGAAAATTGTTAGTTTTGTTGGTCTCCGGCAAAGACTTTCAGCCAAAGTAACTGGCTACCATTGATCTGACCCTTCCCAACTGTTTATGAAAAGAACTTGTTATTCAAAGGCTTTTTTAATTTGAATGATGTTAGTCAGATACAATACATGCTTAGGAAGTATCGATGTTCAAGAAAGGAACTGGTTATTCAAAGGCTTGTATAGTTTGGTTGATGTTAGTCTGCAGATTAGGAAAGAAGTATTTTATAGAAAATCGTTAGTTTTGTTGGTCTCTAGCAAAGACTTTGAATCAAAGTAACTAGCTCCATTTGATCTGACCCTTCCAAACTGTTTAGAAAAAGAACTGGATATTCAAAGGCTTGTTTAGTTTTAATGATGTTAGTCTGAAGATTTGGAAAGTAGGATTTTATTGAAAATTGTTAGTTTTGTTGGTCTCTAGCAAAGACTTTAAGCGAAAGTAACTAGCTACCATTTATCTGACCCTTCCCAACTGTTTAGAAAAAGAACTGGTTATTCAAAGGCCTGTTTAGTTTGAATGATGTTAGTCAGATACAATACACGCTTAGGAAGTATCGATGTTCAAGGAAGAAACTGGTTATTCAAAGGCTTGTTTAGTTTGGTTGATGTTAGTCTGAAGATCAGGAAAGAAGGATTTTATTGAAAATTGTTATTTTTTTTTTGTCTCAGGCAAAGACTTTCAGCCAAAGTAACTGGCTACCATTGATCTGACCCTTCTGAACTGTTTTGGAAAAGAACTGGTTATTCAAAGGCTTGTTTAGTTTGAATGATGTTAGTCAAAAACAATACATGCCTAGAAAGTATCGATGTTCAAGAAAGGAACTTGTTATTCAAAGGCTTGTTTAGTTTTGTTGATGTTTGTCTGAAGATTAGGAAAGAAGGATTTATAGAAAATCGTTTGTTTTGTTGGTCTCTAGCAAAGACTTTAAGCCAAAGTAACTAGCTACCATTGATCTGACCCTTCCCAACTTTTTAGGAAAAGAACTGGTTATTCAAAGGCTTGTTTAGTTTAAATGATGTTAGTCAGATACAATACACGCTTAGGAAGTATCGATGTTCAAGAAAGGAACCATTGATCTGACCCTTCCCAACTTTTTAGGAAAAGAACTGGTTATTCAAAGGCTTGTTTAGTTTAAATGATGTTAGTCAGATACAATACACGCTTAGGAAGTATCGATGTTCAAGAAAGGAACTGGTTATTCAAAGGCTTGTTTAGTTTGGTTTATGTTAGTCTGAAGATTAGGAAAGAAGAATTTTATTGAAAATTGTTAGTTTTGTTGGTCTCAGGCAAAGACTTTCAGCCAAAGTAACTGGCTACCATTAATCTGACCCTTCCCAACTGTTTAGGAAAAGAACTTGTTATTCAAAGGCTTTTTTAATTTGAATGATGTTAGTCAGATACAATACATGCTTAGGAAGTATCGATGTTCAAGAAAGGAACTGGTTATTCAAAGGCTTGTTTAGTTTGCTTGATGTTAGTCTGCAGATTAGGAAAGAAGTATTTTATAGAAAATCTTTAGTTTTGTTGGTCTCTAGCAAATACTTTGAGCCAAAGTAACTAGCTCCCTTTGATCTGACCCTTCCCAACTGTTTAGAAAAAGAACTGGTTATTCAAAGGCTTTTTTAGTTTTAATGATGTTAGTCTGAAGATTTGGAAAGTAGGATTTTATTGAAAATTGTTAGTTTCGTTGGTCTCTAGCAAAGACTTTAAGCCAAAGTAACTAGCTACCATTTATCTGACCCTTCCCAACTGTTTAGAAAAAGAAATGGTTATTCAAAGGCCTGTTTAGTTTGAATGATGTTAGTCAGATACAATACACGCTTAGGAAGTATCGATGTTCAAGAAAGGAACTGGTTATTCAAAGGCTTGTTTAGTTTGGTTGATGTTAGTCTGAAGATTAGGAAAGAAGGATTTTATTGAAAATTGTTATTTTTTTTTTGTCTCAGGCAAAGACTTTCTGCCAAAGTAACAAGCTACCATTGATCTGACCCTTCCCAACTGTTTTGGAAAATAACTGGTTATTCAAAGGCTTGTTTAGTTTGAATGATGTTAGTCAAATACAATACATGCCTAAAAAGTATCGATGTTCAAGAAAGGAACTTGTTATTCAAAGGCTTGTTTAGTTTTGTTGATGTTTGTCTGAAGATTAGGAAAAAAGGATTTATAGAAAATCGTTAGTTTTGTTGGTCTCTAGCAAAGACTTTAAGCCAAAGTAACTAGCTACCATAGATCTGACCCTTCCCAACTGTTTAGGAAAAGAACTGGTTATTCAAAGGCTTGTTTAGTTTAAATGATGTTAGTCGGATTCAATACATGCTTAGGAAGTATCAATGTTCAAGAAAGGAACTGGTTATTCAAAGGCTTGGTTGATGTTAGTCTGCGGAGCCGAAGTAACTAGCTACCATTGATCTAACCCTTCCCAACTGTTTAGAAAAAGAACTGGTTATTCAAAGCTTGTTTAGTTTGAATGATGTTAGTCAAATACAATACATGCCTAGGAAGTATTGATGTTCAAGAAAGGAACTTGTTATTCAAAGGCTTGTTTAGTTTTGTTCATGTTTGTCTGAAGATTAGGAAAGAAGGATTTATTGAAAATTTTTAGTTTTGTTGGTCTCTGGCAGAGACTTTAAGCCAAATTAACAAGCTACCATTGATCTGACCCTTCCCCACTGTTTAGGAAAAGAATTGGTTATGCAAAGGCTTGTTTAGTTTGAATGATGTTAGTCAGATACAATACATGCTTAGGAAGTATCGATGTTCAAGAAAGGAACTGGTTATTCAAAGGCCGGTTTAGTTTGGTTGATGTTAGTCTGAAGATTAGGAAAGAAGAATTTTACTCAAAAATTGTTATTTTTTTTGTCTCTGGCAAAGACTTTAAGCCAAAGTAAACTAGCTACCATTGATCTGACCCTTCCCAACATTTTAGGAAACGAACTGGTTATTCAAAGGCTAGTTTAGTTTGAATGATGTTAGTCAAACACAATACATCCTTAGGAAGTATCGATGTTCAAGAAAGGAACTGGTTATTCAAAGCTAGTTTAGTTTGGTTGATGTTAGTCTGCAGATTAGGAAAGAAGTATTTTATAGAAAATCGTTAGTTTTGTTGGTCTCTAGCAAAGACTTTGAGCCAAAGTAACTAGCTACCATTAATCTGACCCTTCCCAACTGTTTAAGAAAAGAACTGGTTATTCAAAGGCTTGTTTAGTTTAAATGATGTTTGTCGGATTCAATACATGCTTAGGAAGTATCGATGTTCAAGAAAGGAACTGGTTATTCAAATGCCGGTTTAGTTTGGTTGATGTTAGTCTGAAGATTAGGAAAGAAGAATTTTACTCAAAAATTGTTATTTTTTTGTCTCTGGCAAAGACTTTAATCCCAAGTAACTAGCTACCATTGATCTGACCCTTCCCAACTGGTTAGGAAACGAACTGGTTATTCAAAGGCTAGTTTAGTTTGAATGATGTTAGTCAAATACAATACATCCTTAGGAAGTATCGATGTTCAAGAAAGGAACTGGTTATTCAAAGGCTTGTTTAGTTTTGTTGATGTTAGTCTGAAGATTAGGAAAGAAGTATTTTATTGAAAATTATTAGTTTTGTTGGTCTCTAGCAATGACTTTAAGCCGAAGTAACTAGCTACCTTTGATCTGACCCTTCCCAACTGTTTAGGAAAAGAAATTGTTATTCAAAGGCTTGTTTAGTTTGAATTAAGTTAGTCTGAAGATTAGGAAAGAAGGATTTTATTGAAAATTGTTAGTTTTGTTGTTCTCTAGTAAAGACTTTAAGCCAAAGTAACTAGTTACCATTGATCTGACCCTTCCGAACTGTTTAGAAAAAGAACTGGTTATTCAAAGGCTAGTTTAGTTTGAATGATGTTAGTCAAATACAATAATCCTTAGGAAGTATCGATGTTCAAGAAAGGAACTGGTTATTCAAAGGTTTGTTTAGTTTTCTATATGTTAGTCTGCAGATTAGGAAAGAAGGATTTTATAGAAAATCGTTAGTTTTGTTAGTCTCTAGCAAAAACTTTGAGCCAAAGTAACTAGCCACCATTGATCTGACCCTTCCCAACTGTTTAGGAAAAGAACTGGTTATTCAAAGGCTTGTTTAGTTTAAATGATGTTAGTCGGATACAATATATGCTTAGGAAGTATCGATGTTCAACAAAATAACTAGTTATTCAAAGGCTTGTTTAGTTTTGTTGATGTTAGTCTGCAGATTAGGAAAGAAGGATTTTATTGAAAATTGTTAGTTTTGTTGGTCTCTAGCAAAGACTTTAAGCCAAAGTAACTAGCTACCATTGATTAGGAAAGAACGATTTTATTTAAAATTGTTAGTTTTGTTGGTCTCTAGCAAAGACTTTAAGCCAAAGTAACTAGCTACCATTGATCTGACCCTTCCCAACTGTGTAGTAAAGGAACTTGTTATTCAAAGGCTTGTTTAGTTTAAATGATGTTAGTCTGAAGATTAGGAAAGAAGGATTTTATATAAAATTGTTAGTTTTGTTGGTCTCTAGCAAAGCATTTATGCCAAAGAAACTAGCTACCATTTATCAGACCCTTCCGAACTGTTTAGAAAAAGAACTGGTTATTCAAAGACCTGTTTGGTTTTGTTGATGTTAGCCTGAAGATTAGGAAAGAAGGATTTTATAGAAAATCGTTAGTTTTGTTAGTCTCTAGCAAAGACTTTGAGCCAAAGTAACTAGCTACCATTGATCTGACCCTTTCCAACCGTTTAGGAAAAGAACTGGTTATTCAAAGGCTTGTTTAGTTTAAATGATGTTAGTCGGATACAATACATGCTTAGGAAGTATCGATGTTCAAGAAAGGAACTTGTTAATCCAAGGCTTGTTTAGTTTGGTTGATGTTAGTCTGAAGATTAAGAAAGAAGGATTTTATTGAAAATTGTTAGTTTTGTTGGTCTCAGGCAAAGACTTTCAGCCAAAGTAACAAGCTACCATTGATCTGACCCTTCCTAACTGTTTAGGAAAAGAACCTGTTATTCAAAGGCTTGTTTATTTTGAATGATGTTAGTCAAATACAATACATGCTTAGGAAGTATCGATGTTCAAGAAAGGAACAGGTTATTTAAAGGCTTGTTTAGTTTGGTTGATATTAGTCTGCAGATTAGGAAAGAAGGATTTTATTGAAAATTGTTAGTTTTGTTGGTCTCTAGCAAAGACTTTAAGCCAAATTAACTAGCTACCTTTGATCTGACCCTTCCCAACTGTTTAGGAAAAGAACTTGTTATTCAAAGGCTTGTTTAGTTTGAATGAAGTTAGTCTGAAGATTAAGAAAGAAGGATTTTATTGAAAATTGTTAGTTTTGTTGGTCTCTAGTAAGGACTTTAAGCCAAAGTAAATAGCTACCATTTATCAGACCCTTCCGAACTGTTTAGAAAAAGAACTGGTTATTCAAAGGCCTGTTTAGTTTTGTTGATTTTAGTCTTAAGATTAGGAAAGAAGGATTTTCTTGAAAATTGTTAGTTTTGTAGGTCTCTAGCAAAGACTTTAAGCCAAAGTCACTAGCTACCATTTATCTGACCCTTCCCAACTGTTTAGAAAAAGAGCTGGTTATTCAAAGGCTAGTTTAGTTTGAATGATGTTAGTCAAATACAATAATGCTTAGGAAGTATCGATGTTCAAGAAAGGAACTGGTTATTCAAAGGCTTGTTTAGTTTGCTTGATGTTAGTTTGCAGATTAGAAAAGAAGTATTTTATGGAAAATCGTTAGTTTTGTTAGTCTCTAACAAAGACTTTGAGCCAAAGTAACTAACTACCATTGATCTGACCCTTCCCAACTGTTTAGGAAAAGAACTGGTTATTCAAAGGCTTGTTTAGTTTAAATGATGTTAGTCGGATACAATACATGCTTAGGAAGTATCGATGTTCAAGAAAGGAACTGGTTATTCAAGGGCTTGTTTAGTTTGGTTGATGTTAGTCTGAAGATTAGGAAAGAAGGATTTTATTGAAAATTGTAAGTTTTGTTGGTCTCTAGCAAAGACTTTATGCCAAAGTATCTGGCTACCATTTATCAGACCCTTCCGAACTGTTTAGAAAAAGAACTGGTTATTCAAAGACCTATTTAGTTTTGTTGATGTTAGCCTGAAGATTAGGAAAGAAGGATTTTATTGAAAATTGTTAGTTTTGTTGGTCTCTAGCAAAGACTTTAAGCCAAAGTAACTAGCTACCATTGATTAGGAAAGAAGGATTTTATTGAAAATTGTTAGTTTTGTTTGTCTCTAGCAAAGACTTTAAGCCAAAGTAACTAGCTACCATTGATCTGACCCTTCCCAACTGTTTAGGAAAAGAACTTGTTATTCAAAGGCTTGTTTAGTTTGGTTGATGTTAGTCTGAAGATTAGGAAAGAAGGATTTTATTGAAAATTGTTAGTTTTGTTGGTCTCTAGCGAAGAATTTGAGCCAAAGTAACTAGCTACCATTGATCTGACCCTTCCCAACTGTTTAGGAAAAGAACTGGTTATTCAAAGACTTGTTTACTTTAAATGATGTTGGTCGGATACAATACATGCCTAGGAAGTATCGATGTTCAAGAAAGGAACTTGTTATTCATAGGCTTGTTTAGTTTGGTTGATGTTTGTCTGAAGATTAGGAAAGAAGGATTTATTGAAAATTGTTAGTTTTGTTGGTCTCTGGCAAAGACTTTAAGCCAAAGTAACAAGCTACCATTGATCTGACCCTTCCCAACTGTTTAGGAAAAGAATTGGTAATGCAAAGGCTTGTTTAGTTTGAATGATGTTAGTCAGATACAATACATGCTTAGGAAGTATCGATGTTCAAGAATTGAACTGGTTATTCAAAGGCCGGTTTAGTTTGGTTGATGTTAGTCTGAAGATTAGGAATGAAGAATTTTACTCAAAAATTGTTATTTTTTTTTATCTCTGGCAAAAGCCTAAAAGCCAAAGTAACTGGCTACCATTGATCTGACCCTTCCCAACTGTTTAGGAAAAGAACTTGTTATTCAAAGGCTTGTTTAGTTTGAATGATGTTAGTCAGATACAATACAAGCTTAGGAAGTATCGATGTTCAAGAAAGGAACTTGTTATTCAAAGGCTGGTTTAGTTTGAATGATATTAGTCAGATACAATACAAGCTTAGGAAGTATCGATGTTCAAGAAAGGAACTTTTTATTCAAAGGCTTGTTTAGTTTGAATGATGTTAGTCTGAAGATTAGGAAAGAAGGATTTTATTGAAAATTGTTAGTTTTGTTGGTCTCTAGCAAAGACTTTAAGCCAAAGTAACTAGCTACTATTTATCTGACCCTTCCCAACTGTTTAGAAAAAGAACTGGTTATTCAAAGGCCTGTTTAGTTTGAATGATGTTAGTCTGAAGATTAGGAAAGAAGGATTTTATTGAAAATTGTTAGTTTTGTTGGTTTCAGGCAAAGATTTTCAGTCAAAGTAACTGGCTACCATTTCTCTGACCCTTCCCAACTGTTTAGAAAAAGAACTGGTTATTCAAAGGCCTGTTTAGTTTGAATGATGTTAGTCTGAAGATTAGGAAAGAAGGATTTTATTGAAAATTGTTAGTTTTGTTGGTCTCAGGCAAAAACTTTCAGCCAAAGTAACTGGCTACCATTAATCTGACCCTTCCCAACTGTTTATGAAAAGAACTTGTTATTCAAAGGCTTTTTTAATTTGAATGATGTTAGTCAGATACAATACATGCTTAGGAAGTATCGATGTTCAAGAAAGGAACTGGTTATTCAAAGGCTTGTTTAGTTTGCTTGATGTTAGTCTGCAGATTAGGAAAGAAGTATTTTATAGAAAATCGTTAGTTTTGTTGGTCTCTAGCAAAGACTTTGAGCCAAAGTAACTAGCTCCCTTTGATCTGACCCTTCCAAACTGTTTAGAAAAAGAACTGGTTATTCAAAGGCTTGTTTAGTTTGGTTGATTTTAGTCTGAAGAATAGGAAAGAAGGATTTTATAGAAAATTGTTAGTTTTGTTGGTTTCAGGCAAAGATTTTCAGTCAAAGTAACTGGCTACCATTTCTCTGACCCTTCCCAACTGTTTAGAAAAATAACTGGTTATTCAAAGGCCTGTTTAGTTTGAATGATGTTAGGCTGAAGATTAGGAAAGAAGGATTTTATTGAAAATTGTTAGTTTTGTTGGTCTCAGGCAAAGACTTTCAGCCAAAGTAACTGGCTACCATTAATCTGACCCTTCCCAACTGTTTATGAAAAGAACTTGTTATTCAAAGGCTTTTTTAATTTGAATGATGTTAGTCAGATACAATACATGCTTAGGAAGTATCGATGTTCAAGAAAGGAACTGGTTATTCAAAGGCTTGTTTAGTTTGGTTGATGTTAGTCTGCAGATTAGGAAATAAGTATTTTATAGAAAATCGTTAGTTTTGTTGGTCTCTAGCAAAGACTTTGAGCCAAAGTAACTAGCTCCCTTTGATCTGACCCTTCCAAACTGTTTAGAAAAAGAACTGGTTATTCAAAGGCTTGTTTAGTTTTAATGATGTTAGTCTGAAGATTAGGAAAGTAGGATTTTATTGAAAATTGTTAGTTTTGTTGGTCTCTAGCAAAGACTTTAAGAGAAAGTAACTAGCTACCATTTATCTGACCCTTCCCAACTTTTTAGAAAAAGAACTGGTTATTCAAAGGCCTGTTTAGTTTGATTGATGTTAGTCAGATACAATACACGCTTAGGAAGTATCGATGTTCAAGAAAGGAACTGGTTATTCAAAGGCTTGTTTAGTTTGGTTGATGTTAGTCTGAAGATTAGGAAAGAAGGATTTTATTGAAAATTGTTAGTTTTTTTTGGTCTCAGGCAAAGACTTTCAGCCAAACTAACTGGCTACCATTGATCTGACCCTTCCGAACTGTTTTGGAAAAGAACTGGTTATTCAAAGGCTTGTTTAGTTTGAATGATGTTAGTCAAATACAATACATGCCTAGAAAGTATCGATGTTCAAGAAAGGAACTTGTTATTCAAAGGCTTGTTTAGTTTTGTTGATGTTTGTCTGAAGATTAGGAAAGAAGGATTTATAGAAAATCGTTAGTTTTGTTGGTCTCTAGCAAAGACTTTAAGCCAAAGTAACTAGCTACCATTGATCTGACCCTTCCCAACTGTTTAGGAAAAGAACTGGTTATTCAAAGGCCTGTTTAGTTTGAATGATGTTAGTCAGATACAATACACGCTTAGGAAGTATTGATGTTCAAGAAAGGAACTGGTTATTCAAAGGCTTGTTTAGTTTGGTTGATGTTAGTCTGAAGATTAGGAAAGAAGGATTTTATTTGAAAATTGTTATTTTTTTTTGGTCTCAGGCAAAGACTTTTGAGCCAAAGTAACTGGCTACCATTGATCTGATTCTTCCCAACTGTTTTGGAAAAGAACTGGTTATTCAAAGGCTTGTTTAGTTTGAATGATGTTAGTCAAATACAATACATGCCTAGGAAGTATTGATGTTCAAGAAAGGAACTTGTTATTCAAAGGCTTGTTTAGTTTTGTTCATGTTTGTCTGAAGATTAGGAAAGAAGGATTTATTGAAAATTGTTAGTTTTGTTGGTCTCTGGCAGAGACTTTAAGCCAAAGTAACAAGCTACCATTGATCTGACCCTTCCCCACTGTTTAGGAAAAGAATTGATTATGCAAAGGCTTGTTGAGTTTGAATGATGTTAGTCAGATACAATACATGCTTAGGAAGTATCGATGTTCAAGAAAGGAACTGGTTATTCAAAGGCCGGTTTAGTTTGGTTGATTTTAGTCTGAAGATTAGGAAAGAAGTATTTTATAGAAAATCGTTAGTTTTGTTGGTCTCTAGCAAAGACTTTGAGCCAAAGTAACTAGCTACCATTGATCTGACCCTTCCCAACTGGTTAGGAAACGAACTGGTTATTCAAAGGCTAGTTTAGTTTGAATGATGTTAGTCGGATTCAATACATGCTTAGGAAGTATCGATGTTCAAGAAAGGAACTGGTTATTCAAAGGCCGGTTTAGTTTGGTTGATGTTAGTCTGAAGATTAGGAAAGAAGAATTTTACTCAAAAATTTTTATTTTTTTGTCTCTGGCATAGACTTTAAGCCCAAGTAACTAGCTACCATTGATCTGACCCTTCCCAACTGGTTAGGAAACGAACTGGTTATTCAAAGGCTAGTTTAGTTTGAATGATGTTAGTCAAATACAATACATCCTTAGGAAGTATCGATGTTCAAGAAAGGAACTGGTTATCCAAAGGCTTGTTTAGTGTGGTTGATGTTAGTCTTCAGATTAGGAAAGAAGGATTTTATTGAAAATTGTTAGTTTTGTTGGTCTCTAGCAAAGACTTTAAGCCAAAGTAACTAGCTACCATTGATTAGGAAAGAATGATTTTATTGAAAATTGTTATTTTGTTAGTCTCTAACAAAGACTTTAAGCCAAAGTAACTAGCTACCATTGATCTCACCCTTCCCAACTGTTTAGGAAAAGAACTTGTTATTCAAAGGCTTGTTTAGTTTTAATGATGTTGGTCTGAAGATTAGGAAAGAAGGATTTTATTGAAAATTGTTAGTTTTGTTGGTCTCTAGCAAAGACTTTATGCCAAAGTAACTAGCTACCATTTATCTGACCCTTCCCAACTGTTTAGAAAAAGAACTGGTTATTCAAAGGCCTGTTTAGTTTTGTTGATGTTAGCCTAAAGATTAGGAAAGAAGGATTTTATTGAAAATTGTTAGTTTTGTTGGTCTCAAGCAAAGACTTTAAGCCAAAGTCACTAGCTACCATTGATCTGACCCTTTCCAACTGTTTAGAAAAAGAGCTGGTTATTCAAAGGCTAGTTTAGTTTGAATGATGTTAGTCAAATACAATAATCCTTAGGAAGTATCGATGTTCAAAAAAGGAACTGGTTATTCAAAGGCCGGTTTAGTTTGGTTGATGTTAGTCTGAAGATTAGGAAAGAAGAATTTTACTCAAAAATTTTTTTTTTTTTGTCTCTGGCAAAGACTTTAAGCCAAAGTAACTAGCTACCATTGATCTGACCCTTCCCAACTGTTTAGGAAACGAACTGGTTATTCAAAGGCTAGTTTAGTTTGAATGATGTTAGTCAAATACAATACATCCTTAGGAAGTATCGATGTTCAAGAAAGGAACTGGTTATTCAAAGGCTTGTTTAGGTTGGTTGATGTTAGTCTGCAGATTAGAAAAGAAGTATTTTATAGAAAATCGTTTGTTTTGTTGGTCTCTAGAAATGACTTTGAGCCAAAGTAACTAGCTACCATTGATCTGACTCTTCCCAACTGTTTAGGAAAAGAACTGGTTATTCAAAGGCTTGTTTAGTTTAAATGATGTTAGTCGGATTCAATACATGCTTAGGAAGTATCGATGTTCAAGAAAGGAACTGGTTATTCAAAGGCCGGTTCAGTTTGGTTGATGTTGGTCTGAAGATTAGGAAAGAAGAATTTTACTCAAAAATTGTTATTTTTTTTGTCTCTGGCAAAGACTTTAAGCCAAAGTAACTAGCTACCATTGATCTGACCCTTCCCAACTGTTTAGGAAAAGAACTGGTTATTCAAAGGCTTGTTTAGTTTAAATGATGTTAGTCGGATACAATACATGCTTAGGAAGTAACGATGTTCAAGAAAGGAACTGGTTATTCAAAGGCTTGTTTAGTTTGGTTGATGTTAGTATGAAGATTAGGAAAGAAGGATTTTATTGAAAATTGTTAGTTTTGTTGGTCTCTAGCAATGACTTTAAGCCGAAGTAACTAGCTACCTTTGATCTGACCCTTCCCAACTGTTTAGGAAAAGAAATTGTTATTCAAAGGCTTGTTTTATTTGAATTAAGTTAGTCTGAAGATTAGGAAAGAAGGATTTTATTGAAAATTGTTAGTTTTGTTGTTCTCTAGTAAAGACTTTAAGCCAAAGTAAATAGCTACCATTTATCAGACCCTTCCGAACTGTTTAGAAAAAGAACTGGTTATTCAAAGGCCTGTTTAGTTTTGTTGATTTTAGCCTTAAGATTTGGAAAGAAGGATTTTCTTGAAAATTGTTAGTTTTGTTGGTCTCTAGCAAAGACTTTAAGCCAAAGTCACTAGCTACCATTTATCAGACCCTTCCCAACTGTTTAGAAAAAGAGCTGGTTATTCAAAGGCTAGTTTAGTTTGAATGATGTTAGTCAAATGCAATAATCCTTAGGAAGTATCGATGTTCAAGAAAGGAACTGGTTATTCAAAGGCTTGTTTAGTTTTCTATATGTTAGTCTGCAGATTAGGAAAGGAGGATTTTATAGAAAATCGTTAGTTTTGTTTGTCTCTAGCAAAAACTTTGAGCCAAAGTAACTAGCCACCATTTATCTGACCCTTCCCAACTGTTTAGGAAAAGAACTGGTTATTCAAAGGCTTGTATAGTTTAAATGATGTTAGTCGGATACAATATATGCTTAGGAAGTATCGATGTTCAAGAAAAGAACTGGTTATTCAAAGGTTTGTTTAGTTTTGTTGATGTTAGTCTGCAGATTAGGAAAGAAGGATTTTATTGAAAATTGTTAGTTTTGTTGGTCTCTAGCAAAGACTTTAAGCCAAAGTAACTAGCTACCATTGATTAGGAAAGAATGATTTTATTGAAAATTGTCAGTTTTGTTGGTCTCTAGCAAAGACTTTAAGCCAAAGTAACTAGCTACCATTGATCTGACCCTTCCCAACTGTTTAGGAAAGGAACTTGTTATTCAAAGGCTTGTTTAGTTTGAATGATGTTAGTCTGAAGATTAGGAAAGAAGGATTTTATATAAAATTGTTAGTTTTGTTGGTCTCTAGCAAAGCATTTATGCCAAAGTAACTAGCTACCATTTATCAGACCCTTCCGAACTGTTTAGAAAAAGAACTGGTTATTCAAAGACCTGTTTGGTTTTGTTGATGTTAGCCTGAAGATTAGGAAAGAAGTATTTTATAGAAAATCGTTAGTTTTGTTAGTCTCTAGCAAAGACTTTGAGCCAAAGTAACTAGCTACCATTGATCTGACCCTTCCCAACTGATTAGGAAAAGAACTGGTTATTCAAAGGCTTGTTTAGTTTAAATGATGTTAGTCGGATACAATACATGCTTAGGAAGTATCGATGTTCAAGAAAGGAACTTGTTATTCTAAGGCTTGTTTAGTTTGGTTGATGTTAGTCTGAAGATTAAGAAAGAAGGATTTTATTGAAAATTGTTAGTTTTGTTGGTCTCAGGCAAAGACTTTCAGCCAAAGTAACAAGCTACCATTGATCTGACCCTTCCTAACTGTTTAGGAAAAGAACCTGTTATTCAAAGGCTTGTTTATTTTCAATGATGTTCGTCAAATACAATACATGCTTAGGAAGTATCGATGTTCAAGAAAGGAACTGGTTATTCAAAGACTTGTTTAGTTAGGTTAATGTTAGTCTGCAGATTAGGAAAGAAAGATTTTATTGAAAATTGTTAGTTTAGTTGATCTCTAGCAAAGACTTTAAGCCAAATTAACTAGCTACCATTGATCTGACCCTTCCCAACTGTTTAGGAAAAGAACTTGTTATTCAAAGGTTTGTTTAGTTTGAATGAAGTTAGTCTGAAGATTAAGAAAGAAGGATTTTATTGAAAATTGTTAGTTTTGTTGGTCTCTAGTAAAGACTTTAAGCCAAAGTAAATAGCTACCATTTATCAGACCCTTCCCAACTGTTTAGAAAAAGAACTGGTTATTCAAAGGCCTATTTAGTTTTGTTGATTTTAGCCTTAAGATTAGGAAAGAAGGATTTTCTTGAAAATTGTTAGTTTTGTAGGTCTCTAGCAAAGACTTTAAGCCAAAGTCACTAGCTACCATTTATCTGACCCTTCCCAACTGTTTAGAAAAAGAGATGGTTATTCAAAGGCTAGTTTAGTTTGAATGATGTTAGTCAAATACAATAATCCTTAGGAAGTATCGATGTTCAAGAAAGGAACTGGTTATTCAAAGGCTTGTTTAGTTTGCTTGATGTTAGTTTGCAGATTAGAAAAGAAGTATTTTATAGAAAATCGTTAGTTTTGTTGGTCTCTAGCAAAGACTTTGAGCCAAAGTAACTAACTACCATTGATCTGACCCTTCCCAACTGTTTAGGAAAAGAACTGGTTATTCAAAGGCTTGTTTAGTTTAAATGATGTTAGTCGGATACAATACATGCTTAGGAAGTATCGATGTTCAAGAAAGGAACTGGTTATTCAAAGGCTTGTTTAGTTGGGTTGATGTTAGTCTGAAGATTAGGAAAGAAGGATTTTATTGAAAATCGTTAGTTTTGTTGGTCTCAGGCAAAGACTTTCAGCTAAAGTAACTAGCTACCATTGATCTGACCCTTCCCAACTGTTTAGGAAAAGAACTTGCTATTCAAAGGCTTGTTTAGTTTGAATGATGTTAGTCTGAAGATTAGGAAAGAAGGATTTTATTGAAAATTGTTAGTTTTGTTGGTCTCTAGCAAAGACTTTATGCCAAAGTAACTAGCTACCATTTATCAGACCCTTCCGAACTGTTTAGAAAAAGAACTGGTTATTCAAAGACCTGTTTAGTTTTGTTGATGTTAGCCTGAAGATTAGGAAAGAAGGATTTTATTGAAAATTGTTAGTTTTTTTGGTCTCTAGCAAAGACTTTGAGCCAATGTAACTAGCTACCATTGATCTGACCCTTCCCAACTGTTTAGAAAAAGAACTGGTTATTCAAAGGCTTGTTTAGTTTGAATGATATTAGTCAAATAAAATACATGCCTAGGAAGTATCGATGTTCAAGAAAGGAACTTGTTATTCAAATGCTTGTTTAGTTTGGTTGATGTTTGTTTTAAGATTAGGAAAGAAGGATTTCATTGAAAATTGTTAGATTTGTTGGTCTCTGGCAAAGACTTTAAGCCAAAGTCACTAGCTACCATTGATCTGACCCTTCCCAACTGTTTAGAAAAAGAACTTGTTATTCAAAGGCTTGTTTTGTTAATGATGTTAGTCAGATACAATACACGCTTAGGAAGTATCGATGTTCAAGAAAGGAACTTGTTATTCAAGGGCTTGTTTAGTTTTGCTGATGTTAGTCTGAAGATTAGGAAAGAAGGATTTTAATGAAAATTATTAGTTTTGTTGGTCTCTAGCAAAGACTTTAAGCCAAAGTAACTAGCTACCATTGATCTGACCCTTCCCAACTGTTTCGGAAAAGAACTGGTTATGCAAAGGCTTGTTTAGTTTGAATGATGTTAGTCTGAAGATTAGTAAAGAAGGATTTTATATAAAATTGTTAGTTTTGTTGGTCTCTAGCAAAGACTTTAAGCCAAAGTAACTAGCTACCATTGATCTGTCCTTTCCCAACTGTTTAGGAAACGAACTGGTTAATCAAAGGCTTGTTTAGTTAGAATGATGTTAGTCAGATACAATACATGCTTAGGAAGTATCTATGTTCAATAAAGGAACTGGTTATTCAAAGGCTTGTTTTGTTCGGTTGATGTTAGTATGAAGATTAGGAAAGAAGGATTTTAATGAAAATTGTTAGTTTTGTTGGTCTCTAGCAAAGACTTTAAGCCAAAGTAACCAGCTACCATTGATCTGACCCTTCCCAACTTTTTAGGAAAAGAACTGGTTATTCAAAGGCTTGTTTAGTTTGAATGATGTTACTCTGAAGATTGGGAAAGAAGGATTTTATTGAAAATTGTTAGTTTTGTTGGTCTCTAGCAAAGACTTTAAGCCAAAGTCACTAGCTACCATTGATCTGACCCTTCCCAACTGTTTAGAAAAAGAGCTGGTTATTCAAAAGCTTATTTTGTTTGAATGATATTAGTCAGATACAATACATGCTTAGGAAGTATCAATGTTCAAGAAAGGAACAAGTTATTCAAAGGCTTGCTAAGTTCGGTTGATGTTAGTCTGAAGATTAGGAATGAAGAATTTTACTCAAAAATATTTATTTTTTTTGTCTTTGGCAAAAACTTTAAGCCAAAAAAACTAGCTACCATTGATCTGACCCTTCCCAACAGTTTAGGAAACGAACTGGTTATTCAAAGGCTAGTTTAGTTTGAATGATGTTAGTCAAATACAATACATCCTTAGGAAGTATCGATGTTCAAGAAAGGAACTGGTTATTCAAAGGCTTGTTTAGTTTGGTTGAGGTTAGTCTGCAGGTTAGGAAAGAAGTATTTTATAGAAAATCGTTAGTTTTGTTGGTCTCTAGCAAAGACTTTGAGCCAAAGTAACTAGCTACCATTGATCTGACCCTTCCCAACTGTTTAGAAAAAGAACTGGTTATTAAAAGGCTTGTTTAGTTTGAATGATGTTAGTCAAATACAATACATGCTTAGGAAGTATCGATGTTCAAGAAAGGAAGTGGTTATTCAAAGGCCGGTTTAGTTTATTTGATGTTAGTCTGAAGATTAGGAAAGAAGAATTTTACTCAAAAATTGTTATTTTTTGGTGTCTGGCATAGACTTTAAGCCAAAGTAACTAGCTACCATTGATCTGACCCTTCCCAACTGTTTAGGAAACGAACTGGTTATTCAAAGGCTAGTTTAGTTGGAATGATGTTAGTCAAATACAATACATCCTTAGGAAGTATCGATGTTCAAGAAAGGAACTGGTTATTCAAAGGCTTGTTTAGTTAGGTTGATGTTAGTCTGCAGATTAGGAAAGAAGTATTTTATAGAAAATTGTTAGTTTTGTTGGTCTTTAGCAAAGACTTTGAGCCAAAGTAACTAGCTACCATTGATCTGACCCTTCCGAACTGTTTAGGAAAAGAACTGATTATTCAAAAGCTTGTTTAGTTTAAATGATGTTAGTTGGATTCAATACACGCTTAGGAAGTATCGATGTTCAAGAAAGGAACTGGTTATTCAAAGGCCGGTTTAGTTTGTTTGGTGTTAGTTTGAAGATTAGGAAAGAAGAATTTTACTCAAAAATTGTTATTTTTTAGTCTCTGGCAAAGACTTTAAGCCAAAGTAACTAGCTACCATTGATCTGACCCTTCCCAACTGTTTAGGAAACGAACTGGTTATTCAAAGGCTAGTTTAGTTTGAATGATGTTAGTCAAATACAATACATCCTTAGGAAGTATCGATGTTCAAGAAAGGAACTGGTTATTCAAAGGCTTGTTTAGTTTGGTTGATGTTAGTCTGCAGATTAGGAAAAAAGGATTTGATTGAAAATAGTTAGTTTTGTTGGTCTCTAGCAAAGACTTTAAGCCAAAGTAACTAGCTACTATTGATCTGACCCTTCCCAACTTTTTAGGAAAAGAACTGGTTATTCAAAGGCTTGTTTAGTTTGAATGATGTTACTCTGAAGATTGGGAAAGAAGGATTTTATTGAAAATTGTTAGTTTTGTTGGTCTCTAGCAAAGACTTTAAGCCAAAGTCACTAGCTACCATTGATCTGACCCTTCCCAACTGTTTAGAAAAAGAGCTGGTTATTCAAAGGCTTATTTTGTTTGAATGATATTTGTCAGATACAATACATGCTTAGGAAGTATCAATGTTCAAGAAAGGAACAAGTTATTCAATGGCTTGTTTAGTTTGGTTGATGTTAGTCTGAAGATTAGGAATGAAGAATTTTACTCAAAAATTGTTATTTTTTTTGTCTTTGGCAAAAACTTTAAGCCAAAAAAACTAGCTACCATTGATCTGACCCTTCCCAACAGTTTAGGAAACGAACTGGTTATTCAAAGGCTAGTTTAGTTTGAATGATGTTAGTCAAATACAATACATCCTTAGGAAGTATCGATGTTCAAGAAAGGAACTGGTTATTCAAAGGCTTGTTTAGTTTGGTTGAGGTTAGTCTGCAGATTAGGAAAGAAGTATTTTATAGAAAATCGTTAGTTTTGTTGGTCTCTAGCAAAGACTTTGAGCCAAAGTAACTAGCTACCATTGATCTGACCCTTCCCAACTGTTTAGAAAAAGAACTGGTTATTAAAAGGCTTGTTTAGTTTGAATGATGTTAGTCAAATACAATACATGCTTAGGAAGTATCGATGTTCAAGAAAAGAAGTGGTTATTCAAAGGCCGGTTTAGTTTTGTTGATGTTAGTCTGTAGATTAGGAAAGAAGAATTTTACTCAAAAATTGTTATTTTTTGGTGTCTGGCATAGACTTTAAGCCAAAGTAACTAGCTACCATTGATCTGACCCTTCCCAACTGTTTAGGAAACGAACTGGTTATTCAAAGGCTAGTTTAGTTGGAATGATGTTAGTCAAATACAATACATCCTTAGGAAGTATCGATGTTCAAGAAAGGAACTGGTTATTCAAAGGCTTGTTTAGTTTGGTTGATGTTAGTCTGCAGATTAGGAAAGAAGTATTTTATAGAAAATCGTTAGTTTTGTTGGTCTCTAGCAAAGACTTTGAGCCAAAGTAACTAGCTACCATTGATCTGACCCTTCCGAACTGTTTAGGAAAAGAACTGGTTATTCAAAAGCTTGTTTAGTTTAAATGATGTTAGTCGGATTCAATACACGCTAAGGAAGTATCGATGTTCAAGAAAGGAACTGGTTATTCAAAGGCCGGTTTAGTTTGGTTGGTGTTAGTTTGAAGATTAGGAAAGAAGAATTTTACTCAAAAATTGTTATTTTTTGGTCTCTGGCAAAGACTTTAAGCCAAAGTAACTAGCTACCATTGATCTGACCCTTCCCAACTGTTTAGGAAACGAACTGGTTATTCAAAGGCTAGTTTAGTTTGAATGATGTTAGTCAAATACAATACATCCTTAGGAAGTATCGATGTTCAAGAAAGGAACTGATTATTCAAAGGCTTGTTTAGTTTGGTTGATTTTAGTCTGCAGATTAGGAAAGAAGGATTTGATTGAAAATAGTTAGTTTTGTTGGTCTCTAGCAAAGACTTTAAGCCAAAGTAACTAGCTACCATTGATTAGGAAAGAAGGATTTTATTGAAAATTGTTAGTTTTGTTGATCTCTAGCAAAGACTTTAAGCCAAAGTAACTAGCTACCATTGATCTGACCCTTCCCAACTGTTTAGGAAAAGAACTTGTTATTCAAAGGCTTGTTTAGTTAGGTTGACGTTTGCCTGAAGATTAGTAAAGAAGGATTTTATGGAAAATTGTTAGTTTTGTTGGTCTCTAGCAAAGACTTTAAGCCAAAGTAACTAGCTACCATTGATTTGACCCTTCCCAACTGTTTAGGAAAAGAACTGGTTATTCAAAGGCTTGTTTAGTTTGAATGATGTTAGTCTGAAGATTAGAAAAGAAGGATTTTATTGAAAATTGTTAGTTTTGTTGGTCTCTAGCAAAGACTTTAAGCCAAAGTAACTAGCTACCATTTATCTGACCCTTCCTAACTTTTTAGAAAAAGAACTGGTTATTCAAATGCCTGTTTAGTTTTGTTGATGTTAGCCTGAAGATTAGGAAAGAAGGATTTTATTGAAAATTGTTTGTTTTATTGGTCTCTTGCAAAGACCTTAAGCCAAAGTTACTAGATACCATTGATCTGACCCTTCCGAACTATTTAGAAAATGAGCTGGTTATTCAAAGGCTTGTTTTGTTTGAATGATATTAGTCAGATACAATACATGCTTAGGAAGTATCAATGTTCAAGAAAGGAACTGGTTATTCAAAGGCTTGTTTAGTTTGGTTGATGTTAGTCTGAAGATTAGGAAAGAAGGGTTTTATTTAAAATTGTTAGTTTTGTTGGTCTCTAGCAAAGACTTTCAGCCAAAGTAACTGGCTACCATTGATCTTACCCTTCCCAACTGTTTTGGAAAAGAACTGGTTATTCAAAGGCTTGTTTAGTTTAAATGATGTTAGTCGGATTCAATACATGCTTAGGAAGTATCGATGTTCAAGAAAGGAACTGGTTATTCAAAGGCCGGTTTAGTTTGGTTGATGTTGGTCTAAAGATTATGAAAGAAGGATTTTATAGAAAATCGTTAGTTTTGTTAGTCTCTAGCAAAGACTTTGAGCCAAAGTAACTAGCTACCATTGATCTGACCCTTCCCAACTGTTTAGGAAAAGAACTGGTTATTCAAAGGCTTGTTTAGTTTAAATGATGTTAGTCGGATACAATACATGCTTAGGAAGTATCGATGTTCAAGAAAGGAACTTGTTATTCTAAGGCTTGTTTAGTTTGGTTGATGTTAGTCTGAAGATTAAGAAAGAAGGATTTTATTGAAAATTGTTAGTTTTGTTGGTCTCAGGCAAAGACTTTCAGCCAAAGTAACAAGCTACCATTGATCTAACCCTTCCTAACTGTTTAGGAAAAGAACCTGTTATTCAAAGGCTTGTTTAGTTTGAATGATGTTAGTCAGATAGAATACATGCATAGGAAGTATCGATGTTCAAGAAAAGAACTGGTTATTCAAAGGCTTGTATAGTTTGCTTGATGTTAGTCTGTAGATTAGGAAAGAAGTATTTTATAGAAATTCGTTAGTTTTGTTGGTCTCTAGCAAAGATTTTAAGCCAAAGTAACTAGCTACCATTGATCTGACCCTTCCCAACTGTTTTGGAAAAGAACTGGTTATTCAAAGGCTTGTATTGTTTGAATGATGTTAGTCAGATACAATACATGCTTTGGAAGTATCGATGTTCAAGAAAGGAACTGGTTATTCAAATGCTTGTTTCGTTTGCTTGATATTAGTCTGCAGATTAGGAAAGAAGTATTTTATTGAAAATTGTTAGTTTTGTTGGTCTCTAGCAAAGACTTTAAGCAAAAGTAACTAGCTACCATTGATCTGACCCTTCCCAACTGTTTAGAAAAAGAACTGGTTATTCAAAGGCCTGTTTAGTTTGAATGAGGTTAGTCAGATACAATACACGCTTAGGAAGTATCAATGTTCAAGAAAGGAACTGGTTATTCAAAGGCTTGTTTAGTTTGGTTGATGTTTGTCTGCAGATTAGGAAAGAAGGATTTTATTTAAAATTGTTAGTTTTTTTGTCTCTAGCAAAGACTTTAAGCCAAAGTAACTAGCTACCATTTATCTGACCCTTCCTAACTGTTTTAGAAAAGAACTGGTTATTCAAAAGCTTGTTTTGGTTGAATGATATTAGTCGGATACAATACATGCTTAGGAAGTATCAATGTTCAAGAAAGGAACTGGTTATTCAAAGGCTTGATTCGTTTGGTTGATGTTAGTCGGAAGATTAGGAAAGATGGATTTTATTGAAAATTCTTAGTTTTGTTGGTCTCTAGCAAAGACTTTAAGCCAAAGTAACTAGCTACCATTTATCTGACCCTTCCTAACTGTTTAGAAAAAGAACTATTTATTAAAAGGCCTGTTTAGTTTTGTTGATGTTAGCCTGAAGATTAGGAAAGAAGGATTTTATTAAAAATTGTTTGTTTTGTTGGTCTCTAGCAAAGACTTTAAGCCAAAGTTACTAGCTACCATTTATCTGACCCTTCCAAACTGTTTAGGAAAAGAACTGGTTATTCAAAGGCTTGTTTAGTTTGAATGATGTTAGTCTGAAGATTAGGAAAGAATGTTTTTATTTAAAATTGTTAGTTTTGTTGGTCTCTAGCGAAGACTTTAAGCCAAAGTAACTAGCTACCATTTATCTGACCCTTCCTAGCTGTTTAGAAAAAGAACTGGTTATTCAAAGGCCTGTTTAGTTTCGTTGATGTTAGCCTGAAGATTAGGAAAGAAGGATTTTATTTAAAATTGTTAGTTTTGTTGGTCTCTAGCAAAGACTTTAAGCCAAAGTTACTAGCTACCATTGATCTGACCCTTCCAAACTATTTATAAAATGAGCTGGTTATTCAAAGGCTTGTTTTGTTTGAATGATATTAATCAGATACAATACATGCTTAGGAAGTATCAATGTTCAAGAAAGGAACTGGTTATTCAAAGGCTTGTTTAGTTTGCTTGTTATTAGTCTTCAGATTTGGAAATAAGTATTTTTTTAAAAATTGTTAGTTTGTTTGGTCTCTAGCAAAGACTTTAAGCCAAGTAACTAGCTACCATTTATCTGACCCTTCCCAACTGTTTAGAAAAAGAAATGGTTATTAAAAGGCCTGTTTAGTTTGAATGATGTTAGTTAGATACAATACACGCTTAGGAAGTATCAAGGTTCAAGAAAGGAACTGGTTATTCAAAGGCTTGTTTTGTTTGGTTGATGTTAGTCTGAAGATTAGGAAAGAAGGATTTTATTTAAAATTGTTAGTTTTTTTTGTCTCTAGCAAAGACTTTAAGCCAAAGTAACTAGCTACCATTTATCTGACCCTTCCTAACTGTTTAGAAAAAGAACTGGTTATTCAAAGGCTTGTTTTGGTTGAATGATATTAGTCGGATACAATACATGCTTAGAAAGTATTAATGTTCAAGAAAGGAACTGGTTATTCAAAGGCTTGTTCAGTTTGGTTGATGTTAGTCTGAAGATTAGGAAAGAAGGATTTTATTGAAAATTGTTAGTTTTGTTGGTCTCTAGCAAAGACTTTAAGCCAAAGTAACTAGCTACCATTGATCCTACCCTTCCCAACTGTTTAGGAAAAGAACTGGTTATTCAAAGGCTTGTTTAGTTTGGTTGATGTTAGTCTGAAGATTAGGAAAGAAGGATTTTATTGAAAATTGTTAGTTTTGTTGGTCTCAGGCAAAGACTTTCAGCCAAAGTAACTGGCTACCATTGATCTGACCCTTCCCAACTGTTTTGGAAAAGAACTGGTTATTCAAAGGCTTGTTTAGTTTGAATCATGTTAGTCAGATACAATACATGCATAGGAAGTATCGATGTTCAAGAAAGGAACTGGTTATTCAAAGGCTTGTATAGTTTGCTTGATGTTAGTCTGCAGATTAGGAAAGAAGTATTTTATAGAAAATCGTTAGTTTTGTTGGTCTCTAGCAAAGACTTTGAGCCAAGTAACTAGCTACAATTTATCTGACCCTTCCCAACTGTTTAGAAAAAGAAATGGTTATTAAAAGGCCTGTTTAGTTTGAATGATGTTAGTTAGATACAATACACGCTTAGGAAGTATCAATGTTCAAGAAAGGAACTGGTTATTCAAAGGCTTGTTTAGTTTGGTTGATGTTAGTCTGAAGATTAGGAAAGAAGGATTTTATTTAAAATTGTTAGTTTTTTTTGTCTCTAGCAAAGACTTTAAGCCAAAGTAACTAGCTACCATTTATCTGACCCTTCCTAACTGTTTAGAAAAAGAACTGGTTATTCAAAGGCTTGTTTTGGTTGAATGATATTAGTCGGATACAATACATGCTTAGAAAGTATTAATGTTCAAGAAAGGAACTGGTTATTCAAAGGCTTGTTCAGTTTGGTTGATGTTAGTCTGAAGATTAGGAAAGAAGGATTTTATTGAAAATTGTTAGTTTTGTTGGTCTCTAGCAAAGACTTTAAGCCAAAGTAACTAGCTACCATTGATCCTACCCTTCCCAACTGTTTAGGAAAAGAACTGGTTATTCAAAGGCTTGTTTAGTTTGGTTGATGTTAGTCTGAAGATTAGGAAAGAAGGATTTTATTGAAAATTGTTAGTTTTGTTGGTCTCAGGCAAAGACTTTCAGCCAAAGTATCTGGCTACCATTGATCTGACCTTTCCCAACTGTTTTGGAAAAGAACTGGTTATTCAAAGGCTTGTTTAGTTTGAATCATGTTAGTCAGATACAATACATGCATAGGAAGTATCGATGTTCAAGAAAGGAACTGGTTATTCAAAGGCTTGTATAGTTTGCTTGATGTTAGTCTGCAGATTAGGAAAGAAGTATTTTATAGAAAATCGTTAGTTTTGTTGGTCTCTAGCAAAGACTTTGAGCCAAAGTAACTAGCTACCATTGATCTGACCCTTCCCAACTGTTTAGGAAAAGAACTGGTTATTCAAAGGCTTGTATAGTTTGAATGATGTTAGTCAGATACAATACATGCTTAGGAAGTATCGATGTTCAAGAAAGGAACTGGTTATTCAAAGGCTTGTTTAGTTTGCTTGTTGTTAGTCTGCAGATTAGGAAAGAAGTGTTTTATTGAAAATTGTTAGTTTTGTTGGTCTCTAGCAAAGACTTTAAGCAAAAGTAACTAGCTACCATTTATCTGACCCTACCAAACTGTTTAGAAAAAGAACTGGTTATTCAAAGGCCTATTTAGTTTTGTTGATGTTAGCCTGAAGATTAGGAAAGAAGGATTTTATTGAAAATTGTTAGTTTTGTTGGTCTCTAGCAAAGACTTTAAGCCAAAGTTACTAGCTACCATTAATCTGACCCTTCCGAACTATTTAGAAAATGAGCTGGTTATTCAAAGGCTTGTTTTGTTTGAATGATATTAGTCAGATACAATACATGCTTAGGAAGTATCAATGTTCAAAAAAGGAACTGGTTATTCAAAGCCTTGTTTAGTTTGGTTGATATTATTCTGAAGATTAGGAAAGAAGGATTTTATTGAAAATTGTTAGTTTTGTTGGTCTCTAGCAAAGACTTTAAGCCAAAGTAACTAGCTACCATTTATCTGACCCTTCCTAACTGTTTAGAAAAAGAACTGGTTATTCAAAGGCCTGTTTAGTTTTGTTGATGTTAGCCTGAAGATTAGGAAAGAAGGATTTTATTTAAAATTGTTAGTTTTGTTGGTCTCTAGCAAAGACTTTAAGCCAAAGTTACTAGCTACCATTGATCTGACCCTTCCGAACGTTTTAAGAAAAGAACCGGTTATTCAAAGGCTTGTTTAGTTTGAATGATGTTAGTCTGAAGATTAGGAAAGAATGATTTTATTTAAAATTGTTATTTTTGCTGGTCTCTAGCGAAGACTTTAAGCCAAATTAACTTGCTACCATTTATCTGACCCTTCCTAACTATTTAGAAAAAGAACTTGTTATTCAAAGGCCTGTTTAGTTTATTTGATGTTAGCCTGAAGATTAGGAAAGAAGGATTTTATTGAAAATTGTTAGTTTTGTTGGTCTCTAGCAAAGACTTTAAGCCAAAGTTACTAGCTACCATTAATCTGACCCTTCCGAACTATTTAGAAAATGAGCTGGTTATTCAAAGGCTTGTTTTGTTTGAATGATATTAGTCAGATACAATACATGCTTAGGAAGTATCAATGTTCAAGAAAGGAACTGGTTATTCAAAGGCTTGTTTAATTTGCTTGATGTTAGTCTTCAGATTAGGAAAGAAGTATTTTATTGAAAATTGTTAGTTTTTGTTTGTCTCTAGCAAAGACGTTAAGCCAAAGTAACTAGCTACCATTTATCTGACCCTTCCCAACTGTTTAGAAAAAGAACGGGTTATTCAAAGGCCTGTTTAGTTTGAATGATGTTAGTCAGATACAATACACGCTTAGGAAGTATCGCTGTTCAAGAAAGGAACTTGTTATTCAAAGGCTTGTTTAGTTTGGTTGATGTTAGTCTGCAGATTAGGAAAGAAGGATTTTATTGAAAATTGTTAGTTTTGTTGGTCTCTAGCAAAGACTTTAAGCCAAAGTAACTAGCTACCATTGATTTGACCCTTCCCAACTGTTTAGGAAAAGAACTGGTTATTCAAAGGCCGGTTTAGTTTGGTTGATGTTAATCTGAAGATTAGGAAAGAAGAATTTTTCTCAAAAATTGTTATTTTTTTTGTCTCTGGCAAAGACTTTAAGCCAAAGTAACTAGCTACCATTGATCTAACCTTTCTCAACTGTTTAGGAAACGAACTGGTTATTCAATGGCTTGTTTAGTTTGAATGATGTTAGTCAGATACAATACATGCTTAGGAAGTATCTATGTTCAAGAAAGGAACTTGTTATTCAAAGGCTTGTTTTGTTCGATTGATGTTAGTCTGAAGATTAGGAGAGAGGGATTTTATTGAAAATTGTTAGTTTTGTTGGTCTCTAGCTAAGACTTTAAGCCAAAGTTACTAGCTACCATTTATCTGACCCTTCCAAACTGTTTAGGAAAAGAACTGGTTATTCAAAGGCTTGTTTAGTTTTCTTGATGTTAGTCTGCAGATTAGGAAAGAAGTATTTTATAGAAAATCGTTAGTTTTGTTGGTCTCTAGCAAAGACTTTGAGCCAAAGTAACTAGCTACCATTGATCTGACCCTTTTCAACTGTTTAGGAAAAGAACTGGTTATTCAAAGGCCTGTTTAGTTTGAATGATGTTAGTCAAATACAATACACGCTTAGGAAGTATCGATGTTCAAGAAAGGAACTTGTTATTCAAAGGCTTGTTTAGTTTGGTTGATGTTAGTCTGAAGATTAGGAAAGAAGGATTTTATTGAAAATAGTTAGTTTTGTTGGTCTCTAGCAATGACTTTAAGCCGAAGTAGCAAGCTACCATTGATCTGACCCTTCCAAGATCTGGTTATGCCAAGGCTTGTTTAGTTTGAATGATGTTAGTCAAATACAATACATGCCTAGGAAGTATCGATGTTCAAGAAAGGAACTTGTTATTCAAAGGCTTGTTTAGTTTGGTTGATGTTTGTCTGAAGATTAGGAAAGAAAGATTTATTTAAAATTGTTAGTTTTGTTGGTCTCTAGCAAAGACTTTAAGCCAAAGTAACTAGCTACGATTGATCTGACCCTTCCCAACTGTTTAGGAAAAGAACTGGTTATTCAAAGGCTTGTTTAGTTTGAATGATGTTAGTCAAATACAATACATCCTTAGGAAGTATCGATGTTCAAGAAAGGAACTGGTTATTCAAAGGCTTGTTTAGTTTGGTTGATGTTAGTCTGCAGATTAGGAAAGAAAGATTTTATTGAAAATTGTTAGTTTTGTTGGTCTCTAGCAGAGAGTTTAAGCCAAAGCAACTAGCTACCATTGATTAGGAAAGAAGGATTTTATTTAAAATTGTTAGTTTTGTTGGTCTCAGTCAAAGACTTTCAGCCAAAGTAACTAGCTACCATTTATCTGACCCTTCCCAACTGTTTAGGAAGAGAACTTGTTATTCAAAGGCTTGTTTAGTTTGAATGATGTTAGTCTGAAGATTAGGAAAGAAGGATTTTATTGAAAATTGTTAGTTTTGTTGGTCTCTATCAAAGACTTTAAGCCAATGTAAATAGCTACCATTGATCTCACCCTTCCCATCTGTTTAGGAAAAGAACTGGTTATTCAAAGGCTTGTTTAGTTGAAATGATGTTAGTCAAATACAATACATGCTGGGATTCAAACCACCAACCCTTGGGTTGTGAGTCCAGTGCTCTAACTATTACACCACCGCGACACACACACACACACACACACACACACACACACACACACACACACACACACACACACACACACACACACACACACACACACACACACACACACACACACACACACACACACACACACACACACACACACACACACACACACACACACACACACACACACACACACACACACACACACACACACACGTACAACTGCATACAGTTATGCGGCTGACAAAGCCGTCTCTAATGACGTCGGTTCCAGTGCTGGGAGAGCCATGGAGCATACTGGGTGAGTACAGTCAGTATATTTGATACTCATTGTATAATGAACCCATTCCAGTATTTCTGACGCAATGAATTTTGAGATGTCAGGGGCTGAAAACAGGCCAATTAAATTCAATCTATTAAATTTTAGCAGGCTAAGTGACTTAATTGCTGACAAAGTTAAGAGGCTGTGGTCTTGATAGTTAACTGCTCTAGTAAATTCTACTATGACTGACACTAACTGTATGGTAAAGTACAATTGTGATATGCAGCCATTTATGATTACTTATTGTATGTGGTTATACTGAAAGTCTACAGCTAGTTTGATTACGTATTACTACAGCTTCTGACTAAACTCAGTTCCTCCTGTTTCTGCATAGTCTCAGTGCGCTTCTTGTAGTGCATGTAAACATTTTGCTGTTCTACCATAAATAACTGCCTGATAACATTTTTATACATAATTCATTTTCTTAGCAATTAATCTAACAGTGTTCATCGCACATTGATCAGCAATACACACTGTAGTACATGTACATGTAAGCTCAAGAAGGAGCTTGATAAATCCACCCTAATTACAAACTATGACATTTTCAGTACTAGCCTCTCTTACTCGGCCAGTCATGTATTTCTGAAGATAGGTTTCTAGCTTGTTTTCCACATGTGCATACATCTGAGGCTCATTATACCATATTACCATGCATGAATAAAATTTTACCTTTGTTTATTAACATTGCTGTGCATGTGCATGTACTTACATGTAGGTACAGCAGTGCAAGATGAAATGGAAGCGGACATAAGGACCCCTCGTGGTTTACCTGCCTTTGCATCTGGGGAACTGCTAGCACTACCATACAATTTCGAGTAAGATTAAACTGGGCTGGAGAAAATTAGTGTGCATGTCTGGCTTCAGTGTCTGGCAGTTGGGTGTTGCTAACTTTTGGGTTGACTTAGGAAATCATGTTTATCAGTAGTTTTTCTATTGTAATTGAAGGATTAAAAGACCAGAGAAAAGCTAAACTACAGTAGAGCCTTTGTTCACTTTTAATTCATGGAGGCTTTCCTGGTGTGAGTCAAATTAAGAGCTGTATGTAGCTGCTGGTCAGCTCTAGGTGCTACACACACCATCACCGCACTCACAAAGCCCAAATAGCTGTCAGTGTTTCAGTTCTTTGTACTTTACTTATGATAGTATGTTTGTATACTTACAGAGCATTGGCCCTATTACATTCGTGGACATACTTTCAAATCAGAAGAAATGCATTAGTAGGATTGGACAGGTATTTGTAGAACACTTACCAAATGGTACTTTGACACAAGGCTTTTTGCATCTTACCTCCTAGTTATATTTGTTTGTTCACACAGTTGTGTAATCAAGTGTACATTTGTTGTGGAAGTAGATTGAGTGTCACCTGTGCATGGGCTGTGGGGCATGGGTGGGGTGGGGTGACAACTTGTACTGGCCTACACTTGTACTTTTCTTGTCTCTGTTAAGGGCACCTGGTAACTTCAGTGGTAGTCACAGAATCAAACCCATTACTTTCAGTATCAGCATGGCATGTGGAAGAGTGTCAGCATCAGGCTATCAGCACATGTCTCTTCCACATGCCAATACTGTAAGTGATGGATGCTGTAGAATGTAAGTGGGCTGGCTTGTGAAACTACTTTAGTGAACCAGACGCTATGAATATTCTACAGCTGTATGTTTTCAATTGCAAGGCCTTTCATATAGGAAACACTCCTTTGCCCATTACAATCTGTTACACAATAAAGTTTTGAGCTTTGCAAACCTCTACCACGCAGGTCAGTGCTATTTCAAATTTCTGTACTGACATAAATGCAATCTGTTGCAGTCAGGAAGCTACATCAAACTTGCATGTGAGTGGCATGATTGTGTAGCTACTGTTTCAATTAATTCAGGGTTAAGATGCCCCTCCAGTTTCCATGAACTTGGCATGATATAATTATTGATCTATTAAAATGCACACATAGATCTATAGTGTGGAAGTTATTAAAGTGTACGTTTGACCAGTCGTCTGTTTGATTCAAAAACTGCGAACTAGACATTTCACTGTACCCTTGTCACTTTCTTTGTACGTATATGCTCTTGTTTGTTCTGCTCTTAGCATGTAGCTGTATTCATGTGGCAGCTGACTTTTTTAGCTCAGTTTCTCTTTGTAATTATGTAGATGCCCTCCTATGACCATACATATTCACTGGCACATCACAGAACCTTAAGTTTGCATACTCAGGGTAAGGCCCACCTACTCCTAACCATAACATAAACCATAAGCCACATTTCTGGCCTTGGATGGAGAAAAATCAGATATAGGCCAGGGGTGGAACAGGGTTGTACGTAGTATGTCACCTATTCTATTTTCCATTTTTACCCCATGCATATGCGGCAAGGTTAAGCAATTGGCTCTGTTTGTCTGTCTGTCTGTCTGTCTGTCGTCTGTACAATGAAATAAATTGCAATCTAGCGATTTACAGGGTTTAACAATCGCTAAATCCGACCTTTATATTTGGATACCTGATAGTTATACCAAAAGCGGTTTCTACTCTCCTCTCTTTCTTATTTAACAGGGTAAGGCCCACCATTTTTAATAGAGTCAAACACTCCATTGCCACCGAGGGCTTGCATGTATGTGGGTTCTAAACACGTGTTTATATAGAACTGTATGGATAGACTTGTATTTATCTATCAATTAGATAAAGCTGGGATTGGAATAACTATTAAGTATGATGTTAATAAGAGTGGGGGTCTAATGTAATTACTACTTCTGAGGTAAGGTTAAAGTCTAACATTAAAAAAGAGTGCCTTTATTATTTTTTCTAGAGAGGTTAATTGTTCAGGTACATGTACATGGAAGTGGGGAGATAAAAGGGTTGCAAGTTACTGTTATTTGGGCATTGAATTGTCAATAATGGTCATGATACAATAATGTACAGAGGGTAATTAAAAGTGGAAAGCAAAAACTTAGAAATATCAATACAGTTGGAGTGTTAATTTTGTTACTTTGCCCCACTTTATAGAGTATGGTAGTGAAGTTTTGGCTTAATATGGAGACAGCTTCTTTAGAATCTATTCAGCTACGTAGGAGCAGCTAAAAGATACTTGGCTGCTCTTCTAAAAATTCAAATAAATATGCAATGAAACAATAAAGGAAGATACAGGGGTAGAATCTTTGAAAGGCAGGAGGAATAAGTGCAAACTTAAGTGGTGGTTACGTATATAATTTGTCGATCATACAAAACAACTAGCTACCATTGATCTATGGCATGGAAATTCACGTCTGGGCTTAACAGAGCTATAAAAAGCGGGCTACAATAGGCGGTTCATACTTACCCGAGTAGCTCCACCAATCTCAAGCGATCCAGTGCCCTGCTAGAGACTGAGGCGGCGAAAAAAGATGCAGATGTAGTCCAGAGAACCTTAGGCAGCCACACAAGCAGCGTGAAACAACAGCAGCGGCATCCACGCGCCGTTCTGGGCGCTTGTCTCGATCGGCAGCCATGGCTATAATCTCGTGTTCGGCCGTATTTTCGGTTGTAGGGCTTCGTTGTTTAGAGGCTACGTCAGCAAAGGCTGATTACAGATAGGGGAACTCCCCTGCTGACTATCAGCACTCAAAATCAGCGCTTATCAAAACGTTATACAGACGTAGAAGCCAATAGCGCCAAGCGGCCAATATATTGGCCCTCCGCGCTACGCACGCATACTTAGCGGGCCAATATATTGGCCCTCTGCGTTCTAAGTGTTAAGCCAAAGTAACAAGCTACCATTGATCTTACCCTTCCCAACTGTTTAGGAAAAGAACTGGTTATGCAAAGGCTTGTTTAGTTTGAATGATGTTAGTCAAATACAATACATTCTTAGGAAGAATTTTTTTTTTTTGGTCTCAGGCAAAGACTTTAAGCCAAAGTAACTGGCTACCAATGATCTGAACCTTCCCAACTGTTTAGGAAAAGAACTGGTTATTCAAAGGCTTGTTTTGTTTAAATGATGTTAGTCAAATACAATACATGCTTAGGAAGTATTGATGTTCAAGAAAGGAACTTGTTATTCAAAGGCTTTTTTAGTTTTAGTCTGAAGATTAGGAAAGAAGAATATTATTTTTAGTTTTGTTGGTCTCTGGAAAAGACTTTAAGCCAAGGTAACTAGCTACCTTTATATATCTGACCCTGCCCAACTGTTTAGAAAAAGAACTGGTTATTAAAAGGCTTGTTTAGTTAGAATGCATATACAATACATGCTAAGGAAGTATCGATGTTCAAAAAAGGAACTGGTTATTCAAAAGCTTGTTTAGTTTGGTTGATGTTAGTCTGAAGATTAGGAAAGAAGGATTTTATTCAAAAATTGTTAATTTTGTTGGTCTCTGGCAAAGACTTTAAGCCAAAGTAACTAGCTACCATTTGTCTGACCCATTCCCAACTGTCTTGGAAAGGAACTGGTTTAAGATTCAATCATTTGTTTAGTTTAAATGATGTTTGTCAGATACAATACATACATGCTTTGAAAGTAAGGGTTTTCACTAATAATTGGTACAATTTTAGCTTTATTGGTCTCAGGAAACTTTCAGTCAAAACAACTAGCTACCATTGATCTGACCCTTCCTAACTTTCTAAGTAGAGAACTGGTTTAAGATTCAATAGCTTGTTTAGTTTTAATGATGTTAGTCAGATACAATACATACTTAGGAAGTAAGGGTTTTGACTGAAAATTATCAGTTTAATTGGTCTCAGGCAAAGACTTTCAGCCAAACTAAGTAGCTACCATTGATCTGACCCTTCCCAAGTGTCTAGGAAAGAAATTGGTGTAAGATTTAATAGGTTGTTTAGTTTGAATGATGTTAGTCGGATACAATACATGTTTAGGAAGTATCGATGTTCAAGAAAGGAACTGGTTATTCAAAGGCTTATTTAGTTTAGTTGATGTTAGTCTGAAGATTAGGAAAGGAGGATTTTATTGAAAATTGTTAGTTTTGTTGGTCTCAGGTAAAGACTTTCAGCCAAAGTATCTAGCTACCATTGATCTGACCCCTCCCAACTGTCTTGGAAAGGAACTGGTTTGTGATTCAATCATTTGTTTAGTTTAAATGATGTTTGTCAGATACAATACATACATGCTTAGAAAGTAAGGGTTTTCACTAATAATTGGTACAATTTTAGCTTTATTGGTCTCAGGAAACTTTCAGTCAAAACAACTAGCTACGTACCATTGATCTGACCCTTCCCAACTGTCTAGGAAAGAAATTGTTTTAAGATTCAATAGCTTGTTTAGTTTGATTGATGTTAGTCGGAAACAATACATGCTTAGGAAGTATCGATGTTCAAGACCGGAGCTGGTTATTCAAAGGCTTGTTTAGTTTGGTTGATGTTAGTCTGAAGATTAGGAAAGAAGGATTTCATTGAAAATTGTTAGATTTGTTGGTCTCTGGCAAAGACTTTAAGCCAAAGTCACTAGCTACCATTGATCTGACTCTTCCCAACTGTTTAAAAAAGAACTGGTTATTCAAAGGCTTGTTTAGTTTGAATGATGTTAGTCAGATATAATACACGCTTAGGAAGTATCGATGTTCAAGAAAGGAACTTGTTATTTAAGGGCTTTTTTAGTTTCGTTGATGTTAGTCTGAAGATTAGGAAAGAAGGATTTTAATGAAAATTATTAGTTTTGTTGGTCTCTAGCAAAGACTTTAAGCCAAAGTTACTAGCTACCTTTAATCTGACCTTTCCCAACTATTTAGAAAAAGAGCTGGTTATTCAAAAGCTTGTTAGTTTGAATGATGTTAGTCTGAAGATTAGAAAAGAAGGGTTTTATTGAAAATTGATAGTTTTGTTGGTCTCTAGCAAAGACTTTAAGCCAAAGTAACTAGCTACCATTGATCATACACTTCCCAACTGTTTAGGAAAAGAACTGGTTATTCAAAGGCTTGTTTAGTTTGAATGATGTTAGTCTGAAGATTAGGAAAGAAGGATTTTATTTAAAATTGTTAGTTTTGTTGGTCTCTAGCAAAGTCTTTAAGCCAAAGTAACTAGCTACCATACCATTTATTGAACCCTTCCGAACTGTTTAGAAAAAGAACTGGTTATTCAAAGGCCTGTTTAGTTTTGTTGACGTTAGCCTGAAGATTAGGAAAGAAGGATTTTATTGAAAATTGTTAGTTTTGTTGGTCTCTAGCAAAGACTTTAAGTCAAAGTCACTAGCTACCATTGATCTGACCCTTCCCAACTGTTTAGGAAAAGAACTGGTTATTCAAAGGCTTGATTAGTTTTAATGATGTTAGTCGGATACAATACATGTTTAGGAAGTGTCGATGTTCAAGAAAGGAACTGGTTATTGAAAGGCTTGTTTAGTTTTGTTGATGTTAGTCTGAAGATTAGGAAAGAAGGATTTTATTGAAAATTGTTAGTTTTGTTGGTCTCAGGCAAAGACTTTCAGCAAAAGTAACTAGCTACCATTGATCTGACCCTTCCTAACTGTTTAGGAAAAGAACTGGTTATTCAAAGGCTTGTTTAGTTTGAATGAAGTTAGTCTGAAGATTAGCAAAGAAGGATTTTATTGAAAATTGTTAGTTTTGTTGGTCTCTAGCAAAAACTTTAGCCAAAGTAACTAGCTACTATTTATCTGACCCTTCCCAACTGTTTAGAAAAAGAACTGGTTATTCAAAGGCCTGTTTAGTTTTGTTGATGTTAGCCTGAAGATTAGGAAAGAAGGATTTTATTGAAAATTGTTAGTTTTGTTGGTCTCTAGCAAAGACTTTCAGCCAAAGTAACTGGCTACCATTGATCTGACCCTTCCCAACTGTTTTGGAAAAGAACTGGTTATTCAAAGGCTTGATTAGTTTCAATGATGTTAATCGGATACAATACATGTTTAGAAAGTATCAATGTTCAAGAAAGGAACTGGTTATTCAAAGGCTTGTTTAGTTTGGTTGATGTTAGTGTGAAGATTAGGAAAGAAGGATTTTATAGAAAATGGTTAGTTTTGTTGGTCTCTAGCAAAGACTATGAGCCAAAGTAACTAGCTACCATTGATCTGACCCTTCCCAACTGTTTAGGAAAAGAACTGGTTATTCAAAGGCTTGATTAGTTTTAATGATGTTAGTCGGATACAATACATGTTTAGGAAGTATCGATGTTCAAGAAAGGAACTGGTTATTCAAAGGCTTGTTTAGTTTGGTTGATGTTAGTCTTAAGATTAGGAAAGAAGGATTTTATTGAAAATTGTTAGTTTTGTTGGTCTCTAGCAATGACTTTAAGCCGAAGTAACTAGCTACCATTGATCTCACCCTTCCCAACTGTTTAGAAAAAGAACTGGTTATTCAAAGGCCTGTTTAGTTTTGTTGATGTTAGCCTGAAGATTAGGAAAGAAGGATTTTATTGAAAATTGTTAGTTTTGTTGGTCTCTTACAATGACTTTAAGCCAAACTTACTAGCTACCATTGATCTTACCTTTCCGAACTATTTAGAAAAAGTGCTGGTTATTCAAAGATTTGTTTGTTTGAATGATATTAGTCAGATACAATACATGCTTAGGAAGTATCAATTTTCAAGAAAGGAAGTGGTTATTCATAGGCTTGTTTAGTTTGGTTGATGTTAGTCTGAAGATTAGTAAAGAAGAATTTTATTGAAAATTGTTAGTTTTGTTGGTCTCTAGCAAAGACTTTAAGCCAAAGTAACTTGCTACCATTTATCTGACCCTTCCCAACTGTTTAGAAAAAGAGCTGGTTATTCAAAGGCCTGTTTAGTTTGGTTGATGTTAGTCTGAAGATTAGGAAAGAAGGATTTTATTGAAAATCGTTAGTTTTGTTGGTCTCTAGCAAAGACTTTGAGCTAAAATAACTAGCTACCATTGATCTGACCCTTCCCAACTGTTTAGAAAAAGAACTGGTTATTCAAAGCCTTGTTTAGTTTGAATGATGTTAGTCAAATACAATACATGCTAAGGAAGTATCGAAGTTCAAGAAAGGAACTGGTTATTGAAAAGCTTGTTTATTTTGGTTGATGCTAGTCTGAAGATTAGGAAAGAAGGATTTTATTGAAAATCGTTTGTTTTGGTGGTTTCTAGCAAAGACTTTGAGCCAAAGTAACTAGCTATTATTGATCTGACCCTTCCCAACTGTTTAGGAAAAGAACTGGTTTTTCAAAGGCTTGATTAGTTTTAATGATGTTAATCGGATACAATACATATTTAGAAAGTATCGATGTTCAAGAAAGGAACTGGTTATTCAAAGGCTTGTTTAGTTTGGTTGATGTTAGTGTGAAGATTAGGAAAGAAGGATTTTATAGAAAATCGTTAGTTTTGTTGGTCTCTAGCAAAGACTATGAGCCAAAGTAACTAGCTACCATTGATCTGACCCTTCCCAACTGTTTAGGAAAAGAACTGGTTATTCAAAGGCTTGATTAGTTTTAATGATGTTAGTCGGATACAATACATGTTTAGGAAGTATCGATGTTCAAGAAAGGAACTGATTATTCAAAGGCTTGTTTAGTTTGGTTGATGTTAGTCTTAAGATTAAGAAAGAAGGATTTTATTGAAAATTGTTAGTTTTGTTGGTCTCTAGCAATGACTTTAAGCCGAAGTAACTAGCTACCATTGATCTGACCCTTCCCAACTGTTTAGAAAAAGAACTGGTTATTCAAAGGCCTGTTTAGTTTTGTTGATGTTAGCCTGAAGATTAGGAAAGAAGGATTTTATTGAAAATTGTTAGTTTTGTTGGTCTCTTACAATGACTTTAAGCCAAAGTAACTAGCTACCATTGATCTTACCTTTCCGAACTATTTAGAAAAGTGCTGGTTATTCAAAGGTTTGTTTGTTTGAATGATATTAGTCAGATACAATACATGCTTAGGAAGTATCAATTTTCAAGAAAGGAAGTGGTTATTGAAAAGCTTGTTTATTTTGGTTGATGTTAGTCTGAAGATTAGGAAAGAAGGATTTTATTCAAAAATTGTTAATTTTGTTGGTCTCTGGCAAAGTCTTTAAGCCAAGGTAACTAGCTACCATTAGTCTGACCCTTCCCAACTGTCTTGGAAAGGAACTGGTTTAAGATTCAATCATTTGTTTAGTTTAAATGATGTTTGTCAGATACAATACATATATGCCTTGAAAGTAAGGATTTTCACTAATAATTGGTACAATTTTAGCTTTATTGGTCTCAGGAAACTTTCAGTCAAAACAACTAGCTACCATTGATCTTACCCTTCCTAACTGTCTACGTAGAGAACTGGTTTAAGATTCAATAGCTTGTTTAGTTTGAATGATGTTTGTCAGATACAATACAAACTTAGGAAGTAAGGGTTTTGACTGAAAATTATCAGTTTTATTGGTTTCAGGCAAAGACTTTCAGCCAAACTAAGTAGCTACCATTGATCTGACCCTTCCCAAGTGTCTAGGAAAGAAATTGGTGTAAGATTTAATAGGTTGTTTAGTTTGAATGATGTTAGTCGGATACAATACATGTTTAGGAAGTATCGATGTTCAAGAAAGGAACTGGTTATTCAAAGGCTTGTTTAGTTTAGTTGATGTTAGTCTGAAGATTAGGAAAGGAGGATTTTATTGAAAATTGTTAGTTTTGTTGGTCTCAGGTAAAGACTTTCAGCCAAAGTATCTAGCTACCATTGATCTGACCCCTCCCAACTGTCTTGGAAAGGAACTGGTTTATGATTCAATCATTTGTTCAATATAAATGATGTTTGTCGGATACAATACATACATGCTTAGAAAGTAAGGGTTTTCACTAATAATTGGTACAATTTTAGCTTTATTGGTCTCAGGAAACTTTCAGTCAAAACAACTAGCTACCATTGATCTGACCCTTCCCAACTGTCTAGGAAAGAAATTGTTTTAAGATTTTATAGCTTGTTTAGTTTGAATGATGTTAGTCGGAAACAATACATGCTTAGGAAGTATCGATGTTCAAGACCAGAACTGGTTATTCAAAGGCTTGTTTAGTTTGGTTAATGTTAGTCTGAAGATTAGGAAAGAAGGATTTCATTGAAAATTGTTAGATTTGTTGGTCTCTGGCAAAGACTTTAAGCCAAAGTCACTAGCTACCATTGATCTGACACTTCCCAACTGTTTAGAAAAAGAACTGGTTATTCAATGGCTTGTTTAGTTTGAATGATGTTAGTCAGATACAATACACGCTTAGGAAGTATCGACGTTCAAGAAAGGAACTTGTTATTCAAGGGCTTTTTTAGTTTCGTTGATGTTAGTCTGAAGATTAGGAAAGAAGATTTTAATGAAAATTATTAGTTTTGTTGGTCTCTAGCAAAGACTTTAAGCCAAAGTTACTAGCTACCTTTAATCTGACCCTTCCCAACTGTTTAGAAAAAGAGCTGGTTATTCAAAAGCTAGTTTAGTTTGAATGATGTTAGTCTGAAGCTTAGAAAAGAAGGATTTTATTTAAAATTGATAGTTTTGTTGGTCTCTAGCAAAGACTTTAAGCCAAAGTAACTAGCTACCATTGATCTGACCCTTCCCAACGGTTTAGGAAAAGAACCTGTTATTCAAAGGCTTGATTAGTTTTAATGATGTTAGTCGGATACAATACATTTTTAGGAAGTGTCGATGTTCAAGAAAGGAACTGGTTATTCAAAGGCTTGTTTAGTTTGGTTGATGTTAGTCTGAAGATTAGGAAAGAAGAATTTTATTGAAAATTGTTAGTTTTGTTGGTCTCAGGCAAAGACTTTCAGCAAAAGTAACTAGCTACCATTGATCTGACCCTTCCTAACTGTTTAGGAAAAGAACTGTTTATTCAAAGGCTTGTTTAGTTAGAATGATGTTAGTCTGAAGATTAGGAAAGAAGGATTTTATTGAAAATTGTTAGTTTTGTTGGTCTCAGGCAAAGACTTTCAGCCAAAGTAACTGGCTACCATTGATCTGACCCTTCCCAACTGTTTAGAAAAAGAACTGGTTATTCAAAGGCCTGTTTAGTTTTGTTGATGTTAGCCTGAAGATTAGGAAAGAAGGATTTTATTAAAATTTTTTAGTTTTGTTGGTCTCTTGCAATGACTTTAATTAAGCCAAAGTTACTAGCTACCATTGATCTTATCTTTCCGAACTATTTAGAAAAAGTGCAGGTTATTCAAAGGCTTGTTTTGTTTGAATGATATTAGTCAGATACAATACTCTCTTAGGAAGTATCAATGTTCAAGAAAGGAACTGGTTATTCAAAGGCTTGTTTAATTTGGTTGATGTTATTCTGAAGATTAGGAAAGAAGGATTTTATTGAAAATCGTTAGTTTTGTTGGTCTCTAGCAAAGACTTTAAGCCAAAGTAACTTGCTACCATTTATCTGACCCTTCCCAACTGTTTAGAAAAAGAGCTGGTTTTTCAAAGGCCTGTTTAGCTTTGTTGATGTTAGCCTGAAGATTAGGAAAGAAGGATTTTATTAAAAATTGTTAGTTTTGTTGGTCTCAGGCAAAGACTTTCAGCCAAAGTAACTGGCTACCATTGATCTGACCCTTCCCAACTGTTTTGGAAAAGAACTGGTTATTCAAAGGCTTGTTTAGTTTGGTCAGATACAATACACGCTTAGGAAGTATCGATGTTCAAGAAAGGTACTGTTTATGCAAAGACTTGTTTAGTTTGTTTGATGTTAGTCTGAAGATTAGGAAAGAAGGATTTTATGGAAAATCGTTAGTTTTGTTGGTCTCTAGTAAAGACTATGAGCCAAAGTAACTAGCTACCATTGATCTGACCCTTCCCAACTGTTTAGGAAAAGAACTGGTTATTCAAAGGCTTGATTAGTTTTAATGATGTTAGTCGGATACAATACATGTTTAGGAAGTATCGATGTTCAAGAAAGGAACTGGTTATTCAAAGGCTTGTTTAGTTTAGTTGATGTTAGTCTGAAGATTAGGAAAGGAGGATTTTATGGAAAATTGTTAGTTTTGTTGGTCTCAGGTAAAGACTTTCAGCCAAAGTATCTAGCTACCATTGATCTGACCCCTCCCAACTGTCTTGGAAAGGAACTGGTTTATGATTCAATTATTTATTTAATATAAATGATGTTTGTCGGATACAATACATACATGCTTAGAAAGTATGGGTTTTCACTAATAATTGGTACAATTTTAGCTTTATTGGTCTCAGGAAACTTTCAGTCAAAACGACTAGCTACCATTGATCTGACCCTTCCCAACTGTCTAGGAAAGAAATTGTTTTAAGATTTTATAGCTTGTTTAGTTTGAATGATGTTAGTCGGAAACAATACATGCTTAGGAAGTATCGATGTTCAAGACCGGAACTGGTTATTCAAAGGCTTGTTTAGTTTGGTTAATGTTAGTCTGAAGATTAGGAAAGAAGGATTTCATTGAAAATTGTTAGATTTGTTGGTCTCTGGCAAAGACTTTAAGCCAAAGTCACTAGCTACCATTGATCTGACACTTCCCAACTGTTTAGAAAAAGAACTGGTTATTCAACGGCTTGTTTAGTTTGAATGATGTTAGTCAGATACAATACACGCTTAGGAAGTATCGACATTCAAGAAAGGAACTTGTTATTCAAGGGCTTTTTTAGTTTCGTTGGTGTTAGTCTGAAGATTAGGAAAGAAGATTTTAATGAAAATTATTAGTTTTGTTGGTCTCTAGCAAAGACTTTAAGCCAAAGTTACTAGCTACCTTTAATCTGACCCTTCCCAACTGTTTAGAAAAAGAGCTGGTTATTCAAAAGCTTGTTTAGTTTGAATGATGTTAGTCTGAAGCTTAGAAAAGAAGGATTTTATTTAAAATTGATAGTTTTGTTGGTCTCTAGCAAAGACTTTAAGCCAAAGTAACTAGCTACCATTGATCTGACCCTTCCCAACGGTTTAGGAAAAGAACCTGTTATTCAAAGGCTTGATTAGTTTTAATGATGTTAGTCGGATACAATACATGTTTAGGAAGTGTCGATGTTCAAGAAAGGAACTGGTTATTCAAAGGCTTGTTTAGTTTGGTTGATGTTAGTCTGAAGATTAGGAAAGAAGAATTTTATTGAAAATTGTTAGTTTTGTTGGTCTCAGGCAAAGACTTTCAGCAAAAGTAACTAGCTACCATTGATCTGACCCTTCCTAACTGTTTAGGAAAAGAACTGGTATTCAAAGGCTTGTTTAGTTAGAATGAAGTTAGTCTGAAGATTAGGAAAGAAGGATTTTATTGAAAATTGTTAGTTTTGTTGGTCTCAGGCAAAGACTTTCAGCCAAAGTAACTGGCTACCATTGATCTGATTCTTCCCAACTGTTTAGAAAAAGAACTGGTTATTCAAAGGCCTGTTTAGTTTTGTTGATGTTAGCCTGAAGATTAGGAAAGAAGGATTTTATTAAATTTTTTTAGTTTTGTTGGTCTCTTGCAATGACTTTAATTAAGCCAAAGTTACTAGCTACCATTGATCTTATCTTTCCGAACTATTTAGAAAAAGTGCAGGTTATTCAAAGGCTTGTTTTGTTTGAATGATATTAGTCAGATACAATACTTGCTTAGGAAGTATCAATGTTCAAAAAAGGAACTGGTTATTCAAAGGCTTATTTAATTTGGTTGATGTTATTCTGAAGATTAGGAAAGAAGGATTTTATTGAAAATCGTTAGTTTTGTTGGTCTCTAGCAAAGACTTTAAGCCAAAGTAACTTGCTACCATTTATCTGACCCTTCCCAACTGTTTAGAAAAAGAGCTGGTTTTTCAAAGGCCTGTTTAGTTTTGTTGATGTTAGCCTGAAGATTAGGAAAGAAGGATTTTATTGAAAATTGTTAGTTTTGTTGGTCTCAGGCAAAGACTTTCAGCCAAAGTAACTGGCTACCATTGATCTGACCCTTCCCAACTGTTTTGGAAAAGAACTGGTTATTCAAAGGCTTGTTTAGTTTGGTCAGATACAATACACGCTTAGGAAGTATCGACGTTCAAGAAAGGTACTGTTTATGCAAAGGCTTGTTTAGTTATTTTGATGTTAGTCTGAAGATTAGGAAAGAAGGATTTTATTGAAAATCGTTAGTTTTGTTGGTCTCTAGCAAAGACTTTGAGCCAAAGTAACTAGCTATTATTGATCTGACCCTTCCCAACTGTTTAGGAAAAGAACTGGTTATTCAAAGGCTTGATTAGTTTTAATGATGTTAGTCGGATACAATACATGTTTAGAAAGTATCGATGTTCAAGAAAGGAACTGGTTATTCAAAGGCTTGTTTAGTTTAGTTGATGTTAGTGTGAAGATTAGGAAAGAAGGATTTTATTGAAAATCGTTAGTTTTGTTGGTCTCTAGTAAAGACTATGAGCCAAAGTAACTAGCTACCATTGATCTGACCCTTCCCAACTGTTTAGGAAAAGAACTGGTTATTCAAAGGCTTGATTAGTTTTAATGATGTTAGTCGGATACAATACATGTTTAGGAAGTATCAATGTTCAAGAAAGGAACTGGTTATTCAAAGGCTTGTTTAGTTTGGTTGATGTTAGTCTGAAGATTAGGAAAGAAGGATTTTATTTAAAATTGTTAGTTTTTTTGGTCTCTAGCAATGACTTTAAGCCTAAGTAACTAGCTACCATTGATCTGACCCTCCCTAACTGTTTAGAAAAAGAACTGGTTATTCAAAGGCCTGTTTAGTTTTGTTGATGTTAGCCTGAAGATTAGGAAAGAAGGATTTTATTGAAAATTGTTAGTTTTGTTGGTCTCAGGCAAAGACTTTCAGCCAAAGTAACTGGCTACCATTGATCTGACCCTTCCCAACTGTTTTGGAAAAGAACTGGTTATTCAAAGGCTTGTTTAGTTTGGTCAGATACAATACACGCTTAGGAAGTATCGACGTTCAAGAAAGGTACTGTTTATGCAAAGGCTTGTTTAGTTATTTTGATGTTAGTCTGAAGATTAGGAAAGAAGGATTTTATTGAAAATCGTTAGTTTTGTTGGTCTCTAGCAAAGACTTTGAGCCAAAGTAACTAGCTATTATTGATCTGACCCTTCCCAACTGTTTAGGAAAAGAACTGGTTATTCAAAGGCTTGATTAGTTTTAATGATGTTAGTCGGATACAATACATGTTTAGAAAGTATCGATGTTCAAGAAAGGAACTGGTTATTCAAAGGCTTGTTTAGTTTGGTTGATGCTAGTGTGAAGATTAGGAAAGAAGGATTTTATTGAAAATCGTTAGTTTTGTTGGTCTCTAGTAAAGACTATGAGCCAAAGTAACTAGCTACCATTGATCTGACCCTTCCCAACTGTTTAGGAAAAGAACTGGTTATTCAAAGGCTTGATTAGTTTTAATGATGTTAGTCGGATACAATACATGTTTAGGAAGTATCGATGTTCAAGAAAGGAACTGGTTATTCAAAGGCTTGTTTAGTTTGGTTGATGTTAGTCTGAAGATTAGGAAAGAAGGATTTTATTGAAAATTGTTAGTTTTTTTGGTCTCTAGCAATGACTTTAAGCCTAAGTAACTAGCTACCATTGATCTGACCCTCCCCAACTGTTTAGAAAAAGAACTGGTTATTCAAAGGCCTGCTTAGTTTTGTTGATGTTAGCCTGAAGATTAGGAAAGAAGGATTTTATTGAAAATTGTTAGTTTTGTTGGTCTCTTGCAAAGTCTTTAAGCCAAAGTTACTAGTTACCATTGATCTGACCTTTCCGAATTATTTAGAAAAAGTGCTGGTTATTCAAAGGCTTGTTTGTTTGAATGATATTAGTCAGATACAATACATGCTTAGGAAGTATCAATGTTCAAGAAAGGAAGTGGTTATTCAAAGGCTTGTTTAGTTTGGTTGATGTTAGTCAGAAGATTAGTAAAGAAGAATTTTATTGCAAATTGTTAGTTTTGTTGGTCTCTAGCAAAGACTTTAAGCCAAAGTAACTTGCTACCATTTATCTGACCCTTCCCAACTGTTTAGAAAAAGAGCTGGTTATTCAAAGGCCTGTTTAGTTTGGTTGATGTTAGTCTGAAGATTAGGAAAGAAGGATTTTATTGAAAATCGTTAGTTTTGTTGGTCTCTAGCAAAGACTTTGAGCCAAAGTAACTAGCTACCATTGATCTGACCCTTCCCAACTGTTTAGAAAAAGAACTGGTTATCAAAAGGCTTGTTTAGTTTGAATGATGTTAGTCAAATACAATACATGCTAAGGAAGTATCGAAGTTCAAGAAAGGAACTGGTTATTCAAAAGCTTGTTTAGTTTGGTTGATGTTAGTCTGAAGATTAGGAAAGAAGGATTTTATTCAAAAATTGTTAATTTTGGTGGTCTCTGGCAAAGACTTTAAGCCAAGGTAACTAGCTACCATTTGTCTGACCCTTCCCAACTGTCTTGGAAAGGAACTGGTTTAAGATTCAATCATTTGTTTAGTTTAAATGATGTTTGTCAGATACAATACATATATGCTTTGAAAGTAAGGGTTTTCACTAATAATTGGTACAATTTTAGCTTTATTGGTCTCAGAAAACTTTCAGTCAAAACAACTAGATACCATTGATCTTACCCTTCCTAACTGTTTACGTAGAGAACTGGTTTAAGATTCAATAGCTTGTTTAGTTTGAATGATGTTAGTCAGATACAATACATACTTAGGAAGTAAGGGATTTGGCTGAAAATTATTAGTTTAATTGGTCTCAGGCAAAGACTTTCAGCCAAACTAAGTAGCTACCATTGATCTGACCCTTCCCAAGTGTCTAGGAAAGAAATTGGTGTAAGATTTAATAGGTTGTTTAGTTTGAACGATGTTAGTCGGATACAATACATGTTTAGGAAGTATCGATGTTCAAGAAAGGAACTGGTTATTCAAAGGCTTGTTTAGTTTAGTTGATGTTAGTCTGAAGATTAGGAAAGGAGGATTTTATTGAAAATTGTTAGTTTTGTTGGTCTCAGGTAAAGACTTTCAGCCAAAGTATCTAGCTACCATTGATCTGACCCCTCCCAACTGTCTTGGAAAGGAACTGGTTTATGATTCAATCATTTATTTAATATAAATGATGTTTGTCGGATACAATACATACATGCTTAGAAAGTAAGGGTTTTCACTAATAATTGGTACAATTTTAGCTTTATTGGTCTCAGGAAACTTTCAGTCAAAACAACTAGCTACCATTGATCTGACCCTTCCCAACTGTCTAGGAAAGAAATTGTTTTAAGATTTTATAGCTTGTTTAGTTTGAATGATGTTAGTCGGAAACAATACATGCTTAGGAAGTATCGATGTTCAAGACCGGAACTGGTTATTCAAAGGCTTGTTTAGTTTGGTTAATGTTAGTCTGAAGATTAGGAAAGAAGGATTTCATTGAAAATTGTTAGATTTGTTGGTCTCTGGCAAAGACTTTAAGCCAAAGTCACTAGCTACCATTGATCTGACACTTCCCAACTGTTTATAAAAAGAACTGGTTATTCAACGGCTTGTTTAGTTTGAATGATGTTAGTCAGATACAATACACGCTTAGGAAGTATCGACGTTCAAGAAAGGAACTTGTTATTCAAGGGCTTTTTTAGTTTCGTTGGTGTTAGTCTGAAGATTAGGAAAGAAGATTTTAATGAAAATTATTAGTTTTGTTGGTCTCTAGCAAAGACTTTAAGCCAAAGTTACTAGCTACCTTTAATCTGACCCTTCCCAACTGTTTAGAAAAAGAGCTGGTTATTCAAAAGCTTGTTTAGTTTGAATGATGTTAGTCTGAAGCTTAGAAAAGAAGGATTTTATTTAAAATTGATAGTTTTGTTGGTCTCTAGCAAAGACTTTAAGCCAAAGTAACTAGCTACCATTGATCTGACCCTTCCCAACGGTTTAGGAAAAGAACCTGTTATTCAAAGGCTTGATTAGTTTTAATGATGTTAGTCGGATACAATACATGTTTAGGAAGTGTCGATGTTCAAGAAAGGAACTGGTTATTCAAAGGCTTATTTAATTTGGTTGATGTTATTCTGAAGATTAGGAAAGAAGGATTTTATTGAAAATTGTTAGTTTTGTTGGTCTCTAGCAAAGACTTTAAGCCAAAGTAACTTGCTACCATTTATCTGACCCTTCCCAACTGTTTAGAAAAAGAGCTGGTTTTTCAAAGGCCTGTTTAGTTTTGTTGATGTTAGCCTGAAGATTAGGAAAGAAGGATTTTATTGAAAATTGTTAGTTTTGTTGGTCTCAGGCAAAGACTTTCAGCCAAAGTAACTGGCTACCATTGATCTGACCCTTCCCAACTGTTTTGGAAAAGAACTGGTTATTCAAAGGCTTGTTTAGTTTGGTCAGATACAATACACGCTTAGGAAGTATCGATGTTTAAGAAAGGTACTGTTTATGCAAAGGCTTGTTTAGTTATTTTGATGTTAGTCTGAAGATTAGGAAAGAAGGATTTTATTGAAAATCGTTAGTTTTGTTGGTCTCTAGCAAAGACTTTGAGCCAAAGTAACTAGCTATTATTGATCTGACCCTTCCCAACTGTTTAGGAAAATAACTGGTTATTCAAAGGCTTGATTAGTTTTAATGATGTTAGTCGGATACAATACATGTTTTGAAAGTATCGATGTTCAAGAAAGGAACTGGTTATTCAAAGGCTTGTTTAGTTTGGTTGATGTTAGTGTGAAGATTAGGAAAGAAGGATTTTATTGAAAATCGTTAGTTTTGTTGGTCTCTAGTAAAGACTATGAGCCAAAGTAACTAGCTACCATTGATCTGACCCTTCCCAACTGTTTAGAAAAAGAACTGGTTATTCAAAGGCTTGTTTAGTTCGAATGATGTTAGTCAAATACAATACATGCTAAGGAAGTATCGAAGTTCAAGAAAGGAACTGGTTATTCAAAAGCTTGTTTAGTTTGGTTGATGTTAGTCTGCAGATTAGGAAAGAAGGATTTTATTCAAAAATTGTTAATTTTGGTGGTCTCTGGCAAAGACTTTAAGCCAAGGTAACTAGCTACCATTTGTCTGACCCTTCCCAACTGTCTTGGAAAGGAACTGGTTTAAGATTCAATCATTTGTTTAGTTTAAATGATGTTTGTCAGATACAATACATATATGCTTTGAAAGTAAGGGTTTTCACTAATAATTGGTACAATTTTAGCTTTATTGGTCTCAGAAAACTTTCAGTCAAAACAACTAGATACCATTGATCTTATTCTTCCTAACTGTTTACGTAGAGAACTGGTTTAAGATTCAATAGCTTGTTTAGTTTGAATGATGTTAGTCAGATACAATACATACTTAGGAAGTAAGGGATTTGGCTGAAAATTATCAGTTTAATTGGTCTCAGGCAAAGACTTTCAGCTAAACTAAGTAGCTACCATTGATCTGACCCTTCCCAAGTGTCTAGGAAAGAAATTGGTGTAAGATTTAATAGGTTGTTTAGTTTGAACGATGTTAGTCGGATACAATACATATTTAGGAAGTATCGATGTTCAAGAAAGGAACTGGTTATTCAAAGGCTTGTTTAGTTTAGTTGATGTTAGTCTGAAGATTAGGAAAGGAGGATTTTATTGAAAATTGTTAGTTTTGTTGGTCTCAGGTAAAGACTTTCAGCCAAAGTATCTAGCTACCATTGATCTGACCCCTCCCAACTGTCTTGGAAAGGAACTGGTTTATGATTCAATCATTTGTTTAGTTTAAATGATGTTTGTCGGATACAATACATACATGCTTAGAAAGTAAGGGTTTTCACTAATAATTGGTACAGTTTTAGCTTTATTGGTCTCAGGAAACTTTCAGTCAAAACAACTAGCTACCATTGATCTGACCCTTCCCAACTGTCTAGGAAAGAAATTGTTTTAAGATTTTATAGCTTGTTTAGTTTGAATGATGTTAGTCGGATACAATACATGCTTAGGAAGTGTCGATGTTCAAGACCGGAACTGGTTATTCAAAGGCTTGTTTAGTTTGGTTGATGTTAGTCTGAAGCTTAGGAAAGAAGGATTTCATTGAAAATTGTTAGATTTGTTGGTCTCTGGCAAAGACTTTAAGCCAAAGTCACTAGCTACCATTGATCTGACCCTTCCCAACTGTTTAGAAAAAGAACTGATTATTCAAAGGCTTGTTTAGTTTGAATGATGTTAGTCAGATGCAATACACGCTTAGGAAGTATCGATGTTCAAGAAAGGAACTTGTTATTCAAGGGCTTTTTTAGTTTGGTTGATGTTAGTCTGAAGATTAGGAAAGAAGGATTTTATGGAAAATTGTTAGTTTTGTTGGTCTCTAGCAAAGACTTTAAGCCAAAGTAACTAGCTACCATTGATCTGACCCTTCCTAACTGTTTAGGAAAAGAACTGGTTATTCAAAGTCTTGTTTAGTCTTCTTGAAGTTAGTCTGAAGATTAGGAAAGAAGTATTTTATTGAAAATTGTTAGTTTTGTTGGTCTCTAGCAAATACTTTAAGCCAAAGTAACTAGCTACCATTTATCTGACCCTTCCCAACTGTTTAGAAAAAGAACTGGTTATTCAAAGGCTTGTTTAGTTTGAATGATGTTATTCTGAAAATTAGGAAAGAAGGATTTTATTGAAAATTGTTAGTTTTGTTGGTCTCTAACAAAAACTTTAAGCCAAAGTAACTAGCTACCATTTTTCTGACCCTTCCTAACTGTTTAGAAACGAACTGGTTATTCAAAGGCCTTTTTAGTTTTGTTGATGTTAGCCTGAAGATTAGGAAAGAAGGATTTTATTGAAAATTGTTAGTTTTGTTGGTCTCTAGCAAAGACTTTAAGCCATAGTTACTAGTTACCAATGATCTGACCCTTCCGAACTAATTAGAAAATAAGCTGGTTATTCAAAGGCTTGTTTTGTTTGAATGATATTAGTCAGATACAATACATGCTTAGGAAGTATCAATGTTCAAGAAAGGAACTGGTTATTCAAAGGCTTGTTTAGTTTGGTTGATGTTAGTCTGAAGATTAGGAAAGAAGGATTTTATTTAAAATTGTTAGTTTTGTTGTTCTCAGGCAAAGACTTTCAGCCAAAGCAACTGGCTACCATTGATCTGACCCTTAACAACTGTTTTGGAAAAGAACTGGTTATTCAAAGGCTTGTTTAGTTTGAATGTTAGGCAGATACAATACACGCTTAGGAAGTATCGATGTTCAAGAAAGGAACTGGTCATTCAAAGGCTTGTTTAGTTTGGTTGATGTTAGTCTGAAGATTAGGAAAGAAGGATTTTATAGAAAATTGTTAGTTTTTGTTGGTCTCAGGCAAAGACTTTCAGCCAAAGTAACTGGCTACCATTGATCTGACCCTTCCCAACTGTTTAGGAAAAGAACTGGTTATTCAAAGGCTTGTTTAGTTTGAATGATGTTAGTCAGATACAATACATGCTTTGGAAGTATCGATGTTCAAGAAAGGAACTGGTTATTCAAAGGCTTGTTTAGTTTTCTTGATGTTAGTCTGCAGATAAGGAAAGAAGTATTTTATAGAAAATCTTTAATTTTGTTGGTCTCTAGCAAAGACTTTGAGCCAAAGTAACTAGCTACCATTGATCTGACCCTTCCCAGCTGTTTAGGAAAAGAACTGGTTATTCAAAGGCTTGATTAGTTTTAATGATGTTAGTCGAATACAATACATGTTTAAGAAATGTCGATATTCAAGAAAGGAACTGGTTATTCAAAGGCTTGTTTAGTTTGGTTGATGTTAGTCTGAAGATTAGGAAAGAAGGATTTTATTAAAAATTGTTAGTTTTGTTGGTCTCAGGCAAATACTTTCAGCCAAAGTAACTGGCTACCATTGATCTGACCCTTCCCAACTATTTAGGAAAAGAACTTGTTATTCAAAGGCTTGTTTAGTTTGAATGATGTTAGTCAGATACAATACATGCTTAGGAAGTATCAATGTTCAAGTAAGGAACTGGTTATTCAAATGCTTATTTAGTTTTTCTTGATGTTAGTCTGCAGATTAGGAAAGAAGTATTTTATAGAAAATCGTTAGTTTTGTTGGTCTCTAGCAAAGACTTTGAGCCAAAGTAACTAGCTACCATTGATCTGACCCTTCCCAACTGTTTAGGAAAAGAACTGGTTATTCAAAGGCTTGATTAGTTTTAATGATGTTAGTCGGATACAATACATGTTTAGGAAGTGTCGATGTTCAAGAAAGGAACTGGTTATTCAAAGGCCTGTTTAGTTTCGTTGATTTTAGCCTGAAGATTAAGAAAGAAGGAATTTATTGATAATTGTTAGTTTTGTTGGTCTCTATCAAAGACTTTAAGCCAAAGTAACTGGCTACCATTGATCTGATCCTTCCAAACTATTTAGAAAAAGAGCTGGTTATTCAAAGGCTTGTTTTGTTTGAATGATATTAGTCAGATACAATACATGCTTAGGATGTATCAATGTTCAAGAAAGGAACTGGTTATTCAAAGGCTTGTTTAGTTTGGTTGATGTTAGTCTGAAGATTAGGAAAGGAGGATTTTATTGAAAATCGTTAGTTTTTTTGGTCTCAGGCAAATACTTTCAGCCATAGTAACTGGCTACCATTGATCTGACCCTTCCCAACTGTTTAGTAAAAGAACTTGTTATTCAAAGGCTTGTTTAGTTTGAATGATGTTAGTCAGATACAATACATGCTTAGGAAGTATCGATGTTCAAGAAAGGAACTGGTTATTCAAATGCTTATTTAGTTTGGTTGATGTTAGTCTGCAGATTAGGAAAGAAGTATTTTATAGAAAATCGTTAGTTTTGTTGGTCTCTAGCAAAGACTTTAAGCCAAAGTAACTAGCTACCATTGATCTGACCCTTCCCAACTGTTTAGAAAAAGAACTGGTTATTCAAAGGCCTGTTTAGTTTCGTTGATTTTAGCCTGAAGATTAAGAAAGAAGGATTTTATTGATAATTGTTAGTTTTGTTGGTCTCTTGCAAAGACTTTAAGCCAAAGTAACTGGCTACCATTGATCTGATCCTTCCAAACTATTTAGAAAAAGAGCTGGTTATTCAAAGGCTTGTTTTGTTTGAATGATATTAGTCAGATACAATACATGCTTAGGAAGTATCAATGTTCAAGAAAGGAACTGGTTATTCAAAGGCTTGTTTCGTTTGGTTTATGTTAGTCTGAAAATTAGGAAAGAAGGATTTTATTGAAAATTGTTAGTTTTTTTGGTCTCAGGCAAATACTTTCAGCCAAAGTAACTGGCAACCATTGATCTGACCCTTCCCAACTGTTTAGGAAAAGAACTTTTTATTCAAAGGCTTGTTTAGTTTGAATGAAGTTAGTCAGATACAATACATGCTTAGGAAGTATCGATGTTCAAGAAAAGAACTGGTTATTCAAATGCTTATTTAGTTTGGTTGATGTTAGTCTGCAGATTAGGAAAGAAGTATTTTATAGAAAATCGTTAGTTTTGTTGGTCTCTAGCAAAGACTTTGAGCCAAAGTAACTAGCTACCATTGATCTGACCCTTCCCAACTGTTTAGGAAAAGAACTGGTTATTCAAAGGCTTGATTAGTTTTAATGATGTTAGTCGGATACAATACATGTTTAGGAAGTGTCGATGTTTAAGAAAGGAACTGGTTATTCAAAGGCTTGTTTTGTTTTGTTGATGTTAGTCTTAAGATTAGGAAAGAAGGATTTATTGAAAATTGTTAGTTTAGTTGGTCTCAGGAAAAGACTTTCAGCCAAAGTAACTGGCTACCATTGATCTGACCCTTCCCAACTGTTTAGGAAAAGAACTGGTTATTCAAAGGCTTGTTTAGTTTGAATTATGTTAGTCAGATACAATACATGCTTAGGAAGTATCACTCTTCAAGAAAGGAACTGGTTATTGAAAGGCTTGATTAGTTTTAATGATGTTAGTCGGATACAATACATGTTTAGGAAGTGTCGATGTTCAAGAAAGGAACTGGTTATTCAAAGGCTTGTTTAGTTTGGTTGATGTTAGTCTGATGATTAGGAAAGAAGGATTTATTGAAAATTGTTAGGTTTGTTGGTCTCAGGCAAAGACTTTCAGCCAAAGTAACTAGCTACCATTGATCTGACCCTTCCTAACTGTTTAAGAAAAGAACTTGTTATTCAAAGGCTTGTTTAGTTAGAATGATGTTAGTCTGAAGATTAGGAAAGAAGGATTTTATTGAAAATTGTTAGTTTTGTTGGTCTCTAGCAAAGACTTTAAGCCAAAGTAACTACCTACCATTTATCTGACCCTTCCCAACTGTTTAGAAAATGAACTGGTTATTCAAAGACCTGTTTAGTTTGAATGATGTTTGTCAGATACAATACACGCTTAGGAAGTATCGATGTTCAAGAAAGGAACTGGTTATTCAAAGGCTTGTTTAGTTTGGTTGATGTTAGTCTGAAGATTAGGAAAGAAGGATTTTATTGAAAATTGTTTAGTTTGAAGATTAGGAAAGAAGAATTTTATTGAAAATTGTTAGTTTTGTTGGTCTCAGGCAAAGACTTTCAGCAAAAGTAATTAGCTACCATTGATCTGACCCTTCCTAACTGTTTAGGAAAAGAACTTGTTATTCAAAGGCTTATTTAGTTCGAATGATGTTAGTCTGAAGATTAGGAAGGAAGGATTTTATTGAAAATTGTTAGTTTTGTTGGTCTCAGGCAAAGACTTTCAGCCAAAGTAACTGGCTACCATTGATCTGACCCTTCCCAACTGTTTAGGAAAAGAACTGGTTATTCAAAGGCTTGATTAGTTTTAATGATGTTAGTCGGATACAATACATGTTTAGGAAGTGTCGATGTTCAAGAAAGGAACTGGTTAGTCAAAGGCTTGTTTAGTTTGGTTGATGTTAGTCTGAAGATTAGGAAAGAAGGATTTTATTGAAAATTGTTAGTTTAGGATGTCTCAGGCAAAGACTTTCAGCAAAAGTAACTAGCTACCATTGATCTGACCCTTCCTAACTGTTTAGGAAAAGAAATGGTTATTCAAAGGCTTGTTTAGTTTGAATGATGTTAGTCTGAAGATTAGGAAAGAAGGATTTTATAGAAAATCGTTAATTTTGTTGGTCTCTAGCAAAGACTTTGAGCCAAAGTAACTAGCTACCATTGATCTGACCCTTCCCAACTGTTTAGGAAAAGAACTTGTTATTCAAAGGCTTGATTAGTTTTAATGATGTTAGTCGAATACAATACATGTTTAAGAAGTGTCGATGTTCAAGAAAGGAACTTGTTATTCAAAGGCTTGTTTAGTTTGGTTGATGTTGGTCTGACGATTAGGAAAGAAGGATTTTATTGAAAATTGTTAGTTTTGTTGGTCTCAGGCAAAGACTTTCAGCCAAAGTAACTAGCTACCATTCATCTGACCCTTCCTAACTGTTTAGGAAAAGAACTGGTTATTCAAAGGCTTGTTTAGTTTGAATGATGTTAGTCTGAAGATTAAGAAAGAAGGATTTTATTGAAAATAGTTAGTTTTGTTGGTCTCTAGCAAAGACTTTAAGCCAAAGTAACTAGCTACCATTATCTGACCCTTCCCAACTGTTTAGAAAAAGAACTGGTTATTCAAAGGCCTGTTTAGTTACGTTGATTTTAGCCTGAAGATTAAGAAAGAAGGAATTTATATATAATTGTTAGTTTTGTTGGTCTCTTGCAAAGACTTTAAGCCAAAGTAACTGGCTACCATTGAATTGATCCTTCCCAACTATTTAGAAAAAGAGCTGGTTATTCAAAGGCTTGTTTTGTTTGAATGATATTAGTCAGATACAATACATGCTTAGGAAATATCAATGTTCAAAAAAGGAACTGGTTATTCAAAGGCTTGTTTAGTTTGGTTGATGTTAGTCTGAAGATTAGGAAAGAAGGATTTTATTGAAAATTGTTAGTTTTTTTGGTCTCAGGCAAATACTTTCAGCCAAAGTAACTTGCTACCATTGATCTGACCCTTCCCAACGGTTTAGGAAAAGAACTTGTTATTCAAAGGCTTGTTTAGTTTGAATGATGTTAGTCAGATACAATACACGCTTAGGAAGTATCGATGTTTAAGAAAGGAACTGGTTATTCAAATGCTTATTTAGTTTGCTTGATGTTAGTCTGCAGATTAGGAAAGAAGTATTTTATAGAAAATCTTTAGTTTTGTTGGTCTCTAGCAAAGACTTTGAGCCAAAGTAACTAGCTACCATAGATCTGACCCTTCCCAACTGTTTAGGAAAAGAACTGGTTATTCAAAGGCTTGATTAGTTTTAATGATGTTAGTCGGATACAATACATGTTTAGGAAGTGTAGATGTTCAAGAAAGGAACTGGTTATTCAAAGGCTTGTTTAGTTTGGTTGATGTTAGTCTTAAGATTAGGAAAGAAGGATATTATTGAAAATTGTTAGTTTTGTTGGTCTCAGGCAAAGACTTTCAGCCAAAGTAACTAGCTACCATTCATCTGACCCTTCCTAACTGTTTAGGAAAAGAACTGGTTATTCAAAGAAGGCTTGTTTATGTTGAATGATGTTAGTCTGAAGATTAGGAAAGAAGGATTTTATTGAAAATTGTTAGTTTTGTTGGTCTCTAGCAAAAACTTTAAGCCAAAGTAACTAGCTACCATTTATCTGACCCTTTCCAACTGTTTAGAAAAAGAACTGGTTATTCAAAGGCCTGTTTAGTTTTGTTGATGTTAGCCTGAAGATTAGGAAAGAAGGGATTTTATTGAAAATTGTTAGTTTTGTTGGTCTCTAGCAAAGACTTTAAGCCAAAGTAACTACCTACCATTTATCTGACCCTTCCCAACTGTTTAGAAAATGAACTGGTTATTCAAAGGCCTGTTTAGTTTGAATGATGTTTGTCAGATACAATACACGCTTAGGAAGTATCGATGTTCAAGAAAAGAACTAGTTATTCAAAGGCTTGTTTAGTTTGGTTGATGTTAGTCTGAAGATTAGGAAAGAAGGATTTTATTTAAAATTGTTAGTTTTGTTGGTCTCAGGCAAAGACTTTCAGCCAAAGTAACTAGCTACCATTCATCTGACCCTTCCTAACTGTTTAGGAAAAGAACTGGTTATTCAAAGGCTTGTTTAGTTTGAATGATGTTAGTCTGAAGATTAGGAAAGAAGGATTTTATTGAAAATTGTTAGTTTTGTTGGTCTCTAGCAAAGACTTTAAGCCAAAGTAACTAGCTACCATTTATCTGACCCTTCCCAACTGTTTAGAAAAAGAACTGGTTATTCAAAGGCCTGTTAAGTTTCGTTGATTTTAGCCTGAAGATTAAGAAAGAAGGATTTTATTGATAATTGTTAGTTTTGTTTGTCTCTTGCAAAGAGTTTAAGCCAAAGTTACTGGCTACCATTGATCTGATCCTTCCAAACTATTTAGAAAAAGAGCTGGTTATTCAAAGGCTTGTTTTGTTTGAATGATATTAGTCAGATACAATACATGCTTAGGAAGTATCAATGTTCAAGAAAGGAACTAGTTATTCAAAGGCTTGTTTAGTTTGGTTGATGTTAGTCTGAAGATTAGGAAAGAAGGATTTTATTGAAAATTGTTAGTTTTGTTGGTCTCAGGCAAAGACTTTCAGCCAAAGTAACAAGCTACCATTGATCTGACCCTTCCCAGCTGTTTAGGAAAAGAACTGGTTATTCAAAAGCTTGTTTAGTTTGAATGATGTTAGTCAGATACAATACATGCTTAGGAAGTATCGCTGTTCAAGAAAGGAACTGGTTATTCAAAGGCTTGATTAGTTTTAATGATGTTAGTCGGATACAATACATGTTTAGGAAGTGTCGATGTTCCAGAAAGGAACTGGTTATTCAAAGGCTTGTTTAGTTTGGTTGATGTTAGTCTGATGATTATGAAAGAAGGATTTTATTGAAAATTGTTAGTTTTGTTGGTCTCAGGCAAAGACTTTCAGTCAAAGTAACTAGCTACCATTGATCTGACCCTTCCTAACTGTTTAGGAAAAGAACTGGTTATTCAAAGGCTTGTTTAGTTTGAATGATGTTAGTCAGATACAATACATGCTTAGGAAGTATCGATCTTCAAGAAAGGAACTAGTTATTCAAAGGCTTGTTTAGTTTGCCTGATGTTAGTCTGCAGATTAGGAAAGAAGGATTTTATAGAAAATCTTTAGTTTTGTTGGTCTCTAGCAAAGACTTTGAGCCAAAGTAACTAGCTACCATTGATCTGACCCTTCCCAACTGTTTAGGAAAAGAACTGGTTATTCAAAGGCTTGATTAGTTTTAATGATGTTAGTCCGGATACAATACATGTTTAGGAAGTGTCGATGTTTAAGAAAGGAACTGGTTATTCAAAGGCTTGTTTAGTTTGGTTGATGTTAGTCTGACGATTAGGAAAGAAGGATTTTATTGAAAATTGTTAGTTTTGTTGGTCTCAGGCAAAGACTTTCAGCCAAAGTAACTAGCTACCATTCATCTGACCCTTCCTAACTGTTTAGGAAAAGAACTGGTTATTCAAAGGCTTGTTTAGTTTGAATGATGTTAGTCTGAAGATTAAGAAAGAAGGATTTTATTGAAAATAGTTAGTTTTGTTGGTCTCTAGCAAAGACTTTAAGCCAAAGTAACTAGCTACCATTATCTGACCCTTCCCAACTGTTTAGAAAAAGAACTGGTTATTCAAAGGCCTGTTTAGTTACGTTGATTTTAGCCTGAAGATTAAGAAAGAAGGAATTTATATATAATTGTTAGTTTTGTTGGTCTCTTGCAAAGACTTTAAGCCAAAGTAACTGGCTACCATTGAATTGATCCTTCCCAACTATTTAGAAAAAGAGCTGGTTATTCAAAGGCTTGTTTTGTTTGAATGATATTAGTCAGATACAATACATGCTTAGGAAATATCAATGTTCAAAAAAGGAACTGGTTATTCAAAGGCTTGTTTAGTTTGGTTGATGTTAGTCTGAAGATTAGGAAAGAAGGATTTTATTGAAAATTGTTAGTTTTTTTGGTCTCAGGCAAATACTTTCAGCCAAAGTAACTTGCTACCATTGATCTGACCCTTCCCAACGGTTTAGGAAAAGAACTTGTTATTCAAAGGCTTGTTTAGTTTGAATGATGTTAGTCAGATACAATACACGCTTAGGAAGTATCGATGTTTAAGAAAGGAACTGGTTATTCAAATGCTTATTTAGTTTGCTTGATGTTAGTCTGCAGATTAGGAAAGAAGTATTTTATAGAAAATCTTTAGTTTTGTTGGTCTCTAGCAAAGACTTTGAGCCAAAGTAACTAGCTACCATAGATCTGACCCTTCCCAACTGTTTAGGAAAAGAACTGGTTATTCAAAGGCTTGATTAGTTTTAATGATGTTAGTCGGATACAATACATGTTTAGGAAGTGTAGATGTTCAAGAAAGGAACTGGTTATTCAAAGGCTTGTTTAGTTTGGTTGATGTTAGTCTTAAGATTAGGAAAGAAGGATATTATTGAAAATTGTTAGTTTTGTTGGTCTCAGGCAAAGACTTTCAGCCAAAGTAACTAGCTACCATTCATCTGACCCTTCCTAACTGTTTAGGAAAAGAACTGGTTATTCAAAGAAGGCTTGTTTATGTTGAATGATGTTAGTCTGAAGATTAGGAAAGAAGGATTTTATTGAAAATTGTTAGTTTTGTTGGTCTCTAGCAAAAACTTTAAGCCAAAGTAACTAGCTACCATTTATCTGACCCTTTCCAACTGTTTAGAAAAAGAACTGGTTATTCAAAGGCCTGTTTAGTTTTGTTGATGTTAGCCTGAAGATTAGGAAAGAAGGGATTTTATTGAAAATTGTTAGTTTTGTTGGTCTCTAGCAAAGACTTTAAGCCAAAGTAACTACCTACCATTTATCTGACCCTTCCCAACTGTTTAGAAAATGAACTGGTTATTCAAAGGCCTGTTTAGTTTGAATGATGTTTGTCAGATACAATACACGCTTAGGAAGTATCGATGTTCAAGAAAAGAACTAGTTATTCAAAGGCTTGTTTAGTTTGGTTGATGTTAGTCTGAAGATTAGGAAAGAAGGATTTTATTTAAAATTGTTAGTTTTGTTGGTCTCAGGCAAAGACTTTCAGCCAAAGTAACTAGCTACCATTCATCTGACCCTTCCTAACTGTTTAGGAAAAGAACTGGTTATTCAAAGGCTTGTTTAGTTTGAATGATGTTAGTCTGAAGATTAGGAAAGAAGGATTTTATTGAAAATTGTTAGTTTTGTTGGTCTCTAGCAAAGACTTTAAGCCAAAGTAACTAGCTACCATTTATCTGACCCTTCCCAACTGTTTAGAAAAAGAACTGGTTATTCAAAGGCCTGTTAAGTTTCGTTGATTTTAGCCTGAAGATTAAGAAAGAAGGATTTTATTGATAATTGTTAGTTTTGTTTGTCTCTTGCAAAGAGTTTAAGCCAAAGTTACTGGCTACCATTGATCTGATCCTTCCAAACTATTTAGAAAAAGAGCTGGTTATTCAAAGGCTTGTTTTGTTTGAATGATATTAGTCAGATACAATACATGCTTAGGAAGTATCAATGTTCAAGAAAGGAACTAGTTATTCAAAGGCTTGTTTAGTTTGGTTGATGTTAGTCTGAAGATTAGGAAAGAAGGATTTTATTGAAAATTGTTAGTTTTGTTGGTCTCAGGCAAAGACTTTCAGCCAAAGTAACAAGCTACCATTGATCTGACCCTTCCCAGCTGTTTAGGAAAAGAACTGGTTATTCAAAAGCTTGTTTAGTTTGAATGATGTTAGTCAGATACAATACATGCTTAGGAAGTATCGCTGTTCAAGAAAGGAACTGGTTATTCAAAGGCTTGATTAGTTTTAATGATGTTAGTCGGATACAATACATGTTTAGGAAGTGTCGATGTTCCAGAAAGGAACTGGTTATTCAAAGGCTTGTTTAGTTTGGTTGATGTTAGTCTGATGATTATGAAAGAAGGATTTTATTGAAAATTGTTAGTTTTGTTGGTCTCAGGCAAAGACTTTCAGTCAAAGTAACTAGCTACCATTGATCTGACCCTTCCTAACTGTTTAGGAAAAGAACTGGTTATTCAAAGGCTTGTTTAGTTTGAATGATGTTAGTCAGATACAATACATGCTTAGGAAGTATCGATCTTCAAGAAAGGAACTAGTTATTCAAAGGCTTGTTTAGTTTGCCTGATGTTAGTCTGCAGATTAGGAAAGAAGGATTTTATAGAAAATCTTTAGTTTTGTTGGTCTCTAGCAAAGACTTTGAGCCAAAGTAACTAGCTACCATTGATCTGACCCTTCCCAACTGTTTAGGAAAAGAACTGGTTATTCAAAGGCTTGATTAGTTTTAATGATGTTAGTCCGGATACAATACATGTTTAGGAAGTGTCGATGTTTAAGAAAGGAACTGGTTATTCAAAGGCTTGTTTAGTTTGGTTGATGTTAGTCTGAAGATTAGGAAAGAAGGATTTTATTGAAAATTGTTAGTTTTGTTGGTCTCTAGCAAAGACTTTAAGCCAAAGTAACTACCTACCATTTATCTGACCCTTCCCAACTGTTTAGAAAATGAACTGGTTATTCAAAGGCCTGTTTAGTTTGAATGATGTTTGTCAGATACAATACACGCTTAGGAAGTATCGATCTTCAAGAAAGGAACTGGTTATTCAAAGGCTTGTTTAGTTTACCTGATGTTAGTCTGCAGATTAGGAAAGAAGTATTTTATAGAAAATCGTTAGTTTTGTTGGTCTCAGGCAAAGACTTTCAGCCAAAGTAACTGGCTACCATTGATCTGACCCTTCCCAACTGTTTAGGAAAAGAACTGGTTATTCAAAGGCTTGTTCAATTTGAATGATGTTAGTCAGATACAATACATGCTTAGGAAGTATCGCTGTTCAAGAAAGGAACTGGTTATTCAAAGGCTTGATTAGTTTTAATGATGTTAGTCGGATACAATACATGTTTAGGAAGTGTCGATGTTCAAGAAAGGAACTGGTTATTCAAAGGCCTGTTTAGTTTGATTGATGTTAGCCTGAAGATAAGGAAAGAAGGATTTTATTGAAAATTGTTAGTTTTGTATGTCTCTATCAAAGACTTTAAGCCAAAGTTACTAGCTACCATTGATCTGACCCTTCCGAACTATTTACAAAATGAGCTGGTTATTCAAAGGCTTGATTAGTTTTAATGATGTTAGTCGGATACAATACATGTTTAGGAAGTGTCGATGTTCAAAAAAGGAACTGATTATTCAAAGGCTTGTTTAGTTTGGTTGATGTTAGTCTGAAGATTAGGAAAGAAGCATTTTATTGAAAATTGTTAGTTTTGTTGGTCTCAGGCAAAGATTTTCAGCCAAAGTAACTAGCTACCATTGATCTGACCCTTCCTAACTGTTTACGTATATGCTCTTGTTTGTCCAGCTCTTAGCACAATGGTATTATTGTTGGTAATACGGGGACATACACCTCTCATGCTCATATCAACCCTTCAGGGTCATTGACGTTCATTGACCGTAGTAATGGTATAGACGCACAAATAACAGATATTCCTTCAGGATCATTTATGTTCATTGACAGATATTCAGCGCGAGTTGGTAGGTACATATGCAGAACTCAAAAGATATGTTCTAAAAGTCTAAAGAATAAAAAGCAGAAGGTAATGATGGGCTAGTTGGGGAGCTTTTTAAGTATGGTGGCAAAGGAATGGCTAATCTGCTGAAAGTTTATATGAAGTAGTTTGGACAGAGGAGAGTATTCCGCAGACAAGGGTCAATTGTTAGCTTGTATAGACAAGTCTGACATTTCATGTCTAAAAACTAGCCGGGAACCTTTCCCACCTTTCCCGTACAATACACAACTCAGCTTAGGCCAAAGTAACTGCAACTGTAGAACTACAAATTATAGTAACTATGCTGAGCTGCAGAAACTAAGCAATCTACGTAACTCTGTACAGCGAAAGTGCTGAGTCATCAGTTTCGTTGTGTGCTTCCAGTTAGTAGCTATATGTCGCGAAAACAGAATCTTTACGGCTTCCTACCACGTTTTCGCCATCTAGGCAGCACACAACAACCTTCATTTGCTGTAGCTATACACGGCAGTTGCATAGTAACGTATGACGTAATATACTGCGCACGTGGTAAGTGCGGACGCACGAACAGACAAACTAATAGACGCAAAAAGCGTGAAGCAATCTTAGGACCAGCTGTTCACGTGCTGCACGCGCTCCGGCTGGTAAAAAGGTGCTGAGGACCCGGGTAATTACAGAGGCATTGCATGCACTATTGAATGTGGTAGATTTTGCAAGATTCTAAGTAGGATGTGGAGAGATAATTATTATGACTATGTAGGACATCGCACAGAGTGCTGTTTTACTGGAGGGATTAAAATCCAATCATTCAATATAGGTCGGGTGGTACGGGTTGTAATATGTCTCCTATCCTGCATGTATTTTCCAATCAGTTGTTAGATGAGATCACAAAGGCTGGGATTGGCACAACTATTAAGACTGATGTTATATGTTGGGGGTCTAAAGTTTGCTGATGATTTTGTAGGTTTAATTACAAATACTGAGGACTTACAAACGTTGATTAATGTAGTACAGGAATTTCGTAAAGGAGAGTGCTGTTATGGTATTTTCCATGGAGGTTGGTACAGGTACATTCACACGGAAGTGGGGAGATAAAGACATTCCAAGGGTTGCAAGTTACAGTTTCTTGGGGATTGAATTTGTTAATAATGGTTCATTGGATAGACATGTACAGATTGTGATCGTGAAAGGAAAAAAACTTAATCACTTACACAGTGTTGTGAGAAGGTTTTGGTATGTACGTGCTGTCTTCACTCGATCACTTTTATAATTTCCTGTAACTAATTTCACATATCATGTAGACCTAGCTACATTCGCATTGTTTCTTGCAGAATCAAAGTACATGACCACAGTGATGTTTCCATGTGGTAGTGGGCCACTTGTGTGGACCTACAGAATAGTTACCTATTAGATAATGTGTGTGCCTGTCTCCCTGTTGTCCTACAGACTCATTACAGAGCGAAAGAAGAAAGCAGCTGAAGACAAGGAGTCAATGTTTGATCCCAAAGAGCTGCTGGCTGTGAGTGTTTACATTTGTTTTTACTGGCCAATTTAATCTGCTTTAAAATTACAAGTAGTTGTGCTCGCTTCGCTCGCACAACTACTTGTGTTTGTTGAACTCGCTCGCTGCGCTCGCTCTGTACAGATAGAGATTAAAGATGTAATCTGCATGCGATTTGTTGGTTTGTAGGGTACATTTAGCTAGTAGTGTTGCTGGCAGATTGAAGTGTGGAGACAGCGCTACAGAGAAGACTACAATCAGCTGTAAAACAGTTTAGGCATTCTGGGACTACAGCCTAGCTCTTCACAGCCATAGCCTAGCTACATATCAAGTGAATGGCACTGATTTTATTCTCAGCATGGCTACTTACATGTTCACCACATTCTAACCAGAGGCAGTGACTCAGAGGAGAGACTACAAACAGCTGCTAGACCAAACAGGCGAGCTAGCACTGTAGCCTAGCTATACCACAGGCTACATGCAGGCGAGCGGCACCGACTCCATTTAATGCACATCAACATGGTTAGCCTAGCATAGCAGTTATATCTCTGCTTGGCTTTCACTTACAGCTAGGACTATACCGCAACTAACCTTTGTGTTAAAGTGCCTGACATCGCGAGACTAAGTCTTGTAGTCGCTGGAAAGAGCTAGCACCTTCTCCCTACATCTTTCCAACCACAATCATGTATATGTGAGATGTGAACAGTGGTAGTGTAATTTGGTGTGTGTATATTGCTAATTATGACTAGTATGTTGGAGGTTGTGGAGGGTAGCTGAAAGTGTTCATGGTGTATATGTTGGACTAGTGAGTCATTGAGGGTGGAGTCATGTTTGTATAGGGACTTTGGTTGTGTTTGGTTGTTGAGTGTGATGAAGTTTTGAGAGTGTTTGTATGTGCAGGTTCTTTGTAGGGGAGGTCTGTGTGGGTGTGTTGGTAAAGTATAGATTGAGTGTTGTCAACTTTGTTGAGTGTGTTGTATGGTGGTTGATGTTGTGAGGAATTGCTCTGCTTTGTTTGTGCTTGAGAATGTGGGATTCGTGGAGTGAAGTGAATTTTGATGGGAGTAGCTAGCGTTCCTGTGAAGGTTTGGGTTGGCTGTAGTGTGGGGTGTTGTGTTTTATAATGTAGCCATTAATGATTGTGGATAAGGATGTAAGGGTGGTATATATATGATAGTGATGATTGTGGATGGTTGTGTGTGTTGAAGGAAGTATTGGGGTGCAGTTAAGTATGGGGGCGAGGTACGGATTGTGGTGGGTGTGGTTGGAAAGATGTAGAGATGGTAGCTACGCAATAAATGCATTGCGCTGTGATGGGTGGGTTGTCTGTGCACGCATTGCGTTGTGCATTGTCGCTTGTTTCATTGGTTTTTGGGGAACTGTTTTTTGGTGAAAGTCCATCCCTACATGACTTGTTTTTGCACTTTTTGGAAAAGTGCTTTTCCTGTAACTTGTTATGGGCGTTTTTTTGGGAAGTGGTAACAAATGTTTAGGTATTGGAATAGAATATGTTTGAGAATGTGTGTAGTATAGGTTTCAATTTGTACTCCAGTCAGCATCAGGAAGGCCTTCGCCTGCATGTGCAGGGGGGGGGGGGGGGGAAGGTCTCTTGTCAAAGTCAGCTATGTAACTGGCACGTGAGGCTGCCCATCTAGTCAGGGTCAACACTACTCCTTTTATACTTTGTCGGTTTTGAATGTACATTGTTTATTCTGGGCCCTCTTTTTCATAAATGTATAAACCTTGCTTTCATGCACGATTGAAGGTAGGCTTTAAATAGACCAACACGTGCTGGCAGGCAGTCCATCTTACCATAAAACAGCCTGTAAGTGACAAGTGTCCACTCGAGAGTGCTCCTTATCACTGCTAATCTGATTCGAGTTCTTTGAAAATGCTATGCCTGAAAGGCACTACCTGAGGGTCAATCATGCCCGTTCGTATTGGAATCTTTTTAATTGCTTCACTAATTATTGTGCTAGTTTGACTGAATTAAGGATTATCTGACTAAGATGAAGATAGACCATTCGGCGGTTTTAACTACGTGCCGCTTTGGTACTTCAGAGATGTTCTTTAGCAGTGCTAACAGCCTGGTTAGTGACGACAACGCTCGAAAATAAGTGATACATGAGCTTCATATTAGTCCTAGACTACACCTACAGCGGAGTACTAAACATGTCATTTTAACGGGGAGGCCAGGGCCATCCCAACATATGGAGTAGTACCGTACTCCGGGGTGTTGAGCTGCAAATTATCACCAAGGACAATGATATGTATTGCAGTTTCTAGTGTCACAGAGGCAAATAGCTGCCTGCCCCCTCCAGTAGAGTTAGTGAGGGGGTGTCCGGACGGTAGGGGTTGTCTGGACACCAAAGCTTTTCTGCCTGTGCTCGTATTTAACAGCAAATTTATTTCGATCGGTGGGCCTTTCTGTCTGCCCTTGTTATGTATTGTGAGCTACTGTTCTCCTTGTGTATGTCCAGACAATTCCATGCACCCTTTGGACACCCCCTTACTTCAGTAGCTAGCTACCCTACTACTGAAATAATACTGCCATGTGAGTAAGTGTATTGTAGCTAAATTTTCGGGTGACTTACAAAGTGATGAACCAGGAGATGCAGCTCAGGCCAGGACAGCTGGCACGATCAAAGGTAGGCGTTAAATAGACGAACACGCGATAGGGGCGGTTACTAAATTCCGAAACCGAACGGAACAGAACAGTAGTCATTAAATGGCGTAAAACGGCAAGCGTCACCTCGAGAGTGCTCGTGAATCACTGCTGAACCTGTTCGGTTTCTTTGAAAACGTTATGCTACAAGTGCAATACCCCGGGGAATATTTAGCTTGTTCGCGCTTGAATCATTGTGATAGCTTAAGCCATTATTGTGCTAGCCTGGCTGAAGAAAGAAACAAGAAGAATTATATAGTCGATTACGCCCCGCCCCCCGAGTGTAGCGACTTGCCGGTCTAGTACCCCAGCGAAGCTTTCCAGCACCGCTAACAGCCTTGTTGCTGATGGAAACACTCGAGATGTCATGGTATGGCTCATAAAAGCCTATGATTATAATCAGAGCCGAGTTCTGAGCGTATGATTTTGTATGCGATATATGGGGCCGCCATTTTTTTCCCGTGCCATCCCTACATATGGAGTACTACCGTACTCCATGATAGACAAAGACCTGTGTGCACAAAGAAGCATTAAACTGCATCCACTACACACACATGGTGCACTCCAAAACACCCCCTGCAAACACATGTGACTGTCTTTATCTATCATAACATACACGCACACACACACGTGGGCATAACAAAATCATTAGACTTGCCTTGAGCCCCCAAAACCTCTGATCAGCTTTGTCCCCACTGTTCGGTGAAACTAGAACACCGCATACACACATACACATGCGACACACATCACCCATACACACACACACACGCACACATGCGACACACACACAAAAATGCAAATTCTGTTGCTGACGCTAAGCGGTCACGCGCAGCCATGCAGGCTGCGTACTTGCCTTGTGCACGAAGCAAACACTCTGAGCCAGTGCTGGCAAACTCCTGGAGCTGATACGTGAGAGCATTCAGTTGAATTTGCACCCCAGCAAATGCTAGGTACCCATTACAGCTGGGTGGGCTGGTGTGTACTGGAAACATAAGATGGTAATTCACAACAATTGAACGAATATTTAGTCGCCAGTAGTCACGGTGGGATTCAAACCACCAACCCTTGGGTTGTGAGTCCAGTGCTCTAACTATTACACCACCGCGACACACACACACACACACACACACACACACACACACACACACACACACACACACACACACACACACACACACACACACACACACACACACACACACACACACACACACACACACACACACACACACACACACATACACACACACGCACAACTGCATACAGTTATGCGGCTGACAAAGCCGTCTCTAATGACGTCGGTTCCAGTGCTGGGAGAGCCATGGAGCATACTGGGTGAGTACAGTCAGTATATTTGATACTCATTGTATAATGAACCCATTCCAGTATTTCTGACGCAATGAATTTTGAGATGTCAGGGGCTGAAAACAGGCCAATTAAATTCAATCCATTAAATTTTAGCAGGCTAAGTGACTTAATTGCTGACAAAGTAAAGAGGCTGTGGTTTTGATAGTTAACTGCTCTAGTAATTTCTACTATGACTGACACTAACTGTATGGTAAAGTACAATTGTGATATGCAGCCATTTATCATGGAGTACGGTAGTACTCCATATGTAGGGATGGCACGGGGAAAAAATGGCGGCCCCATATCACGCGTACAAAATCATACTTTCAGAACTCGGCTCTGATTATAGTCATAGGCTTTTATGAGCCATACCATTAACCCTTCCCAACTGTTTAGGAAAAGAACTGGTTATGCAAAGGCTTGTTTAGTTTGAATGATGTTAGTCAGATACAATACATGCTTAGGAAGTATCGATGTTCAAGAAAGGAACTGGTTATTCAAAGGCCGGTTTAGTTTGGTTGATGTTAGTCTGAAGATTAGGAAAGAAGAATTTACTCAAAAATTGTTGTTTTTTTTATCTCTGGCAAAGACTTTAAGCCAAAGTAACTAGCTACCATTGATCTGACCCTTCCCAACTGTTTAGGAAACGAACTGGTTATTCAAAGGCTAGTTTAGTTTGAATGATGTTAGTCAAATACAATACATCCTTAGGAAGTATCGATGTTCAAGAAAGGAACTGGTTATTCGAAGGCTTGTTTAGTTTGGTTGATGTTAGTCTGCAGATTAGGAAAGAAGGATTTTATTGAAAATTGTTAGTTTTGTTGGTCTCTAGCAAAGACTTTAAGCCAAAGTAACTAGCTACCATTGATTAGGAAAGAAGGATTTTATTGCAAATTGTTAGTTTTGGTGGTCTCTAGCAAAGACTTTAAGCCAAAGTAACTAGCTACCATTGATCATACCCTTCCCAACTGTTTAGGAAAAGAACTGGTTATTCAAAGGCTTGTTTAGTTTGAATGATGTTAGTCTGAAGATTAGGAAAGAAGGATTTTATTTAAAATTGTTAGTTTTGTTGGTCTCAGGCAAAGACTTTCAGCAAAAGTAACTAGCTACCATTGATCTGACCCTTCCTAACTGTTTAGGAAAAGAACTGGTTATTCAAAGGCTTGTTTAGTTTGGTTGATGTTAGTCTGAAGATTAGGAAAGAAGGATTTATTTAAAATATTTAGTTTTGTTGGTCTCTAGCAAAGACTTTATGCCAAAGTAACAAGCTACCATTGATCTGACCCTTCCCAACTGTTTAGGAAAAGAACTAGTTATGCAAAGGCTTGTTCAGTTTGAATGATGTTAGTCAGATACAATACATGCTTAGGAAGTATCGATGTTCAAGAAAGGAACTGGTTATTCAAAGGCCGGTTTAGTTTGGTTGATGTTAGTCTGAAGATTAGGAAAGAAGAATTTTACTCAAAAATTGTTATTTTTTTTGTCTCTTGCAAAGACTTAAAACCAAAGTAACTAGCTACCATTGATCTGACCCTTCCCAACTGTTTAGGAAAAGAACTGGTTATTCAAAGGCTTGTTTAGTTTGAAGATGTTAGTCTGAAGATTAGGAAAGAAGGATTTTATTTAAAATTGTTAGTTTTGTTGGTCTCTAGCAAAGTCTTTAAGCCAAAGTATCTAGCTACCATACCATTTATCTGACCCTTCTGAACTGTTTAGAAAAAGAACTGGTTTTTCAAAGGCCTGTTTAGTTTTGTTGACGTTAGCCTAAAGATTAGGAAAGAAGGATTTTATTGAAAATTGTTAGTTTTGTTGGTCTCTAGCAAAGACTTTAAGCCAAAGTCACTAGCTACCATTGATCTGACCCTTCCCAACTGTGTAGGAAAAGAACTGGTTATTGAAAGGCTTGATTAGTTTTAATGATGTTAGTCGGATACAATACATGTTTAGGAAGTGTCGATGTTCAAGAAAGGAACTGGTTATTGAAAGGCTTGTTTAGTTTGGTTGATGTTAGTCTGAAGATTAGGAAAGAAGGATTTTATTGAAAATTGTTAGTTTTGTTGGTCTCAGGCAAAGACTTTCAGCAAAAGTAACTAGCTACCATTGATCTGACCCTTCCTAACTGTTTAGGAAAAGAACTGGTTATTCAAAGGCTTGTTTAGTTTTAATGAAGTTAGTCTGAACATTAGGAAAGAAGGATTTTATTGAAAATTGTTAGTTTTGTTGGTCTCTAGCAAAAACTTTAGCCAAAATAACTAGCTACTATTTATCTGATTCTTCCCAACTGTTTAGAAAAAGAACTGTTTATTCAAAGGCCTGTTTAGTTTGTTTGATGTTAGCCTGAAGATTAGGAAAGAAGGATTTTATTGAAAATTGTTAGTTTTGTTGGTCTCTTGCAATGACTTTAATTAAGCTAAAGTTACTAGCTACCATTGATCTGACCTTTCCGAAGTCTTTAGAAAAAGTGCTGGTTATTCAAAGGCTTGTTTTGTTTGAATGATATTAGTCAGATACAATACATGCTTAGGAAGTATCAATGTTCAAGAAAGGAACTGGTTATTCAAAGGCTTGTTTAGTTTGGTTGATGTTAGTCTGAAGATTAGGAAAGAAGGATTTTATTGAAAATTGTTAGTTTTGTTGGTCTCATGCAAAGACTTTCAGCCAAAGTAACTGGCTACCATTGATCTGACCCTTCCCAACTGTTTTGGAAAAGAGCTGGTTATTCAAAGGCTTGTTTAGTTTGAATGATGTTAGTCAGATACAATACACGCTTAGGAAGTATCGATGTTCTAGAAAGGAACTGGTTATTCAAATGCTTATTTAGTTTGCTTGATGTTAGTCTGAAGATTAGGAAAGAAGGATGTTAATGAAAATTATTAGTTTTGTTGGTCTCTAGCAAAGACTTTAAGCCAAAGTTACTAGCTACCTTTGATCTGACCCTTCCCAACTGTTTAGAAAAAGAGCTGGTTATTCAAAAGCTTGTTTAGTTTGAATGACGTTAGTCTGAAGATTAGGAAAGAAGGATTTTAATGAAAATTATTAGTTTTGTTGGTCTCTAGCAAAGACTTTAAGCCAAAGTTACTAGCTACCTTTGATCTGACCCTTCCCAACTGTTTAGAAAGAGAGCTGGTTATTCAAAAGCTTGTTTAGTTTGAATGATGTTAGTCTGAAGATTAGGAAAGAAGGATTTTATTGAAAATTGTTAGTTTTGGTTGGTCTCTAGCAAAGACTTTAAGCCAAAGTAACTAGCTTCCATTGATCTGACCCTTCCCAACTGTTTAGGATAAGAACTGGTTATTCAAAGGCTTGTTTAGTTTGAATGATGTTAGTCTGAAGATTAAGAAAGAAGGATTTTATTGAAAATTGTTAGTTTTGTTGGTCTCTAGCAAAGACTTTAAGCCAAAGTAACTAGCTACCATTTATCTGACCCTTCCGAACTGTTTAGAAAAAGAACTGGTTATTCAAAGGCCTGTTTAGTTTTGTTGACGTTAGCCTGAAGATTAGGAAAGAAGGATTTTATTGAAAATTGTTAGTTTTGTTGGTCTCTAGCAAAGACTTTAAGCCAAAGTAACTAGCTACCATTGATCTGACCCTTCCCAAGTGTTTAGAAAAAGATCTGGTTATTCAAAGGCTTGTTTTGTTTGAATGATATTAGTCAGATACAATACATGCTTAGGAAGTATCAATTTTCAAGAAAGGAACTGGTTATTCAAAGGCTTGTTTAGTTTGGTTGATGTTAGTCTGAAGATTAGGAAAGAAGGATTTTATAGAAAATTGTTAGTTTTGTTTGTCTCAGGCAAAGACTTTCAGACAAAGTAACTGGCTACTATTGATCTGACCCTTCCCAACTGTTTAGGAAAAGAACTGGTTATTCAAAGGCTTATTTAGTTTGAATGATGTTAGTCATATACAATACATGCTTAGGAAGTATCGATGTTCAAGAAAGGAACTTGTTATTCAAAGGCTTGTTTAGTTTGAATGATGTTAGTCTGAAGATTAGGAAAGAAGGATTTTATTGAAAATTGTTAGTTTTGGTTGGTCTCTAGCAAAGACTTTAAGCCAAAGTAACTAGCTTCCATTGATCTGACCCTTCCCAACTGTTTAGGAAAAGAACTGGTTATTCAAAGGCTTGTTTAGTTTGAATGATGTTAGTCTGAAGATTAAGAAAGAAGGATTTTATTGAAAATTGTTAGTTTTGTTGGTCTCTAGCAAAGACTTTAAGCCAAAGTAACTAGCTACCATTTATCTGACCCTTCCGAACTTTTTAGAAAAAGAACTGGTTATTCAAAGGCATTTGTTGACGTTAGCCTGAAGATTAGGAAAGAAGGATTTTATTGAAAATTGTTAGTTTTGTTGGTCTCTAGCAAAGACTTTAAGCCAAAATCACTAGCTACCATTGATCTGACCCTTCCCAACTGTTTAGAAAAAGAGCTGGTTATTCAAAGGCTTGTTTTGTTTGAGTGATATTAGTCAGATACAATACATGCTTAGGAAGTATCAATGTTCAAGAAAGGAACTGGTTCTTCAAAGGCTTGTTTAGTTTGGTTGATGTTAGTCTGAAGATTAGGAAAGAAGGATTTTATAGAAAATTGTTAGTTTTGTTTGTCTCAGGCAAAGACTTTCAGACAAAGTAACTGGCTACTATTGATCTGACCCTTCCCAACTGTTTATGAAAATAACTGGTTATTCAAAGGCTTATTTAGTTTGAATGATGTTAGTCATATACAATACATGCTTAGGAAGTATCGATGTTCAAGAAAGGAACTTGTTATTCAAAGGCTTGTTTAGTTTGGTTGATGTTAGTCTGAAGATTAGGAAAGAAGGATTTTATTGAAAATTGTTAGGTTTGTTGATCTCAGGCAAAGACTTTCAGCCAAAGTAACTGGCTACCATTGATCTGACCCTTCCAAACTGTTTAGGAAAAGAACCTGTTATTCAAAGGCTTGTTTAGTTTGAATGATGTTAGTCAGATACAATACATGCTTAGGAAGTATCGATGTTCAAGAAAGGAACTGGTTATTCAAAGGCTTGTTTAGTTTGCTTGATGTTAGTCTGCAGATTAGGAAAGAAGTATTTTATAGAAAATCGTTAGTTTTGTTGGTCTCTAGCAAAGACTTTGAGCCAAAGTAACTAGCTACCATTGATCTGACCCTTCCCAACTGTTTAGGAAGAGAACTGGTTATTCAAAGGCTTGTTTAGTCTAAATGATCTTAGTCGGATACAATACATGCCTAGGAAGTATCGATGTTCAAGAAAGGAACTTGTTATTCAAAGGCTTGTTTAGTTTGGTTGATGTTAGTCTGAAGATTAGGAAAGAAGGATTTATTTAAAATTGTTATTTTTGTTTGTCTCTAGCAAAGACTTTAAGCCAAAGTAACAAGCTACCATTGATCTGACCCTTCCCAACTGTTTAAGTAAAGAACTAGTTATGCAAAGGCTTGTTGGTCTCTAGCAAAAACTTTAAGCCAAAGTAACTAGCTACCATTTTTCTGACCCTTCCTAACTGTTTAGAAAAGAACTGGTTATTCAAAGGCCTGTTTAGTTTTGTTGATGTTAGCCTGAAGATTAGGAAAGAAGGATTTTATTGAAAATTGTTAGTTTTGTAGGTCTCTAGCAAAGACTTTCAGCCAAAGTAACTGGCTACCATTGATCTGACCCTTCCCAACTTTTTAGGAAAAGAACTGATTATTCAAAGGCTTGATTAGTTTTAATGATGTTAGTCGGATACAATACATGTTTAGGAAGTGTCGATTTTCAAGAAAGGAACTGGTTATTCAAAGGCTTGTTTAGTTTGGTTGATGTTAGTCTGAAGATTAGGAAAGAAGGATTTTATTGAAAATTGTTAGTTTTGTTGGTCTCAGGCAATAACTTTCAGCAAAAGTAACTAGCTACCATTGATCTGACCCTTCCTAACTGTTTAGGAAATGAACTGGTTATTCAAAGGCTTGTTTAGTTTGAATGAAGTTAGTCTGAATATTAGTAAAGAAGGATTTTTTGAAAATTGTTAGTTTTGTTGGTCTCTAGCAAAAACTTTAACTCATTGCGCGCCGTACGCCACTTAACTGGATATTACGTAATCCTTCCGCTACGCCACACGCCACTATAGTGACTTTAGAAACGGCAAGTTAACTGTACGGCCAGGAGGGGCAACCCCTTCCTTTATTAGCCATAAAATTGAATAGAGTAATTACTAATAATGATGTAAGTGTGTTGAAAGTTGATCTAGTCTGTAATAGAACGGATACATACGGCAAAATATACAACCGATCAAGACGACTAGCTATGGCTACCTACATTGCTGCACAGTTAGTCGGGCTCTGTAGTCAACTTCACTGGCGGATACAATGGTAACTGGTTCAGGGGAGAGTCGGGGGCTTCAGTAGGACCATCGTTCTTTGCCGCTTGAGCGTGAAGACAACAGTTTCGTATCGAACTTACCGTGTATCCGGTTATCGCTCCTGAAGCCCTTCTTGGATCCAATCCGCCGCCCTTTTTGCCTTCAATGGCTGTATCCGATAGTCTTCTAACAAGTACAACGCAGAATTCGCTGGATACTTGACTTGGTAAGCATAAAAATAGCCAAACACTGAGCTAAAACTTTTAGTACGCCATTGTTGTAGAAATTATAGCGTGGAGCATCACGCGCGTGACGTAATTACGGCGTGCAATGAGTTAAGCCAAAGTAACTAGCTACTATTTATCTGACCCTTCCCAACTGTTTAGAAAAAGAACTGGTTATTCAAAGGCCTGTTTAGTTTTGTTGATGTTAGCCTGAAGATTAGGAAAGAAGGATTTTATTGAAAATTGTAAGTTTTGTTGGTCTCTTGCAATGACTTTAATTAAGCCAAAGTTACTAGCTACCATTGATCTGACCTTTCAGAACTCTTTAGAAAAAGTGCTGGTTATTCAAAGGCTTGTTTTGTTTGAAAGATATTAGTCAGATACAATACATGCTTAGGAAGTATCAATGTTCAAGAAAGGAACTGGTTATTCAAAGGCTTGTTTAGTTTGGTTGATGTTAGTCTGAAGATTAGGAAAGAAGGATTTTATTGAAAATTGTTAGTTTTGTTGGTCTCATGCAAAGACTTTCAGCCAAAGTAACTGGCTACCATTGATCTGACCCTTCCCAACTGTTTTGGAAAAGAACTGGTTATTCAAAGGCTTGTTTAGTTTGAATGATGTTAGTCAGATACAATACACGCTTAGGAAGTATCGATGTTCAAGAAAGGAACTGTTTATTCAAAGGCTTGTTCAGTTTGGTTGATGTTAGTCTGAAGAATAGGAAAGAAGGATTTTATAGAAAATCGTTAGTTTTGTTGGTCTCTAGCAAAGACTTTAAGCCAAAGTAACTAGCTACCATTGATCTGACCCTTCCCAACTGTTTAGAAAAAGAACTGGTTATTCGAAGGCTAGTTTAGTTTGAATGATGTTTGTCAAATACAATACATGCCTAGGAAGTATCGATGTTCAAGAAGGGAACTTGTTATTCAAAGGCTTATTCAGTTATGTTGATGTTAGTCTGAAGATTAGGAAAGAAGGATTTAGTGAAAATTGTTAGTTTTGTTGGTCTCTGGCAAAGACTTTAAGCCAAAGTAACAAGCTACCATTGATCTTACCCTTCCCAACTGTTTAGGAAAAGAACTGGTTATGCAAAGGCTTGTTTAGTTTGAATGATGTTAGTCAAATACAATACATTCTTAGGAAGAATTTTTTTTTTTTGGTCTCAGGCAAAGACTTTAAGCCAAAGTAACTGGCTACCAATGATCTGAACATTCACAACTGTTTAGGAAAAGAACTGGTTATTCAAAGGCTTGTTTTGTTTAAATGATGTTTGTCAAATACAATACATGCTTAGGAAGTATTGATGTTCAAGAAAGGAACTTGTTATTCAAAGGCTTGTTTAGTTTTAGTCTGAAGATTAGGAAAGAAGAATGTTATTTTTAGTTTTGTTGGTCTCTGGCAAAGACTTTAAGCCAAGGTAACTAGCTACCTTTATATATCTGACCCTGCCCAACTCTTTAGAAAAAGAACTGGTTATTCAAAGGCTTGTTTAGTTTGAATGATGTAAGTCAAATACAATACATGCTAAGGAAGTATCGATGTTCAAAAAAGGAACTGGTTATTCAAAAGCTTGTTTAGTTTGGTTGATGTTAGTCTGCAGATTAGGAAAGAAGGATTTTATTCAAAAATTGTTAATTTTGTTGGTCTCTGGCAAAGACTTTAAGCCAAAGTAACTAGCTACCATTTGTCTGACCCATTCCCAACTGTCTTTGAAAGGAACTGGTTTAAGATTCAATCATTTGTTTAGTTTAAATGATGTTTGTCAGATACAATACATACATGCTTTTGAAAGTAAGGGTTTTCACTAATGATTGGTACAATTTTAGCTTTATTGGTCTCAGGAAACTTTCAGTCAAAACAGCTAACTACCATTGATCTGACCCTTCTTAACTTTCTACGTAGAGAACTGGTTTAATATTCAATAGCTTGTTTAGTTTGAATGATGTTAGTCAGATACAATACATACTTAGGAAGTAAGGGTTTTGACTGAAAATTATCGGTTTAATTGGTCTCAGGCAAAGATTTTCAGCCAAACTAAGTAGCTGCCATTGATCTGACCCTTCCCAAGTGTCTAGGAAAGAAATTGGTGTAAGATTTAATAGGTTGTTTAGTTTGAATGATGTTAGTCGGATACAATACATGTTTAGGAAGTATCGATGTTCAAGAAAGGAACTGGTTATTCAAAGGCTTGTTCAGTTATGTTGATGTTAGTCTGAAGATTAGGAAAGAAGGATTTATTGAAAATTGTTAGTTTTGTTGGTCTCTGGCAAAGACTTTAAGCCAATGTAACAAGCTACCATTTATCTTACCCTTCCCAACTGTTTAGGAAAAGAACTGGTTATTCAAAGGCTTGTTTAGTTTGAATGATGTTAGTCAGATACAATACATGCTTAGGATGTATCGATGTTCAAGAAAGGAACTGGTTATTCAAAGGCCGGTTTAGTTTGGTTGATGTTAGTCTTAAGATTAGGAAAGAAGAATTTTATTCAAAAATTGTTATTTTTTTTTGTCTCTGGCAAAGACTTTAAGCCAATGTAAGTAGCTACCATTGGTCTGACCCTTCCCAACTGTTTAGGAAACGAACTTGTTATTCAAAGGCTTGTTTAGTTTGAATGATGTTAGTCAGATACAATACATGCTTAGGAAGTATCATGTTCAAGAAAGGAACTTGTTATTCAAAGGCTTGTTTAGTTTGGTTGATGTTAGTCTGAAGATTAGGAAAGAAGGATTTTATTGAAAATTGTTAGTTTTGTTGGTCTCAGGCAAAGACTTTCAGCCAAAGTAACTGGCTACCATTGATCTGACCCTTCCCAACTATTTAGGAAAAGAACCTGTTATTCAAAGGCTTGTTTAGTTTGCTTGATGTTAGTCTGCAGATTAGGAAAGAAGTATTTTATAGAAAATCGTTAGTTTTGTTGGTCTCTAGCAAAGACTTTGAGCCAAAATAACTAGCTACCCTTGATCTTACCCTTCCCAACTGTTTAGAAAAAGAACTGGTTATTCAAAGGCTTGTTTAGTTTGAATGATGTTAGTCAAATACAATACATGCCTAGGAAGTATCGATGTTCAAGACCGGAACTGGTTATTCAAAGGCTTGTTTAGTTTGGTTGATGTTTGTCTGAAGATTAGGAAAGAAGGATTTCATTGAAAATTGTTAGATTGTTGGTCTCTGGCAAAGACTCTAAGCCAAAGTCACTAACTACCATTGATCTGATTCTTCCCAACTGTTTAGAAAAAGAACTGGTTATTCAAAGGCTTGATTAGTTTGAATGATGTTAGTCAGAAACAATACACGCTTAGGAAGTATCGATGTTCAAGAAAGGAACTTGTTATTCAAGGGCTTGTTTAGTTTCGTTAATGATAGTCTGAAGATTAGGAAAGAAGGATTTTAATGAAAATTATTAGTTTTGTTTGTCTCTAGCAAAGACTTTAAGCCAAAGTTACTAGCTACCTTTAATCTGACCCTTCCCAACTGTTTAGAAAAAGAGCTGGTTATTCAAAAGCTTGTTTAGTTTGAATGATGTTAGTCTGAAGCTTAGAAAAGAAGGATTTTATTGAAAATTGATAGTTTTGTTGGTCTCTAGCAAAGACTTTAAGCCAAAGTAACTAGCTACCATTTATCTGACCCTTCCCAACGGTTTAGGAAAAGAACCTGTTATTCAAAGGCTTGATTAGTTTTAATGATGTTAGTCGGATACAATACATGTTTAGGAAGTGTCGATGTTCAAGAAAGGAACTGGTTATTCAAAGGCTTGTTTAGTTTGGTTGATGTTAGTCTGAAGATTAGGAAAGTAGAATTTTATTGAAAATTGTTAGTTTTGTTGGTCTTAGGCAAAGACTTTCAGCAAAAGTAACTAGCTATCATTGATCTGACCCTTCCTAACTGTTTAGGAAAAGAACTGGTTATTCAAAGGCTTGTTTAGTTTGAATGATGTTAGTCTGAAGATTAGGAAAGAAGGATTTTATTGAAAATTGTTAGTTTTGTTGGTCTCAGGCAAAGACTTTCAGCCAAAGTAACTGGCTACCATTGATCTGACCCTTCCCAACTGTTTAGGTAAAGAACTGGTTATTCAAAGGCTTGATTAGTTTTATTGATGTTCGTCGGATACAATACATTATTAAAAAGTATCGATGTTCAAGAAAGGAACTGGTTATTCAAAGGCTTGTTTAGTTTGGTTGATGTTAGTCTGAAGATTAGGAAAGAAAGATTTTATTGAAAATTGTTAGTTTTGTTGGTCTCAGGCAAAGACTTTAAGCCAAAGTAACTAGCTACCATTTATCTGACCCTTCCCAACTGTTTAGAAAAAGAACTGGTTATTCAAAGGCCTGTTTAGTTTTTTTGATGTTAGCCTGAAGATTAGAAAAGAAGGATTTTATTGAAAATTTTTAATTTTGTTGGTCTCTTGCAATGACTTTAATTAAGCCAAAGTTACTAGCTACCATTGATCTGATCTTTCCGAACTATTTAGAAAAAGTGCAGGTTGTTCAAAGGCTTGTTTAGTTTGAATGATATTAGTCAGATACAATACATGCTTAGGAAGTATCAATGTTCAAGAAAGGAACTGGTTATTCAAAGGCTTGTTTAATTTGGTTGATGTTATTCTGAAGATTAGGAAAGAAGGATTTTATTATAAATTGTTAGTTTTGTTGGTCTCTAGCAAAGACTTTAAGCCAAAGTAACTTGCTACCATTTATCTGACCCTTCCCAACTGTTTATAAAAAGAGCTGGTTATTCAAAGGCCTGTTTAGTTTTGTTGATGTTATCCTGAAGATTAGGAAAGAAGGATTTTATTGAAAATTGTTAGTTTTGTTGGTCTCAGGCAAAGACTTTCAGCCAAAGTAACAGGCTACCATTGATCTGACCCTTCCCAACTGTTTTGGAAAAGAACTGGTTATTCAAAGGCTTTTTTTGTTTGAATGATATTAGTCAGATACAATACATGCTTAAGAAGTATCAATGTTCAAGAAAGGAACTGGTTATTCAAAGGCTTGTTTAGTTTGGTTGATGTTAGTCTGAAGATAATGAAAGAAGGATTTTATGGAAAATTGTTAGTTTTGTTGGTCTCATGCAAAGACTTTCAGCCAAAGTAACTGGCTACCATTGATCTGACCCTTCCCAACTGTTTTGGAAAAGAACTTGTTATTCAAAGGCTTGTTTAGTTTGAATGATGTTAGTCAGATACAATACACGCTTAGGAAGTATCGATGTTCAAGAAAGGAACTGTTTATTCGAAGGCTTGTTTAGTTTGGTTGATGTTAGTCTGAAGATTAGGAAAGAAGGATTTTATAGAAAATCGTTAGTTTTGTTGGTCTCTAGCAAAGACTTTAAGCCAAAGTAACTAGCTACCATTGATATGACCCTTCCCAACTGTTTAGAAAAAGAACTGGTTATTCAAAGGCTAGTTTAGTTTGAATGATGTTAGTCAAATACAATACATGCCTAGGAAGTATCGATGTTCAAGAAAGGAACTTGTTATTCAAAGGCTTGTTCAGTTATGTTGATGTTAGTCTGAAGATTAGGAAAGAAGGATTTATTGAAAATTGTTAGTTTTGTTGGTCTCTGGCAAAGACTTTAAGCCAAAGTAACAAGCTACCATTGATCTTACCCTTCCCAACTGTTTAGGAAAAGAACTGGTTATTCAAAGGCTTGTTTAGTTTGAATGATGTTAGTCAGATACAATACATGCTTAGGATGTATCGATGTTCAAGAAAGGAACTGGTTATTCAAAGGCCGGTTTAGTTTGGTTGATGTTAGTCTTAAGATTAGGAAAGAAGAATTTTATTCAATAATTGTTGTTTTTTTTTGTCTCTGGCAAAGACTTTAAGCCAATGTAAGTAGCTACCATTGGTCTGACCCTTCCCAACTGTTTAGGAAACGAACTTGTTATTCAAAGGCTTGTTTTGTTTGAATGATATTAGTCAGATACAATACATGCTTAGGAAGTATCAATGTTCAAGAAAGGAACTGGTTATTCAAAGGCTTGTTTAGTTTGGTTGATGTTTGTCTGAAGATTAGGAAAGAAGGATTTCATTGAAAATTGTTAGATTGTTTGTCTCTGGCAAAGACTCATAAGCCAAAGTCACTAACTACCATTGATCTGACTCTTCCCAACTGTTTAGAAAAAGAACTGGTTATTCAAAGGCTTGTTTAGTTTTAATGATGTTAGTCAGATACAATACACCCTTAGGAAGTATCGATGTTCAAGAAAGGAACTTGTTATTCAAGGGCTTGTTTAGTTTCGTTGATGATAGTCTGAAGATTAGGAAAGAAGGATTTTAATGAAAATTATTAGTTTTGTTGGTCTCTAGCAAAGACTTTAAGCCAAAGTTACTAGCTACCTTTAATCTGACCCTTCCCAACTGTTTAGAAAAAGAGCTGGTTATTCAAAAGCTTGTTTAGTTTGAATGATGTTAGTCTGAAGCTTAGAAAAGAAGGATTTTATTGAAAATTGATAGTTTTGTTGGTCTCTAGCAAAGACTTTAAGCCAAAGTAACTAGCTACCATTGATCTGATCCTTCCCAACGGTTTAGGAAAAGAACCTGTTATTCAAAGGCTTGATTAGTTTTAATGATGTTAGTCGGATACAATACATGTTTAGGAAGTGTCGATGTTCAAGAAAGGAACTGGTTATTCAAAGGCTTGTTTAGTTTGGTTGATGTTAGTCTGAAGATTAGGAAAGAAGAATTTTATTGAAAATTGTTAGTTTTGTTGGTCTCAGGCAAAGACTTTCAGCAAAAGTAACTAGCTATCATTGATCTGACCCTTCCTAACTGTTTAGGAAAAGAACTGGTTATTCAAAGGCTTGTTTAGTTTGAATGATGTTAGACTGAAGATTAGGAAAGAAGGATTTTATTGAAAATTGTTAGTTTTGTTGGTCTCAGGCAAAGACTTTCAGCCAAAGTAACTTGCTACCATTGATCTGACCCTTCCCAACTGTTTAGGAAAAGAACTGGTTATTCAAAGGCTTGATTAGTTTTAATGATGTTAGTCGGATACAATACATGTTTAGGAAGTGTCGATGTTCAAGAAAGGAACTGGTTATTCAAAGGCTTGTTTAGTTTGGTTGATGTTAGTCTGAAGATTAGGAAAGAAGAATTTTATTGAAAATTGTTAGTTTTGTTGGTCTCAGGCAAAGACTTTCAGCAAAAGTAACTAGCTATCATTGATCTGACCCTTCCTAACTGTTTAGGAAAAGAACTGGTTATTCAAAGGCTTGTTTAGTTTGAATGATGTTAGACTGAAGATTAGGAAAGAAGGATTTTATTGAAAATTGTTAGTTTTGTTGGTCTCAGGCAAAGACTTTCAGCCAAAGTAACTTGCTACCATTGATCTGACCCTTCCCAACTGTTTAGGAAAAGAACTGGTTATTCAAAGGCTTGATTAGTTTTATTGATGTTAGTCGGATACAACACATTGTTAAAAAGTGTCGATGTTCAAGAAAGGAACTGGTTATTCAAAGGCTTGTTTAGTTTGGTTGATGTTAGTCTGAAGATTAGGAAAGAAAAATTTTATTGAAAATTGTTAGTTTTGTTGGTCTCAGGCAAAGACTTTCAGCAAAAGTAACTAGCTACCATTGAACTCACCCTTCCTAACTGTTTAGGAAAAGAACTGGTTATTCAAAGGCTTGTTTAGTTTGAATGATGTCAGTCTGTAGATTAGGATAGAAGGATTTTATTGAAAATTTTTAGTTTTGTTTGTCTCTAGCAAAGACTTTAAGCCAAAGTAACTAGCTACCATTTATCTGACCCTTCCAAACTGTTTAGAAAAAGAACTGGTTATTCAAAGGCCTGTTTAGTTTTTTTGATGTTAGCCTGAAGATTAGGAAAGAATGATTTTATTGAAAATTGTTAGTTTTGTTGGTCTCTTGCAATGACTTTAATTAAGCCAAAGTTACTAGCTACCATTGATCTGATCTTTCCGAACTATTTAGAAAAAGTGCAGGTTATTCAAAGGCTTGTTTAGTTTGAATGATATTAGTCAGATACAATACATGCTTAGGAAGTATCAATGTTCAAGAAAGGAACTGGTTATTCAAAGGCTTGTTTAATTTGGTTGATGTTATTCTGAAGATTAGGAAAGAAGGATTTTATTAAAAATTGTTTGTTTTGTTGGTCTCTAGCAAAGACTTTAAGCCAAAGTAACTTGCTACCATTTATCTGACCCTTCCCAACTGTTTAGAAAAAGATCTGGTTATTCAAAGGCCTGTTTAGCTTTGTTGATGTTAGCCTGAAGATTAGGAAAGAAGGATTTTATTGAAAATTGTTAGTTTTGTTGGTCTCAGGCAAAGACTTTTTAGCCAAAGTAACTGGCTACCATTGATCTGACCCTTCCCAACTTTTTTGGAAAAGAACTGGTTTTTCAAAGGCTTGTTTAGTTTGGTCAGATACAATACACGCTTAGGAAGTATCGATGTTCAAGAAAGGAACTGTTTATTCAAAGGCTTGTTTAGTTTGTTTGATGTTAGTCTGAAGATTAGGAAAGAAGGATATTATTGAAAATCGTTAGTTTTGTTGGTCTCTAGCAAAGACTTTTAGCCAAAGTAACTAGCTATTATTTATCTGACCCTTCCCAACTGTTTAGGAAAAGAACTGGTTATTCAAAGGCTTGATTAGTTTTAATGATGTTAGTCGGATACAATACATGTTTAGAAAGTATCGATGTTCAAGAAAGGAACTGGTTATTCAAAGGCTTGTTTAGTTTGATTGATGTTAGTCTTAAGATTAGGAAAGAAGGATTTTATTGAAAATTGTTAGTTTTGTTGGTCTCTAGCAATGACTTTAAGCCGAAGTAACTAGCTACCATTGATCTGACCCTTCCCAACTGTTTAGAAAAAGAACCTGTTATTCAAAGGCTTGATTAGTTTTAATGATGTTAGTCGGATACAATACATGTTTAGGAAGTGTCTAAGTTCAAGAAAGGAACTGGTTATTCAAAGGCTTGTTTAGTTTGGTTGATGTTAGTCTTAAGATTAGGAAAGAAGAATTTTATTTAAAATTGTTAGTTTTGTTGGTCTCAGGCAAAGACTTTAAGCAAAAGTAACTAGCTACCATTGATCTGACCCTTCCTAACTGTTTAGGAAAAGAACTGGTTATTCAAAGGCTTGTTTGGTTAGAATGATGTTAGTCTGAAGATTAGGAAAGAAGAATTTTATTTAAAACTGTTAGTTTTGTTGGTCTCAGGCAAAGACTTTCAGCCAAAGTAACTGGCTACCATTGATCTGACCCTTCCCAACTGTTTAGAAAAAGAACTGGTTATTCAAAGGTAGACAGTTACTTTGTAACTGGTTATTCAAAGGCTTGTTTTGTTTGAATGATATTAGTCAGATACAATACATGCTTAGGAAGTATCAATGTTCAAGAAAGGAACTGGTTATTCAAAGGCTTGTTTAGTTTGGTTGATGTTAGTCTGAAGATTAGGAAAGGAGGATTTTATTGAAAATTGTTAGTTTTGTTGGTCTCTAGCAAAGACTTTAAGCCAAAGTAACTGTCTACCATTTATCTGACCCTTCCCAATTGTTTAGAAAAAAAGCTGGTTATTCAAAGGCTTGTTTTGTTTGAATGATATTAGTCAGATACAATACATGCTTAGGAAGTATCGATGTTCAAGAAAGGAACTGGTTATTCAAAGGCTTGTTTAGTATGGTTGATGTTAGTCTGAAGATTAGGAAAGAAGGATTTTATTTAAAATTGTTAGTTTTGTTGGTCTCAGGCAAAGACTTTCAGCCAAAGTAACTGGCTACCATTGATCTGACCCTTCCCAACTGTTTAGAAAAAGAGCTGGTTATTCAAAGGCCTGTTTAGTTTTGTTGATGTTAGCCTTAAGATTAGAAAAGAAGGATTTTATCGAAAATTGTTAGTTTTGTTGGTCTCAGGCAAAGACTTTCAGCCAAAGTAACTGGCTACCATTGATCTGACCCTTCCCAACTGTTTAGGAAAAGAACTTGTTATTCAAAGGCTTGTTTAGTTTGAATGATGTTAGTCAGATACAATACATGCTTAGGAAGTATCGATGTTCAAGAAAGGAACTGGTTATTCAAAAGCTTGTTTATTTTGGTTGATGTTAGTCTGAAAATAAGGAAAGAAGGATTTTATACAAAAATTGTTAATTTTGTTTGTCTCTGGCAAAGACTTTAAGCCAAGGTAACTAGCTACCATTTGTCTGACCCTTCCGAACTGTCTTGGAAAGGAACTGGTTTAAGATTCAATCATTTGTTTAGTTTAAATGATGTTTGTCAGATACAATACATATATGCTTTGAAAGTAAGGGTTTTTACTAATAATTGGTACAATTTTAGCTTTATTGGTCTCAGAAAACTTTCAGTCAAAACAACTAGCTACCATTGATCTTACCCTTCCTAACTGTTTACGTAGAGAACTGGTTTAACATTCAATAGCTTGTTTAGTTTGAATGATGTTAGTCAGATACAATACATACTTAGGAAGTAAGGGATTTGACTGAAAATTATCAGTTTAATTGGTCTCAGGCAAAGACTTTCAGCTAAACTAAGTAGCTACCATTGATCTGACCCTTCCCAAGTGTCTAGGAAAGAAATTGGTGTAAGATTTAATAGGTTGTTTAGTTTGAATGATGTTAGTCGGATACAATACATGTTTAGGAAGTATCGATGTTCAAGAAAGGAACTGGTTATTCAAAGGCTTGTTTAGTTTAGTTGATGTTAGTCTGAAGATTAGGAAAGAAGGATTTCATTGAAAATTGTTAGATTTGTTGGTCTCTGGCAAAGACTTTAAGCCAAAGTCACTAGCTACCATTGATCTGACCCTTCCCAACTGTTTAGAAAAAGAACTGGTTATTCAAAGGCTTGTTTAGTTTGAATGATGTTAGTCAGATACAATACACGCTTAGGAAGTATCGATGTTCAAGAAAGGAACTTGTTATTCAAGGGCTTTTTTAGTTTGGTTGATGTTAGTCTGAAGATTAGGAAAGAAGGATTTTATTTAAAATTGTTAGTTTTGTTGGTCTCTAGCAAAGACTTTAAGCCAAAGTAACTAGCTACCATTTATCTGACCCTTCCCAACTGTTTAGAAAAAGAACTGCTTATTCAAAGGCTTGTTTAGTTTGAATGATGTTAGTCTGAAGATTAGGAAAGAAGGATTTTATTGAAAATTGTTAGTTTTGTTGGTCTCTAACAAAAACTTTGAGCCAAAGTAACTAGCTACCATTTTTCTGACCCTTCCTAACTGTTTAGAAAAGAACTGGTTATTCAAAGGCCTGTTAAGTCTTGTTGATGTTAGCCTGAAGATTAGGAAAGAAGAATTTCATTGAAAATTGTTAGTTTTGTTGGTCTCTAGCAAAGACTTTAAGCCAAAGTTACTAGTTACCATTGATCTGACCCTTCCGAACTAATTAGAAAATAAGCTGGTTATTCAAAGGCTTGTTTTGTTTGAATGATATTAGTCAGATACAATACATGCTTAGGAAGTATCAATGTTCAAGAAAGGAACTGGTTATTCAAAGGCTTGTTTAGTTTGGTTGAAGTTAGTCTGAAGATTAGGAAAGGAGGATTTTATTGAAAATTGTTAGTTTTTTTTGTCTCTAGCAAAGACTTTAAGCCAAAGTAACTTGCTACCATTGATCTGACCCTTCCCAACTGTTTAGGAAAACAACTGGTTATTCAAAGGCTTGTTTAGTTTGAATGATGTTAGTCAGATACAATACATGCTTAGGAAGTATCGATGTTCAATAAAGGAACTGGTTATTCAAAGGCTTGTTTAGTTTGTTTGATGTTAGTCTGCATATTAGGAAAGAAGTATTTTATAGAAAATTGTTAGTTTTGTTGGTCTCAGGCAAAGACTTTCAGCCAAAGTAACTAGTTACCATTGATCTGACCCTTCCTAACTGTTTAGGAAAAGAACTGGTTATTCAAAGAAGGCTTGTTTACTTTGAATGATGTTAGTCTGAAGATTAGGAAAGAAGGATTTTATTGAAAATTGTTAGTTTTGTTGGGCTAAGGCAAAGACTTTCAGCCAAAGTAACTGGCTACCATTGATCTGACCCTTAACAACTGTTTTGGAAAAGAACTGGTTATTCAAAGGCTTGTTTAGTTTGAATGATGTTAGTCTGAAGATTAGGAAAGAAGGATTTTATAGAAAATTGTTAGTTTTGTTGGTCTCAGGCAAAGACTTTCAGCAAAAGTAACTAGCTACCATTGATCTGACCCTTCCTAACTGTTTAGGAAAAGAACTGGTTATTCAAAGGCTAGTTTAGTTTGAATGATGTTAGTCTGAAGTTTAGGAAAGAAGGATTTTATTGAAAATTGTTAGTTTTGTTGGTCTCTAGCAAAGACTTTTAGCCAAAGTAACTTGCTACCATTTATCTGACCCTTCCCAACTGTTTAGAAAAAGAGCTGGTTATTCAAAGGCTTGTTTTGTTTGAATGATATTAGTCAGATACAATACATGCTTAGGAAGTATCAATATTCAAGAAAGGAACTGGTTATTCAAAGGCTTGTTTAGTTTGGTTGATGTTAGTCTGAAGATTAGGAATAAAGGATTTTATTTAAAATTGTTAGTATTTTTGGTCTCAGGCAAAGACTTTCAGCCAAAGTAACTGGCTACCATTGATCTGACCCTTCCCAACTGTTTAGGAAAACAACTAAAGGCTTGTTTAGTTTGAATGATGTTAGTCAGATACAATACATGCTTAGGAAGTATCGATGTTCAAGAAAGGAACTGGTTATTCTAAGGCTTGTTTAGTTTGCTTGATGTTAGTCTGCAGATTAGGAAAGAAGTATTTCATTATTAGTTTTGTTTGTTTGTCTCTAGCAAAGACTTTAAGCCAAAGTTACTAGCTACATTTGATCTGACCCTTCCCAACTGTTTAGAAAAAGAGCTGGTTATTCAAAACCTTGTTTAGTTTGAATGACGTTAGTCTGAAGATTAGGAAAGAAGGATTTTATTGAAAATTGTTAGTTTTGTTGGTCTCTAGCAAAGACTTTAAGCTAAAGTAACTAGCTACCATTGATCTGACCCTTCCCAACTGTTTAGGAAAAGAACTGGTTATTCAAAGGCTTGTTTAGTTTTGTTGATGTTAGCCTGAAGAATAGGTAAGAAGGATTTTATTGAAAATTGTTAGTTTTGATGGTCTCTAGCAAAGACTTTTAGCCAATATAACTAGCTGCCATTGATCTGACCCTTCCCAACTGTTTAAGAAAAGAACTGGTTATTCAAAGGCTTGTTTAGTTTGAATGATGTTAGTCTTAAGATTAGGAAAGAAGGATTTTATTGAAAATTGTTAATTTTGTTGGTCTCTAGCAAAGACTTTAAGCCAAAGTAACTAGCTACCATTTATCTCACCTTTCCGAACTGTTTAGAAAAAGAAATGGTTATTCAAAGGCCTGTTTATTTTTGTTGATTTTAGGCTGAAGATTAGGAAAGAAGGATTTTATTGATAATTGTTAGTTTTGTTGGTCTCTTGCAAAGACTTTAAGCCAAAGTAACTATCTACCATTTATCTGACCCTTCCCAACTGTTTAAAAAAAAAACTGGTTATTCAAAGGCTTGTTTAGTTTGAATGATGTTAGTCTGAAGATTAGGAAAGAAGGATTTTATTGAAAATTGTTAGTTTTGTTGGTCTCTAGCAAAAACTTTACGCCAAAGTAACTAGCTACCATTTTTCTGACCCTTCCCAACTGTTTAGAAAAGAACTGGTTATTCAAAGGCCTGTTTAGTTTTGTAGATGTTAGCCTGAAGATTTGGAAAGAAGGATTTTATTGAAAATTGTTAGTTTTGTAGGTCTCTAGCAAAGACTTTAAGCCAAAGTTACTAGCTACCATTGATCAGACCCTTCCGAACTATTTAGAAAATGAGCTGGTTATTCAAAGGCTTGTTTTGTTTGAATGATATTAGTCAGATACAATACATGCTTAAGAAGTATCAATGTTCAAGAAAGGAACTGGTTATTCAAAGGCTTGTTTAGTTTGGTTGATGTTTGTCTGAAGATTAGGAAAGGAGGATTTTATTGAAAATTGTTAGTTTTGTTGGTCTCTAGCAAAGACTTTAAGCCAAAGTAACTTGCTACCATTTATCTGACCCTTCCTAACTGTTTAGAAAAAGAGCTGGTTATTCAAAGGCTTGTTTTGTTTGAATGATATTAGTCAGATACAATACATGCTTAGGAAGTATCAATATTCAAGAAAGGAACTGGTTATTCAAAGGCTTGTTTAGTTTGGTTGATGTTAGTCTGAAGATTAGGAAAGAAGGATTTTATTTAAAATTGTTAGTATTGTTGGTCTCAGGCAAAGACTTTCAGCCAAAGTAACTGGCTACCATTGATCTGACCCTTCCCAACTGTTTAGGAAAACAACTGGTTATTCAAAGGCTTGTTTAGTTTGAATGATGTTAGTCAGACACAATACATGATTAGGAAGTATCGATGTTCAAGAAAGGAACTTGTTAATCAAAGGCTTGTTTAGTTCGGTTGATGTTAGCCTGAAGAATAGGAAAGAAGGATTTCATTGAAAATTGTTAGTTTTGTTGGTCTCTAGCAAAGACTTTAAGCCAAAGTAACTAGCTACCATTGATCCTACCCTTCCCAAATGTTTAGAAAAAGAACTGGTTTTTCAAAATCTTGTTTAGTTTGAATGATGTTAGTCAGATACAATACATGCTTAGGAAGTATCAATGTTCAAGAAAGGAACTTGTTATTCTAGGGCTTGTTTAGTTTGGTTGAAGTTAGTCTGAAGATTAGGAAAGAAGGATTTTAATGAAAATTATAATTTTTTTTTGTCTCTAGCAAAGACTTTAATCCAAAGTTATTAGCTACATTTGATCTGACCCTTCCCAACTGTTTAGAAAAAGAGCTGGTTATTCAAAACCTTGTTTAGACTGAATGATGTTAGTCTGAAGATTAGGAAATAAGGATTTTATTGAAAATTGTTAGTTTTGTTGGTCTCTAGCAAAGACTTTAAGCCAAAGTAACTAGCTACCATTGATCGGACCCTTCCCAACTGTTTAGGAAAAGAACTGGTTATTCAAAGGCTTGTTTAGTTTTGTTGATGTTAGCCTGAAGAATAGGTAAGAAGGATTTTATTGAAAATTGTTAGTTTTGATGGTCTCTAGCAAAGACTTTAAGCCAATATAACTAGCTGCCATTGATCTGTCCCTTCCCAACTGTTTAGGAAAAGAACTGGTTATTCAAAGGCTTGTTTTGTTTGAATGATGTTAGTCTTAAGGTTAGGAAAGAAGGATTTTATTTAAAATTGTTAATTTTGTTGGTCTCTAGCAAAGACTTTAAGCCAAAGTAACTAGCTACCATTTATCTGACCCTTCCGAACTGTTTAGAAAAAGAACTGGTTATTCAAAGGCCTGTTTATTTTTGTTGATTTTAGGCTGAAGATTAGGAAAGAAGGATTTTATTGAAAATTGTTAGTTTTGTTGGTGTCTAGCAAAGACTTTAAGCCAAAGTAACTAGCTACCATTTATCTGACCCTTCCCAACTGTTTAGAAAAGAACTGGTTATTCAAAGGCCTGTTTAGTTTTGTTGATGTTAGCCTGAAGATTAGGAAAGAAGGATTTATTTAAAATTGTTAGTTTTGTTGGTCTCTTGCAATGACTTTAATTAAGCCAAAGTTACTAGCTACCATTGATGTGACCTTTCCGAACTATTTAGAAAAAGTGCTGGTTATTCAAAGGCTTGTTTTGTTTGAATGATATTAGTCAGATACAATACATGCTTAGGAAGTATCAATGTTCAAGAAAGGAACTGGTTATTCAAAGGCTTGTTTAGTTTGGTTGATGTTAGTCTGAAGATTAGGAAAGGAGGATTTTATTGAAAATTGTTTGTTTTGTTGGTCTCTAGCAAAGACTTTTAGCCAAAGTAACTTGTTACCATTTATCTGACCCTTCCCAACTGTTTAGAAAAAGAGCTGGTTATTCAAAGGCTTGTTTAGTTCAGTTGATGTTAGCCTGAAGAATAGGAAAGAAGGATTTCATTGAAAATTGTTAGTTTTGTTGGTCTCTAGCAAAGACTTTAAGCCAAAGTCACTAGCTACCATTGATCCTACCCTTCCCAAATGTTTAGAAAAAGAACTGGTTTTTCAAAATCTTGTTTAGTTTGAATGATGTTAGTCAGATACAATACATGCTTAGGAAGTATCGATGTTCAAGAAAGGAACTTGTTATTCTAGGGCTTGTTTAGTTTGGTTGAAGTTAGTCTGAAGATTAGGAAAGAAGGATTTTAATGAAAATTATTAGTTTTTTTTGTCTCTAGCAAAGACTTTAAGCCAAAGTTACTAGCTACATTTGATCTGACCCTTCCCAACTGTTTAGAAAAAGAGCTGGTTATTCAAAACCTTGTTTAGTTTGAATGATGTTAGTCTGAAGATTAGGAAAGAAGGATTTTATTGAAAATTGTTAGTTTTGTTGGTCTCTAGCAAAGACTTTAAGCCAAAGTAACTAGCTACCATTGATCGGACCCTTCCCAACTGTTTAGGAAAAGAACTGGTTATTCAAAGGCTTGTTTAGTTTTGTTGATGTTAGCCTGAAGAATAGGTAAGAAGGATTTTATTGAAAATTGTTAGTTTTGATGGTCTCTAGCAAAGACTTTAAGCCAATATAACTAGCTGCCATTTATCTGACCCTTCCCAACTGTTTAGAAAAGAACTGGTTATTCAAAGTTAGAAAAAAAAACTGGTTATTCAAAGGCTTGTTTAGTTTGGTTGATGTTTGTCTGAAGATTAGGAAAGGAGGATTTTATTGAAAATTGTTAGTTTTGTTGGTCTCTAGCAAAGACTTTAAGCCAAAGTAACTTGCTACCATTTATCTGACCCTTCCCAACTGTTTAGAAAAAGAGCTGGTTATTCAAAGGCTTGTTTTGTTTGAATGATATTAGTCAGATACAATACATGCTTAGGAAGTATCAATATTCAAGAAAGGAACTGGTTATTCAAAGGCTTGTTTAGTTTGGTTGATGTTAGTCTGAAGATTAGGAAAGAAGGATTTTATTTAAAATTGTTAGTATTGTTGGTCTCAGGCAAAGACTTTCAGCCAAAGTAACTGGCTACCATTGATCTGACCCTTCCCAACTGTTTAGGAAAACAACTGGTTATTCAAAGGCTTGTTTAGTTTGAATGATGTTAGTCAGACACAATACATGCTTAGGAAGTATCGATGTTCAAGAAAGGAACTTTAATCAAAGGCTTGTTTAGTTTGGTTGATGTTAGCCTGAAGATTAGGAAAGAAGGATTTCATTGAAAATTGTTAGTTTTGTTGGTCTCTAGCAAAGACTTTAAGCCAAAGTCACGAGCTACCATTGATCCTACCCTTCCCAAATGTTTAGAAAAAGAACTGGTTATTCAAAATCTTGTTTAGTTTGAATGATGTTAGTCAGATACAATACATGCTTAGGAAGTATCGATGTTCAAGAAAGGAACTTGTTATTCTAGGGCTTGTTTAGTTTGGTTGAAGTTAGTCTGAAGATTAGGAAAGAAGGATTTTAATGAAAATTATTAGTTTTTTTTGTCTCTAGCAAAGACTTTAAGCCAAAGTTACTAGCTACATTTGATCTGACCCTTCCCAACTGTTTAGAAAAAGAGCTGGTTATTCAAAACCTTGTTTAGTTTGAATGATGTTAGTCTGAAGATTAGGAAAGAAGGATTTTATTGAAAATTGTTAGTTTTGTTGGTCTCTAGCAAAGACTTTAAGCCAAAGTAACTAGCTACCATTGATCGGACCCTTCCCAACTGTTTAGGAAAAGAACTGGTTATTCAAAGGCTTGTTTAGTTTTGTTGATGTTAGCCTGAAGAATAGGTAAGAAGGATTTTATTGAAAATTGTTAGTTTTGATGGTCTCTAGCAAAGACTTTAAGCCAATATAACTAGCTGCCATTGATCTGACCCTTCCCAACTGTTTAGAAAAAGAACTGGTTATTCAAAGGCCTGTTTATTTTTGTTGATTTTAGGCTGAAGATTAGGAAAGAAGGATTTTATTGATAATTGTTAGTTTTGTTGGTCTCTTGCAAGGACTTTAAGCCAAAGTAACTAGCTACCATTTATCTGACCCTTCCCAACTGTTTAGAAAAAAAAACTGGTTATTCAAAGTTAGAAAAAAAAACTGGTTATTCAAAGGCTTGTTTAGTTTGAATGATGTTAGTCTTAAGATTAAGAAAGAAGGATTTTATTGAAAATTGTTAGTTTTGTTGGTCTCTAGCAAAAACTTTAAGCCAAAGTAACTAGCTACCATTTTTCTGACCCTTCCTAACTGTTTAGAAAAGAACTGGTTATTCAAAGGCCTGTTTAGTTTTGTTGATGTTAGTCTGAAGATTAGGAAAGAAGGATTTTATTGAAAATTGTTAGTTTTGTTGGTCTCTAGTAAAAACTTTAATCCAAAGTTACTAGCTACCATTGATCTGACCCTTCCGAACTATTTAGAAAATAAGCTGGTTATTCAAAGGCTTGTTTTGTTTGAATGATATTAGTCAGATACAATACATGCTTAAGAAGTATCAATGTTCAAGAAAGGAACTGGTTATTCAAAGGCTTGTTTAGTTTGGTTGATGTTAGTCTGAAGATTAGGAAAGAAGGATTTTATTTTAAATTGTTAGTTTTTTTGTTTCATGCAAAGACTTTAAGCCAAAGTAACTTGCTACCATTTATCTGACCCTTCCCAACTGTTTAGAAAAAGAGCTGGTTATTCAAAGGCCTGTTTAGTTTTGTTTATGTTAGCCTAAAAATTAGGAAAGAAGGATTTTATCTAAAATTGTTAGTTTTGTTGGTCTCAGGCAAAGACTTTCAGCCAAAGTAACTGGCTACCATTGATCTGACCCTTAACAACTGTTTTGGAAAAGAACTGGTTATTCAAAGGCTTGTTTAGTTTGAATGATGTTAGTCAGATACAATACACGCTTAGGAAGTATCGATGTTCAAGAAAGGAACTGGTTATTCAAAGGCTTGTTTAGTTTGGTTGATGTTAGTCTGAAGATTAGGAAAGAAGGATTTTATTGAAAATTGTTAGTTTTTGTTGTTCTCATGCAAAGACTTTCAGCCAAAGTAACTGGCTACCATTGATCTCACCCTTCCCAACTGTTTAGGAAAAGAACTTGTTATTCAAAGGCTTGTTTTGTTTGAATGATGTTAGTCGGATACAATACATGTTTAGGAAGTGTCGATGTTCAAGAAAGGAACTGGTTATTCAAAGGCTTGTTTAGTTTGTTTGATGTTAATCTGAAGATTAAGAAAGAAGAATTTTATTGAAAATTGTTAGTTTTGTTGGTCTCAGGCAAAGACTTTCAGCAAAAGTAACTAACTACCATTGATCTGACCCTTCCTAACTGTTTAGGATAAGAACTGGTTATTCAAAGGCTTGTTTAGTTTGAACGATGTTAGTCTGAAGATTAGGAAAGAAGTATTTTATTTAAAATTTTTAGTTTTGTTGGTCTCAGACAAAGACTTTCAGCCAAAGTAACTAGCTACCATTGATCTGACCCTTCCCAACTGTTTAGGAAAAGAACTGGTTATTCAAAGGCTTGTTAAATTTTAATGATGTTAGTCTGAAGTTTAGGAAAGAAGGATTTTATTGAAAATTGTTAGTTTTGTTGGTCTCTAGCAAAGACTTTAAGCCAAAGTAACTAGCTACCATTTATCTGACCCTTCCCAACTGTTTAGAAAAGAACTGGTTATTCAAAGGCCTGTTTAGTTTTGTTGATGTTAGCCTGAAGATTAGGAAAGAAGGATTTATTGAAAATTGTTAGTTTTGTTGGTCTCTTGCAATGACTTTAATTAAGCCAAAGTTACTAGCTACCATTGATGTGACCTTTTCGAACTATTTAGAAAAAGTGCTGGTTATTCAAAGGCTTGTTTTGTTTGAATGATACTAGTCAGATACAATACATGCTTAGGAAGTATCAATGTTCAAGAAAGGAACTGGTTATTCAAAGGCTTGTTTAGTTTGGTTGATGTTAGTCTGAAGATTAGGAAAGAAGGATTTTATTTAAAATTGTTAGTTTTGTTGGTCTCAAGCAAAGACTTTCAGCCAAAGTAACTGGCTACCATTGATCAGACCCTTCCCAACTGTTTAGGAAAACAACTAAAGGCTTGTTTAGTTTGAATGATGTTAGTCAGATACAATACATGCTTAGGAAGTATCGATGTTCAAGAAAGGAACTGGTTATTCAAAGGCTTGTTTAGTTTACTTGATGTTAGTCTGCAGATTAGGAAAGAAGTATTTCATTGAAAATTGTTAGTTTTGTTTGTCTCTACCAAAGACTTTAAGCCAAAGTCACTAGCTACCATTGATCCTACCCTTCCCAAATGTTTAGAAAAAGAACTGGTTATTCAAAATCTTGTTTAGTTTGAATGATGTTAGTCAGATACAATACATGCTTAGGAAGTATCGATGTTCAAGAAAGGAACTTGTTATTCTAGGGCTTGTTTAGTTTGGTTGATGTTAGTCTGAAGATTAGGAAAGAAGGATTTTAATGAAAATTATTAGTTTTGTTTGTCTCTAGCAAAGACTTTAAATCAAAGTTACTAGATACATTTGATCTGACCCTTCCCAACTGTTTGGAAAAAGAGCTGGTTATTCAAAACCTTGTTTAGTTTGAATGACGTTAGTCTGAAGATTAGGAAAGAAGGATTTTATTGAAAATTGTTAGTTTTGTTGGTCTCTAGCAAAGACTTTAAGCCAAAGTAACTAGCTACCATTGATCTGACCCTTCCCAACTGTTTAGGAAAAGAACTGGTTATTCAAAGGCTTGTTTAGTTTTGTTGATGTTAGCCTGAAGAATAGGTAAGAAGGATTTTATTGAAAATTGTTAGTTTTGATGGTCTCTAGCAAAGACTTTAAGCCAATATAACTAGCTGCCGTTGATCTGACCCTTCCCAACTGTTTAGGAAAAGAACTGGTTATTCAAAGGCTTGTTTAGTTTGAATGATGTTAGTCTTAAGATTAGGAAAGAAGGATTTTATTTAAAATTGTTAATTTTGTTGGTCTCTAGCAAAGACTTTAAGCCAAAGTAACTAGCTACCATTTATCTGACCCTTCCGAACTGTTTAAAAAAAGAACTGGTTATTCAAAGGCCTATTTATTTTTGTTGATTTTAGGCTGAAGATTAGGAAAGAAGGATTTTATTGATAATTGTTAGTTTTGTTGGTCTCTTGCAAAGACTTTAAGCCAAAGTAACTAGCTACCATTTATCTGACCCTTCCCAACTGTTTAGAAAAAAAACTGGTTATTCAAAGGCTTGTTTAGTTTGAATGATGTTAGTCTGAAGATTAGGAAAGAAGGATTTTATTGAAAATTGTTAATTTTGTTGGTCTCTAGCAAAGACTTTAAGCCAAAGTAACTAGCTACCATTTATCTGACCCTTCCGAACTGTTTAGAAAAAGAACTGGTTATTCAAAGGCCTGTTTATTTTTGTTGATTTTAGGCTGAAGATTAGGAAAGAAGGATTTTATTGATAATTGTTAGTTTTGTTGGTCTCTTGCAAAGACTTTAAGCCAAAGTAACTAGCTACCATTTATCTGACCCTTCCCAACTGTTTAGAAAAAAAAACTGGTTATTCAAAGGCTTGTTTAGTTTGAATGATGATAGTCTGAAGATTAGGAAAGAAGGATTTTATTGAAAATTGTTAGTTTTGTTGGTCTCTAGCAAAAACTTTAAGCCAAAGTAACTAGCTACCATTTTTCTGACCCTTCCTAACTGTTTAGAAAAGAACTGGTTATTCAAAGGCCTGTTTAGTTTTGTTGATGTTAGCCTGAAGATTAGGAAAGAAGGATTTTATTGAAAATTGTTAGTTTTGTAGGTCTCTAGCAAAGACTTTAAGCCAAAGTTACTAGCTACCATTGATCTGACCCTCTTGAACTATTTAGAAAATAAGCTGGTTATTCAAAGGCTTGTTTTGTTTGAATGATATTAGTCAGATACAATACATGCTTAAGAAGTATCAATGTTCAAGAAAGGAACTGGTTATTCAAAGGCTTGTTTAGTTTTGTTGATGTTAGTCTGAAGATTAGGAAAGAAGGATTTTATTTAAAATTGTTAGTTTTTTTGTTTCTAGCAGAGACTTTAAGCCAAAGTAACTTGCTACCATTTATCTGACCCTTCCCAACTGTTTTGAAAAAGAGCTGGTTATTCAAAGGCCTGTTTAGTTTTGTTGATGTTAGCCTGAAAATTAGGAAAGAAGGATTTTATCTAAAATTGTTAGTTTTGTTGGTCTTAGGTAAAGACTTTCAGCCAAAGTAACTGGCTACCATTGATCTGACCTTTAACAACTGTTTTGGAAAAGAACTGGTTATTCAAAGGCTTGTTTAGTTTGAATGATGTTAGTCAGATACAATACACGCTTAGGAAGTATCGATGTTCAAGAAAGGAACTGGTTATTCAAAAGCTTGTTTAGTTTGGTTGATGTTAGTCTGAAGATTAGGAAAGAAGGATTTTATTGAAAATTGTTAGTTTTTGTTGTTCTCAGGCAAAGACTTTCAGCCAAAGTAACTGGCTACCATTGATCTGACCCTTCCCAACTGTTTAGGAAAAAAACTTGTTATTCAAAGGCTTGTTTAGTTTGAATGATGTTAGTCAGATACAATACATGCTTAGGAAGTATCGATGTTCAAGAAAGGAACTGGTTATTCAAAGGCTTTTTTAGTTTGCTTGATGTTAGTCTGCAGATAAGGAAAGAAGTTTTTTATAGAAAATCTTTAGTTTTGTTGGTCTCTAGCAAAGACTTTGAGCCAAAGTAACTAGCTACCATTGATCTGACCCTTCTCAGCTTTTTAGGAAAAGAACTGGTTATTCGAAGGCTTGATTAGTTTTAATGATGTTAGTCGAATACAATACATGTTTAAGAAGTGTCGATGTTCAAGAAAGGAACTGGTTATTCAAAGGCTTGTTTAGTTTGGTTGATGTTAGTCTGAAGATTAGGAAAGAAGGATTTTATTGAAAATTGTTAGTTTTGTTGGTCTCAGGCAAAGACTTTCAGCCAAAGAAACTAGCTACCATTGATATGACCCTTCCTAATTGTTTAGGAAAAGAACTGGTTATTCTAAGGCTTTTTTAGTTTGAATGATGTTAGTTTGAAGATTAGGAAAGAAGGATTTTATTGAAAATTGTTAGTTTTGTTGGTCTCTAGCAAAGACTTTAAGCCAAAGTAACTAGCTACCATTTATCTGACCCATCCCAACTGTTTAGAAAAAGAACTGGTTATTCAAAGGCCTGTTTAGTTTCGTTGATTTTAGCCTGAAGATTAAGAAAGAAGGATTTTATTGATAATTGTTAGGTTTTTTTTGTCTCTTGCAAAGACTTTAAGCCAAAGTAACTGGCTACCATTGATCTTATCCTTCCCAACTATTTAGAAAAAGAGCTGATTATTCAAAGGCTTGTTTTGTTTGAATGATATTAGTCAGATACAATACATGCTTAGGAAGTATCAATGTTCAAGTAAGGAACTGGTTATTCAAAGGCTTGTTTAGTTTGGTTGATGTTAGTCTGAAGATTAGGAAAGAAGGATTTTATTGAAAATTGTTAGTTTTTTTGGTCTCAGGCTAATACTTTCAGCCAAAGTAAATGGCTACCATTGATCTGACCCTTCCCAACTATTTAGGAAAAGAACTTGTTATTCAAAGGCTTGTTTACTTTGAATGATGTTAGTCAGATACAATACATGCTTAGGAAGTATCGATGTTCAAGAAAGGAACTGGTTATTCAAAGGCTTGTTTAGTTTGGTTGATGTTAGTCTGAAGAATAGGAAAGAAGGATTTTTTTGAAAATTGTTAGTTTTGTTGGTCTCAGGCAAAGACTTTCAGCCAAAGAAACTAGCTACCATTGATATGACCCTTCCTAATTGTTTAGGAAAAGAACTGGTTATTCAAAGGCTTGTTTAGTTTGAATGATGTTAGTCTGAAGATTAGGAAAGAAGGATTTTATTGAAAATTGTTAGTTTTGTTGATCTCTAGCAAAGACTTTAAGCCAAAGTAACTATCTACCATTTATCTGACCCTTCCCAACTGTTTAGAAAAAGAACTGGTTATTCAAAGGCCTGTTTAGTTTCGTTGATTTTAGCCTGAAGATTAAGAAAGAAAGATTTTATTGATAATTGTTAGTTTTTTTTGTCTCTTGCAAAGACTTTAAGCCAAAGTAACTGGCTACCATTGATCTGATCCTTCCCAACTATTTAGAAAAAGAGCTGGTTATTCAAAGGCTTGTTTTGTTTGAATGATATTAGTCAGATACAATACATGCTTAGGAAGTATCAATGTTCAAGAAAGGAACTGGTTATTCAAAGGCTTGTTTAGTTTGGTTGATGTTAGTCTGAAGATTAGGAAAGAAGGATTTTATTGAAAATTGTTAGTTTTTTTGGTCTCAGGCTAATACTTTCAGCCAAAGTAAATGGCTACCATTGATCTGACCCTTCCCAACTATTTAGGAAAAGAACTTGTTATTCAAAGGCTTGTTTACTTTGAATGATGTTAGTCAGATACAATACATGCTTAGGAAGTATCAATGTTCAAGAAAGGAACTGGTTATTCAAATGCTTATTTAGTTTGCTTGATGTTAGTCTGCAGATTAGGAAAGAAGTATTTTATAAAAAATCGTTAGTTTTGTTTGTCTCTAGCAAAGAATTTGAGCCAAAGTAACTAGCTACCATTGATCTGACCCTTCCCAACTGTTTAGGAAAAGAACTGGTTATTCAAAGGCTTGATTAGTTTTAATGATGTTAGTCGGATACAATACATGTTTAGGAAGTGTCGATGTTCAAGAAAGGAACTGGTTATTCAAAGGCTTGTTTAGTTTTGTTGATGTTAGTCTTAAGATTTTGAAAGAAGGATTTTATTGAAAATTGTTAGTTTTGTTGGTCTCTAGCAAAGACTTTAAGCCAAAATAACTACTACCATTTATCTGACCCTTTCCAACTGTTTAGAAAAAGAACTGGTTATTCAAAGGCCTATTTAGTTTTGTTGATGTTAGCCTGAAGATTAGGAAAGAAGGATTGTTTTGAAAATTGTTAGTTTTGTTGGTCTCTAGCAAAGACTTTAAGCCAAAGTTACTAGCTACCATTTATCTGACCCTTCCGAACTATTGAGAAAATGAGCTGGTTATTTAAAGGCTTGTTTTGTTTGAATGATATTAGTCAGATTCAATACATGCTTAGGAAGTATCAATGTTCAAGAAAGGAACTGGTTATTTAAAGGCTTGTTTAGTTTGGTTGATGTTAGTTTGCAGATTAGGAAAGAAGGATTTTATTTAAAATTGTTAGTTTTTTTTTCTCTAGCAAAGACTTTAAACCAAAGTAACTTGCTACCATTTATCTGACCCTTCCCAACTGTTTAGAAAAAGAGCTGGTTATTTAAAGGCCTGTTTAGCTTTGTTGATGTTAGCCTGAAGATTAGGAAAGAAGGATTTTATTGAAAATTGTTAGTTTTGTTGGTCTCAGGCAAAGACTTTCAGCCAATGTAACTGGCTACCATTGATCTGACCCTTCCCAACTGCTTAGAAAATGAACTGGTTATTCAAAGGCCTGTTTAGTTTGAATGATGTTTGTCAGATACAATACACGCTTAGGAAGTTTCGATGTTCAAGAAAGGAACTGGTTATTCAAAGGCTTGTTTAGTTTGCTTGATGTTAGTCTGCAGATAAGGAAAGAAGTATTTGATTGAAAATCTTTAGTTTTGTTGGTCTCTAGCAAAGACTTTAAGCCAAAGTAACTAGCTACCATTGATATGACCCTTCCCAGCTGTTTAGGAAAAGAACTGGTTATTCAAAGGCTTGATAAGTTTTAATGATATTAGTCGAATACAATACATGTTTTAGAAGTGTCGATGTTCAAGAAAGGAACTGGTTATTCAAAGGCTTGTTTAGTTTGGTTGATGTTAGTCTTAAGATTAGGAAAGGAGGATTTTATTGAAAATTGTTAGTTTTGTTGGTCTCAGGCAAAGACTTTCAGCCAAAGTAACTAGCTACCATTCATCTGACCCTTCCTAACTGTTTAGGAAAAGAACTGGTTATTCTAAGGCTTGTTTAGTTTGGATGATGTTAGTCTGAAGATTTGGAAAGAAGGATTTTATTGAAAATTGTTAGTTTTGTTGGTCTCTAGCAAAGACTTTAAGCCAAAGTAACTAGCTACCATTTATCTGACCCTTCCCAACTGTTTAGAAAATGAACTGGTTATTCAAAGGCCTGTTTAGTTTGAATGATGTTTGTCAGATACAATACACGCTTAGGAAGTATCGATCTTCAAGAAAATAACTGGTTATTCAAAGGCTTGTTTAGTTTGCCTGATGTTAGTCTGCAGATTATGAAAGAAGTATTTTATAGAAAATCGTTAGTTTTGTTGGTCTCTAGCAAAGACTTTGAGCCAAAGTAACTAGCTACCATTGATCTGACCCTTCCCAACTGTTTAGGAAAAGAACTGGTTATTCAAAGGCTTGATTAGTTTTAATGATGTTAGTCGAATATAATACATGTTTAGGAAGTGTCGATGTTTAAGAAAGGAACTGGTTATTCAAAGGCTTGTTTAGTTTGGTTGATGTTAGTCTGAAGATTAGGAAAGAAGGATTTTATTGAAAATTGTTAGTTTGTTGGTCTCAGGCAAAGACTTTCAGCCAAAGTAACTGGCTACCATTGATCTGAACCTTCCCAACTGTTTAGGAAAAGAACTGGTTATTCAAAAGCTTGTTTAGTTTGAATGAATTTAGTCAGATACAATACATGCTTAGGAAGTATCGCTGTTCAAGAAAGGAACTGGTTATTCAAAGGCTTGATTAGTTTTAATGATGTTAGTCGGATACAATACATGTTTAGGAAGTGTCGATGTTCAAGAAAGGAACTGGTTATTCAAAGGCTTGTTTAGTTTGGTTGATGTTAGTTTGAAGATTAGGAAACAAGGATTTTATTGAAAATTGTTAGTTTTGTTGGTCTCTAGCAAAGACTTTAATCCAAAGTTACTAGCTACCATTGATCTGACTCTTCCGAACTATTTATAAAATGAGCTGGTTATTCTAAGGCTTGTTTTGTTTGAATGATATTAGTCAGATACAATACATGCTTAGGAAGTATCAATATTCAAGAAAGGAACTGGTTATTCAAAGGCTTGTTTAGTTTGGTTGATGTTAGTCTGAAGATTAGGAAAGAAGGATTTTATTGAAAATTGTTAGTTTTGTTGGTCTCAGGCAAAGACTTTCAGCAAAAGTCACTAGCTACCATTCATCTGACCCTTCCTAACTGTTTTGGAAAAGAACTGGTTATTCAAAGGTTTGTTTAGTTTGAATTGTAATTAGTCTGAAGATTAGGAAAGAAGGATTTTATTGAAAATTGTTAGTTTTGTTGGTCTCTAGCAAAGACTTTAAGCCAAAGTAACTAGCTACCATTTATCTGACCTTTCCCAACTGTTTAGAAAAAGAACTAGTTATTCAAAGGGCTGTTTAGTTTTGTTGATGTTAGCCTGAAGATTAGGAAAGAAGGATTTTATTGAAAATTGTTAGTTTTGTTGGTCTCTTGCAATGACTTTAATTAAGCCAAAGTTACTAGCTACCTTTGATCTGACCTTTACGAACTATTTTGAAAAAGTGCTGGTTATTCAAAAGCTTGTTTTGTTTGAATGATATTAGTCAGATACAATACATGCTTAGGAAGTATCAATGTTCAAGAAAGGAACTGGTTATTCAAAAGCTTGTTTAGTTTGGTTGATGTTAGTCTTAAGATTAGGAAAGAAGGATTTTATTGAATATTGTTAGTTTTGTTGGTCTCTAGCAAAGACTTTAAGCCAAAGTAACTTGCTACCATTTATCTGACCCTTCCCAACTGTTTAAAAAAGGAGCTTGTTATTCAAAGGCCTGTTTAGTTTTGTTGATGTTAGCCTGAAGATTAGGAAAGAAGGATTTTATTGAAAATTGTTAGTTTTGTTGGTCTCAGGCAAAGACTTTCAGCCAAAATAACTGGCTACCATTGATCTGACTCTTTCCATCTGTTTTTGAAAAGAACTGGCTATTCAAAGGCTTGTTTAGTTTGGTCAGATACAATACACGCTTAGGAAGTATCGATGTTCAAGAAAGGAACTGTTTATTCAAAGGCTTGTTTAGTTTGGTTGATGTTAATCTGAAGATTAGGAAAGAAGGATTTTATTGAAAATCGTTAGTTTTGTTGGTCTCTAGCAAAGACTTTGAGCCAAATTAACTAGCTATTATTGATCTGACCCTTACCAACTGTTTAGGAAAAGAACTGGTTATTCTAAGGCTTGATTAGTTTTAATGATGTTAGTCTGATACAATACATGTTTAGGAAGTATCGATGTTCAAGAAAGGAACTGGTTATTCTAAGGCTTGTTTAGTTTGGTTGATGTTAGTCTGAAGATTAGGAAAGAAGGATTTTATTTAAAATTGTTAGTTTTTTTGTCTCTAGCAAAGACTTTAAGCCAAAGTAACTAGCTACCATTTATCTGACCCTTCCTAACTGAAACTGCAGTATTGCTGTGAGATTACGGCCTGTGAGTTGCAGGAGCATGTGCATGCATATACATATACGTATATGTAGTTGCCTTTGGCTGCTGATTGTGAAAGCTGACCCTTCTTACCCTCTCCCCGTTCAAGGATGATCTACCTGGGAGAAAATTTCAGTGGCTTTGTTACCGTGCACAACGACAGCCAGGAGGTGGTGAAGGAAACCATCTTTAAGGTAGGTTGCAGCAGAGCCATGGAGTGAGCATCTGTACAAAATGTCATGTAACAGACAGAACTATGTACGTATATGATCTCTGTCTGGTCTTGCAGTCACCAAGTAATTAAAGCTACATAGTGTCGTGTCGTATTGCCATTTTTTTTTCATGACCATAAAATATCGGTGTGGGAAGGCTTAGTTGCGACCCTAGCAATATTAGGACAAATTATGCATGTAATGCATAGGTATAGGAGATGGCTGACTCAGTCTGTACTGAAGTTTTGTGTCTGAAGGCCATACAGATCTGCTCCGTTTATATTCCTTATCAGGACAAGTCACAAATGTCTATCGCTAATTGCTGCTATAGTTACTGCTCACTGCAGCACTTATCTTGAACTTGGTAGTGTGTATAGTAGTTGCGTCTTCACATTGTACAGGTGGAACTATTGACTCCTTCCAGCTGGACCCAGGGGGAGTCGTTAAGAGCGAATCATAGCGCATGAAGTAAAGGAACTGGGAGAGCACAGGTAAGAGATATACGTAGCCTTGATTCGAAGCTATAAGGGATACACATAACTGTCTATGTAGGTAATGAGAGAGTGTATATGCATTGAAGGGAATGGGTGGGTGAGAACATCAACATAGAAGTATGTTATGTAGCTTCATATGTGACTTACGTTATTTGGACGTAGATCTATGTCACATTCACCTGTAAAGGATATCTCCACTGTCCCTCCAGTGCTAGGCACGACCTCAAATGCTTTTTGTTTGTGAAGTCGCATGCAACACGCCTTTCAAAATTCTCATATAGCGGTTTTTAAAGTACCAATCTCTTGATTTCCTCAACGTTATATATTACTACAGCCTCATCTGTACTTCCACCTACACTGTGCACTCCGCAGGAGAAGAACATTTCCTTCGCAAGTTTTTCAAGTTCAATGTAAGCATTTTACTGTAAATAGTAAAGCCTTGAGTGTAACTTCGGCATTGATTGTAAGCTGTATTCAGTCCATTGCTGACAGTGTGCTAAATTATGGTCTTGTATCTCTTTCAAATACAGGTTGCTAAACCACTTGATGTAAAGACGAAGTTTTTTAACATAGAGGTATGTACAGAGGTGTGATAAGAGCATTAGCAAAATGTTCTTCTACGTGTGTAGGGGAATTTATGTCTGTCAGGTAGCTGAAATTCTATAACCAGCCAGAGCTTGAACAATGGACACAGGGACTGTGCAGAATAGTTACAAAGTACCTGTAGCTGATCACTGATCTGCTTGTTGAGGGTTGTCAGTAGATCTACATGTACTACTAGACAAGATCAAACACTCTGCTTCATTAACAGACCATCTCAAGAATTGTATAAAGTACACTAACCCTGTTCCCATAGTAGCTTGTATCCCCCACACTATGTATTTTCAGAGTACCTGGGAATGAGGCCACGTAATTATGTACGTAGTTGATGGCTTGTGAATAATGAACTGCATAATAAACCACGCAGGATGATATTCTTCTTGAAGTTCAGATCCAGAACACCACTACAGGTCCAATGTACTCGGAAGTTGTAAAGTTTGACCCTGCTGCGGGCTTTGAAGCTTTTAATCTCAACAAGCTTGAAAATAAAGAGGAAGAGTAAGTCCATTTGAAATGTAAAAAACTGATGCTAACAGAGGTATAAGAATACCAGTATTTGGGTGCAGGGCTAGGAAGCAGTGTAAAGTTTTAATGTTGCAGATAAATGTAATGTTTGAGTGTAGAATAATTAGTGTGGCAAGAACCATGCATATGTGTACATATGTATCAGCCATATACTACCGGGTACGTTGATTCTACATCTCGTTTAGCATAGTGTTTGAATGATGTTAGTCAAATACAATACATGCCTAGGAAGTATCGATGTTCAAGAAAGGAACTTGTTATTCAAAGGCTTGTTTAGTTAGGTTGATGTTTGTCTGAAGATTAGGAAAGAAGGATTTCATTGAAAATTGTTAGATTTGTTGTTCTCTGGCAAAGACTCTAAGCCAAAGTCACTAACTACCATTGATCTGACTCTTCCCAACTGTTTAGAAAAAGAACTGGTTATTCAAAGGCTTGTTTAGTTTGAATGATGTTAGTCAGATACAATACACGCTTAGGAAGTATCGATGTTCAAGAAAGGAACTTGTTATTCAAGGGCTTGTTTAGTTTGGTTGATGTTAGTCTGAAGATTAGGAAAGAAGGATTTTAATGAAAATTATTAGTTTTGTTGGTCTCTAGCAAAGACTTTAAGCCAAAGTTACTAGCTACCTTTAATCTGACCCTTCCCAACTGTTTAGAAAAAGAGCTGGTTATTCAAAAGCTTGTTTAGTTTGAATGATGTTAGTCTGAAGCTTAGAAAAGAAGGATTTTATTGAAAATTGATAGTTTTGTTGGTCTCCAGCAAAGACTTTAAGCCAAAGTAACTAGCTACCATTGATCTGACCCTTCCCAACGGTTTAGGAAAAGAACCTGTTATTCAAAGGCTTGATTAGTTTTAATGATGTTAGTCGGATACAATACATGCTTAGGAAGTATCGATGTTCAAGACCGGAACTGTTTATTCAAAGGCTTGTTTAGTTTGGTTGATGTTAGTCTGAAGATTAGGAAAGAAGGATTTCATTAAAATTTGTTAGATTTGTTGGTCTCTGGCAAAGACTTTAAGCCAAAGTCACTAGCTACCATTGATCTGACCCTTCCCAACTGTTTAGAAAAAGAACTGGTTATTCAAAGGCTTGTTTAATTTGAATGATGTTAGTCAGATACAATACACGCTTAGGAAGTATCGATGTTCAAGAAAGGAACTTGTTATTCAAGGGCTTTTTTAGTTTGGTTGATGTTAGTCTGAAGATTAGGAAAGAAGGATTTTATTGAAAATTGTTAGTTTTGTTGGTCTCTAGCAAAGACTTTAAGCCAAAGTAACTAGCTACCATTTATCTGACCCTTCCCAACTGTTTAGAAAAAGAACTGCTTATTCAAAGGCTTGTTTAGTTTGAATGATGTTAGTCTGAAGATTAGGAAAGAAGAATTTTATTGAAAATTGTTAGTTTTGTTGGTCTCTAGCAAAGACTTTAAGCCAAAGTAACTAGCTACCATTTATCTGACCCTTCCTAACTGTTTTGAAAAGAACTGGTTATTCAAAGGCCTGTTTAGTTTTGTTGATGTTAGCCTGAAGATTAGGAAAGAAGGATTTTATTGAAAATTGTTAGTTTTGTTGGTCTCTAGCAAAGACTTTAAGCCAAAGTTACTAGTTACCATTGATCTGACCCTTCCGAACTAATTAGAAAATAAGCTGGTTATTCAAAGGCTTGTTTTGTTTGAATGATATTAGTCAGATACAATACATGCTTAGGAAGTATCAATGTTCAAGAAAAGAACTGGTTATTCAAAGGCTTGTTTAGTTTGGTTGATGTTAGTCTGAAGATTAGGAAAGAAGGATTTTAATTAAAATTGTTTGTTTTTTTGTCTCTAGCAAAGACTTTAAGCCAAATTAACTTGCTACGATTTATCTGACCCTTCCCGACTGTTTAAAAAAAGAGCTGGTTATTCAAGGGCCTGTTTAGTTTTATTGATGTTAGCCTGAAAATTAGGAAAGAAGGAATTTATCTAAAATTGTTAGTTTTTTTGGTCTCAGGCAAAGACTTTCAGCCAAAGTAACTGGCTACCATTGATCTGACCCTTAACAACTGTTTTGGAAAAGAACTGGTTATTCAAAGGCTTGTTTAGTTTGAATGATGTTAGTCAGATACAATACACGCTTAGGAAGTATCGATGTTCAAGAAAGGAACTGGTTATTCAAAGGCTTGTTTAGTTTGGTTGATGTTAGTCTGAAGATAAGGAAAGAAGGATTATATTGAAAATTGTTAGTTTTTGTTGGTCTCAGGCAAAGACTTTCAGCCAAAGTAACTGGCTACCATTGATCTGACCCTTCCCAACTGTTTAGAAAAAGAACTTGTTATTCAAAGGCTTGTTTAGTTTGAATGATGTTTGTCAGATACAATACATGCTTAGGAAGTATCGATCTTCAAGAAAGGAACTGGTTATTCAAAGGCTTGTTTAGTTTTCTTGATGTTAGTCTGCAGATAAGGAAAGAAGTATTTTATAGAAAATCTTTAGTTTTGTTGGTCTCTAGCAAAGACTTTGAGCCAAAATAACTAGCTACCATTGATCTGACCCTTCCCAGCTGTTTAGGAAAAGAACTGGTTATTCAAAGGCTTGATTAGTTTTAATGAGGTTAGTCGAATACAATACATGTTTAAGAAGTGTCAATGTTCAAGAAAGGAACTGGTTATTCAAAGGCTTGTTTAGTTTGGTTGATGTTAGTCTGAAGATTAGGAAAGAAGGATTTTATAGAAAATTGTTAGTTTTGTTGGTCTCAGGCAAAGACTTTCAGCCAAAGTAACTAGCTACCATTCATCTGACCCTTCCTAACTGTTTAGGATAAGAACTGGTTATTCAAAGGCTTGTTTAGTTTTAATGATGTTAGTCTGAAGATTAGGAAAGAAGGATTTTATTGAAAATTGTTAGTTTTGTTGGTCTCTAGCAAAGACTTTAAGCCAAAGTAACTAGCAACCATTTATCTGACCCTTCCCAACTGTTTAGAAAAAGAACTGGTTATTCAAAGTCCTGTTTAGTTTCGTTGATTTTAGCCTGAAGATTAAGAAAGAAGGATTTTATTGATAATTGTTAGTTTTGTTGGTCTCTTGCAAAGACTTTAAGCCAAAGTAACTGGCTACCATTGATCTGATCCTTCCTGACTATTAAGAAAAGAGCTGGTTATTCAAAGGCTTGTTTTGTTTGAATGATATTAGTCAGATACAATACATGCTTAGGAAGTATCAATGTTCAAGAAAGGAACTGGTTATTCAAAGGCTTGTTTAGTTTGGTTGATGTTAGTCTGAAGATTAGGAAAGAAGGATTTTATTAAAAATTGTTAGTTTTGTTGGTCTCAGGCAAATACTTTCAGCCAAAGTAACTGACTACCATTGATCCGACCCTTCCAAACTTTTTAGGAAAAGAACTTGTTATTCAAAGGCTTGTTTAGTTTGAATGATGTTAGTCAGATACAATACATGCTTAGGAAGTATCGATGTTCAAGAAAGGAACTGGTTATTCAAATGCTTATTTAGTTTGCTTAATGTTAGTCTGCAGATTAGGAAAGAAGTATTTTATAGAAAATCGTCAGTTTTGTTGGTCTCTAGCAAAGACTTTGAGCCAAAGTAACTAGCTACCATTGATCTGACCCTTCCCAACTGTTTAGGAAAAGAACTGGTTATTCAAAGGCTTGATTAGTTTTAATGATGTTAGTCGGATACAATACATGTTTAGGAAGTGTCGATGTTCAAGAAAGGAACTGGTTATTCAAAGGCTTGTTTAGTTTGTTTGATGTTAGTCTTAAGATTAGGAAAGAAGGATTTTATTGAAAATTGTTAGTTTTGTTGGTCTCTAGCAAAGACTTTAAGCCAAAGTTACTAGCTACCATTGATCTAACTTTTCCGAACTATTTAGGATAAGTGCTGGTTATTCAAAGGCTTGTTTTGTTTGAATGATATTAGTCAGATACAATACATGCTTAGGAAGTATCAATGTTCAAGAAAGGAACTGGTTATTCAAAGGCTTATTTAGTTTGCTTGATGTTAGTCTGCAGATTAGGAAAGAAGTATTTTATAGAAAATCGTTAGTTTTGTTGGTCTCTAGCAAAGACTTTGAGCCAAAGTAACTTGCTACCATTGATCAGACCCTTCCCAACTGTTTAGGAAAAGAACTGGTTATTCAAAGGCTTGATTAGTTTGAATGATGTTAGTCTGAAGATTAGGAAAGAAGGATTTTATTGAAAATTGTTAGTTTTGTTGGTCTCTAGCAAAGACTTTAAGCCAAAGTAACTAGCTACCATTTATCTGACCCTTTCCAACTGTTTAGAAAAAGAACTGGTTATTCAAAGGCCTGTTTAGTTTCGTTGATGTTAGCCTGAAGATTAGGAAAGAAGGATTTTATTGAAAATTGTTAGTTTTGTTGGTCTCTAGCAAAGACTTTAAGCCAAAGTTACTAGCTACCATTTATCTGACCCTTCCGAACTATTTAGAAAAAGTGCTGGTTATTTAAAGGCTTGTTTTGTTTGAATGATATTAGTCAGATTCAATACATGCTTAGGAAGTATCAATGTTCAAGAAAGGAACTGGTTATTCAAAGGCTTGTTTAGTTTGGTTGATGTTAGTTTTCAGATTAGGAAAGAAGGATTTTATTTAAAATTGTTAGTTTTTTTGTCTCTAGCAAAGACTTTAAGCCAAAGTAACTTGCTACCATTTATCTGACCCTTCCTAACTGTTTAGAAAAAGAGCTGGTTATTCAAAGGCCTGTTTAGTTTTGATGATGTTAGCCTGAAGATTAGGAAAGAAGAATTTTTTTTGAAAATTGTTAGTTTTGTTGGTCTCAGGCAAAGACTTTCAGCCAAAGTAACTGGCTACCATTGATCTGACCCTTCCCAACTGTTTAGGAAAAGAACTTGTTATTCAAAGGCTTGTTTAGTTTGAATGATGTTAGTCAGATACAATACATGCTTAGGAAGTATCGATGTTCAAGAAAGGAACTGGTTATTCAAAGGCTTGTTTAGTTTAGTTGATGTTAGTCTGAAGATTAGGAAAGGAGGATTTTATTGAAAATTGTTAGTTTTGTTGGTCTCAGGTAAAGACTTTCAGCCAAAGTATCTAGCTACCATTGATCTGACCCCTCCCAACTGTCTTGGAAAGGAACTGGTTTATGATTCAATCATTTGTTTAGTTTAAATGATGTTTGTCGGATACAATACATACATGCTTAGAAAGTAAGGGTTTTCACTAATAATTGGTACAATTTTTGCTTTATTGGTCTCAGGAAACTTTCAGTCAAAACAACTAGCTACCATTGATCTGACCCTTCCCAACTGTCTAGGAAAGAAATTGTTTTAAGATTTTATAGCTTGTTTAGTTTGAATGATGTTAGTCGGATACAATACATGCTTAGGAAGTATCGATGTTCAAGACCGGAACTGGTTATTCAAAGGCTTGTTTAATTTGGTTGATGTTAGTCTGAAGATTAGGAAAGAAGGATTTCATTGAAAATTGTTAGATTTGTTGGTCTCTGGCAAAGACTTTAAGCCAAAGTCACTAGCTACCATTGATCTGACCCTTCCCAACTGTTTAGAAAAAGAACTGGTTATTAAAAGGCTTGTTTAGTTTGAATGATGTTAGTCAGATACAATACACGCTTAGGAAGTATCGATGTTCAAGAAAGGAACTTGTTATTCAAGGGCTTTTTTAGTTTGGTCGATCTTAGTCTGAAGATTAGGAAAGAAGGATTTTATTGAAAATTGTTAGTTTTGTTGGTCTCTAGGAAAGACTTTAAGCCAAAGTAACTAGCTACCATTTATCTGACCCTTCCGAACTGTTTAGAAAAAGAACTGGTTATTCAAAGGCTTGTTTAGTTTGAATGATGTTAGTCTGAAGATTAGGAAAGAAGGATTTTATTGAAAATTGTTAGTTTTGTTGGTCTCTAACAAAAACTTTAAGCCAAAGTAACTAGCTACCATTTTTCTGACCCTTCCTAACTGTTTAGAAAAGAACTGGTTATTCAAAGGCCTGTTTAGTTTTGTTGATGTTAGCCTGAAGATTAGGAAAGAAGGATTTTATTGAAAATTGTTAGTTTTGTTGGTCTCTAGCAAAGACTTTAAGCCAAAGTTACTAGTTACCATTGATCTGACCCTTCCGAACTAATTAGAAAATAAGCTGGTTATTCAAAGGCTTGTTTTGTTTGAATGATATTAGTCAGATACAATACATGCTTAGGAAGTATCAATGTTCAAGAAAGGAACTGGTTATTCAAAGGCTTGTTTAGTTTGGTTGATGTTAGTCTGAAGATTAGGAAAGAAGGATTTTATTTAAAATTGTTTGTTTTTTTTGTCTCTAGCAAAGACTTTAAGCCAAAGTAACTTGCTACCATTTATCTCACCCTTCCCAACTGTTTAGAAAAAGAGCTGGTTATTCAAAGGCCTGTTTAGTTTTGTTGATGTTAGCCTGAAAATTAGGAAAGAAGGATTTTATCTAAAATTGTTAGTTTTTTTGGTCTCAGGCAAAGACTTTCAGCCAAAGTAACTGGCTACCATTGATCTGACCCTTAACAACTGTTTTGGAAAAGAACTTGTTATTCAAAGGCTTGTTTAGTTTGAATGATGTTAGTCAGATACAATACACGCTTAGGAAGTATCGATGTTCAAGAAAGGAACTGTTTATTCAAAGGCTTATTTAGTTTGGTTGATGTTAGTCTGAAGATTAGGAAAATAGGATTTTATTGAAAATTGTTAGTTTTTGTTGGACTCAGGCCAAGACTTTCAGCCAAAGTAACAGGCTACCATTGATCTGACCCTTCCCAACTGTTTAGAAAAAGAACTTGTTATTCAAAGGCTTGTTTAGTTTGAATGATGTTTGTCAGATGCAATACATGCTTAGGAAGTATCGATGTTCAAGAAAGGAACTGGTTTTTCAAAGGCTTGTTTAGTTTTCTTGATGTTAGTCTGCAGATAAGGAAAAAAGTATTTTATAGAAAATCTTTAGTTTTGTTGGTCTCTAGCAAAGACTTTGAGCCAAAGTAACTAGCTACCATTGATCTGACCCTTCCCAGCTGTTTAGGAAAAGAACTGGTTATTCAAAGGCTTGATTAGTTTTAATGATGTTGGTAAAATACAATACATGTTTAAGAAGTATCGATGTTCAAGAAAGGAACTGGTTATTCAAAGGCTTGTTTAGTTTGGTTGATGTTAGTCTGAAGATTAGGAAAGAAGGATTTTATTGAAAATTGTTAGTTTTGTTGGTCTCAGGCAAAGACTTTCAGCCAAAGTAACTAACTACCATTCATCTGACCCTTCCTAACTGTTTAGGAAAAGAACTGGTTATTCAAAGGCTTGTTTAGTTTTAATGATGTTAGTCTGAAGATTAGGAAAGAATGATTTTATTGAAAATTGTTAGTTTTGTTGGTCTCTAGCAAAGACTTTAAGCCAAAGTAACTAGCTACCATTTATCTGACCCTTCCCAACTGTTTAGAAAAAGAACTGGTTATTCAAAGGCCTGTTTAGTTTCGTTGATTTTAGCCTGAAGATTAAGAAAGAAAGATTTTATTGATAATTGTTAGTTTTGTTGGTCTCTTGCAAAGACTTTAAGCCAAAGTAACTGGCTACCATTGATCTGATCCTTCCCGACTATTTAGAAAAAGAGCTGGTTATTCAAAGGCTTGTTTTGTTTGAATGATATTAGTCAGATACAATGCATGCTTAGGAAGTATCAATGTTCAAGAAAGGAACTGGTTATTCAAAGGCTTGTTTAGTTTGGTTGATGTTAGTCTGAAGATTAGGAAAGAAGGATTTTATTAAAAATTGTTAGTTTTTTTGGTCTCAGGCAAATACTTTCAGCCAAAGTAACTGGCTACCTTTGATCTGACCCTTCCCAACTTTTTTAGGAAAAGAACTTGTTATTTAAAGGCTTGTTTAGTTTGAATGATGTTAGTCAGATACAATACATGCTTAGGAAGTATCGATGTTCAAGAAAGGAACTGGTTATTCAAATGCTTATTTAGTTTGCTTAATGTTAGTCTGCAGATTAGGAAAGAAGTATTTTATAGAAAATCGTCAGTTTTGTTGGTCTCTAGCAAAGACTTTGAGCCAAAGTAACTAGCTACCATTGATCTGACCCTTCCCAACTGTTTAGGAAAAGAACTGGTTATTCAAAGGCTTGATTAGTTTTAATGATGTTAGTCGGATACAATACATGTTTAGGAAGTGTCGATGTTCAAGAAAGGAACTGGTTATTCAAAGGCTTGTTTAGTTTGGTTGATGTTAGTCTTAAGATTAGGAAAGAAGGATTTTATTGAAAATTGTTAGTTTTGTTGGTCTCAGGCAAAGACTTTCAGCCAAAGTAACTAGCTACCATTGATCTGACCCTTCCCAGCTGTTTAGGAAAAGAACTGGTTATTCAAAGGCTTGATTCGTTTTAATGATGTTGGTCGAATACAATACATGTTTAAGAAGTGTCGATGTTCAAGAAAGGAACTGGTTATTCAAAGGCTTGTTTAGTTTGGTTGATGTTAGTCTGAAGATTAGGAAAGAAGGATTTTATTGAAAATTGTTAGTTTTGTTGGTCTCAGGCAAAGACTTTCAGCCAAAGTAACTAGCTACCATTCATCTGACCCTTCCTAACTGTTTAGGAAAAGAACTGGTTATTCAAAGGCTTGTTTAGTTTGAATGATGTTAGTCTGAAGATTAGGAAAGAAGGATTTTATTGAAAATTGATAGTTTTGTTGGTCTCTAGCAAAGACTTTAAGCCAAAGTAACTAGCTACCATTTATCTGACCCTTCCCAACTGTTTAGAAAAAGAACTGGTTATTCAAAGGCCTGTTTAGTTTCGTTGATTTTAGCCTTAAGATTAAGAAAGAAGGATTTTATTAATAATTGTTAGTTTTGTTGGTCTCTTGCAAAGACTTTAAGCCAAAGTAACTGGCTACCATTGATCTGATCCTTCCCGACTATTTAGAAAAAGAGCTGGTTATTCAAAGGCTTGTTTTGTTTGAATGATATTAGTCAGATACAATACATGCTTAGGAAGTATCAATGTTCAAGAAAGGAACTGGTTATTCAAAGGCTTGTTTAGTTTGAATGATGTTAGTCTGAAGATTAGGAAAGAAGGATTTTATTGAAAATTGTTAGTTTTGTTGGTCTCTAGCAAAGACTTTAAGCCAAAGTAACTAGCTACCATTTATCTGACCCTTCCCAACTGTTTAGAAAAGGAACTGGTTTTTCAAAGGCCTGTTTAGTTTTGTTGATGTTAGCCTGAAGATTAGGAAAGAAGGATTTTATTGAAAATTGTTAGTTTTATTGGTCTCTTGCAATGACTTTAATTAAGCCAAAGTTACTAGCTACCATTGATCTAACCTTTCCGAACTATTTAGGATAAGTGCTGGTTATTCAAAGGCTTGTTTTGTTTGAGTTATATTAGTCAGATACAATACATGCTTAGGAAGTATCAATGTTCAAGAAAGGAACTGGTTATTCAAAGGCTTGTTTAATTTAGTTGATGTTAGTCTGAAGATTAGGAAAGGAGGATTTTAGTGAAAATTGTTAGTTTTGTTGGTCTCTAGCAAAGACTTCAAGCCAAAGTAACTTGCTACCATTTATCTGACCCTTCCCAATTGTTTAGAAAAAAAGCTGGTTATTCAAAGGCTTGTTTTGTTTGAATGATATTAGTCAGATACAATACATGCTTAGGAAGTATCGATGTTCTAGAAAGGAACTGGTTATTCAAAGGCTTGTTTAGTTTGGTTGATGTTAGTCTGAAGACTAGGAAAGAAGGATTTTATTTAAAATTGTTAGTTTTGTTGGTCTCCGGCAAAGACTTTCAGCCAAAGTAACTGGCTACCAATGATCTGACCCTTCCCAACTGTTTAGGAAAACAACTGGTTATTCAAAGGCTTGTTTAGTTTGAATGATGTTAGTCAGATACAATACATGCTTAGGAAGTATCGATGTTCAAGAAAGGAACTGGTTATTCAAAGGCTTGTTTAGTTTGCTTGATGTTAGTCTGCAGATTAGGAAAGAAGTATTTTATAGAAAATCGTTAGTTTTGTTGGTCTCTAGCAAAGACTTTTAGCCAAAGTAACTAGCTACCATTGATCTGACCCTTCCCAACTGTTTAGGAAAAGAACTGGTTATTCAAAGGCTTGTTTAGTTTTAATGATGTTAGTCAGATACAATACATGCTTAGGAAGTATCGATGTTCAAGAAAGGAACTGTTATTCAAAGGCTTGTTTAGTTTGCTTGATGTTAGTCTGCAGATAAGGAAAGAAGTATTTTATAGAAAATCTTTAGTTTTGTTGGTCTCTAGCAAAGACTTTGAGCCAAAGTAACTAGCTACCATTGATCTGACCCTTCCCAGCTGTTTAGGAAAAGAACTGGTTATTCAAAGGCTTGATTAGTTTTAATGATGTTAGTCGAATACAATACATGTTTAAGAAGTGTCGATGTTCAAGAAAGGAACTGGTTATTCAAAGGCTTGTTTTGTTTGCTTGATGTTGGTCTGAAGATTAGGAAAGAAGGATTTTATTGAAAATTGTTAGTTTTGTTGGTCTCAGGCAAAGACTTTCAGCCAAAGTAACTAGCTACCATTCATCTGACCCTTCCTAACTGTTTAGGAAAAGAACTGGTTATTCAAAGGCTTGTTTAGTTTGAATGATGTTAGTCTGAAGATTAGGAAAGAAGGATTTTATTGAAAATTGTTAGTTTTGTTGGTCTCTAGCAAAGACTTTAAGCCAAAGTAACTAGCTACCATTTATCTGACCCTTCCCAACTGTTTAAAAAAGAACTGGTTATTCAAAGCCCTTTTTAGTTTCGTTGATTTTAGCCTGAAGATTAAGAAAGAAGGATTTTATTGATAATTGTTAGTTTTGTTGGTCTCTTGCAAAGACTTTAAGCCAAAGTAACTGGCTAGCATTGATCTGATCCTTCCCAACTATTTAGAAAAAGAGCTGGTTATTCAAAGGTTTGTTTTGTTTGAATGATATTAGTCAGATACAATACATGCTTAGGAAGTATCAATGTTCAAGAAAGGAACTGTTTATTCAAAGGCTTGTTTAGTTTGGTTGATGTTAGTCTGAAGATTAGGAAAGAAGGATTTTATTTAAAATTGTTGTTTTTTTTTGTCTCTAGCAAAGACTTTAAGCCAAAGTAACTTGCTACCATTTATCTGACCCTTCCCAATTGTTTAGAAAAAAAGCTGGTTATTCAAAGGCTTGTTTTGTTTGAATGATATTAGTCAGATACAATACATGCTTAGGAAGTATCGATGTTCTAGAAAGGAACTGGTTATTCAAAGGCTTGTTTAGTTTGGTTGATGTTAGTCTGAAGACTAGGAAAGAAGGATTTTATTTAAAATTGTTAGTTTTGTTGGTCTCCGGCAAAGACTTTCAGCCAAAGTAACTGGCTACCAATGATCTGACCCTTCCCAACTGTTTAGGAAAACAACTGGTTATTCAAAGGCTTGTTTAGTTTGAATGATGTTAGTCAGATACAATACATGCTTAGGAAGTATCGATGTTCAAGAAAGGAACTGGTTATTCAAAGGCTTGTTTAGTTTGGTTGATGTTAGTCTGAAGATTAGGAAAGAAGGATTTTATTTAATATTGTTAGTTTTGTTTGTCTCAGGCAAAGACTTTCAGCCAAAGTAACTGGCTACCATTGATCTGACCCTTCCCAACTGTTTAGGAAAACAACTGGTTATTCAAAGGCTTGTTTAGTTTGAATGATGTTAGTCAGATACAATACATGCTTAGGAAGTATCGATGTTCAAGAAAAAAACTGGTTATTCAAAGGCTTGTTTAGTTTGCTTGATGTTAGTCTGCAGATTAGGAAAGAAGTATTTTATAGAAAATCGTTAGTTTTGTTGGTCTCTAGCAAAGACTTTTAGCCAAAGTAACTAGCTACCATTGATCTGACCCTTCCGAACTGTTTAGGAAAAGAACTTGTTATTCAAAGGCTTGTTTAGTTTTAATGATGTTAGTCAGATACAATACATGCTTAGGAAGTATCGATGTTCAAGAAAGGAACTGGTTATTCAAAGGCTTGTTTAGTTTGCTTGATGTTAGTCTGCAGATAAGGAAAGAAGTATTTTACAGAAAATCTTTAGTTTTGTTGGTCTCTAGCAAAGACTTTGAGCCAAAGTAACTAGCTACCATTGATCTGACCCTTCCCAGCTGTTTAGGAAAAGAACTGGTTATTCAAAGGCTTGATTAGTTTGAATGATGTTAGTCGAATACAATCCATGTTTAAGAAGTGTCGATGTTCAAGAAAGGAACTGGTTATTCAAAGGCTTGTTTAGTTAGCTTGATGTTGGTCTGAAGATTAGGAAAGAAGGATTTTATTGAAAATTGTTAGTTTTGTTGGTCTCAGGCAAAGACTTTCAGCCAAAGTAACTAGCTGCCATTCATCTGATCCTTCCTAACTGTTTAGGAAAAGAACTGGTTATTCAAAGCCCTTTTTAGTTTCGTTGATTTTAGCCTGAAGATTAAGAAAGAAGGATTTTATTGATAATTGTTAGTTTTGTTGGTCTCTAGCAAAGACTTTAAGCCAAAGTAACTGGCTACCATTGATCTGATCCTTCTCAACTATTCAGAAAAAGAGCTGGTTATTCAAAGGTTTGTTTTGTTTGAATGATATTAGTCAGATACAATACATGCTTAGGAAATATCAATGTTCAAGAAAGGAACTGGTTATTCAAAGGCTTGTTTAGTTTGGTTGATGTTAGTCTGAAGATTAGGAAAGAAGGATTTTATTGAAAATTGTTAGTTTTTTTGGTCTCAGGCAAATACTTTCAGCCAAAATAACTGGCTACCATTGAACTGACCCTTCCCAACGGTTTAGGAAAAGAACTTTTTATTCAAAGAAGGCTTGTTTAGTTTGAATGATGTTAGTCTGAAGATTAGGAAAGAAGGATTTTATTGAAAATTGTTAGTTTTGTTGGTCTCTAGCAAAGACTTTAAGCCAAAGTAACTAGCTACCATTTATCTGACCCTTCCCAACTGTTTAGAAAAAGAACTGGTTATTCAAAGGCCTGTTTAGTTTCGTTGATTTTAGCCTGAAGATTAAGAAAGAAGGATTTTATTGATAATTGTTAGTTTTGTTGGTCTCTTACAAAGACTTTAAGCCAAAGTAACTGGCTACCATTGATCTGATCCTTCCCAACTATTTAGAAAAAGAGCTGGTTATTCAAAGGCTTGTTTTGTTTGAATGATATTTGTCAGATACAATACATGCTTAGGAAGTATCAATGTTCAAGAAAGGAACTGGTTATTCAAAGGCTTGTTTAGTTTGGTTGATGTTAGTCTGAAGATTAGGAAAGAAGGATTTTATTAAAAATTGTTAGTTTTTTTGGTCTCAAGCAAATACTTTCAGCCAAAGTAACTGGCTACCATTGATCTGACCCTTCCCAACTATTTAGGAAAAGAACTTGTTATTCAAAGGCTTGTTTAGTTTGAATGATGTTAGTCAGATACAATACATGCTTAGGAAGTATCGATGTTTAAGAAAGGAACTGGTTATTCAAATGCTTATTTAGTTTGCTTGATGTTAGTCTGCAGATTAGGAAAGAAGTATTTTATAGAAAATCGTTAGTTTTGTTGGTCTCTAGCAAAGACTTTGAGCCAAAGTAACTAGCTACCATTGATCTGACCCTTCCCAGCTGTTTAGGAAAAGAACCTGTTATTCAAAGGCTAGATTAGTTTTAAACATGTTAGTCGGATACAATACATGTTTAGGAAGTGTCGATGTTCAAGAAAGGAACTGGTTATTCAAAAGCTTGTTTTGTTTGGTTGATGTTAGTCTGAAGATTAGGAAAGAAGGATTTTATTGAAAATTGTTAGTTTTGTTGGTCTCAGGCAAAGACTTTCAGCCAAAGTAACTAGCTACCATTGATCTGACCCTTCCTAACTGTTTAGGAAAAGAACTGGTTATTCAAAGAAGGCTTGTTTAGTTTGAATGATATTAGTCTGAAGATTAGGAAAGAAGGATTTTATTGAAAATTGTTAGTTTTGTTGGTCTCTAGCAAAGACTTTAAGCCAAAGTAACTAGCTACCATTTATCTGACCCTTTCCAACTGTTTAGAAAAAGAACTGGTTATTAAAAGGCCTGTTTAGTTTTGTTGATGTTAGCCTGAAGATTAGGAAAGAAGGATTTTATTGAAAATTGTTAGTTTTGTTTGTCTCTAGCAAAGACTTTAAGCCAAAGTAACTTGCTACCATTGATCTGACCCTTCCCAACTGTTTAGGAAAAGAACTGGTTATTCAAAGGCTTGTTTTGTTTGAATGATATTAGTCAGATACAATACATGCTTAGGAAGTATCAATGTTCAAGAAAGGAACTGGTTATTCAAAGGCTTGTTTAGTTTGGTTAATGTTAGTCTGAAGATTAGGAAAGAAGGATTTTATCTAAAATTGTTAGTTTTGTTGGTCTTTAGCAAAGACTTTAAGCCAAAGTAACTAGCTACCATTGATTTGACCCTTCCCAAAACTGTTTAGGAAAAGAACTGGTTATTCAAAGGCTTGTTTAGTTTGAATGATGTTAATCTGAAGATTAGGAATGAAGGATTTTATTGAAAATTGTTAGTTTTGTTGGTGTCTAGCAAAGACTTTCAGCTAAAGTAACTGGCTACCATTTATCTGACCCTTCCCAACTGTTTAGAAGAAGAACTGGTTATTCAAAGGCCTGTTTAGTTTTGTTGATGTTAGCCTGAAGATTAGGAAAGAAGGATTTTATTGAAAATTGTTAGTTTGTTGGTCTCTTACAAAGACTTTAAGCCAAAGTTACTAGCTACTATTGATCTGACCCTTCCTAACTATTTAGAAAAAGAGCTGGTTATTCAAAGGCTTGTTTAGTTTGAATGATATTTGTCAGATACAATACATGGTTAGGAAGTATCAATGTTCAAGAAAGGAACTGGTTATTCAAAGGCTTGGTTGATGTTAGTCTGAAGATTAGGAAAGAAGGATTTTATTGAAAATTGTTAGTTTTGTTGGTCTCTAGCAAAGGCTTTATGCCAAAGTAACTAGCTACCAATGATCTGACCCTTCCCAACTGTTTAGAAAAAGAATTGGTTATTCCAAAGCTTGTTTAGTTTTAATGATGTTAGTCTGAAGATTAGGAAAGAAGGATTTTATTGAAAATTGTTAGTTTCGTTGGTCTCTAGCAAAGACTTTAAGCCAAAGTTACTAGCTACCATTGATCTGACCCTTCCCAACTGTTTAGGAAAAGAACTGGTTATTCAAAGGCTTGTTTTGTTTGAATGATATTAGTCAGATACAATACATGCTTAGGAAGTATCAATGTTCAAGAAAGGAACTGGTTATTCAAAGGCTTGTTTAGTTTGGTTAATGTTAGTCTTAAGATTAGGTAAGAAGGATTTTATTGAAAATTGTTAGTTTTGTTGGTCTCTAGCAAAGACTTTAAGCCATAGTAACTAGCTACCATTGATCTGACCCTTCCCAACTGTTTAGGAAAAGAACTGGTTATTCAAAGGCTTGTTTAGTTTGAATGATGTTAGTCTGAAGATTAGGAAAGAAGAATTTTATTGAAAATTGTTAGTTTTGTTGGTCTCTAGCAAAGACTTTAAGCCAAAGTTACTAGCTACCATTAATCTGACCCTTCCAAACTGTTTAGAAAAAGAACTGGTTATTCAAAGGCCTGTTTAGTTTTGTTGATGTTAACCTGAAGATTAGGAAAGAAGGATTTTATTGAAAATTGTTAGTTTTGTTGGTCTCAGGCAAAGACTTTCAGCCAAAGTAACTAGCTATCATTGATCTGACCCTTCCCAGCTGTTTAGGAAAATAACTGGTTATTCAAAGGCTTGATTAGTTTTAATGATGTTAGTCGAATACAATACATGTTTAAAAAGTGTCGATGTTCAAGAAAGGAACTGGTTATTCAAAGGCTTGTTTAGTTTGGTTGATGTTAGTCTGAAGATTAGGAAAGAAGGATTTTATCTAAAATTGTTAGTTTTTTTGGTCTCAAGCAAATACTTTCAGCCAAAGTAACTGGCTACCATTGATCTGACCCTTCCCAACTATTTAGGAAAAGAACTTGTTATTCAAAGGCTTGTTTAGTTTGAATGATGTTAGTCAGATACAATACATGCTTAGGAAGTATCGATGTTTAAGAAAGGAACTGGTTATTCAAATGCTTATTTAGTTTGCTTGATGTTAGTCTGCAGATTAGGAAAGAAGTATTTTATAGAAAATCGTTAGTTTTGTTGGTCTCTAGCAAAGACTTTGAGCCAAAGTAACTAGCTACCATTGATCTGACCCTTCCCAGCTGTTTAGGAAAAGAACCTGTTATTCAAAGGCTAGATAAGTTTTAATCATGTTAGTCGGATACAATACATGTTTAGGAAGTGTCGATGTTCAAGAAAGGAACTGGTTATTCAAAGGCTTGTTTTGTTTGGTTGATGTTAGTCTGAAGATTAGGAAAGAAGGATTTTATTGAAAATTGTTAGTTTTGTTGGTCTCAGGCAAAGACTTTCAGCCAAAGTAACTAGCTACCATTGATCTGACCCTTCCTAACTGTTTAGGAAAAGAACTGGTTATTCAAAGAAGGCTTGTTTAGTTTGAATGATGTTAGTCTGAAGATTAGGAAAGAAGGATTTTATTGAAAATTGTTAGTTTTGTTGGTCTCTAGCAAAGACTTTAAGCCAAAGTAACTAGCTACCATTTATCTGACCCTTTCCAACTGTTTAGAAAAAGAACTGGTTATTAAAAGGCCTGTTTAGTTTTGTTGATGTTAGCCTGAAGATTAGGAAAGAAGGATTTTAATGAAAATTGTTAGTTTTGTTGGTCTCTAGCAAAGACTTTAAGCCAAAGTAACTTGCTACCATTGATCTGACCCTTCCCAACTGTTTAGGAAAAGAAATGGTTATTCAAAGGCTATTTTTGTTTGAATGATATTAGTCAGATACAATACATGCTTCGGAAGTATCAATGTTCAAGAAAGGAACTGGTTATTCAAAGGCTTGTTTAGTTTGGTTAATGTTAGTCTGAAGATTAGGAAAGAAGGATTTTATCTAAAATTGTTAGTTTTGTTGGTCTTTAGCAAAGACTTTAAGCCAAAGTAACTAGCTACCATTGATTTGACCCTTCCCAAAACTGTTTAGGAAAAGAACTGGTTATTCAAAGGCTTGTTTAGTTTGAAAGATGTTAGTCTGAAGATTAGGAAAGAAGGATTTTATTGAAAATTGTTAGTTTTGTTGGTGTCTAGCAAAGACTTTCAGCTAAAGTAACTGGCTACCATTTATCTGACCCTTCCCAACTGTTTAGAAGAAGAACTGGTTATTCAAAGGCCTGTTTAGTTTTGTTGATGTTAGCCTGAAGATTAGGAAAGAAGGATTTTATTGAAAATTGTTAGTTTGTTGGTCTCTTACAAAGACTTTAAGCCAAAGTTACTAGCTACTATTGATCTGACCCTTCCTAACTATTTAGAAAAAGAGCTGGTTATTCAAAGGCTTGTTTAGTTTGAATGATATTTGTCAGATACAATACATGCTTAGGAAGTATCAATGTTCAAGAAAGGAACTGGTTATTCAAAGGCTTGGTTGATGTTAGTCTGAAGATTAGGAAAGAAGGATTTTATTGAAAATTGTTAGTTTTGTTGGTCTCTAGCAAAGGCTTTATGCCAAAGTAACTAGCTACCAATGATCTGACCCTTCCCAACTGTTTAGAAAAAGAATTGGTTATTCCAAAGCTTGTTTAGTTTTAATGATGTTAGTCTGAAGATTAGGAAAGAAGGATTTTATTGAAAATTGTTAGTTTTGTTGGTCTCTAGCAAAGACTTTAAGCCATAGTAACTAGCTACCATTGATCTGACCCTTCCCAACTGTTTAGGAAAAGAACTGGTTATTCAAAGGCTTGTTTAGTTTGAATGATGTTAGTCTGAAGATTAGGAAAGAAGGATTTTATTGAAAATTGTTAGTTTTGTTGGTCTCTAGCAAAGACTTTAAGCCAAAGTTACTAGCTACCATTAATCTGACCCTTCCGAACTGTTTAGAAAAAGAACTGGTTATTCAAAGGCCTGTTTAGTTTTGTTGATGTTAACCTGAAGATTAGGAAAGAAGGATTTTATTGAAAATTGTTAGTTTTGTTGGTCTCTAGCAAAGGCTTTAAGCCAAAGTAACTAGCTACCAATGATCTGACCCTTCCCAACTGTTTAGAAAAAGAATTGGTTATTCCAAAGCTTGTTTAGTTTGAATGATGTTAGTCTGAATATTAGGAAAGAAGGATTTTATTGAAAATTGTTAGTTTTGTTGGTCTCATGCAACGACTTTCAGCCAAACTAACTGGCTACCATTGATCTGACCCTTCCCAACTTTTTAGGAAAAGAACTTATTCAAAAGCTTGTTTAGTTGGGATGATGTTAGTAAGATACACTACAAGCTTAGGAAGTATCGATGTTCAAGAAAGGAACTGTTTATTCAAAGGCTTGTTTAGTTTGGTTGATGTTAGTCTGCAGATTAGGAAAGAAGTATTTTATAGAAAATCGTTAGTTTTTTTGGTCTCTAGCAAAGACTTTGAGCCAAAGTAACTAGCTACCATTGATCTGACCCTTCCCAACTGTTTAGGAAATGAACTGGTTATTCAAAAGCTTGTTTAGTTTGAATGATGTTAGTCGGATACAATACATGTTTAGGAAGTATCGATGTTCAAGAAAGGAACTGGTTATTCAAAGGCTTGTTTAGTTTGGTTGATGTTAGTCTGAAGATTAGGAAAGAAGGATTTTATTGAAAATTGTTAGTTTTTTTGGTCTCTAGCAATGACTTTAAGCCGAAGTAACTAACTACCATTGATCTGACCCTTCCCAACTGTTTAGAAAAAGAACTGGTTATTCAAAGGCTTGTTTAGTTTGAATGATGTTAGTGAAATACAATACATGCTTAGGAAGTATCGATGTTCAAGAAAGGAACTTGTTATTCAAAGGCTTGTTTAGTTTGAATGATATTAGTCAGATACATTACATGCTTAGGAAGTATCAATGTTCAAGAAAGGAACTGGTTATTCAAAGGCTTGGTTGATGTTAGTCTGAAGATTAGGAAAGAAGGATTTTATTGAAAATTGTTAGTTTTGTTGGTCTCTAGGAAAGACTTTAAGCCAAAGTAACTAGCTACCATTTATCTGACCCTTCCGAACTGTTTAGAAAAAGAACTGGTTATTCAAAGGCCTGTTTAGTTTTGTTGATGTTAGCCTGAAGATTAGGAAATAAAGATTTTATTGTAAATTGTTAGTTTTGTTGGTCTCTTGCAAAAACTTTAAGCCAAAGTAACTAGCTACCATTGAACTGACCCTTCCCAACTGTTTAGGAAAAGAACTGGTTATTCAAAGGCTTGTTTTGTTTGAATGATATTAGTCAGATACAATACATGCTTAGGAAGTATCAATGTTCAAGAAAGGAACTGGTTATTCAAAGGCTTGGTTGATGTTAGTCTGAAGATTAGGAAAGAAGGATTTTAATGAAAATTGTTAGTTTTTTTGGTCTCTAGCAAAGGCTTTAAGCCAAAGTAACTAGCTACCAATGATCTAACCCTTCCCAACTGTTTAGAAAAAGAGTTGGTTTTTTCAAAAGCTTGTTTAGTTTGAAGGATGTTAGTCTGAAGATTAGGAAAGAAGGATTGTATTGAAAATTGTTAGTTTCGTTGGTCTCTAGCAAAGACTTTAAGCCAAAGTAACTAGCTGCCATTTATCTGGCTCTTCCCAACTTTTTAGAAAAAGAACTGGTTATTCAAAGGCCTGTTTAGTTTTGTTGATGTTAGCCTGGAGATTAGGAAAGAAGGATTTTATTGAAAATTGATAGTTTTGTTGGTCTCTTGCAAAGACTTTAAGCCAAAGTTACTAGCTACCATTGATCTGACCCTTCCCAACTATTTAGAAAAAGAGCTGGTTATTCAAAGGCTTGTTTAGTTTGAATGATATTAGTCAGATACAATACATGCTTAGGAAGTATCAATGTTCAAGAAAGGAACTGGTTTTTCTAATGCTTGGTTGATGTTAGTCTGAAGATAAGGAAAGAAGGATTTTATTGAAAATTGTTAGTTTTTTTGGTCTCTAGCAATGACTTTAAGCCAATGTAACTAGCTACCAATGATCTGACCCATCCCAACTGTTTAAAAAAAGAATTGATTATTCAAAAGCTTGTTTAGTTTGATGATGTTAGTCTGAAGATTAGGAAAGAAGGATTTTATTGAAAATTGTTAGTTTTTTTGGTCTCTAGCAAAGACTTTAAGCCAATGTAACTAGCTACCAATGATCTGACCCTTCCCAACTGTTTAAAAAAAGAATTGATTATTCAAAAGCTTGTTTAGTTTGATGATGTTAGTCTGAAGATTAGGAAAGAAGGATTTTATTTAAAATTGTTAGTTTTGTTGGTCTCTAGCAAAGACTTTAAGCCAAAGTAACTTGCTACGATTTATCTGACCCTTCCCAACTGTTTAAAAAAAGAGCTGGTTATTCAAAGGCCTGTTTAGTTTTGTTGATGTTAGCCTGAAGATTAGGAAAGAAGGATTTTATTCAAAATTGTTAGTTTTGTTGGTCTCAGGCAAAGACTTTCTGCCAAAGTAACTGGCTACCATTGATCTGACCCTTCCCAACTGTTTTGGAAAAGAACTGGTTATTCAAAGGCTTGTTTAGTTTGAATGATGTTAGTCAGATACAATACATGCTTAAGAAGTATCGATGTTCAAGAAAGGAACTGGTTATTCAAAGGCTTGTTTAGTTTGGTTGATGTTAGTCTGCAGATTAGGAAAGAAGTATTTTATAGAAAATCGTTAGTTTTTTTGGTCTCTAGCAAAGACTTTGAGCCAAAGTAACTAGCTACCATTGATCCCAACTGTTTAGGAAATGAACTGGTTATTCAAAGGCTTGTTTAGTTTAAATGATGTTAGTAGGATACAATACATGCTTAGGAAGTATCGATGTTCAAGAAAGGAACTGGTTATTCAAAGGCTTGTTTAGTTTGGTTGATGTTAGTCTCAAGATTAGGAAAGAAGGATTTTATTGAAAATTGTTAGTTTTGTTGGTCTCTAGCAATGACTTTAAGCCGAAGTAACTAGCTACCATTGATCTGACCCTTCCTAACTGTTTAGGAAAAGAACTGGTTATTCAAAGGCTTGTTTAGTTTGAATGATGTTAGTCAAATACAATACATGCCTAGGAAGTATCGATGTTCAAGAAAGGAACTTGTTATTCAAAGGCTTGTTTAGTTTGGTTGATGTTAGTCTGAAGATTAGGAAAGAAGGATTTATTGAAAATTGTTAGCTTTGTTGGTCTCTTGCAAAGACTTTAAGCTGCAAATTAGTAGAATTTGAGTTTTGTTGATTTCAAACAAAGATTTTAAGCCAAAACAACTAGCTACCGTTGATTTGACCCTTCCCAACTGTCTAGTAAAAGGACTAGTTTAGGATTCAATAGCTTGTTTAGTTTCGCTGATGTTAGTCATATACAATACATTCTTATGAAGAATTCGTTTTTTTTGGTCTCAGGCAAAGACTTTCAGCCAAAATAACTAGCTACCATTGATCTGACCTTTCCCAACTGTTTAGGATAAGAACTGGTTATTCAAAGGCTTGTTTAGTGTGAATGATGTTAGTCAAATACAATACATGCTTAGGAAGTATCGATGTTCAAGAAAGGAACTGTTTATTCAAAGGCTTGTTTAGTTTGGTTGATGTTTTTCTGAAGATTAGGAAAGAGGGATTTTATTAAAAATTGTTAGTTTTCTTGGTCTCTGGCAAAGACTTTAAGCCAAAGTAACTAGCTACCATTTATCTGACCCTTCCGAACTGTTTAGAAAAAGAACTGGTTATTCAAAGGCTTGTTTAGTTTGAATCATGTTAGTCATATACAATCCATGCTTAGGAATTATCTATGTTCAATAAAGGAACTGGTTATTCAAAGGCTTGTTTAGTTTGGTTGATGTTAGTCTGAAGATTAGGAAAGAAGGATTATATTCAAAATTGTTAGTTTTGTTGTCTCTGGCAATGATTTTAAGCCAAAGTAACTTGCTACCATTTATCTGACCCTTCCCAACTGTTTAGAAAAAGAGCTGGTTATTCAAAGGCCTGTTTAGTTTTGTTGATGTTAGCCTCAATGGTAGCCAGTTACTTTGGCTGAAAGTCTTTGCCTGAGACCAACAAAACTAACAATTTTCAATAAAATCCTTCTTTCCTAATCTTTAGACTAACATCAACCAAACTAAACAAGCCTTTGAATAACAAGTTCCTTTCTTGAACATCGATACTTCATAAGCGTGTATTGTATCTGACTAACATCATTCAAACTAAACAAGCCTTTGAATAACCAGTTCTTTTCCAAAACAGTTGGGAAGGGTCAGATCAATGGTAGCCAGTTACTTTGGCTGAAAGTCTTAGCCTGAGACCAACAAAACTAACAATTTTCAATGAAATCCTTCTTTCCTAATCTTCAGATCTGACCCTTCCCAACTGTTAAGGAAAAGAACTTGTTATTCAAAGGCTTGTTTAGTTTGGTTGATGTCTGTCTGAAGATTAGGAAAGAAGGATTTATTGAAAATTGTTAGCTTTGTTGGTCTCTGGCAAAGACTTTAAGCCAAAGTAACTAGCTACCATTTAGCTGACCCTTCCGAACTGTTTAGAAAATAGAACTGGTTATTAAAGGGCCTGTTTAGTTTTGTTGATGTTAGCCTGAAGATTATGAAAGAAGGATTTTATTGAAAATTGTTAGTTTTGTTGGTCTCTAGCAAAGACTTTCAGCCAAAGTAACAAGCTACCATTTATCTGACCCTTCCCAACTGTTTAGGAAAAGAACTGGTTGTGCAAAGGCTTGTTTAGTTTGAATGATGTTAGTCAAATACAATACATGCCTAGGAAGTATCGATGTTCAAGAAAGGAACTTGTTATTCAAAGGCTTGTTTAGTTTGGTTGATGTTAGTCTGAAGATTAGGAAAGAAGGATTTATTGAAAATTGTTAGCTTTGTTGGTCTCTGGCAAAGACTTTAAGCCAAAGTAACAAGCTACCATTGATCTGACCCTTCCCAAATGTTTAGGAAAAGAACTGGTTGTGCAAAGGCTTGTTTAGTTTGAATGATTTTAATCAAATACAATACATGCTTAAGAAGTATCGATGTTCAAGAAAGGAACTGGTTATTCAAAGGCTTGTTTAGTTTTGTTGATGCTAGTCTGAAGATTAGGAAAGAAGGATTTTATTGAAAATTGTTAGTTTTGTTGGTCTCTAGCAAAGACTTTAAGCCAAAGTAACTAGCTACCATTTATCTGACTCTTCCCAACTGTTTAGAAAAAGAACTGGTTATTCAAAGGCCTGTTTAGTTTTGTTGATGTTAGTCTGAAGATTAGGAAAGAATGATTTTATTGAAAATTGTTAGTTTTGTTGGTCTCTTGCAAAGACTTTAAGCTGCAAATTAGTAGAATTTGAGTTTTGTTGATTTCAAACAAAGATTTTAAGCCAAAACAACTAGCTACCGTTGATTTGACCCTTCCCAACTGTCTAGTAAAAGGACTGGTTTAGGATTCAATAGCTTGTTTAGTTTCGCTGATGTTAGCCATATACAATACATTCTTAGGAAGAATTCGTTTTTTTTGGTCTCAGGCAAAGACTTTCAGCCAAAGTAACTAGCTACCATTGATCTGACCTTTCCCAACTGTTTAGGATAAGAACTGGTTATTCAAAGGCTTGTTTAGTGTGAATGATGTTAGTCAAATACAATACATGCTTAGGAAGTATCGATGTTCAAGAAAGGAACTGTTTATTCAAAGGCTTGTTTAGTTTGGTTGATGTTTGTCTGAAGATTAGGAAAGAGGGATTTTATTAAAAATTGTTAGTTTTCTTGGTCTCTGGCAAAGACTTTAAGCCAAAGTAACTAGCTACCATTTATCTGACCCTTCCGAAATGTTTAGAAAAAGAACTGGTTATTCAAAGGCTTGTTTAGTTTGAATCATGTTAGTCATATACAATCCATGCTTAGGAATTATCTATGTTCAATAAAGGAACTGGTTATTCAAAGGCTTGTTTAGTTTGGTTGATGTTAGTCTGAAGATTAGGAAAGAAGGATTATATTCAAAATTGTTAGTTTTGTTGTCTCTGGCAATGATTTTAAGCCAAAGTAACTTGCTACCATTTATCTGACCCTTCCCAACTGTTTAGAAAAAGAGCTGGTTATTCAAAGGCCTGTTTAGTTTTGTTGATGTTAGCCTCAATGGTAGCCAGTTACTTTGGCTGAAAGTCTTTTCCTGAGACCAACAAAACTAACAATTTTCAATAAAATCCTTCTTTCTTAATCTTTAGACTAACATCAACCAAACTAAACAAGCCTTTAAATAACTAGTTCCTTTCTTGAACATCGATACTTCATAAGCGTGTATTGTATCTGACTAACATCATTCAAACTAAACAAGCCTTTGAATAACCAGTTCTTTTCCAAAACAGTTGGGAAGGGTCAGATCAATGGTAGCCAGTTACTTTGGCTGAAAGTCTTTGCCTGAGACCAACAAAACTAACAATTTTCAATGAAATCCTTCTTTCCTAATCTTCAGATCTGACCCTTCCCAACTGTTTAGGAAAAGAACTTGTTATTCAAAGGCTTGTTTAGTTTGGTTGATGTCTGTCTGAAGATTAGGAAAGAAGGATTTATTGAAAATTGTTAGCTTTGTTGGTCTCTGGCAAAGACTTTAAGCCAAAGTAACTAGCTACCATTTAGCTGACCTTTCCGAACTGTTTAGAAAATAGAACTGGTTATTAACTCTTTACCGACCAATGACGGCAAACGCCGTCATTGCGTATGTACGCGCAAATGACCAATGACGGCATATGCCGTCATTAAACATGCGGTACGCTCAAACGCCAACAATCGAGTAGATTTACCTCGGGACTCCCCCCAACCTTGATAATCATATTCATATGGTGCTACGCAACCAATTTATATATAATTCATAATAAGTTACATAGACAATTATAGCGCGATCGCTCAATGAAAACTGTCTGCCTACATAAGTGAAGCCACGCGTGCATGTCAGTGTAAACTACAGCGTAGTGATTATCCTGCAGCCAGTATGGCTTCTTCTGGGTTCTTCTCAGCTGCACAAGTGTGCAACATTGTGTGTGGTGAATCTGGTGATGAGGGGGATGTAGACTATGTGTTCCCAGGGAGCGATGATGAGTTTGATGCAGATGAGTTGCAGGAGGAGTACGACATCCTGGATAGAGAGCAGGACCAGGATGGCCCTGGATTGGACGACTCTCCACCATGCTCTCCCCTTCTGCATAGTCCCACCAGCACTTCCCTGAGGGAAGACCCGCAATCTGGTCCTTCGTCATCGGTGGAGTCCACTGCACATCGAGGTAGAGGTGCTGGTAGCGGTAGAGGTCGAGGTCGTGCCAGGGGTCATGGTAGAGGGCAGGCGATGGCAGGTCAACCTGGGAGGGAAGAGAACGAGTGGACAAATGAACCCTCACAAGTGATTGTTGAGCCCTTCACACAGCCAACTGGACCAACAATCCAACTTGGAAGTGACCCCCTGGAGGTGTTCACGTCACTGTTCACACCCGCGTTAGTTGAGCATATGGTTCTTGAAACCAACAAGTATGCTGCACTGTGCCTCACATCCACACATCAAGGTGAAGGACCAGTTCCAACATGGGAGACGGATGCCGCAGAAATCAGGGCGTATCTCGGATTTGCGTATCAGGGCGTATCTCGGATTTGCGTATCAGGGCGTATCTCGGATTTGCTATTCTGATGGGCTTCAATAAGGTTCCTGACCTCTACGACTATTGGTCCACAAATCCGATCTTCCACTACTTTCCGGTCGCCTCCAGGATCTCTAGGAAGAGGTTTCTAGAGATCCAGCGCTTTCTGCACTTCACGGATAATGAGACCATCATTCCTCGTGGTGATCCTGGGTACGATCGTCTTGCAAAAGTGCGTCCTGTGATCGAGGCCCTTCAGAAGTCCTTCCTGGAGAGCTACCGCCCTCACCGTGAAAATAGCATCGACGAAGCTATGGTAAAATTTAAGGGAAGATCTGCGCTGAAGCAGTACGTACCCAAAAAGCCGACAAAGCGTGGGTTTAAGGTGTGGGTACGTGCTGATGCCATCAACGGGTACGTTTGTGACTTTCAGGTCTACACGGGGAAGAACGACTCCGGTGAGACCAGTGAGACCAACCTGGGAGCAAAAGTGGTGAAAGCGCTCTCTCAGCCACTAGTGGGTGGGCACTACCACCTGTACTATGACAATTTCTTCTCCTCGGTACAACTTTTCGATGACCTCTTGGAGGATGGTCTGTACGCGTGTGGGACCTTCCGTAGAGATCGAAAAGGCATCCCTGACGTCATCAAGACAACCCAGCTTCGTAAGTGAAATGTATTCATTTTCAAACATAGTCCAGTATCAGGGTTCAGGTGGGATTCTTGGTGGTAGTTCCCTTGTGTATGCCAAAGTTGGGAGTGGGCAGTGACTGGCTCGAAAAGGGAAGGGGAGGGGAGAAGAACAGATGGGGGAGAGGATGGGTGGGGGGATGGGATGGGATGGAATGGGGTGGGATGGAAAGAGATGGGGAGGGAAAGGGAGGGGGATGGAATGGGATTGGCCAGGCTGGGGATGGGAAGAAAACTGCTAGATGGGTAAATGGCTGTGGGTCATACCAAGAGCACAATTTCCCCACATCTTAGGAAGGAGGGTAATTTCACTTATGCAGTCTTGGTTATACCTCCAGGGACAGGCTCTCCACACTTTAGGTACCCATTGAAAATACTTGAGTATTTAGCTAGGCTAAATAATCACATATATAGCCATGTTCATATTTTTACTCTCTGTATGTACATGTACCTTATGAATGAAGGAGATCTGCAGAGAGGAGAGTATGTCTACCGCCAGAAGGGTAGTCTGGTTGCCACAGTTTGGAGGGACAGGAAACTCGTCTATGTGATGTCGACCAACTGCCAACCAACTGGTAACACCGAGGTGCAGCGGAAGGAGAAGGATGGCAGCAGGCAGATGATCTCTTGTCCACCCAGTATTGTCGAGTACAATCGGTACATGTCTGGCGTGGATAAGGCAGACCAGATGAGAGGGTACTACCGAGTCAGGTCCAAGGGCAGGAAGTTCTATAAATACCTGTTCTGGTTCCTCTTTGACTGTGCTGCAGTGAACGCCTTCATTCTCACGAAGTACTTCGAGCCAGCATCAAACACAACCAGCAGGCAGCAGGTGTTCAAGTCCTTCCGTGTGAGGTTGGCCGAAGGGCTTATTGGGAACTACAACTCCCGGCAGCGCTACTCTGTCCCACAGCTAATCCATGATGCTGCTATTGACAGTGTGGCACCACCAGTGAAGCGCCGCCGTGACGATGCAAGCCACATGTCGGGTTCTCCAACTGGTCACTTCCCCATCCGCGGTTCCAGCTCTCGGTGCGCCTACTGCTGGAATTCCAGGAATCATCGACGCCACGAGTCCTCCGTGCACTGTCGGCGGTGTGGAAAGGCCTTCTGCATTGTTGCACGAGACCCACCAGAGAATGGACCCTCTTGCTTTGAGCGATTCCACATGGAATGCTTGTAGACCCTCTCCACGCGGCCCTCTGCACATCACGTATTTGCCGCACTCCTGGAATAAGTTACAAAGCGCTTATATGTTGCACTTGCTAACCTTTCTTATTTATCTGTAACACGTTTCTCAGTATAAAAACTCTTTTGCATGCTCTGCAACCCTATAATGACAAAGATTCCTAGTAAAACTACCCATTGCTAGCCTATACTTACCGCGGTACGATTGCCGTCCCGCTTTGCCTGGTATCCAACGGTCTTTCTCCAACTCTCCGGCCAAAGTCATTGACACCATCGTAAAACCCCTTCTTTTCTGTCTCTAAAAAACTCAACTTGCCTGTACTAAAGTTCTTTAGATCGCGAGATACAGTCTCATGAAGCCAACGGTAGGCAAACCACGAGTTTGGGCTGAAAATCTACGGTCACGCGGGTACGCGTGATTGTTTTGATAAGGTCGGTAAAGAGTTAAAGGGCCTGTTTAGTTTTGTTGATGTTAGCCTGAAGATTATGAAAGAAGGATTTTATTGAAAATTGTTAGTTTTGTTGGTCTCTAGCAAAGACTTTCAGCCAAAGTAACAAGCTACCATTTATCTGACCCTTCCCAACTGTTTAGGAAAAGAACTGGTTGTGCAAAGGCTTGTTTAGTTTGAATGATGTTAATCAAATACAATACATGCTTAAGAAGTATCGATGTTCAAGAAAGGAACTGGTTATTCAAAGGCTTGTTTAGTTTTGTTGATGCTAGTCTGAAGATTAGGAAAGAAGGATTTTATTGAAAATTGTTAGTTTTGTTGGTCTCTAGCAAAGACTTTAAGCCAAAGTAACTGGCTACCATTGATCTGACCCTTCCCAACTGTTTAGGAAAAGAACTGGTTATTCAAAGGCTTGTTTAGTTTGAATGAAGTTAGTCTGCAAATTAGGAAAGAAGTATTTTATAGAAAATCGTTAGTTTTTTTGGTCTCTAGCAAAGACTTTGAGCCAAAGTAACTAGCTACCATTGATCTAACCCTTCCCAACTGTTTAGGAAATGAACTGGTTATTCAAAGGCTTGTTTAGTTTAAATGATGTTAGTAGGATACAATACATGCTTAGGAAGTATCGATGTTCAAGAAAGGAACTTGTTATTCAAAGGCTTGTTTAGTTTGGTTGATGTTAGTCTCAAGATTAGGAAAGAAGGATTTTATTGAAAATTGTTAGTTTTGTTGGTCTCTAGCAATGACTTTAAGCCGAAGTAACTCGCTACCATTGATCTGACCCTTCCCAACTGTTTAGAAAAAGAACTGGTTATTCAAAGGCTTGTTTAGTTTTAATGATGTTAGTCAAATACAATACATGCCAAGGAAGTATCGATGTTCAAGAAAGGAACTTGTTATTCAAAGGCTTGTTTAGTTTGGTTGATGTTAGCCTGAAGATTATGAAAGAAGGATTTTATTGAAAATTGTTAGTTTTGTTGGTCTCTAGCAAAGACTTTAAGCCAAAGTAACTGGCTACCATTGATCTGACCCTTCCCAACTGTTTAGGAAAAGAACTGGTTATTCAAAGGCTTGTTTAGTTTAAATGAAGTTAGTCTGCAGATTAGGAAAGAAGTATTTTATAGAAAATCGTTAGTTTTTTTGGTCTCTAGCAAAGACTTTGAGCCAAAGTAACTAGCTACCATTGATCTAACCCTTCCCAACTGTTTAGGAAATGAACTGGTTATTCAAAGGCTTGTTTAGTTTAAATGATGTTAGTAGGATACAATACATGCTTAGGAAGTATCGATGTTCAAGAAAGGAACTGGTTATTCAAAGGCTTGTTTAGTTTGGTTGATGTTAGTCTCAAGATTAGGAAAGAAGGATTTTATTGAAAATTGTTAGTTTTGTTGGTCTCTAGCAATGACTTTAAGCCGAAGTAACTCGCTACCATTGATCTGACCCTTCCCAACTGTTTAGAAAAAGAACTGGTTATTCAAAGACTTGTTTAGTTTTAATGATGTTAGTCAAATACAATACATGCCAAGGAAGTATCGATGTTCAAGAAAGGAACTTGTTATTCAAAGGCTTGTTTAGTTTGGTTGATGTTAGTCTTAAGATTAGGAAAGAAGGATTTATTGAAAATTGTTACCTTTGTTGGTCTCTGGCAAAGACTTTAAGCCAAAGTAACAAGCTACCATTGATCTGACCCTTCCCAACTGTTTAGGAAAAGAACTGGTTGTGCAAAGGCTTGTTTAGTTTGAATGATGTTAATCAAATACAATACATGCTTAAGAAGTATCGATGTTCAAGAAAGGAACTGGTTATTCAAATGCTTGTTTAGTTTTGTTGATGCTAGTCTGAAGATTAGGAAAGAAGGATTTTATTGAAAATTGTTAGTTTTGTTGGTCTCTTTGCAAAGACTTAAGCTGCAAATTAGTAGAATTTGAGTTTTGTTGATTTCAAACAAAGATTTTAAGCCAAAGCAACTAGCTACCATTGATTTGACCCTTCCCAACTGTCTAGTAAAAGGATTGGTTTAGGATTCAATAGCTTGTTTAGTTTCGCTGATGTTAGTCATATACAATACATTCTTAGGAAGAATTCGGTTTTTTTGGTCTCAGGCAAAGACTTTCAGCCAAAGTAACTTGCTACCATTGATCTGACCTTTCCCAACTGTTTAGGATAAGAACTGGTTATTCAAAGGCTTGTTTAGTGTGAATGATGTTAGTCAAATACAATACATGCTTAGGAAGTATCGATGTTCAAGAAAGGAACTGTTTATTCAAAGGCTTGTTTAGTTTGGTTGATGTTAGTCTGAAGATTAGGAAAGAGGGATTTTATTAAAAATTGTTAGTTTTGTTGGTCTCTGGCAAAGACTTTAAGCCAAAGTAACTAGCTACCATTTATCTGACCCTTCCGAACTGTTTAAAAAAGAACTGGATATTCAAAGGCTTGTTTAGTTTGAATCATGTTAGTCATATACAATCCATGCTTAGGAAGTATCTATGTTCAATAAAGGAACTGGTTATTCAAAGGCTTGTTTAGTTTGGTTGATGTTAGTCTGAAGATTAGGAAAGAAGGATTATATTGAAAATTGTTAGTTTTGTTGTCTCTGGCAATGATTTTAAGCCAAAGTAACTTGCTACCATTTATCTGACCCTTCCCAACTGTTTAGAAAAAGAGCTGGTTATTCAAAGGCCTGTTTAGTTTTGTTGATGTTAGCCTCAATGGTAGCCAGTTACTTTGGCTGAAAGTCTTTGCCTGAGACCAACAAAACTAACAATTTTCAATAAAATCCTTCTTTCCTAATCTTAAGACTAACATCAACCAAACTAAACAAGCCTTTGAATAACAAGTTCCTTTCTTGAACATCGATACTTCATAAGCGTGTATTGTATCTGACTAACATCATTCAAACTAAACAAGCCTTTGAATAACCAGTTCTTTTCCAAAACAGTTGGGAAGGTTCAGATCAATGGTAGCCAGTTACTTTGGCTGAAAGTCTTTGCCTGAGACCAACAAAGCTAACAATTTTCAATAAAATCCTTCTTTCCTAATCTTCAGATCTGACCCTTCCCAACTGTTTAGGAAAAGAACTTGTTATTCAAAGGCTTGTTTAGTTTTAATGATGTTAGTCAGATACAATACATGCTTAGTAAGTATCGATGTTCAAGAAAGGAACTGGTTATTCAAAGGCTTGTTTATTTTACTTGATGTTAGTCTGCAAATTAGGAAAGAAGTATTTTATAGAAAATCGTTAGTTTTTTTTCGTCTCTAGCAAAGACTTTGAGCCAAAGTAACTAGCTGCCATTGATCTGACCCTTCCCAACTGTTTAGGAAAAGAACTGGTTATTCAAAGGCTTGTTTAGTTTAAATTATGTTAGTCGGATACAATACATGCTTAGAAAGTATCGATGTTCAAGAAAGGAACTGGTTATTCAAAGGCTTGTTTAGTTTGGTTGATGTTAGTCTGAAGATTAGGAAAGAAGGATTTTATTGAAAATTGTTAGTTTTGTTGGTCTCTAGCAATGACTTTAAGCCGAAGTAACTCGCTACCATTGATCTGACCCTTCCCAACTGTTTAGAAAAAGAACTGGTTATTCAAAGGCTTGTTTAGTTTGAATGATGTTAGTCAAATACAATACATGCCTAGGAAGTATTGATGTTCAAGAAAGGAACTTGTTATTCAAAGGCTTGTTTAGTTTGGTTGATGTTAGTCTGAAGATTAGGAAAGAAGGATTTATTTAAAATTGTTAGTTTTTTTTCGTCTCTAGCAAAGACTTTGAGCCAAAGTAACTAGCTACCATTGATCTGACCCTTCCCAACTGTTTAGGAAAAGAACTGGTTATTCAAAGGCTTGTTTAGTTTAAATTATGTTAGTCGGATACAATACATGCTTAGGAAGTATTGATGTTCAAGAAAGGAACTTGTTATTCAAAGGCTTGTTTAGTTTGGTTGATGTTAGTCTGAAGATTAGGAAAGAAGGATTTTATTGAAAATTGTTAGTTTTGTTGGTCTCTAGCAATGACTTTAAACCGAAGTAACTCGCTACCATTGATCTGACCCTTCCCAACTGTTTAGAAAAAGAACTGGTTATTCAAAGGCTTGTTTAGTTTGAATGATGTTGGTCAAATACAATACATGCCTAGGAAGTATCGATGTTCAAGAAAGGAACTTGTTATTCAAAGGCTTGTTTAGTTTGGTTGATGTTAGTCTGAAGATTAGGAAAGAAGGATTTATTTAAAATTGTTAGCTTTGTTGGTCTCTGGCAAAGACTTTAAGCCAAAGTAACAAGCTACCATTGATCTGACTCTTCCCAACTGTTTAGGAAAAGAACTGGTTATTCAAAGGCTTGTTTAGTTTGAATCATGTTAGTCATATACAATCCATGCTTAGGAAGTATCTATGTTCAAAAAAGGAACTGGTTATTCAAAGGCTTGTTTATTTTGCTTGATGTTAGTCTGCAGATTAGGAAAGAAGTATTTTATAGAAAATCGTTAGTTTTTTTTCGTCTCTAGCAAAGACTTTGAGCCAAAGTAACTAGCTACCATTGATCTGACCCTTCCCAACTGTTTAGGAAAAGAACTGGTTATTCATATGCTTGTTTAGTTTAAATTATGTTAGTCGGATACAATACATGCTTAGGAAATATCGATGTTCAAGAAAGGAACTTGTTATTCAAAGGCTTGTTTAATTTGGTTGATGTTAGTCTGAAGATTAGGAAAGAAGGATTTTATTGAAAATTGTTAGTTTTGTTGGTCTCTAGCAATGACTTTAAACCGAAGTAACTCGCTACCATTGATCTGACCCTTCCCAACTGTTTAGAAAAAGAACTGGTTATTCAAAGGCTTGTTTAGTTTGAATGATGTTGGTCAAATACAATACATGCCTAGGAAGTATCGATGTTCAAGAAAGGAACTTGTTATTCAAAGGCTTGTTTAGTTTGGTTGATGTTAGTCTGAAGATTAGGAAAGAAGGATTTATTGAAAGTTGTTAGCTTTGTTGGTCTCTGGCAAAGACTTTAAGCCAAAGTAACAAGCTACCATTGATCTGACTCTTCCCAACTGTTTAGGAAAAGAACTGGTTGTGCAAAGGCTTGTTTAGTTTGAATGATGTTAATCAAATACAATACATGCTTAAGAAGTATCGATGTTCAAGAAAGGAACTGGTTATTCAAATGCTTGTTTAGTTTTGTTGATGCTAGTCTGAAGATTAGGAAAGAAGGATTTTATTGAAAATTGTTAGTTTTGTTGGTCTCTAGCAATGACTTTAAGCCGAAGTAACTCGCTACCATTGATCTGACCCTTCCCAACTGTTTAGAAAAAGAACTGGTTATTCAAAGGCTTGTTTAGTTTGAATGATGTTAGTCAAATACAATACATGCCTAGGAAGTATCGATGTTCAAGAAAGGAACTTGTTATTCAAAGGCTTGTTTAGTTTGGTTGATGTTAGTCTGAAGATTAGGAAAGAAGGATTTATTGAAAATTGTTAGCTTTGTTGGTCTCTGGCAAAGACTTTAAGCCAAAGTAACAAGCTACCATTGATCTGACCCTTCCCAACTGTTTAGGAAATGAACTGGTTGTGCAAAGGCTTGTTTAGTTTGAATGATGTTAATCAAATACAATACATGCTTAAGAAGTATCGATGTTCAAGAAAGGAACTTGTTATTCAAAGGCTTGTTTAGTTTTGTTGATGCTAGTCTGAAGATTAGGAAAGAAGGATTTTATTGAAAATTGTTAGTTTTGTTGGTCTCTAGCAAAGACTTTAAGCCAAAGTAACTGGCTACCATTGATCTGACCCTTCCCAACTGTTTAGGAAAAGAACTGGTTATTCAAAGGCTTGTTTAGTTTGAATGAAGTTAGTCTGAAGATTAGGAAAGAAGGATTTTATTGAAAATTTTTAGTTTTGTTGGTCTCTAGCAAAGACTTTAAGCCAAAGTAACAAGCTACCATTTATCTGACCCTTCCGAACTGTTTAGAAAAAGAACTGGTTATTCAAAGGCTTGTTTAGTTTGAATGATGTTAGTCAAATACAATACATGCCTAGGAAGTATCGATGTTCAAGAAAGGAACTTGTTATTCAAAGGCTTGTTTAGTTTGGTTGATGTTAGTCTGAAGATTAGAAAAGAAGGATTTATTGAAAATTGTTAGTTTTGTTGGTCTCTGGCAAAGACTTTAAGCCAAAGTAACAAGCTACCATTTATCTGACCCTTCCGAACTGTTTAGAAAAAGAACTGGTTATTCAAAGGCTTGTTTAGTTTGAATGATGTTAGTCAAATACAATACATGCTTAGGAAGTATCGATGTTCAAGAAAGGAACTGGTTATTCAAAGGCTTGTTTAGTTTGGTTGATATTAGTCTGCAGATTAGGAAAGAAGGATTTTATAGAAAATTGTTAGTTTTGTTGGTCTCTGGTAAAGACTTTCAGCCAAAGTAACTAGCTACCATTGATCTGACCCTTTCTAACTGTTTTGGAAAAGAACTGGTTTAAGATTCAATTGCTCGTTTAGTTTGAATGATATTAGTCACATACAATACATACTTAGGAAGTAAGGGTTTTCACTAATAATTGGTACAATTTAGCTTTATTGGTCTCAGGAAACTTTTATTAAAAACAACTAGCTACCATTGATCTGACCCTTACTAACTGTCTAGGTAGAGAACTGGTTTAGCTTGTTTAGTTTGAATGATTTTAGTCAGATAAAATACATTCTTAGGAAGTAAGGGTTTTCACTGAAAATTACCAGTTTTATTGGTCTCAGGCAAAGACTTTAAACCAACCTAACTAGCTACCATTGATCTGACCCTTCCCAACTGTTTAGGAAATGAACTGGTTGTTCAAAGGCTTGTTCAGTTTTAATGATGTTAGTCAAATATCTAGTGCTTGTTCGTTCACTTGACTTCAACAAAAACTTACTTCAAAACGTGCTATATCTCTTCAAATCTTATTTCAAATCTCTAACAAAACCACACCAATATCCCTGAAAACATACACAAACTAAGGACATATCAATGTTTAACACAGCTACCTATAAACTATATTACTAAGTTCGCAAAGTTCTGTTACTCAGATACTCAGGGTGGGGAATTTAGCATCACACATATGTATGGCATAGTGCTGCCGGAAAAAATTTCTCCACCAAACCTTCTAATGTTGGGAGACCAGGAAACTATTGAAATCCTACACATACGTAAATAGACATCATTCTTGTTAGGCTTAACCACATAATTGGAAGATTGTAAGACAATGAAAAGACTCTCTTTTAGCAAATACATGATGGTAGTCAGTTACAATACTGGCATCGATTTTCACTAATGATTAGTACAATTTCAGGATTCTGAGTAACCTCCCGCCAATGTTCCCTCCTTTCTTCACCACCCACTGTTTCTGTGTCACTACACACTTACATAGCCAGATCTGACCCTTCCCCATGATCCAGGAAAGGAACTACGTAGTTTACGATACAAAGCCTTGTTTAGTTTGGCTGATGGTGGTTAGTTACAATACGGGCTTAGGAAATATAGATTTTTCCTAAAAATTGGTACAATTTTAGGGTTATTGGTCTCAGGAAAGGACTTTCAGCCAAAGTAGCTACCCATCATGGATCTGGCCCTTTTCAGTGTAGCCTATTGGAAAGAAACTGGCTTAGGATTCATAAGCTTTTTTAGTTTGACTGATGTTAGTCAGATACAATACATGCTTAGGAAGTAAAGGTTGTCACTGAAAATTAGCACAATTTCAGCTTTTTTTTCGCAGGCAAAGACTTTATGCTACAGTAACTAGCTACGTACCATTCATCTGACCCTTCTTAACTGTCTAGGAAAGGAACTGGTTTAGGATTCAATGACATAATGGTAGTTAGTTACAATACTGGCATCGATTTTCCCTAATGATTAGTACAATTTCAGGGTTCTTGGTCTCAGGCAAAGACTTTTAGCCTAGCTATCATTGATCTGAACTGGTTTAAGTTTCAGTAGCTTGATTGATGTTAGTCAGATGCAATAGATGAAAAAAATTCCACTGCAAATTGGTAGAATTTGAGTTTTGTTGGTTTCAAACAAAGATTTTAAGCCAAAGCAACTGGCTACCGTTGATCTGACCCTTCCCAACTGTCTAGTAAAAGAACTGGTTTAGGATTCAATAGCTTGTTTAGTTTGGCTGATGTTAGTCATACACAATACATTCTTAGGAAGAATTCGTTTTTTTGGGTCTCTGGCAAAGACTTTCAACCAAAGTAACTAGCTACCAATGATCTGACCCTTCCCAACTGTTTAGGAAAAGAACTGGTTATTCAAAGGCTTATTTTGTTTGAATGATGTTAGCAAATACGATACATGCTTAGGAAGAATTGATGTTCAAGAAAGGAACTTGTTATTCAAAGGCTTGTTTAGTTTTAGTCTGAAGATTAGGAAAGAAGGATTTTATTGAAAATTGTTTGTTTTGTTGGTCTCTGGCAAAGACTTTAAGCCAAGGTAACTAGCTACCTTTATATATCTGACCCTTCCCAAATGTTTAGAAAAAGAACTGGTTATTCAAAGGCTTGTTTAGTTTGAATGATGTTAGTCAAATACAATACATGCTTAGGAATTATCGATGTTCAAAAAAGGAACTTGTTATTCAAAGGCTTGTTTAGTTTGGTTGATGTTAGTCTGAAGATTAGGAAAGAAGGATTTTATTGAAAATTGTTAGTTTTGTGGGTCTCTGGCAAAGACTTTAAGCCAAAGCACCTAGCTACCATTGATCTGTCCCTTCCCAACTATCTTGGAAAGGAACTGGTTTAAGATTCAGTCATTTATTTAGTTTGAATGATGTTTGTCAGATACAATACGTACATGTTTAGAAAATAAGGGTTTGCACTAATAATTGGTACAATTTTAGCTTTATTGGTCTCAGGAAACTTTCAATCAAAAAAACTAGCTACTGTTGATCTGACACTTTCAAACTGTCTTGGTAGAGAACTGGTTTAAGATTAAATAGCTTGTTTTGTTTGAATGATATTAGTCAGATACAATACATGCTTAGGAAGTATCAATGTTCAAGAAAGGAACTGGTTATTCAAAGGCTTGTTTAGTTTGGTTGATGTTAGTCTCAAGATTAGGAAAGAAGGATTTTTTTGAAATTTGTTAGCTTTGTTGGTCTCTAGCAAAGACTTTAAGCCAAAGTAACTAGCTACCATTGATCTGACCCTTCCCAACTGTTTAGGAAAAGAACTGGTTATTCATAGGCTTGTTTAGTTTGAATGATGTTAGTCTGAAGATTAGGAAAAGAGGATTTTATTGAAAATTGTTAGTTTTGTTGGTCTCTAGCAAAGACTTTAAGCCAAAGTAACTAGCTACCATTTATCTGATTCTTCCGAACTGTTTAAAAAAAGAACTGGTGATTCAATGGCCTGTTTAGTTTTGTTGATGTTAGCCTGAAGATTATGAAAGAAGGATTTTATTGAAAATTGTTAGTTTTGTTGGTCTCTAGCAAAGACTTTAAGCCAAAGTAACTAGCTACCATTGATCTGATCCTTACCAACTATTTAGGAAAAGAACTGGTTTGCTTAGGAAGTATCGATGTTCAAGAAAGGAACTGGTTATTCAAAGGCTTGTTTAGTTTGCTTGATGTTTGTCTGCAGATTAGGAAAGAAGTATTTTATAGAAAATCGTTAGTTTTTTTGGTCTCACTTACAATGCATACTTAGGAAGTAAGGGTTTTCACTAATAATTGGTACAATTTTAGCTTTATTGGTCTCAGGAAACTTTCAGTCAAAACAACTAGCTACCATTGATCTGACCCTTACTAACTGTCTAGGTAGAGAAATAGTTTAAGATTCAATAGCTTGTTTAGTTTGAATGATGTTAGTCAGATACAATACATTCTTAGGAAGTAAGGGTTTTCACTGAAAATTATCAGTTTTATTGGTCTCAGGCAAAGACTTTCAGCCAAACTAAGTAGCTACCATTGATCTGACCCTTCCCAACTGTTTAGGAAAAGAACTGGTTGTTCAAAGGCTTGTTTAGTTTGAATTATGTTAGTCAAATATCTAGTGCTTGTTCCTTCACTTGACTTCAACAAAAACTTACTTCAAAACGTTCTATATCTCTTCAAATCTTATTTCAACTCTCTAACAAAACCACACCATTATCCCTGAAACCATACACAAACTAAGGACATATCAATGTTTAACACAGCTACCTATAAACTATATTACTAAGTCCGCAAAGTTCTGTCACTCAGATACTCAGGGTGGGGAATTTAGCATCACACATATGTATGGCATAGTGCTGCCAGAAAAAATTGCTCCACCAAACCCTCTAATGTTGGGAGACCAGGAAACTATTGAAATCCTACGCATACGTAAGTAGACATCATTCTTGTTAGGCTTAACCACACAATTGGAAGATTGTAAGACAATGAAAAGACTCTCTTTTAGCAAATACATAGCTACATGTATATAATACATATTCAAGATGACTGCCATACGACATCATGCAGCCTCAAACCCAGGATTCGAGGCTAACACAACATCAGGGTGAGCCTGACTGAGCTCGCCGCATGCTTATCTTCACCACAGAAACAAGATTTTAGGTCTGTCTGGGAATGCGACTACTAGAAAAGTAGAAAGAAAATACCAACCAGCTGCAGATATCTAGATTTACTATACATATCTGTGATTGCTTGTCATAATTATCAGCACACCAATCGTCAATGGTGTGGAGGATTGTACATAGCATGCACACACACACACACACACTCACACACACACACACACACACATACACACACACACACACACACTCACACTCACACACACACACACACACACACACACTCTCACACTCACACACACACACACACACACACACACACACACATACCACACACACTGCGTGTGTAGGTACAGTGATAGAGGCACTCTGTGAATCAGATGTAAATCTTCCATGCTTTTTTCCTCATGCAGGCCCAAACCCCTAATCCCTCGGTGGGTCACGAACTACCTCCTGCTCATCACTTTCCTATGGCAGGTGAACTGTTCCCAGTGTATGTGTACGCAGTAACTGTTAGCCTTTGATTCCGACAGCCTAACCTAGTTAAATATTTGAGAGCCACTGCCTATTTACCTTCTCCTGTGGACAGCCAACTTGCAAACGTATTTGCCTTCTCCTATGGACAGTCAACTTGCAAATGTATGTTGCCGTAAACGGAAGTGTTTTGTTAGGCTGTCTCAACTAAATTTAGTGGAACTGCTAACTCATGGTGGGCTTCCAAATCTTCTTCACTATCTAGGAAACTAAGCTGATGTAGCTAATTGGCCTACAAACTTTCAGTAGCTTCTATTGTACTCGCTATGCAATGATGTACTTAATGCACAAGAAAAGTACAGATACACAAGCAGACAGGCTATTAAGAGTGCATCCTATAGCTATGTAGGTGTGTGCATTCACTTGTGACTTCGGCATTTGACATGGATGCTTGTATGTTCATAGTGCAAGAACAATATTAATTAATTGAAGATCTGCTACTTTTACGTATGTGGCACTACCCGCAAAACTATTAATATAACAATCTCTTGACCATTGCCAGAGACGGCTGGGTTCGAGGCTACATAATGCTCATGTTTTTTTTCATTAGGTTATCATGCAACTATCAGTGCACCTCATATGGTAGGTATAATATATTGTTTTTAGCTTAATCTACATGTTATCTAGAATTACATATCGTGTGCTTAGTTTTTTCTAGTCTTAAGTTCTTCCTGCAAACATTGCATATTAGGGTAAGAAATTACACCTTTTTATCCTAGATTGTTGCTCTGATTTTGGGGTGCCTGTACATCAGGCAGTTGATACACAATAGTGCTTTTGTAGTAACTGCCTTGATAAAGATCACCATGTAGTAGTAATTACAGAGAAAGCTTGCTGGGGTTGCTGGAATACATAGTAGTGCAGTGTACAACTATTGATTCACACTGTAGGAGTCGTGCACAGTCATTCATTCTTCTGCCTCTGACAGTACAATCACCGCAAAAGTCAACTGTGTTATCTGATGGAGAAGCAGTAAATGAAAACAGCATTTCACTTCTGCGAAGGTAACTTATTTAATGACAACATGTACACAATCTGATAGTGGGAATTTTAACTTGGAAGTGTGTCTAAATTATGTCATATAAGAAGCAAACTATAGATGCCGACAGAGAATACGGTCAGTGTAGCACAGTAGCTCCAGAATGAGGTATGCATCTATACTTTACATTTGGTTCTGTGTGCGCCTGTGCGTGTGTAACGGATGTGACGTCCACTAATAAACCATGATTGCACGATACTGTAAGTGTAAACCGTGCACAGCCGTAACTGCTATGCTAGACATGCATAAAATAAAGTCAGTGCCGTTCATCTACATGTACATGCAGGCTGAAAGATTCCCCGGAACTACTTGAGTCTGAAAGACTTATGCTAGTTGGTAGGTTGTACTATGTTTGTGTATATAATATTAAACCGATCTATTCTGGGAGCACTATTTGTAGTTTTTACCACCCAGATAAACATGAAGTGCACCCCAGCTGGTACTAAGTTATAGTTGTCGTGGACTTTGCCCAGGACAGCTATATTTTGTTTCTTTTTTTGTGGAAAACTATTTCAGAAGCTTCTGGGAGAGTGTACAAACCATACTACATTAGCTACTACGTATGTGTGAACTAAGCAATTTAATGCACACTCATGTGATCGATTTTGAGACTTCTGATCTGTTGAAGGTCACATGAGTAGAATTAAGTGTTGCTTATGGTCGGAAAATAGTACAGACATGTATTATGGCAAGATAGCCACTATGGACAGAATTTGTAATTTGCTGAAGCTTCGTCTAGTGTAGCAATATGTACATTCATTGTAACTTAGAACATTCTCGTAACTCATGCCATGAGCCTTGGGACCATTACTAAAAGTGTCTCATGTATTGCTGGTTTACCTGGAACAGTCTCCTGATTACTGGTAAAAGTGTCTAGGGGATGGTTTAGCTATAACATATTGTGTATATATAGTAACACATTTGATTATTTCTGTGTAGGTTGGAAGTGAAATGAACATGACAGATACATGTGCCCTTATCATCTGATAAGTGATATTGTTTTACCTATGTTCTTTTATTGCTGTAGTTGAATGCTGTATGTGAATGCTTTCTATGTATGTTGTTACCTGTCACTTGGACACAAGAGTTCAGAAGTAAAATACGGGCATGCCAGGCACTAATTGTATTCATGCAGGGTTAGGGATGGGGGTGTAGAATCAAGCTCTGTTGTGTCATTGCTACCTTGTTTGGTTACTTTTTTGCGATTCCATCCCTACATGCTCTTTCATTTTTAAATGATTTCTTTAAAACTTTTATTATTCAGTGTGCTATAATGCTACAAAACATTTACTACCATCTCAATGGTTAGTCTCGGTACCAGCCCACCTATCAAGTCGGAGATCGCTTAGTGGCGGGATACTGTAAGCGATCTCCGACTTGATAGGTGGGCTGGTACCGAGACTACTCAATGGTATACATCCCACCATCCAGTTCACAGTTGAAGAGAAGGAAAAGGTACTCCTGTTTCTGAATACCAAATCTATTTGAGAATAAATAAGAATACTGGGCATAACTAGCCTTGTACCCAGGCCTTCCCCGCACTTTCGCGAGTGCAGGGAAGGCCTAGGTATGAGGCTAGGGCTTCCCTTCTAGGAGCTGAGTAGGCTAGACTAATCCCGAAGACTTTGAATTCTTTGCTTTTGGTTTGGCCTGTAGCTACTGTATTGATGTCTGCCCTGATGAAGACAGCAGCACAGCAGTTAAAAAGTCAGCATTCCTTTGACAATGAAGGTTTTGAGACGCCAAATTCATGGTTGGTGGAAAGAGAACTCCGATCAATATATAAATGCTACCTGGCTTATCGTTTAGACTGCTTGGTTATGATGGGTTATAGTACTCTACTGTCTATGCTTGTAAATAATTTTCCCTTAGAGCATGGAATCTAGATCTTTGGAAGCCCTTCTATCAACATAGCAATAACTGCTATCTAATGCTGGTTAAGGAATCTGGTTCATAGTATTAGTACTAGTATAGGAAGATAGTCTCGTGAGCCAGCCCCTCGCTGGCTCGCGAGACTATGAGGAAGACAGGTATCAGTGACATGCCTTTGCTAATCCAACTTCACAACCGAGTGCCAAAAAGAGAACCTGAGCAATTACTTTACTAACCTTTAAGCAGGTGATCTGTAGTTTGGCAACTCTAGCTGAGATGCTGATAACAGAATGAGAATTGTACATACATAGCGGTACGGGATCCCCGTACCGCTAGCGAAATAGGGCCCGTGGGGGTCCTCACATCGCTAGCGTTTTTGGGACGGGGTCCCCATATCGCGGGGGTCCCCAAATCGCCCTTACACCGGCGCCAGATTCTATATGCGCTTCGTGGGCGGGGCTGAGATCATAAATGCAATAACCATGCATAACTATTGTAGCTATGCTGGGATTAACTACAAGCGCATATGCGCCACATGTGACTTCGTGCGCGGCGCGTAACGCTGAGCGCTGCTGCGAGAACTCGGAACTACATGGAGCTCGCGAAGAGCTAGCTACGCCAGACTGCGCTTATATCTACCTTTCAACCACAGCTGCGATGTCTGAAAAGTGGGAGTGCGCCCATAATTTGCCTATGTCGAATGCCAGAGACAGTGCTGGAAAAATTCTGCCAGGCCTGGTGAGCTATATGTTGTAGCTGCATGAGAACTAAGATGACAGTAGGCATTCTGCCCTAGCAAGATTTCTCATCTTGCAACAAAAATCTTGCAAGATGGTAGGCATTAAAATCTTGTGTGAATTCTTGCTAGGCTCATAGGGAAGTCCTGCAAGATTAGCCTCGCGTATCGAGACTACTGCAAGATCTGGTGTAAGAACCTTGCAAAACGTTTGTCAGATTCCTCACAATTGTCTTACATAAGTTTAGTAATTAATCGTAAAGAAAAATTGCAGGAATGCGTGTAATTATAGTAATACAAGTCAGAATATACATCGTAATAAAATACATGTAACGTTGCCTTATAATCCTGGCTATCTTGATTCCAGTTGTTCCGAATAACAATAGATATAATATATAATATTTCTATTAACTAGCAAGTGCATGTAACTACCAAAACCAGAGATTGCATTATATGCTTGCTCTAGTTTGGTGCTTACTATGGAAACATGTGTAGTACTATGAGTCAGCTACCTTAGAATAACTCTACTGAATGTAATAAGAAGTAGTCTACAGCTTAATTTTCCCATATGAACTGGTTTGCCAGCTAATTGTTTCACAGTTTGTAGAACAGACTATCACAGTTGCCCAGCAACCCTCATGTACCCTAGGGTATATGGATGTGTATACCCTGGCTTGAAAGGCACTGCCAAAGTAGATGGGGTTTGTACACTGTGGTGGTGCCTTCCAAGTGACTAGAACTATGCAAATATAGGTCTGTTGCTTTGCAGCTTGTGTGTATCCCAATGTAGCCCAACAAAAGCTTAGAGTAACACTGGAACTCTTGAAAGACCACCTCTATGGGTGACTTGTTGGTTTATAATTACTAAACAACATACTCATGTATTAAAATGCACACATACATCGTGTGGAAGTTATTAAATTGTACGTTTGACCAGTCGTCTGTTTGATTCAAAAACTGCGAACTTGACATTTCACTATACCCTTGTCACTTTCTTCGTACATATATGCTCTTGTTTGTCCAGCTCTTAGCATGTACGTAACTGTAATCATGTGGCAACTGACTTGTTTAGCTCAGTTTCTCTTTGTAAATGTATGTACATACCCTCTTATGACATATTCACTAGCACATCACAGAACCTTAAGTTTGAATGCTCAAAAAGTGTTCTTAAAAGTAATAAAACGGGAGGTAATGATGGACTAGTTGGGGAGTTTTTTAAGTATGGGGAGAAAAGAATGGCTAATCTGTTGATAGTCTTGTATGAGGTAGTTTGGATAAGGGAGAGTATTTTCAAACATCAGAGACAAGGGTTGATTATTAGCTTTTATAGAAAGGTGATGTGAGGACCCAGGTAATTAGAGGCATTACACTATTGAATGTGGTCGGAAAGCTATTTTGACCCTAGCGATATTAGGACAAGTTATGCATGTAATGCATAAGCATAGGAGATGGCTGACTCAGCCAAGCAGATCAGCTCCGTTTATATTCCTTATCAGGAAAGTCACAAATGTTTATCGCTAATTGCTCTATTGTTACTGCAGCACTTTCTTGAACTAGGCAGTGTGTACAGTAGCTGTGTCTTCACATTGTACAGGTGGAACTATTGACTCCTTCCCAGCACATTTGATGATACCCCCAATATCCCAGGGAGCTGGGAAGAATGAATCAAGCACATGAAGTAAAGGAACTGGGAGAGCACAGGTAAGAGATATACGTAGCCTTGATTCGAAGCTATAAGAGATACACATAACTGTCTATGTAGGTAATTAGAAATGTTAAAATAAAGCACACCAGTTTGTTCGTAGGTGCAATAGTATACAATGTACGTAGTTGGCTAAACACTTTCACAGAATCAGGTATTGGATTCCTGGTAGCTAGTGTCGACCAGCAGCTGAGAACAATGCTGGATCATGTCTCACAGTTAGCTGAAACTTGGAATTAACAGGTGTCACTTTATTGAACCGATAAGTGAGTAACTGGGTCTGAAGGAATCTCTATCAAACAGCTGCTGATCCGTGGTAATGACAATACCAATATCTGTCAAAAGCATGAGTGCATATAATAGTTTATATATATGCGCTCTTGGAAAACAGTCATGTTGCTGTGCAATCACAGAGGTAGTTGGACATGTCTTGCAATGATGATCTTGTCATTATCAATAACCACTGGGGTACCTTAGCCTACCCTAGCAACTGGGCTGGAATAAATTAGTGTGTCTGGCTTCAGTGTCTGGCTGTTGGGTGTTGCTAACTTTTTGGGTTGATTTAGCAAATCATGTTTATCAGTAGTTTTTCTATTGTAATTGGAGGATTAGGAGACCAGAGAAAAGCTAAACTACAGTAAAACCTTTGTTCACTTTTAATTCATGGAGGCTTTCCTGGTGTGAGTCAAATTAAGAGCTGTATGTAGCTGCTGGTCAGCTCTAGGTGCTACACACACCATCACTGCACTGACAAAGCCCAAATAGCTGTCATGTTTTAGTTCTTTGTACTTCACTTATGATAGTATGTTTGTATACTTACAGAGCATTGGCCCTATTACATAAGTGGACATGCTTTCAAATCAGAAGCAATGCATTAGTAAGATTGGACAGGTATTTGTAGAACACTTACCCAATGGTACTTTGACACAAGGCTTTTTGCATCTTACCTCCTAGTTATATTTGTTTGTTCACACAGTTGTGTAAACAAGTGTACATTTGTTGTGGAAGTAGATTGAGTGTCATCTGTGCATGGGCTGTGGGGCATGGGTGGGGTGGCAACTTGCTCTGGCCTACACTTGTACTTTTCTTGTCTCTGTTAAGGGCACGTGGTAACTTCAGTGGTAGTCACAGAATCAAACGGATTACTTTCAGTATCAGCATGGCATGTGGAAGAGTGTCAGCATCAGGCTATCAGCACATGTCTCTTCCACATGCCAATACTGTAAGTGATGGATGCTGTAGAATGTAAGTGGGCTGGCTTTTGAAACTACTTTAGTGAACCAGACGCTATGAATATTCTACAGTTGTATGTTTTCAATTGCAAGGCCTTTCATATAAGAAACACTCCTTTGCCCATTACAATCTGTTACACAATAAAGTTTTCAGCTTTGCAAACCTCTACCACGCAGGTCAGTGCTATTTCAAATTTCTGTACTGACATAAATGCAATCTGTTGCAGTCAGGAAGCTACATCAAACTTGCATGTGAGTGGCATGATTGTATAGCTACTGTTTCAATTAATTCAGGGTTAAGATGCCCCTCCAGTTTCCATGAACTTGGCATGATATAATTATTGATCTATTAAAATGCACACATAGATCTATAGTGTGGAAGTTATTAAAGTGTACGTTTGACCAGTCGTCTGTTTGATTCAAAAACTGCGAACTAGACATTTCACTGTACCCTTGTCACTTTCTTTGTACGTATATGCTCTTGTTTGTTCTGCTCTTAGCATATAGCTGTATTCACGTGGCAGCTGACTTGTTTAGCTCAGTTTCTCTTTGTAATTATGTAGATGCCCTCCTATGACCATACATATTCACTGGCACATCACAGAACCTTAAGTTTGCATGCTCAGGGTAAGGCCCACCTACTCCTATCCATAACATAAGCCATAAGCCACATTTCTGGCCTTGGATGGAGAAAAATCAGATATAAGCCAGGGGTGGAACAGGGTTGTACTTAGTATGTCACCTATTCTATTTTCCATTTTTACCCCATGCATATGCGGCAGGGTTAAGCAATTGGTTCTGTACAATGAAAAAATTGCAATCTAGTGATTTGCAGGGCTTAACAATTGCTAAATCCGACTCTAAATTTGGGTACCTGATAGTTATACCAAAAGCGGTTTCTACTCTCCACTCTTTCTTATTTAACAGGGTAAGGCCCACCATTTTTAATAGAGTCAAACACTCGATTGCCACCGAGGGCTGGCATGTATGTGGGTTCTAAACACGTGTTTATATCGAACTGTATGGATAGACTTGTATTTATCTATCAATTAGATAAAGCTGGGATTGGAATAACTATTAAGAATGATGTTAATAAGAGTGGGGGTCTAATGTAACTACTACTGCTGAGGACTTACAAACATAGTATAAGAATTTTGTAATAAACCGAGGTTGAAGTCCAACATTAAATTAGTATATTATGTTACTATTGTAACAAGTGCATGGAATAATTTTCATAGAATACAAGTAGTTGTGCTTGCTTCGCTCGCACAACTACTTGTGTGTGTTGAACTCGCTCGCTGCACTCGCTCTGTACAGATGCAGATTAAACATGTAATCTGCATGTGATTTGTTGGTTTGTAGGGTACATTTAGCTAGTAGTGTTGCTGGCAGACTGAAACGTGGAGACAGTGTTACAGAGAAAATTACAATAAACTGTAATCAGTATAGGACTATAGCCTCGCTCTTCACAGCCATGGCCTAGTGTATCGTGTAAGTGAATGGCAGATTCTATTCTCAGCATGGCTACTTGCATGTTCATACATAATAAGAAAAGTTCAATGTCAGTAAATGTGCACACCACATTCTACCGGAGGCAGTGACTCAGAGGAGAGACTACAAACAGCTGCTAGACCTCAAAGGTAAGCTAGCACTGTAGCCTAGCTATACCACAGGCTACATGCAGCTCAGGCGAACGGCACCGACTCCATTTAATGCACATCGATGTGGTTAGCCTAGCACAGCAGTTATATCTCTGCTTGGCTTTCACTATACCGCCACTATTCTTTGTGAAAAAGTGCCTGACATCGTGAAACAACGGCTTGTAGTCGCTGGAAAGAGCTAGCATCATCTCGCACTTAAATACAGACACGTGGTACTTTGACCTGTGACCGTGAACTTCTCTGGTCACAGGTGAAAGTTCATCCGGGAGCGCACGCATGCGGCTTCCGTTTCCGTTTTTCACACGTACGCATGGATGGACGAACGAACGAACGGACGAACGAACACACAGACACAACCAGGCGTAATAATAGATAGTAAGAATCCCATAGAGCATAAGAAGCTGAAGATGTGCATATACTAAATGGCTCAGAGCATGGGCAGCTCTGTGTTCTAACTAGACCTCGGCTTCGCCTCGGCCTAGTTAGAACATAGCTGCCCGTGCTCTAAGCTATACAAAGAGTGCTGTTATGATATTTTCTAAATAGGTTAACTGTTCAGGTTCAATCCCCAGCTGGGTCCCGATTTTTCGGGATTTCTTTACTCTCTGAGAAAGCTTTCTTCTCTGGAAGAGTTCACAATGGAAGTGGGGAGATATGTAAAAGGGTTGCAATTTACTGTTACTTGGGCATTGAATTGGTCATGATACAATCATGTACAGAGGGTAATTAAAGTGGAAAGAAAAAACTTAGAAATATCAATGCAGTTGGAGTGTTAATATTGGTACTTTGCCCCACTTTAGAGGATGGTAGTGAAGTGTGAGCTTGTAATATGGAGGCAGCTTCTTTAGAATCTATTCAGCTACGTAGGAGCAGCTAAAAGATACTTGGCTGGTCTTCTAAAAATTAAATTAAATATACAATGAAACAATAAAGGAAGTTATAGGGGTAGAATTTTTGAAAGGCAGGAGGAATAGGTGCAAACTTAAGCGGTTGTTGTGTATATAGAGTCAAGAGGATGAGAAGTGTATCCTAGATTACTACTAGGCACTGAGTGGGAAGTGAAACTGTGTAGAGGTACTGAAGATTACTGAGACAGTAGATGAGGCTTTGAGGTAGTGGTCTAGAAATGCGTAATTCGGTCCCCCTTCCTAGTAGGATGATCACTCTGTTCCTGTCATGATTTCCCTTATAAGCCAATGGCACTATGCAACCAAGCCACGCTACGAGTGAAATTTGCTGAAATGGAATGGGAAAGACAGCAACAAATGAATGTGAGCTGGTAGGGCAGGTATATGTAGTTTACAAATTTCTATCAAGAGGGCTGCAGCGCATTGTCCAAAAAGTTCTAAAAGATAGCTAGAGCTGCACTACATACAAAGTTGAGAAAAACAGAAAGGTATGTTATCCTAATTTCAAGGACTTCCTGCTTGTGGATAGAGGTGATTGCAGTGATACATTTGGCACCATTTCTTGTACACACAGCTGAAAGGAATGGCTCCCTAATGCTAATCAAGAGGGACTATTTCTTTTTTGGCGGTACCGATTTGTTTTATACTGCTCCTGATAGATTTGGTCCGGGATGGGGGACCAAAGCTTGTGTAGCAGTTGGTTATCAATATGTACATGTAATAGGCACATTAGTATTAGTTGCACTGCAGTAGCCTCGTTACTGCAAGCGACAAAAGCTGTGTGGAGGCCTGGGAATGAGACTAGCACTACAGTAGAATCAGTTCTGGATCAGTATATCCTGAGGTAACTTTTGCTCAGTCATCAGCTTCCTGTGGAGAACCCAACTTTGGAGTCCACATACATTCTCATAGATACAGTAGTAGCACTCTATAGGATTCACTTAAAAATGTGTTGTTGTATGATTATTTTATAACAGTTTTCTTTAAGAATTGAGAAATGTTCGTATGCATTACAAGTGGTGGGTATACATGTACATGCGTTGTACTCTATGTGCAAAGGCAGCTAGTGCCCAAGGATTCTGTGCTAAGAGGATTCTGATGGGGTGAAAATGGTTCATGAGCTGCCAATATATGACTTCAAAAGTGGCCCATTGTGTATAAAGCTAATTAACATGTGTAAGCAATACTTTCAGAACATGTATATTACATTCGAACATGTTTTTCTGTACCGGCTAGAACAACACATCATTCAAAGTCCCAGAGTAGAAGCAAGTATGAAAGCTGTAGATCGCAAGAACTACTGTCCCCATAGTCCATACTACGATTCTCCTCAATCAATAGGTTAGTTCTCACCATTACAGTTCCGTAATATGAAAGGTTTTTCCAAACTACAGACTGGGAATAGATGATCTGCCAGGTGGTCTCTGTGCCTATCTGTATGTCTGCAGTTTTGCATTTGGGTTTCTAGGTGTAGGGGATTTGTACCCAAGGGCAGTTGTGTCTTTTTAGGGGGAAGGCCCAGAGAAGACTCACAACTTTTGAGATCACAATTGCCCAGCAACCCTCATGCACCCTAGGGTAGTGTATATATGGACCCTGGCTTGAAAGGCACCAGCCCAAGTACATGGGGTTTGTACACTGTGGTGATGCCTTTCAAGTGACTATAACTATGCAAATGTAGTCTGTTGCTTTGCAGCTTGTGTGTATATCCTGCATGTAGCCCAACAAAAGCTACCGGAGGTTTGCATGCTTAAATTTGTGTTGTGTAGACTCAAAGAGAATGATAGGTACAATGTATGTAGCAGTTCTGGTAATTAGGTTTTGCTAGAAATCCGCTGTGAGTTTGTGCAGTCATATGTTTTAGTTACTTACCTTATAGCCGGAAAATTTGGCAACGCTGCTGAAAATGTAAAGTTTTTGTCACTGAAATCGAGAATGGAGGCATTGGGCTCACTGATCTTACTATCCAAAAGCTTCGAAAAGAGTGTAGCGGCCTTTGTCACTCTGTTGTCAGCGGCATACTTTCCAATTTGTGCCCTTCTGGCGTGTAAGACTAGTGTTATACTTGCCTCGAGATGACTGTGACATGCTTCGAGTCTCCAGATAGGGAGCACTTTACAGCTTTGTTCGCGAGTTTAATATCCTTCCCGGACGAGGGGAAACATGTACGTGGAGTGGGAACCTTCTTTTTTGTAGCTGCATGCGCGCGTGGGTGTTACGTATTACATAATGCGTTAGAATTTAATTTGGTGAGAATTTAATTTAATGATTTTTTTACGATTCGCCAAACCGCCAAATAAAAGTCCTCACCAAATTTTCCGGCTATACGGTATATAGGATGAAACAGTCTCGCAACGCTGATGTGTTCTACAGATGTATTAAGTGACCGGTTGCTAAACAAAGCCTTGGATGTTTAACATAAAATGTGACTGCAGATATCTACATGTATCTTGTTGCATGAACAGATGAAAGTACACTACACATGCATGTATTAAAAGCTACACAACGGTGACTGCATGGCAACAAGACTAGATACCAGCGAAATAATTGTATCTCTAACTCAGTAGATAGAGTTACGACTTTGATTCTCCCATTTGAAGCAGGAGCCTATGAAAAATATTGGTGAAAGCACCTGTGCATATAAATGAATACATTGTAACAGCTAGGTGCAGGTGCTTTCCTGTAGCCTCGGGTGCACTGTAACGATGAAACAGCGCTGAATTAATGAGTTCACAGGAATGTAGAGTTGCCAAGTGAAAGGGTAGTATTTCACCACGGTGTTGCAGAGTTGAGTGTTCTTGGCACCTTAACTGCCTGGCAACTGTGCAGTTTGTTACTGGCCAGCCTTCATGTAACAGGGGAAGAGCCTGATCAGAATATTCAGCTTGTTAACAACAATAGTCTATGATGCTTCAATAATGCTTTGTTCATAATGCTTATGTTTTTTTTTATTAGGTTATCATGCAACTATCAGTGCACCTCATATGGTAGGTATAATATAATGTTTTTAGCTTAATCTGCATGTTATCTAGAATTACATATCGTGTGCTTAGTTTTTTCTAGTCTTAAGTTCTTCCTGCAAACATTGCATATTAGGGTAAGAAATTACACCTGTTCATCCTAGATTGTTGCTCTGATTTTGGGGTGCCTGTACATCAGGCAGTTGATACACAATAGTGCTTTTGTAGTAACTGCCTTGATAAAGATCACCATGTAGTAGTAATTACAGAGAAAGCTTGCTGGGGTTGCTGGAATACATAGTAGTGCAGTGTACAACCATTGATTCACACTGTAGGAGTCGTGCACAGCCATTCATTCTTCTGCCTCTGACATTACAATCACGTCAACTGTGTTATCTGATGGAGAAGCAGTAAATGAAAACAGCATTTCACTTCTGCGAAGGTAACTTATTTAATGACAACATGTACACAATCTGATAGTGGGAATTTTAACTTGGAAGTGTGTCTAAATTATGTCATATAAGAAGCAAACTATAGATGCCTACAGAGAATACGGTCAGTGTAGCACAGTAGCTCCAGAATGAGGTATGCATCTATACTTTACATTTGGTTCTGTGTGCGCCTGTGCGTGTGTAACGGATGTGACGTCCACTAATAAACCATGACTGCACGATACTGTAAGTGTAAACCGTGCACAGCTGTAACTGCTATGCTAGACGTGCATAAATAAAGTCAGTGCCGTTCATCTACATGTACATGCAGGCTGAAAGATTCCCCGGAACTACTTGAGTCTGAAAGACTTATGCTAGTTGGTAGGTTGTGCTATGTTTGTGTATATAATATTAAACCGATCTATTCTGGGAGCACTATTTGTAGTTTTTACCACCCAGATAAACATGAAGTGCACCCCAGCTGGTACTAAGTTATAGTTGTCGTGGACTTTGCCCAGGACAGCTATATTTTGTTTCTTTTTTTGTGGAAAACTATTTCAGAAGCTTCTGGGAGAGTGTACAAACCATACTACATTAGCTACTACGTATGTGTGAATTAAGCAATTTAATGCACACTCATGTGATCGATTTTGAGACTTCTGATCTGTTGAAGGTCACATGATCATGAGTAGAATTAAGTGTTGCTTATGGTCGGAAAATAGTACAGACATGTATTATGGCAAGATAGCCACTATGGACAGAATTTGTAATTTGCTGAAACACTTAACTTCGTCTAGTGTAGCAATATGTACATTGATTGTATCATTGTAACTTAGAACATTCTTGTAACTCATGCCATGAGCCTTGGGACCATTACTAAAAGTGTCTCATGTATTGCTGGTTTACCTGGAACAGTCTCCTGATTACTGGTAAAAGTGTCTAGGGGATGGTTTAGCTATAACATATTGTGTATATATAGTAACACATTTGATTATTTCTGTGTAGGTTGGAAGTGAAATGAACATGTCAGATACATGTGCCTTTATCATCTGATAAGTGATATTGTTTTACCTATGTTCTTTTATTGCTGTATTTGAATGCTGTATGTGAATGCTTTCTATGTATGTTGTTACCTGTCACTTGGACACAAGAGTTCAGAAGTAAAATACGGGCATGCCAGGCACTAATTGCATTCATGCAGGGTTAGGGATGGGGTTGTAGAATCAAGCTCTGTTGTGTCATTGCTACCTTGTTTGGTTACTTTTTTGCGATTCCATCCCTACGTGCTCTTTCATTTTTAAATGATCTCTTTAAAACTTTTATTATTCAGTGTGCTATAATGCTACAAAACATTTACTACCATCTCAATGGTTAGTCTCGGTACCAGCCCACCTATCAAGTCGGAGATCGCTTAGTGGCGGGATACTGTAAGCGATCTCCGACTTGATAGGTGGGCTGGTACCGAGACTACTCAATGGTATACATCCCACCATCCAGTTCACAGTTGAAGAGAAGGAAAAGGTACTCCTGTTTCTGAATACCAAATCTATTTGAGAATAAATAAGAATACTGGGCATAACTAGCCTTGTACCCAGGCCTTCCCCGCACTTTTGCGAGTGCAGGGAAGGCCTAGGTATGAGGCTAGGGCTTCCCTTCTAGGAGCTGAGTAGGCTAGACTAATCCCGAAGACATTGAATTCTTTGCTTTTGGTTTGGCCTGTAGCTACTGTATTGATGTCTGCCCTGATGAAGACAGCAGCACAGCAGTTAAAAAGTCAGCATTCCTTTGACAATGAAAGTTTTGAGACGCCAAATTCATGGTTGGTGGAAAGAGAACTCCGATCAATATATAAATGCTACCTGGCTTATCGTTTAGACTGCTTGATGATGGGTTATAGTACTCTACTGTCTATGCTTGTAAATAATTTTCCCTTAGAGCATGGAACCTAGATCTTTGGAAGCCCTTCTATCAACATAGCAATAACTGCTATCTAATGCTGGTTAAGGAATCTGGTTCATAGTATTAGTACAAGTATAGGAAGATAGTCTCGTGAGCCAGCCCCTCGCTGGCTCGCGAGACTATGAGGAAGACAGGTATCAGTGACATGCCTTTGCTAATCCAACTTCACAACCGAGTGCCAAAAAGAGAACCTGAGCAATTACTTTACTAACCTTTAAGCAGGTGATCTGTAGTTTGGCAACTCTAGCTGAGATGCTGATAACAGAATGAGAATTGTACATACATAGCGGTACGGGATCCCCGTACCGCTAGCGAAATAGGGCCCGTGGGGGTCCTCACATCGCTAGCGTTTTTGGGACGGGGGTCCCCAAATCGCCCTTACACCGGCGCCAGATTCTATATGCGCTTAGTGGGCGGGGCTGAGATCATAAATGCAATAACCATGCATAACCATTGGTTATTGTAGCTGTGCTGGGATTAACTACAAGCTGGGATTAGCCACATGTGACTTCGTGCGCGGCGCGTAACGCTGAGCGCTGCTGCGAGAACTCGGAACTACATGGAGCTCGCGAAGAGCTAGCTATACCAGACTGCGCTTATATCTACCTTTCAACCACAGTTGCGATGTCTGAAAAGTGGGAGTGCGCCCATACTTTGCCTATGTCGAATGCCAGAGACAGTGCTGGAAAAATTCTGCCAGGCCTGGTGAGCTATATGTTGTAGCTGCATGAGAACTATGACAGTAGGCATTCTACCCTAGCAAGATTTCTCATCTTGCAACAAAAATCTTGCAAGATGGTAGGCATTAAAATCTTGTGTGAATTCTTGCAAGGCTCATAGGGAAGTCCTGCAAGATTAGCCTCGCGTATCGAGACTACTACAAGATCTGGTGTAAGAACCTTGTAAAACGTTTGTCAGATTCCTCACAATTGTCTTACATAAGTTTAGTAATTAATCGTAAAGAAAAATTGCAGGAAAGACGTGTAATTATAGTAATACAAGTCAGAATATACATCGTAATAAAATACATGTAACGTTGCCTTATGATCCTGGCTATCTTGATTCCAGTTGCTCCGAATAACAATAGATATAATATATAATATTTCTATTAACTAGCAAGTGCATGTAACTCCCAAAACCAGAGATTGCATTATATGCTTGCTCTAGTTTGGTGCCTACTATGGAAACGTGTAGTACTATGAGTCACTTTTGTAGCTTTTGCGGAAAAGGAAACACTTTGTTTAATTACTAACGTGCAATTACCTTGGATTGACTCTACTCTATGTAATAGGAAGCATTCTACAGTTTGTATTTCCCACATGAGCTGGTGTTTGGGTGATTTCTGCATTATATAGTTGCTCTGGCTTGGTGCTTTGTATGTGGACTTGTGTAGTGCTATGGGTCACTTTTGTAGTTTTTGCAAAAAAGGGGAACAATTTATTACATTTTGAACATGCAGCTACCTTAGAATAACTCTACTGAATGTAATAAGAAGTAGTCTACAGCTTAATTTTTCCATATGAACTGGTTTGCCAGCTAATTGTTTCACAGTTTGTAGAACAGTCTATCACAGTTGCCCAGCAACCCTCATGTACCCTAGGGTATATGGATGTGTATACCCTGGCTTGAAAGGCACTGCCAAAGTAGATGGAGTTTGTACACTGTGGTGGTGCCTTCCAAGTGATTAGAACTATGCAAATGTAGGTCTGTTGCTTTGCAGCTTGTGTGTATCCCAATGTAGCCCAACAAAAGCTTAGAGTAACACTGGAACTCTTGAAAGACCACCTCTATGGGTGACTTGTTGGTTTATAATTACTAAACAACATACTCATGTATTAAAATGCACACATACATCGTGTGGAAGTTATTAAATTGTACGTTTGACCAGTCGTCTGTTTGATTCAAAAACTGCGAACTTGACATTTCACTATACCCTTGTCACTTTCTTCGTACGTATATGCTCTTGTTTGTCCAGCTCTCAGCATGTACGTACCTGTAATCATGTGGCAACTGACTTGTTTAGCTCAGTTTCTCTTTGTAAATGTATGTACATACCCTCTTATGACCATACATATTCACTAGCACATCACAGAACCTTAAGTTTGAATGCTCAAAAGGTGTTCTTAAAAGTAATAAAACGGGAGGTAATGAGGGGAGTTTTTTAAGTATGGGGAGAAAAGAATGGCTAATCTGTTGATAGTCTTGTATGAGGTAGTTTGGATAAGGGAGAGTATTTCCAAACATCAGAGACAAGGGTTGATTATTAGCTTTTATAGAAAGGTGATGGGAGGACCCAGGTAATTACAGAGGCATTACACTATTGAATGTGGTCGGAAAGCTATTTTGACCCTAGCGATATTAGGACAAGTTATGCATGTAATGCATAAGCATAGGAGATGGCTGACTCAGCCAAGCAGATCAGCTCTGTTTATATTCCTTATCAGGAAAGTCACAAATGTCTATCGCTAATTGCTGCTATTGTTACTGCTAACTGCAGCACTTATCTTAAACTTGGCAGTGTGTACAGTAGCTGTGTCTTCACATTGTACAGGTGGAACTATTGACTCCTTCCCAGTATATTTGACGATACCCCCAATATCCAGGGAGCTGGACCAAGGGAGTTGTGCATTGATGGGAATGGGTGGGTGAGAACATCAACGTAATAGTACGTAGTTGATGGCTTGTGAATAATGAACTGCATTATAAACCACGCAGGATGATATTCTTCTTAAAGTTCAGATCCAGAACACCACTACATGTCAAATGTACTCAGAAGTTGTAAAGTTTGACCCTGCTGCGGGCTTTGAAGCTTTTAATCTCAACAAGCTTGAAAATAAAGAGGAAGAGTAAGTCCTTTTGAAATGTAAAAATAAAGCACACCAGTTTGTTCGTAGGTGCAATAGTATACAATGTACGTAGTTGGCTAAACACTTTCACAGAATCAGGTATTGGATTCCTGGTAGCTAGTGTCGACCAGCAGCTGAGAACAATGCTGGATCATGTCTCACAGTTAGCTGAAACTTGGAATTAACAGGTGTCACTTTATTGAACCGATAAGTGAGTAACTGGGTCTGAAGGAATCTCTATCAAACAGCTGCTGATCCGTGGTAATGACATTACCAATATCTGTCAACAGCATGAGTGCATATAATAGTTTATATATTATATATAAATGCACTTTTGGAAAACAGTCATGTTGATGTGCAATCACAGAGGTAGTTGGACATGTCCTGCAATGATGATCTTGTCATTATCAATAACCACTGGGGAACCTTAGCCTACCCTGGCAACTGGGCTGGAGAAAATTAGTGTGTCTGGCTTCAGTGTCTGGCTGTTGGGTGTTGCTAACTTTTTGGGTTGATTTAGCAAATTATGTTTATCAGTAGTTTTCTATTGTAATTGAAGGATTAGGAGACCAGAGAAAAGCTAAACTACAGTAGAGCCTTAGTTCACTTTTAATTCATAGAGGCTTTCCTGGTGTGAGTCAAATTAAGAGCTGTATGTAGCTGCTGGTCAGCTCTAGGTGCTACACACACCATCACTGCACTGACAAAGCCCAAATAGCTGTCAGTGTTTCAGTTCTTTGTACTTTACTTATGATAGTATGTTTGTATACTTACAGAGCATTGACTCTCTTACATAAGTGGACATGCTTTCAAATCAGAAGAAATGCATTAGTAGGATTGGACAGGTATTTGTAGAACACTTACCAAATGGTACTTTGACACAAGGCTTCTTGCATCTTAACTCCTAGTTATATTTGTTTGTTCACACAGTTGTGTAAACAAGTGTACATTTGTCATGGAAGTAGATTGAGTGTCACCTGTGCATGGGTTGGGTGGGGTGACAACTTGCACTGGCCTACACTTGTACTTTTCTTGTCTCTGTTAAGGGCACTTGGTAACTTCAGTAGTAGCCACAGAATCAAACCATTACTTTCAGTATCAGCATGGCATGTGGAAGAGTGTCAGCATCAGGCTATCAGCACATGTCTTCCACATGCCAATACTGTAAGTGATGGATGCTGTAGAATGTAAGTGGGCTGGCTTGTGAAACTACTTTAGTGAACCAGACGCTATGAATATTCTACAGTTGTATGTTTTCAATTGCAAGGCCTTTCATATAAGAAACACTCCTTTGCCCATTACAATCTGTTACACTTGAGCTTTGCAAACCTCTACCACACAGGTCAGTGCTATTTCAAATTTCTGTACTGACATAAATGCAATCTGTTGCAGTCAAGAAGCTACATCAAACTTGCATGTGAGTGGCATGATTGTGTAGCTACTGTTCTAGGGTTAAGGTGCCCCTCCTGTTTCCATGAACTTGGCATGTTATAATTATTGATCTATTAAAATGCACACATAGATCTATAGTGTGGAAGTTATTAAAGTGTACGTTTGACCAGTCGTCTGTTTGATTCAAAAGCTGCGAACTAGACATTTCACTATTATACCCTTGTACGTATATGCTCTTGTTTGTTTTGCTCTTAGCATATAGCTGTATTCATGTGGCAGCTGACTTTTTTAGCTCAGTTTCTCTTTGTAATTATGTAGATGCCCTCCTGTGACAATACATATTCACTGGCACATCACAGAACCTTAAGTTTGCATGCTCAGGGTAAGGCCCACCTACTCCTAACCATAACATAAACCATAAGCCACATTTCTGGCCTTGGATGGAGAAAAATCAGATATAGGCCAGGGGTGGAACAGGGTTGTACGTAGTATGTCACCTATTCTATTTTCCATTTTTACCCCATGCATATGCGGCAAGGTTAAGCAATTGGCTCTGTCTGTCTGTCTGTCTGTCTGTCTGTCGTCTGTACAATGAAATAAATTGCAATCTAGCGATTTACAGGGTTTAACAATCGCTAAATCCGCCCTTTATATTTGAATACCTGATAGTTATACCAAAAGCGGTTTCTACTCTCCTCTCTTTCTTATTTAACAGGGTAAGGCCCACCATTTTTAATAGAGTCAAACACTCCATTGCCACCGAGGGCTTGCATGTATGTGGGTTCTAAACACGTGTTTATATAGAACTGTATGGATAGACTTGTATTTATCTATCAATTAGATAAAGCTGGGATTGGAATAACTATTAAGTATGATGTTAATAAGAGTGGGGGTCTAATGTAATTACTACTTCTGAGATAAGGTTAAAGTCTAACATTAAAAATGAGTGCCTTTATTATTTTTTCTAGAGAAGTTAATTGTTCAGGTACATGTACATGGAAGTGGGGAGATAAAAGGGTTGCAAGTTACTGTTATTTGGGCATTGAATTGTCAATAATGGTCATGATACAATAATGTACAGAGGGTAATTAAAGTGGAAAGCAAAAACTTAGAAATATCAATACAGTTGGAGTGTTAATTTTGTTACTTTGCCCCACTTTATAGAGTATGGTAGTGAAGTGTTGGCTTAATATGGAGACAGCTTCTTTAGAATCTATTCAGCTACGTAGGAGCAGCTAAAAGATACTTGGCTGCTCTTCTAAAAATTCAAATAAATATGCAATGAAACAATAAAGGAAGATATAGGGGTAGAATCTTTGAAAGGCAGGAGGAATAAGTGCAAACTTAAGTGGTGGTTACGTATATAGAGTCAAGAGTGGGAAATGAAACTGTGTAGAGGTACTGAAGATTACTGAGATAGTAGATGAGGCTTTGAGGTATAGAGAATACTATAAGCTGGAATAGTCAAGGTTGGTAGCTAAGCAGAAATTAAAAGATGTTCTAAAAGCCTAAAGAATAAAAAGCAGAAGGTAATGATGGGCTAGTTGGGGAGCTTTTTAAGTACGGTGGCGAAGGAATGGCTAATCTGTTGAAAGTTTATATGAAGTAGTTTGGACAGAGGAGACTATTCCGCAGACAAGGGTCAATTGTTAACGTGTATAAAAAAGGTGATGCTGAGGACCCGGGTAATTACAGAGGCATTGCACTATTAAATGTGGTAGGTTTTGCAAGATTCTAAATAACCGCTTAGTAATCAGATTAGAATCAGAAAGGGCTCTTCATGAGGGTCAGGCAGGATTTAGAGAGTTTCAAAAGGAGTTGGTTTGATATCATTTTATCTCGAAATGAAATCATACAACGCACAATTAGGGAAGGAAAACACACTTACACTTTCGTGTTAGATGTTCAGAAAGCATTTGTCACAGTTTGGCATAATGGCTTACGGGAACTTGGTGATAGAGGTAGGATGTGGAGAGATAATTATTAAGACTATGTATGACATAGCACAGAGTGCTGTTTTACTGGAGGGATTAAAATCCAAATCATTCAATATAGGTCGGGTGGTACGGGTTGTAATATGTCTCCTATCCTGCATGTATTTTCCAATCAGTTGTTAGATGAGATCACAAAGGCTGGGATTGGCACAACTATTAAGACTGATGTTATATGTTGGGGGTCTAGTGTTTGCTGATAATTTTGTAGGTTTAATTACTAATACTGAAGACTTACAAACATTGATTAATGTAGTACAGGAATTTTGTAAAGGAGAGTGCTGTTATGGTGTTTTCCATAGAGGTTGATACAGGTACATTCACACGGAAGTGGGGAGATAAAGACATTCCAAGGGTTGCAAGTTACAGTTTTTGTGGATTGAATTTGTTAATAATGGTTCATTGGATAGACATGTACAGATTGTGATCGTGAAAGGAAAAAAACTTAATCACTTACACAGTGTTGTGAGAAGGTTTTGGTATGTACGTGCTGTCTTCATGTCGATCAACCAACAGAAATCACACAGATATTTATCAAACGGTACCAAGTAGGGCAATTTATTACACTGACACTCGATCACTTTTGTAACTAAGTTCACATATCATGTAGACCTAGCTACATTCGCATTGTTTCTTGCAGAATCAAAGTACATGACCACAGTGATGTTTTTATGTGGTAGTGGGCCACTTGTGTGGACCTACAGAATAGTTACCTATTAGATAACGTGTGTGCCTGTCTGCCTGTTGTCCTACAGACTCATTACAGAGCGAAAGAAGAAAAGAAAGCAGCTGAAGACAAGAAAGAGTCAATGTTTGATCCTAATGAGCTGCTGGCTGTGAGTGTTTACACCATGAATTACTTCTGACATTTGTTTTATTGGCCAATTCAATCTGCTTTAAAATTATATATCTGATGATAGGTCTGACTACAGCTATACTATCTCAGCTGCTAAAATCAGCTTTAGCTTACTGATTATATCACTCAAATCTGATAAAGACAGTACATATATGTATAGACAAAGACCTGTGTGCACAAAGAAGCATTAAACTGCATCTACTACACACACATGGTGCACTCCAAAACACCCCCTGCAAACACATGTGACTGTCTTTATCTATCATAACATACATGCACACACGTGGGCATAGCAAAATCATTAGGCTTGCCTTGGGCCCCCAAAACCTCATATCAGCTTTGTCCTCACTGTTCGGTGAAACTAGAACACCGCATACACACATACACATGTGACACACACACAACACACACGCACACACACACAAACACACACACACACACACACACACAAATGCAAATTCTATTGCTGCCGCTAAGCGGTCACGCGCACCTGGCAAAACCAGGCTGCATACTTGTGCACGAAGCAAACACTCTGAGCCAGTGCTGGCAAAATCCTGGAGCTGATACGTGAGAGCAGTCAGTTGAATTTGCACCCCAGCAAATGCCAGGTATCCATTACAGCTGGGTGGGCTGGTGTGTACTGGTGACATAAGATGGGAATTCACAACAAATAAATGATGGAAAGAATAGATAGTCGCCAGTAGTCACGGTGGGATTCAAACCACCAACCCTTGGGTTGTGAGTCCAGTGTTCTAACTACTACACCACCGCGACACACACACACACACACACACACACACACACACACACACACACACACACACACACACACACACACACACACACACACACACACACACACACACATACACACACACACACACACACACACACACACACGCACAACTGCATACAGTTATGCGGCTGACAAAGCCGTCTCTAATGACGTCGGTTCCAGTGCTGGGAGAGCCATGGAGCATGCTGGGTGAGTACAGTCGTATATTTGATACTCATTGTATATTGAACCCATTCCAGTATTTCTGACGCAATGAATTTTGAGATGTCAGGGGCTGAAAACAGGCCAATTAAATTCAATCCATTAAATTTTAGCAGGCTAAGTGACTTAATTGCTGACAAAGTAAAGAGGCTGTGGTTTTGATACGTAGTTAACTGCTCTAGTAATTTCTACTATGACTGACACTAACTGTATGGTAAAGTACAATTGTGATATGCAGCCACTTATGATTACTTATTGTATGTGGTTATACTGAAAGTCTACAGCTAGTTTGATTACGTATTACTACAGCTTCTGACTAAACTCAGTTCCTCCTGTTTCTGCATAGTCTCAGTGTGCTTCTTGTAGTGCATGTAAACATTTTGCTGTTCTACCATAGATAACTGCCTGATGACATTTTTATACATAATTCATTTACTTAGCAATTAATCTAACAGCGTTCATCGCACGTTGATCAGCAATACACACTGTAGTACATGTACATGTAAGCTCAAGAAGGAGCTTGATAAATCCACCCTAATTACAAACTGTGACATTTTCGTTACTAGCCTCTCTTACTCGGCCAGTCATGTAGTTCTGAAGATAGGTTTCTAGCTTGTTTTCCACATGTGCATACATCTGAGGCTCATTATACCATATTACAACGCATGAATAAAATTTTACCTTTGTTTTTTTACATTGCTGTGCATGTGCATTTACTTACATGTAAGTACAGCAGTGCAAGATGAAATGGAAGCGGACATAAGGACCCCTCGTGGTTTACCAGCCTTTGCATCTGGGGAACTGCTAGCACTACCACACAATTTCGAGTAAGATTAAACTACACTCTGAAGAGAGATATGTAAGGATATATAATTTTCTTTTCCTCCTGTGTAACGTACACTTATTACTGTGGAGAAGTTCTATGTGACCTGCTGTGTGAAAATCCAGCACTTGGACAATTGTCATCAACAGTAGTGAGAATGGATTGGTACAGTACAAGTTGCTTTTCGTACATGTAGCACTGCCATTTTCATAGCATTGCCGCGATTGAGAATACTTCAAACTCTATGGCATGGAAATTCATGTCTGGGTCAATAGTGTGGCAATACCTACGTACTAAAATTGGTATGTATTGTCATGGCAGCAATGCCACCTATAAAACTACTCACATTTCAGTTAGTTTGTGCATAGTTACATAGAATTGACTTATTCGAAAGTACTGGTTGTTACACAGCAGGTCACATTTGTCGATCCACATGTACATACATGTACGTCTGTTAGAGATATGTCAAAGATTAGCCATTGTTCATGTTGTAGTTGTAACCATGCTCAAAGATGCTTTAGGCCCTTTCCTGTTTCTCTTGTACTTAGACTTCTGACTCCTGATTTTCCCTTGTCCTTGCCACCTGTTCTTGTGCCACCTGTTCTTGTGCCACCTGTCTATGGAACATTCTAGAACTCTCCTTTTTTCTATATAAATCTCTTTTTGCCACTGTGTAGTAGTTGTTCAGTTATTCAGTCTTCATGATTACTATTGGAATGATACGAGAAGTTGGTTCACCTATCTACTCTGTGCATTGTTAATCCACTTAGAGCATGCGTCCCTGTTCAACTGCATCACGCAGATTGTCTTATCTGAAGAGCAACCTCTCGGCGATTGAAACTGCGGTCCTTTGCGTTGACGCCAGAATCAGCAGAGCTCCACCTGCTTCACCAATATCAAGAGCAGTTATCCGACTTCAAACAGGAGCTTGGAGAAATTCGTCAAACTGCATTCTCCCTTCGAGCAGAAGAAGTTGAAACCTCCGTGAACGCCATGGACAAGGATGTCTTCGACTGCAGCCTGCAACTCAAGAAGTTACTGTTCACTCTCACACCTGGTGTCATCCCTAATCCGTCAACAGAATCTCCTGCTACAATAACGAGTGGAGTCAGATTGCCCAAGATTGACGTTCCCACCTTTGACGGTAACATCCTCAGCTGGCAGACATTCTGGGAACAATTTAGCATTGCCGTTCATGAACGTACGAGCCTTTCAGACACAGGGAAGCTGGTGTATCTCCGCCACGCACTCAAGGATGGTACAGCAAAAAGGGTTATTGAGAGCCTGTCCCGATCTGGAGACCAATACACTGAAGCAGTCACATGTTTGAGGTCCCGCTACAATCGTCCCATACTCATCCACCAACCTCATGTCAAGAAGATTGTTGAAATTGCCCCCCCTGAGGGATGGCTCTGGAAGGGAGCTCCGCCATCTACATGATACGGCACAGCACCAGAACACCATGTTTGAATGGCGAAGGTCCAGCCAAGAAACTGCAGTATTGCTGTGAGATTACGGCCTGTGAGTTGCAGGAGCATGTGCATGCATATACATATACGTATATGTAGTTGCCTTTGGCTGCTGATTGTGAAAGCTGACCCTTCTTACCCTCTCCCCGTTCAAGGATGATCTACCTGGGAGAAAATTTCAGTGGCTTTGTTACCGTGCACAACGACAGCCGGTGAAGGAAACCATCTTTAAGGCAGGTTGCAGCAGAGCCAAGGAGTGAGCATCTGTACAAAATGTCATGTAACAAACAGAACTATGTACGTATATGATCTCTGTCTGGTCTTGCAGTCACCAAGTAATTAAAGCTACATAGTGTCGTGTCGTATTGCCAGTTTTTTTTTCATGACCATAAAATATCGGTGTGGGAAGGCTTAGTTGCGACCCTAGCAATATTAGGACAAATTATGCATGTAATGCATAGGTATAGGAGATGGCTGACTCAGTCTGTATTGAAGTTTTGTGTCTGAAGGCCATACAGATCTGCTCCGTTTATATTCCTTATCAGGACAAGTCACAAATGTCTATCGCTAATTGCTGCTATAGTTACTGCTCACTGCAGCACTTATCTTGAACTTGGCAGTGTGTATAGTAGTTGCGTCTTCACATTGTACAGGTGGAACTATTGACTCCTTCCAGCTGGACCCAGGGAGCTGGGAAGAGCGAATCATAGCGCATGAAGTAAAGGAACTGGGAGAGCACAGGTAAGAGATATACGTAGCCTTGATTCGAAGCTATAAGAGATACACATAACTGTCTATGTAGGTAATGAGAGAGTGTATATGCATTGAAGGGAATGGGTGGGTGAGAACATCAACATAGAAGTATGTTATGTAGCTTCATATGTGACTTACATTATCTGGACGTGGATCTATGTCACATTCACCTGTAAAGGATATCTCCACTGTCTTTCCAGTGCTAGGTACGGCCTCAAATGCTTTTTGTTTTTGAAGCCGCATGCACGCCTTCCAAAACCCTCATAGCGGTTTTTAAAGTACCAATCTCTTGATTTCCTCAACTTTATATACTACTACAGCCTCATCTGTACTGCCACCTATACTGCCACCTTGTGCACGAAGCAAACACTCTGAGCTAGTGCTGGCAAACTCCTGGAACTGATACATGAGAGCAGTCAGTTGAATTTGCACCCCAGCAAATGCTAGGTACCCATTACAGCTGGGTGGGCTGGTATGTACTGGAAACATAAGATGGTAATTCACAACAATTGAACGAATGAATATTTAGTCACCAGTAGTCACGGTGGGATTCAAACCACCAACCCTTGGGTTGTGAGTCCAGTGCTCTAACTACTACACACACACACACACACACACACACACACACACACACACACACACACACACACACACACACACACACACACACACACACACACACACGCACAACTGCATACAGTTATGCGGCTGACAAAGCCGTCTCTAATGGCGTCGGTTCCAGTGCTGGGAGAGCCATGGAGCATACTGGGTGAGTACAGTCAGTATATTTGATACTCATTGTATAGTGAACCCATTCCAGTATTTCTGACGCAATGAATTTTGAGATGTCAGGGGCTAAAAACAGGCCAATTAAATTCAATCCATTAAATTTTAGCAGGCTAAGTGACTTAATTGCTGACAAAGTAAAAAGGCTGTGGTAGTTGATAGTTAACTGCTCTAGTAATTTCTACTATGACTGACACTATCTGTATGGTAAAGTACAATTGTGATATGCAGCCATTTATGATTACTTATTGTATGTGGTTATACTGAAAGTCTACTGCTAGTTTGATTACGTATTACTACAGCTTCTGACTAAACTCAGTTCCTCCTGTTTCTGCATAGTCTCAGTGTGCTTCTTGTAGTGCATGTGAACATTTTGCTGTTCTACCATAGATAACTGCCCGATAACATTTTTATACATAATTCATTTTCTTAGCAATTAATCTAACAACGTTCATCGCACGTTGATCAGCAATACACACTGTAGTACATGTACATGTAAGCTCAAGAAGGAGCTTGATAAATCCACCCTAATTACAAACTGTGACATTTTCAGTACTAACCTCTCTTACTCGGCCAGTCGTGTAGTTCTGAAGATAAGTTTCTAACTTATTTTCCACATGTGCATACATTTGAGGCTCATTATACCATATTACAATGCATGAATAAAATTTTACCTTTGTTTTTAACATTGCTGTGCATGTGCATGCACTTACATGTAGGTACAGCAGTGCAAGATGAAATGGAAGCGGACATAAGGACCCCTCGTGGTTTACCTGCCTTTGCATCTGGGGAACTGCTAGCACTACCACACAATTTCGAGTAAGATTAAACTACACTCTGAAGAGAGATATGTAAGGATATATAATTTTCTTTTCCTCCTGTGTAACGTACACTTATTACTGTGGAGAAGTTCTATGTGACCTGCTGTGTGAAAATCCAGCACTTGGACAATTGTCATCAACAGTAGTGAGAATGGATTGGTACAGTACAAGTTGCTTTTGGTACATGTAGCACTGCCATTTTCATAACATTGCCGCGATTGAGAATACTGCAAACTCTATGGCATGGAAATTCATGTCTGGGTCAATAGTGTGGCAATACATACATGTACTAACATTAGTATGTATTGTCATGGCAGCAATGCCACCTATAAAACTACTCACATTTCAGTTAGTACTACGTACTAGACAAGATCAAACACTCTGCTCATTTTAACAGACCATCTCAAGAAAATGTATAAAGTACACTAACCCTGTTCCCATAGTAGCTTGTATCCCCCACACTATGTATTTTCAGAGTGCCTGGGAATGAGGCCACGTAATTATGTACGTAGTTGATGGCTTGTGAATAATGAACTGCATAATAAACCACGCAGGATGATATTCTTCTTGAAGTTCAGATCCAGAACACCACTACAGGTCCAATGTACTCAGAAGTTGTAAAGTTTGACCCTGCTGCGGGCTGTGAAGCTGTTAATCTGAACAAGCTTGAAAATAAAGAGGAAGAGTAAGTCCATTTGAAATGTAAAAAACTGATGCTAACAGAGGTTTAAGAATACCAGTATTTGGGTGCAGGGCTAGGAGGCAGTGTAAAATTATAATGTGGGGGATAAATGTAATGTTTGAGTGTAGAATAATTAGTGTGGCAAGAACCATGCATATGTGTACATATGTACCAACCGTATACTACCGGGTAAGTCGATTCTACATCTCCTTTAGCATAGTGTTATTAATTGGCTAAACAAAGCTCTGGGCAGCTTCTGTCTACATTTAGCTCCATTCTGCCTGTTGGGAGTGTGAATTATGCCACACAGATTGAGTGTCACCTGTGCATGGGCTGTGGGGCATGGGTGGGGTGGGGTGAGGTGACAACTTGCTCTGGCCTACACTTGTACTTTTCTTGTCTCTGTTAAGGGCAGTGGTAACTTCAGTGGTAGTCACAGAATCAAACCCATTACTTTCAGTATCAGCATGGCATGTGGAAGAGTGTCAGCATCAGGCTATCAGCACATGTCTCTTTTACATGCCAATGCTGTAAGTGATGGATGCTGTAGAATGTAAGTGTGCTGGCTTGTGAAACTACTTTAGTGAACCAGACGCTATGAATATTCCACAGTTGTATGTTTTCAATTGCAAGGCCTTTCATATAAGAAACACTCTTTGCCCATTACAAGCAGTTACACAATAAAGTTTTGAGCTTTGCAAACCTCTACCACACAGGTCAGTGCTATTTCAAATTTCTATACTGACATAAATGCAGTCTGTTGCAGTCAGGAAACTACATCAAACTGGCATGTGAGTGGCATGATTGTGTAGCTACTGTTGTAGGGTTAAGGTGCCCCTCCTGTTTCCATGAACTTGGCATGATATAATTATTGATCTATTAAACTGCACACATAGATCTATAGTGTGGACGTTATTAAAGTGTACATTTGACCAGTCGTCTGTTTGATTTCAAAACTGCGAACTAGACATTTCACTATACCCTTGTCACTTTCTTTGTACGTATATGCTCTTGTTTGTCCAGCTCTTAGCACAATGGTATTATTGTTGGTAATACGGGGACATACACCTCTCATGCTCATATCAACCCTTCAGGGTCATTGACGTTCATTGACCGTAGTAATAGTATAGACGCACAAATAACAGATATTCCTTCAGGATCATTTATGTTCATTGACAGATATTCAGCGCGAGTTGGTAGGTACATATGCAGAACTCAAAAGATATGTTCTAAAAGTCTAAAGAATAAAAAGCAGAAGGTAATGATGGGCTAGTTGGGGAGCTTTTTAAGTACGGTGGCGAAGGAATGGCTAATCTGCTGAAAGTTTATATGAAGTAGTTTGGACAGAGGAGAGTATTCCGCAGACAAGGGTCAATTGTTAGCTTGTATAAACAAGTCTGACATTTCATGTCTAAAAACTAGCCGGGAACCTTTCCCACTTTTCCCGTACAATACACAACTCAGCTTAGGCCAAAGTAACTGCAACTGTAGAACTACAAATTATAGTAACTATGCTGAGCTGAAGAAACTAAGCAATCTACGTAACTCTGTACAGCGAAAGTGCTGAGTCGTCAGTTTCGTTGTGTGCTTCCAGTTAGTAGCTATATGTCGCGAAAACAGAATCTTTACGGCTTCCTACCACGTTTTCGCCATCTAGGCAACACACAACAACCTTCATTTGCTGTAGCTATACACGGCAGTTGCATAGTAACGTATGACGTAATATACTGCGCACGTGGTAAGTGCAGACGCACGAACAGACAAACTCACAGACGCGAAAAGCGTGAAGCAATCTTAGGACCAGCCGTTCACGTGCTGCACGCGCTCCGGCTGGTAAAAAGGTGCTGATGACCCGGGTAATTACAGAGGCATTGAATGCACTATTGAATGTGGTAGATTTTGCAAGATTCTAAGTAGGATGTGGAGAGATAATTATTAAGACTATGTATGACATAGCACAGAGTGCTGTTTTACTGGAGGGATTAAAATCCAAATCATCCAATATAGGTCGGGTGGTACGGGTTGTAATATGTCTCCTATCCTGCATGTATTTTCCAATCAGTTGTTAGATGAGATCACAAAGGCTGGGATTGGCATAACTATTAAGACTGATGTTATATGTTGGGGGTCTAATGTTTGCTGATAATTTTGTAGGTTTAATTACAAATACTGCGGACTTACAAACGTTGATTAATTTAGTACAGGAATTTATGGTGTTTTCCATAGAGGTTGATACAGGTACATTCAAGGGTTTCAAGTTACAGTTTCTTGGGGATTGAATTTGTTAATAATGGTTCAGTGGATAGACATGTAGAGATTGTGATCGTGAAAGGAAAAAACTTAATCACTTACACAGTGTTGTGAGAAGGTTTCGGTATATACGTGCTGTCTTCATGTCGATCAACCAACAGAAATCACACAGATGTTTATCAAACGGTACCAAGTAGGGCAATTTATTACACTGACACTCGATCACTTTTGTAATTTCCTGTAACTAAGTTCACATATCATGTAGACCTAGCTACATTCGCATTGTTTCTTGCAGAATCAAAGTACATGACCACAGTGATGTTTCCATGTGGTAGTGGGCCACTTGTGTGGACCTACAGAATAGTTACCTATTAGATAACGTGTGTGCCTGTCTGCCTGTTGTCCTACAGACTCATTACATGCAGGCGAACGGCACCGACTCCATCTAATGCACATCGACATGGTTAGCCTAGCATAGCACTTATATCTCTGCTTGGCTTTCACTTACAGCTAGGACTATATACCGCAACTAACCTTTGTGTTAAAGTGCCTGACATCACGAGACTAAATCTTGTAGTCGCTGGAAAGAGCTAGCATCTTCTCGCACTTCACATACAGGCACGTGGTACTTTGACCTGTGACCGTGAACTGGTCACAGGTCGAAGGTGCATCCGGGAGCGCGCGCATGCGGCTTCCGTTTCCGTTTTTCACACGTACGCACACACACACACACACATGAACGAACACACGAACGGACACAACCAGGTGTAATAATAGATATATCTGATGATAGCTCTGACTACAGCTATACTATCTCAGCTGCTAAAATCAGGCTTAGCTTACTGAATATATCACTCAAATCTGATAAAGACAGTACATATATGTATAGACAAAGACCTGTGTGCACAAAGAAGCATTAAACTGCATCCACTACACACACATGGTGCACTCCAAAACACCCCCTGCAAACACATGACTGTCTTTATCTCATAACATACACACACACACGTGGGCATAACAAAATCATTAGGCTTGCCTTGAGCCCCCAAAACCTCTGATCAGCTTTGTCCCCACTGTTCGGTGAAACTAGAACACCGCATACACACATACACATGCGACACACATCACCCATACATACACACACACACTCACACACACACACACACACACACACACACACACACACACACACACACACACACACACACACACACACACACACACACACACACACACACACACACACACACACACACACACACACACACACACACACACACACACACACACACACACACACACACACACACACACACACACACACAACTGCATACAGTTATGCGGCTGACAAAGTCGTCTCTAATGACGTCGGTTCCAGTGCTGGGAGAGCCATGGAGCATGCTGGGTGAGTACAGTCAGTATATTTGATACTCATTGTATAATGAACCCATTCCAGTATTTCTGACGCAATGAATTTTGAGATGTCAGGGGCTGAAAACAGGCCAATTAAATTCAATCTATTAAATTTTAGCAGGCTAAGTGACTTAATTGCTGACAAAGTAAAGAGGCTGTGGTCTTGATAGTTAACTGCTCTAGTAATTTCTACTATGACTGACACTAACTGTATGGTAAAGTACAATTGTGATATGCAGCCATTTATGATTACTTATTGTATGTGGTTATACTGAAAGTCTACAGCTAGTTTGATTACGTATTACTACAGCTTCTGACTAAACTCAGTTCCTCCTGTTTCTGCATAGTCTCAGTGTGCTTCTTCTAGTGCATGTAAACATTTTGCTGTTCTACCATAGATAACTGCCTGATAACATTTTTATACATAATTCATTTTCTTAACAATTAATCTAACAGCGTTCATCGCACGTTGATCAGCAATATACACTGTAGTACATGTACATGTAAGCTCAAGAAGGAGCTTGATAAATCCACCCTAATTACAAACTAGCTTGTTTTCCACATGTACGTACATCTGAGGCTCATTATACCATATTACCATGCATGAATAAAATTTTACCTTTGTTTATTAACATTGCTGTGCATGTGCATGTACTTACATGTAGGTACAGCAGTGCAAGATGAAATGGAAGCGGACATAAGGACCCCTCGTGGTTTACCAGCCTTTGCATCTGGGGAACTGCTAGCACTACCACACAATTTCGAGTAAGATTAAACTGGGCTGGAGAAAATTAGTGGGTCTGGCTTCAGTGTCTGGCAGTTGGGTGTTGCTAACTTTTGGGTTGACTTAGGAAATCATGTTTATCAGTTGTTTTTCTATTGTAATTGAAGGATTAGGAGACCAGAGAAAAGCTAAACTACAGTAAAACCTTTGTTCACTTTTAATTCGTGGAGGCTTTCCTGGTGTGAGTCAAATTAAGAGCTGTATGTAGCTACTGGTCAGCTCTAGGTGCTACACACACCATCACCGTACTGACAAAGCCCAAATAGCTGTCAGTGTTTTAGTTCTTTGTACTTCACTTATGATAGTATGTTTGTATACTTACAGAGCATTGGCCCTATTACATACGTGGACATACTTTCAAATCAGAAGAAATGCATTAGTAGGATTGGACAGGTATTTGTAGAACACTTACCAAATGGTACTTTGACACAAGGCTTTTTGCATCTTAACTCCTAGTTATATTTGTTTGTTCACACAGTTGTGTAAACAAGTGTACATTTGTTGTAGAAGTAGATTTGAGTGTCATCTGTGCATGGGCTGTGGGGCATTGGTGGGGTGGGGTGACAACTTGCTCTGGCCTACACTTGTACTTTTCTTGTCTCTGTTAAGGGCACGTGGTAACTTCAGTGGTAGTCACAGAATCAAACCCATTAGTTTCAGTATCAGCATGGCATGTGGAAGAGTGTCAGCATCAGGCTATCAGCACATGTCTCTTCCACATGCCAATACTGTAAGTGATGGATGCTGTAGAATGTAAGTGGGCTGGCTTGTGAAACTACTTTAGTGAGCCAGACGCTATGAATATTCTACAGCTGTATGTTTTCAATTGCAAGGCCTTTCATATAAGAAACACTCCTTTGCCCATTACAATCTGTTACACAATAAAGTTTTCAGCTTTGCAAACCTCTACCACACAGGTCAGTGATATTTCAAATTTCTGTACTGACATAAATGCAATCTGTTGCAGTCAGGAAGCTACATCAAACTGGCATGTGAGTGGCATGATTGTGTAGCTACTGTTCTAGGGTTAATTAAGGTGCCCCTCCAGTTTCCATGAACTTGGCATGATATAATTATTGATCTATTAAAATGCACACATAGATCTATAGTGTGGGAGTTATTAGAGTGTACGTTTGACCAGTCGTCTGTTTGATTCAAAAACTGCGAACTAGACATTTCACTATTATACCCTTGTACGTATATGCTCTTGTTTGTTCCGCTCTTACCATGTAGCTGTATTCATGTGGCAGCTGACTTGTTTAGCTCAGTTTCTCTTTGTAATTATGTAGATGCCCTCCTATGATCTTACATATTCACTGGCACATCACAGAACCTTAAGTTTGCATGCTCAGGGTAAGGCCCACCTACTCCTAACCATAACATAAACCATAAGCCACATTTCTGGCCTTGGATGGAGAAAAATCAGATGTAGGCCAGGGGTGGAACAGGGTTGTACGTAGTATGTCACCTATTCTATTTTCCATTTTTACCCCATGCATATGCGGCAAGGTTAAGCAATTGGTTCTGTCTGTCTGTCTGTCTGTCTGTCTGTCGTCTGTCTGTACAATGAAATAAATTGCAATCTAGCGATTTACAGGGTTTAACAATCGCTAAATCCGACCTTTAAATTTGGGTACCTGATAGCTATACCAAAAGCGGTTTCTACTCTCCACTCTTTCTTATTTAACCGGGTAAGGCCCACCATTTTTAATAGAGTCAAACACTCGATTGCCACCGAGGGCTGGCATGTATGTGGGTTCTAAACACGTGTTTATATAGAACTGTATTGATAGACTTGTATTTATCATCAATTAGATAACGCTGGGATTGGAATAACTATTAAGTATGATGTTAATAAGAGTGGGGGTCTAATGTAACTACTACTGCTGAGGACTTACAAACATAGTATAAGAATTTTGTAATAAACTAAGGTTGAAGTCTAACATTAAAAAAGAGTGCCGTTATGATTTTTCTAGAGAGGTTAATTGTTCAGGTACATGTACATGGAAGTGGGGAGATAAAAGGGTTGCAAGTTACTGTTATTTGGTCATTGAATTGTCAATAATGGTCATGATACAATCATGTACAGAGGGTAATTAAAAGTGGAAAGCAAAAACTTAGAAATATCAATACAGTTGGAGTGTTAATTTTGTTACTTTGCCCCACTTTAGAGTATGGTAGTGAAGTGTGGGCTTAATATGGAGACAGCTTCTTTAGAATCTATTCAGCTACGTAGGAGCAGCTAAAAGATACTTGGCTGCTCTTCTAAAAATTCAAATAAATATGCAATGAAACAATAAAGGAAGATATAGGGGTAGAATCTTTGAAAGGCAGGAGGAATAAGTGCAAACTTAAGTGGTGGTTACGTATATAGAGTCAAGAGTGGGAAATGAAACTGTGTAGAGGTACTGAAGATTACTGAGATAGTAGATGGGGCTTTGAGGTATAGAGAATACTATAAGCTGGAATAGTCAAGGTTGGTAGCTAAGCAGAAATTAAAAGATGTTCTAAAAGCCTAAAGAATAAAAAGCAGAAGGTAATGATGGGCTAGTTGGGGAGCTTTTTAAGTACGGTGGCGAAGGAATGTCTAATCTGTTGAAAGTTTGTATGAAGTAGTTTGGACAGAGGAGACTATTCCGCAGACAAGGGTCAATTGTTAACTTGTATAAAAAAGGTGATGCTGAGGACCCGGGTAATTACAAAGGCATTGCACTATTAATTAAATGTGGTAGGTTTTGCAAGATTCTAAATAACCGCTTAGTAATCAGATTAGAATCAAAAAGGCTTCTTCATGAGGGTCAGGTAGGATTTAGAGAGTTTCAAAAGGAGTTGGTTTGATATCATTTTATCTCGAAATGAAATCATACAACGCACAATTAGGGAAGGAAAACACACTTACACTTATACATATATGTATAAACAAAGACCTGTGTGCACAAAGAAGCATTAAACTGCATCCACTACACACACATGGTGCACTCCAAAACACCCCCTGCAAACACATGTGACTGTCTTTATCTATCATAACATACACGCACACACGTGGGCATAACAAAATCATTAGGCTTGCCTTGAGCCCCCAAAACCTCTGATCAGCTTTGTCCCCACTGTTCGGTGAAACTAGAACACCGCATACACACATACACATGCGACACACATCACCCATACACACACACGCACACACACACACACACACACACACACACACACACACACACACACACACACACACATGCGACACACACACAAATATGCAAATTCTGTTGCTGACGCTAAGCGGTCACGCGCACCTGGCAAAGCCAGGCTGCATACTTGCCTTGTGCACGAAGCAAACACTCTGAGCCAGTGCTGGCAAACTCCTGGAGCTGATACGTGAGAGCAGTCAGTTGAATTTGCACCCCAGCAAATGCCAGGTACCCATTACAGCTTGATGGGCTGGTGTGTACTGGTGGCATAAGTAATTCACAACAAATAATGATGGAAAGAATAGATAGTCACCAGTAGTCACGGTGGGATTCAAACCACCAACCCTTGGGTTGTGAGTCCAGTGTTCTAACTACTACACCACCGCGACACACACACACACACACACACACACACACAACTGCATACAGTTATGCGGCTGACAAAGTCGTCTCTAATGACGTCGGTTCCAGTGCTGGAAGAACCATGGAACATGCTGGGTGAGTACAGTCAGCATATTACTCATTATATAATGAACCCATTCCAGTATTTCTGACGCAATGAATTTTGAGATGTCAGGGGCTGAAAACAGGCCAATTAAATTCAATCCATTAAATTTTAGCAGGCTAAGTGACTTAATTGCAGACAAAGTAAAGAGGCTGTGATCTTGATTGTTAACTGCTCTAGTAAATTCTACTATGACTGACACTAACTGTATGGTAAAGTAGAATTGTAATATGCAGCCATTTGTGATTACTTATTGTATGTGGTTATACTGAAAGTCTACAGCTAGTTTGATTACGTATTACTACAGCTTCTGACTAAACTCAGTTCCTCCTGTTTCTGCATAGTCTCAGTGTGCTTCTTGTAGTGCATGTAAACATTTTGCTGTTCTACCATAGATAACTGCCTGATAACATTTTTATACATAATTCATTTTCTTAACAATTAATCTAACAGCGTTCATCGCACGTTGATCAGCAATACTGTAGTACATGTACATGTAAGCTCAAGAAGGAGCTTGATAAATCCACCCTAATTACAAACTATGACATTTTCAGTACTAGCCTCTCTTACTCGGCCAGTTATGTAGTTCTGAAGATAAGTTTCTTGCTTGTTTTCCACATGTACGTACATCTGAGTACATCTGTTTTTTTAACATTGCTGTGCCTGTGCATGTACTTACATGTAGGTACAGCAGTGCAAGATGAAATGGAAGCGGACATAAGGACCCCTCGTGGTTTACCAGCCTTTGCATCTGGGGAACTGCTAGCACTACCACACAATTTCGAGTAAGATTAAACTACACTCTGAAGAGAGATATGTAAGGATATATAATTTCCTTTTCCTCCTGTGTAACTTACACTTATTACTGTGGAGAAGTTCTATGTGACCTGCTGTGTGAAAATCCAGCACTTGGACAATTGTCATCAACAGTAGTGAGAATGGATTGGTACAGTACAAGTTGCTTTTCGTACATGTAGCACTGCCATTTTCATAGCATTGCCGCGATTGCGAATACTGCAAAGTCTATGGCATGAAATTCATGTCTGGGTCAATAGTGTGGCAATACATGCATGTACTAAAATTGGTATGTATTGTCATGGCAGCAATGCCACACATAAAACTACTCACATTTCAGTTAGTTTGTGCATAGTTACGTATCATAAAATTGACTTATTCGAAAGTACTGGTTGTTACACAGCAGGTCACATTTGTCGATCCACATGTACATACATGTATGTCTGTTAGAGATATATCAATGATTAGCCATTGTTCATGTTGTAGTTGTAACCATGCTTAAAGATGCTTTAGGCCCTTTCCTGTTTCTCTTGTACATCAGATTATCCTAGTTTACTAGGAAATTGGTCGATCATTGTTGTAAAGTTAGATTCATTAGAATTAGTTTGTAGATATCCCTAGTAGTCTCCTCTATTTTAATGGATTTACCAGCTTTAGGGGGGTGAAATGATGTGGTGTGCACATAATTGCTTGTTAGTAGGTTGAAATTGATAGTTGCTGTTGTGTCAATGAATTCCTCCTGGGAGCCAGTCCAGATGATGAATACATCAAGAAATCTCTTCCATAGGAGGATCTTTACCCCTCCTTTCTCTAAGAGTCTAGTTTCTAAGTTACCCATGAAGATGTTTGCATGTGTTGGGGCCATTTACAAGGCACTGAAATACCCATAAAAGTGACGGAAGTAAAAGTGATCATGAAATCCATTATGTTATATATTCTGTAGTACCACATCTAAAAGTGTACCAATACTGTTGAGGTCGTGTTTCTACTACTCTGAGTGTATTCAATAGCCCTTAGTTGGAATCTGACTTTTAACAACAAAATCGTCTATTTTCAGTTTCCTGGTTGGTGGGGCTACGTAGCTCCCTGGTCTACGGAACTCAGACCTAGGTGTTTTAGTTTGGGCAAACTTCTTGTATTGTAGTTACACAGTAGATGCTAATTTATTGATATCCCTAACGAAATCACTTTGGGAGGTATGTTTGGGTTTGGGGATAAATGATGTTTTGTCAGCAGTGGGTAAGAAAGTGGGTATGTTGGTTGGCCTTGTGGTGGTCAGCCTTAGCCATTGTGATGAGCGATGCTCGTCCCATCAGTTATGGTTCCCCTCCACTTGTGTAGCTTATTGGCTGGGGGTGGTGGATCTGGGCTGTTGGAGCCGATGGAGTCTCCTCTGTGTTGGCCAAAATGAGGGAGTAGTGGATGGTAGTCACATTTTCCCCAACATAACTTACACTGCCTATCATCATTTTCACCCTATATATCTTCCTAATTCTTCATTCAGGCCATTAGTACCAGATCTAAACTTAAACATCTATCGTGTTCCTAGATCCCCAACCCACTGCAATTAATTCTATTTCCTTACAAAAAGACTTGTAAAGACTCAGTTTAACTTAAGCCATCATTAAAGTCTGTATATTCTCTGTATCTCAATGCTTCATCTACTCTCTCTGAAAACAAGTTTACATTATAATCTTCAGCTAGTAGTTCCTGACTGTCTAGATTTAACTGCAGCAACAATTCACTAATTACTTTTCCTCCAGGTCTTCCTCTGCCTACCTCTATGTGGCTTCACTTCCCAGTCACTGTCTAGTAGTAGTCTAGGATATCTCTCAGCATCCAAATGATTGACTTTATACCACCACTTAATGTTTGCATCTATCCCTTCTGCCTTTCAAAGATTCTGACCCCATATCCCTCCTTACTGCTTCATTACACGCTTTAGAAGAGCAGCCAAGTATCTTTTTAGCTGATCCTAATAGACTCCAAAAAGCTATTTGCCGTTTATTACAAGCTTACACTTCACTACCACATTCTAAAGTAGGGCGAAGTACCGACACTTCTTGCAGCTCTACTGATATTCCTATTACTTAAAAACCTGTGTAATTGATTCAGTTTTTTCTTTCCACTATTTATTACCTTTTGTACATGACTATCCCATGAACCATTATTAGCAAATTCAATCCCCAAGTAACAGTAACTTACAACCTCTGGAATGTCTTTATTTCCCCACTTCCATGTACATGCCCCTGTATTAACCTCTTTAGAAAATACCACAACAGCGCTCTTTTTTATGTTAGATTTCAACCTCCATTTATTACAAAATCCCTGCACTGCATTAATCAAGGCTTGTAAGTCTTCAGCATTAGTAGTTAAACCTACATAATCATCAGCAAACATAAGACCCCCAACCTTAACATCCTTCTCAACAGTAATGCCAATCCCAGCCTTCTCAACCTCATCTAACAACTGATTAATAGAAATGGAAAAGAGGATAGGCAACATACGTGCTACAACCCTGTACCACCCCTGACCTATATTGAATGGCTCAGATATATCTCCCTCCAGTAAAACAGCACTCTGTGTGATGTCATACACATCCTACCCCTAATCCCTAGTTCCCGTAACTTAAACCATAAACCATAAACCATCATGCCAAACTGTGTGAAATGCTTTCTGAACATCTAAGAAAAAATCGTAAGTGCTTTCCTTCCCTCATTCTACCTTGTACAATTTCATTTAGAGTAGAGATGTTATCAACACAACTCCTTTTCTCTCTAAATCCTACCTGAACCTCAGGGAGAGCCCTTTCTGATTCTTACTACGCGATTATTTAGAATCTTGCAAAACAGCTCTCCTACCACATTCAATAGCGTAAAGTTTCTGTGATTACCCGGGTCCTCAGCATCACCTTTCTTATACAAGCTAACAATTAACCCTTGTCTCCATTGTTTAGGAATACTCTCCTCTGTCCAAACTACCCCATATTAGACTTTCAACAGATTTATCATTAGCCATCTCTTTGCCACCGTACATAAAAAGTTCCCCAACTAGCCCACCATTACCTCATGTTTTATTATTCTTTAGGCTTTCAGAACACTTTTTAATTTGTGCATAACTAATCCCTCTATCCAAAACCTTATCCTTCTGCAAACTAGACATTTCGCTATACACATGTACTCTGTCATTTTCTTATCTATATGCTCTTTCCAGCTATCATCAAACAGATCATCCAATAATGCTGTACCCAACCTTTCATAATGCTCACGTAATACTTCCAACTTTCCCTTATACTGGTTACACATGAGCCTGAAGTACTCCTCAAACAGGCAATACCCTTACGGCTACCTTTTGAAGTCTTGCCAAAAAATGCCCAAAACTCTTTCCTGTTTTCATGAAAATCTTTATTAGCCTTTTCAATCGCCTCATTCCATCCATCAAATTTTTTTAACGTACCAATTCCTTGATTTCGGAACGTAATTTGTAATACTCCCCCCCATTTATCTTCCCTGCCACTTCTAATCTCCTTATACACCTGTCTCCTCAACCTAATCTTCTCTTTAATCTCACCATCCCACCACCTCGCCGCTTTGCCACACACTATCACCTTTTCCACAATTTCTTTTGATGCTACCCTCTTCACCGTATCTCCCCAATCCTGAACCACTGCCTTCACTAATTCTGATCCCCTCATCCCCTGCGTTTTCCATTGGCGTACCCTTCCTTGAAACCCATCTACTTCTCCACTTAGGGCTTCCTGATACTTCTGTCTCCCTTCCTCGTCCTGAAACCGTTCAATGCGCCATTCCTTAATAACCCGTGGTTTTTACAGTCCTACCCAATTCCATCCATACCAGAAAGTGATCCGATTTTCCTATATCCGTTGTATCTACCTGCACACTCCCTGAAACCTGCAACAAGTTGAAATCAGTAACTATATATAATCAATGATAAACTTCTGCTTCAGAGGTCCAGCTCTAGTTCACTGTGGTTCCACAGTGAACTCACGGCCATTACAGACTTCAAGCTCAACCTCATTCAAAAAGGAAATCAACCTGTTACCACTGCATTACATTTTCCTTCACCATTACATCATCCAATTCGAAAGATTTTCCCACTCTGGTATTAAAATAAACTACAAGCACAACCTGACCCCTCTCCTTCATGCAAAGCACATGCTCTTTCATTGCACTGTAACTACTTTCAATAAAGGAAACATTTTCACTATCTGTGGGCATTGTGGTAAAGACAACCGAAAAACAAAGTATTCCTGCCTCTCTCTCCTTTGATATTAATCTACGTGCTTTCTTTATAACTCCATCCTTAATAAGCTCTAATTCCACATTGTAATGAATTTCCCACAAAGTTGTCATTTGCTCAATGCTAACTACAAAAAGCACTTTGCCAAAGTGCAAAAACAAGTTATGTAGGGATGCACTTCCACCAAAAACACTTATGTAGGGATGCACTTCCACCAAAAAACACTTCCCCAAAAACCAATGAAACAAGCAACAGTGCACACCACATTGCATGCACAGACCACACATCACAGCGCAATGCATTTACCGCGTAGCTACCATCCCTACATCTTTCCAACCACACCCACCACAACCATGTATACGTATATGTGAGATGTGAAGAGTGGTAGTGTAATTTGGTGTGTGCGTATTGCTCAATGCTAATGACTGAGCATGTGGTGGTTGTGGAAGGTAGCTGAAACTGTAGAATGTGGACTAGTGAGTCATTGAGGATGTAGTCATAAAATATGGTGTTTGTATAGGGACTTGGGGGGTGTTTGGTTATGCCAGGTGGAGTGTTATGAAGTTTGTGAGTGTGTTGTGAGATATTTGTGTGTGCAGGTTCTTTGTAGAGGAGGTCAATGTGGGTGCGTTTGGTAAAGTGTAGAAACTTTGTTGAGTGCGTTGTATGGTGGTTGATGTGGGTTGTGTTAGTTGTGTGTGTAGGTGGCAGTGTGGTGTTGTGAGGAATTGCTCTGCTCAATTGTACTTGTGAATGGTGAATGGTGGAGCGAAGTGCATTTTGATGGGAGTAGTGCTCCTGTGAAGGTTTGGGTTGGTTGTAGTGTAGGGTGATATGTTTTGTAAAGTATGTGATGATTGTGGATATAAGAAGTAAGTTGGATGGAGACGAGGTGTCATGGTTGATGAACTTGATGATGATTGTGGATGGTTGTGTGTGTTAAAGGAAGTATTCGGTGTGCTGTTGAGTATGGGGGCATGGTACAGATTGTGGTGGGTGTGGTTGGAAAGATGTAGGGATGGTAGCTACGCGGTAAATGCATTGCACTGTGATGTGTGGGTAGTCTGTGCATGCATTGTGGTGTGCACTGTTGCTTGTTTCATTGGTTTTTGGGGAAGTGTTTTTTGGTGGAAGTGCATCCCTACATAACTTGTTTTTGCACTTTGGCAAAGTGCTTTTTCTGTAACTTGTTTTGGGGTGTTTTTTGGGAGGTAGTAACAAATGTGTTGGTGTAACTGTGTATGGTATAGGGATAGTGTTGGGATGGAATGTGTTTGAGGATGATTGCATGTAGTATAGGTTTCGATTTGTACCCCAGTCAGCACCAAGAAGGCCTTCGTCTGCATGTGCATGGGGGGAAAGGTCTCTGTGTCAGGATCAGCTATGTAACTGGCATGTGAGGTTGCCCTTTTCTTGTCAAGGTCGGCATTACAGCTAGCAAGGGGAGCTGCCCTAGCATTTATTATGGAGTAGCTAGTACCGTACTCTATATGAATTATCTTCGAGGACAATTATATGTATTGCATTTTCTAGTGTCACAAAGACGAATAGCTGACTGCCCCCTCCAATAGAGTAAGCGAGGGGGGCTCCGGATGGTAGGGGTAGTCCGGATGCGATAAACCTCCTTTCCAAGGCTTTTCTGCTTGTGCTAGTATTCATAGACAAAAGTGGCTCATGAAACATAACAAAGGCAAACAGAAAGGCCCAGAGAACAAGGCAAATTTGTTGCGGACAACTTACAACTCTTAAACAGTATCTCTGGCCAGAAGCCGTTTGGACTAGGGCCAACAAACATATAATCAGCCTTGTGAGTAAGTGTATTATAGCTAAATTTTCGTGTGATTTCGTGTGACTTACACCCAGAAGATGAAGCTCAGGCCCGGACAGCTGGCACGATCAAAGGTGGGCGTTAAATAGACGAACACGTGAAGTACGGGGCGGTAACTAAAACTCGGGACGGAACGGAACAGTAGTCATTAAATGGCGTGGAACGGCAAGCGTCCACTCAAGAGTACTCGTAAATCACTGCTGAATCCATTCGATTTTTTTGAATAAGCTATGCTCCGAGTGCAATACCCCGGGGAATATCCAGCTTGTTCACGCTTGAATCATTGTGATCGCTTCAGCCATTATCGTGCTAGCCTGGCTGAAGAAAGAAGAAAGAATTGTACGATTACGCCCCTCCCCTCCACCGTGTCGACTTGCCCGTCTGGTACTCCAGCGAAGGTTTCTAGCAACGCCAACAGTCTTGTTGCTGATGAAAACACTCGAGATGTCATAATATGGCTCATAAAAGCCTATGACTATAATCAAAGCCGAGTTCTGAACGTATGATTTTGTACGCGTTATATGGGGCCGCCATTTTTTTGCCGTGCCATCCCTACATATGGAGTACTATCGTACTCCATGATTACTTGATACATAAGCTCCTCCTCCACTCTCTGTAGCTACATTGTTAACACTTCCACTTATTTGGAGCTGTTGAAGCTTATCAGCATGTTTATAATTGGGCGAGCATGAGCGAGCCCCGCACTAGTGTGTTCAATTGAGAATTTGTCTGTGCGTACGGTGTACGTACATGCGTGTGTACGTGCGTACGTACATACTGCATATTGTTTTGCGGTTCAATATAACATTTCAAATAGTTTCCGTAATATTCCAGATTGTTCACGTGGCCACGGTGGCTGCAGTGCAGCTAGCTTAGGGATGCTCTCACAGATTAGACTGCAGCGGCAGAGGCTACAGCGTCAGTATTATTTTGAAGTATGTTCTTCATGAGCTTTAGGCTACTGTTAACGGATTGAAGAGTACCACCCATCAAATGAGCAGAGTTTCTTTGAAACGTGTTCCTTGTGAGGGATAGCATAGAGCTTCTGACATCAAGAGAACCTCTGTAATCAGCGGTATTATTCTAAAATTTGTTTTCTGTTGGTGTAAGTTCGCTGTTGAATGTGTTGTTGTTTGCAGAGTTGTTCCATAAGTATATGCGAGGTTATTCTGAAAATGTTAAGTTTGGGATACTATTTGTAGTATTAAGACTGCCTCCTTCGTTAGCTGTCTCTGTGAGGATGGCAATGCTATTCTGACGTAGATGGCACCTCCTTCCTTGGCAATGTTGTTCAGAAACGTGTTGTTTGTTACCATAATTCTGCTGCTCTCGTGAGCATATAGAGTACCTCCGTGATAGGCAGAGTTGTTTTGAAACATGTTTTGTGTTAGGCTAACGTCACTATTTCTCACATAAATTGCACCTCCATTTTTCTTTGCTACCAGTTGGTAAAATGTTGATCTGAAAAATACAATTTGAAATTCTTGAATAGCCCACTGACAATAATTCTATTGCCACGTTTGGAATGTGATTGTGTCCATAAAGTAGTAGAATCCTGGGCGAAGCCTAAGATAACTATTTTGTCCCATTTTATGTAAGCATCAAGTGGACAAAGTTATCGTGGCTTCCAATTTTAATTAATCCACCCAAACCTATAGTGGAATCTCTATAGTAAGCATTCACCCTCGGACAATGACTGTAATACCGTATAGCGGGAAATTTTCGCTGAGGAGAAATTTCGCCAAACCCAGATGCGTAGTATTGCCGGAAAATTTCGGCAGATTTATTTTCGCGCTCATGCAATTGTCTAAAATTAAATTCGATGGCATTATCAATAATTATTCCATTCAACACAGCAGTTTAGCAGTCTCGAGAAGGTTGAAAAATGTCTTGCTGCCGCAGAATCTCCGTTCTCACTAGCGATTTGGACTTCAGTTCATTACTTAGCATCATACGTATAAGGCCCTCTTTTTGCCTTTGTAGCCTCTTCTTTGTGCCGAGCGTTGGTAACGGCTACGTTCGCTTCCGCAATTGCCGATGATAGCAACGAAGATGACAGTGCCCCCATTGAGTCAGGGAGCTGTCCATGTGGTAAATATTGCAGCAGAGCCATACCGGTAGTCGATGGTGAGCTTAACTTTCGCAGCTGCATGCTACCGTTGACTATGTGTAAAAAATTCACCTGTTAAAATTTCACCGGTTAATTTTTCGCACTTGAGCTGACTGGCGAAATTGGCGAAAATTTACGCCGGGTGAAAATTTCCCGCTATACGGTATAAGAGGTGGTTGTATCCACGGTATTACGAGGTCCACTGTGCACTACCGACATGTAGGTTGGGCCACATATGGTGGCCATTATAGGGAGGTGGCTGCCACAGCGTGACCCTATTACAGACACAGTGAAACATACAATAAAGTACATTTAAGTACGTGCACTCATGTAGTATCAAAACATCTAGATGTACATGTATTAAACAGGCAGATAAGTGATCGATATATAACACAGTCAGTCTGACTTTGGAACACAAAAAAATTAACTCAGTTCTATAAAAAGGCTCTATAGTTCACTGGCCGTGAGAGGGTAACTGCTCTAAGGTTATTGGAGTTGATTAATTCCCTCTTTCTACTCTCCACCAGACCACAATGATGCCACACAGAGGGAACTGAAGTGGTATATAGCAGCCAGGCAGGTGAGTCAGGCAGGCCTCCAGCTATAATTACCCACCTGCAAACTCTGATCAAACAAGTCTGACATTTCATGTCTAAAAAAACAGCCGGACGCCTTTCCCCGTACAATACACACAACTCAGCTTAGGCCAAGCTATTAAAATCCAGCACTTGGACAATTGTCATCAACAGTAGTGAGAATGAATTGGTACAGTACAAGTTGCTTTTGGTACATGTAGCACTGCCATTTTCATAACATTGCCGCGATTGAGAATACTGGAAACTCTATGGCATGGAAATTCACGTCTGGGTCAATAGTGTGGCAATACATACATGTACGTCACATTTGTCGATCCACATGTACATACATGTACGTCTGTTAGAGATATGTCAATGATTAGCTATTGTTCATGTTGTAGTTGTAACCATGCTCAAAGATGCTTTAGGCCCTTTCCTGTTTTCTTGTACATAGACTTCTGACTCCTGATTTTCCCTTGTCCTTGCCACCTGTTCTTGTGCCACCTGTTCTTGGAACATTCTAGAACTCTCCTTTTTTCTATATATATCTCTTTTTGCCACTGTGTAGTAGTTGTTCCCGATCTGAAGACCAATACACTGAAGCAGTCACATGTTTGAGGTCCCGCTGCAATCGTCCCATACTCATCCACCAAACTCATGTCAAGAAGATTGTTGAAATTGCTCCCCCTGAGGGATGGCTCTGGAAGGGAGCTCCGCCATCTACATGATACGGCACAGCACCAGAACACCACGTTTGAATGGCGAAGGTCCAGCCAAGAAACTGCAGTATTGCTGACTGTTGTATTTGTGAGATTACGGCCTGTGAGTTGCAGGAGCATGTGCATGCATATACATATACGTATATGTAGTTGCCTTTGGCTGCTGATTGTGAAAGCTGACCATTCTTACCCTCTCCCCGTTCAAGGATGATCTACCTGGGAGAAAATTTCAGTGGCTTTGTTACCGTGCACAACGACAGCCAGGAGGTGGTGAAGGAAACCATCTTTAAGGTAGGTTGCAGCAGAGCCATGGAGTGAGCATCTGTACAAAATGTCATGTAACAGACAGAACTATGTACGTATATGATCTCTGTCTGGTCTTGCAGTCACCAAGTAATTAAAGCTACATAGTGTCGTGTCGTATTGCCAGTTTTTTTTTCAGACCTAGCTACATTCGCATTGTTTCTTGCAGAATCAATGTACATGACCACAGTGATGTTTCCATGTGGTAGTGGGCCACTTGTGTGGACCTACAGAATAGTTACCTATTAGATAATGTGTGTGCCTGTCTCCCTGTTGTCCTACAGACTCATTACAGAGCGAAAGAAGAAAGCAGCTGAAGACAAGGAGTCAATGTTTGATCCCAAAGTGCTGCTGGCTGTGAGTGTTTACATTTGTTTTTACTGGCCAATTTAATCTGCTTTAAAATTACAAGTAGTTGTGCTCGCTTCGCTCGCACAACTACTTGTGTTTGTTGAACTCGCTCGCTGCGCTCGCTCTATACAGATAGAGATTAAAGATGTAATCTGCATGCGATTTGTTGGTTTGTAGGGTACATTTAGCTAGTAGTGCTGCTGGCAGATTGAAGTGTGGAGACAGCGCTACAGAGAAGACTACAATCAGCTGTAAAACAGTTTAGGCATTCTGGGACTACAGCCTAGCTCTTCACAGCCATAGCCTAGCTACATATCAAGTGAATGGCACTGATTTTATTCTCAGCATGGCTACTTGCATGTTCACCACATTCTAACCAGAGGCAGTGACTCAGAGGAGAGACTACAAACAGCTGCTAGACCAAACAGGCGAGCTAGCACTGTAGCCTAGCTATACCACAGGCTACATGCAGGCGAACGGCACCGACTCCATTTAATGCACATCAACATGGTTAGCCTAGCATAGCAGTTATATCTCTGCTTGGCTTTCACTTACAGCTAGGACTATACCGCAACTAACCTTTTGTGTTAAAGTGCCTGACATCGCGAGACTAAGTCTTGTAGTCGCTGGAAAGAGCTAGCATCTTCTCCCTACATCTTTTCAACCACAATCATGTATATGTGAGATGTGAACAGTGGTAGTGTAATTTGGTGTGTGTATATTGCTAATTATGACTAGTATGTTGGAGGTTGTGGAGGGTAGCTGAAAGTGTTCATGGTGTATATGTTGGACTAGTGAGTCATTGAGGGTGGAGTCATGTTTGTATAGGGACTTTGGTTGTGTTTGGTTGTTGAGTGTGATGAAGTTTTGAGAGTGTTTGTATGTGCAGGTTCTTTGTAGGGGAGGTCTGTGTGGGTGTGTTGGTAAAGTATAGATTGAGTGTTGTCAACTTTGTTGAGTGTGTTGTATGGTGGTTGATGTTGTGAGGAATTGCTCTGCTTGGTTTGTGCTTGAGAATGTGGGATTCGTGGAGTGAAGTGAATTTTGATGGGAGTAGCTAGCGTTCCTGTGAAGGTTTGGGTTGGCTGTAGTGTGGGGTGTTGTGTTTTATAATGTAGCCATTAATGATTGTGGATAAGGATGTAAGGGTGGTATATATATGATAGTGATGATTGTGGATGGTTGTGTGTGTTGAAGGAAGTATTGGGGTGCAGTTAAGTATGGGGGCGAGGTACGGATTGTGGTGGGTGTGGTTGGAAAGATGTAGAGATGGTAGCTACGCAATAAATGCATTGCGCTGTGATGGGTGGGTTGTCTGTGCACGCATTGCGTTGTGCATTGTCGCTTGTTTCATTGGTTTTTGGGGAACTGTTTTTTGGTGAAAGTCCATCCCTACATGACTTGTTTTTGCACTTTTTAGAAAAGTGCTTTTTCTGTAACTTGTTATGGGCGTTTTTTTGGGAAGTGGTAACAAATGGTTAGGTATTGGAATAGAATATGTTTGAGAATGTGTGTAGTATAGGTTTCAATTTGTACTCCAGTCAGCATCAGGAAGGCCTTCGCCTGCATGTGCATGGGGGGGGGGGGAAGGTCGCTTGTCAAGGTCAGCTATGTAACTGGCACGTGAGGCTGCCCATTTCTAGTCAGGGTCAACACTACTCTTTTTATACTTTGTCGGTTTTGAATGTACATTGTTTATTCTGGGCCCTCTTTTTCATAAATGTATAAACCTTGCTTTCATGCACGATTGAAGGTAGGCTTTAAATAGACCAACACGTGCTGGCAGGCAGTCCATCTTACCATAAAACAGCCTGTAAGTGACAAGCTGATACGTGAGAGCATTCAGTTGAATTTGCACCCCAGCAAATGCTAGGTACCCATTACAGCTGGGTGGGCTGGTGTGTACTGGAAACATAAGATGGTAATTCACAACAATTGAACGAATATTTAGTCGCCAGTAGTCACGGTGGGATTCAAACCACCAACCCTTGGGTTGTGAGTCCAGTGCTCTAACTATTACACCACCGCGACACACACACACACACACACACACACACACACACACAACTGCATACAGTTATGCGGCTGACAAAGCCGTCTCTAATGACGTCGGTTCCAGTGCTGGGAGAGCCATGGAGCATGCTGGGTGAGTACAGTCAGTATATTTGATACTCATTGTATAATGAACCCATTCCAGTATTTCTGACGCAATGAATTTTGAGATGTCAGGGGCTGAAAACAGGCCAATTAAATTCAATCCATTAAATTTTAGCAGGCTAAGTGACTTAATTGCTGACGAAGTAAAGAGGCTGTGGTTTTGATAGTTAACTGCTCTAGTAATTTCTACTATGACTGACACTTACTGTATGGTAAAGTACAATTGTGATATGCAGCCATTTATCATGGAGTACGGTAGTACTCCATATGTAGGGATGGCACGGGAAAAAAATGGCGGCCCCATATCACGCGTACAAAATCATACTTTCAGAACTCGGCTCTGATTATAGTCATAGGCTTTTATGAGCCATACCATTAACCCTTCCCAACTGTTTAGGAAAAGAACTGGTTATGCAAAGGCTTGTTTAGTTTGAATGATGTTAGTCAGATACAATACATGCTTAGGAAGTATCGATGTTCAAGAAAGGAACTGGTTATTCAAAGGCCGGTTTAGTTTGGTTGATGTTAGTCTGAAGATTAGGAAAGAAGAATTTCCTCAAAAATTGTTTTTTTTTTATCTCTGGCAAAGACTTTAAGCCAAAGTAACTAGCTACCATTAATATGACCCTTCCCAACTGTTTAGGAAACGAACTGGTTATTCAAAGGCTAGTTTAGTTTGAATGATGTTAGTCAAATACAATACATGCTTAGGAAGTATCGATGTTCAAGAAAGGAACTGGTTATTCAAAGGCTTGTTTAGTTTGGTTGGTGTTAGTCTGAAGATTAGGAAAGGAGGATTTCATTGAAAATTGTTAGATTTGTTGGTTTCTGGCAAAGACTTTAAGCCAAAGTCACTAGCTACCATTGATCTGACCCTTCCCAACTGTTTAGAAAAAGAACTGGTTATTCAAAGGCTTGTTTAGTTTGAATGATGTTAGTCAGATACAATACATACTTAGGAAGTAAGGGTTTTGACTGAAAATTATCAGTTTTATTGGTCTCAGGCAAAGACTTTCAGCCAAACTAAGTAGCTACCATTGATCTGACCCTTCATAAGTGTCTAGGAAAGAAATTGGTGTAAGATTTAATAGGTTGTTTAGTTTGAATGGTGTTAGTCGGATACAATACATGTTTAGGAAGTATCGATGTTCAAGAAAGGAACTGGTTATTCAAAGGCTTGTTTAGTTTAGTTGATGTTAGTTGAAGATTAGGAAAGGAGGATTTCATTGAAAATTTTTAGTTTTGTTGGTCTCAGGTAAAGACTTTCAGCCAAAGTATCTAGCTACCATTGATCTGACCCCACCCAACTGTCTTGGAAAGGAACTGGTTTATGATTCAACATTTGTTTAGTTTAAATGATGTTTGTCAGATACAATACATACATGCTTAGAAAGTAAGGGTTTTCACTAATAATTGGTACAATTTTAGCTTTATTGATCTCAGGAAACTTTCAGTCAAAACAACTAGCTACCATTGATCTGACCCTTCCCAACTGTCTAGGAAAGAAATTGGTTTAAGATTTAATAGCTTGTTTAGTTTGAATGATGTTAGTCGGATACAATACATGCTTAGGAAGTATCGATGTTCAAGACCGGAACTGGTTATTCAAAGGCTTGTTTAGTTTGGTTGGTGTTAGTCTGAAGATTAGGAAAGGAGGATTTCATTGAAAATTGTTAGATTTGTTGGTTTCTGGCAAAGACTTTAAGCCAAAGTCACTAGCTACCATTGATCTGACCCTTCCCAACTGTTTAGAAAAAGAACTGGTTATTCAAAGGCTTGTTTAGTTTGAATGATGTTAGTCAGATACAATACATACTTAGGAAGTAAGGGTTTTGACTGAAAATTATCAGTTTTATTGGTCTCAGGCAAAGACTTTCAGCCAAACTAAGTAGCTACCATTGATCTGACCCTTCATAAGTGTCTAGGAAAGAAATTGGTGTAAGATTTAATAGGTTGTTTAGTTTGAATGGTGTTAGTCGGATACAATACATGTTTAGGAAGTATCGATGTTCAAGAAAGGAACTGGTTATTCAAAGGCTTGTTTAGTTTAGTTGATGTTAGTTGAAGATTAGGAAAGGAGGATTTCATTGAAAATTTTTAGTTTTGTTGGTCTCAGGTAAAGACTTTCAGCCAAAGTATCTAGCTACCATTGATCTGACCCCACCCAACTGTCTTGGAAAGGAACTGGTTTATGATTCAACATTTGTTTAGTTTAAATGATGTTTGTCAGATACAATACATACATGCTTAGAAAGTAAGGGTTTTCACTAATAATTGGTACAATTTTAGCTTTATTGATCTCAGGAAACTTTCAGTCAAAACAACTAGCTACCATTGATCTGACCCTTCCCAACTGTCTAGGAAAGAAATTGGTTTAAGATTTAATAGCTTGTTTAGTTTGAATGATGTTAGTCGGATACAATACATGCTTAGGAAGTATCGATGTTCAAGACCGGAACTGGTTATTCAAAGGCTTGTTTAGTTTGGTTGGTGTTAGTCTGAAGATTAGGAAAGAAGGAGTTCATTGAAAATTGTTAGATTTGTTTGTCTCTGGCAAAGACTTTAAGCCAAAGTCACTAGCTACCATTGATCTGACCCTTCCCAACTGTTTAGAAAAAGAACTGCTTATTCAAAGGCTTGTTTAGTTTGAAGGATGTTAGTCAGACACAATACACGCTTAGGAAGTATCGATGTTCAAGAAAGGAACTTGTTATTCAAGGGCTTGTTAGGTTTCGTTGATGTTAGTCTGAAGATTAGGAAAGAAGGATTTTAATGAAAATTATTAGTTTTGTTGGTCTCTAGCAAAGACTTTAAGCCAAAGTTACTAGCTACCTTTGATCTGACCCTTCCCAACTGTTTAGAAAAAGAGCTGGTTATTCAAAAGCTTGTTTAGTTTGAATGATGTTAGTCTGAAGATTAGGAAAGAAGGATTTTATTGAAAATTATTAGTTTTGTTGGTCTCTAGCAAAGACTTTAAGCCAAAGTTACTAGCTACCTTTGATCTGACCCTTCCCAACTGTTTAGAAAAAGAGCTGGTTATTCAAAAGCTTGTTTAGTTTGAATGATGTTAGTCTGAAGATTAGGAAAGAAGGATTTTATTGAAAATTGTTAGTTTTATTGGTCTCTAGCAAAGACTTTAAGCCAAAGTAACTAGCTACCATTGATCTGACCCTTCCCAACTGTTTAGGAAAAGAACTGGTTATTCAAAGGCTTGTTTAGTTTGAATGATGTTAGTCTGAAGATTAAGAAAGAAGGATTTTATTGAAAATTGTTAGTTTTGTTGGTCTCTAGCAAAGACTTTAAGCCAAAGTAACTAGCTACCATTTATCTGACCCTTCCGAACTGTTTAGAAAAAGAACTGGTTATTCAAAGGCCTGTTTAGTTTGAATGATGTTAGTCTGAAGATTAGGAAAGAAGGATTTTATTGAAAATTATTAGTTTTGTTGGTCTCTAGCAAAGACTTTAAGCCAAAGTTACTAGCTACCTTTGATCTGACCCTTCCCAACTGTTTAGAAAAAGAACTGGTTATTCAAAGGCCTGTTTAGTTTGAATGATGTTAGTCTGAAGATTAGGAAAGAAGGATTTTATTGAAAATTATTAGTTTTGTTGGTCTCTAGCAAAGACTTTAAGCCAAAGTTACTAGCTACCTTTGATCTGACCCTTCCCAACTGTTTAGAAAAAGAGCTGGTTATTCAAAAGCTTGTTTAGTTTGAATGATGTTAGTCTGAAGATTAGGAAAGAAGGATTTTATTGAAAATTGTTAGTTTTATTGGTCTCTAGCAAAGACTTTAAGCCAAAGTCACTAGCTACCATTGATCTGACCCTTCCCAACTGTTTAGAAAAAGAACTGCTTATTCAAAGGCTAGTTTAGTTTGAATGATGTTAGTCAAATACAATACATGCTTAGGAAGTATCGATGTTCAAGAAAGGAACTGGTTATTCAAAGGCTTGTTTAGTTTGGTTGGTGTTAGTCTGAAGATTAGGAAAGGAGGATTTCATTGAAAATTGTTAGATTTGTTGGTTTCTGGCAAAGACTTTAAGCCAAAGTCACTAGCTACCATTCATCTGACCCTTCCCAACTGTTTAGAAATAGAGCTGGTTATTCAAAGGCTTGTTTTGTTTGAATGATATTAGTCAGATACAATACATGCTTAGGAAGTATCAATGTTCAAGAAAGGAACTGGTATTCAAAGGCTTGTTTAGTTTGGTTGATGTTAGTCTGAAGATTAGGAAAGAAGGATTTTATAGAAAATTGTTAGTTTTGTTGGTCTCAGGCAGAGACTTTCAGCCAAAGTAACTGGCTACCATTGATCTGACCCTTCCCAACTGTTTATGAAAAGAACTGGTTATTCAAAGGCTTATTTAGTTTGAATGATGTTAGTCATATACAATACACGCTTAGGAAGTATCGATGTTCAAGAAAGGAACTTGTTATTCAAAGGCTTGTTTAGTTTTGTTGATGTTAGTCTGAAGATTAGGAAAGAAGTATTTTATAGAAAATCGTTAGTTTTGTTGGTCTCTAGCAAAGACTTTGAGCCAAAGTAACTAGCTACCATTGATCTGACCCTTCCCAACTGTTTAGAAAAAGAACTGGTTATTCAAAGGCTTGTTTAGTTTAATGATGTTAGTCAAATACAATACATGCCTAGGAAGTATCGATGTTCAAGAAAGGAACTGGTTATTCAAAGGCATGTTTAGTTTGGTTGATGTTAGTCTGAATATTAGGAAAGAAGGATTTTATTGAAAATCGTTAGTTTTGTTGGTCTCAGGCAAAGACTTTCAGCCAAAGTAACTGGCTACAATTGATCTGACCCTTCCTAACTGTTTAGGAAAAGAACCTGTTATTCAAAGGCTTGTTTAGTTTGAATGATGTTAGTCAAATACAATACATGCTTAGGAAGTATCGATGTTCAAGAAAGGAACTGGTTATTCAAAGGCTTGTTTAGTTTGGTTGATGTTAGTCTGCAGATTAGGAAAGAAGTATTTTATAGAAAATCGTTAGTTTTGGTAGTCTCTAGCAAAGACTTTGAGCCAAAGTAACAAGCTACCGTTGATCTGACACTTCTCAACTGTTTAGGAAAAGAACAGGTTATTCAAAGGCTTGTTTAGTTTGAATGATGTTAGACGGATACAATACATGCTTAGGAAGTATCGATGTTCAAGAAAGAAACTGGTTATTCAAAGGCTTGTTTAGTTTGGTTTATGTTAGTCTGAAGATTAGGAAAGAAGGATTTTATTGAAAATTGTTAGTTTTGTTTGTCTCTAGCAATGACTTTAAGCCGAAGTAACTAGCTACCATTGATCTGACCCTTCCCAACTGTTTAGAAAAAGAACTGGTTATTCAAAGGCTTGTTTAGTTTTGTTGATGTTAGTCAAATACAATACATGCCTAGGAAGTATCGATGTTCAAGAAAGGAACTTGTTATTCAAAGGCTTGTTTAGTTTGGTTGATGTTAGTCTGAAGATTATGAAAGAAGGATTTATTGAAAATGGTTAGTTTTGTTGGTCTCAGGCAAAGACTTTAAGCCAAAGTAACTAGCTACCATTGATCTGACCCTTCCCAACTGTTTAGGAAACGAACTGGTTATTCAAAGGCTAGTTTAGTTTGAATGATGTTAGTCAAATGCAATACATCCTTAGGAAGTATCGATGTTCAAGAAAGGAACTGGTTATTCAAAGGCTTGTTTAGTTTGTTTGATGTTAGTCTGCAGATTAGGAAAAAAGTATTTTATTGAAAATTGTTAGTTTTGATGGTCTCTAGCAAAGACTTTAAGCCAAAGTAACTAGCTACCATTGATTAGGAAAGAAGGATTTTGTTGAAAATTGTTAGTTTTGTTGGTCTCTAGCAAAGACTTTAAGCCAAAGTAACTAGCTACCATTGATCTGACCCTTCCCAACTGTTTAGGAAAAGAACTTGTTATTCAAAGGCTTGTTTAGTTTGAATGATGTTAGTGAAATACAATACATCCTTTTGAAGTATCGATGTTCAAGAAAGGAACTGGTTATTCAAAGGCTTGTTTAGTTTAGTTGATGTCAGTCTGAAGATTAGGAAAGGAGGATTTTATTGAAAATTGTTAGTTTGTTGGTCTCAGGTAAAGACTTTCAGCCAAAGTATCTAGCTACCATTGATCTGACCCCTCCCAACTGTCTTGGAAAGGAACTGGTTTATGATTCAATCATTTGTTTAGTTTGAATGATGTTAGTCAGATACATTACATACATGCTTAGAAAGTAAGGGTTTTCACTAATAATTGGTACAATTTTAGCTTTATTGGTCTCAGGAAACTTTCAAACAAAACAACTAGCTACCATTTATCTGACCCTTCCCAACTGTCTAGGAAAGTAATTGGTTTAAGATTTAATAGTTTGTATAGTTTGAATGATGTCAGTCAGATACAATACATGCTTAGGAAGTATCGATGTTCAAGACCGGAACTGCATGGTTATTCAAAGGCTTGTTTAGTTTGGTTGATGTTAGTCTGAAGATTAGGAAAGAAGGATTTCATTGAAAATTGTTAGATTTGTTTGTCTCTGGCAAAGACTTTAAGGCAAAGTCAGTAGCTACCATTGATCTGACACTTCCCAACTGTTTAGAAAAAGAACTGGTTATTCAAAGGCTTGTTTAGTTTGAATGATGTTAGTCAGATACAATACACTCTTAGGAAGTATCGATGTTCAAGAAAGGAACTTGTTTGTTATTCAAGGGCTTGTTTAGTTTCGTTGATGTTAGTCTGAAGATTAGGAAAGAAGGATTTTAATGAAAATTATTTGTTTTGTTGGTCTCTAACAAAGACTTTTAGCCAAAGTTACTAGCTACCTTTTATCTGACCCTTCCCAACTGTTTAGAAAAAGAGCTGGTTATTCAAAAGCTTGTTTAGTTTTAATGATGTTAGTCTGAAGATTAGGAAAGAAGGATTTTATTGAAAATTGTTAGTTTTGTTGGTCTCTAGCAAAGACTTTCAGCCAAAGTAACTAGCTACCATTGATCTGACCCTTCCCAACTGTTTTGGAAAAGAACTGATTATTCAAAGGCTTGTTTAGTTTGAATAATGTTAGTCTGAAGATTAGGAAAGAAGGATTTTATTGAAAATTGTTAGTTTTGTTGGTCTCTAGCAAAGACTTTAAGCCAAAGTTACTAGCTACCATTGATCTGACCCTTCCGAACTATTTAGAAAAAGAGCTGGTTATTCAAAGGCTTGTTTTTTTTTGAATGATATTAGTCAGATACAATACATGCTTAGGAAGTATCAATGTTCAAGAAAGGAACTGGTTATTCAAAAGCTTGTTTAGTTTGGTTGATGTTAGTCTGAAGATTAGGAAGGAAGGATTTTATTGAAAATTGTTAGTTTTGTTGGTCTCAGGCAAATACTTTCAGCCAAAGTAACTGGCTACCATTGATCTGACCCTTCCCAACTGTTTAGGAAAAGAACTTGTTATTCAAAGGCTTGTTTAGTTTGAATGATGTTAGTCAGATACAATACATGCTTAGGAAGTATCGATGTTCAAGAAAGGAACTGGTTATTCAAATGCTTATTTAGTTTGCTTGATGTTAGTCTGCAGATTAGGAAAGAAGTATTTTATAGAAAATCGTTAGTTTTGTTGGTCTCTAGCAAAGACTTTGAGCCAAAGTAACTAGCTACCATTGATCTGACCCTTCCCAACTGTTTAGGAAAAGAACTGGTTATTCAAAGGCTTGATTAGTTTTAATGATGTTAGTTGGATACAATACATGTTTAGGAAGTGTCGATGTTCAAGAAAGGAACTGGTTATTCAAAGGCTTGTTTAGTTTGGTTGAGGTTAGTCTGAAGATTAGGAAAGAAGGATTTTATTGAAAATTGTTAGTTTTGTTGGTCTCAGGCAAAGACTTTCAGCCAAAGTAACTAGCTACCATTGATCTGACCCTTTCCAACTGTTTAGAAAAAGAACTGTTTATTCAAAGGCCTGTTTAGTTTTGTTGATGTTAGCCTGAAGATTAGGAAAGAAGGATTTTATTGAAAATTGTTAGTTTTGTATGTCTCTAGCAAAGTCTTTAAGCCAAAGTTGCTAGCTACCATTTATCTGACCCTTCCGAACTATTTAGAAAATGAGCTGGTTATTTAAAGGCTTGTTTTGTTTGAATGATATTCGTCAGATTCAATACATCCTTAGGAAGTATCAATGTTCAAGAAAGGAACTGGTTATTCAAATGCTTATTTAGTTTGCTTGATGTTAGTCTGAAGATTAGGAAAGAAGGATTTTATTGAAAATTGTTAGTTTTGTTGGTCTCTAGCAAAGACTTTCAGCCAAAGTAACTAGCTACCATTTATCTGACCCTTTCCAACTGTTTAGAAAAAGAACTGTTTATTCAAAGGCCTGTTTAGTTTTGTTGATGTTAGCCTGAAGATTAGGAAAGAAGGATTTTATTGAAAATTGTTAGTTTTGTTGGTCTCTAGCAAAGTCTTTAAGCCAAAGTTGCTAGCTACCATTTATCTGACCCTTCCGAACTATTTAGAAAATGAGCTGGTTATTTAAAGGCTTGTTTTGTTTGAATGATATTCGTCAGATTCAATACATCCTTAGGAAGTATCAATGTTCAAGAAAGGAAGTGGTTATTCAAATGCTTATTTAGTTTGCTTGATGTTAGTCTGATTATTAGGAAAGAAGGATTTTATTGAAAATTGTTAGTTTTGTTGGTCTCAGGCAAAGACTTTCAGCCAAAGTAACTAGCTACCATTGATCTGACCCTTCCTAACTGTTTAGAAAAAGAACTGGTTATTCAAAGGCTTGTTTAGTTTGAATGATGTTAGTCTGAAGATTAGGAAAGAAGGATTTTATTGAAAATTGTTAATTTTGTTGGTCTCTAGCAAAGACTTTAAGCCAAAGTAACTAGCTACCATTTATCTGACTTTTCCGAACTGTTTAGAAAAAGAACTGGTTATTCAAAGGCCTGTTTAGTTTTGTTGATGTTAGCCTGAAGATTAGGAAAGAAGGATTTTATTGATAATTGTTAGTTTTGTTTGTCTCTTGCAAAGACTTTAAGCCAAAGTAACTAGCTACCATTGATCTGATCCTTCCCAACTATTTAGAAAATGAGCTGGTTATTCAAAGGCTTGTTTTGTTTGAATGATATTAGTCAGATACAATACATGCTTAGGAAGTATCAATGTTCAAGAAAGGAACTGGTTATTCAAAGGCTTGTTTAGTTTTGTTGATGTTAGTCTGAAGATTAGGAAAGAAGGATTTTATTGAAAATTGTTTGTTTTGTTGGTCTCTAGCAAAGACTTTAAGCCAAAGTATCTAGCTACCTTTGATCTGACCCATCCCAACTGTTTAGGAAAAGAACTGGTTATTCCAAGGCCTGTTTAGTTTGAATGATGTTAGTCTGAAGATTAGGAAAGAAGGATTTTATTGAAAATTGTTAGTTTTGTTGGTCTCTAGCAAAGACTTTAAGCCAAAGTAACTAGCTACCATTGATCTGACCCTTCCTAACTGTTTAGGAAAAGAACTGGTTATTCAAAGGCTTGTTTAGTTTGAATGATGTTAGTCTGAAGATTAGGAAAGAAGGATTTTATTGAAAATTGTCAGTTTTGTTGGTCTCAAGCAAAGACTTTCAGCCAAAGTAACTAGCTACCATTGATCTGACCCTTTTTAACTGTTTAGGAAAAGAACTGGTTATTCAAAGGCTTGTTTAGTTTGAATGATGTTAGTCTGAAGATTAGGAAAGAAGGATTTTATTGCAAATTGTTAGTTTTGTTGGTCTCTAGCAAAGACTTTAAGCCAAAGTAACTATCTACCATTTATCTGACCCTTCCCAACTGTTTAGAAAAAGAACTGGTTATTCAAAGGCCTGTTTAGCTTGAATGATGTTAGTCAGATACAATACACGCTTAGGAAGTATCGATGTTCAAGAAAGGAACTGGTTATTCAAAGGCTTGTTTAGTTTGGTTGATGTTAGTCTGAAGATTAGGAAAGAAGGATTTTATTGAAAATTGTTAGTTTTGTTGGTCTCAGGCAAAGACTTTCAGCAAAAGTAACTGGCTACCATTGATCTGACCCTTCCCAACTGTTTAGGAAAAGAACTTTTTATTCAAAGGCTTGTTTAGTTTGAATGATGTTAGTCAGATACAATACATGCATGGGAAGTTTCGATGTTCAAGAAAGGAACTGGTTATTCAAAGGCTTGTTTAGTTTACTTGATGTTAGTCTGCAGATTAGGAAAGAAGTATTTTATAGAAAATCATTAGTTTTGTTGGTCTCTAGCAAAGACTTTTAGCCAAAGTAACTAGCTACCATTCATCTGACCCTTCCCAACTGTTTAGGAAAAGAACTGGTTATTCAAAGGCTTGATTAGTTTTAATGATGTTAGTCGGATACAATACATGTTTAGGAAGTATCGATGTTCAAGAAAGGAACTGGTTATTGAAAGCCTTTTTTTAGTTTGGTTGATGTTAGTCTGAAGATTAGGAAAAAAGGATTTTATTGAAAATTGTTAGTTTTGTTGGTCTCAGGCAAAGACTTTCAGCCAAAGTAACTGGCTACCATTGATCTGACCCTTCCCAACTGTTTAGGAAAAGAACTGGTTATTCAAAGGCTTGATTAGTTTTAATGATGTTAGTCAAATACAATACATGTTTAGGAAGTGTAGATATTCAAGAAAGGAACTGGTTATTCAAAGGCTTGTTTAGTTTGGTTGATGTTAGTCTTAAGATTAGGAAAGAAGGATTTTATTTAAAATTGTTCGTTTTTTTGTCTCTAGCAAAGATTTTAAGCCAAAGTAACTTGCTACCCTTTTTCTGACCCTTCCCAACTGTTTAGAAAAAAGAGCTGGTTATTCAAAGGCCTGTTTAGTTTTGTTGATGTTAGCCTGAAGATTAGGAAAGAAGGATTTTATTGAAAATTGTTAGTTTTGTTGGTCTCAGGCAAAGACTTTCAGCCAAAGTAACTGGCTACCATTGATCTGACCCTTCCCAACTGTTTAGGAAAAGAACTTGTTATTCAAAGGCTTGTTTAGTGTGAATGATGTTAGTCAGATACAATACATGCTTAGGAAGTATCGATATTCAAGAAAGGAACTGGTTATTCAAATGCTTATTTAGTTTGCTTGATGTTAGTCTGCAGATTAGGAAAGAAGTATTTTATAGAAAATCGTTAGTTTTGTTGGTCTCTAGCAAAGACTTTGAGCCAAAGTAACTAGCTACCATTGATCTGACCCTTCCCAACTGTTTAGGAAAAGAACTGGTTATTCAAAGGCTTGATTAGTTTTAATGATGTTAGTCGGATACAATACATGTTTAGAAAGTGTCGATGTTCAAGAAAGGAACTGGTTATTCAAAGGCTTGTTTAGTTTGGTTGAGGTTAGTCTGAAGATTAGGAAAGAAGGATTTTATTGAAAATTGTTAGTTTTGTTGGTCTCAGGCAAAGACTTTCAGCCAAAGTAACTAGCTACCATTGATCTGACCCTTTCTAACTGTTTAGGAAAAGAACTGGTTATTGAAAGGCTTGTTTAGTTTGAATGATGTTAGTTGTGTTCTGTGTGACTAATTATCTCCCACCTATGTTTCATTTCAGCAATCACTAAAGGCAAAAACAAGAAAAGTAATGTGTACAATTAATTAGAGGTGTAAAAGAAATTGGGAATTTGGTTCCTCTCTATTCCCCCTGGTAGCTAGAGGCTGTGATGAAAGTTTGTTTAGCCTTATAAGTATAGGATATACCACGTCTACGAGGAGTGTAAACGCAGTTATATCACATTACATCACTTTTGGAGAAATTCATTGGCTACAGAGAGGAGTATAAAGGTGTTTATACTACTATTTTGTTTTCATGTTTTCCATGCGTGTTTTCACGTTCGTTGACGTGTTTTTTGTTTACGTAATAAATGAATACTACTGAATGGTAACTATGGCGATGACAAACGGCAAGAAGCGATTGGCCGCCTGTGATATAAGCCGGATATACCACGCCTAATCGGAGTATAAACGCAATAAACTCCGCTAGACGGTTTACCCTCAGCTACGCCTCGGATAAACTGTCTAGCGGAGTTTATCTGCGTTTATACTCCTCGTAGACGCGGTATATCCTATACATATACTCCGCTAGACGGTTTACCCGAGGCGATAGCCGAGGGTAAACAGCCTAGCGGAGTAATCGCGTTTATACTTCGAGTATATCCTATACATATACACAGGCAGCCAATCGCTTCTTGCCTAGGCGTGGTATATACGGCTTATACAACATTTGACCAATCGGGTGGAGTAGGTACCTAGAAACGCTGGGCTAGCATTCCCAGAGGCAGCAGTTATTTACGATGTCATAATACATAAAAACTGCATGAAAGCAGTATATTAAAAGATGAAAACATAAATGTACATAGTATATGACCCTTTATACTCCTCTTCTGCTCCAATCAAACACCTTGGATGTGATGTAATGTGGTATAACGATATATGTACTCTTCAAGATGCTTCAGAATCCTTAATGTTGACAGACGTCTATAATCTTTCTTGTATGTTGCCGCTTCCATTTTACAGAAGTACAATCTCAAAGTTCTTTACATGCATCCATTGATAGATACCTACAATCAATTACTGTTTCATGTGAACTCGTGAAACTGCTAGGTGCATTGGGTATAAATTGGGAACTGTCAGGTCTTGCTACAAATTATTTAATAATACCTATAACCTCCCTGTTCCTTGAATAGAGACTTCATTCTTCCGCACTTTAATTCTAGAGAGTTCAACTTTCTTGCGCAGTCAAGAGCTGCGTGAGCTGGCGCGAAAAGCATTGACGCGCGCGGCGCATATTGTAGCGTGCCCCGCCCCCGCATTTATTTACTTCGTGGTTCCTTTTTCTTAGCTAGCTGTCGGTTCATTGTCGCGTTCTCGATACCAATAATACATAAAATGAGAGGTACGGCTCCAATTCTCTCTGCTAGGAATATGCACTGATCTCAAAGTTGGCTGTCAGTACAAGACACGGTGTCACAGTAAATTCGATCGCTCGGAATTCGATCGCGGCGACAGAATTTACTAGGAAATACTATCGCTACCGTATTTTCTAGTAAATTGAATCGCTCGGCGATAGTATTTCCTAGTAAATTCTGTCGCCGCGATCAAATTTCCGAGCGATCAAATTTACTGTGACAACGGTTCCTTACTTTGATCCTTAGACGTTCCTTCAACGGTTGCTTATTGATGGTTCATTCCACTTTGCCTATTGAAGTTGTGTTCTGTGTGACTAATTATCTCCCACCTATGTTTCATTTCAGCAATCACTAAAGGCAAACACAAGAGCAGTAATGTGTACAATTAATTAGAGTTGAAAATGAAATTGGAAATTTGGTACCTCTCCATTCTCCCTGGCAGCTAGAGGCTGTGATAGAAGTTTGTTTAGCCTTATAACGATATACTCCTCTTCTAGATGCTTCTCCTTAATGTTGGCAGTCGCCTATAATCTTTCTTGTCAATATGAAGCACAGTTACTACTGTGCTTTTTAGATGGTTCATTCCACGGTTACATATCGAATTTGTGTTCTGTGCATGTGACTAATTTCCCCCACGTCCTATGTTTCGTCATAGATTGTAGAGTACTAACTATGGTTTCTTGCCTGCAATCTCTGAAGTAACATTTTGCCATCACAAGAAAAGTAATGTGTACAATTAATTAGAGTGGAGAATGAAATTGCGAAGCTGGTACCTTTCCGCTCTCTCTGGTAGCTAGAAGCTGTGCTGTTGGCATCTTTGCAATAAAGAAGCAGATTTCCAATTAGTTAGGAATACCTTGCCTGACTTTGTGTGATCTCAAAGTGGGCTGTCAGCGGTACGGTTCCTTACAGTTCCTTCTAAAGCAGCTTACTGCAATATATTGTTTACTGCATAACTTGCTTTTTTTACATTTGTCCTGTCTCCTTTCCCTAAAGAATCATTGTGTTAACATGAGGAGAGTAAAGCATGCACTTACCAGAGTAGGCAATTATTTGGGAAGCAGCAACTGCTCCAATTTTCTCTGCTAGGAATACACTGATCTCAAAGTTGGCTGTCAATATGAGGCACGGTTTCTTACTTTGCTCCGTAGATTATTCCTTCAAGTTCTGTGAGACTAATCATCCCCCACCTGTTTCCTGCCTGCAATCTCTAAAGTTACATTGTGCGAACACACAAAAAAGTAATGTGTGTCATTAATTAGAGTGGGTATATTGAATTGGAAGCTGATTCCTCTCCATTCTCTCCGGTAGTTAGAGGCTGTGCTGTTGGTCTCTTTGCAGTAAAGAGACAGATTCTCAATTAGCTTTGTGTTATCACAAAGTGGGCTGTCAGGGGTGCGGTTCCTTACATGGTTCCTTCTAGAGAAGCTTACTGAGATTGTGTTATTTACTTTTCCTCACATTTTGTTCTGTTTGTTGTTCCAGTGCTTTTTAGATGGTTCATTCCACGACTTCTTATGGAAGTTGTGTTAGGTGTAACTAAATTAGTTATCTTCCACTTATGTTTTCTGCTTGCAAACTTTGAAGTAACATTTTGCAAAAACAAGAAAAGTAACGTGTACAATTGATTAGAGTAGGGAATGAAATTGGGAAGCTGGTTCCTCTCCATTCTCTCTGGCAGATTCCTAATTAGCTAGGAATATCTTGCCTGACTTTGTGTGATCTCTAAGTAGACTGTCATGGGTACGGTTTTACTTACGCTGTTTTTTACACAGTTCCTTCTAGAGCAGCATATTACGATTGTGCACTGCATATAATTTGTTTATTCCCACATATATGCTATCTCTAAAGAAGATTAATGTGTGCACTCTGTCAGAGTAGGCAATTAATTGGGAAGCAGTAACTTCCCCAATTCTCTCTGCTAGGAATACACTGATCTCAAAGTTGGCTGTCAATATGAGGCATAGTTACTTACATTGCTCCTTAGATATGGTTCATTCCACTTTGCTTATTGAAGTTGTGTTCTGTGTGACTAATTATCTCCCACCTATGTTTCATTTCAGCAATCACTAAAGGCAAACACAAGAAAAGTAATGTGTACAATTAATTAGAGGTGGAAATGAAATTGGGAATTTGGTTCATCTCTATTCCCCCTGGTAGCTAGAGGCTGTGATGAAAGTTTGTTTGGCCTTATAACGATATATATACTCCTCTTCAAGATGCTTCAGAATCCTTAATGTTGACAGACTTCTATAATCTTTGTTGTATGTTACCGCTTCCATTTTACTCTTATTTATTGATAGATACCTACAATCAATTACTGTTTCATGTGAACTCGTGAAACTACCTGGTGGGGCATAAATTGGGAACTGTCAGGTCTTGCTACAAATTATTTGATAATACCTATAACCTCCCTGTTCCTTGAATAGAGACTTCATTATTCCGCACTTTAATTCTAGAGAGTTCAACTTTCTTACACAGTCAAGAGCTGCGTGAGCTGGCGCGAAAAGCATTGACGCGCGCGGCGCATATCGTAGCGTGCCCGCCCCCGCATTTAATACTTCGTAGTTCCTTAGCTAGCTGGCGGTTCCTTGCCGCGTTCTCGATTCCTATAATACATGAAATGAGAGGTATGGCAGTAGACGCGAACAGGTCGAAGTCTCACTTATCATTGCCGGGTCTTTGTTTTTGTTTGTTTTTGTTTTCTTTTGGGGGGCGGGGAAGGGAGTTTGACTAAAGCTGCAAACAAAGGTATTATTAGCATCTCTGCTGCAAACTACAGCAACCAGAGTCAAGGTACGTAGCACCATAGATAACTTGAAAGCAGTGGCGCACTCCAGATCATCTGATTTTAATTGCGTAAAATGTATTACGCAGGAGGAGCTGGGTTCTCACGTGCATGCTAAGCGTTCGTGTAGAGTCTCACGCTAGTACGGTCTTGCGTTGCTGCAGTGCATGCGACTGCGAAGAGGTGTGGCTTTCTTGACTGACTGCACATGCTGCATATTTGGTGAGTGTAGACTCTAGTAGGGAAGCTTTACGGTGTCCATAAGGAAAAGTATCAGCAGCAACATCATCAGCAACTGTAAACCATTACAACTGAAACTTGTATGACTCAATAAATTATTCCACAATGGTTTATCCACCTAGAGCAAAATACCATGGATAGCCAAAGACACTTAGTGTTAGGAGAGTACAAAGGTTGATAATCATTACAAAATGATTGGCTTGATTCACTCGGAGAAGTGCACTCGGGCAAACAATGCCTACTGACTTTAGAGCGATCTTGTTACTTTTGCTGTCCACATGTTGGTGTAGCCTTCACCTACAGATTCTATAATATCATAGAGACAATCCTAACTTTCTTTGTTTGCCAGACCTCTAGAATCCTGATTTGCCTATACTTGTAGCTGCAGCATTTAATTAGTGTACTGGAATGCTTAATCAGCCATGAAAGATACCAAATTGGGTTATAAAAATGGTATCTGAAACACTGTGGGAAGCTGATATGGCGTATGTACATGTACCAGTTTCCACAGCAAGAGGGAAGCACCCAGCCCTGTACCATAGCTGCTCCAAACCTTCATTGGGTTTTTGCTGAACCAGGATTTGAACTCGTGTCCCATATGCAGCTCAAGGCTAGTGTCTCCAGACACTACACTTACTGCTCTCAGTACCTGAAGGTGTTAGTGACCCTTGTATACCTTTAATACACTGCTAGCCTCTTTCCCAAGCCTGCCTGCAGAGATCTTTGTACTTTACCTACGGCCACATGTTGCACACAAATTCATAGAGTATGTCACTAAAGATGTCTGATGGAATACTTGTCTGTTTAAAACATTCTGTTTATAACCTTCTGAGGGGCTTTATATTGTCACATTAAATAAAGATCTTAGTCCCACCATTTCTTCTACTGTCATTTTAGTACAGACTTGGAACAACTACATTTAATTTTTGGCCTAATTTTTTTATCAAAATGAGTGCAAAGCACCTTCTTATTCACATATATGTTGTGGAATAGGTGCTTGAACTGCTTTCATAATCCATTGAAACAGCAGATTACATGTACTTACTAGACAATGCAACTACAATCTAAACCTACCAGAAAGAAATAAATGTAGTATGCGTTCATGTAGCTATAGGGAGTTAACTATATTCAGAGCAGCTTGTGCATGGTACGGTATAGCTAATACTTCTATATCAGAAGTTGCTATTTCCACCATAGATGGAGGCTGTTCGCATTCATGAGTGAGGAGCTGAAGACTTTGTAGCTTACTATGAAAGCCTGTGTGCCCTGGAAGACACGTGTCCTATAGCCAGTATACGCAGTGGAGCCAAGGAAGGAGTGCTGAGTTGTTGGGTCTACAAGGCTAAGAGAAACGACTGGCACCCAGTTCTGACTGCTTTACAGATCAACAAGGCACTGCATACTGTTGCCTTCATAGACAAATGGGAGGAAAGACTTTACCCAACTGTGAGAAGCATTGGTATGTAATTAGACCTTTTATCTATAATACTGTAAATAGTGGTCAGTACACCAATACATGTAGTTAGACAGTACCTCCATTAATCCAGTGACTTTTTACAAGTATATTATGCTAGCCTTCATGCAACCAAATGAAGTGAGGGCCTGGGAGCGAGGATAGATGTACATTTGCACAGGGCAGCTTTGTGTACAGCATAAGCAGAAAGCTTCCAGTTGATTGACTGCTGTGTAGGTATGTTTATAATAGTGAATCTATGCACAAAGAAACACTAGTCTTAGACTACTGTCAGCTATAACTAGCAAATATCGCTTCTCTTTGTTCTGCAGATGGTGTGAAGTACCAAAGAGTTGCTGCTGTTCCACATTTGAGACGTGGTGTGCCTGATAGAAATACAGTGTACAGCATTGCCGAGTACGTACCTGCAGTTGATGGTGTTAATGGTATATGTGTACCATGTTAATAGTAGGATAGAGCCCTCATTAGACAACTGGTACGGTAGCTCTAGCTGCATTAAAGTTAGTGCATTGATCTTAAGTTAATAATCAATGCAGTTTTGAACCTTAAGATACTTTTTATCGCACCATAGATAGTAGAGTAGAAGGACAGGAACTCCTTCTACTCTACTATCTATGATCACAGTAATTAAGCTTGTGCTTTGCAGTATATACAGCACTGCATATACTGATATATATAATGGAATGACTTTATGATAGATCTGTTCAAGGGTGCTTGTGTGCCTCAAGTGCTCTGAAATCTCTCGTGTTTGAAGGTGTTCACCTACACCTGAAAGACTGCAAGTGTTTAGCACAGGTAAATGCAATTAGCGTAGTAGATGATGTACGTACATGTAGATGTGAAGGCAGCTTTGTATCTACAGTACCACAAATCTAAATTGTGCATTTTCTAGTCTAAACAGTGTGGGGGGCATATCCATTACATTTGATAGTATGCACAGTGTGTACAGCCACTACTGGCTACTACATGTTAGTATATATTAATTGCGTGTATCATGAATCTGAAATTACAATAACGTTGCCAAAATATTCTAGTCCTTGTCTTTATCTAGTATAGTCATGTGCTTTTGTACGTAGTTTAGCTTGGACAGTGTATGCATGTAGTTTGCACGTATGGCCATCCCTTAACTGTCACATTGTGGAGTGAAAACATTATTTCTGAGACTCTACATTGCAATTGGGTTTTTCATTATTGCCACATGTCTAGCTAGCCCTGGCATTATTTGTCTCGTGCCCAGTCCTACGTTACGCCCTGTATATTCAAAGTTGCGGCAGCATTGCATCATCAGTGGCCACAGTTCTGGACCGGCATTGAATATTTCATCACCAAACAGATATCACAGTTGCAGTAGGCCATAGTAGTGGTAGTCTCGTGCCCAGCCCCCACGTTAAAAAAGTGGGACTGGCGCCCCCTGTGTATTGAAATTTGGGTTAGCCATACGTCAGCAATCCCAGATCTGGACCGGCAGTGCGATTGGCTGATTGTAGTATTACATCACCAAGCGGATATCACAATTGCAGCAGCCACTTCGTACCCACCTAACCATGGGGAGTTCAGCGACATGAATGGCCTCGTTTCCAGGCTCCTCCCACGTGCACTCAGGAAAATAAACGGGAAAAGTTACTTCTCCCATTTATTTTTGCAAGAGCTGGTGGCTGGGAACAAGGCTACGTAGAACATAGATGCAACTGTGATATCCACTTCGCATTGCCGGTCCAGTTCTGGGACTGCTGACGTATTTTAAACCAACTTTGATTATGCAGTGTGCCACACCCACCTTTCTAACATGTGGCTGGGCATGAGACTATGGTAGTATTGGGCGGTGATGCCTGATTCACTGTTGAGGGAACTCATTTAGGTACCAACCCCACTGGAACCACTCGATCATATACTTAAATAGCGCTTGTAGTCCGCACCATATTAAAATTGAATTATGTTTTCCAGGAAGTAATCCTGGTGTGGCCATCTTCCAGCCTCCATGTTTAGGGATTGCTGAAAACTACATCCTTGGTGCATCTTTCACTGAAGGGATCTGAGATCGGGAACAAGGCTGCTGAAAGTGAGCTCTATTAGTTGGCAGAACATGAAGTGTTGCTCAAACAAACCAAACTACTGTATTTCTCTTAATCACAAGCGTTGTAGATTACTGAAGTGTGGCTGATGATAGCTTACATTGTAATACCAAGTTACTTAATCCAATGCATGTACATGCATTACAATCGAGCTCTCTAATTCCCACCTCCTTACGTAATTATCATATACATACCTGAGCCAGTACAGACCACACCGGTTGTGGGTACCATTCTCAGCATGCCAAAAGTACACGTACGTAAGATTCATACTGATGCTGATATATAATATATTCCCTTACTATGCAGTCATCTGCAGTGCGGTGAAGAACTCTTAATCTCTGGAGTGGCTGGATCTCACTGCGTGCAGCCTGTCATCCCAAGGAGCATCATCAGTAGCAGTCCTAATCAAGGTTGTAGTCTAGCGATACATATCAACTACATGTTATTTGCATGCACAATATGTCACTCACGACAACAGTGTTGCTAACTGTGGCAAAAGTCAACAGGCTTTACTTCTGTACCATCGCTCTAGGATGGTTAGCAATTAGAATTTTACGAACATCACTAGAGGTGTTGTTGCTTTGATTTAGAATAGATTCCTTTCTCTTTCTAACGAAACAAAAGTTTTCACTGAAGTAGACTGACAGTTCCGTCAACACTTCAGTCATCGTGATTGGCAGACAGGTATTCAGAGTGGCTTTTAAAGATTGGAAGTCACATTTTAGTTGCTCTTCCTGTGTATGGTACCATGCCTTACAAAACAAGGACTAAAGCTGTCACTGAATTGAACTGGAGAGAAGCCTAAGAAGCCTTGCTGTAATGAAGGAAGGAACTTGTGTGTAGCTACGTAGTAATGAGATTGTATATACATATATGTTCTGATATACATCTCAGATACATTACTACGATGGTAATAGGTCTATCTGGATACGAGGCTACATTTATTTACTACACCTTTACTATTTCTGCAGCAACATTGCCTGCACACACAAAATGAAACTTGGAAAGATAGCCTCCGATCACAAAAGCTCAAACTGGAAAAGATACCAGGTCTGCGCAGAGTTACACTAAACTTCAACGTTGACATTGGTGATAAAGGTGCACAAGAGTTTGCAGAAGCACTCAGAGATGATGTGTGCCTCAGAGGTATGTACGTACATGTGGGTTAGCTTCTTCCAACCTTCTCTATGATTTCATCTGGATGTGGGGAGTTGTAGAATAATTATCATCTATTTAATGTGGCAGTCCAAATAAAGAAGTCAAGCTCTTTGGGAAAGCAGTGAGGTTGAAAAAAAAAACATATACGTACAGTGTGTACACTCATACATTGTAGATCCATTCATATCTTGTACAGTCACTTGTGTAATTTATGCACAGAATTGGAGTGGAATTTCCACTATAAACAGTGCATGGACTCTCTGAGTCTACTAGCAAATATAGTGGGAGCGAACCTTCCAAAGAAATTTCTAACGCCAAATGCAGATTTTGGTTTTGATGGATTACTAGATATCTACATGTACATATATGACTTTTGCTTCACCATATTGCATCTTCAGTGATGGCCCATCTCACTTTTAAAATGTTAATACAATACTTTTCTAGATCTGGCAAAATGCGAACAGTCACAATGTTTTGTGCACTCCAATGTAGTGATTAGAGTGGATCGTGCGTGCATAGTAAAATTCCTGAACACACATGTGTGTAGTTTGTCCTTGTTCATGTAGACGTCTGAGTTTAAGTATGTGGGCTGTGTAAATTATTATTGTGTTTGTCTCTCCTTCTAGACTCCTTTGATATGTTCATGAATCGTGATACGGGTGAGAACATGACCTGCTGTAATAGAACCAGGGATACTGACTGTAGTGTTCGCTTCCAAAACCCAAACGGCGCCCCTGAGGTCAGCCCTGAGGATCTTGTTGACACCACCATGCCCCCCAACTGGCCGTATGATCTCTCAGAAATTCCTGGGGGACTGGAGAACGAGAGCTTTATTGTTTGGTTTCGTGTGTCAGCATTTCCAAAATTCCGCAAACTGTATGGCCGACTGCAAGAGAATGGTTCCGCTGATATTAATCTCCCTTCAGGAAACTACTCCATCTTTCTCACTTACAGTATCCTTCATATTAATGCAATACCGGTAGTCGTCTATACATTGTACGTGGCCTCGTTCCTAAGCTTCCCACATTTCATACTGCAAGTGACTAAAACTGGGTTGAGGCATGGGATGAAGGCTAGCATGTATGACTGTGGTCCTAGTTGGAAAGTGAACATATTCTGTTGCATATTTTGATCATGTCACTACATTAATGGAGAACACAATGACTGTTATGGTAGGGCTCAAATGTGATGTGTAGTTGCATCAGTAGTTGTTCCATGTACACTGTGCATTTGAGCCCCACCCATTAACAGAAAATAAGCAATATAAGACATTGAATGCAGTGACAATCTTGGTAGAATAATGTTCATGGGACTGCCACATATTAGTCTAACTTGAAGCATGATGTCATCGCTAAAACAGCTTACTAAAGTTCTTGTACATAATGAAGTGGACAAGATATTTAAGTGACTCCTTGCTTGATAGCCATTTGCTGGTGATGTATATGTAGCCTCCTCTCTGTGTGGTAGCTATGTAGCATGCATCTAGCTAGTATAAATCACTTAGCCAGTTCAAGCTGAGATTCTTAAGGTGCATATGCAGGTATGTGTATATCTCTGAAAGGTGTTTGCACAGTGTAAGTTAAAGTTATCAGCCAGTTTCCTTAACCTACAGCAGACTACCCTGTGCGTGAATATAAAGGGACCAAATCTCTCTTCCTTGCTGAGATCTCCTGGCTAGGTGGACGGAACCTGTTCTTGGGCATTGCGTACATTGTGACAGCAACTCAGTCGATAATTGCAGGCTTGGTGCTGCTGCTAATACACTTGGCCTGTTCACACTGGTATGTAGATGTAGTTTCTACTGCCATTGGTTTATGCAGCTTTGTCCCCAGGCTCTCTCGCAGCAAAAGTTGGGCAGAGGCCTTGTAGGTTTAATGTGTGGGTATTTAATGGACTGAATGAGGGCCACTCCCATAGTCTCTGTAAGTGTGTATATAGTTACCATTGCAGTCATGATCTTGACCAGCTAGTGATTGCACTGATTTGTCCATTTGCACAAGGCCTCTCCTGTTGTGCTATTGATTGTCAACTGGCACTTTTGTAAGCTTATTCCAAGCCCTCTGCTTATTTGGGTACATGAAGATAAAGACTTTCCTGTTAATGTCCAATGGTGTGGACCTGGTAATTAATTTAAGATATATAGCATTTTTTCACTCCTTGGCCCACTGTTGTTGAGAACCATGGGAAACAGTATGATGTTTTGCTACTGTGGACAATTCTAACTTCTAAGTAGATACATTAACAGGTACGGATCGAGATGACTGCAGTTGCGACTATAGAGTCTATGGGAGTGATCCTCGGAGGTCGTAGTCCTATCCCACCTCGGTTCTGCCACAAGTGTCTGTTTTTTCCTTTGCAGGAAACACTCAAGAAATTGAAATCCATGAACTGCCTTGAAGCCAGTGGTGCATATCAATGCCACTTGTAATCATCTTATGTCTATAAAGTTGATGTGTTATACATATTAATATTTGTGTACAGACTGCGGGCTGCGGTTCTAGCAGTAACGGGAGGGAGGAGCTGACTTCTCACGTGCATGCTAATCGTTAGTACTGTAGTAAGCTTTAATATAGTCTCACGCTAGTGTACGGTCTTGCGTCGCTGCAGAGCAACTGCGAAGATCCTCAAGAAGTGTGGCTTTCTGAGTGAGTGCATGTTGGTGAGTGTAAAGCTTAGCAGGGAATACAGTAGCTTCATTTAAGGTGACCGTAAGGTAAACTATTAGCAGCAACATCATCAGCACCATAAACCATTACTGATTCTCCAACTGAAACTAGTATGACTCAATGAATTACTCCACAATGGCATATATACCAAGAGCCAAGTGTGAGGGACAGCCAAAGACACTAGTGTTAGTAAAATACAGAGGCTGAGGATCATTACAAAATGATTGGACATGTGCCTGACTCACTCGGGGAGGAGTGCACCCTGGCACTCAATGCCTACGACTTTATATATAAAGCCAATCAACCTTTCGGTAGCAGGTCAATGCACACTGCCATGCTCAGCGCTATCTGGCATGGTTACACAAGATTTAGCTACTTCTAAGCATGGAGGGTGAGTATGAAACATTCTTTGCTCATTTCTTCCTCGTCAATCATCTTGCCTCCTCTTTCTTCTAGAGCTTCCAAACTATGCTCAGCACCACTACTGACTCTAGATCGATCTGAGCTGCTTGCTCTGTTCCTTTCCTGCTTTACTCTCCTGCACTTCATTTCTAAATCTCTGCCGAGCTACCAACCATTTAGCAGTGCTTCATATAGAATTCTGTTTTTCACTGTCTCTGTAATGAATATACCCCTCTCAAGACTAAGAAATGCCCAAAATCTCACCTTGCTTTCATGATTTGTCTTGGTTCCTTACACAGTTCCTTCTAGGGTTGCTTACCACTGTCATACACTGCATTGTTTGTTAAATATTAACGCAGTAGCAATCACTTATCTAATTGTCACTTGTTTTAGAAGTTGAAGCTTTTGGTATTTTTGAAGCACAGAGACAGATTTCCAATTAGCCAGGACTATACCTTCCCTGTCTTTGTGTGATCTCAAAGTGGGCTGTCAGGGGTAGGGTTCTATACATGGTTTCTTCAGACGTTGCTTACTGCAATTGGACGCAGTACTAGGGAGATGCAGGGCACCTTAGGGCGAGCCTGAGTGAGCGCTTGCTTCCTAGCAGTGATATGTGACATGCGTGTACGTTTACTGTGAATTAACAACAACAAGTGACACATTAATATAAATTATTGACCGCGCCCCTTTGTACTGTCAACTGTTGTTCTTGCGTACATGTCTGTCCATTCCACATAGCCACCTGCCCCCAACGTCTTTGACGGACAGCCACCTTGTTGGTCTAACGAAAGTAAGCAAAGATCCACTTGGAGCTAGAAGGACGTCTGCAGTCTTAAAATAACGTATCGTCAAAACAGGCAGAGCCATGTGTCAATTTTGGCAGTTTAATAGTTCACTGGTTCAAATTTCTATTTCGCAAATTGGTATGGGCGTAGAAAATTGCACCAAGTGAAAATTTCATTCTATGTATATGATAATATATAAGGATACAAATAAAGGACTCTTCACTGGTGTCCTTTTAAGGGTTCCACTGTTTACACTTGGTGAACGCTTTCTCTATGTGCAGGCACCATGCTGGACCCTGCAGACTGGAAACAGCATGTAGATCTGCATACCGTGTTCATGTAACGCCGTATACGAGCTGTAGGCATGGCTGATCGCCGTAGTAATGACACGGGCGTTTCTCTACGTACACTCCAGTATGCTTTCTATCTCTTCTATTAGCTCCATGTTGAATAAAAGACTCGTATACCATACTCGAGCGCTCGCGTATGTCCGTATTCAAGCTTTAGGCGTGACCAATAGCTGTATTAAAAAAATGGTGAAACACACCGATAATCAGAATAAGCGTGGAAACGCCGAGAATAAAACCGTGTTCTACTTAATCAGGTACATATAAGGTAATGTACCACGAACTTGAGCGTTATCCTCCAGTTTAGAAATTGTTGTAGCCTCTGAATCCCCTGTTGAAAGGGTTTTCCAAAGTTTTTGTATGACAGATGGCAACAATGACGACGACGACAGACAGACAAAACCGATTATTCAACCCCGTTCGCGCATACACAGCGCGGGGAAATAAAGTAAAGGCATTCTGGCATTTTCGCGAAAAGTTGCACCTGTGAAAATCTCCTGTTATACGAAGATTAAGCTTTCATTAAGTCAACAATGTACATGTAGCTAGTGACTATTCTAGATTTGGGGTAGATAACGGGGAATTATATCCTTTCATGTGAAAGGTCAGCTGCTATCTAGAAACCATTGCTTATCCTTAAACCCAGGCCTTCTTCACACTGATAGGCTAACCTAGGCTAACCTAGGCTAACCTAGGATAGCAATTAAGCACCACAATTCCTGTGGTGCAGTGCAGCAAAACATTCAGATTCCTGTATGGACGTCTGCAAGGCTATAAGTATAGCTACTCCGCTATGTCAGTTAATCCAGAATCAGGTGACACTAAGGAGTTTATGCCTATCAAACAGCAGAATGTATGCTTCAGTGTTGTCCACCATTTTAATATGGCAATGGGACACACCTACAGCTTGCTGGGCTGGGATATCCAGATCCAGATTCACAATTACATTATTGTACAATTACAACGTTCAGAGAACAGGTTTCACAAAGATTAAGCCTGCAGATTCAACTTTACAACAGAGGGTCTCTCTAAGGCAATACAGCTTGTGATGAACGTAGCTGTAACTTGCCAAGCTCTGTGTCTGTACTGCTACGAACAGTTCAAAGGGCAGGTGCATTTAGCCTATGCGTGCAACTTAGCTGTTTACTTAGAACTATCACTCTGTATCTACATGTAGCTGCAGGTATGCTCCATAGTTGGTGAAAGAATCCTCTCAATTACAAAATGCTAAAAGCTGTAGTATAGTGCCAGACACTTTGTGGACAAATGCAAACACTAACGCAAAGTTTTCTGTTTAATTCACAGCTATGCCTGTGTCTCAGTATTAACGTAAAGCAGCATGGGTTTGTCTTTGAAGACCTCTAGTTTGCATCTAGCCTCATTCTCAGATTGCAATCAAGGCTAAGACAGGAAGTGCATACCTTTGAATGGGTAATGTATGCACATATGCACATGCACATTAGCTTGTATCGCGATACTAATGCAATCAATGCAGCTAGCTTTAAACCCAACAGTTGGTCTCTAGGCCCTACCCTAACCCTAACTAGCCTATCCTAACTTCCAACCGAGCCAACCCACCCAAACCTAGTCAAGATCGTGCTACCCTAAACCCTAGCCTGAAACTTAAAGCCCCTAACAGACTTCCTGCCCAATTGATACCGTAGCTAGGTAGAAGGTACTACAACTGCTTATGCTGTAAGCGCTCCTTGCAGGCCGGAACGAGACTATCCCTTGGCCGTCGTCACAGTTCATTAACACGGTAAGCATACCTCTTCCCAGGAAAGCAACTGTACAGTCTGGCCCTCTCAAGAAACCAGATGCCTAGTGGGACTTTCTGCCTGATGATCGTTCGCCCTGTGGCTTCAGGTGCTTGCTCACACGCCTAGCCTCACAACTCTGTACACTAGCCATTAGCGACAGAAGGTTAGCCTCGATAATTAACCCTTTTCTCACGTGCATCGATAGGTCAAAGATCAGGCGACGCGCATGCGCATTGCGTAACTACACAAAATGCCATCACAGTTGTGAAGGCAATGCAGCAGCAGTCTCAGACAGAAGCAAAGGTTCTACCAATCAAAAGACACTATGCTCCAAACGCAAATCACGAGAAGCAACTTCGCTTTTTTTCCACTAAACGAAAGCGGACATCAACCACCAGTGGGTTGGGCAAGCTCTCATTGGAAGAAAGTAAACAGTGTAAATCGAAGCTAACTTCACTAGGTTTTGCGCTGTTTGCCTTCAGGAAGACGATCGTTCTTCATCTGCTAGTGGAGAGCTGGTGACCTGGCTTCAGTGTTCCATCTGCACAATGTGGGTGCACACAGCACCATCTTAATGATACACTCCCAGATGACTACATTTGTAACTATGAGGGGTGATCAGTGTGCCCCCTATGCGTGACTACTACCCCCTTAGCCTGAACAGTATACCCCCTCTGCCTTAAAAGTGCATTCCCTTCTAATCGCAAAACCACCCCGGATAATTTTGTATAGCAATTTTGACACTGATCACCCCTCATATGTAACTACTGTGCTGAGGAGTAATCCAGCAAACATTTTACACTGTTCACTCCACTATAGAGGCTTACTATTGAGAAAAGGGTTAAAGTATTAAATAATCTTCCGCCTCACGTGAGAAAAGGGTTAATTATCGAGGCTAACCTTCTGTCGCTAATGGCTAGTCTCTGTACCTGCTCAGCCATATTCTCTCGTGGGTAGGTGCTGGGTGGGGCTATAAGCGTGGGCAGAATAGATCTACTCAACTAGCCCCACCCATCATGCCCATTGTGACAGATTATCGCAACGCCAGCCTAGTATGCTATCTAGGATATTATCTCCGAAAAACTGCCTACTATTCTATTCCAATTTTTTACCCATTATTGTTTCCCACTTTCTTGTCAGAAACGTTCACGACGAGCAGAAACGCCCCCGGAATTCAAGCACAATGATTGAGCATTCAAATTTCAAAGGCATTGAAAATATAGTGTATGTGTTTGGTCATGATCAGAAACGCTTACACAGAGCAGAAACGTTCCCTTTTTTACCCATTATTGTTTCCCACTTTCTTGTCAGAAACGTTCACGACGAGCAGAAACGCCCCCGGAATTCAAGCACAATGATTGAGCATTCAAATTTCAAAGGCATTGAAAATATAGTGTATGTGTTTGGTCATGATCAGAAACGCTTACACAGAGCAGAAACGTTCCCTAAACTCAAACAATTATTAGCATAATTATAATACTATTGAAAATCTTAACAAAGAACAGACTAGTGGAACAACACGTTCAGCTTCGGCAGAAAATGGCTGAATCAATCAAATGAATGAAGTTATAGCTACAGCTGTTCTCCTTTGACATCACATTCTATAGCTTGACTTTGTTTACTGGGTGGTAGTTTTATTATGGGTCGCTAGATCGTTAAAATCAAGGGGGCACTATTAATCAGCGCCTACGGTACCCTTCCAATTGTTCCAGAATTAATTTTTGGGATTTTGGCTTCCAAATTACTCCAGAAATAATTTCCTCAGGCCTAAGGCTATCACAATGAAAAGGTCATGGGCTCAATTCCGTTCAGAAACTTCATTTCCCCCCCTCCGAGACCGTAAAGGGTGCGAACGTACATAAATAGCTGCTAAGCAGTAGTGCAGTGTCCTGTCTTGAAACAGTGGTCACGGGTGTAAGCTGATAACTATGCTTCAGTACTTGTATGTAACTCCTTGTTTACAAGTTCATGATAGCTACCATGTAGACTGTAAACTCTGAGTAACCTTACAAAGAGTGTTAACACCCTCATTAGTGATCTGGCAACTACAAAGTACAAACTCACGTCTGCAATTTAGGCTTGTTGCCAATAGTATTAAACGCCTTTGTAAATTTTGTTAAGGTAATTGCCGAGTGCCTTAGCGCGAGGCAACTAATCCTGCATCGTATCTCAGCAAGCGTTTGTACATATATATAATATTATATATATATTTGTACCGTAATGCGCCTCTACATGAAAGGCACCGCCCAGGATATATCACCCATACACCCTAGCGGCTCATTTGAACTGTCAATATACCCTAGGGTATATAGTTGCCAGACAACTAATGCTTCTCCATTAGCGCTTGTCATAACTAACAGCGTTTGTAATTGTATTATGGTACAAGTCACCTGTACCATGGGTTTCCAGGGTGTATGGGTTTGTACTCTTCATGCAGTTATATGTATTCCCGAGGGCCATATAACTGCCCTCAGAGTACAAATCCCATACACCCTAGAAACCCATCGTACAACTATTACATGTATGTTGTATGTGTCACGCTTAGGAATGCAATTATACTGCGTACTGTGCGGAAGTTCCATCTATGCCAATGGATGACGACGGCGAGACGAGCGGGGAGAGGGCTAAGCGTCTTGCTACTCTACGAAGAAAAAAAACAATGAGAGGCAGACAAAGCCGCAGCTAAAAGACCGAAGAGGGCCGAGTCACAAGACCAGAGGTGCGCACACTTACTAGCTAAGTGCTAGACTCTCATGAATGTACATTTAATTTTACTAGCTACACGGATTCAATTTGCAGGGAGTGTCATGATAAATTTGGACCCCCCCAAAATTGTTCCCCCCAGTCCAAATATTTCGAAATATGTGGACCCCCTGGAACTAATATTTCAGAAATGCACTGAAATTTTCGGACCACCATTGAAATGTAAGGACCCCCCTTCAAATTGCACAATTTCCTAAATATAAACTCAATACATGATTTGGACCCACCCCACACACACACACAAGTTGGATTAACAATGACAAAAAGAAAATGATACGTTATACATGTACACAGTACGCTTTCTGTCCTTGCTCAAGGGGTGTAGCCGTTCTTCAGAACGTACTCGATAGCGACTTCCAATATAGTGTCTTCTTTATCAACTGCATAGAGGGGGTGCAATGCTACACAACTCACTTATAAACTAATACAGAACAGGTTACTCAGCCTCAGACAATTTACTCCAAATGGTCATTGTGTGGCGCCTCTCTTGAATGCTTCTTGACTTCTTGAGATTCACACTTTCACTACAGGGCTTGAAATCCATAATTACTGGATGAGATGTAGGACCTAAAGGGAAACATGAATGAATGGACTGTAGCTACTTTGGATGATCCTTAGCAAACCCTACATACATGTAGTGAAAGCAGAAAATGTAAAGCCGCTGCATGCCGGATGGGCACACCCATTGCCTACATATGCCTATTGATGCTACATCCATTAATTTATAATTACTGGATGAGATGTAGGACCTAAAGGGAAGCATGAATGAATGAACTGCAGCTAGTCTCAGACTGTGCAAACCCCTCATATGTAGCTAGTTCAAGCAGAAAGCGTGAAGCCACTGCATGTGTGATGGACATACCCATTGTTATATATATATATATACGTATATGTGGTAATTGTGCAGCAGAACTCAGTTTTGGAGACTATGACATAATAATTAGTGACAAGGAACAAGAGCAGCTGCAAAGATGCCCGCAGCAAGGGAGTGAAAGTTGTAAGGCATAACTTGTGACATTTATTACGCTATGCATCGATTCAGCATACACATGCATGCAGAACAGAGCTAGAACGGGATGAACAAGTTCCGCAGGGTATGTACTGCAGTTAAATTAGGGCACCGTTCGTTTCGCACACAACTGTTTACTATCCCAAAAGTCTTCCCCAGGCAAAGTATCTTAACGTATGAAGCCCTGCTGTGTCACAGGTTGTAGCTGCCCCTCACTCACCGATGTAGCTGAGCAGCACTGGCAGGAGGAGCAGTCCATGCAGGGTCGCCCAGACAAGGAGACTGATGTACATCCTAAAATAGTAGACATCAAAGATCAGAGGACCGGCAAAGACAAGGGCAAACACAGCCAAGAACTTGGTCATCGCAATACCAAAGATAAAGGTTATCGCAATACCACCAGCCGACTATGGAAGGAGAAAGCAAGCCAGGATAAACCACACATCATTGTCAGTCTACCAAGTGTTGATTGTCATACTATACATGCAGTGGTTGTTGTTCTGGTTCTGATGCTGCATGGCAATCACTCCACTTTCCGAACAATTGCAATTAATAATTACCCCGCGCTGTGTATGCGCAAGCGGGGTTAAGCAATCGGTTTTGTCCGTCTGTCGTCGTCGTCATCTGTCATAAAAATTTTTGGAAAACCCTTCTAACGGGCGATTTAGAGGCTACAACAGTTTCTAAACTGGTGGATAACGCTCGAGTCCGTGGTACATTAGCTTATATGTACCTGATAAAGTAGAAAGCGGTTCTATTCCCGGCATTTCCACGCCTTTTCTGATTATCGGTGTGTTACATCATTTTTTTAATACGGCAATTGGTCACGCCTTTTTAATACGGCAGTTGGTCACGCCTACAGCTTAAATACGGACATACGCGAGCGCTCGAGTATGGTATACGAGTCTTTTATTCAACAAAAGCATACTGGAGTATACGTAGAGAAACGCCCATGTCAAAACTACGGCAATCAGCCACGCCTACAGCTCGTATATGGCGTTACATGAACACGGTATATGGATCTTATGCTGTTTCCAGTCTGCAGGGTCCAGGAGCGCGGGGTATGTCTCTGCTAGAGACTTCTAGTTACAAGAATGTTTTGAAACAGTATGTCATACGTAAACTTATAAATGCAAGCTCATTAGCCAGTTCTATGTATACACTGTATATTTGCACAACCAGGAAATGCTCATCATAATTTAAATGACACTACTATTTCAAAACATTCTTGCAATTATGAATTGCAACATAGACAAACCCTTATCATGCATTAATAATTAATCAGCTAGCCGAAATTTGGCTAGCCTATAAGCGGCTGACCTCAGCCAGTTGATAGTCAATTAATGGGTTATGAAACATGACTATTAGGCATGCAGCAATGGCTGACTGTAACGTAAAGTCCCCACTTACCAAATCAGTCAGCACTGACACAGCTTTCAAGTAGCGTGTGGGAAGGGAGCAGGAGAGAAACCGCCAGACCAAGTGTGAGGAAAATCCCAGGGAAATACCAACCATCTGAAAATGGAAACAAAATACATTTACAATGTAATGTTCCTAATACATGTAGAAGCAGGAAAATTCTAAGACTCAGAGAGTGAGTCAATCTACTATCAATGCTAGACTAAGAATTATTGCAAACAGATTGAGACAGACTACATATACGTACTTCAATTCCATGGCTATTTTACCATAGCTCTAAGGACATAAGCACATGTTTCATAATTAGGGCAACCAGACTATTTCGATGCAAAAAGCACAGTCCCAAGCCCTCACCATGACAAGGTTGGTCACAGACACGGCGTTAAGCTCAATGTGCAGGTAGGCCATGCTGCCGCGAGTGTGCACCAGGATCATTGCGGTGCCCACCACTGCCAGCAGAGCAGCCCACACATCCAGACTGAGGAGCAGGTAGTTCACGAGAAACACTGCACCTGAGAACGCGGGAGCACGTAGTGGGGGCATGCGACAGTGGGTCAGGCACTGACAAGTTCCTTAATTACTACTCAAAGAGAATATTAACATTGATACGTCAATTTGGATACCCACACAACTATAGCATACTGTAGGCTGAAGTGGGACGGGGAGTTTGTTTTCAGCACGTAGAATGCAATGAATGTGATAACGCATATTATGCTCGCAACTATTTAATATATAGCTTGCCTTCTAAACCTGAAAATGCATAAGTATCAAAACCCAGACATATTTTAGTATGCTCAAAGCTGTCATGGAAACTTGTGTTATGGTACTACACAACTTAATTGAAATTAACCAAATTACTACACTGACAAGCGGATAGTGTTATTGTGTGCCGGCTGCTACTCACTGATCTGTGGGCACCTACCAAATGAGACTCCAATGCTGAAAGCCATATCTGGTACTATAGTCAGGTAGTGTTCATAGTAGACATAGAAGCCACTGGTGGGGAACACTGTGTGGTTGAGAGCAGCTGAAAGACTGTCTCCCAGTTCCTTTGCATGTCTCGGAGCTGCAGTGTAGTCCCTAGAATCCCTCAGGGCAGTGTGATGCGCCTTTATATACGATGCTGGAAGAGTATGCGTGTGCACACGTACATGTATGTTTGATGCATGCATAATATACTTACATATAACATGTACGCATACATGTACAACATAATAATTATGGTAAAACACGGTGCACAAAATGTTGGTCAGAGGACAAGGCTGTGTGTATATCTTGCGCACGTGCATGCATATGGCATATGTGTGTGTGGATGAGTGGGTGTTATATGTACGTAGTACATACACGTTTCTGAACAAGCACGTGTGATGTCATATGACAGCGCTACCAATCAACAGTAGCACATTAACATAAGCCAAGTGTGCCTACAGTGTATAAAACAAAAAATAGTATGGTGTACGAGCCATTTACATTATGAAGACGTGTAAAAGAACTGGCAATAAGAGAGGAACTAAATTATTGAGAACACATAGAGTCTAGCTGAAACAGAATTTGAAGGAAGAAGTATCATACTTTTGACAGTGGGGCTGCCGGGATTCAGCCGCACTGCAGCAGCAGAGTCACCATTCCCACCACACCCGGTGTCTCCCTCACGCAGGAACCAGCTGAGGTAGGCCTCAAACTCAGCAGCAGTGGGTCTAGTGCTCTGGAGGCAGCTCTTGCACAAGCCACTGCCTAAAGAGCAGAAAGGAAGTACACTGACGCCGAGAGCCCCACTACAGCTTCCCTGCACGTGCTTGTGCAAAGCAGGTTAAGCTATTGGCTCTGTCGATCTGTCACCGGCTGTCTGTCCGTCATAAAAAATGGGCGAGTTAGAGACTACAACAATTACTAAACAGGATGTGAAATTCGCCATCTCTTAGCTTATGTATGGAGCTCAACAGAGGGCCGTTACAAGTGAGTAGCTCCTGGGAAAAGCATAACTCTTGCATTCATAGAATGCACCACCTCTTGTTATGCAATTACCAACTGCATAACAACTTGTATTTACGTGTAGACACTACTGTAAAATGGCTGTGATCAATTCATGCATTTAAGCAGCTAAAAGAAACATGTACATTCCTACTCCACTACCTGGAGAGAAGCACTGTTTTGGTGTGCCAGTGTCGCTATGGTAGCCACAGCAGCCACTCTCAGGGGAGAGCCACTCCAGGTAGGCATCCAGCCACAGTTCACTGGGCTCAGCTATGTGGGTGCTGCGTATGGTGTGTGAACAAATTACCAGAGTTGATTAGAATGGAAGCTAGATGTACTAGTGGAGCAAGGGTGGTTTCTTAGTAACAGAGAGGGTGGAGCAGAAGGAAATTTATATGTACACTCATTGTCATATTTCTCTTTAGAACAGTACATAATTGTGAAGGAATTCTATTTGAAATTCTCCAGAACTATTCCAGTTGATTTAGAAAAAGTGAAGACTGTTTGAGAGATGCAGACAGATTTCGGTCCCGCTGAAAGAGAACTGATAACAGTCCTCCACAAATCAGTATCACAACATTCAGTTAGAAATATCGGCTGTAGCAAGTTTCGGATTAACATAAATCGACCCTCATGCCATAATTACACTTTGACAAATAGGAAATTAAGGAAATGCTGTTTCAACACAGATCGTAAGTGAGAAGTTACTTGGCCTTGTGTTTCTGAAGAGACTGTTATCTGCAGCTCTATCACATCTTTGATTGTACTATATACGTATGTATATAAGAGTGCTCACTAGTGTGGTAGCTGTGAGGCTTTGATAATTTGGTTCCAAACGGAGTCAGTGTCACAACCAGACAGACAGCAGATCTAAATCAAGAGAAATACACACTTGCAATCATCTGGTACAATGTACATTTAGCTATCCTAAGGCATGCAACTGCAACACACACAGTAATAACACATGTATGTACCCATGCTGCTGCCATAGCATTCATAAATGCACATGATCACCACAAAATTAAGCTCTTTAAGTCGACGCCAGCAGAGGAGAGCAGGCATGTCTCCAGGTCACCAGCAAACTACACGAGGGTGAGGGCTGGAGCTACGGACCATCGACATGCCATACTACAATGAACGAGGTAGAGAGCTTGCTCATGCCCATCCCACAATGCTCTACATTCCCCTAGCCAGTATACTATAACTGCTCCATTTCATACGTACATAGTTAGGGGTTACACATAGTTGTGCACATGAAACTCCAGTACCTTGTTTTGGTTATACAGTTGTAGCCTTCCCTGATCACAAAGTAGACTGGTGGTCTATCATGAAGGTTTTCCTTCATGCTGCAGAAGTAGGGTACCAGATAGGAGTCCTGGGGAGGGGAGTGGGGGAAGGGGGCATGCTAAAATGCTATTATACACTACAGACTTCACTGAGTAAAATTTATTATACTCTGCATGGTGGACAACCAGTTACTAACCTTGGGGAAGGCAGTCGTTGGATCCAAACCAATGCTTATCCTACAAAGGCATGCCAGAGAGCAGGTCAGTGTCAGCCCAAAGAACAGCAGGACAAGGGGCCGCACTAGCAAATGCAGGACCAGCTTGGTAAACCACTCCCAGAACCACTGAGCCGTCTTCTGCCCCACGGAAGGAGTGAACTTCTCTGACAACAAACTCATCTGTGCGTATGTGCATGTGCATGTGGTGTTACTTAGTAGTGGTTAGATAATGCTTACTTATAGGATCACGTGTTGATCCAAATTCCATTCAGAAACTAGGCAAAGGATATATTTAGTATCATTAAGGATACTGCTTAAGGCCAGGCAGTGCATAATAGTTACTAGTACATTCCAGTTATGTACATAATTATTGTTCAGCATTTTGCTCTTTTGTTTTCACATTTGTGGTCACTAGCTAGGTTTCATGTCAGGCGTTTCCATCTGTCAGGCTTCATTAGGATTGTACAAAAGAGACCTAGTACAGACCTAGTAGGCGTATTTGCTGTAAACTATCTCTCCCATGTTGACTGATTTGGTTTAAGTTCTCACTATTCACTGACCAGTGCCTTCTGTTCCGTCTCAGTGCAAGGACGTACGTACGTAACAGAGATGATCATTCCTTAGTACCACTGAACTGCCTATTCACGTACCATGCCCCTCCTGGCAGTCAGGGCCATGACACTGACAAACACAGAGAGCTGCAGGAAGATATAGGACAAACTTAGGGTTCAGCAAAACACATACATACCAGTGAAACAAAATTATGCTCTTAATTTAGGTTAACTGAATCCTGTTAATTCTCAGATCATAACTTGGCTGAGTACATTATTACGAGTATCATAAACTGAGGTTAAAACGGTGTCTCAAAGGGAAAGAATCACTAGCTATATAGCTGTTATCCATCTGCCCTCACACAATTATCACATCAGCAAATGTTACAGGTGCTGAATCACCATGTAAAAATCATAAACGTACACTTGTACTACTAGCTGATATGTTTCTATGCATGGACATTATACATTACTCAGAATGGGTACACTGAGGATATAGCACACTCTACCTGCAGCAGTAACATGATGACGACAGCAGTTGCCATGTGAAATGAAAAGCTCCCGACAGCTGGCACAGTAGACAGCCCTCCCAGGAGGAAGGCAATGGTCTCAGGAACAGAGGTTAGCAGCAGCCTTGGTGCCACCTCCTCCAGAACACCGGCCATCAGTTCCTTCACTAGCTCACTCTGCAGGCGGCCATCATGAGTAGAAGCAAACTTCCTTGCTTTATTCTGTGGTGGACAAGGAAGAAGCTCGTCAGTTGAGCAGGGGGAGGGGGGGGGGGCAGTTCCACACAAATTCAACACCCTTGCCGTTTCATTAATTCATTACATCACACACACAGGTGGCACTGCAGAAGCCAGATAGCTTTGTAGCAGCCTTCCACCCCCCCACCCTCACAAACACACACACACACACACACACACACACACACACACACACACACACACACACACACACACACATACACACACACACACACACACACACACACACACACACACACACACACACACACACACACACACACACACACACACACACACACACACACACACACACACACACACACACACACACACACACACATACACACACTTGAAAGCTTCCTCAGCCTATGGTATACATGTATACATATCTTTTACCAATTATCCCACAAACACATAAAGAAGCATTATTTCACAGTCCAACAATGGCAAGTCGCACAGTAGAACAGATTGAGGTAAAGAAAGCCAATGTGCTGTCTGTTAATTATGAAAGAGACTCCGCTCAAGACATTACAGGCTAATCATCAATGAAGCACCACAGCAGCACAGAGTCAGCTTCCCAGCTATATAGATACAATAGACCCAAAGGCTACAAGGCTTCTATAACCTAACCATTAAAATAGTATGCATGCTAGCAGTGTCCAGGGCAAGGATAAAGAGCATAGACAAAATACACGTCCCTAATTGTTTCTTACACTCAAGATGGGACCACTTATCTAAGACCACTAGCATTTCTCTCACAACAAATGAGGCTGCTGTGCATTGCAGGGGGTTTCCCCTTTTACAGCATCACCAGGTATAATGAATCAGGTGATGAATCAAGTGACAAACATTTTCAGTCAGGACATCAAGGGTTCATTAATTAACCTAAATCAGTGTTGTTAATGCTACCTGACATTATTCAGGGTGCAAATCTAACTGCCTGGGGTGTATGAATAAGTCCTAAATTAGTCAGTCAGCTGTTCATTGTGCTGCTTGTGGCATACATAGGTGAAACGGGTCACCCCCACAAATGCCACTTGCTGAACTCTTGATCTGTGCTTTACTGTGCTACTAGCAGCATACATACATAATAATCAAAGAAGCACTTGGTGCCACAGTTAGCCTCATTCCCATCAGGCCTTCCCTGCACAATGCACTCACTCTGTGCAGCAACAATAACCCTAACACTAGGTACGTAAGTACTTGACACTCCCGAGAATTAAGTAAGATATTCCCATAGGTTGATAACTACATGTAGCTAAGGTTTTAGAGGGATGGTGAATTGCTTAATGCACAATGGCGAATTAATGGCTGTTGCTCAGATTTGCTTCACAGCAAGATTTCTTGGCAGCTTGCCAGTCTTTGGCATTAATGTAAGTTCCTCCATTGAAGCAAATTGGCAATTATGCAGTATTAAGATGACATTCAAACTTTTTTTGCATTCAAAAAGTACTCTTTGCTAAAGTGCTGAATTGGATCAAATGCAGTCTTGATTTAATGGACGGTTTTAACTCTTTCTCAGGTGCCCATATTTTATAAAAAGCATGTACTTTATTGATTTTATAAAAACGCCTAATATAAAAAATACGTATAAATTCACATTGAGCTATATCACTGAAAGTCTGAAAAAACTTGGCTGATTAAGAGTTAAATCTGGTTCACACAAGAGGTGGAGGTACATGTACATAGAACCAAAAATCAGTTCTCCAGGCAGGCATGCAAAGTTTTGGGTCTCTTACACAAAGTATGACTAGAAAGTGGTTGACTGAATGGATGTGCCTGTGTGATAGCTGTTAGAGTGGGGAGGTACGTGGGAATGAGGAGCCTGATAGGCATAATATAGCAGCATTATTTGTCTCGATCTCAGCACTAAAACTAACTAGCTAAGATAAGGTTAGAGACCGGATGTGAGTTACATATTTTCATAGGTAAGCTAACTTATAGCCTATTATTCTCACAGTTCTGAAAAAATATACCAATTACTCCAGCATAACTATGTAATGCTATTGAGTACCTATTATTCTCATTGTGCTAGCATAATTTGTCGACTTAGAGCGGCAGTGTAGAGAATGGAGTCAGTTTGTCCATCCTTGATTGTACAGTACAAATAAAGTTGTGCAGTTATAAATTCAGCACAATGGCAGCCTAATTAATAATTCAGCAAAAACGTTTATGTATAGGATAGACCACGCCCCAGCGGAGGATATGCGCCTATATATCCTCCGCAGATGCAGTTTTACCCGAGGCGCAGCCGAGGGATAAAACCGTATCCAAGGAGGATATTTTGGGCGCATATCCTCCGCTGGGGCGTGGTCTATCTGACTTATCCTACTACTGCGCATGTGTGTAACTATCGTGAAATAGCTTGAGGTTATTTTTCTAATATGTAACTAAGGAAGTACAGAACTGTAGGATATGCGCCTATATATTCTACTGCTCCCGTCCAATAAAATGTATTAGAGATGATGTAATGTGGGATAAGACCTGTTAAAAACCATAGTCACTAAGGAAAAACTGCAGGTCTCTAAATATAAAGTTACAAAAAAGCAGAAAAGTGCAAAAACCATTCATGTAGGGATGCACTACCACAAAAACAAAGGAAACAAGCTATATAACTTGCACCGAAATACGTTCATAGACTACCTACACATCACAGCCCACTGCATTATACGTATGCAGAGTAGCTACAAATTACAGTGCAGTGCATTTACAGAGACCATCCTGGGTAATCAGAGATGTGGGGAGAATGGTATCCGTACACACACTGCACTGTGATTTGAGATTACAGCCGCTGTGGCAGTGATAGTGAACAGCAGCACCCGAAGTTTCCCGACGCAGTGGTTTTTGGTGTTATTGTGATGTGTTATTTGTTTTGTGTTGTAAGTCATTTTATTCATTTGACTGAGCTTAAATCTGAGCACAATTGGCTAATCTAATGAGCAAAAATTATTATTTAAAATTTGAGCATTATATGCCAAGGCCTATCTAGCACAGGCCCAAGCAGTCTTCACGATCAAAGGTAGGCGTTAAATAAACGAACACGTGGTGACAAGCAGTCTGCGTATGTGTAGCCTACCATACAATGGCATGTGAATGGCAAGCGTCCACTCAAGAGTGCTTGTTATCACTGCTGAACTAATTCGAGCTTTTTGATAACTGAAGAACACGATCAGGCTTAGGATTAGGAATAGGTTAGGGCCAGTTTAGGGTTGGGATCATCCCTGCCTCCAGTGTAGCAATCATCTGTGGGTAGCAGGTTGCAAAGAATTTTTTGGAAGTTTGTATTACGCACAAACATCCAACAATGTTAATAACCTTCTGGAAATCCAACTAGCAGTTTGTATTTCGGGTTGTAGATCTAGTGTAGTACTGAAACATCTACACTGTTATAAAAAACTGCAGAATATATACAAGTAGATATTTATTAGCTTCGTTCCCAGGCCTCCGCACAGCTTTGGAGAGCCTGGGAGCGAGGCTAGATATTTAGTGCATCCACAAAATTTAAGTGACCAATAATTTGCATAGTCTCGGTACCAGCCCACCTATCAAGTCGGAGATCGCTTACAGTAGCCCACCTATCAAGTCGGAGATCGCTTACACTGTAAGCGATCTCCGACTTGATAGGTGGGCTGGTACCGAGACTATAATTTGCAAGGGCTAGACTAGGCTGGGATAGGTCTGCGGCCCGTCACTTAAGCCTCTCACTCACCGGCCAATGACGACAAACACCGGTCCTGATGCGTCAGCGATCGGTGCATGCAACTCAGACTCGCCAAGATGTGTGACCCAGTGTACAGGTATATAGGTACTCGCAAATATGAGCTTACGTAATTGTGAGGGGGCGTTGAGAGCGTCCTGATCTCATGCAAGCTCAGTAATAGGCCTGATGCGAGGCATATCACGGTCAGCAGAAAATCAAGCAAGATGTTTGTCTGCAGTTCTGCCAGTTCCTCAGTCTCTTTTGATTCCTACACACTGATTGTGGTAAGTGTGGTTCTCATATGAGTACAATTTTTCGTGGTTTGTCTGCTATGGTTGACTCGAATCCACCACTCTTTAGAACGCCAGATAGTACAGTTGTGTAGGCTCACATGAGCACTTCCTCAACTGGCATGTGGGTGGGTTGTATCACAGAACCCTCTCACAGTCTTTCGAAGTGGTTACCGTTGTCTGCGATAGTTCAAGGGATTACAGAACATCCATTTATATATGCCTGAATACAAATTGGTCTTTTTTTATAATAAGAATCTCATCCAAGTGGCAAGAAGTCTAATTAAAAACCACATTCTGTGCTTCTATTAGGGCGGTTCTGTAATTAGAACAAATACGGTATGCTGCGTACATGTAACTATTGAAATAGAAGTGTATTCTATATTCCCCTAATGAAAACCAACACACTTGACATTGTCCCATACTAATTAGTAGTCCCATACTAATTAGTAGTATAGTGTGCTGGATAAAAGTGTTGTCATGCACCGTTGTAGAGTTACAACATTCTCAGAACTGCCTATCCAAACCTATCTCAAAGCAGCGTTCCTGCTGCCTCTCCAATAGACCCCAATACAGCTAGCCACTAGCTTTAGAGCTATAAGCTATCAATAAAAACTGAAGTATGAACACTGAAGGAATGGACTCTTAATCAGAATTGGAAGCCATTACAACTTTTGTCCATATGCTGCTTGAAATGAATTATTTTTTTACATGAAAAAATCAGTATAGGACTATAGCCTCGCTCTTCACAGCCATGGCCTAGTGTATCGTGTAAGTGAATGGCAGATTCTATTCTCAGCATGACTACTTGCATGTTCATACATAATAAGAAAAGTTCAATGTCAGTAAATGTGCACACCACATTCTACCGGAGGCAGTGACTCAGAGGAGAGACTACAAACAGCTGCTAGACCTCAAAGGTAAGCTAGCACTGTAGCCTAGCTATACCACAGGCTACATGCAGCTCAGGCGAACGGCACCGACTCCATTTAATGCACATCGATGTGGTTAGCCTAGCACAGCAGTTATATCTCTGCTTGGCTTTCACTATACCGCCACTATTCTTTGTGAAAAAGTGCCTGACATCGTGAAACAACGGCTTGTAGTCGCTGGAAAGAGCTAGCACCATCTCGCACTTAAATACAGACACGTGGTACTTTGACCTGTGACCGTGAACTTCTCTGGTCACAGGTGAAAGTTCATCCGGGAGCGCACGCATGCGGCTTCCGTTTCCGTTTTTCACACGTACGCATGGATGGACGAACGAACGAACGGACGAACGAACACACGGACACAACCAGGCGTAATAATAGATAGTAAGAATCCCATAGAGCATAAGAAGCTGAAGATGTGCATATACTAAATGGCTCAGAGCATGGGCAGCTCTGTGTTCTAACTAGACCTCGGCTTCGCCTCGGCCTAGTTAGAACATAGCTGCCCGTGCTCTAAGCTATACAAAGAGTGCTGTTATGATATTTTCTAAATAGGTTAACTGTTCAGGTTCAATCCCCAGCTGGGTCCCGATTTTTCGGGATTTCTTTACTCTCTGAGAAAGCTTTCTTCTCTGGAAGAGTTCACAATGGAAGTGGGGAGATATGTAAAAGGGTTGCAATTTACTGTTACTTGGGCATTGAATTAGTCATGATACAATCATGTACAGAGGGTAATTAAAGTGGAAAGAAAAAACTTAGAAATATCAATACAGTTGGAGTGTTAATTTTGGTACTTTGCCCCACTTTAGAGGATGGTAGTGAAGTGTGAGCTTGTAATATGGAGGCAGCTTCTTTAGAATCTATTCAGCTACATAGGAGCAGCTAAAAGATACTTGGCTGGTCTTCTAAAAATTAAATTAAATATACAATGAAACAATATAGGAAGTTATAGGGGTAGAATTTTTGAAAGGCAGGAGGAATAGGTGCAAACTTAAGCGGTTGTTGTGTATATAGAGTCAAGAGGATGAGAAGTGTATCCTAGATTACTACTAGGCACTGAGTGGGAAGTGAAACTGTGTAGAGGTACTGAAGATTACTGAGATAGTAGATGAGGCTTTGAGGTAGTGGTCTAGAAATGCGTAATTCGGTCCCCCTTCCTAGTAGGATGATCACTCTGTTCCTGTCATGATTTCCCTTATAAGCCAATGGCACTATGCAACCAAGCCACGCTACGAGTGAAATTTGCTGAAATGGAATGGGAAAGACAGCAACAAATGAATGTGAGCTGGTAGGGCAGGTATATGTAGTTTACAAATTTCTATCAAGAGGGCTGCAGCGCATTGTCCAAAAAGTTCTAAAAGATAGCTAGAGCTGCACTACATACAAAGTTGAGAAAAACAGAAAGGTATGTTATCCTAATTTCAAGGACTTCCTGCTTGTGGATAGAGGTGATTGCAGTGATACATTTGGCACCATTTCTTGTACACACAGCTGAAAGGAATGGCTCCCTAATGCTAATCAAGAGGGACTATTTCTTTTTTGGCGGTACCGATTTGTTTTATACTGCTCCTGATAGATTTGGTCCGGGATGGGGGACCAAAGCTTGTGTAGCAGTTGGTTATCAATATGTACATGTAATAGGCACATTAGTATTAGTTGCACTGCAGTAGCCTCGTTACTGCAAGCGACAAAAGCTGTGTGGAGGCCTGGGAATGAGACTAGCACTACAGTAGAATCAGTTCTGGATCAGTATATCCTGAGGTAACTTTTGCTCAGTCATCAGCTTCCTGTGGAGAACCCAACTTTGGAGTCCACATACATTCTCATAGATACAGTAGTAGCACTCTATAGGATTCACTTAAAAATGTGTTGTTGTATGATTATTTTATAACAGTTTTCTTTAAGAATTGAGAAATGTTCGTATGCATTACAAGTGGTGGGTATACATGTACATGCGTTGTACTCTATGTGCAAAGGCAGCTAGTGCCCAAGGATTCTGTGCTAAGAGGATTCTGATGGGGTGAAAATGGTTCATGAGCCGCCAATATATGACTTCAAAAGTGGCCCATTGTGTATAAAGCTAATTAACATGTGTAAGCAATACTTTCAGAACATGTATATTACATTCGAACATGTTTTTCTGTACCGGCTAGAACAACACATCATTCAAAGTCCCAGAGTAGAAGCAAGTATGAAGGCTGTAGATCGCAAGAACTACTGTCCCCATAGTCCATACTACGATTCTCCTCAATCAATAGGTTAGTTCTCACCATTACAGTTCCGTAATATGAAAGGTTTTTCCAAACTACACAGACTGGGAATAGATGATCTGCCAGGTGGTCTCTGTGCCTATCTGTATGTCTGCAGTTTTGCATTTGGGTTTCTAGGTGTAGGGATTTGTACCCAAGGGCAGTTGTGTCTTTTTAGGGGGAAGGCCCAGAGAAGACTCACAACTGCATGAGGGTACAAATCCTATACACCTTAGAGACCCAAGGTAGAGATGACTTTGTGCCATAGTAGCTTTTATAGTACCTGCTAATTGTTTCACAGTTTTGAGATCACAATTGCCCAGCAACCCTCATGCACCCTAGGGTAGTGTATATATGGACCCTGGCTTGAAAGGCACCAGCCCAAGTACATGGGGTTTGTACACTGTGGTGATGCCTTTCAAGTGACTATAACTATGCAAATGTAGTCTGTTGCTTTGCAGCTTGTGTGTATATCCTGCATGTAGCCCAACAAAAGCTACCGGAGGTTTGCATGCTTAAATTTGTGTTGTGTAGACTCAAAGAGAATGATAGGTACAATGTATGTAGCAGTTCTGGTAATTAGGTTTTGCTAGAAATCCGCTGTGAGTTTGTGCAGTCATATGTTTTAGTTACTTACCTTATAGCCGGAAAATTTGGCAACGCTGCTGAAAATGTAAAGTTTTTGTCACTGAAATCGAGAATGGAGGCATTGGGCTCACTGATCTTACTATCCAAAAGCTTCGAAAAGAGTGTAGCGGCCTTTGTCGCTCTGTTGTCAGCGGCATACTTTCCAATTTGTGCCCTTCTGGCGTGTAAGACTAGTGTTATACTTGCCTCGAGATGACTGTGACATGCTTCGAGTTTCCAGATAGAGAGCGCTTTACAGCTTTGTTAGCGAGTTTGATATCCTTCCCGGACGAGGGGAAACACGTACGTGGAGTGGGAACCTTCTTTCTTGTAGCTGCATGCGCGCGTGGGTGTTATGTATTACATAATGCGTTAGAATTTAATTTGGCGAGAATTTAATTTAGTGATTTTTTACGATTCGCCAAACCGCCAAATTAAAGTCCTCACCAAATTTTCCGGCTATACGGTATATAGGATGAAACAGTCTTGCAACGCTGATGTGTTCTACAGATGTATTAAGTGACCGGTTGCTAAACAAAGCCTTGGATGTTTAACATAAAATGTGACTGCAGATATCTACATGTATCTTGTTGCATGAACAGATGAAAGTACACTACACATGCATGTATTAAAAGCTACACAACGGTGACTGCATGGCAACAAGACTAGATACCAGCGAAATAATTGTATCTCTAACTCAGTAGATAGAGTTACGACTTTGATTCTCCCATTTGAAGCAGGAGCCTATGAAAAATATTGGTGAAAGCACCTGTGCATATAAATGAATACATTGTAACAGCTAGGTGCAGGTGCTTTCCTGTAGCCTCGGGTGCACTGTAACGATGAAACAGCGCTGAATTAATGAGTTCACAGGAATGTAGAGTTGCCAAGTGAAAGGGTAGTATTTCACCACGGTGTTGCAGAGTTGAGTGTTCTTGGTACCTTAACTGCCTGGCAACTGTGCAGTTTGTTACTGGCCAGCCTTCATGTAACAGGGGAAGAGCCTGATCAGAATATTCAGCTTGTTAACAACAATAGTCTATGATGCTTCAATAATGCTTTGTTCATAATGCTTATGTTTTTTTTCATTAGGTTATCATGCAACTATCAGTGCACCTCATATGGTAGGTATAATATAATGTTTTTAGCTTAATCTGCATGTTATCTAGAATTACATATCGTGTGCTTAGTTTTTTCTAGTCTTAAGTTCTTCCTGCAAACATTGCATATTAGGGTAAGAAATTACACCTTTTTATCCTAGATTGTTGCTCTGATTTTGGGGTGCCTGTACATCAGGCAGTTGATACACAATAGTGCTTTTGTAGTAACTGCCTTGATAAAGATCACCATGTAGTAGTAATTACAGAGGAAGCTTGCTGGGGTTGCTGGAATACATAGTAGTGCAGTGTACAACCATTGATTCCCACTGTAGGAGTCGTGCACAGCCATTCATTCTTCTGCCTCTGACATTACAATCACGTCATCTGTGTTATCTGATGGAGAAGCAGTAAATGAAAACAGCATTTCACTTCTGCGAAGGTAACTTATTTAATGACAACATGTACACAATCTGATAGTGGGAATTTTAACTTGGAAGTATGTCTAAATTATGTCATATAAGAAGCAAACTATAGATGCCTACAGAGAATACGGTCAGTGTAGCACAGTAGCTCCAGAATGAGGTATGCACCTATACTTTACATTTGGTTCTGTGTGCGCCTGTGCGTGTGTAACGGATGTGACGTCCACTAATAAACCATGATTGCACGATACTGTAAGTGTAAACCGTGCACAGCTGTAACTGCTATGCTAGACGTGCATAAAATAAAGTCAGTGCCGTTCATCTACATGTACATGCAGGCTGAAAGATTCCCCGGAACTACTTGAGTCTGAAAGACTTATGCTAGTTGGTAGGTTGTGCTATGTTTGTGTATATAATATTAAACCGATCTATTCTGGGAGCACTATTTGTAGTTTTTACCACCCAGATAAACATGAAGTGCACCCCAGCTGGTACTAAGTTATAGTTGTCGTGGACTTTGCCCAGGACAGCTATATTTAGTTTCTTTTTTTGTGGAAAACTATTTCAGAAGCTTCTGGGAGAGTGTACAAACCATACTACATTAGCTACTACGTATGTGTGAATTAAGCAATTTAATGCACACTCATATGATCGATTTTGAGACTTCTGATCTGTTGAAGGTCACATGAGTAGAATTAAGTGTTGCTTATGGTCGGAAAATAGTACAGACATGTATTATGGCAAGATAGCCACTATGGACAGAATTTGTAATTTGCTGAAACACTTAACTTCGTCTAGTGTAGCAATATGTACATTCATTGTAACTTAGAACATTCTTGTAACTCATGCCATGAGCCTTGGGACCATTACTAAAAGTGTCTCATGTATTGCTGGTTTACCTGGAAAAGTCTCCTGATTACTGGTAAAAGTGTCTAGGGGATAGTTTAGCTATAACATATTGTGTATATATAGTAACACATTTGATTATTTCTGTGTAGGTTGGAAGTGAAATGAACATGTCAGATACATGTGCCTTTATCATCTGATAAGTGATATTGTTTTACCTATGTTCTTTTATTGCTGTAGTTGAATGCTGTATGTGAATGCTTTCTATGTATGTTGTTACCTGTCACTTGGACACAAGAGTTCAGAAGTAAAATACGGGCATGCCAGGCACTAATTGCATTCATGCAGGGTTAGGGATGGGGGTGTAGAATCAAGCTCTGTTGTGTCATTGCTACCTTGTTTGGTTACTCTTTTGCGATTCCATCCCTACATGCTCTTTCATTTTTAAATGATTTCTTTCAAACTTTTATTATTCAGTGTGCTATAATGCTACAAAACATTTACTACCATCTCAATGGTTAGTCTCGGTACCAGCCCACCTATCAAGTCGGAGATCGCTTAGTGGCGGGATACTGTAAGCGATCTCCGACTTGATAGGTGGGCTGGTACCGAGACTACTCAATGGTATACATCCCACCATCCAGTTCACAGTTGAAGAGAAGGAAAAGGTACTCCTGTTTCTGAATACCAAATCTATTTGAGAATAAATAAGAATACTGGGCATAACTAGCCTTGTACCCAGGCCTTCCCCGCACTTTCGCGAGTGCAGGGAAGGCCTAGGTATGAGGCTAGGGCTTCCCTTCTAGGAGCTGAGTAGGCTAGACTAATCCCGAAGACTTTGAATTCTTTGCTTTTGGTTTGGCCTGTAGCTACTGTATTGATGTCTGCCCTGATGAAGACAGCAGCACAGCAGTTAAAAAGTCAGCATTCCTTTGACAATGAAAGTTTTGAGACGCCAAATTCATGGTTGGTGGAAAGAGAACTCCGATCAATATATAAATGCTACCTGGCTTATCGTTTAGACTGCTTGGTTATGATGGGTTATAGTACTCTACTGTCTATGCTTGTAAATAATTTTCCCTTAGAGCATGGAACCTAGATCTTTGGAAGCCCTTCTATCAGCATAGCAATAACTGCTATCTAATGCTGGTTAAGGAATCTGGTTCATAGTATTAGTACTAGTATAGGAAGATAGTCTCGTGAGCCAGCCCCTCGCTGGTTCGCGAGACTATGAGGAAGACAGGTATCAGTGACATGCCTTTGCTAATCCAACTTCACAACCAAGTGCCAAAAAGAGAACCTGAGCAATTACTTTACTAACCTTTAAGCAGGTGATCTGTAGTTTGGCAACTCTAGCTGAGATGCTGATAACAGAATGAGAATTGTACATACATAGCGGTACGGGATCCCCGTACCGCTAGCGAAATAGGGCCCGTGGGGGTCCTCACATCGCTAGCGTTTTTGGGACGGGGTCCCCATATCGCGGGGGTCCCCAAATCGCCCTTACACCGGCGCCAGATTCTATATCAGTATATGCGCTTAGTGGGCGGGGCTGAGATCATAAATGCAATAACCATGCATAACCATTGGTTATTGTAGCTGTGCTGGGATTAACTACAAGCTGGGATTAGCCACATGTGACTTCGTGCGCGGCGCGTAACGCTGAGCGCTGCTGCGAGAACTCTGAACTACGTGGGGCTCGCGAAGAGCTAGCTCCACCAGACTGCTTATATCTACCTTTCAACCACAGTTGCGATGTTTGAAAAGTGGGAGTGCGCCCATAATTTGGCTATGTCGAATGCCAGAGACAGTGCTGGAAAAATTCTGCCAGGCCTGGTGAGCTATATGTTGTAGCTGCATGAGAACTATGACAGTAGGCATTCTACCCTAGCAAGATTTCTCATCTTGCAACAAAAATCTTGCAAGATGGTAGGCATTAAAATCTTGTGTGAATTCTTGCAAGGCTCATAGGGAAGTCCTGCAAGATTAGCCTCGCGTATCGAGACTACTGCAAGATCTGGTGTAAGAACCTTGCAAAACGTTTGTCAGATTCCTCATAATTGTCTTGCATAAGTTTAGTAATTAATCGTAAAGAAAAATTGCAGGAATGACGTGTAATTATAGTAATACAAGTCAGAATATACATCGTAATAAAATACATGTAACGTTGCCTTATGATCCTGGCTATCTTGATTCCAGTTGTTCCGAATAACAATAGATATAATATATAATATTTCTATTAACTAGCAAGTGCATGTAACTACCAAAACCAGAGATTGCATTATATGCTTGCTCTAGTTTGGTGCTTACTATGGAAACGTGTAGTACTATGAGTCACTTTTGTAGCTTTTGCGGAAAAGGAAACACTTTGTTTAATTACTAACGTGCAATTACCTTGGATTGACTCTACTCTATGTAATAGGAAGCATTCTACAGTTTGTATTTCCCACATGAGCTGGTGTTTGGGTGATTTCTGCATTAAATAGTTGCTCTGGCTTGGTGCTTTGTATGTGGACTTGTGTAGTGCTATGGGTCACTTTTGTAGTTTTTGCAAAAAAGGGGAACAATTTATTACATTTTGAACATGCAGCTACCTTAGAATAACTCTACTGAATGTAATAAGAAGTAGTCTACAGCTTACTTTTCCCATATGAACTGGTTTGCCAGCTAATTGTTTCACAGTTTGTAGAACAGTCTATCACAGTTGCCCAGCAACCCTCATGTACCCTAGGGTATATGGATGTGTATACCCTGGCTTGAAAGGCACTGCCAAAGTAGATGGAGTTTGTACACTGTGGTGGTGCCTTCCAAGTGACTAGAACTATGCAAATGTAGGTCTGTTGCTTTGCAGCTTGTGTGTATCCCAATGTAGCCCAACAAAAGCTTAGAGTAACACTGGAACTCTTGAAAGACCACCTCTATGGGTGACTTGTTGGTTTATAATTACTAAACAGCATACTCATGTATTAAAATGCACACATACATCGTGTGGAAGTTATTAAATTGTACGTTTGACCAGTCGTCTGTTTGATTCAAAAACTGCGAACTTGACATTTCACTATACCCTTGTCACTTTCTTCGTACGTATATGCTCTTGTTTGTCCAGCTCTTAGCATGTACGTACCTGTAATCATGTGGCAACTGACTTGTTTAGCTCAGTTTCTCTTTGTAAATGTATGTACATACCCTCTTATGACCATACATATTCACTAGCACATCACAGAACCTTAAGTTTGAATGCTCAAAAGGTGTTCTTAAAAGTAATAAAACGGGAGGTAATGAGGGGAGTTTTTTAAGTATGGGGAGAAAAGAATGGCTAATCTGTTGATAGTCTTGTATGAGGTAGTTTGGATAAGGGAGAGTATTTCCAAACATCAGAGACAAGGGTTGATTATTAGCTTTTATAGAAAGGTGATGTGAGGACCCAGGTAATTACAGAGGCATTACACTATTGAATGTGGTCGGAAAGCTATTTTGACCCTAGCGATATTAGGACAAGTTATGCATGTAATGCATAAGCATAGGAGATGGCTGACTCAGCCAAGCAGATCAGCTCCGTTTATATTCCTTATCAGGAAAGTCACAAATGTCTATCGCTAATTGCTGCTATTGTTACTGCTAACTGCAGCACTTATCTTGAACTTGGCAGTGTGTACAGTAGCTGTGTCTTCACATTGTACAGGTGGAACTATTGACTCCTTCCCAGTATATTTGACGATACCCCCAATATCCAGGGAGCTGGACCAAGGGAGTTGTGCATTGATGGGAATGGGTGGGTGAGAACATCAACGTAATAGTACGTAGTTGATGGCTTGTGAATAATGAACTGCATTATAAACCACGCAGGATGATATTCTTCTTAAAGTTCAGATCCAGAACACCACTACATGTCAAATGTACTCAGAAGTTGTAAAGTTTGACCCTGCTGCGGGTTTTGAAGCTTTTAATCTCAACAAGCTTGAAAATAAAGAGGAAGAGTAAGTCCTTTTGAAATGTAAAAATAAAGCACACCAGTTTGTTCGTAGGTGCAATAGTATACAATGTACGTAGTTGGCTAAACACTTTCACAGAATCAGGTATTGGATTCCTGGTAGCTAGTGTCGACCAGCAGCTGAGAACAATGCTGGATCATGTCTCACAGTTAGCTGAAACTTGGAATTAACAGGTGTCACTTTATTGAACCAATAAGTGAGTAACTGGGTCTGAAGGAATCTCTATCAAACAGCTGCTGATCCGTGGTAATGACAATACCAATATCTGTCAACAGCATGAGTGCATATAATAGTTTATATATTATATATAAATGCACTTTTGGAAAACAGTCATGTTGATGTGCAATCACAGAGGTAGTTGGACATGTCCTGCAATGATGATCTTGTCATTATCAATAACCACTGGGGAACCTTAGCCTACCCTGGCAACTGGGCTGGAGAAAATTAGTGTGTCTGGCTTCAGTGTCTGGCTGTTGGGTGTTGCTAACTTTTTGGGTTGATTTAGCAAATTATGTTTATCAGTAGTTTTCTATTGTAATTGAAGGATTAGGAGACCAGAGAAAAGCTAAACTACAGTAGAGCCTTAGTTCACTTTTAATTCATAGAGGCTTTCCTGGTGTGAGTCAAATTAAGAGCTGTATGTAGCTGCTGGTCAGCTCTAGGTGCTACACACACCATCACTGCACTGACAAAGCCCAAATAGCTGTCAGTGTTTCAGTTCTTTGTACTTTACTTATGATAGTATGTTTGTATACTTACAGAGCATTGACCCTCTTACATAAGTGGACATGCTTTCAAATCAGAAGAAATGCATTAGTAAGATTGGACAGGTATTTGTAGAACACTTACCAAATGGTACTTTGACACAAGGCTTTTTGCATCTTACCTCCTAGTTATATTTGTTTGTTCACACAGTTGTGTAAACAAGTGTACATTTGTTGTGGAAGTAGATTGAGTGTCACCTGTGCATGGGCTGTGGGGCATGGGTGGGGTGGGGTGACAACTTGCTCTGGCCTACACTTGTACTTTTCTTGTCTCTGTTAAGGGCACTTGGTAACTTCAGTAGTAGTCACAGAATCAAACCATTACTTTCAGTATCAGCATGGCATGTGGAAGAGTGTCAGCATCAGGCTATCAGCACATGTCTCTTCCACATGCCAATACTGTAAGTGATGGATGCTGTAGAATGTAAGTGGGCTAGCTTGTGAAACTACTTTAGTGAACCAGACGCTATGAATATTCTACAGTTGTATGTTTTCAATTGCAAGGCCTTTCATATAAGAAACACTCCTTTGCCCATTACAATCTGTTACACTTGAGCTTTGCAAACCTCTACCACACAGGTCAGTGCTATTTCAAATTTCTGTACTGACATAAATGCAATCTGTTGCAGTCAGGAAGCTACATCAAACTGGCATGTGAGTGGCATGATTGTGTAGCTACTGTTCTAGGGTTAAGGTGCCCCTCCTGTTTCCATGAACTTGGCATGTTATAATTATTGATCTATTAAAATGCACACATAGATCTATAGTGTGGAAGTTATTAAATTGTACGTTTGACCAGTCGTCTGTTTGATTCAAAAGCTGCGAACTAGACATTTCACTGTACCCTTGTCACTTTCTTTGTACGTATATGCTCTTGTTTGTTCTGCTCTTACCATGTAGCTGTATTCATGTGGCAGCTGACTTTTTTAGCTCAGTTTCTCTTTGTAATTATGTAGATGCCCTCCTATGACCATACATATTCACTGGCACATCACAGAACCTTAAGTTTGCATGCTCAGGGTAAGGCCCACCTACTCCTAACCATAACATAAACCATAAGCCACATTTCTGGCCTTGGATGGAGAAAAATCAGATATAGGCCAGGGGTGGAACAGGGTTGTACGTAGAATGTCACCTATTCTATTTTCCATTTTTACCCCATGCATATGCGGCAAGGTTAAGCAATTGGCTCTGTTTGTCTGTCTGTCTGTCTGTCTGTCGTCTGTACAATGAAATAAATATCAATCTAGCGATTTACAGGGTTTAACAATCGCTAAATCCGCCCTTTATATTTGGATACCTGATAGTTATACCAAAAGCGGTTTCTACTCTCCTCTCTTTCTTATTTAACAGGGTAAGGCCCACCATTTTTAATAGAGTCAAACACTCCATTGCCACCGAGGGCTTGCATGTATGTGGGTTCTAAACACGTGTTTATATAGAACTGTATGGATAGACTTGTATTTATCTATCAATTAGATAAAGCTGGGATTGGAATAACTATTAAGTATGATGTTAATAAGAGTGGGGGTCTAATGTAATTACTACTTCTGAGGTAAGGTTAAAGTCTAACATTAAAAAAGAGTGCCCTTATTATTTTTTCTAGAGAGGTTAATTGTTCAGGTACATGTACATGGAAGTGGGGAGATAAAAGGGTTGCAAGTTGCTGTTATTTGGGCATTGAATTGTCAATAATGGTCATGATACAATAATGTACAGAGGGTAATTAAAAGTGGAAAGCAAAAACTTAGAAATATCAATACAGTTGGAGTGTTAATTTTGTTACTTTGCCCCACTTTATAGAGTATGGTAGTGAAGTGTTGGCTTAATATGGAGACAGCTTCTTTAGAATCTATTCAGCTACGTAGGAGCAGCTAAAAGATACTTGGCTGCTCTTCTAAAAATTCAAATAAATATGCAATGAAACAATAAAGGAAGATATAGGGGTAGAATCTTTGAAAGGCAGGAGGAATAAGTGCAAACTTAAGTGGTGGTTACGTATATAGAGTCAAGAGTGGGAAATGAAACTGTGTAGAGGTACTGAAGATTACTGAGATAGTAGATGAAGCTTTGAGGTATAGAGAATACTATAAGCTGGAATAGTCAAGGTTGGTAGCTAAGCAGAAATTAAAAGATGTTCTAAAAGCCTAAAGAATAAAAAGCAGAAGGTAATGATGGGCTAGTTGGGGAGCTTTTTAAGTACGGTGGCGAAGGAATGTCTAATCTGTTGAAAGTTTATATGAAGTAGTTTGGACAGAGGAGACTATTCCGCAGACAAGGGTCAATTGTTAACTTGTATAAAAAAGGTGATGCTGAGGACCCGGGTAATTACAGAGGCATTGCACTATTAAATGTGGTAGGTTTTGCAAGATTCTAAATAACCGCTTAGTAATCAGATTAGAATCAGAAAGGGCTCTTCATGAGGGTCAGGCAGGATTTAGAGAGTTTCAAAAGGAGTTGGTTTGATATCATTTTATCTCGAAATGAAATCATAAAAGGCACAATTAGGGAAGGAAAACACACTTACACTTTCGTGTTAGATGTTCAGAAAGCATTTGTCACAGTTTGGCATAATGGCTTACGGGAACTTGGTGATAGAGGTAGGATGTGGAGAGATAATTATTAAGACTATGTATGACATAGCACAGAGTGCTGTTTTACTGGAGGGATTAAAATCCAAATCATTCAATATAGGTCGGGTGGTACGGGTTGTAATATGTCTCCTATCCTGCATGTATTTTCCAATCAGTTGTTAGATGAGATCACAAAGGCTGGGATTGGCACAACTATTAAGACTGATGTTATATGTTGGGGGTCTAGTGTTTGCTGATGATTTTGTAGGTTTAATTACTAATACTGAGGACTTACAAACATTGATTAATGTAGTACAGGAATTTTGTAAAGGAGAGTGCTGTTATGGTGTTTTCCATAGAGGTTGATACAGGTACATTCACACGGAAGTGGGGGAGATAAAGACATTCCAAGGGTTGCAAGTTACAGTTTTTGTGGATTGAATTTGTTAATAATGGTTCATTGGATAGACATGTACAGATTGTGATCGTGAAAGGAAAAAAACTTAATCACTTACACAGTGTTGTTAGAAGGTTTTGGTATGTACGTGCTGTCTTCATGTCGATCAACCAACAGAAATCACACAGATATTTATCACACGGTACCAAGTAGGGCAATTTATTACACTGACACTCGATCACTTTTGTAATTTCCTGTAACTAAGTTCACATATCATGTAGACCTAGCTACATTCGCATTGTTTCTTGCAGAATCAAAGTACATGACCACAGTGATGTTTCCATGTGGTAGTGGGCCACTTGTGTGGACCTACAGAATAGTTACCTATTAGATAACGTGTGTGCCTGTCTGCCTGTTGTCCTACAGACTCATTACAGAGCGAAAGAAGAAAAGAAAGCAGCTGAAGACAAGAAAGAGTCAATGTTTGATCCCAATGAGCTGCTGGCTGTGAGTGTTTACACCATGAATTACTTCTGACATTTGTTTTATTGGCCAATTCAATCTGCTTTAAAATTATATATCTGATGATAGGTCTGACTACAGCTATACTATCTCAGCTGCTAAAATCAGCTTTAGCTTACTGATTATATCACTCAAATCTGATAAAGACAGTACATATATGTATAGACAAAGACCTGTGTGCACAAAGAAGCATTAAACTGCATCTACTACACACACATGGTGCACTCCAAAACACCCCCTGCAAACACATGTGACTGTCTTTATCTATCATAACATACATGCACACACGTGGGCATAGCAAAATCATTAGGCTTGCCTTGGGCCCCCAAAACCTCATATCAGCTTTGTCCTCACTGTTCGGTGAAACTAGAACACCGCATACACACATACACATGTGACACACACACAACACACACGCACACACACACAAACACACACACACACACACACACACAAATGCAAATTCTGTTGCTGCCGCTAAGCGGTCACGCGCACCTGGCAAAACCAGGCTGCATACTTGTGCACGAAGCAAACACTCTGAGCCAGTGCTGGCAAAATCCTGGAGCTGATACGTGAGAGCAGTCAGTTGAATTTGCACCCCAGCAAATGCCAGGTATCCATTACAGCTGGGTGGGCTGGTGTGTACTGGTGACATAAGATGGGAATTCACAACAAATAAATGATGGAAAGAATAGATAGTCGCCAGTAGTCACGGTGGGATTCAAACCACCAACCCTTGGGTTGTGAGTCCAGTGTTCTAACTACTACACCACCGCGACACACACACACACACACACACACACACACACACACACACACACACACACACACACACACACACACACACACACACACACACACACACACACACACACACACACACACACACACACGCACAACTGCATACAGTTATGCGGCTGACAAAGCCGTCTCTAATGACGTCGGTTCCAGTGCTGGGAGAGCCATGGAGCATGCTGGGTGAGTACAGTCGTATATTTGATACTCATTGTATAATGAACCCATTCCAGTATTTCTGACGCAATGAATTTTGAGATGTCAGGGGCTGAAAACAGGCCAATTAAATTCAATCCATTAAATTTTAGCAGGCTAAGTGACTTAATTGCTGACGAAGTAAAGAGGCTGTGGTAGTTGATAGTTAACTGCTCTAGTAATTTCTACTATGACTGACACTAACTGTATGGTAAAGTACAATTGTGATATGCAGCCACTTATGATTACTTATTGTATGTGGTTATACTGAAAGTCTACAGCTAGTTTGATTACGTATTACTACAGCTTCTGACTAAACTCAGTTCCTCCTGTTTCTGCATAGTCTCAGTGTGCTTCTTGCAGTGCATGTAAACATTTTGCTGTTCTACCATAGATAACTGCCAGATAACATTTTTATATATAATTCATTTACTTAGCAATTAATCTAACAGCGTTCATCGCACGTTGATCAGCAATACACACTGTAGTACATGTACATGTAAGCTCAAGAAGGAGCTTGATAAATCCACCCTAATTACAAACTATGACATTTTCAGTACTAGCCTCTCTTACTCGGCCAGTCATGTAGTTCTGAAGATAGGTTTCTAACTTGTTTTCCACATGTGCATACATCTGAGGCTCATTATACCATATTACGACGCATTAATAAAATTTTACCTTTGTTTTTTTACATTGCTGTGCATGTGCATTTACTTACATGTAGGTACAGCAGTGCAAGATGAAATGGAAGCGGACATAAGGACCCCTCGTGGTTTACCAGCCTTTGCATCTGGGGAACTGCTAGCACTACCACACAATTTCGAGTAAGATTAAACTACACTCTGAGGAGAGATATGTAAGGATATATAATTTTCTTTTCCTCCTGTGTAACGTACACTTATTACTGTGGAGAAGTTATATGTGACCTGCTGTGTGAAAATCCAGCACTTGGACAATTGTCATCAACAGTAGTGAGAATGGATTGGTACAGTACAAGTTGCTTTTCGTACATGTAGCACTGCCATTTTCATAGCATTGCCGCGATTGAAAATACTGCAAACTCTATGGCATGGAAATTCATGTCTGGGTCAATAGTGTGGCAATACCTACGTACTAAAATTGGTATGTATTGTCATGGCAGCAATGCCACCTATAAAACTACTCACATTTCAGTTAGTTTGTGCATAGTTACGTATCATAAAATTGACTTATTCGAAAGTACTGGTTGTTACACAGCAGGTCACATTTGTTGATCCACATGTACATACATGTACGTCTGTTAGAGATATGTCAAAGATTAGCCATTGTTCATGTTGTAGTTGTAACCATGCTCAAAGATGCTTTAGTTCCTTTCCTGTTTCTCTTGTACTTAGACTTCTGACTCCTGATTTTCCCTTGTCCTTGCCACCTGTTCTTGTGCCACCTGTGTATGGAACATTCTAGAACTATCCTTTTTTCTATATATATCTCTTTTTGCCACTGTGTAGTAGTTGTTCAGTTATTCAGTCTTCATGATTACTATTGGAATGATACGAGAAGTTGGTGCACCTATCTACTCTGTGCATCGTTAATCCACTTAGAGCATGCGTCCCTGTTCAACTGCATCACGCAGATTGTCTTATCTGAAGAGCAACCTCTCGGCGATTGAAACTGCGGTCCTTGCGTTGATGCCAGAATCAGCAGAGCTCCACCTGCTTCACCAATATCAAGAGCAGTTATCCGACTTCAAACAGGAGCTTGGAGAAATTCGTCAAACTGCATTCTCCCTTCGAGCAGAAGAAGTTGAAACCTCCGTGAACGCCATGGACAAGGATGTCTTCGACTGCAGCCTGCAACTCAAGAAGTTACTGTTCACTCTCACACCTGGTGTCATCCCTAATCCGTCAACAGAATCTCCTGCTACAATAACGAGTGGAGTCGGATTGCCCAAGATTGACGTTCCCACCTTTGACGGTAACATCCTCAGCTGGCAGACATTCTGGGAACAATTTAGCATTGCCGTTCATGAACATACGAGCCTTTCAGACACAGGGAAGCTGGTGTATCTCCGCCACGCACTCAAGGATGGTACAGCAAAAAGGGTTATTGAGGGCCTGTCCCGATCTGGAGACCAATACACTGAAGCAGTCACATGTTTGAGGTCCCGCTACGATCGTCCCAGACTCATCCACCAAACTCATGTCAAGAAGATTGTTGAAATTGCCCCCCCCCCCCCGAGGGATGGCTCTGGAAGGGAGCTCCGCCATCTACATGATACGGCACAGCACCAGAACACCATGTTTGAATGGCGAAGGTCCAGCCAAGAAACTGCAGTATTGCTGTGAGATTACGGCCTGTGAGTTGCAGGAGCATGTGCATGCATATACATATACGTATATGTAGTTGCCTTTGGCTGCTGATTGTGAAAGCTGACCCTTCTTACCCTCTCCCCGTTCAAGGATGATCTACCTGGGAGAAAATTTCAGTGGCTTTGTTACCGTGCACAACGACAGCCGGTGAAGGAAACCATCTTTAAGGCAGGTTGCAGCAGAGCCAAGGAGTGAGCATCTGTACAAAATGTCATGTAACAGACAGAACTATGTACGTATATGATCTCTGTCTGGTCTTGCAGTCACCAAGTAATTAAAGCTACATAGTGTCGTGTCGTATTGCCAGTTTTTTTTTCATGACCATAAAATATCGGTGTGGGAAGGCTTAGTTGCGACCCTAGCAATATTAGGACAAATTATGCATGTAATGCATAGGTATAGGAGATGGCTGACTCAGTCTGTACTGAAGTTTTGTGTCTGAAGGCCATACAGATCTGCTCCGTTTATATTCCTTATCAGGACAAGTCACAAATGTCTATCGCTAATTGCTGCTATAGTTACTGCTCACTGCAGCACTTATCTTGAACTTGGCAGTGTGTATAGTAGTTGCGTCTTCACATTGTACAGGTGGAACTATTGACTCCTTCCAGCTGGACCCAGGGAGCTGGGAAGAGCGAATCATAGCGCATGAAGTAAAGGAACTGGGAGAGCACAGGTAAGAGATATACGTAGCCTTGATTCGAAGCTATAAGAGATACACATAACTGTCTATGTAGGTAATGAGAGAGTGTATATGCATTGAAGGGAATGGGTGGGTGAGAACATCAACATAGAAGTATGTTATGTAGCTTCATATGTGACTTACATTATCTGGACGTTGATCTATGTCACATTCACCTGTAAAGGATATCTCCACTGTCTTTCCAGTGCTAGGTACGGCCTCAAATGCTTTTTGTTTGTGAAGTCGCATGCACGCCTTCCAAAACCCTCATAGCGGTTTTTAAAGTACCAATCTCTTGATTTCCTCAACTTTATATACTACTACAGCCTCATCTGTACTGCCACCTATACTGCCACCTTGTGCACGAAGCAAACACTCTGAGCCAGTGCTGGCAAACTCCTGGAACTGATACATGAGAGCAGTCAGTTGAATTTGCACCCCAGCAAATGCTAGGTACCCATTACAGCTGGGTGGGCTGGTGTGTACTGGAAACATAAGATGGTAATTCACAACAATTGAACGAATGAATATTTAGTCACCAGTAGTCACGGTGGGATTCAAACCACCAACCCTTGGGTTGTGAGTCCAGTGCTCTAACTATTACACCACCGCGACACACACACACACACACACACACACACACACACACACACACACACGCACAACTGTATACAGTTATGCGGCTGACAAAGCCGTCTCTAATGACGTCGGTTCCAGTGCTGGGAGAGCCATGGAGCATGCTGGGTGAGTACAGTCGGTATATTTGATACTCATTGTATAATGAACCCATTCCAGTATTTCTGACGCAATGAATTTTGAGATGTCAGGGGCTGAAAACAGGCCAATTAAATTCAATCCATTAAATTTTAGCAGGCTAAGTGACTTAATTGCTGACGAAGTAAAGAGGCTGTGGTTTTGATAGTTAACTGCTCTAGTAATTTCTACTATGACTGACACTAACTGTATGGTAAAGTACAATTGTGATATGCAGCCATTTATGATTACTTATTGTATGTGGTTATACTGAAAGTCTACAGCTAGTTTGATTACGTATTACTACAGCTTCTGACTAAACTCAGTTCCTCCTGTTTCTGCATAGTCTCAGTGTGCTTCTTGTAGTGCATGTGAACATTTTGCTGTTCTACCATAGATAACTGCCCGATAACATTTTTATACATAATTCATTTTCTTAGCAATTAATCTAACAACGTTCATCGCACGTTGATCAGCAATACACACTGTAGTACATGTACATGTAAGCTCAAGAAGGAGCTTGATAAATCCACCCTAATTACAAACTGTGACATTTTCATGCAGTCCTGGTGGCGTGACTATGATTTGGCATATGGTGTGAGTCACCCCACATGAGATCATAAGCAATAATTTTCATTACTTACACAGTCAGTTTTCCTTTTCCTGGAATTGTAGACTAATGCTTTCACTAGTTCATGTTACTATAGTAACAAGTGTATGGAATAATTTTCATAGAATATAGTAAGAATCCCATAGAGCATAAGAAGCTGAAGATGTGCATATACTAAATGGCTCAGAGCATGGGCAGCTTTATGTTTTAACTAGACCTCGGCTTCGCCTCGGCCTAGTTAGAACATAGCCGCCCAAGCTCTAAGCTATACCTAGATCATGCCAGTATATTTGTGCTTTATACCACATTACATCACATCCAAGGTGTTTGATTGGAGCAGAAGCGGAGTATAAAGGATCATATAACACGTTTATGTTTTATTATACTACTTTTATGTTTTCATGTATTATGACATCGTAAATAACTGCTGCCTCTGGGAATGCTAGCCCAGCGTTTCTAGGTACCTATTCCACTGATTGGTATAAGCCGGATATACCACGTCTACGAGGAGTATAAACGCAGATATACTCCGCTAGACGGTTTACCCGAGGCGATAGGTTTATCCTTAAGCTGTTTCTTATGGTTGTAATCTTATGACATACTCTATTCATAACTAACCCATTGTGGTGCTCTGAAAAACAATTCACAGGAGGTGTGTTCTTTCTACAGCTTTTGCTGTAGAGATATTTTGATTGTACAGATGGAAGGTATAGCTCTACCCCACAGGAAGCTGCTGAACTTGTAATCTTATGACATACTCTATTCATAACTAACCCATTGTGGTGCTCTGAAAAACAATTCACAGGAGGTGTGTTCTTTCTACAGCTTTTGCTGTAGAGATATTTTGATTGTGCAGATGGAAGGTATAGCTCTACCCCACAGGAAGCTGCTGAACTTGTAATCTTATGACATACTCTATTCATAACTAACCCATTGTGGTGCTCTGAAAAACAATTCTAAGGAGCGAATCCATATCACACCTTTGCACAATTTGCTGTGCAGTTTCAGTTAGTATATACAGTAATGGTAGCCACTACAGTTTAAGTATAGCATCACATTGACACTAGCAAAAATAAGACAAAGTACTACGGTTAGCATTTTACGATGATTAATGAGAGGCTTTCACATAGGGTACTGGATCAACTGGACTGCAACACAAGAAAGACAGAGTATCTAATTTGCCTCATTCTTCTTCAGAGTATTAGCAGCTGCTCTAAAGTTTACTGTATCTGATCACCTACCCCCCTCCCTCCCTTCCACAGGAATCTACTGCAGAACAAAGTATAAAATTAAAAGTAGACTTCTTCTTTGGAATATTGGAATCCATTTAGCTAGTTTGGCTGCTCTTCTAAAACATGTAGTGGGTTCATGTTCTTGTAAGTAGGGAGTAGGGATTGTATTGCCTTTTTCTCTCGTGTAACTCAATTAGTTCCATATGACTTGCCTGTTAATTAAAATGTAAGTCATGTCAGGGAAGAGATATATACAGGATTTCTCATCATTTACGTAAAATGACTTTTCATAATTCAAAAGTTCAAAGTACATATCTAAAGAGGCAGTTACAGGTACAGGTACGTACTACATGCAAGCTACTAGTTATTGTAACTGAATGGTTAGCCATGTACAGAAGGTAATTAATAATGAAATAATCTATACCTGTCAATACTTACGTAAGTACACGCCCCTCAAAAAACTGCTTCAGCATAGAGGAAAGCCTCTTCTTAAACACTCTTAAACACAACTTCATGTGAATATGACTTGGTGGTTTGTGGATCTAGTTTTCTACCTCATGCAGACTCAACTTGATGTAGAGTCTGCCTGAGGTAGAAAAACAACAGACTCAGACACGAGATTGAGTGGTGGCATTGTTACTGTTATGAATGAAGTCATACAGTGCACTACACTTTCACTGTCACTCCCACATGAGCTTTCTTATTCTTTATTCTCCATTAGTAGCTGCTTTAACATCATCTCAACTTTACCTGTTCACCTAACCCCAACAGGAATCTATTATTAAGAGAACACCAACTGAAGTAAAGGTATACACATGGAATAGAATGTAGATGGCATTGGAATCCATTCTGCTTGCAACATTTAAATATGGTTAGGGGTACTGGTTATGGGATTAAAATGGGGTGAACTAGTACGGGTTAGGGCTAAATTTATGCACAGATATCAGACACCCTATTCATATGATTTCCCTAGTCTCACTTGGCTGGACTTAGCGTAGTTATTATACTAGTAGCCTAACAAGTGAATCCATGGAGCTCATGAGAGGGGGTGGCAACACCAACAGTATCAATTAGAACAGCTAACAGCCTAACACTTAAGTTTACTCCTGAGAAAACACAGTTTCCTTGTCTTAGAGTGATGATGTGTTCTATAAATAGCACGACAGACATGACATCAGTGGCAATAAAATTACTTTATTCACCCTTTGTCTTTGTAAAATTCATTGTCAATTGTAGTCATCGTATATACATAATGTAGTAGCTGTGTAATAAAAGGCGCACTGGCTCTTGTGGCAAAGCAAATTGTGATTTACTAGGCCCTATAAATCGACCAGTTTGCATGCAAATCAGGCTAAAAATATATAAGCCACGGCTATAAAGTTTAGTAGTGGCCATGTCTGATCTAATAAAGGACGATAGGTTTCATAGTGCTACTAAAATAGCAGAGAAACTATCAAAAGACATTGCCAAATGGGAGGATAGCCGAGCAGGAACCGAGTCTCGCCACCCTGAGAGATATTCAAAAGACAATTGAAGAAAGTTACCATGATCGCACCATAGCAAAAGTAAGTGGTGCATCTGCTGCTGTTGCGGGTAGTACCATGGCCATCATTGGCTTTGGGTTGAGCTTCGTAACGTTTGGTGCAAGCCTAGGCCTCACCATTGCGGGATCAATTGTTGCAGCTGGTGGCGGTGTGACAGAGAGGCGCTGACATCGGTGACTGGCTTGTATCTAAGTCGCAGATGAAGACAGCCGAAAGGGTGATCAAACGTGACAAAGAATTGTCCTCTACTGTTTGTGAAACAAGTAAGGATTTGGCCACAGCTACTTCACAGCTGAATCGCAAGTATTCAGCTTTCAAAGAAGATCGGATTTATTGATTGATTTCGAGTGTAGTCAAAAGTGAGTGGTAATATGTATACCTTCAACATACACTGACCTTGGTCCTGTCCGGCCGTCCTTAGTAGTCAAAATAGTGATAGACTTTTTTATCCCACGCGCGTATACGCACGCGGGGTTAAGCAATTCGTTTTGTCTCAGAGGAGGTCCGACAAGCTAGCGGTGATTGATGAAGTTCCGCGCGACCTAAAAGGGAGGGGGAAACGATGCACGCAAAATGTTACTATCAACTGCAGTGTATAGGATAGCCTCGCGCTATGTATAGCAGCAGCTTTTGGAGGCTTGTAGGCCAAACTACAGCAAATGAAGATAGTGTTTTGTTGCCTAGATGGCGAAAACGTGGTAGGCAGCCGTAAAGAATGAGCTACAAACAAACTAGTGAATACCAACTGTCTCCGCGAGGGCGGTGGGGTACTTTACCATCTGCTCTTCGCCGTGGTGGGCGTTTAGTAGTCTCGCGAGCCAGCCTACTTTGATCCTCAGCACCGATCGCTTTCGGCCGCATACTAATTAGCGATCGGCACTGCGGAAATTAAGTGGGCTGGTTCACGAGACTAGGCGTTTAGCAGCCTGCTGTTGCGTATTTCCTGTCGGGGACAAGCGCTTTCCTGATGAGGCCTTGTTGCGTCTTTCAGTCATTCTGGAACATCACTCAAGAGACGACAGGATTTTGCCTCCAAAGGCAACCAAGGTGTCAGAATCGCGAGGGAAAAATAGAGAAATTAACTCTGAAGTCAGTCACGCTTTGGGCCCGAAGGTGGAGGGTCTGAGAACTGGACAAGTGTATCACACGCAAAGGTAGGCTTACTACACCGCCTAGGTTAGTAGAGTTAGTGCGGTTATTTTGTGACGCCGCGGAGGGCTAGCGCCGTTTATCAAAAGATTATATTGCGACTGTTACAGCTTTACTGACAAAACATGTGTCAGATAGCAATCAAACTGGGTTCATTTCCTGGATTATGCAATAATGACGTCATACTGACGAGGATAGTCTATATACTTGTACTGCGTACCGTATGGGGGAAGTCATATCTGCCAACGGGGAGTCATTACAGCCTTAGGCGTGCGTGATCGGGGAGTCACTGACGACTCTGACACCGGTCTAAAATCACGAATCTAAGGTGTCAGCAATAGTATGCCTCCCCCCAAGAATTGTATAGTACATGTACATGTATTGAAGAAGGAGAGAGAGATAATAGTTGTTGTATACAGTCCATGACATTTATGTATAAGGCATTGAAGCAGGGGTCTGCAGAATTATGTAGGCATGGAGCATGCCTGTAGCAAGTTACAGATTTGATTGACCCTAAAACTCTAACCCTAACCCAAAAATCAACCACCGGACTGCTGGACCAATAGCCATTTTCTTATAGATTATACATGACATTGTGTAGTTATAATTATGACTATGATGTTATGTAGTAGCTAGTGATAAAATTAAGTTTGTAAAATTTTATAAGTCTTTTGTTATCACTTGTATTTTGTAGGTGGCGGAGTCATAAAAGTACTGTATGATGGATACAAACTGATTGATTCAGGTATAGATGCCGTCAGGATCGTGGTCGATTTGCTTCAACAACTCGGATTGCTTTGACCGGTCTGAGAACAGTCGCTGGTGACCTTAGTGTTGCAGGTGTCGTTTTCGATGCTGTTGCTGTTCCACTCGATCTCTTCGTGATAGTAAAAGGTGCGTATGACATCTACAAGTATCGTACAGGTCAGGGGTCCAATTCTAAAAAGGCCAGTCAGTTGGAGAAGATGATCAAGGACCTTGAGCAACACAAAGAACGGCTCCTTAAGTTGAAGTCAGATTTTGAACCTAAAGGAAAGTAACAGTGCACTTGACTGGCAAAATTGACTAGCAACAGATTGTAGTAACTAATGTAGTGCAATGACATCATAATTTTAGTTGAGGTTTTATGTTGCTTTCTATGCAAGTGTATGTTTTCTCAGTGAGAGTATGAAACTGCTTTTGTTTTATATAGTATAAAGTTTCGTACAGTCAACTCTACAAATAGCGTACACTTTGGTACGACAGCCTTTGTCCTTTATTTAGAGAGTGTCCTTTAGTGGGGAGTTTTGTAAAATTCATGCTTAAATGATGTTAAAAATAACTTTAATATAAGCATTCAATGACTCAACAGTCAACTCTCCAAATAGCGCACACTTTGGTACGGCAGCCTTTGTCCTTTATTTAGAGAGTGTCCATGCACTCAGCAGTAGGAACTGAACACAGCCATTTGCCAATAAAACGCAATATTCAATTGAGGCAATGAGTTGTGGTGCTTGCTGGACCAAACACAAAATAGGGAACATGGCAAGGTATTTTCCATATTCTCAAATTTGCAGGCTTAATCGACAGACATTTTAATGTGGTTTCATGATACACTGTTGCTATAATCTTAACCACATTTTGTCCATAGGGTTCACATTTGAACAACCCTGCGGCCATTCAAACACCAGTGCATTTTAGAGACAGGTAGAAAAAAAATTAAGAATACCCTTCGCAGGATTTGGGAGTACTGCTATATCTACCCAAGATAGTTCACAGAAAAATAACAAACAGGAGGTAATGATGGGCTAATTAGGGAATTGCATATTCAAGTATCTGGTCTCTCTTTTTGCTGTCACTCTCTGCCATTGCAGCCATCCAAAAGACAGTACATGTATACGAGATAAGCATGAGCATCTTTTCTACACCTCTGACAAGCACTGACTTGCCTTCGTGAAAGAGGCGGCAAGCAATCAATCCAAACTTGCACATGCAAGCTGGGGGGGGGGGGGGATTTGGCATATATTGCTGAAAAATTAGTTCTGGGGGGAACGAATTTGAAAGTGGACCAAATTGAGTGTGACAGGTCGCTATACTCCCGATTCTACGGTAAATTACTGGTAAAGACGTTAATTTCTTAGCTGAGCATCTGTTTCAACATTTGAAGTATTTGCGGGTACATTGTCCATTTTATAATACAATAAACAAAATTCTCTGTGCCAGGAAGATTTGGGTATATTATAAATGGAAACTCTACTACATTAATCTGAGCTTCAACTAGCCTTTGGTCTATGTTACTGTGGTCATCCTTTAAAATTGTTCAGAATTTATTCCCCAGCAGCACAGTGGCACAACACCTCCTGGGCTCTGACTGCCGCCGGCAGTTAGAGCCAAGGGGAAGTAATTCAATTTTAGTGCTGATTTGAATGAAACTGTAGCAACGCTTGCTTTTGTAGATTATGCAGTAGCTACACGTGCTATACCATGTACCCTCCTCAGGCTAATCGTTATCGCACAGTGCTACTTTGATTACTAGGCTATAGATGTAACACTCTCTGATTGGAAATTGTTGCCTGTTTACAGTAGTGTCAATAAATGCAAAAATGCTCTAGTACAGGAATAACTTTTAAGGGACCAGATATGGTGAAGACAATTAATATACAACCACATAAGAACTGTAGTACAATAGCAAGTAGATATGTTCATATTCACAGAAACCAGGCTATAGTAATACCAGTAGCTTATGAGTGGCTCGTGCACTTCTTGGAGTGCTGTATTCCACAGTGTGTATAGAACCCATGGATGCAAATATTCACCATCCATGCAGAATGAGGAGTGCGAGTGTAGTATGTATGCCTAACATGGGGGAGTGGAGCTTTGGAATGAGGCATAATATTATGTGCAACCCCCTAAATAATTGCGCTGTTGCAAGTATTCGTAATCAATCTCCCAAGCTAAATCCATCAGCAAAATATTATCCTTGAACGCAAATGGGTACGAGGCAGGTTAAAGTTGACCTAATCAATAAGGGGTCATTTCAGTCACACGATGAAACAAACTAATTTAGTATGAATATATGTAGTCTTGTAAGTACACGTAGAAGTTTACAGCGCATACATTTAGTTGCTTGTTGGTCATGCATTGCATTGCTGAGACACAAACTTGGAGACATACAATGATAACATTTTTTTCATGTGGATCATAGCAAGCCAAAATGAAGGTAGCTGAGAGGCTCACACAGCAAGTTCAGGCTATTAACGAGCTCTCCATTCAGCACAGTATGACTATGTACCATTATTGCAATGCCCCCTTCCACATTTTCCCCCCAAAAATACCCGGTAGTAGTGTAATACAGTAACATGCTAACTATTCATTAGGCACAGCAGTTGCTAATACACAACCACCAATGGGTGCATGACCTACATTTTACCCACTCTTTGATGTTTACATTGACATGCAATATTCTACCTACCGTCCCACTTGAGATATGAAGCAGGCCTTGGCTGTTGTACATACTGAGCCACAGCTGATCCAGGCTTTTTCTGAAACCGTCTTGCACCTATGAGAAATGAATCTTAAGTTCAGTGCTAGTTAACCATGTATGTACACTTATGCCCTGCCCTCAAGCTGTCTTTCATGGACAGTGATCGAGGACTCACATGTTCGATTGAAATACACATGTCAGCTGGATTACTGGACGACCACTGGAGTGAACTAATTTCATACTCAGGAGCAACTACAGTGTATGGTGCTACTTGTACTTGCTTAAATTTTCACATCATATTCTGCTGATCCATTGTAAACTCTTTGAGATGATAAGCTTTCTGGGAGAGTAAAGAAATCCCTCCCAAAACAGGACCCAGCTGGGGATTGAACCCAGGACCTTCTGAACAATAGTCAAGATCCTCTTACCACTGGGCTACTGGAGCCCCTTGGCAGAGGAGCAGTAGGCAGGCTTTATATAGCCACTAAACCCGCTAGTAATACTTAAAAACCCATGTAATTTGATTCACTTTTTTCTTTCCATTATTTATTACCTTCTGTGCATGATTATCCCATAAACCATTATTAGCACATTCAATGCCCATGTAATGTAGTCCTTATGCACCATTAACGAAATCCTCATAGCTGAAGTGTCAGAAAAGACTTAGGTACAGATCCTACGAAAACAAATCTGATAACTAATGATGGACTGTGAAAGCTAATATTCAGTTCATTGTAAGACATAACATATTTATAATTCAACTATTAGCTCACTGAAAAACAGCCTGCAAACTGGCACAATAAATCTGATCAATGCTAGTTACTGCACTGCACCAGCACGTAAAGCCTGGTCTGCATACAGCTCCACTCTGACTAACAACACCCACTGCACTCCGAGGCCCTCTCTGTCGTATTGCAACCTACCCCCCACCTCCCCCCAACCTTTTCTTTCTGCAATCTCAGCACCTATTCTCTCCCTCTGAGTACTACTCATTTGTTGTAGTGTGGCAACTCTTATACAGTTTCAGTATCTAGTCTTTCCCCTGGTAGGGTAGTTTGAAGCGGTTACCACGGCCCCAATGCAGTGAGGCTTTGACGACAGCAAGGACAGGAGAGGGACTGTCTTGCTTCTGAAAAATGGGAAGTAACTTTTTTGAGACCAGTGTAATTTCTGCTAGCATGAACTAGGCCTTCAAAGTTCATAAAGATTTAGTGGTATCTATTCTGCCAAAACTTCATAATGTCTTCACAAAAAGCTGAGGACAGCTGGCAACAAAGCTAACAGCCCTCCATCATTGGTGGTGATCCACACTAATGTCAAATTAAGGTCTTATAGTAGCTGTGTAGCTTGTGAATCAGGTATCCTGGGTGTATAGCTTCTGGTAATCTTCAGCTACACACCCGGACCTTGCATCCATTCTACACAGTAGCTTTTGTTGTTTGCAGTACGAAAAGCATAGACCAGACATGCACCAGAGCCTGTGCATTAATTGAGCACACTACTGCAGCAATGCCAACTATCCACTTCCACTATAGACCCCAGTTAACATGAAACTACATGCAAAAAGTTGCATGTGCATACAGTATACCTACATGTATGTGCTCATGGATCAAAGCTTTTGAACAATTGTTACAACAACAAGACTGAGGTGCAAACATCAGACCAATGGAATGCATGCAAAGTCGAGTGCCCCTGTATTACACCCACTCCAGCCAAATACTTAAACAATCACCCACACTGAACATTGCAGAGTGGCCTGACGTACATTGCAGTATATACAATGGAGGCTTGATAATAATACTAATCATGTCGCTGCCGTAGCGCTTATGTCATTGACCACGTCCACACACCACACTCAGAAACCACCTACATAGGTTGATCTAAACTGAAAGTTCAAATTATTGGAGTGATGTCACTGATGGTATGCTGGTTCCTACTGTGCTGAATGCATGCAAGCAGTTCATGAAGATTACTAGAAGCTATACACCCAGGATAGGTGATTCACAAGGCAAATCATGCTGGTTCCTACCATGTGGAAAGCAAGCAGTATATATATATGATTGTATAGTTTCTGATAATCTTCCTGTATCCTTCACAATAGGTATTGGCATGGCTAGTGTCACTGTACTCCAATTTTGGAGCTTCAATATAGACTATGCATGTGATATCCAAGCTCCAATTATTGGAATATAGTTGTTCTGGTTCTATTACCCCAAATTACCTGCAGTTCCTTAAAAACTGTACTGTGGAGCCTTAAGTTTCACAACCTCTAGAATTTCTACAACTATTAATATACAGTGGCACTCTACTTGTACAGAATGGATGCAGCGTATGTGTCACATACATCAACTATGCACGAGACATCCATGCTTCAATTATTGGAGTAGTGTGGCACATGTCATGTTGGTTCCTACTGTGGAGAATACAGCCACTACCTGAATGTTGCCAGAAGCTTTCCTGGATAGGCTGATAAACTGGCAACGTGGTGGAAATCTAGGTGTATGCCCTAAGTAAAAAATTAGTTATCCTTCATTTCAAGCAGCTGTCTGATTATTGCTATTCACTTGTGAGTCTTTGTTTATAAGCCTTAGTGCTTCAGAAATCCTGTGGGCCTCCAGACGGAAACCCTTCTTGGGATTTTTAAAAAACCACCCAGGCTGATCTGACCTCCACCTTTTAATTAGTTTGAGCATGTGCTTCGTATGAAGGAGAGGGGTCAGGTTGTGCTTCTAGGTGATTTTAATACTAGAGTGGAAAGATCTCCAGAATTAGATGATGTAATAGGTATGTTTGGTGAAGGAAAATGTAATGTGAGCTGTAACAGGTTGATTTCTTTTTTAAATGAGGTTGAGCTTGTAGTCTGTAATGGCCGTGAGTTCACTGTGGAACCACAGTGGACTAGAGCTAGACCTTCTCTGAAGCAGAAGTCTATCATTGATTATAGTTACTGATTCCAACTTGTTGCAGGTTTCAGGGAGTGTGCAGGTAGATACAGTGGATGTAGGAAAATCGGATCTCTTTCTGGTATGGATGGAATTGGGTAGGACTGTAAAAACCACTAAACAACAGAAGCGGGTGATTATGAAATGGCGCATCAAACGGCTTCAGGACGAGGAAGTGCGACAGAAGTATCAGGAAGCCATAAGTGTAGAAGTAGATGGGTTTCAAGGAAGGGTACGCAAATGGAAGACTCAGAATTAGTGAAGACAGTGGTTCAGGATTGGGAAGAGACAGTCAAGAGGGCAGCATCAAAAGAAATTTGGGAAAGGGTGATAGTGTGTGGCAAAGCGGCGTGGTGGAATGGTGAGATTAAAGAGAAGATTAGGTTGAGAAGACAGATTTATAAGGAGATTAGAAGTGGCAGGGAAGATAAATGGGGAGAGTATTACAAATTACATTCAGAAATCAAGGAATTGGTACGTAAGAAAAAATTAGATATTTGGAATGAGGTGATTGAAAAGGCTAATAAAGGTTTCATGAAAACAGGAAAGAGTTTTGGGCATTTGTTAGCAGGACTTCAAAAGGTAGTCGTAAGGGTATTGCTTCTTTGAGGAATCGTTCAGGTTCATGTGTAACCAGTACTGAGGGAAATTTGGAAGTATTACGTGAGCATTATGAAAGGTTGCGTACAGATTGTTGGATGATCAGTTTGATTATAGCTGGAAAGAGCTTATAGAAAAGAAAGTGACAGAGTATAGTGAAATATTTATTTTGCAGAAGGATAAGGTTTTGGATAGAGGGAATAGTTATGGAGAAATTAAAAAATGTTCTAAAAGCCTAAAGAATAATAAAACAGGAGGTAATGATGGGCTAGTTGGGGAACTTTTTAAGTACGGTGGCAAAGGGATGGCTAATCTGTTGAAAGTCTTGTATGGGGTAGTTTGGACAGAGGAGAGTATTCCTAAACATTGGAGACAAGGGTTAATTGTTAGCTTGTACGTATAAGAAAGGTGATACTGAGGACCTGGGTAATTACAGAGGCATTACACTATTGAATGTGGTAGGAAAGCTGTTTTGCAAGATTCTAAATAATCGGTTAGTAAGCCAACTAGAATCAGAAAGGGCTCTTTATGAGGGTCAGGCAGGATATAGAGAGTTTAAAAGAAGTTGTGTTGATAACATCTTTACTCTAAATGAAATTGTACAAGGTAGAATGAGGGAAAGAAAGCGCACTTACACTTTTTTCTTGATGTTCAGAAAGCATTTGACAAAGTTCGGCATGATGGTTTATGGTTGAAGTTATGGGAGCTTGGTGTTAGGGGTAGAATGTGGAGAGATAATCACTAAGAATATGTATGACAACACACAGAGTGCTGTTTTACTGGATCCGAGGGAGAAATATCTAATGCATTCAACATAGGTCAGGGGGTGGCACAGGGTTGTAGAATGTTGCCTATCCTCTTTCCCATGTTTATCAATCAGCTGTTAGATGAGGTCGAGAAGGCTGGGATTGGCATTACCATTAAGAAGGATGTTAAGGAGTATGATCCACAGTATCACAAAATGGTTACTTGGAAGTATTCCATATAATACAACAAAAGTAATCCGTGTCATCAGATATAATACTGAAAACCACCGACAGTCACAAGTATTACTTGTCCGATTCTTGTAGCAACCCTGAAACGAATCCATTATTATAATTATGCAGTGTTTGATTTCGAATTCGCTTCATCACATTATTACTTCTCCAAGATCACTACCACACTCACAAGCACTGCTCCTATTATCAAACTGCCTTGTGAAGAACCAAGTATTAGAACAGTTTAAAGTATCATTACCACTAGTATTCATAGAGTGGTGATATACTTGCTTGTTCTGCCATTGAGTGGTAGTACTTCCTTCAACTATCACCAACACACTGAGAAGAGCAATCACTAGAGCCATGGTACCACAACACAAAGATTGACAACTGATTTTCCTTTTATTAAGCTCATTTGACGGAAAACAGCCTTGGTTTCCCTAACATACATAGTTGCTTGGTAAAGCTTCTTTAAAGCAATTTAATTAATTGTGTGATGAAGTACACTAAATGTGTTGTTGTTTACACTACACTAACAATCGTAATTTTAGGATAGGTGTGTGCACGGTTCTGGAAACCCTGCCTGTATTGGATTCAGGTGTGAGTCATGCTTAATTCGAATGTGTACCATTCACCTTCATCTCTATTTGCAGTATGGAATTTTGGTGACTCCCCTACTCTTCCATACTGACCATTTGCCATGGTTTAATTTCTTAATGCAGAGTGGCTTGAAACACACTTCTGTATATAACTGCATCAACTTACGAAAGCATGGTAAATCATAAGTGCTTACCCAAAATATCCTCATTCATACATAGACATAGATATCATTATCACCACAACACTGCACCTCCAAGTACACTACCACATTCATAAGAGCTATGATAACTACGGTGTTTAAATAAAAAAAATAGCTAGTTAGTAACCCAGCAAACTTCTAACTATATACTGCTAATTTCCAATTTTAGCGAAAGTGTAGTCAAGACTGGTGATTCTTAACTGAATTATTAATTGCTGTTTCAATAACAACTACACAGGATGAGTGAAAAATGCAGAGAAAACAACAATAGCTGCTACATGCAGCAGCAATCATCTCATTTTATTGCCTTATTATTTCCCTGATCCAAATATGGCGTGCTTCATTACTGTTTCGTAGTTTGGGTTTTACTGTGGAAACTCCAATTGCTGCCAACTAGCTAGACTAACTTGTACAACTGGGGGAGGGGGCGCTCCAGCCTAGCATCAAGGCCAAGAAAAGTAATGTTGATTCAAAGATCCTCATTACTGCCCACTCTTGTATTTTAAAGCTCATGGTCCACTGTTTGTGTATGTGAGTACTACATACATGAAAACTACAGCAATATAATAGGATAACAGGCAAATTGTATAAATATAACACAGATTTTTTTACAACGGCAAAGATTTGCATGAGGATACTTGGCTATGTGGCGAAATAATATCTCAATTTGACTTATTTTAAGTCTGGAAAATATAAAAGAGACCAAAACAATGACCCCCTCAAATGGGGAATTTACGCAGTACATTACACACTTGAATTTGGGAATATCAATTGGTATATAATTGTACAATTCAAACACAACTTGACAACCCTTTAATACAGCAAAAACAATTTTATCATCAATGTCTGGCTCAATGCTCATTTTAAGTAAATACATCATTAATTAATGGTAAATGTACGTACAATTCAACAATTAACCTAGTACCACACAAATACAATATCAGCATCAAAATTTGATAGTATCTGACTCAATGCCATGCATACCACCATCAGACTCCTCACTTTCATTGAACGGTTCAGAGAGGAGGGCTGTATACTGCTCTGCATTGACGGTCCTGTCTGCCAGTGATTCCTCTGAGCCTGAGTGAGCCACTGCACTACAACCTCCACACGGCATTAAAGCACAGCTCCTTTGACAGATTTTTTTAGTGCATCTTCGATGACTGAAGCATTTATACAGCATTAGGGTAATAAAAAACAAGAGTGGAATTACAGAAAATATTGCGGTTATGTAATCTGTTAGTTTCCTAATGTTGTGTTGTACAAAAAAGAATCTGTACTGTATGCTATAACATCAGCAGTGCTTGAAACACCAAATAGGCATACTATAAAAAGCAGACATATGATGATAATATTATGAGCAGGGAATTTATAAGGATGGAGTACAGCAAGTAGAAATAGTAAAACAAGCAATAAGAAAATGGCGCACGGTATCATGAACCTATTACTTGGAAACATGCCATATACTACACTCAAAGCAATTCGTATTAAATGCTGAAAACAACCGACAGTCACAAGTATTATATGTCCGGTTCTTGTAGCAACCCTGAAATGAATCCATAAATATATGAAGTATTTCCCCTCGAATTCTGCAATAATTTGGACACCTCTGAAAGCACCGACACGGATACAGGCACAACATCCCCAAAGGTAGGATATTAAACACAAGAAGCACTGCAAGTGCCAGTATACCAAATGGGAGGTGTTCTGGGCCAAAGTATGGACCACTGATCCATCAAAGAGGTGGTAATACTTTTCGTTTCTCTCTTCATGAATATTGAAGATACTCACAGGAACCAAAACATCAAATGACACACTAAGAAACTTGAAATATGAAAGCAAAAGAAAAGTACAGAAGGCATCTATCAAAGAACTTTTAATATTCCACTCTCTTCTTAAACTAACAAAACAACGATGAAAAGGTTTCCAGAGCCATACAATTAATCTAAAATTGTGATCGTGAAGCTCAACCAAAATATAAGTAACAATTAGAACAAGAGGGTAGACAGCTATGGCATAGTCTAGAATTAAGACATGGAGCGTGGTCATCTTAGGGTGCATACAAAATGGTGGATACAGCAGGCGGAAGAAGTCTAAATTCCAAATGCCATATAATGATACTAAACTGAACACAGCTAAGGTAGCAGCCTGTTGTTTCCAACGGTGAAAATAAAGTGGGTGCATTGCAGCAGGAAAAGTTATCAACTGGCTGAATAAAATAAAAACATCCAATAGTCCTGCAGTTACACTTACTCGAAAAATGATCACCACAAGAAAGAATACTGTAAGTGGTCAAAATGCAGCTGCCACATACTTCATCCAGTTATAGCCGTAGTCTGCACACTCTACACAACTGAGACTGTATGAATACACTAGTGGTGCGTACCCACTTGCCACACAGCTGCCCTGTTCGACCATAACTATCACATCTTTGATTTAATAGAGAAGGATCAGATGGCAGAGAATACCACTTAGATAAGTTTTCATTGTGAAATGTATGACGGGAACCAAAGTAGCACTTCCCAACTACCAGAGATACGTTATCATTGTCATAACTCATACAGTAGATTTCAAATACATTTACCTGACCAGAAGCTTCATCACATCTTATTACTTCTCCAAGATCACTACCACACTCACAAGCAGTGCTTCCATTGTCGAACTGTCTTGTGAAGAACCAAGTATCAGAACAATGTGAATTATCATTGTAGCCAGTATTCCATTGAGTGATACTTCCTTCAACTATCACCAACACACTCAGAAGAGCAAACAACGTTGTGAGAGCCATACCACTTCTTGCAATAGCAATGCTATGATTGTATGAGATTGACAACTGATTTTCCTTTTAAAATATTCTCACATTCTACATGACGTGAGGGTATATAGCCATGACTTACCCCAATTAAAGGGGTGGTATCAGATTACTATAAGTGACATCATTTTCATTACATCACTGATGACTATCAACGAAATAAGTTTTTAAAACAAAACAGATTTTGTGAATACATAATAGCACTAGTGTAAATATATTTGCATAGAACAATAGCAGTACTGCATGCATGTTTCAGCATATATATGCAATGTTGCTACAAGTAATCTGGAGATAATTTGAAGGGCTGAGAGCCATAGTGGGCCAACCTAAAATCGAGTACTGGAAAGTACATGCTTTGAACAAAAGGCACTTTAAAGTGCATGAGTGTATGACAAATAATGTAGCTCTTCACTGCAAAGAATATGTTGACTACCTGAATTGCAGATGTCAGAGAATGTAGGTATAGACTAGCCTCGTTCCCGGGCTCTACTGACCGCTTATTTTACTACGTGCGGAAAAAGCTGGTCAGTAGAGCCTGGGAACGAGGCTAGGTATAGACCTCGAAGTAGTGTTTTGGGACTACAATACTTGACATGTCGTACATTTTTGAGTCTATCGTCTGCTATCAAGGGACTCAACATAGTAACTGGAGAATGTTTCGGGAACCACCTCCATTTAGAATTTGTGTACATGCATGACGTAAGGGTATATAGCCATGACTTACCCCAATTAAAGGGGTGGGATCAGATTACAATGACAAGTGACATCATTTTCATCATAATTATCACTGATGAGTTTCAATGAAGAAAACAAACCAGATTTTGTGATCACATAATAGCACAAGTGTAAGTATAATTATCTGCACAGAACAGTAGCAGTACTGCATGCATGATTTTCAGCATATATATGCAATGTTGCTACAAGTAATATGGAAGGCTAGCTAGCATTGATATCAGTAACCACAACAATACCATTGTGAACTCTTCAAGAGATGAAAGCTTTCTGAGAGAGTAAAGAAATCCCGAAAAAATCGGGACCCAGCTGGGGATTGAACCCAGGACCTTCTGAATACTAGTCAGATGCTCTTACCAATTGAACTACTGGAGCCCCCTTGGCAGAGGAGCAGTAGGCAAGCTTTATGTAGCCACTAAACCCGCTAGTAGCACTTGCCAGTAGGACCCAGCCAATTCCAACTGTAATTACTCTCTCATTATAGGCCTCTCCCCCATCTAAACACGAGAAACGTGCTACACCCAAACTTAGCCTGAATCAGTCTACCGGGGTAATTAAACCACCAAAGACACAGAACTGAAAACTAAGTACTCACATTGTGAACTCTTCAAGAGAAGAAAGCTTTCTGAGAGAGTAAAGAAATCCCGAAAAAATCGGGACCCAGCTGTATATCTCTTCCACACAGTACTACAGGCCAGACTGTATACAAGTCCTGCAGACATAACACCAAGGGTGCTACAGCTTTGGTAAGGATCCTAGATTATAATGTAGCCTTGCTTTTAGAGAGAGTAGATGAAGCATTGAGATACAGAGAATATAAAGACTTTAATGATGGCTTACATAGTAAAGTTAAACTCAGGAACGCGATTGATGTTAAGTTTAGGTCTGGTACTAATGGTCTGAATGAAGATATCAGGAGTAAAAATGATGATAGGCAGTGTAAGTTATGTGGGGAAGAATGGTACATGTGCTCTGGGAGTGTCCTGTGTATGATACTATTAGAAGTACTTTCATGGAAGACTTAGACAATCTGTTGGTGGAAGATTTTAAAGATTTTAGTGTACTCAATAATTAGGAGAGGGCGGGCTTTGTTTTATATACGTAGGTGTGAGGATTTGGAAAGCTTCTAGCAATCTTCCTGTATTCTCCACAGTAGGTACAACTGTGACACAACACTTTACTTCAATGGATGTACACTGCGTATGCATGTGATATTCATTGATAAGCTCTACTTATAGCTAATTATCCCTGGTTTCATGGTCCAGCAATTCAATGAGTTCCTTACAAATACACTGTGGTTTCTTACGTTTCATGACCTCTAGAATTTCTAACGTGTAAGGGTTTATATACCCCACTGGACTGCAACAGTTTTACTCTACTGTGCAGAATGGATGCAGCATCTGGGTGTGGAGTTTGGATGTGACATGCATCAACTATAAGCATATGGCATCCATGCTCCAATTATTGAAGTAGTGTGACACGTGCCATGCTGGATCCTACTGTGCAGAATATAGTGAATTCATGAAGGCTTCCAGAAGCTGTACATCTAGATAGGCTGACAAACATGGTTTCATGATGAAAATCTAGCTGTACATGTGTATCTCAAAGCTAAAATCGTACTTTAAGCATCTGTATATTGCTCTGGCTGTTGTTGCTCACTTATAAGTCTTAGTTACTCAGCCTTAGTGGTTCAAGAAATCCCATGGGCCATCAGATAGATAAAGAACATAGGATACTTTTATTAAGAAACCACCCAGTTTGATGATCTAACCTCAAAGTTCAAATAATTGGAGTAATGTCACTGATGACATGCTCGTTCCTATTGTCATGCAGGCAATTCATGACGTTACCAGAAGCTATATACGTACCCAGCAAGCTAATAAACAGGGCATTGATGGGAAGAATGCATGCAGTGTATCCAGGTGTATTACAACTACTGGCAACCTTCCTGTATTCTTCACAGCATCAACCAGCATGGCACATGTCTCACACTCCAGCTTGGATGTCACATTCATAGACTATGCAAGCTCCAATTATTGGAGTAGGATTACACCTGGTTCTATGGCCCCATATCACCTGTAGTTAAATGAGTCCCTTAGAGCTAACTAATGTTTCACGACCTGTAGAATATGTACAACTGTAAGGTTTATATCCCACTAGACTGCAACGGTGGTACTGTGTATGCTGGCATTTACTTTGTTACCTGTCACTTGATTCAGTCTGTCTCTTTCTCGCGATTTATACTGTTAAGCGATTGCTAAACCCAACAGTTACATTGAAATCCCCTAAAAAATGAATATATGTGAACTAGGGACGGTTCTATTCATCACATTTCTTATTTACTGACGATAGAGTCCACATTTTTAGATCAGTCACAACTAGAATACGATGGGGGCTGAGCAAATGCGGACTCTGGACACGTGTTCATATTGGCTTATCATGGAGTACGGTAGTACTCCATATGTAGGGATGGCACAGGAAAAAATGGCGGCCCCATATAACGCGTACAAAATCATACGTTCAAAACTCGCCTCTGATTATAGTCATAGGCTTTTATGACCCATACCATGACATCTCGAGTGTTTTCATCAGCAACAAGACTGTTAGCGGTTCTGGAAAGCTTCGCTGGAGTACTAGACCGGCAAGTCGCTACACTGGGGGGGCGGGGCGTAATGGACTAATTCTTCTTTGTTTCTTCAGCCAGGCTAGCACAATAATGGCAGAAGCAATCACAATAATTCAAGCGCGAACAAGCTAGATATTCCCCGGGGTATTGCACTCGTAGCATAACGTTTTCAAAGAAACCGAACAGGTTCAGCAGTGATTCACGAGTACTCTCGAGTGGACGCTTGCCGTTCCACGCCATTTAATGGCTACTGTTCTGTTCCGTTCGGTTTCGGAATTTAGTAACCGCCCCTTTCGCGTGGGTGTCGCGTGTTCGTCTATTTAACGCCTACCTTTGATCGTGCCAGCTGTCTGGGCCTGAGCTGCATCTCCTGGTTCATCACTTTGTAAGTCACCCGAAAATTTAGCTACAATACACTGACTCACATGGCTGATAGTATTATTTTAGTAGTAGGGTAGCTAGCTACTGAAGTAAGGGGGTGTCCAAAGGGTGCATGGAATTGTCCGGACATACACAAGGAAACAGTAGCTCACAATACATAACAAGGGCAGACAGAAAGGCCCACCGAACGAAATACATTTGCTGTTAAATACGAGCACAGGCGGAAAAGCCTTGGTGTCCGAGCAACCCCTACCATCCGGACACCCCCTCACTTACTCTACTGGAGGAGGCATGCAGGCAGCTATTTGTCTTTGTGACACTAGAAACTGCAATACATATAATTGTCCTTGGTGATAATTTGCAGTTCAACATCATGGAGTACGGTACTATTCCATATGTAGGGATGGCCCTGGCCTCCCCATTAAAATGACATGTTTAGTACTCTGCTGTAGGTATAGTCTAGGACTAATATGAAGCCTATGTACCACTTATTTTGGAGCGTTGTCATCACTAACCAGGCTGTTAGCACTGCTTAAGAACATCTTTGAAGTACCAAAGCAGCAAGTGGTTAAAACCGCCGAATGGTCTATCTTCATCTTAGTCAGATAATCCTTAATTCAGTCAAACTAGCACGATAATGAGTGAAGCGATAAAAAGATTCCAATACGAACGGGCATGATTGACCCTCGGGTAGTGCCTTTCGGGCATAGCGTTGTCAAAGAAATCGAATCAGTTTAGTAGTAACAAGGAACACTCTCGAGTGGACACTTGCCACTTACAGGCCATTTTATGGTAAGATGACTGCCTGCCAGCACGTGTTGGTCTATTTAAAGCCTACCTTCGATCGTGCATGAAAGCAAGGTTTATACATTTATGAAAGAGGGCCCAGAATAAACAATGTACATTCAAAACCGACAAAGTATAAAAGCAGCTGCTAGAGCAACTTCCTGCGCTAGGAGTAGTGTTGACCTTGACAAGAAATGGGCAGCCTCACGTACCAGTTACATAGCTGACCTTGACAAGAGACCTCACCCCCCCCCCCCCCCATGCACATGCAGGCGAAGGCCTTCCTAATGCTGACTGGAGTACAAATCGAAACCTATACTACACACATCCTTAAACACATTCCATTCTAATACCATCTACTGCACACATTTATACACATACACATTTGTTACCACTTCCCAAAAAAACGCCCAAAACAAGTTACAGAAAAAGCACTTTGCCAAAAAGTGCAAAAACAAGTAATGTAGGGATGGACTTTCACCAAAAAACATTTCCCCAAAAACCAATGAAACAAGCAACAATGCACATCGCAATGCGTGCACAGACAATCCACACATCACAGCTCAATGCGTAGCTACCATCCCTACATCTTTCCAACCACACCCACCACAATCCGTACCTTGCCCCCATACTTTACATGCACACCCAATACTTCCTTCAACACACACAACCATCCACAATCATCACTATCATATATATACCACCCTTACATCCTTATCCACAAACATTACATAGCTACATCATAAAACACAGCACCCCACACTACAGCCAACCCAAACCTTCATAGGAACGCTAGCTACTCCCATAAAATTCACTTCACTCCACGAATCCCACATTCACAAGCACAAACTAAGCAGAGCGATTCCTCACAACATCAACCACCATACAACACACTCAACAACACTCAATCTATACTTTACCCAAATTATACTACAACTATTCACATCTCACATATATATATGCGATTGTGGTGGGTGTGGTTGGAAAGATGTAGGGATGGTAGCTACGCATTGAGCTGTGATGTGTGGATTGTCTGTGCACGCATTGCGATGTGCATTGTTGCTTGTTTCATTGGTTTTTGGGGAAATGTTTTTTGGTAAAAGTCCATCCCTACATTACTTGTTTTTGCACTTTTTTTATATATACGTAGAGACACATCCGTGTCAATGTAGCAAGCTACCATACAAGTTTAACAGGTCCGCCAAGTGTGTATGCAGGTTATACACCTTATTACTAATTCAAACCAGTAGCTGGGACAGCTGGGTTCTAGGCTAGATGCAGACAGTTACCAGTAATACCATGAGTGTTTTCCTGCAGCCTAGCAACACTGTAGGTAAATTCTAATGAAGCTCCTTCAGCCAAGAGGCTGGTCTGCCAGGAGGTCATAATACATCTAATACAGAAACAGAACCTAACTAAGAAGTACGATAAGCATGTAACAAGTTAAAACATTATCTTTTCGAACCAAAGCGTGACAGTAACAATTCAGTTTTTTGAAGTGTACACTGGACGTAATTGCTCCAGTAGCCATCCTTCAGCACCTAGCTACCTGTAACTAATTTGCTTGCTTCAAGTCAGTTGTAGCACTCTATGTCATAAATTTACTGTACCCACAAACAATTGTCCTTACTCACCTTTAGCACAATATATATACCATGCAGAGACAGGCTGGGACCATCTGGCTAATGGCCTTTCTATTGATAAATGCCCACAAAATGCATGCAGTTGGCAGCAATCAAACTTTTCTTTGTAGCCATAAATGAAAGTCATGCTAGTAAATACCATCTTCCTAACTGGCTACTCCCAGTTTAGTGAGTTGGCTGGATGATTCTACATGTACTGAAAATGCATTGGCATACTTATTTCAACAGCATAGCTATTGACTGTGGTCTCACTGCTTTCACACATTAGAATATTTCTCACATCCAGAAGCATGAGCCCCACAAAGCCTAGCTTGCAAGATATTCTGACCTTATTTTTCTGAAGATGTAGACTTCTCCACTTCTACCTTGCTCCAAGGGATGTCATGGAGCACCCAACTCATGCAACTGCCAGTCAGGTCAAGACTGCACATGATAAAAGACATGATTATTAATTAACACTCTTAAAACTCTCAGTTCAATAATATATTCATATAGGGAGGTTTGCAAGTTGGTTGTCCACAAGAGAAGGCAAATGGGTAGTGACTCTCAGGTTCCTAACTAGGTTAGGCTGTCATAATCAAAAGCTAACAGTTTACACATGTTCTGCTATTTGCCTATTGCCCTGGACAAACACCCCCCCTCCCCCCCCCCCCACCCAAAAAAGTATTGGATTAACTCAAGAATGAATACATAATACATTACAAGACTAAATGGAGTCAACATCTGCTCTTTTGTTGCTATCGTTCTCATAAAATCAAATTGACTACATGTACAGGTATAACTAGACATTAAATTTGACTGATATGCTACTGTGACCCTCTCCAGCTCTACCACATCCGATTGGTTTGATTCTTAAACGCGATGGGTTCCAGGATCTAAGGCTGTCAAAGTTACTGGACTAGGACCTGTATTCGCAGCAGAAAATGAATTCGTGTGTTACACAGTCTAGTAAACTGATGTTGCTCTTGTAACTAGATTTACAGACCAATTAGGACTGCACATGCACTCCCAGGTTTTTAGTGTCAAAACCTTTTTATGTGTAGAAGCTACATACTATGTGCAGTGCTGTATTTGAACTCACATGTTTAGTATAGCTGACGATCCAGACCTTATGTTTCTGAAGATGTAGACTTCTCCACTTCTACCTTGCTCCAAGGGATGTCATGGAACTCATGTGACTGTCAGTCAGGCCAAAGACTACACATGATAAAAGACATAATTAAGTAATTAACACTCTTTTCATATACAGATGTTTGCAAGTTGGTTGTCCACAGGAGAAGGTAAATAGGTAGTGCCTCTCAAAATTGTATGCCTCGAAAATGAGGCTACAAAAAAGTATTGGATTAACTCAAGAATGACTACATAATACATTACAAGACTAAATGGAGTCAACATCTGCTCTTTTGTTGCAATCGTTCTCATAAAATCAAATTGACTACATGTACACGTATAACTAGACATTAAACTTGACTGACAGGCTCCTGTGACCCTCTCCAGCTACCCGCTCACTCGTGTAATAATATATATATACAGCATGCATGCTTACAATCCTGCGTGATAGTGCCACTAGGGCCTTCCAGACGACATGTGAGAAAGATATCAGTTCCAGGCGTATTGGTAGCAAACTTAGCATGGAAAATACCACTGCCGTTGACTTGTGGGGTGTCGTTTATAAAGACAAGATCAAGCGCTAATGAGGAGGGAAGAACGGATACAATACGGCCATTGAGAGGCTGGGCATCTCTGTTGTTAAGTGTAATAGGCTCATCATTAAAGTTCCGAACTGTTCGCAGTTGTTCCAAGAAAGGTCTTGGCACTTTGATCCTGTTCTGCAACACGAACCACTGTACAAATTCACAGCAAGGTGGGCTCGTTTTGAGAACCTTGATAGTAGTAGTAGTCGCTATTCTCCGGCAAAACTGAGGGATAACTCAATCCAGTTACTGCAGTACTGTTTCCAGCCCCGATAATCGCAGAGATGTTGAGTTTCTCCCAGACTCCTAAAATTTCAGCAGTGTCATCCACTTCTGCGAGCACACTTATGACAGAAATAAGGTCACCGCGACTTGTGTTACTAAGGTTTACTGAGCCTTCTCCTTGTAATAAGGTCACAAAGTGGAACTCCAGTCCGAATTCTTCTCCGTTTATGCGATGCCCCGTACCGTGGTCATTTTCGCGTCCCCAGTGCAGGTGAAATTGAGGAGGTCAAGGTGATTGCGAACGGTAGCCGTTCCACCAGTAGAGGCAACAAACCGGGGGGTTAGACCATTGTTCGAAAACGTCCCGTCAAGAGTAGCAGTCCAGACATCGTTAAATTCGAGCTCCTTGAGGCTAGAATTCCTCTGTACATCTCACGTTATTATGTCGATTGGAGTCTGACGCATTGCTGTAGGTAAATTCCATAGATCCTGCCTGTCATACGAGAAACCTGTCTGAGAGTTTGATCTCTCGATAGATACGAGGAGAGCTGCAAACACTGTCACCCCAATAGGAATCCATTTTTGGTCGCGGTGCAACGTGCACCAATCACTGAGCGAAGTGAGTTGTGAGTAGCTAGCTCACTCTATTAACTTCTTCAAAACCACACAATCGTGCGAAGAAAAAGGTCAACAGAACCGGGCACACCCACAATACCCACCCACTACACAAAATAGCCCAGCTACCTGCAGCCACGTACAATAATGCGCCTGGAAGACTAGAGGCCGAAGCACGCGCAGGCTCGCTGTAATAGTGAGCGCTTCCAACTCTCCCGTACAGAGTTCTATAGCGAAGGTAAGTGCTCGCTGCGAGTTTGGTAGGCTATTAGTATAAGCTTATGTCTGGAAAAGTGGCTGGGTAATAAAGGGATGGTAGCCTCGCGTAGCCAGCCCCTCGCGCTTCTATGCGAGACTATAGGGATGGGTGGACCATGACGACGAGAGTATAGTGGTTAGTCTAGCTGCTAGCCCCTCCCTCTCACCGGGAAAATTGGAGAGGGAGGGGCTAGACTAGTAACCGAACCAGCTAGCATTCTCTTACAGGAATAGTCTAGGGGGAGGTCTGGGCACCTCTGTGTTGGCCAGTAAGTAGGTGGATCAACAGAATGGCCCGATGCTTGTATCTTCCAGCCCTATAGTGTTTGGAGGGTGAAGATGAGGGGGACCCAAGCTGGGCCCCCCAATATCAGCTCAGGGGAGAGTGCCTGCATTCTTACCCCCCCAACCTACGTGACAAATGTGAGCGAAAAATGTGCCAGGTTCTCTCTAGGTGCACAGATGTAGGTAAAGGCAGCACTGCTCCAACATCCTAATGTCTGGATTATTGAATCCTCAGTTGCTGCCCCAATACGGTAACTTGTCCTGCTAAGTGGAGGCCTATTGCTTGCAGGGCTTGACTTTACTGGGTGGGATGGGACTGGGTACGAGGCTAGGCTTGACAGACCTTGGCAACAAATTTTGGCTTGGTCAAATCAAAGAATGGCCCGTCAGCTGAGCCTCGAACTGTTATATTGGCTACAACAGCTGCCACTGGGCAAATAGGGGTGTAAGTACTATCCACGAAAATATTAATATATGCCTTTTTTAATGTGGTCACATTTCAATCGCTTCAGATGAATCCGAATTGCAGCTGGGTTCACATGATTGTCCACTGCAATATCACCCCAGCTGAGGAGTGTTGTTGGGTCAAAGCTCTACAGCTCACCTGACCGAAAAACCAACCCATAAAACAAAGGTAGGCCGCTGAACATGCATAGGATTATTATGTCAGGATCCAAGGAATTTGTTAACCAGTGTTCTCTGATGTGAGACAGTACTGCAGGGGTAATTGGGGGGCAGACCCTTGGTGGCGTAGAGACCCTCTGTATTTGAGTGCGTTGAATTTCCATTTGTACAAATTGTAGGCGGGGTAACGAGGAGAATTCCCGTGGCCCAGAATGATCTGCATATAGCGGATTGCTGAGAGATAGGTCTTAACCGTTTGTGCGGTGAGTTGTTGAGTTGCAAGATAGGAGGATGTATAATAACAAAGTCAATACTGGGAAGGGGGAGACTATATTGTAACAGAACAATCATAGATAATAGAGCACGTAACGTGCACTGTTTGTTACAATGAGCTAAATGGCCCAAAACAAGGCAAAGCTGATTTGTGAGTCTTGTGAGTCGAATCTGCTATGCCTTTCCGACAGAAACAGCTGGGTCCAGCCAGCTGATGTCCAATCCAGCTGGGGGTGGAGCAGCCACTGCAGTAGGGAAGAGGTTATGGGCAAAAGCATAGATAATTGAGCACGTCCTCTATTATCTATGGTGAAGGTAAACTGCTGGCTTCAGGGACTTTCTCTTGGAAGGCAGTTACATGTATCTGGTTGCGGGTGAGGTCATCCGCACACTCATTATCCACTCTGGGCAGGTGTTCAGGCGAAAACTAAAATTGAAAGTAGGCCTCTATGAAAAGGAGGCATGGAGCACCTATATTAGATCTCACTCCCGGCTAGCGGTAACGGCTGTTATTATGTCACACTGGAACATCACCTGTTGACCACTGCAGGAATGCCCCCAGATTGCTCCTGCAATGACTGTCGGCAACAGCTCCTTCACAGCAATCTGCTTTGACATCAGGGATTGGTTCCATTGCCGCACCTAGCTCCACAACCCCATGAGCCTGATGCATCCGAGGTACGTGACTCTGGGCACTTGGTGCGTTGTGTGTGCAGTAGAGATGGGCCGGGAACTCCTCAGCGTAAGGGAGGTCTTCTGCATAAATGTAGTGACCTCTTTGTCCTAATTATTTTGATGGGAAGGGGAGGTTGTGTGTATAGAACCCTAATTTGACAACAATATTATAAACAGTTAGTATGTTGAATAGATTGTTACATGCGTATACATCACCATATAAATGCAGCAGCAAGGGGTTGGGGTCACTGGAAGGACAGCAAGTGTTGGTGATGGGTGGCTTACCCTGCCATGCCAGTGCTTGGTGGGCAGTCTTCAGTTTCTGCTCTGCATAGCTTACATAACCTATTTCTGAAGGGGTATTTTAGGGTATCTATATACCTGCAAGGGTATAGGCAACCAAACCTTAGTTGACGTCTCATTCTTTCTCAGTATAATCTTACTAACATAGGCTTAATTAATGGGAGGGATTTTAAATTCCTATATGACACCAGCCTGCCCCCACTTTCCGACTCTACAGGAACTCTGTCCACTTCAGTCCGACAGCGGGAATATGCGGGATTGAATCAAAATTTCAATACTATAGCCAGATGCTCTTGCCATAGATATGTTTCTGCCTAGCTACTGACCAGGCCAGCCCCGGTATGTGGTAAAAGCCTATTTGTTTCAGGAACAAGAAGCTGGTAAATCAATACATGTAATATATTAGCTGCAATCCCAAGACTCCCCAGCTTTGTCACTTGCAGTGCACTTTCAATGGGGGGAGCCTGGAACGAGTTAACGCAATATAGTTAAACGAAGGAACAATGCAGTGAATTTCAATAGGCATGCAGTTTTTATGTGATGGACACAGAGCAGTATAGCTAATTAATTCTTACCCATCATAGGTGTGAAACAGTAAACAGATTAGCAAGCACCAAAAAGGGACATGCATATAATTTAATGTTACAAGATGGAGTGGGCATGTAGTTGGCAAACTGATGTAAGTTTAGTTCTGATGTGGTGCCATATTCAGTGACATACCGCAGCACGCATGCAGCATAGCAAGAGTGTCTCTCAAGCAGAACTGTGTAAGGTTGTAGAGACTAGATGCGAGTCACTACGAGATTTCAGAGAAAAACGTGTGACTCGTATCAGTCGCGAACAGGTTTAGAACAGCCGCTGAGCTGTGTCTACAGAATATAGACAGTGTACTTCTCCATCTATCACGCCAATACACTTTAGTAGCTCAACATTTTCAGACATGTCATGCAGATGCAAGTGATTATTTTTCAAAGGAAAGCCATTGGACTACAAAACTACAGAGTCTTTTTGGAGAAATTTATTATATATATGACTAATTTGTGAGCTGCTCAGCTGCCTTAGTTCACTAGTACTGTCGTGACCGTGTGATAATAAAGTAACCTGTCTAGGTATAGGAATATGAAAAGGGCTTTGCCAGACCAACTCCCATGAATAACTTCATTTGAGAATGGTAATTAAGGTAACCCAGTTGCTGGTAATAATTGTTAACATTTGCTGGTCAGATAATAGGATGAAAACACCTACGATAATAAGAAAAGAACGGCAATGATCTAGCTAGAGCAGTCGTACAGGTGGGCCTACCATCATCTACTGGCATTAATTAACCCTTTACCAACCATAAGAAACAGCTTAAATAAGCAATAAAGCCTTTACAAAGTATTAACGGCTAGTATTAAACCCCCATATAATTCATATGGGCTTATGGGAGCTCATGATGCATATATGCGTCATTGGTTGGTAAAGAGTTAATAAAGCTTGCCTCTCCACTCAGAAGCTCCACTACGAAACTATTATTAGTGCTGGTTGAGTATGTGTCTTTTAGCCAGCTGTGTTTTTTTTGTAGTGGCATACTGGTCATCTTTGGAGTACTATCAAATCTGTACATCCAATCCTCCTGAGTGTAGCTGTTGTTGTACCAAACAAGTAGTGTGCAGATACGTACCTTTAAAATGATCTGTTACTTTTGTAACTCCTCCCAAATGTACTTGAATGTACTTAAACTAGTTATTTCCGTCACAGGGGTACGCGGTGATGACATCACACTGCTGCTCAGCCAGTGTACTGGACTACTGATCTTGGGCCAGGAGGATGTAGTAACAGAGAAACTAGACGAAGGAAACTGCTCTATTTACCAAGGATAGGTGAGTAATTTATTTTAGTGCATGTATATTCATATGCTGTGTTGGCAGTTCAACGGTACCAGTAGCAGTCAAAGATAGCTCTATGGTAGTTACACACATATGACTGCCGAACTACTTGTCTTGCATGCATACCCACTGTTAGTCTGAGTCTGTCTGAGCCTGCAGCTGTATTAACCAAAACCAGTTAAACCACTACTTGGTTTGACTGAAAAAGTGACAACGTCCTTCAAAAGTGAAACTTCAAAGCCTAATTAATTACTCACCCACCTATTAGTTCAGTGGGCTTTTCCTGTTAAGGTAGTGTAGGACTGGTTATAATTGCACATTTTATAATTGTGCTTTGCGTGTGCATAAATTCGCGTGCGTACTCATGATTGCGTTTTTATTTTTTTGTAGCTTATTAAACAGATTATCGCAATTAAAGCTGGTCCTATGGTATAGCATAGGCAAAAGGACAATTTCTTGTTGAAGAAGCTCATAGCTAGTTACTTTTACCATTTATGATTTTTCTGCCTCTACACTGCCTTTTCTCACTAGCTAATAGGACTATATCAAAAAGCACCTCGGTAGATTATTTTCAATTTTTAAGAGCCTGTAAAAGTTTAGATAGGTCAGCCTCAAAGAACTGGTGGGTGAAAACACCATCCCAAGCATGGCAGTTCTTGGGACCACTTCTGCCATTTGTGCCAGAAGTCACAGGAGGTCGTGCACTGTTACAATACCAGTTATTTCACAGCTTCTTTCAGGGATTCTCCAACACAATTTTCTATTGCGGTACAAAGCACTGTCACAACAAAGCCACCAAGTGTGATGACTTGTACAGTGGCAAAATTATCAATCTGTGTTTGTCTTAAAATTTCAGAAAGCATTTATCTCATCTCTAGTGTTTTATAGAACGAGAGCAGAAGGATATATAGGCGCATATCCTACACTTCTGTACGTCCTTAGTTCCAGCTACTTAACGATAATTACGCATATGCGCAGTAGTGGGATAAGTCAGATAGACCACACCCCCTCAGAGGGTATGCACCCAAAATATCCTCGGTTTTACCCCTTGGCTGTGCCCCAGGTAAAACTGCATCCGCGGAGGATATATGTGCACATACAGTGGAACCCCTCCTAAAGGACACCCCTGAATTATAGCCACCTCTGTATTAAGGACACTTTGCTATGTCCCAAATATGCTTTCTTAATGTAAATTTACCCCTGAAGTGAGGACCCCTCTCTATACAGGACATTTAACCAGTTCCTCAAGGTTTCCACAATAGAGGGGTTCACTGTACTACATGTTTTCCTGGTTTCGATCGATCAGAACTGGATATGATTATTGATCGCATCTGCGCGTATTAACTTATTGCTGTATACTTTTGCACCTTTCTCAGCCATAATTTGCATTGTTTAGACTACACCCACAACAATGATTTGAGACTTACGTATACCGGTATATAGTATAAGGAAATCCCTTACCACTAGGCCAATGTGGGTGAACCTGAGTGAGAGAAGAATAAGAGTGTTAAGTTAGTACATTTTGTGAGGCACAGCACCTGTTTGGTTTCATCCCACTGTTGCAGTATTGTCACAGTTGACCTTCTATCACAAGTACTGTTTCAGTTATGCATTCTCTTTCTGCAAGCGGAAAAGCTATATGTCCAAAAGCTATATGATGTCCAATCGGTGAATATTATTGCTATACCACCTGCTGGTGTTCGGAGGTTTCTGGAAATATACCCCTCGGGCCTGCGGCCCGAGCGATATATTCCCAAAAACCTCCTCCACAGCAGGTGATATATCACTGATATACACCTCCTGGTTTATATATTACATATACTGCCATAGCGCTTACGCCACTGACCATGCATGCACCCACATATGCAGGCGGGGCTCCAATCATCCAAGATCCAAGATCTCCAATCAACGGACAAGAGCAAGAGCAACCACGTCTTGATTACCGTATACGTACTTTATTCTTCCTAGTATTTCAGATTAACACTACAAACTCTTATAACTTGTTTTAATAAAGCCTTAAAATCTTACCTGTCCCAATTCTCACATCACTATCTGCAGATTCAAATGCTTACTTCAACTGAAGCTCTTGATTTCATTAAAATTCCTCTCCAACTGATTAAAACATTGATAAAATGATGGAACTATAAGTTAAGTGTAAACAACCCATAATAGACATATTCACACATTAAAAGTAGAATTAAATACATACGACAGTATCGATACAACTTTGATGTATACGCACATGTATAAAAATCACATCACTATCTGCAGATTTAAATGCTTACTTCAACTGAAGCTCTTGTTTTCCTTATTAGAATCCTTGATCAGCCTCTCCAACTGATCACTTTGTAGTGATTCCCCACCTGTACAAATACTTGTGGATGTCATATGCACCTTTTACTAGAACTAAGCGATCGAATGGAACAGCAAAAGCATCAAAGACGACACCAGCATTGCTAAGGCTATGGACTACTATGTTCAGACAAGTTGGAGTGATTCAAGCTGTTGCAGCAAATTTGCCTGCTTGTATGCCGACCTTGATACCTGAATAAATTATTTCGTATCCACCATAGATCAAGAGTGCTTTTACAACTTGCCCTCTTCAAAATACAAGTAGACCTATAACATATTTTACAAGCTCAAAGTTTTCAGACATTACTACTTTCAAAGAATCCATGCTGGTATGTGGGAACAGAATTGGTTGTATGCCGACCTTGATACCTGAATCAATTATTTCGTATCCACCATAGATCAAGAGTGCTTTTACAACTTGCCCTCTTCAAAATACAAGTAGACCTATAACATATTTTACAAGCTCAAAGTTTTCAGACATTACTACTACATGAAATTTTAGTCATACGTATATTACAACAACATTATTATGATTAGATTATTATTTTAATTAGGGCTACCTGCAGACTGTATAGAATTCCTGGCACACTCGTGCACTTCAAATTTCATGCAGTCCTGGTGGCGTGACTATGATTTGGCATATGGTGTGAGTCATCCCACATGAGATCATAAGCAATAATTTTCATTACATACACTGTCAGTTTTCCTTTTCCTGGAATGGTAGACTAATGCTTTCACTAGTTCATGCCAGTATATTTGTGCTATACAAATAGAGCAAGTAAGCTAATATAGAAAAGTAGTATAAGTTGTGTGGATTTATCACGGTCAAATTTTCAAACCATAGTTTGTACTTCCTTGGAAAATGGTTTTAGCTCAGGACTTAGTTGAAAAATCATAGTGACATAACAGACAGCTAGTAGATTACAGAGCCTAATGAGAAGCTAATTGTAATCAATACAACTACAGAACTGACAAGCAAATTCATACAACAATGCTGAGAAAAAGTTAATAACCATCTGTTGAAGTTGCGGCTTTTTCCGCCGGTTTAATAATTCACTGTAAATTGTGATCTTCTTGACTGTGTTTGGACCTTTCTGCTTCCTTCTGAATTGTTGTTTGCACTTCAGGTTACTGTAGCCGGACTAGCTGAACTCTTGAAAATTGAAAGTGCACAACCACCACCATTCAATAATGTTCTCTGATTGTCAGCTACTCCACAATTAAAGAGGTGTTGCCTATAACCTCGGGACTCACGAATATGCTGCATCATTTAATTAATGTAGTTGGGGCAGCTACCACACAAGAATAGGAGCTTCTCTCTCCATCAGCTGATGTTGCTGCTCCAATTCTGTTCCCACATACCAGCATGGATTCTTTGAAAGTTTTTTTGAAAAGTTATTTTGAAAACTGTTCAACCAAGAGCACATTGTGGTGTTCTGAGTTAATCCATATCACACATTTGCACCATTTGCTGTGCAGTTTCAATTAGTATACACATGGACACTAGCAAGTAGCTACAGGGTCATGTAAAGTGTGTTCGTAGGAATGTATAGCTCAGAGGAGACACACTACAGCCAAAGACTACAGCACATTCACAAGGTTTGCATTGTCCTGAGGTTGTACATAACAATTAATATACACTTATTCCTCTACTCATCCATATCATATTCTATGCTCACTCACGTCTCTGCTCACCCATAACCTGTACACTTGGGAGTGCAGTTGACTCAAATAAGCTATAATTATAGACACCAAAGCACTACAGTTAGCACTTTACGACGTTTAATGAGAGGCTTTCACATAGGGTACTGGATTATTTGGACTGCAACTCAAGGGGGGGGGGGGGGGCAAAACATATTATCTCAGAAAGTGTTGTAGCTTCATTGGCTCAGAAGTAATGGGCTAGTCTAGTGCAAAACAACCACGAGATTGGTGATAATGTTATAAGTAGTCATACAGGGCATTGCACTCTCACTATCACTGCGACATATAACACTTTTTTACCTCAGAGCATAGTAGTAGCTCTTTCTAATTAACCCCAGGTCTTCCTATCCCTACCTCTCTCTATATGGTTTTACTTCTCACTCACTGTCTAGTAATCTAGGATATCTCTCATCATCTAAATTATTGACCTAGCACTCCTGCATTTAAAGATTTTAACCCCATATCCCCCCTTTCTGCTTCATTACACATTTTGGAAGAGCAGCCAAGTATTTTTTAGCTGCTCTTAGCTGAATAAATTCTAAGAAAGCTGTTTATCGTTTATTACATGCACACACCTCACTACCATAATTATTCTATTATATTACAACAACTTCATTATGATTAGATTATTATTTTAATTAGGGCTACCTGCAGACTGTATAGAATTTCTGGCACACTCGTGCACTAAAAATTTCATGCAGTCCCGGTGGCGTGACTATGATTTGGCATATGGTGTGAGTCATCCCACATGAGATCATAAGCAATAATTTACATTACTTACACTGTCAGTTTTCCTTTTCCTGGAATGGTAGACTAATGCTTTCACTTGTTCACACCAGTATATTTGTGCTATACAAATAGAGCAAGTAAGCGAATATAGAAAAGTAGTATAAGTTGTGTGGGTTTATCACGGTCAAATTTTCAAACCGTAGTTTGTACTTCCTTGGAAAATGGTTTTAGCTCAGGACTTAGTTGAAAAATTATAGTGACATAACAGACAGCTAGTAGATTACAGAGCCTAAAGAGAAGCTAATTGTAATCAATACAACTACAGAACTGACACAAAAGCAAATTCATACTACAATGCTGAGAAAGAGTTAATAACCGTCTGTTGAAGTTGCGGCTTTTCCCGCCGGTTCAATAATTCACTGTAAATTGTGATCTTCTTGACTGTGTTTGGACCTTTCTGCTTCCTTCTGAATTGTTGTTTGCACTTCAGGTTACTGTAGCCGGACTAGCTGAACTCTTGAAAATTGAAAGTGCACAACCACCACCATTCAATAATGTTCTCTGATTGTCAGCTACTCCACAATTAAAGAGGTGTTGCCTATAACCTCATGTAGGGGGACTCACAAATATGCTGCATCATTTAATTAATGTAGTTGGGGCAGCTACCACACAAGAATAGGAGCTTCTCTCTCCATCAGCTGATGTTGCTGCTCCAATTCCGTTCCCACATACCAGCATGGATTCTTCGAAAGTTTTTTGAAAAGTTATTTTGAAAACTGTTCAACCAAGAGCACATTGTGGTGTTCTGAGTTAATCCATATCACACATTTGCACCATTTGCTGTGCAGTTTCAATTAGTATACACATGGACACTAGCAAGTAGCTACAGGGTCATGTAAAGTGTGTTCGTAGGAATGTATAGCTCAGAGGAGACACACTACAGCCAAAGACTACAGCACATTCACAAGGTTTGCATTGTCCTGAGGTTGTACATAACAATTAATATACACTTATTCCTCTACTCATCCATATCATATTCTATGCTCACTCACGTCTCTGCTCACCCATAACCTGTACACTTGGGAGTGCAGTTGACTCAAATAAGCTATAATTATAGACACCAAAGCACTACAGTTAGCACTTTACGACGTTTAATGAGAGGCTTTCACATAGGGTACTGGATTATTTGGACTGCAACTCAAGGGGGGGGGGGGGGGGCAAAACATATTATCTCAGAAAGTGTTGTAGTTTCATTGGCTCAGAAGTAATGGGCTAGTCTAGTGCAAAACAACCACGAGATTGGTGATAATGTTATAAGTAGTCATACAGGGCATTGCACTCTCACTATCACTGCGACATATAACACTTTTTTACCTCAGAGCATAGTAGCAGCTCTTTCTAATTAACCCCAGGTCTTCCTATCCCTACCTCTCTCTATATGGTTTTACTTCTCAATCACTGTCTAGTAATCTAGGATATCTCTCGTCATCTAAATTATTGACCTATCACTCCTGCATTTAAAGATTTTAACCCCATATCCCCCCTTTCTGCTTCATTACACATTTTGGAAGAGCAGCCAAGTATTTTTCTAGCTGCTCTTAGCTGTATAAATTCTAAGAAAGCTGTTTATCGTTTATTACAAGCACACACCTCACTACCATAATTATTCTAAAGTAGGGTGAAGTATTGAAACTAACAATAATTATCCTTCCTGCAACTGTACTGATAATCCTATTACCTAAAAACCTATGTAATTGATTAAGTTTTTCTCTCCACTATTAATTGCCTTCTGCACATGATTATCCCATGAACTATTATCTGTGCTTAAGTAACAGTAACTTACAACCTCTGGAATGTCTTTATCACCCACTTCCATGTACATGCACCTGTATTAACCTCTTTAGAAAATACCATAACAGCACTCTTTTCTTACGTTAGATTTTCAACCTCCATTTATTACAAAACTCCTGTACTACACTAAACAACTTTTGTAAGTCCATAGCTGTTAGTTGGGGTTGAGAAGGCTGGGATTGGCATTATTATTAGAAAAGATGTTAAGGTTGGCAGTCTAATCATATCAACAAAGATTAGACTGCCAACCTTAACATCTTTCTTAATAATAATGCCAATCCCAGCCTTCTCAACCCCTACTAACAACTCATTGGAAAAAAAGGATAGGCGACATACGTATGTAATACAACCCTGTGCTACTCCCTGTCCTCAACCCCTACTAACAACTCATTGGAAAAAAAGGATAGGCGACATACGTATGTAATACAACCCTGTGCTACTCCCTGTCCTATATACTAAATGGTTTGAATTTCCCCCCTCTAGTATAAAACAGCACTCTGTGTGATGTAATACATATTCTTAATAACTCTCCACATCCTATCCCTAACCCAAGTTCCTTTTATTTAAACCACAAGCCTTGCCCATAAGTATCCACAGAATATATAACCTGAAGCATATTACATGCGCAAACCTCTTATACAGTATTTGCCTTTACTTTTCACTGTTCACTAATCTTACTAAAAGCATACCATGTACACTTTGTGTTAATGTAGCATATTACTATGGAATTGTTCGTAGAAAGGCAACTTGCCTCTCAGGATTTAGTTCTACTAAACACCCATTAATTAATGACCCTAAAATGGAGCCTCAGTCCCAGGCTTTCATTCAGCTTTGCAGTGCAAAAAAATGGACTGCAAAAAAAAAGAAGCTAATAGAAGGCTTGGGAACGAGATTACCTAAAATACAGTGGCAAGATGGATAATAATTTTCAAATGTGCCAATAGTGCTGGGATAAAATGGACAGCAATTAATATTCAGTGCCTCTATACAGTATTGAAATATTTGTCTGCATAGTACTTTATTAGTGTGAGATTTCTGAATAGGAAGTCAAACGTACGTACCAGTAGCAAAATTACTCAATAAGCTCATTAAAACATTGATAAAATGATGCAACTAAGTTAAGTGTAAACAACCCATAGTAGCATATTTACACGTATTCACACATTAAAAGTAGAATCAAATACATACGACAGTATCGATACAACTTTGATGCATACGCACATGTATAAAAATCACATCACTATCTGCAGATTTAAATGCTTACTCAACTGAAGCTCTTGTTTTCCTTATTAGAATCCTTGATCAGCCTCTCCAACTGATCACTTTGTAGTGATTCCCCACCCGTACAAATACTTGTGGATGTCATATGCAGCTTTTACTAGAACTAAGCGATCGAATGGAACAGCAAAAGCATCAAAGACGACACCAGCATTGCTAAGGCTATGGACTACTATGTTCAGACAAGTTGGAGTGATTCAAGCTGTTGCAGCAAATTTGCCTGCTTGTATGCCGACCTTGATACCTGAATCAATTACTTTGTATCCACCATAGATCAAGAGTGCTTTTACAACTTGCCCTCTTCAAAATACAAGTTGACCTATAACATATTTTACAAACTCACAGTTTTCAGACATTACTACTACATGAAATTTTAGTCATACAACAACTTCATTATGATTAGATTATTATTTTAATTAGGGCTACCTGCAGACTGTATAGAATTCCTGGCACACTCGTGCACTTAAAATTTCATGTAGTCCTGGTGGTGTGACTATGATTTGGCATATGGTGTGAGTCATCCCACATGAGATCATAAGCAATAATTTTCATTACTTACACTGTCAGTTTTCCTTTTCCTGGAATGGTATACTAATGCTTTCACTAGTTCATGCCAGTATATTTGTGCTATACAAATAGAGCAAGTAAGCTAATATAGAAAAGTAGTATAAGTTGTGTGGATTTATCACTGTCAAATTTTCAAACCATAGTTTGTACTTCCTTGGAAAATGGTTTTAGCTCAGGACTTAGTTGAAAAATCATAGTGACATAACAGACAGCTAGTAGATTACAGAGCCTAATGAGAAGCTAATTGTAATCAATACAACTACAGAACTGACAAGCAAATTCATACAACAATGCTGAGAAAAAGTTAATAACCATCTGTTGAAGTTGCGGCTTTTCCCGCCGGTTTAATAATTCACTGTAAATTGTGATCTTCTTGACTGTGTTTGGACCTTTCTGCTTCCTTCTGAATTGTTGTTTGCACTTCAGGTTACTGTAGCCGGACTAGCTGAACTCTTGAAAATTGAAAGTGCACAACCACCACCATTCAATAATGTTCTCTGATTGTCAGCTACTCCACAATTAAAGAGGTGTTGCCTATAACCTCATGTAGGGGGACTCACGAATATGCTGCATCATTTAATTAATGTAGTTGGGGCAGCTACCACACAAGAATAGGAGCTTCTCTCTCCATCAGCTGATGTTGCTGCTCCAATTCCGTTCCCACATACCAGCATGGATTCTTCGAAAGTTTTTTTGAAAAGTTATTTTGAAAACTGTTCAACCAAGAGCACATTGTGGTGTTCTGAGTTAATCCATATCACACATTTGCACCATTTGCTGTGCAGTTTCAATTAGTATACACATGGACACTAGCAAGTAGCTACAGGGTCATGTAAAGTGTGTTCGTAGGAATGTATAGCTCAGAGGAGACACACTACAGCCAAAGACTACAGCACATTCACAAGGTTTGCATTGTCCTGAGGTTGTACATAACAATTAATATACACTTATTCCTCTACTCATCCATATCATATTCTATGCTCACTCATGTCTCTGCTCACCCATAACCTGTACACTTGGGAGTGCAGTTGACTCAAATAAGCTATAATTATAGACACCAAAGCACTACAGTTAGCACTTTACGACGTTTAATGAGAGGCTTTCACATAGGGTACTGGATTATTTGGACTGCAACTCAAGGGGGGGGGGGGGCAAAACATATTATCTCAGAAAGTGTTGTAGTTTCATTGGCTCAGAAGTAATGGGCTAGTCTAGTGCAAAACAACCACGAGATTGGTGATAATGTTATAAGTAGTCATACAGGGCATTGCACTCTAACTATCACTGCGACATATAACACTTTTTTACCTCAGAGCATAGTAGCAGCTCTTTCTAATTAACCCCAGGTCTTCCTATCCCTACCTCTCTCTATATGGTTTTACTTCTCACTCACTGTCTAGTAATCTAGGTTGTACCATGGTTGTTTAAACAGACCAATCACATTCACTGCTCACAGGTCAATAAATCACTTATTCACCTGTCTGGGTTCTTATTCACCTGGCCCTGAGGGTATGACTTAAGGCTGCTATTTTCATGTTGTTTAATATAGACCAGCAGTATAATGTGGAAGTCATATTATTATAATGATAATGCAGACATAAATGAGGCAGCAAGCGTGCATGACTTACAATCAAGAGTACGACACATAATACTTATGCACAAATGACGTAAGAGTGGGGTCCGAACGAACAATTCGGTAGGTGGAGCGTAGGGCGGAGCTAAGACGAGTACAACACTAGCAACGCTACGAGACTAAGCAGCGCTGGAGCGCCGTTGGTCACGGGTGAGTATCTTCTCGTTGAAACGATAGCTAGGTACAACCGTTATAGGACGAAGTTGATGCTGGTACTCACTGAGAATAGCGAGAACGGCGGAACTGGTTGAAGGCAGTAGGCAAACCGCAGTTGTCGGTATACATTTGCAGCAGAATCCACTGTCGCTAAGCTTCGTAGCTACTGACACTTTTATAGTAACGCAGTGCGTTGCTACGGAACAGTGTTGCTATGCCCATGGTACAAGTCGGTTATACGCCTCGGGGTTGGTAGTTACGCGATTTATACACCTCGTGCCTTCGGCACTCGGTGAATAAATCGAGTAACTACCTCCCCCTCGTCGTATAACCTATACATATCTCTCATCATCTAAATTATTGACCTATCCCTCCTGCATTTAAAGATTTTAACCCCATATCCCCCCTTTCTGCTTCATTACACATTTTGGAAGAGCAGCCAAGTATTTTTCTAGCTGCTCTTAGCTGTATAAATTCTAAGAAAGCTGTTTATCGTTTATTACAAGCACACACCTCACTACCATAATTATTCTAAAGTAGGGTGAAGTATTGAAACTAACAATAATTATCCTTCCTGCAACTGTACTGATAATCCTATTACCTAAAAACCTATGTAATTGATTAAGTTTTTCTCTCCACTATTAATTGCCTTCTGCACATGATTATCCCATAAACTATTATCAGTGCTTAAGTAACAGTAACTTACAACCTCTGGAATGTCTTTATCACCCACCTCCATGTACATGCACCTGTATTAACCTCTTTAGGAAATACCATAACAGCACTCTTTTCTTACGTTAGATATTCAACCTCCATTTATTACAAAACTCCTGTACTACACTAAACAACTTTTGTAAGTCCATAGTTGTTAGTTGGGGTTGATAAGGCTGGGATTGGCATTATTATTAGAAAAGATGTTAAGGTTGGCAGTCTAATCATATCAACAAAGATTAGACTGCCAACCTTAACATCTTTCTTAATAATAATGCCAATCCCAGCCTTCTCAACCCCTACTAACAACTCATTGGAAAAAAAGGATAGGCGACATACGTATGTAATACAACCCTGTGCTACTCCCTGTCCTCAACCCCTACTAACAACTCATTGGAAAAAAAGGATAGGCGACATACGTATGTAATACAACCCTGTGCTACTCCCTGTCCTATATACTAAATGGTTTGAATTCCCCCCCTCTAGTATAATACAGCACTCTGTGTGATGTAATACATATTCTTAATACCTCTCCACATCCTATCCCTAACCCAAGTTCCTTTTACTTAAACCACAAGCCATGCCCATAAGTATCCACAGAATATATAACCTGAAGCATATTACATGTGCAAACCTCTTATACAGTATTTGCCTTTACTTTTCACAGTTCACTAATCTTACTAAAAGCATACCATGTACACTTTGTGTTAATGTAGCATATTACTATGGAATTGTTCGTAGAAAGGCAACTTTTGCCTCTCAGGATTTCGTTCTGCTAAACACCCATTAATTAATGACCCTAAAATGGAGCCTCAGTCCCAGGCTTTCATTCAGCTTTGCAGTGCAAAAAAATGGACTGCAAAAAAAAGAAGCTAGTTGAAGGCTTGAGAACAAGACTACCTAAAATACAGTTGCAAGATGGATAATAATTTTCAAATGTGCCAATAGTGCTGGGATAAAATGGACAGCAATTAATATTCAGTGCCTCTATACAGTATTGAAATATTTGTCTGTATAGTACTTTATTAGTGTGAGATTTCTGAATAGGAAGTCAAACGTACGTACCAGTAGCAAAATTACTCAATAAGCTCATTAAAACATTGATAAAATGATGCAACTAAGTTAAGTGTAAACAACCCATAGTAGCATATTTACACGTATTCACACATTAAAAGTAGAATCAAATACATATGACAGTATCGATACAACTTTGATGTATACGCACATGTATAAAAATCACATTACTATCTGCAGATTTAAATGCTTACTTCAACTGAAGCTCTTGTTTTCCTTATTAGAATCCTTGATCAGCCTCTCCAACTGATCACTTTGTAGTGATTCCTCACCTGTAAAAATACTTGTGGATGTCATATGCAGCTTTTACTAGAACTAAGCGATCGAATGGAACAGCAAAAGCATCAAAGACGACACCAGCATTGCTAAGGCTATGGACTACTATGTTCAGACAAGTTCGAGTGATTCAAGCTGTTGCAGCAAATTTGCCTGCTTGTATGCCGACCTTGATACCTGAATCAATTACTTTGTATCCACCATAGATCAAGAGTGCTTTTACAACTTGCCCTCTTCAAAATACAAGTAGACCTATAACATATTTTACAAGCTCAAAGTTTTCAGACATTACTACTACATGAAATTTTAGTCATACGTATATTACAACAACTTCATTATGATTAGATTATTATTTTAATTAGGGCTACCTGCAGACTGTATAGAATTCCTGGCACACTCGTGCACTAAAAATTTCATGCAGTCCTGGTGGCATGACTATGATATGGCATATGATGGTGTGAATCACCCCACGAGATCATAAGCTATAATTTTCATTACTTACACAGTCAGTTTTCCTTTTCCTGGAATTGTAGACTAATGCTTTCACTAGTTCATGTTTCTATAGTAACAAGTGTATGGAATAATTTATAGAGTATAGTAAGAATCCCATAGAGCATAAGAAGCTGAAGATGTGCATATACTAAATGGCTCAGAGCATGGGCAGCTTTATGTTTTAACTAGACCTCGGCTTCGCCTCGGCCTAGTTAGAACATAGCCGCCCAAGCTCTAAGCTATACCTAGATCATGCCAGTATATTTGTGCTTTATACCACATTACATCACATCCAAGGTGTTTGATTGGAGCAGAAGCGGAGTATAAAGGATCATATGACACGTTTATGTTTTCATGTTTTATTATACTACTTTTATGTTTTCATGTATTATGACATCGTAAATAACTGCTGCCTCTGGGAATGCTAGCCCAGCGTTTCTAGGTACCTATTCCACTGATTGGTCAAATGTTGTATAAGCCGGATATACCACGTCTACGAGGAGTATAAACGCAGATATACTCCGCTAGACGGTTTACCCGAGGCGATAGGTTTATCCTTAAGAACAATTCACAGGAGGTGTGTTCTTTCTACAGCTTTTGCTGTAGAGATATTTTGATTGTACAGATGGAAGGTATAGCTCTACCCCACAGGAAGCTGCTGAACTTGTAATCTTATGACATACTCTATTCATAACTAACCCATTGTGGTGCTCTGAAAAACAATTCTAAGGGCGAATCCATATCACACCTTTGCACAATTTGCTGTGCAGTTTCAGTTAGTATATACAGTAATGGTAGCCACTACAGTTTAAGTATAGCATCACATTGACACTAGCAAAAATAAGACACAAAGTACTACGGTTAGCATTTTACGATGATTAATGAGAGGCTTTCACATAGGGTACTGGATCAACTGGACTGCAACACAAGAAAGACAGAGTATCTATTTTGCCTCATTCTTCTTCAGAGTATTAGTAGCTGCTCTAAAGTTTACTGTATCTGATCACCTACCCCCTCCCTCCTTCCACAGGAATCTACTGCAGAACAAATTATAAAATTAAAAGTAGACCTCTTCTTTGGAATATTGGAATCCATTTAGCTAGTTTGGCTGCTCTTCTAAAACATGTAGTGGGTTCATGTTCTTGTAAGTAGGGAGTAGGGATTGTATTGCCATTTTCTCTCGTGTAACTCAATTAGCTCCGTATGACTTGCCTGTTAATTAAAATGTAAGTCATGTCAGGGAAGAGATATATACAGGATTTCTCATCATTTACGTAAAATGACTTTTCATAATTCAAAAGTTCAAAGTACATATCTAAAGAGGCAGTTACAGGTACAGGTACGTACTACATGCAAGGTACTAGTTATTGTAACTGAATGGTTAGCCATGTACAGAAGGTAATTAATAATTAAATAATCTATACCTGTCAATACATCAGTACAGTGGCAAGATGGATAATTATACGTATTGCATTCGCTATTCCTGGATGTTTTGCATGATCGTCTGCTTCAAGTGAAAATAGAAAACAGAAAAGACCTATATAGATATAACCAAGAAATACATGACTTGTATGAATGAATTAACTGAGAATCAAATATATGGTTTCATCTCCTATTTGGTGTCTTAGACTAGCTAAAGCAACTATACTAACACTTCCGTTGTTTCTTGAGAATGCTCCACAAAGTTTCTTCATCTCAGAGTGACCAATGTGTTCTTTTAAACAGCACAATAGCCATGGCATCAGTGGCTGTGAAACTGCTAATTTCATTCACTATCTAACAGTCTGAATGTAATCATACAGGGCTTTGCAGCAACAGCGGGTTTTATCACGGGTTTGACATGTGAACAGCAACAGTGCACGACTGACAAAAGGGAAGTCCGTATAGCTGTCATGTGTTCGTACTGCAAATTTATGAAGCTATTATTTGTGAGCTACCCCATGAGGTCATCCTTTATAGTAACCTTGTGAACGATTAACCTTTTGTGGTTTAGGCCACTATCATTAAGGGTAGCAAGCACCCTGGATTCTTCACGGCAATCGGTATCCATGCATCATCTTGACCAGTCAAGATTTAGCTCTAGCTTGGGACTTCCTTTACTGGCATTTGTCAGAAATATACTTTTTAACCTTTTAAATATACCACAGCTAACAAGCCCAACCTCTTACGTAAGTACACGCCCCTCAAAAAACTGCTTCAGCATAGAGGAAAGCCTCTTCTTAAACACTCTTAAACACAACTTCATGTGAATATGGACTTGGTGGTTTGTGGATCTAGTTTTCTACCTCATGCAGACTCAACTTGATGTAGAGTCTGCCTGAGGTCGAAAAACAACAGACTCTAACACGAGATTGAGTGGTGGCATTGTTACTGTTATGAATGAAGTCATACAGTGCACTACACTTTCACTGTCACTCCCACATGAGCTTTCTTATTCTTTATTCTCCATTAGTAGCTGCTTTAACATCATCTCAACTTTACCTGTTCACCTAACCCCAACAGGAATCTATTATTAAGAGAACACCAACTGAAGTAAAGGTATACACATGAAATAGAATGTAGATGGCATTGGAATCCATTCTGCTTGCAACATTTAAATATGGTTAGGGGTACTGGTTATGGGATTAAAATGGGGTGAACTAGTACGGGTTAGGGCTAAATGAATGCACAGATATCAGACACCCTATTCATATGATTTCCCTAGTCTCACTTGGCTGGACTTAGCGTAGTTATTATACTAGTAGCCTAACAAGTGAATCCATGGAGCTCATGAGAGGGGGTGGTAACACCAACAGCATCAGGGTAAGAAATTAGAACAGCTAACAGCCTAACACTTAAGTTTACTCCTGAGAAAACACAGTTTCCTTGTCTCAGAGTGATGATGTGTTCTATAAATAGCACAACAGACATGACATCAGTGGCAATAAAATTACTTTATTCACCCTTTGTCTTTGTAAAATTCATTGTCAATTGTAGTCATCTTATATACATAATGTAGTAGCTGTGTAATAAAAGGCGCACTGGCTCTTGTGGCAAAGCAAATTGTGATTTACTAGGCCCTATAAATCGACCAGTTTGCATGCAAGTCAGGCTAAAAATATATAAGCTACGGCTATAAAGTTTAGTAGTGGCCATGTCTGATCTAATAAAGGACGATAGGTTTCATAGTGCTACTAAAATAGCAGAGAAACTATCAAAAGACATTGCCAAATGGGAGGATAGCCGAGCAGGAACTCTCGCCACCCTGAGAGATATTCAAAAGACAATTGAAGAAAGTTACCATATCGCACCATAGCAAAAGTAAGTGGTGCATCTGCTGCTGTTGCGGGTAGTACCATGGCCATCATTGGCTTTGGGTTGAGCTTCGTAACGTTTGGTGCAAGCCTAGGCCTCACCATTGCGGGATCAATTGTTGCAGCTGCCAGGTGGCGGTGTGACAGAGAGGTGCTTACATCGGTGACTGGCTTGTATCTAAATCGCAGATGAAGACAGCCGAAAGGGTGATCAAACGTGACAAAGAATTGTCCTCTACTGTTTGTGAAACAAGTAAGGATTTGGCCACAGCTATTTCACAGCTGAATCGCAAGTATCCAGCTTTCAAAGATCGGATTTATGGATTGATTTCGAGAAGTGAGTGGTAATATGTATACTTTCAACATACACTGACCTTGGTCCTGTCCGGCCGTCCCTAGTAGTCAAAATAGTGATAGACTTTTTTACCCCACGCGCGTATACGCAAGCGGGGTTAAGCAATTCGTTTTGTCCCAGAGGAGGTCCGACAAGCTGCGTATCCTAGCGGTGATTGATGAAGTTCCGCGTGACCTAAAAGGGAGGGGGAAACGATGCACGCAAAATGTTACTATCAACTGCAGTGTATAGGATAGCCTCGCGCTATGTATAGCAGCTTTTGGAGGTTTGTAGGCCAAACTACAGCAAATGAAGATAGTGTTTTGTTGCCTAGATGGCGAAAACGTGGTAGGCAGCCGTAAAGAATGAGCTACAAACAAACTAGTGAATACCAACTGTCTCCGCGAGGGCGGTGGGGTACTTTACCATCTGCTCTTCGTCGTGGTGGGCGTTTAGTAGTCTCGCGAGCCAGCCTACTTTGATCCTCAGCACCGATCGCTTTCGGCCGCATACTAATTGAGCGATCGGCACTGCGGAAATTAAGTGGGCTAGTTCACGAGACTAGGCGTTTAGCAGCCTGCTGTTGCGTATTTCCTGTCGGGGACAAGCGCTTTCCTGATGAGGCCTCGTTGCGTCTTTCAGTCATTCTGGAACATCACTCAAGAGACGACAGGATTTTGCCTCCAAAGGCAACCAAGGTGTCAGAATCGCGAGGGAAAAATAGAGAAATTAACTCTGAAGTCAGTCACGCTTTGGGCCCGAAGGTGAAGGGTCTGAGAACTGGACAAGTGTATCACATGCAAAGGAAGGCTTACTACACCGCCTAGGTTAGTAGAGTTAGTGCGGTTATTCTGTGACGCCGCGGAGGGCTAGCGCCGTTTATCAAAAGATTATATTGTGACTGTTACAGCTTTACTGACAAAAACATGGAGAACATGTGTCAGATAGCAATCAAACTGGGTTCATTTCCTGGATTATGCAATAATGACATCATACTGACGAGGATAGTCTATATACTTGTACTGCGTACCGTATGGGGGAAGTCATATCTGCCAACGGGGAGTCATTACAGCCTTAGGCGTGCGTTACCGGGGAGTCACTGACGACTCTGACACCGGTCTAAAATCACGAATCTAAGGTGTCAGCAATAGTATGTCTCCCCCCAAGAATTGTATAGTACATGTACATGTATTGAAGAATGAGAGAGAGATAATAGTTGTTGTATATAGTCCATGACATTTATGTATAAGGCATTGAAGCAGGGGTCTGCAGAATTATGAAGGCATGGAGCATGCCTGTAGCAAGTTACAGATTTGATTGACCCTAAAACTCTAACCCTAACCCAAAAATCAACCACCGGACTGCTGGACCAATAGCCATTTTCTTACAGATTATACATGACATTGTGTAGTTATAATTATGACCATGATGTTATGTAGTAGCTAGTGATAAAATTAAGTTTGTAAAATTTTATAAGTCTTTTGTTATCACTTGTATTTTGTAGGTGGCGGAGTCATAAAAGTACTTTATGATGGATACAAACTGATTGATTCAGGTATAGATGCCGTCAGGATCGGCATTAAAGCTGGTCGATTTGCTCCAACAACTCGGATTGCTTGGACCGGTCTGAGAACAGTCGCTGGTGGCCTTAGTGTTGCAGGTGTCGTTTTCGATGCTGTTGCTGTTCCACTCGATCTCTTCGTGATAGTAAAAGGTGCATATGACATCTACAAGTATCGTACAGGTCAGGGGTCCAATTCTAAATAGGCCTGTCAGTTGGAGAAGATGATCAAGGACCTTGAGCAATACAAAGAACGGCTCCGTTAGTTGAAATCAGATTTTGAACCTAAAGGAAAGTAACAGTGCACTTGACTGGCAAAATCGACTAGCAACAGATTGTAGTAACTAATGTAGTGCAATGACATTATAATTTTAGTTGAGGTTTTATGTTGCTTTCTATGCAAGTGTATGTTTTCTCAGTGAGAGTATGAAACTGCTTTTGTTTTATATAGTATAAAGTTTCGTACAGTCAACTCTACAAATAGCGTACACTTTGGTACGACAGCTTTTGTCCTTTATTCAGAGAGTGTCCTTTATTGGGGAGTTTTGTAAAATTCATGCTTAAATGATGTTAAAAATAACTTTAATATAAGCATTCAATGACTCAACAGTCAACTCTCCAAATAGCGGACACTTTGGTACGGCAGCCTTTGTCCTTTATTTAGAGAGTGTCCATGCACTCAGCAGTAGGAACTGAACACAGCCATTTGCCAATAAAACGCAATATTCAATTGAGGCAATGAGTTGTGGTGCTTGCTGGACCAAACACAAAATAGGGAACATGGCAAGGTATTTTCCATATTCTCAAATTTGCAGGCTTAATCGACAGACATGGTAATGTGGTTTCATGATACACTGTTGCTACAATCTTAACCACATTTTGTCCATAGGGTTCACATTTGAACAACCCTGCGGCCATTCAAACACAAGTGCATTTTAGAGACAGGTAGAAAAAAATTAAGAATACCCTTTTTAGGATTTGGGAGTACTGCTATATCTACCCAAGATAGTTCACAGAAAAATAACAAACAGGAGGTAATGATGGGCTAATTAGGGAATTGCATAATCAAGTATCTGGTCTCTCTTTTTGCTGTCACTCTCCGCCATTGCAGCCATCCAAAAGACAGTACATGTATACGAGATAAGCATGAGCATCTTTTCTACACCTCTGACAGGCACTGACTTGCGTTTCTTGAAACAGGTGGCAAGCAATCAATCCAAATTTGCATGTGCAAGCCGGGGGGGGGGGGGGTTGCCATATATTTCTGAAAAATTTGTTCCGGGGGGAACGAATTTGAAAGTGGACCAAATTGACTGTGACAGGTCGCTATACTCCCGATTCTACGGTAAATTACTGGTAAAGACGTTAATTTCTTAGTTGATTTAATACAGCATCTGATTCAACATTTGAAGTATTTGCGGGTACATTGTCCATTTTATAATACAATAAACAAAATTCTCTGTGCAAGGAAGATTTGGGTATATAATAAATGGAAACTCTACTACATTAATCTGAGCTTCAACTAGCTTTTGGTCTATGTTATTGCGGTCGTCCTTTAAAATTGTACAGAATTTATTCCCCAGCAGCACAGTGACACAACACCTCCTGGGCTCTGACTGCCGCCGGCAGTTAGAGCCAAGGGGAAGTAATTCAATTCTAGTGCTGATTTGAATGAAACTGTAGCAACACTTGCTTTTGTAGATTATGCAGTAGCTACACGTGCTATACCATGTACCCTCAGGCTAATCGTTACCGCACAGTGCTACTTTGATTACTAGGCTATAGATGTAACACTATCTGATTGGAAATTGTTGCCTGTTTACAGTAGTGTCAATAAATGCAAATATGCTCTAGTACAGGAATAACTTTTAAGGGACCAGATATGGTGAAGACAATTAATATCCAACCACATAAGAACTGTAGTACAATAGCAAGTAGATATGTTCATATTCACAGAAACCAGGCTATAGTAATACCAGTAGCTTATGAGTGGCTCATGCGCTTCTTGGAGTGCTGTATTCCACAGTGTGTATAGAACCCATGGATGCAAATATTCACCATCCATGCAGAATGAGGAGTGCGAATGTAGTATGTATGCCTAACATGGGGGAGTGGAGCTTTGGAATGAGGCATAATATTATGTGTAACCCCCTAAATAATTGCGCTGTTGCAAGTATTCGTAATCTATCTCCCAAGCTAAATCCATCAGCAAAATATTATCCTTGAACGCAAATGGGTACGAGGCAGGCTAAAGTTGACCTAATCAATAAGGGGTCATTTCAGTCACACGATGAAACAAACTGATTTAGTATGAATATATGTAGTCTTGTAAGTACACGTAGCAGTTTACAGTGCATACATTTAGTTGCTTGTTGGTCATGCATTGCATTGCTGAGACACAAACTTGGAGACATACAATGATAGCATTCTTTTTCATGTGGATCATAGCAAGCCAAAATGAAGGTAGCTGAGAGGCTCACACAGCAAGTTCAGGCTATTAACGAGCTCTCCATTCAGCACAGTATGACTATGTAACATTATTGCAATGCCCCCTTCCACATTTTTCCCCAAAAATACCCGGTAGCAGTGTAATACAGTAACATGCTAACTATTAAATAGGCACAGCAGTTGCTAATACACAACCACCAATGGGTGCATGACCTACATTTTACCCACTCTTTGATGTTTACATTGACATGCAATATTCTACCTACCGTCCCACTTGAGATATGAAGCAGGCCTTGGCTGTTGTACATACTGAGCCACAGCTGATCCAGGCTTCTTCTGAAACCGTCTTGCACCTACGAGAAATGAATCTTGAGTTCAGTGCTAGTTAACCATGTATGTACACTTATGCCCTGCCCTCAAGCTGTCTTTCATGGACAGCGATCGAGGACTCACATGTTCGATTGAAATACACATGGCAGCTGGATTACTGGACGACCACCGGAGTGAACTAATTTCATACTCAGGAGCAACTACAGTGTATGGTGCTACTTGTACTTGCTTAAATTTTCACATCATATTCTGCTGACTCATTGTAAACTCTTTGAGATGATAAGCTTTCTGGGAGAGTAAAGAAATTCCTCCCAAAACAGGACCCAGCTGGGGATTGAACCCAGGACCTTCTGAACAATAGTCAAGATCCTCTTACCACTGGGCTACTGGAGCCCCTTGGCAGAGGAGCAGTAGGCAGGCTTTATATAGCCATTAGTGCTACTCACGTGACCTTCGACGAATCAGAAGTCTCAAACTCGATCACATGACCGCACGTTAAATCGCTTAATGCACACTTAAGTGTGCATTAACAAAATTAGTGCACACTTTTCTAAATAACGCCCAACAGAACCGTGGCTGTCTCAGGTCAGTGAGTGAACTAAATACTTTAGATACCAGTTGGCAGTGCATTACGTGATATAGTAGCGCGCGAGGACAATTAAGTAATGGTCTCGGGCGGATAATGCACTCGCCTTCGGCTCGTGCATTATCCGCCCTCGACCGTTACTTAATTGTCCTCGCGCGCTACTATATCACGTAATGCACTGCCAACTGGTATCTAAATATTACCTAAACCCACTAGTAATACTTAAAAACCCATGTAATTTGATTCACTTTTTTTTTCCATTATTTATTACCTTCTGTGCATGACTATCCCATAAACCATTATTAGCACATTCAATGCCCATGTAATGTAGTCCTCACGCACCATTAACGAAATCCTCATAGCTGAAGTGTCAGAAAAGACTTAGGTACAGATCCTACGAAAACAAATCTGATAACTAATGGTGGACTGTGAAAGCTAATATTAAGTTCATTGTAAGACATAACATATTTCAAGCATTAGCTCACTGAAAAACAGCCTGCAAACTGGCTCAATAAATCTGATCAATGCTAGTTACTGCACTGCACCAGCACGTAAGGCCTGGTCTGCATACAGCTCCACTCTGGCTAACAACACCCACCGCACTCTGAGGCCCTCTCTGTCATATTGCAGCCTACCCCCCCCCCCCCCCCCCAACCTTTTCTTTCTGCAATCTCAGCACCTATTCTCTCCCTCTGAGTACTGCTCATCTGTTGTAGCGTGGCAACTCTTATACAGTTTCAGTATCTAGTCTGTCCCCTGGTGGGGTAGTTTGAGAGATGGCAAAGCAGCTACTACGGCCCCAATGCAGTGAGGCTTTGAAGACAGCAAGGACAGGAGAGGGACTGTCTTGCTTCTGAAAAATGGGAAGTAATGTTTGTGAGACCAGTGTAATTTTTGCTAGCATGAACTAGGCCATCAAAGTTTATAAAGATTTTAGTGCTATCTTTACTGCCAAAACTACTTAATGTCTTCATAAAAAGCTGAGGACAGCTGGCAACAAAGCTAACAGCCCTCCATCATCGATGGTGATCCACACTAATGTCAAATTAAGGTCACAGTTGCGTACATAGTAGCTGTGTAGCTTGTGAATCAGCTATGATCCTGGGCGTATAGCTTCTGGTAATCTTCAGCTACACACCCAGATCCTGCATCCATTCTACACAGTAGCTTTTGTTGTTTGCAATACAAAAAGCATAGACCAGACATGCACCAGAGCCTGTGCATTAAGCACACTACTGCAGTAATGCCAACTACCCACTTCCACTATAGACCCCAGTTAACATGAAACAGCATGCAAAAAGTTGCACGTGCCTACAGTATACCTACATGTATGTGCTCATGGATCAAAGCTTTTGAACAATTGTTACAACAACAAGACTGAGGTGCAAACATCAGACCAATGGAATGCATGCAAAGGCGAGTGCCCCAGTATTACACCCACTCCAGCCAAATACCTAAACAATCACCCACACTGAACATTGCAGAGTGGCCTGACGTACATTGCAGTATATACAATGGAGGCTTGATAATAATACTAATCATGTCGCTGCCGTAGCGCTTATGTCATTGACCACGTCCACACACCACACCTTTAAGAAACCACCTACATAGGTTGATCTAAACTGAAAGTTCAAATTATTGGAGTAATGTCACTGATGGTATGCTGGTTCCTACTGTGCTGAATGCATGCAAGCAGTTCATGAAGATTACCAGAAGCTATACACCCAGGATAGGTGATTCACAAGGCAAATCATGCTGGTTCCTACCATGTGGAAAGCAAGCAGTATATATATCTGATCGTATAGTTTCTGATAATCTTCCTGTATCCTTCAAAATAGGAATTGGCATGGCTAGTGTCACTGTACTCCAATTTTGGAGCTTCAATATAGACTATGCATGTGATATCCAAGCTCCAATTATTGGAATATAGTTGTTCTGGTCCTATTACCCCAAATTACCTGCAGTCCCTTAAAAACTGTACTGTGGAGCCTTAAGTTTCACAACCTCTAGAATTTCTACAACTATATACAGTGGCACTCTACTTGTACAGAATGGATGCAGCGTATGTGTCACATACATCAACCATGCACGGGACATCCATGCTCCAATTATTGGAGTAGTGTGACACATGTCATGTTGGTTCCTACTGTGGAGAATACAGCCACTACCTGAATGTTGCCAGAAGCTTTCCTGGATAGGCTGATAAACTGGCAACGTGGTGGAAATCTAGATGTATGCCCTAAGTAAAAAATTAGTTATCCTTCATTTCAAGCAGCTGTCTGATTATTGCTATTCACTTGTGAGTCTTTGTTTATGAGCCTTAGTGCTTCAGAAATCCTGTGGGCCTCCAGACAGAAACCCTTCTTGGGATTTTTAAAAAAACCACCCAGGCTGATCTGACCTCCACCTTTTAATTAGTTTGAGCATGTGCTTCGTATGAAGGAGAGGGGTCAGGTTGTGCTTCTAGGTGATTTTAATGCTAGAGTGGAAAGATCTCCAGAATTAGATGATGTAATAGGTATGTTTGGTGAAGGAAAATGTAATGTGAGCGGCAACAGGTTGATTTCCTTTTTAAATGAGGTTGAGCTTGTAGTCTGTAATGGCCGTGAGTTCACTGTGGAACCACAGTGGACTAGAGCTAGACCTTCTCTGAAGCAAAAGTCTATCATTGATTATAGTTACTGATTCCAACTTGTTGCAGGTTTCAGGGAGTGTGCAGGTAGATACAGTGGATGTAGGTAAATTGGATCTCTTTCTGGTATGGATGGAATTGGGTAGGACTGTAAAATCCACTAAACAACAGAAGCGGGTGATTATGAAATGGCGCATCAAACGGTTTCAGGATGAGGAAGTGCGACAGAAGTATCAGGAAGCCATAAGTGTAGAAGTAGATGGGTTTCAAGGAAGGGTACGCAAATGGAAGACTCAGAATTAGTGAAGGCAGTGGTTCAGGATTGGGAAGAGACAGTCAAGAGGGTAGCATCAAAAGAAATTGTGGAAAGGGTGATGGTGTGTGGCAAAGCGGCGTGGTGGGATGGTGAGATTAAAGAGAAGATTAGGTTGAGAAGACAGATTTATAAGGAGATTAGAAGTGGCAGGGAAGATAAATGGGGAGAGTATTACAAATTACATTCAGAAATCAAGGAATTGGTACGTAAGAAAAAATTAGATATTTGGAATGAGGTGATTGAAAAGGCTAATAAAGGTTTCATGAAAACAGGAAAGAGTTTTGGGCATTTGTTAGCAGGACTTCAAAAGGTAGTCGTAAGGGTATTGCTTCTTTGAGGAATCGTTCAGGTTCATGTGTAACCAGTACTGAGGGAAATTTGGAAGTATTACGTGAGCATTATGAAAGGTTGCGTACAGATTGTTGGATGATCAGTTTGATTATAGCTGGAAAGAGCTTATAGAAAAGAAAGTGACAGAGTATAGTGAAATATTTATTTTGCAGAAGGATAAGGTTTTGGATAGAGGGAATAGTTATGGAGAAATTAAAAAATGTTCTAAAAGCCTAAAGAATAATAAAACAGGAGGTAATGATGGGCTAGTTGGGGAACTTTTTAAGTACGGTGGCAAAGGGATGGCTAATCTGTTGAAAGTCTTGTATGGGGTAGTTTGGACAGAGGAGAGTATTCCTAAACATTGGAGACAAGGGTTAATTGTTAGCTTGTACGTATAAGAAAGGTGATACTGAGGACCTGGGTAATTACAGAGGCATTACACTATTGAATGTGGTAGGAAAGCTGTTTTGCAAGATTCTAAATAATCGGTTAGTAAGCCAACTAGAATCAGAAAGGGCTCTTTATGAGGGTCAGGCAGGATATAGAGAGTTTAAAAGAAGTTGTGTTGATAACATCTTTACTCTAAATGAAATTGTACAAGGTAGAATGAGGGAAAGAAAGCGCACTTACACTTTTTTCTTGATGTTCAGAAAGCATTTGACAAAGTTCGGCATGATGGTTTATGGTTGAAGTTATGGGAGCTTGGTGTTAGGGGTAGAATGTGGAGAGATAATCACTAAGAATATGTATGACAACACACAGAGTGCTGTTTTACTGGATCCGAGGGAGAAATATCTAATGCATTCAACATAGGTCAGGGGGTGGCACAGGGTTGTAGAATGTTGCCTATCCTCTTTCCCATGTTTATCAATCAGCTGTTAGATGAGGTCGAGAAGGCTGGGATTGGCATTACCATTAAGAAGGATGTTAAGGAGTATGATCCACAGTATCACAAAATGGTTACTTGGAAGTATTCCATATAATACAACAAAAGTAATCCGTGTCATCAGATATAATACTGAAAACCACCGACAGTCACAAGTATTACTTGTCCGATTCTTGTAGCAACCCTGAAACGAATCCATTATTATAATTATGCAGTGTTTGATTTCGAATTCGCTTCATCACATTATTACTTCTCCAAGATCACTACCACACTCACAAGCACTGCTCCTATTATCAAACTGCCTTGTGAAGAACCAAGTATTAGAACAGTTTAAAGTATCATTACCACTAGTATTCATAGAGTGGTGATATACTTGCTTGTTCTGCCATTGAGTGGTAGTACTTCCTTCAACTATCACCAACACACTGAGAAGAGCAATCACTAGAGCCATGGTACCACAACACAAAGATTGACAACTGATTTTCCTTTTATTAAGCTCATTTGACGGAAAACAGCCTTGGTTTCCCTAACATACATAGTTGCTTGGTAAAGCTTCTTTAAAGCAATTTAATTAATTGTGTGATGAAGTACACTAAATGTGTTGTTGTTTACACTACACTAACAATCGTAATTTTAGGATAGGTGTGTGCACGGTTCTGGAAACCCTGCCTGTATTGGATTCAGGTGTGAGTCATGCTTAATTCGAATGTGTACCATTCACCTTCATCTCTATTTGCAGTATGGAATTTTGGTGACTCCCCTACTCTTCCATACTGACCATTTGCCATGGTTTAATTTCTTAATGCAGAGTGGCTTGAAACACACTTCTGTATATAACTGCATCAACTTACGAAAGCATGGTAAATCATAAGTGCTTACCCAAAATATCCTCATTCATACATAGACATAGATATCATTATCACCACAACACTGCACCTCCAAGTACACTACCACATTCATAAGAGCTATGATAACTACGGTGTTTAAATAAAAAAAATAGCTAGTTAGTAACCCAGCAAACTTCTAACTATATACTGCTAATTTCCAATTTTAGCGAAAGTGTAGTCAAGACTGGTGATTCTTAACTGAATTATTAATTGCTGTTTCAATAACAACTACACAGGATGAGTGAAAAATGCAGAGAAAACAACAATAGCTGCTACATGCAGCAGCAATCATCTCATTTTATTGCCTTATTATTTCCCTGATCCAAATATGGCGTGCTTCATTACTGTTTCGTAGTTTGGGTTTTACTGTGGAAACTCCAATTGCTGCCAACTAGCTAGACTAACTTGTACAACTGGGGGAGGGGGCGCTCCAGCCTAGCATCAAGGCCAAGAAAAGTAATGTTGATTCAAAGATCCTCATTACTGCCCACTCTTGTATTTTAAAGCTCATGGTCCACTGTTTGTGTATGTGAGTACTACATACATGAAAACTACAGCAATATAATAGGATAACAGGCAAATTGTATAAATATAACACAGATTTTTTTACAACGGCAAAGATTTGCATGAGGATACTTGGCTATGTGGCGAAATAATATCTCAATTTGACTTATTTTAAGTCTGGAAAATATAAAAGAGACCAAAACAATGACCCCCTCAAATGGGGATTTTACGCAGTACATTACACACTTGAATTTGGGAATATCAATTGGTATATAATTGTACAATTCAAACACAACTTGACAACCCTTTAATACAGCAAAAACAATTTTATCATCAATGTCTGGCTCAATGCTCATTTTAAGTAAATACATCATTAATTAATGGTAAATGTACGTACAATTCAACAATTAACCTAGTACCACACAAATACAATATCAGCATCAAAATTTGATAGTATCTGACTCAATGCTATGCATACCACCATCAGACTCCTCACTTTCATTGAACGGTTCAGAGAGGAGGGCTGTATACTGCTCTGCATTGACGATCCTGTCTGCCAGTGATTCCTCTGAGCCTGAGTGAGCCACTGCACTACAACCTCCACACGGCATTAAAGCACAGCTCCTTTGACAGATTATTTTAGTGCATCTTCGATGACTGAAGCATTTATACAACATTAGGGTAATTAAAAACAAGAGTGGAATTACAGAAAATATTGTGGTTATGTAATCTGTTAGTTTCCTAATGTTGTGTTGTACAAAAAAAGAATCTGTACTGTATGCTATAACATCAGCAGTGCTTGAAACACCAAATAGGCATACTATAAAAAGCAGACATATGATGATAATATTATGAGCAGGGAACTTATAAGGATGGAGTACAGCAAGTAGAAATAGTAAAACAAGCAATAAGAAAATGGCGCATGGTATCATGAACCTATTACTTGGAAACATGCCATATACTGCACTCAAAGCAATTCGTATTAAATGCTGAAAACAACCGACAGTCACAAGTATTATTTGTCCGGTTCTTGTAGCAACCCTGAAATGAATCCATAAATATATGAAGTATTTCCCCTCGAATTCTGCAATAATTTGGACACCTCTGAAAGCACCGACACGGATACAGGCACAACATCACCAAAGGAAGGATATTAAACACAAGAAGCACTGCAAGTGCCAGTATGCCAAATGGGAGGTGTTCTGGGCCAAAGTATGGACCACTGATCCATCAAAGAGGAGGTAATACTTTTCGTTTCTCTCTTCATGAATATTGAAGATACTCACAGGAACCAAAACATCAAATGACACACTAAGAAACTTGAAATATGAAAGCAAAAGAAAAGTACAGAAGGCATCTATCAAAGAGCTTTTAATATTCCACTCTCTTCTAAAACTAACAAAACAACGATGAAAAGGTTTCCAGAGCCATACAATTAATCTAAAATTGTGATCGTGAAGCTCAACCAAAATATAAGTAACAATTAGAACAAGAGGGTAGACAGCTATGGCATAGTCTAGAATTAAGACATGGAGTGTGGTTGTCTTAGGGTGCATACAAAATGGTGGATACAGCAGGCGGAAGAAGTCTAAATTCCAAATGCCATATATTGATACTAAACTGAACACAGCTAAGGTAGCAGCCTGTTGTTTCCAACGGTTAAAATAAAGTGGGTGCATTGCAGCAGAAAAAGTTATCAACTGGCTGAATAAAATAAAAACATCCAATAGTCCTGCAGTTACACTTACTCAAAAAATGATCACCACAAGAAAGAATACTGTAAGTGGTCAAAATGCAGCTGCCACATACTTCATCCAGTTATAGCTGTAGTCTGCACACTCTACACAACTGAGACTGTATGAATACACTGGTGGTGCGTACCACAGGAACCAAAACATCAAATGACACACTAAGAAACTTGAAATATGAAAGCAAAAGAAAAGTACAGAAGGCATCTATCAAAGAGCTTTTAATATTCCACTCTCTTCTAAAACTAACAAAACAACGATGAAAAGGTTTCCAGAGCCATACAATTAATCTAAAATTGTGATCGTGAAGCTCAACCAAAATATAAGTAACAATTAGAACAAGAGGGTAGACAGCTATGGCATAGTCTAGAATTAAGACATGGAGTGTGGTTGTCTTAGGGTGCATACAAAATGGTGGATACAGCAGGCGGAAGAAGTCTAAATTCCAAATGCCATATATTGATACTAAACTGAACACAGCTAAGGTAGCAGCCTGTTGTTTCCAACGGTTAAAATAAAGTGGGTGCATTGCAGCAGAAAAAGTTATCAACTGGCTGAATAAAATAAAAACATCCAATAGTCCTGCAGTTACACTTACTCGAAAAATGATCACCACAAGAAAGAATACTGTAAGTGGTCAAAATGCAGCTGCCACATACTTCATCCAGTTATAGCCGTAGTCTGCACACTCTACACAACTGAGACTGTATGAATACACTAGTGGTGCGTACCCACTTGCCACACAGCTGCCCTGTTCGACCATAACTATCACATCTTTGATTTAATAGAGAAGGATCAGATGGCAGAGAATACCACTTAGATAAGTTTTCATTGTGAAATGTATGACGGGAACCAAAGTAGCACTTCCCAACTACCAGAGATACGTTATCATTGTCATAACTCATACAGTAGATTTCAAATACATTTACCTGACCAGAAGCTTCATCACATCTTATTACTTCTCCAAGATCACTACCACACTCACAAGCAGTGCTTCCATTGTCGAACTGTCTTGTGAAGAACCAAGTATCAGAACAATGTGAATTATCATTGTAGCCAGTATTCCATTGAGTGATACTTCCTTCAACTATCACCAACACACTCAGAAGAGCAAACAACGTTGTGAGAGCCATACCACTTCTTGCAATAGCAATGCTATGATTGTATGAGATTGACAACTGATTTTCCTTTTAAAATATTCTCACATTCTACATGACGTGAGGGTATATAGCCATGACTTACCCCAATTAAAGGGGTGGTATCAGATTACTATAAGTGACATCATTTTCATTACATCACTGATGACTATCAACGAAATAAGTTTTTAAAACAAAACAGATTTTGTGAATACATAATAGCACTAGTGTAAATATATTTGCATAGAACAATAGCAGTACTGCATGCATGTTTCAGCATATATATGCAATGTTGCTACAAGTAATCTGGAGATAATTTGAAGGGCTGAGAGCCATAGTGGGCCAACCTAAAATCGAGTACTGGAAAGTACATGCTTTGAACAAAAGGCACTTTAAAGTGCATGAGTGTATGACAAATAATGTAGCTCTTCACTGCAAAGAATATGTTGACTACCTGAATTGCAGATGTCAGAGAATGTAGGTATAGACTAGCCTCGTTCCCGGGCTCTACTGACCGCTTATTTTACTACGTGCGGAAAAAGCTGGTCAGTAGAGCCTGGGAACGAGGCTAGGTATAGACCTCGAAGTAGTGTTTTGGGACTACAATACTTGACATGTCGTACATTTTTGAGTCTATCGTCTGCTATCAAGGGACTCAACATAGTAACTGGAGAATGTTTCGGGAACCACCTCCATTTAGAATTTGTGTACATGCATGACGTAAGGGTATATAGCCATGACTTACCCCAATTAAAGGGGTGGGATCAGATTACAATGACAAGTGACATCATTTTCATCATAATTATCACTGATGAGTTTCAATGAAGAAAACAAACCAGATTTTGTGATCACATAATAGCACAAGTGTAAGTATAATTATCTGCACAGAACAGTAGCAGTACTGCATGCATGATTTTCAGCATATATATGCAATGTTGCTACAAGTAATATGGAAGGCTAGCTAGCATTGATATCAGTAACCACAACAATACCATTGTGAACTCTTCAAGAGATGAAAGCTTTCTGAGAGAGTAAAGAAATCCCGAAAAAATCGGGACCCAGCTGGGGATTGAACCCAGGACCTTCTGAATACTAGTCAGATGCTCTTACCAATTGAACTACTGGAGCCCCCTTGGCAGAGGAGCAGTAGGCAAGCTTTATGTAGCCACTAAACCCGCTAGTAGCACTTGCCAGTAGGACCCAGCCAATTCCAACTGTAATTACTCTCTCATTATAGGCCCCTCCCCCATCTAAACACGAGAAACGTGCTACACCCAAACTTAGCCTGAATCAGTCTACCGGGGTAATTAAACCACCAAAGACACAGAACTGAAAACTAAGTACTCACATTGTGAACTCTTCAAGAGAAGAAAGCTTTCTGAGAGAGTAAAGAAATCCCGAAAAAATCGGGACCCAGCTGTATATCTCTTCCACACAGTACTACAGGCCAGACTGTATACAAGTCCTGCAGACATAACACCAAGGGTGCTACAGCTTTGGTAAGGATCCTAGATTATGATGTAGCCTTGCTTTTAGAGAGAGTAGATGAAGCATTGAGATACAGAGAATATAAAGACTTTAATGATGGCTTACATAGTAAAGTTAAACTCAGGAACGCGATTGATGTTAAGTTTAGGTCTGGTACTAATGGTCTGAATGAAGATATCAGGAGTAAAAATGATGATAGGCAGTGTAAGTTATGTGGGGAAGAATGGTACATGTGCTCTGGGAGTGTCCTGTGTATGATACTATTAGAAGTACTTTCATGGAAGACTTAGACAATCTGTTGGTGGAAGATTTTAAAGATTTTAGTGTACTCAATAATTAGGAGAGGGCGGGCTTTGTTTTATATACGTAGGTGTGAGGATTTGGAAAGCTTCTAGCAATCTTCCTGTATTCTCCACAGTAGGTACAACTGTGACACAACACTTTACTTCAATGGATGTACACTGCGTATGCATGTGATATTCATTGATAAGCTCTACTTATAGCTAATTATCCCTGGTTTCATGGTCCAGCAAATCAATGAGTTCCTTACAAATACACTGTGGTTTCTTACGTTTCATGACCTCTAGAATTTCTAACGTGTAAGGGTTTATATACCCCACTGGACTGCAACAGTTTTACTCTACTGTGCAGAATGGATGCAGCATCTGGGTGTGGAGTTTGGATGTGACATGCATCAACTATAAGCATATGGCATCCATGCTCCAATTATTGAAGTAGTGTGACACGTGCCATGCTGGATCTTACTGTGCAGAATATAGTGAATTCATGAAGGCTTCCAGAAGCTGTACATCTAGATAGGCTGACAAACATGGTTTCATGATGAAAATCTAGCTGTACATGTGTATCTCAAAGCTAAAATCGTACTTTAAGCATCTGTATATTGCTCTGGCTGTTGTTGCTCACTTATAAGTCTTAGTTACTCAGCCTTAGTGGTTCAAGAAATCCCATGGGCCATCAGATAGATAAAGAACATAGGATACTTTTATTAAGAAACCACCCAGTTTGATGATCTAACCTCAAAGTTCAAATAATTGGAGTAATGTCACTGATGACATGCTCGTTCCTATTGTCATGCAGGCAATTCATGACGTTACCAGAAGCTATATACGTACCCAGCAAGCTAATAAACAGGGCATTGATGGGAAGAATGCATGCAGTGTATCCAGGTGTATTACAACTACTGGCAACCTTCCTGTATTCTTCACAGCATCAACCAGCATGGCACATGTCTCACACTCCAGCTTGGATGTCACATTCATAGACTATGCAAGCTCCAATTATTGGAGTAGGATTACACCTGGTTCTATGGCCCCATATCACCTGTAGTTAAATGAGTCCCTTAGAGCTAACTAATGTTTCACGACCTGTAGAATATGTACAACTGTAAGGTTTATATCCCACTAGACTGCAACGGTGGTACTGTGTATGCTGGCATTTACTTTGTTACCTGTCACTTGATTCAGTCTGTCTCTTTCTCGCGATTTATACTGTTAAGCGATTGCTAAACCCAACAGTTACATTGAAATCCCCTAAAAAATGAATATATGTGAACTAGGGACGGTTCTATTCATCACATTTCTTATTTACTGACGATAGAGTCCACATTTTTAATTCAGTCACAACTAGAATACGATGGGGGCTGAGCAAATGCGGACTCTGGACACGTGTTCATATTGGCTTATCATGGAGTACGGTAGTACTCCATATGTAGGGATGGCACAGGAAAAAATGGCGGCCCCATATAACGCGTACAAAATCATACGTTCAAAACTCGCCTCTGATTATAGTCATAGGCTTTTATGACCCATACCATGACATCTCGAGTGTTTTCATCAGCAACAAGACTGTTAGCGGTTCTGGAAAGCTTCGCTGGAGTACTAGACCGGCAAGTCGCTACACTGGGGGGGCGGGGCGTAATGGACTAATTCTTCTTTGTTTCTTCAGCCAGGCTAGCACAATAATGGCAGAAGCAATCACAATAATTCAAGCGCGAACAAGCTAGATATTCCCCGGGGTATTGCACTCGTAGCATAACGTTTTCAAAGAAACCGAACAGGTTCAGCAGTGATTCACGAGTACTCTCGAGTGGACGCTTGCCGTTCCACGCCATTTAATGGCTACTGTTCTGTTCCGTTCGGTTTCGGAATTTAGTAACCGCCCCTTTCGCGTGGGTGTCGCGTGTTCGTCTATTTAACGCCTACCTTTGATCGTGCCAGCTGTCCGGGCCTGAGCTGCATCTCCTGGTTCATCACTTTGTAAGTCACCCGAAAATTTAGCTACAATACACTGACTCACATGGCTGATAGTATTATTTTAGTAGTAGGGTAGCTAGCTACTGAAGTAAGGGGGTGTCCAAAGGGTGCATGGAATTGTCCGGACATACACAAGGAAACAGTAGCTCACAATACATAACAAGGGCAGACAGAAAGGCCCACCGAACGAAATACATTTGCTGTTAAATACGAGCACAGGCGGAAAAGCCTTGGTGTCCGAGCAACCCCTACCATCCGGACACCCCCTCACTTACTCTACTGGAGGAGGCATGCAGGCAGCTATTTGTCTTTGTGACACTAGAAACTGCAATACATATAATTGTCCTTGGTGATAATTTGCAGTTCAACATCATGGAGTACGGTACTATTCCATATGTAGGGATGGCCCTGGCCTCCCCATTAAAATGACATGTTTAGTACTCTGCTGTAGGTATAGTCTAGGACTAATATGAAGCCTATGTATCACTTATTTTGGAGCGTTGTCATCACTAACCAGGCTGTTAGCACTGCTTAAGAACATCTTTGAAGTACCAAAGCAGCAAGTGGTTAAAACCGCCGAATGGTCTATCTTCATCTTAGTCAGATAATCCTTAATTCAGTCAAACTAGCACGATAATGAGTGAAGCGATAAAAAGATTCCAATACGAACGGGCATGATTGACCCTCGGGTAGTGCCTTTCGGGCATAGCGTTGTCAAAGAAATCGAATCAGTTTAGTAGTAACAAGGAACACTCTCGAGTGGACACTTGCCACTTACAGGCCATTTTATGGTAAGATGACTGCCTGCCAGCACGTGTTGGTCTATTTAAAGCCTACCTTCGATCGTGCATGAAAGCAAGGTTTATACATTTATGAAAGAGGGCCCAGAATAAACAATGTACATTCAAAACCGACAAAGTATAAAAGCAGCTGCTAGAGCAACTTCCTGCGCTAGGAGTAGTGTTGACCTTGACAAGAAATGGGCAGCCTCACGTACCAGTTACATAGCTGACCTTGACAAGAGACCTCACCCCCCCCCCCCCCCCCCCCCCCATGCACATGCAGGCGAAGGCCTTCCTAATGCTGACTGGAGTACAAATCGAAACCTATACTACACACATCCTCAAACACATTCCATTCCAATACCATCTACTGCACACATTTATACACATACACATTTGTTACCACTTCCCAAAAAAACGCCCAAAACAAGTTACAGAAAAAGCACTTTGCCAAAAAGTGCAAAAACAAGTAATGTAGGGATGGACTTTCACCAAAAAACATTTCCCCAAAAACCAATGAAACAAGCAACAATGCACATCGCAATGCGTGCACAGACAATCCACACATCACAGCTCAATGCGTAGCTACCATCCCTACATCTTTCCAACCACACCCACCACAATCCGTACCTTGCCCCCGTACTTTACATGCACACCCAATACTTCCTTCAACACACACAACCATCCACAATCATCACTATCATATATATACCACCCTTACATCCTTATCCACAAACATTACATAGCTACATCATAAAACACAGCACCCCACACTACAGCCAACCCAAACCTTCATAGGAACGCTAGCTACTCCCATAAAATTCACTTCACTCCACGAATCCCACATTCACAAGCACAAACTAAGCAGAGCGATTCCTCACAACATCAACCACCATACAACACACTCAACAACACTCAATCTATACTTTACCCAAATTATACTACAACTATTCACATCTCACATATATATATGCGATTGTGGTGGGTGTGGTTGGAAAGATGTAGGGATGGTAGAAATACAGAAACAGAACCTAACTAAGAAGTGCGATAAGTATGTAACAAGTGAAAACATTATCTTTTCGAACCAAAGCGTGACAGTAACAATTCAGTTTTTTGAAGTGTACACTGGACGTAATTGCTCCAGTAGCCATCCTTCAGCACCTAGCTACCTGTAACTAATTTGCTTGCTTCAAGTCAGTTGTAGCACTCTATGTCATAAATTTACTGTACCCACAAACAATTGTCCTTACTCACCTTTAGCACAATATATATACCATGCAGAGACAGGCTGGGACCATCTGGCTAATGGCCTTTCTATTGATAAATGCCCACAAAATGCATGCAGTTGGCAGCAATCAAACTTTTCTTTGTAGCCATAAATGAAAGTCATGCTAGTAAATACCATCTTCCTAACTGGCTACTCCCAGTTTAGTGAGTTGGCTGGATGATTCTACATGTACTGAAAATGCATTGGCATACTTATTTCAACAGCATAGCTATTGACTGTGGTCTCACTGCTTTCACACATTAGAATATTTCTCACATCCAGAAGCATGAGCCCCACAAAGCCTAGCTTGCAAGACATTCTGACCTTATTTTTCTGAAGATGTAGACTTCTCCACTTCTACCTTGCTCCAAGGGATGTCATGGAGCACCCAACTCATGCAACTGCCAGTCAGGTCAAGACTGCACATGATAAAAGACATGATTATTAATTAACACTCTTAAAACTCTCAGTTCAATAATATATTCATATAGGGAGGTTTGCAAGTTGGTTGTCCACAAGAGAAGGCAAATGGGTAGTGACTCTCAGGTTCCTAACTAGGTTAGGCTGTCATAATCAAAAGCTAACAGTTTACACATGTTCTGCTATTTGCCTATTGCCCTGGACAAACACCCCCCCTCCCCCCCCCCCCCCCCCCCCCCACCCAAAAAAGTATTGGATTAACTCAAGAATGAATACATAATACATTACAAGACTAAATGGAGTCAACATCTGCTCTTTTGTTGCTATCGTTCTCATAAAATCAAATTGACTACATGTACAGGTATAACTAGACATTAAATTTGACTGATATGCTACTGTGACCCTCTCCAGCTCTACCACATCCGATTGGTTTGATTCTTAAACGCGATGGGTTCCAGGATCTAAGGCTGTCAAAGTTACTGGACTAGGACCTGTATTCGCAGCAGAAAATGAATTCGTGTGTTACACAGTCTAGTAAACTGATGTTGCTCTTGTAACTAGATTTACAGACCAATTAGGACTGCACATGCACTCCCAGGTTTTTAGTGTCAAAACCTTTTTATGTGTAGAAGCTACATACTATGTGCAGTGCTGTATTTGAACTCACATGTTTAGTATAGCTGACGATCCAGACCTTATGTTTCTGAAGATGTAGACTTCTCCACTTCTACCTTGCTCCAAGGGATGTCATGGAACTCATGTGACTGTCAGTCAGGCCAAAGACTACACATGATAAAAGACATAATTAAGTAATTAACACTCTTTTCATATACAGATGTTTGCAAGTTGGTTGTCCACAGGAGAAGGTAAATAGGTAGTGCCTCTCAAAATTGTATGCCTCGAAAATGAGGCTACAAAAAAGTATTGGATTAACTCAAGAATGACTACATAATACATTACAAGACTAAATGGAGTCAACATCTGCTCTTTTGTTGCAATCGTTCTCATGAAATCAAATTGACTACATGTACACGTATAACTAGACATTAAACTTGACTGACAGGCTCCTGTGACCCTCTCCAGCTACCCGCTCACTCGTGTAATAATATATATATACAGCATGCATGCTTACAATCCTGCGTGATAGTGCCACTAGGGCCTTCCAGACGACATGTGAGAAAGATATCAGTTCCAGGCGTATTGGTAGCAAACTTAGCATGGAAAATACCACTGCCGTTGACTTGTGGGGTGTCGTTTATAAAGACAAGATCAAGCGCTAATGAGGAGGGAAGAACGGATACAATACGGCCATTGAGAGGCTGGGCATCTCTGTTGTTAAGTGTAATAGGCTCATCATTAAAGTTCCGAACTGTTCGCAGTTGTTCCAAGAAAGGTCTTGGCACTTTGATCCTGTTCTGCAACACAAACCACTGTACAAATTCACAGCAAGGTGGACTCGTTTTGAGAACCTGGATAGTAGTAGTAGTCGCTATTCTCCGGCAAAACTGAGGGATAACTCAATCCAGTTACTGCAGTACTGTTTCCAGCCCCGATAATCGCAGAGATGTTGAGTTTCTCCCAGACTCCTAAAATTTCAGCAGTGTCATCCACTTCTGCGAGCACACTTATGACAGAAATAAGGTCACCGCGACTTGTGTTACTAAGGTTTACTGAGCCTTCTCCTTGTAATAAGGTCACAAAGTGGAACTCCAGTCCGAATTCTTCTCCGTTTATGCGATGCCCCGTACCGTGGTCATTTTCGCGTCCCCAGTGCAGGTGAAATTGAGGAGGTCAAGGTGATTGCGAACGGTAGCCGTTCCACCAGTAGAGGCAACAAACCGGGGGGTTAGACCATTGTTCGAAAACGTCCCGTCAAGAGTAGCAGTCCAGACATCGCTAAATTCGAGCTCCTTGAGGCTAGAATTCCTCTGTACATCTCGCGTTATTATGTCGATTGGAGTCTGACGCATTGCTGTAGGTAAATTCCATAGATCCTGCCTGTCATACGAGAAACCTGTCTGAGAGTTTGATCTCTCGATAGATACGAGGAGAGCTGCAAACACTGTCACCCCAATAGGAATCCATTTTTGGTCGCGGTGCAACGTGCACCAATCACTGAGCGAAGTGAGTTGTGAGTAGCTAGCTCACTCTATTAACTTCTTCAAAACCACACAATCGTGCGAAGAAAAAGGTCAACAGAACCGGGCACACCCACAATACCCACCCACTACACAAAATAGCCCAGCCACCTGCAGCCACGTACAATAATGCGGCTGGAAGACTAGAGGCCGAAGCACGCGCAGGCTCGCTGTAATAGTGAGCGCTTCCAACTCTCCCGTACAGAGTTCTATAGCGAAGGTAAGTGCTCGCTGCGAGTTTGGTAGGCTATTAGTATAAGCTTATGTCTGGAAAAGTGGCTGGGTAATAAAGGGATGGTAGCCTCGCGTAGCCAGCCCCTCGCGCTTCTATGCGAGACTATAGGGATGGGTGGACCATGACGACGAGAGTATAGTGGTTAGTCTAGCTGCTAGCCCCTCCCTCTCACCGGGAAAATTGGAGAGGGAGGGGCTAGACTAGTAACCGAACCAGCTAGCATTCTCTTACAGGAATAGTCTAGCGGGAGGTCTGGGCACCTCTGTGTTGGCCAGTAAGTAGGTGGATCAACAGAATGGCCCGATGCTTGTATCTTCCAGCCCTATAGTGTTTGGAGGGTGAAGATGAGGGGGACCCAAGCTGGGCCCCCCAATATCAGCTCAGGGGAGAGTGCCTGCATTCTTACCCCCCCAACCTACGTGACAAATGTGAGCGAAAAATGTGCCAGGTTCTCTCTAGGTGCACAGATGTAGGTAAAGGCAGCACTGCTCCAACATCCTAATGTCTGGATTATTGAATCCTCAGTTGCTGCCCCAATACGGTAACTTGTCCTGCTAAGTGGAGGCCTATTGCTTGCAGGGCTTGACTTTACTGGGTGGGATGGGACTGGGTACGAGGCTAGGCTTGACAGACCTTGGCAACAAATTTTGGCTTGGTCAAATCAAAGAATGGCCCGTCAGCTGAGCCTCGAACTGTTATATTGGCTACAACAGCTGCCACTGGGCAAATAGGGGTGTAAGTACTATCCACGAAAATATTAATATATGCCTTTTTTAATGTGGTCACATTTCAATCGCTTCAGATGAATCCGAATTGCAGCTGGGTTCACATGATTGTCCACTGCAATATCACCCCAGCTGAGGAGTGTTGTTGGGTCAAAGCTCTACAGCTCACCTGACCGAAAAACCAACCCATAAAACAAAGGTAGGCCGCTGAACATGCATAGGATTATTATGTCAGGATCCAAGGAATTTGTTAACCAGTGTTCTCTGATGTGAGACAGTACTGCAGGGGTAATTGGGGGGCAGACCCTTGGTGGCGTAGAGACCCTCTGTATTTGAGTGCGTTGAATTTCCATTTGTACAAATTGTAGGCGGGGTAACGAGGAGAATTCCCGTGGCCCAGAATGATCTGCATATAGCGGATTGCTGAGAGATAGGTCTTAACCGTTTGTGCGGTGAGTTGTTGAGTTGCAAGATAGGAGGATGTATAATAACAAAGTCAATACTGGGAAGGGGGAGACTATACCGTAACAGAACAATCATAGATAATAGAGCACGTAACGTGCACTGTTTGTTACAATGAGCTAAATGGCCCAAAACAAGGCAAAGCTGATTTGTGAGTCTTGTGAGTCGAATCTGCTATGCCTTTCCGACAGAAACAGCTGGGTCCAGCCAGCTGATGTCCAATCCAGCTGGGGGTGGAGCAGCCACTGCAGTAGGGAAGAGGTTATGGGCAAAAGCATAGATAATTGAGCACGTCCTCTATTATCTATGGTGAAGGTAAACTGCTGGCTTCAGGGACTTTCTCTTGGAAGGCAGTTACATGTATCTGGTTGCGGGTGAGGTCATCCGCACACTCATTATCCACTCTGGGCAGGTGTTAAGGCGAAAACTAAAATTGAAAGTAGGCCTCTATGAAAAGGAGGCATGGAGCACCTATATTAGATCTCACTCCCGGCTAGCGGTAACGGCTGTTATTATGTCACACTGGAACATCACCTGTTGACCACTGCAGGAATGCCCCCAGATTGCTCCTGCAATGACTGTCGGCAACAGCTCCTTCACAGCAATCTGCTTTGACATCAGGGATTGGTTCCATTGCCGCACCTAGCTCCACACCCCCATGAGCCTGATGCATCCGAGGTACGTGACTCTGGGCACTTGGTGCGTTGTGTGTGCAGTAGAGATGGGCCGGGAACTCCTCAGCGTAAGGGAGGTCTTCTGCATAAATGTAGTGACCTCTTTGTCCTAATTATTTAGATGGGAAGGGGAGGTTGTGTGTATAGAACCCTAATTTGACAACAATATTATAAACAGTTAGTATGTTGAATAGATTGTTACATGCGTATACATCACCATATAAATGCAGCAGCAAGGGGTTGGGGTCACTGGAAGGACAGCAAGTGTTGGTGATGGGTGGCTTACCCTGCCATGCCAGTGCTTGGTGGGCAGTCTTCAGTTTCTGCTCTGCATAGCTTACATAACCTATTTCTGAAGGGGTATTTTAGGGTATCTATATACCTGCAAGGGTATAGGCAACCACACCTTAGTTGACGTCTCATTCTTTCTCAGTATAATCTTACTAACATAGGCTTAATTAATGGGAGGGATTTTAAATTCCTATATGACACCAGCCTGCCCCCACTTTCCGACTCTACAGGAACTCTGTCCACTTCAGTCCGACAGCGGGAATATGCGGGATTGAATCAAAATTTCAATACTATAGCCAGATGCTCTTGCCATAGATATGTTTCTGCCTAGCTACTGACCAGGCCAGCCCCGGTATGTGGTAAAAGCCTATTTGTTTCAGGAACAAGAAGCTGGTAAATCAATACATGTAATATATTAGCTGCAATCCCAAGACTCCCCAGCTTTGTCACTTGCAGTGCACTTTCAATGGGGGGAGCCTGGAACGAGTTAACGCAATATAGTTAAACGTAGGAACAATGCAGTGAATTTCAATAGGCATGCAGTTTTTATGTGATGGACACAGAGCAGTATAGCTAATTAATTCTTACCCATCATAGGTGTGAAACAGTAAACAGATTAGCAAGCACCAAAAAGGGACATGCATATAATTTAATGTTACAAGATGGAGTGGGCATGTAGTTGGCAAACTGATGTAAGTTTAGTTCTGATGTGGTGCCATATTCAGTGACATACCGCAGCACGCATGCAGCATAGCAAGAGTGTCTCTCAAGCAGAACTGTGTAAGGTTGTAGAGACTAGATGCGAGTCACTACGAGATTTCAGAGAAAAACGTGTGACTCGTATCAGTCGCGAACAGGTTTAGAACAGCCGCTGAGCTGTGTCTACAGAATATAGACAGTGTACTTCTCCATCTATCACGCCAATACACTTTAGTAGCTCAACATTTTCAGACATGTCATGCAGATGCAAGTGATTATTTTTCAAAGGAAAGCCATTGGACTACAAAACTACAGAGTCTTTTTGGAGAAATTTATTATATATATGACTAATTTGTGAGCTGCTCAGCTGCCTTAGTTCACTAGTACTGTCGTGACCGTGTGATAATAAAGTAACCTGTCTAGGTATAGGAATATGAAAAGGGCTTTGCCAGACCAACTCCCATGAATAACTTCATTTGAGAATGGTAATTAAGGTAACCCAGTTGCTGGTAATAATTGTTAACATTTGCTGGTCAGATAATAGGATGAAAACACCTACGATAATAAGAAAAGAACGGCAATGATCTAGCTAGAGCAGTCGTACAGGTGGGCCTACCATCATCTACTGGCATTAATTAACCCTTTACCAACCATAAGAAACAGCTTAAATAAGCAATAAAGCCTTTACAAAGTATTAACGGCTAGTATTAAACCCCCATATAATTCATATGGGCTTATGGGAGCTCATGATGCATATATGCGTCATTGGTTGGTAAAGAGTTAATAAAGCTTGCCTCTCCACTCAGAAGCTCCACTACGAAACTATTATTAGTGCTGGTTGAGTATGTGTCTTTTAGCCAGCTGTGTTTTTTTTGTAGTGGCATACTGGTCATCTTTGGAGTACTATCAAATCTGTACATCCAATCCTCCTGAGTGTAGCTGTTGTTGTACCAAACAAGTAGTGTGCAGATACGTACCTTTAAAATGATCTGTTACTTTTGTAACTCCTCCCAAATGTACTTGAATGTACTTAAACTAGTTATTTCCGTCACAGGGGTACGCGATGATGACATCACACTGCTGCTCAGCCAGTGTACTGGACTACTGATCTTGGGCCAAGAGGATGTAGTAACAGAGAAACTAGACGAAGGAAACTGCTCTATTTACCAAGGATAGGTGAGTAATTTATTTTAGTGCATGTATATTCATATGCTGTGTTGGCAGTTCAACGGTACCAGTAGCAGTCAAAGATAGCTCTATGGTAGTTACACACATATGACTGCCGAACTACTTGTCTTGCATGCATACCCACTGTTAGTCTGAGTCTGTCTGAGCCTGCAGCTGTATTAACCAAAACCAGTTAAACCACTACTTGGTTTGACTGAAAAAGTGACAACGTCCTTCAAAAGTGAAACTTCAAAGCCTAATTAATTACTCACCCACCTATTAGTTCAGTGGGCTTTTCCTGTTAAGGTAGTGTAGGACTGGTTATAATTGCACATTTTATAATTGTGCTTTGCGTGTGCATAAATTCGCGTGCGTACTCATGATTGCGTTTTTATTTTTTTGTAGCTTATTAAACAGATTATCGCAATTAAAGCTGGTCCTATGGTATAGCATAGGCAAAAGGACAATTTCTTGTTGAAGAAGCTCATAGCTAGTTACTTTTACCATTTATGATTTTTCTGCCTCTACACTGCCTTTTCTCACTAGCTAATAGGACTATATCAAAAAGCACCTCGGTAGATTATTTTCAATTTTTAAGAGCCTGTAAAAGTTTAGATAGGTCAGCCTCAAAGAACTGGTGGGTGAAAACACCATCCCAAGCATGGCAGTTCTTGGGACCACTTCTGCCATTTGTGCCAGAAGTCACAGGAGGTCGTGCACTGTTACAATACCAGTTATTTCACAGCTTCTTTCAGGGATTCTCCAACACAATTTTCTATTGCGGTACAAAGCACTGTCACAACAAAGCCACCAAGTGTGATGACTTGTACAGTGGCAAAATTATCAATCTGTGTTTGTCTTAAAATTTCAGAAAGCATTTATCTCATCTCTAGTGTTTTATAGAACGAGAGCAGAAGGATATATAGGCGCATATCCTACACTTCTGTACGTCCTTAGTTCCAGCTACTTAACGATAATTACGCATATGCGCAGTAGTGGGATAAGTCAGATAGACCACACCCCCTCAGAGGGTATGCACCCAAAATATCCTCGGTTTTACCCCTTGGCTGTGCCCCAGGTAAAACTGCATCCGCGGAGGATATATGTGCACATACAGTGGAACCCCTCCTAAAGGACACCCCTGAATTATAGCCACCTCTGTATTAAGGACACTTTGCTATGTCCCAAATATGCTTTCTTAATGTAAATTTACCCCTGAAGTGAGGACCCCTCTCTATACAGGACATTTAACCAGTTCCTCAAGGTTTCCACAATAGAGGGGTTCACTGTACTACATGTTTTCCTGGTTTCGATCGATCAGAACTGGATATGATTATTGATCGCATCTGCGCGTATTAACTTATTGCTGTATACTTTTGCACCTTTCTCAGCCATAATTTGCATTGTTTAGACTACACCCACAATAATGATTTGAGACTTACGTATACCGGTATATAGTATAAGGAAATCCCTTACCACTAGGCCAATGTGGGTGAACCTGAGTGAGAGAAGAATAAGAGTGTTAAGTTAGTACATTTTGTGAGGCACAACACCTGTTTGGTTTCATCCCACTGTTGCAGTATTGTCACAGTTGACCTTCTATCACAAGTACTGTTTCAGTTATGCATTCTCTTTCTGCAAGCGGAAAAGCTATATGTCCAAAAGCTATATGATGTCCAATCGGTGAATATTATTGCTATACCACCTGCTGGTGTTCGGAGGTTTCTGGAAATATACCCCTCGGGCCTGCGGCCCGAGCGATATATTCCCAAAAACCTCCTCCACAGCAGGTGATATATCACTGATATACACCTCCTGGTTTATATATTACATATACTGCCATAGCGCTTACGCCACTGACCATGCATGCACCCACATATGCAGGCGGGGCTCCAATCATCCAAGATCCAAGATCTCCAATCAACGGACAAGAGCAAGAGCAACCACGTCTTGATTACCGTATACGTACTTTATTCTTCCTAGTATTCCAGATTAACACTACAAACTCTTATAACTTGTTTTAATAAAGCCTTAAAATCTTACCTGTCCCAATTCTCACATCACTATCTGCAGATTCAAATGCTTACTTCAACTGAAGCTCTTGATTTCATTAAAATTCCTCTCCAACTGATTAAAACATTGATAAAATGATGGAACTATAAGTTAAGTGTAAACAACCCATAATAGACATATTCACACATTAAAAGTAGAATTAAATACATACGACAGTATCGATACAACTTTGATGTATACGCACATGTATAAAAATCACATCACTATCTGCAGATTTAAATGCTTACTTCAACTGAAGCTCTTGTTTTCCTTATTAGAATCCTTGATCAGCCTCTCCAACTGATCACTTTGTAGTGATTCCCCACCTGTACAAATACTTGTGGATGTCATATGCACCTTTTACTAGAACTAAGCGATCGAATGGAACAGCAAAAGCATCAAAGACGACACCAGCATTGCTAAGGCTATGGACTACTATGTTCAGACAAGTTGGAGTGATTCAAGCTGTTGCAGCAAATTTGCCTGCTTGTATGCCGACCTTGATACCTGAATAAATTATTTCGTATCCACCATAGATCAAGAGTGCTTTTACAACTTGCCCTCTTCAAAATACAAGTAGACCTATAACATATTTTACAAGCTCAAAGTTTTCAGACATTACTACTTTCAAAGAATCCATGCTGGTATGTGGGAACAGAATTGGTTGTATGCCGACCTTGATACCTGAATCAATTATTTCGTATCCACCATAGATCAAGAGTGCTTTTACAACTTGCCCTCTTCAAAATACAAGTAGACCTATAACATATTTTACAAGCTCAAAGTTTTCAGACATTACTACTACATGAAATTTTAGTCATACGTATATTACAACAACATTATTATGATTAGATTATTATTTTAATTAGGGCTACCTGCAGACTGTATAGAATTACTGGCACACTCGTGCACTTCAAATTTCATGCAGTCCTGGTGGCGTGACTATGATTTGGCATATGGTGTGAGTCATCCCACATGAGATCATAAGCAATAATTTTCATTACATACACTGTCAGTTTTCCTTTTCCTGGAATGGTAGACTAATGCTTTCACTAGTTCATGCCAGTATATTTGTGCTATACAAATAGAGCAAGTAAGCTAATATAGAAAAGTAGTATAAGTTGTGTGGATTTATCACGGTCAAATTTTCAAACCATAGTTTGTACTTCCTTGGAAAATGGTTTTAGCTCAGGACTTAGTTGAAAAATCATAGTGACATAACAGACAGCTAGTAGATTACAGAGCCTAATGAGAAGCTAATTGTAATCAATACAACTACAGAACTGACAAGCAAATTCATACAACAATGCTGAGAAAAAGTTAATAACCATCTGTTAAAGTTGCGGCTTTTTCCGCCGGTTTAATAATTCACTGTAAATTGTGATCTTCTTGACTGTGTTTGGACCTTTCTGCTTCCTTCTGAATTGTTGTTTGCACTTCAGGTTACTGTAGCCGGACTAGCTGAACTCTTGAAAATTGAAAGTGCACAACCACCACCATTCAATAATGTTCTCTGATTGTCAGCTACTCCACAATTAAAGAGGTGTTGCCTATAACCTCGGGACTCACGAATATGCTGCATCATTTAATTAATGTAGTTGGGGCAGCTACCACACAAGAATAGGAGCTTCTCTCTCCATCAGCTGATGTTGCTGCTCCAATTCTGTTCCCACATACCAGCATGGATTCTTTGAAAGTTTTTTTGAAAAGTTATTTTGAAAACTGTTCAACCAAGAGCACATTGTGGTGTTCTGAGTTAATCCATATCACACATTTGCACCATTTGCTGTGCAGTTTCAATTAGTATACACATGGACACTAGCAAGTAGCTACAGGGTCATGTAAAGTGTGTTCGTAGGAATGTATAGCTCAGAGGAGACACACTACAGCCAAAGACTACAGCACATTCACAAGGTTTGCATTGTCCTGAGGTTGTACATAACAATTAATAAACAACTTATTCCTCTACTCATCCATATCATATTCTATGCTCACTCACGTCTCTGCTCACCCATAACCTGTACACTTGGGAGTGCAGTTGACTCAAATAAGCTATAATTATAGACACCAAAGCACTACAGTTAGCACTTTACGACGTTTAATGAGAGGCTTTCACATAGGGTACTGGATTATTTGGACTGCAACTCAAGGGGGGGGGGGGGGCAAAACATATTATCTCAGAAAGTGTTGTAGTTTCATTGGCTCAGAAGTAATGGGCTAGTCTAGTGCAAAACAACCACGAGATTGGTGATAATGTTATAAGTAGTCATACAGGGCATTGCACTCTCACTATCACTGCGACATATAACACTTTTTTACCTCAGAGCATAGTAGTAGCTCTTTCTAATTAACCCCAGGTCTTCCTATCCCTACCTCTCTCTATATGGTTTTACTTCTCACTCACTGTCTAGTAATCTAGGATATCTCTCATCATCTAAATTATTGACCTATCACTCCTGCATTTAAAGATTTTAACCCCATATCCCCCCTTTCTGCTTCATTACACATTTTGGAAGAGCAGCCAAGTATTTTTTAGCTGCTTTTAGCTGAATAAATTCTAAGAAAGCTGTTTATCGTTTATTACATGCACACACCTCACTACCATAATTATTCTATTATATTACAACAACTTCATTATGATTAGATTATTATTTTAATTAGGGCTACCTGCAGACTGTATAGAATTTCTGGCACACTCGTGCACTAAAAATTTCATGCAGTCCCGGTGGCGTGACTATGATTTGGCATATGGTGTGAGTCATCCCACATGAGATCATAAGCAATAATTTTCATTACTTACACTGTCAGTTTTCCTTTTCCTGGAATGGTAGACTAATGCTTTCACTTGTTCACACCAGTATATTTGTGCTATACAAATAGAGCAAGTAAGCGAATATAGAAAAGTAGTATAAGTTGTGTGGGTTTATCACGGTCAAATTTTCAAACCGTAGTTTGTACTTCCTTGGAAAATGGTTTTAGCTCAGGACTTAGTTGAAAAATTATAGTGACATAACAGACAGCTAGTAGATTACAGAGCCTAAAGAGAAGCTAATTGTAATCAATACAACTACAGAACTGACACAAAAGCAAATTCAAACTACAATGCTGAGAAAGAGTTAATAACCGTCTGTTGAAGTTGCGGCTTTTCCCGCCGGTTCAATAATTCACTGTAAATTGTGATCTTCTTGACTGTGTTTGGACCTTTCTGCTTCCTTCTGAATTGTTGTTTGCACTTCAGGTTACTGTAGCCGGACTAGCTGAACTCTTGAAAATTGAAAGTGCACAACCACCACCATTCAATAATGTTCTCTGATTGTCAGCTACTCCACAATTAAAGAGGTGTTGCCTATAACCTCATGTAGGGGGACTCACAAATATGCTGCATCATTTAATTAATGTAGTTGGGGCAGCTACCACACAAGAATAGGAGCTTCTCTCTCCATCAGCTGATGTTGCTGCTCCAATTCCGTTCCCACATACCAGCATGGATTCTTCGAAAGTTTTTTGAAAAGTTATTTTGAAAACTGTTCAACCAAGAGCACATTGTGGTGTTCTGAGTTAATCCATATCACACATTTGCACCATTTGCTGTGCAGTTTCAATTAGTATACACATGGACACTAGCAAGTAGCTACAGGGTCATGTAAAGTGTGTTCGTAGGAATGTATAGCTCAGAGGAGACACACTACAGCCAAAGACTACAGCACATTCACAAGGTTTGCATTGTCCTGAGGTTGTACATAACAATTAATATACACTTATTCCTCTACTCATCCATATCATATTCTATGCTCACTCACGTCTCTGCTCACCCATAACCTGTACACTTGGGAGTGCAGTTGACTCAAATAAGCTATAATTATAGACACCAAAGCACTACAGTTAGCACTTTACGACGTTTAATGAGAGGCTTTCACATAGGGTACTGGATTATTTGGACTGCAACTCAAGGGGGGGGGGGGGGCAAAACATATTATCTCAGAAAGTGTTGTAGTTTCATTGGCTCAGAAGTAATGGGCTAGTCTAGTGCAAAACAACCACGAGATTGGTGATAATGTTATAAGTAGTCATACAGGGCATTGCACTCTCACTATCACTGCGACATATAACACTTTTTTACCTCAGAGCATAGTAGCAGCTCTTTCTAATTAACCCCAGGTCTTCCTATCCCTACCTCTCTCTATATGGTTTTACTTCTCAATCACTGTCTAGTAATCTAGGATATCTCTCGTCATCTAAATTATTGACCTATCACTCCTGCATTTAAAGATTTTAACCCCATATCCCCCCTTTCTGCTTCATTACACATTTTGGAAGAGCAGCCAAGTATTTTTCTAGCTGCTCTTAGCTGTATAAATTCTAAGAAAGCTGTTTATCGTTTATTACAAGCACACACCTCACTACCATAATTATTCTAAAGTAGGGTGAAGTATTGAAACTAACAATAATTATCCTTCCTGCAACTGTACTGATAATCCTATTACCTAAAAACCTATGTAATTGATTAAGTTTTTCTCTCCACTATTAATTGCCTTCTGCACATGATTATCCCATGAACTATTATCTGTGCTTAAGTAACAGTAACTTACAACCTCTGGAATGTCTTTATCACCCACTTCCATGTACATGCACCTGTATTAACCTCTTTAGAAAATACCATAACAGCACTCTTTTCTTACGTTAGATTTTCAACCTCCATTTATTACAAAACTCCTGTACTACACTAAACAACTTTTGTAAGTCCATAGCTGTTAGTTGGGGTTGAGAAGGCTGGGATTGGCATTATTATTAGAAAAGATGTTAAGGTTGGCAGTCTAATCATATCAACAAAGATTAGACTGCCAACCTTAACATCTTTCTTAATAATAATGCCAATCCCAGCCTTCTCAACCCCTACTAACAACTCATTGGAAAAAAAGGATAGGCGACATACGTATGTAATACAACCCTGTGCTACTCCCTGTCCTCAACCCCTACTAACAACTCATTGGAAAAAAAGGATAGGCGACATACGTATGTAATACAACCCTGTGCTACTCCCTGTCCTATATACTAAATGGTTTGAATTTCCCCCCTCTAGTATAAAACAGCACTCTGTGTGATGTAATACATATTCTTAATAACTCTCCACATCCTATCCCTAACCCAAGTTCCTTTTATTTAAACCACAAGCCTTGCCCATAAGTATCCACAGAATATATAACCTGAAGCATATTACATGCGCAAACCTCTTATACAGTATTTGCCTTTACTTTTCACTGTTCACTAATCTTACTAAAAGCATACCATGTACACTTTGTGTTAATGTAGCATATTACTATGGAATTGTTCGTAGAAAGGCAACTTGCCTCTCAGGATTTAGTTCTACTAAACACCCATTAATTAATGACCCTAAAATGGAGCCTCAGTCCCAGGCTTTCATTCAGCTTTGCAGTGCAAAAAAATGGACTGCAAAAAAAAAGAAGCTAGTTGAAGGCTTGGGAACGAGATTACCTAAAATACAGTGGCAAGATGGATAATAATTTTCAAATGTGCCAATAGTGCTGGGATAAAATGGACAGCAATTAATATTCAGTGCCTCTATACAGTATTGAAATATTTGTCTGCATAGTACTTTATTAGTGTGAGATTTCTGAATAGGAAGTCAAACGTACGTACCAGTAGCAAAATTACTCAATAAGCTCATTAAAACATTGATAAAATGATGCAACTAAGTTAAGTGTAAACAACCCATAGTAGCATATTTACACGTATTCACACATTAAAAGTAGAATCAAATACATACGACAGTATCGATACAACTTTGATGCATACGCACATGTATAAAAATCACATCACTATCTGCAGATTTAAATGCTTACTCAACTGAAGCTCTTGTTTTCCTTATTAGAATCCTTGATCAGCCTCTCCAACTGATCACTTTGTAGTGATTCCCCACCCGTAAAAATACTTGTGGATGTCATATGCAGCTTTTACTAGAACTAAGCGATCGAATGGAACAGCAAAAGCATCAAAGACGACACCAGCATTGCTAAGGCTATGGACTACTATGTTCAGACAAGTTGGAGTGATTCAAGCTGTTGCAGCAAATTTGCCTGCTTGTATGCCGACCTTGATACCTGAATCAATTACTTTGTATCCACCATAGATCAAGAGTGCTTTTACAACTTGCCCTCTTCAAAATACAAGTAGACCTATAACATATTTTACAAACTCACAGTTTTCAGACATTACTACTACATGAAATTTTAGTCATACAACAACTTCATTATAATTAGATTATTATTTTAATTAGGGCTACCTGCAGACTGTATAGAATTCCTGGCACACTCGTGCACTTAAAATTTCATGTAGTCCTGGTGGTGTGACTATGATTTGGCATATGGTGTGAGTCATCCCACATGAGATCATAAGCAATAATTTTCATTACTTACACTGTCAGTTTTCCTTTTCCTGGAATGGTATACTAATGCTTTCACTAGTTCATGCCAGTATATTTGTGCTATACAAATAGAGCAAGTAAGCTAATATAGAAAAGTAGTATAAGTTGTGTGGATTTATCACTGTCAAATTTTCAAACCATAGTTTGTACTTCCTTGGAAAATGGTTTTAGCTCAGGACTTAGTTGAAAAATCATAGTGACATAACAGACAGCTAGTAGATTACAGAGCCTAATGAGAAGCTAATTGTAATCAATACAACTACAGAACTGACAAGCAAATTCATACAACAATGCTGAGAAAAAGTTAATAACCATCTGTTGAAGTTGCGGCTTTTCCCGCCGGTTTAATAATTCACTGTAAATTGTGATCTTCTTGACTGTGTTTGGACCTTTCTGCTTCCTTCTGAATTGTTGTTTGCACTTCAGGTTACTGTAGCCGGACTAGCTGAACTCTTGAAAATTGAAAGTGCACAACCACAACCATTCAATAATGTTCTCTGATTGTCAGCTACTCCACAATTAAAGAGGTGTTGCCTATAACCTCATGTAGGGGGACTCACGAATATGCTGCATCATTTAATTAATGTAGTTGGGGCAGCTACCACACAAGAATAGGAGCTTCTCTCTCCATCAGCTGATGTTGCTGCTCCAATTCCGTTCCCACATACCAGCATGGATTCTTCGAAAGTTTTTTTGAAAAGTTATTTTGAAAACTGTTCAACCAAGAGCACATTGTGGTGTTCTGAGTTAATCCATATCACACATTTGCACCATTTGCTGTGCAGTTTCAATTAGTATACACATGGACACTAGCAAGTAGCTACAGGGTCATGTAAAGTGTGTTCGTAGGAATGTATAGCTCAGAGGAGACACACTACAGCCAAAGACTACAGCACATTCACAAGGTTTGCATTGTCCTGAGGTTGTACATAACAATTAATATACACTTATTCCTCTACTCATCCATATCATATTCTATGCTCACTCATGTCTCTGCTCACCCATAACCTGTACACTTGGGAGTGCAGTTGACTCAAATAAGCTATAATTATAGACACCAAAGCACTACAGTTAGCACTTTACGACGTTTAATGAGAGGCTTTCACATAGGGTACTGGATTATTTGGACTGCAACTCAAGGGGGGGGGGGGGGCAAAACATATTATCTCAGAAAGTGTTGTAGTTTCATTGGCTCAGAAGTAATGGGCTAGTCTAGTGCAAAACAACCACGAGATTGGTGATAATGTTATAAGTAGTCATACAGGGCATTGCACTCTAACTATCACTGCGACATATAACACTTTTTTACCTCAGAGCATAGTAGCAGCTCTTTCTAATTAACCCCAGGTCTTCCTATCCCTACCTCTCTCTATATGGTTTTACTTCTCACTCACTGTCTAGTAATCTAGGTTGTACCATGGTTGTTTAAACAGACCAATCACATTCACTGCTCACAGGTCAATAAATCACTTATTCACCTGTCTGGGTTCTTATTCACCTGGCCCTGAGGGTATGACTTAAGGCTGCTATTTTCATGTTGTTTAATATAGACCAGCAGTATAATGTGGAAGTCATATTATTATAATGATAATGCAGACATAAATGAGGCAGCAAGCGTGCATGACTTACAATCAAGAGTACGACACATAATACTTATGCACAAATGACGTAAGAGTGGGGTCCGAACGAACAATTTGGTAGGTGGAGCGTAGGGCGGAGCTAAGACGAGTACAACACTAGCAACGCTACGAGACTAAGCAGCGCTGGAGCGCCGTTGGTCACGGGTGAGTATCTTCTCGTTGAAACGATAGCTAGGTACAACCGTTATAGGACGAAGTTGATGCTGGTACTCACTGAGAATAGCGAGAACGGCGGAACTGGTTGAAGGCAGTAGGCAAACCGCAGTTGTCGGTATACATTTGCAGCAGAATCCACTGTCGCTAAGCTTCGTAGCTACTGACACTTTTATAGTAACGCAGTGCGTTGCTACGGAACAGTGTTGCTATGCCCATGGTACAAGTCGGTTATACGCCTCGGGGTTGGTAGTTACGCGATTTATACACCTCGTGCCTTCGGCACTCGGTGAATAAATCGAGTAACTACCTCCCCCTCGTCGTATAACCTATACATATCTCTCATCATCTAAATTATTGACCTATCCCTCCTGCATTTAAAGATTTTAACCCCATATCCCCCCTTTCTGCTTCATTACACATTTTGGAAGAGCAGCCAAGTATTTTTCTAGCTGCTCTTAGCTGTATAAATTCTAAGAAAGCTGTTTATCGTTTATTACAAGCACACACCTCACTACCATAATTATTCTAAAGTAGGGTGAAGTATTGAAACTAACAATAATTATCCTTCCTGCAACTGTACTGATAATCCTATTACCTAAAAACCTATGTAATTGATTAAGTTTTTCTCTCCACTATTAATTGCCTTCTGCACATGATTATCCCATGAACTATTATCTGTGCTTAAGTAACAGTAACTTACAACGTCTGGAATGTCTTTATCACCCACCTCCATGTACATGCACCTGTATTAACCTCTTTAGGAAATACCATAACAGCACTCTTTTCTTACGTTAGATTTTCAACCTCCATTTATAATGCCAATCCCAGCCTTCTCAACCCCTACTAACAACTCATTGGAAAAAAAGGATAGGCGACATACGTATGTAATACAACCCTGTGCTACTCCCTGTCCTCAACCCCTACTAACAACTCATTGGAAAAAAAGGATAGGCGACATACGTATGTAATACAACCCTGTGCTACTCCCTGTCCTATATACTAAATGGTTTGAATTCCCCCCCTCTAGTATAATACAGCACTCTGTGTGATGTAATACATATTCTTAATACCTCTCCACATCCTATCCCTAACCCAAGTTCCTTTTACTTAAACCACAAGCCATGCCCATAAGTATCCACAGAATATATAACCTGAAGCATATTACATGTGCAAACCTCTTATACAGTATTTGCCTTTACTTTTCACTGTTCACTAATCTTACTAAAAGCATACCATGTACACTTTGTGTTAATGTAGCATATTACTATGGAGTTTGTTCGTAGAAAGGCAACTTTTGCCTCTCAGGATTTAGTTCTGCTAAACACCCATTAATTAATGACCCTAAAATGGAGCCTCAGTCCCAGGCTTTCATTCAGCTTTGCAGTGCAAAAAAATGGACTGCAAAAAAAAGAAGCTAGTTGAAGGCTTGGGAACAAGACTACCTAAAATACAGTTGCAAGATGGATAATAATTTTCAAATGTGCCAATAGTGCTGGGATAAAATGGACAGCAATTAATATTCAGTGCCTCTATACAGTATTGAAATATTTGTCTGTATAGTACTTTATTAGTGTGAGATTTCTGAATAGGAAGTCAAACGTACGTACCAGTAGCAAAATTACTCAATAAGCTCATTAAAACATTGATAAAATGATGCAACTAAGTTAAGTGTAAACAACCCATAGTAGCATATTTACACGTATTCACACATTAAAAGTAGAATCAAATACATATGACAGTATCGATACAACTTTGATGTATACGCACATGTATAAAAATCACATTACTATCTGCAGATTTAAATGCTTACTTCAACTGAAGCTCTTGTTTTCCTTATTAGAATCCTTGATCAGCCTCTCCAACTGATCACTTTGTAGTGATTCCTCACCTGTAAAAATACTTGTGGATGTCATATGCAGCTTTTACTAGAACTAAGCGATCGAATGGAACAGCAAAAGCATCAAAGACGACACCAGCATTGCTAAGGCTATGGACTACTATGTTCAGACAAGTTCGAGTGATTCAAGCTGTTGCAGCAAATTTGCCTGCTTGTATGCCGACCTTGATACCTGAATCAATTACTTTGTATCCACCATAGATCAAGAGTGCTTTTACAACTTGCCCTCTTCAAAATACAAGTAGACCTATAACATATTTTACAAGCTCAAAGTTTTCAGACATTACTACTACATGAAATTTTAGTCATACGTATATTACAACAACTTCATTATGATTAGATTATTATTTTAATTAGGGCTACCTGCAGACTGTATAGAATTCCTGGCACACTCGTGCACTAAAAATTTCATGCAGTCCTGGTGGCATGACTATGATATGGCATATTATGGTGTGAATCACCCCACGAGATCATAAGCTATAATTTTCATTACTTACACAGTCAGTTTTCCTTTTCCTGGAATTGTAGACTAATGCTTTCACTAGTTCATGTTTCTATAGTAACAAGTGTATGGAATAATTTATAGAGTATAGTAAGAATCCCATAGAGCATAAGAAGCTGAAGATGTGCATATACTAAATGGCTCAGAGCATGGGCAGCTTTATGTTTTAACTAGACCTCGGCTTCGCCTCGGCCTAGTTAGAACATAGCCGCCCAAGCTCTAAGCTATACCTAGATCATGCCAGTATATTTGTGCTTTATACCACATTACATCACATCCAAGGTGTTTGATTGGAGCAGAAGCGGAGTATAAAGGATCATATGACACGTTTATGTTTTCATGTTTTATTATACTACTTTTATGTTTTCATGTATTATGACATCGTAAATAACTGCTGCCTCTGGGAATGCTAGCCCAGCGTTTCTAGGTACCTATTCCACTGATTGGTCAAATGTTGTATAAGCCGGATATACCACGTCTACGAGGAGTATAAACGCAGATATACTCCGCTAGACGGTTTACCCGAGGCGATAGGTTTATCCTTAAGAACAATTCACAGGAGGTGTGTTCTTTCTACAGCTTTTGCTGTAGAGATATTTTGATTGTACAGATGGAAGGTATAGCTCTACCCCACAGGAAGCTGCTGAACTTGTAATCTTATGACATACTCTATTCATAACTAACCCATTGTGGTGCTCTGAAAAACAATTCTAAGGGCGAATCCATATCACACCTTTGCACAATTTGCTGTGCAGTTTCAGTTAGTATATACAGTAATGGTAGCCACTACAGTTTAAGTATAGCATCACATTGACACTAGCAAAAATAAGACACAAAGTACTACGGTTAGCATTTTACGATGATTAATGAGAGGCTTTCACATAGGGTACTGGATCAACTGGACTGCAACACAAGAAAGACAGAGTATCTATTTTGCCTCATTCTTCTTCAGAGTATTAGTAGCTGCTCTAAAGTTTACTGTATCTGATCACCTACCCCCTCCCTCCTTCCACAGGAATCTACTGCAGAACAAATTATAAAATTAAAAGTAGACCTCTTCTTTGGAATATTGGAATCCATTTAGCTAGTTTGGCTGCTCTTCTAAAACATGTAGTGGGTTCATGTTCTTGTAAGTAGGGAGTAGGGATTGTATTGCCATTTTCTCTCGTGTAACTCAATTAGCTCCGTATGACTTGCCTGTTAATTAAAATGTAAGTCATGTCAGGGAAGAGATATATACAGGATTTCTCATCATTTACGTAAAATGACTTTTCATAATTCAAAAGTTCAAAGTACATATCTAAAGAGGCAGTTACAGGTACAGGTACGTACTACATGCAAGGTACTAGTTATTGTAACTGAATGGTTAGCCATGTACAGAAGGTAATTAATAATTAAATAATCTATACCTGTCAATACATCAGTACAGTGGCAAGATGGATAATTATACGTATTGCATTCGCTGTTCCTGGATGTTTTGCATGATCGTCGGCTTCAAGTGAAAATAGAAAACAGAAAACACCTATATAGATATAACCAAGAAATACATGACTTGTATGAATGAATTAACTGAGAATCAAATATATGGTTTCATCTCCTATTTGGTGTCTTAGACTAGCTAAAGCAACTATACTAACACTTCCGTTGTTTCTTGAGAATGCTCCACAAAGTTTCTTCATCTCAGAGTGACCAATGTGTTCTTTTAAACAGCACAATAGCCATGGCATCAGTGGCTGTGAAACTGCTAATTTCATTCACTATCTAACAGTCTGAATGTAATCATACAGGGCTTTGCAGCAACAGCGGGTTTTATCACGGGTTTGACATGTGAACAGCAACAGTGCACGACTGACAAAAGGGAAGTCCGTATAGCTGTCATGTGTTCGTACTGCAAATTTATGAAGCTATTATTTGTGAGCTACCCCATGAGGTCATCCTTTATAGTAACCTTGTGAACGATTAACCTTTTGTGGTTTAGGCCACTATCATTAAGGGTAGCAAGCACCCTGGATTCTTCACGGCAATCGGTATCCATGCATCATCTTGACCAGTCAAGATTTAGCTCTAGCTTGGGACTTCCTTTACTGGCATTTGTCAGAAATATACTTTTTAACCTTTTAAATATACCACAGCTAACAAGCCCAACCTCTTACGTAAGTACACGCCCCTCAAAAAACTGCTTCAGCATAGAGGAAAGCCTCTTCTTAAACACTCTTAAACACAACTTCATGTGAATATGGACTTGGTGGTTTGTGGATCTAGTTTTCTACCTCATGCAGACTCAACTTGATGTAGAGTCTGCCTGAGGTAGAAAAACAACAGACTCAGACACGAGATTGAGTGGTGGCATTGTTACTGTTATGAATGAAGTCATACAGTGCACTACACTTTCACTGTCACTCCCACATGAGCTTTCTTATTCTTTATTCTCCATTAGTAGCTGCTTTAACATCATCTCAACTTTACCTGTTCACCTAACCCCAACAGGAATCTATTATTAAGAGAACACCAACTGAAGTAAAGGTATACACATGAAATAGAATGTAGATGGCATTGGAATCCATTCTGCTTGCAACATTTAAATATGGTTAGGGGTACTGGTTATGGGATTAAAATGGGGTGAACTAGTACGGGTTAGGGCTAAATGAATGCACAGATATCAGACACCCTATTCATATGATTTCCCTAGTCTCACTTGGCTGGACTTAGCGTAGTTATTATACTAGTAGCCTAACAAGTGAATCCATGGAGCTCATGAGAGGGGGTGGTAACACCAACAGCATCAGGGTAAGAAATTAGAACAGCTAACAGCCTAACACTTAAGTTTACTCCTGAGAAAACACAGTTTCCTTGTCTCAGAGTGATGATGTGTTCTATAAATAGCACAACAGACATGACATCAGTGGCAATAAAATTACTTTATTCACCCTTTGTCTTTGTAAAATTCATTGTCAATTGTAGTCATCTTATATACATAATGTAGTAGCTGTGTAATAAAAGGCGCACTGGCTCTTGTGGCAAAGCAAATTGTGATTTACTAGGCCCTATAAATCGACCAGTTTGCATGCAAGTCAGGCTAAAAATATATAAGCTACGGCTATAAAGTTTAGTAGTGGCCATGTCTGATCTAATAAAGGACGATAGGTTTCATAGTGCTACTAAAATAGCAGAGAAACTATCAAAAGACATTGCCAAATGGGAGGATAGCCGAGCAGGAACTCTCGCCACCCTGAGAGATATTCAAAAGACAATTGAAGAAAGTTACCATATCGCACCATAGCAAAAGTAAGTGGTGCATCTGCTGCTGTTGCGGGTAGTACCATGGCCATCATTGGCTTTGGGTTGAGCTTCGTAACGTTTGGTGCAAGCCTAGGCCTCACCACTGCGGGATCAATTGTTGCAGCTGGTGGCGGTGTGACAGAGAGGTGCTTACATCGGTGACTGGCTTGTATCTAAATCGCAGATGAAGACAGCCGAAAGGGTGATCAAACGTGACAAAGAATTGTCCTCTACTGTTTGTGAAACAAGTAAGGATTTGGCCACAGCTATTTCACAGCTGAATCGCAAGTATCCAGCTTTCAAAGATCGGATTTATGGATTGATTTCGAGAAGTGAGTGGTAATATGTATACTTTCAACATACACTGACCTTGGTCCTGTCCGGCCGTCCCTAGTAGTCAAAATAGTGATAGACTTTTTTACCCCACGCGCGTATACGCAAGCGGGGTTAAGCAATTCGTTTTGTCCCAGAGGAGGTCCGACAAGCTGCGTATCCTAGCGGTGATTGATGAAGTTCCGCGTGACCTAAAAGGGAGGGGGAAACGATGCACGCAAAATGTTACTATCAACTGCAGTGTATAGGATAGCCTCGCGCTATGTATAGCAGCTTTTGGAGGTTTGTAGGCCAAACTACAGCAAATGAAGATAGTGTTTTGTTGCCTAGATGGCGAAAACGTGGTAGGCAGCCGTAAAGAATGAGCTACAAACAAACTAGTGAATACCAACTGTCTCCGCGAGGGCGGTGGGGTACTTTACCATCTGCTCTTCGTCGTGGTGGGCGTTTAGTAGTCTCGCGAGCCAGCCTACTTTGATCCTCAGCACCGATCGCTTTCGGCCGCATACTAATTGAGCGATCGGCACTGCGGAAATTAAGTGGGCTAGTTCACGAGACTATAGGCGTTTAGCAGCCTGCTGTTGCGTATTTCCTGTCGGGGACAAGCGCTTTCCTGATGAGGCCTCGTTGCGTCTTTCAGTCATTCTGGAACATCACTCAAGAGGCGACAGGATTTTGCCTCCAAAGGCAACCAAGGTGTCAGAATCGCGAGGGAAAAATAGAGAAATTAACTCTGAAGTCAGTCACGCTTTGGGCCCGAAGGTGAAGGGTCTGAGAACTGGACAAGTGTATCACACGCAAAGGAAGGCTTACTACACCGCCTAGGTTAGTAGAGTTAGTGCGGTTATTCTGTGACGCCGCGGAGGGCTAGCGCCGTTTATCAAAAGATTATATTGTGACTGTTACAGCTTTACTGACAAAAACATGGAGAACATGTGTCAGATAGCAATCAAACTGGGTTCATTTCCTGGATTATGCAATAATGACATCATACTGACGAGGATAGTCTATATACTTGTACTGCGTACCGTATGGGGGAAGTCATATCTGCCAACGGGGAGTCATTACAGCCTTAGGCGTGCGTTACCGGGGAGTCACTGACGACTCTGACACCGGTCTAAAATCACGAATCTAAGGTGTCAGCAATAGTATGTCTCCCCCCAAGAATTGTATAGTACATGTACATGTATTGAAGAATGAGAGAGAGATAATAGTTGTTGTATATAGTCCATGACATTTATGTATAAGGCATTGAAGCAGGGGTCTGCAGAATTATGAAGGCATGGAGCATGCCTGTAGCAAGTTACAGATTTGATTGACCCTAAAACTCTAACCCTAACCCAAAAATCAACCACCGGACTGCTGGACCAATAGCCATTTTCTTACAGATTATACATGACATTGTGTAGTTATAATTATGACCATGATGTTATGTAGTAGCTAGTGATAAAATTAAGTTTGTAAAATTTTATAAGTCTTTTGTTATCACTTGTATTTTGTAGGTGGCGGAGTCATAAAAGTACTTTATGATGGATACAAACTGATTGATTCAGGTATAGATGCCGTCAGGATCGGCATTAAAGCTGGTCGATTTGCTCCAACAACTCGGATTGCTTGGACCGGTCTGAGAACAGTCGCTGGTGGCCTTAGTGTTGCAGGTGTCGTTTTCGATGCTGTTGCTGTTCCACTCGATCTCTTCGTGATAGTAAAAGGTGCATATGACATCTACAAGTATCGTACAGGTCAGGGGTCCAATTCTAAATAGGCCTGTCAGTTGGAGAAGATGATCAAGGACCTTGAGCAACACAAAGAACGGCTCCGTTAGTTGAAATCAGATTTTGAACCTAAAGGAAAGTAACAGTGCACTTGACTGGCAAAATCGACTAGCAACAGATTGTAGTAACTAATGTAGTGCAATGACATCATAATTTTAGTTGAGGTTTTATGTTGCTTTCTATGCAAGTGTATGTTTTCTCAGTGAGAGTATGAAACTGCTTTTGTTTTATATAGTATAAAGTTTCGTACAGTCAACTCTACAAATAGCGTACACTTTGGTACGACAGCCTTTGTCCTTTATTTAGAGAGTGTCCTTTATTGGGGAGTTTTGTAAAATTCATGCTTAAATGATGTTAAAAATAACTTTAATATAAGCATTCAATGACTCAACAGTCAACTCTCTAAATAGCGGACACTTTGGTACGGCAGCCTTTGTCCTTTATTTAGAGAGTGTCCATGCACTCAACAGTAGGAACTGAGCACAGCCATTTGCCAATAAAACGCAATATTCAATTGAGGCAATGAGTTGTGGTGCTTGCTGACCAAACACAAAATAGGGAACATGGCAAGGTATTTTCCATATTCTCAAATTTGCAGGCTTAATTGACAGACATTTTAATGTGGTTTCATGATACACTGTTGCTATAATCTTAACCACATTTTGTCCATAGGGTTCACATTTGAACAACCCTGCGGCCATTCAAACACAAGTGCATTTTAGAGACAGGTAGAAAAAAATTAAGAATACCCTTTTTAGGATTTGGGAGTACTGCTATATCTACCCAAGATAGTTCACAGAAAAATAACAAACAGGAGGTAATGATGGGCTAATTAGGGAATTGCATAATCAAGTATCTGGTCTCTCTTTTTGCTGTCACTCTCCGCCATTGCAGCCATCCAAAAGACAGTACATGTATACGAGATAAGCATGAGCATCTTTTCTACACCTCTGACAGGCACTGACTTGCGTTTCTTGAAACAGGTGGCAAGCAATCAATCCAAATTTGCATGTGCAAGCCGGGGGGGGGGGGGGTTGCCATATATTTCTGAAAAATTTGTTCCGGGGGGAACGAATTTGAAAGTGGACCAAATTGACTGTGACAGGTCGCTATACTCCCGATTCTACGGTAAATTACTGGTAAAGACGTTAATTTCTTAGTTGATTTAATACAGCATCTGATTCAACATTTGAAGTATTTGCGGGTACATTGTCCATTTTATAATACAATAAACAAAATTCTCTGTGCAAGGAAGATTTGGGTATATAATAAATGGAAACTCTACTACATTAATCTGAGCTTCAACTAGCTTTTGGTCTATGTTATTGCGGTCGTCCTTTAAAATTGTACAGAATTTATTCCCCAGCAGCACAGTGACACAACACCTCCTGGGCTCTGACTGCCGCCGGCAGTTAGAGCCAAGGGGAAGTAATTCAATTCTAGTGCTGATTTGAATGAAACTGTAGCAACACTTGCTTTTGTAGATTATGCAGTAGCTACACGTGCTATACCATGTACCCTCAGGCTAATCGTTACCGCACAGTGCTACTTTGATTACTAGGCTATAGATGTAACACTATCTGATTGGAAATTGTTGCCTGTTTACAGTAGTGTCAATCAATGCAAAAATGCTCTAGTACAGGAATAACTTTTAAGGGACCAGATATGGTGAAGACAATTAATATCCAACTACATAAGAATTGTAGTACAATAGCAAGTAGATATGTTCATATTCACAGAAACCAGGCTATAGTAATACCAGTAGCTTATGAGTGGCTCATGCGCTTCTTGGAGTGCTGTATTCCACAGTGTGTATAGAACCCATGGATGCAAATATTCACCATCCATGCAGAATGAGGAGTGCGAGTGTAGTATGTATGCCTAACATGGGGGAGTGGAGCTTTGGAATGAGGCATAATATTATGTGTAACCCCCTAAATAATTGCGCTGTTGCAAGTATTCGTAATCAATCTCCCAAGCTAAATCCATCAGCAAAATATTATCCTTGAACGCAAATGGGTACGAGGCAGGCTAAAGTTGACCTAATCAATAAGGGGTCATTTCAGTCACATGATGAAACAAACTGATTTAGTATGAATATATGTAGTCTTGTAAGTACACGTAGAAGTTTACAGCGCATACATTTAGTTGCTTGTTGGTCATGCACTGCATTGCTGAGACACAAACTTGGAGACATACAATGATAGCATTTTTTTCATGTGGATCATAGCAAGCCAAAATGAAGGTAGCTGAGAGGCTCACACAGCAAGTTCAGGCTATTAACGAGCTCTCCATTCAGCACAGTATGACTATGTAATATTATTGCAATGCCCCCTTCCACATTTTTCCCCAAAAATACCCGGTAGTAGTGTAATACAGTAACATGCTAACTATTCATTAGGCACAGCAGTTGCTAATACACAACCACCAATGGGTGCATGACCTACATTTTACCCACTCTTTGATGTTTACATTGAGATGCAATATTCTACCTACCGTCCCACTTGAGATATGAAGCAGGCCTTGGCTGTTGTACATACTGAGCCACAGCTGATCCAGGCTTCTTCTGAAACCGTCTTGCACCTATGAGAAATGAATCTTAAGTTCAGTGCTAGTTAACCATGTATGTACACTTATGCCCTGCCCTCAAGCTGTCTTTCATGGACAGTGATCGAGGACTCACATGTTCGATTGAAATACACATGTCAGCTGGATTACTGGACGACCACCGGAGTGAACTAATTTCATACTCAGGAGCAACTACAGTGTATGGTGCTACTTGTACTTGCTTAAATTTTCACATCATATTCTGCTGATCCATTGTAAACTCTTTGAGATGATAAGCTTTCTGGGAGAGTAAAGAAATCCCTCCCAAATAAGAACCCAGCTGGGGATTGAACCCAGGACCTTCTGAACAATAGTCAAGATCCTCTTACCACTGGGCTACTGGAGCCCCTTGGCAGAGGAGCAGTAGGCAGGCTTTATATAGCCACTAAACCCGCTAGTAATACTTAAAACCCATGTAATTGATTCACTTTTTTTCCCATTATTTATTACCTTCTGTGCATGACTATCCCATAAACCATTATTAGCACATTCAATGCCCATGTAATGTAGTCCTCACGCACCATTAACAAAATCCTCATAGCTGAAGTGTCAGAAAAGACTTAGGTACAGACCCTATGAAAACAAATCTGATAACTAATGGTGGACTGTGAAAGCTAATATTAAGTTCATTGTAAGACATAACACATTTATAATTCAACTATTAGCTCACTGAAAAACAGCCTGCAAACTGGCTCAATAAATCTGATCAATGCTAGTTACTGCACTGCACCAGCACGTAAGGCCTGGTCTGCATACAGCTCCACTCTGGCTAACAACACCCACCGCACTCTGAGGCCCTCTCTGTCATATTGCAGCCTACCCCCCCCCCAACCTTTTCTTTCTGCAATCTCAGCACCTATTCTCTCCCTCTGAGTACTGCTCATTTGTTGTAGTGTGGCAATTCTTATACAGTTTCAGTATCTAGTCTGTCCCCTGGTGGGGTAGTTTGCAGCGGTTACAACGGCCCCAATGCAGTGAGGCTTTGAAGACAGCAAGGACAGGAGAGGGACTGTCTTGCTTCTGAAAAATGGGAAGTAATGTTTGTGAGACCAGTGTAATTTTTGCTAGCATGAACTAGGCCATCAAAGTTGCTAAAAGATTTTAGTGCTATCTTTACTGCCAAAACTACTTCATGTCTTCATAAAAAGCTGAGGACAGCTGGCAACAAAGCTAACAGCCCTCCATCATTGGTGGTGATCCACACTAATGTCAAATTAAGGTCTTATAGTAGCTGTGTAGCTTGTGAATCAGGTATCCTGGGCGTATAGCTTCTGGTAATCTTCAGCTACACACCCGGACCCTGCATCCATTCTACACAGTAGTTGTTTGCAGTACGAAAAGCATAGACCAGACATGCACCAGAGCCTGTGCATTAAGCACACTACTGCAGCAATGCCAACTACCCACTTCCACTATAGACCCCAGTTAACATGAAACAGCATGCAAAAAGTTGCACGTGCATACAGTATACCTACATGTATGTGCTCATGGATCAAAGTATTTGAACAATTGTTACAACAACAAGACTGAGGTGCAAACATCAGACCAATGGAATGCATGCAAAGTCGAGTGCCCCAGTATTACACCCACTCCAGCCAAATACCTAAACAATCACCCACACTGAACATTGCAGAGTGGCCTGACGTACATTGCAGTATATACAATGGAGGCTTGATAATAATACTAATCATGTCACTGCCGTAGCGCTTATGTCATTGACAACGTCCACACACCACACCTTTAAGAAACCACCTACATAGGTTGATCTAAACTAAAAGTTCAAATTATTGGAGTAATGTCACTGATGGTATGCTGGTTCCTACTGTGCTGAATGCATGCAAGCAGTTCATGAAGATTACTAGAAGCTATACACCCAGGATAGGTGATTCACAAGGCAAATCATGCTGGTTCCTACCATGTGGAAAGCAAGCAGTATATACATCTGATTGTATAGTTTCTGATAATCTTCCTGTATCCTTCAAAATAGGTATTGGCATGGCTAGTGTCACTGTACTCCAATTTTGGAGCTTCAATATAGACTATGCATGTGATATCCAAGCTCCAATTATTGGAATATAGTTGTTCTGGTTCTATTACCCCAAATTACCTGCAGTTCCTTAAAAACTGTACTGTGGAGCCTTAAGTTTCACAAACTCTAGAATTTCTACAACTATTAATATACAGTGGCACTCTACTTGTACAGAATGGATGCAGCATATGTGTCACATACATCAACCATGCACGGGACATCCATGCTCCAATTATTGGAGTAGTGTGACACATGTCATGTTGGTTCCTACTGTGGAGAATACAGCCACTACCTGAATGTTGCCAGAAGCTTTCCTGGATAGGCTGATAAACTGGTAACGTGGTGGAAATCTAGATGTATGCCCTAAGTAAAAAATTAGTTATCCTTCATTTCAAGCAGCTGTCTGATTATTGCTATTCACTTGTGAGTCTTTGTTTATAAGCCTTAGTGCTTCAGAAATCCTGTGGGCCTCCAGACGGAAACCCTTCTTGGGATTTTTAAAAAAACCACCCAGGCTGATCTGACCTCCACCTTTTAATTAGTTTGAGCATGTGCTTCGTATGAAGGAGAGGGGTCAGGTTGTGCTTCTAGGTGATTTTAATACTAGAGTGGAAAGATCTCCAGAATTAGATGATGTAATAGGTATGTTTGGTGAAGGAAAATGTAAGGTGAGCAGGTTGATTTCTTTTTTAAATGAGGTTGAGCTTGTAGTCTGTAATGGCCGTGAGTTCACTGTGGAACCACAGTGGACTAGAGCTAGACCTTCTCTGAAGCAGAAGTCTATCATTGGTTATATAGTTACTGATTCCAACTTGTTGCAGGTTTCAGGGAGTGTGCAGGTAGATACAGTGGATGTAGGAAAATCGGATCTCTTTTGGTATGGATGGAATTGGGTAGGACTGTAAAAACCACTAAACAACAGAAGCGGGTGATTATGAAATGGCGCATCAAACGGCTTCAGGACGAGGAAGTGTGACAGAAGTATCAGGAAGCCATAAGTGTAGAAGTAGATGGGTTTCAAGAAAGGGTACGCAAATGGAAGACTCAGAATTAGTGAAGGCAGTGGTTCAGGATTGGGAAGAGACAGTCAAGAGGGTAGCATCAAAAGAAATTGGAGAAAGGGTGATAGTGTGTGGCAAAGCGGCGTGGTGGGATGGTGAGATTAAAGAGAAGATTAGGTTGAGAAGACAGATTTATAAGGAGATTAGAAGTGGCAGGGAAGATAAATGGGGAGAGTATTACAAATTACATTCAGAAATCAAGGAATTGGTACGTAAGAAAAAATTAGATATTTGGAATGAGGTGATTGAAAAGGCTAATAAAGGTTTCATGAAAACAGGAAAGAGTTTTGGGCATTTGTTAGCAGGACTTCAAAAGGTAGTCGTAAGGGTATTGCTTCTTTGAGGAATCGTTCAGGTTCATGTGTAACCAGTACTGAGGGAAATTTGGAAGTATTACGTGAGCATTATGAAAGGTTGCGTACAGATTGTTGGATGATCAGTTTGATTATAGCTGGAAAGAGCTTATAGAAAAGAAAGTGACAGAGTATAGTGAAATATTTATTTTGCAGAAGGATAAGGTTTTGGATAGAGGGATTAGTTATGCAGAAATTAAAAAGTGTTCTGAAAGCCTAAAGAATAATAAAACAGGAGGTAATGATGGACTAGTTGGGGAGCTTTTTAAGTACGGTGGCTAAGGAATGGCTAATCTGTTGAAAGTCTTGTATGGGGTAGTTTGGACAGAGGAGAGTATTCCTAAACATTGGAGACAAGGGTTAATTGTTAGCTTGTACGTATAAGAAAGGTGATACTGAGGACCTGGAATCAGAAAGGGCTCTTCATGAGGGTCAGGCAGGATTTAGAGAGTTTAAAAGAAGTTGTGTTGATAACATCTTTACTCTAAATGAAATTGTACAAGGTAGAATGAGGGAAGGAAAGCACACTTACACTTTTTTCTTGATGTTCAGAAAGAATTTGACACAGTTTGGCATGATAGTTTATGGTTGAAGTTATGGGAGCTTGGTGTTAGGGGTAGAATGTGGAGAGATAATCACTAAGAATATGTATGACATCACACAGAGTGCTGTTTTACTGGATCCGAGGGAGAAATATCTGATGCATTCAACATAGGTCAGGGGGTGGCACAGGGTTGTAGAATGTTGCCTATCCTCTTTCCCATGTTTATCAATCAGCTGTTAGATGAGGTCGAGAAGGCTAGGATTGGCATTACCATTAAGAAGGATGTTAAGGAGTATGATCCACAGTATCACAAAATGGTTACTTGGAAGTATTCCATATAATACAACAAAAGTAATCTGTATCATCAGATATAATACTGAAAACCACCGACAGTCACAAGTATTACTTGTCCGATTCTTGTAGCAACCCTGAAACGAATCCATTATTATAATTATGCAGTGTTTGATTTCGAATTCGCTTCATCACATTATTACTTCTCTAAGATCACTACCACACTTACAAGCACTGCTCCTATTATCAAACTGCCTTGTGAAGAACCAAGTATTAGAACAGTTTGAAGAATCATTACCACTAGTATTCATAGAGTGGTGATATACTTGCTTGTTCTGCCATTGAGTGGTAGTACTTCCTTCAACTATCACCAACACACTGAGAAGAGCAATCACTAGAGCCATGCATGGTACCACAACACAAAGATCGACAACTGATTTTCCTTTCATTAAGCTCATTTGACGGAAAACAGCCTTGCATACATAGTTGCTTGGTAAAGCTTCTTTAAAGCAATTTAATTGATTGTATGATGAAGTACACTAAATGTGTTGTTGTTTACACTACACTAACAATCGTAATTTTAGGATAGGTGTGTGCACGGTTCTGGAAACCCTGCCTGTATTGGATTCAGGTGTGAGTCATGCTTAATTCGAATGTGTACCATTCACCTTCGTCTCTATTTGCAGTATGGAATTTTGGTGACTCCCCTACTCTTCCATACTGACCATTTGCCATGGTTTAATTTCTTAATGCATAGTGGCTTGAAACACACTTCTGTATATAACTGCATCAACTTACGAAAGCATGGTAAATCATAAGTGCTTACCCAAAATATCCTCATTCATACATAGACATAGATATCATTATCACCACAACACTGCACCTCCAAGTACACTACCACATTCATAAGAGCTATGATAACTACGGTGTTTAAATAAAAAAAATAGCTAGTTAGTAACCCAGCAAACTTCTAACTATATACTGCTAATTTCCAATTTTAGCGAAAGTGTAGTCAAGACTGGTGATTCTTAACTGAATTATTAATTGCTGTTTCAATAACAACTACACAGGATGAATGAAAAATGCAGAGAAAACAACAATAGCTGCTACATGCAGCAGCAATCATCTCATTTTATTGCCTTATTATTTCCCTGATCCAAATATGGCGTGCTTCATTACTGTTTCGTAGTTTGGGTTTTGCTGTGGAAACTCCAATTGCTGCCAACTAGCTAGACTAACTTGTACAACTGGGGGAGGGGGCGCTCCAGCCTAGCATCAAGGCCAAGAAAAGTAATGTTGATTCAAAGATCCTCATTACTGCCCACTCTTGTATTTTAAAGCTCATGGTCCACTGTTTGTGTATGTGAGTACTACATACATGAAAACTACAGCAATATAATAGGATAACAGGCAAATTGTATAAATACAACACAGATTTTTTTACAATGGCAAAGATTTGCGTGAGGATACTTGGCTATGTGGCGAAATAATATCTCAATTTGACTTATTTTAAGTCTGGAAAATATAAAAGAGACCAAAACAATGACCCCCTCAAATGGGGATTTTACGCAGTACATTACACACTTGAATTTGGGAATATCAATTGGTATATAATTGTACAATTCAAACACAACTTGACAACCCTTTAATACAGCAAAAACAATTTTATCATCAATGTCTGGCTCAATGCTCATTTTAAGTAAATACATCATTAATTAATGGTAAATGTACGTACAATTCAACAATTAACCTAGTACCACACAAATACAACATCAGCATCAAAATTTGATAGTATCTGACTCAATGCCATGCATACCACCATCAGACTCCTCACTTTCATTGAACGGTTCAGAGAGGAGGGCTGTATACTGCTCTGCATTGACGATCCTGTCTGCCAGTGATTCCTCTGAGCCTGAGTGAGCCACTGCACTACAACCTCCACACGGCATTAAAGCACAGCTCCTTTGACAGATTTTTTTAGTGCATCTTCGATGACTGAAGCATTTATACAACATTAGGGTAATTAAAAACAAGAGTGGAATTACAGAAAATATTGTGGTTATGTAATCTGTTAGTTTCCTAATGTTGTGTTGTACAAAAAAAGAATCTGTACTGTATGCTATAACATCAGCAGTGCTTGAAACACCAAATAGGCATACTATAAAAAGCAGACATATGATGATAATATTATGAGCAGGGAACTTATAAGGATGGAGTACAGCAAGTAGAAATAGTAAAACAAGCAATAAGAAAATGGCGCATGGTATCATGAACCTATTACTTGGAAACATGCCATATACTACACTCAAAGCAATTCGTATTATCAGATATAATGCTGAAAACCACCGACAGTCACAAGTATTATTTGTCCGGTTCTTGTAGCAACCCTGAAATGAATCCATAAATATATGAAGTATTTCCCCTCGAATTCTGCAATAATTTGGACACCTCTGAAAGCACCGACACGGATACAGGCACAACATCACCAAAGGAAGGATATTAAACACAAGAAGCACTGCAAGTGCCAGTATGCCAAATGGGAGGTGTTCTGGGCCAAAGTATGGACCACTGATCCATCAAAGAGGAGGTAATACTTTTCGTTTCTCTCTTCATGAATATTGAAGATACTCACAGGAACCAAAACATCAAATGACACACTAAGAAACTTAAAATATGAAAGCAAAAGAAAAGTACAGAAGGCATCTATCAAAGAGCTTTTAATATTCCACTCTCTTCTAAAACTAACAAAACAACGATGAAAAGGTTTCCAGAGCCATACAATTAATCTAAAATTGTGATCGTGAAGCTCAACCAAAATATAAGTAACAATTAGAACAAGAGGGTAGACAGCTATGGCATAGTCTAGAATTAAGACATGGAGTGTGGTTGTCTTAGGGTGCATACAAAATGGTGGATACAGCAGGCGGAAGAAGTCTAAATTCCAAATGCCATATATTGATACTAAACTGAACACAGCTAAGGTAGCAGCCTGTTGTTTCCAACGGTTAAAATAAAGTGGGTGCATTGCAGCAGAAAAAGTTATCAACTGGCTGAATAAAATAAAAACATCCAATAGTCCTGCAGTTACACTTACTCAAAAAATGATCACCACAAGAAAGAATACTGTAAGTGGTCAAAATGCAGCTGCCACATACTTCATCCAGTTATAGCTGTAGTCTGCACACTCTACACAACTGAGACTGTATGAATACACTGGTGGTGCGTACCCACTTGCCACACAGCTGCCCTGTTCGACCATAACTATCACATCTTTGATTTAATAGAGAAGGATCAGATGGCAGAGAATACCACTTAGATAAGTTTTCATTGTGAAATGTATGACGGGAACCAAAGTAGCACTTTCCAACTACCAGAGATATGTTATCATTGTCATAACACATACAGTAGATTTCAAATACTTTTACCTGACCAGAAGCTTCATCACATCTTATTACTTTTCCAAGATCACTACCACACTCACAAGCAGTGCTTCCATTGTCGAACTGTCTTGTGAAGAACCAAGTATCAGAACAATGTGAATTATCGTTGTAGCCAGTATTCCATTGAGTGATACTTCCTTCAACTATCACCAACACACTCAGAAGAGCAAACAACGTTGTGAGAGCCATACCACTTCTTGCAATAGCAATGCTATGATTGTATGAGATTGACAACTGATTTTCCTTTTAAAATATTCTCACATTCTACATGACGTGAGGGTATATAGCCATGACTTACCCCAATTAAAGGGGTGGTATCAGATTACTATAAGTGACATCATTTTCATTACATCACTGATGACTATCAACGAAATAAGTTTTTAAAACAAAACAGATTTTGTGAATACATAATAGCACTAGTGTAAATATATTTGCATAGAACAATAGCAGTACTGCATGCATGTTTCAGCATATAATATGCAATGTTGCTACAAGTAATCTGGAGATAATTTGAAGGGCTGAGAGCCATAGTGGGCCAACCTAAAATCGAGTACTGGAAAGTACATGCTTTGAACAAAAGGCACTTTAAAGTGCATGAGTGTATGAAAAAGAATGTAGCTCTTCACTGCAAAGAATATGTTGACTCCATGAATTGTAGATGTCAGAGTATGTAGGTATAGACTAGCCTCGTTCCCGGGCTCTACTGACCGCTTATTTTACTACGTGCGAAAAAAGCTGGTCAGTAGAGCCTGGGAACGAGGCTAGGTATAGACCTCGACGTAGTGTTTTGGGACTACAATACTTGTCAATGACATGTCGTACATTTTTGAGTCTTTCATCTGCTATCAAGGGACTCAACATAGTAACTGGAGAAGGTTTCGGGAACCACCTCCATTTAGAATTTGTGTACATGCATGACGTAAGGGTATATAGCCATGACTTACCCCAATTAAAGGGGTGGGATCAGATTACTATGACAAGCGACATCATTTTCATCATATCACTGATGAGTTTCAATGAAGAAAACAAACCAGATTTTGTGATCACATAATAGCACAAGTGTAAGTATAATTATCTGCACAGAACAGTAGCAGTACTGCATGCATGATTTTCAGCATATATATGCAATGTTGCTACAAGTAATATGGAAGGCTAGCTAGCATTGATATCAGTAACAACAACAATACCATTGTGAACTCTTCAAGAGAAGAAAGCTTTCTGAGAGAGTAAAGAAATCCCGAAAAAATCGGGACCCAGCTGGGGATTGAACCCAGGACCTTCTGAATACTAGTCAGATGCTCTTACCAATTGAGCTACTGGAGGCCCCTTGGCAGAGGAGCAGTAGGCAAGCTTTATGTAGCCACTAAACCTGCTAGTAGCACTTGTCAGTAGGACCCAGCCAATTCCAACTGTAATTACTCTCTCATTATAGGCCTCTCCCCCATCTAAACACGAGAAACATGCTACACCCAAACTTAGCCTGAATCAGTCTGCCGGGGTAATTAAACCACCAAAGACACAGAACTGAAAACTAAGTACTCACATTGTGAACTCTTCAAGAGAAGAAAGCTTTCTGAGAGAGTAAAGAAATCCAGAAAAAATCGGGACCCAGCTGTATATCTCTTCCACACAGTACTACAGGCCAGACTGTATACAAGTCCTGCAGACATAACACCAAGGGTGCTACAGCTTTGGTAAGGTTCCTAGATTATGATGTAGCCTTGCTTTTAGAGAGAGTAGATGAAGCATTGAGATACAGAGAATATAAAGACTTTAATGATGGCTTACATAGTAAAGTTAAACTCAGGAACGCGATTGATGTTAAGTTTAGGTCTGGTACTAATGGTCTGAATGAAGATATCAGGAGTAAAAATGATGATAGGCAGTGTAAGTTATGTGGGGAAGAATGGTATATGTGCTCTGGGAGTGTCCTGTGTATGATACTATTAGAAATACTTTCATGGAAGACTTAGACAATCTGTTGGTGGAAGATTTTAAAGAGTTTAGTGTACTCAATAATTAGGAGAGGGCGGGCTTTGTTTTATATACGTGATAGTGAATTCATGAAGGTTTCCAGAAGCTGTACATCTAGATAGGCTGACAAACATGGTTTCATGATGAAAATCTAGCTGTACATGTGTATCTCAAAGCTAAAATTGTACTTTAAGCATCTGTATATTGCTCTGGCTGTTGTTGCTCACTTATATGTCTTAGTTACTCAGCCTTAGTGGTTCAAGAAATCCCATGGGCCATCAGATAGATAAAGAACATAGGATACTTTTATTAAGAAACCACCCAGTTTGATGATCTAACCTCAAAGTTCAAATAATTGGAGTAATGTCACTGATGACATGCTCGTTCCTATTGTCATGCAGGCAATTCATGACGTTACCAGAAGCTATATACGTACCCAGCAAGCTAATAAACAGGGCATTGATGGGAAGAATGCATGCAGTGTATCCAGGTGTATTACAACTACTGGCAACCTTCCTGTATTCTTCACAGCATCAACCAGCATGGCACATGTCTCACACTCCAGCTTGGATGTCACATTCATAGACTATGCAAGCTCCAATTATTGGAGTAGGATTACACCTGGTTCAATGGCCCCATATCAGCTGTAGTTAAATGAGTCCCTTAGAGCTAACTAATGTTTCACGACCTGTAGAATATGTACAACTGTAAGGTTTATATCCCCCTAGACTGCAACAGTGGTACTGTGTATGCTGGCATTTACTTTGTTACCTGTCACTTGGTTCAGTCTGTCTCTTTCTCGCGATTTATACTGTTAAGTGATTGCTAAACCCAACAGTTACATTGAAATCCCCTAAAAAATGAATATATGTGAACTAGGGACGGTTCTATTCATCACATTTCTTATTTACCGACGATAGAGTCCACATTTTTAATACAGTCACAACTAGAATACGATGGGGGCTGAGCAAATGCGGACTCTGGACACGTGTTCATATTGGCTTATTATATATACGTAGAGACACATCCGTGTCAATGTAGCAAGCTACCATACAAGTTTAACAGGTCCGCCAAGTGTGTATGCAGGTTATACACCTTATTACTAATTCAAACCAGTAGCTGGGACAGCTGGGTTCTAGGCTAGATGCAGACAGTTACCAGTAATACCATGAGTGTTTTCCTGCAGCCTAGCAACACTGTAGGTAAATTCTAATGAAGCTCCTTCAGCCAAGAGGCTGGTCTGCCAGGAGGTCATAATACATCTAATACAGAAACAGAACCTAACTAAGAAGTGCGATACGTATGTAACAAGTGAAAACATTATCTTTTCGAACCAAAGCGTGACAGTAACAATTCAGTTCTTTGAAGTGTACACTGGACGTAATTGCTCCAGTAGCCATCCTTCAGCACCTAGCTACCTGTAACTAATTTGCTTGCTTCAAGTCAGTTGTAGCACTCTATGTCATAAATTTACTGTACCCACAAACAATTGTCCTTACTCACCTTTAGCACAATATACCATGCAGAGACAGGCTGGGACCATCTGGCTAATGGCCTTTCTATTGATAAATGCCCACAAAATGCATGCAGTTGGCAGCAATCAAACTTTTCTTTGTAGCCATAAATGAAAGTCATGCTAGTAAATACCATCTTCCTAACTGGCTACTCCCAGTTTAGTGAGTTGGCTGGATGATTCTACATGTACTGAAAATGCATTGGCATACTTATTTCAACAGCATAGCTATTGACTGTGGTCTCACTGCTTTCACACATTAGAATATTTCTCACATCCAGAAGCATGAGCCCCACAAAGCCTAGCTTGCAAGACATTCTGACCTTATTTTTCTGAAGATGTAGACTTCTCCACTTCTACCTTGCTCCAAGGGATGTCATGGAACTCATGCGACTGTCAGTCAGGTCAAAGACTGCACATGATAAAAGACATGATTATTAATTAACACTCTTAAAACTCTCAGTTCAATAATATATTCATATAGGGAGGTTTGCAAGTTGGTTGTCCACAAGAGAAGGCAAATGGGTAGTGACTCTCAGGTTCCTAACTAGGTTAGGCTGTCATAATCAAAAGCTAACAGTTTACACAGTTTCTGCTATTTGCCTATTGCCCTGGACAAACACCCCCCCTCCCCCCCCCCCCCCACCCAAAAAAGTATTGGATTAACTGTATTTGAACTCACATGTTGAGTATAGCTGACGATCCAGACCTTATGTTTCTGAAGATGTAGACTTCTCCACTTCTACCTTGCTCCAAGGGATGTCATGGAACTCATGCGACTGTCAGTCAGGCCAAAGACTACACATGATAAAAGACATAATTAAGTAATTAACACTCTTTTTATATACAGATGTTTGCAAGTTGGTTGTCCACAGGAGAAGGTAAATAGGTAGTGCCTCTCAAAATTGTATGCCTCGAAAATGAGGCTACAAAAAAGTATTGGATTAACTCAAGAATGAATACATAATACATTACAAGACTAAATGGAGTCAACATCTGCTATTTTGTTGCAATCGTTCTCATAAAATCAAATTGACTACATGTACAGGTATAACTAGACATTAAACTTGACTGACAGGCTCCTGTGACCCTCTCCAGCTACCCGCTCACTCGTGTAATAATATATATATACAGCATGAATGCTTACAATCCTGCGTGATAGTGCCACTAGGGCCTTCCAGACGACATGTGAGAAAGATATCAGTTCCAGGCATATTGGTAGCAAACTTAGCATGGAGAATACCACTGCCGTTGACTTGTGGGGTGTCGTTTATAAAGACAAGATCAAGCGCTAATGAGGAGGGAAGAACGGATACAATACGGCCATTGAGAGGCTGGGCATCTCTGTTGTTAAGTGTAATAGGCTCATCATTAAAGTTCCGAACTGTTCGCAGTTGTTCCAAGAAAGGTCTTGGCATTTTGATCCTGTTCTGCAACACGAACCACTGTACAAATTCATAGCAAGGTGGGCTCGTTTGAGAACCTGGATAGTAGTAGTAGTCGCTATTCTCTGGCAAAACTGAGGGATAACTCAATCCAGTTACTGCAGTACTGTTTCCAGCCCCGATAATCGCATAGATGTTGAGTTTCTCCCAGACTCCTAAAATTTCAGCAGTATCATCCACTTCTGCGAGCACACTTATGACAGAAATAAGGTCACCGCGACTTGTGTTACTAAGGTTTACTGAGCCTTCTCCTTGTAATAAGGTCACAAAGTGGACCTCCAGTCCGAATTCTTCTCCGTTTATGCGATGCCCCGTACCGTGGTCATTTTCGCGTCCCCAGTGCAGGTGAAAATTGAGGAGGTCAAGGTGATTGCGAACGGTAGCCGTTCCACCAGTAGAGGCAACAAACCGGGGGGTTAGACCATTGTTCGAAAACGTCCCGTCAAGAGTAGCAGTCCAGACATCGTTAAATTCGAGCTCCTTGAGGCTAGAATTCCTCTGTACATCTCGCGTTATTATGTCGATTGGAGTCTGACGCATTGCTGTAGGTAAATTCCATAGATCCTGCCTGTCATACGAGAAACCTGTCTGAGAGTTTGATCTCTCGATAGATACGAGGAGAGCATTCTCCCGCTATTTTTGTATGCTTGTCACTGCTCACTGGCATAGTCTGTAGTGAATTTTTGTCATTTGCCACTGACTCCGAGAATACTGCTGTATGGCAGTCGAAACATTTGGCAATTAGGATAGAGCTAGTTATTAGATCATTTGCTGTGATCTAAGTCTCTACAATTTTTTATATTGGATGTCATTATTTTGTAGAGCATTATTCCATCAAGTAAGGATGACAGTGAAGACAGTGACACTGATGATGACTCTTCCCCCGGTCCATCCCTGCACCATCACTCTCGGTCCGCAAGGTAGCATCCCGTTGCGAGTCTATAGAGTCATCATCTCTCCACCAGTCAGCTCCCCACCGGTCACGTTCTCCACCAAGCCGCCAATCGTGTCACCGCCGGTCACGTTCTCCACCAAGCCGCCAATCGTCTCACCGCCGGTCACATTCTCCACCTAGCCGCCAAACATCTAACCAACAGCCAAAGTCTCCATCTAACCAGCAACCCAAATTTCCCTCTCATGGTCCCCCACCACTCGTCCCTCTTAGTACTTCAGCACAGCCAGTTCGTAAGTGCAATGACCACTTCTACATGTATGATTTCTACTTACGTGAATATAGTGTGAAAAAGTAAGCTGTATTATACTTTTTTATGAGAAAATTGTTCAGGGGAGAGGGTGGGGGTTGACTTGCATTAAATTTTGTAACTAATATCCCTTTATATCAATATGGTATGTAATCACGTCCATGTTGAACCTTTTGTCTCTTAATAATGTTGGCATGAGTGAGGTCTGTTAGACATTCCCTGTAGTCAGACCACTTTTTTTTATAGGTCATACCACCTTTGTCCAAGAACGATGTGATCATGAGGAGTGTCATAATGAATTTCGGACATACATTCCGGAAACTCTCTGCAAGATGCCCGATGGAATGGACTTCTTTTATGCGGACCCCCAGTTGTTGTGTCCGAGATGTGACATAAATGGATTTGGTTATGCCTGGAATGATGACATGATGTAGTTTAGTATATGGAGAGCAGCCCCATATATACCGCAACTTTGTTCTGACGTTTAGCTCTAGAGTTATCATACCTGTTCGTGATTTATGACATTGCAGTCCATGAAATTTCATTCATTTTGATTTGCTTCTATAAATGTAGTAATGCTAAAGTACACTTCAGTGGCCTCTTCGACTGTTTTAGGGATTCTTAAGTTAACTCTTTACCAACCAACGACGTATATATGCGTCATGAGCTCCCATAAGCCCATATGAATTTATATGGGGGGTTTAATACTAGGCGTTAATACTTTGTACAGGCTTTTCAGCTTCTTTAAGCGGTTTCTTACGGTTGGTAAAGGGTTAAACCTTGAAAGAATGTTTTCAGCACAAGCCTGAAACTCGTTGGATACCATCATGGGATACTGCTCGCACACATCACGTTCAATTTCGTCTATAGTAATTGAAAATGTACTTCACATTTCATCTGGACTCCACCTATAAATAAGATGCATGGCTTAATAAATCACCCGAAATCAAGTTCACATATGAACCACCTGACTGGTGTGGTATGAAGTATAGTATCTCAGGAATTCCATGAGGCACCTCTGCCATCCTTGAATGTCTAATTCTGTGATTATTCCATAAGAGTGCAAAGTCATCCAACTCTTTCTGGAGATGGGGCCAAAAGAGAAACGCACAGCATCTCTGTAAAGGGAGTGAAAATAATTAGGATGGATTACCTTAAGCCTTCGAAGTCCATACACAAATGCCTATTTTATAGACTTTGACCCAGGCTAGTACAAGTTTAGACAATTTAAAACAAATTCTTATACTATATGTCCAGTTGTAAGTAGGACTTAATTCTTTAGAAGTGATCTGGAGTCGGCATGGGTCCAAGGCTGCACTAAAACTTCATGCACACTTATACAATACTTACTTATGATAGTTAATAGCACTGTTAAAGTGTCCGGCAGCTTCAAATTCCTATAATGTGTATAGAAACACAAACTCAGCAAGATGGAATGAACTAATTTCTTGGTCAACTAACTTTGAAGAATGTTATCCACCATTCTAGCTTTTGCTTTCAAAGCTGGGACCAGAATGCTTCAATTCGCTAATAAAAATATTATAATAGAATAATTCTCTGTTCACGGTCACCAAACTATACAAGGTTTCTTTACCTGATTGGATAATGATTTACCATATCAGTGACTAGCAGCACCAGCAAATTCATCAGTCCCATTGTGGCGGAGAACAGGTTGGATGACAGCTAGTCTATAGTGCTGTTTTCAGTCCCTGGGTCAGTGCGCAATATCCTTGGGCATCCTGTTGAAGTGAACTCAATGCTATAAGCTTACAGTAATACAAAAATGAAAAGGAAACTTACCACCTACATTTTGTACACAGTCAACAAAGTACTTTGCTATGTAAGCGGGGTTGTTGTTAGATTTTGTTGCCCTCAGCCACATCAATCGTCTGGAATATCTGTTACAGTAGTACAATAGAATTAATGTTATCCAATTTGAATCATTCACTAAGTATACCAAGAGCCACCCACTGCAGTACTTTCCATGCAGTATGTACAAAAACTTACCCATCAATGCAGCCATGAATTGCTATTCCAAATGGTTTTATCTTGTCGTATCCATCGCAATGCCACATATAATTTGGCCCCTGTAAGTGATGAGCACCTGTTCATTGCAGTTTTGAATTGTAGCTATATGCATGCATGCTATAGCCAAACACCTTGCTGCGATAGATACGGCGCTTAAGCCTCCGTTTGGTTCTTTGTTCCGAATGCTCCAGATTCAAAACTGCCAGCAGAACCATCACTGTATCCCTATGCACAAGTATGACATAAACTCTCATGAACCAAACCTTTAAACACAGCAAGACATTACCTACCTTCGAACAGACAACTTATATTTTGCAATCAGCTTTCTCCACAAGCCACGATAGCCAAGAAGAACACTGGATTCCTGGAGTTCAATCTAGTGATGTGAATTCAAGTTGCTGTTTATCTGATTACCTGTATACCACAATAGGTATCAAAGCTGTACCTAGCCTTCCGCATGTTCACTCCCAATGACTTCCTCAGCCTTCTCAAGTGTCGTAAACTGTGTGTAAATATCTCTGACTAGCTAGCTACATGTACTTAGCTAAATTATAACAGATATAATTATATAGCTAGTGCAAACCTTATCTCCACTCCATGAATTTCTGTAAGAAAGGCTCGAATTTCTGCCGTAGAGTAGCCCAGATCAGCATAATGAATGATTAGTTGTGATCTTGTTAGGCTGCCCAGAGGTAAGAGTGCCGCGGAGAAAGGAGTTGGCTCCACCGCGTTGCAGTTTTCGAGCACGAGGAGTATAACCATGCAGTAGGTGTGGTCACGGTGTCACTGCGAGACGCGTAAGCCCATCCCGCAAGATGTAGACTACGTGGGCCTTCACTCGCTCTATCCATGAATAAATGTTAATAGAGCACTATCTCTGGGATTTTGGGAACCAGTACAGTACTGACTATATTCTGATCGTGAACGCGCGAACACGCATGCGAACGCGAACACGCACGTGAACGTGATCGTGAATATGGCGATACGCGAACACGAACACGATACGAACGCGAACATAAACGCGTACACACATCTGAACGCGAACAGGAACGCGCACGTGAACGTGTAAGGGAACGTGAACGTGAACGCGAAACGTGAATGGCCGCTCTCGGCCACCGTAGGATTTGGCCACAGCTATTTAACAGCTGAATCGCAAGTATCCAGCTTTCAAAGAAGATCGGATTTATGGATTGATTTCGAGTGTAGTCAAAAGTGAGTGGTATGTGCACCTTCAACATACACTGACCTTGGTCCTGTCCGGCCGTCTCTAGTAGTCAAAATAGTGATAGACTTTTTTACCCCACGCGCGTATACGCAAGCGGGGTTAAGCAATTCGTTTTGTCCCAGAGGCCGAGGAGGTCCGACAAGCTGCGTATCCTAGCGGTGATTGATGAAGTTCCGCGTGACCTAAAAGGGAGGGGGAAACGATGCACGCAAAATGTTACTATCAACTGCAGTGTATAGGATAGCCTCGCGCTATGTATAGCAGCTTTTGGAGGTTTGTAGGCCAAACTACAGCAAATGAAGATAGTGTTTTGTTGCCTAGATGGCGAAAACGTGGTAGGCAGCCGTAAAGAATGAGCTATACAAACAAACTAGTGAATACCAACTGTCTCCGCGAGGGCGGTGGGGTACTTTACCATCTGCTCTTCGCCGCGGTGGGCGCTTAGTAGTCTCGCGAGCCAGCCTACTTTGATCCTCAGCACCGATCGCTTTCGGCCGCATACTAATTAGCGATCGGCACTGCGGAAATTAAGTGGGCCGGTGTAAGCGCGATTTGGGGACCCCCGGCCCCGCGATATGGGGACCCCGTCCCAAAAACGCTAGCGATGTGAGGACCCCCACAGGCCCTATTTCGCTAGCGGTACAGGGATCCCGTCAGCGACTTGGGGACCCCTGTACCGCTAACGGTAGTGAACGATGGGTATAGGTATAAAAGTGGACGCACATTTCCCTTGTTTTTATCTCGAGTTGTATGTAAGATTTTGTAGTAGCTGTATGTAAACTTTTGCTTTTATGTATATTTATGGTTGGTGTGTTATTTCTTCCATATATATTCTCATTAGAACATTCTGAACATGTATGAATTTCAAACCCTATACAATACCTTGCACTAACTCCTGGAGCTGTAGCTAATAGAGGTATGGGATTACAACTTGGTTTTGAATGCTCTGTAGATAGACTAGCTGGTGCCTTTCATGTATTTGTGCTGTATATACTTAAACTAACATATTAGAACATGCTGACTCACAAGACTTAGTATGAATTCATTGCTACAATACCTTACACTAATAGATGCTTTCATGTTATTTATTCATTGAAGATACGGTGCAGTTAGCGGGATCAGAACAGACAATGTAGGGGTCCCTAAATCACTAAAGGATCCCCATATCGCCAGCGTTTCGCGGCCCCTCGGGCCCCATATCGCTAGAGATTTCGGGGACCCCGGTCCCCATATCTCTAGCGATACGGGGACCGGGAGTCCCCATTTCGGGGGGTCCCGATATCGCGCGTACACCGGTTCACGAGACTAGGCGCTTAGCAGCCTGCTGTTGCGTATTTCCTGTCGGGGACAAGCGCTTTCCTGATGAGGCCTCGTTGCGTCTTTCAGTCATTCTGGAACATCACTCAAGAGACGACAGGATTTTGCCTCCAAAGGCAACCAAGGTGTCAGAATCGCGAGGGAAAAATAGAGAAGGTGAAGGGTCTGAGAACTAGACAAGTGTATCACACGCAAAGGAAGGCTTACTACACCGCCTAGGTTAGTAGAGTTAGTGCGGTTATTTTGTGACGCCGCAGAGGGCTAGCGCCGCTTATCAAAAGATTATATTGTGACTGTTACAGCTTTACTGACAAAACATGGAGAACATGTGTCAGATAGCAATCAAACTGGGTTCGTTTCCTGGATTATGCAATAATGACATCATACTGACGAGGATAGTCTATATACTCGGTCTCTAGTCTCAGTAGTCTCACAATTTACATGTAGACGGACCGAGCATTGCGAACATGAGGTAATTACATGTAAGCATATATGGTCCATCTTCTGCGCGCGGTAGCCGGAGTTGATAATTAGGATAGGCCTAAGACTTTTATTTGTAGCCGTTTTGTCACTAGTGGCTGTTCTCGCTACTGGCTGGCAGCATAATAAATAGTTTTCTGTGACTACAATAACCAGTGGTTATTATCTATATGCCCGCATTTGGAGACAATTGTGCATGGATGACAGTTTATAACAACTGACCTTTTGCTTATATCTGTGTTGACTGATATATTTTGTCACATTGGCTATAAGCTTTGTTTATGTTCCGAATTATCTAGCATAATAGACTAGAATGGAAGCGTAATAGGCAAATTTTGTGGGAATTGCACATTTTTTTTTAACATAATGTGGACAAGCCTTAGCCCTATACCTTGTTGGGCCTACCCTAATTGCCGTAACGCGACGATTCCGGAAAGTACTATGCATACCTAATTCCATGCATGCATGTGTCTTGTCATGAACGCTTACAAATAGCAGAAATGCTCCCAATTTTCAAATACAATGGTTTAGCCTATGTAATTATTGAAAATGCAGTCGTCAGAAACGCTCAAAATGAGCAGAAACCTTCCCGAAATGTAAGTACAATGACATAGCATAAAAACGCATGCATTCGAAATGCAGTTTATATGTCCTATCAGAAACGCTTACAAATAGTAGAAGCTTTGTGAAAGGTTCAAAATGAGCAGAAACGTGCCCGAATTCCAAACACATTAATTTAGCCTATAAAAGTATTGAAAATGCAGTTTATGTATGTTGTCACAAACGCTAACATAGAGCAGGAGCGCTCCCGAAATTCAAACACAATTATTATAGTTAGCATATAATGGCATTGAAAATGCAGTGTTAATACCGTGTCAGAATCGCTTACGGAGAGCAGAAATGCTCTCGATATAACCACAATCATTTAGCATATTTATAATAATATAAGTGTATTGAAGATTCGGTGGACATTATAATCATGTCAGAAACGTTGAAACAAGTAGCAACGCGACTGAATCTCAAACCATATAAGGGTATTTAAAATGCAGTGTACATAACTTGTCAGAAACGTTCATAACAAGTAGAAACGCCCCAAAAATTCAAACACAATGATTGAACATATAATGCTATTGCTAATGCAGTGTATATATGTTGTCACAAACGATTACAAAGAGCAGCAACGCTCCCAAAATTCAAACACAATGATATAGAGTAAGGCATTGAAAATGTAGTGCATGTGTTTTGTCAGAAATGCTTACGAAGAGCAGAAACGTTCCCGAAATTTAAAACACAATGCTTCAGCATGATATAATTGTAGTGAAATGCTGTGTATAGTCTTGTTAGAAACGCTTGAAATGAGCAGAAACGTTCCCAAAGTATAAACGCAATGATAAAGCATACAAGGGTATTGAAAATAAAGTGTATATATCTCGACAGAAACATGCACAATGAGCAGAAACGTTCCCGAAATTAAAATGCAAAGATTTAGGATAAAATGGTATAAAATGCAGTGTGTTTGTCCTGTCAAAAACGCTGACAAAGAGCGAAACTTTCCCCAAAGTCAAACACAGTAATTTTGCCTATAATAATGGTTTTTAAAATGCAGTGCATGTATCGTATCAGAAAATTTTATAAGAGGTACAATCATTCCCGAAATTGAAACTCAAATATTAGGATATGAAACAAGTATTGGAAGTATGCTGGTTATGTCTCTTATCAGAAGCTCTGAAAAGATGAGACGCTCCCAATTCAAACGCGTCTACATATTGAGTTCATCATACAACCCAGAAAAATTTCTCTCCCTTCTCTTCGTATGCGATGTTGTGTGTCTAACTTACTATGTAAAACACATGTACAGGATTGTCCATATACACTAACACAGAATGTATTAAAAAGGTGATTAATTCCTTTAAAAACTGTAAATATGTACAGTTGTTGTCAGATTGTAAACTATTTGTAGGTATATATCATTTAAATGTCAAGTGTATTATTTATAGCTATTTTCTTCACAGGTTCCCAGAATAGCAAAAGCTCACACACTAACCCCTGGGAAGATGCTGTCCCTGTTCAAGGACAATGTTTGTCAGGTACATTAACTTGTAGGCCTTGTCTGCTATTGGATATGACCTTAACTGGGAATCTTGGTACATGTTTTGCAGTTTCTTGTGGAGGTACTACATCAGAAGAAGGGTTTCATTTTGATGGCAGACAAAAAAGAACCATTCTATCAGGTGCTTGTGTAGACCTATGAAGACTTCCTCGTGTTGTGAAATGCAGAGTTTCCTTGCAAGGTCTTGCAATGTTCTAACATAGCTTTCTTGCAGAATTTTGTAAGTTATCTAGCAGACTTCTTGCAGGACTCACAAGGATTTTGGCCACTTCTTGTATGATCTTGCATTTTATTTCTTGCAAGCCCTTGCAAAACTTCTCATCATGCAACAAAAATCTTGCAAGGTGTTAGAATCTTGTGTTAAAATTTGCGTGACTCATAGAAAAATCCTGCAAGATCTGGTGCAAGAACCTTGCAAGACATTCATCTGCTTCCTTATATATTGACTCCAGTTGCCCTGGATAACAATTTCTGCATGCACCGGATTTTCAATGCCTTTTTATGCTACATCATTGTGTTTGAATTTATGAATGCTAGCAAAACTAATGCTATAGCAACACCTGTACAGCAAGTAGCTATAATACATTACAATTACAAAAGAATGTGTACTGTACAGTGCATTTACATTTTAACTAAAGTGTTTCAAAGATTACATACAAGTTCTGCTGCTTTCACGTTATTTCAGCATGGCCAGCTACGACAGACTGCTAGCTTGTTTGGAGAAATACTGTCTTTATAGAGCTAGTTTGTTCACAGAAATCCCATAGGTACTATTTAGAATGGTCACACAGCATGGGGGGGAGAGAAACAGAAACACTTAGTGACAAATGGGGACCCGGGTTACCTGTGAACTTATTGGGTATTTGCAGCGATTAAAAATCTTCGCAGATATTCCCTGTACAATCTCATTCCGGGTCAAGCTGTTCAGCTGTTTCTCCTCTCCTATCCATATACTGACAGGAAGTTGTAGATCATGTTTTATATACTCCAGCCCTCAGGGTAATATATAACATACAGCACTTCTATACATGCATGCAGTCACTAGCATAGCGCGAGAGCCACTTGTTCAATATGGAGGCGTCTCCCGATGAGAGTAGCTAAAGTAGAGGGAGGAGCTGGGTCGTGGGGGCGGTGCTTATTACGCCACTTCCGCCACGTGTAGCCGGCGACAGTTTCTCAGCGAAGCGACTGTTTTGTTTACAGCATTCCGTCCACTCGGGTAAACCAAGACAACTCGGAGAACCGCACAGAGCGATATATACTGTAGTACTGTAGCTACTAGCTAAGCGTCGGTTACCATGCACCCAAAGAACCAATCCGCTTAATAATATAACAGATAAACCGCGGTTGCCAGGGATTTATGGCCATAAACAGCCCTCGTCCTCGGGCTTCGCCCTCGGGCTAGGGCAGTTTATGGACCATAAATCCCTGGCTACTGCGGTTTACCTATTAAGTAACACTGCATTTACAATAACATCAATATGCTCAATCATTGTGCTTGAATTTCCGGGACGTTTGTGCTCGTTGTGAGCGTTTCTGACAAGATGTATACACTGCATTTTATGACCTTTATGATTATGTTAAATCATTGTAGTATTTGAATTTCGGGAATGCTTCTGGTCATTGTAAACGTTTTTGACAACATAGACACTCTGTCTACATTTTCAATATCTTTATATGCTTAATCATTGTGTTTGAATTTGGGGAGATATTCTATTCATTGTTAGTCTCGAGTTTTAGTATTAAGGCCGTGTTTCTCGACTTCATTTACTGTCTGTCTGTTAGTTACCCTTTACATGCTAAATCATTGTGCTTAAATTTTGAGAGTGTTTCTGCTCTTTGTAAGCGTTTCTGACAAGACGCATGCACCGGATTTTCAATGCCTTTTTATGCTACATCATTGTGTTTGAATTTATGAATGCTAGGGTGGTTCCAAAACTAATGCTATAGCAACACCTGCACAGCAAGTAGCTATACATTACAATTACAAAAGAATGTGTACAGTGCATTTACATTTTAACTAAAGTGTTTCAAACTAAAGATACAAAAGGACTAAGCCAGGTGGCAGGTAAATAAATGGTACAAACTAACATTTGTCAATATCACTGATGGTGCCAAGTAGTGTTTTGTTGAACTTTGTCCCAGTTGTTATTCCAAGCAGGAAGCGCTCCATAAAAAAAAAGTGTGTTCATCATACATGGTGTGGGATAGGCAATGTCGAAAACATAATACACTGCTATAAGGGCAACAATGGCCTTGTACAGCGAAGGCAACTCAGCCAACAGTTCTTTCTCCGCGACAAGGAAGAACTGCATGTCACCACTGCCAAACTGAATCAGGTACGGTGTTGAAATGCCACCTGATATCTTGGTATCGAGATCTTCATTATCCTGGTTAAAGGAGAATTAATAGCAACACATAATGAAAGTAATTCGAACAAAGAAACTCAAGCCACGCATATACATTGCGAGAGGGCACAGTAAAGATTTGGGGTCATTTACTTATCTTTACTCAGTTCAGAGAGAGCTAATTATTAAAACTCTGAATAGATGTACACTGGTAGTTTGACAAATACACAACATGTTTTCTTGTATATCTATTGCTTAACTTTCAGATAACTAATACACAACATTCCAAGGCTCAAAAACACAAATAATCCATTTCATTACACTTACTTCAAGTTCTGTCAGTAAGTGAACACTGGCATCCTTATTTCTCTTGTCGAGAGTACAGGTGTATGGATAAAACTGCTAACTAACCATCAGCAGCTTCTTCATTCCCATCCAGCAAATGAAGCTGCGTCTGAATAGCTGCACTTCTTTTACTCTTTGCATACGTTATGACTTTTGGTGCCCACTTGATCCACTCAGCCGCCAATTTTTCTTCGGGATCACCACGGAGACCAGTGATCTGGATGAAGTCATTGATGAGCTGTATAAAGGAATATACAAATGAATTTTTAGGTGGATTTATTTTATTTTGTAACATATTAGGCATCAATGCTAAGGGTATAGCCTTGTTCCACGGCTCAACTTATTATATTAACTTATTCTCACATAGCACACGACCATAGCCAGGGTGTAGGCCTGGGGCATCTCGAAATGATAACCGTACACTCCCTATCATAGTTTCATTTTTGTTCTGTTTTTTTTTTTTGGGGGGGGGGGGGGGGGGTTCAGGTTGTGAAAATAAAAATTGTAGTTGCAGGAGCAAGTTCTGCTGCATTCACGTTATTTCAGCATGGCCAGTTACGACAGACTGCTAGCTTGTTTGGAGAAATATCGTCTTTATAGAGCTAGTTTGTTCACAGAAATCCCGTAGGTACTATTTAGAATGGTCACACAGCATGGGGGGGAGAGAAACAGAAACACTTAGTGACAAATGGGGACCCGGGTTACCTGTGAACTTATTGGGTATTTGCAGCGATTGAAAATCTTCGCAGATCTTCCCTGTACAATCTCATTCCGGGTCAAGCTGTTCAGCTGTTTCTCCTTTAGCGCCAGCATTGTCCTCTCAGAGTACCGAGTGGGAATCTCAAGTGTGACTTTCCAGAGCACTTGCTGGTCACACACATTTGTTGCCACCTCCCAAAAAATGCCCCAAAACAAGTTATAGAAAAAGCAGGTAGGGATGGTAGCTACGCATTGCGCTGTGATGTGCGGGTGTATGTGTGTGCATTGCTGCTTGTTTCATTGGTTTTTGGGGAAGCGTTTTTTGGTGGAAGTGCATCCCTACATGACTAGTTTGTGCACTTTTTGGCAAAGTGCTAGCAAATGCAGGGCAATGTAGGGGGAGTCTGAGTGACAAGTAGCTACAATGACCGTTACAGTATAATTGTTGCAGTAGCATCATTGCATCTGGATCCCACATTAAAGAAACGATCTCAGCCTGGTATAATCATAGATGTGCAGTGATACCAATAGACTGATATGCACGTGATAATAATCAATACATGAACAAATAACTCCAAAGCTTCGACGTTGACTTGCTTGGTACATATATTTATAGCACAGTGTACACATGCTGTTGAACAGTCCTCAGATCACAGTAACTGCAAGGACATTAGTTCACTCATCAATGTGAGTATACGTGACATACCTTTACACTTCCCCAAAAAACAACAAAACAAGCACCAGAAGGCATGCACAGACTACGCACATATCACAGTGCGATGCATTTACCGCGTACCTACCATCCCTACATCTTTCCAACCACACCCACCACAAACCGTACCACACCCCCTTACACAGCACCCTTCAACACACACCACCATCCACAATCATCACCACCACTCACCATCCCACAACCACCCTCACATCCTCATCCACAACGATTACATACTTCACAAAACACAACACCCCACACTACAAACTAACCCAGACCTCCACAGCACCACTGTACTCAGCTAAACCTCGCATCAAGCCCTTCTGCCTAAATTTAATAGCTGAGTACGAGGCTAATAGAAATCACTAGTAAGCAAGATGTATACCTCAAAGTACTTCACAGTCTTCGAAGTTGACACCATGGGAATGAATATCCAGCCTGGGGAAGTACAGCAAGCACACAAGCAAAAGCAAGTAAGGGGCAGGTAGTTAACAGGATGCTCGCAAGTACATAATCCGAAAACATACCCACCCACATAAATGTGATATAATACTAATCTAAATATGGTCAGAGAAATTACGTCTCCGGTTAGTTCAAGAATAGGACAGTATTGGATACAAATGCTACTCCTCGGACAGTTGCAAGTTAAGTTAGTAGTTGCCAACTCTGACTTAGCATACAGAATTGTATGACAAAAGTGTGGTATACCAGCACATACTTTCCGGGACCAACAGCTCCAAGTTCTCCTAGACACCTCCCAAACTCTTCTCGAAGCTCAATACTAGTGGCTCGCAGACCTTTAGAACTGAGGACAAAGCAGCAATTTTAAAAACAAAACGTTGAGTATGGACTATGTCAGATAGACATAATTTCACTTCTTCATGAAGCGAAATCAACTTACTCTTGTTACAATCTCTGTAATGATTGGATCAACGGTGTCACTTCCTACCATGCACTTCTCCAACTCTGCCTGTATGAACTGAACAGAAATTGTTTTAAAGCTTACATGAACATGCACTGTATGTACAGTTCATATATTGATAATAATACAAATAACTAAATACTGCACTAACTCGATTGGATCTCAACAGTCTGTGTGGTGCTTTCAATGCATCCATTCTCACGTCAGAACGCCCATGGCATGCCCCTCTTAGGACATGTTGTAGTTGCTGGTGAAGGCTGGAAAAGGATAGTAGCAACTATATAGGTTAATGCACGACGTAAGTCCAGCCAACTCATTCAGCGCATGCTCCTACAATATTATGGGTTCTAGTGCAAATAGTAGTAGTGGTATATATCAACAGCAGCTTACTAAGCTCCATTACACTGTTCCTTCTAGCTTCCACGTACAAACCTCCAATTAGAATTGATGTATAATTAACAGCTGTACAAACCAAGTGAATGCAAAGCATTGCGTAGCCTCGTCAAAGTTTCAAAAGTTGAATTGGATCATGGATATGTCATATGTGAACTGAAATGTTGTATTGAATCATGGATCCAAACAATATGTAGCATGTGGGCCGCACGCATGCATAAACATATGTACACACACATATGTACACACGTATGTATGCACTGAGAAATTCTCAATTGAACACACTAGTGTGAATAACAATCCGTGACCTCATTTCCTGCTTCTACCTATGACATCCCATTCACATGAACACTTCTGTCCCGGAACAAGATACCTTTTTGATGTATGCGAGTGTTTCCTAAGCTCAGTGTTGATGCAAGCAAGAGACAGCACATCTGGCATGAAGTAGATCTCATCAAAGAAAGACCCAAGAACCTCTCTGAAAAAATTAAAACAGCAAATACTGAAACACATACATGGCATTTTATCTAGTGGTATTTTTGGTGAAGTTCCTCACTTGTTCTGAATTATAAGAAAATCAAAGATTTTTGATACAGTTGCTGAGTGGTGATCAGCAAAAGGAGAGAGTGTAACCACTATCTGACCAGACAAGGGACCCAAGGATTCCAGGTCCACACTAGAGAGAAACAAAGAACACCATACTCTTAAAATCATGACGTTATTGTACTTTACGTATAAAGATTACATAGTCATGTGTGGTATATATAGTAACAGCGTCATCGCGCCATGGGGAATCCTTTTTGGAATAGTTCCCATCCTTCTATAAGGGAATTATGGGGTATGCCCCACAGCAAATTATTACAAACAACTGGCCAAAGATTGAATCTGGTGGGTTTTGGTAGCTTAGCCGACTACCACAAGTTTGTGTCCAAACCACAGCACAGTAACATGTGTCAGCGCAGCTAAAACTAGAGGTATTTATGTAGGTGTTGCGAGTACAATTGATCAGGTGCCATTGTACCTTGTTTTAATGCAGCCTAATTTTTCAAACTCCTAAGGGCTATGAAGGGAAGTCAGCCCCCTCCCCCCCCCTCACCCCCCCATGTATGAAACCATGCTAATAATTGGCACAAGTCATGTTCAGTGGTAACCGGATGGCTACAAAAGAGACTAGTGTTTCCATTTAAAAGTAGTAGAAATGAGCAATTCTTAGCCACACAGAACTATACAGAGAACTCACTGCACTTGAACTCGACTTTAGCATCTCAAGGGTAGGTAGCAAGTCTGCCAGATCTGCTACCTACCCTTGAGAAGCTACCTTCTCAGCTGATTTTGAGTGTTATTTCAGCTGAGAAGTTGAGTGAAACACCCAAGGATCAAACAGCTTTACAAACAGGACAGGGCAAACTAATGCAACTGCAGACTAAATGTACATGTACATATAACAGGCTAAGGCTGAGATTTGTTGTACACTTGCAGTTAACAGCTGTAACCTACTAAAACAGGATTAGCATGGCTGTCTAGGACTAAACTTGCTGTAGTTTGGTCTACAAACCTTTCAAAACTACTGGTAGACTACGTACATGCACAGTTGCATAGAATGTGTGTTAAGTGCGGAAATACAGGCACCAAACAGACAGACAGACAAAAAAATGCAGAAAACTTGAAGGCATCATACGCTTTGAATGCACCCAGCTGGTAAAAAGCACTACAACTTGAAACAACAAAGAGAGGACAGTATGAATTAGTTCTGCTATACAGTGGTCTAGGCACACGATACTAGATGTAGAAAGAAATGTACAGAAAAGCATGTACATTTATGTAGGAAACCTTGCGAATAGTTGTGATACAGGGATCTCAATCCTTCGTATTGTAAGTCTGAATATTATTGAGAAGTTGAAAATACTTCTGAAAAAGAGCTTCCAGAAATTGAAACTTCCTTGAACTAGCAGCGACTAACCACACAAGACAGCCACTCAGTGCATTGCAAAAACAATATCCCCGTGAGATAATTGAGACCTATTGTGAAGCTTTGTGTGAAGTTGGCATTCTGAACTTTATATACAATCCACTCATAAAGCTATAAGCATTCATGAGCCTTCATGGAGCTCATGTAGACACATGCAATTGAGTGCAATGTATACCATCCTTCGAGAAATATGTATGTGTACACATCTCTGAAGTTCATGTACACATAGAATAAGTTACTGATGATCAGACACGCTAGCGCTGAGCATGTAAACTATCGGAAGTGGGCTGAGCACTCACTTGACAGTACAGAACCTTCGCACTTCAAGTTGAAATTTTTGTGTTCCTTCGTTGTTTGCCTTCCAAAGTTTGAATTCTGACAAAGCTATGATCAGACAAATGTATGTATTATTGGACTTCGTTCCATGTTTCCTCCCTGAAGTAACTTCCTGTGACCTTTCTTTATATATTGGGAAGCCCCACTACTATGCTGCTGCATGCCAACCTTTCGCCATCGTAGCTGCTTTGAGCACTGTGGGGTGCTGCTGAATGTAGAGATGTACGTGTCACTCTCTCCACTATCGGACAGTGAATTTGTTTCTTTTTCGGTGTAGAGACCCCACAACACTCTCTAATGTTAGGATGGGAATGTACAGACACTTAGCAACACAAAAGTTCAAGTCTGTTGTTTATACGTTGTGTCCTTCCTGAGATAGAACTGTTTTATCTGATTTCATCCACTAAAAGCCTTAATTCAGCATCGTAAGTTTTAAAATAAATGACTCTATCTCTCTCTATCTCGAGAACCATGCAATGTATAAACATCGGGCTTGCACTGTTGTGATGCTAAGCACCTGTACTTAACAACAATATGCAATTCCTTAGTGTTATAGAGAGTGTTTTTGGGTCTCTACACCAAATAAAGACGAAATTCACTGTCCGACTACAGAGAGGGTGATACGGCTCTACATTCAGCAGCACCCCTCCCTGCTCAAAGCAGATACCATGGCGAAAAGTTGGCATGCAGCAGTATGGTAGTGGGGCTTCCAAATAAGGAAGGAAGGTCACGCGAAGTTACTTTAGGGAGGAAACATGGAATGGAGTCCAACAATACATACATTTGTCTGATCATAGCTTTGTCAGAATTTAAACCTTGGAAGTTTATAGCTCCAGAACCAAGCAAGGCGGAACACCAAACTGTCAATCAAAATGTGAACGGTCTGTACTAGCAATCGAAGCCTCTGCTCACTTCCGGGAATTTATGGATTCAGTGCTAGCGCGTCTGAGTATACATGTACCTGGTGTTATTAACTCTATTATGCCAACTGCTTTGGACTGAAGCTTCACGTACATGGATATAGCTACATGTATCCTTTGTGAAGTTTCATGAAAGTTCACAAGTGAATATTTGCAATGAGAGTGGTTTTATGAAACGTTGTGAACAGTTTCGTGCAGCTCTCACAAATAATATTTGCTACAAAGATGTTTCTTCAGACTCTGACCTACGCCACTTCCACTGGTGGCACAGTAAAGACAATGCCAACTCACCATCTGCTTCTCACTGTCCATTTGCAGTGGTTTCTCCTCTCCAGCCAACTGGTTCATCTCTGCAAGCATCTTTATCCCAGCCAGTACTCTCTCCCTGTGAGTGCTCAAGTGGAGTAGTAGGAGATTGAGGATATTCTTCATATTTGATAGAAGCAGAGTGGTCATCTCTGAGTCAAAGTCTCCCTCAGACTGAAAGTGCAAAGTGGATGTCAAAAACATGTTACAAATTAACTTTTCCCTTTTCTGTATTCACATCATGCACAATACAGAGCTCTAGCTGTTATTAATACACCCTGGTTTTATTTATATAACTGGTAATCAAATGGCTATACACGTACATGTATGTACACCCACATAAACATATACACACATCTGCAACACCTTCAAATCTGGATGCAATGTTGAGATCTTTCTGCTGCCCATTACGACAAAGGTCGCAGCTCCACAAAATGCTCACAACTCCAGAAATTACTCACAACACTGGATATTGCTCATAACCCCTAAAAGTACTCACAACACTGGATATTGCTCATAACCCCTAAAAGTACTCACAACACTGGATATTGCTCACAACTATATCAGAAAATGCTCACAACTCCAGAAAATGCTCACAACTATCAGAAAATGCTCACAACACTGGATAATGGTCACATAGAATGCACCAAACAATAGCAAGCTTATATATAATACAGAAATCATATAAGACAGAAATACGTATTATATACATAATTATCTATTGTTATCCAGGGCAACTGGAGTCAATATATAAGGAAGCTGATGAATGTCTTGCAAGGTTCTTGCACCAGATCTTGCAGGATTTTTCTATGAGTCACGCAAATTTTAACACAAGATTCTAACACCTTGCAAGATTTTTGTTGCATGATGAGAAGTTTTGCAAGGGCTTGCAAAAAATAAAATGCAAGATCATGCAAGAGGCCAAAATCCTTGTGAGTCCTGCTTAGGCAAGAAGTCTGCTAGATAACTTACAAAATTCTGCAAGACCTTGCAAGGAAACTCTGCATTTCACAACATGAGGATTCTACACAAGCACCTGATAAAATGGTTCTTTTTTGTCTGCCATCAAAATGAAACCCTTCTTCTGATGTAGTACCTCCACAAGAAACTGCAAAACATGTACCAAGATTCCCAGTTAAGGTCATATCCAATAGCAGACAAGGCCTACAAGTTAATGTACCTGACAAACATTGTCCTTGAACAGGGACAGCATCTTCCCAGGGGTTACTGTATGAGCTTTTACTATTCTGGGAACCTGTGAAGAAAATAGCTATAAATAATACACTTGACATTTAAATGATATATACCTACAAATAGTTTACAATCTGACAGCAACTGTACATATTTACAGTTTTTGAAGGAATTAATCACCTTTTTAATACATTCTGTGTTAGTGTATATATATGGACAATCATGTACATGTGTTTTACACAGTAAGTTAGACACACGTACATGCCCATACACACAACATCGCATACGAAGAGAAGGGAGAGAAATTTTTCTGTGTTGTATGATGAACTTACGTAGACGCGTTTGAATTTGGGAGCGTCTCATCTTTTCAGAGCTTCTGATAAGAGACATAACCAGCATACTTCCAATACTTGTTTCATATCCTAATATTTGAGTTCGGAAATGATTGTACCTCTTATAAAACTTTCTGATACGATACATGCACTGCATTTTAAAAACCATTATAGGCAAAATTACTGTGTTTGACTTTGGGGAAAGTTTCGCTCTTTGTCAGCATTTTTGACAGGACAAACACACTGCATTTTATACCATTTTATCCTAAATCTGTGCATTTTAATTTCGGGAACATTTCTGCTCATTGTGCATGTTTCTGTCGAGATATAACTTTATTTTCAATACCCTTGTATGCTAAATCATTGCGTTTATACTTTGGGAACGTTTCTGCTCATTTCAAGCGTTTCTAACAAGACTATACACAGCATTTCACTATAATTATATCATGCTGAAGCATTGTGTTTTAAATTTCGGGAACGTTTCCGCTCTTCGTAAGCATTTCTGACAAAACACATGCACTACATTTTCAATGCCTTACTCTATATCATTGTGTTTGAATTTTGGGAGTGTTGCTGCTCTTTGTAAGCGTTTGTGACTACATATATACACTGCATTAGCAATAGCATTATAATATGTTCAATCATTTTGTGTTTGAATTTTTGGGACGTTTCTACTTGTTATGAACGTTTCTGACAAGTTATGTACACTGCATTTTAAAGACCCTTATATGGTTTGAAATTCAGTCTTGTAGCTACTCGTTTTCAGCGTTTCTGACATGATTATAATGTCCACCGAATTTTCAATACACTTATATTATATGCTAAATGATGGTGGTTATAATAATTATATCGGAAGCATTTCTGCTCTCCGTAAACGATCATCGTTTACGGAGAGCAGAAATGCTTCCGATATAAATATACACCGTCTTTTATATGCGAAATCATTGAGCTTGAACTTCAGAAAGTTTGTAGTCTTCGTGACCGTTTATGCAAGATATATGCACAGCATTTTCAATTTCTTTATGTGCTAAACGATTGTTTTTGAATTTCGAAAGCATTCAGCTCTTTGTAATCATTTATAACATTCAAGGCACATGCACTGCATTTTCAATTCCTTTAATTGCAATTTCGCTATAATGTTGGAATTTGGAGATCGTTTCTGACAAGATATATACACTGCATTTTTAATGCCATTATATGCTAAATCATAGTGTTTGAAGTTCGGGAGCGTTTTTGCTCTTTGTAAGCGTTTCTGACCAGATATATCCACTGCACTTTCAGTAGCTTTGTATCCTAAATCATTGTGTTTGAATTTTGGGAACAGTTTAGCTCTTAGAAATTAGTAATCTTTTTCGACTAGATACTTGTACTACATTTTCACTATACCATTAGAGCCAAAATGATTTCAGGAGCGTTTCTGCACTTTGTGAACATTTTTGACAAGATGCATGAAGTGCATTTTCAATTATTCAACTGAATATTTATACATTAGTTTATACTAAAACATTGTGTTTGAATTTTAGGGGCGTTTCAGCTCGTTGTGAGCGTTTCTGATGAGAATATACACTGCATTTTCTATGCCAGGATATGCTAAGTCATCGTTTTTTGAATTTTGAGCACGTTTTTATTCTCTGTAATTACGTAAGCGTTTCTGACAAGATATACACACCGTATTTTCAGTATCTTTATATCTTATGTCATTGTGTTTGAATTTTTGAAAAGTTTCTGATCTTTGTAACGTTTCTGACAAGAGATATATTCTACATTTTCAATACTTTTATATGCCAAATCATTGTGTTTAAAATTCGGGCACGTTTCTGCTCCTTTTGAAAATTTCTGACAAGACGTATACACTGCATTTTCAATACCTTGATCTAAATCATTTTTTGGGTGAGTTGCTACACTTTGTGAGCGTTTTTGTTCATACATATACAGCATTTTCAATACCATTATACATTATACCATTGTGCCTGAATTTTGGAAGCGTTTCAGCTCATTGTGAGCGCTTCTGACAAGATATACAAGGTCTAACCACTGCATTTGCAATTGTATTGTAATTATGCTGGTCATTGTTTGAATTTTGGGAGCGTATCTCGGCTGTACATGTATCTGTCTGTCAGTTAGTAATAATGCATATGCAAAATCATCGTGTTTGAATTTTGGGAGCGTTTCTGCTCTGTGTAAGTGTTTCTGATCATGACCAAACACATGCACTACATCTCCAATGCCTTTGTATGTGTTTGATTTTCGGGAGAATTCAGGTAACGGTGGCAGATTAGTCTTGTACCCAGAGCCCTCCCCCCGCGGTAAAGTAGGGAAAAGTAAAACGAAGGGAGGGTCTGGGAGATTGCGTTACCGCTACGCGTAGCGGAGGAATGTATGGAACGTGGAGTTGGAATTTATGGAACGTAATTACGCGTACGCTTGATTAACCGCAAGGTGCGCGCGTGGCCACGTGGCTCCATAATGTATGTATAGCTGTTTGTGTTAGTGCAGCTGTTATGGCCGCTGGTTCGTGTTGCTGTTGTGGCAAGTACATTGTAGATTCTAGGGAGCGAAGAAAGCTATCGAGCCAAGAGGGGGCAGCAGTCGTTCCAACGTTGGTAGGACTACTGCAAGAGCGCACTGATGGACAGAAGAGCAAAGAAGAAACTGAGCGACTACTTGTTCCTGCCAGCAGTGAGGGCTACATCTGCAGACCATGTTTGCGGAGGCTTCAAAAGCTGCAGAAACTGGAGAAGGACGTGCTGGTGCTTCGCACTGACATTTTAGGTAGTTTGGAGACACTGTACCCTTCACAGAAAGCTGCGCATGCTCAGCCTGCCAGAAGCGCTAGCTGCGTGCAGCTCGGAAAACGGACATCCAGTCACGATAGTCTGCCACCTCCTGCTAAACGGGCATTTCTCCAATCTCCTGTCTCACGTAGACAACTACAGTTTGCTGTGGCGCCTCCTGAAACGGGAAAGTCACCGACTGTAACGGCACGATCTATGTCTGTGCACTGTTTGGGTTTATAAATATCCAATGCTTCTTATTAACTATAGGTTGTGATTGGGTATAAGAAACCTGCATACCGTTACCCAAAAGGTTCACTGAAGCAGCTAGCCCGATTGGCTAGTGTAGGCAAAGTTAAATCAGTGGTGAAATTTGCTCTAAAAGATCCCAGCATGAAAGGCCAAGTGATTGCAGAGGTTGGGAAAATTGTGAGCAAGGAACTAAAGCTCCTTTGCTCCAACAAATTTAATTCCGTTCTGCTGGAAACATCCCAAATAGCTCTTGAGTACTTCAGCTGGGAGTCACTATGGCTGGAGATGATTAAAGCCACCCCTGTTCTCTTGTCTGTTCTTCAAGCCTGCACAGTAAAGCGACGAGTGTATCCGGAGCGTGTAAAACCTGTGGTGTGCATGTGCGCAGCCATTCTGGCAAAGTTCCGCAACCCCAAAGCATGCCTAGTGCAGTCTGTTATTTCGATGATTCTGCAAGCAGGACATGCCAGCAAACAGGTAAGTGTAGCTAGCTGTATATTAACTTTATAGCTCATATTTTTTGAAAAATGTGTTTACTAAAATATATAGGTCTTCTGCAGACTTCAGAAATCTATGATATGCCTCAGTCCAAGTGCTACCATTAGGCTGCTAGATTCACTTGGGGCGGATCATGATGAACCTGTGATGGAATGGAAGGATGCACTACTTCCCAGGGTAGAACAGATAGTACAGCTCAAGGTACATAATACTATTTAATACACACTACAAGGTATTTATTGAATTTAATGTACATTACCATGGCAACCAATTTTTTCCACGCTTATAGCACTCAAACGAGGCCACATATAGGGATCAGTGCTATACCAATGTACATTAAATCAGTTAAAGGTCAGTTTGGGTGAGGGGTTAAAATCCTCGGCTTCGCCTCGGACTTTAAACTCTCCTCACCCAAACTGACCTTTAACTTATACATAATACCCCATGCATATAGGAGAGTGCTGCACTGGCAAACCAGGTGCTAAGTGCCTTTGCAAATATCAGTCTCAGTGACCTGGAAAGTTCAGGAGCAGATGATTATGGTGACCTGCCTGAAGACAGCTTTGATGTACCACTCTTAGCTTCCACGCCACGGAAAACCACACAAGATCTTACTGATGTCAGCTTCGGCTTTGATTCATTTTCATTTCTACGGTCACCTACACATCCTGCCTTCTCCCCATGGCGAGTTTCTACAGATGAAATGTCTTCGTTCTCTGGATTATCTGATGAAGATCAACAGCCGGAATCTCGGACAGAAAAAGTTCTACCTCAATCCCCCGTTGCAGTGCTGACTCCACCAGAAAAAGCTGATTCCCCTTCACAAACTTGGAGTGGATTCAAGATCGTCGGGGACAATATCGATAAGACCATCCGTCCTCGACGACAGCGGTTTGACAACCAGACGAAGTCCCTTCACTATTTTAACATCATGGCTGTCCAGGATCGTGTTGATTTTTCCAAGTTTTCAGATGTAAACCCCGAAGCTCTACGCTCACCTGCTTTTAATGTGGAAGCACTACTTCCTAATGAAGATGATCTTAGAGCCATCAGAGGCAACTTCTCAGTCCTAGTCTCCCGAGTTCTAGTTCAATACATACCAGCCTTGAAGCATCTAGAGCCAGCAGTACAGAAGCACATCAAGCACCAGTACTACGAAGAAATGTCACGATACTCTGAAGTGGTAAGTACATAGAATCTGCACAATACTTCTGTACTGGTCTTACACATACCCAATAATTTTTGTCTTTAAATTAGACACCCCTTGGCATTATTCTCAAAGATGAGAATAAGCTTGATGACATGGTGAGCATCCTGGAAAGCCTTCACCAGTATGTCCCTACACATCACCAAGAAAAGAAGGTTGACATATCGTCAGAGCAACAGGTAACACTCCAGGTTGATGAGTTTCATCACATCCTTCTGGGAGGAGATCAATTAACTGTAGCTCGAGTTGGAGGAGCCCAGAGGATTCGTGAGAATTCAGAATCAGCTTCTGCAGGGCTACAAGGGTTCGTGCCAGTTGTCGAAGACTGGCATGCAAAGCAGTGTTTTATGGGGGTGAGTACGTATGTACATTGTGTACATTTATAGTGACAATTCAACGGGATATGTATTGCTATTTACTCATAATATTGTCACAGGTGATATGGAAGGCTTTGTTGCGAAAGGATTCAAACCAGGATGGAGGTACGCTCATGCAACTCAAGAACTTAATCAACAGGACAAATGTCCCTTTCAAACCCAAGTCAGACATGAACGCCTGTGAAGACTTCCTGGAATTGATTATGGTCGGTCACATCCTGGCAGCAGGTATGGAGCTCCTTGACATGACTTCATTGGAAGATGATGTTCATAGTCCATTGCTCCCAAGTAATTTTGCATCGCAAAGGGTGTCCAAGAAAAGAGAAATCCTGACTAATATCTCCAAAGCTATAGTGAATCAGTTCACCAATCTTGACATTCTTCATGATAAACCTCCAACCAAGAAATCACGCTCTTCGGAACTTCAATCAAAGGAACCCGGCTCTTCAGATCAAGGCAAGAAGAAAAAAGAGTCAGTTGATGGTGTTTACGAGTATGCCAAGGAGACACTGACGCTCTCCCTCCTTTATGAAGAATTTCATGATTCCATTCGGGAAGGGGATGGCCCTCGGGACATTCGTTGCTGGAAATTTTTACTTTTAGCATTCAAAGCATCACGTAGAAAAAATTATGCTATTGAGGCTCTCACATTATTAGCCCAACATGGAGTTTTGTTTCCTGAAAGGCTCAAACAGCAACTACTGTGGTCTAGATTTGTTAATACTGTAGGAAAACCAGGGCACAATATATCCTGTGATTTACATCTGGAGCACTGTAACCGCTTTGTAAAAACAGCTGTTAGTAATCTTGGAGCTAATGTCACACCAAGAGCAATAACTAGAATAGGCAAGTGTGCTGGACCTCTAATGAAAGTTTGTCAACAGTACGATCGGAATACATTTGTTGCGCCTACTTTATCTGGTCATACTGTTGCATCCTTCAAGTTGGACTTGGAGAAAGTTCTCCGCGAGCTTGTAACGCACTCAAAGGTGTTCCAGTACAAAAGTGATCGCAAGCACTCCACATTTAAAAACATGCGAGGAAGTATTCTCAGCAAAGTGAACAAAGAGGACATTGTACAGTGGATGCAACAGCACTTTGAGAAGCTAACTTTATAGCTTATGTCATATTGTATTAACTGTGTTTCCAAAGGGTGAGATTCATTGTAAGGGATACTGTATTATGAATAGTGTACATGTATATAGATAGGTCAGGACCTGCATGCATGCAGATACAGAAGCGGTATGATTGTGACTTACTAGGGTGATAATTACAACACAAATTGTGATAAAATGTCCTGGCACTTTCCACACCCACAGCTCTTAGAACAAACATCACAACAGGCACATTTACTGGAAGGAGGAGTTAGCTGGTTACTACCATCAAACCCCTCAAACAATATCTTGCGACGACAGTCTGACGTATTTCGACAATAGTCCATCATACACTTGCTTGTATTCTGCTGGTCTGCTTTCTTAAAGTACAGTACAGCAAGTGACACCTTCCCACTGCGGCCACCCCGGCCAACTTCTTGAACATAATCCTCTATCTGGCTTGAAGGCCCCCAGTGTATTACCTGCCGTATGCAAGGAGAATCGAGGCCCATTCCGAAGGCAATTGTTGCGATCACTATTCTCAATGGGCTGGCAGAGTTACAAAATGAAGAAACGATGCTCTCTTTTACACCCACTTCTGTGCATTTACAAAACATGTCGACTGTCCGAAATCTGGCAAGCTGATCAGGAGCACCTATAGGTTCAGTGAAGTGACTACCTAATTGTGACTTAAACAGCCTGTAAAGTTGGCTACACTCATTGTATTTACGGCAGAAAATGATGATTTTATGGTCGGCAGGTAATTCATGTTTTCGTAACTTCTCTATGAGAGATGTCATGGCATTTTCTAACTCTTCTGGCTTCTCTCGAACAAGGTACAACAAGTTTGGCTTGTCTGGAGTGATTGAAATAATTTCTGGACTTTTCATGCTTAGTCTCTTTATTACAGCCTTCCTGGTTGCCTTGGTTGCTGTTGCAGTCAGTGCCAGAACATTTACATGGGGAGGAATAAGACTGCGTACCTCACCAAGTCTTGCAAATTCAACCCTGAAAGCGTCTCCCCTGCCACGAGAAAACAACAGAAGTAGCTGAATTGAGTCTGAACATGCTTTTCACACAGACAGTAGTTTCACTACGACCGATATATTTACCATGTACATGTATAACTTACCATTGTTTGACACAGTGGGCCTCATCAACCACAAACGCCACCAGGTTCTCTCTGTACACCTCAGATCGAAGCATTTCCCTCCACTGATAGTTTCTCAGCAAAGACTCTGGGCTGATGTACAGTAGCTGGACTTTTCCATCCTTCACCCTAGCAATGACGTTTGGATCCTGCTGTGCCTCGCCCACAAACTCTGTCACTAGACTAACTTGAGAGAATTTCTCTCTCTGGTCCAGCATCAACGATGTAAGCGGGGAAACGCAGATAACAATGGAGCTGCTCTTTCCCCTCAAGCGGTTGAACACAACAGGCAAAAGGGCAAAGCACAATGACTTCCCGTAACCAGTGGGCAAGGCAGCAAAGACGTCTCTCCCGCTGACAAAGGCTCGCAATACCTTGTCCTGCTCCGGTCTGAGTTTTTCGTACCCCAGCTTGTCTAGCGCAAAGTCGAACGCATCTTTCACGCTCCCACTATCGTTAACTTCGGCCATTTCGCTGATTCGCTGATTCAATGTTGACAGTGCCATCACCACAATTAAATTATTATTGATAATTAGCATTTAATTGGCTCCGCCAGCATTCCGGCGGAGATACGCGTAGCGGTAACGCAATCTCCCAGACCCTCCCTTCGTTTTACTTTTCCCTACTTTACCGCGGGGGGGAGGGCTCTGGGTACGAGACTAGTGGCAGATGCCATTGGGTAAATACTATTCAAAGTATGCGCAAATTGCAGAGATGACTGTATACTTAATTGCTCACCTCGAGACACAGCCTCAGGGCATTTGATGAGAGGCGGAGAGCTTCTCTGGACTCCAGTAGTCTCCAGTCTCTGTGCTCTCCCGGCTGGCTCGGCGTTATGCCTCTCTGGAGCACGGGCACTCTCCTGCGTCTGACGCCGTCTTCCGGTGTCATGTGAAAATGGGCCCCCCCATAAATCGGGGCCCCCGGCCCCAAAATATTAAAATCATAGGCCCCCCGGCCCTATAATTTTAGGGCCGAGGGGCCCCATACTCGCTAAAATCCTGAGGCCCCCATTGTGAGAATGCCCCCCCCCCCCCCCCCCCCCAGCGCGCGTAGGTTGAACAATATCCCAGGATCTACAAAGGTTATCCCAGGATCTACAAAGGTTATCTACGGTGGCCGATAGAGCCCTGCCAGCTGCCGATTTTCAACTTCCAACTTCCAACTTCCAACTTCCAACTTCCAACTTCCAACTTCCAGCTTCTAACTTCCAACTTCCAACTTCCTACTCCTGAGCGCTTAATTACGGTGGCCGAGAGGGACACTTCCAAACTCGACTTTTACATATTTGACTTTTGACTTTCAAAAATGCGACTTTCGACTTTCCATTTGTCGAATCTTGACTTTCGACTTTCACAAATGCGACTTCGGACTTCCACTTTGCATGAATTTCGGCTTTCGACTTTCACAAATCCGACTTTTGACTTTCGACTTTTACAAATCCGACTTTCGACTTTCGACTTTCGACTTTTACAAATCCGACTTTCGACTTTCGACTTTTACAAATCCGACTTTCGACTTTCGACTTTCGACTTTTACAAATCCGACTTTCGACTTTCGACTTTTACAAATCCGACTTTTGACTTTCGACCTTTACAAATGCGACTTTCGACTTTCACAATAGCAACTTCGGAATTTCAGCTTTGGACTTTCAACTTAGAAATTTTCATTTCTCGAAACTTGACTTTCGACTTTAACATGGTATAGATAGTCTCGCAAGTCAAACCAGACTATGCAATTTGGTTCTCGACGGGGAAGGGGGCGGTGGCTCATCCTTGCAGGGCTAGTCACGTGTCGGAGATGTGACCACGTGGAATTGACCAGTACTCGTTGCATCCCAGATCGTTGACTATACCGTTGCATCCCAGATCGTTGACTTTACCAAAGGAAAAGGTCGTCCTATACACCAAAAGGCTAATATCTGGGATGCAACGAGTACTGGTCAATTCCACGAGGTCACATCTCCGACACGTGACTAGCCCTGCAAGGATGGGCCACCGCCCCCTTACCCGTCGAGAACCAAATTGCATAGTCTGGTTTGACTTGCGAGACTATCTATATCTCCATGTTAAAGTCGAAAGTCAAGTTTCGAGAAATGAAAATTTCTAAGTCAAATTTGTGAAAGTCCAAAGCTGAAATTCCGAAGTCGCATTTGTAAAAGTCGGATTTGTGAAAGTCAAAAGTCGAAAGTCAGATTTGTGAAAGTCGAAAGTTGAAATTCCGAAGTCGCTATTGTGAAAGTCGAAAGTCGGATTTGTAAAAGTCGAAAGTCAAAAGTCGGATTTGTAAAAGCCGAAAGTCGAAAGTCGGATTTGTGAGAGTCGAAAGTCGGATTTGTGAAAGTCAAAAGTCAAGATTCGAGAAGTGGAAAGTCGAAAGTCGCATTTTTTAAAGTCGAAAGTCAAATATGTAAAAGTCGATTTTGGAAGTGTCCCTCTCGGCCACCGTACTTAATAATACCGCCACGCGTTCATCCATGTGCGCATGCGCACTATGCAATAAAGCAGTACTTGGTCAACGACAATGCTAGCTACAGTCATTACTGTGTGTTTGCTGATCCTGGGCTGCAGTGGCTTAGGTGTTGCTGTAGTGCCATCTCCAGCTTTGTCCAGTGGGCTTACTCAAGAACAGCTTGTAGCAGTGTATTTCCATGCAGGCTACAGTTACAAGCTAATAGTCATGTTTCTGTATACTGTAGCTACACAGAATCTTGTTGTCTGTTAAACAGCTCAGGCGAGTGCTGAAAGATCTCGGTCTCTTCAGGAGATTACCTCCGTCAGCATCTCAACTACAGCTCGTTTCCCACCTTATTCGAGTGAGTATATAGTTACAAATGAGCAAATTAGATTTTATGCAGTTATAATATGCATTGTGTATATATATAGGACGAATTGAAGACATCTGGAAGTCAGCTGGGTTACAGGGCGTTGTGGAGAAGGGTTAGGCAGAAATATATGATGCCTGTATCACGGTACGGTATGCAGCTTAAGATAAATTAAGATGAGATAAAATTAAACTCTCCATAACAGGGACACGGTGATGAGAGTTTTGAGGCAGTTAAGTCCCAATGACAGTCTCATGAGAAGGCAGCACAGACTTCAGAGACGTACTTACTATTCAAAGGTCAATTCCTTGGTTAATTATCATATGGTACATGTACTAGAGTGATAATTGATGTACCCAAAGGTTTTGGTGTCCTATTTAATGCTTTTGCACATTGTGATTATAGGGTCCCAACTATGTATGGCACTGCGACAATTATGACAAATTAAAGCCTTATGGCTTTCCCATTCATGGCTGTATAGATGGGTAAGTATCAAAAGTGAAAATATTCCAAAGAGGAATTAAATTTTTATGATGAAGAAGTTATGCTCTGTATGCAGATACTCCAGAAGAGTTATATGGCTGGAAGTGGGAACCTCCAACAGTGACCCTAGTGTCATTGCTTATCACTACCTTGAGGCTGTTAAGCAACTTGGAGGTATATACACATATACAAGACATTATGTACGTATGCTTGTTAATCAGTATAAATTGACTGTCCAATGCAACTTTGTTTTACTTCCACGTTATATAGGTTATCCACGGTTGCTTAGGTGTGATTTGGGAACTGAGAATTCTAAGCTAGCATATCTACAGCCATTTTTGCGAAGAAATGGAACAGACCCTCTGGCTGGAGAGCACAGTTTCAGATATGGCCGGTCTGTTTCAAACCAGGTAAGGCAAAATTAGATACATATGACAGTGCGAGTAATAACTAATTTGCTAACATTATACAGAGAATTGAAGCATGGTGGGGAATTTTGAGAAGATGGAATGCAGATTGGTGGATGGAGTTCTTTCGGGTATGTGATTGCTTGGTATAGTGATTAGGATGTGCAGTGTACTAATTTGTGCTTCATATTTAACAGAGCCTGAAGACACAAGGGCTTTTTGATGAATTAAACCCTGTTCATATGTATGTAATACATATACATGGACTAATTTTTTATATTTATATGAAAAAAATTTCACCCTGGCCATGTAGTGACTGTTTACGTTTATCGTTTATGGATATCCTCAAGAAAGAACTGACACAAGTTGCCTATGAATGGAATACTCACCCTATACGTCCATACCGATCGGGAGGATCACCTCCGGGTGTCCTAGAGGAACTGTTTTTTATGCCTTCTGTTTCAGGTAAATATCAATTTTAGAACAGTATTAGATGCGGTGAATACTCACTCCTATCACTATACAGGAGCAGAAGATGGTCTATGCTCTGTTGATCAGGCAGACCTTAGGTATGCACATATGCATGCCAGTGCTCCAGACCCTCCAGGATCTTATGAATTTCTTGTTCTTGCGGACCTACTGATGAGTGAAAATGAACTTTGCTTTCCAGAAAATATTGGAGATGCTTTGAATTTCTACACTGAACTGACGGTATTGGTAGAAGATGCCATTGGGTGGTAAAGTTTTATTTAACTCTCTCACTTAGTTTGTATTGTGCGCACGACAGTATAGTTGATTTCGGATTTCACCAAAAAGATTTGACAATATTCATTGTAAAGAAGCTGTAAAGACAATAAAGGAGCTGACAAAGTATGAATGACAATATGCAGACAGTCAATGACAGGAAGCAATGGTGGACTCATCCCGACTCAATTGGATAGGCAATCATGTTTACTGAAAGGTAAATGATATAACATAAGAGTTTGCTCACATAATACTGAGACCCAACAGTTCTGTAAGAGTTCTTACAGTTTTAGAATGGCTTCAAAGATGACAGCAATGGGCCTCCGGGAAGGCCTTTCCACAACACACATTTTGCATACCCTCTGAATGTCACTAGGAAGGTGGCTACAATCCAGCGACACTCCCTCCACCGCCACCTTACACATAATCTGAAAGTGGTTCAATCCTTCCCATACTGGCTTTCCTTCAAACAGCTCTATCAAAACCACACCAAAAGCATACACATCACATAACTGGTCAACAGTTTCGGCTTTCAGCTGTTCTGGAGCCTGAAACCCTGGTGTCCCTGCCTGTAGCGTTTGAGTCCCCAGCATCTCTGTCGTCGAGAGCACCCGGGCCAAACCAAAATCAGCTAAGTACACATGTTGATCTACTGTCTGTACCTGAGGAAGAAATACGCATAGTGGCATCGATGTCACTATATATACTTTCATACAGTAGGATACCTAGCTGTACGTACTATATACTACGTACTTATGTTATGACTCACTAGGATGTTTGCTGGCTTTATATCCAAATGGATAGTTGGTGGGGTAGCTGTATGTAGAAACAGTATCGCTTGTGCTACTTGGATGGCAATGCTCAATTTTGTGCCACGGACCATCTGTTCAAAAAAAAGGTAGTGAAATGCTGTGCCACTAGTAGATTGCTGGGGATCACATAATTACCTGCTTTGCATCCGAGCTGAATAGAAGGGCATGGAGATGTTTTCCTCGCACAAGGTTAGTTATGACCATGAGACTTCCACCTTGTACAATGGTCCCCATTAAGCACAGAATGTTTGGATGTTGCACTCGCCTGCACAAACCATTAAATATACTGATAAGCATCATAGAAATGTTGTATACATGTTTATTGTTTTGGGAATTAACAATTCAAAATTGAATGTCATATACTATCCCATACCCCCTCATGCAGAGAGGTACTACAAAGCTGCATGGGGAGTGAAGCGGCTATAATACATGTGCTACATGTAAGTATGAAATGTCGACATTCTGAAAAAAATTAAGAGAGTTAGACTCACTTGAAGGCGTCAATTTCTCTCAGAGCTACAGCTTTTGCTGGCTCGGGTGCATTGATCACTTTCGCAGCCACAATCGATCCCCTCCAAACAGCTTTGTGTACCACTCCATAGCTTCCACTTCCAATGACTTCTAGAAGTCGTACAGTTGTTGGGTCTGTACAAGCACAATACATTACATGTAATTATAGAGAACATACTAGAACTAGTAGGATAACATTGTTTGCAAGTACAGGACTGCTAATCCTCTACCTTGGAAATCTTCAGCTGTGAATAGCAAATCATCGTCTCGGACTTCACTGCAGGCTATATGACAAAGGTAGGTAGGTTTGCACGTGTGCATGTACCACACAGTCATACCGGGTATCCTACCTCTGGACAATTGTACAATCTGTGGCTGTACCAGTGATACTGCTAGCTTATCATCTTGTCCTGTTAGAGAATTAGTGAAAGTATAGGAAACAGTATGAGTACTTGTAAAAGTGCATTTGTATGCTTACGTTTCACTTCAAACTCTTTCGTTGCAAGAATACTGCCATCCTCTCCCGTAACAGTGCATTTGTAACACCCACTGGCTTCTGTGTATACGACTGGGTAAACGTCTAGCTAGGTTGTCTCTGTGCCAATGATACTTCACCAGGGCATGAAATCCATTCAGGGCCACACAAATCAGAACAGCCACGGAGCTATTTGGGGAGTTTCCCTGAACCAGCAGTTCGAATTCAGCACCTGCATGGAAAAACTTAGTCTCGCGGGCCAGCCCACTTCCGCTTAGAGGGAAGGTGGTCTGGGGAATTGCCATACAGGCAAACGTCCTGCCGCTCTCTGGAGTGCGATCCAATCACAGTGCAGTATTCAGTCACATGATATATGAAGTATGCAATTAACGGGAAGATTACGCGTTAGCCGTACAGTGCTATGTTGGCAGTAGTACATGTAGAGTCACTTTTTTTGATAGCAATATTCAGCGACGAAGAGATCTATTGACAAAACCATCTAGTTCTATTGAGCAAGAGCAGAGCAAACAGACTTACCAAGTGAAGCGTCATAAGTTGGAGTGTAGCAGAGATCGAGAGAGCGGCTGCTAAGAGTCAAAGCTTGTTTATCAGCCTCCTTTCCTAGTTCTTGCAGCTTTGTGTCGAAGATCTCCCCCCACATTAGTAAAGAAGCGGCACCGCACAGCGCTTTCCGTCTCCCTGCAAATCTTGCAGCCACAGTCAAGGCAGAAAACATCTGATTCCATCGTGTCGTCGCACCGCTTGCGCTGCCGTACTAAGTACAATGTAGTACCACAGATAATATAGCTCCGTAACAGAGCTATAGGGTAGTAGAGCAATAGACGATAGCCACTCATAAATTCACATGTGGTAATTATCCCACGCTAACATGCGGCTGTTGCGCAACTAATTAAATTCCGGCAGGACGTATGCCAGTATGGCAGCTCCCCAGACCACCTTCCCTCTAAGCGGAAGTGGGCTGGCCCGCGAGACTAGGAAAAACTAGGTCTTCAAAGAAGACATACCCTGCACTGCATGCTTTACGTCAATACTGAGATACAGTGAATTACAGTCAAAATTCAAACAGTTTTACAGTAGTAAGCTTTACCACTACGAATTCAGTAATTGTAAATCTCCTGCTTTGAAACTGTTATAGCCACTCAGTGATGAATCGCATGTTATGAAAACATTTTTTAGATGACACACAACGAACACCAGATGGAGAAAACTAATTTCTTACCCCGCTTGCATATACGCATCACGAGGTAAATAACGAAGTGCATATAAACCCATGGCTGGACAGAAATGAGAGACATGCAGTATGACCTTATTGGGGCCTTTGTACTTGACTTCCCCAGTCTCCAAATTAATGGTATCGATGAAATCCAGGATGTCATCCCCTACATACACAAACATACAGATGTTGCAATACAACCATAACTATGTAGTAATAGTGCTAATCAAAGAAGTATAACCTTTAGTTTTGCAGATAAAAAGCCACATCAGTGATACAGTTTAATAGAAGTCGTATAAGAGATAGCTATTACCTCGCTCAAGAGCTGAAAAGTAAACGCCCATATGTGACATGGATTTTCAGGCCTCACTAGCGCAAACGGACTTTGAAAAGTGATGATGGCTTCTTGGACTTCGTGTTTTAAATCCACATCAGATTCTTGGTAGAACCCAAGAACATCAGCTTGTGAAATCTGATTAATGGCTGAAAACTTCACAGAATATGGACTCCTCTTCATCACCAGAAAAAGGGGTAGTGTAACAGCTGTTTTTCCTACAAGAATCAAACACATGCAAGCATTTAAATTAAATCTATCTGACATTAGCTTACCACTAGCAATACCTTCATCCGGGACTATGTCCATTGGCTCAGATTCACTAGCTGTGGGTGTAGGTGGCCTGAGAGAAGCAGGGGAAGGTTGGATTGTTGCTATGCCTGGAACAGATGTGGGCTTGACCGCAGTTGGTGTGGTTGTTGGAAGCTGCTTCTCTTGTGCTCCTTCAGCCACTGCGGGAGTTGTATCCTCTGTCAGATCGTGAGTTGTTGTCTGTTCTTCATCACCTATAAATGACTTAACCCAATGATTAACAACGTACATAGCAAGGTTCGTTTCCCCAACAGCTTACCAATAGAAACCTTCCTCTTGACCACATTGAATCTAGCCTTTGATTGGTATTTGATTCGTGACACTTGCAGGTAACTTTCAAGCGTCCATGGTAGCTCCCGATCCCTGCCATCTGGTTCATCAATTATCAGCGTGTTTTCAACCCTAACCCCACCAGAGTCAGCCAAATAATATTCAGCACCCTCTTCTGTTTCAGGAAATACAGCACTGCGACACTTTTCCAGAACACGCTTGTATGAGGCTTCCTTGAAGATAAAGATTTTTCTGGTGCCAAATGCTCGGTCTAGCATTGGTCGTTTGCGCCGACTCTCGTATTCAGTCATCCGGCCAACAGTGATCTAAAGTTAAGTACAAGTTAAATAATTATTTGACTCTACAGAAGAATATGCTATATGATATATACATATATATATACATATACATACAATGCTGCAATGGAATTGAAAGATAAAATTAGGAGGAAGTTGGAAGGATGAAGTTGGAATGAAAAGTAAATGGAAGGTAGAAGTTGGGAGGAAGTAGATGGAAGGTAGAAGTTGGTAGGATGAAGTTGGAAGGAAGTAGATGGAAGGTAGAAGTAGGAAGGATGAAGTTGGAAGGAAGTAGATGGAAGGTAGAAGTTGGAAGGATGAATTTGGAAGGAAGTAGATAAAGGAATGAAGTTAGCATGAAAATATCACACCCTGTATATAAACTTATTGGTGAGAAGTGTTGGGCAGATCGAAGGAATACCCATGCAACAAAGTGTAGGTATAGCTGAACACTTGCCAACCTGCTAGTGTGCATGGGGATCGCAAATTAAGGCTTGCCCCAATTATACAAGGGTAAGCAGACTAGCAGAGGCAACTCTCACATGCAGTATTAGATTGGCCGTAAATTGAGATCTGTCTGTGCAGCTATAATTGCACTGCTATAAATGAAGGTAGAGACCAAGACTGCATTGCCAAGTATTAGCATCAAGCCAGTGTGAATGTACCAGCTTTGCAAGTACCAGCAGGAGTGCACACAACAAATGTGGCAAAACAACATTTGTACATGTACATTGGCCATACATCAGCATGCACCCATGCATGGAATCAGCAGAGACTATACTGAGAGGGAGACCAGAACTACTGACAGCTGGCTTACACTACTGTCGTACTAATACTTTATTATAACTAGCTGCCCACTAGAAGTAATAATTATAAAGACGTTACTATACTATCTCTTTCCCAGCCAAATTTTAATACATCCATAAGGCTAATGTGAATTTATACTGGCCTTTTTATATTATATAAAGTACATGTTTTTCTATTTCATATGGGCACATAAATGTGCACATGGCGTACAAAGAGACAACCCATTACACATCAATCCATCTTTTTTACTAGTGCATGTTTATACACAGCTGTATGTTGCTATCATAGTATATTATCTACTGTTGCATATATACTCGATGTACATGTAATATTATTCATTTCGGAGGAGTGGTGTCAAATCCTTTGATCTGCACTTCGCTAAATTGTGAATAATATTGCCTATTAAATATTAACACCTTTCCATTTTTAAAATCCACCAACGCAGACAGTTTTATGTTATAGGCAAGTTTATTCACGTACCTGAAACTGTTCTGTCTTCTTTTCGGTTCCACCTTTCGGTTTCCTGAGCTGCATTTTTCTTTCTTTGGCTTGCTGAATGTATACTTGGCAATTGCTGACAAAAAAAAACTATGAGTTTTAAAATAAGATAGTCTGGAGGGACAGCGTCTTTTATTACAATTACAATGCAGCATGTGCAATCTCTCCTTACTTGCATCTCTGCCCGTCTCTTTCCTTGCAGTAGCGCTAGCGTTTGACATCCTGCGAGTCAAAGTGCCGTCGCGTGCAGTGCGCATGCGTAATTTATTAGTACAATTAACACCTGCCTCAGCGAACTGAAGTAGGAAGTAGGAAGTTGGGAGTTGGAAGTTGGAAGTAGGAAGTTGGAAGTTAGAAGCTGGAAGCTGGAAGTTGGAAGTTGGAAGTTGGAAGTTGAAAATCGGCAGCTGGCAGGGCTCTATCGGCCACCGTAGTTATCCCAGGATCTACAAAGAAAGTTTAATAGCGGTAGGTTATCCCAGGTAGGATGTCAAGAGCTGTCGAGACATGGCACAGCGAGAGTATAAATTGAGATCAGCTAGGTCTACACATATTCATCATTCAAGCGCTGATCATGGACTCAGAAGCAGACCCAAAAGCAGATGGAAGATTCACCTTCAAGACCCTTCATGACTATGTCAGCAACAAGCAATATCCTTCAGCATTTTCTAAAGATGACAAACGAGCTCTGAGAAAACGAGCGCAGTACTTTGTCATTGTAGATGACCAACTACACTACACTGGGTGTCTTACTCTAGATTCAGTATAAATTATGTCTTGTCAATACATGTATTAAATTATGTCTTGCACTTTATGATACTCTGCTTGCACTATTTTCACAATCTAACATTCACTTTTATGCCGTACTTAGCTTGTATTATTCTAAATCTCACGTTCGTCACTTGCACTACAATATTCTAGGGGGGGCCCTAAAGAGCGAGAGGGGGCCCTAGAATTTTAAAATTTTAGGCCCGGGGGGGCCCCAGAATATTAGGGGCCCCTAGAATTTTATGCCGCAGTTCGGCAAATTGTGCTGTCAACAGCTCGATATTTCTCCCCCATTTGTCGCGGGCCGGGTTCTTCGCAAAACTCAACTTCAGTATAATATAGAACTCAACTCCAGTATCCAGTGTAGCACGTATACACATCACATCACTCACATGCACAAAATGCAACGGACTATTTATACTGTCTTCCAAACAATGGTGTCTGACACTAATATTTTGTAACAATTACAACAATGGCTATCTTTGTTCTATGACTAACATGTGATAGCTGGTAGGTCTGTTACTTTGTAAGCGTTTGTGACAAAATAGATACTGTAACACTACAGTACTGCATTTACAATAACATCAATATTATGCTCAATCGCTGTGCTTGAATTTCGGGGACGTTTGTGCTCGTTGTGAACGTTTCTGACAAATTGTATACACTGCATTTTGTGACCTTTATAATTATTGTTAGTATAATTTCGGGAGTGTTTCGTTGTCATTGTAAGCGTTTTCGACAACATAGACACTCGTCTACATTTTCAATATCTTTATATGCTTAATCATTGTGTTTGAATTAGGGGAGATATTCTACCCATTGTTAGTCTTGAGTTTTAGTATTGAGGCCGTGTTTCTCGACTTGAAGTAGCAGAATGAATACTAGGGTGGTTCCAAAACTAATGCTATAGCAACACCTGTACGGCAAGTATACATTAGAACTACAAAAGAATGCGTACAGTGCATTTACATGTCAACTAAAGTGTTTCAAACTAAAGATACAAAAGCATTAAGCCGGGTGGCAGGTAAATAAATGGTACAAACTAACATTTGTCAATATCACTAAATTAAATGGTACCAACAAGTGTTTTGCTGAACTTTGTCCCATTTGTTATTCCAAGCAGGAAGCGTTCCATAAAAGAAAGTGTGTTCATACATGGTGTGGGATAGGCAATGTCGAAAACATAATACACTGCTATAAGGGCAACAATGGCCTTGTACAGCGAAGGCAACTCAGCCAACAGTTCTTTCTCCGCGACAAGGAAGAACTGCATGTCCATGCACTGCCAAACTGAATCAGGTACGGTGTTGAAATGCCACCTGATATCTTGGCATCGAGATCTTCACTATCCTGGTTAAAGAAGAATTAAAAGCAACAAATTGTTATCCAGGGCAACTGGAGTCAATATATAAGGCATGAAGAGGGGGCTTCTCAGTTGGCTCTTGCATACTAAAGGAAAGTTCTCTGAATACCAACTAACTCGGAAAGAAACTTTGCCGACGTTTCGACTAGATGCTCTAGTCTTCTTCAGGGCGAAAGTGAAGTTAGACGCTAACACCTGCTATTTATTAGCCGCACACATCAAAAATCCATCAAAACACGTCACCGGATGTCCCGGGAGGTCAGGGGTCGTCCTGAACCAGCCCCGCCCTGCAATCTCCTCAGGGTCGCCGTCCAGCAGCCGGGGAGCTCCAGCCGGCTGCTGGACGGCGACCCTGAGCTATAAATAATACACTTGACATTTAAATGATATATACCTACAAATAGTTTACAATCTGACAGCAACTGTACATATTTACAGTTTTTGAAGGAATTAATCACCTTTTTAATAAATTTTGTGTTAGTGTATATGGACAATCATGTACATGTGTTTTACACAGTAAGTTAGACACACGTACATGCCCATACACACAACATCGCATACGAAGAGAAGGGAGAGAAATTTTTCTGTGTTGTATGATGAACTTACGTAGACGCGTTTGAATTTGGGAGCGTCTCATCTTTTCAGAGCTTCTGATAAGAGACATAACCAGCATACTTCCAATACTTGTTTCATATCCTAATATTTGAGTTTCAATTTCGGGAATGATTGTACCTCTTATAAAACTTTCTGATACGATACATGCACTGCATTTAAAAACCATGATAGGCAAAATTACTGTGTTTGACTTTGGGGAAAGTTTCGCTCTTTGTCAGCGTTTTTGACAGGACAAACACACTGCATTTTATACCATTTTATCCTAAATCTTTGCATTTTAATTTCGGGAACGTTTCTGCTCATTGTGCATGTTTCTGTCGAGATATATACACTTTATTTTCAATACCCTTGTATGCTAAACCATTGCGTTTATACTTTGGGAACGTTTCTGCTCATTTCAAGCGTTTCTATAACAAGACTATAATACACAGCATTTCACTACAATTATATCATGCTGAAGCATTGTGTTTTAAATTTCGGGAACGTTTCTGCTCTTCGTAAGCATTTCTGACAAAACACATGCACTACATTTCCAATGCCTTACTCTATATCATTGTGTTTGAATTTTGAGAGTGTTGCTGCTCTTTGTAAGCGTTTGTGACAACATATATACACTACATTAGCAATAGCATTATATGTTCAATCATTGTGTTTGAATTTTTGGGATGTTTCTACTTGTTATGAACGTTTCTGACATGTACACTGCATTTTAAATACCCTTATATGGTTTGAAATTCAGTCGCGTCGTTTTCATGCAGCGTTTTCTGACATGATTATAATGTCCACCGAATCTTCAATACACTATATGCTAAATGATCGTGGTTATATATCGGGAGCATTTCTGCTCTCCGTAAGCGATTCTGACGCGATATTAACACTGCATTTTCAATGCCATTATATGCTAACTATTGTGTTTGAATTTTGGGAGCGTTCCTGCTCTATGTTAGCGTTTGTGACAACATACATAAACTACATTTTCAATACTTTTTGAACCTTTCGGAAAGCTTCTACTAGTTGTAAGCGTTTCTGATAGGACATATAAACTGCATTTCGAATGCATGCGTTTTTATACTGTGTCATTGTACTTACATTTCGGGAAGGTTTCTGCTCATTATGAGCTTTTCTGACGACTGCATTTTCAATAATTACATAGGCTAAACCATTGTATTTGAAAATTGGGAGCATTTCTGCTATTTGTAAGCGTTCATGACAAGACATGCATGCTGCATTTTCAAAAGTTCTGTATGCAAATTCATTGCGTTCAAAATTAGGGAGCATTTCTGCTCTTAGTAAGCATTTAATTTACTGACAATATATATATATACACCGTCTTTTATATGCGAAATCATTGAGCTTGAACTTCAGAAAGTTTGTAGTCTTCGTGACCGTTTATGCAAGATATATACACAGCATTTTCAATTTATTTCTTTATGTGCTAAATCATTGTTTTTGAATTTCGAAAGCATTCTGCTCTTTGTAATCATTTATAACATTCAAGGTACATGCACTGCATTTTCAATTCCTTTAATTGCAATTTCGCTATGTTGGAATTTTGAGATCGTTTCTGACAAGATATATGTAACACTGTATTTTTTTAATGCCATTATATGCTAAATCATAGTGTTTGAAGTTCGGGAGCGTTTTTGCTCTTTGTAAGCGTTTCTGACCAGATATATCCACTGCACTTTCAGTAGCTTTGTATCCTAAATCATTGTGTTTGAATTTTGGGAACAGTTTAGCTCTTAGAAATTAGTAATCTTTTTTGACTAGATACTTGTACTACATTTTCACTATTATACCATTAGAGCCAAAATGATTTCAGGAGCGTTTCTACACTTTGTGAACATTTTTGACAAGATACATGAAGTGCATTTTCAATTATTCAACTGAATATTTATACATTAGTTTATACTAAAACATTGTGTTTAAATTTTAGGGGCGTTTCAGCTCGTTGTGAGCGTTTCTGATGAGAATATACACTGCATTTTCTATGCCAGGTTATGCTAAGTCATCGTTTTTCGAATTTTGAGCACGTTTTTATTCTCTGTAAGCGTTTCTGACAAGATATACACTCCGTATTTTCAATATCTTTATATCTTATGTCATTGTGTTTGAATTTTTGAAAAGTTTCTGATCTTTTTAACGTTTCTGACAAGAGATATATCCTACATTTTCAACACTTTTATAATATGCCAAATTATTGTTTTTAAAATTCGGGCACGTTTCTGCTCCTTTTGAAAATTTCTGACAAGACATATACACTGCATTTTCAATACCTTGATATAAATCATTTTTTGGATGAGTTGCTGCTCTTTGTGCATGCAGAGCAGCTACTAGTTGTAAGCGTTTCTGATAGGGCATATAAACTGCATTTCGAATGCTAGACCTTGCAAGGAAACTCTGCATTTCACAACATGAGGATTCTACACAAGCACCTGATAGTCTAAGAATGGTTCTTTTTTGTCTGCCATCAAAATGAAACCCTTCTTCTGATGTAGTACCTCCACAAAAAACTGCAAAACATGTACCAAGATTCCCAGTTAAGGTCATATCCAATAGCAGACAAGGCCTACAAGTTAATGTACCTGACAAACATTGTCCTTGAACAGGGACAGCATCTTCCCAGTTGTTTTTAAAATTCGGGCACGTTTCTGCTCCTTTTGAAAATTTCTGACAAGATGTATACACTGCATTTTCAATACCTTGATATAAATCATTTTTTGGGTGAGTTGCTGTCTTTGTGAGCGTTTGTGTTCATACATATACAGCATTTTCAATACCATTATACAAACGCATAAACTAAGGCACCAGACTACACACTGGAATTTATCCTTAGCAGTAACTTGCACTCATACTGAACACTCCCTTCAGCACACCATAATTACCATGTTCATCAGCATCATTGCCCACCGCAATCCCACCAGCCATATTCACAATATAGGATATACATAGTTCACAACCGACACTACATGTACAGCATATCCTACACTGCTACATGCACTATATATCTACATAGTGCTCCCTGCCTCACAGACAACTACTGTCACCATTAGCCAGACCCCTGCATGAGTCACAACTGCATAGAAACAATTAAAAATTATCTATTAGCAAATACATTGACTCCTCCATACAGTAGAGAATATGACACTTCTCACTTGATATGCTACAAACCTACAAATGCACAGTCACTCTAAGAGCGCAGCTAAATGAAGACCTGCACGGAAAACTGCGTGATGTGCGTGGCATGGAGGGGATGGTGGCGTGTGTTATTGGAATGGTAATCCGTGAAAGTTCTGTGGTACCTTGTTCGGTTACTTTACGTTTCATTTCTACCTGCTCTTTCATTTTTGAATACTTTTTTTTTAAATCTATGCTCATTTCTGTGTAATATATTACGATCCAGTGATGTTGAACACATTTTATGTGTCTCTATTTGATAGTTTATGAAGGAGTCGAGCTCTGTGGACACCCCTCTAAATACATTGGCCATGCTGCAGACCAAGCAAAAGGCTTCACAGGCGGCCTACATAGTCCTCAGCGGAGGGTCTCAGTCCATGCTTGCGTAAGTGGCTACAGTAGCACTAGTAAACTGGTAATGTAAGACATACTTCTTGCATAACGATAAGTTCCACAAACTAGTAGTCTAAGATCTTACTGGTCGGGCACACACTTTCTACACACCCAGCTAACAAAAATGAAACATGGTAATCTGCAGCATTAAAATATTCCTATATATATACCTCATTGTCATGATATTATTTTAGCATTGATAAAATTAGTGTATTTCTTTCCTTTAGGTCAGATATAGCAAAGAAAAGTAAGCAAGTGCAATGGCAAAATTTTTAGGAAACTGAACTGGCAATTGTTGTAATGTCTTCTGTGCACATCATTACATGCATATATATATATACATGGTTGTCACTGAGTGTACAATTCTCTCTTTTATTATAATGATCACAAATATTATTATGGATTGTGGTAGTAATTATTTAGTGTGTGAGTGTGTGCTAAGTATGCTTATAACTAGGTAGGAAGGTTCCTATGACCTAGTAGGGAGGTTGAAATTAAGGCTTGTATCATGGTTGGAAAAAAAACTTTTTCAGAGTATGAAAAAGTTAATATAAAAATGATCAAGCAACGATTGAGTAATCCAATTGGAAGTATAGTCTTACTTCCTCGGGCAATAGACTTTCTGAAGCGTTGTAGAAAATACAGATTTTATGCAAAATTTTATGTTGCGGGGCCTGTGAACGTCCTTTTAACTCTAACCCTGAGCCTAACCCTAACCCCTAACAATACAATGTTGGCAAACCTGGACAGTATAGCTAGATCGTCCCTATTTATACTTACTGACGTCCTACATATGTTGCAGTTAGACAAGTGATTACGAGTCCGGGTGCTGAACTTCAGTAGGTTGCAGTTAGAGCGTTTCGGCAACTCATTGAGGTTCAGCACCCGAGTTTGGGAGCAAAACATTGCAAACTGTGTGCTGCTTTTTAAGCATGCATGTACATGCTAAACTGGCCAGGGATTCCTCCCAAGGGACTATCAGGAACTGAGGCCACATGCCCCGGTTCGGTCTCCCATCAGGAAGGACCACGGTGGAAGTTTTCCTTCCACTCTTACCAACCTCAACCGGGCTTCCCGAAAGAAGCGACCAGCATTCGACCAGACCTTTTTGCGCACCCCAAAGGGTACTGGGTCTGGCCACCGGCTGACAGCCAATAAATGGCTGCACCAGAGAAGCCAACTCGGCCGTACTCTAGTGTCTTCCCAAACACATTTTGCATGTACTCACAGCGATGAACTCTGCGAGGTGACCGAAGTGCAAGGGTGCATGGCCGCCTTTTATACTCCCCACTAAGGCAACTTGATTATGGGTTTCGCTTGTACTATACGCTGCGGCATTGCAGCGGCAGCAACTGATTGGTCGGCAGCTGTGTTTCTGAGGATAATAGCTAATAGATAATAGATAATAGCTGACTACGCATTGCATATTGCATATTGACAAACGTGGGGGCGGGGCACCTGGAGTGTTATGTGTAACTCTACACTAGCCTCGAACCCAGGCCTTCTACGCAGATTTTTTCGCAGCCGTGGCAAAAATTTTGCCACGGCTGCGAAAAAATCTGCGTGGAAGGCCTGGGTTCGAGGCTAACTCTACACATAACTGGTGGCCTTCACATGCATCCTTCAATGATGCATGAAGAAAAGTTATCTTCTTTGAAACTTCAGTAAACCCTTCAATCAAGAACATACGTAGAAGAGATTTTTTTTCTACAGCTTCAGTTTTTTTGCTTCACACGTAGTACGAACGGCTACGCTTACAGAGCGGTGTCATCACGCACGTGCGTTTTAATACGATCCTCGTGGTGAAAAACAAGGACAAGTTTCTGATCTCCCGCCTTCGAGGTTGAGCTAAAGCAAGAGATGGTGAGTTCTAGCTGTAAGAAGTTGAAAAATTATAACTAGGCCTAGGCTTACGCAGAATGCAGTGCATTGTGAGCGAGCAATACTGTCACTGCAATTTTGGTCCTGAAAATTTTGCCCCCCCCCCCCCCCCCCCGGACCGAAATTTTCAGTGGAAAATCGGTTCCCCGGACCAATTTTTCGGAAAAAATGGTCCGCCTGTATGGCATGTTATCCATGCCAGTGTTCCCAGTATTGAGACCAGGACAATTTGCCGCGGCAAACTGGCTCGGCCCACTTTTGCGCTCCACTTAGGTCACCTACAAAATAGAATGGTGGGTGCGGTTAGGAGGGGCGGGGCTAGCTGCAGCTGAGCCGGCCACTTCTTCCCGGAACATTTACCAGGCCGGGACATTTCCTGGCCATTTTGTCCAGGCTGGCGAAACGTTCTCTTAGCTGGAACATTTTGCCTGATCTGGCTAGATATAAGACCGTGTATTTACAGTGTCCGTCCTGTTTACTGGTAAACAAGGTAAACACGGTTGTTTAAATTAGATTGCTTCGTCAGTGATTGCAGGGTACTGTTAAAAAGTCAAGAAGGATAAACACTGACATGGGTTAACTTGGGTAAACATGGGTAACGTGGGTCTACATGGGTTAACTTAACGTGGGTATACATGGGTATACCCAACGAGTAGTAGAACCTAACAGTGAGTTTATACACACTACCTTGTGGTCGTGGAACAATCTGCAAATATAGGAGCATGCACTGAATGAGTGGGGAGAGTTGGCACCATTAAAAACTCTTTAACACACCATCCCTGACTCTCAAGGTCAGGCATTCAGACTAGTTCAGATCTTTTTGTTATTGGTGTTGATTAGTTATGTTTTATAGCAGGTTTTCAATTTTCTACCTTTCCTAAGAACGTTTCTTTGTGGGGGGCAGCTTGGTTTGGGGCAGCTCTTACAATTTTTTAATTAAGTTTCATAAGTTTTTAGGCCTTTTCAACTTTTTGTAGGAGGCTCCTGCTGGTCTCAGTAAGACCTTATGGTTAAGCTGGGAAGGTGCGATTTTCTCTGAACGTTTTTTTAACAGAGGGAAGACCTATTTGGTCCCCTTTTTTACCTTTTTTAATTTTTTTTTTTAACTCTTTCATTTTCTGCGGTCACAGGTATGTTCGACAAAATATATAACTACTTTTTAATGAAAGTGTATGTGTTTTTAGTCCATGTATACATGGACTAAAAACACATACACTTTTGAACTCAAAATCTCATTATAATGAGATTTTGAGTTCAAAAGTTTTTGCTGCGAAACAAATTTGTGCCAAATTTTTGCAAGCCTTGGTAGGCGTGTAGCAAATTAATCACGTTCTCAATCCATAGATACGTAGGTATCATTTAGAATTCCCAGACTTTGTTTAGAGGCAATCTGTAATTGTGTATTACTAGCCATTGTGATTGAGCATAAAGAAGATCATCCATACCTGTAATTACTTCTACGTCTAGCTGATCATCACTGGACGAGGGACCCGTCTTCTGTGTCTGAGTGTACATCACTTTCGTCTTCACTCTCGCCTTCTACAGACTGCTGTACTGGTACCGGTAAGTTAACACAATCTCGACATTCACATTCAGGACCACAAAGCTTTGATTTCTTACGACAACCACATGCATTAGCCTTGCATCCTTTCTTACAACTACATCCCTTTTATTTTCTTTATTTAGTGCCCACATTCACCCCTAGGAGTCTCATACCCAGACCTCCCAAGCCTTCTCGAAATCAATCATTCCCTTGATTTTGTCTTAAACCCCAGGGTCTTCCGAATCTAAGGTATAATTACCGTCTTGGTGGAGAACCCATCCATTCTCGTCAGAAGGTGGAAGCTGAAAATACACATCTGATTGAGGTGAGTTCTGCCATAGCCGGCTTGTCCAACAGGATCTGATCCAGTGGCGCCACAGGGCAGTAAAGGAAGGCACTCGTTATTCCTCGCATGTAATTCTGTCCGCCATAGTTTCCCTTATTTTTTGTAGCCAAATTCGATGCCTTCCTGTATGATTAAGTGTAGAATCAATGGAGTTAAACAGGTGCTGTGGTGCTTCGTGACTGTACTGAGAATTAAAAGCGTCGAAACTATCGGCCTACTGTAGACTCGGGTTATCAGGCGCACTTCATTATGTAGCGCACATACGCTATCGGGCGCATGCTTGCTTCTTGGCCCAAAGCCGCAAAAACCTCGTTAAGAGGTGCACGTTCCAATTAAACGTAATATGGGGTGGAGCAACTGCACACAAAATCGAACGGAGCCGGCTAGCAGCTAGCTAAGTGAGAGGATAACTTTCTAGGGATCACATTGCAACTGCCCCGTCATCAAGTAGCTAGCTAGCTAAGTCAAAGGCCTATAGAGGGAGCAAACATGTACCAATCCTGATTCGAGTTGACTGAGCATGCACGCTCTTGTCTCAGACCGATCTCCGCTCATTTTCATCTCCAACCGCTCTCTGCCGAGTTACATCGTGATCCCTTTAACCCCCGTTATGTAGCGCACTACGTTATGTAGCGCATATAATTTTGCTATTGTGCAAGTTCAATCATTTGACAAGAAATTAGCGGGGGTTAAATATAGGGTTCACACAAGGTGTGAATACCCCCCTCCCCTGAACTTTAACTTCCATTATGTGTTGAATAATGATTTTTAAAAACCTACCCCCATTCTAAATTATTCTTTTGCCAGCGATGCCAATTACATGATTGTGGCTGAACAACTTACTTTAGGATATTAATAGTATGGTATATGCAAGCGAAATGCTTAAGAATCCAATATAATATCAACAGACTGTTATGCAACAAAGAATGCTAGGGCTTAATGTCATATGAGGACATTTGTGAGAGGTTATGCAGTTTGGCAAAATATGTAGCTGATAGTTTGCCACTGGCAGTTGGTCTCAGCTCCCATATCTTGGCATCCTTTTTCAAGTGCGTATATCATGGAGTACGGTAGTACTCCATATGTAGGGATGGCACGGGAAAAAAATGGCGGCCCCATATAGCGCGTACAAAATCATACGTTCAGAACTCGGCTCTGATTATAGTCACAGAGTTTTATGAGCCATACCATGGCATCTCGAGTGTTTTCATCAGCAACAAGACTGTTAGCGTTGCTAGAAAGCTTCGCTGGAGTACCAAACCGGCAAGTCGACACACTCAGGGGGCGGGGCGTAATCGTACACTTCTTCTGATTCTGATTCTGATTCTGATTCTTCTTTCTTCAGGCAGGCTAGCTCAATAACGGCTGAAGCAATCACAATGATTCAAGCGCGAACAAGCTGGATATTCTCTGGGGTATTGCACTCGCAGCATAACTTTTCCATAAAAATCGAAGAGTTTTAGCAGTGATTCACGAGTACTCTCGAGTGGACGCTTGCCGTTTTACGCCATTTAATTTTACTGTTCCGTTCCGTTCCGGGTTTTAGAAACCGCAAACTTCACGTGTTCATCTATTTAACGCCTACCTTTGATCATGCCAGCTAGCTGTCCTGGTATTACTTGATGCGAAAATCGCACTAGGACCAGTCATTAAGGACCACGGTTTCCAATTAAAGTGCAAGGGTCAAAGGTCAAAGGTCAAAGTACAATCGTTGGCACGTGGGCGGACGTGCTCATTGTCGCCTTTGCTGCGCATGCTGCATACGCCGCTTACGCATAGTCTCGCTCCCAGACCTTGGATATGGCAAGCATGTTCTTCTTCAACAAGAAAGGTACACATTCACAATCTACTCCTACAAATTATTATGCTATGTTCCCCAATTAATAATTGTCTAGACGGTCCTTATATTAGTACATGTATTAATGGTCTTTAGCGACATGTAATGGGGCAAAAACTCCCTCTCCGTTTCTTCTTTACTTACTACTAACTGGCTAGAAGCTTCTACCTTTAATTCAGGTAGATTTATCCTCTATAGTAGCAGACGGTCCTTAATAATTTTCCAGACGGTCCTTATTTTAGTACATGTGTTAATGGTCTTTAGCGACATGTAATGGGGCACAAACTCTCTCTGGTTCTTCTTTACTTACTACTAACAGGCTAGGAAGTTGCTATCTTTGATTCAGGTAGTTTCATCCACTATAGTAGCAGATGGTCCTTAATGATTGTCCAGACGGTCCTTATTTTAGTACATGTGTTAATGGTCTTTAGCGACATGTAATGGGGTACAAACTCTCTCTGTTTCTTCATTACCTACTACTAACAGGCTAGGAAGCTTCTATCTTTGATTCAGGTAGATTTTGTTTTCTATAGTAACAAACGGTCCTTAATGATTGTCCAGACGGTCCTTATTTTAGTACATGTGTTAATGGTCTTTAGCGACATGTAATGGGGCAAAAACTCTCTCAATTTCTTCATTACTTACTACTAACAGGCTAGGAAGCTTCTACCTTTAATTCAGGTAGATTTATCCTCTATAGTAGCAGACGGTCCTTAATGATTGTCCAGACGGTCCTTATTTTAGTACATGTGTTAATGGTCTTTAGCGACATGTAATGGGGCACAAACTCTCTCTGGTTCTTCTTTACTTACTACTAACAGGCTAGGAAGTTGCTATCTTTGATTCGGGTAGTTTCATCCACTATAATAGCAAACGGTCCTTAGTAGTGGTCCAGACGGTCCTTATTTTAGTACATGTATCAATGGTCTTTAGCAACATGTAATGGGGCGAAAACTCTCTCTCTGTTTCTTCATTACCTACTACTAACTGGCTAGGAAGCTTCTACCTTTAATTCAGGTAGTTTCATCCTCTATAGTAGCAGACGGTCCTTAATGATTGTCCAGACGGTCCTTATTTTAGTACATATGTTAATGGTCTTTAGCGACATGTAATGGGGCACAAACTCTCTCTGGTTCTTCTTTACTTACTACTAACAGGCTAGGAAGTTGCTATCTTTGATTCAGGTAGTTTCATCCACTATAGTAGCAGATGGTCCTTAATGATTGTCCAGACGGTCCTTATTTTAGTACATGTGTTAATGGTCTTTAGCGACATGTAATGGGGTACAAACTCTCTCTGTTTTTTCATTACCTACTACTAACAGGCTAGGAAGCTTCTATCTTTGATTCAGGTAGATTTTGTCTTCTATAGTAACAAACGGTCCTTAATGATTGTCCAGACGGTCCTTATTTTAGTACATGTGTTAGTGGTCTTTAGCGACATGTAATGGGGCAAAAACTCCCTCTCCGTTTCTTCTTTACTTACTACTAACTGGCTAGAAGCTTCTACCTTTAATTCAGGTAGATTTATCCTCTATAGTAGCAGACGGTCCTTAATGATTGTCCAGACGGTCCTTATTTTAATACATGTATCAATGGTCTTTAGCGACATGTAATGGGGTACAAACTCTCTCTGGTTCTTCTTTACTTACTACTAACTGGCTATGAAGCTTCTACCTTTAATTCAGGTAGATTTATCCTCTATAGTAGCAGACGGTCCTTAATGATTGTCCAGACGGTCCTTATTTTAGTACATGTGTTAATGGTCTTTAGCGACATGTAATGGTGCACAAACTCTCTCTGGTTTTTCTTTACTTACTACTAACTGGCTATGAAGCTTCTACCTTTAATTCAGGTAGATTTATCCTCTATAGTACCAGACGGTCCTTAATGATTGTCCAGACGGTCCTTATTTTAGTACATGTGTCAAATGTCTTTAGCGACATGTAATGGGGCACAAACTCTCTCTGGTTCTTCTTTACTTACTACTAACAGGCTTGGAAGTTCTATCTTTGATTCAGGTAGTTTCATCCACTATAGTAGCAAACAGTCCTTAGTAGTGGTCTAGACGGTCCTTATTTTAATATACGTATCAATGGTCTTTAGCGACATGTTATGGGGTACGAACTCTCTCTGGTTCTTCTTTACCTACTACTAACTGGCTATGACGCTTCTACCTTTAATTCAGGTAGATTTATCCTCTATAGTAGCAGACGGTCCTTAATGATTGTCCGGACGGTCCTTATTTTAGTACATGTGTTAATGGTCTTTAGCGACATGTAATGGGGCACAAACTCTCTCTGGTTCTTCTTTACTTACTACTAACAGTCTAGGAAGTTGCTATCTTTGATTCAGGTAGTTTCGTCCACTATAGTAGCTAACGGTCCTTAGTATAGTGGTCCAGACGGCCCTTATTTTAGTACATGTATCAATGGTCTTTAGCAACATGTAATGGGGCACAAGCTCGTTCCGTTTCTTCTTTACTTACTGCTAATTTGCTAGGAAGCTTCTACCTTTAATTCAGGTAGTTTAATCCTCTATAGTAGCAGACGCGATCCTTATTTTAGAACATGTATCAATGGTTTTTACCAACATGTAATTAGCTAAACAGCATAATATACAACCTATACTGTACTTAGGTGCACTATATAATGCTTAATAGTTATTGATACTGTTCCGGGTACAGGACTCTGTGTGGAATAGCAGCATCAAAGTCTTCTCTTTGGGATACTCCCTGATCTCGAAAGAGACAGCGTAGCAGTTTGTGGCTCTTGAGCTTGTGTATACAGTTAGTCTTCTTATTGAGCGGCCAGCACACAATGAACAGAACAAGATACAACAGTGGAAGTGTGTAGAGCACATCTGTCAAGATCAAAATAGAGCTGGAAGGATGCCCAATGATCTGTACTTGCATATCAATGAACAGAACAAGGACAGTGATAGTGCCAGAGAGAGCAAAGATGACAGCATCTACCACATTGTAAAGGTGAATTTTGTAAGGCTGAGCAAGTGCAAAGAACAGTACAATACACCAGAAAAAAATAGCAAAACTAGTAGTAATATATTTGTAAGTATTGCCTAAGCCAAGCCCATCATTAAGTGGGGGTAGAACAAAAATGAGGCGAAAGAAGAAATAGAGTCCTGCACAATATCGACAGTCTCGTGTGCCATTTGTGCCATCCTTGTAGCAGCCTTGGAAAGCCTCAACAAATGTGCGAAGACCTTGAGAGTTCATTTTGCATCGTGTGAGGCACTTTTGGAAGAATGCAGCTTGGTAGAATGTCAGCACGATGGGAGGTATGGCAATGAATGTCAACAGTACAAAAATAGATAGTACAGCAAATGGGAGATGTTGTGCATGAAAGAATTGAATGGTCGCATCGAAAGCGAAGACTGATGTGTTGACCATCTGTCCTTGGCTATTGAACAGATTTAATGGGGTTAAAAATCTCCCTACAACATATACTAGTCTTACGTAGGATAGGAGGATAAAAGTTGAAAAAACATTAATTACTGACGCTGTTGGATCAACTCTTCTTCTGAAGCGGAGAAAACATTTTAGGAAAGGCTTCCAACAATAAACAACAGGCCTGAAATTACCAGCATGCAATCGAATGCAGACATAGAGAAATGTGATAGCAACTAAGGGGTAGAAGGCCATTACATACTGGAGTGCCAATGCTTGTACTATACTAAGGTGGTTTGTGAGACAAAATGGGGGAATGAAAGTATGAAAGAATTTCAAATTGAACATATCATAGATACCGTCGACTACCACCGTGGATATTCTTTCAGAATATGAAAAGGTACCTTGTGATGCCATTACACTCATCAATGTACCCATATCAACGAATGTTGATGCGGAAAGCTGAGCAAAGAATATGAATGAATTAATGGGTCCCGATACAACACTGATGGAAAACACTACAATGACTATGAAAATTACAGTGATCGGCACATATGCGAAGGCAATAAGTTTCAACCAACCATAGGAAACACTTGTGCAGTTGATACACCCTTCGTATAGGAAATTGAAAAGCGGAACTGCAAAACCCTCCTGGCACTCTCCACAGAGTAGACCTTCTCTATTAAATGGACCACACATTTCATCATTGAGAGCTGATAGTTCAGAAGGAAGTGGATAGTAGAATTTATAAGAATTATTTCTCAAATAGGTTTGCCAGAATGACCCAACTCTCACTTCGTCTGTTTCATTGTCGTATGTCATGCAGTACCCGATACGTATCGAGGCATTCAGAGAGTCTTCATCGCAAGTGATTATTCCATCAGGCCAGTCTGCACAGACACAGCTGTTTCCTTGTGAGACAAACCCCGGAGGACAGGAGAGGGTGGCTGTGGCTGACAACAGAGCTATAGCTACCGTGAGTATCCACATACTGCTCAATGTAGCCATGTACTTGAATTACACTTGTATAGAGTTAACACTGCAAAACAACTTTAGATTATAGCTACTTACAATGGCTCTTAGTTTTGATGATTGGGTATGTCCCACAAACCACAGAAGAGAGGTTTGCTTCCTACATGAAATTCGATACTACCATTTGTGGACTTCACTGAGTAACAGTTGTTTTAGCTAATGGTTTATAATGCAATTTACAGAGTATATTTCCTGGAGTTGTAGGGTTAGATTGGATTCAGCTTAAAATAATTAGTGATGGACTTGTGCTAGATTAGATTCATAATAAATTCCTAGAATCACAATTTCTTGCATTAAATTGGATCTTGCGTAATAATAGAATAAAGATGGTAGTAGTAATTTCATTCTTACATAAAATTGAGATTCCATACATTGCAGAGATCAATTGCATGCTGTGTGTCTCTGCAAAAAAACAATGATTTGAGTATAAGAAATGAATTGCGTGCATGTGTAGGTAGGATTTAGGTCTCAAAGTGATCATGATTAGATGTTTACTATGGCCAAACACAAAGAATGAGAAGTCATTTTTATTTTATGTAAATGGGACCCAACATATCCAATGGATGAGTGTACTAATTGTATAATAGTACGTAAAGCTATAAAGTTACAGAAAAAGCACTTTGCCAAAAAGTGCAAAAACAAGTCATGTAGGGATGGACTTCCACCAAAAAAAAATTCCCCAAAAACCAATGAAACAAGCGACAATGCACGTGCATCGCAATGCATGCACAGACTACCCACACATCACAGCGCAATGCATTTATTGCATAGCTACCATCCCTACATCTTTCCAACCACACCCACCACAATCGTGTGTATGTGCATGAGAGGTGAATATAGTGGTAGTGTAATTTAAAATTGGTGTGTGTGTGTGTATTGCTAATGACTGAGTGCGTTGGAGGCTGTGGAAGGTAGCTGAAAGTGTTCATGGTTTACATATTGGACTAGTGAGTCATTGAGGGTGGAGTCATGTTTGTATAGGGACTTTGGTTGTGATTGGTTGTTGAGTGTGATGAAGTTTGTAAGTGTGTGTGTGCAGGTTCTTTGTAGTGGAGGTCTATGTGGGTGTGTTTGGTAAAGTGTAGATTGAGTGTTGTCAACTTTGTTGTGTATGGTGGTTGATGTGAGGGATTGCTCTGTTTGGTTTGTGCTTGTGAATGTGGGATTTATGGAGCGAAATGCATTTTGATGGGAGTAGATAACATTCCTGTGAAGGTTTAGGGTTGTAGTGTGGGGTGCTGTGTTTGGTGAAGTAGCTATGTAATGGTTGTGGATAAGGATGTAAGGGTGGGTATATGATGGTGATGATTGTAGATGGTGGTGTGTGTTGAAGGAAGTATTGGGTGTGCAATTGAGTATGGGGGTGTGGTGCGAATAGTGGTGGGTGTGGTTGGAAAGATGTAGGGATGGTAGCTATGCAATAAATGCATTGCGCTGTGATGTGTGGGTAGTCTGTGCATGCATTGCGATGCACGTGCATTGTCGCTTGTTTCATTGGTTTTTGGGGAAGTGTTTTTTGGTGGAAGTCCATCCCTACATGACTTGTTTTGCACTTTTTGGCAAAGTGCTTTTTCTGTAATATATATACTATCCCCTACGTTACCCATGCATGTAGTACCAACACTGAGTTCTGTTATTGTCATTTGTATTCCACAGTATACACACTTTCCTAAGTCAAAGGCAAGGATATTGCAATACTGTTGAAGCTGTGTTATAGATCTTGTGAGCTCAGTTTTGTTCATTCCTTGGCAGATATACTGGATGAGGGAGAGGATGTTCTGGTGAACGTCACTATGGTTGACCAGGAGAAGGCAGATAAGAATGTGGAGAATCGTAAAGGAAAGCCTGGGTACGACCCATACGAGGAGGAAGAAGATGAATTTGGAGATGTGAGTAAATATAATATCGAGTACAGCAGTTTTTATTTACTTTGAAACTGCAGACCAGAACAGTAAAACAACAGCTAAGTGTTGTGTTCTGTAAGGTAAAGCCTAGAGGTGACCACGACTTCAAAGCCTAATCAATTATTCGCACATCCACTACTGGATTTGGTGATTTGACGTTACTAGTTGCTAGCAAGGCTTTACGAACCTTCTTACTGACTCACAGCAGGAAGTGTGGCTATATGTATAATCATGCTGAAAAGCCTGAGTGCATGTTTCTAAAATTTAACTAGAAGCCCTTGATATATAGACGCCTCCATATTACGGACATGCAGGGTTAATCCAGATTGTTAACTTCCGTTATGATTACCAATAGGGGACAAAACCATGCCCCCTCCAATTTATTTTTCTCCTAACATTGTTATCTACCTCCCATGGGTAAGTGCATACTCAATGACTGCCGACTGGTAATTTTAGCCTCTTGTGATTTGTTTGCCAGATATTCACTTAAAGTTTAAAAATTCATTTAGGTTGAGAGGGAGGCCAGATAGGGTCCTAGGTATAAGCAAACACACTTTGCCTTTCAGAGAAAATTTAGAGAAAGATTATTGAGCTCTTAAGTAGCATGCACAATGGAACTCAAATAGAGGTCCAAAAGTTTTGATTTGAGGATCTTCATCAGTGAAATTACAAAACTGCGCAGGTCAAGCTTAAGTACTGGGAATGAAAGATTTGCCTTGCATACTAGAACTAAACAATATATTTCCCAAATGTGAGTCAGTTTTGGAAAGCCCCTATTAGTCAACTTATCAGGTTATCATTTACACCTTGGCAGTGGCATTAAAATTGGCAAAAAATTCCAAATCTACATTGTATGAAGCTTGATCCCCTTTTTATTCTTTTAATACCAACTACTTAATGCCTACATTTCAAACATGGGTGTGTTTTACAGTACATGTTAGAGCTAGTGCAATAAGTGTTGTGTTCTGTAAGGTAAAGCGGGACAGAATTTAATCCCGAGGGTAATTCCGACACTGGAGTGTAGATCCAGTTTCACAGAAGTTGTGAAGCTAAAAACTGCTATGCTTATAGCTGTCCTATTGACTATACTGAGGCATAAAATTATTGCCTAATTCCACAGTACGCTGTAGATGTAAGCGCAACTGTTGGAATTACCCTGCCATCGGAATAGCCCCTCCTTACCTTGTGTCATAAGGTAGTCATAACCTACATGTACATGAAACACACCTACTAAAGAAAGTTACATGTAGCTAAGATAATTATATGTACACAACAAGCCAACCTATCTTGTGAGTGAGTGCATACAGCACGCATCTCTCTATAGCATAAAATTATTGCCTAACTCCACAGTACGCTGTAGATGTAAGCGCAACTGTTGGAATTACCCTGCCGTCGGAAGAGGCCCCTCCTTACCTTGTGTCATAAGGTAGTCATAACCTACATGTACATGAAACACACCTACTAAAGAAAGTTACATGTAGCTAAGATAATTATATGTACACAACAAGCCAACCTATCTTGTAAGTGAGTGCATACAGCACGCATCTCTCTATAAAAATGCATTTACATACATGCATACATACATACAGGTAAAGCCACCACCAATACTGAAGAAGTACAATGAGGAGATTGAAGGAGAGAAGAAGGAGTCTTTTTCTTTGGGTATGTACATGTACGTACATATGCTACTTATATATTACTGGTATACTGTATAGCTGGAAAATTTGGCAATTTGGCAATCGTCGATGGAGCCACCAAGTTTAAATTACTTCTCACCAAATTGACTTCCTCCAATATGTTGTTATGTCACCTTTGAATGCATTGAACTAGCTAATTAGGTATTTTTGAGAGGGAAACTGTACAGACAGACACTTCCAGCCCTCCTTTAGGCACATCCACTGAAAGATACCTGCTCTGGAAACAGTGCAGTGAAACTTGGAGGAATAACACTCAAGCTATCGATGAATTTCTTGGAACATGGCCGACAACAGCATTCCTTTGTGTAAACTGCTACTGCCTAGGAATCCTCGACGTTGCCACTCTAGCTAGCTAGTTGTCTTCTACTGCAGTAGTTCCCCCAGCGAGAGAGTCCACGTAGTCTTGTCTATGGCAGACTATGCTCAAGCACTCGATAGCTTCTGAACTAATGCACGGTTGACGCAATAAAGTTTGCTTCGCAATCGCAAATCGCCAAAATTGAATTTTGCCATTATTTATTTACAGCCAGTATTGGAAATATTTCATCAAATATCACTCCTGTCAATTTTTCTGGCTATACATAAATTATGCATGTACTTACATGTATATAAGTGTATGAGTTGGGCGCATTTTGGGAATTTGTACAATTGTACTGCACATTTTATGATTTCATGGTGAGTTAGGGTCAGGGTTAGACTTAGGGTTAGGGTTGGGGCTAGGGTTAGACCTACGGAGAGGGTTAGTTTGTAGTTTTTTTGAATGTGCAATGCAATTTATGGAATGCACAACGCAATTTATACAGATAGTTCCGATTCATAGAATGAGCCTAGCATATGCGTGTATTCCAGCACTGTAGCCATGTCTACACGTATGACTCTTTCACTATACTGTGTAGGACAAGCTGGGGAAATTGACACTGCAGAGCAGCGAGAAAGAGAGATGGTCAGGCAGAAGCTTAGAGCTAGAGGAGTGAGTCGATTTTATTATAGTGGTTGAGGGGGAAGGGAAACATAATATATCAGGCAACTTTAATTTTAAATAGCTACATGCTGAAAAAGGGGTATTGGTAAGGTAGAGTGAGCTGGCTCCCATTTGCATGTTAACAGGCATTATCTTCTCACAGTGTTTGAATACCTATAGTGAAGCTGTAGCAGTATGTCAAGGTACATATAATAGTTAGATCATGCCTGAGAGTTATATCAGCATTACACAAAGTTAATTAAATATCACAGTGGTGGTCAGTTTAGCTATTTTGACACTCGGTTTGGCCAAGTGGGGCATCGTACAGTTTTCTTTTTGCTGTCGATAATATTCACCATGCTAACTATAATACAGCAACTACACAGAATAAGCAAGGAAAGCCGTTTCTTGCTACTGCTACTGTAAGTACATGTACGTATGTGCACCTCAGAGAATTGCATATTGCACTCACTGCATGTGTCTTCAGCATCCTGTCGTCATGCACCTTAGATGACTACACGTACATGTACCTTGGTGCAACTGTGTATTATCTACATACATATATAGCTTTACTTGAACAAATTGAAGAACACTGTAGATTCCGATCATAAAAGTCCCATAGCAGCCTGTTAAATTTAATGTGTATTCCTTACAGAACTCTCTGGACTCAGCACCTTCTCAGCTAGCCTCAGAGTACTACACATCAGAGGAAATGGTATCCTTCAGGAAACCCAGGAAGAAGAAGAAGGTGCGAAAGAGGCTAAAAGCTGATGATTTATTGCCGCTTCCTGTTGCAAGGGACCGTGGGTCAAGGTGCGTGCTCTTGTTTGTGACCTCATTGTGCATCTAATGTGTAAAAGAAGTGTTTAAAGCACCAGCCATATTAATGTCAGAGATAATTAACGGGAAACTTGGTAGCTGAAATGAGCGTTCATCATGTCTACCCCTGTCTGAGATCTAAAAATGCACAGTGGGGAGGCTATTCTGCTGGGGCTTCAAGTTTCACTCTTGTTTGTTCTTTCTGGTTGAAGTATCAGTTTGACATTTTAACGTAGGTTAGGCCAAAGTGTTATAGAATGGTATTTAGATACATAATAATGCTTTCTTGCATGTAAACTTGTACATGTATATATCACTTCAGGGACCATGGTAGTAGGAAGCATGAAGATGGGAAGAGAGTGCAGAAATGGAGGTGAATGTATCGTCACATGGTAAGGGACAACGAAAGTACTGTGTACTGACCGTATTTCCACAATCAGACACCATGCCGGATTAGTTATTGCCCTCAAGTTGTAGCTGCACTTGCAGCTAGAAGTGCTAAAGGAAAGTAGCTGCGGGTAAAATTCAAGTCTTGCAAGAACAAGCAACAAAATAGTGTGGCTTTTACAAATGTGGAGTTTAATTAATGTAGAATATGGCTACCCAAGTTCACTTATGTGCCTGCGGATGTATCAAGGCTGCTCATACTACTGGAGCTGAGGTTATGAAAATACTAGGAAAACCACATGAAAGATTTCATATCATATTCCAGATATTTTCATTGCTATTGGAATTGAATGCATGCATGAAAAACCCAAGAAAACTTAACATTTCACAGCCCCTACCTTTCAATGAAAATGTGCATAATCCATGAAACTTACTCATGAAATACCCATGAAAAGTCGGCATCAATGAAATTGCTGTGAAAACTGGTCACTGAAATACCCATGAAACTGGTCCATAATTCATCCTTTAGCGTTATGAATTACAAATGAAAATCCATTAAAAGGCCATGAAAATATCAATGAAAATTACATGAAATATCCATGCAACGGGGTACTGTAGAAAAACAGCTGTGAATGTAATAAAATTATAATTTACAATAAAAGGGACAGAGTTGATAATCCAAATACTAACCTCATTCCCAGTTTCCACTCCATAGCTTATTCAAACATTCTAAAAAACAGTATGTGCAAAGAAGATGTGGAATGGTGACTGGGAATGAAGCTTCCAAATGCAGTAATAGGGAAGATGTGCACTATTTCAATATAGGTTTTTAACTCTCTTATGGATGGCTTCAAACAATCTTCTCCAGACTGGAACTCAACATACGTCCAAGATGGCTTTGGGTTCTTGGTGGTGGCCTTGAGTGGCCTGTTTGTCTGCATGTGTACACGAACATAGTTAAGGGAGAGAAACTAAGATTCAGTATAAGGGCAGGTGGGCGATTTGACCAAATCAAAGTACCACCACATATCAGACTGACAGCAGTACCACCACAAAGCCTGACATATCAGACTGACAGCAGTACCACCACAAAGCCCGACAATATTACATTTTGTGTCCCTGTGACCCCTGCTATGTACCTAACTTTGGGTCCCTTCTGACATATCTTTACACTCGGTGCAGAGTATTTGATTATGTAATACACACACACACACACACACACACAATGTCTAAGACACTATGTACATGACTGTATGAAGCATGACTTTCACAAACAACAGTCAACATGACATAGCAAAACTGGAAAGTGACAACACACATGAAAGTTGCTGAAAGATGGGACATCTTGACAACACACATGAATTACGTACAAACAGTATGAACCTGCCGAAAGATGGGACATTTTGACATGGTGTTGCCGAAAGATGGGACATCTTGACAACACACATGAATTATGTACAAACAGTATGAACCTGCCGAAAGATGGGACATCTTGACAGGGTGTTGCCGAAAGATGGGACATCTTGACAACACACATGAATTACGTACAAACAGTATGAACCTGCCGAAAGATGGGACATCTTGACAGGGTGTTGCCGAAAGATGGGACATCTTGACAACACACATGAATTATGTACAAACAGTATGAACCTGCCAAAAGATGGGACATCTTGACAGGGTGTTGCCGAAAGATGGGACATCTTGACAACACACATGAATAATTACGTACAAACAGTATGATCCTGCCGAAAGATGGGACATCTTGACAGGGTGTTGCCGAAAGATGGGACGTCTTGACAACACACATGAATAATTACGTACAAACAGTATGATCCTGCCGAAAGATGGGACATCTTGACAGGGTGTTGCCGAAAGATGGGGCATCTTGACAACACACATGAATTACGTACAAACAGTATGAACCTGCCGAAAGATGGGACATCTTGACAGGGTGTTGCCGAAAGATGGGACATCTTGACAACACACATGAATTAAGTACAAACAGTATGAACCTGCCGAAAGATGGGACATCTTGACAACACACATGAATTACGTACAAACGGTATGATCCTGCCGAAAGATGGGACATCTTGACAACACACATGAATTACGTACAAACAGGATGAACCTGCCGAAAGATGGGACATCTTGACAACACACATAAATTACGTACAAACGGTATGAACCTGCCGAAAGATGGGACATCTTGACAGGGTGTTGCCAAAAGATGGGACATCTTGACAACACACATGAATTACATACAAACGGTATGAACCTGCCGAAAGATGGGACATCTTGACAGGGTGTTGCCGAAAGATGAGACATCTTGACAACACACATGAATAACGGACAAACAGCATGGCGATAAGTCTGGAAAATCTTGACAGGGTGCCACCTAAAGTCTTAATGAAACACATAAATGAGCGAACAGGATGTAGCTACATCAGTACAGGTAGTAATTTTGCGCACAGCCAAAAGCCTCTAACTTTGGTTTGGCTATTCTCCCTCATAATATCCCACTCACAATAAATATTCACCGTAAATAACACTATTTAGCTAGTATTTACATGTATAGGCATGCATGACTCACAGCAGTGGTGGCAGTCACTGACGATTGAAGAATGACACGGTTAATCTGTGGATCAGAACGGCTTCGAACTCTTGCTTCACAAAATGATCGCTTAGCAATGTCCACGGTAGTACTAATTTACCAAAACAAGCAATAACGAATACTGATCAGCAAGATACAACTCCATCTATAGCTAGCTACGCCAGCCTGCCTCGTGTCACAAATTGGGTTTTGTGTGCGCATGCGCAGAGTAAGGTAAGGCGGGGCTATTTCTCGACGGCGATAGTTGCGCTTATTATCTCCAGCGTACTGTGGAGTTTAGCCTGGGCACGAGGCTATGTGGAGTTGGGCGATGATTTTATAGTTCGGTATAGTACAATAGATCATTGTGTTTGAATTTTGGGAGTGTTGCTGCTCTTTGTAAGCGTTTGTGACAACATATATACACTACATTAGCAATAGCATTATATGTTCAATCATTGTGTTTGAATTTTTGGGACGTTTCTACTCGTTATGAACGTTTCTGACAAGTTATGTACACTGCATTTTAAAGACCCTTATATGGTTTGAGATTCAGTCGCGTTGCTACTCGTTTTCAGTGTTTCTGACATGATTATAATGTCCACCGAATCTTCAATACACTTATATTATTACTCATTGCACGCGGTGCGCCTATATATAGGCGTACGCGGTGTAATTAGTCTACGCGGAGCGCCTATATATAGGCGCAAAGGACCCGCACGGTCTACTGGGCCCGGTGTCATATCGAATTACGTCCCCCCCAGAAAAACGTCCCCCGGGGACGGAATACGATATCGAAACACATCCCCCGGTATTGAAACACGTCCGCGAAGTGGGAAGATAGTCTCGCGAAACCATACCCGCACACTAACCAGAGATACTATATTCTATCTCTGCACTAACGTGAGTAGGCATCAGCATATTATTCCAGCATTAGTTTATAGGAATTATTTAAACGAATCACATGAGAGCAGTGAGCAGCACACTGCAAAGTCAGCTGGCGAGGAGATGAAGCAGCAGGAAAGCAGTTAAACCACTATAAGCAGCAAGGAAGCAGTTAAACCTATTAAGAGAGCTTCAAAAACCAAAGCGATATGATTCTACACACAAAAAAAGCAAAAAGTTACTATACACATGCTACGTCACGAGTGAAGAAGCCATCCTGTGTAACCAATCCTAAGACTAACTCCAGTCAAATTCTGTGTTAATATTTACAGTTTGGTTGTCCTGCTACTTTTCCCTGAGGATGTTGTGCAATTATTATTACTGCTTAGATCGCTTATATATAAAAAGGATTTCCAGTGGATTTATCAGTATTTGCCACTTAGGTTCTTTTGGCGGTATAGTTAATATTCACAGTTTGGTTTTCCTGCTACATTACCCTAAGGATGTTGTGCAATATTAATTATTACTGCTTAGATCATTTATGTATAAAAAGGATTTCACGCACGCAGCAGTCAAAGTATAGCACTAAGTGATGACATCATATAATGACATTACAGGCTTCTTGCGTATTCTCACGCAATTGCGCTTTATTAGCAGACGTCACATTCGTGACAGACAGACGGACAAACTAACGTTAAAGTATAGATTAGTGTAGTACATGTTTGTCATCATTGCCTGTTTGTCTGTAGCTGTGCATTCATTCATACATGCTCGCTACATGTGTATTACATGGATATGGTGTCTGTATTATCTACGGTAAAAGGAAAAAACTCACCCAGTCACTGTAAGTACCGTACCTGTATAGGTTCTAATGGGATGAGTAGTAGGGTAAGTGAGGGGGTGTCTAAACAGTTGAAAATTGTCCGGACACGCAGCAAGAACTGTCATGGATTACCATCCCTACATGCATCTTGCCAACCACACACACACCACAATCCCTTCCATACCAACCATATTCACATCTAATTACTGTATCAAACTCCACAAGGCACCAGACTACACACTGGAATTTATCCTTAGCAGTAACTTGCACTCACACTGAACACTCCCTTCAGCACACCATAATTACCATGTTCATCAGCATCATTGCCCACCGCAATCCCACCAGCCACATTCACAATATAGGATATACGCAGTTCACAACCAACACTACATGTACAGCATATCCTACACTGCTACATGCACTATATATCTACATAGTGCTCCCTGCCTCACAGACAACTACTGTCACCATTAGCCAGACCCCTGAGTCACACAACTGCATAGAAACAATTAAAAATTATCAGAGAGTCGGTAGACTCTCTATGTAGGGATGGCACGGACACTCCATATACGCAATATAAAATCAATGTTTCCAAATCTCTGCAAAAAATAAGCTTTAAGCTTTTATAGGGATCTAACCTTCATTTTCGGGGGTTCCTGCAACCAACAAGGCTCACAAAGTCGCCAAAAAGCTTCGCTAAAGTAGAAAACTGGAAGCTGGCTGAACTACCAGTTTGTTCACGTTCTAATTCTGGTTTCTTGTTCTTCTTCAACGAGGCTAGCTCAAAATTGGTTCAAGTGATTGCCGTGATTGTAGCACGAAAGATCTTCATTTTCGAGCGCGCAGGTCCACGACAACATCATCTTCATAACGATCAAACCGATTCTCGAACGTGATATACAGTGCGCTCTCTCGAGCTCTGCAGTCCAGTTTTACGCCATTTTATTATTTGTACGCATGCGCGGAGATTGTCACATGACATGCACTTGGCAACCAGAGATCGTCATCGTGTACTTTATAGTGTTGCTCTTCGGCAAATGGATCAGTGAACTTATTCGTGCGGCTGGAATAATTATTTAGAGTGCACCTTTTTACCAAGGTTAGTAGCTATTATAAGAACTTACTCGTGTCAGTATGAAGACAGCCCAACTACGTATGTGCGTTAAATAGAGTATGGATGCATAGAGCTAGGCTGGCTACATCTTCACTGGGTGAGGAAAGCCTCCCTACCTCACTCAAATAATTCTAGGCAAGGAAAGCCTGGGTATGGAAGCATTCTCATGGTCTAGACTCACTTGGGGGGGAGGAGTGAGGCTGAGAGTTTCCATGTCAACTACAAGACTAAAAAGTGATTACCGCAACATGAGAGTAAATGGCATTTCTTCTGCTGGATAGAAGTTCAGCTATTCACAACTAAAGCCCAAACAAAAAATTGTGGTCGAGGCGTTAGATCTAATGTCATAGCAAGCTGATCGCTGCTGTGCGGTTAGTATTAGTTATTAATTCTGCATTCTTTACACGCGACCAGTCTGGAATAATCACATTCTTCCATGGCACAGAATGCTGTCCGTAGTGTCCAGACTCACTCCTCCCCCCGAGTGAGTCCGGCCCGTGAGATTGCTACTCTTACCTGTATTGCTAAGAAAAATTCACAAGTTGGGGTGTCCAGGATAACACGCCGAAATTTACCTCTGTCTCTGAAACTTTCTGTCTGCGTTTTCAGGTACCATGAACTGCTTTTTCTTACTTATTATCTATTGTCTTTACCTTTGGCAGTGCGGTCGGCTCGTTATGCATCTTAAGATAGAGTTCCAAATAGAGGTGGAGGTTTTTTGGGGGGAGGGAGATGCCCCTAGATCTCCTTAGAATGATGTCTGGTGTTCAAAACAAAAGCCTCTTGCCCCGCCACAAAGCAAAATTCCTGTATAAAACCCTGATCTATACTATGACAACCAAAAATAATCTACAAACAGAAAAATTTAAGAAGAACCTTTATAATTAGGGATGGAGTGCCTGTCATGTAACAACTTATTTCATCAACTGGTATAATTATAACTTGTATTTAATGTTATACTCTGAATTATTTATTACTGATTCTAACAAGCATTAAAAAAACACAGAAACAAGAAAATGAAAAAATTTCCAAAAAATTTAAAAAGATGTAGCGATGGAGTGCCAAAAAGCAAGAAAACAAGGATAGGGATAGCATGACGCAACATACACAGCCCCATCCCTACATCTTTTTCACATGTCAACTGCAATGATGGCCTAATTAATTCTTAACGGTCCTTCCTGTAGGCAGCACTGAGAAGGGGGTGCCCATGGATGTGTATTGAAATTTAAGCTGTGTATGTAATTTGTAATTTCAGCTTATTTCCAGCCTCCTTAGTACCCAGACATACTTTTGTATGAGACGCACCAAACAGCAGCTCCTGCATTACAGAATCTATGTACAATCATGGGCTGAATTACATTCCGAGTACTAATAAGCCTGCATGGATATACATGCACTGTGTGTATGTTTGCTTGTATAAACACACTGTACAATGTATATACATGCAAACATGCACACACTGTGTACATCCTCATTAGTACCCCACTTAAAAATATGTATCAATATAACATACAACATAGGCATAATTATACTTCAGACATAATACTAATGACGCAATTTACTGGTTCAATGGGTACATGCATGTAGCTGTGACATAATTATCAGCAAACCGTGTAAAGAGGGTTGGCCGGTGCAAGTTGTCACTGGTTAAATGGGTATGACATCAATTGTATTGCAGTGCTACGGTTGCAGTGACATGTGGAAAAGATGTAGGGATGGGGCTGTGTATGTTGCGTCATGCTATCCCTACCCTTGTTTTCTTGCTTTTTGGCACTCCATCCCTACATCTTTTTAAATTTTTTGGAAATTTTTTCATTACCAGCCGGAGCGCGCGGAGCGCGCGCAGCGCGCGAACGGCTGGTACTAAGATTGCTTTACGTTTTCCGCGTCTGTTTGTCTGTTTGTTTGTGCATCCGCACTTATCACGTGCGCAATATATTACGTCATACGTTACTATGCAACTGCAGTACAGCAGCGTTTGGAGGTTTGCAGGCCAAGCTACAGCAAATGAAGGTAGTTTTGTGTTGCCTAGATGGCGAAAACGTGGTGGATAGTCGTGAAGATCCTGGTTTCTTGGCATATAGCTACTAACTGGAGGCGCATGACGAAACTGCTGAGTCAGCACTTTCGCTGTACCGCTCTAGGAATATAGTTTCTCTGGCTCTACAGCTGTAGTTTAGCTTGGCTTAAGCTGAGTTGTGTGTATTGTAGCAGTCAGCACGATGCCGTCGGTAAAAGAGGTGTGTCACCTGTGTGCAAGAAGCCATGTATGCTTACATGGGTAAATTAATTAGTGGGTTTACACAACGATACATCAGACGTATGATTGCATGATGTTACGTAACTCGCCCTGCTGCAGCGTGTGGAAGCGCTGAAGTCTATTTTTTATCTTACCGTGTTTCTGAAGCAAAGGCAGATATCCGGTAGGCATTACACTGAGTTACTTAATGCAAACTCACGTGCATGTTGTGCAAGTTTCACGGAAATCACTCACTTGGCTCCAAGTTTTCCCAAAAATCGAAAATGGACCAGAGACTAATTTCGCTGCCACCGTGGTGGTAAACGTGGACTCATCTTAGAAACAGTATGTAGTAGGGCAAATAGGTTTTTAAGGCATGCGTACCTATAGTAGAGGAAAGCTCTGCCGTTTGCTGCTAGTTCACAGCTCGTACTTGGGCTGAGTTATGAGCGTGCAAATCGTGGCACTTTTTTCGAAGTCTTAGCACTTCATATTTGCAAGAATACTTGTACACAGGTAATGATAACTACATATATAGTAGAGAGGAAGGTAATGTAGCTGTACAGGAAGAATAGCTCTGCTGAACCGCTTGGCTCCAAGTTTTCCCAAAATTCAAAGTTGGTAGGCGCGATAGTGGACGGCGATGTGGTGGTGGTCCAGGCATCATTTCGGGAGCACGGTGGCAACTGGTCACTCTGTCTTTGTAGACTTCAGCAAACCTGTTACAACATCTGCAACACTCAATCACAGAAACCAAAAACAAACACTTTGAGATATAGCCGTGCAAAGTAGCTGCCCTTCCAACGCTTACAGCTACCATACATTACAATACGTCTGGTTAAACCGGAAGTGATCACGTAATTATCGACGGCATCGTGCAGACTGGTAGGGGAAAGGCGTCCGGCTGTTTTTTTAGACATGAAATGTCAGACTTGTTTTCTTGTCTATTAGCAAATACATTGCCTCCTCCCTACAGTGGAGAATATGACACTTCTCACTTGATATGCTACAAACCTACAACTGCACAGTCACTATAAGAGCGCAGCTAAATGAAGACCTGCACGGAAAACTGCATAATGTGCATGGCATGGAGGGGATGGTGGTGTGTGTTATTGGCAAGGAATGGTAATCCGTGAAAGTTTTGCGGTACCTTGTTACGTTTTCATTTCTAACTGTTTTTCTAAATCTTTGCTCATTTCTGTGGAATATACTACGATCCAGTGATGTTGAACACATTTTCTGTGTCTCTATTTGATAGTTTATGAAGGAGTCGAGCTCTGTGGACACCCCTCTAAATGCATTGGCCATGCTGCAGACCAAGCAAAAGGCTTCACAGGCGGCCTACATAGTTCTCAGCGGAGAGTCTCAGTCCATGCTTGCGTAAGTGGCTACAGTAGCACTAGTAAACTGGTAGTGTAATGACATTTCTTGCATAACGATAAGTTCCACAAACTAGTAGATTTTACTGGTTGGGCACACACTTTGTACACACCATAGATTAATAACCTACTACGTACCGGGATTGGAAACGGAATCACGTGAGCGCATAAACCCTGTACATTTTGGCGGTGCCCATCCGTGCAGCGCTCTATGGTACGCCGCATGGAACGAGAGATAGATGCAGAAGCGGCCCACTGGTAGTTCTGAAGCGACACTTTGAAGATTTTATACATCCTATCAATACTGCACAGCCTAAGAGAGGTATATTTCTGCTTACTAGAATAATATTGTAAAATTTGGGTGCAAAAAACGGCATATTTTTTGTTCCATAGCAACCATTTTCTCATCCCGAATGTTTTGTGGGACAGTTTCTCTTATACCATGACACTTCTTAGGACTGAATTTCACATTTAGTTTGTCAAAGTAATGAAGTTTTGCATGCTGGGTATAAAAGTTTAATCTTGCTTGTGGTATAAGGTGTGTATACAATATTTGTCTGTTAGTGGTGTTTCTTTTAGACAATTTTTGTGGGACAGTTGTATACTTCACACTAACATTTAAGAATAGAAACTGTGCTACTGGGCATGGCCAGGTATTGAAGCTTTGCATGCTGTGAATGAATAAGAGTACTGCTTCTCTTGTGAGGTGTGCCTTGGTAATCATGACATGCATGCCCCTCACAAGTTCCTGCTTTATCATTTTCTTGTAGGATTCTTTTGATACACATGTATAGCTACCAGTTAAATGCAGTCAATATTTGTCATAGGCAAGATGGCAAATTTTTTTAGTTTGCAGCTGTCTTCTGCAGTCGGGAGAGTGCAGTTTGTCCTCTGTCTGGAATCAAGAAGCATCCGCTCGTGGGGGGTTTCTACACTAGCCCTATAGTAATTCCAATCGGTGCCACAGCTAGCCCTATAGTAATTCCAATCGGTGCCACAGCTGGTGTCCTTTATGGTTTTTTGAGCATGTACATGTACTGTAACAGTGTAAGTACATGTATGTACAGTGAAGTTCTTTACACCTACTGTTTTCATTTCCTGGGCTAATACCTTCGCCATTATCTGCCTTACTTCAAATTATTTGTCGTCTTCTACCATTGACCAACCTACTGGGATTGCATTTGTTGCTCCCTTTCAGAATACCTCTAATTAGGCTCCTCAAGTGAACTACACTCAGTATTTAGTAGTCAGGAGCCCAGCTGTGGACTAAATGGACTCAGACGAATGCTGACTGGAAGGAAATTCGGAACATATTACTACGTTCATAGTTCTTACGTAGTACACTGAGTTTGAATTTTCTCCTTCCCATCAAGGTATGCTGTAGACCATGCATATATAGGCATAGGTGTGCATTATAGGATGTGCATGCCTGGACTAGTATATATATACAGTGGAACCTCCCATAACGGACCCTCCCACCAGCGGACAACACCAAGTCTCAGCCCAAAAATCTCCCGGGAGTTAACGGGACAACTCTACTCCAACACCTACATGTATCCACATCGGTTTCCACTCTGTCAAGTATGACCATGGCATGATCATGAGAGCCATTGACTGTTGATGGTGTATTCTACATACACAGAGTAATTATGAATCTACCAGCATTTATGTTATCATGTATAAACAGCTGTTTGAACACAGTGTAGCTACATGCATACAAGGTATTGATACAACACTTGCTGTTGCAGTTTGAATTGTCTGTGGTTGCAAAGATTGCCAGTAGCTTCTTCTGCCATAGCACTGATAACAGCTGAATACACGTTTCTATACGAGCGGCGCGCGCGCAACACGGGGAGGGCGTTGCACGGATGGTGGCGTGAAATAATCGCGTTTCCAATCCCGGTTACGTAGTTATTATCTATGTACACACCCAGTTAATAAAAGTGAAACGTGGAAATCTGCAGCATTAAAATATTCCTATGTATATACCTCATTGTCATGATATTATTTTAGCATTGATGGATAAATGTATTTCTTTCCTTTAGGCCAGATATAGCAAAGAAAAAGTAAGCAAGTGCAATGGCAAAATTATTAGGAAACTGAACTGGCAATTGTTGTAATGTCTTCATGTGCACATCATTACATGTATTATACATGTTTGTCACTGAGTGTACAATTCTCTCTTTTATTATAATGATCACAAATTATGGATTGTATTAGTAATTATTTAGCTGTGTGAGTGTATAGTAAGTATGCCTATAATTAACTAGGTAGGAAGGTTCCTGTGACCTACGTAGTGGGGAGGTTGGAATTAAGGCTTTCATCTTGATTGGAAAAAACCTTTTTTTTCAGAGTATGAAAATATGAAAATGATCAAACAACAATTGAGTAATCACATTGGAAGTATAGTCTTACTTCATCGGGCAATAGACTTTCTGAAGCGTTGTAGAAAATACAGATTTTACGCAAAATTTAAAGTTGCGGGGCATGTAAACGTCCTTTTAACACTAACCCCGACCCTAACCCCTAACAATACAATGTTGGTAAACCTGGACAGCTTAGCTAGATCGTCCCTATTTATACGTACTGACGCGCTACATAAGCTTACGTTGCAGTTAGACAAGTGATTGCAAGTCCGGGTGCTGAACTTCAGTAGGTTGCAGTTAGAGTGCCTCGGCAACTCATTGAGGTTCAGCACCCGAATGTGGGTGCAAAACATTGCAAACCATGGACAATACATACTATGTATTGTCCATGTTGCAAACTGTGTGCTGCTTTTTAGGCATGCATGTACGTGTCATAAAATTGTATTGTGAAATAAAATAAAAAAGGGGGGCCACACCCCTTTGCATCCCACCTAGCCCTAGTCTGGATCAGACCCTCCACTCTCAAGGGAAAGCGTTAGAAATTAGGGATCAGACCCTCCACTCTCAAGGGAAAGCGTAGGAAAATTAGGGAAAGGTAAGAGGAAGGAGGGTCTAGGGAATAACTATGGGCGGAAGTGGACCAAACATTGGAATGCCGCCGTGAGTGTTGATGAGGGAAAATACGCCCCGTCAAGTATGTGCGAAGTTGTGAATCTCATTATTTAGCTAAACCGTCATGGCTGCCTCCTCAGAAATAAGTATCAGTGCGGCTACCTACAGATTCGATGTCTTTGGTTGGTGTGGAGGAGCTTAAGAAGGAGAAGAGCCAAGCCATTAGAAGCTTTGTTAGCGGCAGGGGCGTATTTGTAGCTCTTCCCACCGGCTACGGGAAGTCTTTTGCTACGCGTTAGCTACGGCCACTAGTGTTCGACCGTCTGCGAGCCGCCACTCACAAGTCCATAGTTGTGTGTGTCGCCATTAACGGCACTTGTGACAGACCAGCGGGAGCTGCTGAGTTTGTTGGAGAGCTGCAACAGGATATCGATGCCGTGTACAATTATGTGCGAACCGGCCAGTGTCAGCTTGTATATATCAGCCCTGAGTCAATCCTGCGAAATCCTTAGTGGCGCGAGATGCTTCTTACCTCGGCCTAGTTGGGCTCGTGATAGACGAGGCTCACTGCAGCTATACGGGTATATTATTAGTCTGAAGTACTAAGTATGACCTATGACACAATTAACAATGAAGCCCACTAAACTTCACGCGGTGTAATAATAGCTTCCGTTCACATTACACGGGTCCATTTCCGCCTATAGTTATTCCCCAGACCCTCCTTCCTCTTACCTTTCCCTAATTTTCCTACGCTTTCCCTTGAGAGTGGAGGGTCTGATCCAGACTATGCCGGTTAGTGATCGTGCCGGTTAGTGGAATGAGATAACCCTATAAATTAAATGCTGCACGTGTGTGCGGGATCATGGGCGTAGTCTTGAGACGGTACGGAATAGCGTGCGAACCGCTGCCTTTGCGTGCGTCTGAGGTATTTTTATCTATGCTGAAATCACGCAACAGCAGCGATTCGGTATTTAGATACTGTACTGAAAGTGAGCGGATTCGCTGAGATACAGAAGAGCTTAAATGGCTAAAAGTGTGGTGAGTCCAGGGAGATACATTAGTGGACATGCAGAATAACTCTAATCCCCACCATTTCTAGCTGAATGTATAAAGTCTCATCATAGATAGTGTATGTGGACTCGTGCCTAGACTGTGTCAGAGTCCTGGGGACTAAGATACATTCCAATCCCCTGGAAACGGAAAGATCTCAAGAATTCTAGCTACATGGGAAAGAGATTTAAATGTGGTGTTATCTATCACTCCTTCCCCTCTCAGGCCCTCTCATGCAGTGTTGTACTACTACCAGGCTACCTCGTTACAATCCTAATGGCTGCAGATCATTTCACCTTTTGCTTGTCATTCCTAAAACATAATCAAGTTTAATATTGTATCTTTACACCAAGAAACATATTTTTTTGGTGGTGGGTGGTTGAAGGGATGGAAGAAACAAAAATCATTAATTCAGATTTAAATTATGTTTTCTGATGGCATCAGAAATAGTATTAATTTGCCACCATGAAGTCCTTTAAACCTCAGCCCGAGTGCACACAAATTATGCACATTGCTCATTCCCGCAATAGTGTTGTCCCAGCACATGGAGTATAAAATAATTTACAATTATAGCATGCAGTACTATACATATCAGATCGGCAGTAATACACAGCCCCGCCTCCACTATTATGCACAAAGTGGCTCAACCCTCCAAGCTGCAGCTGCTATAAAACCACAATTGTGATGAAGCCACATAATTACCGTAATAGGAACTCTGTAATCACATCCTTGGAGGTGGTAGGATGTTCTGTTAGCAACCCCCTTACCTCATACTGCATACTGTATGATGGTGCTCCTCTCTGTGTCACTGTATTTGGTTGCCATGCCCTTATTTAGTTGAGTTATGCATAGGAAGAACCTGCCCTAGCTTTTTTAGAATTCTAGTTATGTCAATCTCCTGTTTTCACACTTTTTTAATTGATTACTTAAAATTTCCTGTACAGTTTAACTACATTCTTGGAGGTAGGCAGGATGTCCTGTTAGCAACCTACTTACCTCATACTGTACATTGCATGATGCATCCCGTAGTGCTCCTCTCTGTGTCACTGTATTTGGTTAATATACTGGTTACCTTGTCCTTACTTAGTTGAGTTATGCACAGGAAGAGCCTGGCCCAGTTTTCTAGAATTCCAGTTATGTCATTCTCCTGTTTTCACACTATTTTGTTGATTACTTAAATTTCCTGTACAGTTTAACTACATTCTTGGAGGTAGGCAGGATGTCCTGTTAGCAACCTACTTACCTCATACTGTACATTGCATGATGCATCCCGTAGTGCTCCTCTCTGTGTCACTGTATTTGGTTAATATACTGGTTACCTTGTCCTTACTTAGTTGAGTTATGCACAGGAAGAGCCTGGCCCAGTTTTCTAGAATTCCAGTTATGTCATTCTCCTGTTTTCACACTATTTTGTTGATTACTTAAATTTCCTGTACAGTTTAACTACATTCTTGGAGGTAGGCAGGATGTCCTGTTGGCAACCTACTTACCTCATATACTGTACATTGCATGATGCATCCCGTAGTGCTCCTCTCTGTGTCACTGTATTTGGTTATACTGGTTACCTTGCCCTTATATGCTGGCTCATTTACATGCAGGTATAAAGAGTGAGCGCTAATAACTTGAGTACGTGGGCCTGTATTCAGTACAGGTCTATCAATGTGTATGTATTGTATATTTACTGCTTTTTTATTTTGCTCCAAATAGGCATTCTTAGCAATCACCCACATTTGAAGACATCAATAGAGACAGCTAAAGTAAAAGAACCCGTAAGTACATTTTTAAACCTACACTAGAGCTTCTATTTAACTACTACTGTGTACATGTCTATAACAGAGCTCAATCAATGTGCAAGATTATGATTATGACAATGAACCAAGAGCGCAATTAAGCACAGGTCAGTCAATGGAATTGGTTTCTACAACCAATACATCTGTTGAGGAACTGAATTCTTTTTCCAACTACAGACATGGAAGGAACAGCTTTCTTGGATACAGTACCTCACAATAGAGACAGTGATTCTGAAGGCATGCCACCATGCATCACTTTTTAAAGATACATATGTTGTCATTCAATTTTTCATATCTTTCTACATATAGTTACACCACCTAGAAAAAGAATCAAAACATTCACTAAAGAGACGCAAGGGGCTACCACAATGAGTGAGAATAACGGCTATTATCAGTGCTTTTTGCATGCTGTACAATTCACTCTTCATTTGTTACAGATGGAAGTGTGGCAATAACATCAAAAACTGAACGTGATTTATCGTGTCGAGAATGTTTGCCAAATGTACAGTCACCATCACATCAAAACCTAGGGAATCTTAGCATTGAGGTATTACAGAATTTGAAACAAGTGATAATATTCCTTTTTGATCATCTGTTCATGTATTATTCAGCAGGACCAATTGCTGGACTGTTCTTTAGTTTGGGATATTCGGTGTCATAACTGTCAGGTCCACTATCCGATGCGACTCATCAACTCACACATGAAAACCTGTGGTGTTGTGCAAAAAAATGTGTACGTTTCATGGGTAGCATGCATTCATCTAAGAGATAGTGTATACACTAAGAAATGTTCACCTATAATTATCATTTCTGATGGTATAGGCCAACAGTTGTGAACCACAACACTTCCACTGATGGTAGTGGGATGGACTCATCACAATCACCCAATAATAGGTATGTATATAGTCGACAATGTTGGTCATCTTGACTTTATCCTTATATTTTGCTTAATCCCTAATTGTTCCAGCGAGGACAATGACAATATGCCGCACTCGCCACTGGAAAAAGACGGTATTGTTACAGTCATATTATCAGAGTACACATAATGAATATTATGTGACTCCCTACTCAATACAGGTATTCATTCATCGACCGCAGTGCTTACTCTAGGAACTTTGGCAGTTTGTGCAGATGATCTCCGGAATATTGCCTATGGCCAGTGGCTTAATGATCAGGTATATAAGTATCAGTAACATAAAAAGCATGCTAACTAGAGCATGCTCATACCACTCAGGTGATAAATTTCTACATGATGATTCTGAATGCAGAGGAAGAGAAACGAATAATGAAGGTATTGTATGTGAAACATTTATTGTCTACCTAACCAGCAAGTACATATACGTATTATTAAGAAGCTTTTTATGCACATTCATTCAGCTACCAATCACAAAACGCCCTTGTAAGCGGGTGCTGTGTGTCACAACTTTATTTTATGAAGCACTAATGAGATGGAAGGCAGGACACAAAGAATCAGAGAAAAAGTGCATGAACTACATCAAGGTATTGACCTAATTTTACTGTATACGTACAATTCTGACTAGATGTCATAATGATGTGCAAATCACAGGAGAAGGTGATGAAACTTAAGAAGCTGATTATCCCAGTGAATGTGGGAGCTCACTGGATTTTGATAGTACGTTAAACATAAAACTCTGTACTCCAAAGGTATGTCTCTAATAACACATTAAGACCACATTGATTTTGAACAATAACAGGGTCATGTTGCTTTTTTTGGACAGAAACATCACAAAAGAAAACCAACTGGTAAGTAAACTTTACCTCATGATCATACAGGCCTTGATTTACTAACTTTGAGTAATATTTCATTTCAGACTCACCGGATGCATCTGATGCATCCACTGAAACCTCTAGTACAGAAGATGATGAGATATATGGTAAGCTAGACTTCAGCCAGAATCTTCTTTGCTGTGCTTGTACATGAATTCACATTTACTCAGTGTGCCCTTTATTACTCATGACTGCATGGCTAGGAGATATCCAGATCCTGGTGCCTTCCTTCTTGGAGCGCACTGTCCCACAGGAGGAATCCTTGTTTAGATATGTAACAAATGAACAACTTTATATACAAACCATTAGAGGTTTGCTCTATTCTAGACATGGACCTCCGATGAGGTGAGCATGCAATATACGCCTACATGTACTCAAAACAACCATAATTGTATGCAATGTCACTTACAGAGATGGATGTCTAGAGATAGCAAGAACTGTGATACATTTGGCTCTGAAAGAGGCGGAGGTTTGTTGACACATGCATGTACACAATAATAATGGTTAGGAAAAGCAATAATTAATGAAGCATAAACAAAAGCGATGTATTTGCTGTAGGGGTGGTTGTTACGTGTTGCAGCGCATCCTGGGCAGAGTGAGTTTGGGGAAAACTTGGAAACTGTACCCACCCTGAAGGAAAGAGCCACTCCAGCAGATACTTGGCCACTTACATGTACACATCCTATGATTGTAAGAAAATACTACTGAAATATAAATGTTACAATCATGCAGATCAACACATCAACTACTTAAGATACAGGTAATGGAAATTTTATATTTCTTGACAACCATTGCTGAACATGCAAAGAAAGAAGACCCAGGAATCCAGCACCCTGCAGCACGAGTTGCTCGTGAAATTCTCTGGCCAGAGGTCAGAAACACCTGCATGACTTTGGAAATGTATAAGCCTTTAAAATGTGCCCTTGTACACTTCTTGCAGGCGATGGTCACAATCATCAGTGTTGCGTTTAACATTGAGTACAGTTTGGCCAAGCAGAATTATATAAGCCGATCCATGAACTGAAGAAGTCAATATCACAGGAAGAAGATATTGAATAGTAATTTAAAATGCAATGTAGTATTTTGTACATTACTGGTTTTATTATTACTGTTGGATATTATTATACCAATAATAATACTAGTGACACAACTACAAAGGACCATGAATACATGATATCAGATTGGCTAGTGGATGCTTAAATGATCTCACTACCCACCTGGGTATGTAAATAATAATCATTTCTACAGCTAAAAGACCCAGCATGGGTGTAAACTGCCATGTCAGTTAGTGGAAGAACTATGTAGATGATATTTCAACAGCCGAAGGACACTTTAAGGACCCCACGGCTATAATATTATGACTTTCACTAACCGGAATGGGGGTAATCTGCCATGCCAATTAGTGGAAGGACATTGTAAATGATATTTCAACAGCCGAAGGACACTTTATCGACTCCACGGCTATAAAATTATGACTTTTACTAACCAGCATGGTGGAAATCTGCCATGCCAATTAGTGGAAGGACATTGTAAATGATATTTCAACAGCCGAAGGACACTTTATCGACTCCACGGCTATAAAATTATGACTTTCACTAACCGGCATGGGGGTAATCTACCATGCCAGTTAGTGGAAGGACAATGCAAGTGATATTCCAACAGCCGAAGGACACTTTAAGGACCCCACGACTATAAAATTATGACTTTCACTAACCGGCATGGTGGAAATCTGCCATGCCCGTTAGTGGAAGGACAATGCAAGTGATATTCCAACAGCCAATGGACACTTTAAGGACCCCATGACTATAAAATTTCACTAACCGGCATGGTGGAAATCTGCCATGCCAGTTAGTGGAAGGACAATGTAGATGATATTGAACAGCCGTTGGATACTTTAAGGTCCCCACGGCTATAAAACTATGACTTTCACTAATCGGCATGGGGGTAAACTGCCATGCCAGGTAGTGGAAAGACAATGTAAACAATAAAACAGCCGATGGACACTATAAAGACTCCACGGCTATAAAATCATGACTTTCACTATAGATAACAAGTTTAAACTTCGGTATGATGGACACTTAAAGACCCATTTTGACTCACTAACTGGCAGAAATATACTATTGCTGTCTAGGTCGCGACTATAGCCCGCTAGCTAATCTTCCATGGCAGAAATGATGTAGCCTATGAGCCCGTTTCTGCGCACCTACAGTGTGTTTTTAATACCTGGACAAGTGCTGAGTCGCATAGTCATATACACGTAGTGAACTTACAGCCATCTAGCTCTTGCCTCAGGTTTCATAAACCAGCACGGCCCACAAACTTCCGAGTTTCTGTGCTCGTTAATGAATCGCGAATACGGACGTTCACGTACGTAACTACAACGATTATGACATTTGGCAGGTCCGCTAACGTTGCATTATTCATATTTCACTAACCGGCACGATCACTAACGAGCATGCCACAACACCGCCTATTTCTGGACCAGTATTCCATTCCAGTATTCCATTCCAGTAGTCCAGTCCAGTCCAGTCCAGTCCAGTCCACCGAATTCAGACTCCCACCCCTCACCTACGATTTTCTGCTCGTCTTGAACAGAATTACTATATTCATGCGCCACTGAGTGGGGTTGCTGGTGCTGTTTTGGTTGCATGATCACTGGACTTCTCTGTCACGGCACATCTCATCTTGTCACTGAGGGCATAATTTTTCCAGCACTGTCTCTGGCATTCGACATCGGCAATGGGCGAACTCCAACTTTTCAGACATCGTAACTGCGGTTGAAAGGTAGATATAAGCGCAGTCTGGTGTAGCTAGCCCTTCGCGAGCTACATGCAGTTTCGAGTTCTCGCATGTACATATTTACAGTTTTTGAAGGAATTAATCACCTTTTTAATACATTTTGTGTTAGTGTATATGGACAATCATGTACATGTGTTTTACACAGTAAGTTAGACACACGTACATGCCCATACACACAACATCGCATACGAAGAGAAGGGAGAGAAATTTTTCTGTGTTGTATGATGAACTTACGTAGACGCGTTTGAATTTGGGAGCGTCTCATCTTTTCAGAGCTTCTGATAAGAGACATAACCAGCATGCTTCCAATACTTGTTTCATATCCTAATATTTGAGTTTCAATTTCTGAAATGATTGTACCTCTTATAAAACTTTCTGATACGATACATGCACTGCATTTTAAAAACCATTATTATAGGCAAAATTACTGTGTTTGACTTTGGGAAAAGTTTCGCTCTTTGTCAGCGTTTTTGACAGGACAATCACACTGCATTTTATAACATTTTATCCTAAATCTTTGCATTTTAATTTCGGGAACATTTCTGCTCATTGTGCATGTTTCTGTCGAGATATATACACTTTATTTCAATACCCTTGTATGCTAAATCATTGCGTTTATACTTTGGGAACGTTTCTGCTCATTTCAAGCGTTTCTAACAAGACTATAATACACAGCATTTCACTACAATTATATCATACTGAAGCATTGTGTTTTAAATTTCGGGAACGTTTCTGCTCTTCGTAAGCATTTCTGACAAAACACATGCACTACATTTTCAATGCCTTACTCTATATCATTGTGTTTGAATTTTGGGAGTGTTGCTGCTCTTTGTAAGCGTTTGTGACAACATATATACACTGCATTAGCAATAGCATTATAATATGTTCAATCATTGTGTTTGAATTTTTGGGACGTTTCTACTTGTTATGAACGTTTCTGACAAGTTATATACACTGCATTTTAAATACCCTTATATGGTTTGAAATTCAGTCACGTTGCTACTCGTTTTCAACGTTTCTGACATGATTATAATGTCCACCGAATCTTCAATACACTGATATTATCATATATAATTATGCTAAATGATTGTGGTTATATATCGGGAGCATTTCTGCTCTCCGTAAGCGATTCTGACAAGGTATTAACACTGCATTTTCAATGCCATTATATGCTAACTATTGAGTTTGAATTTCGGGAGCGTTCCTGCTCTATATTAGCGTTTGTGACAACATACATAAACTGCATTTTCAATACTTTTATAGGCTTAATTAATGTGTTTGGAATTCGGGCACGTTTCTGCTCATTTTGAACCTTTCGGAAAGCTTCTACTATTTATAAGTGTTTCTGATAGGACATATAAACTACATTTCGAATGCATGCGTTTTTATGCTATGTCATTGTACTTACATTTCGGGAAGGTTTCTGCTCATTGTGAGCGTTTCTGACGACTGCATTTTCAATAATTACATAGGCTAAACCATTGTATTTGAAAATTGGGAGCATTTCTGCTATTTGTAAGCGTTCATGACAAGACACATGCATGCATGCTGCATTTTCAAAAGTTTTGTATGCAATTTCATTGTGTTCAAAATTCGGGAGCATTTCTGCTCTTAGTAAGCATTACTGACAATATATATATACACCGTCTTTTATATGCGAAATCATTGAGCTTGAACTGCAGAAAGTTTGTAGTCTTCGTGACCGTTTATGCAAGATATATATACACAACATTTTCAATTTCTTAATGTGCTAAATGATTGTTTTTGAATTTCGAAAGCATTCAGCTCTTTGTAATCATTTATAACATTCAAGGTACATGCACTGCATTTTCAATTCCTTTAATTGCAATTTCGCTATGTTGGAATTTCGAGATCGTTTCTGACAAGATATATACACTGCATTTTTAATGCCATTATATGCTAAATCATAGTGTTTGAAGTTCGGGAGCGTTTTTGCTCTTTGTAAGCGTTTCTGACCAGATATATCCACTGCACTTTCAGTAGCTTTGTATCCTAAATCATTGTGTTTGAATTTTGGGAACAGTTTAGCTCTTAGAAATTAGTAATCTTTTTCGACTAGATACTTGCACTACATTTTCACTATTACCATTAGAGCCAACATGATTTCAGGATCGTTTCAGCACTTTGTGAACATTTTTGACAAGATACATGATTGAAGTACATTTTCAATTATTCAACTGAATATTTATACATTAGTTTATACTAAAACATTGTGTTTGAATTTTAGGGGCGTTTCAGCTCGTTGTGAGCGTTTCTGATGAGAATATACACTGCATTTTCTATGCCAGGTTATGCTAAGTCATTGTTTTTCGAATTTGAGCACGTTTTTATTCTCTGTAAGAGTTTCTGACAAGACATACACACCGTATTTTTGCAGAGCAGCAACTCACCCAAAAAATGATTTATATCAAGGTATTGAAAATGCAGTGTATATATATATGTCTTGTCAGAAATTTTCAAAAGGAGCAGAAACGTGCCCAAATTTTAAAAACAACGATTTGGCATATCATAAAAGTATTGAAAATGTAGGATATATCTCTTGTCAGAAACGTTACAAAGATCAGAAACTTTTCAAAAATTCAAACACAATGACATGAGATATAAAGATATAGAAAATACGGTGTGTATATCTTGTCAGAAACGCTTACAGAGAATAAAAACGTGCTCAAAATTCGAAAAACGATGACTTAGCATAACCAGGCATAGAAAATGCAGTGCAGAAACGCTCCTGAAATCATGTTGACTCTAATTGTAATAGTGAAAATGTAGTGCAAGTATCTAGTCGAAAAAGATTACTAATTTCTAAGAGCTAAACTGTTCCCAAAATTCAAACACATTAATTTAGGATACAAAGCTACTGAAAGTGCAGTGGATATATCTGGTCAGAAACGCTTACAAAGAGCAAAAACGCTCCCGAACTTCAAACACTATGATTTAGCATATAATGGCATTAAAAATGCAGTGTATATATCTTGTCAGAAACGATCTCGAAATTCCAAATAGCGAAATTGCAATTAAAGGAATTGAAAATGCAGTGCATGTACCTTGAATGTTATAAATGATTACAAAGAGCTAAATGCTTTCGAAATTCAAAAACAATCATTTAGCACATAAAGAAATTGAAAATGCTGTGTATATATCTTGCATAAACGGTCACGAAGACTACAACTTTCTGAAGTTCAAGCTCAATGATTTCGCATGCATATAAAAGACGGTGTATATATATATTGTCAGTAATGCTTACGAAGAGCAGAAATGCTCCCGAATTTTGAACACAATGAATTTGCATACAAAACTTTTGAAAATGCAGCATGCATGTGTCTTGTCATGAACGCTTACAAATAGCAGAAATGCTCCCAATTTTCAAATACAATGGTTCAGCCTATGTAATTATTGAAAATGCAGTCGTCAGAAACGCTCACAATGAGCAGAAACCTTCCCGAAATGTAAGTACAATGACATAGCATAAAAACGCATGCATTCGAAATGTAGTTTATATGTCCTATCAGAAACGCTTACAACTAGTAGAAGCTTTCCGAAAGGTCCAAAATGAGCAGAAACGTGCCCGAATTCCAAACACATTAATTTAGCCTATAAAAGTATTGAAAATGCGGTTTATGTATGTTGTCACAAACGCTAAAATCGAGCAGGAACGCTCCCAAAATTCAAACTCAATAGTTAGCATATAATGGCATTGAAAATGCAGTGTTAATACCGTGTCAGAATAGCTTACGGAGAGCAGAAATGCTCCCGATATATAACCACAATCATTTAGCATATATATATAATAATATAAGTCTATTGAAGATTTGGTGGACATTATAATCATGTCAGAAACGTTGAAAACGAGTAGCAACGTGACTGAATTTCAAACCATATAAGGGTATTTAAAATGCAGTGTATATAACTTGTCAGAAACGTTCATAACAAGTAGAAACGTCCCAAAAATTCAAACACAATGATTGAACATATAATGCTATTGCTAATGCAGTGTATATATGTTGTCACAAACGCTTACAAAGAGCAGCAACGCTCCCAAAATTCAAACACAATGATAGAGTAAGGCATTGAAAATGTAGTGCATGTGTTTTGTCAGAAATGCTTACGAAGAGCAGAAACGTTCCCGAAATTTAAAACACAATGCTTCAGCATGATATAATTGTAGTGAAATGCTGTGTATATAGTCTTGTTAGAAACGCTTGAAATGAGCAGAAACGTTCCCAAAGTATAAACGCAATGATTTAGCATACAAGGGTATTGAAAATAAAGTGTATATATCTCGACAGAAACATGCACAATGAGCAGAAACGTTCCCGAAATTAAAATGCAAAGATTTAGGATAAAATGTTATAAAATGTAGTGTGTTTGTCCTGTCAAAAACGCTGACAAAGAGCGAAACTTTCCCCAAAGTCAAACACAGTAATTTTACCTATAATGGTTTTTAAAATGCAGTGCATGTATCGTATCAGAAAATTTTATAAGAGGTACAATCATTCCCGAAATTGAAACTCAAATATTAGGATATGAAACAAGTATTGGAAGTATGCTGGTTATGTCTCTTATTAGAAGCTCTGAAAAGATGAGACGCTCCCAAATTCAAACGCATCTACATAAGTTCATCATACAACACAGAAAAATTTCTCTCCCTTCTCTTCGTATGCGATGTTGTGTGTATGGGCATGTACGTGTGTCTAACTTACTGTGTAAAACACATGTACATGATTGTCCATATACACTAACACAGAATGTATTAAAAAGGTGATTAATTCCTTCAAAAACTGTAAATATGTACAGTTGCTGTCAGATTGTAAACTATTTGTAGGTATATATCATTTAAATGTCAAGTGTATTATTTATAGCTATTTTCTTCACAGGTTCCCAGAATAGCAAAAGCTCACACACTAACCCCTGGGAAGATGCTGTCCCTGTTCAAGGACAATGTTTGTCAGGTACATTAACTTGTAGGCCTTGTCTGCTATTGGATATGACCTTAACTGGGAATCTTGGTACATGTTTTGCAGTTTCTTGTGGAGGTACTACATCAGAAGAAGGGTTTCATTTTGATGGCAGACAAAAAAGAACCATTCTATCAGGTGCTTGTGTAGACCTATGAAAACTTCCTCATGTTGTGAAATGCAGAGTTTCCTTGCAAGGTCTTGCAATGTTCTAACATAGCTTTCTTGCAGAATTTTGTAAGTTATCTAGCAGACTTCTTGCAGGACTCTCAAGGATTTTGGCAGCGTTCTTGCATTTTATCTCTTGCAAGCCCTTGCAAAACTTCTCATCATGCAACAAAAATCTTGCAAGGTGTTAGAATCTTGTGTTAAAATTTGCGTGACTCAGAAAAATCCTGCAAGATCTGGTGCAAGAACCTTGCAAGACATTCATCTGCTTCCTTATATATTGACTCCAGTTGCCCTGGATAACAATTTCTGCATGCACCGGATTTTCAATACCTTTTTATGCCACATCATTGTGTTTGAATTTATGAATGCTAGGGTGGTTCCAAAACTAATGCTATAGCAACACCTGTTACAGTACAGCAAGTAGCTATACATTACAATTACAAAAGAATGTGTACAGTGCATTTACATTTTAACTAAAGTGTTTCAAAGATTACCTACAAGTTCTGCTGCTTTGACGTTATTTCAGCATGGCCAGCTACGACAGACTGCTAGCTTGTTTGGAGAAATACTGTCTTTATAGAGCTAGTTTGTTCACAGAAATCCCGTAGGTACTATTTAGAATGGTCACACAGCATGGGGGGGAGAGAAACAGAAACCCTTAGTGACAAATGGGGTTACCTGTGAACTTATTGGGTATTTGCAGCGATTGAAAATCTTCGCAGATATTCCCTGTACAATCTCATTCCGGGTCAAGCTGTTCAGCTGTTTCTCCTCTCCTATCCATATACTGACAGGAAGTTGTAGATCATGTTTCTTATACCACATTACATCACTTTTGGAGAAATTCATTGGCTACAGAGAGGAGTATAAAGGTGTTTATACTACTATTTTGTTTTCATGTTTTCCATGCGTGTTTTCATGTTCGTTAACGTGTTTTTTGTTACGTAATAAATGAATACTACTGAATGGTAGCTATGGCGATGACAAACGGCAAGAAGCGATTGGCCGCCTGTGATATAAGCCGGATATACCACGCCTAATCGGAGTATAAACGCGATAAACTCCGCTAGACGATTTACCCTACATGTACGCCTCGGGTAAACTGTCTAGCGGAGTTTATCTGCGCTTATACTCCTTGTAGACGTGGTATATCCTATACATATACTCCAGCCCTCAGGGTAATATATAACATACAGCACTTCTATACATGCATGCAGTCATTAGCATAGCGCGAGAGTCACTTGTTCAATAAGGGGGCGTCTCCCGATGAGAGTAGCTAAAGTAGAGGGAGGAGCTGGGTCGTGGGGGCGGTGCTTATTACGCCACTTCCGCCACGTGTAGCCGGCGACAGTTTCTCAGCGAAGCGACTGTTTTGTTTACAGCATTCCGTCCACTCGGGTAAACCAAGACAAGTCGGAGAACCGCACAGAGCGATATATACTGTAGTACTGTAGCTACTAGCTAAGCGTCGGTTACTATGCACCCAAAGAACCAATCCGCTTAATAATATAACATAAACCGCGGTTGCCAGGGATTTATGGCCATAAACAGCCCTCGTCCTCGGGTTTCGCCCTCGGGCTAGCTATAGGGCAGTTTATGGACCATAAATCCCTGGCTACCGCGGTTTACATGTACCTATTAAGTAACACTGCATTTACAATAACATCAATATGCTCAATCATTGTGCTTGAATTTCCGGGACGTTTGTGCTCGTTGTGAGCGTTTCTGACAAGATGTATACACTGCATTTTATGACCTTTATGATTATGTTAAATCATTATAGTATTTGAATTTCGGGAATGCTTCTGGTCATTGTACATGTAAGCGTTTTTGACAACATAGACACTCTGTCTACATTTTCAATATCTTTATATGCTTAATCATTGTGTTTGAATTTGGGGAGATATTCTATTCATTGTTAGTCTTGAGTTTTAATATTAAGGCCGTGTTTCTCGACTTCATTTACTGTCTGTCTGTTAGTTACCCTTTACATGCTAAATCATTGTGTTTAAATTTTGGGAGTGTTTCAGCTCTTTGTAAGCGTTTCTGACAAGACGCATGCACCGGATTTTCAATGCCTTTTTATGCTACATCATTGTGTTTGAATTTATGAATGCTAGGGTGGTTCCAAAACTAATGCTATAGCAACACCTGTTACAGTACAGCAAGTAGCTATACATTACAATTACAAAAGAATATGTACAGTGCACTTACATTTTAACTAAAGTGTTTCAAACTAAAGATACAAAAGGACTAAGCCGGGTGGCAGGTAAATAAATGGTACAAACTAACATTTTTCAATATCACTGATGGTGCCAAGTAGTGTTTTGTTGAACTTTGTCCCAGTTGTTATTCCAAGCAGGAAGCGCTCCATAAAAAAAAAGTGTGTTCATCATACATGGTGTGGGATAGGCAATGTCGAAAACATAATACACTGCTATAAGGGCAACAATGGCCTTGTACAGCGAAGGCAACTCAGCCAACAGTTCTTTCTCCGCGACAAGGAAGAACTGCATGTCACCACTGCCAAACTGAATCAGGTACGGTGTTGAAATGCCACCTGATATCTTGGTATCGAGATCTTCATTATCCTGGTTAAAGAAGAATTAAAAGCAACACATAATGAGAGTAATTCGGACAAAGAAACTCAAGCCACGCATATACATTGCGAGAGGGCACAGTAAAGATTTGGGGTCATTTACTTATCTTTACTCAGTTCAGAGAGAGCTAATTATTAAAACTCTGATGTACACTGGTAGTTTGACAAATACACAACATGTTTTCTTGTATATCTATTGCTTAACTTTCAGATAACTAATACACAACATTCCAAGGCTCAAAAACGCAGATAATCCATTTCATTACGCTTACTTCAAGTTCTGTCAGTAAGTGAACACTGTCATCCTTATTTCTCTTGTCGAGAGTACAAGTGTATGGATAAAACTGCTAACTAACCATCAGCAGCTTCTTCATTCCCATCCAGCAAATGAAGCTGCGTCTGAATAGCTGCACTTCTTTTACTCTTTGCATACGTTGTGACTTTTGGTGCCCACTTAATCCACTTAGCCGCCAATTTTTCTTCGGGATCACCACGGAGACCAGTGATCTGGATGAAGTCATTGATGAGCTGTATAAAGGAATATACAAATGAATTTTTAGGTGGATTTAGTTTATTTTGTAACGTATTAGGCACCAATGCTAAGGGTATAGCCTTGTTCCACGGCTCAACTAAATAACTTATTCTCACATAGCACACGACCATAGCCAGGGTGTAGGCCTGGGGCATCTCGAAATGATAACCGTACACTCCCTATCATAGTTTCATTTTTGTTCTGTTTTTTTGTTTTTTTGGGGGGGGGGGTGTTCAGGTTGTAAAAATAAAAATTGTAGTTGCAGGAGCAAGTTCTGCTGCATTCACATTATTTCAGCATGGCCAGTTACGACAGACTGCTAGCTTGTTTGGAGAAATACTGTCTTTATAGAGCTAGTTTGTTCACAGAATCCCATAGGTACTATTTAGAATGGTCACACAGCATGGGGGGGAGAGAAACAGAAACACTTAGTGACAAATGGGGTTACCTGTGAACTTATTGGGTATTTGCAGCGATAGAAAATCTTCACAGATATTCCCTGTACAATCTCATTCCGGGTCAAGCTGTTCAGCTGTTTCTCCTTTAGCGCCAGCATTGTCCTCTCAGAGTACCGAGTGGGAATCTCAAATGTGACTTTCCAGAGCACTTGCTGGTCACACACATTTGTTGCCACTTCCCAAAAAATGCCCCAAAACAAGTTACAGAAAAACAGGTAGGGATGGTAGCTAGGCATTGCGCTGTGATGTGCGGGTGTATGTGTGTGCATTGCTGCTTGTTTCATTGGTTTTTGGGGAAGCGTTTTTTGGTGGAAGTGCATCCCTACATGACTAATTTTTGCACTTTTTGGCAAACTGCTAGCAAATGTAGGGCAATGTAGGGAGAGTCTGAGTGACAAGTAGCTACAATGACCGTTACAGTATAATTGTTGCAGTAGCATCATTGCATCTGGATCCCACATTAAAGAAACGATCTCAGCCTGGTATAATCATAGATGTGCAGTGATACCAATAGACTGATATGCACGTGATAATAATCAATACATGAACAAATAACTCCAAAGCTTCGACGTTGACTTGCTTGGTACATATATTTATAGCACAGTGTACACATGCTGTTGAACAGTCCTCAGATCACAGTAACTGCAAGGACATTAGTTCACTCATCAATGTGAGTACACGTGACATACCTTTACACTTCCCCAAAAAACAACAAAACAAACACCAGAAGGCATGCACAGACTTCGCACATATCACAGTGCGATGCATTTACCGCGTACCTACCATCCCTACATCTTTCCAACCACACCCACCACAAACCGTACCACACCCCCTTACACAGCACCCTTCAACACACACCACCATCCACAATCATCACCACCACTCACCATCCCACAACCACCCTCACATCCTCATCCACAACGATTACATACTTCACAAAACACAACACCCCACACTACAAACTAACCCAGACCTCCACAGCACCACTGTACTCAGCTAAACCTCGCATCAAGCCCTTCTGCCTAAATTTAATAGCTGAGTACGAGGCTAATTGAAATCACTAGTAAGCAAGATGTATACCTCAAAGTACTTCACAGTCTTGGAAGTTGACACCATGGGAATGAATATCCAGCCTGGGGAAGTACAGCAAGCACACAAGCAAAAGCAAGTAAGGGGCAGGTAGTTAACAGGATGCTCGCAAGTACATAATCCGAAAACATACCCACCCACATAAATGTGATATAATACTAATCTAAATATGGTCAGAGAAATTACGTCTCCGGTTAGTTCAAGAATAGGACAGTATTGGATACAAATGCTACTCCTCGGACAGTTGCAAGTTAAGTTAGTAGTTGCCAACTCTGACTTAGCATACAGAATTGTATGACAAAAGTGTGGTATACCAGCACATACTTTCCGGGACCAACAGCTCCAAGTTCTCCTAGACACCTCCCAAACTCTTCTCGAAGCTCAATACTAGTGGCTCGCAGACCTTTAGAAACTGAGGACAAAGCAGCAATTTTAAAAACAAAACGTTGAGTATGGACTATGTCAGATAGACATAATTTCACTTCTTCATGAAGCGAAATCAACTTACTCTTGTTACAATCTCTGTAATGATTGGATCAACGGTGTCACTTCCTACCATGCACTTCTCCAACTCTGCCTGTATGAACAGAGCAAAAATTGTTTTAAAGCTTACATGAACATGCACTGTATGTACAGTTCATATATTGATAATAATACAAATAACTAAATACTGCACTAACTCGATTGGATCTCAACAGTCTGTGTGGTGCTTTCAATGCATCCATTCTCACGTCAGAACGCCCATGGCATGCCCCTCTTAGGACATGTTGTAGTTGCTGGTGAAGGCTGGAAAAGGATAGTAGCAACTATATAGGTTAATGCACGACGTAAGTCCAGCCAACTCATTCAGCGCATGCTCTTACAATATTATGGGTTCTAGTGCAAATAGTAGTAGTGGTATATATCAACAGCAGCTTACTAAGCTCCATTACACTGTTCCTTCTAGCTTCCACGTACAAACCTCCAATTAGAATTGATGTATAATTAACAGCTGTACAAACCAAGTGAATGCAAAGCATTGCGTAGACTCGTAAAAGTTTCAAAAGTTGAATTGGATTATGGATATATATGTCATATGTGAACTGAAATTTTGTATTGAATCATGGATCCAAACAATATGTAGCATGTGGGCCGCACGCATGCATAAACATATGTACACACACATATGTACACACGTATGTATGCACTGAGAAATTCTCAATTGAACACACTAGTGTGAATAACAATCCGTGACCTCATTTCCTGCTTCTACCTATGACATCCCATTCACATGAACACTTCTGTCCCGGAACAAGATACCTTTTTGATGTATACGAGTGTTTCCTAAGCTGAGTGTTGATGCAAGCAAGAGACAGCACATCTGGCATGAAGTAGATCTCATCAAAGAAAGACCCAAGAACCTCTCTGAAAAAATTAAAACAGCAAATACTGAAACACATACATGGCATTTTATCTAGTGGTATTTTTGGTGAAGTTCCTCGAATATCAAGTACTCACTTGTTCTGAATTATAAGAAAATCAAAGATTTTTGATACAGTTGCTGAGTGGTGATCAGCAAAAGGAGAGAGTGTAACCACTATCTGACCAAACAAGGGACCCAAGGATTCCAGGTCCACACTAGAGAGAAACAAAGAACACCATACTCTTAAAATCATGACGTTATTGTACTTTACGTATAAAGATTACATAGTCATGTGTGGTATAGTAACAGCATCATCGCGCCATGGGGAATCCTTTTTGGAATAGTTCCCATCCTTCTATAGGGGAATTATGGGGTATGCCCCACAGCAAATTATTACAAAACAACTGGCCAAAGATTAAATCTGGTGGGTTTTGGTAGCTTAGCCGACTACCACAAGTTTGTGTCCAAACCATAGCTCAGTAACATGTGTCAGCACAGCTATAAAACTAGAAGTATTTATGTAGGTGTTGCGAGTACAATTGATCAGGTGCCATTGTACCTTGTTTTAATGCAGCATAATTTTTCAAACTCCTAAGGGCTATGAAGGGAAGTCAGCCCTCCCCCCCCCCCTCACCCCCCCCCCCCCCTCACCCCCCCATGTATGAAACCATGCTCATAATTGGCACAAGTCATGTTCAGTGGTAACCAGATGGCTACAAAAGAGACTAGTGTTTCCATTTAAAAGTAGTAGAAATGAGTAATTCTTAGCCACACAGAACTATACAGAGAACTCACTGCACTTGAACTCGACTTTAGCATCTCAAGGGTAGGTAGCAAGTCTGCCAGATCTGCTATATACCTACCCATTTTTTTGTCTGTCTGTCTTTTTTGTCTGTCTGTCTGTTTGATCCTTGGGTGTTTCACTCAACTCCTCAGCTGAAATAACACTCAAAATCAGCTGAGAAGCTACCTTCTCAGCTGATTTTGAGTGTTATTTCAGCTGAGGAGTTGAGTGAAACACCCAAGGATCAAACAGCTTTACAAACAGGACAGGGCAAACTAATGCAACTGCAGACTAAATGTACATGTACATATAACAGGCTAATGCAGAGATTTGTTGTACACTTGCAGTTAACAGCTGTAACCTACTAAAACAGGATTAGCATGGCTGTCTAGGACTAAACTTGCTGTAGTTTGGTCTACAAACCTTTCAAAACTACTGGTAGACTACGTACATGCACAGTTGCATAGAATGTGTGTTAAGTGCGGAAATACATGCAGACACCAAACAGACAGACAGACAAAAAAATGCAGAAAACTTGAAGGCATCATACGCTTTGAATGCACCCAGCTGGTAAAAAGCACTACAATTTGAAACAACAAAGAGAGGACAGTATGAATTAGTTCTGCTATACAGTGGTCTAGGCACACGATACTAGATGTAGAAAGAAATGTACAGAAATACATGTACATTTATGTAGGAAACCTTGCGAATAGTTGTGATACAGGGATCTCAATCCTTCGTATTGTAAGTCTGAATATTATTGAGAAGTTGAAAATACTTCCGAAAAAGAGCTTCCAGAAATTGAAACTTCCTTGAACTAGCAGCGACTAACCACACAAGACAGCCACTCAGTGCATTGCAAAAACAATATCCCCATGAGGTAATTGTCAATGAGACCTGTTGTGAAGCTTCGTGTGAAGTTGGCATTCTGAACTTTATATACAATCCACTCATAAAGCTATAAGCATTCATGAGCCTTCATGAAGCTCATGTAGACACATGCAATTGAGTGCAATGTATACAATCCTTCGAGAAATATGTATGTGTACACATCTCTGAAGTTCATGTACACATAGAGTAAGTTACTGATGATCAGACACGCTAGCGCTGAGCATGTAAACTATCGGAAGTGGGCTGAGCATTCACTTGACAGTACAGAACCTTCGCACTTCAAGTTGAAATTTTGGTGTTCCTTCGTTGTTTAAAGTTTGAATTCTGACAAAGCTATGATCAGACAAATGTATGTATTACTGGACTTCGTTCCATGTTTCCTCCCTGAAGTAACTTCCAGTGACCTTTCTTTATATATTGGGAAGCCCCACTACTATGCTGCTGCACGCCAACCTTTCGCCATCGTAGCTGCTTTGAGCACTGAGGGGTGCTGCTGAATGTAGAGACGTACATGTCACTCTCTCCACTATCGGACAGTGAATTTGTTTCTTTTTCGGTGTAGAGACCCCACAACACTCTCTAATGTTAGGATGGGAATGTACAGACACTTAGCAACACAAAAGTTCAAGTCTGTTGTTTATACGTTGTGTCCTTCCTGAGATAGAACTGTTTTATCTGATTTCATCCACTAAAAGCCTTAATTCAGCATCATAAGTTTTAAAATAAATGGCTCTATCTCTCTCTATCTCGAGAACCATGCAATGTATAAACATCGGGCTTGCACTGTTGTGATGCTAAGCACCTGTACTTAACAACAATATCCCAATCCTTAGTGTTAGAGAGTGTTTTTGGGTCTCTACACCAAATAAAGACGAAATTCACTGTCCGACTACAGAGAGGGTGATACGGCTCTACATTCAGCATTCTAAATAACCGCTTAGTAATCAGATTAGAATCCAAAAGGCTTCTTCATGAGGGTCAGGTAGGATTTAGAGAGTTTCAAAAGGAGTTGGTTTGATATCATTTTATCTCGAAATGAAATCATACAACGCACAATTAGGGAAGGAAAACACACTTACACTTATACATATATGTATAGACAAAGACCTGTGTGCACAAAGAAGCATTAAACTGCATCCACTACACACGCATGGTGCACTCCAAAACACCCCCTGCAAACACATGTGACTGTCTTTATCTATCATAACATACACGCACACACGTGGGCATAACAAAATCATTAGGCTAGCCTTGAGCCCCCAAAACCTCTGATCAGCTTTGTCCCCACTGTTCGGTGAAACTAGAACACCGCATACACACATACACATGCGACACACATCACCCATACACACACATGCACACACACACACACACACACACACACACACACACACACACACACACACACACACACACACACACACACACACACACACACACACACACACACACACACACACATGCGACACACACACAAAAATGCAAATTCTGTTGCTGACGCTAAGTGGTCACGCGCACCTGGCAAAGCCAGGCTGCATACTTGCCTTGTGCACGAAGCAAACACTCTGAGCCAGTGCTGGCAAACTCCTGGAGCTGATACGTGAGAGCAGTCAGTTGAATTTGCACCCCAGCAAATGCCAGGTACCCATTACAGCTAGGTGGGCTGGTGTGTACTGGTGGCATAAGTAATTCACAACAAATAATGATGGAAAGAATAGATAGTCACCAGTAGTCACGGTGGGATTCAAACCACCAACCCTTGGGTTGTGAGTCCAGTGTTCTAACTACTACACCACCGCGACACACACACACACACACACACACACACATCTGCATACAGTTATGCGGCTGACAAAGCCGTCTCTAATGACGTCGGTTCCAGTGCTGGGAGAGCCATGGAGCATGCTGGGTGAGTACAGTCAGTATATTTGATACTCATTGTATAATGAACCCATTCCAGTATTTCTGACGCAATGAATTTTGAGATGTCAGGGGCTGAAAACAGACCAATTAAATTCAATCCATTAAATTTTAGCAGGCTAAGTGACTTAATTGCTGACAAAGTAAAGAGGCTGTTATCTTGATAGTTAACTGCTCTAGTAAATTCTACTATGACTGACACTAACTGTATGGTAAAGTAGAATCGTAATATGCAGCCATTTGTGATTACTTATTGTATGTGGTTATACTGAAAGTCTACAGCTAGTTTGATTACGTATTACTACAGCTTCTGACTAAACTCAGTTCCTCCTGTTTCTGCATAGTCTCAGTGTGCTTCTTGTAGTGCATGTAAACATTTTGCTGTTCTACCATAGATAACTGCCTGATAACATTTTTATACATAATTCATTTTCTTAACAATTAATCTAACAGCGTTCATCGCACGTTGATCAGCAATACTGTAGTACATGTACATGTAAGCTCAAGAAGGAGCTTGATAAATCCACCCTAATTACAAACTATGACATTTTCAGTACTAGCCTCTCTTACTCGGCCAGTTATGTAGTTCTGAAGATAAGTTTCTTGCTTGTTTTCCACATGTACGTATATCTGAGTACATCTGTTTTTTAACATTGCTGTGCCTGTGCATGTACTTACATGTAGGTACAGCAGTGCAAGATGAAATGGAAGCGGACATAAGGACCCCTCGTGGTTTACCAGCCTTTGCATCTGGGGAACTGCTAGCACTACCACACAATTTCGAGTAAGATTAAACTACACTCTGAAGAGAGATATGTAAGGATATATAATTTTCTTTTCCTCCTGTGTAACGTACACATATTACTGTGGAGAAGTTCTATGTGACCTGCTGTGTGAAAATCCAGCACTTGGACAATTGTCATCAACAGTAGTGAGAATGGATTGGTACAGTACAAGTTGCTTTTGGTACATGTAGCACTGCAATTTTCATAACATTGTCGTGATTGCGAATACTGCAAAGTCTATGGCATGAAATTCATGTCTGGGTCAATAGTGTAGCAATACATGCATGTACTAAAATTGGTATGTATTGTCATGGCAGCAATGCCACACATAAAACTACTCACATTTCAGTTAGTTTGTGCATAGTTACGTATCATAAAATTGACTTATTCGAAAGTACTGGTTGTTACACAGCAGGTCACATTTGTCGATCCACATGTACATACATGTACGTCTGTTAGAGATATATCAATGATTAGCCATTGTTCATGTTGTAGTTGTAACCATGCTCAAAGATGCTTTAGGCCCTTTCCTGTTTCTCTTGTACATCAGATTATCCTAGTTTACTAGGAAATTGGTCGATCATTGCTGTAAACTTAGATTCATTAGAATTAGTTTGTAGATATCCCTAGTAGTCTCCTCTATTTTAATGGATTTACCAGCTTTAGGGGGGTGAAATGACGTGGTGTGCACATAATTGCTTGTTAGTAGGTTGAAATTGATAGTTGCTGTTGTGTCAATGAATTCCTCCTGGGAGCCAGTCCAGATGATGAATACATCAAGAAATCTCTTCCATAGGAGGATCTTTCCCCCTCCTTTCTCTAAGAGTCTAGTTTCTAAGTTACCCATGAAGATGTTTGCATGTGTTGGGGCCATTTACAAGGCACTGAAATACCCATAAAAGTGACGGAAGTAAAAGTGATCATGAAATCCATTATGTTATATATTCTGTAGTACCACCTAGTTAGTTGGCCAAACTTCTTGTATTGTAGTCACACAGTAGATGCTAATTTATTGATATCCCTAACGAAATCACTTTGGGAGGTATGTTTGGGTTTAGGGATAAATGATGTTTTGTCAGCAGTGGGTAAGAAAGTGGGTATGTTGGTTGGCCTTGTGGTGGTCAGCCTTAGCCATTGTGATGAGCGATGCTCGTCCCATCAGTTATGGTTCCCCTCCACTTGTGTAGCTTATTGGCTGGGGGTGGTGGATCTGGGCCAATACTGGAAAAAGGTTCTAGGTTCCCCAGTCCAGTACTGGGAAAAGGTTCTAGGCTCCCCAGTCCAGTACTGGGAAAAGGTTCTAGGTTCACCTGTCCAGTACTGGGAAAACGCTCTATAGGTTCAGAGAATTTAGAGAGTTTCAAAAGGAGTTGTTTTGATATCATTTTTTCTGGAAATGAATTAATAGAAGGCACAATTAGTGAAGGGAAAACACACTTACACTTTCTTGTTAGTTGTTCAGAAAGCATTTGTCACAGTTTGGCATAATAACTTATGGGAACTTGGTGATAGAGGTAGGATGTGGAGAGATAATTATTAAGACTATGTATGACATCGCACAGAGTGCTGTTTTACTGGAGGGATTAAAATCCAAATCATCCAATATAGGTCGGGTGGTACGGGTTGTAATATGTCTCCTATCCTGCATGTATTTTCCAATCAGTTGTTAGATGAGATCACAAAGGCTGGGATTGGCAAAACTATTAAGACTGATGTTATATGTTGGGGGTCTAATGTTTGCTGATAATTTTGTAGGTTTAATTACAAATACTGAGGACTTACAAACGTTGATTAATATAGTACAGGAATTTTGTAAAGGAGAGTGCTGTTATGGTATTTTCCAAAGAGGTTGATACAGGTACATTTACACGGAAGTGGGGAGATAAAGACATTCCAAGGGTTGCAAGTTACAGTTTCTTGGGGATTGAATTTGTTAATAATGGTTCATTGGATAGACATGTACAGATTGTGATTGTGAAAGGAAAAAAACTTAATCACTTACACAGTGTTGTTAGAAGGTTTTGGTATGTACGTGCTGTCTTCATGTCGATCAACCAACAGAAATCACACAGATGTTTATCAAACGGTACCAAGTAGGGCAATTTATTACACTGACACTCGATCACTTTTGTAATTTCCTGTGACTAAATTCACGTATGTATACTATGCAGACCTAGCTACATTCGCATTGTTTCTTGCAGAATCAAAGTACTTATATAACCACAGTGATTTTTCCATGTGTAGTGGACATGACATGTGCTCTTTAATGTATTTCAACTTATGTCATGCTGACCTTGTGGGTCTGTGATGTAATCTTTGTGGTTAATTAGTGATGTGTACATGTACCTATGTGTCTATAGAGTGATTTATATCTGTGGGGACAGTGGTAGTAATAAAAATGTTATCAGGCAGCTATCTATGGTAGAACAGCAAAATGTTTACATGCACTACAAGAAGCACACTGAGACTATGCAGAAACAGGAGGAACTGAGTTTAGTCAGAAGCTGTAGTAATACGTAATCAAACTAGCTGTAGACTTTCAGTATAACCACATATAATAAGTAATCATAAATGGCTGCATATCACGATTGTACTTTACCATACAGTTAGTGTCAGTCATAGTAGAAATTACTAGAGCAGTTAACTATCAAGACCACAGCCTCTTTACTTTGTCAGCAATTAAGTCACTTAGCCTGCTAAAATTTAATGGATTGAATTTAATTGGCCTGTTTTCAGCCCCTGACATCTCAAAATTCATTGCGTCAGAAATACTGGAATGGGTTCATTATACAATGAGTATCAAATATACTGACTGTACTCACCCAGCATGCTCCATGGCTCTCCCAGCACTGGAAACGACGTCATTAGAGACGACTTTGTCAGCCGCATAACTGTATGCAGTTGTGTGTGTGTGTGTGTGTGTGTGTGTGTGTGTGTGTGTGTGTGTGTGTGTGTGTGTGTGTGTGTGTGTGTGTGTGTGTGTGTGTGTGTGTGTGTGTGTGTGTGTGTGTGTGTGTGTGTGTGTGTGTGTGTGTGTGTGTGTGTGTGTGTGTGTGTGTGTGTGTGTGTGTGTGTGTGTGTGTGTGTGTGTCGCGGTGGTGTAATAGTTAGAGCACTGGACTCACAACCCAAGGGTTGGTGGTTTGAATCCCACCGTGACTACTGGTGACTAAATATTCGTTCAATTGTTGTGAATTACCTTCTTATGTTTCCAGTACACACCAGCTCACCCAGCTGTAATGGGTACCTAGCATTCGCTGGGGTGCAAATTCAACTGACTGCTCTCATGTATCAGCTCCAGGAGTTTGCCAGCACTGGCTCAGAGTGTTTGCTTCGGGCACAAGGCAAGTATGCAGCCTGGCTTTGCCAGGTGCGAGTGACCGCTTAGCGTCAGCAACAGAATTTGCATTTTTGTGTGTGTGTCGCATGTGTGTGTGTGTGTGTGTTTGTGTGTGTATGGGTGATGTGTGTCGCATGTGTATGTGTGTATGCGGTGTTCTAGTTTCACCAAACAGTGGGGACAAAGCTGATCAGAGGTTTTGGGGGCTCAAGGCAAGCCTAATGATTTTGTTATGCCCACGTGTATACTGACTGTACTCACCCAGTATGCTCCATGGCTCTCCCAGCACTGGAACCGACGTCATTAGAGACGGCTTTGTCAGCCGCATAAACTGTACGCAGTTGTGTGTGTGTGTTTGTGTGTGTGTGTGTGTGTGTCGCGGTGGTGTAGTAGTTAGAGCACTGGACTCACAACCCAAGGGTTGGTGGTTTGAATCCCACCGTGACTACTGGTGAGATAGAGAGAGTGAGGTTTAGTAATCAAAGTAGATGCAGCATTTTTTGAGCTCAGAGTGTGGTAGGTCAGTGGTAGCAATTTCCAAACCCAGCCTGCTTGTGGAAACATGTGCGTTCACGCTCAAATACTGTTGTATATTGTGGAATATGTAGTGGTTGGGTAGTTTGTCCGACTTATTGTTTACTGAACTTTCTGCATTGCAATAAGTAGACAACTCTGTTGCTCTTGCATCATTTTTACCAGCCAGAGCGCGCGCAGCGCGCGAACGGCTGGTCCTAAGATTGCTTTACGTTTTCCATGTTTGTTTGCTTGTTTGTCTGTTTGTCTGTTCGTGCGTCCACACTTATCACGTGCGCAATATGTTACGTCATACGTTACTATGCAACTGCAGTATATAGCAGCTTTTGGAGGTTTGCAGGCCAAGCTACAGCAAATGAAGGTAGTTATGTGTTGCCTAGATGGCGAAAACTTGGTAGGAGCCGTAAAAATCCTGTTTTAGTGGCGTATAGCTACTAACTAGAAGCGCACGACAAAACTGCTGAGTCAGCACTTTCGCTGTACTGCGTTGTCTACAGGATGCCTATAATTTGTAGGTCTGGGAACATGACTATACTGTAGTATAGTTACTGTAATTCGTAGTTCTGCAGCTGCAGTTAGCTTGGCCTAAGCTGAGTTGTGTGTAACTTTTTGTGCGGCAAAAGTGCCCCGCTGGTTTTTCAGACATGAAATGTCAGTCTTGTTGCATGTGATGGGGTTTTTCCATGTTCTGATAGGAAAGTACCGTTTATTAACGTTGCTTTTTACAAAGTCACTGGTATGTACTAGTCTGTGGCAGGTTAAGCGTTGCTTATCAAAGCAGCATTTAACATTTTCCTTTGCTGGAAACTTTTTAATGGTAATTGCCTTTGCTGGCAGAAGATTGGCGGTTCCTTTCCCATATAGAATTCTGTGTTTGAATTCCCTGGATTCGAAGTAAGTTCAATTTTTTGGGTTTGTGTGACGGTGTCGGTGGATTTGGTCGATTCTTCTGTTTGTTCAGTCTGTGACTGACTAGTTTGTTCCTTATTGAGGGATTATTTTTATAAGCAGCTCCTCGGGGAAGATGGTTCTTAGTATGGCATCCTTAATGGAGTGCCTGCCAGTTTCTTCATAGAATCTCTCTGATCTCGAAGACATTATCACTAAATTTGGAGATGCTGGTTAATTCGGATGTGTAGGGGGGTTGTAATTTGCCTTATGTATTGCTTTGCTTGGTGCAGGAGCGTGATAAGAGGAAGCATGAACATAGAGTTGTTTATTGGCTTTCTTGATAGGTGTTTGATATCAAAGATTCCCATTTCGGCAAATCTTTTGCCTTTATATATAAATGGTGGTGTCGATAAATATGATTTCATTTTCATAAGGGAACTTAATTGTATGGTAGACAGTGTCAATCCTAGCCATGAATTGGATGAATTCATCTTCTGTTCCAATCTAAATAATAGAAACGTCATGAAATCCATTGTATCCTTGCATTTGAAGGGAGTCCCTTTATTAGAGGTTGTAGCCGTTTGTCAACAAACTGTGATAAGCTTTCTGTGACGCTGCCGACGCTAGACACAATGGGTCCAATACCCATGGGATTTTTGTGAATTTTTTTCAGAAAGTTGATTCTAGATGTTCTTGGTTCTCGGTTCTTGGTTTGGTTGGGTGAAGGCAATGTTTTTGTCTAGCATGCCAGTGGTATAAAGATATTCCAATCGGGCTGAGATCCTTGTTTTTAATTCAGGTATAATGTCTATACCACGTGGTTTGTAGATTTATACGATCTGCAAGATGTGTTAGACCATGTTTGATATGTTTGTCTCTGGGAGGCTTTTTGCGGGTGTAGTGTGTTTGACTGACCATCGTACTTTTTATATGTGGGTTATGTTGGAGGCCGTTGGAGGGTTCTACTGCTAATAGCGCACATATTATGGTCACAGATTTAGTAGTGTTGTTTTAGTATGGCTTCACCTAATTACATTACAAAAGCTAGTGAAGAACAAAATTTAGTTTTGGTTTCAGTTACTCAACTAAAAAGAAAAAAGGGTTACTAAAACATTTTGGTGAAAAAATATTAGGTAGTTTAATCCCAGGGGCCAGTGCCCTTGATGTTTAGTTAACTAAAACTGTTTTAGCTTCTACTAAAACACTTTGTTTTTAGTTTGAGCTAACTAAAACAAACACTAGGATTTCGCTCTTACTAGTTTGTTTCTGAGTGATCGGTTCTTTTGAAAGCGATCACTGGAGGTTTGGGAAAGATTTCTTTGAATTAGGATATAACTCACTCCAATTGCTATCTAGGACCCCCTTTATGTTGGGTATCCTATCACAGTAGATGGTTGTGAAGACTAGTGAGCGACTCATTTCAGAGATTGTTTTCGGTTTATGCTTATCTGATCTGTCGGTAAACTTTATTGCTGGTGTATGTGTTTGGGCTATGGAGAGATTATCCTAGTTTACTAGGAAATTGGTCGATCCTTGTTGTAAAGTTAGATTCATTAGAATTAGTTTGTAGATATCCCTAGTAGTCTCCTCTATTTTAATGGATTTACCAGCTTTAGGGGGGTGAAATGACGTGGCGTACACATAATTGCTTGTTAGTAGGTTGAAATTGATAGTTGCTGTTGTGTCAACAAATTCCTCCTGGGAGCCAGTCCAGATGATGAATACATCAAGAAATCTCTTCCATAGGAGGATCTTTCCCCCTCCTTTCTCTAAGAGTCTAGTTTCTAAGTTACCCATGAAGATGTTTGCATGTGTTGGGGCCATTTACAAGGCACTGAAATACCCATAAAAGTGACGGAAGTAAAAGTGATCATGAAATCCATTATGTTATATATTCTGTAGTACCACATCTAAAAGTGTACCAATACTGTTGAGGTCGTGTTTCTACTACTCTGAGTGTATTCAATAGCCCTTAGTTGGAATCTGACTTTTAACAACAAAATCGTCTATTTTCAGTTTCCTGGTTGGTGGGGCTGCGTAGCTCCCTGGTCTACGGAACTTAGACCTAGGTGTTTTAGTTTGGCCAAACTTCTCGTATTGTAGTTACACAGTAGATGCTAATTTATTGATATCCCTAACGAAATCACTTTGGGAGGTATGTTTGGGTTTGGGGATAAATGATGTTTTGTCAGCAGTGGGTAAGAAAGTGGGTATGTTGGTTGGCCTTGTGGTGGTCAGCCTTAGCCATTGTGATGAGCGATGCTCGTCCCATCAGTTATGGTTCCCCTCCACTTGTGTAGCTTATTGGCTGGGGGTGGTGGATCTGGGCTGTTGGAGCCGATGGAGTCTCCTCTGTGTTGGCCAAAATGAGGGAGTAGTGGATAGTAGTCACATTTTCCCCAACATAACTTACACTGCCTATCATCATTTTCACCCTATATATCTTCCTAATTCTTCATTCAGGCCATTAGTACCAGATCTAAACTTAAACATCTATCGTGTTCCTAGATCCCCAACCCACTGCAATTAATTCTATTTCCTTACAAAAAGACTTGTAAAGACTCAGTTTAACTTAAGCCATCATTAAAGTCTGTATATTCTCTGTATCTCAATGCTTCATCTACTCTCTCTGAAAACAAGTTTACATTATAATCTTCAGCTAGTAGTTCCTGACTGTCTAAATTTAGTTGCAGCAACAATTCACTAATTACTTTTCCTCCAGGTCTTCCTCTGCCTACCTCTATGTGGCTTCACTTCCCAGTCACTGTCTAGTAGTAGTCTAGGATATCTCTCAGCATCCAAATGATTGACTTTATACCACCACTTAATGTTTGCATCTATCCCTTCTGCCTTTCAAAGATTCTGACCCCATATCCCTCCTTACTGCTTCATTACACGCTTTAGAAGAGCAGCCAAGTATCTTTTTAGCTGATCCTAATAGACTCCAAAAAGCTATTTGCCGTTTATTACAAGCTTACACTTCACTACCACATTCTAAAGTAGGGCGAAGTACCGACACTTCTTGCAGCTCTACTGATATTCCTATTACTTAAAAACCTGTGTAATTGATTCAGTTTTTTCTTTCCACTATTTATTACCTTTTGTACATGACTATCCCATGAACCATTATTAGCAAATTCAATCCCCAAGTAACAGTAACTTACAACCTCTGGAATGTCTTTATTTCCCCACTTCCATGTACATGCCCCTGTATTAACCTCTTTAGAAAATACCACAACAGCGCTCTTTTTTATGTTAGATTTCAACCTCCATTTATTACAAAATCCCTGCACTGCATTAATCAAGGCTTGTAAGTCTTCAGCATTAGTAGTTAAACCTACATAATCATCAGCAAACATAAGACCCCCAACCTTAACATCCTTCTCAACAGTAATGCCAATCCCAGCCTTCTCAACCTCATCTAACAACTGATTAATAGAAATGGAAAAGAGGATAGGCAACATACGTACTACAACCCTGTACCACCCCTGACCTATATTGAATGGCTCAGATATATCTCCCTCCAGTAAAACAGCACTCTGTGTGATGTCATACACATCCTACCCCTAATCCCTAGTTCCCGTAACTTAAACCATAAACCATAAACCATCATGCCAAACTGTGTGAAATGCTTTCTGAACATCTAAGAAAAAAGCGTAAGTGCTTTCCTTCCCTCATTCTACCTTGTACAATTTCATTTAGAGTAGAGATGTTATCAACACAACTCCTTCTCTCTCTAAATCCTACCTGAACCTCAGGGAGAGCCCTTTCTGATTCTTACTAAGCGATTATTTAGAATCTTGCAAAACAGCTTTCCTACCACATTCAATAGCGTAAAGTTTCTGTGATTACCCGGGTCCTCAGCATCACCTTTCTTATACAAGCTAACAATTAACCCTTGTCTCCATTGTTTAGGAATACTCTCCTCTGTCCAAACTACCCCATATTAGACTTTCAACAGATTTATCATTAGCCATCTCTTTGCCACCGTACATAAAAAGTTCCCCAACTAGCCCACCATTACCTCATGTTTTATTATTCTTTAGGCTTTCAGAACACTTTTTAATTTGTGCATAACTAATCCCTCTATCCAAAACCTTATCCTTCTGCAAACTAGACATTTCACTATACACATGTACTCTGTCATTTTCTTATCTATATGCTCTTTCCAGCTATCATCAAACTGATCATCCAATAATGCTGTACCCAACCTTTCATAATGCTCACGTAATACTTCCAACTTTCCCTTATACTGGTTACACATGAGCCTGAAGTACTCCTCAAACAGGCAATACCCTTACGGCTACCTTTTGAAGTCTTGCCAAAAAATGCCCAAAACTCTTTCCTGTTTTCATGAAAATCTTTATTAGCCTTTTCAATCACCTCATTCCATCCATCAAATTTTTTTAACGTACCAATTCCTTGATTCGGAACGTAATTTGTAATACTCCCCCCCATTTATCTTCCTGCCACTGCTAATCTCCTTATACACCTGTCTCCTCAACCTAATCTTCTCTTTAATCTCACCATCCCACCACCTCGCCGCTTTGCCACACACTATCACCTTTTCCACAATTTCTTTTGATGCTACCCTCTTCACCGTATCTCCCCAATCCTGAACCACTGCCTTCACTAATTCTGATCCCCTCATCCCCTGCGTTTTCCATTGGCGTACCCTTTTTTGAAACCCATCTACTTCTCCACTTAGGGCTTCCTGATACTTCTGTCTCCCTTCCTCGTCCTGAAACCGTTCAATGCGCCATTCCTTAATAACCCGTGGTTTTTACAGTCCTACCCAATTCCATCCATACCAGAAAGTGATCCGATTTTCCTATATCCGTTGTATCTACATGCACACTCCCTGAAACCTGCAACAAGTTGAAATCAGTAACTATATATAATCAATGATAAACTTCTGCTTCAGAGGTCCAGCTCTAGTTCACTGTGGTTCCACAGTGAACTCACGGCCATTACAGACTTCAAGCTCAACCTCATTCAAGAAGGAAATCAACCTGTTACCACTGCATTACATTTTCCTTCACCATTACATCATCCAATTCGAAAGATTTTCCCACTCTGGTATTAAAATAAACTACAAGCACAACCTGACCCCTCTCCTTCATGCAAAGCACATGCTCTTTCATTGCACTGTAACTACTTTCAATAAAGGAAACATTTTCACTATCTGTGGGCATTGTGGTAAAGACAACCGAAAAACAAAGTATTCCTGCCTCTCTCTCCTTTGATATTAATCTACGTGCTTTCTTTATAACTCCATCCTTAATAAGCTCTATTCCACTGGCTAAGCCCTCCTTTACCAAGAATCCCACTCCTCCCTCTCCTCTCCTACTCTCAGAATAACCTTGCTTAGGCTTCCCGAACCATTTGTACCATTCTACAGAAATTGTAGATGACTCCTGGCCTGCACAAACATCTATGTTGTTTTTCTCTAGAGCCCCAGCAACCTCCTTTTGTTTACGCTGACTACAGAGTAAAATTCCAGGTGGCTACTCGAACCTCCCTTTCTCCCCTCTCAGCTACCCTAACCTGGCTTTCATATCTACAACAGATTTCCTATGACCTTCACTATACTCTTCAACATCATCCTCCGAATCAGCAGTACCTTCTATACCAGATGGTAACCCACAAAACTTATTTGAATACTTCAACTGTGACGGCATGAACTCCCATTTCACTGACTCATCCAAAACACATCTACAGCCTATCTTCCTTAAACAGCTAGAAATCTTTCTAACCACCCCAACACTAACACCCCTGCTATCCATGGGTGAGACTATACTCACTAGGATCATTTCTGTAGTATACGTCTGGATCTCCGTACCCCTATTGTTTAGCATAATATTATTCTGTCCTTATTGTAGCCTCATATATCCAGGACTTGGTGAGACATTATTATCTTTCTGAAGTGGTGCATATATTCTTCAATTATAGAACCTTTGATCACTACTTGAGTGGTTCCTACTGCACGAGTCTGCACTGTATAGTTGAGAAAAGTACAACTGAGTGTGGTACTTTGAGTGTTTCATGATCATCAATCGTGATCGTACCCATGGGTGTTATGTTGTGTATTACAGCAGGAGTCTTTCCGTTTCTTTGTCCATATGCAATCACGGAAATGTTCACTCTCCCTCCGAGATACACTGACCTTGTGAAGGAGAGAACACTGCAGTCTGTTTTACTGTGATTGCACATGCACACATACAGTGGGGCTGAAGATATGTCAAATCGGACTTATAATTATGTGGTTGAATATTTCTCCACTTCTGGAATATTGGTACGGGAAAAATTCCATTGTTGAATATGCAGAAGTCTCAAACTACAGTTGTCAACTGATCCACCATATAAAGTATCACCTGCTACTGCAGTGCTATTGCTCTTAAAATGTAGAGACTTACATTTTCTAGTTCATGGATCTGTGAAATGTTAGTGCTGTCATTATACCTGCTTACCGTTGGAAGTAGTCACTTCCAGTCAAGAATTCACAGGATAGGTCAGCAGTAGAATTCAAAGGGTTGCTTTCTTGGACTTTCATTGCTCCTCCATTTTGTCTTGCAACATATTTCATAAAATGGATGATTGCAGTTAGTTTTAAAGGTTTAATGTGGAGTCTTGCAGTGATCAGTAATAACCCACCACATTGTAATGAATTTCCCACAAAGTTGTCATTTGCTCAATGCTAACTACAAAAAGCACTTTGCCAAAGTGCAAAAACAAGTTATGTAGGGATGCACTTCCACCAAAAAACACTTCCCCAAAAACCAATGAAACAAGCAACAGTGCACACCACATTGCATGCACAGACTACCCACACATCACAGCGCAATGCATTTACCGCGTAGCTACCATCCCTACATCTTTCCAACCACACCCACCACAACCATGTATACGTATATGTGAGATGTGAAGAGTGGTAGTGTAATTTGGTGTGTGCGTATTGCTCAATGCTAATGACTGAGAATGTGGTGGTTGTGGAAGGTAGCTGAAACTGTAGAATGTGGACTAGTGAGTCATTGAGGATGTAGTCATAAAATATGGTGTTTGTATAGGGACTTGGGGGGTGTTTGGTTATGCCAGGTGGAGTGTTATGAAGTTTGTGAGTGTGTTGTGAGATACTTGTGTGTGCAGGTTCTTTGTAGAGGAGGTCAATGTGGGTGCGTTTGGTAAAGTGTAGAAACTTTGTTGAGTGCGTTGTATGGTGGTTGATGTGGGTTGTGTTAGTTGTGTGTGTAGGTGGCAGTGTGGTGTTGTGAGGAATTGCTCTGCTCAATTGTACTTGTGAATGGTGAATGGTGGAGCGAAGTGCATTTTGATGGGAGTAGTGCTCCTGTGAAGGTTTGGGTTGGTTGTAGTGTAGGGTGATATGTTTTGTAAAGTATGTGATGATTGTGGATATAAGAAGTAAGTTGGATGGAGACGAGGTGTCATGGTTGATGAACTTGATGATGATTGTGGATGGTTGTGTGTGTTAAAGGAAGTATTCGGTGTGCTGTTGAGTATGGGGGCATGGTACAGATTGTGGTGGGTGTGGTTGGAAAGATGTAGGGATGGTAGCTACGCGGTAAATGCATTGCACTGTGATGTGTGGGTAGTCTGTGCATGCATTGTGGTGTGCACTGTTGCTTGTTTCATTGGTTTTTGGGGAAGTGTTTTTTGGTGGAAGTGCATCCCTACATAACTTGTTTTTGCACTTTGGCAAAGTGCTTTTTCTGTAACTTGTTTTGGGGTGTTTTTTGGGAGGTAGTAACAAATGTGTTGGTGTAACTGTGTATGGTATAGGGATAGTGTTGGGATGGAATGTGTTTGAGGATGATTGCATGTAGTATAGGTTTCGATTTGTACCCCAGTCAGCACCAAGAAGGCCTTCGTCTGCATGTGCATGGGGGGAAAGGTCTCTGTGTCAGGATCAGCTATGTAACTGGCATGTGAGGTTGCCCTTTTCTTGTCAAGGTCGGCATTACAGCTAGCAAGGGGAGCTGCCCTAGCATTTATTATGGAGTAGCTAGTACCGTACTCTATATGAATTATCTTCGAGGACAATTATATGTATTGCATTTTCTAGTGTCACAAAGACGAATAGCTGACTGCCCCCTCCAATAGAGTAAGCGAGGGGGGCTCCGGATGGTAGGGGTAGTCCGGATGCGATAAACCTCCTTTCCAAGGCTTTTCTGCTTGTGCTAGTATTCATAGACAAAAGTGGCTCATGAAACATAACAAAGGCAAACAGAAAGGCCCAGAGAACAAGGCAAATTTGTTGCAGACAACTTACAACTCTTAAACAGTATCTCTGGCCAGAAGCCGTTTGGACTAGGGCCAACAAACATATAATCAGCCTTGTGAGTAAGTGTATTATAGCTAAATTTTCGTGTGATTTCGTGTGACATACACCCAGAAGATGAAGCTCAGGCCCGGACAGCTGGCACGATCAAAGGTGGGCGTTAAATAGACGAACACGTGAAGTACGGGGCGGTAACTAAAACTCGGGACGGAACGGAACAGTAGTCATTAAATGGCGTGGAACGGCAAGCGTCCACTCAAGAGTACTCGTAAATCACTGCTGAATCCATTCGATTTTTTTGAATAAGCTATGCTCCGAGTGCAATACCCCGGGGAATATCCAGCTTGTTCACGCTTGAATCATTGTGATCGCTTCAGCCATTATCGTGCTAGCCTGGCTGAAGAAAGAAGAAAGAATTGTACGATTACGCCCCTCCCCTCCACTGTGTCGACTTGCCCGTCTGGTACTCCAGCGAAGGTTTCTAGCAACGCCAACAGTCTTGTTGCTGATGAAAACACTCGAGATGTCATAATATGGCTCATAAAAGCCTATGACTATAATCAAAGCCGAGTTCTGAACGTATGATTTTGTACGCGTTATATGGGGCCGCCATTTTTTTGCCGTGCCATCCCTACATATGGAGTACTATCGTACTCCATGATTACTTGATACATAAGCTCCTCCTCCACTCTCTGTAGCTACATTGTTAACACTTCCACTTATTTGGAGCTGTTGAAGCTTATCAGCATGTTTATAATTGGGCGAGCATGAGCGAGCCCCGCACTAGTGTGTTCAATTGAGAATTTGTCTGTGCGTACGGTGTACGTACATGCGTGTGTACGTGCGTACGTACATACTGCATATTGTTTTGCGGTTCAATATAACATTTCAAATAGTTTCCGTAATATTCCAGATTGTTCACGTGGCCACGGTGGCTGCAGTGCAGCTAGCTTAGGGATGCTCTCACAGAGTAGACTGCAGCGGCAGAGGCTACAGCGTCAGTATTATTTTGAAGTATGTTCTTCATGAGCTTTAGGCTACTGTTAACGGATTGAAGAGTACCACCCATCAAATGAGCAGAGTTTCTTTGAAACGTGTTCCTTGTGAGGGATAGCATAGAGCTTCTGACATCAAGAGAACCTCTGTAATCAGCGGTATTATTCTAAAATGTGTTTTCTGTTGGTGTAAGTTCGCTGTTGAATGTGTTGTTGTTTGCAGAGTTGTTCCATAAGTATATGCGAGGTTATTCTGAAAATGTTAAGTTTGGGATACTATTTGTAGTATTAAGACTGCCTCCTTCGTTAGCTGTCTCTGTGAGGATGGCAATGCTATTCTGACGTAGATGGCACCTCCTTCCTTGGCAATGTTGTTCAGAAACGTGTTGTTTGTTACCATAATTCTGCTGCTCTCGTGAGCATATAGAGTACCTCCGTGATAGGCAGAGTTGTTTTGAAACATGTTTTGTGTTAGGCTAACGTCACTATTTCTCACATAAATTGCACCTCCATTTTTCTTTGCTACCAGTTGGTAAAATGTTGATCTGAAAAATACAATTTGAAATTCTTGAATAGCCCACTGACAATAATTCTATTGCCACGTTTGGAATGTGATTGTGTCCATAAAGTAGTAGAATCCTGGGCGAAGCCTAAGATAACTATTTTGTCCCATTTTATGTAAGCATCAAGTGGACAAAGTTATCGTGGCTTCCAATTTTAATTAATCCACCCAAACCTATAGTGGAATCTCTATAGTAAGCATTCACCCTCGGACAATGGCTGTAATACCGTATAGCGGGAAATTTTCGCTGAGGAGAAATTTCGCCAAACCCAGATGCGTAGTATTGCCGGAAAATTTCGGCAGATTTATTTTCGCGCTCATGCAATTGTCTAAAATTAAATTCGATGGCATTATCAATAATTATTCCATTCAACACAGCAGTTTAGCAGTCTCGAGAAGGTTGAAAAAGTGTCTTGCTGCCGCAGAATCTCCGTTCTCACTAGCGATTTGGACTTCAGTTCATTACTTAGCATCATACGTATAAGGCCCTCTTTTTGCCTTTGTAGCCTCTTCTTTGTGCCGAGCGTTGGTAACGGCTACGTTCGCTTCCGCAATTGCCGATGATAGCAACGAAGATGACAGTGCCCCCATTGAGTCAGGGAGCTGTCCATGTGGTAAATATCGCAGCAGAGCCATACCGGTAGTCGATGGTGAGCTTAACTTTCGCAGCTGCATGCTACCGTTGACTATGTGTAAAAAATTCACCTGTTAAAATTTCACCGGTTAATTTTTCGCACTTGAGCTGACTGGCGAAATTGGCGAAAATTTACGCCGGGTGAAAATTTCCCGCTATACGGTATAAGAGGTGGTTGTATCCACGGTATTACGAGGTCCACTGTGCACTACCAACATGTAGGTTGGGCCACATATGGTGGCCATTATAGGGAGGTGGCTGCCACAGCGTGACCCTATTACAGACACAGTGAAACATACAATAAAGTACATTTAAGTACGTGCACTCATGTAGTATCAAAACATCTAGATGTACATGTATTAAACAGGCAGATAAGTGATCGATATATAACACAGTCAGTCTGACTTTGGAACACAAAAAAATTAACTCAGTTCTATAAAAAGGCTCTATAGTTCACTGGCCGTGAGAGGGTAACTGCTCTAAGGTTATTGGAGTTGATTAATTCCCTCTTTCTACTCTCCACCAGACCACAATGACGCCACACAGAGGGAACTGAAGTGGTATATAGCAGCCAGGCAGGTGAGTCAGGCAGGCCTCCAGCTATAATTACCCACCTGCAAACTCTGATCAAACAAGTCTGACATTTCATGTCTAAAAAAACAGCCGGACGCCTTTCCCCGTACAATACACACAACTCAGCTTAGGCCAAGCTATTAAAATCCAGCACTTGGACAATTGTCATCAACAGTAGTGAGAATGAATTGGTACAGTACAAGTTGCTTTTGGTACATGTAGCACTGCCATTTTCATAACATTGCCGCGATTGAGAATACTGCAAACTCTATGGCATGGAAATTCACGTCTGGGTCAATAGTGTGGCAATACATACATGTACGTCACATTTGTCGATCCACATGTACATACATGTACGTCTGTTAGAGATATGTCAATGATTAGCTATTGTTCATGTTGTAGTTGTAACCATGCTCAAAGATGCTTTAGGCCCTTTCCTGTTTTCTTGTACATAGACTTCTGACTCCTGATTTTCCCTTGTCCTTGCCACCTGTTCTTGTGCCACCTGTTCTTGTGCCACCTGTTCTTGGAACATTCTAGAACTCTCCTTTTTTCTATATATATCTCTTTTTGCCACTGTGTAGTAGTTGTTCCCGATCTGAAGACCAATACACTGAAGCAGTCACATGTTTGAGGTCCCGCTGCAATCGTCCCATACTCATCCACCAAACTCATGTCAAGAAGATTGTTGAAATTGCTCCCCCTGAGGGATGGCTCTGGAAGGGAGCTCCGCCATCTACATGATACGGCACAGTACCAGAACACCACGTTTGAATGGCGAAGGTCCAGCCAAGAAACTGCAGTATTGCTGACTGTTGTATTTGTGAGATTACGGCCTGTGAGTTGCAGGAGCATGTGCATGCATATACATATACGTATATGTAGTTGCCTTTGGCTGCTGATTGTGAAAGCTGACCATTCTTACCCTCTCCCCGTTCAAGGATGATCTACCTGGGAGAAAATTTCAGTGGCTTTGTTACCGTGCACAACGACAGCCAGGAGGTGGTGAAGGAAACCATCTTTAAGGTAGGTTGCAGCAGAGCCATGGAGTGAGCATCTGTACAAAATGTCATGTAACAGACAGAACTATGTACGTATATGATCTCTGTCTGGTCTTGCAGTCACCAAGTAATTAAAGCTACATAGTGTCGTGTCGTATTGCCAGTTTTTTTTCATGACCATAAAATATCGGTGTGGGAAGGCTTAGTTGCGACCCTAGCAATATTAGGACAAATTATGCATGTAATGCATAGGTATAGGAGATGGCTGACTCTGTCTGTACTGAAGTTTTGTGTCTGAAGGCCATACAGATCTGCTCCGTTTATATTCCTTATAAGGACAAGTCACAAATTTTTATCGCTAATTGCTGCTATAGTTACTGCTCACTGCAGCACTTATCTTGAACTTGGCAGTGTGTATAGTAGTTGCGTCTTCACATTGTACAGGTGAAACTATTGACTCCTTCCAGCTGGACCCAGGGGGAGTTGTTAAGAGCGAATCATAGCGCATGAAGTAAAGGAACTGGGAGAGCAGAGGTAAGAGATATACGTAGCCTTGATTCGAAGCTATAAGGGATACACATAACTGTCTATGTAGGTAATGAGAGAGTGTATATGCATTGAAGGGAATGGGTGGGTGAGAACATCAACATAGAAGTATGTTATGTAGCTTCATATGTGACTTACGTTATTTGGACGTAGATCTATGTCACATTCACCTGTAAAGGATATCTCCACTGTCCCTCCAGTGCTAGGCACGACCTCAAATGCTTTTTGTTTGTGAAGTCGCATGCAACACGCCTTTCAAAACCCTCATAGAGCGGTTTTTAAAGTACCAATCTCTTGATTTCCTCAACGTTATATATTACTACAGCCTCATCTGTACTTCCACCTACACTGTGCACTCCGCAGGAGAAGAACATTTCCTTCGCAAGTTTTTCAAGTTCAATGTAAGCATTTTACTGTAAATAGTAAAGCCTTGAGTGTAACTTTGGCATTGATTGTAAGCTGTATTCAGTCCATTGCTGACAGTGTGCTAAATTATGGTCTTGTGTCTCTTTCAAATACAGGTTGCTAAACCACTTGATGTAAAGACGAAGTTTTTTAACATAGAGGTATGTACAGAGGTGTGATAAGAGCATTAGCAAAATGTTCTTCTACGTGTGTAGGGGAATTTATGTCTGTCAGGTAGCTGAAATTCTATAACCAGCCAGAGCGTGAACAATGGACACAGGGACTGTGCAGAATAGTTACAAAGTACCTGTAGCTGATCACTGATCTGCTTGTTGAGGGTTGTCAGTAGATCTACATGTACTACTAGACAAGATCAAACACTCTGCTTCATTAACAGACCATCTCAAGAATTGTATAAAGTACACTAACCCTGTTCCCATAGTAGCTTGTATCCCCCACACTATGTATTTTCAGAGTACCTGGGAATGAGGCCACGTAATTATGTACGTAGTTGATGGCTTGTGAATAATGAACTGCATAATAAACCACGCAGGATGATATTCTTCTTGAAGTTCAGATCCAGAACACCACTACAGGTCCAATGTACTCGGAAGTTGTAAAGTTTGACCCTGCTGCGGGCTTTGAAGCTGTTAATCTCAACAAGCTTGAAAATAAAGAGGAAGAGTAAGTCCATTTGAAATGTAAAAAACTGATGCTAACAGAGGTATAAGAATACCAGTATTTGGGTGCAGGGCTAGGAAGCAGTGTAAAATTTTAATGTTGGAGATAAATGTAATGTTTGAGTGTAGAATAATTAGTGTGGCAAGAACCATGCATATGTGTACATATGTACCAACCGTATACTACCGGGTAAGTTGATTCTACATCTCCTTTAGCATAGTGTTATTAATTGGCTAAACAAAGCTCTGGGCAGTTTCTGTCTACATGTAGCTCCATTCTGCCTGTTGTGAGTGTGAATTATGCCACACAGGTCTGATGTGTCAGTGTTCGGCAAGGAGAAGTTGTTTGTTCCCGGTAGTACAAGGCAGCTGGTCAAGATCAAGTCCCTTATGCCTCTTCAAGCAGTTGGGAAGGTAAATCGATCAGTTTGTACGTGTTCGTAGGTGCAATAGTAGACAATGTACGTAGTTGGCTAAACACTTTCACAGAATCAGGTATTGGATTCCTGGTAGCTAGTGTCGACCAGCAGCTGAGAACAATGCTTGATCATGTCTCACAGTTAGCTGAAACTTTGAATTAACAGGTGTCACTTTATTGAACCAATAAGTGAGTAACTGGGTCTGAAGGAATCTCTATCAAACAGCTGCTGATCCGTGGTAATGACAATACCAATATCTGTCAACAGCATGAGTGCATTTAATAGTTTATATATAGTTATATATATATATACGCTCTTTGAAAACAGTCATGTTGATGTGCAATCACAGAGGTAGTTGGACATGTAGTGCAATGGTGATCTTGTCATTATCAATAACCACTGGGGAACCTTAGCCTACCCTAGCAACTGGGCTGGAAAAAATTAGTGTGTCTGGCTTCAGTGTCTGGCTGTTGGGTGTTGCTAACTTTTTGGATTGATTAGCAAATCATGTTTATCAGTAGTTTTTCTATTGTAATTGAAGGATTAGGAGACCAGAGAAAAGCTAAACTACAGTAAAACCTTTGTTCACTTTTAATTCATGGAGGCTTTCCTGGTGTGAGTCAAATTAAGAGCTGTATGTAGCTGCTGGTCAGCTCTAGGTGCTACACACACCATCACCGCACTCACAAAGTCCAAATAGCTGTCAGTGTTTTAGTCCTTTGTACTTTACTTATGATAGTATGTTCGTATACTTACAGAGCATTGGCCCTATTACATACGTGGACATGCTTTCAAATCAGAAGAAATGCATTAGTAGGATTGGACAGGCATTTGTAGAACACTTACCAAATGGTACTTTGACACAAGGCTTTTTGCATCTTACCTCCTAGTTATATTTGTTTGTTCACACAGTTGTGTAAACAAGTGTACATTTGTTGTGGAAGTAGATTGAGTGTCACCTGTGCAGGGGCTGTGGGGCATGGGTGGGGTGGGGTGACAACTTGCTCTGGCCTACACTTGTACTTTTCTTGTCTCTGTTAAGGGCAGGTGGTAACTTCAGTGGTAGTCACAGAATCAAACCCATTACTTTCAGTATCAGCATGGCATGTGGAAGAGTGTCAGCATCAGGCTATCAGCACATGTCTCTTCCACATGCCAATACTGTAAGTGATGGATGCTGTAGAATGTAAGTGTGCTGGCTTGTGAAACTGCTTTAGTGAACCAGACGCTATGAATATTCCACAGTTGTACAATATTCTACAGCTGTACGTTTTCAATTGCAAGGCCTTTCATATAAGAAGCACTCCTTTGCCCATTACAAGCTGTTACACAGTAAAGTTTTGAGCTTTGCAAACCTCTACCACACAGGTCAGTGCTATTTCAAATTTCTATACTGACATAAATGCAGTCTGTTGCAGTCAGGAAACTACATCAAACTGGCATGTGAGTGGCATGATTGTGTAGCTACTGTTCTAGGGTTAAGGTGCCCCTCCTGTTTCCATGAACTTGGCGTGATATAATTATTGATCTATTAAAATGCACACATAGATCTATAGTGTGGACGTTATTAAATTGTACGTTTGACCAGTCGTCTGTTTGTATCAAAAACTGCGAACTAGACATTTCACTGTACCCTTGTCACTTTCTTTGTATGTATATGCTCTTGTTTGTCCAGCTCTTAGCACAATGGTATTATTGTTGGTAATACGGGGACATACACCTCTCATGCTCATATCAACCCTTCTGGGTCATTGACGTTCATTGACCGTAGTAATGGTATAGACGCACAAATAACAGATATTCCTTCAGGATCATTTATGTTCATTGACAGATATTCAGCGCGAGTTGGTAGGTACATATGCAGAACTCAAAAGATATGTTCTAAAAGTCTAAAGAATAAAAAGCAGAAGGTAATGATGGGCTAGTTGGGGAGCTTTTTAAGTATGGTGGCAAAGGAATGGCTAATCTGCTGAAAGTTTATATGAAGTAGTTTGGACAGACGAGAGTATTCCGCAGACAAGGGTCAATTGTTAGCTTGTATAGACAAGTCTGACATTTCATGTCTAAAAACTAGCCGGGAACCTTTCCCACCTTTCCCGTACAATACACAACTCAGCTTAGGCCAAAGTAACTGCAACTGTAGAACTACAAATTATAGTAACTATGCTGAGCTGCAGAAACTAAGCAATCTACATAACTCTGTACAGCGAAAGTGCTGAGTCGTCAGTTTCGTTGTGTGCTTCCAGTTAGTAGCTATATGTCGCGAAAACAGAATCTTTACGGCTTCCTGCCACGTTTTCGCCATCTAGGCAGCACACAACAACCTTCATTTGCTGTAGCTATACACGGCAGTTGCATAGTAACGTATGACGTAATATACTGCGCACGTGGTAAGTGCGGACGCACGAACAGACAAACTAACAGACGCGAAAAGCGTGAAGCAATCTTAGGACCAGCCGTTCACGTGCTGCACGCGCTCCGGCTGGTAAAAAGGTGCTGAGGACCCGGGTAATTACAGAGGCATTGCATGCACTATTGAATGTGGTAGATTTTGCAAGATTCTAAGTAGGATGTGGAGAGATAATTATTAAGACTATGTATGACATCGCACAGAGTGCTGTTTTACTGGAGGGATTAAAATCCAATCATTCAATATAGGTCGGGTGGTACGGGTTGTAATATGTCTCCTATCCTGCATGTATTTTCCAATCAGTTGTTAGATGAGATCACAAAGGCTGGGATTGGCACAACTATTAAGACTGATGTTATATGTTGGGGGTCTAATGTTTGCTGATAATTTTGTAGGTTTAATTACAAATACTGAGGACTTACAAACGTTGATTAATGTAGTACAGGAATTTTGTAAAGGAGAGTGCTGTTATAGTATTTTCCATGGAGGTTGGTACAGGTACATTCACACGGAAGTGGGGAGATAAAGACATTCCAAGGGTTGCAAGTTACAGTTTCTTGGGGATTGAATTTGTTAATAATGGTTCATTGGATAGACATGTACAGATTGTGATCGTGAAAGGAAAAAAACTTAATCACTTACACAGTGTTGTGAGAAGGTTTTGGTATGTACGTGCTGTCTTCACTCGATCACTTTTATAATTTCCTGTAACTAATTTCACATATCATGTAGACCTAGCTACATTCGCATTGTTTCTTGCAGAATCAAAGTACATGACCACAGTGATGTTTCCATGTGGTAGTGGGCCACTTGTGTGGACCTACAGAATAGTTACCTATTAGATAACGTGTGTGCCTGTCTCCCTGTTGTCCTACAGACTCATTACAGAGCGAAAGAAGAAAGCAGCTGAAGACAAGGAGTCAATGTTTGATCCCAAAGAGCTGCTGGCTGTGAGTGTTTACATTTGTTTTTACTGGCCAATTTAATCTGCTTTAAAATTACAAGTAGTTGTGCTCGCTTCGCTCGCACAACTACTTGTGTTTGTTGAACTCGCTCGCTGCGCTCGCTCTATACAGATAGAGATTAAAGATGTAATCTGCATGCGATTTGTTGGTTTGTAGGGTACATTTAGCTAGTAGTGTTGCTGGCAGATTGAAGTGTGGAGACAGCGCTACAGAGAAGACTACAATCAGCTGTAAAACAGTTTAGGCATTCTGGGACTACAGCCTAGCTCTTCACAGCCATAGCCTAGCTGCATATCAAGTGAATGGCACTGATTTTATTCTCAGCATGGCTGCTTGCATGTTCACCACATTCTAACCAGAGGCAGTGACTCAGAGGAGAGACTACAAACAGCTGCTAGACCAAACAGGCGAGCTAGCACTGTAGCCTAGCTATACCACAGGCTACATGCAGGCGAACGGCACCGACTCCATTTAATGCACATCAACATGGTTAGCCTAGCATAGCAGTTATATCTCTGCTTGGCTTTCACTTACAGCTAGGACTATACCGCAACTAACCTTTTGTGTTAAAGTGCCTGACATCGCGAGACTAAGTCTTGTAGTCGCTGGAAAGAGCTAGCATCTTCTCCCTACATCTTTCCAACCACAATCATGTATATGTGAGATGTGAACAGTGGTAGTGTAATTTGGTGTGTGTATATTGCTAATTATGACTAGTATGTTGGAGGTTGTGGAGGGTAGCTGAAAGTGTTCATGGTGTATATGTTGGACTAGTGAGTCATTGAGGGTGGAGTCATGTTTGTATAGGGACTTTGGTTGTGTTTGGTTGTTGAGTGTGATGAAGTTTTGAGAGTGTTTGTATGTGCAGGTTCTTTGTAGGGGAGGTCTGTGTGGGTGTGTTGGTAAAGTATAGATTGAGTGTTGTCAACTTTGTTGAGTGTGTTGTATGGTGGTTGATGTTGTGAGGAATTGCTCTGCTTGGTTTGTGCTTGAGAATGTGGGATTCGTGGAGTGAAGTGAATTTTGATGGGAGTAGCTAGCGTTCCTGTGAAGGTTTGGGTTGGCTGTAGTGTGGGGTGTTGTGTTTTATAATGTAGCCATTAATGATTGTGGATAAGGATGTAAGGGTGGTATATATATGATAGTGATGATTGTGGATGGTTGTGTGTGTTGAAGGAAGTATTGGGGTGCAGTTAAGTATGGGGGCGAGGTACGGATTGTGGTGGGTGTGGTTGGAAAGATGTAGAGATGGTAGCTACGCAATAAATGCATTGCGCTGTGATGGGTGGGTTGTCTGTGCACGCATTGCGTTGTGCATTGTCGCTTGTTTCATTGGTTTTTGGGGAACTGTTTTTTGGTGAAAGTCCATCCCTACATGACTTGTTTTTGCACTTTTTAGAAAAGTGCTTTTTCTGTAACTTGTTATGGGCGTTTTTTTGGGAAGTGGTAACAAATGTTTAGGTATTGGAATAGAATATGTTTGAGAATGTGTGTAGTATAGGTTTCAATTTGTACTCCAGTCAGCATCAGGAAGGCATTCGCCTGCATGTGCATGGGGGGGGGAAGGTCTCTTGTCAAGGTCAGCTATGTAACTGGCATGTGAGGCTGCCCATTTCTAGTCAGGGTCAACACTACTCCTTTTATACTTTGTCGGTTTTGAATGTACATTGTTTATTCTGGGCCCTCTTTCATAAATGTATAAACCTTGCTTTCATGCACGATTGAAGGTAGGCTTTAAATAGACCAACACGTGCTGGCAGGCAGTCCATCTTACCATAAAACAGCCTGTAAGTGACAAGCTGATACGTGAGAGCATTCAGTTGAATTTGCACCCCAGCAAATGCTAGGTACCCATTACAGCTGGGTGGGCTGGTGTGTACTGGAAACATAAGATGGTAATTCACAACAATTGAACGAATATTTAGTCGCCAGTAGTCACGGTGGGATTCAAACCACCAACCCTTGGGTTGTGAGTCCAGTGCTCTAACTATTACACCACCGCGACACACACACACACACACACACACACACACACACACACACACACACACAACTGCATACAGTTATGCGGCTGACAAAGCCTTAATGACGTCGGTTCCAGTGCTGGGAGAGCCATGGAGCATGCTGGGTGAGTACAGTCAGTATATTTGATACTCATTGTATAATGAACCCATTCCAGTATTTCTGACGCAATGAATTTTGAGATGTCAGGGGCTGAAAACAGGCCAATTAAATTCAATCCATTAAATTTTAGCAGGCTAAGTGACTTAATTGCTGACGAAGTAAAGAGGCTGTGGTTTTGATAGTTAACTGCTCTAGTAATTTCTACTATGACTGACACTAACTGTATGGTAAAGTACAATTGTGATATGCAGCCATTTATCATGGAGTACGGTAGTACTCCATATGTAGGGATGGCACGGGAAAAAAATGGCGGCCCCATATCACGCGTACAAAATCATACTTTCAGAACTCGGCTCTGATTATAGTCATAGGCTTTTATGAGCCATACCATTAATTCTTCCCAACTGTTTAGGAAAAGAACTGGTTATGCAAAGGCTTGTTTAGTTTGAATGATGTTAGTCAGATACAATACATGCTTAGGAAGTATCGATGTTCAAGAAAGGAACTGGTTATTCAAAGGCTTGTTTAGTTTGGTTGATGTTAGTCTGAATATTAGGAAAGAAGGATTTTATTGAAAATCGTTAGTTTTGTTGGTCTAAGGCAAAGACTTTCAGCCAAAGTAACTGGCTACCATTGATCTGACCCTTCCTAACTGTTTAGGAAAAGAACCTGTTATTCAAAGGCTTGTTAAGTTTGAATGATGTTAGTCAAATACAATACATGCTTAGGAAGTATCGATGTTCAAGAAAGGAACTGGTTATTCAAAGGCTTGTTTAGTTTGGTTGATGTTAGTCTGCAGATTAGGAAAGAAGTATTTTATTGAAAATTGTTAGTTTTGATGGTCTCTAGCAAAGACTTTAAGCCAAAGTAACTAGCTACCATTGATTAGGAAAGAAGGATTTTATTGAAAATTGTTAGTTTTGTTGGTCTCTAGCAAAGACTTTAAGCCAAAGTAACTAGCTACCATTGATCTGACCCTTCCCAACTGTTTAGGAAAAGAACTTGTTATTCAAAGGCTTGTTTAGTTTGAATGATGTTAGTGAAATACAATACATCCTTTGGAAGTATCGATGTTCAAGAAAGGAACTGGTTATTCAAAGGCTTGTTTAGTTTAGTTGATGTCAGTCTGAAGATTAGGAAAGGAGGATTTTATTGAAAATTGTTAGTTTGTTGGTCTCAGGTAAAAACTTTCAGCCAAAGTATCTAGCTACCATTGATCTGACCCCTCCCAACTGTCTTGGAAAGGAACTGGTTTATGATTCAATCATTTGTTTAGTTTGAATGATGTTAGTCAGATACAATACATACATGCTTAGAAAGTAAGGGTTTTCACTAATAATTGGTACAATTTTAGCTTTATTGGTCTCAGGAAACTTTCAAACAAAACAACTAGCTACCATTTATCTGACCCTTCCCAACTGTCTAGGAAAGTAATTGGTTTAAGATTTAATAGCTTGTTTAGTTTGAATGATGTTAGTCGGATACAATACATGCTTAGGAAGTATCGATGTTCAAGACCGGAACTGCATGGTTATTCAAAGGCTTGTTTAGTTTGGTTGATGTTAGTCTGAAGATTAGGAAAGAAGGATTTCATTGAAAATTGTTAGATTTGTTTGTCTCTGGCAAAGACTTTAAGGCAAAGTCAGTAGCTACCATTGATCTGACACTTCCCAACTGTTTAGAAAAAGAACTGGTTATTCAAAGGCTTGTTTAGTTTGAATGATGTTAGTCAGATACAATACACGCTTAGGAAGTATCGATGTTCAAGAAAGGAACTTGTTATTCAAGGGCTTGTTTAGTTTCGTTGATGTTAGTCTGAAGATTAGGAAAGAAGGATTTTATTGAAAATTGTTAGTTTTGTTGGTCTCTAGCAAAGACTTTCAGCCAAAGTAACTAGCTACCATTGATCTGACCCTTCCCAACTGTTTTGGAAAAGAACTGTTTATTCAAAGGCCTGTTTAGTTTTGTTGATGTTAGCCTGAAGATTAGGAAAGAAGGATTTTATTGAAAATTGTTAGTTTTGTTGGTCTCTAGCAAAGACTTTAAGCCAAAGTTACTAGCTACCATTTATCTGACCCTTCCGAACTATTTAGAAAATGAGCTGGTTATTTAAAGGCTTGTTTTGTTTGAATGATATTCGTCAGATTCAATACATGCTTAGGAAGTATCAATGTTCAAGAAAGGAACTGGTTATTCAAATGCTTATTTAGTTTGCTTGATGTTAGTCTGATGATTAGGAAAGAAGGATTTTATTGAAAATTGTTAGTTTTGTTGGTCTCAGGCAAAGACTTTCAGCCAAAGTAACTAGCTACCATTGATCTGACCCTTCCTAACTGTTTAGGAAAAGAACTGGTTATTCAAAGGCTTGTTTAGTTTGAATGATGTTAGTCGGAAGATTTGAAAAGAAGGATTTTATTGAAAATTGTTAGTTTTGTTGGTCTCTAGCAAAGACTTTAAGCCAAAGTAACTAGCTACCATTTATCTAACCCTTCCCAACTGTTTAGAAAATGAACTGGTTATTCAAAGGCCTGTTTAGTTTGAATGATGTTAGTCAGATACAATACACGCTTAGGAAGTATCGATGTTCAAGAAAGGAACTGGTTATTCAAAGGCTTGTTTAGTTTGGTTAATGTTAGTCTGAAGATTAAGAAAGAAGGATTTTATTGAAAATTGTTAATTTTGTTTGTCTCAGGCAAAGACTTTCATCCAAAGTAACTGGCTACCATTGATCTGACCCTTCCCAACTGTTTAGGAAAAGAACTGGTTATTCAAAGGCTTGTTTAGTTTGAATGATGTTAGTCAGATACAATACACGCTTAGGAAGTATCGATGTTCAAGAAAGGAACTGGTTATTCGAAGGCTTGTTTAGTTTGGTTGATGTTAGTCTTAATATTAGGAAACAAGGATTTTATTGAAAATCGTTAGTTTTGTTGGTCTCTAGCAAAAACTTTGAGCCAAAGTAACTAGCTACCATTGATCTGACCCTTCCCAACTGTTTAGGAAAAGAACTGGTTATTAAAAGGCTTGAATTGTTTTAATGATGTTAGTCGGATACAATACATGTTTAGGAAGTATCGATGTTCAAGAAAGGAACTGGTTATTCAAAGGCTTGTTTAGTTTGGTTGATGTTAGTCTGAAGATTAGGAAAGAAGGATTTTATTGAAAATTGTTAGTTTAGTTGGTCTCTAGCAAAGACTTTAAGCCAAAGTAACTAGCTACCATTTATCTGACCCTTTCCAACTGTTTAGAAAAAGAACTGTTTATTCAAAGGCCTGTTTAGTTTTGTTGATGTTAGCCTGAAGATTAGGAAAAAAGGATTTTATTGAAAATTGTTAGTTTTGTTGGTCTCTAGCAAAGACTTTAAGCCAAAGTTACTAGCTACCATTTATCTGATTCTTCCGAACTATTTAGAAAATGAGCTGGTTATTTAAAGGCTTGTTTTGTTTGAATGATATTCGTCAGATTCAATACATCCTTAGGAAGTATCAATGTTCAAGAAAGGAACTGGTTATTCAAATGCTTATTTAGTTTGCTTGATGTTAGTCTGATTATTAGGAAAGAAGGATTTTATTGAAAATTGTTAGTTTTGTTGGTCTCAGGCGAAGACTTTCAGCCAAAGTAACTAGCTACCATTGATCTGACCCTTCCTAACAGTTTAGGAAAAGAACTGGTTATTCAAAGGCTTGTTTAGTTTGAATGATGTTAGTCTGAAGATTAGGAAAGAAGGATTTTATTGAAAATTGTTAATTTTGTTGGTCTCTAGCAAAGACTTTAAGCCAAAGTAACTAGCTACCATTTATCTGACCCTTCCGAACTGTTTAGAAAAAGAACTGGTTATTCAAAGGCCTGTTTAGTTTTGTTGATGTTAGCCTGAAGATTAGGAAAGAAGGATTTTATTGATAATTGTTAGTTTTGTTTGTCTCTTGCAAAGACTTTAAGCCAAAGTAACTGGCTACCATTGATCTGATCCTTCCCAACTATTTAGAAAAAGAGCTGGTTATTCAAAGGCTTGTTTTGTTTGAATGATATTAGTCAGATACAATACATGCTTAGGAAGTATCAATGTTCAAGAAAGGAACTGGTTATTCAAAGGCTTGTTTAGTTTTGTTGATGTTAGTCTGAAGATTAGGAAAGAAGGATTTTATTGAAAATTGTTTGTTTTGTTGGTCTCTAGCAAAGACTTTAAGCCAAAGTATCTAGCTACCTTTGATCTGACCCATCCCAACTGTTTAGGAAAAGAACTGGTTATTCAAAGGCCTGTTTAGTTTGAATGATGTCAGTCTGAAGATTAGGAAAGAAGGATTTTATTGAATATTGTTAGTTTTGTTGGTCTCTAGCAAAGACTTTAAGCCAAAGTAACTAGCTACCATTGATCTGACCCTTCCTAACTGTTTAGGAAAAGAACTGGTTATTCAAAGGCTTGTTTAGTTTGAATGATGTTAGTCTGAAGATTAGGAAAGAAGGATTTTATTGAAAATTGTTAGTTTTGTTGGTCTCAAGCAAAGACTTTCAGCCAAAGTAACTAGCTACCATTGATCTGACCCTTCCTAACTGTTTAGGAAAAGAACTGGTTATTCAAAGGCTTGTTTAGTTTGAATAATGTTAGTCTGAAGATTAGGAAAGAAGGATTTTATTGCAAATTGTTAGTTTTGTTGGTCTCTAGCAAAGACTTTAAGCCAAAGTAACTATCTACCATTTATCTGACCCTTCCCAACTGTTTAGAAAAAGAACTGGTTATTCAAAGGCCTGTTTAGCTTGAATGATGTTAGTCAGATACAATACACGCTTAGGAAGTATCGATGTTCAAGAAAGGAACTGGTTATTCAAAGGCTTGTTTAGTTTGGTTGATGTTAGTCTGAAGATTAGGAAAAAAGGATTTTATTGAAAATTGTTAGTTTTGTTGGTCTCAGGCAAAGACTTTCAGCAAAAGTAACTGGCTACCATTGATCTGACCCTTCCCAACTGTTTAGGAAAAGAACTTTTTATTCAAAGGCTTGTTTAGTTTGAATGATGTTAGTCAGATACAATACATGCATAGGAAGTATCGATGTTCAAGAAAGGAACTGGTTATTCAAAGGCTTGTTTAGTTTGGTTGATGTTAGTCTGCAGATTAGGAAAGAAGGATTTTATTTAAAATTGTTCGTTTTTTTGTCTCTAGCAAAGACTTTTAGCCAAAGTAACTAGCTACCATTCATCTGATCCTTCCCAACTGTTTAGGAAAAGAACTGGTTATTCAAAGGCTTGATTAGTTTTAATGATGTTAGTCGGATACAATACATGTTTAGGAAGTATCGATGTTCAAGAAAGGAACTGGTTATTGAAAGCCTTTTTTTAGTTTGGTTGATGTTAGTCTGAAGATTAGGAAAAAAGGATTTTATTGAAAATTGTTAGTTTTGTTGGTCTCAGGCAAAGACTTTCAGCCAAAGTAACTGGCTACCATTGATCTGACCCTTCCCAACTGTTTAGGAAAAGAACTTGTTTTTCAAAGGCTTGTTTAGTTTGAATGATGTTAGTCAGATACAATACATGCTTAGGAAGTATCGATGTTCAAGAAAGGAACTGGTTATTCAAAGGCTTGTTTAGTTTGGTTGATGTTAGTCTGCAGATTAGGAAAGAAGGATTTTATTTAAAATTGTTCGTTTTTTTGTCTCTAGCAAAGATTTTAAGCCAAAGTAACTTGCTACCCTTTTTCTGACCCTTCCCAACTGTTTAGAAAAAGAGCTGGTTATTCAAAGGCCTGTTTAGTTTTGTTGATGTTAGCCTGAAGATTAGGAAAGAAGGATTTTATTGAAAATTGTTAGTTTTGTTGGTCTCAGGCAAAGACTTTCAGCCAAAGTAACTGGCTACCATTGATCTGACCCTTCCCAACTGTTTAGGAAAAGAACTTGTTATTCAAAGGCTTGTTTAGTTTTAATGATGTTAGTCAGATACAATACATGCTTAGGAAGTATCGATGTTCAAGAAAGGAACTGGTTATTCAAATGCTTATTTAGTTTGCTTGATGTTAGTCTGCAGATTAGGAAAGAAGTATTTTATAGAAAATCGATAGTTTTGTTGGTCTCTAGCAAAGACTTTGAGCCAAAGTATCTAGCTACCATTGATCTGACCCTTCCCAACTGTTTAGGAAAAGAACTGGTTATTCAAAGGCTTGATTAGTTTTAATGATGTTAGTCGGATACAATACATGTTTAGGAAGTATCGATGCTCAAGAAAGGAACTGGTTATTCAAAGGCTTGTTTAGTTTGGTTGAGGTTAGTCTGAAGATTAGGAAAGAAGGATTTTATTGAAAATTGTTAGTTTTGTTGGTCTCAGGCAAAGACTTTCAGCCAAAGTAACTAGCTACCATTGATCTGACCCTTTCTAACTTTTTAGGAAAAGAACTGGTTATTGAAAGGCTTGTTTAGTTTGAATGATGTTAGTTGTGTCCTGTGTGACTAATTATCTCCCACCTATGTTTCATTTCAGCAATCACTAAAGGCAAAGACAAGAAAAGTAATGTGTAAAATTAATTAGAGGTGTAAAAGAAATTGGGAATTTGGTTCCTCTCTATTCCCCCTGGTAGCTAGAGGCTGTGATGAAAGTTTGTTTAGCCTTATAAGTATAGGATATACCACGTCTACGAGGAGTGTAAACGCAGTTATATCACATTACATCACTTTTGGAGAAATTCATTGGCTACAGAGAGGAGTATAAAGGTGTTTATACTACTATTTTGTTTTCATGTTTTCCATGCGTGTTTTCACGTTCGTTGACGTGTTTTTTGTTTACGTAATAAATGATTACTACTGAATGGTAACTATGGCGATGACAAACGGCAAGCGATTGGCCGCCTGTGATATAAGCCGGATATACCACGCCTAATCGGAGTATAAACGCGATAAACTCCGCTAGACGGTTTACCCTCGGCTACGCCTCGGATAAACTGTCTAGCGGAGTTTATCTGCGTTTATACTCCTCGTAGACGCGGTATATCCTATACATATACTCCGCTAGACGGTTTACCTGAGGCGATAGCCGAGGGTAAACAGCCTAGCGGAGTAATCGCGTTTATACTTCGAGTATATCCTATACATATACACAGGCGGCCAATCGCTTCTTGCCTAGGCGTGGTATATACGGCTTATACAACATTTGATCAATCGGGTGGAGTAGGTACCTAGAAACGCTGGGCTAGCATTCCCAGAGGCAGCAGTTATTTACGATGTCATAATACATAAAAACTGCATGAAAGCAGTATATTAAAAGATGAAAACATAAATGTACGTAGTATATGACCCTTTATACTCCTCTTCTGCTCCAATCAAACACCTTGGATGTGATGTAATGTGGTATAACGATATATGTACTCTTCAAGATGCTTCAGAATCCTTAATGTTGACAGACGTCTATAATCTTTCTTGTATGTTGCCGCTTCCATTTTACAGAAGTACAATCTCAAAGTTCTTTACATGCATCCATTGATAGATACCTACAATCAATTACTGTTTCATGTGAACTCGTGAAACTGCTAGGTGCATTGAGTATAAATTGGGAACTGTCAGGTCTTGCTACAAATTATTTAATATTACCTATAACCTCCCTGTTCCTTGAATAGAGACTTCATTCTTCCGCACTTTAATTCTAGAGAGTTCAACTTTCTTGTGCAGTCGAGAGCTGCGTGAGCTGGCGCGAAAAGCATTGACGCGCGCGGCGCATATCGTAGCGTGCCCCGCCCCCGCATTTATTTACTTCGTGGTTTCTTTTTCTTAGCTAGCTGTCGGTTCATTGTCGCGTTCTCGATACCAATAATACATGAAATGAGAGGTACGGCTCCAATTCTCTCTGCTAGGAATATGCACTGATCTCAAAGTTGGCTGTCAGTACAAGACACGGTGTCACAGTAAATTCGATCGCTCGGAATTCGATCGCGGCGACAGAATTTACTAGGAAATACTATCGCTACTGTATTTCCTAGTAAATTGAATCGCTCGGCGATAGTATTTCCTAGTAAATTCTGTCGCCGCGATCGAATTTCCGAGCGATCAAATTTACTGTGACAACGGTTCCTTACTTTGATCCTTAGACGTTCCGTCAACGGTTGCTTATTGATGGTTCATTCAACTTTGCTTATTGAAGTTGTGTTCTGTGTGACTAATTATCTCCCACCTATGTTTCATTTCAGCAATCACTAAAGGCAAACACAAGAACAGTAATGTGTACAATTAATTAGAGTTGAAAATGAAATTGGAAATTTGGTACCTCTCCATTCTCCCTGGCAGCTAGAGGCTGTGATAGAAGTTTGTTTAGCCTTATAACGATATACTCCTCTTCTAGATGCTTCTCCTTAATGTTGGCAGTCGCCTATAATCTTTCTTGTCAATATGAAGCACAGTTACTACTGTGCTTTTTAGATGGTTCATTCCACGGTTACATATCAAATTTGTGTTCTGTGCATGTGACTAATTTCCCCCACGTCCTATGTTTCGTCATAGATTGTAGAGTACTAACTATGGTTTCTTGCCTGCAATCTCTGAAGTAACATTTTGCCATCACAAGAAAAGTAATGTGTACAATTAACTCGAGTGGAGAATGAAATTGCGAAGCTGGTACCTTTCCGCTCTCTCTGGTAGCTAGAAGCTGTGCTGTTGGCATCTTTGCAATAAAGAAGCAGATTTGTGTGATCTCAAAGTGGGCTGTCAGCGGTACGGTTCCTTACGGTTCCTTCTAAAGCAGCTTACTGCAATTGTTTACTGCATAACTTGCTTTTTTTACATTTGTCCTGTCTCCTTTCCCTAAAGAATCATTGTGTTAACATGAGGAGAGTAAAGCATGCACTTACCAGAGTAGGCAATTATTTGGGAAGCAGCAACTGCTCCAATTTTCTCTGCTAGGAATACACTGATCTCAAAGTTGGCTGTCAATATGAGGCACGGTTCCTTACTTTGCTCCGTAGATTATTCCTTCAAGTTCTGTGAGACTAATCATCCCCCACCTGTTTCCTGCCTGCAATCTCTAAAGTTACATTGTGCGAACACACAAAAAAGTAATGTGTGTCATTAATTAGAGTGGGTATATTGAATTGGAAGCTGATTCCTCTCCATTCTCTCCGGTAGTTAGAGGCTGTGCTGTTGGTCTCTTTGCAGTAAAGAGACAGATTCTCAATTAGCTTTGTGTTATCACAAAGTGGGCCGTCAGGGGTGCGGTTCCTTACATGGTTCCTTCTAGAGAAGCTTACTGAGATTGTGTTATTTACTTTTCCTCACATTTTGTTCTGTTTGTTGTTCCAGTGCTTTTTAGATGGTTCATTCCACGACTTCTTATGGAAGTTGTGTTAGGTGTAACTAAATTAGTTATCTTCCACTTATGTTTTCTGCTTGCAAACTTTGAAGTAACATTTTGCAAAAACAAGAAAAGTAACGTGTACAATTAATTAGAGTGGGGAATGGAATTGGGAAGCTGGTTCCTCTCCATTCTCTCTGGCAGATTCCTAATTAGCTAGGAATATCTTGCCTGACTTTGTGCGATCTCTAAGTAGACTGTCATGGGTACGGTTTTACTTACGCTGTTTTTTACACAGTTCCTTCTAGAGCAGCATATTACGATTGTGCACTGCATATAATTTGTTTATTCCCACATATCTGCTATCTCTAAAGAAGATTAATGTGTGCACTCTGTCAGAGTAGGCAATTAATTGGGAAGCAGTAACTTCCCCAATTCTCTCTGCTAGGAATACACTGATCTCAAAGTTGGCTGTCAATATGAGGCATAGTTACTTACATTGCTCCTTAGATATGGTTCATTCCACTTTGCTTATTGAAGTTGTGTTCTGTGTGACTAATTATCTCCCACCTATGTTTCATTTCAGCAATCACTAAAGGCAAACACAAGAAAAGTAATGTGTACAATTAATTAGAGGTGGAAATGAAATTGGGAATTTGGTTCATCTCTATTCCCCCTGGTAGCTAGAGGCTGTGATGAAAGTTTGTTTGGCCTTATAACGATATATATACTCCTCTTCAAGATGCTTCAGAATCCTTAATGTTGACAGACTTCTATAATCTTTGTTGTATGTTACCGCTTCCATTTTACTCTTATTTATTGATAGATACCTACAATCAATTACTGTTTCATGTGAACTCGTGAAACTACCTGGTGGGGCATAAATTGGGAACTGTCAGGTCTTGCTACAAATTATTTGATAATACCTATAACCTCCCTGTTCCTTGAATAGAGACTTCATTATTCCGCACTTTAATTCTAGAGAGTTCAACTTTCTTACGCAGTCAAGAGCTGCGTGAGCTGGCGCGAAAAGCATTGACGCGCGCGGCGCATATCGTAGCGTGCCCGCCCCCGCATTTAATACTTCGTAGTTCCTTAGCTAGCTGGCGGTTCCTTGCCGCGTTCTCGATTCCTATAATACATGAAATGAGAGGTATGGCAGTAGACACGAACAGGTCGAAGTCTCACTTATCATTGCTGGGTCTTTGTTTTTGTTTGTTTTTTTTTTCTTTTGGGGGGCGGGGAAGGGAGTTTGACTAAAGCTGCAAACAAAGGTATTATTAGCATCTCTGCTGCAAACTACAGCAACCAGAGTCAAGGTACGTAGCACCATAGATAACTTGAAAGCAGTTGCGCACTCCAGATCATCTGATTTTAATTGCGTAAAATGTGTTACGCAGGAGGAGCTGGGTTCTCACGTGCATGCTAAGCGTTTGTGTAGAGTCTCACGCTAGTACGGTCTTGCGTTGCTGCAGTGCATGCGACTGCGAAGAGGTGTGGCTTTCTTGACTGACTGCACATGCTGCATATTTGGTGAGTGTAGACTCTAGTAGGGAAGCTTTACGGTGTCCATAAGGAAAAGTATCAGCAGCAACATCATCAGCAACTGTAAACCATTACAACTGAAACTTGTATGACTCAATAAATTATTCCACAATGGTTTATCCACCTAGAGCAAAATACCATGGAGCCAAAGACACTTAGTGTTAGGAGAGTACAAAGGTTGATAATCATTACAAAATGATTGGCCTGATTCACTCGGAGAAGTGCACTCGGGCAAACAATGCCTACTGACTTTAGAGCGATCTTGTTACTTTTGCTGTCCACATGTTGGTGTAGCCTTCACCTACAGATTCTATAATATCATAGAGACAATCCTAACTTTCTTTGTTTGCCAGACCTCTAGAATCCTGATTTGCCTATACTTGTAGCTGCAGCATTTAATTAGTGTACTGAAATGCTTAATCAGCCATGAAAGATACCAAATTGGGTTATAAAAATGGTATCTGAAACACTGTGGGAAGCTGATATGGCGTATGTACATGTACCAGTTTCCACAGCAAGAGGGAAGCACCCAGCCCTGTACCATAGCTGCTCCAAACCTTCATTGGGTTTTTGCTGAACCAGGATTTGAACTCGTGTCCCATATGCAGCTCAAGGCTAGTGTCTCCAGACGCTACACTTACTGCTCCCAGCACCTGAAGGTGTTGGTGACCCTTGTATACCTTTAATACACTGATAGCATCTTTTTCAAGCCTGCCTGCAGAGATCTTTGTACTTTACCTACGGCCACATGTTGCACACAAATTCATAGAGTATGTCACTAAAGATGTCTGATGGAATACTTGAATAACATTCTGTTTATAACCTTCTGAGGGGCTTTATATTGTCACATTAAATAAAGATCTTAGTCCCACCATTTCTTCTACTGTCATTTTAGTACAGACTTGGAACAACTACATTTAATTTTTGGCCTAATTTTTTTATCAAAATGAGTGCAAAGCACCTTCTTATTCACATATATGTTGTGGAATAGGTGCTTGAACTGCTTTCATAATCCATTGAAACAGCAGATTACATGTACTTACTAGACAATGCAACTACAATCTAAACCTACCAGAAAGAAATAAATGTAGTATGCGTTCATGTAGCTATAGGGAGTTAACTATATTCAGAGCAGCTTGTTCATGGTACGGTATAGCTAATACCTCTATATCAGAAGTTGCTATTTCCACCATAGATGGAGGCTGTTCGCATTCATGAGCGAGGAGCTGAAGACTTTGTAGCTTACTATGAAAGCCTGTGTGCCCTGGAAGACACGTGTCCTATAGCCAGTATACGCAGTGGAGCCAAGGAAGGAGTGCTGAGTTGTCGGGTCTACAAGGCTAAGAGAAACGACTGGCACCCAGTTCTGACTGCTTTACAGATCAACAAGGCACTGCATACTGTTGCCTTCATAGACAAATGGGAGGAAAGACTTTACCCAACTGTGAGAAGCATTGGTATGTAATTAGACCTTTTATCTATAATACTGTAAATAGTGGTCAGTACACCAATACATGTAGTTAGACAGTACCTCCATTAATCCAGTGACTTTTTACAAGTATATTATGCTAGCCTTCATGCAACCAAATGAAGTGAGGGCCTGGGAGCGAGGATAGATGTACATTTGCACAGGGCAGCTTTGTGTACAGCATAAGCAGAAAGCTTCCAGTTGATTGACTGCTGTGTAGGTATGTTTATAATAGTGAATCTATGCACAAAGAAACACTAGTCTTAGACTACTGTCAGCTATAACTAGCAAATATCGCTTCTCTTTGTTCTGCAGATGGTGTGAAGTACCAAAGAGTTGCTGCTGTTCCACATTTGAGACGTGGTGTGCCTGATAGAAATACAGTGTACAGCATTGCCGAGTACGTACCTGCAGTTGATGGTGTTAATGGTATATGTGTACCATGTTAATAGTAGGATAGAGCCCTCATTAGACAACTGGTACGGTAGCTCTAGCTGCATTAAAGTTAGTGCATTGATCTTAAGTTAATAATCAATGCAGTTTTGAACCTTAAGATACTTTTTATCGCACCATAGATAGTAGAGTAGAAGGACAGGAACTCCTCCTACTCTACTATCTATGATCACAGTAATTAAGCTTGTGCTTTGCAGTATATACAGCACTGCATATACTGATATATATAATGGAATGACTTTATGATAGATCTGTTCAAGGGTGCTTGTGTGCCTCAAGTGCTCTGAAATCTCTCGTGTTTGAAGGTGTTCACCTACACCTGAAAGACTGCAAGTGTTTAGCACAGGTAAATGCAATTAGCGTAGTAGATGATGTACGTACATGTAGATGTGAAGGCAGCTTTGTATCTACAGTACCACAAATCTAAATTGTGCATTTTCTAGTCTAAACAGTGTGGGGGGCATATCCATTACATTTGATAGTATGCACAGTGTGTACAGCCACTACTGGCTACTACATGTTAGTATATATTAATTGCGTGTATCATGAATCTGAAATTACAATAACGTTGCCAAAATATTCTAGTCCTTGTCTTTATCTAGTATAGTCATGTGCTTTTGTACGTAGTTTAGCTTGGACAGTGTATACATGTAGTTTGCACGTATGGCCATCCCTTAACTGTCACATTGTGGAGTGAAAACATTATTTCTGAGACTCTACATTGCAATTGGGTTTTTCATTATTGCCACATGTCTAGCTAGCCCTGGCATTATTTGTCTTGTGCCCAGTCCTACGTTACGCCCTGTATATTCAAAGTTGCGGCAGCATTGCATCATCAGTGGCCACAGTTCTGGACCGGCATTGAATATTTCATCACCAAACAGATATCACAGTTGCAGTAGGCCATAGTAGTGGTAGTCTCGTGCCCAGCCCCCACGTTAAAAAAGTGGGACTGGCGCCCCCTGTGTATTGAAATTTGGGTTAGCCATACGTCAGCAATCCCAGATCTGGACCGGCAGTGCAATTGGCTGATTGTAGTATTACATCACCAAGCGGATATCACAATTGCAGCAGCCACTTCGTACCCACCTAACCATGGGAAGTTCAGCGACATGAATGGCCTCGTTTCCAGGCTCCTCCCACGTGCACTCAGGAAAATAAACGGGAAAAGTTACTTCTCCCATTTATTTTTGCAAGAGCTGGTGGCTGGGAACAAGGCTACAACATAGATGCAACTGTGATATCCACTTCGCATTGCCGGTCCAGTTCTGGGACTGCTGACGTATTTTTAAACCAACTTTGATTATACAGTGTGCCACACCCACCTTTCTAACATGTGGCTGGGCATGAGACTATGGTAGTATTGGGCGGTGATGCCTGATTCACTGTTGAGGGAACTCATTTAGGTACCAACCCCACTGGAACCACTCGATCATATACTTAAATAGCGCTTGTAGTCCGCACCATATTAAAATTGAATTATGTTTTCCAGGAAGTAATCCTGGTGTGGCCATCTTCCAGCCTCCATGTTTAGGGATTGCTGAAAACTACATCCTTGGTGCATCTTTCACTGAAGGGATCTGAGATCGGGAACAAGGCTGCTGAAGGTGAGCTCTATTAGTTGACAGAACATGAAGTGTTGCTCAAACAGACCAAACTACTGTATTTCTCTTAATCACAAGCATTGTAGATTACTGAAGTGTGGCTGATGATAGCTTACATTGTAATACCAAGTTACTTAATCCAATGCATGTACATGCATTACAATCGAGCTCTCTAATTCCCACCTCCTTACGTAATTATCATATACATACCTGAGCCAGTACAGACCACACCGGTTGTGGGTACCATTCTAAGCATGCCAAAAGTGCACGTACGTAAGATTCATACTGATGCTGATATATAATATACTCCCTTACTATGCAGTCATCTGCAGTGCGGTGAAGAACTCTTATTCTCTGGAGTGGCTGGATCTCACTGCGTGCAGCCTGTCATCCCAAGGAGCATCATCAGTAGCAGTCCTAATCAAGGTTGTAGTCTAGCGATACATATCAACTACATGTTATTTGCATGCACAATATGTCACTCACGACAACAGTGTTGCTAACTGTGGCAAAAGTCAACAGGCTTTACTTCTGTACCATCGCTCTAGGATGGTTAGCAATTAGAATTTTACGAACATCACTAGAGGTGTTGTTGCTTTGATTTAGAATAGATTCCTTTCTCTTTCTAACGAAACAAAAGTTTTCACTGAAGTAGACTGACAGTTCCGTCAACACTTCAGTCATCGTGATTGGCAGACAGGTATTCAGAGTGGCTTTTAAAGATTGGAAGTCACATTTTAGTTGCTCTTCCTGTGTATGGTACCATGCCTTACAAAACAAGGACTAAAGCTGTCACTGAATTGAACTGGAGAGAAGCCTAAGAAGCCTTGCTGTAATGAAGGAAGGAACTTGTGTGTAGCTACGTAGTAATGAGATTGTATATACATATATGTTCTGATATACATCTCAGTTACATTACTACGGTGGTAATAGGTCTATCCGGGTATGAGGCTACATTTATTTACTACACCTTTACTATTTCTGCAGCAACATTGCCTGCACAGACAAAGTGAAGCCTCCGATCATAAAAGCTCAAACTGGAAAAGATACCAGGTCTGCGCAGAGTTACACTAAACTTCAACGTTGACATTGGTGATAAAGGTGCACAAGAGTTTGCAGAAGCACTCAGAGATGATGTGTGCCTCAGAGGTATGTACGTACATGTGGGTTAGCTTCTTCCAACCTTCTCTATGATTTCATCTGGATGTGGGGAGTTGTAGAATAATTATCATCTATTTAATGTGGCAGTCCAAATAAAGAAGTCAAGCTCTTTGGGAAAGCAGTGAGGTTGAAAAAAAAACATATACGTACAGTGTGTACACTCATACATTGTAGATCCATTCATATCTTGTACAGTCACTTGTGTAATTTATGCACAGAATTGGAGTGGAATTTCCACTATAAACAGTGCATGGACTCTCTGAGTCTACTAGCAAATATAGTGGGAGCGAACCTTCCAAAGAAATTTCTAACGCCAAATGCAGATTTTGGTTTTGATGGATTACTAGATATCTACATGTACATATATGACTTTTGCTTCACCATATTGCATCTTCAGTGATGGCCCATCTCACTTTTAAAATGTTAATACAATACTTTTCTAGATCTGGCAAAATGCGAACAGTCACAATGTTTTGTGCACTCCAATGTAGTGATTAGAGTGGATCGTGCGTGCATAGTAAAATTCCTGAACACACATGTGTGTAGTTTGTCCTTGTTCATGTAGACGTCTGAGTTTAAGTATGTGGGCTGTGTAAATTATTATTGTGTTTGTCTCTCCTTCTAGACTCCTTTGATATGTTCATGAATCGTGATACGGGTGAGAACATGACCTGCTGTAATAGAACCAGGGATACTGACTGTAGTGTTCGCTTCCAAAACCCAAACGGCGCCCCTGAGGTCAGCCCTGAGGATCTTGTTGACACCACCATGCCCCCCAACTGGCCGTATGATCTCTCAGAAATTCCTGGGGGACTGGAGAACGAGAGCTTTATTGTTTGGTTTCGTGTGTCAGCATTTCCAAATTCCGCAAACTGTATGGCCGACTGCAAGAGAATGGTTCCGCTGATATTAATCTCCCTTCAGGAAACTACTCCATCTTTCTCACTTACAGTATCCTTCATATTAATGCAATACCGGTAGTCGTCTATACATTGTACGTGGCCTCGTTCCTAAGCTTCCCACATTTCATACTGCAAGTGACTAAAACTGGGTTGAGGCATGGGATGAAGGCTAGCATGTATGACTGTGGTCCTAGTTGGAAAGTGAACATATTCTGTTGCATATTTTGATCATGTCACTACATTAATGGAGAACACAATGACTGTTATGGGTAGGGCTCAAATGTTATGTGTAGTTGCATCAGTAGTTGTTCCATGTACACTGTGCATTTGAGCCCCACCCATTAACAGAAAATAAGCAATATAAGACATTGAATGCAGTGACGATCTTGGTAGAATAATGTTCATGGGACTGCCACATATTAGTCTAACTTGAAGCATGATGTCATCGCTAAAACAGCTTACTAAAGTTCTTGTACATAATGAAGTGGACAAGATATTTAAGTGACTCCTTGCTTGATAGCCATTTGCTGGTGATGTATATGTAGCCTCCTCTCTGTGTGGTAGCTATGTAGCATGCATCTAGCTAGTATAAATCACTTAGCCAGTTCAAGCTGAGATTCTTAAGGTGCATATGCAGGTATGTGTATATCTCTGAAAGTTGTTTGCACAGTGTAAGTTAAAGTTATCAGCCAGTTTCCTTAACCTACAGCAGACTACCCTGTGCGTGAATATAAAGGGACCAAATCTCTCTTCCTTGCTGAGATCTCCTGGCTAGGTGGACGGAACCTGTTCTTAGGCATTGCGTACATTGTGACAGCAATTCAGTCGATAATTGCAGGCTTGGTGCTGCTGCTAATACACTTGGCCTGTTCACACTGGTATGTAGATGTAGTTTCTACTGCCATTGGTTTATGTAGCTTTGTCCCCAGGCTCTCTCGCAGCAAAAGTTGGGCAGAGGCCTTGTAGGTTTAATGTGTGGGTATTGAATGGACTGAATGAGGGCCACTCCCATAGTCTCTGTAAGTGTGTATATAGTTACCATTGCAGTCATGATCTTGACCAGCTAGTGATTGCACTGATTTGTCCATTTGCACAAGGCCTCTCCTGTTGTGCTATTGATTGTCAACTGGCACTTTTGCAAGCTTATTTCAAGCCCTCTGCTTATTTGGGTACATGAAGATAAAGACTTTCCATTCTTTGCTCATTTCTTCCTCGTCAATCATCTTGCCTCCTCTTTCTTCTGGAGCTTCCAAACCATGCTCAGCATCACTACTGACTCTAGATAGATCTGAGCTGCTTGCTCTGTTCCTTTCCTGCTTTACTCTCCTGCACTTCATTTCTAAATCTCTGCCGAGCTACCAACCATTTAGCAGTGCTTCATATAGAATTCTGTTTTTCACTGTCTCTGTAATGAATATACCCCTCTCAAGACTAAGAAATGCCCAAAATGTCATCTTGCTTTCATGATTTGTCTTGGTTCCTTACACAGTTCCTTCTAGGGTTGCTTACCACTGTCATACACTGCATTGTTTGTTAAATATTAACGCAGTAGCAATCACTTATCTAATTGTCACTTGTTTTAGAAGTTGAAGCTTTTGGTATTTTGAAGCACAGAGACAGATTTCCAATTAGCCAGGACTATACCTTCGCTGTCTTTGTGTGATCTCAAAGTGGGCTGTCAGGGGTAGGGTTCTATACATGGTTTCTTACATGGTTCCTTCAGAAGTTGCTTACTGCGATTGGACACTGTACTAGGGAGATGCAGGGCATCTTGGAGCGAGCCTGAGTGAGCAGTGATATGTGACATGCGTGTACGTTTACTGTGAATTAACCAACAGCAAGTGACACAAATGACAGTAATTATTCTCAAGTAGCTACTCTCAAAAATGTAAAGTGTTCAGTACCAATTCCCAATTAGTCATACAATGGAATACTGTAATCCTAATAGTCAGGCTTAGATGTTGAGTACTTTTGTAAATACAACGAACTGGCTCCCTTAGTACTGTGAAACAGTCAAGGATCCTGTTCACTGGATTTGCTGTAATTGTACATTCTGTTTCACATAAGTATGGAAGCCTGTTCGCCGTACTTAAAAAGTACTCAACCTCTAAATCAAAGCTGTTTCCTGACTATTAGGACTGGTTTAAAACATAATAGCATAATTTTCCAAGGGTATGAAAGAGTATGGTTCTTGAGGGTATAGAAATTTCTATACATCCCAAGGGTTCCTATTTGCCAGTCTTATAAAACACACAACCTTGAAAAGTGGTTACTGTGAAGCCTCTAAACTAATCGTACCTGAAGAATAGTAACAGCTTCCTATTTTAATCTTCACGCTGATAATGTGCACACAGTACACATTACTTCACTTTTGTTCATGCAATAGTTCCTTACAGACAGCAGAATGACATAACAAAATGTGAGAATCAACAAATAATGCCGCAACCACTAATTACAAGAGATACTTGGAGCAGTTACTACTTCTAAAATAATTCCCCACTCTAATTGATAAGCACACACATAACTTTTCTTGTGTAAACACAACCATCATGTACAGACAGTATGCAAAACATATCACTTCAGTTAGCAATCGTAGAAGGAACCGTGTAAGAAACCATACTTCTGACAGCCCACCCGGAGATATCGTACTTGAATTAAACATTACTTTTCTTGTGTTTGCACATTGTTACTTCAGAGATTGCAGGCACAAAACATAGGTGGGGGGATATTAGTCACACAGAACACAATTGATGTTATGAAATTTTACAGAACAGGAGTTATTGAATGTTCACCCACTCTGAGACTCACACACAACCTAAAAACAGGTGACCTGGTGTGCTGTGTGACACCCTACCGCCAACCTTAATAGGTGTGTTTTGACCACTTTATTTCTAAGAGTGAAGAGCCACAGCCTCTAGCTACCAGAGAAAATGGAGAGGTAACAGCTTCCCAATTTCATTCCACACTCTAGTATAGCATACTTTTCTTACTCGCATAATGTTTAACTTAATTCAGAGATTGTATGCAGGTACAAAATATAGGTGAGCTACAATAGTTATAGACTTTCATTAGTAAGCAATGTTGTACTGTAGGCTTAGAGGGTGATGTATGTCCGGCAAGCAGGCACCCTGAGGTACAATGTCGCTATTTCTTAGTAATCACTTTTCGGTTGCTCTTATACATATTCCTGGCCAATAATGAGGGTAGCTATTATAACCAAAGAGGGATTTCTATGAAGCAGTGACATTGTACCAAGGTTGCCTGTTCAACAGACATATATACAGAAGCACTCAACCTCTAAGCCAAGGTTATTTTCAGACTGTTTATCCTGGTGTAAACTATAATCCCAGAAATGTGGCTCTTGGTATTTATATAGTACAGAGACGGATTCCCACCTTTAGTTTAATTATTCTTCTAGTGCGATGTGAAAGGGGGCTGTCAGTATGTAGGACATTTTCTTACAAGATTTGAGTTTAACCATGCGTTGCTTAGTAATCTCTAGAGATATAAGTACATAGACCATAATTGTTTCTCACTCTCTGAATTAACTGCATGAGATAAGGAGTGTGTACGTATGCTTACTTAGAGTGGGGAAGCTGTTACTTTTCCTCTCTCTCTGGTAGCTAGAGGCTGTGGCTTTTGGTATCTCTGTAATACAGAGACAGATTCCCAATTAGCTAGGAATGCGTACCTTGCCTGACTTTGTATGATCTCAACGTGGGCTGTCAGGGGTACCGCGCGCATGCAGAAATAAAGTGGAATGCGTTACAGGGAAATTTGACAGGAAATCTGGCAGTTTAGGTACAGGACAGTATAGGATAGGGTAGAATTTCCTTTAAAATCACGAAATTCTGCCCTATCCTATACTACCTTAAATTGTACCTGAAATACCAGATTTTCTGTCAAATTTCCTTGTAACACGTTTCAGAAATTCCACTTTTTCTGCATTTTTTTTACTGTACGTACATGGTTGCTTACATGATTCCTTCTAGAGCTGCTTGCCGCGATTAGGTACTGCATAGTTTGTCTATTTTCACATTTTGTTCTGTCTGCTGCCTTTTAAAGGAGAACTATGAACGCTAAATTAGAGCTGGGATGTGTTTGGGAAGCAGTCAATTATTTTTTCTCCCTGGTAGCTAGAGAGTGTGGCTCTTAGCATCTTCAAAAAGCAAGGACTGATTTCCTATTAGTTGTGCAAAGGAATATCCTTACTTCAATTCTTAAAATACAATATTTCACGGAGTGGGCTCTTAGTGGTACGAATCCTTACACGGTTCTTTCTAGAGTTGCTTGCTGATGTTGTATACCATATTAATTTACTAGTTGTTTACGACCTATTGTTTGTACCGAATATCTCTAGCAGATCATTGTGAGAACATATGAAAAGTAATAGATGTAGGGCGGGGATGAAATTAGGAAGCAGTAGCTGCTCCAATTCTCTCTAGTAGTGAGAGGTTGTAGCTTTTGGTGTCCACCCTTCTTCAGGTATTGAAGTGCTATCTCAAAGTGGGCTGTCAGGGGTAGTGTTCCTGACTTGGTTCCTTACACGGTTCCATCTAGAGCAGCGTATTACGATTTTGTACTGCATATAATTTGGTTTGTTTTCACATTTTTATCCTGTCTTCTTTCCCTAAAGAATCATTGTGTTCACATGTGGAGAGTAAAGTATGCACTTACCAGAGTAGGCAATTATTTGGGAAGCACTAACTGCTCCAATTCTCTCTGCTAGGAATACACTGATCTCAAAGTTGGCTATCAGTACAAGACACGGTTCCTTATTAGACGTTTCTTCAACGGTTGATTATTAGTGGCTCATTCCACTTTGCTTATTGAAGTTGTGTTCTGTGTGACTAATTATCTCCCACCTATGTTTCATTTTAGCAATCACTAATGGCAAACACAAGAAAGGTAATGTGTACAATTAATTAGAGTTGGAAATGAATTTGGGAATTTGGTTCCTCTCCATTCTCCCTGGTAGCTAGAGGCTGTAATGAAAGTTTGTTTAGCCTTATAACGATCTACTCCTCCTCAAGATGCTTCTCATTAATGTTGACAGTCGTCTATAATTTTTCTTGTCAATATGAGGCACGATTACTACAGTGCTTTTTAGATGGTTAATTCCACGGTTTTATATTGAAGTTGTGTTCTGTGTGACTAATTTTTCCCCACATCCTATGTTTCGTACCTGCAATTCCTGAAGTAACATTTTGCAATCACAAGAAAAGTAATGTGTACAATTTATTAGAGTGGGGGATGAAATTGGGAATCTGGTTCCTCTCCATTCTCTCTGGTAGCTAGAAGCTGTGCTGTTGGTATCTTTGCAATAAAGAAACAGATTCCCAATTAGCTAGGAATACCTTGCCTGACTTTGTGTGATTTCAAAGCGGGCTGTCAGGGTACGGTACCTTATGCGGTTCCTTCTAAAACAGCTTACTGCGATTGTTTACTGTATAACTTGCTTGTTCTTACATTTTATCCAGTCTACTTTCCCTAAAGAATCATTGTGTTAACATGAGTGCAATCTCTACAGTTACATTGCGCGAACACAAAAAAGTAATGTGTGCCATTAATTAGAGTGGGATATTAAATTGGAAGCTGATTCCTCTCCATTCTCTCTGGTAGCTAGAGGCTGTGCTGTCGGTATTTTTGCAGTAAAGAGACAGATTCTCAATTAGCTAGGAATACCTTACTTGTCTTTGTGTTACCAGGTTACAAAACCTATGGCCAACATGATGTATTAAAACCAACACATTAAATTTGGAATAAAACCATTTGTCACGACTATTGAAGTGCTATCTCAAAGTGGGCTGTGGCTGCTCCACTTTGCTTGTTGAAGTAGTGTTCTGTGTGACTAATTATCTCCCACCTATGTTTCATTTCAGCAATCACTAAAGGCAAAGACAAGAAAAGTAATGTGTACAATTAATTAGAGGTGGAAATAAAATTGGGAATTTGGTTCCTCTCTATTCCCCCTGGTAGCTAGAGGCTGTGATGAAAGTTTGTTTAGCCTTATAAGTATAGGATATACCACGTCTACGAGGAGTGTAAACGCAGTTATATCACATTACATCACTTTTGGAGAAATTCATTGGCTACAGAGAGAAGTATAAAGGTGTTTATACTACTATTTTGTTTTCATGTTTTCCATGCGTGTTTTCATGTTCGTTGACGTGTTTTTGTTTACGTAATAAATGAATACTACTGAATGGTAACTATGGCGATGACAAACGGCAAGAAGCGATTGGCCGCCTGTGATATAAGCCGGATATACCACGCCTAATCGGAGTATAAACGCGATAAACTCCGCTAGACGGTTTACCCTCGGCTACGCCTCGGATAAACTGTCTAGCGGAGTTTATCTGCGTTTATACTCCTCGTAGACGCGGTATATCCTATACATATACTCCGCTAGACGGTTTAGCCGAGGGTAAACAGCCTAGCGGAGTAATCGCGTTTATACTTCGAGTATATCCTATACATATACACAGGCGGCCAATCGCTTCTTGCCTAGGCGTGGTATATCCGGCTTATACAACATTTGACCAATCGGGTGGAGTAGGTACCTAGAAACGCTGGGCTAGCATTCCCAGAGGCAGCAGTTATTTACGATGTCATAATACATAAAAACTGCATGAAAGCAGTATATTAAAAGATGAAAACATAAATGTACGTAGTATATGACCCTTTATACTCCTCTTCTGCTCCAATCAAGCACCTTGGATGTGATGTAATGTGGTATAACGATATATGTACTCCTCTTCAAGATGCTTCAGAATTCTTAATGTTAACAGACGTCTATAATCTTTCTTGTATGTTGCCGCTTCCATTTTACAGAAGTACAATCTCAAAGTTCTTTACATGCATCCATTGATAGATACCTACAATCAATTACTGTTTCATGTGAACTCGTGAAACTGCTAGGTGCATGGGGTATAAATTGGGAACTGTCAGGTCTTGCTACAAATTATTTGATAATACCTATAACCTCCCTGTTCCTTGAATAGAGACTCCATTCTTCTGTAGTAGTACTTTAATTCTAGAGAGTTCAACTCTCTTGCGCAGTCAAGAGCTGCGTGAGCTGGCGCGAAAAGCATTGACGCGCGCGGCGCATATCGTAGCGTGCCCCGCCCCCGCATTTATTTACTTCGTGGTTCCTTTTTCTTAGCTAGCTGTCGGTTCATTGTCGCGTTCTCGATACCAATAATACATGAAATGTGAGGTACGGCTCCAATTCTCTCTGCTAGGAATATGCACTGATCTCAAAGTTGGCTGTCAGTACAAGACACGGTGTCACAGTAAATTGGATCGCTCGGAAATTCGATCGCGGCGACAGAATTTACTAGGAAATACTATCGCTGAGCGATTCAATTTACTAGTACTAGGAAATAGGGTAGCGCCTAGGAAATATTATCGCACTCTAGCTACCTGGACAGGCTGAGCTCTAGATCTGCTGTATGCCTACGAATGTGTGTACAATAACGTAGACCATGTACTTAGGTATGACCAAGCTAAACTAAGAGTATGCTTCTTAAAGGACGGAAAGCTGGAACCATTCCCGCCCCAGACGATCCGAGCAGGAACGCCCATCGGAAGTGAGAATGTGGGCGTTACTGTTCATGCTGGCTGCCAGACGATGGAGAAGAACGCATGTGCAGCAAGTGTGGAAAATGGTTTCACGAATCCTGTGCAAAAATACCAGAAGCTGTATTTAAGCAGTAATGGTTTTTCACACCCGTCATGCGTACCAGCACTGTAACATAAGTTTTCTGTATACAACATGTACACTTTATTCATGCACATCGCATTATGAGTCAGCAGTCAGCAAAACATGAAGAGTAGAGACTTCCTGAGCGCTGGATAACCCAGCAGGCTACTATACTAGTATGGAGTCTCGAATTTGGCAGCCAGTACCCTGCGGTTACATTAGTCTTTCCCAGCCCGCAAGGAAAGCGGGGGTAAGCCCTGATTGTGGCCTGGGAACGTTTGAACATAGATCAAAATCCACGAGACTATGCCATGTAGCTACGCTGAGTGCTGGGAAGGTGCAAAGCTAGCGTGCGATAATATTTCCTAGGCGCTACCGTATTTCCTAGTAAATTGAATCGCTCGGCGATAGTATTTCCTAGTAAATTCTGTCGCGATCGCCGCGATCGAATTTCCGAGCGATCAAATTTACTGTGACAACGATTCCTTACTTTGATCCTTAGACGTTCCTTCAACGGTTGCTTATTGATGGTTCATTCCACTTTGCCTATTGAAGTTGTGTTCTGTGTGACTAATTATCTCCCACCTATGTTTCATTTCAGCAATCACTAAAGGCAAACACAAGAACAGTAATGTGTACAATTAATTAGAGTTGAAAATGAAATTGGAAATTTGGTACCTCTCCATTCTCCCTGGCAGCTAGAGGCTGTGATAGAAGTTTGTTTAGCCTTATAACGATATACTCCTCTTCTAGATGCTTCTCCTTAATGTTGGCAGTCGTCTATAATCTTTCTTGTCAATATGAGGCACAGTTACTACTGTGCTTTTTAGATGGTTCATTCCACGGTTACATATCGAATTTGTGTTCTGTGCATGTGACTAATTTCCCCCACGTCCTATGTTTCGTCATAGATTGTAGAGTACTAACTATGGTTTCTTGCCTGCAATCTCTGAAGTAACATTTTGCCATCACAAGAAAAGTAATGTGTACAATTAATTAGAGTGGAGAATGAAATTGCGAAGCTGGTACCTTTCCGCTCTCTCTGGTAGCTAGAAGCTGTGCTGTTGGTATCTTTGCAATAAAGAAACAGATTTCCAATCAGTTAGGAATACCTTGCCTGACTTTGTGTGATCTCAAAGTGGGCTGTCAGCGGTACGGTTCCTTACGGTTCCTTCTAAAGCAGCTTACTGCAATTGTTTACTGCATAACTTGCTTTTTTTACATTTGTCCTGTCTCCTTTCCCTAAAGAATCATTGTGTTAACATGAGGAGAGTAAAGCATGCACTTACCAGAGTAGGCAATTATTTGGGAAGCAGCAACTGCTCCAATTTTCTCTGCTAGGAATACACTGATCTCAAAGTTGGCTGTCAATATGAGGCACGGTTCCTTACTTTGCTCCGTAGATTATTCCTTCAAGTTCTGTGAGACTAATCATCCCCCACCTGTTTCCTGCCTGCAATCTCTAAAGTTACATTGTGCGAACACACAAAAAAGTAATGTGTGTCATTAATTAGAGTGGGTATATTGAATTGGAAGCTGATTCCTCTCCATTCTCTCCGGTAGTTAGAGGCTGTGCTGTTGGTCTCTTTGCAGTAAAGAGACAGATTCTCAATTAGCTTTGTGTTATCACAAAGTGGGCCGTCAGGGGTGCGGTTCCTTACATGGTTCCTTCTAGAGAAGCTTACTGAGATTGTGTTATTTACTTTTCCTCACATTTTGTTCTGTTTGTTGTTCCAGTGCTTTTTAGATGGTTCATTCCACGACTTCTTATGGAAGTTGTGTTAGGTGTAACTAAATTAGTTATCTTCCACTTATGTTTTCTGCTTGCAAACTTTGAAGTAACATTTTGCAAAAACAAGAAAAGTAACGTGTACAATTAATTAGAGTAGGGAATGGAATTGGGAAGCTGGTTCCTCGCCATTCTCTCTGGCAGATTCCTAATTAGCTAGGAATATCTTGCCTGACTTTGTGTGATCTCTAAGTAGACTGTCATGAGTACGGTTTTACTTACGCTGTTTTTTACACAGTTCCTTCTAGAGCAGCATATTACGATTGTGCACTGCATATATAATTTGTTTATTCCCACATATCTGCTATCTCTAAAGAAGATTAATGTGTGCACTCTGTCAGAGTAGGCAATTAATTGGGAAGCAGTAACTTCCCCAATTCTCTCTGCTAGGAATACACTGATCTCAAAGTTGGCTGTCAATATGAGGCATAGTTACTTACATTGCTCCTTAGATATGGTTCATTCCACTTTGCTTATTGAAGTTGTGTTCTGTGTGACTAATTATCTCCCACCTATGTTTCATTTCAGCAATCACTAAAGGCAAACACAAGAAAAGTAATGTGTACAATTAATTAGAGGTGGAAATGAAATTGGGAATTTGGTTCCTCTCCATTCTCCCTGTAAACTAGAGGCTGTGATGAAAGTTTGTTTGGCCTTATAACGATATATATACTCCTCTTCAAGATGCTTCAGAATCCTTAATGTTGACAGACTTCTATAATCTTTGTTGTATGTTACCGCTTCCATTTTACTCTTATTTATTGATAGATACCTACAATCAATTACTGTTTCATGTGAACTCGTGAAACTACCTGGTGGGGCATAAATTGGGAACTGTCAGGTCTTGCTACAAATTATTTGATAATACCTATAACCTCCCTGTTCCTTGAATAGAGACTTCATTATTCCGCACTTTAATTCGAGAGAGTTCAACTTTCTTACGCAGTCAAGAGCTGCGTGAGCTGGCGCGAAAAGCGTTGACGCGCGCGGCGCATATCGTAGCGTGCCCGCCCCCGCATTTAATACTTCGTGGTTCCTTAGCTAGCTGGCGGTTCCTTGCCGCGTTCTCGATTCCTATAATACATGAAATGAGAGGTATGGCAGTAGACACGAACAGGTCGAAGTCTCACTTATCATTGCCGGGTCTTTGTTTTTGTTTGTTTTTTTTTTCTTTTGGGGGGCGGGGAAGGGAGTTTGACTAAAGCTGCAAACAAAGGTATTATTAGCATCTCTGCTGCAAACTACAGCAACCAGAGTCAAGGTACGTAGCACCATAGATAACTTCTACTATCTATGGTAGCACGTTAGTCTAGCTAGCTCCAACTTCTACCAACTTGGGGATCGCTTACGGTATTGCATTAAATTATAATCCATGAACTGCCTTGAAAGCAGTGGCGCACTCCAGATCATCTGATTTTAATTGCGTAAAATGTGTTACGCAGGAGGAGCTGGGTTCTCACGTGCATGCTAAGCGTTTGTGTAGAGTCTCACGCTAGTACGGTCTTGCGTTGCTGCAGTGCATGCGACTGCGAAGAGGTGTGGCTTTCTTGACTGACTGCACATGCTGCATATTTGGTGAGTGTAGACTCTAGTAGGGAAGCTTTACGGTGTCCATAAGGAAAAGTATCAGCAGCAACATCATCAGCAACTGTAAACCATTACAACTGAAACTTGTATGACTCAATAAATTATTCCACAATGGTTTATCCACCTAGAGCAAAATACCATGGATAGCCAAAGACACTAAGTGTTAGGAGAGTACAAAGGTTGATGATCATTACAAAATGATTGGTTTGTTTGCCTGATTCACTCGGAGAAGTGCACTCGGGCAAACAATGCCTACTGACTTTAGAGCGATCTTGTTCACTTTTGCTGTCCACATGTTGGTGTAGCCTTCACCTACAGATTCTATAATATCATAGAGACAATCCTAACTTTGTTTGCCAGACCTCTAGAATCCTGATTTGCCTATACTTGTAGCTGCAGCATTTAATTAGTGTACTGGAATTCTTAATCAGCCATGAAAGATACCAAATTGGGTTATAAAAATGGTATCTGAAACACTGTAGGAAGCTGATATGGCGTATGTACATGTACCAGTTTCCACAGCAAGAGGGAAGCACCCAGCCCTGTACCATAGCTGCTCCAAACCTTCATTGGGTTTTTGCTGAACCAGGATTTAAACTCGTATCCCATATGCAGCTCAAGGCTAGTGTCTCCAGACACTACACTTACTGCTCTCAGCACCTGAAGGTGTTAGTGACCCTTGTATACCTTTAATACACTGATAGCATCTTTTCCAAGCCTGCCTGCAGAGATCTTTGTACTTTACCTACAGCCACATGTTGCACACAAATTCATAGAGTATGTCACTAAAGATGTCTGATGAAATACTTGTCTGTTTAAAACATTCTGTTTATAACCTTCTGAGGGGCTTTATATTGTCACATTAAATAAAGATCTTAGTCCCACCATTTCTTCTACTGTCATTTTAGTACAGACTTGGAACAACTACATTTAATTTTTGGCCTAATTTTTTTATCAAAATGAGTGCAAAGCACCTTCTTATTCACATATATGTTGTGGAATAGGTGCTTGAACTGCTTTCATAATCCATTGAAACAGCAGATTACATGTACTTACAAGACAATGCAACTACAATCTAAACCTACCAGAAAGAAATAAATGTAATATGCGTTCATGTAGCTATAGGGAGTTAACTATATTCAGAGCAGCTTGTGCATGGTACAGTAGAGCTAATACCTCTATATCAGAAGTTGCTATTTCCACCATAGATGGAGGCTGTTCGCATTCATGAGTGAGGAGCTGAAGACTTTGTAGCTTACTATGAAAGCCTGTGTGCCCTGGAGGACACGTGTCCTATAGCCAGTATACGCAGTGGAGCCAAGGAAGGAGTGCTGAGTTGTCGGGTCTACAAGGCTAAGAGAAACGACTGGCACCCAGTTCTGACTGCTTTACAGATCAACAAGGCACTGCATACTGTTGCCTTCATAGTCAAATGGGAGGAAAGACTTTGCCCAACTGTGAGAAGCATTGGTATGTAATTAGACCTTTTATCTATAATACTGTAAATAGTGGTCAGTACACCAGTACATGTAGTTAGACAGTACCTCCATTAATCCAGTGACTTTTTACAAGTATATTATGCTAGCCTTCATGCAACCAAATGAAGTGAGGGCCTGGGAGCGAGGATAGATGTACATTTGCACAGGGCAGCTTTGTGTACAGCATAAGCAGAAAGCTTCCAGTTGATTGACTGCTGTGTAGGTATGTTTATAATAGATACTTTTAATCACACCATAGATAGTAGAGTAGAAGGACAGGAAATCCTTCTACTCTACTATCTATGATCACACTAATTAAGCTTGTGCTTTGCAGTATATACATCACTGCATATACTGATATATAACGGAATGACTTCATGATAGATCTGTTCAAGGGGGATTGGCAGACAGGTATCCAGAGTGGCTTTTAAAGATTGGAAGTCACATTTTAGTTGCTCTTCCTGTGTATGGTACCATGCCTTACAAAACAAGGACTAAAGCTGTCACTGAATTGAACTGGAGAGAAGCCTAAGAAGCCTTGCTGTAATGAAGGAAGGAACTTCTTGCGTGTAGCTACGTAGTAATGAGATTGTATATACATATATGTACTGATATACATCTCAGTTACATTACTACGGTGGTAATAGGTCTATCCGAGTATGAGGCTACATTTATTTACTACACCTTTACTATTTCTGCAGCAACATTGCCTGCACAGACAAAGTGAAGCCTCCGATCATAAAAGCTCAAACTGGAAAAGATACCAGGTCTGCACAGAGTTACACTAAATCTCAACGTTGACATTGGTGATAAAGGTGCACAGGAGTTTGCGGAAGCACTCAGAGATGATGTGTGCCTCAGAGGTATGTACGTACATGTGGGTTAGCTTCTTCCAACCTTCTCTATGGTTTCATCTGGACGTGGGGAGTCGTAGAATAATTATCATCTATTTAATGTGGCAGTCCAAATGAAGAAGTCAAGCTCTTTGGGAAGCAGTGAGGTGGAAAAAAACATTTACGTACAGTGTGCACATTCATACATTGTAGTTCCAATCATATCTTATACAGTCACTTGTGTAATTTACGTACAGGATTGTAAATTCAGTACAGTTATGCCTGTAATGATGGTACAATTACTTCTGTAACTCCCAGCCATAGACATCCAGTCCTGTGGTGTCACTACTGGTGGGGCAGTCAGTCTTCTGGAAGTACTGAAAGTGAACACATGTCTCATAGTGCTTGACCTGAGAGCAAACCCCATGACTGGTATGTAGAGGTGTGTGTGTGTGTGTGTGTGCTATATGTAGTTAGCTATAGCCTCATTCTCGTCTCCACTCCCCAGCTTTTTGCACATACGTAGTATGTAGTGTGTTGTACTACGTATATGCAAAGTAAGTTGAGACTAAGAGCAAGGCTTACGTAGCTGAATATCGTGAATTATTTACAGAAATGCAAACATTTTGATAACTTAGCTGTTTTCCACAGTGATGAATGTAATAAGCCATACATAATGTTCGTATTGTACCGGTTCCCAATTTGAATTGTACATTGTACAAAGTTTATACTGATGTTCTTGTCTCTCTTACAAAGGAGCAGCAGCTTTCCCATATTCTACTATGATATTGCACCTGAGCGTGCAAGGCCACAGTTTTAAACTAGAACCATGCAGGCCATTACACTATCTCGGTGTCTGAAACTGCAGCTTTAACTACTTTCTGGGGATTTTACTGCTGTGTTTAGTATCAATGTATTTTCAAAGCAGCTTTTAGTCTGCCTTTATTTCTGCCCAGATGATTATGTGGTAGACTCCATCTGTGAGCAACTGTCTGTTAATGTTGCAAGTGTGAGAGATAAAGATGAGGTTTGCAGTACATATACAACATATCGTTCTAGTGGCATGCTCATTGTAGTGCCATACACTTGGATGTTGTCTTCATGAAAGAATTGAAACAAGTGCTGAGAAGACCAACAACCTACAGCAAATGAAGCGTAAATCACATTGCACCACTTCCAATTCCTGTGAGGAAATTCCAATTAGCATGTTTGGAAAACGATTTTTAAATTTCTTTAAATAGTTTATGTTAATGTTATAGTGCAATAAGTGCAGAATCTATTGCAACAATACAATGAAACAAAATTGATAAAACAATACATAGTAACAATTCAATTGTCAAGTTCAGCTTGAAAATTACTTAACGCTTTGATAATTTAACTTAACGCTTCATCAAATCTTTCACTGACTGCGGCAGCCGAACCAGCTTACCATCCTTCATGTTCAATTAGGAACGTAACTACAGCATCTACTCTTGGGATATGTTCAGTCCTATTGACCTTTCTCCTCTGTAATATTTTGTGCAAGTGAAAAGAATAGCTTTAGGTGATCTGGCTAGCTCTATCAAAGGCCATTCTTACACCCCTGCTACACATTTATGTTCACATTATGTTTAATTTAAAAGCTCATCTACAGTAACTATTGATTGGATTTACATACATAATACATTATAGTACTCCACTGCAAGTATAAAACAATTATCTAGTAAGTGCCGGACTATTTCTTTTTCTCGCAGAGCTATGTGTGGCTTGAAGTTGAAGCCGAGCGCATTTTGCAAGTAGTGCAGGGTAGCAGATCAGCTCCTGGACTAAAGAAGCACAGAAGCCACACAGTGACTCCTCTTGGAGTGAGATATTCTCCACACAAAAGAAGTGCTAAAAGTTGCAAAAGGTATGCGCATACATACGTATATGCATGTCTAAGGTAAAATGGGTGTGTATACATAACATCCACACTTGCATATTGCTGTACCACAACTGTTAAAAGTAAGATCTGCTAAACTCCCAAGTCTCTGCTAAGTACCAGGTCAGGCCAAGAGCTAAAAAAATATAGCGAAAGTAACCTCATTTCCAGTCTCCACTTTTGTCAAGTATGTGTTGGTGCGAAGAAATTGAAGCTAGCAGTTGAGACTGGAATCACGAAGCTACAATTATCCGACTTGTTAGCAGCTGTAAGTTGCGAAACAGGATTATCGTAACTCGCCAGCCTACCAGTACATGTATTCCACTTGTTGGCTAAATACAGGCACATACAGCAAGCTAGCTTGTCCATTTTGTATTACTTAGAGAAAGATTGTGAATCCTGCAGAACAATTACTGTTTTCCTATAGGAAGAACCCTCCAGCTCAGTCACAGTCAAGCCATCGGTTTAAGGTATGTATACTGAGTTGATTTTGTGCACTGCATGTCATGCAGATAACATGTTTGCCTATAATATTATGATTAATCTATGGTATTTGCACAGTGCATTTCACCCAACTTATTGTAATAGTACCAGTTATAGCCCATGCGATAAATTGTGGAACTCCACAGCAGTTCCTCTTCCTTGTCTGTAAAGGCATATCTGCATTCAATGAATGCTTAACTTCCCTTTTGAATTCTATTTCACTTTCCGTTGAAGGTGTTATGGGATCCAGCACCTTTTCTCTTTTGGAAAGTAGGACACGTTCTTGTGTAGTAATCAAGGAGTCAGGTTTTCCACCATGCAAAGATATGCTAGTACATGTTGTATTTGGCCATGTTCACTTGGAGGTACGTACACAGGTAGGAGTCTTCTGGGCTGCTTCTCTGTTTTGACCAATGATGATTCCATGTTATTAGGATGGATTGGATCTAGTGATGATTTGGCCAGCAACTGTTAGTTCTATGGATGGCTTTAATGATCAGGACATCCTAGCGTGTACAGTAATGAGTCAGCGGCTGAGTCAAGATGTGTCCATGATTAGTCCCTCTGTGTAATACTTGGGAATACTTTGATTATAGCACATCACAGTATGAGATAGCACATAGTGTGCGATGCAATTAATGCTGCAGAAGGCAAACTGCAGCATACTACTTGCTATAATTATATTACTGTATCCTAAATTGATTAGCTTATTACACATAAAAATTGGGACCCAGCTGGGGATTGAACCCAGGACCTTCTGAATACTAGTCAGATGCTCTTACCAATTGAGCTACTGGAGCCCCCTTGGCAGAGGAGCAGTAGGCAAGCTTTATATAGCCACTAAACCCGCTAGTAGCACTTGCCAGTAGGACCCAGCCAATTCCAACTGTAACATGTATGTCCGTACATATCATGCAGAAGGCAAACTGCAGCATATTACTTGCAATGCTATATATATATATTATTGTATCCTAAAATGATTAGCCTATTACATGTATAGAAATTGTGTATTGACAACTACATGTATGTACGTACATATCATGTATAGGCTCATAAACTCATGCAACCTGCACTGTTGAGATACAACACTTGGCCTACTACTAAGAGCCTATACTATATTGATACGTAAATAGCCCATGTTCTATCCAGACAGTGATAGCCATGCAAAGCCACATTAGTGTCAGCGTGAGCTGCTGGAGTAGAGAAAGCAAAGTGTGACTGCCCTAGTTTAAATAGGGCTGAAAGAAGGTGAACAGAGTGAACCCACTGTGATTGTTTCAAACCTTCTCATCATTCTTTGAAGGGATCTTCATCAATTACTAAGAGCCTCAGATATTCTTCAGTTTCCTTAGTCTTTCCTGCCTAATTTCTGCTCTCTGAGCACACCTCAAACTATGCTAACCATTGGTGGATTTCAATACTTCAACTTTCTGCTCCAATATAGCTCTCTCTTCTTAATGTCATAATTCCATTGATTTGAACACAAGTGTTCTCAGGCACCACAATATTATTTGCTGTTGTACTCACAACTGGGCAGCTCATAAGCAGTTATCACTTACAAATTACACTCGGGTTTTGTATAGAGGGCAGTACACTAGGATCTCCACCCCCAAGAATTTAGTAAAAAATTCCATTGATTTGAACACAAGTGTTTGGTAGTGGACTAGCAGCCAAAGTCCAATACGCTTCTAGGCATCTATTTTTTCAAATATTTTTAGACCCCCCCCCCCCTGCCCATAGAAGACCATACATGTACTGTACATGCTGCGTATTTGGCGTGTGTCTGTTCACTATTTGTCTCCCCCCTCCAGCAAAGAATCCTGTATGAAACCCTACACACTAAGTAGCATGTCCTTGCAACTTGTTGAGCTGTACACCTGTATCTGTGCTCAGCAAAGCATCTTCCACTTGTGCATGTCTAGCTCTCAGGCCCCTGTTATGGTAGCACTTACTAGTAGGCCCCAACTGTAGTTACTGTCTCAAGTTGTTACTTTAGTCTGCTAAATGACAGAAGTTCTTTGTAGTTCTTGACCCGTTCTGTCATACCTTTCTTTCCTTCAGAGAACAAGTGGGTGCAGCAGCAGATTCCAGCGTGCTGTCCTGTCTTCACAGCCCGTCATGTGTCTTTTGTCTTCTTCATTGTTGGGGTGATCTTCCTTGCTCTCGGAGTTACCTTTCTCGTTGTTGCAATGAGGGTAAGTGACCTAACATAACAGTGATGTTTATTTGCATGTACATGTAGATTCAAGTAAGAGCCCTCTGAATTATACCAGTCAAGTCTTAACCATTAACCACGAGCTACATGTTACTTAGACCATGGTTTATCCTAAGCATTATCACGTAATTCCAAGGGTGAAACCCGAGGAATTGTGTGTGTATTTACTTTACAGCCCGCCCGTAGACATGGTCTAACCGGCTTGTATCTTGGGCACTGGCCTAACCAACTCTGGTAGTTTAGCCTCGTTCTCTGTACCATCCCTGAGACTAGCACTATCAATATTAGTGTTTGATGAAGCGTCAAATCACCTACTCTATAGTAGGTGATTAACAGTCTGCACTATCGGGTGAAGTTTGTACAGTCTATAGTAGGTACTGTTGAGGCCAGAAAATATGGAGTGGCGATGTGTACATATTTTGGAGAGCTATAAAAATTTTATATAATAGAGATTCAATTAAGATCACACATGGAAACAAGGTGTCCTCTATAGGGAATACCCGTTGAGCACTGTAGCTTTAAGCTAACAGTACACTTGGCCATACATATATCACCCTGTTGGCATGTACATGTACATGTGTATGTGGCGTTACTTTATAGTAAGACTCAGCCAATTTCTACTGATAGTATTAGTATTCCACTGCTGTTGTTGTATATTGTTGTTGTATACTGTTGTTTTTACATCCCATCTATACTCAGATACGTGAGGTGGAAATTCCCTATACTAATTGTGAACCAGTTCCTAGTGATGTCCCTTTCATACGTAACTTCCAGACGTGTTCCGAGTACCTGGCCAATATAAGTGCTCTAAGTAACATTGAGAGGCGTGATTTTGAAGACTGCCACTGCCGGGTGAATTTCACTGTCCCGGAGGAGCTGCGCTCTCCGTGGTACATGTACTATGGTCTTGGCAACTACTTCCAGAACCACCGTCGCTACGTCAACTCCTGGAATGTGAAACAGCTGCGAGGAAATCGAGGGAGCTTCTCGAACCCCTCCGATGACTGTAACCCCATACGGAATGTTGAGAACGCTACTGGCACACGTATGCCTGTTGTACCTTGTGGACTCATTGCAAACAGCTTGTTCAATGGTGAGCATACTTTAACAAGTTTGCTTACTTAGGGTCAGGATTAATTAGTAGATTGTTTGTTGTGAGTGGAGTGGAATTTCCACTATAAACAATGGACTCTGAGTCTACAAGCAAATATTGTGGGAGCGAACCTTCCAAAGAAATTTCTAACGCCAAATGCAGATTTTGGTTTTGATGGATTACTAGATATCTACATGTACATATACGACTTTTGCTTCACCATACTGCATCTTCAGTGATGGCCCATCTCACTTTTAAAATGTTAATACAATTCTTTTCTAGATCTGGCAAAATGCGAACATTCACAATGTTTTGTGCACTCCAATGTAGTGATTAGAGTGGATCGTGCGTGCATAGTAAAATTCCTGAACACACCTGTGTGTAGTTTGTCCTTGTTCATGTAGACGTCTGAGTTTAAGTATGTGGGCTGTGTAAATTATTATTGTGTTTGTCTCTCCTTCTAGACTCATTTGATATGTTCATGAATCGTGATACGAGTGAGAACATGACCTGCTGTAATAGAACCAACTTTGCCTGGGATACTGACCGTAGTGTTCGCTTCCAAAACCCAAACGGCGCCCCTGAGGTCAGCCCTGAGGAACTTGTTGACACCACCATGCCCCCCAACTGGCCGTATGATCTTTCAGAAATTCCTGGGGGACTGGAGAGCGAGAGCTTTATTGTTTGGTTTCGTGTGTCAGCATTTCCAAAATTCCGCAAACTGTATGGCCGACTGCAAGAGAGTGGTTCCAGTGATATTAATCTCCCTGCAGGAAACGACTCCATCTTTCTCACTTACAGTATCTTTCATATTAATGCAATAGTCGTATACATTGTACGTGGCCTCGTTCCTAAGCTCCCCACATTTCATACTGCAAGTGACTAAAACTGGGTTGAGGCATGGGGAGGAGGCTAGCGTGTATGACTGTGGTCCTAGTTGGAAAGTGAACGTATTCAGTTGCATATTTTGATCGTGTCACTACATTTGTGCAGAACACGGTGACTGTTATGGGTAGGACTCAAATGTTATGTGTCGTTGCATCAGTAGTTATTCCATGTACACTGTGCATTTGAGCCCCACCCATTAACAGAAAATAAGCAATATAAGACATTGAATGCAGTGACAATCTTGGTAGAATAATGCTCATGGGACTGCCACATATTAGTCTAACTTGAAGCATGATGTCATCGCTAAAACAGCTTACTAAGTTCTTGTACATAATGAAGTGGACAAGATATTTAAGTGACTCCTTGCTTGATAGCCATTTGCTGGTGATGTATATGTAGCCTCCTCTCTGTGTGGTAGCTATGTAGCATGCATCTAGCTAGTATAAATCACTTAGCCAGTTCAAGCTGAGATTCTTAAGGTGCATATGCAGGTATGTGTATATCTCTGAAAGTTGTTTGCACAGTGTAAGTTAAAGTTATCAGCCAGTTTCCTTAACCTACAGCAGACTACCCTGTGCGTGAATATAAAGGGACCAAATCTCTCTTCCTTGCTGAGATCTCCTGGCTAGGTGGACGGAACCTGTTCTTGGGCATTGCGTACATTGTGACAGCAACTCAGTCGATAATTGCAGGCTTGGTGCTGCTGCTAATACACTTGGCCTGTTCACACTGGTATGTAGATGTAGTTTCTACTGCCATTGGTTTATGTAGCTTTGTCCCCAGGCTCTCTCGCAGCAAAAGTTGGGCAGAGGCCTTGTAGGTTTAATGTGTGGGTATTGAATGGACTGAATGAGGGCCACTCCCATAGTCTCTGTAAGTGTGTATATAGTTACCATTGCAGTCATGATCTTGACCAGCTAGTGATTGCACTGATTTGTCCATTTGCACAAGGCCTCTCCTGTTGTGCTATTGATTGTCAACTGGCACTTTTGCAAGCTTATTCCAAGCCCTCTGCTTATTTGGGTACATGAAGATAAAGACTTTCCTGTTAATGTCCAATGGTGTGGACCTGGTAATTAATTTAAGATATATAGCATTTTTTCACTCCTTGGCCCACTGTTGTTGAGAACCATGGGAAACAGTATGATGTTTTGCTACTGTGGACAATTCTAACTTCTAAGTAGATACATTAACAGGTACGGATCGAGATGACTGCAGTTGCGACTATAGAGTCTATGGGAGTGATCCTCGGAGGTCGTAGTCCTATCCCACCTCGGTTCTGCCACAAGTGTCTGTTTTTTCCTTTGCAGGAAACACTCAAGAAATTGAAATCCATGAACTGCCTTGAAGCCAGTGGTGCATATCAATGCCACTTGTAATCATCTTATGTCTATAAAGTTGATGTGTTATACATATTAATATTTGTGTACAGACTGCGGGCTGCGGTTCTAGCAGTAACGGGAGGGAGGAGCTGACTTCTCACGTGCATGCTAATCGTTAGTACTGTAGTAAGCTTTAATATAGTCGCACGCTAGTGTACGGTCTTGCGTCGCTGCAGAGCAACTGCGAAGATCCTCAAGAAGTGTGGCTTTCTGAGTGAGTGCATGTTGGTGAGTGTAAAGCTTAGCAGGAATACAGTAGCTTCATTTAAGGTGACCGTAAGGTAAACTATTAGCAGCAACATCATCAGCACCATAAACCATTACTGATTCTCCAACTGAAACTAGTATGACTCAATGAATTACTCCACAATGGCATATATACCAAGAGCCAAGTGTGAGGGACAGCCAAAGACACTAGTGTTAGTAAAATACAGAGGCTGAGGATCATTACAAAATGATTGGACATGTGCCTGACTCACTCGGGGAGGAGTGCACCCTGGCACTCAATGCCTACGACTTTATATATAAAGCCAATCAACCTTTCGGTAGCAGGTCAATGCACACTGCCATGCTCAGCGCTATCTGGCATGGTTACACAAGATTTAGCTACTTCTAAGCATGGAGGGTGAGTATGAAACATTCTTTGCTCATTTCTTCCTCGTCAATCATCTTGCCTCCTCTTTCTTCTGGAGCTTCCAAACTATGCTCAGCACCACTACTGACTCTAGATCGATCTGAGCTGCTTGCTCTGTTCCTTTCCTGCTTTACTCTCCTGCACTTCATTTCTAAATCTCTGCCGAGCTACCAACCATTTAGCAGTGCTTCATATAGAATTCGGTTTTTCACTGTCTCTGTAATGAATATACCCCTCTCAAGACTAAGAAATGCCCAAAATCTCATCTTGCTTTCATGATTTGTCTTGGTTCCTTACACAGTTCCTTCTAGGGTTGCTTACCACTGTCATACACTGCATTGTTTGTTAAATATTAACGCAATAGCAATCACTTATCTAATTGTCACTTGTTTTAGAAGTTGAAGCTTTTGGTATTTTTGAAGCACAGAGACAGATTTCCAATTAGCCAGGACTATACCTTCCCTGTCTTTGTGTGATCTCAAAGTGGGCTGTCAGGGGTAGGGTTCTATACATGGTTTCTTCAGACGTTGCTTACTGCAATTGGACGCAGTACTAGGGAGATGCAGGGCACCTTAGGGCGAGCCTGAGTGATATGTGACATGCGTGTACGTTTACTGTGAATTAACAACAACAAGTGACACAAATGACAGTAATTATTCTCAAGTAGCTACTCTCAAAAATTTAAAGTGTTCAGTACCAATTCCCAGTTAGTTATACAATGGAATACCGTAAATCCTAATAGTCAGGCTTAGATGTTGAGTACTTTTGTAAATACAACGAACTGGCTCCCTTAGTACTGTGAAACAGTCAAGGATCCTGTTCACTGGATTTGCTGTAATTGTACATTCTGTTTCACATAAGTATGGAAGCCTGTTCGCCGTACTTAAAAAGTACTCAACTTCTAAATCAAAGCTGTTTCCTGACTATTAGGACTGGTTTAAAACATAATAGCATAATTTTCCAAGGGTATGAAAGAGTATGGTTCTTGAGGGTATAGAAATTTCTATACATCCCAAGGTTCCTATTTGCCAGTCTTATAAAACACACAACTTTGAAAAGTGATTACTGTGAAGCCTCTAAATTAATCGTACCTGAATAATAGTAACAGCTTCCTATTTTAATCTTCACGCTGATAATGTGCACACAGAACACATTACTTCACTTTTGCTCATGCAATAGTTCCTTACAGACAGCAGAATGACATAACAAAATGTGAGAATCAACAAATAATGCCGCAACCGCTAACTACAAGAGATACTTGGAGCAGTTACTACTTCCAAAATAATTCCCCACTCTAATTGATAAGCACACACATAACTTTTCTTGTGTAAACACAACCATCATGTACAGACAGTATGCAAAACATATCACTTCAGTTAGCAATCGTAGAAGGAACCGTGTAAGAAACCATACTTCTGACAGCCCACCCGGAGATATCGTACTTGAATTAAACATTACTTTTCTTGTGTTTGCACATTGTTACTTCAGAGATTGCAGGCACAAAACATAGGTGGGGGGATATTAGTCACACAGAACACAATTGATGTTATGAAATTTTACAGAACAGGAGTTATTGAATGTTCACCCACTCTGAGACTCACACACAACCTAAAAACAGGTGACCTGGTGTGCTGTGTGACACCCTACCGCCAACCTTAATAGGTGTGTTTTGACCACTTTATTTCTAAGAGTGAAGAGCCACAGCCTCTAGCTACCAGAGAAAATGGAGAGGTAACAGCTTCCCAATTTCATTCCACACTCTAGTATAGCATACTTTTCTTACTCGCATAATGTTTAACTTAATTCAGAGATTGTATGCAGGTACAAAATATAGGTGAGCTACAATAGTTATAGACTTTCATTAGTAAGCAATGTTGTACTGTAGGCTTAGAGGGTGATGTATGTCCGGCAAGCAGGCACCCTGAGGTACAATGTCGCTATTTCTTAGTAATCACTTTTCGGTTGCTCTTATACATATTCCTGGCCAATAATGAGGGTAGCTATTATAACCTAAGAGGGATTTCTATGAAGCAGTGACATTGTACCAAGGTTGCCTGTTCAACAGACATATATACAGAAGCACTCAACCTCTAAGCCAAGGTTATTTTCAGACTGTTTATCCTGGTGTAAACTATAATCCCAGAAATGTGGCTCTTGGTATTTATATAGTACTGAGACGGATTCCCACCTTTAGTTTAATTATTCTTCTAGTGCGATGTGAAAGGGGGCTGTCAGTATGTAGGACATTTTCTTACAAGATTTGAGTTTAACCATGCGTTGCTTAGTAATCTCTAGAGATATAAGTACATAGACCATAATTGTTTCTCACTCTCTGAATTAACTGCATGAGATAAGGAGTGTGTACGTATGCTTACTTAGAGTGGGGAAGCTGTTACTTTTCCTCTCTCTCTGGTAGCTAGAGGCTGTGGCTTTTGGTATCTCTGTAATACAGAGACAGATTCCCAATTAGCTAGGAATGCGTACCTTGCCTGACTTTGTGTGATCTCAACGTGGGCTGTCAGGGGTACCGCGCGCATGCAGAAATAAAGTGGAATGCGTTACAGGGAAATTTGACAGGAAATCTGGCAGTTTAGGTACAGGACAGTATAGGATAGGGTAGAATTTCCTTTAAAATCATGAAATTCTGCCCTATCCTATACTACCTTAAATTGTACCTGAAATACCAGATTTTCTGTCAAATTTCCTTGTAACACGTTTCAGGAAATTCCACTTTTTCTGCATTTTTTTACTGTACGTACATGGTTGCTTACATGATTCCTTCTAGAGCTGCTTGCCGCGATTAGGTACTGCATAGTTTGTCTTTTTTCACCTTTTGTTCTGTCTGCTGTCTTTTAAAGGAGAACTATGAACGCTAAATTAGAGCTGGGATGTGTTTGGGAAGCAGTCAATTATTTTTTCTCCCTGGTAGCTAGAGAGTGTGGCTCTTAGCATCTTTAAAATGCAAGGACTGATTTCCTATTAGTTGTGCAAAGGAATATCCTTACTTCAATTCTTCAAATACAATATTTCACGGAGTGGGCTCTTAGTGGTACGAATCCTTACATGGTTCTTTCTAGAGTTGCTTGCTGATGTTGTATACCGTATTAATTTACTAGTTGTTTACCACCTATTGTTTGTACCGAATATCTCTAGCAGATCATTGTGAGAACATATGAAAAGTAATAGATGTAGGGCGGGGATGAAATTAGGAAGCAGTAGCTGCTCCAATTCTCTCTGGTAGTGAGAGGTTGTGGCTTTTGGTGTCCACCCTTCTTCAGGTATTGAAGTGCTATCTCAAAGTGGGCTGTCAGGGGTAGTGTTCCTGACTTGGTTCCTTACACGGTTCCATCTAGAGCAGCGTATTATGATTTTGTACTGCATATAATTTGGTTTGTTTTCACATTTATCCTGTCTTCTTTCCCTAAAGAATCATTGTGTTCACATGAGGAGAGTAAAGTACGCACTTACCAGAGTAGGCAATTATTTGGGAAGCACTAACTGCTCCAATTCTCTCTGCTAGGAATACACTGATCTCAAAGTTGGCTATCTGTACAAGGCAGTGTTCCTTATTATATAGACGTTTCTTCAACGGTTCCTTATTAATGGCTCATTCCACTTTGCTTATTGAAGTTGTGTTCTGTGTGACTAATTATCTCCCACCTATGTTTCATTTTAGCAATCACTAATGGCAAACACAAGAAAAGTAATGTGTACAATTAATTAGAGTTGGAAATGAAATTGGGAATTTGGTTCCTCTCCATTCTCCCTGGTAGCTAGAGGCTGTAATGAAAGTTTGTTTAGCCTTATAACGATCTACTCCTCCTCAAGATGCTTCTCATTAATGTTGACAGTCGTCTATAATTTTTCTTGTCGATATGAGGCACGGTTACTACAGTGCTTTTTAGATGGTTAATTCCACGGTTTTATATTGAAGTTGTGTTCTGTGTGACTAATTTTTCCCCACATCCTATGTTTCGTACCTGCAATTCCTGAAGTAACATTTTGCAATCACATAACGTGTACAATTTATTAGAGTGGGGAATGAAATTGGGAAGCTGGTTCCTCTCCATTCTCTCTGGTAGCTAGAAGCTGTGCTGTTGGTATCTTTGCAATAAAGAAACAGATTCCCAATTAGCTAGGAATACCTTGCCTGACTTTGTGTGATTTCAAAGCGGGCTGTCAGGGTACGGTACCTTATGCGGTTCCTTCTAAAACAGCTTACTGCGATTGTTTACTGTATAACTTGCTTGTTCTTACATTTTGTCCAGTCTACTTTCCCTAAAGAATCATTGTGTTAACATGAGTGCAATCTCTACAGTTACATTGCGCGAACACAAAAAAGTAATGTGTGCCATTAATTAGAGTGGGATATTAAATTGGAAGCTGATTCCTCTCCATTCTCTCTGGTAGCTAGAGGCTGTGCTGTCGGTATTTTTGCAGTAAAGAGACAGATTCTCAATTAGCTAGGAATACCTTACTTGTCTTTGTGTTGCCAGGTTACAAAACCTATGGCCAACATGATGTATTAAAACCGACACATTAAATTTGGAATAAAACCATTTGTCACGACTATTGAAGTGCTATCTCAAAGTGGGCTGTGGCTGCTCCACTTTGCTTGTTGAAGTAGTGTTCTGTGTGACTAATTATCTCCCACCTATGTTTCATTTCAGCAATCACTAAAGGCAAAGACAAGAAAAGTAATGTGTACAATTAATTAGAGGTGGAAATGAAATTGGGAATTTGGTTCCTCTCTATTCCCCCTGGTAGCTAGAGGCTGTGATGAAAGTTTGTTTAGCCTTATAAGTATAGGATATACCACGTCTACGAGGAGTGTAAACGTAGTTATATCACATTACATCACTTTTGGAGAAATTCATTGGCTACAGAGAGGAGTATAGAGGTGTTTATACTACTATTTTGTTTTCATGTTTTCCGCGCGTGTTTTCATGTTCGTTGAGCAGACGTGTTTTTTGTTTACGTAATAAATGAACACTACTGAATGGTAACTATGGCGATGACAAACGGCAAGAAACGATTGGCCGCCTGTGATATAAGCCGGTGTACGCGCGATATCGGGACCCCCCGAAATGGGGACCCCCCGTCCACGTATCACTAGAGGTATGGGCACCGGGGTCCCCAAAATCTCTAGCGCCGTGGGGACCGAGGGGCCGTGAAACGCTGGCGATATGGGGATCCTTTAGTGATTTAGGGACCCCTACATTGTCTGCTCTCAACTGCACTGTATCTTCAATGAATAAAGACATGAAAGCATCTATTACAGCTCCAGGCAGGTGTTAGTGCAAGGTATTATTAGTTCATACATGCATGTTCAGCATGTTTTAATATGTAAGTTTAAGTACATTGAGCATTGCATCGCCGTTCTAACATTCACAGCACAACTACAAAGTAAAAAGAAAGGCACCAGCTAGTCTCTCTACAGTACATTCAAAACCAAGCACCAGGCAGATAATGTTTCTGTAATCCATACATCTACTACAGCTCCAGGAGTTAGTGCAAGGTATTGTAGGGTTTAAATTAATATGCATGTTCAAAATGTTCTAATGAGAATATGTAATAAATGACACACCAACCATAAATATACACGAAAGTAAAAGTCTACATACAGTTACACTTTGTCAGCATGTGCGGGGTATGTGAGCAAGATATTCGCTAAATCTATACTTAGTTGCTCTCGTTGCTTCTTCTCGGATTCTACCTCCATCCTCTCTTGCCGCCATTCTCAGTTAATACAACTCGAGATTAAAAACAAGGAAAATGTGCGTTCGCTTTTATACCTACCCATCCTGTCAAAGTCCAGCCCGCTCTCATCAATAGCCGTCAGCGGTACAGGGGTCCCCAAGTCGCTGACGGGATCCCCGTACCGCTAGCGAAGTAGAGTGGAGTAGGTACCTATAGAAACGCTGGGCTAGCATTCCCAGAGGCAGCAGTTATTTACGATGTCATAATACATAAAAACATGAAAGCAGTATATTAAAAGATGAAAACATAAACGTAGTATAATTATGTCCCTTTATACTCCTCTTCTGCTCCAATCAAACACCTTGGATGTGATGTAATGTGGTATAACGATATATATACTCCTCTTCAAGATGCTTCAGAATCCTTAATGTTGACAGACGTCTATAATCTTTCTTGTATGTTGCCGCTTCCATTTTACAGAAGTACAATCTCAAAGTTCTTTACATGCATCCATTGATAGATACCTACAATCAATTACTGTTTCATGTGAACTCGTGAAACTGCTAGGTGCATGGGGTATAAATTGGGAACTGTCAGGTCTTGCTACAAATTATTTGATAATACCTATAACCTCCCTGTTCCTTGAATAGAGACTTCATTCTTCTGTACTTTAATTCTAGAGAGTTCAACTTTCTTACGCAGTCAAGAGCTGCGTGAGCTGGCGCGAAAAGCATTGACGCGCGCGGCGCATATCGTAGCGTGCCCGCCCCCGCATTTAATACTTCGTGGTTCCTTAGCTAGCTGGCGGTTCCTTGCCGCGTTCTCGATTCCTATAATACATGAAATGAGAGGTATGGCAGTAGACGCGAACAGGTCGAAGTCTCACTTATCATTGCCGGGTCTTTGTTTTTGTTTGTTTGTTTTTTTCTTTTGGGGGGCGGGGAAGTGAGTTTGACTAAAGCTGCAAACAAAGGTATTATTAGTATCTCTGCTGCAAACTACAGCAACCAGAGTCAAGGTACGTAGCACCATAGATAACTTCTACTATCTATGGTAGCACGTTAGTCTAGCTAGCTCCAACTTCTACCATCTTGGGAATCGCTTACAGTATTGCAGTAAATTATAATCCATGAACTGCCTTGAAAGCAGTGGCGCATCAGGGCCACTCCAGATCATCTGATTTTAATTGCGTAAAATGTGTTACGCAGGAGGAGCTGGGTTCTCACGTGCATGCTAAGCGTTTGTGTAGAGTCTCACGCTAGTACGGTCTTGCGTTGCTGCAGTGCATGCGACTGCGAAGAGGTGTGGCTTTCTTGACTGACTGCACATGCTGCATATTTGGTGAGTGTAGTGTAGTGATCTGCATACATTATCCTGGGCTATAGACTAGACATGCGGCAAGAATGTAGCTACTTGCAAGTGTTGAAACTTCAAGAGAAGAATTCCGTTTTCATTTGCTCTTGACTATCTCTTCTACCTTGTACTGCGGCATTTTATCAAGTTACCTTGGCCAAGCGGTACCGATACAGAACCCGAGCGGTGCCGATACAGAACTCGAGCGGTGCCGATACAGAACTCGAGGATTTTCGCGTGACTAGCGTCCGACTCGTCCTGAAGGCCGGCTGCTGATTTATAGAAGAGGTGGAGGCGTTGTCCCTGAAGGAGCTACTACGCTCAATCACCTATCTCGTTTATCTCCAAGCCCTGATACACCAGGAAATTTTCGCAGGTGTTTCACTTCGTAAGCTACAAAGCCACTGTTTGTCTTTATTTTTTTATATTTTTCTTTACATTTTATATAAAAAAAAAAAAAAAAAACAAACAAAAAAAAAACAAAGGACTTTTCCAGTGCATTATCTCTTTTTTTACTTTCGTATTTACTCATTGGTGTGGCTGGCTCCACAATGGCTATTGTCTCCCCACCTGGAATTCTTGAGCACTGCTTTGTCTGTGGTGAAGTCATTGTTGATGCCACAGAGTCTGAAGAGGGTGAGAATGCACTATTTTGTGAGGGTGAACATCAGCAATGGGCCCATGCAATGTGTTTCAATATTGATGAGGATGAATATCTAGAGATTGGTCTTAGTGTCCAAGAATGGCACTGCCCCTTCTGTGAAGCAAGTGAAGCCTTCATAAAGTTCCACGGTTTCGAGTCCAGAGTCAAGTCCTTGTTCTGGTATTGGTAGCATCTCTCCTGTCCCCGTACCTGCTTCTGACCAAACTCATCACCATCCCCAGGAACTGGTTGAGGTAATTTCCTGGTTAAAGGCAATGGAAAACAAAGTTGAACAACTCACCCAAGAAAAGTTTGATTTGGAGGTCAAAATGGATAGACATATCAAACTACTAGAAAGGAAGATTCAGGACCAGGGTGCTAGAATTGCTGAGTTAGAAGATCATTGCCGAAATGACCTCCGGGACCCTCCTCCTACCAAGAAGGTTCCCAGAAAAAGACACAGAAGGAAACAAGCTACCCCACCCTCTCCAACCACACTCTCAAAAAGATCAGACCAAAGTCCCCAACAGACAACCCCTACCACCTCCCAGGACCTGCTGCTTATCCCTGCTCAGAATCTGATTTTGACAAATCGCTTTCAATTTCTTGAACCTGAAAGTGATGACACTGATTCAATTCCAGCGAGTCCTTCCATCATTTCCCCAACCTCACAAGTTGCAGATAGACCTGTGCTAGCAGAGTCTGTGCCAAGCGGTAACAATTCATGCAAACAAAGCATGCAAGTTGTGGAGAAGAATCATCCTACCCACTTCACCTGTCCCTCAGTACTTTATGTATGGGGTACGAGGAATGCTACTACTCCGTCCCAAGTTACCGCAGCTATCTCTTCCCTTGGCATTCCCAAATCAAGTTTTGCTGTTGAAAGGAGGTCCACAAATAGAAATGGTAAAAAGCTATGGTACCATGCATTACTGTCCAGCAAGGAAACCTGCTCAATTATTGTAAGAGAATGGACGAAGCTACTGAAACATCATCCCTGGCAAATCAAACAGCCGAAACCATCTCACCTGCCAACAAATGGGAACAAAACTTCTTTTTTAGACCTTGCCAGGTATCATCACATATCTCCGTAATATTCACTAATGTTATGAGTTTACTACCTAAAATTGACTTCCTTCGACTTGAGGCAGCCAGCTATCATCCCCACATCATCTGCCTTACCGAAACTTGGCTTTCCTCATCCATACCAGACTCGGAGATTGCTATAACAGGTTTTAAAGTTTACAGGCTGGACCGAAACAGACAGGGCGGTGGTGTATTAATATATGTATCCAACAACCATCAAAGTCAACTTCTAAAAGTCAACACATTTAATCTAGAGCTTATATGGATAAAGATTGTTGCTGACTCACTTTCTCTCAAATTAGGAGTATTCTATAGACCTCCAAGCAGCCCATTTGGTTCCATTGACTCCCTGGAATGCTCTCTTGAAGACATCAATCCTATTGACTTCAACAATGTTGTTCTAGTAGGAGATTTCAATATAAACTTCTCATATGGGTCCTCTAGCCCACTCAAGTCAAGGCTTCATCAGCTAATGTACAAATTCAACCTCATGCAGGTGGTAAATCAAGCTACGCACATTTCTCCAAATGGGAAGTCTTCACTCATTGATTTGGCACTTATTGGAAATTCTGATAGGTGTGCAAAATGTGAGATTCTTCCTCCAGTATCTTCCTCTGACCACTACATAGTCAAGTTGGCTCTGAAAATGCAACTGCCCTCTACTAGGCCCAAGAAGGAAACAAGAATATTATGGCAATATCACCAAGCCGACTTTGTTTTTGCTAGACATCTCATCAATAGAACATACTGGGACTTCCTCATCACAGATGAAGTTGAAACTTCTTGGGTCCAATGGAAATCAGCTTTCTTAGATATTATGAAAACAGCTATTCCACATAAGCAGGTAACTATTCGGCGAAACCTTCCTTGGATTAAACTCCACATTATTGAAATGATGAAGAAAAGAGACCATCTGTTCAAGAAAGCTAGAAGATCTGGTTCCCCTGCAATGTGGTCCAAATACCGTTCAATCAGAAACAGAGTAATCCAACAACTTCGATCTGCCAAGTTCGCATTCTTTTCAAATATCAATCAAGCTGACCCAAAATCTTTTTGGTCACTTTTTCGCTGCACAAACCAATCTGACTCTAGCCTACCTACACTCACTCATAATGGAGTTTCCGCACATACCAACAGTGAGAAAGCGGACTTACTTAACAAGTTCTTCGCAAGCACATTCAACACTTCCTTACCTCCACTAGCTAGAGAGGACTTGCAACAGTTGTCCAGCGATAAGTTCCCCTTGGACTTACTCTGCACTGTGCCTGAAGTGACTAAACAACTGAAATCACTTAACCCTAAGAAGGCTACAGGGCCTGATGGTGTGTCAGCCACCATGCTAAAGGAAGTGGCTACTGAAATTGCTCCCTCTTTAACTCGCCTTTTTAATCTGTCTCTCACAAGTGGAAGAGTTCCCATTGAATGGAAGTGTTCCAACGTTGTCCCAGTTCCCAAGAACAGCGAAAAGTCCTGTGCAGCCAACTACCGTCCAATATCCCTGTTAACAATTGTCAGCAAGTTGCTGGAAAACATATGCATACCATAATCCTAAGACATTCCATGGCCAACAATTTGATAAGTCCCAAGCAATGGGGGTTTCTACCAAGTAGGTCCACAAGTTCTGCTTTGTTGAAGGTAACCAGTGACTGGTTGCAGCTACTTGAAAACAAGGAGGCTGTATGGATCGTATATTTCGACCTAAAAAAGGCCTTTGACACCGTTCCTCACAGGCTGTTAATTGACAAACTTCGTAGCGCTAATCTAAATCCCTATGTGGTCCAATGGGTCTTTGATTATCTCCTTCGCAGACAGCAGAGAACAGTTGTAAGTGGCAGCTCGTCATCCTGGGCTACAGTAATTTCCGGTGTTCCCCAGGGGTCTGTACTGGGCCCATTATTATTCATCCTCTTCATCAATGATGTTACTAATGTCAGACTTTCAGTGAACTCAGACCTCAATCTCTATGCTGATGATATGGTCCTGTATAAACCAGTCCGCTCTGCAGTAGATGCAACAGAGTTTCAAGAGGATATAAATCTTATTGCCATGCAACTTCGTTAAATCAGTGCTGCTCCAGTTAAATGTTAGCAAAACCAAATTTATGGTCCTGACTTGTGCCAAGCCTGCCAAATCGATTACATCCACTCCAACTTTATACAACATCCCTCTCGAACAAGTTGATGCATTTACTTACCTAGGAGTCTTGATATCGGCAAACATGTCTTGGGGGCCACATATTGAAGCAATTACCAGTAAAAGCAAAAGGATACTGGGAGCCCTCTATCGCCGTTACTATGCTCACTGCTCTTCTAAAATTCTATTGAAGCTGTATACTGCCTACGTTAGACCTCGGCTTGAATATGTGTCATATGTTTGGGACTCCTCTACCCAAAAGCATATCAACCAACTGGAAAAAGTTCAAAAGTTTGTTCTAAAAATGTGTTACAAAAAATGGTCCAGTTCATACAGCCATCTACTTGAAGTGGCTCAACTTCCAACCCTGGAGGTGAGAAGGAGAGTTAGTAAACTTTGTACCCTATTCAAGATATCCAATCAGCTCATTGACTATCCAGCTCTCCAGTTCCAACATCCCACTCAATATGATCTGAGAGGAAGACACCCGCATCAGTTGGCCTTACCGTCTTATGTGAGAACAGATTTGATAAAAAAATCCTTCAAGTACACCGCTATTGTTGACTGGAATGCCCTCCCACCTGAACTCATCCGGTGCTCCTTTAAAACCTTTAAAAACAATTTATATCTAGCTTTTTAACTATATACTGTTGTTCTTTACTAGCTTTGTATATATTAGCTATTTGAGCAACATATTTAATTTATTTAAAAAAAAAAAAAAAAAAAGACGTATGTATGTATGTACCGTAGATCGGGAAATTTTCGGCGTTAAATTTTTTCGCCAATTATGTTGGCGGCGAAAATTTTTCGATGCGTATTCGATTTTCGCCATGTGGCGAAAATTAAACGCGAAAAATTCCCGATTTACGATATGTATGCATGTGTGTGTGTGTGTGTGTATGTGTGTGTGTGTGTGTGTGTGTGTGTGTGTGTGTGTATGTGTGTGTGTATGTATGTATGTATGTATGTATGTATGTATGTGTGTATGTATGTATGTAAGTATGTATGTTTGTGCGCATGTACGTGCGTATTATGTGTCCTAGTTGCGTTGCCGGCTGACTTTCTCCCTTCTCCGCTCTTGCATTCAATGCATCAGGGGTGCCCGCTCCAGCTGTGGCCACACCATAATTATGGTCACTTCCTCCCCCCATTGATCTGGTGACCAGTGAGTCAAACATCGCTCAGTCTGACTAACTGAATTTGTTTTTATACTGTAGACTCGGGTTATCAAGCGCATGCGCTAGTGGGGACAATAGCAAAAATATATGCGCTACATAACGAAGTGCGCCACATAGCGAGGGTTAAAGGATGACCACGCCTAGTTTTCATGACGTCATCGCGGCAAAGTTACGGTAGCTAGCCATAAAATTGTTGCTGTTACCAGTAGCAGATTAGCGACTACCGACTGGAATCGCAGTTTATCAAAGCGGTCGGCGATGTAACTCGGCAGAGAGCGGTCGCAGATGAAAATCGGCGAAGAGCGGTCGGAGATGAGAGCGTGCTCGATCAACTCGAATGAGAATCGGTGCATGGTTGCTTCCTTTGTAGGCCTTTAACTTAGCTAGCTAGCAACTTGATGACTGGGCAGTTGCAAAGTGATCCCTACAAAGTTATCCTCTCACTTAGCTAGCTGCTAGCAGTCTCTGTTCGATTTTTTGTGCAGTTGCTCCGCCCCATATTTCGTTTAATTGGAACGTGCGCCTCTTAACGAGCGGCTTTGGGCCAAGAAGCGAGCATGCGCCTGATAGCGTATGTGCGCTACATAACGAAGTGCGCCTTTGCCTTGTGCCTTTTTTACATTGCCCTGCTAAAATATATTTTGTTGTTGTGAAAAAAGTGTGTGTGTGTGTGTTTATTATTTTGCACATAGTATAAGCCCACAGGTTGTAGACAGCTGGTGGGGTAGGAGATTTTACTGCACACTTGGAGATTATTATTATGTTTCTAACCTTGAGTATTACTCTATTCTCAATGATAAATTGTTGCATACTCTTGCGATACTTGAATTTTAGTTGCGGCTACTAATCGAGGGCAGCCACTATTTCGTTTAGCACTTCTGGAGGTGCGGCTACTAATCCAGGGCGACGTCTATTCGCGGAAAAGGAAGTTGCTTTATAGTCTCGTGCCCAGACCGTCGCTCCTCCCCCTCGCTGTGACGGACTGACGGTCTGGTAGTCTCGTGCCCAGCCGGAAATTTCCGGCTGGGCGCGAGACTAACGGTTTGGCAGCTTGATTTGAAGTTCGCCATCTGCAACCAGAGCGGCAAGTTCACAATCCGGGTTGTCCAGTAAAACCGAGCGCGTACCACAGAGTAATTAGGCGCGCTCTTGCTAGCTGAAGCTTCAGGAGCGTTGCTAACTGTACAAAGATATAGGGCCTAGCATCCTAACAGAAAGTACAACTAAGAATGTTTGATCTCTTGATCATTGCATTTTTGACATGCAAACACTTTCAATTATTAATGCTCTCACGTTCGTAAGACACGCCTCTGTGACAAGATTTAAAATTAAGCTACCAGACACTCTTCGCCGGAAAGGCGTGGGTGTCTGGGCACGAGACTAGTTGCATTCATCGTGGTGGACTAGCTTCAAGTTATCCGCCGAGTCACTTCCGTTACTATCTCATCCGCCGAGCGGTGATTTTGGCTGTCCTGGCCCCCCGATTTATTTTATGGACCTCGAAGTACGCGATATTTGGAAAGTACCAACAGCTGGTATTATACGTATACAAAAAGCGGTAAGTACCCGACATAAGCACCACGCGTCCTCCTTGCAAAACGCGGCTGCTTCTTTCACGCTCTGCACTTGCAGTGACTTCTGACACTTTCACTCTCTCAAGAACACTACACTACCGCGGCCTGGCTCCTTCACTTGGCCACGCAGCAGCAAATCTCTAGGAGGCCGGAGGCAGTCCGAGGTATTATACGTATACAAAAAGCGGTAAGTACCCGACATAAGCACCACGCGTCCTCCTTGCAAAACGCGGCTGCTTCTTTCACGCTCTGCACTTGCAGTGACTTCTGACACTTTCACTCTCTCAAGAACACTACACTACCGCGGCCTGGCTCCTTCACTTGGCCACGCAGCAGCAAATCTCTAGGAGGCAGTCTGCAGTCCTAAGCTAATACCGCACTAGAAGGGTTAATTAACTTGATAATTATTACTGTGAAACTTGCAGATGATACTGACAGTCTGTGATTGTTTTTTCTCCAAATGGTCCATGTATCACGGAAGGAAGGTTAGTTTAAATGTGAAGGCAACGTGTGTTGAGTAGAATTACAATTAGCTACTTGGGAGTGTACGTTTCTAAATCTTTACCCGTAGCTACACTTGGGAGTGTAGATATCTTGCATTGTGCATGCCATTAGTGATAATTAGAGGCTGTACAACTCCTAATATCTGTGCATGAGTAATAACATCTACCTTCCCAGGTGCGCAAATGGTGTTTCATATAGGAACAGTACCCTCGGGACTTTGGTGAGATTAGTAGGGGAGAGGAGAAGATTCCTCACTAACAAATCTTGTACGGGAGATAGCTACTATTGTGGAGATTGCTTATAACCCTTTGTGCATTGCAACTTGATCTCTCCTAAGGGGCACCACTGAAGGGGGGAGAGCACCCTAAGACTGTACGTACTTTCCCAAGAGTGCATACCATATAATTTCTAATTATTCGTTCAAATGAAATAATTTCATTTTGGGTTGACGAATTGATTGAAAGGAATTTTTATGAGTGGTGACGAATAAATAGAAGATTAGTCTGAAATACTGACAGCACGTCTGAGCATTGTAAAACATTCAATAGACAACACGGCAGGCACTTCTATTACACGGGCCAGGAACTCTTCATGCTCTCTTCCACTTTTGCTACTTCTGCAGACTACAGTGCTCAGCAGTGGTAGCATATCAACAAACGTGCGCACACACAGCAGACAAAGATCTAGCTACAATAGGCTATAAGGTTATGCACACACGCTAGTCTTCATAAGAAACAGCGTGTGTTCAGGTAAGTTGGGCCGCCTCCTTGTCCTTGGTACGGCTTTCTGTATCAGCCAGTCACACTCATGGGCATTCCTACTGACGTACTCATAAGTATTACTGCTAGCATGCAGCAGCTGGCAAATATTAGAAAAATATTTCAAAAAGGGCCCACAAATTTGTTGAAAAAAATAAATTGTGGAAAACTGGGGTGTGCCAAATAATTAGAGGGCGAAAAATTAGAATTTGTATGGTAAATATAACAATTGATTTTTCTTAGTCGTCCTAACTATAAATACATTTATATAGTTGTTAGCTGGTCATAGTGATAATGCTATAATACTCCTAAAATCTATGCACAAGCGATAATTTCCACCTGTGCAGGTGTATGGTGTTCCTCACAGGACTGGTGCACTGCAGTTTGAAATTGCTGCGGGTCTTTTAGGAGAGCTTTACAGGTAAGTAGAGAAGATTCCTTGCTAGCAAATTTTCCCATCTCATGCCAGAGATAGGTACTATTGTTGAGATGTCTTATGGCTTGGAATTTTCACTTGCTCAATGGAAATGCACAGTGGTGCTTAAATTGCCGCATTTTATTGCATTAGCACCATGTGTCTTTCGCCCGCTATTTTCATTTCCTAAAATTATTCTTATGCATCTGCATGCATGCATGTATTTGTAGTAAATGACACAGAGCTTCGATACTTTGTGTGTTGCCACTTGAAGTAGGCACCACTTAAGGGGGGGGAGCACCGTAAGACTCTATGTACTCTCCACATGATTGATTTTTTTGTAGTCTCTCAAACTATAAATCCATTTAACTAGTTCTTAGTAAAAATGCTGTAAAAAGTGTGCATAAGCGATAATTTCCATCTGTGCAGGTACGCATGTGATGTTCTGCACGGGACTGGTGCACTGGAGTTTGCTCGAGTCTTGATCAGATTCACAGGTGAGAAAAAAAGTTTCTTTGCTAACATCTTGTACCAGAGATAGCTGCCGTTATGGAGATGTCTTGTGGCCGGGGATTTTCACTTGCTCGATGGAAAATGCGCAACGGTGCTTAAATTGCCAACTTGAAGAAAGTATTCACATCTCTCCTAAGAGGCACCTCTTCAAAAAGGGGAGCACCCTAAGGCTGTATGTACTCTCCACATACTTTTTTCTCAGCATCCGTTTTAAATACAATTCAAAGCTGGTCTTAGTAATGAGGCTGAAAAATCCTGTGCATGAATGATTATTTTTACCTGCTCAGGTGTATGGTGTTCCTAACAAGACTGGTGCACCAGAGTTTGAAACTGTCTGTGAATGATATTTGCAGGTGAGAAGAGAAGATTCCTAGATAGCAGTAATCTTGTACCTGAGATAGCTACTATTCTTAGGGCTGTGGATTTTAATTTGTGGGGTGGATAATGTGCAATGGTTTTAAATTCATCAAAATAGCACCATGAGTCTTTCGCTGGTTATTTTCCTTTTTTAAATTCGCATGCTGCAAATATTTGTAGTACGTACATGATGCTGACTTTTGGGATTTTTAACCCCATCCAGATCATGACATGTTTCCGAAATCTCATGACCTTGCCCAACATCCTTGTCCTTCCGAAAGATCCAGTAAAGTTGACCAGAGGAAGGGAGTCGTGTACCGAATCCCGTGTGCTGACTGTGACATCACCTGTGTTGGTCAGCTAGACACCACTCAATATGCACATCGGGAAGAAAAGACACCTAGAGATCTTAAATACATTTAGGTCAGAGAGTTTTCACTCGCTCTTTAGAGAATTTACAATTGTGCTTAAAGTGCCACTTTTCATCCCATTATATGTAGCACCATGTGTCTTTTACGGGCTATTTTTGTATCCTAGATCTCATGAACGCACATACTTGTAGTAGATGACTCAGATCTTTGAATGTTTGTACGTTGCAACTTGAAGAAGGGATCCACACTTCCTTAGGTGACACCATTTGTGGGCCGGGGAGGGAGAGAGCACCCGAAGACTGTACGCACTCTCCACATAGAATTAACTATACCAGTATCCAAATTAAAATTAGCTGGTCTTAGTAATGAGGCAGTAAGAATCCTAAGAACTGTGCTTGAGTGTTGTTATCTTGAGCATGTACTGATGGGGTGTTCCTGACAGCGCTAGTTCTCCAGGGTTTGAGATGCCCTCTGACCTTTGGTGACATTTTTTAAGTTGAGCAGAGAAGATACCTTGCTAGCAAGTCATCTAAACCTGTATCACAGATAGCTACTATTGTGGAGAGGTCTTAAATGCATTTATGTCTGAGAATTTTCACTTGCTTGGAGAATTCACAATGGTGCTTAAGTGCCACTTTTCAGCCCTTTAGCGCCATGTGTCTTTCTCTGGGTATTTTTATTTTCTAAATTGTCATGAATGCACTAATTTGTAGTCGATGATGCAGATCTTTCTTGCTAGCAAGTTTTTTTAACCTGTATCAGAAATAGCTACTATTGTGGAGAGGTCTTGCATATATGTATGGCTGAGAATTTTCACTTGCTGTTCGGAGAATGCACAATGGTGCTTAAGGTACCACTTTTCATCCCACTAGTACCATGTGTCTTTCTACAGCTACGATCGCTTCCTAGACTGTCATGAAGGCACATATTTGTAGTAGATGACTCAGATCTATTCTTGCTGAGCATGCAATGGTGAAGCACCACAGCTTTACATTGAGTGAGGTGGATGTTACAAATTCCAACCCTGGCCTTAGCCAATCATGTACCATTCTGGTATGGGACATCAAATCATAGCACCATCCCATCAACAAGGAACTTGGTCTTGTCCATCAGGCCTACAGTTCACTAATCCAGCCTCCCCACTGTACCTGACTCTATTCCCTGTTTTGTTTCAGTCCTCATTTCCCTCCTATCCTAAGTATTCGCTCGTTTCTATTTATTCACAACTTTCCCCTGTTTCAAGCAGTACTTTTGTAACACCTCACTCTACCCCTGATGTTGACAGCTGTATAGTAATCTTGTACCAGAGATAAAGAATACTGTGGGAATTGCACAGTGGTGCTTAAGTGCCACTTTTTATCCCATTAGCACCATGTGTCTTTCGCTGGCTATTTTCGTATCCTAGAAGGTCATTAATGCACATACTTGTAGTAGATGACTAGGATCTTTGAACTTTTGTTCGTTGAAACTTGAAGAAGGAATATACACTTCTCATTAGGTGACACCATTTGTCGAGGGGGTGGGTGGGGAGCACCGGAGACTGTATGCACTCTCCACATAATTATAGTCTAATTACGTATGCCAGTATCCAAATTAAAAATCCATTTTGCTAGTTCTTAGCTGGTCTTAGTATTGAGGCTGTAACAATCCTAAGAACTCTGCATGTGTGTTATTTTGAGCAGGTGAGGATAGAGTGGTCCTGACAGCGCTAGTTCTCCAGGGTTTGAGATGCCCTCTGACTTTTAATGAATTTACAAGGTGAGCAGAGAAGATACCTTGCTAGCAAGTCATCTAAACCTGTATCACAGATAGCTACTATTGTGGAGAGGTCTTAAATGCATTTATGTCTGAGAATTTTCACTTGATGTTTGGAGAATGCACAATGGTGCATAAAGTGCCACTTTTCATCCCACTAGCACCATGTGTCTTTCTACAGCTATGTGCGCTACCTAGACTCATGAAGACACATATTTGTATTAGACGACTCAGATCTATCCTTGCTGAGCATGCAATGGTGAAGCACCACAGTATTACATTAAGTGAGGTGGATGTTACGGATTCCAACCCTGGTCTTAGCCAATGATGTACCACTCGGGTATGGCACAGCCAATCATAGCACCATATCCCATCAACAAGGAACTTGGTCTTGTCCATCAGCCCTACAATTCACTAATCTTGCCTTCCCGCTGTACCTGACTCTATTCCCTGTTTTGTTTCAGTCCTCTTTTCCCTCCTATCCTAATTATTCGCTCGTTTTTAATTATTCACCACTTTGCCTTGTTTCAAGCAGTACTTTAGTTACACCTCACTCTACCACTGATGATGACCACTGTATAGTAATCTTCTACCAGAGAGTGATATTACTGTCGAAATTGCACAATGGTGCTTAAGTGCAACTTTTTATCCCATTAGCACCATGTGTCTTTCGCTGGCTATTTTCGCCTCCTAGACTTTCTTTAATGCACATACTTGTAGTAGGTGACTAGGATCTTTGAACTTTTGTTCGTTGCAACTTGAAGAAGGAATTTACACTTCTCATTAGGTGACACCATTTGTCGAGGGGGTGGGTGCATGGGGAGCACCGGAGACTGTATGCACTCTCCACATATAGTCTAATTACGTACACCAGTATTCCAATTTAAAATTCATTTTACTAGTTTATAGCTGGTCTCAGTAATGAGGCTGTAACAGTCCTAAGAACTGTGCTTGAGTGTTATCTTGGGCATGTGCTGATGGGGTGTTCCTGACGGTGCTAGTTAACCAGAGTTTGAGATGCCTTCTGACCTTTGATGAGATTTCAAGACGAGCAGAGAAGATACCTTGCTAACAATTCTTCTAAACCTGTATCACAGTTAGCTACTATTGTGGAGAGGTCTTAAATGCATTTAGGTCAGAGAGTTTTCACTCGCTCTTTAGAGAATTTACAATGGTGCTTAAAGTGCCACTTTTCATCCCATTACAGGTACTTGTAGCACCATGTGTCTTTTGCGGGCTATTTTTGTATCCTAGATCTCATGAACGCACATACTTGTGGTAGATGACTCAGATCTTTGAATCTTTGTACGTTGCAACTTGAAGAAGGGATCCACACTTCCTTAGGTGACACCATTTGTGGGCCGGGGAGGGAGAGAGCACCCGAAGACTGTACGCACTCTCCACATAGAATTAACTATACCAGTATCCAAACTAAAAATTCATCATACTAGTTCTTAGCTGGTCTTAGTATTAAGGCTGTAAGAATCCTAAGAACTCTGTTTGAGTGTTGTTATCTTGAGCATGTACTGAAGGGGTGTTCCTGACAGCGCTAGTTCTCCAGGGTTTGAGATGCCCTCTGACCTTTGGTGACATTTCAAGTTGAGCAGAGAAGATACCGTGCTAGCAAGTCTTCAAAATCTGTATCACAGATAGCTACTATTGTGGAGAGGTCTTAAATGCATTTATGTCTGAGAATTTTCACTTGCTTGGAGAATTCACAATGGTGCTTAAGTGCCACTTTTCAGCCCTTTAGCACCATGTGGGTATTTTTATTTTCTAAATTGTCATGAATGCACTAATTTGTAGTTGATAATGTAGATCTTTCTTGCTAGCAAGTTTTCTTAACCTGTATCAGAAATAGCTACTATTGGGGAGAGGGCTTGATATATGTATGGCTGAAAAATTTCACTTGCTGTTTTGAGAATGCACAATGGTACTTAAAGTGCCACTTTTCATCCCACTAGCACCATGTGTCTTTCTACGGCTATGTCGCCTCCTAGACTGTCATGAAAGCACATATTTGTATTAGATGACTCGTATCTATCCTTGCTGAGCATGCAATGGTGAAGCACCGAGTGAGGTGGATGTACGGATTCCAACCCTGGCCTTAGCCAATGATGTACCATTCGGGTATGGCACATCCAATTATAGAACCATCCCATCAACAAGGAACTTGGTCTTGTCCATCAGGCCTACAATTCACTAATCCAGCCTCCCCGCTGTACCTGACTCTATTTCCTGTTTTGTTTGTCCTCATTTCCCTCCTATCCTAATTATTCGCTCGTTTTTAATTATTCACTACTTTCCCTTGTTTCAAGAAGTACTTTTGTAACACCTCACTCTACCCCTGATGTTAACAGCTGTATAGTAATCTTGTACCAGAGATAGATAATACTGTATGAATTGCACAATGGTGCTTAAGTGCCACTTTTTATCTTGTTAGCACCATGTGTCTTTCGCTGGCTATTTTCGCATCCTAGACTGTCATTAATGCTCATACTTGTAGTAGATGACTCGTATCTTTGAACTTTTGTACGTTGCAACTTGAAGAAGGAATTTACACTTCTCATTAGGTGACACCATTTGTCGAGGGGGTGGGTGGGGAGCACCAAGAGACGGTATGCACTCTCCACATATAGTCTAATTACGTATGCCAGTATCCAAATTAAAATCCATTTTGCTAGTTCTTAGCTGGTCTTAGTATTGAGGCTGTAACAATCCTAAGAACTTTGCATGAGTGTTATTTTGAGCAGGTGAGGATAGAGTGGTCCTGACAGCACTATATAGTTCTCCAGGGTTTGAGACGCCCTCTGACCTTTAATGAGATTACAAGGTGAGCAGAGAAGATACCTTGCTAACAAGTCATCTAAACCTGTATCACAGATAGCTACAATTGTGGAGAGGTCTTAAATGCATTTATGTCCGAGAATTTTCACTTGATCATTGGAGAATTCACAATGGTGCTTAAATGCCACTTTTCATCCCTTTAGCACCATGTGTCTTTCGCTGGGTATTTTTATTTCCTAGATTGACATGAATGCACTAATTTGCAGTCGTTTATGCAGATCTTTCTTTCTAGCAAGTTTTCTTAACCTGTATCAGAAATACCTACTATTGTGGAAAGGCCTTGCATATATATATGGCTGAGAATTTTCACTTGCTGTTTGGAGAATGCACAATGGTTCTTAAAGTGCCACTTTTCATCCCACTAGCACCATGTGTCTTTCTACAGCTATGTTCGCTACCTAGACTCATGAAGGCACATATTTGTAGTAGATGACTCAGTTCTATCCTTGCTGAGCATGCAATGGTGAAGCACCACCGCATTACATGGAGTGAGGTGGATGTTACGAATTTCAACCCTGGACTTAGCCAATGATGTACCATTCGGGTATGGCACATCCAATCATAGCACCATCCCATCAACAAGGAACTTGGTCTTGTCCATCAGCCCTAGAATTCACTAATCTTGCCTCCCCGCTGTACCTGACTCTATTCCCTGTTTTGTTTCAGTCCTCTTTTCCCTCCTATCCTAATTATTCACTCATTTTTAATTATTCACCACTTTGCCTTGTTTCAAACAGTACTTTTGTAATGCCTCACTCTAACCCTGATGATGACAGCTGTATAGTAATCTTGTACCAGAGATAGATAATACTGTGGAAATTGCACAATGGTGCTTAAGTGACACTTTTTATCCCGTTAGCACCATGTGTCTTTCACTGGCTATTTTTGCATCCTAGACTGTCATTAATGCTCATACTTGTAGTAGATGACTCGGATATTCGAACGTTTGTACGTTACAACTTGAAGAAGGGATTTGCACTTCTCTTTAGGTGACACCACTTGTGGGGGGGGGGGGGGGGGTGTGGGGAGCACCCGGAGACTGTATGCACCTTCCACATAGTCTAATTATGCCAGTATTCAAATTAAATTCTTTTTTACTAGTGTTTCGCTGGTCTTAGTAATGAGAGTGTAATAATACTAAGAACTGTGCTTGAGTGTTATTTTGAGCAGGTGCTGATGGGGTGGTCCTGACGGTGCAACTTCACCAGGGTTTGAGATGCTCTCTGACCTTTGATAAGATTACAAGGCGAGCAGATAAAATAAATTGCTAACTAGTCATCTAAATCTGTATCACAGATAGCTACTATTGTGAAGAGGTCTTAAATGCATTTATGTCTGAGAATTTTCACTTGCCCTTTGGAGAATTCGCAATGGTGCTTAAGTGCCACTTTTCAGCCCTTTAGCATCATGTGTCTTTCGTTGGTATTTTTATTTCCTAGATTGTCATGAATGCACTAATTTGTAGTCGATGATGCAGATCTTTCTTGCTAGCAAGTTTTCTTAACCTATATCAGAAATACCTACTATTGTGGAAAGGCCTTGCATATATGTATGGCTGAGAATTTTCACTTGCTGTTTGGAGAATGCACAATGGTGCTTAAAGTGCCACTTTTCATCCCACTAGAACCATGTGTCTTTCTACAGCTATGTTCGCTACCTAAACTCATGAAGGCACATATTTGTAGTAGATGACTCAGATCTATCCTTGCTGAGCAATCAATGGTGAAGCACCACAGCATTACATGGAGTGAGGTGGATGTTACGAATTCCAACCATGGCCTTAGCCAATGATGTACCATTCGGGTATGGCACATCAAATCATAGCACCATCCCATCAACAAGAAACTTGGTCTTGTCCATCAGGCCTACAATTCACTAATCCAGCCTCCCCGCTGTACCTGACTCTATTCCCTGTTTTGTTTCAGTCCTCTTTTTCCTCCTATCCTAATTATTCGCTCGTTTTTAATTATTCACCACTTAGCCTTGTTTCAAGCAGTACTTTAGTTACACCTCACTCTACCACTGATGATGACAGCAGTATAGGAATCTTGTACTAGAGAGTGATATTACTGTGGAAATTGCACAATGGTGCTTAAGTGGCACTTTTTATCCCATTAGCACCATGTGTCTTTCGCTGGCTATTTTCGCCTCCTAGACTGTCTTTAATGCACATACTTGTAGTAGATGACTAGGATCTTTGAAAGTTTGTACGTTGCAACTTGAAAAAGGGATTTACACTTCTCATTAGGTGATACAACTTGTCGAGGAAGTGGGTGGGGAGCACTCGGAAACTGTATGTACTCTCCACATATAGTCTAATTACGTACACCAGTATCCCAATCAAAAATTCACTTTACTAGTTTATACGTAGCTGGTCTTAGTAATGAGGCTGTAACAGTCCTAAGAACTGTGCTTGAGTGTTATCTTGGGCATGTGCTGATGGGGTGTTCCTGACGGTGCTAGCTAACCAGAGTTTGAGATGCCTTCTGACCTTTGATGAGATTTCAAGACGAGCAGAGAAGATATCTTCCTAGCAAGTCTTCTAAACCTGTATCACAGTTAGCTACTATTGTGGAGAGGTCTTAAATGCATTTAGGTCAGAGAGTTTTCACTCGCTCTTTAGAGAATTTAAAATGGTGCTTAAAGTGCCACTTTTCATCCCATTACATGTACATGTAGCACCATGTGTCTTTTGCGGGCTATTTTTGTATCCTAGATCTCATGAACGCACATACTTGTGGTAGATGACTCAGATCTTTGAATCTTTGTACGTTACAACTTGAAGAAGGGATCCACACTTCCTTAGGTGACACCATTTGTGGGCCGGGGAGGGAGAGAGCACCCGAAGACTGTACGCACTCTCCACATAGAATTAACTATACCAGTATCCAAATTAAAAATTTATCATACTAGTTCTTAGCTGGTCTTAGTAATGAGGCTGTAACGATCCTAAGAACTGTGCTTGAGTGTTGTTATCTTGAGCATGTACTGATGGGGTGTTCCTGACAGCGCTAGTTCTCCAGGGTTTGAGATGCCCTCTGACCTTTGGTGACATTTCAAGTTGAGCAGAGAAGATACCTTGCTAGCAAGCCTTCAAAACCTGTATCACAGATAGCTACTATTGTAGAGAGGTCTTAAATGCATTTAGGTCCGAGAGTTTTCACTCGCTCTTTAGAGAATTTACAATGGTGCTTATGCGCAACTTTTCAACCCTTTAGCACCATGTGTCTTTAGCTGGGTATTTTTATTTCCTTAATTGTCATGAATGCACTAATTTGTAGTTTATGATGCAGATCTTTCTTGCTAGCAAATTATCTTAACCTGTATCAGAAATAGCTACTATTGTGGAGAGGCCTTGCATATATGTATGGCTGAGGATTTTCACTTGTTGTTTGGAGAATTCACAATGGTGCTTAAAGTGCCACTTTTCATCCCACTAGCACAATGTGTGTTTTTACGGCTATGTTCGCCTCCTAGACTGTCATGAAGGCACATATTTGTATTAGACGAATCATATCTATCCATGCTGAGCATGCAATGGTGAAGTACCGAGTGAGGCGGATGTTATGGATTCCAACCCTGGCCTTAGCCATTGATGTACCATTCGGGTATGGCACATCCAATCATAGAACCATCCCAGCAACAAGGAACTTTGTCTTGTCCATCAGTCCTACAATTAACTAATCCAGCCTCCCCGATGTACCTGACTCTATTTCCTGTTTTGTTTCAGTCCTCATTTCCCTCCTATCCTAATTATTCGCTCGTTTTTAATTATTCACTACTTTCCCTTGTTTCAAGCAGTACTTTTGTAACACCTCACTCTACCCCTGATGTTGACAGCTGTATAGTAATCTTGTACCAGAGATAGATAATACTGTGTGAATTGCACAATGTTGCTTAAGTGCCACTTTTTATCTCGTTAGCACCATGTGTCTTTCGCTGGCTATTTTCGCATCCTAGACTGTCATTAACGCACATACTTGTAGTAGATGACTCGGATCTTTGAACTTTTGTACGTTGCAACTTGAAGAAGGAATTTACACTTCTCATTAGGTGACACCATTTGTCGAGGGGGTGGGTGGGGAGCACCCGGAGATTGTAAGCACTCTCCACATATAGTCTAATTACGTATGCCGGTATCCAAATTAAAAATTCATTTTACTAGTTCTTAGCTGGTCTTAGTATTGATGCTGTACCAATCTTAAAAACTTTGCATGAGTGTTATTTTGAGCAGGTGAAGATAGAGTGGTCCTGACAGCGCTAGTTCTCCAGGATATGAGACGCCCTCTGAACTTTAATGAGATTACAAGGTGAGCAGAGAAGATACCTTGCTAACAAGTCATCTAAACCTGTATCACAGATAGCTGCTTTTATAGAGAGGTCTTAAATACATTTATGTCTGAGAATTTTCACTTGCTCATTGGAGAATGCACAATGGTGCTTAAGTGCCACTTTTCAGCCCTTTAGCACCATGTGTCTTTCGCTGGGTATTTTTATTTCCTAGATTGACATGAATGCACTAATTTGTAGTCAATCTTTCTTGCTAGTAAGTTTTCTTAACATGTATCAGAAATAGCTACGTACTATTGTGGAGAAGCCTTGCATATTATGTATGGCTGAGAATTTTCACTTGCTTTTCATCCCACTAGCACCATGTGTTTTTCTACAGCTATGTACGCTACCTAGACTGTTATGAAGGCACATATTTGTATTAGATGACTCAGATCTATCCTTGCTGAGCATGCAATGGTGAAGTACCACCGCATTACATGGAGTGAAGTGGATGTTACAGATTCCAACCCTGGCCTTAGCCAATGATGTACCATTCGGGTATGGCACATCCAATCATAGCACCATCCCATCAACAAGGAACTTGGTCTTGTCCATCAGGCCTACAATTCACTAATCTTGCCTTCCCGCTGTACCTGACTCTATTCCCTGTTTTGTTTCAGTCCTCTTTTTCCTCCTATCCTAATTATTCGCTCGTTTTTAATTATTCACCACTTAGCCTTGTTTCAAGCAGTACTTTAGTTACACCTCACTCTACCACTGATGATGACAGCAGTATAGGAATCTTGTACTAGAGAGAGATATTAGTTTGTACGTTGCAACTTGAAAAAGAGATTTGGACTTCCCATTAGGTGATACAACTTGTCGAGGAAGTGGGTGGGGAGCACTCGGAAACTGTATGTACTCTCCACATATAGTCAAATTACGTACACCAGTTTCCCAATCAAAAATTCACTTTACTAGTTTATAGCTGGTCTTAGTAATGAGGCTGTAACAGTCCTAAGAACTGTGCTTGAGTGTTATTTTGAGCATGTGCTGATGGGGTGTTCCTGACGGTGCTAGCTAACCAGAGTTTGAGATGCCTTCTGACCTTTGATGAGATTTCAAGACGAGCAGAGAAGATATCTTCCTAGCAAGTCTTCTAAACCTGTATCACAGTTAGCTACTAGTGTGGAGAGGTCTTAAATGCATTTAGGTCAGAGAGTTTTCACTCGCTCTTTAGAGAATTTACAATGGTGCTTAAAGTGCCACTTTTCATCCCATTACATGTACATGTAGCACCATGTGTCTTTTGCGGGCTATTTTTGTATCCTAGATCTCATGAACGCACATACTTGTAGTAGATGACTCAGATCTTTGAATCTTTGTACGTTACAACTTGAAGAAGGGATCCACACTTCCTTAGGTGACATCATTTGTGGGGCGGGGAGGGAGAGAGCACCCGAAGACTGTACGCACTCTCCACATAGAATTAACTATACCAGTATCCAAATTAAAAATTCATCATACTAGTTCTTAGCTGGTCTTAGTAATGAGGCTGTAACGATCCTAAGAACTGTGCTTGAGTGTTGTTATCTTGAGCATGTACTGATGGGGTGTTCCTGACAGCGCTAGTTCTCCAGGGTTTGAGATGCCCTCTGACCTTTGGTGACATTTCAAGTTGAGCAGAGAAGATACCTTGCTAGCAAGCCTTCAAAACCTGTATCACAGATAGCTACTATTGTAGAGAGGTCTTAAATGCATTTAGGTCCGAGAGTTTTCACTCGCTCTTTAGAGAATTTACAATGGTGCTTATGCACAACTTTTCAGCCCTTTAGCACCATGTGTCTTTAGCTGGGTATTTTTATTTCCTAAATTGTCATGAATGCACTTATTTGTAGTTTATGATGCAGATCTTTCTTGCTAGCAAATTATCTTAACCTGTATCAGAAATAGCTACTATTGTGGAGAGGCCTTGCATATATGTATGGCTGAGGATTTTCACTTGTTGTTTGGAGAATGCGCAATGGTGCTTAAAGTGCCACTTTTCATCCCACTAGCACCATGTGTCTTTCTACGGCTATGTTCGCCTCCTAGACTGTCATGAAGGCACATATTTGTATTAGACGACTCATATCTATCCTTGCTGAGCATGCAATGGTGAAGCACCAAGTGACGTGGATGTTACGGATTCCAACCCTGGCCTTAGCCAATGATGTACCATTCGAGTATGGCACATCCAATCATAGAACCATCCCATCAACAAGGAACTTGGTGTTGTCCATCAGGCCTACAATTCACTAATCCAGCCTCCCCGCTGTACCTGACTCTATTCCCTGTTTTGTTTCAGTCCTCATTTCCCTCCTATCCTAATTATTCGCTCATTTTTATTTATTCACTACTTTCCCTTGTTTCAAGCAGTGCTTTTGTAACACCTCACTCTACCCCTGATGTTGACAGCTGTATAGTAATCTTGTACCAGAGATAGATAATACTGTGGGAATTGCACAGTGGTGCTTAAGTGCCACTTTTTATCCCGTTAGCACCATGTGTCTTTCGCTGGCTATTTTCGCATTCTAGACTGTCATTAATGCACATACTTGTAGTAGATGACTCGGATCTTTGAACTTTTGTACGTTGCAACTTGAAGAAGGAATTTACACTTCTCATTAGGTGACACCATTTGTCGAGGGGGTGGGTGGGGAGCACCCGGAGATTGTAAGCACTCTCCACATATAGTCAAATTACATATGCAAGTATCCAAATTAAAAATCCATTTCTCTTTCTTAGCTGGTCTTAGTATTAATGCTGTAACAATCTTAAGAACTTTGCATAAGTGTTATTTTGAGCAGGTGAGAATAGAGTGGTCCTGACAGAGCTAGTTTTCCAGGGTTTGAGATGCCCTCTGACCTTTAATGAATTTACAAGGTGAGCAGAGAAGATACCTTGCTAGCAAGTCATCTAAACCTGTACCACAGATAGCTCCTATTGTGGAGAGGTCTTAAATGCATTTATGTCTGAGAATTTTCACTTGCTCTTTAGAGAAATCACAATGGTGCTTAAGTGCCACTTTTCAGCCCTTTAGCACCGTGTGTTTTTTGCTGGGTATTTTTTCCTAGATTGACATATGCACTAATTTGTAGTCGATCTTTCTTTCTAGCAAGTCATCTAAACCTGTATCACAGATAGCTACTATTGTGGAGAGGTCTTAAATGCATTTATGACTGAGAATTTTCACTTGCTCTTTGGAGAATTTACAATGGTGCTTAAGTGCCACTTTTAAGCCCTTGAGCACCATGTGTCTTTCGCTGGGTATTTTTATTTCCTAGATTGACATGAATGCACTAATTTGCAGTCGTTTATGCAGATCTTTCTTGCTAGCAAGATTTCTTAACCTGTATCAGAGATAGCTACTATTGTGGAGAGGCCTTGCATATATGTATGGCTGAGAATTTTCACTTGCTGTTTGGAGAATGCACAATGGTGCTTAAAGTGCCACTTTTCATCCCACTAGCACCATGTGTCTTTCTACAGCTATGTTCGCTACCTAAACTCATGAAGGCACATATTTGTATTAGATGATTCAGATCTATCCTTGCTGAGCATGCAATGGTGAAACACCACGGCATTACATTGAGTGAGGTGGATGTTAAGGATTCCAACCCTGGTCTTAGCCAATGATGTACCACTCGGGCATGGCACATACAATCATAGCACCATCCCATCAACAAGGAACTTGGTCTTGTTCATCAGACCTACAATTCACTAATTCAGCCTCCCCGCTGTACCTGACTCTATTCCCTGTTTTGTTTCAGTCCTCTTTTCCCTCCTATCCTAATTATTCGCTCGTTTTAATTATTCACCACTTTGCCTTGTTTCAAGCAGTACTTTAGTTACACCTCACTCTACCACTGATGATGACCACTGTATAGTAATCTTCTACCAGAGAGTGATATTACTGTCGAAATTGCACAATGGTGCTTAAGTGCAACTTTATATCCCATTAGCACCATGTGTCTTTCGCTGGCTATTTTCGCCTCCTAGACTTTCTTTAATGCACATACTTGTAGTAGATGACTAGGATCTTTGAAATTTGGTACGTTGCAACTTGAAAAAGGGATTTACACTTCCCATTAGGTGATACCACTTGTCGAGGAAGTGGGTGGGGAGCACTCGGAAACTGTATGTACTCTCCACATATAATCTAATTACGTACACCAGTATTCCAATTAAAAATTCATTTTACTAGTTTAAAGCTGGTCTTAGTAATGAGGCTGTAACAGTCCTAAGAACTGTGCTTGAGTGTTATTTTGAGCATGTGCTGATGGGGTGTTCCTGACGGTGCTAGTTAACCAGAGTTTGAGATGCCTTCTGACCTATGATGAGATTTCAAGACGAGCAGAGAAGATACCTTGCTAGCAAGTCTTCTAAACCTGTATCACAGTTAGCTACTATAGTGGAGAGGTCCTAAATGCATTTAGGTCAGAGAGTTTTCACTCGCTCTTTAGAGAATTTACAATGGTGCTTAAAGTGCCACTTTTCATCCCATTACATGTACATGTAGCACCATGTGTCTTTTGCAGGCTATTTTGTATCTTAGATCTCATGAACGCACATACTTGTGGTAGATGACTCAGATCTTTGAATCTTTGTACGTTGCAACTTGAAGAAGGGATCCACACTTCCTTAGGTGACACCATTTGTGGGGTGGGGAGGGAGAGAGCACCCGAAGACTGTACGCACTCTCCACATAGAATTAACTATACCAGTATCCAAATTAAAAATTTATCATACTAGTTCTTAGCTGGTCTTAGTATTAAGGCTGTAAGAATCCTAAGAACTGTGCTTAAGTGTTGTTATTTTGAGCATATACTGATGGGGTGTTCCTGACAGCGCTAGTTTTCCAGGGTTTGAGATGCCCTCTGACCTTTGGTGACATTTCAAGTTGAGCAGAGAAGATACCTTGCTAGCAAGTCTTCAAAACCTGTATCACAGATACGTAGCTACTATAGTAGAGAGGTCTTAAATGCATTTATGTCTGAGAATTTTCACTTGCTCTTTGGAGAATTTACAATGGTGCTTAAGTGCCACTTTTCAGCCCTTTAGCACCGTGTGTTTTTTGCTGGGTATTTTTTCCTAGATTGACATATGCACTAATTTGTAGTCGATCTTTCTTTCTAGCAAGTCATCTAAACCTGTATCACAGATAGCTACTACTGTGGAGAGGTCTTAAATGCATTTATGACTGAGAATTTTCACTTGCTCTTTGGAGAATTTACAATGGTGCTTAAGTGCCACTTTTCAGCCCTTGAGCACCATGTGTCTTTCGCTGGGTATTTTTATTTCCTAGATTGACATGAATGCACTAATTTGCAGTCGTTTATGCAGATCTTTCTTGCTAGCAAGATTTCTTAACCTGTATCAGAGATAGCTACTATTGTGGAGAGGTCTTGCATATATGTATGGCTGAGAATTTTCACTTGCTGTTTGGAGAATGCACAATGGTGCTTAAAGTGCCACTTTTCAACCCACTAGCACCATGTGTCTTTCTACAGCTATGTTTGCTACCTAAACTCATGAAGGCACATATTTGTAGTAGATGACTCAGATCTATTCTTGCTGAGCATGCAATGGTGAAGCACCACAGCATTACATAGAATGAGGTGGATGTTACGGATTCCAACCCTGGTCTTAGCCAATGATGTATCATTCTGGTATGGCACATCCAATCATAGCACCATCCCATCAACAAGGAACTTAGTCTTGTCCATCAGGCCTACAATTCACTAATCCAGCCTCCCCGCTGTACCTGACTCTATTCCCTGTTTTGTTTCAGTCCTCATTTTTCTCCTATCCTAATTATTCGCTCGTTTTTATTTATTCACTACTTCCCTTGTTTCAAGCAGTACTTTTGTAACACCTCACTCTACCCCTGATGTTGATAGCTGTATAGTAATCTTGTACCAGAGATAGATAATACTGTGGGAATTGCACAGTGGTGCTTAAGTGCCACTTTTTATCCCGTTAGCACCATGTGTCTTTCGCTGGCTATTTTCGCATTCTAGACTGTCATTAATGCACATACTTCTAGTAGATGACTCGGATCTTTGAACTTTTGTACGTTGCAACTTAAAGAAGGAATTTACACTTCTCATTAGGTGACACCATTTGTCGTGGGGGTGGGTGGGGAGCACCAGAGCTGTATGCACTCTCCACATATAGTCAAATTACGTATGTCAGTATCCAAATTAAAATCCATTTTGCTAGTTCTTAGCTGGTCTTAGTATTGAGGCTGTAACAATCCTAAGAACTTTGCATGAGTGTTACTTTGAGCAGGTGAGGATAGAGTGGTCCTGACAGCACTTGTTCTCCAGGCTTTGAGATGCCCTCTGACCTTTAATGAATTTACAAGGTGAGCAGAGAAGATACCTTGCTAACAAGTCATCTAAACCTGTATCACAGATAGCTGCTATTGTGGAGAGGTCTTAAATGCATTTATGTCTGAGAATTTTCACTTGCTCTTTGGAGAATTTACAATGGTGCTTAAGTGCCACTTTTCAGCCCTTTAGCACCATGTGTTTTTCACTGGGTATTTTTATTTCCTAGATTGACATGAATGCACCAATTTGTAGTCGATTTTTCTTGCTAGCAAGTCATCTAAACCTGTATCACAGATAGCTACTATGGTGGAGAGGTCTTAAATGCATTTATGACTGAGAATTTTCACTTGCTCTTTGGAGAATTTACAATGGTGCTTAAGTGCCACTTTTCAGCCCTTGAGCACCATGTGTCTTTCGCTGGGTATTTTTATTTCCTTGATTGACATGAATGCACTAATTTGCAGTCGTTTATGCAGATCTTTCTTGCTAGCAAGATTTCTTAACCTGTATCAGAGATAGCTACTATTGTGGAGAGGCCTTGCATATATGTATGGCTGAGAATTTTCACTTGCTGTTTGGAGAATGCACAATGGTGCTTAAAGTGCCACTTTTCATCCCACTAGCACCATGTATCTTTCTACAGCTATGTTTGCTACCTAAACTCATGAAGGCACATATTTGTAGTAGATGACTCAGATCTATTCTTGCTGAGCATGCAATGGTGAAGCACCACAGCATTACATAGAATGAGGTGGATGTTACGGATTCCAACCCTGGTCTTAGCCAATGATGTATCATTCTGGTATGGCACATCCAATCATAGCACCATCCCATCAACAAGGAACTTGGTCTTGTCCATCAGGACTACAATTCACTAATCCAGCCTCCCCGCTGTACCTGACTCTATTCCCTGTTTTGTTTCAGTCCTCATTTCCCTCCTATCCTAATTATTCGCTCGTTTTTATTTATTCACTACTTTCCCTTGTTTCAAGCAGTACTTTTGTAACACCTCACTCTACCCCTGATGTTGATAGCTGTATAGTAATCTTGTACCAGAGATAGATAATACTGTGGGAATTGCACAGTGGTGCTTAAGTGCCACTTTTTATCCCGTTAGCACCATGTGTCTTTCGCTGGCTATTTTTGCATTCTAGACTGTCATTAATGCACATACTTCTAGTAGATGACTCGGATCTTTGAACTTTTGTACGTTGCAACTTAAAGAAGGAATTTACACTTCTCATTAGGTGACACCATTTCTCGTGGGGGTGGGTGGGGAGCACCAGAGCTGTATGCACTCTCCACATATAGTCAAATTACGTATGCCAGTATCCAAATTAAAATCCATTTTGCTAGTTCTTAGCTGGTCTTAGTATTGAGGCTGTAACAATCCTAAGAACTTTGCATGAGTGTTATTTTGAGCAGGTGAGGATAGAGTGGTCCTGACAGCACTTGTTCTCCAGGCTTTGAGATGCCCTCTGACCTTTAATGAATTTACAAGGTGAGCAGAGAAGATACCTTGCTAACAAGTCATCTAAACCTGTATCACAGATAGCTGCTATTGTGGAGAGGTCTTAAATGCATTTATGTCTGAGAATTTTCGCTTGCTCTTTGGAGAATTTACAATGGTGCTTAAGTGCCACTTTTCAGCCCTTTAGCACCATGTGTTTTTCACTGGGTATTTTTATTTCCTAGATTGACATGAATGCACCAATTTGTAGTCAAGTTTTCTTGCTAGCAAGTCATCTAAACCTGTATCACAGATAGCTACTATGGTGGAGAGGTCTTAAATGCATTTATGACTGAGAATTTTCACTTGCTCTTTGGAGAATTTACAATGGTGCTTAAGTGCCACTTTTCAGCCCTTGAGCACCATGTGTCTTTCGCTGGGTATTTTTATTTCCTTGATTGACATGAATGCACTAATTTGCAGTCGTTTATGCAGATCTTTCTTGCTAGCAAGATTTTTTAACCTGTATCAGAGATAGCTACTATTGTGGAGAGGCCTTGCATATATGTATGGCTGAGAATTTTCACTTGCTGTTTGGAGAATGCACAATGGTGCTTAAAGTGCCACTTTTCATCCCACTAGCACCATGTATCTTTCTACAGCTATGTTTACTACCTAAACTCATGAAGGCACATATTTGTAGTAGATGACTCAGATCTATTCTTGCTGAGCATGCAATGGTGAAGCACCACAGCATTACATAGAATGAGGTGGATGTTACAGATTCCAACCCTGGCCTTAGCCAATGATGTACCATTCGGGTATGGCACATCCAATCATAGCACCATCCCATCAACAAGGAACTTGGTCTTGTCCATCAGGACTACAATTCACTAATCCAGCCTCCCCGCTGTACCTGACTCTATTCCCTGTTTTGTTTCAGTCCTCATTTCCCTCCTATCCTAATTATTCGCTCGTTTTTATTTATTCACTACTTTCCCTTGTTTCAAGCAGTACTTTTGTAACACCTCACTCTACCCCTGATGTTGATAGCTGTATAGTAATCTTGTACCAGAGATAGATAATACTGTGGGAATTGCACAGTGGTGCTTAAGTGCCACTTTTTATCCCGTTAGCACCATGTGTCTTTCGCTGGCTATTTTCGCATTCTAGACTGTCATTAATGCACATACTTGTAGTAGATGACTCGGATCTTTGAACTTTTGTACGTTGCAACTTAAAGAAGGAATTTACACTTCTCATTAGGTGACACCATTTGTCGAGGGGGTGGGTGGAAAGCACCGGAGACTGTATGCACTCTCCACATATAGTCAAATTACGTATGCCAGTATCCAAATTAAAAATCCATTTTGCTAGTTCTTAGCTGGTCTTAGTATTGAGGCTGTAACAATCCTAAGAACTTTGCATGAGTGTTATTTTGAGCAGGTGAGGATAGAGTGGTCCTGACAGCGCTAGTTCTCCAGGGTTTGATATGCCCTCTGACCTTTATTGAATTTACAAGGTGAGCAGAGAAGATACCTTGCTAGCAAGTCATTTAAACCTGTATCACAGTTAGCTGCTATTGTGGAGAGGTCTTAAATGCATTTATGTCTGAGAATTTTCAGTTGCTCTTTGGAGAATTCACAATGGTGCTTAAGTGCCACTTTTCAGCCCTTTAGCACCATGTGTTTTTCACTGGGTATTTTTATTTCCTAGATTGACATGAATGCACCAATTTGTAGTCGATTTTTCTTACTAGCAAGTCATCTAACCTGTATCACAGATAACTACTATTGTGGAGAGGTCTTAAATGCATTTATGTCTGAGAATTTTCACTTGCTCTTTGGAGAATTTACAATGGTGCTTAAGTGCCACTTTTCAGCCCTCGAGCACCATGTGTCTTTCGCTGGGTATTTATTTCCTAGATTGACATGAATGCACTAATTTGCAGTCGTTTATGCAGATCTTTCTTGCTAGCAAGATTTCTTAACCTGTATCAGAGATAGCTACTATTGTGGAGAGGCCTTGCATATATGTATGGCTGAGAATTTTCACTTGCTGTTTGGAGAATGCACAATGGTGCTTAAAGTGCCACTTTTCATCCCACTAGCACCATGTGTCTTTCTACAGCTATGTTCGCTACCTAAACTCATGAAGGCACATATTTGTATTAGATGACTCAGATCTATCCTTGCTGAGCATGCAATGGTGAAGCACCACGGCATTACATGGAGTGAGGTGGATGTTATGAATTTCAACCCTGGTCTTAGCCAATGATGTACCACTCGGGTATGGCACATCCAATCATAGCACCATCCCATCAACAAGGAACTTGGTCTTGTCCATCAGCCCTACAATTCACTAATCCAGCCTCCCCGCTGTACCTGACTCTATTCCCTGTTTTGTTTCAGTCCTCTTTTCCCTCCTATCCTAATTATTCGCTCGTTTTTAATTATTTACCACTTTGCCTTGTTTCAAGCAGAACTTTAGTAACACCTCACTCTATCCGTGATGATGACTACTGTATAGTAATCTTCTACCAGAGAGAGATATTACTGTGGAAATTGCACAATGGTGCTTAAGTGCATCTTTTTATCCCATTAGCACCATGTGTCTTTCGCTGGCTATTTTCGCCTCCTAGACTGTCTATAATGCACATACTTGTAGTAGATGTCTAGGATCTTTGAAATTTGGTACGTTGCAACTTGAAAAAGGGATTTACACTTCCCATTAGGTGATACCACTTGTCGAGGAAGTGGGTGGGGAGCACTCGGAAACTGTATGCACTCTCCACATATAGTCAAATTACGTATGCCAGTATCCAAATTAAAATTCATTTTGCTAGTTTTTAGCTGGTCTTAGTATTGAGGCTGTAACAATCCTAAGAACTTTACATGAGTGTTATTTTTAGCAGGTGAGGATAGAGTGGTCCTGACAGCGCTAGTTCTCCAGGGTTTGATATGCCCACTGACCTTTATTGAATTTACAAGGTGAGCAGAGAAGATACCTTGCTAGCATGTCATTTAAACCTGTATTACAGTTAGTTACTATTGTGGAGAGGTCTTAAATACGTTTAGGTCAGAGAGTTTTCACTCGCTCTTTAGAGAATTTACAATGGTGCTTAAAGTGCCACTTTTCATCCCATTACATGTACATGTAGCACCATGTGTCTTTTGCGGGCTATTTTGTATCTTAGATCTCATGAACGCACATACTTGTGGTAGATGACTCAGATCTTTGAATCTTTGTACGTTGCAACTTGAAGAAGGGATCCACACTTCCTTAGGTGACACCATTTGTGGGCCGGGGAGTAGACACATAGAATTAACTATACCAGTATCCAAACTAAAAATTCATCATACTAGTTCTTAGCTGGTCTTAGTATTAAGGCTGTAAGAATCCTAAGAACTGTGCTTGAGTGTTGTTATCTTAAGCATGTACTGATGGGGTGTTTCTGACAGCGCTAGTTCTCCAGGGTTTGAGATGCCCTCTGACCTTTGGTGACATTTCAAGTTGAGCAGAGAAGATACCTTGCTAGCAAGTCTTCAAAACCTGTATCACAGATACATAGCTACTATTGTAGAGAGGTCTTAAATGCATTTATGTCAGAGAATTTTCACTTGCTCTTTGGAGAATTCACAATGGTGCTTAAGTGCCACTTTTCAGCCCTTTAGCACCATGTGTCTTTCGCTGGGTATTTTTATTTTCTAGATTGACATGAATGCACTAACTTGTAGTCGATTATGCAGGTCTTTCTTGCTGGAAAATTATCTTAACCTGTATCAGAAATAGCTACTATTGTGGAGAGGCCTTGCATATATGTATGGCTGAGGATTTTCACTTGTTGTTTGGAGAATGCACAATGGTGCTTAAAGTGCCACTTTTCATCCCACTAGCACCATGTGTGTTTTTATGGCTATGTTCGCCTCCTAGACTGTCATGAAGGCACGTATTTGTATTAGACGACTCATATCTATCCTTGCTGAGCATGCAATGGTGAAGCACCAAGTGACGTGGATGTTACGGATTCCAACCCTGGTCTTAGCCAATGATGTATCATTCTGGTATGGCACATCCAATCATAGCACCATCCCATCAACAAGGAACTTGGTCTTGTCCATTAGGCCTACAATTCACTAATCCAGCCTCCCCGCTGTACCTGACTCTATTCCCTGTTTTGTTTCAGTCCTCATTTCCCTCCTATCCTAATTATTCGCTCGTTTTTATTTATTCACTACTTTCCCTTGTTTCAAGCAGTACTTTTGTAACACCTCACTCTACCCCTGATGTTGATAGCTGTATAGTAATCTTGTACCAGAGATAGATAATACTGTGGGAATTGCACAGTGGTGCTTAAGTGCCACTTTTTATCCCGTTAGCACCATGTGTCTTTCGCTGGCTATTTTCGCATTCTAGACTGTCATTAATGCACATACTTGTAGTAGATGACTTGGATCTTTGAACTTTTGTACGTTGCAACTTAAAGAAGGAATTTACACTTCTTATTAGGTGACACCATTTGTAGAGGGGGTGGGCGGGGAGCACCAGAGACTGTATGCACTCTCCACATATAGTCAAATTACGTATGCCAGTATCCAAATTAAAAATCCATTTTGCTAGTTCTTAGCTGGTCTTAGTATTGAGGCTGTAACAATCCTAAGAACTTTGCATGAGTGTTATTTTGAGCAGGTGAGGATAGAGTGGTCCTGACAGCACTTGTTCTCCAGGGTTTGATATGCCCTCTGACCTTTAATGAATTTACAAGGTGAGCAGAGAAGATACCTTGCTAGCAAGTCATCTAAACCTGTATCACAGATAGCTGCTATTGTGGAGAGGTCTTAAATGCATTTATGTCTGAGAATTTTCACTTGCTCTTTGGAGAATTCACAATGGTGCTTAAGTGCCACTTTTCAGCCCTTTAGCACCATGTGTTTTTCACTGGGTATTTTTATTTCCTAGATTGACATGAATGCACCAATTTGTAGTCAATTTTTCTTGCTAGCAAGTCATCTAAACCTGTATCACAGATAGCTACTATTGTGGAGAGGTCTTAAAAGCATTTACGTCTGAGAATTTTCACTTGCTCTTTGGAGAAATCACAATGGTGCTTAAGTGCCACTTTTCAGCCCTTTAGCACCGTGTGTTTTTTGCTGGGTATTTTTTCCTAGATTGACATATGCACTAATTTGTAGTCGATCTTTCTTTCTAGCAAGTCATCTAAACCTGTATCACAGATAGCTACTATTGTGGAGAGGTCTTAGATGCATTTATGTCTGAGAGTTTTCACTTGCTCTTTGGAGAATTCACAATGGTGCTTAAGTGCCACTTTTCATACCATTAGCACCATGTGTCTTTCTTCAGCTATGTTCGCTACCTAGACTGTCATGAAGGCACGTATTTGTATTAGATGACTCAGATCTATCCTTGCTGAGCATGCAATGGTGAAGCACCACCATTACATGGAGTAAGGTGGATATTACAGATTCCAACCCTGGCCTTAGCCAATGATGTACCATTTGTTTATGGTACATCCAATCATAGCACCATCCCATTAACAAGGAACTTGGTCTTGTCCATCAGGCCTACAATTTACTAATCCAGCCTCCCCGATGTACCTAACTCTATTTCCTGTTTTTTTCAGTCCTCATTTCCCTCCTATCTTAATTATTCACTCGTTTTTAATTATTCACCATCATTGGCTAAGGCCAGGGTTGGAATTCGTAGCTTCCACCTCACTCCATATATGCTGTGGAGCTTCACCATTGCATGCTCAGCAAGGATAGATCTGAGTCATCTACAACAATTATGTGCCTTCATGACAGTCTAGGTAGCGAACATAGCTGCTGTATTATGTGCAATCATGATAACCTAGGAAACGAAAATAGCCGGCAAAAGACAGATGGTGCTAATGGGCTGAAAAGTGGCACTTTAAGCATCATTATGCATTCTCCAAGAGCAAGTGAAAATTCTCACTTATACATATATGCAAGGCCTCTCCACAATAGTAGCTATCTCTGATACAGGTTAAAAAAACTTGCTAGCTAGAAAGATCTGCATCATCTACTACAAGTATGTGCAATAATGACCGTCTATGATGCGAAAATAGCCAGCGAAAGACACATGGTGCTAACGGGATAAAAATGGCACTTTAAGCACCATTGTAAATTCTCCAAAGAATAATTGCAAATTCACAGACATAAATGCATTTTCTGTGGAACAGGTTTAGAAGACATGCTAGCAAGGTATCTTCCGTCCTCACCTTGTAATCTCATTAAAGGTCAGAGGGCATCTCAAACCCCAGAGAACTAGCGCTGTCAGGACCACTCTATCTTCACCTGACCCAAATAACACACATGCAAAGCTCTTAGGATTGTTACAGCATCAAATTGAATACTAAGACCAGCTAAAAACTACTAAAATGGATTTTTTATATTGGATATGGCATACGTAATTAGACTATATGTGGAGAGTGCATACGGTCTATGGGTACTCCCCACCCACCCCCTCGACAAGTGGTGTCCCCTAATGAGAAGAGTGAATTCCTTCTTGAAGTTGCAACATACAAAAGTTCAAAGATCCGAGTCATCTACTACAAGTATGTGTATTAATGACAGTCTAGGATGCGAAAATAGCCAGAGCAAGACACATGGTGCTAACGGGATAAAAAGTGGCACTTTAAGCAACATTGGGCAATTTCCACAGTATTATCTATCTCTGGTACAAGATTATACAGATGTCATCATCAGGGGTAGAGTGAGGTGTTACAAAATTACTGCTTGAAACAAGGAAAGTAGTGAATAATTAAGAACGAGCGAATATTTAGAATAGGAGGAAAATGAGGACTGAAACAAAACAGGGAATAGAGTCAGGTACAGCGGGGAGGCTGGATTAGTGAATTGTAGTCCTGATGGACAAGACCAAGTTCCTTGTTGATGGGATGGTGCTATGATTGGATGTGCCATACCCGAATGGTACATCATTGGCTAAGGCCAGGGTTGGAATCCGTAACATCCACCTCACTCAATGTAATGGTGGTGCTTCACCATTGCATGCTCAGCAAGGATAGATCTGAGTCATCTAATACAAATATGTGCCTTCATGACAGTCTAGGTAGCGAACATAGCTGTAGAAAACACATGGTGCTAGTGGGATGAAAAGTGGCACTTTAAGCACCATTGTGCATTCTCCAAACAGCAAGTGAAAATTCTCAGCCATACATAAATGCAAGGCCTCTCCACAATAGTAGCTATTTCTGATACAGGTTAAGATGACTTGCTAGCAAGAAAGATCGACTACAAATTAGTGCATTCATGTCAATCTAGGAAATAAAAATACCCAGCGAAAGACACATGGTGCTAAAGGGCTGAAAAGTGGCACTTAAGCACCATTGTGAATTCTCCAAAGAGCTTGCAAGTGAAAATTCTCAGACATAAATGCATTTAAGACCTCTCTACAATAGCAGCTATCTGTGATACAGGTTTAGATGACTTGTTAGCAAGGTATCTTCTCTGCTCACCTTGTAATCTCATTAAAGGTCAGAGGGCGTCTCATATCCTGGAGAACTAGCGCTGTCAGGACCACTCTATCCTCACCTGCTCAAAATAACACTCATGCAAAGTTTTTAAGATTGGTACAGCATCAATACTAAGACCAGCTAAGAACTAGTAAAGTGAATTTTTAATTTGGATACCGGCATACGTAATTAGACTATATGTGGAGAGTGCATACAATCTCCGGGTGCTCCCCACCCACCCCCTCGACAAATGGTGTCACCTAATGAGAAGTGTAAATTCCTTCTTCAAGTTGGAACGTACAAAAGTTCAAAGATCCGAGTCATCTACTACAAGTATGTACATTAATGACAGTCTAGGATGCGAAAATAGCCAGCGAAAGACACATGGTGCTAACGAGATAAAAAGTGGCACTTAAGCAATATTGTGCAATTCACACAGTATTATCTATCTCTGGTACAAGATTACTATACAGCTGTCAACATCAGGGGTAGAGTGAGGTGTTACAAAAGTACTGCTTGAAACAAGGGAAAGTAGTGAAAAATTAAAAACGAGCGAATAATTAGGATAGGAGGGAAATGAGGACTGAAACAAAACAGGAAATAGAGTCAGGTACATCGGGGAGGCTGGATTAGTTAATTGTAGGACTGATGGACAAGACGAAGTTCCTTGTTGCTGGGATGGTTCTATGATTGGATGTGCCATACACAAATGGTACATCATTGGCTAAGGCCAGGGTTGGAATCCATATAACATCCTCCTCACTCGGTGCTTCACCATTGCATGCTCAGCATGGATAGATATGATTCGTCTAATACAAATATGTGCCTTCATGACAGTCTAGGAGGCGAACATAGCCGTAAAAACACACATGGCGCTAGTGGGATGAAAAGTGCCACTTTAAGCACCATTGTGAATTCTCCAAACAACAAGTGAAAATCCTCAGCCATACATATATGCAAGGCCTCTCCAGAATAGTAGCTATTTCTGATACAGGTTAAGATAATTTGCTAGCAAGAAAGATCTGCATCATAAACTACAAATTAGTGCATTCATGACAATTTAGGAAATAAAAATACCCAGCTAAAGACACATGGCGCTAAAGGGCTGAAAAGTGGCACTTAAGCACCATTGTGAATTCTCCAAGCAAGTGAAAATTCTCAGACATAAATGCATTTAAGACCTCTCCACAATAGTAGCTATCTGTGATACAGGTTTTGAAGGCTTGCTAGCAAGGTATCTTCTCTGCTCAACTTGAAATGTCACCAAAGGTCAGAGGGCATCTCAAACCCTGGAGAACTAGCGCTGTCAGGAACACCCCATCAGTACATGCTCAAGATAACAACACTCAAGCACTGTTCTTAGGATCGTTACAGCCTCATTACTAAGACCAGCTAAGAACTAGTATGATGAATTTTTAATTTGGATACTGGTATAGTTAATTCTATGTGGAGAGTGCGTACAGTCTTCGGGTGCTCTCTCCCTCCCCGCCCCACAAATGGTGTCACCTAAGGAAGTGTGGATCCCTTCTTCAAGTTGCAACGTACAAAGATTCAAAGATCTGAGTCATCTACCACAAGTATGTGCGTTTATGAGATATAGGATACAAAAATAGCCCGCAAAAGACACATGGTGCTACATGTACATGTAATGGGATGAAAAGTGGCACTTTAAGCACCATTGTAAATTCTCTAAAGAGCGAGTGAAAATTCTCTGACCTAAATGCATTTAAGACCTCTCCACAATAGTAGCTAACTGTGATACAGGTTTAGAAGACTTGCTAGGGAGATATCTTCTCTGCTCGTCTTGAAATCTCATCAAAGGTCAGAAGGCATCTCAAACTCTGGTTAGCTAGCACCGTCAGGAACACCCCATCAGCACATGCTCAAAATAACACTCAAGCACAGTTCTTAGGACTGTTACAGCCTCATTACTAAGACCAGCTATAAACTAGTAAAGTGAATTTTTAATTTGGATACTGGTATAGTTAATTCTATGTGGAGAGTGCGTACAGTCTTCGGGTGCTCTCTCCCTCCCCGCCCCACAAATGGTGTCACCTAAGGAAGTGTGGATCCCTTCTTCAAGTTGCAACGTACAAAGATTCAAAGATCTGAGTCATCTACCACAAGTATGTGCGTTTATGAGATATAGGATACAAAAATAGCCCGCAAAAGACACATGGTGCTACATGAACATGTAATGGGATGAAAAGTGGCACTTTAAGCACCATTGTAAATTCTCTAAAGAGCGAGTGAAAATTCTCTGACCTAAATGCATTTAAGACCTCTCCACAATAGTAGCTAACTGTGATACAGGTTTAGAAGACTTGCTAGGGAGATATCTTCTCTGCTCGTCTTGAAATCTCATCAAAGGTCAGAAGGCATCTCAAACTCTGGTTAGCTAGCACCGTCAGGAACACCCCATCAGCACATGCTCAAAATAACACTCAAGCACAGTTCTTAGGACTGTTACAGCCTCATTACTAAGACCAGCTATAAACTAGTAAAGTGAATTTTTAATTTGGATACTGGTATAGTTAATTCTATGTGGAGAGTGCGTACAGTCTTCGGGTGCTCTCTCCCTCCCCGCCCCACAAATGGTGTCACCTAAGGAAGTGTGGATCCCTTCTTCAAGTTGCAACGTACAAAGATTCAAAGATCTGAGTCATCTACCACAAGTATGTGCGTTCATGAGATCTAAGATACAAAAATAGCCCGCAAAAGACACATGGTGCTACATGAACATGTAATGGGATGAAAAGTGGCACTTTAAGCACCATTGTAAATTCTCTAAAGAGCGAGTGAAAATTCTCTGACCTAAATGCATTTAAGACCTCTCCACAATAGTAGCTAACTGTGATACAGGTTTAGAAGACTTGCTAGGAAGATATCTTCTCTGCTCGTCTTGAAATCTCATCAAAGGTCAGAAGGCATCTCAAACTCTGGTTAGCTAGCACCGTCAGGAACACCCCATCAGCACATGCCCAAGATAACACTCAAGCACAGTTCTAAGGACTGTTACAGCCTCATTACTAAGACCAGCTATAAACTAGTAAAGTGAATTTTTGATTGGGATACTGGTGTACGTAATTAGACTATATATGGAGAGTACATACAGTTTCCGAGTGCTCCCCACCCACTTCCTCGACAAGTTGTATCACCTAATGGGAAGTGTAAATCCCTTTTTCAAGTTGCAACGTACAAACTTTCAAAGATCCTAGTCATCTACTACAAGTATGTGCATTAAAGACAGTCTAGGAGGCGAAAATAGCCAGCGAAAGACACATGGTGCTAATGGGATAAAAAGTGCCACTTAAGCACCATTGTGCAATTTCCACAGTAATATCTATCTCTAGTACAAGATTCCTATACTGCTGTCATCATCAGTGGTAGAGTGAGGTGTAACTAAAGTACTGCTTGATAAGTGGTGAATAATTAAAAACGAGCGAATAATTAGGATAGGAGGGAAAAGAGGACTGAAACAAAACAGGGAATAGAGTCAGATACAGCGGGGAGGCTGGATTAGTGAATTGTAGGCCTGATGGACAAGACCAAGTTTCTTGTTGATGGAATGGTGCTATGATTTGATGTGCCATACCCGAATGGTACATCATTGGCTAAGGCCATGGTTGGAATTCGTAACATCCACCTCACTCAATGTAATGCTGTGGTGCTTCACCATTGATTGCTCAGCAAGGATATATCTGAGTCATCTACTACAAATATGTGCCTTCATGACAGTCTAGGTAGCGAACATAGCTGTAGAAAGACACATGGTGCTAGTAGGATGAAAAGTGGCACTTTAAGCACCATTGTGCATTCTCCAAACAGCAAGTGAAAATTCTCAGCCATACATATATGCAAGGCCTTTCCACAATAGTATGTATTTCTGATACAGGTTAAGAAAACTTGCTAGCAAGAAAGATCTGCATCATCGACTATAAATTAGTGCATTCATGACAATCTAGGAAATAAAAATACCAACGAAAGACACATGATGCCAAAGGGCTGAAAAGTGGCACTTAAGCACCATTGCGAATTCTCCAAAGGGCAAGTGAAAATTCTCAGACATAAATGCATTTAAGACCTCTTCACAATAGTAGCTATCTGTGATATAGATTTATATGACTAGTTAGCAATTTATTTTCTCTGCTCGCCTTGTAATCTTATCAAAGGTCAGAGAGCATCTCAAACCCTGGTGAAGTTGCACCGTCAGGACCACCACATCAGCACCTGCTCAAAATAACACTCAAGCACAGTTCTTAGTATTATTACACTCTCATTACTAAGACCAGCGAAACACTAGTAAAAAAGAATTTAATTTGAATACTGGCATAATTAGACTATGTGGAAGGTGCATACAGTCTCCGGGTGCTCCCCACACCCCCCCCCCCCCCCCCCCCCACAAGTGGTGTCACCTAAAGAGAAGTGCAAATCCCTTCTTCAAGTTGTAACGTACAAACGTTTGAATATCCGAGTCATCTACTACAAGTATGAGCATTAATGACAGTCTAGGATGCAAAAATAGCCAGTGAAAGACACATGGTGCTAACGGGATAAAAAGTGTCACTTAAGCACCATTGTGCAATTTCCACAGTATTATCTATCTCTGGTACAAGATTACTATAATGCTGTCAACATCAGGGGTAGAGTGAGGTGTTACAAAAGTACTGCTTGAAACAGGGGAAAGTAGTGAATAAATAGAAACGAGCGAATAATTAGGATAGGAGGGAAATGAGGACTGAAACAAAACAGGGAATAGAGTCGGGTACAGCGGGGAGGCTGGATTAGTGAATTGTAGTCCTGATGGACAAGACCAAGTTCCTTGTTGATGGGATGGTGCTATGATTGGATGTGCCATACCCGAATGGTACATCATTGGCTAAGTCCAGGGTTGAAATTCGTAACATTCACCTCACTCAATGTAATGCCGTGGTGCTTCACCATTGCATGCTCAGCAAGGATAGAACAGAGTCATCTACTACAAATATGTGCCTTCATGAGTCTAGGTAGCGAACATAGCTGTAGAAAGACACATGGTGCTAGTGGGATGAAAAATGGCACTTTAAGAACCATTGTGCATTCTCCAAACAGCAAGTGAAAATTCTCAGCCATATATATATGCAAGGCCTTTCCACAATAGTAGATATTTCTGATACAGGTTAAGAAAACTTGCTAGAAAGAAAGATCTGCATAAACGACTGCAAATTAGTGCATTCATATCAATCTAGGAAATAAAAATACCCAGCGAAAGACACATGGTGCTAAAGGGCTGAAAAGTACACAATAGTAGCTAACTGTGATACAGGTTTAGAAGACTTGCTAGGAAGATATCTTCTCTGCTCGTCTTGAAATCTCATCAAAGGTCAGAAGGCATCTCAAACTCTGGTTAGCTAGCACCGTCAGGAACACCCCATCAGCACATGCCCAAGATAACACTCAAGCACAGTTCTAAGGACTGTTACAGCCTCATTACTAAGACCAGCTATAAACTAGGAAATAAAAATACCCAGCTAAAGACACATGGCGCTAAAGGGCTGAAAAGTGGCACTTAAGCACCATTGTGAATTCTCCAAGCAAGTGAAAATTCTCAGACATAAATGCATTTAAGACCTCTCCACAATAGTAGCTATCTGTGATACAGGTTTTGAAGGCTTGCTAGCAAGGTATCTTCTCTGCTCAACTTGAAATGTCACCAAAGGTCAGAGGGCATCTCAAACCCTGGAGAACTAGCGCTGTCAGGAACACAATAGTAGATATTTCTGATACAGGTTAAGAAAACTTGCTAGAAAGAAAGATCTGCATAAACGACTGCAAATTAGTGCATTCATATCAATCTAGGAAATAAAAATACCCAGCGAAAGACACATGGTGCTAAAGGGCTGAAAAGTACACAATAGTAGCTAACTGTGATACAGGTTTAGAAGACTTGCTAGGAAGATATCTTAGGTCAGAGGGCATCTCAAACCCTGGAGAACTAGCGCTGTCAGGAACACAATAGTAGATATTTCTGATACAGGTTAAGAAAACTTGCTAGAAAGAAAGATCTGCATAAACGACTGCAAATTAGTGCATTCATATCAATCTAGGAAATAAAAATACCCAGCGAAAGACACATGGTGCTAAAGGGCTGATAAGTGGCACTTTAAGCACCATTGTACATTCTCCAAACAGCAAGTGAAAATTCTCAGACATAAATGCATTTAAGACCTCTCCACAATAGCAGCTATCTGTGATACAGGTTTAGATGACTTGCTAGCAAGGTATCTTCTCTGCTCACCTTGTAAATTCATTAAAGGTCAGAGGGCATCTCAAACCCTGGAGAACTAGCGCTGTCAGGACCACTCTATCCTCACCTGCTCAAAATAACACACATGCAGAGTTCTTAGGATTGTTACAGCCTCAATACTAAGACCAGCTAAGAACTAGCAAAATGGATTTTTAATTTGGATACTGGCATACGTAATTAGACTATATGTGGAGAGTGCATACAGTCTCCGGTGCTCCCCACCCACCCCCTCGACAAATGGTGTCACCTAATGAGAAGTGTAAATTCCTTCTTCAAGTTGCAACGAACAAAAGTTCAAAGATCCGAGTCATCTACTACAAGTATGTGCATTAATGACAGTCTAGGATGCGAAAATAGCCAGCGAAAGACACATGGTGCTAACGAGATAAAAAGTGACACTTAAGCAACATTGTGCAATTCACACAGTATTATCTATCTCTGGTACAAGATTACTATACAGCTGTCAACATCAGGGGTAGAGTGAGGTGTTACAAAAGTACTGCTTGAAACAGGGGAAAGTAGTGAATAAATAGAAACGAGCGAATAATTAGGATAGGAGGGAAATGAGGACTGAAACAAAACAGGGAATAGAGTCAGGTACAGTGGGGAGGCTGGATTAGTGAACTGTAGGCCTGATGGACAAGACCAAGTTCCTTGTTGATGGGATAGTGCTATGATTTGATGTCCCATACCAGAATGGTACATGATTGGCTAAGGCCAGGGTTGGAATCCGTAACATCCACCTCCCTCAATGTAATGCTGTGGTGCTTCACCATTGCATGCTCACCAAGAATAGATCTGAGTCATCTACTACAAATATGTGCCTTCATGACAGTCTAGGAAGCGATCGTATATAGCTGTAGAAAGACACATGGTGCTAGTGGGATGAAAAGTGGTACCTTAAGCACCATTGTGCATTCTCCGAACAGCAAGTGAAAATTCTCAGCCATACATATATGCAAGACCTCTCCACAATAGTAGCTATTTCTGATACAGGTTAAGAAAACTTGCTAGCAAGAAAGATCTGCATCATCGACTACAAATTAGTGCTTTCATGACAATTTAGAAAATAAAAATACCCAGAGAAAGACACATGGCGCTAAAGGGCTCCAAGCAAGTGAAAATTCTCAGACATAAATGCATTTAAGACCTCTCCACAATAGTAGCTCTCTGTGATACAGGTTTAGATGACTTGCTAGCAAGGTATCTTCTCTGCTCAACTTAAAATGTCACCAAAGGTCAGAGGGCATCTCAAACCCTGGAGAACTAGCGCTGTCAGGAACACCCCATCAGTACATGCTCAAGATAACAACACTCAAGCACAGTTCTTAGGATTCTTACTGTCTCATTACTAAGACCAGCTAAGAACTAGTATGATAAATTTTTAATTTGGATACTGGTATAGTTAATTCTATGTGGAGAGTGCGTACAGTCTTCGGGTGCTCTCTCCCTCCCCGGCCCACAAATGGTGTCACCTAAGGAAGTGTGGATCCCTTCTTCAAGTTGCAACGTACAAACATTCAAAGATCTGAGTCATCTACTACAAGTATGTGCGTTCATGAGATCTAGGATACAAAAATAGCCCGTAAAACACACATGGTGCTACATGTAATGAGATGAAAAGTGGCACTTTAAGCACCATTGTAAATTCTCTAAAGAGCGAGTGAAAACTCTCTGACCTAAATGTATTTAAGACCAACACAGGTGGTGTCACAGTAAGCACACGGGATTCGGTACACGACTCCCTTCCTCTGGTCAACTTTACTGGATCTTTCGGAAGGACAAGGATGTTGGGCAAGGTCATGAGATTTCGGAAACATGTCATGATCTGGATGGGGTTAAAAATCCCAAAAGTCAGCATCATGTATGTACTACAAATATTTGCAGCATGAGAATTTAAAAAAGGAAAATAACCAGCGAAAGACTCATGGTGCTAATTTGATGAATTTAAAACTATTGCACATTATCCACCCCACAAATTAAACTTCACAGCCCTAAGAATAGTAACTATCTCAGGTACAAGATTACTGCTATCTAGGAATCTTCTCTTCTCAACTGCAAATATCATTCACAGACAATTTCCAACTCTGGTACACCAGTCTTGTGAGGAACACCATACACCTAAGCAGGTGAAAATAATCATTCATGCACAGGATTTTTCAGCCTCATTACTAAGACCAGCTTTGAATTGTATTTAAAACGAATGCTGAGAAAAAAGTATGTGGAGAGTACATACAGCCTTAGGGTGCCCCCCTTTTTGAAGAGGTGCCTCTTAGGAGAGATGTGAATACTTTCTTCAAGTTGGCAATTTAAGCACCGTTGCACATTTTCCATCGAGCAAGTGAAAATCCCCGGCCACAAGACATCTCCATAATGGCAGCTATCTCTGGTACAAGATTGTTAGCAAAGAAACTTCTTTTCTCACCTGTGAATCTGATCAAGACTCGAGCAAACTCCAGTGCACCAGTCCCGTGCAGAACATCACATGCGTACCTGCACAGATGGAAATTATCGCTTATGCACACTTTTTACAGCATTTTTACTAAGAACTAGTTAAATGGATTTATAGTTTGAGAGACTACAAAAAATCAATTATGTGGAGAGTACATAGAGTCTTACGGTGCTCCCCCCCTCTTAAGTGGTGCCTACTTCAAGTGGCAACACACAAAGTATCGAAGCTCTGTGTCATTTACTACAAATACATGCATGCATGCAGATGCATAAGAATAATTTTAGGAAATGAAAATAGCGGGCGAAAGACACATGGTGCTAATGCAATAAAATGCGGCAATTTAAGCACCACTGTGCATTTCCATTGAGCAAGTGAAAATTCCAAGCCATAAGACATCTCAACAATAGTACCTATCTCTGGCATGAGATGGGAAAATTTGCTAGCAAGGAATCTTCTCTTCTTACCTGTAAAGCTCTCCTAAAAGACCCGCAGCAATTTCAAACTGCAGTGCACCAGTCCTGTGAGGAACACCATACACCTGCACAGGTGGAAATTATCGCTTGTGCATAGATTTTAGGAGTATTATAGCATTATCACTATGACCAGCTAAGAACTATATAAATGTATTTATAGTTAGGACGACTATGAAAAATCAATTGTTACATTTACCGTACAAATTCTAATTTTTCGCCCTCTAATTATTTGGCACACCCCAGTTTTCAACAATTTATTTTTTCAACAAATTTGTGGGCCGTTTTTGAAATATTTTTCTAATATTTGCCAGCTGCTGCATGCTAGCAGTAATACTTATGAGTACGTCAGTAGGAATGCCCATGAGTGTGACTGGCTGATACAGAAAGCCGTACCAAGGACAAGGAGGCGGCCCAACTTACCTGTGCACACGCTGTTTCTTATGAAGACTAGCGTGTGTGTATAACCTTATAGCCTATTGTAGCTAGATCTTTGTCTGCTGTGTGTGCGCACGTTTGTTGATATGCTACCACTGCTGAGCACTGTAGTCTGCAGAAGTAGCAATAGTGGAAGAGAGCATGAAGAGTTCCTGGCCCGTGTAATAGAAGTGCCTGCCGTGTTGTCTGTTGAATGTTTTACAATGCTCAGACATGCTGTCAGTATTTCAGACTAATCTTCTATTTATTCGTCACCACTCATAAAAATTCCTTTCAATCAATTCGTCAACCCAAAATGAAATTATTTCATTTGAACGAATAATTAGAAATTATATGGTATGTACTCTTGGGAAAGTACGTACAGTCTTAGGGTGCTCTCCCCCCTTCAGTGGTGCCTCTTAGGAGAGATCAAGTTGCAATGCACAAAGGGTTATAAGCAATCTCCACAATAGTAGCTATCTCCCGTACAAGATTTGTTAGTGAGGAATCTTCTCCTCTCCCCTACTAATCTCACCAAAGTCCCGAGGGTACTGTTCCTATATGAGACACCATTTGTGCACCTGGGAAGGTAGATGTTATTACTCATGCACAGATATTAGGAGTTGTACAGCCTCTAATTATCACTAATGGCATGCACAATGCAAGATATCTACACTCCCAAGTGTAGCTACGGGTAAAGATTTAGAAACGTACACTCCCAAGTAATTCTACTCAACACACGTTGCCTTCACATTTAAACTAACCTTCCTTCCGTGATACATGGACCATTTGGAGAAAAAACAATCACAGACTGTCAGTATCATCTGCAAGTTTCACAGTAATAATTATCAAGTTAATTAATTAACCCTTCTAGTGCGGTATTAGCTTAGGACTGCAGACTGCCTCCTAGAGATTTGCTGCTGCGTGGCCAAGTGAAGGAGCCAGGCCGCGGTAGTGTAGTGTTCTTGAGAGAGTGAAAGTGTCAGGAGTCACTGCAAGTGCAGAGCGCGAAAGAAGCAGCCGCGTTTTGCAAGGAGGACGCGTGGTGCTTATGTCGGGTACTTACCGCTTTTTGTATACGTATAATACCTCTCGTACTATCGTGGGAAGGTGGTCTCGTGCCCAGCTCAACGTCAGAATTAGAAAGACATTGAGTATTACGTCAGCGGTCCCAGATGTGGACGCACTAAGTGCCATGAATGGCTCATTTTTTGTGCATTAATGTACATGGTTTAGCTAAGAAGACTGCATGGTTTTGCAATTCTTGTGTATAATTTACTTGCTAACTGTATGTTGACACTATATTGATACATTTTTCTAACTGTTTTTAAAGACGGTTATGTACATCTACTACTGTATGTTGACATATTGAAGCACGTCAGAGTTTGAAGTTTTAGCAAGCCAACCAAAACAAAAATGGTGTAAAGTTGAACAATTTTGGTGCAATATATTTAGAAAGGTACCATGGAAATCAGCTACGAGACTATCTACGACTATCTTCACGGCGGAAAGGACCCAGACTAAAGCACTGACAATCAGATGCGAGCTATTCGGAACAAGGCCAGGAAATTCTCTAGTCAGGATGCATGGTGTTTTGCACTACACATCCATGAATGGTCTGAGGCAGTGGATCACTGGGCCAGAACAACAGCAGAAGATCATTGAGGCCTGCCATGCTGACAAGCTAGGAGGGCACTTTGGGAGGGATAAAACCCGGGAGAAAATGACATCAAGGTTTTTAAACACTTTTTATACACAGAAAGTGTATCCATGCACTAATGTTGTACTATACTCTCTCACCCATGACCAGTGCAATTGACTCCCATGTCCAGACATGCAATACATGTCAGTGAGTCAATAAAAAGCTAGAGAAATCTGCAGGTACACTCCATCCCATCACTGTTGACAGCCCCTGGCACAGGATCGGAATAGACCTCGTCGGTCCTCTCCGAGCCTAGCTACGCTGTAAATGCATTGCGATGTGATGTGTGGGTAGTCTGCACATGCATTGCGGTGTGCATTGTCGCTTGTTTCATTGGTTTTTTGGGAAGTGTATTTACCAGCCGGAGCGTGCGCAGCGCACGAACGGCTGGTCCTAAGATTGCTTTACATTATCCGCTTTTGTCAGTTTGTTTGCTTGTTATAGCCATCGTGTTTGCACTTGGCTGTTCACATCGTGAGCTGTATACCCTCCCGTCTCAAGTCAGTGCACCTGTTGTGCACACATGTACACACATTCACTGGCAGTTAGCTACTGAGTACAGAACTGTATGAAGGACCTATTATTACTGGTTGCTTGATGTTACCATGCATGGTAACATCAACCAACCAGGAATAAATGGATACCGATTCCCACACACCCACAGCTACTGTGGCCATGGGACTGGCCGAGAGTACCTGAGCACTGATGGCTTCCACCAGTTCTGTTGCCAGGCAACCATTGTCCTCATGGGCTGCAGCTCTTGCAGGCTGACAGGAGGTGGGGCCTGTGACCCAGGGGGCGTGGCATTCAGTCATATAGTTCAGCCTCATACACTATGTATTGGACCGTCTTGAGATGTAAAGTAGCACATTTGTAGCAACTTGCTGCCGGAACCAGTAATCTGTCATTTAGTGTCATCCAAAGGTTGTAATATGGTAGTGCCACTGCATGGTGATGAGAGTTTGTGTGTAAACTTTGAAGTTTCTTTCATCCCGAGCTAAGAAAAAAGTTAATTTTTGTAGCTTGCACGGTCACCTATGTAGCTAATCATGTGTCAGCTTTTATATATATATATACGTGCAGTACTCATACGTAGCAGCTTGTGTGATGTTCAGTGTAAGTCCTGAGGCCTCTGCAGAGTTTCAAAGATTTTGTGAATCATTAGCTATAGGGCATGTATTCTGCGCAAACTGATGTAACACTTTGTAATAGAGCTGTAATGATGAGTGGCACACTTCTTAAAAACCAATTTGCTGTCCCTACTTGCCTAGCTTTGACTAAAATATACATGCAGGCAGTTGTTGGTACTTTCAATATTACAGCATATTAATTCATACAGATGTACACACATTTTCTAACTCAAATTCAATCAATAGAAATGGTGAACACACTACACATCAGACAGAGATTAATGAGCCAAGGAAAACTGTGTTCATACTTGTAGTCTTCCAAAACTGATCTTTACCTCCAACAAATAAGAGTCTGTTTCCAGCTAGTTCAACAGCAGTGCAGCTGAATCGTGGTTCAGGCAAGTCCCCTGACTGGACTCGGATCCAGGTGCATGTGGCAGGGGAGTAGACGTAGACTGCTGAGAGGATATCATCACGATCATCAATACCTCCAATAGACAGCAACATTCCCCCAAGGCAACAGCTGGCAACTCCAGTTGAGTGTCTTGGAGTGTCTTCCAGGCTGATGAGGTGCTGTCTGGTTGTGCAGCACTGGCTGACTGCTGGGGATGGGATGTGGCTCTCTGGATCGGTGAGGCAACTGGAACATACAGTACAGTCTTTGTCGGTTTGCAAACAGTAGACAATCCTCCCAGGAGGTAGGCAGTGTTGTTGATGGTAGCCGATGACATTCCCCAGCAAGGAACAGGCAGCGGGTCGGTAGTGTGCCACTGGGATGTTTCTGTTGTGTACACTTCTACTGTTGTACAGGGCCCACCACTGATTTCAGTAGTTCCTCCACATACAGTAAGGGCTGACTGGGTACTGATGACAGTAAGCTGATATCGAGCAGTTGGCACGGGCTGGAGAAACTCCTCCCATTGTTGAGTAACTGGTTTGTAGTGGTACACCTTCTTAGTGACGGTAGCATCTGGTGCCAGACCTCCCACTGTGAGGAGCTCCCCTGAGAGCTGTCCCAGGCCAAATAAAACCACTGGGTGGGGAGGGAGGGTGGTCCACTCATCACTGGCTGGGTTGTACTAGAAGACCAGGCAGAGATCATCATCGGTGTCTGTAACTCCACCTCCCACGTACACCTTCTCCCCCACCACTACAACCTGTGGCCTCAATATCCCCACTGGCAGATTGGCAACCTTCCTCCAGTGCAGCCTGGCTTGGTGCTGGAGGAGGATGGGCTGGAGGGGTACAGAGTACAGTAATGATCACGTCAGTGGTTACTCCTCAAGTAGTCCCTTGCCCTTGGTGATTACCGTCTTTATTCTATTATTACGCAAGATCCAATTTAACGCAAGAAATTGTGATTCTAGGAATTTATTATGAATCTAACCTAACGCAAGTCCATCACTAATTATTTTAAGCTGAATCAAATCTAACGCAAGAGGAGCACAACTCCAGGAAATATACTTGCATTATGAACTATTAGCTAAAAAAACTGTTACTCAGTGAAGTCCACAAATGACTCTGAGTCTTCACTAAATGGCTCTTCTGAGTCTTCTGGGTCTTGCTGCCTATCAAAATTCTGGTGAAACCTTGAGCCTACCTCTTTAAAAAACTGGCTTCTTTCAAAGCGACTAAACCACCCTTTACAACGCATGATCTAATCTAGCGCAAGAAATTCTATTCCAGGAATTTTCAATGAATCTAATTTAGTGTAATCCAAACTGAAATTAATTTATTTGCTTGCGTAATAATAGAATAACTGTGTTGTTAGGCCTTTCATTTATACCCCACCTCACTCCCTGTTTGCTTGACTAGTATTACTGGTATGTGGACACATAGTGAAGTGAGGCACAATCTGATAATTATTACGGACACCTCAAATAAAATTAGTCTATCACAACATTTTGTACATACACAATGATCCTGTCAGACATACACCCAAAACCAAAAGGACTTTTAAACCCAGTTATAGGGTTATCTTTGTTGCAGCTTCAATACTACGCTTGACCAATATAGTTAGGTCTCCAAATTCAAACAAAAGAGTGAACAACGAAGCAAAATCATGCAGGTATATGTAGCTAAAATTTCAGGAATGCTAGAAGTGCAGCTGCACTACAATCCCCCAAGTGTATATACAAGTACTGCTGCACTTCAAACCTTACTATTATCCTTAACGTGCAATACGTGACTTCTGTCTGAAATTGGAGTACATAATGCTGGGCAAATAATGTAATTGATCTGCTTGTATGCACATTCTCTGGTAGTGAACTTGCAACTGCATGAGATAACCGCAGCTGGGCTAAAGCTTTTGTTTCTGCAGTGTACTGCTGGACCAGGAATAGTAGGTACATCTTTTGCCAACCACATCGTAGACCCCCTAGGAACTGTACCACACATAGGTGGTGCAGGTGGTTCAGCAACTTGCGATTCTTCCATAAACTTCTGCAGCACTGGCTGCCCTCTCTATATAGGGCGGTGGCAGCATCAAATAACACCTGGTGGATCTTCTTGCCCACACACTTGAGGCCACGAAGTTTCTTGACAGTGGCATAAGGCCACTCCAAATGACACTTTAGTTTCCCGTCCTCCACCCACACGCTTCTGAGGGTACAGCATACTTTTTCATTATTCCTCATTTTGTAGGCTGCTGTTCTCAACACCTTGTAGCTACTCCTCCAGACTAGTTTTCTGCTCCCACTTAAATGAAAACCAACAGCCCGCCCGCTTGTTTTTATAGCATTTATGGGGATCGGAAAAGTAGTGTAATTTGCAGTGGCCTAGTAAATATCCATTCCCGATTATTCTCCGTGTCACTCACTTCATGAAGTTGGAATTGCCTCGGGTAGCTGCCCCCTGGGCTGCCTTCGGAGGGATCAGTAGCCATTCCTTAGTAGACTACTAGCTAGTCTCGCGCAGTTTAACGATTATTATTTAACGCGAGGGGCGGGGTACTCCAGACTAAGTACATAGCCTCGTTTATAGACCCTCCGCGCGACCCCCGTCGCAAAATGTGAGGAAAAGTCTGGCTCCTCCCTCTTGTCAAGGCCTCGCAAAATCAATCCCCTCCTTGCAGCTGCATTAACAAACTTCGTAGCAGCACTGACTAAAGCAGCACACACTTGCACGCGCGCGCACACACGCACGTACGCGTGCACACACGCACGCACACACACACACACACACACACACACACACACACACACACACACACACACACACACACACACACACACACACACACACACACACACACACACACACACACACATTGAACCTTGAATTTTGAAATACCATCAATGTTGATGATGCTGCCCCACTAGAAGAGTGGAGATGCAAGTAAGAGTAAGTGTGTAACGGGGGTGGCTCATTGCGCATCTGCCCTCAGACTTCGGCTGCTGTTACACTTACGCCTCACCTTATCACCTCTGCTCCTGAAAGATCGACGGCAGGTGGGACACTGTAGGTCATCCAGGCTCTGTGTCACTAGTCTTCGGCTCCTCCTACTATCGCATCTGTGACGCCTCATGTCTCCAGCTCTTCTAAATCTGCGATGACACTGCTGGTAACAAAAAGACAGATCTGCCACAGACGAAGTCAGTGGACAACCATATCTCCTCACAAGCTCCATTCTGACTCGCTGCTCAACAATCTCGTGTACCCCAGAAGAGTACTTGTCATGCCAGAGCTTTCTGTCCTGGACGTCATCATACCATCCAGAGAACAGTCCCAGGGAGCGACACCATATTGAGGTGGAAAGATAGGGTGTAGAAGGATATGGTGTCGCTCCCTGGGACTGTTCTTCATGTCTAAGTCTGGCCTTCTCTAAGCGGCCGAAGAGGACTCGTTTTGGCATCCGTGTATCCGGAATCCTGGCCAGGTGGCCCAACCACTGCATACGCCTGGACATCACAACTTCCTCGATCTTCTCCTCCATGCCAAACATCTCCCACACTTGGGAGGACGAGATGTGTTCCATATACGTTGTTGCATGTGTGAGATTTCAAAGATGCTCTGAAGGCATAAGTTGTGGAAGCTATCTAGTTTCTGAATAATTATGGGGGCGCTTAGTTGTCCTTGTCTCAGAGCCGTACGGGTGTGTAGAGAGGACTATTGCTTTATATACTCCACGCTTTGTATGGATGGACAGAGACTTGATGTTGAAGGTGGGCTTCCTTAGGATTGCAAAGGCACGGGAGTTGTTTGCAATTCACTCCTTTACATCCTCCTCGCAAGAACCTTTCCCATGCAAGATGGACCCTAGGTACTCAGTAAAGCTCTTGACAACTTCCAACTGCACGTCTCCACACAGTAGTGTTGGTTAAGCTTCTTCGCATCCGACTGACATCACCTCACTCTTTGGCACACTGACAGTTAGTCCCCAATGGCTGGTCACTTCACAGAGCTTCTGTAATGCATGAACCATCCCACTCCGCTCCCTTGTGATCACAGCCATGTTGTCTGCAAAGAGAAGCTCAGCCCACCTCGTCCTATTCATCCTGGCCCTTGAGCCAATTAAGCAGCCGTCTGCCTTGCACAAGATTGTAATTTCCACCTCACTACACTCCTGCCTCTATGACAGAGTTGACGAACAAAGTAAAGAGTGCTGGAGCCAGAACGCAGCCTTGCCTCAAGCCGTTGGACACTGCTATACCCCTCTAAGGCCTTGCCATAGTTCTGCTGTCATTCCTTCATGCAGGGACTCAATAAACCGAACCATCTTAGGTGGAATGCCATATTTTTTGCAACACCTTCCACATGGCTGCCCGGGGGACACTATCGTAAGCCTTACGGAGGTCAGCAAAGGTCACATACATTGTTTCCTTATGCTTAAGTGTCTTTCCATCAATGACCGCTTGGAGATCATTATAGAACTCTATCTTCTCCTGCTCAGGAGCATGAAAGGTGGGAGCATAAACACTCACTAAGTGGAGGTACTTACTCTCTGCCATTGCTAGCTTTGCTGACACCATTCTAGGGCTGATACTCTTCCACTCCCCTCTCTCAATCCATGCTCTAAGAGCATCAGGGCTCAATACGTATCATTCCAACTCCTTCTCCCCTTCACATCTGTTCTCCAGCTACAGGTGTTAAACGGACAGTGTGCAGGATTAGATGACCTTCTACTTCATATATGCTGTTTCCACCACTTTGTTTCTTATATTGCTGCTGCAAAGATGTTGTATTGCATCATTTCCCATGCCATCAACGTAAACTTCCTCTCCACTGCACCCTCTTCTACCTCTTGTCCTGTCTACTTCTTGCAGTCTCCACACCCCATCATCCTCCACTGGACCAGTGACCTCATTTTCCAGCACGCAGAAAAAAACCTTACTTTCTAAGCCTGTACCTATTTACCAACTGCACTAAATTTACTCTTTTCTATGGGGGTAATGGCACAAGAACTCATGTATCTGTCTCTGACCTCAGCATACCACATTTTATTGCTGACATGGATGACCCAGTTTAAAGCAGATTTCCAGATACAGCAGCTGTGCTCTCCAATTTTACAGCCCTTGCATCTATTACACTGGCAATACATATCAACCCATCATGCAATCAGACATCTCCAGACAGTTAGCTAATAGGAGTTGTAGTAGTTGAAGTTGTATTACTGACAAAGTATCATCAAATTTTACTGATTTACGTAAAGGTGCAATGTGCAGTCCTCATATACATGGCTTAGAATGTTCTAGAAGGGAATGATGTAAGAGTCAGGCACTTACAGATCATGGGGTAGCTAAGTAAACAGTATGTGAATAGAGTGAATAGAGGTGAGAGTGAAGTAAGCGGTACAGTCAGCTGGCGGTAGCACATAACCAAATAAGGAAATAAGATATACCTAATAAGTGATATAAGTAACTAAGTACAAATAAACAATTTAAGTCATACCGATGTAAAAGGTCAGTTACAAAATAAGTGTAAATAAGTAAAGTTACAAGTTCACTACAGACTTATTAAGTGGTTATCACACTTACAGACACTTTCTGTATACATATGTATAGCGCCAAGGATGCTTGTTCGGTTATGACTTTTAGCCTATACCTTCCTTAGGTAGTTCCAACTGAGCTTCAGAATCATTGCCCTACCCTTGATTTATTATCTCAGGGAAAAAAGATGATGAATTACATTTCTTCCCTGTTCTGTAAGTATTTCAAATACTGGATTAATATCATACACTATAGTATGCTACCTAGTCATCAAGCTAGACCCTCCTCCACGCAAAGTTTAAGGAGGGTCTAGCAGAGCTTATTAGTATTCATGACAAGCTGGCCAGTCCGATTTAGTAGCTGATTTCAGGTACTAGTATTATGTCAGCATTAAGGGTTATGGCTAGTGTACTATGGCTGCACGTGGTGTAACCTGTGGTATTAACCCTTTACCAACCATAAGAAGCAGCTTAAAGAAGCAGAAAAGCCTGTACAAAGTATTAACGCCTAGTATTAAAACCTCCATATAAATTCATATGGGCTTATGGGAGTTCATGACGCATATATGCGTCATTGGTTGGTAAAGAGTTAATAAAGTGCATGCTAAGATGCTACAATAGCTGTGAACTATGAATAATAATGACCTCTGCTAGACCCTCCTCAAGCGTTGCGTGGAGAAGGATCTAGCTCGATAGACTACTATACTACCATAATAATTGTTGTAGTGTAATGGTCGCGGTCCTATGGGAGCATACGTACAATAATGCTCTTATGCGGCTTGTCATGATAGTGGCTGTGTGGAACATGCTCTGGACCAGTTTTAATTAGTCCCAGTCTCTCTGGAAAATGAGGCATGGGTGAAATGCAGATACCTTCTGACTTGTGATTAAGGTTCCCTAATGCACAGTACTTATAATAAATTACATTGGTATACCATAAAACAAAATGTACATAATCAATATTGCATAAGCATTACAATCATGTACTATAGTGCGACTGACACGATGCATAGTAGTATGTGTTGGTAGTTAGTCAAAAAATACTCTTTCTGGGAAGTTCTTGCGGAAAGATGCTTTCATATCAGCACTGATGTCCCAGTTCCCCGAGAGGCTGAGAAAGAGGCGAAGAAAAAAGTGTTTTGGTGAGCGTTATGCAAGTTACGACACTATATACTCTATTTATGTTCTGACAACTGTCAGTACTGAGTTAGTAGGTAGAGGACTGCACCATATTCAATTCCACAGGATACGTAATGAACAGTAGCTCCACCCACAAAATGAGACTGAATAAAGATACAATTCTGAGTCAAAGATTTTTAATTGTAATATTGCACTATGGTACTGGCAAGTTAAATGACATTGACGTGGCCTAGAAATCAGTCCATATCAAATATCAACTAGGAGAGTACTGACCCTTCTAGTATCTGCAAAGTAAGTAGACACCAACCAAGGGATCTATGATATTTTGAAACCTGATGTTCAAAGCTATACACGTAGCTTCCAGCAAAGAGACTACCAAAACAAACAGAGGATAAATCTTTGTTTTTTTCCTACTACAGAAAACTAGCGTGCTTTTATATAAAATACCTATCCATTCCGGTTTTTGGGTGTAACTAAATGTTTTATGCTATTCTCTAACTAAAAGAGCTTTTTGTTTTACAGTGGTGGTATTACTACTTGCTGAATATTGCCACACCCCCACTACCAGCCCCACCTTCCTACTACTTAATGAACACAGTTTTTTTTGTTATGCCAGCTCTAAATTTGAGAATCTCTACATTCTTTAATAGCTGTGCATTGACACACATAAAGATTCTACCATTGTTAGGTTGAAAGCATCTACCTAATTGAATCCCAATGATCTTGTAACCGAGATGAATACAAAAATATGCAGGTATTATCTCACTGACAAGAGTGTCAGCACTCACAGTGAGCCAGCTAGGACAGGAGAGAGTAAGAACACTGCAGGAATCTTCCAAATAATAATAATTCTGGTGGCTATAGTACCTCTGTTACCAGTTTGAATTTGCCATTACAGTAATATCCTCCCTTATCGGATTTGCAGGGTGAGTTGAAATTTCTAGAGCTAAGAAGTATCTAACTTACTACAGCTTTGCTTGGTTTAACATCAGTGCTTTGCTGAGAACTCTTGCTCCGGCATCCGATATCCGGTTGCCCATGAGACTGTGAAAAAAACACAAGCAGCATTCTGTGAGTAATACAATGGATTTCCCAGCAAACACTCCAGCATTCACCCCAGTATTTTTAACAATTAAACGAAGTGAAAAGTAGTGTCTGAACTGAAGCATATACATCTTAGATGCACTACATTGCAATAACAATAACAGCTGGCACCTATAGCTTACAGTGTACATACTAAGAAACTGTCTGGATTACCACAGCTACTAGGATGCTTTAGAACCGCTCTTAGATGGTTAATTAAACAATCTCTGTGGGGGCATGCTCTCAGACCCCACTAGAATAACTGGCCTATGGCAGCAGCCCCCTAACCACCATCACTTTAAAGATCTTCTTCCCCAAACTAAAATTTTTGAACAGAACCTGGCATAGGTACAATTATTCACATAACACGCGCAATGCCCATTTTCTATTGACAGAACATGTAATTATGAGTTACCTATGTACAGAAAATAGGCACATAAATTAGCTGTATTTGCAATGGAGTGATACTGAATCTAGACACACCCCACTTGCAACAAGAGAGTTGTGCTGCCAAACTTACCATCCACCTTTTGTTGAGGATTCAATATCACACCCAGTCCTGGTTAGTCTGCTCCCCTCTGGAGGGGGCCCTACTACTTTCAATTCGGGAATGAAGAAAGGTCATGCCCACCTAACTTTAAGCTCATGAAGTGCGACCACTAGGAGGTCTGGGGGCAAGCTCCTCCAAGAAAATTTGGGATTTCAGATCTTCGGGTAAAACAGATAGAATTGGACTACCTAATACAAAGTTTACAGTGTGTTGTAAACTGGGGAGAAGACATGACTTCACATTAGGGGTTTACGTTAGGTTGGTGGCCTCAACTAGTCCTTCGAATGATGGGTCTTATCATGGACATTGGAGCAACACTCTGAAAGCATAGCCGAACACATAATAAATGTTTCATAGTGAATACAAGACAAAAATTTAACATAATGCCATGAGCAGTGGTCACACAAAGCTAGTAGCTACAGCCTTGTAGCAGGAAGCAATGGCTAGCATTTAAATGAACTTTCAAAAATATTTAATTTCCTTCAAAAATTTCCACATGTTCACAGATGATAGCTGTCTGGTACCTGCTTGTAGGTATTCAAGTTGAGCTTCTAAAACAGCAGAAAGAAGTGGTCAATGATACCCATGTGTGCTTCAAATGACAAAGAGTTAGGCTAAGTTTTTGTAGAGGTTTTGAGACCTTATTGCTTACTGTGCAGAATAGCAGTAAACCACAGACAGTACATGATGAGTTGACTCCTTACATGCTGTTAGGTGCAAACTGCTACAGTTGCATTAGTGAATGTAAGGAGATACACTGATCTGTACCTAAGCTGTCTCACTTAGAATCATGTAAGGTCCCGGGTACAAGACTAGATATTTGTGGGTGTATAGCTGATGATTATGTCATATCAGGTAAAGTAATAGAGTTCTACCTTATCATAGCAATCTCAATGGGAAGACTAGAACAAGCCACGCCCAGTAGACCCAATCTTTAGAATGCATGCATGAGGAATATTATGGAGTTGTTCAATGGATCATAAAAAGTATTTCCAGGCCACGTACTCCTGGAACTGTAAGGTAACGAGGATTCTAATAGTGAGATTGCCTTCAACTCTTACCCATGCAATGGCATAGGAAGAAAATATATAATAGTGGAGAAGCTATTTGCGCCATATTTTACATAATTCATGCGTAACTGTGTGTGTGTAGCACACAGTTACTAGTTGATCTGGTGGCATGCTGTCCCCAAGAAAATTTAGCCTTTACCTCTTCTTGGAAGCCAGTCTCGGCAAAATGCAATAATTCTTCTATATCCAAGTTAACTTTATCTGCAGATTTGCTCACACACATGGAAAGCACACTGCAGCATCATTGACTCAAATGTTCAAGGCTGATGGGCTTCTGCATGAAGCTGATTGGCTCTATGAATCAATATACACTTTGCCAATAAGTGCAAAAACAAGTCATGTAGGGATGCCCTTCCACCAAAAAACACTTCCCCCAAAACCAACGAAACAAGTGACAGTGCACACCGGAATGCATGCATAGACTATACCCACACATCACAGTGCAATGTATTTACCACGTAGCTACCATCCCTACATCTTTCCAACCACACCAACCACAATCGTGTATATGTGAGATGCGAATAGTGACATAGTGTAATTTGGTGTGTGTGAGTATGTTGGTGGTTGTGGAAGGCATGAAGCTGAAAGTGTTGTTTGTGTACATGTTGGACTAGTGAGTTATATTGAGGGTGGAGTCATAATGATCATGGTATTTGTATAGGGACAATGTTTGGTTATACGTGGTTGAGTGTTAAAGAGTTATGAGATGTTTGTGTGTGCAGGTCCTTTGTAGGGGAGGTCTATGGGGGTGTGTTTGGTAAAATGTAGATTGAGTGTTGTCAATTTCGTTGAGCATGTTACGTATATGGTGGTTGATGTGGATTGTGTTTGTTGTGTGTTGGTGGCAGTGTGGTGCTGTGTAGTCTCGTGCCCAGCCCCACGTTAGAAAGGTGGGTCTGTCTCCCCGTATATTCAAAGTTAGCATTTACATCACCAAACAGATAGTGTCCAAGTGGCCACTAGTATCGATATCCGGATACTGCCACCATTTAGTGATGAAATACTATAATCAACCAATCACATTGCCGGTCCAGATCTGGGACCGCTGACGCAATGCTGCCTCAACTTTGAATATATGGGGAGCCAGTCCCACCTTCCTAACGTGGGGCAGGGCACGACACTAAGTGCTGTTAGGAATCACTCTGCTTGGTTTATGCGTGCTTGTGAATGTGGAACGAAGTACTTTTTGATGGAAGTAGTGTTCCTGTGAAGCTTTGGGTTGGTTGTAGTTGGGGTGTAGTGTTTTGTAAAGTATATTATATAAGTTGTACTTTCCTTTTCCTCTGGCCTATCTCAGAAGGAATCTTAAAAAAATTGCAGTATGCTGTACCTGTCAACGTTATGGCTGACAGTGTTTCCTAGCCACACAGCCTACCACAGATTGTAAAGCTCCCATGCAATCAAGGTTCCTCACGTGACCTTACTCACACACGTAACCATGTATGCAGAATACCAAACCACTGAATGAGTAAACCCAAAGCACTAAAGTATGCAGTATGTATTGGGTTCATCATTCCTTTCCTATTTGAAGTGAATATTGGTGGGTCAATGCTCATATTACTATGACTTGTATTTGAAGCAGTGCTTGTTCTTAACAAGAAATAACATCTAAGCTCTCAGAGCAGTCATTACCTCACCTCTACCCCACTTTTACTAATTATATGCTATTACTGTGTTCGTGACCACTCTCCATACAATTAGCTTGTAATACAATAGCTTGGTGGTTTAGACTGAGCTTTCAACTACCCTTTATGTATCTGTTATGGTCTAAAATTCAATCAAGAATTCAGTTTAGAAAGAGCGAACAGTAATATCACAAGCACAGCTAATGCAGTCTAAACTTTCATTGAATGCAATATCTTTGTGTTACTGTTAATGCTGATTGTAAAGTAAACTTGACAAGTTAGCTTCGTTACCATTGTTTTTCCAAACATCTACTGGTCAGGATCATGTATTCTTCATTCAGTCATATTTGAAATAACGCAATCAAAGAGTCTAAGCATAAAAAATAGCTAACACTCTATTAGAACACAATTCCAAATAGGGTATTCTAGGCTACTTGAAAGTGTTTTACGCACTGCAAAAAATCAAACAACATTTCAACGACGGTCATGTGATGTTCTGCAGCACTTTTCTTGGCCAAAAAAATAACTTATTCCATGTAGCAATCACTTTTTCATTGTTGCCTAGCAATACCTTGAATAGTTGTAAGTATTGTTTTCTTCTGGTTTATTATCCCAATACTCTCATTCCCTAGCATTCACCAAGCAAAAGAAAACACGGGGAAAAAGAAGGAGAGTTTGGGGATACTAAAGGGCAGTGATCACTAAGCCTTGTGCAGTAACAAAGCCAGTAAAGCACATTACTACATTACGTCTTATTAAAGAGGGTGAGTGAAGCTAATCTGAAGTCACAATATTATAAATTCGCCGACAGATGGTATTCTGAAAAGCTAATGCATTTCCAGACCACTCCAAGTTATGTAAATATGTATGGGGATTTCCTAGTGGGTTGAGGCCACCTTTTCTTCCTGACTTAAAATACATGATGCAAATCGTCATTTTGTTATTGATTGTTGCAAGAGTGTGGCTTCTTCTAATACACAAATAGTGGTGTCTACTTCTACAGTAAACACATGGCTTTACCTCTATACTGATACAGGTACACCAATGTAGAGCTGCAATAAAGGCATTGATAAGACAGTGATTTCTTCATTTGAAACACAATTGAAACTAACAATACTATGGTTATAGCAATTCAAAAGTACATTTATGAGCTGGAGAGGAATGCCAGAAAACAATGGTCCAGTTATATTAGCAACAGTTGAGAAATTTATAGCTTTGACATTAGTTTATGTTGGTATAACCACTCTTTCAAGTATCAATTATACTAAGTTAAACGTAATAGTGATCACATGTGGTATGTACTACACATACACTGCATAGTACAGTATTCCTTAGTATATCATAAATTGGGTCCCTGTGGGTTCACACAACACACAAAGCATCATCATAGCATTCCATTTTGACTGTTTGAGCACACCACTAGAGCAGGGGACACCAAAAAGTAAAAAGTGAGTTAGTGCACCCTGTAAAAGGAGGACTATGCATGTGTGTGTGCAGCTCAGCAATCATTATGTCAAATGATATAAAGGATGAAGTACTGCAGCCATCCCTATTGGAATTCTAGGGCAAAATAGTAATTAATTACACTGTTGACTCAGTCCTTGAAACACACAAGCAGGCCATTCTAAACACACAAAATACATTCCAGACCACTCCTAGTGCACTTCTTCCTGGAAGGTGCATTGACTTCTAGCCATGATGATGTCAGAACCCAAAACATTGTAACAATGTCATAAACTTATAGCTATAGGCTTCTGTGCCGGTCTATATTATACTGTCGGGAAAAATGTGGCATAAGTAACATAAAAACACGTAAAAACACAAACACAATTTTTTACTGCTACGTTGATATGCCTCTTATAATACCATGTTAAATCATAGACTATGAAAAGAGTTTGAGTATTTACGAGAGCGATAGTGAGCACATTTCATAGCTAACACACAAACATCCACTCAGTATGAATCCATCACCTCCAAAAGTCACTGCACTTCACAGCGCTGAGTTTATGAGCACAGTTTGCACTATATTCTTACTTGTGCAAGGTAGTGTAGCATAATGTCGAGCGTTATCAGCACAGCCCTAAAATTTAACAAGTTTCTGTGCGTATTACATTGCTTCCCTGTATTGTATGCAAACATCCAATGGCTTTTCTAAAACAGGGACCAGCTGTGTTACTGATTAGTGAATTAAAAAAAACAGGAGATCAGTTTGCAGTAGTAGGTACTAGAACTTTCAGTGTATGTAAACTCACTTCAGTATCTTCAGTGTATTGTTCACATTTAGCCCTGAGCAAAGTTCAGTAACACCTCCATCACCAAGGGCATTGTACGCGAAGCTGGAGAGAAGAATAGCCATGAATGGAATGAAATAGGGTCAATACAATGTCATACATTGTCACAGTGGGCCATACAATAATTGCGGTTGTCGGAGTTGACAATGGAGCTAGTAGCTACAATTTTGTCTGCATTGAGGTTGGTTACATGACCCAAATAGCAGCACTGGGACATAGCGAACTGCCACTTTCGTGGCTTGACGCTAAGCCCTGCATCTCGTAATTGTGAAAGCACTTTCTTGACTTGAGCGAGGTGTTTCTCCTAGGAAGAGCTAAAGATAACTACATCATCAAGGTAAGCAGCCGCAAACTGACCCAGCCCTCGCAAAACCCTATCCATTAACCTTTGAAAAGTAGCCGGTGCCCCCTGCAAACCGAACGGCATGACCTAAACTGATACAGCCCAAAAGGTGTCACAAACACTGTCTTGATGTGAGCTTTCTCCGTGAATGGGACCAATAGCCTTTCGTAAAATCCAAAATCGAGATGAACCTTGCCTTACTTAACCTATCCTTAAGCTCGTCAATTCGAGGCATAGGGTTCTGATCTAGCCGTAACTCCCCATTCAGCTTCCGATAATCCACACACAGCCTCAAAGACCCATCTTTTTTTGTGGACCAGAGCCATCGGTGATGCCCACTCACTCCCTGACTCCTCAATGATACCATTCACCAACACCTCTTTCAATTCCTCCTGTACCTGCTGCCGATATGCATAGGGTAGTCGATATGGAGGCTGTTTAATTGGCCATGCTAATCTTGTATTCACACCATGCTCCGCAAGATTGGTTCGACCTGGTTGATTCTGCATAATGTCAGAATAGCCTTTCAGAAACCTTTCCAACTGCCGTCGCTGCACCTCACTCAACTGCTCCCCAATTGCTGGCTGGTTCTCACCAATACTACCCTGCTCTCTCCACGTTGGTACCTCTTCCATATCAACGTCAACGACTGTCCCCTCAGCCAAGTAATTGGTCGATGCTGGCACATGCCACTTCCGTAGCATGTTGATATGAAACACTCGGTGTCTCTTCCTCTTGTCTTTTATATCAATGTGTTAGTTTACCTTCCCTATACGACGAACCATGTACTGTGTATGGCCCCTGCCACTGGGCCAAGGGCTTGTGGCTGGATGTTGGCAGCAATACAATGACCTGTTCCCCTACTTAGAATTCTCTCTGTCGAGTGCTTTGGTGACAAAAGGCTTCCTGTCGCTGCTAAGCCTTCGCTAATATCTCTGAGCCTACTCCGTCATCTGGGACATCTTGACCTGTACTGAGAGCAACATAGACACCACACTCTCACTGCTCCGACTCCTAGCCACCCAGGACTCTCTGAGGACGTCCAGTGGCCACCTCACTGAACAACCATAGAGCAGCTCGTATAGTGAAAACCCCGTTGAATCCTATAGGACCCCCGGTACGCGAACAACAGGTACGGGAAGAGCTTGTCCCAATCCTTTCCTTCTTCCTCAATATCATCTGCCAGGGTTTGATTAAACCATTCGTCTGGGGGTGGAAGGGGCTGGTACGGATTGGGTGCACATGGAGAAGCTGGTAAAGCTCCGTGAGTATAGCTGTGAGGTAAAATTAGACCCTTGGTCCATCAGAATCTCGTTCAGGATACCAACTCTTTGCAAATCAGCCTAATCAGCTCATCAGCAATCTTCTCAACCTCAATGAAACGTAGGGGCACTGCCTCGGGAAAACGGGTTGCATAGTCCCAAATGATGACACATAGCGATTCCCGGTACAACTTCGTGGTAGGGGACCCACAATATCAAGGGAAATCCTCTGGAATGGCTCAGAGATAATTGGGAGGGGGATGAGTTGGGCCTTCGGTTCTTTCCTGTGGGGGCACTTCTAACAGCTCTCACAGCTTTGGCAGAACTCAACCACATCCTGGTACACTGTTGGCCGGTAAAAGTACAGTAGAACCCTCTGGATGGTCTTTCCCTTGCCTACGCATATGCCCTGCAAGTGGGATCTCATGTGCCAGCTGAACCACCGTCTTCCAGCACTGCTTTGAAAGAACTAGCTGCATCACCTCCATGTTGTCGTCTCGTCCCAGAGGAGTCCATCGCCGGTAGCGTAACCCATCTTCTTCAAAGAAACCCTTTCCAACTGCGAGACATGGCTGTCTCGCGGTAACCCTCCTTGCTCCTGCCAATGACAAATTCTCGTCCTGAAACTTCCTCAATTCCTCTGTAGTAATATCTAAGGGGTGCTGAGTAGGTTGGCCTTCCTCCGACTTCCCAGACTGCTGCTCCCTGTGCTGCCGTCCCCCAGCATGCTTCTGACTCCGGGTGAGCTCCATCCAATCCCGGGCTTCCACAAAAATATCCTCATCAAACTCACTCCAAGGTACTGCTTCCGGCTCTTCTCAAACCTCTTCCACCAAGGTCTACGGTCGACCTTCCTCACACTGTTGTGGTTGCATAGCCTGGTGTTGGACCACTGCAGGGTCCTGCTGATCTCCGTGCCTCTTTTCCATTTTCTTTGCCTCATTTTCCCCCAGCTCATCAAGTGAGTGTGGTCGTGCTCCTGACAACTGCTCTCTCTCCCTCTCAATAGCTTCTTTATGCTCCCGCTGGCTTAACCCTTGCTCGGGTCATCTCCACCAAGGCATCATCTAACTGTGCCTGCTCCATTATCACACCCTTCAGCAGCTCCATCAGCTCCGGTACATCTGTGCTCAACAAGACAGACACAGGTAGGGAAACAGATACCGCTGCTTCAACCTTGATCACCTTCCCATCAACCTCGCCACCAACTTCCGCTAGCGGGTATAAGACGACATCTCCATGAGCACAGATAGTGACAGCCTCTCCTTCCAGTATCCAGCAGAATATTGGTGACATAGCGGCCTTCCACTACTCCACTCCTAGAGATTCCTTACTCTTGCCTGCCAACCCCTCTGCCCAAACCAGATCAGCTGCCACCTCCATAGAACAAAGGCCAATCTGGGAACCTCATTGCCACATGCCCACTCTTTTTATAGTTGAAGCACCTCAACACCTCGCGCTTCTGCCTCTCCTTTCTCAACGTCTGCTCCTTTGGCGGTCCTCCCACAAGTGGTCTAGCATTCTTTGACCAGTTTCGTGTCCAATGCCCCAACTGTCGACAACCCTGGTATCCTTTTGGACCCACAGCTGGACCTCCTGGCGGTTCGGTCTATGGGCAATTGTCTGTTCACCCTCTCTGGCCTGCCCGTTGCCTTTTGAGCCTGTAGGTAGTATTCTGCCAGACACCCGGCCTCCTTGCTTGTAGTGGTGTTTTCGCTCCTTCACCCACACCCTGACATCTTCCGGCAATGTATTCAGGAACTGCTCCTTGATGATCACATCCACCACCTTCTCCTTTGAGTCACACTCCCTAACCATTTGTCGGCCAGGACCTGTAGTCGCGCTGCTAATTTGATCAGGGTTTTGCCTTCCCGCTGCTTCACCGACCAAAAACTTTGCCTCTATGTTTCCTCTTTGATGTCATATCACCGCAAAATTGCGCTCCTGACTTCTTCATACTTGCTAGAGTCGCTCTGACTCATGGTGGCATATGCCTGCTGGGCCTTCCCAGTGAGTTGCAAGGCCAGCAAAAATGCCCATCATGATGCATCGATTTCGTATGCCGCCATCAACCTTTCAAAAGTCGTCACATAATTTTGCTTCAATACTAGTAAATGCAGTGCAGTGTGGGGGCGAAGCAGTCGCCACGTGACTGTAGGACTTTGCATGGACGACGTTGAAATAGGACTGGCACCGCATTTGTGGTATATAAGACCATGCACCCGTACAGACAGAATTGCAACCAGAGTCACTAAGGGGGGGGGGAGGGGCTCTGCCACAATCATCTGACTCAGCTAGCTTTGCCAGCTTCAATGAATTGAGCCCTCGATGAGATAGCCCTTCATCTCTCCCATTGACTTCTCCACCAAATTTCTCAGCATTTCGTTCTGCGCTTGGAATTCTTGCATTTTTTGCTCCATGGCTTCTTCCTTCCTACGCTGCTCTTCAATCATTGCCGCTTCCCTGCGATGCTGTTTCTCGACCATCGCCTTTTTTGTCCTATGCTGCTCTTCTTCCCTTTTCTCCTGATTAGCGAGCAAGGCCTTGACCATCTCTGTCAAGCCACAGATGTTTCCATAGATGCAACCTACTCCGAAGCCATCTTCCGTTCTTCAACTCTCTTACAAGTCATGCCTGATTGGGTTGTCATTCAACAGTGGGTCCAGACTACTGCTGCCAACACGATTCGTACACCGCTGCCACCAACTGTAATAGCTTAGCCGAGACACAACCCCTACGCAGGTGCAATACCACACATGCAACTTCAACCTTCGCAGCCGAACTCAACAATGGAGGACAACTATACATAATACAACCCCAAACCTTTTATAACAACATAGCAACGAACATCCCACCTTAGCTTCTACTTACACAACAAACAAAAGAACAGTAACTAACACCTATTAACAGTACTTCACTCTAAATACACATCAATAGAACACACATAGCAACAAAGTTAACAGTCCGATACAGTTGTCCATGACTAGACTTCAGCCAATGCTGGGGGAAGTAGCAGGTGAGAACTGACCACAAAGGGCCGGTTGTGCCGTGTGCAGTATGCAGTATAATTGCATTCCTAAGCGTGACACATACAAACTGCTTGCTGAGATACAATGTAGGATTAATTGCCTCGCTCTAAATGGCTCGGTAATCATTATACACACGTGCACGTGTAACGAGGCCACAAGTATGGAACATTATGCGCCACAAGTATGGAACATTATGCGCAGTTCCGGCACAATGTGCGTACCATAATAATATAGACAGAAATGTAGAGCTAACTCGTAGTGTGGGGCTCACTCAGGCTCACCCAAATGAGTGTACAGCATATACATGTGCGTACATGCATACACCTCGTGAGTTCTTACAGCTGCCGCAACCATAGCTCACATGCAATATTGATATTTATAAGAACATTGCCTGCCACATCGTGACATGTGGAATGAAATGAAAGTGATGTAATTACTACTTAGAGAGTTAATTAATATGTTTGGGCCAATTGTCAAAATGTTGTACGCAGTGCGTGTCAAGTGGTGTGGCCTAAAGCAGACGTTGTATTTCCTTTTATCATAAATAGTATATACTTAAGTAAATATTATCTATGATTTTATATTATAATGGGTTCATGCAAGAGAATCGCATGGCTAGCACTGTCCTGCACAACATCCAAAGCTGATGGAAAAACTCATTATGAATTGCCTAAAGTTCACTAATGAATTTGAGCTTTGAAATAAACAGGTTCTGGTGAGCTTTATACTCATGATGTTAAATCTATTAAGATAATCCTAGTTAAATGACGTATAGAGTGAAACATTACCACATATTGCCACATATTGCTTGCAGGAAATGAAAGCAACCAATTGAAATGGGATGGATCCATTGTGACATAAGCGTTCTGCAAAACTCAGGCCAGCTCTTCCTGTACATATATATCTCAACTAAATAAGGGAGACTTAGCTGGAACAACTGAACACAAGAATGCAGAGAGGAGCACCAATCAATACTCATAGAACGAAATCTAAACAATATAAATACTCAGTATTATTGCAATCGATTGAAAGCAAATTTTAATACAAGAAGGTAGTGAATGATGTGTGACAATGACATAACCATTCTAGAAAAGCCAGATAAGCTTTTCTTGTATAACCCCACCTGCTTAATTAACTATAACATGTGTATTTAACCAATAAACTAGGTGAATGCAAAGCATTGTGGGGCAAGCGTGAGCGAGATATTAGCCACCTTAGTGGATATGCCCCCTCAGCAGCTTTTCCGGGTCTAGCTCTCTCCCTCTCCCATCTTAGAGTCACTTGCATGCTGGCAGCCTGGAGAAATAGTAGCTATTCTGGCTCTAGAATTCTCCCTCTGCTGCTCCAATATAACTTGTCGCCAACCTGGGAAGTAAGAGCTACACTGTAGCCCCTGCTGCTGCAGTGTAGTCTGTGAGGACGTACCTAAGCTAGTTGCACTGCAGATCCGTGGCCATGTTACGTAACAATTTAGAACATTACCGAAACTATTCGAAATGATATATTGGAACCGTGGAGAGTGAAAACAATATGCACGCTCACACGCACGCACGCTCACTGTATACACAGACAAAATTTCAATTGAACACACTAGTGTGGGACTTGCTCACATGCCAAATAAACAGGAATGCATGAGCAGAGTACCAGGTAAACATTAAGCCACATGATGAGTAGGTAATTATAATCACACTCCGTCTACAACTAAGACAACATTACTGAGTTAAGTGTCCCAGTAATACTATAATTAGCTGGCTCTTCCAAACAGTCACTTAACCGGGTCAGACAAGTTAAAGGCCGACAATCCCAATCTTGTCACAAGGAGAATAATATTTTGGGACCATTTCTACCAACCAAGAGATGCAACGATGTACAGTAAAACTAGTCTGGGCACAAGACTACAAGCAGCTATTGTTAATGTTGTTATGGACTAGGGCCTGAAAGCATTTAGTTAGCTGAAGTTGTGTCTAGTTTCTTGTATCGTGTTGGCATGGATGGACAATTAGTTAGTTGCCAGAAGCCAAAAAAAAACTGAGATTCTCCACTGGCAATAAATTGCTTCTGCGACAAAGTATGGTGCTATGGATACTCAAGGCAAAGAATTTAAGTTAGTATGTACTATCTTTACCGCAGTTCTTTCAGATTCTTATTTTGTCGTAGTAAGCCAGAAATCGATTTCACCCCAGCAAGTCCAATTCTGTTGCCTCCAAGGCTACAGTGATAGAAGATACAGAGACAATCATCAGCCTGGGTGTCAGTCATCCATGCACACGCTGACAATTCGTTGCTTCGTATTGTGTAGAAGGTTCTGTGAAACACTACATGGCTTCACTATGCTACACTAAACTCAGTTTAAGACTAGTGGTTTAAAACCAAGTCCGGTGTGCATCATAGGGCTTCCCTGTGACACATTGTTGTCATATGGATTCTCTCAGTAAAAAATTTAATGACAAAGTATTGATAATCTAAGTTGTAGCTGGACAGTAAAGTGTATTCAATTATGCAGTACCTATCTGAAGAGTGACAATAATTACGTAATTTCAGGCTCTTTTCACAGAATAAGGTGTATGCGTATACTTACTTTAGTCTTTTCAGTGAGCAGTTGACATTCAGAGCACCAGACAGTAGAGCTGCCCCTTCATCACCAACATCATTGTAGTAGAGACTGGAGAGAGGAATAGTCCATTCTTAAGCATCCAATTATCACTGTATAGCATGAATGACTACTCTCAGTATTCATTTTCTGCATACCTACTGTCTTGAATAAAAAATCTCTGACACTAATTACTCACCATTAAATTGTAAGCTAATATACCTGTCACGCAACTGAATTGCGTGGATTGGATCCTTAGAGTTGCAGTAGTTCACTTTATAGGAGCATCCAAAATATTTCTTTCCTTAGTCAGAACTGCTTGTACAACATATGACAGCAATTTATAGGCCTTGCATAAATAATAATTACGTCCTACATCCCTATTTACAGTAAATAAAAGCACATGATGCAAGATAAGGGCTGTCAGGGTCATACTGAATAGAAAGAGGATATAACACCTAAGTCACCTTCCTACTATGGTTCTAGTTCAGGGCTCTAAGTCCACAGCAAACGTATTACATCATTACTACAGTGGAAAGTCTCCTAACATGTCCTAATAATACGTCCAAACCTATACTCGAATGCATAACAATACCCCAAAATGGATTAAACACTATCTATTTGCCAAATGCATCAGCATTAGACAGCTTCCATTCTACTATTTTTTGCAGTTCCAACTCACAATATCAGGCTAGTCTCACACTTAGACATTATGATTAACCCTTTACCAACCATAAGAAACAGCTTAAAGAAGCAGAAAAGCCTGTACAAAGTATTAACGCCTTGTATTAAAACCCCCATATAAATTAATAAGGGCTTATGGGAGCTCATGACGCATATATGCGTCATTGGTTGGTGAAGAGTTAAGTTAGTAATGCACTGTACCAATACAAGCATTGCGTAATACACACACCTACGTACTTTAATGGGATGTTATTAGTCATAAGAAATTGATATGTTTGCAGTTTGCAGTATGACTCTGATGAACTGCTTAAGCTCTTTGAAGCCACTGCCAATTTACATTGTAATTTGAAAACCAAATTACATAGAGTGCCCACTCAGGGCTGGTAAGGCAAGCTCACGTACAATTGCGCACGCCCTGAGTTGAGATAACACACACATTGCTGGTTGCCATAGTTTTACAGTAAATTGTAAATGTATACCACCAATTATGATAACACAGACAAATTTTAGTCACAACGCGCTTTGTAGTAGCCTCAATTTCTCGGGGGGCCACCAACAAGTGACACTGAGACGAGAGAAGGAGCCAAAAGAGCTGCTGAGGGCGCGTCCTGCTAACGTACGCATGGGCTAATACCTCGCTCACGCTCACCCCACAATGCTTGCATTCACCTAGTATATATATATATATACACATAATATATATGCTAGCTCAGATTCGACTGCCGCACTGCAAGATTAATTGCCTCGCACTAAGGCGCTCGGCAATAATGAGACTTGTCTGGGCAGGAGGCTACAGTCAGCTATTGAAAGTATTGCCATGGTCTAGTTTCTGGAAATGTGTTGTTGATACGAGTAGTGTCTAGGTGCTTATGTAGTGTTGGCGTGAATAAATTTAGTCAGTTGCCAGAAGCATCACAACCCCCAGATCCTCCACTGGCAATGAACTACTCCTGCTACAAACTTAGGGGCTATAAATGCTATAGGCAAAGCATTTTTATTAGATTAATTATGTACCATATAATTTCTAATTATTAACCCCTCTAATTATTTGCCACACACCAGTTTTCCGGGGAAAACAATTAATTTTCTCCAACAAATTCACAGGCTTATTCTGAAATTATCATTCTAATATTTGCCAGCTGCTACATGCTCAGCTTCTACTACAGATTATGTCAGCAGGAATGCCCTGGAGTGTGACTGGCTGATACAGAAAGCCATACCGAGGACAAAAAGGTTGGCCAAATCTAACTGCGCACCTGCTGTTTCTTATGCATATTGTTATTGTTGTGCTCAATCTGTGCGTAGTAGCGAGAGACAAGCGTGAGCAAGCTTACTTGTTGCAGTTGTTAGACGTGACTAGCTAGCTAGCGTGCGTATCATGCATAAGCTTACTGCCTGTCATGGCTGTCTTTAGTTGCTTGTGTGTGCACGTTCGTGGATATGATGCCACTGCTGAATGCTAAAGACTGAAGTAGCAGAAGTGGAAGAAAGCATGGAGAGGTCGAGGCTTGTTAACAATGCAAGTAAAGAGTGAATATCGGACATGCTGTCAATATCTCAGGCTAATCTTTTATTTATTCACCACTGCTCGTAATTAATCACCTTCAATGAAATTGTCAACCCCCAAAAAATCATTTTATTTGGAAGAATAATTGGAAATTATACGGTATATAGTATCCTCACTTCAGGGTTTCCAGAGTGTTATTCTGACGTAGCAAACCAGCAATTGAGTTCACTCCGGCTGATCCAATGTTGTTGTCTCCAAGTCTACAGGGGTGGAAGATACACAAACAATCATAAGCCTGGAATGTGGGCCATCCATTGAAACAATGATAGATGCATGGCTTTGTATGGAAGGTCTTGTGCATTATCAAATAGCTTCACTGTGCTACACCTAACTCAGTTTGAAACTATAAAATGGTGTGTGTGCATGATATGACTTCCCTGTGTCACATGGTGGAGTTGTATGATTTCTCTTAGCAAAGGGACAAACGTATTAGTTGATAATCTGAGTTGTAGTTTCCTTTGAGCAACAGCTGCAAAACATTAGCAGTAAATAGAGGTGATACATTAACAGTTGAATGGAAATGAGAGAGGTTATTGATGCAGTAGTCTGATGACAGCTGAAGTGTCGAAGTGTACTATGTGCTACTTACTTCATTAGTGAAGAATAAATGTTAATAACAGAAAGTTCTACTTACAGAATAAGTGGTAGACCATACTATAATATTTAATATGTGTTTACTCACAAGAGTTTCTTCAGTGAGGCGTTTGCCTTCAGAGCACCGCAAAGTAGAGCTGCCCCTTCATCACCGACAGCATTCCCCTCAAGACTGGAGAGAGAAACAGCCTTGTTTAATATCCATTTTCAGTATAGAGCAGCAACTACACTAACTGATAATTTCCACTTCATGTAGCTAATAGTATACCCCTCTAGCTCAATGGACACTCCCTGACAGTATAAGATCTGAGCATTCAATATTACCAAAAATAATGAATCAAGTTTATACCCAAGATCTCAGAATCTGTTTCTTTGAATTTTCCTATTTCCTACTATTAAACAACCAGAGACTCTGACCCACTGCCCAAGGTCACTGCTGTTAATGATGAGCGTTCTAATCCCATTCAGTTCCCATTCAAAACTTTTATTCTAATCATGCACGCAGCTTACCAGAACAGAATAATTAAAGGCAGAAAGTGTTCACACTCAAGCCCAATCAGATACCTCTAGGCTAAGCTATATCTGGAGAAATTATTGTGTCTTGATAGGCTATACACTTCAGTCTGTGCTTCGGCTTGTTGACATTCATTGTTCTACTGCAAGGTAGCTACATCTGCCAAACCAAAAAGTCTATAGCTATGCACTGTAATTATGCCTGATCTTGAGCTGATCTCATCACATTCAAAAATTTTACAATGGAATTAATTATTGTATACTGTATAAGTGTACAAGTGTGCATACATATGCTAAGTGGATGTCTGTGTGAGTACAAATACAGTTAGTGTACCGATATGTATTAATTAACTGTGCAGCTTACTCGTTCACAACACCAGAGCAGAGATTTGGTCTATTTAACGCTTAGTCTAGTAGCTAGACAAATATTCCAAAATGTTTTAGCAGTACCTCTAACAACATTAAACCTAAAGGTTTTTGGTTTTAGAAATATTGCTCAGCTACTTGTCCAATTAAAATAAAGTGATTCTAATAGTTCTCACTCCTTATTCCAATAGTTCTCACTCCTCATTCCAATAGTTCTCACTCCTCATTCCAATAGTTCTCACTCCTCATTTCAATAGTTCTCACTCCTTATTGCAATAGTTCTCACTCCTCATTCCAATACTTCTCACTCCTTATTCCAATAGTGCTCACTCCTCACTCCAAAAGCTCTCACTCCTCATTCCAATAGTTCTCACTCCTCATTCCAATAGTTCTCACTCCTCATTCCAATAGTTGTCACTCCTTATTCCAATAGTTCTCACTCCTTATTCCAATAGTTCTCACTCCTCACTCCAAAAGCTCTCACTCCTCACTCCAAAAGCTCTCACTCCTCATTCCAATAGTTCTCACTCCTCATTCCAATAGTTCTCACTCCTCATTCCAATAGTTGTCACTCCTTATTCCAATAGTTCTCACTCCTCACTCCAATAGCTCTCACTCCTCATTCCAATAGCTCTCACTCCTCACTCCAATAGTTCTCAATCCTCATTTCAATAGTTCTCAATCCTCATTCCAATAGTTCTCACTCCTTATTCCAATAGCTCTCACTCCTCATTCCAATAGCTCTCGTGCCTCATATACAACGTCGTACTTCCAAAATTATGAACTTTGAACTTTGATTCTTACTCCATTATATAGCTCTCGTTCCAATACGGTGCCACGCGCGCTGGTGCAGATACGTTATGATGTCATTCAATGTTTTTCATTTGGAATACAAACCAAATGGCTATGCTAGCTGCTCGTGCTATGAATCTGTTGATGCTATGGATGTTGTTAACGATCCAGTGTGTTGCCTGCCTGTTTAAGCAGGAATAATCCCAGAGTGAACGGTAAAACGGTGACATAATTTTTAATTTGTCTATAGGAGAGTAAACTTGGACAGGCTTGGAGTCAACTGAAGTAGTAAAGACTTAGCAGTTGCATTAACTAGAATGGGATTCTCTTAATTTGGGCGGATTACCAAGTATTGGCGGCAATACAAATAATGACGTAATGGTGGTGTAAGGTAAGGTCGCCTAATTTCGGATGGGTGCCTAATTCCGGACAAGTGTATTTTTTGGAAATTTTCGATCAGCATTGGGCTAGATCTATAGCTAACCGGTAAAAATTACATTTGTCTGGAATTAGACACCGTCCGAAATATATTAGTACACATTGTAGCGCTGTCAGTTTCAGAAGAAAAGTTAAAATATATTACTGAAGCCTGAATTAACAGCAGTAACTGGTTAACAAACATTGCACTGAATTGTACCATTGTTTGTTTGATTTGTTCAAATAGGCTCGTTTCCAGTCCTCGTATAAGGTCACGTACCCTAATGTGTGCTCTAGGAGTGGAAACTAAGTCCAGAAGTGAAAGTAAAATATAAAACCCCAGCATGCTAAGTAGTGACTAGGTCAGCCATCAATATATTACAGTGCCCTCTTCACTACATACATCAGTGTCTGAAAGGAAAGCCCATAAAACAGTGATAGATACCAAATAAAAGCTGGGAAGGTTGAGTTTGAGGCCTGGTGTAAATCACGTTCTTTCTCCAGGTGGACAAGCACAGAGCATTGTAACCCTACCAATGACAAAACCTGTTTTTGTTTAAATCTGTGACAATCTGGAGCTTTTGACAGATGAAACTAAGAAACGATGAGTGGTAGCTAACATGAATAGTTAAGGTAGGGGCCCTTTAGCCGGTTCTATAGCACAGCTTATGAGTGCCATATACTGTTGCATTAATAAAAAGGTAATCCATTCTTTTACAAATATTGCTTTATGAGATCGATGATTCTAAGTTTTGTACGATGATAAAAATGACCTACAAAAGTGATGTTATGTAGCCACGTGTTAAGGTAATAACTGAATGCAGCTGGTTTCCTGTTTACATTACTGTAAAGTAGTTATTATTATGTAATTGATAGTGAATGCAGAAATGTAATTATAATAGTGTTCAAAAAGGCGCACACACATGTGTCTTCACACATTACTGCACTACCAGACCCATGGCCAACGTAGTCTGGCTATGCGAGGCTATGGCCAATGTACAGTGCCTCTGGGAGCTGAAAAAGAATTAGAGAACAGGTAAAGTAGTAGTAGCTGTGGTTAGTGTCAAAGTGTTTTTGCGTGATTTTCTTACCATCTGGATTGCAATAAATGAAGAAACGTTTTGCAGCATACAGTCAAAATTCACAACTACAGTTAATTCATTGCACAATTTCAACACGTAGTTCAGCAGAAGATAAGAATCAGTGATACCCTTTTAATTGAGGTGCATCTATGAGTGTCTTTGTAGTTCCCCTGATGAAAGCTATATGAAGTTGCTGTGCATGTATGATGTGTATGCCTGTCATGCTGCATCTTCATTTTACTTTACTGCGCATGCTTATTGTTTGTATAGTACTTTTGCTAATATTATTCATTGTGAAGCCATGTAAAGTGTTACCGCAATGGCTAGCCTTGCCGTGTTCTACCCACCTTGTGCCAAATACAACAAAAGAAAAACATTTCTTCTTCATTCTGAAGTGTTGCAGGGTAGCCGAGTATATATTTTGCAAGGCGGCATGAAAAAAAAAATGAAAAAAAAATCTGGTCGTATAATGAAGATTTTACACTAATGAGGGTGTTTTTCTTTCACAAAAGCAGGTAAAGTTTGTTGATTATAGCTAAAATGTAAACAGAGCACCAGATATGCTTTCATCACGACTTAGTAAGTCTTGTGAAGGTGTGCCAGTGAAAATTTTAGGGTCCTACTCCCCTCAGACTCTAAGTAATTTGGCTCAAAGTTGTTTTAGCAAATAGGCTACATGTAGTTACAGGTGGAATAACTGGGGGTGTTTGTAAAGCAGCTACTTCTCTGTTCTAGAAGCTTTACTCCTTTTTTGTGCTGTTGGGATGCAGCTTGTTTGGAATAATATCACTTACAGTTTCTGAGAAAAAAGCGTAAAGCTACTACAATAATTTAATTGTGAATTGTTCATCGTAACGTCAGCCCATAGTGAGGAAGCATCAAGCGTGAAGTGGAGCTATACACACTTAAAATACAGCAAAGTATTGTACAGGATAGCGCTTTACAGTAAGTCATAGAAAGCACTATTGATACTGGGTAGATGCCAATATATAATCATGACTGACTACTGTTAGATATGCGTAATCACTCATTCCAGGTAAGCCTATAATTGAGAATGAAGAGCAAGGAGTCTAGTTTCCCTATGTGGGACAGGAAAAGCTCACAGTCCTTGCAGTATCAGACAGTGGAATGGAATTCCTTCCGCAGTAGTGGCAGCAGTGTACCTTGTTTGCTTCCGAAAATGGAAAATGTCTGATGGACACCCTGGTCAGCTGCTTCGTCAGAGTTGCCCTATAGATCTTCGTACTGCTGATGTGAAGGTCAGTGTGTCGCCTTAGAATTGGTAGCCTTGGAATTGCCTGTTATGATTAATCCCTCCCGATTTCTTGTTATAAAGGGTTGTGGGGCAGGAGTACGACTGTCAACTGCCATTCCTCTTTTTGCGGGTCACTTGATGATGATGGCCTTGCCTGGACCCAAGCATCTCCCTTCCAGTGGGGGCTGGTGGAGATTCTGAGTGTAATTTAGATCCTATCTTCCGCCATTTTAGCCTCTGCTGCTGGTTCAGTTTTTACTGAATATTTTTGCTAGTAAGCTTACCACAACTCATTACTGGGTCTTTATGTTAACAACTCATAAGTACATGAATATGAGGCTAATGTCTTCAGTAATCCTTGTATGAGGGTTGCTAATGTACAAATATATATTATATTCCACTAGCTACTGTAAAGCATAACTGTACAGTTCTTTCCAGGAGATTAATCATGGGTAAACCAGTAATAACTTTTACTTAGTGAACAGAAAGTGACATCATCAAATAACTACATGACATAATGTGAAATGAAGTTGGTTCAGGTAGCCCCTCTACAAGAGCATTGTGGAGTGTGGTCTATGTTTACCTACCAAGAGATTGAGATGCGTCTACAGCATTGATTGCTAGTTTTGTATAAGACTAGCAGTGCCATAATAACAATAAACTAGTTCCCAACAATCTCGGTGACTATTAAATTTGCTTCCTTAAAAAGTTAGCATGAGGTTCACGCATTTGTCTCCAGATACTTTAGAGACTCCTCTGAATCCACCAAGCAGTGGCAGTAAGCTGCTACTACGAGTAACTCTTGGTGCTATTACCTGAAAATTTATTGCAAGCTCTACTGTTCTTACTTCAGGTGTTCCAAGGCCTTGTTCTTTTGCAATAAATCTGCGATGGCTGCAGCTCCTGGGATTCCAATCTTGTTGCCTTGAAGGCTATAAGGAAAAGACATACAAAGACAGCCATCAGACTAGATGTTATTCACTCATGCACACACTGACAAATGCATGTTTTAAGATTTCATCTGCAAATCACTGTATTTTCGGTATGCACATACAACTACATTTGACAGTGGTGGTGTGGGCCAAATTAATGTGCTGTGGGCATAATACTCTTCGTCATGTAAAGGGTTGCATAGTGGTATCAAATGTTTCACTCAGTGAAAGAATTGCTGATACATACCACACCACTGAAAATAAATCAGGGAGCATTCAGGTATAAAACATTCAACGCACATACAAACTCACTTCAATGTCTTTAGTGAGTTGTTATGATGTAAGGCTCCACAAAGTACAGCTGCCCCGCAATCATCAACATCATTGTCAGTGAATCTGGAGAGAGGAATAGTCTAGTTGATTACTTTTATTCATGACTACAATAAGTAACTGTCTAATGCTAATCATCTGCACAACAGAGAAAACTACTAGGTTGTAGTGTTATACTATAGTAGCCATTATCTTAACTTATTAATCAAGGTGCCTGGTTTACTTTTTCACAGAGGCATAAGCATACATTTCTTACAGTTCCTATACATCATATCAATATTATTGCGGTAACAGACTACCAGTATATATCCTAATCTCATACTCTGAGTCTATAGTTTACACTGCGACCATACCATACTGGCATACTCTCTGTATACTGTGTTATGGAGTGTGTAAACCAATACAACAAGACATATTATTCTAACAGCAACACTATAACTATACATATACTTCGTAGACTGTTCACTCAGCATCTTTGATTGACATTAGTTTGAGTATTGCAGATTGTAGGAATCATGCAGAATGTAGGAATCAGGCAGTAGCTAGGTAACTTCAACTGTTAATCACATCTTTGGTTGGAATTGGTTTCCAGTTCTTGCTTTCCTAACCGTACAGAATCATGGAAGATGCATAGGACCTCTATAGACATCTAGTTCAGTGACTAATTTTATCTCTGGTTAGCTGTTACTGAACACACTATCTATTTTGACTAATGGAATGTTAATATCTAGGTAGGCTATAGTCCGTACTTCAATCAACTTCCTGCTTTAGCTACTTCAAGTTAGCTGGGTTGTCTACAACTTCAAAATTATACGTGTAGCTATCGCTCTTCTGAACAAAGGCAGCTGCACTTACCATACTCAAGAAACCTGAGCCATCCCATTCATCACCATGTGTACACGTAGGCAATGGCTATGAAGAGCTGGTCTTCAATCTTTGCTTTTTTGTATCGTTTTGCAGTTGTTTACTGTCGGCTTCTCTCCTTAAGTTACTGCCTTCAGATGGCTCAGGCACAAATCTGTCTACTACACTATAGTCTACTGCCACTGCCAGATATTGAACGCACCGAGAGATTACAAAGAGCTTTGGCTACCAAACGAATGTGGTGTGCACAAATACTATGCATTCTCCTCCCTCTATGACAGAGTCTCATTTCAATGAGCTCTGAATGTGGACATCAATGATGTGGAAATGTGTCTGTATGTGGCTCAGTCAGTAGCACTACTAACTACCACTGACAGATGCTAAATGTTCCATACAGATCACATAGAGGTAATCTTTCAATATGGAGCAAATGAAGCAAGCTAGTGTAGCAAGTACAAGTACGTTTGTGAGGGAAGCAAGTGCAATTACTTGTATTTTTTTTGTAACACACACAGTGGACTGCACTCAAGCATGATAGTTAGCCTGCAACTGAGGTAACGATTGGTTTGTTAAAGTAGCCCTTCCATTTTTGTTGTAATACATTATAGCTGTCGACACTCTGTACATGTATGTGTCTAGCCCGTATCATAATGGCCAGTTACAGCTTCATGAATGACTGTGTGGAATTCCCAGGAACTATTCTGCTGAAGAAATTAGGCAGACATAAGAGCTTTCTGTTAATTTTATACTGGAATGAGGTATTCATCGACAGATTACTATGATGCTTGAATTCAAGTTCAGAGTGGGTTGGCACCAAAAAAATGACCTTGAGTTTAATGCATGCCTACCAAGTGATTGTAGTAAATATTCAATACATAATTTCATTCTTGAAAACTCTATAAAAACTTAAACGTACATACATGGAGTGTTAAGATTTTTACTGAAAAATAATTATAATTTTATTTGTCCATTTACTCATGCAAGCACCTAGATATGCTGCTTTTGTAACCATTCCCACTGCTCAAGTAAATATTAATTCATTCCTTGATATCATTTGTTATTTGAACTGTTTAAGATGTTTAGTTTTGTGCTGTCATAGTAAAATGCTTTGAGCTTCGTATAAGCCATGAAAATGCACTAAGTCTGTTTTTTCTCCTTCACTATTATAAGGATATGTTGAGCATGCCAACCAGGTAACTTTATTCCTAGATAACTTTAATGTACATAGTTACTAATGTATTTTCAGTACGAGAAGTGGCAATGGTTACAAAGACTTCAAATATGGATGATTGCATGAAATTAACATTAGTTCCTTTCCTCAACATCTATTACATTCACGTTGCTGAGTACTGTGCTTGGTTAGGTCTGGCATACAAATACTCTGCAGGTAACTCACTCAATTTCCAATTCAGTACAGCTTGGTATTCCAGTATCAGCTGCTGATATCTTGCTAGAACTAAACTTGGAAAACTCTTTAACAAGAAAACAAAATCGTTTATTATCAAGTGAACAGTGGGTAAGGTTCACTACAATTTTTCCTTTGGCCACATTGCAGATGTTACACAGAAAATACCCTAGAGACAAGCAGCCGACTGGGCTGAGAGAGATGTAACTCAGATCCAACTTCTGACTAAGGTGATAAATCACAAACTGGCAGAGTGAGACATCTTGAGCTTCATACAAGCCATGAAGAAGATGCACCAATTCTGGTTTCTTTTTCCCCTTCACTATGTTAAAAACTATTTCTCTAATGCCTTCGGACTTCAGCTGAGTAAAAGCAGAGTAAAACTGGAACACACCAGAAAATTGAGGCTGTCCAAACAACCTTTTAAATACTTCAATTTCTTCCTGTCCAGGTAATTTGGAAATATGGAATGAAGCGAGCAATTCTTGCACTGATAAATGCAGAAAATTATAAGATACTTTTTCCTGAAAAGAAGCAAAGCTTTCACAGCCTTGGATCAGTCCTAATGTAACTAACTTTTGCGGCAGTCCGAGTTGCTCCAAGTCCTCTGACGAAAATGTAGCCAGGTTATTCATAACTCCATGGTAAGCTAGAGTGCAGATTTTGTGAAAGGGTTGCTCAAGACAAGAAGGAAGGGTGTCAAGAGACGAAATATGTTCTTTTATGCTTTTTTTCTTCATATATCGTATGAGACAGCAGATAACCAGCGATGTGAACACTCCATGGAGGGTAGTTGGTAGGCTCTGGTCTTGAGCTTTGAACAGGTGAGTAACAATCGCCGCATTTAGCGGTATGTAGCAACTGGCCTGTATCACAGTTCGATCTTTTAGACTATTCTGTAGTTTTTCTACTGATTGCATATTACCTCCAAGTGCTTCTACAAAATACTCGTTGACTTCGGTATCGGTGAATCCCAGTATTTCAATACGAGACGAAATACTGTGATACAGGCCACTGGAAGCTATGGGACGAGAGGTGATGACAATGGCACAGGAAGCTAAGCCCAAATCGCTTGGATTATTAATGAGCTGCTGAAAAATTGAATCAGTACGAAGGCGCGTTGGTAGTTCATCCCAGCCATCCAGAACAAACATCACACCGCGCCCTTCATCCGCCTGTAGTGCTGCTACTATTGCTGCAGTCTGAGTCTGTTTTGTTGCTGGAAGTGTGTGTTCTAGTGATGTAGCAGAATGGATTACTGGATCTCGCAACTGAATCAAAATGACAGTGTGAAACTTTTGAAACAGGTCTCCAGATTGCCATTGCTTGCAGATGTGCCAGGCGAGAGTACTTTTTCCTAACCCAGCCGCTCCCTCAATTAGAATAACCTTACGATCAGCAGTGTCCAGTTGAAAAATTTCTTGCAGCTCCACCGATTTTTTTGTATATAGGACATCATTCACTCGTCCATGGAGGGTGTGTCTGATTATCTCATCTGAGGTACCGTATCGAACGTTTTCATCCACAATCATAGCTAACTTCAAAACCTTATATGTGGGTGGAGGAGGCCATTGCTGAAAGAAAAAATTGGAGATACCAGTCCTGTACTTGCCTCGAAGATACCTTGCATACACAGTGATTGCATCAGTGCCTAGTGACCGTATAGATGAGGGAGGACCTGTATGTTGAACATGTGGAGCAGTACGCGTAATTTGTATACGTGGGTCATGTTGCGCATATGAATCAGATCCTGTAGGTTGTGCATGTGGGTCAGAGCCTGTTGGTAAAATATAGTCATCCATAGTTAATCAGCAATGTACAAACGTCCCAACTGTCCTTTTTTGAAAAGTGTCCTAGACAGAGTGACAAATGAGCATACCAAATGAAGAATTACCTTAACAGTAAGTTTAATTCAGAAGCCAGTAGCATATATATTGTCTGCAATTCTGCAATGAAACTATTCAATTCCTTTCATTAAAGTACCATAGTGCATGTGCTGTGTAGAAATCACTATTCTGTAGCGTATGTCAAAAGCATTTGAAAATACTTGATTTCTAAAAGACATAGTCAGCAGCAGCCTTTCTATTAGGGATAGTGCAAATGCTCAGTATACACGAAAACTTCCAAATCTAGTGATTTGGAGCACATTCCAGTTACACTGTCTAAAAAGAATCCCAAATTCACCATAAATTAAGCCTTGCTATAGTAGAAAATTCTTAAAGTACCATGATAGTTAGTATAGTTCTCTAGAACAGTTCCGAATTCCTACAGTACCATTCTGTGCATGTCCATCTTCCACTTGAGCGCTGGTAGCTAAGTTGCATTCAGTGAAAACATGTGGGGATGGGGCTGTGCGTGCTGTGTTTATGCTATCCCTGCACCTTGTTTGTTTGCTATATGGTACTTTCATTTCACCATTAATTCAAGGCTCATGTGGTGCCCCATGCACTGAGTCCCACTTCTAAAAGGAGTTTGTACATGTACATTGCTGGCTAGCAGCTATGCCTAACTAAACATGTACCATAATCACGCTTATAGTGATGATTGAAAGATAACTTTTTGTTTATTTTCTCGGTCCATCAAATACAAAGGCCATAATATTATTTTATGGGTCATACAGTATGTCAGCCAAGGTGGCCGGAGCTTGATTGGACCACACTGTGCTCGTTTCCTTCAGTTGAAGCAGCACACTGACAATCAGACTTTATCCATGAACATAAGTTACATCTCATAGAGCTATTTAATATTGTGTGCTTGCCACAGCTGCAGTGGTCATTGTTGCTCTGACACCCCTGTAAGATATGCATCAGTGTGACAACGATGTGAATTCAGCTAAGACTGATTAAATTCTCCAACAGTTTAAGTTGTACATATGCCAACGAAGATGAAGGTAATATGAGCTTGTATACGGAGAATAGACTTCAGTTTCTCATAAACACAGTTATTGTCTGGTGATGTTTACATTTACATTACCCAGTAAATGATATTCATAAGTGCAACTGTAGCACAGTACGTTGCACAATACAAATCAAATTCATGTTGTTTGATAATTTGTTTGTTGTGTCATTGAAGAAAAAGTAATATAACGATTACTCATAAATCCTGTAAAAACTATTTATGCTACATTTATTATTATTTGGCAAATACTTACACTCAGTCTGATGTTTCCATGCAATTGTTTCTGCCAGAGCTGGATTATCCCCACCATTATCATTTGCCACAGCTTCAACCAGCTTCTGCCATGTTGGTGGGCCATGCTTCTGAGTGTTGTAGCACATCCTCAGCCACTGTTTCAGTATTTCTCTGAGACAATCCTTTGGGTCATCACGCCATTTGTTTCCAATGGTATCTGCATCTGGCACTCTCAGGACTAAGCACATGTTACGCCATCTCGCAGCCAGGCCCCCCACCTCCTCAAGAATGTTAAGAAGATCGTCTTCAGCTGTGGACACAATAACGTATTCTAGCAGTCTCAGAAATAGAGGTGTATAGTTCTGCCACTTACAGTTCCACTATATCATGAATCTTGAGAGTAATGTTGATGGTTACGAGGGCCTAGATCCATAATCTAAACTATGTGGAACTACTTGTTTCTTATCTGGAATCTCAATTTATTTTAGCAATATTTGCCCACAATTGAATCTAAATGTGTTATCCGACCATAACTTATTAATATTAAGTTGAGGTTGTGACTTTAAACACAATACATAAAGCCTACTATTAACTGCATACTGCATTCACTTACTGAGTACAGAACCATCAACTGTTGGTAAGAGATGAGCAATACCTGTGGACATGAATATGATCAATAGTTCATCCTCCAATATTAATGTGCCATTCCAACCTTTCAACAAAATTAAAAAATCATTTCTTTTAAGTTTACCTAAAGATGTGATTCTTATACCTACCCATATGATCTACAGCTAGTTCAAATTCTCACTTACTTTCCCTTCCACTCAAACTTTATGTATGCTATCAGACAAAAATAACTGACTACTAAGTAGTCATTCAAATGAAATTTTGATGAGTTACAACTACAGTGTTAATTACCTTTCACTCCTCAACGTTCATTATTTTAACTGAATGTGGTGCTACGGTAGGTAGGAAACAAAAACTAGAGAACTGATAGTTTATTAACAACTACTTTGGCTTGACTGTGGGTCAGCACCTGAAGGTTGTGAATGTGTAGGTTCAGTATGGCACTCAGTGCCTGCAGGACAAATACGACTGTTCACATGCAAACTTATAATTGTGCATTTCATTGTAAACTATTAAACTTTCAAAATCAGCCTACTCGGTTTCTGCAAACTTTTATTGAAAGCCCTTTCAAAATAGTGCAAGGGTGTCACCAAATTTCTTTCAATGAAGAGTATAATATTCTAAATAGGCATTGTAACTATTGCAACTACTATGCATTATACAGACAGATTCGGCTGTAGCATAGCTACGTATGAGGCAAAGGTAATTTTTACTACCATGAATATTATCTAAGGTGTTACATAGTGCGCTGTGGTGGTGTGTCTCTACATTGGATGCAAAGTGTATGGAACAGCCATCTTCAGTTATCGTGAAGGACTGTTGTAGTTCTGTATGTTTTCATATTAACGCTGCAGTGCAATGTACCATGTTCAGACATCCAGAAAAACATTTATGTGGACAATACTGCACTATTGACAACAATGGGTACGAATTGAAATGTATGAATTTGCAAACATGTTACAGAAATAAGACTTTCAATTAAAACTGTATTCTTCTCTCAGCTGAGTACATGCAGCAAACTCCAGACCAAAAGGGACAGTGTTATCGAGCATCTAGCTTATCAGGGATTTGGCAGAGAACTAGCTGAAATGTTCTGGGGTGCTGAAATGATTACACATAGTGTGTATGATGAGGCTAGAATTTCTGCTCCCGGTGTAGTGGAGAGAGACAGGGCTACTCTGCTGTTTAATGCAGTCCTCTCCAGTGTGAAGTTAAATCCAACACAATATGAAACTTTAATAGGTACTCTTGGGAAAATGCATGGAGCTTGTGGATTTTATTGAAGGCAACCTTCTGTAGTTTATGTGTTCATATATAATCAGTATTCGTATATACTATAACTATGGATATGCAAAATGTACAGATCTATCACCAGTATTCTCAATACAAATTGTTTTGGTTTGTTGCCAATTACACAAAAAATTAATCTATTGCCATTAGTTTAAAATTGAAATGCTTTGTATAAAAGGCAGTGGTACGTACAACCCCATGCACTCGTGAATTTTTTTGCACTTGTCAGTGTAAATAATTATCTTAAGGTGATAAGGGTGTAGCTAATTGTAAAACAAAGTAAAACGAAGGAAACAACATGTAGACGAATTGGAGTAGGTACACCTAGAATTAACAAGCTTGGAACAATCATTCTTGTGTCTGTCTCAAAGATGCGTATATATCTCATGTGATGTCAGAACTGCATTGATAATAGCAGGCATGGCAACCATTTACTCACAATTCGCTGTGATAACCGCAATTTATGTACATGCACAAAGATATTATGATGTTGTTTGCAGCTTCAAATGAATCAAATGGTTAATACTGGTGTCCAGTTAAACTCGTACTAGTCTGGTTGCAAACTGTAGCATGCATGCCTTAAAATGGGATGGAGACACACTGTTCATATGTGCATCCATGGTGAATCTGAGACAGATGCATGGCTGTATCAGTACAGGTCTACAAGGTAGGGTACATGCATTGAGAATGAAGACTTATTGCCCACTGTTAGCGAGTAGAAATTGGACGTAGTTCTGTTTTTGTATAGAGATATATGAAGTCGGCCCTGTTCCATACTGGAGACAAACTACCATGGGAAAGTACATGTACTCAATGTTTTTATACCTAAATCAAAATATGCAAGGCACTCACCTGTATTCCCAGAAGTGCTTCTTCCACCACCAGTACTACCATCATTACCTCTGCCGCCACCTGAACATAAGCGATTTACAGGTTCCTTCAAAGTCTGAAGTATTCACTATACTAGTGTATAAGTGTGTGCCCAGAATCACTAACTGCTTAGGCAAGAACAACTTGCTGAAAAATGTAATTTGTTTCACTTATCTCTATGTGGATGTGAGGAGAGGATCTAGCTCCATAGACTTATAACTGATTTCAATTATGTATCAAGAACAATGCAACAAAAATGCACACCAAAATGGAGTGGTAGACATAAATAGCAAGCTCTACTATAATAGCTTAAAGTTCTGTATTTTACATCTCATCTGCATGGTATTCTGAAGTATAAACTAAGGTAATGTCTACCTTTCATGACAGTGCAGTAAAATCTGTGCCATGTAGAAATTTCACTACATCATTGCACTCAAAGTACTGCACGGCTCTCTGAATATTTGTGGATGGGGTGAATTGGATTTAGTTTACACCTTACCTTCGTGGCAAATCGAGCGCCATGAACAGGAGCGAAGCCCAGTGACTCTGTGTCAACTATAGCTGGGCCTTGGAAGTACGTTTTAGACAGAGACATCTGTCTACTGACATGTTGAAAGCGTATATGTAGTTGCGCTGTCGTAGCAGCTTCTAAAGTGGGTGTGGTTTGTAATTTCTTTCAATCTAGCTTTCCACGTGTCTCTGCGTGAGGCCTTACTGCGCATGCGTATGTCTAGTTACAAATTAAATGCCGTCATGTAAATATTTCTACTGCAAGCAGATGATTTCCTGACTGGGCCTGTTATACAGATTTGTTTAGGTGGTTGCAATTAGCCTCAAACCCAAGTCTTGCATTCAGTTAAAATATATTGTGGTTTGAGGTCATAATGATCGAGCTCCTGAGTACTTTGAGTGATGCACGTAATAACATTCCTGCATGGGGCTATAAGCAAATGATGCTTTATTAGGAATATAAAGCACATTTTGGTACTAAGTCTGTCTTGAATTTTTTTTTTATTAATAGATTCACATAGTGATTGTACTTGCAGTGCACTGTATATGAATAGTATTCTGATGTTGGTCATTAAAATGCATCAACCATGGGGTAGGAGTGGAATTTGCATGAGGAGTTAAATTATGATATTCACTTACTTCTCCATCTCCCTAGTTAGATATTAAATCTGTTACCTTTGAATCTCAATTTACTGTAGGAAGCAAAAGCAAAGGTGACGCATAGGATGGCTAGTAAGGTGTAAATTCCAAGCAGCACAGGGTGGGTCAGGACGGTCTTGACTACCTCCAAAATGCCCTCTGCAAGCAGAATGGAGAGGTCGGAAAGAGAATCTGTGGCAAAGTGGGGAGATGGGAAGTGATAGACTATGTCTCCTTACCAAAATTTGACACCTGGAGTTAAACAGTAGCAGGCATCCCGCACGTAGGCATTCACTAAGTAGGTTTAATCTATCTACTTATCTGCCCGTCCATTCATCTATAATCGAGCAATGTTAGAGTGACGGCTATGCAGATAATAGTGGTTGGTTATGCCATCACTTGCACTTCATACAGTATGGCAAGAAGACTATACAGGGTTCAACGGCAGCTGAACCTGGGGCAAATAACATCATGTAACTTGTCGCTGCAAGTGTATAGGTAATTGAGCTTGTATCATCTTTTGAATCATTGTCTAGCAAGCTTTTGCTGAAAAGTAGAATGCGAACTTAGTTGCTGAATGCCATGTAGCTAGGAATTAAAACCTACAGTACAAAGTTAAAAACGACACCTGCATTATTATTGACGGGATAGAATTGTTTGTTCTACATTCTATTATAATGCCTCACTTTGAAGTGTTGGTCCTGGGTTTAGCTCCACGTCTCCCGCTATTATTAACAGCCACTGAAGGGCTGTAATTAAGCGTAGCATGGAGGAGGCGGAGGGACTTGTTGCCAGCTTGCAGAAATGTTGTAGACATGTTCCGGGTATGGGAAAGCTGACTGTGTGACTCGCAAACACCCAGAAGCGTTGGAGGGAGTCCTGGCTGACCTGGAGTACCGCGGCAGTACGAGACTTGACCAGTGCACGTAGACTGTCTGCGAACACTGACAGCATCGATGAGATGTAAACGATTCTTTCGTTCATTGGGACAACTATTTTGATCAGCAGACACTTGTGGGGCTCAAACTGCATGGTGAAGGACAAACGTTTTTGCTGCGCAAATGGTATACCACACCGTGAACCATTCCTATAAAAACAAGTGGAGTGCAGGATTTGAGTTGTATATAGTATGTAGAATAGCTACTACGTTTAATCCTTCAAGCCAAAGTGAATGGTATCTGCTCTCTGCAATCATTACCTGAAATTATTACACTAGCATGAGACCATCCATATAGCTAAAGCACACGAGATAACTACAATTTAAAATTGCAGGCGAGTCCAGGATTGTAGCAAGCTACAAAGTATTAGCTACACTCCTTAAAAATTGTGAGGCATAGCTAGCTACTTACGCAACTTTCTTCCGCAAAATTGAGACTGGAAGAAGCAGAAAGAAGAGTCCTACGACATTGCCAGTGGCCAGTGGTAGAGAGGGGTAGCGTGCTGGCCCAGCAAACAGTATGTTTGTCCTGCACGCTGCTGTGAGAGAGCCGTAGAGGCATTTGACGTCTTCATCGGGCGGTCGGATGTCACCGAATTTTCCGAAGAAAAGGAATAGGACGAACAATGTCGTAATAGGCCGCATGGCCGCAACACAAGGTAGACTTCAGACTATACTAGTCCAGCTAGCTATCCCCAACTTCTCCCCACCTTGGAATCGCTTGCAGGATCTCGGCGGGAGAAGTGGGTCTAGATACTCCTGCACACTTCCGGTGTGGTTGCGGAATGCAATCACACGCTGTATCACATGCCGTATCATATGACGTAATCATGTTCGCCATGGCCTACTTCGACGCAAATCGACTGCAAACGCATGTACGATGGCGGAGCAATTTTCTGGCTCTTTATATGGCGCGCCTTGTTGAAGTACCGGAGTTATCGAAGCTCAGGCGAGTCTATAGCCCGGTAAGGAACCAAAAAAATCGTTGACTCGCACAAAATGATTGAAAATGTTCTCACGTTGATTTTATCAGAGCGCGTAGCCTACAGTTTCTCAGCCGCTTTGTCTGCAGGAGACGCGATATCCAGGCGCGCCTTACTCTCAGCAGTACAGTTAATATGCAGAACATGCAAGGGTCACGTGAGAAGTGCTGTTGCATGTGACTGGTGCAATTTGATTGGCTCTATCCGATTTTGGATAGAGCACACCGGAAGTGCAAGCGATCCCAAGGTGGGGAGAAGTTGGGGATAGCTAAGACTATACTATATTATTAATCTCACAAATGCTGTTGTTCCGACAAAAAGGCGGCCTAACAGCCCCACCCATAATGCAACCAGCTCTCGCATCCCATACACCCTAAATAACCCATGGTACAACTATTACGTATGACTTTGATCCTGCCACCTCTTAGCCAGCAGCTTTAAAGAATAAATCAGCCCTACCTCTATTTTGAATAATATGTTATGAGTCTCCATGCACGGAGTTCAGTAACCATGATGGCCAGCAGGTAGATTCATTCCCAGAGCTCTCCTGTTTCTCAACCGACCATCAGATTTATGATCAAACCATGTTAACTCTTTCCCAGCCGAGTTTTAATACATCCATAAGGCTAATGTGAATTTATGTTGGCCTTTTTATATTAGGCGTTAATACAAAGTAGCTACATGTTTTTTCTATTTTACATGGGCACATAAATGTACCCATGGCATTCAAAGAGTTTTAAACCAACCTATAGTCTTCACTGCCATCAGTACTGCCATCAATATTGCATGAACGTGTGGATCTGTCCTCACAATGTCATGTATCTGAAGGAGCTGTCGGACATGCCTGCTCCCCTAAACTACTCTGGTCTGTAAATGATATGCTGGTTACCATTTCCTTTCCAGCTGGAATGTAACTGATATGGCTTGCTAAGTACACGTCCAGTACAAAGGAATATGCAGTAGACCAAACTTGTAGCCTAATCTTTCACCATCTCACAAAGGCCAGAGAGTATTGGCTATCAATGTACATGTGCATAATATAATTACTCAATTGCAAAATCCTCTTCCCTGCCCCCCTTGTCATTGTATGGTGGAAAGGGCTGGCACATGCCAACAAGCAAGTAGTCAAACACTGGCTAATTACACCTGCTCTAGTTGTCCCCTGTGTCTGTGAACCCTCACTGTTAGAGCAGATGGAGATGAGGAGCATTTGGTAGGTTCTTCAACAATTCCCCTGCACAGTATAGTATTGTTGTCGGGTCAGAGGAAGTTTAGCCGGAATATCATAATTTTGTAATGAAGCTCTTCTCATTGCATGAGTACTGTACTAAACTCTGCTCCTTCACCTCACAATGGCGGGTATTCCCAGCAAAACCACTAGTACAAGATTGTAAGTACCAAGGTATCTCATTAGCAGCCATATAGGCAAGTTCTGCATTCCCATTTGCTTGCTGTATTCCAACACTGACAGTTGCTATAGCTACTGGTATGACTGTATGTCATGTACTAGGACATGACATTCTAATATGGTCATATCATGTTACTTTGTATACATACCATGTGGTGTAGCGTTACACTAATGATCACCTTAGTACCACACAAATACACACACATGCAAACTTACACACACCACTCATTGACAAATGATGTTTTTATGCCCTAAGTGCTATTCGTCCATATAGACTCATCCTGTCCGATACAGCCGAAGCTGTCCTACTTCATGGTGAAATCACTGAAGTGGAGGGTGAGTCTTTAGGAGGGAAGAAACAGAGAAACCGGTAGGCTCTGTTAATTATTCCTCTTAATGAGTGGAGAAGAGAAGAAGCAGAGGAACTGGGTAGGCCCTGTTAATTACTCTCCTTAATTAGTAGAGAAGAGAAGAAGCAGAGAAACTGGGTAGGGCTTATTAATTAGTCTCTATATTTAGTGGAAGAGAGAAGAAACAGTGGAGCTGGGTAGACATTGTTAATTAGTCCTCTTATTAGTGGAGGAAGAACAATGGGGTTACTCAGTTGGAAACGCACGTGTGTTTACGCGATAATCCGTGTGATTGCAGTATTTTCACTCGTGATCACGTGTATTACGTGTAAATACTGACGAATCACGGGTGGCTCAGCATGAACGAGTGTACAGTAGTGGTCAAAAAAAATTCCTGTTTCGTTTTTGTAGTACGTCAGTAGCACGGTGAGACTGTGTAAACTGTACGTAGGAAGTACAGAAGCGCTGATTATCAAGTGCATGTGGCTGAACTGAAATTGCGACAGCGTAAACGGAAGAGCTACATATGCTCTGAAACATCTTACTTAGCTAAAAAGAACTTACCAGAGACAGCAAAACGGCTCTATTTTGTTTTGACAGCTACTGAAAGGTAAGCAAACTGCAGATTCACTATAACGCTTCATCGATGCTTAAACTAGCTGGTACGGTCAAAGTAAGCAAACGCTAATGCGTGAAAGTGAATACCGTCTCACCCTACTACAGTCAATGATTAGGAAGCTATTCATTGTATTGTAAAGGACTGAATGGTACCGTATTAGGTGGATAATTGTAGTAGATGAGGACAAACCCGTAGGTTACATCTTTGTCACCACCCTTTTTACCTTGAACAGATTGTTGTAAAAAAGCATGGTAAATTGACCAGTTTCAAGGAGTGTGTGCGTGTGCGTGTGCGTGTGCGTGTGCGTGTGCGTGTGCGTGTGCGTGTGCGTGTGCGTGTGCGTGTGCGTGTGCGTGTGCGTGTGCGTGTGCGTGTGCGTGTGCGTGTGCGTGTGCGTGTGCGTGTGCGTGTGCGTGTGCATGTGTGAGTGTGTGTGCATGTGCGTGCGTGCGTGCGTGCGTACGTGTATGGTATCCTGCTGCCAAGGATACAAACCGGGCAGTGTGGCAAATGTGAGGTTAACGTTTGTGTGCAGTTAATATGGGACTTCTCCCACCTGGTGCCATGTACATGTAGTGGGGGAATAGGAAGTTCCTAGCCTGTGGTGGAAAGAGTGGAGTGCCCTTCTGTGGCCAGTTAGCCAGGCAGATTGTCTTCCCATATGGTACTGGTAATACTAGACACAGGGGGTAGGAATTAAGAGTCATTGCATAGTGGGTCTGAGAACTACTGGTGGGACATTGAAACTCGCATAGTTGGGCAGGACCTTCGTGAGGGATGTTGGGACCATCGCTTAGTGGGTGGGATGTTTGCATGTTGCGTGTCACATCGCGCGACCTTCAGGGCCACCGTATACTACACTTATCAGAAATAGGGCAGTGTTGAACATGTGAGTGCTGTGTGCAGCTGTTGACGCTGACCACTGATTACTGGGGCTTTCTCCATCTATGGTCTGCTCTGGGTACATAACCCCATTGCCTCAGTCCATGACCAGTTTTGCAGGACTCCATTATACTTTCTTCGCTCTAACCCTGCCAGGCACTTTATGGCTCTCTGCTGCCCTAGACACAAACACGGCAGTGTGGGGTAGTATTCAGCTGTTCAATTCAGCTGGTCTACAGTGGCTGTACACAATTGTGTTGTTTCCAAATATGGGAATAGATACTAGGAGCATTGAGAGTGATCTCTCACCCGTTGCAGTGTAGCCAGAGTTTGCCAATTGACAGTCTGTAGACCAGCATACTTGTTTGGCTAGCTCTCCTAGCTGTAGCCCTCCCCTCGTGTAGCTTGTCCTGTACCCTCAGCATCACTGAAACATATCCTTCTCTCCTGCTGTAGCTTAGTGATAGTCTCCCTAAACTTTCTTGCCGCAGCCATGCAAACTGGTTCGAACGTTTGAATGGGATAATGAATATGCAGATTGAAGAACTTCCTAACGTTGTAATGAATCATGATTGTAAACGGTGTGTGGTATGTGGACCGCAGGTGCACATGCACGTACTCATGCTCAGACAATTTCTGAATGGAGTACATAATGTGGGGCTTGCTCACGCTCACCCATGAATTCAGTCCTAGCCCATGATAGAAAGATTGAATGCCCTCCTATGGCCAGCTGGCCTAACAAACTATCTTGCTTTATGGTACTGGTAATCTCTCTCAATCCCATGCCTCAAACTGGCACTCACGAGATGTAATCTTGTTCCTCATGTTAGCACTCATGAGATGTTTCTAGGCCTTATGCTAGCACTCATGAGATGTAATCTCATTCCTCTTGCTAGCACTCGTGAGATGTAATCTCATTCCCAGGCCTCTTGCTAGCACTCATGAGATGTAATGTGATTTACTACAAGTTCCTAGTTTCACCGCCAAAAAGTAAGTTGCTTGTAAGGCAGAGTGCAGGCGCTTGAAAGCTTAGATTACTGGTTTGAATCCCACCTTGTGCACCTTTTTGTCATTTCTTCCTAGCTTATTAATTATTCTTGTTATTGCCAAATTGTTTACTATCAGGGTTAAAGGGGAGCAACTGACCTGCATTTAGAAATTCGTCGTTTTTTTACTCTGTCATAATCACCATATCAATGATTACATACTTGGAATTCCTATTCGCCACTGTAGGTAGTTTTCACGAACAGAATGCCTTGTGCAATACCTCCGTCCCTGAGCAGACCACCGCTGGGGGCAGCCTTTCTGGTCATCGCAGACTGTTGCCCGACCAAGACGACGTCAGTCAAGATGGAGCAAGGTCTACCTCTCCAAAAAGTGACTTTTACTTAGTGTTCTTACTGTGTGAACAAACTATTTTAAACATGATACGTCCTTTGACAGCAGCAGAGCTGTGACCTGAGTAACAATCCTACTGCATGTACTTCACCCTTTTCCTTTCACACACCATTCTACCGCACCATTCTCACACACCCTACAATACCGCAATACAGGCCCTCTCCCGACAGTCGCCTCTCCCCCCTGAGGTCCATCACTCATGAAGACCTGCCGTCACAATCCCTCATCAAGCAGCCATCTGAAATATCTTTGGCATCTGTGTCCATTCACCGAGGCGGATATCCAACGGCAATGTATATTAGTTAAAGCCGCATCAAGCTTGGGAGATCTATTGGACGATAGCCACCAGATGAACTACGATGTACCTCCTTCGTGATTACCGCCAGATGATAGTGCAGTATCTGCTTCCCTGTACAACGTCCCAAGGAAAGCATCCCGACACGTGAGACGAGAGAAAGCTTACAAAGATATTGATTTCCCACCGCGAAAAAATGGGAAAATGAGACGTTCTCGAAGTTTTGAATCTCTGTTTATTAGGCGGATAACGCCATTGCCTGACCTGTCGAGAACCTCCAGCCCTCCCAACTTACCCTTACCCATGTTCAAAGGGTCTACATTGACATTGACTTACTGGAAAGGGAAAGAAGAGGTGAGAGCTTGTACGCTGAGATTTCAGAGAAACAACAGCCGAGGTATGTAACCAGCCTCAGAAGAAGCCCTCTTCCTCCCATTTCTAAGACCACACCACCTTCCCCTCGAAAGTTCATGCCCACCAACTCTGTCCTGAAAAGCCCCAGCTCAGCCCTCTATGCTTCGATACCTGGTGATGATTATAAGGGCCCTCCACAGTTTGTCGAGTGTGAAGCCATCTAATGCTGCTTCTAGTGTCCCAGTGGCTAAGGCAAATAAAGAGGTAAGTTACTGCAGTTGCTGGCTCAGTGAAGGTTAATTCTAGTGCATGAATGATCATGAGTTATGTATTTCCAATTACTGAATTATCCAAAGTCTGGTATCATGTAAATGAAGACTTGTTACCTCAGACTGCACAGGATCACGAGCTCTACATGCCAGCAGACAAGAATGTACCATCACTGCCTCCTAGGACAAACTCACCACCTCGAAACACACTACAGAGTTCCTACAGCCCAGTCGCTGAGAAATACGGATTCCAGTTGCCTAATGGCCTGCAGAGGAAGCCCTTTGCTGACACCAGTCTGAACCACGCCACATGACCTACTGAAAGCCCAGCTGTATTCCAGCTATCTTCTGGACCTGTTCAAAGCTGCCCCCTGACTGACGAATATGTCATCATTACACAGTCTGATCCTCGGGATCGCTCCGAGCCCCAGAATATCCCAAGGATGGGGCTGGCATCGAGACCAGTCCAGCAAGGCATGGAGGACTACGAGATGATGCGTCCAGCACAGCTGGCCAGTATTCGGGGAAGGAAGAGTCTCAGCCCCAATCCCAGAACTAAGGTGAGGAGATACCTGTAACTAGAACACTTATTGCATCTTAGATGCCAAAAAGGCTGCAGCTGTAAACTTGTGTGCTTTAATTCACTGTTGTTAGGGAGATGAAGACTACGAGTTTCCTAGGCAGTGGACCAACTCGCCCCACAGCAGTTTGAGCTCACCCCAAACTGAATCAGAAGGGGGAATTCCCCGGAATCATTCCTTCGGCAGCCTGCCTAGAGGTGCTGAGAAGATGCGACTGACCAGCAGTGTCAGCTCTCCACCACCGTTTGCCACTATGCCACGGAGAAGAAGTAGGTAGTCTCACAATTGTGATGGTGCATTAATAATTATTATCCCTTTACGAACCATATGAAACAGCTTAAAGAAGCTGAAAAGCCTGTACAAAGTATTAATACCTAGTATAAAAACCCGGCATAAATTTATATGGGCTTATGGGAACACTTTAGGGAACATTCATGGCAACTATAGCAATAGTGACTGCCAATAACTGCAATAGTAACCAGACCAACCTGGGACTAATGCAAGCTATTTTGGCTCAAAGTAGTAGGCTGTCATTATACTGTAACCACAGATACCACAGACATCAAGCAACTAGTACATGCTTGCTTCGCGCTTGACCCCACCCTTCCTGATTGTGGTATTATCAATATCTTATCATAGAACTCAACAAAACAATACAGAATAGACAGAGCAATATAATATATTGCTGATAAGATATTGATAATACCACAATCAGGAAGGGTGGGGTCAAGCGCGAAGCAAGCATGTACTAGTTGCTTGATGTTATTGTAATGGCATGTACTAGTTGCTTTATGTTATTGTAATAACATCGTATGCTTATGACTAATGCATGTACTATATGGTTTCATGCTATGCGTCACTATATTATAGTGACCATAGCATGAAACCATATAGAACATGCATTAGTCATAAGCATACAATGTTATTACAATAACAATGCTACTACTACATCTCCCTTTCTCAGGAGGGCAGTCATAGCCTGTTCGGAGGGGCAATGTTCGTACCAGTGCGCGACCTGGTCATAATCGGGCTACGAGTGGGGGTCAGAGTGGCTCCGGTTGTGCTCTCATGTTCGGGCAGTTGTGTCTCGGGTATAATATTGAGATGTGTGCGGTTTTGGCGGACTTGTCCATGGGATCTTGGTCATCTGGGAGTATTTGCAGGTGCAATGACTCTGCCTTGTGACTGTCTGCCATTTATGGTTACCCATACTTCGGTGTCATCCGGGATCTCTGGAAGAGGTCTGGCTCCATGACGAGCATCATAGTTAGCTTTCTGCTTCTCATCATTGCAGCGTCGGAACTTGTCTAGGAATGGCCACTGTGGAGTGAGTGTCTCCGTCACCTGGGGCACATTCGACCGTATCTGTCTCCCCATGTGGAGTTCTGCAGGTGACACACCACACCAAGGCAAGGGGGTTGACCGATAGGATAGGAGTGGAAGGTAGGGGTCTTGTGAACCTCTCAGCAGCTTCTTCACCGTCTTAACGGCACGTTCGACATGTCCGTTGCTCTGCGGGAAGTGAGGGCTGCTGGTGGTATGTAGGAAATGGTATGATCGAGCAAAGTCTGCGAATTGCTGTGATGCATACTGAGTACCGTTGTCGCTCATGATCTCTTCAGGGATGGCGTATATTGAGAAGATTGATTTTAGAGCCTTGAGAACACTCTGTGATGTCACTGTGGTCAGCTTCACAGCTTCAGGGTAGCGAGAAAAATAGTCCACAGCTATGAGGTATGTAGCTCCATTCAGCATGAAAAGGACGGTTCCGATCTTCTGCCAGGGGTAGTCTGGGAGTGCGGTGGGCATCAGTAGCTCTTTTCGAGGAGTGCTGTCCTGCACGCAGTGTGGACACTGTTTCACCAGCTCTTCAATTTTCTTGGACCATCCAGGCCACCGTACAGAGATCTTGGCTCGCAGGCGACACCTTTGGATCCCTTGGTGTCCCTGGTGGATTTTCTGCAACGTTTTTTGCTGCATGGCTGCAGAGAAAACGATGCGAGTGCCGTGCAGTAGAAGGTGGTCGTGCAGTGTGAGTTCTCCACGGGATTCCCAGTATGGCATCATCTATGTGGCTCTTGTTCGGCCAACCACTGTGACAGTATTTTATTACTAGAGAGCAGTATTTTATTACTAGAGGATCTGCATTCTGGGCCTTCTGGTACTCACTGAGTCGCTCTTGACTAGCAGGCAAATGGCCAATGCAGGCATCCATGACTAGTTCGGCTAGCTCTTCCAGACTTGAGTCCCTGTCTGAGGAGGCTGGTGCTCGTGAGAGGGCATCGGCAGTGTAGAGGTGGTTGCCAGGTGTGTGCTCAATCGAGTAGTTAAACCGTGCGAGGCGAAGCCGAAAGCGGAGTACTCGAGGGGGTAGAGTGTCTAGGTGTTTTGACCCTAGAAGTGGGACCTGGGGTTTGTGGTCGGTTTCGATTTCAATCCGCTTCCCAAGTATGTACATCGAGAATTTTTCACAGGCCCATGTGATGGCCAGAGCTTCTTTTTTAATTTGTGCATACCGACGTTCTGTGTCGGACATCGATCGCGGTGCAAACGCCACTGGCTTTCAGGCATACTCAGTCTTCTGAAGTAGTACTGCCCCGAGTCCGTATGAAGAGGCATCGGTGGATAGCTTGGACTCTGCTCCGGGATCATAAAGGGCAAGTGTGGTTGGCTTTGTGAGCTCAGCTTTGACTAGTGAGAAGGCTTGTTCTTGGCTGGTACCCCATAGCTACGCGTTCTTTTTGCTAAGTAGCTCACGTAGGGGCTGTGCGAGGTCAGCTAGATTTTGTGTGAACTTCCCCAACTGGTTCACCATCCCATGAACCGCCTCAGCTCGGGGACGTTGCTCGGAGGACTCATCTCTTGGATGGTGGCTGTTTTGTCAGGACAGGCTTGGTTGCCTTTCTCATCGATGAGATGCCCCAAGAACTTCAGTGTGCTCTTCCCAAACTCACACTTGTCCGGGCGTGAGTCTGTCCGGGTTCAATGTCGCTCCTGCTGACTCGATACGCTGGAGTACTGCCGTGAGCCTGGCATCATGCTCGGACTGATCTCTGTCGAAGACCAGGACATTGTCCATCTGATAGAGGACGCCGTTGAGTCTGCTGAGGATGAAACCATATAGTACATACATTAGTCATAAGTATGCATACAAGGTTATCACAATAACAATACTACTACATGTGCATACAGTTCTCACTGTAGTATTCCGTTGTTCCCCTCCTCTGTAGTGACACCCGGTGATTCCTCCGACAGCAGTCCATTCTCCCCTCCACATGTTGGCTTTGTTCCCATTCCACCTATAGGCAACTGGTGAAGGTGGCTTCAGGCAGTCCCAGTGACAGACGGCCATCCACTGAACTGAGGTAAAGTGTCCGTGTAATGGTAAACTTCAGGCTTGAGTGTGTGTGTGTGAGTGTGTGTGTGTGTGTGTGTGTGTGTGTGTATGTGTGTGTGTGTGTGTGTGTGTGTGTGTGTGTGTATGTGTGTGTGTGTGTGTGTGTGTGTGTGTGTATGTGTGTGTGTGTGTGTGTGTGTGTGTGTGTGTATGTGTGTGTGTGTGTGTGTGTGTGTGTGTGTGTGTGTGTGTGTGTGTGTGTGTGTGCGTATGTATGCATGTGTGCGTTAAGGTCTGCTGGGCATGATCACTTGGCATTATGCTCGATGTTGATAAGCATACGTATGTTAATGTTTCTAATGAGCAGGGGCTGTCCCCAAAACAATGCAGTACAAGCCAGTCTGCAGAGAAGAAACCAGTACCAGTCCCCAGGAGTGCCCTACTGAGAACTGACATTCCGTGAATCACATAAGATACACCCAGTGAAATACATTGCTTTGATGATTATTTTCACTTCATTGTTTGTGGATGTTACTAATATCTGTCTGGTATACTAATTATTTGAATTTAGCTGTATGTTGTTATTAAAAGAGTGGGATTGCTGGGGTACAGGGGTGAAGCCTAGAGCACTTAGCAGTTTCTTTGACTCTCAGTATGGCGGCCTAAAGGTGATTCTACTGAGCAGCAGGAGCAGCTGGACAGTTTGAAAATAGAAGACCAGCACTGGAAAAAATGTTAAGTTTCTGAAGATTTTTCTGGAATCCAATTGCTGTTCTCGCAACACTCTTTCTGCTATCATACAGTAAATTTCTCCAGGCAGTCATTGCAGCTCTTTCTTACACACTCCTGGAATATCCCAACAAATTAAATGTTGCCATGTGGCTCTATGATGGAAATATTGGATACCTTAGCACTATAAGCATACACATTCCCCTATTTATTGAAGCATTGGTTGTCCTCGCTCTCCTATTTCTGCCCTATACTCTATTTCTGATCTTTAGTCAGTGGCTTCATTCTAGGTCTGGACAATGCAAGATGCTTACCTGGGTGAATAGCCACAGAGTCATTCCATTTCTTGATGCATACCATGCACCAAACATCGCTACTGGACTGGACTGATGCTTCTAGTTTGTTGTGCCCAGTTCTTTCTGTTTGCCTTCAACATTCTTGGGGATCCAAGTGTTAACCTTTTGGCTATATGGGTTCTGTTTCTGCTATACTCCACATCGTCTATTCCCTGTTGGGAAATAGAATTTACAAGGCCTGGTATTTGAATATTTTGGAACTGTCAATCTAGGCGTTCTTGCATTAGCCACCCTGTATATTCATTCCTCAGGAGGTAACCAGAATGCTGTTACATTCACCTCTACCAGCATAGCCTTTGCAACATTCATTGGCATTGTTACTTTCTACTCAGCTCAACAAATCAAATGTTCCCCACAGCTGTGGAGGAAGTTCCCACAAATGACACCTATGAACCTGTTGCACAGACTGACTCTGACCCTGAGGGTGCGCATCCACCAAGTCCACCAGACCCATCAGATGGTACTGCAACAGTGGTACACATTGACCTCCGTGATTTGCTTGTCACTGCCCGCAATGAACTTTGAGAACCATGCATGGAAATGGACAGCTGAGAAGTATCAGTGCTTCGGTTAAAAAAATAGGGTGGCCCTGGAACCACTCATTATTAAGAACAGAAATAATGATAGTCATAACATTATTGAGAACATTAAGTTACACACAGAGTAATTTACTCAATTATATCTACATGTAGCATGCACAAGGTCTGTTTGTGCTGTTACTATTGAAGGGATAAGAACCAGAGTGGTCTAACCCACAAAATTGTTACAAACATGAGAATACTGTGTTTCAGGAGCTGCTCAAAATTTTAGATGTTCAAATTTTTGGTCATATGCTTATAGGATATGCACATTATTGTTTGTGCTGTTCATGCAATTTCCAGCACTTCATTTTGGGTCAGAACGCTATGGTTCTCAGCCCTTCTGTTATCTCTGTACTATCCATAGCTACATGCACACTAATAGTACTGAAGCCATACGCATCCTAATACGGATGGGAATTAATTAGGTGTGAGTGGGGAGTTTCCATTCCCTGTCCTTCTACTCTAGTCTCTACTATCTATGGTAGCACCTTAAGCAGCTTTTCAAAGGGAACTGTAGCAATAGTTAGAGTAGAAAATCTCTGAATAATTGACTTGTGGTAATATTTTAGTGGACAGTTGTATAACTTCAATATTGTTACCTAGCAAAGCTTACTTCCCATCGAGGTCATACATTCCCATAGGCGTCAGACCAGCTCACTTTGCTGCCTTGTTCGAGGGCTGTATAAGCCATTCATGAGTAATGACAGTGCAGTTGTAGCTGACTTTATTGCACCGAGAGGCAATGGGTTATAGTGCGCTCCTTATCTGAACCAGCATTAGAGAATTGACGGGGCGGGGCTGAGCAAAAGGTCGATATATCGCCGAGCGCTGGATGACGCATGTCGCGTGATAAAAAATAAACAGGGGGAGTCCCAAGTGAATCAGCATGCAATATCTAGACTATCTGTGAGTACGAGGCTAGCATAGCGGTAGCTTAGAGCAGTGGTTGGTGGAACACTTCGCGACTACCTCATTGACAGTGCGGGTGATATACCCCTGACGAGCAGCCATCTTCGGCCCAGCTCCAAGAAGAATGCCACCACGTGGGCGCTTTAAAATTTGCGGTGGACAGCTAGACTGGTACATCCGGAGACTCAGCCCCCGATTGCGTAAGCCAGTATCGAGTTATATAATGTTAGTCTACCGCTGTAGTATACTAATCCGCGTTGGTAGGCTCGCTGGGGATGGTAGGTCAAGATTTTAAGATGGGTGGGTGGAATAATTGATTGGCTCCGTGGTGATAATGAATTTACTTATAAGATAGCGCTATCTGTTAAAAGGGTGTGTCACTGGAGTGCAGGAAGCCATGTGTACTTACACATGGGTAAATTTATTAGTGAGTTAATCACAACCTTATGTCGACCCATGCCTTTTATTTCACCTTGTTTCCGAAGCAAAGGCAGATATCCAATAGCAGGTTTCATATCCCCCCCCCCACACCAGGATATTGAAAAGTTGTAATGTAATAATCGTGATAAAACAAGGTTTAATGGCAGTTAGTAGGTCATAATAAACACGCACACCTTAACTAGGGTTACGCACGCGCAGATGCCTCTCGTAGGCTTGCCGCACGAGTATAGATGTCCACTAAAGAAATACATGTAGGTTTGTAGCCATTCACAGCACTGCTTTAACTCATTGCACGCGGAAGGCCACTAAAGTGGCCCGCTTGCATAGCGGCACTTCCCTTAAGGGAGAAGCCTTCTTTATCAGAAACGGGCTGCAATTACAAGTAGATATTCATAGCCTAAATGCCGGAAGTCATTTCGAGCAACTAGCACATGCGTACCAGCCAGATCGTCAATACACAGTACATAGTCTTAGATAGAGCGCTTGCAGGATCGAGTTCTAAGGCTTTTAGTAGACGTGCTCGATGCACGGACAATCCATCTAACCACTCTACATCACAACTGGGGTCATAAGCATCACGAAAAGCTTCTAGCTACCACGCTAAGGCTTGCTAGTACACTCAAAGCTAACCAGAACAGCTGGAAATTCGATGTGCTGGCTTCGTTTGCGTCCATATAGAGACCACACATACCCTTTCACAGCTGGGAGTCGCCAATAGCTGTTTTGTCTACTAAACACTCGCAGCAAACTTAGCTCGTTTTACTCCAACGAGGATGATATGCTTGAGGTAAATTATTTCACGTACGTTGACACCCAAGATGATGTAATTTCCGGGTGCAATGAGTTAAATTTGTAGGGAGTATATTTGTAGTCGAGTTTGTTATAATTTTAATTTATACTCAGTTATCATTGGGTAGGTAGCTGTACTTACCCGTGGGTGTACTCTGGGGGTGCATAGCTGGGTGCTGTGGTGAGTGTTAACGTTGCGGTGGTATAAGATCCCTGCCCAGTGGGACCCGCTATGCAATTCTTCTTTGATCTGTTCGCGGGAAATATGACCTGTTATAGCATCCATATACTGTAAGCTCATTGGTCAGTTTGAGCTAGGTATGGTACAAGCCTAAGTCACGTACTAAGTGTGTACATGTTATGGATAGTATACAGAAGTACGATATACTGTAGCAACGTCAAAACATTGTGATTCTGTATACTATTCGTATCACAATCAAATTTAGTACATAAACAACGTCAAATTGTGTGAAACGCTTTTGTAATGCGCTAGTGTTTCGGACTGTATCTCGGGAACCGAGCGTCCGATAACCACCAAATTTTATGGACAGCCCATAGTAGCCAGGCTCCATACTGCAAGCGACAAAAGCTGAGGTGCAGGCCTGGGAACGAGGCTACCATCAGAGGGTATTGATCACAAAACTGACGTGATCTCAGTATTTATAAAATGCGAGATGTACCGAGTTTTCGCTCAGCGGGTCACATATTATATGGCAGTATCCACAACAACCCTGTGAGCTAATAGTGATGGGAAAAAGTATGTCATTTTGATGTGATTCCGTAAATGGAAGGGAATTATAGTACACTGTTGCACCAAGCTGAGTCACAATAGGTGATGCAGTGATGTGGATGTGATTGCCGTATGTAGAATTCTCATATTCTGAGTTACATACATGTACATGTACGTGCTTTTCAATTTAGCTAACTTCAGCAGGAAAACCATATTCTTCAACTAAACCTGCTAACCTCGTTCCCAGGCCCACGTACGACTTTATCGGGGACACAAAGAAAAGTCACTTGTGCGGACCATGTGTCGAAATGTTAGAGAGGATTATTGAGCTCTTACGTAGCATGCATAATGAAACTCAAGAGAGGTCCAAACGTTTCGATCCGAGGATCTTCATCAGTGGAATTATTACTAAACTGCGTAGAAACTCAAGCTTAAGTACTGAGAATGATGTAATGCATGACATAATGTGTGCATTAAATAGAGAAAGGTTGAAAGATGGAGTATGGGGGGGTTCAGTAGAAGTCCTTAGACACACAAACGTCCGGATTATATTTTCCTGCAAGTTATATGAAGGAAAATAGCTATTGAGAATCACCTGTTGTACGTCATCCAAACATGGTTAGTAACCTGTTGGCACCACAGAATATCCTAGCTTCGTGCCCAGGCCCCTCCCACCCCGCCTGAAAGTGGGCCTGGTATACACTGTTTGCGCATGTGAGTACTTTACCAGAAATCTTGGCAAAGCGTGTACTACCGTGTTATATCCGTGCGCTATCGATGCCATGTTCGGTTATGAATCAGTTACCTTTTCTGAATCATGACTGAAGGTAGTGCCTGTAGCGATGTTTTCGCCGAGTAGAGGCCTAGAAAGTGATCAGTAGTTTGAACTTCGATCCTACTGGCCTCTGAAAAGCCTAGAAGGCCACATCTGTGACTGAAAATCGAGCGGCTCGCAGTCTATTACCAGGAAAGAGGCGGTTCCGACTCTTAAGGTGAGATAGCTACTATACTCGTAGCAGACAGTAAATTACCTGTTGTTTGCTCCTTGACTGGCGATTTCAGTTGTAGAAAGTCTGTTTTTAGTCTTCAGCTTCCAAAACTCTTACAATCCGATGCCAAATGAAAGCTTGGGGGTTCTGCTCTTCAGTTCTGTAGATAGTTCAGTCGGAGTCATCCCCTGTCTTTCGCTACAATGCCATGAACCGATCATACTGCCATCGTCGTGGCGTAATTAAATTATTCCGCTAATTAACTGTCGTGTGCATGTTATACACTATACAAGATTTAGTTAATTGTAGAGAAATGTATAGCTCGTCATTGGAATCGATCCCTATTGAAGGCATAATTCTCTTTTTATTCAACTTCTCGCTTTATCAGTTCCAATTTAGTCAATTCCCATCTGGTTAGTGTTGACAAAGTGAGAAATTGACAAAGTGACAATTGACGATGTCGGATATGGGAATGAACCCCCACACATAGTTTATCTTGTAAAGTTAAAGACTGAAGGCCCTACGGAATCGTCTCCGTTAGACTGTCCATTACAACTGCGCCCATGTTATTTATTTTGTGTGTGTGTGTGTGTGTGAAGAGAACTTGTGCATCTTGCATACGTACATTGTATGATTTGTCTGCTGAAGTGAGACACAATAGGTGACACAGTGATATTATATGCATATGTACATGTAGTTGCGATAACGATTATACCATGACATTTCACTGGAACCCTTCTTAAAATGATACCCCTGAAATAATGACGCTTTTGTATTAGGGACACTGATGTGTCTTAAATATGCTTTCTTAATACAAATTTACCCTTGAAATGAGGACACCTCTCTAGATCTATTCAGGACACTTCACAAAGTCCCCGTGGTGTCCATGTATCATGTATATATTGGGCTTCCTCATGGAATTATGCTTCAAGTAGAGGACAGGCTATGTATGGGTTGTGTGTGTGTGTGTGTGTGTGTGTGTGTGTGTGTGTGTGTGTGTGTGTGTGTGTGTGTGTGTGCGTGCACATGCTTACGTGCGTGTATGAGCATGAAGCATGTACATGTGTGTGTGTGACATTTGTATGTCTAGCGTACGCTTGTGTGTGTGTGTGTGTGTGTGTGTGTGTGTGTGTGTGTGTGTGTGTGTGTGTATGCAGGTGAAGCATGTATGTAATTGTGTGTGGGTGTATGTATGTTTGCGTGTATGTAGGAAGCGTTTGTGCATAGCCTATGTGAGTTTGTGTGTATGTTCATGTGTGAGTGTATGAATGTGTGTTTGTACGAGTGTACATGTGTATGCGTGCGAGTGTGGATGTGAGTGTGTGTGTGTGCATGTGTGTATATATGTGTATATATGTGAGAGTGTGTGTGTGTGCATGCATGCATGTGTGTGTATGTGAGAATGTGATTGTGTGTGTGTGTGTAATCAACAGGCAATGGCTGTATGTATGTTGTATTATGTGGGAACAATCATCCCAGCTGAACTGAGTCACAATAGGTGAAGCAGTGGTACATGTTGTACTTGCTTCACGGTGTATGGGATTTGTTCCAGAGGGCAGTTGTAAGACACACAAACTGCACGAGAATGCAAATCCCATACACCTTGTAACCCCGTCATAGAAATGACCCGTGCCGTACCATATTATGCAGTACCAGTTTTATTTGCGGTAATCTAATAATTGCGAATGTGAATGTTTTTAGAAGATTGTTGAGTTGGGTGAAGTCAAGCGCCATTACCCTAGGAATGTAGGGCGAGTCTTAATATTTTAAGCTAATGGTCCTGGGAGGGGCTATAGGCACGTACCATTAGCTCCGGTATGGGGTTAGATGTAGGGTGTTGTCTATCAAAGCTAATGGACAGTACGTGATAGACAGCCTCGCTTGATAGACGGTGGTGGATAGTATGTAGTTCCCAGGCCCACAACTTTTTTTTTGGTTGCACAAAGGAAAGTCACAGGGCCTGGTATCTAAAGTCATGTGATCAACTTACGTCATAATCCACTTCGAAAGACGGCTGTGTTTCTCTAAATATAGGTTAGACATCAAGTCCATGTGTGTGTAATCAACAGGCAATGGCTGTATGTATGTTGTATTATGTGGGAACAATCATCCCAGCTGAACTGAGTCACAATAGGTGAAGCAGTGGTACATGTTATATGTGTATGGGATTTGTTCCAGAGTGCAGTTGTAAGACATACAAACTGCATGGGGATACAAATCCCATACACCATGAAACCCATGGTAGAAATGACCTGTGCCGTACCATATTATGTAGGACCAGTTTGTTTTGCGATAATCGAATAATTGCGAATGTGAATGTTTTTAGAAGATTGTTGAGTTGGGTGAAGTCAAGCGCCATTACCCTAGGAATGTAGGGCGAGTCTTAATATTTTAAGCTAATGGTCCTCGAAGAGGCAATAGGCACGTACCATTAGCTCCGGTATGGGGTTAGATGTTGGGTGTTGTCTATCAAAGCTAATGGACAGTACGTGATAGACAGCCTCGCTTGATAGACCGTGGTGGATAGTATGTAGTTCCCAGGCCCACAACTTTTTTTTGGTTGTATAAAGGAAAGTCACAGGGCCTGGTATCTAAAGTCATGTGATTAACTTACGTCATGATCCACTTCGAAAGACGGCTGTGTTTCTCTAAATATAGGTTAGGCATCGAGTCCATGTGTGTGTAATCAACAGGCAATGGCTGTATGTATGTTGTATTATGTGGGAACAATCATCCCAGCTGAACTGAGTCACAATAGGTGAAGTAGTGGTACATGTTATATGTGTATGGGATTTGTTCCAGAGTGCAGTTGTAAGACATACAAACTGCATGGGGATACAAATCCCATACACCATGACACCCATGGTAGAAATGACCTGTGCCGTACCATATTATGTGGGACCAGTTTGTTTTGCGATAATCGAATAATTGCGAATGTGAATGTTTTTAGAAGCTCGCAAAATTAGAACGTAATATATTTAGCGTAAACCAGGCCGGTGAATCTACCATGTTATTACGAATTTTCGTTGGCTAACTAAAACTAATTTTCTAAACTCTTAATTAACCAGTCAGGTTTTTTCCGTAATATAGTCCAGTGTGAATTTACATGTAGTTTTTATATTAAAATAGGATGAAGTACAGGCTTTTTTATTTTGAATGGGCACATAAATGTGCCATTGGCAGGGAAAGAGTTTTAATGGCCTTTTTACTAACTATTTACTTGAAGCTATAAGTACATGTATACTAAAAGAACACTTAGCCTACTAATGTTCTTAATGGCATTCACTGCTGTGTGAGGGAGTATTGAGTGGATTGTTGAGTTGGGTGAAGTCAAGCGCCATTAGCCTAGGAATGTAGGGTGAGACTCAAAACATTTTAAGCTAGAGGTACTGGGAGAGGCAGTAGGCACGTACCATTAGCTCTGGTATAATGGGTGTTGTCTATCAAAGCTAGTCTTTTCTAACGGAGGGTGCAAGAGGGTCTCGGTCTATAGACCGTGATGGGTAGTATGTAACACTCAAGTAGTTCCTAGCCGTTTAATAAACAGGGAGCCTGCCAAACCCAACAAGGGGCTGGCACAGTGACTGGGTTCCACTCAGCCTCATTGCCAAGTGCCAAATCAATGGTGAAATCATTACTCTTTCAGACAGCTATGAACACTTAGGTGTTAATTAGTTAATTAATGAATTAACTTAATGGACTTATGGGGGCTAAACCATGCATTCCATGCCCATTCAAACAATCATGTACTTGTAAATACCCAGATCTCTTCCCCAGGGCATTTTTAGGTCACCTGTGATACTCCCTGGGTGTTTGAAAGACCCACTTCCACAATTTCATAATTGCAAAGAAAAGCTACAAGAGGTATAAATTCGCTACCTTCACTCGTCTGAGAATTGCAAGTGCACTCGCCCACTCTCGTAACTGCCTTTCTACTATCTTTCTACTTTGGCATTACACACATGATTTTAGATCCCCGTCCCTGTGACAGTTTTGATGTCACCAAAAAAGTCACAGAACGAAGCTAACACTCATGACAAGCTGAAACTTACAGAAATGATCCTAATTGATGGTTTGTAGCGAACTCTTTTGTGCTATGTATGTTCATCCCATTATTGATTGGGTGTTGAATAGTTTAGCCCAGACACACCAGTCAGTAAGTCCATTAACTAATTAACACCCCTTAACTGCTCACAGCTGTCTGAAGCATTGGATTTCACTAGCCTCGAACCCAGCCGTCCCAGCTTTTTTTCGCTTGCAAGCGAAAAAAAGCTGGGACGGCTGGGTTCGAGGCTAGGATTTCACCTTTGGCACCTTGCATTGACGCTGAGCAATCTATTTTGACTAACAAGAGAAGCATTTAACGTATAAATTTACCCCTGAAGTGAGGACACCTTTCAATTCACCAGGCCCCCAAGGTGTCCACAATGAAGTGGTTCCACTGTACCCACCTCAGCCTCAATGCAAGGTGCCAAAGGTGAAATCCTAGCCTCGAACCCAGCCGTCCCTGCTTTTTTTCGCTTGCAAGCGAAAAAAAGCTGGGAAGCGAAAAAAAAGCTGGGACGGCTGGGTTCAGAGGCTAGTGAAATCCAATGCTTCAGACAGCTGTGAGCACTTAAGGGGTGTTAATTAGTTAATGGACTTACTGACCTGTGTCTGGGCTAAACTATTCAACACCCAATGAATAATGGGATGAACATAGCACAAAAGAGTTCACTACAAACCATCAATCACTTCAGAGGTTTTAGAGTTTAATTAGTTAATGACTTACTGACTGTGTGTCTGGGCTAAACTATTCAACACCCAATCAATCATGTACTTGTGAATACCCAGACCAATTTACCTCTCCTCCAGGGCATTTGTAGGTCACCTGTGATACACTCCCTGGGCATCTGATAGACCCACTTCCATTGGTGTCTTGGGTAAGTTTTTCTCAGCTGTCTTGCTTTGGTAACAATAACCTATCTCAGCTGTTCCTAATCTTGTGCCCAGCCCCACGCTAGAAAAGGGGGTCGGCTCCCCGTTTATTCAAAGATGGGGCAGCATTATGTCAGTGGTCCCAGATCTGGACCGGCAGTGTGATTATACTAAACGTTTGCAGTATCGGCCGGATATCCATACTAGTGGCCACGTGGACGCTGTTCGTTTGATGATGTAATATGATGTAACGCTAACCCAGAGTTTAATAAACAGGGAGCCTGCCAAACCCAACAAGGGGCTGGCACAGTGACTGGGTTCCACTCAGCCTCATTGCCAAGTGCCAAATCAATGGTGAAATCATTACTTTTTCAGACAGCTTAGGTGTTAATTAGTTAATTAATTAATGGAATTATGGGCTGTGTGTCTGGGCTAAACCAAGCATTCTGTGCCCATTCAAACAATCATGTACTTGTAAATACCCAGACCAATTTATCTATCCCCCAGGGCATTTTTTGGTCACCTGTGATACTGTCTGAAAGACCCACTTCCACTGTTGTCTTGGGTAAGTTTTAGCTCAGCTGTTTTGGTAAGAATAACCTATCCCAGCTGTTCTGGTTAAGAAGTATTTTTATCTGAGCTAATATTTCACCCCAGGGCCTTTTTAGGTCACCAGTGATACTCCCTTGCACCTAGTAATCCTACAGTTTTTTGGGGTAAGTGTTAATTATCTCCGCTGTTTTGGTAGGAATAATCTTGACTCAGCCCTTCTGGGATGTTTTATCTCAGCTCTTCCTGATAGGAAGAATGTTTTAAATTATCTCCCTTATTCTGGGTAAAAACAGTGTTTTATCAGCTGTTCTGGGTATAAAGAATGTTTTTTTCCTTAATATCTCGGCTGTTTGGGTAAGAACAAGGTTTTAATTAACTCAGCTGTTGGGGTAAGAACAAGGTTTTATCTCAGCTGTTTTGGTGAAAAAAACCTTAAAAATGTATCTCAGCTTTTCTGGGTGAGAACAATGTTTTAACTCGTGCAGCTGTTCTGGGTTAGAACAGTGTATCAGCTATTTGGGTAAAAACAAGGTATTATCTCAGCTGTTCTGGATGAGGTGTTCTGGGTTGCATATTCAACATATTCATGAAGTGCAGAATTCACCTGCATGTGGCTTCACACCTACTTGAGGAATATAAACAGAGTAAGCTCAGGAAGCACCCAACTAGGTTTTTTCTTATGAGTATAGACCTGTGTGTCCGTCCGTCCTTGCATGGTCTTCCGTAAAATCGTTGGCATGCCTATTTCAACGACTGTTGTCACGCATTTCAAAATTGTCACACGCTTCGAAAATTGTCATGCAACAATAATCGTCTATAACTCGTGCGTGCAGTACGTATGTACATGTCATCGCTCACGCTCGCCCCACAATGCTCTGCATTCACCTAGTAGTGTGGTTGTTATTTACATATGTTGGCACCTCATACATTCATGATCCTTTGGACATTTTCGTGGTACATGACAGCATTCCATCTAGAGAGGTAGTATTGTTGTATGAAAACGTGACATGACTACCTATCCAGATGGGGTGTTTTATTTTTATTTTTTATTTACCAGCTGGGGGCACAAACGGCTGGTTCTAAGATTGCTTTACTTTTTCTACATCTGTTTGTTTGTTTGTGCGTCCGTGCATATCACGCACGCAATACATTACGGGATACGTTACTATGCAACTTCAGTATATAACAGCTTTTGGTGGGCTGAAGGCCAAGCTACAGCAAGTGAAGGTAGTTGTGTGTAACTAGATGGCAACAACGTGGTAGGCAGCCGTAAAAAATTGTTTTTGTGACGTATGGCTGCTAACTGTAAGCTCACAATGAAACTGCCAAGTCTGTTCTTTCGCCATACTGCATTTGACTGTTTCAGCTGGATACCAGTTATGGCAGTTTTACAGCTGCAGTTGACTAGTATGGATATCCAGCCGATACTGCAATCGTTTAGTGATGTACGTATCAAAGGTGTTTGTACCAGAGGGTAGACACCTTGAAACCCACAGTATGAGGAAGAATGTTATAAATTATCCTGGGTTTCCTGACTGTTTCGGCTGGATACCAGTTATAGCAGTTCTACAGCTGCAGTTGACTAGTATGGATATGCAGCCGACACTGCAATCGTTTAGTGATGTACGTATCAAAGGTGTTTGTACCAGAGAGCAGTTGTAAGACAAGCAACTGCACGAGGGTACAAATCCCTTACACCTTGAAACCCACAGTATGAATGACTCTTGCCGTACTGTAGATCTGGATTTAGTTGCGGTACTCTAACTATTACAAATGTGATTATTTTTTGGAAGCTGGCAAAAATTAAAACGCAATGCATTTTGTCACGAAGATTACGTCATCGTTACACGTGCTGTGCTGTAGTGGCTGTATTTTTCTGGTGTGCTCAAAAAGTTGTCATAGCTAGCGCTGCAGCTGTATTTCTCGTGCCAGATGAGCCTCCTGTGAATTTTGAAGCTGACAAAGATGCTGTGTTTCACAACACCTGCCGCTCTTAACTCATTCTTGCTGTTCTCTTGTTTCAACCGTAGCTGCTCTCCCACATGAGGGAGGGGTTCATATGCGTTCGTATACATGGTAGCCTTGAACGACACACATACACACCATCGGCGCTTTGACTTGCCATTGTTTTCTCATAAACACTCGTATTTTTGAAAACCTCACAATTTAAACCTGGCCAGTGATAATATGGACCATAATTGTTAGTGTTTTTTTAATTAATTAACTGAAACTTTAGAAGTGTTTGAGTAGGATCATAAACCGAACTAGTAAAAGTTCAAGGCGAGAATTAGCTATAGCTATTTTTTCCACCAAATTCAGCCAGGTTAGTAATTTAAAAAGTGTTTTAGTAATCATTTATCATTTTTGGTGGTTAATAACTCTTTGAACGCCATGGGCACATTTATGTGCCCATATAAAATAGAAAAAACATGTACTTTATATTAACGCCTAATATAAAAAGGCCGATATAAATTCACATTAGCCTTATGGATGTATAAAACTTGGCTGGGAAAGAGTTAACTTTAATGGCCTTTTACTAACTAATTACTTGAAGCCATTGTAAAACAATGCTACTAATGTTGGTAATGGCATTCACTAATGCTGAGTGGATTATTGAGTTGGGCGAAGTCAAGCGCCTTTTGCCCTGGAATGTAGAGTCAACCTGAGTGAGACTTAACATTTTAAGCTAAGGGTACTGGGAGAGGCAATGGGCGCATACCATTAGGTATGTTGGGTGTTGTCAATCAAGGCTAAACTTTTCTAATGGAGGGTGAAGAAGCAAATGAAGGTTGTTGTGTGTTACCTTTAGCGCCATTTGCCCTGGAATGTAGAATCAACCTGAGTGAGACTTAACATTTTGAGCTAATGATCCTCGGAGAGGCAGTGGGCACGTACCATTAGGTATGTTGGGTGTTGTCAATCAAAGCTAAACTTTTCTAATGGAGCAAATGAAGGTTGTTGTGTGTTACCTAGATGACAAAAACTTGGTAGTCGGCCATAAAAAAAAAAATTGTTTTTGTGACGTATGACTACAAACTGTCTGCACACAATAAAACTGCCGAGTTTATTCTTTCGCCGTACTGCATTTGACTGTTTCAGCAGGGTACCAATTATAGCAGTTCTACAGCTGTAGTTGACTTGGCCTAAACTGCGTTGTGTGTATTGTACTGTAAAAGATACAGGCTGTTTTTACCCCGCGGCGCGTAGGCGGCGGCGGGGTTAAGCAATCGGTTCTGTCTGTCTGTCTGTCTGTCTAAAATGGGGTTTTCTCGCGCTTTACCTCAAAATCAGGTGATGGAGTAGTTAGCATATTCACAGTCTTGAGGCCACCAGCATTGTCTTGCCACCACACCAAGGTACCACACCTGTTCACTCATTAAAACATATTCATGAAATGTTGATACTACAGAATTCACCAGTGGGTTCATGCCTACTTGGAATGTATACAAAAATGTTATGCACTGTCCTTTTTAATTTTTAGGGGTGTCTTTTAACTCATTGCACGCCGTAATTACGTCACGCGCGTGATGCTCCACGCCACAGTTTCTACAAAAATGGCGTACTAAAAGTTTTAGTACAGCGTATGGCTATTTTTATGCTTACCAAGTCAAGTATCCAGCGAATTTTGCGTCGTACTTGTTGGAAGACTACCAGCTACAGCCATTGAAGGCAAAAAGGACAGCGAATTGGAACCAAGAAGGGATTCAGGATCGATAACCCGATGCACGGTAAGTTCGACACGGTACTGTGGTCCTGACCCTCAGGCAGCAAAGATCGACGATCCTGCTGAAGCCCCCGTTTCTCTCCTGAACCAGTCACCATCGTATCTGCCAATGAAGTTGACTACAAAGCCTACAAAGCCTAACTAACTGTGTAGCAGTGTAGGTAGCCGTAGCTAATCGTCTTGATCGGTTGTATATTTTGCCGTGTATATCCGTTCTATTACTGAGTAGACCGACTTTCGGCACAGTTACATCACTATTAGTAATCACTGTACTCAATTTTATGGCTAATAAAGGAAGGGGTTGCCCCTCCTGGCCGATAAATGAACTTGCCGTTTCTAAGGCATCTTTAATGGCCCGTGGCGTAGCGGAAGCATTACGTAAAGGCCAATAAAGTGGCCCGTGGCGCGCAATGAGTTAAGAGCAGTTAATTCAACTACATATGATCATTACCCAGTGCAGCGAGGCCAAGCAAGGCTCCGGCACGGCACATGTTGACATGACGTCATTGTCTGTGACAAATGAATTGTGTTCAGATTTTTGCGAGCTTAGAAAAAAATTCACACCTGTCTGGTCCTAACGTACGGTAACCTTGAAAAGTTTAGCTCTGCTGTGGGAACAATGTTTAAACTCAGCTGTTCAAACAATGTAGTTGTCTTGGCATGAACTGGGTTGTGTGTATTGTACTGTAAAAGATACAGGCTGTTTTTTGAGACATGAAATGTCAGACTTGTTAACTTAATGGCTGACCTCAAAATCAGGTGATGAAGTAGTTAGCATATTCACAGTCTTGAGGCCACCAGCATTGTCTTGCCACCACACCAAGGTACCACACCTGTTCACTCATTAAAACATATTCATGAAATGTTGATACTACAGAATTCACCAGTGGGTTCATGCCTACTTGGAATATATTTCTAAAAATGTGCATATCTTATAGCCTCGTTCCCAGTCCTTCCCACCCCAGCTTTTATCTCGCAGCCGTGGAGAAAAAGCGAGGGGGAAGGCCTGGTACCACTTATCACGTGCCGTAACGTATGTACGCGTGGGGTAGACTTACATGCCCACGCAAAGGGACTTCCATGCCCACGCACTAATTAAAAACGGCATCCGTTCGAGCATCCGTTAAGCACAGAACGACTAAAACGGTGCAACCGAGGGCTTTTGACTGAGGCAAGCAATGTTTCGGGCAGCGATAAGCCGAGACAGATCACTGGGAACAATGTTTTAACTCAGCTGTTCTGAGTTAGAACAATTTAACAGTTTAACTGTGTTAGAACAATGTTTTAACTCACTGGTTTAAACAATGTAGTTGACTTGGCCTAAACTGCGTTGTGTGTATTGTACTGTAAAAGATACAGGCTGTTTTTTGAGACATGAAATGTCAGACTTGTTAATGGCTGACCTCAAAATCAGGAGATGGAGTATTATATTCTCTGAGGCCACCGGCATTGTCTTGCCAGGTACCACACCTGTTCACTCATTAAAACAAGCAAGTAGTTGCGCTTTTTTAACTCGCTCTGTCTACGGATAGAAAGGAAAAGTGCTACCTCCATGTGATGTGATTATGGAACATTTAGCATCTGCCAATGACAGTAGTGCCGCTGACTTAGCCATGTGGAGGCTCTACATTCAGGCCTCAACTTTTGTGCTGAAAATTGACCACCAGTGGGGAAAAGTGCATAGCATGTGTGCACACAACGTTCTTTCAACAGCCAAAGCACTTTGTTGAGCATCTATCATGTGACAGTAGACTATAGTGTAGCTGACATGTTCCTGACTGAGCTATAGATTGAGATAATAATTATACGTATATTATCTATGCCTGAGCATGGTGCAGTGCCAAACTCTAAGTAGAGACTGCAAAGAACTACAAAACAAAACAGGTTAGCTAGGACCGAAGCCTAGCTCTCCACAACCATAGCCTACGTACTAGTCTCGTGCCCAGCCCCATGTTAGAAAGTGGGTCTGGCTCCCCGTATATTCGAAGTTTGGTTAGCGTTACATCATATTACGTCACCAAACGGATAGTGTCCACGTGGCCATTCGTGTAGATATTCGGATACTACAACCGTTTAGTGATGTAATACTATAATCAACCAATCACATTGCCGGTCCAGATCTGGGACCGCTGACGTAATGCTGCCCCAACTTTGAATATACGGGGAGCCAGACCCACCTTCCTAACGTGGGGCTGGGCACGAGACTACCTACGTACATGTAATGGCATGCAGGCGAATGGCATTGATTCCATTTAATGCGCATCGTCGTTGTTTGTCTAGCGTACTAAGCAGATTACTACAGGTGTGCATGCTTACATGACTATCTAGCCACTAACCTTTGTAATAGAGTGTGCTCGAAGTGCTCATATGAGGCCGTCATAATAATCCCGTCGGTTGTCAGAGCGTCTCATGATCTCAACACATGCGGCGGTCGAAGTGCGCGTGTACTGTGTGATGACGTCACGACCTTCTAGCGTATTCTCGCGCAATCGAGGTTCATTAGTTGACGTCACATCCATTACACACGCACACACGCACACACGCACACACGCACACACGCACACACGGACTGAACTAACGTTAAAGTATTGATTCATGAAATAATGTTGATACTACAGAATTCACAAGTGGGTTCATGCCTACTTGAGGAATACATGCAAAAATGTGTTTTGTTCGCATGCTCGGTACTGTAAACAAAATAAAGTGTGACCTACTGGAAATTTTGAAAATACTCACCACTCATGCACGTATCAAGATTTGAGATATGGCCCCAGATTTTTTTTTGGGAGGGTCGTTAATGAGTCTAATTGGAAGGGCACATGCTGAGAATGAACGCTAGATAAAGCTTTAAGCAATATAAGCTCAACACCATACACAAATACACAAGTGTTTATTAATGTACAGTGGGACGTACCTCTTTAATGTGGACATCTTGGGGACCCGGTAAAGTGTCTTGTATGGAGAGAGGTATCCTCATTTCAGGGGCTCATTGCCAAGTGCAGCGAGGCCAATCATCGCTATCTATGGGCATCAAAATCTCAGCTTAGCCTAGTGTTTATACACACACCGTTCCCATCAATCACACTCCCCTGGCCCCCGGGGGCAAGGCGTGTTCAAAATGGCATCTCTCCTCCTTTTTTTGGGTGCTGTTTGTGAAGTTGTGGCAGAGAAAAAGTCAGAGGTATGGACGAGAGTGTCATTTTGTGCTATCAAGGGAGGCTCATTGCTCCTTCATCTGTAATTCCTATGGGTATACGTATGTAGGCTACTGTAGGATCGCGTAGTAAAGTCGTGTTTTCTCATTTTGAATGCAATTTTCTTTCACTGTTACGTGTGCATATGTGCATATATGTGCATATATGCATATATGTGCTACTGCATAACACATGACTTGTGCTTTAAAAAAAGTTTGCATTCAGCAATTGTTCCAGGAATCAATTGCAGTCCTCCATAGTAATGGTATGCATAGCCCCAAATAATAAAAGCTGTTCTCATTGCAAACTCTTCAAGAGATGATAAGCTTTCTGAGAGAGTAAAGAAATCCGGGGGAAAAAATGGGACCCAGCTGGGGATTGAACCCAGGACCTTCTGAATACTATATAGTCAGATGCTCTTTCCAATTGAGCTACTGGAGCCCCTTGGCAGAGGAGCAGTAGGCAAGCTTTATTGGGCGAGCTTTATTGGGCGAGCTTGAGCGAGCCCCACACTAGTGTGTTCAATTGAGAATTTGTCTGTGTGTACGGTGTACGGTGTACGTACGTGCGTGCGTACGTACGTACGCACATACCGCATATCGTTTCGAGTTTCAATGTAACAATTTCCGTAATATTTCAAATTGTTCACGTGGCCACGGTGGCTGCAGTGCAGCTAGCTTAGGGATGCTCTCACAGAGTAGACTGCAGCGGCAGAGGCTACAGCGTTGCAGTATATATCCCCAGGTTGGCAATAAGTCACATTGGAACAGCAGAGAGCGAGTTCTAGAGCCAGAAGAGCTGCCATTTCTCCAGGCTACCAACAAGTGATACTGAGACGAATAAAAGAGCCACATGAGCTGCTGAGGGCGCGTCGCCACTAACGTACACATGGGCTAATACCTCTCTCATGCTTGCTCCACAATGCTTTGCATTGAATCACCTAGTATAGCCACTAAACCTGCTAGTAGCACTTGCCAGTAGGACCCAGCCAATTCCAACTGTAATTACTCTTCTCATTAGGCCTCTCCCCAATCTCCTAAACAGATTAACCTGCTACACCCAAACTTATGTACATCACACCACTAGGGCCAAATTTGACCTCATTAGACTGGTCAAAGGTTTTGACTACATAGCAATGAGCTTTTCATTACTTCCATTGCCTAATGAGGTTAAAGCTGATAGGTCTGCTTAGAGTGCAGGTGATTTACACAAGGACATGAAAACTGACTGAACTAGAAGTCTTTAGCACAGACATAACTAGTCTCGGCCCCAGACCCTCCCTGCACTCGTTTTTTTTTTTTTTTTTTTGCGAGTGCAGGGATGGTCTGGGGCCGAGACTAAGACCTGAGCTTCTGGACTGAAAACTGTGTGTAGACCCATATACCTCGTGTAGCGTCGTATATACAAGCAGTAGATTGCTGTAGTAATGACATGCACGCATCTGTATGTATATGAACACGTGTCAAGAAACTCTGTCCAGCTGATCTTAAAGTGAGGTGATGTATTCATATTTTTGAGGGTATATAGACAGGCCTGTCAACCAAAGAGGGTAGTGGACCTGGGAACCGAACCAGGCTATACCTGGAGTAGTCTCGGCCCCAGAGGGTAGTGGACCTGGTGACTATTGTTTGAGGGTACTAATTTGAATGCATTGCCAAATTAGTGATTTTGGTAATTTTATACCCGCAAAATTATTACTCGTGCGTGAGCAGTGTATGAGCACCTCAGTTAACGTCCGCGCATACATGTGTACATGTGTATATGCACTTATTTAAGCACGTATACGCTCGACATATATACAGTGCTCACTTAATATTTACGCACATGATATATACACAATAGAGTATGCACTTGTACGAGCTGCGTAGTTATATTTACGCATAGTAGTGAGTCATGTGTTTTAAATCGCTAAATTAATTCCCTTCAAATCCACTATACATACAATCCGCTAAATTTTGTCACCTCAAATGTAATAGTGACCTTAGAGTACTAATTTAGCATTGTCCAGTCAAAAAGGTACCCACCTGTGTTTTTAAAACCTACCCTCAAGATGGAATTCATTGAGACTATATTCATGATATATGAATTGCCCAGTAGATTTGAACTTAAGTTAAACATGCATGAATGAATTTGCTTTTTTACCAGCTGGGCATGTGTGAAGTGCGTGAACAGCTGATTTCAGGCCTGTGACTTTTTTGGTTACAAAAAAGCCGTCACAGGCCTAGAATCTAAAATCACGTGTGCAGTTCAAAAGATAGAGAGGTAGTAGAGAGGTGATTATGAGCGTTGGTGAGTACACTTGCAATTCACAGACGAGTTAATAGCGAAACTACACTTCTTGTAGCTTTTCTTATAGCCCATGTGCCATAGACTTACCACTGAAACATTGCGGTCTCTGGTAAAATGTAGAGAAATGCGTTTGAAGAGGACAATGCTGTAATTTGATTGCGTGCTTTTGGCTACCGGGCCCTGTGACTTTCGTGTAGCCGAAAAAGTCGCGGGCCAGGGAACGAGGCTAGCTAAACAGACTGACCCTGTGTAAGCAGATAATTATATAAGTGACCAAATGGACACCCCTGAAATAAGGGCACCTCTGTATTACTGTTACCAACACTTTGCTATGTCCCAAATACACTTTCCTTATAGAAATTTACCCTGAGGTGAGTCTACATGTCTATACCCACACTTCCCCAGTTCCCCAGGGTGTCCACAGTATAGGGCTTCCACTGTGCAAATTGGTACAACCTAGACATGTTTAATTGGGTTCAGGACCCAATTAGTAAATTCTCTTAGAGATCCATGGAGCATTTTCTAGTCTTCTCTAGTGCTTATGCAGTATCCTGAAGTACTAGGAGAATGCAAACCATTTGTAGGGCGAGCGCAACGAGTAAGCACAAGTACAACATGTGCTTAGCAAGTTTCTGCGCATGCGCTATACGACCGGTTGGTTGATGACATAGGCAAACATACAGAGTTGGCATTGACCTCGCCAATACGGGGCTCGCTGCGCTCGCCCCAATAAACTTCCCATTATTCTGTTTTTGAATTCTTTTATTTTGTCCTATTATCATTCATATTTTTACCCTATCATTCTTTTCCTTCATCGCAAGCCGTAATTATGTAGCAGTCTGAGTTTAGGATGTGTTTCTAACTTTAAGCACGAGTCATAGTAGGCTCTTGCCTTGTACCCAGGCCTTCCCCTCACTCGCGAAAGTTTTATTTCTAGCCTCTTACCCAGGCCTTCCTCGCACTTACAAAAATCTTATTTTTAGCCCTTCCCCCGCACTCGCGAAAATTTTAGTTTCGTGAGTGAGGGGAAGGCCTGGGTAGGAGGCTAAGCGGGTTTCTCTGCTTCACTACACTTGGCTTTGGAATATTGATGGAATTCACAGCCACTTATACTCTGCCAGAACTTTAAGCAGACTAATTACTGAGTCCTCTGACCCAGGGAAGGCCCTACAGACAGGTTTTATCAAAACAATCATTCTGCATAATTAATATTTTTTTTTGCATGCTTACACTAATTATTCTTAAAAAAATTCCCGAATATTGTGATGCTATTCAAGGTTTTTTTTGCCGGGGGGGGGGGGGACTTTTTCGGAAGAGAAAACGCTCTTTAGGGGGGCGTCTGGGCATGCAATTGGCCTGAGATTGAATTTGGAATACCTGTGTGTGACTACCCCAACTATAGTGTCCACTGTACTGAAATTCTTGATGTTTTTAAGGAAAAGAATTGCAGAATTCCGTTGTAACGTGTGTTTTTTCTGATTTCGGCTGTATGATTAATATGTTTGTGTTTATTATGACCTCCTAACTGCCATTAAACCTTGTTATTATTGCAATTATGACAATATAAGTTTTCATAATTCTCTGGGGGAAGGGGGGGGGGGAAATCACCCCCCCCCCCCCCCATCCCGTCATCCTCTGTATTAAACCCTGTATCCCCTCCGGTTATGGCAACTAAATCCTTTCTGAATCCCACAGGACGACAATCACTGAACACCCTTTGGATGGAATCACTGGGCTTGATGTTTGAACCATTGGATTGGCTTGAGGTTGCCGTGTACTGCCTTTGATTTTTGGCTAGCAGGGGAATTTACAGCTTTGATGGAAAAGGTTGGTGATACTTTGCACGCCTACAACACATTTTTTGCGACTTTTGTAAGGTTAAGCGGGGCTATTCCAACAGAATTTTAACCCCGAGGGTAATTCCAGCATTGTAGTAGATAGATCCAGTTTCATAAAGCTGAAAACCCCTATTCATATACCTGTGCTATTGACCTATATATACTGAGGCATAAAATAATCACCCAACTCCAAATGTCGAAATTACTGTGCCATCGAAATAGCCCCACCATACCTTATATCAGCAAACATTTTGTAGTACAAGTACTTCGTCCCATGTCTCCTGGATTGTTTGCTAAAAGCCATTTTCTCCAGGCGCACGGGCCAGGCGTTGGTTCGTTTCCCCATGTTAGCCCCATTTTTTACATGAGGGAAGACTTATATAGCCTCGTACCCAGGCCTTCCCTCACAGCTTTTTTTTCGCAGCCGTGGCAAAAAGCGTGGTTAAGGTATTGGTTCGTTTCCGAGATTTTATCCCCTGGCATTTTAAAGACCCTTTTCTTTGTATACCGTTAACCGGAAATTCTAATAACAATAACCTATATGATCATTTACTGCAGCCGTTACTACCGCTTCTTGAATAATGTTACCCTACGAATATAATTACCCATCTGACAATAAATAAAGAAACAGTAATAAGCAAAAATTTGAAGAAAATTAGCGAAAAGGCTCGCTGTATAAACTGTGTATGTAGGCATAGGAAGTTGGCATGAGAAAGTTGAGAAACGCATTCTTTGGTGACAATACATAGTGCTGAATGAATACCTTTCTACACTTCTGGTGGCCACCTAGTCTGGCGAAGCCAGACCTGAGCGCGAGGCACGAGGATCTGGTACCAAGCCTATATCACGTTTTGTACCACTGGAATGTTTGCGGTTACATAACCCACAATGAATATGATTACGTTAAATTGTGTATGTTCATGATCGCTGTCAAAGGAGTTGCTACTATCTATGCTACTACTGCAATGGAACCGTATTCTCCACCCGTACTCAGGCAGTTTGTCAAACACAAAAAAAGATACGCATGCAAAACAAAGGATTTTCCAATACCCCGTTGGGAGTACAGCAAACACACTACAAAACTGCCAATTGTTCAGGCTTCAGGTCGTGATAACCAAGCTCCTTTGCTGCACTTCTAGCGGCATCTCTCACTTTCTGCGTCTCAAACGATACATGTACTCGCTCCGTACTCTCTGTACGCTATAAAACTCTAATTAGTCCACGTGACTTTACTGGAATGTTATAATTAGCTGTCCTGCAATCTGATTGGCTGCAATATTTTTGCAGCAGTACAAAACTTGATATAGGCTTCGTACCAGACCCTCGCGCTTCGCGCTTGGGTCTGGCTTTGCCAGACTAGGGGCCACCCTTATCAGTGTCTGTGAGGGAGCCAGACTGCTTTGTGACTATATAGCAACACTAAGCTTCCTGTTGTCATAACCTTGTACACAGGTGTATAGTTCACTAGGTATTCCTGTGTACACATGCAGATGTTGTCTGGCTGCTAATGATAATTATTATAATAAGGTGTATTAACTCAGCTAATTAAAATTTCTTGCACTGTCCTGGAGCCAATCTGGATTACATGATTCTCGTTAGGTACGGTGTTTCCCATAGACAGTGTTTCGTTAGTTTCCACCTTTGAACCACCCCGACTCAATCATCTAGAATATGGACTCGGAGGGAAGCGGGGGTAATATTCGTCATTTGTAAAGATCGAGCCTCCCAACGGCTTGATAATTTCAGCTGCAATCACTGCAGAAAAGAGTGGCACTTTGGCTAGTATGCCGTCTCGTCCAATTGCCAGAGGTGCCAAGTGCATATCCGACTCCTCCAGAGTTTAGGCCACGGAGACACGCTGCTACACTTGCTGTCGCTCATTCTGCCGGCAAATTGCGTGCTTCATAACTTTTCACTATCACATGACATAAAATCAATAATTGCTTTGTGACATAGCTGGGCTGAGCCTATTATGCTTAAGAAATAGCGTATTATGCTATGCTGCACTGCTCCAAAATCTTCCGATTAATGCTCAACAAATGCCCCTATAATATTATGCTCATTAAATGTGACCCTCATAGCGAAACCAACCATCTGGACTGTTTCAAGTATGTGTGGTTGGTGCATAATTGGTGTATCTAATGTTGTAAAAGAAAACATTGCAGTTGTAGCTTTGAAGATGAAAAGGCTGTGGTTGTTTGCTGTGTGAAAGTTGATGCAACACTAATTACGTTCTCAGCCTCTTGTCCCAATAGCAATAGGCACTGTCAACAGAGTAGGGCTGCACCAATTATCCTAATGAATACACTACCTTTCACAGCTCTCAAATGGACAGATTTTTCTCAAGGACTTGCTGATTTTGTAGGAAGTGATTACCATAGGACTGGATTTAATTGCTATATCCTAAATGCAATTTTTAGCAGCCTGATCCTGTGATCACCTGGTTCTAAGATTGCTTTACGTTTTTCGTGTCTCTCTGTTTATCCTCATAAGTACTATGCAATTGCAGTATATAGCAGCTTTCGGAGGTTTGCAGGCCAAGCTACAGCAAATGAATAGTTTTGTGTTGCCTAGATGGCGAAAACTTGGTAGGCAGCTGTAAAAAACCTATTTCGTGACATAGCTACTAACTGTATACGCACGCACGATGAAACTACCAAGTCAGCACTTTGCTGTACTGCGTTTGACTGTTTCTGTAGAGTGTCTGTCAATACTAGTTCTACAGCTGCAGCTGGGTTGGCCTGAACTGGGTTGGGTGTATGATACTGGAAGGTTACCGGCTCCTTTTTTTTTTACATGAAATGTTTGCCCACGTATACGCAATATAGTACGCACTTGTACGAACTGCATACCAAATATAATACGCACTTGTACAAACTGCATACCGTAGGTCGGGGAATTTTTGCATACATTTGTTTTCGCGGAAAAAATATTCGCATGTTTAATTTTTGCCACGTGGCAAAAAAATTTATGCGCGTTAAACGTATAGAAAAATTTTCGCACAATTTAATTTTCCCCGCCAATGCAACTGGCGAAAAAAAAATTAACGGCGAAAACTTTCTGATCTACGGTAGTTGTATTTACACGTAGTCATGACATGGTGTTTTAAATGTAATACCCTCCAAATTTTGTCCTGTCCTTTTGCTATTATTTTTTTTTCAAGAGTGGTGGTTTTGTGTTAGTATAGCTGCATAGCAACTGTGGAGTCCCTATGTCCTCAGATCAATAGTGTTATTGTAGATGTGGCATTTTTTGGTACAATATCTGGGGATAATTAGTCCTTGACACAGATAACATCTAAGCTTCCTGCTAAGTGCAAACCCCCTAGACCATATTTAGACTCATTCCCAGGCCCCAGACTTTTATGGCTGGCTTCTCTACATTAAATTTTACCAGAGGCTTTCAATGGTAAGTCTATGACACAGACAGGCTATAAAAAGAAACTACAAGAAGTGTAAATTAGCTACATTCACTCATCTGAGAATTGCACGTGTGCTCGCCCACGCTCATAAGCACTATTCTACTACTGCACCATCTTTCTACCTGCGCACGTGACTTTAGATCCCAGGCCTTATGATGACTTCGGTGTACCCAAAAAAGTCGTGGGCCTAGGAATGAGACCATAGAATTATATGTCTTCTAATTAAGCAAGGGTGAGAATTGTGCAGGCGTAATTTTGAGCATAATATTGCTTCTTTTTTTGTTTAGTTCATAGCGTGGCATTACACGAATGTAACTGAAAAAGTTGCAGATCTGGCAACAAAGATAAATGTGGCTTAGGGTTTAAAAGGCTATTGCAGATGTTCAGTGGCCCTGTTCCCACACATGGCCTGAGAGCCCACTTGTCATTTTTGCCTAATTTGTCATGGGAGGTTGACATGTTATGACTCCTGCTCAGACCATAAAATCAGGGATGAGTCACTTATTCTCAGACCATAAAATCAGGTGATGAGTAGCTTAGTGAAGGTATTACAATAATGTTATCATTGTCTGCCCACCTGCATTACCGTAGTGACCGCACACAGCTATTGTGACCGGTTAATAAGCGCACACAGCTATTAGGCGCATGTTTTATAACTTATTCTCAGACCATAAAATCAGGTGATGAGTAGCTTAGTGAAGGTATTACAAATATGTTATCATTATGTATAGGTTAGTGACCTCAGGTAGGTATCTTAGCTGTTTTAGAGACCTGAGGGATGCTACCTATAATCACCAAGGGGGGTGAAGCCCAAGGTAATTATAGGTGCATCTGAAGGTCTCTAAACAGCTAAGATACTAGTCTCGTGCCCAGCCCCACGTTAGGAAGGTGGGTTGTAGTATCCGGATATTCACACCGTTTAGTGATGTATTACTATAATCAACCAATCACATCGCCGGTCCAGATCTGGGACCACTGACGTAATGCTGCCCCAACTTTAAATATGCGGGGAGCCAGACCCACCTTCCTAACGTGGGGCTGGGCACGAGACTACTAAGATACCTGCCTGAGGTCACTAACTAGCTTAGACTATGGTTTCCAGCTTTTAAATTCTCTATATGAAATGTGAATTTTTGATGAGGTGTCTAATGGATTTTAGAGACCTCATTAAAGTCAAAAGATCAAAGCAGTGCCCACCTGCATTATATAATCATGTATAAGCATGACTTGAAGTTGAATGCTTTCCTTTGGTGTAATGAGGTAGCTAAATCCCCCATCTAGTTGAAGTGCTGATCACTAACTACGATAGAAAACTGTCATTGCTACTTTGTGATAAGCGTTTTATTGTGAATCATTAATTAAGTCTGCTGTCTGTACTGAATTTCATAGCTACTTTTTTTTTTTTCTTACCAGCATTAGCTTACAGAGCCTTCCACGAATTTATTCAAACACAAAGCCATATTGCATGCATGCATAAGTGTAAGTTCAGCTGTGGTTACAGTAGCAAGACATCCCGTTTATAAGCAGATTGTTGTGCCGAGTCACAATAGGGTGTAGAGTAAGCAAACGTATTCACGATTTGGAAGGCATCGTGTGCAATTCTGTGATGTCATTTGGAGGACAACCGAAGTGCAGAAACATACTCTGTTTGAAACACGAGTCACCAAGTAGAACCTGGTTCATAGGGATTGAAGATCATTCAGAATTGACAAGCCGTTAGAGACAGTACGTTTATCACGTACATTTGTATAGGGAGTGCACGCGCATGTGCACTCGTGAAATTGTGAATAACTTGCAGATGAGGCACTGCAAACCCGATGGTTAAAAACCTCCTAGCCCCTAACCAAACCCTAAACCAACCCAACCCAGCCCTAACCCTAATCCTAACCCTAATTCTAACCCTAATCCCATCCCTAATCCTAACCCTAACCCTAACACTACCACCCAACCACCCAACCCTAACCAAGCCCCTAACCAAACCCCAACCCTAACCCTATTTCTAACCTAACTCGAACCCTAAAAAAATGTGGATGCTAACGTACTGTCTCTATCGGAAATGTGACCTGTAATCAATCGCCAGTAGCAAGGTCAGTGGGCCTTCAGTAGTCTCACTTTCAGTTTCGACTTGCAAGTATCTTTGTGCAGTCATGATTCACTGGGCAGAAACAGCTTTGAAAAAAAAGTGTTTATCTGTTTCCACTCCTACAATTCTTTTTTTGTTTCAAAATAAGTATAAGATATACCACGTCTACGAGGAGTATAAATGCAGATAAACTCCGCTAGACGGTTTACCCGAGGCGTAGCTTAGGATAAACTGTCTAGCGGAGTTTATCGCGTTTATACTCCGAGTAGGCGTGGTATATCCGGCTTATATCACAGGCAGCCAATCGCTTCTTGCCGTTTGTCATCGCCATGGATGCACCAAGTTACCATTCAGTAGTATTTTATTACGTAAACAAAAACATACGTTAACGAACATGAAAACATGTATGAAAAACATAAAAACGAAATAGTAGTATAAACACCTTTATACTCCTCTCTGTAACCGATGAATTTCTCCAAATGTGATGTAATGTGATATAATGTAATATACACTAGTGAGTTCGCCTATAATAAGTAATTGTCGAGCACAGCGAGGCCAATAATCGCGACATACGGGCTCAGAATCTCAGCTAGTGTTTATATATTATGTATATTTATGTATGTATCCGTGTGTCACGCTCCCCCCGGCCCCAGGGGCAAGCCACGGGTTCAAAATGGCGTCTTGTGCAGTTTCGCGGACGCCATCTTCAGGTTCTTGGTGCAGAAACTGGCAGAGATCAGGACAAGTCTACTGCACAGTTTTATCAAGTAAGGCTAACTACAGCTCCCACGGTAGTAGCGTTTGTGTAACCGCTCTTTAGCTCGGCACGGACGGCACAATCGAGCGATAAGAACGCAAGTTTCAAGTATCATGTCCGCTCTCCTGTGGCAGCTGTGGCTGCTTCTTGGGAAAATGTTGTAGATACAGACATCATTCGCCTGGATGTGAGTCGTTTTGTCATAGCTAGCAGTCTCTTCCCGCTTCAGCTGATATTCTTGCAACTGGCATAGTCGCGAAAATAGTCGAGTCGTCCCCTCGTGTTTTCGGTGGGCAGGGCCCCGGCTTGGCTAACTAGCCCCGGCGGTACGATGATGTCAGCGAGGCATAGTGCGCTTGCGTATACCTAGTTTACACTTTTCTCAATATTCCCTGAACATGTACATGACAACCAGGTGTGGTTGGAACTTGGAATGCATATTATGACTTGTATGCTTGAGGTAATGGGGCACATCTGGTGCTTTAGATAATAAATTATTGGAGGGCTTAGATAATGCATTAGTGGCTTAGATAATGTATTAGTGGAGGGCTTAGATAATGCATTAGCAGAGGGCTTAGATAATACAATTAGTGGAGGACTTAGATAATACAATTAGTGGTTGCAGGAGGGTAGCAGGTGTTATTGTTTTCTTAGACTATAGTATTGTTTGCACTGTTAATTGAGTTCACACAGGAGATATTCTCTTTAGTGAAGCACCTGTTGTAGAGATATTCTCTTTAGTGACACACCTGTTGTAGTTTTCTCACACCATATGGCCACCCTTTCAGCTGAGTAATAGTGAGGGAGTATGTGGTTGCCATGAGAACATGATTTTAATTACCAGCCAGAGTGCACACAGCGTGGGAATGGCTGGTCCTAAGATTGCTTTACGTTTTCCGGGTCAGTCTGTCTGTCTGTTTGTTTGTCTGTTTGTTTGTGCGTGTGCACTTACCACGTGTGCAATACTACGCCATACATTACTATATATGCAACTGCTGTGTATAGCAGCTTTTGGAGGTTAGCAGGCCAAGCTACAGCAAATGAAGGTGGTTGTGTGCTGCCTAGATGGTGAAAACGTGGTAGGCAGCCTATAGGACACTTACCAGGCTCCCAAGGTGTCCACAATGGAAAGGTTTCACTGTATACAGGACACTTCACCAAGTCCCCAAGGTGTCCACAATAGAGGGGTTCCACTGTATACAGGACACTTTAGCCTGTCCCCAAGGTGTCCACAATAGAGGGGTTCCACTGTATACAGGACACTTTAGCCTGTCCCCATGGTGTCCACAATAGAGGGGTTCCACTGTATACAGAACACTTTAGCCTGTCCCCAAGGTGTCCACAATAGAGGGGTTCCACTGTATACAGGACACTTTAGCCTGTCCCCAAGGTGTCCACAATAGAGGGGTTCCACTGTATACAGGACACTTTAGCCTGTCCCCAAGGTGTCCACAATAGAGGGGTTCCACTGTATACAGGACACTTTAGCCTGTCCCCAAGGTGCCCACAATAGAGGGGTTCCACTGTATACAGGACACTTTAGCCTGTCCCCAAGGTGCCCACAATAGAGGGGTTCCACTGTATACAGGACACTTTAGCCTGTCCCCAAGGTGCCCACAATAGAGGGGTTCCACTGTATACAGGACACTTTAGCCTGTCCCCAAGGTGTCCACAATAGAGGGGTTCCACTGTATACAGGACACTTTAGCCTGTCCCCAAGGTGCCCACAATAGAGGGGTTCCACTGTATACAGGACACTTTAGCCTGTCCCCAAGGTGTCCACAATAGAGGGGTTCCACTGTATACAGGACACTTTAGCCTGTCCCCAAGGTGCCCACAATAGAGGGGTTCCACTGTATACAGGACACTTTAGCCTGTCCCCAAGGTGTCCACAATAGAGGGGTTCCACTGTATACAGGACACTTTAGCCTGTCCCCAAGGTGCCCACAATAGAGGGGTTCCACTGTATACAGGACACTTTAGCCTGTCCCCAAGGTGTCCACAATAGAGGGGTTCCACTGTATACAGGACACTTTAGCCTGTCCCCAAGGTGTCCACAATAGAGGGGTTCCACTGTATACAGGACACTTTAGCCTGTCCCCAAGGTGTCCACAATAGAGGGGTTCCACTGTATACAGGACACTTTAGCCTGTCCCCAAGGTGTCCACAATAGAGGGGTTCCACTGTATACAGGACACTTTAGCCTGTCCCCAAGGTGTCCACAATAGAGGGGTTCCACTGTATACAGGACACTTTAGCCTGTCCCCAAGGTGTCCACAATAGAAGGGTTCCACTGTATACAGGACACTTTAGCCTGTCCCCAAGGTGCCCACAATAGAGGGGTTCCACTGTATACAGGACACTTTAGCCTGTCCCCAAGGTGTCCACAATAGAGGGGTTCCACTGTATACAGGACACTTTAGCCTGTCCCCAAGGTGTCCACAATAGAGGGGTTCCACTGTATACAGGACACTTTAGCCTGTCCCCAAGGTGTCCACAATAGAGGGGTTCCACTGTATACAGGACACTTTAGCCTGTCCCCAAGGTGTCCACAATAGAGGGGTTCCACTGTATACAGGACACTTTAGCCTGTCCCCAAGGTGTCCACAATAGAGGGGTTCCACTGTATACAGGACACTTTAGCCTGTCCCCAAGGTGTCCACAATAGAGGGGTTCCACTGTAAGGTTGTCGTTCATGATCACAGAAGTAAACGGCCTACAGTACCATACAACTTCAGGTGATCGTTAATGACGAAAAAATAAAATTGGCAACAATATTAATCCATGCAATGAACGCAATCAATCATTCGTAGTGGTGACTTCCACATCACACACCACCTGTCATTGACCATTGCTAAGCAACTGTGGAACTACTATGCATTGTTATCTTAGACTATAGTATTGTTTGCACTGTTAATTAAGTAATATTTAGACACCAGTTTGCAGTGCATTACGGGATATAGTTAGCGCGCGAGGACAATTAAGTACGGTCGAGGGCGGATAATGCACGAGCCGAAGGCGAGTGCATTATCCGCCTGAGACCGTACTTAATTGTCCGAGCGCGCTAACTAGTCCCGTAATGCACTGCCAACTGGTATCTAAAGTATTTAGTTCACTCACTGACCTGAGACAGCCACGGTTCTGTTGGGCGTTATTTAGAAAAGTGTGCACTAAGCGATTTAACGTGCGGTCATGTGATCGAGTTTGAGACTTCTGATTCGTCGAAGGTCACGTGAGTAGCACTAAGTTCACAAAAGGTCCACTATCCATGCTATGTAGTGGTTATCACAGACCATAGGTCAGAGTTCCAGCGGAGTAATAGTGAGGGAGCACTACTATGGTGTTGTCATGGGAACATGATTATCCCGTCAGGACTTTTGCAGTGCAGATTTTTGATCGGACAACTACGTACGTAACCTGGGATGCATAAACAGTGCATGTGTAACTAGTTAAGCATGAATAGTGAGGACGGTATCGGGTCCACCTAGACCTGCATCAGAAGGCATATATATGGGTCGTTGGTGGGTGCATAGAACTGCCTTGCAAGTATACACTTCAGTGCAAAGAAAGTCCGCTCACATGTAAGACCAGTGAAGTCAAGAAAACACAAAAGTGACCGTCAAAACCAAAACTACAAGTTTCATGTGCATGCTGTTGTACTACCATATGTTTAACCTCGTTAAAAAGTAACCCATGATTATAAGTACCCCACATAGTCTGTGCCACAAGAGTGCACAATCTCCGAATAGAAGTACCTGTACTTGTACTCCAGAGTTTATGGTATGCAGTATACATACGTATAAATTACAGTATTAAGCTCCCATAGGGTATACTATATACTCTGGAACATAAGTACACATCAATTACATGCACCTTGTGAATACAAATGCCTAGCTGGAAAATACTTATACGCCTAGAAAATACTTCTCTGTATCAAACGCAACAGGTGTAAGGGGACGATCAAGCCCCCCTTTTAGAGGACACGTACTCCTGAGATAAGCCAGGACACCTCTGTAATAACGACACTTTACTGCCCCTCCATGAATCCCTGATTTAGGTCAGTGTGTGGTAGGCCTTCACGATATCAATTTTTCACCCCACGATATATCATCACACATGATATCACGATATTACTAAATATCACAAAAAATTTCAAGTGCATTGTTACAATTAGAAGTAAAAAAAAAAAGAGAGTCACTTACTTTAGATTTCGAGCCAGAAATACCAACTTATCCACTTTATCAGGTTTCAAGGAGCTTCTCTGGTCTGACACAATATGCCCGGCACAGCTGAATACACGTTCGGATGGCACACTTGTAGCACAGATACAAAGGTACTGGTCAAGCTCTTGCGTAATCTTCTCCTCGGTAGTCAAACCAATTCTTGATGTAGCACCTAGTCGTTTAGCAAGTATCTTAATCAGTCCTTTAGGTTTTTTTCTAGGAGGCTCACTAGCTGAAGATCGATCATCGCCGGAAGCACTGCTAGGTCCACCTTCACCATCTGTTACATCATTGCTAGCACCACACATCTGTTCTTTCACTTCCTTTAAAGTGCTCTCTCTGTCACTGACATACCCTAGTTTGAAGCGGGGATCACGGAATGAAGCAAGCTCCAGCAGCTGGCTTAGTTCTGGATTGGAGTATCTCCAGATCCACTTTCACTCGTTCTTTCATCTCCTTGGTCAACTCACTATCCCCTTCTTTGTCAACTAGGATGTCTGTGGTGATGTAGTTTAGGAGGGGCTTTACTGCAGAGACTGTTACACACTTCTCACCCGAAAGAGCATCAGTCATCTCTTTTAGAGGCTTCAGAGCAGCAGAAATGGAGTCAAGAACGTCACAGTCCTGCCAGGTTGGTATCAAATGTGATGATTTCCTATCACTGGCTAAAACAACCCTCACTGCTTCCATTTGCTCAAGCAACCTCTCTACCATCTCATAAGAGGATCCCCAACGGGTAACCACATCTGCCTTCAGCTTGTGGGTTGGAAGACCTTTTTGCTCTTGAATGATAGTAAGGTCTCGCTGTTTTTTCCAACTTCGGGAGAAGGTGGCGACAACACTCTTGCACAGACGAAGAACACGTTGTACACGTGCATCATTGAGTCCCTTTTCAACTGCTAGGTTCAAATTATGACCAAAGCAGCTCAATCTTTTCCATTTGAGAAGCTCACATGCTAATTTCACATTTGAACCGCTATCACTTGTGATCCCAACCAACTGTGACTCTGCTAACTTCCACTGATGTAGAGTTTCTGCTAACTTCCACTCTCCACCCTCAATCTTCAGCTCAATAGCACCTTTAACCTCGGAAACCAAAGCCGGTATGGACACCCTAGTGAAATAATTACGACTAGGTACCTGATACCTGGGGTTGAATCTCTGCAGCATGGCCTTAAACCCAGGTTTATCAACTGTGGAAATTGGAAGAATATCCTTGGCCAAACAGTAGGTCACTGCTTTAGTTAGTTCCTTGTGCTCTCGAGAGCTAGACGCAAGTGTCTGCGTCCTTTGCCACGCCTCTGATAGTGACGGGTGACCTGCTGGGCGAGCTGTGCTTGGCCTCTTCTTTTCTACCTGTAAGTACAGTTCAGGATGTCGATTCTTCAAATGGCTGTAGAGATTGGAAGTGTTGCCATCCTTGGTTGCCACGTCTTGATGACACACGCGGCACTTTGGGTGATCAGGCGATCGCGGCTTGCCTTTCTCGTCCGCTTCGAATCCAAAATGCTTCCAAACAGGAGCGATAGTATTTCGCTTAGCTACTAGTTCAACCACGGGTTCGGGTTCGGCTTCGCCTTCGCCGGCAGTAGCTGGCTCGACAGACTCGTCGCTCATTGCCATGATCGGCTTGCCACGTGCAAAATTATCTCGATAATATCGTCACGTCAAATAATTGTATTGCCGCGCATGCATACCGTCGATATCGGTAAGTATCACCATATCGTGCACTACTAGTGTGTGGCCAGAGGAGGTCGATCAAGGTTGACCTTTACTAATCAGGTCTCATTAAAGTCACTTGTAGCTCAGTACTGTAGATTACGTAATGCACGTTTAGTACAGTACTCTCCATTGACCGTTTTTGGACTTTTTCACGATTGCGCCCTGGCTCTATCACCTTGAAAATGGACTCGTAAGGTGACGTAGGAGTCTTTTGTTGTGTTTAAAGCCCGAGCCCTTGAATCGCCCCTCTGCAACTGCTGCAACATGGCAGAGCGGCGTGGCACTTAGTTGTGTAATCTACAGTACTGAGCTACACATGACTTTAATGAGACCTGATTAGTAAAGGTTAACCTTTGGTGTGAGGCATGACTGAGTTCGTTGAGCAGGGAGTGATTTGGTGGAATTCAATTAGTGTAATACCACTTAGTAGTAAAGTATGCAGTGCAAAGTTCTGAAAACCTTCAAAGCCTCATGAATAGTAGCTTGGCCTACTTCAAAGGTGTTCCTGTCAAAACTGTACCAGTCCAAACAGGTTCCATAGTGGCTTTTAGTAAGTGGCCTAAGTGGATGTGTAGACAGCATTTAGCTGTTCCAAAGCCCCATTTTTGGTTACATGAAGGTTGTCACAAGGCCAGGGATCTAATTCATGTGTGTGCATGGTGTGTGTGTGTGTGTGTGTGGGGGGGGGGGGGGGGGGGGGGGGGGGGGGGCTGGCCGGGGATCTAATTCATGTGTGTGCATGTGTGTGTGTGGAGGCTGGCCGGGGATCTAATTCATGTGTGTGCATGTGTGTGTGGAGGCTGGCCAGGGATCTAATTCATGTGTGTGCATGTGTGTGTGTGGAGGCTGGCCGGGGATCTAATTCATGTGTGTGCATGTGTGTGTGTGGAGGCTGGCCGGGGATCTAATTCATGTGTGTGCATGTGTGTGTGTGGTAGGCCAATAGTAGAAAGATAGTAGAATGGTAATTATGAGTGTGAGCGAGTACAATTGCAATTCCCGAGCAACGAGTGAAGGCAAATCCACACTTCTTGTAGCTCACCTGCACCATAATAATATTCCTGTTAAAACTGAACAAGATCCATAGTAAGTGGGCCTAAGTCGCCCACAGTGAGTTGGTGTCTGGTTACAGGCAGTAGCGCACACTCATGGGAGTTTCCCCCCAATTAACTACACAGCCACAGACAGCAGGCCGGAGTGTGCAGGGCTAAATCTGTTAATCTAGTGGTGTTTGGTTACACCACTAGGACTAACTCATTTAGGGTGCCCTGCAAACTGCACAGCCTCATTTTCGTTGGGCGTTATTTAAAAAGTGTGCGCTGTCCAGATAGTGTCATGTACTCTAAAGTTTGTTTCAAAATGACGTCTGGCTGTTCTCCGAAGTAGTACGAGTATGGGACTGCTGCAGTCTTAGTATGAGACCACGTCCATATACTGAGAGAGGAGTAGATAACCCAATCTACTATGCTGGCGTTTTACCCCCATTATGTGTGTTTTGCTAGCGACCCTAGAAAAAGTGCACTAACAATGGTTATTGATTGTACACACACACACACTCATCGTTTGTTTTACTGAGCGTTTAGTCTTCGTTTGATTAGTGTTTGGCTGCCCACTCTTCTCTCATACGTGAAATTGTTTCACCCTCCCCCCCCCCCCCCCCACCCCCGGGGTTTGGGCGGGGGGGCAAGGCAAGTGTTCAAAATGACATCTCTGGCTGTTTCTTAGTTGACGTCTTCGAATGTACATGTCCTATAATGAGGGAGTAATTACAGTTGGAATTGGCTGGGTCCTACTGGCAAGTGCTACTAGCGGGTTTAGTGGCTATATAAAGCTTGCCTACTGCTCCTCTGCCAAGGGGGCTCCAGTAGCTCAATTGGTAAGAGCATCTGACTAGTATTCAGAAGGTCCTGGGTTCAATCCCCAGCTGGGTCTCGATTTTTCGGGATTTCTTTACTCTCTCAGAAAGCTTTCTTCTCTTGAAGAGTTCACAATGTACACAGCCCTCCCGCCATTCCATTTCTCTCATCAGCTGCCTTACCACAAGGATAGGCACTGCCAGTGAGTCACATGGTGAGCATAATTTGAGCATAGACTAAGGCGTGTGCTAAGAGACATTTCCCTGTGTATTCGCAAATTTCGGATATGCATTAGTTCAGTTCATGATTCAGTTTTCTTGGTTCATATAGCATAGGTTCATATAGTATAGGTAAGGTGGAGTGCTCTCACATCTGGTCATGCTGCTTCCCCTTTGCATGCATTCAATCAACAACTAATCAGGCATGAGGGTGTTTTAGTTAAGCAGGCATGAAAGACCTTTAGTGTAAACACGCACTAGCCATACACCAACTCAAGAACAGTAAAGAAAACAAGATAGCAACAGGGATAATGGAGATGGATTTGGCATTTGTTGAGCATAATAGGAAGATTTTTGGAGCAGTGCAGCATAGTACAATAGGTACTTTTTCAGCCAATAGGTATTGTGCCTAAACAATACCTCTAGATGTGTGTAAACTACTTTCTGTCCTAAGAATTGTTCATAATTTATGTACCTAGTTAGACTATCAGTCTGTGTCTGTTAGGCATAAGGGACCAGGCATTGTCTTGGTATTGCTTGTACATTGCTGCACTGTATAATATATGAGAGAGGGGGAAAGTGTTGCTAGGAGTGTTGACTTACCTTCAATAACAAGTCTGACATTTCATGTCTAAAAAACCAGCCGGATGCCTTTTCCGTAGGCGTAGCCTCGTTTCCAGGCCCGCGACTTTTTCCCAACCGAAAATGACGCGGGCCTGGGAACGAGGCTGCCTTTTCCGTACAATACATACAACTCAGCTTAGGCCAAACTATTCAACTACAGCTGTAGAGCCAGAGATACTATATTCCTAGAGCGGTATAGCGAAAGTGCTGACTCAGCAGTTTCGTCAAGCGCCTCCAGTTAGTAGCTATATGCCAAGAAACCAGGATCTTTACGGCTACCTACCACGTTTTCGCCATCTAGGCAACACAAAACTACCTTCATTTGCTGTAGCTTGGCCTGCAAACCTCCAAAAGCTGCTATACACTGCAGTTGCATAGTAGCGCATGACATAATATATTGCGCACGTGATAAGTGCGGACGCACAAACAGACAAACAAACAAACAGACGCGGAAAACGTAAAGCAATCATAGTCGCACGCTCCGGCTGGTAAAAAGAAGCCAGCTATGACAGTCAATGTACCTTAAAGCGACTACCTTATTTGTAGTGGCAAAAATTAGCAGATGGGACATATAGTGGATTTGGAGGGTATTAATTTAAAACACCATGTCAGATTCTATGCGTAAATACAACTACGTATTTCGTACAAGTGTGTACAGTATTGTGTGTGTACGTGTGTATGTGCGCACTGTATACATGCATAACTTAGCACGTTAATAAGTATATGCGGACGTTAACTGAAGCTGCTCACGCACTGAGTAATTATTTTTGTGGGTACAAAATTTAGCTAATTTTTCAACATTGCTATTTTGCGCTAATATTAGTACCCTCAAACTTTGCTTACCTTAGAATAATTGTGGGGAAGCCCCTGCGAATGAGCTACTGCCCGTAACCAGACACCATTAGACTAACTCATTTAGGATGCCCTGCACACTCCAACTTGCTGTAGTCTGTAGCTCTGAAGGTACTCAGAATAATTGTGAGGAAGCCCCTGTGAATGTGAGCTACTGCCTGTAACCAGACACCTTTGCAACAGCTTATTGTGGTGGCACTGCGCACTGTAATCTGTAGCTCTGAAGGTACTCAGAATAATTGTGGGAAAGCCCCTGTGAATGTGAGCTACTGCCTGTAACCAGACACCCTTAGACTAACTCATTTAGGATGCCCTGCACACTCCAACTTGCTGTAATCTGTAGCTCTGAAGGTACTCAGAATAATTGTGGGGAAGCCCCTGTGATTGTGAGCTACTGCCTGTAACCGGACACAATTAGACTAACTCATTTAGGGTGCCCTGCACACTCCAACTTGCTGTAATCTGTAGCTCTGAAGGTACCCAGAATAATTGTGGGGAAGCCCCTGTGAATGAGCTACTGCCTGTAACCACACACCTTTGCAACAGCTTATTGTGGTGGCACTGCACACTCCAACTTGCTGTAATCTTTAGCTCTGAAGGTACTCAGAATAATTGTGGGGAAGCCCCTGTGAATGTGAGCTACTGCCTGTAACCAGGCACCTTTGCAACAGCTTATTGTGGTGGCACTGCACACTCCAACTTGCTGTAATCTGTAGCTCTGAAGGTACTCAGAATAATTGTGGGGAAACCCCTGTAAATGTGAGCTACTGCCTATAACCAGACACCCTTAGACTAACTCATTTAGGATGCCCTGCACACTCCAACTTGCTGTAATCTGTAGCTCTGAAGGTACCCAGAATAATTGTGGGGAAACCCCTGTAAATGTGAGCTACTGCCTGTAACCAGGCACCTTTGCAACAGCTTATTGTGGTTGCACTGCACACTCCAACTTGCTGTAATCTTTAGCTCTAAAGGTACTCAGAATAATTGTGGGGAAGCCCCTGTGAATGTGAGCTACTGCCTGTAACCAGACACCATTGCAACAGCTTATTGTGGTGGCACAGCACACTCCAACTTGCTGTAATCTGTAGCTCTGAAGGTACTCAGAATAATTGTGGGGAAGCCCCTGTAAATGTGAGCTACTGCCTATAACCAGACACCTTTGCAACAGCTTATTGTGGTGGCACTGCACACTCCAACTTGCTGTAATCTGTAGCTCTGAAGGTACTCCGAATAATTGCGGGGAAGCCCCTGTGAATGTGAGCTACTGTGGGCTGGTTTTTCAGACTTGAAGTGTCAGACTTATTTCCGAAAAGTCACTGCTTTCATAATGTGACATTTTTACCACACCTGGGTCCTGGAACCAAAGATATTTAATTTTATCTTTTGGTACCCTTTGAGCAATCTGATCCATTCTTAATCATGCTTCCTTAAAAGTGTAATTAATTTAGTGTAAACATTTGAAGAAGCTTTTCAAAGCACTCCAAAGTGTTAGCCAAAGTGTTGCTCTTTCTGGTTTTAGGTTTTTTGACCTGCCCTTACCAACACCTGTCTGAGAATACTGTCTGTGAATATTTGTGATCTGTGAATACAACCATCCTAAGTAACAGCTGTTAAAAAACACTTTAATGAATAACATACCACTTTGGCTAAAGGGAATCCTATCTCTGTTGCTAGGCTGCAGACTGTTGCTTGCATGGTAACCAATGAGGTGACCTCATCTTTTGCATTCTTGCCCCCAGGCTAGGCCTGCATCCATTATGCTCAAAAATCTACCTATTATGCTGTGCCACCCACACACACCACCCCCACACACACCCACACACTGATTATGCTGCAGACTGTTGCTTGGTTACAAATGGTTGCTTGATGAGGTGACCTCATCTTTTGCATTCTTCCCCCCAGACAGCACTCATCTGTATCATTTTGACTATCTCCCTTACACCACCCAAGAAGGCCTCAGCATACCTAGTCTCGTGCCCAGCCCCACGTTAGAAAGGTGGGGCTGGCTCCTTGTGTATTCAAAGTTGGGTTAGCGTTGCATCATATTACATCACCAAACAAATAGTGTCCACGTGGACACTAGTATCGATATCCGGACACTGCAACCGTTTAGTGATGCAATACTATAACTAACCAATCACATTGCCGGTCCAGTTCTGGGACCGCTGACGTAAAGCTGCCCCAACTTTGAATATACGGGGAGCCAGACCCACCTTCCTAACGTGGGGCTGGGCACAAGACTGCAGTATATCAGGCAAGCATTGAAACGAACATTACGCAGATGTTTTGCATCGAGCACAATCTGTGTAATTTTTGAGCATTACGTCACTGTGGCAGTGACTTGCGATAGACACGGTGCTAGTGCAATGCTAAGACTTCTACCGGTAGCACCTAAAATATTCTGACTCGGTTGTTTTTCGATGTATTGTGTCGTAACTTATTTCATTCATTTGACGGAGCCTAATCCTGAGCGTTATTGGCTAATCTAACAAACAGTGCTTCATATCATTTTTTTTTTTAAATTGAGCATTATAGGCCGAGGCCTACGCCCAAGTGTACGTACATGTGTATGTAGCAATGCTGTTGACTGCCACCCAGGTGTGTATTGGATTCACTCTGTGATGTGTGGTTTGAATATTTAATATTGGTGATCTGTGATTACAACCATCCTAAGAAACAGCTGTTAAAACACTTTAATGAATAACATACTGTGGATTTCAGTTCACTTTGAACACTGTTTATCTGCCATCAGACTGCTGCAGCAATTTAATCAATTAGCTTTCTTTTATCTCCTTTTATCTTCTTTCAACTGCTAACACAACACCTCCAATTACTGCTGATGTCATGTAGCTGCTGTTCAAAGGGAACTGCAATTCACAGTACCACTTTGGCTAAAGGGAATCCTATCTCTGTTGCTTGGTTACAAATCTTTGCTTGCTTGGTAACCAATGAGGTGACCTCATCTTTTGCATTCTTGCCCCCAGACAGCACTTCAGCTTGTGCACTCATCTGTATTGTTTTGACCAACTCCCTCACACCACCCAAGTAGGCCTCAGCATTAAAATGAGCATTCATAGATGTTGCATCCAGCATAATCCTAGCATTCATTTTTTCATGCCCTAGCTAGTATGAAGTGTGCTAAGCACACAACATTGTACACCCCCCCCCCAAAGTCATCAACATTTCACTTTTGCCCCCCCCCCCCTTGACAATTTTTCTAAATGAAAACCTGAGTTCTAGTGATACGTCTGGGGCTAAGAATAAGTAGCTCCCAAAATTATCAGACCAAGTAGTACAGTGGAACCTCGATTATCCGAACACCCTTGGCCAAACATTCTACTCAGGACGTCGGATAAGTGAATACCGTATTTCCGTGATCAGACGCCGCCCTCGATTAGTAGCCGCCCTCGAATTATAGCCGCACCTCCAGAAGTGCTGAACGAAATAGTGGCCGTCCTCGATTAGTAGCCGCCGCTAAAATTCAAGTACCGTGGTAAGGAATAAGCAAGAAGATGTAGCAACTACAGTAAAAGTAGAGTAATAGGGCTCACTTGACTTTACTAGCTAACAGTTGTCGGACCTCACCTTTGTCTGTTCGAGGTTGCGAAGGGATCGGAGCCCGTCAGAGGCTGCCCGCGAATCTATATTTTAGATGGTGTTATTCGAGGCCACCACGTTTACAAAACTGTTTGGACTCCAATTATAGGAGAGGAACTAACGTTGGAGTGGGAAGGAAGCAATAGCCATGATTACTTTGCTACAGTAGTGAAAAAGGACGGTAATGTTGTTGGTCGTGTACCCAGGGAACTTCATTACAATTTTCCAATCCGGATAATCGAGGTGCCGGATAATTGAGGTTCGGATAATCGAAGTTCCACTGTAGTTTTAATCCTGATGTGTTATTTGTTTGTTTTTTTGTTGTGTATATAGCTTTAAGCTAATTATGACATCATAATTACGAATTAGGCTTGTGGCAGGGGATTCCCCAACATTGTTTCCCACAGTACCCACACTCAACCAGACAGACCACACTTACGGCAGCTAAATGATAGCCTCGTTCCCAGCAGGCCCGTGACTTTTTTGATTGCACGAAGGAAAGTCACAGGGTAACTAAAGTCACGTGATCATCAAAATTCTGATTTTGAAACTTCAAGGGTGGGAATAAAGCTACAACTACTGTTTTTTTTAGACCAAAATCAGCCCATGTAGAAGATTTAATTAGTTCTAAAAGTGATTTGCTAACCATTATTAATTTTAAAGTGTGCCTTTTTTGAAGCCATACTCAGCTCTCCACTTTAATTGGCTAAAGGGAACCCTCATTGCCCTATGCACTGCTGTAGACTGCCCACAGCTACAGATTGTTGCATGGTTACAGAGGTGATGACCTCATCTTTTGCATTGTTGACCCAGGATGGCACTATAGTGTGGTATGCCCACACCACTTAGTAGCTGCACTCAGGTATGTAATGAGTTTTAGGTAAGAGAAACTGAAAACTTAGTACTTTTAAAAAGATCAAAATTCTGATTTTGAAACTTCAAGGTGGGAATAAAGCTACAACTACTGTTTTTTTTAGACCAAAATCAGCCCATGTAGAAGATTTAATGAGTTCTAAAAGTGATTTCCTAACCATTATTAATTTTGAAGTGGGCCTTTTTGAAGCCATACTCAGCCCTCCACTTTAATTGGCTAAAGGGAACCCTCTAGTCTCGCGGGCCAGACGATTTTTGTTGGGGGAAGTTAGGTCTGGCCACCATAGCCACGCTTGCGTTGCGCGTTGGAATGTAGTGCACGTGACGCAGTCATTTTTCACGAGGCAGAACGCAATTATTATGTGAAGCTAATAGACTCTCGCTATAATTATAATCACGATATGGACAGTCGGTAGAGATATGCTTGCCTTGTCAGTCAGCGGTAAGGCGAAGGAACGTCGGAATCTTCACAGTGAGTCTGCAGAGCATGTGCTTCGTATTTTGCTCGAGTTGTCCGGTGCACTTGAGACACCAGCGACGGAAACTGTCTTTTATTTTAAAACTTATTACTCATTCCTGGTTCGGCCGAAGCATAGCTAACTCGCAACTTTCGCTAACACTTTTTTCTCGATGACATCTCGTTTGAAAAGGACAGACTGTCATGTGACTAAACGTAAGAGCTATGTAGTAATTGAACGCTCTGCAATCTGATTGGTGTCGCCCACATTCCGGCGACGTTTGCAAAAACGTGGCAAACGTGACCAGACGTACTTTAATCGTCTGGCCCGCGAGACTAGGAACCCTCATTGCCCTATGCACTGCTGTAGACTGCCCACAGATACAGATTGTTGCTTGGTGATGACCTCAACTTTTGCATTGTTAACCCAGGATGGCACTATTGTGTGGTATGCCCTAGTGTTGTTTTAGTATGGCTTTACATAATTAGATTTAGTTTTAGTAAAAAAGCTAATAAAGAACAAAGTATAATTTTAGTTTTAGTTAGTCAACTAAAAAAAAAAAATGGTTACTAAAACACTTTTAGTATTAGTTAACCTTATCTAAACGTGTTGATTTTGGCGAAAAAAATATTAGTTTAGTTATAGTTTATTCCCAGAGGCCAGTACCCTTGAAGTTTTAGTTTTAGTTAGTTAACTAAATCTTTTTTTTGCTCCAACTAAAACACTTTTTGTTTTTTAGTTTCAGTTAATTAACTAAAACAACACTACACTAGTATGCCCACACCACTTAGTAGCTGCACTCAGGAACAGCAATTTTCACTACCTTCGCAAGGTTTTTAGAGTAAATCCCATGCTCTAATGTGTGGGTGAGTGATTAATTAAGCTTTGACCTCCTCTTCTGAAAGGAGGTGGTCACTTCTTGAATCAAACCAATTACGCTAGATGTGGTTTTATCCATTTCTGGTTTGCTGTTGCTCTAGAGTGCATATTAAAATCAAATTTGTTTGGCATTGGCAGACACATCAGCTTCCTCACCTGTTAGTTTTTGAGTTTTGGGGGCTTCTGTAAAGAAAACATTTCAAGTGGGTGATTGTTCATATGTAGAACATGCTGTCAGTCAGCCTTGCCCAATCAGAGCTCAAAATAGCAGCTGGCCACTGGCCATTTTCCGTGCAATTTTCTACAATGGCCACCCAAAATTTGATCTTATTTGTATCAAATTGTGCAGATGGCCAATCAAAATTTCATTTTGGCCAGCCAAACCCAAAGCCTAATTTTTTAACTCTGCCAATTATGCCAGCATTACAGATTGTTGCTTGGTTACAGAGGTCATGACCTCATCTTTTGCATTGTTGAACCAGGATGGGAGTAAGCCCACACCACTGTAGCTGCACTCAGGTATGTAATGGGTTCGCTCTAGAGTGCATATTTAAATCAAATTTGTTTGGCTTTGGCAGTCATAATTATTATAGCTTCCTCGCCTGTTAGTTTTTTGCAGCTTGTTTTAGTTTTTGAGGCTTCCATAAAGAATACATTTGGAGTGGTACATGCAAATTAACACACATAAAATTATAACACAATACAATAAGTATAGTGCACCAAACGTGATCCCAGAAGGTCTAAATTGAAAAATCTTTCATGGGGAAGCATGCCCCTCCCCCCCCCCCCCCCCCAACCATGAAGTGTGCAAAACACAAACTTTGTACATTGCCCACCAAAGTTTTCAATATTACACTTTTGCCTCCCCCCCCCCCCCCCCCCCCCCAATAATGTTTCTAGAATCCCTGCATTGGCCCGTGAGTGATGTTTGTTTCTACGCTGCTTTTCACATCATTATGTCACAGTATTTAGCTTGTCTGGGTAAGAGAAGGGTTACTGTGGTGGATAATGCAGTGGTAGTGGTACACACACTCATGCTTGCACACTCACGCACACAATAGCTCCATTGCACCAGGTAATCACATTTTAGTCTGCACTATCATATCACAGGTGGGTCCACTAAGCAAGTTGCTGAGTAGCAGTTGTAGGGTAGGTAGGGTACTTTTATCAGTACAGTAGCTAGCTAGTTCAGCAAGTTTTAGCTACTTAGTTAGCCTGCACATATGTGGTGGGGTTAAGCAATTGGTTCTGTCTGTCTGTCTGTCTGTCTGTCTCTACCTGCCTGTCTGTCTGTCTGTCTGTCTATCTGTCTGTCTATCTGCCTGTTTGTCTGTCTGTCTGACTGTCTGTCTGCCTGTCTGTCTGTCTATCTGTCTGTCTGTCCAGGGCTATTGACTATCTCGCGATTTACAGGGTTAATTAAGCGATTGCTAAACCCGACAGTAACAATGAATTGAAAATCCCCCACAAAATTAAAAATTGATTTGTGTGTGCGCCCTATTCGCTATGTTTTCAGCTCTTCGTTCAATATGAACACGTGTCAGTAACCTGTGTATGCCTGTCCTCTAGCTATCGTATTTGAGTTTTTGACCGTATTATAAATGGGGAACCTTACCGTGTTGAATAAGAAAGAGCTAGAAATGCGGAGAATAGAAACCGCTTTGGTCACTATCAGGTACGCACACTTTCTTTTTGTTTTTCTTTTTTAGATTTCGGTGTTATCGTGTTCAGCAAGTGTTCCATTAACCATGATGATTTCCAATATTTTTCACTGGATAGAATGATAGACAGAACCATTGCACCTTGCGTCATGAGCTCCCATAAGCCCATATGAATTTATATGGGGATTTTAATATTAGGCGCTAATACTTTGTATGGGATTTTCTGTTTCTTTAAGCTGTTGCTTATGGTAAAGGGTTCACCCCGCTGCATGCTGCATACAAGCATGGTAAAAAATTAGTATGGGTTATGTCTCTGTTAGAGACTTCTGCTTTTTAGGGGTATGGAGGTAGACTGACTGGCTCCGTCGAAATTGGCTGTGGAGAATAAAAAATAACAACTTGACAATGACTTACATGGGAGAACAACGTACTCATTGTAAAAGGTTGGAGCCTGGTAATCATATCTATACACACACAGCATGTGTACAGCAGAATAACTGTCTATTAGACAGAAACAAAAATATGAAAACATGATGAGAAGTGTGACCTGCCTCTCGTGCCCAGCCCCGCATTAGGAAGGTGGGTCTGGCAAATATTCAAAGTTGGGGCAGCATTACGTCAGCGGTCCCAGATCTGGACCTGCAATGTGATTGGTTGATTATAGTATTACATCACTAATCGGTTGCAGTATCCGGATATCGATACTAGTGGCCACGTGGACACAAGACTAAGTGCACTATAGTCTGTGACATCCGTGTGGTGATGTGGGGCTGGGCACGAGACATCATATTACATCACCAAACGGATAGTGTCCACTTGTGGCCCCTAGTATGGACATCCGAATATGGCAACCATTTAGTGATGTAATACTATAATCAACCAATCGCATTGCAGGTCCAGATCTGGGACCGCTGATGTAATGCTGCCCCAACTTTGAATATTTGCCAGACCCACCTTCCTGTAACCTAACAGACCTTTTACCATTATGACATAATGGTGGGTAAAAGTATTGGCAAAATTTACATGGAAATGTGCATGTTTTTGTGTTTTCATGTTTAGAATTTACATGAAAGGACAAAACATGCAGATATTTTCTCCATTTAGGATTCCCTTATTCCCCCCATTACGTCATAATGGTAAAGGGTCTATTAGAAGACCTGCTTTGTAGCCCTGCTGCCACTGTTGGGAGGTAATGACCCATAGGAGCTTTGCTAATGAGGTCATATTATAATAACAACAGGTAGTGACCCATAGGAAGTTTAACCTTCGCTAATGAGGTCACATTATAATCACAACAGGTAGTGACTCAGAGGAAGGCTAACCTTGATAGTCAGGTCACATAATCACAACAGGAAGTGACTCAGAGGAAGGCTAACCTTGATAGTCAGGTCATATTAATTAACCCTTAACCAACCATAAGAAACAGCTTAAAGAAGCAGAAAAGCCTGTACAAAGTATTAAGGCTTAGTATTAAAACCCCCATATATATGGGCTTATGGGAGCTCATGACGCATATATGCGTCATTGGTTGGTAAAGAGTTAAACTCACAACAGGTAGTGACACTCATAGGAGGATGGCCAAGGTTGACCTTTGCTAATGAGGTCTCATTAAGGTTGGGCATAAACATAGAAGTATGAGCATAATTGACCTTTCACACATGGAGAAAAGAGAGTAGCACTGTCAGCAGCAGTATTGGCACTGGAAGTCCAGTAAAACCCATTTGACAGTGGCAGACTTAGACTCAGATAGTGGTAGTGCAGCCCCGCTAGTAGCTAACATCATCGAATATTTACATTTCATTGAGCACTGAACCTCTGGCATTATGTTCTGTAAACATTTTTACATGACATTTTTACATGACATTTTTGTGAGCATAATAAGGATCGTCAAGAGCATAATCGGACATCCTCTGGCGCATTATGGAATAGCATAATGGGCAGATTTTTTAGCATAATAGCCTCATCCCTAGAGGTAGTGACACTCATATAGAAGGATGGCCAAGGTTGACCTTTGCTAATGAGGTCTCATTAAGGTAGGGTCCTGGATGTAGAGAATATCAAAATTTAGCCTCGTTCCCAGGCCCGCGACTTTTTCGGTTGTACGAAGGAAAGTCACAGGGCCTGGTAACTAAAGTCACGTGATCAACTTACGTTGTAGTCCACTTTGAAAGACGGCTGCGTTTCTCTACATTTAACCGGAGACTTTCTTTCAGCGGTAAGTCTATGGCACAAATGGGCTATAAAGAAAGGCTACAAGAAGTGTAGACTCGCTACCTTCGCTCGTTGTCTGAGAATTGCACGCGTACTCGCCCACGCTCATAATTACCTTTCTACTACCTTTCTACTCTTTGCCTCGCGCACGTGACTTTAGATCCCAGGCCCTGTGACATCTTTCGTGTAACCGAAAATGGCGCGGGCCTGGGAACGAGGCTAATCAAAATTTATGACCTTCTTAATGCTCAAAGTAGTTTGACAACACAGCAAGGGCTTGCTACAAAAACGTTGCAGGAACAAAACTTTAGTGACGCGTACAACCATTTAGTGATGTAATACTATAATCAACCAATCGCATTGCCGGTCCAGATCTGGGACCGCTGATGTAATGCTGCCCCAACTTTGAATATATGGGAGCCAGACCCACCTTTCCAACATGGGGCTGGACACGAGGCTAAGTAACCTAACAGACCGCAAACAATAGTCACCTTAAGGTAACAAAACCAGTAGCCTTGTTCCCAGGTGCTCAAACATAACAGCCTGCAGGTAGTGACTAGGCATGCACCGATTATGCTAAAAATCTACCTATTATGCTATGCTGCACTGCTCCAAAAAAGTACCTATTATGCTCCACAATTATACCTATTATGCTCGAATTATGCTCATTAATTCGCTGTCTGCGCTGCACTCACCCCTTTGGAGGAGTCGGTCGAGCAAGTTGGCTTCCTTTTTTGCGCACCTGTGTGAGGCGGTTCGTTCGTTCTGACCTTGCGCTTCCGCACTAACTCAGACTGCGTGGGGGCTCGAAGCTTGCTAAGAAGCGACGGCGGGGAAGAGGCAGTGGCCTGCTGTGAGCTGCTACTGGCCGCTTGAGTCTCGAGTCTCGCGCGCTCAGATCTCTAGTCGCCATCTTCTTGGATTCTTAAAAATGCCACGTGGTTGATTTAATTAATGACGTCATTTCCTCGGAGACTCTACCTATTATGCTCGCATTATGCTCGATGCTCTCGTGTACCTTTTATGCTCATTTTAATGCCGGCATAATCAGTGCAGGCCTACTGCAGGTAGTGACTGGTGTAGCTTCAATTTAGAAGACCTACATGCCAGCCTTAACACCTCTGGCTGCTTATGTAGCATAATCAGTTTAGAAGACCTACAACCTTGTCTGCCACCTACGGGTCTAAATCCCACAGCCCTGAAGGGTGACACATACCATACTTTTCCCTGTTCCCTTCTCCCTGCCATATATACCAGTACATGTAGTGGTTGCCTAGCACCTATCACTACAGACACACAATGGAAATACAGCTGTGTAGGAAGCCTTCTCCAAACATGCCATTTACAGGCACCACACCTGCTGACCAAACCCAAGTAATCCATGTTTTCTTGGGGCATAAATTTTGGGGTTTTTACCAGCCAGAGCGTGTATAGCACCTAAATGTCTGATTCTAAGACTGCTTTCCGTTTTTGTGTCTGTTTGTTAGTTTGTTGGGGTGTGTGTCCAAAAGTGGTTGCCATGGTAATGTACATTAATAACGGTTGTGATAGGTAAAATTATTCATGAGGTTGTTGTACTACAGAGGTTTTTTTTGTAGTCTTGGCATGATTGAGCATGCTCACACACACCACACATATGTACTTTAACCTCCAAGGTACAGGTAGTGTATACCAACACCTCTTGAATATTTAGTAAGCCAGCTAAATAAATTGGGTTCTGTGAACATTTGCTGACAATGTACAATATGTAGGAATGCAGGCAAAGGGTAAATTATTGAGGCCTGATTAGCAAAGGTTAACCTTGGCATCTACTATACAGTACAGCTGAATGGTCTTTCACAATTTTTTTTCTTTTTGATTTTCTGTAGGTTACATTTTTCATCCTGACTGTGTATATTCTGTGGACTGGGATGGACAATTGGACTCCTGGAAAGTGACTCTTGACTACTGGAGTCAACTATACTGGAAAAGACCACTAGACTACTGGAAAGAATCACTGGACTACTGGACGCTGCACTATATACTGGATTAGAATATACTGGAATAGACCACTGAACTACTGGACTGTTTACACTAGTTTTTTAGCACTCACTTAACTTTGAAACTTCCTGCCTCAATTATCGCACCCACAATAAGCCATACAAGCTACATCCCATGGAGGCCTTCTGTATCAACTGCACCAGACCCTCTTCTGGCACTTTCCTTTTTCCGTGTTTTTTTTTTATGAGTGCAGGGAGCGAGGGTCTGGGACTGAGACTAACACCCACCTAGCCTTATTCCCAGTCCCTATACAATGGCATGTGTACTACCCAGCTTTATTTCCGCACATAGTGAAAAAAGGTCATGTGAAAAAAAGCTAAAAAGTGTAGGATCTGAACGAGGCTATACTTACCAATATGTATTATTAATACGTACTTATCAAAGAATAACCTGTTTTTGCTACCTGAAAAGTATCTGAGAGCACGCAAGCTCTAAATGTGTGGTAGCTAGTCCAGTAGCTAGTCTATTCGACAGTATACTTCGTAGCCTCCATCGTAGCTACGTAGACAAAAAATAATAAAAAAGAAAGGCCTGGGTTCGAGGCTATATTATTAGTACATATACTCTGACCATTTCATCGGATCCTGATGAAGCTAGTCTATATGTGTGGTCAATAAAGCTCCATTCACCTACCGTCGATTCCATATTATTATGATTGGACTAATAATTATTAGGTGCACAATAACATGCATGACAGTGAAGAAGTAACAGACAATTAAATTTACTTTCCTGGTTAGTGAATGAATGGCAAATCTCCTGTAGAGATTCACTAACCAGGAAAGTAATAGTACAATTTTTAAAATGCTTGAGGGAGTACACATCCTGCAGGGCGCAATGGCCAATATTCAAGAATGACGTGCCCATTTATTATATAATATTATACAACTGTAATTATACATGTACATAGTGCCTGCCGCGTTAAATTTGGACCCCCGTAAAATACGTTCCCCCCCGAACAAATATTTCGGGTTTGCGGTGAAATATTCGGACCTCCCTTGAAAAAAAAGTTCCGCATGTCTACTGTGTGTACCAGCAGCCACTGCCTGTCAATCATTCACTATCATACTTGAAATGGTCGTAGATGACGATCATAAAATGGCCGGCGAGTGCTGGCTTACGAAAGTATATAGAACTAAAATAAGCTCATAAACAAGCTTGAAATTTTCAGTTCGCATCGGTGACTCGATTGTGCCGTCCCGTGACTCCAGTGCTTGTTTTACAGGCGGCCTACTCAAACTTCTGCTAATCTGAGATCTGTAGTAGCTAAGCCTCCCTTGGTAAAAACTATGCAATAGACTTGTTCGAATTTCGGACTCTTCGTGAAGGGGGGGAACAAAATTTTCAGAGGGGGTCCATATATTTCAACATTATGCTGAAATATATGTTCCGGGGGGTCCAAATATTTCGAAAAATATGGCCGGAGGGAACCATTTTAGGGGGGTCCAAATTTGTCGTGACATGCACATGCAGCCATTATGGATTATAAGTAGAGATGAGTCTATTATGCTTTTTTGCCTCCTATTATGCTTTTAAGCAATTCTCAAAATTGTACCGATTATGCTCAAGAAAGTGCCCATTATGCCAGTAATAAAATTGCCCTTTCTCACAAATTACGAACAATGCGCATGCACATTACGTCAGTTAAATACCCGAAAAATATGATTACAGCACAAGTACAGCAGTATGTGTGGTTTATGGCTTTGTAGCGAAAGAATGATGCCTTGAAGTGTTCGTTCTAGTAGTCTCCCACGTGCTTCTCAGGTCTGATTGTCTTCCAGTCAGTGCCGATAGTACCACGGCTTGTGCACTTTCCACAAGGAGGGTTAGCCACACAGTTGACAGGCACTACACATGCATTATTCCCGTAAAACTACCCAATTATTCCTGATTAATTTTATGCTTTATGCTTCTATGGACCGATTATTCTGGAAATTATGCCGGCACAATAGACTCATCTCTAATTATAAGTCACTGTCAGTATGTGATTGAGGGAATATTTCATGACTGATACCGCGTACTTTTTAAGATTAATTTTTAGCGATATTAATTAATGACCTCTCAACCTTCGATCGTACGATCTCGGTATAATTATCAGGCGAGGTCGATGTTGCGTCGCGCGTATAAATCGCACTGCCGCCGGTAGTTCCGCAGTCTTCTGTGCGCGCTCGCAGGTGACTACGAACAAGCCTTTTTGCAGCAACTCGGAAATTTCGTCTTTTGACAGCTGTTCGCAATGACGACTCCAACAATGAACCTCTACGGTCAGACGTATGACCAGATAGTGCAGAAGGTACTCGGAGGTGGGGGGCAGAACTTTCAGCTGATGAGTCCTCAACAGGACTGGACTTGGGCGCCGGCTACTGTAGGCTTCATCAATGACCAGGCCTATCGATTCGTCGGGCAGGTGCCGAATTGGTCCAATTCTGGCACGTACGTACCGGGTGGAAGCGATATGAACCAAACTTACCTCCAAGTGCTGAGTTTGTGGAACGCGCTCGGTCAAGGTCTTGACGAAGACAGAGTGAGGCAAGCGGACGAGGAGGTCACCCGTACTCGGAACAAGCTGACGACTGACACACTGCAAGCCAATGATGCGTTTACAACGTATACAAATTCGCTCCAGCCGGGCATACCTAAGCCATCGTACGACGAGTTTATGGCCGACCAAGGCTGGAAGGGCACTCTGGATATGGATAGGGCCGCACTTGACAAAGCGCTGGAGACGAAAGGTCTGGTTGTCGCTGCAAAAAATCCAGATCTGAAAAAAGCTATTGACGCTGCCACGGTACCAACAGACAAAACGCCCAAGCCCGGCTTTGTACAAGTTCAAATTGGGATGCAGACCTCGATGCGACCCTTCTACGTCTTCGAAGATCCTAAAGTATGGTCGGACCGCGTTGCTGCAGGGGGCGGAACGAGTCTGTCGATCAGTCTTTCCGGAAAGGACCAGTCGTATTCTATGGAGAAGTCTTGGGCTGGTGGGAGCACTGGCTTGGATTGGGGCTTTTTCGGAGTTTATGGCAACGGGGGTTGGAACAAACTGAACATTGAGGAAGAGGACAAATCTGTGCAAGTTAACATCACGATCGACGCATACAAACTGACCGAAGTCTCGCCCGCACCCGAGTGGTACAACGGTGGCATTCTAAACCGTATGTCCACGGAAAACAACTGGAACCCGCCCTTCAGTACGAGCGGTGGAGACGGCAAAAAGCCCGTTTTCGGCAAAGATGGCGTGTTTCCGCTGAAACTGACTGGTATGGTCGTAGGACTGAGGATGAGTGTTGACATAAAGACAACCTCTAGCGTGTACAAGAAGTACAAGGAGCACTGGGACGCCTCTGGTGGTATTCGCATCGGCCCGTTCCGGATCGGAGGCAGTGGCGGTCACGATGAAGAGAAGTGGTCGAAGAACACCGATAACCAGCAGTTCCATGTCGAGTCTAAAGCCACGTATCCCTTTATCCTCGGAGTCACCGTTGTCAATCCCGGTGAGGGCAAATAGACGGGGACGCGAAATGCCGCGATAACTGCACTTTCGCTACTGTGACTCTGCGTTCGAATCAGCTGCTCTTACTTTAGGCTATAGTGTTTCTTGTGTACGTAGGACAAGTTTTTTATTTAGAATTTTTTTGTACGCAGGACAAGTTGATTGTTTTTGCTATAATATTGCTCGCGATGAAATTTTGCACACATAGATTGATTAACAATTAATGTAGGAGGTCGAAAAGTAGTATAGTAGCATGTCAATAACATGGCTGTAGCGGTCGTGGCATTCGATAATGCTTAGAAGTACGCGTATTCGCTAAGGAGATGGTTGTTCGGATTATTAATGCTAATCATCAAACTCACTGGACGGACGAATTTCGAATTCTTTTTCACTAATTACACAATATATGCTCGAGATAATCCTACTCGAAACCTTTGCAATGATTTCTCTGATGCTATTATAATCTACCTTTATTTCCATACTATTCTCAAGACTTCGCTATAGACACTCAGCGCCCAGTCCTAGGCCTTTTGCATAGCTACACAGCTCACTAGGGTTGGGCGGATTATGCTCAAAAAGTTAGCTATAATTCTATTCCCCTATTCTCACAAAACTGCCCTATTATTCCCGAGTGACTACCTATTATTCTCGCATTCTTCCCACTAAAATCCCCCCCAAAAAAATCGCGTGTGTAGCACTTTCTTCGGTCGCTGACTGGCTTGTGACGCTATTTATCACTACTGAAGCAGGGTATGTTGGAATAAAATAATTTGTATGCTGTAGACCAGCCATTCTCCCTTCAGAACCACTGCTAGACACCATAAGCGCATGCAGAGATTGTGGTGGGCGAGATCTACTCCGAATATTTCCGTTCAAGATTCGCATTATTTCTGAAAACTGCCCTATTATTCCCGCATTATTCTCGATGCTTCTTCGTGCCTATTATTCCCAAAATTATGCCGGCATAATCCGCCCAAGCCTACAGCTCACTCATCCTGGCGCGCGCCACTGATAAACGCTGCGTGCTTGCGTGGTCACAATATTATTACATGTATTTTATAATCATCTGAATAACTGCAAGCCTACGTACTAGTATACTAGACAAATTTAGCAATAAAGCTAAAACATCAAGGATGCATGGGACAACTAATTTAAACTACACCCAAATCAAGCTTAGCTTTAGTGTTTTAGTAAAAGGGTATCAAGAAAAGTATAATTTTAACTTTCAGTTAGCCAAAGGGCCGAGAATGAAAAAAAATAGTAATAGTTAACCATAACTAAATGAGTTGATTTGAGTGGGTAAAAATAGTATAGCTATTCCACCCTTGAAGGTCTAGTTTCAGATGACTATAATAGTTTTTGCTCCTACTAAATCATGTATTGTTTTTAGAACACTCTAATACAATTGCTTCCCTCTACGAACTATCCCATGCCCATTTTATTACACAATATAAGAGTCATGTTTTGCATGTAACGCTCGATCTCCATAATAGCCGCTTCGCACCTGTACACTGTCACGCGAGATGATGGCTTTCTGAGAAATTAAAGAAATTACGGGACCCAGCTGGGGATTGAACCCAGGATCTTCTGAATACCAGTCAGATTGATGCTTTTATAGGCTTGAGATAATCCTACTCCAAACCTTTGCAATGATTTCTTTGATGTTATTATAATCTACTATTATTTCCATACTATTCTCAAGAGTTTGCTATAAAAGTGTCTTTCGATACAATAATAGTGGACAAAATTTAATAAGTGCACAGCGTTGATGTATATAGCGCTGGATAGCCACTCCGCTAAAATACCTAGTCTGGCTTTTACCATTGAGCTATAGTGGAGCCCATTAATTGGCAGAGGAGCAGTAAAGCTATACTTTATAGCCACTTAATCCTCTAACAGCACTTGCCAGCTACTAGTAGAAGCAGAAATGATTCCATGGAACTGCATGTCTTATGCATCACTAACAAACAGGCAACAGTGGATGGGGCACAGGGGTTTCATTTCCCTGGCAGTCCATTAATGCTAAGTTTGACTGTTATAGTAGCATATTTATTGTGTTTGGGATGGGGGGGAGTATATAGCCTACATGTACATGTAATGAGTTGGCCGTGGACACACACACACACACACACACACACACACACACACACACACACACACACACACACACACACACACACACACACACACACACACATGTACACACACACACACACACACATACACACATACATACACACACACACGTACACCTCCTCACTCGTAAATCCAAATTACAGTGGCTATTGGCAATAAATTAATGCTATTATTAGTTATGTTTTGTTTATAAATATACCAGTTACGTGTTGTGTACTAATAATTCTAACAGCACATAACTATTGTTGTTCCTTAGGGCTACCATGCAATCAATAATCTTCCATAATTATTTACATGGTATACCTGGCACTTCCTTGGTTTTGCACTTTTCCAACTGTCTTATCAAGACAACCATCAGGCAAATTACAAATACTAACTTGCAACTATAGTAGCAACCCATGCTATATAGATTTCATTTCCAGAGATGCAGTGCCATTTTCAAAAAAACTACCATGTAATCAAGAATTATATCAGCAGCCTCATAACTCTCTAGATGTTTTTTTCATTTCTGGATGAATCTGCATCAATGTAACCGTATAGAAACATTTAGCCATTGTTACGTAGAGTTACACATCTTTGGGGCCTGTGCATTTAGCTAAATGTGTGGAGTGCTGGGTTATGGTAAAGACGGTCAATTTTGATCAAAGTTCTCTTTCTACCAATCAATGTCACAGTATACATATACATCCATATACTGACATGCAGCAGAAATGTGTTCAGGAAATTGCATGAAATTCTGCCCTATCCTATACTACCCTGTACCCGAAACACCAGATTTCCTGTCAAATTTCTTCGTAACGCATTTCAGGGAATTTCCAAACAGTGCATATATGTAGTGGAAATTTAAGGTTTCAGAGCTTAGGGATTATGTTGGATTGATGTGTTGAGGTTGTGGAAAATTGATATGTAGCTATTTAGCCACGTGCCACAGTGACTGCAAAGAAATTTCCATATCTGGCTCTGGTGGCCTAATAAATAGCTATGTAAGTCGTGCTTGAAGCTTGACACCCACTTTTAGTTCAGTATACATTAGATTTTTGTATGTTAGGGGACATGATATCACTAGACTCTAACTATGAAGTTGGTGTTGCATCAGTAGCAGTAGATCACATGCATGGACTTTGATAGTAGCAATCACCAAAAGTGACAAATATTCACTTCTGCATGATAGTCTTAGATATAATAGTCACGTTGAAGAGTGGGTGGGTTTTGGCTTGTTAGTGGAGTGTGAGAGATTTAATTGAAAGTATCATGTACTATTTTTTTCTGCAAAATCCACTTAAACTCTTGTAAACTTTATGGTAGGTATGTACTATGTTTAGACTTTTAAATATTATTACGGTAAGCACACCAGTATACAGGCGCAAAGAAATAACAAATAAATAAATACAGTAAGCAAGGATTAATAGGTGATGATAATATTATAGACCATATTATTGACATCTGGGTCCGTGAGTGATCCAACCATGCGAAGATGCCTGATGACACTAGCGCATAGACCATCCGTAATGCCTCATTCACATTAGCTATAGCTGCTGTAGCTACAAACAAAGCAGTTTGATCTTCAAATAATGCTCGTGGAATATATATAGTCATTTTGTCAGCGTGCTGGTGAAGCTGTAACTACGTAGCTAATGCTACATGCCATTTATGATTTTATCGTAACTCAGTAGACCAGTGGAGGCTAAAAGCATGTTTTAATTATGCCATGGTGGAGCTGAGGTATTGTTAGAGAATAGGGCTCAGAGCCATTACGCATCGTATACGCACATCGTCAGCCTTACATGCGTACTATGAAGAAACTGAGTCTCATGATACCTTGTTACCTTAATGTACATTACCATGGCAACCACTTTTTCCCACGCTTATAGCACTCAAAGGAGGCTACATACAGGGATTATTGCTCTACCAATGTAGATTAAATCAGTTAAAGGTGAGGGGTTAAAATCCTCGGCTTTGCCTCAAACTTTAAATTCCCCTCACCCAAACTGACCTTTATATAGCTATAACATAATATTAACTTCTTACTAAGGATACCCTAAAATATAGACACCTCGCCTAGCTATGTCTCAAATAACACTTATGCTAGACATTTATTTCTGCAGTAAAGTCTATACATGTACAGGACACGCACTTCACCAGGTCCCCGAGGTGTCCACAATAGAGGGGTTCCACTGTAGCTGCGCTAATACTCTGTAGCTATTGTAAATGCCAGTTTAATATTTAATAGTTCGAACCACCCACGCAGTATTACCTTGGATCAGCCCTTCCGAGTCCCGACGTTTTGAATCCGTTCGGAATCAATCACACAAGTCATCTCACAGAGGCGTGGCCAAACAGCTGTCAGGTGAGTATAAATTAAAATGGGCTGATCGACACCCTCACAGTCTTGCTCTGAAGACTTTGCCAGTGAGTTTGTTTTCGCAGTATCTATTTTGCACAGACGCTGACAATCGCTCACCATGTCGGATCCAACAGTGAACCTCTACGGGCAAGTGTACGAGCAAATAGTGGGGAAAGCACTAGCTGGCTCTGGAAAGCTTTTCCAGCTAGTCAATCCGATGGAGGATTGGACGTGGCAGCCGGCTTCCTACGGGTTCATTCAGCCCGAAGTCTATAGATTCGTCGGGCAGGTGCCGACATGGAGCGCTGTAGGTGCGTACGTACCCAGCGCATCAGACATGCACCAGGTGTACCTTCAAGTACTGACTTTGGTGAACGCGGCAGGAACGGGTGTTATCGATGACAAAATAAGACAAGCGAACGAAGATGTGACGCGTGCACAGAACAAGCTTGAGTCGGACACCCTGATGGCCAATTCGAATTACAGCCAATACAGAGCGTTGGCGCTGGCGGATGGTAAAGAGCCGGAAGCGTACGACACGTGGATTGATGCGAACTGGAAGACTGTCTTCGAGCAAGACAGAGCAGCGTACCAGGAGGCCTTGGATGCGCTGTCTAAGGCCATCGGTGAAAAAAACGCGGGGCTCAAGCAAGCTATTGATGCCGCTACTCCACCGACTGACCCCAACACTCCCAAGCCGGGCTTTGTAAAAGCTTTTGTCGGAGGCTCGACCGTGGCACGACCGAACTACACCTTTCCGGATCCTGGAGAGTGGGCGGGCAAAGTAGCTCTCCGGGGTGGAGAAAGCCTAAAAATCAACGTTTCCGCTTCGGCGTCTTCGAGTGCGCTTGAGAAATCTTGGGCTGGAGGGAGCACAGGCTTGGAATCGGGCTTTTTCTCGTTTTATAGCGGCGGGGGTTGGTCGAGGATCAGCTTGGCACAGTACGACAAATCCGTTGAAGTAGCCATTACGCTCAAAGCCTACAACTTGTTTGAAGTTGGGCCCGACCCGAAGTGGTTCGACGCTGCCTTGCTGAAGAAGTTAGCCAAGGACAATAATTGGAATCCGCCTTACTCTACGAGTGGCGCGCAACCCGTTTTCGGCAAGGGTGGCGTGTTTCCTCTGATGCTAACTGGCATTGTCGGAGTAATGCAGCCGAGCATTGATATAACGATGAGCGAGGCTACCTACAGTAAATACAAGGAGCATTTCGATGCCTCTACTGGGATACGCATTGGCCCGTTTCAAATTGGTGGCTTTGGTAGTCAAGCAGAAAAGGAGCTCAAGAAGAATTCGGATAATAAGAAATTTCACGTTGAGTCCAGTGCCACTTATCCCTCGATATTGGGAATTGTTGTTGCAAACCCAGGAGGGGTGTAGTGAATAGAAATCTCCACGTAGAATTCGGACTCTTAGAATAGGTAAAGCTGTCTTTAGTTCCGTTCATGTATTTGTAGCTCATTTGTGCTTAATTTGTCACAATCAATATAAAAATACCATTTTATAAAGTTAAACGTAATTATCATGTTCTCTGAATTATCATGCTATCATGTTCTCTCATTATAACGTGTTGTCGCCGTATGCGCTTCCGGGATCCAGCTTCTGGTAGGTGGGGCATGGCTTCGTGCGAAGGAATGTTAAATGGCGGAAGTTAACTGACACGCCCCTTGGAGGGAGTTCATTTTGCAGTTAGTCCTCCAGGGGGTGTGTTTTTCCGCTTCCGGTTCCGCCGTTCATCGTTCCCTCCATGTACATACCATGCAGCCAGTTCCTATCAGTGTCATTGACTTGCAGTACAATTTAAAAAAAAAAAATACATGATTGTATCAATTCTGACCATTAAAAATGCACAACAACAGTAAAAATGACAACAGAAAAATCATAATGCAATATAATATGAAGTAATATAGTGTAAGTACAAATAAATTGATAATAGCAGGTAATAGCTAGCCTAGTTCCCAGGCTCCACTCCCCAGCTTCATTGCACAGTGTATAAAAGCGGGGGAGTGCAGCCTGGGAACGAGGCTAGGTAATAGCTGTAAGTAGCTAATAAAAAGAGCACCTTTATGATGTATAGACAAGATTTATAATAATATTAGTATCACAGGTTATAATCAGAGGAAGGAAGTGCCATGATAAAAACAGTAAGCAAGGGAATGTCTTGGTGTCTGCCTGGATGAATTAATTGACATCCACAATGATCTGCTGTGGTTTGAAGGTCTACTGAACAGTAATTGGATATTTTTTTTGTACATGATAATCGTCATATACACATGTACGTAGGTATGTAGGTATGTACTTACATACGTAACATATAAGTAGCATATTGTACCTCTGTCAGTTAAAGGTGAACTACAATACACAACGCAATAGGCAAATTACAGGCAAGACAAAGGCAATGCAAGGCAATACAATATAGAACAGCTAAGCAAAACAAAAATACATTAAAAATAAATAAAATTAATTAAAAGAACTAAGCAAAAATGAAATACAATAATTGAATATTAACTAAATTACAAACACACACAGAAATAATAATGATTAAGAACAAAAGTCAAAACAATGTGTCGACACGTGAAGTGCCCAGAATTGCAGCAGCATTGCCCTGCTGGAGAGCCACGGATATTCGATGGATTAGGTAGGGTCGTGCATTGACCTCCAGGGTGGCGAATCGAATGCGTCTAGCGATGTCAGTGAAGAGTTCCAGGGCAGCAGAGCCAAAGGCACCCGAAGTTTCAATGGCTACAGGGACAAAGTGGTGAGTCCTGGCAATAAGGAGATACTTCTGACAAGTGCCACTGTATACTGGGTATTGGATCTCATTGTCAAGGCAAGCTCACTGTTCGAGGAAGGATTTTTTAGACAACGAAAGAGGCAGTACAAAATTAAGGAGCAGACAGGATGCAGACAATGGAGACACACAGAGAATAATATACCCTCTAGCATCAGTGGACAGCGGAGCATGTACGAGCAAAAATCTCATGTTGAAGTGGCATACCGGTAGACACATTTGGTCTAGTTAGTCTCGTGTCCAGACCATCCTCCTCACAAACCCCAACGAAAGATGGAAGAGAGGGACTGGTAACCTGAATCGGTAACCTCAATCGGATAACTAATTTAAAAGGTGGAAGTGTTTGAGTGGAAGGTATATATGCAGAAGGAAATTAACAAGTGTGGAGCCAAAAAAAAAAACGAACTAATATAATAGCTAGCTAGTCAATTCACTGTTGGAACAGCTTCTATAGACAATGCAACACTGACTGAAATACAGTCCGTGCATATACTAGCCCACAAGAATGGATTTCAGTCACTGTACATAATTTGTACAGTATCGTTGTTATTTCATCTGCAATTATTTAGCTATGTTGTTTTGAATGTCTCGGGAAGAAATAAACTATACGCATAGCTATACATGTAAGCTTAGTCAAGAGCACATTCGGTACAGTGTATCCCTTCAAATAGGACAATAAAAGGAATTATATATTGCTTTCTAACGAAGTGCATACTATCTGCAGTTAAATAAAGTCATAAACACGCCATGAACAAGGCCACGTGTATAGCTAGCTACAATATTAGCTTTTGAGCCTAGTCACATCCCACAACCACTTTCTCTCAGACTAGTCCACACCTATAAGAGCATCACCTAAGGCAGCATTCCAACTGCTTGTCAATGAACTCTTCCACCTAAAGTTATCTGGCAGATGACATCTTGTTTCTTTCACTGGGATAGCTACCTGCTATGTGGGTAGGAGAGGATCTGGTCACAAGACTAATCATTGTTATCCAAGGGGTTCCATGTAGAAGCTCAGTGGTAAGAACATTTGACAAGTAGCTAATCGGAAGGTCCATGGTTCAATCCCCAGCTGGGTCCCATTCTCCCCCCCAGATTTCTTTACACTCTCACTACACTTATCTTCGCAAAGTGTTTGTAGTGTGGGTGTGTCGTGATGCTGTTCGTGTGTAACCTTTTCTTGAGCTAGAAGCTGTTGCACTTAGCTATTATAATCATACTGAGTTATAATTGCTGTGGTCGAAAGAAGCCAAGAGATAAAGTAGTCTGTGGCAGCAGCAGAAATCGCTGAAGAATTCTGCTTCATTCACAAATTTTACTTCATACTTTCCTCAATGTGTTTTTAAGGACACATAGCAATATATACAGCCTAGCTGGTATAAGACAAACCTTAGTATTTTTTTCAGCCTTCGAACTGTAGCTAGCAATATTTATATTAGCTATATTAGGTTTAAGAAGAGGATCATTTGACACGCGATTGCAATTTCATATAGAAAGAAAGGCTCATTTGTAGCTATATCTTAATTGTTTGCCAACGTGTTCCTAACTCCACCCAAGAAAACTAATTCAAGTAAAGACATGTCATTTCATTTGGAGCTTTACATAGTGTATTAGTGACCCGGCATGTTATTCTAGATTCTACATATTATACTGCACAGAATTATAGCTTGTGACTGAGTGAGCAATATTGATCGTATACATACTGCAAGCTATCTTGATCCGAGACTGCCTTCTGCATACTCCAGTCTGTGACATCTCTTCCTACCCTTCTTGAATCCTGCAGACTGTCGCTACATCTCTGTAACTGCATATATGCCTGCTGACATTACAAGTAGCTAGTTATAATCACACACACACACACACACACACACACACACACACACACACACACACACACACACACACACACACACACACAATAAATAATAGTTAGCTAATCCCAAAGAGCCTTTGTGGTTTATAATAATTTGTTAACTATGTTATGCATACTATGCTTGGATCTTTTGAATTTAATGAGGTCATTAAGGTCAATAAGACTCCTCATCCAAAAAAAAATATTTGTAAGCAGTGAAATTGAGATGGTAAATCATAGTCTAAACTGGTTAGTGACCTCAGACAGGTATGAATACTTTGGAATGCTATCTATAATCACTAAGATCGAAGGGCAAGGTATTGTTGGAAGGGTTAACTAATTTTGTCGTTAATACTTGAGCAGCCTTTTCTGTTCTTTCTTATGGTTGGTAAAAGGGTTACTTAATACTAAAACTAAATGCGAAACCTTACCAAACAACCCTTTGTAGAAAGAGATCCAACATTTACTTGCGCCTTTGTAAGGATGCTTTATGGAAATGTGCTCAGTGTGCTGCACACTTTATGAATAATTCATGAAGGTTTAGGGTTAACCTTGTTGTCTGTTGCATATGTGCACCACTTTATGCCATAATTGAAACACGCGATGCATAATGTGGTGCACGTTTTCTGAATACCAACTGAGAAAATAATTCTACCAGGCTGAATGCTTTCAATGTACATGCATAGATGCCCTAGTCTTCTAATTCAGTGTGAGAGGATTACCGGTAAAGAAACAGCAAGTCAAGTCAACAGATCCCCGTTCCTTAATTTACCACTCTTGCCAAAAACTGAATATTTAATTAATGTGCACAGCTATAAAAGGCTATAGTTATAGGGCGAAGAATGGTAAAACTGTACCCTAATTATTTTATATGGCTTTGCACATAAAATAGCAACAACTACTCATTAAACTTAAGAACGGGAAACTCCGTCAATTCAGCAATCCGACTTAAATTAGAGATAGACATCCCCGAAGAAGTTCTCTAGATCTTGTCGTCATGAAAATGGATGAAGAGACACAACATTTGGGGGCAAGTGCAGCCCAGGGTGTTAATTGTCAAACCTTTCTATTTTTTTTCCTTTTGGGGTGGTGGGAGATTTGTTGAACCCCAAAAGAACATGAGTAGGGATAATTTAGAATCAAGTTCCGTGCACACAGCACCAAAGAATAGTCAGATGACCAGTGGTTTGTTGTCAGCTGTAATTTCTCAAAAATTCAAGTTGAATTGAGTACCCCCTTCGGACACTCACCACCAAATAGCTCATGCATTCCTACAGTAGTATGCCTTCACAATAGAACCCTTCCATAGCTAAGGAGTGAAATTCTAGTTTTCTTAGCTCTTAAAATGTCAAACCCGGAAATGTATATTTGATAGCCATAATTAAATATTGTTAGTATCAAATTTTGCTATGAGGCAATCACTCCAATAACCCAGCCATCCCAGTTGCTTCCTGCAAGCGAAAAAAAAGCTGGAACTGATGGGTTCACTACCAGCATCCAGTGATATCGGATTGCTTAAGGGAGTACATCCCGTGTCTTCGAATTCCCAAATCATATGGATGGCTTTGTTGACATCATGAGAGTCTACACCAAATGGAAGAAAATTAGGCATCTAACCACACCCCTGTTAAATAAACAATTTCAGGTTTTGCTAAAATGTAAAATTATCAGATCTGCTAGAGCTCCACCCACCCCAGTGTTAAAATTCAACAACAGAGTACCGCTCAACCACATCAAAGTGCTCATATTACACATGAAAGAGACGCTACCCACATCGAAGTGACACACCCCTCCTGTTGATTCCGGTTGCTGCCAGGGAAAAACAGAAACATATCAATGAATTGAATTATTGCCGCATAAGTGATGTCCTCTGATCAATTATTCATGAGGAGAGTTACGTAGATTCGAAGGTCAGTGAAGTACCACTGTAATAAACAGGCCACTTTTTGAATCATGGGGGTGTGCGCAATAGATATCTAATTAGCTGGGTAGCCATCAAACGTGGAAATTTTGACAGTCAACCATAAAATCATGCAATAGAGCGTAAGATCATGCAATCATAAGATCATACTATTTATCTCATTCGGCTCCTGTAGGAGGCCATGCAATGCCTAAAATGCATGTCAGTAAATAATGCTTTTCCACTCACCAACATCAGACACTGTAAGGTGGATTAATATGTAATCGAGAAAGTTTTTCCTCCCAACAGCTAGTCAGTTGTAGCCCTGAGACTTAGTTTATTCACATTCTACCGACGAACCAAACAACAAAGAAGTAGCTACCTTTGTCCCTTATTTGTAATGTGGTAGGACTGGCAACTACACTCTATTGATATGGGTTACTATAGAATCCCCGCTACTGTGTAGCTTCCAGAGTAGTCAAGACTACTCGGTACATTCTCAATCACTACCAGTGCACTGCAACTTCACATCTGGTCAATTACCCCTGCTCATTATGGGCACAGCCATAAACTATACATTATAGGGCTCTTTACATTTAGAAATACGAGATGAAAAGTATATGGCTGCATGTCTGAGTAGGTGGATTGTGACCTGTCCACTCAAAAATACCTCAAGGAAGGTATACAATTAAATATTCTGATGCTATCATTAAGCCGGGTATTATTTACCAGGTAAACTTGATCTGATATCTAGCTATGGTACTAACGAAAGGTGTGTGTGTGTGTGTGTGTGTGTGTGTGTGTGTGTGTGTGTGTGTGTGTAGGGGAAAGGTAGCTGATATAACTGAAATCATACGTACGTACCACTGTGCTAAGGCTTAGCACAGTGGTACTTACGTATGATTTCAGTTAAGCTGGTTACGTGGTTTTCTTGTTAAAATGATGCAGGAGGTGGTTGTAAATGGCCATCACTCCCTTTGAAAGAGGAAATTGCAGGACAGAATAAGTAGGAAGTTACTGGATGCAAGCAAGGGGTTGCAGTGCGATGCGATCTTGGGTGGAGAAGGTTGGAAGAGGAGGGAAGAGAAGAAGGTTCTGTTTGGTAGGAGGATGGAGGAACACAATAAAGAGAGACTGGTAAAGTGGATTGTAGAAAATTTGAAAGAAGCTCGTGGAGTGGGCAGGAGGGAGGAGTATGAAGTGCTGAGGAGGAAGTATGGGCTGGAACAGGAAGATGAAGGGCAAGCTGGGTCTGAAGCAGAGTGGAAGAGGGGAGTGAGAGAGCAAAACGGGAATGAGTGGAAGGAAGAATGAGCAGCTTGAGATCGTATAGAGCAGTGAAAGATACTTTTGGTGTGGAGGAGTACATTGCGTCATGGGTAGGGCAAGAGACGGTTTTTAAGGTTTTTGGTTGAAAACTGGTTCTGCAGGGTTGTTTAAGGATAAATGCACATGTCAGATGTGCGTAGATGGGAGGTGTGTGTTGCGTAATAGGGGTGTGGAAGAGGGTGTAGCTAGGGCACTTTGTATTGAATTGTGGAGAATTTACTGCAGAGAAGAGAAAGTTAGTTAGCAAGATTAAGAGTTTAGTAGGGGCAGAAAGTTGGGGTGAGGAATACGTATGACAGAGGGGATGTGAAGAAGAGAAGGTGGCGTTGTTGTTAGAAAATAGGGTTGAAGGAGTGGGGAGAGATGTGATGGATGTATAGTAGACGGGTGGTTGTTGAAGGAGTTGCTGGTGTGGTGGAGGAAGAGGAAAGATGTTTTGGGATGGACTTAAGTAGCTAAACCCCGCTCCAAGTAGCTGGACCCCAGCGCTCCCATACCCTAACCTCCTATGATCATAACAGTTATTGTTATTGTGGTTATGATTGTCACCATTAATATTATTGTTGTGGTTACTGTGTGTAGCATGTATGTGATGTCCCAGTAGGGCTCAGACATGAAAGATTTAAAGATAATATAACAGCTATGTTTACATGATCAAATAATTGGCAATAATAATAATTAATACTCTTTCCCACCCAATTTTTTTCACCAATAAACATGGAGTTTTATGTGAATCTTCTTTTTTTTTACATTAAAAGTACATGTACAGAAGTGCATGTTGTTTTTTTCCTCTTCATTTTATATGTTCACATAATTGTGCCCTTGGCTGCCAACGAGATAAACAGACTGTAACCTATTGTTCAGTGGCGAGTTCCGGACGCTAGAGGTGGTACGTAAAATTGCGTGTATCCGCGCATGGCCCGTACGAGTCCGTATATTTAAATGAAATCTGCGCACAAGGGTTCATGCTGCTGCAGTGAAGGAGCGAATCGAAATGGGTGATAAAGACGACAGTCTGTACTTGCAGTTGTATACCCAACTCGTGAGCAAACTGAAGCTTCATAGAGAGGATGATTTCCGTCTGCTACAACCGTACTTGGATTGGTGGTGGCCTGAGCCAGCTCTGGGATACATCGACCCAAATGCCTATCTGTTTTTGAGCCGAATGCCTACCTCGAAACCCAGTGGAGAGGTGCCGCTATATGAATCTACTGATAAGAACTTATACAGCACGTACAGGTAAGAGTATGAATTGTAATAGCAAAGTGCGTGTGTTATGTGTGTTCGTGTTCTGCGCGTGTGACGAGTAAACGAGTAAACGTATGAGAGCAAGTGGGATATATGGAGCTGTTGATTGGTAATCTATTCATAATACGGTAACACGGCTTTGCTTATTTACTGAATTTGGACGTCTGCTGATTACAGAATTAATTGTTGCATACTAAGATGTAAATGCTTGGTTGCATGTAGGTAGTGTTTAACATGCAATTATAGCTTGCTTGCGCTCATTCCCCATGCAGTGAATTTTAAAATTGCATGAGCAAAAAAAAGAATGCCTTAATAATTTGTTGTTTTGGTTGCTGGGTGGTTTTAAATGTTTGTGTATAGTAGGCCATTGTCATGCAGTTTGCTTCCTACTGCCTGTGCAACAATTACTAGGGCGCAGCTACCTTATGTGTGTTTTCATAACGTTTCCTTCCTGTGCCATGGGAAGCTGCTGTATAAATGATTGCAATCATGAGGCTATTTCCTCTATGCTGTGACAGTTTTTTGTTAGTAGCCATGTTTACTTATTGTGTGTTTTTATAACATTTCCTTATACTAAGCTGTAATAAAGCAGCTGTTTCCTTAATCGCGTGACTGTAGTCATCATTTTTTGCTAAATTAAATGGCTGTTCCCACCAAAAAAATACAATAATAATTTTAACTTACCCTATAGTTTCAAATTACAGCAGTTAGTATACAAGTCACAATGTGGGAATCAAACGGGGTTCATCAAGTGCATCATTGTGTTTTATAAAATTAATCATAATTATGTCGCTACAATAAAGTTAACATGCAATTACACAGATATTCACTTTGTTGGCTAGTACGTAGAATTCATCATGAAGTGCTCTACAATTCTAACCCGAAGTTCAGCAAAAGTTCTTTAATAGCGGACGTTTTGACTACACTATAACCTTAGTCGAAATATCGGCAATTTAGGAACTTCTGCTGAACTTTGGGTGGGAATTGAAGACTCTTTGCAATGAAAGCTAACATGCGTCTATGTACTACTTCGGTAGAAAAGTGTCAGTATACTTTCTTGCCCCAATATAGGAGTGTGCTGATGACTACCCCACAGATCGGTTCTGAGGGCAACTGGATTACGGAGTATCAATCAGCTCTGACAGAGAGTGAGAAACCAAGCAGTCCAAGTGAAGACAAGCCCGGCTTTGTAAGGATGATGACGAATGCGGGAACAGTAGTCTCTGACAATTACGTGGTGGCTAATGGCAAGGATTGGATTTCTGAGCTGAAGAGAATGGCTGGAGATGGTACATCTAGGGAAGAAAAGAGGTACGATACAGGGAAAGATGTTGGGTTTAACGGTGTTGTGCAGAATCTCACAATCGATTTGTCCACGGAGTATGCTCCGATGAGTAGGATGATCATTCCAAGAAGTCAAGATGCATTTTTCGGTGTTTTTGCTGCCAGTAATGAGTGGGAGAGCCTTGATATAGCCCCGAATGACAAGATTTCAGTTTCGATTACATTTGGAGCTGTCTCGAAAGTGCCAGTCCAGCCTGATCCTCACTGGTATTCAGCGGATTTCTTGCATACGCTTGCTGAGCGTGATTCATGGAATCCACCATTCACGAGATCAGACATCTTTGGCGAAAATGGTCTGCTCAATGTAATGCTAAGTGGGTTCACAGCTGCATATCATATTTCGTATAAAGTGAAAACATCCCCAGATACGTTCAAGAAATATGAAGCGCGCTTTGTTGCTGCTCGAGGATTTCGCATTGGGCCTTTCAATTTTGGAGCGGGTATTCCAACTCCAATAACAGAAGCATTTGTTACAACTGAGTCCCCCGCACCTGCAGACTGGAAGCATACAGCTAATCCAGACACATGCACGTTTGAGGGGAAGTCTATGGCTGACTTCCCTACGGTTGTTGGTGCAACTGTTAATAGGATAGTTCCTGATAATTAGGGCTTCATTGACAAGCTATATAGTTCTTTTAAATTGTCAATATGAACCCCTTTTGGGAATATTGGTCAGCAAGTTGTATGTAGAAATAGAGTAATATCGCATCTTTATCATGCTATTTCTGTAACAATAATTTTGTAGTTTGATATTGTTTTTTAATCACAGGATTAATAATTAAAAGCTCGCCATCACAACTTTTCTATACCCAGCTTGATTAGATCTAAGACATGCATGTACAGGGAACAAAAGTTCCTTTGGTTAATGTAAGGCAACTATTATGCCGATTTCAGGATTGTATTGAAATGGATACTAACGTTTGCTGATCATTGAACTTACAACAGCAATAATTAGATCACTTTAAATATATTTATTGTATGTATTCATCAACTTCACCGGGATTAAGAACTGATGATTTGAAACTAATTTCTGTATACTAAAAACTTTATCATGACATTGTACTAGTTATATGCAGGGTGTATATAGCTGGGTGAAGCATATATAGCATGAAGTAGAAACTATGATGACAATGAGGAAAAGTGTGCACATGAATGCACAAATTTTCAGAATCAGTTTCTGTTTTCTGTTTGTCGGTTCTGTGCATGGCCTCTGTTCTAGATACCTTGTTAAAGGATACCATTAGTCGAGGTCAATGAGATGGGACTGCCCTTCACATGCACCTCAAATTAAGCAGATGTTTGGTTCAGCTTTTTTACCTGCTAGCAACTGTAGCAGCTTCCTACATGTAGCTGATTCAAGGTCACTTCTTTCTCCCACCCTTTTCTCTGTCACCTTTCCTTAGAAAAATTAGGTAAATACATTTTCTACAATGTACAATGCTAACAATGGGTTAAGCCTAGACAGCATTATTTGTTCATTTGCTGCCTATGTCTGAGTCGTGCATTTGCCAGGATTAATCACCAAAGCAAGGTAAGTGGCCAAGCTAAGTACTATGTATACTGTATATGTATAGTCGTGCATGGACATTTGTGGTGAAAAATTAGTTTCTGCCTGAAATATTTCCACAGAGTACAATAGAAAGAAGTATATACATATACAGTACTGATAAAACAAAAACAATGAACAATGCCAAAACTAGATATAAACATTTCAGTAAATTTTGCCTATTTCTACTGTCTTTGCTCCTTCGAACCCTCCGGCTACAATTAGTTCCTTATTAGGTAACAGAGCCACTAGTGGGCAGCTCCGAGGTGTAGTCATGCGTGCCATGCCTTTCCAAAAGTCAAAGGTAGTATCGTAGGCAACAATAGCTGAAGTGTACTCATTAAATATATCTTTACACCCACCAATAGCTAGTAGCTGGTCTCCGACATTAACCGCTGTAGATCCATAGTAAGGAGTGTCACTGGCTCGATGCCACACTGCAGGTCGATAGGCTGATACTTGCTGTTCATGTAGGAGGTCGGGGATGGAACAGGTGAGTACTGATCGAGTTCGCCCGTCGAGATCATAGCCACCTAGCAGGTAAAGTGAGTCTTCACAAACTGTAATTGAAGCTGAGTACATTGGATATGGGAGAGAAATGGCTGAGAACCACTGCTGTAACTTAGTGTCCAGAATTTCAACTGTAGTCAGTATGCCATCACCACCATACCCCCCGGCGGCTATTACATTCCTCTCCGTGCACACTGCGGTAAGCAAGTAGCGTGCTGTGGGCATCTGTGGGAATAGTTCCACCCACTTCCTCTCCTTGCCCACGTCAGTAAGGCTGGTTAGGGAGGCAGTAGGCTGCCGATGTTGATCCCTCCCCCCAACAGTGGTAAGGATTCCTTCTACCATCACTAGGGCAGAGTCCATGCTATGGCAGTGTGGTAGCTGCGACCATAGTTGTTGTTGTGTGTTGTTACAGTAGCAGTACACACTAGTTGAGCTCTCACTGTTGAAGTAGGCCATCTTGCCATGGGAGACAGTAGCTCCTCTGTACATTTTTTCCGGTGTATTACTGGCCTGCAACCATTTCATTCTATAAGGGACCTGCTTTTGCCCAGCCACATGCCCTGTAGGTGGTAGTGTGTGTGTTTTGGTGAAACTAGTAAAGCGGGCAGCTTCCGGAGTGAGATTAAATAACTATCTATTCTAGATTGCAATAACAGTACCCACTGTAGCTACACAATCTTACAGCTAGCTATAGCACCGTGCAAAACTCAGATGACTCAGTGTACGAACTGCTGTACTCACACCCTTTACACATGATCACTACAGAAAACCACTCAGATTAAAAAGTGATCCCAGTGATAACCACAGCTGTCTCTTTGCTACATGTGCACTAGCAGTAGCTAGCACCACAGCTGCCTCAGATAGGTGTTAGTGGTAGCAATCATGCACATCCAACTTCCTGTAGAGCTTAGGTCTGTCAACTTTCATGGTTTAGACTAACAACTTTCATGGTGTAGACTAAGCAGGCTATGAATTTTTAAGTATGCACAAACAGTGGAAGCAATGCCCATATGTGTGAGCACCTGGATACTTTCCATTAGCTATATATATGCACTTGTAGCATGGCAGCCATACAAATCAAAGGTACCACCTACAGTTTATATAATAGTGTAGAAGTGTTCTAACTGCCAGGTGTGTTCTAATTTCTAATTAGTGGTAGTTAGAACACAACAATTAGGGAAGTTAGAACACGGCAGCTGTTGCAGCTGTCACGGTGCCTTTGATGTGTATGGCTGTCATGCTACAAACCAGCTAAACCACCCCCTAGACGCATTTACCATCAATACACTCGGACAGTTCCAGGTAAATGCGTCTAGTGGGTGGTTTAACTATAACATGTACAGTCTTGGCATAAGTACAGTCTTCACTATTGTACCACAACGTGCTGTAACAGCAGCTACGAAATATCGAGTCAGTAACTACGAAGTCTTGACAATGTATCTCTTCTTCCAAAACTGGTAGGCTTTTCAATTTCATAGCATACATGCGTGCACACAATCAGGATCTCTGGATGTGAAGTTGCGTGGAAAATGTGTCACATCTAGAGAGCAGTACTTTGCATTTTGTTTATACTTCGGTATCGCTGTATATATTTTGTATCCTGTATTTACCCTGCATGTATGCGGCAGTGATTGGCTCTGTCGGTGTGTCTGTTTGTCTCACGATTTATAGTGTTAATTAAGCGATTACTAATCTCGACACTAACGTTGAAATCTAAATCGTGTCTGATAGTGATCAAAGTGCTTGCTTTTTGCCACATTTCCAGGTGTAAAAAAAGCTGTAGAGTATTCTTATGTAACAGAGCATAAGCACTGGCAGCTGCAGGCTCGTACAGTGAAATCAATTAAAACATGCCCAGTCAGAATTTTGTTGATTGATAAGCACTCAGCCCTTGGGCTTTGTGCTTATAAATCAACAACACCCCTCCTGGACGTATTATAACTAATACGTGTATACAGGCAGGATCCTGCATAATAAAACTATCTTTATACCATGTGTGAGCTAGGTATTAGTATTTCTTATAAGTATCTCGATCATGGTGAAAAATATAGATACAGCTAGAGCTTCTGATTCTGACACAGAGAGTACATTTCAAAAAAAAATCACATATTCTTCTCTATCTCCTATGTGGTTTATATTTAAGGTCTCAACAGTGGTATGCATTTGTGCACATGTGTGAATTTTAATTAGATTAGGCGAAATCACAGAAATTTAAAGCCTTGTACATTCACCTGGTTGAAAAATACGTTTTGGCTTAAACGAGGAGAACCATTAGGAATTAAATCTTCAATTTTTAGCTGGACATACTCCAAGCCGATAAAAGGTTACAGGCAAACGGCACATTTTTGGGCGCATAAACACAATATTTGTCTACAAATCTGGGAGTTAAGGGTGGCTAGCAGCATCTATGCTGTGTATTGAAAGTTTAAAGTCTATAGACCATTGATAACTTGAGATGATAAGTGTGATTATTGTTTAAAATTTGCCAAAAAATGAAAAAAAGCTCAAGTCTGCCATGACTCAGTAAATAAAAAATGTGTTTTAATGATATTAGAAGCCACAAGTCACCTTTCAAGCTCACTTTTAGAGCCAAAATATAGAACAGGAGTCTTTACATGATCCAGTTATGATGTTTTCATCACCACTTCTTAAGTACAGAGTGATGGAAGACCATGATAAATTGTGGATGTTTTTTGGCTAATTCTTAACAATAATTGCTTATATCTCCGTTTACAGAAGGATAATGAACTCTAAATTTTTTAACGCTATTTCTTTAATATAGGTGTTATTACGTGTTAAAAAGTTAGCTCTTAACTTTCAGGGCTGCAACCAAATCGTGCCTAATAGTAAGCGTTTTGGCACCCAAGAATCTGACGTTTGCCTATAACTTTTAATCTAGCTACTTGGAGTCTGCACTTAAAAGCTGGGTCAACCGTAGTACATAAGGTTTACTACATTAACCCTTTCACCGGTACAGGCCACTGTACTGGCCAAAGAAACAAAACGAAAGCCCATACTTAATATTAACGCCTGATATAAAAACACCGCATAAATTATTAGGGGCCTTATGGAAGCAGGTCTCTACGGGTGAAAGGGTTAAACTGAAAAAAGCGAAATCTAGCTCACAACACTTCCTTTTCAGGCCAAAACATGTTTTTCAAGCAGATGAACATACAAGGCTGAAAGTTCCTGTGGTATTGCCTAATCTAATTATAAACCCTTTCACTGGTAGTGACCTGCTTCCATAAGGCCCATATGAATTTATATGGTGTTTTTATATAGTAGGCATTAATATAAAGTATGGGCTTTCATTTTGTTTCTTTGGGCAATAAAGTGGCCTATACCGGTGAAAGGGTTAATAAGGTTTTTGCATGTGTGAGTAAATGTGTGTAGGAATACGTATACATATCACTTTGAGATCTTGACTGCAAACATTGAAGGAGATAGAGCAGAATATGTAATATTTTCAAAATGTACTCTTTATGTCAGGAGCACTGTATGTGACTGACCTTGGTCTTCAAAGAGAGACCTAGCTTTCCTTGTTGCAGACTTATAGATTGTTGGATCTGTGATTTGAGTATGCACACACCAGCAGGGTGAGATAATATTAATAAATAAGCTTCATCGCAAATCCATCTAGAAATTTAAATAACAATTCAGTAATTTATTAAAATCGATTTATCATTTTCTGGCAAGAAGGGAAGAGCTGTGTCTGCATCAGCACCAAGTGAAAGAATAACGTCACGAAAGTAGTAATACTTTTGTGCATCTAGGTGAATCTTGTCCTTTAGAGCTGCAATGATGTGTTGAAGCCTGAATCTCTCTGTAATCCAAGGACCATAATTGTATACATGCTTAGTGATTGAGTCGCCTATTATGCCGGCCGCATTCAATTTGCTTGCAATTTTGGCAGCTACCATCATATGAGCCAGTGTGTCAACAATTTCAGCAGAATTCTGGGTGAATGTTCTGTATTCCCACGAATCTTTTCTAGGATGTGGTAACTGCAATGGATCGAGTGAGCATTATATACATAATATAGCTGCATTTTTGTACACTGTGAATATGTGGCTCCTGTGTACTTTACATGCTTATCTACCTCGCATGAAGTGTGTTCTGATAATAAACCCTACTCACTAGCTTGTTGGCGTGTATTATAAGTACTTAGACTGCAATATTGAATCAATCCATCAGTATTTATCCAGTTAAATGAGCCTGCATCATGCAGCTATATAAACTGAATAAAGCCTGCCCATTTTCCATAGACTAAAATTACTGGATTTGTCCCATAATATGTAGTAATATGCTCAAGAAGAATTTTTAATTAACATGCTTAGCCAAGGATAGCATTGATATTCTCGACACATGCATGGAATTCCATTATTAATATCAATACTAATGGAATACCATGCATGTGTGTAAACAAAAACCCTTTCTTACTCCAATGCATTACCAAGAATAACAATATAGCTCTCAGCCATCTAAGCTATACTTTTGCTTACTGGCTTCCGTGATTGTTTTGGTGTTACAGAAAGTGAGGTTTGCCTGCTTTCCTGTAATTCTGGCTCAAGATTTTGTAATCGCTTTGGTGGAACTGGAGGTGGGTTATTCCTGCTTTCCTGTAGTTCCGGTGCTAGCCTGCTTTCCTGTAATTGCCTTGGTGGAACAGGAGGTGGGGCTTGCTTGCTTTCCTGTAGTTTTGGCGCTTGCCTTTGTAATTGCTTTGGTGGAACAGGTGGTGGGGGATTTCTGCTTTCCTGTAGTTTTGGTGCTAGCCTTTGTAATTGCCTTGGTGGAACAGGAGGTGGGTTTTGCCTGTATTCCCTCACAATCTCTTGTAGCAGCCTGCTCTTCAGCTCAGCAGCCTCCATCTGCCTCTGTGCCTCCTGTTTCGCATCTTCTGCATAAAGCAACTTCACCCTCAGCTCTGAGACCTTCTCTGTCAGCCTCTGTAGCTCTCCCATCGATTTCAGCTCCTGGGTGTGGTCAGGTTTTGTTGCCTGAGAGAGTTGCATGAGCAATATTTGTACATGTAGGAGGGCTTCTTTGCTCCGGAGTTTAGCAGACAGACGCTGGACTTCTGCATCTTGGTAAGCAACAGTCTGCTTGAGATTGGCCACCTCTGCTATTTTTGCCTCTAACTCCATTTTGATTGTGACAAGCTGATGCTGTATAAAAATATATATGTATAAATTAACATCTGATATACCAAAAGTTAATATTTTTATCACCTTCATTTTCATGTTGTACTGTTGTAAATTCGAAGCAGCAGCCACTTGCATCAGCAGCTGATCAACCCTCTTTCTCTTAAGTTCCAGCAAAGTGTCCAATTCCTGGCGTACCCACTCCAGCTCCTGAACTCTTGCAGATTTTTCAGCTAGCTCTTTGTTTGCCTGCGAGAGCTGATCAGGAAGAGAACAAGCCTTTTTCTTTTCCGATTCTAGTTCAGCCTGGATTATTTCAAGTTCTTCTTGGAGCTTCTGTATCTCCTGGTTTGTGTGGTCAATGACTCCTTGCAACTCTGCCTTTTCACTTTCTGGAAGCTTCTGAAATACTTTCAGGGTTTTTTGTTTGAGCTCCAATTGATCCCAGGTATCAGATGATTTCTTGAGCAGCTGTGTTACTTTTGTTTGGGTTTCCACAGCTTGCTCTCCAACTTTTTCAAGTCTCCCTCTGGCAATATATCTTGCATTCTGTGCTTCAGTTGCTGTCTGTTTGCTGACCAGCAATTCCATGTCCTTTGACTCTATGCTGCTCTGCAGCTCTTGTACTTCACTTTTGAGCTTCTGCTGATTGGAATCACTCATCTGTGTCAAAAAAGGTTTAATGTCTGATAGCTATACATAAATCACCCTATCTTGTAAAAATTACCTTCTCTGGAGTAGGAACTGGCATTGAAACTTGCTTTGTCTCTGTTAAACTTGCTACTGGGATACCTACGTAGAGGCACAAAATTATTAGTGTACAGCACAAAACAAGAAGTAAATACACAGATTCATGCATACCATACTTCCAGGCCATTTTGTATGCCAAGCTTCTCCTTCCAATGCTGGTGAGTGCATTGATGATGGTAGCTCATGTGGGCTGAGGGCTCTTTTCAAGCCATGTGGAAAGCATCTTGGATCTGCAGCCTTTCACGTCATCATTTTCGAGCTTGATACCATTCAAATCTGCTTCAGTGATACCTAAGCGGATTCCAAGATGGTACCACTCCACAATTTCATTGAGCTCTTCAAGCAGCTGATGCGATGTTAGATATCCTGAATAAAGTTATAACATACATAATAAGATATAAATCTTTACAATTAGTTTTAATTAATAGGCACCTTTGATCCTGTATCGTCTAAAAACGTCCCCAAAGTTGAACACCTCACTCTCCATTTGCTTGGCAAGACAGGCTGAGAGGTTCTCTAAAGTTACCAGCTTCAGGTCTGCATCTTTACCAGCCAGCTCAGGGGATATTAGGAAGACTTCTGTATGAGCCATCACAGGAAGACGGTTGAATTGGTGGGAACTAGTGAAACCAGAAGCTACAGCAATCCGTGCTGAGATTTTTGTAGCTATTTCACTTTGTACCATTTCAGCTGAGTGAATGAACTTCTTCATTCCATCTGCCGAGGAGTACTCTAGCTTGAAAAGAGGAACATCTTCAATCCAGTACTTGGTTACTTCAGAGATACCATACTTCTTTGCCACGTCGTTCACATCATCAATGAGGGAGGCAAACGTAATTCCGAGGCTGGGATAGCGGGAGTTGAGGGTGAGCATTCCCTCTGAGCAGCCAATTGCACAAGTTTGCCCATTGATCATCAGTGGAACCCGCAAGAGAAAGAAAGAATTGGTGTACAAAGTAAACCTATGATATATGCTCGACAGCAGGCTCGGGTGGATCTCCAAAGACATTGCTTTCCTCTGTAGAAAAGTAAAAAAAGACATGAACATGTGATCGGTCATCACCAAAAGAATTAATAGCTGGCTACATTTTTTCTCTTTAGTATTACCTTACTGATCAAGGGCATAATAACAGTTTGAAACTTAAAGTTTCAAACTGTTATTGCCCTAACTGTATTTGACTCAATTTGATTGAGTACGCAAGTTGTTTTATTTTCATAATATTTTTCTCCTATAGCACTGTCTAAAAGTTTGTGATGCTAAGGGGTGGGGGAGATATGATAATACATCTATAAAGTATAGAAACCAATTGGGTATGGTTGAGAATGCTGTGATGAGATGATGTGGGGCTGAGGTCACTACAGTAACTCACAATTCAATGACACTTTTTGTGATTGCATCACAAGCTATATTACTTGCTTTATTGCTTGTTTAGCTAAATACTCATGACACGTGGCATTAGTCAATATAGAGTTGAATTTCATCTGAAAAGAGTGTATGCTTAAATTTTCTTCAATCCACAATGATAACAATCTAATAGTGTTCTAAATTGATTCACTGCACCTCATCTCAGTATATCAAAATCAAATATATCCAAAGCACTGCACTACAGTTTGCTTTATTGCGAAGAGAGAACACATTCCACGTGAGTCATCACACTGCAAAAACAAAAGGGTCACTTAATCCAGCTGGGGGTATCTCAGTTGCAAGTTCACTACCAAAAAATGTGCATACAGGTAGATCAATTACATTATTTGCCCAACATAATACCTTTATGGCTCCTATAATTTACGCACTGCAAAACCTAAAAGGTTGCTTTAAACCAGCTAGGGATATCTCAGTTGCAGTGTACATGTACAAAACAATGTAAACAAGTGGATCACTTTACCACCCTATTTAGGCTCGAATTTCTAAAGGAAGGAAAGACCATTAGCAACGCATATTTTGTACCAATCCATTTCTATCCCATGCACCTAAAAAAGCTGATCTAGCTTGGCTTTTGAGGAAAGTAATCTTATTGCACTGCACGCGAGTAACTGAGCATTCTCTGGTATACTGGAGCTGCAACTGAGGTGACCTTATGTGGGTAAAACCAACCACTTTATTTTTGCAGTGTGCAGTGACTGACTATGCTGGTAAGTGTCTGAGTTTTATATGCTTGGTTAAGATTTGGACTAAAACATAGCAGTTTAAGTTTGTTGATTAATAGTAAAGATTGTTCTGAATATAGTCTCACCAAGCAAATATCCACAATCTATACACATAGTACAGTCTTTAACTTGAGCTATGGCTGTATAGGTTTATTTATGTCGGGGTGTAAACAGTAAATTATGTTATTTTACACATCATAAATTCTAGCAAAAAAAGTAACATCAAAATTAATACCCATGACTGTTCCATGACTCAGCTGCAGCAGCTTCTATCACAAGAAATACATGCAATAATCATTGTATTATGGCATCTAAAATCCTATCAATACTTGGCCTTTACAATGCTAGCACTAGTAATGCCTTCCCAATACTTTCCAGCAGTGCAGTATGATTGTAGACAATTTGCAGTGCCTAAGTTACACAACCGCACACACTCGTACACACACACACACACACACACAAACACAAACACACACGCACACGCACACACACACACACGCGCGCACACACACACACACCCTCGCATACGCACGCGCACGCGCACGCGCACGCGCACGCGCACACGCACGCGCACACGCACACGCACACGCACACGCACACGCACACGCACACGCACACGCACACGCACACGCACACGCACACGCACACGCACACGCACACGCACACGCACACGCACACGCACACGCACACGCACACGCGCACACGCACACGCACACGCACACGCACACGCACACGCACACGCACACGCACACGCACACGCACACGCACACATGGTTTGGTACAACACACATCAATGCAAGTGTGCCAGGTAAAGAGCTATGATAGCTACTGGGCTTAACGGGTAGCTATAAGAGTATTATTTTTGCTTTCATGTTCCCTGGACAAAAAAAAGATAGCGCCACGACAAACCAACAGCCTTTCCCTGTAAACAAGCAAAGAATAAAAATTGAAGGGTAGAAGGTCAAATCTGGTCTGGTGACAAGTACATCAATAGCACTTAAGATGCCACCTCTTCTGGCCATTCCCTGGCAGCTCACTCAGAAAATGGTTAGCTACACATACGCATTGTTTGATTTTACTCATTTCAAATCACACCAGAAAGAGATAATTGTTACTGTCACGACATTGCTTCACCAATGATACATGCTGTTATGACACATTCTGTAGTTATGTACCATCCATGTAATGCGTCAGTGATAATATAAAGTTCTCGAGTGGTAATCAAAACAGCGTCTTATAGCTATTCCCCTCACTCAGAACACAGACAGCTGTACATGTAGCTATATACTCACAGAAACTGAAGGCGGAGAAGCCCTACTTGTCACGTAAGAATCACAATGGCATAACTTTAGTCGCCTTCCCTGTCCACCCCGTCCACACACTCATATAATTACCACTGCATGACTTACTTGTCAGTTTCCAGGGGCTGGTCTTGCGAAAAATAACTTCTTTGAATCTGTACACTCAGTCACCCAGCAGACAGTACTTAATTTAACAGTGCTCACTCAGCAGGCTGTGCTGTACCAGAGTTTTAGAGTTAGTTCTTTATCTAATACAACAGTAGGATACTATACACAGCCATGCAATTATGTACACATTACTATCTGAAACATTTTAATTGAACAATTATAGCTGATGTAATGCAGTGAATCCCCTCACAAGTTTGCTACTAGTAACACTCATAATGTTTCCCACAAACCTTTGTTCAGGTACGGGTATTCCCAGGATTATGGGAGTTCCCATATATGCAGGAACAGGCAGCCATCCAAATAGCTAAGCTCAAATTACTTTTTGCATAACTCTATACCTATTATGGGAATCTACAACTGCCCGTAGCCAGAAAAGATTCTTTCAAGTGTCTTCTCTGATGTGGCTTGGGAGTGGCTCAGTGGCTGAAAGACTGACTATTGCATTGCCAAGTGAAACCATAGCTCTATGGGGAAACACCTCTGAACTCTATGGAGATGAACTGCAATGGTATAGACTCTAGCTACTTTGCTGAGCCCTGTTACTGTAACAGCCTTGAATGAGACTAGACAGTACTATTCCCTTACTCATGACACTCATTAATTGGAAGGTCCCCCAGCAAGGGGGACAATTGCCAAATGAAATCTCTCTTCCAAGAAAATTTGGGGATGGTGAATAAACTTAGCGGTCTATGTCGGCTTGGTTTAGTGCCACTTACTGGTAATGTTTTTCACATATTTCAGAAGACTAGCTAGTGGACTCATGACATCAGTCCCTTGAATAGCAAACAGTTCTGTGCACAAGACTATACGTACATAGTCATTGGATGATGAACAGATCGGGGCAAAAGGACTATATAGGTAAGGGATCTCCCGAGGTTCAATCGAATAGGAACACAAAACTGTATTATGCTGAAAAACTCTACAACTAACTCAAAACTCAAAAGCACATGGTTACATCCAAACAAAGGCACCTTGTCTCTTGAACACAAAGCATGCATGACATAAGATGATGTCATAGTCCATTACTACATAAGTTCAAAGTTCAGAATCTGTATTACACGTCCTCCGGTTGAAGCATGGATGTCCTCGGCCGTGGTGTCCTCAACCTGTTGGTCCAGATTCCAGGAGACTCAGCCTGAACAGGCAGCTCGGCACTCCTGGATTGGGACTCAGATGGAATCATCCTCATGAGGAGACCGACTCTGGGCCTTCTGCTTTGCACCTGATGGCCAGAAATTTATCCGCAACTTGAGTAGGACAAGGACGAACTCGATTGAGAGCAACTCTGATTGGTGTTGACTGAGGTTTGTCAACTGGACAGACTTCCACTCCGTTTTCATGAGTGGCAACTATCCGGTTAGACTTAGCAGCAGGCATATACACAAATACATGATCACTAGCCTTGAACTGGGAAAGTCGAGATAATCACTGTCTCTTCTGCTGGCCCTGAGCTTTCTGGATATTTTTCCGGACTAATTCCCATGCATCGGACAGCTTAGTCATGACTTCAGACTTGTAGTCATCAAGGTCAATGGGATAGCGCTCTTGTGGTGATGACAAAGCAGCTTCTGTGGGGAGATGAGGATCCCTCCCATATATACAGCAGGAAGAAGGGGGACTCCGCGGTTAACTGTTGCAAACTGGCTCTATACGCAAACAGAACATAAGGCAATCTGGTGTCCCAATCGCGACCTCCTGGTTCTACTGTCTTGGCTAACATATTCTGGAGAGTATGATCGAATCTCTCCACAACACCGTCTGTCTGAGGCTGGTAAGCAGGGGCGTTGTTGACCTTATGGATTCCCATTAGGGAATGTACCTCCTCCATCAGACGGGATAGGAAAGTGGCTCCTCATTCAGACAATAACTCTGCGGGTACCCCATGCCGAACAACAATCTGCTCCACCAGTAATCGAGCAATTGTGAGGGCAGTCTGGTGTTTAGTAGCAAACACCTCTGGCCACTTGGTCAAATAGTCAATGAAAACTATGGCACATTTGTTGCCCTGGTGTGACTGGGGTAACTGCAGAACATCTACCCTCATATGTTCAAGTGGACCTGCTACGGGTATGGAGGTCAGTAAGGGTTTTACCGCCCTTCCTACATGACGAGTGGCACAAGTTAGGCATGCTCGGCACCACATCAGTATATCAGCACGCATGTTGGGCCACCAGTAATGCTTACCGAGCATTCCATGGATTTTGGCTTCCCGTAGGTGGCCGCTGAACACTCCTCCGTGGACTTCGTCAAAAGTTTCCTCAAATCTACTTGAGGTGGGACAATTCGTAGTATCTTGTCGGGTGCGACCCTGTGCAAGGTTTTATGCACAATTGCATACTGGGGCTTATTCAGGACTATAAGGCGGGCTTTCTTCTCGTCAGTGGATGGAAGTCCGTCCCCCAGGTACTTAATCACCTCTGATAGCTCTGGGTCTGCGAGTTGGCAACTCCACAACTGATCTTGCGCTGAGCACTGGTTTGTGACAGTGGGTGGCAGGATAAAGCATCAGCCTTCTCATTCTTTCTCCCTGGCCGGTACGACATCATGAGATCTAACTCTTGTGATGCCATCCCCCATCATGCAAGTTTGCCTGAGGGCTGAGGGGTATCCAACAGGGCTCGCAGTGCCTCGTGATCTGTGATCACTTCGCAATGATTCCCATAGAGGTAGGGTCGAAAATGCCTCACCGCCCACACGACTCCTAGGGCCTCCATCTCTGAGACGTCGTAGTTCTTTTCGTTAAATGCGATGGGCCTTAGTGTTTCATCTCTTTGCTTTTGGGAAAGTACAGCTCCCAAGCCTGCCCCAGAAGCATCTGTTTCGGAACAAACTCCCTTTCAAAATCTGGGAACTCCAGTACTGGTGCCTCGGTCATCATCCACTTCAACTCATCAAAGGCATTTTGGCAGGGCTGCGTCCACTCAAAGGGGACATTCTTTTTCGTCAGCACGTACAGGGGTTGGGCACTGCGGAAAAACCAGGGATGAATCTCCGGTAGTAGGAGGCAAGACCCAAAAACGATCTGAGGGATGGGAGATTGGCCGGCCTGGGAAAGGACTCCACAGTCCACTTTCTTGGGATCAATGCCTGGCTCAGACATAACGTATCCCAAGTACTCAACACTCTGCTGGGCAAGGCGACACTTCGATGGCTTCAGTCGCAGCCCGGCCTGATGCAGTCTACCGAACACTTTTTGCAGGTTCTCCAGGTGCTTGCCAATAGCCAAGATGTTATCAATATACACAATGCACTGGTCCCTCACCAAGCCTGGCAGGACATTCTCCATCAGTCGCTGGAAGGTGGCCGGCACATTGCACAGGCTGAAGGGCATGACTCGAAACTCGAACAGGCAAACAGTAAACGCAGTCTTTTCCTGGGAGGCTTCTTCCATCTTCACCTGCCAGTACCCCGTCAAAATATCTAATGTTGAAAAATGCTTGGCGTGGGCTAATTGGTCCAAGGAATCATCAATCCTTGGCAGGGGGTAAACGTCCATCTTAGTGATCGCATTCAGCTTACGGTAGTCTACACAGAAACGTGTACTACTGTCTTTCTTGGCAACCAAAACCACCGGGCTCGCCCACGGGCTTTGGGAAGGTTGGACCACTCCTCGTTTCATCATCTCATCCACCATCTCGGCTAACTGCCCTCGCAATAAAAACGGCACTCTGTGAGGCTGTTGGTGCACTGGGGGTGGACACTAGTATCAATGGGGTGGGTCACAATGTCTGTGGAACCCAATTCACCATGGTCTAGAGCGAACACGTCGGCATACTTGGTGATGAGCATCTCAAGTTGGACTTTCTCCGGGGCATCCAGGTCAGTTTGGCTCAGCTGCAGTGTACCCAGAACCTTCTGCGTTCTGCGTTCGGTCTACAAGGGGTAGGTCAGCTTCTGGCAAGGTAGGCTTCTCTCCAATACCAACTTGGTTGGCATCCACTGCTCTAACCGCATGGGAGTCTCGTTCTTCAGAATCGACCGGAAGCACCTTGCCCTTTTGCAGCTTGCCCAGAACTTGGCCCTTCTTCAGGTGCACAGGTTCACGACTTGGGTTGTGGATGGCTAGGATGACACACTGTCTGTAGCAGGCTTTGTCAGTGAGCTGTCAATCACCAATCCTCTCTCCTCCAACAGGCTGTCCGCAGGCTCAAACATCTTGCCTCTCCATATCGACACGAGCTCTCACCAGCTTCACATGCCTCGCCGGCAGACTAGCTGCTTGTATCAAATGCACCACAGGGGCAGGGAGGAGTGGAGACTCCGCAGGACCGGTCTCCACTAGGGGCACATTACTCACCTCCCATGCCTTCTCTTGCAGTAGATCTTTGGCTGGTTCTGCCTGTTCTGAATCCATTTGGAGGAACAGGAATCCCAACTGAGATTGTAGGTCCGTGCCAATTAGAAGCCGGACAGGTGCTTCTTTCTGCACTTGCAAGGTCGCCTCCACTGCATAGTCACCTCATGAAATCCAACACGTGATCCGTCGGCTGATCGGGAGCTCCTCGCCACCTTAGCCCTTCAAGACCATGCCAGGGTTTTGCAGGCGTGCTCGCATAGACTCTTTCTACTCTATCAGAGACTGACCCTCAGTGCGCTGCTTAGCTAGGGCCTCGAGCAAGAAGTCAAGGGAAATAATACTCACAGATGAACCCGCATCCAATGAGGCCTGCACGGGTACTCCCTCTACATGTACCTTCATGATTGCAATGGGAATGGGACCAAGTGGGGTGTCCGCCTGTTAACTGGAGTAAACCACTTGGACAGCTCAGCTACCAATGTAGCATAGCTGGTACACTGCTGCGAGGTACAGGATCAATAAAACACGTATACTTGGCCCTTGGGTTGAGTGGCCAGGTTCACCAGCTTGGCTTGCCCATTCCAACCACACATGATTGTAACCAGCTCAAATTGTTCGATCCAGTCTTGAAACGTTTCCCCAATCTATTTCCCGATTTTCACCGGAGAACTTGGGGAGGGAAAGCATCTGTTGAGCAAATAATGCCGCTTGGATTGACGATTGCACGGTAGATTGGCTATGACAGCATCTCCGCACCCAGCCCGTGACTTGGGCGGGGCTTCCTCACCCCTCACTTTCGCCTTCAGTGACTCTGTACTCCGACCGTTCCTTTAGTTGCTCGAGCTGTCTCACGAGCCTCTCTTCTCTAGCCTCCCACTTACTGCGCTCCGCTTCGACTGCACGATATCGGTCAAGCTCCATGTCCCTTCTCCCTTGCACAACCCGCGCTTCCCACTTACAATGCACCTCCAATTCCCTGCACTGACTCTGTCACTCTTCGTATGCCGCCAGAGATCGGCAATGCTCCACCTCCTCTCCTACTTACTCCTGAAGGGCGGCGACCTTCTGTTGCCAACTTGATGCTTCACCGTTCTTCTCCTGTAGGTCTCGAAGAGCTTGCTCATAGAGTTCCCTCAGGTGCTCCATGTCTTGGTGGGCACGCTGCTTCTCCTCTAGAAGCTCCTTCACCTCCACCTCTGTCCTGGTGTGCAGCCCCTTCTGGGTTGCCATCTCTCAGCTTAGCATTCTCAGCCTCGAGCCGCTGCTTCTCAACACACAAGGCATCCAGCTGTGTCTGCAGTGCCTCATTCGCCATCGCTCTGTCTTCCTCACCTGCCGTCCCCGCACCGCTACGGCTACACAGTGCCTGTTGAGACCCTGAGCTGCTTGTTCAACTCAGGACTGCATACACTGCCCACCCACTTAACAGCCAGGGACGTGTCAGAGCTCGGACAGCTTCCAGGTTGCGTTTTAAGGTTGTCTGCATGCCTGGGAACAATTGTTGGTACAGTCCTCGGTTACTCGAAAGTGAGCAATAATCCCGGACAAGCCCCCAAAGGGATCTCCCGAGTTTCAATCGAATAGGATCGCAAAACTGTATCATTCTGAAAAACTCTACAACTACCTCAAAACTCAAAGCACATGGTTACATCCAAACAAAGACGCCTTGTCTCTTGAACACAAAGCATGCATGACATAAGATGCATGGTGTTATAGTTCATTACTACATAAGTTATTACATATATATGGCGTTTCAGTGATGAATACATCTTGGTACATAACAATATTATATATATCTAGCTAGTCTTTAGGAAACAATGCTATAAAATTCATCTGCACAAGTATCTAGCCACTATAGATGTGGGAGCATATTTGACAGTGTTCATAAGGCTCTTATATTTTGTACTGACTAGCTACACTGCTGAAACTGTTTGATGACAGTTGCGAGAGGATAGCTAAGAGCTTTTGCTCTAGGCCATAAATTTTGGAGAAACCACCTCCTACCCAGGATCTCTGTGTGTGTGGGAGGGGGGGGGGTGGTAGGAAGGCTTAGAGAAAGGTTGCTTAAGGATAAAGCATCTAGCATCTATAGTAGCTAGATGTGAGGCCTTAAACTTAGGAAATAAATGGCCACCTTGAACAAATCGCAAACTTTCAGGTACATGCTTAAAGGCGACGGTTTTCAAAGAAGGATACTTTGAACATCTATATAAAGAAGCGCATTGGACACTCTCCTGTTTTCAATGACTTCACTCAGACATACAGTTGTAAATGTGTCCTATATTGCTAATGACAGTACCTCCCGATCACTTCCAACCACTACCAATGAGGGCCATCTTGCTCTCCTGGCTGGTATTGATGCACTAAATGTAGCTATAGTGGTATAAAGGCTATATCCAGCTGATATTGCCATTGCATAGGCCTGGCATGGTTTGTTACTGAGTAGCTAGTTTTGTACTAGGCGTGTCTCAGACACTTCGATATGATAGCTATGTGGTGAAATTATGCAAGTCATATTGATAGCAGATTGGCCCTGAAGCTGAAGAGAGTTCCAATTTAAACTGTTTCAAGAGGGTGTCGTTAATTATATGCACAATTGTTATAGTGGTGTATAGGCAGCATTTAGAGGGCTGAAAAAATCATTGACAAATTAATCTCATTGTCTTTGAAGCTCCCTGGCCCATTTTTAATGATAATATAATCTACTCAATAGCTAGCAATACGTATAGTTAGCCACCCCATTTCTACAAACATGAAACTCTTACTAATACAAATGCTTCACCCCAAACATTTTACTCTTACTAATTTAAAAGTACAATCATATGCTTCACCCCAAACATTTTACCAACCCTTACACAATCACCTTATACATGACGTGCAGTCAGCCTATCCTAGCTGGATGCACATAAACAGTAGCCTTGTACCCAAAAGTACTTTTCCCCGTTTATTTTCGCGAGTGCGGGGAAGACCTGGGTACGAGGCTACATAAACAGGGAAACTACCTGTCCATTGCGATATCAAGCAATCACATAACTGTCTACAAAAAAAACCTTCCAGTGAATCATTGAGTACAGCAACTAACCATGCATATTGTCAAAAAAAAATTCCTACATTCAGAACAGCCAAAGGTTGTAACTTATGATTAGAGTCAGAAAACTACAAACATCTAATTCGGCATCGCTACACTTGCCGTGGCAATCAGTTTTTACATTCCTGGGTTGGCCACAGTGATCCCCATGATAAAGGGATAGGTGGCGTTGGATTCAACGTGGAACACATTTTTATTAGAAGTCTTCTTGATTTTTTCTTCTGTGTGGCCGCCACTGCCCCCAATACGGAACGGGCCAATACGCACTCCACCGGCGGCGTCCCAGTGCTGCCTGTATTTACTGAAGGTCTCGTCGCTCATCCGTATATCGATAGAAGGCTGATACCCTGCGATAATACCGGTTAGAACCAGCGGAAGCACGCCACCTTTGCCGAAAACGGGCTTCGTGCCGTCCCCGCCGTGCGTAGAGAAGGGTGGATTCCAGTCGTCCTGCGTGGCCAACCTGCTCAGTAAACCGGAGTTGTACCACGCCGAGTCGGGTCCGACCTCAAACAAGTTGAACGCCTTGACGGTGATGTTAACTTCCACGGATTTATCTTCCGAGGCCAGATCCAACCTCTGCCATCCCCCGCGGGCACCGTAAATTTCAAAAAACCCAAAATCCAAGCCTGCACTCCCACCCGCCCAAGATTGCTCAAGGGAACTTGAATGGCTAGCTGCCGAAAGTTGGATCTTCAGCATAGTCCCGCCGCCCTCAGCAACTATTCGATCCGCCCACGCTTTTGGATCGTCAAAGATGTAGGCTGGTCGTATTCCGATCGTGGTCCCAAGCTGAACTTTCAGAAAGCCTGGCTTGGAGGTAGTGGGGTCTTCCGGTGGCGTAGCGGCGTCAATTGCGGCCTTGAGACCGGGATTTTTCTGGCCGACGATAAGGGCCAGCGTCTCTAAGGCTTTGTTGTAAACGAGCTTGTCGTCATCAAGAGTGCCCTTCCAGAACTCCATAATATAGTCATCGTAGGCTTTTGCTGGTATGCCCGCTGGTACCGTGCTCTTGTACTGCAGGAAGCCTTGATCGGCCTGCTGTTGATCCTGGACCAGCTTATTGCGCGTAGTCGTCACACGGTCATTCGCTTCCCTTATTTGGTCTTCGTTGATGCCTTTTCCGAGGGCGTTCCACAGACTCAGAACTTGGAGGTAAGCCTGGTGCATATCGTTTCCCCCAGGTTGGTAGGTGCCCGTGGCGGAGAAAATCGGCAGCTGCCCGACAAATCGGTAGACTGCGGGGTCAATGAAGCCGGCGGGGGCTGGCGTAAATGTCCAGTCCTCCTGCGGGTTCACCAGCTGAAAATTGGCATGTTGACCGCCGAGTACTTGCTGGACTATTTGCTCATACGTCTGACCGTAGAGGTCGAGAGTAGAAGTATCCGGTTTTCCTGTCGGTCGTGACATCGCGATCGCTTGCAAACCAAGGCGCAAATATTAACTCAAATTGATGAGAAAATAGGAACAACGTTTGCAGTCACCAGAGAATGCGCATAGACGACTGGTGCAAGTATCGAAGGACAGCTCGTTTTATACTATTCCACCGCGGACGCTCAAGCACGCGATATAGGGTTAGAAATTATCTGGACCGGATGTTATTCAGCTAGTACCTGTTTTGCCAATACTGTATATCAATGAAGTTTACGTACATTGGTATGACTTATACTTTATACATCTATTCAAGGGCGTAAAAATAACCTTGCACAAGTAATTGTTAAAGACGTTAACTGTATAATCGCGATACAGAGCTGAACACGTAAAGTTTTTTGCTTCCATGCGTCTCTTAGCGTATATAGTGAAGTGGAATGATTCGTTTATTAGACCAGGAATGTAAAACTAAGTGCAGTAGCTCATTCCTTGTACTATGACTACCCAAAATGCATCAAGGTCGAGCTTCTATTCTCTCTCTCTCTCTTTTGATATAGCCAAGAGTAGAGTTACTATAATTACGACATACATTACATCACCAATACCAAATATTGTTGATGTACACAATCTGAATATTTTCATGTCCTTGATTAGATAAAATTTAATAGAGAGTGATATGCAGTACCGCCATATTTTGGTCATTGCATGGGCTCATTCCCATATGGCCAACTCCCACATTGTCAATTCCCACTTGGCCAAGTTCATTTTGTCAATTGTCACTTTGTTATTTCTCACTTTATGCAGCTGTTGATGAACGCTTGGCCATGCTCAAGAAAGCCTACTCTGAAGGAGACGTAACTATTGACCAGTTTATTGTTGGTGTAGTTTATCTTCATGTAGCAATCTAATGCACTCTCAAGCACATTTCATGTACAGTTTTGCACTTTGATCCTTTTCACACTGAATTTAATCCACACACGTATTCAAACGTGAGAGATTTCCAACTTCTCACTTCCAATTTAGTCAATTCCCGTTTGGTCAATGTTGGGAAGTGGGAATTGACAAAGTGAGAAAGGAGACGTAACTATTGACCAGTTTATTGTTGGTGTAACATACAATCTGTTTACCTTCATGTAGCAATCTAATGCACTCTTAAGCACATTTCATGCACAGTTTTGCACTTTCATCCTTTTCACACATGAATTTAATCCACACACGTATTCAAACGTGAGAGATTTCCAACTTCTCACTTTGTCAATTCCAATTTAGTCAATTCCCGTTTGGTCAATGTTGGGAAGTGGGAATTGACAAAGTGAGAAATTGAAAAAGTGACAATTGACGAAGTGAAACTGATAAAGTGGGAATTGACAAAGTGGGAGTTGACTATATGTGAAGACACCCTTGCATGTTTGGGTTAGCTACGTAGGTTTATTCACCAATCTTTTCAAGGATAATTAAATCAAATAGTATGCAACCATCATTGTAGCTATATAATATGGAAGTCTCGAGGACCGTGGAAAGTCAGTGTAAACACCAAATACTATCTGGCTGACCCAATTGTTATGCGTATGTGTTATAGGACAATGAGTGCATGGATTTTGTGCGCTTTTTTTGCTTTGTGCAGATTTCAACCTTTTAGGAGCTTTACTAAATACGTTCGATATCGGTCTCAGTTCAGTGACAAGTAGCACTCAATATCTGCCTGACCACGGCCACACAAAACACCCTGGCAACATACACAAAGGAAAGGGTAATTGATCCGATCGCTCTAAGTTGCTAAAGAAGCAAGTCTCAGGCCAGGCTCTATTCACTACAGGAGGAATAGCCTTATGAACACACCCATAATACTATTATGGTTACATAAGCCACCACATGGGCTTATGAGTGTAAATAGAGGAAATAAAATTGACACTCCCATGCATGGGCAGTGGAGGAAATCTCCATTTACACAAGCACCAACAAGTAGTGTTTAGATTAGCCAGTATCTGGTGTTTATGTTGGGTTTCCACATGTAGAAATATCCTGGGAACTCATGCTAACGATTGTGACATTTGTCTGACCCTAATTTGCTAATTAATTAGAAGGAAAGCCCTTGACAACACACACATATGTTGGTTACATAAGCCACTCCATGTGTCAATGTGGGCAAATAATAGTGATTCCCTACACTCTGTTTACTATGGGAAAGGGAAATTAATGCAACACTTCTGTACGTAGAAGCTGCACGTAGGCTTAACCTCAGCTCTTAATTGTTTCACAGCAACACAGTAGCCAACTGCCTATTTCTGGCCACACAGACCAAATAATAATTATTTTGAAGCCAACACATAATTTACTGTAAGAGACGATACGAGGAATTAAAGTTTTAATAATAATTGGACGTAATTTTGACACCTAATACACGGTTGCTCAAGATCAATAATTATGCCTCAGGGGAACAGATAAATTTATTGATAATTATGAGTTCAAGTTAGTCTTCCGATTACTTTCACATAAAACTCAGATAGATTTAGCCTCTTTAGTAATGACACAGTCTTTAACTCTTTGCCAGCTAAGGACGCTCATGTGCTAGTCATTTTACATTAACGTCTGATAATATTGTATGTGTAGAATACACAATGTCATAGAAATTGGCGAATAACTGGAATGCGAAAGAGTTAAACCATAGATACTCTACTATCTATGGTTAAACCAACTACATGAATTAATTGTCTGAGAATTTAAAATCACCATACTGATTTTATGGCATAGTAAAGCTGGTAATAAGTGGTCAACTACAGCTAATATCCCGAGCCAGTGTCTCCTCAGCGGTGAATCCAGGGGGCAACTAATTCTAGTATTGATTTTGTTTTGCCATGAAGCAAGCAAAAATGTAATGGTCTCAGTGTATTACCGGTAGCTATGTCAGTAGGAAAATGCTATTGCTAGAGGGCTGACCTACAAGATTACTCAGTACTGTTGTAATAGCTAGCTAATAGCTTAAACTAGTTACCACAACTAGTGCAGTTCAATGAAAAACACAAGGTGCTTCAAGAGCACTTTTGCATGAACAGCAGCTAAAAAACAGCTCCTCGGTCACCTGCTATTGCCATGGATCATGGATCCGAGGCAGCTATTATGCTTAATAAGATTCTGCTCACAAGATCGTGTAATGCCTATACCCGAGCAATAAATGTTTTTAAATTACATTGTAGCTATACACATGCCATGGGCACATACCATGGGCACATACCATGGGCACATGCCATGGGCCGGTAAGTTAAACACATATCACAGGTTGATTATTTACACATGTCAAGTACATCAACAATAGCTCCCCAACAGGCCGACGAATCAGATTTGAAGGGTGAGCAAATTGCTATGTTATGGGTGCTGCAGCAACACATGGCATAGCCAGCACAGCCTGCATGCACAGGACACAGGTCTGGCCACGATTAGTTGTACTGTGTGATGGGTAATGGTACAGTAGCTATACATGGATTAGCAATCAGTGCACTTGATCGTATTTGAACATGTATCAGAGGTTTAACGTTAACTATTCTGTGTATTCTTAGAAGCATGATGCGCAGTTGCGTGCCTATGCATGCTAAAGCTTTTGCTCAGCTATTATACTGTGTTGTGTTATATAGCAAAAATATTATAGCAATGAATAATGCGACTAGCTATATAGCTACATCATCCTAGACTCTTCGAATATAATAGCTACGTTCTAGAATCTTAGAATTAAGACAATAAGGTGATTGCATGCAGCAACGACAGCAAATACCGTTTCCCATAACAACACCTCAGGGTAGAAAATGGTGGCTTATGTAACGAACCATTTTGAGTGTGTTGCCAAGGTTTTTCCTCTTAATGGACTCAGCTGTATAATATAGTGTCATTTATAGCTATAGCTAGTCCTATTCTCAGAGTATGACTTCTCTCCGTTGTTTTAATACATGAGAATGAGGAGCCAGGTCCGGGCACATCTCTACAAGAAACAACAAATTAGCTAGCTAGCTAACTGCCACTTGTGTAGCTACAAAGTATGAAATTGCGATGGGTGAAATTTTTGTGGCGTAGTTCGGACAATAATATTATAAGCCTATAATATTATTGTCCGAACTACGCCACAAACGCAACATCTACCATCAAATCATGATGTGTTGAAGAAGCCATTGAGAGGTGTAGTCATGTGATAATCTTGTGAGCAAGAGATTGGGTTTCCAAGCAGTGGCCCGATTGATCTCATAAAATTCTGTCTCCCCTTTTTTTTTCAGAATGCTATGTAGCTACAGCTTGTCAGACCTAGGTCCACATCAAACTATGCCCAGATGCTAGGCCCCATGCTCTCTTTACCCCACGACACGTCCCCTTACCCCTCCGCCCGAAAGTTGCCCAAGAGCTGGAATGAATGGAGAAGGAAGGAGTAATCTCCAAGGTGTCCGAGCCCACCCCGTGGTGTGCTGGATTAGTGGTCGTACCGAAGAAGTCGGGCAGCGTACGACTCTGTGTCGATCTCAAGCCACTCAACCGAAGCGTCCTGAGAGAAACCCATCCACTCCCGAAGGTAGACGAGACACTGGCTCAACTCGCCGGAGCCAAGACCTTTTCCAAGCTGGATGCCAACAGCGGGTTCTGGCAAATCCCCCTGTCTCAGTCCTCACGCCTCCTAACGACCTTCATTACTCCAATGGGGCGTTACTGTTTTAACAAACTGCCATTCGGCATTTCAAGCGCGCCTGAACACTTCCAAAGACGAATGAGTGAGCTCCTGACCGGCCTTCAGGGTGTCCTGTGCCAGATGGATGACATCCTAGTCTTTGGGAAAGACGAAGCCGAGCACGACCAACGCCTCGACGCTGTAGCTATACATAGCATTCTGCTTGGAAACCCAATCTCTTGCTCACAAGATTATCACATGACTACACCTCTCAATGGCTTCTTCAACACATCATGATTTGATGGTAGATGTTGCACCGTGGGTAGCTAGTGCATGGTTTGGATGAAAGCAACTTTTATGGGTCAGACTATGTTTGGTGCAAGCACGCTGTATCCACATAACAAAATCTAATTATGCTCATCAATCAACAACATCCTTCCATATCATGTTATAACTAATATAATTATACAAGCAATGTTGATTTTTTTTTCTAATTGACTACGTCTAAATCATTAACAACAACAAAAAAAAATAAACAGCTGGCCTATAGCTATAGGTGTCCATAAGTCCGTCATACTTCCCGATAGGAAGTGAGTTCATCAATAAGGCCGTCCAAATCGGCTATCATACAGCTCTTCTTCGAAAGCCCGATTACTATAGGGGAAAATTAAAAGACATAGTGGTTATGCGCATTAACTTAAACGTACCGCACGTGATCATTTATACATTATTACAAATGTGAATAACCACGCCATCCACTTACCAAGGTACGCACTGTCCGGCTCCAACCCTGTAAGCCAATCCCCTATGGTTGCAGCATGAAGCGGCCGAAGCAGCTTGGATCCCTCCACCTTCACAGACGCGACTGTATCGATAACACGTCACGGCGCTGACGTCACACTTACTCCACGCAGCAGTGGCGAGGAGAGCCACGACTGCCAAAATGGCTAATACCTTCATCTTAGGACGGGTGTAAATTTTCTGCTGCAAAAGTTGAGACGTAGTTGGTTTTGGTAGCTGCAAATGCTACTGTATAGCGTCTGTAGGTCGCTTATATACTGAGTCCATCGAATCACGTTCCCGGATTTTGTATTAAAGGCGTGGAACCCAAAAGCAAACTTATTAAGACTCACGATATCCCCTAGTGGTTTGGGCGGTACCGCTCCACTTTCCTTAACGGTACTGCATGTTTGCTTGCATGGCTTGTATATACAGATACATGTATTTCGAAAGATGGAAAGCACTGTTTTTTTCTCTCTCAATATGCCAGTACGTAGTAGGCCTGAGCTAATTATTCACTTGAACTGACCTATTATTCAAATTCTTTGTTTCTGCCTTTCTTCCCTATTATTCAAGTGACCTTACCCGTTTATTCAAATTATTATGACCATTATTCAACTTGAAGGAAGTTTTTGGAGGTGCTGTTTGATGCAAAACCTTACACACACACATCCTTCTTACGTTTACATATTGGAAGCTTTTGGGGCCTTTAGTGCCTCTAGGAACAATACAGGGGGTGACAGTACAGCCTGATTCTGGGATACAGCCTCTTCCTCCATCAGCACTGACTCACTGACCCATGTAGTGCAGTTTAAAAGGTCACGCCTAGATGTTAAAAGTGTGCATGCGCAAACCAAATATTTGCTTTTCTTACCGATTATTCAACATTTAGTAGCTAAATCGGCCCTATTATTCAAAATTTTATTCGCGAAATAATTAGCTCAGGCCTAGTACGTAGCTATAGCTACGCTTGAACAATCTGATGGATGAAAATGTATGTAATTTCAAACGTGTTTTCATCTGCCGTTTCAAAATCTAGAGAGGAGTTACAAGCATGCATCTTAGGCTTCTACTATAAAGCCATTTTGATGTTATTTTCTATATAGCTGTATGAATCTATGAAAAGTTGGTGAAATTATAGTTCACTATAGCACAGTTAGCTACTGTCAAATGTATACTGTCACCGTATATGTAATGGGCTTGGTCTCTTGAATTCGAATTACATACAAATTCAATATTATTATCGAAAGCATAAATAAAACACACATACACTAGCTGTCGCATATTCACAATTAGCTCTGATTCTGGTGCCCCGGCATAGTTCTGGTTCTTTATTATCAGTGGGTGGCTGCTCCTCTGGATCATCACGATCCAATGAGAGATCTTGGCACTCATGCCGGTGTAGGCTCTTTACGACCATTGATGTCTGCCTCCTGAGAGCTGTGAGAGCTTGCGAGCTTCACCGAACTCAAAATTTTATTAATACCCAGTCCCCAACTCGGTATATTCTAATACACAGTCACTATCGAGTCAGTCATAGTGCCACTTGTACTTCTTCTGCACTAGCCAAATGCAGTTTGCAGCAATCTACCAGGCAGAAGAAGTCACTTGGCTCAGTACAGGCCATAAGGGGCAACACGGTGGCTTCCGATGGCATCGTGCAGTCCAGTTCAAACAACAGAAACAAAAGCTTCATGTGGGGTGTTTCTGTAGGCCCACACATTGTCTGGTAACAACTAATCCCACTGCACTCCGGGCAGCCTGCTTCCTCAGTGCAGTCTTGAGAGTGCGATTGTATCTCTTCATGCATGAACCCATCACACTGAGGATGGTAGGCTGTAGCATTAAGCTTCTTGATCCCAAGCATCTCACAGGTAGCTATCTGTCATCAAGTGCGAAGGGACATTACTGCCTCTATCGGAGGGAAGGGCTTATACGATGATCTCATTAACCAGGATCCTGACGATCCACTCTGTCTTCTGTTCGGGTATTGCGAAGAACATGGGCCACTTCATAAAGAGGTCCTGAAATACTAGGACATGCTTGTTACACAGGGTGGTCTCTGGAAGGCCCATTACGTCAACACCAATAATCTAAAATGGCCTGGAGACGGGAATCGGGTGGAGTGGTGGGCATGCACTTTTCCTTCTCCACAAAACCAATGGTGCACACGGGCAGCCACTCACATACTTTCTCGCATCACAGTCCATGCCATCCCACCACCCAAGTGCCTAGTTCACCCTATCCTAGGATGATCCCGGGATGAGAGAAATACATGGGAATCCCGGGATAGCTACTTGGGCAAGGGGGTGCCTAGTTCACCCCATTCTAGGATGATCCTGGGATGGGGGAGAAACTTGGGAATCCCGGAATATCCTAGGATGATCCCAATATGGTGGAGATACTTCTAAGGGTGGGGATCCCAATATGGTGGAGATACTTCTAAGGGTAGCTCACTCCATCCCGGGATGTTCTTAGGAGATACTTGTACAGCTAGTAGTGTAGTACACCCTTTTGGTAGGAAACTCAGGAGTACATAGACATGTCCTGGCGTCTCTGGACAACCCTCGTGGTCGGTGGTTGGTAAACACGGGCCATATAGAGGTACAAGTGAAAGTGTAATTTTGCCCATACCACCTCCAGCTCGGTGATGGCATAGTTCTGCTCCTGCAGTGAGAAAGCTCTGTTAGCAAATGCAACTGGGTGCAAACGGCCATCTTCCTGAGGCTGCGACAGCACCCACTATTGGAAATTCAGCTTCTGAATGTCATCTTATGAGTTTCTTATTCACAGTGTCTGAAAAACACCTAACTGCATGCTGAAATTGCATTAAAAATATCATGAAACTATTCTGAGTTCTTTTCTGAAAATAGTAGGAGTTTCAGCTGATTCCCATCCTAATTTCATCTGATTTTAACCAAAATAGCATCTGAATAATACCAGGCACCGCATCCGAACTCAGTACATTTCTGATGGTAAAACCATTCTGAAAAGCTTCTGAATACTGTCCCGAATCAGCATTATTATAAATATTTTCTTTGTAACAAGCAAAGCATGAATATTATAGAATCAGCGGTGATAACAAAAAAAAGCAAATGATGGGTGAAAATTAGTGTAATAATCAGCATTATTATAAATATATCTTTTATTATGAAGTAAAGCATAAATATTATACTATCAGCGGTGGTAACAGAAAAGCAAAATGATGGTGGAAATTAGGATAATTATCGGACTACACGACTCGAGGTGAAACACGTATATAGAAGAAAGTTTGCAAGCCCTAACGAAAGTCAACATACATCGAGTTTGGCCTCCTACTCCGAGGCCCTTTCACAGCCGATGCTTCAGTGAAAATATCTTTGCTTTCCTGCACTCCAATCACATATCCCCCTCTGGCCTTGTTTTGGGTGACTCTCTCAATCTTCCAGGTGAAGATGTCATCTCTCTGTATGTGCACATGGGTGCAAAGAAGTATAGTCAATGCCTATTTATGGTGCATCGACAATAATTTATACACTTGAGAATGGCCGAATTTTCCATAAAAAGATTTCTAAACATCCAATCATATTATATGGTAGCCTTGTACCCAGGCCTTCACCGCACTCGCGAAAATACTTTTCCCCGTTTATTTTCGCGAGTGCGGTGAAGGCCTGGGTACAAGGCTAATTATATGGCAAGTGTGAAATAAATAGGTAGCCAACGTCAATATGACATCAGTACCCATGGACAGGTTACTGGCTTCAACATGTACATCTGTTTGCCTACAATATCATTACCCTGAACTATGCAACGATATGCCAATGTGCTACTTCAAGGGCAACTGAGGCTAATTAGTGGGTGCTATATGGCAGAAGTCCTGTACCATGAGTTTGTGAGGTGTATGGTATTTGTACCCAAGGGCAGTTGTATGTCTTTCCGAGGGCAAGCCTGAGGGAACATATATAGAACTGCCCTTAGGTATAGATCCCATACACAGTTTGAAGCCCAAACAATAACATGAAGGACAAGCCAGCTACGGTGAATCATTCAAGGCTGAAGATTCTTAAATTCACAACATCAAACTATAGTATAGGTCTACAAGTGTAACCTTTTAAAAGCGTACCTCGAGTTCAGAAAAGTAGAGCTTCTCTTTTCGACCAGCTTCCTTGCTTTCGGGAACGGGAACAGGTAGTTCAATGTCGCTGATGTCTTCTTCACTGTTAGCCAAAGACTGACTGAACCCGACTTGACAGTACATTTCTGCAACCAAAGAAAGAGGTGCCTTGATATTAATTCCCCAAACAAGGTACGAGCATAAGAAGCAACAGAGCATTCTCACAAAACCTATCCATGCCTAAGAGATATAACCTTACCATCGACATATCTAATGAAGACAGCAGTAGCGAGCTGTTGTCCTTTGTACTCAATCAGGACCTCTTTCCTACATAAGTACAGGGGATAAACAAGGACAATGCAGTCAAGCTGACTGACTATAGTTTAAGGAGTTAGACTGGAATACTGAATGATTTTGAAGCCCTAACTAGACCTGTTGAAGTATGCTATGAAATCATAATATCATTGGCCTTTATATCTCCATAGAGTCCACACAGGCACCCTTTATCAGGCACTTTCAATATTTACTCTCCCACTCACTCACCCTGGTAGAAGCTTCTGAGAATCAGATGCAGTACTAGCACTTCTGGGATTCTGCAAAGTCGAGAGAGGGAAATAACTTACAAGGCATACTTCATACATATTTTCATGTATGTAACACAATGGCTCTGTAGACAAGATTGGGCTAGTGGCTCTAAATGACTGGATTGCATACCATTGAATGACTTGATGAATCACTGAAAATGTGATACCAAAATACTTATGCCAAACTACATTCCACCAAAGCCATAGAACTACAAGATAACAACATATGGCTAACACATGAACATGTAACTACTGACTAGTCTAGGAATTTAGCACTGTATTAACACATATTAGTTCAATCTTCACTCTCATACCTGATTAGATTTACCTTCACTGCCTCTGCTGTCTGGCTAACACATTAACAGTCTCAGCCACCAACTACTGACCAGTCTAGGAATATAGCCTATCCAAGTCATGTGGTATATTAACACAATAGTCCACATCTTCACTCCATTCCTAATTATGCATAAATCACCTGATCAACAAACGCACCTTCACTGCCTCTGTGAGTGCCTTATTGAGGGTGCGCCTTGGTACTACACTTCTCTCGTATTCCGACTGAAACATGGAAGACAGATGTACACACACGGATTTAACTATACGCAGCAGTTCAAAACCCTTGCTTACCAAATTGGTACCACTAGGTCCTGGAATCTCAGCATCTTTTGTCTAAAGGAAAAAGTAGAAAGTTTTACAGTGAGGAAATTGATGGCACCAGTGAAATCAAGTGCATGAGTAAATTTCAAATACCAAGAGAATGACTCTAGATAAAAATGTTTGCATACTGATTGAGTGGTGGAAGCACCCGATCTGCCATCAGTCCTCTTGGCCTTGGTCTGTATCAGAAAATAGAAATTGTCTCAAGAATGCTTAATCAAAAACAGTGCTTAGCATTTGCTTACTGAAAGAACTCTCGAACTTACAGCAATCTTTCCTTTCTCCTGTATAGAGATAGCAATCTTTATAAACCTTAGCCTCATGCACCACTTTTATTTGTTCCTAAATCAACACACTACTGCAACAGCGCTTAGCCTAGCAAATGGCCTAGGGTGGGTGACCTATTACGTGTAGACAGGGAGTTGCTTAGGCAATTTGACTAGTATCTTCGAGCATTGAGGCCTATATTACTAATCAGCATTCATCACTTTACTTACTGATTTAGCACTAGTTCTCCCAGCCTTCTTGCTTTTGGTCTGTAAGTGACGCAAAGATGGTTCCATATCATACTTGGCAACTGCCTCAGCTGGAAGAATTCATACCTTAGGATCTGTCTTCACCTTTCCTCCTTTCTAAAATAGTTGTATCAAAAACATACATGTGCATGACAGCAACCAGAAAAATGCACCTACATGTTTAACACACCTTTGAAACGTAGTGCTTCGCTTCAGAGAGGGACTTAGCAAGAACAACGTCAATATCCCGGGCATGTTGCTTTAGCGCTGGACACTCACCAACAACCTGCAGCAAGACTACACTGTAAAAGGGGTACAACAAAAGTACAGCAATACAATCCTAACCCTGTCGTGAATGTGTTTTCGTTGAGCTGGCGTAAGTTGTTTGAGGGTTTCAGTTCCCCAGCAACGTGCTTCCTGGGCTGCTTTCTTCAGGATATGCTGCATGATGTGCATGTAAACCAGTAATAAAGGATCGTCTAGTCTGGCAAGCATATGGCAGAATCTGCCTGGCTTGTAGCTGGTATCCAGGCTCCCCGAAATGCACTCACAAAAACAACCGAAAAATTTTATGGGAGGGAGATGTTTGATGACAAAAGGTCAAAGTATGGCCAAGAATTTGCGAAAGAGTGACTGGAGTTTTGTTGAAGCTTATGTAAGAGAGGAAGGACCATTCTCGTACCCATTGCAGTCCAACTCCAATTAGCGACAATGCTTGGTCATGCACTCTTATATAAGAGTGCATGACCAAGCAGTAGATTGTCAAGATATATCTTGACAATCTACTGCACTTTTTCACACATTGGGTACATCACTGGTCTCGGCTAGGATGCTATCAGGTCTGGGACAATCGTTACAGAATTACTCAATCCGTTACGAAACTTCTTACACAAGGCCACAAATTTATGCAGTCAAGCAACTACAAAACACTTACACGGAATGCCTTCTTTGCTTCAGTGAACTTCTTGTCCCTGGAGAGGTAGTCGTTTGCTGTGAAATTTTTCTTTGCGCAACTACCTAGGCCGACAGCCTCTGTATCACTTGTAGGTGTTATGCCTCCAACGGGACTTCCTGGATCGGAACTGGGGATTTCAGGACCCAGATTGCTGGTAGTGCTTGGAGCTGCAGCTGTTGGAGGCGTCTTTGTGAGCTCTATCTCTGATTCCGGGCCAGGTAAAACCACGGTAGCTGTTGCAGCTTCGTCGACGGCACTTGAGCTTTTCGCTTTCGTCTGTACTTCGTGTTTCCACTTCAGAAACTCTGCAAATAAAGCGAAGTCGTCGTTAGGTGTAGAAGACTCAGACATTCTCAGATCTAGAGAGCTAAAGGCTAGGGCTAGTCTGTACGCTATGCATATAGCACTTTATAATAAGGCCTAGCTAGGTGTGAACTTACAATTAGCAGCTGCAGCAGCTGCAGTTAGCGGCGTAGCGCTTCCGAAGTCTTCTCTTTTTGCCATTTTTAAATTCACATTGTCACGTGACTAGGCCTAGTTAGATTGCGTGCGAAGGCTTTATTTAGAATAACACATTTTGAAGTCGAATGAAGTTTAAATACTACAACAATGAGCCGTTCAGTTTCTGACTCTCCCAAGGACGACCTGTCTGCCGTGGACATAAATTTGGTTGAGGAGCAGGTGCATGAACCATTCAACCCTGAGCTCTTGGTGGAGGATGAGGTGATTTTGAGTGATGCATTTACTGAAGACCTGTGCAAGGAGCTGCCTCCTTCCAAGCGTCTATGTAAACAGGTATGCCAGAATAAACTGTTTTAAGTCAGTAGCTACATATTCCAGTATAACATTAATATGAACAACTACAAGACAGGAAATTATGTAGTCTATGCGTATCATCATATGGTGAGTGCTGTGTATGTCAACCTTATGATTCATTGTATTTACACATGTAGGTTAGCGTGGAAATAGTGGACCCTTTCTATCAGAAAGACCTGTCTTTACAGCCCCCCTTCCTGTCTGATTCTGGTAGTGCTAGTGCGTCCCCTTCTGCATCTGAAGAAGACAAAGAGTCTCTAGCTACCTGTAGTCCCGAAATGCCTTCTTCTTGTGACGACTCCATTATTGGAAGTGTTAACTTAGAAGAACCGTTTGAGTTTGACCCTCATTGTGGCTACACTAGCAACCCTGAAGAAGCCACTGGCAGTGGTGAGAAGCTTTATCCATCATCAAATGTTACACTCATTCAAGCACTGGCCATGCTTTTTGCATGGTTTTCCTCTTTCCCTGGTCTCAGTAAAGAGGCCTTCAACCGACTCTTCTACCTGTTGCACACATTTCTACTCCCTCCTGGTAACAACCTTCCATCGTCCTACTACAAGGCACATAACATCATCAACAAACGTATCGTTCCAATCCAGCAGTTCGATTGCTGTGTTATTGACTGTGTGTTGTTTCGAGACTCTGCCTCTGGAAAGTATTCCAGTATGACAGTGTGTCCAAAATGTGGTGAAGGAAGGTATGAACCTTACTCCAAAACTGCACGCAAGAGGTTCAAATATGTTCCAATTCAATCACGCTTACGTAGAATGTTCGAGAATGGGAAAATGTCACAGTTTCTTCAAAGCCACATGGGTGTGAATGAAACGCATCAAAACACCGACACTATAATGAAAGATCTACATCATTCACCAACTTGGATCTCCAAATATGATAAGAAAGGGCCATTTCAAGGGGACCCCCGTGGAGTGTCATTAGCCTTGTGCACAGATGGAATGAACCCGTTTTCGAATCAAAGTGTAACATATTCCATGTGGCCGATAACCTTGACAATCCTTAACCTACCACGTCATTTGCGTAATCGTGCCGGTTGTATCCTCTTAGCAGGCATTATTCCCGGAAGGGCAGAACCAAAAAACATGGACCCCTACATGGATGTGTTGGTAGATGAACTTGAACAGATCAATGGCTTACAAGCGTATGATGGTTACCGTGAAACGACTTTTGAAATGAAAGCCGAGCTCTTTCTGCATGTCCTTGACTATCCTGGACACAACAAGTTGTTTCACTGTCAAGGTAAATATGTTTGTGTACAGTTTCATTTCCTTGCATGGTGCATGTATGCCCTCTGGCTAGGGAAATTTTTTTGTAAAACTTGCAGGGACTATTGGTCCTATTAAGTGTAGTGCATGCTAGGACCAGGCCAGAGCGCTATAGCTTTGCAATTGATGTATCTCAATAAATCCTTGAACAAAAGAACAAAGGACAATATGTCATAGCCTATTTATACACAGAACCACACGTGGCATGCAGATGTACTGTGGCATGCAGATGTACTGAGCATGCATGCAGCGCAATGAACAATGCTATCACAATGCCCTATATAGGTCCTTCTCCTAAGTGTCTTACTCCGCATAAAGGACTCTCTATAATGCATATATTCTACTTTTGCTGCAGGTGCTGGAGCCTATGCAGGGTGTGCTTACTGTACACATTTGGGACAATACTCCAAGATTCTCCAGAAAATCGTGTACCCAGGAAACAGAAGATTTTTGCCAAAGAATGACGGGGAACGAACAAACTGCCGTAGCTATCCGAGCCAAGCAGCTGATACTGACGAACCGCCGGAAATTAAGACAATGAAGTTTGTGGACCAAGCCAACAAGGAGTACGATGCAGCAACTGTTGCAGCTGTGAGAACGAGTCTTGTCCAAAAGAAAGGATGCAAAGGCGCTTACTCTCTATGGCGTGCTTCTTCACATGATCGTATCTTAGCTACTCCAGTCGACCCAATGCATCTCGTGAAGGACATAGTGGAACATGTTGTGAATCTCATAGTTGGCCGAGAAGATTCAATCAAAGTGCGCAAACAAGAAGAAGCGTGCAAGAGGTTTCCTTCAGCTTGGATAAAAGACAAACAGGGCACCCTTCCAAAGGCACCGTTCACTCTGAGTAAAGATGAGATCGCCCTTGCAGACGAGCGTGCCAAGAGTATATGTGTGCCCACTGAGTTTGACTGGCGACCTCGACCTATATTCGGAAAAAGTAGTGGGATGAAATCTCACGAGTGGAAGCAGGTGGCCACAAATGGTATTTTAAAGTTTTGTCTTCGAAACATGCTGGCCCACAACCAACGTCTGACATTGTTTGAACTGTTGGAAGTGATTACAGATTTGTGCGCAGAAGAGATTGACAGCATGCGTGTCGCTGATTTGGAGTCAAGAGTACACAAGGCACTGGTGCTCATCGAGAAAGACTTTCCATTGTCGATGCAAGTGATAGTTTTTCACCTTCTTCACCACCTTCCAATGTTTTTACGGCGTTTCGGCCCGGTTTACGGATTCTGGATGTATCCATACGAACGCTTCAATTCCTGGATTACTAGAAGAGTGACAAGCAGAAGGTATCCTGAAGCAACTGTAGTCGAAACATATCGTCTCAGTGAATGGGCTAATTTTATGGAGTTGAGTGGTCAACTTCCTGATGGAGCCACAACAACAAATACCAGTGTTTTGGATAATCTAGATGTCAGTCCAGAAGATAGTTTCTCTGATGGGTTCTATGAACTTGCAGATGAGCAAGTCGACCAGCTTGAAAAAATATATTGTGCAAACAGTCGGACTGAAGAAAATCAAGAGTGTGAAGCACCTCATGTCTCTCGTATGGCAATAGCAAGGAAACAGCTCACATACATGGACCTTCATAAACGTACAATTAGACTGAATACTGCTGAAATCGAAAACGAACACTCTTTCACCAGATGCTCGTATGTCTCCACATCAGGCACCAATGGAATCAGAGTGGGACGTATTATATCATTATTTGACCATGCTTATTCCTCACATACCTCAACCTTTGTATATGTATCATGGTTTGAAGGACCTTTTGTTGAGGAGGATAGCAAGTTATGGTTTGTAGACACCACAGTGCAGTCCCAGTTTGTGATACCTGTCACTTCATTGTCAAAACCCCTAGTAACTGCATTTGATGAGGAAGAACCCGGAAAACTTTGGATTCTTAACATTATTTTGTAACTGTTTGTTGCATTCTGTAGCAAAAATTAATACAACTTGCACTATTTGCAATTTCAAATTTACTTCTCAAAGTTGAATCAGACGTTCATCTTAGCTACTGGGTACTTATATCATACCAAATGTAACTCAAAACCACTACAGTGTTACTTGTCCAAGTTAAGGTTTATCTTCTTAGCTGCTGGAGGCTCAGGTTCATCAGTATGCACCCGCTTTCTGTACTTCCTTATCCAGCCTGGCGGTGTGTAGGAAACACCCCTCACGTTTCCACATGGTTGGCTAGCACTGAAGGGCACTTCTTCAACTGTGTACGCTGGATCCTGGATATACTCCCAGGATCCCAGGCTAATGTCACTTGCATCATCAGATTCGCTACTTTCCTGGTGTTCGTCAGTGGTATCCGCCTGATTTGTAGCTGAAGGTGGACCCTTAATGGAAGTGTCAGCCTGCCTTACGTCTGCAGCTGAAGGTGGACCCTTAATGGAAGTGTCAGCCTGCCTTGCAGCGTCTGCAGCTGAAGGTGGACCCTTAATGGAAGTGTCAGCCTGCCTTACGTCTGCAGCTGAAGGTGGACCCTTAATGGAAGTGTCAGCCTGCCTTACGTCTGCAGCTGAAGGTGGACCCTTAATGGAAGTGTCAGCCTGCCTTACGTCTGCAGCTGAAGGTGGACCCTTAATGGAAGTGTCAGCCTGCCTTACGTCTGCAGCTGAAGGTGGACCCTTAATGGAAGTGTCAGCCTGCCTTACGTCTGCAGCTGAAGGTGGACCCTTAATGGAAGTGTCAGCCTGCCTTACGTCTGCAGCTGAAGGTGGACCCTTAATGGAAGTGTCAGCCTGCCTTACGTCTGCAGCTGAAGGTGGACCCTTAATGGAAGTGTCAGCCTGCCTTACGTCTGCAGCTGAAGGTGGACCCTTAATGGAAGTGTCAGCCTGCCTTACGTCTGCAGCTGAAGGTGGACCCTTAATGAAGTGTCAGCCTGCCTTACGTCTGCAGCTGAAGGTGGACCCTTAATGGAAGTGTCAGCCTGCCTTACGTCTGCAGCTGAAGGTGGACCCTTAATGGAAGTGTCAGCCTGCCTTACGTCTGCAGCTGAAGGTGAACCCTTAATGGAAGTGTCAGCCTGCCTTACGTCTGCAGCTGAAGGTGGACCCTTAATGGAAGTGTCAGCCTGCCTTACGTCTGCAGCTGAAGGTGGACCCTTAATGGAAGTGTCAGCCTGCCTTACGTCTGCAGCTGAAGGTGAACCCTTAATGGAAGTGTCAGCCTGCCTTACGTCTGCAGCTGAAGGTGGACCCTTAATGGAAGTGTCAGCCTGCCTTACGTCTGCAGCTGAAGGTGAACCCTTAATGGAAGTGTCAGCCTGCCTTACGTCTGCAGCTGAAGGTGGACCCTTAATGGAAGTGTCAGCCTGCCTTACGTCTGCAGCTGAAGGTGAACCCTTAATGGAAGTGTCAGCCTGCCTTACGTCTGCAGCTGAAGGTGGACCCTTAATGGAAGTGTCAGCCTGCCTTACGTCTGCAGCTGAAGGTGGACCCTTAACTTCATCAGGAGTCTTTTTGTTTGTGACTTCATCTGTAGCTACCGCTGCAGTGATGGTCTCCATTGTCAGGTTGTGTAGTGATCTACAACAAATTATACAATGTCTGATAATTCATCATGCGCATGCCCACATTGTATAATAATTTGTATACGCTACGTCAGAGTTTTGATGCCAAGGCGCCGGCACTGAACAGAACCACCTCCACCTCTTCGTACAACCTACGTAGCTATCAGTCCTAGGCCTGTACAGACAGGATACTCTTACTATGGCACTAATTGTGCCAGCATGACACTAGTACGTTCAGTCCTAGGTACTGGTGAACAAATTCACACAATACAATGTAAATAAGAAGAGATTACCTCGACAGTAGCTTTTGCTGTACATGTGACAGTAACTGAACACACTTCTGCCATGTGACCTAGGTCTTTATTAACCATTGATTTGCCTTTCTTATCCTGTATTCCAAAGTTAGGGTATAATCAGATGTTTTTATTTTCAGAATCTGAATAACCAGTTGTTTCAGAAGGTATGATTTTCAGACAGTGAATACTTATACTTTGAGATTTATATTATTTTCCAATACTGGATTAAATTTCAGATGTTTTTTTTTACAAGATGTTTTTATTCAGATGGAACTCAGATACTGAAGTTTCTTTCAGAACCTAACAACTTTTTCAAATAAAATATACAGTTGATGTTCAGATGTTAGCAAAACCTTCAGGAGAAAATCAGATAAAAGTTCTAAACATTTCTGGAAACTTTCCAGAGGTTTTTCGGTAATCCTCTTTCTGCCAGTATATTTTCATAATACTTTCCAGATATATTCAGATAGGATCCTGGCATAGTGACCACACCGATTTTCTCTATGCTAGCATCAGTCTCGAGTGTGAAGGCATTATTGAAGGAGGGGCATGATGACACTGGTATCTGAACCAGTTTCCTTTTTAAGTTCTTGGATGCAGTGTGACATGTATTCTGGAGTCCAGACAAACTCAGCTCCCTTGCGAGTGAGTTCATGGAGTAGTCTGACAATCTTGGTGAAGAGGTGTTAAGCATTGATAGTATAAGCTTGACCTCAGAACCCGGTGCACCTCATGGACATTTTGGGTGACCAGTTTTGAAGTCGGCTTCAATCTCTCAAGGTACTCAACTTCCTTGTGTACGAAGTGACACTTGGCCAGCTTCAACTTCAACCTTGCCTCCTGGAGATGCTCGATGCCCAGCTTGAGATGCTACAGGTGCTCTGTGAGAGTATGAGAGAAAACCAAGACGTCCTCAATGTAGATGCATGAAGACAAAATCTGGCCGCTCAGCTAGATTGAGACCCAGTATGTAGCACTTGCTGCATATTAGCCTTTGGAACATGGATGGTGTGCTCATAAGACCAAAGGGCATATTACCTGGAACTAATAAGCCCTTGCAACGTAAGGAAGACTGTCTTTTAGATAGAATTGAAATGGACATGGATCTGCTAATATTCGGCAGCCAAATTATGACTTGCCTAACTGAACTAGCAAGGCACTGAACCTGGGCAACGATTAGAGATCCGGCTTGGCAACAGCATTGAGACGCCTGTAGTCAATGCAAACTGGTGGGTGCCATTTTTCTTACGCACCATGACTATATACTGGGTTAGCCCATAGATTACTAGAGGGGCTGATGACTCCGGGCCTTTGCATGCTCTCCAGCTGCTTGGCGACCTCCTGCCAAACAGCAAAAGGGCATCCGTCACACTGGCTGTCCCTCTGGTTACGTATTACCAGTGTTAATCTCCATTTGTACCAGGTCCGTTTCGATCACCATGTTCTTTGGGATCCAGCCTGAAGGCCCTCGGAGAGGAACCCTTTGAGGCAAAGCTACTTGCTCCTTGTCTAGCAGCTCTGGTTTCTTCACCGTCTCTAGCAGTTTCTGCTTCCTAGCTGCCGAGTCCTGACTGGTGTCGATCTGTACAATCTCACAAGATGGCAGTCCCTGCATAGGACCATCTCCAGTGTCAAAATGGTACTAATTGAGCATAATCATTTCGTCCGCTAGGCCCATCACAACCCCTGGAGACACTTGCTGGGTGGAAACCTGATGTGTTGGCAACAACCTCATAGGTTAGACCATCAGCAGACGACTGCAGAGGGGTGTCTGACAGTTCTAGTCTAAACTATTGCTCAAAGGCAATGAGCCGGTTCCAGTAGCAGAGGCACTCCATCTCTTGCAATGCTTCTTCAACCTGCACTGAGACAACTGCACACTGCCCTGTGGGGAGACAAAGCGATTGCACAAACTTGACAGAGATCGTTGGGACGACAGTTTTTGCGTCTGGCGAGTCATTCACTCTGAAAAAGGCAACAACAGTGTTTTTCCGGTGTTGACAGGGCTCAACGTTGGGATGGTATACGTAATTGAATAATGTTGAGGTTTGCATTGACTCAGTGCTGTCCTCAGACTGCAGTAGCCTGAAGCCTAGAATCGATTAGAATGTCACTATGTAGCTAGTATGCTGTTTCTATATTTTGATAGTCAGTCAGCTAGTTCTTATAAGTAGCTACTATTGCGTGCATGCACGTATTATTCACCGGCAATGATCATGACTTGTAGCTATATATGCTGCAATGGCATGAAGTCATATGGTAGCTAAAGCTGTTATTGGCATAAACCATTACAGAGATTATGTTAGCATGCCTATAGTACATGTAGGGCTATTTCAATGTACATGCACCCCCTGCAGAGGAACATTTAAGTTAGCAAATCCATGCATACATGCAGTGCATGGAGTAATTAATGTATCCAAACGAGGTTATATAGCCTAGCTGTTATAGTGGCCAATTATTGAGTTAATTGTCTTAGGGGATAAATCTGCCATTGATAATCTGTCCTGGAGGAGGTAACTTAATATCTTTCCAATAGGGGGATTATGCAAACTATCATCTACAGGGATGTATGACTATGAGCTTACATGATTGCAGCTATTAAAATAATAAAGTATTTGGGTTGAAAATTCAATGATATGTGCAAGACAATTACGAAACCACAACTCTTGCTGCACAGAAGTGCTTCGCCCATAAATAACGTAGTGTACGGAAAGAGTCGCAGGGTTTTACGGTCCTGACGTCACCAACAAACTATTTGATTCGCGATGGGTGCGGCTAAACATAATTTGATGTCAGAGTTCAGGCATAGCGTGTGTTCTGAAGACCGGGTTTTAACGACTGCTCGCGATGTCGGATCAAAACAGCAACCTCTACGGTCAGACGTACGAGCAAATACTCCGTGCAGTGAGTGGTGGCTTCTATAATCAGCACTTCCAGCTAGTCAATCCGATGGAGGACTGGACGTGGCCTACATCTTCCTACGGGTACATTGATCCCCAAGCCTACCGATTCGTCGGGCAGGTGCCGATATGGAGCGCCGTAGGCGAGTACGTACCGGGTGGGAGTGACATGCACCAAACCTACCTCCAAGTTCTGAGTTTGTGGAATGCGCTTGGAAAAGGCATAAACGAAGAGCAAGTAAAGCAAGCCCAGGACCAAGTGACCCGTGCACGGGAGCAACTCGATCAGGACCTGGGTAAGGCCAATGAAGCCTATTCCAGCTACAGAAAAGGGGTACCAGCAAGTGAAACGCCGCAGATTTACGACAGCTGGATTGCTGAGCACTGGAAGACTACACTCGATAAGGACAGACTCGAGTACAATAAAGCCTTGGAAGCACTTGGTCTGATTATTGGCCAAAAGAATGCAGGGCTCCAAATGGCTATCGATGCTGCTACTCCACCGAGTAACCCCTCAGACCACAAGTCCGGCTTTGTAGAAACTAAGGTAGGGTCCTTGACCGAAGTACGTCCTGACTACATCTTTCCTGATCCTAAAGAGTGGGCGGATCGAATTGGTTACGAGGGTGGAAACAGCCTAAAGATCCACGTGTCTGCTTCCGCATCGTCGAGTTCCCTTGAGAAATCTTGGGCTGGTGGGAGTACGGGAACGGAAATGGGGTATTTTTCCCTTTTCAGTAGCGAGGGTTGGCAGAAGTTCGATCTAGAAACAGATAAGAACGTGGAAGTTGACATCACTCTGAAGGCATACAGTACGTTTAACGTTGGACCTAACCCATCCTGGTACAACTCTGGCCTACTGAGCGTATTAGCTATTGAAGATGATTGGAACCCACCCTTCTCTACGAAAGGCGGTGGTGGAAAGAAACCTGTTTTTGGTAAAGATGGAGTGTTTCCTCTGGTGTTAACTGGTCTTGTCGGAGGGTATCAGCCTAGTATTGATATAAAGATGAGCGATACTACCTACCGTAAACACAAGGACCACTTTGACACTGCCGGGGGTATACGCATTGGCCCGTTTCGATTTGGTGGCAGTGGCAGCTTTGCTCAGAAGGAATTTCAGAAGAAGTCCGACAGTCAGAAATTTCATGTTGAATCCTCAGCCACTTACCCCTTCATAATGGGGATCACTGTCGCAAACCCGGGAGAGTAGGGTTTCAAACATTTTGACAAAGTACGAATCAGGCTGTGCATTTATTAAAGTGCAATTAGACAAGGTTTTGTAATTATGTTATTTTGATTTCCAATTATCATAATAAGATATTATAATATTATACACCAATTAATCATCAAGACACCCAATTTACTGTAATAGCTTATTAATTATTTTGTTGTATTAAACTCTCACAGTTTTGTCTTCCTTTACTATAATTATATACAAATTAGTCTGATTCCAAAACCACAATGGCATACATTTCATTTGATCTGCCCATAATTCTCCTTTTGATGTGGAAATCTATGGAATCTGAAGTCCTTGTAGCCTTATGTGTGCACATGGTTTACTCACAGTCTAGGATAGCTAAGCCATACCAGAACACTACCACACTGGGGAGGAGCGAAGTTATAGCTAATTTAGACCTGTGACTTGTTAATTTGACCTGATTCAGCAAGATTCATTGGCATACAGGTCATTAACATAATAAACTTTACCATGGCAAACACTTTTTCCATGCTTATATATAGCACTCAAAGGAGGCCACATGCATACAGGGATCATTGCTGTATGTAAACAAATATATATTAATTAAATCAGTTAATAAAGGACAGTTTGGGTGAGTGGTTAAACTCCTCGACTTCACCTCAGACTTCAAACTCCACCCACCCAAGCTTTAAATTTATAACTATTCCTCAACATTTATTGTCATAAGGAAGTCGCTACCTTGCACAACCACGCCACCCCACCCCCTCTCCCACCACTACCAATACATCCAACTCCCCACTAACCAACTGAAATGTGATGGTCACTAAAGCGACAGAATACTATCAGCTACATAGTTAACAAAACATGAAGCTTATAAATTGGTTCAGGTGATTACTTGCAAGATTAGCTATACGTAGCAACAGCTGGTTTGTTTAAGAAGCACCACAATGAACTGAGCATTTGTAGTGAACTTGCTGTGTAGGGCCCAAGGGTGTACAGTAGAATCCCCCTTTTAAAGGACACCCCTAGGCCTGAAATATGCATGGACTCTTCTGTATTAAGGACACTTTGTTATGCCCCAAATATTATGTTAGAAATTTACCCGAGATGATGACACCTATCTATACAGGACACTTCACCAGGTCCCCAAGGAGTCCATGACACACTACTGGGAGTAAGGTCACTGAAATACACATGAAAAGGTCATGTAAAGTACATGAAAAGGGACGTGTGTCAATGAAAACTTGCGTCATGGGTTTTTCATTGAACAATGAAAATGTCGCCTGTCAATGAAAATGCATGATTTTCTCAATAGCCAATGAAAATTTTCATCCATGAATCTATGGTTGTATATGAAATTTGGCATATGCCACAATGAAAACTTGAATCATGAGGTTTTCAAAGATCAATGACAATGAAAATTGAATATGTATTTTCTATTCCTTAAAGTTAATTATATGAAGATTGACTAACTGTCAAGCATCCCATATTGTATGAGGTATCACGAGGTTACAAATAATATGCAATTGACTGATATACTGTATAGCGTACGTACAAGACTTAGTGTTTACAAACTTAAGGATGTGCATGTAAAACTACATACATGACATTGTATGCATTATCACTGATTCTAAGTGAACAGCTGGAAATACTGTACCTTCACCAACCCAAAACCCAACAAAGAGTTGTGTACTGAGCTGGGCGGGGTCAATTTCATGCAGTGCTATAAAAGAAACTTCCCAAGTCTCAGTGCAGCTGCTCTCTTTCGTATCATGCCTCTTTCCACTAGAGGAGTTCCCACCGCCATCTCTTCCAGTATAGTCTGGCTATACATGTATAATATAGCTATAGTCTTTGATGTACCGCCTCGTTCATAGATCCAGTTTCATACAAATTACGAAGCTAAAAACCGCTATGCATATAGCTGTCCTATTGTACTATACTGAACTATAAAATCATCGCCCAACTCCACAGTACGCTGGAGATAATAAGCGCAACTATCGCCGTCGAAATAGCCCCGCCTTACCTTACTTTGCGCATGCGCAAGAAAGCTAGGCGAGCCTTTTTTCACTATGGTAGCATAGGTGCCTTTCAGGGAGACCTTAGCCCTCTTTCCTCCAGGTCGATCTTGGATGCGTGTGTGATGCCTGTCCTGATGTATGGTTGTGAAAACTGGTTGCTGACACACACATTGGTGGAGAAGCTGGAATCGTTTCAGGCAGAGTTGGCCAAGAGGGTTCTGAAATGGCCGAAGCATCACAGCAACACCGCAGCCCTTGTGGCCGTTGGGATGCAGTCGGTGAAGAGCAGGATCTTGGAGAGGAAGCTGGGTTTTTTGCACAAGGTGCTGGGTGCCAGTTCAGGGTGTGTGAGTGGAAGGGTGGTGGATTCGTGGAGTGACAGCATCTCCTCTTTGTGCCTGGTGAAAGAGTGCAGGGAGCTAGAAGAGATGTGTGGGGTGGCCATCACAGAGAAGTTGATGAAAGGAGAATTGGTGTGGTCTAGGAGTTTGAAGGATGACATAAGGAGGGTGGATCGTGAGCGGTTGCTGGAGAGATGCATGGTGAAAGTCCCCATTGTGGCTGAGGTTGAGGAGCGAGTTGGTTGGGCTAGGTTGTGGGACGCAACCTTGAATTTTGGGGTTCAGCACACCAGGGCGCTTCAGATGCTGAGCAGGGTGATGAGTCACCATGGGAGAGGTGACCATCCTTGCCCCCTCTGTGATGCTGCACCAGTGGACGCTGTCATGTCACATGTGCTTCGGGATCACTGCATGGAGCTAGGTCTGGGGCTGGTAACGGATTCGGAGCAGCTGCTGCACAGATTTGTGGACTTGGACCTAACTTTTTTAGCGAAATTTAGAAATTTATACAAATATTAATGATACTGCCTGTATGTCTTCGTGCTCCTTGTGGGCGTTATCGATCAACCTTTTGACCTTTTTTTTGACCAATTTGTGACACGAGGCTGGCGTAGCTAGCTATAGATGGAGTTCGGTATTGCTTGTTTTGGTAAATTAGTACTACCGTGGACATTGCTAAACGATCATTTTGTGAAGCAAGAGTTCGAAGCCGTTCTGATCCACCGATTAACCGTGTCATTCTTCAATCGTCAGTGACTGCCACCACTGCTGTAAGTCATGCATGCCTATACATGTAAATACTAGCTAAATAGTGTTATTTATGGTGGATATTTATTGGGAGTGGGATATTATGATTTACAAAGAGGGAGAATTACAATCCCTATATAGCCAAACCAAAGTTATAGGCTTCTGGCTATGCGCAAAATTACGGTGGCCGAGAGGGACACTTCCGAAATCGACTTTTACATATTTGACTTTCGACTTTCAAAAATGCGACTTTCGACTTTCCATTTCTCGAATCTTGACTTTTGACTTTCACAAATCCGACTTTCGACTTTCACAAATTCGACTTTCGACTTTCGACTTTTACAAATCCGACTTTTGACTTTCGACTTTTACAAATCCGACTTTCGACTTTCACAATAGCGACTTCGGAATTTCAGCTTTGGACTTTCACAAATCTGACTTTCGACTTTTGACTTTCACAAATCCGACTTTTACAAATGCGACTTCGGAATTTCAGCTTTGGACTTTCACAAATTTGACTTAGAAACTTTCAAGTCTCGCAAGTCAAACCAGACTATGCAATTTGGTTCTCAACGGGGAAGGGGGCGGTGGCCCATCCTTGCAGGGCTAGTCACGTGTCGGAGATGTGACCACGTGGAATTGACCAGTACTCGTTGCATCTATATCTCCATGTTAAAGTCGAAAGTCAAAAGTCGGATTTGTAAAAGTCGAAAGTCGAAAGTCGGATTTATAAAAGTCAAAAGCCAGATTTAGGAAAGTCGAAAGTCGAAAGTCGGATTTGTGAAAGTCGAAAGTCGAAAGTCGGATTTGTAAAAGTCGAAAGTCGAAAGTCGGATTTGTGAAAGTCGAAAGCCGAAATTCATACAAAGTGGAAGTCCGAAGTCGCATTTGTGAAAGTTGAAAGTCAAGATTCGAGAAATGGAAAGTCGAAAGTCGCATTTTTGAAAGTCAAAAGTCAAATATGTAAAAGTCGAGTTTGGAAGTGTCCCTCTCGGCCACCGTACAAAATTACTACCTGTACTGATGTAGCTACATCCTGTTCGCTCATTCATGTGTTTCATTAAGACTTTAGGTGGCACCCTGTCAAGATTTTCCAGATTTATGGCCATGCTGTTTGTCCGTTATTCATGTGTGTTGTCAAGATGCCCCATCTTTCGGCAACACCCTGTCAAGATGTCCCATCTTTTGGCAGGTTCATACCGTTTGTACGTAATTCATGTGTGTTGTCAAGATGTCCCATCGTTCGGCAACACCCTGTCAAGATGTCCCATCTTTCGGCAGGTTCATACTGTTTGTACGTAATTCATGTGTGTTGTCAAGATTTCCCATCTTTCGGCAATATCCTGTCAAGATGTCCCATCTTTCGGCAGGTTCATACTGTTTGTACGTAATTCATGTGTGTTGTCATTCATGTGTGTTGTCAAGATGTCCCATCTTTCGGCAACACCCTGTCAAGATGTCCCATCTTTCGGCGGGTTCATACTGTTTGTACGTAATTCATGTGTGTTGTCAAGATGCCCCATCTTTCGGCAACACCCTGTCAAGATGTCCCATCTTTCGGCGGGTTCATACTGTTTGTACGTAATTCATGTGTGTTGTCAAGATGCCCCATCTTTCGGCAACACCCTGTCAAGATGTCCCATCTTTCGGCAGGTTCATACTGTTTGTACGTAATTCATGTGTGTTGTCAAGATGCCCCATCTTTCGGCAGGTTCATACTATTTGTACGTAATTCATATGTGTTGTCAAGATGCCCCATCTTTCGGCAACACCCTGTCAAGATGTCCCATCTTTCGGCAGGTTCATACTGTTTGTACGTAATTCATGTGTGTTGTCAAGATGTCCCATCTTTCAGCAACTTTCATGTGTGTTGTCACTTTCCAGTTTTGCTATGTGATGTTGACTGTGAAAGTCATGCTTCATACATGTACATAGTGTCTTAGACATTGTTTGTGTGTGTGTGTTACATAATCAAATACTCTGCACCAAGTGTAAAGATATGTCAGAAGGGACCCAAAGTTAGGTATGTAGCAGGGGTCACAGGGACACAAAATGTATATCAGTATAATATTGTCAGGCTTTGTGGTGGTACTACTGTCAGTCGGATATGTCGGGCTTTGTGGTGGTACTGCCGTCAGTCTGATATGTCGTGCTTTGTGGTGGTACTGCCGTCAGTCTGATATGTCGGGCTTTGTGGTGGTACTGCCGTCAGTCTGATATGTCGGGTTTTGTGGTGGTACTGCCGTCAGTCTGATATGTCGGGCTTTGTGGTGGTACTGCCGTCAGTCTGATATGTCTGGCTTTGTGGTGGTACTACCGTCAGTCTGATATGTCGGGCTTTGTGGTGGTACTGCCATCAGTCTGATATGTCGGGCTTTGTGGTGGTACTGCTATCAGTCTGATATGTGGTGGTCCTTTGATTTTGTCAAATCGTCCACCTTCCCTTATACTGAATCTTAATTTCTTTCCCTTAACTATGTTCGTATACACATGCAGACAAACAGGCCACTCAAGGCCACCACCAAGAAAGCAAAGCTGGACCTATGTTGAGTTCCAGTCTGGAAGAAGATTGCTTGAAGCCATCCATAAGAGAGTTAAAAACCTATATTGAAATAGTGCACATCTTCCCTAGCTATGACTGCATTTGGAAGCTTCATTCCCAGTCTCCGTTCCACATTTTCTTTTCACATATTGTTTTTAGAATGTTTGAATAAGCTATGGAGTGGAGACTGGGAATGAGGTTAGTATTTGGATTATCAACTCTGTCCCTTTTATTGTAAATTATTCATTATATTCACAGCTGTTTTTCAACAGTACCCCATTGTCATGGATTTTTCATGTAATTCATTGATATTTTCATGGCCTTTTAATGGATTTTTCATTGGTAATTCATAACGCTGAAGGATGAATTATGGACCAGTTTCATGGGTATTTCAGTGACCAGTTTTCACAGCAATTTCATTGATGCTGACTTTTCATGGGTATTTCATGAATATGTTTCATGGATTAAGCACATTTCATTGAAAGGTAGGGGCTGTGAAACGTTAAGTTTTATCGGGTTTTTCATGCATGCATTCAATTCCAATAGCAATGAAAATATCTGGAATATGATCTGAACTCTTTCATGTGGTTTTCCTAGTATTTTCATAACCTCAGCTCCAGTAGTGACAGAAGGGATCCACAGCATGTTGTATAGTTCAAAGCAACGCTGTATGGGAAACAAAATACCACTTTTACCTACCCTCACGTGCAATTTTCTGGCTGATCATGAGGTTCTGTCTTCTAAGCTGCTTGATCTGCATCCTATAGTCTTTAGCTGTCTGATTCACTGAATTAGGATCAGCGCTTTACTGTAAGCTGGAATGGCATGGACTCTTCTTTGTTTTGCTTCTTCCAATTGGGCTACATCAGGGCTCTGAGACTCTCCTTTGCTCTTTGCAAATTATATGATGATTAGCCTGTTCGGCTGGCTGACTCTGGATGTTTCATGGGTGAGTGAAGCTGTTTGTCATGCAATTGACTTAACTCTATTGACACAGTGTGAGGCTACACTCGCTCAGATTAATGCTGTGATGTTGCGAGGAATATGGTTGTGAGCACGATATCATAACATTAAATTTAATCCTGATAAGACACAATGTATCTGCTGCAGACGGTTTGTCTCACATGAGTTTTAAAACATATATCGTTTGTTATTGTTAGCAATATTATGGTGAGTCTACATCGTGAAGTCATTCACCTGGGTAATCTTTTAGAGTATATAGGGTTGATGATGGTGCTTATATATTATAGATTTCGGTGTTTGTAGAATTTCAGAATCTGTTGAGTTCTTGCAAACATGCTTGCAGCACTCAAAATTGTTTTCTGCATGGGGTGCAGCCCAGAACGATGTAGCTACGTGATGCTACTTTTTCTGGCATACTCTACAGAGTTTTTATGTATGGAGAGCAGTCCTTAACCCTTTACCAACCATAAGAAACAGCTTAAAGAAGCAGAAAAGCCTGTACAAAGTATTAACGCCTAATATTAAACCTCCCATATAAATTCATATGGGCTTATGGGAGCTCATGACGCATATATGCGTCATTGGTTGGTAAAGAGTTAATATTAAGCTTGGTCTCTAATTTGAAGAACAGAACTTGAAAGTTTCCCTTATACAGTAACAACTAGGCCTTGATAAATTATGCCAGCATAATTTTAAGAATAATAGGGACCTAAAAGCATGGAGAATTATGCGAGAATAATATAGGCTAATATTTTTAACGAAATGAGAATAATAGGTACTTGTATCAGCGTATTAGGCCTGACCTTTGTACTTTGCTAAAATATTGAGGAATTAATTAGAGTAAGGCTCTTGATTCAGTCAACTATAGTCTCTAATGGCTTGTTAATCTGGTGTTATATTACTTTGAATTTTTTCACTTCATTAGGTAAATGTGCATAATGAGGAATAATAGTCTTGACTCTTGAGAACATAATTTTTTCTGTAATTACGTCGTGGCAATATTGGTTTGCTTCGTTAGGTAAATGAGCATAATTAGGAATAATAGGTGAGGCAAAAAAAGAACAATAGGTGTAACCACTGAGAATAAAAGAATAGAATAATGGGTAAAAAAAAGAGAATAATTTATCAAGGCCTAGTAACAACTACCTCACTATACTCTCATGTGAACGTGACTCACAAAGTTGCAGCACCTTATAAAGGTTTGTAGTTGTTATAGAAAATTAATATTTGAAGCTGCTGTCTGATTTAACTTTTAGTTATTCCCTTTCTTCTCCCAGAAGCGGCGATAAAAGTGTGATACTTCTCTGTTGGATTTAATGGTTCAAAGTACGTACCTCATACACGAGATTTGATTGCATGGGAGTCTAAAATTCTATTTAAGAAGAAGTGGAGTCCACTGCCTATTTGCCATGGTTCTACTCTTTACTAGGATATCATCTACACAGCTGTTTTATTATATAGCTATGCCTATTGTGGCATTCATGGTAACTAGCTACTTTGCAATAGTTATCAATAAAGTAGGACACACTTGCATGGCTGCATGTCGATAAGCAGATTTCTAGCCTGGTGACCTGTGTACATAGTGACAATAACCAGCAATCCTTAAAGTAACAGAGTGAGGGACAGGCACACATAATTATATTTCAAGCATATGCATAATACGGCTAGCCAAGCATTGAGCATAATGCAGGCATAACGGGTTACGTATTACTAATGTTTTATATAGCTACATGTACTACGTATTACTAATGCATGTACATGTACAGCTTTAATTTTGGTTGCTCATTGACACACCTCTGGGAAGACTACATGTACGTTGATATCTTCCCCATGCATGTAGCTAGCTAGCTAATTGAAAGCACAGAACTAGATAGCTAGCCAATAGCTAGATGAATTAAAATAATGAACCCGAAAGAATAGCGATTGATGTTTTTCACGGAAAGCCAACACCAGAGTACTGCCACCTCAATGACAAAGTGACACACATCTCCTGATGATTCAGGTGGCCATCATGCGAAAATGTAAACAGGTTACTAGAATTAGAACCACGTGAGTGAAGTATAATACCCCCATGCAGCCCGTATAGCTAAATTTAAAAGAAGTTTTAGCACAAAATATTTTCAAAAATCTACGAAGTATGGAAATTGCCTAGCAAGAGTACACCAAAGTCTTGTTCTTCTACTTACAAGAACTGAATAGACCTACGACAAAAAGAAAAAAAAAAACAAGGCCTAAAACTAGCTAATGTACTCTCGGAGCAGCATTCTAACTAGCTAATTGGAGTCTTACTATATTATAGTTAGAGTATTACTATACTCTACACCCTGTGCAATTGCCGTAGCAGTCCACTACTCTCCAGGGTTGGAAACAGTGATTCCCATAATGAAGGGATAGTCGGCGGTAGATTCGACATGGTAAACCTGCTCGTCAGAAGTCGCACGCGAACTCTTTTTCATGTGACCGCCACTGGCACCGAACTGGAAGGGGCCGATGCGCACCCCAGCAGAAGCTCCCCATTCCTGCTCGTGCTTCGAGTAAGTCGATTTGCTCATCTTTATATCGATAGACGGCTGGTATCCGACGACCATACCGGTTAAAATCAGCGGTAAAATGCCACCTTTCCCGAAAACGGGTTGTTTGCCATCTCCACCGCTCGTAGAGAAGGGTGGGGTCCATGTGTCTTTCGCGGCTAACATTTTCAGAAAGGGACCGTCGTACCACGCTTGGTCGGGAGTGACCTCAATCATTGTGTAGGCTTTGATGGTAATGTTAACTTCCACTCCTTTGTCTGTTGTTTCCAGATCCATCTTTTGCCAGCTCCCACCGACCTGGGGTAAGATAAAGAAAAAGCCTCCGTATGAAGCACTACCGCCAGCCCAGGATTTCTCAAAGGCACTGGACGACGATGCCCCAGAAAGTTTGATCACAAGGCTTGATCCGGGCTTGGCCTCGACTTCATCAGCCCAATCCTTCGGTTCCCTAAAATTGTACTTCGGTACTACTTCGTCCGTGCCCACGACTTGCAGAAAGCCAGGTGGCGTGGAGTCACCGACCTTAAGCTTTGGCAGCTTAGCGGCATTTTTGGCATCTACCAGACCGGGATTCAGTTCTTCGGTGATCTGATTCTTTGTCTCCTCGGCTTTCTTTTGCGCCTGATGGTCGCTATCAATTACAGGCTTCAAGGCTGAGTCAAGAAGCCAGTCGTCGTAACTTTTCTCGGTTTTGCCCACTTCTTCCTTGTACTTAGCGTATTCGCTCAGGGCTAAATTTTCGTCTTGTTGCACCTGTTTCGTTGCACGGGCCAAATTTTCCGCCGCTTCCTTATATTCCTCTCTGTATTTGGGTGTATCAGATGCGCCTGCGTCCACCGCTTCAAGAACGTGAACGTACGCATGGTGCATATCACTACCGCTAGGTTCGTACTTGCCTGCAACGGTCCATTTCGGCAACTGCCCGACAAATTGATAGGCTAGGGGATCAATGTAACCTGGAAGACTTGGCGGCGTCCAGTTCCAGTCCTGTTGCGGAATCACCAGCTGGAAGTTCTTTCCTGGGCCGCCTAGTACGTTGTCGACTATTTGGGTATACGTCTGACCGTAGAGGTTATTAACCGTCGGATTCGACATTCCGAGTAGTTGCCACCGCGAGCTCAAAGATTAGTAGGAAAAGAAATATCACTGTTTCAGTAATGGAGAACGCACATTGACCACTGCATGCCGAAAGTGCTGACGACCGACTCTTTTATACTGACCATCAGAAGCCTCAAAATGGGAGTTGGACAAGCTTCATGGGCACATGTAGATCAATTATCATTCCTGGAGTTATACATTCCCGTTAGGAAGCCAGTCACAAGGATCATCCTATTCCTGGAACTATACATGCATTTTGTGCAGGAATATCATGTCCCATTTATAGGAAGCCAGTCACAAAAATAGTGTTATACCTGTGACTGTGCATACTGGCTTGGGAAATCTTAGCTAGTATTCCAGGTAGGAAGCCGGTCACAGCAGTCATGTTATTCCTGGAACTGTGCATAGTAGCATGAAAACATGTTCCTGTTAAGAAGCCAGTCACAATCATGAACTTAATTTTATGAAAAACATATTCCAGGTAGGAAGCCTGTCACAGGAATAGTGTTATACCTGTGACTGTGCATACTGGCTTGGGAAATCTTAGCTAGTATTCCAGGTAGGAAGCCGGTCACAGCAGTCATGTTATTCCTGGAACTGTGCATAGTAGCATGAAAACATGTTCCTGTTAAGAAGCCAGTCACAATCATGAACTTAATTTTATGAAAAACATATTCCAGGTAGGAAGCCTGTCACAGGAATAGTGTTATACCTGTGACTGTGCATACTGGCTTGGGAAATCTTAGCTAGTATTCCAGGTAGGAAGCCTGTCACAGCAGTCATGTTATTCCTGGAACTGTGCATAGTAGCATGAAAACATGTTCCTGTTAAGAAGCCAGTCACAATCATGAACTTAATTTTGTGAAAAACATATTCCAGGTAGGAAGCCTGTCACAGGAATAGTGCTATACCTGTGACTGTGCATACTGGCTTGGAAAAATCTTAGCTAGTATTCCAGGTAGGAAGCCTGTTACAGCAGTCATGTTATTCCTGGAACTGTGCATAGTAGCATGAAAACATGTTCCTGTTAAAAAGCCAGTCACAATCATGAACTTAATTTTATGAAAAACATATTCCAGGTAGGAAGCCTGTCACAGGAATAGTGCTATACCTGTGACTGTGCATACTGGCTTGGGAAAATCTTAGCTAGTATTCCAGGTAGGAAGCCTGTTACAGCAGTCATGTTATACCTGGAACTGTGCATAGTAGCATGAAAACATGTTCCTGTTAAAAAGCCAGTCACAATCATGAACTTAATTTTATGAAAAACATATTCCAGGTAGGAAGCCTGTCACAGGAATAGTGCTATACCTGTGACTGTGCATACTGGCTTGGGAAAATCTTAGCTAGTATTCCAGGTAGGAAGCCTGTTACTGTTAACAGCAGTCATGTTATTCCTGGAACTGTGCATAGTAGCATGAAAACGGTGTTCCTGTTAAGAAACCAGCCACAATCAGGAACTTAATATTCCTGGAGCTGTGCATAGTTTTAGGAAAAACATATTCCAGGTAGGAAGCCAGTCACAGCAATCATGTTCCAAGTAATAGGAAGCCAGTTACAATTATTATAATTTTAAAACTACAGCGGGCTTCCTAACTGGAAGTGTAGGGTATAGCTTTTTATAGTCAAGCCTGATAGAATGTGATCTTGAAGGGGGCCTTGAACTGCAATTGAGGTAAACTTTGTTGATACAACCCTGCAACATGCATGCACACTCGCCTACTTGCAATTCTTTGGTAATAGATACACTTAAACATAATTTATGGTGTATTTATGGTGTATAATATCAATACAGAATGTATATACATCTCTTAGCTGTTGTCCTACTATTGTGCTATTGTACTTTTTTGGCCACTTCTCTGCTTCTACAGGGTGTATATTAATATAATAGTTCTAATTTGTAGTTTGTTTGGCCTGATTTGTGTCTTAGTCGATTCCTGGGAATTTCATTTGAAAAGTTCCCAGCTGGATTTTTGCACAAAAAATGTCAGACTTTTTCTCATGTACACTGTAGCTATGAACAAAAAGTTCACTTTCACCTAGCTAGGGTTATTTAAGTGGCAAGATTACTGCCAAACAATGTGCTTATTAGCAGATCAATTACATTGTATTACCAGTATTCTCCAATTTCACAGTCAGAAAGTTGAACTATGAAGCAGAGTCATGTATTACAGATTAATAAGGTTTATAAAATTATAGAATGTTTGAAGTTTAATGACACTTGTAAGATTTATATGGCTACTGCAACTGTTATGGGTTTACAGTGCAGTTGCACTTCTAGCATTCATAGCTCTGTATACTTGTATGATTTCACTAGATTTTAACCTGTCAGAAATTGGAGACATATTAAATAATACTGGTCAAGCATGGTTAACATTGAAGTTGCAACTGACTATAATTATTATAGCTGAATGGCGCATGGTCCTAAGATTGCTTTAAGTTTTCCGCATTTGTCTGTTTGGGCATCCGCATAATAGCTATATTTCCTATGCAATATTTTGTATCAAGTACAGGACTATATATCAGCATTTGGAGGTTTGTATAGGCCGAGCTACAGTATAAGCGAGTGTGAGTTTGTGTTGCCTTGTTTGAGCATGGTAGCCGTATTTTCGTAAATGTGCTACTGTAGTTGCTAACTGGTAGTCTAGGCTCAACGAAACTGCCGAGTAGCACGTTCACTGTAGTGTGTTTGGTAGCTTATCTGCTTCTACAGGATGCTTATTGTAGTACGCAGCTGTAGTTAGCTTGGCCTGATTTGTGTCTGAGTTGAAGCATTCTCTGCTGGACTTTTCACATGACATGTCGGACTTGTTCTTAATATATACATGGTATATTCTAAACAAAGTGCTTATAAGCTGATTGACCAGTATTCTCCAAATTCAAACTGAAAAATAAACAATTAAGCAGAGTCATGTGCTGCAGATTAATGAATGCTACCATATGGCGGCATAGGGCACATGACCACCATAATATTGCCGTATAGCTAGTGTACAGCGCCAAGCAAACAGCATAAGAACCCCTCTTATGTGGACACCTTGGGAACCTTGTGAAGTGTTCTGTATTAGAGAGATGTGTCCTCATTTCAGGGGTAAATTGTCATTAACAATGCATATTTGTGACACAGATAAGTGTCTTTAAATACACGGGTGTCCTTATTTCAGGGTTGTACTTTCAGAGAGTTTCCACTGTAGACAGCAGAGAAGTTTTTCCATGCCTTCCACTCGACTACAACATTAACGTCCAGTTGCTAAGGGAAAAATCCAGTGGCCTCTAGCGACCCAAGCCATGTGGCTGCAAGGTACTGCACAGACGAATCATTGGAGGTTATTGTAGTTGATGACTTCGGGCTATCCAATGGCAAATCCAGTGAGGAAGAGAAGAACAATTTTATGCCCACACAGAATATCCAGTATTTGCATAGAGGGATGGTGCAGTAAAGAAAAAGGAAAAAATCCACACATACGAATCAAATCTAGAAAAAACTAACAGAACAAGGGAACAGCACCTGGTCCATCACATTACTTACAGAAAAATAAATGTCAGGATGGAATTCCCCAAAAGAAACCAAACAAGGTGTATATGAATAACACCACAGGACATTCGGGGATTACTGGGGATTACCATCCCTACATCTTGCCAACCACACACACAACATGATTCCTGCATGTGCTTCCTAATTGGAACATGTTTTACCATACAATATATAGTCCCAGGAATAACATGATTCCTGTGACTGGCTTCCTAACTGGAAAATGTTTTATCAGCTACTATGCATATTTCCAGGAATAACATGATTCCTGTGACTGGCTTCCCAAGTGGAAAATGTTTTATCAGCTACTATGCATATTTCCAGGAATAACATGATTCCTGTGACTGGCTTCCTAAGTGGAAAATGTTTTATCTGCTACTATGCATATTTCCAGGAATAACATGATTCCTGTGACTGGCTTCCTAAGTGGAAAATGTTTTATCTGCTACTATGCATATTTCCAGGAATAACATGATTCCTGTGACTGGCTTCCTAGCTGGAAAATGTTTTATCTGCTACTATGCAAATTTCCAGGAATAACATGATTCCTGTGACTGGCTTTCTAACTGCAAAATGCTTTAACCACTACTATGCATATTTTCCAGGAATAACATGATTCCTGTGACTGGCTTCCTAACTGCAAAATGCTTTAACTGCTACTATGCATATTTCCAGGAATAACATGATTCCTGTGACTGGCTTCCTTACTGGAAAATGTTTTATTAGTCTATGAGCTAGACTAATGTTTTATCTGCTACTATGCATATTTCCAGGAATAACATGATTCCTGAGACTGGCTTCCTAACTGGATCTGTATGTGTGGGGTATGATTGTGGTGAGTGAACCATCATGATGCCCATGCATATTATATACAAAGCAGCTACTATAGAACACAATGGTTGAGTTGCCTTTGTGGAACGGAGACTACAACCACTGCAACAACTTATCAGGAAGTTAAACAACAATTTCATTTTCACAGTGAGCTATGTAGCTAACTTTCTGTTGTATCACTACATGGAATAGTATAGGACATCCACTGTCATTCTCACCTGAAAGGTGTCAATGGCAGGACCATGGGGTGGTTTTTGTATTGAAAGTTCGCTATTTTTTCAGGAAATCATGCAATGAAGCACAATTCATTTTAGCCCAACTCACAACAGTAAACTACAGTTTGTTAGCTATCTACAGATACCAGAATTATGATAATATGATTTGTTTAAGCTCTGTCATTTTTAGCTAAAAAAGAATTGTTCATTACTCTGTCAATGGAATAACATGGAACCAGGAATGTGAAACAAAAAGAGGGACATCAAAACAGCTTATAGATCATATAAAAGGAGGGATCTATGCCTTAACCCAATTCAGTGCAGTAATCTTCAGCAAATATACTTTAGTTTGATATCAAACTCACCAACGCAATGAAAGATTTCGTCATGCCATTTTTAGCCTGAATTATATGTATGATATGTATGATAACATGTATTAATGCCACATGAAGCCATTGTCTGCACGCATACCATGTACCAACTTTATGTTCCATTCCGAGTCAATTTCGTTCCCAAACCACATTCATTGCTCTGCCCGCAGTTCACTTTCATTCGCGAAGTTAGTTCTGGTAGCAATGGCCTACTGATAGTCATGTTTCTCGTAGTTAAATTGTTTAGTTACCTCAGTGTAATATGAATTCATACTCCCATGCAGGTAAACACAATGGTGAATTCATGGCATAGATATGAGTGATCTTCTACTTTAATCATAGTTATTTGGCTCCCTTTCTATGCTTTAATTTTTTCTACTCCAATCCCAGTGTAGAAAATGAGTACTTAAAATTTTGTATAGTGATTGTTAAGGCAGATATTATCACCATGTTATTAATACATTATAATTGCTGTGGGTGTGTGTCCGTTTTTAACTCATATTTCTCCATATAGTACAATTCGATTCAATGGTGTATATATACCGTCTTCATTCTATTATTATGCCAGCAAATAAATTAATTTTAGTTTTGTTTGCACTAAATTAGATTCATTGAAAATTCCTGCAATAGAATTGCTTGCTCTAGATTAGATCATGCGTTGTAAAGGAGTGGTTTAGCCACTTTGGCAGTAGCCAGTTTTTTCAAGAGGTAGGCTCAAGGTTTCACATAGGCAGAAAGAACCAGAAGACTCAGAAGAGCCATTTAGTGAAGACTCACAGCCATTTGTGGACTTCACTGAGTAACAGTTTCCTTAGCTAATAGTTTATAATGCAATTTACAAAGTATATTTTCTTGAGTTGTACACCTCTTGTGTTAGATTGGATTCAGCTTAAAATAATTAGTGATGGACTTGCGCTAAATTAGATTCATAATAAATTTCTAGAATCACAATTTCTTGCGTTAAATTGGATCTTGTGTAATAATAGAATAAAGGCGGTAGTATACAATTACAGGAATCACCTCCACTTCATATGCCGAGTTTCATGTACAAGAAAAACTCTCAGTAACATATTGGCGACACTTTGAGGCCTAATTCCTGCCTTCGTACACTAGTAACCATGTTGTCAAACTACAATTACAATATTTTTTGGGAGGGAACTTGCAACTGAGACAAGCCTAACTGGGTTGAAGTGAAACTTTTGAAAATGTAGCTATGCATCGTTTTAGAAAAAAAAACATATTCCAGTTTGGAAGCCAGTCACAGGAATTGTGTTATTCCTGGAATTATATGCATGTGTGTATAGGTAAAACATTTTCCAGTTAAGAAGCCACACACAGCAATCATCTTATTCCTGGAGGTGTGCCATATATAGTCGCTGTACAGCATGTTTCCAGTTAGGAAACCAGACACAGCAATCATCTTATTCCTGGAGCTGTGCTAATATAATAGTTGCTGTACAGCATGTTTTCCAGTTAGGAAGCCAGACACAGCAATCGTCTTATTCCTGGAGCTGTGCCATATATAGTTGCTGGAAAGTTAGGAAGCCAGTCATGGCAATCATATTAACCCATCAATTTTTCAAGTGAGAAATTCAAAAAATGTTATCTGAGTATGTAATGTTAACTTGTTCACTAGCTGAATAGGAAAGAAATATTCTGCAAGTAATAGTTGTACGGTAACCATGGGATTTGTACTCTGGGGGCAGTTATAATGTTTTACACATACATATAACTGCACGAAGAGTACAAACCCATACACCCTAGAAGCCCATGATACAGTGGAACCCCTCTATTGTGGACACCTTGGGGACCTGGTAAAGTGTCCTGTATAGAGAGGTGTCCTCATTTCAGGGGTAAGTTTACATTAAGAAAACATAATTGGGACTTAGCAAAGTGTCCTCAATACAGAGGTGTCCTGATTTCAGAATATATTATTGGCCCGCTAAGTAAACGTGCGTAGCGCGGAGGGCCAATATTATTGGCCGCTTAGCTTATTAGCTTCTACGTCTGTATTACGTTTTGATAAGCTCTGATTTTTAGTACTGATAGTCAGCAGGGGAGTTCCCCTGTCTATAACAAGCTTTTGTTGACGCAAGCTCCATACCACGAAGCGCTACAACCGGAAATACGGTCGACCACGAGACGTAGCCATGGCTGCTGATCGAGACAAGCGCCTAGAACGGCGTGTGGATGCCGCTACTGTTGTTTCACGCTGCTTGTGTGGCTGCCTAAGGTTCTCTGGACTACATCTGTATCTTCTTTCACCGCCTCAGTCCCTAGCAGGGCACTGGATCGCTTGAATAATTTGATGGACCTACTTGGGTAAGTATCAACCGCCTATTGTAGCCAGCCTTTTACAGCTCTGGTAGGCTTTGTGAAGCTTCCTGAGGCTTTAGTATGTGTGATTGAAGTTACTGTAAGCTTTATCTGGTACAACTGAGCGTATAGAATAGTTTCTAGCGTCCTATAAGCTTGTCTATCGAATATTCAATTTAGTTTTAATTAAATTCCGCTCACACGTCAGATTGCGTAATGAAAAGGCCGCGAGCAAAGTGTTAAGAGGGGTTCCACTGTACATGTACAAGTGGTGACATGTACCATACTACAATTACAGACACTGTTAGTTTTGGCAAGCGGTAATGGAGAAGCCTTAATTAGTTGCAAACAGTTTGACAGTTTGAAGTGTGGCTGATATGCCCTGGGCGGTGCCTTTCATGTAGAGGTGCATTATGGTACAAATTAATATACATTACCATGGCAACCACTTTTCCCCATGCTTACTGCACTCATTGAAATTAATTACGTCATATTTAATTAATTAATTGTGCAATGACATGATAATTCGACCCAACCCTTACTTTGAACTTACTGATTAAGCGACCATGAGTGAATGCAACGACGTGAGATCAGTGCATGTTGAAGTCACTATTGCATGCAAGCACATGCAAGCTGTACACAAACTGTGATATATATATATAATGGATATGAGGCATCATCTACCGCTTGTACTGCCAAAATCTAAACTCTTGTCTACAAAAAAATCTCCTAGTTTTTGGGTATTTTTTTTGCTGACCTGCCAAAACAACCAACCAACTTGGTGCATGGGTGTGCATCGTACCTTTATTCAAGTATGGCCCTCCGAGTGTGGGGTACTTTTGCTGAAATTAAAGGTACAATATTGAGACCTCTGAGAATAATGGCTTTCGCATGATTTATCACTTAGCTACCTATTGCCTACATAAAATTTAGGATACTGTACTAAACTGCATGCTTGCATTCACCATCTCAGGCATACAATAATTAGCTAGAGGCCTGTTTTACAAAACACCACACTCACAATGATCTCAGTATTATTCTCAATATTAATTTTCACAAAATTAATTCTTCCATGTTAAGTGTCACGTAACAATTAATGTATCAAGTATAAAGCCCAAAAATAGGGAAGAGAATAATATGAGGAACATATTTTGTCAATGTATGCATGGACCTTAAATTTAATATTGGTGTCGCCAGTTCTCACCATTGGTGTCCATGAAGGAACTATAGTGTCCGCTATGGTTAATTTTGTATCCCCCTCCCCTGTCCACCTGCTCTCAGTAGCTAGTTGTACGTAAACGTAGAGTGTGTTGAGGTCCCCCATCTCCCCTGCACGCTCAAATAGACAATGGCCATCTTCAGTGTGTGTAAGCCAATTAGAATACAGTGAGAGTGAGAACAGTATACTCAAGTGGAATGGCAGTTGGACACAAAATGTGTCTGTACACAGAATTACAACCCTGTGCTACACAATAATTTGTGTATGGAAGTATAAGTCACCTACACACACACACACCCACACACATACATATCCACACGCATGATCTCTCTCTCACACACACACACACACACATGAACACACACACACACACACACACACACACACACACACACACACACACACACACACACACACACACACACACACACACACACACGCATATGTATATGTATGCTACATTCCACAAACACCCACGAATGTATGGGAGAAAGTACTCTGTGGCTACATAGCTAGGCCATACACATCACCAAACCACATATATGTTACATCATAGACCTACAAGGTCAGCATGCTGTAAGTGTTTAAAAAGCACGTCTTGAACTCAAGAGCTTGCTACCAAAAGTAGCTTACAGTGCTGGTGGCTATGTTATATATAAAAAGTGTATATATCAGTGATAGCTACACCACCTGCTGTGGAGGAGGTTTTTGGGAATATGCCTCGAGAAACCTTCGAATACCAGCAGGTGGTTCGTATAGCTGCAATGATATTCATCGATTGGCCATGGTTCATATGATATATACTATGTCGACTTTTGATGAGGTGTGTATTCTCTTATCGTTTCCATAGCGACGTGGCATATATCTACTTCCATCTACAATTACAACAATAATTATTGAATAGCAGTAGCTATTCAGTGGTTATGATATGCATACCTCTAATTCTCAAACTAGCTAAAAAGGAGAAGAATATTTTAATAAACAAAATACCGACTTCCACATGGCAGAGAAAGTGGATCAAAATATATCCTTTACAATAACACTTAGAAGTATTCGACTACGGATTAAATTGCATTGCTGCTATCAATAATGGTTACTATAATCACAACCACAAAAGTAATAACACATGAAGCTGCCTGTAATTAATATTCTTATTGATAAGTGACGTGCTAAAATTTTCTCCACCCATGTGCTGGACTTCACTCTGGGAGTGGTCCCACCCCTCAATAGGCAGCCTCAGGTCAGGAGCTTAAAAGGGCTGAAACCTGTGGTTGTTCGCTGATCAATCTGAGAACTCCCCTGACAACTAGCATTAGTGTCACTGGAGACTGCAACTGTTTATTGAACTGAACTTGCGATCATCCTACCACGATACAAATTAAAAACTAACGATACAACCAAAACCCGGTCGTTTTTGATAACTCATGAAGTAATGGACAAGCTAGTGCCCTTCCAAAGCCACTTTTTCACCCCCAATATCCCCTAACTCCCACAGACACAGTCAAATACACCGTCACACACACACACACATGCACGCACACCTATCCTGTGCCTGTTTATGAGCTGCCGTATATCTGTCACACTACCCCATTAGAGGGGAACAAGGTGTTAGCTAACTCCTAGCATTGGTCCGGTTGTTGAAACCATTTCTGGCATGATTCAATGCATTTTGCGGCTCCTTGTTGCTAAGAGAATGGTTTGGTCCATTCTACAAACTACTTGTGTCTCTTTATATCACTCTCTCGTCTGAAGGACCGGTTGCACGTCCTGCAGAGTACATCCTGTCTTACTCACACTGTCTGCCTCATGGCTGCCATCTTGGTAGTGCTCACAGTCAGCTCTGTAAAGAGTGCGCCACGTGGGCGAATGTGTGGAGGCTTTACTATACTCCTCGTCTTCATTCAGATTGATATCTCTCAAGTCTTGGCGGACTATATCCGGCCACCTCCTTTTCAATCAACATCTAAACGGGGCTGCATGTGGCAGCCATCCAAACAATGCCATCTTATGTACTGTGTGATCTGGTTTGCAGGCCACTCAAACCTGGGTTTATTGATCTTATCCAAAACTGTGGCGTTGTTACACCATCGTCTTCTGATCTCCTTCATTGTAATGTGTTGTGCCCATTTCTGTCTATTGGTTATTTGCAGTATGGCACGTATACAACAATAGTGGAAGGAGGTTAACTTTCTCTGATGGCTCTGTAGTGAGATCCAACACTCAGATCCATAGAGGAGTAGTGACAGGACACATGCTTCAAGAGTTTCTCTTTGTTGGGTTTGTTAGATTGTGATCTAGGAATACAGGCTTGCGTAGAGTACCGAAGGCCTTCGAGGCTTGGGCTAAACGTTTTCAACGTCAACATCCATTGGCAATCTGCCTGTAGGTGATATCACAGAGCGAAGATAGGAAAAGTCCTTGACGTCTTTAATCTCCACACCATCTACAGGGAATGTTTCATTCCCAACACTCTCACATCTCTTACAGTAGCCATATCTGGTTGTGGGGGACTAAGCGTGAGTCCAAAATCCGCAGGTGTTGATTGGAACTCCTAGGTTGTTGGTCTACAAACATGGACTGCGAGCCCACGATGGCTATGAAACCATGTCTGGCATGATTCAATGCATTTTTCGGCTTCTTGTTGCTAAGAGAATGGTTTGGTCCATTCTACAAACTACTTGTGTCTCTTCATATCACTCTCTCATCTGAAGGACCGGCTGCCGTCCTGCAGAGTACATCCTGTCTTACTTACACTGTCTGCCTCATGGCTGCCATCTTGGTAGTGCTCACAGTCAGCTCTGTAATGAGTGCGCCACGTGGGTGAATGTGTGGCTTTACTATACTCCTCGTTTTCATTCAGATTGATATCTCTCAAGTCTTGGCGGACTATATCCGGCCACCTCCTTTTCAATCAACATCTAAACGGGGCTGCATGTGGCAGCCATCCAAACAATGCCATCTTATGTACTGTGTGATCTGGTATGCAGGCCACTCAAACCTGTCTTATCTAAAACTGTGTCGAGGTTACACCATCATCTTCTGATCTCCTTCATTGTAATGTGTTGTGCCCATTGCTGTCTGTTGGTTATCTCAGTATGGCACGTATACAACAATAGTGGAAGGAGGTTAACTTTCTCTGATGGCTCTGTAGTGAGATCCAACACTCAGATACATAGAGGAGTAGTGACAGGACACATGCTTCAAGAGTTTCTCTTTGTTGGGTTTGTTAGATTGTGAACTAGGAATATAGGCTTGCGTAGAGAACCGAAGGCCTTCGAGGCTTGGGCTAAACGTTTTCAACATCAACATGCATTGGCAATCTGCCTGTAGGTGATATCACAGAGCGAAGATAGGAAAAGTTCTTGACGTCTTTAATCTCCACACCATCTACAGGGAATCTTTCATTCCCAACACTCTCACATCTCTTACAGTAGCCATATCTGGTTGTGGGGGACTAAGCGTGAGTCCAAAATCCGCAGGTGTTGATTGGAACTCCTAGGTTGTTGGTCTACAAACATGGACTGCGAGCCCACGATGGCTATGAAACCATGTCTGGCATGATTCAATGCATTTTTCGGCTTCTTGTTGCTAAGAGAATGGTTTGGTCCATTCTACAAACTACTTGTGTCTCTTCATATCACTCTCTCATCTGAAGGACCGGCTGCCGTCCTGCAGAGTACATCCTGTCTTACTTACACTGTCTGCCTCATGGCTGCCATCTTGGTAGTGCTCACAGTCAGCTCTGTAATGAGTGCGCCACGTGGGTGAATGTGTGGCTTTACTATACTCCTCGTTTTCATTCAGATTGATATCTCTCAAGTCTTGGCGGACTATATCCGGCCACCTCCTTTTCAATCAACATCTAAACGGGGCTGCATGTGGCAGCCATCCAAACAATGCCATCTTATGTACTGTGTGATCTGGTATGCAGGCCACTCAAACCTGTCTTATCTAAAACTGTGTCGAGGTTACACCATCATCTTCTGATCTCCTTCATTGTAATGTGTTGTGCCCATTGCTGTCTGTTGGTTATTTGCAGTATGGCACGTATACAACAATAGTGGAAGGAGGTTAACTTTCTCTGATGGCTCTGTAGTGAGATCCAACACTCAGATACATAGAGGAGTAGTGACAGGACACATGCTTCAAGAGTTTCTCTTTGTTGGGTTTGTTAGATTGTGAACTAGGAATATAGGCTTGCGTAGAGAACCGAAGGCCTTCGAGGCTTGGGCTAAACGTTTTCAACATCAACATGCATTGGCAATCTGCCTGTAGGTGATATCACAGAGCGAAGACAGGGAAAGTCCTTGACGTCTTTAATCTCCACACCATCCACAGGGAATCTTTCATTCCCAACACTCTCACATCTCTTACAGTAGCCATATGTGGTTGTGGGGGACTAAGCGTGAGTCCAAGATCCGCAGGTGTTGATTGGAACTCTTGGACAGTTGTAGTGGCTACAGTAGGTGTTGTTGTGAGAAGCGCTGCATCATCTATAAACAAGCAGGTAGATAGAGTGCTCTCTCAGCATTATGGGTGCATTGCGGGTGTACCTGTGGAACAGCTGCTGGTCATACTTGAATCTTATTTAAATTCCTGAGCCGTTGATATTCTTCGTTTTTTTGTTGTTTTTTTTTTGTCCCACCTCTCTACTGCTAGACAGGTGTACAGATTGAATAGTAGCTACAGGTGCATGCCATGCAGCACCACTGTCTCTTGCCTTTCTTGATGTCTAACTCTCCTGAAGACTCATTTTCATGAAAGGACCTGATGAGACAAACTGTTCTCTCTGGGACTCCTAGCTTGCTCAATGCTATCCACAGTGTGCTTCTAGGCACAGAATCATAGGCCTTCTTTAAGTCTGCACAGGAAATAAAATGATTTTGCCCTATGTTATTGGGCTTTCTCGACCAGCTGATGGACAGCAAAAATAGTCTTGGCGCAATTCCTTCCACTCCTGAACCAGCAGTTAGATTCCAGTATTCCTCCTCTACTAGACTCTGTAGCCTCCCCAGTAGCACACAAGCAAGAACCTTTCCAACAACATAAAGTAATTAAGGCAATTCCTCTCCAATTGTCACAGTTCCTGAGATTGACATTGGTAGCAGAACTGTGTCCACCCAGTCCTTTGGTAGCTTCTGCTGTACGCCTCCATACTTCATTTTGTGTCCACTTGCTCTCAGTGCACGAGAAGGTGAGTGAATTAAGGATCCTGGAGTTTCCACCTTCGCTATCATTCTTCAAATTTCCACAGCTTCCTCAAATTCTTCTTTTGTTAGAAATTACCTAATTCTGGCCTCATCGGGCTTTGGTTGACTTTATCTAGTTTGTGCTGTTTAAACTGGCCCTGCACATTCACAAACTTTGTGAACTGCCTGTTCCATCTATTCAGTTCTTCCTCAGGTAACTTGGCTACAAGGAGTGCTACCTTTGTTTCTCATGGTCATCATCCTCAGTGGGGCACAGCTCGGCCTTCCGATATCCTAGATTACTAGTAGACAGTGGGAAGTGAAGCCATGTAGGGGTAAGCAGAGGAAAACCTGGAGGAAAGTAATTAGTGAATTGTTGCTGCAGTTAAATGTAGATGGCCGGGAAATACTAGCTGAATATTATAATGTAAATTTGTTTTTAGAGAGAGTAGATGAAGCATTGAGATACATAGAATATAAAGATTTTAATGATGGCATAAATAGTAAAGTTCAACTTAGTTTACAAGACTTATTGTAAGGAAATATAGAATTTACAAATTACTTGCAGGGGGTTGGGGATCCAGGAACACGATTGATGTTTAAGTTTAGGTCTGGTACTAATGGTCTGAATGAAGAATTTGGAAGACAATGGGGTAAAATGATGAAAGGCAGTGTAAGCTATGTGGGGATGAATGCGAGAGTGTAGTACATGTGCTCTGGGAGTGTCCTGCGTATGATACTACTAGAAATACTTTCATGGAAGACTTAGACAATCTGTTGGGTGGAAGTTTTAAAGAGTTTAGTTTGTCTCAATACTTTCGAGAGGACGGGCTTTGTTTTAGGGTGTGAGAATTGGGAAAGATATGATTTTAAGGCTTTATTAAGGCTAGTTAAGAGTTTTATTTTATTAATCTGGGATACTAGGAAGAATAAATTATATGGCGATCAGGATGGTTGCTTTTGCTCTTGTCCTCTAACTGGAGATCTTTCAAGCTCCGCCTGCGTATGTGGGTGCGTGGTCGATGACGTAAGCGCTACGGCAGCAACATGAGTGAAGAACATCCATGCTTAGCTTTGTACGAAATGAAGATTGGGTTTCTAATGGTTTATGTACAATGCAGAATGAGACCAATAGCTACTTTAACATGGGTAGCTAGTGGTGTTTGTTGTATATGGTTTTGGCTGATTAAATTTTATGCATGACACCGGCGTGGACCCTATATTGTCCAGATTCCATACCGTAAGTTTCAGTATAGTGCTCACTGACAGATGCTTCTCTTTGCTGCACTGCTGCTGCAGAGTCACCTGTTGCAGACCTCTTGTAAGACAAATTCAGCCACTACCCATGAGAATACTCAACCATACACTGGTCCTAGTTCTGTAAAAAAATTCAAGAGGAGGCTGCCAATCGCAGGGAAGGTCTATTGTAGGTAGGAGTTGAAGAAGGGAATAAAGACAGCATGGCAGATACAAGTATTTCATGCCATGTGGCATGATTCAGTTCCACTTTCAGTTTGGTTACCAGGAAATCGAAGTAGTTTCTGAAAATAGCTAGCTACTGCTCGAATCATTGAGCCTCCGGATAGCAAAGATGGAAACATAAAATGAGAGGATTTCTAAATTTCTCAAAGACAATAAGGAAATAAAATTCTTCGAAACTGGTAATTGCATCGCTGCCATAAATGGTTTCTTGGAAGGAACCTAAATCTATCCCGGCTGCTTTCAAACTGAACAGCCTCTTTCCCAGCAACTTGAGATAATGGCACGTGAGTCGCTGACTGTTGCACGCAGGGCACTGGAACTCTGTCTGCCGTGGCTGAAACTATAGCTAGCTACTCCTCTCAGAAAAGGTTAGCATGAGATGTTAGACTGTGTATGCCAACCAGGGTATGCTGTAGCTAGCTAGCTGGCTGTGCTAAACTACAACACTGCAGCAATGAAGTTGGAGGAGGATAATGTTAGGCTCAGCGAGGTTTGTCTAAAAAATGCATGGTTTAAAACATATATTAGTAAGAGTAGCACAATATGACTGTGTGTTTCATTGCATTTACGTAGCCACTATTACCTCTTAGGCTCAGCTCACTTTGAACAGCGAGCTGAGAATATACATAGATATTATGATTGCTACATAAACATCAAAGTGCTGATGTTTGTTAAACATACAAGAGGAAATGGTTTTCCTCCTGGCCACTCCCAGTCAAGCTAGTGACAACAAACCAACAATGTTTAGGCCAGGATTTATATTATGTAGGCTTCCAAAAGGAGGATTACCCTAGTAACACAAACAAACCATAGTGGCTCTATTGGTCACATTAATGGCCTTATTTATTTCCTGACAATTTCCATCACTCTGCAATTCGAATTTACTAAGTATAGCTTAGAGCATGGGCAGCTATGTTCTAACTAGGCTGAGGCGAAGCCGAGGTCTAGCTAGAACATAGAGCTGCTCATGCTCGGAGCCATTTTATATGCACATCTTCAGCTTCTTATGCTCTATGAGATTCTAACTGTACTCTATGAACATTATTCCATACACTTGTTACTATAGTAACATAATATACTAACAATGTAAGGAAGACAGACTACACAACTGTCCTGTGCATTGTATTTTAGTCACGTTAGTGTGTGTTTTCAGTGCAATGCATGCATGATTATATAGCTATTGTGCCAAAAACATCCATCTTCATTTGAAAGATCTCAGTTGTTTCTCGGTAGTTTCTTTCAATCTTCAGCTTCTCAAAACTTTAATCTTCAAAATTAATGACGTTTTGACTGCTGGGCGGCTGTCTTCCTCAGGGCAGACATAGCTATCGTAATGCACTTGTACGAAGGTTACAGATGCAGACACTTTCCCAGAGCTCTGATACTGTTCAATTGTACTCCTCTTCCTATCTTTTAGCACGTAGCTAACCTTCTTTTCTTCTCCAAAAGATGTCTTTAAAATGCTCTGAAGTTTGGTAAGTATGGTAGCGTACAGCTACTAGAAACAAATGGTTTCACTGCAAGATATAGCTAGCTTTAGATCCTAGAGCCAATGTGAATCAGATCACGTCCTTTTTTTTAAACAAGGGCTTGTAGATATAAAACACTCAGTAGCATTGCCTTAATGGACACAATGCTTCCTGGCCACTCCCTTTTGATTGCGCAGTGAATATTCATTCTCCAAAGTTTTCACATGCAAAACTCCACTTGCTAGCTATAACGCTTTCCAAGGGGCGTGGTCAAACGACGTCATAATTATATGTGAAGATAATTATGTATATATAAAATGCTATTCTCTCAGTTGTCCATGCACACTGTGAAACAGTCAATTTAATAACTGCATTAGGCAATTTCTTAGCGACAGCTGCTCGCGATGTCGGATCAGACAAGCAACCTCTACGGTCAGACGTACGAGCAAATACTCAGGCAGGTGCTAGCTGGTTCACGCAAGAACTTTCAGCTGGTAAATCCAATGGAGGCCTGGACGTGGCCAACAGCATCTTTAGGCTTCATTGATCCCGAGGCCTACAGATTTGTTGGGCAGGTGCCGCAATGGAGCGCTATAGGCGAGTACAAACCCGGCGGAGCAGACATGCACCAAGCGTACCTTCAAGTGTTGAGTCTGTGGAACGCGCTTGGAAAAGGCATCAACGAAGATCACGTAAGGGAAGCGGAGGAACAGGTGACACGTGTACGGAATAAACTCGTGCAGGACCGACAGGTCGCCGATGTGTCTTACACCAGTTACACAAAACAGCTTCGTGCAGGAGAAAAACCGCTGAACTACTACACCTGGATCGCTGAGAACTGGAAGCCTACTATCGATAAGGACAAACTTGCGTACCAACAAGCCTTGAATGCGCTTGCCCTGGTCGTCGGTCAGAAGAACGCTGGCCTCCAAGCGGCCATTAGTGCCGCCACGCCACCGCAGGAACTCTCAGACTCGAAGCCCGGCTTCGTAAAAGCTCAGATTGGGCCCACGATTGAAGTACGACCAAACTACATCTTTCCAGATCATAACGAGTGGGCGGATCGAGTTGCCGCCAAGGGTGGTGACGGCCTAAATATCAGCATTTCTGCATCGGAGTCCTCAAGTTCCCATGAGGCTTATTGGGCTGGAGGGACTGCAGGCTTGGATGCGGGCTTTTTCGCACTTTTTAGTGACGGGAATTGGCAGAAAATGGATCTCGCAAATAAAGATGAAAACGTCATCGTTGACATCGCCATTAAGGCATACAGCCTGTTTGAGGCCGGGCCCGATCCATCTTGGTTCAATTCTGGCCTACTAAGCACGCTAGCCATTGAAGATGACTGGAACCCGCCCTACTCTACGAAAGGCGGCAGCGGTAAGCAACCCGTTTTCGGCAAAGGCGGCGTGCTTCCGCTGGTGTTAACCGGATTTATCGCAGGAATACAGCCGTGCATTGATATAACGATGAGTGATGCCACCTACAGTCAGTACAAGGACCATTTTGCTACCTCAAGTGGGATGCGCGTCGGACCGTTCCAAATAGGGGGCACTGGCAGAGAGAGGGAGGATAATATTCGGAAGAGTTCTGATCACAATAAGTTCCATATTGAATCCACAGCCAGGTATCCATTTATTATGGGAATTACTGTCGCGAATCCTGGAGAGCAGTAAAATCTGTCATCAAGTGTGAATTAAGCTGTTTTTTTGCAGGAGTGCATGCAATTCTTGGCAGTGTTCTTGAAGTATACTTCTTGTAGCTACGTTGTCTATTTTTAGGGCCTACATGTATTACTTGTAGAATAGTCTTATTAATTCCGTCAACGATGTAAGGAAGTTATTGCTCATCTAGCATATGATGAGGATGTTATTATGGGTGACCAAAGGATATCATTGATAACGGTTACGGTAGCCCCTCAATGGGTGATTGGTTAACAGCCCCCTTTTCAAAAGTGCACGTGCAAATTAATAAAAGTGATGTAAGCTTAAATCGCGCAATCACTTGTGCAACATATTGAATGTGATAGACCTGTGCTTATGCATAAAGCAGAAAAAAATGTAGTAGAATAGCCCATCTCATTGCTTAAAGCGTAAACATAACGCTTGATTGCGTCATGAATAAGGGGCGGACTAAGAAAGGGACGGACTAAAAGTAATACTAAGAGAACGTAGCTAGTTATAAAAAGTATTCTACGCCACTACCAGTAAGCGAACTACTTTGATCTTGCATGCTCTAAGTACAGTGCAGAGTTGTCCCACACTCAACTCTACTGGCCCAACAGCTGCGCACTTATACTTGGAAGCTGCCTCTTAGCGAACCGACCAGCCTCGCCCACTTATCTCTTTCTAGCGATAAAGAAAACAAGATGACAGGAGTGTTTGCAGGTAACTGGAGTAGCAAAACAAATTGTTCATAGTGTAGCAAATTGTGCTGACATATGGGAGAGGGAGAGATGGCCTTAGATGGGCTTCGGTTGTTTATGCCAAAAGCCCCACCCATCTTTTTTGCATTATAAGCATACGTTGCAACAATAAACCATTCTGTCCGTCTCATTCCCTCAACTGAAGGCTTTGAATTGTTCAGACTCAATGGGGTACGACTCACAGAAGAAGAATTTGGCCGAGGATCATATGCTGTGGTCCTGAGACTTGAATACAGAGGGCTCAAGTGTGCAGGAAAGCAGCTCTACCCTGTCCTCTATGAGCAAGGAGTGGGGGATACCGTCCGTCGCTTTGAAATTGAGTGTCGACTGCTGTCAGAAATGCATCATCCAAACATTGTGCAGTTTATCGGTGTCTACTTTGAGGAGGGCTCTCGTGTTCCAATTCTTGTCATGGAGTTCCTCCCGACCACCCTCGCCAGATGTATCGATACGTACAGAGTTCTTCCAGAGGAGGTTAGCTACTCTGTACTTTACGATGTGGCTGTGGGTTTGTACCACCTTCACAGCCAAAGCCCACCCATTGTGCACCAAAACCTGTCAGCGAATAATGTCCTCCTTACTCCTAACATGACGGCCAAGATATCAGATCTGGGGGTGGCCAGGATTTTGAATTTGACCCCCCAGCAAATGAGTCGCATGACCCGTACCCCTGGCACAATTTCCTACATGCCCCCCGAGGTAATGCGAGCAAACCCGAGGTATCGACGAATCGACGAATTCTCTTACGGTATTCTGATGATCCATGTTCTCAGTGGCAAATGGCCCCTGCCCGTCTGCGAGGCAGCTCGTCCTGATCCACTAAACCCCGACCAGCTCATTCCAGTCTCAGAAGCTGGTCGCCGCGAGGAATACCTCCGAGATATTGGCAACACCCATCCCCTGATGGACCTGATCCTCAGGTGTATCAGCAACAACCCAGTGCGCAGAGCTAGCGCTGCCGAGATCATCGAACAAATGGCAGATATGGTACGTCAATTTCCAGCATCATTTGCCAATAAAGTCGAAATGCTCCGGTGAAGTGAAACTGAAAGCAACGAGAAGCAGACACTGAGAACTGAAAGTTAGAGGCTTATAGCAGAAGCTGAGCAAAGGCAGCTGGAAAGGGAGGAGCTCATTCAGCAGCATCAGGCTGAAGTGGAGCAGATTTGCGCTGAGGTAACAACAGATCACGGGTATAATTGAATACTAGTCCCTAAGCTTAACTGTAAAGAGCAGCCTTAAAAAAAGGCAATAAAACATTTTATAGAAGCATTTGTAAGTCTGACTATTTGAGTCAATCTCTCTAGCTTCTCATTTTTTTGCCCCAGCTGAGTCTATACCACTGTGTTCTAGGCCTTCAAGTCTAATTCACAGTTAACTATTACCAATCTCCATCTTGTACACAGCTTCACCCCTTACACCCACAAGCTAAGATCACCTGGGATTCACGTAAAAATCTTCCTGAGAAGATGTCCAATGCACAGACTGTTGTTATCAGGGACAGAGTCTACTGTGGTGGTGGGTTTGACAACGATGACTACCTGGTCTTCTGCTACAATCGATCACAAGACGCATGGAACACACTACAAGCTTATATGGTGCGCTACTTCGGGCTTGGTCAGGTGAGGGGAAAACTAGTCACAGTTGGGGGTATTAAGAAAGCAGATAACAAGATCATCAATGAAGTGTTTGAGTTTGATGAAGTGACCCAGAGTTGGAAGCAATCGATTCCACATATGCCAACAGCACGGCATTTACCAGCTGTTCTAAGCCACCGCTCCACCCTGACTGTTGCCGGGGGCGTTGGTCGACGTAACTACACCTCAGTTGTTGAAGTTTTCCGAGAAGAAACCTCCATGTGGTACCCGACTGAGGAGCTCCCATTCCCTTGGGCGAGACCCTCCTCACTACTCATCAACAACAGGTGGTACCTTCTGGGTGGAGCAGCTACAGGAGAAGTCATTTCCAACCGAGCTGTGTACGCTGATATTGACCTACTTCTCCAGAAGGCCCTTCCTCGTGATCAAGCATCTACTGACAGGGACATTACCAACAGCTCAGCATGGGAGGATCTTCCCGACACACCACACTATGCACCAGCCGCAACCAGTTTAGGTACATCTCTGATGGCAGTTGGGGGAAGCACTACTAAGAAATATCCATCTAACGAGCAAATTGCGATCCACATCTACTCCTCCTGCACCAAAGCATGGATTCACATCAGTGATCTACCAGCCCCTCAAATGGAATGTGCTACAGCAATTCTGTCATCAACAGAACTCCTAGTTATTGGTGGCTGGAAACAGCGCTTTCAGGATTCTGTATACAAAGGGGTCCTTCAGATTGAGTGATTTGTATGGCAAACACTGCAGTTGACACTGCACCATTGTATTGTTGCTGTTTACTACTGTATGTCATGTATAGCCCATTTCTTAATTTTTGTAAAATTTTAATACTTTATGTGATAGACTGGTTGTTTAGGTAGCTTGTTTAATTATTATTATTTGTGCCTACTGGAACCTAATTGCATCCCTGCATGTTCTTATTCGGTTATGTTTTGGATTTGCACTAGCAGGATGTAGAGTTTCTAGTCTTTTTGTTGGCACCTCTTTTGTGCAATAGCTAGGCCTTTTCCTGTTTCTATTTAGGTTGGAGTAGGCTTACATAATTGCTGCATATTTTTTATTTGTGCACCCACATCACATGAGTAGCTGGTTACTTACATCATTCCTTTTGGTTGAATGCTTATGCTTGTGCACTTATAATTCCCTGTGCTTTTGGTTCAATAGATAGTATTAAATTTTACATCACATGTCCCTTGACTTACATTTTCCTGTTTTGGTGTTGTGCAATTCTTGGTTGTTAGATTATTATTTTGCTTTCTGTAAGTATGTATGGGATTGCTGTTCGGCATTTATCCCAGGTGTACCTTATATCAGCACCATCCTAATAAGTCAGCACATCTTGCATTATAGCATACACCTTCAGCTACAGAATGTAAGAATGCTGTTCACACTGATGTTCCTCATTGTGTATTACCAAGCATGGTATATAACTGTAGCATTTGGCAATTGGCAATGCATGTACAGTGTATACCAGTCCTATAGTGGACAAGATTTGAAAGTTGAGTGAACAAGAATGCACAACAGCTCACAACAGTCATATTGTGTACAATTGAGTCCATGTTCTGATCAAGCCTAAGGCTAAATACTCGAGACCTCCGTTACACTGTCCCCATCTTAAAAACACACGCCTCGGGTGGCTCTGTAGCAATTGGCTTCATAGTATACCTTTGTGGTGGATTCCAGGGACGCCCGCTTCGTTGTGGTGGAGGTAGTGGCTGAGTGACTTCTTGTTGTGGCTGAGGTAGTGACACCCCCTGAGCATCTTCCAGGTGTGGGTGGATCCGTAACACTCAATGGTTCTGGAACTTCCTTCTGGGAGAACCAAGTCGGCGAAGTTTGCCCACTGTATTGTGATGGATAATTTTTGGCTTTGATTTTGGTCCAAGTTGCACATGATACACGAGGTCATTTATACGCTTGGTGACCACATAAGGTCCATGCCAGTTTCTCATCAGTTTTGGTGTCACTTCTTTCCTCCGCTGGTTGTAAAGCCAGACAGGGTTGCCTTCCTCTAGCATTCCACCTTCCCGATGAGAGTCGTAGCGTCATTTCATTCGATCACTAATCAATTCTAACTGATCTCGGGCAAATTGTGTATTTTTTCCAGTTTCTCTTGTATTTGGGTATCATAGGCACTTTAAACTCCCATATTTCTACTTCCGGGTGGCTGTAGAGCAGATCAATTGGAAGTTGCAGATCTCGTGAAAATAATTATTAGTTTTGCTGGAGTGCAGTCAGAGGATCCATGAATTGCTGTCTGGTATGCCATCAGCATCAAGGGCACTAGTTAGAATTTTGCTGATGATCTCCAATGAACTTTGACAACTACAGTCCGATTAAAGTGTTCTACCATCCGATTGAGGGTGGAGAGGAGCAGTTCGCATCTTAAAAATCCCAAGCAGACTGCACATTGAAAACTCCGGACTCGACTCGGACTCCGGTGAAAACTCCGGACTCGAAGTTGCATCCTTGGTCAGAATGGATGTACAGGGGTACCCAAAAGTGACATACAATTTCTTTGATGAGGACTTCGGCCACTGTGACAGCCTCTTGATCTGGTAATGGGAATGCCTCCGGCCACTTTGAGAAATTATCCACAGCTACGAGGAGGTACTTGTTCCCAGATTCAGTTACTGGCAAGGGTCCCATCACATCCACTGCTAATCTCTCCTTCGGCGAACAAACATTGTACTGTGCCATAGGTGCACGAATCTTCTTCGCTGGACCCTTTCTCGATGCACAAAGATCGCATGCTTTGCACCAGTCGCGAACATCTCTTCGGCACCTGCACCAGCGAGAATCTTTTGCTATTCCAAAGTGTCCCCCAGTAGCAGCATTATGGAAGACATAAGGTCTGAGCTTTTTCAAGAGCAGCAGCTGAAAAACTTGTTGATCTCCAGAGGGGTCTCCCAGACTCGGTAAACAACACCATCTTGCATCCACTGGCTATCCCACTTGTTTCTACCTAGGACTACCACTTATGCTTTGTTGGTATAACATAGTTGCCTATATTAAGTAGGTAGAGTAGTAGGGAAAATCTATTGCCGGATTCCCTTGTTACTAGCTAGCTAGCTCTTATTAACAGCAATATCATGGAAAACAAGGAATAAGTTCAAACCCAACGGTAGGCTCATACACACGAAGGCAGTTTTTAAAACACTCATCAGCTATACTACAATAGCAGCAAACAACTGCACAATTACCTGTTCTGATATTGTTTCTTATGAGAATATTATTGTTTGTGGGCTGTGGAGCAATTTCCATTTGTGTGGAAGGTGGTGAAGAGCGCTGAAGCTCAATAGGTTAAAACTATCATTCTAAATTGAACATCATTCTCAGGTAATTTTCTTTCTGATTCAGGTTTTTTTCTAGCTGCGATGTACTAAAACCTTGTAGAGGCACACAGAATGGAAGTTGCCATAGAGTCCAATGTATCACAGATCTAGGTTTAGAAGGCGACGAGTCTAAGGATTCATCATTAGCTATATCTCACCACTGCAGGCTGTACTGAGTTTCCACTTAAGCCTCGTTAAATGGTACATGTGGCCATGGCAGTCCGGGGTAATACAACTGTCACATAATATTTCAATCGTGTCTCAATGTTTGAAACAGACTTTCTCTAATCTAAGTCATTGAGGTAGGGCTTATATTAAATTGATCGTGTAGTTGCATCGACATCTAGAATGAAAGTAACAAGTGTAAGGATTCATGATCATTTCCTCACTTTTATATATCACTGCAGGCTGTACAGAGCTTCCAGGTTTCTTTGAATGGTACATGTGGCAGTCCCGGGCAGCTATGTCGCATATTTCAATTACGTCCCTATGTTCAAACAGTTGCACCAAGCTACCATTATATACAATTATTCAGTTACCTTCAGTTACACAGAATGTTGTCCCTGGATGGCTGCCTAAGAGATTTAAAGCATCGATGTGCTGCAAACAGCGGCATTACAATGATATGTTAAAATGCTCAAGGTGAAGAGTGACGATACTGCGCTACCCCCACCCACTACAGCCTATCAGACAATGCTCTAGTTTTGTTGACAGCCTCAAAATTAAGTAACTAGCTAATTTCAATCATACTTTAATTAAATTTAGCTTAGTTAGTAGATGTGACATAATTATTGTGGGCTTTTTACCAGTCATGGGGCACATAATGTCATTTATGTGTACACAATGTACATGTACTTCATCCGATTTTATATTTTAATGCCTTATACAAAGAATTCACCTGGAATAGTATTAATTGGGCTAAAAACCTGCCCGCAAAAAAAGTTAACTACGGTCATACGATTGCCTAACAATGCTGTAGTTGCTTCAGGGTAATTAACTTGTGTTTTGTTTGTTGATGCTGAAAGGAATAATCACGATTGTGATGACGGTAATAAGTACTAGAAGCTGCTGTTGATCTAATAGTAATGCAATAAATAATAACATTTTTTAGCCACACAACATACTTTATGATACTATTAAGTGTAAACATCATTCATGAATAATGCAAACTGGTTTACTTCACGTATTTTGAAGGGGCGGACGAAAAAACATAGTTACGAGTATAACTGCGCAGCCAGTCAGAACTATATATAGCTAGCTCAGTACTGTGGTAGTCCTTCACTCAAGTTCAGTTGTTCAGTTGTTTTCTGCCAGGGAATTTCCGAAACTATACCACAAAGTATAAACGACCCCACCCACTTATATATCGAGCGATAAGTAATAGTTAAAGGTCAGTTTGGGTGAGGGGAATTTAAAGTCCGAGGCGAAGCCGAGGAGGTTAACCCCTCACCAAAACTGACCTTTAACTGATTTAATGTACATTGGTATAGCAATGATCCCTGTATGTGGCATCCTTAAAATGCTATAAGCATGGAAAAAAGTGGTTGCCATGGTAATGTACATAAAAGAAAACGAGATGCCAGGAACTTTTGCAGGTAATTGGTGTAGCAAAAAGAGCTGTTCACTGAGTAGCAAGGTGTGCTATCACACGGGGGTTGGGGATATCGCCGCTTAGAGCCTGGTCTCGGGTTGTCTAGTAAGGGCCCCACCCAATCTTTGATTATCAGTGAAGGCTAACGAAGGGTCTAAAAGCATCTAATCTGAAACAATGGGCATATCATTGTACTAATAAACCATTCTGTCTTTTCTTAACGTGGCAGGTTTACAGATAGCTAAGTGCCTACCGTTCTTGCTGATGTGTCAGTCTAGCATGTAACTGTGGTAGCCTCGTTCCCAGGCCTCCGCACAGCTTTTGTCACTTGCAGTACGTGGAACAGTAGAAGAGAGGGTGCACGAAGGGCCTGGAAACTATATTGGGTCACCTTAATTACTAATAGACTGCAGATCGGGTAGCTAGGAACTTGGCCTCTCACTTTCAGAGAGTGACAAGCGGTACATAGTCACTTAGTTACTACGTATAGAAACATTTATATAATTGCAGTATTATCAATGGTCATTGAAACTCAAAATTCTCTTTTGTTGTTTCAGTTCCTGAGGATGTGTTGACAGAGAATGACCTTCCAGAGCTATTGAAGTTGTTGTCTGATGTCGTGGACTGGCATGGTTTGGGTCTTTTCCCTGGAATACTGCCACCACAAGCTACAGATGATAGAGAGTGACCTCTCAGTTGTACCGGTTGGGCGTACGCTGCTGCTATTGTCTTGTGTTCTGGTGGAGTGGATGCAGAACCACCAGGAAGTGACATGGTCTACTCTGGTTCATGCACTTTCTTCAATTGGGAAACGACCAGCCGCACACAGAATTGCACATGAATACGGTAGCTAAGTGTGTGTAGGATGGTATGCTATTGCTACTCCTTGTTAAAGACTAGCCTACTTTGCTCATTCATTGATATCAGAAGTGCATAAAACTTAAACCAAATATTTGTTTGCGTGTAAGATGTGTTTATTGTAATGACTTCTCAATTACTTAGTACATCATCTACTGTCATATCCATTCTTTATCTTTACTACAATTAGCCCCACCTCTTACCCCCACAAGCCATGATCACCTGGGAACCGTGCAGAGATCTCCCTGTGAGGATGGCACAAACACACACAAACTGTTGTCATCAGAAACAATGCCTATTGTAGTGGTTTTGCTGATTATGGTGATGATGACTGTCGGTCTTCTGCTACAGTCTGTTTGGACACGGTTATGTGACAGCCTACATGATCGTGGAGTTGTATGGATTCTCTATGGAGCTGCCTGTACAGCAGTAGTTTGGTCAAGTTTTGGCCAAGTTCAGTTATCAATATACAAGAAACGCATATTGCTGAAATCCGCTTGTGATGGGCTTTCAATTCAACCCCGTTCAACTCCTGGGTCATTGTAGTGCTACAGCCATCTAGCTGTCGACAAGGCGACACATGTACATTTGTTGAAGATAGACAGGTGAATGGACAGTAATGAAACGTGGCCCAAGCCACTTATAACCATAATATGTCCCCATATTTGTTGAAGAACAATTGTTTAGGGTATTAGAATGGAACCTAATTAATACCCTCTATATAGCGAAGCAGTCATGCCCCCCCCCCCAACCTGGGGGCAAGTAGCCGGGCAGCAGCCAGGCCACACTGTTAGCTACATGTCACCACTGAGGCCTATGATGGGAGGGAAGGAAAGAAGTTGGTTGCCTCGAATGAAGTTTGCACCAGTCTGCATGTGACAATCATGTGACAGTTGTGGTCTGTGCAAGTGATGACCAACTGTATTCAAGAGATGTGATATTTTCCACTTTCTTGCTTTAGTTTCAGTAGAAGGTTGTCCATGGTAGACATGGTGGTGCAGCTGGTGACAAGGATACACATTAACCATGTGGGCAGTTATGATACTCTTGACGGAGCCTGCATCCTGAAAGTGAGGGTGTAGTCTTAAGCTAAGAGAAGCTAGCCTTTGACATAGAGGACATTTTATTTCCATCAGGGGTGGTTGATATGTAGTGGGATTAGGTACCTATTATTGTATGACAATGGGGATAAAGTTAGCGCAAAATGCAGAGAAATAGCATTCTCTGTTTTCAAAAGGTCAAAAATGTGTCTAAAGGTGCATAAATGTCATCGCGAAGTTTCTTCAATTCCAACCCGAAGTTCAGCAGAAGATTTTAATTGCCAACGTTTCGACTACAGTGCTGTAGTCTTCTTCAGGGCATGGCAATACTGTACAGAAACACAGGCTTAAATACTAAAACTACAGACTGAGACTAGACAAGATTGAGTCCAAGCATATGTGCTGGTGTATTAATCTTTTTTTTGCATTATTTATTAGATAGTAAAGGGAATAATTATGATGTAAATGAGCTATCATGCTAATCTTTAAGAGCCGGCTGTTTTTTTAAGGTTTTGTTTTTTAGAGTGGTCGCTCCCTCCTAAGACGGGAAAACTGGTGTTTTTATTTTTCAGGGGGAATGCTGAAATTTTTAGGATGAGAACATTTTCAAAGTTATACCAGCTTCCATTCTGTGCTCATGTGAGAGCATTCTTCTGCCGGCTATATAGTCTAAGAGAGATCATGTCACATCTGCTGCAACAAATAAACAAATTGTGTCCTGTAATAACATCTGTACTACACAGATGATATAGACAGACAGTTCAGCTTTGATAGAACGACAATGTATTAGACTAAAAGAACAATGCCTTCTACATTGTATGCACTAGTGGGCAGATATCTGCGCTTCTTATAGTCGTTTTGGGAACAACAGTAATGGTTACATTTATGAAATTGCCACTGTCTTCATTGACAGAATGGGTCCAATGTACATGCAGCTCCAGTAACCAAACCTTTGCCTAAGTCTATATAGTATAGACCACGTCTCGGCGGAAAATATATGCATCTACATGTGTTTACATCATCAATGAGTGTGGTTTCACATATCCTCCGCTGTGATGTGGTCTATCTGACTTATACCACTAGTGTGCATGTGCATGACTATTGTTAAGTATAGCTTTAGGTTATGTTACAAATAATTAAGATAGTACATGCAGAACTGTAGAATATGTGCGTATATTTTCTATACTGCCATCATCGAATGAAATGTATTAGACAATAATGTGATGCGCAATAAGTTATAGTTATACTACCAGCTGCTGTGGTTTATCAGGAATAACTGCCGAGTGTTTCCTGATAAACCACAGCAGCTGGTAGTACAACTGGTTTGTACTACAGGGGTTTCCTAGCAACGTTCACGCAAATGTGCTCACCTTCTGTGCATATATGCGCATGTGCGTGCGTGATCCTGTCCACGTGCTGACCTTTGTATATAGTGCATGTGCAAGCATTATAGTGTCAGTTCACTCAGTTGCTTGCCTACAATGTCATGCACACTCCACAGCTTTGAGGAGGTCAGAATGCTGTGTGCATGTCAGTTGGACTTTTGGGCTTCAAGTGTTTACTTAGTTTTTGCTGACTAAGGTGTATGGTAGTTAGACAGCGCCTTCTAACTACCACACACGCCACTCAGTGGTCTACAGAATATAAACAATGGTCGGCGCCTTTGAAACGCCCACGCACTAGTACAAGATAAGATGTCCGTCTACCACACCTGTACTAGATACTCTGACCAATCTGGTAGCCAGATATAAGGTTCAAAATCACTTGTTCACCTTGCAACAGGTGTCTAATTATATTGATTCACCTTGTTTCAATATCCTCCACGCTGCTATAGCTAGTGTGGTAGAAGGCAATTACACAATCATGTTTACAACTTGCGGTGAGAGTAAAACCAATTCATTTCCCTCAGTCCTTCAGCCCTTGCTATACACCCCCACCTTGTGATATTCTATAGGTTTTTTATTTAGCAATAAACCTATACCATGAAAAACCGGCTGGCTCGCGAGTAGGCTTTGATAAATTATTCTTTTTTTTCTACCCATTATTCTATTCTTTTATTCTCTGAGGTTAAACCTATTATACTTTTTGCCATACTATTATTCTCAATTATGCTCATTTACATAACAAAGTGAAAAAATTCAAACCAAATTTGCCACAACGTAACGTTGGCTGCATAACATATTTGTGATACATGTGATATACCTATTGGATCCGTCAAGTAGAATAAAAGCCAGCGCTAAAAACGCCCACGAAGTCTTCCGGGGGTGTTAAGTAATATTTAGATACCAGTTGGCAGTGCATTACGGGACTAGTTAGCGCGCTCGGACAATTAAGTAACGGTCTCGGGCGGATAATGCACTCGCCTTCGGCTCGTGCATTATCCGCCCTCGACCGTTACTTAATTGTCCTCGCGCGCTAACTAGTCCCGTAATGCACTGCCAACTGGTATCTAAAGTATTTAGTTCACTCACTGACCTGAGACAGCCACGGTTCTGTTGGGCGTTATTTAGAAAAGTGTGCACTAATTTTGTTAATGCACACTTAAGTGTGCATTAACAACTTAGTGCACACTTAAGTGTGCATTAAGCGATTTTAACGCGCGGTCATGTGATCGAGTTTGATTCGTCGAAGGTCACGTGAGTAGCACTAATTACATCATAATGCGTTTATCAAATAATCTACGATCAAACTGACGTAGGGTAACGCAGCAATTATAATTAGGACTACAGAAAGCTTAAGAACCGTTGTAGTTTACCAATTGCAGTGGTAGTCCTTTGCTCAAGTACAGTTTAACTGAGTTGTATACCGACCGGATACCCCTTCTGCAGAGAATAAACACCATCGTCCAATTATCTTTTTCGAGCGGTAAAGAAACGATGGCAGGAACTTTTGCAGGTAGCTAATTGAAATGAGCTGTATACTGTAGTAAGGTGTGCAGTCACGCAGGGTATATTATCAGCTCGAGTCTACGCGTAACGTTATCTAGTCTACGCGAGAGTAGCTAATAGCTTAGACCAGACTGCAACAATAATGTGGTTTGTTTAAACCCACATAAGGCTACCTCAGTTGCAGCACCAGTACCAGAGAATGTGCATCTATACGTGAGATCACTTTACTCAGGAAGCCAAGCTGGAACAGGATATGTGTTACTATAATTGTCCTAATGGATCTTTCCTTTGTTCTAAAATTGGAGAAATAGGGTGGTAGAGTTATCTACTTGTTTACGTACACATTGTTTTGTAGACTGCAACTGAGATAACCCCAGCTGGTTTGAAACCATCCTCTGATTTTTGCAGTGTGCAGCCTCACCAATTTCTTGAAAAATGACTGCAGCTTCAATGCGATAACAGAGATTCTATAAGCCTTTAATTTGAATAGGGTATGTAACAGTTAGCAAATTTGTCTATCTGTGCCTCAACTGCAGGCTTTGAATCGTACAGACTCAATGGGGTCCGACTGACTGAGGAAGAATTTGGCCGAGGATCATACGCTGTGGTCCTGAGACTCGAGTACAGAGGGCTCGCGTGTGCAGGAAAGCAGCTCTACCCTGTCCTATATGAGCAAGGAGTGGGGGACACCGTCTGTCGCTTTGAGGTAGAGTGCCGACTGCTAGCCCAAATGCGGCACCCAAACATCGTGCAGTTCATAGGTGTCTACTTTGAGGAGGGCTCTCGCGTTCCGATCCTTGTCATGGAGTTCCTCCCGACCACCCTCGCCAGATGTATCGATACGTACGGTGTTCTTCCAAAGGAGGTTAGCTACTCCATACTCTATAATGTGGCCCTGGGTTTGTACCACCTTCACAGCCAAACTCCACCCATCGTGCACCGAGACCTATCGGCTAATAATGTCCTCCTTACCCCCAACATGACGGCCAAAATTTCGGATCTGGGGGTGGCCAGGATTTTGAATCTGACCCCCCAGCAAATGAGTCACATGACTTGTACCCCTGGCACACCCTCCTACATGCCACCTGAGGCAATGAGAGCAAACCCGAGGTACGATGCAAGAATCGACCAGTTCTCGTACGGTGTTCTGATGATCCACGTTCTCAGTGGCAGGTGGCCCCTGCCACTCTGTGAGCCCACCTATGTCAATCCTGAAAATCGTGCTCAGCTACTTGCAGTCTCTGAGGCTGAACGTCGAGATGAGTACCTCCGAGATATCGGTAATGCCCACCCCCTGATGGACCTGATCCTCAGGTGTGTCAGCAATGACCCAGGACAGAGAGCCACGGCTGCGCAGATGGTTGAACGAATGAAGCAAATGACACGTCACAACCCACCTGCCTTTCCTAACCAAGTTGAAATGCTCCAGCAAATCAGAGCTGATGCAACTGAAAAGGGAAGTTTGAGGGAAGAGATTGAGACATTTACAGCAGAGTATGAACAGAGCCAGCTGGAAAGAGAGGAACTCATTCAACAGCATGAAGCTGATGTAGAGCAGATTCGCACCGAGATGAGGGCTCAGAATGAAGCTGAGATGCGGACTCAGAATGAGACACATCAAGCCGAGATGAGGGCTCAGAATGAGTCACATCAAGCCGAAATGAGGGCTCAGAAAGAGGTTTATGAAGCCGAGATGAGGGCTCAGAATAAGATCCATAAAGCCGAGATGAGGGCTAACAAAGAGATCCATGAAGCTGAGATGAGGGCTCAGAATGAAGCACATCGAGCTGAAGTAGAGCAGGTTTGCAATGCGGTAACAGAATTGAAGTCTCAGAACACAACGTCACAGACACAGCTGAGGAGAGAAATTCGGAGACTGGAAGAGCTAGCTCAACGTCGCCAGGAAGAGATTGAACGTTTCAAAGAGGTACATTCGTTGGAGATTGAGCAGATACGATTGCAACTAGGGCACATTGAAGCCCTTCAGAGTGAATTGGAATCTCAGAATGAGACCTTCCAAACAAGGCTGAAGTTCGAGAATGAGGTGCACCTTGCGCAGTGTATGGCTCAGATTGAAGCTAGAGAGCAGGAGAGAAGAGCCTTCAGAAGCAAACTTGAGGCTCTGGAAACAGAACTAACGAGAGTGAGGAAGGTCAATCAGAATCTGCAAGCAACAGTTGTGTCCAAGGATAAGGAAATCCAGTCAAAGGACAGAGATATCTTAGTCCAACGAGCAGAGATTTTAGCTCATCAGGAAGAAGCAGCCAAGACGATGTCTGAAAATGGGAGGCTGCAGGTGGCAATACTTTCCAAAGTTCGTGAGATTGAGTCCAAACAGCAGGAGGTTCACGTTTTGAATCAGGAACTTTCAGCAAAGAACGAATTGATTGCAGCCATGAGTGTGGAGATTGCAGCCAAAGAAGCAGCTGTAGTCACTAAAGACGCAACATTTGCTCAGAAAAACGCTGTCCTCAAGCGCCAGTTTTCCACCATCCGAGGTCTCACTGATCAGCTAACGAAAGCAACAGAGCTTCTCTTAGGACAAGAGTTACAGGTACATAGCATTTATATGTAGTTAGGGGCACTCATATTGGGATATCAGACTGAATGCTGTTTCAAGTTTGTTTATGCATAGATTGTTGTATTCTTGTCTTTACTTCATATAATATAGTGGTAGTTACCTCATGTTCGCTACAAATGTGTTTCAGGGAAAGTGAATATTTAGGCCTTTGGCATTGAGCAACTGTATAAATATTACTAGTCTTCAGATCGCTCAACTGTATGATCTCTTTATTATGGTGACATCAAAACATACACAAATTATACAATATTCCATTTTTCTCTTTGCACTCAGCCCCACCCCTTACACCCACAAGCCAAAATCACCTGGGAGCCATGCAGAGATCTACCTGTGAAGATGACTTCAGCACAGACTGTTGTTATCAGGGACATGATCTACTGTGGAAGTGGTGGTGCTGCTGCTGATGATGATGAATACCGGGTCTTCTGCTACAGTCCATCAGAAAACACCTGGAAGACACTACCAGATTGCAATGTTTGTGGCTTTGGGCTCGGCCAGGTGAGGGGAAAACTCACCACTGTCGGCGGCATAAAGAAATCTAAAGAGGTCACCAATAGAGTGTGTGAGTTCGATGAAATGACTCAGAGTTGGAAGCAGTCAATTCCACCTATGCCCACAGCACGGTATTCACCAGCTGTTCTAAACCACCACTCCACCATGGCTGTTGCCGGGGGGCATACTGGATATGGTCGCACATCCATTGTTGAAGTTTTCAGAGAAGAAACCTCCCAGTGGCACATGACTGAGCCACTCCCATTCCCATGGTGGAAGCCCTCCTCACTACTCATCAACAACAGGTGGTACCTCCTGGGTGGAGCAGCTGAGGGAGAGGACTTTTCCAATCGAGCAGTGTATGCCCACATTGATTTACTTCTCCAGAAGGCCTTCCGTCATGACCAAGAGTTTGCTGACAGGAACAGTGCCATCAAGTCAGCATGGGAGATTCTTCCTAAAACCCCATACTATAGAGCAGCTGCAGCCACTTTTGGTACATCTCTCCTTGCAGTGGGGGGAACCACTAGTCACAAATGGTCGCTAAACATGCATGGAGTAATTGCAGTCCACGTCTACTCCCCCTGCACCAATGCATGGATCCACATCAGTGATCTACCCATCCCTCAAATGGACACTACGACAGCAATGCTGTCTCCAACAGAGCTCCTAGTTATTGGTGGCCGGAACGTTGACAGACAGAATTTAGTATTTAAGGGGCTCCTCCGGCTTGAGTGATTGGTTTGTCTCATACATGAATACGTGTAGTTGATACTACATTTTTCTATTGCTGTTATTTTTGTAAATACCTACTACAATATGCATTGTATAGCTCATTTTTATTAGTTTACTTTAATTAGCTGTGTGCATCATTGTTAACCTTTTTCAAACATTGGACTATATCATGCACTGCATAAGGTTTTGTACAAGCTAGGTGCTATTAAATTTGTAATTGTTTAGAATTTGGTAAAGTGAGATTGTTTTATATAAATTTTCTCGCGGTGTCTAGAATAGCAAGTGGGTTTGCTTTGGAATGTTGTGGTACGGTTAATAGAAAGTACTCCACTAATACTTAATGTAACTACGTACCATGGTAAAATTTGCCATGCAAAGGACAATTATTCAACATACGTAGTAGTTTATTTAACCAGCATGAGTGTTTGGGTATGGGACTGAAGTCCATGTTTGTGGGTGCTACATGTAGTGAGGGTGGCCACAGCCCAGTTCATAGACACTGCTGCAATAGTAGAGTTATATAGTGAGTGAGGTGGTGAACAGTATATAAGAAGATTGTTGCAAAGTAGAACTGCTATTTTGTGAGAAAAGTGACTGATAACATCAAAAAATGAAGTCCATAGAAATACAGAATATGAACTGCAGCCGTGTCTTACTGTTACAGCTCATGACCTAGTACAAGCAGGTCTCAATCCCAAGGTCCAATTTCAGCAGGGCTATGAACACTTGGCTGACGGATGAGGAGGGGTGAGTTTGCAGCACTAGCTACATTGACATAAAAAATCAGTCCATAAATGACTCCAGCTGCAACAGTCAGCTTCAGATGCGCCTTTGCAAAGAGTATTGATCACAAGTACTGTGAGTTGGTCCACAATCAGGCTAAGCTCCCCTTGCAATGAAGTGATTATATTATTGTAAATACTATTATTTATAGTGTTCTTTGATCCCAAATCACTCTAGCTGAGACCATGCTTTAAAGGATCAGGATCGTAATGACTTGGCAGAGGAGATTACTGTTCCGCTTCAATGCATCATTTTGCACTCTTCCTAGGGTTAAGAACATAGCAGTTGACTCCTGATGGCTTATTTTTCTTGCACTTATTGGCATAAATGGTTAGTTTGTTTAATACAATTTCTAATGTGTACCAAATTTGCATTCAAAGAGTGCTTCAAGAATGTGGAAACACATTAGCAAAGCACGCTGACGTATTTTCCACATTCTTGATCCCAAGACACACACACACCTTAGCTTTGCTGTATTTCACTCGATTGAAATTCAAACAACAACTCACTGGTCAATATGACAATCCTTTTTTACAGTGATATTTAGCACTGTAACGATTTTTGCGCCACACCACAAGGTAGCTGGTAGACCAATCTTGACCTATGAGGCAGATGACACAGATCAGTATGCACTGTAAACTCTTCAAGAGATGATAGCTAAGCTTTCTGAGAGAGTAAAGAAATCCCAAAAAAAGCGGGACCCAGCTGGGGATTGAACCCAGGACCTTCTGAATACTAATCAGATGCTCTTACCAACTGAGCTACTGGAGCCCCTTGGCGGAAGAGCAGTAGGCAAGCTTTATATGCCACTAAACCCACTAGTAGCACTTGCCAGTAGGACCCAGCCAATTCAAACTGTAGCGAATTACTCTCTCATTAGGCCTCTCCCCCATCTCCTAAACATGATAAACGTGCTACACCTTACTTGACATTCAATCGGTGTTCACATTTTTATGGTGGACTTTGTAGTCCTTGCAAACGAGTTATATTATGGTGGGCTTTGCCTCTTCTATTCACGATTCCCAGAATAAATCATTCTGTAGAAAACCACTTTAGCACATTCATTAGGCTGATAACTCATCTCCATTAGGATTACGTACATTTGTGGATTTTCTAGAGATTCTTCCTGACTTAGGTTACTTCTGGACTTTGACCAAACTATTGGGGTCTACTCTTGCTGTCTGCATATATACTCCACCCTTATTATCACTTGTTGTGATCGGAGTCTCTTTGGTAGGAGAGATTTAACCAAAATGACAGACTGTTATTATCCGGGACAGGGTCTACGGTGGCATTGGGTTGCTGCTGATGATGATGTGTAGTGTGTCTTCTTCTACAGTCTATCAGAATACACACGGAACACACTGCCAGCTTGCATTATGAGCTATTTTGGGCTTGACCCGATGAGGGGAAAACTTGTCACAGTTGGTGGCATAAAGAAATCTAATGTTGTCATCAATGAAGTGTATGAGTTTAATGAAGTGACCCAGAGTATAGGAACCCATCTATTCCACCCATGTCCACAGCACGTATTTCACCGGCTGTTCTAAGCCACCACTCCACCCTGACTGTTGCTGTGAAACTGGACGTGCTCGCACCTCAATTGTTGAACTTTTCAGAGAAGACACTTCCCAGTAGCACGCAACTGAGCCACTCCCATTCCCCTGGTGAAATGCCTCCTCAGTACTCATCAAGAACAAGTGGTACCTCCTGAGTGGGAGAGTCGGGGAAGAGTTCTGTTCCAACTGAACAATGTGTGCTGATGTTGACTTATTCTCCAGAAGGCCCTCCCTCATGACCAAGCAACTATTGACAGGGACAGTGCGAACAACTCAGATTGGGAGTTTCTTCCCAACACCCCACACTATAGAACAGCCACAGCTACCTATGGTACATCTCTCCAGGCAGTGGGGGGAAACAATATTAGTATATTCCCATCAAACCCACAATCTGCAATCCACATCTATTCCCCCCGCACCAGTGCGTGAATCCGCATCAGTGATCTACCAACCCGCCGAGTGGCGACTACCACAGCAATGCTGTCACCAACAGAACTCCTAGTTATCGGTGGCTGGAGCAATTAATGACTATGAAAGTTAAGTGTTTAAAGGTTACATTGAATTAAATAATTGGTACACTGTAGTTGATACTGTACCTTTTTTTTACTAATATGTGGTGTATAGCTCATCACTTCTAATTAAACTGTTTCGTGTATATTTTTTCATGTAGCAATTCTGGCCATATTGACTACATCATGTAATTTATATGTTTTTGTACTATAGTATCATATTGGTGTCAAATGAGTATCATGTGTGGTGTGTATTAATGTGGAACAGAAATTTAAAGTAGTCGGTTTTGCTAGCAATCTCAACTGAATACTAGTGCATGACATTGCATATGATAATATAATATTATTGTGAAATTTACATGAAACTATAATATACATCATTTGAATTTGTGCCTGCTTAAATTAAAAATATGGCACAAGTTACATAAAAATTAAGCCATGGTTTATAATATACATTTATCTGAAATTGTGCACATATACAGCTAGAAAAATGTTAAACTTTAGTGGCTCTGTAAACAAGGGAGTGGGATCACTTTGAAGTGTTTCAAAATTTGACTCAGAAATTACTCTCACTAGTACTTGTAATGGCATCCCAGATACAACAGAATGAGCAAGTAACTATCAGCACAAGCTGAGGGGATTCTTTAGCTTGTACGAGCTCCAGATTCTCAGTGTATTTTGTATAAACACCACAAGCTAGAGTGGTACCAACTATTAGGGCAACTATGTGGGAATGTTTTTAACTTATTGAACACCATGGGCACATTTATGCGCCCATATGAAATAGAAAATACTTGCATGTACATTATATGAATGCCTAATATAAAAAGTCCATTATAAATTCACATAAGCCTTATGGATGTATAAAAACTAGGCTGGGAAAGAGTTAAATGTAAACGACCCCATACCTATGCAAAACTTTTAGCGTGAGTTTAGTTTGGGTGATTATAATACATAACTGTACGTTTTTGTGCCAGAGCGTAGACAACCATTTAACCATAGTGGGTTGTATGTAGTATGAGTGCTTGGGAATGAGACCAAACTGCACATTGGTGGCAGACAGTTCCCCATACCCAGTGCTGGTGAGGGTGGCCATGGCCCAGTAGAGGCTATATACTGCAGTAGTGGTCAGTTTTAGAGACGGTTGAAATGATGAGGGGATGGTGAGGGTGTTCTCACGACAGTGGCTGGCCCTTAAGGTAGTCGCGGGCATTCCATAGGCCGTACAGGTTTCCTTCAGTCGAGCCCATTGTAAGCACGTAGCTGGCCTGAAAGTTGATAACGAAAGGCCACGAAATGAGTGAAGCTCTGTACTGCACTTAGAAAACTCTCTGTTGAGAAGCCAGTGTGGCGGGGTGGTCACACTCTCCCCTCTCCTAGATATACGCGAAACCTTGCTTTCTCTAGCTATATCACAATGTTGACCCCTATATAGCTGCCTACTTAGTAATAATTAAGGGTTGCTGCTAGAGAATCATTTCATAATAACGCTAATGAAACAATTTGTTACCCTGTGCACTTAAATTCAGTTAATTAGCACACTAATAACTTTTTCTGCATTCTTGAAGAATTCCTTTCTGACAAGCTTTACGTATCACTAATGCACACATAATTATGGTAGACTATAGTATATCAACAAAAGTCACAGGTTGCGGCTATTGCTTTTGGCTGTGCATATATATATAGCTGGTTCAGTGAAGAATAATCTTCTGTTTGTACACTGTGCTATATTGCAGCTGTTTCCTCTATGTGGTCAGCAGCTAGCAGTTACGTGATTGATATGTATTTTCTTTATGCACAAAATGTAATGATATCTACAATGTGGCAGTTAGGTTTAGTGACAATTAGGAGCTAACTGTCGCTCTACTTAAACAGTTTGCTGTCGCCAATCCCCAGCTGTTTCTTCCAAAATAAGTGTGCATCCTAAAAACTCATAATTATTATGTAGTCCGCAATAGCTCAGTTCCATCTGCTTTCACAGCAACCTATTTTGAAGACCTGTTGGAAGCAGTCAATTTCACATATGCCCGCAGCGAGACATTCACCAGCTGTTCTAAACCACCGTTCTACCCTGACAGTTGCCGGAGGTAACACTGGACATGCTAGACATACTCGCACCTCAGTTATTGAAGTTTTCAGGGAAGAAACCTCCCAGTGGCACACGACTGAGCCACTCCCATTCCCCTGGCGGAGACCGTCATCACTACTTATCAACAACAGGTGGTACCTCCTGGGTGGGGTAGCTAAGAGAGAGCGCTCTTCCAACCAAGCATTCGCTGACAGGGACAGTACCAGCAACTCAGCATGGGAGGTTCTTTCCAACACCCCACACTATGGACCAGCCGCAGCCACATTTGATAAATCTCTTCTTGCAGTCGGGGGAATCGCTACTGATACAATGCCACTGAAACCACAATCTGCCGTCCATGTCTACTCCCCCTCCACCAATGCATGGATCCACATCAGTGATCTACCGGCCCCTCAAATGGAGAGCACTACAGCTATGCTGTCACCAACAGAACTACTAGTTATTGGTGGCTGGAACAATAGTTTTTGTAGTTCAGTATACAAGGGTCTCCTTAGAATTGAGTGATTGATATGTCGTAAAATGCAGTTGATATTGTATCATTCCATTACTGTTGTTTCCAATGAATGTATGTATGTTAGCAATAGTGGCCATGTTATAATGTGGCTGTTGTGTATGATATTGTTTATTGTACATAAGTACACCCGCTTATGTTTTAATTTCTCAGACATTGGTCAAATTATATTGTATGACACTTTTTCTGTATAATATTATGTAAATTAGCAAGTTAGTTCATGTCATCGTCCTTGGGTCACGTCACATGGTTGTCGTATAATGCTACATGTAACCTCATGCAAATCCGTCCACTGTATATATAGCTGAATGGACATGCATGTGTGTGTGTGTATTCTATACAATCGTGTGTGTGTATGGACTCTGCATAGCGCTGCCTCCTGAGTACTTGCTAAAAGCAGTAGCTGCTGTTTCAACAGATTGTGTTTGAAAAGCTCATATTAACAGTAGGGGTGGGTACATGCATGGATGCAGATTACATGCAAGACATTCAAGACAGGTAGTATAAGAATGAACATTGTGAAAGGGGAAGCACAAATCCAACCACGGATACATGTATTGTTATCTAAGTAGCCAAACCTACAAGCTACAATACAGGCTATAGGATCACTCAAATGTATTAGCTAAATTAAGCAGCGGGCACAAACAAAAGCTCAATTCATTAAGTGTGCATCTAAACAATCGCACAACTCTGTGCCTCAAGTGGAACATGGGCTCAGGGTAGACTATGAGGCTCCGTTGGTGGTGAAGATGGAGTGGAAGGTCCTGTGGAAGGCGTATCTTCTTGTTGTTGCTGTGGGCTGTGAACATCTGTCATCCCTTCGTTTGAAGGCCGATCCTCGAGTATAACTGGCACCTCTGCCTGACTGCTAGGCCGTGATGAGTGTTGAGAAGGAGTGGAAGGTTCTGGTGGAGAAGTGTGTTCTTGCAGGCTGCCATCACGTGCTGCTGGTGACTCAGAAGTTGAAACCGAGGATGACAGGGTGGATGTAAGTTTCTCGTGTTCTTTCTGCTTCATCAGGGAACTCAGCTTGACAACACGATTTTTCTTATCTTCGTCTTCAATGATACATCTTTCTGGATCAACCTCGTGTTTTACTGTGTACGGACCTACGAATTCACCTAACTGTTCATCGGTTATGACGTACACCATTTCTCCAGTAAAAAATCTTTTCTGGACAGCTTTACCAGTTCCATACACCAGGCCACCGGGTATGAGAGCAGTGATGATAAACAGCACAAAATTCACCGCCACGTTACTGGTTGCCCCGGCCAAGAGGGCCTGCATGTAAAGCAAACACAGAAGCATGGCTGCCAAAGAGACATTAAAGAAGACTGCTAGTACAATTAGTAGGTGTTTCATATTGACAACTGTCTTCCATGTCTTGTTGCACAGAGTCTGTACATCCTGTAAACTGCCACATACGGCGGCACCTCCATGTCGCCAGTCTTGTTTAGTAATCTCCACACTGGCTATTGTGAGTGGTGATAGCATGACTGCTGACATAGTAATGATAGACAAATAAATGATAAGAGTACAAAGAATCTCAGCTGGATAAACTATAACCAGAAGAATTAGTGGAATAAAGCTAATGGATGTTACAGCAACAAGAGCCTTTAGGAAAACAAAGTTTAAAAAGAATTGGTGTAGAAATTTGAAAAATTTAATGCATATTCCATGTTGGTTCCGATTTGTTTTATAAATGGCGTAAAGGGTAAAGAAGTATCCACAAATAAAAACGGCTATTGTTGAACAGAATTTGATAATGCATGAGAAGTTCTGACACTCGGCTAGCAGGAAAAAAGAAGAGAGGAACTCAAAAACGATTAAAACCAAAGCAGGAACTTCTAAGCCATACAAAAAATGGAATAATGAAGAAGAATTGTTGTCATCCAAAACAGTGCGTAAAGTAGCGAATAATGCCAGAAAAAGAATTACAGCAATCGGTGTGGTTACAATGACAATGAATGATAACAAAGCATCATTTCCTCCTTGTACATCCCAGGTATACCCTATATCAGTTCCATCCCAATCAGTCAGCACATCTTGCATTGTAGCATACACCAGCAACTACAGGAGGCAGAATAAGTATTGTTGACTACAATACTACATGGTGTACTAGCTATTGTGTAACAAATTTATTGAAATCTCAAGGGTGTTATAATACTTGCATGGTTTTGCACACCCAGTTTACCAGGAGCTTACGCAAGCAATAGCGCTGTTTTGGTTGACTGAAACTAACACCAAATGTGAATCAAAAGGGATTTACTTTAAATTTAGCTGCGACAACAGTCATAGCACAATAACAGTGATAGCTAGCTGTTATAGCTTAGAGGAAACATTTTGATAGCTATTACAGTGCAGAGGAAACAGCTGATAGTGGGTTACACCATAGAGAAAGAGTTGATAGCTGTTAGTTTAACAAAAAGTGCTCAGTCGTTCCGCAAGTGACACGTATACGGGGATTATTGAAAAAACAGGAAGTTAGAACGTAAGCGCATTCCAATGTTTAATTAGCGGCACTATAGCTTCCGGTGTGTTTGCAAGACCTAGTACCACGAAGTCAGCAGCTGGACGCGCCTGGTTTGCCAGCGGTTTTATAGGCCTATACCTCTGCTATTTACATCCCACGTCTCAAGTTGCAGGCGCTTACCGCTTGGCCTACAGAAGCCGTTTTGTACGGGCGGTTCGATCGTGCTTCGCGCGAGAGGGGTGCGGTTTTTCTTAGTACATTTTTGTTCGCCCCCCCTGAGCTGCACAAAACTGGTACCATTCGAAAGCACTGGAATAGGGCTACAGAATATGCGAAAACTGGATATGTACCGGAGGCAGTCTCCGAGATACGCGCGCTGGTATGCGGACTGAAAAATTGCAAATTCCTAGTACCACGTGGTGCAAGACAGTGGCTTCTAACCAAGAGTGCAACTGGAGAAGTCATGTCAGGGCACTCAGAACTGCTGGGCTTTGTGTCATGAACGTCTGAAAGGCATACACAACCATCCTGGGCAGTGAAACTGTGGTACAGTGCCATCCTCACTTAGGCTACTTGATATGCAAATAATGCAAGGGCTAGCAAGGCTGATATAGCTACACTAAGGGGCCTGAAAATAAATGGGTAAAGCAAGAGATAGGCCTACAGAAGAAAAGAACCATGGAAGTTGCTGTGTATCTGGGTGTAGTCATGTAAGTGCTGCACATATTGACACTGTGTATTAAACGATGGGGAGTGGTTGGGCAGGACTCGTGTCCCTCAGTGTATCAGTAGTTACCATGGCATCAGCAGGGGCACTGGTCTCATGCAAACTATGATGCAGGCTATATGGTAACTATATTACACTGAGGCATGGGGATAGAGGCCAGGGCTCCTAGGTGTTAACAAGCTGAGAGATCCACTCTAGTAAGGAGGTTGGTCGTTATTAAAACCCGGGACGGGACGGGACAGTGACGGAATATTCCGTCCCGTCCCGGCTGCTAAAACACAGGATGAGACACACACACAAGCTGCTATCAGTGGATGACTATAGGTTGTCTATGGGATGAGTGGCTGTTGCACGCTGCTGTAGCCCCCAGCACGCAGTTTTGTTGCTGGTGAGTCTGCTGCTTTCGCCGTACGCAGTAGTCTGGTCACGAGACTATGTAAGACTTACGCAGTGAGGCACTGACGATACAGTGCATTACAGTGACAAAACACGCTGCCTGAAGACACTCGATCATGCCTGGCAACCTTACTGTTTCTCAAGCAACAGTTTAATACTGTCTTTGTTACCATGTCGATATTTTTTTTAATATAATAGTCTCTTCCGCGCCCGAGAGAGTCTAGCTCGAGAGTTATGTTTCTAGATTTGCAACTCAGAGTTTAACCAAACCCACCAGCAACAAACTAGGGGTTTGTAGCAGTGTACAAAAGTCACACAGCTTCTGTTTTGTTCCGCGCGTCCGCATCGTCCTGTGTTTTAGCAGCCGGGACCGTCCCGTCCCGGGTTTTAGCAACGACCAGGAGGTTGTGTTAACAAACTTGGCAATGGCAGATGAATATGTGGGCCCTACTACTTTCAGAATAATCAAGTCACCGCTTCCCACAAATCTGGCTAGCACAATCAATGTAGTCATGGAACCTCTCATAAAGTCTGGCGTTAATACCTCTCGCGAAAAACGGAGGGTCTGGTACAGACACTGTATTGGATTTATCTGTTAATTTGGAATGTGAATGCTATATGACGAATTAAAGAGATCCTTCAGTGCACCTGCAATCTGATTGGTCGGACTGTACATATACCTTTGCTGACGTTCTATGTCATCTTTTTATGATGCTTTACACTGAGACAGGCAAATCCAATACGGCGTCTGTACCAGACCCTCCGATTTTTGCGAGGGGCTGTCTACACCATGCAGTCTACCTTTCATGGTAGCCCTGTAGCTGCAGCTACCAGCTCACAGCTGTTACACTACACCCAGGTACATTGTACACAGCAACTTCCATGTTTCTTTTCACTGTAGGCCTATCTCTTGCTTTAAGCATCTATTTTAGTTTATATCAGCCTTGCTAGACCTTGCATAGCATATCAAAGTAGCTGAAGTGAGGAATACTGAGGATGGCACTGTACCACAGTTTCACTGCCCAGGATGGTTGTGTATGCCTTTCAGACGTTCATGACACAAAGCCCAGCAGTTCTGAGTGCCCTGACATGACTTCTCCAGTTGCACTCTTGGTTAGAAGCCACTGTCTTGCACCACGTGGTACTAGGAACTTGTAATTTTTCAGTCCGCATACCAGCGCGCGTATCTCGGAGACTGCCTCCGGTACATATCCAGTTTTCGCATATTCTGTAGCCCTATTCCAGTGCTTTCGAATGGTACCAGTTTTGTGCAGCTCAGGGGGGGCGAACAAAAATGTACTAAGAAAAACCGCACCCCTCTCGCGCGAAGCACGATCGAACCGCCCGTACAAAACGGCTTCTGTAGGCCAAGCGGTAAGCGCCTGCAACTTGAGACGTGGGATGTAAATAGCAGAGGTATAGGCCTATAAAACCGCTGGCAAACCAGGCGCGTCCAGCTGCTGACTTCGTGGTACTAGGTCTTGCAAACACACCGGAAGCTATAGTGCCGTTAATTAAACGCTGGAATTTTCTTACGTACACACTTTCCGTTTCTTCAATAATTGTCCGTATACTGCCATCTGCGGTACGACTGTGCTTGTTTTTACTGCACATGGAGGAAACAGCTGATAGCTGTCATTATAAAAGAATCAGCTGATAGTTGTCACAGCATACACAGTAAATGTCATATCGGTTGTTGCTTGAGTTTCAAATCTAGAGCCAAGGTTAATTATGTGTGTGTGTCTGGTGGGAGTTCATCAAGAAGGCGGAAAACACAATATCATTCAAATTAATGCATCGCCTATCTGTTTCCACATTCATGCTCAATGATGTGAACCGATGTAGATCATAATTGTTTCCGTTGCAGAGGGAGTGCTTCAAGAATGCGGAAACACATTAGTGAAATAATTATTTGCATTTAGCAATACTGTGTTTCCCGCATTCTTGGTGGACTCCCTCCAGACATACGCACGTCAACTTGGTCTGTGGCTGTGTTCACTCAATTGTGTAATTAATATACAATGACAATTCAGTGTATATAGAGGAAACGAGTTATATAGCTGTCACAGTAAAGAGAAAACAGCTGTTACAGTTTGCACCCTAAACCCGTTTGGTTATTATTATAAGTATAACTACTTAGCGCTATAAAGATAAAGATGCAGTATCCAGTTGGCCACTATTACATAAAGGCTATTGCGACTATCTCTTTGGTACATGCACAGTGAGCCAATCTCAGCGATCGATGTACTCTTACTTCAAAGATGTGGTTTTATTTGATTAAAACCCACGTATAAAGGTATCTAGTGAGGGGTGTAATTGAGGAGGCCAATGATGTCCTCAAACCTTATAAACTAATGCTCACACGTTAGGATATCTCTTTCAATGAGTACTGCACTTCAAATGGGCTTAATAATATTTTTTTCTTACTACAGAAATCTCACTCACCCTTGCATTCAGTATTTTCAGGACTTCTGTTACATCATTGGTTGACGTCTCGGAGAGATCTAGAACTTCATTGCTTCGTGTATGGAGTTTTAATTCAATGCATGGTTCCAGGCTCCAACAGCTTGTTTCTCAGCGGCCAATACAAAATTCGCAGCTGAAGATCAAAGAGTGTGCGAGGGTTGATAGCTGCGAACACACCTGAGTCTGTCCAACCCAGTGTAGTAGTAAACGTACGATTATCGGAAAGGCGGATGTTGTAATTCACCTTCAGCAGTGCTGGGGCAAAGCGGGAGCTAGGATATAGCGTGTTTCTCATCACATACAGATTATCAGTGTCTACAAGAGCTGATTCCAGTGCAGCATAGACTTGGTTGCATGGATGAGACAGTTCAGCACTTTGTGTTTCATCTTCACTACACTGGCAGTTTGTTTGTGCCAAGACCGACACAAGTAGTAGAAGGAAACCACACATATGCATCTTCCTGCTGTGAGAAAGTGATCTCCATATTATTATTACTGAGTATTACTCTTCTAAACAAAGAGACGCTATAGTCAGCTGCATGATTCAGAAGACAGAAGACAGATTCCAACTGAATCGGTCAAATGCATATAATTCGTCCCATGCACACATTCCATGCGTTCACCTATATAGAATATCTGAGTGATTAGCTATTAGGGATTGGTGTCCCTTTAATACGTTCGTGCAGCTGCACACGCTATTCTGAAACACTATATAAGGCAACCGCATAAATGCTGTGGAACCGCATAATACAAGTATATAAACAAGCCATTTTAGCACTAATGATGAAAGCCTCTCCCATGCAACAACAAAAGCAACAACAACAACAAAAAACAAAAAAAAACAAAATGCACAAACGCCATCGCAGATCGTGAAAAATTATCTTATACCCACCTGCAAAAAAGATCAGTTGTACAGTGTTAAGTAAATTCACATCAACGTCCTGGAACAAAAATGCTACAATGCGACACCCAAGGCTGCACACGGACTTATGTAGTCAAGGTCGGCGAACAGAGGAGGTACGTCAAGGTTTGAATTATGCCTTACGTCATGCACTAGCGTGCACGATTAATTGCGTTCTTTTAGCTATTACGCATGCGCACAAGCATGACAAGTGCAGTTGGCTCGATTTTCTCGCTATTTTTCCGGGGACTCAGAGGGGCTCAGCCGCTCAAAAGGCTTACTTTTTGAAGGCAAAAATCATGGACCTAAAGATCGGGCTGAACTGCAAGAGTATATCGGTGAGTCACTCGCCTGAAATACGGTAGATGCCTTCAATGATGGTAAAAGTATTGACTGCTGATTTATAGCAGTTATTAGCTGGAATACCTCTCAAAAAAGTAACGCACAAACGCACAGATCCTCTCTTCCAAGTGAAATAGCTCGATATACTTACTGGTCATGTGACTAGTTGCCTCTTAGCACGTGATGCTGACGTACCTCCTCTAGTCCAGAGGAGGTCGGTCAAGGTTGACCTTTACTCTCATTAAAGTCACGTGTAGCTCAGTACTGTAGATTACGTAATGCACGTTTAGTACAGTACTCTCCATTGACCGTTTTTGGACTTTTTCACTACATCGCCCTGGCTCTATCACCTTGAAAATGGACTCGTAAGATGGCGTATGAATATTTTGTTGTGTTTAAAGCCCGAGCCCTTGAATCGCCCCTCTGCAACTGCTGCAACATGGCAAAAGCGGCGTGGCACTTAGTTGCAGAGGGGCGATTCAAGGGCTCGTATAATACCTGTTATAATACAGAACTAGCTATAATTATATTACCTATTATAATACAAATTTTCAACCTGGTCTCACTCCATAATCTGAAACCTGTGGCTGTTCCTCTACACTGTGACCTGCAGTTATCAGCAATTTCCTCTATGCTGTGACAGCTATCAACAGTTTCCTCCATGCATAGTAAAAGCAGTAGTAAAATCTGTCAGTACCGACTGGTTTCTTTATATGGTCAGCCATCAGTTGTTTCCACCACATATACGATGAACATCACTAAAAACAATAAATGTTATGTTTGACAAAATTAATGACAAACTTCTGGATTGCTGTATGGAAGATAATAGATACTATCGTAGCTGTTTTACATTGACTGACTTGAAAGTGAATTTCTAGCAAGAAAGCAGAAAGCAAATGTGAGCTAATTAATGGATCACTAGTGTGATTCCTAGTGTTTCCAACTATTCCTTGTTAACATTGTAATCCAAATGCAGTTGCAATTAATTCAGCTAGCTACAATATTTCAGGATTGTGGGTGAAAACACCCATCAGCTGTTTCCTCTATGCAGTGACAGCTAGCAGCTGTTTTCCTCTATGCTGTGGGCAGCAAGCTATCAGCTGTTTCCTCCATGGGTAATAAAAACAAATTCCTTTTGTTTCTTCTTTATGCTGTGGTCAGCTATCAGTTTCTGCCATGCTCTGTAAAATTTAATGATGAACATCAAAAAAAAAAGTGTCTAACAAAATGTAACGACTTTTTGGATCGCTGCATGAAAGATAAGAAGTTATTACCATTTCTGACTTGTACTGTGAAAAATTCAGAAAGCACATTATCAATGTGAGCAGTAATGGATCACTATAGTGTGTTTCCTTGTGTCTCAACATTCCTGGTCGACAATGTAATCCAAATGCAGTTGCACTTAGCTAACTGAATCAGCTACAGAGTAAGTGTTTCGGGAATGTGTGGAAAAAACAACCATAAAACAAACAACAAACCAGCTGTTACCTCTGTGTGGTGACTGCTAGCACCTTCTTCCTCTATGCAACTATCATCTGCTTCCTCCATGCACAGTATAAACAAAATGTGCATGACATCTGACAGCACCTACAGCTACTGTTTAGATTGCTGTAGATATCTAGCAGTGACTGACATTACAAACAAAAAATAATGTTATGTTTGACAAAATTAATGTAACAACCTTCTTCATCGCTTTATAAAAGATAATAAGATACTGTTTTACACTGACTGACTTGAGAATATTCTATCAAGTATGCAGAAACACATTATCAGTGTGAGGAAATTAATGGATCACTATTGCATTTTCTATAGTGTATTCCAACATTCCTTGCAGTTGCAATTAATTGCTTCAGCGAGCTACAATGAAAATATTTCAGGAATGTGGGGGGGAAAACACCCATAAGCTGTTTTCTTCTATGCTGTGGGCAGCTAGCTATCAGCTGTTTCCTTCGTGGGTAATAAAAAACAAATTCCTTTTGTTTCCTCTATATGCTGTGGTTAGATATCAGTTTCTGCCACGCTCTGTAAAAAATTAATAATGAACATCAAAGAAAATAGTGTCTAACAAATGTAACGACCTTTTGGATCGCTGCATGAAAGATAAGAAGTTATTACCACGTCTGGGTTTACCTTGACTTGTACTGTGAAAAATTTAGAAAGCACATTATCAATGTGAGCAACTTAATGGATCACTAAAGTGACTGACATTACTAACAAAAAATAAAATTAATGTAACAACCTTCTTCATCGCTTTATAAAAGATAATAAGATACTGTTTTACACTGACTGACTTGAGAATATTCTATCAAGTTATCAGAACACATTATCAGTGTGAGAAAATTAATGGATCACTATTGCATTTCCTACAGTGTATTCCAACATTCCTTGCAGTTGCAATTAATTGCTTCAGCGAGGTAGCCTACAATGAAAATATTTCAGGAATGTGGGGGGAAAAACACCCATCAGCTGTTTCCTCAGTGTGGTGACAGCTAGTAGCTGTTTTCCTCTATGCTGTGACAGCTATATATCAGCTGCTTCCTCCATGCATAGTAAAAACAAATTCCTTTTGTTTCCTTTATATTATGCTGTGGTCAGCTATCAGTTGTTTCCGCCATGCTCTGTAAAAAATTTCATAATGAACATAAAAAAAATGTGTCTGACAAATGTAACGACCTTTTGGATCGCTGCATGAAAGATAAGAAGTTATTACCACGTCTAGTTTACACTGCCTTGAGAAATAATATTATCAAAAATTCAGAAATCACATTATTAATGTGAGCAAATTAACAATGTAAACCAAATATTAGTGCAATTAATTGCTTCAGCTATTGAGAGAGTGTTTCAGGGATGCAGGAAAAAAACCTTCACGAATCATCTTCATTGATGAAATATATTGTGGTTCTCATCCTTAACAAGGGGGAGATGCATTAAATTTAGTGATGCATTAATTTGCTTGTTGATGATGGGTTTTCGGCATTCTTGATGAACTCCCTAACACCAACTTGGCTGAAACTTCCATGTAATGACCTGTGTATGCACTCGTTCAAACAACACAACCATTAGTCAATATGACAGTAATTTTTTGATTTACTCCATGGATAAGAACAGTAGGTTCTTTTTTCCCCATCTGACTGCGGCTGCTATAGCACCTGTTTCCTGTATGCAGTGACAGCTATTTCCTCTATAGTTCTATGACAACTTTCAGCTGTTTCCACTGTGCTCTGTGCAGCTATATATCAGCTGTTGCACTGTAAAAACAAAATGTAATAAAATCTGACATCACCCGTTGTTTCCTCTATATGCTGTGACGGCTATCAGCTCTGAGATGTGCATAATTATATTAAATGGCTCAGAGCATGGGCAGCTCACAGGCTAACTAGCTAGCTAGCTAGCTACCAATAATGTTTTTTGCTATAGTGTAGCAACCTTCACTGCATTTTTCAGTGGCACTATCACTATGGCTCTTCCTAGGCTTAACCCTATTACTGGTTTAGGCCACTTTACTCTGCAAAGAAACAAAAAAAGCCCATACTAGCAGGAGGCCCCAGCGAAAAAAGTCCATGATGCACAGCCCCTTTTTTGCAGACCCCTTGAAACAAGCTACTGACTACGTCACAAAGCGTCATAATTACGTCATAAAAAATTAATTAACCATGCACTGACATCATAAATAGTTAACTAATTTGACCCAACCCTCACTTCACACTAACTGATCAAGTGACCATGGCCAAAAACAGTGGCGAGCTGCCGCTGAGTAAACCATAACATGAAATCAGTACATGTAGATGCAAGTACATGCCAACTATAATGAATACATGTAATTAGATATGAGGCATCCTCTACCGCTTGTACTGCCAGAATCTAAACTCTTGCCTGCAAAAAAATCCCCTAGTTTTTGGGACCTTTTTTGCTGACTTGCCCAAACAACCAACCAACTTGGTGGGTGCGTGTCATACCTTTTTTCAAATATGGGCCCCTGATACTAGGGTCTACAAGAGAAAGGGCTAGTTAGCTAGAGCATAGCCATCCATACTCCAAGTTATCCATAGTAGAATATTGATGCAATAATAGTTTAGACCCTATTTGGAAGTTAAATGCAAAACCATAGATAATGTAATATTATCTACGGTATGATGGCAAAACGGACTGTGATTGTACGCCTATTCGCAAGAATTAATTGCTCGCGAAAATAAACCGGGACTCACGTGCTTTCTTGGCTAAATCACATGACTTCTCACAGCCGGCAGCATGGCCGACTTGGACGATTTCTTTGCCAAGAAAGACAAGCGCAAGAAAGGGAAGGGGAAAAAGTTCACCACCAGCAACAGCATCGCAAAGACGCTAGAGGTAACCAGCAGAGTAGCTACTAAACGTGGGCTCACTAAAGCGGCGGGGGTAAATCTGATGATACTAAGGGGTGGTCACGTACATACTGTCTGTAGAAACGTTTACGAACGGGATCAAAGATTTTGATGGCGAAAATCTTACTTGATCGGTCTTTCTGTACTACTTGATCACTTAATTTTTATAGCTTCCAAGGATAAAACGTAGCCACGCCTCCTTAATGTTGGAGGCTAATTGTTGATTGTTTTTTCTTGCTCGGATTTTTTCCTGATCCCTTGATCGTCTCCTAAAAATGACCTTGATCGCTTGATTGAGTTTCGATCCCTTCTCAAACTTTCCTACAAGCTATATATATACACAGAAGGGATCATGCAGGATAGCCGACTCCCTGAAGTGGGTGTGGTCTACGTTCTCTAACCCTAGCCCTAACCCTACCCTAACTAGTCTTGCGGGCTAGCGACTATACCCTAGCCCTAACCCTACCCCAGCTAGTCTCGCGGGCCAGAGACTAAGCCCTAGCCCTAACCCTACCCCAGCTAGTCATGCAGGCCCGAGACTAAACCCTAGCCCTAACCCTACCCTAGCTAGTCATGCGGGCCCGAGACTAAACCCTAGCCCTAACCCTAGCCCTAACCCTACCCTAGCTAGTCTTGCGGGCCAGCGACTATACCCTGGCCCTAACCCTGAGACCACACCCTCTTCCGAGAGTCGGATATTCTACATTTCCGCATAAAGTTCTTACTCTATAGCCACGACGGTTGCACAGTCTTTCAGTTGTCAGCCGCTCAAAAAGGTTTGCTCCACAGTTAAAAAAAAATGTTCCCAGATCACCTGGCACTCATCTGCTGAAAGATAGAAGGACTGGCGACTCGAGTGAAGTCCATGCGGAGCCGCGTAGTCTAGCTAGCTATGCTAAATATCCTCGAGATCGTTTGCAGTACTTGCAATGTTTTGTATTTATCCATCCCTTAATCACTCTCATTCCCAGTGCCTCCCTGGTTATCATCAGGGAGGGGTTAGAATTGGCTGGGTCCTACTGGCAAGTGCTACTAGCGGGTTTAGTGGCTATATAGAGCTTGCCTACTACTCCTCTGCCAAGGGGGCTCCAGTAGCTCAACTGGTAAGAGTATCTGACTACTATTCAGAAGGTCCTGGGTTCAATCCCCAGCTGGGTCCCATTTTTTGGGATTTCTTTACTCTCTCAGAAAGCTTATCGTCTCGGAAGAGTTTGCAATGTATCTCGGTGGATAAAGTGGGTCTAGGCCCTCATACACACTTCCGATGTGCTCATGGACTGCATTTACAGTGGAGCTTCTCTGTTGTGGATACTTTGGGAGTGTTTTGTATAGAAATGTGTCCTCATTTCATGTGTAAATTCATACTAAGAAAGCGTAATTGGGGAGAGTCCTTAATACAGAAGTGAATTTCAGGGGTATCCCTTAAATATGGGTTCTACTGTACTCCTATGCTTAAGTTATACCGTAGAGTACGTGTTAACTTCCTGCAAGGGGTACGTTTATTCACGTAGTATCCGCCCACTCGAACGCGTTGCAAACGCACGATGTGAAGTGAGGAAACAAGGTAAGTATAGCCTTCTTTAACCAACAATTGAAGCATATGTAATAGAATAGCTGTAAAAGCATACATATAACTGCGAAATATACGAAGCAGCTAGCTGACTTACCGTCGGTATTCTAATTAAAGCACACTACAGATCAAATTTTACTGCTTGACTTTGCTCACTGCGCTTTAGTTATAAGTTTAGCTCACCTGGATAGTACAATATCGTGGTAGAAAATATATTATAGTGAAGATTCCTCACTTCCAGGGTGGTGGGCGGATACTACATGCCGTTTGCGGACGAATACGTAGTAAGCGCCCACCCCTCTCTTCCGCTGCATTCTAAGGTTCCCCGCCCATGGGCACTTGATACGTACTCTACAGTAATAGGAATTTTCGCTGCTTTGAAAATTTATATTTTTTCACTCCATTCCATTCCATTCCAGGCCCAGCCCCAACCTCAGACCGAGCAAAAAGAAAGCAAGATTGACATCACCACTGATCCGACTCAGGTACGTGTACTCGCCCGGTATTGCTTATGTAGGCTTATAATGTGATGGTGTGTGTGTGTGTGTGTGTGTGTGTGTGTGTGTGTGTGTGTGTGTGTGTGTGTGTGTGTGTGTGTGTGTGTGTGTGTGTGTGTGTGTGTGTGTGTGTGTGTGTGTGTGTGTGTGTGTGTGTGTGTGTGTGTGTGTGTGTGTGTGTGTGTGTGTGTGTGTGTGTGTGTGTGTGTGTGTGTGTGTGTGTGTGTGTGTGTGTGTGTGTGTGTGTGTGCAGTGGCGGATCTAGAGGGGGTTCCATGGGTTCCATGGAACCCCTCTTTTGAAGATCTGCCTTTTTTTTTACTGCTAACTTGGTAATTCCTGCGCAAACGAAATTATGTCCGCTATGGCACACGCTGAAGTACACAGAAGCCACACCGAATCTTCACAGTGCAGACTGCACAGGATGTGCATATGCAATAAGTACACAGTTTATGAATGTAATTTATAGTCTAGACTAATTTCCTGCCTGTATCAAGATTAGCACCTGCTCTTGCTGTCAACAATAACTGCTGATTGACTTAGTGACCTTTCACTGCTGAAGAAGAATGGTATTCACTGTGAGTAGCTGCAGCACTCTCATATGAAGGAACTAGTTTAGTCTTTTAATCAACTTCATCCAAAGAGAATGAAGCTGCCTTTCCTTCTTTCAGACTATTAAACCTTCAGTATATTTTGAATTTCTATTTCTAAATTATTATGCACACTCCATAACCAATATCCTGTACGTAGCAAGCACGTACTCTGGGCATTTACGTTTTATTGCGGAGCCACACCTTCACAATTACTTTGCGAGTGTCTTGAGTGTATAGCAAGTACTATGGCTACATTTTGCAGCAGGTCGTCAGATCCTTGCTCTTTCACCCCAAAATTGCACCAAAAGTGATCTCAGAAGGCCTGAAATCCCAAAATTTTCCTGGGGGGGGGGGCATGCCCCCACATCCCCCTAGCACGCGCGCTTATGATGTTGAAACGGACCAGCGGCCCTGTATTGGAACCCCCCTTTGCAAATTCCTAGATCCGCCACTGGTGTGTGTGTGTGTGTGTGTGTGTGTGTGTGTGTGTGTGTGTGTGTGTGTGTGTGTGTGTGTGTGTGTGTGTGTGTGTGCACATGTATTTTGTCACATAATTTGTTTCAATCGAGTTTCGAGATTCCAATGAATTCTTGGGGAAGTGATTGGACATTTGTATAGTCATACAGGGACACTCAATAGTGTGTTTTATCTACCTTCCATCTGTTAAATAATACAGTTTCGATTTTTTAAATCATCAGTTTTTGGTTGTCATGGTAACCTTACAGGACGACGAATGGAAGGAGGACGTGGAACCGTCTCAAGACCTGGAGGGGCTCAAAGTACAGTCCCTCAGGATTGAGTGAGTGTATGCTTCGCAAATTCAAACTGCATGATATAGTGTACTGTATAGTACCAAATATTTCAAGGCACAATTTTTCTGGTTAGCAATTTAAACTGCTGATGCAGAGCTCATCACGTTTAACTTCCACTATCCTTTACTTCCTCTCTCCTCCCTCCCTAACTCCCTCCTCCTTCTCTCTCTTCCTAAATTCCTCCTCCTTCCCTCCCTTCTTAAATTCCTCCATCCCTCCCTTCTTCACTCCCTCCCTCTCTCCCTCCCTCCCTCCCTAATGCCTCCCCTCCCTCCCTCCCTCCCTCCCTAATGCCTTCCCTCCCTCCCTCCCTCCCTCCCTCCCTCCCTCCCTCCCTCCCTCCCTCCCTCCCTCCCTCCCTCCCTCCCTCCCACCCTCCCTCCTTCCCTCCCTCCCTCCCTCCCTCCCTTCCTCTCTCCCTCCCTCCCTCACTCACTCCCTCCCTCCCTCCCTCCCTAATGCCCTCCCTCCCTCCCTCCCTCCCTCCCTCCCTCCCTAATGCCCTCCCTCCCTCCCTCCCACCCTCCCTCCTTCCCTCCCTCCCTCCCTCCCTCCCTTCCTCTCTCCCTCCCTCCCTCACTCACTCACTCCCTCCCTCCCTTCCTACTGCCCTCCCGAATGCCCTCCCTCCCTTCCTACTGCCCTCCCGAATGCCCTCCCTCCCTCCCTCCCTAATGCCCTCCCTCCCTCCCGCCCACAGCTCTGAAGAAACCAGTGAGAAACCAACCCCTGATCACGTAGGAGATTACACGGATCCAGACGGTGAGCTCTTGAAGCACTTGCATGATGCATTTTATTGATGGAGACTATAGGGGGAACCCCTCTATTGTGAACGCCTTGGGGACCTGGTGAAGTGTACTGTATAAAGAGGTATCCTCAATTCAGGAGTAAATTTTTGTGCAGAAACTGTATTTGGGACATGTCCTTGATACTGAGGTGTCCTTATTTCAAGGGTGTCTGTTATGGCTCATTGCATGCTGTACAACACTAAAGTGGCTCTTACGTAACCCTTCCGCTACATCACATCACATAGTGGCTATAGAAACAGCAGCAAGACTGCCAGGAGGAAAAACCCCTTTATTAGCTTCAAAATTGAGTGCAGTGATTATTAATAGATTAAATTATATGACAGCAACCAGATATGGCTTCAATACTACGGGCAGCAATGTAATTTTAGTACTAGCTTCACTGCTCTGCCAGCCTCCTTTATCACTCCCTTACTCAGTTTGGGGGCGGGGAGATTTAATTTATGCACTCTTGATTTGACCCTCCTGTTTGCACGAACTCCCTCCACCAGAAGAGCACAGTGATGTCCGGTCAAAGGAGAAGCAGATGGTTTGGCAGACACAGCACCCGGAAGAAACAGGTATGTGTGGAAAGCACTCCACCTCCCCCGGCCCTCCCCCGGCCCTTCCCCCTCCACCTCCCCCGGCCCTTTCCCCTCCATCTACCCCCTCCTACCCCGGCCCTTCCCCCTCCATCTCCCCCGGCCCTGCCCCCTCCACCTCCCCCTTCCACCTCCCCCTCTGCCTCCCCCCCCTCTCCTCTCCCCCCTCCCCCTTCCCTACCCTCCTTCCCGTCCTCCCACCTACACCTCCCCTTGCCCCTCCCCCCACCCTCTACCTCCTCTGGCCCTCCCCCCACCCCCTCCCCCAGCCTTCCCTAATGCAATACCCAATCACAGAGTATGCTTTCATACTTGGAAGAATGTAGTATATATAGGCTAGAGTAACCTTCCTTTGCTTATACACACACCAAAAAAATTCCCACACACACACACACACACACACACACACACACACACACACACACACACACACACACACACACACACACACACACACACACAGAATCAGACCCTATAGAACCTCCTCAGCCTCCTCCCAACAAGTCTGCTCCCTCAACCTACATCCCACCAGCATTGCGAGGGGGAGTGAAACAAGCGCCCCGGTCCAAACGAGCTCCCCCCGACCTCCAGAACGTACAAGCCTTCCCCAGCCTAAACACCAGTGCACAGCTTGCACAAAGGTGGGCTGGTGTACCTATCCGAGCTTCATAGTAATAATTAAAGGGCTGAGAACCATAGTGGTCTAACTCACAAAATTGACGTCAGTGTTCTAATTAAAGTGCACCAGAGATTGAATTTGTCACTTGAATATGCTGGATGTCCAGGTATTAGTTGCCTGAACCTATTTCAGAGCGTCATAGTATAAAGGGCTTAGAACCAGAGTGGTCTAACTCACAAAATTGATGTCAGCGTTCTAATTAAAGTGCACCAGAGATTGAATTTGTCACTTGAATTTGCCGAATGTCCAGTTATCAGTTGCCTGAACCTATTTCAAGTTATATGTGGTTTGTAGAACTTTGTTACAAATAGGGGGACTCCCCTGCTGTTTTATTGGCACTCAAAATCGGAGCGTCATAGTATAAAGGGCTGAGAACCAGAGTGGTGTAACTCACAAACCAGAGTGGTCTAACTCACCAATTGACAACAGTGTTCTAATTAAAGTGCACCAGAGATTGAAGTTGTCACTTGAATTTGCCGGATGTCCAGGTATTAGTTGCCTGAACCTATTTCGTGGTTTGTAGAACTTGTTACAAACTGGGGGACTCCCCTGCTGTTTTATTGGCACTCAAAATCGGAGCTAACCATGTGCTCCTGCATGAGCCTTACCAAGCCAATAGTGGGTCTATAACGGTGCATCATGTGCAAATTAAATGCTAAAATGTATGTTTTAGGAGTTATTGATTTCGAGATATAAGCGTTTTATTGACCAAGGTAGGCTTTCAGCCAAAGTATGATTATGGCGTGAATGGGTCCATAGGACCTTAGCCTACACAACACTGAAGTATGAAGACTGGCTCTTCTGCCTACAGGGCGTTATAGGCCAAACTAACAGCCATAATTTCGTGGTAAGTTGGTATACGGAACATGTTGCTATACATGCAGAAGGCGCTGCTACAGCAAACGGTACCTCTTTATACAGTCAGCTAGCTTTCTTCATCTCTCTCTACTCTCTCTAACTTACCAGAGTCCCCCGTTTTCTGGAGGTAAGGCGGCTAGGCCCATGAAACTACGTACAAAGCGAGTACGTGATACGGATAGTATACGGAGGTGTGATATACCGTGGCAACGTTAAAACATTGGGATTACGCGAAACGTAAGTTTTCGTCATCCGAGCGTCTGATTGCCACCAAATTTCGTAGGCAGCCCCTTCAGAAGGTACAGTTTACGAAACTGATGCTATCTCGATTTTCATAAAATGGGGGATGTGCCAGGTTTTCGCTCAGCAGGTCACATTTGTGGTCATATCCTCATACGGTACATGTATGCGTACTGTTTTCTTTGTGTATGTATGAAATTTCAGTGGTTAGCCCACTCAGGTTCTCGGGATTCAGAAATGCCTCTAAACTGTGTAATATATAAGTATAGGATATACCACGTCTACGAGGAGTATAAACGCAGATATACTCCGCTAGACGGTTTACCCGAGGCGATAGCCGAGGGTAAACAGCCTAGCGGAGTATATCGCGTTTATACTCCGAGTAGGCGTGGTATATCCGGCTTATACAACATTTGACCAATCAGTGGAGTAGGTACCTAGAAACGCTGGGCTAGCATTCCCAGAGGCAGCAGTTATTTACGATGTCATAATACATGAAAACATAAAAGTAGTATAATAAAACATGAAAACATAAACGTAGTATATGACCCTACATGAAAACATAAACGTAGTATATGACCCTACATGAAAACATAAACGTAGTATATGACCCTTTATACTCCGCTTCTGCTCCAATCAAACACCTTGGATGTGATGTAATGTGGTATAAACCATGGTTCATACGATATATGCTATAATTATGACGTCACTCAATCGTCGTTCCTAGCAATTCCACAACATGCAAGGCTGCACCTTCAACATATCTTTCAAAGCCTAACTTCACAGCTTATATGTGTTACTGACTCTTTTTGTTAGTTCAAGCACACATGTATATTCCCTTCTCTGCTTATGTATCACAATCAGCAAACTGTGCACTTTAAGAATTGTATGGCTTCTGTTTTGGCTGTTGTATGTTAGCGGTGTGTATATCTGCATATACCTCCATGGTGGTTTATACAGGTGTATAAGCTGAATATACCACCCGCACTTAGTACAGTGTGATGTCATGATTACGGTATATGAGCAAGTATTTACTTTGTTTCTTTTTCTTGCCATGGTTTTCACACTACACTGAGCAGTCAGAAGTCCAGCGAAGGACAGAAGGAAAAGGATTTCAAAGAAGTTAGAAGTTCCAGAGCAACCAGAACTGTGGACACTGGCTATGCCGGCTTGAAACTCACCAACAAATATAGCACACTTTCCGACAACTGATAAACTGCGGGCATTTCATTCATTTTCTTCAATATTATTAATTTTGTGCATCAGATTAACTTGCTATACTCTTGTTTTGATTTGTTTCTTTATTTTTTGTGGAGTTTTGTCCATCGTTTTGTTGATTCATACAGTGAAGCATTTGTTGTGTGTCATTACTCCAGCTGATATTCAATTTTTTGTCATGATTATTGTTATTGTATTCGAAGTGGCTTGAAACAGTGTACTCTAACCCCAAATCCAAAACTGCCAAAAAAAGAAGAAAGAAATGAAGTGAATGTGTTACACATGCTCTTGTGCATAGTTTATTTCAGAACACAGAGCAAAATTCCCGCAGTAATTTATTTTGTTCCTTACAGTGCTTTTAATTGGGGCAGTAGAGCATGCGATGGACTAGTCTCGGCCCCAGACCCTCCCTGCACTCGCAAAAAAAAAACGGAAGGAAAGTTTTTCCGTTTTTTTTTTTTTATGAGTGCAGGGAGGGTCTGGGGCCGAGACTAGCGATGGACCCACTAGAGCAGGAACAGACACGTGCACTCAATGTGTATACTGTAGCCTCACTCCCGCATGGGCAGGGTTAACAACTTAGTGTAGTCAATTTATTGTGTATTAATTTTGACAATATACATGTAGTCTCGTTCTATGAAAAAATGCTGTTTAGCGCTGGCGTTGGTTGTATAGTAATCTTTATGTAAGAATGATTGCTGCTGATCAGTAACATTGTCATTGCAATAATCAATGCAAATAATGGTAAAATACAGCAGTTTGGTACAATGTGTAGGTATTAAAATATAAATTAGTTTTAATGACAGCCTATTATTCTCACAGGTCTGGAAATTCATGCCTATTATTCCAGCACAATTCTATGTACCCAAAGTTATGCTAGCATAGTTAAATTTTGTCAAGGCCTATATAACCATAATATGCTTTTGTGGGTAGCAAGTATTGGCACACAGGCAGGAAAGGAACTTTGTCCTTGTAGCTATTAATCAACCTGTATTGTCTGAGAAGAAAAGGGTACTATAGCTACTTTGCTAAAAAGTGAGAAATGGTGATATGCTACTAAATTAATAGGTACTGACGTGAGAGTTTTTAAAATCTGTCCAGGCATGCAGTAACAAAGCTATAACATATAGCTAATGGTTTGACTGCCTCATGCAATAAAAGAAATTGCCAAAAGGAGGAGTACTGATATGACTATTACAGGCCACCACCATTATTGCCGTTGTGGGTAGCAAGTAATGGCACACTCAGGAAAGGAACTTTGTCCATGCACTAATCAACCTGTTTTGTCTGAGAACAAATGGGTACTATAGTTATAGAGCCAAGCACTGAGAAATGATGATATGCCACTAATAGCTACTCAGACGGGACAGCATATAAAATCTGTCCAGGCATGCAGGAACAAAGTTATATCATAAATGGTTTGACAGCCTCGATGAAAGAAATTGCCAAAAGGAGGAGTACTGATATGACTACATGTATTACAGCACAAAAGGAGGAGTACTGAAATGACTACATGTATTACAGCACAAAAGGAGGAGTACTGAAATGACTATTACAGCACAAAATTAAAGGAGGAGTACTGATATGACTATTACAGCACAAAAGGAGGAGTACTGATATGACTATTACAGCACAAAAGGAGGAGTACTGATATGACTATTACAGCACAAAAGGAGGAGTACTGATATGACTATTACAGCACAAAAGGAGGAGTACTGATATGACTATTACAGCACTAAGACCTTTCAGGCCACCGTGTGTAACAATCTCAATTCTATAATTATGTCCTTTTTTCACTTGTGTCTTCTTTGTATTTTTTGATACAATGTGCTGCAGTGTGTTTGAATACAGCAACACAAACACGCATTAATTAACACTTCAGAACACGTTAAAAAAAACATGCATTGCAGGGCGACATAGCAAAGTAATCGCAAATGAAATGAACAAAAGAAATAGCAAACACCTTTTAGTTCCCAGTACAAGGACAAAGTTCCATTCCCTTTGGAGTACAGTGAGCACAGAGGATAACTTTTTGCCAATACTAAGTTTTGGACAGCTTTATAGCTCTTAGTGTTCCCATGTGAAGGTTAACAAAGGATCATGTGGCCTAGAAGTAATTTGTCGAATGATAAACTATACCCTCAATGCAGATGTGTCAGAAGAAAAAAATTTACTGGCTTTCTCCAGATCTATAGAAAAACAAAGATGAAGCTGTCCTAATGATATAGCTATACATTAAATCTACCAAATGAGACACCGTAAACTCTAGAGTATATGTACCGGTGCTTCCATTCAGAGATTGTACATTTTCAATGAGTGGATTTTATGGAGTACTTATAATCATGGGATACGTTTCAATGGGATAAAAGTCACGTTAGTCTAACCGCATGCACACAAAACCCTTCAGTTTTGGTCTTGACAGTCAATTTTTTCAACTTCATTTTACCCTGTGATTGTCACAGCGCTGTTCTTACATGAATCACTGAGTGGTCATTCTGTGCACTGCGAAATGCATACGCACAAGGTAGTCCTTTTCCCTTTTGATGCAGACTCAGGTGGACCCGTCACACATGCACTATTTATAGATCCTTAGTTGTCTGATGGTTACTTATCTTTGTATGGGTACTGCTATTCAGAAACTGGTTTAATGTGTACTGATATTTATAGGGTACTTATTTTTGATGGGTGCTGAAGAGTGTACAGAAATTTGTAATTATGACCAATTTGAAACCAAGGTGGGAGGTGGTTTTATTAGTGATTACTGCAGCAATTCCAATTCAGAAGTGCTTGTTGCCAGTTATCCGATCGGATTTATAATGAGGTAAAGTCCTTTGTCACAAGCCATTACGCGAGTGTGCCAACACTTGCTATTCACACCAGCAAATGCTGTTACACACTTATTAAAGTAAGCAATAAATTGCATTAGACTATGTTTTTGCACTAGCCCTGACATGCATAGTTACATGGCTGATGGTGGGACAGACACAATTAAGGGCTTAACTGACTTTAAGAGGATGTGAGTTGTTACAGGGTGTGACTTCAAAGATCTAAATGCTGAGATAGACATACCAGTGTTCCTCCCTTTGGATGAGACATAAATACTTTCCTTGAGGGTAGCAAAATTGCATTTTTGTACTTCATTCAGTCATAACAGAATTTACACTATTGCACCAGTTGTCAGTATAAAAGTGGCACATTTCAGTGAGTGTTTCCACAAACAGTGGCAAATGAATAATGGCGTCCATTACCAGTAGAACAATACCGATCTCTATTTGTCTTCTACTAGCACTTCCACACTGCTGGGCCTACAGAACTGACTGCCAATTCCATCAATACCAGGGACCACCAGGAGAAGTGATACTCAAATTCACCCCGACTTTGCCTGCAAAGCTCACACTCCACTTCAGCACAAATTTGGTGAGCATTTGGGCCAATATAGTTGGTGCTGTTCCAGAAGCAGGCTCGGTTTTGGGTGCATTCTACGGCACCTTAGCTGATCTGACAGATCCCACAGCAGGTGACCTCAATAAACTCGTGGCTGGCGTCAACAAACTGATTGAAGGTGTTCGCACAACAGTTACCGATCTGAAGAATTACATGGATGCAAAAATTAACCAGCACGATTTGGACTTAAAGATTCAAACCTTAAAAGGTCATTTAACGGCAGGAACACACGTGTTTCTGTACCATGATGCTGCGGAAAAGAAAAGGTCATTGACGGCATTAAACGTCAACCTTCTGTCTAGCCAACCGACATTCCTTTCAAACAATCCTAAGTATGAGACATTTGAGCAACTTCTCCCACTGACAAGGACCTTTGTTGGACTTCACATGGCAGTACTGACAGAACTATTCAATATGACCAAGAGTCAGGATTACAAGAACGAATTGAAGAGTTTATCCGTTACTGCTTACAACTGGTATAAGTTAGCCGTATCTCAGGTCATCAAACAACACACAACCTACCCCAAACCTCAATGTTGGGTAGATGGTGTGAAACAAGTTTGTGTCCCCATACTGTATACATCTCAAACACAATGCGTTTCTTGTACAATGACTGGGGTGACATGTAAGCAGGATTGGAGAGATGGAGATGGTTGCCAGCAGTCTGTAACACATGGTCCTGAAAACTGCTTGATGAACATGCGGGATACACCAAGAGCAAAAAATGCATTGGTGCCATTACGTGAGACATACTTCAAACAGAAGAGTACAAGCATAAAAACATACTGGAGAGTGGAGATGGGGGATGACATGGAGAAAGTAAAACAAGTTGGCATTAAGGCTGGAGCTACAGAATCTCAGTATACTACTCACGTTGATACTACACATGCAACCGGACATACTCTTACATTTACAGAAAATCTTATTAAAGGAGGTCTTCTTTTGCTTAAAAACCTTTATGCTGTTTAGTAATTGTCATCTTGTATGCATAATATAACAACCAGTCAGTACAGTACATGCTATGCTCTCCTTTACCACTGCTATGCCGACTTGATTTTGTGAGATTTTTGGTGTATTTCTGTAGTGCTATATCAAAATGGGTTTGTTTTCACTTATACCAGTGAATTTTAGCTTTGCTGATTATTCATTATTGCTATATACCACTTTTGTATCTGAACGTGTTATTTCATGCATACTTAATGCTGTATCTCTGATCACGCTATGATAGAAAATAACTTCGCCAACCTGGTATTTTTTGCATGTGCTTTTTGAAGGTTGTAGTAATGCACTGGAACAGCACTGCTGTAATGCCTGTCTGCTGCATAGTGTCCAGAATCATTCCGTCCTTGTCTGCACTTACGTCCTTGTCTGCACCTACGTCAGACATAAAAGTAAGCCAAGGTTGAATGCACTGTAATCCTAACTAACTGGGATGTGTGTGCACCCTATATAAAATCAGTGGAATCTGCTTTTTGAGGCTTAGCGTTAGCTTTCCCTGAAGTAAGCTGTCTTTAAGAATTGTTTTTAGATTTTATATAAAATAAACTATTTTCAGACACCAACAGGTGTTGTATCATTCCTGTAAAAACTACTTTGCAAGTATTTAGCTATAGAGCGGATTCAGGCTGGAATAATCAACAAGTACTAGCTACAGTGCGACCATTTACATATTGAAGTTCTTTGTGGTAGGCAGTGGACCAACACAGATCTATATTGTAATGACATAAATCTACTAAACAAGCGCTTTTAGATATGTCTGTCCTGACTTACAAGGCTCTAGAAGTAGTGGGTACAGTCTGTCAGTGCTTTTTGCGAACTTTCCGTGATCCCACAAAAGCTCATGATTTGTACTAGACCTTCCCATCTAATTTTCTCTACAATCATGTTTAATTTGTGGCAAAAAAAACTAGGTAGGTGACTATGGTTCTGTAATAAATATTGAACTTACAGTATTTTAGTTCGAGCATGGAGAAATGAACTAAAATAAATCTACTCTCGCTATAGCTATAATTCCATTAATCTAAAGTGCTCCAGAGAATATACATTTAGAGAATATACATTTAAAAAAACGGTGTTTAATGATCTACTTTGGAACACATAATACTTCTATAATCTTCCGGGAACATACTGGCGTGATGTAACCTTTGCCCGCTACCAATAATAGCTTCCTAAAAAGAGAAAATTTACGCATATGAATACCTTAGAAAGTTTACCTTTAGGGCCCAAAGAAACTAAAAAAAGCCCATATTTAATACTAGCACCTAGTATTTAAACACCATATAAATGTAAATTGGCCTTATGGAGCAGGTCTCTTCCGGTGAAAGGGTTAGGCATATATACTTGGGTGCAATAGAATGCAATGAAACCCAAAATTTGAGCTATATAAAATTGTCATACATTATAATCTAAAGAAGTATATCACTCTCACATAGAATTGGTGAGCAGTAAATATAGAGTAGGGTATACAATATACAATCCCGAAAATGGACACTGGCTTTTAGCTAAAGGTTTTACACAGGTTGATTTGAAAGCTCTTAATGCCTACATAGCCTAGATTTGAAACTCGCCCTGCAATGAAAGACATAACCACTGTTTGGCTAGCCCCACCCTTAGTTCCCAGACAAATATAACCATTAGAACAAAGACAAGTGTGCCTTTACTTGCTACCCATAACACCATTAGCAAATCTGAAGAATATATTCAGACAATACAGGTTGATTAGTGCATGGACAAAGTTCCCTTCCTGAGTGTGCCATTACTTGCTACCCACAACGGCAATAATGGTGGTGGCCTGTAATAGTCATATCAGTACTCCTCCTTTTGGCAATTTCTTTTATTTACGCTGTCAAACCATTATGATATATAGCTCCACCCTTAGTTCCCAGACAAATATAACCATTAGTATAAAGACTGGTGTGCCATTACTTGCTACCCATAACACCATTAGCAAATCTGAAAGGATAAAGTTTATTCAGTCATAATAGGTGTGACGCTACTGCTCCAGATGTCAGCATAAAAGAGGCACTTTCATTCAGTGTTTGTATATAGTCAGGGACAAGTGAATAACAATGGCCAGTGGAACCATATTGATCTCCATTTGTCTACTACTGGCACTGGAACCTCCACAGTGCTGGGCCTACAAAACTGACTGCAAATTTTATCGATACCATGGTCCACCCGGAGAAGTGATCGCCAAACTCGAAAGGACTTTGTCCGCAGATATTTCATTTCAATTCAGCAGAAATGCCGTAAGTATCATGTCTGGGTTGGTAGGAGCTGTTCCAGATGCAGATTCCACTTTCAACACATTCTTTGGCGGCATTGCTGGTCTGACGGATCCCACAGCAGATGACTTCCTTAAGCTGGAGACTTCTGTCAACAGTCTGATTGCAGATATTCGCCAAACAGTTTCTGATCTGAAAGAGTACGTTGGTGCAAACGTTGACCAGTACGATTTTCAGTTAAAGACTCAATCCTTACACAGTTATCTACTGGAAGCAGCAAACATCTACAGTTTGCATGGTGCTGATGCAAAGAAGAAGTCATTGTGGAAATTGAACATACAGCTCATTTTAAACCAACCAACATTCCTTCCTGGTAATCCTAACTATGAGACATTTGAGCAGCTTCTCCCGCTAACCAGGACCTTTGTTGACCTTCACATGGCAACATTGATGGAACTTTTCATGCTAACCGATTACAGTAACGATTTTAAGGAGGCAATAAAGAGCTTATCCATTATGTCTTACAACTGGTATGTTGCAGCTGTAGCTGAAATCATCAATCGACACAGTTCCTCTTTCCCCGTGCCTACTTTAACAGTCATTGACCAGAAAAGTTCGTGTACACCTTTCAACCATGGACCTGAACACTGCAGGTGTTCATCAGTTGCTGGGATCACATATCAGCAGGAGTGGAAGAATGGAGCTGGCTGCAACGACTCTATAACACACGAGGCCACAGACTGTGCTATTCTTGTTAGCGATTTACACAAAGCAGAGAGCGCATTGCGGCACAGCCTGGATGTATACATTGCTCATATGTCTGAAAGCCTAGAAACATACTGGAGAGTGGAAATGGGTGATGCCATGGAGAAGCTGAAACAAGTCGGCCTTGAAGCCGGAAGTACAGAATCTCAGCATATAACTTTTCTCGATGCTATTCAAGCAGCCTCAACAGACGATCTCAGTCCTGTATATGATAATGTAAGGGAGTTTACTGCCTTGTTTTTTGGTTTTGTGGAAGACTTAGTGCTTTCTGAGGGTTCTGATAAGTAGCGGGTGTATGTTAGTTCCCTGTTTTCAAATACAACTTACCAGTGAGTGCACTGTAATCTCTTTACCACTTTTTGCTCAATTGATTTGTTATCACTTTGTATATATTACCCTTAAATGTGCAATGCATGTTTTTATACAAAGAAGACATTACAATTGTGTTCAGAAGTTATATTTCTGTAATGCTGTATTTTGAGCACACTGTACATTGCATCAACCAGTGCAAATAAGAAAAAAATCTGTGAAAAGACCATACGTAGACAGGTGGTGATATAGTAAGTGCTATATACCATTGAAGCAGCACAGGAAGAATATTAGTGGGGCTGCCCAGTCTGTGTTGGATCATGAAATTGTACACAGAGATTAAGGGTAAATGGAAAGACATCATTTATGCCAGAGTTCTGCACTACACTATCACAGTACTGTTTCAGCTTGGAAATTCCAGCTAATAGACATTGTAAAGTAGCTTACAATGTTAGTATAGATCACAATGTCATGTGGCGCCCTGTAACACAGACACACTGCTGCATGACACAAACCTAGTGGGAAAGATTTCATAAAGAGCAAGCAATTAAGCCTGCTACAACATCAATAATTACCAAACTATTTTGAAGACCAGCTGTTTGACTTGAAGTTCTCAATCCCTTCAGCTTTAGGGCAAATCTTTAAAACTTTTCTTTATACTGGCTCTTCTATCAGAAGTCTTACTGCAAGTCTGGGAAGCATACTCATGCACTAGAGTTGGTTTAACTTCAGTACTCAAAAGTCATGGAACACATGGCATTCAGTTCGGTTTTCCCTTAGGCTTTGACTCTCTACACTCAACACTAGAACACCCCAAAGTGGTCAAGGTTTACCAAACTCTCGTATGTCTGCATTGTGCTCATCCGCAACCCAGCAACCCTTCCAGGGGTCCACACTAGGGCCATTTGGGGTAATAAACACTTTTGGGCATTGGGAGTCAGCAACATACCAGAGGTACATCCGGACACCCTGGCAGCAGTTGGTGGCAGTAGCTTTAGTGTGCAGTAGCTGGTAGGAGTACCCTTGCGTTTTGTTGCTTGCACCTGGGAGCATCAGCTCCCAAAGTTAGTAGGCATGGCAAGATACACTGAGCATACGTATGCTGCCTGGCTGTACCAGTAGCTGCAGCTGGCTAAGTGTTTGCAGTTACTGCGTACTAGAAAGATGGGACAGTTGCCCCACCTGAGGACCAGCTAGCATGAGGCTCTTGGTGGTAAATGGCCACACCCACTTTCCAGTGAAGGCAAGTGGAGGCCATCTAGTCAGGGAATGGTCAAAGACAGCACGAGACAGGTAAGCAGTAAGGTTTGACTGCCTCATGCAATAAAAGAAATTGCCAAAAGGAGGAGTACTGATATGACTATTACAGGCCACCACCATTATTGCCGTTGTGGGTAGCAAGTAATGGCACACTCAGGAAAGGAACTTTGTCCATGCACTAATCAACCTGTTTTGTCTGAGAACAAATGGGTACTATAGTTATAGAGCCAAGCACTGAGAAATGATGATATGCCACTAATAGCTACTCAGACGGGACAGCATATAAAATCTGTCCAGGCATGCAGGAACAAAGTTATATCATAAATGGTTTGACAGCCTCGATGAAAGAAATTGCCAAAAGGAGGAGTACTGATATGACTACATGTATTACAGCACAAAAGGAGGAGTACTGAAATGACTACATGTATTACAGCACAAAAGGAGGAGTACTGAAATGACTATTACAGCACAAAATTAAAGGAGGAGTACTGATATGACTATTACAGCACAAAAGGAGGAGTACTGATATGACTATTACAGCACAAAAGGAGGAGTACTGATATGACTATTACAGCACAAAAGGAGGAGTACTGATATGACTATTACAGCACAAAAGGAGGAGTACTGATATGACTATTACAGCACTAAGACCTTTCAGGCCACCGTGTGTAACAATCTCAATTCTATAATTATGTCCTTTTTTCACTTGTGTCTTCTTTGTATTTTTTGATACAATGTGCTGCAGTGCGTTTGAATACAGCAACACAAACACGCATTAATTAACACTTCAGAACACGTTAAAAAAAACATGCATTGCAGGGCGACATAGCAAAGTAATCGCAAATGAAATGAACAAAAGAAATAGCAAACACCTTTTAGTTCCCAGTACAAGGACAAAGTTCCATTCCCTTTGGAGTACAGTGAGCACAGAGGATAACTTTTTGCCAATACTAAGTTTTGGACAGCTTTATAGCTCTTAGTGTTCCCATGTGAAGGTTAACAAAGGATCATGTGGCCTAGAAGTAATTTGTCGAATGATAAACTATACCCTCAATGCAGATGTGTCAGAAGAAAAAAATTTACTGGCTTTCTCCAGATCTATAGAAAAACAAAGATGAAGCTGTCCTAATGATATAGCTATACATTAAATCTACCAAATGAGACACCGTAAACTCTAGAGTATATGTACCGGTGCTTCCATTCAGAGATTGTACATTTTCAATGAGTGGATTTTATGGAGTACTTATAATCATGGGATACGTTTCAATGGGATAAAAGTCACGTTAGTCTAACCGCATGCACACAAAACCCTTCAGTTTTGGTCTTGACAGTCAATTTTTTCAACTTCATTTTACCCTGTGATTGTCACAGCGCTGTTCTTACATGAATCACTGAGTGGTCATTCTGTGCACTGCGAAATGCATACGCACAAGGTAGTCCTTTTCCCTTTTGATGCAGACTCAGGTGGACCCGTCACACATGCACTATTTATAGATCCTTAGTTGTCTGATGGTTACTTATCTTTGTATGGGTACTGCTATTCAGAAACTGGTTTAATGTGTACTGATATTTATAGGGTACTTATTTTTGATGGGTGCTGAAGAGTGTACAGAAATTTGTAATTATGACCAATTTGAAACCAAGGTGGGAGGTGGTTTTATTAGTGATTACTGCAGCAATTCCAATTCAGAAGTGCTTGTTGCCAGTTATCCGATCGGATTTATAATGAGGTAAAGTCCTTTGTCACAAGCCATTACGCGAGTGTGCCAACACTTGCTATTCACACCAGCAAATGCTGTTACACACTTATTAAAGTAAGCAATAAATTGCATTAGACTATGTTTTTGCACTAGCCCTGACATGCATAGTTACATGGCTGATGGTGGGACAGACACAATTAAGGGCTTAACTGACTTTAAGAGGATGTGAGTTGTTACAGGGTGTGACTTCAAAGATCTAAATGCTGAGATAGACATACCAGTGTTCCTCCCTTTGGATGAGACATAAATACTTTCCTTGAGGGTAGCAAAATTGCATTTTTGTACTTCATTCAGTCATAACAGAATTTACACTATTGCACCAGTTGTCAGTATAAAAGTGGCACATTTCAGTGAGTGTTTCCACAAACAGTGGCAAATGAATAATGGCGTCCATTACCAGTAGAACAATACCGATCTCTATTTGTCTTCTACTAGCACTTCCACACTGCTGGGCCTACAGAACTGACTGCCAATTCCATCAATACCAGGGACCACCAGGAGAAGTGATACTCAAATTCACCCCGACTTTGCCTGCAAAGCTCACACTCCACTTCAGCACAAATTTGGTGAGCATTTGGGCCAATATAGTTGGTGCTGTTCCAGAAGCAGGCTCGGTTTTGGGTGCATTCTACGGCACCTTAGCTGATCTGACAGATCCCACAGCAGGTGACCTCAATAAACTCGTGGCTGGCGTCAACAAACTGATTGAAGGTGTTCGCACAACAGTTACCGATCTGAAGAATTACATGGATGCAAAAATTAACCAGCACGATTTGGACTTAAAGATTCAAACCTTAAAAGGTCATTTAACGGCAGGAACACACGTGTTTCTGTACCATGATGCTGCGGAAAAGAAAAGGTCATTGACGGCATTAAACGTCAACCTTCTGTCTAGCCAACCGACATTCCTTTCAAACAATCCTAAGTATGAGACATTTGAGCAACTTCTCCCACTGACAAGGACCTTTGTTGGACTTCACATGGCAGTACTGACAGAACTATTCAATATGACCAAGAGTCAGGATTACAAGAACGAATTGAAGAGTTTATCCGTTACTGCTTACAACTGGTATAAGTTAGCCGTATCTCAGGTCATCAAACAACACACAACCTACCCCAAACCTCAATGTTGGGTAGATGGTGTGAAACAAGTTTGTGTCCCCATACTGTATACATCTCAAACACAATGCGTTTCTTGTACAATGACTGGGGTGACATGTAAGCAGGATTGGAGAGATGGAGATGGTTGCCAGCAGTCTGTAACACATGGTCCTGAAAACTGCTTGATGAACATGCGGGATACACCAAGAGCAAAAAATGCATTGGTGCCATTACGTGAGACATACTTCAAACAGAAGAGTACAAGCATAAAAACATACTGGAGAGTGGAGATGGGGGATGACATGGAGAAAGTAAAACAAGTTGGCATTAAGGCTGGAGCTACAGAATCTCAGTATACTACTCACGTTGATACTACACATGCAACCGGACATACTCTTACATTTACAGAAAATCTTATTAAAGGAGGTCTTCTTTTGCTTAAAAACCTTTATGCTGTTTAGTAATTGTCATCTTGTATGCATAATATAACAACCAGTCAGTACAGTACATGCTATGCTCTCCTTTACCACTGCTATGCCGACTTGATTTTGTGAGATTTTTGGTGTATTTCTGTAGTGCTATATCAAAATGGGTTTGTTTTCACTTATACCAGTGAATTTTAGCTTTGCTGATTATTCATTATTGCTATATACCACTTTTGTATCTGAACGTGTTATTTCATGCATACTTAATGCTGTATCTCTGATCACGCTATGATAGAAAATAACTTCGCCAACCTGGTATTTTTTGCATGTGCTTTTTGAAGGTTGTAGTAATGCACTGGAACAGCACTGCTGTAATGCCTGTCTGCTGCATAGTGTCCAGAATCATTCCGTCCTTGTCTGCACTTACGTCCTTGTCTGCACCTACGTCAGACATAAAAGTAAGCCAAGGTTGAATGCACTGTAATCCTAACTAACTGGGATGTGTGTGCACCCTATATAAAATCAGTGGAATCTGCTTTTTGAGGCTTAGCGTTAGCTTTCCCTGAAGTAAGCTGTCTTTAAGAATTGTTTTTAGATTTTATATAAAATAAACTATTTTCAGATTAAACACCAACAGGTGTTGTATCATTCCTGTAAAAACTACTTTGCAAGTATTTAGCTATAGAGCGGATTCAGGCTGGAATAATTACTGGAAGTACTAGCTACAGTGCGACCATTTACATATTGAAGTTCTTTGTGGTAGGCAGTGGACCAACACAGATCTATATTGTAATGACATAAATCTACTAAACAAGCGCTTTTAGATATGTCTGTCCTGACTTACAAGGCTCTAGAAGTAGTGGGTACAGTCTGTCAGTGCTTTTTGCGAACTTTCCGTGATCCCACAAAAGCTCATGATTTGTACTAGACCTTCCCATCTAATTTTCTCTACAATCATGTTTAATTTGTGGCAAAAAAAACTAGGTAGGTGACTATGGTTCTGTAATAAATATTGAACTTACAGTATTTTAGTTCGAGCATGGAGAAATGAACTAAAATAAATCTACTCTCGCTATAGCTATAATTCCATTAATCTAAAGTGCTCCAGAGAATATACATTTAGAGAATATACATTTAAAAAAACGGTGTTTAATGATCTACTTTGGAACACATAATACTTCTATAATCTTCCGGGAACATACTGGCGTGATGTAACCTTTGCCCGCTACCAATAATAGCTTCCTAAAAAGAGAAAATTTACGCATATGAATACCTTAGAAAGTTTACCTTTAGGGCCCAAAGAAACTAAAAAAAGCCCATATTTAATACTAGCACCTAGTATTTAAACACCATATAAATGTAAATTGGCCTTATGGAGCAGGTCTCTTCCGGTGAAAGGGTTAGGCATATATACTTGGGTGCAAGAGAATGCAATGAAACCCAAAATTTGAGCTATATAAAATTGTCATACATTATAATCTAAAGAAGTATATCACTCTCACATAGAATTGGTGAGCAGTAAATATAGAGTAGGGTATACAATATACAATCCCGAAAATGGACGCTGGCTTTTAGCTAAAGGTTTTACACAGGTTGATTTGAAAGCTCTTAATGCCTACATAGCCTAGATTTGAAACTCGCCCTGCAATGAAAGACATAACCACTGTTTGGCTAGCCCCACCCTTAGTTCCCAGACAAATATAACCATTAGAACAAAGACAAGTGTGCCTTTACTTGCTACCCATAACACCATTAGCAAATCTGAAGAATATATTCAGACAATACAGGTTGATTAGTGCATGGACAAAGTTCCCTTCCTGAGTGTGCCATTACTTGCTACCCACAACGGCAATAATGGTGGTGGCCTGTAATAGTCATATCAGTACTCCTCCTTTTGGCAATTTCTTTTATTTACGCTGTCAAACCATTATGATATATAGCTCCACCCTTAGTTCCCAGACAAATATAACCATTAGTATAAAGACTGGTGTGCCATTACTTGCTACCCATAACACCATTAGCAAATCTGAAAGGATAAAGTTTATTCAGTCATAATAGGTGTGACGCTACTGCTCCAGATGTCAGCATAAAAGAGGCACTTTCATTCAGTGTTTGTATATAGTCAGGGACAAGTGAATAACAATGGCCAGTGGAACCATATTGATCTCCATTTGTCTACTACTGGCACTGGAACCTCCACAGTGCTGGGCCTACAAAACTGACTGCAAATTTTATCCATACCATGGTCCACCCGGAGAAGTGATCGCCAAACTCGAAAGGACTTTGTCCGCAGATATTTCATTTAAATTCAGCAGAAATGCCGTAAGTATCATGTCTGGGTTGGTAGGAGCTGTTCCAGATGCAGATTCCACTTTCAACACATTCTTTGGCGGCATTGCTGGTCTGACGGATCCCACAGCAGATGACTTCCTTAAGCTGGAGACTTCTGTCAACAGTCTGATTGCAGATATTCGCCAAACAGTTTCTGATCTGAAAGAGTACGTTGGTGCAAACGTTGACCAGTACGATTTTGAGTTAAAGACTCAATCCTTACACAGTTATCTACTGGAAGCAGCAAACATCTACAGTTTGCATGGTGCTGATGCAAAGAAGAAGTCATTGTGGAAATTGAACATACAGCTCATTTTAAACCAACCAACATTCCTTCCTGGTAATCCTAACTATGAGACATTTGAGCAGCTTCTCCCGCTAACCAGGACCTTTGTTGACCTTCACATGGCAACATTGATGGAACTTTTCATGCTAACCGATTACAGGAACGATTTTAAGGAGGCAATAAAGAGCTTATCCATTATGTCTTACAACTGGTATGTTGCAGCTGTAGCTGAAATCATCAATCGACACAGTTCCTCTTTCCCCGTGCCTACTTTAACAGTCATTGACCAGAAAAGTTCGTGTACACCTTTCAACCATGGACCTGAACACTGCAGGTGTTCATCAGTTGCTGGGATCACATATCAGCAGGAGTGGAAGAATGGAGCTGGCTGCAACGACTCTATAACACACGAGGCCACAGACTGTGCTATTCTTGTTAGCGATTTACACAAAGCAGAGAGCGCATTGCGGCACAGCCTGGATGTATACATTGCTCATATGTCTGAAAGCCTAGAAACATACTGGAGAGTGGAAATGGGTGATGCCATGGAGAAGCTGAAACAAGTCGGCCTTGAAGCCGGAAGTACAGAATCTCAGCATATAACTTTTCTCGATGCTATTCAAGCAGCCTCAACAGACGATCTCAGTCCTGTATATGATAATGTAAGGGAGTTTACTGCCTTGTTTTTTGGTTTTGTGGAAGACTTAGTGCTTTCTGAGGGTTCTGATAAGTAGCGGGTGTATGTTAGTTCCCTGTTTTCAAATACAACTTACCAGTGAGTGCACTGTAATCTCTTTACCACTTTTTGCTCAATTGATTTGTTATCACTTTGTATATATTACCCTTAAATGTGCAATGCATGTTTTTATACAAAGAAGACATTACAATTGTGTTCAGAAGTTATATTTCTGTAATGCTGTATTTTGAGCACACTGTACATTGCATCAACCAGTGCAAATAAGAAAAAAATCTGTGAAAAGACCATACGTAGACAGGTGGTGATATAGTAAGTGCTATATACCATTGAAGCAGCACAGGAAGAATATTAGTGGGGCTGCCCAGTCTGTGTTGGATCATGAAATTGTACACAGAGATTAAGGGTAAATGGAAAGACATCATTTATGCCAGAGTTCTGCACTACACTATCACAGTACTGTTTCAGCTTGGAAATTCCAGCTAATAGACATTGTAAAGTAGCTTACAATGTTAGTATAGATCACAATGTCATGTGGCGCCCTGTAACACAGACACACTGCTGCATGACACAAACCTAGTGGGAAAGATTTCATAAAGAGCAAGCAATTAAGCCTGCTACAACATCAATAATCACCAAACTATTTTGAAGACCAGCTGTTTGACTTGAAGTTCTCAATCCCTTCAGCTTTAGGGCAAATCTTTAAAACTTTTCTTTATACTGGCTCTTCTATCAGAAGTCTTACTGCAAGTCTGGGAAGCATACTCATGCACTAGAGTTGGTTTAACTTCAGTACTCAAAAGTCATGGAACACATGGCATTCAGTTCGGTTTTCCCTTAGGCTTTGACTCTCTACACTCAACACTAGAACACCCCAAAGTGGTCAAGGTTTACCAAACTCTCGTATGTCTGCATTGTGCTCATCCGCAACCCAGCAACCCTTCCAGGGGTCCACACTAGGGCCATTTGGGGTAATAAACACTTTTGGGCATTGGGAGTCAGCAACATACCAGAGGTACATCCGGACACCCTGGCAGCAGTTGGTGGCAGTAGCTTTAGTGTGCAGTAGCTGGTAGGAGTACCCTTGCGTTTTGTTGCTTGCACCTGGGAGCATCAGCTCCCAAAGTTAGTAGGCATGGCAAGATACACTGAGCATACGTATGCTGCCTGGCTGTACCAGTAGCTGCAGCTGGCTAAGTGTTTGCAGTTACTGCGTACTAGAAAGATGGGACAGTTGCCCCACCTGAGGACCAGCTAGCATGAGGCTCTTGGTGGTAAATGGCCACACCCACTTTCCAGTGAAGGCAAGTGGAGGCCATCTAGTCAGGGAATGGTCAAAGACAGCACGAGACAGGTAAGCACATTTGCGCTTTTTGGCGGAAGCATACGGTGTATGGGATTTGTACTCTGAGGGCAGTTATATGTATTCCCGAGGGCGCAGCCCGAGGGAATACATATAACTGCACGAAGAGTACAAACCCATACACCCTAGAAACCCATGGTACAGCTGACTTGTACCATAATACAATTACAAACGCTGTTGGTTATGACAAGCGCTAATGGAGAAGCATTAGTTGCCTGGCAACCATATACCCTAGGGTATATTGACAGTTCAAATGAGCCGCTAGGGTGTATGGCTGATATACCCTGGGCGGTGCCTTTCATGTAGAGGTGCATTATGGTACAAGATTTGTTATTACACTTTTGGCAAAATGCTATATCTTCCTCTGTCGGTGTATACATGTAGCTCATTAGTTGTCCTACATTTGTTGGTAAGCTTCAGGCCGGTGTTGCCAGTATCCAGAGTTTTGGTCCCTGTAGAACTCAAAACTTATTGAATATCCTCTTCCTTCTATTCTGTCCTCACTGGACTTCTGACTGTTCTGCACAGACTATACCCACACATCACAAACAACACATTTATTTTGTGTTAGTTCTAAAATTGCAGTCTTTTGCAAAAGTCACTGTTATTATTGCAGTAATTTTGTTGTACCCACCTTTGATTTATGTTCACTCTGTTGCCATGCATGGTTATCGTAAAAAAAAAAACGTAAGTCAATCACTGTCTGGGTTGGGGGCAGACCCTGACACAAACGCACAATCTGGTGGGTCCTCAGGCCCTGAGGCCACATCAGTCCGGGTCACACTCACTCTTTTACACAGCCTGGTGCTTTTGAATAGCTGAATGGAGTGGTAGATGAAAATCCCAGTGAATGTTACAAAAGCTATGCCAACTGATGTGAATGTATCAGCATTCTGGTTCCCTCCACTTAGACGAACATATAAAGTGGCCGCAGCAAGAATGGACAGGTTGAAGATCAATGACACTTCAAGGAGGCCACCTCTTGTAGATTCTGTAACCAAATATTGCTGGAAATGCTAAATTTGCAGTAGTCACAATAGCCAGAAAGTTGACACTGGGATTTCCAAGAGCATTGACTGAGATAAGATACAAAACAAGGCCAAGAAGAAGCATCACTCCAGATCAACAGCATTGTTATGGGAAAATAAGGCAGATCATCCCAGCTGTGAACAGTGCAATGTGCTTGCCACTGAGGTATCTAACGTTTCCATCGTACAGCCATAATTAGTGGTACAACCATCCACCACCCAGGACGTCTGCTGTGGTTCCTCACTACAGAACTGCATGCCTCAAACCGTAATTATATGTCAAGAAAACAGACAATATATCAATCACTGTAATCCCAATGTTGCGCTGTTGGTAACCTATGCAGAAAGTGGTATTTCTGAGTATCAACATGTCTTCCTCCTCGGTGAATGAGCCTAACCACCTGCCACATATCAAAGGGATATCTTTGGTGCTACTCTGTGAGTTTACCATAGCTACTGGCCACACTCTTCCTACTCTCTTATGCAAAACTGCACTGCTTCGAACTATTATTACAGCATTTTCTTTTACAATATCCCAATAACTTACGCATTGCTATGCAAGAGTTGTACAATCACAATCTGAATCTCACTTAAACAGTCCACGGCAACATCAGTGGATAAAGCACCCTGCATTGTGAGGGTGTGATAAAAGCTTGATGATTATGAGCTTAAAAGAGCTAAACAGCAACAAAATTTTGATGGATGAGGATATTAAGGTTTGGATAATATGTTGCAATTCAATATTTCGACAGTGCACATTTTTATATATAGCCTGTTGGAACTGGAATTTCCCTTCTCTGTCGTCACTTCAAAGTGGACTAATCACTCAACAGAGAAGAGTTAGTTTATTATTATCCCATTCTCGAGCTAGTCTTGTGGCCAGACCACATTCCACAGAATGTGGTCGTTCTTGCGAGATTATTCCTGCATTACTGTGCTAATTAGCTCTTAATAGCAACACCTGGCCATTAATCAGGTACCTAAATCTGCATTTGTTATCAACTATTAACAGTTGTATTAGTAAAGATATATTAATTAAACATGCGATAAGTAAAAAAGGATCACTGAAACTGATGCAAATGTTTACACAAAGAAAGTCTGAAATGGGTATGGATGATGGTGACAAGAGGAAAGTACAAAATAAGTTTAACACAATATTATGTTACACGGAATACCAGTTCACTGCCCATATAGCTATAATTTATAATTTGGCTACTAATTATTTAACTACCTGTAGTCCTCCCAGTTGATCTTCAGTCCCAGGTAGAAGGGTGGCTCGAATATAGTTGTGTTATTTCAAAAGGATACAAATATTATAACTCCTTGCTCAACCAACACTCTGCTAGGGCTATTTCTTAGTCAGTAGCAACTGAGCTTACTATTAAAAATGTGCATACACGCAGATCAATTACATCACTTGCCCAACATTATGCAGCTAATATTACTCCAATTTCAGGCAGAATGGCAAATTATGTTAGGTCACCAATAATGTTACAAGTGCAGCAGTACATGTAAATTTGAGGAATAACAGGTAGTTGCACTTTTAGCATTCCTGTAATTGTAGCTACACAGCTACATATACCTTCATGATTTTGCTTATAATTAATTTTGTTATTTTTTTTTAAATTGGAGACCATATTGTCAAGCATAGTATTAAAGCTGCAACTGAGTTAAACCTAGCTTGGTTAAAGTAATCTTTTTGTGTTTGCAAAGAAAAAATACTTAGTTCATACTAACTGGCAAAACAAAATGGTTACTTTAACCCTTTAAAGGGTTAGCCCAGCCAGGTTTAACTCAGTTGCAGCTTCAATACTATACTGGACAGTAATATAGGTCTCCGATTTTAAACAAAAGAGATCAAAGCTGTTGTCTGGCAGATCAGTACCTGGTACCTAGATGACGGCACCCTCTGTGGTTCCCCTGGTGACCTGGCAGCTGCCCCAAAGGTTGTAGAAGAGCAAGGTACTCCCGTGGGTTCCACTTCAATTGAGCCAAGTCACTCCTCTATGTCCCAGTCAATACTTCTCCTACACCTAACTAACTCCCGCTTAAGATCCCAATCACCAGGGGTGGTTTCTCCCTCCAAGGTTGCCCTTTTGGCCCATGCAGTTTCTCTCCGGGAGGTTTTGTCCTTCAGAGGGTGGAGAAAGTCAACGACGGCTTATCCAAGCTACCTGATTTAGAAGACTCCGAAATTGAAATGACTCTACTCCGCTCCTGTCTCGCCTTCCCTAAGGTGACCTTCTCTCTGAGAACATGCCCCCTGAGCCACATAAAACAGGCTGCAGTGGCCTTCCGTAATACCGTGCTGGACGTTCCCATACAAAGTGTAACAGGGTCCACTCTCACACGATCCATGAGGCTGTCTTCAACCACCTTTGCCACGTTCCCACTTCAAAATTCTAGCCTTATACTCCTCTCTCCCTCATACCGGTGACTGGCTCACATTGGTCCCTTCCTCAGCTCTTAGCGTACATCTACATGACAAAGCATTCTCGATTATTGGCTTGAATTGGCCGCAGGATGCTTGAGTGTGGAACCATCTGCCCAATCTACCAGGGGGCTGTTGACCACCAAGACCACCAAGTAAGCTGTGGTGGTAACAGGGACCTTATACATGGACACAACTCTATCCGTGATGCACTCTTCTCAGCAGCGCAATCTACTTCTCTGGCGCCGCGGAAGGAGGTACCATCTTTAATCCCAGATTCTAGCTGCCCAGCAGACGTCTATCTTCCCAACTGAAGGATGAGTCGACTAGCAGCTCTGGACTCACTGTCATCTCCACCATGCAGCAACTGACTGCTACCACACCATACCGTGTAATAATGCATTGCACTGTGATGTGTGGGTAGTCTGTGCATGTATTGAGGTGAGCATACAGTCGTTATTTTCATTGGTTTTTAAAGAAGTGTTTTTTGGTGGAAGTGCATCCCTACATGACTTTTTTTGCACTTTTTCGCAAAGTGCTTTTTCTGTAACTTGTTTTGGGGCTTTTTTGGAGGACTTAGTACCAAATGTGTAGGTGTAAATGTGCATGTGCGGGCTTTGAGGATGATGCATGTAGCATAGGTTTCGCATCAGGAAGGCTTTCGTCTGCACATGCACACGCACATGCATGGGGGGGGGGAGGGGTCGTAACTGGCACGTGAGGCTGCCCTTTTTTTGTCAGGGTCGACACTATAGCTAGCACGGGAACCTGCCCAAGCAGCTGCCTACTGTATTGTGAATGTACCGTTGTTTATTCTGGACCTGCCTGCGTAGGATGCGAGCGTGTGATCAGAAACTAACACGCAAGTTGGAGGGGCCTAACTGACAAGTGTGGCTACCCTTTTCTTTCTGCTATAGCTAGCACGAGAAGTTGCCCTGGTAACTGCCTTTATACTTTGTTGGTTTGAAAGTACCTCTGTTTATTCTGGGTCCCTTTCTTTCTCAAAATCTAAGTTTTAGGAATACTGTATGCAAAGTACTATCCCCCCATACACATGCAGGCAAAGGCCTTCTGACTGGAGTACAAATCGAAAGTTATACTACACACAACATCGTAAAGCACAATGTATTTCATTTCAACCCCATCCACCACGCACATTTAATTTACACTTACACATTTGGTACCACCTTCACAAAAACATCCCAAAACAAGTTACAGAAAAAGCACTTTGCCAATGTAGGGATGGTAGCTATGCGGTAAATGCTTTGCGATGTAATGCGTGGGTAGTCTGCACATGCATTACGGTACGGTGTGCATTGTCGCTTGTTTCATTGGTTTTTGGGGAAGTGTTTTTTGGTGGAAGTGTATCCCTACATGACTTGTTTTTGCACTTTTTGGCAAAGTGCTTCTTCTGTAACTACAAAAAAAAACTCCCGACAAACGGACTCTCTAGTTTCCGGACAGCGGATAATTGCTTCCTGGCTAACGGACAGTGGACGGGGCATAACCATCAATGCTTGCATATCGCATATACAATGTATTATTATTGCCGAGCGCCTTAGCGCGAGGTGATGGCCGCCATCGCAAACTCCTACAGTACAAGTATAAACGACCAGTACCCGCTAAGGCGCGAGGCACTTTTTTTGCACGACGTGTACAGTAAGTAAGTATGACTAATCTAGCTTGCCTTAATGCTGATAATTATACACAGACTACAAGTGATCAATACTTTTCATAATTTTGAACTGTTGAGTCATTAAATTCTTAAATTAAAGTTATTTCAACATGATTTAAGCAATGATTTTACAAAACTCCCCAATAAAAGACACTCTCTAAATAAAGGACAAAGGCTGTCGCTGCCAAAGTGTCCGCTATTTGGAGAGTTGACTGTAATTCCAAAACCAGCAATCACATCAATCACCTAGAGGAGAGTTCTAAACTTGTGATTTTGTACACATTTAAATAAAACAGTTTCGATTTTTAAATCATCAGTTTTTGGTTGTTATGGTAACCTAACAGGACGTCGAATGAAAGGAGGACGTGGAACAGTCTCAGGACCTGGAGGGGGTCAAAGTACAGTCCCTCAGAATTGAGTGAGTGTATGCTTCACGAATTCCAACTACATGCATATGATAATTATAGTGTATTTGTACAGTACCAAATTTTTTTAAGCTCAATTTTTCTGGTTAGCAATTTGAACTGCTAATGCGAAGCTTGACATGTTTAACCTCAACTCTCCCACTGTCCTTCCCTCCCTCTCTCCTCCCTCCCACCTCCCTCATTCTTCTCTCCCTCTCTAAATTTCTCCTCCTTCCCTCCCTTCCTAAAACCCTCCTCCCCTCCCGTCTTAACACCCTCCCTCCCTCCCTCCCTCCCTCCCTCCCTCCCTCCCTCCCTCCCTCCCTCCCTCCCTCCCTCCCTCCCTCCCTCCCTCCCTCCCTCCCTCCCTCCCTCCCTCCCTCCCTCCCTCCCTCCCTCCCTCCCTCCCTCCCTCCCTCCCTCCCTCCCTCCATCCCTCCCTCCATCTCTCCCTCTCTCACACCCTCATGCACTCTCTCCCCTGCCTCCCATCCACAGCTCTGAAGAAACCAGTGAGAAACCAACCCACGATCACGTAGGAGATTCCACGGCAGATTCACTGAATTTATCCCGCCTGAAAACTGACTCACAGCGATAGTCGAGATACTGAACGCGTAAGTTCCCAGCAGCTCTTGTTTCTGAGATGGCTGTATAACATGCCAATCCAAGTTGGGCAAACACGGTCATAAACGGAACATGACACGGATATACAGCTAGAGCACGTGATCTGTGACGACACGTGAAAACTCTATTTCGAGTCCATACCCATAAGCTGTTTGCAAGTGTAGAGATGCTTACACAGTTCAAGCCACTCTGGACAGTTTATTTTGGACATTACTGACTTTGTGGCACTCGTATTTGTTATACCAGTCCACTGAATGTTAATGTCGTCCGATAACTCTTTCGACAATATAATATTATACAGTTAGCTATGTAGCTATGCCTGGCAGTAGATGATGCTTGAATACATGTCTGGTAGGCATTTGAGTGCTTAATGTGGCTAGAAATAGCAAATTGAGTCGAACCTCCCACCAGAGGACAATCTCCGAATAAAGGACAAAAGCCTTGCTCCCAAAGTGTCCTATATTCAGAGGTTCCACTGTACAAACTTTTGAAAAAGCTCTACAAAGCAGTCCAAAGTGTGCTTATTAGAGTGTAGTAGATATGTGTAGATAGGAAATTGTGAACAGGGGAACCCCTCTATCTAGACACCTTGGGGGACCTGGTGAGGTATCCTGTATAGACAGATGTCCTCACTTTGGATGTACATTTCGGTATGGAAAGCATATGTAGACTGCTGGACCTAGAGGGCACACTTGCACGAGTGGTTCCAAAGATTTGAGATATGTTGCAGAGCGAATGGCTGGAACGCCGCAAACCAAGCGCTGAAACTTCCAACGCTATTGGAGGGGGAGGCCCTCGCCATTTGGCTTGAACTGGACGAGGAGGAGCAAAAAGTCTACTCAGCAGCCAAGGGGAAATTGCTCAGTGCTATGATGCCCATGAAATTTGTGGCCCTATATAGACGAATTTCGTAGACGAAAACAGCGACCCGGTGAAGCACTGCCCGTCTATCTTCATGACATGAAGAAATTGCTTGACCAAGCCATGCCTGAGTTAGACAAGCCAGCCCGTAATCAACTATTTCTGCATCAGTTTTTAGTAGGCGTGTCGGAAACCGTAAGCTGACAGCTCAGGGCGACTGGAGAGACAACGAATCTGGACACGACGGTAGAGCGAGCTCGACTATTGATGATCGTGGACACCCAGCACACGGCCGCCGTCTCCGAGGAATCCGTTCACACGAGTGAAGTCGAACTACTGCAAGAACAAGTCGCAGCACTAACAGAGCAAGATGCTGCATTGTCGACAGCATCGCGTCGTGCAGCTAGTAACTATCAGCAAGGGCCACGACGCTGTTTCGGGTGCAGCAAGGAGTTGAAACTCGTCGTTGCTTCGTTTGCAACCAGCCAGGCCATATCAGCCGCGATTGTCGTCAGAGGCAGGGAAACGGCTGAGGGACGCCTGTCGAGGGCAAAAGGCGTCCCTATCTCCAGTAAGCCCTTGCTATGTTAGCATCGTCACCGTAGCAGCTGTCCATTCCAAAGCGGCTGTTATGGCGGGCAAGATTGGAGGTGTTGGGGTGGAAGTTATGTTGGACTCTGGCTCATCCGTGTCGCTGATCCGACAAGAAGTACTCCCAAGAACGCATGGAATTGTCAAGATCGTACCTGCGAAGCCACCAGTACAACTCGTGACGGCATCGGGGGACCACTTGCCAATCGTGGACCACGTACAAGCCCCTGTGCAGCTCGGTGAGCTTGCAATGATACACAATTTTGTTGTTGTTGAAAGTTTAGTGAGTCCTGTCATATTAAGGGTAGATTTCTTACAAGAAAATGCCCTGGTGTTGGACTTCGATAAAACACCGGTGGCAGTCCACCGGGCAGCAGGAGGTACAGGTACCCCACAACGGTCAGAAACAGACGCTGCTACTCCGCAAGTAATTGCAATGTATGAACCTTCCCAGAAGATGCGAACCAAGGTATGTGCAGTTGCTGCTGTGGAAGAGCCCAATACCGATGTTGTTGATGATTGTGCAGTACCACTGTTTCACCAAGCCCCTCACGTTGAGCTTCGTGAATGCCCCAGCCCCCTTCTGAGGGGGGTAGTAAAAGAATACTACGAGTTGTTTCGGACTACACCGGGTGTTACTGAGGCTGCACAGCATTTTATTCCAACCACGGGGCACCCAGTTAAAGTACTGCTACGACGTATTCCAGCCCACTACCGACTATATTGGCAGCTTCCAGTGTACCCAGATGATCGTGAGAAGACAGCGTTTTGTCCCGGACCAGGCATGGGACTATTCCAGTTTTGCCGAATGCCATTTGGTCTGACCAGAGCGCCAAGTTCGTTCCAACGCCTGATGGATAGTGTCCTCAAGGGTCTACACTTTGTCACCGTCTACCTAGACGACGTCCTCGTCCACTCTGTGGATGCAGAAATGCACAGGCAGCACCTCCAGGCTGTCTTTGAGCGTCTCCAATCGGCCGGCCTAACCCTACAGGGGAGAAAGTGCCACATAGGTATGTCTACGGTGCCCTACCTTGGTCATATAATTTCGGGGTCTGGCATGGGTCCAGACACGCAGAAAGTACGAGCAATACAGAACTGGCCAACACCGATGGATGCCACCACAGCTCGCCAGTTCCTTGGCCTAGCCTCATACTATTGACGATATATTCCTCATTTCGCTGATATTGCAGCACCACTCCACTCCCTAACACAAAAGGGTGTGCCTTTCAACTGGACACCAGAATGCATGACAGCGTTCACAGCCCTCAAGGATCATCTAGTCCAAGCACCGGTTTTGGCTTACCCAAAGTTCGATCAGAGCTGCAATGAGTTTGTGTTGCAAACCGATGCTAGTGCAGTTGGACTCGGGGCAGTTTTTGAGTCATTGCATATGCAAGTCGAACACTCACGGCACCAGAGCGCCAATACAGTGTTATCCAGAGAGAATGCCTTGCGGTGCTGTATGCTCTAAAACAGTTTCGCCACTACTTATTCGGACGCCACTTTAAACTCCTCACCGATCACGCTCCATTGCAGTGGCTGTCTGCCCAGAAGATGGAGGGCATGCTATGCCGCTGGGCCCTTGCCATGCAGGAGTATGACTTTCACATCGCATACCGCAAAGGTTCACTAAAATCGAATGCAGATGCCCTGTCACGCATCACACCAGAGCCATGCGCTGTAGCTCTAGCTATGCCACACTACTCCTCTGCTGATCTGCGAGAAGCTCAACTGGAAGACAGCATCATTTCCAAACTTCTGGATGCTCGCTCTAAAGCTAATGCCCCTCCACATGCACAAGAGTGGTGCCTCTACCCCCTATGGAGGTATCGTCAGCTTTGGGGACAACTCCAGGTCGCTAATGGTGTACTCAGCAGGCCGCATCTCAAGAGAGCTCATCAAGTTGTTTTCCATCTATGGTCACCCTAGAATCTTACATTCAGATCAGGGACGCAATTTCGAGAGTACCATAATGGCACAAACACTAGAGGCTTTTGGTACGACCAAATCTCGGACAACTGCTTACCATCCCCAAGGAGACGGCATGGTCGAGCGATTTAACCATTCACTCCTGCAACTTCTGCGAGTCTATGTCGACAAAAAAGTACGAATGGGAACAGTATCTACCGCTGGTTCTATACGCTTACCGCACTGCTACACATTCTTCTACAGGGTGTTCTCCATTCATGCTGATGTTTGGGCGCCAACCCAACATGCCTACTGTCGTGTCCCAAAACTCCTTCGACTCACTGTCCTACCCCGATCGCATTCGTGCCACATTTGCAGAGTTGCAGGACCTGGTGGAGAATAACCTCGCTGCAGCAGCAGATCACCTGAAGTTAGCATATGATCAGCAGTCCACTCCACACACTTCTTCTCAGGGAGAACCTGTCTGGCTCTCTGTGCCTACTGCAGGAAAACTTGATCCCAGATGGGAAGGACAGTGGATGATCAAATCGATCAAATGTCCAGTCAACATTGAAATCACAGATTGACAGCGTACCAAGGTTGTCCATGTGAATCGATTGCAATATCATGCACAGCCAAACCCACAACAATCCCTAGACACTGCAAGCACCAGTCACAATTGGAAGCCACCCCAAGTCGACCACTTCTACATTCCTCCACCCATCACCCCACCCCGGCGTTACCCTCAAAGAACCAGAAGGCCACCGGAACGTTATGGATTGTGAAGCTCGGGTCGAGCTTTAATCACGGAGGGACGAATGTAGACTGCTGGACCTAGAGGGCACACTTACACTGTACTGATTACCTCACCTTATTGTTTGCTGTAGCCACCTGGCTGTCTAGTCTATGTTTACAACTATCACCTCGTATTTCTCTCTTGGAGTTACCACATTCTAGAACTTCCTATTGGCACCTGCACACTACATTGTAAATGACTGCATTGCACAGAATGATCAGTTCTTGTACTCTGAGATTCTGAGTTGAATAGAGCAGTTACACATACTTTGGACATAGCAAAGTGTCCCAAATATTTTGTGTTCTTATTTCAGGGTGTATTTTAACTCATTTTACTTTGTACGACACTGAGGTGGCTCTTATGTATACATTGCTAAGCCACAGTGGCTATTGAAACAGTAGGAAGTTCGCTGTACAGCCAGGAGGGGCAACCCCTTTATTAGTTACAAAATTGATTACAGTGATTATTAATAATATAACTGCAACCAGATAAGGCTTCAATACTACAGGCAGCAATCTAATCTTACTGCTGTAGCTCTGCCAGTCTCTTTCTTACGCACTTTGGGAGTGGGGAAATTAATTTTGTTCATTCTTGATTTGACTCTCCTGTTTGCACGAACTCCCTCCACCAGAAGAGCACACTGATGTCCGGTCAAAGGAGAAGCAGATTGTTTGGCAGACACAGCACCCGGAAGAAACAGGTATGTGTTCAAAGCACTCCCCCCTCCCTCCTCCCTCCTTCTGGTGGCCCTCCTTCCGGTTCTCCCTCCTTCCCCCTCCCCCTCCTTCCCTCCTCCCCCCTCCCCCTCCCTCCCTCCTCCCCCCTCCCCCACCCTCCTTCCGGTCCTCTCCTTTCCACCTCCCCCGGCCCTCCCCCTCCACCTCCTCCACCCTCCCCCTTCCACCTGCTCCCTCCACCTCCTCCACCCTCCCCCTTCCACCTGCCCCCTCCACCTCCCCCACCCTCTCCACTTCGCCTGCCTCCTCCACCTCTCCCGGCCCTCCACCCTCCGCCTTCCCCACCCTCCCCCCACCACCTCCCCCACCCTCTCTCCCTCCTCCACCTCCCCCAGCCATTCCCCCTCCACATCCCCCGGCCCTCCCCCCCTCCACCTCCCCCACCCTCCCCCCTCCACCCTTCCCCTCCACCTCCCCCACCCTCCCCGCTTCACCTGCCTCCTTTACCTCCCCCACCCTCCCCCACCACCTCCCCCACCCTCTCTCCCTCCTCCACCTCCCCCAGCCCTTCCCTCTCCACCTCCCCTCCATCCTCCCCTACCCTTTTCCCCATCACCCCTCCACCTCCCCCATACAATACCTAATCACAGTGTATGCTTTCCTGCTCAGAGTAACCTTCCATCTGCACTCAACAAATTCCCTTACGCACACACACACACACACACACACACACAACAAATCCAATCAACAAACACATGTACGCATACACACGCACACACACACACACACACACACACACACTCACACACGCACACACACTCACACACAGAATCAGACACTATAGACCCTCCGCAGCCCCCTCCCAGCAAGCCTGCTCCCACAACCTACATCCCACCAGCATTGCGAAGGGGAGTGAAGTAAGCGCCCCAGTACAAACAAGCTCCCCCTGACCTCCAGAACGTGCAAGCCTTCCCCAGCCTAAACACCAGTGCACAGCTTGCACAAAGGTGGGCTGGTGTACCTATGAGAGTGTCATAGTAAATGGAAGGGCTGAGAACCAGAGTGGTCTAACACACAAAATTGATGTCGGTGTTCCAATTAATGTGCACTGGAGATTAAATTTGTCACTTGATTTTGCTAGCTGTCCAGGTATTAGTGGTCTGTACCTATTGCAGGTTGTAGGGCTTTGCGGTTTGTAGAACTTACCTGCAAACAGGGGGAGTCACCTGCTGAATATTGGCACTCAAAATCAAAGCTTGCTGTACGTGTGCGCCTGAACCTTACTAAGCCAATAGTGCCACTATAATGGTGCATCATGTGCCAATGAAGTGTTTAAAATAATTATGTGTTTAGTAGTTTTATGAGTTTCTGCCATTTGTGGTCATATCCTCATAACGGTATGCCTACTGTTTTCTTTGCGTATGTACACAATTTCAGAACTCAATGGCCCACTTTGGTCCTCGGACTTCAGAAATACCTCTACATAATGAGCAAGTATTCAGAATTTTTTTGCTGTTTTTTTCCTTCCCTTGCCATGATTTTAGCAATGCGCTAAGCAGTCAGAAGTCCAGCGAAGGACAGAAGGAAAAAGATTACAAAGAAGTTAGAAGTTCTGGATTTCAGCTTAGATTACTCTGGTTCAAGCCCCTTCAATTACAATAATAATTATGACATAAAATTGATTCAATATCAGCTGGAGTAATGACACACAAGAAATGCTTTTGCACATCGTACTCCAAGGGAAATGGAACTTTGTCCTTGCATTGTTTTGTCTGGGAGCTAAAAGGCATAGCAAGCCAAACAGCAAGGAAGGACACTCTATTAGCTACTGTCGGGAGAGCTTTTAAATTCTGTCCAGACAGGTTGGAAGAAACATATAACACTGGAATACAGATCACTATAGCTGTACATGTAATTGTTACGCATGTTGGCCTGAAAGCTGTTAATGCTGCAATAGTCATATCAGTGCTCCTCCCTTTGTGGTTCCTTTTCAGGCTGCTAAATCATTATGTCTGTGTTATACTATGTTCGTTCCTACCTGTCTGGACAGAATTTAAAAGCTCTCCCGACAGTAGCTAATTATAGTGTCACACCTAGTGTCCTTCCTTGCTGTTTGGCTTGCTATGCCTTTTAGCTCCCAGACAAAACAGTACAAGGACAAAGTTCCATTTCCCTTGTAGTACGATGTGCATAGAAAATAGGTCCTTTACCAATTCCTTCTAACGCTCACTTTGGGCTGGTTTAATAGCTCTTACTGTTCCCATGTGGAGCGAGGTTAACAAAGGATCACGTGAGTTTCAAGCCTGGCACCATGATTAGAATGACATATAATACCACATGCTGCAGGATAGCTACTATAGTCCTCCGTGCCACTCTAAAGCCACTCTAAGGCTTTACCAACAATGCAGATGTGTTAGAGAAAAGACTTCTCTGGCTTTCTCTATGCAGGGGAATACAAAGAGTTAGGGAGCTGTCTTAATGATATTATATAATATATTAAATCAACCAAGTAGGACACCGTAAGCTCTAGAGTATATGTGCATTTGATGAAATAGATTTTTTGGGGTAGCTACTTATAGTCAAAGGGTACTATATTTTAATGAGGTTAAAGATACGGTAGTGTCACAGCATTTACAAAAAAACATTAGTTTTGGTCTTGACCATCAATTTACTCTACTTCATTGTACTCTGTGTTTGTCATAATGCTGTTCTTGCATGTGAGCGGTCATTCTGTGCTCTGTCAAGTACATACGCACAAGGTAGTTCAATACCTCCACTGACAGCCCATACATCTTTTCATGCACATTTAGGTAGACCCGTAGCTAATACATGCATATTTTTTTTAGTTGTTTGATGGTTTTTTCATTTCATTATCATGGGTATCACTAACAACTGGTTTAACTTAATGTGTACTTATAATATTATTGTATTGCTAATTGTTGAAGGGTGCTTATACTGAAGATCGAGTGTAGCTACAGTACAACACTAGAAATTTATATTTATAACCAAACCAATGTTTTTAATAGTGACGACTGTAATGGACAGCAGCAATTACAATTCAAAAGTACTTGTAGCCATTTATCCTATGGGTTTTATATTGTGGAAAAGTACTTGGTCACTAACCATCACTGCTACCCACAACAGCTTATGCTGTCACACCCTTATTGCATATGCATAGTTACGTGAGTGATGATGGAACAGACACAAGTGCTTAACAGACTTTTAGATCAACGGTTGTGATTTGTTATACAGAGTAGTTTTAATGCTCTAAATGCTGACATAGACATACCAGTGTTCCTCCCTTTGGATGAGACACAATTACTTTCCTTGAGGTTAGCAAAATTGCATTTTTGTACTTCATTCAGTCATAACAGTTTTTGCACTGTTGCCCCAGTTGTCAATATAAAAGCAGCACATTTTAGTGATTGTTTCCACAAGCAGTGGCAAGTAAATGATGGCATCCATTACCAGTGGAACGATACTGATCTCTATTTGTCTTCTACTAGCACTGGGGCCTCCACAGTGCTGGGCCTACAGAACCGATTGCCAATTCCATCCATACCAAGGTCCACCAGGACAAGTGATCCTCAAGTTCACTCCGACTTTGCCTGCAAAGCTTTCACTCCACTTCAGCACGAATTTGTTGAGTATATTTACAGATATAGTTGGTGTTGTTCCAGTAGCAGGCTCGGTTTTGGGTTCATTTTACGGCACCTTAGCTGATCTGACAGATCCCACAGCAGGTGACCTCAATAAACTCGTGGCTGGCGTCAACAAACTGATTGATGGTGTTCGCACGTCGATTAACGATCTGAAGAATTACATGGATGCAAAAATTAACCAGCACGATTTGGACTTAAAGATTCAAACCTTAAAAGGTCATTTAACGGCAGGAACACACTTGTTTCTGTACCATGATGCTGCGGAGAAGAAAAGGTCATTGACGTCATTGAACGTCGACCTTCTGTCTAGCCAACCGACATTCCTTACAAAAGATCCTAGGTATGAGACATTTGAGCAACTTCTCCCACTGACAAGGACCTTTGTTGACTTTCACTTGGCAGTACTGACAGAACTATTCAATATGACCAAGAGTGGGGATTACAAGAACGAAATAAAGAGTTTGTCCGTTACAGCTTACAACTGGTATAAGTTAGCCGTATCTCAGGTCATCAAACAACACACATCCTTCCCCGAACCTGAATGTGCGTCGGATAATGTGAAACAAGTTTGTATCCACATGATGACTACAACATGTGTTTCTTGCACAATGACTGGGGTGACTTGTCGGCAGGATTGGAAAGATGGAGATGGTTGCGATCATGATGTATCACATGATCCTGAAAGCTGCTTGTTGAACGCGCGGGATACACCATTAGCAAAAAAAGGATTGCAGTTGGCTCGTGAGTCATACTTCCAAAAGAAGAGTACAAGCATAAAAACATACTGGAGAGTGGAGATGGGGGATGACATGGAGAAATTAAAACAAATTGGCATCAAGGCTGGAGCTACAGAATCTCAGTATACTACTCACATTGCTGTTACACATGCAACTGGAAAAACTTCCTTCTGGTCAAGCCTTTGGCAGGGAGCTAAAGCTGTAGTTTCAGGGCTCTTTCACGCTTGGGTTAAAAACTAGTGTCATTTTGTATGCATACAACAATCAGTCGGTATGCTATGCTTTCCTATACCACTGCTTTGCCAACTTCATTTCGTTTGCTTATGTAATACAACTTTTGTGTGTAATTTAATTGTATTCTAAAATAATTAATGCTTTTTTGTAATGCTATAGCAAGATGGGTTTGTATTCACATATACCAGTGAGTGCATGCTCTTCTCTGTTTATTTTAGTTTTGCTGATTATACATTCTTTGTATATACGTATCACTTTTGTACCTGAACGTGTCATTTCATACACACTTAACACTGTATTCCAATTACACTATGATTGAAAATTTTCACCAACTTGGTATTCTGTGCATGTGCTCTTTGAAGGTTTTAATGGAATTTGCTTTTGTGAGACTTGGTGTTGGCTTTAAGCAAGCTCTCAATAAGAAAAATTATGTTTTAAGTCAGATAAAATACCAGCAGGTGTTGAAACATTCTTGTACAAACTGCTTTGTAGGTATTAGCTATATATACATTCATTTGTGTTGATTTAGGCCTTGCTGAAATAGTCAACAAGTACTAGCTACAGTGGGACCATGTACGCACTGAAGTTCTTTGGGGACCAATACAGATCTACAGTGTAATGACATCAATCTGCAAATAACCTAAACAAGCGCTTTTCAATGTCTTGCCTGACCTACAGGACCTAGAAGTAGTGGGTGCAGTCTGGCGATGCTTTTTGTGAATTTTCATGATCCTGTAAAAGCTCATGATTTGTAGCACACCTTCCCATCTAATTTTCTTCACATTTGCAAGATAATTCTGTGATTAGAAAGCCTAGGTAGCTATACAGGCGAGTTAGAGTATGGAGGAATGAACTAACCTGCAGTTGCTACAGCTATAATTCCATTGACCTAAAGTGTTCCAGAGCAAGAGGTTACATAATATTGTAGTTTAGAGAACAAAGATACACCATTTAAATGATCAACTTTGGAACACACAATAATTTCATAATCTTTTGGGAACATACTGCAGGTGTGATGTGACCTTTGCCCGTTGCCGATAATAGCTTCCTAAAACAAGAAATTTAGGTATAAGAAACGTGAATGCCTTAGAAAATTTACTGTACCCAGTGCTAGCTGTCCATATAATAATAACAAACTAGGGAATTTTTGAAAGGAAGATGTGTTAGGCTTTGTTTCTGTGCAATATCATTTGAGGCAAAAAATCACACAATCTACTTCAGCTTTACATAATGTGTTGTAGTCCAATGTCTTAACTTAATGAGATGTGGCTACTTTCTTTATTTCAACCTAAACCTGCACTGCATATGTATTGTATGGTTTGTGTATGTATGGGCTGTATAAGGGGAATCATCTTCCTTGAAGTCTCGTGAAAACTATATTTTAGGTGTTTTAAGCATACCGGTACTTGGGTGCAGAAGAGTGCACAGACAATGTTTAAACGAGTGAATCACACTTACATTGAATTGGTAAGCAGTGAGTATAGAACAAGATATACAATATGCAATCTCAAACTGGACATAACTGGATACTAGCTTTTAGCTGACATTTGTTACACAGGTTGATTTAAAAGCTCTTAATGCCTACATAGACAAGCCAGTGTCCCTCCCTTTGGATGAGACATAAACTCGAGGATTTACGTCTGGGTTATAACAGGACTGGACAGTTTAAAGCTCATTCTGCAGTGAAAGTCATAACCACTGTTTGGCTAGCCCCACCCTTAGTTCCCAGACAAATCTAACCATTAGTACAAAGACAGGTGAGCCATTACTTGCTACCCATAACACCATTAGCAAATCTGAAAGGATAGAGTTTATTCAGTCATAATAGGCGTTGCACTACCGCCCCAGCTATCAGTATAAAAGTGGCACTTTTCATTCAGTGTTTGTAAACCGGGACAAGTGAATAACAATGGCCAGTGAAACCATATTGATCTCCATTTGTCTACTACTGGCACTGGAACCTCCACAGTGCTGGGCCTTCAAAACTGACTGCAAATTTCATCCATACCAGGGTCCACCAGGAGAAGTGATCGCCAAACTGGAAAGGACTTTGGCTGCAGATATTTCTTTTCAATTCAGCAGAAATGCCCTAAATATTATGTCAGGCATACTAGGAGCTGATCCAGAGGCAGATTTCGATTTCAGCACATTCTTTGGCACCATTTCTGGTCAGACGGATCCCACAGCAGATGACCTCCATGAGCTGGAGACTTCTGTCAACAGGCTGATTGCAGATATTCGCCAAACTGTTTCTGATCTGAAAGAGTATGTTGGTGCAAACGTTGACCAGCACGATTTTGAGTTAAAGACTCAATCCTTACACAGTTATCTACTGGAAGCAGCAAACATCTACAGTTTGCACGGTGCTGATGCAAAGAAGAAGTCATTGTGGAAATTGAACATACGGCTCATTTTAAACCAACCAACTTTCCTTCCTGGTAATCCTAACTATGAGACATTTGAGCAGCTTCTCCCGCTAACCAGGACCTATGTTGTCCTTCACATGGCAGCATTGATGGAACTTTTCGTGCTAACTGATTACAGTAACAATTTTAAGGAGGCAATAAAGGGCTTATCCATTATGTCCTACAACTGGTATGTTGCAGCTGTAGCTCAAATCATTAATCGACACAGTTCATCTTTCCCCACGTCTACTTTAGCAGTCATTGACGAGAAATATTCGTGTACAACTTTCAACCATGGACCTGAAAAGTGCAGGTGTTCATCAGTTGCTGGGATTACATATCAGCAGGAGTGGAAGAATGGAGCTGGCTGCAACGACTCTATTACACACGAGGCCACAGACTGCGCGGTTCTTGTTAGTGATTTACACAAAGCAGAGAGCGCATTGCGGCACAGCCTGGATGTATATATTGCTCATATATCTGAAAGCCTAGAAACGTACTGGAGAGTGGAAATGGGTGATGCCATGGAGAAGCTGAAACAAGTCGGCCTTGAGGTCGGAAGTACAGAATCTCAGCATATAACTTTTGTCGATGCTATTCAAGCAGCCTCAACAGACGATCTCAGTCCTGTATATGATAATGTAAGGGAGTTTACTGCCATGTTTTTTGGTTTTGTGGAAGATTTACTGCTCTCTGAAGGTTCTGATAAGTAGCGGGTGGGTGATGATTCGCTGTTAATACAACTACCAGTGAGTGCGCTGTAAACTGTTCATTACTTTTTTGCTCAATTCATCTGTAATCACTTTGTATGTATCACCTTACATGTGCAATGTATGGTCTTTGTACCAATGAGTTAACATTACAATTGTGTTCTGAAGTCATAATTCTGTAATGCTGTATTACTACATTGCATCAACTAATGCAAAAAAGATAGCGCCAAAAATGATTGTACCTAGATGGGTGGTGGTATGGTATTACTAAGTGCTACTATTTCAGCAGCACAGTAAGAGTACTAGTGGAGCTGTTCATTCTGTGTTGGTGCAACATTCAGTGGTTGTGAAACCTTCAAGAGAGATCAAAGGGAAAAGGAAATACGTACTTTATACAGGAGTTCTGCACCACACTAACACTACACTGTTCCAGCTTGGAAATTCCAGCTTATAAGCATTTTATATAAGGTAGCTTACTACGTTAGTGTTGGTCACACTGGAATGTGGTGCATTGCAACACAGACATGCTGCTGCATGACACAAACCGGATACAGCTAGTGGGAAAGATTTTATAAACGGCAAGCAGTTAAGCATGCTACAACGTCTATAATCACTGAAATAATTATTGTGAAGACTTGCTGCCTGTTTTGAAGTTCTCAGTCTCCACTTGCTATTGAATACGAGTATCATCTTTAGAGACATTTCTTAAAACTTTTATGTTACAATACTGGCTCTTCATCGGAAGTCATACTCAGGCAGAAGCAGTGAGGATGTAAGGATTACAAGAAGTGGGTAAAAACTTTATCCACATCGTAGCTACTTCCATTTGATGGCTATCAAGTATACACATGCATAATTATAATATTATATCCTGAGTGTATCCATAAGATACCTGCTTGGCTACAAGTAGTGCAAATAATATATTGATGGTTTTGTACCTAAAAATAACATTTGCTACACATGTTGGCCAGAAAGCTCATAGCTAATGCTGAAATAGTCATATCAGTGTCCCTCCCATTGGATACATTCCTTTCTTTAAAGCTACTAAACTATGATGTCTGTGATATAACTTTGTTCCTACCTGCCATATATAGACATAAATTAAAAGCTCTCCTGACCGTAGCTAATATTGGCATAGCTAGCGTCATTTCTCCCATGATACTTAAGGCAAGACTAGTGATGTAATGGACATAACTGGAAAACAGAGTTACACATGGTGGCCTGAAAGCTCTTAATGCTGCAATAGTCATATCAATGCTCCTCCCTTTGTGATTCCTTTTCAGGCTACTAACCATTAAGTCTGTGTGATATCTTTGTTCATATACATGTCTGGACATATTAATTTTTTAAAAGCTCTCCCGACAGTAGCTAATAGTGGCAGAGCTAGCGTCATTTCGCACTGTTTGGCTAGCTAAACCTTTTAGTTCCCAGACAAAACAGTACAAGGACTAAGTTCCATTTCCCTTGGAGTACAATGAATATATGTAGAGGATAACGTTTTCACTAACACTACAATTTGGTCAGCTATATAGTTCTTAGTGTTCCCATGTAAAGGTTAAAAAAGGTACAATATTATAGTGGAAATGAGAATGGTCTATAATATACCACATGCTGCGGAATAGCTACTCCATGCCACTCTACATTTTTCCCAACAATGCGCATGTATCAGAGAAAGGTCGTTACTAGCATTCTCCAGAAAAATACATAGAGGGACCTGTCCTAATGATATTAAGGTTTGTATATTATATCAAACAAGATGTAACACTAGGAATTCGGCCATATCTAGATGGATGGTGGAATTAATCCTGACAACTGCATGTGATAGCAGATAGTGCAACTACTTAATAAAATGCTAAAAATTATTACTTGAATAAAGGTGAGGCAGTAAGTACTATATAATAATATGCTGTTGTGGGTAGCAAGTATTATACTGGCACACTCGTGTGAAGGCTAGTGGCCAAATACTCTTCCACATTATAAAATCCCATTGGATAACTGGCTATAAGTACATTGAATTGCAATTACCCGGACAGGCTCAGGACAGGCATTACTGATGGTGGAACTGACAAAAGTGTACATGCTGGACTAGTGAGTCAGTCATTGAGAGTGGAGTCTAATATATGGTATATAGGGTTTTAGTAGAGTTTGGTTATCTAGATTAAGATGTCACATTTGTGTATTATATGGAGATTAACCTATAGGTAAATCCGAGTTAACTTGAAGAGTGGAAGAGATGGAGCTACGCATGTGTTCCAAAGAGATCTTACTGTTTGTTTTTTTTCACTCCAGTAGCAGGACCAGTTTAAATTTGACAGAGTTACACAGCTAAGAGCCACTAGAAGTGTCCATTAGTTGAACAGCCACTAGCACAGTTTCCAATAGCTGAAGAGCCATAGCAGATTATCCATTAGTTAAAGAGCCACTAGCAGAGGTCATTATTATTATTAATAATAATAATGATATGTACAACACACAAATGAAGATGCAATATTATAGTACAATATAACTAAAGGTATTGGAGTTAATTAGCTGAAGAGCCACTAGCAGAGTTTCCATTAGTTGAAGAGCCACTAGCAGAGTGTCCATTAGATTATGAGACATTAGCAGAGTGTCCATTAGTTGAAGAACCACTAGCAGCGTGCCGATTAGATGAAGAGCCACTAGCAGAGTGTCCATTAGCTTATGAGACACTAGCAGAGTTTCCATTAGTTGAAGAGCCACTAGCAGAGTGCCCATTAGGTGAAGAGCCACTAGAAGAGTGTCCATTAGCTTATGAGACACTAGCAGAGTTTCCATTAGTTGAAGAGCCACTAGCAGAGTGTCCATTAGATTATGAGACATTAGCAGAGTGTCCATTAGTTGAAGAACCACTAGCAGAGTGCCGATTAGATGAAGAGCCACTAGCAGAGTGTCCATTAGCTTATGAGACACTAGCAGAGTTTCCATTAGTTGAAGAGCCACTAGCAGAGTGCCCATTAGGTGAAGAGCCACTAGCAGAGTGTCCATTAGTAATGAACCACTAGCAGAGTGCCCATTAGGTGAAGAGCCACTAGAAGAGTGTCCATTAGCTTATGAGACACTAGCAGAGTTTCCATTAGTTGAAGAGCCACTAGCAGAGTGCCCATTAGGTGAAGAGCCATTAGCAGAGTGCCCATTAGCTTATGAGACATTAGTAGAGTGTCCATTAGCTTATGAGACACTAGCAGAGTTTCCATTAGTTGAAGAGCCACTAGCAGAGTGCCCATTAGTTGAAGAGCCATTAGCAGAGTGCCCATTAGCTTATGAGACATTAGCAGAGTGTCCATTAGCTTATGAGACACTAGCAGAGTGTCCATTACTTGAAGAGCCACTAGCAGAGTGTCCATTAGTTGAAGAGCCACTAGCAGAGTGCCCATTACTTGAAGAGCCACTAACAAAGTGTCCATAGCTACCGTCGTAGGAACCACCTGTTTGCCCTCAAACAGCTGTTGTAGCAGGAGCAACTACTGGCAGATTTTAGAGTTGTTAGTAGAAGAGCACGTAGCTAAGGGGATGGGAGGAGAGGCCTAATAAGAGAGTCATTACAGTTGGAACTGGTAAGTGCTACTAGCAGATTTAGTGGCTTTATAAAGCTTGCCTACTGCTCCTCTGCCAAGGGGCTCCAGTAGCTTACTGGTAAGAGCATCTGACTAGTATTCAGCAGGTCCTCGTTTCCTGGGTCTTGCATGTGCAATACATGTTTTTTTTTATACCAATAAAATAATAGTATAAACGTATTCCTTTATTCAAGCACGCTGTACATTGAGTCCACCAATGCAAATAAGTTAGCCCTAACAATCTGTGAAAATGAGCGTACCTAGAATGGCTACTAATTCAGCATGACACACACCGAATACAGCAGTTGAAGACAGGCAGCAGGTCTTCACAATAGTTAGGTGCTCGCTGCAACGTCTATGATCACCTAACTATTGTGACGACCTGCTGGCTTTCTTCAAGTTCTCAGTACTTTTAGTCCCCACTTACTATTCAATGCACAGATCTCCATCTTTAGGGGCAAATCTACGCAACTTTCATTTATAGCTACTAGTTTTTCCATTGTAAGTAAGTTTATACTGCTTCTTCTATTGTAAGCAGTCCAGGATACATGCTCATCCTAGTGAGGGGCTGGCTCACGAGACTAGGAGTGCACAGCCAAAAAATGTGTTACAAGGAAATTGATAGTAAATCTGGCATTTCAGGTACGGGGTAGAATAGGGTAGGGCAGAATTTCATGATTTTTTTATAGGAATTTCTTCTCTATCCTATATTACCCTGCACCTGAAATGCTAGATTTCCTGTCAACTTTCCTTGTAATGCACTTAAGTTTTTTTTTCCTGTGGTGGGTAAAAGCTTTATGCTCATCATACTTCCACTTAGTGGCTATAAAGTATTCACATTTATCTTGAGTGTACCATGGTATCCTATTCATAGGATACATGCATAGTTAGCAGTAGTTTTGATTAAATCAATGGTAGTTAACCCTTTCACCGGTATAGGCCACTTTACTGCCTAAAGAAACAAAACAAAACCCCATACTTTGTATTAACACCTAAAATAAAAACACCATATAATTCATATGGGCCTTATGGAAGCAGGTCTCTACTGGTGAAAGGGTTACTTGCATGACAGATGATGAAATTGACATAACTGAAAACAAACTTGTAGAGGTAAAATTGCTACGCATGGTGGATAGAAGCTGTTGATTCTGTAATGGTCATATCAGTGTCCTCCCTTTGGATAAATATAGCTACGTAATATTCCTTCTAGCTACTGAACTACTATGATTGTCCATTATAACTGAAAGCTCTTAATGCTGTAATAGTCATATCATTGTCCTTCGGATAAGTTCTTTTCTTTAAAACTACTAAACCATTATGTGTATGATAAAACTCTGTTGCTACCAGCCTAGACATATTTAAAAAGCTCTCCTGACAGCAGCTCATAGTGGCATAGCTAACATCTTTTCTCACTGTTTGTCTAGCTATACCTTTTTGTTCATAGGCAAAACAGTACAAAGACATAGTTCCATTCCCCTCGAAGTGCGATCAGCATAGAGGATATTATTATACCAAACACTAAGTTTTGGTCAGCTTTACAGCTCTATAGTGTTCCCATGTGAACGTTAACAAAGGATTATTTATCTTCTGAGCCTAGAATCACAATAGTGGGAATTAGATTGCCCTACGTACAACGTGCATGCTGCAGGATACTCCATGCCACTCTAAATCTTTACCAGCAATGCAAATGTGTCAGAGAAAGAACTTCCCTAGTTTTCTATAGGGAAACACAAGTCATCTAAAAATGATTGCTGCTGATCACAACAGTATCAGTTTGGCACTTTTTATATTGCATGAATACTTTGTATGCTTGTCACTAGCTATGCACTATAATCATGTTGTGTGCTGATGATAAAAAAAGTGAACCAGTGTAAGGCAAGTTAATTTTACAATGGGAATCTTTTGCAGAAGTCATTTTATACTGTTGTAGTAGTTATATTGTTGCAGCCACCTTTGATTTATGTTCACTCTGTTGCCATGCATCGTTCTCGTAATAAGCGTAAGTCCACCACAGTCTGGGTTGGGGCAGACCCTGACATGAACACACGATCCGGTAGGTCCTCAGGCCCTGAGGCCACATCAGTCCGGGGCACACTCACTCTCCTCCGCAGCCTAGTGCCTTTGCGTTGTTGAACAGAGTGGTAGATGACAACCCCAGTAAACGTTGTAAAAGCTACGCCAACTGAGGCCAACGTAACAACATTCTGGTTGCCTCCACCAAGTAGGTAGGGCTACCTGTACCTGTTGGACCAACAATCACAATCTGAATCATCAATCAATGAAGCACCCTGCATTGTGATGGTGTTAATAAAGCTCGATGGTTATCAGGATAAAAGAACTGAATAGTGCCAAAACTTGGATGGATGAGGATATTTGGGAGTTTGGTTTGTTACACTGTAGTTAATTAATGTGTTGCAATTCAATATTTGACAGTGCATTTTTTTATACACAGCTGAAACTTGAATTTCCATTCTCTGGCATCACTTTAAAGTGGACTAATCACTCAATAGGGAAGAGTAAAGTATTTTGTTCATTTTAGTACCCCATTCCCGAGCTAGTCTTGTGGGCCAGACCACATTCCGCATTGCAGAATGTGGTTGGTATTGACTATTCCCTACATTACTGTGCTAATACTCATAAAGACAAGCAACACCATTAATAATCAGGTGCCTACAAAAATCATCAAGTAAAAAAGGGATCACTATGAAATTGATGCAAATGTGCAAACAAAGAAAGTCTAAATGGGTATGGATGATAGCCACATGAGGGAAGTACAAAATACGTTTAACACAATATTATGTTATGGTGTGTGAACAGCGCTAGCTTGCTGTTCATTACTTTATAGTTGAATCGTAGTGTAATCATAAAAAAAAATTAAAAGTGTATGCAAGCTTGCGCTGCATTATTTGATAGTTATTTTGTATTTAGTAGTAGTGTAGCTGCTGCAATTCGTTTTGTGTGTATTGATGTGTTCAGTTTGTCTCCATGCATTGTTCTCGTAAAAAACGTATATCGACAATTGTCTGGGTTGGGGCGCACCCTGATAGGAACACACGGTCTGGTGGGTCATCATCATCAGGTTCTGAGGCCACATCAATCAGGGGGACACTCATGTAATCGTGCCTCAGGCACACTCTCCTCCACAGCTTGGTGCCTTTGAGTTGCTGAACAGTGTGGTAGATGACAACCCCAGTAAAGGTTGCAAAAGCTATGCCAACTGAGGTGATTGTAACAGCATTCTGGTTGCCTCCACTGGTACGAACGTATAAAGTGGCCACAGAAAGTATGGCCAGGTTGATGATCGAGAATGATTCAAGGAGGCCAAGGCTCCATGACCTGTAGATTCTGCAACCTAGTAGAGTAGGAGGTATCAATATTGCCGTAGTCACAATAGCAAGAAGGTTGATACTGGGATCTCCAAGTACATTGAGTGCAGAAACGAGAAACAAAACCAAGCGAAAAAGAAGCATCACTCCAGTCCAGTAGCGGTGTTTGCTTGTATAGGGTGCATGGTAGGCATCCAGGAAGTGTTTAATGTAGCGACTGTTGAAGCAAGCAAAGATTTTTAAATGTGACTTGGCCTTGAGCCATTGGCTAAAAATCAGCAGCATTGTGTAGGGGAAAAACAGGAAAATCAGGCAGATCATTCCAGCTGTGAAGAGTGGAATGTGCTTGCCACTGAGGTATCTAACATTCCCATCATACAGCCACACTGCAATGTGTAAGTTATTGGGATATTCAAGGGATGTAAAAGAAAGCGCAGCAACAATAGTGCGAAGCAGTTTGGTGTATGAGAGCAGGAAGAGTGTGGTCAACACTGCGATAGGATTGCTTCCAAATATACTTGCCACTCTTCCTGAGTAGTGGCTGCCGACTATAATCAAACCCACAAGAGCCCACACGTAGAGAGGAAATGCAAACTGTATCCATGTTTTAGCATAAGCATCCATTCCAGTGTAGAAACAAGTTTCAATTCCCAGGTCCAAGTTTAGCCAGGCTATAAAGACACTAAAGAATTTAGCTATAAGCCCTATCGGAACACTTGTAATCTTGTTTTGAAGTTGAAAGAATATTGTCGAATTCACCTGTAAAATATTTGCATAGAAGATTAATCCATTCATGGTTCCTGCTGCAACTGTCAGCCTCAGAACCAGAAGTAAGACCACTAGTGCAATGCCAGCAAAAGCAAATGCAGCTAAGAGTGAGAGATAAGAATTGGAGCACTGCAAACAGCGGGAGCTGCCCAATACAAGGCTCAGGTTTTCACTGCATCTTCCGCATAGTAAGCCACTTCTGTTATGGTTACACTGCTTATCACTGTCTTCAACTGCCAAGTATGTATCTTCTGATTTACAATAATCAAATGGACAATTTGGATGAAGAATCAAACCTCGGGACTCATTGTCAAAGTCATATCCTACCCAAAAGTCAGCATTGTGTTCACGTAACACTGTTTTGTTGTCTACTAAGCACGTTTTTGTAAATTTTTTCAGTCTTTCAGCACAAATGCATACTGGTTCATTCATTGATAAATTAAAACCAGGAGGGCAGTACTGAATTTTCACAGTAACTGCAAGAGTGTTAGTCTGAGTGGGTGAACAAGGACCTTGAGCGTAAAGAATCATTCCTTGAGTGGAATCAGTGGCATGTGAATGTATGGTGTACTTGAGGGTTGTACAAGTGCTATTAATGTTTTGAGAATATTCAAGTTTGCTGATACTAATGTTGTTAAATGTATCAACAACTTGTATCACAGCTGTAGTTGTACCATTTCTTTGCCCTTGTGCAATGACTGGGACCTCCAGTATTCCCCCGGGATACACAGGTTCAGGGTGGTAAACACCACTGCAGTTTGGTACACCATCTCTGCAGGTGCAGATATTCAGTGGTTCAGAAGAAATAACTGTTTTTGTTTTCACTCATTGCATCAAAATAGTATCCACAAAGAGCTGTAGAATCCTCATAGTGTTTATTGAATATGAAGGTGTTGATTTTACAATTATCAACTGAACCACCATGCAAGTCACTACCTCCTTCCACAGCTGTGTTGTTGTCAAAGTACATCGTAATATTGAGGGAATTGACGTATCTTTCAGCTTGATATAAATGATTAAAATGTATCTTTTTTTGTTGGATTTGAAAGAAGCACTCACTGTTGCTCACATAAAAAGATGTTGTCAGAGGAATGCAGTAGGTTAGTGGGTCACTTTCTTCTACCTTGATGGCACCTCCAGTACTCATAGCACTGTTACTTGTAAAGTGAACAGCTGAACCTGACTTCTGGTAGAGTTTAGAATCACCAGATAGCAGCAATCCTCCACCATCCTTAGCTGAATTTTTTGTAATGATTGTTGTATTATCCATGAAAGAAAAAGTGCTCATTGATGCGTAAATACCTCCTCCCCCTTCACTTGCTGAATTTTTTGCTATTATTGCAGTTCCATTAAATTCTGTGTTGTGTACGTAAAGCCCTCCACCATATCTAGCTCTGTTGTTCTGAAAGGCGTTTTCAAAAACTTTCAGTTGACTATCCACTGCAGCCATACCTCCGCCGTACTTCGCTTCATTATTTTCAATTGTGATATTATGCATGTCTACTATGCTGTCAACAGTTACAAGGACTGCACCACCCTGGAACTGTGCATAACTGTCACTAAAGCAATCATCAGTCAATGCTGCATGGCTTTTATACACGTGCAATGTACCCCCAAAGGCAGCATGGCTGTTTTGAAAATGATTTCCTACAGAATGAAGGGTGCCATCGTACATATACTGTGCTCCTCCAGAATCACAAGCAGTGTTGTTCTGAAATGTATTCCTTGTGAGGTTGATAATACTAATCCATGCAACTAGTGCCCCTCCATCATCACCAGCGGAGTTATACTGGAATGTGTTCCCTGTGAGGTTGAGGGTGCCATGCCGTGCACGAATTGCTCCTCCTCCTAAATTGGCTGAGTTGTTGTAGAAAGTGTTTCCTGTTAGCGTAAGAGTGCTGTACTCTACTTCAAATGCTCCCCCATACGTAGCAAAGTTGTTGTAAAAAGCGTTTCGTGAGAGCATAAGGGTGCTACTCTTTACATAAAGTGCTCCTCCTGAAATGGCTACGTTGTTGTAAAAAGTGTTTCGTGTGAGTGTAAGAGTGCTATTCCCTAAAAACAGTGCTCCACCTTGATAATCACGAGTGTTGCCAACAGTGTTTATGCTATTCTGGAAGGTGCAGTTTGCGATATCACCCTGCTGTACTGACCACACAAGCACTGCAGCACTCCTGTGGTGACCACACGAGATGAAGGCCAGTGCACTAATGTGCAGCTCAGACATGTTAGTAAAGGCAAACCCGGCTTGCCAGGTGCATACAATCCTACTGTGGACTTCTGGATCTCCATGAAGGGTGAGTTGTTGCAAGGTAGTCACAGTGATAGTCTCCTCCAGTGTGTGATTGCCAGGAAGGAACTCTATTGCTGTGTTCACTGGGAGGTTGCTGAAATACTGGCCGGCTGCATACTCAGAGAGGGTGTGGCAGGGCTCTCCTGGACATGGTGTGTCTGGTGTGGGTTTGACGTAGTAGGTACTTTGACCGAAGCATGAGGTCAGCAATATGAGGATCAGGAGGAGTTTCTGCCATGTCAGCAGTAGTACTGTGGAGCTGTTCTCCATGAATATGCAACTTAATATTAAAAATCGATATCCTGTGTGAATAGAAAGAATAAGCTATTTAGCTATTGTCTTCAGCCACTAAGTCTCCATGCAGGCATGTTAGTAACCTGTAAAGAGCGTACGGTAAGGCTAGTTTGTGTGTACACATGGTGGACACATGAAAAAAGAAACATAATTCATAGAGCTTCCATCCCATATAAGCATGTGAATAACCTTGATCATTCTAGTCTCGTTCCCAGACCCTTACTTTTCAACATGCAAACAAATGGCAGTGGAGACTTGGAATGAGGCTAATCTCGTTCCCAGACCTCCATGCATGCCCCATCAAACAAGTGGGGAAAAGTAGGGAAGGAAGGAGGGTCTGGTAAATGGGCTTACTACTTCACACCGCTCCGCCGGAAGTTTGGCGGAGCAATTAAAACGTAATTATTGGCGTTAATTGCATGTTTGCGGGAACCCCTATGCGCTGTGTCTGCAACACGTGGCTGGCTGTTTACTTACGCGCGCCTGTGCGGTTAATGAATATGCGTACTCTATGGCTGCACTACATTCCTGCAATGGCCATTTACCAGACCCTCCTTCCTTACCTACCTTTCCCTAATTTTTGACGGGGCATGTGTGGAGGGTCTGGGAACGAGACTAGCCTCATTCCAAGTCTCCACTGCCATTTGTTTGCATGTTGAAAAGTAAAGAAAGCTTTTTTGTTTCCGAAAATAAAAAAGAAGATTACAAATGAGGCTAATATGAGGTCTGAGTTACTTGCATAAAATGGGAGGGGTATAGATGTAAACGAACAACTGTAACCAGTTTCCAGATGGTACCATTTAGCTAACTATACATGTATATATACAATTTTTCGCTTCATCAGCTATGAATAAAGTTGATTTTAATCAAAATAGCCTGTGATTAGCCTCAGCTACCAAGAACCTGAGCAGAAAAAACCTGAGCAGAAAAATCGGTACGGGGACAAAATCTGCTAGCTGATAGTGTATGGCCAGCGTAATCACCTGGCAGTTTCTGTCTGCCCAGACTAGCAGTGTATGTACGATGATAGCAGTGTGTGTCCACCCAAACTAGCATTTTGCTTCAGCTTCCAGCAAATAATAGAAGGGCTAAGAACTTGGGTGGTCAAACCCAAATAATAATTATTGGAAATTGCTTGAATTACGCATAAAAATTCTAAAGATGTAAATACCGTATGACTTAGATTAGATTTTGTCAATGAGTAGCTCTTGAAACACATTTTAAGAGCATTCTCAAGTTTGGAAGGGGTATAAGTTTAAATTTGCAGGGTTTAGTCTTGTGTTAGTATTCTGGCATTCTGCAAAATACTTTAACCCACACACGGTTGCCTCAGTTACATACAGCCCCGCACCAAAGCATTCACAGTTAGGGGCATAGCATTACATGAATCCAAACAAAGCCTGGTGGGGGTAATTGTCTCAATGGACATTTCATTCTTAAGAAACTACGGTGCTATAGTGATCCACATAAGCACATTGTTTTGTTGCTAGACTTGTGTTTGTATTCTGGCATTCTGCAAAATACTTTAAACCACACACGGTTGCCTCAGTTACATACAGCAAGCACCAAAGCATGCACAGTTAGGGGCATAGCAAAGTATCACATAACTCAAGGAAACCAAACTAAACACAGTGGGGATAATTGTCTCAATGGGCATTTCATTCCTTCCGAAATTTAAGAAACTGCGGTGCTACATTATCCACTTAAGCACATTGTTTTGTAGCCAGACTGTAACTGAGTATACCCACTGCATATAGGTTACAGAAATCTTTTTACATTGCAGTAGCTATAAATAGCTTTTTCAAGTATTCTCAAATTTGGGTGGGGTAAGTATATTTGGGGTTAGGCCACTCTGGTTCATTGTCTTTTATTAACTCTTTACCAATCAATGCCGCATATATGCGTCATGAGCTTCCATAAGCCCATATAAATTTATATGGGGGTTTTAATACTAGGCGTTAATACTTTGTACAGGCTTTTTTGCTTCTTTAAGCTGTTTTTTATGATTGGTAAAGGGTTAATGTGTTCCCTTGCACATGCAAGCAAACAATTGAGTGATTGACATGACAGAGATCTCTACATAGCAGTCCACTGCTATATTCTTATCATTTGGAGAAAGTACAGTAACTGAAAACCAAAAGTATAAACAGATTTTCACATACCATTAATAGGGCATATATACAAGAGTGGACAGCATGCAATAGCAGATAATACCAAGCCAGCCATTAGGCAAAAGCCAAGTCGTTTAGCATTCAAGCTTGTTGAAGGACAGTCTTTTATTTTACGTTCATTCATGTACATAGTATTTTTTAGTATACTAATCATGCTAAAGAGCCAGGGCAATGGATAATTGACTGACACCCCTTTCTAACTACCTGTACACAAGTAGTAAACAAGTAACTGTCCTCATCACTGTCAGATATGATGCAGCACCTGCATTTTGCGGGAGGGGTAAGGGTACTAGACGCGATTTGCGATGCTACCTGATGAAAATAATCACATTTTCATTTCGTGTGAGGTATTGCCTTCACATGACACTTTTTTGACTTTTAAGTGCTCACTGACTAACTCACACCACCAGTACCATACACTTCTTGTATACAGGTAGTCCCTGTAGCCCAGGGATCCACGTTTATCAACACAGAATACCAGTTCACTGCCCATACAGCTATAATTAATAATTTGGCTACTAATCATTTAACTACCTGTAGTCCTCCCAGTTGATCTTCAGTCCCAGGTAGAAGGGTGGCTCGAATCCTACTAGTTGTGTTATTTCAAAAGGATACAAATATAACTCTTCGCTCAACCAACACTGCAGAAACAAGCAGTTTGTTTTTACTCTGCTAGGGCTATTTCTTAGTCAGTAGCAACTAAGCTTACTATTAAAAATGTGTATACACGCAGATCAATTACATCACTTGCCCAACATTATGCAGCTAATATTACTCCAATTTCAGGCAGAATGGCAAATTATGTTAGGTCACCAGTAATGTTACAAGTGCAGCAGTATAGCTACATGTAAATTTGATGGATAACAGTGTAGCTGCACTTTTAGCATTCCTGTAATTGTAACTACACAGCTACATATACCTTCATGATCTTGCTTATAATTAATTTAGTCTTTTTTTTTAAATTGGAGACCTTATTGTCAAGCATAGTATTAAAGCTGCAACTGAGTTAAACCTAGCTTGGTTAAAGTAATCTTTTTGCGTTTGCAAAGAAAAAATACTTATTTCATACTAACTGGCAAAACAAAATGGTTACTTTAACCCTTTAAAGGGTTAGCCCAGCCAGGTTTAACTCAGTTGCAGCTTCAATACTATACTGGACAGTAATATAGGTCTCCGATTTTAAACAAAAGAGAAGATCAAAGCTGTTGTCTGGCAGATCAGTACCTGGTACCTAGATGACGGCACCCTCTGTGGTTCCCCTGGTGACCTGGCCGCTGCCCCAAAGATCGTGGAAGAGGAAGGTCCTTCCCATGAGCTCCACCTCAATCGAGCCAAGTCACTCCTCTATATGTCCCAGTCAATACTTCTCCTACACCTAACTAACTCCCGCTTAAGATCCCAATCAGCAGGGGTGGTTTCTCCCTCCAAGGTTGCCCTTTTGGCCCAGTTTCTCTCCGGGAGGTTTTGTCCTACAGAGGGTGGAGAAAGTCAACGACGGCCTATCCAAGCTACCAAATTCAAATGACTCTACTCCACTCCTGTCTCACCTTCCCTAAGGTGACCTTCTCTCTGAGAACATGCCCCCTGAGCCACATAAAACGGGTTGCAGCGGTCTTCCGTAATACCGTGCTGGACGTATCTGGACGTTCCCATGCAAAGTGTAACAGGGTCCACTCTCACACGATCCATGAGGCTGTCTTCAACCACCTTTGCCACGTTCCCACTTCAAAATTCTAGCCTTATACTCCTCTCTCCCTCATACCGGGTCAGTATACGGAAGTGACCAAGAAGATTCTGAAATGGGTAGAGCAATGTGTATTCTGGTTCAGGTCTACCAACAAAGGTCAGTGCAGGTAGCCCTTTGTTCCAGTGTGCAACATTGACAACGTACGAGATCAACTACAGAAGGCAGTACAACTCGAATTCTACACACTTCCTCTCTACCTGACAGCTCTTTGTTCCATTATGGAACACTGCAATGTAGAGGCATACCACCTTATCAGGAATATCGCAATGCAAGAAATGCTTCACTACACTCAAGCAGCTAGTACGCTCATTGGAATTGGAGGAACGGTGAGGATTGATGATCCTGAGTTTGTTCCATCATATCCTGCAACTGGTCTCCCAGGGGGAGTACTACCAAACCTGACTGTAAACTTGAAGAAGTTCGATCTTTTGTGTGTATATAATAACTTCATGGCTACTGAAACCCCTGCACTGACCTTTGTTGGTAGACCTGAACCAGAATACACACTAAACACTATTGGACAATTGTATGAAGAAATAAAACTGTGCTTGCATGAAGATTCTTGGTGAAGACATATATCCCCCAGGAACAGAAGAAAAACAGGTCCAATGGCCATGGCAAGTGCCTGATGATACTAATGTTGGCAGTGTATACATTGTCACAAGCTTTGAAGCAGCAACGGCTGGTATTGACCAAATCGTGGAGCAGGGCGAGGGTGCAAATCCATTCAACCCTAGTGACACCATCACTGGCCAGTATGCTTTGAAGAGATTGTGTGCCAGAAGAGGTTGATCTTAACGGAAAATGGCTATGCCTACGATGGCCTCCCAATTCCATACAATCCAGCGGGAGTATGGCCAATGCGAGATAGCCCCAGCAAAGACGATATCATACCAGGCACCAAATGCTACACAGAGGCCAAGGCATTCCACCGCGTCTACCGTAACTTTCTACGTGTCCTAGATGCCACGTTTAATGGAGCTCCAGAGAAGATATCTGAGGCTGTAGAGCTCATGGAAGCACTTCAGGTGCATGCCAAGAAAACTATGTGGACCCCCTATAACAAAGTCAGCACTTGTGGCCCTGTCTGGGATTATGAGTGGGACTGAGAAATATATTTCTACAGTTTGTGACTCAACATGCATCAGGCTAGTAGCTATGCAGCATTGTATATAAGTGTGTGAGAAAACTCATAGGTTACCATGTAGCTAGCTATATGGTTCAAATTTTGTACTCATGAACAGTTTAGGCTGGTGTAGCTATAGCTACCCTTACAGAAGAGCATTTCCCCATTTTTGATTTTTGATTAACCCTTTACCAACCATAAGAAACAGCTTAAAGAAGCCGAAAAGCCTGTACAAAGTATAAACGCCTAGTATTGAAACCCCCATATAAATTCAAGTTACAGAAAAAGCACTTTGCCAAAAAGTGCAAAATCAAGACATGTAGGGATGCACTTCCACCAAAAAACACTTCCCCAAAAACCAATAAAACAAGCGACAGTGCACACCGTAATGCATGCACAGACTACCCACACATTTACCGCGTAGCTACCATCCCTACATCTTTCCAAACCCATGAGGAGCTTGGTGTTCACGGCGACTATAGCGCCCCTAAAGGTGTTTGGTTAACACCCCTTTTTTAACAGTGTATATAGTTTCCGCCATTCCAAGTTACATTAATCTTTTACAGACCAATGGATTAACCGAGCGGTTCAACCAAACCCTCAGCCGCTCACTGGTGAAGTTCGTCAACGAAAGCCAAGACGATTGGGACCTTAAGCTGGACCCAATCCTGTTTGGCTATCGGGCAGCCAAGCACCGAACCACTGGCTACTCCCCATTTTTTATGCTATACCACCGAGAAGCTCGACTCCCAATCGACACTGAGCTCATGCCTGGTTCTAGTAAAGATGGGGATGGGGATGGTGGCATGGACGACTACATCCAGGCTATGCTGCAGGTTCGCGATGACCTCAAACCAGAGGTGATGAAAAACATCAGGAGTGCTCAAGAATACCAAAAGCAGTATTATGACAAGCGACATGCTCCTCAGGTATACATAATATTATGCAGTCTAACCTTCACACAGCCTCACTTAAGTATTTTTCTTTGCCCTGTAGGAGCTGCAACCTGGAATGGAGGTATTGATGGAGAACACTCAACAAAAACAGCGAAAAGGTGGAAAGCTCAGCGACAGGTGGCTTGGACCTTACACTATTAACCGAAATCTCGGAAAAGGAGTGTATGAGCTGAAAAATTCGAGTGGAAAGGTGCTGAAGACAAAATGCAACATTGCTCGACTGAAGGTAATGTCTTGTATTGTATTGTATTGTATTGAGGAGTACTTGTCACTTGCCATTCTCCACTGTGTCTAATAGGTGTATGAAAAGAAAAGCAACCCAGAGAAAGAGAAAGCCCCTGAGAAAAAAATTGAGGAGAAAGAGCAAGACAAACCAGCACAGAAGAAGCAGACTTCTGAGGAGCACCCACCAATGAAAAAGAGAAAAGTTCAGAAATCTCCGACGAAAAAGAGGAAGCCGATTGATGTAAAACAACATATATAGCTAGTAGAATGCTATATTCTATGCTAACTTACTACTTGTTTATTTGTTTCAGGAATCTGGGTACTGGGTTGCGGATCTTGATCTGAAGACCAGGGACAGAGTAATCATCGAGAAGGGAGGCATGCTCACCGACATGCATATGCATGCTGCACACAAGCTGTTGGCGGAAGCATTCCCACATCTACAGGGTCTGCAATCAACCCTCTTTTCACAGTCAATGGGCTCTTTCACTCCTGTCACTGGGGGCAGTGGCTTTTTCCCTGAAGGTTTGTGATCTTTATACTTAGTCTTTGTTGCTACTTTACTTTTCTCGTCTCATCTTTGCTATGGCCTGTTTCCTAATGATGGGGCCTTATCTGTTTGTTTTCTACAACACCCATGCAGCTGTACAAATACTCTTCGTCCCAGAGAGACACCATTGGATTGCGACAGCCTACCGTGGTGGTGAAGTTCTCCTGTATGACAGCTGCTTCTCCGGAACCCTCTCTCCAAGCACTGAGGAGCAACTGGTGCGGCTGTATCGACCAGCAGTGAGAGACAACCTCCTCATGGTGACAGCCGTTCCCGTCCAGCAACAAGAAGGGGATACTGATTGTGGCTTGTTCAGCATAGCAGCAGCTTACCACTCAGCTGTGGGGGATGACCTCGAGGCAATCGTATTCAACCAGGAGGGCATGCGAGAACATTTGTTGGAGTGTCTGGAGCTTAAGAAGCTTTCCCTCTTTCCCACAGCATGTGGTTTGACCACAAGGTGTGCTAAAAAGCACTTGTTTGTACACGTCTACTGCGTTTGCAACTTGCCGGAATCATACGATTCAAAAATGATTGCGTGTGACAAGTGTGGAACTTGGTTTCATTTTAAATGTATGGGACTAAAGAAAACACGAATGCCAGTCACTTGGTTTTGTAGTAACTGTATGTAGACTTTTGCTTATATGTATATTTATGGTTGGTGTGCACTTTATTACACATATTCTCATTTGAACATTCTGAACATGTATGAATTTTAAACCCTACAATACCTTACACTAACTCCTGGAGCTGTAGCTAATAGAAGTATGGGATTACAGAAACATCAACTGCCTGATGCTTGGTTTTGAATGCTCTAGATAGACTAGCTGGTGCCTTTCTTTCACTTTCATGTATTTGTGCTGTATATACTTCAGCTTACATATTAGAATATGCTGAACAAGACTCAGTATGAATTCATTGCTACAATACCTTGCACTAACACTTGCCTGGAGCTGTAATAGATGTATTCATGTCTTTAAAATATTTATTCATTGAAGATACAGTGCAGTTAGCGGGATCAGAGCAGACATTGTAGGGGTCCCTAAATCACTAAAGGATCCCCATATCGCCAGCGTTTCGCGCCCCCCCGGTCCCCATATCGCTAGAGATTTCGCCCCCCCCCGTCCCCATATCTCTAGCGATATGGGGACGGGGGGGGCCCATTTCGGGGGTTCGAGGCTAGGTCAGTAGCCCGTAACCTTAAACGCTTACATAATGTAAACGTTGCGGTACAACACCTCATTATAGTATCTATGCTACAATAGGCATCCTGCAGAATTAGAAACTGATAAGCAACCGAACGCAATACAGCGAAAGTACTGCCTCAGCAGTTTTGTCGTGCGCTTCCAGTTAGTAGCTATACGCCACGGAGCTTTATGGCTGCCAACCAAGTTTTCGCCATCTAGACAACACACAACTACCTTCAATTGTTTGCTGCTTCACCTGCAAATCTCCAAACGCTGCCATATACTGCAGTTGCATAGTAACGTATGACGTAATATACTGCCCACGTGTACGCACAAACAAACAAACAGACGCGGAAAACGTAAAGCAATCTTAGGACCAACCGTTCGCGCGCTGCGTGCGCTCAGGCTGGTAAAAATATTGTAGAGGAACACAATAGTGCAAGAACTAAGCACTTTTACCGTACATCAGTACAGTATGATATTGCTTCGTATAAAAGTGGGTGAGGTTGCTATCATGCGTGCGAAAAAAAGCTGGGCAGAGAGCCTGGGAACGAGGCTAATCATGTGGTCGTAAATCACTTTGCACAGGTTTTCTTCCTGTAAGTGGAAGTTGTTGTTGCAGTTGGGTATGAGGCCATAGATATATTGGCTGCTTAAATCTTCTTTTACACAGGTCTCATAATTGGATTTCAACAGAGCAGCTACACAGTTTCTGAATTAAATGCTACTGCTGATCTAACTAGAATCCCAGTCATCAAAGGGAACAATCAGCAGTCCGAGTTAACGTTTGAGATAACAATCAACACAATTACAGGACGTGGTCCAAGTGCTGCAAATATTAATCAACGGGATTTTAACAGAGATATAATTACTCAACTGATTCAGTTCCGCAGGTTCTCACCGGATCAGCAAAGCTTATCCTATATCTTTGAACTACTTGATGATGACGAAGTTGAACTACTTGAGGTGTTTCGTGTTGAAATGTCAGCAGAAGAACCAGGGTTGAATATCAATCTCGGTGGCCTACTTCCTGATGGCAGTACTCTCTTTGCTACTACACAGATTTTCATTGTTGATGATGATGGTTAGTTGGTATGCTGTAAGTTAATAAGACTACAATAATGTTGAATCTCTTTTGCAGCAACTGTGTCAATTGGGTGGGAAGTAACATTTACTTCTGTGAATGAAGGGCAGGGAGCTCTTGAAATCTGTGTTCGTACTCTGAGTGTCACAGGCAGTACATTTCCACCAGACAACAGTATCACCCTTGCTGCAATTACCATCCGTGGCACTGCTGCAGGTTTGTTATTCTTACTATCACAGGTCTCGTTTGGTTTTAGACGTACTCTTTTTATATCATGTAGACCCTGGAGACTATCAGGAACTGACGGTTGAGGATCTTTTCTTTACTGATATCACTGCTACCAACAGCCGGGCTTGCATTGAAGTGTTTATTGAGGAGGATGATCTGTTAGAAGCAACTGAGAATTTTACTGTGCAGGTAGTTCCAGATCCTTTCAGTCATCCAGATGGACTACCTCTAAACTTTTTCTTGGAGCCAGATCTGACTGTCGTTGAAATAATGGATAATGACTGTAAGTAACCTGACTATATACCTCCTTAAAAGCTTTACACTTAGTACTCAATTAGGAAACAAATATTCTACTTTACTTAGTTAGAGTACTGTGGGTAGTCCATTACTATTCTAGTTTGATGATATCTTGCTGTAAAAGGTGGGCATGCAGTGAAGTAGGGGGTAAAAGGTCACATATTTACATCCTTGCTATTGGCTTGGGTTTTTGCAAGACTTTCACGATTTTTTAGTGGTGTAAAGAGTAGAAATATTAGCATCCATGAAATAGTGATTAGGTTTACATAATTATGATAAGCACTGTGTCCTGATCCGGTTGCCATTGTCAATGGCATATTGACAATCTCTGGTAAATCTGTTGGTGACACTGCTACCTATACCTGTGACTCGAGCTTTGTCTTAATCGGAATTACAACCACCACATGCACACAAGTGGATGTTAACACTGCAGAATTTTCACCGGCTCCACCAGTTTGCAGGCGTGAGTATGCATACTGCCTGAATAACTTTATGGCATGACTGCATGTCTTTTCTGTTGTGCAAATCACAATAAGTAGGTAGAACAGCCATTGACTGTTAATACATGAATGTCACATTCCTTCAAACTCAGTGTGGAGTCATGCGCTTATGAAAATGACTTTGTCTAACACACTGGGCACTGTATGAACTACTATGTAAATCAATTACATTCATCTTGCTCTGCAGCACTGTGTCCTGATCCGCCTCCCATTGTCAATGGTATGAAGACATTCACTGGCAACTCTATTGATGACACTGCCATCTACACCTGTGACCTGGGCTTTGAGCTGATTGGAATTACAACCACCTCATGCACAGAAGTAGATGTTGACACTGCAGAATTTACACCAGATCCACCAGTTTGCAGGCGTGAGTATGCATACTGCCTGAATAACTTTATGGCACGACTGCATGCCTTTGCTGTTGTGCAAATCACAATAAGTACGTAGGTTGAGCAGCCAGTGACTGTTAATACATGAATGTCACTTTTCTTCTAACTCAGTGTGGAGTCATGCGCTTATGAAGATGACTTTGTCTAATTAGCACACTGGGCACTGTATGAACTACTATGTACATCATTTACATCCATCTTGCTCTACAGCACTGTGTCCTGATCCGCCTGCCATTGTCAATGGTATGATGACATTCACTGGCAACTCCGTCGGTGACACTGCTACCTACACCTGTAATTCCGGCTTTGAATTGATCGGAGATCCAGTGACAACATGCACACAAGTAAATGACGACTCTGCTGCATTTCCATCAGTGCCACCACCAGGTTGCAGGCGTGAGTCAAGTTAATGAGACTGTGTGCATTTGTTTCAGTGCATCAACTAAATCATCTGGATAAATCTTGCTCTGCAGCACTGTGTCCTGATCCGCCTGCCATTGTCAATGGTATGGTGACAATCTCTGGTAACTCTGTTGGTGACACTGCTACCTACACCTGTGACCCGAGCTTTGAGCTGATCAGAGGTGCAACCACAACATGCACACTAGTGGATGTTAACACTGCAATATTTTCACCAAATCCACCATCCTGCAGGCGTGAGTACACAGCATGAATAATTTTATGGAGTGGATGCATGTCTTTCCTGTTGTGTAAATTACAATAAACTAGGTCCATAGTAAAACATTCAATGACTGTTAACACACATTTCTTTAACCTTAGTGTGGAGTCATGTGCGTATGACAATAAAGTTTGTTCAACAAACTAGATTACAAGACCAATACAGTAAGAGAGCTTGGTCTGTTTTTGTTTCTACATATGGACTGATCATGAGGAACACATACTGATGTAGAGAACTTCTCTATACCAGTAGCTATACACTCCTGTTGATTAATATGAAGAGGACAACTTGAAAAACTATCAAGGGATGTTTCATCTGATGAACAAAATTTAGCAGTTGTATTAAAGTCATATAAATGACAATGAACCTGAAGCAGGAGAGGTTCAAGTTATGCTGTCACTAGAAGAGTCAAGGTTAATTGTCACTCTCGGTGGCCCACTTGCTTATGGCTGTGCTCCCTTTGCAAATGCTCAGATTTTTATTGTTGATGATGATGATAGTGAGTTTCAGGAGTAAGCTAATAAATGTAGTCCACTGCCAGGGTCACTATGCTTTGTAAGCTTCGGCATATGCTTTTCTCTGTATTTACCAATATGTATGCATGCATTGTCTCACTAGTGCTCGTTTTCATATTCACACTCACACTCATACATACATGTGTATACGTATGTATACATGCATTCTGTTTAGAGTTAAACCTTAAACAGTACAAATGCACACGCACACACTCATATACATATTAATTCACACATAAATATTCAGAGTTGGGCTTAAACTTCAACAGTACCAACTATGTGGTTGATGAGGACGAAGGCTTTGTGACAGTGTGTGTAGTGAAGACTGGACAAACACTTAGAGATTTTATGGTGACCTTCACTTCTTCTGAAACAATTCCAACAGAAGCAGAAGGTAAATTAGAACCTACAGTATCATTTGCTGCACTCTGCAAGGGTGCTCTCATATTCTTTTGTGGTTTCTTTACCTATTCATTCAACCTTATAACTTATCTGCTATAGCTGATGATGACTTCACTTCTGGATCTGTGACACTGAATTTTCCTGCCAATGAGATGGTAGTGTGCACTGATATAGACATCACTGATGACTTTCTTGTGATGGAGGGAGATGAACAGTTTATCGTAGAGATCACAGTGCATGACCCCGTTGTGGTACCAGGTCCACCATCTACTATCACCATCATTGATAATGACAGTAAGTATAGCTGTAAAGCTATGAATTTAGTTATCTACAGATGAGGATGTTTAAACAGCTCTTCCACTGCAAGGGAACTTTGCAAGTTGTACATTACAGAACAAAAATTACACAGTAATTGAGCTTTGTCATGGATACAACATACTTTTGGAACTTTTGTGTACTTTGAAAATTCAATGTAGCAATGAAGAGAATACCATATAAAATATGCTCCTTGCTAACAACATATCTACTTTTCTTGCGATGAGGGCATAAATATTCCTGGAAATGGACATAATTATTACCTAGTTACTACTTATAGGTAAAGTTGTGATTTCAGAATCTTGATAGTGGATACTATGCATTGTGTATAATTTGGAAGCTGTCTGTAACAATTTCATAAGAGCTAGTCAACACCGTGCATTCTATTACTGTGATTCTTTGTTGTTCTTATTCCAGTGGTCATTGTAGAGTTTCACCCTGTCATATATACTATTAATGAAGCAGATGAAGCAGTACAGTTTGAGGTAGTGAGAAGAACTCCCACCTCTAAGGCTGTTGTGGTACTATTCAGCACTCATCAACTCTCAGTCGCAAATGTAGCTACAAGTAAGTTCCTAAAATGTATATCTGATCAATAGGTAGTAACTAATAAGTAGTCTGACCAATTACAGATTTCTCTCCTGTCCTTAGGTGGTGTTGACTATACAGTGGTATTTAATCTTCGTGTTGAGATTCCTCCCTCAGTGGGAGAGGAAAGTATACCGGTTTTAATAGATATTAACGATAACAACATTGCTGAGAGGGATGTCCAATGACGCCGTGACATGTCAAAGGTTGTCTAGTGTCCAAAGTAACTTCATATTTCTATACACCCTTTCCAGCCAAGTGCTTATTATCAACTGTGACTATCCCAGGTTTATCCCAGGTTTATCCCAGGATGGACACACTCCTACCCCCTCTGTCAGAGTATCCGTGGATTCCCTAGTAACTGTGACTATCCCAGGATTATCCCAGGATGGACACACACTCCTACCCCCTCTGTCAGAATATCCGTGGATTCCCTAGTAACTGTGACTATCCCAGGATTATCCCAGGATGGACACACACTCCTACCCCCTCTGTCAGAGTATCCGCGGATTCCCTAGTAACTGTGACTATCCCAGGATTATCCCAGGATGGACACATGCTCCTACCCCCTCTGTCAGAGTATCCGTGGATTCCCTAGTAACTGTGACTATCCCACGGGATGGACACACTCTCCTACCACCCCTGACAGAGTATCCATGGATTCCCTAGTAACTGTGACTATCCCAGGATTATCCCAGGATGGACACACACTCCTACCCCCTCTGTCAGAGTATCCGCAGATTCCCTAGTAACTGTGACTATCCCAGGATTATCCCGGGACGGACACACACTCCTACCCCCTCTGTCAGAGTATCCGTGGATTCCCTAGTAATTGTGACTATCCCAGGATTATCCCGGGACGGACACACACTTCTACCCCCTCTGTCAGAGTATCCGCGGATTCCCTAGTAACTGTGACTATCCCAGGATTATCCCGGGACGGACACACACTTCTACCCCCTCTGTCAGAGTATCCGCGGATTCCCTAGTAACTGTGACTATCCCAGGATCATCCCGGGATGGACACACACTCCTACCCCCTCTGTCAGAGTATCCGCAGATTCCCTAGTAACTGTGACTATCCAAGGATCATCCCGGGATGGACACACACTCCTACCCCCTCTGTCAGAGTATCCGCGGATTCCCTAGTAACTGTGACTATCCCAGGATCATCCCGGGATGGACACACACTCCTACCCCCTCTGTCAGAGTATCCGCGGATTCCCTAGTAACTGTGGCTATCCCAGGATCATCCCGGGATGGGCACACACTCCTACCCCCTCTGTCAGAGTATCCGCAGATTCCCTAGTAACTGTGACTATCCCAGGATCATCCCGGGATGGACACACACTCCTACCCCCTCTGTCAGAGTATCCGCGGATTCCCTAGTAACTGTGACTATCCCAGGATCATCCCGGGATGGACACACACTCCTACCCCCTCTGTCAGAGTATCCACAGATTCCCTAGTAACTGTGACTATCCCAGGATCATCCCGGGATGGACACACACTCCTACCCCCTCTGTCAGAGTATCCGCGGATTCCCTAGTAACTGTGACTATCCCAGGATCATCCCGGGATGGACACACACTCCTACCCCCTCTGTCAGAGTATCCGCAGATTCCCTAGTAACTGTGACTATCCCAGGATCATCCCGGGATGGGTACACACTCCTACCCCCTCTGTCAGAGTATCCGCGGATTCCCTAGTAACTGTGACTATTTCAGGATGGTTACATGTACTGAGTAGTATTGTATTATATGTAGACAAATTGGAATGAAAATGTTAATCAGAATTACTGTAACTTTTGGTTATGCAAGTCAGAAATGTAGAGCAAGTAAAACAGGAAGTGTTCTCTGTTCATGTGTCGTGTGATGCGGGCATAGCGTGACATCCAAGAAAATGTCTGTTCGCATATCTGCGTGTCAACCTGAAAATTTAAGAAACAAGCAGGATGTGGTGAGTACACACTGTCCATCATCATAAAGCCAAAATAGCATTTAAACTAGCTGCTTTAAGTACCCAACATAAGCACTAGACACATACTATGTACAATACATGTGCATTTGGGGGAGTGTGGGTGAGCCCCACACTATATAGTGTGTTCAATTGAGAGTGGTCTGCAAGTGTATTGTACACTTATTTGCATCCATGATCCAAAACAACATTTTCAGTCCACATACAGTGTACCGTAATAATAACATTCGAATCTGTTTCCACGTGGTCTACGGTTGCCCACTTATGCGGCTGCAGCAAGAAAGGCACTATCACTAGGCTATAGTGGGAGAGAAAATTCAGGCTTCGGTAATGCCGAGAGTACAAGCTACTGTAACACGAGGGGAAGGCTAGAGATAGGAGAGCTAATCACCAAATGTGCAGGCCAGTCTACAGACTGTCGACCAGCAAGCTCCGATCACACTGCAACGGGTGAGGGTCGCTCACACTTGCCCCATAATGTTTGCATTCACCTAGTATATTGGATTATCTGCCTACCTTGTCGAGTTCTTTTAGATGATAAGGGTTGCAGTTCTGGTGACACCATGTATCGACGTGGCCCTTGAAATGCATCTTATCCACTACAATATTGAGGGACGCCATTGTCTAGGTTGTCTCTGTCAGATCCTTTCTTGTGGTGTTACTGGCATAATTTCTTTAAGTGGCATCCATCGTCATAACACAATGTTCCTGTTCAAGATAACGACATGTTATTAATAATCTACAATCATAACATGTAATATAATGTAGTCATTATGGATAGCTATTATACGTGGTGGCCTAGCTGCGAACAAAATCAGTGATCATACACTTGCTGAGATTAGATGTGCTGCTCTCGTTTTCACACATGAATGTGTGCACCATGGCATAAACTTACGATTTTGACTCAGCGCCAAAAAGTTCCCCAAGTAAACAGATTGTTCCACATGGCCAAATGCCAGCCAGTATACCTAAAGAAATACTTAAAATATGAGTGAATAATGCACAATACCAAAAGAGAAATCGGCATAGGATGATTTTCCAAACACTTGAGGAACTTTTTGTGTATAGTTCTTGAGGAACTAGCAATTATTAATCAAACTAGCACTTTCACACTTTAGCCACAAGTTTTCATACATAGCCATTTTTTGAGAACTATTATTATACTCTGTAGTTACCATACTTGCCATTATTGTGAATGAGATTACAAAGTGTGAATGTGCATGTATCGGGAATTTAGGGTAGGAGTATGTGTCCATCCCAGAGTTACTAGGGAATCCGCGGATACTCTTGACAGAGGAGGTAGGAGTGTGTGTCCATCCCGGGATGATCCTGGGATAGTCACAGTTACTAGGGAATCCGCAGATACTCTGACAGAGAGGGTAGGAGTGTGTGTCCATCCCGGGATAATCCTTGGATAGTCACAGTTACTAGGGAATCCGCGGATACTCTGACAGAGAGGGTAGAAGTGTGTGTCCGTCCCGGGATGATCCTGGGATGGTCACAGTTACTAGGGAATCCGCAGATACTCTGACAGGGGGGGTAGGAGTATGTGTCCATCCCGGGATAATCCTGGGATAGTCACAGTTACTAGGGAATCCGCGATACTCTGACAGAGGGGGTAGGAGTGTGTGTCCATCCCGGGATAATCCTGGGATAGCCACAGTTACTAGGGAATCCGCGGATACTCTGACAGAGGGGGTAGGAGTGTGTGTCCGTCCCTGGATAATCCTGGGATAGTCACAGTTACTCGCGGATACTCTGACAGAGGGGGTAGGAGTGTGTGTCCATCCTGGGATAATCCTGGGATAGTCACAGTTACTAGGGAATCCGCAGATGCTCTGACGGGGGGTAGGAGTGTGTGTCCATCCCGGGATGATCCTGGGATAACCACTACATGCACTATAGGTATTGTCAGACACTGCATACATGCAGGGCCATGTTTGCATCTCGAGATGATCCCAGGATGATGGACCTGTGTCATAGTAGTTTTTAGGATGGACTGCAAAGACGAACTATGAAATTATAAAGTTACTATAGACACTATGACAACCTTGACATGTCACGGTGTCAGTGGACATGTGTGGGGAAACTTCCACGCAGCAGCTGCTCCATCTCTGCTGTACTGCGCATGCAAAATATTCATAGACCACAGAGTCAGTAGAGTACTGTTAACCGATTATACGCGGGAATTATTTCGCGAGGCTATACCGTATAGCGAAATTAATCGTATGGCGGAAATAGTTTTTTTGCCTCGTTGGCAAAAACTGTTTGTAGCTGCTAAGCGCTGGAAGATCGCTACAGGCAACCAGGTACCATGGTGAAGCGCGATGGCAGGGCTTTCCAACGGCGCCAAGATCGCCTGGCTGTCACCACTCTGGACGAAGATAGCATGCTACATCTCGCGCGGTAAGTTATTATTGTTAGCGGTAGCTACCGATGCTTGGCCATTTTCGGATTTTTCTGTCACTTTGTGATAGAAGGGACAAGTAATGGCTAGGCCTAGGTGTAGGCATGTGTGTGTAAGCGGCTTGCTAATATATATAATGGTAGCAGCGCTAAAAAAGCTTAGTTTTTCCTGTGTAGTGAGCCCGAATTTTTAACGCCTGGAACCCGAGACTAAGTATACGAGCACAGTAAGCTTTTAAGCTTTTGTAGGGTTTCCCATAGATTGTTCATAAGGGGATAGAGAGCCTGGTATGTGCAGAGATGCTCTGAGTGAATGTTGGAGTGTCCAGCTGTGTTGGGGCATGAGTTTCATTATATCTCTCCTCTTGTTGTAGGCTCACAGCAGTTCACCACTGCCCTCCCCCCCCCTCCAACATGGTTTCCTGCAAGTCATCCTCATTCTCTTCCATCATAACAGCATCCAGAACTGAAGATACAGATGTGCAGGGGCTCTTTTTAGCTTTCATTTTTAGCTGTTGTGCAGTATAGGAGTGTTGCTGTTATGAACAATTTTATAGTTACTATCCTGAATCCATAACAATGCTTACCATAATTCTATTCATAGTATTACGTACCTCAGGAAGTGTACTAAAGACCTACAAGTGTCCGCTCGCTCTTAGCTCCTCGCGCTTCCAGTACAGCACAGTAAAGGTAATACCGTTGACAATGACGCATATATGCGTCTATCACGGTTAACGCAATTTAACGCGTCTATCGCGTATAATCGGTTAAAGTGCTTCCTACAAAGCGGTCTGTAAATTGGCAACAGGACTTCCCCAGAAGTACAACCCTTCAGCAGCGCTATCTGGGAGGCTGTGTCAACACAGCAGGTTGAACCCTGAGTTGTGCTACCTTTTTTACACACGACTGTGGGCTACACAAGTGTAAGCAAAAAACACACTTCATTTTAAAATTTGAGCATACATTCCCGATACAAACTAGAACATAAGTATGCTATAATTCATTCCAGACTAGCCATGAATGCACCATACCATACCACCATACCAGCATGCTGCAGGTCTGCAGGGGCTGTGGGGAGTCTCTAGCATGGGCATTCAGTGTACACTATGAGTGCCCTGAGCCTAAGAATGCCAAAAATTTGATGACGGTGTTTGGCATTGACTTGCTAAAAGGCGACAGTCCATTCGGTCAGAGAACTTCTGCCACAAATGCCCCAACATCATTTACAACAGCATTAAGAAGGCAGAAGAAGGCAGGCAATACACTCCCAGGCTGGTAAAATTTGATGGATGGGGGAGCCATACCGATGACGAGTGGAGCGTCTGCAATCACACGGCCTCGGTGCAGAGAGGAGGGGGCAGGAAGAAGTGTGGTGATTCAGCTGAAGTGAGTTGCCAATCAGCAAATAGACACATCAGGTCTATTGCACCCCCATCGTTCTTCCCCAGTGCTAGCAGTAGTAGCCAGCCGATGGCGACTCACCGGTTACCCCTAGAGCTCACTACTAGTGCCTCCATTGTCTGTGCCGACTGCTGTTGCGAGCGGCTGAAGGTGGCCAATACTCTCTCGTGTCCATGTTGCTACGGAGACCACCCGCACACATTTTCCACGATTCGGTCAGGACCTAGCCTCGAACCCAGCCGTCCCAGCTTATTTTCGCTTGCAGGAAGAAAAAGCGGAACGCCTGGGAACACTTATCACGTGATATGACGTAAAGGTAGAACCAAGGGTAGAACCGACTTAATTGCGCGTGGGGCGCACAGCCGCAAGATGGCAACCGAGCTCAGCTTGCCCACGCAAACGGGCACTACTCGTACGCTCACTAACAGCGCACAATTTCATGTGTTTCTGTAAGAAAGACATACCTTTATCACTCATACAAGATGCTGGACCCACGAAGGCGTTGCAAAAGATCCGTTCTCTACTGACCGTCTGGCTCGCGAGATTATGACCGGTATAGTACCGTTCTCGTCACTAATACGCTCGTCATGCATGCACGCGTACTATATAGCTAGCCTCTCGCACAGCTAACAAGATAACTAAACACACTGAGCTGCCTGTAAGGACAGCAGCACCGGTAAACCATACTACATTGTAAAAATATGACATCACTAAAAATAGAACAATGACGTCATGCAACGTGGTCGCCAATTTGGAGAAGTACCGCCTCTGGAGACGCTGGAGCTTGTTCACGTAACCTGTTGAGTCGATTCGTAGTTGTGGCACTCTCATCTGTAGCTGTAAAGCGCGAATACTTCGCTGTCCAGAAACCCGGGCAAAGCGCGCTAAAATCAGCTTATCGCTTACGGTTACTCCTGCCCACGTTCAATTAAAGTTACGTATTATCACGTGATAAGTGTTCCCAGGCGTTCCGCTTTTTCTTCCTGCAAGCGAAAAAAAGCTGGGACGGCTGGGTTCGAGGCTAGTCAGGACCCACTCTGGTATTGAAGCTTGCGGGGGGCCTTCAGACTGAGTGCAGAGAGTGTAACCAAGTGGTAAAGGTTGCAAATTATCATGCAGACAACTATGACACGTTCACCTTCAGAGGTGCGGGTGATGTCTTGCAGAGACCCCTCAGTGTGCCTCTCACACCCATAAGGAGGAAACTCCAGTCTAGCCTCACTAGGAGGTCCATGGCAACCAGCCCCGAAAACTCAACATTCTTCAAATCAGGACAGGTGGCCAGGTATATACATGTACAGATATAATACACAAGAAACACACTCAACTATCCCAATAGCCTACGAAGTTCGTCCGTGTCCCACAGCCTCGGGCGTCTTCCAGTTTCTCCACATTGCACCCATGAACATCAAACGGCCTCCTATTAAGAGGCGAAAGATTGAGGAGTGATTTTTCTTTCATGCATGTCATTAGTCTACCCATAGATAATAGAGTACTTCTACTCTATTATCTACAGACTACCTGTCTGTCAATCATGCGGCTGAAGAGTATCTTCAGCCCTGAGCTCAGTACAGTCACTATAAACTAAGTGTTAGCTGGGTTTTATAGGCTGACCTTGCTCTAGGAAATAAATACCGTACAAACAGTTTATTCATAGGCCTACTTGAGCCACTTGGGGCTCCATTACTGTCATACCTCTTGGTTGTTTCATTGCTTCACGCAAGAATTAAACGCCAGATTATGCTGTCACTTGGGCACTTCATATCTCCGTAAAAAAGGTAGCACAGCTCAGGACCACCGGGGGCAGCTAGCCCCATCTCTCGCCCAAACAGTCTTCCAGGGTCCATCTCTAGCAGAAGTTTTAGCTGCAGACCACGGGCTTCGCTATAAACCGTACTAAAATTGAGGGCGCTATAAGATCGCCGCATAACTCGGGCTAGCCCCAACCGATTTTCACGGCACTTCCACCATTTTCATACACAAAGATTGCTAAAAGTTACCACGTGGCTTAGATAGGCGGTACAGGAAATTCCAGGCTGCTACTGATTGAATTCCTGAGGAGTGCTTAACGCGATTCACACAGGACGTGAAGTTGTAGTAATCATGTAGGCACTTCCTGGAAAAACTAAATTTCCACATGAACATTGCAATAAAACATCCCTGTAGGGTACATGGATGTACCCTAGCTTGAAAGGCACCACCTAGTTACTGTACATGGGGTTTGTACACTATAGGGTCTGGTGCCTTTCAAGTGACTTACAACTGTGGTACAAGTATGCGTACTGTTTTCTTTGTGTATGTATGTAATTTCAGTACTCAAAGTTGGGTTAGCCCACTGTGGTTCTCGGGATTCTAAATTATGAGCGAGTATTTACTTTGTTTCTTTTTCTTGCCATGGTTTTCACACTACACTGAGCAGTCAGAAGTCCAGCGAAGTACAGAAGGAAAAGGATTTCAAAGAAGTTAGAAGTTCCAGAGCAACGAGAACTGTGGACACTGGTTATGCCGGCTTGAAACTCACCAACAAATATAGCACACTTTCCGACAACTGATAAACTGCTTGCATTTCATTCATTTTCTCCAATATTATTAATTTTGTGCATCAGATTAACTTGCTGTACTCTTGTTTTGATTTGTTTCTTTATTTTTTGTGGAGTTTTGTCGATCGTTTTGTTGATTCATACAGTGAAGCTTTTGTTGTGTGTCATTACTCCAGCTGATATTTAATTTGTTGTCATAATTATTGTTATTGTATTCAAAGGGCTTGAAACACTACTCTAACCCGAAATCCGAAACTGCAAAAAAAAAAGAGGAAAGAAACTAAGTGAATGCATGCTCTACATGACTTTGTGCATAGCTTATTTCAGAACACATGACATTGCACAGCAAAACAGTGCACGGTATTTCCTAGATCCAGCTGAACTGTTTGCCAGAGTCCATTATAGCTTTCGAACTAAGAGTGCTTAGCAAATTTTCCGCAATAATTTGTTTTGTTGCTTACAGCGCTTTTAATTGGGGCCGTAGAGCATGCGATGGACCCACTAGAGCAGGAACAGACACGTGGACTCAATGTGTTTGCCTGGCAGAATGTGTACTGTAGCCTCACTCCCGCATGGGCAGGGTTAACAACTTCTAGTCTAGTCAATTTATTGTGTATTAATTTTGACAGTATAGTCTCGTTCTATGATAAAATGCTGTTCAGTGCTGGCGTTGGTTGTTGGTTGAATGGCCACCAGACAATATTTCTACCACTGCAGGAATCTAGGCCGGCAAAATGCATTGTAAAGAGTGGAATATGCAAAATGGAAAATTGAAGTAGGAAAAATTAAATAGAAAATTGAAAATATTATCACAGAAGGAGAAAATGGAAGGTGGAGAGTGGAAGTTGGATGTCCGCCCTGGGCTTCCGTAAAAGGGAACTATACAGCTACTTTGCCAAAAAGTGAGAAATGGTTATATGCCACTAATAGGTACTGATGTGAGAGTTTTTGAAATCTGTCCAGGCATGCTATAACAGCTTTGTCAGCCTCAATGAAAGAAATTGCCAAAAGTAGGAGCCAGGCCACCACCATAATTGCCGTTGTGGGTAGCAAGTAATGGCACACTCCGGAAAGGAACTTTGTCCATGCACTAATCAACCTGTATTGTCTGAGTACAAAATTAATGGGTACTAGCTATAGCTATAGAACCAAGCAGTGAGAAATGCCTCTAATAGCTACTCAGACGGGACAGCATATAAAATCTGTCCAGGCATGCAGGAACAAATTTATCATGGAGTACGGTAGTACTCCATATGTAGGGATGGCACGGAAAAAAATGGCGGCCCTATATAACGCGTACAAAATCATACGTTCAGAACTCGGCTCTGATTATAGTCATAGGCTTTTATGAGCCATACAATGACATCTCAAGTGTTTTTATCAGCAACAAGACTGTTGGCGTTGCTAGAAACCTTCGCTGGAGTACCAGACCGGCAAGTCGACACATTGGGGGGGCGGGGCGTATTAGTACATCTTCTTCTGCTTCTGCTTCTTCTTCTTCAGCCAGGCTAGCACGATAATGGCTAACGCGATCACAATAATTCAAGCGCGAAAAGGCTGGTAATTCTCTGGGGTATTGCACTCGCATCATAACTTTTTCAAAGAAATCGAATAGGTTCAGCAGTGATTCACGAGTACTCTTGAATGGACGCTTGCCGTTCCACGCCATTTAATGACAACTGTTCCGTTCCGTTCCGTTCCGACTTCGCGTGTTCGTCTATTTAACGCCTACCTTTGATCGTGCCAGCTGCTGAGCTGCATCTCCAGGTTCATCAGTGCGTAAGTTACAAGATTTTTTAGCTAAAATACACTTAATCGCATGGCTGATTATAAAGTTAGGTTGGTTGACCCAAGTCCAAACGGCTTCTGGCCATAGGTACTGTTTAAGAATGGGATGATGATTTAATAGTAGGGTAGCTAAGTGAGGGGGTGTTCGAGCGGTGGAGTTCTGTTTGTATCATGAGCTACTGTTGTTCACTTGCTATGGAGAATACGATCACGGGCAGGAAAGCCTTGGAAATCATGTATACCACGTCCAGACTCGAGTGGAAGAGTGAAAGTGCATGAAAGCAAGGGTCTTGCATTCCTTCATGTGATTGCTGGTCTTGAAATTACAAGGTCTCTTGTCATGGTCAGCTATGTAACTGGCACGTGTGGCTGCCCTTTTCTTTCCGCTCTAGCTAGCACGAAAAGCTGCCCTGGTAACTGCCTTTACCATCTTGCCCTTAAATAATTAGGCATACTGCATGCAAAGTACCATCCCCCCATACACATTCAGGCAAAGGCCTTCCTGATGCCAACTGGAGTACAAATTGAAATCCTACTACACACAACATCCTCAAACACGTTCCATTCCAACACCATCCACCACACACATTTACACTTACACATTTGTTGCCACCTCCAAAAAACATCCCAAAACAAGTTACAGAAAAAGCACTTTGCCAAAAAGTGCAAAAACAAGTCATGTAGGGATGCACTTCCACCAAAAAACACTTCCCCAAAAACCAATGAAACAAGCGACAATGCACACCGCAATGCATGTGCAGACTATACCCACACATCACATCGCAATGCATTTACCGCGTAGCTACCATCCCTACATCTTTCCAACCACACCCACCACAATCCGTACCATGCCCCCATACCAAACTGCACACCCAATACTTCCTTCAACGCACACAGCCATCCATAATCATCAACCACGCCACCTCGCCTCCATCCAACAACTACACCCTTACATCCTTATCCTCAATCATTACATCACAATTGTAAAACACAACACCCAGCCCACACTACAATGAACCCAAACTTTCACAGGAACAACACTGTACTCCCATCAAAATGCACTTCACTCCACAAATTCCACATTCACAAGCACAAATAAGCAGAGCAATTCTTCACAACACCACACTGCCACCAACACGCTCAACAAACGTAACACAACCCACATCAACCACCATACAACATACTAAACAAAGTTGACAACACAAGACTACACTTTACCAAACACACCCACATAGACCTCCCTACAAATTACACTACCACTATTCCCATCTCACAATGACATATACACGATTGTGGTGGGTGTGGTTGGAAAGATGTAGGGATGGTAGCTACGCAGTAAATGCATTGCGATGTGATGTGTGGGTAGTCTGCACATGCATTGCGGTGTGCATTGTCGCTTGTTTCATTGGTTTTTGGGGAAGTGTTTTTTGGTGGAAGTGCATCCCTACATGACTTGTTTTTGCACTTTTTGGCAAAGTGCTTTTTATCATAATGGTTTGACAGCCTCAATGAAAGAAATTGCCAAAAGGAGGAGTACTGATATGACTATTACAGCACTAAGACCTTTCAGGCCACCACCATAATTGCCGTTGTGGGTAGCAAGTAATGGCACACTCAGGAAAGGAACTTTGTCCATGCACTAATCAACCTGTATTGTCTGAGTACAAATGGGTACTAGCTATAGCTATAGAACCAAGCAGTGAGAAATGCCTCTAATAGCTACTCAGACGGGACAGCATATAAAATCTGTCCAGGCATGCAGGAACAAAGTTATATCATAATGGTTTGACAGCCTCAATGAAAGAAATTGCCAAAAGGAGGAGTACTGATATGACTATTACAGCACTAAGACCTTTCAGGCCACCACCATAATTGCCGTTGTGGGTAGCAAGTAATGGCACACTCAGGAAAGGAACTTTGTCCATGCACTAATACACCTGTATTGTCTGAGTACAAATGGGTACTAGCTATAGCTATAGAACCAAGCAGTGAGAAATGATGATATGCCACTAATAGCTACTCAGACGGGACAGCATATAAAATCTGTCCAGGCATGCAGGAACAAAGTTATATCATAATGGTTTGACAGCCTCAATGAAAGAAATTGCCAAAAGGAGGAGTACTGATATGACTATTACGGCACTAAGACTTTTCAGGCCACCACCATAATTGCCGTTGTGGGTAGCAAGTAATGGCACACTCAGGAAAGGAACTTTGTCCATGCACTAATCAACCTGTAATTTCTGAGTACAAATGGGTACTAGCTATAGCTATAGAGCCAAGCAGTGAGAAATGATGATATGCCTCTAATAGCTACTCAGACGGGACAGCATATAAAATCTGTCCAGGCATGCAGTAACAAAGTTATATATCTAGGCAAACAGTGGTTATGACTTTCACTGCAGAATGAGCTTTAAACTGCATGTCCAGTCCTGTTATAACCCAGACGTAAACCCTCGAGTTTATGTCTCATCCAAAGGGAGGGACACTGGCTTGTCTATGTATGCATTAAGAGCTTTTAAATCAACCTGTGTAACAAATGTCAGCTAAAAGCTAGTATCCAGTTATGTCCAGTTTGAGATGGTATATTGTATGCCTTGCTCTATATTCTACTGCTCACACATTCAATTTAGCGTGATTCTTTCATTTAAAAATGACATTTTTATTTAGAGTATCTCTGCACTCTATTGCACCTAAGTACTCCAGTATGTATAACCCTTTCACTGATAAGCAAGAGCAAAGAATTTACTTACTGGTGTAAGTGAATACAAACCCATCTTGATATAGCATTACAAAAAGAAGAACATATTCAGTTTGCATGCAAAAGTGGTATTATAATATTATCTTAGCAAACAAAATCAAGCCTGCAAAGCAGTGAAAAAAAGAGCATAGCATACCGACAGCTTGTTGTATGCATACAAGATTACAATTATTTAGCAGCAGCAGCAAATTCTAGAAAATTTTTAAGCAAAATAAGACCTCCTTTAATAAGATTTTCTGTAAAGGTAGAAGTATGTCCAGTTGCATGTGTAGTATCAACGTGAGTAGTATACTGAGATTCTGTAGCTCCAGCCTTGATGCCAAGTTGTTTTAATTGCTCCATGTCATCTCCCATCTCCACTCTCCAGTATGTTTTTATGCTTGTACTCTTCTGTTTGAAGTATGTCTCACGTAATGGCACCAATGCATTTTTTGCATTGGGTACATCGTTAACAGTAAGCAAGCAGTTTTCAGCACCATGTGATACAGACTGCTGGCAACCATCTCCATCTCGCCAATCTTGCTTACATGTCGCCCCAGTCATTGTACAACCATAGCATGTTGGTGGACGTGTATACGTAGAGAAATCGGGGATACAAGCAGTATGTTTCACATTATCCGACCAACACTCAGGTTCGGAGAAGGATGTGTGTTGTTTGATGACCTGAGGTACGGCTAACTTATACCAGTTGTAAGCTGTAATGGACAAACTCTTTATCTCGTTCCTGTAATCCTGACTCTTAGTCATGTTGAACAGTTCCACCAATGTTGCCATGTGAAGTCCAACAAAGGTCCTTGTCAGTGGGAGAAGTTGCTCAAATGTCACATACTTAGGATCATTTGTAAGAAATGTTGGTTGGCTAGACAGAAGGTCGACGTTCAATGCCGCCAATGACCTTTTCTTCTCCGCAGCATCATGGTACAGAAACAAGTGTGTTCCTGCCGTTAAATGACCTTTTAAGGTTTGAATCTTTAAATCCAAATCGTGCTGGTTAATTTTTGCATCCATGTAATTCTGCAGATCGGTAATCGTTGTGCGAACACCTTCAATCAGTTTGTTGACGCCAGCCACGAGTTTATTGAGGTCACCTGCTGTGGGATCTGTCACATCAGCTATCACGCCGTAGAATGCACCCAAAGCAGATCCAACTCCTGGAACAACACCAACTACATTTGCCCAAATACTCACCAAATTCGTGCTGAAGTGGAGTGAAAGATTTGCGGGCAAAGTCGGAGTGAATTTGAGGATTACTTCACCTGGTGGACCCTGGTATGGATGGAATGCACAGTCAGTGCTGTAGGCCTGGCACTGTGAAAGCCTCAGTGCTAGTAGAAGACAAATAGAGATCAGTATCGTTCCACTGGCAATGGACGCCATTATTCACTTGCCACTGTTTGTGGAAACACTCACTGAAATGTGCTGCTTTTATATTGACAACTGGGGCAACAGTGCAAAAACTGTTATGACTGAATGAAGTACAAATATGTAATTTTGCTACCCTCAAGGAAAGTAAGTGTGTCTCATCCAAAGGGAGGAACACTGGTATGTCTATGTCAGCATTTAGAGCATTAAAACTGTATAACAAATCACAACCGTTGATCTAAAAGTCTGTTAAGCACTTGTGTCCGCATGTTCCATCATCATTCACGTAACTATGCATACGCAATAAGGGTGTGACAGCATAAGCTGTTGTGGGTAGCAGTGATGGTTAGTGACCAAGTATTTTTCCACAATATAAAACCCATAGGATAAATGGCTACAAGTACTTTTGAATTGTAATTGCTGCTGTCCATTACAGTGGTCTCTATTAAAAACATTGCTCATAATAATTACAAATTTCTATACACTCTTCAGCACTCATCAAAAATAAGTACCCTATAAATATGAGTACACATTAAACCAGTTTCTGAATAGCAGTATTCGTACAAAGATAAGTAACCATCAGACAACTAAGGATCTATAAATAGTGCATGTGTGACGGGTACACCTGAGTCTGCATCAAAAGGAGTATGGGCTGTCAGTGGGGGTATAGAACTACCTTGTGCGTATGCACTTAACCCTTTACCAACCATAAGAAACAGCCTAAAGAAGCAGAAAAGCCTGTACAAAGTATTAACGCCTAGTATTAAAACCCCCATATAAATTCATATGGGCTTATGGGAGCTCATGACGCATATATGCGTCATTGGTTGGTAAAGAGTTAACAGAGCACAGAATGACCACTCAGTGATTCATGTAAGAACAGCGCTGTGACAATCACAGGGTAAAATGAAGTTGAAAAAGTTGACTGTCAAGACCAAAACTGAAGGGTTTTGTGTGCATGCGATTAGACTAACGTGACTTTTATCCCATTGAAACGTATCCCATGATTATATAAGTAGTCCACAAAATCCACTCATCGAAAATGTACAATCTCCGAATGGAAGCACCGGTACATATACTCTAGAGTTTACGGTGTCTCATTTGGTAGATTTAATGTAGCTATATCATTAGGACAGCTTCATCTTTGTTTTTCTATAGATCTGGAGAAAGCCATTAAATTTTTTCTTCTGACACATCTGCATTGAGGGTATAGTTTATCATAGGACATTCTAATTATGACAAATTACTTCTAGGCCACATGATCCTTTGTTAACCTTCACATGGGAACACTAAGAGCTATAAAGCTGTCCAAAACTTAGTGTTGGCAAAAAGTTATCCTCTGTACTCACTGTACTCCAAAGGGAATGGAACTTTGTCCTTGTACTGGGAACTAAAAGGTGTTTGCTATTTCTATTGTTCATTTCATTTGCGATCACTTTGCTATGTCGCCTTGCAATGCATGTTTTTGTTAACGTGTTCTGAAGTGTTAATTAATGCGTGTTTGTGTTACTGTATTCAAACACACTGCAGCACATTGTATCAAAAAATACAAAGAAGACATAACTGAAAAAATGACATAATTATAGAATTGAGATTGTTACACAGTCATAACCACTGTTTGCCTAGATATATAACTTTGTTACTGCATGCCTGAACAGATTTTATATGCTGTCCCGTCTGAGTAGCTATTAGTGGCATATCATCATTTCTCACTGCTTGGTTCTATAGCTATAGCTAGTACCCATTTGTACTCAGACAATACAGGTTGATTAGTGCATGGACAAAGTTCCTTTCCTGAGTGTGCCATTACTTGCTACCCACAACAGCAATTATGGTGGTGGCCTGAAAGGTCTTAGTGCTGTAATAGTCATATCAGTACTCCTCCTTTTGGCAATTTCTTTCATTGAGGCTGTCAAACCATTATGATATAACTTTGTTCCTGCATGCCTGGACAGATTTTATATACTGTCCCGTCTGAGTAGTTATTAGAGGCATTTCTCACTGCTTGGCTCTATAGCTATAGCTAGTACATGTACCCATTTTGTTCTCAGACAATACAGGTTGATTAGTGCATTGACAAAGTTCCTTTCCTGAGTGTGCCATTACTTGCTACCCACAACAGCAATAATGGTGGTGGCCTGAAAGGTCTTAGTGCTGTAATAGTCATATCAGTACTCCTCCTTTTGGCAATTTCTTTCATTGAGGCTGTCAAACCATTATGATATAACTTTGTTCTTGCATGCCTGGACAGATTCTATATGCTGTCCCATCTGAGTAGCTATTAGTGGCATTTCTCACTGCTTGGCTCTATAGCTATAGTACCCATTTTGTTCTCAGACAATACAGGTTGATTAGTGCATGGACAAAGTTCCTTTCCTGAGTGTGCCATTACTTGCTACCCACAACGGCAATAATGGTGGTGGCCTGAAAAGTCTTAGTGCTGTAATAATCATATCAGTACTCCTCCTTTTGGCAATTTCTTTTATTTAGGCTGTCAAACCATTATGATATATAGCTCCACTCTTAGTTCCCAGACAAATATAACCATTAGTATAAAGACTGGTGTGCCATTACTTGCTACCCATAACACCATTAGCAAATCTGAAAGGATAGATTTTATTCAGTCATAATAGGTGTGACGCTACTGCTCCAGATGTCAGCATAAAAGAGGCACTTTCATTCAGTGTTTGTATATAGTCAGGGACAAGTGAATAACAATGGCCAGTGGAACCATATTGATCACCATTTGTCTACTACTGGCACTGGAACCTCCACAGTGCTGGGCCTACAAAACTGACTGCAAATTTCATCCATACCAGGGTCCACCAGGAGAAGTGATCGCCAAACTGGAAAGGACTTTGGCTGCAGATATTTCTTTTCAATTCAGCAGAAATGCCCTAAGTATTATGTCAGGCATACTAGGAGCTGATCCAGAGGCAGATTTCGATTTCAGCACATTCTTTGGCACCATTTCTGGTCAGACGGATCCCACAGCAGATGACCTCCATGAGCTGGAGACTTCTGTCAACAGGCTGATTGCAGATATTCGCCAAACTGTTTCTGATCTGAAAGAGTACGTTGGTGCAAACGTTGACCAGCACGATTTTGAGTTAAAGACTCAATCCTTACACAGTTATCTACTGCAAGCAGCAAACATCTACAGTTTGCACGGTGCTGATGCAAAGAAGAAGTCATTGTGGAAATTGAACATACAGCTCATTTTAAACCAACCAACATTCCTTCCTGGTAATCCTAACTATGAGACATTTGAGCAGCTTCTCCCGCTAACCAGGACCTATGTTGACCTTCACATGGCAGCATTGATGGAGCTTTTCGTGCTAACTGATTACAGTAACGATTTTAAGGAGGCAATAAAGAGCTTATCCATTATGTCCTACAACTGGTATGTTGCAGCTGTAGCTCAAATCATTAATCGACACAGTTCCTCTTTCCCCACGCCTACTTTAGCAGTCATTGATGAGAAATATTCGTGTACAACTTTCAACCATGGACCTGAAAAGTGCAGGTGTTCATCAGTTGCTGGGATTACATATCAGCAGGAGTGGAAGAATGGAGCTGGCTGCAACGACTCTATAACACACGAGGCCACAGACTGCGCGGTTCTTGTTAGTGATTTACACAAAGCAGAGAGCGCATTGCGGCACAGCCTGGATGTATATATTGCTCATATGTCTGAAAGCCTAGAAACGTACTGGAGAGTGGAAATGGGTGATGCCATGGAGAAGCTGAAACAAGTCGGCCTTGAGGCCGGAAGCACAGAATCTCAGCATATAACTTTTGTCGATGCTATTCAAGCAGCCTCAACAGACGATCTCAGTCCTGTATATGATAATGTAAGGGAGTTTACTGCCATGTTTTTTGGTTTTGTGGAAGATTTACTGCTCTCTGAAGGTTCTGATAAGTAGCGGGTGGGTGATGATTCGCTGTTAATACAACTACCAGTGAGTGCGCTGTAAACTGTTCATTACTTTTTTGCTCAATTCATCTGTAATCACTTTGTATGTATCACCTTACATGTGCAATGTATGCTCTTTGTACCAATGAGTTAACATTACAATTGTGTTTGGAAGTCATAATTCTGTAATGCTGTATTACTACATTGCATCAACTAATGCAAAAAAGATAGCGCCAAAAATGATTGTACCTAGATGGGTGGTGGTATGGTATTACTAAGTGCTACTATTTCAGCAGCACAGTAAGAGTATTAGTGGAGCTGTTCATTCTGTGTTGGTGCAACATTCAGTGGTTGTGAAACCTTCAAGAGAGATTAAAGGGAAAAGGAAATACGTACTTTATACAGGAGTTCTGCACCACACTAACACTACACTGTTCCAGCTTGGAAATTCCAGCTTATATATAAGCATTTTATATAAGGTAGCTTACTACGTTAGTGTTGGTCACACTGGAATGTGGTGCATTGCAACACAGACATGCTGCTGCATGACACAAACCGGATACAGCTAGTGGGAAAGATTTCATAAACGGCAAGCAGTTAAGCATGCTACAACGTCTATAATCACTGAAATAATTATTGTGAAGACTTGCTGCCTGTTTTGAAGTTCTCAGTCCTCACTTGCTATTGAATACGAGTATCATCTTTAGAGATATTTCTTAAAACTTTTATGTTACAATACTGGCTCTTCATCGGAAGTCATACTCAGGCAGAAGCAGTGAGGATGTGAGGATTACTAGAAGTGGGTAAAAACTTTATCCACATCGTAGCTACTTCCATATGATGGCTATCAAGTATACACATGCATAATTATAATATTATATCCTGAGTGTATCCATAAGATACCTGCTTGGCTACAAGTAGTGCAAATAATATATTGATGGTTTTGTACCTAAAAATAACCTTTGCTACACATGTTGGCCAGAAAGCTCATAGCTAATGCTGAAATAGTCATATCAGTGTCCCTCCCATTGGATACATTCCTTTCTTTAAAGCTACTAAACTATGATGTCTGTGATATAACTTTGTTCCTACCTGCCATATATAGACATAAATTAAAAGCTCTCCTGACCGTAGCTAATATTGGCATAGCTAGCGTCATTTCTCACATGATACTTAAGGCAAGACTAGGACATAACTGGAAAACAGAGTTGTAATTGTTACACATGGTGGCCTGAAAGCTCCTAATGCTGCAATAGTCATATCAATGCTCCTCCCTTTGTGATTCCTTTTCAGCTACTAACCATTAAGTCTGTGTGATATCTTTGTTCATATACATGTCTGGACATATTAATTTTTTAAAAGCTCTCCCGACGGTAGCTAATAGTGGCAGAGCTAGCGTCATTTCGCACTGTTTGGCTAGCTAAACCTTTTAGTTCCCAGACAAAACAGTACAAGGACTAAGTTCCATTTCCCTTGGGGTACAATGAATATATGTTGAGGATAGCTTTTTCACTAACACTACAATTTGGTCAGCTATATAGCTCTTAGTGTTCCCATGTAAAGGTTAAAAAAGGATTATGTGACTTTTTAGCCTAGCACCACAATATATAGTGGAAATGAGAATGGTCTATAATATACCACATGCTGTGGAATAGCTACTCCATGCCACTCTACATTTTTCCCAACAATGCATATGTATCAGAGAAAGGTCGTTACTAGCATTCTCCAGAAAAATACATAGAGGGACCTGTCCTAATGATATTAAGGTTTGTGTATTAACTCTTTACCAACCAATGACGCATATATGCGTCATGAGCTCCCATAAGCCCATATGAATTTATATGGGGGTTTTAATATTAGGTGTTAATACTTAGTACAGGCAATTCTGCTGCTTTAAGCTGTTTCTTATGGATGGTAAAGGGTTAAATCAACCAAGATATAACACTAGGAATTCAACCACATCTAGATGGATGGTGGAATTAATCCTGACAACTGCATGTGATAGCAGATAGTGCAACTACTTAATAAAATGCAAAAAATTATTACTTGAATAAAGGTGAGGTAGTAAGTACTATATAATAATATGCTGTTGTGGGTAGCAAGTATTATACTGGAACACTCGTGTGAAGGCTAGCGGCCAAATACTTTTCCACATTATAAAATCCCATTGGATAACTGGCTATAAGTACCTTGAATTGCAATTACCCGGACAGGCTTAGGACAGGCATTACTGATGGTGGAACTGACAAAAGTGTACATGCTGGACTAGTGAGTCAGTCATTGAGAGTGGAGTCTAATATATGGTATATAGGGTTTTAGTAGAGTTTGGTTATCTAGATTAAGATGTCACATTTGTGTATTATATGGAGATTAACCTATAGGTAAATCCGAGTTAACTTGAAGATTGGAAGAGATGGAGCTACGCATGTGTTCTAAAGAGATCTTACTGTGTTTTTTTTTTTCACTCCAGTAGCAGGACCAGTTTAAATTTGACAGAGTTACGCAGCTAAGAACCACTAGCAGTGTCCATTAGTTGAACAGCCACTAGCACAGTTTCCAATAGCTAAAGAGCCATAGCAGATTATCCATTAGTTAAAGAGCCACTAGCAGAGGTCATTATTATTATTATTAATAATAATAATATGTACAACACACAAATGAAGATGCAATATTATAGTACAATATAACTAAAGGTATTGGAGTTAATTAGCTGAAGAGCCACTAGCAGAGTTTCCATTAGTTGAAGAGCCACTAGCAGAGTGTCCATTACCTTATGAGACATTAGCAGAGTGTCCATTAGTTGAAGAGCCACTAGCAGAGTGCCCATTAGGTGAAGAGCCACTAGCAGAGTGTCCATTAGCTTATGAGACACTAGCAGAGTTTCCATTAGTTGAAAAGGCACTAGCAGAGTGCCCATTAGGTGAAGAGCCACTAGCAGATTGTCCATTAGCTTATGAGACACTAGCAGAGTTTCCATTAGTTGAAGAGCCACTAGCAGAGTGCCCATTAGGTGAAGAGCCACTAGCAGAGTGTCCATTAGCTTATGAGACACTAGCAGAGTTTCCATTAGTTGAAGAGCCACTAGCAGAGTGCCCATTAGTTGAAGAGCCATTAGCAGAGTGCCCATTAGCTTATGAGACATTAGCAGAGTGTCCAACTACTGGCAGATTTTAGAGTTGTTAGTAGAAGAGCACATAGCTAAGGGGATGGGAGGAGAGGCCTAATAAGAGAGTCATTACAGTTGGAACTGGTAAGTGCTACTAGCAGATTTAGTGGCTTTATAAAGCTTGCCTACTGCTCCTCTGCCAAGGGGCTCCAGTAGCTTACTGGTAAGAGCATCTGACTAGTATTCAGCAGGTCCTCGTTTCCTGGGTCTTGCATGTGCAATACATGTTTTTTTTTATACCAATAAAATAATAGTATAAACATATTCCTTTATTCAAGCACGCTGTACATTGAGTCGACCAATGCAAATAAGTTAGCCCTAACAATCTGTGAAAATGAGCGTATCTAGAATGGCTACTAATTCAGCATGACACAAACCGAATACAGCAGTTGAAGACAGGCAGCAGGTCTTCACAATAGTTAGGTGCTCGCTACAACGTCTATGATCACCTAACTATTGTGACGACCTGCTGGCTGTCTTCAAGTTCTTAGTACTTTTAGTCCCCACTTACTATTCAATACACAGATCTCCATCTTTAGGGGCAAATCTACACGACTTTTATTTATAGCTACTAGTTTTTCTATTGTAAGTAAGTTTATACTGCTTCTTCTATTGTATATAAGCAGTCCAGGATACATGCTCATCCTAGTGAGGGGCTGGCTCACGAGACTAGGAGTGCACAGCCAAAAAATGTGTTACAAGGAAATTTGATAGTAAATCTGGCATTTCAGGTACGGGGTAGAATAGGGTAGGGCAGAATTTCATGATTTTTTAAAGGAATTTATTTCCTATCCTATATTACCCTGCACCTGAAATGCTAGATTTCCTGTCAACTTTCCTTGTAATGCACTTAAGTTGTTTTTTTTCCAGTGGTGGGTAAAAGCTTTATGCTCATCATACTTCCACTTAGTGGCTATAAAGTATTCACATTTATCTTGAGTGTACCATGGTATCCTATTCATAGGATACATGCATAGTTAGCAGTAGTTTTGATTAAATCAATGGTAATTAACCCTTTCACCGGTATAGGCCACTTTACTGCCTAAAGAAACAAAACAAAATCCCATACTTTGTATTAACACCTAAAATAAAAACGCCATATAATTCATATGGGCCTTATGGAAGCAGGTCTCTACCGGTGAAAGGGTTACTTGCATGACAGATGATGAAATTGACATAACTGAAAACAAACTTGCAGAGGTAAAATTGCTACGCATGGTGGATAGAAGCTCTTGATTCTGTAATGGTCATATCAGTGTCCTCCCTTTGGATAAATATAGCTACGTAATATTCCTTCTAGCTACTGAACTACTATGATTGTCCATTATAACTGAAAGCTTTTAATGCTGTAATAGTCAGTCCTTCGGATAAGTTCTTTTCTTTAAAACTACTAAATCATTATGTGTATGATAAAACTCTGTTGCTACCTGCCTAGACATATTTAAAAAGCTCTCCTGACAGCAGCTCATAGTGGCATAGCTAACATCTTTTCTCACTGTTTGTCTAGCTAACTTTTTTGTTCATAGGCAAAACAGTACAAAGACATAGTTCCATTCCCCTCGGAGTGCGATCAGCATAGAGGATATTATTATACCAAACACTAAGTTTTGGTCAGCTTTACAGCTCTATAGTGTTCCCATGTGAACGTTAACAAAGGATTATCTATCTTCTGAGCCTAGAATCACAATAGTGGGAATTAGATTGCCCTACGTACAACGTGCATGCTGCAGGATACTCCATGCCACTCTAAATCTTTACCAGCAATGCAGATGTGTCAGAGAAAGAACTTCCCTAGTTTTCTACAGGGAAACACAAGTCATCTAAAAATGATTGCTGCTGATCACAACAGTATCAGTTTGACACTTTTTATATTGCATGAATACTTTGTATGCTTGTCACTAGCTATGCACTATAATCATGTTGTGTGCTGATGATAAAAAAAGTGAACCAGTGTAAGGCAAGTTAATTTTACAATGGGAATCTTTTGCAGAAGTCATTTTATACTGTTGTAGTAGTTATATTGTTGCAGCCACCTTTGATTTATGTTCACTCTGTTGCCATGCATGATTCTCGTAATAAGCGTAAGTCCACCACAGTCTGGGTTGGGGCAGACCCTGACATGAACACACAATCCGGTAGGTCCTCAGGTCCTGAGGCCACATCAGTCCGGGGCACACTCACTTTCCTCCACAGCCTAGTGCCTTTGCGTTGTTGAACAGAGTGGTAGATGACAACCCCAGTAAACGTTGTAAAAGCTACGCCAACTGAGGCCAACGTAACAACATTCTGGTTGCCTCCACCTAGTAGGTAGGGCTACCTGTACCTGTTGGACCAACAATCACAATCTGAATCATCAGTCAATGAAGCACCCTGCATTGTGATGGTGTTAATAAAGCTCGATGGCTATCAGGATAAAAGAGCTGAATAGCGCCAAAACTTGGATGGATGAGGATATTGGGAGTTTGGTTTGTTACACTGTAGTTAATTAATGTGTTGCAATTCAATATTTGACAGTGCATATTTTTATACACAGCCTGCTGAAACTTGAATTTCCATTCTCTGGCATCACTTTAAAGTGGACTATTCACTCAATAGGGAAGAGTAAAGTATTTTGTTCATTTTAGTACCCCATTCCCGAGCTAGTCTTGTGGGCCAGACCACATTCCACATTGCAGAATGTGGTTGGTCTTGTGAGACTATTCCCTGCATTACTGTGCTAATACTCATAAAGACAAGCAACACCATTAATAATCAGGTGCCTACAAAAATCTGCATATTATGTTACAACTTAATTATATATGCGTCAAGTAAAAAAGGGATTACTATGAAATTGATGCAAATGTGCAAACAAAAAAAGTCTAAATGGGTATGGATGATAGCCACATGAGGGAAGTACAAAATACGTTTAACACAATATTATGTTATGTTGTGTGTGAACAGCGCTAGCTTGCTGTTCATTACTTTATAATTGAAACGTAGTGTGATCATTAAAAAAAAAATTAAAAGTGTATGCAAGCTTGCACTGCATTATTTGATAGTTATTTTGTATTTAGTAGTAGTGTAGCTGCTGCAATTCATTTTGTGTGTATTGATGTGTTCAGTTTGTCTCCATGCATTGTTCTCGTAAAAAACGTATATCAACAATTGTCTGGGTTGGGGCGCACCCTGACAGGAACACACGGTCTGGTGGGTCATCATCATCAGGTTCTGAGGCCACATCAATCAGGGGGACACTCATGTAATCGTGCCTCAGGCACACTCTCCTCCACAGCTTGGTGCCTTTGAGTTGCTGAACAGTGTGGTAGATGACAACCCCAGTAAAGGTTGCAAAAGCTATGCCAACTGAGGTGATTGTAACAGCATTCTGGTTGCCTCCACTGGTACGAACGTATAAAGTGGCCACAGAAAGTATGGCCAGGTTGATGATCGAGAATGATTCAAGGAGGCCAAGGCTCCATGACCTGTAGATTCTGCAACCTAGTAGAGTAGGAGGTATCAATATTGCCGTAGTCACAATAGCAAGAAGGTTGATACTGGGATCTCCAAGTACATTGAGTGCAGAAACGAGAAACAAAACCAAGCGAAAAAGAAGCATCACTCCAGTCCAGTAGCGGTGTTTGCTTGTATAGGGTGCATGGTAGGCATCCAGGAAGTGTTTAATGTAGCGACTGTTGAAGCAAGCAAAGATTTTTAAATGTGACTTGGCCTTGAGCCATTGGCTAAAAATCAGCAGCATTGTGTAGGGGAAAAACAGGAAAATCAGGCAGATCATTCCAGCTGTGAAGAGTGGAATGTGCTTGCCACTGAGGTATCTAACATTCCCATCATACAGCCACACTGCAATGTGTAAGTTATTGGGATATTCAAGGGATGTAAAAGAAAGCGCAGCAACAATAGTGCGAAGCAGTTTGGCGTATGAGAGCAGGAAGAGTGTGGTCAACACTGCGATAGGATTGCTTCCAAATATACTTGCCACTCTTCCTGAGTAGTGGCTGCCGACTATAATCAAACCCACAAGAGCCCACACATAGAGAGGAAATGCAAACTGTATCCATGTTTTAGCATAAGCATCCATTCCAGTGTAGAAACAAGTTTCAATTCCCAGGTCCAAGTTTAGCCAGGCTATAAAGACACTAAAGAATTTAGCTATAAGCCCTATCGGAACACTTGTAATCTTGTTTTGAAGTTGAAAGAATATTGTCGAATTCACCTGTAAAATATTTGCATAGAAGATTAATCCATTCATGGTTCCTGCTGCAACTGTCAGCCTCAGAACCAGAAGTAAGACCACTAGTGCAATGCCAGCAAAAGCAAATGCAGCTAAGAGTGAGAGATAAGAATTGGAGCACTGCAAACAGCGGGAGCTGCCCAATACAAGGCTCAGGTTTTCACTGCATCTTCCGCATAGTAAGCCACTTCTGTTATGGTTACACTGCTTATCACTGTCTTCAACTGCCAAGTATGTTTCTTCTGATTTACAATAATCAAATGGACAATTTGGATGAAGAATCAAACCTCGGGACTCATTGTCAAAGTCATATCCTACCCAAAAGTCAGCATTGTGTTCACGTAACACTGTTTTGTTGTCTACTAAGCACGTTTTTGTAAATTTTTTCAGTCTTTCAGCACAAATGCATACTGGTTCATTCATTGATAAATTAAAACCAGGAGGGCAGTACTGAATTTTCACAGTAACTGCAAGAGTGTTAGTCTGAGTGGGTGAACAAGGACCTTGAGCGTAAAGAATCATTCCTTGAGTGGAATCAGTGGCATGTGAATGTATGGTGTACTTGAGGATTGTACAAGTGCTATTAATGTTTTGAGAATATTCAAGGTTGCTGATACTAATGTTGTTAAATGTATCAACAACTTGTATCACAGCTGTAGTTGTACCATTTCTTTGCCCTTGTGCAATGACTGGGACCTCCAGTATTCCCCCGGGATACACAGGCTCAGGGTGGTAAACACCACTGCAGTTTGGTACACCATCTCTGCAGGTGCAGATATTCAGTGGTTCAGAAGAAATAACTGTTTTGTTTTCACTCATTGCATCAAAATAGTATCCACAAAGAGCTGTAGAATCCTCATAGTGTTTATTGAATATGAAGGTGTTGATTTTACAATTATCAACTGAACCACCATGCAAGTCACTACCTCCTTCCACAGCTGTGTTGTTGTCAAAGTACATCGTAATATTGAGGGAATTGACGTATCTTTCAGCTTGATATAAATGATTAAAATGTATCTTTTTTTGTTGGATTTGAAAGAAGCACTCGCTGTTGCTCACATAAAAAGATGTCGTAAGTGGAATGCAGTAGGTTAGTGGGTCACTTTCTTCTACCTTGATGGCACCTCCAGTACTCATAGCACTGTTACTTGTAAAGTGAACAGCTGAACCTGACTTCTGGTAGAGTTTAGAATCACCAGATAGCAGCAATCCTCCACCATCCTTAGCTGAATTTTTTGTAATGATTGTTGTATTATCCATGAAAGAAAAAGTGCTCATTGATGCGTAAATACCTCCTCCCCCTTCACTTGCTGAATTGTTTGCTATTATTGCAGTTCCATTAAATTCTGTGTTGTGTACGTAAAGTCCTCCACCATATCTAGCTCTGTTGTTCTGAAAGGCGTTTTCAAAAACTTTCAGTTGACTATCCACTGCAGCCATACCTCCACCATACTCTGCTCTGTTATTATCAATTGTTATATTATGCATGTCTACTATGCTGCTAAAAGTTGCGAGGACTGCACCACCCTGGAACTGTGCATAACTGTCACTAAAGCAATCATCAGTCAATGTCGCATGGCTTTTATACACGTGCAATGTACCCCCAAAGGCAGCATAGCTGTTTTGAAAATGATTTCCTACAGAATGAAGGGTGCCATCGTACATATACTGTGCTCCTCCAGAATCACAAGCAGTGTTGTTCTGAACTGTATTCCTTGTGAGGTTGATATTACTAATCCATGCGACTAGTGCTCCTCCATCATCACCAGCGGAGTTATACGTAGCAAAGTTGTTGTAAAAAGCGTTTCGTGAGAGCATAAGAGTGCTACTCTTTACATAAAGTGCTCCTCCTGAAATGGCTACGTTGTTGTAAAAAATGTTTCGCGTGAGTGTAAGAGTGCTATTCCCTAAAAACAGTGCTCCACCTTGATAATCACGAGTGTTGCCAACAGTGTTTATGCTATTCTGGAAGGTGCAGTTTGCGATATCACCCTGCTGTACTGACCACACAAGCACTGCAGCACTCCTGTGGTGACCACACGAGATGAAGGCCAGTGCACTAATGTGCAGCTCAGACATCTTAGTAAAGACAAACCCGGCTGGCCAGGTGCATACAATCCTACTGCTGAATTCTGGATCTCCATGAAGGGTGAGTTGTTGCAATGTAGTCACAGTGATAGTCTCCTGATTGATTGCCAGGAAGGAACTCCATTGCTATATTCACTGGGAGGTTGCTGAAATACTGGCCGGCTGCATACTCAGAGAGGGTGTGGCAGGGCTCTCCAGGACATGGTGTGTCTGGTGTGGGTGTGACGTAGTATGTACTCTGACCAGAGTTTGAGGTCAGCAATATGAGAATCAGGAGGAGTTTCTGCCATGTCAGCAGTAGTACTGTGGAACTGTTCTCCATGAATATGCAACTTATTACTAAAAATCGGTATCCTGTGTGAATAGAAAGAATAAGCTATTTAGTCAAACAAGTAGGGAAAAGTAGGAAAAGGAAGGAGGGTCTGGTAAATGGGCTTACTACTTCACACCGCTCCGCCGAAAGTTTGGCTGAGCAATTAAAACGTAATATTATTATTGGCGTTAATTGCATGTTTGCGGGAACCCCTATGCGCTGTGTCTGCAACACGTGGCAGGCTGTTTACTTACGTGCGCCTGTGCGGTTAATGAATACGCGTACTCTATGGCTGCACTACATTCCTTTACCACGCATGCGGCAATGCCCATTTACCAGACCCTCCTTCCTTACCTACCTTTCCCTAATTTTTGACAGGGCATGCATGGAGGGTCTGGGAACGAAACTAGCCTCATTCCAAGTCTCCACTGCCATTTGTTAGAAAGCTTTTTTGTTTCCGAAAATAAAAAAGAAGATTACAAATGAGGCTAAGGTCTGAGTTACTTGGATAAAATGGGAGGGGTATAGTTGTAAACGAACAACTGTAGCCAATTTCCAGATGGTACCATTTAGCTAACTATACATGTATACATACAATTTTACGCTTCATCAGCTATGAATAAAGTTAATTCTAATCAAAATAGCCTGTGATTAGCCTCAGCTACCAAGAACCTGAGCAGAAAAAACCTGAGCAGAAAAATCGGTATGGGGACAAAATCTGCTAGCTGATAGTGTATGGCCAGCGTAATCACCTGGCAGTTTCCGTCTGCCCAGACTAGCAGTGTATGTACGATGATAGCAGTGTGTGTCCACCCAAACTAGCAGTTTGCTTCTGCTTCCAGCAAATAATAGAAGAGCTAAGAACTTGGGTGGTCAATCCCAAATAATAATTATTGGAAATTGCTTGAATTACGCATAAAAATTCTAAAGATGTAAATACCGTACGACTTAGATTTTGTCAATGAGTAGCTCCTGAAACACATTTTAAGAGCATTCTCAAGTTTGGAAGGGGTATAAGTTTAAATTTGCAGGGTTTAGTCTTGTGTTTGTATTCTGGCATTCTGCAAAATACTTTGACCCACATAGGGTTGCCTCAGTTAAATACAGCCCCGCACCAAAGCATGCACAGTTAGGGGCATAGCATTACATGAATCCAAACAAAGCCTGGTGGGGATAATTGTCTCAATGGGCATTTCCTTCTTAAGAAACTACGGTGCTATAGTGATCCACTTAAGCACATTGTTTTGTTGCTAGACTTGTGTTTGTATTCTGGCATTCTGCAAAATACTTTAACCCGCACACGGTTGCCTCAGTTACATACAGCAAGCACCACAGCATGCACAGTTAGGGGCATAGCAAAATATCACATAACTCAAGGAAACCAAACTAAACACAGTGGGGATAATTGTCTCAATGGGCATTTCATTCCTTCCGAAATTTAAGAAACTGCGGTGCTACAGTGATCAACTTAAGAAACTGCTGTGCTAACAGAGCATCCTATCTACCACTAAGAATGTAATTAAAGAGTTCATATTTTGTGGCTTTGCCACAGGGCATTTCATTCCTTGTATACCGCAGGAGAGTGTGTTTGCAATTAAGAATATGATTGTAATGTGAAATTATTGTACTGTTGTATTGATTTCTGTAAAGTTGAGACAATGATCATTTCCATCCCAAAATGTGACAAAAAAGCCTGGTGGGGATAATTGTCTCAATGGGCATTTCATTCTTTCCGAAATTTAAGAAACTGCGGTGCTACATTATCCACTTAAGTGCATTGTTTTGTAGCCAGACTGTAACTGAGTATACCCACAGCATATAGGTTACAGAAATCTTATGACAGTAGATATAAGTATCTTTCTCAAGTATTCTCAAATTTGGGTGGGGTAAGTATATTTGGGGTTAGGCCACTCTCCTTTATTAGCTCTTTACCAATCAATGCCACATATATGCGCCATGAGCTCCCATAAGCCCATATAAATTTATATGGGGGCTTTAATACTAGGCATTAATACTTTGTACAAGCTTTCCTGCTTCTTTAAGCTGTTTCTTAGGATTGGTAAAGGGTTAATGTGTCCCCTTGCACATGCAAGCAAACAATTGAGTGATTGACATGACAGAGATCTCTACAATGCCATAGCAGTCCACTGCTATATTCTTATCATTTGGAGAAAGTAACTGAAAATCAAAAGTATAAACAGATTTTCACATACCATTAATAGGGCATGTATACAAGAGTGGACAGCATGCAATAGCAGATAATACCAAGCGAGCCATTAGGCAAAAGCCAAGTCGTTTAGCATTCAAGAGGGCACGAATAGCTACTATGTTGAAGGACAGTCTTTTATTGTACGTTCATTCATGTACATGGTATTTTTTAGTATACTAATCATACTAAAGAGCCAGGGCAATGGATAATTGACTGACACCCCTGTACACAAGTAGTAAACAAGTAACTGTCCTCATCACTGTCAGATATGATGCAGCACCTGCATTTTGCGGGAGGGGTAAGGGTACTAGACGCAATTTGCGATGCTACCTGATGAAAATAATCACATTTTCATTTTGTGTGAGGTATTGCCTTCACATGACACTTCTTTGACTCTTAAGTGCTCACTGACTAACTCACGCCACCAGTACCATACACGTCTTGTGTACAGGTAGTCCCTGTAGCCCAGAGATCCACATTTATCAACACGGAATACCAGTTCACTGCCCATATAGCTATAATTAATAATTTGGCTACTAATCATTTAACTACCTGTAGTCCTCCCAGTTGATCTCCAGTCCCAGGTAGAAGGGTGGCTCAAATATAGTTGTGTTATTTCAAAAGGATACAAACATTATAACGCCTTGCTCAACCAACACTCTGCTAGGGCTATTTCTTAGTCAGTAGCATGCGCAACTGAGCTTACTATTAAAAATGTGCATACACGCAGATTAATTACATCACTTGCCCAACATTATGCAGCTAATATTACTCCAATTTCAGGCAGAATGGCAAATTATGTTAGGTCACCGGTAATGTTACAAGTGCAGCAGTACATGTAAATTTGATGAATAACAGTGTAGCTGCACTTTTAGCATTCCTGTAATTGTAGCTACACAGCTACATATACCTTCATGATTTTGCTTATAATTAATTTTTTTTTTTTTTTAAATTGGAGACCTTATTGTCAAGCATAGTATTAAAGCTGCAACTGAGTTAAACCTAGCTTGGTTAAAGTAATCGGTTTGTGTTTGCAAAAAAAAAATACCTAACTGGCAAAACAAAATGGTTACTTTAATTAGCCCTTTAAAGGGTTAACCCAGCCAGGTTTAACTCATTTGCAGCTTCAATACTATACTGGATAGTAATATAGGTCTCCGATTTTAAACAAAAGAGAAGATCAAAGCTGTAGTCCTGCACATCAGAACCTGGTACCTACATGACAGCACCCTCTGTGGTTCCCCTGGTGACCTGGCAGCTGCCCCAAAGGTCGTGGAAGAGGAAGGTACTCCCGTGGGCTCCACTTCAATCGAGCCAAGTCACTCCTCTATGTCCCAGTCAATACTTCTCCTACACCTAACTAACTCCCGCTTAAGATCCCAATCACCAGGGGTGGTTTCTCCATCCAAGGTTGCCCTTTTGGACCAGTTTCTTTCCGGGAGGTTTTGTCCTACAGAGGGTGGAGAAAGTCAATGATGGCCTATCCAAGCTACCTGATTTAGAAGACTCCCAAATTGAAATGACTCTACTCCACTCCTGTCTCGCCTTCCCTAAGGTGACCTTCTCTCTGAGAACATGCCCCCTGAGCCACATAAAACAGGCTGCAGCGACCTAACGTAATACCGTACTGGACGTATCTGGACGATCCCATGCAAAGTGTAACAGGGTCCACTCTCACACGATCCATGAGGCTGTCTTCAACCACCTTCGCCACGTTCCCACTTCAAAATCCTAGCCTTATACTCCTCTCTCCCTCATATCGGTGACTGGCTCACATTGGTCCCTTCCTCAGCTCTTAGAGAACATCTACATGACAAAGCATTCTGGATTATTGGCTTGAATTGGCCACAGGATGCTTGAGGGTGGAACCATCTGCCCAATCTACCAGGGGGCTATTGACCACCAAGACCACCAAGTAAGCTGTGGTGGTAACAGGGACCGTATACATCGACACGACTCTATCCATGATGCACTTTTCTCAGCAGCGCAATCTACTTCTCTGGCGCCGTGGAAGGAGGTACCATTTTTAACCCTAGGTTCTAGCTGCCCAGCCGACATCTACCTTCTCAACTGAAGGATGAGTCGACTAGCAGCTCTGGACTCACTGTCATCTCCACCGTGCAGCAACTGACTGCTACCACACCATACCGTGTAAGTTACAAGTTACCTCTCCCCTACCAAGCAGGCAATTATATTGGAGTGGCAGTCTAACTCGAATTCTACGCACTTCCTCTCTACCTGACAGCTCTTTATTCCATTATGGAACACTGCAATGTAAAGGCATACCACCTTATCCGGAATATTGCAATGCAAGAAATGCTTCACTTCACTCAAGCGGCTAATATGCTCATTGGAATTGGAACAACGGTGAGGATTGACGATCCCGAGTTTGTTCCATCATATCCTACAACTGGTCTCCCAGGGGGAGTACTACCAAACCTCACTGTAAGCTTGAAGAAGTTCGATCTTTTGCATGTATATAATAATTTCATTGCTACTGAAACCCCTGCACTGACCTTTGTTGGTAGATCTGAACCAGAATACACACTAAACACTATTGGACAATTGTATAAAGAAATAAAACTGTGCTTGTAGATTCTTGGTAAAGATATATATCCTCCAGGAACAGAAGAAAAATAGGACCAATGGCCATGGTAAGTGCCTTATGATACTAATGTTGGCAGTGTATACATTGTCACAAGCTTTGAAGCAGCAACGGCTGGTATTGACCAAATCGTGGAGCAGGGCGAGGGTGCAAATCCATTCAACCCTAGTGACACCATCACTGGCCAGTATGCTTTGAAGAGATTGTGTGCCAGATGACCTTAACGGAAAATGGCTATGCCTACGATGGCCTCCCAATTCCATACAATCCAGCGGGAGTATGGCCAATGCGAGATAGCCCCAGCAAAGACGATAACATACCAGGCACCAAATGCTATAGGCATTCCATTGCGTCTACCGTAACTTTCTACGTGTCCTAGATGTCACGTTTAATGGAGCTCCAGAGAAGATATCTGAGGCTGTGGAGCTCATGGAAGCACTTCAGGTGCATGCAAAGAAAACTATGTGGACCCCCTATAACAAAGTCAGCACTTGTGGCCCTGTCTGGGATTATGAGTGGGGCTGAGAAATAAATTTCTACAGTTTGTGACTCAACACGCACCAGGCTAGTAGCTATGCAGCATTGTATATAAGTGTTACCATGTATATGGTTCAAATTTTGTAATCATGAACAGTTTAGGTTGGTGTAGCTATACCCTTACTGAAGAGCATTTCCCCATTTTTTTTGATTTTTGATTAATGCTGCTGTGTTTTTTGTAAAATTATTTGTTTTCTCCCTATATCTACAACCAATTACAGTGGAACCTCCCATAACGGACCCTCCCACCAGCGGACAACCTCCCTATAAAGGACACTGGCCGTGGCACCGATTGAAATTACTATAGTGCTAATGTATAAGAAACCTCCCACGAGCGGACGCTTCTTGATTCCGGACAGCGGACAAACTGCATGCTCCCGACTGCAAAAGTCCGTTGAAAACTGCCTCTTATAACGGACAAATTGGAAGCCACACCCATCGTTCGTGCATAAACGCGCATAAAGACCGGAATTTACTCTCGTATTCGTAGTCTAGATGGCAGATTCACTCAATTTATCCCGCCTGAAAACTTACTCACAGCGATAGTCGAGATACTGAACGCGTAAGTTCCCAGCAGCTCTTGTTTCTGAGATCGCTGTATAACGTGCCATCCACATGATCCAGTCGCCCACGCAAGTTGGGCAAAAACGGGCATAAACGGAACGTGACACGGATAAGCTTATACAGCTGGAGCATGTGATCTTTGACGACACGTGAAAACTCTATTTCGAGTCCATACCCATAAGCGGTTAGCAAGTGTAGAGATGCTTACACAGTTCAAACCATTCTGGACAGTTATTTTGGCATTGTGGCACCCTATTTGTTATACCACTCAATGTTAACGTCTTTCGACAACATACGTGTAGCTATAATTATTATACAGTCGTGTAGCTAGCTATAGCTATGCCTGGTAGATACTTACAGTAGATGACATGGTTTATGCTTGAATACATGTCTGGTAGGCATTTGAGTGCTTAAATGTGGCTAGAAATAGCAAATTGAGTCGAACCTCCCTCCAGAGGACAACCTCCGAATAAAGGACAAAAGCCTTGCTCCCAAGTGTCCTTTATTCGGAGGTTCCACTGTATAGGCTCTGCATAAATTGTGTGCTGTGTTAAGTACATTGGTAAGCCTGTTTATTATTAGTTGAGAAATCAATGGCAATGGTCAGCATGTTTCAAAATATCATAACGTTGGGTAATCCTTCTGACCCACTGATTCTCACATGATTTTCACCTGATTCCTATGTTCCCCAATCTAATAGCTACTGGGAATAGGTTCTAGGTTCCTTAGTACTATACTGGGTCTATATAATACTAAGGAACTGTTTTACGTTACCCAATCCAATACTGGGAAAAGGTTCTAGCTAGGTTCCCCAGTCCAATAGCTACTTGGAAATGGTTCTAGGCACCCCATTCCAGAAAAATTGAGCTATATACAAATCTGATTTGAGCATTTGGAGAAGAATATATCCTGAAAAGCCTGTAATACGCTTCTTAGTTTACATACACCCCTAAACTACATACATCTGTAGTAGCTAGCTACATATTATATCTAGATGGTATTGTATAACCTTTATTCTAGATCTGTGCATAGTCAGAGTTTTTTTAGAATAGGTAACATTTCGAGGATAATTCCTACAAAACCGAGTCAGCGTATACAGCGTGGGATGAGTTAATTATCAGCGTTGGCGAATTTGATGCACGTGCGACAAGAGGTATCGGTTGTAGTCTCGCGTGACCAGACTCTCGACGCGAGTCGCACTAACTGTTCAAGATTGACGGAAGGTGAGATGTTGCCACTCTGTGCGGTGGTTTTGCTCGGAACTTTTCTTCTCATTGGCACTGTGTCACAAGGTAACTATTGTGTTTCGCATGTATATATATATATATGCAACAATGATTATGTTAGGAAGGAAATTTGAGAAACAGCTCCAGCTGATGTTGTGTAACTAACACTAGGTTTGGAGTTTCAGGCAGTATCTAGTGTTTATCTCATCCGGGGTCACAGAGTGCGGTATGGTACATGTACATGGCAAAAAAATGTAGCAATGGCATGAATGCAGGATAAAGTATCGTGTGTGGGGTGGCTTGAAGTGCTATAGCCTTACACCCAGGCCTTCCTCGCCTGGGATGTAGGATTTTTTTTACTGTGTCACAAGGTAACTATATATTGTGTTTAGTGTGTTTATATGAACGCTGACGTATGCAAATTATGACAGATATAGCTAGACTGCAGATTCATACACAAGTGCTATAGCCAGAAACTATAGGTAATTGCTCGCATGCCTATATACTATAGGTTTCTTTGCATAGCCGCATAGTTGTTGAGAGCTATATACATGCATTCAGGTACTTCTGTTGCTGGAATTATCTTTTGGCAAATACTAGCTATGTACTTCTGTATGAGCAGTGTGGGTGGAAATATAGGGGGAGTACATGTAATCAAATGAGAAATTATTTTAGCTATGATGTGTGCACCGTTTATAAGGTAGCTGCCCGTGGCACTAGTACTTGACCAGCCTAGAAATTCACTGGAGGTTTTGGCAAGGCTGTAACCTTGTTAGAGTTATGGATTAGAAAATGTTGTGGCAGGTTAATTAGATGAGTACTCACTACTTACTACAGGAGGTTGACTATAGTGATACCACAGTTATTGTCTAATCTCGATAGCCAGCTGTGTAGTGCCCTCTTGGACTTCCTTAGTATGGCTTAGGTGTAATTTAAGCTCAGATCCCAAACTCTAGTGCAGCTGTCTCATCCAAGGTCACAAAGTGTGGTATAGTACATGTACATGTATATGTGGCAAAAAAATGCAGCAATGACACGAATACATGCAGGGTAAAGTAGCTATCATGAGTGCATGGGGTGCTTGAAGTGGTATAGCCTTACACCCAGGCCTTCCTCGTCACATTTTATCACTCAGCCTAGGATATAGGATTTTATCCTACCACACACAACCACAATCGCATTCAAAGTGGCTGTATATAGCTGACAGATATAGTGTGCAGATTCGCAAACAAGTGCTATAGCCACAAATTGTTTGCATGCCTACTATAGGTTTGTTCGTAAATATGTAGCTGCATAGCTGTTGCTAGCTACATGAATTCGGTTACTTCTTTTGTTGGCATTATCTTTTGGCAAGTACTAGCCTATGTACTTCTGTATGGGCAGTGTGGGTGAAACTATAGATATAGGGGGAGTACATGTAATCAAATGAGAAATTATTTTAGCTATGATGTGTGCACCGTTTATAAGGTAGCTGCCTGTGGCACTAGTAGTTGACCAGCCTAGAAATTCACTGGAGGTTTTGGCAAGGTTGTAACCTGGTTAGGGTTATGGCCGCTTAGAATAATGTTGTGGCAGGTTAATTAGATGAGTACTCACTACTTACTACAGGAGGTTAGGCAGATTAGGCAGGTTAGGCAGGTTAGGCAGGTTAAAGATCACTATAGTGATACCACAATAATTGTCTTATCTTGTTGGCCAGCTGCATTGTGCCCTCTTGGACTTCCTTAGTATGGCTTTGGTGTAATTTGAGCTCAGATCCTGAACTCTAATCCATGCAGCTGTCTCATCCACAGTCACAGAGTGTGGTATGGTACATGTACATGGAAAAAATTGTATTGCGATGACATGAATACAGAGTAAAGTATCATGAATGTGGTGGCTTGAAGTGGTATAGCCTTACACCCAGGCCTTCCTCGTCCACGTTTTATCTCTCAGCCTAGGATGTAGGATATTATCCTGCCACACACAACTACAATCCCATCCTATGTGGCTGTATATAGCTGACAGATACAGTCTAGAATAAGACATCGGATTTATCGCCCAAATCGTCGGCGGACACGAAAACGTAACCAGGAAGTGCCCACGCTCATTATTACGTGCGGCCGTTGACGTAATCATTTTAGCTAGCGTCGATGCAGGAGCTGAAGAATTGCTGCTGTAACGCCCAGATGAAGGTACTGAAGTAGTAGCTATAGCAGTAAAATAGTCGGCTAACGGAAGATAGAGTTCTAGACGGGGGTTTGTGAGCAATGATACTAAGAACGGACTTGCTAGTCGAGATATCAGGCTACCATCCTGGCAAAGCTCACTTACAGTGGCGGAATCGCGCTGAGGAATGCTCTCAACAGGGTCGCAACACGCGTAGAGGAACAACTCATCACCTTAGCTCGTTCTTGCAAGATACAGCTCCGCAAATGCAATTCTAACGGCTACATACGCTAATTAAAGAGCACTACAGGCTTGCGCACGCCGCCGTTGCCTAGGTAATCATGATGGTATGTGTACACCCACGCGGAAGTGTGAACTTTGAACTCAAAGTTTGGGGGTCCAGATGTTCAATTTTCGTCCCTTTTTCCCCCAGATCGTCCAGAATCGCGATCGTTTGCATTCCAAACCACTTGCGTCCAGTAGTTCACGTGGAAAGCAACATCTGGTACGAGTTTCGAGGCTCTCAGAGACTTGCACCGGTTTGTTCCGAAAATGGAAGGCTAAAAAGTTTAATATGCAAAAGCCGCCATTGAAGACGAAGTACAAGAGCTGTAGGAAAGATCTTCTGGGAAAAAGAGACTATAGGAACCAGTGCATTATTTTTGCTGTGCAGTTATATCCGAAGCACTCCTATTTTTTTGTGTAGGTCCTACCCGTGTTTCTCAGTTTTCAGCCTCTCAATTTAATGGCTTGTATCTCAGCCATTCCGAGGCCGATTGACTCCGGACTTGATTTTTCATTCGATTCAACTTGTGCTTGTTGATGCTGCACTGAAATCTTACTGCTGGCAAGGTTTGCACCACTTTGTTCAGAAAATGGAAAAAACAACTTTTTTCTGATAGGCAGCCGCTTTTTGCTCGTAGGGTCCCCAAAAAGGCCGAGTTCACGCTAATGCTGGGTACCATCGGAACCAGCAAAGGTTGAACTTTTATTCAATATGCAGATCTCATGTAGATATGCTTGCTTTTCCGAGATATGAACGCAGAAGCGAAGCTCCATTTTTGGGCCTTCCCGCCCCGTTGGCGCCGCAATAAGCCCCCATATAAAATACGTTTAGCGATAAGTAATACACAAACGTGACGTCATATTCTAGACTGGATATGCTGCTAGTCTGCAGATTGATAAACAAGAGCAATAATCATGCAAAGAGCAGCATAATCATTTAGCGTAATCATCTATTTTATAATGTCAAATCTCTGCCCAAAATCATGTCACACCGAAGTTGTAATATCTACCAGACTCCCCTCTCTCCTAACTTCCATTTTTGTGTGTTTTTTCATCAATGTACATGGGAACAAGGATGCTCACATTGAGGGCAAAATATATTTCAATTTCATTTTAGTAAAATCATGAGGTACGGATTTTAGCTTTGCCCACACTGCAAATATAAAGTGGTTTGATTAACCAATTTTTTGTTACCTCAGTTGCAGCCCCAGTACCAGAGAATTTGCAGTTACGTGCAGTGCAATAAGATCACTTTACTCAGGAAGCCAAGCTAAATCTTTTTTTCTTTGGTGAGACTAGTAACAAGATATGTGTTACTAATAGTCCTAATGGATCTTTCCTTTCTTCTGAAATTGGAGAAATAGGGTGGTAAAGTGATCTACTTGTTTACGTACGCATTGTTTTGTAGACTGCAACTGAGATAACCCCAGCTAGTTTGAAACCATCCTTTGATTTTTGCAGTGCATACATGTCTGTGACTATGTGATTCTTGCTCAGACCATAAAATCAGGTGATGGTTTTTCAGTGCATTCAATTGGGCAGAGCCCTATATAAACTGAACTATGCCCACACATGACCAGTATCAGCATGCATGTGCAGAAATCATTGCATGTACAAAACAGTATGTCTCAATGTAAACATTCATTAGTTTGCCTTTTCTGTGTGTTTTCACTTTTGTAATTGAACACTAGATATTGATAAGGCAATATTGCTTGATGGTAGGATGGTGCATGCAGTGGCTTTGCTTGCAACTTGCCTTCTCACTGCCTTAGTGGCAAAAGGTGACTCTTGTGTACTGTTCATGATAATTAATGTTATATATAGCAAGCGAGCTAATTTTACGGATTACACTCACTGTGTGATTGAGGCACACTTAGACATTGCTAGTGTGAGGCTCACTCAGGCACATCTTAATCAGTACAGTTTGTCTACCAGGGGGTGAAGTAATGTCAGCACTATTGATTCAGGGAAAACTTTCCAGTAGTTCTTTGCACAGAGTGGTATTTAGGAAGAACCCTTCCTAAAACCCATAAGGAGCTAAGGAGAAAAGATTTTATGAGGCTTGTAGCAAAAAAATATCACCATAATTCTTCTCTCCCTTTCAGTAAGTACACAACAGGTCCAATGCTTACCTGTAACTCCAACTTTCAGTGAATTTAGGTGTGGAAGTTCTGGTTTATCATGCATGCTGTTTTGATGGACCACTATAATGGCCGAACAGTATCCATTAGATTGTGGACACCTATAGTTTGTTTAGACTGTTTTTACCAGCCGGAGCGCACAGCGTGCTGCAGCTGGTCCTATGATTGCTTTACGTTTTCCGTGTTTTTCTGATTGCCTATGTGTAGGTTAGACACCGAGTACAGTTTTTTTTTGAGGTTTTGACAACTGCAGCAGTTAACATAATTACTGAGGCATACCTGAGGTAATTATGTTAAGTGCTAAGGTTGTCGAAACCGAGAGAAACCTTACAGGGTGTCTAACTGACTTAGACATTTGGAATATAGTATCTCTACTAGGCTCTAAAGATGCACTGACAAGTTACAAACCATAGAGAACCTAAAAGGAAGCACCGTCAAGACAAGTTGCAAAGCGACTCATATAGCGCATTATCACACGAGGGCGACATTTTTTGTGGTTGTTATTTCCGTGCAGGAAGCTATGAATACTGATAAAATATATATCAGTACAGAGGTCAATACATACAGGATATGATCATTGTGGCTGATCATAATACTTCCTGGGTGGGCAATTGTGGTTTTTTTTTCAATGGCATACTGGAGTTATATTCCTGCTTTTTCATGAGATTATCTAGTTATATGCCTAGAAATATGCCTGGTGTGAGATTGCAACTGATAAAGAATTGGCATCCGAGGATGATCATTGACTAGTAAAATTAAATGCTAAAACTCTCTACCAACTTATAGCCTTGGAATGAAGTAAAATTCTTTTTCAATAAGGCCATTTTCAGATAGCTGTTCATTTGTGTACAATATCATTCAGTGGAGTCTACTTTCTCTCCCTACAGGAAGTGCACAGATCAGATGCTACACTGTACCCTCTTTTGCTGGGGAATTGAATTGCTTCACTAATACTCCTAATTTCGAAGCTGCAACCATTGAAGAATGCTGTCTTGAGAACCCTGGGTTTTTCTTTGAGGACACCACAGGCGATGAATTTTGTACAGCCTGCATTGGTATGAAATGATAGGTTCAAATAATCATTCCTTAGCGCATCCATAATATTTGTTCAATTTTAGCACAATCTAAAATACACCAACATTGCAAAATTATTTCATTCCATCATGAAGCATGATGGATTCAATTAGCCTCATCCACAGCCCTTCCCCGCACGCATAAAAACTTTACTCAGTTTGCTTGTGCAGGGGAAGGCTTGGGGATGAGGCAAGGGTTTGTTGCTGGACCATCCAACGTCTGCCTTAGATTTTCAATTTATTTAAAGATTTTGATAAGGATTGTACATAACGGGCTAGCCTGACCTGGAGTGGTCTAATTCTAATGTCTTCTGATTGAACTAGTATGGAGTGCTAGCTTATTTACCATTCAATTTGAGAGTGTTTATTGGAGTTTGTAGGGACAGTTTCATACTGTACAACTAAGCAAGTTGTTATGTTTCATTTTTGTGACAAATAATAAGAAGGAATACCTATATTGCTATATGCACTATCAAGTACTTTCTGTCATGCATTTTTTTCAGCCCCTTGCCAATTTTTTGGATAAAAAATTGCAGGGATTCGGTGTTATCTGCACTGTGCCATGTTTGTATTAGGGTAGTATACCGCATACGCAACGTCACATGACGTGTACAACAACATACGAACAGAACTCTGCTCTAGATGCCATACCACTTATACTCTCAGGTGTTTACATGCATTAGCAACAAGGATGCTAGAGGACAATTACGTTTCACTACACAGTAACACCAGTGGCTACAAACCATTGCAAACTATCGCAGCAGTAGCTATATCAGGAAGTCCTAAACTTATATCTACTTTCAGCCAGGCTGCAGTGATCACAGCACAAACGGGCATGATTGACCCTCGGGTAGTGCCTTTATGGCATAGCATTTGTAAAGAACTCGGATTAGTACAGCAGTGATTCATGAGCACTCTCGAGTTGACGTTTGCCATTTTACGCCATTGAATGACTCTGCATGATCACATCGCAATGTGTTACAGAGTAGCTATACAGATCACAGCACAGTGCGTTGACAGATCGGTGACTATCGTCTCTACATCTTCAATTACCAGAATGATCTGCGTAAACACACTTTGCTCTGATTTGTAGCAGCAATGCATTGCTTCGGGATGCGTAGTTAGCCTGGCCAGGTAACTTGTGGATGCATTGCGGTGAGAGTTGTAGCTACGGAAGTGCATCCCTAGCTACATGAATGGTTTTTGCACTTTGGTAAAGCACTTTTTCTGTAGTAAGATACAGAAGTGAAGGTGGTATGCTAGGTACCACATGCCAATCTGGAGTTTGTAAGGTGATTTTATGTGGCACAAACCCACAAGGTCAATTTTAAGCTGTATCTTGCATGCAATGCCCCAAACTTGGTTTACCTACTACTTTTAATCTTTTTTTGTTACAGTGTTTGGATTTCTAAATGCGCCAGAGATCTCACTAGAAGAGCAAGGCGAAGCTATACTCCTGTCCATAGGGTTCATTAAAGGAGGGAATGTGCAAACACTGACAGGCATAGACAGAAGAAACTTGGCACATTTCGGTATAGATGTTACAGGAAGTGCCAGTAAGTGTGAGCTTTTAGAGCTGTATTTTTCATCAGTTGGTTATATAGGTGGTCCATGCGCTACTGGTCATATAATATTAAACAATAAGAACAGTGGCCACTTCTGTGTATCAGCAGCTGCGGCCCCGAGCCTCGACTCTTGGTGTATGAACCTTTTATTACGTAACTCTTTCCATACTATAATATACATGGACTCATTGATTTTCATTGACTTGCAGCGCAAGGTCCCAATGCTGATTTTACAATCCAACCGACAACATTTGAAATTCAAGGGCCAGATGCCAGAGTGCCATTTGACCTTACCACCTTTGTCCGACTTGATGGTGTAGCACTTGAACCAGCCGAGGATTTTACACTGACATTGGAGGGACTCAATAATGCCGGAAGAGCTATAATAGCTCCAGCAGGGGCTGGACAATTTGTGGCTCCAACACTACATGTTGTCATTGCAGATGTAGAGAGTAAGTTACAAATAACGCATTTGAGAGTGAGCGTTGAAGCTTTAATGTGGTGTTTTGCTTCAAGCTAGTATAGTATTGTATAGTACTGTGCAATATTTTGTGCACTTTCCATGTTTTTCAGATGCCACACTTCAGTTCCTTGATTCAACTTATTCTAATTTGGAAAGTGCAGAGGTTATACAACCTGCAGTGCAACTGCTTACAAACATAGCCACTGACTTGACAGTGCAAATAGTTCCAGTAGACATCACTGAAGCACTCACCCGTCCATAACCATCTGCCTTTCCTACAATTCCTCCTTTCGACCCTGATGCACCTAACATTGCCACAAGTAAGTTCCTAAGTAAGCTACTATCATGTGCAGAATAATAACTAACTGTTACTATTTTTTCACAGGTATTGCTGATTTTTCCGCTGTGCCCGTGGAAATCATCTTTGTAGCTGGAGGTGCAACTGTCACAACTCTCGATATTGGAATAACAAATGATGATATCAATGAAGGGGAGCAGTATTTTGCTCTATTCATGGAGGTTGTTAGTGCAGCTAATCCGGAGAGGGTTAATTTACGGAGTGGACGGTTTGCAGCTTTGGGAAGAATCATCGATGATGACCGTAAGGATTCAAATTATTACATCATAGGCACAAGAAAAAGGTTAAATATGTTAATAAGTTATGTGATGTCACTGCATCATATAAGTAATAGTTAAAGGTCAGTTTGGGTGAGGGGTAAGTCCGAGGCGAAGCCAAGGAGTTTAACCCCTCACCCAAACTGACCTTTAACTGATTTAATGTACATTGGTATAGCAATGATCCCTGTATGTGGCTTCCTTTGAGTGCTATAAGCATGGGAAAAAGTGGTTGCCATGGTAATGTACATTAAGCCATTCAAATCCCTAAATTGATCAGTTCTATTCAGGAGCTGTCAACTCTGACCTGTAAACCTCGAGCCGTAACCTCAGACCCAGGCAGATTTCATGGAACAGAATGGAACATACTGAAACTGCAGACTAAGCAGTTTAGGGTTAGGGTTAGGTTCATGTTCACAGCTCTAAGTTCTGGGCTTTACACTTTGCAATTTTGCTTTGCAATTTTGCTTTGTTTCTTTCAGTTCCATTCCATGAAGTAGTCCCCACCCAGACCCATAACCAGAGACCCAACAGAAGTATCCCAGTAGGCATTCATTATATCTGAATATCTTATCTGACACGCTTACGCCCATTGTCCTGGATGCTTTGCTATATAGTGGCTCTGCCTTAATTAGTAATGCTTACACAACTTGAGAAACTTTATGGTGCTGGTATTTTTTTTATTTCATTGTGCAGCTATCAATATTGGGTTTGAACAGGAGAGATATACAGTATCTGAAGCCATCGACGCCAATGGTGAAATAATACGAATTCCAATTATTAAAGAGAATAACCAGCAATCAGAACTTACATTTGCAGTGATTGCCACACTTACACTTGAAAGTGGTCCTACAGCTGCACAACCAGATGAAGATTTTGTAGCCAATCCACAAGTACAGAGACAGCATTTTGATGCTGATGAGCAGGAGATAGACTATGGCTTTGAATTATTTGATGATAGTGCTGCAAATCCTAATGTTCCTGAGCCTATTGAAACATTTCAAATCCAGCTATCCCTGGAAGATCAGGGAGTCACAAACATCAACCTTGCAGCTAACAGAGGCAGTCTCTTTGCCACAGCAACTGTTGTCATTATAGATGATGATGGTTAGTTGGTATGAGGTTGGTATGAGGCTTTCAGCTCAGACAAGCTTAAGAGGTAGTTCTGTCCTGCAAACTGTATCTGCCATTAAATGACTAAAATCGTACAGGCAATAGAGACAAAGCTTTTTTTCCTTTTTGTCCACGATTTTATGTTGTCAAGTGTGACTCCACTGGGACCCTCACCCAGCTATTACAGTCTGTATTGTGGCATGACATCTTTGATACTTAACCTCCTTGTGATACCTACATATTTGTTGTAAAATTATTTAAACCAGGTAGGGTAATGTCACTTGCAGCTGCACTATCAATCTAAGCAATTTCTATTGCAGGAAACTGATCTATGGGAATTCGAAATAATTACATGGCAGCTAAAATCCTTGAAATGATGTACCAGGATTTTTTGCTTGTGGAAGAAGATTTTGAAAGTGGTGGTGGGTGGGATCTGCACATACTGGGCGTAATTTTTCTAGGGGGGTCAAATTCCCATGGTAATTGGCTTCCTGCATAATTTGGTAGTGCAGCTACAACTCATGCAGATAACCCTTGCTGGTTTAACACAAGTATTTTTGTTTTTCGGTATAGTTGTGTACTTGAATCTTTTTCTCACATGACAGATTTCATAATCGGATTTGAACAAAATGTCACCAGAATAATAGAAAGCCAGAGTACACTTGAGTTTTGTGTCCGTGTCATGAACATTGATGATGACGTAGCATTTCCAGAAGGATTCGAAGTGAGTCTTGCCGCCAACACCATTCGAGGCACTGCTACTGGTGAGTTGTCTCAAGAGTTTGAGTTGAGAGTTGAATTATATTTTCCCTCATTTCTCCATGCATGAAGATCCCGGTGACTATACTGTACTTCAAGCTGGCAATGATATCTTCTTTGATCTCATCACTGGTATCATTCGTCGAACGTGTATTGAAATTCAAATCATTGATGATGATGTACCAGAAGGAGTGGAGTTTTTCAGCATAGAAGTTGTTCCAGATCCATTTATGGTCAACTTCCCTGCAAATGTTCGACTTGATCCAAGTGTGGCTTTCGTGGAAATACTGGACAATGATTGTGAGGGGATCCCTATTCATTTCACTATTGCGGTAGCTATACCCATATATGCACATACAGAGTATACAAAAAAAATTCACTGCATTCTTCATGATTAGTTAGTGCTAGTTTTGTATATGGAACAACTAGTGTTTCACTGAACATGACTTGAATTGGTTTGATATAAATGTGCTCAGTTTGGGCTCCTATAATATTCTACTAGAGAAAAAACACTATCGTAGTCTCATTTCCATGCATGTTGTACAGCTCCCAGAATTGGATTCAACCAAACTGAGTACACTGCACTGGAGAGTGATCGTGTAGCAACTGTGTACGTGAGTGTCCTAGGAGACCTTCAACAGAGGGTGACTGTGGCCTTCTCAACTGAAATTCGCATCTCTGACTCAGCCACTGGTGAATCAATTCAGTTCCACCAACCCTGTAGCGTATACTTCTGTACAACAGCTTTACAATCGCAGTGGGATTGGAATTAATATTTGTACATAGTTATTGTTCAGAGAATTTCTCCGTTGGTTAGCGAGAATTCATGATAGCAAAGTTTCCAACTCGATTTGCAGCAAAGAAGATCATCAATAGTTGCCGACGTTTCCACTACAATGTTGTGGTCAGGGCACAGCAATACAGTACAAATTGCACGGGTTTAGTATTTAATCCCATTCATTGTACTGCATTGCCGTTCCCTGAAGAAGACTACAACGTTGTAGTCGAAATGTCAGCAAATATTGGTGATCTTTGCTGTAATTTGTGTTGGAATTGAAGAAACTGTGCTATCACTTGTACATAGTGTATATATCTGTTTTGCTTTATCTGACTATATATAGTCATGCAAGTGATCTACATTAAGTAAATATACCTTTATACAGTGTATCCTGCATACCTCTGCTCTACTTCTCTTTCCTATAATTATAGCAGACACCGATTTTGTTTCACTGTCAAGACAGCTAGTGTTTGATCGAGGTACCGCAGTGGTCCCAGTGGAAATCACTATCGTTGATGACAGTTTCCTTGAGGTTGTTGAGAGCTTCACTGTGAGACTTGCTAACCCTACCGATGAAGTGATGATCAATCCCGATACAGCCGTTGTGTCTATCCATGACGGTAAATTGAATCTATGTGTATTACAATTAGTAACGACTTGCCTATGGCAGGCTCCTCCCACCATCACCTCCCAATATTCACTAACAGCTGTATAAGCAACCTTAACTTTCTGCTGCCCCTGTGGCAGCTAGGTTCAATACACAAAGACATGCGCTGTGAACTTACAGCTAGGATTCAGAATTTGGGTGGGAAACACCCTAATGTCCTCCTTATGGGATAGTGAAAAATCTTTCTAGTAAACTCCCACGGATTGTAATGATCTCCTCTGTGAATCATCCTTTAGACCAACCATTAATACATGCACCACCTAATTAGCATTACACTTAACAGTGAATAGCTACACTATAACCACTGATATTGGCTGGCTTGATGAACAGGCCATTTTGGATCATGGGTGGTGCATTTGTTGTTTTTGTGAATGATTTGCATGAACCATTTTTGGAAGCACTTGTGTCCTAGTCTGGTTGACAATGACAATGGCAAGGTGACAATCACTGGCAACTCCATCCGTCCGTTGGTGACACTGCTACCTACACCTACGACTGCTTTGAGCTGATTGAAAATGAGACCATGACATGCTCAGAAGTGAATGTGAACAATGCAGCATTTTCAGTGGCACCGTCATTTAATAGGCGTGAGTATTACATCAATGTAACTAGAGTATAGGTTTGCTATTATATACAACCATTTTCTAACCTCATTATTACACTTAGGAGTGTATCACAACATTACCTAAAATCTACAATTAAATATTCCCGCCAGTAGATAGCTAGAGCCCTGAGAGTGTTGACTGATTATGCCTTGTGCCATTGATGAGAAGTTTCAGATGAAATGTTCACTTAGATAAACATACGTGGGTTAATGAGAGCTATGAATAGCTACGTACTGTATATACACACAGTAATTTGCAGAATAGTTCATCCTAACAACCATTTCCACCTATATACAGATATGACTGTCCAGTTTACTCAACCTGAGGACACTGTAGGTGAAGCTGATGGAATGCAGCTACTGACTGCTAACAAGAGGGAGAGAATATCACTCCATATTGCAGGTACTCGATCTACTATCAATGAATGCAACTGGTGAGGAAATTTGATCTTACTGCTATGTGCTTCACACTTGTCTCTCAAATACAGCTGGATAAGATTCCGGAGCTCCAAATGAACAGTAACACTGCCACCCGGTGGTGACCAACAGCTGCGAATTCTAACAGTCCAAGTTATAAATGACAGTGTAACAGAGGGTGTGGAGGGCTGCGGTGTTGAGCTCGCGACCAGTGTTCGAAGCGGAGACACAGATGTTGTACTGGGAGACATTTTTATTACAACTGTAACAATTGTTGATAGCAATGGTAGGAATAAATCACTGCAATTACGCTCTATGATTTGTTTTTATCTTTGCAGCCGTTGCCATTGGCTTCACTCAAGCTCGGCAACGTGCAAGTGAAGGCACTGGAGGTGTACCAGTAACAGTACAGGTGGTGTCAGGCAGATTAGAAACGGAAATCACCATTCGGATCTACACAGTAGATGGAGTGGCTAAAGGTAAGTATGTTGCAACTACAAAACTGCCATTAATCAAATCTGGTTTCCTCATACTGGGTAAAATAGTACTTCCAGAGATGGGTACGTGAATGTTATTTGTTCATCTCTTGTACTTTCTCATGTAGCTCCAGATGACTATCGTGCTGTTGACATGAATTTGACATTTAGCTCACTCGCAACCACACACACTACTGAAGTTGAGATTGTAAATGACGAATTCCTGGAAACAAACGAGCATTTCTTTGTCAGATTGGAGATAGCATCCTCTGAGGTGCCTGTCTCCATCATACGCAACCAGACAAGGATAGTTATTACATCAGATGATCGTGAGTTTATGATCCTTATTACAGTTTGCAGGCATTGCCTAGCTGTCTGGCAATTTTGTCTTTGAATAATAGTATTTTAAACTACAGATATGCATACGCATGATTCTTATACAGTCATAAGTATAGCAGTTTGTCAAAATTACTTTTAGTACCCTAGATATTATTTTTGAAATTATACAGTCGCAAGATATGTGGCCAAATTACGTACATGCAGCCTCCATTGATGGCTCGAGATTATCAATGTATGACCTATTTAAGTACATACATCATCGGAAAAACATTCTTGTAGAATTGGAATTTGTGTGTGATCGAAGCTTCAAGTACATGTACTGTGCCATAATACGGTACATCACTATAGAGTAAAACAAACATCACATCATGTGTCTCCAGTCTGATTTAGTATCCGCAGTTGATCAAGGCAGAAAGCAGGTTGCATCAAAGATGAATAGTGTCCTCATCGCTTTAGTAATTTCTGTTTTACTATTAATTAGCTTAATTAATTAATACATTGACTTCTATGCACACAGAATGCCCTGCAGCTGGAGTCCCAGTCTCTGAGAACCCTCTCCTGTCAACTGACCCTCTTGCCATCTACTGCATTGATGTCTGCTACCGCAGGTTCAGGAGGGGCAGACTGTGTCCTCGATGAGTGACACTCACAAACTGTGATGCTTTAGAACACTACTATATAGTGTGACTAACTTCATAAAGAAGCTGTTTATAATGTGTCGTGTAATGTAGCCAGACTTCGAACTATATACCATAATTATAATAGTTATTTTGTGTGCATACTCTAAATTTTATAGTTTGTGTTGTACACTGTATAGATGTGACAGTGCTGTAGAATACTTACATTGAGTGTAATCTATAAATTGCATGTTTCATTTTCATTCTTAAGGTAGGAAGAGCCTCACCTTCGAATCCGCGTGATTCTCCTGGGTACGAGGCTATTCTTACTAATCCCTGATACCAAATACCATAAACAATTAGTATAGTGCTTTCTTTTTAAGGTTTGAAACAAAAGCCGAGTACTCCTATGGTCATCCCAACGATTCAACTGTCATCACTACAATTACTGTAAACGATATTAATAGTGAGTGTATTCATTCCAAATCCCCATGGCAATTGGATTCCTGCATAATTTGGTAGTGCAGCTACAAATCATGCTAGCTGGTTTAACACAAGTATTTTTGTTTTACAGTATAGTTGTGTACTTGAATCTTTTCTCACATGACAGATTTCATAATCGGATTTGAACAAAATGTCACCAGAATAATAGATAGCCAGATTACACTAGAGTTTTGTGTCCGTGTCTTAAACATCGATGATGACGTAGCATTTCCAGAAGGATTCGAAGTGAGTCTTGCTGCCAACACCATTTGAGGCACTGCTGCTGGTGAGTTGTCTCAAGAGTTTGAGTTGAGAGTTGAATTATATTTTCCCTCATTTCTCCATGCATGAAGATCCCGGTGACTATACTGTACTTCAAGCTGACAATGATATCTTCTTTGATCTCATCACTGGTGTCATTCGTCGAACGTGTATTGACATTTAAATCATTGATGATGATGTACCAGAGGGAGTGGAGTTTTTCAGCATAGAAGTTGTTCCAGATCCATTTATTGTCAACTTCCCTACAAACATTCGACTTGAACCAAATGTGGCTTTTGTGGAAATACTGGACAATGATTGTGAGGGGTTCCCTAATCATTTCACTATTGTGGTAGCTATACCCATATATGCACCTACAGAATATGCAAAAAAATCACTGCATTCTTCGTGATTAGCTAGAGTGCTAGTTTCGTATATAGAACAGCTAGTATTTCACTGACATGTCTTGAATTGGTTTAATATAAAATGTGTTTAGTATGAGGGGTAGGTGTTTTCATTTCCATAAAGCTCCCAGAATTGGATTCAACCAAACCGAGTACACTGCACTGGAGAGTGATCGTGTAGCAACTGTGTATGTGAGTGTACTAGGAGACCTTCAGCAGAGGGTGACTGTGACCTTCTCAACTGAAATTCGCAGCTCTGACTCTGCCACTGGTGAATCAATTCAGTTCCACCAACCCTGTAGCTATGTAAATCATCAATACTTACTGACGCTTCGACATTTTGTACTGCATTGCTGTGCCCTGACTACAAGACTACAACATTGCAGTCAAGATGTCGGCAACTATTAATGATCTTTTTAGTTGCAATTCGGTTTGAAATTTAGCTATCACTTGTACAAAGTGTATATCATTATGCTTTAGCTAACAGCAGTCATACAATTGATCTATATAGTGTAATTCTTGGGTTATATAACTCGTAACCTGCATACATATCTCTCCTCTGCTTCTCTTTCTCAGGCCCTGATTTCAATTCACTGTCAAGACAGCTAGTGTTTGATCGAGGCACCACAGTGGTCCCAGTGGAAATCACTATCGCTGATGACAGTTTCTTTGAGGTTATGGAGAGTTTTACTGTGAGACTTGTTCGAGATCGTAACAACCCTACTGTGATGGTCAATCCTGATACAGCCGTTGTGTTTATCCATGACGGTAAATTGAATCTATGTGCATTACAATTAGTAATGACCTGCTTACGGAAGGCTCCCCCCACCACCACCTCCCAATACTCACTAACTATAATAACAAGCATCCCTAAGTTTCTGCTGCCCCTGTGGCAGCTAGGATCAATCAACTAAGACATGCGCTGTGAACTTACAGCTAGGATTCAGAATTTATATAGCAGGGAAGCACCCTGAGGTCCTCCTTATGGATATATTAACTCTTTACCAACCAATGACGCATATATGCGTCATGAGCTCCCATAAGCCCATATGAATTTATATGGAGGTTTTAATACTAGGCGTTAATACTTTGTACAGGCCTTTCTGCTTCTTTAAGCTGTTTCTTATGGTTGGTAAAGGGTTAAAGAAAAATAATCTATCCACAGGAAAATCCCAGCTGCAGGGATGGTAATGATGTGCATTTTTCCTCTCTGTGACTCATCCTTTATGCCAAACACTAATTATATGCACAGCCTCATCCAGCCTTATATAGCGTTACACTTAGCAGTGAATAGCTACAGTATAATGTGTACATAGAGATTGCATGTTCATCTGGCATCTATCCTCCGGTGTAACACTGTGTCCTGATCCGGTTGACATTCTCAATGGTATGAGGACATTCACTGGCAACTGTATGTACAATACATTTTCATCAGATCAGTGGCCATCTAATATCAATGGACCTTCTTTTTATCATGGTCTGTCCCTCTAACTTGCCCAAAATGCTGCACAAACCTGTCCAACATCATGCAAGTGATATATATATATGTAATCACTGGCTGCCTATCCAAAAGTACACAAACATGAGCAGGGGTTCTATCTTGCTATATACCTTGGGCTATGTGCTTGTTTCCTGCGAATTGTTTTCATGAATCTTCCTTTTGCAGCACTCTGTCCTAATCCAGTAGGCATTGTCAACGGCATGGTGACATTCACGGGCCTCTCCGTTGGTGACACTGCTACCTACACCTGTAATTCGGGACTGGAGTTGATCGGAGGTGCAACCACAACATGCACACTAGTGAATGCGAACTCTGCAGCATTTTCACCAGCACCACCATTTTGCAGGCGTAAGTACTGTAACCAAAGTGGCTACATGCACTTGCTCCTGAGAATCATATTGGAATAAGATTTTCACTGAACCAAAAAGAACAAACAACAACAAGCAATAAAACAAAAAAAAAACAAAAACAAATCCTGTCAAAAGGGGCCAGAAAGACTTACAATAAAAAAAGTCTGCTTCTACGTAGTACCACAGCGAACAGCACTATAAAACTGTCAGAGTAGGGTGAAAAAGAAGGGGTGTGTATGTGGGGGGGGGGGGGGGGGGGGGGGGGGGAGGGGGGGCGGGGGGTCATGCACACTCTCTAAAGAACTGTGACCACTTTTGAGATTCCAAACAAACAATCCTGCTGCATTTTATATATCTAGCCCTATCCACACTGCCAAGTGTGAGTATAGTGTACAAGTGCTGTGAATGTGTGCTAATTTGAGACGAGAGCCAGCCTATATCAGCCTATATCACGAAAATAATAACTGGAACCATGAGATGCTATTATAAACATCATTCTTAAAGGTGTCTTATTAAGAACTGCTGTATACATTGTTCTATTTTTGATCGACCATCGATAGCAGATCATGTGCACGTAACACTACTGCTACAACAGCAATAGTTAATCCCAACAACCATCTCCACCTACAGTGGTGACTGTGCAGTTCACTCAACCTGAGTACACTGTAGGTGAAGCTGTTGGAACGGTGATACTGACTGTTGACAAGACAGGACAGAATGTCACTCCACTGCAAGTCACTGTCACTGTAAATCCGATGAGTGCAACTGGTAAGATAGTATGACTGCATTTTATCTGTAAAGTGCTTCCCGCCATTGTACAACTCTCAAATGCAGCTGGAGATTTTACTGCTCTAACTCAGACATTAACACTCCCACCTGGTGGTGACCAACAGCTGCAAACCCTCACAGTCCAAATTATAGATGATAGCATAGCAGAGGGCATGGAAAGCTTTAGTGTTGAGCTTGGTGTTCGAAGTGGAGACACAGCAGTGGCGCTGGGAGACATTTCTACTGCAACTGTGATGATTGTCGATAATGATGGTATGGATTATTCATACAATTTCCAATTACACACCATGAATATTCGATACTCTCTATCTGTGCAGGCATTGCCATTGGCTTCACTCAAGCTCATCAACGTGAAAGTGAAGGCACTGGAGGTGTACCAGTGACAGTGCAGGTGTTGTCATGTAGATTAGAAACGACAATCACTGTGCGGATGTACACAGTAGATGGAGTGGCTACAAGTAAGTAATTTACAAAGACTAAGTACGGAATTGCTACTATAACCAAATCTGGGTATCCCATACCGGCTAAATCAGTATTTCCACAGACATTTATTGTGAAGAATTCTAATTATAATGTTGTGTTCATTTTCTACTTTCTCATGTAGCTCCAAATGACTATCATGCTGTCGACATGACTTTGACATTTAGCTCACTCATGACTACCTACACTACTGAAATTGAGATTGTAAATGACGACTTCCTGGAAACAAACGAGCATTTCTTTGTCAGATTGGACGTAGCATTCTCTGAGGTGCCTGTCTCCATCACACGCAACCAGACAAGGATAATTATAACATCAGATGATCGTGAGTTCATGATTCTTATTATAGCTAGTCATATAGTTCGCAGGCACTGTTATCAATTTAGCTGTCTAGCAATTTTATATTTGAATGATAGTAATAATCATGAGGCCACAGTTACTGTATTACCATAACAATACACTGTGTCCCATTAATTCGCAGAGTACTTGTTTTTGTTTATAAAAATTGTGCAGTTAAGATCAAAGACTGATAGTATCACACTTTATTGTTTAGTACATCTGTCCTTGACTTACATATATATGCACACAGCTAGTCATATAGTTCGTAGGCACGGTTATTAGCCTATAGCTATCTAGCAATTTATCTTTGAATAATAGTTTTTTTATAATAATCATGAGGCCAATTAAGTCACTATATTGCCATAATAATATACTGTGTCCCTTACATGTAATTCTTAGACTAGTTGTTCTTGTTTCAAACATTGTGCAGATAAGATTAACGACTTTTTGGATGAAAGTATAAATTTTCTGATTTAGTTTATCTGCCCTTGACTTAGACTATTACATCACACACAGACTGCCCTGCAGCTGGTGTTCCCGAGAACTTCCTGTTATCAAATGACCCTCTTGCCATCTACTGCGTTGATGTCTGCTATCGCAGGTTCCGGACGGGCAGACTGTGTCCTCGATGAGTGACACTGCTGCAAACTGTGATGCTTTAGAACACTACTAGTGTGACTAACTTCATAAGAAGCTGTTTATTATATGTGCATGTAGCTAAAGTAACCACACCTTGAACTACCATAATATTGTAGGCTTGTACAGAATGTGTCCACGTGCATGCTGTAAATTGCATACTACCTGTCATGCACTGTACTGTTAGATGTCTCAGTACTGCAAACATTAGCAATAATAACACTATATTAAGCAATAGAATGTGTAAAAATACCTCTAACTTTGTTCTTTCCATCTGTTGAATGTCATAATCCAGCAAGTGATAATTTAAAAAGAAAGAAAAATTCTTGAAAACAGCTTGTACCTAACTCCCATTCTCATACTCCACACACTCATGTGGCTTATTCTATACCATTAATGTTATATTATATATTTCAATTTCATTTTGATAAGAAGTCATGAGGTATAAATTTTAGGTATGCCCATATATGTCTATGACTCTGTCATTCTTGCTCAGACCATAAAATCAGGTGATGGATGAGTTTATTCAGTGCATTCAATTGGGTTATTGTTAGCCCTATATAAACTGAACAATGCCCCCCGCATGCATGAGTATCAGCATGCCTGTGCACAAATAAGGAATTCATTGCATGTACATAACAGCATGTCTCAATATTAACATTCCACATCCAGTTGAACTTAGTCTGCCTTTTCTGTGTGTGTTCACTTTTGTAATTGAACACCAGCTACTGATAGGGCAATATTGCAGGACGGTAGGATGTCGCTACTTGGTGCAGTGGGTTTGCTGGCAACTTTCCTTCTCACTGCCTTAGTGACAAAAGGTGACTCTTGTGTACTGTTAATGTTAGCATGCAAGCTAATTTAGCTACTGACTACACTCACTGTGTGAGTGAGGCAGACTTGGACATCGCTAGTGTGAGGCTCACTCAGGCACATTTTAAACGGTACAGTTTGTCTGCTTTGCATGGAGTGGTATTTATGAAGGAGAACTGTCACCCAGCCCTTAAGGAGAAAAGTTTTTGTGGGTTTTGTAGCAAAACAATATAATCACAATTCTTCTCTTTCTTTTAGTCAGTACACAACAGGTCCAATGCTTCACTGCATCCTCACTTACCACTGCAACGGGATGTGAAAGCTCTGATCCTAGTTTTATTGAGGAATGTTGCGTGCAATCTGATGGACTGTTTTACAGGCAGACATCTGGGGACCAATCCTGTCAACCTTGCATTGGCAAGTTGCTGACGGTTGCATGCATGTACAGTAATGTAATACACTCTACTGTTAGTGTCACTATATAGCCAGTGTCACACTGCTAAATATCTTATACTGATTACCACATAAATTGACATAATGGTCCTCAGTGGGTGAAATAGTGGGTAGTTATGTGAAGTTTTTTTTCAGTGCAATCACTTAAATAATTATGGCGACCTTCATTTGTAAGTAGCGAATGATTGGATACCATTATATATTCGAATGAACTAGCACTAAAACAGGTATGACTGAATGTTGGAGCAGCTTTTATATCTACACTTTGCAATATAATCTAATGATGGGAGGAGACAGCTCCCAATAAGCAGGGGGGGGGGGGGGGGGGGGGGGGGAGATGAGACCCTGCGTGTGATCATGGACAAAGCAGTGCACATGCATACATGACTAGTGCAGCCCAGACACAGAGCCTTGAAATGTGGCAACATTGCATTAGTAGATTTCTTGGAATACATTCGAAGCAGAATACCAATCCACCCAACCAAAACCACACATGTAGCTACCATTTGGCTGCTTGTGTTTTCTCTGAACTCAAAGTAGCTATAGTTTAGTGACACCTGCTGAATTTTAAAAGTAGCCCCAGACCCTCCCTACACTCGTAGCTAACCTAGACTACTGCAGTCTGCATAGCTACATGGAGAAATTCTGGAGAGTATCAAAATATTGTGACATGTATGTACCCACCCTCTGTTTGCCACCTATGATTACACTGGCTTGCTATTTAGCACACTATACGATGCACTCTCACTTGTATGTCTCTGTCATGGCAGTGTTTGGATGGCTGGATGGGTCTGACATTTCAGTTGAAGAGCGTGGTGATATTACTATACTGGAAGCAGGGTTTATTAAAGGAGCACTTTTTGAACAATTTCTGCAGCAGGATACAAGAGGAGAATTACGTTTCATTAGCACAGCAACATCAGGAACAGCAAGTGAGTGAATGTACAGTCATCCAATTTATGGTTGTTCAGCTTGGATGTATACAAGGCTGATTCAGCTGGCTAATGCAACAATGCACAGCAATTCCACATGTAGGAGAAGCAACACGGCCTATTCTGTCTTTCCGCCATTCGCATGTACATGTATAAATTAATAGTGTATCATGTTTTGCCATGTGGTACATGTACTGCAGAAAAACGCTCACTATACAGCATACAGCAATTTGCGGAACCTTTGCTAGACAAGGTTCTCAGAGAGTAATCAGTTTCAGAGACAGGCCCGTCGGAAGCTCTCGAAGGGTGGAGCGGCCATCGGTCGTGATGTCAGAGGCCGCGCAGCGGCCGAGTGTGGCGCGCGAAGCGCGAAAAAATTTTGCGACTTATTTTTACGGCGGTAAAGAAGCTGCTCTCGCAGCATCTCGTTACATTGAAGGTCATGCACTAAAATCACGTAAAAAAATCTCCATACAGGCCGAGATCAAGCATACAGCCAGCTCATAGTGTCGCGGCCCCGCGGGCCACGCCTCACGACCACGATGCGCGCGAGTGGGGCGTGGCGCCGTGGCACGCGAAAGTTGAAACGCCTACGAAAAAAAAAATTGGCATGAAAAGTGGGGCGGCCTGAGCCGCCCCTGCCGCCCCGCTTCCGACGGCCCTGAGAGAGGAGAGGGGGAGTAGGTTAGGCTTAATAAGGATGTAAGCTACGAAGAAAGGATGTGAATCAAGGATCAATAATCAAAGTACTTTGTTACTTTTCTAAAACATACAGTGAAGCAGTATAAGGGGAGTATGGGGTTAGGGTCCTTAAGAGGTAGGAGGATAGCTAAGAGTGCACCTAATTAGTGGTGAGATAATGAGTGGGCAGTGAAAACACATTGAGGTATACTATAGGCAGAGGAATAATTACGTCCCTCCGAGTCTTCCTCTGCCTACTTCTACGTGCATGGTTTCACTCATACAGTCTATTTGGCTCCCATCGCAGCCACTTAACCACTTTCCTTCTTTCCTTAATTAGCAATTTTAGACTACAAAAACTACTGTGAATCTACATAGGCATGACTTGTATATAATGGATACAGTAGCTAAATGCTTCAACCTATATCCATTGCAGTTGAGGGTGCCAACGCTGACTTCACAGTTCCATTTGGTTCAAGGAGTGTTACAATAGATGATGCTACTGTACCAGCCAGCATTCAGACCCTCATTCGAGTTGACAGAATAGCATTGGAGCGACCTGAAGATTTCACACTGACTCTGACAGGTGCCAATGGTGCTGCAGTTGCTGCACTGAATGCTGCAGCCCCCAATACATTTGCAATTCCCACAATTCGAGTTGTGATTGAAGACTCAGAAGGTATATTAACATACTATAGTAACAGTATGCATCATCTAATATTGCAGTTGTGGTATGAAACATCCATTGTCCACAAAGAGCACAATGTCATGCAACTACTAATTTTAAAAATTATTTTGGAAAGTGTACCAAAAAACATTATTACATAATAATTCATATAGATGTATGTCATTGAGCGGAAGGGTCAAAATTGTGATAGCCCCAAATCTAACATTTCAATTCACTGCTGTAACTTTGCTTTTCCCAATAATCTACATAGCTACACTACAACACTAGCATTCACAGCTTTTCTACTTATATAGCAGTACTTAATAGGAGTTCCCTGACTACACTGTTAAAAAAGGGGTGTTAATCAAACACCTTTAGGGGCGCTATAGTCGCCGTGAACACCAAGCTCCCCATGGGTTCTATGTTACAATTTAAACGGTGGTTTGTTACACCCTAAACGGTGGTATGTTACACCTTAAATGGTGGTATACCACCCTCATGCAGTGTTAAACATGCACCCCCAGAGTTCAGGTGTATTTCTGCACTCCCATAATAATAAAACACTCACAAGTAGCCATTGTGGAATAAACGCAATACAAATTTAATTGGTGACAATAAAATTGTACAATACATCATAATATCAATGTTCAGGTTATTGAAATACAAAAAACACTATATCACTGCAAAAATAAATGGTTGGTTTTAACCCACACCCACATAAGGTTACCTCAGTTGCAGCCCCACTACCAGCCCCACTACTCGTGTGCTTTCGCAGGTGCATGGGATAGAAATGGATTGGTACAAAATATGCGTTGCTAATGGTCTTTCCTTCCTTTAGAAATTGGAGCCTAAATAGGGTGGTAAAGTGATCCACTTGTTTACATTGTTTTGTACATGTACACTGCAACTGAGATATCCCTAGCTGGTTTAAAGCAACCTTTTAGGTTTTGCAGTGCATATTTCCTTAATTATAGGAGCCATAAAGGTATTATGTTGGGCAAATAATGTAATTGATCTGCCTGTATGCACATTTTTTGGTAGTGAACTTGCAACTGAGATACTCCCAGCTGGATTAAAGTGACCCTTTTGTTTTTGCAGTGTAGTAGTTCGCGACTTCATGCATTCTTTACTTGCGCTTGTAAGATTGAAGTTCCTTCTGCCACAATGAAACGGCATGGCTTGTGAGAGTTCCTTCAGCCACCAGCAGTGCATGGTTGTGGCTGCTGTAACTCAGCAGCATCTACTTAGAGATCACAAATTTCCTGCATAGAACAATGTAGAATGTATGCACATAACAGCATGCAGACTTAGTGCTATGCATGCATGGACAAAATGATCAATAGTGGAAGTACACCCGGCATAAAGTCAACCACATTCTTGAACGTGGTCACACAGCATTGAGTGCAAAGTACTGCAAGGGTGAGAGTAAGTGAACATTCAATAACTCCTGTTCAGTACAATTGGGTGAAGCTTACCCCCCCCCCCCAACTAGGTGAAATAAAGTCTCCTCAAAACCATAGCTAGTCTGTGTGAAACCAGTCCTACACGTACCTCTACAGTATACAGGATTAGTGTAGTTTAATCCTCCCCAGAGATGCTATTGTAAGCTAGCTAGATTATGTATCACCGACACAGTTAGGGGAGAGAGGCCACAGCTCTTCCTTTCCAGTTCTTCCATCACGGTATAGTTTCTGCAAACAGCTTTTTTTGCTGACCTGTATGGAACAAATGTTTCATAGTACTTTGCTTTGCAGTTACATGTACTGTACATAAATATGTGTTATAGCTATCTCAGTTTCACTTACCTTTAGTAGGTCATCTTGGTTGGTGATGGCTCAAACACTTGTGGGAAAGCTCTTGAAACAATTCCAGCAGGACTTGTCAATGTTAAGCAATAGTAACTATAACTTAACTGCAGCTAGCAATGAGTGGTAGCAGTAACTTTGTCAATTTTTGAGAAATTCACACCAGACTACATTCCAACTACAGGTGACAATAGCACGTATGCATTCTCTTTTCAAAGGGTCAACATTACATCATACAATACTGTACTTTGCCATCTCTTACTGCAAGTTTCCCAGGCAGGACCTTAAGAAATTTCCAGTAGGGATGCATTACTTGCCTTCGACTTAGCTGTTGTACTTATAATAATTGTGGGTGAGAGTGGGTAAATATTTAATAACTCCCATTCAATACAATTTTGTTACCACATTTAACGTACCCTTGAAGTCTACTATTAAAAAGCAGTTCACTAGCGTATAGTCCTACCTCCATCCAAATAACCAGGACTAGTGTTTCAATCCTCCCCTGAATGCTGATGGTTGAAGATGAAAGTGGGTGCACTTTCAATATCTCTTTTTCGATACAGCTTCGATGTTAATTGATAGCTCGACTGATAAGGTGTCTAATACAAACTAGTTTACTAGACCAAGTCCTACCTCCATCCCAATAAACAGGATTAGTCTCTCCTGAATGCTGGGTTAGGGTGTGAGTGGGTGAACAGTCATGACAATAACTCCTTTTCGATACAATTTCGTTAGCTTATCGAAGGTCACACCCCCCTGATAGGTGGAAGTAAACTCAAAACTAGTTCACTAGTCCTACCTCCATCCCAATAAACAGGAGAAGTAGTTCAACCCTCCCCTGAATGCTGTTGTATTGATGGTTGTGGGTGAGAGTTGGTGAACAGTAAGTAACTCCTTTTCGGTACGATTTCGTTAGCTTATAGAAGGTCACACCCCCCTGATAGGTGGAAGCGAACTCAAAACTAGTTCACTAGTCCTACTTCCTTCCCAATAAACAGGAGAAGTAGTTCAACCCTCCCCTGAATGCTGTTTTATTGATGGTTGTGGGTGAGAGTTGGTGAACAGTAAATAACTCCTTTTCGGTACGATTTCGTTAGCTTATAGAAGGCCACACCCCCCTGATAGGTGGAAGTGAACTCAAAACCAGTTCACTAGTCCTGCCTCCATCCCAATAAACAGGAGAAGTAGTTCAACCCTCCCCTGAATGCTGTTGTATTGATGGTTGTGGGTGAGAGTTGGTGAACAGTAAATAACTCCTTTTCGGTACGATTTCGTTAGCTTATAGAAGGTAACACCCCACTGATAGGTGGAAGTGAACTCAAAACTAGTTCACTAGTCCTACCTCCAAACAGGAGAAGTAGTTCAACCCTCCCCTGAATGGTGTTGTAGTGATGGTTGTGGGTGAGAGTTGGTGAACACAGCCAGTAGTTGTAATTATGATTAGTGAGTAAGTCTTATGTCGGTATTCCAGTGCTTGAAAGCCACACCTACTAACACCTTCAATCCCCAAAAAACACCTGCATGTCTCCTAAATATTGGGATAGGGTTGAAAACATAAGTGAAGGAGTCTCCTTGTGAACCTAGTGGTCTAAAGGGCCTAGATTGTTTTCCTTGAATAACAAGGACAAATGGATGAAACTAATATTCGCCCGCTCGTCAACATGAGTTCTTCAATGGAAATAATGATCAGTGCTATTTTCTGACTATTGGTCCTAGTTAGAATCACACTGGTATGGATTGCCAAGCATATCTCACATTTTAGCTACACAAGGCCAGTAGTTGTAATTATGATTAGTGAGTAAGTCTTATGTTGGTATTCTAATGCTTGAAAGCCACATACTAACACCGTTCAATCCCCAAAATACACCTGCATATCTCCTAACTATTGGGCTGGGGTTGAAAACATAAGTAAGGAGTCTCCTTGTGAACCAGTGGTCTAAAGGGCCTAGATTGTTTCCCTTGAATAATAAGGACAAATGGACGACACCAGTATTTGTTCACTCGTCAACATGAGTTCTTCAGGGGAAATAATGATCAGTGCTATTTTCTGACTATTGGATCTAGTTGTAATCATATGGTATGGTTTGCCTTGAATATCTCACATTTCAGTACTGGCATGGTATACCTAAAGCATTATTCCGTTAGGCATGATGATATGCATCTAATGAGAATTTTAACAAATGGCATATTGTCAGCATATCTTGCCTCAGGTACTGCTTTAGTATACAAATGGGACCAAGATTCATTCAAAGTCCCTTTTGCCTAGAATGTTCCCTAACACTCTAAGGGTGTTGAAGGTTAATCAGGTGTCTCTGCAACACCCTGGGATGCCTAACCAACACCTTTTGTCATTATTACACCGCCTAAAGGGTGTTCTGCAACACCTCATTTTTAACAGTGTAAGTATGGTTATACCCTTTATCTGGAGTATCTTACAAGTCAGAATACAGTACAGGATAAGGTAAGTACTGTATTCTGACTTGTTGGAATTCCAAGTGTAGTTATATAGAGTGTTCTCGCTCAGTAGCTTAACATTCTGGGATCCACCACCATAATGCTAAATTGTAACATGATCAGTCTAGAAAAATACGCCACGTTTGTGTATTTATTATTATACATGTACTAAACGTAATTTATATGGGCCAGTTTCTGGCGGGAAGGCCCAAAATGAAACTTCGCGTTTGCGTTCATATCTCGGAGAAGAATGCGTATCTATATACGATCCGCATATTGCATGAAAGTTCAACCTTTGCTGGTTCTGATGGTACCCAGCATTAGCGTGAACTCAGCCTTTTTCGGGGCCCTACTAGCAAAAAGCGGTTGCCTATAAAAAAAGTGGATTTTTTCCATTTTCTGAGCAAAGTGGTGCAAACCTTGCCAGCAATTAGATTTTAGGGCAGCATCAACAAGGACAAGTTGAATCGAATGAAAAATCAAGTCCGGTGTCGATCGACCACGGAATGGCTGAGATACAGGCCATTGAATTTCAGAGGCTGAAAACTGAGAAACACGGATAAGGCCGCTTACCCAAGAAACTAGGAGCGCTTCTGATATAACTCTACGGCGAAAATAATGCACTGGTTCTTAGACTCTTTTATCGAGAAGATCTTTCCTGGAGCTCTTGTACTTGCCATTTTCAGCCTACCATTTTCTGAGCAAACCGGTGCAAAGTCTCTGAGAACCTCGAAACTCGTACCAGACCTTGCTTTCCATGTCAACTACTGTGTAGAATGATTCAAGTGGTTTGGAATGCAAACGATGGCTATTCTGGCAGATTAGGGGTAAAAAGGGACGAAAATCGAACATCTGGACCCCCAAACTTTGAGTTCAAAGTTCACACTTCCGCGTGGGTGTGCACATGCGCATATGCCATTACGACTACCCGGCTCGATGCGCTCCTGATATTATGCTGCCTGCCACAAATACATTCACCGCCGGAAACTAAAAACTAAAAACTCTGATTAAAGTCAAAATGGCGACGGTCGCGAACCAGAGGAGGTCGGTCAAGGTTGACCTTTACTGATCAGGTCTCATTAAAGTCACGTGTAGCTCAGTACTGTAGATTACGTCAGAGGAGGTTGGACACGCATTCATTAACGTGCGCTGTCACGTGCCTTTTGCTGCACTTTATTACATTCCACGGTGCATTCCAGCATGCAATTAGCTCACTGAGAAGGTAAGCATAGCTCGTTATAAAGCTGCAATAGCCTGTAGATTGCTGTAAGATGGCTGGAACGGGCCAATACTGGCAGCATCTTTCCGTTACTAGATAGAATCCAGTATGTAGTCTCGCCTTGAGATATTTAAAACGACCGTAGCTCTGCAATTACCCAGGGGTTGAACGGGGTTGGCAAGATATTCTGAATCTACTTCGGAAGAGCTTTCGAAAGATGTCTATTCCTTGGGGATACGCTTAAAGAATAACGAGAAAACTTTTTAGCGCTTTTTAAACAGAAATCTCCATAGATAATCGCGTACGCGCGTATGTCACATGACCGTGTCCAACCTCCTCTGCGCCGAAGGAGTAATAGCCCAAGATCAGCCTGTCAGAGCAGAAAAATGAAAAAGTGGAAGGCTGGAAGTCACTGAATTTTGGTTATCTTCCCTGTGCTGCAATCAAATGGTTTGGAGAAGGTAAGAGAAAGGCAGGATATTACATTAATTAATTAATTAATTATATTACATTAAAAGTTTTTTTCCTATCACTTGGCACTGTACTTAAAAAGGTATCCACTACTCGCACATGCGCGTAATTAGTGCACGAAGTCCACGTGGATTTCAGTGGGCGTGTATCAAGTGACGTCGTCACAATTAGTGGATGTGAACTCTATTGTCTATGATGTGAACAACGACGTTGTCCACGCGGAATATCTACTATAGCTGTACAGCGACATTGAAGCTTCCTGTTCAACTTGCTCGTGCCTAGCCTGTTAGTACTACTGCATGTTAGTAGCTAAGCCTGCCAAGCTTCACAACAAACCCGAAGGGTAAAACGTTATAGCACAATTACTTATCAAAGCTAGTTGGGAGCCGGAGAAAAAGGTCCTTTTCTTCGTAGATGGACTTCGCATGTGATAAGTGGTACCAGGCCTTCCCCCTCACTTTTTCTCCACGGCTGCGAGATAAAAGCTGGGGTAAGAAGGACTGAGAACGAAGCTAATAAATTCGACGTCTTATGCTAGACTGTGATGTAGTATTGCTTCTCTGACTGTCTATCTGTTTTCACATTTGTGAGTGTGATTTCTAGCAAAATGTCCAATAACCTCCACTAGGGTGTAAATACAAGTATAATCAAAAGTTGGTAGTTATGATTCCTAGCAGCACCTAGAAAACTGAGGCATCTGTGTGATCTAATGAGGTCTCACCAAGTTTGGCACAGGGCCAGCATGAGTAACTCTGTTTGTGGTTTGGGTTTATAAACAGGTTATCGTTGACTTTGTCACGATGTATTTTCTATACTAGTTTTCATAAGTAACTGGTGTTTGCATTACTGCCAAGCCAAGTGCGTAATGATACGTATGTACATGTAGGTGATAGTGGCCACCAGCCATGTGGCAACTAATTTTACACGTACATCTGCACACATATTATATGTTATGTGGGCTTCAAACTCTCTATCTCCAGCTGCTGTTCTCCAGTTTGTTGAGCCAGACTACGCAACTGTCGAAGGAATGGGGTTTATACGTCCATTAGTGCAGCTGCTTACTAACATAGCCACTGACCTGACTGTTGCGGCTACTCCAGTGGACTATACTTTTTTGAATGACTCACAGTCACCCATCCTCGATGTAATTCCATCTGTTGCAAATTACGATCCCAGGCGACCAATCAATGCCACGAGTAAGTAGAGGCATATAAATGTAAGAAGCATGCATACAGATATTAATCAACTCTTGTTTCATCAGGTGTTCAAGACTTCAGCAACACCAGAATTTTAATCACATTCCCAGCTGGAAATACAGCTGTTCAGAGAGTCAATATTGGAATAGTGGATGATGATATCAATGAGGTGGAACAATTATTTGTTATATTTCTAGAGGTCGTGAATCCAGATAGGGTTGATCTAACAGGACGTTTTGCCACTCTGGGAAGAATCATTGATGATGATCGTAAGTGTGGGAATGGGGTACTGTTTGCTTTGTATGAGAGTACAGAGAAGAATTCGTGTAGCTAGAGCATGCATTACGTATCAGGACAAGAGGAGTGATATATTATCATGTCAAGCAGTAATATAATAAAGAGCTGTATCTAATGCTTTGAGATAGAAGAGTTACCTAATTACATGCAGATGCACTTGTCCATTAAGGTAATGGAAAGAAGGTGTATAGCTATATAATCTAGGTGATATAAATATTTTTCCCAGCTTTCCCAGCTTTTTTAAAAATACTAACAGGAAGAAAAGCCCAAAGCTAGCTTGAAGTTGGGAACTGAAATTGATAAAGGTGGTCAGGGGGCCGGATAAACAGTGATCAGTGCAATGGATTTTGCACAGCATGCCATTCTGACTCACAGTTACATGTAGCTATACAAGAGAGTTGCTACAAGCACTGCTGAAAGGGGAGCAAAGCAAAGGTGAAGTGACAGCTTCCTTAGCTATAATATTATGGCCATGGTATCATGAGTTTCATCCCTCTATGACCCCTCCTTCAAGACAAACATTATATATGCCCCCCTTTTCCAACTTTATCTTTGTAGTTGACATATGTAGTATCTAAAACAAGTCTGACATAATTTTCATATCTAAAAAGAATCCTTAGAGAGCTGTAGTGGCCTAGCAACAGCAGTGGCTTCAGCGATTTTTGGCGAGAAAAATTATTGCGAACAGCTGAAACTGCCACTAATGCTATCTAAACAAGGGAGGGGCTCACAGACAAGCTTTCTGTACTGATTACACAACTAGTATCCATGAATAAATGCTGAAAAGATCGTGGCTATAGGGCGTATAGTTGCAAAGATATTCATCGTTCACTCACTACACTATTAAATCAAAGCAGCGGGTCAGTATCCCGTAACCCTAGACGCTTATATAATGTAAACGTTGCGGTACAACACCTAATTGTCACCCACCGAAGTCTGGTGGGTGCTACAACGAGTCGTAGCTATATGGGCAGTTGACCAGATTCTAACTTCCCGTCTGGAGTCTGCATGGCCCCGCGAGACTACAGCCGGGCGCCTTTCCTGTACAATACACACAACTCAGCTCAGGCCAAGCTAATTGCAGCTGTAGAAGTACAAATTATAGTATCTATGCAGAATTAGAAACTGATAAGCAACCGAATGCAATACAGCGAAAGTGCTGCCTCAGCAGTTTCGTCGTGCGCTTCCAGTTAGTAGCTATACGCCACGAAAAGAGGAGCTTTATGGCTGCCAACCAAGTTTGCGCCATCTAGACAACACACAACTACCTTCATTTGTTTGCTGCTTGACCTGCAAATCTCCAAACACTGCCATATATTGCAGTTGCATAGTAACGTATGACGTAATATACTGCCCACGTGTACGCACAAACAAACAAACAAACAGACGCGGAAAACGTAAAGCAATCTTAGGACCAGCCGTTCGCGCGCTGCGCGCGCTCAGGCTGGTAAAAATATTGTAGAGGAACACAGTAGTGCAAGAACTAAGTATAGGATAGACTACACCAAAGAGTGGGTTATGCGCCTATGTAACCCACGAGTTTGCGGTTATCCCGAGGCGAAGCCGAGGGATAAATGCAAACAAGTGGGTTATAGCGCATAACACACGAGTGTGTGTGGTCTATCTCACTTATACCACGTTGCGCATGCGTACAATCTTCGCTGCGTAGCAACGTAGCGAACTGATAAAAAGTGTGGGTTATGAAGCTATGTAACCCATACTTTTAGCCAATCATTTTTATTGTTGATGATGTAATATGGTATAAGCACTTTTACTCTACATTAGTACAGCTACTACAGTATGACATTGCTTCATATATAAGTGGGTGAGGTTGCTATCATGTGGTCGTAAATCATTCTGCACAGGCTTTCTTCCTGTAAGTGGAAGTTGTTGTTGCAGTTGGGTACGAGGCTATAGATATATTGGCTGCTTAAATCTTCTCTTACAAAGCTCTCATAATTGGATTTGAGCAGAGCAGCTACACAGTTTCTGAATTATTAAATGCTACTGGTGAATTAACTGGAATCCCAGTCATCAAAGGGAACAATCAGCAGTCGGAGTTAACATTTGGGATAAGATTCAACACAATTACAGAAGGTGGTCCAAGTGCTGCAAATATTGATCAACAGGATTTCAACAGAGATATACTTGTTCAACTGATTCAGTCCCGCGAGTTCTCACCGGATCAGCAAAGCTTATCCTATTTCTTCGAACTACTTGATGATGATGAAGTTGAACTACTTGAATTGTTTCAAGTTGAACTATCACTAGAAGAATCTGGGTTTAATATCAATATTGGTGGTCCACTTGATGATGGCAGTGCTCTCTTTGCTACTACACAGATTATCATTGTTGATAATGATGGTTAGTTGGTATGCTGTAAGTTAATAAGTAATATAAAATAATGTTGAATCTCTTTTGCAGCAATTGTGTCAATTGGGTGGGAAGAAACATTTACTTCTGTGAATGAAGAGCAGGGATTTCTTGAAATCTGTGTTCATACTCTGAGTGTCACTGGTAATGTATTTCCACAAGACATTACTATCACCCTTGCTGCAATTACCATCCGTGGCACTGCTGCAGGTTAGTTATTCTTACTATCACAGGTCTCGTTTGGTTTTAGACGTACTCTTTTCATATCATGTAGACCCTGGAGACTATCAGGAACTGACGGTTGAGGATCTTTTCTTGCTTGACATCACTGCTACCATCAATCGGACTTGCATTGAAGTGTTTATTATTGATGACGATCTCTTAGAGGACACTGAGCGTTTCACTGTGCAGGTAGTTCCAGATCCTTTCAATCACCCAACTGGACTGCCTCGAAACTTTTTCTTGGAGCCAGATCTGACTGTTGTGGTAATAAGAGATAATCTCTGTAAGTAACCTGAATATATACCTCCCTAAAATCATTACACTTAGTAGTCGATTAAGAAACAAATATTTAAGTTAGAGTACCATGGACAGTCCATTATTATTCTAGTTTAATGATTTCTTGCTGTAAAAGGTGGGCATGCAGTGAAGTAGGGGGTAAAAGATCACATATTGATATCCTTGCTATTGGCTTAAGTTTTTGCATGACTTAAATCACGACTCTTGAGTGGTGTAGAGAGTAAAAAAAATCTAGCATCCATGAATCAGTGGTTATGTTTACTAATAAGCACAGCTTTGTCTGGTTCAGATGTAAGGTTGAATCACATCATGTAGCACAAGTTATTGATCTATCACCAGATTGCCTCGCTTGGTACATACGAGCAGACGGCATGTTCAAAAGCAGGCTTTGCTTTCTAATGTGAACTCTGTGATAATGTACAATAGTGGTTGTTCATCTTGAAGTGCATAGATCCAATGTACCTTGTTCTGCAGTATTGTGTTCTAATCCACCATCCTACATGCGTGAGTACATTGCCTGAATAACTTTTGGATCAGCTACATGCCTTTTCTGTTGTGCAAATCACAATACGTAAATAGGTCCGTCACACAGCCATTGACTGTTAATGTATGAACATACACATTTCTTCAATCTCAGTGTGGAGTCACGTGCTTATAAAAGTGACTTTGTTCAATACACTGGGCAGTGTATGAACTATTATGTACATTATTTACCTCCATCTCGCTCTGCAGCATTAGTATTGTGTCGTGATCCGGCTGCCATTGTCAATGGTATTAGGACATTCACTGGCAACTCTGTTGGTGACACTACTACCTACACCTGTGACCCGGGCTTTGAGCTAATCGGAACTGCAACCATCACATGCACACAAGTGGATGATAACAATGTAGAATTTTCATCAGTCCTACCATCTTGCAGGCGTGAGTAGCTACTTTGTGGAAATAGGAATGATTATGTATTATATTATAATATCAATCATGTTAGCATGTGCTTTATACTGAAGAGAGCCTTGTGCCTATGCAGGCGAGTTTTAGTGCACCTGGGTACATGTACAAACTGGCTACATATTGAAGAGCCACATTCTTAGAAACAAGTGCATACACTATCATTCCCATGCACACCGATCAGCTACTTTGTATTGTATATTCAGAGTAGCACTATATATTTGTGTAGTAGTTCCTGTAAGGCAAAACATGTAGTAACCACTGATATACCGGATCGACGGCATGCTGAACTGATCATTTATAATCATGGCTGTACAATAAATTTATATCTGGGGGCCATCCAATATCAGTGGATATTCTATTTGTCATGGCCTGCCCCTCTAACTCGCCCAAAATGCTGCACAAACTTGACCAATATCAATCATGCAAGCGATATGTGATCACTGGCTGCCTATCCAATAGTATTATATGTGAGCATGCAGGTTCTACCTTGCTGTATGCCATGTGCTTGTTTACTGTGAATTATTTTCATTAATCTTTTTTGTAGCATTGTGTCCTGATCCGGCTGCCATTATCAATGGCAGGGTGACATTCACTGGCACCTCTGTTGGTGACACTGCTACCTACACCTGTAATTTGGGACTGGAGTTGATTGGAGGCGTGACCACAACATGCACACAAGTGAATGCGAACTCTGCAGCATTTTCACCAAATCCACCATCCTGCAGGCGTAAGTACTGTATAAATGAAAGTATAGAATGGCTACATGTACCTGCTTCTAAGAATCATAATAAAACTTTCACCGAAACATTCCCCCCCCCCCCCCAAAAAAAAAGACTACAGTGGAACCTCCGAATAAAGGACACTTTGGGAGCAAGGCTTCTGTCCTTTATTCGGAGGTTGTCCTCTGGTGGGAGGTTCGACTCAATTTGCTATTTTTAGCCACATTAAGCACTCAAATGCCTACCAGACATGTATTCAAGCATTAACATTGAGTGTTATAACAAATAGAGTGCCACAACGTCAGTAATGTCCAAAATAACTGTCCAGAATGGTTTGAACTGTGTAAGCATCTCTACACCGCTTATGGGTATGGACTCGAAATAGAGTTTTCACGTGTCGTCACAGATCACGTGCTCCAGCTGTTTATCCGTGTCACGTTCCGTTTATGCCCGTTTTTGCCCAACTTGCGTAGGCGACTGGATTGGCATGTTATACAGCGATCTCAGAAACAAGAGCTACTGGGAATATGCGCGTTCAGTATCTCGACTATCGCTGTGAGTCAGTTTTCAGGCGGGATAAATTGAGTGAATCTGCCATCTAGACTACGAGTACGAGAGTAACTTCCGGTCTTTATACACGTTTATGCACGAGCGATGGGTGTGGCTTCCAAATTGTCCGTTATAAGAGGCAGTTTTCAACGGACTTCTGCAGTCGGGAGCATGCAGTTTGTCCGCTGTCCGGAATCAAGAAGCGTCCGCTCGTGGGAGGTTTCTTATGCATTAGCACTATAGTAATTTCAATTGGTGCCACGGCTGGTGTCCTTTATAGGGAGGTTGTCCGCCGGTGGGAGGGTCCGTTATGGGAGGTTCCACTGTAAACCAAAATATAACAACCTGCCAACAGGGACCAGTATCACTTACAATAAAAATCTGTCTGTAGTAACACAGCTACTAGCACTTGAAAACTCTCAGATTGCTGCAGAACAACTCAGTAGAGTTTTAAAAAAATGCTGTGCATGTGTGTGTAGGGGGGGAGGGGGGGGCATGCCCCTGGACCCCCTAGAAAACTGTGACCATGCCTGCAGCCCTCAGCCCACTACCACTTTCAAGATCTACTCCCCAAACAAGAAATCCTAGATAGAACCCTGCTGCATTTCATCTTCTTTAATATATATCTAGCCCTACCCACACTGCCAAGTGTGAGTATAGTGTTCAAGTGTACAAGTGCTGAGGATGTGTGCTAATTTGAGACGGGGGCCAGCCTATATCGCAAAAATAACAACTGGAAACATGAGAAGCTCGTATAAACTTCATTCCTGAAGGTGGCCCATTAAGAACTGCTGCTTAAATTGTATGTATAGTTTTATTACTAGTGATATGCAGGGCATAATGGGCGAGCCTTCACGAAGTATGTGGCGTACAGTAGAAAATGTGATGACAATGAAGAAAACTGTGCATGCATAAATTCTTCCGAATCAGTTCCTGTTTGTCTGTTCTGTATGTACACGATCTCTGTTCCAGGGCATCTGCTTGCATCTGCTTGCACTCGCTGTGATGTGTGGGTTGTCTGTGCATGCATTGCGATGTGCATTGTCACTTGTTTCATTGGTTTTTGGGGAACTGTTTTTTGGTGAGAGTCCATCCCTACATGACTTGCTTTTGCACTTTACATATATGTTCCGCGCGAACCAGGAATTTGCGCAATCCTAGAATTGCGCAATGCAAACTAGGAATTCATACTTTGGCGCGCAATCCCAGGATTACGCAGCCAATTCCACTTTTACGCACACGTGATATTGACACTTCTGAAGCTAGCTATAAAAATGCCACGCTCGATTAGTAATGCAGCGTCTCTGTGGCTTGCAAGCCATCAGTTTCATTCATCCGTAACTGTAGATTGCCAGAATCATTTGACAAGTAATAGCTGTGACAAAAATGTTTCATTACAAATTTAATGTGTTGGTTTTAATACATCATGTTGGCGATTGGTTTTGTAACCACTGTCAGTAGTTTATTGTTTTTAGAGCACTTGTCAATGACCCTTTGTTCATCCCTTTGCTGTTTGTACTTTGACTCCTCATGCACTTCATATCAAAATGCTGACTTTGTACGAACGAATTTGCGCAATGCAGGGTTTGCGCAAAGTATTCCACCTTTGAGCGAAAAACTGTGCAATCCTGGGATTGCACGCCAAAGTATGGATTCCTAGTTTGCATTGCGCAATTCTAGGATTGCGCAATTCTAGGATTGCGCGACCTCCTGGTTTGCGCAGAAGATATATATAAACGCTAGCTGAGATTCTGAGCCCGTATGTCGCGATTATTGGCCTCGCTGCGCTCGGCAATAATATTTACCTAACTCCCCTCTCTTCCAACTTCCATTTTTGTGAAAAAAAAATTACGACTGTACATGGGAACATGTACATATTGCTTGAAGATGCTACAGTAGATTGCTGTCCATTGCATTGCTGCCGGCATCGTCGTTTTCGAAGCCTCTCTTCTTTCGTGCTGCTCCGGAATACAACCTTGCTTTCCTCTGTATGGCAGTCTCAGAATAGTCTCGGGAACCAATCGAACTTACGGATGCTGCTCCGGAATACTTCAAAAATGCATGGCTACTAGCTAGGTCACTCATACATACATGTACAGATTACTGATTCGCACAGACAGTTAGCTAGACACTAAGTGCATGCACGCGCACGTGCTTGTGTACAATTTTGAGAACATGCCGTTGAAATAGGTGCGGTAACGCATTTGCAGTATATAGGACTGTGCGGTTCGCCCCAATCATTCTTGCTCAGACCATAAAATCAGGTGATGGATGAGTTTATTCAGGAACAATGCCCCCACATGCATGGGTATCAGCATGCATGTGCACAAATAAGGAATTCATTGCATGTACAAAACAGCATGTCTCAATAATTATAAGCAATCAACGGCAAGTTTAATTTAGTTTGCCTTTTCTGTGTGCATGTGTTCACTCTAAATTTGCAATTGAACACTAGCTATTGATAGGGCAATATTAGTGGCTGGTAGGATGTCGTGCAGTGGCTCTGCTGGCAACTTGCCTTCTCACTGCCTTAGTGACAAAAGGAGACCTTGTGTACTGTTAATGTTAGCATGCAAGCTAATACTGACTACACTTGCTTGCATGCACATGTGTCAGTATTAGCTTGCATGCACATGTGTGAATGAGGCAGACTTAGTGTGAGGCTCACTCAGGCACACCTTCATCGGTACAGTTTGTCTGCCAGTAATTCTTTGCATGGAGTGGTATTTACGAAGGAGAACTGTCACCCAGTCCATAAGGAGAAAAGGTTTTGTGGGGTTTGTAGCAAAACAATATCATCACAATTCTTCTCTTTCTTTTAGTAAGTACACAGGTTGTCCAATGCTTCACTGCACCCTCAACTACCATTGAAATGGGGTGTGAAAGCTCTGATCCTAGTTTCATTGCTGCAAGTATTGAGGAATGTTGCGTGCAATCTGATGGACTATTTTACAGGCAGACATCTGGGGACCAATCCTGTCAAGCCTGCATTGGCAAGTTGCTGACGGTTGTATGCATGTACAGTAATGTAATGCACTCTACTGTTAGTGTCACTATATAGCCAGTGTCACACTGCTAAATATCTTATACTGATTGCCACATAAATGACATAATGGTCCTCAGTGGGTGAAATAGTGGGTAGTTATGTGAAGTTTTTTTTCAGTGCAATCACTTTAATAATTATGGCGACCTTTATTTGTAAGTAGCGAATGATTGGATACCATTATATATTCTAATGAACTAGCACTAAAACAGGTATGACTGGATGTTAGAGCAGCTTTTATATCTACACTTTGCAATATAATCTAATGATGGGAGGAGACAGCTCCCAATAATTGGGGGGGAAGGCGGGGGGGACGAGACCCTGTGTGTGATCATGGACGAAGCAGTGCACATGCATACATGACTAGTGCAGCCCAGACACAGAGCCTTGAAATGTGGCAACATTACATTAGTAGATTTCTTGGAATACATTCGAAGCAGAATACTAATCCACCCAGCCTGCTTTTTGTTTTGGAAGGGGGGTGGGGGGGTCTAAAACCACACATGTAGCTACCATTTGGCTGCTTGTGTTTTCTCTGAACTCAAAGTAGCTATAGTTTAGTGACACCTGCTGAATTTTAAAAGTAGCCCCAGACCCTCCCTACACTTGTAGCTAGCCTAGACTACTGCAGTCTGCATAGCTACATGGAGAAATTCTGGAGAGTATCAAAATATTGTGACATGTATGTACCCACCCTCTGTTTGCCACATTATGATTACACTGGCTTGCTATTTAGCACACTATACGATGCACTCTCACTTGTATGTCTCTGTCATGGCAGTGTTTGGATGGCTGGATGGGTCTGACATTTCAGTTGAAGAGCGTGGTGATATTACTATACTGGAAGCAGGGTTTATTAAAGGAGCACTTTTTGAACAATTTCTGCAGCAGGATACAAGAGGAGAATTACGTTTCATTATCACAGCAACATCAGGAACAGCAAGTGAGTGAATGTACAGTCATCCAATTTATGGTTGTTCAGCTTGGATGTATACAAGGCTGATTCAGCTGGCTAATACAACAATGCACAGCAATTCCACATGTAGGAGAAGCAACACGGCCTATTCTGTCTGTCCGCCATTCGCATGTACATGTATAAATTAATAGTGTATCATGTTTTGCCATGTGGTACATGTACTGCAGAAAAACGCTCACTATACAGCATACAGCAATTTGCGGAACCTTTGCTAGACAAGGTTCTCAGAGAGTAATCAGTTTCAGAGAGGAGAGGGGGAGTAGGTTAGGCTTAATAAGGATGTAAGCTACGAAGAAAGGATGTGAATCAAGGATCAATAATCAAAGTACTTTGTTACTTTTCTAAAACATACAGTGAAGCAGTATAAGGGGAATATGGGGTTAGGGTCCTTAAGAAATAGGAGGATACCACCTATTTGGTGGGATAATGAGTGGTCAGTGAAACCACATTGAGGTATATAGGCAGAGGAAATAATTACGTCCCTCCCAGTCTTCCTCTGCCTACTTCTACGTGCATGGTTTCACTCATACAGTCTGTTTGGCTCCCATCGCAGCCACTTAACCACTTTCCTTCTTTCCTTAATTAGCAATTTCAGACTACACAAACTACTGTGAATCAACATAGGCATGACTAGTATGTAATGGATACAGTAGCTAAATGCTTCAACCTATATCCATTGCAGTTGAAGGTGCCAACGCTGACTTCACAGTTCCATTTGGTTCAAGGAGTGTTACAATAGATGATGCTACTGTACCAGCCGGCATTCAGACCCTCATTCGAGTTGACAGAATAGCATTGGAGCGACCTGAAGATTTCACACTCACTCTGACAGGTGCCAATGCTGCTGCAGTTGCTGCACTGAATGCTGCAGCCCCCAATACATTTGCAATTCCCACAATTCGAGTTGTGATTGAAGACTCAGAAGGTATATTAACATACTATAGTAACAGTATGCATCATCTAATATTGCAGTTATGGTATGAAACATCCATTGTCCACATAGAGCACATGCAACTACTAATTTTAAAAATTATTTTGGAGAGTGTACCAAAAAACATTATTACATAATAATTCATATAGATGTATGTCATTGAGCGGAAGGGTCAAAATTGTGATAGCCCCAAATCTAACATTTCAATTCACTGCTGTAACTTTGCTTTTCCCAATAATCTACATAGCTACACTACACTACACTAGCATGCACAGCTTTTCTACTTATATAGGAGTACTTAATAGGAGTTCCCTGACTAAGTATGGTTATACCCTTTATCTGGAGTATCTTACAAGTCAGAATACAGTACAGGATAAGGTAAGTACTGTATTCTGACTTGTTGGAATTCCAAGTGTAGTTATATAGAGTGTTCTCGCTCAGTAGCTTAACATTCTGGGATCCACCACAATCATGCTAAATTGTAACATGATCAGTCGCCACGTTTGTGTATAAGTTATTATACATGTACTAAACGTAATTTATACGGGCCAGTTTCTGGCGGAAAGGCCCAAAATGAAACTTCGCGTTTGCGTTCATATCTCGGAGAAGAAAGCGTATATATATACGATCCACATATTGCATGAAAGTTCAACCTTTGCTGGTTCCGATGGTACCCAGCATTAGCGTGAACTCGGCCTTTTTCGGGGCCCTACTAGCAAAAAGCGGATGCCTATAAGAAGCAAGTATGACATTTCATGTCTAAAAACCAGCCGGGCACCGTTCCCCCGTACAACACACACAACTCAGCTTAGGCCAAGCCAACTGGGAGCACTAACTGCAAGCTAGAACGCGGAACAGCGAAAGTGCTGACTCAGCGGTTGCCTATAAAAAAAGTGGATTTTTTCCATTTTCTGAGCAAAGTGGTGTAAACCTTGCCAGCAATTAGATTTTAGGGCAGCATCAACAAGGACAAGTTGAATCGAATAAAAAATCAAGTCCGGTGTCGATCGACCACGGAATGGCTGAGATACAGGCCATTGAATTCAGAGGCTGAAAACTGAGAAACACGGATAAGGCCGCTTACCCAAGAAACTAGGAGCGCTTCTGATATAACTCTACGGCGAAAATAATGCACTGGTTCTTAGACTCTTTTATCGAGAAGATCTTTCCTGGAGCTGTTGTACTTCGTCTTCAATGGCAGTTTTTGTCAACTCGACTTTTCAGTCATTTTCAGAGCAAACCGGTGCAAAGTCTCTGAGAACCTCGAAACTCGTACCAGATCTTGCTTTCCACGTCAACTACTATGTAGAATGATACAAGTGGTTTGGAATGCAAACGATGGCTATTCTGGCAGATTAGGGGTAAAAAGGGACGAAAATCGAACATCTGGACCCCCAAACTTTGAGTTCAAAGTTCACACTTCCGCGTGGATGTGCACATGCGCATATGCCATTACGATTACCCGGCAGGTAACTACGGCGTGCACAAGCCTATAGTGCTCTTTAATTAGCGTATGCAGCTGTCACAGAAGCCATGGAAGCGCTTTTGCGTGGCTGTACACTTGCAAGAACCATAGATATCATAATAGCTCTATTATCTATGCAAGAACAAACTGTAAGGTAATGATCCGTTCCTGTAGTTTGTTGTGACTGTTGAGAGCATTCCGCAGAGCGATCCTACCACTGTAAGCGACCTCTGCCTTGATGGTGGCCTAATATCGAGAGTAGCCAGCTTGTTCTCAACACTAACGCTCACTATCTCCCGTCTAGCGATTTATCTCCTGTTAGCCGACTTTTTTATAGCTACAGCTACTAGTTCAGTACCTTATCTGGGCGTTTAATACAGCAGTGATTCTTCCACTCCTGCCTCGATACGGCTCATGCGGCCGTTCACGTAATAATGAGCGTGGGTGCTTTCTGGTTACATTGTCGTGACCGCCGGCAATTCAGTAATAATTTATTTTTTTTAAATTTTTTTCCAGTCCTAACCGCAGTGCCAAGTGAGAGCCGGGAGGCGCCTGAGCGTTCTAGGCACCTGATCGTTCTCCGGTTTCAGTAGGGGCAAACTGATCAGTGAGAGGGAGAGCAGTGCATGACTAGTTGATCTCAAGTGCACGTTACTAGCTACAACAACGCTATCAATGAAGACATCTTTGCCCTGTACAATGTAGACATAATGGCTATCCTCGAACCAAATGCAAAAACGATTTGCGTGGAAGGCCTGGGTTTGAGGCTACATAATGGCTACAAGTACTTGTGTTCGCTTCACTCTCTATGCAGATAGAAAGGTATCATCTGCATGTGATTTGTCTGGTGGTCGTAGTGCAGATCCCGGCCTAAGCCACGTGGAGGCAGCACTCAGGGGAGACTACAAACAACTGCAAAACAATACCGTGCAGAAACATGAGAGGGAGAGCTGTATACACAACACATGCATGACAGTTTTCACTGGAGTCTGGCCAATATTCTATCCTGCATGGAGTTACATTTTGAGTTGCACTTTTGATACCTACAGAGAATGGAAATAATGTTATAAGTATAGCTAACTGATTGCTCATTCCATGTGCAGGTAAAATTTACAATCGGGGATGGCATTAAATAGAGACAGTCACAGCCCTACCTTCTGTTAAAACCTATAGCTCTGCCTTTCTGCCACGCCAGAAGTCTTCACACGCTCAAGTTGCTGGCTATGAGTTCATACTAAGGCTGGCTGTTTAATAGCAATCAATTGATTTTGTTTCCATCTGTACAAAGTATACTTTACTCACCAATGCAATTGCTGGTCTATCCCGTTTTCTTTCACTGACAAAGCGCCTGCATAGGCACGAGGCTTCTGCCAACCATAGATTTGCCGCAAACACATTCACATGCCGGAAACTGAAAACTCTGATTAAATTCTTTAGTCAGGGCGGGTCAAAGTGCAGTCAAAATGGCGACCGTTGCGAACGGGCGGAAGGAATAATACCCCAAGATCGGCCTGTCTGAGCAGAAAGATGAAAAAGTGGAACGCTGGAAGTTCCAAAATTTTGGTTAACTTCCCTGTGCTGCAATCAAATAGTTTGAAGAAGGTAAGAGAAAGGCAGGACATTACATTGATTACATTACATTAAAAGTTTTTTTTTCTTACGAGAACTAACCGCTCTCCCAAGTGTAAGGACTTCGGGTGAACAGAGATGCGAGTGAGCATTGATACGGGTGAACGGAGAAACACGTATATATTACTACATTCTTAGGGGGATGCAAACCACGTACATATTACACTTGTGCTACCCAAATCTTTTCTCTAGGTTCTGATGGCTATGTAACTGCAGCTACGTTCAACGTACTACATATATACAGCCATTACCATATTTTATGTTAGCCATGTTCCCAAGTTTCCCTGCACAGTTCTTGTGCATGCAAGGGGAAGGCCTGAGGATGTATATTCTCCAGTGCATGAGACATAGCGGCTATGGATGCAGGAAGGCTGATTCTCTTGCTCTACCATCCGTATACAGCCATCTCAGCAATTTGAAGGCACCAATATTTCGATGGCTACACTAAGACAGAGAAGTATGCTGTATGCAGCGAGAGTGAGATTCTTTTTAAGTGTAGGGGGCAGTACATTGGTGGTAGCAAACTCTTAAACAGAAGGAATACACTGGATATAAAGAGGAGCGATATTCACTGCTATCTTTTTATATTTCACATTGCATCATGGGACCAAGAATGATGGTGGCCTTCTCGTGAGACGGATGCCAGTGCAACAACAGGACGGGGTGATAGACTATGATCTCTTCAATTGCATACCATGCCTCTCATGGAAACAGCGTAGCTGCACTAAAGCTAGACCAACAGCAGCTGAGACAACAGTTATCTGCTTTGCAAAGCAGCAACCACAAGCAAGAGATAGCATGACTTGTGAAAAAGTATTCAAAGCTTTTATCTATAGCTGGTAGACTAACATGTATTACTCTGTAGTGGTGAGCAATACTATGACACTATATTACTGTAGGCTATAGCTATTGCACAGCAACACCCAAGCTAGCTACAAGGGGCACCGTTGAAACGTCACTGAGAGTCCTGACCCTATTTAATGCACATCCGGTCAGGGCTAGGCTTGTCTAGTAGTTAGTTTTATTCATTTATCTACACTTACAGGACTACATACCATTGAATTCGCGCTTGAGACTATCCATTATTGGCCAAGAGCTAAGCAATAGTAGCCGTGCAACCAGTTCCATGCATGAGTTCCATTCGCTCGCCCATTAGGCCATTCCAAATTAATTTGTTGTTTCTCGGGCCCGACCGACCCACAATTTTGATCAGCAGAGTTGAAAACACAAATATTTCGAAATTGTTGCATAATTAGAATAAATAAGCAACAATTAAAATAATATATGGTACTAACTTGAGCTCAACATGGGGACGGCACAGTACGGGTAGCAACTGTGCTTGGCCAAGTGTGACGGTGAAGTGGGGCTCCACAGTTGTAAATAAAATGCTAATAGTTAAGTGCAGCTGGAGCGATTACCGTTGTTTTTATATGTCCTGCGTTCGGCATGCAATTAATTTTAAAGATATTTATATATTTTTTTCTTTTTCAAGCCAACCTACCGACCCTAAATTTTTGACTGGGTGGCCCGAGAAACAACAATTCAATTTGGAATGGCCTTACCACGCGCACGCGGTATAATTATACGCGTAGTCTTACTCGCATAATTTTCATTGCGAATTAGTTAGCGTTAAAATGGCTGCCACTCGAAAGGCGGTAGAAGAATTCTCACCGATATCTCCGCAACGAAGAGAGTGCGGAACTTTTCCATTGGTATTTTTCCTAGAAATGATCCATATATCACTAAAAGAAGGTTTGTTAATCTGTAGAGGCCACGAGTGTCGCTGTGAATTATTTATTTATTTATTTATTTATTTATTTCCTCAAATATCTTTACACTTGGGAGTGTATTCACTTGGCACTGTAACCAGTCCTAACCGCAGTGCCAAGTGAGAGCTGGGAGGCGCCAGCTCGTTCTAGGCGCCTGATCGTTTTCCTGTCTCAGTAGGGGCAAACTGATCAGTGAGAGGGAGAGCAGTGCATGACTAGTTGAAGAACTCAAGTACATGTACAACAACACTAACAATGAAGGCAACTTTGCCCTGTACAATGTAGACATAATGGCTATCCTCGAACCCAATGCATAAAAGACCCAGCCTGAGCCACGTACGTGGAGGCAGCATTCAGGGGAGACTACAAACAATTGCAAAACAATACCGTGCAGAAACATGAGAGGGAGAGCAGTATACACAACACATGCATGACAAGTTGAAGCGTTAAAGTATACAAGATGAGGACATGCAGCAAAATATATCTATACATGAAGTTTAATTTCACTGGAGTCTGGCCAAAATTCTATCCTGTATGGAGTTGCATTTTGGATACCTACAGAGAATGGAAATGATGTTATGTATAGCCAACTGATCGCTCATTCCATGTGGAGGTACAATTTACAATTGGGGAAGGCATTAAATAGAGACAGTCATAGTCCTATCTTCTGTTAAAACCTAGCTCTGGCTTTCTGCCACACCTGAAGTCTTTACACGCTCAAGAAGTTGCTGGCTATGAATTCATACTAAGGCTGGCTGTTTGCCAAGCGCACCTAGTTTATACCTGTAGCAATCCATTGATTTTATTTCCATCTGCACAAGTTAGCTATAGCTTCACTCACCAATGCAAGGTCCGTTTGATGTTCTATCCCGTCTTCGTCATGTTTCACTGACAAAGCGCCTGTACGGGCACGAGGCTACTGCCAACCATAGATATTATGCTGCCTGCCATAAATACATTCACATGCCGGAAACTAAAAACTAAAAACTCTGATTAAATTCTTTAGTCTGGGTGGGTCTGCGCCGAAAGAGTAATAGCCCAAGATCAGCCTGTCAGAGCAGAAAAGTGAAAAAGTGGAAGGCTGTGCTGCAATTAAATGGTTTGGAGAAGGTAAGAGAAAGGCAGGACATTACATTAATTAATTAATTAATTACATTACATTAAAAGTTTTTTTCCTATCACTTGGCACTGTACAAAAAAAGGTATCCACTGCTCACGCATGCGCGTAATTAGTGCACGAAGTCCACGTGGATTTCAGTGGGCATGTATCAAGTGATGTCGTCACAATTAGTGGATGTGAACGTTATCCACGCGGAATATCTACTATAGCTGTACAGCGACATTGAAGCGTCCTGTTCAACTTGCTCGTGCCTAGCCTGTTAGTACTACTGCATGTTAGTAAGCCTGCCAAGCTTCACAACAAACACGAAGGGTAGAACGTTATAGCACAATTACTTACCAAAGCCAGTTGGGAGCCGGAGAAAAAGGTCCTTTTCTTCGTAGATGGACTTCGCACGTGATAAGTGATACCTGACAAGCCTTCCCCCTCACTTTTTCTCCACGGCTGCGAGATAAAAGCTGTGGTAGGAAGGACTGAGAACAAAGCTAATAAATTCAACGTCTTATTCTAGACTGTGATGTAGTATTGCTTCTCTGACTGTCTATCTGTTTTCACATTTGTGAGTGTGATTTCTAGCAAAATATTCAATAACCTCCACTATGGTGTAAATACAAGTATAATCAAATAGTTGGAAGCTATGATTCCTAGCAGCACCTAGAAAACTGAGGCATCTGTGTGATCTAACAAAGTCTCACCGAGTTTGGCACTGGGCCAGCATAAGTAGCCAACTCTGTTTTGTGGTTTAATTGGGTTTATGAACAGGTTATTGTTGACTTTGTCACGGTGTATTTTCTATACTAGTTTTCATAAGTAACTGGTGTTTGCATTACCGCCAAGCCAAGTGTGTATTGATACGTATGTACATGTAGGTGATAGTGGCCACCAGCCATGTGGCAACTAATTTCACACGTACATCTGCACACATATTATATGTTATGTGGGCTTCAAACTCTATCTCCAGCTGCTGTTCTCCAGTTTGTTGAGCCAGACTACGCAACTGTCGAAGGAATGGGGTTTATACGTCCATTAGTGCAGCTGCTTACTAACATAGCCACTGACCTGACTGTTGCGGCTACTCCAGTGGACTATACTTTTTTGAATGACTCACAGTCACCCATCCTCGATGTAATTCCATCTGTTGCAAATTACGATCCCAGGCGACCAATCAATGCCACGAGTAAGTAGAGGCATATAAATGTAAGAAGCATGCATACAGATATTAATCAACTCTTGTTTCATCAGGTGTTCAAGACTTCAGCAATACCAGAATTTTAATCACATTCCCAGCTGGAAATGCAGCTGTTCAGACAATCGATATTGGAATAGTGGATGATGATATCAATGAGGTGGAACAACTGTTTGTGATATTTCTACGGGTCGTTGATGCAGTGAATCCAGATAGGGTTGATCTAACAGAACGTTTTGCCACTCTGGGAAGAATCATTGATGATGATCGTAAGTGTGGGAATGGGGTATTGTTTGCTTTGTATGAGAGTATAGAGAAGAATTCGTGTAGCTAGAGCATGCAGTACGTATCAGGACAAGAGGAGTGATATATTATGATGTCAAGCAGTAATATAATAAAGAGCTGTATCTAATGCTTTGAGATAGAAGAGTTACCTAATTACATGCAGATGCACTTGTCCATTAATGTAATGGAAAGAAGGTGTATAGCTATATAATCTAGGTGATATAAATATTTTTCCCAGCTTTCCCAGCTTTTTTAAAAATACTAACAGGAAGAAAAGCCCAAAGCTAGCTTGAAGTTGGGAACTGAAATTGATAAAGGTGGTCAGGGAGCCGGATAAACAGTGATCAGTGCAATGGATTTTGCACAGCATGCCATTCTGACTCACAGTTACATGTAGCTATACAAGAGAGTTGCTACAAGCACTGCTGAAAGGGGAACAAAGCAAAGGTGAAGTGACAGCTTCCTTAGCTATAATATTATGGCCATGGTATGAGTTTCATCCCTCTATGACCCCTCCTTCAAGACAAACATTATATATGCCCCCTTTTTCCAACTTTATCTTTGTAGTTGACATGTGTAGTATCTAAAACAAGTCTGACATAATTTTCATGTCTAAAAACCAGCCGGGCTAGTCTCGTGGGGCCAGACTCTCTACGGGTAAGTTAGAGTCTGGTCAACTACCCATATATGACTCCTTGTATAATTTTATAGCACCCGCTAGACTTCAGTGGGTGACAATTAGGTGTTGTACCGCAACGTTTACATTATGTAAGCATTAATCGCTACGCACGAAAAGTTAACGAGTTGAGGCATAGATAAACATTATTTTATCTATAGTTGAGGTGAGTACTGTGATTGTTGGAGCGTAAACAATTAACGCGATTAAGGTTACGGGATACTGGCCCGCTTTAATTTAATAGTCTAATGAGTGAACAATGAATATCTTTGCAACTATAGGCCCTATAGCCACGATCTTTTCAGCATTTATTCATGGCTACTAGTTGTGTACTCAGTACAGAAAGCTGGTCTGTGAGCCCCTCCCTTGTTTAGATAGGGACTGACTAAGGCTTTTGAAGCAATTATCTATATCAACAGAATGGCAAGTCAATAGGTATGGCTCTGAGCGCTCTGGACCCTACCTTCTTAGGTTTAATAGGCTATATCTCCTGTATCAGAGAGAAACTACAAAAAAACCTCCGTCAGTCCCTCCTAAATATAGTGAGGAATCCTTAGAGAGCTGTAGTGGCCTAGCAACAGCAGTGGCTTTAGCGATTTTTGGCGAGAAAATTATTGTGAGCAGCTGAACCCTCCATTAGTGCTATCTAAACAAGGGAGGGGCTCACAGACAAGCTCACAGACAAGTCCCAACTTTTTTCGCTTGCAAAAAAAGCTGGGACGGCTGGGTTCGAGGCTAGGTCAGTAGCCCGTAACCTTAAACGCTTACATAATGTAAACGTTGCGGTACAACACCTCATTATAGTATCTATGCTACTATAGGCATCCTGCAGAATTAGAAACTGATAAGTAACCGAACGCAATACAGCGAAAGTACTGCCTCAGCAGTTTTGTCGTGCGCTTCCATTTAGTAGCTATACGCCACGGAGCTTTATGGCTGCCAACCAAGTTTTCGCCATCTAGACAACACACAACTACCTTCATTTGTTTGCTGCTTCACCTGCAAATCTCCAAACGCTGCCATATACTGCAGTTGCATAGTAACGTATGACGTAATATACTGCCCACGTGTACGCACAAACAAACAAACAGACGCGGAAAACGTAAAGCAATCTTAGGACCAACCGTTCGCGTGCTGCGCGCGCTCAGGCTGGTAAAAATATTGTAGAGGAACACAATAGTGCAAGAACTAAGCACTTTTACCGTACATCAGTACAGTATGATATTGCTTCATATAAAAGTGGGTGAGGTTGCTATCATGCGTGCGAAAAAAAGCTGGGCAGAGAGCCTGGGAACGAGGCTAATCATGTGGTCGTAAATCACTTTGCACAGGTTTTCTTCCTGTAAGTGGAAGTTGTTGTTGCAGTTGGGTATGAGGCCATAGATATATTGGCTGCTTAAATCTTCTTTTACACAGGTCTCATAATTGGATTTCAACAGAGCAGCTACACAGTTTCTGAATTAAATGCTACTGCTGATCTAACTAGAATCCCAGTCATCAAAGGGAACAATCAGCAGTCGGAGTTAGCGTTTGAGATAACAATCAACACAATTACAGGACGTGGTCCAAGTGCTGCAAATATTAATCAACGGGATTTTAACAGAGATATAATTACTCAACTGATTCAGTTCCGCAGGTTCTCACCGGATCAGCAAAGCTTATCCTATATCTTTGAACTACTTGATGATGACGAAGTTGAACTACTTGAGGTGTTTCGTGTTGAACTGTCAGCAGAAGAATCAGGGTTGAATATCAATCTCGGTGGCCTACTTCCTGATGGCAGTACTCTCTTTGCTACTACACAGATTTTCATTGTTGATGATGATGGTTAGTTGGTATGCCGTAAGTTAATAAGTAATATACAATAATGTTGAATCTCTTTTGCAGCAATTCTGTCAATTGGGTGGGAAGAAACATTTACTTCTGTGAATGAAGGGCAGGGAGCTCTTGAAATCTGTGTTCGTACTCTGAGTGTCACAGGCAGTACATTTCCACCAGACAACAGTATCACCCTTGCTGCAATTACCATCAGGGGCACTGCTGCAGGTTTGTTATTCTTACTATCACAGGTCTCGTTTGGTTTTAGACGTACTCTTTTTATATCATGTAGACCCTGGAGACTATCAGGAACTGACGGTTGAGGATCTTTTCTTTACTGATATCACTGCTACCAACAGCCGGGCTTGCATTGAAGTGTTTATCGAGGAGGATGATCTGTTAGAAGCAACTGAGAATTTTACTGTGCAGGTAGTTCCAGATCCTTTCAGTCATCCAGATGGACTACCTCTAAACTTTTTCTTGGAGCCAGATCTGACTGTCGTTGAAATAATGGATAATGACTGTAAGTAACCTGACTATATGCCACCTTAAAAGCTTTACACTTAGTACTCGATTAGGAAACAAATATTCTACTTTACTTAGTTAGAGTACTGTGGGTAGTCCATTACTATTCTAGTTTGATGATATCTTGCTGTAAAAGGTGGGCATGCAGTGAAGTAGGGGGTAAAAGGTCACATATTTACATCCTTGCTATTGGCTTGGGTTTTTGCATGACTTTCACGATTTTTTAGTGGCGTAAAGAGTAGAAAAATTAGCATCCATGAAATAGTGATTAGGTTTACATAATTATGATAAGCACTTCCTCTGTCACTCATGGCTTTCGACTAAAGTAAGAAGCAAAATGAGTACGATAAAAAGCAAAATAGGTACAAATATTGACCACAAATATGAGCACACAAAAAGTAAAATAGGCAGGAAGAAAAGTAAATTTTGTCAAGGCCTAAACAGGGGCAGGTACGACTTACAATAAAAAAAATTGTTTGTAGTACCCACAGCTACTAGCACTTTGAAATTTCTCAGATTGTTGCAGAACAACTCTCAGTTGAGTAAAAAAAAATGCTGTGTGTGTGTGGGTGGGGGGGGGGGGGGATCCATGCCCCTGGACCCCCTAAAAAAATTGTGACCACACCAACCACCACTTTCAGGATCTTGTACCAAGTGTGAGTGTAGTGTTCAAGCGTGCAAGTGCTGCGGATGCATGCTAATTTGAGATGGGAGCCAGCCTATATTGCAGAAATAACAACTGCAATCATGAGATGATATTATAAATGTAGTATAGTGGCGATGCGGATACGTGTAGAAGTTCACTAGAAATTATTCATCTTTAAATCAATCCACAATACTAACCACTACTACAATAAAAACTAACACATAAAGAACTGCTATCCTATTTATAGTAACTAAGGAATACCACAGGTGTGAGGAATACAGCAAATAAGAAATATAGCACTACTTAACACATAATAGTAAGTCACATTAGCACAACAGTTAACACTATGCCAAACTATACACAAGAAAATACCACACTCCTCCCTACCTAAACAAGATCATACAATTAATGAAGAGTCTCAGTCAATGAAATAACCTACGTAAATCCAAAACGGTTGGGTGGCCGATGCTCACGTTCTGGGTAATAACGAACCGGTTCAGTATTGATCGGAGGCGTAGGCCGAGGCGGATCGGGAGTATGGATTGTCTCGGATGGCGTGGTAGTAGGAAATGCTAATTCTTCATCAGCATCTGGATTGTCACTCTCTGGAGGTTTATCCGTTTGAGTCTCCAGTTCTCGAAGGTGATCAACGTGCAGTGTCGACCAGCACACTGACTACGTAGGACACTGGTTCTAGCTGTTGTACCACTGTACCAGGTATCCAAGCAGGTCCTGGTCGAAGGTTTTTCACCATCACAGGCTGAGCAACGGAAAATTGCCTGTGTTTCACATGTTGGTCGTGTTGCTGTTTCTGCTTAGCCTGTTTCTCGTTGACTTTCTGTTCGAGGTCAGGTCGCATCAAATCAAACCGTGTACGTACGCTTCTTTCAAGAAACAGGGAGCATGGAGCTGCATTGGTTGTAGCATGTTGAGTTGTCCGATGTGTCAACAGGAAATTCTGCAATCGGTGAGGAAACGAACGTCCATCATTTGCTCCAGTCTTCATGGCTTCCTTGAAGGTTCGAACGAATCGTTCAGCTGCCCCGTTTGAAGAAGGGTGGTATGGAGCACAGCGGATGTGTCTTACTCCATTCAACCGGAGGAACTCCTCAAACTCCCTGGAGGTGAATTGTGGTCCATTGCCCGATACGATCTGTTCCGGAAGACCAAACGATGCGAATAGCTGTCTCAATACTTCAATCACCTTCAAAGTTGTGGTGGTAGTCATCTCAATGACTTCCGGCCATTTCGAATGAGCATCAACTGCAATAAAGAACATTTCGTTCAGGAATGGACCAGCGAAATCTATGTGGACTCGCTGCCATGGTCGGGCTGGCCAGATCCACGGATGGAGCGGTGCTGCCGCAGGAGCTTGTTTAACAGCTTGGCAGGATCGGCAGGACTTTACTATGTCTTCGATATCTTTGTTCATGCCAGGCCACCAGACGTAGCTTCTAGTCAGGGCCTTCATGCGAGACATTCCCGGGTGGTCACGATGAAACTCCTGGAGAATGTCTTTCTGTAGCTTCTTGGGGATGAGTACCCGGATTCCCCACAAGAGGCACTCTCCTTCCACGGTCAATTCGTGAGATCTCGTGCAAAAAGGCTTCAGAACCGCTGGAACCTGACAGGGCCATCCGTTCTTGGTGTATCGAAGCACCTTGCTTAGAACCGGGTCCCTTTGGGTTGCCTTCTGTATCTGCCGAAACATGATTGGGAGTGACTCAATCTGTGCAATGTTAAACACAGTGGTTTCACCTGCAGTCGGCGTGGACTTCTCATTCTGGAGCGGCAAGCGAGAGAGACCGTCGGCATTCCCATGAGCTTGTGTCGGCTTAAACTCGATCTGGTATTGGTACGCAGAGAGCAGCACCGCCCAACGTTGCAAACGTGCGGCTGCCAGGGAAGGGATTCCTTTCTTAGGTCCCAATATGGCCATCAGTGGTTTGTGGTCAGTCACCAGTGTGAATTTGCAGCCATACAAGTACTGGTGGAACCTTTTAACGCCAAATACCAGAGCCAGATCTTCTTTCTCGATCTGGGCGTAATTTTGCTCACTGGGTGACAGGGTTCTGGATGCGAAAGCAATTGGCTTTTCACTACCGTCTGGCTGTACGTGAGAGATGACCGCTCCCACACCATATGCGGACGCGTCGGCTGCCAACTTGATGGGGAGGCTTTGGTCAAAGTGGGCAAGGATTTGAGAGGATGTCAACTTGCCTTTGCACTAGCGAATGCCTTGGTACACTCAGTAGTCCACTGCCAACGGCGTCCCTTCTGTAAGAGCGTGTTGAGTGGGTGCAGGATTGTGGCCAAGTTGAGGATAAATTTCCCGTAGTAGTTTAAAAGCCCTAGAAAGGATTTGAGTTCCTGCACGTTCTGTGGAGTTGGGGCTTGGGTGATGGCTTTCAGCTTGCTGTCTGTAGTGTGCAGTCCATCAGCATCAATGCGATGACCGAGGTACTCCACGGAGGCCTGCATAAACTGACACTTGGCCTTCTTCATCCTCACGCCGTGTAGTTGAAGACGCTTCAACACTTCAGCCAGGTTGTGGAGGTGCTGATTGTCATTCTCTCCTGTGACAAGAATGTCATCGAGATAACAAATGACGTGAGGAATTCCCTGCAGCATGGTGTCCATCACCTTCTGAAAGATAGCGGGGGCTGATGCCACTCCGAAGGGCAGGCGCGTGTACTGATACAGCCCTCTGTGAGTGTTGATCGTCACGTACTTCACCGACTCGTCGTCCAGCACTAGCTGTTGGTACGCCTGGGACAGATCTAATTTCGAGAATTTCTTCCCTCCAGCTAGAGTGGCGAAGAGCTCATCAGGCCTCGGCAGGGGATACTGGTCCACATCTAGCGCCTGATTTACTGTGACCTTGTAATCTCTGCAAATGCGAAAATTCCCATCTTTCTTTGAGAAAGCCACAATCGGGGCTACCCAATCGCTACTGGTTACCTTCTTGAGAATTCCACAGGACTCAAGTCTGTCCAATTCCCGGTCAAGTGCTCCCTTGATTGCGAAAGGTACCGAGCGAGCCTTGAAAAACTTGGGCCTGGCTTCTGAACGCACTTGCAGGGAGGCTGAGAATGACTTGATGGTTCCCAGCTCATCTTTGAAAATCTCAGCATGGGTCTCCAAGAGAGAATCAATGCTTCCAGCTGAAGCACTTGCAGCAGAAACTGCTCTGATCTGCTGCCAATTAAGTCTTAGGCTCTCCAGCCAGTTCCTCCCGAAGAGACTCGGCCCATTGCTTGCGACGACAACAAGTGGCAAAGACTGTGACTGCTGGCCGTACTGCACCTTGACTTGCAGCTCCCCCAGAACCGGCATTTGCTCTCCGGTGTAGGTCTTGAGCACCACTCTCGACGATTTGAGGGTGGCATCGGGGGTGATGGCCTTCAGTGTGTGCTCTGTTATGATTGAAACTGTGGCCCCGGTGTCGACTTCCATAGAGAGTTGCTCTCCGTTGATGAGCACATCCACGCTTTTGTCGTCAACTTCCCTTTAAATGTTCGACTTGATCCAGATGTGACTTTTGTGGAGATACTGGACGATGATTGTAAGTGTCTGTAGTGCAACACATGAAGATCATTTTGGTACCATTAAAAATAACTACACAGGGAAAAATACGCCCCCATATCGGTAACTTGAGTCCAAGAAATCAAGGCACAATAAGTCTCGCGGGACAAAACACAGTTATACTTGGGGTGTAGTCAGGCTCCTTTTGAAAGGACTGGTAGATCAATCATATAGTTGCAACATCCAATGCCAGATGGGATGTGAAGCATGCTCAACTGAATCTCAAGAACTTTTCTTATCACTTCTACTGCTAAACTCCACTTTACTTGACAATGGCAGAAAAAATTATCTTTGGAGTCATTCACAGTTTGTATACACAAAACTAACTAGCCAGAGGGTACAGGCAAGTTGTTAGCTGTTCACTATATAGCTGCACAACCATTGCTATGCGCAATGTGCCTACAGGGCCAGTTTACAATAACATTGGTTAACTTCATATTTCTGTTCACGTTTTCTGTGTTCTGTTTTTTCAGATAAAAAAATTCCAAAAAAAAAAAAATACAGCTACTATACTTTTCAAATTCCAGTTGCAAAGGTTACTCTAGTACGACAATTTCTGTGGGTGTTTCCTTAGCCTTATACCCAGGTTACACCTTCCGAAAAAATAGTGGCTTGACATCTACTGTTTGTGTATGTGCATAATTAGTGCCACGTAATTTCCTGGGGTGTGTGTATCTAATGATGTCGTCAAATGTTGTGGGAGAGTGTAATAATGCAATCTACAAAGTGTATTACTTATTACGGATTGAAGTGAATGAGAGATGGCTACCCATTCGACTTTCTTGTTCCGTTTGTTAGTCATTACCTCTGCCAGGCTTCACATCAAACACAAAGGGTAGAGCTTTGCAGCACATAGACTAAACAAAAACCAGATGAAAGCATCCTCCCCCTTGTGCATGTATTTTACGGACGCCCTCTGCTCAGGTTTCATTGTCATCACTTCACAGTCAAGGTACGGGAGGGCGTACAAAATCTCTATATTCCAGTCTTAACCACAAGGAGCCATTGTAAAATGCAATATGCCACGTGAATGTACTGGGTAGTGTACTTCATCATCTGGAATTCTTTAGACATTACGTGCATGCAAAAACAGTGTGTTTTCAGTGGTGTGGCTTGAGTACGAGGCTAGTGTACTGTCACTCCTCCCTTGCTCAGACGGTCTGGCCCGCAAAGTCGAATTTCTAGGGTTGTTGGGCGGAGCAATGAGCATGTTAATTGAGGTGTAAAATGGTGTATGAAGGGTTACAGAGGCACTCTCCATGAGCTCCCTTGTGTAATCATTTGTGGAGAAAGAAACTCTTAGCTGCTACAAAGTCACAAAATTGTACAGTACAAAAATATGGAATCTAGCTTTATCCGCAAAAATACCCCGGGTTGATCTTCAACTAGTTCAAAAGTCACCATTTTATTGTTCCATAATAGCACTCCAAAACGTAATCATTACAAATTCTGTGATCTTATTGATCCCTACCATAATCCGGGAATAAGCCCAAGGAATTCATGATTGCGACCCAGACCATCTGACTATACCCTTAGATCACACTGTACATGCATATTTAGTATCTTTATATGTGTCTTTGCTTCCTTCTATACATAATCGGTTGTGTAAGCATGAATCAAAATGCTTACCGAACTGTTTGAATTATGTTATAAATTCTTTGCACACTTACAGCTGTCACAATTGGATTCAACCAATCTCAGTATGGTCCTGCAGTGGATGGGACAGATAACACTCTAACTGTGTATGTGGCTGTACTAGAAGGAGCTCTTCAGAGGAGTGTTACAGTGACCTTAGAAACTACTGTTCTCGGTTCAGACACAGCTACTGGTGAGCTATTTCATTTGCTGAAGGGTATTTTCAGCATCTGGATTGTGTATTATACCTTAATTACCCACAATGTGGTCACATGATAAAAATGGCTGCTGTTGATGCAAAACACTTTGAGCTCAGGAAGGTTTTTTGAGATGACCACTCAGCTAACTTTGGACCAACTGACTGACCCGATTCGCTTAGTACTCTACTTTTATGCAAACTTCTGTTCTGTCAGTTTATGCGTGAGTGAACGACAATGACAAGAAAAGAGAGCACAGTAATTTGTAATTTGTGTGAGCACACACGGGAATTCTAAACCATTTGCTGCACAGTGCCTTCACTAGACTCCTGCAACGAAGCTTCTCATTCAAGGCAACATTCCCAGCCTCTCCTATTTCATTATCCAATTGTACTAATTTAGAAGCATAAAACCCCACAGTGTGTGTTGTAGTGCAGGTCATGTGACTTTCAGCCAATCACTGACAGATTCAAGACCGAATTTGAAGATGCTAGCTAGCTAGCTGAGTAGCAAAGAATTGAACTGTATGCTACCTGTTTCAAATATTTATAATTATCTATCTCAATCCTGATAACTACTTAATTTTGAACTGCTTCTTTTCAGCTGATGTTGACTTTGATAGCCTGACAAGAGAACTAACCTTTGATGCAAGCACCACGGTAATCCCAGTGGAGATAACTATCAATGATGATACCATCTTTGAGCGGTTCCGTGAGTCCTTCACCACGAGCCTAACTCGTGATCCCGACGACCCGATTGATGAAGTAATTGTTGATCCTGAAGAAGCCGCTGTACTTATTCAGGAAGGTATACTGATGTAATTGCTGATTAGATAATGTTATTGTACAAGTTTATTGAACCAGGAATGACTTTAGGGATATGCCCTCTCTTGCTCTTGCAGCTTTTTGCTTCTAACTAATAGCTTGTTTAGGGGGGAGAGCAAATTACTTTGTTTGTTTCAGAATACCAAACGTACTTCTGGAACAGTTAGATAGTTAGGTTTGCACCTCCCTATTTTAACAAGCTCTCCACTCTGAACATGCTCTATCCTCATTTGCCAACTCATACTTTTTTATTTCTGTTTGAAAAAACTTGTATTTCTTGAGGATGTTACAGGTCCTCAATGATAGGACCCTACGGACTAGCCGTGATGTTGACCAGTACAGTAGTGGCTCTGAATTTAAATAGCTACATACCTTTTAAGTTCTTCCAGTTATTGTAGGCTGTCGAACCGTTGCTTTATCGCTTTGTTTAACATTTTGTCACAAAGAAGATTACGTCTTTGTAACTCGTGCAGTAGTGGCTGCATTTCTCTGCTTTGCTTGGAAAGTTGTCATAGCTAGTACTGCAGCTGTAATCCTCATGCCAGATGAGCTTTCTGTAATATTTAAAACCGACAAAGATGCTGTCTTTAGCAACGGCTACTGCTCTTAAATCATTCTCGTTTTTCTCCCTGTGTTTCAACCGTAGCTGCTCTGCTGCATGTAAGGGGTTCATATGTGGTTTGGGACCCCTTCACTTAAATGGGGCGTGGTATTTTTGGCAAGGGGATTTCCAAAACATAGTATGTTGTATATTAGAACACTGTGCACATGTCAATCAAGATTGAACAAGAGACGGGTGCAGAGCCCAGCCACAAACATCAAATGCTTAGTGCCCTTTTCCTAATGCTAAACAGATCAAATTGTCCTGCTGAGTTTTTTTAGCAGTGATTTCAGACTTGAGGAACGTCTCGTGGGGGCTAGGGAGATACTGTACAAAACAGAGAGACCACTTCTGATCTCAGCCTGCATTCAAAAAAAGACAGCAAAAGTTGGACTCCCATGAGAGTAGGAATTCAACAGGGCACTAAAGTTCCTTTGCTGTGTGTTAGACTCCCTAAATCATGTAGACGCCAGGGTATATTATGTTACATTATCTCCCTTGCTGTCCTGATTATCAATTGTTGTTTGTTTTTCTAAAACGCAGGTGTCACTATCGGTATTGAGCAGACCTTGTATAATGCCACTGAGGGAGCTGATCCATTTGTTGAGCTATGTGCTGTATTGACTAAAGGGGCTCTAGAAAAAGAAGCTATAGTCACCTTCTCAACCAGTGATGGCTCAGCCACATCTGTTTGTAAGCTGTATTACGTGTATGTGGTTGGATGTTTGGCTAGTATGTACATGTATTCAATGTAATGTCATACACTATTCAGTGTAGTGTTGGTGACTGCTAATATGTGTTAAGCCCTTAGCCAACTAGTCATCTTAAATGGGTGATACATTTCTGTGAGCTATCATTGAGACACCAGTCATCATTATGCGTTGTTCTGCTTAGTCTGAATCAGAAATACCTGTGTTTGTATGTGTCATGTCAATGGTGCTGATATGATTATCGACCCCTGCAGTTCCTGTGGACTATGATGTTTATCATTCTGATCTTGTAATTATGTCATCTGTTCTGCAGCTCCCACTGACTATACTGGAACTATTGCAGACCTGACCTTTGATGGCAGTACTGGCAGGAACTGTGTGAATGTAGCAATTACAGATGATGATATTTTAGAGGATACAGAAAACTTTTTTGGGACTCTCACCACTACTGACTCTGGTGTAACACTGAATCCAGACAGAGCCCAGGTTAATATCTTCGATGATCCTGATGATGGTGAGAATAAACTCATGTATTATCTGTGTTTCTGTAATCCTTTTCTTTGAAGAAATATAAGGCAGTTTATTTATATATGTACAGGCTCTGAAAACCTTACATGAGCTTAATTGGTATACACAGGTGTTACAATTGGTTTTGAACAGACTGTGTACAGTGCTATTGAGGGAGTTGATGCTAGTGTGGAGCTGTGTGCCGTACTGAAAGCAGGAACACTTGAGAGAGAAGCTGTAGTCACGTTTTCCACTAGCGATGGAACAGCAACATCAGTAGGTATGTCCATGTCTTTGCCTGATGATTTGTATAGTTAATCTGGGTTAGCAGCATCAGCCACAGTGGAGCCGTTGTAATACCTGTATATTTAGTGAGTGCATTGTCCTGCCTCTTTCATCTTTTATATTGGTCTGTTTCCCACATTTTAATTTTACTTTATCACCACACTCCTCTGAGCTACACATGGTCTCAGGGAGTCTACCCGAGCATCATGTTTGCCCTACCTCCTGGCAGGAGAGATGTAACACCTACTGAGATATAACTATACAACATTAATGGAATCATAAAATTGGAGTTTCAACAATTACAGAGTCTTTGTAAATTATTATATAGCTCCTGCTGACTATGGTGTAACTATCAAAGACCTGACCTTTGACGGCAGTACCAGCCGAAAATGTGTGACTGTACCCATTATCAATGATGATATTATAGAGGATACAGAAAGCTTCACTGCGAGTCTCACCACCAGTGACTCGGCTGTGACTCCGAACCCAGATCTAGCACGGGTTGACATCTTTGAAGACCCTAATGATGGTAAGAATACAACTAATTTACTATAGTATTTGGACACTGAAGTTTCATTCCTCTACCGTCAGTGTCCAAATACTATAGTAAACTAGTTTCCCTGGACGGTAACATGACCCTGAAAGAATACAACTATTAATATTATTAATTAAATCAATAATCACCCTGAAGTCCTGTCTGCAACTAACTGTGGTGATAGTGTGATGCCTTTAACAATTATTTCTTTAGGTGTGACCATTGGATTTGAGATGACCGTGTACAGTGCTACTGAGGGAGTTGATGCTAGTGTGGAGCTGTGTGCTGTGTTGGTAGCAGGAACACTTGAGAGAGAAGCTGTGGTCATGTTCGCTACTAGTGATGGCACAGCCACAGCTAGAGGTTTATTTCAATGATGTTTACCGTACTAATCTTGTATCTATTATGTATGTCATCTGTTCTGCAGCTCCCACTGACTATACTGGAACTAGTGCAGACCTGACCTTTGATGGCGGTACTGACCGACAATGTGTGACTGTACCCATTATAAATGATGATATTTTAGAGGATACAGAAAGCTTCACTGCGAGTCTCACCACCAGTGACTCGGCTGTGACTCTGAACCCAGATCTAGCCCGGGTTGACATCTCTGAAGGTTCTATTGACGGTAAGAGTACAACTAATAATATAAGTAATTAAATTGATAACCACACCTGAAGACTATGATAATGGATAAGTACCCCATAGACAGTAACAGGTTGAGCACCAATAGTCTATATAGTTGATGCAAGTGGCAACCGATAGTGCATATGCTATCCATACTAAACACAGTGAGCTCTCTGTCTTTCTTTTGATGTATTTATCAACATTGTATAGTAGAACAGCCATTGACTGTTAAAACATCAATGCACACATTAATTCAATTTCAGTGTGCAATCATGTGCTTATGTAAATAATTTTGACCGACACACTGGGCAGTGTATGAACTAACATGTACATCATTTACACACATCTTGCTCTGCAGTAATGTGTCTTGATCCACCTGCCATTGTCAATGGTATGAGGACATTCACTGGAAACTCTGTTGGTGACACTACTACCTACACCTGTGACTCAGGCTTTGAGCTGATTGGAGTTACAGCCACCACATGCACTGAAGTGGATGTTAACACTGCAGAATTTACACCGGTTCCACCAGTTTGCAGGCGTGAGTACACTGCCTGAATAACTTTATGAAGTGGCTACATGCCTTTTCTGTTGTACAAATTACAATAAGTAGTACAACAGCCATTGACTGTTAATACATGAATGTCACATTCCTTCAAACTCAGTGTGGAGTCATGCGCTTATAAAAATGACTTTGTCTAACACACTGGGCACTGTATGAACTACTATGTAAATTAATTACATTCATCTTGCTCTGCAGCACTGTGTCCTGATCCGCCTCCCATTGTCAATGGTATGAGGACATTCACTGGCAACTCTATTGGTGACACTGCCATCTACCCCTGTGACCTGGGCTTTGAGCTGATTGGAATTACAACCACCTCATGCACAGAAGTAGATGTTGACACTGCAGAATTTACACCAGATCCACCAGTTTGCAGGCGTGAGTATGCATACTGCCTGAATAACTTTATGGCATGACTGCATGCCTTCCCTGTTGTGCAAATCACAATAAGTACGTAGGTTGAGTAGCCAGTGACTGTTAATACATTAACGTCACTTTTCTTCTAACTCAGTGTGGAGTCATGCGCTTATGAAGATGACTTTGTCTAATTAGCACACTGGGCACTGTATGAACTACTATGTACATCATTTACATCCATCTTGCTCTACAGCACTGTGTCCTGATCCGCCTGCCATTGTCAATGGTATGATGACATTCACTGGCAACTCCGTCGGTGACACTGCTACCTACACCTGTAATTCCGGCTTTGAATTGATCGGAGATCCAGTGACAACATGCACACAAGTAAATGACGACTCTGCTGCATTTCCATCAGTGCCACCACCAGGTTGCAGGCGTGAGTCAAGTTAATGAGACTGTGTGCATTTGTTTCAGTGCATCAACTAAATCATCTGGATAAATCTTGCTCTGCAGCACTGTGTCCTGATCCGCCTGCCATTGTCAATGGTATGGTGACAATCTCTGGTAACTCTGTTGGTGACACTGCTACCTACACCTGTGACCCGGGCTTTGAGCTGATCAGAGGTGCAACCACAACATGCACACTAGTGGATGTTAACACTGCAGTATTTTCACCAAATCCACCATCCTGCAGGCGTGAGTATGCATGCTGCCTGAATAACTTAAGGAATGGCTGCATGTCTTTCCTGTTGTGTAAATTACAATAAACTAGGTCCATAGTAGAACAGTCAATGACTGTTAACACACATTTCTTTAACCTTAGTGTGGAGTCATGTGCGTATGACAATAAAGTTTGTTCAACAAACTAGATTACAAGACCAATACAGTAAGAGAGCTTGGTCTGTTTTTGTTTCTACATATGGACTGATCATGAGGAGCACATACTGATGTAGAGAACTTCTCTATACCAGTAGCTATACACTCCTGTTGATTAATATGAAGAGGACAACTTGAAAAACTATCAAGGGATGTTTCATCTGATGAACAAAATTTAGCAGTTGTATTAAAGTCATATAAATGACAATGAACCTGAAGCAGGAGAGGTTTAAGTTATACTGTCACTAGAAGAGTCAAGGTTAATTGTCACTCTCGGTGGCCCACTTGCTTATGGCTGTGCTCCCTTTGCAAATGCTCAGATTTTTATTGTTGATGATGATGATAGTGAGTTTCAGGAGTAAGCTAATAAATGTAGTCCACTGCCAGGGTCACTATGCTTTGTAAGTTTTCGGCATATGCTTTCCTCTGTATTTTACCAATATGTATGCATGCATTGTCTCACTAGTACTCGTTTTCATATTCACACTCACACTCATACATACATGTATATACGTATACATACATGTATATACGTATGTATACATGCATTCTGTTTAGAGTTAAACTTTAAACAGTACAAAATTTAATGCACACGCACACATACATATTAATTCACACATAAATATTCAGAGTTGGGCTTAAACTTCAACAGTACCAACTATGTGGTTGATGAGGACGAAGGCTTTGTAACAGTGTGTGTAGTGAAGACTGGACAAACACTTAGAGATTTCATGGTGACCTTCACTTCTTCTGAAACAATTCCAACAGAAGCAGAAGGTAAATTAGAACCTACAGTATCATTTGCTGCACTCTGCAAGGGTGCTCTCATATTCTTTTGTGGTTTCTTTACCTATTCATTCAACCTTATAACTTATCTGCTATAGCTAATGATGACTTCACTTCTGGATCTGTGACACTGAATTTTCCGGCCAATGAGATGGTAGTGTGCACTGATATAGACATCACTGATGACTTTCTTGTGATGGAGGGAGATGAACAGTTTATCGTAGAGATCACAGTGGATGACCCCGTTGTGGTACCAGGTCCACCATCTACTGTCACCATCATTGATAATGACAGTAAGTATAGCTGTAAAGCTATGAATTTAGTTATCTACAGATGAGGATGTTTAAACAGCTCTTCCACTGCAAGGGAACTTTGCAAGTTGTACATTACAGAACAAAAATAACACAGTAATTGAGCTTTGTCGTGGGTACAACATACTTTTGGAACTTTTGTGTACTTTGAAAATTCAATGTAGCAATGAAGAGAATACCATATAAAATATGCTCCTTGCTAACAACATATCTACTTTTCTTGCGATGAGGGCATAAATATTCCTGGAAATGGACATAATACCTAGTTACTACTTATAGGTAAAGTTGTGATTTCAGAATCTTGATAGTGGATATTATGCATTGTGTATAATTTGGAAGCTGTCCGTAACAATTTCATAAGAGCTAGTCAACACCGTGCATTCTATTACTGTGATTCTTTGTTGTTCTTATTCCAGTGGTCATTGTAGAGTTTCACCCTGTCATATATACTATTAATGAAGCAGATGAAGCAGTACAGTTTGAGGTAGTGAGAAGAACTCCTACCTCTAAGGCTGTTGTGGTACTATTCAGCACTCATCAACTCTCAGTCGCAAATGTAGCTACAAGTAAGTTCCTAAAATGTATATCTGATCAATAGGTAGTAACTAATAAGTAGTCTGACCAATTACGGATTTCTCTCCTGTCCTTAGGTGGTGTTGACTATACAGTGATATTTAATCTTCGTGTTGAGATTCCTCCCTCAGTGGGAGAGGAAAGTATACCGGTTTTAATAGATATTAAAGATAACAACATTGCTGAAGGTGAGGAGGAGTTTGGTGCAGTTTTGACACTGCCTGCTGGCTCCTTCGGGGTGGTGCTTGGAGTTAACAATGCTACTGCTGTTATCATTGATGATGATTGTAAGTTGATATGGTAACTTCAATGCTATTTGAGTGCAAGCCATATTCAAAGTGCATTCCTGGGTTGTAAAAAGAAAGCAAAGGCACTGTAGCTACCTTTAATTTTATAGCCACAATGCATTAATGTGTGCCTGAAGCTTTGTATTATGTATTTGCCATGTTTACATAATGTATAGGCACGCTAGTCGATAGTTAGCTATTGATTTTTCATTGTAAACAGATCCAGGTCCTGTTTCCAATGTCGTCTGGGATCCACAATCAGATTCCAGAGTGAAGGTTTCATGGAGTGCCCCTTTGAGGCCAAACGGCATCGTTTTGGAGTATCATCTTGTTCTGGTAAACTACATTGGCGGAAGACTACTTGATTCACAATCTGTGGACAACTCTACATTCATGCTTGAATTTAACAGTGAAGAACTTGGTTAGTCTTTTAAGCTACTATGAGTTATATTTCTGTATTGATACCTCACCCTTGTTCCTTGCAGAAGCTGGTGTTCCTTATAGATTTACCATTTTTGCCACGAATATAGCGGGTGATGGAGAACATACCACAATCACCAACTTTACTCAAGAGTTGAGTAAGTCTCTACAAATGGTTTGAAAAAGAGTGGGTATAAGTTTATTCTATGCTTTCTATTGAGCAGTTCCTTCAGCTCCCAGGGGTGTCACAATAGACCGAAGTAGTGGAACACAAATGACAGTTAGCTGGATCCCTCTCACACTTGAGGAAGCAAGATCGTTGGTTCAGTTCTACCGTATATTTTACAGCCCTGGGAGCAGCAATCGCAAGAGACAGAGCATAACAACCTGTTTCCAGTCACCGTGTAACGTACCTGGCTCTGAGAGTAGTGTGTTAATCATCGGACTGGATCCTTCCTCCAGCTACTCTGTGATGGTAGTTGCTGTTAATGGTCGAGATCAGGAAGGAGAGTTTAGTGAGACGATCATCACACAAGGTCAAGGTGAGCGTGATGCATGTCTTTGTACACACACACAGCGTATAACACAGACTAGTCTTGGGATTCAGATCTCGTTCCGCAAAGACGGAAATTGGCCTGGGGACTTGCCATACTGCCATTGCTCACTCAGGAATGCAATTAGTCATGCAACTGTAGCAATAAACCATGTTAGCATACTCATCCAAGTGCAAACATTGCGATAGTAGGATTGTTTACAGCCTCGGATATGGTTGCAAGACCTCGAAGGGTGACAGAAGAGTGCTGCATGCCATGCAGTGATGTTTTCCAGAATGCTTACGTAATCCTTTTGTTAATTGCATACTTCTTCATCATGTGACTAAATACTGCACGGTGATTGGACCGCACTCCAGAGGGCAGTAGGAGGAATACTAGTTTGGCAAATCCCCAGACCATTTGCATCTTAGCGGAAGTGGGCTGGCCTATAAGATTAAGCACTGACAGGTTTTAACTTTGTTCTCAACAGCTACAACTTCGTCGGACAACGTAATTGCCATTATTGGTGGAGTTGTGGCGGTGGTAGCAGTACTGCTAATAATTATTGGAGTCATCGCAATTGTTGCCCTTGTGTTGAGATATCGAAATAGACGAGATGTGTTATCTGTACGAAAACATGAGTAAGTTGGAAATAATGATATACTGCATGCAGGTCAGGTAAACATCAAATGGCTTGTCATATTATTCTAATCATTACATGTTGTGCAAGTATCTGCCTTAATATGTACAGCAGTAGCTACAGTGTGTACATACAATAGCTAGCTTGTTTACGCTTGTCTTCTATACCTTCACTCAGGTCAATCCAATTGCACGAGATAGCCAAATCAGAAGATCCTGACGTTAAGGCAAAGGACAATATAGCATATTCGACAGTCCCTCGTTTTCTTCCTCGTGGGAATCTACCAAATCCACCCATTGCTATTCACCAACATGCTGAAGAAGTTGTGTTGCAAGAAAATGTGTATGATGTCATTCCTGAGGAACCGCAAGCCACTGTTAATCAGCTCAGTGAAGCAGCCACATGCTCGCGCGAAATGGCCAATCCCAATGAATGCGTTGGTGATAGTGACAAACGGGAAACAGATTATGAGGAGGTGAAACCCGAAGGGAATCCATAACTGAGTAGACAACATTACTGTCAGCTACATAAACAATACGTAAGATTAGTTTGTCAACACTTATTCCACAGTAGATTGTGTATCTTGTACATGCACTAGTGTTAGCTGCAAACATTGCTAGTCGTAGACTGTTCCTTGCTCGATACTGCTGTCTTTATGTACATAATAACTGCAAGTACTTGCGCTTGTTAGTTGAACTCGCTGCGCTCGCTCTGTATGAATACCGTATAGCGCTTAAATTTGGCGGGTCTAAAAATTCGCGAATAGTCGTTTTCGAACGTTTCGTTGAAATAATTTCTCGAATTCGTTCGCCGTACCCACGTATTAATGAATTTATGGGCGGAGCGTGCCTGAGTTATACTATGCGCACAGATTTACAGGAAGCTTTAGTCAAGGCTTTAGTAGCGAATGGTCGCTAGCACTGCACGCTTGCTTTCCAATTTCGGCCTTCTTCGCGCTCATTTTCAGGCACGCTCCCCTTACCTTCGCGCTGGCAGATAGCACCTTCGCGCTGTTTGCCGCAGAAATCGCGGACCTGTCTATGCTTTCTGTATTTCAATAGCGTGGATGGGCAGTATCCGGGGTCCAAGTTGCCAGAGCGTACATGTACATGCACTCTACTATCTAATGCATTAGCGGAAGTGTAAAAATTTTCGTTAAAATAATTTTGCGTATCGTTCCAAATTCGCGAAATTTGTGAAATTAAAGACCCGCGAAATTTAAGCGCTATACGGTAGAAATTAAATGTGTTAATCTGTATCTCAGTGTGATATCTATCTTATGATTGCGTCTGTGCGTACATATTATTATCAAACTGCATGGTTGTTGTCCATTTTGATGAGAATGACTTGTTCTCCATTCCATTTTAAAGCTATTTTGAGTTGTGCTTGTTCAACTGACTTGCTCGCTTTGCTCGCTCTATACAGATAGTCTATATGATTTGTATGAAACACTTTGCATCTTCCAATGGCAGTTTTTACCAGCCGGAGCGCGCGCAAGCGCGCGAACGGCTGGTCCTAAGATTGTTTTACTTTTTCCGTGTCTGTTTGTTTGTTTGTCTGTCTGTTTGTGCGTCCGCACTTATCACGTGCGCAATATGATACGTCATACGTTACTATGCAACTGCAGTATATAGCAGCTTTTGGAGATTTGCAGGCCAAGCTACAGCAAACGAAGGTAGTTGTGAGTTGCCTAAATGGCGAAAACTTAGTAGGCAGCCGTAAAGATCCTGTTTTGGTGACGTATAGCTGCTAACTAGAAGCGCACGGCGAAACTGCTGAGTCAGCTCTTTCGCTGTACTGCGTTGTCTCTACAGGAGGATGCCTATATATGATTTTTAGGTCTGGGAACATGACTATACTGTAATATAGTTACTAAAATTCGTAGTTCTACAGCTGTAGCCAGCTTGGCCTAAGCTGAGTTGTGTGTAACTTATTGTAATGTACGGGAAAGGTGCCCGGCTGGTTTTTACCAGCCGGAGCGCGCACACCGCGCACCGCACTTATCACGTGCGCAATATATTACGTCATACGTTACTATGCAACTGCCGCGCATAGCTGCTTTTGGAGGTTTGCAGGCCAGGCTACAGCAAATGAAGGTACTTGTACGTTGCCTAGATGGCGAAAACGTGGTAGGTATCCGTAAAGATCCTGGTTTCTTGGCATATAGCTACTAACTGGAGGCGCATGACGAACTGCTGAGTCAGCACTTTCGCTGTACCGCTCTAAGAATATAGTATCTCCGGCCCTACAGCTGTAGTTTAATAGCTTGGCCTAAGCTGAGTTGTGTGTATTGTACGGGAAAGGCGTCCGGCTGGTTTTTTAGACATAAAATGTCAGACTTGTTTAGACATGACTCACGTCAGACTTGTTTAGTAGCCAAAGCACTTTGTATACCAGTGGCAGTAGACCATTGTGTAGGCGACAGATTCAGTTTCCTGCCTGAGCCATGTGGAGGCAGTAGCTCTTCACAGCCCCAGGTTGCATGTAGACGAATGGCAATGACTCTATTTAATGCACATCGTCGTAGTTTGTCTAGCGTAGCAGTTACAGCTGTGCATGGTTTGCACTACAGGACTATACAGCCACTATCCTTTGCGCAATAGAGTGCACTCGAAGTGCTCATTTGAGGCCTGTCACAGTAAAAATGGACCCCCCAAAATTGGTTCCCCCCGGAACTAATTTTTCCAAAAATATGGACCCCCCGGAACTTATTTTACTGCTACATGTAAATTTGGACCCCCTCTGAAAAATTTGGACCCCTTCAAAGTCATGTGCCCAAACTATTTTTCTAAAGCATACTGACCCCCCAAAACTTTTTCTTTGGAAAATATGGACCCCCCTCATAGAATCTGATGTCCTTTTTAATACAAATAAACAACATGTGGGCAGTTTACAAACACTTGTTACAAAACCAGGATAAACTGCTGTCAAGATGGCTAGGAAGTGGTGGACCACCCACACAAGTGTCTATGCGGGTACCAGTCCTTACACATAGAACACTCTATCATTCGTTCACCAGGTAACTCTGGCATCCGACACTTGCAGTAGACTGTGGCTCAATATAGGGACCACAAGAATTTTATAAAGTTACTTAAAGTACATGTATAACCTGTTATAATGGTAGGAATGGTTATTTAGTATATAGTGGAGCCTCTCTTAACGAGCCTCCCAGAAGCGGAGAACCTCCCTCGAGCGGACAAACACAAAAGCACCGATTGATTTTAGCATGCGTTTAATGTAAAAGTAACCTCCGAGAAGCGACCGCCTCTCCGCCTCTCTGCCCCGGACAACGGACACTAGCAAAGTCCAGACTGGCATCTTTCCAAGTAGCGGACACTTGGCCACACCCCCCGATTAATTTTCAGGTCTACGTTAGTCTCGCGAGCCAGGTTACGTCACGTTATCGTACTGTGACGCCCGCTAAAGTGCGACGTCATCGTAGCGATGGAACTTGATGGACTCCAATGAGCATTTCGAGCGCGCTTTATTGCGAAGGTTAGTAATCCTGTAAGTTAAAACTGTAGCTATAAACTGCTACATTAGACTAGCCAGTGCTCTCCTCCTCAGTTGACCATAAATAATATAGCCTAACTAATAATAGGTTAGGCTATATTGTCTATGTCAATACATCATGACTCTTGAAACTAAATTATAAAAATCATCACTTCAGACCACTCTACATGATTACTTTCATAGCTGAACACTGCATGACTGTCATAACTCATTATATATAATTTAAAGGATAAAAATTAATTTAAAAAAAAACAACCTGTATTATAGGGTGGTGTAATGAAAAAAAGACGAACCTCCGAGATAGGGACAACTTCTCTACAAGGGACAAAAGCCATTTCCCCAAAGCGTCCTCTTCTCGGAGGTTCCACTGTATAGCAAATAAGCATGCAGGTAAGTATTACCAATCATGCAGGTAATAAGTATTACATGTACAGCTACAATGGCTAGAGTGTGGTAGTTACTGTGAACACTAGCTACCATGAATGCAGGGTATAGGAACACCATATGGTCAGGAAGTTAGACTGAATGGGCTGTGTTACGAGGGATTCCCGGAAGTTAGACTGAATGGGCTGTGTACAGCTAGAATTTTATGAGGGAAGTTAGACTGAAGGGGCTATGTACAGCTAGAAACTTCCTATGAGGGAAGTTAGACTGAATGGGCTGTGTGCGGCTGTAGTAACTTCCTATGTGACTATCTGGCTGTGTACAGATATATAATTCTGCAACATTTCAGACTCTGGTTCCATTTGGCTTTGTCTGAATCCTTTCCCCAGAAATTAGAATTACAGTCACAAATAGCTACATGGCTATTATAATAGCTAGCATATATGCTCAGAGGCATATCCTGGTCTGTACCTTTGTGATATTTTGGCTTTACATGTACTGGCGCCTCTTCATGCAATATGTACTACGGGGAGCCATAGTCTCGTGCCCAGACCGACGCTCTGAGTGAGGGGAAGAGCGACTGTCTTGGCACGAGACTAGGGGAGCCACACCCCCTTTCACGAGACTAGCGTCACATCCGCTGCTCCCCGCGCCCAATATAGGCACAGCAATGATATGGTATCAGCAACAATCTGCTGATTCTTTTAATACCAAATCTGTATTGTGGAGTGATTCAGACAACAACATTACGTAGTAGAGAGGCTTCCCAATTAGTGAGTTTTATAGTGCACAGTATATTTCCACCCACCATACATGTATAGCTGCATAGTGAATGACTGACTGGTGAGAGATGGTTAATAGCAGAATGACCTTATATGGCTGACATAACAACTAGGTTAGTTTCCCATTCATACTAGTTAGATTTAGTTAGTTAGATTAGTTAGACTGCTGCAGCAATTTGGATTTCTCCTTTCAACTGCTATCACAACACCTCAAATTTCTGCTGATATCATGCAGCTTAATTCTGTTCAAAGGAAACTGCATTTCACAGCACCGTGCCTTGTTTGGCAGGCTCCACTCTGCGGGTTTTTTTCTTCGCATCACGTAAAAAAACATTACACCCCGCTTTTCGTATTGCAAAAGACAGCAGCTGGAATGAAGGCCTGGGAACGTGCAATGTGCTATAGTTCAGAGGCACCACCCAGTGGTACACTTTGAACAGCGTACACCAGTGCTTGTCAAAATGAATATCTAGTTAATTGCCTATAAATGCAATTATTACCCACTTGATATTCCCTCTTGAAGTATTCCCTCATCGAGCGGGTGTGGGATATCCGACGGTTGTTACATGTATTCCACATTGCGTGGGTAGATGCAGATGTCGATAGTTAACTTTCCATTCTGCACAGTCAACAATGGGAATGTAATGACTTTTGGTCACATGTTTTACAACAGAGTGAAAAAGCTAATAGCCGGAGTGGACTCTGGAAGGCACTATCTCATGATGAAACCAAGTGGGTGTGATCAGCCTAGAGCTGACTCTGGCTACAGAGCCAATCAGCTACGTATCTTTAACATCTAATTAATTTTTGTATTGGTGGTGTATGGTCTGGCTAATTGTACAAAACAAGTGATATTGTACATGATTGTGTAATGATGTAGTTATGTAGTCTGGACTATATTAGGAACTACTTGTATGTTTATAGGTTTCTTGTGACCTATTTTTGGTAGACATAATATTTTTACCTCAAATGTCCACTGACTACTCTTCCACAATCTCCTCCCTTCCCCAACTTCCCAGCTCATTCTCTCTCATTCAGGATCCTAATTGCATGTAGCTACTTTCACAAGATGTATAAAATATAGCTATGGATTGATCAGTATGAACAGTGTAGCTAACCCATAAACCAGGACTGGGATGAGGGTAGCCAAATAACTCCACGGTAGCACTCAGCTAATTTTATGTCCATTAGCTTTAGCTAATGGACATAAAGTAAGAAAGTGTGTGTGGGTTTTACTTAGAAGTAAAACCCACACACACTTTCTTACTCCTGCAACGGAGGCCGGCATTGTAGACTCAAACAAGTCTGTTTATGTTTCTGCTACAGCGACCAGACTGATAAAGAACACCCATTAGCATTATCCACTGTGTGGCATAGATACGGGAATGAACGTAGGCAACCTTGATTAAACTACATTACATCAAACATGATCGGCTTGGTTACATAGGTTCCTAAAGCCCACACGCGCCAATTAGGTGCATAAACAGGCCAACACTTGGGTGTAGATATACATAGTAACTGTTTTTTGACAGAGAAAATGAGGAGTCCAAGACTTCAGAATTCCAGGCGACAACACAACAACATCGCTACGAGGGTTGCTATGGTGTATTGCTGTATGGAGGAGTACTGACAGTGCTGAGACTGATAATACACATCATGGTCTGTCCTAGTGTTCTTTTCGTCATTGTCCAACCTCTACCCAATGTCATGTCAGGCCGCACACATTTTAGTATCTACCAGACTCTTTTTTTCCTAATTTTCGGTTTTTTTTTGCTTTTTTTTTGCCTAGAAACGAGGATACTCACATTGTCTCTCTCCTAACTTCCATTTTCTTTTTTTTTGCTTTTTTTTTGCAAATGTACATGGAGGAGCCTAGAAACGAGGATACTTACATTGTCTCTCTCCTAACTTCCATTTTCATTTTTTTGCTTTTTTTTTGCAAATGTACATGGAGGAGCCTAGAAACGAGGATACTTACATTGAGTGTAAAATACTAATTATATCCATTTTCAGCAAAAAAAACAACATAAAGTATGAATTTTACCTTTGCCCATGTATGTTCGTGACTATATGATTCTTGCCCAGACCATAAAATAAGGTGATTGTATTCCATGCATTCAATTGGGTAGAGCCCTATATAAATGTTCGTAAGCAAAACAATGCCCCCGCTTGCATGATTATCAGCATGCATGTGCACAAATAAGGAATTCATTTCTTGTACAAAACAGCATGTCTCAATATAAACAATCAACGGCAAGTTTAACTTAGTTTAGTTTGCCTTTTCTGTGTGTGTTCATTTTTGTAATTGAACACTAGATATTGATAAGGCAATATTGCTGGATGGTAGGATGTCGCTACATGGTGCAGTGGCTTTGCTTGCAACCTGCCTTCTCACTGCCTTAGTGGCAAAAGGTGACTGTTGTGTACATTATTACATAGTGTTAGCAGCTAATTTACTGACTACACTCACTGTGTGAATGAGGCAGACTGGGATATTGCTAGTGTGAGGCTCACTCAGGCACATCTTAATCAGTACAGTTTGTCTGTCAGTGGGTGGAGTAATGTCAGTCCTTTTCATTCAGGGTGAACTTTCCAGCAGTTCTTTGCATGGTATTTACGAAGAACTGTCTGCAAAACCTATAAGGAGCCAAGGAGAAAAGTTTTGTAAGGTTTGTAGGACAGCAGTATCACCATAATTCTTCTCTCCCTTTTAGTGAATACACAACCGGTCCGATGCTTCACTGCACCTTCAAATGCCGGTGAATTAAGGTGTGGAAGCTTTGATGCTAGTTTCACGGCTGGAAGCATTGAAGAATGCTGTGTGCAATCCTCTTCTGGGCAGTTCTACAGGCAGACTTCTGGGGACCAATCCTGTCAAGCCTGCATTGGTAAGTTGCTACAGTGCAATTGCTATACAATATATGGCTTTAGCTACTTCTTTCACAATTCTCAGGGCTACATGCACAGTAATGTAAATTTAATGCACTATACTGCTAGTGTCACTATATTGCTAGTGTCACACTTCTTATACTGATTACCAAAATTAATAATGGTCCTCAGTGGTTGAAATTTAGGTAGTTGTGAGAAGTTTATTCAGGGCAACAGTTTTGTATGGCAAACTTTAAGGTTTTGTATAATTGAACGATTGGACACAATTGTCTATTTATTCGGATAAACTAGCACTAAAACATGTATGACTGGAAGTGGGTACAGCTTTCACATCTTCACTACAGACCCTTTGCAATATTACCTAATTATAAGGGAAAAGATAGCTACCAATAAGGGGGGGGGATGTAACCCTGCGCATGATCATAGACGAAGCAAATACACATACATGACTAGTGCAGCTCAAAAGCAGAGCTTTCAAATATGGTGACATTGCATTCTAGATTCTTTAAGGAGCAGAATATTAATCCACACAGATCCCCCCCATATCTCTGCCCTGATTCACATTGCGTATAGCTACAGTTTTCCTGATAACTACAAGAAGAAATTTCAATCAGAATCTAAATTTGCATACATGTATGCACCCACCCTCTGTTTGACACACTGTCTTGTTATTTAGCACACTATACGAGGCCCTCTCACTCATGTCGTGCATGTCTCTGTCACGGCAGTGTTTGGATGGCTGGATGGGTCTGACGTTTCAATTGAAGAGCGTGCTGATGTTACTATACTGGAAGCAGGGTTTATTAAAGGAGCACTTTTTGAAGAATTTTTGCAGCAGGATAGTAGAGGAGAATTACGTTTCACTGTCACAGTAACACCAGGAACAGCAAGTGAGTGAATGCACTGTCATCCAACAACTCATGGCCGTTCAGCTTGGATGTATACAAGGCTGATTCAGCTTGCTAATGCAACAATGCACAGCAATTCCACATGTAGGAACAGATATTATACTAATTATGTCTGTCCACCATTCCCATGTACATGTATAAGCAGCTATTAATAGTGTATCAAGTTTTGTTGTATGTGTGTGGTACTGCAAATAAAAGCTCATGCACTATGGAAATTTGCAGAACCTTTGCTAGGCAAGGTTTTCCAGAGAGCAATAGAGGAGAGGGGGAGTATTATTAAAATGTAAGCTATGAAGAAAGGATGTGGATCAAAGATTAAAGTTGCTATTAAGGTATTTGGTTGCTCTTTTAAAATGTGTAATGAAGCAGTATGAAGAGGGTTTTGGGTTAGAGTCCTTAAGAGGTAGGAGGATAGCTAAGAGTGCACCTAAATGGTGGGATAATGAGTGGGCAGTAAAACCACATAAAGGTAGGCAGAGGAAGTAATTACTCTCCTCCAAGTCTTCCTCTGCCTACCTCTACATGGTTTCACTCATATAGTCTGCTTGGCTCCCATCATACCCACTTTCCTTGGCAGCCACTTTTCTAATTAGCAAATTCAGACTACACAAACTACTGTGAAATCTACATGGACATGACATGTATATGATGTATACAGTAGCTAAATGCTCCAACCTCTTTCCATTGCAGGGGAGGGTGCCAACGATGACTTCATAGTTCCATTAGGTTCTAGGAGTGTTACAATAGGTGATGCTACTGTACCAGCCGGCATTCAGACCGTCATTCGAGTTGACAGAATAGCATTGGAGCGACCTGAAGATTTCACACTGACTCTGACGGGTGCCAATGCTGCTGCACGTGCTGCACGTGCTGCACTGAATGCTGGAGCCCCCAATACATTTGCAATTCCAACAATTCGAGTTGTGATTGAAGACAGAGAAGGTATATTAACGTACTATTAACAATATGCATCATCTAATGTTGCAGTTTTGGTATGAAGCATCCACTGTCCATAGAGAGCACATGTAATTAAAAGCTATTTTTGAGAGCATGAAATTTATTATTCATAATGCGTACAAGCTGTGGTGTCAAGTTTGTGATAGCCCCAAATCTACCATTTCAAGGACTTACTAACCTTGTGTTTGCTGTAACTTTGATTTGGCCCAATAATCCACATAGCTGCACTGTGCATTTACAGCTTCTCTATTTATATAAGAGTTACAAAATCCATTAAAAGGAGTTCCCTGACTCGGTATGGTTATACCCTTTATTTGGAGTATCTTACAAGTCAGAATACCAGATACCAGGGGTTACCAAGTGTAGTTAGAGTGTTTCTGACTCAGTAGCTTAACATTCTGTGATCCACCACATTGTAACAGGATGTGAGAATATAAGGGGTATGCAAGCTATTGCTTCTCTGACTATCCATCCACTATTTTACCACTTGTGATTTCTTGCAAGGCATTCTTTAGTGTGAAAAATGATGATTCCTAGCAGTGCCTGGCAAACTGAGGCAGGCATGTGTTTGACGGGCTCTCACCAAATTTGGCACTGGGCCAGCATGCGCCACTGCATGGAAGGACTACTCTGTCTTGTGGTCTTATGTTTATTAACCGGTTGACTTTGTCACAGTGTGTAACCGGTGTTTGCATTACCGCCAAGCCAAGTGTGCGATACATACGTAGGTGCTATTGGCCCCCTAGCATTGCGCGACCAATTTCACACAATCATACATTATTTATATTACATGTGCTTCATACTCTCATCTCCAGCGGCTGTTCTCCAGTTTATTGATTCAGTCTATTCAAGTGTCGAAGGAATGAGGATTATACGTCCATTTGTGCAGCTGCTTACTAACATAGGCACTGACCTGACTGTTGTGGCTACTCCAGTGGACTATGCTTCTGTAAATAATTCACAATCACCCGTCCTTGATGTAATTCCTGTTGTTCCAAGTTTCAATTTCAGACGACCAATCATTGCCACAAGTAAGTAGAAGCATATCAATGTAAGAAGCATGTATACAGATATTAATTAGCTCTTGTTTCATCAGGTATTCAAGACTTAGCAATACCGGAATTTCAATCACATTCCCAGCTGGAAATGCAGCTGTTCAGATAATCGATATTGGAATAGTAGATGATACTATCAATGAGGCAGTACAATTATTTGTCATACTTCTAGTTGTGGTTGATGCAGTGGATCCAGCTAGAGTTGATCTAGAAAGTGGACGTTTTGCCACTCTGGGAAGAATCATTGATAATGATCGTAAGTGTGGGAATGCAGTACTGTTTGCTTTGTATGAGGGTATAGAGAAGAGACTGTTTAGAGTATGCAGTATCAGGACGAGAGGAGTGGTATATTATCATGTCATGTAGTAAAAAAGAACTTTATCTAATGCTTTGAGATAGAAGGATTACCTAATTACAGATGCACTTGTCCATTAATGTAATGGAAAGAAGGTGTATAGCTATATTCTAGGTGTGGTTAGTTGATATAAATACTGTGCTAGTATTGTTCCCAGCCTTTCCAGCTTTTTTTAAAAATACTAACAGGATAGCTAAATGCATTGCGATGTGATGTGCACACATCACATCGCAATGCATTTAGCTATCCTGTTAGTAGTCTGCACATGCATTGCAGTGCATTGTCGCTTGTTTCATTGGTTTTTGGGTAAGTGTTTTTTGGTGGAAGTGCATCCCTACATGACTTGTTTTAGCACTTTTTGGCAAAGTACTTTTTTATGTATATATGCTCCCTTCTCCGACTTTATCTTTGTACTTGGGTAGTATAAAGGAGCACAATAGTGCAGGAACTTTTAACCGTACATCAGTACGGTATGACATTGCTTCGTATATAAGTGGGTGAGGTTGCTATCATGTGGTTGTAACTCCCTCTGCACAGGCTTTCTTCCTGTAAGTGGAAGAAGTTGGTGCAGTTGGGTACGAGGCTATAGATATATTTGTTGGGTACGAGGATAGAGATGTAGATGCTGTTTAACTTCTTTTTATACAGCTCTCATTATTGGATTTGAGCAGAGCAGCTACACAGTTTCTGAATTATTAAATGCTACTGGTGATCAAACTACAATCCCAGTCATCAAAGGGAACAATCAGCAGTCGGAGTTAACATTTCAGGTAACGTTCAACGCAATCACAGGAAGTGGTCCAAGTGCTGCAAATATTGATCAACAGGATTTCAGTGGCACAGATATAACTACTCCTCTGATTCAGTCCAACGTGTTTTCATCGGATCAGCAAAGCTTACCCTACATCTATGAGTTAATTAATGATGACGAAGTTGAACTACTTGAGGTGTTTCGTGTTGAACTGTCACTAGAAGAATCAGGGCTGAATATCAATCTCGGTGGCCCACTTCCTGATGGCAGTGCTCTCTTTGCTGCTACACAGATTTTCATTGTTGATGATGATGGTTAGTTGGTATGCTGTAGGTGAAGGATTTCCAACATAGTCAGCAGGTTAAAAGCAAAAAGCATGCATTAACATACATTTTAGTTATTGTGAACAAATATTCACTCCCAAGTGTACAACAGAACAGACAATAGGTTCAAAAGAATACAAACGCGGGGAAGAGTTTCATGTGAAATGTACATGTAGCTCAGTTCCTTAAGAATAGTTCAGTTGTTCACAGTTGTGAATTTTTTATGCAGCAACTGTGACGATTGGATGGGAGGAACTATTTACTTCTGTGAATGAGAGGCGTGGCATTCTTGAAATCTGTGTTCGTACTCTGAGTGTCACAGGCAATACATTTCCGCGTGACACCAGTATCACCCTTGCTGCAATTACCATCAGGGGCACTGCTGCAGGTTGGTTATTTTGCCACCATAATTATATCCTCTCTTTTTTTGATATGCGGTTTTGTAACATATAGATCCTGGGGATTATGGACGACTATCGGAGGGTAATGATGATCTAATCCTTGATGACATCACTTCTATCAACAATAGATCTTGTATTCAAGTGGTTATCAACAATGATAATCTGTTAGAGGAAACTGAGACTTTCACGGTGCAGATATTTCCAGATCCTTTCAGTCATCCAGATGGACTACCTCCATACTTTTTCCTGGTGCCAGATCTGACTGTTGTGGAAATAACGGATAGTCATTGTGAGCAATCCCTAACTGCATTCCCCCTACACTTGGTAGAACAAGATGTAGAGCAACGGCTTAACATCACATTGCTAACTTTATCCTTGTGAGACGATCAGAAAGGAATCCTACTTTCAGTTTCTACAAAGCTGCATCAACAATATGCGATACACAAAAAGCGTTGCCATTAAAATTTTGGTTAGGATTTCCATGATTGTCAGGAATTTCTAAGACATAATATGCTGCACAGCTACCCTTTGCCATGTTTGCCAGTATGAAGGTACAGCTCAGAAAACGTTTATCAAGATGTTTCATGTTTATGGGTTTCTCTTGTTAAATAGACGTAAGTTTGCTTAAGCTTAGTACATCCAATAACTTACATGCAGCTTCCCCTCCTCTTCATCAAAATGTTATTGTTCATGCGAATGGTGTTGCTGATGACAAGGCTAATGATTTACAGCAAAAGTTGTTTTGTTTTCTACTAACATCTTATGATTTGGGGGGTTACTGCACCTAGAATAATGAAAACAGACTGCATACAGCTGCCTATTTGAGTGTTGCTACATTTAACATGAGAAGTAGTTACTATTGAAACAATATTAAATTATTATTATCTTTCTAAAGTTGTCATAATTGGATTTGATGAGGCAGAATACACAGTGATGGAATCAGCTGCCTTTGTAACAGTCACCGCGGCCGTACTGGATGGTGATAATATTATTCAGAGACAAATCCGTGTTATGCTCTCAACGGCAGTTCTTCCAACTGACACAGCAACAGGTGAGCATATATAGCTATTACATAAAGTATGTACATATATTATAACGGTGAGCTATGACTAGTGTTGCTTTAATTAATTGAAATAATTAAAAGCGGTCTTAGAAGTAAAAAAGAATTTAGTAAACTAAAACTAAAACTTCAGAGGGACTACTTTTTTTATTACAATTCAATCGGACCATTTATATTAGAAATGGTTAACTAATACTTTACTAACCCTTTTCATTTTTGTTGGCTAACTAAGACTGAAACTAAATTTTTGTTCTTTATAAACTGCCCAGATAGACTTCTTGACAGTCTGTTTCTCTGTTTACAGCTACCACTGACTTTACACCACTGACAACAGAACTAGTTTTGGATCAGAACAACCTGACAGCCTTGGTGAATATAGGGATCATTAATGATGTTTTCTTGGAGGATCCCTCAGAAACTTTCACACTAAACCTAGTTCGTAGTCCCCTGGACTCCCCAGATAATACGGTGGTCCTTTCTCCTGATACAGCTACTGTAATTATCCAGGACAATGACTGTGAGTTGTGTAATCTGCATGTTGTTACACTAAAATTGTATGAAGGGCCGAGAACCAGAGTAGGCTGACCCATGGCCACAAAATTCAACTTATCCCTCCTAAATGTGGGAGTACTCTTTAAATGTGTTTCAGGAGCTGCTCAAAATATCCAAATTTTGGTCATATGCTCATAAGGTACACATATACTTTTAACTTCAGTTTTGAGGACAAAGCTATTTTTTAAAATAGCAAAAAAAATCAATTCACTGGCAGTCCTTAGCTAGCCTCATACACCTGGGTAGTCCTAAGCAGCTGGGAATTATATAGAATGATCCTGATCCTACTGAAGAGCAGTCAAGCGGCACTTTAAAAAGCCAAGACACCTGCACAAGCTGAGAAACATAGGTAGAAACCTGCCCCTCTTCTAATGTGAAAATACTGACTGTTTTGCAGAGCCTATTGAGAATCTTCATATACTTAGCAGCTCAAAAAGCAGGTGCCACACTGTCAAGTCTAAGTACAGTGAATGAGCAGAACGTACTAAGTGTTGTTTAGAGAGAAATACACTACACAATAACAGTACAACTATACAATAGCAATTCGCGAGCAGTTCATCCTAACAACCATCTCCACCTACAGTGGTGACTGTGCAGTTCACTCAACCTGAGTACACTGCAGGTGAAGCCGATGGAACACTGGTACTGACAGTTGACAAGACAGGAGAGAATGTCACTCCATTGCAAGTCACTGTTACTGTATTATTGATGAATGCAACGGGTAAGGAAACCTTATTATACCTTATGTACAAATGATTCACACCATTGTCTCTCAAATACAGCTGGAGAAGACTTCACAGCTCCAACCGAGACATTAACACTCCCACCTGGTGGTGACCAACAGCTGCAAACCCTCACATTACAAATTATAGATGATAGCATAGCAGAGGGCATGGAAAGCTTCAGTGTTGAGCTCAGCACTCGAAGAGGAGAAACAGGGCTGTCACTTGGAGAGCTTTCTACTACAACCGTAACGATTATCAATAATGATGGTATTTAATTATGCAGTCGCTGTATAATTACATGTACATATTAACTTGCATTCTGATACTTTTTATCTGTGCAGGCATTGCCATTGGCTTCACTCAAGCTCGTTATCATGCAAGTGAAGGCACTGGAAGTGTACCATTGACAGTGCAGGTGTTGTCAGGAAGATTAGAAACGACAGTCACTGTGCGGATGTACACAGTAGATGGAGTGGCTACAAGTAAGTAATCTACAAAGACAATATATGTACAGAATTGCTACTAACCAATTCTGGTTATCTCCTACTGAGTAAATTCAGTATTTTCACAGATACAAATAATGTGAAGAATACTAATTACGGCATGTTCATATTCTATTCTCTCATGTAGCTCCAGATGACTATCGTGCTGTTGACATAACTTTGACGTTTAGCTCACTCATGACTACCTACACCACTGAAATTGAGATTATAAATGACGACTTCCTGGAAACAAACGAGCATTTCTTTGTCAGATTGGACGTAGTCTCCTCTGAGGTGCCTGTCTCCATCACACGCAACCAGACAAGGATAATTATAACATCAGATGATCGTGAGTTTATGATCCTTATTATAACTGGTCATATAGTTTGCATGCATGGTTATTAGCCTAGCTGTCTAGCAATTTATCTTTGAATGATAGTATTTTTATAATAATTATAATATTTTATGATAATCATGAGGGCACGGTTACTGTATTGCCATAACAATATACTGTGTCCCTTACATGTAATTCTTTAGACTAGTTGTTCGTGTTTCAAACAATGTGCAGTTAAGATTAACGACTTTTTGGTTAACAGTATAACTTTTCTGATTTAGTTCATCTGCCCTTGACTTACATAGACTATTACATCACATGCAGACTGCCCTGCTACTGGAGTTCCCGAGAACTTCCTGTTATCAAATGACCCTCTTGCCATCTACTGCGTTGATGTCTGCTACCGCAGGTTCAGGAGGGGCAGACTGTGTCCTCGATGAGTGATACTCGCAAACCGTGATGCTTTAGAACACTACTAGTGTGACTAACTTCATAAGAAGCTGTTTATTACATGTATATGTAGCTAATGTAGACACACCTTGAACTACTATATATTGTTGGCTTGTATAAAATGTGTCCACGTGCATGCTCTAAATTGCATAGTACGTGTCACGTACTGTACTGTTAGATGTCTCAGTACTGTAGAATAAAACTGCAAACAGTAGCAATAATAATACTATACTAAGCAATAGAATGTGTGAAAATACGTTTGTTCTTTCCATCCTGTTGAATGTCATCAAAATCCAGCAAGAGATAAAAGAAAGAAAAAATCTTGAAAACAGCTTGTACCTAACTCCCATTCCCATACTCCACGCACTTATGTGGCTTATTCTGTACCGGTAATGTACATTACCATGGCAACCACTTTTTCCCACGCTTATAGCACTCAAATGAGGCCACATACAGGGATCATTGCTGTACCAATGTACATTAAATCAGTTAAAAGTCAGTTTGGGCGAGGGGTTAAAATCCTCGGCTTCGCCTCGGACTTTAGATTCCCCTCAACTGACCTTTAAATATTACTGAATATAGTATGATCTGCTAATTGGCCTGTATGCAGAAATATAATAAGGGTGCACAATAATTAATATACTGTATTAATTGCTGTATTGGTGGTTGTATGGACTGGCTAATTGTACAATGCAAGTAGTTGTGCTTGCTTCGCTCACACAACTACTTGTGTTTGTTGAACTTGCTCGCTGGGCTCGCTGTGTACGGATAGAGATAAAGATGTAACCTGCAAGATTTGTTGCATTGTACAATAGCTTGTAGCATTGCTGACAGATCCCGTACTGAATCACATGGGGGCAGTACAACAGAGGAGACTACAATTCCTGCAAAACAAATATATAGGCACATTATGACTACAGCCTAACTCTTCACAGCCATAGCCTAGCGTACATGTAAGTGAATGGCACTGACTCCATTTAAAGCAACTCAGCATGGCTACTTGCATGTTCATACATGATCACTGTAGTAAGGACGAAAGGTTCAGTTTATAAATATACACACTACATTTTCTTATTGTGGCCAGAGTGCTTTGGTTTGTGTAATAGATCTATATTGATGTGTGTGTGGAATGTGTCGCTTTTGCCTACTCGTCCATAATCCTTCTCTCTTCCTCAAATTACCAGTTCATTCTCTTTCCTTTCGTGATTTTAATTACATGTAGTTAATTTCACAAAATGTACTTAAACTATAGCCCCTGGTTGACCAGTATGAACTGTGCAGCTAACTATACCCATTAACAAGGACTGATGACAATTAGTGCCATCTTTGTGGAGGATGTGCATCAAAACACATTCTCAACCATCGAAGCATATGAAGCACTAGTCCAGATAGAAACATGGGGTTAATCTGTTTTGCAGGGATGAGGGTAGCAAAATAACTCCACGGTAGCGCTCATGAATCAGCTATAATTTATGTCCATTAGCTAAGTAAAACCCACACACACTTTCTTACTCCTGCAACGGAGGCCGGCATTGTAGACTCAAACAAGTCTGTTTATGTTTCTGCTACAGCGACCAGACTGATAAAGAACACCCATTAGCATTATCTACTGTGTGGCATAGATACAGGAATGAATGTGGGCAACCTCACATTACATCAAACATGATTGGCTATAGGATATTGGTTACTCAGGTTCCTCACCCACATGTGCAAAATAGGTGCATAAACAGGCCTACACTTGTGTGTAGATATACATAGCAACTGTTTTTGTTTCTTGACAGAGAAAAATGAGGAATCCAAGACTTCAGAATTCCAGGCGACAGCACAACAACATCGCTACGACGAGTGTTGCTGTGGTGTAATGCGGTGTGGAGGAGTCCTGACAGTGATGAGACTGATAATACACATCATGGTCTGTCTAAATGCTTGCTGAAAGCTCACCAGCAGTTATCACTGTCCTCCTCAAAATGTATACATTTCCAGTCAGACTGAACACTAATTTTGGTCAGCAAGATAAATTGAATAAAAAGTTTGCAGTGTCCCCATTAGCAAGTAGTTTTATTTCTTCACGGATTATGAAGTCAAGTTCACAGTTACTTATTTGTCTGATTATACATGTATGTGTAATTTTGATAGGAAAACATAGTCGCGAAACCATATTCTGGTATCTCATGAAAAAAAGTGACTTAGAGAGGAACATTACATACCACAGTATATATTTATACACCACACGCAGAATGCCCTGGAGTTGGAGTCCCAGTCTCTGAGAACACTCTCGTGTCAATTGACCCTCTTGCCATCTACTGCGATGATGTCTGCTACCGCAGGTTCAGGAGGGGCAGACTGTGTCCTCATGAGTGACACTCGCAAACTGTTTTATGTGATGTTTTAATGTGATAAAATGACATTGACCTCAAACTAGCTACTGGAATACTGCAGCTATCCTAGTGTTCTTTTCGTTAATGTCCAACCTCTACCCAGTGTCATGTCAGGCACACATTTTAATATCTACCAGACTCTTTCTTTCCTAATTTCCAGGTTTTTTTTGGCTTTTTTTTGCCTAGAAATGAGGATACTCACATTGATTGTAAAATGCTAATTATATCCATTTTCAGCAAAAAAAAACATAAAGTATGAATTTTACCTTTGCCCATGCATGTTCGTGACTATATGATTCTCGCCCAGACCATAAAATAAGGTGATTGTATTCCATGCATTCAATTGGATAGAGCCCTATATATACTATATACTATGTTCATAAACTGAACAATGCCTCCGCTTGCACGATTATCAGCATGCATGTGCACAAATAAGGAATTCATTTCATGTACAAAACAGCATGTCTCAATATAAACAATCATTGACAACGGCAAGTTTAACTTAGTTTAGTTTGCCTTTTCTGTGTGCGTTAACTTTTGTAATTGAGCACTAGCTATTGATAAGGCAATATTGCTGGATGGTAGGATGTGGCTACATGGTGAAGTGGCTTTACTTGCAACTTGCCTTCTCACTGCCTTAGTGACAAAAGGTGACTCTTGTGTACATTATTAGAGTTAGCAGCTAATTTACTGACTACACTCACTGTGTGATTGAGGCAGACTTGGACATCGCTAGTGTGAGGCTTACTCAGGCACATCTTGATCTGTACAGTTTGTCTGTCAGTGGGTGGAGTAATGTCAGTCCTTTTCATTCAGGGTGAACTTTTCACTAGTTCTTTGTATGGTATTTACGAAGAACTGTCTGCAAAACCTATAAGGAGTCAAGGAGAAAAGTTTTGTAAGGTTTGTAGCACAGCAGTATCACCATAATTCTTCTCTCCCTTTTAGTGAATACACAACCGGTCCGATGCTTCACTGCACCTTCAACTGCCGGTGAATTAAGGTGTAGAAGCTTTGATGCTAGTTTCACGGCTGGAAGCATTGAAGAATGCTGTGTACAATCCTCTTCTGGGCAGTTCTACAGGCAGACATTTGGGGACTAATCCTGCCATGCCTGCATTGGTAAGTTGCTACAGTGCAATTGCTATACAATATGGCTTTAGCTAACCTCGTACCCAGGCCTCCCGCCCATGCAGACTTTATCTCGCAAGCAACTTTTCTCCACGGCTGCGAGATAAAGTCTGGGTGGGAGGCCTGGGTACGAGGTTAGGCTTTAGCTACTTCTTTCACAATTCTCAGGGCTACATGCACAGTAATGTAAATTTAATGCACTATACTGCTAGTGTCACTATATTGCTAGTGTCACACTTCTTATACTGATTACCAAATAATGGTCCTCAGTGGTAGAAATTTGGGTAGTTGTGAGAAGTTCATTCAGGGCAATAGTTTTGTATGGCAAAGTTTCAGGTTTTGTATATATTGAATGATTCAAATCATGACATTGGATTTCTTGAAGAAGCAGAATATTAATCCACACAGATCCCCCCCCCCCCCTCTACATCTCTGCCCCGAATTATTCAGATTGCCCACGTATAGCTACAGTTTTCCTGCAGATGGTGCACTTTAAATAACCTGTCCTGTGTTATCTCTGAACTCAAAGTAGCTATAATTTAGTGATGCCTGCTAAATTTAAAAGTAGTCTCAGCCCCAGACCCTCCCTACACTCGTAGCTAAAGTGTCACTACCTAGACTACTGCAGTCTGCACAGCTACATGGAGAGATTTCAATCAGAATCTAAATTTGCATACATGTATGCACCCACCTTGACACCCTGTCTTGTTATTTAGCACACTATACGAGGCACTCTCACTCATGTCGTGCATGTCTCTGTCACGGCAGTGTTTGGATGGCTTGATGGATCTGACATTTCAATTGAAGAGCCTGGTGATCTTTATGTACTGGAAGCAGGGTTTATTAAAGGAGCACTTTTTGAAGAATTTTTGCAGCAGGATGCTAGAAGACAATTACGCTTCACTATCACAGTAAGAGAAGGAATAGCAAGTGAGTGAATGCACTGTCATCCAACAACTTATGGCTGTTCAGCTTGGATGTATACAAGCTGGATAATGCAACAATGCACAGGAATTCCACACGGAGTAGCAGCAGATATTATACCAATTATGTCTGTCCACCATTCCCATGTACATGATGATGTATAAGCAGCTATTAATAGTGTAGCTATCAAGTTTTGTTTTATGAGTGTGGTAGCTACTGCAAATAAAAGCTCATGCACTATGGGAATTTGCAGAACCATTGCTAGGCAAGGTTTTTACCAGCCAGCAGCGCGGCTGGTAATAAGATCGCTTTACGTTTTCCGCGTCTGTTTGTTTGTTTGTTTGTCTCTTTGTGCGTCCGCACTGAATGCAACTGCAGTGTATAGCAGCTTTTGGAGGTTTGTAGGCCAAGCTACAGCAAATGAAGGTAGTTTTGTGTTGCCTGTGTTTTGTGATCGTGGTTTCTTGGCATATAGCTACTAATTGGAGGCGCATGACGAAACTGCTGAGTCAGCACTTTCGCTGTACCGCTCTAGGAATATAGTATCTCTGGCTCTACAGCTGTAGTTTAATAGCTTGGCCTAAGCTGAGTTGTGTGTATTGTACGGGAAAGGCGTCCGGCTGGTTTTTTAGACATAAAATGTCAGACTTGTTCAGAGAGCATTAGAGGAGAGTGGGAGTAGGTTAGGCTTATTTAGGATATGAAGAAAGGAAGTGGATCAAAGCTCAAAGTTGCTATTAAGGTAGGAAGGGCCTCACCTGGAATCCACAATTCAAATGGACGGCTTTGTTGATAACATGAAAGTCTACCTCGAATTGACAAAAATTTTGCATCTAACCACACCTCCTACTAAATAATCCACAAAAACGCAATTTCGGGTTGCTTTAAAATACGAGAAATTTTGGAATCTGCTAGAGCCCCACCCACAGTCTGGCAACAACACCAGTACCTACAGAGGACAGGCTACAAACGTAGGGATGCTTTTTCACAGGAATGCTTCAAAGCCAGTTTTACAGCCCTGAACGCATCCAACCACCCCAAAACCCTCATTTTCGCTATCCTGACTTTCAAAAAAAATTCGGCAACCGCCCACGCTCACCCGACGAATTCGAGCCCTGCATTACAAACTTCAACCTACTCCCACAAAAATTAGGGATGCGATTTTTCATTCACCCCTCGGTTTCTGGGAACCACCCACCAGAGCTCTCCCTATAAATCTCCACAGATTTTCACACAACTAGCTATTCGAGCTAATTTAAAAAAAATGGGCGGGGCCTACAGACCCGAAAGGTGACTATTCTAGCCTACCTGAGATGGGCAACAACCTGCCACTATCCGTCTGTCTGCTGACTTCTAGCCACTCGGGCAGCCTAACAAACTTTCTACAACACACTAGCTAGCTATTCTGACATAAAAAGCCTACTCACAATTCTATGATGTCATATCTTCTCTTTATTACAGTGCCAAGTGATAGGAAAAAAACTTTTAATGTAATGTAATGTAATGTAATGTAATGTAATGTAATGTAATGTAAATAATGTAATTAATGTAATGTCCTGCCTTTCTTTTACCTTCCCCAAACTATTTGATTGCAGCACAGGGAAGATAGCCAAAATTTAGGGACTTCCAGCGTTCCACTTTTTCATCTTTCTGCTCTGACAGGCTGATCTTGGGCCATTACTCCTTCCGCGCGTTCGCAACGGTCGCCATTTTGACTGCACTTTGACCCGCCCTGACTAAAGAATTTAATCAGAGTTCAGTTTCCGGTGTATATGTGAATGTGTTTGCGGCAAGCGGCATATCTATGGTTGGCTCGTGCTGTAACTGCTACGCTAGACAAACTACGACGATGTGCATTAAATGGAGTCAGTTCCATTCGCCTACATGTGCTGATGTGTGTATAGTTTTGTAATTAATATTTGCAGTCTCTCCTTTGAGTTACTGCCTCCACATGGCTCAGGTAGAAACTACTGTCAAAGTCTCGATCAGGCTACTGCCACTGGCAGATGCTCCACATTCCATATACTACATGGACATTACATAATACATGCTTTTGCTTCTAAAAGAACTGTAGTGTGCACACGTACTATCTACTTACCCCCCACTCTGACAAGTCAATTTTCAACACTGACATGTGGCTTAGTCAAAAGCACTACTTCATTGGCAGAAGATGCTATACTGTTCCATGCAAATCACATAGAGGTCAATGTTACTTTTCATTTCTATCTGTACAGAGTGAGCGAGTTGAACACACACAAGTACTTGCGCGAGCGAAGCGAGCGCATAATTATAATGGTTGTATACTTCTGTCAAACTGTGGAGAGATATTTCTGCAATGGAATGTCCAACTGTAGTTCTGTGTCTGGTAGGCACCTGCAGAGGAATAGTGAGAACCATGCTGCCGAGGTAGACTGCAATGCTGGATGCGGACACCTGTGAATGCACTTCCCCCCACTAGCTATGACGGAGTCGGTTTTCGACACAATAAGGTTGAGGCCTGAATGTGGAACTGCCTCCACGTGGCTCATGCTGGGATCTGTCAGTATGTAGCATCGCTGTCACTGGCAGATGCTAAATGTTCCATGCAAATCACATGCAGGTGATACTTTTCATTTCTATACGTACAGAGCGAGCGCAGCGAGCGAGTTCAACGAACACAAGTAGTTGCGCGAGCGAAGCGAGCGCAGCTACTTGTATATATGATGGATAAAGTAACTAAATGCTCCAACCTCTATTCATTGCAGGGGAGGGTCCCAACTCTGACTTCACAGTTCCATCTGTTTCTAGGAGTGTTACAATAGATGATGCTACTGTACCAGCTGAAATTCTGACCTTCATTCGAGTTGATGGAATAGCACTGGAGTTACCTGAAGATTTTACACTGACTCTGATGAGTGCTAAAGGTGCTGCACGTGGTACACTGAATGCTGCAGCCCCCAATACATTTGCAATTCCCACAATTCGAGTTGTGATTGAGGACAGAGATGGTATATTAACGTATTATTAACAGTATGCATCCTCTAATATTGCAGTTATGGTATGAAATGTTCCTTGTTTAGAGAGAGCACATGCAACCACTAATTTTAAAAGCTATTTTGGAGACTGTACCATGAAATTTAATATTATTCATAATGCTTTCAAGCGTATGAGCTGAGGGGGCAAGTTTGTGATAGCCCCAAATCTGACATTTTAATTCACTGCTGTAACTTTAACTTCCCAATGATCTAGATAGCTGCACCGTGCATTCACAACTTCTCTATTTATATAAAAATTCAAAAATCTGTTATAAGGAATTCCCTGACAAAGTATGGTTATACCCTTCTGGAGCATCTTGCAAGTCAGACTACAGTTACTGTACATACGTACCAGATTGTGGGAAAATAAGAGTGCATTTGGCACTGAGAGTAGAAGCTGGATTATAAGCAATCTGGTGTTTTGTTCCAAGTAGCTTGTTTCGGCCTGTTGTTTGCTATCTTGTTCTTATTTAGTTGGCTATTGCAGCTAGTATAGCATTGTGCATTATGTTGTGCACTTTCTGTGTTTTGCAGATGCCATACTTTAGTTTCTTGATTCAACTTATACCAATTTGGAAAGTGCAGAGGTTATACGACCTGCGGTGCAACTTCTCACCAACATAGCAGCAGACTAAGACCGCCTCAGCATAAATCACCCATCTCGCGCAAATAGTACTAATACATTACGGGCAATTATAAGTCTGAAATCGCACTTCGGCGGTTTTTGTGATTACGTCATATATAGTAACTATGCACACTAAGGTACCTTACAGTGCCGTTTCACGCTCGTTTTTCTTCACCGTTTACTCGATAGAGACGATCTTTTCCCAGCCAGTAGTATACGGAGGTATTATACGGAAAACTCTTAACGACGCGTTTCTCGAAATCAATGTTTTGCTAACGTACGCGTTCTCGAGGGCGTAGCTTCGCAACGGCGCGGTCGATCGCAAAACTAAAACCACCATCTCGTTCAGCGTAATTTACGCTTCCTATTGGTGTAAAATCTCATTTTCGACAAAATGCGCCAGATGGGTGATTTATGCTGAGGCAATAGTCTGCTACTGACCTGACAGTGCAAATTGTTCCAGTAGACATCACTGAAGCGCTCACACGTCCATTGCCATCTGCCTTCCCTACAATTCCTCCTTTCAATCCCAGGGCACCCAACATTGCCACAAGTGAGCTGAAATGTAGACTACGTACTATCATCACACAATCATGACTGTCTCTTGCCATTCTTTCACAGGTGTACTGGATTTTTCCGCTGTTCCAGTTTTGATCACCTTTGCGGCTGGAGGTCCAACTGTCATAACTCTCGATATTAGAATAACAAATGATGATATCAATGAAGTGGAGCAGTATTTTGCACTATTCATGGAGGTTGTTAGTGCAACTAATCCAGACAGGGTTGATCTACGGAGTGGACAGTTTGCAGCTTTGGGAAGAATAATCGATGATGACCGTAAGGATTCATTTTATTCATGTCTCATGAAATATTACATCATAGGCACAAGACAAATATTTCAACGGGTTCATTTTACTGAAGAAACAATATACGTGAGGACTCGGGAGAGGCGAAACCGAGCTCTAGTTATAGTACTGTGAGTAACTTATATTATAGTTACCATTTGTACATGGTAATATTAGTAAATGCGCCTACGTACCTGGATATCAATTTCCTCGTTCATGCCATTGACACATTGACACTATGGTTTTAGCCATATGCAAATACCTGCTGGTGCTCTCTGCATCATAGCCTATATAAAATTTCTAAGAAGAAACCCCAAGTCAGGAGCTGTAAACCCTGACCTGTAAACCTCGAGCCGTAATCTCAGACCCAGGCAGATTTCATTGAACAGAACGGAACTACTGAAACTGCAGACTAAGAGTTTAGGGTTAGGGTTACGTAGGGTTAGGGTTAGAGCTAGGGTTAGGGTTACTTAGGGTTAGGGTTAGAGTTAGGGTTAGGGTTACTTAGGGTTAGGGTTAGAGCTAGGGTTAGGGTTACTTAGGGTTAGGGTTAGAGTTAGGGTTAGGGTTACTTAGGGTTAGGGTTAGAGTTTGAGTTAGGGTTAGGGTTAGGAGTAGGGTAGGGCTAATTAGGGTTAGGGTTAGGGTTTAAATTAGGGTATGGTTAGGCTGATAAGCAGCTAGCTCATGGCAAGCTCCCAGCCCTAGGTTCTGGGCTTTGCACCCAGTTTGTAATTCCACCTTGTTCCATTCTGTTTTGTTCTGTGAAGTAGTCCCCACCCAGACCCATAACCTCAGACCCATCAGGAGTATCCCTGTTGGCTTTTGTGACTCGCGAGATTTTGTCTGCATGGTCCTATATACCGCAAATACTTCAAATATCTATTTCAGCGGCATAGCGGCATGCCCTCGCTCACGCTCGCCCCACAATGCTCTGCATTCACTAGTTTATTACACCTGCATCTCTTATCTGACACGCTTACGCCCACTGTCCTGGATGCTTTGCTATATAGTGGCTCTGCCTTAATCATGCTTACACAACTTGAGAAACTTTATCGCATCGGTATTATTTTATTTCATTGTGCAGCCATCAATATTGGGTTTGAGCAAGAGAGATATACAGTATTTGAAGCTGATGCTATTGGTGACCTGATTCGAATTCCGATTGTTAAAGAAAACGACCAGGAATCAGAACTTACATTTGAAGTGATTGGCTCACCTATACTTGGAAGTGGTTTTACGGCTGCACGACTAGATCCTCCAGGTCAAGATTTTATTGCCATTCCACAAGTACAAGATCAGGATTTTAATCCTGATGAGCAAGAGATAGAATATCTGTTTGAACTAATCGATGATAGTGTTCCTGAGCCTACGGAAACATTTCAAATCCAGCTATCCCTTGGAGATGAGGGACTCACAAACATCAACCTTGCAGCTAGCGGAGGCAGTCTCTTTGCCACAGCCACTGTTGTCATTATAGATGATGATGGTTAGTTGGTATAAGGTTTGCAGCTCAGACAAGCTTAAGAAGTAGTTCTGTTCTGCAAACTGCATCTGCATTTAAATGACTAAAATCGTACAGTTAATACAGACAAAGTTTTTTTTCCCTTTTGTCTACACTATTGGAGATTTTATGTTGTCAAGTGTCACTCCACCAGGACTCTTACCCAACTATTACAGTCTGTATTGTCGCATGACATCTTTGATACTTAACCTTCTTGTGATACCTACATATTTGCTGTGAATTTGTTTTGGGTTATCTCTGTTGTTTAAACCAGCTAGGGTAATGTCACTTGCAGCTGCACTATCAATCTAAGCAATTTCTATTGCAGGAAACTGATCTATGGGAATTCAAAATGATTACATGGTATTTGGTGAGAGCAGCTAAAATCCTTGGAACGATGTACCGGGATTTTTAGCTTGTGGAAGATCTTGAAAGTGGTGGTGGGCGTAATTTTGCTGGGGGTCTGGGGTGCTGAGTTAAATTTTGAGCCTTCTGAAACCGTTTTGAAGTCCTAGTAGCTGCGGTATTACAGACATAGCTCTAGCTCATACATTGTATGTTATATATACTCGCGCCTGTCGAATCCTACTTGGCAGAACGTTTGTGAAGAGTCTCCCCCCCTTGAAGGTGTATTTAATGCACCTGGGTACGAGGCTATTCTTACTAATCCCTGATACCAAATACTATAAACAATTAGTATAGTGCTTCCTTTTTAAGGTTTGAAACAAAAGCAGAGCACTCTTATGGATTCAACTGTCACCACTACAATTACTGTAAACATTATTAATAGTGAGTGTATTCATTCCGAATTCCCATGGCAATTGGATTCCTGCATAATTTGGTAGTGTAGCTACAACTCATGCTAAGTTTAACACAAGTATTTTTGTTTTACAGTATAGTTGTGTACTTGAATCTTTTCCTCACATGACAGATTTCGTAATAGGATTTGAACGAAATGTCACCAGTATAATTGAAAGCCTGATTACACTTGAGTTTTGTGTCCGTGTCATGAACATTGATGATGACGTAGCATTTCCAGAAGGATTCGAAGTGAGTCTTGCTGCCAACACCATTCGAGGCACTGCTGCTGGTGAGTTGTCTCAAGAGTTTGAGTTGAGAGTTGAATTATATTTTCCCTCATTTCTCCATGCATGAAGATCCTGGTGACTATACTGTACTTCAAGCTGACAATGATATCTTCTTTGATCCCATCACTGGTGTCATTCGTCGAACGTGTATTGAAATTCAAATCATTGATGATGATGTACCAGAGGGAGTGGAGTTTTTCAGCATAGAAGTTGTTCCAGATCCATTTATTGTCAACTTCCCTACAAACATTCGACTTGAACCAAATGTGGCTTTCGTGGAAATACTGGACAATGATTGTGAGGGGTTCCCTAATCATTTCACTATTGTGGTAGCTATACCCATATATGCACCTACAGAATATGCAAAAAAAATCACTGCATTCTTCGTGATTAGCTAGAGTGCTAGTTTCGTACATAGAACAGCTAGTATTTCACTGACATGTCTTGAATTGGTTTAATATAAAATGTGTTTAGTATGAGGGGTAGGTGTTTTCATTTCCATAAAGCTCCCAGAATTGGATTCAACCAAACCGAGTACACTGCACTGGAGAGTGATCGTGTAGCAACTGTGTACGTGAGTGTACTAGGAGACCTTCAGCAGAGGGTGACTGTGGCCTTCTCAACTGAAATTCGCAGCTCTGACTCTGCCACTGGTGAATCAAATCTGTTCTTCCAACTTTGTAGCTATTCTACGTATACTTCTGAAGAACAGCTTCATAATCACAGTGGGGTTAGAATTAACACTTGTACATAGTAATTGTTCAGAGATTCTCTCGGTTGGCTAGTAGAATTCATGATAGCAAAGTTTCTTCAGGTCCAACCTGTATTGCAGCAAAAATCATCAATACTTACTTACGCTTCGACATTTTGTACTGCATTGCTGTGCCCTAAAAAAGACTACAATATTGCAGTCAAGATGTCTGCAACTATTAATGATCTTTTTTGTTGCAATTCAGTTTGAAATTTAAAATATTTTGCTATCACTTGTACATAGTATATATCATCATGCTTTAGCTAACAGCAGTCATACAATTGTTCTACATAGTGTAATTCTTGGGTTATATACCTTGTAACCAGCATATCTCTCCTCTGCTTCTCTTTCTCAGGCCCTGATTTCGTTTCACTGTCAAGACAGCTAGTGTTTGATCGAGGCACCACAGTGGTCCCAGTGGAAATCACTATCGTTGATGACAGTTTCTTTGAGGTTATGGAGAGCTTCACTGTGAGACTTGTTCCAGATTGTAACAACCCTACTGTGATGGTCAATCCTGATACAGCCGTTGTGTTAATCTATGACGGTAAATTGGATCTATGTGCATTACAATTAGCAATTACCTTCTTACGGGAGGCTCCTCCCACCACCACCTCTCAATATTCACTAAGAGCTATGTAAGCATCCTTAAGTTTCTGCTGCCCCTGTGGCAGCTAGGATCAATCAACAAAGACATGCACTGTGAACTTACAGCTAGACTTTACAATTTATATAGCAGGGAAGCACCCTGAGGTCCTCCTTATGGATATATTAAAGTAAAAAATCTTTCTCCATGAAGCTCGCAGCTGCAGGGATGGTAACGATGTACATTTTTCCTCTCTGTGACTCATCTTTATGCCAGCCACTAATTATATGCACAACCTCATCCAACCTCACTTACCAGTGAATAGCTACAGTATAACGTGTACATAGTGGTTGCATGTTCATCTGGCAACTATCTTCCTGTGTAGCACTGTGTCCAGATCCGGTTGACACTAATTATATGCACAGCCTCATCCAGCCTTATATAGCGTTACACTTAGCAATGAACAGTTGCAGTATAACTTCACATGTACATAGTTATTGCGTGTTTATCTGGCGTCTATCTTTCTGTATAGCACTGTGTCCAGATCCCATTGACATTTTCAACGGCATGGTGACATTCACTGACAACTCTGTTGGTGACACTGCTACCTACACCTGTGACCCGGGCTTTGAGCTGATCGGAGTTACAACCACCACATGCTCACAAGTGGATGAAAACAATGCAGAATTTTCATCAGCATTACCATCTTGCAGGCGTGAGTAGCTGCATAAGTATAAACACTGCGGAAATTGGAATGGCTATACATGCACTATATAGCATCAATCATGTTAGCATGTGCTTTATACTGATTCTGAAGACTGCTAGCTTTACCTATGCAGGCATATTATAATGCACCTGCATGGGTACCAAGCTGGCTATACATATTGCAGAGCCACCAGTACATTCATGTATGTGCATATATTATGCTTATACATGCATGGAAAGGTTCCAGACTACTAAGCTCGATCCCATGTAGACCAATCAGCTACTTCATTGTATGTTCAGAGTAGCTAGCACTAAATCATGCAGCACAGTTCATATACATGCAATATCCAGTGATACTGGATGGCGTGCTGAACTGTTCATTTGTAATCACGGATGTACAATACATTTTCATCAGATCAGTGGCCATCCAATATCAATGGACCTTCAACATCATGCAAGTGATATGTAATCACTGGCTTCCTATCCAAAAGTACACAAACATGAGCAGGGGTTCTATCTTGCTATATATGTTGGGCCATGTACTTGTTTCCTGCGAATTGTTTTCATGAATCTTCCTTTTGTAGCACTCTGTCCTAATCCGGTAGACATTGTCAACGGCATGGTGACATTCACCGGCCTCTCTGTTGGTGACACTGCTACCTACACCTGTAATTCGGGACTGGAGTTGATCGGAGGTGCAACCACAACGTGCACACTAGTGAATGCGAACTCTGCAGCATTTTCACCAGCACCACCATTTTGCAGGCGTAAGTACTGCCTAAATGTAACTAAAGTGGCTACATGCACTTGCTTCCGAGAATCATATTGGAATAAGAGTTTCACTGACCCCCCCCCACCAAAAAAAAATAATAAATAACAAAAAACAAAAAAACCAACAAAAAAAATCCTGTCAACAGGGGCCAGAAAGACTTACAATATAAAAGTCTGTTTCTAGTACCACAGCTACCAGCACTTTAAAACTGTCAGAATACCTCTCAGTAAGTTAAAAAAGAAGGGGTGTGTGTGTGTGTGGGGGGGGGGGGGGGGGGAGGGCATGCACCCGGACCCCCTAAAGAACTGTGCGCCCAGCCCACTACAACTTTTGAGATCTTTCTCAAAACAAAAAAATCCTGTATAAAACCCTGCTGCATTTTATATATCTAGCCCTACCCACACTTCCAAGTGTGAGTATAATGTTCAAGTGTACAAGTGCTGTGGATGTGTGCTAATTTGAGACGAGCCTATATCACAAAAATAACTGGAACCATGAGATGCTATTATAAACAGCATTCTTAAAGGTGTCCCATTAAGAGCTGTTGCATACTTTGTTTTATATTCATCGACCATCGATAGCAAAACTTGTGCACACAACACTACTACTACAACTGTAATAGTTAATCCCAACAACCATTTTCACCTGCAGTGGTGACTGTGCAGTTCACTCAACCTGAATACACTGTAGGTGAAGCTGTTGGAACGCTGGTACTGACAGTTGACAAGAGAGGAAATCATAACATTCCACTGCAAGCCACCGTTACTGTAAACTCAATGAGCGCAACTGGTAAGATAGTATAATTGTATTTTATCCGCAAAGTGCTTCCCACTATTGTATCTCAAATGCAGCTGGAGATTTTACAGCTCTAACTCAGACATTAACACTCCCACCTGGTGGTGATCAACAGCTGCAAACCCTCACAGCCCAAATTATAGATGATAGCATAGCAGAGGGCATGGAAAGCTTTAGTGTTGAGCTTGGTGTTCGAAGTGGAGACACAGAAGTGGCACTGGGAGAGATGTCCACTGCAACTGTGATGATTGTCGATAATGACGGTATGAATAATTCAGATAATTTCCAATTACACACCATGAATTTGCGTTACTTTTTATCTGTGCAGGCATTTCCATTGGTTTCACTCAAGCTCGTCATCGTGAAAGTGAAGGCACTGGAGGTGTACCAGTGATAGTACAGATGTTGTCAGGCAGATTAGAAATGACAATCACTGTTCGGATGTACACAGTAGATGGGGTGGCTACAAGTAAGTAATTTACAAAGACTATAAGTACAGAATTGCTACTAACCAATTCTGGCTATCCCATACCGGCTAAATCAGTATTTCCACAGATACATTTACTGTGAAAAATACTAATTATAATGTTGTGTTCATCTTCTACTCTCTCATGTAGCTCCAGATGACTATCGTGCTGTTGACAAGACTTTGACATTTAGCTCACTCACGACTACCTACACATCTGAAATTGAGATTGTAAATGACGACTTCCTGGAAACAAATGAGCATTTCTTTGTCAGATTGGACGTAGCCTCCTCTGAGGTGCCTGTCTTTATCACACGCAACCAGACAAGGATAATAATTACATCAGATGATCGTGAGTACAGCTATTCATACAGTTCGCAGGCACTGTTATTAGCCTATAGCTATCTAGCAATATATCTTTGAATAATAGTTTTTTTATAATAATCATGAGGCCAAAGTCACTGTATTGCCATAATAATATACTGTGTTCCATACATGTAATTCTTAGACTAGTTGTTCTTGTTTTAAACATTGTGCAGTTAAGATTAACGACTTTTTGGATGAAAGTATAACTCTTCTGATTTAGTTCATCTGCCCTTGACTTACATAGACTATTGCATCACACACAGACTGCCCTGCAGCTGGAGTTCCCGAGAACTTCCTGCTATCAAATGACCCTCTTGCCATCTACTGCGTTGATGTCTGCTATCGTAGGTTCTGGACGGGCAGACTGTGTCCTCGATGAGTGACACTCGCAAACTGTGATGCTTTAGAGCACTACTAGTGTGACTAACTTCATAAGAAGCTGTTTATTATATGTGCATGTGGCTAAAGTAACCACACCTTGAACTACCATAATATTGTTGGCTTGTACAGAATGTGTCCACGTGCATGCTGTAAATTGCATACTACCTGTCATGCACTGTACTGTTAGATGTCTCAGTACTGCAAACATTAGCAATAATAACACTATATTAAGCAATAGAATGTGTGAAAATACCTCTAACTTTGTTCTTTCCATCTGTTGAATGTCATAATCCAGCAAGAGATAATTTAAAAAGAAAGAAAAATTCTTGAAAACAGCTTGTACCTAACTCCCATTCTCATACTCCACACACTCATGTGGCTTATTCTGTACCATTAATGTTATATTATATATTTCAATTTCATTTTGATAAGAAGTCATGAGGTATAAATTTTAGGTATGCCCATATATGTCTATGACTCTGTCATTCTTGCTCAGACCATAAAATCAGGTGCTGGATGAGTTTATTCAGAGCATTCAATTGGGTTATTGTTAGCCCTATATAAACTGAACAATGCCCCCGCATGCATGAGTATCAACATGCCTGTGCACAAATAAGGAATTCATTGCACGTACAAAACAGCATGTCTCAATATTAACATTCCACATCCAGTTGAACTTAGTTTGCCTCTTCTGTGTGTGTGTTCATTTTTGCAATTGAACACCAGCTACTGATAGGGCATTATTGCAGGACGGTAAGATGTCGCTACTTGGTGCGGTGGGTTTGCTGGCAACTTTCCTTCTCACTGCCTTAGTGACAAAAGGTGACTCTTGTGTACTGTTAATGTTAATGTACTGTTAATGTTAGCATGCAAGCTAATTCAGCTACTGACTACACTCACTGTGTGAGTGAGGCAGACTTGGACATCGCTAGTGTGAGGCTCACTCTGGCACATTTTAAACGGTACAGTTTGTCTGCTTTGCATGGAGTGGTATTTATGAAGGAGAACTGTCACCCAGCCCTTAAGGAGAAAAGTTTTTGTGGGTTTTGTAGCAAAACAATATAATCACAATTCTTCTCTTTCTTTTAGTCAGTACACAACAGGTCCAATGCTTCACTGCATCCTCACTTACCACTGCAACGGGATGTGAAAGCTCTGATCCTAGTTTTATTGAGGAATGTTGCGTGCAATCTGATGGACTGTTTTACAGGCAGACATCTGCGGACCAATTCTGTCAACCTTGCATTGGCAAGTTGCTGACGGTTGCATGCATGTACAGTAATGTAATGCACTCTACTGTTAGTGTCACTATATTATACTTTGCCAAAAAGTGCAAAAACAAGTAATGTATAGGGATGGACTTTCACCAAAAAACAGTTCCCCAAAAACCAATGAAACAAGCAACAATGCACATCGCAATGCGTGCACAAACAATCCACACATCACAGCGCAATGCGTAGCTACCATCCCTACATCTTTCCAACCACACCCACCACAATCGCGTATATATATATATGTGAGATGTGAATAGTTGTAGTGTAATTTGGTGTGTGTGTATTGCTAATGACTGAGTGTGTTGGAGGTTGTGGAGGGTAGCTGAATGTGTTCATGGTGTCCATGTTGGACTAGTGAGTCATTGAGGGTGGAGTCATGTTTGTAGAGGGACTTTGGTTGTGTTTGGTTGTTGAGTGTGATGAAGTTTTGTGAGTGTTTGTGTGTGCAGGTTCTTTATAGGGGAAGTCTATGTGGGTGTGTTTGGTAAAGTATAGATCAACTTTGTTGAGTGTGTTGTATGGTGGTTGATGTGAGAAATTGCTCTGCTTGGTTTGTGCTTGTGAATGTGGGATTCGTGGAGCGAAGTGAATTTTGATGGAAGTAGCTAGCGTTCCTGTTGAAGGATTGGGTTGGCTGTTACAGTAGTGTGGGGTGCTGTGTTTTATGATGTAGCTATGTAATGATTGTGGATAAGGATGTAAGGGTGGTATATATATGATAGTGATGATTGTGGATGGTTGTGTGTGTTGAAGGAAGTATTGGGTGTGCAGTTCAGTATGGGGGCAAGGTACGGATTGTGGTGGGTGTGGTTGGAAAGATGTAGGGATGGTAGCTACGCATTGCGCTGTGATGTGTGGATTGTTTGTGCACGCATTGCGATGTGCATTGTTGCTTGTTTCATTGGTTTTTGGGGAACTGTTTTTTGGTGAAAGTCCATCCCTACATTACTTGTTTTTGCACTTTTTGGCAAAGTGCTTTTTCTGTAACTTGTTTTGGGCGTTTTTTTTGGGAAGTGGTAACAAATGTGTATGTGTAAATGTGTGCAGTAGATGGTATTGGAATGGAATGTGTTTGAGGATGTGTGTAGTATGGGTTTCGATTTGTACTCTAGTCAGCATTAGGAAGGCTTTCGCCTGCATGTGCACGGGGGGGGAGGTCTCTTGTCAAGGTCAGCTATGTAACTGGCACGTGAGGCTGCCTATTTCTTGTCAGGGTCAACACTATTCCCGTATTGGAATCTTTTTATCGCTTCACTCATTATTGTGCTAGTTTGACTGAATTAAGGATTATCTGATAAGATGAAGATAGACCATTCGGCGGTTTTAACCACTTGCTGCTTTGGTACTTCAAAGATGTTCTTTAGCTGTGCTAACAGCCTGGTTAGTGACGACAACGCTCCAAAATAAGTGGTACATAGGCTTCATATTAGTCCTAGACTACACCTACAGCAGAGTACTATAAACATGTCATTTTAATGGGGAGGCCAGGGCCATCCCTACATATGGAGTAGTACCGTACTCCAGGATGTTGAACTGCAAATTATCACCAAGGACAATGATATGTATTGCAGTTTCTAATGTCACAAAGACAAATAGCTGCCTGCCTCCTCCAGTAGAGTAAGTGAGGGGGTGTCCGGACAGTAGGGGTTGTTCGGACACCAAGGCTTATCTGCCTGTGCTCGTATTTAACAGCAAATTTATTTCGTTCGGTGGGCCTTTCTGTCTGCCCTTGTTATGTATTGTGAGCTACTGTTTCCTTGTGTATGTCCGGACAATTCCATGCACCCTTTGGACACCCCCTTACTTCAGTAGCTAGCTACCCCACTACTAAAATAATACTATCAGGCATGTGAGTAAGTGTATTGTAGCTAAATTTTCGGGTGACTTACAAAGTGATGAACCAGGAGATGCAGCTCAGGCCCGGACAGCTGGCACGATCAAAGGTAGGCGTTAAATAAACAACACGCGAAAGGGGCGGTTACTAAATTCCGAAACCGAACGGAACAGAACAGTAGTCATTAAATGGCGTAAAACGACAAGCGTTACCTCGAGAGTACTCGTGAATCACTGCTGAACCTGTTCGGTTTCTTTGAAAACGTTATGCTACGAGTGCAATACCCCGGGGAATATCTAGCTTGTTCGCGCTTGAATCATTGTGATAGCTTCTGCCATTATTGTGCTAGCCTGGCTGAAGAAAGAAACAAAGAAGAAGATGTACCATTACGCCCCGCCCCCCGAGTGTAGCGACTTGCCGGTCTGGTACTCCAGCGAAGCTTTCTAGCACCGCTAACAGCCTTGTTGCTGAAGGAAACGCTCGAGATGTCATGGTATGGCTCATAAAAGCCTTTGACTATAATCAGAGCCGAGTTCTGAGTGTATGATTTTGTACGCGTTCTATAGGGCCGCCATTTTTTTCCCGTGCCATCCCTACATATGGAGTACTACCGTACTCCATGATATAGCCAGTGTCACACTGCTAAATATCTTATACTGATTACCACATAAATCGACATAATGGTCCTCAGTGGGTGAAATAGTGATTAGTTATGTGAAGTTATTTCAGTGCAATCACGTAAAAAATTAAGGCAACCTTTATTTGTAAGTAGCGAACGATTGGATACCATTATATATTTGGATAAACTAGCACTAAAACATGCAGGTATGACTGGATGATGGAGCAGCTTTTGTAGCTACACTTTGCAATATAATCTAATGATGGGAGGAGACAGCTCCCAATAAGCGGGGGGGGGGGGGGGGGGGGGAGGGTGGGTGGGTGGGATGAGACCCTGCGTGCATGTGATCATGGACGAAGCAGTGCACATGCATACATGACTAGTGCAGCCCAGACGCAGAGCCTTGAAATGTGGCAACATTACATTAGTAGATTTCTTGGAATACATTCGAAGCAGAATACTAATCCACCCAGCCTGCTTTTTGTTTTGGAAGGGGGGTGGGGGGTCTAAAACCACACATGTAGCTACCATTTGGGTGCTTGTGTTTTCTCTGAACTCAAAGTAGTTATAGTTTAGTGACACCTGCTGAATTTTAAAAGTAGCCCCAGACCCTCCCTACATGGAAAAATTCAGAACAGAATCAAAATATTTATACATGTACCCACCCTCTGTTTGCCACCTTATGATTACACTGGCTTGCTATTTAGCACACTATACGATGCACTCTCACTTGTATGTCTCTGTCATGGCAGTGTTTGGATGGTTTGGTGGGCCTGACATTTCAGTTGAAGAGCGTGGTGATGTTACTATACTGGAAGTTGGGTTTATTAAAGGAGCACTTTTCGAAGAATTTTTGCAGCAGGATACTAGAGGAGAATTACGTTTCATTATCACAATAACAGAAGGAACAGCAAGTGAGTGAATGTACAGTCATCCAACAACTCATGGCTGTTCAGCATGGGATGTATGCAGGGCTGATTGAGCTGGCCAATGCAACAATGCACAGCAATTCCACATGTAGGAAGCAGTAACACCAATTATGTCTGTCCACCATTCGCATGTACATGTATAAGCAGCTATTAATAGTGTATCAAGTGTATGCAGAAAGAAGCTCACCATGGGAATTTGCAAAACCTTTGCTATAGGCAAGGTTTTACAAAGAGCAGTAACAGAGAGGGGAAGTAGGTTAGGTTTATTAAGGATGTACGCTATGAAGAAAGGATGTGGATCAAAGTAACTAATAAGGTACTTGGTTGCTCTTCTAAAACGGGCAGTGAAGCAGTAAGGGGATATATGGGTTACAATCCTTATAAGGTAGGAGGATAGCTAAGAGTACACCTATTTGGTGGGATAATGAGTGGGCAGTGAAACCACATAGAGGTAGGCAGAGGAAGTAATTATATATTTTCCTCCCAGTCTTCCTCTGCTTCCCTCTACATGATTTCGCACATAGTCTGTTTGGCTTCGTTCGTAAGCTACTTTCCTTCTTTCTTAATGAGCAATTTCAGACTACACAAACTACTGTGAAGGCATGTATATGATGGATCCAGTAACTAAATCCTCCAACCTATATCCACCGCAGTTGAGGGTCCCAATGATGACTTCATCGTTCCAACTGGTTCTAGGAGTGTTACAATAGGTGATGCTACTGTACCAGCCAGCATTCAGACCCTCATTCGAGTTGACAGAATAGCATTGGAACTACCTGAAGATTTGCTGCTGCAGTTGCTGTACTGAATGCTGCAGCCCCCAATACATTTGCAATTCCCACAATTCGAGTTGTGATTGAAGACAAAGAAGGTATGTTAACATACTAGTAACAGTATGCATTATCTAATACGTATTGCAGTTATGGTATGAAGTATTCATTGTCTAGAGAGAGCTATACTAATTATAAAAGCTATTTTGGGGAGTGTATCATAAAATTTAACGTGATCATTCATAATGCTTTCAAACTTACGTGCTGGGGGGTCAAGTTTGGGATTGCACCAAATCTAACATTTCAAGTCCTTTCTAATTAGCCTTGTCACCACTGTAATTTTGATTTTCTAAATAGTATAGATAGCTGCACCGTGTGTTCACAGCTTCTCTATTTATACAAGTGTACAAATATCTGTCAAAAGGAGTTCCCTGACTAAGTATTGTTATACCCTTTATATGGAGCATCTTGCAAGTCAGAATACAGTACATACCAGATTCTGGGAATTCCAAGTTGATTTAGAACGTTTCTGACTCTGCAGCTTAATTTAACACTCTGTGAACCATTACATGCTAAATTGTAACATGAATTCGAAGTGATAAAATTAGGGGTATTCAAGTTACTGCTTCTCTGGCAGTCTATGTTTTTTACCACTTGTACTCTATAATTTCTTGCAAGGTATCAACAACCTCTGTTATAGGGTGTAAAAATGGGTGTTAACCAAAGTTCCTAGGTATGATTCCTAGCAGTGCCTGGAAAACAGAAGCAGCAATAACAGGGTCTCATCAAATTTGGCACTGGGCCAGCATGTGCAACTGCATGGAAGGACTACTCTGTTTGGTGGGCTTGTGTTGATTCACTGGTTATTGTTGTTGACTTTGTCACAATGTGTTTACTATAGTTTTCATAAGTAAATTGTGTTTGCATTACCATTAAGCAATGAAACATCTGCACACATATTTAATATATATTACGTGGGCTCCAAACTCTCTTCCATCTCCAGTGGCTGTTCTCCAGTTTACTGAATCAGACTACTCAAATGTCGAAGGAACAGGTAGAATCTCACTTTTACTGCAGCTGCTTACTAACATAGCCACTGACCTGACTGTAGTGGCTGTTCCAGTGAATTATACTTCTTTGAATGACTCACAGTCACCCATCCTCGATGTAATTCCTGATATTCCAAATTACGATCCCAGACGACCAATCAATGCCACAAGTAAGTAGAAGCATATCAATGTAAGAAGTGTGTATACAGATATTAACTCTTGTTTCAATAGGTATTCAGGACTTCAACAATACTGAAATTACAATCACATTCCCAGCTGGAAGAGCAGATATTCGGATAATTGATATTGGAATAGTGGACGATGATATCAATGAGGTGGAACAACTGTTTGTGATATTTTTACAGGTGGTTGATGCATTGGATCCAGCTAGGGTTGATCTAAGTGGACGTTTTGCCACTCTGGGAAGAATCATTGATGATGATCGTAAGTGTGGGAGTGGGCTACAGTTCGCTTTTGTAGGTATGAGGGTATAGAGAGCAGGGACTGTTTAAAGCAGTATCGGGATGAGAGGAATAGTACCGTTATGTCATGCAGTAATGAATTCAATGCTTTGAAATAGAAGGGTTAATATCATAATACAGATTCTGTTGTCCATAAATGTAAATGCAAAGAAGCTATGTATAGGATAGATACCTGGCTAGAGGGTTTTAACCTACTTAAACACCAGTGGGAACCGAGGAAGTGTTAATTGGGTCGAGGGCGCAGCCGAGACACAATTAGCACTTCCAAGGTTCCCAAGGGTGTTTAAGTAGGTTAAAGCACTCAGCCAGGTGTCTATCCCACTTAGACTATATAAACAATCAGGAAGTGTGAGGCAATTAAAGCGCTGAGGGATTCAACCTACTTAAACGCCCTGGACTAACAGGCATCCTTCAAAGGTTTTACCTCTTTAATTATTCATATATGGTCAAAATATATATAGTGTTTAGGTGTGGTTATAAATACTCTGCTAGTGTCGTTCCTAGCTTTCTTAGCTTTAATGCTAACTGGAGGAAAAGCATAAGTTGGGAACTAAGATTTCATTATTTTATTTATGAAGGTGGTCAGGGGGTAATACAGAAATAAAGCAAAGAGCTACCCATGCAAGATATTGATCGCCCCACAATGCTTTGCATTCACCTAGTTATTTTATTGATGAAGGTTGTCAGAAGTAAAGCAGGAATACAGCAGTGAGCTATGCAAGATAGTGATTAGTGTAATAGATTTTGACAGCATGCCATTCTGGCACACAGTTATAGAAGAGAGTTGCAGCAAGCACTGCTGAAAGGGGAACAAAGCAAAAGTGAAGTGACAACTTCCTTAGCTATATGGCAACGATACTAGTATGTAAGCTTGAAAGATCCAGTGAAAGTACTATACCAAACAACAACTATACACAAGCTGCAAGTAGCATAAGGAAGAGACTGTAGTGTATTGGTGTTTATTACTGTAAGTATAGTGACAATTAGATTACTGTTAACACCTATACTTTGTGCTGTCTAGCCCCCCCCTGTTGTATTGTCCTTTTGTTGTCTTTGTTGTGCAGTCAATGTGTCTGTATCTTTGTAAGTAGGTCTTTGTGCATTCCCCAATATTATTTGTACTGTGTGTCTGTTCAGAGTAGGGTTTTATGCAGATCAGAATTGCAGTAAAGATGAACCCATTTGGAGAGTTAGCGGTCGTCTGAGCTCAGGACGCAGTACGGATTAGTGGGTTCGCCACTAGGAGACATAGCGGCAGGATACCACAATTACCATATGTTAATGTCCTTCTTGCTGCTTTGTTGTCTGAGTCTTTGTCTGTATCCCGGTTCTTTGTGCTTCATGTCTTTTGTATGTTCCTTTACATGTATGTCCCAGTGAGTACATTCACAGAACTGCAATTCAGTCAGCTTCTTCGGACCACCTACCTGTTCACCCTCCCAGTTAGATATTAAATTTTGATAAATCTGTGTAGGATATGCATGACTGTTAGAACATTATACGTACTCCATCAGCAGAGAATGGGGAAAATAAGTTTCATTGTCCTTGCTTGTGGCATGCAATACTATGTCTTATTATAGAGGAACATACAATAATGCAGGAACTAAGCACTGATACTGGACATTCAGTATTGCATGACATTGTGCATATATAAGTGGGCAGGTTTGATGAGGTTGCTATGATGTGGTCGTGAATTCCTTTGCACAGACTTTCTTCCTCCAGTAAAGTTGAAGAAGTTGGGTACGAGGCTATAGATTATTTGCTGTTTAACTTCTTTTACACAGCTCTCATAATTGGATTTGAGCAGAGCAGCTACACAGTTTCTGAATTTTTAAATGCTACTGGTGATCTAACTAGAATCCCAGTCATCAAAGGGAGCAATCAGCAGTCGGAGTTGACGTTTGAGATAACAATCAACACAATTACAGGACGTGGTCCAAGTGCTGCAAATATTGATCAACAGGATTTCACGGGCAGAGATATAATTACTCTTCTGGTTCAGTCCCGTGAGTTCTCACCGGATCAACAAAGCTTATCCTACATTTTTGAACTACTTGATGATAATGAAGCTGAACTACTTGCGGTGTTTCGTGTTGAACTGTCACATGAAGAATCAGGGTTGAATATCGATATCGGCGGCCAACATGCCGACGGCAGTACTCTCTTTGCTACTACACAGATTTTCATTGTTGATGATGATGGTTAGTTGGTATACTGTAAGTCAATGAGTAATTTCAAGTATTGTAATGTTGAATCTCTTTTGCAGCAATTGTGTTAATTGGGTGGGAAGAAACATTTACCTCCGTGAGTGAGGGGCAGGGAATTCTTGAAATCTGCGTTCGTACTCTGAATGTCACTGGTAATGTATTTCCACAAGACAACATTATCACCCTTGCTGCAATTACCATCAGGGGCACTGCTGCAGGTTGGTTATTCTTACTATCACAGGTCTCATTTGGTTTTAGACGTACTCTTTTCACATCATGTAGACCCTGGAGACTATCAGGAACTGACGGTTGAGGATCTTTTCTTCGATGACATCACTGCTACCAACAATCGAACTTGCATCGAAGTGTCTATTGAGGATGATGATCTGTTAGAAGCAACTGAGAATTTAACTGTGCAGGTAGTTCCAGATGCTTTCAGTCATCCAGATGGACTACCTCTAAACGTTTTCTTGGAGCCAGATCTGACTGTCGTTGAAATAATGGATAATGACTGTAAGTAACCTCACTATACACCTCCTTAAAGGCTGTACACTTAGTAGTTGATTAGGAAATAAATATATTTTACTTTACTTAGTTAGAGTACCATGAACAGTCCATTATTATTCTAGTTTGATGATTTATTGCATATTTACATCCTTGCTATTGGTTTTTGCATGACTTTCACAATTTTTTAGTGGTGTAAAGAATAGAAAAAATTAGCATCCGTGAAATAGTGATTAGGTTTTGCATAATTATTATGATAAGCACTTCCTCTGTCACTCATGGCTTTAGACTAAAGTAAGAAGCAAAATGAGTACGATAAAAAGCAAAATGGGTACAAATATAAAGCACACAAAAAGTAAAATAGGCAGGAAAAAAGAAAGGCCTAAACAGGGGCAGGTACGACTTACAACAAAAAAAAATTGTTTGTAGTACCCACAGCGACTAGCACTTTGAAATTTCTCAGATTGTTGCAGAACAACTCTCAGCTGTGTGTGTGTGTGTGGGTGGGGGGCATGCCCCTGGACCCCCTATAAAAACTGTGACCACGCCAACCACCACTTTCAGGATCTTCTCCCCAAACAAAAAAAATCCTGGATAGAACCCTGCTGTTTCATTTTCTTCATAATATCTTCACTACCAAGTGTGAGTATAGTGTTCAAGCGTGCAAGTGCTGCGGATGTATGCTAATTTGAGATGGGAGCCAGCCTATATCGCAAAAATAACAACTGCAATCATGAGATGATATTATAAATATCATTCTTGAAGATGGCCCATTAAGAGCTACTGCATAAATTGCATGAATAGTTATAAATATTATTTTGAATGACCATCGATTATGCACATACCACTGCCACTACAAAGTTAATCCTAACAACAATTTTCACCTGCAGTGGTGACTGTGCAGTTCACTCAACCTGAGTACACTGTAGGTGAAGCTGATGGAACGGTGGTACTGACTGTCGACAAGAGAGGAAATCATAACATTCCACTGCAAGCCACCGTTACTGTAAACCTGATGAGTGCAACAGGTAAGATAGTATAATTTCATTTTATCTGCAAAGTGCTTCCCACCATTGTCTCTTAAATGCAGCTGGAGATTTTACAGTCCTAACTCAGACATTAACACTACCACCTGGTGGTGATCAACAGCTGCAAACTCTCACAGTCCAAATTATAGATGATAGCATAGCAGAGGGCATGGAAAGCTTTAGTGTTGAGCTTGGTGTTCAAAGTGGAGACACACAAGTGGCGCTGGGAGACATTTCTACTGCAACTGTGATGATTGTCGATAATGATGGTATGGATAATTCATATAATTTGCAATTATGCACAATGAATATTCATACTTTTTATCTGTGCAGGCATTGCCATTGGCTTCACTCAAGCTCGTCATCGTGAAAGTGAAGGCACTGGAGGTGTACCAGTGACAGTGCAGATGGTATCAGGCAGATTGGAAACAACAATCACTGTTCGGATGTACACAGTAGATGGAGTGGCTACAAGTAAATCATTTACAAAGACTATGTACAGAATTGCTACTAACCAATTCTGGTTATCTCCTACTGAGTAAATTCAGTATTTTCACAGATACAAATAATGTGAAAAATACTAGTTATGGCATGTTGATCTTCTACTCTCTAATTGTGTTATGTTCATTTTTTTTCTCATGTAGCTCCAGATGACTATCGTGCTGTTGACATGAATTTGACGTTTAGCTCACTCATGACTACATACACTACTGAAATTGAGATTGTAAATGACGACTTCCTGGAAACAAGCGAGCATTTCTTTGTCAGGTTGGACGTAGCATTCTCTGAGGTGCCTGTCTCCATCATACGCAACCAGACAAGGATAGTTATTACATCAGATGATCGTGAGTTTATGATCCTTATTACAGTTTGCAGGCATTGCCTAGCTATCTGGCAATTTTGTCTTTGAATAATAGTATTTTAAACTACAGATATGCATACGCAGTGTAAGCCTCACGCACGAGCATTCAGTAGGTGTGGTTTGGTAGCACGTGTTTAATGCTATGAGAATTCGACAGAGAAGGGAGAAATAGCTAAACGTGCATGATAATTCGATGAGTTCGACAATCTAAGTAAGGTGGCGCATCCTTCTCCTAAGCCAAAAATTCATGCGGTAGTGACTTCTGTTTCTCCATCGAAAAGAGCAACAGTTGTTAGCTAATAAGTGTACGCACCTCTGGGCTAGTGGCTCTTTGGTCTTTTATATATAGTATTATACAAACGCTTGCTGAGATACGATGCAGGATTAGTTGCCTCGCGCTAAGTTGCTCGGCAATAATCACAAGGCCACAGTTACTAAGTTACTTATATTATATACTGTATGTGTCCAATACATACAATTCTTAGACTAGTTGTTCTTGTTTCAAAACTTGTGCAGTCAAGATCAAAGGTTTTCTGGTTTAGTTCATCTGTCCTTTACTTACATAGACTATTACATCACACGCAGACTGCCCTGCAGCTGGAGTTCCCGAGAACTTCCTGGTATCAAATGACCCTCTTGCCATCTACTGCGTTGATGTCTGCTACCGCAGGTTCAGGAGGGGCAGACTGTGTCCTTGATGAGTGACACTGCTGCAAACTGTGGTGCTTTAGAACACTACTAGTGTGACTCACTTCATAAGAAGCTGTTTATTACATGTGCATGTAGCTTTTGTAGACACACCTTGAATTTTCTGTCTAGTATGTGTCATGCACTGTAGTGTTAGATGTCTCAGTATTGTAGAATAAAACTGCAAACATATATAGCAATAATAACGATTTGATTAGCTATGGAGTGTCTTTTCCATCCTCTTTAACCTCATCAGAATCGAGCAAGAGAGAAGAGAGAGAAAAATTCTTGAAAACAGCTTGTACCAAAATCCCATTCCCATACTCCACGTACTCATGTGGCTTATTCTGCACCATAATAGTATGGTCTAGTAATGTATGCTGAAATAGAATAATGGTACACATTAATATAATCATTATACTGTATGAGTCTACATAGCCTGCATATGCATGGCCCTTCTTAGAGATTCAGTGCATTGTATCAGCATCCTTGAGCTCATAGCTACTCCGAATGTAGCTAGTGTATTGTATAGTTCGTAATGTGAGGTACGTGTCTCCATCTTATGCACCCAAATAATCTTGTAGTCTAGCGTGCATGTTTGGTCCCAGTTTCTGACCTTGTTTCTACTGCTTTTTTTTAATATGGGGGGAGCCTGCATGGGAATGAGGTTATCAACTCTCAACTGCCTGATTTTTGGTCACATGTTTTATGAGTGAAAAAGATAATAGCCGGAGTGGACTCTGGAAGGCACTGTCTCAGGATGAAACCAAGTGGGTGTGATCAGCCTAGAGCTGACTATCAGCTATCTATCTTTAACATCTAATTAATTTCTGTATATTGGTGGTGTATGGTCTGGCTAATTGTACAAAACAAGTGATATTGTATAATGATGATTGTATAATGATGTAGTTATGTAGTCTTAAGAACTACATGTACGTTTATAGTTTTCTTGTGACCTATTTTTGGTAGACATAATATTTTTACCTCAACTGTTCACTGACTACTCTTCCATAATCTCCTCCCTTCCCCAACTTCCCAGTTCATTCTCTCTCATTCAGGATCCTAATTGCATGTAGCTACTTTCACAAGATGTACCTAAAATATGGATTGATCCGTATGAACAGTGTAGCTAACCCATAAACCAGGACTGGGATGAGGGTTGCAAAATAACTCCACAGTAGCACTCAGCTAATTCTATGTCCATTAGCTAAGTAAAACCCACACACACATTCTTACTCCTGCAACGGAGGCAGGCATTGTAGACTCAAACAAGTCTGTTTATGTTTCTGCTACAGCGACCAGACTGATAAACAACACCCATTAGCATTATCTACTGTGTGGCATAGATACTGGAATGAACATAGGCAACCTCACATTACATCAAACATGATTGGCTAAAGGATATTGGTTACATAGGTTCCTAAAGCCCACATGCGCTTATTAGGTGTATAACCTACTATTGGGTGCAGATATATGTAGCTAACTGTTTTGACAAGGAATCCAAGACTTCAGAATTCCAGGCGACAGCACAACATCGCTACAACAAGTGTTGCTATGGTGTAATGCAGTGTGGAGGAGTACTGACAGTGATGAGACTGATAATACACATCATGGTCTGTCCTAGTGTTCTTTTCGTTATTGTCCAACCTCTACCCAATGTCATGTCAGGCCGCACACATTTTAATATCTACCAGACTCTTTTTTTCCTAATTTCTGTTGTTTTTTTTTTGCCTAGAAACGAGGATACTCGCATTGTCTCTCTCCTAACTTCCATTTTCTTTTTTTTTGCTTTTTTTTGCAAATGTACATGGGGGAGCCTAGAAATGAGGATACTTACATTGATTGTAAAATACTAAAAAAACATAAAGTATGAATTTTACCTTTGCCCATGCATGTTCGTGACTATATGATTCTTGCCCAGACCATAAAATAAGGTGATTGTATTCCATGCATTCAATTGAGTAGAGTAAATGTTCATAAGCTGAACAATGCCCCCGCTTGCACGATTATCAGCATGCATGTGCACAAATAAGGAATTCATTTCTTGTACAAAACAGCATGTCTCAATATAAACAATCAACGGCAAGTTTAACTTAGTTTAGTTTGCCTTTTCTGTGGCGTTAACTTTTGTAATTGAACACTAGCTATTGATAAGGCAATATTGCTGGATGGTAGGATGTCGCTACATGGTGCAGTGGCTTTGCTTGCAACTTGCCTTCTCACTGCCTTAGTGACAAAAGGTGACTCTTGTGTACATTATTAGAGTTAGCAGCTAATTTACTGACTACACTCACTGTGTGAATGAGGCAGACTTGGACATCGCTAGTGTGAGGCTCACTCAGGAACATCTTAATCAGTAGCTACAGTTTGTCTGTCAGTGGGTGGAGTAATGTCAGTCCTTTTCATTCAGTGTGAACTTTCCACTAGTTCTTTGTATGGTATTTACAAAGAACTGTCTGCAAAACATATAAGGAGCCAAGGAGAAAGGTTTTTTAAGGTTTGTAGCACAGCAGTATCACCAGAATTCTTCTCTCCCTTTTAGTAAGTACACAACCAGTCCAATGCTTCATTTCTCCTTCAACTGCCGGTGAATTAAGGTGTAGAAGCTCTGATGCTAGGTTCATAGCCGGAAGCATTGAAGAATGCTGCACACAATTCTCTTCTGGGCAGTTCTACAGGCAGACATCTGGGGACCAATCCTGTCAAGCCTGCATTGGTAAGTTGCTACAGTGCAATTGCTATACAATAAAAACAAGTTACAGAAAAAGCACTTCCCAAAAAGTGCAAAAACCAGTCATGTAGGGGTGCACTTCCAGCAAAAAACACTTCCCCAAAAACCAACGAAACAAGCGACAATGCCCACCGGAAGGCGTGCACAGACTACCCACACATCACAGCGCGATGCATTTACCGCGTACCTACCATCCCTACATCTTTCCAACCACACCCCTCCAATGATGTCTAGTGAGATGGGAATAGTGGTAGTGTCTGTGTGTATATGTGCTGCTACTGAGTGAGTGCATGTGTTGGCGCATGATAGGTGAAAGTGTTGATTGTGTAGATGTTGGACAAGTGAGTGGAGTGGTTGAGGGTGGTGTTTGTATAGGGGTTTGGGAGTGTTTGGAAATGCATGGTTGAGTGTTGTGGTGTGTGTGGATGTTCTTTAAAGGGGAGGTCGATGTGGGTGCAAGTGTTTGGTAAAGTGTAGCTAGATTGGGAGTTGTGGAGTTGAATGTGGTGTGTTGTTCGTGTTGGTGTGAAGGTTTGTTGCGTTGATATTGGGAGTGTTGCGTGTTGTGTCTCTGGTTGGTTTATGCTTGTGAGTGTGATTTACGGAGCAGAGTGGGTTTTGATGGGAGTAGTGTTGCTGTGGAGATTTGGGTTGGCTGTAGCATGGGGCGTTGTGTTTTGTGAAGTATATAATCATTGTGGATGTGGATGTGGATGTGAGGGTGGTTGTTGTGGTATAACAGTTGAGGATGGTGATGATTGTGGATGGTGGTGTGTGTTGAAGGGTGTTGTGTATAGGTGTGTGGTATGGCTTGTGGTGGGTGTGGTTGGAAAGATGTAGGGATGGTAGGTACGCGGTAAATGCATCGCGCTGTGATGTGTGGGTAGTCTGTGCACGCCTTCCGGTGGGCATTGTCGCTTGTTTCGTTGGTTTTTGGGGAAGTGTTTTTTGCTGGAAGTGCACCCCTACATGACTGGTTTTTGCACTTTTTGGGAAGTGCTTTTTCTGTAACTTGTTTTGGGGCGTTTTTTTGGGGAGATGGCATGAAAGGATTTGGAGTGTTATGGAGTGTTGATGTTATTATGAGTGGGGTTGGCCAGTAGATTTCTGAGTTTGGATTGTTTTGTATTTGTGTACAAGGATGTACATGTGGGGTGTTTTATTGTGTATAAAGAAGTGTTGTGATGTATAGTGTTGCAGATGTATGGAAGTATGTTAACGTATTGGCACGAGTAGAATGATACTGGGTGTTGTTGAGGTCATCAGTATAAAGTGCAGAGTTGTGTTGGGGTGAATTGGGTGAGAAGTGTCCTCAAATGCCTGCTTGAGGTGAACTATGGCAGCTACTTCTGCTTCAGTGACTGTGTTGCACTCACTACTACAGTGCCATTTCACAGGCTGCTGGCCCTTACTGCCTTCATATTCAGAGCTGCTGATTTCATTGGCTACTACACATCTGCCATTAGTTTGTCATCAATGGGAAGTGTACAGGCTCTCTGAACATGCTGATAGGCTGAGTCGTTGAACTAGGCATACTGCATGCAAAATACCCAAGAAGATCAGCAAATACACGAATTTTAGGCACCTCCACACTTCCACTCGATCCAAGGTAGGCTTTAAATAGACCACTGAACACGTGCTGGCAGGCAATTTGCGCATGCGTATCATCTTACAGTAAAATGGCGTGTGAGTGGCAAGCGTCCACTCGAGAGTGCTCGTTATCACTGCTGAACTAAATCCAGTTCAGTGAAGGCGCTATACCCAAAAGGCACTACCCGAGGGTCAATCATGCCCGTTCGTGTTGGAATCTTTCTAATCACTTCAGCCATTATTGTGCTATCCTGTCTGAAAGAACGAGAACGACAAGATAGACCGTCTGCCCGTTTTAGCCACTTGCCGCTTTGGTACTTTAGAGATATTCTTCAGCAGAGTTAACAGTCTCGCTAATGATGACAACGCTCGAGAATAACTGATAGGGCTCATATTAGCCCTAGACTTTGCCTACAGCAGAGTTCTTAACATGTCATTTTGTACACATTTAATGGGGAAGCCATTTTTTTGCAGGCCCATCCCTACATATGGAGTACTACCGTACTCCATGATATGGCTTTAGCTACTTCTTTCACAATTCTGAGGGCTGCATGCACAGTAATGTAAATTTAATGCACTATACTGCTAGTGTCACTATATTGCTAGTGTCACACTTCTTATACTGATAACCAAATAATGGTCCTCAGTGGTAGAAATTTGGGTAGTTGTGAGAAGTTTTGTACATTATATTGAATGATTGGACACAATTGTCTATATATTCGGATAAACTACCACCAAAACATTGATGACTGGAAGTGGGTGCAGCTTTCACATCTTCACTACAGACCCTTTGCAATATGATCTAATGACAGGAGGAGACAACTGCCAATAAGGGGGGGGGGGGAGGATGTAACCCTGTGCATGATCATAGACGAAGCAAATGCACATACATGACTAGTGCAGCTCAAAAGCAGAGCTTTCAAATATGATACACATTGGATTCTAGATTTCATGAAGAAGCAGAATATTAATCCACACAGATCCCCCCTCCCCCCCCCCCCCATATCTCTGCCCCGAATGATTCAGATTGCCCACGTATAGCTACAGTTTTCCTGCTAGCTGGTGCACTTTAAATAATCTGTCCCTGTGTTATCTCTAAACTCAAAGTAGTTCTAATTAATTTTAGTGATGCCTGCTAAATTTTAAAGTAGTCTCAGCCCCAGACCCTCCCTACATTCATAGCAAAAGTGTCACTACCTGGACTACTGCAGTCTGCATAACTAGAAGAAGAAATTTCAATCAGAATCTAAATTTGCATAGATGTATGCACCTTGCTCTGTTTGCCACCCTGTCTTGCTATTTAGCACACTATACGAGGCACTCTCACTCATGCCGTGCATATCTCTGTCACGGCAGTGTTTGGATGGCTTGATGGGCCTGACATTTCAATTGAAGAGCGTGGTGATGTTTATGTACTGGAAGCAGGGTTTATTAAAGGAGCACTTTTTGAAGAATTTTTGCAGCAGGATGCTAGAAGACAATTACGCTTCACTGTCACAGTAACACCAGGAACAGCAAGTGAGTAATTTTCACAGTCATCCAACAACTCATGGCCATTCAGCTTGGATGTATACAAGACTGATTGAGCTGGCTAATGCAACAACGCACAATGATTCCGGAAGTAGCAACAGATATTATACTAATTATGTCTGTCCACCATTCGCATGTACATGTATAAACAGCTATTAATAGTGTATCAAGTTTTGTTGTGTGTGTATGATACTGCAGAAAGAAGCTCATGCACTACAGGAATTTGCAGAACCCTTGGTTTTTCACTATGAAGAAAGGATGTGGATCAGAGATTAAAGTTGCTATTAAGGTATTTGGTTGCTCTTTTAAAATGTGCAATGAAGCAGTATGAGGAGGGTTTTGGGTTAGAGCTCTAATCCTTAAGAGGTAGGAGGATAGCTAAGAGTGCACCTAAATGGTGGGATAATGTGTGGGCAGTGAAAACACATAGAGGTACAGTGGTGTAGGAAGCAAATAAGAAGTGGAGAGGCCATTGGTAGCAGACATCCAAGTATCAATATAAAATGTGTGTGCAAAGCACGCACCTACTAGGGGGGTCTGGGGGCATGCCCCCCCCCAGGAAAATTTTGAATTTATAGCGCTTCTGAGGTGGTTTCTGAGCAACTTTGAGCCAATATAGCTACCTAGATCTGCAGCTAAACTAGGGCCACTCATTGTAGCTGGTTATAATAAATAGGCCTAGCTGCTAGCAATATAATAAAGGACTAGCTACAGGGCTCACTTCACGTTCCAGACAGCGACAACTCAAAGTAGCACCTCGCCGAACGATTACACTAAGACGGTCGCGAATCACGATCGAGCACATTAGCTTCGTACAACTTAACTTCGCGAGACTACGCGCGCATCTAGAGCGCATGCGCAATAATCCATAGTTTATTGATGTAGGCGCGGTTTCCGCTGTCGTAGACGTTCAGCAGCGATTGATTTTTTTTTTTTTTTTTGGCCAAAAAAGTGTAGCGGCCATGGCCGCTACGGCCGCTACGCTTCCTACGCCACTGAGGTAGGCAGTGGAAATAATTACTCTCTTCCAAGTCTTCCTCTGCCTACCTCTACATGGTTTCACTATATAGTCTGTTTGGCTCCCATGGCAGCCACTTTCCTTCTTTTCTTAATTAGCATTTTCAGACTACACAAACTACTGTGAAATCTACAATGACATGACATGACATGTATATGATGGATGCAGTAGCTAAATGCTCCAACCTCTATCCATTGCAGGGGAGGGTGCCAACTCTGACTTCATAGTTCCATCTGGTTCTAGGAGTGTTACAATAGATGATGCTACTGTACCAGCCAGCATTCAGACCCTCATTCGAGTTGACAGAATAGCATTGGAGCGACCTGAAGATTTCACACTGACTCTGACGGGTGCCAATGCTGCTGCACGTGCTGCACTGAATGCTGCAGCCCCCAATACGTTTGCAATTCCAACAATTCGAGTTGTGATTGAAGACAGAGAAGGTATGTTAACGTACTATTAACAATATGCATCATCTAATGTTGCAGTTTTGGTATGAAGCATCCATTGTCCATAGAGAGCACATGTAATTAAAAGCTATTTTTGAGAGCATAAAATTTATTATTTATAATGCGTACAAGCTGAGGTGTCAAGTTTGTGATAGCCTCAAATCTACCATTTCAAGGCCTTACTAACCTTGTGTTTGCTGTAACTTTGATTTGGCCCAATAATCCACATAGCTGCTCAGTGCATTTACAGCTTCTCTAGTTATATAAGAGTTCCAAAATCCATTAAAAGGAGTTCCCTGACTCGGTATGGTTATACCCTTTATTTGGAGCATCTTACATGTCAGAATACCAGATACCAGGGGTTACCAAGGGGTTACCAAGTGTAGTTAGAGTGTTTCTGACTCAGTAGCTTAACATTCTGTGATCCACCACATTGTAACAGGATGTGAGAATATAAGGGGTATGCAAGCTTTTGCTTCTCTGACTATCCATCCACTATTTTACCACTTGTGATTACTTGCAAGGCATTCTTTAGTGTGAAAAATGAGTGTGAATCAAAGTTGCTAGCTATGATTCCTAGCAGTGCCTGGAAAACTGAGGCTGGCATGTGATTGATGGGCTCTCACTAAATTTGGCACTGGGCCAGCATGCGCCACTGCATGGAAGGACTACTCTGTCTTGTGGTCTTATGTTTATTTGTAGCCCTTTGCGTGGGTGGAACAAAGGTACCGACAGGGCAATATATGCCGTAGAGCCTTGAGTACGCTCATAGTGCCCTGCGGTTGGGGCAATATATATATATTGCCCTGCGGTTGGGGCAATATATATATATTGCCCTGTGGTCTAGGACTTACTCACTGCACGCGCACTGATTACATAACACTGACAGCTGATTACATAACACTGACAGCTGATTACATAACAGTGACAGCTGATTACAACTTGCACACGCTCAGTGTTGTACTACCTCAAGCTGACAGAAGCCATTGGGCTACAAATCAGTTAAACCACGCCACCTGCAGGCTGTATGGGTTTTAGAGTACACTCGTGCAATAGAGTACACTCGTGCAATAACAATTAGAGCCCTCGGGCTTCGCCCTCGTGCTCTAATTGTTATTGCCCTCGTGTACTCTAAAACCCATACAGCCCTGGGTGGCGTGGTTTATCTAATACTAACCGGTTAACTTTGTAACAGTGTGTAACCGGTGTTTGCATTACCGCCAAGCCAAGTGTGCGATACATACGTAGGTGCTATTGGCCCCCTCGCATTGCGCGACCAATTTCACACATACATTATTTATATTACATGTTCTTCATACTCTCATCTCCAGTGGCTGTTCTCCAGTTTACTGATTCAGTCTTCTCAATTGTCGAAGGAATGAGGATTATACACCCATTAGTGCAGCTGCTTACTAACATAGCCACTGACCTAACTGTTGTAGCTACTCCAGTGGACTATGCTTCTGTAAATAATTCACAATCACCCGTCCTTGATGTAATTCCTGTTGTTCCAAATTACGATCCCAGACGACCAATCATTGCTACAAGTGAGTAAAACTATATCAATGTAAGAAGCATGTACATATGCAATATTAATAATTAACTCTTGTTTCATAAGGTATTCAAGACTTCAACAATACTGGAATTCCAATCACATTCCCAGCTGGAAATACAGCTGTTCAGACAATCGATATGGGAATAGTAGATGATGATATCAATGAGGCGGAACAAATATTTGTCATAATTCTAGTTGTGGCTGATGCAGTGGATCCAGCTAGGGTTGATTTAGAAAGTAGACGGTTTGCCACTCTGGGAAGAATCATTGATGATGATGGTAAGTGTGGGAGTGGGGAACTGTTCGAGTTATGAGGATATGGATAGAAGTTTAGAGCAGTATCAGGACGAGAGGAGTGGTATACTATCATGTCATGCAGTTAATTAAGAATTATATCTAATGCTTTGAGATAGAAGGGTTACCTAATTATACTGTTGCATGCTCTTGTCCATTTGTAATGGAAAGTAGATGTATACAGTCTAGTTACTTTGCTAGACTAAGTATAATTTCCAGCCTTAATTCCCAGCTTTTTTTTAATCTAACAGGAAGAAAGTGTAGTATTGTAGCGATACAAATGCGCTTCGATATTCAATTCATTATTACTAAAAACTTAACTGAAATATACAGCAGAAATGCAAGCCTTCTATACAAAAAGGGTCAGAGAAGGATCTAGAAGGTACATGTCAGCAGTACATGTCAGCAGAGATAAGGCAATAAAGAAGACATGTGAATAGACTGATCATGAATAGAGGTGTGCATGAAGTCAGAGGAAACAGGCAGCTGGACATACGACACAATCAAATAATGAAATAAGAGGTGGAAGAATGAAATACTCAATAGATGATACAACAATAAAGTAGCTAAGGCAAATAAACAACCTAAGTCAAACCGAAACATACACAGGAAATAAGCCTACTATACCACAAAAAGCCCAAAGCTAGCCTGAAGCTGGGAACCGAGATTGATGAAGGTGGTCATGGGAATAAATGTAAGATAGTGATCAGTGTAGTGGATTTCGGCATTCTGGCTCACAGTTGTCGAAGAAAGTTACAACAACCACTGTTGAAAGATTAGCAAAGCAAAGCAAAGGTGAAGCGACGGTTTCTTTACCTATAATATGGCCACATGCAGTACTAGTATATATACAAGCTTGGATCAACAAGGTATTTACAGAGAAAGTACTACACCAGACAGACAAACTACATGATGCAAGTAGCATAAGGAAGGGACAGTAAGCAGGGTGTACAAAGGTGCTAACGTAAGATATACCCCTGCTTGCTTTGTTTATTTTTATACCACCTGACCGCATGATAGTGGTCTTAGATAAAACTGTACAAAATGAAAAATTCCTCATCAGGGGAGGGAATTATTGAGTCACTACCAGCACGAAATTTCCCCTCCCTAGGAGGAGAAATTTTTCAGTTTTATCTAAGACCAAAACGTGTTATATATGACGGAATTTCCATCAGGCCACGAGAGTACAGTACTCCACATGTAGGGATGGCACCAAAAAAAAGGTGTCTCCATTACCTGTGTAAAAATGACATGGTCAGAACTCTGCTGTAGGTGTAGTCTAGGGTAATGTGAGCCCTACCATGGGCCAGTTATTCTCAAGTGTTGTCATTACTAACCGGACTGTTAGCACTGCTAAAGAACATCTCTGAAGTACCAAAGCAGCAAGTGGTTAAAACTGTGGAATGGTCTATCTTGTTCATCTTCATCTTATTCTTCTTTCAGCCAGGCTAGCACAATAATGGGTGAAGCGATTAGAAGATTCCAACACGAACGGGCATGATTGACACTCGGGTAATGCCTTTCGGGAATAGCGTTTTCAAAGAACTGGAATTAGTTCAGCAGTGATAACGAGCATTCTCAAACAGACGCTTGCCATTCACACGCCATTGTTCTAAGTTCAAAGGGCTGCTTGGGCCTGTGCTATTGGGTTGTGTCGCCTGGTTGATCACTGCGTAAGTTACACGAATTGTAGCTCTAAATTTGTATACACTTACTCATATGGCCGATTATAGTTGGTTGGCACAAGTTTGAACAGTTTCTGGGCAGAGGTGCTGTTGATTAAACTGTGTCCTTTTGAGCCAGACTTTACTGTTACACCCCCTCCCCCTAAAAAAACACCCATAACAAACTAAAGAAAAGTAGTTTACCAAAAAATGCAAAAAGCATTCATGTAGGAATGCACTTCCACAAAAACAAAGGAAGCAAGCAATAAATTGCACCGCAATGGGTTCACACACTACCTACACACACAGCCCGATGCATTACAAGGGAGCTAGCTACAAATCACAGCGCAGTGCGTTTACGGAGCTAGCTCCCTTGTAATGCATTGGGCTGTGTTGTGTAGGTAGTCTGCGAACCCATTGCAGTGCAAGTTATTGCTTGTTTCCTTTGTTTTTGTGAAAGTGCATAGTAAAGTTAAACTGAGTCTTTACAGGTCTTTTTTAAGGAAATAAAATTACTTGCAGGGGGTCAGGGATTCAGGAACACGATCGATGTTTAAGTTTAGGTCTGGTACTATATAAATGGTCTGAATGAAAAGTTAGGAAGACATCGAGGTAAAAATTGTGATAGGCAGTGTAAGTTATGTGGGGAAGAATGTCAGAGTGTAGAACATGTGCTCTGGGAGTGTCCTGTGTATGATACTATTAGAAATACTTTCATGAAAGACTTAGACAATCTGTTCGGTGGAAGATTTGAAGAGTTCAGTGCACTCAATAATTTTAAGAGAACGGGCTTTGTTTTAGGGTGTGAGAATTAGGAGAGATATGATTTTAAGGCTTTATTAAGACTAGTTAAGAGCATTATTAATCTGGGATACTCGGAAGAAGTTATAATTATGATGATCAGGATGGTGCTGGTGAGACACCTGCTTCTGTTCTCTGACTGGAGATCTTTCAAGCTCTGCCTGGGTATGTGGGTGTGTGGTCGATGGCGTAAGCGCTACAGCAGCGACATGAGTACATTTTTATTATTGCCATCATGTGGTCGTAAATCCCTCTGCACAGGCTTTCTTCCTGTAAGTGAAAGAAGTTGGTGCAGTTGGGTATGAAGCTATAGATATAATTGCTGTTTCAATCATTGTTTTCTTCTTTTAAACAGTGCTCATAATTGGATTTGAACAGAGCAGCTACACATTTTTTGAATCTTTTGCTACTTTTACTCAAATCCCAGTCATAAAAGGGAACAATCAGCTGTCTGAGTTAACATTTTTTATAAGGATCAGCACAGTTAGAAGAAGTGATTCAAGCGCTGCAAATACTGATCAAGGGGAATCTTTTACCAACAGAGATATAATTGCCGCAGAGACTCAGGACCGCGTGTTTCGACCGGATCAGCAAAGTGTACCCTATGTCTTTGAACTACTTGATGATAGCAAACCTGAACTACTTGAGGTGTTTCAAGTTGAACTGTCAGCAGAAGAATCAGGGTTGAATATCAATCTCGGTGGCCCACTTCCTGATGGCAGTACTCTCTTTGCTACTACACAGATTTGTATTGTTGATGATGATGGTTAGTTGGTTTGCTGTAGGTGAAGGATTTCCAACATAGTCAGCAGGTTAAAGTCAAAAAGCATGCATTAATGTAGTTGTTGTGAACGACTATCAATCCAATAACCCAAGTGTACAACAGAACAGACAATAGGTCCTAAAGAATAGGCAAAAGCAGCAAGCAGAAAACAGTTTCATGTGAAATGTACATGTAGCTTATTTCCATAAGAATAGTTCAGTTGTACACAGTTGTGAATTTTTTATGCAGTAACTGTGACGATTGGATGGGAGGAACTATTTACTTCGGTGAATGAGAGGCGTGGCATTCTTGAAATCTGTGTTCGTACTCTGAATGTCACAGGCAATACATTTCCACGTGACATCAGTATCACCCTTGCTGCAATTACCATCAGGGGCACTGCTGCAGGTTGGTTATTTGCCACCATATATCCTCTATTTTTTTTAAAAATGCGGTTTTGTAACATATAGATCCTGGGGATTATGACCGACTGTCGGAGGGCAATGGTGATCTATTCTTTGATGACATTACTTCTATCAACAATAGATCTTGCATTGAAGTGGTTATCAATAATGATAATCTGTTAGAGGAAACTGAGACTTTTACGGTGCAGGTAGTTCCAGATCCTTTCACACATCCATTTGGACTACCTCCATACTTTTTCCTGGTGCCAGATCTGACTGTTGTGGAAATAACGGATAGTCATTGTGAGCAATTCCTAACTGCATGCCCTCCCCCCCTACACTTGGTAGAACAAGATGTAGAGCAATGGCTTAAAATCACATTGCTAACTTTATCCTTGTGAGACGATCAGAAAGGAATCCTACTTTCAGTTTCTACAGTGAAGCTACATCAATAATATGTGATACACAAAAAGCATTGCCATTTGGTTAGGATTTCCATGATTGTTAGGAATTTCTAAGACATAATATGCTGCACAGCACCCTTTGCCATGTTTGCCAGTATGAAGGTACAGCTCAGAAAACGTTTATCAAGATGTTTCATGTTTATGGGTTTCTCTTGTTAAATAGACGTAAGTTTGCTTAAGCTTAGTACATCCAATCACTTACATGCAGCTTAGCACAACTACTGTAATCTCATATGATAATTATATAAGCCCATCCCCTCCTCTTCATCAAAATGTTATTGTTCATGCGAATGGTGCTGCTGATGACAAGGTTAATGATTTACAGCAAAAGTTGTTTTGTTTTCTACTAACATCTTATGATTTGGGGGGTTACTGCACCTAGAATAATGAAAACAGACTGCATACAGCTGCCTATTTGAGTGTTGCTACATTTAACATGAGAAGTAGTTACTATTGAAACAATATTAAATTATTATTATCTTTCTAAAGTTGTCATAATTGGATTTGATGAGGCAGAATACACAGTGATGGAATCAGCTGCCTTTGTAACAGTCACCGTGGCCGTACTGGATGGTGATAATATTATTCAGAGACAAATCCGTGTTATCCTCTCAACTGTAGTTCTTCAAACTGACACAGCAACAGGTGAGCATATATTATAGCTATTACATAAAGTATGTACATATATAACGGTGAGCTATGACTAGTGTTGCTTTAATTAATTGAAATAATTAAAAGCGGGTTTAGAAGTAAAAAAGAATTTAGTAAACTAAAACTAAAACTTCAGAGGGACTACTTTTTTTATTACAATTCAATCGGACCATTTATATTAGAAATGGTTAACTAATACTTTACTAACCCTGTTCATTTTTGTTGGCTAACTAAGACTGAAACTAAATTTTTGTTCTCTATAAACTGCCCAGATAAACTTCTTGACAGTCTGTTTCTCTGTTTACAGCTACCACTGACTTTACACCACTGACAACAGAACTAGTTTTGGATCAGAACAACCTGACAGCCTTGGTGAATATAGGGATCATTAATGATGTTTTCTTGGAGGATCCCTCAGAAACTTTCACACTAAACCTAGTTCGTAGTCCCCTGGACTCCCCAGATAATATGGTGGTCATTTCTCCTGATACAGCTACTGTAATTATCCAGGACAATGACTGTGAGTTGTGTAATCTGCATGTTGTTACACTAAAAATGTATGAAGGGATGAGAACCAGAGTAGTCTAACCCATGGCCACAAAATTGAACTTATCCCTCCTAAATTTGAGAGTACTCTTAAAATGTGTTTCAGGAGCCGCTCAAAATTCAAATTTTGGTCATATGCTCATAGGTATACATATACTTTTAACTTCAGTTTTGAGGACAAAGCTATTTTTAAAATAGCAAAAAATCAATTCACTGGCAGTCCTTAGCTAGCCTCATACACCTGGGTAGTCCTAAGCAGCTGGGAATTATATAGAATGATCCTGATCCTACTGAAGAGCAGTCAAGCAGCACTTTAAAAAGCCAAGACACCTGCAAAAGCTGAGAAACATAGGTAGAAACCTGCCCCTCTTCTAATGTGAAAATACTAACTGTTTTGCTGAGCCTGTGACTGATGAATATTGAGAATCTTCATATACTTAGTAGCTCAAAAAGAAGGTACCACACTTTCAAGTCTAAGTACAGTGAATGAGCAGAACGTACTAAGTGCTGTTAGAGAGAAATACACTACACAATAACAGTACAACTATACAATAGCAATTCGCGAGCAGTTCATCCTAACAACCATCTTCACCTGCAGTGGTGACTGTGCAGTTCACTCAACCTGAGTACACTGTAGGTGAAGCTGTTGGAACGCTGGTACTGACTGTTGACAAGACAGGAGAGAATGTCACTCCATTGCAAGTCACTGTTACTGTATTATTGATGAATGCAACGGGTAAGGAAACCTTATTAAATCTTATGTACAAGTGATTCACACCATTGTCTCTCAAATACAGCTGGAGAAGACTTCACAGCTCCAACCGAGACATTAACACTCCCACCTGGTGGTGACCAACAGCTGCAAACCCTCATATTACAAATTATAGATGATAGCATAGCAGAGGGCATGGAAAGCTTCAGTGTTGAGCTCAGCACTCGAAGAGGAGAAACAGGGCTGTCACTTGGAGAGCTTTCTACTACAACCGTAACGATTATCAATAATGATGGTATTTAATTATGCAGTCACTGTATAATTACATGTACATATTAACTTGCATTCTGATACTTTCTATCTGTGCAGGCATTGCCTTTGGCTTCACTCAAGCTCGTTATCATGCAAGTGAAGGCACTGGAGGTGTAGCAGTAACAGTACAGGTGTTGTCAGGAAGATTAGAAACGACAGTCACTGTGCGGATGTACACAGTAGATGGAGTGGCTACAAGTAAGTAATCTACAAAGACGATATATGTACAGAATTGCTACTAACCAATTCTGGTTATCTCCTACTGAGTAAATTCAGTATTTTCACAGATACAAATACTGTGAAGAATACTAATTAAATACTAATACTATAATGTTGTGTTCATTTTCTACTCTCTCATGTAGCTCCAGATGACTATCGTGCTGTTGACAAGACTTTGACGTTTAGCTCACTCATGACTACGTACACTACTGAAATTGAGATTGTAAATGACGACTTCTTGGAAACAAAGGAGCATTTCTTTGTCAGACTGGATGTAGCATTCTCTGAGGTGCCTGTCTCCATCACACGCAACCAGACAAGGATAATTATAACATCAGATGATCGTGAGTTTATGATCCTTATTATAACTGGTCATATAGTTTGCATGCATGGTTATTAGCCTAGCTGTCTAACAATTTATCTTTGAATGATAGTATTTTTATAATAATTATAATATTAAATTTTTATGATAATCATGAAGGCACGGTTACTGTATTGCCATAACAATATACGGTGTCCCTTACATGTAATTCTTTAGACTAGTTGTTCGTGTTTCAAACAATGTGCAGTTAAGATTAACGACTTTTTGGTTAATAGTATAACTTTTCTGATTTAGTTCATCTGCCCTTGACTTACACAGACTATTACATCACACGCAGATTGCCCTGCAGCTGGAGTTCCCCAGAACTTCCTGTTATCAAATGACCCTCTTGCCATCTACTGCGTTGATGTCTGCTATCGCAGGTTCAGGAGGGGCAGACTGTGTCCTCGATGAGTGACACTGCTGCAAACTGTGATGCTTTAGAACTCTAAATAGTGTGACTAACTTCATAAGAAGCTGTTTATTATACGTGCATGTAGCTAAAGTAGCCACACCTTGAACTACTATATATTGTTGGCTTGTATAAAATGTGTCCACGCGCATGCTCTAAATTGCATAGTACGTGTCATGCACTGTACTGTTAGATGTCTCAGTACTGTAGAATAAAACTGCAAACAGTAGCAATAATAATACTATACTAAGCAATAGAATGTGTGAAAATACCTTTGTTCTTTCCATCCTGTTGAATGTCATCATAATCCAGTGAGAGATAAAAGAAAGAAAAATTCTTGAAAACAGATTGTACCTAACTCCCATTCCCATACTCCACGCACTCATGTGGCTTATTCTGTACCGTTAATGTACATTACCATGGCAACCACTTTTTCCCACGCTTATAGCACTCAGAGGAAACCACATACAGGGTTCATTGCTATACCAATGTACATTAAATCAGTTAAAGGTCAATTTGGGTGAGGAATTAAACTCCTCGGCTTCACCTCGGACTTGCCTCGGACTTAAAATTCCCCTCACCAAAACTGACCTTTTAACTATTACTAATATATGGTATGATCTGCTAATTGACTTGTATGCTGAAATATAATAAGGGTGCACAACAATCAATATACTGTATTAATTGCTGTATTGGTGGTTATGTATAGGATATATATACCACGTCTACGAGGAGTATAAATGCAGCTAAACTCCGCTAGACAGTTTACCCGAGGCGTAGCCGAGGATAAACCGTCTAGCGGTGTTTATCGCGTTTATACTCCGATTAGGCGTGGTATATCCGGCTTATATCACAGGCGGCCAATCGCTTCTTGCCATTTGTCATCGCCATAGTTACCATTCAGTAGTATTCATTTATTACGTAAACAAAAAACACGTTAACGAACATGAAAACACGCATGTAAAACATGAAAACAAAATAGTAGTATAAACACGTTTAAACTCCTCTCTGTAGCCAATGAATTTCTCCAAAAGTGATGTAATGTGATATAAATAGCTTTGTATGGACTGGCTAATTGTAGAATACAAGTGCTCTAATAGTTAATTAGTCTGTACTAATTAGGAGCTACATGTACAACTGTCAACTGTAGTGGTGTAAACTATTTACGGTAGACATACATCTTTTTTACCACTGGCTACTCGTCCATAATCCTTCTCTCTTCCCCAACTTCCCAGTTCATTCTTTCTCCTTTCGGGATCCTAATTACATGTAGCTACTTTAACAAGATGTACCTAAAACATAGCTATGGATTGATCAGTATGAACAGTGTAGCTAACCCATAAACCAGGACTGGGGAGATTGCACATCAATATCCTAATTACATGTAGCTACTTAATTTCACAAGATGCACTTAAACTATAGCCCCTAATAGACCAGTATGAACTGTGCAGCTAACTATACCCATTAACAAGGACTGATGTCAATTAGTGCCATCTTTGTGGAGGATGCGCATCAAAACTCATTCTCAACCAGCGAAGCATATAAGCACTAGTCCAGATAGAAACATGGGGTTAATCTGTTTTGCAGGGATGAGGGTAGCAAAATAACTCCATGGTATAGCACTCATGGATCAGCTAAAATTTTATGTCCATTAGCTAAGTAAAACCCACACACACATCCTGCAACGGAGGCAGGCATTGTAGACTCAAACAAGTCTGTTTATGTTTCTGCTACAGCAACCAGACTGATAAATAACACTCATTAGCAATAATTATCTACTGTGTGGCATAGATACTGGAATGAACGTAGGCAGCCTCATTAAACTACATTACATCCAACATGATTGGCTTGGTTACATATGTTCCTAAAGCCCCACACACGCCAATTAGGTGCATAAACAGGCCTACTCTTGGGTGTAGATATACATAGTAACTGTTTTTTGACAGAGAAAAATGAGGAGTCCAAGACTTCAGAATTCCAGGCGACAGCACAACAACATCGTTACAGCGAGTGTTGCTATGCTGTAATGCGGTGTGGAGGAGTACTGACAGTGATGAGACTGATAATACACATCATGGTCTGTCTAAGTGGTTGCTGAAAATTACTTTCTTGTAGGTCTTTGAAGTTGATCACTTCATATGTTCCAGCTTAACCATCTACTTATTTTATAATGTCAAACCTCAACCCAAAGTCATGTCACAAAGTTACAATATTTACCTGACTCCCCTCTCTTCTAACTTCCATTTTTGTGGTTATACAAATGTACATGGGGGAGCCTGTGAACGAGGATATACACATTGAGTGTGCTTACCGGCAGTTATCACTGTCCTCCTACAGTCACTATTAAGTTATGCCAGGAGATACCAGAATATGGTTTTATGACTATGCTTTCCTATCAAACTCACACGTACAATCAGACAAACAAGCTTAGTAATTATGAACTTGATTGCATAATCCTTTACGAAATAGCACTAGTCACTAATTAATGGGGAAACTGTTAATTTTTAATCCAATTGAACTTACAGACCAAAATTAGTGTTCAGAGGAACATTACATACCACTGACAGTATATATGTACACCACACACAGAATGCCCTGGGGCTGGAGTCGCAGTCTCTGAGAACCCTCTCCTGTCAACTGACCCTCTTGCCATCTACTGCGTTGATGTCTGCTACCGCAGGTTCAGGAGGGGCAGACTCGATGAGTGACTCACAAACTGTAATGTTTTCATGTGATAAAATGGCATTGACTTCAAACTGCTGGTATACTGCAGCTGTCCTAGTGTTCTTTTGATTCGTAAAAAAATGAGTTCTGTACATGTGTTAAAGGCCAAGGATAACATACTTTGGTGAAGGTGTTTGCACTTCACATGTTCCAGTATAGCCATCTATCTTATAACATCAAGCCTCTACCCAAAGTCATATATATGTCAAAAAGTTATAATATCTACCAGACTCCCCTCTCTCCCAACTTCCATTTTTGTCGGATTATTTTTACAAATGTACCTGGGGGAGCCTGGGAATGAGGATAGCTAGCTACTCACATTGAGTGCGATATATATTTCAATTTCATTTCAGTAAAAATCATGAAGTACGAAATTTAGCTTTGCCCATACATGTCTGTGACTATGTCATTCTTGCTCAGACCATAAAATCAGGTGATGGATGAAGTGTATTCAATTGGGCCGAGCCCTATATAAACTGAACAATGCCCACACAGGACTATCAACATGTATGTGCACAATTAAGAAATTCATTGCGTGTACAAAACAGCATGTCTCAATGTAAACATTCATTAGTTTGCCTTTTCTGTGTGCATTCATTTTTGCAATTGAACACTAGCTATTGATAAGGCAATATTGCTGGATGGTAAGATGTCGCTACATGGAACAGTGGCTTTGATTGCAACTTGCCTTCTCACTGCCTTAGTGACAAAAGGTGACTCTTGTGTACTGTTAATCATTGTGTGATGTGTGCTAATTTTACTAACTACACTCACTGTGTGAATGAGGCAGACTTAATTGGACATCGCTAATGTGAGGCTCACTCAGGCACATCTTAATTAGTACAGTTTGTCTGCCAATGGGTGGAGTAATGTCAGCCCTATTCATTCATGGTCAACCTTTCAGTAGCTAGTTCTTTGCACAGAGTGGTATTTACGAAGAACTGTCCCCAAAACCCATGCATAAGGAGCTAAGGAGAAAAGATTTTATGGGGATTGTAACTGAACTATGTCACCATTATTCTTCTCTGCCTTTCAGTAGGTACGCAACAGGTCCAATGCTTCACTGTAACTCCAACTTTCGTAAATTTAGGTGTGAAATTTCTGGTTTACGTATCACTAGCATGTATTCTGTTTTGATGGACCACTATAGCTAATAGTCGTACAGTATCCATTAGATCGTATATCAACAAAGACTGCTGAACTTAATGGGTACCTGCGGTTTATTTAGACACGTCATTTTTGCCCTCTATATACGTTTAGTACCATTTGCGGCTTACCCTGGCTCCTAGCAGCAGAGGTCTTTCAGTCTTTAAACGCTCAGAAGCCTAAAAACTGTAATATAACCTCCACAATAAAGTCTGGGAGGGAAGTCTGGGAGGGAAGTCTGGGAGGGAAGTCTGGGTACGAGGTTAACTGTGATATACATCTGTTCTTGGTGATAATTTACAGTTCAATATCACACCAGGCTTAAGGCCTGAACACAAGCTGACACAGCGGACTGCGCACACTGCCTGTTGCCATGAAAACTAGAGGTCTCTAGCAGAGACATACCCCGCGCTCCTGGACCCTGCAGACTGTAACGCCGCATACGAGCTGTAGGCGTGGCTGATCGCCGTAGTATTGATACATGCACGCGTTTCTCTACGTAAGCCTATACTCCAGTATGCTTTCTATCTGAATATCTCTTCTAAGCTCCGTGTTAAATAAAAGACTCGTATACCATACTCGAGGGCTCGCGTATGTCCGTATTCAAGCCGTAGGCGTGACCAACTGCCATATTAAAAAAGGCGTGACCACTTGCCGTATTGAAAAAAATGGTGGAACTCACCGATAATCAGAAACAGCGTGGAAATGCCGAGAATAAAACCCCTTTCTACTATATCAGGTACAGACAGGCTAATGTATCACGGATTTTAGCGTTAGCCTTCTGTTTAGAAGTCGTTATAGCCTCTAAATCGCCCGTTCGAGAGATTTTTCAAAAAAATTTATGACAGACAACAACGATGACGACGACAACAGACGGACAAAACCGATTACTTAACCCCGCTTGCGCATAGTCTCGATACCAGCCCTAATAAGGTCGGCGATCGCTTGCGACCTGATTAGGGCTGGTATCGAGACTAGCATGCGAATATGCGGCGCGGGGTAATTACCGAAACATGTTCGTTTGCGGCACTAGCAGGTGATTGTCACGTGCTTTGGGTTCCGGTGATGAACCAACAATCGTAGATGAAGCCTGAGTAGTCTGGCCCACGAGACTAGCTAGCTACTGACATTCTGTAGAAGCGGTGAGTTTTTTTTTTAAACTAAGCTGCTCTCGGTCATGCATACATGCATGTGATAAAGCCACCCTGTCTCAGAGAGTTCAGGACTTGGGCTGCATAGACCAGCTGATAATCAACACAGATTCGAAGCAGTATGTGGATTCGATAGGTAAATCCTGTGTGCGTTACTTTGTATAAACCTATTCGCCTTGCTACGGTGATTTTCTGGGACGTTTAAGTAACTGTGGGAGAAGCTCAAAAACATGTTTTCTTGACGTAGCTCTCATACCTATAGACGTATGCTTACATACAAAGCTACACAAGAAGTACAACCATATATGCTTAAGGTTATCACAGTAAGACAATATACTGACAACAAATTTGTGGTTTGTAGTTTTCACTTAGAGGTCCCATGTCTCCACTCACACATCAGTGTGGGGTCTATGGGTGTGGTCGTTGATGATGTCCTATTATGTAGTAAGGGTGTGGTTACATGTTAGTACCCTGCATTGATGATACATTTGTCTCCTGAAAGTTTTGATATATTTAGAACAGTAAGCAACTACACTGTGGTCCCAGTCCAGTAACCTGAGCAAATGTCCACCCAAAGCAAAAAGTATTACACTCAATCGATACCATTGCCCTCTACGAAATCCAGACACCCACTGTACGTACTACTCCACCTTAATCGTTACCACACAAGCATATATTGCCCCACGCAACCACATTGATATAAACAATGGTCCTCCCCTTCCCAAAAATAAACAGGAACAAGTTTTAGAATAATCATTAAAAGTAAAAGGGCATGTAGGGATGGAATCGTGAAAGAATAACTGAACAAGTAGGAATGACACCACAGAACTTCCACGGATTACCATCCGAACACCTTGACAACCACACACACACTACAATCCACACCAACATCCAATTATTATATCAAACTCCACAAGGCACCTGACCCCACACTGGAATTTTTCCATCATGTACAACGTATCCTACACTACTACATGCTAAGATAACCAGTGGTTTTATTAATTATGTAGTACCTTCTAGGAGTGCTATATTTTTATTATTACACCCCCTAAAGTTATAGAAATGCACCCAATGGATAATTTATAACGCACATAGCATGGTTGTGAGTGCTGTATGTATAGGTTATACCACGAGGTGGAGGTGTATAAGCGATTTATTTACTGAGGGCCGAAGGCCCGAGGGGAATAAATCACTTATACACCGACCACGAGTTGTATAACTGGCTTCTACCACGCTATATCTGGCGGTTATATTTATGCGTGTTTATATGGCAACGCGTGGCTGAAGGGTATTAAAACAAGGTGAATAAGTGAGTAAGTTAGACACCTATTACGAGGTGAATAAGTGATTTTGAAACCTCTAATCTAGCTACCTGATTGGTCAGACTACTACAAGCGTGGTAGATTAATAGTAAGACTTTCTACCAATTCATGAAGTTAATTTAATAAAGCCATTTTCAGCTAGCTGTTCATATGTGGACAGCATATATAATAATTCAGTGGAGTCTACTTTCTCCTCCCTACAGGAAGTGCCCAGATCAGATGCTACACTATACCCTCTGTTGCTGGGGAACAGAGTTGCTTACTTAATACTCCTCGTTTCGAAGCTGCAACCATTGAAGAATGCTGTCTTGAGAACCCTGGGTTTTTCTTTGAGGACACCACAACAGATGAATCTTGTACAGCTTGCATTGGTATGAAATGATAGGCTCAAATAATCATTCCTTAGCGCATCCGTAATATTTGTTCAATTTTAGCACAATCTAAAATACACCAACGTTGCAAAATTATTTCATTCCATCATGAAGCATGATGGATCCATTTAGCCTCATCCACAGGCCTTCCCTGCACGCATAAAAACTTTACTCAGTATGCTTGTGTGGGGAAGGCTTGGGGGATGAGGCAAGGATTTGTTGCTGGACCATTATATTAATGTCTGCCTTATATTTTCAAGTCCCAGTGCCTCTGATCAGCAGTGAATGTCTTACTATATGTTAGGTCCCAATCTACGTATTGTACTCTTTTTATATGGTGAGACACATTTGTTTAAAGATTTTGATAAGGATTGTACATAACGGACTAGCCTGACCGGGAGTGGTCTAATTCTAATGTCTTCTGAATGAACTAGTGCTAGCTCATTTACCATTCAATTTGAGAGTGTTTATTGGAGTTTGTAGGGACAGTTTCATGCTGTACAACTAAGCAAGTTGTTGTGGTTTATTTCTTTGTGACAAATAATAAGAAGGAATACCTATATTGCTATAAGGACTGTCGGGTACTTTCTGTTATGAATTTTTTCAGCCCCTTGGCAATTTTCTTGATAAAAAATATTGCAGGGATTCGGAATTATCCGCACTGCATGTGCCATGTTTGTACGGGGGTAGTATGCCGCATATGCATACGCGACGACTCAATGTCACGTGACGTGTACGACAACATACGAACAGAATGCCTTACCACTTAGAACACTGTGCTCTGATTTATACATGTAGCTACACTGTAATACATTGCGTTATGATGTGTGGCTAAGCCAGGTACATGTAGTCTGTGAATGCATTGACATTGCGGCGAGAGTTATAGCTATGGAAGTGCATCCCTACATGAATGCTTTTTGCACTTTTTGGTAGTAAGTTATAAGAGTGGAGGTGGTATGCTAGTTAACACATGCCAATCTGAAGTTTGTAAGGTGATTTCTGTATGGCACAAATCCACAAAGTCAATTTTAGGCTGTACTGACATTGCCCTTCTTCATTTATTAGTATTAGTGCACTTTACAAATAATTATCACTTGCATGCAATGCCCCAAACTTTTGTTTACCTACTATTACAATCTTCATTTTGTTGCAGTGTTTGGATTTTTCGATGCGCCTGAGATCACTCTCCCAGAGCAGGGCGAAGCTATACTCCTGCCCATAGGATTCATTAAAGGAGGGAATGTGCAACAACTAACAGCCATAGACACAAGACACACTGCACGTTTCAATATAACTGTTTCAGGAAGTGCCAGTAAGTGTGAGCTTTAGTTCTATATCAGTATGGGTGGTCCATGCGCTCCTGGTAAAATGTCCACATCTGTGCATGTATCAGCAGCTGTGGCCTCAAGACTCCACTATAGGTGTGTAAACCTTTCATTACCACTTTCCATATACTGTGTATGGATTCATTTGTTTCATTTACTTGCAGCGCAAGGTCCCAATGCTGATTTTACAATCCAACCGACGACATTCCAAATTCAAGGGCCAGATGCCACAGCACCATTCGACCTTACCACCTTTGTCCGAATTGATGGTGTAGCACTCGAACCATCTGAGGATTTTGTACTGACATTGGATAGACGCAATGATGCCGGAAGAGCTATATTAGCACCAGCAATGCCCGGCCATTTTGTGGTTCCAACATTACGTGTTATTATTGCAGATATAGAGAGTGAGTGAACATACTTAACTACATCATCATTGAGATGCCATTGTAATTGTATACATGCTAGGCTATCAATTAACGTATTGGCTTTTCAACAATCCTCTGATATTGCGGTTATGATATGAAATATCCTTTGTTTACAGAGCGCACATACAACTACTAATTTTAAAAGCTATTTTTGGAGAATGTACCATGAAATTTAATACATGATTATTCATAATCCTTTCAAGCGTATGAGCTGAGGGGTCAAGTTTGTGATAGCCCCAAATCTGACATTTCAAGTCACTGACTTCTCAATGATCTAGGTAGCTGCACCATGCATTGACAACTTCTCTATTTATATAAGTCTGTTAAAAGGAGTTCCCTGACTAGGTATGGTTAAACCCTTATTTGGAGCATCTTATACAAGTCAGAATGCAGTATATACGTATACCTACCAGATTTGGAGTTTTAAGTGCAGTTGGCACTGAGAGTTGGAGCTGGATTATAAGCAATGTTTTAAGTAGCTTGTTTCTGCCTGTTGTCTACCATCTTGTGCATATGTAGTTGGCTATTGCAGCTAGTATAGCATTGTGCATTATGTTGTGCACTTTATGTGTGTTTTCAGATGCCACACTTCAGTTCCTTGATTCAACTTATTCCAATTTGGAAAGTGCAGAGGTTATACGACCTGCGGTGCAACTGCTTACCAACATAGCTACTGACCTGACAGTGCGAATAGTTCCAGTAAACATCACTGAAGCACTCACACGTCCATTGCCTTCTGCCTTCCCTGCAATTCCTCCTTTCAATCCCAGTGCACCCAACTTTGCACCCAACTTTGCCACAAGTGAGCTGAGATGTAGACTACTATCATCGCACAATCATGACTGTCTCTTGCCATTCTTTCACAGGTGTACTGGATTTTTCCACTGTGCCGGTTTTGATCACCTTTGCAGCTGGAGGTACAACTGTCATAACTCTCGATATTAGAATAACAAATGATGAAATCAATGAAGTGGAGCAGTATTTTGCACTATTCATGGATGTAGTTAGTGCAACTGATCCAGACAGGGTTGATCTACGGAGTGGACGTTTTGCAGCTTTAGGAAGAATCATCGATGATGACCGTAAGGATTCAAATTATTACATCATAGGCACAAGAAAAAGGTTAAATATGTTAATAAGTTATGTGATGTCACTGCATCATATAAGTAATAGTTAAAGGTCAGTTTTGGTGAGGGGTATTTAAAGTCCGAGGCGAAGCCAAGGAATTTAACCCCTCACCCAAACTGACCTTTTATTAACTGATTTAATGTACATTGGTATAGCAATGATCCCTGTATGTGGCTTCCTTTGAGTGCTATAAGCATGGGAAAAAGTGGTTGCCATGGTAATGTACATTAAGCCATTCAAATCCCTAAATTGATCAGTTCTATTCAGGAGCTGTAAACTCTGACCTGTAAACCTCGAGCCATAACCTCAGACCCAGGCAGATTTCATGGAACAGAACGGAACATACTGAAACTGCAGACTAAGCAGTTTAGGGTTAGGGTTAGGTTCATGTTCACAGCTCTAAGTTCTGGGCTTTACACTTTGCAATTTTGCTTTGCAATCTTGCTTTGCAATTTTGCTTTGTTTCTTTCAGTTCCATTCCATGAAGTAGTCCCCACCCAGACCCATAACCTCAGACCCAACAGAAGTATCCCAGTAGGCATTCATTACATCTGCATCTCTTATCTGACACGCTTACGCCCATTGTCCTGGATGCTTTGCTATATAGTGGCTCTGCCTTAATTAATAATGCTTACACAACTTGAGAAACTTTATGGTGCTGGTATTTTTTTTATTTCATTGTGCAGCTATCAATATTGGGTTTGAACAGGAGAGATATACAGTATCTGAAGCCATCGACGCCAATGGTGAAATAATACTAATTCCAATTATTAAAGAGAATAACCAGCAAACTGAAATTACTTTTGAAGTGATTGCCACACTTACACTTGGAAGTGGTCCTACAGCTGCACAACCAGATGAAGATTTTGAAGCCAATCCACCAGTACAGAGACAGAATTTTGATGCTGATGAGCAGGAGATAGACTATGGCTTTGAATTATTTGATGATAGTCCTGCAAATCCTAATGTTCCTGAGCCTATTGAAACATTTCAAATCCAGCTATCCCTGGAAGATCAGGGAGTCACAAACATCAACCTTGCAGCTAGCAGAGGCAGTCTCTTTGCCACAGCAACTGTTGTCATTATAGATGATGATGGTTAGTTGGTATGAGGTTGGTATGAGGTTTTCAGCTCAGACAAGCTTAAAAGGTAGTTCTGTCCTGCAAACTGTATCTGCCATTAAATGACTAAAATCGTACAGGCAATAGAGACAAAGCTTTTTTTCCTTTTTGTCCACGATTTTATGTTGTCAAGTGTGACTCCACTGGGACCCTCACCCAGCTATTACAGTCTGTATTGTGGCATGACATCTTTGATACTTAACCTCCTTGTGATACCTACATATTTGTTGTAAAATTGTTTAAACCAGCTAGGGTAATGTCACTTGCAGCTGCACTATCTATGCAATTTCTATTGCAGGAAACTGATCTATGGGAATTCAAAATGATTACTATTATTTTATGGAATCTGGTGAGAGCAGCTAAAATCCTTGGAATGATGTACCAGGATTTTTAGTTTGTGGAAGAAGATATTGAAAGTGGGATCTGCACATATTGGCCGTAATTTTTCTAGGGGGGTTTGGGGTGCCCCCACTTGAGTTAAATTTTGAGCCTTCTGAGGCATTCTGAAACCTTTTGTCTTATATACTCACCCCTGTCGAATCCTACTTGGCAGAACTTTTGTGGAGAATCTCCCCCCTTGGTGTATTTTAATGCACCTGGGTATTCCTTGCTAATCAAACAATTAGTATAGTGCTTCCTTCTGTAAGGTTTGAAACAAAAGCTGAGCACTTTGGTCATTCCAACTGTCATCATTACAATTACTGTAAACAAAATTATCAAATTCCCATGGCAATTGGCTTCCTGCATAATTTGGTAGTGCAGTTACAACTCATGCAGATAACCCTTGCTGGTTTAACACAAGTATTTTTGTTTTTCGGTATAGTTGAATCTTTTTCTCACATGACAGATTTCATAATCGGATTTGAACAAAATTTCATCAGAATAATAGAAAGCCAGAGTACACTTGAGCTTTGTGTCCGTGTCTTAAACATTGATGATGACATAGCATTTCCAGAAGGATTCGAAGTGAGTCTTGCTGCCAACACCATTCGAGGCACTGCTGCTGGTGAGTTGTCTCAAGAATTTGGCTACTTCAGGGTTGAATTACATTTTCCCTCATTTCTCCATGCATGAAGATCCCGGAGACTATACTGCACTTGAAGCTGATAACAAATTCTTTTTTGATATCATCAATGAACACATTCGTCGAACGTGCATTGAAATTCAAATCATTGATGATGCTATACCGGAGGGAGTGGAGTTTTTCAGCATAGAAGTTGTTCCAGATCCATTTATTGTCAACTTCCCTACAAACATTCGACTTGAACCAAATGTGGCTTTCGTGGAAGTACTGGACAATGATCGTGAGGAAATCCCTACTCATTTCACCATTGTGGTAGCTTTACCCATATATGCACCTACAGAATATGCATAAAAAACACTGCATACTTCGTGATTAGCTAGAGTGCTAGTTTCGTATGTAGAACAGCTAGTATTTCACTGACATGTGTTGAATTGGTTTAATATAAAATGTGTTTAGTACGAGGGGTAGACACATTTAGGTGTTTTCATTTCCATAAAGCTCCCAGAATTGGATTCAACCAAACTGAGTACACTGCACTGGAGAGTGATCGTGTAGCAACTGTGTACGTGAGTGTACTAGGAGACCTTCAGCAGAGGGTGACTGTGGCCTTCTCAACTGAAATTCGCAGCTCTGACTCTGCCACTGGTGAATCAAATCTGTTCTTCCAACTTTGTAGCTATTCTACGTATACTTCTGAAGAACAGCTTCATAATCACAGTGGGATTAGAATCAACACTTGTACATAGTAATTGTTCAGAGATTCTCTCGGTTGGCTAGTAGAATTCATGATAGCAAAGTTTCTTCAGGTCCAACCTGTATTGCAGCAAAAATCATCAATACTTACTGACGCTTCGACATTTTGTACTGCATTGCTGTGCCCTGACTACAAGACTACAACATTGCAGTCAAGATGTCGGCAACTATTAATGATCTTTTTTGTTGTAATTCGGTTTGAAATTTAGCTATCACTAGTACATAGTGTATATCATTATGCTTTAGCTAACAGCAGTCATACAATTGAGCTATATAGTGTAATTCTTGGGTTATATAACTCGTAACCTGCATATTTCTCCTCTGCTTCTCTTTCTCAGGCCCTGATTTTGTTTCACTGTCAAGACAGCTAGTGTTTGATCGAGGCACCACAGTGGTCCCAGTGGAAATCACTATCATTGATGACAGTTTCTTTGAGGTTATGGAGAGCTTCACTGTGAGACTTGTTCGAGATCGTAATACCCCTACTGTGATGGTCAATCCTAATACAGCCGTTGTGTTTATCTATGATGGTAAATTGGATATATGATTGTGCATTACAATTAGCAATGACCTGCTTATGGAAGGCTCCCCCCACCACCACCTCCCAATACTCACTAACAGCTATATAATAACAAGCATCTTTACGTTTCTGCTGCCCCTGTGGCAGCTAGGATCAATCATTGACAACTAAGACATGCGCTGTGAACTTACAGCTAGGATTCAGAATTTATATATTTGGGTGGGAAGCACCCTGAGGTCCTCCTTATGGATATATTAAAGTAAAAAAATCTTTCTACAGGAAACTCCCAGCTGCAGGGATGGTAATGATGTACATTTTTCCTCTCTGTGACTCATCCTTTATGCCAGCCACTAATTATAACCACAGCCTAATCCAACCGTAGCGTTACATTTAGCAGTGAATAGCTGCAGTGTAACGTGTACATAGAGATTGCATGTTCATCTGGCATCTATCCTCCGGTGTAACACTGTGTCCTGATCCGGTTGACATTCTCAATGGTATGAGGATATTCACTGGCAACTGTATGTACAATACATTTTCATCAGATCAGTGGCCATCTAATATCAATGGACCTTCTTTTTATCATGGTCTGTCCCTCTAACTTGCCCAAAATGCTGCACGAACCTGTCCAACATCATGCAAGTGATATATATATATATATGTAATCACTGGCTGCCTATCCAAAAGTACACAAACATGAGCAGGGGTTCTATCTTGCTATATACCTTGGGCTATGTGCTTGTTTCCTGCAAATTGTTTTCATGAATCTTCCTTTTGCAGCACTCTGTCCTAATCCAGTAGACATTGTCAATGGCATGGTAACTTTCACGGGCCTCTCTGTTGGTGACACTGCTACCTACACCTGTAATTCGGGACTGGAGTTGATCGGAGGTGCAACCACAACATGCACACTAGTGAATGCGAACTCTGCAGCATTTTCACCCGCACCACCATTTTGCAGGCGTAAGTATTGTAACTAAAGTGGCTACATGCACTTGCTCCTGAGAATCATATTGGAATAAGATTTTCACTGAACCAAAAAGAACAAACAACAACAAACAATAAAAAAAAAACAAAAAAACAAAAAAAAAAAATCCTGTCAAAAGGGGCCAGAAAGACTTACAATAAAAAAAGTCTGCTTCTACGTAGTACCACAGTGACCAGCACTTTAAAACTGTCAGAGTAAGGTAAAAAAGAAGGGGTGTGTGTGTGTGTGTGTGTGGGGGGGGGGGGGGGGGGGGGGGGGGGGTCATGCACACTCTCTAAAGAACTGTGACCACTTTTGAGATCCCAAACAAACAATCCTGCTGCATTTTATATATCTAGCCCTATCCACACTGCCAAGTGTGAGTATAGTGTACAAGTGCTGTGAATGTGTGCTAATTTGAGACGAGAGCCAGCCTATATCAGCCTATATCACAAAAATAACAACTGGAACCATGAGATGCTATTATCTTAAAGGTGTCTTATTAAGAGCTGCTGTATACATTGTTCTATTTTGATCAACCATCGATAGCAGATCATGTGCACGTAACACTACTGCTACAACAGCAATAGTTATTCCCAACAACCATCTCCACCTGCAGTGGTGACTGTGCAGTTCACTCAACCTGAGTACACTGTAGGTGAAGCTGATGGAACGGTGATACTGACTGTTGACAAGACAGGAGAGAATGTCACTCCACTGCAAGTCACCGTTACTGTAAACATGATGAGTGCAACTGGTAAGATAGTATAATATATTACGATTGCACTTTATCTGCAAAGTGCTTCCCACCACTGTCTCTCAAATGCAGCTGAAGATTTTACAGCTCCACCTCAGACATTAACACTCCCACCTGGTGGTGATCAACAGCTGCAAACTCTCACAATCCAAATTATAGATGATAGCATAGCAGAGGGCATGGAAAGCTTTAGTGTTGAGCTTGGTGTTCGAAGTGAAGACACAGAAGTGGCACTGGGAGAAATTTCTACTGCAACTGTGATGATTTTCGATAATGATGGTATGGATAATTCGTATAATTTCCATTTACACACCATGAATATTCGATATTTTCATCTGTGCAGGCATTGCCATTGGCTTCACTCAAGCTCGTCATCGTGAAAGTGAAGGCACTGGAGGTGTACCAGTAACAGTGCAGATAATGTCAGGCAGATTAGAAACGACAATCACTGTTCTGATGTACACAGTAGATGGGGTGGCTACAAGTAAGTAATTTACAAAGACTATAAATACAGAATTGCTACTAACCAATTCTGGCTATCCCATACCGGCTAAATCAGTATTTCCACAGATACATTTACTGTTCAAAATACTAATTATAATGTTGTGTTCATATTCTACTCTCTCATGTAGCTCCAGATGACTATCGTACTGTTGACTTGACGTTGATGTTTAGCTCACTCATGACTACCTACACCACTGAAATTGAGATTGTAAATGACGACTTCCTGGAAACAAACGAGCATTTCTTTGTCAGATTGGACATAGTCTCCTCTGAGGTGCCTGTCTCCATCACACGCAACCAGACAAGGATAGTTATTACATCAGATGATCGTGAGTACCGCTATTCATACAGTTCGCAGGCACTGTTATTAGCCTATAGCTATCTAGCAATTTATCTTTGAATAATAGTTTTTTTTATACAAGTTGTTCTTGTTTTAAACATTGTGCAGTTAAGATTAACGACTTTTTGGATGAAAGTATAACTTTTCTGATTTAGTTTATCTGCCCTTGACTTACATAGACTATTACATCACACACAGACTGCCCTGCAGCTGGTATTCCCGAGAACTTCCTGCTATCAAATGACCCTCTTGCCATCTACTGCGTTGATGTCTGCTATCGCAGGTTCCGGACGGGCAGACTGTGTCCTCGATAAGTGATACTCGCAAACTGTGATGCTTTAGAACACTAATAGTGTGACTAACTTCATAAGAAGCTGTTTATTATACGTGCATGTACCTAAAGTAGCCACACCTTGAACTACTATATATTGTTGGCTTGTATAAACGTGCATGCTGTAAATTGCGTACTACGTGTCATGCACTGTACAGTTAGATGTCTCAGTACTGCAAACAGTAGCAATAATAACACTATATTAAGAATGTGTGAAAATACCTCTAACTTTGTTCTTTCCATCCTGTTGAATGTCATCATAACCCAGCAAGAGATAAAAGAAAGAAAAATTCTTGAAAACAGCTTGTACCTAACTCCCATTCCCATACTCCACGCACTCATGTGGCTTATTCTGTACCGTTAATGTACATTACCATGACAACCACTTTTTCCCACGCTTATAGCACTCAAAGCATACCAATGTACATTAAATCAGTTAAAGGTCAATTTGGGTGAGGGGTTAAACTCCTCGGCTTCGCCTCGGACTTGCCTCGGACTTAAAATTCCCCTCACCAAAACTGACCTTTTAACTATTACTAATAATATAGTATGATCTGCTAATTGGCTTGTATATATATGCTGAAATATAATAAGGGTGCACAATAATCAATATACTGTATTAATTGCTGTATTGGTGGTTATATATCTTTGTATGGACTGGCTAATTGTACAATACAAGTGCTCTAATAGTTAATTAGTCTGTACTAATTAGGAGCTACATGTACAACTGTAGTGGTGTAAACTATTTACGGTAGACATACATCTTTTTTACCACTGGCTACTCGTCCATAATCCTTCTCTCTTCCCCAACTTCCCAATTCATTCTTTCTCCTTTCGGGATACTAATTACATGTAGCTACTTTCACAAGATGTACCTAAAATATAGCTATGGATTGATCAGTATGAACAGTGTATATAGCTAACCCATAAACCAGGACTGGGGAGGTTGCACATCAAAATCCCAATTACACGTAGCTACTTAATTTCACAAGATGCACTTAAACGATAGCCCCTAATAGAGCAGTATGAAGAGTGCAGCTAACTATACCCATTAACAAGGACTGATGACAATTAGTGCCATCTTTGTGGAGGATGTGCATCAAAACACATTCTCAACCTGCGAAGCATATAAAGCACTAGTCTAGATAGAATCATGGGGTTAATCTGTTTTGCAGGGATGGGGGAAGCAAAATAACTCCACGGTAGCCGCTCAGCTAATTTTAGGTCCATTAGCTAAGTAAAACCCACACACTTTCTTACTCCTGCAACGGAGGCAGGCATTGTAGACTCAAACAAGTCTGTTTATGTTTCTGCTACAGCGACCAGACTGATAAAGAACACCCATTAGCATTATCTACTGTGTGGCATAGATACTGGAATGAATGTGGGCAACCTCACATTACATCAAACACGATTGGCTTGGTTACATACTATTAGGTTCCTAAAGCCCACACGGGCCTATTAGGTGCATAAACAGGCCTACTCTTGGGTGTAGATATACATAGTAACTCCAGAGAGAAATGAGGAGTCCAAGACTTCAGAATTCCAGGCGACAGCACAACAACATCGTTACAGCGAGTGTTGCTATGGTGTAATGCGGTGTGGAGGAGTACTGACAGTGATGAGACTGATAATACACATCATGGTCCGTCTAAATGCTTGCTGAAAATTACTTTCTTGTAGGTCTTGAAATTGATCACTTCATATGTTCCAGCATAACCATCTACTATATAATGTCAACCATCTACTTAATATATAATGTCAAACCTCAACCCAAAGTCATGTCACAAAGTTATACCTGACTCCCCTCTCTTCTAACTTCCATTTTTGTGGTTATACAAAGCCTGGGAACGAGGATATACACATTGAGTGTACTTACCGGCAGTTATCACTGTCCTCCTACAGTCACTATTAAGCTATGCCAGGAGATACCAGAATATGGTTTTATGACTATGCTTTCCTATCAAACTCACACGTACAATCAGACAAACAATTAAGCTTAGTAATTATGAACTTGATTTCATAATCCTTTACGAACTATAGCACTAGTCGCTAATTAATGGGGAAACTGTTAATTTATAATCCAATTGAACTTACAGACCAAAATTAGTGTTTAGAGAAACATTACAGTAACATACCGGAGCTTATAGATATACCACAACACACAGAATGCCCTGCAGCTGGAGGCCCAGTCTCTGAGAACTGACCCTCTTGCCATCTACTGCGTTGATGTCTGTCCTCGATGAGTGACTCACAAACTGTAATGTTTTCATGTGATAAAATGGCATTGACTTCAAACTGCTGGTATACTGCAGCTGTCCTAGTGTTATTTTGATTCGTAAAAAAATGAGTTCTGTGTTAAAGGCCAAGGAGAACATACTTTGGTGAAGGTGTTTGGAGTTGATCACTTCACATGTTCCAGTATAGCCATCTATCTTATAATGTCAAGCCTCTACCCAAAGTCATATATATGTCATAAAGTTATAATATCTACCAGACTCCCCTCTCTCCCAACTTCCATTTTTGTTGGATTTTTTATACAAATGTACCTGGGGGAGCCTGGGAATGAGGATAGCTACTCACATTGTGTGCGATATATATTTCAATTTCATTTCAGTAAAAATCATGAGGTACGAATTTTAGCTTTGCCCATACATGTCTGTGACCATATGTTTCTTGCTCAGACCATAAAATCAGGTGATGGATGAAGTTATTCAGTGCATTCAATTGGGCAGAGCTCTGTATAAACTGAACAATGCCCACACATACACGAATATCAACATGCATGTGCACAAATAAGGAATTCATTGCGTGTACAAAACAGTGTGTCTCAATATACACATTCTTTAGTTTGCCTTTTCTGTGTGCGTTAACTTTTGTAATTGAACACTAGCTATTGATAAGGCAAAATTACTGGATGGTAGGATGTCGCTACATGGTGCAGTGGCTTTGCTTGCAACCTGCCTTCTCACTACCTTAGTGACAAAAGGTGACTGTTGTGTACTGTTAACGATAATCATTGTGTGATTTGAGCTAATTTTACTGACTACACTCACTGTGTGAAGGAGGCAGACTTAATTGGACATCGCTAATGTGAGGCTCACTCAGGTGCATCTTAATTAGCACAGTTTGTCTGCCAGTGGGTGGAGTAATGTCAGCCCTATTCATTCATGGTCAACCTTTCAGTAGCTAGTTCTTTGCACGGAGTGGTATTTACGAAGAACTGTCCCCAAAACCCATGCATAAGGAGAAAAGATTTTATGGGGATTGTAGCTAAACAATGTCACCATTATCAGTCTTCTCTCCCTTTCAGTAGGTACACAACAGGTCCAATGCTTCACTGTAACTCCAACTTTCTTGAATTTAGGTGTGAAATTTCTGGTTTACGTATCACTAGCATGTATTCTGTTTTGATGTACCACTATAGCTAATAGTCGTACAGTATCCATTAGATCGTACATCAACAAAGACTGCTGAACTTAATGGGTACCTGTGGTTTGTTTAGACACGTCATTTTTGCCCTCTATATACGTTTAGTACCATTTGCGGCTTACCCTGGCTCCTAGCAGCAGAGGTCTTTCAGTCTTTAAACGCTCAGAAGCCTAAAAACTGTAATATAACCTCCACCTGCCCAGACAATAAAGTCTGGGAGGGAAGTCTGGGAGGGAAGTCTGGGAGGGAAGTCTGGGTACGAGGTTAACTGTGATATACATCTGTTCTTGGTGATAATTTACAGTTCAATATCATACCAGGCTTAAGGCCTGAACACAAGCTGACACAACGGACTGCGCACACTGCCTGTTGCCATGAAAATTAATGAAACATGTTCGTTTGCGGCACTAGCAGATGATTGTCACGTGCTTTGGGTTCCGGTGATGCAGATGATTGTCACGTGCTTTGGGTTCCGGTGATGAAGCCTGAGTAGTCTGGCCCACGAGACTAGCTAGCTACTGACATTCTGTAGAAGTGGCGGTGAGTTATTTTTTTAAACTAAGCTGCTCTCGGTCATGCGTACATGCATGTGATAAAGCCACCCCATCTCAGAGAGTTAAGGACTTGGGCTGCATAGACCAGCTGATAATCTAGCCTCGTTCCCAGGCTCTCTGCCCAGCTTTTTTTCGCACGTAGTAAAATCTACGTGCGAAAAAAAGCTGGGCAGAGAGCCTAAAATCTACGTGCGAAAAAAGCTGGGCAGAGAGCCTGGGAACGAGGCTACTGATAATCAACACAGATTCGAAGCAGTATGTGGATTCGATAGGTAATTCCTGTGTGTGTTACTTTGTATAAACCTATTCGCCTTGCTACGGTGATTATCTGGGACGTTTAAGTACCTGTGGGAGAAGCTCAAAAACATGTTTTCTTGATGTAGCTCTCATACCTATAGACGAATGTTTACATACAAAGCTACACAAGAAGTACAACCATATGCTTATGGTTATCACAGTAAGACAATACTGACAACAATTCTGCGGTTTGTAGTTTTCACTTAGAGGTCCCACGTCTCCACTCACACATCAGTGTGGGGTCTATGGGTGTGGTCGTTGATGATGTTATATTGTGTAGTAAGGGTGTGGCTACATGTTAGTACCGTGCATTGATAATACATTTGTCTCCAGGAAGTGTAGTAGTGTATAAATTAAAATGGTATGTTTAGAACAATAAGCAACTACACTGTGGTCCCAGTCCAGTAACCTAAGCAAATGTCCACCCAAAGCAAAAAGTATTACACTCTCTCTATTGATTGACATACAATCGATACAATTGCCCCCTATGAAACCCAGACACCCACTGTACGTACTACTCCACCTTAATCGTTACCACATATTGCCTCACACAACCACATTAACTCATTGCACGCCGTAATTACGTCACGCGCGTGATGCTCCACGCTATAATTTCTACAACAATGGCGTACTAAAAGTTTTAGCTCAATGTTTGGCTATTTTTACGCTTACCGAGTCAAGTATCCAGCGAATTCTGCGTTGTACTTGTTAGAAGACTATCGGATACAGCCATTGAAGGCAAAAAGGGCGGCGGATTGGATCCAAGAAGGGCTTCAGGAGCGATAACCGGATACGCGGTAAGTTCGATACGAAACTGTTGTCTTCACGCTCAGGCGGCAAAGAGCGATGGTCCTACTGAAGCCCCCGACTCTCCCCTGAACCAGTTACCATCGTATCCACCAGTGAAGTTGACTACAGAGCCCAACTAACTGCGTAGCAATGTAGGTAGCCATAGCTAGCCGTCTTGATCGGTTGTATATTTACCCCGCGGCGCGTAGGCGGCGGCGGGGTTAAGCAATTGGTTCTGTCTGTCCGTCCGTCCGTCCGTCCGTCCGTCTGTCAGGTGTCTGTCCACTCAAAAATCGGGCTATCTCGCGATTTATAGGGTTAAGCGATTGCTAAACACGACAGTAACATTGAAATCAAAAAAAAATGTCCGGATGTGTACCTGATAGTCGCCAAAGCGGTTCCATTCGCTGTATCTACAGCTCTTTCTTATTTAACAACGGTGCATTCTGCCATTTTAATACGGTCACAACTAGAATACGATAGAGGCCGGGCATATACGGACTCTGGTCACGTGTTCATATTGGCAATCAGTCACGCCCACCACTTCCCATAGGATATACGCGTACACGAGCGCTGTACACTCTGCGTGCGGATACACAGCCAGTGATATACATGTACACTTTGCCAACTACTCGATCAGCCCAGTCTGCAGTCCAGCCAGCTCCAAGTTGTGAATTATGCACCGCGGGGTATGTCTCTGCTAGAGACTTCTAGTTTACCGTATGTATCCGTTCTATTACAGATTAGATCGACTTTCGGCACACTTACATCATTATTAGTAATCCCTCTATTCAATTTCATGGCTAATAAAGGAAGGGGTTGCCCCTCCTGGCAGTACAGTTAACTTGCCGTTTCTAAAGCCACCATAGTGGTGTGTGGCGGAAGGATTACGCAATATCCAGTTAAGCGGTGTACGGCGTGCAATGAGTTAATATAAACAATGGTCCTCCCCTTCCCAAAAATAAACAGGAACAAGTTTTAGAATAATCATTGAAAGTAAAACAGCATGTAGGGATGGAATCGTGAAAGAACAACTGAACAAGGTAGAAATGACACCACAGAACTTCCACGGATTACCATCCCAACATCTTGACAACCACACACACACTACAATCCACACCAACATCCAATTATTGTATCAAACTCCACAAGGCACCTGACCCCACACTGGAATTTTTTCTAATGTACAACGTATCCTACACTACTACATGCTAAGGTAACCAGTGATTTTATTAATTATGCAGTACCTGCTAGAAGTGCTATATTTTGATTATAACACCCCCCTAAAGTTATAGAAATGCACCCAATGGATAATTTATAACGCACATAGCATGGTTGTGAGTGCTGTATGGTTATAATACAGCACTGACTACCATGCTACATTGTATACCGATAACCGAAAGTACATGTGTACTATATTTTAAGCTATAGCTGTGCTTTCATTAATATAATGGTTTCAATGTTGAAGGAATGATTACTTCAAAGGCTCTGAATGCCATACAGTTTCGTCAAATTGAAATGGTATAAATATGCCAGGTGTGGGATTGTAAAACGATGAACGATAATCATCGGAGGATGATCATCGTCTAGTATAATATAATAGTAAGACTTTCTACCAATTCATGAAGTTAATTTAATAAAGCCATTTTCAGCTAGCTGCTCATCTGTGGACAACATAATAATTCCGTGGAGTCTACTTTCTCCTCCCTACAGGAAATGCACAGGTCAGATGCTACACTGTACCCTCTGTTGCTGGGGAATTGAATTGCTTCACTAATACTCCTAATTTCATAACTGCAACCATTGAAGAATGCTGTATTGAGATCCCTGGGTTTTTCTTTGAGGACACCACAACAGATGAATCTTGTACAGCCTGCATTGGTATGGAAAGATAGGTTCAAATGATCGTTCATTAGCGCATCCATAATATTTATCCAATTTATACACTGACTTTGCAAAATATTGTTCAATCATGGAGGATAATGGATTCATTTAGCCTCATCTACATGCATGAAAAGTCTACTCCATTGACTTGTGCGGGAAATTAAGGCTTGGGAATGAGGCAATTTGTTGTATTGTCCATTAACATCTCCCTTGGATCTTCAAGTCCCAGCACCTTTGATCACAGTAAATGTCTTACGATAGGCTAGGTCCTAATCTATTTTACTCTCTCTCTGTATTATTATGGTGAGACACATTTATTTACAGACTTTGATAAGGATTGTACATAAAGGGCTATAGGAGTGGTGGAATTCTAATGCCTACTGAATGAACTAATGCTGCATTCAATTTAAGAGGATTTCGTATAGAAAGTTCATACTGTAAAACGTAGCAAGTTTATCCTTTTGTTACTTTTTGTGTTTTCTTTTTATGTCACAAATAGAAATACCTATAGCTATATATGTACTGTCAGCTCTACTTGCTGTTATGCATTTTTGGGCAATATTTTCTTGATAAAAGATAATGGCCGCCCCATATGTGACGTGTACAACATCATACAGACAGACCTCTGCTCTAGATGTAGTCATAAGCCATACCACTCAGCTTTGAACATGAGCAAACAAGATTGTTAGTGTGGCTACATACCATCTCAAACCATTGCTGCAGTAGCCAGGCTGGCACAATAATAGCTGCAGTGATCACCAACAAGAACGGGCATGATTGCATGACCCTCAGGTAGTGCGTTTATGGCATAACATTTTCAAATTAACACACGCGCAGTTCACGAGCACTTTTGAGTGGACGTTTACCGTTTCACGCCATTTTAAGTTATAGTGAAACAAGGCTACACAACCCCGTCCTTCGCATGCGCAGATTGCACATATTTGTCTATTGTGTGGGTTTTGAGCTTGAACTTGTGCTTATTTTCAAAAATCACCATTTTAAAGCCAATTTTGGTCTGTGTCATTAGTTGTACTACACTGTCTGGCTAGACTTTACTCTAGAAAAGAACTGTCTCTTGTGGTAGTCCAGATACACAGAAATTACAATCAAAGCTGTCTTTCTTTGTTGTAGTGTTTGGATTTGTTGGAGATTCGGAGATTACTCGCCCAGAGCAAGGCGATGCTATACTCACGTTGGTTGGATTTATCAAAGGAGGGATTGTGCAAACACTGACAGACATAGACAGAAGAAACACTGCACGTTTCGGCCTAACCATTACAGGAGCTGCAAGTAAGTTGAAGTGTATTCAGCCAACATGAAAGGTATATAAAGCAGTGGCAGTATGTTAGGAGCCCATCAAGAAGTGCAATTTTATGGATTCGTACTCGTTACTTCATGTACGGGTATAGGAACTATTCACAAAGACTGTATAACTCTTGAGTACAAATCTTGATTTGGGAAAACTTTCCCGTTCCCTTATTGAAAAACATTTAACATGTCTGCCGAGAAGGATATGCAGCAGCATAGGCAACCTCTAGCTGCAGTAGGCGGCCTCAAGCTGCAGTAGGTGACCTCAAGTCACAGTACATTACCTCAAGCTGCAGTAGATGACCTCAAGTCACAATAGGTGGCCTCAATGCTGCAGTAGGCAATTTAAAGCTGCAGTAGTAACAGCTCAAGTAACAGTATCTGTTGAAATCCTCGCTAAAGTTTCTTGAAAGTGTAGCTACCACTATCTCAGCTTAATTATAGCATCACCAAAATAGATTGTATGATGTAATCATGGGGAAAAAGCAATGAATGGAAAGTTTACATGGAAACATGATGGTTTTGTGGTTTTGTGTTTAAAGTTTACATGAAAACACAATAGCGTACATTTTCATGTAATTTTCCCATTTAGTGCCGCCTTCCTCACCCTCCCCCCCCCCCCCCCCCCAATTACATCACATTGGTATTGCTATTGTTGTCAAGTGACTAAAGTGTCACAAGAAGACAGTAAACCAACAGCAGTTTTCTATGGGGCAGATCAAGCTGACAAAGGAACTATTTATAGGTTCATTCATTTTATTGATTCATTTTGCAGCGGAAGGTTCCAATGCTGATTTTATAATTGCACCACAATCATTTGAGATTACAGGGCCAGATGCCAGAAACCCAGCCGAGCTTTTTACCTTTATTCGAATTGATGGTGTAGCGCTTGAACCACCCGAGTTTTTTACACTGACCTTGGTGGCACGCAATAATGCCGGAAGAGCTATATTAGCCCTAACAACGCCTGGCCATTTTGTGCTTCCATCACTACGTGTTATCATCGAAGATGTAGAGGGTAAGTTAGTAAATTACTGTGCCGTCATCACATGCAACTGGATGCCATTGTGGATGTGTACATGCTAGACTATTGTATAATGCATAGCTCAGACTGACCAATGAGCTCAGAGAATTACGTATTTACACTTTGCGATGTTAGGCTGGTAGCACTTTCATACAAAATAAGCTAGCATGCTATAGAAAATTGGTGATGATGTTGTAGGCAATGTATTAGGTTTTGAGGGTTAAAATTGGTTTATATCGGATTCCTTGCCTATAAATTGGCTTGCTTCTGACGATCCTCATAACAGTACTCAGCCTGTAGTACCACACAATTTTGAATAACTAAGTAAATATTCATAGTACTGTATTGTGCATTATATTATGCACTCAATTGTTATTTAGATGCCGTACTTCGGTTCACTGTACCTGAGTATTCCAGTCCCGAAAATTTGCTGTTCATTTTACCTGTGGTGCAACTGCTTACTGAAATAGCTACTGATCTGACAGTGCAAATAGTTCCATTAAGTATTGGTGAAGTGATGGAACGTAATTTGACATCTGCCCTCCCACCTCTTGAGGCTTTCAACCCTAGGGCACCCAACATTGCCACACGTAAGCTCAGAAGTAGACTTTTATCACCTACAAAGTAGTGATCGTCTCATACCATTGATTTACAGGTGACGATGACTTCTCTACCACACCAGTGTCAATCACATTTCCAGCTGGGAATGCACATACTAGAATACTTGATCCCGGTATCAGAATAGTGAATGATACCATTAACGAAGCGGAGCAGAATTTTGCACTACTCTTGGAGTTGGTTGATGCAGTGGATCCAGCCAGAGTTGATCTAACGAGTGAACGTTTTGTCAGTCTGGCAAGAATCTTTGATAATGATCGTAAGGGACCAAAATTACAAGGGAATGTAAACAGAAAGTATAATAAACATTTGTAACTGCACTTTCTAAGCGTTAGCAAATAAAACATTGAAAGTTTAGATTGTATAATACAGTTATTTTAACACCTGCACGATGAAAGTAGCTAGATCTGCAGCAACGGAGTAGACCAAGGTTGAAGCAGTTTTATTTTTAAAGAAAATATATATACTGCATTTAAAATAAATTTGCACCTGAGCAAAAAATTGCTATGAGGCATTTAAGCATCTCTGAATTCACTATCTGAGTCTAGGCTGTTTTGCAAAACTTGCAAAAACGAGAGAGTGGAGGTGTAGGAAGGTTGGAGAGTACTCCTGGACCAGTGGCTTCTGAGTATGCACTGAGTTTCCTGTAACAGCCAACAATATGCATTACTTTGCACGAAGCTAATCAGAAAACGAACTGGACTTCAGGGCTCTCATGAGTGGTAACTTGTTATACACTATAGATCTTGTGGCTAGTGAAGAAACAGTACAGCTTCAAATTCATTGCTAAAATCGTCAAAAACAGGACCTCTGGGTTACTCTAAAGCTTCCTTGATCATATCTCTATATGGGCCTTACATTAATGAACACTCTCTCTAGAAGGAACAAGAGGTGCATACAATACACTGCTGTGTACCAACAATAATGAATTCTCAAATATTCTACAACCGTTTTTTGGAGATTATCTTTATTGTATATATTTTTTCTTGTACAGCCCTCAATATTGGGTTTGAGCAAGAGAGATATACAGTGCTTGAAGCTGATGCCACTGGTGACCTGACTCGAATTCCAATCATTAAAGAAAACGACCAGAAATCAGAACTTACATTTGCAGTGATTGCCACACTTATACTTGGAAGTGGTTTTGGGGCTGCACGAGTAGATCCTCCAGGTCAAGATTTTGCTGCCAATCCACGAGTACAAAGGCAGGATTTTGATCCTGAGGAACAAGAGATAGGATATGCGTTTGAACTATTGGATGATAGTGTTCCTGAACCTACGGAAACATTTCAAATCCTACTGTCCCTGGGACTCGCATCTAGTAGTGTCAGTCTTGGAGCTAGTGGTGGTAGTCTCTTTACCGCAGCAACTATTGTCATTATAGATGATGATGGTAAGTTGATATAATATCGTGTGATTGTTTGCGGCTCAGAAAAGTTTGAACTGCACTTCACAAATGTAACTTCAATCTTCCTTGAAATACTACAGTTGTTGGTATGATAACTTTGTTTTATGGCCTTACGATGCCTATACGTAATATTTGTGTAAGATCAAGTCTACATTTTTTTTTTGCCCAATAGATGTGATAATTGGATGGGAACAAAATGTCACCAGTGTAAATGAAGGGCAATCGATGCTCGAACTTTGTGTACGTGTCTTAAACATTAATGATGAGGTAGAATTTCCAGAAGGATTTCAAGTGAGTCTTGCTGCCAACTCCATTCGTGGCACTGCTGTTGGTGAGTTATCTCAAGAGTTTGCCTATAATCAGAATTGAATTATATTTTTCCTCGTTCATCCTTACATGAAGATCCCGGTGACTATGTTGCACTTCAAGCTGTCAATGATCTCTTCTTTGATATCATCGATGATGACACCCGTCGAACATGCATTGAGGTTGTAATTGTTAATGATAATTTACTGGAGGGAGTGGAGTTCTTCAGTGTAGAAGTTGTTCCAGATCCTTTTGTCTTCGACTTCCCTACCAATGTTCAACTTGATCCAAACGTGATATTTGTGGAGATACTGGACAATAATGGCAAGTGTCTGTAGTGTAAGTAGCTCTAATCTCAGTGTGGAGTCATGTAAATCACTTTGTCCAATAAACTGGGCAGTGTACAAACTAATGACATTATTTCCTTCAATCTTGCTCTGCAGCACTAGTATTGTGCCCTGATCCAGCTGCCATTGTCAATGGTATGAGGACATTCACTGGCAACTCTGTTGGTGACACTGCTACCTACACCTGTGACCTGGGCTTTGAGCTGATCGGAGTTACAACCACCACATGCGCACAAGTGGATGATAACACTGCGACATTTATACCAGATCCACCTTCCTGCAGGCGTGAGTACACTGCATGATTATTGCAAGAATATAGCAAATGCCAGGATTGGTTACACACAATAAATTGTCTCAGTTGCAATCTGCCTTGTGTCAATCACACTTGCCTGCAGTACACATGTATATGGAACGGAATGAAGGTTTGAAGTTTGAAGCTACATATATTCCCAGACCAATCTCAGATTTTGTGTGTCAAATATATAGGGCATAAGGCCATATCACATGATGGCTTTACATAGATAATTGTCAGCAGCTGACTCATGCTGGTAACCCTGGCAACTCAGTACCCATCATCACATTACATGTGCCACCCTTCCTCTACAGCAATAGAAATTCAGATCGGATTTGAACCAGTATTGTTCGGCGTCCTTGAGGCAGATGGCACTGCCAGACTTAGGATTACGAAGGCCGGGGACAATCCACAGCCAGTCAGTGTGGACTTCAGTACCGAGTCTGGCAGTGCAATGGGTGAGTGCAGAGTGATGGGCTAGTTAGTCATGCTGAACACAGTAACACATAATTATTGGTATCTGCCTTTAGCTAAGATATGCACCTTTGGTAAGGTCATCATTACCACAAATGTGCATAAATAATGTTACCAAAATATTGCATGTCTCATGAGTAACCAGTGAAGGGTAGTTGCTCAGTGTACATGTGTTGTTTATAAGTCTGGGCTCATTGGTTTATGTTGGGTTGACCATAAGAATGCTATAGCATGCCAAACAGCAGCCTGGTGACTGGGCACAGACCCATCTTCAGAGCTTGCCTGGTTTATGGCATTTTAATGGGTTGAGGTTCGTAAAATTAATTGTTGTGTCCTGAGCAGTGTTGTTTGTCTGCACTTATTCATAGCATGTCTGAGTTGTGTTGGGTCAAACTGGACATTGTTTCACTAAAGTTTTATAAGTGTTGTTGATATCTCAACCTTCCGGAAAAGTTGTGCCGATGTATGACAGGGTTACTCCACCTTTGTCATGACCGTTGACACAACACAAAGTGAATTGCTTGGATTTGTTACTACATATATTGTCATATAATTATAATGGTGTGTGTCTTTTCATCACATATAGTTGGAACAGATTTCATGAGTATATCCCAGACATTAACATTCATGACATCGGACACTGAGATGTTTGTGACAGTGCCCCTCATTGAAGATGATGTGCTGGAAACGACTGAGAGTTTTTTTGGCTCACTTACCAATCCCATGGGATTTAATGTGCTTATTATCGAACCACGTGTACAAGTTGATATCTTTGATGATGAAGGTGAGCTCCCTCCCAGTTTCCTACAGTAATTTTTGTTAGGGGTTAAAATAGTGTTGTTTTAGTTAACTGAAACTAAAAACAAAAAACCATTTTAGTAGGAGGAAAAACAGATTTAGTTAAATAACTAAAACTAAACTTCAAAAATACTGGCTCCTTGGAATAAACTACAAATACTTTTCCACTAAAATCAACCCATTTAGTTATGGTTCACTAATATTTAAAGTTTTTCAGTAGCCCTTTTTTTATCGTTGACTAACTAAAACCAAAACTAAATTTTCTACTAAAACAATAGGAGCCAGCCTGTACTGCGAAAATAACAACTGGAATAATGAGATGCTATTATAAACATCATTCTTGAAGGTGGCCCACTAAGAGCTGCTGCATAATTTGTTTGTATAAATTATATTTTGATTGATTATCGATAATGGAACGTGTTGTACATATTACATATGGACATTAGATTAAAAACATACTTTGGTTTAGGTCTTTGAAGTCGATCACTTCACACATTCCAGCATAACCATCTATATGTTACAATGTCAAATCTCTACCCAATGTCATATCACACACAAGTTATAATATCTACGAGATTCCCCTCTGACTATTACTGACTATATACAGGGTACTATATGCTTCTTGCTCAGACCATTAGATTAGAGGATGAATGAGTTTATTCAGTGCATTCATTTGGGCAGAGCCCTGTATAAACGTTCATAAACTGAACAATGCCCCACATGCATAAGTATCAGCATGATTGCATGTACAAAACATCATGTCTCTATATAAACATTCAACAGCCAGTTTAACTTAGCTTGCCTTTTCTGTGTGTTCACTTTTGTAATTGAACACTAGCTACTGATAGGGCAAAAATGGTGGATGGTTGGATGTTGCTGTCTCATTGCCTTAGTAGCTATTTGCATGGAGTGGTATTGACAAAGAAGAACTGTCTTCAAAACCCATAAGGAGCCAATGTGAAAAGGTTTTGTGGTGTTTGTAGCACAACAATATCATCATAATTTTACTCTCTCTTTCAGTAATAGCACAACAGGTCCAATGCTTCACCGCTCCTTCAACTGCCGGTGAATTAAGGTGTGGAAGCTCTGATGCTAGTTTCACGGCTGGAAGCATTGAAGAATGCTGTGTGCAATCCTCTTCTGGGCTGTTCTACACGCAGACATCTGGGGACCAATCCTGTCAAGCTTGCATTGGTAAGTTGCTACAGTGCCATAAGCTATAGAATATACGACTTCACTTCTTTCACGATTTTGAAGGTCACATGCACAGTAATGTAATGCAGTCTAATGCAAGTGTCACTATATAATTATATTGCTCGTGTCACACTGCTAAGTATCTATACTGATTGCCACATAACAGTCTTGAGTGGGGGGAAATGTGAGTAGTTGTGTGAACTTTTATTCAGTGCTATATCACTTTTGTATGGCAACCTTTTAGGTTCTGCAAGCAAAGAATGATTGGACACCATTATATTTTCAGATGAACTGGCACTAAAACATGTATGACTGGAAGTGGGTGCAGCTTCACATCTATACTACAGATCCTTTGCAATATGAACTAATGACAGGAAGAGACAACTGCCAATAAGTGGGGGGGGGGGAGGTGATGTGTCCCTGAGTGATCATGGATGAAGCAGTCCACATACGTGCATACGTATATAGTGCAGCTCAGATGCAGAGCCTGACAACATTGCATTAGCCAGATAAAGTAGAATATTAATCAACCAAACAATTTTCTTTTTTTTAAGGGGGGGGGGGGGAAGCCCCCCCATATCTCTTCCCTGAAGGGTTCAGGTTGCACACATAGCTACTGTTTCGCTAGCTGGTGCACTTTAATTACGGAGCTGTAATCTGTCCCTTTGTTTTCTCTGAACTCAAAGTAGCTATAATTTAGTGATGCCTGCTAACTTTTAAAAGTAGTCTCAGCCCCAGACCCTCCCTACACTCGTAGCTAAAGTGTCACTACCACAGTCTGCATAGCCACATGGATAAATTCACTTCAGAATCAAAATTTTCATACATGTATGCACCCACCCTCTGTTTGCCACCTATGGTTACACTGGCTTGCGATTTAGCACACTATACGATGCACTCTCACTCATGCCGTGCATGTCTCTCTATCATGGCAGTGTTTGGATGGCTTGATGGGTCTGACGTTTCAATTGAAGAGCGTGCTGATGTTACTATGCTGGAAGCAGGGTTTATTAAAGGAGCACCTTTTGAAGAATTTTTGCAGCAGGATGCTAGAAGACAATTACGTTTCACTATCACAGTAACAGAAGGAACAGCAGGTAAGTGAATGCATGGGTATCCAACAACTTATGGCTGTTCAGCTAGGATGTATACAAGGCTGATTGAGCTGGCTAATGCAACAATGCATACCGATTCCACATGTAGGAAGTGGTAACAGATTTATACCAATTACGTATGTCTGTCCACCATTCACATGGTACATGTATAAGCAGCTATTAATAGTGTATCAGGTATTGTCATGTGGTATATACTGCACAAAAAACGCTCACTATACAGTATACAGAAATTTTCAGAACCTTTATGGTTTTTCAGAGAGTAATACGTAGAGGAGAGGGGGAGTAGGTTAGGCTAATGTAAGCTACAAAGGAAGGATGTGGATCAAAGATCAATACTTGGTTGCTCTTCTAAAATGTGCAGTGAAGCAGTAAGGGGGATATGAGGCTAGAGTCTTTAAGAGGTATAGGAGGATAGCTAAGAGTGCACCTTATTGGTGGAATAATATGTGGGCAGTGAAACCACATAGTGGTAGGCAGTGGAAATAATTACTCTCTTCCAAGTCTTCCTCTGCCTACCTCTACATGGTTTCACTCATAGAGTCTGTTTGCCTCCCATCATGCCCACTTTCCTTCTTTTTTTAATTTGCAATTTCAGACTACACAAAAAATGTGAAATCTACATGGACATGACATGTATATGATATAATATGATGGATACAGTATCTAAATGCTCCAACCTCTATCCATTGCAGGGGAGGGCCCCAACTTTGACTTCATAGTTCCATCTGTTTCTAGGAGTGTAACAATAGATGATGCTACTGTACCAGCCAGAATTCAGACCCTCATTCGAGTTGACAGAATAGCATTGGAGCGACCTGAAGATTTCACACTGACTCTGATGGGTGCCAATGCTGCTGCAGTTGCTGCACTGAATGCTGCAGCCCCCAATACATTTGCAATTCTCACAATTCGAGTTGTGATTGAAGACAGAGAAGGTATAGTAGCGTACTACTAAAAGTATGGATCATCTAATATTGTGGTCATGGTATGAAGCATCCATTGTCCAGAGAGAGCACATGCAACTATTCATTTTAAATGATATTTTGGAGAGTGTACCATACATATTTAATACATATTCATAAATGCTGAGGGGTCAAGTTTGTGATAGCCTTCTTTCAAGTCCTTGCTAACCTTGTCATTGCTGCAACTTTGATGATCCCAATAATCTAGATAGCCGCACCGTGCATTCACAGCTTCTCTATTTATGTAAGAGTACAAAAATCTGTTAAAAGGAGTTCCTGTCTAGGTATGGTTATGCCCTTTCTCTGGGGTATCTTACAAGTCAGAGTACAGCACATACCAGATTTTGGGAATTGCAAGACTAGTGTAGTTAGAGTGTTTCTCACTCAGTGACCCACCACATGCAAAATTGTGACTGTTAAGGGTATGCAAGCTATTGCAATATATATATATATATTATGTGGACTCCAAACTTTATATCTCCAGCTGCTGTTCTCCAATTTGCCAACCCAGACTACGCAACTGTCGAAGGAATGGGGTTTATACGTCCATTAGTGCAGCTGCTTACTAACATAGCCACTGACCTGACGGTTGTGGCTACTCCAGTGAACTATGCTTCTGTAAATAACTCACAGTCACCCGTTCTTGATGTAATTCCTTTTGTTCCAAATTACAATCCCAGACGACCAATCAATGCCACAAGTAAGTAGAAGCATAATAATGTAAGGAGCATGCATGTATACAGATATTAATTAGCTCTTGTTTCATCAGGTATTCAAGACTTCAGCAATACCGGAATTTCAATCACATTCCCAGCTGGAAATGCAGCTGTTCAGACAATTGCTATCAGAATAGTAGATGATACTATCAATGAGGTTGAACAGATATTTGTCATACTTTTAGTTGTGGCTGATGCAGTGGATCCAGATAGGGTTGATCTGCGAAGTAGACGGTTCGCAACTTTGGGAAGAATCATTGATGATGATCGTAAGTGTGGGAATGGGTAAGGGACTGTAAGCAGGGTGTACAAAGTGCTGACATAAGATGTACCCCTGCTTGCCTTGTTTAATGGATCTGTGTAGGGTAGCTATATGCATGACTGTACATGATATACTCCATCAAAAGAAAATGGGGGAAATATATCTCTTAAAACGTGTTGCTAGTGGCATGTAATACTTATGCATGCCTAACCACTACCCAAGTACAAAGTACGGTGGGTGAGCATAGCTACGTAGCTCTTGGCATCTCTGTGAGCAGCATAGTTTATAGAATGACGCCATAGCTGCTACAGGAGTAGTGGGCGAATAGTGCCGTCTGTTTCTAGCGCTGATATCTCTGCTTATAATGAAGCTACATAAATTCTACTAACATGGCAGCTGTAGTAAGCCTCCCTTGGTAAAATACGTGGTGGACTTGTCCAGATCTCTGCTTCTTGTTGCACCGCAGGCTTGAAGACATCATGCATGCATATATATATATAGCCGCCTGAGACACCATTTTGAACAAATGCCTCAGTGAAGAGCCATATAAATTGTGTATAGTTTGTTTTGGCCATAAATCCTCACAGAAATTGAAAATAGAGAACCCTACATATGAGTTCCAATTTTTGCCCCAGGATCACATAGTACGAGTTTCGTCCCTCTGTGACTTCTTCTTCATGCCCAACATTATACGTATACGCCCCCTTTCCATCTTTATATTTGTACTTGGGTAGTGTAGGGGGAACACACAATAATGCAAGATCTAAGCACTTTTACTGTACATCAGTACGGTATGAAATTGTGTATATAATAAGTGGGTGAGGTTGCTATTATGTGGTCGTAAATCCCTCTGAACAGGATTTCTTTAAGTGGAATAATTTGCATCATTCTTATACATAGCTCTCATAATTGGATTTGAGCAGAGCAGCTACACAGTTTCTGAATTATTAAATGCTACTGGTGTTCTAACTAGAATCCCAGTCATCAAAGGGAACAATCAGCAGTCAGAGTTAACATTTGGGATAAGATTCAACACAATTAAAGGAAGTGGTCCAAGTGATGCAACCATTGATCAACAGGATTCCAACAGAGATATACTTGCTGATCTGATTCAGTCAAACACATTCCCACCAGATCGGCAAAGTTTACCCTATCTCTTTGAACTACTTGATGATCTCGAACCTGAGCAACTTGAGGTGTTTCGTGTTGAACTGTCACTAGAAGAATCAGGGCTGAATATCAATATCGGTGGAACACTTGATGATGGCAGTGCTCTCTTTGCTACTGCACAGATTTTCATTGTTGATGATGATGGTTAGTTGGTATGCTGTAAGTTAATGAGTAATTTCTAATATAAAATAATGTTGAATCTCTTTTGCAGGAACTGTGTCAATTGGGTGGGAAGAAACATTTACCTCTGTGAATGAGGGGCAGGGACTTCTTGAAATCTGCGTTCGTACTCTGAGTGTCACTGGTAATGTATTTCCACAAGACATTACTATCACCCTTGCTGCAATTACCATCAGGGGCACTGCTGCAGGTTGGTTATTCTTACTATCACAGGTCTCGTTTGGTTTTAGACGTACTCTTTTCATATCATGTAGACCCTGGAGACTATCAGGAACTGACGATTGAGGATCTTTTCTTTACTGACATCACTGCTACCAACAGCCGGGCTTGCATTGAAGTGTTTATTATTGATGACGATCTCTTTGAGGACACTGAGCGTTTCACTGTGCAGGTAGTTCCAGATCCTTTCAGTCACCCCACTGGACTGCCTCGAAACTTTTTCTTGGAGCCAGATCTGACTGTTGTGGAGATAAGAGATACTCTCTGTAAGTAACCTGAATATATACCTCCCTAAAATCATTACACTTAGTAGTCGATTAAGAAACAAATATTTAAGTTAGAGTACCATGGACAGTCCATTATTATTCTAGTTTGATGATTTCTTGCTGTAAAAGGTGGGCATGCAGTGAAGTAGGGGGTAAAAGTTCACATATAGATATCCTTCCTATTGGCTTAGGTTTTTGCATGACTTAAATCACGACTCTTGAGTAGTGTAGAGAGTAGAAAAAAGCTAGCATCCATGAATCAGTGGTTAGGTTTACTTATAATAAGCACTTTCTCTGTCACTCATGGCTTTGTCTGGTTCAGATGTAAGGTTGAATCACATCATGTAGCACAAGTTTATTGATCTATCACCAGATTGCCTCGCTTGGCACATGTGAGCAGACAGCATGTTCAAAAGCAGGCTTTGTTTTCTAATGCGAACTCCGTTATAATGTAGTGTACAATAGTGATTGTTCATCTTCAAGTGCATAGATCCAATGTACCTTGTTCTGCAGTATTGTGTTCTAATCCAGTGGACATTGTCAATGGCATGGCGACATTCACTGGCAACTCTGTTGGTGACACTGCTACCTACACCTGTGACCCGGGCTTTGAGCTAATCGGAACTGCAACCATCACATGCACACAAGTGGATGAAAACAAGGCAGAATTTTCATCAGTCATACCATTATGCAGGCGTGAGTATAGCTACTTTGTGGAAATAGGAATGACTATGTATTATATTATAATGTCAATCATGTTAGCATGTGCTTTATACTGAAAAGAGCCTTGCACCTATGCAGACAAGTTTTAGTGTACCTGGGTACGTGTACGAGCTGATTATATATTGAAGAGCCACCAGTACATTTTATGTGCATACATTATCATTCCCATGCAGACCGATCCGCTGCTTTATATTGTATATTCGAATTCAGAGAATAGCACTATATATTTGTGTAGTAGTTCTTATAAGGCAGAACATGCATTAACCACTGATATACCGGATCGACGGCATGCTGAACTGATCATTTATAATCATGGATGCACAATACATATCAAGTGGCCATCCAATATCAGTGGACATTCTATTTGTCATGGCTTGTCTCTCTAACTCGCCCAAAATGCTGCACAAACTTGACCAATATCGATCATTCAAGTGACATATGTGATCACTGGCTGCCATGCAATAGTGTATATATGTGAGCAGGTTCTATCTTGCTATATATCTTGGGCCATATATACGCTTGTTTCCTGTGAATTATTTTCATGAATCTTCCTTTCGCAGCACTGTGTCCTAATCCGGTAGACATTGTCAACGGCATGTGACATTCACTGGCCTCTCTGTTGGTGACATTGCTACCTACACCTGTAATTCTGGACTGGAGTTGATCGGAGGTGCAACCACAACATGCACACAAGTGGATGACAACTCTGCAGCATTTTCACCAAATCCACCATCCTGCAGGTGTAAGTACTGCATAAATGAAACAAGAATGTCTACATTCACTTGGTTTTCAAAACCATACTAGAATAAGACTTTCACCAAACCCCCCCCAGAAAAAAAACAAAAAACAATACAACCTGCCAAGAACAGGAGCCCAGTAGGACCACAGCTACTAGCACTTTAAAATTCTCTCAGGTTGCTGCAGAACAACTCTCAGTAGAGTAAATAAATAGCAGTGTGTGTGTGTGGGGGGGGGGGGGGGGGGGGCGAGGCATGCCCCTGGACCTCTTAAAACACTGTGGTCACGCCTGCAACCCACCACCACTTTTCCCCAGACAAAAAATCCTGGAAAGAACCCTGCCATGTTTCATCTTCTTTTATATATCTTGCCTTACCTACACTGTCAAGTGTGAATATAAGTTCAAGGGAGCAAGCGCTATGGATGCATGCTAATTTGAGACACGAACCAGCCTATATCGCAATAATAACAACAGTACTGGAACCATGAAATGATATTATAAACATTATTTTTGAAGTGGGCCCATTAAATTGCATGCTTTAATAACTATGATCGACCATCGATTACATATACATATGCACATAACACATAACACTACTGCTACAACACTACCATTTTTCATCCTATCATGCAATCATCTTCAACTGCAGCGGTGACTGTGCAGTTCACTCAACCTGAGTACACTGTAGGTGAAGCTGATGGAACGGTGGTACTGACTGTCAACAAGAGAGGAAATCATAACATTCCACTGCAAGCCACCGTTACTGTAAACCTGATGAGTGCAACTGGTAAGATAGTATGATTGTATTTTATCTGCTAAGTGCTTCCCACCATTGTCTCTCAAATGCAGCTGGAGATTTTACAGCTCTAACTCAGACATTAACACTCCCACCTGGTGGTGATCAACAGCTGCAAACTCTCACAGTCCAGATTATAGATGATAGCATAGCAGAGGGCATGGAAAGCTTTAGTGTTGAGCTTGGTGTTCGAAGTGGAGACACAGAAGTGGCACTGGGAGAGATTTCCACTGCAACTGTGATGATTGTCGATAATGACGGTATGAATAATTCGTATAATTTCTGATAACACACCATGAATTTTCGATACTTTCTATCTGCGCAGGCATTGCCATTGGCTTCACTCAAGCTCGTCAACGTGAAAGTGAAGGCACTGGTGGTGTACCAGCAACAGTGCAGATGGTGTCAGGCAGATTAGAAACGACAATCACTGTGCGGATGTACACAGTAGATGGAGTGGCTACAAGTAAATAATCTACAAAGACGATGTACATGTACAGAATTGCTATTAGCCAATTCTGGTTATCTCCTTCCTAGTAATTCAGTATTTTCACTGATACAAATACTGTGAAGAATACTTATTACCGTCTTTATTCTATCATTATGCAAGATCCAATTTAACGCAAGAAATTGTGATTCTAGGAAGTTATTATGAATCTAATCTAGCGTAAGTCCATCACTAATTACTTTAAGCTGAATCCAATCTAATGCAAGAGGTGTACAACTCCAGGAAATATACTTTGTAAATACTATTAGCTAAAACAACTGTTACTCAGCTAAGTCCACAAATAGCTCTGAGTCTTCACTAAATGGCCCTTATGAGTCTTCTGGGTCTTGCTGCCTATCAAAATTCTGGTGAAACCTTGAGCCTACCTCTTGAAAAAAACTGGCTTTTTCAAAGCGACTAAACCACTCCTTTACAACGCATGATCTAATCTAGCGCAAGAAATTCTATTCCAGGAATTTTTAATGAATCTAATTTAGCACAAACAGAACTGAAATTAATTTATTTGCTTGTGTAATAATAGAATAAAGACGGTATGTTGTGTTCATTTTCTACTCTCTCATGTAGCTCCAGATGACTATCGTGCTGTTGACATGACTTTGACATTTAGCTCACTCATGACTACCTACACCACTGAAATTGAGATTGTAAATGACGACTTCCTGGAAACAAACGAGCATTTCTTTGTCAGGCTGGACGTAGCATTCTCTGAGGTGCCTGTCTCCATCATACGCAACCAAACAAGGATAGTTATTACATCAGATGATCGTGAGTTCATGATTCTTATACAGTCATAAGTATAGCAGTTTGTCAAAATTATTTTTAGTACCCTAGATATTATTTTTGAAATTACACAGTCGCGAGATATGTGGCCAAATTACGTACAGCCTCCATTGATGGCTCGAGATTATCAATGTACGACCTATTTCAGTACATACATCATCGGAAAAACATTCTTGTAGAATTGGAATTTGTGTGTGATCGAAGCCTCCAGTACATGTACTGTGCCATAATACGGTACATCACTATAGAGTAAAACAAACATCACATCATGTGTCTCCAGTCTGATTTAGTATATATCCGCAGTTGAACAAGGCAGAAAGCAGGTTGCATCAAAGATGAATAGTGTCCTCATCGCTTTAGTAATTTCTGTTCTACTATTAATTAGCTTAATTAATTAATACATTGACTTCTATGTACACAGAATGTCCTGCAGCTGGAGTCCCATTCTCTGAGAACCCTCTCCTGTCAATTGACCCTCTTGCCATCTACTGCGTTGATGTCTGCTATCGCAGGTTCAGGAGGGGCAGACTGTGTCCTCGATGAGTGACACTCACAAACTGTGATGCTTTAGAACACTACTATATAGTGTGACTAACTTCATAAAGAAGCTGTTTATGTGTCGTGTAATGTAGCCAGACTTCGAACTATATACCATAATTATAATAGTTATTTTGTGTGCATACTCTAAACTTTATAGTTTGTGTTGTACACTGTATAGATGTGTCAGTGCTGTAGAATACTTACATTGAGTGTGATCTATAAATTGCCTGTTTCATTTTCATTCTTAAGTGTACTGTATGGAGAGGTGAAGTGTCACACATAGTCACTGCTTTCAGTATGTGACATTCTCTCTACCACACCTGGGAATTTAATCATCTTTTGGTACCCTTGAGCAATCTCATCCATTTCCTCCAGTCATCTATCATGCTTTCATAGAAGTGAAATTAGTTTAGTACAGTGGAACCTCCCATAACGGACCCTCCCACCACCGGAAAACCTCCCTATAAAGGACACCAGCCGTGGCACCGATTGAAATTACAAAAGTGCTGATGTATAAGAAACCTCCCACGAGCGGACGCTTCTTGATTCCGGACAGCGGACAAACTGCATGCTCCCGACTGCAGAAGTCCGTTGAAAACTGCCTCATTAAGGTAGGAAGAGCCTCACCTTCGAATCCGCATGATTCTCCTCATGAATAATTAATAAGATGACGTCACTCACGTGGTACTAATTAGATTCATTGATATGTTTGCATTTTCCGTGGCGGCAACCGGAATCGACAGGAGGGGTGTGTCACTTTGATGTGGATAGCGGCTCTTTCATATGCGATATCACTTTGATGTGGTTGAGCAGTACTCTGATGTTGGCTTTCAACACTCGACTAGGATTTTTGTGTCAGAATAGCTAGCTAGTGTGTTGTAGAAAGTTTATTAGGCTGCCTGAGTGGCTAGAAGTCAGCCACACAGATGGATGGCGGCAGATTGTTGCCCATCTCAGGTAGGCTAGAATAGTGACCTTTGGGTCTGTAGCCCCGCCCATTTTCTTAATTAGTTCAAAATAGCTAGTTGTGAAAATCTGTGGAGATTTATGCATAGAGAGAGCTTTGGTGGGTGGTTCTCAGAAACCGAGGGGTGAATGAAAAATCGCATCCCTAATTTTTCTGTGAGTAGGTTGAAGTTTGTAATGCAGGGCTCGAATTCGCCGGGCGAAAGTGGGCGGTTGCCGAATTTTTTTTGAAAGCGACGATTTATAACGACTTCTAGTAGATTTTTAGTCAAAAGAACAACAAAAAAGTGAAGCTGCAGACTATGCTACACTCATTTGAGAGCGATTTCCGCAGACAGTAACGTCCAACAAGCAGCTGGCTTGGCACAACAGTCTTTGGCACTTAGTCACGCACAGATCGACTCGAACAGCGTAAACAGCGGCTGACGCTCGTGGTTCTCAACTATCATAACTCGTCCGGCTCACCAACTGTACCGTAACGAGTTTCTCCAGAATGTAGTGTTGCTAGAGTCTCGGAAAAACGCCACGTGAAATACGTCACGAGTGCAAATGAACCCGTGAACCCTTGTAGTGACGAAAGCGAAGACACGCATCACGTGATGTTTACTGCCAGGCCTTAACCACGCTTTTTGCAACGGCTGCGGAAACAGCTGTGTGGGAAGGCCTGGGTACGAGGCTAATTACAATAGCCTCGAACCCAGGCCTTCCCTCACAGCTTTTTTCACAGCCGTGGGAAAAAGTTTTTTGCCACGGCTGCGAAAAAAGCTGTGAGGGAAGGCCTCGGTATGAGCTAGTCTCGCGCGCCCGCCTCACTTCATTAGGGGAAAGTGAGTCTGCACGGTTACGCCACGTTTCCGTTCCGGCTGCCGGAATGTTGGCAGAGCCAATGAAACTGGAGTAATCATGTGACAACTATTATTATCACGTAAAATCACGTGGAGGTGCGAGAGCTAGAGATGGCTGATAAGTATTCCAGCGAGCGCGTGTGCAAAGCGATTACTGAAGGTACAAAGCAGCTGGGTTATGCTGAGTTGAGGCCGAATCAGGCGCTCGTGGTCAAACACTTCCTGGGTGGGAAAGACGTCTTTGTATGCATGCCTACTGGCAGTGGAAAATCCCTGTGCTACTGCTTGCTTCCGAAAGTTTTTGACATCCTTCGAGGGAGCAAGTCGATTGAGACACAGTCTATTGTCATCGTCGTTAGTCCACTTGTGGCTCTCATGAAGGATCAGGTGAGGCAGATGACTGAAAGAAACATGCGTGCCATTTATGTGGGAGATGTTGATAGCGAGACCGAGAACGAGGTGTGTGATGGGAAGTACCAGCTGGTGTATCTGAGTCCTGAGGCCCTGCTGACTAATATGACGTGGAGAGATATGTTACAGAGTCCAGTTTACCAGCAGAACTTGGTTGCATTAGTGGTGGACGAGGCACATTGTGTTAAAAAATGGTAAGTGTACATGTCAAAGTGACAGAACTATACTTTATGACAGTTCAACACTCTTCTCATCACAGGGGAGAGTCATTTCGGAAGGAGTTTGCCAATCTTGGTGACATCAGGAGTTTGGTCCCAGAGACGGTCAGAATCATGGCACTAACAGCTACAGCCACAAAGTTCACACGATGTAGCGTGTCAAAAACTCTGGGAATGGTCCGTCCAGTTACTGTTGCTGTGTCTCCAAACAAGCCAAACATCAAATATGTTGTGAAGGGTAATCCCGGCACACTAGAGGAAACATTTGCACCCTTAGTTGAAGAACTTCGACGAAAAAGAACAAGCACGGATCGAACAATTATTTTTTGTCGTACCTATAGCCAGTGCTCTGGTGTGTACATGTTCATGGCAGATCGCTTGGGAAGGGAGATGATGGAGCCAATTGGTACCCATTATGCCTTGCAGCAATGTCGTCTCATTGACATGTTTTCAGCATGCACACACTCATCAGTCAAAAACGGCATTCTTAAGTCTTTTCCTGACTGTAACAGCACCCTCCGAGTAATAGTTGCTTTTGGCATGGGGTTGGACTGTCCCAACATCTGAAGGGTGATCCACTGGGGACCATCAACCGACATTGAACTGTACCTACAAGAAACGGGTAGAGCAGGTCGCAATCGACAATTGGCAGTAGCAACCCTATACTATACCGATACGGAGTTGGGTCGGATTGACGATACTGCTATGAAAGAATATTGCAGGAACAAGGACACATGCAGAAGAGAGTTGCTTCTTAAAGATTTTAAAGCTCCACCAAGTGATTGTGGTGTCAAATCTTTGTGTTTGTGTTGTGATTTATGTGAAACTAAATGTACTTGTCCTTCATGCCAACCATTGTCATTATGATAATCATTATAACCAACCATTGCCATTAGATGAATATGCCATCAATGATAGACAATCAGCTTTTGCATGCGATCTTGCATCCACTCCTTTAGCTCACAGCGAGACAGCTTCTTAACTAAGTTGGTTGAAAACCTTGGGAAGTATTTATGTTTGCGTCCAGGCTTATAGTCGAAAACTTTGGACTCTTGCAGTTGTTTCAGAATTTTGTCACGGTCCACCGATGCTGAGTGTCTTGTATGGTGGCCAGAAAATTCACGGACTCCATTCACCTGATCGTACTGATGGAGTATGCTCTGCATCTACCGATACATTTGCCGATTCTTAGCACAGAGTGGTCGGTAATGTTGGCTCCCAAACCACTCAGGCTGCTCTTACACTCTCGATTCAAATGTTCCATGTGTAAGTCTGCTGCAATATTCTTTCCTGGGTGGCCATGTACATTCACCGTCCGACTCCACTTCAATTGCATGGCCATCCTTGGGCTCAACAAGTACTCGTATTGGGCTAGGAGAGTGAACGCCTCAATAGAATAATTGGTACGGTCAGAAGCTTTAAAAAGAAGTAGGAAGTAGCGCCAGCAACGAAGGATACGTGTACCATCCCCTTCTCGGACAGCATCACCAAATTCCATTAGGAGGAGTCCAAGGCTCATCAGCTCACATGAGTAAGCGTGTACACGATCGAACTCCTCGGAATGCGGTGCCTTTTTCCCCGGTTTGGCCTTCGCCTGCTTTGGATCCTTGAGGGTTACGTCTAGGTCAACAAACTTCCTTGTCAACTCCCTGAGTCCCAACATCAGAACCTGTCGCCACTGCAAAGTGTCCAACTCTGAACTACCTTCTGGGAAGAACTCAACACTGGGTTTATCCTCAAGAGATGACATTCCGAACAACTGCATTGTAGCTGCAAGGATGTGCGTCTCTACGACAAGAAGGAAAAATTCCTCACATGGAGCGACACTCTTGCTTGGATCCTTGACAACATTGCGACGATTTATGAGCTTCTGTAGCCGGAACAGCGTTCCTGCATCCATTCCTGACGAGCACTTATACAGTCGTTTCCAAATGACCTGCATATACATACGTTCCAAAAAAAATGCATGAACACTCATCATCAGCTATCATAAGACGTGGAAGGAGAATACTTACCCCCAATAGGCACACTTTTGAGTGCCAATCTTCCACCACTGGTACCATCCCCTCCAATCTGTCCTTCCCTCTTAGAGAATTGCTCCGTATTCTTTGGCTACTCCTGGTCCGGGAAGCAGTCATTTGATCTCCTCCTGAGAATGTATAGTGTGCATCAAAGGCAGGAAATTTACAAGTGCCCCTAGCTTGCTCCTCCATTCTAAATGTTGATAGCTTACCTATCTCCAAGTGATGAAATTTGTCCACATGAACCTGCATGGGTGTTGACTCTCCTGGCACATCAACACTTTCAGTCGTGGACACTGTTGGCACATATTTTTGCAGATCTTCAAGGATTTCTACCATATCTTCATTTTTCTGCTCACCCTTCAAGATAATTCCTACAGGAACCTGCATGCATACAATGACACAGCATAGTATTAACGTGGGACAGGTTGGGGTGGGTAAGGTGCCTACTCAAAAGTACTTGCTATATATGGCCAAACTATTTGGTAAATAAGATGTATATAGAGCAGCAACCTTACCACTTCTGACTTTGCGGACATCTGATCAGAGAACTCATGGAGAATGTGCTTCTCAAGACCTGCACCGAATTTTGCAAAGAAAGGCATATTCTTCTTTAGGCAACGTCCAATCAGAATTGCCACATTCTCGTATAGCACTTTCTTGTCATCATTCGATGGCAGGAGCTTCTGCCAGTCAAATTTACTGACATCTGGTACAGGAAGGTCGCTGCTGAACTTGGAGAGATCAATGCGGTCTCGGACTGCATAGGTATGAAAATAATGAAGGGAGCGAGTCTGGTGGTCGCTCGTCATGTTTCTCGGTTTCACATTCTTATCAATGTTGTCCCCCACTAGTCTATACGTCTGCAAGTGTGGGGTTATAGGATGATACTCAGGACCCAGGAAGGCATCATTATCTGGACTGGAAGGTTCACTGAAAGTGAGCTCTGAAGGCACTGGACTTGCTGGCGAGTCTTCAGACTCAGTGGATGGTGAACCACATGGGGAAGTGGGCGGTAAAGAAGCCTCACTGGAACTGGTTGGTGCATCAGTGGACAGTTCTTGCTCTACTGGAACAGTCACAGGCTCCTGCAGTACCTCAGCTTCATGTTGGAAAGAACTGCCAACCGCTCCTGCACCAGACTGTACCATACGAAACAATAGCCATATTGTTATAGACCATCCACAAGTATAGGTTAGTGACCTCAGGCAGGTATCTTAGCTGTTTTAGAGACCTGAAGGATGCTACCTATATCACCGAGGGCGAAGCCCGAGGTGATTATAGGAGCATCCTGAAGGTCTCTAAACAGCTAAGATACCTGCCTGAGGTCACTAACTAGCTTAAAATATGGTTTCCAGCTTTCAATTTCTCTATATAAAATATGAATTTTTGAAGAGGTGTCTAATGGATTTTAGAACCTCATTAAAGTCAAAAGATCAAAGTAGATTATGCATACCATAGTATAACATACACATTTATACAAATATTATACATGTACCTCTGCCACATTTTCTCCCCTAGCATCCAGGCTGCTTGCGCCAAAGTCACCAAGGGACTGTAATATTAAGAAGCACAATAATTTAAATGTACATGCATGCATTGTGGATGTGGTACATTATGCTTCACTAACCTCGCTTGTCAGTGAGCTAGTTATATTGGCCTGCCATTTCCGAACTTCTGCATCATGGCCTTCACCAAGCTCATCAAGGGTGACCAAAGTTTGGGAGTGTGACAGACACAAGAGCATCTTCTGAAGTCGACAGTACGCCTATCCAAAAAAAAAAAAAAATAATCTACTGAGGCATTGCACAGACAACTAGACAAACCTGTTTCGCTGTGTGTCCGCTGTGTAGGATGATCGAGATGATCCGCTGAACTATGTTCATGTGGTGATTTCGATGTCTTAGCAGCAGTGCTGCACACACACCAAGAACTGCAGAATTGCTCGGACGATGTGAGCGTGGAACCTTCCCCTTTCTTCTCCCTTTCTTACTGATTCGTTGCCGTCACTTAACGTTGACGCATCCTTGGAGAATACGGTGAAGTGTTGGAGCTTTTGATTGCAGCTCAGAATGGAGATGATCCCAGGAGAAGCTGTCCAGAGCTTCCAGGCTTCTCTGACGGAGACAAGACTTGGTATTCTTGGCAGACATTTTTGTCATCTCCTTCTGCACATCTTTCTCCAAGATGTTCAAAACCACCTTCCGAACTTTTGGATCACGCATAGCTTGTCGAGCAATGGAGGGACGATTCAGGCGACCTACACTCCTGGCCAGTGTCTTCAGACCGGAGTGCCTGGGAATAGGATGTGCACGGGAGTCCGTTTTTCCTTTCACCAGAATCTGTGAAATGCAAATGTGTGTATCATTACATCCCGGAAGGGGAAATGCATGACTCTGACATGTGTAATGCTTATGCCAGCTAGCTGACTTTAATTCCTCTCATTCCCATTCAGATTGAAACTGTTTTTCTCCTAAAGATAACACTCTACATCCCACTCTACACACACAACCAATAACGCATACGGTACCATGATAATTAGATGTCCAGTGATAATAAATATAACAGAGACAAAACTACTAGTACTACACTTTAACGAGCCGAAGCATGGTACTTACTGCAACAGCTGGAGAGGTTCCAGGATGCATGCATTTTAAAGCTTTTCTTGTTGGCGTGTCATGTGCTTTTCGCCTGCGCTTGGGCGATGGAGTCTCCAAGGCAGCGGGAGAATGAGACCGCTTTTGTGGTGTCCGATTTGCACTAGGTAGCTCTCCTATAATTACAGGAGTGCATGTGAAGTGGACAATACAAAGGAGGTCCATACATCTAACATGGCAAAAAATTTGCGACAGGCTGCCTACTGACCTCTCTCATGTCCAACACAAGCTGCTGCCTCATCGGTTGTGGACAGACCACGAGCTTCTCCAGCTCGCTTGATACGCTCCGTAAGTTCCAGCTCCTGGTAGCGCGCATCCTGCTTCACCTTGGTGAGCTTCTCGACCGATCTCATACAGGGTCTGCAGAGGTAAGCGACTACCGGGAGGAAGGTATCTACGGCGTTTGGAAACACTCCAGCCACAACCTCCTTCAACACACTATGGACTTCCTTTGTCGACACACTATGGAGTCTCCTCCTGTCGCTCGTCTTCTCCAACAATCGTAAACAAACGACAAGGACGCCATTTACATGACAGCTTGTCACATGATATCACTCATGACTTGGGCGTGGTTTATGAACGTAATGCATTCCATTCCGGAACGGAAACGTGGCGTAACCGTCCAGACTCACTTTCCCCTAATAAAGTGAGGCGGGCGCGCGAGACTAGGTATGAGCCTACTATTACATCACTAAGAGGATAATACAGTTGCAGTATCATGGATTCTGTATCTGTGATGTACCGTAGAATCGGGAGTATAACGAACGGTCGTTCCATTCAAAATTACTAGAGCCAATGGGTTGTTATATTCATGGGGTTCATGTATTTATGGGGTAATATGAAGCGGGTAGTATTCAGCATAGCAATCAGTTCCCTCCATGCATTCTATCTCGCAGCATAGGCGCCAAAACACGGGTGAGCAAGTCGACAACATGGCTGACTGCCATCACTAAGTCTCATAATAACAGTCTGGTTGCTTATTTAACTCTTTACCAACCAATGACGCATATATGCGTCATGAGCTCCCATAAGCCCATATGAATTTATATGGGGGTTTTAATACTAGGCGTTAATACTTTGTACAGGCTTTTCTGCTTCTTTAAGCTGTTTCTTATGGTCGGTAAAGGGTTAAACACTCAAGATGTCCGGGTATGGCTCATAAAAGCCTATGACATTAATTAGAGCCGAGTTTTGAGCGTATGATTTTGTACGCGTTATACATGGGACCGCCATTCTTTCCCCGTGGCATTCCTACATACGGAGTACTACCGCACCCCATGATAGGGTAGCTACTTCGTGAAATTGATTTATTTCACAATTAAACTAGCTAATCGGGTGTAAAAGTATAGTTTCTAACCTGGTTTTCAATGTCATTTCTGGCTGGTTTCACGTAGCGTACAAAGTCCAGCAGCTTGTCTTCAGGTTACTTTGATCAACACTGCAGTTGATTATTTTTGTCTTTAATTTCCTCTTGGAGCTGATCCTATCCAAATGAATTCAATAATAATAAAATAATATTATAATTCTGAAGTGGCTCTGGTCTATTTGGAGTGGTTCTCACATTACCACTGACAGACCAGACAACCGAGAGGGACCCTTCGTTCCTATGCATTGAGGCTCATCAGTTGGCAGCCACACTAGTTGTGCAGCCGTTCGAGTAACTTTTAACAACAAATTGTCCGAATGCACTAGTATAGTTAATCAGGAAAGCATTATGGATTTTGTGTTAATTGACTTTTCCAGGCAATGGGTAATCATGACCAAACTTGAGGCTACAGTGCACTGCCTATTGTTGAGAGCAGACTATATACCAACGTATTACGTAATTGAAATGATTAATGCAATATCACTGCACATAATAAGATGATACTTCAACTACTTTGGGTTGCCACAGGCTTTTCGGTGAATGTAATGCACTTACAACTTCTTCCTTTTGAGCGGATTTAGCTCTGCCAGGTACCAGGCTACTCCATGCATAGTAGTCCCAGTTACAATAAGGTCTCCTGTGTGTTGTCTGTGCTACTCGACATGTTCTACAGTTATCCTGCGTAGAGTTCTTAGCTCGGGTACGGGTACAGGAATGAGACTGACGTGCGTCTCCCTTGTCGTCTTGCTTGTGAAAGACCTCAATGGTTTTGGTCTGTTTCCTGCGGAACCGCCATCCAGGAGGCTCTGGGACTCTCCTGCTTGTGGTAGCACCATTTTTGGAAGGTGTACAGGAATGAGACTGACGTGCGTCTCCCTTGTCGTCTTGCTTGTGAAAGACCTTAATGGTTTTGGTCTGTTTCCTGCGGAACCGCCATCCAGGAGGCTCTGGGACTCTCCTCCTTGTGGTAGCACCATTTTTGGAAGGTGTAGCTGAAATAGACAAAACAATACATGACTCCCATTAATACTGATAATTATGCAGTTACTGTGAGGATATAAAATTAGTATGATTTTCTAGGTTAATGTAGTTAGCCAAGATTTCATAATACCGAAAACCACTAGTTTGTGAACATGAAGAAAAAAAGTAAATATACGGAAGAATTATATCTGGATACTGTGAGTTTAAAATGAAAAGTATAATATTATTGGATTATTACACACCTGTTTCCAGTTCTTCCCTTTGTTTCTGGAATTTTCTTGTGAAGTTGTAGGCTCTGTACTGTAATTCTGCGAAATGAGCAGACTAATCTTCCTGTGGTCTAGCAAAGTGTGTCTGCAAGGGCTTCTTCTTGCTACTTTTATGCAAGCATGAAGAACGGTCGCCAAGATTGTGCTCTGGTGTGACTAATTAAAACGTATGGAAATAGAAATCTTCTGTTACTGACTGAAGAGTTGCAATGAGTTTCTCATCTTCGCTGAGCTTTCTGACCAGCTCTTTGCTACCTTCAGGAACCTCCTTCATTAGGTTTTCAAGTAACTCGACTGCCGTAACTTTCAATCTATGCAGCTGGAAGAGGCCTTTCCAAAGTCTGTCCTAATCATGCATGCATACATGGCTAATTTGACATATTTAGGTAATCACAACTCTTCTCTGCCACGTGTAGATGGATGTGTAACTGAGGTTCCAATAAATAGTATGTAATATGCATGCATGTGACTCATTTTTATTGGTTAAAACCAGAGGAGGTTGGAAGTGATCACGTTCGCTAATAGTGGAATGCAATTAGCTATGTTGGCTGATAACGTCTCCGGCAGGAAGGAGCCATATTAGCCGCTCCATGAGTGACCTTGTGTACGTTTAGCAGTTTTCAAAGCAAAATAGCTAAAATCTGAGCGGTAAAACCACTACCATTCAAGCCCATTCTCCTGCAGCACAGCTCCATACCTGCAAGCCAAGGTTTTTGAGGCGGCGTCCCCACCCGTCCCCTCGAAGGTTGTAGCGCTACAATTAAAGCGTTCTGTAGGCCAGATACCGTAGACCTCTGCATACTTTCCGTATTCTTCTGAATGGAACGGTATTAGCTATAGGTGACATCATGCGCTTATTGGCGCACACGTGATCGCTTCCAACCTCCTCTGGTTTAAAACTATCAGATCCATTTTTTCAAGTAAGGATTGGAAAGCAACACACACTTTTTTTGTTGAAACAACCCAGATTTGCGTGTTGAGTAATCAAACCGGAACACAACACACATGCATGTTGTTACTGAATTTGAACCTCAGTTATCTATCAGAGTTCAGTACTCTATCATGGAGTACGGTAGTACTCTATCATGGAGTACGGTAGTACTCCATATGTAGGGATGGCACGGGAAAAAAATGGCGGCCCTATAGAACGCGTACAAAATCATACACTCAGAACTCGGCTCTGATTATAGTCATAGGCTTTTATGAGCCATACCATGACATCTCGAGCGTTTCCATCAGCAACAAGGCTGTTAGCGGTGCTAGAAAGCTTCGCTGGAGTACCAGACCGGCAAGTCGCTACACTCGGGGGGCGGGGCGTAATGGTACATCTTCTTCTTTGTTTCTTTCTTCAGCCAGGCTAGCACAATAATGGCAGAAGCTATCACAATGATTCAAGCGCGAACAAGCTAGATATTCCCCGGGGTATTGCACTCGTAGCATAACGTTTTCAAAGAAACCGAACAGGTTCAGCAGTGATTCACGAGTACTCTCGAGGTGACGCTTGTCGTTTTACGCCATTTAATGACTACTGTTCTGTTCCGTTCGGTTTCGGAATTTAGTAACCGCCCCTTTCGCGTGTTGTTTATTTAACGCCTACCTTTGATCGTGCCAGCTGTCCGGGCCTGAGCTGCATCTCCTGGTTCATCACTTTGTAAGTCACCCGAAAATTTAGCTACAATACACTTACTCACATGGCTGATAGTATTATTTTAGTAGTGGGGTAGCTAGCTACTGAAGTAAGGGGGTGTCCAAAGGGTGCATGGAATTGTCCGGACATACACAAGGAAACAGTAGCTCACAATACATAACAAGGGCAGACAGAAAGGCCCACCGAACGAAATAAATTTGCTGTTAAATACGAGCACAGGCAGATAAGCCTTGGTGTCCGAACAACCCCTACTGTCCGGACACCCCCTCACTTACTCTACTGGAGGAGGCAGGCAGCTATTTGTCTTTGTGACATTAGAAACTGCAATACATATCATTGTCCTTGGTGATAATTTGCAGTTCAACATCCTGGAGTACGGTACTACTCCATATGTAGGGATGGCCCTGGCCTCCCCATTAAAATGACATGTTTATAGTACTCTGCTGTAGGTGTAGTCTAGGACCGCAATATGAAGCCTATGTACCACTTATTTTGGAGCGTTGTCGTCATGCACTAACCAGGCTGTTAGCACAGCTAAAGAACATCTTTGAAGTACCAAAGCATCAAGTGGTTAAAACCGCCGAATGGTCTATCTTCATCTTATCAGATAATCCTTAATTCAGTCAAACTAGCACAATAATGAGTGAAGCGATAAAAAGATTCCAATACGGGAATAGTGTTGACCCTGACAAGAAATAGGCAGCCTCACGTGCCAGTTACATAGCTGACCTTGACAAGAGACCTCCCCCCCGTGCACATGCAGGCGAAAGCCTTCCTAATGCTGACTAGAGTACAAATCGAAACCCATACTACACACATCCTCAAACACATTCCATTCCAATACCATCTACTGCACACATTTACACATACACATTTGTTACCACTTCCCAAAAAAAAACGCCCAAAACAAGTTACAGAAAAAGCACTTTGCCAAAAAGTGCAAAAACAAGTAATGTAGGGATGGACTTTCACCAAAAAACAGTTCCCCAAAAACCAATGAAACAAGCAACAATGCACATCGCAATGCGTGCACAAACAATCCACACATCACAGCGCAATGCGTAGCTACCATCCCTACATCTTTCCAACCACACCCACCACAATCCGTACCTTGCCCCCATACTGAACTACACACCCAATACTTCCTTCAACACACACAACCATCCACAATCATCACTATCATATATATACCACCCTTACATCCTTATCCACAATCATTACATAGCTACATCATAAAACACAGCACCCCACACTACTGTAACAGCCAACCCAATCCTTCAACAGGAACGCTAGCTACTTCCATCAAAATTCACTTCGCTCCACGAATCCCACATTCACAAGCACAAACCAAGCAGAGCAATTTCTCACAACATCAACCACCATATACAACACACTCAACAAAGTTGATCTATACTTACCAAACACACCCACATAGACTTCCCCTATAAAGAACCTGCACACACAAACACTCACAAAACTTCATCACACTCAACAACCAAACACAACCAAAGTCCCTCTACAAACATGTCTCCATGCACCCTCAATGACTCACTAGTCCAACATGTACACCATGAACACATTCAGCTACCCTCCACAACCTCCAACACACACAGTCATTAGCAATACACACACACCAAATTACACTACAACTATTCACATCTCACATATATATATATACGCGATTGTGGTGGGTGTGGTTGGAAAGATGTAGGGATGGTAGCTACGCATTGCGCTGTGATGTGTGGATTGTTTGTGCACGCATTGCGATGTGCATTGTTGCTTGTTTCATTGGTTTTTGGGGAACTGTTTTTTGGTGAAAGTCCATCCCTACATTACTTGTTTTCGCACTTTTTGGCAAAGTGCTTTTTCTGTATATTATATAGATTGATCTGTATGTGGAAGAGAAGAATGAAACTGTGATTATGTAGCTATACCTAAATAATGTCATATAAAAGTAGCAATACATGCAAGCAGAACCATATATTCAAGCTATCCGCCAATTCGTGTCCACCAATCCGCTTATTCTTCCCTAGGTTTAATGTTAGGATTAGGGCTATGCAGCTGCAATCGTTTTGAATAACTTCCCTCATAGGAATAACAGTATACAGCCAATTCAGTCTAACTTGCTTCATAGAAATACCATATAGCGGGAAATTTTCGCCAGGGAAATTTTTCGCCAAATGCTGTTGCGAAGTATTGCGGAAAATATTCGCCAGTTTAATTTTCGCGAGCGAAGCGAAGCTATACTCCGGTTCCATTGACCTTTTTCGTCGTCGTCGTCGTCATGATCCACGTCCCTCCCAGCCACTTCTCCAGACATATAGCCTACCAAACTCGCAGCAAACACTTACCTTCGTTACAGAACTTTGTACGAGAGACTTGGAAGCGCTCACTATTACACCTAGCCTGCTTCAGCCTGTGGTCTTCCAGGCGCATTATTACACGTAGCCATTTTTTATTTGGGGTTGTAGGCGTGCCCTGTTACGTTTGACCTTTTTCTGCTTGGTAGGCGTGCCACAAAATATATGTGCCACACCCAGCAATTCTCGCGAAGCGAGGACGCATGCATGCAGTTGGGCCTGAGACGCAAGAGAGAACCTATGTGGTTTATGGAGATTGAAGATCGCTCTGATTGCCGCCATTGTCTTCGTTTGTCAATCACCAGTAGCAAGGTTAGAGGTCCTGTAGTACTGTAGTCTCGAGCACGCGGGCTGGCAGCGAGGCTAGTCCTCGACGCGGCATAGCTATAGCTTCGCGGACCATTGCGGCGAATGGGCTCAAAGGTTAGTGAGCTCGCTGTGGTGTTCCATAACTTCAAAGCATCTTAGTAAAGTCATGATTCACTTAGAAGAAACAGCTTTCATCAGCGAAAAAATTCACCGGTTGAATTTTCACCACTTGAACCAAAGGGCGACTGAATTGGCGAAATTTTACCCCAGGCGAAAATTTCCCGCTATACGGTAGCTAAAGCCTATAGACAGCCAATTCAGTCTAACTACCCTCATGCGCAGCATAGGGAGCTACATCACATATCCATGATAGTAAGTTGGTGAGCTGCAGCACAAGGGGAAAATTGATTCAAGACTATTGCTCAACCAAAGGGAAATAATTACTGCAAGCCCTCCGACTCCTGCAACCCGTTTGAAAAACACTTTTTATCCACATCACTATGTTTTTAAATTCAATGGATAGATATAAACTATATAGCGCGGAGCAAAATAATAGAAATAGCACAAAATATTTTGGATAACACTATAGATCTATTCTAAATCTCAGGTGCCAGTTATTGATAGCTAAAAAAGAAATTCACAAATTTAAAGCTATAGTTCAATGCTACAGTAACTTAATCTTGGCAGCGGACTCTGCATCAGTCTCATACAGCAGCAGCCTCATTAGGCACTCGTTACCTGGGGGGGGGGGGGCATGAAATTACTAACACAGTTTTTATTGCAGAGTAATATTTTAACGTTTCACCTCACCTGGTAAACTTCCACAGTGAAGTCAGCATCTGCGCCCTCGGGATTAGCAATGTATAGGCTGCGTTCACGCACAACAGTCTCCCTGTTTCCATCAAAAACATTCGTATAGATTACTGGATCAGTTCCTCCGCTTACGTCCTGCATGACATCAAAGTGGATGGAGTTCCACTTCGGATTGCTCTTGTCGACCTTGAAAACGAAGCTGGTAGCGGAAGAAGCGGCATTGTCAGTTGAGAAGTTTCCACTTGAACGATGCTCTTGTCCTGGTTGAGGGTGTGGGTCGGATTGTACAGCCGCAATCAATTGTTCCATCTTCGTGGTTTTAAGTGGCTATATTGAGTGTGCTTCAATGTCGCGTCGTCTTGAAATACTAAGTGTCCGTACGTGACGCTCTATTTTATACTCCTTGAGCTGCGGCATACTCTTCCGGTTGCCTAATTTGTGATGTAATCTCCAAACCCTCCCCCCAACGTCACGAATTCCTTACGCACCATCACCAGTGCACCAGTACCACTAGGTTGAACTTATTCGCTTATAATAGTCACTTACAGTATTGCAATACGTATTGCCGCAAAACTATATAGGCCCTGATGGATTATGCTGGTATAAATTTGGCCCAAAAAAGAATAATAGGTAAGTTTGGAGGTCACATGAATCATGAGTCACATCCACTTTCCAGATTTTATGATTGAATTCGTCCGGTGAAGAATAGGTTTTGCTACCAGCGACCAAATAATTGCTAGCATGATTCTATGTTGCTGTATAATGATCGTTTTGTATATGGCTATACAAGCCGGCTGTCGGGTTTTACGCCAATATTACAATACCGGAAGTGACTCGGCGTATAAATAGTCATCACGTGCAGTGCTCATGAAGTCACTTGAAGTATTGCAGATAAAAGCAGATCTTTTTACTAATGTGCAGGTTTTTCATAAAGACTAAGGGGTCAACAGAGGGCCTTATTTAGGCAGTAGCTAGCTTGCAACAATCCTCTAAAATCCTTCATCATAAAATACAGGCATGAACATTTGGTACATGGGAAACATGTGCTACATTTTCAGCTAGCTTAGCACACTTCTAGATATTTGTATATAGCTACGTACGCTCTTACATGCTGCTACATTGACAAGGGTTTCAATTTCAGCCTTAGCGTTCTTTTAGCCTCAAAATGACGTCACAGAATCGCATGTGATACAATTTAATAAACGGGCCATGCATTCATGTAACACATTCTTGGCAAAAATATGAACACAGGTGAATAAGCAAAAGATGGTTATATAGCTACTGTATAAATGGGAAGTAATAGCGGTAAGTAGATCCACGAAGAGCCTCAGGAGGCTCGATCGTTGTAGCCTGTTTGGCCATACTTCTTAGCACGAAAAAGACATGTAGCTAGTGTGAAGGTTGAGTGTTCAATCTTAAGGTAGGAAGAGCCTCACTTTCGAATCCGCGTGATTCTCCTCATGAATAATTAATGAGATGACGTCACTCACGTGGCGCTAATTAGATTCATTGATGTGTTTGCATTTTCCCATGGCGGCAACCGGAATCAACAGGAGGGGTGTGTCACTTTGATGTGGATAGCGGCTCTTTCACTGTATGCGATATCGGCACTTTGATGTGGTTGAGCGGTACTCTGATGTTGGCTTGGATGGATTCCAGGTGAGGCTCTTCCTACCTTAAGTAGCTATGTCCTGCTTGTAAACACGCTTTTTCTCAGCTTTGTTTTTATTATATAGCTACCTGTAACAATTGGAGATGCTGATGATATGCGCATGAGCCCTGACATCCCAGGTAGCTAAGTTCTCTTGAAGTGGCCTTACCATGCAGAGACCCATCTGTTTCCTAGAAACACATCAACAAACAAATGTGATGAGAAGACCCATCTGTTTCCTCGTTGCTCTGGGCAGTTACAACTGTAACATCAGGTTTCCTCCATAGCTATATATGCTTTGGGGGCTGATTCCAGCTGTTTCACAAAGGAATCATAATTAAATTTGCTTAAACACTGTTTCCTCCATACTGGTGTATTAGCAGCTGTTTACTCACAACTGACACTGATAACATGAATTGTAAATGTGATGACAAGACCCATCTGTTTCCTCCTTGCTCTGGGCAATTACTACATCAGGTTTCCTCCATATAGCTATATATGCTTTGGGGGCAGATTCCAGCTGTTTCGCAAAGGATTCATAATTTGCTTAAACATCGTTTCCTCCATACTGTGGTCTTGTTTCCTCCATACTATGGTCATGCAACTGCTAAATTAGCAGCTGTTTACTCACAACTGACACTGATAACATGAATTGTACATGTGATGACAAGACCCATCTGTTTCCTCCTTGCTCTGGGCAGTTACTACATCAGGTTTCCTCCATATAGCTATATATGCTTTGGGGGCAGATTCCAGCTGTTTCGCAAAGGATTCATAATTTGCTTAACTCTTTACCAACCAATGACGCATATATGCGTCATGAGCTCCTATAAGCCCATATGAATTTATATGGGGGGTTTAATACTAGGCGTTAATACTTTGTACAGTCTTTTCTGCTTATTTAAGCTGTTTCTTATGGTTGGTAAAGGGTTAAACATTGTTTCCTCCATACTGTGGTCTTGTTTCCTCCATACTATGGCCATACAACTGCTGTATTAGCAGCTGTTTACTCACAACCGAGGCTGATAACATGTATATATATAGGCTCTGTGTACACATCACGAGTTTTAGGTGGTTTCTATGTATAGTCCCCAAAACCATTAAACAAGGACAGTTCACACCATAATGCATACATAGACTACCCACACATCACAGCACAATGCACTTACAGCTTACCTACAGTTCCTACATCTGTCCAACCACATCCACCACAATCGGGTATATGTGAGATGAGAATAGTGGTAGTTTAACTTGGTGTGTGTGTGTATTGCTTATGAGTGTGTATACATAGGACGTGGAAGGCATATAGCTGAAAGGGTTGATGGTGTACACGTTAGACTAGTTGGGCTACCGTGAGCGAGCCCCACACTAGTGTGCTCAATGGAGACATTGTCTGTGTACGGTATGCATGCGTGCGTATGAATTATAATATAGAACTGAGTAGTTTGAGTGTTGTCAACTTTATTGAGTGTGTTTTGTATGGTGGTTGATGTAGTTTGTGTTTGTTCTGGACACTAGTTAGTGGCAGTGTGGTGCTGGGAGGAATAGGTGTGCTTGGTTTGTGCTTGTGGATTTGTGTAGCCAAGTGCATTTTGGTGGAAGTAGTGTTGCTGAACTTGTGAAGGTATGGGTTGGTTGTAGAGTGGGGTGTTGTGTCTTGTGAAGTATGATTGTGAATAAGGATGTAAGAGTACTGAAAACGAGGTGTCCTGCTTTATGGTGATGATTGTGGATGGTTGTGTATTGAAGGAAGTATGCAGTTGAGTATGGGGTGTGATACACATTGTGGTGGGTGTGGTTGGAAAGATGTAGGGATGGTAGGTACATGTACGTGGTATAATAACGCATTGTGCTGTGATGTGTGGGTAGTGTGTGCATGCACTGTGATGTGCATAGTCACTTGTTTCGTTGGTTTTTGAGGAAGTGGTTTTTGGTGGAAGTGCATCCCTACTTCACTTTTTTGGCGCTTTTTGGCTAAGTGCTTTTTCTGTAACTTATATGTAGGCGTGAGCCAGCCTGATCGTGCATTGACTCCGTTGAGTGGGGTCGCAGGATAGAGTCTGAGTCTGATTACTACTTTCAGATGTCAATCTAATTAAGCACGTTTGTAAAACATAGGTGGGTGGGGTGATAAACGGAAATTGTATGAAACCCATAAGTGGTTTGCTGCATGTGGTGGTATATAACTGTGGAAGTGGGTTTAGGCCGAGTATCTGTCAACATTGCTTTGTTTGAATTCGTACAATTTTTGGAGGCCTTTCAAAAAGTTTTTGAGGGCAATATTCTGTTATGCAAATGTGTTGTTTAAATGTTTTTGTAATATTTTTATGTTAGTTACCCCGCGGCGCGTAGGCGGCGGCGGGGTTAAGCAATTGGTTCTGTCTGTCCGTCCGTCCGTCCGTCCGTCCGTCCGTCCGTCCGTCCGTCCGTCCGTCCGTCCGTCCGTCCGTCCGTCTGTCCGGTGTCTGTCCACTCAAAAATCGGGCTATCTCACGATTTACAGGGTTAGCTAAGCGGTTGCTAAACACGACAGTAACATTGAAATCCAATAAAAAATGTCCGGGTGTGTACCTGATAGTCGCCAAAGCGGTTCCATTCGCTGTATCTACAGCTCTTTCTTATTTAACTACGGTGCATTCTGCCATTTTAATACGGTCACAACTAGAATACGATAGAGGCCGGGCATATACCGTCTCTGGTCACGTGTTCATATTGGCAATCAGTCACGCCCACCATTTCCCATAGGATATACAGATATATACGCATACACGAGCGCTGTACACTCTGCGTGCGGATACACAGCCAGTGATATACATCTACACTTTGCCAACTACTCCATCAGCCCAGTCTGCAGTCCAGCCAGGTCCAAGTTGTAAATTATGCACCGCGGGGTATGTCTCTGCTAGAGACTTCTATTTTTTTTGTTTTTTAGTTAGCTTTTTTTTAATAGGTTCATACTGTGCCATCCGTACATGTTTTTAATTTTTTAAAATGTTTTTTGAGACTTGTTTCTGTTATTTTTTTTCAGTGACAGGGAAGAAAAGGAATGGGGCTTTGATGTTTGGTATTAGCATTAGATGGTATGAGTTGATATAGCTAGTATGGTTCGGTTGGGTAGAGGTCCAGCAGTGTGATATGTGCTGGAATGAGAATACAGTTATTGGTACCTCCGCCTCTAAGTTGAGTCCCATACTTGTTCTGCAGTATGCCATAAAGAACGCATTCCGTCTACCAAAGTCGAAATTTCGAAATTCCAATAGAAGCTTGGACGATGCAATCGTATAATAAGGGATTTTTCCCGACATTTTTTTGGCGCTGAGTTAAAGCAGAGACAGTGGGACTGAAGAGGATAGTAATGGTCTATATGATGGTTAGAGAGTGAGCTGAATTTAATTTACCGGGAGATATAAAACAGCAAGGAGGATGCATGGGGACGATAGAGTAGGCATCGTTTTGGTTGATACGGGATAGCCTGTCCTGTTTCTGTAGGTGACTAAGGAAAGCCAGCAAGCCGTCTTAAGCGACTGTCATCCGTGTTACAAGCCTTTTCGGCAACCAATGATGTAATCCCAGGAACAGTACATGGAGAATAACCCACTGGTCTCAACTGGTCTGGACTGGACTGGACTGGTTTACGTCCCATTGCGCGCCACGGGCCACTTTATTGGCCCTTACGTAACACTTCCGCTACGCCACGGGCCATTAAAGTGGCCTTACAAACGGCAAGTTCATTTATCGGCCAGGAGGGGCAACCCCTTCCTTTATTAGCCATAAAATTGAGTACAGTGATTACTAATAGTGATGTAACTGTGCCGAAAGTCGGTCTACTTAGTAATAGAACGGATATACACGGCAAAATATACAACCGATTAAGACGATTAGCTACGGCTACCTACACTGCTACACAGTTAGTTAGGCTTTGTAGGCTTTGTAGTCAACTTCATCGGCAGATACGATGGTAACCGGTTCAGGAGAGAGACGGGGGCTTCAGCAGAATCGTCGATCTTTTTTTTTTTTTTTTTTTTTTTTTTTTTTTTTTTTTTAATGGGCAATAAACATGCTCAATAGCTAAAACAGCTAATACAAAGAGCATGGCAGATAAATGACAGATAAATGATAGCAATTTAATATATACATCAGTTGAATTATAATTGTAGATTACATATATAGTACTTAAAAGAAGCTAGAGAGCCACAGTCTTTAAGATGAGAGGGTAGAGAGTTCCAGAGGGAGCAGGAGTTGGGCACAAAGGAGGAAAGGAAGGCGGAAGTACGACAGCGAGGGACAAATAAATTTCGAGGGTGAAAGGAACGGGTAAGCATGGATGAGGGAAGTAGAGGGTGGAAAGAGTTAGGTAGGAAGAACATATAACCATTAAGAATTTTAAAAAGGGAAATAAGTTTGGATTTCTCACGACGTGAAGAGAGAGAAGGACAGTTAAAAAGATGTAGGAGGGAAGAATAATCAGAAGACCAGTTTTTAGAGCAGAGTTTTAGGGCAAAGAATTGTATCTTTTCTAGTTGAGAAACGGTAGCAGAAGAGGAGGGGTCCCAGACGGAAGAGCAATATTCAAGATGAGGGCGAATAAGAGTGGAGTAAAGTTTGAAAAGAGATGAGGGGTCAGAGTGACGATAGAAGAGACGATATAAGATACCTATAAGTTGCCTAGATTTACGAGAGATGGAAAGGAGGTGGGGAGTCCAAGACAGATTGGAAGAGATCAGAATGCCTAAGTATTTAAAAGATGAGACTCTGTCAAGAAGAGATCCATTAAGGTACAAGGAGGGGAAGGTAGAGAAGAAAGCAGCAGATTTAAAGGAAATAAACATGTATTTAGTCTTAGAAGTATTAATGGTAAGGTAGTGAGCAGAGATCCAAGAAGCGATAGAGTTAATATCGGATTGAATGAGAGGAATATCGGAGGCAGAATTACACTGGTGGGAAAAAAGAATGTCATCAGCATAAAAGGTAAGTTTAGATGAAGGAGAGAGAGGAATGTCGGAAAGACTGTTAAGATAAATAATGAAGAGAAGAGGGCCTAAAATAGATCCTTGAGGAACACCAGAAAAAGCATGGGATTTATGAGAGGAAGAGCCATTTAGAACTACTTGTTGAGAGCGATTACAGAGGTAGCTAAAGAACCAGGAAGTGAGGTGGGAAGAAAGACCAATGGAGGAAAGAGTGTGCATAAGAGGTTGATGAGGTACAGAATCGAAGGCTTTACGTAAGTCAAAGAAGACAGCACAGAGAGAATTATGAGAATCTAGAGAGGATAGCCAAGAATGAGTAACAGAGAGAAGAGCAGATTCGGTAGAACGGCCAGGTCGAAAGCCAAATTGAGAGTCAGAGAGAGTTTGATTATCAGAACAGAAGTTATGGAGATAATTAAATATATGGCGCTCAAGGACTTTACTGATTATAGGAAGAAGAGATATGGGACGATAGTCAGAGGGGGATGAAGAAGGAGATTTAGTTTTAGGAATAGGGACTACATTAGAATTCTTCCAGTCGGAAGGAAAGATGCCGGAAGATATAGATAAATTAAAGATGTTAGTAAGAGGAGCAGCAATAGAGGAAGCAGAAAGTTTAAGCATACGAGCAGAGATGCCGTCGGGACCGGTGGCGGAGTTAGAAGAAAGATTAAGAAGAAGGTGAAGGATTTCATTTTCGGAACACAAAAGATCGGGGGGACAAGGAGTAGAAGGTGGGGAGGGATGGGAAGGAAGAGAAGAGAGAGACGGCGTGGAAGAATTAAAGCAAGAGGAAAAAAAATTATTAAGAAGACTAGCTTTTGAGGAATCAGAATGGATAAAGTGATTATTATGTAGGAGAGGAGGGACAGAAGTGACTTTTTTACGAAGCTTTTTAACGGAAGACCAGAAATGACGGGGGGAGGGGGAGGAGGAGAGAGAACGGAAAAACTTAGACTTGAGAGAGCGAAGTAAAGCAAGAGTAGAGTTTCTAAAAGAGCGGTAAAGAGACCAGTCTTGCACAGAATTAGTTAATTTAGCGCGCTTATAAAGAAGGTTCCTACGTCTAAAACTCGAAAGGAGAGAACGAGAGATCCAAGGAGGGTGCGGGGTAGGGGAAGCAATCTTACTAGGAATGGTGAGATGCATAATTTTGAGAAAGGTGTGTTTAAAGACTAGCCAAGAATGATTAACATCAGATGTAGAAAGAATCGACGCCCACGGTATGGAAGAAACCATTTGCCCTAAAAACCTTGTAGAAACTGTGGCGTGGAGCATCACGCGCGTGACGTAATTACGGCGTGCAATGAGTTAATGTTATGAATATTGTTAGCCAAATGGCGTAGAACGACCAGCGTTCACTCGAGCAGCCTGCACAATCATAGGTAGGCGTTAAATAGATGAAGTCTGCGCATGCATAATCCTAGTCACTAAATGGCGCCAAACGACAAGCGTCCGCTCGAGAGTACTCGTGAATCACATTTGAACCCATTCGATTTATTTGAAAACGCTATGCTGCGAGTGTAATACCCCGAGGAATATCCAGCTCGTTCGCGCTTGAATCATTGTGATCGCCTCAGCCATTATTGTGCTAGCCTGGCTGAAGAAAGAAGACGAAACCAGAAACCAGAAACCAGAAAGAAGATGTACTATAAACGAGATGTCATGTTGCGGTTCATAATAGCCTATGACTATAAACAGAAGCGAGATCTGAACGTATGATTTTGTACGCGTTATATGGGCCGCCATTTTTTTCCCGTGCCACCCTACATATGGAGTACTACCGTAGTTACTCCATGATTGTAAGCGCTGATGCTAGAGTACTGAAATTTGGCCTCCAAAGTGATTTTGAGGGTGTGTCAATGTGTTTGAGTGATAACAACTTGAAGCTCAATGTGGGTAAGACACAACTACTCTCTTGGGGAGCAGGCAAAGGGTGTGGGAGTTGGAGCAGTAGTTGTAAGGAAGGGGGAGTGGGGGGGGGGGGGGGGGGGGGGGGATCAGAGAGTAGTGAGAAACGAAAGGGTGAAGAGCCTGGGAGTTTGGATGGATGACAGGCTGACATGGAGGGATGAAGTGAGGAGCAAATGCTTAGCTGGTTTGGCCATTTGCAATTTGAGGAGACTGAGGAATGTGCTACCAGCTCCAGCACAATTACACAACATTTGGATGATTGCTGTGTGGTATGGCAGGAATGTTCAGCTGAATGCTGAATCGCAGCAAGAATTGGAGAGACTGCAGAACTACAGCATGCGCCTTATTTTATCACAGCCACTGAGAACACCCAATGATGGATTGAGAAAGGTCATAAAGTGGATGACTTTGAAAAAGAAGAGAAAGATGGTTAGGCTATAGTGTTGGTACACTGGTGTATTACGAAACAGAATCCACAGTGTCTCAGGTTTTTAGGGCAAATGGTGAAGTTGGGCATTCTAGGACACATGGCTGCAGCAAACTGTTTAGGCCATCGGCTCAGACGAAGCACAACAGGCGGTTGTTCACCTTTAAAGGGGCACAGGGTGGAACAAACTCCCTGATGATCTTATAGGAGTGAGCAGTGGAGTTTTCAAGAGAAGATTGAGGTTTTGCTGCTGGAGGAATGATGAACAAAATTTCTTCTTTTTTTTTAAATAAATTTTTAACACTCATTTGTATTTTACTTTACATTGTTGCCAGTAGCGCTATACTATGCCGTCAGGACTCCCGTGCAGACCAGCCTCCTGGCTGATGAGACATTCCTGCTTAAAAAAACTATCTATCGTCTTTTTTATCTATGAACATAATCAGAGCCGAATTCTGAATATAGGTTATATGGGGCTGCCATTTTGTTTCCATACTTCATGATACTAGTGTACCCCATGATTTACTACATATATTATTTTTGTGATTATTACACTACCAGTACCAGACAAAGTGTAATTGACCCTTTACCTTGGGTGCTTTTTGGGTATGTGTGTTTGAGTGTGTTTGGGGGTGTGGGGTGTGGGGGCGGTATGAGTGAGCCATGGGAAGGGGGAGTGAAATGATACGAAGTAGTTATATTGTGAACTCTTCAAGAGAAGAAAGCTTTCTGAGAAAGTAAAGAAATCCCGAAAACCGAAAAATCGGGACCCAGCTGGGGATTGAACCTAGGACCTTCTGAATACTAGTCAGATGCTCTTACCAATTGAGCTACTGGAGCCCCCTTAGCAGAGGAGCAGTAGGCAAGCTTTATATAGCCACTAAACTCGCCAGTAGCTGTGTGGTGTAGCTGGCTGCCCCCTCCAGTACTATTCATCCCATTTGACAGTATACAGTGTGCTTAGATATGAGTGACTGGATAAGTCTTTTTCTTATCACACCGGTGAGAGTCTGCATGCCAATGTTATTCTTTTGTGTATATAAATTTGTGTTAACAGACACATGGATACAGGTAGTCCAGCAGCACTAATAGCTACAAGTATATATATATATGCCCGCAATACAGATAGCTATTTACTTGTGAACAAAGTGCATATTAACATAAGGATAATAGTACAAGTAAACAGTTTATTCCTTTTAAAGAAGTCAAGGTAAGATATCAATGTAACTAAATTAGGTAGGGTGTCCCTTGCACGTGGGGCATCACAATAAAATTAGCATTATAGTGCATGCAAAAAGTGAACCTGTAGCGAAAGACTATGACCAAAACGTAAAGGGAGACAAACCATGCAGAGATGACACTGTTTGAGATAGGTTCTTATTTTGTGAATGAAGGACTCAATGACAGTGCAGAGGATTCCACGATTTAGCTAGTACAGATTTTTATTGCGAACTTTTCAACTACCTCAATATCCTTACTCATTGAAATAGCCATCCAATACCCACTGGATATTGGACTCATGTTGCCTGTATATAGGCTCCTGATATGGCTCATCCTACTGACTCACCCAAATATGGCACATGTACAAACAGATCCTATATTAGATGTCTCCCCATTTAACTTACTTTTGCTGACAAATCTCTTGTACATTACAGCTAATGCATGTACCGGTAATTTAGTAGTCAAGGTAATAGTATCAATTACATACATAAAGGTGCTAACTACGATACATTGTGATGACAACTGGTTAATACACACATACTGTCAGCTCCAAAAAGAATATTGTACAAAAAGATACATTCTAGTATTCGTAAGTTTAGTAGCTACCGATCCAGCAGTAAGTTATTTGTGCATGAGTGAATTGTTCAACTATACTACTTGTAGATTCAGTAGAGATTGTGCTACGGCCCTCACGACCGCATTGCAAGAGTTTACGCTGGCTCTTGCTGCATCAATCACCATTGGATCATCCACCTCTGGTCCACTTCCGGTAGACTGTCTTCGCCCTATCAACGCAGGTATAATGCCATGTGAACAATCACTGAGCAATAGCATCAACATAGCAATCACTACATTCATATATTAACTATGTCTTTGCTTAATTAACCAACGTTAGGATTGCAACCATAGATACGACTGGTGTCTCACCACAGTAAAAAAACTATACCTAATACAAGATACGTTGCCTAACTGAGCAAATTATTGCGTGGGCCTCAAGTGGAATTCCTGAAAAGCACCTCGAAGGAGATAGTTCCAGGAATTTGGTATAGCACAGGACAGAGCTGAATTTCCTAACTTTGCAAGGAAATTGTACCTTATTTTATACAGACCTTTGTACTGTTTTATACACTTAGCTATTTCTGACAAATTCTTTTATATGAAAATGCAGTTCAGGAAATTTTGCCTTTGTCCAGTAACTAACCAATTAATATCTGAACGTAACTATAATATTTTTTGACACTCCAAAGTACATTAGTAGCTAAAATCAAACGACCTTAAATACGCCAGAGCAACACTTTCTAAGGTTATAAAGCTACAGTACGCTGCAAATGCAAGATGCTCACAAAATGTTCGCCAACCTTTGCAAATGTCCTCTCATCACGAAGTGCCACAAAGTGTTTGTGGCATGAAATAATCACGAAGTGTTCACTTTTTACACAAAGTTTGTGGCATATACATGCCAATATTATGGCCCAGACATAATCATTTATGGCTCAGTGTGGCGTAATTAGTATTTAATTATGGCTTTGTAGAGTAGTTCAGCTTCTCGGTTTGCATAATTTCACGTGTTCAAGTACAGCTCAATGATTCAGATTGCATGACAAGTTAGCAATGTTAGCTTTACAAACCCTTCACAATGTTTTGTGAGAATCTCGCAAAGCTTTTTGTTCAACATACTGTAGCTGTGTTATTACTGCAGTATAGGTATTACCTCTTACACCTGGAGGCCCAGCAGAGCCAGCGGAACCAGGACGACCCGGAGGCCCAGCGGAGCCAGCAGAACCAGGACGACCAGAAGGGCCAGGGGGGCCAGGACGGCCAGAAGGGCCAGGGGGGCCAGGGGGGCCAGGGCGGCCAGCATACCCAGGGGGGCCTGGAGCACCAGAATGTCCAGGGGGGCCGGGTTGTCCAGTACCTACGAAGTCAATATACACAGAAAGTTGAAATGTGGGGTGAATTTGCATGTATGATGTTATGCACAGCTTATAGTATCCTTATAAAGATATAAAGAGTGTTTCTGGCTCACAGTAATGGACTACCAAAGGTATTTTTCGCTGGTGCTCTTTGTGATATATACACTTCGACCCAAATTACAAAGTGAAGACAACCATTGAAGTTAGGAATGGTAGCTAGCTCCATAATAACGTATTGTAATCCAATTCACTCATGTCTACAACTTGGCCATGCATTAATCGGCCAAATATTTTTAGATGAGCTTGATATGGTGTATCAACTATTCTCATTCCCTCTCACTACATGGATGGAAACCCTCTTGAAAACCTTGGTATAAATGTATAAGTATGGAGAGGTCTGTTGTATAAGCTTGTGGTGTTTTATCAGTGAGCTTTGCACTATGTTTTGATTATGGCAGTGGTTGTTCATACCACTCACACTTTAGCTGTTTTACTTTGAACGCTGCTATAATTACACAAGATCACTTACAGAGAACCCAATAATGCTACTCTCTAGTACAATTTCATTATTAGAGTGTGTATAGCTAATGGTATTTCACTATTGTAGTTCCAATGATTACTTTAAACCTCCCCTGAGAATGCATATGTTATAGTTATAGTACAGTTGTCAGGGATTTATGGCAGTAAACGAACGGAGTCCGAGGGCGATAGCCCGAGGACGAGGTTTGTTTACGTTGCCATAAATCCATGACAACTGTACTGTAAGTGTTATATATCCCATCTGATTGGTCAGTCCATGGGGGCCACGAACTATAGCAACGCTAGCACGTAGCAACGATTCCCATTCTGGCTTTATATATAATTAATGGAAGAAGCTGAGGCTGTTTGTCCTTACTTGCCGTCTTGCCTCGGTATGCGGTTGTGCGATTGGACCGCCTGTCCAGGGGTTAATTCAGAGCTCCTACCCTGGAAGACAGTATTGAGCCCCTCCCATCCGCTTCTTTGAAGCAGCCCCTCCTACCTCAACGTTTTAGCGGCCTCAGCTTCTCCATTATAAAGCCAGAATGTATAATATTGTGCCTGAATGTATGCATGTAAAGTACAGCTACACAATGCATAGCAGTAGCTATATGCATGATAGTCTGATTGGATAAAATTGTTTACCCTAAGGGAAGTCGGTATGAGTCATACCAGACTTTTACCCAAAGGGAAGTCAATATGACTCATAATGACTTCTAGTAACCTAAGTAACAAGGGTGAGTGGTATATATGTGTGTGTACGTACTGTGCCTAATACCCTGCTACTTTATACCAAGAGCACATAAATAGAATTCCCCATTCCCAAGATAGTAAGAGCCTGTACCTTCCATGAAGGCCTGTGGTACTGGCTGAACAATGCAACAGTACTAACAATACATTGCTACAGGTAGTATTGGAGCCCTGTTCAATTAGTGGAAGTCTATCACAACTGTACTGCTAAATAGTAGGTGTTGCTGTATTTAAAGTCAGAGTAATTATACGTGTATTCACTGCATTTCCACCTGGTTTGAAAGGTTTAACAGTTATGCTGTCTTATACCTCTCTTGGAAGTGGGAAAATGATTTTTATTTATGTGTTTAGCTATGCTGATAAATATTATGCTCACTTGTTTCATCGTCGTCTTCTTCAATGATGAAATCCTCATCTACAATCAGTTCTTCTTCGGCTTTTAGTAGCATGCGGATTACTCCCTCTTGCTCAGGGCTTGGCAGAAACTGTGTGTTTCAAAAGCAACATTGTGCATAATGTAAGTGTATACTTGAGGACACAATCAGTAGCTATGTGATGGAAAACTTGCTGAGTTACAGCCAGAATTTGAACCTGGCCCGCATAAAAAGTGTAGCTAGTTAGTGGATTTTTTTTGTGCTACTGTTCACCTTTATGCATGATAATTCAGTCATAATTGATATTCTTGAGTGAGTTCACCTAATGCAATTTTAATATTTTACGCATTTTTTATGAACACTTCAGACACTGGTTTGAATGCCATACTGTTTTTCCATACTAGTTAATTATGCATGATGTATCCAATAAGTTACTATGTGTTAATGGGCTAATTAGCTAACACTACTTTTGTACTCAGGCTAATGGTCATAAGGTGTACACGCCAATAGATCCAGATATGATTGCGTATGGATATGACACAATAACCTCTGCTCCTTGCCTCGAACCCACCCATCTGCGTATACTTCATTGCCAGAACTCAATTATCTGGTCCTGTATCCAATAATTTATTAGCTACTTCTAACAACTGCATGTGGCATTTTAAACTGCACTTGGTTATTGTGCTTAAATTTCATTTGCACAATATTGTGGTATGTGCACCCACAACGTACACCCAAATCAGCATAATAGCCTCATTCCCAGGCTCACGACTGTTTTGATTACACGAAGGAAAGTCACAGGACCTGATATCTAAGATCACATGATAAAATTGTGTCATTTTTTACTTCTAAATATAGCTGCGTATTTCTATATTTCATGGGAAACGTGTTTCGGTGGTAAGTTTACGACACAAATGGCTATAAAGAGTATTAATTAGAAGTGTGGATTTGCTACCTTTACTCGCTGTGTGAGAATTGCATGTAAGCGTACTCGCTCATAATTATCTCTCTACAACCTCCCTATCTTATGGCACATGTGACTTTAGATAGCAATTCCTGTGCACACTGGATTAATGGCAGCTTAAATAATAAAAAAGCTGATACAGGAAGTAGTTGTGTATTAACTTACTATGGGATCAACTCCGTATATAAAGTAGTATCCAGTTGACTGTATAATTGTCAGCAAGCCTGTATTTACAAGTAATAGTACATACGTGATGAGATTATGACCACAAGTTATGTTATGTACTCTAATTAAAAGTAGTTCCCTTACTGTATGAGATATGTACAATCATGGGAACACCTCAGTACTACAACCATAATTTTGCAGAAAATCATTGCACAAAATTTAAACAATGCTGTAAACTCAGTCCTGTATCTTTTGTGGTACAGAACAAAGCTTTCATTTCTGGGTCTTTGCTACAGCAGCAACTACATCAACCAACCTCATATCAGGTACATTCTAACAGAAGTACACTCAAATGGTTTAGAGAGTAGAAAATGTGCATCCTTTTCACATCGTAAAGTGGGACAATTTTTAACTTCAACATAATATGAGATTAGTGACATCAGCATCAACAAAAGTCAGTTTGACTACTCACTACAATAATGTAAGTGTCTCATATTAATTTTTGGGTTGTTATGCACCAATTAGGTTTCATATCTCTGGATCTTTGCTACAGCAACAACTAAACTAACCTAATATCAGCTATATTCTAGACAGCATTCCACTCAAAATTAGTCTTAGAAGGCAGAAAATCTAAAATTCACTAACTCATTAGCTCAACACACTAGACACTTTGAGACTCAATCCCAGTTAAAAGCATAGGTAGCTTCGTTTTAAAGCACTGGCAAACATAATTATGCCATTTTGGTTGAGCAAAGGTCAGTTTTATGGCAGTTTTAATAGCCAAGTTTCTTCAATTCCAACCCAAAATTTGGTTGGAGTCTCTTAGTTACCAATGTTTTAACTGCAGAATTTTAGTTTTTTCCAGAGAGAGTAAAATATTACAACACTGTGTTAAATTAGTGGCAGACAACAACAGAAAGAAATTCTGCTCCACTTTTTGTTGGAATTGAAGAAACATGGGTATGAATTCCACTAGCTTATTAAGAGAGTCTCCTTTACATATATAGCAAGAAAACAGTCTGGCATGTTTCAATATTTTACTGTGCTGTACTGTACGTGAGTAGTATACTGTATTTCTAATTATCAGTAACTACGTCTTCTCAACATATTTTTTTCGGTGTCTCAGCACTTAGTCAGGAAAATAATAGGGCATATAAAGCAAAGTCTCTCTCTAATATTGAAGTGTCCTTATTTTAATGATGTCCTTTAAGAGGTGCAGTGGTTCCATTGTATTTCTGAATAAATAAAGTTCATTACCTGAATAAAGTGGGAACATAGGAAAAAGATAAATCCTGTCAAACTATTACTCACCAAATCCTCGGAAATCAAGCCTTTTCTTCAGCTTATAAAAGCTTCTTACCCCCTCAAATTGATTGTAAGTGTGGAAGGATGTAATATCATCAAAAGTGAACTTTACGATGCTGCCATTCACAACAACCTAATGAAAAAAGGTACGTCGATATCAACACTGCAGGAAGTACATACAATGCATCAGCTAGATACATGTACGTAACTAGCTTTGAACCCAGGCCTTCCCCGCATTCCTGAAAATAAAATGAAAGGTGAAGTGAGAAAGTCCTGGTCATTTTTATCACAAGCGTTATAAAAATCCCCGGCAAAGACGCACAAATAACATACAGCTATACATATGTTGTACACATGGTTCAATTGTATAGTCACTGAACTGAATTAGAGATGTCTGTATACCTGCCATCTACTCTGCAGTTGTGCAGTTGTGCAGGTGATAAAATCTCTCCCCACTATAACTTATTTTTGCAAGTACCAGGGAAGGCATGGGTTTGGAGATAACATATAGCATAAAGAAAACACTTAAGTGGCTTCCAAGATACTGCATGGAAGCGGCTATATCAAATCCCATAATTCAGAATTTTCCACTGCAGACATTGGGGCATACAGTGGAACCCCTCAAAAAGGACCCCTCTAAAATAAAAACACTTCTGTATAAAGGACATGTTACTATGTCCTAAATATACTATACAAAAGTGAGGACACATCTCTATGCAGGACACTTTGACAGTTTCCAAGGTGTCCACAATAGAGGGTTTCCATGTACACTGCATTTATTCAGTCATGTAAGTATTGGCTTGAGTTGATTAATGTATAATACTAGTACTCACAGTAACTTTCTCTTTGTCATATATCACACGCTCATTTGCTGGCACAGAAATTTGCTTTAGTGATTTTACCGATCGTTTGAAAATTCTACGGTTGAAGGCAGTTTCCTGAAAATGAGAAGAAAGGAAAAAATTATATCAAGTGTGTCCCATCTGGATCATTGAATGACTGAAGTTGAGCATGGGATTCAATTAAAAACTGGGATCAAACTTGCTGTGCAATCCTTGCTTTGTACCTTGGACTCTCACAAGTTAATTCCAACAACCATTACAGTCCAAAATATTTTACTCTCTGGGTGTGGCGCCTGCATTTTAAAATTGTGTATTATAGTCAGCAAATGTTTACATATCTTTGACTTAGCACATGTAGTTCAGTGGTTAGCACAGTGCTTAGGGTATTCTCTTTCACCACAACACAGGCAGATTCGAAACTAGTGTGAGTCCCCGAACTTTCTACAATATTTGCATAAGGGCATATATTATGCACACACTTCCAGGGCCAAGAAGGGAAATGGATAACGGAATTAGGTAGCTATAAAAAGATTGTCTTTCAATCAAGCATGCCTTTTAAAGAGCTGACTATAAGCCATTGCTCTCATAGGTGCGGCAAAATGACTACATGGGTTCATCTAACCTGCTCAACCTCACCATCTACTTGAAAGGAGAACACATGTACCTCACATATGATCAGCAGATGTAAAGTAAAACTGAAACCTTTGTCTCACTGCCTCTGCATTTTAATTCTGTAGCATCACAGTATACCGTAGAATTGCATGGAGGACTTAAAACACCAAAACCCATTTAATTTCTGTGACAATGAAAGATGCGTACTTCTAATAGGAATCAAGAGTGCTATATGTGATGATTCACGCAGTCAGAACACAAACAATAAGTGCAGCTGCTTGCCAGGTGACTACAGTGATACAACAGACTAAACACAGTAGACAGGTGGGATGTCACAGTCCAATTCAAGTATGACCTAATGCATTTTAGCCATAATACGTACACTGTATACACAAACACCTTCAGGCTATATACACATGTAGTGTTTATGGTCTGATGTTGTACCTTAACTCTATTATGGTTAAGCTTAAGACACATCAAACTATTGATTATAATTTTTAAGCACAAATATCTTCTAAGTCAAGACTAGTTTGATTCACAGTGGAACTAAAGGTGTGGTAGGATGTTGTGGATACATAAGGATTACCTCATTGTTTTCACATTGTTAAGTGAGAACCATTGGTAACTACAACAGCATAATTATGTGGGTGTATTTCCCACAAATACTTTGCGTTAACAAAAGACACACTGACCGCTCACTAGATCTTACCAGATCCTTCTTTGAAAGGATTCGAGGCGGAATACTTCTCTTCTGCACTTGAAGGCTCTCTAATACATTACCAGAAAGGCCATCCAGCGAGCAGCCCTCTTGGTCTTGCAGTTCTGGATCAAAGCACACCACTCTTATTCTGAACCCTGGAAATCGAACTCTACAAAGATGAAGAACAACACATTATATACAAAGCCTAATTAATTAACCCTTTACCAACCATAAGAAACAGCTTAAAGAAGCAGAAAAGCCTGTACAAAGTATTAACGCCTAGTATTAAAACCCCCATATAAATTCATATGGGCTTATGGGAGCCCATGGCACATATTATGTGTCATTGGTTGGAAAAGAGTTATGTGGAACTTCCTGAAATGCATACAAGGTAGTATCTTCATTCCTACAACTAAAGCCATCACTTACAATCATACTTACGAAACCTGATTACAGCTGTCTATTCATACTTATGCAAACACATAACATGAGGGTCAGTTTTTGGGTTACTGGTTAGGATTAGGGTTAGAGTTCTCTTAGCTACAGTTCCAAATCTTAGTTCATTCTGTATTTTGTCTACAAATAATTGTATCATTTATCCATCTACACCCTTTTATCCATGTGCCGAGGTGTGTTAGAGTTCATACTGATAATACGGATGGGCTTATGGGAGGTAGGAAAAGTTGGAAAAAAGGAAGGTTGTAGTAGGCAATTGGGAATAGGATTGGAATTTGGTATCAACGAAAAAGGATGGTTTAGGCTTATTTTTAAGTCTTCACATACCAAACCTGATTACAGCTGCCTATTTATAGCTATGGGGTGCACAACATGCATAAGTAAAACATTGTTTTGCTTACTTTGTGTTTGAGCGAAACTCTAACATCAGGCGACGAGGCTCGAGATCCTTCTGAGGCTCCCTAATACCACAGCTGACTTCATCGCCAAAGTCTCTGTACTGCTTCAGGTAGTCAATACACACGGGATTCTAAGTGTACAAAGAAGTGTTTTGCAGTTTGAGGTGCACTTATAACTCTTTGCTGTACATGTCATAAGTAATAGTTAAAGGTCAGTTTGGGTGAGGGGAATTTAAAGTTCAAGGCAAAGCCGAGGATTTTAACCCCTCACCCAAACTGACCTTTAACTGATTTAATGTACATTGGTATAGCAATGATCCCTGTATGTGGCCTCCTTTGAGTGCTATAAGCGTGGGAAAAAGTGGTTGCCATGGTAATGTACATTAATATGTACATGCCACAATATGGCAGCTTTCTTTTACTGCAATTTGTAGGCTTGGAGAATAAACAACAAAAGATTAGTATACTTTATGCTAATTATCGTGGACACATTATTCAATATCAAACTTTTCAATTTTCTTACATTACAGAATTATGTAATGAATGCAAGAGTTATTGTAGTAAACTATACCTGAAACAGATCATTTTGTTGCTTGGGTTCAATGTTGTGTTCAACAGTGTCGATGTACATAACTTGGTTGCTGGGGCACTGCACATTCCAACGACACAGTAACCTACATGACATTCAGTAAAATTCAAATATGACGTTCATAGTCACATTGTCAATTTCTTTCTATGTTATAGCAACAGCTTACTCAATAATAAGTGCAAATTACACTTTGTAAGACTCACTACTAGAACGTAATGCATTACCTGTTGACATAAGTTTTATCTCTGAGTCTTCCAGGTGAGTTGATGTGTAGAATAGTGTAGTTGGTACTTCTCCCTGCAAAATTTGAAACATAGATATTTTTAAAAGGTCTATGTAATGAGTATAGCATACGTGTGCAGCTTGGCTCTATATAAGGCCGAGGTGCACAATAGGTACTTTTGAAAGAGAAGCTAAGTATGTTAACTAGGCTGAGGCTAAGCTGAGCTGAGGTCTAGTTAGAACATAGAGCTACCCATATTCCATATAAGCCATTTAGCATAATAAGCATTCTCATGATATCTCTATGGGATTGTTACTATAATAATGCTCCATGTAACAAGACTAACCCTTCACATATTATTTGTATCACCCTTACGAGTGATTTTGCTGGTTAAGCCTGAGGGGGAGGGCTTATAAACTGCAACATCACGAGTGGAAATGATATAAGAGATTTAAAGTGGAGTGGAAGGGTGATACAACATGCAGTAGATTTATAGCTCATTGCTACCTGTAGTTGGTTGCTTTTGAAGTTTTCAATGTACATTACCATGGCAACAACTTTTCCCCATGCATATAGCACTCAAAGGAGGCCACATACAATGCTATGCCAATGTATTTTAAATACGTTAAGGGACAGTTTGGGTGAGTGGATGAACTCCCTCACCAAAACATACCCTTTAACTATTACATGTGGCCACTCTTCACACCTGATATAGCATAGTTCACACTTAATATAGCTGACTCAGCACTTTTGGAGTTATGTTGCTGATTTATAGGGCCTCTAGAAACTTAGCAATGGGCTATAACTAAAGAAAAGGTATCCCTAATTACTGTAGTCATGCACACATTGTATTACCTGTGAGTATAGACACAACTTACCTGTCATCGGAATGGTCTTGTTTCTTACAAGTCGTGGCTCACAAAATTTAAACGGCCCCCTCTCATGAATTCTGGTTCGGTAACATGCTAGAGTGCTGTATTGTAAGGGGAAAAAAGCAAAACTAGTTCAAACAGTCAAAAGAACAATATATAAGGTATTTTAGCTACGGAAGCAGCTATAGAGGTGCGCGCTTAAATTTTCACAGGGCATTATTGACTATTACGCTGCAAGTATTGATGCAGCTATTTCAAAGAGGATTATGTTGTAGTGATGTCCTAAACCGGATCATAGATGGAAATTTGTCATATGGAAAAAAATGAGTGTAGCCCTCAAACGGCTGGAAACAGAGTGGAACAACTCAGAATTTTGTACCAATGGCACGAATTGTCCCGTGTCCCCTGAAATGCATTTCAACGGTGTTGCGAGGGTCATATATAATTATTTCCACTTATTTCGTCAGCCCATTCAGGCTCTTGTATACATAGCCATGCAATTATTCACTTTTCAATTCCGATTTCTTCAGCTGTGAACCATGTACTGAAACCTTAATTTACTGTAGTAGGCTATTAAATTCAGCAGTGAACTGATTTTTGAAGTAATAGTGGCAGCAGTTTATTATTTTTGTATATAGCTACTTCGAGTGAAAAGAAGCATTCCTCATTAATCCCGCACGATTCACCCATGAATTAAATACTTTGCAGACCTTGTATAAGCTAAGGTAATACGAGGCGGAGGTGCATGGCTTAGCTGCCCTATACATAATCCTCATTAATATGGCTAAACCACCAAGACACAGCCAATTGGTGGGGCAGAGGTCAGCCAAAAGCCATATATACTCTGCAAAGGCACTACAGGCAGTATCTTAGTGACTTATCTACTAAGACCACGTGTTTCAATGGTCTGAGATATACACTGCCCTTTGTGAAGTTTGGCTTCAGTGGTACAATTAATGGTATCCAGGGTGATTAAAGTGATGGCTGGAGACTGTGTGGCTGCTAGCCATAGCACTAGCAAGCTGCTAAGGCTTAGCGAGTCCGGCCTCACAACAGATGAAGGTTCAGCCAATTATTACACAGTATGCCATAACAATGCCCGGCCACTGTGTATAGATCATAAGATTTCAATTTAATTTTACAGGCAAGTTTGTGGACAAAGGAAGGCTGAAGACATACTCAAGTGACATTCATTTACGTGTGATGCTATGGCTACCAGTTACACATAATACAGTGATTGTTAGCTGTTTCTTTCAATTCTGTAAATAATGTAATTTATTATGACATTGTCATAGCAGAGTGTGAAAAGGGTCAAGTCTGTAACTTTCCTGCCTCTTTTTAAAGAGGTATACAAGTATGTAGCTGTGTACGCATCACCACTTGTCACACATGGTCATCAAATTAAAGATCTTGCTGCTTTAGTAATTAGCAGTCACATCTCCTTCCAAAAACATATTACATTGGTTGTATTCATAAAAATGGGCATTACACAAGTACCCTGGGATTTACTGAGCCACAACTGTCAAACAATAATTGTGACTGCACCTCCCCAGGGTGTTTGCTATAATAAACTTTCTATTTTTAAGAGATTATTACTAAGTTATACTACTCTGATGCAAAAAAAAAAAAAACTTGAGGACTTCAGTATGTATATGGCAGATTTCAAGGTTAATGTACATAAAATATCTGTATCACTGAATAACTGTGTACATTCACTGATACACAACTTCTAGTACTGACTTTGGTGGAGGAAATCTTGGACGAATACCGGAGCACTCTGTGAGTAAGCCACTCAAGTCCTCTGTCTGTGTTGCTGCTTTCACACCAGTCAAGACTACCAACGCTGAACAGCAGCAGAGTAGGAGTAGACTCTTTGCCTTCTGTGAACAAACTAGATTATCCATACTGAAAAAGACTGCTAAAATAGCGCTTTCTGCTGCTCCCTAAACTACCCAACTACCTCAGTGATGGCTATTAGATTTCAGCACCAATTCTGAATCAGTGCTCTGATGTTCAAAAAACAAGTGTGTACATTGTATCCTCCGCGCTTTTTATTTAAGTACTAACAGACCTCAATACATCATATGGCGTCAGACTCTACATACTTGGCTTCTGTTTTGGTGTACTCCATTGTAGACACAGCTATTCAACCGCATCCACCCACTCAGCATATGCATCTCTTAGGTAACAGAAAAACTTCAAAGGTATGAATGTACACATACATGTACGTAGACATAGCTAGCAGACATACGTATATAGCTATGATCTACTTGTTTATGATGCATGGGATGCATGCCTTATTGTTTTGATTGGTAGCTTAGAAGCCATTAGCCATAATTTACCAATATTGTAGTCTCACCCTTCGACTGGGAGACTACTATGTATGTATACTCAATGCCAATAGAAGAGTAACACATAGCTATACATAAGATTTTCTATTTTACGTAAAGTTTTAGACCAAGAAGTTCAGACAGGCATCTGCTCATCCAAATGCAATCTTTTTTGAAAACACACTACGTAGTTAGTGATATCTAGAGAAATCAATGGACCACTGTTTACTGCATCTTCTTGCTTGAGAAGGGGAAAAAGGCTATTTATACATGTAGACATTACAATTTTATAACTATATTTGTTGGCCCTGCTCTTGAGTGCACATCTGACACCATGACATGTAGTAAACTGTAAAGTTTATAGCTAAAGGTTCACTGTGATTCTGTAATAATAGCTACATAGCAAAAGAAGAGTCTGCCATGCTCTTATAACGCCATATGATGTATTTTATAAAGAGGCTGACGTTATAATATAATAACGTCTATATTAGGTAATAAATTGTACCTGACCGAGGATATAATCTACACACTTTTGAACGTCAGTCAAAGCACTGAATTGTGTGTATCCTAATTATTCAGAGATTCTCTCCGTTGGCTAGTAGAGTTTCGCGAAGTTTTTTCAATTCCAACCGGAAATTCTGCAGAAGTCCTTTAGTTGCCGACATTTCGACTACAGTGTTGGTCATGCCTTGAAGAAGACTACAACACTGCAGTCGAAATGTTGCCACCAAAAAACTTTGGCTGAGCTTTGGGTCGGAATTGAAGAAATTTGCGATGTGTATAGCTATCCTGCTGCTGAAACAAATAGCCGGCATGCACACTGAGTTATGCAACAAACCCCATATTGAGCAGCTCAAAAGCAGAAAGTATTGTGATATGGGAGAATTGCGGCCTCACTCCATTCATTTTAGCTGTGGTGTGCCAAACTGAGCCCGGCAGGGCCAGCACTGACTTGCATCCTGTAGCTTCCTGTATAACACGTCACACTTGGCACCTCGAGTTTTTCATGCGAGGGCTGATTCGCTAGACTTTTGGCTCCTTTATATTTTAATACCAGTGATTGCGCACGTGACTACACTTTAATAATTGGTAATTGCGAGTCTATACATGATACATGTGCGTAGCTAGCTACAAAATGGGCCAGGTTGTGAACAAATTCCGCTCCGCAACGCCAAGCGTTGAGGAAGAGCAGCAGGAGATGACCGTTTTGCTACAAGTGCCTGAGGAGACAGATGATGAAACGGACGCCGCTTTGTCTGTGATGCGTGAAATTTCCCTACAGCAGGTAGCGCGGTTTAACTATGTATAGCTTAGAGCATGGGGCAGCTATGTTCTAACTAGGTCAAGGCGAAGTCGAGGTCTAGTTAGAACATAGCTGCCCATGCTCTGAGTTATTTAGTACAGGTTAACTGCAAGAATTTAATCTGGCAGCTTCCTATGCTCTATGGGATTCTTACTATACTCTATGAAAATTATTCCATACACTTGTTACTATAGTAACATTATACTAAAGTATCGGTGGTGCGTGCAGTGATCAGAAAGAGTTCATATTCAACTATGTATAGGTCCTATTATAATTATGCCTTGTAAAGAAATAATAATTATTTGTGTGTGCAGCTAGCTATAGACTACTATCAAGTTAGTGCGTGCATGGCTGCTGGCTTGGAGACTACAGGCTGTGCATGCACGGAGCCATGCTCAATGAGGTTCATACTATGCTCTAGGAAAGATGTCTATGTTATAGTTAGCTAATGGCATTGTGTGATGAAGCCTCAGTGAGTTCCCTGTAAACGGAAACCATCTAATTTAATTTAGTGGCTTGTACTGTCATGAATAATTTCTCATTTGTGGGTTTGCAGCTACTCAATATAAGTTTTCTATGCTCTAACCAAATTAACAGAGTCTGCTATGTCACAAGGCAGCAGCTCATCAAAAGTGTGCCATGAGCGTGTGACTTCCCGTAACTACAGTAGATTCATGCCGGGTTCCATAGAACTCTTTTCTGAGTTGGCCCCGACCCTTCTGCTGTTAACTCAGTGTAACGTTGTTTAACCATGCTCTATCTGCCAATCAGGGTAGTTAGAGCGTAATCATGCTCTAACTACAGTAATTGGCAGTTAGTAGTTAGTGTGACCTTTTACAGTAATTGGCAGTTAGTAGTTATTGTGACCTTCTACAGTAATTGGCAGTTAGTGGTTAGTGTGACCTTCGACGATTCAGAAGTCTCAAAATCGATCACATAACTGCGCATTAAATTGCGTAGTGCACACTTTTCTAAATAACGCCCAACATAACTGTCGCTGTCTCTGGTCAGGGAGAGAACCAAATACTTTAGATACCACTGGTAGTGCATTACGGGACTAGTTAGCACGCTCGGACTATTAAGTAACAGTTGAGGGCGATAATACACTCGCCGCATTATCCGCCCTCGACCGTTACTTAATTGTCCTCGCGTGCTAACTTTATCCCGTAATGCACTGCCAACTGGTATCTAATTATTACTTATACTATACCTAAGTCATTCTAACCAATCAGATTTCAGCATTTCGCGTAGATAACGGGTCATATTCTACCGCGGGAAAAAATATACCCCGATTGCCTACGTGAAACGGTACCCGGTTCCGTTCCAGTCGTTCAAACGGTGAGAAAGCTACAGTAGCTGGTGGCTGGGGGAGCCTAGGCAGATCGTATGGCGGCTATTTTACTCATAAATCGTTGGAAAGTGATATGGAAAAGTACGGTAAGCTACTGTTTTCTAGTTTCGCTGAGATTCTGTGTTTTTGTGCGTGTGGTAACGCTGCCAGCCTACCGTTTTGTGTCAAATGGCACTAGGCTCGGGATGGATGGTTACTTACTATGGCTCCTAGCTGTAGTTCAGTCTTGCTACAGTTTCTGGGAATGTTTTCCTTGCTGTAGCTTAGCCTTCTACTCCGTCGATCGAGTCTTGATGCTAGTTGGCCCGCTTGCTCTATCGTGCTGAACGGTGCAGCCTTTCAAGCTTCTAGCTTTTCTTACAGATCTACCAACTCTTGTTAGAATGACTTAGGCATAGTACAAAATAGATAGATCACTGCGTAGCGGGTTGTATGACCCGTTATCTACCTTGGGAAAAGTTATCTCCCTTGGAAGCCTCGGAAGTACCTCGGGCTTCGCCCTCGGAACTTCCTTGGCTTCCGCGGGAGATAACTTTTCCCGCGGTAGATAACGGGTCATACACCCCGCTATGCAGTGATCTATCCTATACTTAGAGCATGGACAGCTGTCTTATAGACTTATAGAGTCCTACCTGCACCTTTAAACCTCCCACACAGTATAAACCCAAATTTTTATGCCACTAAACCTTGTTACTATTGTTGTACATTGTGATGTTGTTTGTATTTGCAGGGACAAGCCATGCATTGCAGTTTTCAGTAACAACAACATTATTCGTTATAGCCACTTGCTACTGCAATCAACATAGGAATCAAATAAACAGTGGGAAAGTATCTACCTCATGTAGTTAGGAAGCCACTTTGCTTCTGCTATCAAAATAGGAATCAAATAAGCAGTAAGAAAATACCTGACACGGGTATGGCTAATCTTCGAGTCACAAAGTTCGAGTTCGAGTTCGAGTTCGAGTTAGGCCCCGCCCTAACCGGACGTGGAGTGCTGTATCCTAGTCTCGAGACTAGCAGCTCAGCATCTCAATCCTAGCGGCAGATATGTAGGTCCCTTGAGTATAACTACTATGACATGTAGACCTACGAACAGCTAGCTCGATGAAATTCTTGCGGGAACCAGACTCGCGCTCGACAGACTGATGTGGGCGGAATACTTCCAGTTGCGTCATGCGCATAATTATTGCCGAGCGCCACGAGGCCAATAATCGCCCAATAATCACGACATACGGACTCAGAATTTCAGCTAGCGCTTATATATGCCGTCTTCAAACTCTTGGTGCAGAAACAGGCAGAGATCTGGGTAAGTCTACTACACAAGTTTATCAAGTAAGGCTTACTACAGCTCCCTGGTTAGTAGAGTTTATATAGCCGCTCTGCAAGCAGAGATTCGAGGGCTGGAGACGGACGGCACGATTGAGCTTCTGGTGAGGATGTACCGTCAGTGGAAACACTTAGTAGTACTGTACGCACACGCCGTCAGTCAACGCAGTCAACCCTAGCGCTAGCTAGCTACGCACATCTGCACATGCATGTACATGTATGCATGCAGAGAGTTAACAGTAAACGCATGAAACGGGTTAAACAGCTGCAGGGTTAAACATCTGCAGCGCAAAAAACAGGTTAAAAATCTGCAACTCGAACTCGAACTCGAAGTTGGCGACTCGAAGTTTAGCCATCCCCACCTGACACATAATCTATGGAAGCCATAACATGTATACGCTCTTGTACATATAGCTACCAAGGGTGTCTTGTTATAGATAGTGAATTCTCCACTTCCTCAAGACTGTTTACCCTTCTGTTAGGAAGTAACACTTGTATTCACCTTTAGACGTGAATGTGTTAGTAGTAAATATTGTGTGTAAATATTTCCTGGTACTTTGGATTATCACCTTTACCTGTAAATTGTAGCATGGCAGCCATACAAATCAAAGGCACCACCTACGGTTTATATAGTGTAGAGGTGTTCTAAGTGCCAGGCGTGTTCTAACTTCCAATTAGTGGTAGTTAGAACATGGCAATTAGGGCAGTTAGAACACGGCAATTAGGGCAGTTAGAACACGGCAGCAAAAACACTTGCATAGTCACCAAACAAATACAAAAACTCAAAACAGATGAATGAAGGTTTTACAAAAACTCAAAACAGATGAATGAAGGTTTTACAAAGGCATGTTGCTTGAGGCCAAAACTGAGTCAACAAACATGTCATCAGTGTCCACAGGTACAGTGACTGAAGTGCTCATGCCTTGAAAGTTCTGAATCGATGCCTGGTTAAACACCTGCACATTAATAGTACAATTTTTGGGTGAACCAAAGAGGGCTGATGGCACCACGGAGGTATTATGAGTTGTACTGGATGCTTGCAGCATGGTTGACTGCACTGGTCCGGCCAAAGGCTGTGTTGGCCGAACCTCAGGTGGGGTCACATTCTGCCTGTTAACAAGTGCCAAAGGCTGTGTTAACATCGATAGTCTCGCCCACAGCGCAACGCTGATTTCGCGAAACAATCCACTGCTTGAAACTGGAAATTGCCCACCTCGTGTTCTTTTCGGTGTTTTAGGGGACAAATCCCTTCGAAATAGACTCCAGTTCCGCTGAAGAAACTATCTTAGTAAAGCGCTGCTTCCCTTTTGAAGAAGTAGGTAGTTTCAGGCGCTTCTTTGGTGGCTGAAAGTCATCATTCTCTTTCTCGCTGTCGGAATAAGTCCAGTCACTCATTCCGAGCTTGAATAGATCTGGAGCCTTCTTAGTGTCAATACTTTCTATGCGAGCTAGCAACGAAGGCGAAATCATACACTGCTCACTCATTTTCTAACTGCTGGCTAGTACCGTTAGCTATAGCTCTCAGGACGTTAATTAATTTAGTATAGCATTCAACCAATCAGATTTCACAACTGATTTACGTAAGCAGTTTCCATGCAACCGTAACCATAGCAAGACCAATCAGATTTCACGAGCGTTTTGCGTAAGCGGTTCTTTTGCAGCGGTAGCCTTTGATTTGTATGGCTGCCATGCTACAAACCAGCTAAACCACCCCCTAGACGCGTTTACCGAGTAATACACTCGACAGTTCCGGGGTAAACCCCTCGGGCTTCGCCCTCGGGGTTTACCCGGAACTGTCTCGTGTATTACCGGTAAACGCGTCTAGGGGGTGGTTTAACTATAACTTATCTTATTGCCTGTCTTTTGTTATTACTTCCTTGCTTAGTGTATATACCTGTTACTTCTAGAACATTCCGTGCTCTTTGGGTTTTGTATAAATAGTCTAGCTTGTTCTTGTACTTCAGTGAGAGTTCAAAATGCAATGAATATTATCTGCAATCAACAATATCACAAAGTGGCGACGAGGATCGTGGCCTACTGCCCACAATGGCAACTCGCACCTTCGGAACTCTGAAGGAATTTAATCCGGATGCGGCGTCTATCAAGACTTACCTCAAACGCTCCGAGCTATATTTTACAGCAAATACTGTCGCTGCCGCCAAGCAAGTGCCCATTCTCTTGAGCGCAATCGGCTCATCTACCTACACTCTCCTCAGCGACCTTCTCGCACCCGATGCTCCTAAGGACAAGTCCCTGGGTGAAATCACCGCTGCCTTGAAAAAGCATTTCGAACCAAAGAGGGCTGTGATCGCGGAACGATTCCACTTTCACAAGCGCAACCAGGCCATGGGAGAGTCCATCGCGGAATACGACGCCGCTCTCCGAAAGCTCGCAACCCATTGCAAGTTCGGTAACTACCTCAAAGACGCTCTGCGCGATCGTTTTGTTTGCGGTCTACGCAACGAAGCGATCCAGAAACGACTACTCACGGACACCGAGCTCACCCTAACCAGCGCTATGGAACTCACACAGGGTATGGAAACTGCTGAGCATAATACTCGTTCGTTTAAACGCGAAGAGCCGGCCATAAAGAGACTCAGCGGTCGACAATTCCATGGCCAAGGGAAGCAGCAGCCGTGCTACAGATGCGGGAAAACGAACCATACAGCCCCCGAATGCAGGTTCAAGGATGCTGAATGCCATGCCTGTGGTAAGAAAGGCCACATCGCTCCGGCTTGTAGGTCAAAACCGCAAGCCAAGAGCAACCCAGCGGTTAAAAAGTATCGCAAGAAACCTCACGGCACGAACCTAGTGCAGCGTGAGACGGCAGACTCCACAGATTCTGAAACAGAGGAGTTTCACCTGATCAAGTTGAAGGAACCCGCTTCAAACCCCGTCCACATACCAGTCCAAGTGGAAGGCAAATCGCTGATAATGGAGCTGGACACAGGAGCAGCGGTGTCAATTATCTCGGAAACTACTCGAAAGGAAATGTTCCCCAACTCGACACTGCACAAGTCAAAGCTCACTTTGAAAACGTACACAGACGAACCAATGCAAATCACGGGACAACTCAATGTCCACGTCCAATACGGGAGTCAATCCGCACCTTTGGTATTGGTTGTTGTCGCTGGGAACGGGCCAAGTCTGCTCGGCATAAACCCAAATTTTTACACCACTACACCACTAAACCTTGTTACTATTGTTGTACATTGTGATGTTGTTTGTATTTGCAGGGACAAGCCATGCATTGCAGTTTTCAGTAACAACAACATTATTCGTTATAGCCACTTGCTACTGCAATCAACATAGGAATCAAATAAACAGTGGGAAAGTATCTACCTCATGTAGTTAGGAAGCCACTTTGCTGCTGCTATCAAAATAGGAATCAAATAAGCAGTAAGAAAGTACCTAACACATAATCTATGGAAGCCATAACATGTATATGCTCTTGTACATATAGCTACCAAGGGTGTCTCTTTTATAGATGGTGAATTCTCCACTTTGAAATTTATATAATATGTGACCGGATTTGCGAAAAGGGATAGTCCCTTTTCGCAATCCCGCAATTATTGATTTCGAGTTATAAAGCATTTTAGTGACCAAGGTAAGTTTTCAGCCAAAGTACGATTATGGCATGAATGGGTCCACAGGACCTTAGGCTACAAGAAACTAAAGCATGAAGCCTGACTCTACTGCCTTCAGGGCGCTATCAGTCCATACTCACGGCCATATTATTGTGGTAAGTTAGTATACGGAACACGTTGCTATGTGTGTACAAAACGCTGTTACAGCAAGCGGTACCTTTATACACAGTCTGCTAGCTTCCTTCATTGCTCTCCACTCTCTTTAACTTACAGAGTCTCCGTTTACCGTAGGTAAGGCGGCTAGGTTGATGAAGCTACGTACTAAACGCGTTTATGATACGGATAGTATACGGAAGTGCGATATACCGTAGCAACGTCAAAACATTGCGATTACGCGAAACGTAAGTTTTCGTCATGCGTTAGCGTTTCGGGCTGTATCTTGGGAACCGAGCGTCCGATCACCACCAAATTTCGTAGACAGCCCCGCCAGAAGGTACAGTTTACGAAACTGACGCTACCTCGATTTTCATAAAATGTGGGATATGGTCCCTTTTCGCAAATCCGGTCACATATTGAACTCAACCTAATAAACTTAGCAAGCACACAGCAATGGCAAATGACACGTAGCTTTAGAAAAATCGTTTAAAAAATGAAAGAACATGTAGGGATTGAATTGCAAAAAAATGACCAAACAAAATAGGAATGACACGACAGAACTCTTTCACGAATTACCATCCCTACATCTTGCCAACCATACACACACCTTTAATTTTAGCTGTGGTGCGCAACTGAGCCCAGCATTGACTTTCATTCTGAAGCAGCAATGGCCAATAATATGTAATAATCTTTCGGTTGTATTAAAAATTCCCGGTAGTCTTATGTAGCTATTTGCCCTGCTGTGTAAGTTAGGAACTGGCTCAAATCGGACTATTGAAAGTTTATTTTTCCCTCGTAGGCCGCAAGGAATGGTAACGAGGAACAAGTGGCCTGGCTACTTTCTCAGAAAGCAAGTGTGAATATGAAAGACAAGAAAGGGCTCACTGCTCTGCACTATGCTGTTCAGTACACTTATGAAGGTGTGGTGAAGATGCTGATATTGAATGGTGCAGGTAAAAAAATGTGATTTTCCATCTGCAACATGGGAGGTAGTCTTTGGGAGATTATTTGAGGGGGCCAGAGTTGAAACTTTTTTCTACAGCCGAAGCGCGTAAAGCACAATGCATAAATATCGATTTCATTACGTTTTCCGCATCTGTTTGTTTGTGCGTCCACGTGTACAATATATTACATCATACGTTACTAGCGAGATATTGGTAGGCACCACATTAAGATCCTGTTTTTTATAACAAATTAGAGCTACAAACTGGAAGCGCACAAAGTGCCTATTAATACTAGTTCCACAGCTACAGTTGGCTTGTCCTGAACTGAGTTGTGCGTATTGTACTAGAAAAGAGTATTTTTAGACGTGAAATGTCAGACTTGTTTCAGTATCCAGCGTCTGCTTATGCACACGTGTAGCCTCTGTTATGATTATTATGTTGTTGACTGTACGTCTATGTAAAAGAGTTTGACATACAAAGAATAACATTGCTTTAATCGCACTCAGATACATATAAGTTGTAGCATGAGCTGGGAGTGGTCGTGAAATGTTTTTTATCTAACCAGCAGGAAGTTACTGAGTTGGCTTCCTATAACTGAATTACTGACACTTACATGGCGCGTAATGTAACAAATTTTATAGAACTGCAAGCATATATATTGCTCTTATGGTTGAAGCTATAATTCTGTGAAAATATCCCAAAATGAAGCCAATAAGTCCTAGTTTATAAATAAAACACGTAGTTTAATTAATTAATTAACCCTTTAAACCCCGTAGACGTCTACACACGTCATAAATATTGAACGTTTACGTTATAGTTAAACCACCCCCTAGACGCGTTTACCAGTAATACATGAGACAGTTCCAGGTAAACCCCGAGGGCGAAGCCCGAGGGGTTTACCTGGAACTGTCGAGTGTATTGCTGGTAAACGCGTCTAGGGGGTGGTTTAGCTGGTTTGTAGCATGACAGCCATACACATCAAAGGCACTGTGACAGCTGCAACAGCTTCCATGTTCTAACTTCCCTAATTGCCATGTTCTAACTACCACTAATTGGAAGTTAGAACACGCCTGGCAGTTAGAACACTTCTACACTATATAAACTGTAGGCGGTACCTTTGATTTGTATGGCTGCCATGCTACAAATTACCGTAGACGTGTGTACACGTCATTGAATATGATCGAGACTCAACCGGAAAGTGGTCGACGCTCCAGGAAGATCCCCACTGTGGTTAGTGATGCTCAAGCGGACAGATTCTTTCATTTTAGCACTATTTTCAGGGACTTATCCAGGCAGATCACGAAAAAATCCGCAATGAATAACATCTGTTCACGAACCGATACAATATAGAGCAGAATTCTAGGCTATTGTACAGCAGTAGCAGTTCAAAAATATGGCTAGCTGTCTCCTACAATACAGCTACAAGTCTATGGACGTCTCGCTTGTCCTTCAGGGCGTCATTCCCAGAGAGTAAGTGGCAATGATATTTAATTATCGTTCGGTATCGAAAATCCGCTGCCGCTTGGCACTTTCCTTCCGTCAATCATGCTTGAATCCGACATCAAATGAAAGCTTAGGAGCTCATCTGTTCGGTTCTGCTGAGAGTTTAGTCCAATTCATCCCCCGTCTTTCGTTACAAAGCCATAAACCGAACATACTACCGTCCTCGTGCCGTAATTAAATTATTCTGATAATTGACTGACGTAATGCGCATGCGCAATACGGGGTATAAAGGGTTAACAGGCAAGTGGAGATTTTTGAATTTGGTAAAGCAATAGCACAGGATCATCCCGTGTGTTTTACTAGACATTAATTGATCTCCTTCTTTTGATTTGGCCGACATACCGGACCACTAGCAGTGAGGATGAGCCTAGCTGCAGTAGGGTGCTTGGGGATCAGGTGCCTTCCCTGCCTTAGTAATATTAATTACAACTGAGGCTTCTGAGCTCTCATCATCGCTGCTGCCCTCCTGCTTGTTCTGCTACTTGGGAGCAAGTAGTCCGTGTGGACGTAGCTGCTCCGCACAGTCCATGGAAGGAACTCCACTTCTCCCAAAGCTTACCAAAGTTCGGTCCTTCAACTTAAACGCACCTATGCGTTCGCGTCTGACGGAGTGACAGTTCCACTTGATGGTTGCTGCCGCCGCCGCTGCCTCAAAACAGCCATAAGACAAAGAAAAACACACTATAATACTGCATCCCTATGTGGCCGGTTGTATCTCCGGCCCTGAGAGTGATACCGATAGCCACGCCAGAAAGTCCTTTGATAGTTGCACATATTTCTTAAACACGTCGCTGTTCCAACGACCCAGTGCTTGAATGGTCGAGTCTTCCACGTCTATCTGAGCTGCCGTTGTTGCCGCTCCAATCCGTAAGCTATGGCTTGTGTAGTTAGTACTGTGTAGACCTATGTAGAGCTGCTCAAGCGCCCCCTGTAAATCGTTCCTTTGTCAGGTTTCGGCCATCTGTTAACTTGAACTGTTCAAGCATGCACGTAATTAGTGCACTAAGTCCGCGTGAATTTCAGTGGGCTTGTATTAAGTGATGTCGTCACAATTATTGGACTTGTACAATGATGTCGTCCACGCAGAATATTTACTACAGATATACTGCGGCAGTAAAGATTCCCGTTGAACTTGCTCATGCCTAGTCTGTTAGTACTATTGACAGTTAGCCTTCCAAGCTTCACATCAAACACGAAGGGTAGAACTTTATAGCACAATTACTTACCAAAGTCAGTTGGGAGCTCAAGAAAAAGGTCTTTCTCTTCGTAGATGGACTTCACGGATGCCCTCTGCTTGAGTTTCAGTGTCATCATTGCACATCCAAAGCATGGAAAGACGTAAAGAGTGAGCGATCAAAGTCCTCCGTACAAGCAGCCATTATCGCGTGCACAATTGGTAATACGGCCGCGTATTCGGTATTGATGCCATAATACCACGGACATGCCACGCTGGTATCCTATCGCCACGGAATTCCGGAAAATTAAGTGTATGCACAAGCAGTGGATACCAGGCACACTTTTCCCCTATTTAATGCACTTGGCTACGAGGCTAAAGTCGTCATTTGTGCGTCCCAGAAAGATGTCTGTCCCTCTGGTCCATCTTCGAAAACTTCAGCCTAATCCGAATGAAAGTCGGCGCTACCAGGCTATCGACTGCTAAGTCTTTGAAGCTCATGTGGCGAGTGGCTTCATATGCTGCCTGCCCTGGCTCGGTAATCTTGCCTGCTCTAAACAATCCGAAAAAGCACATTGTGCAGGCTGCCCACTGCATTATCGTGTCCGGATCTCTATCCATCCTAGACCACAGTGCTCTAACCCTTCAAATGATGGATGGGGTGATTGGCAGCCTCGTACTTGTGGCCAAACCTAATACTTGGACTTTCTTGATGCCCTCATTGACTGCTGCTGTGTTGTCGCACTTGGCCATGATGCATTGGCCTTTCCAGTTTCTACCCCACACTGCGCACACCATCACCAGTGGGGCTAACTCTCTTGTCGCGATCGGTTTCGCGGCCCACTCGGGAGGCCACTATAGCTGGATCCACTATTTACCCCTGCAAGCACCAAAACCTCGGAAGCATCTGACGCTACAGTATCGTCTGCAGGTTTCAAATTCATTGCCGTCATGGAGACGCCGTTCCAGGATGTGATGATCGTCTGCCACCACAACAAATCAGAACGAGCCGCCTTGTTCAGCCTTATATGGCGGTGAAGTTTCCTGGTGTGCTTCAAGAGGTCGAAACGTCGACGCAGGAATGTGAGGCCGGGGTGTACCACTGTGGCTGTATGCTATAATTGACCCGCCAGAGACGGCAGTTCCTCCCTGGTACACGACTTTTGCCCTTCCTAAGTTTTCAACATTAGACGTAACTGCACCAACTTGGCCACTGGAAGGCGTGCCTCCAGGGTGACCGTGTCTAGCATGATGCCCAGGAATTCCAGGTTGGTGGTAGGGCCTTCACTCTTGTCTTTTTCCGTGAGAAAGGCCCAGTTTGTCTAGGGTGCTGTCGATCATACTGCAGTTATAGCTGCATTTGTGTGACTCTGGGCTGCCCACTGTGATGTAGTTGGACAGGACTCTCTGCACCTTCAGACCCCAGCAAACTCCGTCCGCTATGGCTGTGAAGATTTTTGGCGCTGAGCGCAGGCTAAAGGACAATGCGGCATCAAATTACACTTTTTCACCCCAGCGCATGCGAGGGAGGGAGCATTCCTCCCTCCTGATACCGTCATTGACGCTGAAGCCTTCGGGATGGGAGAGGTCCAAGATCAATCGCCAGCTGCCCGGCTTGTTTTTCTTGGGGATTACGCCAAGACTGCTAATGTGGGCTTTGATTTCACCCACTGCGAATGGGCCCATGTTACATTACCTCCGCTACCAGGTACTTCTGTACAACTTCCGGGTGTTCTACTGCTGACCTCATGCTCTTGCGCGCCGGCTTCAGCTTCTGCCTGCCGCCAACTGAAGCCTGTCCGGAAGCCATTGACAATGCCTGTGAGGAATGTAGTCTGCGTAGGCCTTGTCCGGAAGTCTTTGCAGGAGTGCCACCCGCTCCAGCCTATTTAGAGACGTGGTTATCGGATCAAGACGTGGGTCCCCCTGCCCAGATCGTCCTCCACCTGCCTGGTCCAGGGCTACAAGCTTGGCTGTATACTGGTAGCCCCACCGTACAGAACGAAGAAGCGCCTACAAGTAGGGGGCGGAACCAGCCCCCGGTCACGTCTACAGCCGAGGCTGTAGGCAGATGAGCCTTACTATTACCTACCACTTCCCAAAAAGCTGACGGAAAAGCAAATGTAAATGACCATCTGTTTGACACCATGATGATTAATAGCATGGCCGGAAGGCCAATACTCGCTTGACTGCATAATGTACCTGGCTATGCCATCACTGCTAGCCTGGCTACACTGCATAAATGCTGGTTAACTGCTGCTGTGACTAAGTGTCTCTTTGGCTGCAGTGAGTCTTCTACTGCTTACGACTCTCAAACCTGCCCAGCTTGAAATGGCCTTCCCATCTAGTTGCAGGAACTGTGTCTGAGCCCTGGGTACGGCGGCTGGCCCCCGGCGGCGACTGGAGCCAGCAGGAACAGTGGTGGTTGCGGGCATTGCTCTGATGCATGGTTGATACTCAGGCATATCCTATAGCGGATGAGGTGCCTGGCCTGGCCTGCCAAGCAGATGCTATACAGGGTCGGGTTAACTCTTCCCCAGTTGAGATCTCGCGTGATGGCTGCCTGCCGGCGGAATACGGCATCGTACTGGACCCCACCGAGCCCGTTGAACTTTTTGTGGCAGCGGACAATTGTGCTCAGGTATGCCAGAAGGTCGGACGTTTGCTCCGGGTGGTTGCGGGAAAGCACAATTGCCAAGGAGGCAAAGCATTGGGTCCTTGTGAGTATGTCCGTCACGGGGATGCAGCGTCGCCTGGTGTTGGCATGACAACACCGTGCTTCAGAGGCTTCCTCCGCCAGCCAATACTCGGGAAGAAGCTCAGACATCACGACAAACTCAAGGCGAGATATCTTATCCACAAGCCTCTGTGGCAGTGGTAGAAGGGCGTCGCCTAGATATAAGCCCGCAGGCCTGTTTTTTTTTTGGTTGTTTGGTTGTTTTCTGGCCAGCATGCTAGCTTGCCTAGTGACTGGCTTAGCGGCAGTTCGCGAGGTCTGGTTGCCTGATTAACTGGCCTGGCCCCACAGGCGCCCTATCTGGTGCAGCCTCCCCAGTGGCCTCCCCCAATTGCTTCTTCGCGCCATTCAAACTCTGGCAGCCATTTCCTTCTTTTCTTGGCGCCTAGCTGGCCTGTGTCCCGGCCCCGGAGTTTCCCTTAGCTGGCCCTGGTACTTAGCTGGCCCTTTTCTTGTCCGTGGCTTGCATACTTTCCATATGGCTATGGTGGCTGTAAGCCGCTGGCTGTCTATGCCTTAGCTAGCTTAGCGCGGGGTCCCCTGTTGCACTTATCCGGCGGCCTCCACCGGCGGCCTCCATCTGTGTCTCCTGACTCATTGCGAAACTCTGACCACTTTCCGGTGACTCTAAGATGACGTTTAGCCCTCTTGCATGCTCTACTTCTCCTGTCTTCTTTCTCAGCACTAGCAGAGCTGAACTGGCTGAAGTGGCAGGATGCGTTCGCGCAGACTACCACCTAGACCTGAACGCGCGCTGACCGTCACCAATTAACTCGGTTTAACCTTAGGGTTAAACTCCATTAACACTCAAAGTTTAGTAGCATTGTGCTTGCTTGAAGTACTGAACTAGAGGCCTGTCAATGACTTGTAGCCATCAGATTAGTTACTCTCACAATGAGAGGGCAAAATGTTTATGTAATTTTATTTTTTTACTTACTAGACAACCAGACTCAATAGTGAGTAGCATCTACGCTACTAATCATTCTTTAATTTAACAAGAGAAGTAGTAGTAATGAGCATTATTATCCAACCCAGTTGCACGGAAAAAACAAAATCCTCCAGTTGACCAGAATCATGTGCCTAGTCTGTCCTTCATTCTAGCGGAATATAAACAATGTCAATCAGTTGCAGGCATTCATCTTCAAGGATTTTAGGTTGGGGGCTATGTGGAATGGCTCTCTGTGAGTGCTCTAATGAATAGTTCTGTTTGATGTTCCTTACTACAGTGCAGTGTCTCAATCCTATAGTAACTGCTCTGTAGGTATCTAAGTTAAATTTATATCACTGTGAAGAAATATAGATCACTATGATTTCATAAAGCAATTAAAAGTTCAGGAAAGGTATGACTGTTAGTACAAGCAGTTTGTGAACAACCAGGGTTTACAATCTGAATTAAACTGCATGAAGTTAGGAATTCCCAATGACTTCAATAGTTAAAATAAACAGTAAAGTTGGATGCACCAGCACAGTTTATAGAGTGGCTTTTAGGTGCTCCCATTGGCTTGTTCTCCTTATTTTCTACGACCGCGCTAGCCTCACATGGTTCTGAGTCCAGCTTCTCCTTCTTAGTGAACACTGGCATGACCTCTGAAGTCTTCTTTAAACTGTCTGTAGTCCTCTTATAGCTTCGAACACCAACTGCACTGCTGTGTCCAGTGCAATGCATGATTACTTGCTCATCAATACCAACATCAAACATGCATGTAGCTGCAGTCGCTCTTAAGGAATGATTAGTGGAGTGACCACAATCTCCAGCTTCTTCAAAGAGGCGGCTAACCGTACGAGGTGACATAATGTGCCCCTAAGGTATACGTGTATACCAGCAATCAGGTCTGGGTTTCTCCAAAGGCTTGAGATAAAATGCGTTTTCAGGACGATTATTAGGACAGTGCATCACTTCTTTAGGAACCTTCTTTGCGATGGAGTAGCCCACCCTGGTTTGTTTTCGAAACGTCTTCAGTGAAACATAAATAGGGTGTTTCACCTAATGGCGAAGCTGTTATGCCACAAACGACAATGTTCTCCCCCTCTGATAGCAAAAAAAAAACAGCCCAATGTAATATACCATGGTATCAAGAAGCACTTTTGGGTAGTGGTCTCCCAATAGTCTCTTCTCCCAAAAGAGATCCTCATGGTGTGGTTTAACAACCTCTGCTTCTTTACGCTGATAATTGCCAGTAGCGTTTAAAGCCTTCATCTCAGCGTCAAGTGTTTCCTTAAAGCAGATAAACCCAGGATCAGTGAAAATATTTTGTGTCAGCTCTGTTGACCCTCTTTAGGCTATGATTCAATGCAGTGCATATACCATAAAGGGTATCGGGTGGATAGTGGTCACCATCTCTCCTTCGCATCTCCAAAACAAGCTTAGGTAGCCATATTTTCATTGCAGAAATCTTCACAAAGCTCACATTTCTCTTCCTCCTCATCAACAAAATGCTTGATCAACCGCTGCTTTGCCCAATCAGCCCATACCTTTCCCGCCCAACTAGTTTGTGCAGCAGTTTTCTTGGGCACACCCTGTTTTCTCACCTCCTGAACTTTAGTAGACGATGCAAGGGATGAGAAACGACCCTTGCTAGTGCCAGGTTGGGCGTTCTCTGTACCTGATTCCAATGCCTGGCTGGCCAACAGCAGCAAATTATCCACTTCAGCATTGCGAAGTGTCTCTCCTTTGAGCCGATGGCCGTCTCATCTCCTTTGGCGCCAAGTAGCTGCGATGCTTTCAAAAGAAAATCATCTTAATCGCAGATCGTTTCAAAGCCGACTCCAGCAGAAGGACCTTCCCAGTTGTCGCCAATTCCAAGCTTGAATTGTGGCGGCAGAACAAACCGGGTAAGGGTTCACGCAAGCTTGCCAGCAGACTTGGCGAAATCACTTCCGAATACGCATGTTTAGCTTCTCTACTGCTCTCCATGTCGCTCCGTTCGTCATCCGTCGGTTCTAACCCAGTTAGATTCAACTCGCCCTCGTCTCTACTCGGTTTGAAACCCTTGCAGTCGGAATGAGAATGACACAATAGTTACCTCAACTCCGCCTCAATCACTATTGCGTTATTCTCACCCCTCCCCCTCGGGTTTCTAAACGTCGTAGAGACTCGGTCTCAGTATCTAACCTTGTATGGTGTCTTGCTACTAATACACGTAGATTGCATTTTTAATATGAGTAGTAATCGTTCAACCCTCATTTTTTCTTTGGAAAAACAAACAAACAGACACACGATCACAAACAAGCATTTCACCACTGTGCGTGTAAATGTGGGATGCGAAAATACAGCTAGATATGTGCTCAATTGAGTCAGTAAAACACACCCTTAATTGTAGACAAACAATGTACCTTAAGAATTTTGTCAGAAATGTATATAGTAGGTAGAATGACATGTACAACTTACATTCATGTTTCTGCCCCACTTTGTCATAGATCTGGAAGTTGGTGCCGGCTGTGAGAGTGGGACTGCCCTCCATATTGCTGCTGGTAGAGGCTGTGCGAGAGTAGTGAAATTGCTGCTAGACCCAAGGTTAGTCTGTACATGTACATTTTGTCTCCACTGCAAGAATGGTGCATTGATTCAACCCAGGAGAGGTTGAAAATGATCACGTGCACTATAGTGGATGGTATTTAGCTATATGCTGGCTGATCATGTAATGAAAAAGTCTTTGGCAAAATGGAACATAATAACCGCTCCTTGAGTGATCTTGTGTACGTTACATGTAACAGTTTCAAAGTAAAATAGCTAGAATCTAAGTAGTAAAACCCCTACCTTACCGTAGCTTTACAAACAAGTCTGACATTTCATGTCTAAAAACCAGCCAGGAACCTTTCCCGTACAATACACAACTCAGCTTAGGCCAAGCAAACTGCAGCTGTAGAACTACAACTTATAGTAACTATGCTACAATAGGCATCCTGAGCTGCAGAAACTAAGCAATCAAACCTTTCAACCTTGTACCCATGCCTGCTTTACAGGATTTATTTTAAAAAGTGAAAGACCTGGGTACGAGGTAAACATTTTCCTTCTCTCCCTTCAGAGAGCATCTCCAACAAGATAGAGCTGAGGACGGTAGCTTTATACATGGCGCGGCAGTGGATTCTGAAGATAACAATGGGGCGGTATGTGTGTGTGTACCTTGCCAAAGCTGAAAGAAGTATACCTACTATAAAATTTAATGATACATAAACTTTGAAGTGTTTTACATATCTTCATGGTACTCAACATAACCAGTGGAGGAATTTGCGTCTATGGGATGTACACATGAAATACTATAACTCCTACATTTTGCACTGGATACACTTACGATTATGCAAGTGTTACTCTATAGCATAAACATGTAGTCTGAACTAACCCTGTGTAAGTGAATATATACATACATTAGGCCTGCTACACATCCTTACATGTAAGGTCTAGGCATGCATGTGAAAAAGTACCGATAGTGTGCATGTACATGTAGAATTGCAAGGATACCAACACAGTTTTACCATAAAGTATGAAATAAATTCCTTACAGCAATAATCTATGTATAGTATGTAACATGATGTATTGCATGCACTTTTACATTTCATTTCAGCTTTTCTTCGTTTTCTGCCACATAAAATTGTGTGGCTACTCTCCTGCAGTATTGCCCAAAAAGTGCAACAAACCATTGCAATATTGACTTCATTATGTAGTTGACTGCAAGTGTTAACTTTTGCAGACACCCTTGCACTTTGCATGTAAGAGTGGTGACGAGGACACTGTGAAAACCCTACTGGACCATGGGGCGAATATCAACAAAGAAGATCATCAGGGCCAAGTGAGTGGGTACTAAAGCTTCTACTTTAAAATACCGCGGAATTACTCTGCTTGGTTTGTGCTTGTGAATGCGAGATTTGTCGAGCGAAGTGCATTTTTATGGGAGTAATGTTCCTGTGAAGGTTTGGATTTGGTTGTAGCGTGGGGTGTTGTGTTTTGTGAAGTATGTAATGATTGTGGATAAGGACATAAGGATGGTTGTTGGATTGAGGTGAGATGTCGTGGTTGATGGTGATGATTATGGATGGATGTGTGTGTTGAAGGAAGTATTGTGTATGCAGGTGAGTATGGGGAACGTGTACGTCAGTATTAATTTTATCTAGTGCGTATATATTACGTTCTTTTGTTGTATAGGTCCCATTGCATTGGGTAAGCTCTCATGCACACATTGTCACTCTTCTACTGGATAATGGAGCTGATGCCATCAAAAAGGATAAGTATGGACATGTGAGTGGAACTCACAACCTGTATGCATGTTTGCTACGTTTGGGTCGAGCACATTTATGGTGTTTAGGAAATAGGGGGGAGGCCTAATGGGAGAGTAATTACAGTTGCATGCAATTGGCTGGGCCCTACTGGCAAGTGCTACTAGTGGGTTTAGAGGCTCTAAAGACTGCCTACTGCTCCTCTGCCAAGGGGCCCCCGTAGCTCAGTGGTAAGAGCACCTGACTAGTATTCAGAAGGTTCTGGGTTCAATGCCCAGCTGGGTCTCTACGTTTAAAACACAATATCTCTGAACTTCCATTAAGCGGCAGGGCACGAACCTGTCGTGAAAACACATTGACAGTTGTTGCATTTACATATTTACACAGTTTGTTGAGTGTAATATGCAAACAAGGGGAGTAATTTGTGTTTTTCATTACTTTTACGAAGCATTATTTTACAGACGCCCCTGAGTACTGCTAGTCATTTTGGGCACGATGAAATTGCTGCAAAGCTGTTGGACACTGGAATGGATGTAAACGAGCAGGATAACACCGGAAGGGTAAGCACTCCTATCTATTCCCGTCAATATTATGCCATATGAGCTTCTTTGCAAGTTTTAATCAGTGTCTTTGTGTGTTAAAGTTATTAGCGATCTCATTCCCAGTCCCACAACTTTTCTGGCTGCATGAAAGCTGTCACAGGGCCTGGGATCTAAAGTCACTTACGTAGACCCAAAAATAGAGAGGTGGTAATTATGAGCATGAGTGCATACACTTGGAATTCTTAGACAGTGAGAGAAAGTAGTGAATCCACACCTCTTGTAGCTTATCTCTATAGCGTGTTTATGCCATAGACTTATACCACTGATACTAAGACTCCGGTAAAATTTAGAGAAATGCTGTTGTCTTTCAAAGCGGATAATGACATAATTTGATCAACTTTAGATATCACGCCCTGTGACTTTCCTTTGTGTAACTGAAGAAGTCGCGGGCCTGGGAATGAGGGTAGCTTGATTAATGCGTAAGCCTTATGAATGTGAATTGCTAGATCTATGATCAGACCAGCGAGACCAGTTTCAAGTCCCCTATACACACTAAGAGCAGCTTCAGTCCAGTATCTTAGTACAGTGGAACCCCTCTTAACTCATTGCACGCCGTAATTACGTCACGCGCGTGATGCTCCACGCCACCGTTTTTACAAAAATGGCGTACTAAAAGTTTTAGTACAGCGTATGGCTATTTTTATGCTTACCAAGTCAAGTATCCAGCAAATTTTGCATCGTATATGTTGGAAGACTACCAGCTACAGCCATTGAAGGCAAAAAGGGCAGCGGATTGGAACGAAGAAGGGATTCAGGATCGATAACCCGATACACGGTAAGTTCGACACGGTACTGTGGTCTTGACGCTCAGGCAGCAAAGATCGACGATCCTGCTGAAGCCCCCGTCTCTCTCCTGAACCAGTTACCATTGTATCTGCCAATGAAGTTGACTACAAAGCCTACAAGGCCTAACTAACTGTGTAGCAGTGTAGGTAGCCGTAGCTAATCGTCTTGATCGGTTGTATATTTTGCCGTGTATATCCGTTCTATTACTGAGTAGACCGACTTTCGGCACAGTTACATCACTATTAGTAATCACAGTACTCAATTTTATGGCTAATAAAGGAAGGGGTTGCCCCTCCTGGCCGATAAACGAACTTGCCGTTTCTAGGGCCACTTTAATGGCCCGTGGCGTAGCGGAAGCGTTACGTAAAGGCCAATAAAGTGGCCCGTGGCATGCAATGAGTTAAAAGAAAACCGCTGAAAATAAGCACAGCTCTGTATTGAGGACACTTTGCTGTGCCACAAATATGCTTTCTTAACCCTATGGCTTCCGAGAGCGCCAAATGGCGCTCTTAAATTGCCTGGTCTTATCAGCCACGTAGTGCCGCGTAGTACGCAGCAACCACAACGATTATATCCTGTTTACTTTGCGCATGTATTGACCTCTGTACTGATATATATTTTATAAATATTCATAGCTTCCTGTACGGATATAACAACCACAAAAATGTCGCTCTCGTGCGCTAATGCGCTAGTCCGCGCTGCAACTTGTCTGGTCAGTGCTTCCTTCTGGTCTTCTCAGCTTCTGTAGGTTCTCTGTGTCTGTGACCCGTCTGTGCATCTCCAGAGCCTATTCTATACTGTAGCTACTGCCTATCAGTCATCATACTCCGTGCTTTAGCTAACTACCGTGCTCAGCCTGAAAATCACAAGTTTACAATGCTTTTACAAGTCACGTGACCTAACACGTGTTTCCATGGCAACGCATCGTGCCTAGCGCCTCAGGGGATTTCCCTTAGGGCATTCTACAGTGCAGTAGGGCCTAGCAGGAGACAGTAATAATTCAGATTACTGGAGGTAAGCTCACAGACTAAAATAATATTCACAAATCTAGGAAGCCAAAGGGTTAATATTAAATTACCCCTGGAATAAAAAAAGAAATCTCTATACAGGACACTTCACCATGTTACATCATGTAATATTTATTTTCCAGACTTCTCTGCACATTGCAAGCTCCCATGGCCATAAAAAGACTGTTGCGGTTCTTTTGGAGCATCCGGGGACAGACATAAACAAGCTTGATGATAATACAGAGGTATTGGCATTTCCTCTAAACAGTGGCACCTAAATTGGGGAACTCCACTTAAAGAAATGATTGTGATAACAATGTACCTTGACAAAAATACTACTGTACAGATAAATTTCATGGCAGTTTTAGGGGAGGCTGGGAGCTGCTTGGGTTGGGACCGCTCTTACAATTTTTAAAGTTTCATAAGCTTTTTAACCTTATAAACTTTTTGTAGGAGGCTCCTGCTAGCCTCGGTAAGACCTTGTGGTTAAACCGGGACCATGGGATTTTCTCTGAACGGTTTTTTAATGGAGTGAAGACCTATTTGGTCTCCTTTGTTACCTTGTTTTTAAAACTTTGAGTCTTTTCAAATTTCAAATTTTCTGCGGTCACGGGCTGGATGATCTCTGGTTCTTTCCAGGTACTGGATTTCCTCAGAGCTCCATCTATTTTTTCTATTCTTTTCTCTATTTCTCTACTCAGAAGAACAAAAACCAATTTTTGTAGTGAATTGTGGGCTCTTTAGGAATTTCATAAGTGATCTACCACATCAAATATCTCTTTCATTTTTAACAGATCGCTCTTCACTCTGCCAGCCAGCATGGTCGTGTAGACATTGCTAGTCTTCTTTTGGAGAACAAGGCAGACGTAAACAGAAGAAATTTGCATGGAAAGGTAATTGTGAATGTTTTATCAGTGTAGAAAGCTATGAATATTGATAAATATAATATTGTATTAGTACAGAGGTCAATTCGTGCACAAAGTAAACAGGATACGATCGATCATTGCAGCTTCTGTATATTACACAGTGCTGTGGGGCAGATAAGACAATGCATTATAAGTGCCATTTTGCATTGCAGATGCCAAGGTGGTATGTCGAATTTTGATTACAGAAAAAGTGATCTGCTACCTCAAACTTGTATTTGTACAGACTCCACTTCATGTGGCCTGCCAGTACGGCCACCTGGACACTGTCATTGTCCTTCTGGAGCACGGGGCTGATGTCGATGAGAAGGATGATAAAGGAAAGGTACATGGAGTCTGACAAGTCTAGTGCAATACACACAACTTAGCTTAGGCCAAGCTAACTACAGCTGTAGAAGTAGTATTTATGCTATAATAAGCATCCTGCTGAAATAGTCAAACACAGTACATCGAAAATGTAGCTATCTGTTATGAAATTTCAGCTGCCTACCAAGTTTATGCCGTCTAGGCAACACAACTATTCATTGCTGTAGCTGGGCCTACAAACCTCCAAAAGCTGCTGTATACTTTAGTTGCATAGTAATGTATAACCTAATATTTTATATTGCGCTCGAGTGAGAATCGACGCACAAGTAAGCACAAACAAATGCGGAAAACATGAAGTAACATATATCTAACCTTCTTTCTTCTGAAGAGTAACTGGTGTAGTAGAATGCATGAATTATGACCTGTGGTATGATGTTTTTTTAACAGACGCCTGTGCATTATGCCTGTTACTATGGCAGAGTGAGGATCGTTGAGTTTCTATTGCTCAGAAAAGGAGTTAGTTTTGCAGAAGCTGATGATGACAACTACACTCCATTAATGTCAGCCATTCGGAAGGGACATGAGTAAGTGCACAGAATTACGCCATGGTAGATTATGCCCACAATTATGCTATACTTGTATGCCTGCAAGAAGGTCTATTATGCTCCACTCAGAGGACTATTCATGCTATACTTGTATGCCTGCAAGAAGGTCTATTATGCTCCACTCAGAGGACTATTCATCACACTATTCCTGTGAACAGCAGTAAAATTAAGCCATGAACTGGTGTCAGTGACTTCAACAGTTACTATGTAACGTGTAGAAGTAATATGCCGGCACTGGAGATACAGTCAATACTACTGAATCCCGCTTTCATCAGTTTTTTTCAGGTGCCTGATGGATATAAACTTTCATTTCTAAATGATTCAAATATCTTTGTGTTGTCCATACTCATTCTACAGAGATGTTGTCGAGGCTATTGTTAAGAGTAAAAGGTGGGAGAAACTCTTCAAAACTACTCAGAACAAAACTACACCCATGCGTGAGGCTATTACACGAATGCCAGGTCAGCATGGCATGGTGGGATGACTACACATATTCACTGTCTCACATACACAAAGACGGTGCACAGTTTGGGTAACCACTTTGTTTCCCTAAATGACGCATGAATATTTTATGCACCCTTATAATCAATTCCCAGCCTTTAAATGCTCTGTGCTTTCAAATTCTACTGCCATTACTTAGGTAAATAGTTGGTTTTGGAAAAGAATATGTGGATTCATATTGAGCTCTTTATAATGACAAGCTTGGGCTATTCTAAAAGGCAATACCTATATACAAAGGATCCTGTAACCCAGCCTACATACTTTAGCCCAGGTTTATCTGTATAAAGTAATCTACAGAAGTATTGAAGTGTCATTCCTACCTTGTTTTATAGCTCTTTTGGTTTTCCTTCCCTACATGTTCTCTTTATTGATTTTGGTTTTTACTCATTGCACGGCGTACGCCACGTAAGTGGCTATTACGTAATGCTTCACTATAGTGTCTTTAGAAACGGCAAATTCACTGTATGGGCAGGAGGGGCAACCCCTTTCTTTAATAGCCATAAAATTGAGTAGAGTGATTACTAATAATGATGTAACTGTGGCAAAAGTTGATCTAATCAGTAATAGAATGGATACACGTGGCGAAATATACAAACGATCAAGACGACTAGTTATGCCTACCTTCATTGCTATGCAGCTAGTTGGACTGGTAGTCACTGGCAGATGTGATGGTAACTGGTTTAGGGAAGAGTCGGAGACTTCAGTAGGACCACCGTTCTTTAGCATGATGACAACAGTTACGGATCGAATATGCTATGTATCAGGTTATTGATCCTGAAAACTTTCTTGGTTTCAACCTGCCGCCCTTGCAATGGCTGTAGCTATTAATGTTCTAGCATGTACAATGCAGAATTAATTTTGCTGGATTGGTAAGCATGAAAATTGCCAAACACTGTACTAGTACACCATTGTTGTAGAAATTATGGAGTGGAGCATCACGCTGGTAATGTAATTCTGGCATTCAGTGAGCTTATTGTATTTTCCCCCCAAAATTTACCTCATAGTTGCAGCAGCTCTGGTTTTAGATCGTTGCATCACTTGTGATGGAAAGTTTGTCAAATACGACTATGAGCTGATTGAAGATTTTCAGGATCCCAAGTCTGTTCCCTTGCCTGCGGTGGTGGAAAAATATGCTCAGATCTTCTTCCCTGAGAATGGTGGCAAGAGTGCAAAGTGGGGGCCTCAAGGATATGATAGGGTGAATCATCCTTTGAAACTCATGGTGAGCTAGTCCTTTGAATTTGTGAGCTGTACTGTTATCCACTGTTTATACTGGTGACTGGTATAGAGAGTTGTCCTCATTTTAGGGGTAAATTTATATCTTTGAACCACTGAGTGAAAATCCGGCACATCCTACAAAAATTGATTTTGAGTTATAAGCATTTTTATCGACCAAGGTCAGCTTTCAGCCAAAGTATGATTATGGCATGAATTGGTCCACAGGACCTTAGGCTACACAAAACTCAGTTCCTGAAATACAGCCTGAAACATTAACACATTTCGTGTAATTGGGGTTTCTGTGCTATATAGTACGTGCGTATACTATTCGTATCATGATCGCATTTAGTACCTAGCTCCATAGACCTAGCTGCCCTAACTCTGGCAAATGAAGGTAGGTTGGAGAGAGTTGAGAAAGATGAAGGAAGCTGGCAGACTGTGTAAAGAGGTACCACGTGCTGTAACAGCGTACATGCATAGTAACGTGTTCCATATAACGGATTTACAACAATAATATGCGTGCGTGACAGCATAGCCAGGCTTCATGCCTCACTTTCTTGTAGCCTAAGATCCTGTAGACCCATTCATGCCATAATTGTACTTTTGCTATAAACTCGTCTTGGTCGCTAAAACACTTTCAACTCAAAATCTATTTTTGCAGCAGTGAATTGCATAATTTAACAAGGAGATATCCTTACTTCAGGGTGTTCTTTAAAATTAATGGGGTTTCACTGTATTCTGAAATCATACATCAACGTGAAATCCTAAGTATTTGTCTGTTTTCAGGCTAGGTATACATGTATTGTTTCCTCTATCTCAACCAGGCTGAGAGTGGAAATGTGGAGTTGCTGCAGCATCCTCTAGTGACACGACTAGTGAACAGCAAGTGGAAATTGCCGAGGTTCCTTTACATCGTTAGCATGCTGTTGCACTGCTTCTTTGTGATATTGCTGACCACCCTGGCCCTTGCAGCTCCTAGCCCACTCAGTGAATCTTGTAAGTAAGAGATTCAGATGTCATGTCTATAGTATTATGTGATCGGATTTGCGAAAAGGGACCACATTGCGCAAATATAAAGCATTTTAGTGACCAAGGTAAGTTTTCAGCCAAAGTACGATTATGGCATGAATGGGTCCACAAGACCTTAGGTTACAAGAAACTGAAGCATGAAGCCTGGCTCTACAGCCATCAGGGCGCTATAAGCCCAAACTCACTGCCATATTATTGTGGTAAGTTAGTATACAGAACACGTTATGTGTGTACAAGACGCTGTTACAACAAGCGGTACTTTTTTACACAGTCTGCTAGCTTCCTTCATCTCTCTCCACTCTCTTCAACTTACCAGAGTCTCCGTTTGCCATAGGTAAGGCGGCTAGCTCGATGAAGCTATGTACTAAATGCGTTCATGATACGGATAGTATGTGGAAGTACGATGTACCGTAGCAACATCAAAACATTGTGATTACATGAAACGTAAGTTTTCGTAATGTGTTAAGCGTTTTGGGCTGTATCTCGGGAACCGAACGTCCGAATGCCACCAAATTTCGAAGACAAGCGCACCAAAAGGTAAATTATGCCAAACTGATGCATAACTCGAAATCAGTATTTGCACAATGCGGTCCCTTTTCACAAATCCGGTCACATATAATGCATGTAAACTGGTATATTTTGTAGTGTAAACTCCTATCAATCATTTATCATTTATCCTCTTTCATGTGACCCGCTGAGCGAAAACCCGGCACATCCCACATTTTTATGAAAATTGAGATCGCATTGGTTTCGTAATCTATACATGTATACATTTTGACGGGGTTGTCTACAAAATTTGATGGCGATCGGATGCTCAGTTCCCGAGGAACAGCCGGAACGCTAACGCATTACGAAAACTTACGTTTCACGTAATCGCAGTGTTTTGACGTTGCTACGATATATCGCACTTCCGTATACAGAAGTGCATAAAACCGGCAAAGCCAGCGAGGGAGCATGCAAGTAGTATAGACGGCGAAATTAAAAACACGGTATCCAGATGCTAATTTTAGTAACCACCAAATATGGAATATATACACATGTGGGTACGTAAGTCTGTGAGCGGCAGCTTTGCAGGGTGACTACGGAGAGCATTGGATGGTTATACAGCTAACGCAGGCCCCGTGCACAACGACACTGATGGGAAGGTTAGTTGTAAGCCTTTGTAACAGTCACTGAGTGTGGGTATGGCAGTACTTGGACTCACTTGTTTGAAGATTGTTCTGTCTCCCATATGCTTTCGCTTCGGAGAACTAGTCATCTCGCTCGAGTGTATGCCGACACACCGCTTCATTTTTATCCACTTCGTTGTTTTCTCTATTACTTTTTTCTGCTGTTGCATCATAAAAATCCATATACGGATACTACTATTTTTAGAATATGACCGCCATGTTTGAATTTCGCCATCTATGTATTGCACGTGCGTAGTTACATGCTTCCAAGCCGGCTTCACCGGCTAGATGCGCTCCTGCGTATACTATCCGTATCACGAACGTTTTGTGCGTAGCTTCATCGACCTAGCCACCTTACCTCCGGAAAATGGCAACTGTGGTGATTTGGAGAGAGACGAGAGAGATGAAGGAAGCTAGCAGACTGTGTGAAAAGGTACCGCTTGCTGTAACAGCGTCTAGTACATGCATAGCAACCATGAAAATATTGCCAAGAGTTTGGGCTTATAGCACCCTGAAGGCAGTAGAGCCAGGCTTTATACTTCGGTTTCGTATAGCCCAAGGTCCTGTGGTCCCATTCTTGCCGTAACCATACTTCGGCTGAAAGCTTACCTTGGTTGATAAAAACGCTTGTGACTCGAAATCCTACTCCAATTTGATCAAATAATGCATGTAGAGCCAGTTACTCTAAAGCCATGTACCGTATTTCCGCGATCAGACGCCGCGGCTACTATTTATTTCATCGCGCGATTTTCCGCGGCCACTATTCGAGGGCGGCCACTAATCGAGGGCGGCGTTTATTAGATTGAACGGTTTACTGGTTACACAGCGATGTACAACAGCAGTTTAAATCCGTTTGAAAATCGCCGTTCGTGCCTCAACCCTATTGAATAGCCGTCATGCTACAATGCCAGTTGTTTTTCGAGGGGAGAGGTATCGAAAAAATAGATTCGCGGGCAGCCTCCGTCGGGCTCTGATCCCTTAAATTCGCAATCTCGAAGAAGACAAAGGTGAAGTCCGACAACTGTTAGCTAGCAAAGTCAAGTATTACTCTACTTTTACTGTAGTTGCTACATCTTCTTGCTTACGCGGTACTGAATTTTAGCCGCGGCTACTATTCGAGGGCAGCCACTGTTTCGTTCAGCACTTCCGGAGGTGCGGCTATAATTCGAGGGCGGCTACTAATCGAGGGCGGCGTCTGATCGCGGAAATACGGTAGTTATATCAGAAATCAGTCACAGGAAACGTAATCACCAACATGTAGTTATCTACAAGAGACTAAATCTGATGCACAAATTTGTAGGAGTGTTCTTTGTAACTTGCAACAAGGAGAACTCTAACCACTTTGTTATTCTTGCAACAGTATATCAGCTAACCCATGCATCTTTCACCCTTCAGCTGTTGTGCCTGCTAAAGAAGTTGCTTTTTTTACTGTGTATGTTATGTTTACTAAAAATGAATGATTTGATATTATTTTTGCAGGTCTATCTGCTTTCAATACAACTGCTGGAAACGCCACTGATGTGTTTGACTGCGGTGAGTGTGTATAAAAACAATAATTATGTAAGCTATAATTGCACCCACACTATGTGGGAGTGCTGTGGAAACACCACTGAGACAATAAACATACACTTGATAAAGGCAGAGGAATTATTCTTGAGAATCCTGCCATTACTTTTGATTTGTAAACAGCTATATCTTCAGTAGCCTTTGCTAAAGTTGCAGCTTTGTATAATTGTTTTTGTGCATGCATATTAGTTACAAGTGCAGATTCAATTACCGGTGTTGTAATAGAGGCTTTCACAGTAGCTTTGGCAGAGAACAACTCCCAATGGATTGATGATACAAGATGATAGGATCTAACAAGTAACATTGTGTACCATGCATTCAATTTGTTGCACCTGCCATTTCCATTCTTATAATAGTGATTGATGTGTATATTCTTTTCTTTTCACCACAATACAGAACAAAGCAGCAGCAGACGTCACTTCATCTACTCTGCAGCTGTACTTGTATTTATAACTGCTCTCTTCAGATTGGTATTTTTGGAAACAATTGAGATTGTTTACTATCAAGTGAATTACTTCCTCGACTGGCAAAACTGGCTTAAACTTGTCATGCTACCGTTTGCTATCATTTTCGTGTCGGTATTCAATGCAGTGTGCTTGTGTGCACATCAGTGGCAGTGGCAGATAGGAACTGTGGCAGTTTTTCTTGCTTGGATCGATCTTCTTCTCGCCATTCGAAAGAGTCCTTCTTTTGGAATCTACGTTGCCATGATGGAATACATTGTAAAAAGATTCATCAAGACAATTCCGATCATACTTTTGCTGGTGATAGCATTTGGTTTTGGATTCTACATGCTCTTTTTCGACCCTGGAATACTAGTAAGTTTGTAATGTTGCAAATATAATATATGCACTTCACTATTGCATGAAGTGGAAGTTTACACATGTAAAACACATTATGGTTGATTCAGCCACTATATTGTTCAGCTTGGTTGTACCAGAATGTGGAGTGTTTCGGTGTCTGGATTCATTGTTCAGGTCATCATCAAACAGCCCCATTTGTTGTAGTCACTTCCTTGAACTACCTGAGAATCCAAACTGTATGTTCACATTATGCATGTATTAACTTGCATAGCGTAGTACCGGTTTTTAAGCTAGCAAAAATATGAATGCAGTACATTTTGACACAGATAATTACATCATCATTACACATGCCGTGCTCTAGCGGCTACATTTCTCTAGTGTGAACGTTGATTGGAAAGTTGCCATAGCTAGCCTTGTGTGATATTTGAAACCGACAACGATGCTGTTGTTCATCACTCTCAGATCATTCTCGTCGTTCTCATGTTTCAACTGTAGCTGCTCTCCCAGAAGAGAGGTCCATATGCATTTGTATGCGCGGTGGGATTGAGCACTCTATAGCATATTCACACCATCAGTGTTTTGACTTCCCTTTGTTTCATACGAAATTGTAATAGAAGCCTATGTGAGTAGTGTGCCTGAAAATGTACGTGAAATAAAGCAATAACTATTAAATATGCAATTCACCTTCAAAACACAATAATTTTACTATGCATTAAAACCGGCCCTACAATACATGAGCAACTAAAACATGAATCAATTCACTACATGTCCATCATACGTAGGTCGAATCCACGATGAAGTTTTTTACAGTACAGGAGTCCATATGATATTTAACAACTCCGTTTAATGGCAGTCTTGTGTGTATGCATGAACTACAGCATAGTGCTTAGGAACTCCCTACAGTTTGTAGGTACAGAAGTCTCAGTTTTCCATGCCAATAATATTGAGTTAACTCCACTACCTCCTTTAATTATGTTTTCTGTAGCGCTCTCACTTCTCAACCCCTGCTCGGAGTCTTCTCAGTGTGGTGACCTATTCTGCTGGTGGGAGTGAATATGGTAGCTTATTCCACCTTGGTACGAATGTGGAGGATAATGAGCTGGAGGCGATCCATTTCCCTGCAGTCTCCTACATCTTTTGGATTGTTTTCATCATCATTATGCCAATTCTAATGAACAACATGCTGGTAGGTATTACATCTTTGACATGGTTATTTTTCTCAAGGTATCTAAAATAGCATAACTAATACGGTGCATTTGGAGTCATAAAAGATCTTGGTTGTATCAACACTATGAGCCGAGTTTGTGTGTAGCTTTACGTAGCTAACCTATTGACTACTTTGTGCACTGCACACTGTAAAAGGAAATTGTCATATGGACAAGTCGGGTATAGTCCTGACTCACACACACTAGGCTCACTCATTTCAAGCTCAAACAACAGCCCACTGCTCACCAATACAATTAATATTTCCTTCCTACTGAATATTATTATCAGACTGTTGATGAAATGCTATATTGGTCAGTCTTCGTATATGTTGACGACATTATAGTGTTTCAAGTACCCATGGCTGAATTTACTGACGTACCCTTCCATAGCTTAGTAGGGCAGCACTAAAAGTATTTTGTTGTAGAAGCATTTTGAATGGAAACTATACAATGTGATGCCTACCAGTTTGCATATGTACTATGTTTTTATAATACACAGATTGGGTTAGCTGTTGGTGATATTGCGGAACTACTTCAAAGAGCAGAAACCAGAATAGAATCAATGAAAGTGAGTGAAACTGTGATCAGAGATCTAGAGATGTTTATCATAGCCGGCCCCAGATATTTAAAATGTGAGTAAATAGTCTCTGCACTGGAACCCCTCTAATGTGAACACCATTGTAAGCACGCATTTGTGTCGACAATATGAAGGCCTCTTTTGTGCCATGCTTCTAGAGCTTCAGTTTTGCTGTGTGTCAGTGAGAAAGCTTAAGTCTTGCTAGTGTTTAGTAATATGGATATTAGTGTGAGATAATTCTAAATCATAGCGCATGCATATTAGCTCAGCCTTCCGGATACTGCCTTTCTGTTTCTATACTATAGTCTAGTTGGGGCGAGCCTGTGCCCCACACTAGCGAGTTGACTCTGCATTTCTGTCTGTATTATTACGGTACATACATTATGCCGAAACTACGCACAATGTTCTATATTTGCGGCCTTGCTATAAATTTCTTTAACCACGTGCACGTGCGTATACGAGGCTAGCATGAAGGAGAGAGGAACCGCTGTGCTTCTGAGCCAGCAAATCAACAGAATGTAAGATTTGTTAGAAGACCAGTATAGTTTGCTAGCTAAATAGCATATCAGTAGCTACCAGACATGGCAGTATGACCTGTCATCAATCTGCCCCAGGATATTGCCTCTTTTGTCACTAGCTTACCATGAACTGTGCCCAGATGAACTTGATGTCATAGGTATAAGAAAGGAAAGAGCTACCCAGCTCCTTTATTTTTGACTTCCATGCTTGTGAAAAGATCCATCATGCTTATTAGTGTTCTGTACTGTTTGCTGGCACTACACTCTGATGCTCATGCTCTGCTACGAGAAGACGATAAACCTCATCACTCTGAGCAGAGACCGTAGAACATGCTGACAGGAATGCACTTCAGAGCATTCTCCAAATTCTTGTATTTTTATTCCAAAAGTTACTCAAAGTTTTATCTCAATCTATCACTGCACAGACTGAAGAATTTGTACATGCACACTTTTCTTCTTTGTCGTCACATGCGAGGCTTCACGAAGGCTCGATGTCATGACAGCGCCCTCAAAGGTTCGGCCGATAACTGTGCTCTCTGTAGATGTATAGTTGTCTATAGCAAAAGTCGGCTGATCGCTTACAAAATGGCGAATTAGCCAGGTAAGTTGTAGTGTGTCAAAACAGGAAAATCTTACGGTCACGTGGAGTGTGCACGTTTGTTGCGTAGTGGTCGGTAAAAAGTTAATGCAGGTGTCCATATTGCAGAGTGAGGTTCCATTGTACTTGTAGTACTTGTGACCAGAGAGAGTAGTACTGTTATGATTGTCAACTCTCCCATACATTCAGATTGATTTAATCTTGGATGTAGAAGCAAATTTACCAGAAAAACTCCGTCGCAAGTTCATTGTTCTACAGCACAAAGAAAAAGAAAATAAAGATATGCTGCAAGAGGTTAAGGTAAGGCAGCCCTATTAGATAATCATGAGCAAATGCATTGTTTAAGTCTCTCCTAGATAGTAAGAAAAGTGGTGTGTGCACTCTCGGATTATTAGCCATACCTGAATGTAGAATTATAGTATGAAAGCGAAAGCGTAAAAGTTTAGAGGTACAGTAGCTGTATTGTGTCAGTACTGAGATATCAACTAATGCACGAATATATACTTTCATGGTCATTTCTCCTTCAAATGTATGCATACTCTGCCAGAGCAATAGCCAAAACTTGGCCTTCTTTTTCAGGAATTTCCAGAACAAACACTCTCCCTGGATCAGCTGGAAATATCTCAGCTGGCAATGGAGGTTCACCAGATGAAGAACACCATGGATAAGATTCTCAAACTGTTGGAAAAAGACAGACAAGATGGACTAGTACAGTAAATAAGTTAACATAGAATGTTTCCTTTATCATTGGGTTGTATGTATTGACTTTATTCTGTTAGCCAGTTCTATTAAATTCTTGTTGTGTTCATTTTTGCCTTTATCATTGGGTTGTATGTATTGACTTTATTCTGTTAGCTAGTTCTATTAAATTTTTGTTGTGTTCATTTTTGCCAATAATTATTGTGGCTTCATACAATGTGCACAGTAAGAGTCAACCCATTCTATTAGGAAACATATTAAATCTATGTACCGTAGTACAGTTGAGCTGTATGCATGGATTAGCTACATGTACCTCATAACACTTTGTGAGGGGGGGTGTGAGTGTAAGGCATGCATGTATATAAGAGGAATATTTCCCATGCTTGTATACATAGTTGGAATCACCGAACACATCCACTGTACACAGCTCCCAGGTGCATGAGAAAACAAAACAAGGTTGGCCAATGGACAATACTGTTGTAGTGAAGATGTATTTATAAGAACTGGGACAGTTCTACGAAAACAAGCAAACTCTAATGCTTGTATATACGTACCACTGAGCCTTTCTATACTACTAAGCTAACAGGCCCACCTTCGTCCTTGTACTCACCACGTAGTTTGCATGAACAAGTGGTTTTTCGCTATGTTTCCTGTGACTATATAATTATGTTAGAGCGTGGGAGTTGCTGAATTTAATTATGGATGTGGGCTCTATGATTGCACTATTTTATGTGGCTCTCACAACTGAAGCCTTACATAATTAGGCTTCTTCCAACAGGCTACAGTACTAACATGCATGCATGGAGACATACATGTAGTGGCAGAAGACTATAGCTAATTGGCTAATTCTTACTATTCACACAGGATATCAATTTCAATACTAAGTTACATATTCAAGAAGCACATCTTCACTGTACTACTGCTAACGTGGCAGAAACTCCTCCTGATTCTCAAATTACTGACTTCATGCTCTGGTCAGAGTACAGTGTACCTACTATTGTCAAACCCACACCTGGCACACCATGTCCTGGAGAGCCCTACCACACCCAGTACATATGCAGCTGGCCAGTACTTCAATAGCCTCCCAGTGAACACAACAATGGAGTTTCTTCCTGGCAATCATATCCTGGAACACACATATCCTAGTGTGGACCATCACTGTAACAACATATTGGAACACTTCGATCACCCTTCAAGGGATCCATCCTCCCTCCCAGAGGTCAACAGTAGGATTGTGTACCTGGCCAGCCGGGTTTGTCTTTACCAACATCACTGAGCTACACATTAGTGCAATGGTGGTCACCACCACAGTGCACCTATGCCTCAATTAATGTAGTGGTACTTTGAACCTCATAAAGAACACATTTAAGAATAACTCTGCCTGGAATGGAGGAGCACTTAGTGCAATCTGGCACCCATGCACAACCACACAGGGAACATATTTCAGAACAATATTGCTCATAATTATGGAGGAGCACTTAAAATAAGTAATATTTAGACACCAGTTGGCAGTGCATTACGGGATATAGTTAGCGCGCGAGGACAATTAAGTACGGTCGAGGGCGGATAATGCACGAGCCGAAGGCGAGTGCATTATCCGCCCGAGACCGTTACTTAATTGTCCGAGCGCGCTAACTAGTCCCGTAATGCACTGCCAACTGGTGTCTAAAGTATTTAGTTCACTCACTGACCTGAGACAGCCACGGTTCTGTTGGGCGTTATTTAGAAAAGTGTGCACTAATCTTGTTAATGCACACTTAAGTGTGCATTAACAACTTAGTGCACACTTAAGTGTGCATTAAGCGATTTAACGTGCGGTCATGTGATCGAGTTTGAGACTTCTGATTCGTCGAAGGTCACGTGAGTAGCACTAACGTATGCTTATATCTACCTCACCGGGAACACATTCTTGAACAATATGCTAGGATTGTTAGTGTCAATGTTGTGAATATGTGTATGTGTCTGCAGAAAACATTCAATTGAGGATTGAATCAGGGTGTTTGTAGGGGGTGGTATGCTTGGTGAAGTGGATTTGATTGTACGTAAGTTTAATGAATCTGTTCTATGATGGCTGTATGTAATAACACGACACATGGATATGTAGATGATATATCTGTGTATTAATTAATTAACTCTTTGCCAACTAATGACGCATATATGCGTCATGAACTCCCATAAGCCCATATACTTGACTGCATGGCTGAGTTGAAACAAACTTAGTTATAACACTTTGCCAAAAAGTGCAAAAACAAGTCATGTAGGGATGGACTTCCACCAAAAAACACTTCCCCAAAAACCAATGAAACAAGCGACAATGCACGTGCATCGCAATGCATGCACAGACTACCCACACATCACAGCGCAATGCATTTATTGCGTAGCTACCATCCCTACATCTTTCCAACCACACCCACCACAATCGTGTATATGTGCATGAGAGGTGAATAGTGGTGGTGTAATTTAAAATTGGTGTGTATGTGTGTATTGCTAATGACTGAGTGCGTTGGAGGTTGTGGAAGGTAGCTGAAAGTGTTCATGGTTTACATATTGGACTAGTGAGTCATTGAGGGTGGAGTCATGTTTGTATAGGGACTTTGGTTGTTGAGTGTGATGAAGTTTGTGAGTGTGCAGGTTCTTCGTAGTGGACGTCTATGTAGTGTAGATTGAGTGTTGTCAACTTTGTTGAGTATGGTGGTTGATGTGAGGGATTGCTCTGCTTGGTTTGTGCTTGTGAATGTGGGATTTATGGAGCGAAGTGCATTTTGATGGGGTAGCTAACATTCCTGTGAAGGTTTATGGTTGTAGTGTGGGGTGCTGTGTTTGGTGAAGTAGCTATGTATAATGGTTGTGGATAAGGATGTAAGGGTGGTATATGATGGTGATGATTGTAGATGGTGGTGTGTGTTGAAGGAAGTATTGGGTGTGCAGTTGAGTATGGGGGTGTGGTGCGGATAGTGGTGGGTGTGGTTGGAAAGATGTAGGGATGGTAGCTACGCAATAAATGCATTGCGCTGTGATGTGTGGGTAGTCTGTGCATGCATTGCGATGCACGTGCATTGTCGCTTGTTTCATTGGTTTTTGGGGAAGTGTTTTTTGGTGGAAGTCCATCCCTACATGACTTGTTTTTGCACTTTTTGGAAAAGTGCTTTTTCTGTAACTTGTTTTGGGGAGTTTTTTGGGAGATGGTAACATGCGTAGGTGTAAATGTGTGTGGTGGAATGGGTCGTGTTTTAGGATGTTGTGCGTAGTATAGGTTTCGATTTGTACTCCAGTCAGCATCAGGAAGACCTTCGCCCGCATGTGCATGGGGGGGGGAGGAAGGTCTCTTGTCAAGTTCAGCTATGTAACTGGCACGTGAGGCTGCACTTTTCTTGTCAGGGTCAGCACTATATAGTTAGTGCGGGAAGTTGCTCTAGCAGCTGCTTTTATACTTTGTTGGTTTTGAATGTACATCGTTTATTCTAGGCCCTTTTCTTCCTCAAATCATTAGGCATACTGCATGTAAAGTACCTTGTAATTCTATAAAGACTAGCAAATACATGAATAAATGCATGACCTTGCTTTCATGCACTTTACACTTTCACTCAGTAACAAAGGACCGACCAGCACGATCAAATATAGGCTTTAAATAGACCAACGCGTGCTGGCAGGCAGTCTGTGCATGCGTATCTTGCCATAAAATGGCCTATGAGTAGCAAGCGCCCACTCAAGATTGCTCCTTAACACTGCTAACTTACGTAATTCGAGTTCTTTGAAAATGCTATGACCGAAAGGCACTACCTGAGGGTCAATCATGCCCGTTCGTGTTGGAATCGCTTCACCTATTGTTGTGCTAGTCTGATTAAATGAAGACTAAAATGAAGATAGACCATTCGGTGGTTTAACCACTTGCTGCTTTAGTGCTTCAGAGATGTTCTTTAGCAGTGCTAACAGCCTGGTTAGTGACTGATGTTGAATTGCAAATTATCACCAAGACAAAGATATGTATCGCAGTTTCTAGTGTCACAAAGACGAATAGCTGCCTGCCCCACTCCAGTAGAGTAAGTGAGGGGGTGTCCAGATGGTAGGGGTTGTCTGGACACGATAAACCCCACTTACAAGGCTTTTCTGCCTGTGCTTGTATAGCAAGTGAACAACAGTAGCTCACGAAACAGAACAAAGGCAGACAGGAAGGCCCAGAGAACGGGGTAAGGTGACTTACAAAGTAAAGAACCAGGAGATGTACCCGACAGCTAGCTGGCATGATCAAAGGTAGGCGTTAAATAGACGAACACGTGAAGTCTGCGGTTTCTAAACCCGGAACGGAACGGAACAGTAAAATTAAATGGCGTAAAACGGCAAGCGTCCACTCGAGAGTACTCGTGAATCACTGCTAAAACTTTTCGATTTCTATGGAAAAGCTATGCTGCGAGTGCAATACCCCAGAGAATATCCAGCTTGTTCGCGCTTGAATTATTGTGATTGCTTCAGCCGTTATTGAGCTAGCCTGCCTGAAGAAAGAAGAATCAGAATCAGAAAGAAGTGTACGATTACGCCCCGCCCCCCGAGTGTGTCGACTTGCCGGTTTGGTACTCCAGCGAAGCTTTCTAGCAACGCTAACAGTCTTGTTGCTGATGAAAACACTCGAGATGCCATGGTATGGCTCATAAAACTCTGTGACTATAATCAGAGCCGAGTTCTGAGCGTATGATTTTGTACGCGCTATATGGGGCCGCCATTTTTTTCCTGTGCCATCCCTACATATGGAGTACTACCGTACTCCATGATATTACTTAAGCATACAGTAATGTATAGGTATAACCTAATGGTATCTTGTGATATTTTCAAATAGGATGTTATATCAGAGTTAAAACAATCTCAGGCGTTGATTGTATGCTTGTTTCAACTAAAAAGGTTGTTTTAACCTCTGCAGTACATTAGTCAAAATTGATGAATGGTTATTAAAACTGAACAAGCCAGCATTTATATTTTGACACTGGACAAGCCAGTAAAGGAACTGGATGGTTACTTACTTCTATTGTATAAGCTTGGTCGTGTGAGTAATTTGTTTCGTACTGAACTAAGACTCCAGCCACTGATCACCCTGACGCTGAAAATCAGCTGAAAAGACTTGGTAAGTCCTACTATATGGGTAGTAGACCACCTGCACAGCAAAAAGAATTTAAGCTGGGCAATGAATTTGGTAGCCGGTATTGAAGGCTACAGCACTAATTACTGTAAATCAACCATGGCCAATAAAATGAGTTCAAATACGTGTAGCAGTTATATAAGCGCGCAAGCAGCATTACTTTACACATAGTGAATGGAGTGCAAACTATTTCATAACTATGTAAAGGTACTTTACAAACAGTGAATAGAATGCGAACTGTTTCATAAGTAAGTGAAAACTTACATTGAAGAACGGGACATCCCCCGTTAGCAGTCCTGGCCCAGGTAGCTATTGGTCGGAGTACGAGATCAAACCATTGTGACATAATGATTTGCGAACTGTTTCATAAGTAAGTGAAAACTTACATTGAAGAACGGGACATCCCCCGTTAGCAGTCCTGGCCCAGGTAGCTATTGGCCGGAGTACGAGACCAAACCATTGTGACATAATGATTTGTAGACGGTTTCGCAACTGAGTTGCGAGCTATGACTTGCTAGACTCTCGTTTTTCCGCGACCAGATACCACCATGCTTTGATATTGTAGCCGTACCGTATCCGAAGTGACCGCTCACAATTAGTACTGCGGCGTACAACAGAAATAAGACGCAGCTACAGCAAAACTGAAATTAATTCGTTCATTTTAGTTAGCACCGCCCAAAAATAGCTATCGATGGCGTATCCAATTAGTGGAGCGGTGCACAGCGCTGTAATTAGAATACTTTTCTCTATCGTCCTGAGGTAGCGTACATCGATCATCGATCCTGAGAGTGAAGGACCTGGGAGGACTTTACCCCGGTTAGACCATCTATAGCTATGCCTAGGCATAATTATTTGCTGGGTGGCTAGCTAGCCATACTGGGCAAGCAAAACAAAATTATGTTCAAGTGCAGTATATATCTAACGGTTATAGTTACAAGTAGCTAGCTAACATCGCGGGATCTACTGCACGAAGGGCAAAATAAGAGCTGCAGAAGCCTCTGCACAGATTTATCTAGCAAACTTGAAGATTTTCTTGAAAGCTGTGAAATGAAGTGTGGGTGAGGATGTTTCGAGGTTAGCTACTGTATTAGTAATTCTGCTACTAAATCTGCTGCTACACTTGGCGCTATCGCTGCAGGACGTCTGCCAGCATACGTCTAGAAAAATAAAATGGAAATCTAGAACATGACATATTCTCTTGTGTGAGGTGCTCATGAACAGTAGCTAGCTATGACAGTTTTCAGTTTTATTACAACTCTGATGCAGCCGTGCAAAGTAACTACCCTTCAATCATTGGCAGCTAATGATACGAATGGAAAACTGGAAATACATGTAATCTCGTCATCACTGATTGCATCGTGAATACAGATCATTTGCATGAGTATTATGTAAGTACATATAATTACACATGATTGCATGTAGGGAAACTAAATGACAATGTCTGGTCCATAGCACGAACCAACATAGTTTCGTACTCAGACGGTTTGGGCATGTAACTAACTATAATGTGTAGTAAACTACCAGTACAGCAAAAGTTTTAATGCTAGGCCGTGATTCTGATAGCAGGTATTGTGTGTTGAAGACTCCATGAACAATAAGTGGTTACTTTATGTATTGGTAAGTCTGCATGCTGCTAAATCTGCTGCAGCTACACTTGGCGTTATCACTGCAGGACGTTTGCCAGCATGCGCCTAGAAAGCCTATACAAATGAAATGAAAATGTAGAACATGACTTGTGTGATTTGGAGTAGCACATGAACTGAATGAGAGGTTGCAGTTAATTTATAACTTGAATGCAGTCGTAATTATCTGCCTTTCAATCATTGGCAGCTAATGATACGAATGGAAAACTGTAAATACATGTATTCTAGTCTTTACTGATTGCATGTGGGGAAGCTAAATGACACTTTCTGGCCCATGCACGATCCAACAAAGTCTCGTACCCTGATGGTCTGGGCATATAACTGCATGTAGGAGAAATATTGTCAAAAACACTGTTTTTCTACTGTGATCATCATCCTGAAGCTAAAAAACAACTTGATAAGACCAACTATGTGGGTAGTAAACTACCAGCACAACAAAAAGGTTTTATGCCAGGCTGTGAATCTGATAGTAGGTATTGTGTGTTGAAGACCCCGTGAACAACAAGACCGGCAGAGGTAGCTAGCTACCATAGCATTAGTGCTATTCATGTAACCTTCGACGAATCAGAAATCCCAAAATTGATCACATGACTGCGCATTAAATCGTGTAGTGCACACTTAAGTGTGCATTAACAAATTAGTGCACACTTTTCTAAATGACGCCCAACGTGGCTGTCTGAGGTCAGTGAGAGAACTAAATACTTTAGATACCAGTTGGCAGTGCACTTACGGGACTAGTTAGTGCACTCGGACAATTAATAACAGTTTCGGGCAGATAATGCACTCGCCTTCGACTCATGTATTATCCGCCCTCGACCGTTACTTAATTGTCCTTGCGCGCTACCTATATCCCGTAATGCACTGCCAGCTGGTATCGAAATATTACGTAATAGCCACTTAAATGATTTCAAATAGCTATTTTGAAAGTGGGCAATCATTAATGTACACAGTGAATTGAGTATCAACTAATTCATAAGCTAGTGCAAACATCATTGAGTGTCTGGACTTCCCTGTCATAATCTTGTATTAGCACTCCCACAGTGAAGCCATATTATTAGACTAAATCGCTTATTCTTATTCACATAGGATATCGATTCAGATATCAAGTAACTAAGCAACCATGCACATGCTTATGGAACACGTTTCCACAGCACTACTGCTGACATGGCAGAAGCTCTCAATCATTCTCGTACTACTGACCTCATGCTCTGGTGAGAGTAGCTTCTACGTCACACCCTCACCAAATACACCATGTCCTGGAGAGCCCTGCCACACTCTCTCTGAGTATGTAGCCATTGAATACTTCGATAATCTCACAGTGAATACAACAATGGAGTTCCTTCCTGGCAATCATACCCTCGGGCAGACCATCACCATGACAATTTTGCAAAAGCTCACCCTTCAAGGAGATCCATCCTCTCTCCCAGAGGTCAGCAGTAGGATTGTATGTACCTGGCCAGCCGGGTTTGTCTTTACCAAGATCGGTGAGCTGCACATTAGTGCACTGGCCTTCATTTCATGTGGTCACCCCTACAGTGCAGCAATACATATGCGGTCAGTACAACAGTGTGAGATATCTGATTGCACCTTCCAGACCTGCATCAGCGACTATAATATTGTCTTACAAGTTGGAGCACCGTATGTAGAGGATAGCACTCTTACACCAAACACTTTCTACAACTACTCTCCTCCAGAAAAATTTTCGGGAGGAGCACTTGATGTAGCATATAGCACTCTTACCGTCACAGGATGCACTTTCTACAACAACTCAGCCGTTACAGGAGGAGCACTTCGTGTAGAGGGTGGCACCCTCAACCTTACAGGGAACACATTCCAGAACAACTCTGTCAGGATAGATGGAGGAGCACTTCTTGCGATAATTGACATGCTCATCCTCCTAGAAAACACATTCCAGAACAACTCTGCTGGTGCTACGGGAGGAGCACTTCGTGTAGAGTATGGTACCCACAACCTGTCAGAGAACACATTCAAGTACAACTCTGCTGGTATTCGTGGGGGAGCACTTAGTGCTTTTCATGCCATGCTCAATTTGACACGAAGTACATTCCAGTACAATACTGCTGATGTTGATGGAGGAGCACTTTCTGTATCGGAAGGCAATGTGAACCTCACAAGGAACACATTCCTGAACAACACTGCTTATGATTCCGCAGGAGCAGTTTATGTATTTTATGGCATCCTTCATTCCATAGGAAATCATTTTAAAAACAACCATGCGGCCTTTGGGGGTACTTTACACATGGATGGAAGCCATGTAACCTTCGCTGATGATCACTTCCCTAACAATTATGCACAATTCCAGGGTGGTGCAGTCCTTGCAACTGGCAACAGCATAATAGAAATGCATAATATTACAATTGATAATAACAGAGCAAAGTATGGTGGAGGTATGGCTGCAGTGGATAGTCAACTGAAAGTTTTTGAAATCACCTTTCAGAACAACGGAGCCATATATGGTGGAGGGCTGTATTTACACAACACAGAATTTAATGGAACTGCTATCATCTCAATAAATTCTGCAAGTGAAGGAGGAGGAGGTATTTACGCATCTATGAGCACTATTTTCTTTGTGGATAATACAACAATCATTACAAAAAATTCAGCTATGAATGGTGGAGGACTCCTACTATCTGGTAATTCTAAACTCTACCAGCAGTCAGGTTCAGCTGTTCACTTTACAAGCAACAGTGCTATGAGTACTGGAGGTGCCATCAAGGTGGAAGAAAGCGACCCATTAACGTACTGCATTCCTCTTACAACATCTTTTTATGTGAGCAACAGTGAGTGTTTCTTTCAAATTATAGAATCAAGTACATCACTGTATACTTTTGACCAAGCTAAGGAATATGCCGATTCCCTCAATATCAGGATGTACTTTGACAGCAACACAGCTGTAGAAGGAGGTACTGACTTGCATGGTGGCTCAGTTGACAACTGTAAAATCAATGGCTTCAAGTTCAATTTATTTTATCATGGTTCGACAGCTATTAGTGGATATTTTTATAATGTAGTGAGTGAAAACAAATCAGCTATTTCTTCTGAACCACTGAATATCTGTACTTGCAGAAATGGTGTATCAAACTGTAGTGGTTCCTACCACCCTGAGCCTGTATATCCTGGGGGAACACTGGAGATTCCAGTCATTTCACAAGGGCAAAGAAATGGTACAAGCGCAGCCGTGATACAAGTTGTTGGCACATCTAACAATGTGAGTGTTAGCAATCTTGAATATTCTCAAAACATTAATAACACTTCTAATACCCTCAAGTACACCATACATTCACATGCAACTGGTACCACTCAAGATATTATTCTTTACGCTGAAGGTCCTTGTTCACCCACTCAGACTAACACCCTTAAAGTTACTGTGAACATTCAATACTGTCCTCCTGGCTTTTCTCTATCAAAGAATGATCCAATATGCATTTGTGGTGAGAGACTTCAAAAATTTACAAACACGTGCTTAGTCGACAACGAAACAGTGTTACGTGAACGCAATGTTGACTTTTGGGTAGGCTATGACAGTGACAATGATTCCAAAGGTTTGATTCTTCATCCAAATTGTCCCTTCGATTACTGCACATCAGAAGAAACATACTTGGCAGTCAATGACAGTGACCAACAGTGTAACTATAACAGGAGTGGTTTACTGTGTGGAAGATGCAGTGAAAACCTGAGCCTTGTATTTGGCAGCTCTCGCTGCTTGCAGTGCTCCAATCATTATCTTTCACTTTTAGCTGCATTTGCATTTGCTGGCATTGCACTAGTGGTCTTACTTCTTGTCCTGAGGCTGACAGTTGCAGCTGGAACCATCAATGGATTAATCTTTTATGCAAATATTATAGCGGTGAACTCAGCAATATTCTTCCAGCCTCAAAGCAAAATGACAAGTGTTCCAATATGGCTGATAGCAAAAATCTTTAGTGTTTTCCTAGCTTGGCTAAACTTGGACCTCGGAATTGAAACTTGCTTCTACACAGGAATGGATGTGTATGCAAAACGTGGATGCAGTTTGCATTCCCCCTGTATGTGTGTGTTCTGGTGGGATTGATAATAGTTGGCAGCTACTACTCAGGGAGAGTAGCCAGTATATTTGGACGGAATCCAATTGCTGTACTGGCCACTCTCTTTCTGCTCTCGTATGCCAAACTGCTCCGCACTATTATTGCTGCACTTTCTTTTACATCCCTTGAGTATCCCAATAATTTACAGTTTGCTGTGTGGCTATATGATGGGAATGTTAGATACCTCAGTGGCAAGCACATTCCACTGTTCACTGCTGGGATTTCTTGCCTGATTATCCTGTTTCTCCCCTATACATTGCTGCTGATCTTCAGCCAATGGCTCCAAGCCAACTCACATTTAATGATCTTCTCTCACATCAACAGTCGCTATGTCAAACCTTTCCTAGATGCCTACCATGCCCCCTACACTAACAAACACCGCTACTGGACTGGACTAATGCTTTTACTTCGCCTTGTTTTGTTTCTTATCTCTGCAGTCAATGCTCTTGGAGACCCTAATATTAACCTTCTGGCTGTTGTGACTATTACAGTGTTAATACTTCCTACCATACTTGGTTGCCGAATCTACAAGACATGGAGCCTTGGCCTCCTTGAAACATCCTTTATCATCAACCTGACCATCCTTTCTTTGGCCACTTTGTACATACGTGCCAGTGGAGGCAACCAGAATGCTGTTACATTCACCTCAGTTGGCATAGCTTTTGCAACATTCACTGGGATTTTAATCTACCACTCTGCTGAGCAATTCAAAAGTACCAGGATGTGGAGGAGATGGCACCAGAGGCCTGCCTATGTGAGAGTTCCCCTGACTGATGTGGACTCAGGGCCTGAGGACCCACCAGACCGTGTGTTCCTGTCAGGGGCTGCTCCAACCCGGACAGTGGTTGATATGCGTGAGTTACGAGAAGCATGCATGGCAACAGACTGATCACCAAAACAGTGGTCAAATCATGAACACAATGATTATTTTTAACAGTGCCACTTCATGATTACTGAACACAGCAATTGTTGAATGATAGCTATTACGGAATCACTTCGCTTACATTTTTGACACTTTTAGTTTGTACTTACAATCAATACACGGTGCTTTTGTATACACATAATAATAGTAAATAGCAGCTGATCATTCAATGTCATGTATCTTAAGACATAATTGAACTTAAACCTTCTAATTATGATTATATCTTTCAATCCACAACCATCACTTAGTTAGAACGTTAGCATTTTAGCATATTATTACACTGTTAGTAATCCTTCATGTTCATGTGTTTAGTGTCTTTCAATATTAATGCATAACTATTACATTTTTTCATTGTCACAATAAAATTTATACTAGACTACCTAATTCTTATTGATATCACTTCCGGTTCTCAACATTGCCTATTATAACCTATAGGTAATAGCACTTCAATCATCTTATAATGATTGTTGGTTAAAGAATTCATACTCCTGTACATTTTAACATTAGTTTTGCCATTGAAGAAAATAATAATAGCCAGGGGTGGCAATCCATGTAGCTGATAAAACCTGCATGGAGTTCGTTCCTGACTGCAAATCACTATAGCTATAGTTGTGGTCCGATTTATGTCGCTATGATCAGGTGCTGAATATCAATGTCTGTGTAAAAGAATGAAGGAGGAGAAGGGGAGAAATAGGTATGATAGTGTTGTACCAGTATACCAAACATACAGGGAGCTGTACGACGGTTTTGCAGTGTGCGTGTGCTTGTCAAAATGTAGGGATGATAATCCACTAATTGATGAAAGTCTTATTCCTACCTTGTCTGGTTACTTTTAGGGGATCCCATCTTGACTTGCCATGGTCTTTTATTGATTTATGATAATTATATGAGAAACGGTAAGGAAATGTAATTATGTAATTAAAAAAAAACTATTATAGTTGCCACAAGATATTTACATAATTATGAGTAAAATAATCTCTTCAGTGAAACCACTGTATTATGAACGCCATTGTGAACACCCATTTGGGTCTGAAGGCCTCTGTGTTTCAAATTTTGGTACTTATAGCAACACACTCAGGCTTTACTGCATGACATGACTATGCTTCTGGGAGTTCCAACTTGCTGTGTGTCAGTGAGAAGGCTCCTAAAGCCTAGAGACTAAACAGGATTAGTAGATCAATCCTCCACTGAATGCTATCGTATTAATTTGTAGGTGAACGCTGGCAGACATTCAATAACTCCTGTCCAGTACAATTTCATTAGCTTATGAAGTAATATTGAAGCTCACACCCCCCTAGTAGGTGAAAGTCTTTAAAAACAGTTCACTAGTCCTGCCTCCATCTAAACAACAGGATTAGTAGTAAATCCTTCTCAGTTGTAATGAAGATTGTGGGAGAGAGTTGGAAAACATTCAATAACCCTTATTGGGTACCGTTTGTAAGCCTATTGAAGCTCATACCCCCTGATAGGTGTGAGACTACAAAAAAACCTGTTTACTAGTCCTACCCACATCCCAATAGATGTTCAACCCTCTCCGTAATGCTGTTGGAGTAGTAATTGTGGATGAAAGTTCCCCTGACTGATGTGGATTCAGGGCCTGAGGACCCACCAGAATATATGGTCAAGTCTGAGGCTGCTCCAACCCGGATAGTGGTTGATATGCGTGAGGTACGAAAAGCATGCATGGCGACAGACTGATCACCAAAACAGTGGTCAAAATCATGAACACAATGAACTACACCTACAACAGAGTCCTGAACACTTAATTTTGTACGCATTTAATGGGGAAGCCATTTTTTTCCAGGGCCATCCCTATACATATGGAGTACTACCGTACTCCATGATATACAAAAGCATGGTGTATTGATTGTAAGTACAAACTAAAAAAGTCAAAAATGTAAGCTAGGGTTATCATTCAACAAATGCTGTGTTTTGTAATCATGAAATGGCACTGTTAAATTAATCATTGTGTCTAGGGCTGCACCCCATACTCAACTGCACTACCACTATTTACATCTCATATACACAATTGGGGTGGGTGTGGTTGGAAAGATGTAGGAATGGTAGCTACGCGGTAAATGCATTGCACTGTGATGTGTGTAGTCTATGCATGCCTTCCGATGTACATTGTTGCTTTTTTTATTGGTTTTTGGGGCAGTGTTTTTTGGTGAAAGTGCATCCCTACATGACCGGTTTTTTGCACTTTTTAGCAAAGTGCTTTTTCTGTAACTTGTTATATAATAATAGTGAATAGCAGCTGATCATTCAATATCATGTATCTTAAAACAAATGTTGAACTTAAACCATTTATTACTTATATTACTAGGATGTATATACACGAAGAATTTGATGAGTTGGTGTGTGATATAGATATAGGTATGTGCTTGCTTGTACACTGTAGTTGCTTGGTTTTGTATTGTGCTTACCGGGTTGATTTTTGTTATTCATACTATTATTCTTTCTGTTATTTCCCAGGAAGTGATGCATTTCCTGTGAAATATATATATATATTTTTCAGGAAGTGATGCACTTCCGGGGGAATATCACAGATAAACCCCAGGCGGTGTCTTTAGTCCGCCCAAGCAACGGGGTAGAAAAGGTTATATGGATTTTCTTTCTCAAATTATTAGGCATACGGCATACAAAGTACCACCCCCCCCCATACACATACAGCCAAAGGTCTTCTTGATGCTGACTGGAATACAAATCGGAACCATATTTTCACGCAATATCATCAAACACGTTCCATTCTAACAACATCTACAATGCCTATATACCAGAGAAAGCACTTTGCCAATAAGTGTAAAATAAGTCATGTAGCTAGGGATGCACTTCCACCAAAAAACACTTCCCCAAAAACAAATGAAACAAGTGACAATGTACACCGCAATGCATGTGCAGACTACCCCCACATAACATCGCAATGCATTTACCACGTAGCTACCATCCCTACATCTTTCCAACCACACCAACAACAATCCATACCATGCCCCCACACTCAACTGCACACTCAGTACTTCCTTCGACACAAACAACCATCCACAATCATCAACCACGCCACCTCACCTCTATCCATCAATCACCCTTAGCTACATCCTTAGCGAGAATGAGGGTTTTGGGGCAGTTGGATGGGTTCATGGCTGTAAAATTGGCTTTAAAGCATTCATGTGAGAAAGCATCCCTACGTTTGTAGCCTTTCCTGTGTAGGTACTGGTGAAGTTGACTTACTGTGGGTGGGGCTCTAGTAGATTCCCAAATTTTTCGTCTTAGTAAACAACCCGAAATTGCTTTTTTGTGGATTATTTAGCAGAAGGTGTGGTTAGATGCGTCCTTTTCGTCAATTTGAGGTAGACTTTTATCAGAGGAGGTACGTCAAGGTTTGAATTAAGCATTACGTCATGCACTGGCGTGCACGATTAATTGCGTTCTTTTAGCTATTACGCATGCGTACAAGTGCAGTTGGCAGCTAAAACCTCGATTTTCTCGCTATTTTGCCGGGGGCTCAGAGGGGCTCAGACGCTCAAAAGGCTTACTTTTTGAAGGCAAAAATCATGGACCTAAAGATCGGGCTGAACTACAAGAGTATATCGGTAAGCCACTCGCTAGAAGTACGGTAGATGCCTACAATGATGGTAGAAAGTATTGACTGCTGATTTATAGCAGTCATTAGCTGGAATACCTCTCGGAAAAGTAACGCACAAACGCACAGATCGTCTCTTCCAAGTAAAATAGCTCGATATACTTACCGGTCATGTGACTAGTTGCCTCTTAGCACGTGATGCTGACGTACCTCCTCTGGACTTTTATGTTCTCAACAAAGCCATCCATTTGAATCCTGGATTCGGGCTGAGGCTTTTCCTACCTTAAACAGTACCAGTAGCCAGAAGCTGTTTGGACTTGGGTCAACCAAAATAAGAACCAGCCATGTGAGTAAGTATATTCTAGTGAAAAGTTTGGGTGACTTACAAAGTGATGAACCGGGAGATGCAGCTCAGGCCCGGACAGCTGGCACGATCAGAGCAGGCGTTAAATAGATGAACACGTGAAGTCTGCGGTTTCTAAAACCCGGAATGGAACGTAAAACGGCAGGCATCACCTCGAGAGTACTCGTGAATCACTGCTGAACCTGTTTGGTTTCTTCGAAAACGTTATGCTACGAGTGCAATACCCCAGGGAATATCTAACGTGTTCGCACTTGAATCATCGTGATAGTTTCAGTCAGTGCTAGCCTGGCTGAAGAAAGAAAGAAACAAACAAACAAAGAAGAATTAGTCCATTAGCCCCCCCCCCCCCCCAGTGTGCCGACTTGCTGGTCTGGTACTCCAGCGAAGCTTTATAGCACCGCTGACAGTGTTGTTGCTGATAAAAACACTCGAGGTGTCATGATATGGCTCATGAAAGCCTATGTCTGTAATCAGAGCCGAGGTTTGAACGTATAATTTTGTACGCGTTATATGGGGCCGCCATTTTTTCCCCATGCCATCTCTACATATGGAGCACTACCATACTCCATGATACTACCGTACTCCATGATGAACCCAAACCTTCGCAGGAATATGCATACTATACTCCCATCAAAATGCACTTCGCTCCTCAAATCCCACATTCTCAAGCACAAACCAAGCAGAGCAATTCCTCACATCACGACACTGCCACCAACACGCACAACACACACAGCCCACATCAACCACCATAGCTACAACACACTCAACAAAGTTGACAACACAAGACTACACTTTACCAAATACACTCACATACACCTCCCACACACAGCCCACATCAACCACCATAGCTACAACACACTCAACAAAGTTGACAACACAAGACTACACTTTACCAAATACACTCACATACACCTCCCACACACAGCCCACATCAACCACCATCGCTACAACACACTCAACAAAGTTGACAACACAAGACTACACTTTACCAAATACACTCACATACACCTCCCTACAAAGAACCCGCACGCACAAGCATTTCACAACACTCACAAGACTTCATAACTTGCACTCATCCACGCATAACCAAACACTACCAAAGCCCCTATACAAACACCATATGTATGACTCCATCATCATTGACTCACTAGTCTAACATGTAGCTATATGCACTATCAACACTTTCAGCAACCTTCCACAACCACCAACATACACAGTCATTAGCAATACATACACAGCAAATTACACTTCCACTATTCACATCTCACATACGTATACACGATTGTGATGGGTGTGGTTGGAATAATGCAGGGATGGTATGTAGCTACACGGCAAATGCATTGCGCTGTGATGTGTGGGTAGTCAGCACATGCATTGCGGTGTACATTGTCACTTGTTTCAATGGTTTTTGGGGAAGTGTTTTTTGGTGGAAGTGCATCCCTACATGTTTTTGCACATTTTGGCAAATGTCTTAATTGTATGCTGAGCAGAGAGCTAAGTAGGATCAATAAAAGCATGAGAAAAGTGTTTAGCTAAATATTTTCAGTGTCTAAGTTCTGAGAGAAATTAAGCCCCAGATAATAAAATATGAGTAAAGTAATCTCTTCAGTGAAACCACTCTAATATGAACACCCATTCGTGTCTGATCTTAAAGGCATCTGTGTTTCAAATTTTCAAACACACTCAGACTTTTCTGCACGACATGGTAATGCATCTGGAGTTCCAACCTGCTGTGTGTCAGTGAGAAAGTTCCTAAAGCCTTGCTTGTGACTAGATAGGATTAGTAGTTAAATCCTCCCCTGAATGTTGTGATGATGGTTGTGGGCGAAAGTTGGTAAGCATTCAGTAACTCTTGTTTGGTACAATTTCGTTAGCTAATACCACCAAATGGGTGGAAATCTACTAAAAGCCATTTCACTAGTCCCACCTCAATCCCGAAAACAACTGGATTAGTAATTCAAGTATCCCCTGAATGCTGTTGTAATATTGGTTTCTAGGTAAACATTCAATAATGCCTTTTCGGCACAATTCTGTTAACATATTGAAGCTCACACACCACTTTTAGATGGAAGCAAATAAACCAGTTCACTAGATCAGTCCTACCACTGTCACAATAAACCATAATGAACACCTACTGGTGTCTAAAAACATCTGTTTTTCAAAATTATGCTGTCATAGTGTCACACTCAGGCTTTTCTGCACGACATAATTCAAACATTTAGTAACTTTTTCAAGTTCACTCTCCACTAGCAGGCGGAAGTGTATTAAAAGCCAGTTCACTAGTCCTACCTTCATCTCAATAAATATGATCAGTAGTTAAATCCTTAATTCCCTGAATGCATTCAACAACTCCTATTGGTACAATTTGTGGAAGACTAAGCCAGTTTTAATTGCTAGTCCTACTTCCATCCCAATAAACGGGATCTTAATAATGGTTATGGGTAAACATTCAATAACTCCTGTTCAGTACAATTTCATTAGCTCATTGAAGCTAACACACCCCTGAAAGACGGAAGTCACTTAAAAACCAGTTCGCTAGTCCTACCACCACCCCAATAAAGAAGATTATGCATAGTAGCTAGTTCATTCCTCCCCTAAATGCTGTTGTAGTTACGATTGTGTGTGAGAGTTGGTTAATTCATGCTGGTATGCTCATGTTTAGATAGCTACCTATTTTAAGATTGGGAGGGGTCACTAAGTTTATGTTTATGGGTTAAAGTACATATTTGAAAGGAAGTGTACAATATACACTGCATATGGAGCAGACAAAACAATCCATATAAAGAATGCTATTGGCGCTCACAGAAGCCAAAGGGTGAAGCCTAAATATGCTTTCACTATATAAGGTAATGATTTGTAGGATAACAACACCACATTGGAGAAGGCGCTACTTAGCTACAAGCCATGGATACAATTAGCTAGCTAGCACTTTATTATCTCACAGTTATTATTCTGGGCCATTTTGCCTGGTATAACCTCTCCAGGGTATTTACTAAGTTTCATTACCTGTCCAGCTAAACATGCACTTTCTCATGTTTTGAATACAAGCCCTTCTTTAAACCAGGGGAGTATATTAATGAAAGCTTTAAGCTTACATTTATATATGTAAACTTGTAGCATTGCTAAAACTCCCCCAGTTTATCAAGGGCTTGTTTGTAGTGATTGATTGATGGTCAGAACTGATGTAATGATGTGTCCACACAAACACAAATAGTCCCGCCCACTTCAATCAATCAGTCAGTGATGTATGGTATCTATTCAATATATCTAGCTGAAGGCTAGCCAGTTAGTGATTGCAGTTACTCATTTTGCAACTGCTTAAACTTGGTTGTGTGAGTACAAGTGTAATATTGTTCTGAAGCAATCATCTGAGACTGAAGATCAACTGCAAGGATATGGTAAGACCAACTGTATTAGTATTTAATGGCTACCTGGCTAAGCTGGGTAATCAATCTGATAGCTGGTATTATGATTGTGAAGACTATCCCCATGGACTACAAGCTCTGCAAAAACATGAGAGATAGCTTGTACTTATATAGCAATCTTCACACATCCCAGCTAATTCAAGCTTTACCATTTCAGCTGCTTCTAATAGTTTTCACAAAACGAGCATATATTATTGTTAGGGATCGATCGTGGTGCCACATGCGTGGTAGGCGATACTAAGTCAACGGTAACTGAACTCTCCGTCATAACGACAAAAGCGATACAACAAAGTACTGTAGAGTACGTATTAAGTGCCCATGGGTGGGGAACCTTAGAATGCAGCGGAAGAGTGGGGTGGGCGCTTCCTACGTATTCGTCCGCAAACGGCTTGTAGTATCCGCCCACCACCCTGGAAGTGAGGAATCTTCACCATAATATGTTTTCTACCATAATATCATACCATTCAGGTGAGCTAAACTTATAACTAAAGTGCAGTGAGCGAAATCAAGCAGTAAAATTCGATCTTTAGTGTGCTTTAATTGGAATACCGACGATATAGGTCAGCTAGCTATTTCGTATATTTTGCAGGTACCTGCATGTTTTTATGGCTATTCTAATACATATGCTTCAATAGTTGGTTAAAGAAGGCTATACTTACCTTGTTTTCTCACTTTGCGACGTGCGTTTGCAACGCGTTCGAGTGGGCGGATACTACGTTAATAAACGTACCCTTTGCAGGAAGTTGACGCTGAAGTGGGGGGTGGGCGCTTACTACGTAGTGGGCGCTTGATACGTACTCTATGGTATATACACATACATAAAACGCACAGAATAACAATAGAACAATACAAGAACATGTTGATTGGAGCTCTCTTTCTACCAACCACAAATTGGCTTCACAAACTTCATCAAACGCTGACGTTTCGACTGCTGGGCTGCAGTCTTCATCAGAGCAGACATACTGAACAAACAACAAGGCTGCATGGGTGGCCAGACTAAGTTTAAAGAGCCACACCTGTTCAAACAACCAGTCCTCCACAATTATAATTAATTTAGCCTGTTTTCTAACCTCCACTGCCAGGTTTTTCGACATGCAAAATAGTTGGCAGTGGAGACTGCACATGGGAATGAAGGTAACCGTATGCATATGGGTTGGAGGTTCGGTGAATAATGTAGCAGTTCTTTATGTGACTACAATGGTTCCACACCATTTACCGAAGCCTCATCATAATTATGCTTCTTCTAAGAGGCTACTAACATGCATGCACGAAACTTAGCGGCAACAAACACTAAATTGGCTTATTCTTACACAGGATATCAATTTGAACATCAAAGTTGCAAAATTCATGAAGCATGTCTCCACAGCGCTACTGCTGACATGGCAGAGTCTCGTCCTGATTCTCATATTACTGACCTCAAACTCTGGCCAGAGCACATACTACGTCACACCCACACCCGACACACAATGTCCTGGAGAGCCCTGCCACACTCTCTCTGAGTATGTAGCTGGCCAGTACTTCAGTAGCCTACCAGTGAACACAACAATGGAGTTCCTTCCTGGCAATCATTCGCTAAAGCAGACCATCACTGTGGCAAATTTACTACAACTCATCCTTCTTGGAAATGCATCCTTCCTCCCAGGAGTCAGCAGTAGGATTGTATGCACCTGGCCAGCCGGGTTTGACTTTACTCAGATAGCTGAGCTGCACATTTGTGCGCTGGCCTTCATCTCGTGTGGTCACCACCAGAGTGCTGCTGTACGTATGCGGTCAGTACAGCAGTGTGATATTTCAAACTGCACCTTCCAGAATAGCATCAACGTTAACTATTATTATCGTCTAAAGCAAGGTGGAGCACTGATAGTAAAGGATAGCACTCTTACCCTCACACAAAACACTTTCTACAACAACTCAGCTATTTCAGGAGGAGCACTTTATGTAAAGGACAGCACTCTTACCCTTACTCGAAACATTTTTCACAACAACATAGCCATTTTAGGTGGAGGAGCACTTGATGCACGTTTTGGCAGGCTCGACCTCACAGAGAACACATTCCAGAACAACTCTGCTGGTCAAAATGGAGGAGCACTTAATATAATTCGTGGCAGGCTCAACCTCACTGGGAACACATTCCAGGCCAACTCAGCTGGTGCTAATGGGGGAGCACACTATATAATTGGCGGCACCCTTCATTCTGTAGGGAATCATTTTCAAAACAGCCATGCTGCCTTTGGGGGTACTGTATACATGCATACAAGCCAAGTAATCTTTACTGATGATTGTTTTACTGACAATTATGCACAATTTCTAGGTGGTGCAGTCCTTGCAACTAGAAACAGTAGAGTAAAAATGTGGAATATCTCTATTGGAAATAACACAGCCAAGTATGGTGGAGGAATGGCTGCAGTGGATAGTCGACTAAAAGTGTTTGGAAACACCTTTGAGAACAACAGAGCCAGATATGGTGGAGGGCTGCATGTACACAACACTCAAATTAATGGAACTGCAATCATCACAAAAAATTCCGCAGACGAAGGAGGAGGAGGGATTTATGCATCAACGAGCACTTTTTTCTTTGTGAATAGCACAACAATCATTGCAGACAATTCAGCCAAAAATGGTGGTGGACTGCTGCTATCTGGTGATTCTAAACTCTACCAGAAGTCAGGTTCTGCTGTTCACTTTACAAACAACAGTGCTATGAGTACTGGAGGTGCAATCAAGGTAGAAGAAAGCAACCCACTAACTTACTGCATTCCACTTACAACACCTTTTTATGTGAGCAACAGTGAGTGCTTCTTTCAAAGAAAAAGCCGAAAACAACATTATTTCTTGAATCATTTTTCCAATATAAAATGGTATATCAACTCCCTCAATATCAGGATGTACTTTGACAACAACACAGCTCTAGAAGGCGGTAGTGACTTGCATGGTGGCTCAGTTGATAATTGTAAAATCAATGCTTTCAAGTTCCATTCAGACTATGAGGGTTCTACAGCTCTTAGTGGATATTATTTTGATGCAGTGAGTGAAAACAAACCAGCTATTTCTTCTGACCCACTGAATATCTGTACCTGCAGAGATGGTGTAACAAACTGCAGTGGTTCCTACCACCCTGAGCCTGTGTATCCCGGGGGAACATTAGAGGTTCCAGTCATTGCACATGGACAAAGGAATGGTACAACTACAGCTGTGATAGAAGTTGTTTACACATCTAACAACATTAGTATCAGCAACCTTGAATATTCTCAAAACATTAACAACAACTGCAATATCTTGCAGTACACCATAAAATCACATGCCACAGGTACCACTCAAAAAATGACTCTTTATGCCAAAGGTCCTTGTTCACCCACTCAGACTAACACCCTTAATGTTACTGTGAACATTCAATACTGTCCTGCTGGTTATCATCTATCAAAAAATGATCCAATATGCATTTGTGCTGAGAGACTTCAAAAATTTACAAACACGTGCTTAGTAGACAATAAAACAGTGTTACGTGACTACAATGCTGACTTTTGGGTAGGCTATGACAGTGACAGTGAATACAAAGGTTTGATTCTTCATCCCAATTGTCCATTCGATTACTGTAAATCAGATGAAACATACTTGGCAGTCAGTGACAGTGACCAACAGTGTAACTATAATAGAAGTGGCTTACTATGCGGAAGATGCAGTGACAAGCTGAGTCTTGTATTGGGTAGCTCCCGCTGTTTGCAGTGCTCCAATTTTTATCTCCTGCTCTTAGTTGCATTTGCTTCTGCTGGCATTGCACTAGTGGTCTTACTTATGGTCCTGAGGCTGACAGTTGCAGCTGGAACTATCAGTGGATTAATTTTCTATGCAAATATTTTACAAGTCAACTCCGCAATATTCTTCCAACTTCAAATGAAAACTACGAGTACTATGATGATAGCGAATGTTTTTAGCGTTTTTATATCCTGGCTAAACTTGGACCTGGGAATTGAAACTTGCTTCTACACAGGAATGGATGCCTGTGCAAAAACATGGATGCAGTTTACATTCCCACTCTATTTATGGGCTCTAGTGGGCTTGATAATAGTTGGCAGCCACTACTCAGGAAGAGTGGCGAGTATATTTGGAAGCAATCCAATCGCAGTACTAGCCACACTTTTCTTGCTCTCATATGCCAAACTACTTCGCACTATTATTGCAGCACTTTCGTTTACATTTCTAGAATATCCTAACAACCTACAGATTGCTGTATGGCTGTATGATGGAAATGTTAGATACCTCAGTGGTAAGCACATTCCACTGTTCACAGCTGGGATGATTTGCCTGATTTGCCTGTTTTTCCCCTTCACAATGTTGCTAGTCATTAGCCAGTGGCTTCAGGCCAAGTCACACTTGATGATATTCTCTCTAATCAACAGTCGCTATGTCAAACCTTTCTTGGATGCCTACCATGCACCCTACACTAACAAATACCGCTACTGGACTGGACTGATGCTTCTTCTTCGCCTTGTTTTGTTTCTTATCTCTGCAGTAAATGCTCTTGGAAACCCCAGCGTCAACCATGTAGCTATTGCAACTACTACAATGTTATTACCTCCTATCATACTTGGTTGCAGAGTCTACAAGACATGGAGCCTTGGCCTCCTTGATTCATCATTCATCCTTAACCTGTCCATTCTTGCTGTAGCCACTTTGTATGTTCGTACCAGTGGAGGCAACCAGAATGCTGTTACAATCACCTCAGTTGGTATAGCTTTTGCAACATTCACAGGGATTGTCATCTACCACTCCATTTTACAAATCAAAAACACCGGACTGTGGAAGACATTGAGCCAGAGGCATGATAAAACAAAAGTCTCCCTGATTGATGTGGCCTCAGGGCTTGAGGACCCACCAGATCGTGTGTTCGTGTCAGGGTCTGCCCCAACCCAGACGGTGGTTGACTTACGTTTTTTACGAGAGCCATGCATGGCAACGGAATGATTGTAAATTAAAGACGGATGTAACAATTACTATAGTAACCACGATTGCCAATGTAGAATTTTACACTTTTTCACTTTTTGTATTATCAGTGCACAGCATATTTATATTGCACAGTGACAAACTCTTTATGCAATATCTACCATCAGAAAGTATAATACTGATACTGTTATACTGATACTGTACCATAAAACAAGGTTTGTGAATCCTGCATAATATTAGCTATCATCCATAGCCATTTAAGGGCTTTGTTGTTCATTTCATACAGACCCCTTTTGTAGCTGCACATTGTGTTTAGTACATTTCTGATAAAAGTGTTACAATTTTAACACAGGTGGACAGGTTTAGGCACTTGATTACTTGTTTTGGTTGCACTGGTACTAGTTCGGAAGTCAAAAGTATAGCACAGACTCGGATATGTTATTAAGTACCACTAGGCAAAGCCAAGAGCTTTTCCCTTCCTGGATGCATTATAAGTGATTTGAATCCTGGGAATCAAGTACAATATAATTTTGGATTTTGACAAGCTACGTATTAGGGTATGGACTACAGGCATCCATGAAACATTACTCATAGTACATCCACTTTGGATCTCAAAACCTGGAACTCTATAACGTTCTTTGCATTTCCCTCTCCTAACAGCCTCTACGTCTCTGGCAAGTTTCCCCCAAGTGATATGTAGAATCTGCTGTGATTACTAGAGAAATCAATGCACGTTTGCACACAGTATAAATATTATACTTTCTCTTAGTCGTGTTCAATAATCTCCCATTACAAGAAACAATAAAATTCACTTTTGCAAAGTTTTTGTTGTGCTTTTCTCTCTACAACAATAAGTAAATTAGCTATATACACAAACATCAACATTCAAACTGTAAGGCTGCAACATTCTGGCATTCGTTCGTCAGATGGCAAAACAGTTTAATGTTTGTGTGACTCTACTTGTGATTGTTAGAAGAGACCCCCTACCCCCCCTCAAATTTTTTTCTCTACCTTGAATTCTTTATTTCCTGTGCAGCAGAAAACACATGCATGCACTAACTCACCTATCATTTCTCTATAGCTACAATGCCTTGCCTACCAAGCGTATTTCCACACATATTCCTCACAAGATCCTGAAAATAGTAAGAAATAGTGAAAACAGTGTGGCTCCGCAGTCCACTAACACTACAAATAAAAAAATACATTTCAACTGGACCTTTTGCTTGCCTACCAAGCGTATTTCCACACATACTCCTCACAAGATCCTGAAAATATTAAGAATTAGTGAAAACAGTGTTGCTCCGCAGTCCACTAGCATTACAAATAAAAAAAAACTATAAAAGAAAATCACTGTTGCCTTATATAACTGATTTCAAGTAATAATTTGATAAGTATTCAAATGGATAGTCGTTGTGTGTAACAAAACTGTAGAATATTTGGACTTTACTGCTGTAGTACTTGCAAAATGTCTGTGGATCTTCCTCAGTTGCAAATAGCTAGTGTACGATCAACTTGCTAACTTCTGGGTGTACAGGAGATATCATAATCACAAAAGATATGAAAAATAAATAAAGACAAGGGCTCTAGGAATGTATTGTGAATGGTCTTGGTGTACACTGTAGCTCAAAATATTGTACAATTGGCAGCAGTAGCTACCATGAATTGGTAAAAGTGTTACCTCGATAGACATACTATAAGGTGACTGCAGTATTACCTTTAAGATAGAAGTTTAGCGTGTTGGATTTTAACAGCTCTTTTGGCAAAGAGTCTAACTTGTAAACAGTCTATAATTTGTAAACAGTATAACTTGGCTAACCGTTTAACTTGTATTCATAGTTCAAAGGCTCTGAACTCATTACAAACTATTTTGATAGTTTGCAAATACATGCGTTATGTGTATTCAACATGTCAAAATTGATGTTACAGAGCTAATAAGTAATCACAATGTTGTGGCTATTTTGGTATGTCCTTGAAAACTCAGTGTCGGTGAACTTATAAAGTAATAAACCCTAAACCGTCATCACAATATAATTTTTGGGTTTACAATTACAAGCAAATAACATCATGGCACGCTAACAAAGATATTACCGTGTAGTATTTAGCTACCCCATCTCAATTTTGTACAGTTTCATTTATGTGGCATTAAAACTCTATGGCATGGTAAAATTACATTAAGACATAGACATGAATAATTTCTTTTGAAGTATGCCGGCTTAAATGAGGTATCTAAATCAGAGAGATATATACCTACCACCCGGTCTCTATTGGATATGGGAGAGAGATATATACCTACCACCCGGTCTCTATTGGATATGGGCACCTCAGCTTTATTCATAATTTGCCAGTCACAACTGAATTAAGATGATGCTTCCCTCAGGCTTGGGAATGCTTTGGTGGTAGACAAACAAAGATGTGCTCTGTTATACTTCTTCAACTTTTCTGGCACTGTTATAATTGTGTTAGCAAGCGAGCATTACTGAATCACCATAAGCAACAGCTTAAAGAAGCAGTAAGCCTGTACAAAGTATTAACGCCTAGTATTAAAATCCCCATATAAATTCATATGGGCTTATGGAAGCTCATACGCATATATGCGTCATTGGTTGGTAAAGAGTTAATGAAGCAATAATTGTCTGCTTGAGCAAATGGTGGATTGGTTAGAAACGTATTCAGGGTGACTAAACTCTAGCCCAATCTCACATTACATCAAGCAACCGATTCAGACATGCATGCTGAGTAGCTATTTAGTGTGACAAACTCTATTGGCCGCTACCGCCAGAATTTTCCCCACCTTGGCCTTATATGGGCATGACTCAATGGAACACCACACTGTACAATTTTCACAGTTTTAGTTGACAAGGTAGTGCATATGCTGTGCCCACATTTTTGCCCTGCCTTTGCCTGAAAAGGAAAAGATTATGAACACCAAATTTGAGATAAGAGAGTTGATAAATTATCTTGTTGGCAATAACAGGTGAACAATTGCTATAAAACTCAAACAAACTTCCAAAAATCAGAATACTAGCAAAAGCTTCAAGCAAGAAAAAATGCACTGTGAAAAGCTTCTTATTTGTCTTCTGGTGGTTGCTTTGTTCATAGATAGTGTCATCTGTGAAGAAGGTGTGCACATTGAAGCAAACGGGGATGTTGCTGCTGAAAATGAACACATTCGTGTAGCACGCTCAAGTAAGTGATCTTGCCTTTTGTAATTTAAAGGGAATAGCTAATTCCTAGCCACTAGTTTGCCTATATAACTACCAGGCATAGTTTATACAGCATGAGCAGCTATGTTGGAACTAGTCCAAGGCAATGATTATCGAGGTCCCAAGCTTCACATACTCTGAACCATCTAATATATTTTATGTCTTTGGCTACCTACACTGTATCAGGTGGAATATAAACAAAGACTTTTCTTTGTATAAAAACATACAGTGGAACTTCTGTAAGGTGTGCACATTGGGGACCTGGTAAATTATCCTGTAAAGACAGGGGTCGAGTAAATTCACTTATATTTGGGACTTGGCAAAATGTTTTTACTTCAGGAAGGCCCTTTAAAGGGGGTTTAGTAACACTACAAAGTAACACTATACACATTGCATTTTCCATAGGGAGTAGATGCCGCACCAGAGGTAGCAGATCAAGAAGATCGAGATCAAGCAGAAGATCAAGAACAAGATGCCCAGAAGAGCCGGAAGAGGAGGGACCCAATATTGGTGTGCTAGCGCAGACACTCATTGGTTGCATTATACCGCTCATTCCAACTGCTCCTGGTGACAGCCTGACTCTCAATGAAGTATCTGGGGCGTTTGAATGCGTGGGTGCAGTGTTTGGAAGTATAGGCTGAGACCTTTGTTTCTTTTTTTGTTGTACGATAAGCCGATTGCATTGTGATTATTCAAACAAACATTTTTACAGAAAGAGAAGCTATTGTTATACTGGATTTGATTGTGTTTTATAAAAGACAGAATAACTTTATTGTTTAACGCTTGTGTTGGTCTAGCTATACAATGAACCAATAAAAAGCTACCCGAAGCGATGGCATTGTTATACAATGGTACTTAGATGAATATGCCTATCTGCTAGAAGTATGTATATTACCTCACCTTTTATGAAATTAGTGGTCATCACTAATATTGTCGGTTAGTGGTTAAGCCATCCTCTTCTGAAAGGAAGTGGGCACCACTTGAATCAAATCATGAGTTTACTGAAGTTGCTGGTTTGCTGCTGCAGGTTTATGAAAAGTACTGTACCTGCTCCATACTTATATTCCTTAAATATGTCACCTCCATGGTACCTCACATCTATAACCAAAAATTATACGCATGCACATAATAATATACTAAAATTGCCTTGAAATGATTATCTATGCTGTTGCTGTTAACCTATAGCTACTGCATCATGGTGTAATGGTGAGGCCTGTATTTTATTCAGTCCAAAAAACCTAATATTGTCAAAAATTGGTTGTTTTGACAATACTGGACGAAGGGACAATAGGTGGACAAATACTTCCATGCTTACACATTTGCTATACTAGCTGCTCTGTTGCATGGAAACTATACGATGCTGTATAGCTTTCTCCACAGTGCACAGTAAATCAGCAATTATGGTCTTATGGCTATCGTAGTCAATATAAGTAAAAGGTGAAGCTAAGCAAAGGTAGCGATTGCTTCATCTGCACATTCAAGTCAAGTCAAGCTGTACTTCAGTTTTTTGGATCTCTTAATTACACTAGAAAAAGAAGTTGGATATTTTAACTGAGATACGTTTGCTGTTGTTACTAAAAGTACATGTGTTAGCTTAGGCATGCTCAGTTGTAGATAGAAGACTTCAGAGCTAATTCAATTACAAAATAGAGAGCATTTTGGATCCTAACTCATGCATATCTGAATAATTAATTTTGCAATCCATGTAGCTAACCACCAAGCTGTGTGTTTCGAGCATGCATGTATAGAATATACACATATGGTTATTTGTAATATTACTACATATACCTGAAATAACTGATGAAAGCTAACTTGTGCTGAAACATAGTGTGTTTCACTGAGATAAATTAATATGACGGTATTTTGGAAATTTGGCGAAATATTTGTGAGCTGGTCACAGTAGCTACGTCTTTCTTTAATGTTGTAGCAGAAGACTATGTGCATGCTATCCTCACATTATGCTAACATTACTACTGATTTTGGGATTTGAATAATGAATAATTTGAATCGCAGTCATAAAAAGTGCATATAATGTAGTCATAATAACACTATCATTAGCAATGTGTGAACGTACTGGAGAGTGGAAATGGGTGATGCCATGGAGAAGCTGAAACAAGTTGGCCTTGAGGCCGGAAGCACAGAATCTCAGTATATAACTTTCATCGATGCTATTCAAGCAGCCTCGACTAACCATCTCAGTCCTGTATATGATAATGTAAGGGAATTTACTACCTTGTTTTTTGGTTTTGTGCAAGACTTAGTGCTTTCTGAGGGTTCTGATAAGTAGCGGGTGTATGTTAGTTCCCTGTTTTCAAATATAACTTACAAGTGAGTGCACTGTAATCTCTTTACCACTTTTTGCTCAATTGATTTGTAATCACTTTGTATATATTACCTTAAATGTGACAGCACGCCTGTAGAGCTGACCGATTCCATAATGACTATAATATACTCCTTCCCAAAACAAACGGTTTATGCAACATCACAGCATTGGCGTTTACTATATGGTTTTTAGGTGTGGAATGTTTACGGTGGTACGCTGATCCACACACCTGCAGTTGCCTGCTGCGTTAAATTTGACATGGCAGTCTTCCCAAATTGGTAAATTAGATACGACGTTTGGTAAACAATGGCTGTAGGAGATCGTTGTTAAACTTTCAGCTTTAATCAGTGTTTGCAAACTTGAATGGCCACACAACACAGCCTAGTTGGTTGTTTGTGCATGATGAGCATGCCAACAAACAGTTTGAATTCCAAGATTCTATATATAATTATACTTTTGACAATCAAGTCCAAAAATGTCCCTGGCACAGGCTGCATTGACTATTATATAAACATCTGGTTAATTCTGCTTTTGTTTGCAAGCTTGTTTATTAGGATAAGATAGCTACCATAATGTCAAAGTATAGTAGTCATTTTCCCGTATATAGTCATCTTCGTACAGAGTATATCTTTAAAGCATATGAAGAGCTAAGTGGCTCAGAGAACAAGCAGCTATTATAATGAATTTTACGCCTTGTCTCTGGCTCAACCTAGATACTATAAGCTACCAATGCCCTAAGTTAGCTATATACGTAGAATATCAATGAGACTCAGTGTTAATTTGGTGTGTTATCTAAATCAATGTCATAGAAAGATGCACTGTCGTGGTTATGGAAAAGTTTAAATAGAAGTCATCTGTAGTAACCTGTACAGCTACTTAGGGTGTCGGTTTTTGACACTCCATTTTTGTGCTCAGATAGAACTGGGCTGCTCAGTTCTGTTGGTACTGTAACTAACATAGTAGTATATTGAGTATGGTTATGGCCACGCCTTACACTCCAGCCCATAGTCAGAGAGAGGGTTTGACAACAAGACAGGCTATTGAACTGTTGGCTTTGGCAAGGCGTGCTTTAGGTAGGAGACATTTCAGCTATACATTGTCATACGTACTTTACACAATTGTTGATTGTACAAATACAATAGAATACATGACTGTAAAACTTAGACAACGTCATGTACATGGTATAATTGCTGTAATTGTATTCAGTCTCTAATTCAGCCAAGGAGTGGTTAAGGTGGGACATATTATAGCTAAATACAGTGTAGTGACTAGGCTAAGCATGCATGTTCTGCACACCATTCAAGGCAGCCTGCCTGTTTTACTTAACTCTTTTACCCACCAATGACATATATTATAATATTGCGTCATGAGCTCCAATAAGCCCATATGAATCTATATGGGGGGGGGGGGTTATTTTCAGGCTTTAATACTTTGTACAGGCTTTTCTGCTTCTTTAAGCTGTTTCTTATGGTGGGCAAGGGTTAATTCCCCAATTACACTTTTTTATATGTTAGCTAAATAAAGGAATACAACTTAGACAGCATCATGTACATGCTATGTAGCTAATTGCTGCAATTGTATTCAGTCTCTCACTCTGGAGAAGAGAAGGCGTACACATACCTTCTCCAAAGGTTGTCTGTGGCAGTTCAGAGAGGGAATTCGGTTTCTGTTTTGAAAACTGTCACTTATAAATAATTTGTTGTTTTGTACTGTTTTATTTTTGTTTCCTAGCTTCTCCTATTATTGCTTACTTTTGTCTTTGCCTTGCGTACTGTGCTTGTAAAGATGTTTTAATACAAACAATAGAATACAACATCATGACTATAATTTGAGATAGTATACATGTGATGCTGCCTTATGGCTTTCATCAGCATGATTAACAATTTTATTAGCTCACCATGAGGTAATTATAGCCCATGCATGTGCACTTGAAGAAATGTTTTGTTTGAGGTGAATGCAACAACGGACGGGGAGTGTGCCAGGGTTGCAATCTTAGCCCCCTCCTTTACAGCCTGTATGTGGCAGACTTAGAAATACACTCGACGATAGTCAAGCTGGATGTATTACTAGTAACTCATTAATTCCTGCCTTCGTCTACTAATGTTTGCTGATGACCTAGTTCTGTTAGCTGATTCAGTTGCTGGCCTACAAAAAGCAGTTGATACCCTTTCTGGATTTTGCAAGACATGGGATCTTCAAGTTAACCTCACCAAAACCAGGGTAGTCCCCTTCACTCACCCCAGATCCCACAATGAGCCGATCATTACCCTGAACAGCATTCCAATTGAAGTGGTAAAGGAATACAAGTATTTGGGGCTCCTACTTTCTTCAAATGGGTCATTGAAACCAGCAATAAATCTGCTTGCGGGTCAAGCCAACAAAGCCCTACACTCCCTTATCAAGAAAGCGACTTGCCTACACTATCCTAATCCTCATATCCTGTCGCACTTGTTTGATTCCTTAGTGAGACCTATTACCGAATATGCCTGCGAGATCTGTTCCTTTTCTAATGCAAATGAGCTGGAGTTGCTGCACAGGCATTTTTGCAAGTTTGCCCTAGCTTTGCCTTCTTCCGCTAGCAATCTCGTTGTTTATGGCGACCTGGGACACGTTTCCTTAATGAGTAAATACAAAATTACGCTGGTTAAATATTGGTTACGACTTGCAACATACTGGAACGTACCCAGTCTGCTACAGGGAGCTTATCAGCTGACTCTCTTTGACTCATGAGATGAGTGGGCTGTGGCTGTCAAACGGGTCCTGAGTGAAGTGGGGTTCCCCTATGTCTGGAATAACCCCACAGGAATCCTACAGAACGACTTTATTGACCAACTCACAGAGGCTTTGCGACCAATATTTGCAGCTTTGGAGTAGTGAGTTATTATCATCAAGAAACCTGAGAACATTCAGGCTTTTTAAAAACTTAATAGCTTATGAGCCCTACCTCAACCTCCCTCCGCATCTTAGAGTATCACTGGCCAAACTGAGATCGAGCGCTCATCAGTTAAGAATTGAAACTGGGAGATATACCCTGCCTACTCCTACTCCGTTAGAAGAGCGAACATGCATGCTTTGTGGTGTGCTAATGCACTTCTTGGTCGACTGCCACAAGTTTGATGGGAGAGCTAGAGAGGACCTATTTAACCGCTGTTTTATTCTGAACTCTGCTTTCTATTTTCTGAATTCTTTGGATAGGTTCACATTTATCATGTTGTCTCGGGACCACATCCTTATCCGTCGGTTAGCCACATTTGTCCAGCAGAGTTTCATATCCCTTACTTGATGTACTCCACATTATTGTCACTTCGATTTGACCTATGGGCTCTTTGCAGCCACATAGCTACATGTATATACACTCTACCTTTTGTAATTAGTAAACTCAAACTTAGAATAATTGTAAGGCATGGGCGTATATTCAATTCAGTTGGCTACGAAACTTGTTATTTACTTACTTGCTCGCTTACTAATTACAATACAGTGTGCGTGCCAAATTCATCAAACAAAGATTGTATAATCTGCCTAGTATAGCAAAAGCAACGCCTTGGACACAACAGGTCATAAAAATTGTGTCCTACAGGCAAATATGCATAGCTAATAGTGAAGAGTGCCGTTTACGCAAAGCATATCGAGTGTCACAGTGACCATACAGCCCTTCAAAGTCGCAGCAACCGTGAAATATGAGGCAGGAACTACTTCTAATCGCGCTTCTCGCCAGCATTCTGATAATAGGAGCGCTAACAAAGCCGTCGGAAGGACGTCGCTCCACACCGCGACGATATGGAACGTCTCGAACTGGAACGAGTCGATATGGAACGTCTCGAACTGGAACGAGTCGATATGGAACCACTCGCACTGGAGCGTCTCGAACAGGAACTTCAAGATCTAGCAGCGAGGATGACGACGGCGAAGACGCACCGTCGCGGCTCTCCGTCAAAGGAACGGTCGTTAACGCCGCGGGGGGAATCTTTTCATTTTGTTTGAACTTTTGCGGTACTACGACATTCGCATTTGAAAATGTCGCATGCTTTATTCCATGTCTTCGCTCGCCTCCACTGCCAGCTGGAAAGTGAGACGGAGCCGGCTGCTGTAAGAATGACAACATGAAAATTTTTATCTACGATAAAGATTTGTTTGGTTATTTTTTGTGCACTTGAAATGTGATGTGAAGAGTATAATAATTATTACGTACTATGTTTGATTTGTATTCTGTTCCGAATGTGACTTAATCAATTCAATGCACGTGACAAAACACGAAATGCACCCGCCTCTGTATGAGGTCATTGAGGTGTATAACAGCGTTTGGTATACTAGTCCCCGCTCTCTCTCTTTCTCTCTTAGATAGGCTTTGAATCCCCAATTGAAGTGTTTTGTTCCTGTGTATTCCGGAGCTCTGAAGTTGAAACTGGCACTGCAGCTTCAGCCTCATATGGAGAAGTAGTAGGGTTCCACTGTCATTCAAGGCTCACCTGATGTAAAGTTTGCTATATTTTTGCCAAGAACTTAAAAATGAAGAATGTTTCATTTCAGCCCAACTCAGAACAGTAAACTACAATTTGTTAGCTATCTACAGATACCAGAATTGTGATAATAAGGTCGACACGCGTACATTAACGTGCACACTCGTATTATATCAAACATGCATGATTGTAGTATTTTATAATTATGCTCACTATCTCCTTTCTCTGCAACTAGGAATCTTTAAATTGTAATTAGGAGTGTGGTTCACTCGATATAACTAAAATAGTAATACATTACCTGCACTTTTTTAAGCAGGGAACTAAAAAGAACTGGTAAACTTGTAAAATTAATGAGGCAGTAGCCAGATGTGTATCATGGGTGAGACTAAATCAATTAAAAAATTAAATGTGTTGCCAAATTTCCAGTTACAAAAAATGTATTTGGTAACTGATACATAACCATGCACGAGTTAAAACAAATAATACTAATTGCACACACCCATGTATACTATCCTAATATACTCCCTACCTTGGGGAGGGGGTATAGTTTGCATGGTTGTGTGCATTGTATTACTTGTTTTAATTGTGGTAGCTATTAGCACTGTATGCATATGCACTAAATTAATCAACCTATACTTGTCATAAGCAGAAGTACTGAATATACTTTGGGGAGGTGGCATATTAAATAGGATAGTTTGTATAGGTGTGTGCAATGTATTATTTGTCTTAATTTGTGATTAATTGCCTGTTATCTATAAAACATTTTAAAACCAAAATGTTGGCATCAAGATAATTTGTTTAATTGATGTACCACCATGGTGCCTCATCGACTATACCAGTCATACATGCACTGGGCAGTTTATTTGCCAAAACAATTAATATGGCCTTGCCCATTGCAATGTATTTTTACCCGTCATACAGTCTCTGTGTACATTTGGTATTACCAACACAAAGGGTGTGCTATTAATGATATGGCACACCTATGCACTGACTTTTGTATATAAACAGAATAGAACACACACACACACATGCATCATTACAAACCAAATATCAAAGTCATAAATTGAATCAAAAGGCGGCGGGAAAAACTACTGGAAATGAAGCAAGGAGCTCTACTCCTCCTGGTGGTTGCCAGCCTGCTGATTGCTGGCTGCTATTCTAGAAGAAGCACAGGAAGCAGGCAATCTGGAACACCCCGTCCGGATATCTCTGATGAGATAGAAGACGCCTTTTTCAGCATTGCGCAGCCGATTGCTGAAACCATTCAGGGCTGTTTTACCATTCCATGCGGAGTCCCCGCAATGACACCTCCTAATGCTATGCAGCGGTTCTGTATTTTCACATGTCTTCTTAATGCTATCGCTGATGGTACCATTCCTTGAAATTGATTCAGGATTCCTGTACTGTTTGTTCCTGTGTATTCTGGAGCTCTGAATACAAACAGTATTCATGCACTATAGCTCTAAGTGACAGTAAGTAGAGTATAGTATTGTTACTTTAGCCTTGTTCCCAGGCTCTTCTGCCCAGCTTTTCTTACTTTATACCTTCCGATAATAGACGCTGCATGTATGTATGCTCTGAATTGTGATAAAATAACAATGAAATTTGTAGTGATGTACTATTGTTGTATTGATCATTTCTTCATCAACAAATAAATTTTATTAAAATTTAATCAATTATTCTTCTAAGGGGCTAATGATTTTGATAGAGCAGTACAAAATAAGCAGTGAACTACATGTATGTACAAGGGAAAACTGCAAGCATGAAAGTTAACAAGGTGAGACAGCCACTGGTCATGTTCGTTCATTCTAACAGTAACACAGCGATGGTATATCTAACTATAGTAATTATGGCACAGCCAAATATCTAATATGCCAGGGCATCCGCACTTACTGTGTAGCTAGACTAAGTTTGAAATTTTACCCCTGAAAGTACAAATTTGGTAGACCATAAAAATAATTTGCACTGCTGAGATTACAGGTACGTAGCTGCTACTTTTCTCATGCTTTCTAGACACCAATTTACTGTAGGCCTGCATGCATGAGGACAATTATTACCCTTGTACTTCTACCAATGACCAGTGATTAAGTGTAGTGGATGTGGTCCATTATTTTAACTGTGTAGTGAAATTCTGAGTGTATCTTAAGGTTCAATAAAAAACAAAACAGTACAAAATGGTGAAGCAGATAGGAAGAAGTTTGCATACGTATGTGATACATTGAAGGGTATGTCCATACTTAAAAACTTTAATGGCATTGATTGTAGACTGTAATGGACATTGCACTTTTTGGAGCTTTTGAACCGAAAGCTGCTACAAATAAGTACTTTACTATAATGCTAGCCACTACATCAGTAGTTATAGCAATTAGCTAACTGGTTCCTTGAAGTCAGCATAGCTACAATTGACTTTGGCCTTCATTGCAAGGTGACCCGTGGCTGCTATTCCCATTGGAGATACCACTGTTTGTACGATAGTGATGCTGTACACATCTCAGATATAACTTTACATAGAGGAAGGGATTGATCCGTGCAAGCCCAAAAGATAGTGTTCAAGTATAGGTTGGCATAACGCTTTCAAAGGTTTGCATTTGAACATTATGTATTATAGTACTATTCGGTCCTGCAAGGCCAGATATTTGGAATAATTACTCTTAAACAGTGTAAGTGATATGGCCAGGCAAATAGCAGGTTTTTGTATTTTTAACACTTGTACATTCACTGCATATTTTGTGTTGCCATGCAATGTCAGGGGTGTGCCGAAACTTGCTCAGCCCATAAAGATTAATATTTTATAATGAGTGTACATTAACTGCATATTATTTTTGTGTCTCCATTGTTACGGGTGTACCGTTAATCATATAATTATATATGATTAACGGCATGTATTTATACAAAAGCAGTATTCTGGGTTGCTAATGTTAAAGGTGTGTCGTTAACCATACAGAAATAGCACATTTAATTTTGATCTTGCCCATAACGGTAACTGTTTTATATCGTACATTCACTACCTTTTGTGCTGCTAAGGTCAGGGGTGTGCCATTTATCATCAATAAAGAGACCCTGCCCATAACATAGAATGTACTGCATTGTTTGGATGGTGGGCTAGTCAACCAATGCGCCTTGTAGGCACATTATGATAGCTGTATAATGTTATGGTTGATATTGCACGAAAAGCCTGAGAAGAGCAGGGTATTTTGTCTTGCAATTGTACTCTGTAGTCTCTATCGCCAAAATTATGGGTGCGACGACAATAAAACATGAAACACCTGTGCACTGCCATTTGTATATAAAGGAGTATAAACTGCACACACCAGTACAAGCCAAACATCAATGCTGTATACTGATTTGGAAGACAGTTAAAGAAGCAGTGAAAATGTCAAGAGGATCTGTACTCATCCTGTTGGTTGCCAGCCTACTTGTTGCTGGTTGCTACGCTAGACGAGGATCCAGGACCCGTACACCAAGTCAGGGTACTTCCACAGAAACTGGGACGCGTACAACTGCAACAGGTACCCGCACTGAACCCCCTCTGGATATCTCTGGCAGCATAGTGATGGCCGCTTTCGGCCTTGTGGGAAGAATTGCCGAAACTCTTCTTGACTGCTTCTCTCCATGTGGAGTCATCCCACCGACGCCTCCTACTGTTATGCAGAGGTTCTGCGTTATTAACTGTGCTCTCGCAACTTTTGTTACCCCTGGCCTCGGATAAGCTTAATGGTACTAGTTTCACAAACAATATAATACACTAGTTAGAGCTGACAGTAGTGTATGTTTAGATGTTGTCTTACATCTTACCTGTATCACTACTAAACTGCCAGTTGGGTTAACAAACTCTGTATCATGACTATACTTATACTTTTATCTGATTCAGTGTACACTACCATTATACTACTGTGCTGATTGCAGTTTATTTTTGGATATGTAGTAAACATGTAGAGTGTGTTTGCAAATAAGAATATGATTGTAATGTGAAATTATTGTACTATTGTGTCGATTTATGTAAAACTGAGACAATGCTGATTTCCATCCCAAATTGTGGCAAAAAGCTTGTTGAATGAGCCAGACATGTTGATTTAATGAGCAGTTGTTTACAGGAAACACACTTAAAACATGCTTTAATAGACCACTCACACTTTGCACTGATAGTCTATCACACCAAGCCTTAGCAGGATAGGAAGGAAGTATTACAGTATTTTACTGTCCTAGCTAATTTTGCTTATGCAATAATATGGTAAATTCACTGAATTTTTGTCTATCAAGCATTTACTGACAAAGTTGTTCTACACATTATCAGGGGGATCCCAAAGAACTAACAAATAAGAAAGAACTGGATTAGTGGTTAAATAGTTACTGCTCAAGTGACTAACTAGGAGATTCATCCACAGTATGCTAAATTTAATGTTAGAAGTCATTAAACCCTGTTAATTAATCTAAACAAACCTTTAAAATAATAAAACCAGTAGGTGTGATTCTCATATTAAGCTCATCGGCACTACACTCTATGTAAATGATGTGCATGCACACTACGTAAGTCCATAATTGTCTTAACACAATTTTGGCATGCAAGTGATCACTTTGAGTGGAAGTGGCAATCTAAACTTATGGTTAATGGCAAGATTGCAATCAAGTATTGGGAGTGTAACTTGTAGGGCAAGAGTAACCACTGTGTCATAATTACATCCGGAAGAAGCTTTTTTCTTCGATAATTTCTCTTTATTGACTTGAATCGAAGCATCCATTCATTCACACACATACATGGAAATCTGATATTTAAAGAAAAAGGTGTCAGAATGCTTTAGAACCACATTATTTCTTGATTATAACATCTGGGTCTTTGTTCAGAAACATTGTTCAGCAAGTTCTTTAGTGGTAACAAGAACTTACTAATAATTATACCATTAGTCCATGAAAATTGTTGTGTAGCAAAAAATTCTTACCATGGCATAGAGTGTCTGTGTAGCTACAAACTATGAAACCTATTTGGTTGTGTCTAACCAAGCGGCTTTCCAAGCATTTTTTTAATAGAAAGAAGTATGTTTATTTGGCAGGTTTCATGACATCATACTAATCCGACATATTCACCATTGTCTCAGCCAGACAGTCCAATCAAGTTGACATGGCCATGCCAATAGCAACTAGTACTTAGTTTGATTGTCATAATAGGTTCAGTGCAAAGTTTATGCCAGAATTATGGGTGTGCTGGAAAACACCCATGCATTAGCACTTATAAATAATTGAAGCGTAATCAAATAAACCTTATATGCACTGCACATACCGGAGTTTAGTGCACACACCCGTACAAGCAATATTTCAAAGTGATTCAGAAAACTGTTAAAGAAGATGTTGCGTGGTACTGTGTTTCTTCTATTCATTGCCAGCCTACTAATTGCTGATTGCCATGCCAGGCATAGAAGCAGGATGCGTACACGTGGAACTGGGATGAATACGCGAGGAACAGGGACGCGTACACGAGGAACCAGGAATCGTACGCCAGTACAACCAACATCCCCTCCTCCGGATATCTCAGAAGAGACGGGGTCTGGAGATTTTGAAGTCCTAGGGCCAATAGCAAACTGTTTGACTCAATGCAGAGTAACCAAGTTTCCTCCTACCAGTGGAAACAGATTCTGTGTAGTGAACTGTATTCTTGTGGCTCTCGCTATATAGCTCTCTCCCCGGGCAGTGATGTATAGTAGTACTTTCCTGAACAGAGTCATGTAGTGCAGCTACTTTTTGTGCTAGATTGCAGTAGACTATGAATTGTGATTGAGAATAAGACACTGCCAGCTCCCAAGTTAATACGATTGTATTCATCATTTCTTCATCAAGAATTGATATTAACACAACAATCATTCATCTTTTAAGGGGCTAATGCAATGCAGAAGTTCTGTGCTTATATGGCTTTTGCTAACCCTGCTGCTGAAGAATGGTTCAGTAGTACTTCTTTCACAAAGATCAAATACACTAGTTGCACTATATTGCGTGGACAGTTCAAAGATACCGATAGTAGTCTATAAGTCAAAGGCAGCTATGTTCTAACTAGGTCGAGGCGAAGCCGAGGTCTAGTTAGAACATAGAGCTGCCCATGCTCTGAGCCATTTAGTATATGTACATCTTCAGCTTCTTATGCTATACTCTATGAAAATGTTTCCATACACTTGTTACTATAGTAACATATACTAACTACGAAATAGAGCATATACACTAACTACTCTAATTGGCAGTTAGAGCTTCATGCTCGTGGTCTATCAAATGAAGCCTCTCGTGTATTTCCTGTAAATTATACTCAATGCTACTATCTAGCTGTGCGTTAGATGTTTTATTTCTTACACCAGGAACACATAGCTGATGTGCTCATGCTTACATATAGAGCTGTTAAACTACAGGGTAGGCAAGCAATCTCTGTATTACAACTACTTGTATTCCCAAAATATTTTAAAGCTATAATTGGCTGGTTGGTTGACTTTTAGATATCTGCATACAGTAATGTTATTGAAGAAAAGACAACAAGGTGTTTTAGTAGGAAAAAATAATTGAGATTAAAAGAGTTTTAGTAACCATTTTTATTATAGTTATATAACCACATTTTTTCTTTTCTTCTCCATTAGCCTTTTACTAAACAAAATAGCTATGTGAAGCCATTCTAATACACACCATCCTTACAAAAGAAGTGTAGGAAGTAAGAGTTAATTAACACCATTAACGCTACAAACAGACTACAGACTAGGAAAGAAATCGGCAAAAGCAAAGTTAAGGGAGGGTTTGCTTAAATAGTGGAATAGCCCAATATGTAGATACACCACTAGCGTGTAGACGGCAATGACTACATAAGAGTGTATTAATGAACAAACCTGCTCTAAATAGCATCAGGGTAGCTAATAAATATGTAACTCAAAATCACTGACTTAAAAAGGTAAATGTGATGGGAGGACATGACTGTTCCAGTGACTAGCTATGAGATTTATGTACAGTACGCTATGAGCAATGTTGGGTGACATTAACCCTACTGAAACAGCCTGTTTGAAGAAAAATTTTAACTTAAGTTTTGGCTGGATGGGAGCATACTATGTATATATAGGAGTACTCAGTCATGAATGCATGCCAAAAAAGTATAGGTGTGGATCTATTAGTCCCAACAGTTATAGAAGGAGGAAAAAACTTATCACAACAATAGTGACCTTACACAATATTGTTTTTGCTGACTTTATGTCTCATTCACCTGCAGAATGTTAATTAACTTATACTAAGCATGAGATATGTGTGTATGCAGAATCTATTCTTACATATATTTTAGCTAACTCTTAACTATAGTAATGATTTTTAAGCAATATTATAGTTGAATCTGAATTATGGGCACATAAACGTGTCGTTGGCTGGAAAAGAGTTAATGTCACATTCAGTTACAGTACCTGCATGTACATGTATGCTTGGCTTTGTGCCACTATACTGTATACAAATTGTGTGCACACATGCTAAGTTAATAATCCAAAATTGGTATGGGGATAATGAGTGGGAGAAAATTTTAAATTAAGGTCATTGGCAAAACTACCCTCATGTATTTTGTACAGTAAATTTACACAGTACTATGACTATATCACACACTATGCTGGAGCATCTTTGGCAGGGGTAACCTAGCATTTAATTCCAGGATAACTTTCTTAGGGAGTTACCCTGGGCTAAGGGTAACAGAGACTTGCAATGTACTAGCTGTGTAATACCAAATGTAATATATGAACTCTAAAATCTCTCAGAATGTCTCAATTTGAAGCAAATCTCAGAAGGCTAGCAACTTTAACGAAAATTTGGGGGTGCATGACTCAAATCTCCCTATATTGTGCAGAACCAAAGCTTTGTTTGATGAAACCGGGTTCGAATGGGTTTGGCCGAGATGAACCACCCCGATCGTGAACTCAAGTAAAAGTGTCGGGGGCTGATGTTTCCTAGACCAGCAGTCTATGGCAGTCCCCTCCCCCAGTCCCCCACTGCACAACCCTTAACCCCCCACTCTCTCCCACACACGCACATACACCAGAGGAGGTTGGACACGCATTCATTAACGTGCGCGGTCACGTGCCTTTTGCTGCACTTTATTACATTCCACGTTGCATTCCAGCATGCAATTAGCTCACTGAGAAGGTAAGCATAGCTCGTTATAAAGCTGCAATAGCCTGTAGACTGCTGTAAGATGGCTGAAACGGACCTATACGGGCAGCATCTTTCCGTTACTAGATAGAATCCAGTATGTAGTCTCGCCTTGCCGATAGCTAGATATTTAAACGACCGTAGCTCTGCAATGACCCAGGGGTTGAACGGGGTTGGCGAGATATTCTGAATCTACTTCGGGAGAGCTTTCGAAAGATGTCTATTCCTAGGGGATACGCTTAAAGACAAACGAGAAAACTTTTTAGCGCTTTTTATACAGAATCCTGTAAACCATGACAAAAGTGGTGAGTGTTACTATTGCCTTAGCTACTCTTCTGTCATATTTTGAGCAGTCCTCTATACTGCAGTAGACAAGTTGTACGGGTGTCTTTGATCTAGCCACACATTGGTCTAAAAAGGACATATTTATATACCAGACTTGGGTGTGAAAGAGATATCAAACTAGATGGAGGTCGTGCTGGATTGTGTTCAATGTCTAAACATGAAAGCTTGCCAGAATCAATTAGAACACCCATGCATTTGGCTGGTTGGTATGGCCACACCCCTGGCAACTACTTGTGCCAGAATTGGGGGTGTGCCAGGAAACACCCATGCACTAGCGTTTGTATATAAAGGGAGCACAAGCACTAGCTACTACAAAACCAAATATCCAAGTTATTCATTGATTCAGAAGGCTGATACAAGACCATTAAAGATGAAGCGAGGAACAGTACTTATCCTGCTGGTGGCTAGCCTGCTGATTGCTGGTTGCTACGCTAGACGATCATCCACGACCGGGACCACCAGGTCGCCTTCACGCATTACCATACCTTCGCCATCTTTCTTTGAAGAGCTAGTGTCTGCAGCGTTTGAAGTCCTGGGGACCCTAGCCCAAATCCTCCTGGGCTGTTACTCTGATGCTGGAGTCATCGCCTTCCCTATTTCACCGTTACAGAACTTTCTGGTGGTTAACTGTTTTCTTAATGGCGTCGTTAACGCTAGTGCTACTCCCTGAAAGAACTACCTGAACATCCCCTTCGCTGGGCGAACAGTATACAACAGTTAGAGCTGACAGTAGTGTAACTATTGTTTTTTAGGTCTAGTTTGATTACAGACAGTATGCATTGCAGTATTTTTATATCAGGTTATAAAATATTATGCTCATAAATATGATTCTGTAACAGATCAGTATCTTTCAATGTATAACACCACATTCATTTCCTTGTCCAAAGTTAGTGCAATAAAGATGTTATCTTGGAGAGATGTAGTAAAGCTATGCAAACCATACTAAGGAGTTAAGCAATGACTACCCGAATGTGCGAGCATGTATAATTATGGTATAGAATTACCCTGAGATACTAACACAGGGGTAATTAATTTGCTGATTTTGAACTAGTGTCACTATAACAGAGCCTTTAAAAATGACAGCCATTGGATTCTTGTTATGGTGGTGCTAAGTGCCTAAGTGGTTATACAGATGACTAAATGTGATCGATACAGCCAAGCACGTAACCATAATTTTTATGCGTTGCTTGTAGAAATGCTTGTGAATGGGATCCAAAGGGAATCAAACAATCTAGATAATTTTTAGGAGATGATCAGGTCGAAGTCTAAGTGGCGAATCAATGGATCAAAAACATTAAAAAATCAATTTCTCCCATCAAATTCCAATTGATCCCATTTGCAAAAGTTATTTACAGTGGCATAAAGTGATTATACCTTGTATCCAGTATATGTAGCTACGTAGGTAGATCATTAAGGAGGCGTACATAGTTTAAAGGTTATTTAATACTAGCTGCAAATGATGTAGGACACTATAAGGAGACATTAATTTGGCAACTTGCATAATAATGTGTCTACCTCAGCCACACCAAGTATTTTTAACGTGTAAAATGAAGCCAAAGAATGCACTAATATTGAGAATATTTGTGCCAAAAATTAATTAAACTCTCATACATACAAGTCACAGCCAGATAGTTTGAACAATTATGGAACAGTGTAATTGATATGGCCTTGCCCATAACATTACTGTTTAGATCTCATCAGTCACGCCTAGAGTGTTGAACTTTGTTATGCCAGAATTAGAGGTGTGCCAGTGAACGGCATTGAACACCCTTGCACTTGTATTTGTACATAAATGGAGCAGAATACAATCGCTAGCATTAATCAAATATGTTGGTTTTTTTAATTTACAAATCAGTAAGACAAGGCAATTTTTATTTTACAGCTCCTGCTGGATTCCAGCCTACTAATGCCGGTTAGAATTCCAGTCAAGGAACACAGGGGGCATACCCCAGCAACCCTTGATCCTGACATCACAGACTGGTTTTGTAGCATTTGACATCCTGAAGGCACTAGCGCAAACCCTTCTGAACCGTTACACTTAATGCAGTCACAGTGTCTCCTTTTTTACATTGACACAACCCTTTCACCGGTATAGGCCACTTTAATGCCCAAAGAAACAAAACAAAACCCCATACTTTGGTGAATTATGCTCAAAAAGTTACAAAATTACCCCATTGTTTCCCCCACTAAAAAAATAATCTTCATGTATGGCACTTTCTTTGCTTATTACTGGCTTGGGACATTATTTATTACTATTGAGGGGCTCAAACATTATCCAGGCTTGCACTTCAGTGCATCAACTAATTCTAATTAAAAGAACATATATTCACATTCTTGGTAATGGTTACGGTATGTAAGGGTTACAGTAATTAGATCGCTAACGTAAGGCTGGACTTCATTACAGATCCGCTACAAAAATTATTTTGCTGCTGTAGACAAGCCATTCTTCCATTATAACCCCTGCCATAAACAAAATGAATACTACAAATATTTTGAAGAAAGCTATTCCCTCAAACTGCTCTTTTATTCCCCACATTATCTTCAATGATCACCGCCTCATGCCGGTTATTCCTTGCATAATCTGCCCAAGCCTAAGCCTAGGCGACAATGTAGCCATGCATTAGGTCTTGTTCTCGACCAGTAATTAAAGGTCCAAAGGTCCAAGGTTATGGAATGCTGTATTGTCTACCCAGTTCTTGTACAGGTCAAGCTATTCCCTAGTGAAAATGTTACTGCGCATTATGGAGTAAAGAGTGGCCTTGTTGAAATGTCCACTCCCCAGACAATACAACCAGGTGCAAATAAAAACTAGGTCTTGTTCGCTAACAATAATTAAAGGTCCGAGGTAATGGAATACTATATTGTCTACCAATGTCTTGTACAGGTCAAGCTATTCCCTAGTGAAAATGTTACTGTGCATTATGGAGTAAAGAGTGGCCTTGTTGAAATACAATACAACCAGGTGCAAATGAAACCACCAGGGAGGAACCTGCATAGGGAACAATAGTGAAAAGGAGCGTATAGAAAAGAAAACCTTCTTTGATAAAGGTATCGCTCCTTTAAATTTATAAAGTAAGTGGTGTAATCTTGCTTTAGCACAAAGATACAGTGGCTTTCTGGTAAATTCTCAATGCTAATTTTATTAAAAACATATCACACACTGCAATCACAATGTCGCATCATCAAAGCATTGCTGAATCAAGCTTGAAATCTTGAATCATGCATCATAAATTCTGTATATTTATCCTTTTTTATACAGATTAGCTACAGGGAGAATTGTAACTTATTGACAGTTTCTCCTCAGATCAAGTCAGGACAGTTTGAAAAAGTGGAGGTACAAGTTATCCATTTAAGGTCACTATTCTTCAAAATGGTTTGGCTGCTGTGCTAGGGAGTGACCTGGCTTGCTAGAATAATGACTCCGGGCTTGACTGACTACAATACTGCATGTCTGCATGGGTGTGATAGTGACATTCTGTATAGTGCCAAAGAAGTATGAAATGTGACTAAAGTTGGATTCAGTCTATTTCTGGTAGCTAACATGTATTATTGTGTTGTCAAACAAATATTATATCCTCCATGACACTACATCCTTAGTTTACGATTTGGGAGCCAAACTCCACTTTATAATTATACCATCGCTATCATGATCTGTCATGCAATGACAATTACAATTCTATGTGCTATGTGTTATGCATGCAATTAAATTAATGCCGTATATCAACTGCTATAAACATTTCACACAAACGAAATCAGTGTTTGAGATTGAATTGGCTAGTTCTCCAGAACTATAGCTCCCTAAACAGAGTGTATTCTCTTTCACATGATAGGTTACGTTTCTTATTACGGAAAATGGGGCTTGAAATAGATATTCAGGCGGTCAAGTTGTACTTGCTATCACTTGTACAATTTTGTCAACCAAACGCCAAATGTATAGCCTAATCTCCGCATAACGGTACACTTAATAAACCTTTTCAAGTATGTTAAGTGCACACAAATAATTAACCACGGCTAGTCCTAGCATAATCTAGACCTGCAATTATGAGTGTGGGCGAGAACAGTTGCAATTCTGAGACAACGAATGAAGGCAGTGAGCCTACACTCTTGTATGCCCTTTTGTGCATAAAAATAATGTTGGGAATTTCCCGCCGCCTTTCGAAGCGGATAGAGACGCTTGCTGATCACGTGACTTTAGACGTCCGGCACTGCGACTTTTTTGTGTAACCGAAGTCGTGGACCTTGAGAGCGGAGGTATGTAGTGTATAATGTATCTGTGGATACATTATACTGTCCCATCTTTTCTATTAAATCTGCTTTTGGTAGCTCCGGAAAATTGTGAACAGCAATTTTACCAATTTAATACACTAATTGTAATTGTAAATATTTACGCCACACCTAGGTATCACAATTTTATTTCTTTAAAAGGGCGTGTACGTGAGCAAGCCAAACTACATGTATCGCTTTGGCCATAATCACTCAAGAGAACTCTGCCCGGTATTGACAGCCAAGGAATGAATGTGGGTGTGTCTGTTGCTAAGCACTTTGTGTCTGTTGCTAAGCACTTTGTGTCTGTTGCTAAGCACTTTGCACCATCCTAGTGATTTGTATAGCTGCCAAGGTCACATGAGGCATTCCAGTTTACTCAGTCACGAACAAACCATACTAGCTATAAACCTAGCTGTCAGTGTCTAGACTCTGAAAGCCTGTATTGAAACATGCCTGAGAGAGACTCAAATGGTGAAGGCTCCCCTTCATGTTTTATAAGAGAGACGTTGGGAAGCTGTTGCTCCCTATATCATGACTCCAAAGTTGATGATGATACTGAAGATGTTAAGAATACTTCTCAGAGCACTGGAAATGAGAATGGAAAAGTAGAAAGTGGGCAAAGCAAAGCTGACAGGTAACTAGACAGTACGCAATGCATTGCAGTAGCTGGTGTTTCCATGTAATAGCTACACTAATGTTGAGTATTATCCTTCATGTAAAATGATCAGACATTGTATGGAAGGAGGAAATCCACCAATGAGAGGACTACACAGGTGTTCCATTGTTTCAGGGGTGTACTTCAGGTTATAGTTAGTATATGTTACTATAGTAACCAGTGTATGGAATAATACTATAGTAACCAGTGTATGGAATAATAGTATAGTAAGAATCCCATAGAGCATAAGAAGCTGAAGATGTGCATCGCCTCAGCCTACTTAGAACATAGCGGCCCATACTCTAAGCTATACCTAGATGATGGCATTGAGTAGTTTACAGGAACTTGATAGCTATACGAGTGGAAGTGGTCCTATCATATGAAGCTTCAAGTGTTTCCAGTAAGCCCAAGATGGCATTATCTAAGTGGCTTGTACCATACACCTCATGAATAATTTCATTTGTGGGTTTGCAGCAACTCAATGAAGTTTTCTCTGTCTCTAACTGCCAATTAGGATAGCTAGTTAGAGCATTTCACTTCTAACTACCGTAAGTAATAGTTAAAGGTCAGTTTGGGTGAGGGGAATTTAAGTCCGAAGCGAAGCCAAGGATTTTAACCCCTCACCCAAACTGACCTTTAACTAATTTAATGTATATTGGTATAGCAATGATCCCTGTATGTGGCCTCCTTTGAGTGCTATAAGCGTGGGAAAAGTGGTTGCCATGGTAATGTAAAATAATTGGCAGTTATAGCATGGAGAGCTGTCTTCGATTCATAGACTGCTACCTGCAACTTTGAACCACCCACGCAGTATGGTACGATCATGTTATATAAGGTTATAGCTCAAATGATAACAATCCCATGAAGATAACAGCTTTTAAATAATACAAAAACGCTATATAAATTCTTGTGGGCCTTTTGGCGGGGATCCACCAATGAGAGGGTTATTACAGAGGTGTCCTTATTTTTAGGAGTGCCTTTTAACTCTTTACCTGTCATGAGCTCTATATGAATTTATATGGGGTTAGGAGTAGGCTAAATGCTCATCACTAAACCCCATATAAATGGTTTTCCTGCTTCTTTAAGCTGTTTCGTATGGTTGGCAAAGGGTTAAATTAATTAATTAATAATCATTCTAGCGCACATGCTAATGATCTAAGCGTTTATGGTATTGCTTACCTGCTTTCTGTGCAGAAAGCAGTGCTACTCATGTACAGGGTGCAGAAAAGACAGCGAGAAGAAAAGCAAATGTCGGCACAAGAAGATCAACATGGCTAGCATTCTGAAGTTGGTAAGGGTACAGTATCCTAGCTGTGTTGATTTAGTCAGTAGGAAATGAGCGCAAGAGGTGTTTTAGTAAACAAATTTTAGGCAATCTTTAAGGGTTGGAATAAGCTACAACTGAAGTTGTTATGGTTTACTATACTAAAATCAAAAGCTTTGTTGAAGACGGAGCTCGACGGAGGCCACCAATAAATGAATACTTTTGCGACTGCCAAAAACAAAACAAGCAAACAAGCTGACATTGTGATGTGATGGCTTTCCGGTATAGGGTTGAAACAAAAAAAGGCAACAAACACATTGGAAATGCTATTGTGCATTGCTGTGAAGCCAGTTAATCCCTTAATCTAATAAACCCCACCCTCAATTAGTGGGCACCCTCTAACAGTTGTCACAGATATCGCATGGTGAAATAATTAGGAGCTGCGGTGCCATGAAAATACAGTATAGAGTTGATGCTATAGTTGGTAGTCAACTAATTTAAATGAAGGCCATTCATTTTTCCATTGTAACAGCAGAAATAATGCTTGCCTACCCATAGCCTTTTGCACTCCCCCTTAAATTCAAAAAGCTATAAAACACCTTCAAACGTTTTAACGGTTTTGGGCTGGGTGACGTTGGGTTCCTTCCTTGTTGGGTTGTCTGTCCCATATATATTTCTACTCTACTGCGTCTTAAACATCTTTGCCTACCTCTCATCTCTCCTCTAGCTACATTTATGCCATAAGTAGCTTATATCCTTACCACATAATAGTGTAATAATAAGCACCTTGCCTTTGAAAGGTTGGAGCTGGGATTTAGGAGGTAGAATTTTATGGGTTACAAATATATGATCTTACACTGAGATTACTTTATTTTTCATACAGTTTCGGTATGCTACTGCATTCGACTGGCTACTGATGTTCCTCGGAACGCTAGCAGCAATAGCTCACGGATTTGTACTGCCGGGGACCATGTTGCTAATTGCTGAAATGTCCAATTCATTCATTTACCATCAAGCTTCAAGGCTCCTGGTTAATGAAACACTGCTACTGACGCGTGGAGAACTCCGCCATATCAGCATGAATCTTGGAAAACCACGGCCGAAAAGAAGTCTTAGCCCAGTGCCCCGGGATTTGGGTTCAGAATTTTTCAATAATGAACAATTTGGTTTCAACGGCTCAAAGATTACTGTGTCTCTCGTTAACCTCACTGGTGGAAATGTTCAGTGCAATGCTTCGTATCAAGTCCCTCTTAATCGAAGAGTAGCCGTGAATTTCACTTTGACGGGTATGTTGCAATTTTATTTTGGTTTTGGTGCACAGTGCCTCGATAATGCACTGTTCACTGAGAACATGAATAAAGTCATCTTTGGATTTGCTGCTATTGTGCTCATGGCTATTCTGCTCGGATCTATCCAAGTCTCGCTGTTCCAGACTGCGTGCGAAAGACAGATACAAACTATGCGTCTGAAGTACTACCAGTCGGTTCTGAGTCAAGATATTGGATGGTTTGATACTAACCCTGGCGGTGAAGTGTGCAGATGTTTGTTCGAGTAAGTAATACTGTCATGCTCAGTATGTGTGTTGTCGCGACAATAAATCCACTGAATTCAGACAGTGAACTGTGGAGATGTTTGTTTGAGTGAGTAGTGCAAGCAAATGCTATCATGTATGGTTACGTATTTTGTAGTGACAACAATTCCATTAAATCTACTTTGGGAACAATTGGGGTATACCTAGCTACTACATGCGGGAAACTAAGCCTGCTAATGTAATCATAGACAGTTTTTTTGACCAGCAACTCCTCGCTGACCAGAATTTTGCTTTGTTAATCAAGGCTGTTCTATAGGGACCCAGTATTCAAAATAAGTTTGGTGTTGTCATAGTTTTGTAAACATGGTCCTACTGGCAAGTCTACTTGTGTGTTTTGTGGTTGTATAAAGCTAGCCTACGGATCCTTCACCATGGGGCTCTAGTAGCTCAGTGGTAAGAGCATCTGGCTAGTGTACAGAAGGTCCTGGGTTCAATCCACAGCTGGGTTTTATTTTTATTTGTACTCTTTTAGAACGTACATCAAATAGTTTATTGGTTCATCTCATCTATATATATACATACATTTATTATTCTCATTTACTTGTCCACTTTGAACTAGGCAGTGCTCTAACTTTATTCAAATCTATCAATACTCTCTCTCGTTTGATGTGCAGTGTGTTCACTGTGTTCAATTTTACCTTCAGTGACATTGACAAAGTACAGGATGGAATGGGAGCCAATGTGTCCATCTTCATTCAGTGGGTGTCCACCTTTATTGCTGGGTTTATTGTTGGATTCTATTCCAACTGGATCTTGAGTCTACTGCTGTTAGGGCTGACCCCTTTCATTGTGGCACCAGCAGCTATCTTTCACAAGGTAAATGCACAGAAATAAGATGTGGCCGTGTAATTACCTCGGCAGTCCTATTAAGGTTAATTTTGGGTGTAGAATGTTAAAGAGATGTATGGAGAAAGACCCAATGAGATAGTACTTACTGACAAGTGGAGGTTGAGTGGCTACAAAAAGTTAGCTTACTATTTTTCTGCCAAGCAAACAGCCAAGAACCATGCACAGCACTACTAAGCTACAAAAAGTGTCTTTTTCTTGAATTCACCTATGCATAATATCTTATTTCAACCTTACAATAGGTGGCAGCAACCCTAATACAGCAGGAACAGCAGCACTATGCCTCAGCAGGGGCGGTGGCTGAAGAGGTTCTCTCAGCAATCAGGACAGTGGTGGCCTTTGGGGGAGAGTTTGATGAAGCAAAACGGTATGTGATCGTACTTATGTATTTCATGAGCTGCAGGAACAATCTAGCCGGGGGTGTATTTAAATAATCAATGCTGCTTGTGCTATGCCCACCCGTGGTGACAGTTTGTATATAGTCAGCGTTTCTTTGCAAGCATAGAGTAGTGGTCTACACAGTTAATTCTACGGTGGTGTTCAAAATCCCAAGCAAGTTAACCTGTGTGTGTGTGTGTGTGTGTGTGTGTGTGTGTGTAAATGTTTTCTTTTTTTTTTCATTTTTGCCAACGTTTTACTAGCTCTTTAATTATCATAAGAGCACGTACATACCATACTGTCTACACTAAAAAGGGTTAACTCAATGACTTAATTGTTTCTTCTCTTGTAGATATGACAAACATTTGTCTTCTGCTAAGACAATTGGAGTGAAGCGAGGCTTGGCAACCGGCGCAAGCCTCAGTGCAGTCTTCTTTGTGCTCTTTGCCTCGTATGCTGTAGCATTTTGGTAGGTAACCGTTTGTGTTTCATAAACATAACATTGTACTCTATTTTCACTGAGTTCACTAAAATACTCTACATGTTTCCTTAATTATGATTTTATGTATGTACAGGTTCGGAGGGTATATTGTGTCAGTTCGTTTGGGTCTGCGTGCAGAAATTGTTTCAGTGAGTGTTTTTTAATGACCTTGTGTAGGAAGAAACATTTCACACAGTAACAATACTAACCTGCGTTCTCCTGCAGGTATTTGTGGGCGTGATAATTGGAGCCTTCTATCTCGGGCAGTCAATGACAAACCTTGGCCAACTCATGACTGCACTGGCTACTGCACAGCCCATCTTTCAAACCATTGACAGGGTTTGTGACTTCAGGACATGTGTATATTAAATAACACGTTAAGTACGTGTTTGTATTGCTATACAGTCTGCATACAGCCGCACGGTTTTGGAATCTTTGTTGCAGACTAAGATGTACAGTGTTAACTTTACACTAATATATGGCTAGTTATTTTAGGAAAGCCCATATGCACACACGCACCCCTACACTAATGCAAGCACACCCACACATGCACACACACACACACACACACACACACACACATATGTACACACACACACACACACACACACACACACACACACACACACACACACACACACACACACACACAAACAGAAACCTACGATTGGCAAAGGCCCTGATAAAAGTCTAACCCCTGATGATTTTGAAAGCAAGATTGAGTTCAAGGATGTAACCTTTTCATATCCTATGAGACCAGATGTGAAGGTATGGTAGCTTTTTAACCTAAAATCAAGCCTAACACTTTCAGTATTGGTGTTGTTAATGTTAAGTTACAGCACTCTCCATGTCTGTTGTTTGTTGCTGTTTCCTGCAAGATCCTTGATGGCATAAATCTGAGTGTTGGAGCAGGTCAGACTCTGGCCCTGGTCGGCCCCAGTGGGTGCGGAAAGAGCACGCTGGTCAACCTCATCCTGAGGTTCTATGATGTAACATCTGGCCAGGTGAAAATACACGTTTTACTCAAGAGGTTTTATCTGCAAATGTTTAGTAAATTTTGCAGAGGTCTGCAAGTTGGTTGTTCACAGGAGAGGGCAAAAGCAGTGGCTCTTATTGAGCACCTATTTGGGTTAGGCTGGCAAATCAAGGGCTAACAGTTTATACAGTCAACTTCCATTTACCCATTGCACTGGACAAGTAGTCTGCAAAACTCTGCACCTGGTTTTACAGTGGAGCCCCTCTGCAAAGCCTTGGTGTATCTATAACATGAATTTAATAATTACCATGTATATATTCCTATAAATATAATGTGTCAGCATGATTATTATTCCAATTTGCATTTACAGCTTCTGATTGGTGGGAAAGATGTGAAATCACTCGACCTCAACTGGTTACGAAGCAAGATCGGAGTTGTCAGACAAGAACCGGTATGTGTGTTAGCCTCAAACCCCGGCCTTCTTCACAGTTGTGAAAATTTTTAAAAAAGTAGAGCAGGGATAGGCCTGGTTTCAAGGCTACATGATTGGAGCCTCGAACCCAGATCTTCCCTGCTTCACTTTTCTTTTATTCTTTTGTGAGTGCAGGGAAGGCTTGCATTCGAGGCTATCTTATGTTTGTAGTTATATAACACTAGCCTTGTTCCTAGTCTATACTAAAAAAAAAACAAAAAAAAACAGGGATTGCAGACTAGGAACAAGGCTTATATTATAGTTAATACTAGACACACTAGTACACAATTCAGTACAAAATAATATCACAATGGATTGAACTAACTTCTCCTATCACTGACTGTACAGATACTCTTCAACACAACAATAGCTGAGAACATTCGTTTTGGAAATGTGGATGCCGAAATGGAGGATATTGTGCGAGCAGCCAAACGAGCGAATGCTCACGACTTTATCTTGCAACTTCCCAAACGTTACAACACAGTTGTCGGGGAGCAGGGAACACAGCTCAGTGGTGGACAGAAGCAGAGGATCGCCATTGCCCGAGCTCTGATCAGGGATCCAAAGATTTTACTGTTAGGTTAGTTTCCTGCACTCAAATGTTGTTTGCCTTATTTACAATAATAGACCATGCAATTATCTTTGGCATTTATTTCATAATAATAATGCAATCTGCTAATACTTTATTAGTGCAATAGAGCTCAGAGGTTCTCTCTGTTGGCTAGAAAAAGTTTCTTCATTCCTAGCTCGAAATTTAGCACAACTTCTTCTGTTGCAATTGGCGTTCAAATTTAAGAGACTCACTACAATTATATGGACTCTGTACTGTTTTTATTTTTATCCTGAAAATCCCATTTTTACAATACAAGCTTTGGTGTCCTCTTCACAGATGAGGCGACATCTGCACTGGATTCTGGGAGTGAGGCTTCTGTGCTTGCTGCTCTGAGTCGAGCCCGTGAAGGCAGAACAACCATCGTCATAGCGCATCGCCTCTCAACAATCAAAAACGCAGATTTTGTTGTGTCTATCAACAACGGGAAGAGTGTACTGAAGGGAGTGCCTTCTGACCTATTCAGTGAGAAAGGACTAGTCATACGCAAGGTGAGATATTAAGCCAGCTAAAATATCACTCAAACGCATGTAACTATGCCAGTATCCAATTCCAAGCCCACTCATTTTAAGTTACATGAAGAAAAGTCACCAAGTCTGGTATCTAAAAACACATCTGTGGGATAAGAATGAAAAGGTAGTAGAATGGTGATTGTATAGCATAAGCGAGCACAGTGCAATTTTTTGATATAATTATATTCAGGATCAAATTAATTAATTTGCACTTCTTGTAGCAAACCATCAAAGCCCATTTGTGGCACACAACAAAGTCTCCAGTAAATGTAAGAAACACAGCCCTTGTGTACTAATCCCTATCCGAACAAAGTTAGTGATTAAATTTTTCGAAATTAGTCTCACCCTTTTACCTTTGCACTGCCAAGTATAAAGTGGGGCGTGGAAACGAACCTGGCATGGTACGCAGGTAAAACAATTAATTACTTCTTAACTGCAGGAGCAAGCCAGGCCTCCTTACAGCAAATTTAAGGTGATGAGTGGCAGTCTCAAAAGGCTTGTTGGCAGTCTGAGACGACAGACTCTCAGAAGGGAAGTGGAGGAAGACTTTGAGGACCAACCTCCTGTGTCTCTTTTCAAGATTCTGCAACTTAACCTAAAGGTAAGTAAGTCTTATTAGTTAAGAAATGGATTTATTATGCATTAGGACACTGTTCAATCAGGTAATTAAGTTGTATTAGGATACTGCTAAAGCTTTAATTTTCTTTTGCAGAATAACAATTCTTTACAATAAAAGTAAGGGGTCAAGCTGTTTGCTAGATGCATGTCAAATCCACCACACAGGAAAAAAAGTGGAATTTCCTGAGATGCGATACATGGAAATTTGACAGGAAATCTGGTATTACAGGTACAGGGTAGTATAGGATAGGGCAGAATTTCCTTTAAAATCTGCCCTATCCTATAGTACCCTTTACCTGAAATACCAGATTTCCTTGTAATGCATTTCAGGAAATTCCACTTTTTTTCCTGTGCCAAATGTGGCTAACATTATTTCCTGAATTGCAATCATAAAAAAAATAATTGAGTTGGATGCAAATGGCCTTGTCCCTATTGCAGTATTGCAGTATATACTGTATTACTAATAACATAGCTAGCAATTAGTATATACTTGTATTGCAGTGTACCCTTAACTACCTCAGATACTGTAGAAATGTAGGTATAAATATGGCCCTCAATAATATGATGTATCCTTTCTATTCTAGGAGTGGTGGATCATTTTGATCGGAATGGCAGGGGCAGCAATGGCTGGAGCGGCTTTTCCCCTGTTTGCTATCATATTTGCTGGGGCATTTGATGCCTTCAGCATGCCCTACAACTGTGTTCTTTCCAATATCCACAAATGGGCAGCCCTATTTCCCGTATTGGGTCTGATGGCTGCTATTGGAGTTTTCCTCAAGGTACAGACAGTATGTGGCAGTCCTGTAGCTTTTTTTAAATATTTTATCACATATAATTAAAGCACTGTGTCTGGTAGCTTTTGCTAAGAGTTAAACTCATTTACAGGTCGTCATTACATGTACGTCAATATCTGCTGCATAATTATACAAAGCATATTTGAACCACGCCAGTATTAGAAATTCAGAGACCTACACATCATGCGAGCAAAACTGCAGACGAAATAGTATGACTACTCATATGCTTTTGCTGCCATAATTGCTTCACTAGAACTGTATTTGAATTTAATTCTATGCCTTATAATTATGGTGTAGTAGTTTTTAAAAAGGAAGGAGTTTGCACTACAGATGATTGTTTGGTTTCAAAATATCCACAGACCTTGTGCTTCAGTGTGTCTTCAGAGAACCTGATTACCCGAGTTCGCAGTCTCGTATTCAGATCCATGCTGCGGCAGGAGATTGGCTGGTTCGATGACGAGAGACACTCGACTGGAACACTGACTAGCCTGTTGGATGATGACTCCAGACAACTGCAGGGGGTGAAATATCTTTTATTTAGTTCTTGTTTTGTCCTGTTCTTTTTAAGCCAATGATATCAAACAGTGTGCTAGGCAAAAGTGTTGAGCAACTTGCAAGTCAATAGCATCAACGTAGTCATAAATTGGAGGGCTTTCTATGCATAAGGAATTGACTCATACAAAATTGATCTGGTTCCGATGAAGATTTCTTGTCCAATTTAGTACATCAGGGTACTAACTAGGGTACTAGACAAAAGTTTTGTCACTATTAAATTTTAAGAACTTCTCAAAATAGCCTACCCAAGCCTGAACTCATTATGTCTGAAGTAGCTCTTCTCTAGACTCTGGTGCTACTTGCATGCAGCTATGGCCACTAGGCACAGCATAAATTGTATGCTTAAAGCTAGCCTTCAATATCCACTGAAGCTAGAGCGCTTTTTGCAGACACTGAAGGAATGGACTATTTGTTTACATTTGAAGACAATTCAAACTTCTTGTCTACATTAAACATTGTACAACTAAGGTGAATCCCTCTATAGTATAAAGTGGGATAGAATATTTATCAACAGAATATGCTAAGACAGGAAAAAAAAATTCCGAACCTACACAGACTGCAGGAACCCGGCTAGGTACCCTTGTGGAGTCGACTACTGCACTCGTGGTTGGACATATTATTGCATTCAGGTAAATGTGTTTGTTGTTATAACTTTGTATGGTAGTGGGCGGGGTAGCCTCTGGAATTCTCCTTAGCTAGAGTCATAGGATTTACCCCCTTTCTGTTTTCATTCTTATGTCTACCTCTTATTATTCATGTGCAAAAGATGAAATTAGTCATGCCAGGGTTAAAACAGGCATTTTTGTAGGAGGATGGGTTATGTATTCTTATGAATAATAAATGAGCTAGTGAAGCTTTGATTAAAATTGTAGAGAGTCGACTCTTCAATGGGACTCTAGCTCACCAAAATTAACATTGTAACCACTATGTATGCTACAAAACTTTGGCATACAGGTATGCTTGTAAGTGGATGTGTAGGAATGGGGATTACGATTTGCCATACACTAAGATGACCAGTTACAGTGATAGGATAGAGTACTTCATAGGAATAGTACTTTGAAGCAAGAATTTTTAGTTGGTGTTGAATTATTATATTGAATTGCTTATATATAGCATGGGCAGCTATGTCTAAGGAGGTCTAGGCAGAGCCAAGTTATAGTTTTTCTTTTCAAAGGGTAACAAGAAGCTGAAGATAGGCCTTGGCTCCACCTCGACCTAGCTTGAATATAGCTAGTCTTTTATTACATACAGTTACCGGTGATTTAAATCCTTCCTGAACATTTGATGGATAATCAAAAAAGTATTCCAAAATTTGTACATGTGGCTCTTCTGATAGTACACTTTACAAGTGAAGTAGGCGCACTATGCACTACCGTAGATGCCATAAAAACACAGATCCTTTTGTCACTATTCCAGATTCTCATGGATTTTGACACTGATTCTAATGGGAATAATTCCACTCTATATCTTCTCAATTTGGCTTCATGTGAAAGCATCAGCCAAATTTGCTAATGTTAGGAGGAAAGCTAATGTGGAAGCAAATGAGGTGAGGCAGTTAAATTGGTGAGTAGTGGAATACAATAGACTTTATACTACACTATCGGTTTCAGCAGAGAGTGAATAACCTGTCTAAGAGCAGTTAGCCTGTTTTTCTTGGATCTGTTGGGGAAGTGCATCATCGGTATAATAATAATATTATAGTCTCTGTTATACTGAAAACAATGGCTGCCTTGTTTAAAAACAAATCTTTTGTGTATCTCCATAAATTGTTTGGTCAACACAAGGCTGCCTTTATTTTCAGTTTGCTAGTCTTGTATAGTTAGCCTATTACTGCAAATACTTTTCCTCCATTGTCTGGGCCTTGATGTACAGCCATGCATTGTCTGTACCTCAAGGACATGTATGCATATTAGGATCATGTATAATGATACCGATACGTACTACAATGCAGCATACAAGGCTGTTACACTGTGTACTCCATGTTAGATTGTCTGGGAGAGTGTTGAAGGTATTGATACAGTCGTTTCACTGGGGCTGGAGCAAAAGTTCTACAGCAGCTACAAGAGGAGAATGCAGCAGACATACCGGTGAGAAATTATGTCATGAAAAACAGGTGGATATTCTTTTGTATAGCAATAAAAAAAACATTTCATAAAATTATGTGTACCCCTGTATATCACAGGCATATTCTCCTGCTGAGCCCACTGTATGGCTTTTCTCAAGGAGTTCTTTTGTTGGGTTACATTATATCTTTTCGCTTTGGAGCCTGGCAGGTTAGTGATGTTAAATGATGACTAAGTCTTGCAAAGTTTCAAGAGAGTGATATTAAGATGATAATAGAACCCTGTAGTGTTGACACCACTGATCATGGTATATATGAGTACAATAAATGTATACACAACGTTCTTATATGTAGTGACCATAGCCAAGAACCTACCACATTATTCTGTGTTCAATTATACAGTGGCTGAGTCCTGTAGAAGTCCCATATCTGTATAAGTTTCATTTTGTCCTAATATAATTATTAATCATTCATGAGGCATAATTATAATTATATGCTCCTCATGCTAAGAAAGCAAGAGCCTCGCTAGTGATCACCACTTTTGAGATTAGCACAAATACATTAACATCCTAGCATGTACGTACCCTGACTTCCCGACCACAGTAAAACACATGCATGCATACATTCAAAATACCAAATCTGTATTTATTCAGTGAAGTTTATACAGTGTGTATACATACCATTGAAGCTACAAGGTGTTTGTCACAGGAAATTAGAGAAAACTCAATCCAAACGGTGCTGATGTGTCCAATTTTGCTAGGTGGCCACAATCACAGGGTGTCCACACATTTGAAGCAGTTTTAACAATACTGATTGCATTCACAGGTCACCCTCGATCCTGAACACCCTCTTCATGCCAACTTCCTCGACCTGTTTAAGGTTTTCTTAGCTCTGATATTTGCAGCTCTCAATGTTGGATTGACCAGTTCTCTAGCACCAGACTATGCCAAAGCTAGGTTAGCAGCCCGGAAAATATTCGGTGTTATGAATCGTCAGCCAAAGATTGATGGATACTCCGAAGAAGGGATAAAGCTGGTTAGTTTAGAATCCCACATCAAACACACACACACACACACACACACACACACACGCACACGCACACGCACACACACACACACACACACACACACACACACACACACACACACACACACACACACACACACACACACACACACACACACTTATCAACTTTATATGGGTGACATTTAGTTTATTGCTGGTTCTCGGTCGTCTTCTGGGTTTTTCGCCTTTTTTTGTTCTTTCTAGCATATTGTTACTTTCCCAATTTGTATCTTGATACAACTGGCTTGTTTACACTACAATTCTAAAAGGGATAGTTTAGGAAATATTGGAATAAATGTACTAGGTATGGAATTAGGATGGGGTGAATTAGTCAAGCCTTCATTACAAGTGCTAAAGTTTTGATTAGGATACCATTTACATTTTGTCTATATAGTATACTACTTCTCAACTAAGTTCAGTACATTTGTACGGACACTTTTACAGTGTGATAATTATATCCGTTATCAATACATTGATATCCGTACTATATACGATTCTAATCAATTCAATTTTGTTTGCGTGATCATAACTTGCAGGACAAAGTTAGTGGCGACCTTCGGATTCAAAATGTGTTCTTCAGTTACCCTTCTCGTCCGGATGCCAAGGTTTTGCAGGGCCTGAGTATTTCGGTGAAACCCGGGCACACAGTGGCCCTCGTTGGCTCCAGTGGCTGTGGAAAGAGTACAGTAGTCTCCCTAATAGAAAGGTGAATTTAGACTATGTTAACCATGAATATGCTTTTGAACATAATGAGGTCTTTAGAAACTCATTGGACACCACATTAAACATTAATATTTCACACATAGAAGTTGAAACCATAGTCTAGACTGTTGGTAGTCAAGAGGTGATGGCCAAGATGATTCTTGGTGTATTGCGAAGATCTCAAAACAGCTAATCATGGGCAGGAGAACGCATGAAATCCTTTGCTTCACATAGCCATCACTTGCAAAGGAAAGCAAACAGCTCAGGAACTGCCAATGCCCACAGTAATGCCCATCTTAGTTTATCTTACTTTAATAGCACCGAGGTGAGATTTAGAAAACATTGTAAAGGGAAACCACTGAATGCATGAGTTGTTACCTATGAAGTACTCTTTTGTCTATTGCTTTACAAAGTTAATACATGACTGCAGGTTCTACGACTCATCCACCGGCTCTTTGCAACTTGACTCAACTGATTTGAGAGATATAAACATCCGCTGGCTTCGGTCTCAGATCGGTATTGTGTCTCAGGAACCTGTGCTGTTTGATGCAAGCATTGCTCACAATATTCGCTATGGAATCACTGCTGCTGAGATTTCAGACGAAGACGTTGTTAACGCTGCAAAAATGGCAAACATTCATCATTTTGTACAGTCTCTACCACAAGTAAGCGTTTTAAGGACCCATATAGGATATGCTTTTATCGTGCACTTGATAGCTAAAATCTAACTTCTTTTATCTGCACAGGGTTACAAAACAAACATCGGAGCCAAGGGTACACAACTAAGTGGTGGCCAAAAGCAACGCATAGCAATCGCCCGTGCTCTTGTCAGGAATCCCAAAATCCTCCTCTTGGATGAAGCAACTTCTGCTCTTGATTCTGAAAGTGAAACGATCGTACAGGAAGCACTGGATCGTGCACAAGAAGGTCGAACTTCGATTGTGATAGCTCATAGGTTTTCTACAATCTATAAGGCTGACTCTATAGCAGTACTTGAGGGAGGTCAGATTGTGGAGTGGGGATCGCACAAAGAGCTAATGGCTGGAGAAGGGATGTACTACAGGCTAAACCGTTACCAAGCATTTGAAATTTCATCAGAGAGCTAGCACTGTAAATCACAACTATCACAGTAATGCTTTCAAATCACCTGACAGCTAGAACTGTAAAAATACCTGTCACTAATTATTATTGTTATCCATGATTTCTTACCTACTGACTGATTTGTAATAGGCCTAAACATGCCCTTCATTGTATATAACTATAGTACTGTTTGTTTTTTGACTACTTTTTACTAAATGAATATATCCCATAGTTTAAATTTGGCTGCTTCTATAATAAAACCTGCAGCCCCAATTATATATAGGTATGGGTGTCATCAATATTTAGTTTGCTAAAACGTAAAACGAAAAGTGTTTAGTAGGTGCAAAAACAGATTTTGATTAACTATCTAAAACTAAAACGTAAAAGGCACTGGCTTCCGGGAATAAACTATAGTATTTTTCACACATTGAAATAAATGTAAAGTAATGTTAACACATTCAAAAAAGTGTGGTTTTTGCTGAGATATCCAATATTTCCATCGTAGAGCCATACAGCAATTTTTGAGTTGTTTGGATATTCCAGGAGAGTGAAAGAAAGAGCTGTAATGACTGCCCGGAGAAGCTTACTGTATGATAGCAGAAAGAGTGTTGCGAGAACTGCGGCTGGATTAGTTCCAAGAAGGTAGCCACTTTTGAGGAGTAGTGACTAATGAGGATTATGATTCCTACAAGTGCCCACACATAGATAGGAAACACAAACTGCAGCCATGCTTTAGCATAGGCATCCATGCCATCATAAAAGCAAGTTTCAATTCCTAGATCTAAGTTTAGCCAGGCTATAAATACCGTCAGAACATTAGTATGTGGACTAAAGAATGTTGCGGAGTTCATTGAGAAAACGTTGGCATAGAAAATCAGCCCGTTGATCGTACCAACAGCAACTGTTAGCCTTAGTACTAATAGTACAAGTACTAATGCCACACCAGCGAAAGCAAATGCTGCTATGAGCCAGAGGTAGTTACTGGAACACTGCAAGCAGCGGTTAGTACCCAGTGCAAGGCTGAAATTTGGAGTGCATTTTCCACACAGTAGGCCAGTTCGGTTGGCAACGCACTGTTTATCACTGTCATCGACTGCTAAATACAGTTCATTGGATGTGCAGTAATCAAAGGGACAATGACGATGAAGAATCAAACCATCGGATGATGTATTATCTTCTTTGTATCCCACCCAAAACTCATGATGTGTAGCACGCTCTATTGTCCTGTCAGCTATCTTGCATGTATTTGTATATTGCTGAAGTCTCTGTGCACAGTTGCAAAGTGGTTCATAACCTGAAAGCTCAAATCCATGAGGACAATCAAGTATAGTGACATGAACTGTAATAACATTAGTAGGTCCTGACAATTCTGTTCTTTCATTAGGTGGACAGGAACCCACATACAGCATCATTTCATAATTACTACCTTCAGTACGTGTCTGCACAGTGTAGTTGAGAGAAGTACAACTTTTTGTGATCCCCTGAGTTTTTTCAGACTCTTTAGTTGTAATTTCTTCACCGGGTGTGATCATATACACCACCGCAGGAGTTGTTCCGTTCCGCTGTCCATATGCGATTGTGGTAATTTTTATTGTTCCTCCTGGATACACTAATCTTGAGATGGAAGAGGCACTGCAATCTGGTTCACCATCTACACATGAGCAGATGTACAGTGGGTCTGAGGAAATGTCCTGAAATTGTTCATATAAAGTACTTATATAGTCAAATACTTCACCACTGCTGGAACACTTGTAGGGCTCAAGATAACCTACAAGTTGTGGGTTAATGAGGCTAAGACTGCAGTTATCAACTGAACCACCATATAACATTGCACCTGCTTCGTGAGCTGTATTATTTTGGAAGTACAATCTGATATTCTTTAGTTCAGCAATTTCTTGGACAATTGTGGTAAAATTATAGTGTCTTTCGGTCTGAACTTGAAAGAAGCAGTCACTCCCAGTTAAAAAATTGCAAGATTCTTCAACACAATGACTGAGAGGATTGTTTCTTGTGACTTTAATTGCTCCTCCTTTTTGCTGTGCAGAGTTCTTTGTAAAGTGAACAGTTGTTTTTGGCCAAAGGTAAAATCTAGAACCATCAGCAAATAGCAGTCCACCGCCATTTAATGCTAAATTTTCATCAAACCGAAAGGTGCTTTTGAAGTATAAAACACTTCTTGATGCATAAACACCGCCTCCACTTCTACGAGCAAAATTTTTTATAAGGTATGCATTACCACCTATCTCTGCTTGTTGAGCGTATAGCCCTCCACCATAATAGGCTGTGTTGTTCTCAAGTATTGCATCTCCAGTAAGAACTACTTTACAGCCTAATGCAGCAATAGCCCCACCACGCTGAGCTATGTTATTCCTCACAATGTGACTCCCATGTACTAGTAAAGTGCAATTGCTAAAGCAAAGAATAGCTCCACCATTTAACTCAGCTATATTTCCAAAGAGAGTGTTGTTAGTAAGATTTACTGTGCTTTCTCGTGCTACCAGGGCTCCTCCATAAACAGCTGAATTGCTTTGGAAAGTGTTTTCTGAGAGTGTGAGAATGTTGTATTTGTAATATGCAATAAGTACACCACCTGCATTACCAGCAGAGTTATTTTGAAATGTGTTCTTTGAGAGGGTGAGTGTGTTGTTTCCATATGCAGTAAGAGCACCTCCAAATTCAGCAGAGCTCATTTGAAAAGTATTCTCTGAGAGAAAGAAGGTATTGCTTGTATTTGCAAAAAGAGCACCTCCTGCATTACCAGCATAATTTTTCTGAAATGTATTCTCAGAGAACGTGAGGTGGTTGTTTATCATTGCTGCAAGAGCACCTCCAGAATAACCGGCAGAGTTGTTCTGAAATGTGTTCCCTGAGATGATGAGTGTGTTGTTTGTATATACGTAAAGAGTACCTCCAGCACTTCCTGCAGAGTTGTTTTGAAATGTATTATCTGAAAGAATGAGAGTGCTATATGAATGTGAAAAAAGAACACCACCGGCGCTACCAACAAAATTGTTCATGAATGTGTTCTCTGAGAGGGTGAGGGTGTTGTTTGTAAATGCTGTAAGTGTACCTCCGGTAGATAAAGCAGAGTTGTTTAGAAATGTGTTCTCTGAAAGCTCAAAGGTGTTGTTTCTATCACCATAAAGAGCACCTCCGGAATATTCAGCAGAGTTCTTTTGAAAAGTGTTCTCTGAGAGGGCAAAGATGTTGCTTTTATTTGCAAAAAGAGCACCTCCAGCATTACCAGCAGAGTTGTTTTGAAATATATTCTCCAAGAGGGTGAAGGTGTTGCTTGTATTTGCAAGAAGAACACCTCCAGCATTACCAGCAGAGTTGTTCTGAAATATATTCTCCAAGAGGGTGAATACAATATTTGTATATGAATAAAGAGCACCCCCAGCATTACCTGCAGAGTTGTTCTGAATGGTGTTACCTGCAAGGATAAGAGTGCTGTATGAATATGAAAAAAGAGCACCTCCGGCATTACTTGCAGAGTTGTTCTGAATTGTGTTATCTGAAAGGGTGAGAGTGCTATTTGAATGTGAAAAAAGAGCACCTCCGGAAGTACCTGCAAAGTTATTCATTAATGTGTTCCCTGAGAGGATGAGGGTGTTGTTTGTAAATGCTGTAATAACACCTCCAGTAGATGAAGCACAGTTGTTTTGAAATGTGTTCCCTGAGAGGGTGAGGGTGTTGTTTTCATCTGCATAAAGAGCACCTCCGTAATATTCAGCACAGTTCCTTTGAAAAGTGTTCTCTGAGAGGGAGAAGATGTTGCTTGTATTCAAAAAAATAGAACCTCCGGCATTACCAGCATAGTTGTTTTTAAATGTGTTCCCTGAGAGTGTGAGGTAGGTATTTAACATAGCAGCAAGAGTACCTCCGAGATAATTAGCAAAGTTATTCTGAAATGTATTCACTGAGATAATTAGTAGATTGTTTGTGTATACATAAAGAGCCCCTCCGGCATTACGTACAGAGTTGTTCTGAATTATGTTATTTGAAAGGGTGAGAGTGCTATATGAATATACAAAAACAGCACCTCCAGCACCAGCAGAGTTATTAATAAATGTATTGTCTGAGAGGGTGAGGGTATTGTGTGTATATGTAGTAAGTGCACCTCCATTAGATAAAGCAGAGTTGTTCTGAAATGTGTTCTTTGAGATGGTGAGGGTGTTGTTTCTACCTGTATAAAGAGCACCTCCATAACCAGCAAAGTTATTCTGAAATGTGTCCCCTGAGAAGATGAGTGTGTTGTTTGTTTCTGCGTAAACAGCACCTCCATATTCAGCAAAGTTGCCCCGAATTGTGTTCTTTGAAAGGGTGAGGGTGTTTTCTGAGTATACAAATAGAGTACCTCCATTTTTGGCAAGGTTATTCTGAAATCTGTTCTCTGAGAGGGTAATGGCATTGTTTGTGTATGCAAAAAGAGCACCTCCTGAGGATTCAGCAGAGTTGTTCTGAAATGTGTTCTCTAAGAGGGTGAGCTTGGTCTTTGTATTTGCATAAAGAGCTCCTCCAAAGTAATAAGCTGAGTTGTTGTAAAATGTGTTCCTTGAGAAAGTGACTTCATTGTTGGAGGAAATTTCAATTGCACCACCATTGTCTGCAATGTTGTGTTGAAAGATGTTTTCTGCAAAAGTAATATTACTGCTGTGTACATAAATAGCACCTCCAAACCCTTCCTCACTTGATCCAGACCGACTGTTTTTGTTGTTTAGGAAAGTGGACTTTGTAATATTGGTTTTCCCCACTGCCAGGATTTTAAGAGCGGCACTGTCATTATGTCCACATGAGAAAAAGGTCAGTGCAGTTACATGCACTTCAGTGATACCTGAAAAGAGAAAACCAGCTGGCCATGTGCACACTATCCTGCTAGTGATCTCTGGAAGGAAGGCGGGGCTTCCAAGTAAAGTGAGGGAAGAGGAAGGGTAGTAGTCACCTGGCTGACTATTATCCCAAGAATTGGAGAGAGTTCCCAATGAGATGGTGAAGTTGAGAGTGTGATCACCAGGGAGAAACTCAAGTGTTGCATTTAAATTGATATTGTGGAAGTATTCCTCACCATACTGGGAGAGGGTGTGGCAGGGCTCTCCCGGACATGGTGTGTCAGCAGTTGGCTTGATGTAGTGGGTGCTTTGGGTGCAGTACAAAGGGAAGCTGATCAACAATGTGATTATTGTCAGCTTATGCCAACTGATTGCTAGGAGACACTGCTTCATTCTGATTGTGGAAATGTGTTGCTTTTTCATATCTTTTATTCTCTTGAGCCTTGTTATAGTCCTAGATGTACATACTTAACATAGTAAGCTTAGGAAAATAAATGTAAATCAGTTACTCCTAGTCCTAACTTGTGATCTTGCAATCACACCTTATAACATAAATGCTATAGACATGTAAAACATTATGCAGGCTGGAGTAGACACAGACATTTTAACAGACCAATGTACATAACTATTCTTAGACCTAGTCATGAATAATACCCTTTGAAGTATGCCAGCTTAATGAGGTATCTAAATCCAATAGATACCTGCCAGCCGGTATCTATCAGATTTAGATACCTCATCTTTATTCATGATTTGCCTGTCACAGCTGAAGCCGCTAAACTTCAAATAGATCAATGGCTTGCACAGCTGTCATAACACTAGGTCTAAATCGGTTAGACACCTCTGAGTCGGCATCTCAGTCAATAGATCGCTGTGCTCGGTATCTATTATGTAATAGTTAAAGGTCAGTTTGGGTGAGGGGAATTTAAAGTCCGAGGCGAAGAGGAATTTAACCCCTCACCCAAACTGATCTTTAACTGATTTAATGTACATTGGTATAACAATGATCCTTGTATGTGGCCTCCTTTGAGTGCTATAAGCGTGGGAAAAAGTGGTTGCCATGGTAATGTACATTAACCTGAGATACCTCTACCTTGGTGTCTAACCTGTATTCAGTGTGCAAATAATTTTGCAACCGAAGAATTGGCAGGAACAGCAAAGCATTTGCTTTCCTTGGCAATGACAAGGAATGGTACAAGTTTGCCAATGGAAGGAATTTTTTAGCCAAAATATAACGCTGTTCTATTATCCAACTAACATCTTTCATTACAAAAGAAAGGGCTTTCATTGCCAAACAAATTACATTGCAAAAACTTTTTTTGCTCGAACTCCCACTGATAGTGGGTGTACCAACAAAAAAGTTTTCTTTTGGCAGTATTTGCTAAGTCATTGCCCAAATTTGCCATTTCATTACCAATATTTTGGCAAAGAAAGTCCAATCTTTGATAATGCTTTATCTAACGAATAATGGACATAAATCAGCAGTCATTGACATTGAAATGGTAAAATAGGCTGTTTCCTTATGCCAGTGGTAATTTTTGGCACCTGGTCATTGATAGTAAAAGTTATTTGTTTTTGTTAATAAAATTAAAAACATTGGTAAAGAATGTCTTTCCATTTGAAAATTCGTATTATTCACTCCCAGTAGAACATTGGCCACAAAGGTGAATGTTTGCCACTATTACTGCGCATTATTCACCAAAAAATAGCTTTACATTCCCTAAATTTTCTGTTATGAATACTGCCTGTCCAAAGCTTTCCCTTTTTCTCACCAAGATGTCTGGTAGTGACACTTTATAATAGAATATTTTGCTACACATCATACACTTTGAAACCAACAGTACTGAAACTTTTAACAATAATATTGATACATTACGTGACAAGCAAATGCACAGACTATATAGTATACACGTGTGCAAGCCAGCCACAACTTAACTAACTCTTTTGAAAAGCTTTGTTTGTGCTCAATATCAGTGTAATAGTAGGTAAAGACCGATCTTCAGTATGCATGCTGTTGTTTTACTGCTACGTAGCCATGTGGGTACAGGAGCTATACACCATGCTTTGGTTTCAATTATTACAAGATCATAAGTAGCATGGAGGGTATTGTGGTGTGCATGTGGTTGGCAGGATGTAGAGAAAGTAATCCATGAAAATTCTGTGATGTCATTCCTACCTTGATTCATTACCTTCTTTACAAATTCATCCCTACATGCTCTTTCTTATTTCATGATTGTCCTAAAACTTTATCTTTCCGTATTTCAGGGGTGAGAGAATCATTGAGTACATTAGTGTGTTTGCGTGAAGCAATATGCTTGTGTGGTAATGATAGAGTTATTGAGAATCATGAGTTTTCTTAGGAGCAATTTTCTTTAGAATGGCAAAACATGCATGTAACTTAGCTGTAAAACTGCTACATTAAGATCGAAGCGGTGTGTGATAGCTATAACCAACTTACCTTCTGAGAGAACCAAAAACACTGCTGTAACTTCGGCAATCTGATGCTTTATTGACTCACTGGATACTTTCTTGATGCAAAATCTCGCAGCTGAAGTTATCACTGCTGTAACTTGTGATTGTGAACTATTAAAGTGTTGTTCATAATCGAGGCTTAGAGATGGTGAAACTACAGTGAAACCATAAACAATCACTTCCAGAATTTATAGTAGTAGCTATTGAATTGCATATTTCAATTCTATAGATTCAGATTCCAACGTAGCAACAAATGTAAAGTTTGTACCTCCTAAAAGCCCCACTGATAATTGTTTTTCATACATGGAGACACTAATTGCATTCTAAGAAGCCTTTCTTACTATCGGTACTTTTCAGTCTTACAACCCAATAGCTAACACTGTAAAGCGTTGCTGAGGTACTTTAAAAATGAAAAATACTAGCAATGTGTCTATGTTGTCTCCTCTGCATGTCTATGTGATATTAGTAAGGTCAGGCATGGTAGCGATCACTATGCTGTTGCATGTTGCAATTGGTGCAAAATGCAATGTTGGTGACAGTTGGTTCTACTAGCAGTGGTGACCGGGCTCTCCTCATGTGTTGTACTAAGAAGAAGCTGGCGTACCTCTGTCAGCTCTGCAATTAAGAGTCTATTGTCTGTAATTTCAAATGGCTCCAATCGCTTCCAGTAGCTATGTCTTGTAACAGGAGTGAAGGAAAGTGAGGGAGCATGAAGCCACACAAATGCATATAGTGAACGAGCACACATTCTATTGTAGTAAGATGTTACTACATGAAGGCCCTAGTGGGTTTAGTAGCTGAGTAAGGCTTGCCATCTGTCACTTGAGCCACTCATGCTGCTCTTTCCCAACAGAGAGTGGACAGCTGAATGACTACCAGCAAGTTAAGGTTAGGGTAAGGGTTGTGGTAAGGGTTAGGGTTAGGGTTAGTGTGAGGGTGAGGGTGATGGATGGTACATGAGGGTGAGGGTGACGGTACATGAGGGTGAGGGTGAGGTTAGTAGGCTTGATGTAGTAGTCTTGATTTAGTAGGTGTATTGAGTGCAGTACAAAGGGAAGCTGATCAGCAAGGCGATTATTGTAAGGTTATGTGTTGTAAGTCACCGTAATCACACACCAACTCCTAAAATTAACTATAGCAAGTTCAGTTAGGATAATATTAAATGTAAAATCTAAATCACCTTCAAAACTACTCTAATCTTAACTGCAATCACAACTCATATTACTCATACAAATATTAGGCCAGCTGGAGTAGCATAAAATCTCTCTTTTTGGATACATCATTTCCAATAAAGGTGAGATCTTTGCCAAGAAAAGGAAAGCTTGGCAAACTTTACTGTTTCCATTGCAGCGATTCTTTACGAAATAAGGTGGAGCATTAGTAAATGCCAGGCTATTTCTTTTGCAAAAACGATGCATTTTTGCTTGCTGGAGAAGTAGCATTGTGTTTTCCAATGATGGAAACTTTGATTGCCCTACGAACCTTCTCTTGCCTGATAATTTCTATTGACAATGGGGTACCTAGCTACCAACAGCAAGTTTTTTGGGGGGCAATATTCGCCAAACCATTACCAATTTTTACCATTTCAGGAATATTTTTATAGTTATTTTGCACTTTCATTTGTTAGTGTACCATAATATAGCAGCCTCCTTCTGGTATTTATCCCTTAGCAGACCTCCATACGTAAAGAGAAAAAATTACTGTTAGCTAGCAAAGCCTCAAGTACTACTCTACTTTAGCTATAGCTGCCTTGACTGGTTAGTTGTTGCTGTTGTATGCTGTGGTAGCTACTAGTTGAGGGCGGCCACTATTTTTAGCAGAAATTTTGGACTTTGCGATGCTAAAATTTCAAGAGAGGGCATAAATCTAATAATGGAGGGCGGCATCTAATTGCAGCAATAAACGGTAGTGTCGCTAGTCAGAGCTCATAACCCAGTACCGAAGACATCACAATCGTCACAATTTTTTGTCTCGTGCTCCGACCTAGCTACTTAATGTACATTACATTGGTAACCACTTTTTCCAATGCTTATAGCACTCAAAGGAGGCCACATACGGGGATCAGCACCATACCAATATACAATAAATCAGTTCTAGCGGGACAACAAAAATCCAACAAAGATGTCAAAATGCTGATTGACAATGTTTTGTGAAATAGTATGCACTCTGTATAACTACAAATGTGTAAATGAATGCATGCTTTCACCCTCCGCTATAGTTGTAGTTGAACTCATTCAAGAGGCCATGGTTCACTGTGTTGCATTAATTGAGATTAATGCAGAAGCTAGTAGCTACGTAGTTTGCCATATCATGTTAGCTGTTCTTATGGTATAGGTAGTCTTCAACACAGAATACTGCTATCAGCTTTAGCTATTGCCCAGCTTACAATAATTGGCCTACACAGTTTATAGTGAAATACCTGGTCTCAACAACTCTTCCTTACTTATTTTCAGCTGTAGGATGATAGCTAGATGTAGAAAGGTGGCTTGGATCTTAGTCCAGAACAATACAAAAGTTTCACAACACCAAGTTTGCACTTGTATATAGCTAGGTACACGTAGTAAGCACTGCTTAGTTAACTTTTGGCCGTCTTTACTACCACGTAGCGCTTGTCAAAACAATCTACCTTCTTTGGCGTCATCAATACAATTATCGTCTTTATTCTTTTATTACGCAAGCCAATAAATTAATTTCAGTTTTGTTTGCACTAAATCAGATTCATTGAAAATTTTTGGAATAGAATTTCTAGCACTAGATTAGTTCATGCGTTGTAAAGGAGTGGTTTAGTCACTTTGAAAGAAGCCAGTTTTTTTGGCGAAAGGACTGATACTGATGCTTCATTCTACACAAAGCCTCTGGGCACATGAATATTAATAAGCTGCTATTTTTGTGTCCATTGTATATATGCAAAAACTGTTATACAAACAATAATAATTATTACTGAAGTTAAGCGTAGCGCTGAATCACCAACTCATGTACGCGTGTTGTATTCATCATGATACTGCTTTATTCACCAATGTCTTTCAATAGGGAATGGCAATACAGTACAGTCAAGATCATGTACATGCTTTACACTTGAGTCCTCATCATTAGAAATAACAAAGTAATGGAAACAGTAAACAGTAGCAATAATTATTCAAACAGTAGTATTGTGTATTGGCTAAAGAAGCAAAGTTAATAAAAGCACAAATCATAAAAGTTAATGTTTACAAACCAATAGAGTTTTCAATGCGAATTGGTGGCAGCTATGTAATGGAAACTTTGCTCAGTGAACACCATTCCAAGCATTGATACTGTTTCATTTTTTTTCATAATGGTCAGTTATCCATTTCTAGGCATGGCTCTCGAAGTTCATTCGCTGCCAGATGAAGCAAATCACGGATGTTGATATGTGCCACCGTTGCAGTACCATCTGATGGGTCTGGTGGACTTGGTGGAGGCACGCCCTCGAGGTCAGAGTTTTCATCAGTTTGTGGGACAAGCACATAGGTGTCATAGTGTGGGAATATTTTCCTCCACAGCTGTGGAGAATGTTTGATCTGCTGAACTGAGTGGTAAATAACAATGCCAATGAATGTGGCAAAGGCTATGCCGGTAGACGTGAATGTAACAGCATCCTGGTTACCTCCTGAGGAACGAATATATAAAGTTGCCAATGCAAGGGTGCATAGATTGGCAATGAAAGACAGTTCCAATGTATTTAAGCCCCAAGTTTTATAAATTCTATTTCCCAGCAGTGCATAGACAATTAGAAGTATAGCAGAAACAAAGCCAATACCCAGGAGGTTAACACTGGGGTCCCCAAGAGCATTGACAGCAAACAGAAGGAACAGAGCACAGCGAACTAGAAGCATCAGTCCAGTCCAGTAACGGTGTTTATCAGTATAAGGTGCATGGTATGCTTCCAGAAAAGGTATCACTCTGTAGTTATTGACCCATGAAAATATTCTACACTGTCCAGACTTAGACCGAAGCCACTGGCTAAAGAACAAAAATAGCGTGTAGGGCAGAAATAAGCCAATGAAGAAAAACAATGCTCCTATAAATAGGGGAATGTGCCTTTTGCTGAGATATCCAATATTTCCATCATGGAGCCACACAGCAACTTTTGAGCTGTTTGGATATTCCAGGAGTGTGTAAGAAAGAGCTATAATGACTGCCCGGAGAAGTTTACTGTACGATAGCAGAAAGAGTGTTGTGAGAACTGCGGTTGGATTAGTTCCAAGAATGGTAGCCACCTTTGAGGAGTAGTGACTAATGATGATTATGACACCTACAAGTGCCCACACATAGAAAGGAAACACAAACTGCAGCCATGCTTTAGCATAGGCATCCAAGCCATCATAGAAGCAAGTTTCAATTCCTAGATCTAAGTTAAGCCAGGCTATGAAGACTGTCAGAACATTAGTATGTGTTCTAAAGAATATTGCCGGGTTCATTGCAACAATATTGGCATAGAAAATCAGTCCATTTATTGTACCAACAGCTACAGTTAGTCTCAGTACTAAAAGTAGAAGCACTAATGCCACACCAACAACAGCAAATACCACTATGAGCCAGAGACGACCATTAGAACACTGCAAGCAGCGGTTGGTGCCCAGTGCAAGGCTAAAATTTTGAGCACATTTTCCACACAGTAGGCCTGCTCGGTTGTTAATACACTGTTCATCACTGTCATCAACTGTTAAATACAGTTCATTAGATGTACAGTAATCAAAAGGGCAATGAGGATGAAGAATCAAACCCTGGGGTAGAGTGTTGTCTTGTTCGTATCCAACCCAAAACTCATGATCAGTAGCACGCTCTATTTTCCTGTCAGATATCTGGCATGTGTTTGTATATCTTTGAAGTCTCTGTGCACAGTTGCAACGTGGTTCATAATGGGAAATTTCAAAACCAGGAGGACAATCTAATATAGTGACATTCACAGTAATAACATTACTCGGTCCTGACAAATCGGTCCTTTCTTTAGCTGGACAGGGACCTATATACAGAGACATTTTGTAATTCCTTCCTTCTGTACGTGTCTGCACGGTGTAATTGAGGGAAGTACACACTTTCGTGATGTTCTGAGTATTTTCAATCTTCTTAGTTGTGATCTCATCTCCGGGTGTGATCATTTGCACCACAGCAGGAGTTGCTCCATTCCGCTGTCCATAAGCTATTACGTCAACTTCTACTGTTCCTCCGGGATACACTGATCTAGCAATGGCACTACTGTTACAGTCTGGTATGCCACCTTCACACAAGCAGATGTACAGTGGATCTGAAGAAATGCCTTCAGATTGTTCAGCATAGTTAGTTATGTTGTCAAATATTTCACCACTGTTGGGACAAATATAGGTTTGAATCAAGCTCGCAAGCTGTGGGCTAAAGAGGCTAAGACTACAGGTATCAATTGAACCACCATACAACACAGGACCTGCTTCAAGAGCTGTATTATTTTGAAAGTATATTCTGATATTGTGTAGTTCAGTTATGTTATCAATATTTGTAGAAATATCGTAGCGTCTTGCAGTCCAGATTTGGAAGAAACATTCCCTCCCAAAAAAAAATTGACAAGATTTGGATTCTTCAGCACAGCGATCCAAGGGATTTTTTCTTGCAACTTGAACTGCTCCTCCTTTTTGCAGGGCGAAGTTTTTGGTAAAATGAATAGTTGTATTTGGCCAAAAGTAAAGTTTAGAACTGTCAGACAAAAGCAGCCCACCGCCATTCAATGCAGAATTTCCATCAAACACAACATACTTTTTGAAATGTAAATTACTTATTGATGCATAAATTCCACCTCCACTTCCACGAGCGCAATTATTACCGAAGTGTGCATATGCACTGACTTCTGATTGTTGAACATATAATCCTCCACCATAATAGGCTGTGTTGTTCTCAAGTGTAATATCTCCAGAAAGAACTACTTGGCATCCTAATGCAGCAATACCCCCACCACGTAGAGCTGTATTATTCCACACTATGTGACGCCCATGTACTTGTAAAGTGCTATTAATAAGGCAAAGAATTGCACCACCATTGGACTCAGCTGTATTTCCTGTGAAATTATTGTTAGCGAGATACAATATTGTGCCTTGTAGTATTGCCAGGGCTCCTCCATCGACGGCGGAATTACCCTTGAAAGTATTCTCCGAGAGGGTGAGGGTGTTGTTTGCATATGATAAAAGAGCACCAGCACTAGAATCAGCAGAATTGTCCTGAAATGTGTTCTCTGAGAGGGTGAGGTTGTTGTTTGTATGTGCATACAGAACGCCTCCATAATATGAAGCAGAGTTGTTCTGAAATGTGTTCTCGGAGACAAATACGATGTTGTTTTGAAGTACATGAAGGGCACCACCTCGGCCGCGGGGATAAAAAACCGAGTTGTCCTGAAATGTATTCTCTGAGAGGTTTAAGGTGTTGTTTGTATTTATAAAAAGAGCACCTCCATCACCAAAGGCAGAGTTGCCCTCAAATGTGTTCGCTGAAAGGGTGAGGGTGTTCCTTCTTAATGTATGGACAGCACCACCAGAAATGTCAGCATAGTTGTCATAAAATGTGTTCTTTGTTAGGGTGAGGGAGTTCTTCGTATGTGTAAAGAGAGCACCTCCCCAAAAGCCAACTGAGTTGTCATGAAATGTGTTCTCCGTGAGGGTTATGGCGCTGTTTGTAAATATACAAAGAGCACCTCCATTTCTGGCAGAGTTGCCCCGAAATATGTTCCCTGAGAAAATGAGGGTGTTATTTGTATCTGCAAAAAGAGCACCTCCAAGAAAATCACCTGAGTTTTTTAGAAATATGTTTCTTAAAAAAGTGACAGTAGTGCCTGTGGAGATGTCAATTGCACCACCCCTATATGCCACATTCAGTTGAAATGTGTTTTCTGCAAGATTGAGATTACTACGGTGTACATGAATGGCACCTCCAAACCCATAATCACTTAATTCAGGCCGATTGTTTGTGTTGTTTTGAAAACTACAGTTTGATATACTGATATTCCACACTGACAGAATATTTAGAGCTGCACTGTCATTATGTCCACATGTGATGAAGGCCAAAGCATTGATTTGCACTTCAGTGATGCCTGAAAACAGAAAACCAGCTGGCCATGTGCACACTATCCTGCTAGTAATCTTTGGAAGGGAGGTGGGGCTTCCAAGCAGACTGAGGGAAGAGGAAGGGTAGTAGTGACCCAGCTGTCCATCATCCCAAGAATGAGAGAGAGACCCCACTGAGATGGTGAAGTTGAGAGTGTGATCACCAGGAAGAAACACCAGCGTTGCATTTGCTTTACTCTTGAAGTACTGCTCACCATATTGGGAGAGGGTGTGGCAGGGCTCTCCAGGACATGGTGTGTCTGGTGTGGGTGTGACATAGTAGGTACTCTGACCAGAGCATGAGGTTACCAGCATGACAATCAGTAAGAGCTTCTGCCATGTCAGCAGTAGTGCTTTGAAAACATGGACCATGACCATGTGTACGTTCCTAAGCAACTTGATTTCTAAATCAGTATCCTGTGTGAATGAGAATAAGCAATTTAGTCTTTTCTGTCACTAATGGTTTCCCTTCATTCATGGAAGGAGAAGCTTACAGTAAGGTTTTGGTTGTGGTTACATGGAAAATGCAGTATCGTTCTCATAAACCTGTTGTTACAATCATGATAGAAAAATAGCTAGCTGTGGCCACATTCACATTAATGTAGCTAGCCTCCTCCACATGAGATTCAAAAACATATTATAGCTATTCAGCTAACACTTCTGAGAATTCCTCGAAATGGTGTTTGATTAGCTCGTAATAAATACTGCACAGCATCCCGTGCCTCAACTTTGCGAGAATCATAAAGTCCCATCATGAAATACAGCCAGTTTTTAAAGTGACATACGTATTGCAGATGCACACAGGTAGACACAACATTTATACCTACTAGAACATGTGTATTATCATTTAAGAATGGTCAATGATCGCCAGGTGAGAATATTCTATTAGGTCCACTACAAGCCTTAGCTAAAAGAAACCTAAGGTGAACAAAAATGTACCAAGAGAAACCATCACATGGTCTCGTGCAGTATATAAGTAAGTGCCTGTAGCTTGGTGCATGGCGTATAGGTAGCAGTAGTATAGGTCTACTAAGCTGCTGTGGTGTAGCTGCTCACTTCGTGATGTTAGGTCATCACAAAGTACAATGCCAGCCGTTTCTTTTGGCTGAAAGTGTAGATTGGTGAGCAGCACACCGTTCTAGTTTCTCTCATTCTTACAATGAATAACTGTGAGCTAGCAAAGTTTAACTGCTACGTAGCACTTAAAACGTTGCTTGCTAGCAGTTGTCCGTACAGTTTACTCTACTTCAGTTGTAGCTACATCATTCGTTCTGTTATACGCCACAGTACTAGTCGAGTGTTGCCACTATTTTGTGCAGCACTTTTGGACTCAGTGAGGATACAATTTTAAGCGAGGGCAGCTATTATTAGGAAAATCTGATTGAAAAAATATGGGCATTTCCATAACAGAAGTCACAACCCATCCGCAAAGACATCTACAAGTATTAAAATTTTGGTCTCATGCGCTGACCTACTTACAAGGAGCTCAAAATGCTCACTAAATTTTTCCCTTGTTCATGAACTAGTACACACACTCTCTACACTGTGTGTAAATTGATGCTTTCATGCTTACTTAACTGCTACTTGAACCGTGGATAATGGAGCATGGTTATCCATTCTTGAACTCATTCAAGTGGCCATGGTTCACAGAGTTGCATTCAGATTACTGCTAAAGTAGCTACCTATATCTAGCTATATCATGTTTACTAGCCTTGTTGTTCAGAGCCTTCAACACAGAATGCAATCAAATTCACTGCTAAAATTCACAACTGCTTTACACAAAAGCTTTTTATGATCATACCCATTGCAATTCTCACACCCTAAAATTAGGAGAGTTTATTACACTTGATAATAATAATAATCCTATACTATACCTAGCTGTGGCTTTACAGCTTACAGCTGCTGCCAACAGTGCACCCTTCTCTAGGACTTACAGTAAAATGCACTCCAAATAAATCTATCATCACTGTTTTTTCTACCTTTAACTTTTAGTAGAAGAGAGTGAAGTGGCAGAGTTTACAATCAGATGGCGCAGCAATCGTCCAGGCCTCGTTGTGTTCGCAGAACCGTTACATACAATTTTTCCCAGGCTTGGCGCAAGTGTAGAGCAGCAATTACTCCGAGCACTTGAGATGTCTGTAGACCTCAGAAGTGTTACTTTATGTTCAACTCAACTTGTTTAAATTATGGGGTGCCATTTGAGTGAACATTCATGTACAGTAAACAGACATGTGAAATCGTGACTTGTGCGTCGAGTTCCACAGATTATCCCACCGATAACTGTAAATCTCCACTAACATTTGGAAATCCCACTGACATGTGCAAAACCCACTGACATTTTAAATCCCACTGATAATTGTAAACCCCTATTGTTATTTCTATATCCACCAATATTGTAAACCCACACCAATATACATGTATTTGTTTGTAAATCCCCACTGACATTTGTAAATCCCAGTCCAATTTACAATTCAGATATTAACATTATGGAGCACAATACAATATCCACACACACACAACGTCAGTTGCAGCCAGCCGGCAAAAAATGAGTGTTGCCAAGCTATGTGCATCAAAACTGTACACGGTAATGAGTTTTCAATATTCCTCACTTCCGGTTGGGCCTAGCCTTAAAAAGTGGGCTTTCTACTCCACTTGTACCCATGCGTGATCTATGCTAATTTGGGGGGATATCATCCTGACACGGTCTTAAAAAACTTTTTTTTTTCCTGGAGAGATTCCTATTCTGCAAAAACATGGGTGGTAGAAGCAGGTGGAGTTATGGCCCTAAAACTCAAACAAGGGGTGCCCACGTAGCCCCACTTTGAAAAAATGATATTCACATATTGCTGTCGTAGCACAATGACAAAGCACCCACATACACATACGGAGCTTGTAAGATCTCCAGTTAAGAAAAAGCACAAGACACCCAGGTGTTTCACCATCCTGATCACAATAATATTTATTCTTCCCCTTTATTGTACACTGCATGGGTGGATGAAAGGAACTCACAGTACTGTATATTTCAGTGAACAAGCATGCTGTACTGCAAATACAGAACTGTGGTGAACAATACAGTACTGGGGTTGACGTTATAATAACATTTCCAGGACATCAGCACTTACACAGTTTCAAATTAATTTTCAGGGAAGAAGCAGTAGTAGTAAAGCACAACATTAGCTACACAAGCATAAGATGACTTTTCCCAAGTTAGATAATGAGTCATACACCCTGCAATGCAGTTAATTATCACCTAAGCCATTCTGGCAAGAGCTGGTACTTCTTGAAGTAAAGCTAAAAAAGCTCGAAAGGCACAATTTGCACAATAAGCCCTACAGAAAAAAGCTAAATCGGCCAACAGGAATCAAGAGCCACATGAAGCTACAGCAGGTAAACACTTCAAAAAACTGTAGCAAGACTGACTAACAGACTGACCAACAGCTAGAAATCAACCGTCTATCTCGAGCCTAGTGCCATTTTGACACAAAATGGTTCGCTGGCAACGTCAACACACGCACGAAAACACTGAAACTCAGCTTACCATGCTGTCCCACATCGCTCAAAATGGAGTCCTCTCGATCTAGTAGCTAAAGTCTTTTTTTCTAATTATGGCACCAAAATATAATTGAAGTCTGGAAATCAGTGGTCTCTCATTTAGACTTCATGAGTATGAACATTTCTTGTATTCATGAGTAAGAATAGTTCCTATAATATTAGGGCGGTCCTAACAAAAAGAACGAATGTGAGTGGTTTACTATGGGAGTAATCAGTGCCAAAACTAGGGTGGAAACACTTCAATATTCTTCCGCTATACATTAGGATAGACGTCTCGTTCCGGATGAGACTTTCACTCCTTTGGATATGAACAGTAGCACATTTGAGTATGGACATTTAGGATACAGGATATTATTTCCAAAGTAATACTAAATTGAATGCATTGCAACACCGTCATTACTCTTGGAACTTGAATTTGATGCCGTGGCTACTAGCATAGATACTACCTGTGCTACTAAATACATGTAGCTACAGTCATATTCGTTCCAATTAGTCAAGCACCACTAAAAATAAAGATTGTTCTTAATTAGAACAAAAATAAAATCCACTGTTGGTGCTTCTATTAGAGCAGTTCTGTAATTAGAATAAAGACGGTAACTAGTACACTAGTCATGTAGTACAACAAAAAGTTTGAATCCTTCTGTCGCACCTTATCCGTTCGTACAGCACAAAAATTATTGCACTCAGGGCGTGTCTCAAGCCACATACAGCACTTGGCCTTTGGCGCTGTGCTGTATGTGCCTCTTGACCCACCCCACGTGGAATAATTTCTGTGCTGCACTCACTGTGGTGCTTTAACTAATATATATAGCATCCCAGATCAATACTAAAGCTTTAAAATCATACTTTTTACACCCTAAAAATTAAGTTTGGTAGCTATAGCTAGCTACACTTTAGTGTATGGAGCTAGCACTGTTCAAGATCAAAGTACCAAAGTGTATATTATTTTTACTAAAGTGCACACAGTGCTCAATCTTCAGAAAGTACAAAATAAAGAACAGGTCATAGGTAACTATTTGCAATTAACTGTAAACAGAATACACGAAAGTGCACTACTATAGTAAGTACAGCTTATGTACATGTACCTGTACTTTACAGCAATGATTTGAAACAAAGTACGGTGAAGCAAAGGTGCATGAAAGGAGCAAAGCCAGCCAGCTGCAGTTGATGCAGAGATTGGTAAATGCACGAAAGGCATCAGGCAAAACAAGGCAAGAAAAAACCGGCTAGCAAAGGGTTGCAATACCAGTTACAAGCTCTCCAAGCAAATGGGTACAACACGCTAGCTACCAGTCAAACCTTGAGCCAAAGCTCTCTTTTCTAGGCCTGAGGCTAACAGTCCTATTTCAGGCACAAACGGTTTTACCGGCAAGCTTGCAGTGTACTGACATAAACACAACAAAATTATATAGCTATGAACAGAGAAGAGTAGCTTGCTATGCTTTCTACGTTGATTTTTAAATGATTTATGAAGAAGAAAAGCCTTCAACCACCAGTACTCAGACGTCAATACAATCACTCAGTAAATGACACTAACCCAGTTAAAGCACCACTTACGTGCAACACGGAAAGCATTGCACAAGGGCGTGGTCTTGAGGCTAATATAGCCTAACCTCAGAAGTGTGTGAGGCTATATCTATGAGTAGTCCCTCGACCACGCCCTCGTGAAATATTTCCCGTATAGTGCACCCACTGCGATGCTTTAACTTGTATGTAAAATACAATGCAAGAAAAGTTCTGCACTACTATAAATTTAATTGGCTTTACAGCTTCCAGCTGTTGCCTAGTGACCCCCAAGAACTTAGCTATAGTAAAACGCACTCCAAAGAAATCTATCGGTAGCTACTGTATTTTCTACCTTGCGCTTTATAGTAGAAGAGAGTGAAGTGGCAGAGTGTAGACAGCACAACAGTCGTCCAGGCCTCGTTGCGTTTACTGAACCAGTACCACTATATTCAGCGGCCGTTGCTCTCAGCACTTGAGATGTCTGTACATCCGTCAGAAGTGGTACTTGACATTCAACTCACTAAATGGAATGGCAGACAGAGACGATTGCTTAATATACAAAACCAGGGAGACAGTGTGGTAAGAACTCTGTCTATGCTGAGTGGAACCGCAAAGACTGCCCAGCGCGCCCACACCGCGGAAGTGGGCTGGTTCGCAAGACTAGCCCGCGGCCAAAACTGAAAATATGCGGGCAAACTTGACTCATCCCGCGAGGCGCCCACTGCTGCAGATCCGTAAACGATCAGAAAGGAAGTGGGCTGGTTCGCAAGACTAGCCAGTGGCCAAAACTGAAAATACGCGGGCGAAACTGGGGTTTTCTGGTCCCGCGAGGCGCCCACTGCAGATCAGAAAGCGATCAGAAAGGAAGTGGGCTGGTTAACAAGACTAGCCAGCGGCCAAAACAGAAAACATGCGGGCAAAACTGAGGCTTTCTCATCCCGCGAGGCGCCCACTGCAGATCCGTAAGCGATCAGAAAGGAAGTGGGCTGGTTAGCAAGACTAGCCAGCGGCCAAAAGTGAAATTACGCGGGCAAAACAGGGGCTTCCTCGTGTGCAGAGCGCGCGCCCAGTCGTTACACATGTACTCTCCTTTATTGGAGGTTGCAAAGAAGAAAAAAAGGAGACAATACAGTTCAAAAAATGCCAAATGGTTGGATGCAAGAACAACAGTCTGCAGTTTGTCACTCGACTAGGCGCAGTTACATTTAGGTTTGCAAGAACAACGTGATGATGTCTCAACTGGAGAGGCAAATCTGCCGGTCGAGGTGATGTTTTGTTTATTAGACACTACAAGCCCTATTGTTTATAGAATCTGTCGTGCTCATTCTGGTCGCTTTAAATGTTTTCGGTCCCCTACGAAATTCATTTATTTTATTCAACTTGAAAGACAAAAATTAATACATCAGGCACCCACTTTTGCTACACTTTTGCTCAAAGTGGAGAGGGAGGGTAGCTACGTAACTCCCATAGACTTTGTAGTCACTACTGTAAATCTTTGGAACACGGCTTTCGGGAAACTGCATAGGATACGGGATACCAGATTCTCTAACAACGCTAAAATACTTTGTACCATACACAGTAGCTGCCACAGTTCGTGTTGGTGTGAAGGTTTGTTGCGTTGATATTCATTGGGAGTGTTGGTGTTGTGGAAATTATTCTGGTTGGTTTATGCTTGTGAGTGGGATTTATGGAGCAGAGTGGGTTTGATGGGAGTAGTGTTGCTGTGGAGATTTGGTGGCGTGGGGCGTGGTGTTTTGTGAAGTATGTAATCATTGTGGATGTGGATGTGAGGGTGGTTGTTGTGGTATCACGGTTGAGGACGGTGATGATTGTGGATGGTGGTGTGTATTGAAGGGTGTTGTGTATGGGTGTGTGGTATGGTTTGTGATGGGAATCGGTGTGGTTGGAAAGATGTGGGGATGGTAGGTACGCGGTAAATGCCTCGCACTGTGATGTGTGGGTATAGTCTGTGCACGCCTTTCGGTGTGTATTGTCGCTTGTCCCATTGGTTTTTGGAGAAGTGTTTTTTGCTGGTAGTGCATCGCTACATGACTGGTTTTTGCACTTTTTGGAAAGTGCTTATTCTGCAACTTGTTTTAGGGCGTTTTTTTGGGGAGATGGTACGAAAGTGTCAGGAGTGTTATGGAGTGTTAATGTTATTATGAGTGGGGTTGGCCGGTAGGTTTCTGAGTTTGGATTGTTTTGTGTTTGTGTTGTGATGTATAGTGTTGCAGATGTATGGAAGTATGTGAACGTGTTGATACGGGTAGAATTATACTGGGTGTCGTTGAGGTCATCAGTATAAAGTGCCGAGTTGTGTTGGGTGAATTGGGTGAGAAGCGTCCTCAAACTATGGCAGCTACTTCTGACAGTCTTCTGTTTCAGTGACTGCTTTGAACTACTACAGTGCCATTTCTGGCCATTACTGCCTTCATATTCAGAGCTGCTGATTTCATTGGCAACTACACATCTGCCATTTGTCATCAATGGGAAGTGTACAGGCTCTCTGAACATGCTGATAGGCTGAGTCGTTGAACTAGGCATAGCTACTGCATACAAAGTACCTTGAAATTCCAAGAAGATCAACAAACACACAAACTTCAGGCACTTTCGCACGAGAAAAGGACTGAACAGCACAATGCAAGGTATAGGCTTTAAATAGACCACTGAACATGCACTGGCAGGTAATTTGCGCATGTGTATCATCCTATAGAAAATGGCGTGTGAGTGGCAAGCGTCCATTCGAGAGTGCTCGTTATCACTGCCAGACGAAATCGAGTTCTTTGAAAATGCTATGCCCAAAAGGCACTACCCGAGGGTTAATCATGCCCGTTCATGTTGGAATAATTCTAATCACTTTGCCCATTATTGTGCTAGCCTGGCTGAAAGAATTCGACGGAGACGGAGAATATAGACTATAATGCAGTTTTAACCACTTGCCTGTTGCCTGGTACATCACCGGTCTTCTTTAGCAGTGCTGATAGACTGGTTAGTGATAATATCACTCAAGTGACTGATAGGGCTCATATTAGCCCCTAGACTACACCTACAGCTGAGTTCTGAACATGTCATTTTGTACACATTTAATGGGGAAGCCATTTTTTTCAAGGCCCATCCCTACATATGGAGTACTACCGTACTCCATGATATAGGTGTGCATGTGCCTAGTTGGAAACATGTATATACATGTGTAGCTTGACTAGGCATATGCACACCCATACGTATAATATGGGTGTGCATGTGCCTAGTTGGAAACATGTAGCTATATACATGTATAGCTTGGAACACAGAATTGCCCATGCACTGAGCCATTTAGTACACCTATAATATTATACTTCTTCAGCTTTCTATGCTCTATGGAAGAGACACTACAGTAGGTCTATTGTGGACGTATGTGGACGTATTGCGCTGGGATAATTATGTAGCTTGTTTGATTTGTTTGTTTCAGTTAACAGCAACGTATCATATGAAAGAAAGTACACTCTCTCCAGAGAACTATAGTTCTGGAGAACTGATTCAGTCCAGACACTGATCAATTGTGTAGCTACATAACACACAGCACATAGAATTGTGATTGTCTGATTGATAATGATGGTGACAGTATAGGGCTCTGAAATTGGTAATTAGGTCTTCAAGTGGTACAATGCTATCACTTGTACAATTTTGGCAACCAAATGCCAATTGTATGCATTTTTCAAACGGTTGTCTCCTTTTTTGGGGGGGGTGTGCCCTGTATAGAGAGGTATTCTGGATAAAGAAAGCATAATTTTTAGGACATAGCAAAGTGTCCTTGATGCAGATGTGTCCTTATTTCAGTGGTGTCCTTAAAGAGGGGTTCCACTGTACACTGTTTTACTATAGTAACATATCACTCCTACAAGCACATCTACATGGTGAATGTGCTGACCTCCAACCACTGCTAACACATACTCACTCATTAGTAGTAGTGTATGTGGTTGGAAAGATGTAGGATGGTAATCCGTTAAATGGCATATTGCACTGTGATAATTTTGTAGCTCGTTTGATTTGTTTGTTTCAGTTAACAGCTAACTGTGTTGTCAGACATTATATCCTTTTAGCTCACGATTTGGAAATTAAACTCTGTCACCATCATGATCAATCAGACAATCACAATTCTATTTGCTGTGTGTTATGTACACAATTAATCAGTGTCTGGATTAAATCAGTTTTCCAGAACTATAGTTCTCTGGAGACAGTGTACTTTCTTTCATATGATACGTTGGGTTTGGAAAATGGGGCTGTACTTACTATCACTTGTACAATTTTGTCAACCAAATGCCAATTGTATAACCCATTCTCCCTCAAATATCACACTCGACACAGCGCTCGACAAACCTTTTATTGATACAAGTACGTAAAATGCACACAAATAAATAAAAATTCCTTACGTACATGTACAGTAGAATGGTAATTATGAGTGTGCGCGAGTACAGTTGCAATTCTGAGACAACGAATGAAGGTAGCGAGTCTACAATCCTTGCAGCCATTCTTCACAGCCCATTTGTGCCATACACTTATCCCGTAAATGTAAAGCTGTAATTGAAGCGGATTACATGACTTAAGATACCGAGCCCTCTTAAACTCTCCGTGTAACCAAAAAGCTATACACCGGCCTGGGAACGAGAGGCTATGTATATCAAATATTCTTATGTATTTCATATAGAGAAATTAAAGTTAGAAACCATAGTCTAAGGCAGTTAGACTGTTGGTAATCAGGCTGTTTTAGAGACCTGAGTGATGTCAGCTATAGTCGTTGAACTTGAAGCCCAATTAAAAGTGGATTATAGGTGCATCCTGAAGGTCTCTATACAGCTAAAATAGCTACTTACCGTTATGGGCCGGAGACCACATGAAATGTTTTGCTTCACTTTGTGATTACCTGCCGAAGGAAACTTTCTGCTGAGAAACTGCTGACGCCCATGGAAGTGCACATTTAGTTTAATCCTTTCACCGGTAGAGACCTGCTTCCATAAGGGCCATATGATTTTATAAAGGGGATCTTAGTTTAGGTGTTAATATAAGGTATGGGCTTTTGCTTTGTTTCTTTGGGCAGTAAAGTGGCCTATACCGGTGAAAGGGTTAATAACACTGAAGTGAGATTTAGTAAAGGGGAACCACTGAGGGCATATTCAATCATTAAATACAACATACTCACTTGTCTAGTGATTACATGTATTGATTCTACAACCCATCCACTAGCTCTTTGCAACTTGACTCAAGTAATTTCACCATTACCAACCATAATAAACAACTTTAAAGAAGCAGAAAAGCCTGTACTAAGTTATAACGCCTAATATTAAAACCCCCATATAAATTCATATGGGCTTATGGGAGCTCATGATGCATATATTGGTTGGTAAAGAGTTAAGAGACGTTAATATCCGCTGGCTTCGATGTCAAATTGGTATCGTGTCTCAGAAACCTGTGGTCTTGAATACAAGTATAGCTCATAACATTTGCTATGGAGTCACTGCTGCTGACATTTCAGACGAAGATGTTGTTAATGCCACAAAATGGATGTTTTTATACAGTCTCTACCACAAGTAAGTAATTTAATGTTGCTTATATTTGCATAAAGAGCACCTCCAGCAGAATTGTTCTGGAAAGTGTTTTCTGAGAGGTTGATGTAGTTATTTATCATTGCAGCGAGAGCACCTCCAGAATAACTAGCAAAGTTGTCCTGAAATGTGTTCTCTGAGAGGGTGAATGCGATGTTCATATATGCATAAAGAGCACCACCGGCATTACCTGCAGAGTTGTTCTGAAATGTGTTCTTCGAAAAGGTGAGAGAGCTATTGTGATGAGCAAAAAGAGCACCCCCCGATTCAGCAGTGTTGTTTCGAAATGTGCTCTTTGAGAGGCAGTTGCCAGTGGTACCAGTAGTGCAGACCCAGCTGTCATCAAGCATGCAGAGTTAATATTAATTCGGGAGCGTATGAGCGCTCATGCACATGCTCCTTATTTCCTACGGACTATAGAGGATTGTGTGGAGTATAGCCTAAGCTGTGCAATGTACCAAATCTGTTCACACATTGATAGTAGAGCTAATAGTCTTGTTTTAGTATGGCAATATAAATAACATACCGTAATAGTTTTAGCCAACTAAAGCAGAAAGGTTGTATAGGTACCAATAATTATCACTTTCAGTACTAGTGAATTGTAACCATACCAAAAAGTACATGTACATGTATGTAGTTCATTCCCGCCCTTGAAGTTTTAATTTTAGTCAGCTGCATGTAAATCCATCTGATTGTGCACCAGATAAAAACATTTTTTGTTTTTGGCTTTAGTTCACTAATTTAGCTGGTGTGCCAGGATCCCTTCAATAATGGCCATACGGTAATGTTGGTTTGGCCTACAATAGTCTAAGCTATTAATAAACCAATTATTAGTAACACCTGATGCACAGTGTAAACAAACATAATAGAGCACTGTTATGAGTGTTATCCATGGTGTAAAGTGTATCGATCACTAGACTGTGACTTCGCTGAGTTTCAATGTAGCTACTTCTTTCCACAAAAAGATAAAAACACGTGTTTGCTGTCGTTTGTAGGCGTGGCTCATTTAGCTAGACCCCTCCTACTACCGGTACGCGATATTAATTTCGTCTGCACGTGAGCTAGGTCAATCAAGTATTACTCTCTCGGCGCGGCGGCCGCAAGGGTGAGCGTCTACTGACCGTCAGAGTCCAGATCGAGTAGCTACCCTAGCGCCCGAGAGCCGAGAGAGAGCTGCAGCTACTGAAGTGAGTTCCTGGCGAGCGAAGACTCCGCCAGATAAGCATGAAGCTTGTGAATGGGAGGGTTTGGTACTGTGACCCAGTCTTTAGGGCAATACCAATTTAGCTAGGTGCTTGGGCCAGGAGACCTTTAAACCAGGGTCGGTAGGCAGACTTATTAATGCGTTTGCCAGCAGTTCTCCAAAGGAAGCCTCTAGTCTCGTTACCAGCCCCACAATCAGGGCGAACCTCCCGGTTGCAAACTACAAATTATCTTAGATTTCTTTACGATCTCAAGGCCTCTTTTTACGAGTACACTAACCCAAGCAGCCGACGCTGACATTTTAAAGCTGCATGGCTGACTTACACGTGCGCACGCACAATAGATGACGTAAATATGATTTCTAGTTGAGCTCACTTAGTCTCGCCGGCCGGACTAACTTTTCGCCACCTCCGTGGGAAAAGTAAGTCTGGCCATCCGCTTATTCCATTTTGGTGCAAGTGCGCCGGAATGCTGGCGCATTGTTCTTTTGCAATTAAACGCGTGACGTCACGTACAATGAAATTCCGTTTTCGGAAGCGCGCTAGCTAGCTGCTGATTTCGCTGTTGACTGAGCGATTCGGGCTGGTTGTCTGAAACTAGCCTCTACCAGGCTTTGAAAAGAACGAGAGCAACCCGTGTAAGACTGGTTCGTGTTTGCCTGTGACGTCACCAATTAGCATTCAAACTAAGTGACGTACAAATAGTTGTAAATACCATGCACAAAAACGTGATAAGCGGACGACCAGACTATACTTTTCCCACGGCGAAAAGTTAGTCTGGCCCGCGAGACTAGAGCTCACTAAAAGCTTTCTTCGAGTAACTAAATGGCCTTAATATCACAAGCTTTGAATCAGCTGAAAAGAATGGCACCGCGAAATATAAAGACTCGTAAAAATATATCATCTAAGCTTCACCCTTAGGGCCTATAGCGATAATGTCGTGGATGCTAGTATGAGCTGTCACCAGAGATATTGTCACTAGCCCTTTATACCTCTGGCAGTAGCTCTGTACACAACAGCACAGCATTGGAAAGTACGTACCAGTGTAGGGGGTGTGCGTATTCAGTTCCTAAAAGGATCGAATGCTAGGGCAGTGAAATGTTGTGTTCTGAAGCCCCCTGCCGTCCCGAAACCCCGCCCCTTAACTTATATTGTTTAAATTGTCTAGTTACATAACCAGTCTGATGTTCTACCCAAGAGACATGTTTAGTGTGGCAGTGTGATGGATGTCTGGGAGAGATGGCAGCAGGCAGGAGACGAAGTGAGTGTGGGTGGGTGTGAGTGTGTGTGTGTGTGTGTGTGTGTGTGTGTGTGTGTGTGTGTGTGTGTGTGTGTGTGTGCGTGTGTGAGAGAGTGTGTGTGAGAGAGAGTGTGTGTATGCGTGTGTGTGTGTGCCGCATAGCTCCAACTTTTCGAGGCGCGTGATTTTCGCGGTTTTCGCGGATTGGCCTCGGACCACGAAAAGTAAGTTTGCGAAATGTTTCATTGTATACGTACACGTGTATACAAAGCATCCTTAGTCCGCAAAATTTATTTCCGCGAGATGTTCAGTATGACCAAACTGCGAAAATTATGCACCTCGAACTTTGGCGCTATACAGTATGTGTGTCTGTGAGTATGGAGTAAGTGTATGCGTGTGTGTGTGTGTGTGTGTGTGTGTGTGTGTGTGTGTGTGTGTGTGTGTGTGCGTCTGTGAGTCTGAGTGTGGAGTCAGTGTATGTGTGTGTGTGTGTGTGTGTGTGTGTGAGTGTGTGTGTGTGTGTGTATGTGTGTATATGCATCTGTGAGTGTGGAGTAAGTGTGTGTGTGTGTGTGTGTGCGTGTGTATGTGTGTATATGCATCTGTGAGTGTGGAGTAAGTGTATGTGTGTGTGTGTATGTGTATGTGCGTCTGTGAGTCTGTGAGTGTGGAGTAAGTATGTGTGTGTGTGTGTGTGTGTGTGTGTATGTGTGTATATGCATCTGTGATTATGGTGTATGTGTGTGTGTGTGTGTGTGTGTGTGTGTGTGTGCGTCTGTGAGTCTGAGTGTGGAGTAAGTGTATGTGTGTGTGTGTGTGTGTGTATGTGTGTATATGCATCTGTGAGTGGAGTAAGTGTATGTGTGTGTGTGTGTGTGTGTGTGTGTCTGTATGTGCGTCTGTGAGTCTGTGAGTGGAGTAAGTGTGTGTGTGTGTATGTGCGTCTGTGAGTCTGTGAGTGTGGAGTAAGTGTATGTGTGTGTGCATGTGTGTGTGTGTGTATGTGCGTCTGAGTGTGGAGTATGTGTGTGTTTGTACGTATGTGTGTCTGTGTGTGTGTGTGTGTGTGTGTGTGTATGTGTGTATATGCATCTGTGAGTGGAGTAAGTGTATGTGTGTGTGTGTGTGTGTGTGTGTGCGTCTGTGAGTCTGTGAGTGTGGAGTACATAGTGTATATGTGTGTGTGTGTGTTTGTACGTATGTGTGTCTGTGAGTGTGTGTGAGTATGTGTGTGTGGTACAATAGCTTGAATAGAAGCTTGTGAGTCTTTTTTGCTGATATGAGGCTTGGCAACTGTCCAATTGTCCATACTGTACATTACTGCAGTGGTATCCTAGCAACCTTCTCTTGGTTCCTGTCTCAAATTACTAATTGTCAGCATGTTGATGTACAATCATGTGTGTGTGTGTACATGTACCCTATGTCTGTTTTCTCCAGAGCGAGATATTGAAAGAGGGGATGGGTGTTGCACAAAGTTTTGTAACAAGTTCTGTCGGCTGTCAAAATGGAACCAGCTCATTTGTTGGGGTGAGTTAATTACATTCCTTTAAGAGCCCACCACAGATACATGTATATCTCCTTTAAGAGCCCACCACAGATGTATTTCTGAGTATGCAGAAATATTCTCCTTACATTTATAACAAGCCCCTCCCTTCCTCCCTCCCTCCTTCCCTCCCTCCCTCCCTTCCTCACTCCCTCATTCTCTCCATCCCCTCCCTCCGGCCCTCTCTCTCTCCCTCCCTCCCTCCCTCCCTCCCTCCCTCCCTCCCTCCCTCCCTCCCTCCCTCCCTCCCTCCCTTCCTCCCTCCCTCCCTTCCTCACTCCCTCACTCTCTCCCTCCCCTCCCTCCGGCCCTCTCTCTCTCCCTCCCTCCCTCCCTCCCTCCCTCCCTCCCTCCCTCCCTCCCTCCCTCCCTCCCTCCCTTCCTCCCTCCCTCCCTTCCTCACTCCCTCACTCTCTCCCTCCCCTCCCTCCGGCCCTCTCTCTCTTTCTCCCTTGCTCCCCCCCCCTCCCCCCTCCCTCCCTCACAGGTCTAGTTGCCCTGACACTCATGACTCTAGTTCTATTCATCGCAGGAGCCGCTCTGGGTGAGTGGGTGTGGTCAGGGGTGTGGTTACAACATACTTAATATCTCTCTGTAATAATATTAAATTTCATTTTCCCCCTACTCCTATTTTTTGCATTTCACTGTATCTTAAAAGTGCAACCTCAGCAAGAAAACGAACTGTTGTGTTTCGATCACATCACTGCATCAGTGTAATATCTCTAAGCTTCCATTGAGGGTGGGGCTCAAATGCACTGAGGGCGAGGCTCAAATGTAGTGATGGTGGGGCTCAAATGTAGTGAGGGCGGGGCTCAAAATGCCGAGAAAGCGGGCTCAAAATGCAGTGAGGACGGGGCTCAGTGCAGTGAGGCGGGGCTCAATGTAGTGTAGGCGGGACTCAAAAAGCAGTGCGGGTGGGGCTTAAGTAGCGGTGTGTCGCAATTGATGAACATGCAGGGTTTCATACAGGATTTTTTGCTGGGGGTGTAAAACTTTTTTGGAAGAGCAAATGTCCTTGTAGGGGGGCGTGGTGGTATTCTGGCCAGGGTTCAGTATCATTGGACACGTAATGCGAGGGGGGTCTGGGGGCATGCCCCCCCAGAAAAATGTTTTAAATTTAGACCCTCTGAGATCACTTCTGGTGCATTTTCCTTCCCTAAATGAGCCCCTGACATTGCCATCCAGAAAATTTGTACAAAACTACTGCCCTGAGATCGGTTTTTGGCAGTTTACATGTTCCCATGTCTGTGTTAACTCTTTGCACACGACGTAAAATGACGTAGGATGGGCGTGGACGCGTAATTAATTAAATAATTTTGTTCCGGTTGTTGATTTCTATTGACACAGCTTTCTGATGGCTTATTTGGACCTAAAAAGCTTGTGTAGAAGCTTTAACTAAACTTAGCAATGCCGTATAAAGTCGTTGCTAAAGTAGAAAGCTGTTTTTAGCTGGCTAGAATCGGCAAATGTCTAGCGTGTAGAGCCGTTCGAATTTCTCACCCGTTTGAAGGCATCAGGACGTATGCCAGGGGGCCGTGGCGATGTGAAACAAAGCAGTAGTGGTTGAGACATCCTTAGGCACCTACACAATTCACAAGAAACAGGAACTGTCACGAATTCAACGGTTTCAACACGCTTCTCTCGATCGGCAGCCATCGCGCGATATTATACTTCCCAGTTGCAGCACTTTGTGGTTTGCTACTGACGCCGCCCACAAGGTATGTATAGAAGGGGGATGCCCCCACGTGTCCATCGAGCTTAAATGGGCTGGCTTCTACACCACACAGTGATTACAACACTCGTTTAATGCCGGATGCATGTTTTCCTGCACTTCGCGTAGACTAACATAATAACGCGTGCTTGTTTTCCTGCACTTCGCATGCAAAGAGTTAAAACTACATGTTCAACATGTTAACAGTTCAATATCCTGGGGGGGGGGGGGGGGAAATCCCAGGGCGCACCCCCCTCTGTATGAAACCCTGACCTCAATAGTGTTCATTTTCTCAGCCACGCATGCTATCCTAATTACTGTCCACCGTGTCATCATCTCTTCCACAGCTGCCACTGCTGGGGACCTGGGGCCTACTGGTTTTTGCAACGAGCAAGATAACACCACTGTTGGGCCGACACCAGATAAGCCCATCGTACCTCTTTATGATGATGACTTCTACAACTGGTATGTGGCGGTAAGTGCTTGTGTGAAGATAGCTTGTGTGAGAGTGTTCTCAGTAGGACTTAAGAAGTAAGTTTCTGGGTTATGCAGGGGTAATTGCTCTAGTCATTATTATTGTATTGCTTAGCTGTCGTCTCTAGTTATTTCATTTCATAGCCCATAGCTGTGAAATTATGTCCTCCATCACTCACATGTAGAGCCCAGTGATAACGCCAAATGAAATCAGTGTGGCTATAGCTGTAGTCTCCAAGTCTGGGAACTGTTAGGAGATCAGGGAGGTGTCTTTAGTGGTTGTATTCAGTGATCAGTTATTGGTTACATTGACCAGTGGTTGTTTCAGTGTGAATGCGTGAACATACAGCCAAGTTAAAGTGTGCGTGTCAGGACGTAGTTCATCATAATGCTGAACACTTACAATGTTGTATCATAATGTGTTTCCGTGTTCTTTAATTGATAAGTAATACAATCCAATGTGGATAGTCTGTTTTTATAGTGACAGAGGGAGTGCTTCAAGAATGCGGAAAACGGATTATCTGAATTGGTTCGCACTGTTGAACAAGAATGTGGGAACACATTAGTGATGCATTTATTTGCTCATTGCTAATGTGGTTGATGAACCCCCTCACACACCAACACACCAACGTGGACCTAGCTTCACAGTGACTGTGTTCCTTCATCCGAAACTCTAACAACACAGTCTGGGAACTATCATGTCTTTAGTGGTTGTATTCAGTAATCCACTTCGTGCTGTTGTTTCTATACAGACTTGCTCAGCGTTACTGAAGTAACAGAGCTGGCACAGGAGCTGGCCGATCTCTCTCTCCAAGACGTGTCCACCCTGGGCATCAGTCTGGGATTCTCAGTGACGGAGATTGAAGCCAGGATACTGGAGATACCAGCGGAGGATGTTTTATTTGTTCTGTTGGTGGAGTGGGTGCGCAGGAGACGGCCACTGAGAGCTAGGAAGGTGTTGGCTGGAGCTCTGATAGAGTGCAAGCAGTATGCTCTGGCAGTCAAACTGGACCCCAGTAGACTGTGATCACTAGTAGCAATAGATTGTTGTTAGTGATCTGGCAATCGTTTCTTGAGCCTCACCAATCTGTATGATGAATGATTGTTGGTTTTATTTCCAATGAATGGCTTGGCTGGAAGCTGCACAAATGCTGAATGTTACCATTTCACTAACTATAAGGACCCGCCCTTTCATGTAAAGGCCACTTTACTGCCCAATGAAAGCCCATACTTGTTAAATTCGGTCCACTCATGACTCTTGTGTAAACGTATATATATATACTGCTTTCACAATTATGTGCATATACATTATTGGTTATGTAATCACTCATTTTTGCTCACGTGATCTCTATCTCTCGCCATGCTGTACTTGTTTTAGACAATGTGCGTTCTGCTATTAGTTGCCTAGTTCTTAACAGGTTATGGGCCCAGACACGACAGTCTGAACGATGGCAGAAGGGAAGACAGTGCTGGTAGTACCGCTGAAAGGTACCAACTACCCGAGCTGGAAGGTCCAGTGTAGGATGGCTCTTATTAGAGAAGGCCTATGGGGAATAGTAGCTGGCACCGAAGAACCCCCGAATGAGCGGGACGAAGCTGACAAGTATGCCAAGTACATGTCACGGAGGGATCGGGCACTAGCCACAATAGTATTGGCGATCGACCCGTCCCTGCTCTATCTCATTGGAGATCCGGAGGATCCGGCAGCTGTCTGGAGAAAGCTGTCTGGACAATTCCAGAGGAAGACTTGGGCTAACAAGCTGAGTCTGCGAAAGAAGCTGTTCACCATGAAGTTGAGTGACAGTGGGTCGATGAGAGAGTACATCAGAAAGATGACGGAAATTTTTGATGAACTGGCAGTTGTCGCGGAGCCCATTTCGGATGAAGACAAGGTCGTGTATCTCCTCGCAGGACTACCCGAAAGCTACGACGTGCTGGTGACCGCTCTGGAGAGTGGGTCGGACACTGTACCTGCCCTGGAGAGTGTTACTGAGCGTTTGCTGAGGGAAGAGCAGAAACTGAAAGACAGGGAAGAAGCAGACGATAGCAAGAAGCTTCTTGTAGCAAAGGGAAAGAAGCCACTTACGTGTCACTACTGCAAGAAGCCAGGTCACTTCAAGAAGGACTGTTGGAAGTTTGCCCAAGCGCAGGCAAGCGAGAAGAGTGGAAAGCACAAGAATCCGTCACGTCAGTCCAAGAGGGAGCACCAGTCATCCCAGGATGCTATGGTGATCAGCAATGCACTCGTGGCAAAGTCAAGGAATGACTGGATTGTGGACTCGGGAGCCACACGCCACATGTGTAACAACCGCAACTTGTTCGTTGAGCTGAGTCAGCTGGGATCCAGTGAGAAGGTGACTCTGGGTGATGGGAGCTCACTGGATGTCGCCGGAGAAGGAACAGTCGACATGGACATGCTCCTGAGTGATGGAACCAGAAGGGGATGTGCACTGAAGAAAGTTCTGTACGTTCCCGAGTTGGCCTACAATTTAGTCAGCGTGACCAGTGCAGCCGAAGCTGGAAAAACCGTCTACTTCGATGAGTTGGGTTGTGAGTTTCAGAATGACAGAGGGGAAACCATTGCTCTTGGCGTTCGTCAGGGAAGCCTGTACTACCTGAAGTTTGCCATGAAATCTCAGAATAGTGCGAGCGTGGCTCAAAGCGAGAACAAAGAGCGACTCTGGCACCGCCGATTTGGACACCTGAATGAGCAGAGCATGCAGAAGCTTGTCAAGAAGCAGCTGGTCAGTCAACTCGACTACGACACGTCCGGAAAAGTTGGCGTATGCGAAGCTTGCATTGGAGGAAAGCAGTGCAAGAGCAGCTTCAAGCCGAGCAAGACCGTGACATCGATGCCCCTGGAGCTTGTGCACTCTGACGTGTGTGGAAAGATGGGGCAGAAGTCAATAGGAGGAGCGGAATACTTCCTGACACTGCTGGATGACAAGACGCACTATGCCTGGGTGTACCCCCTCAAGACCAAGGATCAGGCGTTCGAGCGTTTCAAAGAGTGGCAGGCAGAAGTGGAGAATTTCACGGGCCAAAGAGTGAAGACTCTGAGGACGAACAATGGTGGTGAGTTCACCTCCAAGAGTTTTCAAGCTCACCTCAAAGCCTGTGGCATTCGGCATGAGCTCACCATACCCAAGACTCCGGAACAGAATGGAGTTGCGGAGAGGCTCAATCGCACGTTGGTTGAAACCACGAGAGCGATGCTCCTGGATGCCAAGCTACCCCAGAGGTTCTGGGCCGAGGCCATCTCCACCGCTGCATACCTGAGAAACAGGAGTCCAACCTCAGCAGTGGAAGGGACCACGCCCCACCAAGCCTGGTATGGGCAGAAGCCACGTGTGGAGCACCTGAGAGTGTTTGGGTGTGTGGCCTATGTTCATGTCCCGAAGGACGAGAGAAGGAAGCTAGACTCCAAGACGAAAAAGTGCGTCCTACTCGGATATGGAAGCGTGCAGAAAGGATATCGAGTCTACGATCACCTCACTCAAAAGGTCTTCTACAGCAGAAATGTCAAGTTTGATGAGCGAGAGATCGAAAGTACGCCTGTCGAGGAGGAGGAACCTACACAGAGTCCATTGATCCTTGATACTGTGGATGAACCAGAGTCTGATCGTGAAGAAGGGGACAAAGAAGATGGCGGCACCAATGCAGACTCACCTGCTGCTGCTGAACCCCCACCTAGGAGGTCTACCAGAGAGAGGGGACCAGTAGACTACTACGGTTTTCCACAAGTTCACCTCACCATCCACAGTGAGCCCACCACTTTCGGAGAAGCGACCGGCTGCCCAGAGAAAGCCAAGTGGAAAGAGGCCATGGGCAAGGAAATGAAGTCACTCAAGGACAACAAAGTCTGGGAGCTGACTACACTGCCTCCTGGAAAGAAGGCGATCGGTTGCAAATGGGTGTACAAAGTGAAGACCAACAGTGATGGGTCAATTGAGCGTTACAAGGCAAGACTCGTGGCTCGAGGATTTGACCAAAGATTTGGCCTAGATTACGACGAGACATTTTGCCCTGTGGTACGCCTGGAGTCGCTGAGGACCTTGATAGCACTCTCTACACAGCGTGGATTGGAACTCCACCATGTGGATGTGCACACCGCATTCCTGAATGGTACTCTTCAGGAAGACGTCTATATGAAGCAGCCCACAGGATACGAGAAACAAGGGGAGGAACACCTCGTGTGCAAGTTGAGGAAGAGTTTCTACGGACTGAAGCAGTCCTCCAGGTGCTGGAACACAGCACTCGACACTCACCTCAAGAGGATGGGATTCACTCAATTGAAATCCGACCCCTGCATCTACGTCTCAGGAGGAGAAGACACGTTCTACATTGGCGTGTATGTGGATGACATGATTCTGGCTGGGAACGATGAAGCCAAGATGACGAGTGTCAAGGAGGAGCTGTCTTCAAGGTTCGACATCAAGGACCTGGGGATGCTGAGCTACTTTTTGGGGATGTCCATTGTCCAGAATCAGGAGAAGAAGGAGACTTGGATAGGACAACCCACGTATGCCGAGAAGCTCCTGACCAAGATGGGGATGAGTGAGTGCAAGCCGGTCAAGACCCCCGCAGATCCAGCCAACCGTCTCGTAAAGGCAGCTGAAGACGACCAAGCAGTGGACCAACAGTTGTACCAGTCACTGGTAGGGAGTCTAATGTATCTAGCCACATGTACGAGGCCAGACATTGCTTATGCTGTGGGAATGCTAGCCAGGTTCTCCAGCAAGCCCAACCAAACCCACTGGGTAGCGGCGAAACGAGTGTTGCGATATCTGAAGGGCACCACGAACTTTCGACTGATCTACAGTGATGATTCCGATGTACTCGGGTACTCTGATGCTGACTGGGCGGGAGACATGGACGACAGGAAGTCTACCTCAGGCTACATGTTTCAGATCGCAGGTGGACCTGTATCGTGGAGAAGCAAGAAGCAGGACACCGTGGCTCTGTCGACCGCCGAGGCGGAGTATGTCGCTTTGTCAAGTGCTGCACAGGAGTGTGTATGGATGCGAAGGCTCGTCTCTGAACTGGGAAAGCCACCAGGAGAACCCACTACTGTCCTGGAAGACAACCAGTCATCCATTGCAATGGCCCGGAACCCGCAGTTCCACGGGAGAGCCAAGCATATCGATATAAAGCATCATTTCGTCAGGGAGCAAGTGAGCGTTGGAATGATCGAGCTCAAGTACTGTCCAATACGCGAGATGGTGGCTGACGTCCTAACAAAGGGACTACCACAACAGCAGTTCTCTCTTCTTCGAGAGATGGCAGGAATAGTGCCACAGAAAACCTGAACTGAGCCATGAGTGAGGAGGAGTGTTAAATTCGGTCCACTCATGACTCTTGTGTAAACGTATATTATATATATACTGCTTTCACAATCATGTGCATATACATTATTGGTTATGTAATCACTCATTTTTGCTCACGTGATCTCTATCTCTCGCCATGCTGTACTTGTTTTAGACAATGTGCGTTCTGCTATTAGTTGCCTAGTTCTTAACAATACTTGAATGCCTAATATCCTTAAATCTACCTGTGAAAGTGTGTGCTGTAGTGTGTTTCTTGGGGGAAGGGGGTAGGAATTCATCTACATAACAGTCATTAAGTTTATCAATGTATTCTGCTAGAAGAAAAGCTCCGTATGATCAATCGGGAAATAATGTATTCTGCAGTCGATTATAGCAGGAGCGCATGAACCACACCAAAGTGGAAAGGAGCGTTAAACTCGCGTACATCCGCTGTGCGATCCCTTGTCGAACCGCAACTACACAAAACGTTCCTTATACGCGTACGGTTGTGCTATAATTCGCAACTACGTCATAACAAGGTGCGAAAGGTATCGCATTACTTCACTTGTGACTAGTAGCTACACAGTCATATATATGTATGCAAAGCGTAGCGGCGACTAAAAAGCGTTCGGAGACTTCGTAAGGGCGAAGTGCGGTACATTCGAGACCGTCTACAAGACTTGGATCTAGGGGTCATGGGAGCGTTCGTGCTCGAGGTCGACTCAGCCGAGTTTCATGTGGCTTGCTAAACGGCGCCTTTTCTGTGCAGGGGGATGATGGCCTTCTCGTGGTCGCTTGTCGCGGACGGTAGCTCGTGTAGTACAGCGTATTTCAGTTGCGTTCGAATTTCCGTACGGCGTACGGAACTTACGGAACGACCCGCAAACATTGCGCATGTGCGTACACACGTGTTACTGGCGGATAGTTTGAATCTAGCCTACTGCCGATATGTCTGCGGAACCGGCAAGAAAGAAAGCGTACTCAGTCGACGTAAGGTGGAGAGTAGTGTATCAAAGGATAGGTATGGCGTTACCGTTCTACAAGATTGCTAAGAATTTAAGCATAGCCACCAGTACTGCCCATCGCCTGTTCCAGAAATTTGCATCCAGTGGAGATGTGCGGGCTGTGCAGAGAAGCTGCAGACCAGAGTTAAGAGCACTAGATGAGCACTCAGAGCTGATAATAATTGGTTTAATCTTGGAGAGCCCAACTCTTTACTTGGATGAAGTCGTTCAGGAAGTGAAAGAAATCACTTCCTTGACAGTTTCTCCACCAACTATCTGTAGACTCTTCAAACGTTATGGTTTCACCAGAAAGCGAGTCAGACAAATAGCATCACAGAGGTGTTATCCTCTTCGTGGTGCATACATGGCACACTGCACCTTGTTTAGAAGGGACATGTTTGTGTGGATTGACGAAACCGGATCAGACGCTAGAGATCATATTCGTAGATTCGGTTACGCTCTCAGAGGTATGACTCCAGCATCACATCACTTACTAGTCAGAGGGAAGAGAGTGAATGCTATAGCAGCACTGACATCGAGTGGACTTCTCGCTGTAGATCTAGTGATCGGAACAGTTAGTGCATGGCCTAGAATTCTTTGATTTCCTTCGGGGAACACTGATTCCAAATATGATGACGTACAATGGCACTAACGCTCACTCAATTGTCATAATGGACAACTGCTCTGTGCATCATATTGCTGAAGTTCGTGATCTACTACAGCAAGCTGGTATTTTGGTGCTATTCCTTCCTCCGTACAGCCCTGATTTTAATCCAGCAGAAGAAGCTTTCAGCTATGTCAAAGGGTACTTGAAAAAGCATGATCAATTGTTGCAATCTGGAGCTCCTCTGTCTACAGTAGTACAAGCTGCATTTAATTCCATCACAGAAGATCAATGTAATGCATGGATTACAGACTCAGGTTATCCACTATAACAAGACAAACAAGACAAGTACAAATCTGTTCAATCCAGCTTTGGATATTGTATTACATGCATGCATGTATACATGTATAATTATATTATATCATGCAATATCATAATTACATGTGCTTGATATCATCCAAGATTGTACTTTTCAGCTCTTCATACTGAGACTGAGTAATGGCTCCAGACTCCAACAGTACATGCCATTTGCTCAATTGATCAATGCACTGCATTCGCAAATTTAAGCGCTTCGTTGGGGAACCTGCAGCAGATCCTGAAGCACCAGAGGAGCTCGTATTACTTGGGTTTTCTTTGGGTTTCTCTTTGCCTTTGGACTTCTTAAAAAATGGAAGCTCAGGTGGTGCATCATATGAAGACCACTTCCCAGAGTTGATCATGTGAGCCCAACAGTTAAACTGCTCGACTGGGTACCCATTCTCACCTTGTTTCCCCTTCAAATTTTCAACAATGGTTTCTACATTACTTATAGTCTTTGCTATACACTCTCGCTTACTAGGTGGAGGAGTACCTGTAGCCGGGCGCTTATGAGATTCATTGGTAGCAGAGCTAGAGGAGCCCTCACTGGTAACTTCCCCATAGCACCATAGCAGTACATCACGCTTTCTCTTATGCAACACATACATTTCGACAAGGTCTTCATCGTCATTCAGCTCCCTTGTTTTCCCTTTTACTCCGTGTCCTGGCTCAATATAGCCTAAAGCTCCTTTAAAAAGTCCAGCTTCTTCCTTGACGCACCTCCTTAAATTATTCAGCGAGTCAAATTGAACGTTTTTCTTTAGAGGCCTAATTTCGTAGAGAGACTTCTTTTTTGGGTTTATAACTTTCACCTTGTAGTTGAAAACCTGCTTCTGGATCAAACTCACCCTAGTTTTATTCTGTGAAGTGCACTGCAAACAAAAGAAACACCATTTATTGCTGTCCCAATTAGTGCCACCCTTGCATGCAGGAGCTATACATATAGCTACATTATGTACAGATTTACCTCGACTTCATAGGAACTCGCGTCAGACTGGGCTTGAGTTCCAGGAAAGAAGCGGGGGGGAGTATACACGGCACTAGACGACTCACAAACAGGATAAGGCGGGGGGAATGGTGGCGACACAAATCCGTAAGGCCGTTCACTGTACTCGCCATATTCATAGTTGTACCGATATGGCCGCCCAAATGAGCCGTGGAAGTTTCCATCGTCACCGCTTTCGCCTTCCCACTGGTCGTCAGTTCCAGAGGCCTCGTCAGCCATAACCAGCTTAAAATATCTGAGCTTTGCAGAAGCACGAGTAGGCAGGCTCCTCCCAGTGGGCGTAACGCTACATTGCGCGCAGTTTTGCTCTGGGTTCCGTAAGTTCCGTTTGGTACGGAAATTCGAACGCAACTGAAATACGCTGTACTATCCATCGAACACGCAACTCGACTCAAATGCATGCATCGATTTATTGCCCACTAGTAATAATTCTCAGACGTAACACTCTCTTAGGTGACGTAACGCGTAACCGCAAAGTTTGGATTGACAGGCTCCAACACGTACAGCGGCTTAAGATCCATATATGGAAGTTTCAGCGCTACAGTTTGAAAATAGTTTCTACTGCTAGTTTGACGCTCCTTCGCGGCGCTCATGGGCTCCTGATTATAATAATATAATGCCACCCTGGCCCGGTGCGGGGCCACCCCGGCCCGGTGCGGGGCCACCCCGGCCCGGTGCAAGGCCACCCCGGCCCGGTGCGGGACCACTCCAGCCCGGTGCGGGGCCACCATAGTCGCCCGGTGCAAGGCTCACTGATGTAGCTATACCCTTGAAGTTCTTTCCAGTTTTTTTTTCTCTTTCAGTAACTAGTAACTGCAGACAGAACCTTGACCTTTTCCTACTAAACTACAGTTGTAGACATGCATTATTGCTAAAGGTATGCAATCAGTAATTTGAGCTGCAATGGACAGCTGCTGGGATATGTGTGGGGGGATGCCCTGCTAATGTGTGGTAAGGGTCAAAAGGGTCACTACTCCTCCACATACAAAACCCTTGCCATGAATAAAGCACTGTGGGTAATGTTATGAGTGTCACAAATATTCCCTAGGAACATGTGATGCACACCACTCCATGGCAACAGGTAACTGTCCAATCAAAATGCAGACAGTGTTGAGCACATAATTAAATTGCAACTGTGTAGTATTATATTCCACAGTACTGCCAGTTAGTGTTACCCCACTGGCACTGCTAACTGAGGGAGAGTAGAGCACTGCCTACTGCTAACTGAGGGAGTTTAATAGAGCATTTTATAGCTCTGCCTACCATACTGAGTTAGAACACCTAGCTCGCTACTGAGTGAGTGCTAGAACACTGCCTGTTGAGTGAATGTTGAGTGTACTGAAGTTACCGTTCTCCAGACATTGTACATTGTATTGTTCTCCAGACCAGCTCCTGGAAACTGACTGGTGATAACTGTGCATGCTATCTGCTGGCAGCTAGACTTGTCTAAGAGAATGAGTTGGTGCATAAAATTTTAGTGGTTGTGTATGTATTTGTACGTGTGTACAGTGTGTAGCTATACATGTTGTGCATGTAGTCTACAACAGATAATAATGGTGTCGAGTAGCTGTAGCACAATTAATAGCTTGCTTGGATATTGGGGAGAGGAAGCGCTTCCATGACAAGTGCTTCACTGCATTATATGCGTATTACAGGTCAATTGTTTTTCGTGTCATCTGACTCTTCACGGCTTGAAGGATTCCTGACCTTGCATCTACCTTCTCCATCTGCCAGCCATGTTGGCCTCTATGATTAACTGGCAAAAAAGGAAGCATGGACTAACCCCAGTCTCAATATTGTAAGTTGTAGCTAGCTAATCTAAAGACCTCACTGCGTGTTTAGCTAGCGTTTGAACTAACCAAATCCACGTAGCTACATTAGCAGTATGTCATTGAGCCAGCGGGTGCAGTCAAGGTTTCAAATATCTACAACAAGAGGATTCCAGCATCAAGCCCTGTCCTTAATATATACCCCTTAATTATACTTGCAATGGCATTCTGATAAGTTTTCTTGCTAATCAGTCAATTAGGTAAGAACCATCACTATAGCATTCCTTCACAGTTTCTGTACGGCTTAAAATACTCTATGCTCGTTCTCACTCTTAGCTACAGAGAAGACGCTTTCCCAGTGAATTTAACCCAGCTAAAACGATTCACCTCCTTCACCAATGCGTTCTTCTTGTTGCGAGTACCCCTCACTATGAGCGGACAGCCTGCTACGATTGGCAGCTCCAAGGGAATGCTTACCCTCAGTGATTCCAAGTGCCCCGACCTCCACATCACCTTTGATGCTCTGTTCAAGGATGTGAGTACTGTGGTGAAAAAGTACGGATTATCGGTGACAAACAACTGGTGTGACGATGTACCAGTCTTCGAGCTCAAGCACTTGACTCTTGAAGGAATGAAGAAGTTCGTTCGCTCGGCTGAAAAGGTGCAAGATGAACTGGCATCAAGAATCTCAGCTCATTTCGCAGAGCAACCAGCACCCTCACATTCCAGTACTGCTTACCCGCTGGTGACGGTGCACCCCAAAGTGTTCCTGCTAACCCCAGATCCCAACAAGAAGAACGCAGGCCTGGCACTAGTGACGCCTGAGAACCTTTCCACCTGCCTAATGCAGTGGGAGGAGAGCAAAGTCTTCAAATTTGCCGACCTCTTCAGAGCATACAGGATGGATGGTAAGTGAAATACTGTTTCATTGTTCTAACAAATGCCTCGGGCTGTAACGTTCACTGAAGTGATGTACAGCTAAGCACTATAAGCAAGAGTAAAACAGCCACTAAGTATAGTGTCTGTGTATATATACAGTGTCCACACAGAGTGTCTTTGTATGACATGGTATAATCCTGCTGCACTCTTATTACAGACTCAACAGCCAATGACTCCAAGATTAGATCCATCGAAGCCGTGACCCCCTCCCCAGACCAAGGTTAGCCACAATCCTGAGTCAGCATTGCAGTTGTTGAATGTGTTCTATAGTGAGACTTGCAGTTAGCATCATAGGTCATGAGATTGTTGTGGGTGTACTTTCGAAGCTGTTATATATACACCAGTGGGAATACCTTTGGAATGTAACTCATCCATCTTTGAGCACTTCACATTTACTGAAACAAGACTATAATTATTTGTGTTCTTAGTGAGAATAATCACATTGTATTATAATTACTGGAAGAGTATTAACATGACAACGCTGTGCTGATTTTCCCTCACCACAGACTCAACAGTTGATGAAACTAAAACCATGCCAGATGATGGGACTCCCTCCCCGGACCGAGGTCAGTCAGGACTTCACCAAAACCAGGCCTTTGCAACCTTGGGAGAAGGAAACAGTCGAATTTAAGAACAGTACATCTGCACCTTTTAGATTAAGGGTTTTAATGGTGATAAGTAACGAATATAGTGAAGCTTCGAGTTAGCTATTTACTTTGCAGAATCATATGCACTTTCATTGGTGTTAGAAACATCCTGCATGTGCCAAAAAATATACATGACTATGCACGACTTCATTGTTCCGTCTGAATCATAGTTTAGTATATAACACAATCATGTGTTCCATTACTGAGATTTTGCTGTGCTTGTCTCTCTCTCATCCATTCCTGCAGATGTGTGTGACCCAACACCACGTTCAAGGGAAAGAGAGCCGAATCCCAAATTTGACGAGGTAATTTGATCATTCATGAGTCAAGATAGCAACCTGCATGCGTCGTTTGTGCATAGTAACTCAAACACTTGTCCATTTACTCCAACAGGAGCATAAGCCCATTCAAAAGCACCTGTACCATCGAGCGGAAGAGATACAGAATGACATCGGGTCAAATGACGCAGCAGTAGCCCTCAAGAAACAGGCTCTCAGTGAAGCGCAGGATGCCAGAGATACCGCCCGAGGTAGGCTTAATGAAGCCGAGGAGAAACGGTTAGAAGCCAAAACGAACGTGGCGATGCTGACCGAGAAGGTGACCAGCAATCACAGGCAGCTGCAGCTAAAAGAGCAAGAGTTGAACGTCTTGCAGAAAGTGCAGGAAAAGGAAAACAAAGAGCTCCAGGCCCTCATTAAACGCAAAAATGAGGAATTTCAGGTTCTTCAACAAGAGCTGAAAGCCGTCCAGAACGAGCTGACATTGGAAGAAGAAAAGGCCCGCTATTTTCAGGAGCAGTTTCAGCAGGCGAGCGGAGAGCTTGTTGACAAGTCGGCCAGAGTACAGGGTCTGGAGAGGGAGCAACGGAAACTGGAGACCCAGTTGGAAATTGAGAGATTGAAAGCAGGCCAGCTGCTAATGCTAGCAACCGCTGCCTCAAAATCACAACACCATCAAGAAATAGAGGTACAGTGTACTAGGATGTAGATTATTGCTTTCCCACAATACTTCGGAGAATATCTCGGTAGATTCTCTGCTATAACGTTCTCTTTCTACCAACCACAAACAAGCACATCGATGTTTCGACTCTGACATTCTTCAAGGGAGACTTCAAGAATTTTGACTCCAACCCAGCAGTCCAACATCAGTTTCATTGTGCAGCCAGTTTGTGGTTTGTATAGAAGGAGAATCCAAATCATATCTCCACAATGTATCCATTTTGATGCATTGCTGGATCATTTTCACCTTCCTTGTTCTGTGTATTTAGCATCAGCTGAAGGTCGCTAAACAGGAGGTGGAGGAGAAAAACAAAGAGATGAATGCCCTAAAAGAATCCGTAGCTCATACGAGTGGGGAAGTGAAGGGCTTATCGGCTCAACTTCAGGCAAAGGATGACCTTCTACAAAAGCTGCTCACCCAGTCTACTCACGCGGCCCAAGAGCAGCTGCAGAGGCTGACAGCAGAGATGTCAGAGCTGAGGAGCAGGCTGAGCAAGGCGGAGGATGAGCAGCAGAAGGCACAGCTGCAGATGTACACAGCTCACCTGAAGCACGAGCTACTGCAAAATGTAGTGACAACACTGCCAGATGAGGTAAATCCAGATTATGAATTGTCTTCACTTTTTCATTCCAGGCTATTTTCTCACTATGACAGTAATTATTTATCCATGTTGAACCATACTTATTTGTCTAATTTTTCATTCAATTAGCAAATTAGTCCTATAATGTTGCTATAAGCCTTTGTCTTCTGACCTACAGTTATCTTCTCCAGAAGAAACGTCTTGGGAATACACGGTGTTCTCCAAGAAATCAGCCGAAATTATGGAGAGCCTGGCTAACGTACCGCTAGCTGCCAGGATTGCAGACAAATTGTATGCTGACCACATCATCGGTAATGATGTCAAACAGCGTGCCCACATTTACGCTGGCTTTACAGAGATCGACAGGGTTAGACCCATCATCACTGCTCTAATGGCTAAGATACGGCACAATGCGCAGCTCTATCACAGCTTTCGTGGCATTCTGGTGTCTTTTGAGCCCGATACAGAGACAGCTCTGTTCTACATGCCGGAAAATGGTAAAATATAATAACTGATCTGGTATTCGATATAATTTTGTGTGTATATTACACAGTTTTACTGCATTCAAAGTTTGATTTAATACCCAATCTCTCTTGACATATATATATACTGTGGTCTTCTTGTTCTCCTTTCGTAGACCCAACAGCCGTGACCCCTTCCCATGCAGACCAAGGTCAGTTTCTAAGTTGCAGAATATTCACTAAGACATGAGATTTCCTGCATACGTATGTGAGTTCCTGCATACGTATGTGCTGTGGACATTTTGCCTTAGTTATATTGTTACTCTGCTAAGTTACTTTGCAAATGTCAAGGTTTCAAACATTCTCATAAGTGTTGGTTATTTCTTATTACAGACTCGGCAGGTGATGAGGCAAAGTCGATGAAAGCTCCCTCCCCAAACCAAGGTTGGCCATGCTTTCACTGTGAATTCTTCACCCTACCAAATTACCCTATGAAATGGTGGTTACGTACGCAATGAAGCCGACTTTTCTTAGCAGCAATGTTTTTACTAGCCAGGCATGACCTTGACATGTATTGCCACACATTGCTTGTTTGCTGTTGTTCAGTGCTCATTGAAGGAATACTTCTTGCTGTACTATCATTGAATTTCATCTCTTACCACAGAGCCAACCGCCACTGAGGGTACGCCCACACAAGCAGTGACGCCCTCCCCAGACCAAGGTCAGCCATGTACAGTCTTTGTGCAACAAACGCAGGAGAGATTTTGACTTTTATTTAAATACTGATGACTATAGTTACCTATAGCAGGATACTATGCTTTGGGCTGTTTTTGTTTTATCCTGTGGCTGCCCTGCAAAAATAGCTTCAGCAAGAAATATGTAAAAGTATGCTATTACAATATCGTTTTTCACAGACCCAACAACTGCTAATGCTGAAACTGAAGAAGACGTACCACCCTCCCAAGACAGAGGTTAGCCATGTTTTCAGGCCTTGGATAAGTTGTAGGATTCACTGAACTAGTTGCCAATGAAACGTACAAGATCAGCGCTGGTACTTTAGAAGCACTACAGACGTGCTCTGCATTAGACAGTACAGCATAAGCCCTGAAACTGCGTGTCTTAGTCTGCAGCCTCAAAACCACGCCTTCTTCACCCAAATTATATCTCATAGCCGTGGAAAAATAGTGGATTTCACAGACGTGTGGGGCCAATATTGCAGCTGTTAATGTATAAATGTCACAACGTCAAGGGCATGGTTAAAGTAGGATTCTCAGACACACAGATGCTTTTCCTGAGAAGGAGAAATCAGGCATGTCGGACTGTTACTTCATTTTAAAGTGTAGCTTAGTTGAGTGGGAAGGCTTCTGGTGATGAGCAAAACTTGAACATGAACGTTACTATGGGTTTTCTGGCTGGTTTTTGCTCGCTCAGTGTACGTTCCAAGGGGATCAGAATAATAGAGTAGTTCCACTTAAACTTATTACAAATCACAACTGTTCTTGTCCTATAGCTTACATGATGTATAACTTGTACATACTTACAGACTCACAACAGAGTTTGTACAAGCAGTAGTCTTGGCAACCATAACCAGCTGACACAGCCATTGTAACAATCTTCACAGGAAGGCCAGACTACAGTTTCTGCTACTTATGATACACTGTATGTCATACGGAAATTTGGTTTAGAAAAATCCACACACTTTACACTACGTATGTGACATAATGTGACATACAAGGGAACCCATACTAAAATGCTGTGCAGGGACAAGGCTATGGTAAACACACTATATACTTGTGAAAACCATCACTATAGCCATACTAGTGATATGCATGGCATAATGGGGCGAGCCTTCGCGAAGCACCAGAGCGTGCAGTAGAAAATGTGATGACAATAAAGAAAACTGTGTATGCATGATTTCAGTTTCTGTTTGTCTGTATATGGTCTCTGTTCCAGGGCAACTGTAACCATTGTAGTGCATGAAGTACGATGGATCTTCTCACTGGAAATTGAGTAGCTCCTTCCTTTCTCATGACTCTAAGCCTTCAAGCTCATTGGGCCGTCATGGCAAACCAGTGACATGTGGCAGTCTGAAACTTACACACCAGTAGAGGGTTAGTTCTTGCTATTAGAGTACAGTTCGGTTACAGCATAACCTCAGGATGTAGGTGCAGACCAGGGAGTGGTTCTGAACACGACTCATCTCAAGTGTGCACAGAATTTGTGTACCTCAGAACAGCTACATAAGGAGCTGCTTGCATACATATACGTGTACAACTGGCCATGTCAATTCTCTCCCTCCAGAATGCGGCATCTGCTGTAGTTGATCAGGTCTGTTTCTATCCTTAATTGTCTACTTTGCCTCGAGAGTCTCTGTGGCATTATGGATACACATGAAACGGACAGCCTGTAGCTACAAATCGCAAAAATGAGCAGCTAGATGACTTACGTTGTAGCCTTAGCGCTCTATCACTCTCTCGGCGTCTACGCAGGCCTAATCTCGCCTCCCTTTGCTTGGCAGTCTCCTCCGCTCTCCGTCGTCGCTCGTGCTCTCGCCTCCTCCGAAGCCTCTCTTGCCTATAATTTCATACTCATACGAGTACCACGTGCAAATCATTTAATGCGCATGCGTATGGCCAGAGCCCCCCAAAATTTTCCCGGCCGACCCAAGCAAATTTTTTGACGGTTGAACGTACGATGACAGACAGACAGACAGACAGACAGACAGACAGACAGAAGTTTCCAATTAGTACTCTTGAAAACAAGTACGACTGTAAGCAGCTGTTTCGGCCTATTTGGGCCTCATCAGTGCAGTGTAGCACTCACCAGCTTCAGACCATAATTACATGTATCATCAAACAGTATTATCATCGTCAAAACATTCTTAATTAAGGCTCATAGTGAATGCAGTGAATGCAAATTGTTTAATAACACAATTGCTTCGAAATCTGAAGGCCTTAACAGTCAGTAGACTGACAATTCAGGGAAAGCTACTCATATATTTCCACTAAGAGTGGGGGGTAAAACGGTGGAAGCTTATGAGTGCAACTGCAGACAGCTGTTTGGCCAACATCACTATTGAAATGTTGTAATAACCTGACGATCCTCCACGATCGTTGATCTATTTATTGTCTCGGTGCTGCCACTAGCTCCACCTAGCCGCCCGTCTGCTGCACGCACTGTTACTGATTTCTGTACTCCAACTTCAACATACACACACTACATGCATGCACATGTGGAAGGCTATTTCAGCCTCCCATTACAAACAGTTACTATGACAATACATACGCAATAGTGTTACCTTAATAGCAGGCACAAGCATGGGATATACTTTTAAAATTCGAAATAGTCCCCATACAACCAACAAAGAATGTTTATGGTTGCCATGTACAAAGCGTAGTTGAGAGAGAGAGAGCAAGAAATTACTTCAAGCAAAGTGAGTTTGGTTTGGTGAAGGAACTCTTTCCTACTGTTTATTATATTGTGGGGCTGGAGGTGCACCATATAAAGCTAGAGCATAATAGGAGTATACATGATGTACAACTTAAGCTTACAGACTCACAACATGACAGCACAACTTTTTGTACAAGTAGTAGTCTTGGCAACCATAAACATTCCAGCTGATAAAGCCATTGTAACATTCTCATGGGTAGGCCAGACTACAGTGTCTGCTTCTTACCTTACACAGAAATTAATTTAGCAAAACCACCCTACACCATGTACACGACATTGTGTGACATACATGTACACATACACACAGACACCTTTGTGCGATGAAATGTTGCAGGGAGCCTGGTACATGTTTACATGTATACATGTACCAGGCTCCCTGCCCCGTGTTTCTCCACATGCTAAAAATGCTGGGCACTGGAGCCTGGGAACAAGGCTAGGATATACACACACTGACCTTCGTACCAGAGGAGGTACGTCAGCATCACGTGCTAAGAGGCAACTAGTCACATGACCGGTAGGTATATCGAGCTATTTTACTTAGAAGATCTGTGTGTTTGTGCGTTACTTTTTCGAGAGGTATTCCAGCTAATGACTGCTATAAATAAGCAGTCAATACTTTCTACCATCATTGAAGGCATCTACAGTATTTCTGGCGAGTGGCTCACCAATATACTCTTGCAGTTCAGCCCGATCTTTAGGTCCATGATTTTTGCCTTCAAAAAGTAAGCCTTTTGTGCGGCTGAGCCCCTCTGAGTCCCCGGCAAAATAGCGAGAAAATCAAGGTTTTAGCTGCCAACTGCACTTGTACGCATGCGTAATAGCTAAAAGAACGCAATTAATCGTGCACGCTAGTGCATGACGTAATGCATAATTTGGTTGTGGTATCACATGGACTTCACCTATACATGTACATGTGCATGTAGTAACCAGTGCAGAAACAATGCCTGGCCTTCCCATGACAATGCAGTGGCAGTGGAACAGTAGCGGCCATGGTCGCCACAGTGTCTTGGCCATAATTTATAGCAGCTGTGGACAGTGTTATCAATCGCTACAGGAAATTTGCGAGGGGGAGGGGGGAGGGTACAAGAGTATTGGTGCATACACTGACCTTTGTGCAAGCCTTCAGCATCAGCTAGGAAACAGGATTTCCATTCCAACATTTCATCGCACAAAGGTGTCTGTGTGTATGTGTGGGGGGAAAAAATGTGGCAAATTCTTACGTATCATATATTAACATGCATGTACATGTATACTGCTAGTATGGAAAGCGTACACTGAATTTTGCACTCAACAGTAGGCACTTTAGCTAGGGATACCGTACATAGCCTTGTGCCTTTGCTCTCAGACTCCACCCCCAAGCTTTTTCGCTGTGTGTAAAAAGAAAGACTGGAGTTGGAGCCTGGGTACGCTGCATACTTGTATGGGAGTTACATGCACAGTGTACATGTGTACTTGCCTGCTTAGTTTCCGGAAAACGAAAAACAAATTTTTGCCAGAAATTCTGAGTACAGTACATGTACAGCTGGACTATTTATTTTAACCACAGGAAATAGCTGAGGGGGGAATATGTACGAGGCTACTTGGTACACACACTGACCTTTGTGCAAGCCTTCAGCATCAGCTAGGTGTCTGTGCGTGTATATATGTGTGGGGGAAAAATTCTTGCGTATCACATGTTAAGTACATGTATACTGCTGATATGGAAAGCGTACACTGAATTTTGCACTCAACAGTACGCACTTTAGCTAGGGATACCGTACATAGCCTTGTGCCTTGCTCCCAGATTCCACCCCTTTTCGCTGTGTGTAGGACTGGAGTAGGAGCCTGGGTACGCTGCACACTTGTATGGGAGTTACATGTACTTGTCATGCTTATAGTTCCGGACACAGAAAATTTTGCCGGAAATTCTGAGTACAGTACATGTACAGCTGGACGATTTCTTTTAACCACAGGAAATAGCGTGGAGGGGAGGGGGGGGATATGTACGAGGCTACTTGGTACCCACACTGTCCTTTGTGCATATCTTCAGCGCATTCTTCTCCTATCTTCATCGCACCAGTACTTTTTTGTATTGGCTGAAGTTCGTGTGTATGCATACGAACGAGGGGGGGGGGGAGAAAATTGCATAATTGGACGTAGTATCACATGGCGATATTACTCATATATACTGCTGATTTAGTAAGTATTCCTTGCAACTCAGCAGTAGGATCAGTACAGCTGCAACTCTGTAACTGGGGATACTGCACACTACTGCCATGCAGGACTACAGGGTTCAAAGGTCACCACACAGCAAACAGACCTAGTAGCCATTGCTAAATGCACACAACACACAACTGAAATGTGCATGACACAGCTAGCTACTTGATCAGCAACCAGCCGGGCCTGTACAATGACAGTACCAGCTGTACACAGTCTACAGCTAGCAGACAAGCTAGCTATGCACACCGAGTGATTCTCGGATGACTGTACTACTGCAATCACTCCCTGCACACGCTACAGTAGACCAGTAGCTACCACAGAGATCTTAGCGGTAACACACCATAGCTGTCTCTTCGCTACACTAGCGGTAACACCACAGCTGTCTCAGCTATATAGGTTAGCGGTAGCGATCGCGCGTGTCTAACTTCCTGTAGAGCTTAAGTGGCTGCTATTGTTCAGCTAATGGCGTAGACTAAACAAGCGATGAATAATCTCTCACTTTGGAAGCTGCTAGCTTTACCTGTTCCGCCATTACACACACACACTACCACTCACAGGGCAGGCTACTGGGCAACAGCGGATCACTATCAGAGGGATAAGATGGCGGAAAGCCAGTGATGCACCAGCGAGCATGTACAGAGGAGCTGCTGCCTCCCACGGGAACATGGCCTACTTCAACCCTGGTGGCTCTACTGCGCTGTACTGCTACGAGTCACAACAACAGCAATGGCGGCGGCTACCTGACTGCCCTAGCAAGAACTCTGCCCTGGTGATGATAGAGGGGAGGCTCACTACTGTGGGAGGCTGGCAATATCCCCGACCCACCAACTCCCTAGCCAGCCTCACTGGGGAGGACGAGGACAGCAAGTGGGTGGAACTATTCCCACGGATGCCCACGGCACGCTACGACCTTGCAGCAGTGTGCAGGGGGAGGAACGTGATAGCCGCCGGGGGGAGTGATGGTGGCAGGATAGTGAGTGCTGTTGAAATCCTGGACACTGAGTTACGGCAGTGGTCCTCAGCCGCCTCCCTCCCACACCCGATGACCAGGGCTTCCATTACAGTGTGTGAAGACTTACTCTACCTGCTGGGTGGCCTCGATCAGAATGGCGACCGAACTCTGTCAGTACTCACCTCCTCCATCACTGAGCTACTACATCAACAGCAAGAAACAGCCAATCAGCCTGCAGCATGGCGTCGTACCGCTGACGCTCCTTACTATGGGTCTACAGCTGTTAGTGTCGGAGGCCAGCTACTAGCTATCGGTGGGCAGGATGAACATTACGAGGACACTTCAGCCATTGTTGGCTACGACCCTACCTCTGACTCCTGGCAAGACATGGGACACATGGCTACACCTCGATACGCCACACTAGTAGCTGTGTTGCCTAGCAACCAACTAATTGCAGCTGGAGGCTATGGAGGACTTACTAAAGTAGAAATAGGCAATGTTGTTTAAATTGTTTTCTTGTACTTTCCATGTCGCAATCTTGTTTTCTTGTTTGTTGTTGTTTATTGTTTACGTTTTTGTACTTTTCTGTAAAAACAGCGTTTTAGAGGCCAGAAAAGTTTTTTTCCACCACCATGACCACCGCGCGGCTATCTACGGTACAATAGCAGTTGGCATGGCCACTTACCCCGCTGTGGCGACTGACCCTGGCCTACGCACGGCTCAGGCTTACATAGGAAAAGGCAACAAATGAGCCAAAAAATGCTTTGAAGGGTCCAGCCGCCATTAGCACGGTAGTTGGCAGTACAGAAAGCTTTTGCGACCCGCACGGGAGAAAAGGCTTTAAGAACAACACATATTAGCACTGACCAGCTGTTCGCCTCCTGTTGTCGACATGTCTGTGTCGCTCTGTATGAACTACAATTCACAGCTAGGCAATAAAGCTGGCGAGACTACAGCAACTTCAGTTTGAAGCTGCACAGCAAGCACGCTAGCTCTAGCTAGCTACCTAACAAAAAACTGGAGCAGCTACTGAACTGTATCCAAGGGATACGGGCCAGACAAAAATCTCTCTTTCTGTGAAGGCGCCTGGTAGGTGTGGCGCGCACATCCCTAGCACGTGCCTGGCTGCCTGCGTGAGCCCCGCCCTTCCATAGTTGCAGACTCGCACGATCACGGTCTAGCTACATGTAGCACTCAGAGAAGTTAGCCTTGGGCAAGTCTCGCAGGGTCAGAATCTTAGAGTGAGGATCTCGCCCGGGGCCAGACTAGCCTTAGGGACATTCAGAAGGCTATATTCTACTGGAGTGTACCGGTTTATCCAAAATCAAAAATTAGGGCAGGGAGGGAGATTGCACAGATCCTATCCATAAATAAACAAAACAAAACCACATACACTCTGTTTACAGAAAAAATATTTCATTTAATTGACCATGATAATTTTTGTAAAAATCATTTAATGTACATGTACATCATGGGGTGAATGTTTAGTAGCTTGTGAGGCTGTACATGTAGACAGCGATTAATAAAAATCTAACCAGCTACATGTTCTATAAGGAATTTTTAAGGAAAATAACCTACCTCAAAAAAAAAAACATCCTTAACCTACTGATTATAGTGCCAAGAACTTATGAATACTATCTCCTTTTATTATGAAGTTTATTATGTAACTGGGGACGGCTGAACAAACAATTATGAAGTTTAGTTAAAATCAGTAACTCCACAACCGCAAGTGGCAAAACATCACGCTGTGAATGTTTAGCAGCTGTAAGGTCACAGGATTGCCTAACAGCTGATATTAATTAAGTGCCTGCTCAGGTGCATTAAGGACTGGGACCACAGAGAATTTGATGATTCTTGCCCTATTTCTAAGGTCCATATCTCAGACTTTTAGGTGGTGCAGGCATGCAAGAAGGGCACCAAAATGTAGCCCCACTCATTCTACACCTTATGACGTCATCACCGACCACGCCCACGGGAACGAAAGGAACATGAAGCCCCGCCTACTCAGTAGGGTCGAAGAACTATTGTTATTGAGGCGGTATATTAAACGGACATACCAGGCGATGATACGTTGTCATGCTGTAGCTAGACTTGATCCATCACTGGCACCGCCTTGAACTAAGGCTTAGCGCTGGTATTTGCAGAGATACATACGGAAACTAACTAAAGGGCGTGGCGCTAGAATGAATCTTCACGCTATACTGTAACTTACAGCGAAGATACGAAATGGAAAGGTGTCCCTTGGTACAAGATTGGGGGCGCTACTCGGACGATGAATATACCGCCTCGAGCTCTCAGGAATCCATGCGGCCAAGCTATAGCAATGGGGGTGTGGCACTCTAGGTCACATGATTATTATACACTTTCACGTGAAAGTTAAGACCGCGTAGTGCGCGCGTACAGTTGTCTCTCGCGGGATCACTGGCACCTGTGAAAGTTAGCCTCCAGTATCATTCAGATGACACACGTCCGCGACCAAACGCTCGTCACTGTCTGTCTATATACGATACGATGGAACGCTCGTGACCCCATTCCTGAACCTATTTCCATGGCGACCGGGGGCGCGCGCCGATAGCTGCGTTAGCTTGCGGTCCCAGTATGTGACATAATGTGATGTACGAAGGAACCCATACTAAAATACTGTGCAGGGAGCCAAGGCTAGGGTAAACACACAATCATGTGTGAAAGCCATTAGCCACATAATGACCGCAGTAATTCAATAATGTACAGCCTTACACCACAGATTAGCAGTGATTTGGTTACATCAAACAGTATTATTCATGTAAGTTTCCAATTAGTACTCTTGAAAACAAATACGGCTGTAAGCAGCTGTTTCGGCCTATTTGGGCCTCATCAGTGCAGTGTAGCACTCACCAGCTTCAGACCATGATTATCATCGTCAAAACGTTTTTGACTGAGGCTCATAGTGAATGCACAGTGAATGCAAATTGCTTAATAACACAATTACTTCGAAATCTGAAGGCTTTATCTGTCAGTAGACTGACAATTCAGGGGAGGCTACTCATCTATTTCCACTAACAGTGGGGGTGAAATGGTGGAAGCTTATGAGTGCAACTGCAGACAGCGGTTTGGCCAACATCACTATTGTATTGTAGCACTACATGCATGCACATGTGGAAGGCTACTTCAGCCTCCCATTACAAGCAGTTACTATGACAACACACGCAATAGTGTATCCTTCATAGCAGACCCAAGCAATATACTTTTAAAATGTGAGAAAGTCCCCATACAACCAACAAAGTCTAAATCCATGTACAAAGCAAAGTTGAGAGAGAGAGAGTGAGGAATTACTTGAAACAAAGTGAGTTTGGTTTGGCTTGGCAAAGGAACTCCTTGCTACTGTTTAGGAAATGCTATATCATTGTGGGGCTGGAGGTTCTGTATTGATAAAGCTAGAGCATATAATGTGAGTTTACATGATGTACAACTTGTGCTTACAAACTGACAACATGACATCACAACTTTTTGTACAAGTAGTAGTCTTGGCAACCATAAATGTTCCAGCTGATAAAGCCATTGTAACATTCTCATGGGAAGGCCAGACTACAGTGTCTGCTTCTTACCTTAAACAGAAATTGATTTAGCAAAACCACCCTACACCATGTACACGACATCATGAGACATGCATGTACACATGTACATGTACCAGGCTCCCTGCCCATGTTTCTCCACATGCTAAAATTGCTGGGCACTGGAGCCTGGGAACAAGGCTAGGATATACACACACTGACCTTCGTGCATGCATATCTTTAGCATCATATTTTTGTTATGCAAAGTTGTCTGTGTGTGTGTGTCTGCATGGAGAAATGCATAATTTTGGTTGTGGTATCACATGGACTTTGCCTATACATGTACATGTCCAGGTAGTAATCAGTGCAAAAACAATGCCTGACCTTCCCATAAAGATTTTTTCAGCTGCTGACAAAGCAGTGGCAGTGGAACAGTAGCGGCCATGGTCGCCACAGTTTCTTGGCCATAATTTATAGCAGCTGTGGACAGTGCTATCAATCGCTACAGGAAATTTGCGAGGGGGAGGGGGAGGGGCCTGGGTACAGGGTCATTGGTGCACACAATGACGTTTGTGCAAGCCTTCAGCGTCAGCTAGGAAACAGGATTTTTATTCCAACATTTCACCGCACAAAGGTGTCTGTGCGTGTATGTGTGGGGGAATAAATGTGGCAAATTCTTACGTTTCACATATTAATAAGCATGTATATGTATACTGCCAGTACGAAAAGCATACACTGAATTTTGCACTCAACAGTAGGCACTTTAGCTAGGGATACCGTACATAGCCTTGTGTCTTGCTCCCAGACTCCACCCAAAGCTTTTTCGCTGTGTGTAGGACTGGAGTAGGAGCCTGGGGAGTGAGTACGCTGCACACTTGTATGGGAGTTACATGTACTTGTCATGCTTAGTTTCTAAAATTTGCCCGAAATTCTGAGTATAGTACGTGTACACCTGGACGATTTCTTTAACTACAGGGAATAGCGGGGGGAGGGGGGTATATATACTGCTGTTTGGTACCCACACTGACCTTTGTGCATGTCTTAAGCGCATTCTTCACCTCTCACACAAGTACTTTTTTTAATTGCTGAAGTTCGTGTGTATGCATATGAATGGGGGAGGGGGGGAAGAAAATTGCATAATTGGATGTAGTATCACATGACGATATTACTCATGACATGTATACTGCTGATTTTAGTAAGTATTCCTTGCGATTCAGCAGTAGGATCAGCACAGCTGCAACTCTGTAACTGGGGATACTACACAGCTAGCAGATAAGCTAGCTATGCACACCGAGTGATTCTTGTATGACTGTACTACTGCAATCACTCCCTGCACACTCTACAGTAAACTAGTAGCTACCACAGAGCTCTCAGCGGTAACACAAGATAGCTGTCTCTTCGCTACACTAGCTGTAACACCACAGCTGTCTCAGCTAGGTTAGCGGTAGAGATTATGCATGTCTAACTTCCTGTAGAGCTTAAGTGGGTGCTATTGTGCAGCTAATGGCGTAGACTAAACAAGCGATGAATAATCTTTCACTCCGGAAGCTGCTAGCTTCACCTGTTCCGCCATTACACACACACACTACCGCTCACAGGGCAGGCTACTGGGCAACAGCGGATCACTATCAGAGGAATAAGATGGCGGAAAGCCAGAGATGCACCAGCGAGCATGCGGAGAGGAGCTGCTGCCTCCCACGGGAACATGGCCTACTTCAACCCTTATGGCTCTACTGCGCTGTACTGCTACGAGTCACAACAACAGCAATGGTGGCGACTACTTGACTGCCCTAGCAAGAACTCCGCCCTGGTGATGGCAGAGGGGAGGCTCACTACTGTGGGAGGGGGAGAATACAATGGCCGACCCACCAACTCCCTAGCCAGCCTCATTGGGAAGGGCAAGGACAGCAAGTGGGTGGAACTATTCCCACGGATGCCCACGGCACGCTACTGGCTTGCAGCAGTGTGCAGGGGGAGGAACGTGATAGCCGCCGGGGGGAGTGGTGATGGTGGCAGGAGAGTGAGTGCAGTTGAAATACTGGACACTGAGTTATGGCAGTGGTCCTCAGCCGCCTCCCTCCCACTCCCGATGTACTGGGCTTCCATTACAGTGTGTGAAGACTTACTCTACCTGCTGGGTGGCTACGATCAGAATGGCGACCGAACTCTGTCAGTTCTCACCACTGATCTACTACATCAACAGTAAGAAACAGCCAATCAAGAGTAGTATGGCGACAAGCCGCTGACGCACCTTACTACTTCTCTACAGCGGTTAGTGTCGGAGGCCAGCTACTAGCTATCGGTGGGTGTGATAAACATGACAAGCACACTTCAGCCAATGTTGCCTACGACCCTACCTCTGACTCCTGGCAAGACATGGGACACATGGCTGCACCTCGATTCCGGACACTAGTAGTTGTGTTGCCTAGCAACCAACTAATTGCAGGTGGAGGTTGGGGAGGAGATACTAAAGTAGAAATAGGCAATGTTGTTTAAATTGTTTTCTTGTACTTTCCATGTTGCAATCTTGTTTCTTGTTTGTTGTCGTTTATTGTTTACGTTTTTGTATTTTCCGATATAAAAGTCTTTTTCGAGGCTAGAAAAGTTTTTTTCCACCACCATGACCACCGCGCGGCTATCTACGGTACAATAGCAGTTGGTGTGGCCACTTACCCCGCTGTGGCGACTGACCCTGGCCTACGCACGGCTCAGGCTTACATAGGAAAAGGCAACAAATGAGCCAAAAAATGCTTTGAAGGGTCCAGCCGCCATAATTTAGCACGGTAGTTGGCAGTACAGAGAGCTTTTTCGACCCGCATGGGTGAAAAGGCTTTAAGAACAACACATGCCAGCTCTATATTAGCACTGACCAGCTGTTTGCCTCCTGTTGTCGACATGTCTGTTTCGCTCTGTATAATTTGCAACTCACAGCTATGCAATAAAAGCTCTTTCCTTCACAAAAGCTGCATGAAGGTACAAACATCTCTCTGCAGGACTACATGTATGTACGGTGCCTGCACTGTTACTATATTATTGTTACAGTGGGGGGTTGTTTGAGTTTGAATGCGTGAACATAGCAAAGCTAAAGCCAAATCAGTGTGTGTGTGTCAGGAGGTAGTTCATCATAAATGCAGAAATTTAAACCTACAATGTTGTATGACTAATGTGTTTCCATGTTCTTTAATTGATAAGAAATACTAACCAATTTGGATAGTCTGTTTTTATAGTGAGAGAGGGAGTGCTTCAAAAATGTGGAAAACACATTAGTGGATCATCTGAATTGGTTCCCACTGTTGAACAAGAATGTGGGAACACATTAGTGATGCATTTATTTGCTCATTGCTCGTGTGGTTGATGAACCCCCTCACACACCAACACACCACCTTGGCCCTAGCTTCACAGTGACTGTGTTCCTTCATACGAAACTCTAACAACAAAGTCTGGGAACTATCAGGTCTTTAGCGGTTGTAGTCAGTAATCCACTTCATGCTGTTGTTTCTATACAGACTTACTCAGCGTTACTGAAGTAATAGAGCTGGCACAGGAGCTGACCGATCTCTCTCTCCAAGACGTGTCCACCCTGGGCATCAGTCTGGGATTCTCAGTGATGGAGATTGAAGCCAGGATACTGGAGATACCAGCGGAGGATGTTTTGTTTGCTTTGTTGGTGGAGTGGGTGCGCAGGAGACGGCCACTGAGAGCTAGGAAGGTGTTGGCTGGAGCTCTGATAGAGTGCAAGCAGTATGCTCTGGCAGTCAAACTGGACCCCAGTAGACTGTGATCAATAGTAGCAATAGATTGTTGTTAGTGATCTGGAAATTGTGTCTTAAGCCTCACCAATCTGTATGATGAATGATTTTTCTTTCAATGAATGGCTTGGCTGGAAGCTGCACAAAAGCTGAATGTTACCACTTCACTAACAGTTACTATAAGGACCCGCTAACCCTTTCATTGGTAGAGGCCACTTTACTGCCCAAAGAAAGCCCATACTTAGTCTATATGAATGCCTAATATCCTTTTATGGGCCTTATGGAAGCAGCTAGGTGTCTAAATCCACCTGTGAAAGGGTACAGGTTAAGAATTGGTACTATCCTGAATTCACTACTGGCCAAATTCCAGCTGTAGTGTATTCCTTAGGGGAAGGGGAGGAGAAATTCATCTACATTACAGTAGTCACCTGGCCATTAAGTTTATCAAGTGATTTCTACCATGCGGAAGAAAAGCTCGAGATATCCGTGTGATCAATTGGGAAACAATTGTATTCTGCTGTTGATCATAATAATATTGCTATGCCAGTCCAGGACCACCCCAGCCCGGTCTGGGGGCACCTAGCCCAGTTCGGGGGCACCCTAGCCCGGTCCGAGGCCACACTAGCCTGGCCAGGTGCAAGGCTCACTGACGTTCTTCCCAGTAGTTTCAGTAGCTAGTATTTAAAGTCTTCTCAGCACCAGGGACACCAGACTGAACCTTGACCTTTTCCTACCAAACTGTAGTTGGGTTGGGCGAGCGTGAGCGAGCCCCACACTAGTGTGTTCAATGGAGAATTTGTCTGTGCGTACAGTGTACGTACGTACGTACGTACGTACGCACATACCGTTTCGCGTTTCTCGCTCGCCACCCGGCATCTGTTCCAGCGGCTTGCCATCCGGCTATGGAGGGGTAACGCCACCCTATGGATCGGCCGACTCCCCATCCACTCCTCTGAGGTGGATGGAGTACAGTGACTCTTTTACCCTTGCCTTTTGTTTGTTTTTGTTTTTGTTTTTTATTTTTCTTTTTTCATGAAGTTTTGCTTATAAAATGTACGTACATGTACGTATACTTCTGCATACTATTTATCCGTTTCAAATAGTTTCCGTAATATTCCAAATTGTTCACGTGGCCGCGGTGGCTGCAGTGCAGCTAGCTTAGGGATGCTCTCACAGAGTAAACGGCAGCGGCAAAGGCTACAGCGTTGCCGTATATATCCCCAGGTTGGCGATAAGTCACATTGGAACAGCAGAGAGCGAGTTCTAGAGCCAGAAGAGTTGTCATTTCCCCAAGCCACCGACAGTGACACTGAAACGAGAGAAGGAGCCAAAAAAGCTGCTGAGGGCGCGTCGCCGCTAACGTACGCATGGGCTAGTACCTCGCTCACGCTCGCCCCACAATGCTTTGCATTCACCTAGTGATAGACATGCATGCATTATTACCCCGCGGCGCGTAGGCGGCGGCGGGGTTAAGCGATTGGTTCTGTCTGTCCGTCCGTCCGTCCGTCTGTCTGTCCGGTGTCTGTCCACTCAAAAATCGGCCTATCTCGCGATTTACAGAGTTAAGCGATTGCTAAACACCACAGTAACATTGAAATCAAAAAAAATGTCCGGGTGTGTACCTGCTAGTTGCCAAAGCGGTTCCATTTGCTGCATCTGCAGCTCTTTCTAACAACGGGCCATTTTATTACAGTCATAACTAGAATACGATAGAGGCAGGGCATATACGGACTTTGGTCACGTGTTCATAGTCACGCCCACCACTTCCCATAGGGTATCTATATACATGTATACAGATACGCATACACAAGCGCTGTACACTCTGCGTGCGGATACTCTGTCATAACCAGCGATATACACTTTGCCAACTACTCCATAACCCCAGTCTGCAGTCCTGCCAGGTCCAAGTTGTGAATAATTATGCACCCCGGGGTATGTCTGTGCTAGAGACTTCTGGTTGCTTAAGGTATGCAATCAGTAATTTGATCTATAGCTAATGAACGTCTGCTGGTATGTGTGTGGGGAGTGGGGAATGTCCTGCTATTGTATAGTGAGTGTAGAGCAGTGTAGCCTACTGCTGGCTGATATAGCATTTTACAGCCCTGCCTACATACTGAGTGGGTGTTATAGCTTTGCCTGCTGAGTGAGTGTTAGAACAGTACACAGGCTACTGAGTGAGTGTTGGAACACTGCCTACTGAGTGAGTATTAGAACACTACCTAGCTACTGAGTGAGTGTTAGAATACTACCTACTGAGCCAGTGTTAGAAGACGGCCTACTGAGTGAGTGTTGAGTGTACTGAAGTTACTGTTCTCAAGACCAGCTCCTGGAAACTGACTGGTGAGTCACTGGTGATGACTGTGTATGCTATAAGCTGGAACATAGTGTGGTATGTGTATAGTATTATGTTATGCATTTCATTGTGAGACAGTAGCTAGTGGCACTGTGCGTGTGTGTGTGTGTGTGTGTGTGTGTGTGTGTGTGTGTGTGTGTGTGTGTGTGTGTGTGTGTGTGTGTGTGTGTGTGTGTGTGTGTGTGTGTGTGTGTGTGTGTGTGTGTGTGTGTGTGTGCGTGTGTGTGTGTGTGTGTGTGTGTGTGTGTGTGTTTGTGTGTGTGTGTGTGTCAGTAGACATCAGAAGTGGCTACTTATAGGAGTACCAATATGTCCAACAGTGACCAACACTCTTAAGTATGTGTCTTCAATTGCAAAACAACTTTCAATTCTAGCTGGCTATGGTTTCAGGTATCTTCAGGTCTATATATTGCTACACACTAGAGCACTACTAGCTACACCAAGAACTAAGTTTAGTATAAATGTACCAGGAAAGCAAGAAACAGATGTTAGCCCCTGGTTCTGAACCTGGAGGACTACTGATGCTGTGAAGTTCCATGTGGCTACAGCTAGCCATAGCCTCGTACCCTGGCCTGGGTATGAGGCTAGGTTAGCCACTGTTTCTAATGCCGTCATACGTACATACGACCACTCTAAACTATTACGTGGGCTAGCTAGCTCTGTAGGTGAATTAGGGTTTCGTTCCGGTCCCATATCGAGCTGCTGACATGTACGTATGCCTTCAGCTTTTAGCTTGTGTCTTCTGCCCATGCATGAGATTATAAAAGAGTAACAGACGATATACTATTGATACAAAAAGAAGACACTGTGGGATACAAAAAAGAAGATACTATGGGATACAAAAAAGATACTATGGGATACAAAGAAAAAGAAGATACTATGGGATATACAAAAACAAATAACTTAGAAACCCATGTAACACAAAACGTAAGATTACGGGTAGCATTTTCTCAACCTAGATGCCAAGTGTAGCATAATCATTTAGTATTTTGCAATAATCACGCCGAGGGTTATGCACTTCTGTGCTTTCATTGTTCCTATAATTATGGTAAATACGTAAATCATCTGGGATCTCTGATGCCTACATACACAGCTGTAGGAACAACAAAGCAGTTGAGTTTCCTTTGTAGCACTAGCAACAAGGAAAGCTCTAGCCATTTTGTTATTCCTGCAGTATCATATCAGGTGACCCACCTTGTATATCCTGAAACTGTAGTAACCACTCAAATGTTTACAGTGATATGCATGGGTATTCTTCAAGGAGGACTCCTGAATGCATAGTGACTCCAGCGCAGTTGGAAGAGAAAGTGTGAGATTCCAAACGAAAGAGCAGGCTTGTGCTGTGATCTGAGAAATGGCTAAACACCAAGATTCAGACGTGTTTGGAGACAGTGGCAAAGTTGACGCTACACCACTTGGTGAGGAGATGATGCTCTTCATACATAGTGCCATTGGCATCTTATGCATCCTTATAATGATTTTGAAGTAACTACATGTGTACGGTCCGTGCAAACACATCAGTTGTGTGTGCTTGTATGCCTTCCTGAACAAGTAGTGTGTTTGTTTTTTGTTGATGTTAACTAGCTAAGTAACATTTACAGATCAAAATGACTGAAATACCTACACATTTCCTGCATCAGCTCATTTGCAGAAGCTAAGCAGCTTTTGCTCCACAGCTGCATTTAACCTATACATGGTAGCAGGTGGTCAATAGCATGTCACCCCCCCCTCCCCCTAATAAAACATCCAAAAACAAGTTGCAGAAAAAGCACTTTATCAAAAAGTGCAAAAACCATTCATGTACAGACAGCGCAGTGTGTTTACGGAGGCCATCCTTCCTACATCTCCTTAACCAGGATGGCCTCCATAAACATACTGCACTGTGATTTGTAGTTAACTACTCTGCAATGCATTGGGCTGTGATGTGTAGATAGTTGGTTAACCCATTGCGGTGTAAGTTATCGCTTGTTTCCTTTATTTTTGTGGTAGCGTATCCCTACATGAATGGTTTTAGCACTTTTTGATAAAGTTAGTAATAATAAACTATTATATTGTCTGATATTTTTACATCAGATTTAGATGATGACTTCTATGATGTTCTGAAAGAGGTCCTACCCATTGCTGCAAAATGGAGGGCTGTTGGTCAGGCCCTGAGGTTAAAAGTTGGTGTACTAGACAGCATAGCTGCCTCACACCTTCACAAGGTAGATAATTGTCTCTCCGACATGCTTACCGAGTGGCTGAGGAAGAACTACAACGTGAGAAGATTTGGAGAGCCGAGCTGGCAGAGGCTGGTGGAGGTGGTGGGAGACCCAGCCGGCGGTGCCAACCCTGCACTGGCTAGCCAGATCGCTGAGAAACACAGGGCTCAACAAACAACAGGTACTGTGCATAGGAGACGTTCATTTTCTGTGTGTGGGGCAAGCGCGTTTAGTATAGATTTGGCAAATCTGATGAAACTGTTAATGTGTAGTACAAATATTTTGTAATGTTATTATTATGGTAGACATATGAGACATTCGTCTACAATGTGTGGGGCTATCGCGTTTGGTAGATTTTGCAAGTCTGATGAAACTGTTAATGTGTAGTATAAATATTTGTAATGTTATTACCGTAGACTCGGATTATCAGGCGCACTTCGTTATGTAGCGCACTTGCGCTATCAGGCGCAGGCTCGTTTTTTGGCCCAAAGCCGCAAAAACCTCGTTCAGAGGTGCACGTTCCAATTAAACACAATGTGGGGTGGAGCAACTGCACACAAAATCGAATGGAGACTGCTAGCAGCTAGCTAAGTGAAAGGATAACTTTGTAGGTATCACTTTGCAACTGCCCAGTCACCAAGCTGTTAGCTAGCTAAGTCAAATGCCTATAGAGGGAGCAAGCATGCACTGATCCTCATTCGAGTTGATTGAGCATGCTCTCATCTCAGACCGCTCTCCGAGAGCTGCATTCCACTGTGTTAGGAGTATTAGTCAGAATAATGCATGAAAATGGGCATGTGTGAGAGCTCTGTTTGATTGCGGAAATCTTGTGGATTTGTGCAACTTTATTCCCACCTTTTTTCAGGAATGTACCAAATTATAACTCACTACATGTATAATGAGTGTATTAAATCAGTCTGCTCACCCAGATCATGTAGTACTTGACCTCACACCAAAACAAATCCCAGTATGGGGTAAGTATGTGTGGACATACATGAAAAACACCCTACTGGCTATTGCGCTACTCTCTGTATCTCCTAATCCCATGGCAGTCCCAAAATAAAAATAATACCATCTCAACATGAAGATCTAGAGAACATTTGGAAAGAAATTAGAACAATTGAAGAATCCGTTTTTCAAGGGGGCAAAGGTCAAGTATATAAACCATGACCTTTGACCTCAACATAATCAAATTATCACTTGCAATATATCAGCTGAAAAGGTATCTACTAAGGTACAAGATGGTGCAATTTTCATCTTGCACAGACAATCGTAGTAATAGTTATGGTCAATTATGTAGAAGCAGGTAGCCGAAAATTTGACGAAAAACTGAGTTTTTGGCTGGCTGTAACACAGAAGCCATACAACGTGTGAGGCTAATAATCACTGTAAATTAATAACTTCACATAGGGTACATATGTACCAAGTTTCGTGGAAATCTGAGGGGGTCGTCATTTTTTTGTGTTGATTTGGCATGGAATTACCCATAGCCGAGGTAATTATGTTAAGTGCTAAGGTTGTCAAAACCGAGAGAAACCTTACGAGGTGTCTAACTGGCTTAGACCATGAGAAATGACGTCAAACCGTGAGAAATTTCCATGGTAACGTTCTGATGACGTCAAACGTGGAAAATTTCCATGGTAACCTGCTTATGACGTCAACATTTTGCATTCAAACGCGGCGAGAATGGCTAGTTGTGGAGGAGGATTCTCTCTCGAATTGCTGGAAAAACTATGGCGCTTCTGGCAAAAATCTGCGGAATAGCTTGCGCTTAGTTCCAAAAAGAGCTAGGATCATTCAACGAACAAAACTCAACTTGTATAACAGTGAGTTGCTTCCTAGTCTTGTTTAGCATGCAACCATCGGTACTACTAGCTCTACGGAGAACATACTAGGGCCTTCCCGTACTGGAGAGCGTGCCTACTAATCCAGCAGACTGCTTTTTGAATGTGTGGTATGCAGCCGTCGATAATGCTACGGAACTCTAATCGAGTTTCTCCATGCTAGCTAGCTTGCCTACTGACCCTTTGGAGCAAGGTATAGAAGGTTTCTGTAGTGTAAATACGCTCTGCTGCAGTAGAATATCTTGGCATATGGCTATATCTCTACCTGTGCTTCTTGGGCGTGTTTTCTGCATGCACGTTGGCCGATCTGGCCTCTACTTGTGACACTGACTTGTTGAAAATCTGCTGCTCATGCATAATTAATGAGGTCTTTATACCACTAAGACACCTCTCCCAGAGGTCTCTTAGTGATATAAATGCCTCATTAATTATGCATGAGTCTCTTAGTGTTATAAACACTCCTGGCACGCCAAAACATCAAATCTTTTGCCTCATTAATTATTCATCAATGGTCTAATACCTGTTGGAGCCTTCATGGTCATCCATTTGCAAATAAAGTAGAAAAACAATGCAGTCATACTGTTAGTGACCAATGAATGCAGTAAGGTTATACATACAATTTGGTTTCTGTGATTTGGGAACAATTTTTATAATCACAATCAACTTGATAATTCTATATCGCGTACAATCCACATTGAAATGCACACTTTAAAGAAAGGTAAGTGTTTAGTGTTTATAGCCATTCTGTTGCATCACAAACCAATTTGTTAGGTCATACTGTGGCAAGGAAAATGAGAAAAGCTGCAAACATTGAAGGGAGACTTGAACAAGAGATCCAGTAGCATGGACGACATGTTTAGTTAATTGTCTTGTATTTTTTCCCTTCATAATATATCGAGTACACGCAATGACATCATACTTTGAAATCATATATTTGGTACTGCAGAACCATAAAGCGTCACCATTCAGCTTAGCAGTATAACAATGAGTCTGACTAGAAAGATAGTGGGACAATTTGAGAACTTGTCTACAGAAATCTAAATTGTAGCTATGAGTGGTTTAAGAATGCTAGCTACCACATATACCCACTACTGGCTGTGCAACTCAGTAACGCAACCATAACTATTGTCTCTCCAGATGCTTCTGCTACAGTTACAAGACCTGTAAAGACTGCAGAGATCACTCAGGCAGGCACCCGTAAGCAGTAGACAATGCTATACAAGATCATTTATGTGTACGTGATATGCCACAAACTTAGCAACAGCAGCAAATGTAAAATTAGAAGCACATAATCTCTAATTTAGAATTCCGTACGAGTATTTAGCTACATATATTGAGCAAGACAAAAACGTTAATCACAACCGCTACACATCTATCAGCATAATCCCTTGGAAAGTACATAGCGAGCTTTTATGTGATGACATGACTGTATAATCAAAAGTATATAGATGTGCTTACTTACATTTCGCAGTATCAAAATAATATTATGTTTTTGAACTTCATCTATAGTAGGTCCTCACGATCAGGATTAGTGTGATGCATCATTAGTTATCAAAATTGAGCAGTAAGAAAGTATAAAATCCTTATCACCACAGCACAAAGTCTAAATTTAATTCTGCTACGTCCAAGGGAATTTCAAAAAAAGCAAAATGTAATACTTATTTTGTCACTAATGGAAAATTTAGAAGAGCAGTAGCAGTACGAGTGTAATGAATCACAGATGAAAGTGATTTATGAATTTTACTTTTTCTTGTTTTCCAAAGCCTTTTCTGCATTGTTCTTATTGTTTGTCTTTCCACTTTTTTCACAAGATAACAATAATGTAAAAAATGACATTGATTAATGAGCAACTTTTCAGCTACACTCCTACACACATATAGTGTAGCTCTTTGACTGTTTGATTTGAGCCATTGCTTATTGTTATTATTCCGATGAAGGTGATCACTCTCCCACCCTTCGAGAGCTGGACCAACTTCCTGGCATGACAGCAGTGTGGTATAGGCTCGGGCTACAGTTGGGAGTCAGGGCAGATGACCTAGACATGATTGAGAAAAAGTATCCACGAGATGCTGATATGTGCAAGGTCAGGATGTTCGCTGAGTGGCAGAGAGGTGACGCCAACCCGACCTATGAGACGCTGGTGAGAGCACTGGCTAGCATTGGAAAAAGGAAGCTGGCTGAGTCAGTTTGCAGTACCCAAGGTAATTGGGTGTAAAACTTCCCCATAAGCAGCTACCATGCAGTGAGGTTTGATTTACACACTTTACACACTTATAGGCATTTCACTGTCAGTTCTAGGGGATACAGATGTCACCAAGATTCCCCAAAGCCATGGTATGTCTGTCTATAAGCTGCTCAAAGAAAGTAATAAATACAAATGCTCCTAAGCTTTGCTTAGTTCAAGTAAACCACTGCAGAGAACATAGCAATTTAGGAATATACAAAACATGCTACTCCTTTAGTAAACCATTACACATGTACAGGCTCCATGTTGAAATCAAAGGACTGTCTAAGGTGAAAAAGTGCAGTTAATCACAACATCCTGGTGAATTTAATTACTGTATACATGTAGTATACATAGATGGCTACAGTAAGCCTAATGATTATCCATTATAGAGCATTGCCAGTACAATGTTCATCAGATTCAATATGATGTATCTAACTACTAATGTTGTCTCACTCTCAAGGCAAAAGAAATTTAAGAGCTGATAGTTACCACAACTTCTATTTTCTTTGTTAATTAACTAGCTGTAAATAGATAAGAGGAGCTTTTGTATTACTCAGCCTAAAATAGTGTAAGAGTACTTCTGCTGAATATATCACATAACAGAACTTCTTATCATCTATATTAGAGGAAATGGAGTCAGATGCAGTGACAACTACAAAAAGAAGGATAAAATATCTACAAAATGAGTACGAAGAGCTGGTCATAATGACACAGGAAGCAGTCAAAGCAAAATCGCCCACTCTCACACAGTTCCGTACTAAGATCACACTCCGCCTGCCAGAACCCATCAGATCAGAAATGGAGTCTAGCCTGATGGAAAAGATTCCATTCATATCCAATGCCAAAAGTATCGATGAAATTTTTGATATCTTAAGTTTAAGTCGCATATGGAGTTATTTGAACTCTAGCCTGCTTGGTCACCTCGTGGGAGTCTATGGCGATGATGAATTGCAACAAAGAATGCTGAAGTACACCACATCAGTAGAAGCTTTTCAAAAAGAAACGACCTTGAAAGTGTTCTGGAAAGCAACTCCAGCCACAAGAAAATGCCCTGAGATTCCTAGCGAGTTAAGGGAGAGCCTAGCACAGATCACTGTCAAACATGGCAGCCTAAACTCCACCACAGCTACTTTGAATGATATCGAAAGATATCGCCAAGATCTTGCTCTTGAATATTCCTTTCCAGAGTTTACCATCATTCTGGCAGATATTGCGAAAGGGTCTATAGTCACCACCTGGCTAGTTCCACCATCACTAGCAACCAAAATGGCAGATGACATAAAAAAAGGAAATGTTATTTTTCTTCGGCACCACAGTGTACTCGAGTTGACAATAGGAGAGTCTACTGTGTATCGTTCTGGTAGGTAATATTGGATTGATATTGTGTCACTTGAGTGTTAATCTTGTACTTGTATACAACTTTCCACACCATTCACAACTGAATGCATACGCCAACAGAAGCTACACAAACCAAAGCTGATGACATCAGTGGTCATTCGCTGACAGAAGGATCCGTGCCGGAAATCAGCTTCTCTGACCTAGAGATTGGGGAGGAGTTGGGAGAGGGAGCATCTGGTGTTGTCTACAGAGGACACTGGAAGTCCAGAGACATGGACGTGGCAATCAAAAGAGTGCCTGGAATGATCAACAAAACAGAGGTCTAGCATTATATAATGCTGAAACAAGCATGCCTCTATATTTGGGATTCTGTAGAGATGCTTCTTTTCTTTTTTTTGTATGCAGATTGAAATTCTCAACCAGCTAAGGCACCCGTGCATCATCCAATTTTGTGGAGTTGTTGTTGACAGCCCAGGGCCTCCTGAACACTACATTATCACGGGTATAATTGTAATTATAATAAAATGTGCACTAAAGTATATCCTAAGAAAGTTTGCTAGCTTACATACACAATTGTATATCTTGAATACTGCAGATTTGGCTGAGAGAGGGTCATTGTTTGATCTTCTGCACAAGGCGAAATACCAGCCCAGTCAAGAAGAGCGCTTGAGATGGGCAATACAGATTGCCGAAGGTAGTATTATATCTACAATATACTAGTATTTCTTTTACAAACCATGGTAAAATGATATCCATTATATGTACTCCTTGTTTCAAGCCTACACATTGAGATAAAGACGAGGCTTGGTTGCAATGCTTACTGTCTGAGCGGGATTAGATTCAGTGAAGTAAATGCCACTACATTCATGTTGTCATTTCCAGGGATGAAGTACTTGCACCAAGAGAAAACGATGCACAGAGACCTGAAATCAAGCAATGGTAATCTACCTAATGAAGTGGGGCATTGAGACTTTCAAATTAATCCCCGTGGTGTATGACTGTCATGACAAAGATATTCTATATGGGCTATTGGGGATCCAATTTGATTCACAGGCTTTAATGAAAAGGGCCAACTATAGCATAATGAAACTATTTGTATCATTGAAATAAGCAATTCTTTCCTTATTGACAGTGTTACTCACTGGCGAAGGCAACATTAAGGTTGGTGATGTTAAGAGTGCTGGTCACTGCTAAAGTGATAGACTACATGGTGTGGTAAAAAAAAACCTGCATTGACAGCAGTTTAGCTATAGTGTCATATCACTGATTGACTAGCTCCAAGTAACGCCAACATAGTATTCGATTCCCTTTGGCATTAAGTACACTAACATATTAATACTCTGTGTTCACATGTATCATTTAATCGACATTTCTACTGCCATACGGCTGTAGTAATGATGCTTGCATCATACCAAGCTCAAACTGGCCAATGAGCTTACATAATATTTGGATGCAATAATGGCTCATATTTTCTGCAGACAGATCAAAGAATATTAGCTGTGAGCATTGTTGCGGACTTGCCTGGACATTCACCAGTTTTCATAGGCGTGGTACAAGCCAGCTATTACCCTAGCAATCATGACCTTTTATTTCCCTTGGGAAAAGTTATGGCCTTCGGAGTGCCCTCCAGGGTAGCATCTATACATATGCATGACATTGTAATAAAGCTGCAATATATTTTTTTTGGTACCTGTATACAGTATATTGCGCATTGTAAAGGTGATTGTTTCTTCTCTTCATGCTTAGATATGTGATTTTGGTGCTTCTAAATATTTTAAGCACACTACCAAGCAAACTCAGACTGGAACATACAGATGGATGGCCCCTGAGGTGTGTGTTAGCTTCAAATTCCTCGCTTCTTATATTATAATATAACAATTGTGAACTTAATTAATTAACATGTCAACAAAGCTTTATTGTATTACTCAACTTTATACAGAAACCAAACATGTATATAGCTAAGTGTGTTACAGAAGCCTGATTAAACATTTTGATGAATCAAAGTTCCACTGCCACTAACTCCCACAAAACATAACCCACCTGTTCATGTAAGTAGGTTGACTCGTATGTCATGTGTATACAGTGACAAGTTCTCGCTGTTCAGGTGATGAAGGGAGAGCCTGTGTCGCTGTCTTCTGATGTGTTCTCCTATGGAATGCTCCTCTATGAGATCTTAACTGGTGAACTGCCATTTGCTGATGCTAAAACCGATGTGCTCATTGGTAGCAAGATAATGAGTGGAGAGGTGAGAATGGTGCTGTATACTATCTGCATACAGAAACCGCTTAGTGTAAATATGTTGTAAGTTATAACATGTACAACATAGAAACTATGCAATCTCATTTATCACACACAGAAAACTCAGGAAACAGGAACATTTGACAGTGTAGCTAATAATAAAGAGCGTAGGGTAATAGTATCCGTGTTTGAACCACTTGGCTCTGCCTCAAGTGTAGTTAGATAACTGCCATTTACTGATGCTGAAACTGATATGGTGATTAACAAGCTCATGAGTGGAGAGGAGCATGAGAATGCTATACATCTGCATAATGAACAGTTTAGTGTAACAAGACATACTGTACAGCACAGTAAATACTCGGAGCAATAGCAGCCACAGTTTATGTTCTTGGTTGAATTAGAGCTTAGCCGCCCCCCATGTTCTACATGAACATGAACACACTGCATGCTCTAGATCCCTCTCTGTCCTCATGCAGGTTCCTCCAATTTCTGCCGCCATGGAATCCTTCTTGGCCAGCACCTTGGAGCAATGCTGGAAAACTGATCCCAAGGTTGGTCATGAGATTTGCTGAGAAGAAAAAATTTGTTTATCTGAATTTAAAGATGTATGTGTAAAGCTGTGAATGTGTTCACTTCATCATTTCACTAGGGTGTACACAAACGTACATCATTATTAATACCTCTGAGTATAGTGTGTTGTAAAGTGTGTGCATGAACATAATAATAATATTATGCTAACTATAGCCACCTGCATGTCTGTGGTAAAACCAGTCTTAGAAGTGCAACATTTAGACAGCCTCATTCTCTAGCTCCATGGCTTAGCAGTTTTTTTTAACACCGTGGACAATCACTGGCACTGCATGTTCTCTTTCATTCTGGATACATACAGCACAGATTCTGGCATTGGTGAAGGGGGTCTCTCAAAATGACTCTCCTGCACTAGTCAGGAGTGTCTGTAATAGCTACCTCCATACCTGCATAATCCTTGTTTGTTCAATGAGTGGAGCAAAGGAAATGAATGGCTCACATCACAACCTGAACCCCGGCAGATAACTGCTAGCATGGCATAACCAGTTACTGTGGCAAAAGTTTAGTATCAGAGTTGAAGCATAAATACCTGACATGCTCTGCCATTGATGCAGGAACTTTGAAACATTTTGTGTTGTTATGATGTTTTTGTATATTTTTGGGGGTTGGGAGTGTGTGTGTGTGTATTCGTGTGTGTATGATTATTTACTGGCATTATGTATGTTTGTTTGCTGTAGGCTCGGCCACGGTTTCATGACATTCTTGAGATTCTGACAAACAGAGGTACAGTATGGCAGAGAAGGGGACAGTGGGTATTAATGGCTACGAAAGGTAGTAAGTATTTTATTTGACCTAACGCTACTCAGGCACACCAGATTTCTGTCCATGCAAGGCTCTTCACAGCTTTACACGTGTCGTATATGTGTAGGTGTGGGGGGGGGGGGGGGGGAATAGTAGGCCTAACCAAATTAATCTTCGGTTTCACGGACTCTTTTCCTTACACTAATGAACCGGTAGGCAGGTTAAAAAAAATTAAAGCCAACTGTTGACCTATTATGACCTCTGACCCACAATACACTGTCATCCGAAATGGCACTATCCAAAGGCATCATTTGAGGTACTACAAAAACAGCAAAAACAGACACTAGTTGAATCGACGTCATTTGCTAAACGTTGGTTGGCATTCTGACAAAGTGGGACTTACCCGCTCACTTACAGATGAAACACAGCAGCTGTGCTACAGCATACTCGAGCTTTAATAGTTTGCAAGTATCACGTCTTCAAAAGAAACTCACCATTTTTCGTGGAACAACAATCGACAAACCCACTTCAAAATTACAGAAAGCCAGGCAGAATTAGAGGGTGCCATAGCTATAGCCAAAGATAATATAGCTATGCTATAGCTACCTTGTTCGGGCCACCACGTGCTATGACATCATAATAAATATTACGTGAGAACACTGTAGCCGGCCACGCAATTAGTTTTTTCTTTAGGATTCTCTGCCGGATCCGTGAAACAGAAGGTCAACTTGGTCTGGCCTTATGCCATTCATAATGAGTTTATGCATGACTAACCGATATCTACATGAACTAACAGAGTCCTGCTATTCTTTGCTACTGGCACAACTGTCTGTGGCACCATTTGTTAGTCTGAATCTTAGCAGTACACACAGATCCATGTTCATCATCTCATGGGAATGCTTGAGGGGAAAACAAGATGGCAGCAGGGAATAGGCTGGCCTCACTCCTGGTTGATATATATAGCAGTGAGTATGCTCGTGGATGACCAACATGTATGGGTTCTTCTTGTTGACATAAGTTACTATAACGGACAAAGAAATGTAGTCTTCCAGAGAACATTGCTGCTGATTCAATGTTTGTCATGTGTTGGCTGTCAGTTTTCATAAATGGGTTGGGAGTGCTGGGCTCAGTCCACATAGTATGACTGATTTGTTTGCTTCTAACTCATCATCACTGGCTAGTCTGTGATGCGTGCTATCTTTGTACTATGAATTGTTGTCTGGAAGGTTGATAACTACAGAAGAAAAGGGAACAAGCATAAGTTTGAGTGAAAGTGAAGACATACAATTGGCTTGCTTGGCTACATGTTTTTTCATGAGAGAGTGTAGCCAAAGTCTGGGCATAATCTTAACAGGCTAATCTGTGAGGTGTGCCCTCATTATTATATAGACTGGCCGTAGAAAATTTACTAGTATTCCAATCATGTGAGTGCACTGAAAGCAGTAACCATTCTAGTAGCGGCAATGTAATACAAGGAAGAGTTGTAAAATGGTGGAAGCTTAAGAGTGCAACTGCAGACAGCTATTTGGCCAACATCGCTATTGTAATGTAGCACTACATGCATGCACATGTGGAAGGCTACTTCAGCCTGCCATTACAAGCAGTTACTATGACAACACACACAATAGTGTATCCTTTTAAAATGTAAGAAAGTCCCCATACAACCAACAAAGTATAAATCCATGTACAAAGCAAAGTTGAGAGAGAGAGAGAGAGAGAGAGAGGAATTACTTAAAACAAAGTGAGTTGGGTTTGGCAAATGAACTCCTCGCTACCATTTAGGAAATGCTGTATCATTGTGGGGCTGGAGGTTCTGTATTGATAAAGCTAGAGCATTATATGAGTTTACATGATGTACAACTTTTGCTTACAAACTGACAACATGACATCACAACTTATTGTACAAGTAGTAGTCTTGGTAATCTTAAACATTCCAGCTAATATAGCCATTGTAACATTCTCATGGGAAGGGCAGACTACAGTGTCTACTTCTTACCTTACACAGAAATTTATTTAGCATAACCACCCTACACCATGTACACAACATCGTGTAACATACATGTACACATGTACATGTACCAGGCTCTCTGCCCGTGTTTCTCCACATGCTAAAAGTGCTGGGCACTGGAGCCAGGGAATAAGGCTAGGATATACGCACACTGACCTTTGTGTATGCATATCTTCAGCATCTTATCTTTGTTGTACAGAGTTGTGTGTGCGTATGTGTGTCTGCATGGAGAAAAGCATAATTTTGGTTGTGGTATCACATGGACTTCGCCTACACAAGAACATGTGCATGTAGGTGATATATCTGATTATGATATTACCGTATAGCCGGAAAAATTGGGAGAATTAAGTGTGGCGAAATCGCCCAAAACAGCTGAAATTAAATATTGGCGAAATTTAAATTTGGCTATTATGTACGGCGAAGGCTATGACGTAATCTTCAATTAATTTTGGCAATTTATATTGGCGTATTACGTAATCCTAGGCGCACAATGCACAACGCGCAACGCGCTGAAGTTTTTTGTCACTGAGCTCGACAATGAAGATGTTGGATTCGCCAATCTTACTATCCAGAAGCTTCGAGAAGTGCGTAGCGGCCTTTGTCGCTCTGTTGTCAGCGGCATACTTTCCAATTTGTGCCCTTTCTTGCGTATGAGTGTTATACTTGCCTCAAGGTGACGGTGTGACAGGCTTCAAGTCTCCAGATAGAGAGCGCTTTACAGCTTTATTTGCGAGTTCGATATCCTTCCCGGACAGGGAGCAGACACGTACATGGAGTGGGAACAACTTCTTTCTTATAGCTAAATGCGCACGTGGGTGTTACATATTACATAATGCGTGAGAATTTAATGTGGCAATTTTTTGGGATTCGCCAAACTGCAAAATTAAAGTCCTCGCCAAATTTTCCGGCTATATGGTATATGGGATTTTGTGTTGGCTGAGGTCTTACATGTACATGAATGTACGACTTTTGTGCCCCAGTTGCCAAGGAATTCTATAGACCTTCACCTCCTCACCAAGAGCTTTGTGTGTGGTTTTGTACTCTTCAAATGAACATAGGCTAGGGCAAAACAAACACAGCAAAATTTATTGCGTGTGTGACCACCACAAGGCTTTGTAATTGACGATGTATGTCTCTCTGTTAGTGAGGGTTGTACGCCCATCCTTATTCGGGGAATAATGGAGTGTTTCGAGCCAGAGACATCTGCTACACCATTAGCAAGAGCCTGGAATAACGGTTTCGAGAGAAACAATCTTTTACTCAATCTTTGCATACTTGCTCAACAATTGGAAGGACCAATGCAAAGTGCCACTGTGTTGAATGTCTCCAAACAAACGAAAGCTATAGGCTTTTCTGGTAAGGGGAAAACGGATGCAAGAGTGAGGCTCCCACACATTTTCAGAATTATGTTAACTCTGTATATACAGCAAAGTGTTCTTCCCTGTGAAAAACTCCTTAAGGTTAGGCCCAACAGGAAGTAGAGAAATATTAAAATTTTATGACCGTGTACGGTTTTGACGTTCGTAGCTCGACAACACGGCAAGGCCACAAAACTATGTGGCTAGGTGTATAAAACTGGAGAAAGTCCAGTAACAAAAATTTTGTAGAAGCGTGCTGTTTTTCTACTGTACAGGCGCTATATTCACTTATCAGCTCGAAACGCATTTGCAGTAAATCCCTCCGAAGCCAAGAGACAGATGTAGCTTAAGCCACGGCTGTATCTGTAGGTCTATAGGTTACATGTCCAGACATTGAGAATGAAGACTTATCGCCTTCTGTTAGAGAGTATAATGGCGGCAATTGCGGATTTTTAAAGTCGGCTCTGTACGCTCTGGAAAAAGGCGATAAGTCTTCATTCTCGATATCTGGACATGTAGACCCCTTAGAAGTTTAGCATACCCACGAATCAGACCTACAGGTAGCTCGCGAGTCCTGGGATTTACCGTGACAGATTTTTCAGGCAACTCCCTAACACTTTAACTTAGTACATGAAAGTATTACTTATCATAATACATGAAGTATTACATTATCTAAGGTTGCCATAGGTAGCAAGTGGCGTGTGCAAATGTAGGAAACTTCCGGTTGGGCCTAACCTTAACAGTTATACAGTATACATGTGTGATACCTACAATGTAAAATGTGTGAACACAATGCCTGGCCTTACCATGAAGTTTCCAGCTGCTGACAATGCAGCGACAGTGGAACAGTAGCAGCCATGGTCGCCACAGTTTTTCGGCCATAATTTATAGCAGCTGTGGACAGTGATATCAATCACTACCGAAAATTTGTGGGGGGAGGGGTGGGGGGCTGGGAACAAGGGTATTGGTGCATACACTGACCTTCGTGCAAGCCGTGCAAGCCTTCAGCGTCAGCTAGGAAACAGGATTTCTATTCCAACTCTTCATCACACAAAGATGTCTGTGTGCGTACATGTGGGGGAAAAAAGTGGCAAAATTTCGGCATGCTTGTACACTGAATTCAGTAGGAACTTTAGCTAGGGAAAGACTGGAGTTGAAGCGTGGGTACGCTGCATACTTGTATGGGAGTTACATGTACTTGTCATGCTTAGTTTCCGGACAAAAAACAAAACTATGGCTGGAAATACTGAGTACAGTACATGTAGAACTGGACGATTTCTTTCTAACCGCAGTGGAGAGGGGGGGGGGGGGGGAGGTTGGAATATGTATGAGGCTATACTTGGTACACACACTGACCTTTGTGCATGTCTTCAGTGCCAGGAGAGAATGGCATTCTTCAATCCTTCGTCACACCATTTCTGTTTTTATTGGCCGAAGATTGGGTGTATGCATAATAATCAGGGCCTTCGGAAGCGGGGCGACAGGGGTGGCTCAGGCTGCCCCACTCTTCATGCCAATTTTTTTCGTAAACGTTTCAATATTTGTGCGCGTGAGGCGTGGCCCGCGGGGCCACGACACTATGAGCTGGCTATATGCTTGATCTCGGCCTGTATGGAGATTTTTTTTGCGTGATGTTAGTGCACGACCTTCAATGTAGTGAGATACTGCGAGAGCAGCTTCTTTACCGCCGTAAAAATAAGTCGCAAAAATTTTTTTGCGCTTCGCGCGCAACACTCAACCGCTGCGCAGCCTCTGACATCACGACCAATGGCCGCTCCAACCTTCGAGAGTTTCCGACAGACCTGGCATATGAACGGGAGGGAGAAAAAATTGCATAATTGGAGGTAGTATAACATGACGATAATTATTACTCATGTATACTTTTAGTAAGTATTCCTTGCGACTCAGCAGTAGGATCAGTACAGCTGCAACTCTATGACTGGAGATACTGCACACTACTGCCATGCAGGGCTACAGGGTTCAAAGGTCATCACACAGCAAGCACACACACCTAGTAGCCATGGCTAAACACCGTGTGAATACTTGCACACAACACACAACTGGAATGTGCATGACAGAGCTACCTACTTGATCAGCAACCAGCCGGGCCTGTACAACGACAGTACCAGCTGTACACAGTCTACAGCTAGCAGACAGGCTAGCTATGCACACCGAGTGAATCTCGGATGACTGTACTACTGTAATCACTCCCTGCACACGCTACAGTAAACCAGTAGCTACCACAGAGACCTTAGCGGTAACACACCATAGCTGTCTCTTCGTTACACTAGCGGTAACACCACAGCTGTCTCAACTAGGTTAGCTGTAGCGATCGTGCATGTCTAACTTCCTGTAGAGCTGCGTGGCTGCTATTATTCAGCTAATGGTGTAGACTAAACAAGCGATGAATAATCTCTCACTCTGGAAGCTGCTAGCTTTACCTGTTCCGCCATTACACGCATGCACACTACTACTCACAGGGCAGGCTACTGGGCAACAGCGGATCACTATCAGGGGGATAAGACTGCGGAAAGCGAGTGTTACACCAGCAATCATGTACAGAGGAGCTGCTGCCTCCCACGGCAACGTGGCCTACTTCAACCCTAGGGACTCTACTGCGCTGTACAGCTACAAGTCACAACAACAGCAATGGTGGCGGTTACCTGACTGCCCTAACATGAACTCTGCCTTGGTGATGGCAGAGGGGAGGCTCACTACCGTGGGAGGGGAAGAATATCTCCAACCCACCAACTCCCTAGCCAGCCTCACTGGGGAGGACGAGGACAGCAAGTGGGTGGAACTATTCCCACGAATGCCCACGGCACGCTACTACCTTGCAGCAGTGTGCAAGGGGAGGAACGTGATAGCCGCCGGGGGGTGGGGTGATGGTGGGAGTGTGAGTACTGTTGAAATACTGAACACTGAGCTACGGCAGTGGTCCTCAGCCGCTTCCCTCCCACACCCTATGATCTGGGCTTCCATTGCAGTGTGTGAAGACTTACTCTACCTGCTGGGTGGCTACAATCACAATGGCATCCGAACTCTGTCAGTACTCACCTCCTCCATCACTGACCTACTACATCAACAGCAAGAAACAACCAATCAGTTGACAGTATGGCGACGAACCGCTGACGCTCCTTACTACTGGTCTACAGCTGTTAGTGTCGGAGGCCGGCTACTAGCTATTGGTGGGGAGGATGAACGTGGCAAGACCACTTCAGCCATTGTTGTCTACGACCCTACCTCTGACTCCTGGCAAGACATGGGACACATGGCTACACCTCGATTCCGAACACTAGTAGCTGTGTTGCCTTGTAGCCAACTAATTGTAGCTGGAGGCGACGGAGGACCAACTAAAGTAGAAATAGGCGATGTTGTTTAAAATGTTTTTTGTACTTTCCATGTCGCAATCTTGTTTTCATGTTAGTTGTTGTTTGTTTACGTTTTTGTATTCCTATTGAAACAGTTTTTACGAGGACACAAAAGTTTTTTCCACCACCATGACCACTGCGTGGCTACATATCTACGGTACAATAGCAGTTGGCATGGCCACTAATTACCCCGCTGTGGCGACTGACCCTGGCCTACGCATGGCTTAGGCTTACATAGGAAAAGGCAATAAATAAGCCAAAAAATGGTTTGAAGGGTCCAGCCGCCATTTATAGCACGGTAGTTGGCAGTACAGAAAGCTTTTTCGACAAGCACGGGTGAAAAGGCTTTAAGAACAACACATGCCAGCTCTATATTATATAGCACTGACCTGCGTCGCCTCCTGTTGCAATTGTCGACATGTTTGTATCGCTCTGTATAAGCCCCCTCCAACTTGCAACTAGCTTCAAGTTATCCGCCGAGTCTATCCTGGCCCCCCAATTTATTTTACGGACCTCGAAGTGTGCAATATTAAGAAACTATCAACAGCTGGTAAGCTGAATGCTAGGCTGTGAGCCATTCGACTTCATCTTTCAGGCTGCACCTGGATATGGATGTAACTGATCACTACATGACGTAATGAATATTACTACATGACGTCATCCAGTGTATTGATGGCATGTATTGCATGGTACTGTGTGGTATTACATGGTATTGTGTAGTATTTCATGGTACTGTGTGGTACTGTGTGGTATGCTGGTATAATTTTGAGAATAATAGGTGCGAAAAGAATTAAGAATTATTCGAGAATAATAGGTAGTCATTTTGGCCCAAAAAAGAATAATGGTACTAAGTTTTGGGTCACATGATTCGTGAGTCACATCCCTTTGCAGATTATGATTGAATTCCTCCTGTGGAAAATAATTATTGTGCTACCTGCGACCAAACAATTGCTGTCATAATTCCATGTTGATGTATAATGATGGTTCATAAGTTTCTTCATGGTGTGTCATTATAGATGGCTTCTTCTTTGGTTCACTTTTTGTATTACTTTTATGAGAATAATAGGTGCAATAAAAAGAATAATAGATAGAATGAAAAGAATAATCTGTAAGATTTTCAAGAATAAAAGAATAGAATAATAAGTAGAAAAAAAGAATAATCCATCAAGGCCTAGTGACATGGTATTCCACGGTACTGTATGGTATTACATGGTACTGTGTGGTATTGCATTGCAGTGTGTGGTATTGCATGGTACTGTGTGGTATTGCATGGTATTGCATGGTACTGTGTGGTATTACGTGGTACTTCGTGACCTTCTGGTCATTGCACAGCTCAAGCCAGCTCTTTTTGAGAAGGCCAGAGGAAGTAGTTCCTGTGACAACAAACGCTGCCTCACCTGCAACCACATTAAAACAGGCACCACCATAAGGAGTATCATTACTGGACAGACCTTCCATGTATGAGCTATGGCCACTTGTAAGACCAAGAATGTGGTCTACCTGATTGAGTGTAAGAAATGCCATAAACAGTATGTGGGAGAGACACAGAACGCCCTCCATATCCGCTTGAATGGCCATCGCAACGATATTGTTCATAGCCGGACAGAAAAGCCAGTAGCTGCCCACTTTAGCAGTGCAGCTGCAGGCCACTTCGTGGAAGACCTCAGCATTGCTGTGATTGAATCTATGAGAAGCCAGGACGAGAGCTTGAGGAAGAGACGGGAGAGCTACTGGATCCAACAATTGAGATCCCTACACCCAGGAAGCATGAACCTGGACATGCACTTAGCAACCACTTGCCTTCATTGGCCTATATTTTTTATGTATCCATTGTGTATATTGTGCCTGCTTGCATGCCATCCTCGCACACCTGATAAACTTTGTAATGTCGAAACGTTGTGTGTATACTGTCTCTGTGCCATCTATGACGGTTTTGGACTACCTACCTGCAATTAGCTTTACTAGTTTATAAGTCAGTAGTCTGAACAAGCGAGCTAGTCATTGTTGTGCACCCTCCCCTCTACTTCTTACCGACATGGTATTACAAGGTATTACATGGTATTGCATGGTACTGTGTGGTATTAAATGGAATTACATGGTATTTCATGGTACTGTGTGGTATATAAATAGTATTACGTGGTATTACATGGTACTGTGTGGTATTACATGGTATTATATGGTATTATATGGTACTGTGTGGTATTGCATCGTATTCAAGTGGTATTGTGATTGATTGTGACTAGCTACGCACAGTGTTCATGCTCATCACACTGCTTGTATTTATTTCAGATACGCCTCACGCATGATAGAATTTGGCCTGCCGCAGCTCTCCACCACTGTAGCAGATTACAGTGAGCTGCCACACATTATGAATGATGCGTAGTTGATTGAACCTGGTTTCGTACCAACTGGATTGCTACACCTCTGGCATTGGCAGAGGTTTGTACACTGTCTCGTATCCATGTGGTGTACTCCCTTCTACCTTTGTGCAGTGATCCTTCCCTTTTTTGTCATTAACTCCACATCGGCAGTGCTGTTCTGGTGAATCAGGAATTGGTGTAGCATTTGCAGAGGGCTGTTCTTTGAAAGAAACGGCTTAATGTCCTGCTCCATGCTGGTTGAAAGCAATATGTTATGAGTTGTTGCTGCTGTTGTAAACTATATGCCAATGCTGTGAAGCAGTAGTAACTTGTTGTAATTCAAATCCCCATGATTTTGTGATGTAGCAAAGTCTTTCCTGCTGAGACTCATGATCAGCAGAGCTCTGGTCAGTATTAAAAAGGCAGCTGATAGAAGACATGAATGGTATCATCTTATGAGCACCACTTGTGACTGAAGAGAATTTGCTTGTTTTCTGCAATTCCTTTGCAACCAGATACATATTATAAGCTTTTTGTAGAATCCTCCTAATATCGTCTACTGATGCTAGCTGTTCAAGGTCTTTGCTTACCTCTATTTCAACAGGATGATGGGTGAGGTCAAACTCCTCGATGCAAACTTTTTGGTGTCCAAAAATCCAGGTAATATTCCTGTCTTGCTGAGAATTCCAAATTGATCTATGCAGTGGTAATGCAACCCCCTTTTTGTATGATGCCCATCCTGATAGAATTGATTGCCCAAGGTTGCCTCCCCTTGGACATTTTTCACGTGCCTGTTTGTTGTTATAAAAATATAGAACAGAAATCATCAAAGCAAGGGCTAAAGGTAAGCCCATTCTGCACCGATGGAACAAAGGCCTGATTGAACGATGAAGTGCTTCATTTTTGTTGGTACCGCATTTGGGAGGAATATCTGAGAGGCACCCTTTTGAAATGTGCACGCCTGATGCCTCAATTTCATCCATTGTTTTCTCATTCAAAATCTATTTTCCTTCAACTTTTGCATGACTCTTCTTTTGAAAAAACTGGTCAAAATTTCTTCGAAGTGTGTAGGGGTCTTGAGTTGGCAGAGTTCGTTGTTTACCTTTTATCCATCGGATTTTTAAAGAGTTGCTAATGTCTTGCGAAAAATGTGTATACATAGGGTGCCTTTTTGGCATGTATTTAACTATTCGCTGAACAGCGTGGAAGAGATCTAAACACACTAATTCCTGATCCAAATATTTCTGTTAGTTTAGTGCGTAATGAACAACAATTGTCCACCAAGATCATGCTGATATGACTATGGAATGTCACTAGCCGCTGTGCAAGTGATTTCAAAATATTGTCTACTTAGTTGCCAAGCAACCACTTGTCCTTTGTTGTTGAGCACAAATAGAACTGACCCATACTGGGAAACCCAACCATGTATTACTACACAGTACCATGCAATACATGAATCCCACACAGTACCATCCAATACCATGCAATCCCACACAGTACCATGCAATACCATGCAATACCACACAGTATCATGCAATACCATACAATATACCACACAGTATCATATGCAATACCATGTAATACCACACAGCACCATGTAATACCATGTAATACCACACAGTACCATGCAATACCACACAGTACCATGCAATACCATGCACACAGTACCATGCAATATCACACAGTACCATGTAATATCACACAGTACCATGTGATACCACACAGTACCATGCAATACCACCTAGTGCCATGTAATACCACACAGTACCATGTATTACCACATAGTAATACCATGCACGTATCTGCGAATTACATCACGTATAGGTAACGTAATGTAGTTACGTAATGTACTGATCGGTTACATGCAGGTAGAGCCATCTTTCAAGGAGCAAGCGAAGGTTTGATTAAAGTATTGGCTGTGGGAGTAGTGTAGGCTGAGATGATACAACTTGAGCGTGCTATGAAGTGAGTCTGGCTCCAGCATGCTGCTACATGGATTGGAATCTGCTGTTCCAGGCTGTGTTAGAAGTTAACTCCAGAGGGCTACTGGGAATTAGGTACACATGTAAATGAATAACCGAAAACAAAATGGGATTGGAAGCACCCGTATCTAGGCCTATCCATCTTACAGTTGTGTGCTTCTTTTTGTGTACCTCTGCCGCCGGCCAAGAACAAACTCTGCATTTCTTTTAACAGTCACTCGTACTGAACACTGGGCATTTAATAGCATTGTATGTCGGAAATAAATTGTGAGATGTGCTAGAAATGGAGTGCATGGAGTTCGCAAATTTACAATGTATCCAATGGTAAGTCTAGCGTGACTTATTGATTGCTTTACATTGCAATTTACAGGCATGCAATCACTTAAATGAATATACATAGACTCGGGAGCCAGCCATTCAGTGGCTGCAGCTCCCCGATGATCATCCCCAGCAGCTCCCCTGTGGATGCGAAGGCCCCCAGGGAGTTGACCTGAGGGAGGGAGGGAGGAGGGGAGGGGGAGAAGGAGGGAGGAAGGGAGGGAGGGAGGGACGGACGGAGCGAGAGATGGACGAATGGAGGGAGGGATGGAAGGAAGGAGGGAGAGAGGAGTGAAGGAGGGAGGGAAGGAGGATCTGTCTGTCTGTCTGTCTGTCTGTCTGTCTGTCTGTCAGTCTGCTGTAGTGAAGGCACCTGCTATCTACACTTGTCATTACATCATTATTACACTCATTGCTCAGCGGGAGTAACATGGTTTGCTACGACTGTCCAGTGGCTTCAGGAGCTCAGTTTTGTGCAGGTCCCCAATGAGACTTCCTTCCAACCCCTCCCCCTCACTCCCATGCCTCCCCCCCCTCCTCCCCTCCCTCCCCCCGCCCCTCACCTTTTCTGAGGACAGGATGTAGCCCTAACCCCAATCCTAACCAAAATAATTTTAACTGCAGTTGTACTGTTGTAGGCGTGCATAATGGCTAAAGTTGGGGTCAAAAGGTTAACTACTCCACAAGCTGGGAATACCCTTGCTCATGAATAAAGTCTGTGGGAATCATTATGAGATGATAAGGGCTGTGAATATGCTCAGAAACTCGTGAGGCACACCGCTCCATAGCAACAGCTAACAAGTATTCCACAACACTGCTAGCTAAGTGACTGTTTAATAGAGCACTGTTACACCACTGCCAGCTAGTAAGTGTTTAGTAGAGCAACTACCTACATTCTAAGTGAGTGTTAGGAGACTGCCTGCTGAGTGTTACTGTTACTGTTCTCAAGACCAGCTCCTGGAAACTGACTGGTGAGTCACTGGTGATGACTGTGCATGCTATCTGCTGGCAGCTATTCTTGTCTAAGAGAATGAGTAGGTGCATGAAATTTTAGTGATTGTGTACGTATTTGTATATGTACAGTGTGTATACATGTACATGTTGTGCATGTCAGTGTGCATGTGTGACGATAATGCGTGTATGTGTGACAAACAGTGGATACCAGGCCACGTGGTAGGTGAGGATACTTCCAACTGTCCTGCGAGAGTGACCTTTGTCAAGATTTTCCCACAGATATGCATGACATCACCAGTCATGTTCCAAGTTTATATACAAGCATCCTTCAAGTGATAGTATATATGGCAGGCGGTATATTAAAATATGACTAACCAACAAATAAATAACAACTGCCATGAATAGTTATCATAATTATATACAAGTAGTTGTGCTCGCTTCGCTCGCACAATTACTTGTGTTTGTTGAACTCGCTCGGTCTGTACGGATAGAGGTAGGCGATGTGATTGGTTGATTATAGTATTACATCACTAAATGGTGTGAATATCCGGATACTACAACCGTTTACTATAGTCAACCAATCACATCGCCGGTCCAGATCTGGGACCGCTGACGTAATGCTGCCCCAACTTTGAATATGCGGGGAGCCAGACCCACCTTCCAAACGTGGGGCTGGGCACGAGACAAAACATGTAGGCGACTGTACTGACTTCATTTAATGCACATCGTCGTAGTTTGTCTAGCGTAGCAGTTACATCTGTGCATGGTTTGCACTTACAGGACTATACAGCCACTAACCTTAGCAATAGAGCGCGCTCGAAATGCTGATTTGAGTTGTACACATATGAAGACGTCACGGTCTTCTCGCGTACCCTCCCACCCACCCCCCTTCCTGTTTTGCTCTCCTGCTGTCTTTTCTTCCACAAGCATCCTAACAACAGGACGGGCCTGGCCAGGCATAGCCAGAACCAAGCAACGGAAGAATACCAAACTTTCAACTCGAAGTGCGAAGGGTCTGTACTATCGATCGAAGGCCCCGCCCACTTCCGGTAATTTACGCGCTCGGCGCTAGCGCGTCCGAATGTACATGGTGGCCGATCATCAGTGGCTTACTCTACCAACGGAAAACAATCCCTGCAGTCAAGTCTTGTGTGCTAAAACAGTAAGCTTCCAGCGTACATATAGATGGAAATGCAATAATTCAAAACTTTCTTCACAGACATTAGTAGATAACTATGCTCTCTAAACAAATACCTTAACGTAGGCATCCAAGCCATCATTTATACAATTCCTAGATCCAAGCTATAAAGACTGTCGGAACATTAGTGTGTGAACTAGAGTAGCTATTTAGTTGCTGAGCTCATTCAGAAAAAAAATTTACAGTAACTGATTTTACACTACAAAACCGGTGTGACTTAGAACTCAATCTGCTGTGAGCTGGTTAGTACCGCATCCCTCTTTTCTACGGCTTTTACCTAGAGAGAGGGAGAGAGGGAGGGGAGTTTGTGGACAGGATTCTGTCTGTATGAACCCAAGCTTCTGGCGTTCTAGTCTGGTAGAAGTTGGGGATAGCTAGCTAGACTACTGGCGTTCAGTGAGTGGCTCATGGGAAGTTGTCTGCATGGCTGCACACCTGCTGTACATCAGAGGCAACGGCACTGTGGCGCGCGGAGGTATGGTAACAAACTACTATACCGTAGATTATACTTCCGTTGGTAAGCATAAAAATAGCTATATGCTGTACTAAAACTTTTAGTGCGCCAACGGAAGTATATATTATCTATGACTATACATGTACGAACTCGAGGACCTGTATACCTCCGCATGTGGGTGGGGCATAGTCTCGCGGGCCAGACTAACTTTTCGCCACCTCCGTGGGAAAGTTAGTCGGGCTAATTTTCCCACGGAGCCGGCGAAAAGTTAGTCTGGCCCGCGAGACTAGGTGGGGCAGGCACATGGACGTTAATTGTGTAGAAGGCGTTTGTGGTGGGCGTTTGTTGTGCCGTCTGACCCTAAATACTGCCAGTTCACTCTCCTCTACTACTAAAGCTCAAAGGTACTAAGACAGTTATAGTAGGAGCGCGTACTGTCATGCTGTATGCTTGGAGGTTGGGGGGGGGGGCAAATATAAAGCGAGTCATGGTAATTCTGGAAAAATTATGCACCTCGAAAAATTGGCACTATACAGTAGTGTACGGCTGATTAGCATCCATGAGTGCTATTTTTGTGAGTCATGCTAGCATCAAAGTACCAAGTAATCAATCCTTTTGACGTAGTGTACTGAATCTGTACTTGTTTCCAGAGTGTATATGTACTGTATGTGCTTTGTGTGTGGATTTTGTTGACATGGTATTAGCATAGTGTGTGCGTGTGTATTGTTCATAATTATATTTATATATAGGTTTAGGACAATACAAAGCCTGCATGGGGACAGGCATAGCACTGCACAAGTGTCTGCATCCTCCCTGCAGGGTATGGGATATCCAGACCGGCCATGTGATAAATGTCCTACTCCACCACAAGGAAGCAGTGAGATCACTGAAGTTTACAACGGACACTTTAGTTACGGGTTCTTATGTGAGTGGGTGCAGAACTGTCACAGCTGCATTTTGAAGTGTTACCACTGTATTACAGAGGCCATTGGATTTGGTTAGCACTGATTCAACAGAGCATGGATTAGAAAAGTGATGTCATACTCTTATGGTTCTCCTAAAATTAGTATGGGAGCTTAGGTGGATCATTATTTTCACTGAATAGTCGTTTCATGTTATTGTATACACTCTCTTGTGTATATGTGTCATCTGTCCCTGGTGTCGCTGATCACTCTTTCTCACATTCTATTCAAATCCCTGATTAATGCTTTATGTTTCTGATGTTCTAAGGCAGTCAAGCTCATTCTCAAGTTGGGATGTAGTATCTACCCACACACACTCTACAAGAATCTGCACACATTATTGTCATTACTGGTGTGCATGTGTGTGCTTGTGCCACAGGATGGAACAGTGGCAGTCTGGAATATGAAGTCACCCACTAACATCACACTGAGGATGACTCTTAAGGGACATGAGAACCAGGTGTTTGCAGTGGACATGAGTGAGACCACCATCATCTCTGGATCTGCAGACAAGACAATCAAGGTACAGTCACATGTGCTGTAATTACATACAACAGGAAAAACAGCAATGTATTGTAATTTATAATTTCACTGAAATGGAACATGCTAGGTAATGTGATGTAATTTCCCACTGGCAGTAGAGGTGGCAGTTGATGCATCTTTGAAGGAACTAGGCCAATCATGAGCAGCTGGTTGCTTTCAGGGCACTAGTTGTTGCCGATCACGAGATTCCTGTGGCTGAATGCAGGCTTGCGTAGTCAGCTACAAGTGTAGCGTTCTTCCATGTCAAATAGACTAGTTCTTCACCACGTTTAATGCTAATGTGGTGTTTGGTTTGGTTACCCAGCAAGTGTTCAGTCGTAGCCAGTAAACATACAGTGGGGTGTAATGAGGGTAGAGTTTGTTAATGAAGACTGGCATCCCACAATGTAGTGACCTTCAGACAAGAGTGTGTGTTAATTATTAGAGGGATCAAATCATGCCGAAACCTTCCTGACTGTTGATTAAGAGAGGATATTAAGGTAGTTGACGTGTAAGATACTTCAATTATTGGTTCCATGTCCCCAGGCTTTTTGATTATGGTTCACTTATGAAATCTACATTCATGAATAACTATCATTTTTAAGAATTCAGAATTATGGTGCCAAATATTTTTTGTGCAGCCACAACAAATAATTCTATTCTCAGTTTAGCAACTGTATTCACAGATCCATCTACCCTCCAGTAAGGTAAAATGACTATGAAGTTTTCATGATGATGCTGATAAGTTTGGTTATAGCTACAACGTGCACTTAAGCAGACTTTATTATTGATGGTACGAATGCAAAAGCCAACACTTGTATTTAGACTTGTAGTGCATCTTATAATCACTACGATGTTGTCTGGTACACTGCATTAGGTGTGGGATACCTTCACTGGAGAGTTGGTTCGAACCCTCCATGGACACAGCCAGTGGGTACGCTGTCTCCAGTTACAAGGAAGCCACCTCATCAGTGGTTCTGATGACAGGACATTGAGGTACGATGATATCCATTTCGCGACTATACTCTCTCTACAGTAGACAGTATTGTCCTCTACTTCTACTTGCACTGTGTAGTGTACATGCCTACTCTTGCAATGAATAGCAATGTGTCCAGGCCTCCCCCAGACGTTATCTCTTAACGTTCGAGTAGCCTCATTCCCAGGCCACGTAAAAGAATCCTTTCGCATGTTTGAGCACAGGGAGCAAAGATAAACCTTGAAGCTAAAACTTATGTTGGGAAGAGTTGGTGTAATGACGGAGTCATTATTAGTCCAGTGTGAGTACATTATCAATGGTACTACACGTATTAGCTAGATACAAGTCATTGCGTTTATGCTGGAGTGTATTGGGTTAGGAAACCCAGTACATTCCGTGGCTGTAGCTGTATATATGTGACAGATGGCATTGCTGTAAAGACTGTTTTAGTGTTTATATAATGCATCCCCTCATTCATAGGCTTTACTTCCAAGGCACACATTCTGAGCGGTGTGGCATGGGGTGTGGTTATACTTAGCTGTGTATGACTGTTTTTCGAATACTTTTTCTCATCTGCAACAGAATATGGAACATTGGTATCAGAGAATGTGTACGAGAGCTACATGGACATGCTAATCTCGTCTTGTAAGTGAAACCTATGCATGCTCAAACTGGACCTGACAACCACATTCCATTTATCTTTGTTGCTATAATATGTGCGCACTAGCCTCATTCCCAGGCCTCTGCACAGCTTTTGTCACTTGCAATACGAAAAGAGCCTGGGAACGAGACTACGTGCGCACTAGATTTTTTGCATGGCAGGATTATGATCAAACCCCATTCCATCCCATAGCTGTGTTGCTGCAGACAACAAGAGAATACTGAGTGGAAGTTATGACGGGTGAGTAGTAATAATCATGTACCATTTACCAATCCAGGATCGCAGACGATTTGGTTGTTTTCTTTTAGACAAACCTTCACAGAGGCTGTAAAGGCTACAATCAGGGTATACTTTAGGTTACATCATTTCAGCCATCTGGATTTGCTATGGTAGCATTTTCCTGCATTTGAAGACTTGTACATGTATTTGAAGTTTTTTCTTGGCTGCAGCCGCAGCAGAAGGCAGAAAACTGCAACTGCAAGCCACATGATCACAGTAACGTTTTAGATATGACTCCACCCCTTACTACAATAAACTTGTGAAAAGAATTGCTAGGCTGCCTTTCAATGCAGCATTATAAGTCTTTTGATAACTGCAGCTAGTTCTGAAATATTGGGGGTGCTGCAGTATTCCCAAATACCAATTTATATGCAGCTTTTGTACTCATGTCTTCAGTAGTGGTTGTATCCGTCCCATCTTCTCTGTGTAGAACAATAAAAGTCTGGGACCTGGCAGCAGCACTGGACGCTCCTTCATCCAGTGATACCCTCTGTATCACAACACTGAAGGTAGGGTGACTTGAGGGTGTTGTTCTAAAAAAGGATGGAAGAGTGATACAATATTTTTGTTCACAATTTTTATGTCAGTGATGTTTTCGCATAGCAGAAAGAGTGGCGGTAGCAGAATCAGGCTCAAGCCTTTGGCCATGTCAACAGATAGATACACTTAGGGCGTGCATAGCTAAACAATATAGTTATTTTTATGAAGTCTAGAATGATCACGTGTCACATATAATTATGTACTAGTGATGTATGAAGTGATTTAGCGTGTGCTTGAGTACCATCACTGATCTGTTTGTCTTTGTTTTCCCTGCAGGAACACACTGGCTGGGTCACGGCTGTACAATGTGATAATTTTCAGGTTATTAGTGGTTCTCATGATGGAACACTAGTTATGCATGATTTCTTAGATCCTAAACCCCCATTTCTGGTAACTTAACAAAACCGATTAATTTTGTCTCATTTAGGCCTTGACAAAATTTGTTTCTTTTCCTGCCTATTTTCCCTTTCTTTTGTGCTCAATATTTGTACCCATTTTGCTTTTTTATCGTACCCATTTTGCTTCTTACTTTAAGCAAAAATTCAACATTACTATGAAGTTGCCAAAGGAAACAATGAATGTTAAACGCAATAAAATGTAAGCTTACTGAAAGCCTCTGGTACGCTCCTGGTGTGCTCATGGCATGGTGCGGACAGTAAGGACAGTACGTTAACTTTTTATTGCGCAGTACTATATTTAGCTGCACTCTGGAAGTGCAGGAAGTTCATTATTATTGCTCAGTAGAAATATTCACAAAAAAATTTCATCCTATTTTGCTGTGTTGGGTAAATGATAGCCCATTTTGCTAGCAGAAGAGCTTATTTTTTTTGGTTGCCTATTTTGCTCAAAACTCTGAAAGCAAATTTTGTCAAGGCCTAGACTCATTCTATGTATTCACTTTCAAACCTCATGCACACATACAATGGCTGTATATAAAATCACCAATCAGAAAACGTTCTCCAGTCTGCAAGATCCCAGTTTTGTGGTATGCACAACAAATCAATTCCTGGTGACCATGAGATATTGAGTGTTAGAAGAACTTAGCACATTGTGGATACAATACATTGCTTTGAGAAACAGGGCAAGAGGAAGTGAGAAAGAAAGAGAGTTTGAAAACTCTGCACATAGCAGCAGCTGTCATATATACCTAAGGAGATCTCATTAGCTGTCAGCTGGAGTGGCAATCTCAGGGACCTGATCAGGTCCACTTCTTCTGCTTCAACTAGGGTGGCTTGATTCCTGTGTATGCGTGTGTGTGTGGACGGGGGTGTTGTAATACTTCACACAGCAGGAGTTCAGTACACAGCTCCGGCATATTTTGTGCAGGCAGTGATCCTTGACACAAATGTTGAGGCAATGAGATATCCAGCAATTCCATTCCTGCAAGTCACACACACACATCACACAAATTACATGACATACATGTACCATCTTGCCTCTGTAGTAATTGCATGAAAACACTTGCACACACATAAGCACACACCTCCCAATCTTCCACTTCTTCCTCGTTTTGGCCTTATTCTCCTCCGCTTCCTCCCGCTCTCTCTGGCACTTCCTGGGAAGTGAGAGGGAGAGAGGGAGGAAGAGGGAGATAGAGAGAGAGAAAGTGAGAGACAGGGATGGAGGAAGGGAGGGAGAAAGAGCAATTTAGAAAACGACTAAATTGCTTTGTAGGAGGTGACTGAATATCAATTTAGTCACTAGTCACTGACTAGTGCCAGAAGACTAACCTCGCACCCAGGCCTTCCCTCGCAGCATTTTTTTTTCGCAGCCACAACTGTGAAAAAAGCTGTGAGGAAAGGCCTGGGTACGAGGCTACCAGAAGAAGGTCTGGGGACAAGATTACTTAGTCAACTGCCTAGAAAAAGACTAATATGAGGAAAGGTCGACAACACTGTACATGTATTACTATAGCAGTCTTGGAAGAACTTACGTTTGGTAAATTTTAAGTGAAATATATTTCTCGACTTGGCTAGATGCATAAAAAATATTCGCCACCATCGAAGAGCCTGGGAGAAGGTGACATACCTTTTACTCTGATCCCATTCCTCCAGCTGCCGTTTCTTGATTTCCTGGTCTGCAAACAGCTTGGTCACTGTTTTCCTGAACAGCTGTTGGTACTGCCAGGACAGAGCAGGGGTTATAGGAACACCAGTGACACAGTTTCTGAAGTTAATCTGAAAGGAGAAGATTGATGACATCTGTAGTTGGCCACAACTTAGTGTCCCCATACACACTCTTGCCCTTCACCTCTCACACTCCTTTCTCTTCACTTCTCATCCACACACCCTCCCATCTTCCACCTGCATCACACTTCCTACCATGCATGCACATATCTGCACCTTCCAAGAGAGAGAGGGAGTGAGAAGCAAGTGAGGGATGTGAAGAAATTATGAATGGCCTGTAACACACACACACACACACACACACACACACACACACACTGCCTCCGTTCATACTCTCCCCTGGCCAAATCATATACCAGTCACCACCTGGGCCTCCTCCACCACTCCCTCACACTAGCTACTGCCTTTCACCCTCACACTGACCCTCACATCCTCACACTCGCACACCTCCTCAGCCACCACCTGGGCCTCCTCCACCACTCCCTCACAGTGCTGCCTCTCACCCTCACACTACCCTCACACCCTCACACTCACACACCTTCTCCTCAGTCACCACCTGGGCCTCCTCCACCACTCCCCCACAGTACTGCCTCTCACCCTCACACTGCCCTCACACCCTCACACCCTCACACTCGCACACCTTCTCCTCAGTCACCACCTGGGCCTCCTCCACCACTCCCTCTCACGGTTAACGCTAGTACTTTGAAAAGTACTAGCATTAACTTTACACTGAGGGTATATGTCTATGTAGGCTAAACATGTAAATAGCTTAGGGTAGTCTTCAATGTCAGTGTCGAGCCAGGAAGATGAAGCACCAGGTGTATCTCCACGGCTATAACTGCTTGGCTTTTGTTAGTGCAGTCACAGACAGTGTTCTGAGCCACTCAGGATGAGTGGCTCAGAACACTGTCTGTGACTGCACTAACAAAAGTCTTTCACATTAAAACTCCAGATACTTGCATGCAATCTGGAGTTTTCATGTGAAGGACACGCAATTTAAAAAAATAGGACAATAAGGACAACCAATGTTCCTATAAAAAGTTACAGAAGGCTTTATTAAGGCTAGTTAAGAGTTCTATTTTATTAATCTGGGATACTAGGAAGAATAAATTATATGGCGATCAGGATGGTAATGGTGAGATATCTGATTGCTCTTGCTCTTGTCCTCTGACTGGAGAACTTTCAAACTCCGCCTGCGTATGTGGCTGCGTGGTCGATGGCATAAGCGCTACGGCAGCAACTTGTGTATATTATTAGAAAAAGCCCTTTGCCAAAAAGTGCAAAAACTAGTCATGTGGGATGCACTATCACCAAAATAGTTTCCCCCCCTCCAAAAGAAAAACAAGCGGCCATGCACACCGCAATGCATGCACATACTACCCACACATCACAACGCAAGGCATAGCTACCATCCCTACAAACTTGGCAGTGTGATGATACTATATCACCTTGCAAAACAATTCATAATTTGCCTGCAAATCATAGCCAAAGTACTAGGATTTACTTTCTTGCCAAAGAATTCCTCGGGGATCTGTTACGTAATTTGGAAAATAATTTGTTTGCCAAGTGATTTGTTCAATCTCTTGGAATAAAATATCACACTGTGGCAATTCATTACCCCTCATTGGCAGAACATTGGCAACAAGCAATTGATATACCCAACACACCTTCTGTAATATTTGACACTACGAAATCAATGCAACTTGAGCAATTAGTGACTGTATTACACCAACTCGAAATTGGCAACTTGAATAATCACTGCTACATCACATGTGACTGCACTAAACAGCTATAGTCTCAAATTATAGGCAAAAATCAAAGCTTAGGCGTAGACAACCTCCAGAAGTTACATCCATATTATATTTGCACACTGTAAATCTCTTAGCCATGAGATTCCGTTTTCACTGTACATATTAACAAGAGGATTGCTGTTTAAGTTTCCACTCTGTAAACACATTACATGTGTGAATACAGAACATTGTTTTCCGCATTCTTGGTACAAGAATGTAAAAATATTAGGGCTAGGGTATTACCCCTTAGGCTGCGTGTGTCACAGACACTGTGACATAAAAAAAAAACATGTACTTTCGTATACTTTATATGAAAACACCTAATATAAAAATGCCATATAAATTCATAAACAAGTGGAAATACAGCAGTTAAAGGGTTACCATTACAGACACATCACTGATGTAAGGAATTCTTGAACTCCCTCGCTCTGCAACAATAAACCAGTATTATATGTAACAATAGCAAACTCAACGCAGCTGTATATTTAACATACATGTTACATTGTCACGTAGCCAGTAACATGATATGAGCATGCATGACGTATGTTGTAGATGTACAAAATTTGGTTGCTGTGACAGTCCTGTTATGTACATAAAAGGATAGTTTTTTAAGCAGCTATATAACACGTTTCCGCATGAGAAGGATACACAATGGTAACAATAGTTTAGGCACTACAAAAAATAGTAAATTTTGAACTCATACAAGTATGCATAGATTATATTCAAAAGTTACCATTCTAGCACAGCATCAGCTAGAGTGGTTGAGAAGCACTTGACACACTTCTGCTTGTCCAGCTGTGCTTGCAATATCCAGTGCTGTCAGCCCAGCCTGAAGGCAATATAATATTATACATGACTGTAGCAATAAATTAAAGCATGTGGAATTGGCTGGGTCCTATTGACAAGTGGTACTAGCGGGTTTAGTGGCTTGTCTACTGCCCCTTTGGAGATGGGGGAGGGGGGAGTAATTACAGTTGGAATTGGCTGGCTGGCAAGTGCTACTATAGTAGGATTACTGGCTATATAGCTTGTCTAGTGCTCTGGTAGCTCAGTGGTAAGAGTATCTGACTAGTGTTCACCTTAATCTCACTTACTCTGTTTGTGATGTTCAGGTTTGCTCCATAACGGAGCAGTGTAGCAACAACCCTAGAATGCCCAGCCTTGGTTGCAATCATGAGGGCAGTCATCTGGTCCTGCAGTGATAGCAAGCCAATGTAGCATGGGAGTCTGGTTCACTGCCACTGGTTATGTTAGTGAAATAAAAACGTATTCTAGTTTTCAGTCTGGATGTGATAGCATGGGGGTATGTAACTATGTTGTGTAAAATAGTTAGGACTGCTTGAATGGATACATTACTGTATGATGAGGATGTGCAATCCTGGAGGGTCTGTAAGATGTTTCTAAACAAACTAAAGTGTAATTAAAAAGCTAAGTTAGCATTCAGGCATGAAAAAATTTAAGCGCACCTTTTTTATTAGCGCACAACTTTTTATAAGTGCATGCTTCCTTCCCAATTTTTGCTACTCGCTATTAAGCGCATGCGTGCGCCCGATTAAACTTGAACTTTGGGCTCTCTCAGCACGAGGTCGAGATTACGACGTGCTAAGTATTACCGAGTGTTTCACTGGAGATTCTCACAATGGCTACTGCTGCTGGTGCTTTTATCCTTCCCTCGAACGGATTGGGAAAGGCTACGAGGAAAAGCTATGCAAGAGAGTTCAATCTGAATGTTGTCAACCACTATCATGACAACAATTCAGACGCCCAATCGTTAAACACGAAGACAATTTTGTACGTGTGGTGCCCTCAAATGATGCTTTCGTGAATCAGGATCGTGTCTTCCCCCTTCCCATGATAGCTAGCTAGCCATAGCACAAGTTGCAAAAAGTGGGCGGGACTACTGGGCTAGAAATTGCTATTTATAAGCGCACACCTTTTGTTAAGCGCATACTTCCTTGCCGTTCAGACTTATAAGCACATGCGCTTAATCACCCAAGTCTACGGTATATAAACAGTATCAATTTATAGCAAATAATTTACTTTGTCTGGAGTGTCCACACTGGCTTCTGCTTTCAGAAGCACTTCAGCAACACTCTCATGTCCACGCTTAGCAGCATAAAGGAGAGGTGTCCATCCATTCTGCATGTGAATAGCACACACAATATGATCCACTATCCCTCACTCAGATGGATAATTATGCAAAATTAATGGTTTTATGTAAGGGCTCTACTCAAAATGAATTTTCATCAACTAATCAATATGCAGATCTAAAGCTTACAGTTTACTTCTCCTTTCACCTAACAGTAATTATATGAAGTCGCTCTTTGCTGGAGTCAAAAATAGTGCAGTTTTAAGAACTGTACCTAAAAATGAAAAGTATTTTTGATAAAACAGACTAAGTTAACGAAAAATTATAACTTACAGTCTTCACCAAAATCAACCCATTTTAGGTATGGTTAACCAATACAAAAAGTGCTTAGATTTTAGTTGGCTAACTAAACGAAAACCAAACTTTTGTTCTTTATTAGCCTATTTACTAAAACCAAATGTGTAGCCATACTAAACAATTACTGGACTAAAAAATATAATTATGTTACCTGCAGTGAGACTTTATCATCAGCTCCTTTGCTAACCAAAAGTTCAGCAACTTGACTGTGGCCATTAAAAGAGGCAATGAGTAGTGGTGTGGTACCATCCTGTGATGAAAGCAAACAGACATGAAGATTCGAATGTAGGTTTCATGAGCATTCTTTAACCATCAATATCCAAAGTGTGGATGATGTGTGACTGACTATGTATGACAATTTTATCTATTCATTTTTTTATAGTTCAATAAAATGCCAAATAGCAAACGCTAATACCAAGGGCAAATACATAATACTAAATGATACACAAGTAATAATAAATTTAGAATGAAATTAAGACTTAAAAGAACCTAACCTAAGTCACAGTCTTAAGGGAAGATGGCAGTTAAAAGTTGCAGAAGCACCGGGAGGAATAGTTAGAAGACCAGTACTTAGAGGAAAGCTTTAGAGCAAAGAATTGAACATTTTCAAGTTTGAAAATAGAAGCAGAAGAGGAGGGGTCCCAGACAGAAGAGCAGTATTCAAGGTGAGGGCGAATAAAGAGTGCAGTAAAGTTTGAAAAGAGATGAGGGGCAAGAGTGATGACAGAAGAGACGATAAAGAATATCTATAAGTTGCCTACATTTACGACATAATTATGAGGAATATGAGGAGACAAGAAATGTTGGAAGAGATTAGAACACCTAAGTATTTGAAAGAAGAAACTAGTTCAAGCAGAGAACAATTGAGATATAGGGAGGGGAAGGTAGAAAAAATAAGATGAGGGCTCAAATGAAAGAAACATGCATTTAGTTTTGGAAGAATCAATAGTAAGATAGTGAGAAGAAATATAAGTAGAGATACGATTAACATCAGACTGGATAAGAGAAATGTCAGAAGGAGAATTGCAGACACAGGAATAAAGAATGTAATCAGCATACAGAATGAGCTTAGAGGAAGGAGAAAGCGGAATGTCAGATAAACTATTTTAATGTATAAGATAAAAAGGAGAAGACCTAATATAGAACCTTGAAGTACGCCAGAAAAAGCATGCGAAGAAGAGATATTGAGAACAACTTGTTGATAACGATTACATATAATCTTTGTGTCCAGGAGATAAGGTGAGAACAGAGGCCAATTGAAGAAAGAGTATTCATAAGAGATAGATGAACGAAATCAAAAGTTCTACGCAAGTCAAAGAACATTGCACAGACAGAATTGTGGGAATCAAGAGAAGATAGCCAGGAATGAGTAGCAGAAAGAAGAGCAGATTCTGTAGAGCGACCAGGGCGGAAACCAAACTGAGAATCACTAAGAATTGATTTACAGTACAGAAGTTATGGAGATAATTAAAAACATGGCGTTCGAGGACTTTGCTAATTATGGAAAAAAGAGAAATAGGACGATAGTCACAATGAAATTCTAAAATAACGAAGCATAGAAATGGAAACAATGAAGTATAGAAATAACTTTGGTCAAATATGTATGTAGCATAGGAATTGAAAAACAAAACATGGCCCTATGGGCGTTGCTAACATTTAGTGGCAAAGTATGACAATTTGTGTACTTCCTAATACGCCTGTGGATAGGTGAATGTACTCCTAAATCAAAGAGAAATGTTTTAGAAATGATGGGGAATTGACCTTTGAAATTCCTCAAACAAGCCTTCAAACAGTGTCCTTTGTATCGGTAAAAAGGTAGCCTAGAACTTATCTTTTCCTACTACAGCAATTGTCTTGCTTTTGAAAAATACAATACCTGTTTTGGGAGGTTGACATCAGCTCCTTTGCTGAGTAGTAGTTCAGCAACTTGACTGTGGCCCTCCTGAGAGGCAATGTATAGTGGAGTGATACCACCCTGTGATGAAAGCATAAACACTAGAACGTACATCGCAAGCACCTTCAACTTACAACAAAGTTTACAAACTAACAATCATACTATGATTTGAAGGGGGAATCACAGAGATTTAACAGTGATTTGTGGTGACGTATAAATTACTAATCAAAGCATAGAAATAGAATTGTGCTATTCACTTTGGTCAAATTGTAGATAGCACAGGAATTCAGGAATAAAACTTGGTCTTTTAGGCATTGCTTATATGATAATATTTAGACACAAAATGTATAACAAAGTGCACATGCCCTAATTAGCCTCTGAATAGAAAAATGAAATGGTCTTAGCCAGCGACCTGACCTTTGAAATTCTTTAAACAAGCTTTCAAACAGTGTACTTCGTATCAAAGAAGCGGCCTAGAACTTCTTCTTTTACCTACTACGGTAAATGTCGTGCACTTGACAAATGTTATACCTTTTTTGGGAGGTTGACATCAGCTCCTTTGCTGAGTAGTAGTTCAGCAACTTGACTGTGGCCTTTGTAAGAGGCAACAAGTAGTGGTGTGGTACCATCCTGTGATAAAGCAAACAGACATGAAGATTAGAATGTCGATTGCAGGCAATGCAAGAGCATTCCTTAACAATCAATCTCCAAAGTGTGGATGATGTGCGACTATGTATGACAATGTAATTTTCACCTGTACCCGTAGAATACGTATCAAGCGCCCATGGGCGGGGAACCTTAGAATGCAGCGGAAGAGGGGGGTGGGCGCTTACTATGCATTCGTTCGCAAACGGCATGTAGTATCCGCCCACCACCCTGGAAGTGAGGAATCTTCACCATAATATATTTTCTACAATAATATCATACCATCCAGGTGAGCTAAACTTATAACTAAAGCGCAGTGAGCGAAATCAAGCAGTAAAATTCGATCTTTAGCGTGCTTTACTTGGAATACCGAAGGTAAGTCGGCTAGCTACTTAGTTTTTCAGCTATATTTTGCAGTTATCTGCATGCTTTCATAGCTATTCTTATACAATGCTTCCATAGTTGGTTAAAGAAGGCTATACTTGCCTTGTTTCCTCACTTTGCATCGTGCGTTTGCAACGCGTTCGAGTGGGCGGATACTACATGAATAAACGTACCCCTTGCAGGAAGTTAACGCTAAAGAGGGGGGTGCGTGCTTAATAAATGGTGGGTGCTTGATACATACTTTACGGTAATTTCTGGTGTACGTAGGTGCTGTACACTCTACATGCCAATCACCCCAAGGCAAACTCAGATGCATGAGATACTCAGTGTAGAAGTACAATGAAATTTGCTGTTGTGTTGTGTCTGTAAGATGCCATTACTAGCCTACCCGCATGTTGATGCTGACTGTGCTAGCATCACTGAATGTTTACACCTTATTTCATGGAAAAGACTGCTAACTTTTTGCACACATTTTTAGTTCAACAAAACACTGCAGCCATAATAGTAACGGAGGTGATACCATATTAGCAGTTCTCCAATGCAACGGCTTTCTAACTAATTTTCACATTTTATTCTTCGTATGAACTAAGCTCAATGGCATAGGCAAAATGGTAAAATATGGCCCTTCAAGCAATGCCTCTAAAGATAATACTTACAAAGTGAGTGACAATTTTCACAAGTCCTAAATAGGCCTCTGAATAGAAAAATCTACTTATTAATCAAAGGGAATTGTCTAAAACAGTTGACTTGACCTTTAAAATTCTTCAAACAAGCCTTCAAGCGGTTTATTTGGTATCCATAAACCTGAAAGAAGCAGCTTAGAACTTTACCTTTCCTACTACAGCAAAAGTGTTGCTCTTGAAAATACTATACCTGTCTTGGGAGGTTGACATCAGCTCCATTGCTGAGTAGTAGTTCAGCAATGTGACTGTGGCCTTTCTCAGAGGCAATGCACAGTGGTGTCGCACCATTCTGTGATGAAAGCATAAATATTAGAACTTACATCGCAAGCACCTTTTCTGCAGATCGATTCCACGTATGACCCAAGTTTACAGTCACACTATGATTCGTAGCAATGGTACCAACTTTACTCCAGGCACCATACAAAGTCAGACAAACACGGCACAAATATAATGTGGCTAATACTAAGATTGCTTTACGACTTGATTTATCCGTCCATCTGTACCTCCACACTTATTAAGTAGACAAAATAATAAGGTCATACATGGCAGTATACTGTGTGCTAGCAGGTTTTGGAGGTTTGTATAGCCAAGTTTAGCTTAGATGGTAAAAAATTGGTAGGTAGCCATGATAATCCTGTTTTGGAAATGTACAGCTGCTTGGAGGTATATGACAAAAGTGTCGAATTAAGCTTTACTGCGTTTACTTGTTTAACAAATCTACTTCTTTATATACACTCGAGTAGTATCAAAGGATATTATCTATGCAACAAAAAAGTCTCAAGTTAAAATAGTAATAATTCCATGAGCATTAGGAAAACTCAAACAAATATGAAAATAAATTCCTAATAATCATTACATCCTGCATAGCAGTATAATTATAGTGTGCTAGCAACATTTGGAGGTTTGTAGGGCAAGCCACAGCAAGTGGGCGTTGTGTAGATGGACTTGTTGGACTAAAACACACATGTACCTGCTCTGGGAGGTTGATATCAGCTCCTTTGCTAAGCAATAGTTCAGCAACCTGACTGTGGCCATTCTGAGAAGCAACATACAGTGGTGTTAAACCATTCTGTAATAAAAAATAAACATAAACATCAAACTTCAGAGCTGTAGACATTTTTCATGATATTGATAATAATAATCATGAAGTACGGTAGTACTCCATAGGTAGGGATGGCACGGGGAAAAAATGGCGGCCCCATATAACGCGTACAAAATCATACGTTCAAAACTCGGCTCTGTTTATAGACCTAGGCTTTTATGAGCCATACCATGACATCTCGAGTGTTATCATCAGCTACAACACTGTTAGCGGTGCTAGAAACCTTTGCTGGAGTACCAGACTGGCAAGTCGACACACTGGGGGGCGGGGCCTAATGGACTGATTCTACTTTTTTTCTTCAGCCAGGCTAGCACCATATTGGCTGAAGCTATCACAATGATTCAAGCGCGAACAAGCTAGATATTCCCTGGAGTATTGCACTCGTAGCTTAACGTTTTCAAGGAAACCAAACAGGTTCAGCAGTGATTCACGAGTACTCTCGAGGTGACGCTTGCCATTTTACGCCATTTAATGACTACTGTTCTGTTCTGTTCCGGGTTTTAGAAACCGCAGACTTCACGTGTTCGTCTATTTAATACCTACCTTTGATCGGATAATATAATACACTTCCCCAAAAACCAATGAAACAAGCGACAATGCACACCACAATGCATGCACAGAGTATCCACACATCACAGCGCAATGCACTTACCGCGTAGCTACCATCCCAACATCTTTCCAACCACACCCACCACAATTGTGTATATGTGAGATGTGAATAGTGGAGGTGTAATTTGGTGTGTGTGTATTGCTAATGACTGAGTCTGTTGGAGGTTGTGGAAGGTAGCTGAAAGTTTTCATGGTGTACATGTTGGACTAGTGATTCATTGAGGGTGGAGTCATGTTTGTATAGGGACTTTGGTTGTGTTTGGTTGTTGAGTGTGATGACGTTTTGTGAGAGTGTTGTGAATGTTTGTGTGCGCAGGTTCTTGTAGGAGAGGTCTGTGTGGGTGTGTTTATTTTGGTAAAGTGTAGATTGAGTGTTGTCAACTTTGTTGAGTGTGTTGCATGTTGGTTGATGTTGTGAGGAATTGCTCTGCTTGGTTTGTGCTTGGGAATGTGTGATGAGTGGGTACTCCGTGCATGCATTGTGGTGTGCATTGTCGCTTGTTTCATTGGTTTTTGGGGAAGTGTTTTTCGGTGTAAATGCATCCCTACATGACTTGTTTTTGCACTTTTTGACAGAGTGCTTTTTCTGTAACTTGTTTTGGGGCGTTTTTTTGGGAGGTGGTAAATTACTAAGGAGTAGCTAGTACCGTACTCCATATTGAATTGCAAATAATCTCTATGTACATACATTGTATGTATTGTATTTTCTAGTGTCACAAATAAGAATAGCTGCCTGCCTCCAATAGAGTAAGTGAGGGGACATCCGGACGATAGGGGTTGTCCGGATGTGATAAACCTCATTTCCAAGGCTTTTCTGCCTATGCTATTATTCATAGTAAGTGAACAAAAGTAGCCCATAATCCATAACAAAGGAAAACAGAAAGGCCCAGAGAATGAGGTAAATTTGCTGCGTGTCCGCACAACTCCACCGTTCAGACACCCAATCACTTATATAGCTAAGGTAACACGGGGTATTTCCAGTCACGGGGTAATTCCGGTCAGTCTGGCACGGTAACCACCACCAAACGCAGACACATAGATTCTTTGAAAGTCCCGCTTATGTGGCAGTGAGAATAACTACTACTTGTACTGGAAGTGCAGTTGTATTACTCCATACATGCCAATCACCGCAAGGCAAACTCAGTTGCATGAGATACTCCGTGTGGAAAGTGTTGGGTACAATGAAATTCGCCATTCTGCTGTGTCTGTATGATGCCATTACTAGCCTACCCGCACGTTGATGCTGACTGTGCTAGCATCACTGAATGTATACACTTTACTTCACAGGAAAGACTGCTAACTTTTTGCATGCACTTTTAGTTCAACAAAATGCTACAGCCATATAGTAACCGAGATAATATTGTATTAACAGTTTTCACATACAACAGCTTTCAAAGTATTTTTCACACTTTATGCTTCACGTGCATTAAGCTCGATAACATAGGCAAACCGGCAGAACATGGCCCTTCAGACATTGCTTATAATTATGATAATATTTTTAGGCAGCCCTAAAAAGGTAGCCTAAAACTTATCTTTTCCTACTACAGCAATTGTCTTGCTTTTGAAAAATACTATACCTGTTTTGGGAGGTTGACATTAGCTCCTTTGCTGAGTAGTAGTTCAGCAACTTGACTGTGGCCCTCCTGAGAGGCAATGTGCAGTGGTGTGAAACCACCCTGTGATGAAAGCATAAAGATTAGAACGTACATCGCAAGCACCTTTAATGTTACTGCAGATCAATTCCACTTATGACAAAAGTTCACAAAGTAACAACCATGTTACGATTCGTGGGGGATCACATGCATTTAAGTATGATTTGTGGTAACATATAGTTTAATAATCGAAGCATCGAAATGAAATTGTGCCATTCCATAATAACGAAGAAGTCCTACATGCGGCATAGAACATTTCCTTTCACCTACAAATTATCAGATTCATGGGGGGATCACATGCATTTAAGTATGATTTGTCGTAACATATAGTTTAATAATCGAAGCATCGAAATGAAATTGTGTCATTCTATAATAACAAAGAGGTCCTACATACGCCTGTGAATAGGAGAATTTACTTATAAAGCAAAGGGAAATGTTCTAGAAATGATTACCTTTGAAATTCCTCAAACAAGCCTTCAAACAGTTTCCTTTGTATCGGTTAAAAGCTTTTCTATTCCTACACCAGCAAATGTCTTGCTCTTGAAAACACTATATATACCTGCACTGGGAGGTTGACATCAGCTCCTTTGCTGAGGAGTAGTTCAGCAACTTGACAGTGGCCATTGTAAGAAGCACTGTGCAGTGGTGTGGCACCATCCTGTGATGAAAGCATAAACATTAGAACGTACATCGCAAGCACCTTCAATGTTACTGCAGCACAATTCCACTTATGACAAAAGTTCACAAAGTAAAAAATTAAGAGACAATATCAAACTCGTCGATTTCAAATGAACACGAACTCAAATTTTCACATTGCAATCATCAGTAAAGAGGTGTACCATCAACTTTCTCCTTCAGAAACCGTACAGAGCTCTGTTAGCCCCATGGTTGACACACTCTCACAGTCATGAGGAACATCAACACGTAGGTAAGATCACTGAATGCACTGTGTACAACTTAGATTCCCTTTTGACATGAGCTACTTAAGACACCACGGCACCAGCCTAACAGCTTTCACCTAAAATACATCTACTGAGGGCAACATACTGCACCTTTCTTGGGAGGTTGGGAGGTTAACCTTTGCTGAGCAGTAGTTCAGCAACTTGACTGTGGCCTTTCTCAGGGCAATGAACAGTGGTGTGGTACCATTCCATGATGAAAGCATACAGACATAATCATCAGAACATAAACTTCACACTCCTTTACTTTTACTGGTCATGACAAAAATATCAATTTGGCAATCATAAGAATTTTTGTATTAGCTTTGAATATGCATGACACAAACTAGTAAACAGTTAATGATCATATGATCATATGACATCCCTCTCAGGCCTAACTTTATGTTTACAAACTCATACATAAACCAAGAGCATAAGTAAATCTCAGAACAGTCTCTGAATAGAAAATTTACTTACAAATCAAAGGGCAATTGACCACAATATCAGGACACAATAAATGGTTAGGTTATAGACTTCAGAGTAATAACATGAATTTACTAATGGAATAAATGAGCAAATGCAATTAGATTATGTCATCAGCTGCAAAAAAATATATCGATGGTCGCTACTTCATGAATGCTCTTCTAGACACTATCAACAGGGATATGATCTACCTCTGTTAGCCCCATGGTTGACAAGAGCCAGTGAAGAGTGTTCACAAACTTACAAAGTCAAGAGCAATATCAACATGCAGGCAGACTAGCATTAGCATCGTAAGGTATATCTCAAAAAGTATTGCGGCCGTGGTTTCTGAATAGCCTATGCCCTAGACATGTATACAGCAGTGTGTGAATAGTAAGTGGCTTGCTAGTTAAATGGTAGGGGGTGAGGTTGAAATTTAGGAGGTGTAGTTTACAAGTATGTACTCTTTAGTTTATACTGAGTTTATAACATAGAGATACCGTACCTGAATCGGGATATTGACATCAGCTCCTTTGCTGAGCAACAGTTCGCAACCTGACTGTGGCCATTCTGAGAGGCAGCATAAAGTGATGTGACACTTCCCTGTGATAAAAGCATATAGAAATAATTAACAGATTGTTGATCGCATGCACCGTTAACTTTTGTACACAGTTATATATTATGAAAATTAATCATACCTATTTCAGAGTGATGTGTGTCAACAAAAATATGCCACTGAACAATATCTTTGGATCACCTTTGAATATGTAGCACAGGAATTTGTAAACAAGGCCTTAGTACATGATTACACTCATAGACAAAGAGTGTGACCAAGCACATAAGTCTCAAATAATGAATCAAATACACGGGTGTCTAGAATGTCTGGGTGAAACAAAGCCTGGTTATATTGCGTGAATCATCACTAAAGAAGTGTATCAAGGGTCACAACTTCAGTAATGCTCTTCTAGACACCAAGCAGTGGGTCATTTATTCACTTTGTTAGCCTGGTGCTTAACCAAAATTCACAGAGCCAGCGAAGCACGTTTCCTAATTAGCTAACTCTAAAAGTCAACTGATCATAAAGAGGCAGTCAGACTAATAATAGTGTTGTACAGACACTGCAGTAGAGCAACTGTTATTGTAGACACCATTTTTGACACAAATAGTGCTGAAAATGCAATAATATACTGTCATGATATACAGGCAACAGTAATGCCACATCTTAATAAAAATATTAAAATGTAGTTACTGAAATTACCCGTTGAAAAGTACTAATTTGTTTCCATGGCAATTTCAAAAACTTGACGACTTGTAGATAGCAAACAAACATTACATAGCTAAAATTAATGTCAATTACTAAAATGTTACAACTTACAAAATTATGTACATATAAAAACAATTACTTTTAATTTGTAGCTAAATACACAAGATGGTCAACTTAGTTTGGTTTTAACGAGCTCGTGACAATGTTCCACATAGCACAAAAAGCTCCCTCTCAGGGGACACTAATTGTGCAGATACACAAATAATTGTGAGCAAGCCTGCCAAGTAGCTGTTGGAAATTGCTTTTCCTGCTTTCCACGATTCAAGAGGAGGGGACTTGATATCAAGTATTTGATGATGAAAGTATGTGCCCATTTCCTTTGCTACTTGTTCAGAAGTGGAGAGTGAAGTTGTATCACATTGCCCCTCAGACATCCTGAGAATCAACTCTTTTTCTCTTTTGGGGGGAGGGGGTGTTGACTCTGCCAAAGAAAAACATTTTTGGCTAGGTAAATAGGCTGGACAGAGCTGAGTTGGAATCATTTTCTATTATCTCAATGAAAAAGACAGACAGCTAAAAATCATGGTGTTGCTCTTTTCAGCTGAAAGAGTGTCATACGTTCCTTCACGTGAACAAGAGTGGCTATTACTGAATTCAGTTTTCCTCTCAAGCATGGTAAGTGATTACCTCCAACGCGGCACACAACCAGCTTTGGAGTAGTAGCTTTATCCAATGTTGAGCATTTGCAAGGTCCATTCAACTCTGAGAGAATGTAGCTAGTATGACCTGCTGGTCAACTTCACAAACCCTGGGGACTCTACATGTAAGTACAGTCATCAAAAGCTTTCTACACTGCAAAGTCTAAGGGATGCCTAAAAGAGCATAACCACTTCAAGTGCATGGAGAAGTGCACATGCAAGCTTTGCATTTGAAACAGAACTTTGTTGCATTGAGGTTCCAGTAACTGAGCACCTCAAAGAGTGATATTCTCTCCTGTATGGTCCTCAGAAAGACATAGACAGTAGCTCTGTGCTAATGTTCCAGAGGTCCATAGATCAGCGGTGCCGGAGAACTCAACAGCTGCCTGTTTTTCTAGCTCTCACTCAGAATTTTAATAAAAAATTAATGAAATAATTTGATTATGATATTAATGAAATAATTTGTGCCTCATACTGTGGGTTTTATTTGCTGACCATACAACAAAGCCTGGATAGCTCAACTGAGTATGCAAACACAAATCTTTAGCTAGATAATAAATAATAGCTTTTGTAAGCTCACAAGCAAGCTTTGTGGTAGGGTAACAAACTGGCTGTAATCAACAAAGCCTTTCCTTCTCTACAATATGATTAAGCTGAATTGCTTAGGTGGTGCTTTTGCACACAAAAGTAGAAGTTGCTGGTGTCAGCATGCTTTAATTGTATGCGTACATGACAGATTTGGCATACAGGCAGACACTGGCTTGCTCACCAGACAATCTGCAGAAGCACCCCTTTTGACAGCATCTTTATCTATCTCAAATCTTTTTTGGTTGCCCTCGACGTTTTTTTCTTTTCTGTCAGAACAGGTGTTCGCTTATGCATGCACATCGCAACTACAATATTAGATATCACATTATGTCAATGTTGCAATATTATTGCGATATCGCAATACCGCCTAGCACTACACACAACTATAATGCTTATGCAACTGTATTCGCTCTGAGTAAAATGTATGTAGCATGTACAACACCTATACCAGAAAGTAAATGAACACGGTAATGTTTTATTGCCCATCATCCACTGTGCTACGTACATAATTATAATTATGCACTTTATCTCATAGGGAGGAATGTTTCCAAATCGGAGTTTGTAGCACTTTTTAAAGTTCAACAATGGCTGACCTTCAACAACTGATCTGATGCGCTACTGTGAGGAGTTACGGAAAGCAATAGCACAGTGTATCTACTGTTTTAATGTATACATACAATTGCATAATTGGTCTTGAAAGTAATAACTTTTCATTTTACCTAGTATTGCTGTCACTGAGTGTTGCATCCAAATTGGGAGGTGCATTGAATGTAGCTCATTCTATTTAACCTCCAGCCGCCCTTGTGGATTTCAGTGTATGAACGTTAGTAACACACTATTTGCTCACATTTCATAAAGATATACACAATACTTACAAGCCTCAACACATCCACATTTGCACAAGTCAGAAGGTCCGGAATCTTGTCAACCAGACCATAGAAAGAGGCTTCCATCAATCTCACTTCCTATGAAATCATTGAGACGCATAGAACATTGAGTACATCAAGAAACAGTGGCAATTGTACATGGCTGTGAACCCACGCCCTCAGCTACAGCAGACGTGGAGGTCACTTTACATATTCTAATACCTCTATTCTCGTTCCAACATTACTCTTAATCTCGGCCCTCACTCCTTCTTCCAATGGCCCTTGCCACTTGTCACATTCCAAAACATACTGTTTGTGTGCAGTCCATGTTACTGTTGCTGAGCTCAAGTGACTCAAAACTCATAGCTAACCTTCAGGGATTGGTCACATGTATAAGTTGCCAGCACTTCGCCAATGGGTAAAGAATAGATATTAATTTTGTCACTCTAATCTACTAAACCTAACCCTATGCAATGTGCTTAATATTGGAACATGGAATGTGGAGTAACCTCCAGGCCCACAATACCTATCCGTGTAGTCAAAAACATTTCACCTCTTAGGAGGGTTATGAATATCAGAAACTGAAGTGTGATACCTTTCCTGATCAAAGTGCTGTTTTAACACAAGTACTTATTAATACTTACATCTTGCAGTGCAGTGTATTCACCTTGATGCTTGGACACCTGTACTTGATCTCATCTGACACAGCAAGCCCAGTAATCCCTTGCTCCGCAAGTAAAGTGTGGCTGCTCTGACTAGGATAGACTGGCCGGATATAAGCCAACAGCTCCCTAGAGATCTCCCAGCACACTACAAGTGGGCTCTGTGAGCACCCACAGTAGACTAGAGCAGCACATGGCAAGTCAAAGAATGCACTCACAGCTAGGGTTATGCAATCATAGTCTGTGACATGAAGCGTGGCTTTAGCTATTTCAACTGAAACTTGGACAGCATTTTGGAACGCACTTGCACGATGCTCAGGAAGCTTTGCAAAGACTGCTGGTTGCTGAGACTGAAGCTCTTGTAGAGATGAGGAGTGACTTGATGTGTGCCCAGGAGACAAGCCTGAACCATCTGGATTAGACTTGGTTGTGAAGGGCTGAGCGGCAAGCACTAAGTCAGCGCTCATTTTCCTAGTGGAAATGAACTCCTTTAGTTTGGTCATGGCTAGGGTGCAGCCTGACTCTTCAACAAGGAGCTGGAGTAAGTCTGTACTAACACAGTTCCAGTACGGAGCCATAAGCCTGGCAAAATCTTGAATAGTATGAGCATCAGCATAAGCACTAGGCTCGACAAGTGCAACTACCTTGCAATCACCTAGTGGTAAGACAAGTGAAGAGAGAACTGACTTCAGCTTATTCAGTGGGTATGACTCTTGCTCAAATGCTCCAAAAATATTCCTGAGAGCCCGAAGAAAAAGTTCTGAGAGGTCAGAGAAGTCGGAGGAGTGGGTTATAAAGATAGGTGTAGGCTGGGATCGCTGACCACTCAACAGGAGACTTTGTTGCTCCTTACAATCTGCAGAAGACAACATTTGTATACAGCACTTTCTTCCCATGCATTCTGTACTAAACTGGCCACTAGTGGAGGTTCCAATTCACCACAAAGTTTAGCAGCCCCCATTGTCCAATCGAAGGTAAATGGAAACCAGAAATAATGGTTAAGCTACATCTGTAATTTTATTAGATTCTGAATACAGTAATGCCAGCAGCTGAAAGCTTTATGTTTCCTTATTATTACAGGCTCACCGTAAACTTCAACAATACAATAAATACATTCTTATTCTAGGCCAAAGTTTCCAAAAGGCCAGGTAGTTACCAGAAGGTTGCATAATAATAGTACAGATGGGAATAGGTATCATGTAGACTATTAAGGAACAAGAGGCTAACGGGGTTTGTGCACTAATCATAATTAGTGGCTGTGAAGAAGCAGCTCTCATATGATCTTGCTACATTAAGGGTTCTACACTAACATCATTCCTGTGGCGAGCTCCTCATCAGTTTCTACACAACCTTAAGTGGATACAGAAGTAAGAGGTTTGTAAGCTCTACAATTGCTATATTTCATCTTCAGCTTATAACAATTATAGGGTAACTGCATGTAGCTAGTGTGTATCTGCAGTAGCCAATACTGGATAGGTAAAACTTAACTATGGAAAACCTTTGAAATGCTTTGGAGTACATAACAAATACACAAGTTTACCTTCAGTTAATTTCTGTCCAATATGTTTCTCTCCAGTTGATGCTATCAGAATATTTAGTGCTCGAGCTGCAACTCTATTTCTCAAAAAACTCTTCATAAGAACCACATTCTGAGCACACTTTTGTACATATGACTGCACTTGCTTTCGTAAATCCTCAGTGATGATGCCACCGTTAAGTAAGGGTTGCAAGATAAGACTTGTGTCCAGATGTTTGTACAAATAGCTCCAGTTATTGCGAAGTACTAATGCACATGTTATTATTTCATATGCTGCACTAGCTTCTGAATCTGGAGTGGCGATTGCTTGGACACCTGGACATATAAACAAATTGGCTCACTTATGTACAATCACAAATAAGATAAAAATAAATACATAAATGGTAATAGCTATAACAGCAGACACTCTTAATTGAACAATAATATCTGGCTTTGTAACATGCAATAGTTGCTGATACAGAGCGCGATAAAGGCTCAAACGGTCATGATATAGGAACTGGATAACTAGCATCAACATACATGCAGGCTTTCCAGTTATGAAATACCAATTACAGTTGGTAAAAACTGTCATAGCAGCTGTAGCAAGAGTAAAGGACTGACAGCCAATACAACTTACAGCAACCCAGCTAAGGTAAGTAGTATTGTGAGCTAATTTTGCTCACTAGCTATGTGTATCAGAAACTTAAGTTTCATGAATGAGGCAATTTACTGCATGCCCAACCATCCAGACACTCCTAGCTCATTCACTCTGTCCCATGTCGTCAATGTGCACAGTCAAGAATTGCACACAGGAGTCAAGAATTGCACACATTTTCTATGAATAATGATGTGCAGCATCCAATATACACTGCATTTTTACATACCTGTAGAGCTTTGGTCAACTTCAAGGTTTTCTTGTATACCTTCTTGATTCTATAAATGCAATGAAAAGCATTGGTTCCATTATGGGGTTTGTAGGAATGCATGAAATTTGAACACTGAGTGTAGTTGTATATATTCCTAAAGCAAGGTATGATCTATACGATAATTTAAAAGGCAGTACCAGTTTAGTGTTAGCTTCGTTCCAAGGCTTTCCCTAAAGAAGGGGAGCTTTTTTCTATCCTCATTTTTGGACCAACTACATGCTAAAAATATTGTTACACAAAATGCAGGTAGGAATTTATTACGGAAGGAAGAGGGGTATCCAGACGCTAAAAACTCTGTTTCTGTACATTTACCTGGAGGCCAACATCAGAACATTTGTGAAGTAGGAGTTTAACCATTTGCATGTGGTCATGCTGAGAAGCAATAAAAAGAGCTGAAGACCCATCCTATATAATGAAAACACACAGTTTAGATAAGAGTCACTAAGCATCATCAATCAGTCATACAAAATTCAGATCAGCTATGGCTGTAACATTAATTCATTCCAGGTTATGAGTTATCAGAATTTGCAAGTGGAGTGAGAGAGGATTCAGTGGCATGGTTAAATTAATGCGTGCAGTAGCATTAACGCACTCTCTAGGCCTGGAGCACTGTACTTTACTAGTAAATGTTACCATACCAACAAGGTACTGCATTTTCACCATAGAGGCTCACAAAAAGAACATTACAGACCTCAGAAAATCAGGAATTACGCACACAAAATTTCTAAGAATATGCATATTTAACACACCATATTTGTAAGTTTAGTATTTGCACCATAATGCAGCAGTAGAGAGACGACCCCAGTATAGCCACATCTAGCTGCCTTCATAATGGCAGTCTCGTTCTCCTATAGAGATATATAGAAAAAGAGTCATTAGCAGGCTGTATACAAGTTAGCAAATGAGGATAGCAGACATTAATACAATTGTGGCAGTCCAATGTAGAAATGGAATATTATTCCATCGTGTATTTCGATCACATCTCTGCATTTAAAACACAATATCTCTGAACGTCCGTTAAGGACGGAATTCAAATGCACTGTAAACGTAGCAACTACTTACGCATTTACACAGCATAATGTACATTCATGTTTCAAAGTCAGAACTTTGATCAAAATAATTATACGACGGAAATATTCGATTCTACACAGGACTGCCAAACATACAGTCGTAGAAAGTGTCAAATATAAAAACAAATATTTGGTTAACGAAGCTGGTACTTCAGTACAATCTATTTCAAGCTACCCTGTTTTCACTGCTATAGATTAGAGGAGTGTTTAGGGTACAAAAACTATATTCTGAGCTAATGTAGACATCTGCCCAGAAGTTTTCCTTGGGATATACTGCTAAGGGCAACAAAAATATGTTTGCTAGCTACAACACATGTATTACTGCATGCAGTTGCATGGTACGTACTAGTAGCCTTCTATAAATTTTTAATCGTACATGACACTAAGTATCATGAACGTGTTTGCCAAGTGTACAGTCTACAAAGCAGAAGCATCCCACCTTGTCTTGAATGTCTGGGTTAGCTCCTGCCACCAGTAAAATTTTAACAACATCTTTATAGCCTTCCTTGGCAGCACAGATGAGGGGAGTCCACCCATTCTATGGTTATGTGTATAAATACATGTGCATGACATAATGTATGTAACTAATTTAATATAATAATTTTATTATTAGGAATTATTAAGCATGCACTCACAGGCATGTGCATAGATTACTAATACATCCAGTTATAATCACATTGCTAGGCTGTAGCCACTATTTTACACTATGTAATAGGCTAGGCAACTTATACAAGATGTGAAGAGAAAGCTACTGGAATGGAGGAGCTTGGGAATGAGGTAGGTATTCAGTAGAGCTGTGAAGGCTTTTTCACCTGGAACTCCAAGCTACAGTTAAATTTGAGGGAGTATTCAGAGTGGTATGCACAAACATATGTTTAGTGAGGAACAAGGCTTAGAGAGTTCAGCACAGATTCATTTATCACTTTTTAATAAATTACGACAATTTTCAATGAGAAATAAAAGGCAAAAGAAAAAGGAACTGAAAATTGAAGTAAAAAAAATAAACAGATTCAAATATTGCTTTTAGGGTGGTACAGAGTAGTGGGCCATGACCATACAAAACATAGTTTGACTACTTTTGTACACAAGTAGGAGAGCTTCTTCAAATCAAAAGGCATAATTCTTAAGCAGAGCACGTGGTTTGAAATGAATAAAGTACTGGTTGCATGTGCAAAATCTTAGTGATTGAGATTTCTGCTGCTTCTATTTTCTGTTATGCTAGTATTGTGTAAAATTATTGTTTCACACTACCTTGTCCTGAAGATTGATCTCAGCACCTTTATGAACTAAAACTTCCACCACCTGCTGGTTGCCTTTAGCCGAGGCAACAAGCAGCGGAGTAACACCATCCTGTACAATGGCAAGGCCAGAATTGTCCATGCATAGGATCAAAGGTATTTGAAAGAACAGAAAGAACAGAAATAGCAGTAAAACCTACCATTTTCTGCTGGTTCACACATGTAGCATCAGCCTCAATCAGCAACTGGGCGATTTGTTTATGTCCAATTGAAGATGCATAGTGCAGTGCCGTCTCTCCACCCTAAGAAGAGATAAATGTCTCCGGTAGAACATTGCAACTTATGGGCTCATTCTTATGAACTCCTACCTTGTATTGAAGTTTTGTGTTCGCACCAGCTTTGAGAACAAGCTCAACGACCTTGGTGTGGCCTTTCTCAGCAGCAATAGAGAGTGCAGTTGACCCATTCTAAGGGAAGATTCACAAGCTTCACGAGTGTCTCATCACGACTAAAGTGCTAAACTGTGCTCACGCTGAGTAGCGTCACAAACTCTCTCTGACAAAATGGTCTCCACCAATACATGAGCACTATTGATCTGCTTGTAGACATGTGCCTTGTTGAAGCAAATTCCTGTCTCCCCAGTACTAGTACCATAGCCATATTAGAAGATGCAGCCATCAAAACTATGTTAGAAAAGTCTTGTTACACAGCATGTAATATAGCTATATCGATGCTATACGTGAACTTTTACGATTACATTACAAAAAAATTTGGCAAAAACTTAATCTAAACTAAGATTTCCAAATTATTGAAGTTCTACTATCTATTTCTTATTTCTTGATGCATGCAAATGCGTATAGGTGATCGAAACAAAGGTAGCTTATTACATATAGCTGTATTATACACTTTACATTAACTTGAAATGGTTCTACTGACTCCACCTTAGTTTGCTTGTTCACATCAGAATGAGCTTCCAGAAGCAACTGCACAATTTGGTCATGACCTTTCCACGAGGCATAAAATAGTGCAGTCTCTCCACCCTAAAGAAAGTGTTTCTGTGATTATACTACCAATGTACTGTTACCGATAGGGTATGGTTACCAAGTTACGCCTGTCAGATTATATAATATCACAGACCCCCAAACAGAAATGATTATATTGCACAAATACTTCATTGTAAAAATCATGCAAATGCATTAGGGTAAATACTAAAGTTACGAACCTAGTAAGCAGAAAAACAACAGCAAAAAAATCCCCCCCCCCCCAAAAACACAGAGGTCTTAAATAAATTCTGCATGGTACCTGTAACTGAAGTTTTGCATTAGCACCAGCTTTGAGAAGCTTTTCAGCAACTTCAGTGTGGCCTTTCTCCGCAGCTACAACCAGAGGAGTGGCACCATTCTGATAGGGGGAAAAGATTTACGTACAAGATAAAGTATGGCAGTGAGTTAGCAGTCAATGATGACATGTCAAACAGGCTTTTACACAATTGACAATTTTATTATGCAATACTCCAGCTAGCACATCGCAAGAACAAAAGAGAATGTCATTATTTAATTTCTTTCCCATCTCGGCAACACAAAAAATCACAAACAGACAGACATGAGAACAAAAAGCAACCTTATGACCACCTAGGCACGCAAAAAACGCGACAAGTTCTTGAAAATTATATAGCACCCTCAAAAATCCTTTTCTACAAAATATACATTGCCATGGGGTTATACTATACTGCAGACTGCAGAATGCTAATTTTCACCTCCTTTTGGATGTTGGGATTGGCTCCGTTGTTGAGCAGTGTCTCCACAATGTGAGTGTGGCCATTCTGGGAAGCAACAAAAATGGGTGTGGATCCACTCTGTAAATGAAACAGCGGTAGTAGTTGTTGGGAGTCAGTACATATTATTTTGTCATTTTTTCATGACAACAAATGTGTGGTGATTGAGTGTGCCCTCTGGCATGCAATGTCGAGGATAGTCTCGCGGGCCAGCCCACTTCCGCTTAGAGGGAAGGTGGTCTGGGGAGCTGCCATACTGGCATACGTCGCTCCAGAATTTAATTAGTTGCGCAACAGTTACATGTTAGCGTGGGATAATTACCGCGTGTGAGTTTATGAGTGGCTATCGTCTATTGCTGTACTACCGTAGAGCTTTGTTACGGAGCTATATTATCTGTGGTACTTAGTACGGCAGTGCAAGCGGCGCATGGAATCAGAAGTTTTCTGCTTGGCTGTGGCTGCAAGACCTCGCAGGGAGACAGAAAAGCTCTGTGCAGTGACGCTTCTTTACCAATGTGGGGGAAGATCTTCGACGCAAAGCTGAAAGGACTAGGAAGGGAGGCTGATAAACAAGCTTTTGCTCTTAGCAGCCGCTGCAGCCACTCTTTCGATCTCTGCTACACTCCAACTTATGACGCTTCACTCGGTAAAGTCTGTTTGCTCTGCTCTTGCTCAACAAATGTTTCTGTCAATAGATCTCTTCGTCGCTTAATATCGCTATCGAATAAGTGACTTCTGCCTACATAGTAATACGGCCATCGCGTAATCTTCTCGTTAATTGCATACTTCATATATCATGTGACTGAATACTGCACTGTGATTGGATCGCACTCCAGACAGCGGTAGGACGTATGCCAGTATGGCAATTCCCCAGACCACCTTCCCTCTAAGCGGAAGTGGGCTGGCCCACGAGACTATGTCGAGGATGCTGTATATTTAACAGATTAGGAACAGACACCTGGGCTTCTTTTGTATGTACAAGGTGTGCTTCTTTCTATGTGCACCACATCAACCTCCCTGACCTTGTTCTGCTGATTCACATCAGCTCTTGCTTGGGCAAGTAACGCCACAATTTGGCTGTGGCCTTTCCAACAGGCATAGTACAGAGCTGTCTCACCATTCTGTGCATGGTGAACAAGTACGTATATAGGCATCCATGTCAATCTCAGCACCAGTCAAAACATGCGCACTATTGCATAGAGGTAAATGTCCATCAAAAGAACATAACACCTTTATGAATGATTTGTAGCTGGTCTATACTAATACTTCAGCAGCTACTGTAGTAGCTTACATACCTTTGATACACATTTTGTGCTGGCACCAGCTGTAAGAAGCATCTCAACAATTTCAGGGTAGCCTCTTTCAGCGGCTATAGACAGTGGAGTGGACCCATTCTATTGGAAAAGAATCCAACAAACCAGCTGAAACTCATATTATTACTCTAATTACAGCTGTGATGTTATTTAAGATGTGCATTGCAGATATAACTTAATATAGCTGACACAAAATTACAAAGCAGCCAGGCTCCTTAAGGGACAGGTAGAAATATTGACAGCTCGTGATTACAAAGCAGGCTCTCGAGAGGTGGAGCGGCCATCGGGCGTGACGTCAGAGGCTGTGCAGCGGCTGAGAGTGGCGCGTGAAGCGCGGAAAAAAAATTTGAGACTTATTTTTCGGCGGTAAAGAATCTGCTCTCGCTGCATCTCGCTACATTGAAGGTCATGCACTAACATTACGTAAAGAAAACTCCATACAGGCTGAGATAAAGCATACAGCCAGCTCATAGTGTCGCGGGCTACGCCCCACTCGTAAGCTGCGCGCGAGTGGGGCTGTGGTACGCGAAAGTTCAAGCGCATACGAAAAAAAATTGGCATAAAAAGTGGGGCGGCTCAGGCCGCCCCTGCCGCCCTGCTTCTGACGGCCACATCTTAAATAACATCACAGCTGCAAAGCATAACAGAAAGTCATTGACAAATGCTGTAATGTTGTTTACCATCTCTGCAGGGGTCTCTAGAAGCAATACACAGACTTAGCTAGCTATACTGGCTATAGGCAAGTTCTGCACATCTAGTCATTTGTAATCGTGGCAAATGTTGCGGTATGATTTACCAAATACTTCCATTAGCGCAATGCATACTTAATGCTTCTGGCAAACACTAATTATATGTAGGTGGTGTGGGCAGTATTCTTTATTCAAAGGGACGTTCTGATTATTAATAGAGACTATACAATAATGATTGAACACTGTAGGGAGCTTGTGATCCTTGTGATTATGAATTACAGAACACACTTTCACATCTTACCTCTTCTTGAAAGTTGGGATTAGCTCCTTTGTTGAGTAAATACTGGACAACTTGGCTATGGCCTTCCTTGGATGCAGTATACAGGTCCTGTGAAAGGATTAGTATGCTCACAATACTGCAGAATTTACATTCGCTCACCTTTAAACGGGTCACAGGTCAAAGTACATACTGGAGTGCACACATGCGCCTTAAGTTTCATGCACACGCTAACAAACAGGATACAAGAACAGGTAACCCCTTCCTTTCACTGAACCACATGGAGGGCTATTGCTAGCAGTTTTGAATTAAGTATTCACCCTCTTGTGAAAATCTAAGAAACAAAAAGCACTATTGCATTACGTACCTTCGAAATCTGCAACTGAAACTTCTCTCTTTCTGCTGTTTCCAAGGCAGTGTTTTCATCAGAGAGTTCCTGCACTCTTTTGGACAGGTCAGCAACCTCACGTGTGAAGCTAGCGAGTTGACGTCTGAGACTATCAATGGTGTGGGCATTTTGCTGAAGTTGTTTGTTGCAGATATCAATCATAGATTCCTTCTCTTTTAGAAAACTGTTTTTGAATGCAAGTTGGCGACTAAGTTCAGCAATGGTAGAATCATTAGCTCTAAGAAGAACAGTTTTTCTTCCAAGCTGATCACTAAGTCTGTCAACTTCTGCAACAAGTCGCTCATTTCGGTCTTGTGCTTGTTTAACTTCTGTTAAAAGGCTCGAAACTCGCTCATTTAGAACAGCCTTCTCATTGGTATCAGCTTTGATTCGTGCAAAAGCTTCAAGTCTGTCTTGAAATGCAGGAGGAAAATGGCTCAACAAATTCTGGACAGTGGTGAGAATTATAAATATATCAGGTCGACCATCGGGGTGATCACTGAGGCACCTTCGCATCAATGGCAGGAGGGGGTGTGTGGCTGGAATATCACTGAGATATTGTTGACGTCGCTCAATCTCGTTACGACAGATGAATTTTGTCCGATCATGTGGATCTACAGCACGGATATCTTTGGGAAATGGCCACCTTCCACAGAACATATGTAGCATCAAAACGCCATAGGAGAAGCTGTCAACTTTAGTGGAATAATTTGGATCATCTAAAAAAACTTCCGGTGGCATGTATGGCGGTGTCCCTGGACACTTGGTCATTTTGGACATTGGCTGATTCAGAATTTTCGCAACACCCAGGTCTGATATTTTGGCACTCAGTTCGGGCGTTAACAAGACATTATTGGCAGTGAGGTCACGATGTACAATAGGGCTGGGGAAGTAGTGATGGAGGTAGTTCAGTCCAAGAGCAACATTGTGGAGAATGGAGTAGTTGGACTCCTCTGGAAGTATGCCGTGGTCATCAATGCAGCTAGCCAGAGTGCAGTGCATACGCTCCATAATTAGCACGGGGAGTTGAGTATCATTCTTCCAGTGAACCCCAAGGAACTGTACGATATTGGGGTGACGTAGCTTGCTAAGGATTTCACACTCCGCATCAAATCGCTCCAGTATGTTGCCTTGTTGTCCTGGCTCAAGTTCCTGGTGAATGGATTTTCCTACACAAGATAAACCGCGATAGTAAAACTCCTCCACCAAAGCATACGCCCCTCGACCAATTTCCTTCCCTGTAGCCTCGACTCCTCGAAGTTCAAAGGGGTATCTTCGGCGTTGAAAGCCTGCCATCCTTCATAAGAGATATTGATGTAATTAAAAAGATTACATCATAATATACGTGCAAACTCTTTTGCTGTTTATTGGCTGTGGCTAGCTGGGATAGATTCAGAAGGAGATGGAACAACAGTCAGTATTCACACTTTAGGGAATCTATGAATATTAACTACCTCTCTTGATGTACTACCTTATCAGATGTTTGTGAATATACTCTGATAGCAAGGCAACATTCTGCATGGGCTATGATTATACTAGGTTGGAGGACTGTCTGTGTTATGAATGTCAACGAATACAAGGCCAATTAAATGTGACATCAGTGTAACATGATGTGGTGAATTACCTGATAGGCAAACAGCCATGCATGCAAAAATAAAGTGGTTTGTTTACACCCACATAAGGTTACCTCAGTTGCAGCCCCAGTACCAGAGAATGTGCAGTTACGTGCAGTGCAATAAGATCACTTTACTCAGGAAGCCAAGCTAAATCTTTTTTTCTTTGGTGAGACCAGGAACAAGATATGTGCTACTAATTTTCCTAATGGCTCTTTCCTTTCTTCTGAAATTGGTGGTAAAGTGATCTACTTGTTTACATACACATTGTTTTGTAGACTGCAACTGAGATAACCCCAGCTGGTTTGAAACCATCCTTTCATTTTTGCAGTGCAGGGCTCAGGGGTGGTCTATGGTTCTAGCCTACGAGATAAAGGTTGAGAACACCTGGAAATGTGAGTATACACAAGGGCACAGTTACACTCCTTTATTTGGTCTTAATTAAGCACAAACCTACAACTTATCACAAATTATTAATCGATAGGGGAATTATTTGGTCACTAAGTTGATTTTAAAAATGCCATGATGAAGCAAAACTCCTGGGGTGAGCTTGAGCAAGCCCTACACTATAGCGAGTTAGCTCTCCATTTATGTCTGCACGTATTATACATATGTCGTGCCAAAACTATGCATCATGTGCTATATTTGTAGCCTTGCTATAAAATTTCTTTAACCACACGCGTACATATTATACTGTTAACTCACCCCCAGACCACACAAGTATGTACGAGGCCAACAGGCAGACTAGCGAAGGAGAGGGACTATACTAGCTACATGCTTCCGAGTCAGTAGAACAACCGGGAGAAAGGTTTGCTAGAACACTAGCATAGTTTGCTAGAGAAGATTGTGAATTACACATGGGCAGTTTGGACATTGGTATTGCATGTCAACATTCTGCCCCAGGATATAATATACTGCCTCTATTGTCACTAGCTTGTCATAATCAAGTTCACTGGCCCAGTCCAATAATTTGTATGTTGCAGTGCTTGCTCGCTACCACTAACTCCAATGCTCCCGCTCTGCTACGTACGTGACTGAGAACAGATACAGGAATGCACACTGGAGTATTCATATAAACTGTACCCTCTTAACTTGCTGCTTCATCTATTCACATATAGCTAAATTTATCTCAGTCTATCGCTGCACATCTATACTGAGTCCCAGTCATTGCACTTCTCGCTCATGCTCGCCCAGGAACACCGGGCCTTGCATTATATAGTAGGTTCAGCGGGGCTAATGCTATTCCGACACTTAATACACTGGAGTGTATAGATCCAGTTTCGTACGTAAAAGTTACGAAGCTGATAGCCGCCATGCATGTAGCTGTCCTATTGGCCTATACTGAATCAATAAATTATCGCCTAACTCCACAGTGCGCTGAAGATATAAGCGCTAACTGTCGGAATAACCCCGTTGGAATAGCCCCGCCTCTTATACATAATCAAACAAACACGGCTGTAGTTCAATTCACCTCGTTTCTTATACGATATAGTCTGAAGGATCAGGACTCTATCTTTTCACCGAATACGACAGGTATACGTTGGGTTTCATGCGGCCCACTCAATCACTGGCTGAGTCAAACGAGCCATTGCACACAGCCGCCGCCGCCATTACTCAAAACCGGAAGGGGGCCCCAGATTTATGACGGGGGCCCCAATATCCCGTGGAAATGGGGACGCGGGGGGGGACTCAAATCCATGGGGGGCCCAAAATTTAACTTGTATTCATGTACATGTACTGTACAAGGCTTTAAAAATAAATAAAAGAACTCAACGAAATGAAGGGAAGAAGCAAAACAAAATCGTTGCACTGAGCTAGCTACTTTGGCAGAGTGCCGGACAGTTTGCAGATAATGGAGCTAGAGCATGACTTCATCAGCTCCAGCTCCGCGATGGAGAGGAACACATGTCTAGTGACACATCTTTCATGGGCTTCCTTGTCACAGCACACGCAGGCAACAAGGTATACACTAGGTTACTGGTATTTTATGAGTACCATAAGAAATGCGGAATAAGACATTGCAAGATATTAACGTTTTTATACATGTATAAATTATAGTCAAGCAGTATTAGCATGGCCTCATCCCCAAACAGAACAGCAATGTACACTGTCCTCCTTGGTCAACCGACCAGCTAGTTTGGTGACATCATGATCCTTCAGGTAGCTACAGCCAGAAAACAGAAATAGGTCTACTGAGATAAGTGTAGCTAGGTTAAATTAGCGTTCTGGATGGCTGTTCAGGTGTATAGCTACAAGACCAAAAATTCTCACAATCCCGGAATCCAAACTAAGTCTAGCATTTAGCTATCTGGCCTCATCAAAAACCAGAAATGCCAGTATGCACAGCCTCATATCCCAATTCCTCTGCCAATTCTATTGCGCATTAGTCTTGAAAAAAAGGTGTCAGTGGAGACTGCGCAATTCACCTACATGTAGAATAGAGGACTTGCTGTTACCATGCATAGCATCCGCAGCCGCCAAAAATGAAAAGACTTTAATTACGAGAGGTCACCAGTAGCGCTTTGGGATACGTAATACGTACAGCTATGATGAGTTCTGTACGGTGTATGCATCAGTAAACTGATGATGGAACATATGCAGACTGTAACTTGGAAGAATCAGCAAGTTTAGAATGTTGCTTTCCCTTTTGCAGCACACACTGCCAAGAACTACTGGAATTGGAATGATCCCGCCCTTACCCGTGTCCCCACAGTCACACTCCTTCGATGACATCATCACACACCCGAGGGTCGTCGATCCACGCTGCACGCCTGTTCCCAAATCCCCTCACCGGTGAGACGAGCCCGTTATTGTGTGGGCACCTCAGAAAGAGGGTGAAGACTGTGGAGCTCCAAATGGAAACGGGGATGCTACATCAGAGAACGACTATCGCATTCCAGCTGGATTCTCAAGACTGGATTCCAGGAGACACTCCTCCCCCAGTATCCATGGCGATGGTGCTATCTTCCTCCCTACAGTGAGCTCCCCATACCAATTCCTACTGTTCGTGCACACGATTATAGTTCCCATAAGGAGTTGAGTTCCACACCACACGTCATCTCTCTTGGAAACAGCAGGCATAGCCCAGCTATAGAGTTCTTTAGCAGAGAAGAAGCAGCGATTGTTGAAAGCAGGCACGGTTTTATGTCTGTAAGTCATGCGTTTGCCACACCCACTCCAGAGAGGGCTCCATCAGTAATTCGATTGGTTTATGCTCCACAATTCACATCGTAACAGGCGAAGAGACTCTAGTAGAAGACCTACATGTGGCACAGCTGGTGTCACCTGAGCAGCCAAATGGCGAACAGCTGGAGCAGCATGGCCACCCTCATTCTGGAGCCACTGACTCTAATCCGGTCGGCATCCTGGATCGACACCAGGTAGCTCACACAGCACAGGTGCATGGTAGCAGAGCTGCTGATAAAACTGCCAGTGGCTACTCCACCAGTGATTACATCGACCTTGGGTTCGGTAGTTTAGACTTTGCCAATCGTGGTAGACCTGGTCGCAACAGCACGGACTCTGTCTTCACCTCCGACGTGGGCCCTGGAGAGTGGAGGATGGGAGCTGGCTACTGTACAAATGCTGAAAATGCTGACATACTTTGCAATAATTATAATCACAGCACACCAGCAACCATTCCTGTCACTGCTGTCCAGCACACAGCACAGCAAACACTCCTATGGCTGCATGGGTCAGAAATGTACCCACATGCAGCAGAGACAGTTTCAGAGACCACCTGCAGAGAGGATATCCTTCTGCGTCTCGGCCTGGGAGAATTTCTCAACATTTACATATATATACCTTCATGCAGATTCATGTTCACATTGTACCTCCCATGCATAATTAATTTCATTCATACTGTTTTACGTAACATGAACCAAGTACATATACACAGAGTTAATAATAATATGGCAAATTCCTGCTAGCTATATTTTCACTCCTGGAAAGCCACACTCAAACTTAATTTTCCGTATGCGGTGATGCTAATTGCATTTCAAGAAGTTTCTCCTTCATGCTGTAACTGTTACCCAAGTAGCTATAGTGAAGGTGCTACTTATCGGGCACTGAATATTTACAAGTTTCATTTAGTTCCCTCCCCTCCTCATACACACACACACACTTGCACACACACATGACAGTATACACACACAAACAGCTACTGTATAAAATATTGAGAAAGAAAGGGATATCTGCAGTGGTGAACAGACTGAATAATGCATATAGAGCAAGTCATACATCAATGATGTTGTTCTTTCCAGTGGGTCATCTGTGCCTGCAACATAATGCCTAGGGGTCATGACGTGATCAATGGTGATCTAAAAAGATTGGTGATCTAGAAAGATTGGTGGTCAGAATCTGTCTTGTGACAAAGAGTTTTCAAAAACACTGCAGCTAGATTGTAGGAGTGGAAACGTAGCTACCACAACTGAGAGTAGCTATAACTATATAGTGGGTAAAGTCAGCTTAATTAAGTTCAAGTTAGCCGTCCTGACACAAACGTTCTGATGATTTACCTTAGAGCTATATATTATCTACGCAATCACGATCATACGCACGCAAAGCATGGAATTTTCGTCCGCGGCCACGCCCAGTAGTTGCACGTGACAACCGTTCCAAAAGCCACACCCTCTGCCCGCTTAATTTGTTAATAACCCCTTGCACGCTTGTCATAATACTTCTCGCAAAATTTAATATGGCCAAGGCTAGAGAAAGAGTGATCCTTCTTCTCCTAGTGCTCGTACTGAGCATGAACCTAATATGGATAGCCACGTGGTGGCCGAGGGAGGCGGAGAGCGGTCCGGACGGTGCAGTAACTCCCGTTATGGAGGTGAACGCGCGGGCGCACTACCAGTCACAGCTACATCTCGGTTTGCGGGAACAGCGTGGTGAAGCTGCGCCCGTACCTAGAGCGACAGAGACGAGTCTACCGCTTGAGGTGATGATTTTTTATATAATTTATATACAACAAAATTAATGATCCTCTGAGTCTCTTTGTTACGTTTAGTGCGAATGGGTGTGGCTCGTTTTTTTTGTAATTCCTTTCCCGACATTGTGTCTCCTGGCAATAAATTGCCTGACGAGGTAATCCATTTAACGTCCTGTAATTATGTGTGAGGCAGCCACTTTATCTAGACCGTTTCCTGACAAGCCGTTAGAGACAGTACGTTAGCATGTAATTTTTAGGGAATGCAGGCACATGCACACTCGTGAAATAGCTTGATAATGAAGCACTGTAGCCAGCTCAAAACCCAGGTTAGCTCCTAGCCCCTAAACAAACCCTAACCTAACCCAAACCTAATTGTTTTCTCTATTTGTTGCCATACAGTAGAAATCTTCTAATGTGGACACCTCGGGGACCTGGTAACGTGAGTGTATAGACAGGTGTCCTAATGGCAGGACTAAATTTAGTTTATACCACATTACATCACATCCAAGGTGTTTGATTGGAGCAGAAGAGGAGTATAAAGGGTCATATACCACATTTATGTTTTCATGTTTGATTATACTACTTTCATGTTTTCATGTATTATGACATCGTAACTAACTGCTGCCTCGGGGAATGCTAGCCCAGCGTTTCTAGGTACCTACTTCACTGATTGGTCAAATGTTGTATAAGCCGGATATACCACGCCTACTCGGA
>CBDBCZ010000018.1:0-655000 GCA_965203295.1 Nitrospirales bacterium | reverse complement strand
CAATCAATCATAGATACTAAGGAGGCGGGGCTATAACACAATCGAAAGTTAAGCACATGTAATCTAAAGGTTTATACATGTACATGTAGCTGTAACTGTATATTGCGAAATCCTAGCAAAAAAGTGAGTGGCTCTACAATCAATTATAGATACTAAAGAAGCGGGGCTATAACACAATCGAAGTTAAGTACTTGTAATGTAAAGGTTTATACATGATTACATGTAACTGTCAGTTGCGTTCCCTCTCCTCAGGAAAGTGAGGGCGGGGCTGAAGAGCCTGGAGAGACACTGCTCCACAAACGAACTCTCTAAGGCTGTACAGGTAACCATTGTTTTGTACTGCTTGTCTTCGAAATCCAAACAAGTATTATTTCAGGGAAATGGCATACCACAGTAGCCCACAACCACACGTATTCCAAATATGGAAAAGATTCACTCGGCCAGAGATAAACAATGGTACAAATGATCTGTTTATCTTTCTACCAGAGTGGGATAAAATACATGTACATAGTAAACTATTATTGGCTGCGCGCACATGCACACACACACACACGTGCATACACACACTTGCACACACACGTGCACATGCATACACGCGCACGCATACACGTACACTGTAAACACTTGCACACACACACACACATACACACACACACATGCACACACACACACACACACACACACTCCCACAGTCCCACTACACGTCCCTGCTTGCCAACATGCAAGGGCTGGAGAAGCTCAGGAACAGAAGCCAGGAGGCGGAGACGGCCCGGGAGCTAGCCTCTCTCCTGGACAGGAGGATCCACCACCTGCAGCACCCGAAGAACTGTGACTCCGCACGCAAGCTGCTCTGCCAACTCAACAAGCCGTGCGGCTTCGGCTGTCAGGTCAGAGGTTAGAGGGCAAAGGGCAGAGGTTAGAGGGCAAGGGCAGAGGTTAACTGGATTAAGTATAATAGAGCCCCTCTTTTGTGGATACCTTGCAAATTGGGGAGCTGGTGAAGTGTCCTGTATAGAAAAAGTCTCATTTCAGGGGAAAAATAATCATATTTGGGATTTAGCTGCATGTAAATGCCCTTCATACAGATATTTCAGCGGTGTTCTTGAAATTGGAATTATCTTGAATGTGTACCTGGCATTCTGAAATCAAATTAATTAATATGTATGTAAAGGACTCGTATACCGTATGCTCGTGTAGTATTCAAACTGTTGGTGTGACCAATTATCATATTAACGCTTCTCTACGTATACTGCATATGTCCACCCTCTGTCTTATTCGAGTTCTTAACCGTATGAAAAGATGTGCACGTATTTTTGGGGGTTCAATGTTTAGCAATCGTTTATCCCTGTAAATAGCAAGATAACCCTGGACAGACAGACAGACAGACAGACAGACAGACAGACAGACAGACAGACAGACAGACAGACAGGCAGGCAGGCACACACAGACAGACAGACACACACACACAGACAGACAGACAACAAGAGCACTTCTGTATCAAAACACCATTTGTACATACACAATGTAGTGGTCTGACTGACTGGGGCCAGCAGAAGCCTTACAGTAGACCACCTGGAATTTAAATGCTCATGTACTGCAAGGCATGCAGTACATTGTGTATTGAAATTCCACAGTTGATCAGTCTTATGCCACTTTAGGAAGGTGGGTCTGGTGTCAGCTGTATATTCAAAGTGGGGACAGCATTACGTCATTTTACATCCCCAAACAGTCATTTTACCTCCCCAGACGGATGTCACAGCTACAGTGTCTCCGTGGCCCTTACTGTGGGTACTGCAGCTGTGATATCCGTTTGGTGATGCTGTGATCAACTAATCGCTTTGCCAGTCTGGGACGTAGCACAGCCATTTTGAATACACAGGGTACCAGACCCACCTTTCTAACATAGGCTGCAATTGATCAGTCTTATGCCACTTTAGGAAGGTGGGTGTGGTGTCAGCTTTATATTCATATTACATCCCCTAATGGATATCACAAAGTTATAGAATCCATGTGGGTACTACTATATGGATACTGCAACTGTGATATCCATTTGGTGATGTAGTACTGTAATCAGCAATCGCATTGCCAGTCCAGAACTGGGACTTGACTGACGTAACGCTGCCACTTTGACATACACAGGGCACCAGACCCACCTTTCTAACGCGGGGCTGGGCATAAGATCAAACAATCGCGGAGCCTTAAAGTGGACCCCCTGGTATTTGAATAAACAAGTACTGCATGGCAACCTAATGTCCACAGTAGTTCAAAAAAACGCGTTATAATATATATAGGGATTCTGAACATCGTGTTTAGGGATGATAAACCTCCAGTGATTATTGGTCGATTTGCTTCAAAATGTAAATTTCCCTTGGGTACCGTCAACCACCCCCCCCCCCCCAACCACACACACACACCCCTATCATGAGGTGTGCTTTACACAGCTCTTTGTACAACCCCCACAATCATGAGCATTTGCCCCCCACCCACCGCCCCCCACCCTTGAGAATTTTCTAAGTGAACCCCTGAACACTCTTGTCCTCTCCTGCCTGCAGATTCACCACGTGGCCTACTGTTTCATCGTGGCCTACGCCACTGAGAGGACCTTGGTGCTGGAGTCCAAGCGCTGGCAGTATGCCCCTGGCGGCTGGGAGAGCGTCTTCCTGCCACTCAGCTCCTCATGCACAGGAGTCTCAGGTGAGAATGTCATATAAATAAATAATTAATTAATTAACCGTACATTGACATCATAACATTAATATGGTTAGCTAATTCGACCCAACCCTTACTTTGCACTTCCCGATCGAGCGAGCATGGCCGAAGACACTGGATAAGCGATGATATGATGAGATCAAATTCTTGCAAACTCGTTTACCATACTATTTGGACAACGAAGGTAGAAGAAGTAAACTTTATTCAACATTTTGACAGTACTTTGACTATCTTCATCAGAATTGATTCAGAGAATGGCATCTACGTGTTCATATGTGCCGGAAGTGACTGTGCAACATACTGTAATGATTACGAACGTATACAAGGCGGGAAAAAATATAACTTCACAACCCTAACCCTAACTCTACTACATGTATCTATGGCACAACTATGAAAACTAGAGGTCTCTAGCAGAGACATACCCCGCGCTCCTGGACCCTGCAGACTGTAGCGCCGTATGCGAGCTGTAGGCGTGGCTGATCGCCGTAGTAATGATACATGCGTTTCTCTGCGTATACTCCAGTATGCTTTCTATCTGAATAGCTCTTCTAAGCTCCATGTTGAATAAAAGACTCGTATACCATACTCGAGGGCTCGCGTATGTCCGTATTCAAGCTGTAGGCGTGACCAACTGCCACATTAAAAAAGGCATGACCACTTGCCATATTAAAAAAAATGGTGGAACACACCGATAATCAGAAACAGCGTGGAAATGCCGAGAATAAAACCGCTTTCTACTGTATCAGGTACAGACAGGCTAATGTATCACGGATTTCAGCGTTAGCCTTCTGTTTAGAAGTCGTTATAGGCTCTAAATCGCCCGTTTGAGAGATTTTTCAATTTTTTTTATGACAGACAACAACAACGACGACGACGACGACAACAGACGGACAAAACCGATTGCTTAACCCCGCTTGCACATGCGCGCGCGGGGTAATAAACTAGGGGTCCAAATAGGACTCACTGCCAAGCCACTGTCCTGGTTGATGTTTCTATTGCGCCTGGTCAGCAAGGCCTCCTTGACCCTGAAGGAACACACTTGCAAACTCTGTACAGACTGGTTAGTTTTGTGATAGCCTCTCCAGTATCACTCACCCTGATTAAAATCCTAAACTCTTGTCTGCAAAAACTCCCCTAGTTTTTGGGACCTTTATTTGCTGACCTGCCGAAACAACCAACCAACTTGGTGGGTAGCCTCGTTCCCAGTCCTTCCCACCCCAGCTTTTATCTCGCAGCAGTGGAGAAAAAGCGAGGGGGAAGGCCTGGTACCACTTATCACGTGCCGTGACGTAGGTATGCGTAGGGTAGACTTACATGCCCACGCACTAATTAAAAAACGGCATCCGCTCCAGCATCCATTGAGCACGGCTGCGAGATAAAAGCTGGGGTGGAAAGGACTACTTGGTGGGTGCGTGTCGTACATGTAGAAGAGAGTACTGCAGTCAGCTGTGGTTATATATGCACAAGTTTGTAGTAAATTACATCAGATAGTTGTATAAATGCAGCTGTTTTCATGTTGACACTTGTAGTGCTTAATTAGGACTTCTACTCTTGTACCAAACATATGTGCATACACCCTCACACTCACCTTCACACACGCACACGTGTATACACACACGCATACACACACACACACTCACACACACACATACACTCACACAAACACACACATGCACACACACTCACACACACACATACACTCACACAAACACACGCACATGCACACACACTCACACACAATCACGCCCACTCACATCCACGCACACACACACACACACATACACACACACACACACACACTCACACACACATACATACACACACACTCACACACACACATACACACACACACATACACACACACACACTCACACACACACACACACACACACACACACACACACACACACACACACACACACACACATACAGGAGCCGTACCCTGGGGTCCAAACAAATCCAACGTTCAAGTCCTCTCTTTGCCCCCCGTTGAAAATCTCAACCCCCGCCCCCCACAGATGCCCATGGCTTTCCCACGAGACCTGGCAGATCGGTAACTTGTCAAAAAACTAACGTCGAGAAGTTTGATGAACAAAGTGTAGAATAAGCACTAATTGAATGTATGCACCCCATGAAAATAGGTGCCCCCAATCCAGTTAAAGCACCTGCATCCCGATAGTAGGCAACCATTTAAGAAACAAGCCGTTAGAGACAGTACGTGAATAGCTTGAAATTGAGGCACTGTAGCCAGCTCTAAACCGGTAACGGTATGCAGCAAGCCTCTAACCAAACCCTAACCCTAACCCAAACCCTAAAAATAAGTGGATGCTAGCTGACGTACGGTCGCTATCGGGAATTTTCATCGGAATAAGCACTTTAAAGTCCAACTGTCTACACTTTTTTCTCTCTCATTTTGGTAGCGTATTTATTATTCACGAGTGTTTACATGTACATACTATATGCTGCCTCACCCAAAGGTTAAGAGCGGGGCTGATATATACATGTATATTCTTCCCACACTCAAAGGTCAAAGGCAGGGCCCATATGTACATGTACATTTACCTGCTCCAAAGGTTAAGGACGGGGTTCATATGTACATGTACGTGTGATATATGCTTCCCTCTCCCAAAGGTTAAGGGTGGGGCTCATATGTACATGAATATATTTTTCCTGCAACGAAAGGTAAGGGCGGGGTTCATATATACATGTACGTATGATATATGCTGCCCTCTCCCAAAGGTTAAGGGTGGGGCTCTTACATACATGTAAGTAAGGCTTAGTACAGTTCCTAGATTAGTACAGTTTGTGTAGCTGCTCTGTAAGCAGAGATTTGAGGGCTAGAGACTGACAGCACAATTGAGCGATAAGAACACATGTTTTACGTAGCATGTCCACTCTCTCGTGCGCAGCTGTGGCTGCTCCTTGGGAAAATGTGCTAGATATCATTCGCCTGGATGCCAGTCGTTTTGACATAGCTACTAGCCTAGCAGTCGTTTCAGCTGACCTGTTATTCTTGCGACTGGCTCGCATATATAGTCGTCCCCACGTGTATTCGAGGGGCTTGGCTATCTAGCCCGAGGGGCTTGGCTATCTAGCCCGAGGGGCTTGGCTATCTAGCCCGAGGGCCCCCGGCGGTACGATGATGTCAGCGAGGCATAGTGCGCTTGTGTTTACCAAGTTTTTATGTGTACTTATTTATGCTTCTAGTGCCCAAAAGGTTAATTAAAGGTGGGGCTCAAATATACATGTGCATATAATATATGCTTCCCACGCTCAAACTTAAAGGGCGGGGCTCATATATACATTTACATATAATTATAATGCTTCCATCACCCGAGGGTTAAGGGTGGGACTCATATGTACATGTATATACATATCTTCCTCACCCATGTGATGCATATTATTTCTGCTTCCCGTTCCCCAAGATTAAAGGTGGGGCTCATATACTGTTCGCGATGCATAGTTGCATTGGCACATGTAGCTGCTGCCTTTTACACAGCACCTTTAAGCCTAACCATAACTCACTCCCTAGTCTGTAATCCCTTATCGGCCTCACCCTAACCCGAACTCTATAGCATAAACCCAAACCCTAACCCTCAGATCACATTCTCTAGGTGTTTTGGTATGAAATACAGTGCTTTGAGCACATCGAAGTGACTAAAATATGTAATGGAATAATATTTGATTCCAACTGTTGTATGTTTTGCTAAAAGAACCACTTGAATCTTACACAATGTATTTGCCAGATTTCCTTACCGTCATCTGATTGGCTAGATCTCATGTGACCTCCATTACACTGGCAGGTTGATGTCATTCCATGGCTACCCTTTTGTCTGGTTCATTGGACACCTCATACGCTACCTCATTCGACCCAACGCAGAGTTGAAGGACTATATTGATTCCAAACGCAGTGCGCTAAATTTCAGACATCCAATTGTAGGGTGAGCTTAGGCTTACATGTACGAGAGCACGTGGATATAATTTTCTCACTACCGAGAGAGTAAGAGTGTGTAACTTCCATATACGTAGGCCTGTAGTGCCAGCATGCAGAGTGCTGCAGTGGTACAACAAATAGATTATCTGCCAGCACCATAGGCAAATATATGTACATAATATGGAAGGGAAAGGCTCGTTTACACTAGGCATTTGAACCGGGTCAGGATCTGAGGAACAATAGTAGCACTTTTCCACGCATCCAGTTAGCTTGGATGTGTGGAAAGTGCTATTTTTGTTTGGAAACTTTGGCTATCTCTTCCAGAGCGCGAGGTGGATTACCAGTTGAGCCTGTTCTGAAACCGAATTAGGGCGTTTACGCTTATCCCGTTTGCACTGCATCCTGAACTCTTGGGGGTGAGAAATTTTCATTTATGTGCTCTAGGAGACTACCATAAGTTTGTTTTCTTATATAATGCGTAGCACAAAAATTAGATTGCTGTGCATAATATTCTCTACCAGCACCATATAGGCCAATGTGTATGTGGAAGTTATACGCCCTTACCATCTTGGGAGTGAGAAAATTTATTTATGCGCTCTAGGGGACTGGCATGTATTTGTTAACTTCTGTAATGAGAAGCTGTTGCAATCTTGTCTCCCTGAAGTGTCCACGTTCGTCGCACGGACAAGCTCCAGTCAGAGGCCAAGTACCACAGTGTTGAGGAGTACATGACTAAGGTTGGTCAGGGGGACTACTGTAGAAATGTTTTTAATTTGCATTTGCAATTTTTTTAGTTTTTACCAGCCGGAGCACGCGATCAGTTGGTCTTAAGATTGCTTTATGTTTTCCGTGTTTGTTTGTCTGTCTGTTTGTGCGTCCGCACTTATCACGTGCGCAATATGTTACGTCATATGTTACTATGCAACTGCCGTGTATAGCAGCTTTTGGAGGTTTGTAGGCCAAATGAAGGTAGTTGTGTGTTGCCTAGATGGCGAAAATGTGGTAGGCAGCCGTAAAGATACATGTAGCTGCTAACTGAAAACACACGACAAAACTGCCGAGTCAGTACTTTCGCTGTACTATGTTCGATTGCTTTTCAGTTTCTGTAGGATGCCTATTGTACCGTAGTTATGTAGTTCTACAGCTGCAATTAGCATGGCCAAAGCAGTTGAGTGTATTGTACGGGAAAGGTGCCCGGCTGTTTTTTTAGACATGAAATGTCAGACTTTTTTTCCTAATCCTATTCCTAGTTCTAACTCTAGGTTCAGCTCTAACCTCAACTGTTGAATTAATTAAGATGTTAGCGAGAGACTCTGTAACAATGTTTTGTTTCTATCGTGTGTATCGTAACCATAACCATAACCATATTCATATCCATGACCTAACCACAACCCTAACGCTCACCCAATGAGTAGCCTTTACATGTAGACCTATTCCTGACCATACCCACAGTCCTAACTCTAGCCCTATAGCCCAACTGTTGAATTACTTTCGTAAAAGATGTTAGCAAGAGACTCTGTAGCAGGCTCTAACTCTAGCCATAGCCTAACCTCAACTCTGTAGCAATGGTCCTGTTTCTCTATCGTGTGTATCATCGTTGCCAGGTGGAGTCCTGGTACACTGCCAATTTCAGAGGAGAGGCTGTGCAGAAGAAGGTGTACCTGGCCAGTGACGACCCCAAGGCTTTGGAAGAAGCAAAGCAGAGGTTTGTGGTTGTGTGGCTTTGAGTTAGCACAATGACTTTGCTCTGTAGTGATGAGAAGCATTAAAAGCTAGCTATTGTAGCTGTGCAGTGTATGTTATGTTGTCTATTGCCGTACCTACACTTCCGTGTACTTCCACACATATTTGTGTGTGTGTGTTTGTGTGAGTGTATGCGTGTGTGTGAGTGTATATGTGTGTGCGTGTGTGTATGTGTGTGTGTGTGTGTGTGTATTGGAGGTAATGTACACCTCTTTCGTCTGCATGATTGTTTTTGTTCATCTCTCCTACCCTCACTCCCCTCATCTCCACCCCCACTCCCCATTCCTAAACCCTCCCCCCTCCCACCTCCCCACCCACTCCGCCCATCCTCACTCCTCACTCCTACACTTCCTCACTCCCACCCCCTCCACCCTCAATCACTCCCCTCCCCTCCACCTTCACCCCTCTCTACCACTCCCTTTTCCATTACCACCCTCCACAACTCCCTACCCCCTCCCCTCTTCCTCCTTCCTCTCCTCCTCCTCCCCCTCACACTTCCCAGTTATGCTGATTATGAATTCTTGAGTGACCGAGATATCACTGAGGTTGCCAGTAAGACCAGCTCGCGCTATTCTCTAGACTCGCTCCGTGGTGTCATATTTGATGTTCAGATGCTGTCCGAGTGTGACTACCTGGTGTGCACCTTCTCCTCACAAGTATGTCATTATATAGCATAGTTTAAGTAGCTACAAGTACAGTAAAGAGCTCATATGTACATTGTCAGAGAGTAACTTTCAAACCAGTGTTGTTTTAGTTAACTGAAACTTAGCAGATGTAGAGTAGGGAACTAACTACATGTAAAACCAAATCTTCAAGGGTGGGAATAAACTACAGCTATAAACAAACCCTTCTCAAAAAACAGATAGCAGCCGTTTGTCAGCTCATGAATATTTAATATGCCTACGGGGTAAATGCTGAATAAAGGTGCGCGTGGCTGTATTTCAACCCGTGTTCTAAGCATTCAAAGCCCTGGGGTTAAACTTTCTGTTTAGTAGTGAAGCTACGATTTCATAGGTAACACAACTGTCCTCACTGCGATATAAATTCTTGTTTGAAGGGTTTATTAATTATTTGTTTTCCTTTCCAGGTTTGTCGTTTGGCTTATGAGCTGATGCAGACCCGCCATGTGGATGCCTCAAGGCGGTTCTACAGCCTGGACGACATTTACTACTTTGGGGGACAACAGGTTAGGAAATACCATATACAAAATTTTCATTTTCATTTTCGCATAAGCACTAGCAAATGTATCTCTACTACACTGCTTTACAGTAGCTGGAAATTTCACATGGTGTAAGAGTTTACGTTTTTCACGGGAAACGTTTTTAACACGAGTACAAAATCTGCAAAGTTTTGAATGTGCGTGGAAGTTGTCAAATGCATGTTAGTATTAGTTAAAGCAGTAGCTAGTACAAGTATCTCAAGATAACTTTGTAGTGTGTTGCTTAGTTTACTGGAAGGTGGCCGTGTTTGTGCATGTTGCAGCTACTTATGGAAAGCACACAACAAATCTACATGTAGCTACATAGTCAGCATTTACATGGGTCAAGGAAGAAATTGGAAAGCTACTTTACCTTGTATGTTTGAAAAAGGTGTTCATTGATGAGATCTCATTGAGAAGATCACTGGGTTGCATTTTTAGCTTTAGTGTAGCCCTAAACATCCCCCAAAAATTTGGGTGGGGCACCACCTTTAAATCTATTTCCCTATGCAGCAACACAGTGTGAGAGCCATTGAAAGTCATGAGGGCACTGAGCGCGGCGAGCTAAGCTTCGAAGTGGGGGATTTGCTAGGCATTGCAGGCAATGAGAAAGACGGCACCAGTGTTGGTATGCACAGGAAAACTGCACGTAAGGGGAAGTACCCTTCCTATAAAGTGGAGGAGGAGTTCGTCATTGAGGACTTTCCAACCTACCCTGAAGTCAGATGATTCGATGGAGAACACAGCAGTTTATTTTTTTGTATAGCTCAATTCTCATTTCAACTCTCAACAGCCCTCGTTTCTGTTCATATACATGAGTGTGTATAATAATACCAACTCATTAAACCCCCGTGATTATGTTGTGTTCCCCTGCCCACTAAGATAGTTCCCACATCTTTACTGCCACTCTGTAGCTTGCAGTGCACTGCAGATGGACCTGAGGAGCTCAGAATAACTTGCATGAACTGTATTGCGATCCACTTACGGCGCGATCAAAGTTGCCTGCTCATTGTGTTTTACCTGCGAAGTGAGTACCAGTGGGTATACTTTCTGGATTTAATATACCAATCATGTATGCTCTCTTATTTGGAGCCACTGAAGTTCAGCACCCATGAGCACATTTTCGGGAGAAAATGTGTAGGACCTGCATGGTATAAACATACATACACCACAAAATCAAGTTGTGGAGATTATTTGTATGTATGCCAACATTGCAACTTTGAAATTATTGACAATGTGAGAGCCATTGAAAGTCATGAGGGTACTGAGCGCGGCGAGCTGAGCTTTGAAGTGGGGGATCTGCTGGGCATTGCAGGCAACGAAAAAGACGGCACCAGTGTTGGTATGCACAGGAAAACTGCACGTAAGGGGAAGTACCCTTCCTATAAAGTGGAGGAGGAGTTCGTCATTGAGGACTTTCCAACCTCCCCTGAAGTCAGATGATTCGATGGAGAACACAGTGGTTTATTTTTTTGTATAGCTCAATTCTCATTTCAACTCTCAACAGCCCTCGTTTCTGTTCATATACATGAGTGTGTATAATAATACCAACTCATTAAACCCCCGTAGTTATGTTGTGTCCCGCTGCCCACTAAGATAGTGCCCACATCTTTACTGCCACTCTGTAGCTTGCAGTTCACTGCAGATGGACCTGAGGAGCTCAGAAAAACTTGCATGAACTGTATTTTGATCCACTTACGGCGCGATCAAAGTTGCCTGTTCATTGTGTTTTACCTGCGAAGTGAGTACCAGTGGGAGTACTTTCTGGATTTAATATACATGATGTATATACTGTAGTCAATTAGAGTGTGACTAATAATTATGCACACAGGAAGTAGCATAATTAGAATAAAGTAATGACAATGAGCTATACACGCATCATATTGTAGTAGGTAATCAAACAAGTCTGACATTACATGTCTAAAAAACCAGCCGGACGCCTTTCCCGTACAATACACACAACTCAGCTTAGGTCAAGCTACTAAACTACAACTGTAGAGCCAGAGATACTACAATGTCATTCCTAAAGCGGTACAGCGAAAGTGCTGACTCAGCAGTTTCGTCATGCGCCTCCAGTTAGTAGCTATATGCCAAGAAACCAGGATCTTTGCGGCTACCTACCACATTTTCGCCATCTAGGCAACACAAAACTACCCTCATTTGCTGTAGCTTGGCCTGCAAACCTCAAAACGCTGCTATACCCTGCAGTTGCATAGTAACGTATGACGTAATATATTGCGCACGTGATATGTGCGGACGCGCAGACAAACAAACAGACGCGGAAAACGTAAAGCAATCTTAGTACCAGCCGTTCGCGCGCTGCGCGCGCTCCGGCTGGTAAAAAACAGCGATGGAATGCATGATACAGTGTCAACTACATGACTGCAAAGTAATGCACATGAGCTATACACAACATATTGTAGTAAGAAATCAAACTAAACAGCAATAAATTGATACATTATCAACTATAACAACAATCTTACTCCATCAATGATTATTAATTTTGTGAACAAATATAACGCAATTGTCACTATGTAGTATAAAACCATAAGTGCAGTGATATACTTGTTCCCAGTCAAGGAGTACATGCCCATATAATATAAAAAGTATGACATTGTACTTTATTTATCCAATACTTTTTAGTAATGTGTAATATAAAAACAATATTGAACTATATTAGTGAAAAAAAAACTAGGCTGTTTAGGAATTCATCACACAGGAAGTAGCCCAATAAGAGTGAAGAAATAAAAATGAGCTATACACGGCATTTCCATTTTAAAAATTATTGTTGGGGCGAGCCCCAAATTTAGCGACTTGGCTGTACGATTGCTGTCCGTCTGTCCGTTTGGTACGTACGTCTTACCGAATGTAAGTGAGCATATAGTCTAATTTAGCGAAATGCGTATCCTAGGCGACGCTATTGACTTGACCACGTGAATACTTCAGTTTTGGAATTTCTTCGAAGTTTTGAACTTCTAATACATGTGTAAGCTAGCGCTTTTGATACAACTGTCAGCATGGATACTTCGTCAGTTCCAAAAGTGCTTCAGGACAGAGAGGAGAGATCGCAACAATGTACGAATACAGCGAGAAAAGAGAGGCTTCGAAGACGGTGAGAGGGACCGCCGTCGTTCCGAGACAGCCGATATTGCCTCTTAAATGAGTGTATGAAAGCGGCCATCCTAAATACTAAATGTTTGGTCAAGCAATGAGGGAATATATCCGATATTAATTCCTGCAGTTCCTACTTGTGGCCAAGTAGAAATTTGAAAATGAGGAATTTGGTCAATCAAAAATCAAAAAACCTAACGTTGAAACTTAGCAACATTAGAAAATTTGGTCAACAAAAAAAAACAAAAAACCTCATGTTCAAACTTAGCAACATTAGAAATTTTGGTTAACCAAAAAACCAAAAAACCTAATGTTCAAACATAGCAAAATTAGGAAATTTGGTCAAACAAAAAACCAAAGAACCTAACGTTGAAACTTAGCAACATTAGGAAATTTGGTCAATAGAAAAATCAAAAAACTTTATGTTCAAACTTAGCAACATTAGGAAATTTGGTCAACTGAAAAACCAAAAAATCTACTGTTCAACTTATCAACATTTGGTTGACCAAAGAACCAAAAAAAAACAAAAAACCAAATGTTCAAACTTAGCAAGATTAAGAAATGTGGTAAAAAAGGAAATATCAAGATTTGTTAACCTGAAAGCAAATCTTGGGACGGTATACCTTGTTACTGGTATGGGTATGGGTATGGATAGTTAACAACCTGAGAACCGAATACCAAGATATGGAACCAGGACCATCAGTTTTATTCTTCATGCTGTATTGATACCCTACCAACTAGCTAGTGGAAAATATTTGTTCAGTCTGTGACCCTATCACTCTGAGTAAGATGGATGGCACCATAGACCCTGAAGAAGTAAAAGAGTTGGTATTCAAAGGGCTAACACATCAGCAGATTAGTGAAACTCTCCAGGCTCGCTTCCCTCAAATCTCAAGAGGGCTATCTGAGAGAAGTGTAAGGAGATTTTGTAGCCAGCACTCAATTCATAAGCCCACTGGTGTAGAGCTGGACAGCATTGTGGAGGATGCAGTCTCTGAGGTAGGCTGATGACCAGTGCTATAGCCTTAGAGAATGGTATGGTTAATGACTGTTGCATGGCATGCAGGTTGGCAGCACATACGGGCGCCAGATGATGAAAGGATACTTAGCATCTCAAGGGATCAATGTATCAGAAGAGCGAGTAGCAGATTCACTCCAGCGTGTGGATCCTCTTAGCTATGATCAAAGAAGGCACAATACAGTGGACAGGGTGAATCCAGTGCGGTACTGTGCAAGATATTTTGGTCACAAAGTGCACCCAGATCAAAATGAGAAGTTGTCGATGTTTGGGGTTACTCATGTCATTGCAAGAGATGGCTACTCAGGCAAAATTGTTGCACACCTTACCCTTCCTGTGAAGAATGGACTGGCAATTTATGAAGCAGTATACAGGTATGCAAATGTGTTAATATTTCATAAATTTTATATTAATATTATTCATATATTTTTATGTAGGAAAGCAATTCTAGAATATGGTCTGTGGGACCAAGTAAGGGTAGATCATGGAACAGAATTCTACTTGACACTGTTTGTTCAGAACCATTTAAGAACAAACTGTCACTATGGTGCGACAGATATACTGCCATATGTCCAGTCACCATCAACACAGGTGTGCATTGCTTATGTCGATGTGTATCCTGATCATTGCTAAATGTAATTGTCTTTTAAATTAGAATCTCACCATAGAAAGAATATGGCCAGAGGTGAATTCAAGAGTTAACTATCCAGTAAAGCGGGTGCTGATCAGGATGGAGGAGAGACAGCTGCTAAATATGAGTGGGCACACAAATAGATTTTGTTTCCTTTGTGGCTTGTAATGTTTGTGCGAGAGGAATACACAAATTTGTTTCATCTTGGAACCATCATTCGGTGTCAGGTATGAAAATGTAGCATGCATGTTTTGCCACTGGGGATAATTCATGCTTGTCTATCTTTCAAGGGGCGGGTGTTCCAGAACAAAGGGCTGCTGAGAACAATCAAGTGACACCAATTGCACCCCATCTTGTTCTGTCAGTTGCTGATGCAAAGCAGATGTATGAGGCTCAGGGAGGTCAACTGATAGAATATAGTCACTTGGGCGAGACCCTCTAAGAGATCGTGCTGATTTGGTGCAGCAAAGAGACCAATGGTTTATGATGACCAATCCTTCATATGAAGATATCTTTAGTAATGTAGTTAGTAGTAATGGACAGCTTTTAGAGAAAGCAATTCTTGATTTTATTTCGTATACAGATTCCTTAAAATCATTGTTGTAAATAAACATCCGCAAATACACATACTACGATATTGTGTATGACAGGTGACTATAAACAAGAGAACAAATATGTTGATATAGAGATCATGTTTCCAGTTACTAAGAATTAAGAAGAAACGACTATGCATAATATTAAATTCCAACAGAGTTCAGCAAATACGAATCGTTCTGGGCAAAATTTGTTTATTCGGTGCTCTCAGAAGTGAAAACGGGTTCATCCTTTATAGCATCTGCTAGCTGTTTGATGTACGGTACGGTTATACAGTCAGCTGCTGCTAAGTTAGCACGACAGTGTGGGCAAACAGAACGCGTTTCAAGCCAACGACTGATACATGATTGACATCCAACGATTATATCGCAACATGGAGCTTTGATGCACGGGAGGGCACACGTACGTAAACAGACTAGACAGCGAAAATCATTTCTGAGGACTGTAAGTGGTTCAACTTTTTTCTTCAGCTGTTGAACCTCTAGCTTTGAATCATCAAGTTTATCTTCTAGTTCAAACTTTTCGTCCCTTAAGTCATCAATCTCTTGATTTAGATCAGCTCTCTCTTTGTCAAATTCCGATTGTTGCTTGAACAGTTCAGACTCGACCTTTACCATTCGGTACTCGAGTGACAATATTCGGGAAGCAATTTTAGGGTCGGTTGTTACAGAAGAACGACATTGTGTTTCAGTGCTCGATTTCACTGACAATGCTGGCCTTTTTGAAGATGAGGGCTCAAAATCATCATCATCCGAAATATAAGTTACAGAAGGCCTAGTGCACTTCTTACATCGCTTCTGAAATTCTTCTTTGAAAATGGCATTGATGCGTTTGGCGCCCTTCCAATACTTGGCCCCTGGAAAAATAATGCAGATGTAAATCTAGCTACTGAGATGGAAATGCATGTGTACTTATACATGTATACATGCATAAAATCTTTGGGGTATAGGTAGTGCCCATGGAAACTTGAGAATGGTTTACATCTGCATGTGACTTGGAAGATAGGCGCAGTAGAGCCTGGGAACAAAGCCACATTATGTTTACATTTATGTGGCTAGAAGAGCTCTTGGGGGGCCTAGAAGTTATTGCCAGCTGTTCATGTTACCCCACATGTGTGAAACAAATAATAGTATAGACCGCAAAAACAATGTTTAGGTGACAACTAAAAACAATCCCACACAGTCTAAATTACCTCTGGTGCTAGATGTGTTTGGGATGGCAAGGTAGTCCTTATCTACCAAGACACACTCTGCTCCACCAAAAGAATCCTGGCTCACTCTGTCAGTGATGTAGGGGACTGTAGCTGTCTCTTCAGTAAGCTGGATGGGCAGGTTCTCAATCTTGGTCCAGGAACTGCTTGCATCATCCCAGGTGCAAATTTGAACAACTTTGTTCCATGACTTTTTGGAAGTTTCTTGGCGAACAACACCTGGGGGTTTATTCTTTGAAAGCAACTCAGTGGTGAAGACAGGGCTAAACTTCTTTTGCTTGGGCTGTTGATAGGCATAATTAATTGAACTAGGGCCTGGTTGAGTAGGCGGCTGTGAAATTGAAGTACCTGAGCAAACCCAAACGATGCTGGAGTCAATATCAACAAATTGACACTTTCTATTCGGGAGTTCGATTGTTCCATCGTCACTCTCAAGGATTATCCGGTCTGGAAACAGATTAAATGCTAAGCCTAGTGTCTCGGTTGTTAGTAAGCTTGGCCTAATCCGTACTGTTTTCTCCCCATGTGTAACTACATACTTTTCTTCTTCCATTTCTACCAACAGTCTGGGATAGAGGAAAGACTTAATAACTATTAGAAGATCGTATTAATAAGAAAGACTGTAAGTAACCTGTTCCTAGCACACTCATTGTCTTGTGTACATGAAATTTACTACCTCTGCTTATTGTGTACAAAATTCAATTCATTGCCTACATATCTCCAACATGCAGATATCATAGCTACATACTGTGACATATTATGTAGTTACTCCTCATTGCTAATATTTTAACCCTCATATAAAACTCACCTCTTTTCTGTTTCACCAATAAGCCTTCCTGATTCACAAACCAAATGAAGTTTTTCTGATTCACTAACTTGCTTTTGCTCCCATGCCAGGACAATTAAATTAACTGGAATTGGGACAGCTTTCTAGTTGGTTCCATTCCCAAGATTGTTATTGACCCATAATAGTTTTTTTTGTGTGGCTAAGTTTGAACATTAGGTTTTTTGGTTCTTTGGTTAACCAAAATTTCTAATGTTGCTAAGTTTGAACATCAGGTTTTTTGTTTTTTTGTTTGACCAAATTTCCTAATTTTGCTATGTTTGAACATTAGGTTTTTTGGTTTTTTGGTTAACCAAAATTTCTAATGTTGCTAAGTTTGAACATGAGGTTTTTTGTTTTTTTTGTTGACCAAATTTTCTAATGTTGCTAAGTTTCAACGTTAGGTTTTTTGGTTTTTTGATTGACCAAATTCCTCATTTTCAAATTTCTACTTGGCCACAAGTAGGAACTGCAGGAATTAATATCGGATATATTCCCTCATTGCTTGACCAAACATTTAGTATTTAGGATGGCCGCTTTCATACACTCATTCTCTTATGTCACTAGCTTGCCATGACTGTACCCAGTGAGCTTGTCATAGTTATAAGCTAAGCTTATCCAGTTCCTTTTTGACTGCCATGCTGTGAAAATATCAGCTAGTGTGCTGTAGTGTAGGCACTACACTCTGATGCTCCTGCTCTGCTTCAAGGGGGCGATGGACCTCATCACTGAGCAGAGACCATAGAACCATAGATAGTTTAGTGCATAGATTATCTATGATAGAACATACTGACAGGAATGCACTCTGGAGCGTTCTCCACATTCTTGTACACTTTCAAGTTACTTAAATTATATATCCCTCATCGTCATCACGTTTTCTACTGCACGCTATAGGCCTATGTTGCGCGAAGGCTTGCCCCACTATGCCCTGCATATCTCTAGTAGCAATAGAATGAATAATACAGTATCAACTACTGGTGTATAAGATAAACCAATCGCTCAATCCTGAGGATCCCTTTGTACATGCATGTACACTGAATTCTGTCTGCCTTTGTTCCAGCCGTAAGTAGGAGTTCTGTTGGTGACAACATTGCTTTGAGGGGCTGGTAGATCACTGACGTGGATCCACGCATTTGTGCAAGGGGAGTAGTCATGGACTGTTTTACAGAGTATGTATTAGTAGTCCTTCCCCTGACTGCCAGGAGAGATAGACAATTATGCGAGAATAATAGGTTAATATTTTTAAGAATATAATGGGTACGGTGAATATCGCGCGTGGCTGAGCATCCAAACTGGGCACGAGTCTAGCTGAGTTCAGATGGGTTATCATGGAGATCAACAAAATGGAATTGTTATCAACAAAAAGGACTGCATGGAGTAGCTACATGAACAGGTCTTAGTTAGCTATAATATGACACAGCTGTGTAATCTAGGGCTGATGCTGGTGTACATATGCACTAGCTACCCTCACCTCAAACCCATTGCCAAGCTAGTCAATTTTTCTACCCATTATTATTCTATTCTTTAATTCTCAGGGATTACACCTATCATTCTTTTTGCCTTACCTATTATTCCCGATTATGCCTATTACCCAATGAAATTGAAAAATTTAAACCAATACCAATACTACAAAAATTACCTATAATATTATACTCAAGAGAGTTAAAGTCTTTTATTGTAGCTGAAAAAATCTTCTATACAAAGGTGATCCTTGCCTGATGTGAAAACATTCGCTCTGATGCCGCCAATGATGGCTGAACTAGTATATACCTGTACAACTAACCAACATGGCTTGAGAGAGAGAGACAAGTTGTGAATTTTGTGGAATGCAAATTAGCGTTTGAGATGAATGAATAAGCTTGGCATGTTCATTAGCTACCAATGTACCTCTGTGTGCCACTGCTACTGCGTAGATTTCATTGACTGCTGTATGATCCTCATGAGTGAGCTGTGAAATGTGTATGTCATAGCTCAGGAAGGGATGACAATAGAATGCATGTATTTCCACATAGCGACAGCTTTTCTCCTGGGCAGGTGTCAGCTGTATGAGATAGTGGAGCATTATTTTATGGTATGCTGCCGTTTGGTGCCGTTTGGTGTTTTATAGTCCCAGCTCCCTGCTACCATGCACTACTGCGTGTTGTTACTTGTAGTAGTTGTGTGATATGCTATGGTGGTGGGTACTGCATGCACATGCCATGCTGACAGTGGCCGGGAAGCAGTGGGCATCTGTATAGACTCTGACTCAGATCTTTTGTTTGCAACTATTTATAACGGTACAATCTCGTCCCTCTAAAACTATATCGCATACACCCACATTGCCACCTTAGCTCATTGCGCACTCTACTGTCTGGTGGCATTTGCGAGACAGCAAATAGCTAAGTTCCAAAAAGCAGAGATCTCTTCTAATTGGAGTTACATACAGATTAGTAGTGGATAAATTAAGGTCTGCAAGACATAGTGGGCCAAGCTATTATGATGTACTGGAAAATGCATAAATTGTACAATGATCGATTTAAAAATGCACGAGTGTATGACAAATCATATTTTGAGCAGCTTTTCACGGCAAACAATACGTAGCTGTTTTGACTTGCAGTATGTAGGTAGGAGTTAGATAGAACCCGAAGTGGTATTCTGGAACTACAATACTTGACATGTCATACTAATCTCAAGGTGATAAAGGATGAGAAAAATAATTGTAAAACATACACAAAAATTTACTTCAATCATACCCAATACTCCACTTTTTTTAAGACTGGGTTTGTGTATCTGAAAAGTTTTCGCATGTTCGGACTGGCATGGTGAACTTGGCTTGCTGGTGAAAGGGGTGGCACTGTGTACAAGATGGAGAATAGGTTGCTGAGCTGTACTACTCACCACTCACCAGTAATTTAATTTCTTTACTGCTGTGCTGGCACCACAGAGTTCGGGGGCGGGGAACTTTATTTATGCAACTTTGTGTATGCTAGTGATTGCTCAACGTTAGGGATCGAACAAATGACACATGGTTGTGTGTGGTATGCATGTGCAATATGCATGTGCAGTATTGATCAAGTGGCGTTAGAGTAGCCTCGAACTGAGGCCTTCCATGCAGATTTTGAAAGGTCCATGGAAGGTCTGGGTTCGAGGCTAGTTGTAGAGTGCAGTAGATGCAGTGCAGTGTCTGTGTTTAACTGGGGGCAGTTGTATCAGTCATTATTGGCTGTGCGTGGACAGTTCCATCAATGGCATGGCACTGCATGCACACACCAAAGACAAAGACGTGTACTGCAAATAGCTGTCTGCCCCCTCCAGTATTATTCATCTCATTAGAACGTAACTTATAAATGGAGTCTTTTCCTTATGATACCGGTTAGTCTGGTTACACAAGAATATGGTTTAATTTCTTCAACAGCACATCTGGCCAGAAGCCGTTCACCGAACAAATATAATCTGCCATGTGAATAAAAGTGTCTTCATTTTTATAACTAAAGCTTGCGTAACTTACGCAGTAATGAACCAGGAGATACAACTCGCAGCTCAAGCCCAGGCAGTCTGCGATCAAAGGTAGGCGTTTAATAGACGAACACATGCAGTCTAAGCATTACGTAATCCAAGTCATTAAATGGCGTGCAACAGCGAGCTTCCGCTCAAGAATACTCGTGAATGACTGCCTAAACTATTCGATTGTGCGAATACGCTATGCAATGAGTGTAATAGTCCGGAGAAAATGATGCCTATTCGTGTTAGAATCATTGTAATCGCTTCTGACATTATTGCGCTAGCCTTGCTGAAGAATCAGAATCAGAAGATTGTTGAATCTGCCTGTTTAACTGGTTGGTACTTCAATGATGTTATTTAGTGATGACAACACTTGAAAATAACTGGTAGGGCTCATATAAGTAAGCCCTAGACAACACCTGCAGCAGAGTTCTGAACATGTTATTTTATACACAGTTAATGGAGACGCCATTTTGTTTTAGAGCCATCCCTAACTATGGAGTACTACCGTACTCCATGTTAACTGTAATATGGTCAGACTACAATAATTTTACTAAGGTTCAGTTGGTCCATCTGTTTGAAAGGTTCAAAAGTTATACGCTCTTTCTCTAATGGAGGCTGGAAAGATAATAATTCATGTGCTCTTGCTTCTAGCCTCAAACACCGCCGTCCAACCTTTTATTGCTCTTTCTTCCAGCAAGTGAAAGAAGCTGGGATGGCTAGGTTCACTATGCTTATAATGTGGGGGGAGTCTCTGGGAATGACATAGCAACTACAACGGCTGTGAAAGGGATTTTCAGGGAACAGTATGAAAACATTGAGTTACTTGAATATAATTCATTATCTTACTACGAACTGATTCCGACCGGTATACACTCTCGGGAAAGTCTCTTGTGTTTGTATACAGGGGAAATACTTTGCATAGAAGCCTATGCTCATTTTCTACACTAACCAAACAACAAGCTCAACTAAGTGGTCTTTGCTTCCTAAAATCATTCTGGTTCAGTTCACCCATGAGTGTCAAAATAAACCTCACAATGTATATAATATGAAGGCTGTATCCATATATTATATGGATACAGCCTTCATACATAAGGAAAGCTGAAGATCAGTTTACCCTGGAGGAGAGGTGATGTTGCTTTGTACAACTTACACCTATAACCCGTGCATGATTCTAGCGTGATGGGTGATATGTGCACATCAGCTCTGAAGCGAGTTAATTGAAAAAAAATGAAAAAGCATGAAAGATGGAATTGCAAGAAAGGGACCAAACAAGGTAATGGTGACACCACGAATTACCATCCCTACATCTTGACAACCGCATGCACATGATGTATATCAACAGCTAGGCTGCTTAGCCCAAATGTGTTCATGGAGGAAAGTGCAATGGAGCAAAGTGTAACTTACAATCTCCCCAGTCTGAGTTCGGTAGCAACTGCTCAGGCAATGGGTGTCTGTGTTTGGATCCTGAGTTAGTGTAGGTAGCATAATTGTGTGGTGCCTGCTGTGTTTCTGACGGCTGCTGGACAGCTACAGACATGGTGCTTTGCGGTGCATTAGGGGATGCAAGATTGGTGGAGTGGTTCACACAGCAGAGCTCCTGTTCCTCCAGGATTTTCTGGTGGGAAGGAAACGAAACACAATCCTACTAGAAAATTAATGAATATTCAGTGGGCACTAATAGTTAAGTGCTTGACCATCCCTTATATAGAGACCACTGCCAGTCTGCCAGCTTTCTAACCAACCGTCACCAGCACACAATACACCCTCCTACAGTGTGATTGTGGGCTTCATACACAGTGCACTTCAACTTCAGCCTGATAATAATTACCTCTGACTCTACCTCTGTAACTAGATTTTACAGCTGGGAAACTTTGGACTAATGGTTATCACTTTAATACAACAGTTTTTCAGGTGGATGTTTGGCTTGGGTTTCTCTAATGGTGCACACCTGTTGCTAAGCTGAAGTAAGAACAATTACTTAAAGTGAGGTATGACTGTCAAAACATATAGGCATGCAGGCTTCCTCTCCGGATTTTATCTGTACAGAATGGTGTATAGGAAAGTCTCAGGGCCACCTGAACTATAGTGAGGGGAGACTTGGGTCACTCCACTTTTTGCCAATAATTATTATTATTTTTCGTCAGTGTTTGCAAAGTCGCATGGGTTTGCACTGTGTGTGTAAGGCTTGACTCGCTAGACTATCAACTTAACACTTTTCACTGAGGTAGATGGTGTCTGGAATGACACTGTGGAGCATGGAGAGTGTTGTGTGAAGTGCACCCATTTCCTGCTATTGTTTTAATGAGATAATTATTCATTACTCAAAATGCCCTAACTCTGGTAGAAAGCCTCACAAGCCTGAATACCTATAATGGTTTGAATCTCTCCTTACGTACGTACAACTGAATTTATCAGGTGGCTGTTTGGCTGACGATTGAAAATGACAATGATAACGGCAATGAAGGAGCTATACAGTTGGAGCTCTACCTTTGAATGTGAAGTTATAAATGAGTAGGCGGCAGACCTACTGGCTCTCAACAACAGCTAGCTGGTTACTATATATGATATCAGGTGCACACCAGGTGCTAGACAACTGTTGTTGAGGCAAGACTAATTAGCTACAATCAGATGCCAGCCACAGTAATATTATGGCCTCCCGGTGAAATGTGGCTGTCTACACATTAACCATGCCACCGACCATGCAGCCTTTTTTTTAGATTTTATCTTGATCATAGCTCATGAGTTTCATGAGTTACTGAAAAACTTTTTTAATTAAAAATTAGGCTCTTCTAGAACATTACCTGAGGTTTTTCTTCTGACAGAAGGTCTAACTGCATGAGTGCATTGTCGCTGATCTGCTTGAGGTTTTTAAGAACTTCTGGGCTGCTGGATTGCTGCTCATCTTGTTTCCACTGCACGTGCACTTTCTTGCGCAATGCAGCAACCTCACGCTCGTGTTGTTCTTCCTGCTGTAACATTTGAGATGTTAATCGCTGCTGGTGTTGCAGTGCCACGTCCAGACTGAGCTACAGAAGTGTGGTTCAAACATAATGATAAGTGCATGCTTAGGTGTTTTATAGTACTCACCTGTAGGTTGGCAGTTAGCTGGATCAGAGATGTGGTTGAGGTTTCAAGACAATTAATGAGTGCCATTTTGCTGTGTAGTTCTGCACCTAGTAAATCATTTTCACTCATCAACTGCTTGGTTTGGTTGGTTAAGGCACGGATTTCATCTAATGTTTTGAATAGCTCATTGCTGTGTTGAATTCTAGCAGCATTTAACTCCTGCTCCGTTTCCAGTAGCTGCTGCTTCAGCTCTGTTACTTCATGCTTCAGTAATAAGGCTGTCACACACTGCCCCTTCCTGAGCTCACGTAACTGCTTTTCTTTCTTGTTGATTTGCTTCTCAAGGTTTGCTTTCTGTTCTAAGAGTACTTTGACTTTGGAAATTGTGTCTTCAACAATAGAGGCAAAGGTTTTCAATGTTAGTTGTTTCTTTTGTTGAGCTTCCTTAATGGCATTTTGTATTTTTACCATTTCCATATCACTGGGCTGGCTATTTAGCACCTTCTTTATTTCCTCTAGTATTTCCTGCAGCTTTTCACTCTGATCAAAAGAATTGAAGTGCATTACTGTACACTAATGTGGCATGCAGTAAAAATTTGGTCCATACCTCTTCTGGGGTGAGATCTTCCAACACAGACTCATTTGCGATATGGATGCCTACATGTACAGTAGAAGGAAACAAGCAAATGAGCCACTAGATTTTACGTAGGAGTAGCTATAGTGTAGCATCATATACACATGTACCGTATTCATGGGCAATTCTGCGTGCAGCTGGTCGCTTCCCGATTGAAGAAAGTGCATGAACCAGAGTAGACCATGTTGCTTCCTGGTGGTTCTGCATCCACTCCACAAGAACACACGACAACAGCCGCAGTGTACGCCCAACTTGTGCACCAGAGAGGTCACTCTCTATCATTTGTAGCTTGTGGAATGGTATTCCAAGGACCAGTCCCAAACCGTACCAGTCCACAACATCAGACAGAAGCTTCATTAGCTCTGGTAGGTCATCCTCTGCTAACACATCCTCAGGAACTGCATTTAAAAACGGAACTTATAAAATTTAAATTTTATAATGACCACCAATAATACCATGTCCCATGCATACTATAATAAAAATTCATGTTAGTGCCCCTTGAAGAAGGATTTTACGCTTAGACTAAACTTACACTAAACTGTTTCAAAATGAAAACATAAGTCATAAAAAGAAGTATGGCGTGCATCTACTGTTTTTCACTGTCATTTTAATAAATCTGCGAACAATATAGCTAAAATTAAATTTTGTTGCAGGCGAACTACCTGCTTTCAATGCAGTGTCAGGGTCACTAGGTAGCTCAGCCATCTTACTCCTGATGTAGAGGGACACACAGTTGCGATGGTTGGCTAGCGTGACTGGTCTAAATTCAATGCTGCCGGTTGTATCATTTGGAGTTACTAGTAACAGCATAGTGGAGGTCTTAAAGGTGGTGCTTGGATCCTGTTGGTAAACAAAGCGTACATTGTACACGTTAACCATGTTCGTCTCAAAGATGTATACAGAGATTACATGCGCACTATAGCAATATACATTCTGCTTGCCTGAAGCTTGTCGGCACGCAATCTTGTAGTCATGACCTCGGCCATACCTGTCTCTATCTTCTGCTGGGACTGCAGAAACTTTTTCAGGGCTTTGTCTGAAGCAAACTGCACCTCCATGAGTGTGTCAGGTACAGTCCTGAGCTTGCCCACCTGGTTAGCTCCATACCACCGCAGCATCTGGCAAATGTCAGACCAGACAGGATTAAAGTCTAGCTGAAAACTGCGGCTTGGTGGCTCCTCCTCTTCAGAAACTAGCTGAATTATTGTCTTGAGGGCGAAGTGGCTTCTGTAGTATGTGGTGTTGGGATTGAAGTAAACTGGGCTCTTTGTACTAGCCATTTCATCACCTGTAAGCAAATATAATTACATCAGTCAAGAAAAATATCACACATGTGTAATTTGTATATGTGATACAATCATCCACTTATTTCAACTAGAGGTCTCTAGCAGAGACATACACCACGCTCCTGGACCCTGCTGACTGTAACGCCATATACGAGCTGTAGGCGTGGCTGATCGCCGTAGTGATACATGCGTTTCTCTACGTATACTCCAGTATGCTTTCTATATCTGAGTATCTCTTCTAAGCTCCATGTTGAATAAAAGACTCGTATACCATACCAGGAGCCCATGACCATACTCTAGCGCTCGTGTATGTCCGCATTCAAGCTGTAGGCGTGACCAACTGCCGTATTAAAAATGCGTGTACTAGCCATTACATAACCTGTAAGAAAGTAAATATAATTACATCAGTCAAGAAAAATAACACACCATGTGCATTTTGTCTATAAGAACAGTTATGTGATACAATCATCCACTTATTTCAATGATTTATATTAAAGGGTTATAGAAATCAGTAGAATGAACTTTAAGCAAGAGCTAACTAGTTTATTACTCTACTGCACCTACAGGCATGCATATGCATTTCATGACTTTTCCATCTTCAAACATAGTTATGGTTAGCCTCCGTGCATGTACACATTAATTTCAATGTAGAATTACCTAATAATTTACTCAATTGTCAGTTCGTGTCCTGGGTAGTCTTGAGTTGATGGCAGGACAACGAATCGGTCAGTAGCTTACACAAAGCAGTCTATAGCTGCGGATTTGGGAGTAGGTTACAAAGTAGCAATGATTGTTTTGAGACAAATTAGGAAACCTTAACCATAATGCTGGAAGACACAGCCGATACTGGGCCTCATAAACAACTAGACGCTGGATGGTTCATCCATGGCCTTGACCTGTGGACATACATGCATATTGCAGTAGTGCGTGAACTCCTAATCCTAAGTGGGTGGGGTATCCACAGAGAGCATGCCTAACGTCCGATAATTCCATGTGATACTTAGGTACTATTGAAGAGCAGTGCAAGACACACACACACACACACACACACACACACACACACACACACACACACACACACACACACACACACACACACACACACACACACACACACACACACACACACACACACACACACACACACACACACACACACACACACACAATATATATTAGTACATGTACTAAAATGTATAAACCCACTCTGGAACATTGTCCTACATAGACCAGTAGCTAGGAGATATTAAAGTCATATGGTACATCACGCTACAGGCTAGGGCATCACAGCATGCTGCACCAGTGACAGTGGCAGTGAAGGGAAGCTCCTCCCCTTTCCTGTAGGCCTAGGTGCGAGCGTTACTCGGTACATTACCTGGTTGGAAGTACGACCGTCTATTAACAGACTGCCTGACTGTCGTTAATGATCGTTGATTGCCTGCCGATTCTGCCGTGCCACGCTTCACAGAACACTACACGTAGTACAGCACAAAGGTTAGCCAAATGACGTAAAGGAGTTCTTCTCTGGATGGTACCGAGGGCGCGACAAAGCGACAAGGGAAACTCCCTACGCCAACCGTTTGTGTAAACAATTAGCTCATGCAGGCCTACTTGTTGTGACTACATGGTTACCTGAACAGCAGGTGCCAGAGTATGTAAGATCCCAAAGTTGTATATGCAGAGACTACAATACTTGATGTGTCATACTTAATCACAATAAAGGATGAGAAAAACGATTGTATGTAGCTAAACAGTGTCTGCGACAGTGAATGGTTCATTGGTGATCTTGGCTTGTTGTGGAAAGGGGTGGCACTGTGTACAAAGACAGAGAACAAGTAGGGTGCAATTAATTGCGATTTCATTGCTATAGTTGAGTAATCACTAGCATACACAAAGACACAGGAATACAGTTAAATTTATGTGCTCTCCTTCTTTACTATTAAATGCTAGCCTCAAACTCTGCTATCCCGGCCTTTTAGGGGGGCTTTTTCTTCAAGCAAACGGGAAAAAAAAAGCTGGGACGGCTGGATTCAAGGTTAGGCAATGGCTGCATCAGATCACTATGCTCACTATGTTGGGAGTGTCTCTTGAGGGCACATAGCAACTATAACGATTCTTGATTAAAGTAGATCTAAAGGAGACTATCTGGCTACAGTACGATAACACTGAGGTACTTGAAAATAATACACTAGAAATAATTTTTATTACAAACTCATTCCAACTGGTATACACACTTGGGGAAAGGCTGTTGTGTTTGTATGAGCTGATTTTCTAACCAAAGGCCTTCATACAGGCTCAACTATGAAATTTCTTCTTCCTGTACATGTATTTTGGCAACAGAAAGGGTTTATTAGCCTAATTTTGCATGTATGAAGTCTGTTAGGCACCCCTATTGTGTAAATGCAAGTGTAGCTTAGGTTCAGTTCACCCGTGATTGTCTAAATAAACCTCCCAATGTAAATGGATGCAGCCTACATACATTTATAAGGACAGCTGAAGACCAGTTCACCCCAGAAAGAGATGTGATGTTGGTATGTTATATATCACCCATCACAAGCTGTATATCTCTAAAATCATTGCACAGGATACAGGCGTAAGCTAATATATTACACATTATTTATTGAAAAACAATGAAAAAAAGGAAGAAGTAATGATAGAATCACAAAAAAAGGAACCAAGCAAGGTAGAAATCACACCACAGAAATTTAAGGGGTTACCATCTCTACATCTTGCCAACCACACGCACACCACAATGTGTAATAACTGCATCCCTTCTAGGCTGCTTAGCCAAACTGTGTGCATGGAGGAAAGTGAAATGGAGCAAAGTGTAACTTACAATCTCTTCAGTCTGAGTTTTGTAGCAACTCCACAGGCAATGGGAGTCTGTGTCTGGATCCTGAGCCAGTGTAGGTAGCATAATTGTGTGGTGCCTGCTGCGTTTCTGGCGGCCGCTGGACTGCTACAGACCTTTGTGGTGCATTAGAGGATGCAAGTTTGGGAGAGTAGTGGATTCAGTTTTGGTCAAAAGGTTTTTAAAAAACAAAAACCTTATAAAGGGGTAGTAAAACACTCAGTCTAACAGGGTTAATTTGGTAAGTATATTATTAGTAGCTTTTTCCGCCCAAGATGTTTACTTTTCGTAGTATTTTAGCTCCTGCTAAAAAATTTTTTTTTGGTTCAATTAAAGTTAGGAACTGGAAGTGATGACTCCGTCCACTGGTAGTCATGGAAAAGTACACAAGCGCACAAGAATATAAGACATATGAAGTATTGTAATCCCTGCATAAGTGTATTGAGTGCTGAATCTGTTGCGAGAAATTTTTGCACTCTCGAGCTACACATAGGATTGATTCGCAGTTATAATAAAACTTCCGAAGGCCTGCATGTCTAAACATTGACAACGAAGACTTATATTCTACCTCGAGAGTGCACAGAGCTAAGTTTACAAATCCATTTCCCTAACAAAGGGCAATAAATCTTCATTCTCAAAGCTTCACCATGTACCTTTTAGACCTACAAATACTGCCGTGGCATCTGTATTTTGTATTCGGACGGATTTACCACAAATGTGCTTTGAACTGGTAGGGGAATTTTTCTACCTGCATGAAATGACGGTGCACATTGAAACTTTTGTTTCTGGACTTAAAACTCAAGCCCTGATTTGTTTTTATGGCCTTCCATTGCCGTGTTGTCAAGCTACAAGGGTGAATACACTGTCATGAATTTTGACATTTCTAAACTTCAGTTGGACCTAACCATAACAACTTCAACATTAAAGACAAGCAGAATAGTATGTTGCGCTGATATAAGCTCACAATGGGCTGGGTGGCCTCTGGGAATCCCCCCGAGTAATACGGGAGAGTTGGTTGAGCCACCGGGAACGATCCTCTGTATTCTTAATGAGTAGGAGCAACTTCTTCAATTCTCCATCCACACATGGCTGAATGGTTGACTCCCCCTTGTCCACATGTTCCTTATGACACTTCAGGTGGCAACCTAGAATAACATCATCTTGATGTAATGTACTAGATACGAGATAGCTCAGGCTACTAGATGTTGCCGTACATGAATGCAGGTTAAAGTAAACCGTGGGGGAAGCACCTGATTAGAAACCAACAGTGGTGTTGCCCAAATTCGGCAGTGTAGTTATGAAGGTCATTTCAATAAATGTGTGTGGGAATCTTTATAACACCAGCCTATATAGTGCTGGCATGGAGTGAACTCACGTTTGCACTCATAGGAGACCTGTCCTTTTCTGAAAACGTTGATGGACCAGGGCAGTGTCTTGTTGCAGACGTCACAGTTGGAGGGAGTGTGGTACACGATCTCCACAAACTGGTGACCACGAATGTTGACTGTTGTCTCCTGCGGAGCAACAACATGTCCCAGGTCTCAACTCACAGGTGTGGGAGCACATAAATAGCAAAGATGAAGCCTTTCTCACTTCATGGTCTCTGGTGAGTGGGAACCTCTGGGTCTCACTAGACTGCTGCTCAATGTAGAACAGCTGAGGAGGTAGGGAGGGAAGAGGTGATAATGAGCGAATTGAAGTATACAGCAATCGTAACTGAAAATGAAGTTACTAGTAGCGTTTCTCCCTGCCAAGCCCCACCCCCTAACTCACTACAAGAATCTTTTTAGAATCGCTCAGCTTGACCCTCACTATCTCATGTTCCCCAGGACGAAGGGTTTGCACTTTGTATACTTGACTGAGGAAGAGAAGGTTCCATGGTTAACTACTGCAGAGTGCAAAAGTTATATAACACACACATAATGTACACCCAATCCCCAATAAAATTGCACTAAAGACATAAAATTGCAGAATTTTTGCCACACTGTAAGGCTTAGAGCTTAGAGCAATCCTCGTATGGAAGGTACAGCTAACATGGATTCAAAAGTGGCTTCCAACAGTGGAGGTCGGGCAAGTTACATAATTGATTTTCATTATGTGTGACCAGAGGGGGAGGAAAAAAAATTCGGAGCTGAAACATGTAAAAAGGCACACTCTGACACCGGTAAAACAATAACTATATGGAGCTAGTGAAGTTCGTTAAACTTGAAGACTATGAATCACCTGGCCATAGCCTCCTCAATGCTGCTAGCAAATACTATTTAGTCAAAGGTGTCGCCTCGAGAGTGTGTTTGTCATCTGCTCATGAGAGATATTCAGAGATAGAATTATCACTTCAAAGACAGCCAAGGTCCTTGAGTTGTGATGGGAAATTCTAAATTTTACACCAGCAATAGGTTTTCTTCTTGCAAGTCAATTTTCAAAGCGATCGTCTGGAGAAAATTAGGCTAGATTTTTGATTCTTTCCCTGTGGTATTTGCAATATGAAGGGCTCCTTATCGTCGGTGTCGTGCAAGATTAACGTTAGATTGTATACATCATGTAATTATAATACAACCTGATACAAAAGGTCAAATATGTCCAATCTCCTTTGAGCTTCCAAGGTGTGATTAATCATCATTCACCCACTACTGCAGTGTGTTCACAAAATAGCTAATGGGCACAAGTGCCTTACAGTGTTGCTCCTGTATCACTAAGCTGATGTACAGTGATATGTAGTGAGCGCCTACCCCCCTCTTTCACTGCATTCTAAGGTTCCCTGCCCATGGGCGCTTGATACGAACTCTTCGGTATGTACCTGAACTCGAAAGTGGTGATTGGAGGGCCTGCTTCAATCTCTTCCTCCTTCCCAAAAATCCGAAGCCTCCTCATTGTGAATGATATCACCATAACCTACATGGGGAGCAGAATAGTAGGTGAATGCGATGGAAGGGATAACTACATCTTAATATACAGCAAGTGTCTTGATCACTACATTTTGTCAGGTGGGCAACGTACCACGTCTTTCCAGCCTTGTTTACGAGGGTTGTGGCCCTTGGGGATCTGCATCTGGCAGGTGTGTTGCTCCAGGACTGGGTGGGGCTCTGCTAGACGCTCCTCAGGCTAAGCGTGGAGGAAGTATAGCTCGATAAACTGATATTTGACATGCCTGAACACCTAAGGCTAATGGTTTTGAATTTCTCCTGTATACAACTGCATTTATCAGGTTGCTGTTTGGCTGACTATTGAAAATGACAATGATAATGGCAATAAAAGAGTTCCAGTTTTGAATGTGAAGTTTTACATGTTTAGGCTGGACAGACCTACTGGCTCTCAACAACAGCACACTAGACATCTCTGGTTGAGGCAAGACCAATTAGCTATAAATACTGGTCTAACGCCAGCCACAGTAATATTATGGCCTCTAGGTAAAATGTGGCTGTCTACACTTTAACCATGTAGGCTTTTTTTAAGATTTTATCTTGATTGTAGCTTGTGAATTTCATGAGTTTATGCAAACTTTTACTACTAGGCTCTTCTGGAATATTACCTGAGGTTTTTCTTCTGACAGAAGATCTAACTGCTTGAGTGCATAATCGCTGATCTGCTTGAGGCTATCAAGAAGCTCTGGGCTGCTGGAATGCTGCTCATCTCGTTTCTGCTGCACGTGCACTTTCTCTCGCAATGCAGCAACCTCATGCTCATGTTGTTCTTCCTGCTGTTGTATTTGAGATGTTAATTGCTGCTGGTGTTGCAGTGCCATATCCAGACTGAGCTACAGAAGTGTGGTTGAAAAATCGGAATTCAGTGCATGCATAGTAGGATTTAGTCATAATAATACTAACCTGCAGATTGGTAGTTAATTGGATCAGAGATGAACTTGAGGTTTCCAGACTTTTAATGAGTGTAATATTACTGCATAGGACTGCACCTAGTTTATCATTTTCACTCATCAACTGCTGGGTTTGGCTGGTTAAGGCATGAATTTCTGAAGATTTTTTGAAAAGCTCACTGCTATGTTGAACCGTAACAGCACTAAGCTGCTCATTTGTTTCCAGCAGCTGCTGCTTCAGCTCTGTTACTTCCTGCTTCAGTGAAGAAGCGGTTGCCCCCTGCCCCTCTCTGAGCTCCTGTAATTGCCTTTCTTTGTCACTAATTCGATCCTCCAGCATTTTTTTTTCTGCTAAGAGCACTTTCACTTTGGAAATAGTATCTTCAACAATAGAGGCAAAGGTTTTCAATGTTAGTTGTTTCTTTTGTTGAGCTTCCTTAATGGCATTTTGTATTTTTACCATTTCCATATCACTGGGCTGGCTATTTAGCACCTTCTTTATTTCCTCTAGTATTTCCTGCAGCTTTTCACTCTAAACAAAAGAATTGAAGTGCATTACTGTGCACTAATGTGGCATGCAGTAATGTAAAAATTTGGTCCATACCTCTTCTGGGGTAAGATCTTTCAACACAGACTCATCTGGAATATGGATGCCTACATGTACAGTAGAAAGAAACAATCAAATGAGCCACTAGATTTTACGTAGGAGTAGCTAAAGTGTAGCATCATATACACACATACCATATTCATGTGCAATTCTGCGTGCAGCTGGTCTCTTCCCGATTGACGAAAGTGCATGAACCAGAGTAGACCATGTTGCTTCCTGGTGGTTCTGCATCCACTCCACCAGAACACACGACAATAGCCGCAGCGTACGCCCAACTTGTGCACCTGAGAGGTCACTCTCTATCATCTGTAGCTTGTGAGGTGGTATTCCAAGGAAGAGACCCAAACCATGCCAGTCCACGACATCAGACAGAAGCTTCATCAGCTCTGGCAAGTCGTCCTCCGTTAACACATCCTCAGGAGCTGCATTTAAAAACGGAAGTTATAAAATTTAAGTTTTTAAAGACCACCAATAATACTATGCCCCATATATACTATAATAAAAATTTGTTTTACGTTTACACTAAACTGTTTCAAAATGAAAACATAAGTCCTGAAAAGAAGTATGGCTTGCATCTACTGTTTTTCACTGTCGTTTTAATAAATCTACGAACAATATAGCTAAAATTAAATTCTTGTTGCAGGCGACCTACCTGTTTTCAATGCAGTGTCAGGGTCACTAGGTAGCTCAGCCATCTTACTCTTGATGTAGAGGGACACACAGTTGCGATGGTTTGCTAGCGTGACTGGTCTAAATTCAGTGCTGCCGGTTGTATCATTTGGAGTTACCAGTAACAGCATAGTGGAGGCCTTAAAGGTGGTGCTTGGATCCTGTTGGTAAACAAAGCGTACATTGTACACGTTAACCATGTTCGTCTCAAAGATGTATACAGAGATTACATGCACACTATAGCAATATACATTCTGCTTGCCTGAAGCTTGTTGGTACGCAATCTTGCAGTCATGACCTCGGCCATAGCTGTCTCTATCTTCTGCTGGGACTGCAGAAACTTCTTCAGGGCTTTGTCTGAAGCAAACTGCACCTCCATGAGTGTGTCAGGTGCAGTCCTGAGCTTGCCCACCTGGTTAGCTCCATACCACCGCAGCATCTGGCAAATGTCAGACCAGACAGGAGCAAAGTCTAGCTGAAAACTGCGGCTTGGTGGCTCGTCCTGTTCAGAAACTAGCTGAATTATTGTCTTGAGGGCAAAGTGGCTTCTGTAGTATGTGGTGTTGGGATTGAAGAAAACTGGACTCTTTGTACTAGCCATTTCATCACCTGTAAGTAAATATAATTACATCAGTAAAAAAAATATCACACCATGTGTATTTTGTCTATAAGAACAGTTATGTGATACAATCATCAACTTATTTCAATGATTAAAGGGTTATAGAAATCAGTAGAATGAACTTTAAGCAAGAGCTAGCTAGTTTATTACTGTACTGCACCTGTACAGTTACAGGCATGCATATGCATTTCATGACTTTTCCATCTTCAAGCATAGTTATGGGTTAGCCTCCGTGCATGTACACATTAATGTAGAATTACCTAACAATTTACTCAATTGTCAGTTCGTGTCCTGGGTAGTCTTGAGTTGTTGGCAGGACAACGAATCCGTAGCTTACACAAAGCAGTCTATAGCTGCGGATCTGGGAGTAGGTTGTAAAGTAACAATGCTTGTTTTGAGACAATTTCGGAAACCTTAACCACAACGCCGTAAGATACAGCTGATACTTATGCACTGAATCTCATAAACAACTAGTCGCTGGATGGTTTATTCATGGCCTTGACCTGTGGACATACATGCATGCATATCCCAGTAGTATATGAAGTCCTAATCATAGGTAAAAAAAAGTGGGTGGGGTATCCATAGAGAGCATGCCTAATGTCCGATAATTCCACGCAATACTTAGGTACTATTGAGGAGCAGTGCAAGACACACACACACACACACACACACACACACACACACACACACACACACACACACACACACACAAAATATTAGTACTAAGATGTATAAACCCACTCTGGAACATTGTCCTAGACCAGTAGCTAGGAGATATTAAGGTCATATGGTACATTACGCTACAGGCAGTGTGGCATCATAGCATGCTGCCCCAGTGTCAGTGGGTTCACACAGTGAAGGGAAGCGTTACTCGGTACATTACCTGGTCGGAAGTACGACCGCATCGACCCGGTCTATTAACAGACTGCCTGACTGTCGTTTACGATGGTTGACTGCCGGTTCTGCCGTGCGCGCCCCACGAAACACTACACGTATATAGTAAAGCACAAAGTTTGGCTAAATGACGTGAGGGAGTTCCCCTTCTCGTGCCTAGGGCCGGCGAAGCGACAAGGGAAATTCCCTTGCGTCAAACGCTTACCTAACAGTCAGTATCGCGAGGTATCGCAGGCAAAAATATTCAGAAACGTATGATACAGATATGAATACTGTACTGAATCAGTAAGCTTACTGTAGTTGCAGCAGATCAGTATCAGAAATGTAAGTACATTTCTGTATCAGTTCAGCATGAACCACAATATCTTGATATTGTACTTGCTGAATCAGAACTGTAGAACAGATCTGTGTACGGGTTCAGGTCAGTATCAGATCAGTGGCACCGTTTTGTAAGCTAGCTTGAAAGTAATGTCACCTATTGATGACATTGAGTGTTACTTATAAGTACAAGTGTTTGTGCACATATACGACAGACAGTAGCATTCAGACAGTAGTGTCTGTTTATGAGTCGTAGAATAGAGTGTAGAACAGATCTGATGCAGATGTGTACGGGTTCAGGTCAGTATCAGATGATTCGTAAGCTAGCTTGAAAGTAATGTCACCTATTGATGACGTTGAGTGTTACTTACATGATACAATATACCTGTTATGAGTACAAGTGTTTGTGCACATAATACGACAGACATTACTGTCTGTCGTATATGTGCACAAACACTTGCAAGTTTATGAGTCGTAGAATAGAGTGTGAACAAATGGATGTAGACATTTGTAGCTTTCCATGACTGAACTAATTCTTTGTACTATTAGATTTTTTTTGTATAAGTCACATTTCTTTTCTTCTGTAAAAATTGTTATTCCTGTGGCTATTTAAATAAAAATTGGATCACATGTGATACAGTTCAGGGAACTTTCACTAGTGTAACTGAACGCTGCTGCACAACCGTAACACTCAGGCTGAATCAGATGCGTTTTGATTACTACTCCTGTAGCAGGCATCAGATGTGATACAGTTCAGTACGCTTTCAGTAATGTATCAGAACGCGTACGTAACTGACATTGTTATTAGCATTGTCTGATTCAGATGTGTACTATCAGAACGTAACAGTTCATTGCCCAAGCCTTCAGATATGGTACTATACTACCGCTCTGTTACACCGAAACTGATACAAAACTGAAATAGTTCTGATTCAGAATAACAGATTTTGCTGTGTGTGCAGGAGAACGAGCTTGCTCCTTTTACCTACTCTTGCGAAGATCCTCACAAACTTTTGTGACCTTGTAAAGAAAGTTCTTTTCCAGGCTAAGGTGAAGTCGCAGTCGTAGTTGATGTAGGAGAGCACTTCATCAAATTAAGGTAGCTACCAATTCATCGGAAAGAGAAAGCCTCTTGGTGTTCTCGGTTTTGTCTTCTGCAAATGCTGCCATGCATGCTTTACATGTAATCAACACTCAAACCATCATCCATTGTCTGAAGGAGCAACACTACTTCAGCTCAGCAGTTGTTGACGTGCAAGCATAATGTGGCTTCACGTCTTTTCAGACTGAGTTCACTGATGAGCTTAGCGGGAAATATAGCTGCTGTTAAGGTAGGAAGAGCCTCACCTTCGAATCCGCGTGATTCTCCTCATGAATAATTAATGAGACGACGTCACTCACGTGGCGCTAATTAGATTCATTGATATGTTTGCATTTTCCCATGGCGGCAACCGGAATCAACAGGAGGGGTGTGTCACTTTGATGTGGATAGCGGCTCTTTCATATGCGATATCGGCACTTTGATGTGGTTGAGCGGTACTCTGATGTTGGCTTTCAACACTTTTTTGTTGTAAAAAAGAAGATATGACATCATAGAATTGTGAGTAGGCTTTTTATGTCAGAATAGCTAGCTAGTGTGTTGTAGAAGTTTGTTAGGCTGCCCGAGTGGCTAGAAGTCAGCCAGACAGACGGATAGTGGCAGGTTGTTGCCCATCTCAGGTAGGCTAGAATAGTCACCTTTCGGGTCTGTAGGCCCCGCCCATTTTTTTAAAATTAGCTCGAATAGCTAGTTGTGTGAAAATCTGTGGAGATTTATAGGGAGAGCTTTGGTGGGTGGTTCTCAGAAACCGAGGGGTGAATGAAAAATCGCATTCCTAATTTTTGTGGGAGTAGGTTGAAGTTTGTAATGCAGGGCTCGAATTCGTCGGGTGAGCGTGGGCGGTTGCCGAATTTTTTTTGAAAGTCAGGATAGCGAAAATGAGGGTTTTGGGGTGGTTGGATGCGTTCAGGGCTGTAAAACTGGCTTTGAAGCATTCCTGTGAAAAAGCATCCCTACGTTTGTAGCCTGTCCTCTGTAGGTACTGGTGTTGTTGCCAGACTGTGGGTGGGGCTCTAGCAGATTCCAAAATTTCTCGTATTTTAAAGCAACCCGAAATTGCGCTTTTGTGGATTATTTAGCAGGAGGTGTGGCTAGATGCAAAATTTTGGTCAATTCGAGGTAGACTTTCATGTTATCAACAAAGCCGTCCATTTGAATTGTGGATTCCAGGTGAGGCTCTTCCTACCTTAAAACAGCTCAATTGTTCTTACCATACTTAATGTACATTACCGTGGCAACCACTTTTTCCCACACTTATAGCACTCAAAGGAGGCCACATACAGGGATCATTGCTATACCAATGTACATTAAATCAGTTAAAGGTCAGTTTGGGTGAGGGGTTAAAATCCTCGGCTTCGCCTCGGACTTTAAATTCCCCTCACCCAAACTGACCTTTAACTATTACAAAGGGGACAGTAACTATTTTGTTTAACGCGATACTCTTTGGGCTTTCCTGTTTTTAGCCCGGCACTCTTCTTGTTGAAAAAGTATCTTCCCACTTACTTAGCTACATCGCTAAAGCCGCAGACATTGGAATGGACATTGAATTGCCTTCATGTGCCTGATAAAATAAGCCAGTGACTTTCCCGAACGGTCCACTACAGCATTGGTATATATAGCCTCCTGTGCGGCAGTGAAATGTGAGTTTTCATTTTTGAACTCTTCAGGAGTTGATGTGCCCGGCCCCCCTCGAAAAAGTCGGAGGGGGCCGGGAACGAGGCTATTGATGTGCGTGGTGTGTGTAGGAGGAGGAATTGTGTGTGGCCCTCCATCCGATTTGTTTTAGGCATGCATGGATATCCCACTTCTACCCATAATGAAGCATACAGCTTGTGGTACATGCAGATAAGAGTGTACCAAGGCTCTCGTCACAACCTGTTATAGGTATAGCTACATTTGAATCAAGAATTCATTATATTTAGAGGTATAAATCACAGTTAGGTATAAACAGGTAAAGTGGTACAGTAAAGAAACAACACTCAGATTAGCAACAGTCAAGCTAGCAAACCAAAGTCAATCTACTCATGGCAATTTCTAACATAAACTGTGAGATACTGGTGCTAGCTATTGGTACAATTGAGTCATGATGCGACAAAGTAGATAGCTACACGTTTTATAACTTAATAGTCGTGGATACATCACACAGTTCTACTTCATTGTTCCTAGACAATATAGGACGGCCGCAGAGCTAACAGCTCTCTGCATGCAACTCTGAGGTTAAGATCACAAGCATCTGCAAAGTACCTGCAGAAACGGATCTGTGAGTCTGCAATGGTAGTGTTCAGGAGTGGCACCTCTGTATGTGTGTGTGTGTGTGTGTGTGTGTGTGTGAGTGTGTGTGTGTGTGTGTGTGTGTGTGTGTGTGCGTGTGTGTGTGTGTGTGTGTGTGCGTGTGTGTGTGTGTGTGTGTGCATATGTGTGTGTGTGTGTGCATAGACATTGAGTGTGAATTTGTATTACATAATCGTATTTTGCTAGTCAGTAATGAACTAAAGCTGATGGAACACAAACAATAATTATGTACATGTACCTCAGCACAACCTGAATGTGAAATAATTTTTGAATTGGCACTTGTAGCTGTGAAATTTGCAAAGCAAAGCAACAGTGAACTTTAGAGTTTAATGGTCAGATCCTTAATTTAATTCCAAGATTTCTTGAGCTATTATTTGAGGGCAGTGCCTATTTAGGGTCTATATCACACAATGTGGTTTTATTGCTACATAGTGATACACAACTTTCACTTCCCATGGCTTTGTTTGTCTTCGTGAATTGCTAAACATGCCTCAGAACTATCAAAAGCTATCCCAAACTACAAGCTAGATAGTTTTGTTATTTTTTTGCTTGTCAAGAGTGTATATTCATGGCAAGCCCCTACCATTTGCACATCTCAAAGAAGACTATAGTGAGCTTGAAAAATCGTTAGCTAGCAAACCCTGGCTGTATAACTTGTGTTCACAGCACTTGAAGCTTAGCCACAGCTACAAATCGGCGACATTAATTTATTCCAGGGCAGGGACGTATAAAAGGGTGTTGTATGAACACAGAAAACTATGGTTGCATATTACTGCTGAACTGAGACAATGTCCTTTTGGTGTTGTATTAATACATTTCATTTACATCAATTTTAGTAAAATAAGGTGAGTTAGATGCACTACTATAATACGTATTAAATTTCCAACATGAATTTTAGCTCTTACCATCAATAATGGCAGCCTGTCTGCACTGATTGTTTGGGTTTTCTAAAATAGGAAACACAACATCCACATCAGTAGATCTTCGAAGGGGTGTAATGAGATCCGTGGCATCTAATGTTAGAAGAATGGGTTTGTGCACAAAGAGGGAGCATAACAGTTAAAATAAGACAGGAACATTTTTGGCAATGGCTTGAATACAGTCCGCACTAGTGTCGTTTTAGTGAACTGAAACTGAAAAACAGTGCAGTGTTTCAGTAGGAGTAAAAAATTACTAAAACTAAACCCAGAATGCACAAACAACTACAAATCAGTCTACGTATATCATTGTGATGGTCTTATATCATTGTGGGGCAGCTGATGTTTGAACATTAGTTTCTATTTGCATCATAATAAATAAAAAATGGGAACACAGAGCTCCATCCATGAGTTATTGATTTCATAATAATAGGCGTTCTGGCACTTATCTATAGAACTCACTGGGAAGAGGAAAAACTAAAGGATCTGCTTCAGGTATGGCGATGATAGGATATGGTCTGTACCACTGCTGGTAGATGTAGTCATAGATACGATTCACGACATTAGGCAATGCACCAGTTGGCAGGAACTGCATATAATAGAGGAGAAAGCAAGTTTGCAGTAATCAACAAGCTTATAATAGTTGATTATTAATCTGCTTCTCATGTTGCTGCTGTAGCGCTTATGCCATCGACCGTAATATTTGGTTATAAGTGATCAGTCACATGTACATCAGTATTGATTAGCTAGGTATTTTCACTGAACAACAACTTGATGAATAGCTAGGTATTAGCCAGGCATCTTCTAGACATAAGTCACTGAACACAATTACATATGACATGTATGCTGCTTCATGTACAAGCATGGTGCACTGCTCAGGTTGAAGACTTTGTGCTGTGTTTGCTGGAAGATAACAGTTATCAAAGTCAAACAGAAAAGAGGAATGGAATAATGCAGACATTTTAGGATTAATCACTGTAAGCTACGGTATGCAAAGCTGATGCTGGATCAGTATTGATTAGCTAGGTATTTTCACTGAACACCAACTTGATGAATAGCTAGGTATTAGCCGGGCATCTTCATCTTCTAAACGTAAGTCACAGAACACAATTACATATCACATGCATGCTGCTTCTATGTGAAAGCATGGTGTACTGCTCAGGTTGAAGACTTTGTGCTGTGTTTTCTGGAAGATAACAGTTATCAAAGTCAAACAGAAAAGAGGAATGTATGCAAAGATGATGCTGGCACATGTAGTCATTATGCTTTGGCAGTGGCTAAGATGATCCTACTGTATTTTAAGAACAATCATGGATGTACTTTTGCAGTCTAACATTTTGGGCATATAGTTGTTACTGGTCAAACTCTGAATACCATTCCCTTGAGGGATGGCACAAGGAGCTCTTTGAATGCCATGGGCACATTCATGTGCCCATGTAAATTAGAAAAAATATGTACTTTATATTAACGCCTAATATAAAAAGGCCAATATAAATTCCCATTAGCCTTATGGATGTATCAAGACTTGGCTGGGAAAGAGTTGCACATACAGACAATGTAGTAGCTTACAAATTCATCTGGGTTTGGGATCGTCCATGACAGCGTTCCAATGAAACCATAAATATCAATCTTTCCTATGATGAGAGATAACTGATTCATAGCCAGAATTTCTACTAGTGAAGTATCACTAGTACCCTTTACCAACCACAAGAAACAGCTTAATTATTTAACCCTTTATACCCCGTATTGCGTATGCGCATTACGTCAGTCAATTACCAGAATAATTTAATTACGGCACGAGGACGGTAGTATGTTCGGTTTATGGCTTTGTAACGAAAGGCGGGGGATGACTTGGACTAAACTCTCTACAGAACTGAAGAGTAGAGCTCCCAAGCTTTCATTTGATGTCGGATTCAAGCATGATTGACGGAAGGAAAGTGCCAAGCGGCAGCGGATTTTCGATACCGAACGATAATTAAATATCATCGCCACTTACTTTCTGGGAATGACGCCCTGAAGGACAAGCGAGACGTCCATAGACTTGCAGCGGTATTGTAGGAGACAGCTAGCCATATTTTCGAACTGCTACTGCCGTACAATAGCCTAGAATTCTGCTCTATATTTTATCGGTCCGTGAACAGATGTTATTCATTGCGGATTTTCTCGTGATCTGCCTGGGTAAGTCCCTGAAAATAGTGCTAAAATGAAAGAATCTGTCCGCTGGAGCGTCACTAACCACAGTGGGGATCTCCCTGGAGCGTCACTTTCCGGTAGAGTCTCGATCATATTCAATGACGTGTACACACGTCTACGGTAATGTACGCGTTCAATATTTATGACGTGTGTAGACGTCTACGGGGTTTAAAGGGTTAAAGAAGCAGAAAAGCCTGTACAAAGTATTAACGCCTAGTATTACAACCTCAATATAAACTGATATAGGCTTATGGGAGCTCATGACGCATATATGCGTCATTGGTTGGTAAAGAGTTAATGACTATTACTTATTGTATGCTCATCTTAGAACATAAATCCGTCTGTAGGCTACTACTTGTGTTTGGAAGATCTACAGCTACTCTTCACGTATACGGTCAGGCGGTGCATTACAGTGAAACCCTCTATAATTGTGGACACCTTGGGGACGTGGTGAAGTGTCCTGTATAAAGGGGTAACCTCGATTAAGAGTTAAATTTTAATTCTGAAGGCATAAAACATAGCAAAATGTCCTCAACAGAAAGGTGTTCTTATTTCAAGAGTGATTGCACTGTAATCATTTCATTTAATAGAGGTCAAATAATATGGCCCCAAATGGCATCTCAGTCACTCTTAAATTCAAACATGTTTTTCAGTAAAGTATGCCCCTAGATCTAACGAAAATAACTGCCAATGCTGCTGAAGTGCCCCCCCCCCTCTTCATATACCTTCAAATCACCACTGTGATTGAAGTGTGTAGTAACAGCACATGTAACTGCACAAGAATGCTACAAATATCAAGTATTACACTGTGTATTGGAGTCCCGATGAGTTTAAAGTTGCCTGCTCACCTGGTCCAAAGAAGGTTGTCAGTGGATAACCTGCTTCAAAGTTTCTGTAGAATTTTCTGGTCTTGATAAGAGGATTGGTAGTGATGAGACAAATAACATCCTCAATACGATCCTCTTCTAAGAATCCACCATTTATAAGCACAACACTGTAGAACATGAATATGAATCAATGCAATAGCTGTGATAGAATTACAACTACTGTCAAGGTGGAATTATTTAACTGTTGGTGTACATAGCATTGAGTAATAACGTCAAAAGAGCAGGCTTTATATTTAGGGTGAGAAAATTGGGACAGGTATTATATTGAAACTGGCTATGTAGAAGTTTTGTATTATTGTATAATCATTGTTTTGGGAACACTAAATTATAACATAATAGTAATCAGGAAGGGGCTGCTCTTGCGCTTGCTCTCTGATTAGACAGCTTAATAGCTCTATCACTTCAGTGTCTGTGGGTGTAAGTTCAATGGCGCAACCACTGCATAAGCACTATTAGTTATTGTTAACAAATTAAATTGCTTAGGTAATCTTTTTTTATTTAGTAGGCTAGCTAGAACTAAAAATAATTTTCATTCTTCATTAGCCTTTAGATTGAAACTTAATTTAACTCCTACAGCCATACCATAGAGAAAAGGCATTACCTGTCTTCATACGTCACTGTATCCGTTTCACTCAGAATACGGTTCAGCCTTCGAAGCCCTCTCTTCTTAATCATATGCTGATTGACCTTCTCAATATTTTTCTCCAATTTTTCCACACTCTTTTTGCGGCGATGAGGCAATGGTAATCTCTCAACCTGGATGAAATTGCAGCATCACAATGTGTAGCGACCTAACCCCACAAAAATGGGATTATAAAGTATTCTAGGGTGAAATAATTTACATCGTACACATACATAGGTTTTGCTACATGTAATACAAGAATCTTGCACAGTGCTGAAGAGGAATGTGGAGTGAAATCTGGAAATTAGGCCAAAAAATGCGGAGTGGAACCTGCGAATGACGCTTGAGTAATTGTACATTTTTGACTGATAATAGCGTAATGAATTTTGCTCTGCTAGTTCTTAATGCTTAATAATGGTATACTATCTATAAAGCTAATGCTCTGTACATAATAAATAAAGAGAGTAATATAGTTACACCTTTCAGAAGATTATTTACAAAGTACTATTACTTACGTCAGGAAATGTGGCATTCACAAAATCAAAAATGAAGTCCGGATCCCATCGCATAAAAAAATTAAAATCAAGGCATCCTGGAAGTGCGTAATCACAAGGGTTGAGGCATGTTGATCTGTATACGAAACCACCATTTCGAGTAGGCTGTGTGTGTGTGCATGTGTGTATGTGTGTGTGCATGTGCGTGTGCATATGAGTGTGTGTGTGTGTTTGTGCATGTGTGCATGTGCGTGCAAATCAAAATAAATACTGTGTAGACAATGTGAGTGTATAGATGCTATATAAGATAGTAGTATTACACGTAAACACGAGACCTATATTATCACAGGAAGGAACAATTTGGTGGTCAAAGTCTTGTGTTCAGACTAGGATAAATGCATTGAATTATGGCTAGCTTTGGACAAGTCCAACTACCGTATTTCCGCGATCAGACGCCGCGGCTACTATTAAATTTCATCACGCAATTTTCTGCGGCCACTATTCGAGGGCGGCCACTAATTGAGGGCGGCGTCTATTAGATTGAGCGGCTTACTGGTTACACAGCGATGTACAACAGCAGTTTAAATCTGTTTGAAAATCGCCGTTCGTGCCTCAACACTATCGAAAAGCCGCCATGCTACAATGCCAGCTGTTTTTTGAGGGGAGAGGTATCGAAAATATAGATTCGCGGGCAGCCTCCGTCGGGCTGTGATCCCTTAAATTCGCAATCTCGAAGAAGACAAAGGTGAGGTTCGATAACTGTTAGCTAGCAAAGTCAAGTATTACTCTACTTTTAATGTAGTTGCTACATCTTCTTGCTTACACGGTACTTGAATTTTAGCCGCGGCTACTATTCGAGGGCGGCCACTATTTTGTTCAGCACTTCCGGAGGTGCGGCTATAATTCGAGGGCGGCTACTAATCGAGGGCGGCGTCTGATCGCGGAAATACGGTAAGTTAAGTTTCAAGTTCACATACTGCAGCAAGGAGTACCTCCTGAGTGTGCAAGTAAAAATACTCCACACCAGAGGAGGTTAAAAGTGATCATGTCATGGAAGCAATATAGTGGAAAGCAATTAGCTATGCTGTCTGGTGATGTAACAAAATAGCCTTGGGAAAAAAGGAGTAATAACAATCATTCTGCCGTGTAAGTTGAACAGTTTCAAACGTAAAAGAGCCACAATTATAGGGGTAAATCGCTACCTTACCAGGGTTTTACCAAATATTGTGCTAGCTCACTGAAACTTCACTTGCATTCAAACCCAATCTTCTCACCACAGCTCCATACTTGCAAGCCAATTTTTTTCAAAGGGGCATCCACACCTAACCCCTAGAAGGTTGTACAGCTACAAAACGTCCTTTAGACCACATTCTGTATACCTCTGCACAACTTCTATATTATTTTACAGAACGCTAATAGCTTCACGACATTATGCAGTATTGACGTACACATGATCGCTTCCAACCTCCTCTAATTTCTCACTCTGTGTGGGTATTACATACAACCAACTGTGTCACGGCCTCTAAAGCCAGATCACTCAAATGCAGCTTCTCATGCCACTGTCATTATGAATCTATTCATTTTGCCCCTTATTACTTTATTGTCAATTTGGAGTAGGTTGTCATATTCCACCCACACAGCAGCTACAGATTGCTAAGGGGTGCCTTTCATCGCTGATTTGCAATACAGTGGGACTCATCTGTTGGTTTTTGTAGACCTTGCTCCACCATAGCTTCCAAAGTGGTCAAATCTACCCGGCATGTCCCAAATCACTGGCAGTGCATGGCAACTTTATAATCTAGCCAATTATTCATGCCAGGTTCACAGGCAATTGCTATCAAGAGCGAACTGATGGAAGTAAGGTTAATGCTGTAATGTTTTATTATCATTCACTCAGAAAAGTATCTCACTTGGTTCGGAGAAATAGCACAGAAGTCCAGTTGTATGGATCGGTTAAAGAACTGCTGTCCCATGCCCCGGTTTGGAAGGCCGGAGGTAAATTCTGTACCACAATCTATATAGACTGCTTCACCATCTTGAACTAACACAGTATCATCACTGAGGAAAGGAAATCAATTTCGTAAAACGTGATGGAGGTAAAACTCCAGTCTAGCCGGAGAGATGAACTCATCACCACCTCCGTTAGAATAGTGCACAGTATGTACAATTACTTCTACTTCAAGTTGTTTGAATGCTAATTCATGATGTTATGAATGAAATGTACATGTCTGACACGGCTTGCTCCCACTCTTTTCGAAGCCTGGAATAGCCTTGTCTCAGACAAGCAGCCTGAATCCCTTGGCTAACATTAAAATCTGCACTGCTAGCACGCTGCCGGAAATGCAATGCCATTTTACATGACATCACATGTTTGATTGAAAAAGAACAATATGTCAGTTTTCCAGTGCACTTGCACCAAAATGAAATAAGTGGATGACTAGACTTATCTTAGGAGGCAGCAAGTTAGTGTGTGACAAGTGTTGCCTAACCCCAGTTCTTTTCTCCTTACGTAGATAGAGAACAATCTTCAGTAGACCCAGTAGTTCGACCGAGGTTGATTTCCTGAGGAAATAGATGCAGGATGTTGTTTTTTGGGCATGCCACATTATGTCGCTGTGCCCAGTTGTCAAGATACCACAAACCTAAAGGAATAAGAACCAGGAGTGCCTCAAATGATGTTAGCAGGAGTGGGAGCTTATGGTCTAGCCCTTGCAGTGATTGAAAATATATCAGCTGAATATAGACAATAGTGGAGTGAGCATGAGTAGGCTAGAGCGAACTTACTCTAGGCCCTCAGACGCTCCCTACACTCTCAAAAAAAAAACGGAGGGAAAGTGTGGAAGAGGGTCTGGTGCACTGGATACAGAATAATTTGCAGTTCGCGGAATTTCAGAGGGTCGAATCTGATTGGTTGATTGGAAACTTTGGAATATGCACGCCTCTTGTTTCTCATGCATAGCTGTAGATATAGCTTTGCACTGTTTACACTAGGTTTTTAGCATTGGAACTTCCCACCTCAATTATCTCACCCACAGTAATTACGCCATACAAGCAACATCCCATAAAGGGTATATGTATCAAGTGCACCAGACTCTCTTCCGCATTTTTCCATCTGTTTTTTTTATGAGTGAGGCAAACTATGAGGCATCAAACAGGAATAATAGTGCAGCTTAGGAATAACACGAAGTTTAGCTACAGTATTCAGAGTAGGCCTCACCCACCACAAACTCTACATTTGTAGGCGGTGTCTAACAGCCGTTAAAGATTTTAGCCATCCATTAAATGCTTAGATTTTACCTGGGAATAATGTGAGAATAAAAGGGAGTCGTTCAGGAACAATAGGGGCCATTTTCAAGAATAGGAGAATAGAATTACAGGTAAAAAAAAAGTAGCATAGCTAATCACCTAACCCTACAAGAATCAGCGAACCCTTGCAGTGGGACTAGTCAATTGTCATTACAGCGCTCCTATATAGCTTTTCGGCATCATTGGAACAAATTATTATTACAGGGAGATTAAAATCTCTTGTTTTCCACACTAATAATTATACCAAAGAAGATACGTATGAAGGGCCAACTATTGAACTACGTTGTACACATGCACACATACACACACACACATGCATACACGACTCAAAGACATGCCCTCACGTGCACACTTGCACAGACACACTCACAGACAAAACACATGCACACATGTACTTATCCATCATCTTTTAGTGAGAGAAATGTTAGTAGCTTTAGTAGCTAAAATTGAATGTAGCCATAAACTATGCACTTGTACATTACTGTAATTATGCCCACCACATACATCTACGTAGCTAATAACACAGTGCATATGTTCCTACCAATCTCGTCCTTCACATCTGTGATAAACCATGTGCGACGCTGAATTGCACCAGGAGATATCATTGCACGGCAAAATAGGGTTGAATTGCAAGACCCATCATCAATTATTCTGTTTGAATAACCAAGGAATCCTCTGAAAAGTAAAAGAATACATCAGTTAAAATTGTGATATAGACGGTTTGGGTATATTATTGGGCGAGAGCTACATCCTGTAGCAATATGCATGTACTTGGAGCAAGACATGGACAGCCTGACTGAATACATAAATATTATATATTATAATTATATATTCCTATTTTGGAGCTAGCAAACATGCAAAATTTCACGGGAATGTAGCTGTAATTGCAGAAGCACATTGCAGGTTAATTTTTTGTCCTCCCACCCACATCACAAAGTATGAATGTGCCCACCAATCTAGTGAAGCTAATGTCATTAGATTAAAGACACCTGAACAAATGCATGTGTTCTGCTAAACTCAGTACATGTACTGGTGCACAGTAGGTGTTAACTTGACAGAAAATGCAAACAGGAATGAAACAAGATTAGATTCAAGCTAGCCTGGTGTACAAAATTTCACAGAATCTTTGCAATACTTGAGCCCACAGCTGCTAAGTAAACTCACTAGGAAAATGGGCGGGTGAATCATTAATTAGGCTTTTGAAGTCGCTTTTCCATAGCTCTGAGCAGTGACGCAAAGATTTTGAACAGCACTCAGTTACCTTATATGTAGCCACGCCCCCTAACAATTCACTGCATGTCGTTATGTACTTACGTTGTAAAGTTATCAGGCGGCATAGACCCTGGACAGTCTTCTAACCGAGCACCTTCAACAATCACAGACAGACACAACAGTGCGACTGAGCAGACGAACCAATCTCGTGCGGCAGTTGCCATTTCGAACAGCGCCAGTAGGCGAGCCGAAATTTGCAGGCGAACAGAAAGTATCCGTCACCAGCGAAGTAGCTCTGCACCATCAGCCGCAATGTGCAACAATGGAGTCACGGACAATGCCTACGATGGTGCGCGCGCGTATAGAATAATGGCCATTGTTGTTACGCGCGAGCAGCTCCCAGTCTCGTGCGCGATGCCCTCCTCGATGCGTCTCCTATTTGGGCGGTAACATCCATTATTATAGATAGGGTATTCAGTTGTATGTAGTGTAATACTAGTATATAAAATTTTAATTATTCATGAGTTGCCGTCTCAGCAGTTCCTTGTACGTACGTACATATATAGAACAATTTTTCGCGACTCATCAAGGTGTATGCGTGTAGTAGATTTTCTACTCTAACAGTTACAGGATCGGCGCGGGAGGTCTGGGAACGAGACTATTATTGATGATACTTGTATATGCACAAGTGCAGAACTCCCGCCGTCAACTTAGTGACAATAAATTTAAGTTCCACTTTGCGGGGAAGCAAGATAGGGTATTGATTGTATTAGTCTAGTATATAAATTATTCATGAGTTTCCGTCTCAGCAGCTCCATGTACATAGCTATAGAACAATTTCTCGCGACTCATCAAGGTGTATGCGTGTTACAGTAGTAGATTTCAGATCGCTTATATACTCTAACAGCAAATCATCAAATCAGCTCTTGCTGAAACAATGGAAGTTTTGTATATTATGGAGAAGAGTTTTATATCTACACTGTATGTACGAAGCTATGGTATGCATTGTAAATATACTACCTTTCAAAAGAATGTTATTTTCTAATAGCTAATTATATTAATAAATGATGCTAAATTCTTTATTTCTGTTCCATGTTTTATATCCTAAGAAAAGAACAGGACCTAGAATAACTGCGAGGCACCGTTAGATTTCATCATAATACGTACAGCAATCGCCTGTATATAGTAACTCAGGCTATAATCCAGAGCTTTAGTTCTGCCTGAATACTCATACTACTAGCTAAATAAACATCAAGGTTCAGGTTGAGGCAAGGATCGTTCTAGGTATAGTTAGCTAGCGGGTATAACTGACCAACAGTGGGATATTGCATAAACTTTCATGCATGTGTAGTCACAAGACATGTAGGTCTCTGTCACAGTATAGAACAGCAGCTGCTGTTCTAGCTATACTGTGACAGAGACCTATATGTCTAGGCCAGCAGTGACTGTTTGGATACGTTATGCTAGGGTTTAAGATGATGAAAGACATTGTTGAAGACTGTGAACATCCCATTGATTTCAGTGACATTTCTCCCAATTGTTGGTGCCAAGAAGTTATCTGTATGCGAATAGTGTACAGATCAGGGATTAAAGCAATGATAGATATCACAGCCATCAAATGCAACCGTGATAAGTTTCAGTTCAATCAGTCTCTGGTGAACATAACTTGCTCAGAGTCTGTACCTAACAACCAAGTGTGTGACAATGTTCTAATTACAGTATACATTCAAGACAACACTAGCTACTTTGGCCGCTCAGAGGATCAGTTGCAAATTTTGTCCAGGTAGCTAGAATGCCGTTGCTGTAGCTACCAGCAATGGCAGAAAAGATTTAAATATATTAATACTAACACTATCTGAGAACCTGCATCCCCGAAACAGTAAAACAGCACACATTGATTTGGTCGCTATGTGTATGTCCGAGCCAATCTTGGATATCAGCTTGATTTCAAGCTAGAATGAAGAGAGATGTAGCTAAAACTTGAAGATGTTTTAGCTAGTATTCATTCAAGTACAAGTTCCAGAAAGAGGCGATGGACCATGCTAGCTATCATCCATCGTGGTAGCCTCATACCATCGTGGTCACCAAGCTATGCGACAAGTATATAGGAAAAGTCAAGCCTAAGAAAATTCAGCAGCACACACTCTTGATGAAGGAAGTAGGTAAGTAACATCACATTTACCCACTGTGTATTTATTCATGTGTAAAAAGTCTATTATGTATAGCTACATGGACTTCGTTCCTTTATTAAGTTAAAAATGTCTATTGGGTAGTAAGCGATGCCTTTCACATAATTATATGCCTTCCATGTAATGCCTTGATATAGCACTGCTGTAAAAGATGCCCACCTCGTACACCAGCTTTATACGTGATCATTGGGACCACTCCTAGGAATGCTAGTATAGTTCTTTCACAGAAGGAATATACTCTTAGCTAGGAGGGTAGGTCACCACACACAAGGAACTATTTCCACCCATGCATGCTCCATTCAAACTTTGAACTGTAAAGGGCGGCACAGATAGACATGATGTCTGTCTCTTATGTGAAGTCACCATTCATGTACACACTCACTGCCATAAACAGGAAGCATCACATGTTCTTCTCCTGAGCACTGAATACAAGGAAGGGAAGTGTTCATTCTTTTTAAAGTGCAGACTGGTGAAGGAACTTCCTTGCAAAGAAGCTTGGTCAACTTCAAGCTAAGCTAGGGCAAACAAGTCCATTCATGAAAGGAAGCACCTATTCACCAGGTGGTCTGTGTGCTATAGTTAAAATCCCACCTAGACCTATTTACTAGTATTACACAAAAGAGTTCCAGGTAACCCCCAACCTTGCACCCCCAAGGGCAATCCTATTCAGGGATATCCTGTATGCATCCTGTGCTACATAGACATTCTAGAGGATTCCAAGAGGCAGCTGCATGTAAACTGTAAAGGAAGAGACATAGTATCACAAGAAGCCCTGCCTTGTTACTTCAAGCAAAGCAAGTTTATTAATGAAAGGAAGCACTTATTCACAAGGTGGTCTGTGTGCTATAGCTAGTTAAAATTCCCCCTAGACCTATGTACTAGTATTACACAAGAGAGTTCATAGTAACCCCCCAACCTCGCACCCCCCAAGTGCGAGCCCAAGGGGTTTTCACAAGAATATTGAGTGTGGTAGTGTACCTAAAGGATTGTTTCACTGGTTTGTTGCATGACTTCCATACAACTGTGTTATAGCTTTTGTTCTTTAACTGTCCTAACTGGGTGTTCCTAATATCACTAACTGTACTTGGAAATTACAACTTTGATGAGGCTCCATATTAAAATGCTCAATTAACATCAGCAAACGTACACAAGATACTTTGATGAGGCTTCATAATACACACCTGGTTGTAGTCCAGGCTTTCCTGTGTCCATCTGACTCCAGGCCTCGCGTTACCAATCTACCCATTCCAGCCCCGTTTGCACTCCAAGATGTCCCAATCTATCTTTAACCCCGAGCCTTACATTACCAATGTACCTATTCCCAGCCCATTTGTTTTTGAGGCTCCATATAGAATACTTAATTAATATTAAACACACCCTGGTTGTATTTATGATTCCCATGCACCCCTGTAGTAAATTCACCTGTGTAGGTTATTCCATAAAAGGCAATATTCTGTTGTACACATGATTTCACTAGGTTTGCGGATTCCTTTCGGTTCTGAATTAACATCCTATTCAGGGATATCCTTTAGGCATTCCATGCTACATTGACATTCTAGAGGATTCCAAGAGGAACTGTAAAGGAAAAGACATACACAAGAAGCTCTACCTTGTTACTTCAAGCAAAGCATGGGCAAACAAATTTATTCATTAAAGGAAGTACCTATTCACCAGGTGGTCTAGACCTGTTTACTAGTATTACACAAGAGGTTCCAGGTAAACCCCGACCTCGCACCCCCCAAGGGCGAGCTCAAGGGGCTTACACAAAATATGGAGTGTGGAAATGTGTCTAAAGGATTGTTTCACAGGTTTGTTGTATGACTCCCATACAAATCAAAAGCGTTACAGCTGTTGTTCTCTAACTGTCCTAATTGGGTGTTCCTACTACCACTATCTCTATTTTGGAAATTAGAACTTCCTAGCCCAATACTTTGATGAGGCTCCATATTAGAATGCTTAATTCTGTATTCCAGGCTGTTCTGTATCCCCCGAGCCTCACATTACCAATGTACAGCCCATTGAAGGCCTGACACTGACTCTGCTATACAGCTTGTAAAAGCATGGGCAGGGTAAGGTGTAATGTAGGCGGAGCTTAAATTCATTTCATGATGCATATTACTAGAATATTGAGTTGGTAGTGTGGCTAAAGGATTATTTCACTGGTTTGTTGCATGACTCCCGTACAAATTAAAAGCGATATTACAGCTGTTGTTCTCTAACTATCCTAATTGGGTGTTCCTAATACCACTATCTCTACTTGGAAATTAGAACTTCCTAGCCCAATACTTTGATGAGGCTCCATATTAGAATGCTTAATTAACATCGGAAAACACACACCTGGTTATATTCCAGGCTGTCCTGTATCCATCTTACTCCGGGCCTCGCATTACCAATCTACCCATTCCAGCCCCATTTGCACTCTAAGATATCTATCTTAAACCCCAAGCCTCACATTACCAATGTACAACCCATTTGTTTTTGAGGCTCCATATAGAATACTTAATTAATATTAAACACACCCTGGTTGTATTTCAGGCTGCTCCAAGTCCATCCATTACTTCCGTACCATTCCCGTGCAGCCCTGTAGTAAATTCACCTCTGTAGGTTATACCATATTAGGCAATATCCTGTTGTACACATGAGGTTTGCAGATTCCTTTGGGTTCTGTATTTACATCCTATTCAGCAATATCCTGTATGCATCCCACGCTAGACATTCTAGAGGATTCTAAGAGGCAGCATAATTTACTATAAATAGACTAGAACCTATAGCCTGTTCAAAGAAATTCACAGGAGATGGAGTTTAAGGTCGCCATATTTTGCACTGCAGCTGTTTGCTGCGCCTGGATGCTCAGGTAAGATTGCGGTTATTTTAACTCTTTCCAAGCCGAGTTTTAATACATCCATAAGATTTATATTGGCCTTTCTATATTAGGCGTTAATATAAAATAAATGTTTTCTTCTATTCCCATGGCGTTCAAAAAGTTTTAAACATTTTTTGTTGATGAGTCTCAAGGTGTATGCAGTTTTGAGTGTGTGTATTAACTAATATTATGTAGAGAGGCATATTAGGTGAAGGCTTGTTTGTTACAGCGAAGCCAGGTAAAGCAAGGTTATTCTAGCACGATTTTTCGTCAAGCTGAAAACGGCTATGAATATAGCTGTCCTATTTACCTAGCTATACTGAGTCGTACAATCATTGCCTAACTAAATTACGTTTTTGCTTTCGAAAGGTGGTATTTCACAACCCATAGATAAAGCAAACACATTGCATAGTTGCGTCAACATTTGCAAAATTTACATAACATATTTAATCTCGACCCTTAGCGAAGTTCGGGGCTACTATTTACACTTCCAACACAAAGACACAGTTGGAATGCACACCAGAATAATATTCATTTTCCTCCTACGATTTCCACTATCATGTGTTTTCCAAACAGCATAATTATTGTGATGGATGATATTGTGATGGCTGGGTGTTGTACTCTCCTTAGGGTTGCAGACTCACAGCCTGCGACTCGCTGCCTCTTCAGCCGATTGAACAACCTGCCGTGTATCCCACATGCCGCAACTAGACAGCCTGGACCAAAGTGAGTCATTGAGTTCAAAATAGTGACCATACAATGCCATAGAGTGTTGTAGCGACAGTGACCATGACATATCATAGAGTGCCATACCACGCATGACCATGTATACAGTGCTTTGGGGTGCTATACAGCGACCACGCAATGTCATAGAGTGCCAAAGAGTGACCATACAGTAATAATAGCTACAGTATGGTGCCGTATAGTGATCATTCAGTGCATAAAGTGATCAAATAACATAATAGCATTGTCATAAACTATTTTCTTTGCTAAACTCTTTTGACTTGCAGTGTAATTTGGATGGTTGTAGTGTCAGATTCTAGATAAATGACCTGTAGCTGGCTTTGTAAATGTAGGCTGTTCTCTGGATAAAAAAAATTCTAATTATGACAAACTGCAATTACCTCTCTTAACCTGGATTTTTTCCTAATAAACCCATAGCTACATTTATGTTAGTTTTCCTCGTTCAATTTTTATTCCTGTGCAGTGAGCAGGGAATTTACAGGACTAGAATTGGTCGAGGACCATCTGGAGGGCTACAGTGCACCTACAGAAATCCAATTCAGTTTCCGACAGCACAAGTAGTGGAGCCGATAAATGATCTGGGAAATTCGAATCTTCGTGTGCTATTTTCTCCGGGTTTCTTTTTGGAAGAAGAGTGAGTTTGTGTATGTGTGTTTGTGTAATTTCTCATGCTTAACTGATGGCCCCAAAATAATGGTGGGATAACTAAGTAATGAAGAATATGTATGCCATATGATTATAGAACATGTGACAGTGATTCACCCATAGATAAAGTGAAACACCAATTAGGATTAGCTCAGAAAGAGATCAGTTTAAAATACTGCGACCATAAACCTATGTATAATGTGTATCCTACAGCACCAGATAAACAACCAAAATAATGTAGTGCAGCAAAAATGCTGACTCACCAGTGTTGTAGTGTACTTCCTGTTAACAGCTGTAAGTTACCACAGCAGAACGGTTGTGGCTACTAACCAATTTTTACGAACTACACTCGCTGCTGTAGCTTGGCCTACAAAGCTGCCAATATAGGCATAGCAATGTTTGATGTATTATTGTCCTAGTGCAACAAGGCCAATAATCGCATGCTATGCGCTCAACGATCTCAGCGTTTATATACATTTATAATATAGTTTGTTCTGCTCTCCCCGGGGGCAAGGGACGTGTTCAAAATGGCATCTCTGTGGCTGTTTCTTGGTTGACATTTTCAAAGTCACTGCAGACCAAAGATCCGATGTTCACAAATTTGTCATGTTGTTTAATCAAGAGAGGCTTCATTACTCCAGCTTTCACTTTAGTAGAGTTTGTGTAGCCATACTGTAAGATATCATGGAATAATTATCTATGGAGATATGAGCACTGGAGGCTGATGGCACGATCGAGCAATGCCAACGAGTTTTCAAGCAGTATGGCCAATCTCCATTAGCGACTGTGGCTGGCCTATGACAGGACCATCCATTTGCACACTTTACATACGCCTAGCTGGTAAAAAGTTAACTGCAGTGCCTCTACAAATAGAATAATAATGTTAGTGAAAGCCATGTGGCTTTACTCCATGCAGTTATATAGGGTTGGTCTCAGTACTAAGTTTCCCTCAGATATGTTAACGTTTCTTGCCTCAGCCAATCAACTCCAGAGTTTGTGTATTAGTTTATCTTCCGTGTTCTCTTCCTCAGCTATGAGAATTCAATGCTAGTCACCTACAATGTCCAGTGTCCCGCAGGGAGACGTGCCTTCTACAACACTATTCGCCTGGACTTACAGGAAGCTGACTGCTTTGGCAGGTATGCATACATTAACACTTTGTACCTTTTGTCACTGTGTATGTATGCATTATACTCTATAGAATTGTGAACACCATGACAAGAACCAACCATCTGAGATTGATTCAGTTACAGATTGCATTGGCTGCACCTACAGTAGACAAGAACCTTTGAAATCAATCATCTGAAATTGATTCAGTTACAGAGTGCACCTACAGTAGGTGGAGCCAAGCTTTAAGTACTTTTGATAAGTACTTTGTATACTTGGACAAACTTACGTAGCATCTTTCAACCAGGAAAGGAAAGAGTAGTTATTTGCATTCATGTTGAGGTATAATGTACCGGTACTGTACAGCTATTTGGATGTTTCCACTCTGTGTAGAATTTGTTTTACCATGGTAAGTTAGATATAGCTAATGAGGTTTATAGTGAGGTTCACTCGGTTGCGGCAAACAGTCAAAATAGAAAACCAGGAGAAAGGCAGGTCCACGTAGCCACCAATTGCCACCAAAATGAAACAGTAGAAAACAAGAGATTCAAGTATTTTGTGATTGATATGTTGTGCCATTGGAGGAGAAAGGATTAAGTGAACAAACATTCACGTACCTTTACTCCATTTACAGGTGCACAGATTACATTGAAGTGGAACGCCCTGGCTTTGGCACAACAGAGAGTTGTGGAAATGAGCCAGGGGATAACTTGTTCCAGTTGGAGGAAGGTTAGTGGAAAAGCATGGAATAAGTATGTAGTGTAACATTTATTCTTCACTTCATCACTTTGCCTCGTGCTACATTTCATAGAAAACTTTATATTATGCCGTTGCTAGGTGCTGCTAACTTTATTGGGGTGAATAAATACACTGAAATGTGGCTAGAGAAATATACATCTGTAGCTGAGTCAGCAGAGAAGCCAACTTGCACTGGGCATGGCTTAGGCTTCGTACAAGACCGTCGCACTTCACGCTCGGGTCTGGCTTGCACTGGGCATGACTTAGGCTAAGTGCAAAGTCAACAGTTAGCTTTCTCACGTAACATAACTACTGGCAGCTATGATGCATATTAGGTTGTTTTAGGATCTCTATGGTTAAATGCTGGGTGACTGTATTGTTGTGTACTTCAACAACAATGTCTACCATAGTAGTAAGCTTCCATAGTCTGAATACAAGAGTACACAATACGAATATACTGTAGATCAGCAAACTTTGAGGTATAAGAAAAAATTCACCGTCCCCCTACACCGATGAAACTTAAAAACGATTTTTTTTCCAAATTTGGACGTCGACCAATAACACTATACTTCCCGTCTGCTGAAAGTGACAAAACGAAACATTTCAAAACAGTCACAGACAGATGGTTTTACGAGTGAAATATCCCAATCTATGGTGATTTCGGGGTTTCAGTTTCAAGAGAAACCAAGCAATGTCCACATGTGCTATTATTATTTGACTTCTCAACCAGTTGTAGGAGTTATAGTAATTTGATCTAGTAATCTGTTGTTCCTTTCCATTCATTGTATGCTCTTTTTTGCCTTGTATATATTATAGTATGCACCTGTGTAGCATATAATTATGCTCTATTAAAGTCTACCTGATTATTTATCATTCCAGTCAACTCCCGGCCATCAGATTATTGACTCTTGTATACATATGACATTGCAGCTAATCTTTTTATCCTGGCAGGTACCTTCACTGTTACATTTCGTACGGGTGAAAGGACTCGTGGAAGAGGATTTGTGATATTCGTTATTTGTTTTGACCCTCTAGAGCTTGATCTTCCTGGTAAGCATTTACCAATAAAATTATGCACAAGCACACCTAAACTTCAGATGGATACAGACCCCATAATTATACCTTCAACCCTCAAATCCTAATAACCCTACTAACTTAGGAGCTTCTTAATAATGTACTCATGTCACTGTAGTGCTTACCACACATACACAGGCGGAGCTTGTGATATCTCCAGTTACAGTATAGCTTTTTATATACAGTATGATAGACTTGTTTAGATCTCCAACATGTAATGTATTTTAATTTCAAGGCAGCATGCTGTGTGTGCATTGAAAAAAACAGCTTCATTTTCCTGAAGGTCAATCTACTTACCGATGCATGATAGCTGTTATTTCAATAATAGAATTGTGCCTTCTGTGTCAGTGGACATATCCCGTGATCAAACCACGGTATGTGATGATTTCTGGCTTATTCTTAAAATAGTTAGCATATACTGTATATGCAATGGCACTCTTGCTAGAGATTGACTATCCAAAAGAGAGCAGAGTACACAGATTCATATACATGTACTTGCTACCAAACCAACATAATCGTCATTATAATGATAACCAGCAGCTAAACTGCTGTCCTGAGCTTTAAACGTTTTTGAATTTTGATTTTGATGTCAAATTGTTAGCATAGATTCTAAAGTAGCTATTACAGGACCTTTAACTTCTGTACTATCATTTGTTGTTTCTGTATAAGGCTAAAGAAGGTGGTTTCAAGTCACTGTTGCCATTCAAATAGTATACTAAGTCTACCATTGTTTACTATTTGGTATCACCAAGCACTTTTAATTTGGTTAGTATTTTTTGTGGTGTACAGGTTGCCTTGCAAACGGTGACAACGGTGACAACAGTACAACAAGAAGGGAGAAAGACCTTGTAAGTAGAGGCGTACACATGTAAATACAACTTTGCTATGATGATATTATTCTTGGGCTTTAAGTTATCCAGCCCGGGGGGCCATACTTGAAAAAAGGTACAACGTGCACCCACCAAGTTGGTTGGTTGTTTTGGCAGGATAGCAAAAAAGGTCCCAAAAACTAGGGGATTTTTTGCAGACAAGAGTTCAGATTTTGGCAGTACAAGCAGCCTCATATCCATTATGCATCACACTGTGTACAGTTCACATGTACTTGCATGCACTAGTGACACTGATCTCACATCATCGCTACTCGGAAGCAACTTGCCGCTGCCTTCAGCCATGGTCACTCAATCAGTGAGTGCTGAGTTAGGGTTGGTTAACCATTTTATGATGTCAATGCACGGTTAATTAACTATTTATGACGTAATCATGACACTTCGTGACGCAGTTGGTAGGTTGTTTTGGGGTGTCTGCAAAAAAGAGGTTGTGAATCATGTTGTGAAGCAATTTTTGCTGGGACCTCCTGTCCATGCAGCCACCCCTTTTTTGTTAGTGTGCCACCAACCACGATTTTGTTAGGAAACAATTATAAAGTGTAGAAGAACTTTACTACTGCATGCACAAATTAGGACACAAATGCTGTCCTAGGGAGCTGAGAATCTCATGAGTTAGAAGCCTTTCCTGGGTATTCAGCTCCCTGCACACTGGTTTGGATTTGTTCCTATAGCAGTCCTGGCAAGAAAACAAACATTACACCATTATGAATGGCATTACTTTCCACATTTAATTTATTTACCCCACCCTTAATTAAATGGTAGTTCAGAGATATCGCATTTCAGGATCAAATGCAATTGGTGGTGATCGAAACAATTATTATGTAATGAATTGTCTACCCAGGATGGCCATAGTATGTGTTTATCTCCATTTAAAGCAAGTACCTACTATATAGCTACTATCTACCAATTCAGCCCTTGCTGATTATCTCAACACAGTAGCTACATAAATACGAAAGCACTAGCTTTACATACATATGATATTGGTATTACTTTCCACATTTAATTTATTTACCCCACCCTTAATTAAATGGTAGTTCAGAGCTATCACAATGCAAGGTGGTGATGGAAACAATTATTATGTGATGGAATTGTCTACCCGGGATTGCCATAATACGTGTTTATCTCCATTGAAAGCAAGTACCTAGTACTATCTGCCAACTCAGCCATTGCTTCCTAAATAGAAAAAAAGGAGATTACCACAACACAGTAGTTACATAAATACGAAAGCACTAGCTTTACATGATAAGGTGCAGGACCTATTACAATGCAGTACATGTACTTAACGTCGCCATAGGGAGAGGGGTCTTGAGAGATGCTATAGCCAACCCACTAGCTTTATAGTGAACACATGCTTAAGAATCATGCAAAATACCACAATGATACACCACTCTTCCAGAAATTTTCTATTCATGACATTGTGTATTGTAAGGTCGCACTGTGCTATAAATAATTATAACAGATGAAACTCACTTTACTTGTGTCCTTTACAGGGTACTCTTGATCTGATGTCAGAGCTTTTTGACACACTCTCTCCAGCAAATGATACTAATCGCATTATAGCTGGTCACTTCATTAGTGATGAAGCCATCTGTGATGCCATCCTCACTGAGAATTCCTGCAACCCTGTGGTCCGAACAACATCGCAAATAATTTTGCAGATTGCTACTGAGCAAAGTGCCTCCAGGGTGGAGTTAATTCGAAAAATTATTAACGGAGTTCAAAGAAAGCTTGATGAAAAGTGTAACTAACTGTCTCATTTTACAGCTGCTTCCATACACTTGTTTATTTGGAGTTTATCACTGATACTGTGGTAGGTACATAAACTGAGAGGATATGTTTATGTAAGCATAGGTTTTTTTTTCCTTTTTTATCTTGTACATGTAATTTGAATATGCAGCAGGTTTACTACAACAGTTATTTCAGTATGTATACACTACGTACCAAGTGTAAAGATAAGACTGGAAAAGGGGGTGTATACAATAAATAAATAAATAATACGATTGGCATGAAGGAGGTGTCACAGAGGGACGAAACTTCACCATGTAATCTTTGGGTGATGAATATACTAAAAGTGGGGTTTCTCTACTTCCATTTTCTGTGAGGAGATATGGTCAAAACAAAACTATACACAATTTATATGGGCTTTATGGAGGAACGTGTTCAAAATGGCGTCTCAGGCGGCTACATGCACGCCATCTTCAAACCTGCTGTGCAACTAGGGGCAGAGATCTAGACAAGTCCACCACATATTTTACCAAGGGAGGCTTACTACAGCTCCCAGGTTAGTAGAATTTATGTAGCTTCAGTATAAGTAAAGATATCAGCGTTAGAAACGGACGGCACGATCGAGCGATGCGGATGTGACTTTCAAGCAGCACAACTTGTCTCTCCACTCCTGTACCAGCCATGTCTGACCCTTGAGCTATGCTACACGCAGAGATGCCAAAACCAAGTAAGACTTACTTTTCGTAGCTCAGCATGCCATTGACAATGATTCCTTGTAGCTTCAGTATAAGTAAAGATATCAGCGTTAGAAACGGACGGCACAATCGAGAGCGATGCGAATGTGACTGTAGTAGCTTGGAATGGTTACTTAAAACTTGATATTCAGCAGATATGCAGGCCTTATATACCAAACAGTGAAGGCTAGAGAAAGTTCTAGAAAAGGATAATATACACGTCAGGCATGGATCATGAGGTACCTACAGAAACCATTGTTGAATAGGGTGAATAGAGGTGACAGTGAAATCAATGAGAAAGTCAGCTGATGGTAGTGCATAACTAAAATAAAAAGTTACATGTTCACTACATGACTTTTAAGCAGCACAACTTGTCTCACTACATTGAGTTTCTTAGGAGGTCATTTACATTCAGGGGAGCATCGGATTGGAACAGGCTGCCTGTCAGCGTGAGAGAACTGGGATCTGAGGCGTTTCAGCGACGACTGAAGGCACGAATCCTGGACCGGCTATAGCTATTCCTAACTGGTGTTTTTGTATCTATTTATTTGCAACTTTTTTATCTGTGTGCTGTCTGTTTGTGTTTGTGTGTTGTGTACTCATGTCACAGGACTCCCTGGAGGACCAGCCATCTGTTGGCTGAAGGGACATCTTCCTGTTTAAAATGAAAATTTAACTAACTAACTAACTAACATGACTTTCAAGCAGCACAACTTGTCTCTCCACTCCTGTGCCAGCCATGTCTGACCCTTGAAACTATGCTGCACGCAGAGATGCCAAGACGTAGCTCAGCATGCCATTGCCAATGATTCCTTTATACTACAGTCGAGCGCCGCCTGCATGGCTCGCGAAAATATCCCAGTTTCGCCACACCCAGGATGTAGTTCACGTGTAATTATTTCATCGCTATTCTTGCGACAGGCTGAGTCGCAAAAATACCCGCACTTAAATACACCGCAGCTATGCTCACTCGCTGTACTTACACTTGGCAGTGTGGTTAGGACTACATGTATTTATCAGTTAGGGATAGGGTTATGTTAGGGATATGGTTAAGATAGTAGCAGTTGAGTGCACTATTGTGGAAAGTATACCATTCCTCTGAGACTGGTGATAGCTATATAGAATATTGCAAGCATCAGCTGGTTATGAATTGAAATAGCTCACTTTAACTCAATGCGCGCATTGTAATTGAGCATGACATGACTGTCCTAATAATATTAACTCTCGGAGGTGGGCCGAGTTTACGGTGCCTCACAGCTAGGACTTAGTCTCAGTACCAGCCCAACTATGTGCCCAATACGCAATCTACGAAGAACTACAATCTAATTGGCTCTTCCCGCATTCCTGCAGAGGGCAATGGAAATCTAATCATATATAGTGTCCAGACGTAACTCTCCTTGGCAGTGAAGTCTGGCCCTCGAGACTAATCATAGAAGCTGACACTGGCTTATGACTCACTATACACATTATTTTTACAAAATGGCTTTCCTAAGCTTAAATATCCTGCAAATAGATTTTGCAGCAAGACATATAATACATTTGCTCTTCAAATCTCTCAAGCTCCAATAACAATCCAAAACCCATCCAACATTCCTCCCACTTCAACGCAGCTTGCTTCTGTCAGTAGTGGGAATCAAAAATTAATGCAACTCATCCTCCACCTCATCCAGGTAAATGCACCAACACACTGCGGTACTCACAGTTCACCACTCATCTAACACAAGCCTCTGATTTGATCTCTATAATATAACACTAGTTTTTCCATCTCCTGGATTTTCTCCATCCACTTTGTCTTCTCCCACCGAAATAAACAGCCACAGATTTGAATTCCTTAGCTGACAGACCCTCCGCTTGATCTCTCTGCCATAGGAAGCCTAACCCACACTCATACAAACACATCCTGATCTTATAGCACCAGTTTAAGGTGTTACGCTCTTCAACCATCTGTCTGGCCCCTGCACCCATATACTTTCTTACACAGACTACACATATACAGGTATGACCGATAAACCATTACAATATATTAGCCCTATACTTCTTACTCTTTTAAACACTCGCAGCTACATGAAAAGCCATGGAGGCTCAGAGAGAAGGTATGTTAAGCTGTGCAAGGTTCTGCATGTAATCCGTACTGTCAGAACTCCATGTGATAGTTGATTTATTATGTTACTATAAAATTTATATATTGAAACTGCAGAATTTTCGGAAGCAGACTTTGACAATAGTTTTCCCGTCAGCGCTGATGAACGTGGTGCAGGTAGAACTGCATCAGACGGATTGACTGATATTTCACCCTATGCAACTCAGACCTCATCCAATGCAACCCAGTCAAGTAATCGACCTGACATTGACACCAGCAGTAAGTCAGTTGAATCTGCAAGTTGCACACGGCATGCTGCACAGCAACAGACTACAGCTAGATATGTTACATATCAGAATAGGGTGACCGAGCAGCAACTTAATTTCCATGTAGTCTTCACACGGTTTATAAACAGACTGCCAATAAGCCACATGTACAAAATGACTATTGATTAAATCTCTTACCCGAATGCACCAATTTTTTACGATCTGCATGGGGAATCAGTTGCATGGGTAAAATCACAGGAATATGCTTGCACATTAGTGCAGTTGATCTGTTCTTGTATCTGATGAGTATAGCCACCTGTGACAAGAGCAAAAGGTAATGCAGCCCACAGCCTTAACTTTGGCAGGTGGTGCAGATGAGTATCTAGTAATTTATGTTATGTGGCCTTATGTCAAAACTGACTGAAATTATGTAGACCTAGTCATGGCCTTTGAAGTGCCCTGCTTAATAGGTTGTCTAAATTTAATAGATGCCTGCCAGCCTGTAGAGAAATTAGTGGTCACTGAAAGAGGTGTAAATTGGCAAGAACCTGCCACTATCCGTCTGTCTGGCTGACGTCTAGCCACTCGGGCAGCCTAACAAACGTTTTACAACACACTAGCTAGCTATTCTGACATAAAAAGCCTACTCACATTTCTATGATGTCATATCATTTTTAAAAAAAAGTGTTGAAAGCCAACTCCAGAGTACCTCTCAATCACATCAAAGTGCCGATATCGCATATGAAAGAGCCACTATCCACATCAAAGTGACACACCCCTCCTGTTGATTCCGGTTACCGCCATGGGAAAATGCAAACATATCAATGAATCTAATTAGCGCCACGTGAGTGACGTCGTCTCATTAATTATTCATGAGTTGAGGCTCTTCCTACTTTAATTGTGTTTCAGTTTAGTTCACTCACTGTTTTAGATAGTAAGTCCTTTAGTTTTCACTCACTTTGAATATGCTTTAAACTGACACGTGGTTCTTCACTTCTTCCATGGATGTGTTTCTTAAAAAGTATAATACATCACTGAAAACTACTACACCATACATGGAATAGTTATATTATGTACTCACTGCATGAATAGCCATAGACCCACCCTTGCAAGAAGGCTGTCAGTATCACATCTGTCATTGACACCCTGTTTCAATGTCTGATTTGAAATACCTCAACCAGTGAACCAACAGAAACACCGGAACCAATGACTCAGCTGAATCAGTGAATCATCATGAACAAGTCAGAACCAGTGAACCACTAGAACCAGTGAACCACTTGAACCGCCCGTACCAGTGAACCAGTGAACCAGTGAAGCAGTGAACCACATGAACCAGTAAACGACCTGAACCAGTGAACCACCTGAACCAGTGAACCGCCTGAACCAGTGAACCATCTGAACCAGTGAACCGCCTGAACCAGTGAACCACCTGATTCAGTGAACCGCCTGAACCACTGAACCACCTGATTCAGTGAACCGCCAGAACCAGTGAACCACCTGAACGAGTGAACTGCCTGAACCAGTGAACCACCCGAACCAGTGAACCAGTGAACCAGTGAACCACCTGAACCAGTGAACTACCCGAACCAGTGAACCAGTGAACCACCTGAACCAGTGAACCACCAGAACTGGTAAACCACCTGAACTGCCTGAACCAGTGAACCACCTGAACCAGTGAACCACCTGAACCAGTGAACCACCAGAGACAGTGAACCATCGGAACCAGTGAACCAGTGAACCAGTGAACCAGTGGACCACCTGAACCAGTGAACCACCAGAACTGGTAAACCACCTCAACCAGTGAACCGCCAAACCAGTGAACCGCCGAACCAATGAACCGCCTGAACCTGTGAACCACCTGAACCGCCTGAACCAATGAACCAGTGAACCAGTCAACCACCTGAACCAGTGAACCACCAGAACCAGTGAATCACCAGAACCAGTGAATCATCGGAACCAGTGAACCAGTGAACCACCTGAACCAGTGAACCGCCTGAACCAGTGAACCAGTGAACCAACTGAACCAGTGAACCACCTGAACCAGCGAACCACCACAACTGGAGAACCACCGGTATTATAATTGCTAATGCATGCACGCATGCGCTATTCAAAGACGTAAGCAATGATATCATCTTGTGTATGGTATATGATGTAACCAATGATGTAATCCCAGGTACGGTACATGGAGAATATCCCCACGCTGCCGAGAATGGAGGCGTTGGACTCGCTGATCTTACTATCCAGAAGTTAAAGAGTGTAGCGGCCTTTGTCGCTCCGTTGTCAGCGGCATACTTTCCAATTCGTGCCCTTCTGGCGTGTAAGACTAGTGTTTAATATACTTGCCTCGAGGTGACTGTGTAACAGGCTTCCAGTCTCCAGATCGAGAGCGCTTTACAGCTTTGTTCGCAAGTTCGGTATCCTTCCAGGACAGAGAGGAAACACGTACGTAGAGGGGGAACCTTCTTTCTCGTAGCTGCATGCGCGCGTGGGTGTCAAGTATTACACAATGCGTGAGAATTAATTTTAATTTGGTGATTTTTTACGATTCGCCAAACAGCCAAATTAAGGTCCTGGCCCAATTTTCCGGCTATACGGTATTGCTGCCCTATGCGTTTCAAGATAAATCACAGTAGCTGGTAGTACAGTGATAACATGTGACAAGGTCATGTGAAATGCCTTAACCAGTCTGGTGAATGCCTGTTTTGAAGATGTCCAAAATTAATATGTAGGCATGGTAGCTAATCTGTTATGGTATAGTGTGGCATTACCCCTTGTTAAAGATCTTGTGCACATGTTGCCAAGTGGCAACTTGGTAATTTCTTGCAAACTTTTTGCTAGTGTAGCCAAATGGCAACATGGTAATTTAATTAATTATAATGTTTTTTGGGTGACTCTATTTAGAAACTATGGCTATTCCAGTAATGTAGTACTATAGCTGGAGATGCAGCAAAAGGAATCACTTGGTAACTAACCGGTATACAGACAGACAGACAGACAGACAGACAGACAGGCGGGTGGGTGGGCGGGCAAGCGGTCAGAAGGACGCAGACAGACAGACAGACAGACAGACAGACAGGCAGACAGACAGACAGACAGGCGGGTGGGCGGGCGAGCGGTCAGATGGACGCAGACAGACAGACAGACAGACAGACAGACAGACAGACAGACAGACAGCACCAATCACTTAATAACCTGACATAAGTGTGTGGCAAATATCAACATAAATTTTGTACATTCAGGCAGCAGTAGGTCTATAATAGTGCCATAACAATGATGCCACCACTGCTTAAACTCAGCTGAGAGAGAACATTGTAGCATTGGTCCCTATAATCTTAATATGAAAGCTAAATGAGTGCCTGAGACTAAGGGTAGGAAAATTGCTAGTATTCTGTTGACTTCTTCTGTGTGCATGATCAAGTCATCTACTTGGTACTTTTCAGTTCACACCCCAGCAAAAGCTGATGCTCAGAATGATCTGTTAAGCTTCTCACAGCAAGTACTTTGACAACGAGAATCCAATACCTACAGTAAACTGCCTTGCAGGTGCACTGAAGTGCACGCACAGCTAAAATAAACACGTCATCTCTAGTGGGTTGCTGTTTGAGTTTCAACACACCACAAACATGGATACAGATTGAATGGTGTGGGTCAAGAATGTAAAAGCATTTACCAATACAGATGATTAAAGAGCATCACTAAGGTGAATTTATGTAGAGGAGGCAGAGGAAGACTCACAGAAAAATAAACTCTTTCTCAGCTTAAACTCAGCTGAGAGAGAAGATTGTAGCATTGGTTCCAAGAATCTTAATATGAAAGCTAAATGAGTGCCTGGGACTAAGGGTAGGAAAATTGCTAGCCTCCTGTTGACTTCTTCTGTGCGATCAAGTCATCTACTTGGTACTTTTCGGTTCACACCCCAGCAAAAGCTGATGCTCAGAATGATCTGTTAAGCTTCTCACGACAAGTACTTTGACAACCAGAATTTAATACCTACAGTAAACTGCCTTGCAGGTGCACTGAAGTGCACGCACAGCTAAAATAAACATGTCATCTCTAGTGGGTTGCTGTTTGAGTTTCAACACACCACAAACATGGATACAGATTGAATGGTGTGGGTCAAGAATGTGAAAGCATTTACCAATACAAATGAGTAAAGAGCATCACTAAGGTGAATTTATGTAGAGGAGGCAGAGGAAGACTCAGATAAAAATAATGGTGCTGCAATTATCCATGCATGTTGAAACTCAAACAACATCCCACTAGTCACGGCAATTGAATTTTAACAGTGTGGATGTTGAGGAATTATGTCTGATCATGTGTACAACGCTCACGTATCCAAGCAGTGGGCGTGACCGATTGCAGTCAAAGCAAACTACGTATGTGTTACAATAAATATGTGTCCAAACCCTGTACATGCCCGGGCCCTCTTTTTCTAGTTGTGTTAACATAATTAAAAATGGCAGAATGTACCGATGTTAAATAAGCTGATTTTTTGGTCTTTCTTTGAGCAGTACTGCATTAGTTATCACATCCAGGAAGTTGTAGAATTGGGGCAAGCATGCTAAGGAAAGCCTGACACTGACTCTGCTGTACAGCTTGTAAAAGCAGAGGCAGGGTCAGGTGTAATGTAGGCGGAGCTTAAATTCACTTCATGATGCATACTACTACAATATTGAGTGTGGTAGTGTGCCTAAAGGAGTGTTTCACTGGTTTGTTGCATGATCCCATACAAATCAAAAGCGGTATTACAGCTGTTGTTCTCTAACTGTCCTAATTGGGTGTTCCTAATACCACTGCCTCTACTTGAAAATTAGAACTTCCTAGCCCAATACTTTGATGAGGCTCCGTATTAGAATGCTTAATTAACATCGGAAAACACACACCTGGTTGCATTCCAGGCTGTCCTGTGTCCATCTTACTCCGGGCCTCACATTACCAATCTACCCATTTCCAGCCTCGTTTATACTTCAAGATGTCTATCTTTAACCCCAAGCCTCACATTACCAATGTACCTATTTCCAGCCCATTTGTTTTTGAGGCTCCAAATAGGATACTTAATTAATATTGGAAAACACACCCTGGTTGTATTCCCATGCAGCCCTGTAGTAAATTCAACTCTGTAGGTTATTCCATATTAGGCAATATCCTGTTGTACACGATTTCACTAGGTTTGCAGATTCCTTTGGGTTACATCCCATCCAGCAATATCCTGTATGCATCCCACGCTAGACATTCTAGAGGATTCTAAGAGGCTGCATAATTTACTATAAATAGACTAGAACTTATAGCCTGTTCAAAGAAATTCGCAGGAGATGGAGTTTAAGGTCTCCATATTTTGCACTGCAGCTGTTTGCTGTGCCTGGATGCTCAGGTAAGATTGCAGTTATTTACATTTGTTTTGTTGATGAGTCTCATGAGGTGTATGCAGTTCTGAGTGTGTGTATTAACTAATATTATGGATAGAGACATATTATAGGTGAAGGCTTCTTGTCATATATAGCGATGCCAGGTAAAGCAAGGTTATTCTAACGCAATTTTAACCTAGGTGGTAATTTGGACACTGGAGTGTATATCCAGTTTTGTAAAGCTGAAAACGACTATGAATATAGCTGTCCTATTTACCTAGCTATACTCAGTCATACAATCATTGCCGAACTCCCCTGTAAATTTACTGGAGGTATTAGTGCAAACTCCTAATGCTAGTAAACTCCAGTGATTACCGTGGTGGATTAGACAGTGCTGAGTGGTTTATTGGGATTGGAAGGTGTCCCAGTGAATGCAGAGACATTCGGGTGTTGTGAAGTACAAGAAAACATGTATTTAGTTACATCACCAATGCCAATCCAATTCTCTACGTAAGGGTATTGTAATTGACAGCTTTTTTTCTGCACAAAGTTTGTAGTGATTGGAAGTGGCAATGTATAGCTATTGTGAGGTGTTCTTGTGTATAAAATTTGCATTTATAAGTTTCATATTATGTTTTTGCTTTCGAAAGGTGATATTTCACAACTTGCACAAGGCAGGGCCTCAAACACATTGCATAGCTAGTTGCGTCAACAAGTGCAAAATTTACATAACGTATTTAACCCCTACTTAGTGGAGGTTAGGTCTAATATTAACACTTCAAAACAAAGACACAGCCGGATTGCACATCAGTATAATGTTCATTTTCTACCTACTCAAGTAAGATTGCTACTATTTTGCATAATAGATGATACTTGTTGGTGTCTCGAGTTGTTTACCATACAGCTGTGAGAGTGTGAAGTAGTTAGTGTGGGTAATATGAAGTATACTAGGGTTTGGAGCATAATTTTTTATTGTAATGGCATGTTGGTCATAGCTGTACGTGTAGTCTGTCCTATGATTCTTTGTGAAGTGCATGCAGGTTGAGCAACGTTTTGTCATGTAATGCACCTGGACTTGCCCCGAGCATAATTGTTACAGTTTGATGCACATTCAAATAGCAATCAAATTCAGTTATGCATGGTTCACTGCATGATTGTGTATTAGTATAATGTCTTGTCATTCTGTGTGTTAAGCCTACGTAAGTTTTTCAAATGTAACGTTGATGAATTGATTGCTTGTAGGGCTGATCAGTTGTAACAACACATTAATTTTGTGACATGCTATCAGGAATGCTGTCCGCATGGCTCAGGAAACTAACTGACAAGGCCAAGCCCAAACCCCTATACAGCCCACCTAAAATAATCTTTTAAGTAGCTACCACTTGGTCAATGAGCAGATGGTGTTTTAGAGTTTTAAATTAGTTTTGATCGGCGTGTGATTGTACATGAGATTGTCTACAGAAAACTTCCTTGCCTGCACAACAGGATTCCAGTTAGCTACATATATAGAACCATGAAGGTTGGCTTCCAGGATACTCTGTGAACATCTGCTAAGCAACTTATCTGATGCCCACAAAATATGCTTTGTAACAACAGAGGTTGCCACTATTATTCTTGCAACAAGCAGCATATTATGAGGCTGTTCTTCAAATGTTAGGTCTATATATTGACTGTGATAGTTACAGAACATGCTTAAAGTACATATATTATGTAGTTATACAATTACCGAAAACTTCAAAAGAGAGTACATGAGAGATGAGGTCTCAAAAAATACATACGAATGACTATACGTTTTCAGAACACCATGCTTGCACCTTTTCTCTCTTTTTAGCCATCTCATCTGGGGTGACAGAATATATATACTTTGGGTGTGGATCTTAATAATGCATGGAGAGAACGGTTGCCTGCATTTTTCTAGCATGGCAAGCAAGGATAGTGATGCGGCAAGTGGTGTAGTAGGCAATGTTTAGGCTACTCTATAAGGTTAGTGCTCTCAGGCAGATATATAGCTCTCCTAGCTGTTTTAGAGAAGTGAAGGATGCTAAGTTTGTTGGGCTTTGCCCTTGGAAATTATCGGTGCATCCCACGCAAACAGCTAAGATATACCACCTGTTTGAGATCACTAACTAGAGCGTAAACTATACGGTTCCCAGCTTTCAATTTCTCTATGAAATAATTATAGTTTATTATGAGGTGTCTTAATTTTATTGCCCTCATTAACTTCTGATCTTGTTATGCATACCATAGTCTGAGAGTGTTTGTGACTGCAAATACCAAGTCATTCACACACCCAGTTCTTGGAAAGGTAAACAGCTGTTTCAGGAAACCTTTGTATAGCAGTTGTATGACCATCTGCTGTGGTAAACCTGGAAGCAGTCTGGCTGTAGTACTGTAGTAGTCTTATTGTACTGCTTACTGTTATCTGCTATAGTTTATCTTGTGGAAAACAGGGTTAGTAATAACTGTTATTGCTGCCCTGTGTATTGCAAAATAACAGCTAGTAGTCGAATGATAACATTTGAGAAGCTCATGTGTGTTGTGAACTTCTGTAACCATTCTGTGATTGTAGTGACATATAGTTAGGGGACTGGTGAGTGCCTTGTTTTAGTGTTGTGTTGTTTTTTTTATTGTTTTTTTTTGTGGGGGTTCTATCCAGCACAAGTGTGGCCATTCCAGTAGTGTAGTGTTAAAAGAGCAGGTCGAGTAGCTGTGGTAATAAGTTATAAACATACAATTTAAGCTGTAGCTGGATATACTGAGAGAGTACATGGAGATGAGAACCTCATTCCCGTGTGATATAAGATCTGAAGCTAAGAGTAGTCTGATAGTAAGCTATACATTTACTTTTAAAGTTCTTTATTTGGGTATTATCTTTATGGGAACAACGACATGTGCTAACTTCCATTATTGATGTGTTATAAAGTGTCGTGTTACGTAAAACAGCTGGATTTGGGACCCTATAAAAGGGTAGGTGTATAAAAAAACATGGAATTGAGAGCCTGGAATTGAGGCTACAATCTTCCCTCTCAGCTGAGCTTAAGCTGTATTTATTATGGCCAGAATGTACAAAAATTGATAATATTATTTACCCCACACTTATGCGGTGGAGTTAAGCAATTAGTTCTTTCCGTGTGTCTGTCTATCTCTCTGTTGTCTGTCCATTCAAAACTGGTCAAACCCGCGATTTACAGGGTTAAGCAATTGCTAAAACGACATTTTACTTTGAAAAAAATGTGTGAGTGTATAGTCACCAAAGCGCTTCCATTCATTCGATCTCCAGCTCTTTCTTATTTAACAACGCTACATTTTGTCATTCTTTAATACACTAGAATACGACAGGGGCCGGCTCTGGACACATGCTTGCGTAGTCCGTGTCAGCAACAATTAGTCATGCCCACCACTTGAATACACAAGCGCTGTACAGAGTGGCACCGATTGTGTGTTGGAATAATGTTCACTTTGTATATACCTTGGACTTCCCATGTGTTTTTCATATGGCATATTGTAATGGTCAGGTGTTGTACATATTACTTCGCAGGGTTGCAGACTCACAGCGACCTTCAGTTCGCTGCCGCTTCAGCCGAGTGGATGATTTCCCATGCCTGCCAAATGCTAGACCACCTGGTGCAAAGTAAGCCGGAACCTCTAGTGAACAATCTCCTCATGGTCCGAGGTATATAAGTCAGTCACAGTTTAGCCACATGCCCAGACTCTTACGGGAGGTGAATATAAAGCCTGTTATTCACAGGCTTTTTTCTGACAGAATTTCATGTGATTTGGAAACTAGTGGATACTATGACGAAATATTATCCATCCATCATCCTACCACTGTCCACTAGAATAGTTAGCGAATTACAAGTGCTTGCGAGCTTTTTCCTAGAAAATGATTGTTAGTTTGGTTCTTTTGATCCCATTTATCTCTGAAAGACCAGACATGCGCTTAAAAATAGAGCCACTACTGAAAGGGAAGCGCTTCAGATTTTTAATAGTAAGACATACGCCATAATTTTAGTGAATCAAAGGATATAGGCCTTATTGCTATAATATTTAAACTGGCATCTTTAGTTGGAGGAGGGCAGAATTTCTATTTCATCCACTTACTGTACATGTACACTGCTCCACACGACGTGGCTGACGTCATTCACAGAAACTCTTTTCTGTAAATTTATGTGCACGCACAGCCCCTTCACACTTGTATCTGTGAGCAGAACACACTGTGCAGGCTTGTTATGTGACATTTGAAAGAGTACATAACTCATTGAGCTTATTGTAGTGAGTCAGACCATGCACTGCCATACAGTGATCATGTAGCAAAGTATTAGTTAGCACTGAGGTGTATATGGCAGAAATAGTCTGGTTATGATTGGGATCGATACATTCATAGCGAAGTTAAAAAGTAATCTACAGCATATACGATTATCAATATCGAATGTGTGCCTCAGTTATTCGTTCCCTTCGTTCATGCACTCACCTGGATGAAGACTATGAACATAATAATGATCAAAATATATTGCTTTTAGATTGCAGAACTATCCTGTGTAGTGTATTGGAATCCATACACTGTAACCTAACACACCAATAATAGTACCACTGTTCCCAGCACAATATTCCCTACAGTTCATATCATGCTATAGCTCCACTAAATTTAATATTATCATTTCTACCAATCCTGATATAACAAAGTGCCATTAGCTACCTTCAAAAACAAAAGAAACACATTATTGTTTCAGCACACTTAACTTATATTTGTGTCATGTTAGTTCTCTTTATTGAATTATTATTTCTTTGCAGTGAGCAGGGAATATACCGCACTAGAATTGGTCGAGGAGCTTCTGGATCCCTAGAGTGCTTCTACAGAGATCAAAGGAGGTTCCCGGCTTCATACAACCCAATCAACGATCTGGGAAATCCGAATCTTCGTGTACTATTTTCTCCGGGTTTCTTTTTGGAAGAAAAGTGAGTTTGTGTATGTGTGTTTGTGTATGCACGTGTTTGTGTAATTTCTCATGCTTAGCTGATGGCCCCAAAGTAATGGTGGGATAACTAAGTAATGAAGAATATGTATACCATATGATTATAGAACATGTGACCGTGATTCGCCCATAGTTAAAGTGAAACATCAAATAGCAGAAAGAGGTCAGTTTAAGATACTGCAACCATAAACCTATGTATAATGTGTATCCTACAGCACCAGATAAACAACCAAAATAATGTAGTGCAGCAAAAATGCTGACTCGCCAGTTTTGTAGTGTACTTCCTGTTAGCAGCTGTACGTTACCACAGCAGAACTGTTGTGGCCACTAACAAATTTTTACAAACTATGCTCGCTTGCTGTAGCTTGGCCTACAAAGCTGGTAATAGGCATAGCAATGTTTGATGTATTATTGTCCTGGACCAGTGCAGCGAGGCCAATATTTCATGCTATGCGTTCAACAATTTCAGCTATAGCATTTATATATAGTTTGTTTCACCCTCCCCGGTGGCAAAGGACGTGTTCAAAGTGACATCTCTGTGACTACTTCATGGTTGACATCTTCAAAGTCATTGCAAACCAAAGATCAGTTGTCGACAAAATTGTCATGTAGTTTGATCAAAAGAGGCTCAGCTAGTACCTACAGCTTTCGGGTTAGTACAGTTTGTGTAGCTGTACAGTATGCTGAGATATCATAGAAATTATCTATGGAGATATGAGCGCTGGAGACTGATGGCACGATCGAGCAATGCCATAAATTTTTAAAGCAGCATTGCCAATCTCTTCGTTCTTCCATAAGCAACTGGGGCTGGCCTATAATAAGACTAGCCATTCACACACTTTTACGTACACCTAGCTGATAAAAGGTAACTGTGCCTTTACAAAAAGAATGACAATATTAGTGAAAGCCATGTGGCTTTACTCCATGAAATTTGGGTTGGTCACAGTGCTAAGTTTCCCTCAGAGATGTTAAAATTGTTTGTCACACCCAATCAACTCCAGATTATCTTTTAATTTGGATTTGCTAGTGATTAAGAACTGTAGAGCACATTGTACAAGTGACTTGAAACCTTTTTCAGATGGAAGTTGTGTTAACCTATACATCTTTGATGCAAAGGTAGTCGGATAATACATGCAAGGTTTTTAAAACTAACTGTGGATTTTTATATGAACACGCTAGGTTTATTTGTGACTTCAAGAGTTTGTGTGTTAATCTCCTGTGTTCTCTTCCTCAGCTATGCCAATGCCTTGCTAGTCACCTACAATGTCCAGTGTCCCACGGGTAGACTTGCCTTCTACAACACCATTCACCTAGACTTACAGGAAGCTGACTGCTTTGGCAGGTATGCATACATTAACACTTTGTACCTTTTAACAATGTACATGTATGCATTATACTTTGAAGAATTGTGAACACCATGACCAGAACCTTTTAACCAACCATCTGAGATTGATTCTGTTACAGACTGCATTGGTTGCACCTGCAGTAGGTGGAGCCAAGCTTTAAGTACTTTGGATAAGTACTTTGTATACATGGACAAACTTATACGTAGCATCTTTCTACCTGAAAAAAGGGTAGTTATTTGCATTCATGTTGAGGTGTAATGTACCAGTACTGTACAGCTATTTGGATGTTTTCACTCTGTGTAGAATTTGCTTTACCATGGTAAGTTTAATATAGGTTTATAGTGTGGTACACTCGGTTGCAGCAAACAGTCAAAATAGAAAATAAGGAGAAAGGCAGGTCCACGTAGCCACCAATTGCCACCAAAATGAGACAGTAGAAAACAAGAAATTCAAGTACTTTGTGATTGATAATTATGTTGTGCCATTGGAGGAGAAAGGACTAAGCGAACAAACATTCACATAGCTTTACTCCATTTCCAGGTGCACAGATTACATTGAAGTGGAAAGCCCTGGCTTTGGCACAACAGAGATTTGTGGTAATGAGACACAGGATAACTTGTTCCAGTTGCAGGAAGGTTAGTGGAAAAGCATGGAATAAGTATGTAGTGTAACATTTATTCTTCACTTCATCACTTTGCCTCGTGCTACATATCATAGAAAAATTTATAATATGTCATTGCTAGGTGCTGCTAACTTTATTGGGGTGAATAAATGAGCTACAAGCACACTCACTGAAGAGTGGCTAAAGAAATATACATCTGTAGCTGAGTCAGCAGAGAAGCCAACTTGCACTGGGCATGGCATAGGCTAAGTGCAAAGTCAACAGTTAGCTTTCTCACGTAACATAACTACTGGCAGTTATGATGCATATTAGGTTGTTTTAGGATCTCTATGGTTAAATGCTGGGTGACTGTATTGTTGTGTACTTCAACAACTATTTCTACAATAGTAGCAAGCATCCATAGTCTGAATACAAGAGTACACAATACGAATATACTGTAGATCAGCAAACTTTGAGGTACAAGAAAAAATTCATCGTCACCCTACACCAATGAAACTTAAAAACATTTTTTTTTCCCAACTTTGGACGTCAACCAATAACACTATACTTCCCGTCTGCTGAAAGTGACAAAACGAAACATTTGAAAACAGTCACAGACAGATGGTTTTACGAGTGAACCCAATCTATGGTGATATTGGGGTTTTAGTTTCAAGAGAAACCAAGTACTGTCCACATGTGCTATTATTATTTGACTCTCAACCAGTAGTAGGAGTCACAGTAATTTGATCTAGCAATCTGTTGTTCCTTTCCATTCATTGTATACTCTCTTTTGCCGTATATATTATAGTATGCACCTGTAGCCCGTTGCTAGGTGGTTGCTAAGTTTATAGAGGCCCTATAAATGAGCAACATACCCCCAGAAGAGCTGAATCAGCTATATCCGGTGTGAAGAGTGCCTATATCAGGTATGAAGAGTGCCTATATCAGGTGTGAAGAGTGCCTATATAAACTTCAAAGGCAATCACCTAGCAAGGGGCTATAAATCTGTTATATCACCTGTTGCAGTTTATAAGCCCTCCCCCTCGGGCGCTACACGCCCTTGGGTGTCGGGCTTATAAATCTGCAACATCACTTGTGAGGGTGATATAACTAATACTTGAAGTCTACCTGATCACTTATCATTCCAGTCAACTCCAATCCATCAGATTATTGACTCTTGCATACACATGACATTGTAGTTAATCTTTTTACCCTGTCAGGTACCTTCACTGTTACATTTCGTACGGGTGAAAGGACTCGTGGAAGTGGATTTGTGATGTTCGTTATTTGTTTTGACCTTCTGGAGCTTGATCTGCCTGGTAAGCATTTACCAATAAAATTATGCACAAGCGCACCTAAACTTTAGATGGATACAGACCCCATAATTATACCTTCCACCCTCAAATCCTAATAACCCTACTAACTTAGGAGCTTCTTAATAATGTACTCATGTCACTGTAGTGCTTACCACACACCCACATACACAGGCGGAGCTTGTAAGATCTCCAGTTACAATATAGCTTTTTTTATATACAGTATGATAGACTTGTTTAGATCTCCGACATTTAATGTACTTTAATTTCAAGGCAGCATGCTGTGTGTGCATTGACAAAAACAGCTTCACTTTCCTGGAGGTCAATCTACTTACCGATGCATGATAGTTGTTATTTCAATAATAGAATTGTGCCTTCTGTTGCGCACAGTGCCAGTGGACATATCCCCGTGTTCAAACCACGGTATGTGATGATTGCTGGCTTATTCTCAAAATAGTTAGCATATACTGTATATGCAATGGCACTCTTGCTAGAAGTTGACTATCCAAAAGAGAGCGGAGTACACAGATTCATATACCAAGTCTTGCTACCAAACCACCATAATCGCCATTATAATAATAAGCTGCAGCTAAACTGCTGTTCTGATCATTAAACTTTTATGAATTTTGATTTTGATGTCTAATCATATAGGCGTCGTAGTCACTGTACTATAGACACATAGACAAGAATGCATTTGGTTTTGAAATTGCACGGTTACTGACCAATAGAAAACGGATTTCACTTTTTTGCACGGCTAGCGTGCCTCGAGGTAACTAGCTGTGCAAAATGTGGTTACCAGGGAGCGCTATAGCAGTTTCTAGCATGGCTAAAGCTTCTCTAAGTGAGTTTTTCTCTCCGTCTATTCTCGAGTTCCTTGCAAGTAGCGACAATTCCGATCAAAATTTCGATCGTATTGTTGGTTCGCTTCCGTTCAACTTCAAGCCACGGTTGACCCTCCCATTGCCCCGCCCTCACCCAGCTCCACCCACGACACTGCCTCTGCAGAAAACGAATCGCTTCGCCTTTTATTTTACTGTAATTCCTCAGCATCATTCCACTTCTGTACTGCACTCTCAGCCTCCTTTTGCATGCCTGTTCCACAGTATCTGCCCCCTTAACCTTCTACACCCTTCGCTCAGCCACAGTATTATAGTCTCGCGTGACCGCAGTAGGCCTATGTGTCAGTTGTAATGTCTTTTTTTGACCAAACACTAGTACTGCACGTCTACAAAACGTTATACCAATGTACAACACAGAAAGCAATCTCATGCAATTATTGTTGACAGTGACTCTGACTATATGCATATGCCTTGACACTAATGTGAAAAGCAAATAGTGCTATGATGATTAATTTGTAACAGCATGGGTTGCTGTGCAATTTTGTGATGAATTGCACTCGTAATGCAGCCAGAAAGGTAAATAGCACTCGGCTTCGCCTCGTGCAATTGATTCCTTCCTGGTTGCATTACTTGTGCAATTCATCCCAAATTGCACAGCAACCCATGCTATTACATATACAAATTGTAAGCATAGATGCTAAAGTAGCTATTACCAGACTTTTAACTCCTGTACTATCATTTCTGGTTGTTTCTGCATAAGGCTAAAGAAGGTGGTTCAAGACACTGTTGCCATTCAAATAGTATACTAAGTCTACCACTGTCTACCATTTGGTATCACCAAGCACTTTTAATTTGGTTAGTATTTTTTGTGGTGTACAGGTTGCCTTGGAAACGGTGACAACGGTGACAACAGTACAACAAGAAGGGAGAAAGACCTTGTAAGTAGAGGCGTACACATGTAAATACAACTTTGCTATGATGATATTTTTCTTGGGCTTTAAGTTATCCAGCCCGGGGGGCCATACTTGAAAAAAGGTACGACGCACACCCACCAAGTTGGTTGGTTGTTTTGGCAGGTTAGCAAAAAAGGTCCCAAAAACTAGGGGATTTTTTTGCCGACAAGAGTTCAGATTTTGGCAGCACAAGCAGCCTCATATCCATTATGCATCACACTGTGTACAGTTCACATGTACTTGCATGCACTAGTGACACTGATCTCACATCATCGCTACTCAGAAGCAACTTGCCACTGCCTTCAGCCATGGTCACTCGAGTGCTGAGTTAGGGTTGGTTAACCATTTTATGATGTCAATGCATGGTTAATTAACTATTTATGACGTAATTATGACACTTCGTGACACAGTTGGTAGGTTGTTTTGGGGGGTCTGCAAAAAAGAGGTTGTGCATCATGGACTTTTTTTTGCTGGGACCTCCTGTCCAGCCACCCCTTTTTTGTTAGTGTGCCACCAACCACGATTTTGTTAGGAAACAACTATAGAGTGTAGAAGAACTTTACTGCCGCACAAATTAGGACCAGTGCCGTAGCTAGAGACTGAGCGCTACCCGGGCACTGGTTGGACATGGGTAATGCAGCAACGTGAAGCGTACCTGGCTTCACGCGAAGCGCGGAAATTTTTCATTTTGCAGTAATTTTTATTTTTTTACAGTGGTCAGATACATTCCAGTGGATGTAATGCTTCAGTATAATAGTAGCAATGGTGGAATAGCTTTGTTTTAAAGGCGTGGATGATTCAGAGCCAGTGAGAGAGCCATGAGAATCACGAGCGCTCCACTGCTACCGCGGAAATAGTATGACGTAACAGTAGAAGGCGTACGTTTGCCTGGGCACGCACACTGTTTACCTGGGCCTGTGCCCGGGTAGGCCCGGGTGTAGCTACGCCACTGATTAGGACACAAATGCTGTCCTAGAGAGCTGAGAATCTCATGAGTTAGAAGCCTTTCCTGGGTATTCAGCTCTCTGCACACGGGTTTGGATTTGTTCCTATAGCAGTCCTAGCAAGAAAACAAACATTACACCATTATGAGTGGTATTACTTTCCACATTTAATTTATTTATATAGTATCGCTGCGCATGCGAGAGCCAAACAGGATAGTTCGACAATAGACCATGGAATAGACAATTGATACTACAAGAACAACAACAACTGACAATAACTAAACAGCAATACACTTTATAGCAATAAGGGAAAGGAAAGGTGCTAGGTAGAAGGAACCAAAAATGGTCATAACACTATTAGCACTATACAGTAGGAAATCTAAAGCGTGTCCTGATTACATTAACAACTACTAACAGTTAGAGAGGTGAATTAGTGTGAATTAGAAGAATGTCCAGGATATTACATCTTCCTCCCACTAAGTGTGAAACTGGGATTCAACCTGTGGTGACTTGCATCAGGCGATCAGGAGGTCGTCGTTCACGCTGGGGGTAGCGTGGCCCCTGAGGGTTCTCTACCGGAGGTGTCGGAACGGGGGAATCTGATTCCGGATAGTGAAAATTGTCTTGGATGGTTGAGTCTGATGCGGTAATCGTGATATCCTCTACTGACGATTCTTGACGGAGGGTCAGGTGGTCAACATGGCGCTTCAGGATCTGTCCGTTACCAACATCCACGTGGTAGGTCAGTGGTCCAAGTTTCTTGACAATGGTCCCAGGGATCCACTGTTTAGAATGACGGAAATCCTTGACCATGACAAGAGATCCTAGATCGAGGCTTCGAAGCTTTGAGTGTTGGTCATGGTTAACCTTCTGAGCCGCTTGATGAGCTTCTACAGTTCCTTTGATGCTAGGCTTCAGCAAGTCAAACTGGGTACGCAGTTTGCGCTGCAAGAAGAGTTCACTGGGAGAGGTGTTGGTTGTTGCATGAGGGGTTGATCGGTAGCTGAATAGAAAATCCGATAGACGGCGATGGATAGAAGGCTCGTCTTTTTCTCCTGCACGCATAGCTCGTTTGAACGTTCGAACAAATCTCTCGGCGAGGCCATTTGAGGAAGGATGATAAGGTGAGCAGCGAACATGCTTGATTCCGCACTCCTTCATGAATGAAGCAAACTCAGAGGAGGAAAACTGTGGTCCGTTATCTGAGACAAGTTGTTCAGGCAGGCCAAAATGAGCAAAAACTGAGCGAAGAGCATCGATAGTGTGCTTTGAGGTGGTAGCTGACATGGTGACAACTTCTGGCCACTTGGAGTGGGCATCGACGATGATGAAGAACATTTTGCCCATAAAAGGACCGGCAAAGTCCACATGGATCCGCTTCCATGGGGTCTCGGGCCATACCCACGGGTGTAGGGGGGCAACGACTGGTGAGGCTTGAATAGCTTGGCAAGCTGTGCAAGATTTGGCGAGGTCTTCGATTGCCTTATCGAGTCCAGGCCACCAAAAGTAGCTTCTCGCGATGGCCTTCATTCGGGTAATCCCGGAATGGTTCTTGTGCAGAGATTTCAGGACTCGGGCTTGCAGTTTCTCGGGGATGATCACTCGTATGCCCCACATGAGGCATTCGGCTTCAATTCCGATTTCGTTGGACCGAGATTGGTAGGGTTTGAGCTCATCTGGTACTTTGTCCGGCCATCACGTTCGGGTATAGTTGAGCACTTTTGCTAAGGTCTTGTCCTGTCGGGTGGCTTTCTGGATGTCCTTGCAGGACACAGGAAGGGCTTGGACTTGGCAGATGTTGAAGATGCTATCTTCACTACCGGGCCGGGTGTTGAGTGCTGGTAGAGGTAGGCGAGATAGTCCATCAGCGTTGCTGTGGGCCTGTGATGTCTTGTACTTGATGGTGTACTTGTAGGCAGAAAGTAGAATGGCCCATCGTTGAAGTCGAGCCGCTGCCAAGGAAGGGATACCCTTCTTGGGTCCCAGGATTGTTGTGAGGGGCTGATGATCCGTGATTAGGGTGAACGGTCTTCCGTACAGGTATTGGTGGAATTTTTTTACTCCGAATACCAATGACAGCGCCTCCTTTTCGAGTTGAGCGTAATTCTTCTCGCTTGAGGTGAGGGTGCGTGAGGCAAAGGCGATGGGACGCTCGGAACCATCTGGGAATGTGTGGGAGATAACTGCTCCTATCCCATAGGCTGATGCATCTGCTGCCAAGATGGGTCATAGTGTGTGAGCAGTTGTGCTGACGTCAGGTGCTCCTTTGCGAGGCGGAAGGCCTTGGAACATTTCTCACTCCACTTCCAAGGATGGTCGTTCTGGAGAAGTGCATTCAGCGGGTGGAGGAGTGTGGATAAGTTGGGGATGAATTTCCCATAATAGTTGAGTAGCCCTAAAAAGGAACGTAGCTCTTGGATGTTTCTGGGCGTTGGAGCTTGGTTGATGGCTGCTACCTTGCTGGGGAGTGGCTTAATGCCATCTTTGCTGACCTGATGGCCAAGATACTCAACTGTCGGCAGCAGGAATTCGCACTTGTCTCGCTTGAGACGGAACCCATGCTTCTCCAGTCGCATGAGCACTTCTTTCAGTGATTGTAGATGGCTCTCTGCGTCATTCCCTGTGACGAGGATGTCGTCGATATAGCAGATGACCCCTGGTATTCCCTGCAGGACAGTGTCCATCATTTTTTGGAAAAGGGCAGGGGCGGACGCCACACCAAAGGGGAGTCTCGTGTACCGGTACAAGCCCTGGTGGGTGTTCACGGTGAGATAGGGCTTTGTCTGCTCATCAAGTTGCACCTGTAGATAGGCTTGGGAGAGGTCGAGTTTGGAAAATGCCTGTCCACCGGCGAGTGTGGCGAACAGGTCTTCCGGCTTGGGAAGTGGATACTGCTCCACCGAGAGGGCTTGGTTAATAGTAACCTTGTAGTCCCCACATATCCTGAATCGGCCGTCCTTCTTGGGCACAGGTACAATGGGGGCTGCCCAATCACTGTAGGACACCTTCTCGATGATGCCTTCTCGTTCCAGACGATCCAACTCCTTCCCAACGGCATCTCGGATGGCAAACGGAACCGGGCGAGGTTTGAAAAACCTTGGCGTGACATCAGGTTGGACTTGCAGGGTCACTCTGTATGGCTCCACTTTTCCAAGTTCCTCAGCGAACAGCGGTTGGTGTTCGTTCAGCAATGCATTCAGAGTTTTCACTCGAACTGCATGAATGGGGGCGATCGTACTCCAATCCAAGCGTAGGTATTTCAGCCAGTTTCGTCCAAAAAGGCTTGGTCCCCCTCCTTTCACTACGATCAACACCAACTTCTCTCTCTGGCTTCCGTACTCCACCTTCACGTTCAGTTGGCCCGTCACCTCCATTGGCTCGGCGGTGTAAGTCTTCAACACGAGGGCGGACTTCCGCAGCTTCACGTCAGGTAAGAGTGCCTTGCGCGTCTCCTCCGAAATGATGGAGACCGCGGCTCCGGTGTCTAGCTCCATCGTGAGAGGTCGCTCATTTACGAGAACTTTGACGGCGATGGGTCGCGAGGAACGTTCGTCCAATTTGTGCAGGTGATATTCGTCCCCGCTGCTGGCGTCCGTGTCTGACGCTGAAGGCGAAACTTCTTCGTGGACATGGTGAGCTCGGCGGTGTTTCTGCTTGTGGCCCCCAGTCGACCTGGTCTGGGGAGTCAGAGGCTGTTGTCGGGTTTTCGAACGGCACACCGGCGCGATGTGGCCTTTCTTCTTACACTGGTGACACGTTGCCTCTCTGAACTTGCACTCGCTCGGGGAATGAGAGCCGCGCCCACAGCGATAGCAAGGAGTTTTCGTCTGCGTCTTTGGCGTTTGGCGAGTGAACTGGTGAATCGCAGGCTCTGTGGATTTGAAGGCTTTCGTTTGTGAGTCTGCGGATTCCATGGCGCGCGCGAGGTCCAGCGCCTTGGCGTAAGTAAGGTCCTTCTCCGATAAGAGGCGTCGCTGGATTATCTCGTGGCGTAGTCCACAGACGAAACGATCTCGGAGCGTGTCTTCAAGTGTTGCGCCAAACTCGCAGTGAGTGGCGAGTCGTCTGAGCGAGGCGTCAAAATCCTTAATGGTCTCTCCAGCGGCTTGCTCCCGTTTATGAAAGTGGAATCTTCTGCTATGACAGATCTCTTTGGTTCGTAATGTCCGCGGAGAAGATCTCCAATTTGCAGAAGAGTCTTGCCTCCAGGAGAGGCCGGTGCGGTTAAGTCACTGAGAAGCGCATATGTCGAAGGTCCGATCGAGCTCAACAGGATAGGAACTCGCTTGTCTTCGGCGACTTCATTGGCCGCAAAATAGAGGTCTACGCGCTCAAGGTAGGCCTTGATAGTATCGGTCTCTGGGTGGAATTCCCGGAGTCGTCCGTACTGAGTTGCCATTAGTGCTTGCGAGGTCTCGGAAAATCCTCGTCGCCAGATATAGTATCGCTGCGCATGCGAGAGCCAAACAGGATAGTTCGACAATAGACCATGGAATAGACAATTGATACTACAAGAACAACAACAACTGACAATAACTAAACAGCAATACACTTTATAGCAATAAGGGAAAGGAAAGGTGCTAGGTAGAAGGAACCAAAAATGGTCATAACACTATTAGCACTATACAGTAGGAAATCTAAAGCGTGTCCTGATTACATTAACAACTACTAACAGTTAGAGAGGTGAATTAGTGTAAATTAGAAGAATGTCCAGGATATTACAATTTACCCCACCCTTAATTAAATGGTAGTTCAGAGCTATCACAATGCAAGGTGGTGATCGAAACAATTATTATGTGATGGAATTGTCTACCCGGGATTGTCATAATACGTGTTTATCTCCATAGAAAGCAAGTACCTAGTACTATCTGCCAACTCAGCCATTGCTTCCTAAATGGAAAAAAAGGAGTCTTACCACAACACAGTAGCTACATAAATACAAAAGCATTAGCTTTACATTGTAATGGTGTAGTCTTCACATTCATGGTATCCATACCCTAATGCTGCTGTGCACAGCCTGATAGCTAGTAGTTTGCAGAACCTATTGCAATCCAATACTTAACTTCGCCAAGAAATTTTCTATTCATGACATTGTGTATTGTAAAATCGCACTGGGCTATAAATAATTATAACAGATGAAACTCACTTTACTTGTGTCCTTTACAGGGTACTCTTGATAAACTGATGTCAGAGCTTTTTGACACACTCTCTCCAGCAAATGATACTAATAGCATTATAGCTGGTCACTTCATTAGTGATGAAGCCATCTGTGATGCCATCCTCACTGAGAATTCCTGCAACCCTGTGGTCCGAACAACATCGCAAATAATTTTGCAGATTGCTACTGAGCAAAGTGCCTCCAGGGTGGAGTTAATTCGAAAAATTATTAACGGAGTTCAAAGAAAGCTCGATGAAAAGTGTAACTAACTGTCTCATTTTGCAGCTGCTTCCATACACTAGTTTATTTGGAGTTTATCACTGATACTGTGGCAGCTACATAAACTGATAGGGTGTGTTTATGTAAGCATAGGTTTTAGTACCCATCCTTTTTTATCTTGTACATGCAATATGAATATGCAGCAGGTTTACTACAATAGTTATTTCACTGATATGTATACACTGCCAAGTGTAAAGATGAGACTGGAAAAGGGGGTGTATATACAATAAGTAAATAAATATTACAGATTGGCGTGAAGGAGGTGTCACAGAGGGACAAAACTTCACCATGCGATTTTTGGGTGATGAATATAATAAAAGTGGGGTTTCTCTACTTCCATTTTCTGTGAGGAGATATGCTCAAAACAAAACTATACACAATTTATATGGGCTTTATGGAGGAACGTGTTCAAAATGGCGTCTCAGGCGGCTTCATGCACGCCATCTTCAAACCTGCTGTGCAACTAGGGGCAGAGATCTGGACAAATCCACCACATATTTTACCAAGGGAGGCTTACTACAGCTCCCAGGTTAGTAGAATTTATGTAGCTTCAGTATAAGTAAAGATATCAGCGTTAGAAACGGACGGCACAATCGAGAGCGATGCGAATGTGACTGTAGTAGCTTGGAATGGTTACTTAAAACTTGATATTCAGCAGATATGCACTTATATACCAAACAGTGAAGGCTAGAGAAAGTTCTAGAAAAGGATAATATACACGTCAGGCATGGATCATGAGGTACCTACAGAAACCATTGTTGAATAGGGTGAATAGAGGTGACAGTGAAATCAATGAGAAAGTCAGCTGATGGTAGTGCATAACTAAAATAAAAAGTTACATGTTCACTACATGACTTTCAAGCAGCACAACTTGTCTCACTACATTGAGTTTCTTAGGAGGTCATTTACATTCAGGGGAGCATGGGATTGGAACAGGCTGCCTGTCAGCGTGAGAGAACTGGGATCTGAGGCATTTCAGCGACGACTGAAGGCACGCCGAATCCTGGACCGGCTATAGCTATTCCTAACTGGTGTTTTTGTATCTATTTATTTGCAACTTTTTTATCTGTGTGCTGTCTATTTGTGTTTGTGTGTTGTGTATTCATGTCACAGGACTCCCTGGAGGACCAGCCATCTGTTGGCTGAAGGGACATCTTCCTGTTTAAAATGAAAATTTAACTAACTAACTAACTAACTAACATGACTTTCAAGCAGCACAACTTGTCTCTCCACTCCTGTGCCAGCCATGTCTGACCCTTGAAACTATGCTGCACGCAGAGATGCCAAGACCAGATAAGACTTACTTTTCGTAGCTCAGCATGCCATTGCCAATGATTCCTTTATACTACAGTCGAGCGCCGCCTGCATGGCTCGCGAAAATATCTCAGTTTCGCCACACCCAGGATGTAGTTCACGTGTAATTATTTCATCGCTATTCTTGCGACAGGCTGAGTCGCAAAAATACCCGCACTTAAATACACCGCAGCTATGCTCACTCGCTGTACTTACACTTGGCAGTGTGGTTAGGACTACATGTATATATCAGTTAGGGATAGGGTTATGTTAGGGATATGGTTAAGATAGTAGCAGTTGAGTGCACTATTGTGGAAAGTACACCATTCCTCTGAGACTGGTGATAGCTAGCCCAGTTCCCAGGCTCCACTCCGACAAAAGCTGAGGTGCAGGCCTGGGAACGAGGCTAGGTGATAGTATTGGAATATTGCAAGCATTAGCTGTTCATGAACTGAAATAGCACACTTTATCTCAAAGCGCGCATTGTAATTGAGCATGACATGTCCTAATAATATTAACTCTCAGAGGGGGCCCGAGTTTACGGTGCCTCACAGCTAGGACTTAGTCTCAGTACCAGCCCAACTATGTGACCAATACGCAATCTACGAAGAACAACAATCTAATTGGCTCTTCCCACATTCCTGCAGAGTGCAACGGAAATATAGTCATATATATAGTGTCCAGACGTAACTCTCCTTGGAAGTGAAGTCTGGCCCGCAAGACTAGTCATAGAAACTTTGTATGTTGTGTAACCTGCATCCTGGATGCATGTTTGCTATTATGTTATAGCGAGTGACACATTAATATGATTGACTGTGTAGGCTTTCATGAAGATGAGACTGCAAACACGTTTGGGAGGCTGACGAAGGGAGGGAAGTACATGGCGTACTCAGATTTCCGAGTTGAGTTTGCAGCAAAAGTAGCAGGGAGTTGTGTGTCAGGCTACTTGCTAGATGTGTTCCCCGCAGTGTATGATGACAGGGAGAGTGAATATATTGGGACAGTTAGGCCCTAATGGAAATGTTTTCTTTACCTGTGATTTTGTATGCACAGTGCAAAATTTTGTCTTCAACTCAATGTAATCAAAATTTATTAGGCATTGATATCCTTTGCTAGACTCAGCACCCATCACGTGTTGACCGGCTAATTTTGAGTTTCAAAGTGTTCTTTGTCCAACTTAATGAGGATAGTATAGCAGAGTAGCCTCATTCCCATGCAGGCTTTTCGTACTGCAAGCGACAAAAGCTGTGCGGAGGCCTGGGAACAAGGCTATAGCAAAAGTATTACTGTTATTATGCAAATACCTGACAGGAAATGTGGTTCTGGTATAAGCACTGGCTAGGCGCAATCGAGTACACACAACTGTTGAAGTGGTATACTAAAATATGATGCATATCATGGACTTAATCAACATCCTTAATGAAACAGTAAACAGTACAATTAAATATCAAACACACCACATCATAAACATTGTATATTATTGTCTGCATTCATATATATAGGAGATGTTTTTTCACCTGTGAGAGCTCCCATCAACTGAAGCAAGACTTTATGAAGTGCGTCAATCACTGCGTCAAGGGAAGAGGGTTTCTAACATGTAGCTTTAGGGACAATGAATTTGGCGATTTCCTTCTCTACAAGAAGCAAATGTGCACGGCAGCGCAGACCGTAGTTTCTCAGTGTAGCTTGCAACTTGGTCCTGATCGCAAAATGCTACCAGAGTCTGTGTGGGTGATGGGGCCAAAAGTTATCATCGACATCGGGAATCTAATCAATCCTGCAAATAGTGATTTCGTGTGGCTGAGTGCCATTTATCCACGCACTCCAGGTCCATCAATGGCTATCCCAATCACTCTCCCTCTCAGCACATCCAGTCTTTTGCCATTAGTAGATGCCCTGTGCACCATCATGCGGCACAATATCTACCCCGCTCACCTCACCTTGGGAGCAAGTGTGATGATTCTACACTATTCACAGATTGTGCTCAGGCGAGGCCATTTCCGATAACGTTTGGTGCTTCACAAACTGGGAAGACAACTGCACTGCAGTGTGCCCTTTCATTGTTTGGCTGCCATCAGCACACATTTTATTCTCGTGGCACCAAGGAGGCATACCTACAAAAGTGTTGTTCGTTAACACTGCCTGTAGGATGTGACGATCCACAATCTGCCTGTACAGTTCCTGTTTTTCATTGACATAATATTATTATAGGTGACCGCGTTTGCCAAGATTGACACACGCCAGCCAGGGCATGACAGTAAACACAACGTGCTGGCCATTCGATATGAAAACCTTCCCAGTGAAGGTTTCTTCAGCAAATCTCAGCTGACAACAGCCACCACATTGGGTAAACTGGAGGTTACTAACCAAGCGAAAACCTTTCAGGGGAAAAGGGAAAAGGCCACAATTATCTACCTGGACCAACTCCCTGACAGTTTTGTGCAGGAAATAATTCAAGGTATGTAAGAAAACTTTAAAAGCACTGTCTTGTTATTCCAGCATTGGTTTTACCTTGAAACAGCTTTCCCAGATGAAAGAAGGGTATCTAAAGAAGCTATAAAGGGCTATCTTCAAAAGACACCTCAATCGGCCTGCCGACAGGAGTGAGCAACGATCATCCTCCTGACAGGGATATTCCAGGCGACCTTTCTAGTGGATCCAGAGACCCCCCTCCTGATGGGAAATTTCCCAGTCCCATAGTGCTATTCTACCCAGCCCTGTGATTCCATGTGATCCTACTGAGCATCAGTCCTCAGTGCCAGTGACCAAAAAAGGGACTGCAGGTAATTATGGGTTTAGTATGAAGGTCGTCATCCGGGTATAGTGGTAGTTACTAGTCAAGTAGACGTCTACCCTGAGACAACATGCTTTGATGGTGAATTTTCAAACCCACAAGGCTCGTATACAATGGCAATGTCTTCGTATTAGATCATGCTTGTATTTTGTATCAGAAAAATTTCACTCTTAATTAACAAGATTGGACTTTGATTGCATATTACTAATGTTTTCTTGACTCATGATTTTTAGCTTTACGTTTAAAGCACATCCTGATCCTCCAGGCAACCTCTCCAGTGGAGACGATGCCTGTACGAGTGTGATTGCAAGTGACCCTCCTGACACTCAGACCTTGGCACAAGAGACCAATAAAGGGACTTTTCATTAGATACAATGTCTACATGCACTCTTGAATGGTAAATCATCCTCATGGCCCTTATGTAATTGTGAAGTTTCGGCATGTGGTGTTTGTATTTTTGCATCAGACGCAGCCACACCCTCAACTGGAAAGCGGTATAGGCCTTTCATTCAATACTGCTAATACTTTTTTCATCCATTGCTGTTGTCTTTACAATTAGCACATCCGAACTCCCCGAGTGACCCTTTCAGTGGAGACCCCCCTCCTGATGGGCAACACTTAAGCACTGCTGATGGAGATGTTGGTGGGGTTGTTACACCTAATGACCCCCAGACCTCAGTACAAGAGACAAAGAAAGGTGATTATGGGTTTAATGCCTGGTGAAACAGAGGTCCATTTGCAGCTTTAACTCCCATGACTGGTAAATGCCCATACCCATAATGCTCACATTGTGTGTTAATTGTAGTAATGAGAGGGTGTTAATTTGCACATCTGATGCTTTCTTGACCACAAATGTTGTCTTTACAGGCAACGTAAACTTCAGGATGACCTAAGCAACTACTATAAAACTTGTTCAGGCAAAAGAAAGCAGAAGAGACCTGATAATCTTTATTGACCACTGAGAAATTGAACTACTGTAATTTAGGTCATTTGATTGTGTTTCAGTTTTGTTCACTCACTATTTTAGATAGTTAGTAAGTCCTTTAGTTTTCACTCACTTTGAATGATATATGTAATATGCTTTAAACTGACACGTGGTTCTTCACTTCTTCCATGGATGTGTTTCTTAAAAAGTATAATACATCACAGAAAAATACTACACCATACATGGAATATTTATATTATGTACTCACTGCATGAATAGCCATAGACCCACCCTTGCAAGAAGGCTGTCAGTATCACATCTGTCATTGACACCCTGTTTCAATGTCTGATTTGAAATACCTCAACCAGTGAACCAACTGAAACACCGGAACCAATGACTCGGCTGAATCAGTGAATCATCATGAACAAGTCAGAACCAGTGAACCACCTGAACCAGTGAACATCCTGAACCAGTGAACCACCTGAACCAGTGAACCACCTGAATCAGTGAACCACCTGAACCAGTGAACCACCTGAACCGCCTGAACCAGTGAACCAGTGAACCACCTGAACCAGTGGACCACATGAACCGCCTGAACCAGTGAACCAGTGAACCACCTGAACCAGTGAACCACCTGAACCAGTAAACCACCTGAACCAGTGAACCACCTGAACCAGTGAACCACCTGAACCGCCTGAACCAGTGAACCAGTGAACCACCTGAACCAGTGAACCACATGAACCAGTGAACCACCTGAACCAGTGAACCGCCTCAACCAGTGAACCACCTGATTCAGTGAACCGCCTGAACCAGTGAACCATCAGAACCAGTGAACCACCAGAACCAGTGAACCACCTGAACCAGTGAACCAGTGAACCACCTGAACCAGTGAACCACCTGTTCCAGTGAACCACATGAACCAGTGAACCACCTGAACCAGTGAACCACCTGAACCAGTGAACCATCAGAACCAGTGAACCGCCAGAACCAGGGAACCGGTGAACCGCCTGAACCAGTGAACCACCCCAACCAGTGAACCCCCTGAACCAGTGAACCACCTGAACCAGTGAACCACCAGAACCAGTGAACCACTTGAACCAGTGAACCCCCTGAACCAGTGAACCACCTGAACCAGTGAACCACCTGAACCAGTGAACCACCTGAACCAGTGAACTGCCAGAACCAGTGAACCACCCGAACCAATGAACCACCTAAACCAGTGAACCACCTGAACCAGTGAACCGCCAGAACCAGTGAACCACCCGAACCAATGAATCACCTGAACCAGTGAACCACCAGAACCAGTGAACCATCGGAACCGGTGAACCGCCTGAACCAGTGAACCACCTGAACCAGTGAACCACCTGAACCAGTGAACCAGTGAACCACCTGAACCAGTGAACCACCTGAACCAGTGAACCAGTGAACCACCTGAACCAGTGAACCACCTGAACCAGTGAACCAGTGAACCACCTGAACCAGTGAACCACCTGAACCAGTGAACCACCTGAACCAGTGAACCACCACAACTGGTGAACCGCCGGTACTATAATTGCTAATGCTTGCACGCATGCGCTATTCAAAGACGTAAGCAATGATATCATCTCGTGTACGGTATATGATGTAAACAATGATGTAATCCCAGGAACGGTACATGGAGAATATCCCCACGTTGCCGAGAATGGAGGCGTTGGACTCGCTGATCTTACTATCCAGAAGCTTTAAAGTGTAGCGGCCTTTGTCGCTCCGTTGTCAGCGGCATACTTTCCAATTCATGCCCTTCTGGCGTGTAGACTAGTGTTTAATATACTTGCCTCGAGGTGACTGTGAGACAGGCTTCGAGTCTCCAGATAGAGAGCGCTTTACAGCTTTGTTCGCAAGTTCGGTATCCTTCCTGGACAGAGAGGAAACACGTACGTGGAGTGGGAACCTTCTTTCTCGTAGCTGCATACGCGCGTGGGTGTCACGTATTACATAATGCGTGAGAATTTAATTTGGCGACTTTTTACGATTCGCCAAACCGCCAAATTAAGGTCCTGGCCAAATTTTCCGGCTCTACGGTATTGCTGCCCTGTGTATTTCAAGATAAATCACAGCAGCTGGTAGTACAGTGATAACATGTGACAAGGTCATGTGAAATGCCTTAACCAGTCTGGTGAATGCCTGTTTTGAAGATGTCCAAAATTAATATGTAGGCATGGTAGCTAATCTGTTATGGTATAGTGTGGCATAACCCCTTGTTTAAGATCTTGTGCAAATGTTGCCAAGTGGCAACTTGGTAATTTCTTGAAATTTTTTTGCAAATGTAGCCAAATGGCAACATGGTAATTTAATTAATTAATGTTTTTTGGGTGACTCTATTTAGAAACTATGGCTATTCCAGTAATGTAGTACTATAGCTGGAGATGCAGCAAAAGGAATCACTTTGGTAACTAACAGGTATACAGGCAGACAGACAGACTGATAGGCGGGCGGGCGGGCAGACAGACAGACAGACAGACAGACAGACAGACAGACAGACAGACAGACAGACAGACAGACAGACAGACAGACAGACAGACAGACAGACAGACAGACAGACAGACAGACAGACAGACAGACAGACAAACAGACAGACAGACAGACAGACAGACAGACAGACAGACATCACCAATCACTTAATAACCTGACATAAGTGTGTAGTAAATATCAACATTTGTATGTTCAGGCAGCAGTAGGTCTATGATAGTGCCATAATAATGATGCCACTGCTGCTTAAACTCAGCTGAGAGAGAAGATTGTAGCATTGGTTCCAAGAATCTTAATATGAAAGCTAAATGAGTGCCTGAGACTAAGGATAGGAAAATTCCTAGCCTCCTGTTGACTCCTTCTGTGCGATCAAGTCATCTACTTGGTACTTTTGGTTCACACCCCAGAAAAAGGCGATGCTCAGAATGATCTGTTAAGCTTCTCACAACAAGTACTTTGACAACCATAATCCAATACCTACAGTAAACTGCCTTGCAGGTGCACTGAAGTGCATGTACAGCTAAAATAAACACATCATCTCTAGTGGGTTGCTGTTTGAGTTTCAACACACCACGAACATGGATACAGATTGAATGGTGTGGGTCAAGAATGTGAAAGCATTTACCAATACAAATGATTAAAGAGCATCACTAAGGTGAATTTATGTAGAGGAGGCAGAGGAAGACTCAAAGAAAAATAAACTCTCTCTCAGCTTAAACTCAGCTGAGAGAGAAGATTGTAGCAATGGTTCCAAGAATCTTAATATGAAAGCTAAATGAGTGCCTGGGACTAAGGGTAGGAAAATTGCTAGCCTCCTGTTGACTTCTTCTGTGCGGTCAAGTCATCTAATCCAATACCTACAGTACACTGCCTTGTAGGTGCATCCAAGTGCACGCACAGCTAAAATAAACATGTCATCTCTAGTGGGTTGCTGTTTGAGTTTCAACACACCACAAACATTACAGATTAAATGGTGTGGGTCAAGAATGTGAAAGCATTTACCAATACAAATGATTAAAGAGCATCACTAAGGTGAATTTATGTAGAGGAGGCAGAGGAAGACTCAGAGAAAAATAAACTCTCTCTCTCAGCTTAAACTCAGCTGAGAGAGAAGATCGTAGCATTGGTTCCAAGAATCTTAATATGAAAGCTAAATGAGTGCCTGGGACTAAGGGTAGGAAAATTGCTAGTATCCTGTTGACTCCTTCTGTGCGATCAAGTCATCTACTTGGTACTTTTCGGTTCACACCCCAGAAAAAGGTGATGCTCAGAATGATCTGTTAAGCTTCTTACAACCCCTAATTTGACAACCAGAATCCAATCCCTACAGTAAACTGCCTTGCAGGTGCACTGAAGTGCATGCACAGCTAAAATAAACACGTCATCTCTAGTGGGTTGTTGTTTGAGTTTCAACACACCACAAACATGGATACAGATTGAATGGTGTGGGTCAAGAATGCGAAAGCATTTACCAATACAAATGATTAAAGAGCATCACTAAGGTGAATTTATGTAGAGGAGGCAGAGGAGGACTCAGAGAAAAATAAACTCTCTCTCTCAGCTTAAACTCAGCTGAGAGAGAAGATTGTAGCATTGGTTCAAAGAATCTTAATATAAAAGCTAAATGAGTGCCTGGGACTAAGGGTAGAAAAATTGCTAGACTCCTGTTGACTTCTTCTGTGCGATCAAGTCATCTACTTGGTACATTTGGTTCACACCCCAGAAAAAGGTGATGCTCAGAATGATCTGTTAAGCTTCTCACAACAAGTACTTTGACAACTAGAATTTAATACCTACAGTAAACTGCCTTGCAGGTGCACTGAAGTGCATGCACAGCTAAAATAAACACGTCATCTCTAGTGGGTTGCTGTTTGAGTTTCAACACACCACAAACTTGGATACAGATTGAATGGTGTGGGTCAAGAATGTGAAAGCATTTACCAATACAAATGATTCAAGAGCATCACTAAGGTAAATTTATGTAGAGGAGGCAGAGGAAGACTCAGAGAATAATAATGGTGCTGCAATTTTCCATGCCTGTTGAAACTCAAACAACATCCCACTAGTCAATATGGCAATTGAATTTTAACAGTGTGGATGTTGAGGAATTATGTCTGATCATGTATCCAAGCAGTGGGCGTGACCGATTGCAGTCAAAACAAACTACGTATGAGTCACAATAAATATGTGTCCAGACCCTGTACATGCCCGGGCCCCCTTTTTTCTAGTTGTTAACATAATTAAACAATGGCTGAATGTACCGATGTTAAATAAGCTGAATTTTGGTCTTCCTTTGAGCAGTGCTGCATTAGTAATCACATCCAGGAAGTTGTAGAATTGGGGCTTGGTAAGCGTGCTAAGGAAGGCCTGACACTGATTCTGCTGTACAGCTTGTAAAAGCAGGGGCAGGGGTGTAATGTAGGCGGAGCTTAAATTCATTTCATGATGCATATTACTAGAATATTGAGTGTGGTAGTGTGCCTAAAGGATTGTTTCACTGGTTTGTTGCATGACTCCCGTACAAATCAAAAGCTGCGTTATAGCTGTTGTTCTCTAACTATATATCCTAATTGGGTGTTCCTACTACCACTACCCGTACTTGAAAATTAGAACTTCCTAGCCCAATACTTTGATGAGGCTCCATATTAAAATGCTTAATTAACATCGGAAAACACACACCTGGTTATATTCCAGGCTGTTCTGTGTCCATCTTACTCCGGGCCTCACATTACCAATCTACCCATTTCCAGCCTCGTTTATACTCCAAGTTGTCTATCTTTAACCCCAAGCCTCACATTACCAATGTACCTATTTCCAGCCGATTTGTTTTTGAGGCTCCAAACAGGATACTTAATTAATATTGGAAAACACACCCTGGTTGTATTTCAGGCTCATCCAATACTTCCATACCATTCCCAAGCAGCCCTGTAGTAAATTCAACTCTGTAGGTTATTCCATATTAGGCAATATCCTGTTGTACACATGATTTCACTAGGTTTGCAGATTCCTTTGGGTTACATCCTATTCAGCAATATCCTGTATGCATCCCATGCTAGACATTCTGGAAGATTCTAAGAGGCAGCATTATTTACTATAAATAGACTAGAACATATCGCCTGTTCAACGAAATTCGCAGGAGATGGAGTTTAAGGTCGCCATATTTTGCACTGCAGCTGTTTGCTGTGCCTGGATGCTCAGGTAAGATTGCAGTTACTTAAACTTGTTTTGTTGGTGAGTTTCATGGGGTGTATGCAGTTCTGAGTGTGTGTATTAACACTAATATTATGGATAGAGACATATTAGGTGAAGGCTTCTTGCCAGGTAAAGCAAGGTTATTCTAACACAATTTTAACCTAGGGGGTAAATTGGACACTAGAGTGTAGATCCAGCTTGTAAAGCTGAAAACGGCTATGAATATAGCTGTCCTATTGACCTAGCTGTACTCAGTCATACAATCATTGCCGAACTCCACTGTAAATTTACTGGAGGTATTAGTGCAAACTCCTAATGCTAGTAAACTCCACCATGGTGGATTAGACAGTGCTGAGTGGTTTATTGGGATTGGAAGGTGTCCCAGTGAATGCAGAGACATTCTGGATTGCTTGGTGTTGTGAAGTACAAGAAAACATGTATTTAGTTACATCACCATGACTAATCCAATTCTCTACGTAAGGGTATTGTAATTGACAGCTTTTTTTTTCTGCGCAATGTATGTAGTGGTTGGAAGTGGCAATGTATAGCTATTGTGAGGTGTTCTTGTGTAGGAAATTTGCATTTATAAGTTTCATATTATGTTTTTGCTTTCGAAAGGTGATATTTCACAACTTGCACAAGGCAGGGCCTCAAACACATTGCATAGCTAGTTGCGTCAACAAGTGCAAAATTTACATAACGTATTTAACCCCTACTTAGTGGAGGTTAGGTCTAATATTAACACTTAAACACAAAAACACAGTCGGATTGCACATCAGAATAATGTTCATTTTCTACCTTGGATTTCCACAATCATGATAGCATATTGTGATGAATGATATTGTGATGGCTGGGTGTTGTACTCTCCTTAGGGTTGCAGACTCACAGTCTTCGACTCGCTGCCTCTTCAGCCGATTGAACAACATACCATGTATCCCACATGCCGCAACTATACAGCCTGGACCAAAGTGAGTCATTGAGTTCAAAATAGTCACCATACAATGCCATAGAGTGTTGTAGCGACAGTGACCATGACATGTCATAGAGTGCCATACCACGCATGACCATAATATATATATACAATGCTTTGGAGTGCCATACAGCGACCACGCAATGTCATAGAGTGCCAAAGAGTGACCATACAGTAATAATAGATTTGCCAAAAAGTGCAAAAATAAGTAATGTAGGGATGGACTTTCACCAAAAAACAGTTCCCCAAAAACCAATGAAACAAGCGACAATGCACATCGCAATGCGTGCACAGACAACCCACCCATCACAGCGCAATGCATTTATTGCGTAGCTACCATCCCTACATCTTTCCAACCACAATCATGTATATGTGAGATGTGAATAGTGGTAGTGTAATTTGATGTGTGTATATTGCTAACTATGACTGAGTATGTTGGAGGGTGTGGAGGGTAGCTGAAAGTGTTCATGGTGTATATATGTTGGACTAGTGAGTCATTGAGGGTGGACTCATGTTTGTATAGGGACTTTGGTTGTGTTTGGTTGTTGAGTGTGATGAAGTTTTGAGAGTGTTTGTATGTGCAGGTTCTTTGTAGGGGAGGTCTGTGTGGGTGTGTTGGTAAAGTATAGGTTGAGTGTTGTCAACTTTGTTGAGTGTGTTGTATGGTGGTTGATATTGTGAGGAATTGCTCTGCTTGGTTTGTGCTTGAGAATGTGGGATTCGTGGAGTGAAGTGAATTTTGATGGGAGTCGCTAGAGTTCCTGTGAAGGTTTGGGTTGGCTGTAGTGTGGGGTGTTGTGTTTTATGATGTAGCCATTTAAAGATTGTGAATAAGGATGTAACGGTGGTATATATATGATGGTGATGATGATTGTGGATGGTTGTGTGTGTTGAAGGAAGTAATGGGTGTGCAGTTAAGTATGGGGGCGAGGTACGGATTGTGGTGGGTGTGGTTGGAAAGATGTAGGGATGGTAGCTACGCAATAAATGCATTGCGCTGTGATGGGTGGGTTGTCTGTGCACGCATTGCGATGTGCATTGTCGCTTGCTTAATTGGTTTTTGGGGAACTGTTTTTTGGTGAAAGTCCATCCCTACATTACTTGTTTTTGCACTTTTTGGCAAAGTGCTTTTTCTGTAACTTGTTTTGGGCGTTTTTTTGGGAAGTGGTAACAAATGTGTAGGTGTAAATGTGTGCAGTAGATGGTATTGGAATGGAATGTGTTTGAGGATGTGTGTAGTATAGGTTTCGATTTGTACTCCAGCCAGCATCAGGAAGGCCTTCGCCAGCATGTGCATGGGGGGGGTGGGAAGGTCTCTTGTCAAGATCAGCTATGTAACTGGCACGTGAGGCTGCCCATTTCTTGTCAGGGTCAACACAACTCCTTTTATACTTTGTCGGTTTTGAATGTACATTGTTCATTCTGGGCCCTCTTTTTCATAAAATGTATAAACCTTGCTTTCATGCATGATCGAAGGTAGGCTTTAAATAGACCAACACGTGCTGGCAGGCAGTCCATCTTACCATAAAACAGCCTGTAAGTGGCAAGTGTCCACTCGAGAGTGCTCCTTATCACTGCTAAACTGATTCGAGTTCTTTGAAAATGCTATGCCTGAAAGGCACTACCGGAGGGTCAATCATGCCCGTTCGTATTGGAATCTTTTTAATTGCTTCACTCATTATTGAGCTAGTTTGACTGAATTAAGGATTATCTGACTAAAATAAAGATAGACCATTCGGCGGTTTTATCCACTTGCCGCTTTGGTACTTCAGAGATGTTCTTTAGCAGTGCTAACAGCCTGGTTAGTGACGACAACGCTCGAAAATAAGTGGTACATAGGCTCCATATTAGTCATAGACTACACCTACAGCAGAGTACTAAACATGTCATTTTAATGGGGAGGCCAGGGCCATCCCAACATATGGAGTAGTACCGTACTCCATGATGTTGATCTGCAAATTATCACCAAGGACAATATGTATTGCAGTTTCTAGTTTCACAAAGACAAATAGCTGCCTGCCCCCTCCAGTAGAGTTAGTGAGGGGGTGTCCGGACGGTAGGGGTTGTCTGGACACCAAAGCTTTTCTGCCTGTGCTCGTATTTAACAGCAAATTTATTTCGATCGGTGGGCCTTTCTGTCTGCCCTTGTTATGTATTGTGAGCTACTGTTCTCCTTGTGTATGTCCGGACAATTCCATGCACCCTTGGACACCCCTTTATTTCAGTAGCTAGCTACCCTACTACTAAAACAATACTATCAGCCATGTGAGAAAGTGTATTGTAGCTAAATTTTCGGGTGACTTACAAAATGATGAACCAGGAGATGCAGCTCAGGCCCGGACAGCTGGCACGATCAAAGGTAGGCGTTAAATAGACGAACACACGAAAGGGGCGGTTACTAAATTCCGAAACCGAACGGAACAGAACAGTAGTCATTAAATGGCGTAAAACGGCAAGCGTCACCTCGAGAGTACTCGTAAATCACTGCTAAACCTGTTCGGTTTCTTTGAAAACGTTATGCTACGAGTGCAATAGCCCGGGGAATATCTAGCTTGTTCGCGCTTGAATCATTGTGATAGCTTCAGCCATTATTGTGCTAGCCTGGCTGAAGAAAGAAAGAGACAAGAAGAATTATAAAAAGTGCAAAAACAAGTAATGTAGGGATGGACTTTCATCAAAAAACAGTTCCCCAAAAACCAATGAAACAAGCAACAATGCACATCGCAATGCGTGCACAAACAATCCACACATCACAGCGCAATGCGTAGCTACCATCCCTACATCTTTCCAACCACACCCACCACAATCGCGTATATATATATTATGTGAGATGTGAATAGTTGTAGTGTAATTTGGTGTGTGTGTATTGCTAATGACTGAGTGTGTTGGAGGTTGTGGAGGGTAGCTGAATGTGTTCATGGTGTACATGTTGGACTAGTGAGTCATTGAGGGTGGAGTCATGTTTGTGGAGGGACTTTGGTTGTTGAGTGTGATGAAGTTTTGTGAGTGTTTGTGTGTGCAGGTTCTTTTAGCGGAGGTCTATGTGGGTGTGTTTGGTAAAGTATAGATTGAGTGTTGTCAACTTTGTTGAGTGTGTTGTATGGTGGTTGTTGTTGTGAGAAATTGCTCTGCTTGGTTTGTGCTTGTGAATGTGGGATTCGTGGAGCGAAGTGAATTTTGATGGAAGTAGCTAGCGTTCCTGTTGAAGGATTGGGTTGGCTGTTACAGTAGTGTGGGGTGCTGTGTTTATGATGTAGCTATGTAATGATTGTGGATAAGGATGTAAGGGTGGTATATATATGATAGTGATGATTGTGGATGGTTGTGTGTGTTGAAGGAAGTATTGGGTGTGCAGTTCAGTATGGGGGCAAGGTACAGATTGTGGTGGGTGTGGTTGGAAAGATGTAGGGATGGTAGCTACGCATTGCGCTGTGATGTGTGGATTGTTTGTGCACGCATTGCGATGTGCATTGTTGCTTGTTTCATTGGTTTTTGGGGAACTGTTTTTGATGAAAGTCCATCCCTACATTACTTGTTTTTGCACTTTTTGGCAAAGTGCTTTTTCTGTAACTTGTTTTGGGCGGTTTTTTTGGGAAGTGGTAACAAATGTGTATGTGTAAATGTGTGCAGTAGATGGTATTGGAATGGAATGTGTTTGAGGATGTGTGTAGTATGGGTTTCGATTTGTACTCCAGTCAGCATTAGGAAGGCCTTCGCCTGCATGTGCACGGGGGGGGGAGGTCTCTTGTCAAGGTCAGCTATGTAACTGGCACGTGAGGCTGCCTATTTCTTGTCAGGGTCAACACTACTCCTAGCGCAGGTAGTTGCTCTAGCAGCTGCTGTTATACTTTGTTGGTTTTGAATGTACATTGTTTATTCTGGGCCCTCTTTCATAAATGTATAACCTTGCTTTCATGCACGATCGAAGATAGGCTTTAAATAGACCAACACGTGCTGGCAGGAAGTCCATCTTACCATAAAATGGCCTGTAAGTGGCAAGTGTCCACTAGAGAGTGTTCCTTATCACTGCTAAACTGATTCGATTTCTTTGATAACGCTACGCCCGAAAGGCACTACCCGAGGGTCAATCATGCCCGTTCGTACTGGAATCTTTTTATCGCTTCACTCATTATTGTGCTAGTTTGACTGAATTAAGGATTATCTGATAAGATGAAGATAGACCATTCGGCGGTTTTAACCACTTGCTGCTTTGGTACTTTAAAGATGTTCTTTAGCTGTGCTAACAGCCTGGTTAGTGACGACAACGCTCCAAAATAAGTGGTACATAGGCTTCATATTACGGTCCTAGACTACACCTACAGCAGAGTACTATAAACATGTCATTTTAATGGGGAGGCCAGGGCCATCCCTACATATGGAGTAGTACCGTACTCCAGGATGTTGAACTGCAAATTATCACCAAGGACAATGATATGTATTGCAGTTTCTAGTGTCACAAAGACAAATAGCTGCCTGCCTCCTCAGGTAGAGTAAGTGAGGGGGTGTCCGGACGGTAGGGGTTGTTCGAACACCAAGGCTTATCTGCCTGTGCTCGTATTTAACAGCAAATTTATTTCGTTCGTGGGCCTTTCTGTCTGCCCTTGTTATGTATTGTGAGCTACTGATTCCTTGTGTATGTCCGGACAGTTCCATGCACCCTTTGGACACCCCCTTACTTCAGTAGCTAGCTACCCTACTACTAAAATAATACTATCAGCCATGTGAGTAAGTGTATTGTAGCTAAATTTTCGGGTGACTTACAAAGTGATGAACCAGGAGATGCAGCTCAGGCCCGGACAGCTGGCACGATCAAAGGTAGGCGTTAAATAGACAACACGCGAAAGGGGCGGTTACTAAATTCCGAAACCGAACGGAACAGAACAGTAGTCATTAAATGGCGTAAAACGACAAGCGTCACCTCGAGAGTACTCGTGAATCACTGCTGAACCTGTTCGGTTTCTTTGAAAACGTTATACTACGAGTGCAATACCCCGGGGAATATCTAGCTTGTTCGCGCTTGAATCATTGTGATAGCTTCTGCCATTATTGTGCTAGCCTGGCTGAAGAAAGAAACAAAGAAGAAGATGTACCATTACGCCCCGCCCCCCGAGTGTAGCGACTTGCCGGTCTGGTACTCCAGCGAAGCTTTCTAGCACCGCTAACAGCCTTGTTGCTGATGGAAACACTCGAGATGACGTGGTATGGCTCATAAAAGCCTATGACTATAATCAGAGCCGAGTTCTGAGTGTATGATTTTGTACGCGTTCTATAGGGCCGCCATTTTTTTTCCGTGCCATCCCTACATATGGAGTACTACCGTACTCCATGATAGTCGATTACGCCCCGCCCCCCGAGTGTAGCGATTTTCCGGTCTGGTACTCCAGCGAAGCTTTCCAGCACCGCTAACAGCCTTGTTGCTGATGGAAACACTCCAGATGTCATGATATGGCTCATAAAAGCCTATGATTGTAATCAGAGCAGAGTTCTGAGCATATGATTTTGTACGCGTTATATGTGGCCGCCATTTTTTTCCCGTGCCACCCTACATATGGAGTACTACCGTACTCCGTGATACAGTATGGTGCCGTATATAAAGTGATCAAATAGCATACAGCATTGTCATCAACTATTTTCTTTGCTAAACTCTTTTGACTCGCAGTGTAATTTGGATGGCTATAGTGTCACAGTCTAGATACATGGCCTGTAGCTGGCTTTGTAAATGTAGGCTGTTCTCTGAATAAAAATATTCTAATTATGACAAACTGCAATTACCTCTCATAACCAGGAAACACATGTTTTTTTTCATATGTTCAATTTTTATTCCTGTGCAGTGAGCAGGGAATATACAGGACTAGAATTGGTCGAGGACCATCTGGAGGGCCACAGTGCACCTACATAAATCCAGTTCCTTTCCCAAATGCACAAATAGTGGAGCCAATCAATAATCTGGGAAGTCCGAATCTTCGTGTACTATTTTCTCCTGGTTTCTTTTTGGAAAAAGAGTGAGTTTGTGTATGTGTGTTTGTGTATGCATGTGTTTGTGTAAATTCTCATGCTTAGCTGATGGCCCCATAATAACGGTGGGATAACTAAGTAATGAAGAATACATATACCATATGATTATAGAACATGTGACCGTGATTCGCCCATAGTTAAAGTGAAACACCAATTAGCAAAGAGGTCAGTTTAAGATACTGCGACCATTAACCTATGTATAATGTGTATCCTACTGCACCAGATAAACAACCAAAATAATGTAGTGCAGCAAAAATGCTGACTCGCCAGTTTTGTAGTGTACTTTCTGTTAGCAGCTGTACGTTACCACAGCAGAACTGTTGTGGCTGCTAACCAATTTTTACAAACTACACTCGCTTGCTGTAGCTTGGCCTACAAAGCTGGCAATAGGCATAACAATGTTTGATGTATTATTGTCCTGGACAAGTGCAGCAAGGCCAATATTTGCATGCTATGCACTCACCAATCTCAGCTAGCGTTTATACATATATATTATATACACCGTCCCCGGTGGCAAAGGACGTGTTCAAAATGGCATCTCTCTGGCTGCTTCATGGTTGACATCTTCAAAGTCATTGCAAACCAAAGATCAGTTGTCCACAAAATTTGTCATGTAGTTTGATCAAAAGAGGCTTAACTACATGTAGTACCTACAGCTATCGGGTTAGTACAGTTTGTGTAGCTTTACTGTATGCTCAGATATCATAGAAATTATCTATGGAGATATGAGCGCTGGAGACTGATTGCACAATCAAGCAATGCCATAAATTTTTAAAGCAGCATTGCCAATCTCTTCGTTCTTCCATACGCAACTGGGGCTGGCCTATAATATGACCAGCCATTCGCACACTTTACGTATGCCTAGCTGATAAAAGGTAACTGTGCCTTTACAAAAAGAGTGATAATATTAGTGAAAGCCACTGTGTGTGGCTTTACTCCATGAAATTTGGTTTGGTCTCAGTACTAAGTTTCCCTTAGAGATGTTAACATTGTTTGTCACACCCAATCAACTCCAGATTATCTTTTTAATTTGGATTTGCTAGTGATTAAAAACTGTAGAGCACATTGTACAAGTGACTTGAAACCTTTTTACCAGCCTGAGCGCGCGCAGCGCGCGAACGGCTGGTACTAAGATTGCTTTACGTTTTCCGCGTCTGTTTGTTTGTTTGTTTGTCTGTCAGTTTGTGCGTCCGCACTTATCACGTGCGCAATATATTACATGTTTGATTAATATTGTATTGTATTGTATTACTACAAATGATTTACGTCATACGTTACTATGCAACTGCAGTGTATAGCAGCTTTTGGAGGTTTGCAGGCCAAGCTACAGCAAATGAAGGTAGTTTTGTGTTGCCTAGATGGCGAAAACGTGGTAGGTAGCCGTAAAGATCCTGTTTTGGTGGCGTATAGCTACTAACTGGAGGCGCATGATGAAACTGCTGAGTCAGCACTTTCGCTGTACCGCTCTAAGAGTAATATTATAGTATATCTGGCTCTACAGCTGTAGTTTAATAGCTTGGCCTAAGCTGAGTTGTGTGTATTGTACGGGAAAGGCGTCCGGCTGGTTTTTTAGACATGAAATGTCAGACTTGTTCAGATGAAAGTTGTGTTAACCTATACATCTTTGATGCAAAGGTAGTCAAATAATACATGCAAGGTTTTTAAAACTAACTGTGGATTTTTATATGAACACGCTAGGTTTATTTGTGACTTTAAGAGTTTGTGTGTTAATCTCCTGTGTTCTCTTCCTCAGCTATGAGAATTCCATGCTCGTCACTTACAATGTGCAGTGTCCAGCAGGGAGACGTGCCTTCTACAACGCCATTCACCTGGACTTACAGGAAGCTGACTGCTTTGACAGGTATGCATACATTAACACTTTTTACCTTTTATTAATGTGCATGTATGCATTATACTTTGAAGAATTGTGAACACCATGACCAGAACCTTTTAACCAACCATCTGAGATTGATTCTATTACAGACTGCATTGGTTGCACCTACAGTACGTGGAGCCAAGCTTTAAGTACTTTGGATAAGTGCTTTGTATAGGATAGATCCCTTCACCCTCGACCCAATTAACACTTCCTTGGTTTCCCTCGGTTCCCACGGGCGGATAAGTCGGTTAGTTTCCTCTAGGGAGGGGTCCAACTGGCTTAGACCATAACGCTAATTGAATAAGGTCACACCACTAATTGAATAAGCTCAGCCTGCTGCAACGGGACTCTGCTAGCCATATATGGGCACAGTCACCGTTGTGCGGCAACAGCCAATGGGCTTGTTGCTTGAGAGTCATGCGGCATCGTATGGCGTTTAGACTAATGGATTTGCCTGCTAACTGCTGCATTTTTGTAGCAAGAAATGCGAGTGCTGGTTGTGTTGTAGTGTTTATGGCAGAGGGGAACTAGGCGCCGCTTTCGATTGTGATGGATTTGAACTGAACATTGACAACTTTGAAGATTTTCAAGCTCGGTAACGAAGAAAACAGTAAGCGGTTTGGAGTCCCCTATCTGAGAATGCAGTAGTCCGTGATATCTACGAGTAGGTAGTTGCAAAAACATGAAAGGAAACGCAGTGAGCTGTGTTAATTTTTTAGTCGATGCTCATGAGATCAAGGATCCAAGACATTGATCGATAAGCCAGCAGATCTGTTGCCAAGACGAAACACCGTACCCCGGCGCAGCTACCCTGATGCACGTCACTTTCGAGAGAATGGCCAGCCTGAGTCTCTCAGTTTTTTGTGCCAAAGACCATCGCTTGATGCACGAATGAAGACGCTGACGAAGGAGGGCGTTGGAACAGATACCAAGCAAGCGCAGCCGCTTTGTCATTGGAACAAGAGAAGAAGCTACGACTGCAGGCTGTTTGGCCTCTGAGACAGAGATGAACACAGATCTCTAGATTTCGATAGCCAGCCAATTGCTTTTATTTATTTTTTTTGGTATTGTTTCATTCATGCAAAGCGTTTGTACATACTGAGCGCTTATGTTTAGTTGGCTCTGTTAAATTACCCTGGACTAACCGGCTGACTTCAAAGGGTCCATTAAACTACCCTAGACTAACCGGCGACTTCAAAGGGTCCATTAAACTACCCTGGACTAACCGGCGACTTCAAACGGCAAGCGGGGGTTTAACCTACTTAAATGCCCTGGACTAACCGGAAAACATCAAAGGAATATGCTCATTAATTATTCATGTGTGGTCTAAGTATACTTGGACAAACTTACATAGCATCTTTCCACCTGGAAAAGAAAAGAGTGTATAGTTATTTGCATTCATGTTGAGGTGTAATGTACCAGTGTTGTACCGCTATTTGGATGTTTCCACTCTGTGTAGAATTTGCTTTACCATGGTAAGTTTAATATAGCTACACTGAGGTTTATAGTGTGGTACACTCGGTTGCAGCAAACAGTCAAAATAGAAAATAAGGAGAAAGGCAGGTCCACGTAGCCACCAATTGCCACCAAAATGAGACAGTAGAAATTCAAATACTTTGCGATTGAAATACTGTGCCATTAGAGAAGAAAGGATTAAGTGAACAAACATTCACGTAGCTTTACTCCATTTCCAGGTGCACAGATTACATTGAAGTGGAACGCTGTGGCTTTGGCCCAACAGAGAGTTGTGGTAATCAGACACAGGATAACTTGTTTGAGTTGGAGGAAGGTTAGTGGAAAAACTAAGAATAAGTATGTAGCGTAACATTTATTCTTCACTTCATCACTTTGCCTCGTGCTACATTTCATAGAAAAATTTATAATATGCCGTTGTTAGGTTCTGCTAAGTTTATTGGGGTGAAAAAACGAGGTACAAGCACACTCACTGAAGTGTGGCTAAAGAAATATACATCTGTAGCTGAGTCTGCAGAGAAGCCAACTCGTACTGGGTATGACTTAGGCCGAGCGCAAAGTCAACAGTTAGCTCTCTCACGTAACATAAGTACTGGCAACTGTGATGTATATTAGGTTGTTTTAGGATCTCTATGGTTAAATGCTAGGTGACTGTATTGCTGTATTTAAACAATTATGTCTACCATTAATAGTACCAAGCATCCATAGTCTGAATACAAGTGTACACAATACGGATATACTGTAAATCAGCAAAAATTTGTGTGTTAAAAGAAATTTACCAGCACCCTGCGCAAAAATGCAATTTTTTAAAAACTTTGGATGTCGACCAATACTGCTATACTTCCAGTCTGCTGAAGTGACAAAAACAAATCATTTCAAAACTGTCACAGACAGATAGTTTTACGAGTGAAATATCCCAATCTATGTGATTTCGGAGTTTCAGTTTCAAGAGAAACCGAGTACTGTCCACATGTGTTATTATCATTTGACTTCTCCCAGTAGTATGTATAGGAGTTATTGGGCGAGCGTGAGCGAGCCCCACACTAGTGTGTTCAATGGAGAATTTGTCTGCGCGTACGGTGTACGTATGTACGTACGTACGCACGCACAATACCGCATATCGTTTCAAGTTTCAATATAACGTTTAAAATAGTTTCCGTAATATTCCAAATGGTTCACGTGGCCACGGTGGCTGCAGTGTAGCTAGCTTAGGGATGCTCTCACAGAGTAGACGGCAGCGGCAAAGGCTACAGCGTTGCCGTATATATCCCCAGGTTGGCGATAAGTCACATTGGAACAGTAGAGAGCGAGTTCTAGAGCCAGAATAGTTGTCATTTCTCCAGGCCACCGACAGTGACACTGAGACGAGAGAAGGAGGCAAAAGAGCTGCTGAGGGCGCATCGCCGCTAATGTACGCATGGGCTAATACCTCGCTCACGCTCGCCCCACAATGCTTTGCATTCACCCAGTAGTAATTTGATCTAGTAATCTGTTGTTCCTTTCCATTCGTTGTATGCTCTTTTTTGAATTGTTATACTATGCACCTGCATAGCATATAACTAGGAATACGCATGCGCAGAGTATGCCTCGCGCGGAAGAATATCCGGAGATATGCAAGTCGATTTTTGTTGTAACCACGTGTAGCTTGCTGTATAGCTAGCTGCTGTGGCGTGATGATGATGGCGAAGCGTCCTTGCCCTTTTCACGAGTTCAAGGATCATCCGGTCAGCGAGGTCTCCTAACGCCACAAGACATGGAGTGGTCTTACCTAGCACCGACTCATCGTCTCTTCCGCAACCTGTCGTCTTCTCTCTCCTTTGCCATCGTGTCTTCTGAAATGGCGGCTCTTTGCTTTCGCTTTCGCGCTCTAGCGTGATCACGTTTGGATTCCTCCTTATATATCTAAGCTCCATCGAACGCGAACGAAAAGGCTAACGCAAGCACGTGGCCATGGCCTGAAAAAACCGCAGTATGGAGATCTGGAGACCGGACCAGACGACAGAAACCACGCCCAAGTGTATACATACATACATACATACATACATACATACATACATACATACCAACGCAAGCTGAATGCGATACACGATTACTTGCCTCGCGCTAAGGCGCTCGGTAATTATGCATTGTTAAAGTCTACCTGATCACTTATCATTCCAGTCAACTCCAGTCCATCAGATTATTGACTCTTGCATACACATGACATTGCAGTTAAGGTAGCGAGCCGACTCACCTTCGAATCCGCGTGATTCTCCTCATGAATAATTAATAAGATTGCATCACTCACGTTGCGCTAATTAGATTCATCGATATGTTTGCATTTTCCCATGGCGGCAACCGGAATCAACAGGAGGGGTGTGTCACTTTGATGTGGATAGCGGCTCTTTCACGTGCGATATCGGCACTTTGAAGCGGTTGAGCGGTACTCTGATTTTGGCTTTCAACACTTTTTATTTAAAAAAGAAACTACGACATGGTATGGGTACCGGGTATAGGCAGCGAATTAGTTGTCCACGTGGCCATCGCTAATATGAGTACCCGTCGGAATCCGTCACACAGTCGATCTCGAGAGAGCAATTCCACTGTTGCTCATTTGAATAGTCTCGTTCCCAGTCCTACAGGGCTCCAACAAATGTCGGGTATTTAGCAAATGACCATGGGTATTTAGCAAATACCACGTATTTAGTAAATGACCATGGGTATTTAGCAAATGCCAGGTATTTAGTAAATAACCATGGGTACTTAGTTAATAACCATGGGTATTTACTAAATGCCATTCTATAGTTACAAAGTATCTCAAAAAAACTGATTTTGACACAAACGGCACCCCATAGTTGGACGCGTTCACGGCTGTAAAACTGACTTTGCAGCATTTCTGTGAAAAAACATCCCTACGTTTGTAGCCTATCCTCTGTAGGTACTGGTGAACTTGTCAGACTGTGGGTGGGGCTCTAAAAGGTTGCGAAATTTTTCGTTTTATTAAGCAACCCGAAATAGCGTTTTTGTGGATTATTCGGCAGAAGGTGTGGTTAGATGCAAAAATTTTGTCAATTCGACGTAATCTATCATGTTCTCAACAAAGCCATCCATTTGAACCATTTGAATTAAAGATTCCAGGTGAGGCGGCTTGCTACCTTAATCTTTATCTTATAATTTTTTTACCCTGTCAGGTACCTTCACTGTTACATTTCGTACGGGTGAGAGGACTCGTGGAAGAGGATTTGTGATATTCATTGTTTGTTTTGACCCCCTAGAGCTTGATCTCCCTGGTAAGCAATTACCAAGAAAATTATGCACAATCACACCTAAAATTTAGATGGATGCAGACCCCATAATCATCACCGCATTGCATTACCTTAAACCCCCAAATCCGAATAACCCTACTAACTTAGGAGCTTCCTTCATAGTAATAATGTACTCATGTCACTGCTGTAGTGCTTACATCACAACACACCCACATATTGAGGTTGAGCTTGTAAGATCTCCAGTCACAGTATAGCTTCTTATATACAGTATGATACTCTTGTTTAGATCTCCGACATTAATGTTTAATGTACTCTGTGTGTGCATTGAGAAAAACAGCTTCACTCTCCTGGAGGTCAATCTACTTACCGATGCATGATAATTATTGTTATTTCAATAAATAGAATTGTGCCTTCTGTTGCGCACAGTGTCAGTGGACATATCCCATATCCAAACCACAGTATGTGATGATTGCTGGCTTCTTCTCAAAATAGTTAGCAAATACTGTATAAGCAATGGCACTTTTGTTAGAGGCTGACTATCCAAGAGTTCAGAGTAAACAAACACACAAACTTGCTACCAAACCACCTATATAATCATCATTACTATCATAATAACCAGCGACTAAACTGCTGTCTTGTCCTTTAAACTTTTATGAATTTTGATTTTGATGTCAAATTGTTAGCATAGATATTACCAGAACCTTTAACTTCTGTACTATATATCATTTCTGGCTTAAATTTGGATGTAGAGCGCAACTTAGCACACATTAATCAGTTGTTTGTGTATAAGGTGATTTCAAGTCATTGTTGCCCTTCAAATATGCTAAGTCTTTGTCTACCATTATTATGGTTGGTATTTTTTGTGGTGCACAGGTTGCCTTGCAAACAGTGACAACAGTGACAACAGTACAACTAAAAGGGAGAAAGACCTTGTAAGTAGAGGCGTACACACATGTAAAATTAATACAACTATGATTATTAATATTATCATTCTTGGGCTTTAAGTTATCCAGCCACCCCTTTTTTGTTATAGTGTGCCACCAACCACGATTTTTGATCGTAAACCACTATAAAGTGTAGAAGAACTTTACTGCTGCACAAATTAGAACACAAATGCTGTCCTAGAGAGCTGAGAATCTCATGAGTTAGAAGCCTTTCCTGGGTATTCAGCTCTCTGCACACTGGTTTGGATTTGTTCCTATAGCAGTCCTGGCAAGAAAGCAAACGTTATGAATGGCATTACTTTCCACATTTAATTTATTTACCCCACCCTTAATTAAATGGTAGTTCAGAGATATCGCATTTCAGGATCAAATGCAATTGGTGGTGATCGAAACAATTAATATGTAATGAATTGTCTACCCAGGATGGCCATAGTATGTATTTATCTCAATTTAAAGCAAGTACCTACTATATAGCTACTATCTACCAATTCAGCCCTTGCTACCTAAATAGACTTAATCTAATATCTAGAAATAAGAGAAAAATCACAACACAGTAGCTACATAAATACGAAAGCACTAGCTTTACATATATATGATATTGCAATGGTGTAGTCTTCACATTCATGCTATCGATACCCTAATGCTGCTGTGCATAGCCCAGGAACGCATAATGACGTAGTTTACAGAGCAATCCATTACTTAACATTGCCATAGGGAGAGGGGTAGCCAACCCACTAGCTTTAGACAGCACATGTTTAAGATTCATGCAAAACACCAGAATGATACCCCATGCACTCTTCAAGAATGAAGAGGAATCTGGTGACATGTCATAACCAACTAGCTAGCTTTACAGAGCACATGCTTAAGTTCTTTAAAAAACATCAGAATGACGCATCAGTATGTAGGCTTAATCTACATTACCATGACAACCACTTTTTCTCACACCTATAGCACTCAAAGGTGGTCACATACAGGGACCATTGCTATACCAATGTACATTGAATCAGTAAATGAACAGCTGAGGAGTTAAACTCCTCGGCTTTGCCTCAGACTTTAGCTCACCTCACCCAAACTGTCCTTAACTCTTTACCAACCAATGACACATATATGCGTCATGAGCTCCCATAAGCCCATATAAATATTATGGTTTAATATTAGGCGTTAATACTATGTACAGGCTTTTCTGCTTCTTTAAGCTGTTTCTTATGGTTGGTAAAGGGTTAACTATTTCAAAGTAGACATCTTGTACACATGACATTATGCATTATGAGGTTGCCGTTCACTAAGCTGTACCTGTACTATTTTCATTATTATGCTCATAACATAATAACTTAGTAATTGAACATAACTACTTGCTTGTGTTTTTACAGGGTTTGATTGAGAAATTGATGTCAGAGCTTTTTGCCACACTTTCTGCAGAGAATAATACTAATCACATTATAGCTGGTCACTTCATTAGTGGTGAAGCCATCCAAGATGCCATGCACAATGAGAATTCCTGTAACCCTGTTGTCCGGACAACATCACAAATAGTTCTAGAGATTGCTACTCAACAAAATTTCGTTAACATTTCAGATGGAAGTGGGTACACGTAAGTGATACTAAGTGTTTAGCTTTTAGAATTCTGTCACTGAGAAAAATTTCGTTGTGAGCTTATGCTATGCCAAAAATAATGGCCTAATAGACTGTCTTAAATAGTGTCAAATTTTACAAATTTCTGTCGGAGTATGACACCAAGAGTTACGGTATTGTGCCTCATACCTACAGCAACAAAGGGAGACAATCACTAGGCTGCAGTGGAGAGGGAGTTTAGGCTTTAGCAATACCAACAATCCAAATCGCCACTAAACGTTACTTTCGTCAACACAAGAAGACACAATTTCACTATGCCTAAGTGCATTCTGAGTCACCCGTCTGGTCGAAAAACATACTCATACTTGCATTATTTGCTGCCAATTTCATAACATTTTTGATAATAAATGGTTAATATTGCAGGGAAGCATTCAAAACGCACACAGGATAGTGTGTTTATGGTCTACCAAAGACTTCTCTCATGCTCACTGTTGTACAATTACACAGCAGATTTCATTAATGGAAGCTTAACATTGCATTATGACGCAGTGAAGCAATCGGTATACATGATTAGTTCTACCCGGGACTGTTACAATATCACATGTTCTTGAAATGGCAGTTTGTAATTACTGCTGTTGTATCGCTCTCCAGGTTGGCATTCAACCAGTCATTGCGTTGCATCTTCAGCTGGCCGGATTATTTGCCGTGTATTCCTAATGCTGCAACTGTATTGCCTGGGACAAAGTGAGTGTAAAACTCCACTCACAAGGTGGTTAGTGTAAATAAGATTGGTAACACACTCACAGGCGCACTATCAACTGTGAGTGCAATTGCTGGAATTATAGGGGTCGTAGTTGAGCATATTTTATGGTTGCTAAATTCAATGGGGCGAATGAACCAGCTACAAGCACCCTCACTGAAGCATAGCAGATATTGCTCTACAATTAGGGTTAAGGGTTGGCCACATCTATTGTCCCAACAAGCACATGCGCCGAGTGTACAGTACCTTGCCCAGTCAGGATGTTGTTGATTGATAACCACTCTACCTCCCACTTGGCCCTCCGGCCTCGTGCTTATAAATCAACACCATCCCTCCTGGGGTGTTTTAACCGATTATAACATATGCAATTTACATCGTCATAAATCTTCGTTTACTTTACACAATAAATACCTTTCTGACATACATTTCATGCAGTACTTATCATTATCCATGACTTAATTCTGCATCACTCAGAAAACTTTTAGTGACAAGTTTTCATATTCAGTGTTTTGGGCTTCAGAAGCTTTCTACATATTCACCAAGACTTTGCCACATACAAACTTGACAACACTTTGAACTACTTGTGATGGGGGTGAATTTTTGGATGGATTGCTGAAGACTATAGCGTTATCCCACTAAAGCATCATGCATGCCGTGATGCAAACGAGTTTTTGTTCATGCTATTATAAACGCTATATTGTTACAGTTAATACCCCACACAGTTATCCATTGTCTATCTATGAAAATTGGGCTCTCGCTATTGCAAGATTAAGCGATTGATAAACATGAATCTAAAAACTCAACATTTTTTGTACTTTATATTGACCAAAGTGGTTCCATCCACCACATTCCCAGTACAACACGGTAAAGTCAACATTTTAAGAACGAACAGTATCTCGAATATGCCAGAGGGCAGTCCTTTATAGTCCCAGGACATGGGTTCCTACTTGAGCCTGCGCAGAGAACCGTTTCTTGTCATTAATATGGCATTTGCATGGTCGTGCATGCCCACAGCTTTTAATACGACAATTATACACGAGGATAATATAGGAGTTCTTTACATCTTGCAGAACCAGCTGCTCCACCATGTGAGAAAATTTAGAGTCTATTCTCTGCAGTTCAGGGTACCCGTTTAAAAAAAATGTGATGCAGGATATAATATATATGGCATTCCCTAACAGAAATCAAATGATATTCTGTTGTGTATTTCACATTTCTGCGTTCGAAATGCAAACTTTCGTGTGTGGAACTCACGGTAGGAATATTGATGCATTCACACAGCGTGTTTCAGTATACCGCCCCTAAGACTGTCCTTGGGATACAAACTCTAATTATGACGAACTGAATTTACCAGGAAACACATTTTTATCTCCCTGCGTTTAACCATAGCTACATATTCCTCATTGAATTTTCATTCCTGTACAGTGAACAAGGAATATACAGGACTTTAATTGGTCGAGGACCATCTGGAGAGCTACAGTGCACCTACAGAAATCCGAATTGGTTTCCGTCAGCACAAATAGTGGAGCCAATCATTGATCTGGGAAATCCGAATCTTCGTGTGCTATTTTCTCCTGGTTTTCTTCAGGAAGAACCGTGAGTTTGTGTATGTGTGGGTGGGGGGAAGGGGGATATTGGTAGGAGGAAATGATAAAAGAAGGGTTACGACAGGGTATGCGTCCATTACTTAAAGAGTTACTAAAAATAGTTGAGTGTATGGTGTGATTTGTTTTGTTAGCTGTACCATGTGGTAGGATGATCTATTCCTTATAATTTAGTTGCAATGATTTACACAGTCACAGTTTCCAATGCTGCTGGTCATCAGGGAAGTTCTTATCTTTAAGATATCTTTTTTCTGATTTCTCTGCCATGTTAAAGTCTTCTTTTTCTTACCTATTCCCTCTTATGGAGAATAGAGGCATGCATGTCATTACTGTTAAATAGATATTGATTTAAATATTCTATTTTGTAGGTGGAAGTAGATATTCTCACCATACTGTAATTTTCTCAAGTAGGAAGCGTTTGAAACATGTGTTTTCCATTGATTAGTTGGGTTTGGTCTGCACTAGGCGTGCGCATTTCTACAAGAACCAACCATGATCTGCAGTAGATGTAGCTATTATTGTTGTTACTTGTGAACGTTTGGGAGGCATTGTGTGTCAACACTACATTGCCTTTTGATTTGCTTTTGCTAATGATTGACACTGCAGAATACATAGTGCAAGTGCCTTGAAACATTTGTGAGATAAAACTGTTAAACTGAACACCGTTTCCAAACTAAACAATGTAAGCATTTGTATGTCACTGTGCATGTGTATGCTAGCATTGTTTGTGACTTCACTAGTTTGTGTATTAGTTATTAGTTAATCTCCTGTGTTCTCTTCCTCAGCTATGAGAATTCCATGCTCGTCAAGTACAATGTCGAGTGTCCTGCAGGGAAACTTGCCTTCTACAACCTCGTTTACCTCGACTTACAGGAACCTGACTGCTTCGAGAGGTATGCATACATTAATACACAGTACCATGGCAACCACTTTTTCACTAATAGCTCTCAAAATACGTCACATGCAAGGATGATCGGTATAGCAATATATACTCTCTCAAACTGCCCTTTAAAAAATAATTAACTATTACTTACTTAACACTTGCAATGTATGTGCCTACTGTACAATCATGTACTATACTCTAAAATTTTGGAACACTTTGACAAGAAACCAACCATTTGAGAGTGATTCAGTTACAGATTGCATTGGCTGCATCAACAGTGGGTGGAGCCAAGCTCAAAGTAGTCTTGATACATGGACAAATATGCGCAGAAACCTACTACACTAACTTATGCTCACCACAAATGTGGTTATATAACTCTCTGCCTGTAAAAGAAAAGGTATTTGCACTCATGATAGCTACACTCCCAAGTGTACAGATTTTTGGGGAAATAAATAAATAAATAAATAATTCACAGCGACACTCGTGGCCTCTACAGATGAACCAACCTTCTTTGCGGAGATACCAGTGAGAATTCTTCTATAGCCTTTCGAGTGGCAGCCATTTTGACGTTAACTCTCGCAGCCATTTTGACGCTATCTCTCGCAATGAAAATTATGCGAGTAAGACTACGCGTATAATTATAGCGCATGTGCGTGGTAATTGGCAAGCGAATGGAACTAGTTGCACGGCTACTCCTGCTTAGCTCTTGGCCAATGGATAGTCCCAAACGTAAATTCAATGGTATGTTGCCCTGTAAGTGTAATTACATGAAAACTAACTACTAGACAAGCCTAGCCCTGACCGGATGTGGATTAAATAGGGCCAGGGCTCTCAGTGTCGTTTCAACGGTGCCCCTTGTGGCTAGCTTGGGTGTTGCTGTTACTATAGCCTTCAGTAATAGTGTCATAGTATTGCTCACCACTACAGAGTAATACGTGTTAGTCTACCAACTATAGATAAAAGCTTTGCATACTTTTTTTTCTTGCTTGTGGTTTGTGGGGAGATGGCTCCTGCTATGCAAAACAGATATTTGTTGTCTCAGCTGCTGTTGGTCTAGCTTTAGTACAGCTACGCTGTTTCCATGAGAGGCATGGTATGCAATTGAATAGGTCATAGTCTGTCAACCCGTCCTGTTGCACTGGCATCCGTCTCACGAGAAGGCCACCATCATTCTTGATCCCATGATGCAATGTGAAATATCATGGAGTACGGTAGTACTCCATATGTAGGGATGGCACGGAAAAAAATGGCGGCCCCATATAACGCGTACAAAATCATACGTTCAGAACTCGGCTTTGATTATAGTCATAGGCTTTTATGAGCCATATTATGGCATCTCGAGTGTTTTCATCAGCAACAGGACTGTTGGCGTTGCTAGAAAACTTCGCTGGAGTACCAATCCGGCAAGTCGCTACTCTGGGGGGGCGGGGCTTAATGGTACATCTTCTTTCTTGTTTCTTCTTTCTTCAGCCAGGCTAGCACGATAATGGCTGAAGCGATCACAATGATTCAAGCGCGAACAAGCTAAATATTCCCCGGGGTATTGCACTCGTAGCATAGCTTATTCAAAAAAATCGAATGGGTTCAGCAGTGATTTACGAGTACTCCTGAGTAGACGCTTGCCATTCTACGCCATTTAATAACTACTGTTCCGTTCCGTTCCGGGTTTTTAGTTACCGCCCCATTTAATTATGCGCAGACTTCACGCGTTCGTCTATTTAACGCCCACCTTTGATCGTGCCAGCTGTCCGGGCCTGAGATGCATCTTCTGGGCGTAAGTCACACGAAATTTTAGCTATAATACACTTACTCACAAGGCTGATTATTATGTTAGTTGGCTCTAGTCTAAATGGCTTCTGGCCAGGGGTACTGTTTATGAGTTGCAAGTTGTCCCGGGACAGACACGCAACAAATTTGCCTTGTTCTCTGGGCCTTTCTGTTTGCCTTTGTTATGCATCATGAGCTACTTTGTTCACTTGCTATGAATACTAGCACAGGCAGAAAGCCTTGGAAAGGAGGTTTATCGCATCCGGACAACCCCTACCATCCGGAGGCCCCCTCGCTTACTGCCCCCTCCAATATATTGGAGGGGGCAGTCAGTTATTCGTCTTTGTGACACTAGAAAATGCAATACATATTTTTGTCCTCAGAGATAATTCATATCATAGACTATGGTACTAGCTACTCCATGGGGCAGCTTCCCATGCTAGCTGTAGTGCCGACCTTGACAAGAAAGGGCAACCTCACATGCCAGTTACATAGCTGACCCTGACAAAGAGACCTTTCCCCCCATGCACATGCAAACGAAGGCCTTCTTGGTGCTGACTGGGGTACAAATCGAAACCTATATACTACATGCATCATCCTCAAACACATTATATCCCAACACTATCCCTACACCTACACATTTACACCAACACATTTGTTACCACCTCCCAAAAAACACCCCAAAACAAGTTACAGAAAAAGCACTTTGCCAAAAAGTGCAAAAACAAGTTATGTAGGGATGCACTTCCACCAAAAACACTTCTCCAAAAACCAATGAAACAAGCAACAGTGCACACCACAATGCATGCACAGACTACCCACACATCACAGTGCAATGATATGCATTTACCGCGTAGCCACCATCCCTACATCTTTCCAACCACACCCACCACAATCTGTACCATACCCCCATACTCAACAGCACACCGAATACTTCCTATAACACACATAACCATCCATAACCATCATCAACCATGACACCTCGTCTCCATCCAACGTACAACCACCCTTACTTCCTTATCCACAATCATCACATACCTTACAAAACATATCACCCTACACTACAACCAACTCAAACCTTCACAGGAACACTACTCACATCAAAATGCACTTCGCTCCACCATTCACCATTCACAAGCACAATTGAGCAGAGCAATTCCTCACAACACCACACTGCCACCTACACACACAACAAACACAACCCACATCAACTACCTTACAACGCACTCAACAAAGTTTCTACACTTTACCAAACACACCCATACTGTCCTCCCCTACAAAGAACCTGCATACACAAGCATCTCACAACACGCTCACAAAACTTCATAACACTCCATGGCCACCCGGCATAACCAAACACTCCCAAGTCCCTATACAAACACCATATTTATGACTCCACCCTCAATGACTCACTAGTCCACATTCTACAGTTTCAGCTACCTTCCACAACCACCACATGCTCAGTCATTAGCAATACACACACACCAAATTACACTACCACTCCTCACATCTCACATATACGTATACATGGTTGTGGTGGGTGTGGTTGGAAAGATGTAGGGATGGTGGCTACGCGGTAAATGCATATCATTGCACTGTGATGTGTGGGTAGTCTGTGCATGCATTGTGGTGTGCACTGTTGCTTGTTTCATTGGTTTTTGGAGAAGTGTTTTTGGTGGAAGTGCATCCCTACATAACTTGTTTTTGCACTTTTTTAAAAAGATAGCAGTGAATATCACTCCTCTTTATATCCAATGTATTCCTTCTGTTTAAGAGTTTGCCACCACCAATGTACTGCCCTCTACACTTAAAAAAGAATCTCACTCTCTTGCCGCATACAGATTACTTCTCTGTCTTAGTGTACCCATCGAAATATAGGTGCCTTCAATTGCTGAGATGGCTTTATACAAATGGTATAGCAGGAAAATCAGCCATCCTGCATCCATAGCACCTATGTCTCATGCACTGGAGAATATACATTCTCAGGCCTTCCCCGTGCATGCACAAGAACTGTGTAGGGAAATTTGGGAACATGGCTAGCATAAAATGGTAATGGCTATATATAAGTAGTACGTAGTTGCAGTTACATAGCCATGCAGGACCTAGAGAAAAAATTTGGGTAGCACAAGTGTATTTATTGTATTATGTACGTGGTTTGCATTCCCTTAAGAATGTAGTAATATACACATGTTTCTCCGCTCACCCGTATCAATGCTCACTCGCATCTCTGTTCACCCAAAGTCTTTACACTTGGGAGTGCGGTAAGTTCTATGATTTTAATATAAATTTACTGGTACCATACAACTATCAGAATATTTCTACCTGGTGCATAACTTGTTTTACTATGGTATGTTTACACATTCCTGCTGAGGCTTAGCTATTATGAGGTTCACTCTGTTATAGCAAACAGTCAGGATAAAAAATCATAAGAAAGGGCAGGCCCACATTGCCCCAATAGCCACCACAATGAGACAACACAAAAAACGAGATTGAACACTTTGTGATAGGTACAATGTGTCATTGGAAGGGAAAGAATTAAGTGAACATTCATGCACTTATACTCCATTTTCAGGTGCACAGATTACATTGAAGTGGAACACCCTGGCTTTGGCACAACAGAGAGTTGTGGTAAAGAGCCAGGGGATAACTTGCTCCAGTTGGGGGAAGGTTAGAGGAAAACAGGGAATAAGTATGTATTGTAGCATTAATATTCTTCACTTTATCACTTCACCTCTTGATACATTTCATGGAGAATTTTTATGCCTTTGCTGCTATATAATTTTACTGAAGCAAATAAACCAGCTACAAGCACGCTCACTGAAGTGAGGCAGATATTGCACTACTGTTGCACTGTGGTTAGGCTTACATGTAGCTGAGTCAGCACAGAAACCAACTTGCACTGGGCAGGACGTTTCCTTGGCGCAAAATAAACTATAAACTTTCTTACATAATAAAACAAAAGCAGTGGCAGCTATAATTAAGTCATTTTTAGGATTGCTACGGTTAACTGTGAAGGATTACTGCTTTGCCGTACTTGAACAAGTATGTCTACGGATAATAGTAGCAATCACCCTTATTCTGATCACCAGCATACACAAAACGAATATACCATCGATCAACACATTGTCGCGGTTAAAAAGTTTGCACTGGTACCCTATGTAATAACTTGTATACTATGTTACTTGGTTGTGCAAGGTATTCCTTTTTAGGCAATGTTTATGATTTTATGCTTTGGTTTTTCAATGTTTATAGTTGGTGGCTGTGATCTTCTTTGTGCTATAGGAACGTTAGGTTTTGCGTCTCCTTAGGTGGTCTCCTGATCTCTTTTGTTGTAACCATGTACTCTTGAAGAATCTTCTAGATATTTGTATTTTCTATATAAGCGATGTCACTTTTGCTGTAGTCAGTTGTCGCTGTAATCCTCTTGCTCTCGGCTGTTTATGCATCATTGTTTTAACTCAATGCTTCTGGTGTTCCCAAATTAGTTAGTCTCGGCCTTAGCTAGCTAGTTGTTTGAGTAGGTCTGAGTCAACCTCGCATCTATTTCACCCTACGATGAAAAAGGTTAACGCTTTTCTAACGTGAGCATCGACAGTCTGCAAAAGAAGCTACTCAAAAATGTCACAAATAATTGTTTTTAAAAAGTGAAAAACTTTCAATCTATGGTAAATTTGTGGTTCGATTGTCAAGAGATTACAAGCGTTCTCCACATGTTAAAATTTAACTTCTCAACCAATAGAGAGAGTAATAGTAATTTAATCTAGAAGTCTGTTGTTCCCTCCAATTCTTTCACTGCCATTTTTGCCTTGTATAATAATCACCTGTATAGCATAATTATAGTCTATGTGTTCAAAAGTGATGAGCTGGGTTGTTGTATAGTCACATCAGATATCACTCACACTTTGCATAAGCATGGCATTGCAGTTAATTTTTTTTACCTGCCAGGTGCCTTCAATGTTACATTCCGTACGGGAGAGAGTACTCGTGGAGGAGGATTTGTAATATTTATTATTTGTTTTGACCCTCTAGAGCTTGATTTCCCTGGTAAGCAATTATCTATGACTATATAACATAATACAATAAATACTATGATAGACTTGACCAGATCTTCGACTCTTACTACAAATTCAAAGAAAAAAGCTTCACTGTACTGAAGGCTCACACTTACTGTTGCATAATTATCATTTCCATGAAGAACAGCTTCTGCTTCATGAAAAATGTGTCTTCTGAGGGCACAGTGTCAGTGGACATATCCCATGTTCAAACCAGGGTATGTGATGATTGCTGGCTACTGAAATAGTTAGCAAGAACCAACTTGTGTTTGAGGTGGGCTATCCATAGCAGTTTAAACCATCTACCCAATCATCATTGTAAGAATAATTAAGCTGTTGTCCTGTACTTTAAACAGGTTATGAATATTTGTTTTTTTATGCCAACTTGTTGACATCAAAGTATTACCTTGAACTGTATTATTATTAATTTTTGGCATTTAATAATTTGGATACAGAGCACAACTTAGCACATAATTATTATAGTTGTTTGTGTATAAGGCTTATATAAAAGATGGTTTCAACTCACTGTTGCCTTTTAAATATGCTACCATTTATGTCACTATGCAGTTTAAGTTGTGCTAGGAATGTGGTATTTTTGTGGTGCACAGGTTGCCGTAGAATTGGTGAAGGGGCCAACTGGCCAGCAAGTGTCAACTGGACAGCAAGAAGGGAGAGAGTCCTCGTAAGTGTACATGTATCCAGAAATAAATATAATTTTGGTCTGATAATATTATTATGGGCTTTAAGATACCCAGCCTCCCAGAATTCTGGCAGTGTCGTGTCCACACTTTTTGATAGTGAATTCCTATAAAGTTTAGAAGACCTTCAACTACTACAAAACTACAGAAAACTACAGAAAGTTATCAAATCTTGTCCTGAAAGCTGTGAATATCTTGAGTTGGCTGGTTTTCCTGGCTATTAAACTCTTTCACACTCCTTTGGATTTGTTCCTATAGCACTCCTGGAAGGTATACATACATTTAATCATTATATCACACCCTTATAATGGTAGTTCAGAGAAATCACAATTCATAAATGGATATTTACAGAATGAAAGCATGTAAATACACCAGGGCAGACTAAGTATCCCGCCAATTTGGGATCACTGATGACATCATCACGCATGCGTAGTTGTACAGTCAACCACATGTTTTGTTAGCTGGGCTCCATTGCTGTCTGTTTTGTAAAACCTTACTACAGAGATATAGGGAGTTTTAAATATTAAACATTGCCCAGTCAAGCCTCTAGTGAAACAGTGAACCTGTCGGCCGCAGTCGATGGCTCACTACGATCACTAGCTCAGGCGGCATGTTAGTAGCAACCAACAGGCTGTGGAGGAGGGATACCTTTGCTGCCATCAGCTCCCAAGAGTTTCAGTGCAAGCTACTAAGCTTGCATACGTGCTACACACCCGCACATGAGTGGGGTCGAGGCCATAACCGGGGCCATGGTTGGAAACCGGGCAGTAGAGTAACAACCAGCGCAACAACCAGAGCACAATTCAGACCAAACCCCGATTTGACCCCACGGGACAAAAAGCAGGCCAAAGCAGGGCCAGGTAGCTGTCTGGCCCGTGGGCAGCAGGCAACAACTCCCGTGTAGGCATGGGAGGGGGCGTGAAATTTAAATACGGGAGCCCTCCGTCAACGTCTAGCGGAAGCCCGACTAACAATGAGTGGCACCCAACAAACCGAACCACGTCACACAGCAGCAACAACACCGTGACCCATCACCACCTAGCTCACATGATGAGACACCCTCAGAAACATCAGCGCCGGACAGAGACAGCCTCAAGATGCTAACCCCTCAGTGGAGAGGTGAAGGAGCTTATTAGAAAGGCAGTAGCAGACGATACCTTGCGCCGCACATCTGATAGCAATGACAATGGAGGAGGTGGAGACCACGTCATAAGACACGGATACGAACAAGGAGAGTCTCGATAAACGGAGGAAGAGGAAGCACCAGCGCCCATGGCTCCCCTCGTCAAAGCGCCACAGACATCACCGGCGGTAACACTACCCCGAGCTGAACTATTTGCCAACTGTGGTACCCCCCTCCCTCAGACCACAGCCAAGAAGATTTTCACATTGATTTTAATGATCTGTTGTACGATTGAAGGGTGCATGGGACGACACTCCGACTGAGTGTTGAAGAGGCAGTAGGCGAGGATCTCAGCCTGTCCATTTCAACCCCCAAAAAAATGAAACGGGTGGTCACTAATGACAGCTGCCCAACCATCTAGAGCAATTGAATATAATTATATCAAATGCCAAACCTTCCTAGCACTGGTCAGCGAACGCTATGAGCCAGAAGCCCGGATCTCATATGGCCAGGACTTCCGAAGGCAGTTAGCAGACGACCCACTTAGAAGGTGGGATGATGAATACCACATCCCCTTGTTCACACTGCACATGACCAATCGGGTGCGCCCCTACTGCAACCGTGGCATGCAGTATGGTCATGCAGATGGTGTATGCCCGCAAAGCAAAAACAAACCGATACAATCCTTTCGTGGCCAACAAAGTGATAGCAACAGATACTCTCCAGATCAGCGCCGAGCCACCTTTACCCCTCCACAAAGACATGTGCAAACCACACCAGACGGTAAAGCAATATGCCGTAGTTTCAACTACTCACAGTCAGAAGACAAGTGTATCTACAGACACGTCTGCAGGATATGGGGATGAACACCCCGCATCTGCCAGCAAGCTCATCCAATTGAAGCACACTTCCCTAACACAACTCTAATCAAACTGCAGTTTGAACTGGAGTTACACAGCTACACAGTTTTCCAGACAAAGCTTTCCTACAAGGGCTACTTGAAGCAATACTGAATGGAGTTAACATAGGTTACATCGGTCCACACAATAGGAGCAATTCCAGGAGCCTTAGATCAGTGGACAAACACCCTTTCGTGATTGATGCAGAACTAGTTAAAGAATGCAACACAGGCTATATTGTGGGCCCATATGATGACCCGCCACTTCCCGACCTACACTGTTCAGGGTTGGGAGTAGTAGCTAAGAAAACCAGGGGGTGGAGAATGATTATGCACCTCTCTGTCCCGCCGGGCAGAAGTATAAAATTAATGACTTCATCCCCAAGGGTAACTTTACCATGCCATACTCTTCGGTTGATGATGCAGTATCACTGGAAAAGCGGCTTAGTCCGAGGAGTATAATGGCCAAAGTAGATCTAAAAAAAATGCTTTTAGAATGTACCCAGTGAGAAAGGAAGACTGGCATCGTTTGGGAATGAATAAATATTATGTTGACAAACGGGTCCCTTATATATATTCAACACATTTGCTTCAACAATCAAATATATCCTGAAAAAAATACAACATAGCACACATCATACACTATCTAGATGATTACTTCATAGCCAGTCCACCAGAAACCCACATGCAGCAGTAAATACCATGCTCACAGTATGCAAAGTCCTAGGGTCCCAGTTGCCATGGAAAAACTGGAGGGCCAGCAACCACCATAACATTCCTTGGCATATCAATCAACGCCAACAGCATAAAACGCAGTCTTCCACCGGAGAAGCTAGTAGACCTCCTGGAGGAACTTGAGAGATGGCCAGATCAGAAGAAGTGTACAAAGCGTGAACTTCTATCACTTATTGGCGGACTTTCGTTTGCAGCAAAGGTCATCCCCGAAGGGAGACTATTGTTTCACAGTCTCTTAGATTTGAGCACACGCACAAACAGCTCCACCGCCACATAACCTTGAACCAGCAAACACGAGCAGACATCAACTGGTAGCTAAAGTTCCTACCCACCTGGAATGGTCGAGCTAGCATGCTGGAATCTGAATGAGTGAGGACACCCGACTTTGAGTTGTTTACAGATGCCTCAGGAGAGATAGGATATGGAGCATACTTCAAAGGTGCCTGGTTCACTTGGGATGATCTGAAGCCCCTCGCCAGAGGGAAGTGCATAAAATGGAAGGAACTCTATGTCATTGTGTTGACTGCAGCCACCTGGAGTGACCAATGGAAGGGCCTCCGTATCAAGTTCCATTGCGACAACCTCTCAGTAGTCTATATGTGGACAAACAAGGGCTCAAGACGGTCGGATATTATGTGCCTGGTGCATACCCTATTCTATATAGTAGCTTCGGGCAACTTTCATGTCTCAGTAGCCCATATTCCTGGCGTCAATAATTGTTTAGCGGATGCTCTCTCCCGTTTACAGTTCGACAGACCAAGATCCTATCATCACCCCAAAGCTAGATTGGTGCCATTAGGAAGGACATGGAGATCATGGCCGCTGCCATTGCTCCCTCCCCGTGTAGAATCTACTGCACAGCTCAGCAACAGTACACTAAATTTTGCCAATCAGTGGACTTCGATCCATACCCAGGATCTCAACTTACACTAACATACTTTGTAGCTCAGCTAGTCCGAAATGGTAAATCACACAGAACCATACTGGCAGGCATTTACAATTATCATACACAACATTCCCTACCACTTCCAACTTGCCTTCAGAAAGAGCTACGATTGCTGCTACGTGGAGCCATGCACATGAGAAAAACAGTGAAGTAATAGGCGAGAGCCGATCACCCCAGCAGTTCTCCGGTCCCTGCACACTCAATTGTTTAGCGACGGAACCACATCCAGTTACGACAAGAAAGCATTTTGGGCAGCAACCACATTGGCATTTTTCGCCTGTCTTTGGAGCGATAAATTTGTTTCACCAAATGCCAAACACTTTCATCCCACACGAATGCACATGCCTAATTATCATAGGATGCCCTTAGGGTGTTAATCAAAATTAATGCAGGTATAATGATCAAAATGGCATTTCTAGACGGGAGGTCACACTTTTTTTCTATACATAGCCTGAAAGTGCCTAATTCTACTATTTGCCAAGTACATTGTTAACTATGTAGACTTAATCAATTATCGAAAAATAAGGGATTATCGCAGTATGGTATAGCTACATGAATATTATGGCATTACCTGTATCTGCATGATATTGCAAGGTTGCAATCTTCACCTATTCCCTAATGCTAGCTACCGTGCGCCCTTTGCTACAACTCATCACTTATCATTGCTATGAAGTGGACACTGGTGCTACTAGCTTTAGAAAAGACATAGCTATTTAAGATGCATGCAAAACCCCAGAATGACCAACATTTGGAACTCTCTTTCACAAGACGTTATGTATAGCACTTTATTAAACTGAAATAATATTATGCTCATATTATAACAGATTTGAAAATGATTGCGCACATTTTACTCGTGTCCTTTACAGGGTATTCTTGATAAACAGGTGTCAGAGCTTTTTGACGCACTCTCTGCAGAGAAGTATACTAATCGCATTATAGCTCGTTACTTCATGAGTGTCGAAGCCATCCGTGATGCCATCCTTGATGAAAATTCCTGCAACCCAGCTCTCCGGGCAGCAGCACAGATAACTCTGCAGATTGCTACTGAAATAAATGCCTCTAGAGTGGAGTTAATTCGTAAAATTATTAACTGGGTTTACAGACAGCTCGATGACAAGTGTAACTAACTCTCTCATACTACAGCTGCTTCCATACACTTGTCTATATATTTGGTGTTTATTGTGGTAGCTACATGTAGTGATTGGATGTGTTTATGTAAACAGCTTTTAGTGCCCATTCTTTCTATATTTTGTATGATGTATGAACATGCAGCAGCTTTACTATTGGAAACTGTCTACAATGATCCATTTTAAGTGATATGTACATGTATATGTATTAAATATAACAGTTAGGGATATGGTTAAGATAGTATATCAGCTAAGTGCACTATGTGGAAAGTACACCATTCCTCTGAGTCCTGTAGTGTATTAAAACATCGCAAGCATTAGCTATATTAAAATTTTTGTTGACACGACAATGCAAAGCACGGCATGCAAGGCAACAAAGGCTGGTGAGAGCAGAAATACAAGCATTAGCTGGTTTTGTACTTCGTCATAGTTTGTCTAGCATTTACAGCTGTGCACTTGCCGGACTAGCACTAACTTCGATTGATTTGACGGACCGCCAAAAAATTATGGCCCGCGAAGAATTACATAGCCTAACCCTGGCCCTAACTCTACCCTAATTCACGCGCCTAACAATTTTTCGCGGTCCGTCAACCCTAACTTTTGCAATTGAGTGCGCTCCAATTATAGTGCTCCTTAGATGCCATCATAATACCGTCGGCTGGCAAAACGCTCCAATGCTTGCGGCGTTCGAAGTAATATCGATGACGTCATGGTCTTCGCGCAAACTTCACAAAATCGAGCCTCATTAGTGACGTCACGTCCGTGGAACGCGCACGGACACTACCGGGTATTGATAATTCCGGGGCTATATAACAATTACTCGCTGCAGAAGTGTTCCTTTAACTTCTTCCTGTATACGGTCGCTGTACAGTTTCTTACAACTGTGTTGCTTTCCGAAAAGGATGGAGCTGAAGTCCGTCATACTGTGCATTGCAGCTGTTTTCTGTATTGGGATGCTCAGGTAAGATTGCTACTATTTTGCATAATAGCTGATACTTGTTGATGTCTCGAGTTGTTTACCATACAGCTGTGAGTGTGTGAAGTAGTTAGTGTGGGTAATAGGAAGTATACTAGGGTTTGGAGCATAATTTTTTAGTGTAATGGCATGTTGGTCATAGCTGTATGTGTAGTCTGTCCTATGATTCTTTGTGAAGTGCATGCAGGTTGAGCAACGTTTTGTCATGTAATGCACCTGGACTTGCCCCGAGCATAACTGTTACAGTTTGATGCACATTCAAATAGCAATCAAATTCAGTTATGCATGGTTCACTGCATGATTGTATATTAGTATAATGTCTTGTCGTTCTGTGTGTTAAGCCTACGTAAGTTTTTCAAATGTAACATTGATGAATTGATTGCTTGTAGGGCTAATCAGTTGTAACAACCCATTAATTTTGTGACATGCTATCAGGAATGCTGTCTGCATGGCTCAGGAACTAACTAACAAGGCCAAGCCCAAGCCTTTAGGCCACCTAAAATAATCTTTTAAGTAGCTACCACTTGTAGGTCAATGAGCAGATGGTGTTTTAGAGTTTTAGATTAGTTTTGATCAGCGTATGATTGTACATGAGGTTGTCTACAGAGAACTTCCTTGCCTGCACAACAGGATTCCAGTTAGCTACATATATAGTATGTGTATGGTTGGCTTCCAGGATGCTCTGTGAACATCTGCTAAGCAGCTTATCTGATGCCCACAAAATATGCTTTGTAACAACAGAGGTTACCACTATTATTCTTGCAGCAAGAAGCATAATATGTTCTTCTGTTGTTCTTCAAATGTTAGGTCTATATATTATGACTGTGATAGTTACAGAACATGCTTGAAGTACATATATATGTAGTTATGCAATTACAGAAAATTTCATAAGAATGTACAGAGATGAGGTCTCAAAAAACTACTTACGAATGACTATACGTTTTCAGAACACCATGCTTGCACCTTTTCTCTCTTTTTAGCCATCTCATCTGGGGTGACAGAATATATATACGTTGGGTGTGGATCTTAATAATGCATGGAGAGAACGGTTGTCTGCATTTTTCTAGCATGCATGGCAAGCAAGGATTGTGATGCGGCAATGCGGTGTAGTAGGCAATGTTTGGCCTACTCCATAAGGTTAGTGCTCTCAGGCAGATATATAGCTCTCCTAGCTGTTTTAGAGAAGTGAAGAATGCTAAGTTTGTTGGGCTTTGCCCTTGGAAATTATCGGTGCATCCCACGCAAACAGCTAAGATATACCACCTGTTTGAGATCACTAAATATAGCGTAAACTACGGTTCCCAGCTTTCAATTTCTCTATGCAACTATAGTTTATTATGAGGTGTCTTAATTTCCTTGCCCTCATTAACTTCAATCTTGTTATGCATACCATAGTCTGAGAGTGTTTGTGACTGCAAATACCAAGTCATGCACACACCCAGTTCTTGGAAAGGTAAACAGCTGTTTCAGGAAACCTTTGTACAGCAGTTGCATGACCATCTGCTGTGGTAAACCTGGAAGCAGTCTGGCTGTAGTACTGTAGTAGTCTTATTGTACTGCTACTGTTATCTGCTATAGTTTATCTTGGAAAACACAGTTAGCAATAACTGTTATGCTACCCTGTGTATTGCAAAATAACAGCTAGTAGTCGAATGATAACATTTGAGAAGCTCATGTGTGTTGTGAACTTCTGTAACCATTCTGTAATTGTAGTGACATATAGCTAGGGGACTGGTGAGTGCCTTGTTTTAATGTTGTTGTTTTTTTTGTTTTTTTTTGTGGGGGTTCTATCCAGCACAAGTTTGGCCATTCCAGTAGTGTAGTGTTAAAAGAGCAGGTCATAACACTCGAGTAGCTGTGGTAATAAGTTATAAGCTGTAGCTGGATACACTGAGAGAGTACATGGAGATGAGAACCTCATTCCCGTGTGATATAAGTTCTGAAGCTAAGAGTAGTCTGATAGTAAGCTATACATTTACTTTTAAAGTTCTTTATTTGGGTATTATCTTTATGGGAACAACGACATGTGCTAACTTCCATTATTGATGTGTTATAAAGTGTCGTGTTACGTAAAACAGCTGGATTTGGGACCCTTTAAAAAAAACTGGAATTGAGAGCCTGGAATTGAGGCTACAATCTTCCCTCTCAGCTGAGCTTAAGCTGTATTTATTATGGCATGTATGTACAAAAATTGATATTTACCCCACACTTATGCGGTGGAGTTAAGCAATTAGTTCTTTCCGTGTGTCTGTCTATCTGTCTGTTGTCTGTCCATTCAAAATTGGTCAAACTTGCGATTTACAGGGTTAAGCAATTGCTAAAACGACATTTTACTTTGAAAAAAATGTGGGAGTGTATAGTCACCAAAGCGCTTCCATTCATTCGATCTCCAGCTCTTTCTTATTTAACAACGCTACATTTTGTCATTCTTTAATGCACTAGAATACGACAGGGGCCGGGCATATGCCGGCTCTGGACACATGCTTGCGTAGGCCGTGTCAGCAACAATTAGTCATGCCCACCACTTGAATACACGAGTGCTGTACAGAGTGGCACAGATTGTGTGTTGGAATAATGTTCACTTTGTATATACCTTGGACTTCCCATGTGTTTTTCATATGGCATATTGTAATGGTCAGGTGTTGTACATATTACTTCGCAGGGTTGCAGACTCACAGCGACCTTCAGTTCGCTGCCGCTTCAGCCGAGTGGATGATTTTCCGTGCCAGCCAAATGCTAGACCACCTGGTGCAAAGTAAGCCGGAACCTCTAGTGAACAATCTCCTCATGGTCCGAGGTATATAAGTCAGTCACAGTTTAGCCACATGCCCAGACTCTTACGGGAGGTGAATATAAAGCCTGTTATTCACAGGCTTTTTTTCTGACAGAATTTCATGTGATTTGGAAACTAGTGGATACTATGACGAGATATTATCCATCCATCATCCTACCACTGTCCACTAGAATAGTTGGCGAATTACAAGTGCTTGCGAGCTTTTTCCTAGAAAATGATTGTTAGTTTGGTTCTTTTGATCCCATTTGTCTCTGAAAGACCAGACATGCGCTTAAAAATAGAGCCACTACTGAAAGGGAAGCGCTTCAGATTTTTAATAGTAAGACATACGCCATAATTTTAGCGAATAAAAGGATATAGGCCTTATTGCTATATATTTAAACTGGCATCTTTAGTTGGAGGAGGGCAGAATTTCTATTTCATCCACTTACTGTACATGTACACTGCCCCACACGACGTGGCTGACGTCATTCACAGAAACTCTTTTCTGTAAATTTATGTGCACGCACAGCCCCCTTCACACTTGTATCTGTGAGCAGAACACACTGTGCAGGCTTGTTATGTGACATTTGAAAGAGTACATAACTCATTGAGCTTATTGCAGTGAGTCAGACCATGCACTGCCATACAGTGATCATGTAGCAAAGTATTAGTTAGCACTGAGGTGTATATGGCAGAAATAGTCTGGTTATGATTGGGATCGATACATTCATAGCGAAGTTAAAGAGTAATCTACAGCATATACGATTATCAATATCGAATGTGTGCCTCAGTTATTCGTTCCCTTCGTTCATGCACTCATCTTGATGAAGACTATGAACATATGATCAAGATTATTGCTTTTAGATTGCAGAACTATCCTGTGTAGTGTATTGGAATGCCATACACTGTAACCTAACACACCAATAATAGTACCACTGTTCCGAGCACAATATTCCCTACAGTTCATATCATGCTATAGCTCAACTAAATTTAATATTATCATTTCTACCAATCCTGATATAACAAAGTGCCATTAGCTACCTTCAAAAACAAAAGAAACACATTATTGTTTCAGCACACTTAACTTATATTTGTGTCATGTTAGTTCTCTTTATTGAATTATTATTTCTTTGCAGTGAGCAGGGAATATACCGCACTAGAATTGGTCGAGGAGCTTCTGGATCCCTAGAGTGCTTCTACAGAAATCAAAGGAGGTTCCCGGCTTCATACAAGCAAATCAACAATCTGGGAAATCCAAACCTTCGTCTGTTATTTTCTCCAGGTTTTCTCCTGGATAACCCGTGAGTTTATGTGTATATATATGTGTGTGTGTGTGTGTGTGTGTGTGTGTGTGTGTGTGTGTGTGTGTGTGTGTGTGTGTGTGTGTGTGTGTGTGTGTGTGTGTGTGTGTGTGTGTGTGTGTGTGTGTGTGTGTGTGGGTCAGTGGACCTTCAAGGTTCAAGGTTAGTGTGTGTGTGTGTGTGTGTGTGTGTGTGTGTGGGTCAGTGGACCTTCAAGGTTCAAGGTTAGTGTGTGTGTGTGTGTGTGTGTGTGTGTGTGTGTGTGTGTGTGTGTGTGTGTATGTGTGTGTGTGTGCCCTGTCTACAGAAATGGTGGAGTCAAGAGATCATAGCTTGAGTGAAGTCCGTCTGGCATATGTGAAGTCCAACACAGCAGTATGGTTGTGGTTACAGTATTTGCCACAATTCCTTTTTGCTCGGCTATTTGGCAGCTATATTTATAAAAGGTATATTTTGTTCTAATTTCTCTGCCATGTTGAAGTCTTGGTTTTGTTACCTGTCTTTTTATTTAAGCTAGTTTGGAAAAAATAGGCATGCATATCATTACTGGGAATAGATTCTATTTTGAAGATGGTAGTAGATATACTTCTCATTTTCACTAGTAACAAGCTCACGAAATCTACTTTTCTTGTATATAATATTTCAAATTTATACCATGCTGACCTTGTAGGGTTTGCAACATAATCTGTGTGGCCTTGGTCTGAATAGGCATGCACGACATTTCTAGAGTATGCAATTTTGTACTCATGAGTAAGTCATGGATAATTGGAGAGATGTTAGATCCTTTTCCTTTCATTTCCACGCTACAGGATGCTTTAGGCCTTAAATCACTTTTCTGCTTTATGTGTATCGACTTGTTTATGTATTCCCTATTGCAGCTATGCCAATGCCATGCTCGTCACCTACAATGTCCAGTGTCCACCGGGGAGACTTGCCTTCTACAACCTCATTCAGTTGGATCTACAGGGTCCTGACTGCTTTGACAGGTATATAGACCTCACTTATAGTATGTTATAACTGTTTTGAACAGAATGTTTTGAAAGTTCATAGAGATCTCCATAGAAGACTTGGACTACACCTGCAAATCAAACAGTACAAAGATAGTTACAATAAACGTGGGCCGTTTTACTAATCATAACCACTCATACTTCCCTTGCTTTGATTTGCATTTTCCATATCTGTCACACTGCTTCTACAAAACTCTACATATTCATAAATGAGAGAAAGCAATCTTGATCCAAACACACTCAATTATACACCAGCTATGCACTCTTACCATGAAGCCATTGGATGTACTGTGACAGAGGAGTATGTCAGACCCCTTCTACCCCTGGATATTTCCTCTCTCCAAGAGTTAGCTGACTGACAAAAGGAGCACCATTTGGTACCAAGTTAAGATTCAGCTGTACAAATATCACCAATCACAATTTTTGTTAACTGTAACTAGCTGACAAATAATCATGTAGTAGCTAAAAAAAACTTTTGCTAAGCTGTGCCCATAAGCAAGTAGCTATATCTAGTAAGAAGCTTTGTTTTTTAGACCATCCATCTTGTTTCACATGCGTGGAGTACACCATTCTCTCAGGATGTCGGAGGCACTCTGCCTCGGTGAGCAACAAGAACTCAAGCTAGTAGCTACAGTGAAACCCCTCTTAAAGGGTGTCACACCCGTGAAATAAAGACACCTCTGTATTCAGGACACTTTGCTATTCCAACTTTTAGCGTCAAAATGGGGACACCTCTTTATACGGCTCACTTCACCAGGTCCCCAAGGTGTCCACAATAGAGGAGTTCCATTGTCATCTGGGCTGTTTTTTGCCAGCGGCATGCACACGTTACAGCCATTCAAGATTGTGTCTTCGTCCTCCAGATGTACAGATTATGTTGAAGTGAGGCATCCTGGCTTCGGTGTAACTGAGAGTTGTGGAACAGAGCCTGGTGCAAACAGACTCCAGTTAGGAGAAGGTGGGAGGATGAAATATGCTGTGTACAGTTATTTTTGGGCATCATGTCATCAAGACTTTAAGTCATGGCATAAATTAGAGAAGTAGACTAAAAGGCTTGGCAGTCAGTATTCAGTCACTGTTGCACTGCAAGCATCCAGGATCTTTCATTTTCCCAATTACTGCTACCTCTATCTAGTCCTAACCACTAACCAAGGACAAAGTATAGCAGGTGAACAGAAAACAGATGTGTATGTATTTTCATCACTCAGCCTGTTGCAAGAATAGCATAATTATGCAGTAAAGCATGGCCTGAGTGTGCCAATTATTTTTACGAGGCTGTTACAGAACTAGTGATGAAGTATTTGAAAGCCTAAGTTCAGCCCAGCTGTATTGTGTGAATGACTTTTTGCTGCCTGGACTCCGTACACGTATATATAACCCTATCACCAACGCAGCATCTTGATAGTGTAATAATGGTATATAGTGCAATGTCAGTGAGCACGCTTGAAGCTGTATTTGTGTTCCTATTTAGAAAAATTCCTTCATAGTATTGGCTTTTTTCTTTCACTGTAGCAACAACCTTTATTTTGCATTGTAGGGATTGAAGTTTATCTGATCAAGAACATGCAACATGTGTGTTGTTAATTGTTGCGAGTCTGGTCTCACAACAATAATGTGAATTTTACTTTGGCTATCAGGTGCCTTTACTGTTACATTCCGTACGGGCGAGAGTCGCCGTAGAAGAGGTTTTGAGCTCTACATCATCTGTTATGAGCCTCTGGACCTCGATCTTCCTGGTAGGGACTCTCCTGTAACTGATACTTTACACAAGCACATGAAAGACCCAACCCCATCTAAAATTGATCGTCATCATCTAATTCTACGTACCTAAGATGCATAATGCTGTCGCTGCATTCTGGATATGTTGCAATGATGTATTGTCTTAACATATCAATAGCATGTGCAGCATGTGTGTTGTTAACCCTAACCCTAACCTTAATACAGTGCAATACCAGCATGAGTAAGAATTTCTGTGTGTAAGTGTCCACTCAATACACTAACAACAATGGAGTTATTTTGGGGTTGTCTACAGGTTGTGTTCGCATCGGTGAAAACAGTACTAACACAACACGAAGGAAGAGAGACCTCGATGAATTTGTGAGTTGTTATAAAAATATATATATGTTTTTATGAATTCATGTAACTTTGCTATAGAAAAAAGATGCGTAACTTTAGCCTCATGCATACTCTCACGCATACTCTCGCACCAGCACAACCAGTGGCAGAGACGACTAAAGCGTGGTGCAGCCGGCACAAGGTTTCAGCAGCTCAACATTCAATTTGGGGAGAGAGTCACCTTCAGGGAAAGTACATTGACAGTGAACAGGAATGGAGAGGTGTTTGCCAGGTCAGTGTTGCTCCACTACAACAGTGTTGCATAACTGTGGGCTCCACTACTTCATCCAAAGTGGCAACATTTGGCTATAATGTTATGTAGCATCAGAGCCCAGGTTTTCTAACAGGAGAGGGGAAAGCTTGCAGAAATTGGTAATGGCCAGGAATGTCTGGATGCTGGGAATGAGGGGGTTACATTTATTTACTCAAAGAGCCAACACTTGCCTATGTATGATCAGGAGCGCATCGAGCCGGCGAAGCCGGCGAGGGAGCATGCAACTACGCACGTGCAATACATAGACGGCGAAATTCAAACATGGCGGTCATATTCTAAAAATAGTAGTATCCGTATATGGATTTTTATGACACAACAGCAGGAAAAAGTAACAGAGAAAGCCACGAAGTGGATAAAAATGAAGCGGTGTGTCGGCATACACTCGAGCGAGATGACTAGTTCTCCGAAGCGAAAGCGTATGGGAGACAGACCAATCTTCCAACAAGTGAGTCCAAGTACTGCCATACCCACGCTCAGTGACTGTTACAAAGGCTTACAGCTAACCTTCACATCAGTGTCGTTGTGCTCGGGGCCTGCGTTAGCTGTATTACCATCCAACGCTCTCCGTAGTCGCCCTGCAAAGCTGCCGCTCACCGACTTACGTACCCACGTGTGTATATATTCCATATTTGGTGGTTACTAAAATTAGCATCCGGCTGCCGTGTTTGAATTTCGCCGTCTATACTACTTGCATGCTCCCTCGCCGGCTTCGCCGGCTCGATGCGCTCCTGGTATGATATTACTATGTGTTCCGTGAAGTGGGATCAGGGTCCATGGTTTTATACAAGATTGTTTGATAGAAAAGGGGGGTGGAGAGTCTTAAAAATTGGTGCAGCAACACTACTGAGATTGTACAAGGGATTATGTGAATACTTTGATTTGTAGCACACCTTTGATGAGAAAATGCAAGTAGTGCTCATTTTTACCATAGCTTTCACATGAACTAAAGGATCGGCATCACAAATTAAGGCTTACATGTAAGAACATAAAATAAACTAAAAGGGTGAGAACCAGAGTAATCTAACCGATAAAATCCTCTTAATTACCCCACCCCCACCCCCACATAAGAATACTATTAAAACATGTTTTTTTAGCAGCTACTTAAATTTGGAAATTTTCCCATTTTATCAATAATATTATTATCCCTACCTTTACAGCTTTCGTGATGTTGTGGTGCTGCATACTTACGACAGTGAGGGCCGCCTGGACCGGTATATAAGAGAAGCAATTGTGATGAATCAAACAACAGGAGAAATGAACTTTATTGAATTTGTTGGCCCAGGCCCAATGACCATCATTGGCCGGCACGCCTACTTCCAGCTGTTTGCCATTGACCCAAGGGTAAGTCCTTAGTATCACATCTTTGTCTGGAGTTCTGTTATTATGTGTCTAGGTATTGACCCAAGGGTAAGTCATTCTGTACTCCAGTATTGTATGTTGTTTATACCTTGCAGTTCCATGTGTTGACATTAGCATGCTTACTCGCAGTGCTAGTAGTAAAGCGTAGCGTAGATGTATAGTTCACCAAGCGAGGGTTCAATAAAATAGTAATGGAGAAAAAAAGTTACAGTGACTAAGACACAAAAGGAAAAACACAAGTTAAAAGGTACATGGGACGCGCAGGCCCCAAAACAAACAAAAGACACTGTCAGAAAAGTACATCACAAAGAGCTGGCTAGGAAGCTATACAAAAAGAAATTAACATTCCTAGATACACCTATACAAAAACCATAGAAACTAAATGCATACATACATTAAGTCATAAGTGCATATTACTAGTACTGTTCTCAACACTCCTCCTCACGTTGACTTAGGGTAGCTCCACAATTGCAGCATTGTGTCAATGTTTGTTAAACAGTTCACGATTCAGTCCTTTCGTAAACATGTCAGCCGTCTATTCTTCAGTTGGACAATACTCCAGTTTCGCATTACCACAGTTCACTTGTTCTCGAATGAAATGGTATTTTATATCAATATGTTTGGCACGTCCATGAAATTGAGGGTTCTTGGTCATGGCAATAGCAGACTGGTTGTCCTCAAATATGGTTGTTGGCGATTTGGGAGGACTCCTCAATTCAGTGGTTAGGTGCTTCAACCACACTGACTCTTGAGCTGCACTTGAGAGTGCTATGTATTCGGCCTCAGCGGTTGAGAGTGCAACACAACTCTGTTTCTTGCTCTTCCAAGTAACAGCGCCTCCACATTTTTGAAACAAGTAGCCAGTTGTTGACTTTCTGTCATTAACGTCTCCGGCCCAGTCAGCGTCAGAGAAACCAACACACTCATTGTGGCCTTTCTCACTGTAGAGAATACCGTGTTTTTCGGTGCCTTTGAGATAGCGTAACACACGTTTCATAGCTGTCCAGTGTTCCTTCGTTGGTTTAAAAGAATATCTGGCCAGGTTGCCAACAGCATACAATATATCTGGGTCTAGTGCTCACAGACAGATACATCAGACTTCCAATTGCAGACTGATACTGCTGTCGATTGACACATTCATCTTCATCAGTAGCTAGCACAAGTTTTGAGCTAACATCCACTGGAGTGCTGACAGGCTTACAGTCCTGCATTCCAAACTTCCTCAAGAGCTTTTCGGTGTAAGCAGGTTGACCAATCCAAACAGGCCTTTGTTTGTCATCTTGTACCACAGTCATTCCCAGAAAGTAGTGCAATTTTCCGATGTCTTTGATGTCATACTTCAGAGAGAGAGCGGCCTTCACCTCTCTGATTCGCTCATCCGTACGTCCGACCAAGACGATATCGTCTACGTATACTCCAAAGTAGAAGACATCTCCTCCAGTATCCATGTATATGCACGGGTCGCTTGTTGACTGGACAACACCCATTTCCTTGAGGTGAGAATCAAGAGCGACATTCCAGCATCTTGGTGATTGCTTTAAGCCATAGATGCTCTTCTTGAGTTTGCATACAAGATGCTCCTCTCCTTTGGACACAAATCCTTTGGGTTGCATCATATAGATCTCCTCCTCAAGGTTTCCATTCAGGAAAGCGGTGATTACATCGACTTGGTGTAGCTTCAGACCTTTCTGCACAGACAATGCTAGCAGAACATGTAGTGATTCCTGCCTCACTACTGGGCAAAAGGTCTCGTCATAATCAGTTCCGTACATCTGGTTGAATCCTTGGGCGACCAATCTAGCTTTGTAGCGTTCAACAAAACCATCAGCACCTGTCTTGACTTTGTAGACCCATTTGCTTCCAACTGCTTTCCTTTCAGCGACGAGCTTCCTGACATCATTGTCCTTCAGAGACCTCATCTCAGTCTCCATTGCCTGCATCCACTTTGGGCTATCAGGACTAGCAGTGGCTTCTTTGATTGATGTGGGCTCACATTGTAATTTTGATAAATGGCTCTGTTCTTTTCCAGTTTGGTTGGTGCCTTTCCCTTGTTGATCTTCTGAGTACTTGTTCAGGTACACCTTCATCAGGAGATCGACTGTCTGTAGGTTCGGTCTCACAGTCGCTGGAGAAATCAAGTAACATGGGATGATCTACGTCATCGTTTGCAGCAACTTCACTCGCTTTCTCGTTCTCGTTGAATCGGATATCTTGGCTGTGCAACACCTTCCTTCGAATCGGATCGAACAGTCTGTACCCCTTTTTCTCCTGGCCATATCCCAGCAGTATACACTTCCTGGCCTTCGAGTCAAACTTGCCTCACTCGTCCTTTGGAATATGAGCATATGCGTCGCATCCAAAGACTCTCAAATGATCCACCTTTGGCTTTTCACCATGCCATGCCTCGTATGGGGTCATGCCCTCGCGATTCTTTAGGTAGACCACGGTAGAGACGGCTTCAGCCCAGAACTTCTGTGAAAGTTTGGCATCTAGTAGCATTGAGCGAGACGATTCGTCAAGTGTTCGATTCAATCTCTCGGCAACACCATTCTGTTCGGGTGTCTTGGGGATAGTACATTCGTGACGTATCCCTTCTGATTTCAAGTAGGCTTCGAATTTCTTTGAAGTGTATTCTCCCCCATTGTCAGAACAAAGTGTCTTCACCTTTTTTTCCACTAGACTTCTCGACAAGTGCTTTCCACTCCACAAAGCGATCAAATACTTGGTCTTTTGTCTTCAGGGGGTAGATCCAAGAGTAGCGGGTGTGGTTGTCAGTAAATGTGAGGAAGTACTCGGCTCCTCCTAGTGACTTCTCTTTCATTTTCCCACATACGTCTGAGTGGACTAGCTCAAGTGGTTCCTTTGTCTGACTCTTACTGGTCTCAAAGCGACTGCGATGTAGCTTCCCTCCAGTACACGTTTCACAAAAACCAATACTGTTGGTCACATTGTAGTCGAACCGTTGTACTAGTTCCTTGCTCGCTAGTTTCTTTAGACTTTGTTCACCAAGGTGCCCATATCGACGATGCCACAATCTCTCTTTGCTCTTCTTCTCGTTCAACTGTTGAGGCTTTCGGCAGAATTCCAAGTAATAGAGATTCCCCATTCTAGTGGCAAAAGCGACAACCTTCTTGTGTCTGTTCACGATTTTACATCCAGAACTGTTGAACTTGGTCATTTTCCCTGCCTCAGATGCCTTCGACACACTAAGTAGGTTGTATGAGAGCTTCGGAACGTATAGCACGTTTTGCAGATTGCACCTCTGAGAACTTCCGTCGGGCAAAAGCAACTTGAGTGTTACCGTACCTTCGGCAGTGGCTCCCAACACACGTCCATCTCCTAGAGTTACTTCTTGTGGCTTTCTCAAAGGACTTAGTCCCTTGAAGAGTTCCTTGTCGTTGCACATGTGGCATGTGGCTCCGGAGTCGATGATCCAGTTCCCTCTGGAGGTAGCTGATAGAGCGTGACCTATCACCAAGGCTTCGTCATCACTAGTTGAGCTACACTCTTTCTCATTTGTGGTAGCCTTGCTTGCTGAGTGCTTTGCAATTGGCTTGACAGCCTTCTAATTCTTTTGTAGTTGGGCTAGTTTTCTGCAGTTTCTCTTGAAGTGGCCAGGCTTCTTGCAGAAATGGCACGTCAGTAGCTTCTTAGGGTTCTCTCTCGTGAGGCCAGCTGTGAAAGCTTTGCCTCCATTGCCTTCATTTCCCTTTTCTTTCATTTTCCGTTCTTCGTGCAACAATCTCTCCGTGACAATTTCCATCTTTGGCACATTCTCCGAGCTCGCTTCGAGTGCAGTTACCAACATGGTGAATGAGTCCGGTAGACTAGCCAGTAAATACACGACTCGGTCTTCCTCCGTCACGGGGTCGCCAATCACCGCGAGTGCTTCGAAAACTTCGGTCATAGCCTTTATACGCTCCTGGATCGACTCCCCATCTTTCAGACGCAGGGAATAGAGATTTCTGCTCAGCTCCAGCTTGTTGGCCCAAGTTTTCTTCTGAAACTGGTCCTGTAGTTTCTTCCGAATGGCTACAGGGTCCTCGGGATCGCATATCAGGTAGAGCAAAGATGTCTCCACGGATAGAACAATAATCGCTAATGCACGGTCTCGTCTCGACACGAATTTCTTGTGGGCATCGGCTTGGCCCTCGCCGGTGCCTGGGTCATTTTCAGTTCCATCGACGATGCCCCACAAACCGTCCTTCATCAGCGCCATTCTACATTGTACTTTCCATTCAGCGGAACGAGCGAGATAGTCTTCATCTCTGCCATGGTGCAATGTAGAGTATCCTCCACGTGTTTTGTAAACTTCGATGACTGCGATAGTCTTAGCTAGCTAAACTACAGAGTGTCTGGGCCCATAACCTGTTGATGTTAGCATGCTTACTCGCAGTGCTAGTAGTAAAGCGTAGCGTAGACATAATTATAGTTCACTAAGCGAGGGTTCAATAAAATAGTAATGGAGAAAAAAGTTACAGTAACTAAGACACAAAAGGAAAAACACAAGTTAAAAGGAACATGGGACGCGCAGGCCCCAAACAAACAGAAGCCATTGCCACAAAAGTACATCACAAAGAGCTGGCTAGGAAGCTATACAAAAACAAATTAACATTCCTAGGTACACCTATACAAAAACCATAGAAACTAATGCATACATACATTAAGTCGTAAGTGCATATTACTAGTACTGTTCTCAACACCATGTAAGTATATACCCATGGATAGGCTCTTCATAATCTCTCAATGTTTGCTATGTTAAACTCATTGCACGCAGGAGGCCACTTAAGTGGCCCGTAATCAATAAATTTTCGCATGTAGCCCACTTAAGTGGCCCGCGTGCATAGCGGCGCTTCTCTTAGGGGAAAACCCTTCTTTATCAGAAACGGGCTGTAATTACAAGTAGATATTAATAGCCTACATATCGGAAGTCATTTTGCGCAACTAACGCACGAGTAAGCAGACAAATCGTCAATAGCAGGTACGAGGCTACAATACACGGTACATACAGCGCTTCCAGGATCAAGTTTTAAGGCTTTCAGTAGCCGTGTTCGATGCACGGACTATCCATCTAAACATTCTACTTCACAAGTAAGGACATAAGCATCACGAAAGCTCCTAGCTACCACACTAAGACTTGCTAGTACCCTCAAAGCTTACCGTCTATGCTCCCCGGTTCAGAACAGCTAGAATTTTGATGTACTGGCTTAGTTTGCGTCCGTACAGTGACCACACATACTTTTTTATAGCTGGGAATCATCAATAGCTGTTTGTCTACTTAACACTAGCAGAAAACTCAGCATGTTCTACTCAAACGCTAATGAAACGCACGAGGTAAATTAAACCACGTTCGGTGACCCCAAAGATGATGTAATTTCCGCATGCAATGAGTTAAATGGTTTTGTTTAGTTGGTTAAATTGTGACATTCTGCACGTGTCCACACCACCGATATGCTACCATTATAGTAAGCCAACTTGTGATTGCCCCTCCCCTTGATTTTTTTTTTTTGACTAGCCCCTATAACCTTTCTGTGGCTATTAGTGTTGTTTAGTATGTACAACTTCGTATAATTAGTAATGAGATATAGTAAAAAAGTATAGTTAGAGTGCCAAAAAGGGTTACTGAAACAGAATGTGCTGGTTTTGGTAAAAGTACTAATTTGGTTGTAGTATACCTTTTAGTTCGAGTTACTGAATTAAATCTGTTACAGCTCCTACAAACACTCTTAGTTTTAGTCTCCTCTGGCTGCAAATAATTCTAACTTACTATAGTTTTCATTTAGTATGTCACTCTCTTATTTCATGGCAACATGACATGGCACTCTATTTCTTCTACCCTTCCCAGGGTGTAATTCCCAACCCAGCTGAGATGGCAGTTTTCGAGGAATTGACGACAGAGCTTTTCGGCGTTCTCTCTGAAGAGAATGACACCAGTGTTCCAGATCCTGAGCCTCCCACAGGTCAGCTAACAGGTTACTTTTGCTTAATTTCTAAGCTGGTTCATACTATTATTAGTGCAGGGGGTGGTATATTATACCATACTTAGTGCGAAGGACTATGCACGTTGTCGAGTTGGCAAATCATGCCTGGCCAAGTTTTTCCGCTCTAACTTTACTGTCCTATCCCTTTCTTCAAACTAGGGAGCTATAATCTAATATATTATATTATGTCTGTAGCAAAGCACTTACTAGATCTAGCCATTGAAATTACAACCCTGGCACTTGTGTGTGGGCTACTAGTTTTGCCTCACTATGCCATGCGTATCACTGTCTTATAATAATTGTAAAAGTGAGATATATATACATGGGCAAGTGTACATTGCAAGTGTATTGAAAACTAATCAATATTTCAACAGTTCATGGAATATTGGCGGACAGCGAGTAGGATGCTAAAACATTTTGCTTTTGACCTCTGAATAGAGATCTTGCAAGCTCCGCCTGCATTAGTGGGTGTGTGGTCAATGGTAACTGCTACAGCAGCGACATGAGCATAATATTACCGGGCAGATTTTTTGTGCATTGCCCAATAGTTCACAAAACTATGTGGCTTCATCAGAGGGCAGCAACTGTTGAATAACTCACCGCATGCCATTTGTAGAAAGTAAACTGCTAATTACACTACTTACGTTATAGCTACCTAGTCAATAATTGCTGCATGCTAGGCGGTATTAGCTACCCCTTTGCCCACAGCTTACAGCAGATTTGGCTGCACAGTATTCACCTGTTCGTACATCAGTGAAATCAAAGCAGACGTACTACAGTAGTCCACAGTGAATAACTGTCTTCCAAATTGCTTCGTCCACTATGTGTTCAGCCGATTAATTTTAACGGATAAGTACTCCTGCATAAATACGACATTTTTACAATTCGTTATACCATTTCCTAGTGAGAAACGTTTGGCAAGGAGTGTGTAGTTTAATGCGGATATGGAATGTCACCAGACCGAGGACATGACTAGCTGTTATAGCTTCTCGTAATTTGGTTCTTGGAGCGTGTGTGTTAGGATGACATGGGGAAAACATTGTGTATCAAATCATGGATACATGCAACACTCAAGTTTGGATGTAGCTAGTCATAAGCATTAATGAGCCTTTTCGAACCTTCTTGAGTGCTTTTATCAGTAATAAGTACAAGTAGTTGTGCTCGCTTCGCTCGCACAACTACTTGGGCGTGTTGAACTCGCTCGCTCTATACAGATAAAAAGAAATATGTGTTTTGTTGCCGATTGAGCCACGTGGAGGCAGCTCCACATTCAGGCCTCAACTTTGCGTTGAAAAATTACTCTGTTGCGGTGGGGAGAAAGTGTATAGTATGTGTGCACACCACGTTCTTTTAGTAGCCCAAGCACTTTGTATGCCAGTGGCAGTATAGACTATAAATAGTGTAGCTGACAGATGCCTGCCTGAGCCATGGGGAGGCAGTAACTCAAAGAAAAAACTGTGAACACCTGCAGAAGGAGAGACTGCAAAAAACTGAAAAGCTGAACAGGAAAGCTAAGACCAAAGCCTAGCCACAGCCTTACATGTACAGACGAACGGCACTGACTCTATTTAATGCACATTGTCGTAGTTTGCCTAGCGCAGCAGTTACAACTGGGCATGGTTTGCACTTACAGGCTATACAGCTACTAACCTTTCCGCGATATAGTGCGCTCGAAGTGCTCATTTGAGGCCATCATGATTAACAATGCACGCAGCGGTCGAAGTCGTCCCAATGCATGCAGAGGTCAAAGTACTAAGTACTCGCATCATACGATGACATCACAGTCTTCTCGCACGTGCAATCCAGGTTCATTAGTAGACGTCACATCCGTTAAACACACACACACACACACAGACGCACAGAACTGACGTTAAAGTATTGATTGCAAGAGAATTCTGTGAATATGTACTGTGCATAGAGGCAGCCTTACTTGTTTATTGTTGATAACCATGACAGATATTGACTGCTCTGTGTTTGAGCTAGCCTCGTACCCAGGCCTTCCCCGCACTCGCAAAAATTTTCACAAGAGCGGGGAAGCCTGCTGGTGCCATGTTTGCCCCTATGTGGTTGAGATTTCTACTTGTGTCAGTCTTTTACTACCATGATTTATATTCTCCTGCTCTTCACTCACCACTACTGAAACACATGAACACTCTCTCACACACAGAGCCTTTCGATTTAGGTAATTTTCCTTTCCCTGGTCTCCGGCGAAAGCGTCAAGGTCAGCCTGGTGGTAGGTGAACTGTTTTAGAAAATGTTGGCATTGTAAAAAAAAATCACTGGTGATAAGATTATTAATGGCCTAAACTAATTACATCTGGAGATGTTTATGGTCCATAATTTGAGTTCTGTGATTGCACTGATGATAATCCAGGTGTACTCTTCTATTAGAAATGCAACGGCTGTAGCTAGAGAAATAGCAGCATCTTTGCAACATTGCAACCAAGGATATTATTCATAAATTGGTCTAGAAATCATTCTAATTTAATACATGCCATCGTTTCTACATCAATGCATGGACTGAAAGCAATGAAAATGTTGCAAACACGGCTTTTGCCTACTATTTCTGTTTAACCAAGATCACTGTACCTACAGTTACACTATAGTGTACAACAGTGCTGCTAAATTATTCACTACCCTTTCGTTCTTATAATTCTTGAACACTTGTTTGGCTTTCTGTAATTTGTAGGGAAGACTACTGTGAAGGTGAAGTCTATAACTATTATTGTAGCATCTTCACACCTCAGATCAAAGGGCCAGCTGTGCATAGTGCAACCATTGATACTATATAGGTCTATGATGCAACTCACAACAAGCTAGCTTTGTCCTTCACTGCTTCACAGTACAGTTTACGATGCTACAACTACAAAATAGTTGTAGCGTGGCTTTTCTCTGGCCACATATGGCACTGTTGACACAGGAAGCCATGCTACAACTAATAAATGTGGCATCCACAATATCATGCTTAATGCAATGTACACACACACACACACACACACACACACACCATTTACATAATTGTGTTATATTGTAGATAGTACTATGATCAGTGATGCGGCTATCCGTGATGCCATCTGTAATGAGAATGCCTGCAACCCAGCTCTCCTGACAGCAGCACAGATAACACTGGAGATTGCTAACGAACAAGATTCTGACAGAGTGCAGATGATCCGGGATGATACTCAACTTCCATGCAGTTAAAGTATTTCTACTCAATCAGCTACCTGTAACTTTAGGTGTATAGCTAAAAGTGTACTGTGAGCCTGTTACTTGAGTATATAAGAAATAAAACCAAACTCCAAGCAACCACACCAAGAATCTCTACACGTTAATTCTATTACCTGCAGCATTGAAGCCTAGTACAGTGATGTTGGAAATGGTTGTAACTTGAGAACACTTATAAAATTGTTATCTTGTTTAACCACTGAACATGATCAGTGTCAACTTATCAACGGCTTCAAGTGTGGGCATGCAAACTACATGTACTGTACATTACACGCTTACGCTCTGATTATTTTTCCATTCATTCGTTGTATACAATTGTGCGGCAAATATATAATTACAAGATTCAAAATGAAAGCTATAGACAATTTCTTTATTGCATGTAGAAAAAGACATTACCACTATCTTGACTGCACTCGCGTAGTCAGCCCCACCTCTCAGCCCCACCGCTCGGCTGGGTATAGTTCACGTGATATACTCCGCTCTACCCACGGATTGTAACAATGCGGCTTCGTGCAGCCACATCTGGGAAGCCGCTATCACAACACAGACGCGCAACAGGTGGTGAGTGCTGCTGTTTGCTCGCACTATATACGAGTTCTGGCTCTTTGTAGTCGCCTGGCTGTCATTTTGAGCGAAGATCGCCGCCACAGAGCGAAATTTACAGAAGATGGGAAAGTTGAACGCCATACTTTGCAGCGCAGCTGTTTGCTGTATTTGGATTTTCGGGTAAGAGCTACAGATTGTAGGCTGTATTTAATATGCTATTATCGGTGGATTGTTGTTGAGGAGTGTCCAACTATGTATGCGAGCTATGAGTAGGAAATGGCGTGGGATGTGTGAAATGATGTTGAGTTGTGTGCTGCCTACACAGAAACTATTAAACCCACTTGTATAAGAGGAGGTTGGACACGCATTCCAGTCACGTGCCCTTTGGTACGCTTAATTACATTCCACGTTGCATCACATGATCGTGTCCAACCTCCTCTGGGCTTGTAATGATATGCCAGTTGGTTACACATCGTGTACAATACACGCACACATTTGAATTCACAATGTCATGTGTATATTTTCTGCATGAGACTATTTTAGTGCGTGGTCATGTGACTGCAGTAGTTCCACTCTGTCACAGAGTAGTCTCTTGCCCAGACCGAAGGAGGTTCTGGTGTTCAGAATAACATTCCTTGTCACAGGACAGCATTTCCGCTTTAGAATCTCCAAGATCCAATCAGATTACAGCTTTACCCCTTCTGCTGTGTTACAGTGACGTTTGGAATGTATACGATTGATTAGTATGATGAATTGGAATGAAATTGGAAGTACGGTGTATGCAATGACCAAGCATAGTTGAGATTTATCCTTATCAACTGTGGAGTTTGTGATAAGCTGGTACAAGGTAACTTAACAGCTCCACTCTGACACAGAGGTAGTCTCATGCCCCATGTTTAGTAAGGTGGGTTTGGTACCTAAATTAGTGGCCTAATAGACTGCCTTAGGTACATGTAGTGAAAATTTCTAGGAACATGAAACCCAGACCCCTAGACACAGGGGCTCATTTTTGGAGGGAGGGGGGGGGGAAGAATTTAAAGCAAACTTCCCCCTCCCCCCCCCCCCCCACACACACACACACACACACCCCAAAATCTCACCAAATTTGATTTGGTGCAGTATTATATGTTGTAAGGCGTAGTAGTGCACTAAACGATGGAATAGACTATGGTAGGTGCAAACATCCTGCTCCAGTTATGTGGCTTTTCTTGTGGTTTCAACTCTGTAGCTATCACCTTTCACTAGGCTCTTTGGTTTATTGTGACTACACACAGGGGCTCATTGTTGGAGGGAGGGGGGAAGAATTTGAAGCAAACACCCCCCTACTCCCCTGCACCCCCCCCCCCCCCCCCACACACACACACTCACACACACACACACACACACATACACACACACACACACACACATTTTGTGCAGTATCATGGAGTACGGTAGTACTCCATATGTAGGGATGGCACGGAAAAAAATGGTGGCCCCATATAACGCGTACAAAATTATACGTTCAGAACTCGGCTCTGATTATAGTCATAGGCTTTTATGAGCCATATCATGACATCTCGAGTGTTTTCATCAGCAACAGGACTGTTGGCGTTGCTAGAAACCTTCGCTGGAGTACCATACAGGCAAGTCGACACACTGGGGGGGCGGGGCATAATCGTACAATTCTTTCTTCTTCTTCAGCCAGGCTAGCGCGATAATGGCTGAAGCGATCACAATGATTCAAGCGCGACCAACCTTTAAATTCCCTGGGGTATTGCACTCGCAGCATAGCTTATTCAAAAAATCGAATGGGTTCAGCAGTGATTTCCAAGTACTCTTGAGTGGACACTTGCTGTTCCACGCCATTTAATGACTACTGTTCTGTTCCGTTCCGGGTTTTAGTTACCGCCCAGACTTCACGTGTTTGTCTATTTAACGCCTACCTTTGATTGTGCCAGCTGTCTGGGCCTGAGCTGCATCTCCTGAGCGTAAGTCACAGGAAATTTTAGCTAGAATACACCTACTCACAAGGCTAATTAGATGTTGGTTAGCCAGTTTATGAATGGCATGACACGCAACAAATTTGCCTCGTTCTCTGAGCCTTTCTGTTTGCCTTTGCTATGTATCATAACTACTTTTGTTCTCTTGCTATGAAAACTAGCACTGGCAGAAAAGCCTTGGGAAATGAAGTTTATCGCATCCGGACAACCCCTACTCTCCGGATGCCCCCTCACTTACTCTATTGTAGGGGGCAGTCAGCTATTCATCTTTGTGACACTAGAAAATGCGGGTCAACTATAGCTGACAAACCACAAAAATTTGTATTAGCGCGAGAATTAGGGTAGGGTTAGGGCCAGGGTTAGGCTATGTAATTCTTCGCAGACCGTAATTTTTCGCGGTCCATCTACTATAGTTGATCCGAAAATGCAGTACATATTTTAAAGTTTATCCTCAGAGATAATTAGAGTACGGTACTAGCTACTCCATAATAAATGCTAGGGCAGCTTCACGTGCTAGCTGTAGAGCCGACCTTGACAAAAAAAGGGTAACCTCACATGCCAGTTACATAGCTAACCCTGACGAGGACACCTTTCCCCTCATGTACATGCAGACGAAGGCCTTTCTGGTGCTGACTGGGGTACAAATCAAAACCTATTCTACCTGCATCATCCTCAAACACATTCCATCCCAACACCATCCTTGGACCATGCACATTTGCATCTACACATTTATTACCACCTCCCAAAAAAACACCCCAAACAAGTTAGAGAAAAAGCACTTTGCCAAAAAGTGCAAAAACAAGTGATGTAGGGATGTACTTCCACCAAAAAACACTTCCCCAAAAACCAATGAAACAAGCGACAGTGCACACCACAATGCATGCACAGACTACCCACACATCACAGTGCAATGCATTTACCGCGTAGCTACCATCCCTACATCTTTGGTTGGAAAGATGTAGGGATGGTAGCTACGCGGTAAATGCATTGCACTGTGATGTGTGGGTAGTCTGTGCATGCATTGTGGTGTGCACTGTCGCTTGTTTCATTGGTTTTTGGGGAAGTGTTTTTTGGTGGAAGTACATCCCTACATCACTTGTTTTTGCACTTTTTGGTTATATATTGCAAAACGTAGTAGTGCAATAAACGATGGAATACACTATGGTGGGTGAAAACATCCTGCTTTGATCCTCCAGTTATGTGGCTTTGCTTATGGTTTCAACTCTGTAGCTATCACGTTTCACTAGGCTCTTTGGTTGATTGTAACTACTAGGTCTTGCATGAGTGTAGGGTTGTGGATGTTCACGAGATATTAGGCTAGGCAGTTACACAAAAGGGTGTTCACCTTTGTACCTTTGTTCATTTCCATACATGAAACCATACAAAACCCAGTTGTTACAATTGTGTTTATAAACGATAGTGCAGCTGTGCGTTTGCAGTTCAAGTAACAGCTGTTGTGTACATAGTGTTTATACCTAGCTATACATGTAGGAGTCAGATAGGGCTCTTTCTCAAACAACATTGTCTATTGGAGTCACACACAGTTGTCCATTGTTGAAATTAGAGCTTTTCATTCTGTAACGCATGGTTTGCATTCCCTTTTCAACTGGGAGGGGGGGGGGGGGGCATAATAGCCGATGCACCTACATTGTAGTCCATACAGGTTTGCAAGTTGGTTAATGGCTGTCCAGTGCAATAGGTGAATGGAAGTGGACTGTGTAACTTGTGACTCTAACAGCCTAACCTAATTAAGTACTTATGAGCCACTGCCTATTTTAGATTTTGGGAATGGCATCCAACATTGCTAGCCCAATGCTATCCCAACAGGTCTCGAGAATGAGATGGGCAGCTGGGAGAGAATGGGATTTATACCCAGGCCAATCCGGGGATCAAATGGAGAGCTAGGATGGAATTGGTGTGGTAGCCTCATTCCCAGACCCGCTTCTTCTTGAAGCCGTCACAGGGCCTGGCATACAAAACCATTACTTCCTTTAGAGCGCTATCTGTTTCATTCACCGACCCACAAAAGGCTAAAAGCTTCAGCTCGTACACTTAGTCTCGGGTTCCAGGTGTTTATAAATTCGGTCTCATTAACACAGGGAATAATCAAGAACTAGTAATTGGCCACTTTCACACACATGCCTTATTTCATTAATAATTAATTTTAGTAATTGATTTATATAAATTTTGGTACAGTCGGAATACGTGACTGAAGATTGCTCATATCGTGCGCAGGGCTGTTACAATGTTATGTGTTTTCCAAATGGCATTGTGTAATAGTTAGTGTTGTATCCCTCTCCAGGTTTGCAAAATCCCAAGCTTCGATTCGTTGCCTCTTCAGCAGGCTGGATGTGGAGCCGTGTATTCCCAATATTATGACTACATTGCCTGGACCAAAGTGAGTCTAAAACTTCAGTGAGCAAACATGAAGGTGGTCAGTGTACGTGAGACGGGCAACTCATTCATGGGCACACTATCAGTTGTTAGTGCAAAACACTGTTGCTGGAATAGGGGTTGTAGTTGGGCTTATTTGCCGTTGCTATATTATAGGTGATTGCTAAGTTTAGTGGGGCGAATAAACCAGCGGCAAGCACCCTCACTGAAATGAGGCAGGTATAGCACTGTGGTTAGTGAAGAATCCAGATATTGCACTGTGGTTTTGGAAATATGCAGTTATGTAGCTGAGTCAGCACAGAAGCCAAGTTGCACTAGGCAGGACTTAGAGTAGTAAATGGTATAGAGCTTTTACATACAGAGCTTTGCAGGTACGTAGCCTCATACCCAGGCCTTCCCCGCACTCGCAAAAGGGGAAAACAAATTTTCGTGAGTGCGGGGAAGGCGTGAGTACGAGGCTATCACGCTGGTTGACTGTTGTCCTGTTCGTGTGACATTATTGTAGCGTGTAGTGAGTTAATTAAATTAGCAGTTAAGGATCTGAGCCGTAGCACTTTGAATGGTGAGCGTCAAGAAGGAATTTTTGAGCTTGTTACTGCAAATGCTAAATTGTTATTACCCCACACATATGGAGTGGGGTTAGGCGATTAGATTTGTCTTTCAGTTGTCTGTTATCTGTCTAGTCAAAAATTAAGCTATCACACTATTTGTTAACTCATTGAATGCCGTAATTACGTCACGCGCATGATGCTCCACGCTATAATTTCTACAACAAGGGCGTACTAAAAGTTTTAGTTCAATTTTTATGCTTAACAACTCAAGTTTCCCGCAAATTCCACGTTGTAATTGTTAGAAGACTATCAGGTACAGCCATTGAAGGCAAAAAGGGCAGCGGATTGGATCCCAGAAGGGCTTCAGGATCGATAACCGGATACAGGGTAAGTTCGATACGAAAGTGTTGTCTTCATGCTCAGGCGGCAAAAGAACGATGGTCCTACTGAAACTCCCAACTCTCCCCTGGACCAGTTACCATCGTATCTGCCAGTGAAGTTGACTATAGAGCCCAACTAACTGCGCAGCAGTGTAGGTAGCCATAGCTAGTCGCCTTGATCGGTTGTATATTTGCCGTATGTATCCGTTCTATTACAGATTAGATCGACTTTCGGCACACTTACATCATTGTTAGTAATCACTCTACTCACTTTTATAGCTAATAAAGGAAGGGGTGCCCCTCCCGGCCGTACAGTTAACTTGTCGTTTCTATAAAGCCACTATAGTGGCGTAGCGGAAGGATTACGTAAGATCCACTTAAGTGGCGTACAGCGTGCAATGAGTTAAGTGATTGCTAAACACGACAGTAACATTGTAATCTACACTTGATGTGTGATAGTGACCAAAGTGATTTGTATTCACCACATTTCCAGTACAACACAGAAAGATTCGCCATTTTGAAAATGATCAGTAACTCCAGTGTTTCTACTCAAGAGTACCACAATCATCTCTATGTAGAGTTGATCTTCTAGTTCAATACACAGTGTGCTTGCATGTACAATGGTTGTTTTTATTCATGGTAGGAGCTTCAAAAGGCAAGTTACCGTACATGTACATAGCCCGTGTTACTTTTTAGTCAAGATTTGCATATTCCATGTACAAATGCACCATTGGTTCCTTGTGGACATTGTAGTAAGCCATAATACAGCTTTGAGCCTGAACTATTTCACTAAATTTCCAGTAAACCACTCATTATTCACCCACATGGCAGCTACTGAATGCATGATTATTTGGATTTGGGTCACCAGCCTCTCAAAATGGTTCGCCTGCGTCAGTGGATTTTTGCCCAAACACCAAAAGCAGAACAACAACAGGTCAACTACAGCTACAAATTGCCTTTGCCCACCAGTATCAAAGTGTGAGAAAAGTACATACTTCACTTTGCAAAAAGACTGAAAGCCTGTACCTTCCCCCATCCAATTTGTTCCTTCTGCAGTCACCAGGGAATATACAGGACTAGGATTGGTCGAGGACCGTCTGGAGGGCCACAGTGCACCTACATAAATCCAGTTCGTTTCCCAAATGCAGAAATAGTGGAGCCAATCAATAATCTGGGAAATATGAATCTTCGCCTACTATTTTCTCCTGGTTTTCTGCTGGAAGAAGAGTGAGTTGGTGTGGGCACAAGTTAATGTATAATTCACGCTACAGAAAATTTCATCATTGGATTAGGGGTGAATCCAGTGGTTTGCTTTCCATTGTGCAGTCACTACGTTAAAGGTATCTAAGAATTTGGCTGAAGATGGGGCTCAAATGCATTATAATACATTATAATGCAGTAACTATTGATGTAACTCTGCATCTCAATTTCAGAGATGCAGTGCAATGAATGCAGTGATGGGCGCAAAGTACACAACTGAATAATGTTCGATTTCTACTGCCACACATAAAATGATTGTGACTGTTTACAGAAATAGCTTCTCCACTGTGCTTTGTGTATTCCCTTCCTCAGCTATGCCAATGCCATGCTCGTCACCTACAATGTCCAGTGTCCAGCGGGTAGACTTGCCTTCTACAACCTCAATGAGCTGGACCTACAGGATGCTGACTGCTTCGAAAGGTATACTTAAATGTAATGAAATCAGTCACCTGTGTATGGCTCTCATGTGCACATGTTGTAACCGTTTGTATTCTGGAAGGTTTGAAGAGTGTAGCTTATGAAAACGTGTACATACCCTATTTCCTCGAAAATATGCCGCCCTCAATTAGTAGCCACCCTCGAATCCTAGCCACACCTTCGGAAGTGCTGAACAATATAGAGGCAGCCCTAGATTAGTAGCTGCAGCTAAAATTCAAGTGCCGTGGTAGGAATGATGTAGTAACTACAGTAAAAGTAGCTTGATTATGCTATCTAACAGTTATTGGACCTCACCTTTGTCTTCTTCGAGGTTGCGTAGGTATCGGAGCCTGACGGAAGCTGTTCAAGAATTGATATTTCTCCAAAAAAAAAACACAGGCACAAACAGTGATTTTGAAACGGATTTAAACTGCTGTTGTGCATCGTTGTATAGCCAGTGAAATGCTCAATCTAATAAACACTGCCCTCGATTAGTGGCCGCCCTCAAATAGTGGCCGCAGAAAATACAATAATTAGTAGCCATGCCGTCTGTTTGTGAAAATACGGTATGTGACAGCTCTGAGTATAGAAGTGTGGTATTATTCCATGGAGTATTTCATCATGTTAGTCCTATAACTCTGAACTTCTGTTAGGTGGGGCTCATGTGTATTAGTGGTGTTGATAGCTACCACACAATTTGCACAGCATATTTGAACCTTGCCCTAATGTTACAACATTTTTGTCAGAATTATAACAAGGGACTGCCATAACTGTGATTGCCTCACCCCAAACAAACAAGGATGGATGTTTCACACTTCACCTGTGAACTAGCTACATGCAGATAAATATCTCTGTAATGTGTAATCTAATTTCTCACCAGGTGCACAGATTATCTTGAAGTGCAACGCCCTGGCTTTGGCACAACAGAGAGTTGTGGTAAAGAGCCACAGGATAACTTGTTCCAGTTGGAGGAAGGTTAGATAATACACTATCGGTGTCAGTATTAGATAATGTGCGACTACTGCACTCTTCATCTTATCTTTACATCCAGTGTTACACAGTTATTGATGGGTGACTGATAACAACTTATGAACTCTCCAGTTTTTGCAAACTTTATATAAGACTATAGCTAGCAAGTAGTAACTCTATCTCCCTCTATCCCTCTTTGTAGTATACTGTGTGGGCGGTTCAGAGGTGCTGGTAGCAGTCTATGTAGAAATCATAGACAGATGTCCATGCTGTAACTGCCAGTTATGGTAGCACATAGAAAGCTTTATTGATTTGCTGCAAACCCACACAGGACATACACCGAAGGCTTCATTTTATATACCACTCTTCACCATATACACTAACTACCCTAATTAGCAGTTAGAGCTTTGTGCTCGTGGTCTATCAAATGAAGCCTCTCGTGTATTTCCTGTAAACTATACTCAATGCTACTATGTAACAATCATGGTTTCATTTAGGGGAGGTCAGGCCTAACCCCCCCCCCCCCCCCCAAGTCATCAACACTTCCCATTTCCCCCCTTGACAGTTATTCTAAATGAAACCCTGACTATAACATATCCCCGGGCTGTAATGTAGACATTAATATTATTGACCACCATCATTCCTTTGTGATTTACAATGAAATAATATTATGTTGCTACTTGCAGTTGTAGAATTCAGAAGAGTCAGATTGTTGTAAATGTGATAACAGCTTTTGCGGTGCAAATGATGTTGTTGTAACTTTTTACCCTGTCAGGTGCTTTCACTGTTACTTTCCGTACGGGTGAGAGGACTCGTGGAACTGGATTTGAGCTCTACATCATCTGTTTTGATCCCCTGGAGTTGGATTTTCCTGGTCAGTGGCCCATTTCGTAGATTCATATCACATGCAATTCCGTGACACCTTTTGAAGGCAGCTGAGGCAGAAACACTGAAGTTTTAACACTCTGGCGCGCATGCGCTGGAGGGTTACAGAGTTTGTCTGTCTGTCTGTCTGTCAGTGTGTTTGTGTGTACGTCTGTTTCAACTAGCTTGGCTCACATGGTGGCCAAATCTGTGGAGTTTGGACTCAGGTAGGCTTCAAACCGTACGAGGATGTGTTTGAATTCAGCGGATTTTGCCAAGAGCGTTTCATTCAAGAGTTATGCTGCAATTCATTTGCCAAGGCGAGCACTAGTCGGCCATATTGTAGTCTGAAAACGAGTTCACGCACCCTGCATGGTCTGGGGATGAGACAACAATTCATTGCGTTCACCGTTTACACGTGATGTTTCTGCGTCCACGTGAGTCTGTTTTCGCCAACGACACGAGTTGAAATTCAAGGTATTGTACCAAAATTTGAGCGTGTCCGAACTGTGGTAGCCTGATCCATGTTAGGATGCTTGTTGGTGGAGTCAGTGCCGTTCACCTCTATGTACGGTACATAGATCTAAGGCTATGGCTATGAAAGGCATATTAAGGCCTCAAATGAGCACTTTGAGCGCAATTTAACACAATGGCGAATGGGTGTATAGTCATATAAGTGAAAAAGTCCTGAGGTATAGCTGCAACATACACATAGCAATGTGCATTAAATGGAGTCAGTACCGTTTGCCTCCATGTACATGTACGTTGTATATGACTATGGTTGCGACCAGCTAGGCTGCGGTGCCTGTATTTTTTTGGCAGTTGTTATTAGTCTCCTCTGAGTTATTGCCTCCACATGGCTCAGGCTAGGATCTCTCAGTAGCGCTACAACCACTGACAGGTGCTAAATGTTCCATACAAATAACATGCAGTTGACACCTTTAATTTCTATTCACAAAGAGCGAGTGCAGCGAGCGAGTTTAACAAGCAGAAGTAGTACTTGTTATTAAACATTATTTGTAGCCTGCCACGTGTTTATAGGAACCATGCCAAATGTACAGCACTAAACTGCTCATGCCGTTTTGTATACATGTACATAACTATGTGAAGTAAACTAGAGTTCTTTTGGGTTGTCTACAGGTTGTGATCGCGTCGGTGAAAATGGTACTAACAGTACTAACACAACACGCAGAAAGAGAGACCTTGATGAATTTGTGAGTATTTTGCTGTGTCACGCCCCCCCCTCCCCTTCCCAGACAGATAACCTGCTGGAATTTCCAAAAATAGAACACCAAACAGCAAATTAGAAACTGCATGCATGCCTTGTGAGCTCATGAGAGTCTTCTCTTCTTTCTCATGTAATGCTGGTTCTGTGGCCTGTGTTTACAACTTTGTTATATACACATTTCTTGCGCACACACACGCACACACGCACACACACACACACACACACACACACACACACACATACGCTTGTACTTGAACTCTCCTCTAGCATAACCAGTGGCGAAGGCGATTAAGGCGTGGTGCAGCTGGTACGAGATTTCAGGAGCTCAACATTGCACATAATGACACAGTGACCTTCAGGGATAGTTTACTGACAGTGAACAGTGGAGAAATGTCTGCCAGGTCAGCAGTGCAGAACTGTGGGCTCCTCCACTTCGCCCAAAGTGGCAATATTTGGTTTAAGATGTCCCTGTGTGATTTGAGAGTTCAGAGTTTCTTTTGCGGGGGAGGGAGAAAGTTTACAGATGTTCACATTGTAAGCACAATGTGTGCTAAGCATAACCGCCTAGGGAAAATGGGTGGCAGGATTGCTTGGACTCTGCAATTGTGTTACATTCCTGTTCCAGTGGCCAAAATAACACAACGTAGTATTTAATAAAGTGTCGGCATATTCAAGGCCCAAAATAAAGCCGGTCCAATTCAGCTATTACAATTGTACTTTGTGCATGGCAGTTCCACTTCAAAAGCAAACGTTACATCGCTAATTTTAAAGTGGGATATCTCTGAATGCCCCTTGGTAAGGTCGGGCCTCAAATGGACTGCAAATGCTATGGTTTCTGTATCAGCCCAACCCTTCCTTGCACACGATGTAAAGTAATGTGATGATGAGCATGAACGTATAATTAGTGGACTAATTGCACCAAGTGTTTCAAATCTCTCACCCATTTGAAGCCATCCGTTATGTATCTGGGGCCTCAGTCAGCTGTATAGTACTGAGGCGGTGATAATGAAACGGGTGTAATTGACACAGACTTAGGTACATATACAACTCGCAAGTACGGCAACACTACGACTGAAGACACGTTTCTCATTCTGTCCATAGTTCCCTGGTTTATCATCTGAAGGACAGAATGCCTGCCTATATACCATAATGACTTAGTCCAGTATGCGGATAGTGGAATTCTTTCCCAGGCTCGCAACTGTTTGATTGTACGAAGAAAGTCACAAGGCCTGGGATCTAGAGTAGATGTGTAGTAAATAATTATGTAATTATGATCGTGGGCGGGTTGCATTTCTCAGATAACAAATGAAGGTAGTGAATCTACACTTCTCCTAGCGTATCTTTATAGCCGTTTGTGCCACAGACTTGCTAGATGAAAGTCTCCGGTAATGTGCAGAAAAAACACAGCCGTTAATCAAAGTTGATTATGTGACTTTATATACAAGGCTCTGTTACTTTCCTTCGCGCCACCGAAAGGTCGTGGGTCTGGCAGTGAAGCTACACATTGATGACAACAGGCCAGTAAAGGGAGTGTGGCACAAACTAACGAGGGAGGGTTAGAGGGACAAGACCACCCAAGAGAGTGAGGGGGATGGGGGGAGGAAATGCTTTTCAGTGTAAGGGAAGCAGTACAGCCTTAGCCCCTAAATCTAGATCTATAATGATGTTTCATTGCTATGAGAAACGATTTTATCATTTTTGCAGGTTTCGTAACATTTTTGTGCTGCATACTTTTGACAGTGAGGGTAATTTGGATCAGTTCATTAGAGAAGCAACTGTGATGAATCAAACAACAGGAGAAATGAACTTTATTGAATTTGTTGGCCCAGGCCCAATGACCATCATTGGCCGGCACGCCTACTTCCAGCTGTTTGCTATTGACCCAAGGGTAAGTCCTTAGTATCACATCTTTGTCTGGCGTCTTGCATTTAAATTGTAATTGTGGCTTGCTTCGCTCTCAATGCCGAGTTTGCAAATGGTAGCAAGCATCATAGCTGGGGGGTGATTACCTATTCACAAGGAATAATTAAAGCTAAATAAACAACCAGTTTGATCCCCCTACCAACTCATATGGAAATCCTATCTTCATCACACTCAGCAGAAAATTTGTAAACTTTCGGTTATGGTCCTTCGAAAAGCAATACTCCCTCAGAGAACTTCACTGTTAATGCTTTTGTTTATCATGTCTACAACTGTTAATGCTTTTGTTTATCATGTCTACAGTAAACGGGGAAAGGTAAAGCTTTACCTTTCCCCGTTTATTTTCGCGAGTGCGGGGAAGGCCTGGGTACGAGGCTAGTCTACAGTAGCACAGCCTGATAACCTCTTTGACAGCTACTATTGTATAATTGTAAACTCATTTCAAGGCATGCACTTCTGTCCTGCACAGGGTATCATTCCCAATCCAGCAGAGGAGGCACTGTTTGAGGAATTGACGACAGAACTGTTTGATACTCTCTCTGCTGAGAATGACAATAATATTACCAATCCTACACCCCCACCTGGTCAGCAAGAGTGTATTTTGCTCAATTGTGATTACTGAATAATAATGATTACTGATCTTCGAACAGTGGAAAGCATAGCTGTTTTATTGCAATATCTACTGCTAAAAACTGTCCATTATAAGGCATTTAGTTGACATCCAGGTCCCAACACATGTCTGTAATAGTGATATGCACCTGTTTTTAACCTCATAGCTATATACACACCCATGTTGCATGCACACAGAACCTCTTCCAGAGTTTGATGATCTTCCTTTTCCTGGTCGCCGGCGGAAGCGTCAAGTGCCGACTGGTGGTAGGTGAACTGTTTTAGGAAGTGTTAACTGGCACTATAAAATCTCACCAGTAAAAGCTACTGATTCAACTTAGTGGAAATTGACGTATGCGACGCCCATCAACTTACGCACATACTGAAAACAAAAGATGGTTGGTTTTCACTGAGAGGGTTACATTTGTATAGACAGGCAATTAGTACTGTTACGGCATCCAGGTATTTATTCCGACACACACACACTCACAAACATTATGTACGTACATGCAGCTGGTAACTTCATCAGTGATCAGGCTATTCGAGATGCAATCCTCAATGAGGATAACTGCAACCCAGCTCTCCGGACACTAGCAGAGATAACACTGCAGATTGCTAACGAACAAAATGCTACAAGGGTGGCGATTATACGGGCAATGATTGAAGGTCAGTGTTTGTCCGGTTATATTATGCTTGCTTTAATCAACTATTATCAGCACTGCGTGCACCTTTGATTTAACCACGACTCAGTAATTGAGTGTGATTTGACTCCTGAAAGTTAGCTACCAATAATTATTCAAGACTAAAGCACAGTTCTAGGTATACCGGACGATGTCACAGTTGAACAACATGACATTGTAGTAAAAGAATGTGCTGTATATTTCTGTTTTTACAAACTAGTGATGACATGTGGCCATGGCAACCACAGCACTCAATCAGTGCTTATATTACTGAGCAGTCTTTTTAACACTACCTATCTATAGGACCATCCCCAGAACCTCCTGTACTGAACTTGGTCTGCTCACTGGAAGAATCTGTGATTGATATTAATGTTAACTGTTCAGTGGATAATGTGCCTGTATCAAGCGGAAGCTGTTCAATCGACAGCGGGCCACCATTTAACTGTGAGTTTATAGTTCCTCCATGATGGTGGTTACTAAGATTGAATTTAACGCACCAGGACAGACTCTGCTATGTCAGGTGTCAACTATGGATACATCAGATGTAAAGTGTGGCTATATTGTGTGTGATGAGATTTATAGGTGCGAGAAACAGAAAAACCTAATGGGAAGGATTGTAGCATTTTCACTTTGTGGCAACTCAGAGAGGTTTCCTTCATTTGTGTGTGTGTGGATTATTGTACAGTTGTTATTGTGGGGAGTATGTAACTATTTATGAGGGGTCAAATACTTTTTTGCTACGTATATTAAATGTTACAGTAGTTATTACTGGTAGTCTTTCTTGCTGCAGCCATTGCATGCGGGTACAAAAACTGTGCAGACATTTGCAAACAATGAATAAGAAATGTGGCCTGAAAACATTCAAAAGCTTTAAAGGATCCCAGATTGAAATGATATGTGGCATGTGTTTAAACGCAAGCACAGACAAAAGTTTTAATTGAAAAACTGGCATGCAGCTCACTCACACTCACACAATCAACATGATCACCATAATCCCAAGAAGGAAGAATCATCAAATATGTGATCTATAGTACTTACCCTAACTGGAATGTGATTTTCACCGCCAAAACTATAATGGTAGCATAACTGTTAATTTACGTATTTACCAATAGAGAGATCATGGAGACTACCTTTGCAAAACTATTCGGGATGTGGTATCTGTCCAGAGGACACTATTTGTATTGCTTGCTGTAGGATTAAGCTTGCAACTTTTAACCCGTCCCCAATACACATTTGCTACGCACTTTCCTTAGGTATGCTCCCACTGAACGTGAATACAACTACTCTTTCAGCTGGGAATCACACCTTCACTGTCACTGTGACCCAGAATGGTCTCACTGGACAGGTACATGTATATGGGAGGAACCGTACCAGTTATTTTTCATTGTGCAGCGCCTCAAAGTATGATCTACTTGCAGTTTATGTTCCCTAGACCTGTATGCAAAGACTCAAACTGTGGCCCCCTGAACTGTTTTGCAGCTTTTAGACTTTTTGGGCATTCATATTTAGTAAATCAGTAAAACTGCATGGGGAGTGAAGGATAGTCACAGTGTTGCAAGGGTACCTGGCTTGGAATATGTACATGTATGTCTTGTTTGCAGAATATTATGTGTACATGTACGACTGCTGGCAGCTAAAATTTGTAGTTAGTGGCTGCTCGGTGCTTGATGTCAGTTTTAAGTAGATGTGGCAGTCCCAGCTAAAAAAAAACAAGCATCATTCAGTCTCGTATTTTGATCACATCTCTGTGTTTGAAACGCGTTATTCCCACTAAGGGCAGAAACTGCAATGTACTATGTAAACGCAGCAACTATTGATGCATTTACACAGTCGGCAGATTGCGTTTCCAATGCAGTGATGCAATCAAAATATGCAACGAATGGATGTTTCTTTTCTTCCTGTGACTGCCGTAGGGCCAGAGGGGGGTTCCCAACTCCCGCGCAATGCTTAGAATGGCCCAGATGATAGCTCACATCTTTTTTTTTCTGTTTACAGAAGAATCTCGTCGAACGGCAGTCCAGATGATGGTCGAAGCGGCCGTGATGGACACGCTTGCACTAGCTGGGCTATTATTAGAATCTGACGTAAACTGATGTTTTATAATCACCTTCCATGCTGCAGATTATCCATGTTCTTTTGGCTATAGTCACCTATCATGAGTGTTCATCACGGCGTGGTTTTGTTTCGGTACACAGCAGTGGCGAAACTGGTTCGGATGACAGCTATTGCACCACTCTAGAATGTGGAATGTGAAGCTTCGCCTTGCATAAAATTGGCCTCCCAAAGGGGGGGTTTGTGCGAACCCCCTCAAAGCACCCCTGCCTACGCCCCTGAATTACGTCATGCGATAGGCTATATTGCTGTTGTGTTTGTGCAGTCTTTGTGGTGGTATTTGATCACTACATTGCTCTAGTTGTAATTAATGTGGGGCACTGCAGTTGTGATGCTTCCTAAGCTGACAAAATATGAAAATGTCAGTAAAGTACAGTGTTGAAGCTTGATACGGCTGTTGTGGGCAGCAGTCAAGGCGCTACATTAGCTGTTGGTGCTAAGGATAATAATTATAGAATATTTAGGTTGAAACCCATCTGAATATTTATGATTATGTGTTAATTCTTATTTCTTGCAGGACACTGTAAGCTTTCAAGTCAATCGACTTTCGTGCAGTACAATGTCGGTAGAAGGCTCCTCTGGTGGACTTGTTGACATAGTCACCTGTACACTCAATAACAATATCCCGGATCAATCCCAATGTTCATTTGATGACGGAGATTTTGTACCATGTAAGAACGTTAAATTTGGCATTGCTAGTCAACACATATAATGCCTGTATTGCATGACACCCACAAGAGACATCATTGTGGAGTTTAGTGAAATACTGCGTTAGCTACCAGTTTTTACTGTGCTAAGTGAAAAATACCAGAGGAGAGCATTGATGTGATGATTTTGAAGACAGTCGATTTACCCTACATGCAATATCGGTGCCACATCCATTAGTAAGGCACTCCACTCTAGATTGGCATCCACCATACTACTTTCGTGGTGGCCTACATGCAGAAAGTATAGACTAAAGTATACAATAAGGCAGCATGCTAGTGGGTTTATGTTTCCTGCATGTTGTTTTGTCATCATGATTTATGGCAGTTTTGCGTTTCAAGTATATGCATGAGACTACAGCTATAGAAACTCTTGACTCCTAGTGTATCATAAAACAGTCAATGCTTACGAGAATTACTTAGGTGTGTAATGTATTCACCATCATAGTGTAAGTGTCAGTATGAACCATTTAGGGCCTCTAAACACAATGGGATATTATAAGGTAATGCAGAAGAAGCTGAATCCTGTCATTTCATTCACCTAGGTGCTTTTCCTCTTGAGGTGGATTTCATAACCCTTGTTGTTAGGGTGGTAGCACCAAATGGACAAGTGTTGGAGGTAAATATAGTCCTCTAGCTTAACATAACTTATGAAATAAGTATCCCTGAACATTTCCTTTTGGCCATTGTATCATCTTGTATATATTATTCCAGTTGAGATAGCAAAGGGAGGGCTTACCGCAGCCTCATATAGGGGACAGCCTAAGGGAACTGAGTATTTCATGATAACTTTTTCCCTATTCTTTATGGTAGTGCCATTGCCATGTTATTTTGGGCAATCAAAATACCTATGCTCTGTACTAATGAAAACTAAAAGCAATAAATATGTAAGCAGTAGTAATCAGAACACGCAAATTTCGAACTGTACCAAATGACCACTCTAACAGCTCAACATTTATGGACACGCATTTGCTAGAGATTTGATATCTTTATAATCAGACTGCAAGGAATACAGAGCCCTTTATCTGAACTTTAGCCTTACTTTTATCTTAAAAAAGAGTTCGAGTGTTCAAGATGATTATAAAAAAAAACTGTTGAGCGGTTGTTAGCTGTTTATTATACCACATAACCTGAGGCTACGATATACAAATTTAAAATGTATGTGCTGTTGTATGTTCATTGTGGGTACGGATTGAAGGTTATTTGAAAGCCAAGTTACAGCCATAACTACCGTGCCAACTCAAAACCAATGCCAATGTGAATGACCATTTTCTAATCCAAAATCTGAGAAATGAAACAACACTGTGGCTGCAGTGTACTCCCTAAGGAATCCCATTCAATACATTCTTTCTAACAGAACGTTTATCATGAAAACATTGTCATGCTAATACTCATTTACTGTCTCAAGATGTGATTTCTTTCATGTAGGCTTCATTGGATCTCTCAGAGGAGTGACCGTAAGATTATCCGCACCAATAGTTAATCCCAAAGACTGGAGTGCCAAAAGCAAACTTTGTATGACTGAATTGCATTTTTTTGTATGTTTAAACTTACAACTTTGTGATACGATGGTCTATATGATAACCCGGGTACAATAAATTATTGATATTACTTACTACAATAGTGAAATACCATTGGCTATGCACACTCTAATAATGAAATTGTAATAGAGAGTAGCATAAGTCGGTTCTCCGTAAGTGATCTTGTGTAATTATAGCAGTGTTCAAAATAAAACAGCTAAAATGTGAGTGGTATGAACAACCACTACAATAATCAAAACATAGTGCAAAGCTCACTGATAAAACACCCCAAGTTTATACAACAGATACTCAATAAGCTCTTCCTTTATTTTCTTGAGTGAAACTTGTAGCGTCATCCCGTTTCTCCAAAAATGATCTACAAACATTTCCTGTTGATTGTTTTTCAGCCATTAATGAGAGTGGTCGGTCTGTTTGGCATCTTGATCAGTCTCTCTAGAGCAATGTTGAGACCAGAGTGTATGAATAGCCATTACGATGCACAGATTGCACCTGCAGGAGTGTGAAAATTACTGCTGATTAGTCCAACTCCCATGTTGACCACTTCCACCTTTGGCAGCATCATGGAAAAATTAATTGGCTAAGAGCTAAGTGCAAGTGGTGGGTTTCAAACGAGCAATCTAAGCATTCAAACGACTTGGCTTAACTGCTCTGTCATACTAGCAACTTCCGCTTTGGTGGTGAACCTTTGTAAGAACAAGCTAACTCAAATAAATTCTTGCACTTAAAGTTCTCTACCTTGAACTTGCCAAGTTGTGCAATGCTATGAATATGGTATGAAACATGTCCTGCAGTTTATGCCACTCCAATCCTATTACATAATCAACAGCTTGACCTACGTTCCATCCTCAATGGATATGCATTTTTCCTTGACCATGAGTCAGAATGTGTACACTTCGGCTTGAGAATTGACGAGAATAGACACAGATATACTCTATAGATCTGGGAACGGGATACTTACACATAATTATTCACATGCACGGGCAGCGCTATTACATCCACATGCACACTGTTTCACTGTTACACAGCATAGCCTGTGTGGTTACACAATATTGTATATCTCAAAGTTCTGTTAAGTGAAGAGCAGTATTATATTGTCCTACAAACAGGTGTGTGTGTATAGCTAGCTACAACATGACAAATACAACCAATTCACTACAGCTTGTCCTAACTGTCTTCATATTGCACTTCACCATCACCAGATGATTCACTGTGGAAAATAACACAGCTTATAATATTCTGCACATAACCATCCTCGTTTGTTTCCTTCATCGCTGCATAGGATGACACTTTCACATAATAAAATTCTCTCTGTTTGGTTAGCATGTCATCCAAACAATATCTGGTCGGGACCCCTTTACCCATATATGGCAATGTACATGTTATTAAACCAGCTGAAGCGCTATTGTGGCAACTGGATAAAGGTGGTGGGATACCCAGAACACAGTTTGATGACCTCAAGCAATTCAATTAAAGCATAATATTTCACTATTTATAACAAAGCTGCTGATTATTCACAGCACTATTTCTACAATAATATGTACCTAATAAATCTTTTGAGATATTGACATTCTAGCATGTGCCTAAGGGCACAAAATTTCCAAGCTAGGTTTTGGCTCGAGGATCAGTCTGGTAGGGTAGCTGTCATAACCTACAAACATTTACTAGGGAGGGAAGCTTTTTGGCATAGCTATAGTGGCATGCTGAAAATATTCTCCTATAAACTCAACAACTGTGAATGTTAGTGTTGAATACAGTACATACATTTGTTTCTCCATACATTGCTACATGAAACTTTAAAAGCTTCAGCTAGTCCCTGAAACACCAAAACTATTCATAGGTTGTGATAGTCACTTGCCTGACCATCCCAGTGGCCAAAATTTGGCTAGGAATTCTTTTCCTGAGACACTTGCTAGGGCTTCAAATTCTCAGAAGTTTTTGGAGGTACATACATGTACATACTCTTGGGAATGCAAAGCAATTCAGAATTAGTGCTGTAAAAATCATGTATCTTTGTAGTAGCTATAGGCAATGAGTTGTTCTCAATTAATTTGTCAAACTACATTTTAGTATCCCACTACTTTAAGCTATTCACAGTACAGGCAGCCAGCAGTACTGGAAGACGTACATAGTGAACACCACCGCTACTAGGTAACATTCTGTACCTGGTGCATTTGCCTCCTCCAGCGCTGTGGCATGTACTTGACTTCTGGCCGATATCCATAATTATTCAAGAGCTGCTCAGCCATTCCTGAATAGAAATGAGGAGTCTTTATGCACTCAGTGCCACTCACAGCAGCACATTGATTTCATCGTTACACATTACTCTGTTCAAGCCATCTCTAATGAACTTACTTAAATCATGAGGGTATTCCATTAGCTCTCCATTCTCCATCTGCATGGTAGCTCTCTATAAATACAAGTAAAATGAAGAGTCAGTATAGAAATTCACCGGCTTCTACATGTAGTGGTGCGGTACGTACAGCAGTTGAATCAGTACAATATTGTTTGAGCGCTAACGTTTAGTAAATATAGGTATGGATGAAGGTCTTTAATTAAGGTCTTTAATTACACCATTTACACATATTGTCAGTGTACACACTTTTACACACAATCAGCAGCGCGCTGCTGTAGTTTCTCGATGGCGCGGCAATATAGGCAGATCCGAGTCTCTCACCCTCCCTCCCTCTGGCTTTCCCTTGCTCTCTCACTCACTGTTCACTACTCGTTTTCTTTTGACATTCAACTGGCGCCAGAAAAAAGAAGAAAAAAAAGCCGTCGTGGTTTCGCCGCAGCCGCTAACCGGCTTTTTTGCGAAAATAATACGCACGGCTATAAAACCTATGCAAGGCAAACTTCCCGCTACCACTAATAGGACGACGTACAAGTTTGCATGCAAGCAAGCATAATACATATACGCACACAACTAGCTTCGGCGAATATCGAACCTACCACTTTCGCGCACTCCACAGCACAAATTGTTGAGCAGACCAGACAAGTGAGACCTGAGCAGGTCGCCGCACAAGCGTCCACGCAAATTTTGCACTCGTCGCTCGTGGTATGTACAGATGCAGCCAGGAATCCCAGAACCACCAGAATGACCAAGACCTTCATGTTTGCTGCAGCGGGGTTAGAGCGCCAGATACAGTCACCGCTACGAGTAGCCTGTCGCAAGCTCTTCCGATCAGATCTAACCAACTACTGTATCTGTTATCTAACTGATTCAATTATCGTATTTTGTATAAGTTATCAGCATGCAATTAAGATTGTCAGAGGCCGCACAAAGTGGCCGTTATATGGATTCTGCAAAATTTGATGAGCCAGCTTCTAGGCTCGTTCACTGTCTTGGCTAGTCTCATGTGGTCTGGGCAGGAGACTATATACGTCTTGGCATATATTGTCTGTTACAGTGGGGCTGTTCACAGACTATGTATAGTGTCATTGTGCATTAGGTTTGTCCCCTCTCGTAAAGATATGATTTAAGTAATCGCCCTTACGGTGCAATCTAAAATCCATGCTTACTATGGTGGTTGGCTAATGTACATGATAGCAGCTAGCTACAGAGGTTTGCAGGTTGGTTATCCAGTGCAATAGAAAAATGGGAGGTAGCCTTTGATTTTGACAACCTGACGTAATTATGCTTGAGAGTCACTTCCTATTTCCCCTCTCCTGTGGACAACCAATTTGCAAAATTCTGCACATGGGGTAGTAAAAAATTTGTTCCCGGTAGCACTGAAGGGGTGGACACTGACAGTAAACATCATGCCGGAAATCTCACTCAAAACGGTGATCAATATGTAACTGCATGTTATTTTAGCCAAATTCACATTTTTGATATCTGTTTTGATGTGTTCTCAAACTCATACTGGAGAAAAGATTACTTTTGTGTTTGTAGTCGGTTGTCTGCATTGGCTGTTCACCTGAGAGAAAACTCTAGAAGTTGATTCCTGTAGTCTAACGCGATAAGACTTACTCACGCGATGAAACTTAGCAAAGGCTGACGAAAAAATACTAATAATCTGCATGCATGAAAAGTGGAGTGGCCCAAGTCTCCCCAGACTCCCTGGCTCAGGTGGCCCTAAGATTTTTTTTCCCAGGTGATAAAATCTGGAGAGGAAGCCTGCATGGCTAAAAGTTTAGACAGTCATACCTCGCTTAGAAGCCATGATATTACTGTGGCCAGTATACATGATCTAGTTAGTAGTAATTAGTCTTGCCTCAACAAGAGATGCTTAGCAACATGTGTGCACCACCAGATCAAAGTAACCCACCTGCTGTTGTTAACCCTCCTTGCTCATGCACAGCAAGGGCTATACAGTAATCTGCATGTGTGCATAGATTATATGGAAGTATATCATCTATGGTGTGTGTGTGTGTGTGTGTGTGTGTGTGTGTGTGTGTGTGTGTGTGTGTGTGTGTGTGTGTGTGTGTGTGTGTGTGTGTGTGTGTGTGTGTGTGTGTGTGTGTGTGTGTGTGTGTGAGTGAGTGTGTGTGTGTGTGGGTGGGTGTCACGACGGTGTAGTGGTTAGAGCACTGGACTCACAACCCAAGGGGGGTTGGTGGTGGGAATCCCGCCTGTGACTGTCTATTCTTTCATTTGGTGTGATTACCATCTCATGTCACAAGTACACACCACCCCACCCAGCTGTAATGGGTACCTGGCATTGCTGGGGTGCACATTGCATGCTCTCATGTATCTGCCTATTTCCAGGTGGACCTTCAGGTGCCCACACCAGTAAATCTTGTAAAATTCTCACCAGTAACCCATGAGATAGAATTACATCACCTATACCATGAGTTACTCATTGGAAGGAATTGTGTCCTTTCACCTTGAGTTATTTTAGCAACCACTTGAAACACTTCACTGGGCTGATGTTTATGTAACACAAGACAATAATAACTAGAAGTCTCTAGCAGAGACATACCCCGCGGTGCATAATTCACAACTTGGAGCTGGCAGGACTGCAGACTGGGCTGATCGAGTAGTTGGCAAAGTGTACATGTACATCACTGGCTGTGTATCCGCACGCAGAGTGTACAGCGCTCGTGTACGCGTATATATCTGTACATCCTATGGGAAGTGGTGGGCGTGACTGAGTGCCAATATGAGCACGTGACCAGAGTCCGTATATGCCCGGCCTCTATCGTATTCTAGTTGTGACCGAAACACAAAGTCTGGGCTAGGGTGTGGTACGTGCCTTGACTCCATCAAAGAAACAACCTGCGTAGCCGTTAGTGATGTTTATTTGCCAAGAGTAATGCTATAGGTGGAGGTATAATATAAACCTACAAATAAAACTGATTACTCTTGCCAGACTCTAAGGGTGGAAAGTTCAGCCAGCACCTGTTTAGTCAAACATGGCAGTAATCACCGTTGGGTTTGATGTCTTAAGAGTTGTAGGCAACCTTGTTGGAATCGCTGATCATTGTAGGGTATAGTGTCACTTTACTAGAAGGCTGTAACTTGTTTCAAGCCACCCACAAGCTAGCAGACTGTAGCATGTGTATGCCCAAAATAGTAACAGAGCTGCTGTGGGATCTCTCAGGTTGAAGCTTCTAGCACCTATACTCTCTTTGGTTTTTCTATGACATTATGTGCTTCTACCAGTGCTATTTTGTCAATTCCTGGTAATGTGCTCCTACCAGTGCTATTTTGTCAATTTCTGGTAAGTTGGCTGATCAAGACTTTGACCCTTACAGTATGGCATTACGTTAAAGGTTAATGCTAGGGCTAGAATTTGATGGAAATCCCACTCAAATATTAACAGAGACAGAGGATTAGTGATCTCCGACTGGACAACAAACTTGGGCTACTCCACTCAAGGACAGCAACTTAAAGCGGAAGCACTATTTAGATCCATTGGAATAAATACCACTTTGCTTCTATCTGTGCTTTTCTGTGCTTTGGCATTTGAAGCTGTGTCTCTGCATTGTATTGCCATGCCCTGAAGGAGACTACTACACTGTAGTCAATCCCCTTGCGCCATGCATAGAAGGACCTCTCTGTCGATAGCCTTGAAGACATTGAACAATATTATACAGTATATAAAGTGAAAGAACCTGACTATTCATAGTGGACTCAATAGTGGACTCAATGCAGTGGTTTAACTCATTGCATGCGATTGTAATGTCACTCATGCGATCTATCTACACATCATAATTGTCAATTTAGTGTACTAAGGGTATGAGTGTAGTGTTTGGCAGTTACATCACAGAGGTATGGTCAAACAAGTGTATGACCATAGGAGGGGATTTCCCTATGCCAAAGGCTAATATAAGCGTAAACACGTATGTAAGCCTGTAAATGAGCGCTTCGCATAGGTTTATTATATTGCAGGCATCTACATGTGACCCTCTCAGCTAAAACCGACCATCTTGGGCTTTTTACTTTATTCAGTATTATTGATTGGCAGTGTATATATTTTAAAATGTCTGGTACTTTTTCTAATCAGTAATCAGACCACTCCTCTGCGGCTTGCTCAAGGCCTAAACTATTCAGCGCTACAAGAAAACACTTTTATATCTGTGTTGGTGTTGTCAAACTACAAGCAAATGCTTGTCATGGTTTGTACGCGCGTGGTGACCAAAGAGCATCTGTTATGGCCTTTGTAAAACTGCAGCTGGCAAAGATCTATGAAGGTTCAGCACGCACGAACGTCGTACATACACGTATGGAGATGAACAAAGAGCATGCATCTGTTTTGCCTATGTCACATCTTAACTCACTGCACGCAAAAATTACACCGTGCGCAAATAAATTTACCTCGTGCGTGTCATTTGCTTTGGAGTAGAACGTGCTGCGAGTGATTAGTAGACAAAACCGCTATTGGCGACTCCCAGCTGTAAAAGGGTATGTGTGGTCTCTATATCGACGCAAACGAAGCCAGTAGCTACATTAATTTTCCAGCTGTTCTGAACCGGAAGTGTAGACGGTAAGCGTTGAGTGTACTAGCAACCCTTAGCGTGGTAGCTAGAAGCTTTCAGTGAAGCTTATGGTGATGTAGAGTGGCTAGATAGATCGTCCGGGTATTGAGCACGGCTACTAAAAGCCTTAGGACTCAATCTTGCAAGCGCTCTATCTAAGACTATGTACCGTGTATTGATAATCTGGCTGGTACCAACTTAAGTGGCTTCCCGCGCGCAATAAGTTAAAAATGAACTGCCATAGTAGTGTGCTGAACCTCCATATTTGCATTCCGAACTTCCATGGGTGCCTGCTGAACCTCCATAGATACGTGCTGATCAGCACGCATCTATGGAAGCATAGTATGCATGAACATCGTACATACGTGTATAGAGATTAACAAAGAGCATCTGTTTTACCTGTCACATAAAGATGAACTGCCATAGTTGTGTGCTGAACCTCCATAGATGCATGCTAATGATTACACATCTATGGAGGTTCAGCACGCAAGTATGGCAGTTCACCTCCATAGATGTGTGCTAAACCTCCCTAGATGCGTGCTGACCCTCCATAGATGCGTGCTGATGATGTGACAGGTAAAACAGATTCTTTTTGTTCATCTCCATACACGTATGTACGACCATGCATACTAAGCTTCACGGCAAAGGGTGAAAAGACTGCTGTACAAAGCGGATAAAGACAAGACTACTGTTTTTCAGGCTATCTCTATTTAACACGTGCTAAACACAAAGTCTGGGCTAGGGTGTGGCACGTACCTTGACTCCATCAAAGAACTTTCTGCGTAGCCGTTAGTGATGTTTATTTGCCAAGAGGAATGCTATAGGTGGAGGTATAATATAATCGTACAAATAAAACCGATTACTCTTGCCAGACTCTGAAAGTTGAAAGCTCAGCCAGCACCTGGTATATGTATGGAGGCTTAGTATGCATGAACGTTGTACATACGTGTATAAGATGAACAAAAAGCATCTGTTTTGCCTGTCACATAAAAATGAACTGCCATAGTGTGTGCTGAACCTTCATAGATACATGCTGATTAGCACGCATCTGTGGAGGTTCAGCACACATCTATGGAAACTTAGTATGCAGGGTCGCACATGCGTGTATGGAGATGTCACATCATAAAATGAATTACCATAGTTGTGCTGAACTCCTCCATAGATGCGTGCTGATGGATCACACTTCTATGGAGGTTCAGCACGCAAGTATGGAAGTTCAGCACGCATCTATGGAGGCTTAGCATGCATGAACGTTGTACATACCGTAGAGTACATATCAAGCGCCCACCATGTTTAAGCACCCACCCCCCTCTTCAGCGTTAACTTTTTGGTAGTATCTGCCCACTCTAACACTTTGCAAATGCACAATGCAAAATGAGGAAAAAGGTAGTATAGCCCTCTTTAATTAGCCAACTATTGAAGCTTATGTAATATACAATGTAGCTACTCCGGTATTCCAACTAAAGCACACTAAAGATCGAATTTTACTGTTGAAGTTCGCTCAATGCGCTTTAGTTATAAGTTTACTTCACTTGGATGGTATGATATTATGGTGAAGATTCCTCACTTCCAGGGTGGTGGGCAGATACTACAATCATGCCGTTTGCGGACAAATACATAGTAAGCGCCCACCCTCTCCACGGCATTCCAAGGTTCTCGATCCCATGGGTGCTTGATACATACTCTACGGTATGTGTGTGGAGATGAACAAAGAGCCTCTATTTTGCCTGTCACATATAAATGAACTGCCATAGTTGTGTACTGAACCTCCATAGATACATGCTGATCAGCACACATCTATGGAGGTTCAGTACGCATTTTGCCTATGCCACATCAAGTGAACTTCCGTAGTTGTGTGCTGAACCTCCTCAATAGATGCGTGCTGATGATCACGCTTTTATGGAAGTTCAGCACACATCTATGGAGGCTTATATGCATGAAAGTTGTACATAGTATATGGAGATGAACAAAGAGCATCTGTTTTGCCTATGTCACATCAAAAGAACTGCCATAGTTGTGTGCGAAACCTCCTTTACAGATGCGCGTTGAACCTCCATAGATGCGTGCTGATGATCACACATCTATGGAGAGTTCAGCACGCAAGTATGGAAATTGAGCACACATCTATGAAGTAGGCCTGAGCTGTTCGAATTTTATTTCTCGAGTTGCTCCATGCGCTTTAGTTATAAGTTTACTTCACCTGGATGGTATGATAGTATGGTAGAAAATATATTATGGTGAAGATTCCTCACTTCCTGGGTGGTGGGCAGATACTACATGCCGCTTGTACAGTTTGTGTATTACAACTCCAATCCTATCCCAGAATCAACATCTTGACCGTCTTTTCATTCCTTACTTTTCAATGGATATGCATTTTTTCCTTGACCATGAGAATGTCCACACTTTGACTTGAGCATTGACGTGAGACCACACTATGTATAAATATATAACAATGATTATTATGAAGTTTCTTGTACATGCTAGTCGGGGGCCACTTTATTGAAATTTTTGCTTGTCCACTTCATAATAATACTTTGTTTAGAGACGGAATCTAACTCACCGTCACTAGTATAAGGTGTGTAGAGTTATCAGGCTCTGTCTCTTGCATGCTGTGAAGTATGGATGACAGTTATAGCTACATGTACTTGGGAGATAGCAGCAGTGAATCTCCACTAACACGCACGTGATCCATCATCCACACATCCAATGCTATCATTAGATGTCAATTTGAGGACTCAATGTCGAACTCATCAATGTCCATGATCATGACGGTTTCCCAGCATTGAATAACACAGATATACTCAATAGATCTGGGAACGGGATACTTATACATGTCATATTCACATGCACAGGCAGCGCTGTTATATCTGCATGCACACTGTTACACAGCATAGCCTGTGTGGTTATTAAATATTGTATATCTCAAAGTAAAGAGCAGTATTATATTGTCTTGCAAACAGGTGTGTGTATACGTGTAGCTAGCTACAACATAACAAATACAACCAATTCACTACACCATGTCCTAACTGTCTTCATATTGCACTTCACCATCACCAGATGATTCACTGTGGAAAATAATACAACTACATATAATACACTGCACATAACCATCCTTGCTTGTTTCCTTCATCACTGCATTAGACGACACTTTTACATAATAAAATTCTATCTGTTTGGTTAGTGCGTCATCCAAGGTTGGGACCCCTTTACCCATATATGGCAATGTACATGTTATTAAACCAGCTGAAGCGCTATTGTGGCAACTGGATTAAGGTGGTGGGATACCCAGAACACAGTTTGGTGACCTCAAGCAGTTCAATTACCACAATATTTCACTACCTGTAACAAAGCTGCTCATTATTCACAGCACCATTTCTGCAATATTATATGATTAGCTACATGCATGTAATTAATCTTGATATATTGACATTCTAGTATGGGCACAAAACTTCGGAGCTAAGTTCTGGTAGGGTAGCTGTCATAACCTATAAACATTTACTAGGGAGGGATGCTTTTTGGCATAGCTAGTGGCATGCTGCAAATATTCTCCTATAAACTCAACAACTGTGAATTTTAGTGTTGAATACAGTACATAAATTTGTTTCTCCATACATTGCTAGATGAAACTTCAAAAGCTTCAGTGATGTAGTCCCTGAAACACCAAAACTATTCATAGGTTGTGATAGTCACTTGCCTGACTATCCCTGTGGCCAAAATTTGGCTAGCCTGAGACACTTGCTAGGGCTTCAAATTCATGTACATACTCTTAAGAATGCAAAGCAATTCAGAATTAGTGCTGTAAAAATCTCTGTAGTAGCTATAGGCAATGAGATGTTCTTAATTAAGTTGTTCACAGTACAGGCAGCCTTGTACTGGGAGACGTAAGTAGTAGTGAACACCACTGCTACAAGGTAACTTTCTGTACCTGGTGCATTTGTCTCCTCCCGCGCCGTGGCCACTGCATGTACTTGACTTCTGGCCGATATCCATAATTAATCAAGAGCAGCTCAGCCATTCCTGAATAGAAATGAGGAGTCTTTATGCACTCAGTGCCAGCACATTGATTTCATCGTTACACATTACTCTGTTCAAGCCATCTCTAATGAACTTACTTAAATCATGAGGGTATTCCATTAGCTCTCCATTCTCAATCTGCATGGTAGCTCTCTATAAATACAAGTAAAATGAGGAGTCAGTATAGAAATTCACCGGCATCTAGTATGTAGTGGTGCGGTTACACATATTGTCAGTGTACACACTTTAAATTTACACACTTTCAGCAGCGCGCTGCATGCATGCTGTAGCTATTCGACGGCGCGGCAATATAGGCGGATCCGAGAGTCTCTCACCCTCTCACCCTCCCTCCCACTCACCCTCCCTCCCTCCCTCTGGCTTTCCCTCGCTCTCTCACTCACTGTTCACTACTCGTTTTCTTTTGACATTAAACTGGCGCTAGAAAAAAAAAAAAGCCGTCGAGTTTTTCCCGCAGCCGTTAACAGGCTTTTTGCGAAAATAATGCGCACGGCCGTATAAAATCTACCCAAGGCAAACTTCCCGCTACCACTAATAGGACGACGTACAAGTTTGCATGCAAGCAAGCATAATAATATACGCACGCAACTAGCTTTGGCGAATATCGAACCTACCATTTTTGCGCACTCCACAGCACAAACTGTTGAGCAGACCAGACAACTGAGAGCTACGCATGTTTGCGAACACACTTGCAGGCAAATTTGGCACTCGTCGCTCGTCACGTCGCTACGTACAGATGCGGCCAGGAATCCCAGAACCACCACAATGACCAAGACCTTCATGTTTGCTGCAGCGGGGTTAGTACGCCAGATACACAGTCACCGCTCCTAGAAGCCTGTCGCAAGCTCTTCCAAGCAGATCTAACCAACTACTTATCTGTGATCTAACTGATTCAGTTATCGTATTTAGTAGCAGTTATCAGCATGCAATTAAGCTTGACGGAGGCCGCACAAAGTGACCGTTATTATATGGATTCTGCAAAATTTGATGAGCCAGCTTCTAGGCTCATTCACTGTCTTGGCTAGTCTCATGTGGACTGGGCAGGAGACTATATACGTCTTGGCGTGTCTGTTACAGTGGGGCTGTTCACAGACTATGTATAGTGTCATTGCGCATTAGGTTTTTCCCCTCTTGTAAAGATATGATTTAAGTAATCGCCACAGCCCTTACGGTGCGATCTAAACTCCATGCTTACTATGGTGGTAGTCTGTTGTCTGCATTGGCTGTTCACCTGAGAGAAAACTTTAAAGTTTATTCATGTAGTCTAACACGATAAGACTTACCCACGCGGTGAGACTTAGCAAAGACTGACAAAAAAAGATACTGGCATGCATGAAAAGCAGAGTGGCTCAAGTTTAGACAGTCATACCTCACTTAGAAGCCATGATATTACTGTGGCCAGTCTACATGATCTAGTTAGTAGTAATTAGTCTTGCCTCAACAAGAGATGCTTAGCAACATGTGTCAACCACCAGATCAAAGTAACCCACCTGCTGCTGTTAACCCTCCTTGTGCATGCACAGCATACAGTAATCTGCATATGTGTGTGCGTGTGTGCATAGATTATACGGAAGTATATCATCTATGGTGTGTGTGTGTGTGTGTGTGTGTGTGTGTGTGTGTGTGTGTGTGTGTGTGTGTGTGTGTGTGTGTGTGCGTGTGTGTGCGTGTGTGTGTGTGTGTGTGTTTGTGTGTGTGTGTGAGTGTGTGTGTGTGTGTGGGTGTCACGACGGGGTAGTGGTTAGAGCACTGGACTCACAACCCAAGGGGGGTTGGTGGTGGGAATCCCGCCTGTGACTGTCTATTCTTTCATTTGGTGTGATTATACCATCTCATGTCACAAGTACACACCACCCCACCCAGCTGTAATGGGTACCTGGCATTGCTGGGGTGCACAGTGCATGGTTTCATATATCTGCCTATTTCCAGGTGGAAGTTCAGGTGCCCACACCAGTAAATGTTGTAAATTCTCACGAGTAACCCATGGGATAGAATTACTTCACCTATACATGTACCATGCATGAGTTACTCATTGGAAAGAATTGTGTCCTTTCACCTTGAGTTATTTTAGCAACCACTTGAAACACTTCACTGGGCTGATGTTTATGATACACTCCCAAGTGTAAAGATATTTGAGGAAATAAATAAATAAATAAATAAATAAATAAATAAATAATTCACAGCGACACTCGTGGCCTCTACAGATTAACAAACCTTCTTTTAGTGATATATGGATCATTTCTAGGAAAACTAACAATGGAAAAGTTCCGCACTCTCTTCGTTGCTGAGATATCGGTGAGAATTCTTCTACCGCCTTTCGAGTGGCAGCCATTTTGACGCTAACTATCTCGCAATGAAAATTATGCGAGTAAGACTACGCGTATAATTATAGCGCGTGCGCGTGGTAATTGGCGAGCGAATGGAACTCATGCATGGAACTGGTTGCACGGCTACTACTGCTTAGCTCTTGGCCAATGGATAGTCTCAAGCGCGAATTCAATGGTATGTAGTCCTGTAAGTGTAGATAAATGAATAAAACTAACTACTAGACAAGCCTAGCCCTGACCGGATGTGCATTAAATAGGGTCAGGACTCTCAGTGACGTTTCAACGGTGCCCCTTGTGGCTAGCTTGGGTGTTGCTGTGCAATAGCTATAGCCTACAGTAATATAGTGTCATAGTATTGCTCACCACTACAGAGTAATACATGTTAGTCTACCAGCTATAGATAAAAGCTTTGAATACTTTTTCACAAGTCGTGCTATCTCTTGCTTGTGGTTGCTGCTTTGCAAAGCAGATAACTGTTGTCTCAGCTGCTGTTGGTCTAGCTTTAATGCAGCTACGCTGTTTCCATGAGAGGCATGGTATGCAATTGAAGAGATCATAGTCTATCACCCCGTCCTGTTGTTGCACTGGCATCCGTCTCACGAGAAGGCCACCATCATTCTTGGTCCCATGATGCAATGTGAAATAGAAAAAGATAGCAGTGAATATCGCTCCTCTTTATATCCAGCGTATTCCTTCTGTTTAAGAGTTTGCTACCACCAATGTACTGCCCCCTACACTTAAAAAGAATCTCACTCTCGCTGCATACAGCATACTTCTCTGTCTTAGTGTAGCCATCGAAATATTGGTGCCTTCAAATTGCTGAGATGGCTGTATACGGATGGTAGAGCAAGAGAATCAGCCTTCCTGCATCCATAGCCGCTATGTCTCATGCACTGGAGAATATACATCCTCAGGCCTTCCCCTTGCATGCACAAGAACTGTGCAGGGAAACTTGGGAACATGGCTAACATAAAATAATATGGTAATGGCTGTATATATGTAGTACGTTGAACGTAGCTGCAGTTACATAGCCATCAGAACCTAGAGAAAAAATTTGGGTAGCACAAGTGTAATATGTACGTGGTTTGCATCCCCCTAAGAATGTAGTAATATACACGTGTTTCTCCGTTCACCCGTATCAATGCTCACTCGCATCTCTGTTCACTCGAAGTCTTTACACTTGGGAGTGCGGTTAGTTCTTAACACAATAATAATAATTACTAAAGTCTGAACGCTCTGCTATGTCTGCATTGCAACAGCCTGCAGTGAGATGCATGAGATAATGTTGATTTCCAATCGCTTAGTCTATAAAGAAGACTTCTGAGGGCGATTGTGAGAGTACATTGGGACAACTACTAATAATTAGACTTGTAGCTCAGAAAGCCATCCTGTCAGGGGCGCTGACTCTAGAATATTCAAGCAATGCTTGCTATGTCAGCAGGGCAATACTCATATTCCCCAGGATGAGGTTGACAGTTGTAAAGCAGCTGCTTTTGATGTTTTGTGTGATTCTACTCTTATTATTAGGAAAATATCTCACTTTTTACGAGTGACTACAATCACAAGAGTAGCTACGTAAAAAAATGCAAAGCCCTCCAGTTTGCATCACGGCCTTTGGTACAAGGCTCAAATTCAGCAAAAACGGGTATATAGCTACAAACAATGCAGACTTTGAAGGCAAGTACCATACTAATTAGTCTAGGGATGTGCTACAAACAACAATTTGCAAAGCTATAATATACTGTATAATCATGTACATGTAATATATACAAGCAGTTGCGCTTTTTGAACTCGCTCGCTCTGTCTACGGATAGAAATGAAAAGTGCTACTTCTATGCGATGTGATGTGATTATGGAACATTTAGCATCAGCCAATGACAGTAGTGCTGCTGACTTCTTTTGTGGTGAAAATTGACCATCACAGTGGGAAAAGTGCATAGCATGTGTGCACACCATGTTCTTTCAACAGCCAAAGCACTTTGTTGAGCATCTACCATGTGACAGTAGACTATAGTGTAGCTGACATGTTCCTGACAGAGCTCTACATTGAGATAATGTACGTATATAACCTATGCCTGAGCCATGTGGAGGCAGTGGTAAACTCTAAGTAAAGACTGCAAAGAACTAAACTCTAAGTAAAGACTGCAAAGAACTACAAAACAAAACAGGTAAGCTAGGACCGAAGCCTAGCTCTTCACAGCCATAGCCTACATGTACAGGAATGCAGGCGAATGGCACTGACTCCATTTAATGCACATTGTCCTTGTTTGTCTAGCGTACTAAGCAGATTACTACAGTTGTGCATGCTTACATGACTATCTAGCTACTAACCTTTGTGATAGAGTGCCCTCGAAGTGCTCATTTGAGGCCGTCATGATCCCGTCGGTTGTCAGAGCGTCTCACATGTCCCATGATTTCAACACATGGAGCGGCCAAAGTGCGCGAGTACGGTGTAATGACGCCACGACCTTCTCGCGCAATCGAGGTTCATTAGTGACGTCACATCCGTTACACACTCACGCACGCACGCACAGACACACGGACAGAACTAACGTTAAAGTATTGATTGATGATATTACCTGCAGGCTACCAATCATGACAAGTGGAGCAAAATATGATTCCTAAGAGCAGAGATAAAGGTATGATCTGTGTATTCCAAATTTCCTAATGTTATTCAGGAAATTAGTGTGAACACTCTGGCCCAGAATCAGTTTCCAATGTCCCGGGAGTTTGCGGCTAAAATTTATATGATAGCTAGTGATTCATTAAAGACACAGGGTCGTAAATAATTCTGGTACAAGCCCAATTTTCAATCCTTGAATGACAAAGTGGATCTGATGACTTAATCAATAAAATAAACAAATATGACCTTCACATGCATGTACAATACAACCTTAGTTCAGCACTTTATATCACTCCATCTGTGGAAAAGAAAACAAAATTACAGCAGTATTATATGTAATTAGTAATTATGCTTGCATCTGTTTATGCATCCATTTTACAATAAAAAGCAATGAGGACTGCAGATAAGGCTTAGCTGTGGGCAGGGGAGGGGGAGGATGAACACGTGCATGTCCCCCACACTATTATAGGGAATGCGTGTAAATAGGGGTTGGCTGACAGGGGATGTCCTCGGCCCCACGTGGGTGTGAAAGGGAGACACGTGCATGAGACAAATGTATTACCTATTTGAAATTCATACTTGAGATTCTTTCCACCGGTAGGGCTTGCTCAGGCACTGCACCTGTAGGGAAGGAATCAAGCTGGCAAGCTGACGGACAGAAACAGAGCCACCTGCACTGAGGTAGTAACTCAAGCTACCGTTGTTTATGGTTAGATCCCTTAATCTATTTTGTGTGGCATGTATACAGTGATACAAACACATTCCCTTTTGAAGTTTTTTAATTAAGTTAACCTTTTCAAGCCCCCTTTAAACCCTTTTGCCCCTTTTTTAACAGATTGTATTTTTCCATGTTTGTTGTATTATAACTACGTGCTACTCAAGGAGTGCATTGAATTTGGATTATAGAGATGCTCTTCTAGTTTTCATGGGAGAAGTGACATCACCTTTGATTAATCACACAACTCAGATACAAACTGTGCGTGGATACAACCTAATCATGGAGTACGGCAGTACTCTATATGTAGAGATGGCACCTAAAAAAATGGTGTCTCCATTAAATGTGTATAAAATGAAATGTTCAGAACTCTGCTGTAGGTGTAGTCTAGGGCTAATATGAGCCCTACCAGTTGTTCTCAAGCGTTGTCATCACAAACCAGACTGTCAGCACTGCTAAAGAATATTTCTGAAGTACCAAACTCTTCTTTCATCCAGACTAGCACAATAACAGGTGATAGCAATTAGAAAGATTTCAACACGAACGGGCATGATTTACCCTCGGGTAGTGCCTTTTTGGCATAGCGTTTTCAAAGAACTCGAATTAGTGCAGCAGTGATAACGAGCACTCTTGAGTGGATGCTTGCTATTCACACACCATTGTTGGGAGGGGAGGGGCCTGGTCGATTTTATCACGTGCGCAACTGCAGGGTAGACATCAGGTAGACGTCCCTAATTCGAAAATTGTAGCAACGTACCCACGCAAAGAGCCATGTATTAGCTAGTACTGGCCCGTCTTCACGGCAAAGGGCGAAAAGACTTTGCTGTACAAAGCGGATAAAGACAAGACTACTGTTTTTCGGGCTATATTTGTTTAACACATGCTAAACACAAAGTCTGGGCTAGGGTGTGGTACGTGCCTTGACTCCATCAAAGAAACAACCTGCGTAGCCGTTAGTGATGTTTATTTGCCAAGAGTAATGCTATAGGTGGAGGTATAATATAAACCTACAAATAAAACTGATTACTCTTGCCAGACTCTAAGGGTGGAAAGTTCAGCCAGCACCTGTTTAGTCAAACATGGCAGTAATCACCGTTGGGTTTGATGTCTTAAGAGTTGTAGGCAACCTTGTTGGAATCGCTGATCATTGTAGGGTATAGTGTCACTTTACTAGAAGGCTGTAACTTGTTTCAAGCCACCCACAAGCTAGCAGACTGTAGCATGTGTATGCCCAAAATAGTAACAGAGCTGCTGTGGGATCTCTCAGGTTGAAGCTTCTAGCACCTATACTCTCTTTGGTTTTTCTATGACATTATGTGCTTCTACCAGTGCTATTTTGTCAATTCCTGGTAATGTGCTCCTACCAGTGCTATTTTGTCAATTTCTGGTAAGTTGGCTGATCAAGACTTTGACCCTTACAGTATGGCATTACGTTAAAGGTTAATGCTAGGGCTAGAATTTGATGGAAATCCCACTCAAATATTAACAGAGACAGAGGATTAGTGATCTCCGACTGGACAACAAACTTGGGCTACTCCACTCAAGGACAGCAACTTAAAGCGGAAGCACTATTTAGATCCATTGGAATAAATACCACTTTGCTTCTATCTGTGCTTTTCTGTGCTTTGGCATTTGAAGCTGTGTCTCTGCATTGTATTGCCATGCCCTGAAGGAGACTACTACACTGTAGTCAATCCCCTTGCGCCATGCATAGAAGGACCTCTCTGTCGATAGCCTTGAAGACATTGAACAATATTATACAGTATATAAAGTGAAAGAACCTGACTATTCATAGTGGGCTCAATAGTGGACTCAATGCAGTGGTTTAACTCATTGCATGCGATTGTAATGTCACTCATGCGATCTATCTACACATCATAATTGTCAATTTAGTGTACTAAGGGTATGAGTGTAGTGTTTGGCAGTTACATCACAGAGGTATGGTCAAACAAGTGTATGACCATAGGAGGGGATTTCCCTATGCCAAAGGCTAATATAAGCGTAAACACGTATGTAAGCCTGTAAATGAGCGCTTCGCATAGGTTTATTATATTGCAGGCATCTACATGTGACCCTCTCAGCTAAAACCGACCATCTTGGGCTTTTTACTTTATTCAGTATTATTGATTGGCAGTGTATATATTTTAAAATGTCTGGTACTTTTTCTAATCAGTAATCAGACCACTCCTCTGCGGCTTGCTCAAGGCCTAAACTATTCAGCGCTACAAGAAAACACTTTTATATCTGTGGACTATGTACCGTGTATTGATGATCTGGCTGGTACCCGTGCGTTAGTTGCTCGAAATGACTTCCAGAATTTAGGCTATGTATATCGACTTGTAAATACAGCCTGTTTCTAATAATAGAAGGTTCTCCACTAAGGAAAGTGCCACTTTGGTGGCCTTCCACATAGGCTACACGCAAAAAATTATTGAATACGAGCAACTTAAGTGGCTTCCCATGCGCAATAAGTTAAAAATGAACTGCCATAGTAGTGTGCTGAACCTCCATATTTGCATTCTGAACTGCCATGGGTGCTTGCTGAACCTCGGTAGATGTGTGCTGATCAGCACGCATCTATGGAAGCATAGTATGCATGAACATCGTACATACGTGTATAGAGATTAAGAGCATCTGTTTTACCTATGTTACATTAAAGTGAACTACCATAGTTGTATGCTGAACCTCCATACATGCGCGCTGATCAGCACGCATCAATGGAGGTTCAGCATGCATAGTCGTACATACGTACATGTATTGAGATGAACAAAGAGAATCTGTTTTGCCTATGTCACATCAAATGAACTGCCATAGTTGTGTGCTGAACCTCCATAGATGCATGCTGATGAGTACACATCTATGGAGGTTCAGCACGCACACACACAGATTGTTTCTTTGATGGAGTCAAGGCACGTGCCACACATACGTGTATGGAGATGAACAAAAAGAATCTGTTTTACCTGTCACATCATCAGCACACATCTATGGAGGGTCAGCACGCAAGTATGGCAGTTCAGCACACATCTATGGAGGTTTAATATGGAGGCTTAGTATGCATGAACATTACACATAGTGTGCCTATGCACATCATAAAAGTGAACTGCCATAGTTGTGTGCTAAATCTCCATAGATGTGCACTGAACCTCCATAGATGTGTGCTGAACTTCCCTAGATGCGTGCTGACCCTCCATAGATGTGTGCTGATGATGTGACAGGTAAAACAGATTCTTTTTGTTCATCTCCATACACGTATGTATATGACCATGCATACTAAGCTTCACAGCAAAGGGTCAAAAGACTTTGCTGTGCATGTACAAAGCGGATAAAGACAAGACTACTGTTTTTAACACGTGCTAAACACAAAGTCTGGGCTAGGGTGTGGCACGTGCCTTGACTCCATCAAAGAAACAATCTGTGTAGCCGTTATAGTGATGTTTATTTGCCAAAAGTAATGCTATAGGTGGAGGTATATATAAACCTACAAATAAAACTGATTACTCTTGCCAGACTCTGAAAGTTGAAAGTTCAGCCAGTACCTGGTATATGTATGGAAGCTTAGTATGCATGAACATTGTACATACGTGTATGAGATGAACAAAGCATCTGTTTTGCCTGTCACATAAAAATGAACTGCCATAGTGTGCGCTAAATCTTCATAGATACGTGCTGATTAGCACACATCTGAGGAGGTTCAGCACGTATCTGTAAAACTTAGTATGCAGGGTCGTACATACGTGTATGGAGATGAACAAAGAGAATCTATTCTGCTGTGTTACATCATAAAAATGACCTACCATAGTTGTGCTGAACCTCCTCCATAGATGCGTGCTGAACATCCATAGATGCATGCTGATGGATCACACTTCTATGGAGGTTCAGCACGCAAGTATGGAAGTTCAGCACACATCTATGGAGGCTTAGCATGCATGAACATTGTACATACCGTAGAGTACATATCAAGTGCCCATCATGTATTAAGTGCCCACCCCCTCTTCAGCGTCAACTTTCAGCAAGGACTACATTTATTCGCGTAGTATCTGCCCACTTAAACACTTTGCAAATGCACAATGCAAAATGAGGAAAAGGTAGTATAGTCCTCTTTAATTAGACAACTATTGAAGCTTATGTATTAGAATAGCTATAAAAGTGCGCAGATAACTGTGAAATATACAATGTAGCTAGTCCGGTATTCCAACAAAAGCACACTAAAGATCGAATTTTACTGTTTAAGTTCGCTCAATGCGCTTTAGTTATAAGTTTACTTCACTTGGATGGTATGATATTATGTGAAGATTCCTCGCTTCCAGGGTGGTGGCAGATACTACAATCATGCCGTTTGCGGGCAGATACATAGTAAGTGCCCACCCTCTCTGCGGCATTCCAAGGTTCTTGATCCCATGGGTGCTTGATACGTACTCTGTGGTGTGTGTGGAGATGAACAAAGAGCCTCTGTTTGCCTGTCACATAAAATGAACTGCCATAGTTGTGTGCTGAATCTCCATAGATGTGCACTGAACCTCCATAGATGTGTGCTGAACCTCCATAGATGTGTGCTGATGATGTGACAGGTAAAACAGATTCTTTTTGTTCATCTCCATACACGTATGTATATGACCATGCATACTAAGCTTCACAGGAAAGGGTCAAAAGACTTTGCTGTGCATGTACAAAGCGGATAAAGACAAGACTATACTGTTTTTAACACGTGCTAAACACAAAGTCTGGGCTAGGGTGTGGCACGTGCCTTGACTCCATCAAAGAAACAATCTGTGTAGCTGTTATAGTGATGTTTATTTGCCAAGAGTAATGCTATAGGTGGAGGTATATATAAACCTACAAATAAAACTGATTGCTCTTGCCAGACTCTGAAAGTTGAAAGTTCAGCCAGTACCTGGTATATGTATGGAAGCTTAGTATGCATGAACGTTGTACATACGTGTATGAGATGAACAAAGCATCTGTTTTGCCTGTCACATAAAAATGAACTGCCCTAGTGTGCGCTAAACCTTCATAGATACGTGCTGATTTGAACGTTGTACATAGTATATTATGGAAATGAACAAAGCATCTGTTTTGCCTATGTCACATCAAATGAACTGCCATAGTTGTGTGCGGAACCTCCTTTATAGATGCATGTTGAACCTCCATAGATGCGTGCTGATGATCACACATCTATGGAAGTTCAGCACGCAAGTATGGAAATTGAGCACACATCTATGAAGTAGGCCGGAGCTGTTCGAATTTTATTGCTCGAGTTCACTCCTTGCGTTTTAGTTATAAGTTTACTTCACCTGAATGGTATGATAGTATGGTGGAAAATATGTTATGGTGAAGATTCCTCACTTCCTGGGTGGTGGGTAGATACTACATGCCGTTTGCGGACGAATACATAGTAAGCGCCCACCCCCCTCTTCCGCGGCATTCCAAGGTTCTCGATCCCATGGGTGCTTGATACGTATTCTACGGTATGTGTATGGAGATGAACAAAGAGCCTCAGTTTTGCCCGTCACATAAAAATGAACTGCCATAGTTGTGTGCTGAACCTCCTCAATAGATGCATGCTGAACCTCCATAGATGCATGCTGATGATCATACATCTATAGAAGTTCAGCACGCAAGTATGGAAGTTCAGCACACATCTATGGAGGCTTAGTATGCATGAACGTTGTACATACATGTATGGAGATGAACAAAGAGCATCTGTTTTGCTTGTCACATCAAATGAACTGCCATAGTTGTGTGCGGAACCTCCTCCATAGGTGCATGCTGAACCTCCATAGATGCGTGCTGATGATCACACATCTATGGAAGTTCAGCACGCAAGTATGGAAATTGAGCACGCATCCATAGAGTAGGCCTGAGCTGATTATTCATTCAAATTGCCTATTATTTAAATTCTTTGTTCTTGCTTTTTCCCTATTATTCAGTGACCCTACTCAATTAATCAATTGAATATGGCCTGTTATTCAACTTGAAGGAAGTTTTTGCTGGTGCTAATGAATATTTTGATGCAATACCTTACACACACATTCATCGTATGTTTACATAACCCTTTTTAACATTTTCGCCCCCTTTACTTTTACGTGTTGTACGTGCTACTGCAATGAGTGCATTGAGTTTGGATAGAGATGCCCTTCTAGTTTTCATGTGTTTACTCAGCTTTCAGTCCTGTGCTTGGTGGCTTTATTGCCCCAACGTTTCTTGTGTTGGTACTCACTCTTTATTTCATGCATTTTATGATAGCGGCGACATTTTATGATGGACTCATACCCTAGTCCTTTAACTCTTTACCGACCAATGACGGCGTTTGCCGTCATGACGCAATGTGCGTCAAACGACCAATGACGGCATATGCCGTCATGAAGAACGATCGAGCTCTAGCGGCGAAACGGCATGCAAGGGAGAGTCCCAAACGGTTTGACGATGTCATAATGAATTAATCCTTTCATTTTGGTGTAATTTTACAGGGGCTTCCTCTGCAAGTCGCGAGATACTGTACAATGAACAACAGCTGGTTAGTAAACACACAAGAAGCGGTTGATATTCTAGGCTTCAAAGTATTGCTAGCAATTCTGCAAACCACCAACTAGTTTCTAGAACCCGTCGGTGGATCTGGCAATGGCATGGACATCCACTCTGGCTGTCTCAGTGAGCTGTATCCTGGGGTAAGTGCCGGTAAAACAAATTGATATTGGCTATCGCTATAAAATTGTGTTACATTCCGACAGATACTGGTACATCTGGGAGGTGGAAAAGCCTACAGAGGAAGAGACATATATGAGAAGCCTGCACAACAACATACAGTGCCTGCAATGCTGGTACAGACCCGTGAGAATGCACAACACCGTGCCTATTCTATGGCAACACGGTGATCGATTCTCACAACCGGGGGGGTGTGTCTACAGCAAAAACAAGCCCCAAGAGCGACGAAAGTACATGCTATTCAGTCCCAGGCATCCTATATGAACCCGTACATTATTGTTAAAAGCTACCTAGTTCCTACGGCAAGTATTTTTTATTGTATCAGCTCAATTATCTGCCTATCGCTATTGTACGCTTACCTTCCGTTTTTTGTCCGCTGCTGTTCATGGCTTTCTGTATACCAAAAACAAACAAATCTGCCATCAAAACGAAGCGCGGGGACTCTTCTCTCCGATTCTGTGTAGTATCCAGTCCAATTCTGGCTTAGTTTTCAGTTACAGTAGCAGACGCTATGTACCGTTGTGCCACGTGCAACTGATTAATTTCTTATGGTCACGGAAATAACGTAATGCGTAATTCAACGGTCGGTAAAGAGTTAAAGAAAGATATAACCCAAAAAATTAGCAAGATAAGGTCCTGTGATAATGAAATGATGTTCGCAAAGCCTGTTTCATCGGAAAGTGACATGGTGGATGATACCCAGGCCAAACATAGCTGTACAGTAACTAAATCTGGGAAAATAGATGTAAAACATGTAAGTATATTGTGGAAGGGACAGTTTTACAAGTAATGTTACGGGTAAACAATACAAGGTCAATAGTAATAGCGATACAATAAATTGTGAGACAAAGCATGTTATCTACTTGATTTCTTGTAAGAAATGTGGAACACAATATGTCGGGGAAACTAGTCAAGTTACGTACATGTAAGGAGATGAACGAAGAGCATCGGCTTTGCTTATGCCACATCGTAAAACAGCCTGTACCGTAAAGCAAGAAAATTTTGGTTACACGTAGATGTTAAAAATGTGCCTGTACAATCCGAATTTTCGTTTTTCTTACCGATTATTCAACATTTAAAAATTGACCCTTTATTCTAAATTATTTTTATTCCAGAATATTTAGCTCTGGCCTACTATGGAGGTTTATATGCATGAATGTTGTACATATGTGTATGGAGATGAACAAATAGCATCAGTTTTGCCTATGTCACATAAAAATAAACTGCCATAGTTGTGTACTGAACCTCCACAGATGCGCTCTGATCAGCATGCATCTATGAAGGTTCAGCACACATACATGGAAGCTTAGTATGCAGGGTCATACATACGTGTAATATAATGGAGATGAACAAAGAATTTGTTTTGCCTGTCACACCAAATGAACTGCCATTGTTGTGAGCTGAGCCGCCATAGATATGTGCTGAACCTCCATAGATGTGTACTGATGATTACACCTATGGAGGTTCAGCACGCAAGTATGGAGGTTTAGCATGCATCTACAAAGGCTTAGTAAGCATGAACATCATACCTACACGTATAGAGATGAACAAATAGCGTCTATTTTGCCTTGTCACAAAAATTAACTGCCATAGTTGTGTGCTGAACCTCCACAGATGCGCGCTGATCAGAATGCATCTGTGAAGGTTCAGCACACATTATTATGGAAGCTTAGTATGCAGGGTCGTACATACGTGTATGGAGATGAACAAAGAATTTGTTTTGCCTGTCATCAAATGAACTGCCATAATTATGTGCTGAGCCTCCATAGATGCGTGCTGAACCTTCATAGATGTGTGCTGATGATCACTCATCTATGGCGGTTCAGCACGCATGTATGGAAGTTCAGAACGCATCTATGGAGGCTTAGTTAGCACTAACGTACATACGTATATGGAGATGAACAAAGAGCATCTGTTTTGCGTCACACCAAATGAACTACCATAGTTGTGTGCTGAACCTCCATAGATGCGTACTGAACCTCCTTAGATGTGTACTGATGATTACACCTATGGAGGTTCAGCACGCGAGTATGGAAGTTTAGCATGCATCTACAAAGGCTTAGTAAGCATGAACATCATACCTACACGTATAGAGATGAACAAATAGCGTCTATTTTGCCTTGTCACAAAAATTAACTGCCATAGTTGTGTGCTGAACCTCCACAGATGCGCGCTGATCAGAATGCATCTGTGAAGGTTCAGCACACATTATTATGGAAGCTTAGTATGCAGGGTCGTACATACGTGTATGGAGATGAACAAAGAATTTGTTTTGCCTGTCATCAAATGAACTGCCATAGTTGTGTGCTGAGCCTCCATAGATGCGTGCTGAACCTTCATAGATGTGTGCTGATGATCACTCATCTATGGTGGTTCAGCACGCATGTATGGAAGTTCAGAACGCATCTATGGAGGCTTAGTTAGCACTAACGTTGTACATACGTATATGGAGATGAACAAAGAGCATCTGTTTTGCGTCACACCAAATGAACTACCATAGTTGTGTGCTGAACCTCAATAGATGCGTACTGAACCTGATGATTACACCTACGGAGGTTCAGCACGCAAGTATGGAAGTTTAGCATGCATCTACAAAGGCTTAGTAAGCATGAACATCATACCTACACGTATAGAGATGAACAAATAGCGTCTATTTTGCCTTGTCACAAAAATTAACTGCCATAGTTGTGTGCTGAACCTCCACAGATGCGCGCTGATCAGAATGCATCTGTGAAGGTTCAGCACACATTATTATGGAAGCTTAGTATGCAGGGTCATACATACGTGTATGGAGATGAACAAAGAATTTGTTTTGCCTGTCACACCAAATGAACTGCCATAGTTGTGTGCTGAACCTCCATAGATGCGTGCTGAACCTCCTTAAATGTGAGCTGATAATTACACCTATAGAGGTTCAGCACGCAAGTATGGAAGTTCAGCATACCTCTACAAAGGCTTAGTATGCATGAACATCATACCTAAAGTATGGAGATGAGCAAATAGCGTCTATTTTGCCTGTCACAAAAATCAACTGCCATAGTTGTGTGCTGAACCTCCACAAATGCGCGCTAATCAGAATGTATCTGTGAAGGTTCAGCACACATTATGGAAGCTTAGTATGTAGGGTCGTACATACATGTAAGGAGATGAACAAAGAATTTGTTTTGCCTGTCATCAAATGAACTGCCATAGTTGTGTGCTGAGCCTCCATAGATGCGTGCTGAACCTTCATAGATGTGTGCTGATGATCACACATCAATGGCGGTTCAGCAAGAACGTATGGAAATTCAGCACGTATTTATAGAGGCTTAGTATGCATGAACGTTTTACATACGTGTATGAGACGAACAGCATGTTTTGCCGTTCACACCAAATGAACTGCCATAGTTGTGTGCTGAGCCTCCATAGATGCGTGCTGAACCTCCTTAGATGTGTACTGATGATTACACCTATAGAGGTTCAGCACGCAAGTATGGAAGTTCAGCATGCCTCTACAAAGGCTTAGTATGCATGAACATCGTACCTACGCATATGAAGATGAACAAATAGTGTCTATTTTGCCTGTCACAAAAATCAACTGCCATAGTTGTGTGCTGAACCTCCACAGATGCGCGCTGATCAGAATGCATCTGTGAAGGTTCAGCACACATTATGGAAGCTTAGTATGCAGGGTCGTACATATGTGTATGGAGATGAACAAAGAGTTTGTTTTGCCTGTCAACAAATGAACTGCCATAGTTGTGTGCTGAGCCTCCATAGATGCGTGCTGAACCTTCATAGATGTGTGCTAATGATCACACATCTATGGCGGTTCAGCACGCACGTATAGAAATTCAGCACTCATTTATGGAGGCTTAGTATGCATGAACATTGTACATACGTATATGGAGATGAAGAGCATCCGTTTTGCCTTTCAGACCAAATGAACTACCATAGTTGTGTGCTGAACCTCCATAGATGCGTGCTGAACCCCCTTAGATATGTGCTGATGATTACACCTATAGAGGTTCAGCACGCAAGTTTGGAAGTTCAGTATGCCTCTACAAAGGCTTAGTATGCATGAACATCGTACCTGCGCATGAAGATTAACAAATAGCATCTATTTTGCCTGTCACATAAATTAACTGCCATAGTTGTTTGCTGAACCTCCACAGATGCGCGCTGATCAGAATACATCTGTGAAGGTTCAGCACACATTATTATGGAAGCTTAGTATGCAGGGTCGTACATACGTGTATGGAGATGAACAAAGAATTTGTTTTGCCTGTCATCAAATGAACTGCCATAGTTGTGTGCTGAGCCTCCATAGATGCGTGCTGAACCTTCATAGATGTGTGCTGATGATCACACATCAATGGCGGTTCAGCAAGCACGTATGGAAATTCAGCACGTATTTATGGAGGCTTAGTATGCATGAACGTTTTACATATGTGTATGAGACGAACAGCATGTTTTGCCATTCACACCAAATTAACTGCCATAGGTGTGCTGAACCTCCATAGATGCGTGCTGAACCTCCTTAGATGTGTACTGATGATTACACCTATAGAGGTTCAGCACGCAAGTATGGAAGTTCAGCATGCCTCTACAAAGGCTTAGTATGCATGAACATCGTACCTACGCATATGAAGATGAACAAATAGTGTCTATTTTGCCTGTCACAAAAATTAACTGCCATAGTTGTGTGCTGAACCTCCACAGATGCGCGCTGATCAGAATGCATCTGTGAAGGTTCAGCACACATTATGGAAGCTTAGTATGCAGGGTCGTACATACGTGTATGGAGATGAACAAAAAATTTGTTTTGCCTGTCAACAAATGAACTGCCATAGTTGTGTGCTGAGCCTCCATAGATGCGTGCTGAACCTTCATAGATGTGTGCTGATGATCACACATCTATGGCGGTTCAGCATGCACGTATAGAAATTCAGCACGCATTTATGGAGGCTTAGTATGCATGAACGTTGTACATACGTATATGGAGATGAAGAGCATCCGTTTTGCCTGTCACACCAAATGAACTGCCATAGTTGTGTGCTGAACCTCCATAGATGCGTGCTGAACCCCCTTAGATGTGTGCTGATGATTACACCTATAGAGGTTCAGCACGCAAGTATGGAAGTTCAGTATGCCTCTACAAAGGCTTAGTATGCATGAACATCGTACCTGCGCATGAAGATTAACAAATAGCATCTATTTTGCCTGTCACAAAAATTAACTGCCATAGTTGTTTGCTGAACCTCCACAGATGCGCGCTGATCAGAATACATCTGTGAAGGTTCAGCACACATTATTATGGAAGCTTAGTATGCAGGGTCGTACATACGTGTATGGAGATGAACAAAGAATTTGTTTTGCCTGTCATCAAATGAACTGCCATAGTTGTGCTGAGATTCCATAGATGCGTGCTGAACCTTCATAGATGTGTGCTGATGATCACACATCTATGGCGGTTCAGCACGCACGTATGGAAATTCAGCACGCATTTATGGAGGCTTAGTATGCATGAACGTTTTACATGTGAGACGAAGAGCATCTGTTTTGCCTGTCATCAAATGAACTGCCATAGTTGTGTGCTGAACCTCCTCCATAGATGCGTGCTAATCACACTTCTATAGAGGTTCAGCACGCAAGTATGGAAGTTCAGCATGCATCTACAAAGGCTTAGTATGCATGAACATTGTACATACGTGTATGGAGATGAACAAATAGCGTATTTTGCCTGTCACAAAAATTAACTGCCATAGTTGTGTGCTGAACCTCCTCAGATGCGCGCTGATCAGAATGCATCTGTGGAAGTTTAACACACATTACATGGAAGCATAGTATGAAGGGTCGTACATACATGTATGGACATGAACAAAGAACTTGTTTGCCTGTCATATCAAATGAACTGCCATAGTTGTATGCTGAGCCGCCATAGATGCGTGCTGAACCTCCATAGATGTGTGCTGATGATCACACATCTATGTCGGTTCAGCACGCAAGTATGGAAGTTCGTCACGCATTTATGGAGGCTTAGTATGCATGAACGTACATGTGTATGGAGATCAACAAAAAGCATCTGTTTTACCTGTCACATCAAATGAACTGCCACAGTTGTAGTAGAGTGACAATTAGGTTAGGCTTTGATGGATAGTTAACACTTGTCTTTGTTCTACGTAAACCCCCTCTCCATTTTGTAGTCTTTGTTGTTTAGTGAATGTGTCCGTTCTTTTGTAGGTAGTATTTGTCTGTTTCATTTGTTGACTGGCAAAACAAATTCTTTCTTCATCTCCAAATTAAATGGCGACCGGTGACCGAATTCGTGTGTCTGTTATAGAGGGTTACTACGTGAGTCTCCAGGAAGCTGGACTGCCCTTATCTGTCTGCATTCAACTGCAGGAGTGTAAGCTTTCATTGGAGCAGGCTCAATGGACTGCGAAGCAGACAAATTTGGGTTTCTCGGTGAGCCTTTTCTGGCCAGACCAGCAAAGCAGCGATAGAGGTGTGAAACAGCCCGTCCGTGTATCGAAGAAGCGTCGTAAGCCTAGGCGAAGAACGAAAGCGACTCCCTCCTGTCCTCCTAGTAGTGTTCAGCTACCTGGATCTTCAGCTCAGGTACAATCTAGTCGTCCTCCACCCGCTACTCTAGATGATGCCCACCCACCATGTGTTACTACTACCCCTTGCATCTTGAAGCGTGCTGGAAATTCTTAAGCTAGCGTCACAGCTATACCTGTGTCTGATCAGGCTGATGAAGTCCCCCTTGATCTTTTTCAATGTGACTCAGTTCGATACGAAATGCAGAACGATGTACCAGGTGTGAAATACTCGAGAGGCAGTGAAGAATGGACCCCAGTCATTAGAAGAAAGAAAAAGCGTACTTTGAAGAAAAAAGATTTGGAGTCAAGTTCAGAAGAGAGTTGTGATGAACTTAGAAAGATAAGGCTTGCAAGGAAAGACTGCTACAAAGTACAGGATGGAGTTCCTGGCCTAAGGATTAGAAGAGGCAATACGAATCATTCGTGGAGGTGGACTCCTATATCCCCCAGTCCTGTTGCTAATACAACTAGGTCTGGAACAAAGGAATGATTGAACTTTGATCTATGTAACGCTGCCTGCTATGTAACTGCCCAGTCTCATAGGCCAAGTTTGGCCTGCTGCTTTGTAGCGAGACTTAAAAATATCTATCTATCTATCTATCTATCTATACCTGTATGTTTTAGTGTGATAGAACAGTTTCAGAGCAAAGTCAGTTAGAATTTCGAGTCCAGAATGCACAGCCTCAGGGCCAGCAACCGCCGAGCCACGATACTACAGTTGTGTGCTCAACCTCCTCAACAGATGCGCGCTGAACCTCCATCGATGTGTGCTGATGATCACGCTTCTATGGAAGTTCACACAAGTATTGAAGTTAAGCACATCTATGGAGGCTTAGTATGCATGAACGTTGTACATACATGTATGGAGCTGAACAGAGCATCTGTTTTGCCTGTCACATCAAATGAACTGCCATAGTTGTGTGGTGAACCTCCATAGATGCGTGCTGGACCTCCTTAGATGTGTACTGATGATCACACCTATGGAGGCTCAGCACGCAAGTATGGAAGTTCAGCATGCGTCTACAAAGGCTTAGTATGCATGAACATTGTACATACGCATATGGAGATGAACAAATGGCATCTGTTTTGCCTGTCACAAAAATAAACTGCCATAGTTGTGTGCTGAACCTCCACAGATGTGCGCTGATCAGCATGCATCTATATGAAGGTTCAGCACACATATATGGGAGCTTAGTATGCAGGGTCGTACATACATGAATGGAGATGAACGAAGAGAATTTGTTTTACCTGTCATATCAAATGAACTGTCATAGTTGTGTGCTGAGCCGCCATAGATGCATGCTGAACCTCCATAGATGCATGCTGATGATCACACATCTATAGTGGTTCAGTACACAAGTATGGAAGTTCAGCACACATTTATAGAGGCTTAGTATGCATGAACGTTGTACATACGTGTATGGAGACGAACAAAATGCATCTGTTTTGCCTGTCACATCCAATAAACTGCCATAGTTGTGCTGAACTCCATAGATGCATGCTGAACCTTCATAGATGCGCGCTGATCGCACATCTATGGAGGTTCAGCATGCATCTATGGAGGCTTAGTATGCATGAACGTTGTACATACATGTATGGAGATGAACAAAGAGCATCTATTTTACCTGTCACAACAATGAACGGCCATAGTTGTGTGCTGAACCTCCATAGATGCATGCTGAACATCCATAGATGCACACGCTCGGCACACATTTATGTAAACTTAGTATGCATGAACGTTGTACTTACGTACGTGTATGGAGATGAACAAAGAGCATCTGTTTTGCCTATGTCACATCGTAAAACAGCCTGTACTGTATAGCAAGGAAATTTTGCCACGGGTAAAATTTCGCCAATTTTGCCAATTGGTTCTAGCGGCAATACTTAAACCGGTAAATTTTTATGAAAACTGTTTCTGCCAAATAAATCATGACTACTAAGATACTTACAAGTTATGCAACGTCGCAGGGAGATTACTTAAACCTTGTAAGTAGTTGTTTCAGAGCCCGTTCATAGAAATGGTCCACGAATTAAGTTGGCTATACTGCACCGAGGACTAGCCTCGCTGCTAGACTGCAAGCTTGACTCTACTGCTGACCTTGCTACTGAGCATTGACAAACGGAGGCAATGGTGGCAATCTTAAGCAATCTTCAATCTCTACGAACCAGGTTTTCTCTTGTGATTTAGGCTCAACTGCATGCACGTTAAAAACTTTGTAGGCGTATGCAACAATAAAACTGGCAAATATTTTCCACAATACTTCGCAACTGCATTTGGTGAATTTTCTTCCTAGCTAAAATTTCCTTCTAGACAGTAGTTCAAATTTTATTGATGCAGAACTGCTAACACGTCATAAAAAAATAATAAAATGGGAGATTGTACTCAATCTTTACCAGCTGGAGCATGCGAATGACTGTTACGTTTCCTATAATATCTGTTTGTGCATCCGCATTTATCACATGCACTATAAATGTCATACATTACTATGCAACTGCAGTATATAAGCAGCTTTTGGCAGTTTGCAGGCGAAGCTACAGCAAAGGAAGGTAGTTGTGTGTTGCCTAGATGGCAAAAACTTGGTAGGCAGCTGTAAAAAAAACTGCCGAGTCAGCACTTTCGCTGAACTGTATTAGGGTTAGGGTTAGGATATTTGTAGTTCTGCAGCTGCAGTTACAGTCGTTCCGCAGATGGCAGTATACGATATTGAAGGAACGGAAAGTGTATACGTTAAAAAATTCCAGCGTTTAATTAACGGAACTATAGCTTCCAGTGTGTTTGCAAGACCTAGTACCACGAAGTCAGCAGCTGGACGCGCCTGGTTTGCCAGCGGTTTTGTAGGCCTATACCTCTGCTATTTACATCCCACGTCTCAAGTTACAGGCGCTTACCACTTGGCCTACAGAAGCCGTTTTGTACGGGCAGTTCGATCGTGCTTCGCGCGAGAGGGGTGCGGTTTTTCTTAGTACATTTTTGTTCGCCCCCCCTGAGCTGCACAAAACTGGTACCATTCGAAAGCACTTGAATAGGGCTACAGAATATGCGAAAACTAGATATGTACCGGAGGCAGTCTCCGAGATACGCGCGCTGGTATGCGGACTGAAAAATTGCAAATTCCTAGTACCACGTGGTGCAAGACAGTGGCTTCTAACCAAGAGTGCAACTGGAGAAGTAATGTCAGGGCACTCAGAACTGCTGGGCTTTGTGTCATGAACGTCTGAAAGGCATACACAGCCATCCTGGGCAGTGAAACTGTGGTACAGTGCCATCCTCACTTCAGCTACTTGGATATCCGTCTAATGAAAGCGCTCTGAGATCTTTTGCTTAACCCTTTGGCTAAGATACCTGCAAGATTAATTGCCTCGCGGTAAGGCCAATTGGTATCAATCAAACTGATCTCGCTGATCATCATATATTCAGTATTTATCAGCCGCACAATTCACCAACCACTTTTTTAATTCCTTTAAAGTATAATATGCTGGATAATTTTGATCTAAAATGTGATTGAGTATTTTTGCTTGGTGTACAAACCTGTCCTATTTTACCGCAAATTGTGCCATAAAACTGAGTGTTGTGAGTGCATTAATTAAAGTGTGGTGTGCATTAAATCGATTGGTTAACAAAACCTTTCCTCCACTCCAAACTCGGTACCCAAGCTTGGCAGCAAGTCGAAGCCACCACTGCATGTAAGTAGACTCATGGGTAACAAATCTATAGGCACCCTTGCCTTTCAGAATTGTAGGATAAGAATACTTACTCTTCAGATTCCAATAACGCGATCATGCTACTACAGCATTGCAATCGACTAGTCCACCTCAGTGTTTAAATGGGAAATTACATTTTTTACCGAAAGTACAGTGCAACGTCATAAAAATGAGTACAACTTCCAACAAAATTGATTTACATTGCATAAGATGGGCGAATTGTTATACCAGTAACACTGCAGTGTGATAAAGTAATTTCCCTCCACTATCTACTTCGAGGGCTTTACAAAAAAGAAACAGAATGATATTTGCATGGCACACAATGATGTTTGTGACTGGACTCTGTCCTGCAGGTACGAAGTACTTTAAACATACGCCCGAATCGTTCCATGTTATGGGTTTTCTCTGGATCTCCTTCCTGTGTAAGTATTCATCTTCCTCAAGAGGAACATTGGAGTATTTCTCATGAATGATAGCAGCGGTTTGTTTTGCCCAGACCATGGTTGACGTTATTAGTTTTTGTAACTGTGGGTATTTCATTCATGGCCCTCAGAGCAGTGGCCGTGCGTTTTGCCTGCATTTTCCCCGCACCGAGTCAACACCTTCCCTTCTGATGTGTGAGCCCTGTAGAAGTAGTCGCCATGTCTGATAAAAAGTATGACACGTGGTGACACCCCTGAAGGTTCACTTACTTGGACTGGAAGGGTACATGTAGCTGTAGTTCTATGTACACCAGATTTCCGTGCAACATGTTTTCTTGTTGCCTGCTCACTAGTCTGTAAAAGAAATGGGTAGTCCTAAACACATGCACATGTAGGCTCTTCCCCAGCCCAATAACTATGGTGACATGCTGTGCAATGTTAGTCATGCAGTTTTAACCCTTTGAACGCGGCGAGCGTATATATACGCTCAAAAATTACTTCCGCGTATCGCGGCGAGCGTGTATATATGCTCGCCGCGATACGCGGAAGTAATTTTTGAGCGTATATATACGCTCGCCGTAATAAGTGCTACGGGTCAGACCTTTCCAATTTTATGGCACGCGTGACACTTTAGGGGGATAACCCTACGGTCTTTAGCAATCGATCTAAAGCTCCACCCCCGTCACAAGTCGTTCGAAGCGTTCACTTGACGCTTAGTTGTGTAGCACAGTTAGTACGCGGCAAAGGCGCGGGTAGCGTCTACAAGGCTTTTGAAGCCAAAAACGCCGAGTATGGCTGCAGTCAGAGCACTAGGCCTTAGGTACAGATCCAGCACTTAGTAACAGAACCGGCACGAAGTAACAGAAGCGACTCACCACTGTAGTTGAGGGGACAGACACAAGAAAATGGCACGCGTGACACTTTAGGGGGATAACCCTACGGTCTTTAGCAATCGATCTAAAGCTCCACCCCCGTCACAAGTCGTTCGAAGCGTTCACTTGACGCTTAGTTGTGTAGCACAGTTAGTACGCGGCAAAGGCGCGGGTAGCGTCTACAAGGCTTTTGAAGCCAAAAACGCCGAGTATGGCTGCAGTCAGAGCACTAGGCCTTAGGTACAGATCCAGCACTTAGTAACAGAACCGGCACGAAGTAACAGAAGCGACTCACCACTGTAGTTGAGGGGACAGACACAAGAAAATGGCGACTACCAAGGTTAGCCTTAGTGCTGCCGTTTGTATTCGCTCTTCTGCATTAATAGGGACTTTAGTACACCAGCTACACACTAAACAACGATAGTTTTACACTTCCTGGCTTGCAGTGTTGCCGTTCAGCACGGAAAATAGCCTACAACTCTACAAAACTGCGAGCACATGCAATGTAGACAAAAATTAAATTGGCTTCCGCGTGACGCGGAAGTTATGAATAATCAAGTACCGCGCTCAAAGGGTTAAATACATGTACAACTTCTTGAAAGTAATATAAAAAACATAATTAGTACTTACAGGTGCCTTGTGTTTTCCACACTTCTCGCACTTCCCCTTCTTGCAGATTCTCGTGACCTGACCACTGCTCTCTGGCTCCTTACGCTTCACGGTACAACTGCTGTCTGCTGTGTTGGGCACCTGACTGCCACTCTCCTCACACTGAACTGCGAACATAATGGACACCCGGCCGTCACTCTCCTTATCTAACACCTGACCACCACTCTCCTCGCACTGAACTGTAAATTCCACACCCTTTTCCATTGAAATAAAGACGTAACAACCCTCTACTCTAAGTCTGGATTCCCTTTTGAGTTTGTATGAGCCCAAATGTGATCCATCTGTCAGGCTCTATATTTGGGCACGTGTAATGATAAGTCACTTTGTTCTCCCTCCACTACAGTGTGAATATGCAGATAACCAGCGGCTCAATAAAGCCTTATAAAGCAAGGTCTCACATGATCGGCTTGATGTGAGTGGCTGTTCTCAAAACTTCATTCTTTGAGTTACACGAACAGTCATGCCAACGGCTGTCACGCCGATCAGTCTCTTGCCCTCGGTGACACCGTCGCTACCAGTCAGTGTCGCCACATCGTCAGCACTCGCTCTAGCTGTGTGGAACAACTGAAGTCTTTGATCACAAAAATAGAGCTTCTTGTGGATGAGGACCAGTTCCCATGCAGAATGGTAAGACAGTGTGTCTGTCCGTCTGTCTGTCTGTGCATGTCCCCATCTCTCTGTATGCTCCTAGCTCTCTCAATCTCAGTCTGTCACTGTGCATATACGTGACTCTGTATTTGTGTCTGTAGTTATTATCTGTCAGTGCAACTTTACTGATTCAGGTGGTGGCTCTCCTAGAACTCTCAGCCAGGCAGGGCTGGAATGACAGGTGTACAATCTAGGACAACTGCTAGCGTCATAACTGCAAGAGCAAGAGCATTCTCCGTTCAGAGAGGTAAATATGTTGTGCGTGTATGCATGTGAGTGTGTGTGTGTGTGTGTGTGTGTGTGTGTGTGTGTGTGTGTGTGTGTGTATCAGTGAGGACAGAAAATTAAAATGAGCAAAATTAGACTGTGGTATGCATAATATGCTTTGATGTACTGAATTTAGTAAGGTCTTCAAAATCACTACACTCCTTCAAAAAATATTAATTCCACATTTCATATAGAAGCAGAAAACCACACTCTAAGCTAGTTAGTGCCCTCAGGCAGGTATCTTAGCTGTTTAGGGATGCTTTGCTTTCGGTGATTATAGGGAGCATCCCTCAGTTCTCTAAAACAGCTAACCCAAGTGAAAATTATTACGATAAATCCCGATAAATCGTGATTTAGCGCGATAGCGTCGCGATCCAATAAAGTGCATCGCGGATCGCTGACACCTATCACAAGTGAGAAGAAATCGCGATTCAGCTGTTAATAGCGCGGTGGACTATCGCGATAGCATGTGGCAGTTGCGTGATATACTACGATTCAGGAGATGCGTGGCAAAAATCTCGCGAGCCAGATGTGCCACCGTTGGGTAATGTGTCAAAAGATGTGCCTTGATGACTTGGGCTTTGAATATGTGTAGATGACAAGTAAGGACAACAAAAAGAGAGGAATGGGCTTATAGAGAAAAAGCAATAGAAAGGGTTGGCATCCTTTTTAGAATTGTATAATTAAAAGGCTAGTACACACCATAAAGGTCTTCCAGATTCCTGCAAAAACCGCTGAGCAAAGTCTCTGCATCTTGCAAGTCCTTTTCGGAAATCACATCCGTAGAAAGGAGGTGGAGGCCAGCCACCAACAAAGAGTAGTGGTGGAGGTAGGGGAGTGGGAGGATTCCAGCCACAACTGGAATACTAGAGTATAGCCTCCAGGCTCGTATCTGATTTCCTATATAATTTTAAAATAAAAATAATGAACAAAAAGTGTGCACAATCTATACATATACCTTTCCAGTCTTTATACTTGCTGATGATGCCTGGTCTTCTGGTGATCTGGGCACTCTCACTGACTGCAACCTTTCCTGGCATAATGCCAGCTGTTTGAAGAATCCTTGATAAATCATTACACAATAGTGGACAAGTACAAACGCTATACCTGCTGGTGAATACTGCAGTCCTTTGTCTGTCGAACCAGTATCCCATGAGCAGCTTCATGACGCCAAGGTAGACATCATGCAGAACGTCAATGGCTATGCTTTTGCCCAGATTGACTCCTGGGTGCATAGCCAGTATGGAGGCCCCTTTAACACCCTTAACCTATAGTGGTATGTTAGAGAGAACTGTAGTATTTATTCCAATTGATTAATACAAGTACACTGAAACTCACTGCATGTCCTTCCACAATAGCGTTTGTGGCATATTCTATCATGGTTTCATAAGTGCGATAGGGTTTAAATCAGCAGGCCAGTAGCGATGGAGATGGTCTCCGGGAAGAGTCGCACCCTTCGACTCACAGAGGGGGCAGGCATGCTGCCGATTGTGGTTTTTCATTTCTAGCACCAGTGCCTTCGCTGGCAGATCTGCTGACATCACAAGTGCCATGGCACGCATGGTCATGACACCAGCTGGTGTAGTCACAATGATTCCTGCCAATAGGAAGTATCATGTCCCAATCAGTACAAGTCCATTACAATTTCCATGTGAACTTACCATCAGCACACAAATGGTTCAGAGAGTCCAGTATTGGCTTCAGATAGGTATGCATGGGGGGTGCTGCAAATCATACCACAGCCCAGCCAACAGCATATTTCTCTTTGCAAGAATACTTACATTAGTATTGATAACCAGCCAGACTGGCCAGAAGCTAACTTTGGAAGCTAAATTTGGAAGACTTGTAGAGAGCAACTCCATCAGTATTTAAAGCCAGGGACACATTTGCAGGGATCCTTGATGAAAGAAAACCACCTGGCCTTGTATACTGACGATACTCTTCCCCATCGTAAATATCATGGATGCACTCATCGGGGGCATGCTCAAACCGTTGCTGTAACAACGTTGTCGGATCTAAAGTGACAAATTTCATACTAAGGTGACATAGAGTATGCCGTAACATGCCATTAAATGATATTACATGTACATACCTTCAACTTTGTGCTTCAGTTGTGCAGCAATCGGTACAGAAACAAACCTGCCCACACGTGCACCTCCACAGCGGCTATCAGAGCACCTTTCACCAGCATCTAGCGGGCTGTAGCATGCCGAACAGTAGTGGTGTGAATCAGCTTGCATGTCGTCAAACATTTCAGCAAACATTTGCTTCAACTTGTATAGTGACCGAGCACCCTTAGCAGATGATGGAAGGTGCAACCCGACTAGCTGAATGAGTTCAACTGTGCCTTCTTGGTTAACCCGTGTCAAAGAGAAAGCAGCAACAGGAGTACATTACAATATAAAGCCTTAAGATTTTTTCTGGGGGTGGAGAAGGCTTGCCCAATCGTTGGATTATTTGGAGAAACGGGGTGGGTTCCTTTTAGAGCCACTGTTAAATTTAATCAGTCGTTTCGCCACCAGGCCGGAAGTCAATAGAAGCCCGTACAATTTTATTTGCACCGGATGTAAGCTCTCAACACCCACACAGCTTACTTTTTAATAATTCATTACTTTCTTTTTCGTGCTATATCTTTAAAGTTCTTGGACCTATGCTCTTCAGTCTTACCATGCAGCAAGGTCAGTCCATCTACTACTCGCTCAGTATGCGAGAGTTCAACCAGCGCTCTGTAACTCGCGAATAGTACGCATAAAGTGATGCGAGTCAAAAAATAATGAGGGTCCCAGATCGCGTCCGAAAAAATTTGGTGCATCCTTCACAGATTTGACACTGCCGGAGCTTAAATGTATAAGATAGCCCGTACTCCTGTCGAAAAAACGGAGTCGTTCCCACGCATAATTTTCGCGATATGGCTGTTCCAAAAAATGCACCTGCATTAGTTATTGTGCAAACACGTGGAGCTCTCCCGCATTGCAGGCATACTGAGTACACAAGTCAAATATACAAGAAAGAAAACAAGAGACTGAATAATAATAATAAATAATAATGCTAATATTATAAGTAACACAATTATAAATATCCATTCTCCAACAAGGGAGCCGTAAGCGAGAGACCATCATCATTCTAAAAACAGGAGTTAAATCATACATGATGCTCGGTAAGCTTGTGTATATCAGAGGGGTAATTGATAAGTGTACAATGGGCTATAGTTGCAGTTCTTCACCACAGGAATTGTTAGTGACTCTTAAAAAGGGTACTTGAGAGTCGAGGCGTACATGGCCAGAAGTCGACGATCGCTGACGTTTCCACCAGCTTCGGAGGAATCAAAAAGACAGCATGGAAACCAATGTGCATTACGCCTTGGCCAGCACACACAGCTGTCAACTCCTCAAACTTAGAAAAGTGTTCAAGCACAGCAGGTAGCTCTCATACTTCATATCGAACAGTATAGCCCCGTATGTCGCTTATGTCGTGATGATATCACCAGGTTGGTAAACAATCCTGAACACGTACCTAGATGGGAAAAACAAACAGGGAAGTGCAAATGCTGTATACCACAATGTAATAATGCAGCATTTGTGCAATCAAGAATAGCTACGAGTGAGCAAATTGCAGACGTTTTGGGATATTGTGAGGCACCTTATCCCACCCCGTTATGTAAGCATCACTACCACCTAATCTACGATAAACTACAACTGAAGCAAACTCACTGTTGTACATGTGGCTCGCCTTTAAGAACTGGACCAAAACGGCCTTGTCCAGATCCACAGCGTATACAGCAGTACTTATACCAAGAAACAGGATTTGAGGGTAATATCCCAGAGGGTGCTTACGTATGCCTTTCATGCTACAAGTCACACCTACAGATCCTCAAGGAGGACTAGCACTGACGGTGATCTCCTAGTACTTATTAACACTCTGAAGAGTTCTACATTACCAGTTGAGCTGGTAAAAAACACTGATGACCTAATAAATACAGCTATGCACAAAACTGCAATATATGTATGGGAGAGCCTACTACACCAAGAGGCACTGCTCCTACCTTCTGTCCATGACACCTTGCGTCACTTTGCAACAGAGCTGTCATGTACAGCAAACCTAGAGATGGGCGATAGTGCTTCGGTTACAGCTCGGTGGGTCCTAAGCAATTTGATTGTAATTTTACAGCACCATCTGAGCTATGCATGTCGTGTGAGAAAGCCAGGAACCCTACTGTACAGCAGAAACGGAGACCTCCTGACCTCCCTTTCTGTCTTTACACAAGTTAGCCCAAACTATGTCTCCAGCTCAAAAGTCCACCAAAGAAGCTATCCATGCCAGGGAACAAGATAGCGAAACGGATGACATTAACACCCGCATTCACCAACAGGTTCGTCACTATCTTGCTGCTGACATGAAATTTTCCTACAGATTTGATAAGTTAAACATTAACAGGCTCTTATCAGAGATGGACCCAAAACTATGGGCATTCGTTATCTCTATCACAAGGTCTGTTTCCGAACGTAAAGGGTGCACTTCTAAGGCAAGTGACCAGGCGACACCCACTCACCACGTAAAGAAAGTGCGGCGTTTGTTTTGCCTATGTGCCCTTTTGTTCTGTACAGACGACCGGTGTTACATACCCTTGCATAACCTGATTACTGACATAGTGGAAAGCTGTGGAGGCTCAACCCTACTAGTACGTATCTTGAATCGGCTTGGCGTGTGCTCCTCTGCAGATACACTGGCCAGAACTATCCAGTACAGGGTAAAGGAACGAGAACAGAGAGGCTACGAACAGGAATGCTCACCTGATACACTAACCATCACTTCAGCAGACAATATCGATTTCTTACACAGCTACGCGCGATCGTTCCAAGCAAACAACTGTGCAAGCTGTTCAACCCAAACCAAGCACATGCTCTGATACACTCACTTTGGTGTGTACTATGGATGACCAGTCAATGCAGACCGCACCAGGGCTCTCACTTTGTCAAGTAGTAGCTCAACTCAAGGTGAGTCTACTTCTACTTTGCTGACAAGTGAGAGTTCAGATCAAAGGCGACACACTGAGTGCGAAGTTACAGATCCGTTACTCAGGCTTGCAGGAAGAAAACGCGCTGCAAGTAGACAATCACCTCGTTCATCCCCTTCAAAGGCGTGCAGATCTCCCAAGATAAAGAGAAGAGCGAGAACTGGACTGGAAGGAACCTCAAGGGTAACACCTTCTTCACCTCTACATCCACAAACTAACAGACCAGATCATCAAGTCCATCCACATAAGTTTGATCTTCGGAGCTAAGTCAAACTGAAAGGAATGCAATGACAGCACTAAGGCAGGAGTTTGATACTTACATCTTACAAAAACACATCCACTCTTCCACTTGTGACACAGAAGCAGCACAGCCAGACCCTCCAGTTGTGCTAAACATCCAAGACTACATGTGGGTAATCAGACCAGTTGAAGCAGAGAAATCTAACATAGTCTATCTACAGGTACTTGATGCTAAAATCAGACAGCAAGGACACCTTCACGCAAGTCCTACATGACCTTTATCACCGTTTCATTGAGGGATAGCAGAAGGATTGGCTAGTGTTAACAGGTGATGCAAAGATTTATGATGTATTCCAATCACTAAAGCACGAATATGGTGCAGAGCTAAAATGGCTACTCCCATACCCTGGTGACTGGCACCTTCTGTTTAATTATCAGAGTGCACTTATCAAGCCTTACTTTGATGCCGGGCTAAAGGAACTGGCACAGGTATCAGGTTATCCCGTAGCAGCTATACAAAACTGCAGTGAGTTCAAACGTACACACTGCTTTCTTATGGAGGTTTGGCAAGCACTATATCAAATCATGGTGGAGAAATTCCTACAGTCTTGTGCTGAAACACCTGATACAAATCTACCCCCAGAACTCATCACAACCATTGTCCAGAATGCTTATTTACAACCCAGTGGTAATACAGAAACTGACCTAGGTCCCAAGCTACGTCAGCTACATGAGGCTGTTATGCAATCTGGCTTCCACACTACTTTTTCAGCATTTCTTGATGACCTTTCCGCTGCTGATCTGACTTGGAAATTTTGGGTCCAATTTGTTTTTGTAGATGCGATGGCATACGTGAGCCTCTACCTAGCAATTCGCAGTGGTAACTGGGAAGTTCGACTGGCTAGCATTAAACTAATGGCTGCCACTTTTTCCGCATTTGACCACCTTATCTACAGAAGACTAATAGCACAGCATCTAGCTGATGTGGCATCACTCCCACCTTCTGTGCTAAGCAATTTCTGCCAGGGAGGGTTTGCAGTGGGCATTACCGGTCGAGCATGGCACTCAGTTGCCATAGATGGACCAGACACAGATATATACCATATTGGTCTCCCACTAAACCATGGAATCCAGAAAGAAATAATTGTTCAGCTCAATCCCTACAGTTCTAAAGATCTATCGTATTTACACATGACAGCATTTGTTACTGCACTTTCCAATGACCCGGACCTATCATCAGTACCATCCCACACTCTGCCTCAAGTATTTCAGACCATCTTCACAGCAACCGGATGTGATTACACATCCTTTTTCAGTGGGATTGGCAAAGCTACATTTTTGAGATATTTCTATGAAAATGCAGAGTTCATTACTAGTGGTAAAGGCAATGCTCCAGGCACACTAGCTGATATTGGCTTACAACATAATACATTTGACAAAGGTGTTTTAGTGTTTTTATGCTTTGTTGGAGTCGTGTACTTTAAAAAACATGCTTCCGAATTTTCTACCTCTACTCCTACATCCCACTTCAACAAGTTGGACACACAGGGATTGTCACCAACACAAAAGCACCAGCAATGGCTGGATGACATCAGGCAACACATATGGGACAGAGTTCAGTTTGAAAACGAAATGATCCCTAACACAGAGGCACTCTACCACCATTGGAAGAGGACATGCTGGGTCATAGATACATGACACCAAGCCAACAAAAATGTGATGGATATCAGGCCTGTTACAGAGTATGGGTGGAAGTTAAGTGGGGACACACTTGCCTTTGATTGGGACAGTGAGACCAACATGGAGGCCGTGAAACAGCGTGTTGCAGGACTACTACGAGGCTGTCATTGCAGAACTGGCTGTACGACGTCACGATTTGGCTGCAAGGGGAAGGGAAAGACATGCGGTGAAGGATGTGAATGTACAAACTGTTCCAACATACCAACTCCATTACTACACAGAAAAGATGATTTGCTTGAAGTAAGCATAGATGAAATCGTTGCTGACAACAGACAAACAGATGTGGACGACATAATGGATTGGGTGTTTGGTGATTACGAGTCACTCCACAGTTCTGAGCCTGAAGATGATGAACACGAGGAACAGGAACTAGTTGACTAGATGTACTTTATATAAATTGCCTGTAGTTTATCTAGATATTGTCTGCAAGTTGTACATGAACAGTTACATAGCGTCCTTGAAAAATTCCATGTTTTATTTCACACATGCAGCACCTACAAACCTCGCCCGATTTTTTTTTGTGCACAACGAATTTCACTAACATTTATCCAACATGTGCAATAACATGCTTCGAATAACATATGCAAGTTTGTAGTTGTTCTAATCTTCCTTGCTTGAGATACAGGAACTTTCACACGGCTCACCCACATTCAAGAATCGGCAGACGGCAACTGAAAACCCGCATAAGCGAGAAACGCAGGGGTGCCATTTCTTTTCAATGCTCTGGATGACTACTACAGCTGTTTTCCTCCAGTACTGCTGGATATGGAGTCCAACAAACCCTTCTTACAGGAGATAGGAAGCGCTCTCTTTGGCCCGGTTGAACATCACAATGGCGGACTACTAGGCACTGTTGTATGACGTCACTCAGAAAATAAATTCACGTGACTTTCCCGTTGGCGGAATGACTGTAATATTTTGAAGTTCCACTGCCGCTTATTAGAAATGCCAGGTGATAGGGTGACCAGTTTGATATATGCTTGGAGTAAGTCCCTTGCAGACTCAGGTGTGTCAAACTGGGCAAGCCGGACGGCCTCTCTCCTGAACTCTCTATCTGCCGCCACAACAGCCACAGCAGCCCAGCAGACTGCGGGAAGCTGTTATGGAGGAGAAAAATGACTGAGTGGGCGGAGGCAGTCAACGTCATCCCTCCACGATCGGAGTCTGGTGGCCATCTATTCTACTGTCGCCAAATAAAACACGAGCCATGTCCTGAACCATATATGGAGGTAACCTGCATAAACCGTCGCAGGATCATAACATTACTGAGGTGTGGATGTCTCCCCTTAGAAGTCGAATCTGGGCGATACAGAACCCCCAAAACACCATTACAACAAAGGATTTGTCAAATATGCCAGAAGGGAGTTGGAGATGAGTGTCACTTTCTCAACTCATGTGTCCCCGTTAGAATCTCGTTTAAAAATGTATGCAGTGGCAATCAGTTTCTGGGGAATGGACAGTGCAAGCTTCTTTGCAATGAGCCCAATAAACAGAACCATCCTTCTGCTGCAATCCTGCTCTCAGTCTTTGGACATAGGCAAGGCTATAAATGAAATGTTTATCCTCAGGAAGTCTCTGTTATGTGGTTCCCATTAACACTTTGCCCGCGTGCTTTGTGTGACGTAATCTTACGTGTGCGCGGAATTTAAATTGAATATTCGATAAACCAGCTTATAGGACGCTAGAAACTATTCTATACGCTTAGTTGTATTTGAGAAAGCTTATAGTGACTTCAATCACACATGCTAAAGCTTCAAGAAGCTTCACAAAGCTTAACAGAGCTGTAAAAATCGGGCTACAATAGGCGGTTCATACTTACCCGAGTAGTTCCACCAATTTCAAGCGATCCAGTGCCTTGCTAGAGACTGAGGCGGCGAAAGAAGATACAGATGTAGTCCTGAGAACCTTAGGCAGCCACACAAGCAGCGTGAAACAACAGTAGTGGCATCCACACGCCGTTTTAGGCGCTTGTCTCGATCGGCAGCCATGGCTACGTCTTGTGGTCGACCGTATTTCCGGTTGTAGCGCTTCGTGGTTTGGAGCTTACGTCAACAAAGCTGATTATAGACAGGGGAACTCCCCTGCTGACTATCAGTACTAAAAATCTGAGCTTATCAAAACGTAATATAGACGTAGAAGCCAATAGCGCGGAGGGCCAATATATTGGCCCTCCGCGCTACGCACGTATACTTGGCGGGCCAATATATTGGCCCTCCGCGTTCTAAGTGTTAATTAGTATCCATTACCCGCATTCTGCTTGTTAATCTTTTCTGCATGTGTGTTCCCTGATCGTCCTTTTTATTGTTTTATTGGTATTTTATTGTTTTTTTTCTGTTTTTTTTTTCTTTTCTTTTGTTTTTTAGAATCTGTAACCTCCCCCTACCCTTACCACCTTACTCTCTTCCTCTTTCCTCTCTTCATTCCCCTTCGCCTCCCTCCTTCTCTTCCTTCTCTCCCTTCTTCTATATACTACCTCCCTAAAGCTAACTATAAAAGAAAAAGAAGAAAAAAAACAACAACACTAAAACGACCCGCACCGTCTTTACGAAATAAGTTTTAATGCTAGCAATATCTCTGTACGCACTACCTCTCAAAGATCACTCGCTCACTTGTTGCCCCCTTTTCAAATTTTCATATTCCACCTTATGTTTTTAACATGTGCTTCACCAGAACCTCATATACTCTTATTAGCTGAAACACCATCATATAAAATCAGTTTATACTCTGTACCTGTCACACACATTATGCACCATAGTGGAATATTTCTCACTACTTTGCAAAGTTCACTGTTGCCCTTTTTCAAATCCAGGTGTTTATATTCCACCAATCCAGTTAGAGCTTTGCAATAAATGCTCCTTGATGATTTTGCTGGGTGCTCTACTAGAACCTCATGCTCTTGTATGTATCTGCCAATGGCCCTACACCGTGTTCATCGAATCAGATTATACAGCAATATCTCTATTCACATTACGTATATGTACCATAGCGGAATCTTCATTCTGTAACCCATTATACTTTAGTAAGATCATTCTCTTTCTTGTTGCGCTATAAATCCTGTGTTGTATACTCCATCGAACTCCATGTAAAGTTTTTGCTCCTTTATAATCTTAACAGGTTTATGTATTATGTGTTTACTGTTTCTACTCTTCATACCAGTCCTTATGTGTATTGTGTAATTTAGATATGGTGTGGTCTTGGTCCTCGTTCAGTGTTGAAAAAAAAAACAAAAAAAAAAACAAAAAAAACACGTTAGCTCTATCACCTCACTCTACCCCTATCCCTCTTTTCTAATATTCCTTATTCTCTCTCCATATAATCTTATCCTTTTGTACATATTGTATTCTTTTATGTGGTCTCATAGGCCGTATTTGGCCTGCTGCCATGTGGTGGGACGTAAAAATGATTATCTATCTATCTATCATAGCTATCAGAGACAGCAATGTTGGCACCTTCGTAGAGAGGTTGCTGGAATGGTAACTCATTTCTGAGGTCTGGCTGTGGTACATCTTGGTGTACATCGTCATAGCTCAGGTCAAAACTAGACTCACAGCTCAACGAGGTCATAGAAGACCAGTCAGAGAGTTATTCATCATCCATGTTGGTGTGGTTTTAAGAAAAACCGGGAGATTGCAAAATAGACACACTATTATGAGCAGTGGTCTTCGCAGAAGACTGGCAATTGCGTGAAATCACGTGAAGACATAGGTGGGGTCATGCGGTTTGTATGTGAGGTCATGCACGAGGTCATGTCAATTGTACGAGAGGTCACACAGGTTTCAGGCCAAGGTGTCCATGATTTCATCTCACTTCTACTAGCGCTTTTCAGCTGCTCTGATCCCGTGGACTGTGTTCCTTTGAGACTGTGTTGTGAGACTTCCTAGCGCTTTTTCAGCTGCTCTGAGCCTGTTGTCCGTGTTCTGAATACTGTGTTCCTGATCTCGAATCTTGAAGCCCCTCTTGCGACTATGACAGCACCGAAGTTAACAGCATTGACTTCATTGCAAGGTCATTTTGTTACTTGCTAAGATGACAGTACAACACCTACTGGTACCTAGATCTATTGAGCATTTTGTCTTACCTTCCTTACAGACCAGTACTGTTGTATTCAGTGGGAAGAGGATGGTGAACGATGGGATGTTGTTTCCATGAAGCTGGTGAAAGACCCTGCACCTGCTTCTTTGAGGGAGGGTGACTGCTGCAGTGTCCTCTACAACAGGAAACCATTTCCTGCGAAGGTGTTGATGATGGGTATGTATTTCTTTAACATACAACTGTGAATACACTTATTTTATTTTTCTATTCCTTTTTACACACAGGCAACAAGAAAGCATGCGAAGATTTTTTGAACTCCCGCTACGCAGATGACACAGATGATCAGGATTGCGCTGAAAACTCAGCACAAGAGGTTTGTTGCATCAGATCTCATGTTGAAAGATGGGGACCAAGAATATGTGCTATCTACATGCTGCTGATTCTTTTGTATAGCACGTCATGGAACAAATGAAGGATAAAGGAAAGGTGAGTTTATAAGAAGCCATACGAATAAGTAGTTTTTCTTCCAGGCAGCTAAAAAGACTGTTCAAAAGGGGAAGAGATCTCCAAAAAGCCAGAGATGACCAATTCAAGAAATCGAGTGTCACAATTCTTGAGGAGGCAAGGCGTCGGAAGGAGAAAAGGGGTCGTCAAAATGAAGACACCTGCTGTGCTTCGACCCCAAAAAAGAGGCCTGCTGAAAAGGTATTTACGTTACACATTCAAGACTGCCATATGTAAAATAAAGTGAGTATGCACAATGTTGCTGGTCAGTTGGACACTTTTCCTGTTCGTTTTTTACGTTCGTGTAGTCAGCCCTGCCGACATCTCTCTCGGCCCTCTGCTGTCTCCAGTTCTCTCCCCCGAGTGTTGTCCATCTGTTGGCTCCCCCGGTGCTCCCTGGTCGCTACCGCCATTGCAGCCACGGTCTATCTAGGAGTCGGTGATCTGTACCATCTCGCGTCTCCACCTACCGCCACTCTACGCTCTTCCTGTTGCTACTTCTACTTTGCGCCGATGTCGAGCCCAACCCCGGCCCGCCCCAGCCCACATCTGTTAAGTGTGTTTGCACTTCCGCGAAGGAGGAGGGCACTATGCTGCAATGTGAGGTCTGCCACTCTTTGAGCCACTGTAGATGTGTTAAAATTCTTGTCTCTCTTGCCTCTACGTACCCTTTTGTGTGCCCTTTTTGTGTGAAATCTTCTGTGGTCAGTTTGTCTTCTCTTAGTAACCGGCTTTCTGCTCTGGAATGTAATCTCTCCCGCCTCTCCTGCAAGCTTGATTCTATTTCTGCTGCTCCTTCCTGTAATGTTGTCTCCTCTACCATATCTCCACCTAGCCCTTCCTCCCCGCCCTTAACACTTAGAACGCGAAGGGGCAATATATTGGCCCGCTAAGTATACGCGCGTAGCGCGGAGGGCCAATAGTCTGTATTACGTTTTGATAAGCTCAGATTTTTAGTACTGATAGTCAGCAGGGGAGTTCCCCTGTCTATAATCAGCTTTTGTTGGCGTAAGCTCCAAACTACGAAGTGCTACAACCGGAAATACGGTCGACCACAAGACGTAGCCATGGCTGCCGATCGAGACAAGCGCCTAAAACGCCGTGTGGATGCCACTACTGTTGTTTCACGCTGCTTGAGTGGCTGCCTAAGGTTCTCAGGACTACATCTGTATCCTCTTTCGCCGCCTCAGTCCCTAGCAGGGCACCGGATCGCTTGAAATTGGTGGAACTACTCGGGTAAGTATGAACCGCCTATTGTAGCCCGCTTTTAACAGCTCTGTTAAGCTTTGTGAAGCTTCTTGAAGCTTTAGCATGTGTGATTGAAGTCGCTATAAGCTTTCTCAAGTACAACTAAGCGTATAGAGTAGTTTCTAGTGTCCGGCTATAAGCTGGTTTATCGAATATTCAATTTAGTTTTAATTGAATTCCGCACACACATAAGATTACGTCACAAAAAGGACGCGGGAAAAGTGTTAACCTATTCTGCCCCTCCTCGATCCACTTCTAGTATCCTTTACCTCCCCCCCTAGTTCCTTTACGTACAGTCCGCTTAAGGCCACTCCACTGCCTCTAGTACTACTACTTCAACTTCCCTGGCTTCTATTGTTTTTCCCACTCCTATTGTTCCTGGTTCTGCCCCCCCTGCTGCTCCTGTTTCCGGCACTCTTCCATTGTTACTGCTTTACCATCTTCTGTCACTACTTGTAATTATTCTGCCTCTGTCCTCTCTCACCTTCCCCCTTCTTTAATTCATTCTCCTGTCCGTATTCTGCAACCTCTTCCTATTTCTTCACTCAGCCCTTCTCGCATGCCTTCTTTAGCAACAATGACCTCCACTACTTCTAGTTCTAGTGCTGCTTCTCCTTCGCGCTCTTTTTTGGAGTGTCCTCGCCTTCCCCGAAAACTCCTTCCTCTCACGCCCATCTCCCTCACACTCCACTTTGTTACAGTCTGCCTCAGCCTCTTCCCTTATACCCCCTGTATCCCATCATCCTCCAGGAAAGATGTAGGGATGGTAGCTACGCGGTAAATGTGTGGGTAGTCTGTGCATGCATTACGGTGTGCACTGTCGCTTGTTTCACTGGTTTTGGGAAAGAGTTTTTTGGTGGAAGTGCATCCCTACAAGTCTTGTATTTGCACTTTTTTACACTTATCAAACAGTTAATTCACTTGATGATGTTGCTACAGAAAGTACTAGTAAGTTTTCCAATTGAAATGTTTGCAACAGGTTTTATTTTCTCCTTATCATAGAATGGATCTCCCTCCAACTAAGCGCTCCAGAAGGGAGTCCTGTTTTTGCAGTCTATGCCAGGGTGCAGAGTGTTGCTACAGCACTGTATTGGTACACAGGACCATGCTGGAATCTGCAGCAAATAATGATCTCAGCGCTGACATTGCTTCTAACATCTGCTGTTTCTCAGCCACTGGCGTAGGTGATACCTTAACCCCTCCCTTAGGTGGCTCATCCACCTCTATCTCCACTAGCCTCTTTACCACAGATTGCTTCACGTCAAACTCTGCTGAAGTGGAGCCCGAGACTAATCCTACCCCTGCTTCAGTTGGTTCCTTCACATCAACTTCCTCTGCCTACACCTCTGACCATGTGAGGAAGTGGCGGTCAGGTGCCCAACACAGCAGACAGCAGTTGTACTGTGAAGCGTTAGGAGCCAGAGAGCAGTGGTCAGGAGGTCACAAGAATCTTCAAGAAGGGGAAGTACGAGAAGTGTGGAAAACACAAGGCATCTGTAAGTACTAATTATGGTTTTTATAGTACTTTCAAGAAGTTGTACATGTACATAAAACTGGATGACTAACATTGCACAGCCATACACATGTACAGGCAAGTCACCGTAGTTATTGGGCTGGGGAAGAGACTACATGTATATGTGTTTAGGACTACCCATTTCTTTTACAGACTAGTGAGCAGGCAACAAAAAAAACATGTTGCACGAAAATCTGGTGTACATAGAGCTACAGCTACATGTACCCTTCCAGTCCAAGTAGGTGAACCTTCAGAAGTGTCACCACGTGTCCTACTTTTTATTAGACATGGCGACTACTTCTACCAGGCTCCCAAATACACCCAGTTACAAAAACTAATAATGTCAGCCATTGTCTGGGCAAAACAAACTGCTGCTATCATTCATGAGAAATACTCTAATGTTCCTCTGGAGGAAGACAAATGCTTACAGGAAGGAGATCCAGAGAAAACCCATAACATGGAACGATTTGGGCGTATGTTTAAAATACTTTGTACCTGCAGGACAGAGTCCGGTCACAAACATCATTGTGTGCCATTCAAATATCATTCGGTTTTTTTTTGTAAAGCCCTAGGAATATACGTAGGAAAGTGGAGGGAAATTACTTTACCACACTGCAGTGTTACTGGTATAACGATTTGCCCATCTTATGCAATGCATATCAATTTTGTTGTAAGTTGTACTCATTTATATGCCGTTGCACTTTACTTTCAGTAAGATATGTAATTTCCCATTGAAACATTGAAATAGTGGCAGTGTGGAGCTGTGAGGAATTGCTCCGCTTGGCCTTGGTTTATGGTTGTGAATGTGGGATATATGGAGCCAAGTGCTTTTTTGATAGGAGTAGTGTTCCTGTGGAATTTTGGGTTGGTTGTTAGTAATGTTACTGGTATAACGATTCGCCCATCTTATGCAATGCATATCAATTATGTTGTAAGTTGTACTCATTTATATGCCGTTGCACTTTACTTTCAGTAAGAAATGTAATTTCCTATTGAAACATTGAAATAGTGGCAGTGTGGAGCTGTGAGGAATTGCTCTGCTTGGCCTTGGTTTATGGTTGTGAATGTGGGATTTAAGGAGCCAAGTGCTTTTTTGATAGGAGTAGTGTTCCTGTGGAATTTTGGGTTGGTTGTTAGTAGTGTGTGGTGTTGTGTTTTGTGAAGTATTCAATGATTGTGGATAAGGATACAAAGGTGGTTGGATGGAGACGAGGTGTCATGATTGATGATGATAGTTGTTGATTGTTGTGTGTTGAGGGAAGTATTGGGTGTGCAGTTGAGTGTGGGGGCTTGGTATAGATTGTGGTGGGTGCAGTTGGAAAGATATAGGGATGGTAGCTACGCGGTAAATGTATGGGTAGTCGGTGCATGCATTATGGTGTGCAGGGTCGCCTGTTTCACTGGTTTTTGAGGAAGTGTTCTTTGGTGGTGAGGAAGTGTTCTTTGGTGGAAGTGCATTCCTACACGTCTTGTTTTTGCACTTTTTTACACTTATCAAACAGTTAATTCACTTGATGTTGCTACAGAAAGTACTAGTAAGTTTTCCAATTGAAGTTTTTGAAACAGAATTTTTTTCTCCTTATCATAGAATGGATACCCCTCCAACTAAGCGCTCCAGAAGGGAGCCCTGTTTTTGCAGTCTATGCCAGTGTGCAGAGCGTTGCTACAGCACTGTATTGGCACACAGGACCCTGCTGAAATCTGCAGCAAATAATGATCTCAGTGCTGACGTGGCTTCTAGCAGTATCTCCACCAGTTTCTCAGCCACTGGCGTAGGTGATACCTTAACCCCCCACCCTTAGGCACCTCTACCTCCACTAGCCTCTTTACCACGGATTGCTTCATGTCAAACTCTGCTGAAGTGGAGCCCGAGACTAATCCTAGCCCTGCTTCAGTTGGTTCCTTTACATCAACTTCCACAGCCTACACCTCTGACCATGCTTCAGGTCGTCTCTCATGCTCAGAAGAGCAACTCACCAACTTTGTCTTAAGGGAGCTTCTGACGAAGGCAAAGTTTGGCTACTCCCAAAGCCAATTAGAGGAGCACCCGAAGAATGCCACTAAACGATTAGGAGAAGATAGGCTGATCCAAAGCTATCAGGCTGTCCTTCGTCTGCTCAAGTCTTTAGGGTACAGAGACCCCAAGCACTATAAAGTGTGCATTGGTGAGGATGGGCACAGCTTTCTCCTTAAAGACCGCAGAAGGAACCCTCACTGTCCCATCTGTAGTAGGGCTTGGGACACATGCATAGATTACTATGTTCTTGGGTGGAGGTTTGAGGACTGGTTTCAAACAGACAGCTACTGCAAAAAGAGAAAGGCTCACTGGAAGTGCAAGGAGGAGTGGCTGAAGAAGTTAGGTGAGCTCCCTTGCTATAGTGAGCTGTGGCATGGGTCTGGATTTCGAGAAGAGCTAAAGAGACCTTGCTCCCATACAAGTGCCCATCCTGCGATACAGTAGTCCCAGCAAGCAACATAAATGATGTGATTGATCGCACCAGCCCTCAGTCGCCAATCACCATGGTGTGTACTTGTGCGTAAAAATTTACATTCACGCCTGAGTGGATGACGGGTGATCCACGAAATCAGGCCATCATCGCACACTTGATGGTTGGAACCCCAACAACACCTCCAGCCGCAATTCTATTGCATCACTGACCATTTCACCAGCATGTTTTACTAAAGCAGATAGGGCAATGTGTGAGAATGCCTCAATGTATTCTTTTGTTCCTGTGAACAGTCTGCCACACAAATACGACAGCTTCTTGAAACCACTTATTGACGAAATTGAGGAATTGTACATTAATGGTTAGGAAGTGTTTAAGAGAAGTCCCGGATTTTTCTCCTCCGGATGACTTCCCAACTCTACGAGCTTTGGTGCTGTTAGCAGCTGCTGACTCGAAGGCACATGCAGAACTCGGGTTGACAAAGGCTGGAGGTAAGTATGGCTGCAGGCGTTGTGGAGTTGAAGGAACTTACATAGCAAGCCGGAAACATTATTATTATGGTGATTTTCACAGACGATTTTACCACCCAGGTGAACCCAGGACAGCCAAAAATAACAGTGCTGATGGGAGAGTAGTGGATAATGCTCCAACGAGAAAGCAGCAGAGTGTTATCTCTCTAGAGTGTGGGGTTAATGGAGAATCCGTGTTCTATCAGCTGTACGACTTGTATGGTTTTGATCCCATCCAAGATCTTGTGATCGATGCCATGCATACAATCGTACTTAACCTCATCTTACGAGAGTTTGAGCACCTTATCTTTGCTAGTATGGGTTCTAATGAAGAACCGCAATCCCCGTGATGGCAGTGTCCTTAGTAAATCCCAAGTCATCCAGTAGCAGCAAACTGGGGAACTGGAAGGCAGAGGAGTTCAACAAGTTTGCTATTGTTGCTCCTGTGGTTCTGGCAGGCATTGTTCCAAAACAAGTGTACGCTTGTTTCATGATACTCATGAGAATGTACAGCATAGTGTATTCTCACTACCTACGCTACTGTGGATGGCAACAGAACACATCAACTACCTCAGTAAGTTGCTGTGGAAACATGCAATCGTGCATGAGGAGTTGTATAGCGACTCTGCATGTACAGAGAACTAGAATATGCACTGCACCTGCCAGAAGATATCAGGCACCCCAGACAATTACTGGTGCTATGTGTATGAAAGCCTGGTAAAGTCTTACAAACAACAAACCACAAATCAAAAGAACATTGCTTTGACTTATATCACTTGTGCTGCCCAGATCCAGTGCGATTCGAACTACTTTGCCATTAAAGGAACCACTACTGATGACTATAAATACTTTTCTTTTCATTGGTTTAAGTTTTGGAGTTCTGCAGAATTTCGCATAATCACTGTGAAATGACCTATCTCCCTCCACGTTTGCACTATAAATAATAATACTCTTTTTTCAGATAGAAGGCAGAATTTCGCACTGCCAAATTGTCTCTTCCTCCATGCATGTTTGGCACTATAGCTATATAGCGTAAACCACCGTTTCTCGACCACCTCCTAACGTCAAACGCTACAATATAAACAATACTTAGTTTATACGTCACCTATTGGCGACCGTCACGGTCGGCAGTATATAATATACGCAGAAGCGTAGTATTTAACTTACGTAATCTAACCTTCATGCCACTCCCGGTCACAGTTTCGGTGAAATAACTTTCTCAAATATACAGGAAGACCGTAAAAGAATGTCACCTAGAAATTGCAAATGTATACATGTGGTGAACATCATACGTACCGCTAGTCGACCATTGATCAAAGAATTGAACTCACTGACTAACATTAGAACGGTGTACAGCCATGGTATGATAGCATTATAACTTGGTTTGAAATGTTGAGTGCTGGGCAGCGCGAGATTGAACCCTTAACAGAAAGTTCACAACGTGGTCGACATTCAATAGCTTACGCTACTCTACTTTTCACTGCAGACACGGGCGTAGGCGCCGCCAACCAAGGCGCCGATGCAGCTGCCGGCTAGCAGGGCCAGGATGGAGGTGCAGGCGCAGGTTTGGCAGGTTCGAGAAGATGCTAGCTCTTTCCAGTGACTACAAGACTCAGGCACTTTAACACAAAGGTTAGTTGCGGTATGGTTCTGAAAGTGAAAGCCAAGCAGAGATATAACTGCTATGCTAGGCTAACCACGTCGATGTGCATTGTACTTATCCCCATATGCTAATCGTACATCTGTTTCTCTGATCCATGTCTCAAAATTTTCAAGTGAACAACAGCCGGACGATCGCGACCTCGTAAGTGGAGTGTAGTAATGCTATAGCGATATACCATCACCTAGCATGAGCGTACAAAGTACTCTGCTATTTCTTTTGCATGTCTCTGGTCTAGTATATAGAAGCTGCCAAATCGACTAACTTCTATGAAATTGTCGCTTCACTGCATATATATGCACAATTTCTCTTGTTCTGCATGAACACAAAGGAGTTTTTAAGTGGCATGACGTACTTCACATGCATGCAATATAGCTATAGAACAGCCAATTTGTTTACTGGACTGGGCTTCTCCCAGATTCCAATTCATATTATAGAATTCACTTTTCTTGTTTGTAGTGTTCGCCAAAATTGTGCAAGAAGACATTCACTATTATTATTCCTTCTCGTTACAGGTGCCACAAATATTAGTGGAACATGCCGTCCTTCAAGTCATGACTAAACCGGTATGTATACCACAACAGTAAAAACAACCGCTTCTTTTATGCACCTCAGCACTCCACGGACCTTTTGATTGGACAATTCTTTTTTTTTTTGTAGTTTTGGGGTGGGTCGAGTGTGGTGGAGGCTCGAGATATAGCCTTCCCGGCCAACACTCCCCACCCCCACCACTATTATTGCACCTTATGTATCAGCACCTGGATCACCCATGGCCAATTGCTCATATTTGCTCATATTCTTTTCTCTTTTTTTTTGTAGTTTTGGGGGTGGGTCGAGTGTGGTGGAGGCTCGAGAAATAGCCTTCCCAGCCACAATTCTTTACGGCTGTCCTTCAAATCATGACCAAACCTGTACCACAACAGTAAACACAACCGAGAACACAGCACTCCTTTATGCACCTCAGCACTCCATCATGCACTTTGATCAGACAATTCTTTTTTTATCTAGTTTGGGGGTGGGTCAAGTGTGGTGAAGGCTCTCAAGAAATAGCCACACCCCACCCCCACCACCATATCCCACCTATATATATATCAGGATGGAACATCACCTGGCCATGGATTGGACAATTCTTCATATCTGTTTATTGTTTTTTTCTCTGTAGTTTTGCGGGTGGGTCAAGTGTGGTGAAGGCTCTAAAGAAATAGCCACACTCCACCACTATATCCCACCTACATATCAGCACCTGAATCACCTGGACTGGACAATTGCTCATATTCTTTGCTCATATTCTTTTTTTTTTCCCAGTAGTTTTGGGGGTGGGTCGAGTATGGTGACGGCTCTCAAGAAATAGCCTACCTGGCCCACACTCCCCACCCCCACACTGAACAATGTGCTAGCACAGATAGTACTCGAGCAACCTAATCACAGTACTGCACGTAATAGCTTAGAACTGTAACATTACGCGGAAGCGATAATTATCAATGTATTATAGTGTGCGTTATTCAGAATTTTAGTCGCTATACAGAGGTAAATTTTGTACAGTAATAGCGATTGCAGACGGTGTGGAGCGGTCGCTATCCGGAATTCAGAAGTTGTCCGCTATTGGGAGGGAGTTAACATACAGTGTTAACGGCAAAAAGTTTTCGTACCCGAGGTAACATCCGCTATATGGAATGAATCCGCTATTCGGGGGGTCCGCTATCGGAGGTTCCACTGTACCCGTTTTTTGCAGCTAGCAGGAAAATGTTCAATTCGAAACCAGAAACAGACTTTCTGCCTTCCACACTGTACAAATACAAAACATGAAAGCATGAAATGAAATGTTTTGAAGTTCAAAACTTCACAACCAGCGAGAATTTAGGACCTTTCCTAATATGCCTCAAAGTTACAAATGAAGGGCTGAGAACCATAGTGGTCTAACCCACAATTTTCGCGGAATGTATTATATTGTGTTTTTGTGTTTTTGTGTTGCTGTATCTAAAGCAATATTCACTTGCTAACTATGAGCTGTTGATCTTAAAATGGTTATTCTAATACACGCCTATCTACTTCTGCTATTATAATGCGAGGCCGTTCAGTTCCGAGCCAGAATGATCTAACACCATTTTGACCAATCACAGCGCTTCATTTTAAGACATCATTATCTCCTTGTAGCAGCACAAAAAAGCCAGAGAGGATCATGCTTGTTTGGTCAGTTGCTTGGTTCCCCTTGGTTGTTGCTTCGCTCATCATGGCTGCTAGAGGCAAGGCTACTATTACAGTAGAAAAGCCATGTATATGTTAGACTCGAGTCTGAGCGGGAGCAAGCTTGAAGAACTGATGGTAGTCTTGATGGCTATTCACAAGACGAGGAGGATGAGCAAGAGGGTGGTTGTTCTAGCAGAAACGAAGACAATCTGGTTACTGCTATGGACGATGGTCAGACTCCTGCTGACTTACCCTTGCTGATGGTAAGTCAGCAGACAATGCAAACTGTGCACCTACATTCTTTCAGGCAAGTCTACCTGTGTTGTTTATTACACCAATACTACCTTAAACAGTCTTTTTGGAAAGCATAATGGGAAATAAATACGCTCATGACAAGATTTATCGGCATTTGTACCTGCTGGCCATTGCAAGCCAAAAAAATACAATTTTGTCACCGGTAACCCTAAGTAAAAGTTATGCACATTCAGACGAGACGCGTAATGAGCTACAGAAGGAGGGTTCCCCTTAAGCATGCGCACGTGCTCAATTAGCGAGAACTATGAAGAGCGCATGTTCTGGAGCTACTCACTAACAACACTGGTTTTCTTCTAATCTTCCTCCTGTACAGTTATAAAATTGAGCAGGTAAGACTACTGCATGATGACTAGCATGAAGATATTCAATATTATACGTTTTAACACTTTGCCCGCGTCCTTTTTATGGCGTAACCTTACGTGTGCGCGGAATTTAATTAAAACTAAATTGAATATTCGATAAACCAGCTTATAGAATGCTAGAAACTATTCTATATGCTTGGTTGGACTTGATTAACCGACAAAGCTTGACCGAGTTGGAAAAAGCTGGCTACAATAGGCAGTTCATTCTTACTAGCAATCCAGTGCCCTGCTAAGGACTGAGGCAATGAAAAAAGATACAGATGTAGTCCAGAGAATCTTAAGCAGCCACACAAGCAGCGTGAAACAACAGTAGTGGCATCCACACACCGTTCTGGGGGCTTGTCTCGATCGGCAGCCATGGCTACAATATTGTGTCCGTCCATACTTCTGGTTGTAGTGCTTTGTGGTTTAGAACCTACGTCAACAAAACCTGATTACAGATAGAGGAACTCAGTACTCATAATCAGCGCTTATCAAAACCTAATATAGATATTGAAGCCAATAGCGCCAAGCGGCCAATATATTTATTGCGCAAGTATACTTAGCAGGCCAATATATTGGTCCTCCGCATTGTAAGTGTTAAGGTAGGAAGCAGCCTCACCTGGATAGCTTTGTTGAGAACATGATATACTACCTCGAATTGACATAAAATTTGCATCTAACCACACCTGCTAAATCCACAAAAAAGCAATTTCGGGTTGCTTAATAAAACGAAAAATTTCGCAACCTGCTAGAGCCCCACCCACAGTCTGACGACATCAATAATACCTACAGAGGACAGGCTACGAATGTAGGGATGCTTTATTACAGGAATGCTGCAAAGCCAGTTTTACAGCCCTGAATGCATCCAACCACCCCCAAACCCTCATTTTTGCCATCCTGACTTTCCAAAAAAAAATCGCCACCGCCCACTTTCACCTGACAAATTTCGAGCCCTGGCTTACAAACTTCAATCTACTCACAAAAACTTTTGGGATGGGATTTTTCATTCACCCCTCGGTTTCTAAGACCCACCCACCAAAGCTCTCTCTATAAATCTCCACAGATTTTCACACAACTAGCCAAATACAGCTAATTAAGAAAAAAAGACGGGACCTACAGACCCGAAAGGTCAAACTTTCTGCAACACACTAGCTAGCTATTCTGTCAGTCTACTCGCAATTGTACGTCATATTTTCTTTTGTGACAAAAAAGTTGAAAGCCAACATCAGAGTACCGCTCAACCACATCAAAGTGCCGATATCGCACATGAAAGAGCCGCCATCCACATCAAAGTGACACACCCTTTCTGTTGATTCCGGTTGCCACCATGGGAAAAATGCAAGCATATCAATGAATCTAATTAGCTCCACGTGAGTGACGTTCTCTCATTAATTATTCATGAGGAGAATCACGTGAATTCGAAGGTGAGACGGCTTGCTACCTTAAAGCCCCTTTAGACCAAGTTACCAGCAAGGGGCTGCCCCGTCTCGTGTGCCAGGTCGTGCATGCGCAGCACTCTTAGCCATTCTTGTGGACTTTTAAGACAACACAGAATTCTACTGCTCTCTCATCCGTTCGCATCAGCACCATGGCCGACCAAGACCCCTCGACTGCTGAATCGTCAGTTCTTCCAGACCTAAAAATGATGCTACAGGAATCGCTACGCGAGATCCTGCAGGAAAAGCCCTCCATTCTCCAACCACCAGCCGGCGGGAACCAGCAATGCATCGTGGTAAGTCGGTATGCACGACTAGCAGGCATATGGTAGTGATAGCGTATGGTAGTGATAGCAGGTTCCCAAGCCTAGGGGGGACGGGGGTATCTCGTCAGGAGCTGTAAGCTGGAAGCTTATCATGGACGCCCAGTGGTGGGCCGTGGGCGGGGACGGAGCCTCCGTCCCATCGTGGTCGATAATGGCATGCAGGCGAGGCCACAACTGTCGGTGGCACCTTTACCTGTTGTTCCTCTCCACCAGGAATCGGCCTGGGAGCAATGCCAACCCCAGAGACCTTGCAGGGGCTGCAGCTGCCGGTCGTAGACCCCCCATAGCTGGACCCCGTGAACGTGGGGTCAGGCGGGAGTGTTCCAGGCCATGCGGGGCAACCCGGTGCGGCTGAGAGTCAGCAAGCAGAAAAAACACCAGGCGACACGATCACCCCCTCGTTCATCCTCAGCGAGGGTCTGGCCGCCATCCCTGCAAGGCTGGTGTCAAAGATTCAACGGGGCGAGTACATCGACATGGCAGAGCTGCTGCAACACAATCTGGAGGCCCTTCACCGAGGTACACTGCTGGAGCAGTCGGCGGGTACATCCCACCCGTCCAAGCGCAACCGGCGTGAGGTGACAGATTTGTTGAGCTGGGTCCAGTGTTTTGGATCCTACACCGCCATTGTCATGAGTGCGCACCCTGAGGATGAAGCAACTTATGGCTTATCAGACCCTCATCGTGGGTGAGACCAGGCGTTGCGGTGGAAAAGGCTGGAAACCCTACAATTCCATGTTCCACCAGCAGATGGCGGGGGATACGTCGGCTGACTGGTCTAAGCTTAATACCTTTCTCTATGCAGTCACCTTCCTGGCGCAAGCGGGAAAGGGGAGGAGCTGTAGCCTATGTACAGAGTCGGACCACTCGGACGAGGAGTGCGGCTTGGCTCCCAGGAAGCCCGCTACGGGTGGCTCCTTCCATAGCGGGCAAGGCTCAAAGCACTACCTGCCGCTACCTACATGTGTGCCTCAAGTGCGCTGGAGAACATCGCATTGTCCAGTGTCATGCACTGTCGTCCGACCAAGATCGAAGTCCGGGTGTTAAACTAAGTCTCAGCTGATGATCGAGAGCCCCCTGCCAAGTGGTCGGCTTGAGCGGTCCACCGGCGAACATGAACTGGCATAGGGGATAGTACTATAGTTGTGGTCGCTGTATAGGCCACGCCTGCTCATGCCTAGTAGTAACCTTTGACGTTCATCACTATTTCAAACTCATTGGGTTCAGGGTACATGAAGGGCGGGCCAAGCATGACCGGCAGTTGGGGAGGGGCTCACTGAGGTTGTTGGTTTCACCTACAGGCATGGACAGTCAGGGGCGCTATTACTATATGTCAGACCTGCGCAGACTGGACAGATGTATGCCATTAGTGGCACAGGCTGTGCCAGCATGCCTCTGCAGGGTGGTCACACCATTATACACAGGGGCGTGGGCCTGCGAGCTGTTGGCTTATCCAGATCAGGAGTTCCGCAGTTTTATCCTTCACGGCATTAAACATGGTTTCAGGATTGGGTTTGACTACGGGGCAGCCAGCTGTGAAAAAGCCAAGCGTAACCATGCTGTCAGAAGATCAGCACCCCACACCCATAGACAGCTACCTGGCTAAAGAGATAGGCAGAATCGCAGGCCCCGTTCTTCAGGACCTGGCGGGCTTTCACGTCAGTATGTTCGGGGTGATTCCCAAACCTCACCTAGCAGGAAGAGTTGCAGCTGATCAGTGATCACGGTAAGAGCGTCAACGATGGCATAAACTTTACCAGATTGAATCTACACTTACATTTCATAAATATTCATAAGCTAACATATCTATCTACTGGTCAATATTACGTTTCATGTTCAGCTAATTAGAGTACCAGTAGCTCAACTTTGATACATTGCAAACTACTGTGAGAAGATAAGCTTTCTGAAACACGAAGAGTGTCATTTGGGTTAAGGGTACAGTGCTAGTGATAATGTTCGTGGACATAATGTAGTGGACAGTGGCAATGTTAATGGACAAAATGTGACGGTGAAGATGTTCATGGACTAAAAGTAATGTGATGGTAATGTTCATGGACTAAAAGTAATGTGATGGTAATGTTCATGGACTAAAAGTTTGAAGAAACTCAATAGAAAGCATGGTATAAAACAAACAATGTTTATACAATATACTATTTATAAGGAGCAAAGAGAAATGTCCCAATGAAACGTAAAACAGGGCACAACCCTGTCAAAAGCTTCAAGATTAGCTCTCACAATATCTTGGTTGTATATATGTTGCTACAAAGAACCATGTGCTTTTTAACCAGCTGGTTGCTCCGCACAATGGCATACAACTGGCTGTGGATTTTATAAATAGAGTAAATCTTGTACACAAATGCTAACACAGGAGGATTAGAAGAAGGATCGGAAGGTGGGAGCCAAAAGAATAGGCTTGGTGGCTAGTTGAGGATACTGCAGTAGTGGTTGCCTCCAACTACAGACACAACAAAAACGAAGAACAGTAGTATACTGTTATAGCTATAACTATACAGTTTTAGTGAACTAACATCAAACATACCGTTCGAGGGGCGACACAGAGAACGTGAGGAGGGGTTTTAATGTTGCTTGCCATCCTTGAGCTGCTACTATACTAAACCTGTAATTGTTCTGGCATGTGCACAGTTCAGCTCATAGCAATTTAGAGAGGGTAGAGCTAGCTCACGATCGCCCACACATGAACACGTGCATGGTCAGAGCACTAGGTATGTCGACAGGGAACACAACTGGGGGGTGTATCACCAGTGAAGGTACCCATGTTATCAAATTTGTCAGCAGAAACAGCTCCTAGTATTACATAACCTACGATGCAGATTCAGAACTACAATTGAGTGAGCAGCTGGAAGAGCAGATGGTCACTGTGTGAGGCTGTCAGAGCCAAAGGTGGACCACACCATCCGAGTGAGTTGGTGTTTTTGGGGGTAGTGCTTAGTTGTACTGAGAGGCTAATACCGTAAAGTACGTATTATCCGCCCATGGGCGGGCCACTTAAATGCAAGCTGAAAGAGGGGGTGGGCAGATAATACGTAGTTTTTATAAATGCGATGTAGTATCCGCCCACTCGAACGCATTCCAAACGCGCGGTATGCAAAGTGAGTATACAAGGTCAGTATAGCTTTTCTAGGCAAGTACCACACCACAGTGAATGCAAATTGTATTGAACTACCTTTTGTAGAAGCATGCAGACTACTGTTCGCTAAAAAGCGAAGTGGCTGACGGACTCACCGTCGGTATTCCAATTAAAGCGCACTGAAGATCGAGTTGTCGTTTGATTCTGCTCGATGTCTTGGAATTTTCAGTTGTTACATGTTTAACTCGCATGGATGGTATTTAATTAAAGGTGGGCAGATACTAAGTACATAAATACCCCCTCCAACGTAACTCTGACTCAAAAAGGGGGATGGGCGGATAATACGTAGTTTATGGTACATGTACTCCCCCACACATACATTCACACTGCAGACCCAGAGAGCTACTACCGTACATTCAAGTATGTGTGAGGATGGAGCATGCTCACAGTGTAGCTGTGCCTCAGACTCTGCCAGCTCATGCAGATGAGCCCCACAGTATGTGTGAGGATGATGGAGCATGCTCACAGTGTAGCTGTGCCTCAGATTCCGCCAGCTCATGCAGATGAGCCCCACACAGCTCCACCCAAATTCATCAAAAAACCCAATTTTCAACCCCACGCCAACCAAAACCACATCACTGAGACATATATACCCACACTACCTAACCCCGGTGTAGAACTTAATAACCCCACCTCATAACTCTAACCCCGCCCGCCTCAATATACCTAACCCGTAAAATCGGCATTGGGTTCATATGTTGGATGTTTATCGCTCCGTATCTCCTTAACCTAATGTCCAATCGACTTTACATTTTCAGGACATATAGCACGGTCATTGACTGACCTAACCCCACACACCCGGCCCTAACCCTACTTCTATGACCAAACATCAGACATTTTTGAGGGACGCACCCCGAATGATTTATTCTCAAACATTGAAGCGTGGGGTTATACTGTTTGCAAGCAAATACAGCTGTATCTCCCATTTCGTGGTTTCTTGGTGCGTCCCTCGAGGGACGTACCCCAGAAGGATTGATTTATTCTCAAGCATTGCAGCATGGGGTTGGTCTATTTGCAAGCCAATACAGCTATTTCTCTAATTTTGGGGTTTCGTGGTGCGTCCCTTGAGGGACACATCTCAAGCATTGAAGCATGGGGTTAGTCTATTTGTAGGCAGATGCAGCAGCATATCCAAATTCGGGGTTTCGCGGTCCGGGATGCATCCCTCGAGGACACACCGTGGAATTATTTGTTCTCAATGTTAGAAGCATGGGGTTAGTCTATTAGCCAGTAAATACAGCTGTGTCTTCAGTTTCGGGGTTTTGTGGTGCGTTCCTCGAGGGACACACCCCAGAATAATTGTATTGGTTTATGCTTAGAGATGTCTGCAGTTTAGTGATCACATTGTGAAATGATATACAGGATGTACACGGTGTGACTTCCGCTAGTCAAACCCTGCAGCTGCTGTATGTGAGTTCTCGTTTGTTTTTGAAACTGTAGTACCAAATTGTTTAACAAACATGATCAGTTTCATATATATACGAGCAGTTGGTTCGCCGCCGAAAGGTGCAAACAAGTCAACATTTTCTAAGCTGTTGTGACTTGATTATATCACATCTCTATCAAGGGCACTATCCGAAGACACTACCCTAACCCTATTTCTTCCGAGGATGAGGGTCCACAGGCTGGCGACTTGAGAGAGGTACACACAAATACAAATTTACATTAAGTAAATTTTATGATTAATGTCCCTTTCTGGCAACAATGGAGTCCATCAGAACCGTACATGCATCAAACCACTAAGAGGAGGGTACGGTGTAATAGCTGTGCATCAAATTGTACAACCAGGTCGTACTACTTAATGTTCAGATAAATCCATTCTGACTTGCCAATTGCATGTTTATCGGCATCACTATAGGGGTCCGGACCAAAAAGAGAAAGGGCAACAGAAAAGCACGCTGTTGTCCAATCCTTGGATGTGGCCAAATATTCGCCAAGTTGAGCCAGCACATTATCACAATGCACAAAACCGTTGGCACTCCGGAGCACCGGATATGTGTAGGGATGCTGCCATTACACTACTCATGGCAGTGCAAGTGAGCCATCCCAACCAGTCGTCAATAACTGACTACCTACCATGTGGGAAAGGATATTGCCAGCAAGCCTTTCTTTCCAAGCGGCCAACCCTTTCTGGTTGAGCTTCGGGGTTACCTAGAGAGTCGCCACGGCTGCAAGAGATCTGAGAGGGAGTCGAAACAGATTTTCGCGGATGTGAGCAGGTACCTCTACTTTGCGAAACCTGGTGCCCTCTAGGAGCTACTTCTGGAATGTGATCGGATGGGCCGCTACCTAAAATTCCTGGAGGCCGACATACAGCCATCAACCCAAAATGTAAACCTCAATCGGATTCGGCAAGCAATCAATTCCTTGTCCTGACCATTGACACAGCTGGCCTTATGAAAGTACAGAGGGTGAAGACGGTCATTAAGAACTGGTCTGCCGTTCTCGCCCAAGAATCCCGTCAGATCAACCGTGAGAGGTTAGAGAACAACTCAGAACCAACCAACCAGTTTTGACTGCTTCAAACTTGGCCAAAGGTAGAACTCAGGCAGTTACTTTACTGTGTCAATATTCTCATGCCTTCTCATTCAAAGGGGTTTATTTCGTTCACCATGAGGAGCTACGGGGAACATAGGCCTGCGGTGAATGTGTAGGGTTCAGACGCTCAATGCTGGGTTTGGTGGAGTCACCACCACTGGCACTTCTTAAATACGCAGAGGTGCATTGAGAATTCAGCGTGGTGTGAGGAGCTCCCGAGCCGGGCTGGCGCCGAGAGTGGGGGAGATGCGGGAGGTAAGCTGCAGTCTTCCTCTTCTTCATCACCTGGCATGGACGAACAAATAATGAGTCGTCTTGTTCGAGGTCGCAGGCATTAGGGTTGATGTCCGATTGGCTCACCCAGGCGTCAGGGTTACCAGCGGAACTGCTGCTACGGGATGGAAAGGGGATGGGGACTGGGGGGCGTTTACATGCATGTTCATCTTCAAAAGCACGTGGCGTCACAGGCGTTGTACGAATGATGCTCTGTGTCAAAACCGTGCAAGGACTGTACGAACCGCTGAAGCATAATTACTATCGGTGGGATATCTTTAAATCTTTCATGTCTGAGCCCTACTGGGCCATCACATACAAGACACACAGAATAATAACAACAACATTTATAACTACAATAGCAATAACTGTTATGATCATAAGAGGTGGGGGTATGGGAGCGCTGGGTTCCAGGTACTTGGAGCAGGGTTTAGCTACCTAAGTCCATCCCAACAAATCTTTCCTCCTTCTCCACCACACCAGCAACTCCTTTAACAACCACCCGTCTACTACATCCATCACATCCCTCTCCACCCCTTCCATCCTCTTTCCTAACAATGCCATCTTCTCTTCTACATCTCTGTCATATTCCTCAACCCATATTTCTGCCCCTACTAAACTCCTAATCTTCCTAACCAACTTTCTCCTCTCTGCAGTAAATTCTCCACAATTCAATACAAAATGCCCTACATCCTCTACGTCACCCCTATTACACAACAGTCACCTCCCATCTACGCACATCTGACACCTCCATTTATCCTCAAACAACCCCGCAGAACCAGTATTCAACCGAAACCTCAACCTAACCGCCGCATGCCCTACCCATGACGCAACGTACTCCTCCACACCAAAAGTATCTTGCACTGCTCTATACCATCTCAAGCTGCTCATTGGCTCTACTTCTTCCTTCCATTCATTCCTGTTTAGCTCTCTTACTCTTCTCTTCCACTCTGCAGCAGACCCTGCTTTCCCTTCATCTTCCTGTTCCAGCCCATACTTCCTAGTCAGCACTTCATACTCCTCCCTCACCCCACTCCACCAGCTTCTTGCAATTTTTCTACAATCCACATTACCAGTCTCTCTTCACCTAGTTCCCCCTACCAAACAGAACCTTCTACTCTTCCCTCCTCTCTTCCAACCTTCTCCATCCAAGATCACCTCGCACCGCAACCCTGCCACTGTATTACTTGCCCTCAGCAACTTCCTACCTATTTGGTCTTGCATGCACTGTTTCCAATTTTCTACCCACCACTTTCCCTCCTGGCCACCATACTTCTGCTGCGTGCTCCAAACATGGCCTTGCCATCAATTCCCATGCCATCCTTCTACGCTCGACTTCCATATCTCCATTTGCCCTAGCCATCCATTCTACTTTACCTACCCATTCCTCTGCTTTCTCGACCATCTTCATTAAATGCATGTTTCCTCTCATCCATCGGTCAAACCACACCCCCAGCTGCAAGTACTTAAATGATTCTACTTCCTCCATCTCTTTGCCATTTATATTTAGAGGTCTGGATCAGCTCTGAAGGGGACCCAGTTCGGGGAAGAGTTGTTTCCTCAGCAGCTGACCCTAGGTCCTATGTGGTCGACACTCCAACCGGGCAGGTGCGTCGAAACCACTCCCACCTGACTGTTATGCCCGATACGTCCGATCGTTCGAACGACTGGCATGATTCATTGCATGCACCCGAGCTCGAACCAACTCGCAGGATCATGACAAGATCCCAAACTGGAACGCCAATCATCTCTCCAGTGCGACTGGCCTAAAGGGGGAGTTGTGATGTAACTGCCTATAGTTAGATCTACTATATAGTATGACGTTTACTGTATCTTGTAGAGTCTATTCTATTACTGTTGAGTTATCGAGTAATACCACAAAGTGCATTGGACATGTGTGTGGTTCTGTCCTTTGCATACATATTCTCCTATCTGTGTTATGACATTTAAGCACCTAAATTATTTGTTCCAACAGGAAGGCATTCATGTAAGGCAAGAGCATCACTTTCACGGGTGCTTGCTTGCATTGAAAGTGCATTTCTTGAAGATTCTCCCGCTGCAAGCTGTGCTGGGGGGTACAAGGAAAGTACTTCGACATACAGAAAATGCTCATGCTGCAGTGCCGGAGGATTCTTGCCCACTACATCTGGGAAAAGGTGTATTTCACCACTGACGCCCTGAATGGGCAAGACATTCCCGTATAGGTATTCTGAGGCCAGAACCATCCCCAGCCCCATTGACCGGGATCGTCTTGTAAGTGATAACTCAACAAAGTTGGGGTAATCAGGTGAGTAGCTCTTTTCAATCAGTGTTTGCCTTAGTATTTCTGTATTTGATTATAATAATAATAATAATAATAATATAATTAATATAAATTTTGTGTGAACTCGTCCACTCAGTAACACAGTGAAATACTTTCATTTATTTCACAGCAAAAATCGTCTTGAATTTTCTATTGCTTTGTATCATTAGCTTCACAGATGTGGTTGCTGGGGCGACTACTGCCACTGATGATTGGGAAACACGTTCCTGAGAGTGACAAACACTGGAAGTGCTACATCCAACTATTGCGGGTGGTCACTCATGCCACAGCAGTGGAAATGACTGAGGTCACAGCCAGTACAATGACACTGATTGTGCAGGAATACCTCAGGCAGTACCACAGGCTGTACCTTGGAAGCATGGTGCCTAAACTGCACTACCTGATACACCTTCCACAGCAGATGAAGCTGCTTACATCGTACATAACTATGTTAACTGTTTGTGTGATCGTATAGTAATGTGATCTACATGTATTGCAGTGTAAAGATGCAGCTAAGGGATGAAGAGAGACTTAGACAGACTATGAACCTACTTTATTATGGTATCTATCGAATGTTAAACTCATTTAATGTCAATCATGCAGAAGTCTAGTTTTAAATTTGTTTTTTTTGCATGCATGTGTAGGTTTGGACCCCTCTGAAACCAATGGTGCGTGCGATTTGAGGCAAAAAAATGCTCACATTAAGAGCATGGTGGGCAAGACCTTCAAGAACCTGCCCTACACCATTGCCACTAAGCACCAGCACTACATGTGCCTTCAGATGCTGTCTGCACCAGGGGTCGAGCCATCAAACTTTCTTTACAAGAGCGACGAAGTAGGGAGAGGTATGATCTACTTTATTGCAGCATTAAATACACTATCAGAGTAATACATACTGTACAACAAGTAGAGTTTCTTGTCAGTGTGCGAGAAATTTCAACTCAGTAACGTAATGCAAATTTGATATTATTTTTTAACAGGTATCACTTTACTAGCAGAACAGAATAAACTTACGGCTTCTTTCTAATTAGTGTAGCTGGTCATTTATGTATGCATGCAATGCTTTTATCACCATAGAAAATGCAGTAGAGCTTCCTGAGCTCCCATCTGGTGCCAGAGAAGTTGCAGCAGAGGAATTCCCTGGGTGCTCATCTGTGCAGAGGTGAGATTAACATTACACACGACTTTGTGAAAGTATACATGCGTGTGTGCAGAGAAGTTGCAGCAGAGGAATTCCCTGGGTGCTCATCTGTGCAGAGGTGAGATTAACATTACACACGACTTTGTGAAAGTATACATGCGTGTGTGCACTTTGGAGTAGTCTCACAGCAGCAATTTATTTTCTTCTATTTAAGCGTGTCAGCTGTCACTGTGCTCGGGGTGGAGTTTTGACCAGGTGCCCTAATTTGCATGGAAATATCTGACAAAGAACTTCCAGTATTCGGGGGGATTGATCACATCTTTGTACAAGGTGAGAGAAAGAAATTTTTAGTTCAAGTACACGAAACATCACCTTTTTCGCATCATCTCTTTGCTTATTCTATCACCAATACCAATAGCTACGTTATGGTAGATGTAGGCTCACTAAAAATGCATAAAGTGTACCATAAATATTACGTCAATTCAGTTATGTACACTTCAATTTGCTTGTGCCATGTTGTGGAGTTTGACATTTAATATAGCTACACCTTTAGCACCTATTGTTACTAAGACAGCAACATTACATATCATGCCTTAACTTAGACACTGCTTCTATTTTATTTTCTCGTACTGTTTTCTACTTTGCACCGACTTTTCTAAAAGCCACCACCTTATCAAGAGGTTTTCCTAACACTGCTCCAAAGCTGCTACTCACCGGCTTTTTAACCGATTATACGCGAGAATTATTTCGCGAGGCTATACCGTATAGCGAAATTAATCGTATGGCGGAAATAGTTTTTTTGCCTCGTTGGCAAAAACTGTTTGTAGCTGCTAAACGCTGGAAGATGGCTACAGGCAACCAGGTACCATGGTGAAGCGCGATGGCAGGGCTTTCCAACGGCGCCAAGATCGCCTGGCTGTCACCACTCTGGACGAAGATAGCATGCTACATCTCGCGCGGTAAGTTATTTTTGTTAGCGGTAGCTACCGACGCTTGGCCATTATTGGATTTTTCTGTCACTTTGTGATAGAAGGGACAAGTAATGGCTAGGCCTAGGTGTAGGCATGTGTGTGTAAGCGGCTTGCTACTATATATAATGGTAGCAGCGCTAAAAAAGCTTAGTTTTTCCTGGGTAGTGAGACCAAATTTTTAACGCCTGGAACCCGAGACTAAGTATACGAGCTCAGTAAGCTTTTAGGCTTTTGTAGGTCTGTGGATACAGCAGATAGCATTCTAAAGTAATAAATACTTCATTACTAACTAGACAGAAGCTATAGAGATGGATAAAGTGAGGAGAGTCGAGATGGGTGTGTGTGTCGGGAGGGGGGAAAAATGTCGGAAGCAGACGCTAGGTAGAGGGAAGTGATTCACTGCTCTGCTCCCGCCAGGTGTTTGTGCCTCATCTGAGAGCAGTCACTGACAGAGTCTCCACTATAAACAACCAGATGTCACAGTTTTTGACAAATCCGTGACGTTATGGTGTCTGTGGTGGTGGGACGGAAATGGTCGGGCTGACGGGAGGGAATGAATATGCTTGTATGGAAGCAAGGATGACAACCAGGTGGGCATAGTGGGGGTGCTGTGGAGGGAAAAGGGTTTCCCATAGATTGTTTATAAGGGGATAGAGAGCCTGGTATGTGCAGAGATGCTCTGAGTGAATGTTGGAGAGTCCAGCTGTGTTGGGGCAAGAGTTTCATTATATCTCTCCTCTTGTTGTAGGCTCACAGCAGTTCACCACTGCCCTCCCCACCCCTCCAACATGGTTTCCTGCAAGTCATCCTCATTCTCTTCCATCATAACAGCATCCAGAACTGAAGATACAGATGTGCAGGGGCTCTTTTTAGCTTTCATTTTTAGCTGTTGTGCAGTGTAGGAGTGTTGCTGTTATCAACAATTTTATAGTTACTATCCTGAATCCATAACAATGCTTACCATAATTCTATTCACAGTATTACGTACCTCAGGAAGTGTAGTAAAGACCTACAAGTGTCCGCTCGCTCTTAGCTCCTCCCGCTTCCAGTACAGCACAGTAAAGGTAATACCGTTGACAATGACGCCTATAGGCGTCTACCGCGCTTAACGCATTTTGCACGCGTGACGCCTATAGGCGTCAATCGCGTATAATCGGTTAAAAGCCACCACCTTACCAAGAGGTTTTCCTCACACTGCTCCAAAACTGCTACTCACCGGCTTTTTTAGCTATCCAAGAGGACTTGATCAGTGGATCAAAGTGGCCAATCGGTTATTGATCGTAAATTCGCCCAAAAAGCTAACTTTATTCCAAAAACCAACTGAATGCCTTATTTCACTGAGAGTATTATTCAGTATTATATCATAAACAGGAGCCAGTCGATGTATATGACAGAATCTGATGATTACTATGTATAGCCCTCTACCGCGGGTAGTACTATACATACGCTTCCGGACTGTGATCTTCCTGCATTTGTATGGCTTTTAGTAGATGGGTGGGGCTGAACCGCTGCATAAGTCTATAGCGCTAAATTGAGACTTAATCTGTTGTGTGCTATATTACCTACGAAATTACACTCTCCTGCATACCATTGCTATCTACACACTGATTTAGGACTCCAGCACAGAACTGCCATACTCACTTTCTTGTACATTTGAATGGAAGACTTGTGTGCAATCTGAACCGTTCGAGCTGTAACTGGGTAAAAGTAAACTAGATTTGAACTATTCGAGCTGTAACTTGAAAAAATTAAGTAGTAATGTCCTTATATATAGAAGCAGGAAGCACACGTGGCTAGTCTAGGCATCGACGCGAAGCTAATTACAAGCTGTCAATACCAGAGATATCTGGTCAAGCCTTAGTCTAGACTATGTACTCAAGGAGATAATTATACGTATCCTTATTCCAACCCGCAACAGTTGTTTCAAAGAAACTGCCAACGTTTCAGTTGCATAGATAATACGCACTCTACCAACCTTCCTCAGGGAACATCGACACAAGACACAAACAAACATTAATACATATTGATTCCGAGTCGACTCTGTAACAGCTTCGCTTTATCTTTAGTCCAGACTAGACGGCTCCCGTTTAACGCCGATGATTTCGCCAATGGGTGGGGCTTTAGAATCGTTTAGTTAACTAACCGGATATGAGGCTTTATATCTAGTCTCATGACCAATCCCCTATAAATACATATGCGCAGATGTCAACTAGTCTTTCCTTTCGGAGTTTTAATGAGAGTGAGTTCAGAGCGAGTACTAGTCTTTCGTATCAGAATTTCATGAGTTCAGAAGAAAATGGAAGATTATGTCCTCATGGCACGAGAAGAAGGCGGTGAAGCTTGCGAGGTTGACCTAGAGCCAAATGGCTCCCTAGGCCTCGACACTCTACAGTCTATGTTCGGGAATGTGTCCTGTCTGAAGTACCGTAATCCCACTACAGGGATGGTGAGAATTGTAAGAATTGTCGACGGAGTGATTCACCCACACGAAGGGCGGATGGGGCGATACGGTTTACTTTGGTACCGGTACAGCTGCGCAAGTGAGAGGTGAGAAAATTATGAACGTGTAAAACGACTTGCTTCTGTAGTTTATTGTAAGCTTACAGATTGCAATACTTATGTTTCTTGCAATGTAGCCTCGTTGCCTGGAGCCTTTTTCTTAGTAAGGGTAGTGGGGTCAACTGGAGAAGACGGACTGCGAAAGATTGTTAAGCGCGAAGGGTGAAGCCCATGCAGTATGTAATTTTTCAAGGGTTGTAATTTTTACCACCACGTTATCAATTTCCCTAAAATGCAGAAGTATGAAGATAACCGGTATTCTCGTAAGTGCTGGCTGTCCAAGTAAGATCCAGAAAAGGCTCTCGCAGCATTTTGACTACAAGCACAAGAGGCTGTATGCTAATGAGAAGAGTTGACTTTTGAAGATCGCTAAGCGCGTTGAAATACCAAAAAAGCAGTCCATTCAGATCACTCACAGCCTACTATAGTTGAGTTTTTCCAGAAGCAGCCACCTGCAGAAGAGGAACAACTCAAGCCTTTCTTGGAGGAACCACATCCTTCTCCCCAGGAACAACTCAAGCCTTCCTTGGAGAAACCACATCCTTCCCTCAAGGAACCTCAGCCTCTCGTGATTGACACAAGGGACTTTCCCAGATTCCGAGAGTCAGATCAGTCGCTCAAGGAATTTAGCGTGTGCAGCAACACGCAGGAATGCAAATTTGCCAAGACATCCATCAACTTCCTCGGTCGCATGATTGACGAGACGGGCATTCGGGCCGACCCAGAGAAAACTTCGGCCATCCGAGAAAGAAGCCACCAACAACCATCCCCGAGCTACGTCGTTTTATGGGAATGGTGAACCAGCTGGGAAATTTCACACCCACGAATTTTTCCACTATTAGGGCCGACCTATTTGTGAGCAGCTATAAGCAGGCTCAGAAGAATACAATGATGCTCTCTCTGCGAAGGTAGGCTATACACATTGAGGCAGTACAGGTGGAAATAAAGTGACTCCAGGACTGATATTTTATTAATGCCTACTACAGTGCAGTTATGTATTATATGGCGTGAAATACAAGATTAACTCCTATTCGACTTGCATGTGACTTGCCCTCATAACTTGTATTCAAGGCAGAGCATTAACGCATTGCACAGGGAAATTACGTCATCTTGGGCGTCACCGTAGGCGAATTAATTTACCTCGTGCGTATCATTCGCGTTGGAGTAGAACGTGCTGATTTTGCTGCGTAGACAAAACAGCTATTGGCGACTCCCAGCTGTGAAAGGGTTTATGTAGCCTCTATATGGACGCAAACGAAGCCAGTACATCGACTTTCTACCTATTCTGAACCGGGAAGCGTAGACGGTAAGCTTTGAGTGTACTAGCAAGCCTTAGCGTGGTAGCTAGAAGCTTTCCGTGATGCTTATGTCCTCAATTGTGATGTAGAGTGGTTAGATGGATTGTCCGTGCATCGAGCACGTCTACTCAAAGCCTTAGAATGACGTCACCCAACTCCTGTCATGGTTGTGTAGGCAGTTTTTGGAGATGGTAGCTCTAGTTACTCGAGCCATATAATAACTAGAAGTCTCTAGCAGAGACATACCCCGCGGTGCATAATTCACAACTTGGACCTGGTAGGACTGCAGACTGGGCTGATGGAGTAGTTGGCATAGTGTACATGTATACATCACTGGCTGTGTATCCGCACGTAGAGTGTACAGCGCTCGTGTATGCATATATATCTGTATATCCTATGGGAAGTGGTGGGCGTGACTGATTGCCAATATGAACACGTGACCAGTGTTTGTGTGATCGTATAGTAATGTGATCTACATGTATTGCAGTGTAAAGATGCAGCTTAGGAATGAAGAGAGACTTAGACAGACTATGAACCTTCTTTATTATGGCATCTATCGAATGTTAAACTCATTTAATGTCAATCATGCAGAAGTCTAGTTTTAAATTTGTTTTTTTTTGCATGCATGTGTAGGTTTGGACCCCTCCGAAACCAATGGTGCATGCGATTTGAGGCAAAAAAATGCTCACATTAAGAGCATGGTGGGCAAGAACTTCAAGAACCTGCCCTACACCATTGCCACCAAGCACCAGCACTACCTGTGCCTTCAGATGCTGTCTGCACCAGGGGTCGAGCCATCAAACTTTCTTTACAAGAGCGACGAAGTAGGGAGAGGTACGATCTACTTTATTTGAGCATTAAATGCACTATCAGAGTAATACATACTGTACAACAAGTAGAGTTTAATTAATATTTTCTTGTCAGTGTGCGAAAAATTTCAACTCAGTAACGTAATACAAATTTGATATTTTTAACAGGTATCACTTTACTAGCAGAACAGACAACCAAAAAATTAACTTATGGCTTCTTTCTAATTAGTGTAGCTGGTTCATTTATGTATGCATGCAATGTTCTTATCACCATAGAAAATGCAGTAGAGCTTCCTGGGCTCCCATCTGGTGCCAGAGAAGTTGCAGCAGAGGAATTCCCTGGGTGCTCATCTGTGCAGAGGTGAGATTAACATTACACACGACTTTGTGAAAGTATACATGCATGTGCGCACTTTGGAGTAGTCTCACAGCAGAAATTTATTTTCTTCTATTTAAGCGTGTCAGCTGTCACTACGCTCGGGGTGGACTTTCGACCAGGTGCCCTAGTTTGCATGGAAATATCTGACAAAGAACTTCCAGTATTCGGGGGTATTGATCACATCTTTGTACAAGGTGAGAGAATGAAATTTTTAGTTCAAGTGCACGAAACATCACCTTTTTCGCATCATCTCTTTGCTTATTCTATCACCAATACCAATAGCTACGTTATCGTAGACGTAGGCTCACTAAAAATGCATAAAGTGTATCATAAATATTACGTCAATTCAGTTATGTACACTTCAATTTGCTTGTGCCATGTTGTGGAGTTTGACATTTAATATAGCTACACCTTTTGCACCTATTGTTACTAAGACAGCAACATTACTTATGCCTTAATTTAGACACTGCTTCTATTTTATTTTCTCCTTGTACTGTTTTCTACTTTGCACCGACTTTTCTAAAAGCCACCACCTTATCAAGAGGTTTTCCTAACACTGCTCCAAAGCTGCTACTCACCGGCTTTTTAAAAGCCAACACTTCACTGATTGGCTTTTCTAAAAGCCACCACCTTACCAAGAGGTTTTCCTCACACTGCTCCAAAGCTGCTACTCACCGGCTTTTTTAAAAGCCACTACCTTACCAAGAGGTTTTCCTCACACTGCTCCAAAGCTGCTACTCACCGGCTTTCTTAGCTATCCAAGATGACTTGATCAGTGGATCAAAGTGGCCAATCGGTTTTTGATCGTAAATTCGCCCAAAAATCTAACTTTATTCCAAAAACCAACTGAATGCCTTATTTCACTGAGAGTATTATTCAGTATTATATCATAAACAGGAGCCAGTCGATGTATATGACAGAATCTGATGAGTACTATGTATAGCCCTCTACCGCGGGTAGTACTATACATACGCTTCCGGACTGTGATCTTCCTGCATTTGTATGGCTTTTAGTAGATGGGTGGGGCTGAACCGCTGCATAAGTCTATAGCGCTAAATTGAGACTTAATCTGTTGTGTGCTATATTATTACCTACGAAATTACACTCTCCTGCATACCATTGCTATCTACACACTGATTTAGGACTCCAGCACAGAACTGCCACACTCACTTTCTTGCTTGTACATTTGAATGGAAGACTTGTGTGCAATCTGAACCGTTCGAGCTGTAACTGGGTAAAAGTAACTAGATTTGAACTATTTGAGCTGTAACTTGAAAAAATTAAGTAGTAATGTCCTTATATATAGAAGCAGGAAGCACACGTGGCTAGTCTAGGCATCGACGCGAAGCTAATTACAAGCTGTCAATACCAGAGATATCTGGTCAAGCCTTAGTCTAGACTATATACTCAAGGAAGATTCTCGGTTGGCTAGGAGATTATTATACGTATCCTTATTCCAACCCACAACAGTTGTTTCAAAGAAACTGCCGACGTTTCGGTTACACAGATATTACGCACTCTACTATCGATGCAACCTTCTTCAGGGAACATCAACACAAGACACAAACAAACTTTAATACACATGGACTCCGAGTCGACTCTGTAACAGCTTCGCTTTATCTTTAGTCCAGACTAGACGGCTCCCGTTTAACGCCGATGATTTCGCCAATGGGTGGGGCTTTAGAATCGTTTAGTTAACTAACCGGATGTGAGGCTTTATATCTAGTCTCATGACCAATCCCCTATAAATACATATGTGCAGGTGTCAACTAGTCTCCTTTCGGAGTTTTAATGAGAGTGAGTTCAGAGCGAGTACTAGTCTTTCGTATTCGTGAGTTCAGAAGAAAATGGAAGATTATGTCCTCGTGGCACGAGAAGAAGGCGGTGAAACTTGTGAGGTTGACCTAGAGCCAAATGGCTCCCTAGGCCTCGGACACTCTACAGTCTATGTTCGGGAATGTGTCCTGTCTGAAGTACCGCAATCCCACTACAGGGATGGTGAGAATTGTAAGAATTGTCGACAGAGTGATTCACCCACCGAAGGGCGGATGGGGCGATACGGTTTACTTTGTGGGAACGTGTACCGGTGCTGCGCAAGTAAGAGGTGAGAAAATTATGAACGTGTAAAAAGACTTGCTTCTGTAGTTTATTGTAAGCTTACAGATTGCAATACTTATGTTTCTTGCAATGTAGCCTCGTTGCCTGGAGCCTTTTTTCTTAGTAAGGGTAGTGGGGTCAACTGGAGAAAACGGACCGCGAAAGATAGTTAGGCGCGAAGGGTGAAGCCCATGCAGTATGTAATTTTTCAAGGGTTGTAATTTTTACCATCACGTTATCACTTTACCCTAAAATGCAGAAGTGTGAAGATAACCGGTATTCTCGCAAGTGCTGGCTGTCCAAGTAAGATCCAGAAAAGGCTCTCGCAGCATTTTGACTACAAGCATAAGAGGCTGTATGCTAATGAGAAGAGTTGACTTTTGAAGATCGCTAAGCGTGTTGAAATACCAAAAAAGCAGTCCATTCAGATCACTCATAACCACATCCTTCTCCCAAGGAACAACTCAAGCCTTCCTTGGAGAAACCACATCCTTCCCTCAAGGAACCTCAGCCTCTCGTGATTGACACAAGGGACTTTCCCAGATTCCGAGAGTCAGATCAGTCGCTCAAGGAATTTAACGCCTTCTTGCAGAGTGTTGATGGCGGGAAGAAGGGGTCAAAGACAGCCAAGGAGGTAACAACAGATGTGTCTAAGTTCCTGCGCTACGCTTGTGGTGAGGTGCCCACGCCAGTCTGGGGCCGCCTCACCAATCGTGACCAGTTAGTGGGACATCTGTCTAAGCTGGAGTGCATGCAGTAAAGTTGGCCCAGAAGACCAGCTGCAGAAGATTGATGCAATTAAGCTTGGGCTGAGATACCTCAAGGTGTCCCTCCGTGAACACCCGCTCCACGTCAGGGCCTGTATAGCGGAAGAGTTCTTGGGTCGATAAAAGGGCACGCTCCGCAAAGAAAAGCACAAGCTAACTGCCCATCGTCTTGAAGAGCTGTCCATCCAAGAGTTGTCACTGGATGGGGTCAACAGCCTGTGTGAATGCCATGAGATGTGGACTGATTTCGACAGCATCTGCAGGAAGTGCAGCAAAGGTGAGGTTGTGAATGAAATAGCACTAAACAGATGCACTACCATGATGGCCACTGTCACTACCCTTAAAAACTGGCAGTGTCCGGGTGCGGCAGCTAACGCAACCTTCCAAGAGATGATGAAGGCCGCTACATTTCGGAGAGAAGCCAATAAAATGAAAATTATAGGCGTAAAGGAGCACAAGACCGGCCGAGCAGGATCAGCTAGGCTAAATCTCAAGCCCAGGATTGGTCGAGAATGCAGAAGTATGTGCAGCACATCAGGCCACTTCAACATCCTGAACAGCAAAGTGACCTGATGCTGCTGTACACTGGGTGCCGGCCTCTCACCCACGTTAGTCAAAAAATCTCGTCGCTCGGAAATGCCTATGGCATTTGGTTCCCACTGCCACCAAAGTGAGGCAGATTGGGGCCACTAAGGTGGCCCTAATGTCAGGCACCACTGAAGCCGCTCTCGTCTGCCTCTTGCACACAACACAAACTGAGCAGGACCATTACAGAGCCATCGTTGGTCATATACACGCTGCCGAGGCTTTCCATATTATGGAGAGTATCAGGCAGGGAAAGCATACAGTAGGCACAGAGTAGCCGATGGAGACTGTGCAGCGGAGACAGCTTGAGTCTGAGCAGAAACCCGAGCAGCAGAGGGAGCCCAAGGAGAAGGAACCTGAGCCAAGAGAGCTACCCAACCAGGAGAAGACGATGTCCAAAGTGCCAGCCAGAAAGTCGCTATCACCAGTTAAAAGACGGGCCTTTACTTCCAAGGAGACAGAAGTAGTAATGCTTTTCTTCTCATCACATATTCAGGTGGGAGACACCCCGAGTGCGATCGAATGTCGTGACTTTTTACGTCACCATGCAATTGACCGGTCTCCGAAGCAGGTGAAAAACATTATCAAAGCACAAAAGTGAGATCATTGAGGATGTCAGCCAAGGATTGTTGGAGCATTATAACCCAGCTCATATGAATTATAACCCTATCATTTAAGCATGTAATTGTGCAACTATAATCCCACTTATTAAGCAGCTAACCTTGTTGATTTGTAACGTCAATTATGAAGATGAGCTCTATTACACAAAGTGAGGAAAACTGTCTATTAGTATGGCAACTACCGCAACTTGTTTCAACAGAAAACACCTACGACTTTGCGCAACATGATTGCTAGATACTAAGTGCTTAAGTGGTGACTGGTAGTTACCTATTAACCTAAGGCTAGCCCTAGTTTTCTTATAATTGCAAACCTCACATCCATTTTCAATGTCCCACAATAAACTTGAAACGTCCCAAAAATGAGAACTCGGGTTGACAAAGGCTGGAGGTAAGTATGGCTGCAGGCGTTGTGTAGTTGAAGGAACTTACATAGCAAGCCGGAAACATTATTATTATGGTGATTTTCACAGACGATTTTACCACCCAGGTGAACCCAGGACAGCCAAAAATAACAGTGCTGATGGGAGAGTAGTGGATAATGCTCCAACAAGAAAGCAGCAGAGCGTTATCTCTCCAGAGTGTGGGGTTAATGGAGAATCTGTGTTCTATCGGCTGTACAACTTGTACAGTTTTGATCCCATCCAAGATCTTGTGATCGATGCCATGCATACAATCGTACTTAACCTCATCTCACGAGAGTTTGAGCACCTTGTCTTTGCTAGTACAAGTTGTAATGAAGGACTGCAATCCTTGTGTCCTTCGTTGAGCAGACTTCATCAGTGCTCTGAGTGAAGTTCCCTGGACAAATGAGCTTGCCGACCTTAAATCCCAAGTCATCCAGTAGCAGCAAACTGGGGAACTGGAAGGCAGAGGAGTTCAACAAGTTCGCTATTGTTGCTCCTGTGGTTCTGGCAGGCATTGTTCCAAAACAAGTGTACGCTTGTTTCATGTTACTCGTGAGAATATACCGCTTAGTGTATTCTCACTACCTACGATACTGTGGATGGCAAACAGAACACATCAGCTACCTCAGTAAGTTGCTGTGGAAACATGCAATCATGCATGGAGTTGTATGGCCTCTCTGCATGTACAGAGAACCTAGAATATGCACTGCACCTGCCAGAAGATATCAGGCACCCGTAGCACCCCAGACAATTACTGGTGCTATGTGTATGAACGCCTGGTAAAATATTACAAACTGCAAACCACAAACAAAAGAACATTGCTTTGACTTATATCACTCCTGCCGCCCAGTTCCAGTGCATTTTGAACTACTTTGCCATTAAAGGAACCACTACTGATGACTACAAATACTTTTCTTTTCATTGCAAAAAAGTTCTGCAGAATTTCGCATAATCACTGTAAATATAATACTCTTATCAGACAGAATGCAGAATTTCGCACTGCCAAATTATCTCTTCCTCCATGCATGTTTGGCACTATAGCTAGCTATATAGCGTAAAGCACCATTTCTCAACCACCTCCTAACGTCCACCACTATATATATATATATATAAAACAATACTTAGTTTATATGTCACATATTGTCAACTGTCACGGTCGACAATATGTAGAAACGTAGTAGTTAACTTATGATACGCAATTTAACCTTCATGCCGCTCCAGGTCACAGTTTCGGTGAAAAATCTTTCAAAAATGCACAGGAAAACTATAGGAGTGTCACCTTGAAATAAAGTAGTCTCCACCTTTCTGTGGAAATAAATCGCGAAAAGTGAGAAAGCCTTGGGTGTGCACATGGTTGTCAGTGAGATTTGATATTGCAAAAGTATACATGTAGTGAACATTATACGTACTGCTAGTCGACCATCGATAAAGAATTGAACTCACTAACATTAGAATGGTGTACAGCCATGGTACGGTAGCATTATAACTTGGTTTCAAATGTTGAGTGCTGAGATATAACCCTTGACAGAAAGTTCACAACGTGGTCGACATTCGGTGACTTACACTACTCTACTTTTCCCTGCAGACACGGGCGTAGGTGCCGCCGGCCAAGGTGCCGGCGCAGCTGCCGGCTGGCAGGGCCAGGGCCGAGGCACAGGTTTCGCAGGTGGGGAAGTGAACAACAGCCAGACGATCGCGGCCTCGTAGTGGAGTGTAGTAATGCTATAGCGATAGACCATCACCTAGCATGAGCGTACAAAGTACTCAGCTATTTCTTTGCATGTCTCTGGTGTATGCTATATATAGAAGCTACCAACTCAACAAACTTTAATCTTATGAAAATGCCGCTTCACTACATATATAAATTATGTATACTTATTTTTCTTGATCTGCATGCATGAGCACAACAGAGTTTTTAAGTGGCATGACACCATTCTTCACATACAATATGGCTACTGAACATGCAGCCAATTTGTTTACTGGACTGGGCTTCTCCCAGATTCGAATTCATATATGCCATTTTGTGCAAGACATTCACTATAATAATATATTATTCCTTCTCGTTACAGGTGCCACAAATATTTGTGGAACATGGCGTCCTGCAAGTCATGACTAAACCGGTATGTATACCACAACAGTAAAAACAACCGCTCCTTTTATGCACCTCAGCACTCCACGAACCTTTTGATGGGACAATTCTTTTTTTTCTTCTTTTTTTTTGTAGTTTTGGGGGTGGGTCGAGTGTGGTGGAGGCTCAAGAAATAGCCTTCCCGGCCCACACTCCCAACCCCCACCACTATTATCCCATGCACCTTATATATCAGCACCTGGCTCACCCATGGCCAATTGCTCATATTCGTTTCTCTTTTTTTGTAGTTTTGGGGGTGGGTCGAGTGTGGTGGAGGCTCGAGAAATAGCCTTCCCGGCCCCCACCACTATATCCCATGCACCTTATATATCAGCACCTGGATCACCCATGGCCAATTGCCACTCCCCACCCCCACCATTATATCCTAATGTCTGGAACAACCATCACTTCAATGAAAAAATTTGATTACTCCACATAGTGAAATATATGCATGCACTCCAATTTCAACAAAAAGAGTTAGGAACATTATTGCACTTCAGGGTGGTGTCAATTAAGTCTGGATTTTAAAGAAAAGTACCCCTTTTTGCACCTAGCAGTGGAAAAGTGCAATTCAAAACCAGAAACAGACTTTCTGCCTTCCACACTGTACACATACAAAACATGAAAGCATGAAATGAAACATTTCGAAGTAAAGTTCAAAACTTCACGACCGGTGAGAATTAATGACCATTCCTCATATGCCCCAAAATTACAAATAATCTGTGATAGGATATCTTCACTGTAGAGCACCAATACCTGTGCCAGACCTTACATACACACACACACACACATACTTACACATACACCCATTCACACACACACAAACACATGCAGGTGCCCTCAATTCTAGGAAATGCCCTCAAGCTGTAAATTCAAGACTTCCCTATGTTAAAGGTCAGTTTGAGTGTGGGAATTTAAAGGCAGAGAGGAGTTTAATCCCTCACCCAAACTGACCTAATGTACATTGGCATAGCAATGATCCCTGTATGTGGCCTCCTTTGAGTGCTATAAGCGTGGGGAAAAGTGGTTGCCACGGTAATGGACATTAAAGGTGGGAATCAGACACTAAGCATATGGAAGGCTTCCCAGATCTGCCTCAAGAAATGTGGCATTAATACTGAACTAATGTAGTGGACTATATTTGGCATGCATGTATTATGCATTATGACGTATTGGACTATCTATATTTAGTGTGTATCCCTGTATATATCCGCTGTACACTTCCTGTATGTTCAGTTGAGTTTTCGAGTAATACTACATGGTGGCAGCAGTAATCGTACGCTAGCCTCGAAATAGCAACTCTCCATCTCAAACCGCCGGAGCCGTTCAACTTTAGGACGCCCGACGAATGGCCGCGTTGGCGCAGTCGATTCGAGCAGTTCAGAGTCGCGTCAGGCCTCGGCGAGGAATCCGCCGAGAAGCAAGTCAGCGCATTATTCTACTGTCTGGGAGAAGAAGCCGAATCGGTTTTGACCTCCACTAACGCTATGGACGAAGAGCGCAAGGTCTACGATACCATCATGGGACATTTCGACGCATTTTTCCAAGTCCGCCGGAATGTCATCTTTGAACGGGCGCGGTTCAACCTCAAGAACCAGCTCCCCGGTGAGAGCTCAGAGCAGTACATAATGGCGCTGTACAAACTCGCAGCCAACTGTAACTACGGAGCGCTAGAGAGCGAGATGATCCGGCTAATCGTGGGGATCCGAGACTCCTCCCTCTCCCAGCAATTGCAACTGGAGGCCGACCTTACACTGGAAAAGGCAAAGAAAAGTATCCGCCAGTGGGAAGTGGTCCACGACCAGCACAACCTCTTCAGCGGAGCCGATACCCCCAACCTCGAGGCGTGTCGATCGCAGGAAGCATAATGACCCCCGTCGCACCGATCAGCAGCACCACAGCACCCGCGCTGGCGCTGGAAGCAGCAACACAAAACAGACCCCTGGCTCCAAGCAGAGCACACGCTGTGGCAAAGAGCAGCACGCCCGCAACAAGTGTCCAGCAAAGGACGCAATCTGCCACAAGTGTCAGAAGAAAGGTCACTATGGGGCACAGTGTCTCACGAAGAACCTTGCGGCAGCGTCAGGTCTGGACACAGCCTATCTGGACGCGACAAGCCTATCCACCCAGGAATCCGCGTGGTTCACAGACATCAAGGTGGGAAAACATGATGTCACCTTCAAGCTAGACGCAGGCGCTGAGGTGACAGCTGTTTCTGAGAAGACCTACAAGCAGATACCCGACTTACCACCACTCTACACCCCTAACTGAATCCTTTGTGGCCCTTCCAGGAAGCCACTGCCAGTTGTAGGCCAGTGCTGTGTCAACTTTACTTACAAGCAGAGGTCAAGCAAACAACAGCTGTTTGTGGTGAAAGGGCTTCAAGTAAACCTCCTGGGACTGCCTGCAATCCGAGCCCTCCACTTCGCCGCACGACTCGACGACGTTGACACCGTTGGGGACGAGCCCCCACTCACCGAGCCCTACATCCACACGAAATTTCCGAAGCTCTTTCAAGGGTTGGGAAATTTGGGAGACCCATTCGAGATCAAGCTCAAACCAGGAGCTACACCGTTCTCTCTCTTCACACCACGCTGTGTCCCGCTTCCACTGAGAGAGGTCGCAGAAGAGCTCGGTGCGAATGGAGACCATGGGAGTAATCTCGAAAGTAGATGTCCCAACTCCCTGGTGTGCAGGCATGGTGGTGGCCCCGAAAAAGTCGGGAGCTATACGGATCTGCGTGGATCTGCGTGGATCTGAAACCCCTCAACCAGAGCGTGCTACGAGAAGTCCACCCCCTCCCTAAGGTGGACGACACCCTTGCCCAATTGACCGGAGCCAAGCTGTTCACCAAGTTGGACGCAAACAGTTGTTTCTGGCAGATCCCCCTCTCTCCTGCCTCTCGCCTGTTGATCACGTTCATCGCACACCATCTGGGCGGTATTATTTCAACAAACAGCCATTCGGGATCTCCAGTGCACCTGAACACTTTCAAAAGCGCATGACCAGAATCCTGACAGGCCTCAGCGGTGTAGTGTGCCAGATGGACGATGTCCTGGTGTTCGGGAGCGACAGGGCACAACACGATGCCAGGCTGCGAGCGGTGCTCCCGAGAGTAACGCTCAACACGCAGGAATGCAAATTTGCCAAGACATCCATCAACTTCCTCGGTCACATGATTGACGAGACGGGCATTCGGGCCGACCCAGAGAAAACTTCGGCCATCCGAGACATGAAGCCACCAACAACCGTCCCCGAGCTACGTCGTTTTATGGGAATGGTGAACCAGCTGGGAAATTTCACACCCACGAATTTTTCCACTATTAGGGCCGACCTATTTGTGAGCAGCTATAAGCAGGCTCAGAAGAATACAATGATGTTCACTCTGCGAAGGTAGGCTATACACATTGAGGCAGTACAGGTGGAAATAAAGTGACTCCAGGACTGATATTTTATTAATGCCTACTACAGTGCAGTTATGTATTATATGGCGTGAAATACAAGATTAACTCCTATTCGACTTGCATGTGACTTGCCCTCATAACTTGTATTCAAGGCAGAGCATTAACGCATTGCACACGGAAATTACGTCATCTTGGGCGTCACCGTAGGCGAATTAATTTACCTCGTGCATATCATTCGCGTTGGAGTAGAACGTGCTGATTTTGCTGCGTAGACAAAACAGCTATTGGCGACTCCCAGCTGTGAAAGGGTTTATGTAGCCTCTATATGGACGCAAACGAAGCCAGTACATCGACTTTCTACCTATTCTGAACCGGGAAGCGTAGACGGTAAGCTTTGAGTGTACTAGCAAGCCTTAGCGTGGTAGCTAGAAGCTTTCCGTGATGCTTATGTCCTCAATTGTGATGTAGAGTGGTTAGATGGATTGTCCGTGCATCGAGCACGTCTACACAAAGCCTTAGAATGACGTCACCCAACTCCTGTCATGGTTGTGTAGGCAGTTTTTGGAGATGGTAGCTCTAGTTACTCGAGCCATATAATAACTAGAAGTCTCTAGCAGAGACATACCCCGCGGTGCATAATTCACAACTTGGACCTGGTAGGACTGCAGACTGGGCTGATGGAGTAGTTGGCATAATGTACATGTATATCACTGGCTGTGTATCCGCACGTAGAGTGTACAGCGCTCGTGTATGCATATATATCTGTATATCCTATGGGAAGTGGTGGGCGTGACTGATTGCCAGTATGAACACGTGACCAGAGTCCATATATGCCCGGCCTCTATCGTATTCTAGTTGTGACCGTATTAAAATGGCAGAATGCACCATTGTTAAATAAGAAAGAGCTGTAGATACAGCGAATGGAACTGCTTTGGCGACTATCAGGTACACACCCGGACATTTTTTTTTTGATTTCAATGTTACTGTCGTGTTTAGCAATCGTTTAACCCTGTAAATTGCGAGATAGCCCGATTTTTGAGCGGACAGACACTGGACAGACGGACGGACGGACGGACGGACGGACGAACGAACAGACAGAACCAATTGCTTAACCCCGTCGCCGCCTACGCGCCGCAGGGTAATTATACATCACATACGCATTTGTATGCAAACTTGTTTTTTTCATAAAGTTCAGTAATGAGCCTGTACAGCTGGTAAGGGTGGCCCTAAGGCTGGGAGTGACAGGTACAAAAATGGATTTACTTGTTCCTGGGCTTACTGTCGAAACTACTGTCACATCTGTGAGGGAGGTGGTAACAAGGTTAGATTTCTTTAACTTTATCTCTTACCAGGCCTGCAGGCACAGGTTGCTAGGCTGATGTCACTTCCTGTCCACTAGTTTAACTTCTCTGCTCAGCTGCGCTATGCCACTGGGATATGCATGAAGTTCAATTGGTAAGTTGTCATCACTTGGCTACAGTGTATTGACTGCATGCTAAGTTTCTGTCTCTGTGTACAGTAGCAAATTTAGTACCTGTGCAACAATAGAGGGGTTCCACTGTATTAAAGAAAAGACTATACCTAACTATTTTGTAGTGAGATCTTGATTTATCTCTGTCTGTGCAGGGGGTAGTTCTACTTGCTTCCTATATGGTATTCAACTTGGAGTATACCAACTCCCCTGTCCGCTAAACCCACCCGCACATATGGTCGTGGGTTGTGTGGCTATGCAAAAGGTAGGTGAAGAGCTTGAATGGCAGTCAAAGGTCAGAGCAGACGTCTATGCCTCTTACCCCTGGTGGGATACCTCCCCCTCAACCAACCTCCATCAGCCCAATTAGGAGAACATGGACAGACACCTGGTGGTGGATGTCTCAGCTGTAGGACAGCGGCCACTGCAGGAGAGGGCTCCAAATCCAGACAGCCACCCTTCTGTGACAAGAGTCACGAAAATTCCCCTACCACGAGGTGGTGTTTTAAAAAGAACCCAATGAATACCTCCCTCCATCAACTGAACAGACTTCCTACGCTGTCCTGGATTTTACCAAAATGCAGCATGTCAAGATACTTGCCTACCAGCGCAAGCAAGAGGAGAGAGAAATAGAGTTTAGAAAGGACAAGTTCAACACGCACAAGACACATAAATGTAACGTAATGTCATGTAAGTAGCTGTACCCATCTACACATGTCTGCAATTCACTTATTTTAAATAACAGCTTTTTTTTAAGGTGGACTGCTGAAATACAGTAGCATGATTGGGGGGGGGGGGGGGTCACTCATACATTCTGTAGTCACAACTAGTGAATCGGAAGTCCTGTGTGGTATGGTGCAGACAGATGAGTCCACCTTGCTATTATGGCAAGGGCCTATATTACAGTCTCGTGCCCAGACCCACACTGCTAAAACTGTGGTGTAAATTTCATACCTACTGGGTGTGATCATCACCTGAACTGACCTTCATACTGGTGGTATGAAATGATAGAAGGATGATGTTCATACCACCTTAGGGGCGATAAATTGACTCCGTCTGACTGTCAAACTTGGCGTGTACATGCATGTTCATCTTCAAAAGCACGTGGCGTCACAGGCGTTGTACGAATGATGCTCTGTGTCAAAACCGTGAAAGGCTGTACAAACCGCTGAAGCATAATTACTATCGGCGGGATATCTTTAAATCTTTCATGTCTGAGCCCTACTGGGCCATCACATACAAGACACACAGAATAATAACAACATTTATAACTACAATAGCAATAACTGTTGTGATCATAGGAGGTGGGGGTATGGGAGCACTGGGTTCCAGGTACTTGGAGCAGGGTTTAGCTACCTAAGTCCATCCCAACAAATCTTTCCTCCTTCTCCACCACACCAGCAACTCCTTTAACAACCACCCGTCTACTACATCCATCACATCCCTCTCCACCCCTTCCACCCTCTTTCCTAACAACGCCTTCTTCTCTTCTACATCTCTGTCATATTCCTCACCCCATCTTTCTGCCCCTATTAAACTCCTAATCTTCCTAACCAACTTTCTCCTCTCTGCAGTAAATTCTCCACAATTCAATACAAAATGCCCTACATCCTCTACGTCACCCCTATTACACAACACTCACCTCCCATCTACGCACATCCGACACCTCCATTTATCCTCAAACAACCCCGCAGAACCAGTACTCAACCGAAACCTCAACCTAACCGCCGCATGCCCTACCCATGATGCAATGTTCTCCTCCACACCAAAAGTATCCTGCACTACTCTATACCATCTCAAGCTGCTCATTGGCTCTACTTCTTCCTTCCATTCATTCCCGTTTAGCTCTCTCACTCTCCTCTTCCACTCTGCAGCAAACCCTGCTTGCCCTTCATCTTCCTGTTCCAGCCCATACTTCCTAGTCAGCACTTCATACTCCTCTCTCACCCCACTCCACCAGCTTCTTGCAATTTTTCTACAATCCACTTTACCAGTCTCTCTTCACCTAGTTCCCCCTACCAAACAGAACCTTCTTCTCTTCCCTCCTCTCTTCCAACCTTCTCCATCCAAGATCACCTCGCACCGCAACCCTGCCACTGTATTGCTTGCCCTCAGCAACTTCCTACCTATTCTGTCTTGCATGCACTGCTTCCAATTTTCTACCCACCACTTTCCCTCCTGGCCACCATACTTCTGCTGCGTGCTCCAAACATGGCCTTGCCATCAATTCCCATGCCATCCTTCTACGCTCGACTTCCATATCTCCATTTACCCTAGCCATCCATTCTACTTTACCTACCCATTCCTCTGCTTTCTCGACCCTCATGTTTCCTCTCATCCATCGGTCAAACTACACCCCCAGCTGCAAGTACTTAACACTTTGCACGCCTACAACGCATTTATGCGTTATCGCTATATAAGCTAACATTTTGTAGTACAACTACCTGATTCCACGCCTCTTGGATCGTTTCGTAAAGCGCCGGTCCTCCTGAGTGCGTGGCCCAGGTTCGTTTCCGGGGTTTTCCACCCCACATTTTCTTCTTTTTCTGAGCTAAGACCTAGCCACTCTAAATACACTTGTTTTTGTATATGATTTCTAGGCATGCAAAGTGTTAAATGCTTCTACTTCCTCCATCTCTTTGCAATTTATATTTAGAGGTCTGGATCAACTCTGAAGGGGACCCAGTTCGGGGAAGAGTTGTTTCCTTAGCAGCCGACCCTAGGTCCTATGTGGTCGACACTCCAACCGGGCAGGTGCGTCGAAACCACTCCCACCTGACTGTTGTGCCCGATACGTCCGATCGTTCGAACGACTGGCATGATTCACCGCATGCACCCAAGCTCGAACTAACTCGCAGGATCATGACAAGATCCCAAACTGGAACGCCAATCACCCCTCCAGTGCAACTGGCCTAAAGGGGGAGATGTGGTGTAACTGCCTATAGTTAGATCTACTATATAGTATGACGTTTACTCTATTTATAGTATGCTGCATTTCCTGTGTATAAATACTTGTACTATTGCTGTATTGTTCAGTTGTATCTTGTAGAGTCTATTCTATTACTGTTGAGTTATCGAGTAATACCACAATGTGCATTGGACATGTGTGTGGTTCTGTCCTTTGCATACATTTCTCCTGTCTGTGTTATGACATTTAAGCACCTAAATTATTTGTTCCAACAGGAAGGCATTCATGTATGCACTGGAAGGCAAGAGCATCACTTTCATGGGTGCTAGCTTGCATTTCTTGAAGATTCTGCCACTGCAAGCTGTGCTGGGGGGTACAAGGAAAGTGCTTCGACATACAGAAAACGCCGAGCATGCATGATTCTACCTCAGTATCTTCATACGAAGCATGATTCTACCTCAGTATCTTCATACGAAGCATGATTCTACCTCAGTATCTTCATACGAAGCATGATTCTACCTCAGTATCTTCATACGAAGGTATGTTGTCACTGGTAGTCATCATGTCAGTAGTTAGTGAAGAGGGACAAACTCAAGAACACATACGCAAGCCACAACAGGGGTGGGGCTACTTAACCCTTTGAACGCGGCGAGCGTATATATACGCTCGAAAATTACTTCCGCGTATCGCGGCGAGCGTATATATACGCTCACCATAGTAAGTGCTACGGGTCAGACCCTTCCAATTTTATGGCACGCGTGATACTTTAGGGGATAACCTTACGGTCTTTAGCAATCGATCTAAAGCTCCACCCCCGCCACAAGTCGTTCGAAGCGTTCACTTGACGCTTAGTTGTGTAGCACAGTTAGTACGCGGCAAAGGCGCGGGTAGCGTCTACAAGGCTTTTGAAGCCTAAAACGCCGAGAATGGCTGCAGTCAGAGCGCTAGGCCTTAGATACAGATCCAGCACTTAGTAACAGAACCGGCACGAAGTAACAGAAGCGACTCACCACTGTAGTTGAGGGGACAGACACACGAAAATGGCGACTACCAAAGTTGGCTTTAGTGCTGCCGTTTGTATTCGCTCTTCTGCAATAGCAGGGACTTTAGCACACCAGCTACACACTAAACAACGATAGTTTTACACTTCCTGGCTTCCAGTGTTGCCGTTCAGCACGGAAAATAGCCTACAACTCTACAAAACTGCGAGCACATGCACCGTAGACAAAAATTAAATTGACTTCCGCGTGACGCGGAAGTTATGAATAATCAAGTACCGCGCTCAAAGGGTTAAGAACATACCCACAGACCCCTACATACAGGTTAATTTGTGCAATTTGGGCCAAATAGCTACATACATAATGGTATACAGAACTTCTTCACTACAGTTCAATGCCTCCAAGGACCAACTAAGGAGCCTTGACAGGCACAGACGACAGTGCCTCCTATTGGACTCAGCTCCAGGATTGTCAGACAGCTTCTCCACAACCTACGGGGTGAATCGGCTGAGCATCCTCGACCAGGCACCACATTTTGATGTCTATCGGTGGTTACCGCATGACATCATGCACGTGATCTTTGAGGGTGTCCTAGTGCTGCAGTGCCGGAGGATTCTTGCCCACTGCATCAGGGAAAAGGGGTATTTCACCACTGACGCCCTGAATGGGCAAATCAAGACATTCCCGTATAGGCACTCTGAGGCCAGAACCATCCCAAGCCCCATTGACCGGGATCGTCTTGTAAGTGATAACTCAACAAAATTGGGGCAATCAGGTGAGTAGCTCTTTTCAATCAGTGTTTGCCTTAGTATTTCTGTGTATGATTATAATAATAATATAATTAACTCTTTGAACGCCATGGGCACATTTATGTGCCCATATAAAATAGAAAAAACATGTACTTTATATTAAGGTAGGAAGAGTCTGTTCAGATGCATATATATTTTTATATTTTTGGAAACCTTGTACTCTGCTGATAATAAAAAAAAAAATTTGCATTTTATTGTTTTAGAGCGCTATGTTTATTGTGGACCATTTTTGAAGCAAAATTTCGAAACATTCAGACGAGCTATGATGATCAAATCTGCGATATGTTGTACATTTCCACCGCAACTACAAACGTACGTATGGATTTTCACAGAAAATACGTAGTTAACGTGCTATGGCAAACTGAATTTGCATTTTCAGGAACAAGTTTTGTGTCCCTTTAGATAGGCAAAAAGATAAACGCATACGTAGTATTACCTACCTATTATGTATCTACCATTATTTAAGTACGGAGTGCGCATTAATACACACCTTCCTTCCATCTTGATTCGATGGGCCTCGGTAACTCTGCGTGTCCTTCTAGATCCGCCCCCAAAAGAGAGCACGTGAAGGCATAACCCTGCCCCAATGATGTAATGCGACTTGGGTACCCGGTACCCGGTACTGGAACGAACTTGACTATAGTCTGGGAATGAGCGCGCAACGGGGCACAAGACACTCACGAGACTATTCTCAGAGACGCCATGATGTGCACGTCTAAAAAATCTGGTCGCTTTCAGCAGCTGGTACGACTCCGATGGAGTCGCAATGCCGTGAGTCACCGAGGGATGGGTAGGGTCGGAGAAGGGGAGGGAGGTGTGGGGATAGGGGAGAGTGGTGCGGGGGGAGAATTGGAGGGAGGAGTTGGGATAGGGGAGAGTGGTGTGGGGGGAGAAGGGGAGGGAGGTGTGGGGATAGGGGAGGTGGTGTGGAGGGAGAAGGGGAGGGAGGTGTGGGGATAGGAGAGAGTGGTGTGGGGGGAGAAGGGGAGGGTGGTATTGGGGTTAGGGAGGGTGGTGTGGGGATTAGTAATGTGGGAGGGGAGAGTATGGGGGTTGAAACTACTAATGGTAAGCTTCAGCTAAGGGAGGATGTCCAAGTAACAGACTCAGAACTCTCTTTTGAGGATGAAAGTGATAGTGAAACACCACAGAAGAAACGCAAACTCGATCCTGAGTTTTTGTCAGAAACCCCTGATAGAAGAGGCTTAGCTGAATTTTCCTGTAAAAGTAATGGTCAATATGTAGGCCATACTTCTCAGCTTCAAGCCTTTATTGACCAGATAAATGCAACCTCAACTTGTGCAACTTCTGGTTGTAATGGCCAGTTGAAGCCTGTCAGTATCATTTTAACTGGCCTTGGGGGTTCTGTAGAAGTGCAGTATGACTGTACTGGTTGTACAGTGCGACGTGTACAGTTCAATAGTTCTGCTGTCCATGAAGCTACTCAGCAAACTTTAGTTGGTCTAGCACTGCAAGTAGCATTCATTGCTGCTGGTTGCACCCATGCACAGTACCAGAAGGTATTGGCACATGCTTGCGGTATGTATGCTGTCTCTCAACAGCAATTCTACAGTACTTTAAAGTGTATGTATCCTCACGTAAAGAGCATGGTAGACGAGCAGTGTGAGCTAGTGAAAGAAGCAATGAAAGCTAAACCAAATAGTGAACTTAGCAGCTTCCAGAATGCTGTCACAGCACCCATGCGCAGTACCAGAAGGTATTGGCACATGCTTGCGGTATGTATGCTGTCTCTCAACAGCAATTCTACAGTACTTTAAAGTGCATGTATCCTCACGTAAAGAGCATGGTAGACGAGCAGTGTGAACTAGCGAAAGAAGCAATGAAAGAAGCAATGAAAGCTAAACCAAATAGCGAACTTAGCAGCTTCCAGAATGCTGTCACAATTGCTGACGGTGCCTGGATGACCAGGGGGCATCATAGTCAAAATTTCACCTTTCAGATACGATGTTACGTAAGTGGTGCTCTGCTGTACTACATTCATCTCTGCCAGCGAGGCAAAGATGACCTCTGTGAAGGGGAGTTATATGAAGGCACATCAAAGTTTGCTGAGGGGCATGCAGCTTCTGTTGTGTTTGGCAAAGCCAAGGAGGAGGGGATGGTTATTAGCATCCATTGGCAGGATGCAGACTCATCCTCTGCCTTGTCTGTTAAAGCACATTATCCTGATGTAAAGCTGATGCTTTGCGGTGGACATGTACCACGTGCTCACCAAAAAATGCTGAAAAGTATAAAGGTGAAAAAAGCTTTACAGCTACCGAACAAACAGCCCTTAAGAAGAAGTATCCTGAAGTGAACAATGCTGAGTGTCACTGTCCAAAGCACCATAGTTCTGGGTGTGGCTGCATATCTGATAAATTCATAACTGTAGCCCGAAGCCGCTTCTTTGGGGCCTTAGTTGGTGCAGGGACAGAGCCCAAGAAGTTTGTTAGCCGTATGACGGCACTGCACCATCATGCCAGGGACGACCATGAATGGCAAGACGGCCAGCAGTGTGACTTCCACCCCCTCAGGTTGTGTTCATGTGGGAAGTGTGATGAAGATAATATAAAGTGTGAAGGGAAAGCATACAAAACAAGAAATGTTTTGAGCTGTCCCTTTCACAGCCTGGCCTACCAGATAGAATGTGATAGAAGGGCTGACCAAGCGGAGGATGTCATTCATCCTGTGCTTGGTAGAGGCCATACAAATCAAAGTGAAGCCTCTCACAATTGTTTGATCCGTTTTCGATCAAAGTCTTTGCACCTCAATCGCTTTCATTACCAGGTGTCCACTAATCTGGGTCTGTTGCAAAGCAACATGACCTACATGAACAGTGTTCATGGCATGAAGTACCACTGGCTTCATGAGTTACTTCAGCGAATGGGTCTGCCCATACTTGACTGTGTGGAAGCAGTACTCAAGCAGGCCAATGTAGCTAGATCTAAAAAGCTTAACCAGCAAAAAACTGAAGCACCTAAGAAAAGTAGAAGCCAGTGGAAATCTCAACACAGGGGGTCGCAACAAGAAGCCCGTAAGAAGTGGGGAAAATCACAAAAGATTCTACATACCTAGATGTAGAATCCATTGCTGAGCCTCCTCTAAAGATGACTGGGGACCTGGTGTCTACTCCCACAAGACCCACTCAAAAGTGTGTGAGAGCTCATTCTAAGGGTGTAGTAAAACGATGCAGGTGTGGGTCTATCACTCATCGCCGTACAAACCACAGGTACTGTCCCTATAACAAGGCCAATAAGAAAAAGGCTGGTGGTGTGGGTAGTAAACTGCCTATTCCTTCTACAAGCAGGAACAGTACGAGGGGCAGTAAACATGCAGATGGGCAGTCCTGCGACAAGGCTGGTGTTGCAGGTGGTAAACTACCCATTGCTTCTGCCAGCGGGAACAGGGAGTGTCAATCTTCTGACGATGAGAGCATGTACAGTGAGGATGAGGGAGGTATAGATTTAGATGTGGATGTATTTGTCTTGTCTTCCGATGAAGACAGTGACATACGGTGGTTTACTCAACTCTGTACATGTGATGGGCGTGCACATGCCCGTGAATGCCCCTTGAATCCTAGAAATAGAGGAGCTCCATCTCATGCCTTGCCCTCTAAGACCACCGAACCTACTCCTAGCTCAGAGGCAGAGCCCAGTGGTAGCTCTCGTGGGTTGTCGTCAGACAGGCCGGATGCCTCTGATGGCCTTGTCTCAGAAGGGGAGGGCATAACAGATTGTGAGGGCCCAATACAATATGTTATAAGTGGCACACCTACTAGTAGTTGGAAGGATGATGCCATCACTTTCCTGGGTAGTTTGACTGATACTCCTGTTGTGCGAATGGTCGAATCCATTAGGCCAATTGAATGCCAGGAAATAGCCCCCCACACTCGTGACAGCATTATGCCAGATGGAAACTGTATGTACAGGGCCATCTCGAAACATGACACCGGCAGTCAGGACAATCATATGGCACTGCGCCTGGCTATGATTAAGTTTATGCTTAACAGAGAGCATGCCCCAGCCATAGCAAACTGGCTGCAAGCAAAGTATAATGCTGGTGGTTCTGATATTGAAGAGATTCAAAAGGGTGCTGTAGCTGCTGTGAGAAAGTACGTAGAAAGCAAACACATTGCTAGCAACAGTAGGTGGGGGACAGCTAATGAACTAATAGTCATGGCCACTATGTTCCAAATTAGCATATTTGTTTTTTCTCGCGTTACTGGTGGTGTCCGTGGCTGGGGACGAGTTAAGCCATTGTTTTCAAACCCCTTTTGTATGCCCGAGTGTGGTTTCAGCATTTTTTTATATCACAATCGGTCTGAGGACCATTATGACTGTGTAATCCCCAGCGAGTAGAGATTAGTGATTGGTTGCGGTGTCGCCTCCTCAATGATGGTGATGCCCGGGACCTTATTTTGTTTGAACGAATGGGACTGCCGATACTAGCTGGCATGGCAGAGGCTCTAAAGCTGTATAATTGCAAGAGAGCCAATACACTGAAATACCGGCAAACCAAAGAGGCAAAGAGGAAGAGAAGCCAGTCTAAAGCCAAGCACAAGGAAGAAGAGCAGCACCAAAGGAAGGCCTAGGGTAAAAAGCAAAAGCTTTTGCATACATATGGTCCAGAACTGCTTGAGGATGAGGGGCCATGTACGCCCACCAGAACCAGAGGGGATCGATCCAAGAAGATCCTTTCTGACACTGGTGATTTTCACCTTTAGTGGGATCAGTAAGGGTCGTCGTGGTTGGGAACATTTTCTGCCAGTGTTTTTCAAACCCACCTGTTTGCCCAGGTGTGGTTTCAAGATATTCCTGTATCACAACCGTTCTGGTGACCATTACGATTGTGTGATCCCCAGTCAGTAGTATTGGCTAAGACTGTTCGATGTAGCTGATGTACCTGCATCTGGGTTCTAGCCCTCCGGCCTGGTTGTTCATCTTACATGTCCCCAGGCAACGGTACCATGTTCTAGCCCTCTGGCCTGGTTGTTCATCTTACATGTCCCCAGGCAACGGTACCATGTTCTAGCCCTCCGGCCTGGTTGTTCATCTTACATGTCTCCAGGTGACGGTACCATGTTCTAGCCCTCCGGCCTGGTTGTTCATCTTACATGTCCCCAGGCAACGGTACCATGTTCTAGCCCTCCGGCCTGGTTGTTCATCTTACATGTCTCCAGGCAACGGTACCATGTTCTAGCCCTCCGGCCTGGTTGTTCATCTTACATGTCCCCAGGCAACGGTACCATGTTCTAGCCCTCCGGCCTGGTTGTTCATCTTACATGTCCCCAGGCAACGGTACCATGTTCTAGCCCTCCGGCCTGGTTGTTCATCTTACATGTCTCCAGGTGACGGTACCATGTTCTAGCCCTCCGGCCTGGTTGTTCATCTTACATGTCCCCAGGCAACGGTACCATGTTCTAGCCCTCCGGCCTGGTTGTTCATCTTACATGTCCCCAGGCAACGGTACCATGTTCTAGCCCTCCGGCCTGGTTGTTCATCTTACATGTCCCCAGGCAACGGTACCATGTTCTAGCCCTCCAGCCTGGTTGTTCATCTTACATGTCCCCAGGCAACGGTACCATGTTCTAGCCCTACGGCCTGGTTGTTCATCTTACATGTCCCCAGGCAACGGTACCATGTTCTAGCCCTCCGGCCTGACCTGCACTTCCCATTGATGACAAATGGCAGATGTGTAGTTGCCAATGAAATCAGCAGCTCTGAATATGAAGGCAGTAAGGGCCAGCAAGCAGCCTGTGAAATGGCACTATAGTAGTGAGTGCAACACAGTCACTGAACAGAAGTAGCTGCCATAGTTCACCTCAAGCAGGCATTTGAGGACGCTTCTCACCCAATTCACCCAACACAACTGCACTTTATACTGATGACCTCAACAACACCCAGTATCATTCTACTCATAACACGTTCACATACTTCCATACATCTGCAACACTATACTTCACAACACTTCTTTATACGCAATAAAACACCACACATGTACATCCTTGTACACAAACATAAAACAATCCAAACTCAGATATTTACCGGCCAACCCCACTCATAATACATCAACACTCCATAACACTCCAAACCCTTTCATGCCATCTCCCCAAAAAACGCCCCAAAACAAGTTACAGAAAAAGCACATTCCAAAAACTGCAAAAACCTGTAGGGATGCACTTCCAGCAAAAAACACTTCCTCAAAAACCAACGTAACAAATGACAATGCACACCGGAAGGCGTGCACAGACTACCCACACATCACAGCGCAATGCATTTACCGCGTACCTACCATCCCTACATCTTTCCAACCACACCCATCACAAACCGTATACCACACAGCCATACACAACACCCTTCAACACCCACCACCATCCACAATCATCACCATCCTCAACCGTGATACCACAACAACCACCCTCACATCCACATTTACGTTTACATACTTCACAAAACACAACACCCCACGCTACAGCCAACCCAAATCTCCACAGCAACACTGCTCTCATCAAAACCCACTCTGATCTATAATCCCGCTCACAAGCATTAACCAACCAGAGTAATTTCCGCAACACGCAAGACTCCCAATGAATATCAGCGCAACAAACCTTCACACCAACACGAACACACCACATTTAACTCCACAACTCCCAATCTAGCTACACTTTACCAAACACTTGCACCCACATCAACCTCCCCTAAAAAGAACATCCACACACACAACACTCAACCACTTGTCCAACATCTACACAATCAATGTACACTTTCACCTACCATGCGCCAACACACTCACTCATTGCACACAGACACTACCACTATTCCCATCTCACATAGACGTCATTGCGATGGGTGTGCTCACTTGTCCAATATCTACACAATCAACACTTTCACCTACCATGCGCCAACACACTCACTACCACTATTCCCATCTCACATAGGCATCATTGGAGGGGTGTGGTTGGAAAGATTTAGGGATGGTAGGTACACGGTAAATGCATTGCGCTGTGATGTGTGGCTAGTCTGTGCACGCCTTCCGGTGTGCATTGTCACTTGTTACGTTGGTTTTTGGGGAAGTGTTTTTTGCTGGAAGTGCATCCCTACATGACTGGTTTTTGCACTTTTGGAAAGTGCTTTTTTTCCTGTTTGTCTGTCATATTATTATGGTGGTTCTTGCGTCGACGCGTCTTGCCGAATACACGCAATTTTAATTTAGCAACATGGACGAAGATGACTGATATGCGCACTTCAGTTTTTCAAGTTTTGAAATTTCTTCAAAATTCCAGATATCAAGTTGGCTTTGTAGCTAGTGTTGTTTTAGCTTTCAGAAGACTAGTTGCCGTAGCAACTCATGTAATGCCATTGCATATGCGCTAGGAGAAGAGATATTTAAGGTAGGAAGACCCTTTACAGATGCATACCTTTTTTTTTAGAAACCTTGTACTCTGCTGATCTTAAAGTACTTTTTGGAAATGTTTTGCATTGTGAACTCTTCAAGGATGATAAGCTTTCTGAGAGAGTAAAGAAATCCCGAAAAATCGGGACCCAGCTGGGGATTGAACCCAGGACCTTCTGAATACTAGTCAGATGCTCTTACCAATTGAGCTACTGGAGCCCCCCTGGCTACAAGTATCAACTTAGTAATCTGTATACAGTGTATGTACTGGCTCAGTCTGGCTGTCGATTGTATGGCTGCCATGGTACAAAATCTTTTGTCAGTTCACAAGAGTCAGAATGTGTAGGCACTAGTACGCCACTTGCTTATTTGTTCCCTTGGCTGGTACAAAGGTTTGCTGGTTGGTTGTCCAGTGCAGTAGGAAAATGGAAGTTGATTGTAGAAATGAAACTGTTAGCCTTTGATTCTGACAGCCTATCCTAATTACGTACTTAGATCCACTGCCTATTTGCCTTCTCCTGTGGACAACCAACTTGCCCTTTCGATAGCTGTGTTGTCAGCCAGTCATTGAAATAATATTATGATGTAGCCGAAGTCTCTTGGTTTAGAGGAGTGAGCCTGGTACTGAGGCTAATGGGAGGCCAGCTGATGAGTCCCATCCCGCCAAATTGGCCAATAGGGACGAAACATACTGTAAATTTTGGTTTACTGCTTTAGTTCTTTACAAATCCACAGTATGTACTGGTTATTTTTCTGGTTGATTTCACTTCCAATTAACATTGCCCCTGATTTTCAATACACTATATGAGGAGTTTGATTGTATTACCTTGTTGGGTATGGGACAGAGGAGGTTGGAAGGCATCACATGTGCCATACCATGTGATGATGTAATTCTGGCAGAAAATAGTTAGAATCTGAGCAATGCCATACCTTCAATAGTATGACTTCAGGAAATATTAGGCATACCCAACTTCCTCTGAGTTAATACATTCCCAACGAGTCCAAAGTAGGCCTGAGGATATTATGCTCAAAACTTCTTCTATGCTCTTCAGTTATTCCTGACCCTCCAATTCTATTATACTCAAAGTGTGATTGCAAAGATGGTTTGTGACCCTCCAGGAAGCTTCTGACACTTCATGGATTTTCACTCACTGACACTGTTCTCGGTTCTGATTATTCTCAGAATATGCTTAATGGTATTCATACTAAACATAGTTTCCTCAGGCCTACTCCCAAGTGTGTATAAGGCCACATAAAATAAATCACTAGCTTCTCATCCCCACTCACACAGGATTTTTTTTAACCATAATTAGTTTCATGTGCTAAAGTCACATGGGTATGCTTGCAGTTAGTGCAAACCATCTGTTCTTGAAATAAGTTGTGTCTGAAGTAGCCACTTGACCCTGAACATGAGTCAAACTGTCCTGCAGGCATGATTTCTAATGGACAGTAGTGTTTTGAATACGTTTGGCAGAGATGAACCACCCTGAACTGGCGTGATCTCTATTAGCCAGCAGTGGTTCAAGTGGGTTCAGCAGAGACGAACCACCCTGACTCGAATAAGTTCAGGGAGGTTCGTCTCCACCGAACCCACTGAAACCATTGCTGTCCGGACTGAGGGAGCAAACCCTACAGGATAGTTTCACATGAGTTTCACATGAGTTCGTGGTGGTTCGACACCTTCAAAACTGCTTGAACCTCGGGAGACCCTAATAATTCGAGTGTGGAATGAGAAAACGAATTGTGCATGCGCAAGCTGGTGTTACCAGTTAGGGACGAGGCTAGTCTCATGCCCAGACCGTTGCTCCTCCCTCTCGCTTTAACGGTCTTGCAGTTTGATTTGAATATCTTGTTTCTAATACCTTAGTGATCTGAACGAATTAAATGGTGGAAAACGTTATTAAACATGTATAATGTCACCGAGCATATGTATATCACTGCACGACTGCTAGCAACTTTCCGGTCCTCTCCAACTTGGTTTTACAGCAGTCTGTACCACTCCATCAGAAACCAGAGCGGCAAGTAAAACCAAACACTTACTACCACAGTAGCTAGACACGCTCTTATTGCCTGTTGATGCTTATATGGCATTTTTGGCATGTAATTAAACGCCTTTCAATCATTATTAAACGCTCACACGACACGCCTCTGTGACAAAATTCAATTGAGCTACCAGGCGTCTTTCCGGGAGGGCGTGGGTGTCTGGGCACGATACTAGGACGAGGCATATATAGTTGAGCACAAGGTCAGACTGCCGCCTCTCGCACCCGAGTGTTCAAGTGTGCTGCCGCCTCTCACTGCCTCTTCCCGAGTGTTCAAGTGTGCTGCAGCCTCTCACACCCGAGTGTTCAAGTGTGCTGCCGCCTCTCGCTGCCTCTTCCCGAGTGTTCAAGTGTGCTGCCGCCTCTCGCTGCCTCTTCCCGAGTGTTCAGACTGCCGCCTCTCGCTGCCTCTTCCGAGTGTCAAGAGTGTAAGGTAAGGCGACTTGGCTGCAGGGCATGCCCCCAGATCCCCTAGTATGAAACACACATCGATGCCCCCAGGCCATCTGCTTTTGCCTACAATTTGACCCTCTGGCAATTTCTGTCTGTGCTGCACTTCTCCAAAAATCGGATCACCTGTAAAGAAAATTGAAAATACCCTACCCTAAACTTCATGCAAGCAAGAGTAATTTTCGCCTACTCCCAAGGAAGTGTTTTTTAAGAGAAGTCCTGGATTTTTCTCCTCCGGATGACTTCCCAACTCTACGAGCTTTGGTGCTGTTAGCAGCTGCTGACTCGAAGGCACATGCAGAACTCGGGTTGACAAAGGCTGGAGGTAAGTATGGCTGCAGGCGTTGTGGAGTTGAAGGAACTTACATAGCAAGCCGGAAACATTATTATTATGGTGATTTTCACAGACGATTTTACCACCCAGCTGAACCCAAGACAGCCAAAAATAACAGAGCTGATGGGAGAGTAGTGGATAATGCTCCAACAAGAAAGCAGCAGAGCGTTATCTCTCTAGAGTGTGGGGTTAATGGAGAATCCGTGTTCTATCGGCTGTACGACTTGTATGGCTTTGATCCCATCCAAGATCTTGTGATCGATACTTGGTTTGAAATGTTGAGTGCTGAGATAGAACCCTTGACAGAAAGTTCACAACGTGGTCGACATTCGGTGACTTACACTACTCTACTTTTCCCTGCAGACTCAGGCGTAGGCGCCGCCAGCCAAGGCTGCTGGCTGGCAGGGCCAAGGCCGAGGCGCAGGTTTGGCAGGTGGGGAAGTGGACAACAGCCAGACGATCGCGACCTCGTAAGTAGAGTGTAGTAATGCCACAAAGTACTCAGCTATTTCTTTGCATGTCTCTGGTGTAGGCTATATATAGAAGCTGCCAACTCGACAAACTTTAATCTTATGAAAATGTCGCTTCACTACATATATATATATATATATATGTACAATTTTTCTTGATCTGCATGCATGAGCACATGTACAACGGAGTTTTTAAGTGGCATGGCACCATACTTCACATACAATATGCCTACTGAACATACTGGACTGGGCTTCCCCCAGATTCGAATTCATATATAGAATTCACTTTTTTTGTTCCTAGTGTTAGCCATTTTGTGCAAGTAGACATTCACTATAATATATTATACCTTCTCGTTACAGGTGCCACAAATATTTGTGGAACATGCCGTCCTGCAAGTCATGACTAAACCGGTATGTATACCACAACAGTAAAAACAACCGCTCCTTTTATGCACCTCAGCACTCCACGGACCTTTTGATTGGACAATCCTTTTGTTTTTTTTTGTTTTTTTTTGGTAGTTTTGGGGGTGGGTCGAGTGTGGTGGAGGCTCGAGAAATAGCCTTCCCGGCCCACACTCCCCACCCCCACCACTATTATCCCACCTTTTGTATCAGCACCTGGATCACCCATGGCCAATTACTCATATTTGCTCATATTTTCTCTTTTTTTGTTGTTTTGGGGGTGGGTCGAGTGTGGTGCAGACTCGAGAAATAGCCTTCCCGGCCCACACTCCCCACCCCCACCACTATATCCCATGCACCTTATATATCAGCACCTGGATCACCCATGGCCAATTGCTCATATTTGCTCATATTCTTTTCTCTTTTTTTGTAGTTTTGGGGGTGGGTCGAGTGTGGTGGAGGCTCGAGAAATAGCCTTCCCAGCGCACACTCCCCACCCCAACCACTATATCCCAATGTCTGGAACAACCATCACTTCAATGAAAATATTTGATTACTCCACATAGTGAAATATATGCATGCACTCCAATTTCAACAAAAAGAGTTAGGAACATTATTGCACTTCAGGGTGGTGTCAATTAAGTCTGGATTTTAAAGAAAAGTCCCCCTTTTTTGCACCTAGCAGTGGAAAAGTGCAATTCAAAACCAGAAACAGACTTTCTGCCTTCCACACTGTACACATACAAAACATGAAAGCATGAAATGAAACATTTCGAAGTAAAGTTCAAAACTTCACAACCAGTGAGAATTAAGGACCATTCCTCATATGCCTCAAAATTACAAACATCAGCTGACTTGCACGAAGCTTACTTCTATAGTAATCATCTATTTACAGCAACTTCTAATGAAAACCGGATGTGCTGGATGAAGTTTTGACTGGGCACCAAAGTACTGGAGAAGTGCTCAGGGACTTCTGCGTCGGAGAATTCCTCAAGTCTCACCCCATGTTCCTGAAGGATTCTCACACACTGACGTTGGCAATTTTCTATGACGAACTGGGAGTTGGGAATCCACTAGGATCAAGGAAAAGCAAGCACAAGCTTGGTATGTATGTCTGTGTGCATTATGTCAGTGAATACTTATTGATATATGGGTCTGAGGAACTACACTGAGCTAGTCTAGTTCAAGAAGTATTGGCTTTGTTAACTTCCTGTGCTAAAGGCAGCCGGCAGCTTGGCTTTGTTAACTTCCTGTGCTATAGGCAGCCGGCAGCTTCCATGTGCTACTTCTGTCTGAAATATAAGAGTATCACTATACCTTTCTAAACTGTTTTGTCTATAGCTTTCTGTGAATATGCCTGCATGTGCAGACATCGATTGCTTGTGGTGTTAACTACACAACTATAACTACGTACTGTACAGCAGGTATTTTTCGTGGATTAAATTGTTGTGGATGCCACGCGACCACTAATGTGAAAATTTGTCCCCATTGAATAGTACCTGCTATACGGTACGTGCTTCTTTGTACTGCCTTCACACTGATACATATATGTACACTGTGTATGCAAGAGGGTTATTCCCTAGCTTTTGTCCAAAATCATAAATTTTTCACTTTTCCATCTGTTGTAACACATACTAGGTATTTTCTACTGGGCACTCTTTAACATCCATCCCTGCCACCGCTCATCACTGCATTTTATTCAGCTCCTGGCTGTTACAAACAGCAGCCATGTGAAGCTGTATGGATTTGATGCTGTGCTTGAGTTGCTCATCCAAGACTTGAAAGTGCTTGCTGATGTAAGTTGCATTGCTCCAAGTTGTAGATAAATCATTGGACATGTGCATTGGACATGTGTGTGGTTCTGTCCTTTGCATACATTTCTCCTATCTGTGTTATGACATTTAAGTATCTAAATTTTTGGTTCCAACAGGAAGGCATTCATGTATGCACTGGAAGGCAAGAGCATCACTTTCATGGGTGCTAGCTTGCATTTCTTGAAGATTCTCCCACTGCAAGCTGTGCTGGGGGGGTACAAGGAAAGTGCTTCGACATACAGAAAATGCCAAACATGCATGATTCTACCTCAGCATCTTCATACGAAGGTATGTTGTCACTGGTAGTCATCATGTCAATAGTTAGTGACGAGGGACAAACTCAAGAACACATACGCAAGCCACAACAGGGGTGGGGCTACTTAAGAACATACCCACAGACCCCTACATACAGGTTAATTTTTGCAATTTGGGCCAAATAGCTACATACATAATGGTATACAGAACTTCTTCACTACAGTTCTATGCCTCCAAAGACCAACTAAGGAGCCTTGACAGGCACAGACGACAGTGCCTCCTATTGGACTCAGCTCCAGGATTGTCAGACAGCTTCTCCACAACCTACGGGGTGAATCAGCTGATCGTCTTGTAAGTGATAACTCAACAAAATTGGGGCAATCAGGTGAGTAGCTCTTTTCGATCAGTGTTTGTCTTAGTATTTCTGTATATGATTATAATAATAATATAATTAATATAAATTTTTGTGTGAACTCGTCCACTCAGTAACACAGTGAAATACTTTCATTTATTTCGTAGCAAAAATCAACTTGAAAGTGCTACATCCAACCATTGCGGGTGGTCACTCATGCCACAGCAGTGGAAATGACTGAGGTCACAGCCAGCACAATGACACTGCTTGTGCAGGAATACCTCAGGCAGTACAACCAGCTGTACCCTGGAAGCATGGTGCCTAAACTGCACTACCTGATACACCTTCCACAGCAGATGAAGCTGCATACATCGTACATAACTATGTTAACTGTTTGTGTGATCGTATAGTAATGTGATCTACATGTATTGCAGTGTAAATATGCAGCTTAGGGATGAAAAGAGACTTAGACAGACTATGAACCTTATTTATTATGGCATCTATCGAATGTTAAACTCATTTAATGTCAATCATGCAGAAGTCTAGTTTTAAATTTGTTTTTTTTGCATGCATGTGTAGGTTTGGACCCCTCCAAAACCAATGGTGCATGCGATTTGAGGCAAAAAAAATGCTCACATTAAGAGCATGGTGGGCAAGAACTTCAAGAACCTGCCCTACACCATTGCCACCAAGCACCAGCACTACATGTGCCTTCAGATGCTGTCTGCACCAGGGGTCGAGCCATCAAACTTTCTTTACAAGAGCGACGAAGTAGGGAGAGGTACGATCTACTTTATTGCAGCATTAAATACACTATCAGAGTAATACATACTGTACAACAAGTAGTTTAATTAATATTTTCTTGTCAGTGTGCGAAAAATTTCAACTCAGTAACGGAATACAAATTTGATATTATTTTAAACAGGTATCACTTTACTAGCAGAACAGACAACCAAAAATTAAACTTGCGGCTTCTTTCTAATTAGTGTAGCTGGTTCATTTATGTATGCATGCAATGCTTTTATCACCATAGAAAATGCAGTAGAGCTTCCTGAGCTCCCATCTGGTGCCAGAAAAGTTGCAGCAGAGGAATTCCCTGGGTGCTCATCTGTGCAGAGGTGAGATAAACATTACACACGACTCTGTGAAAGTATACATGAATGTGTGCACTTTTGAGTAGTCTCACAGCAGCAATTTATTTTCTTCTATTTAACTCATTGCACGCCGTACGCCACTTAACTGGATATTACGTAATCCTTCCGCTACGCCACACGCCACTATAGTGGCTTTAGAAACGGCAAGTTAACTGTACGGCCAGGAGGGGCAACCCCTTCCTTTATTAGCCATAAAATTGAATAGAGTGATTACTAATAATGATGTAAGTGTGCCGAAAGTCGATCTAATCTGTAATAGAACGGATACATACGGCAAAATATACAACCGATCAAGACGGCTAGCTATGGCTACCTACATTACTGCACAGTTAGTCAGGCTCTGTAGTCAACTTCACTGGCGGATACAATGGTAACTGGTTCAGGGGAGAGTCGGGGGCTTCAGTAGGACCATCGTTCTTTGCCGCCTGAGCGTGAAGACAACAGTTTCGTATCAAACTTACCGTGTATCCGGTTATCGCTCCTGAAGCCCTTCTTGGATCCAATCCGCCGCCCTTTTTGCCTTCAATGGCTGTATCCGATAGTCTTCTAACAAGTACAACGCAGAATTCGCTGGATACTTGACTTGGTAAGCATAAAAATAGCCAAACACTGAGCTAAAACTTTTAGTACGCCATTGTTGTAGAAATTATAGCGTGGAGCATCACGCGCGTGACGTAATTACGGCGTGCAATGAGTTAAGCGTGTCAGCTGTCACTGTGCTCGGGGTGGAGTTTCGACAAGGTGCCCTAGTTTGCCTGGAAATGTCTGACGAAGAGCTTCCAGTATTCGGAGGTATTGATCACATCTTTGTACAAGGTTAGAGAAAGAAATTTTTAGTTCAAGTGCACGAAACATCGCCTTTTTCGCATCATCTCTTTGCTTATTCTATCACCAATACCAATAGCTACGTTATGGTAGATGTAGGCTCACTAAAAATGCATAAAGTGTATCATAAATATTACGTCAATTCAGTTATGTACACTTCAATTTGCTTGTGCCATGTTGTGGAGTTTGACATTTAATTTAGCTACACCTTTTGCACCTATTGTTACTAAGACAGCAACATTACTTATCATGCCTTAATTTAGACACTGCTTCTTTATTTTCTCCTTGTACTGTTTTCTACTTTGCACCGACTTTTCTAAAAGCCACCACCTTATCAAGAGGTTTTTCTAACACTGCTCCAAAGCTGCTATTCACCAGCTTTTTAAAAGCCAACACCTCACTGACCGGCTTTTCTAAAAGCCACCACCTTACCAAGTGGTTTTCCTCACACTGCTCCAAAGCTGCTACTCACCGACTTTTTTAACCCTTTGGCTTCCTAGATTTGTGAATATTATTTTAGTCTGTGAGCTTACCTCCAGTAATCTGAATTATTACTGTCTCCTGCTAGGCCCTACTGCACTGTAGAATGCCCTGAGGGAAATCCCCTGAGGCGCTAGGCACGATGCGTTGCCATGGAAACACGTGTTAGGTCACGTGACTAGTAAAAGCGCTGTAAACTTGTGATTTTCAGGCTGAGCACGGTAGTTAGCTAAAGCACGGAGTATGATGACTGATAGGCAGTAGCTACAGTATAGAATAGGCTCTGGAGATGCACAGACGGGTCACAGACACAGAGAACCTACAGAAACTGAGAAGACCAGAAGGAAGCACCGACCAGACAAGTTGCAGCGCGGACTAGCGCATTAGCGCACGAGAGCGACATTTTTGTGGTTGTTATATCCGTACAGGAAGCTATGAATATTTATAAAATATATATCAGTACAGAGGTCAATACATGCGCAAAGTAAACAGGATATAATCGTTGTGGTTGCTGCGTACTACGCGGCACTACGTGGCTGATAAGACCTGGCATTTTAAGAGCGCCATTTGGCGCTCTCGGAAGCCAAAGGGTTAAAAGCCACCACCTTACCAAGAGGTTTTCCTCACACTGCTCCAAAGCTGCTACTCACCGGCTTTTTTTAGCTATCCAAGAGGACTGGATCAGTGGATCGTAAATTCGCCCAAAAAGCTAACTTTATTCCAAAAACCAACTGAATGCCTTATTTCACTGAGAGCTAGGTTTTCAGTAGCTAGGTCCTAAGCAGCCAACTCGATCTCTGCTTATAAGAGTGAGGGTTGTACAAAATCCCCCTCTCTTGTTGGACCAAAGTGGCCAATTGAATTCTGAATTTTCACTGAGTTCATTTTACAAAAGCTGTTGTTGGACCAAAGTGGCCAACTGAATTCAGAATTTTACTATGTTCATTTTACAAAAAGCTGTTGTTGGATCGAAGTGGCCAACTGAATTCTGAAGTTTCACAGCAGTGATTTTACAAAAAGCTCTTGTTGGACCGAAGTGGCCAACTGATTTTCAAAGAATCCTGCATGCTACTTTATTCCATTCCCATGCTGTTAAAAAACAGGTTCCCTACCCTTATGGTTTCATAAGATAAATTTTCGCGTTAAAAATTTATCGTAGATTTAGAACAAGCTACGAAAATTCTCACGCTTAGTAATTTCGCACATTAATTTTCGATCAAGCAAAATTTAACGTCAACGAGCGCTTGAGAGACACTCAGTCAGCATGGAAGAGTTAGAAAGAGTTTGCTGCATTCATAGCTACCACGTATATAAAGAAATATGGGAAGCAGCTACTGGAGAAGTGTTGATATGTGAGAGAGAGCTCCACAACAGTCGAGATCGATATGCTGTAGCCGTGAAAAGAATGGGAACTATTATTGGCCATTTACCGCGAAAGTTATCTAGAGTGTGTTCTCTCTTTTTGCGACGAGGGGGTACGATTGACTGCACAGTGACTGGAGGGAGAAGATACTCCGCAGATCTGCCTCAAGGCAGGCTGGAAGTTCCTTTCTCGTTGCTGTTCAAGGCCACACCCAAAGAAATCCAGAAGCTGAAGAGGTTGTGGAAAAAAAACCTGACGTAATTTTAGTTCAAAGTACTTCTGTATCATTGTAGTAACTCGGTATCAAGACAATAATATTAATGAACAACTACACAAATGTATGTGAAAATGAATATGAAAAGTACTTCTAATCTTCATCAGTGATTTCAATTGTGTCGCTTGATGTACAGTCAAAATCGCTCTCAGTCTCGTTCTCCTCACTCTCCTGCCCTTCCTGTTCATCCTGGTGGCCATCCAAAGCTCCAGCAATCCCCGTTATCTGTTGTGTACTATATTACCTACGAAATTACACTCTCCTGCATACAATTGCTATCTACACACTGATTTAGGACTCCAGCACAGAACTGCCATACTCACTTTCTTGCTTGTACATTTGAATGGAAGACTTGTGTGCGATCTGAACCGTTCGAGCTGTAACTGGGTAAAAGTAACTAGATTTGAACTATTCGAGCTGTAACTTGAAAAAAGTAAGTAGTAATGTCCTTATACAGTGCTCAGAATCTAAAGAGTAAATTTTTACCAGCCGGAGCGCGCAAACGGCTGGTACTAAGATTGCTTTACGTTTTCCGCGTCTGTTTGTTTGTCTGTTTGTTTGTCTGTCTGTTTGTGCGTCCGCACTTATCACGTGCGCAATATATTACGTCATACGTTACTATGCAACTGCAGTGTATAGCAGCGTTTGGAGGTTTGCAGGCCAAGCTACAGCAAATGAAGGTAGTTTTGTGTTGCTTAGATGGCGAAAATGTGGTAGGTAGCCGTAAATATCCTGGTTTCTTGGCGTATAGCTACTAACTGGAGGCGCATGACGAAACTGCTGAGTCAGCACTTTCGCTGTACCGCTCTAGGAATATAGTATCTCTGGCTCTACAGCTGTAGTTTAGTAGCTTGGCCTAAGCTGAGTTGTACGGGAAAGGCGTCCGGCTGGTTTTTAGACATGAAATGTCAGACTTGTTGATAAAATTGCTTTAACTGTTCTACACCCTACATAACTTGATGTTAGGTTCTCAAAAGTGGTATGCATATACCTACATACATCTGCTACAAGTTGGGAAAGGTATTAATTGAATTAGTAATAACCTAAGGGTTCTATGGCTTCTGCAAGACACCTGACTTGGAAAATCGGTTAAGGTGCTTAAATCTACATCTTTGTTCCAAGAAAGTTTAAACCTTGAATATAAAAAGTAGTCAGGCCAAAGTATCTCTGAATGTTAGAAATGTTTTCCTTGATAAATCAACACCAGAGATAATGACCAAAGTTTATGTTTTGAGTGGGTTATCGGTTAAGGTAGTAACTTTTGAATTTATTGTCCGAGAACTCTCAATTTTTTTTACAAAACTATTGAAGAGTTGATACAAATGTACCACTATTCAAACAATTCCTGAGTCTTACTGCTTAGTCAGAAATTTTTTTTCCGTCTGCGCAGGCATTTTTCACCATTTTGATTGCGTATTCTGACGTTTTTCACTCATCACATGACCTATGATGACGATTACGCAAACCACGCCTACAGTCACGACACGGACACGCTACTTGTGTCCAGTGAAGCTACGGCTTGAGAGACGCAAAACTAGCGTACGGAAGGCCTGTACAGCTGCCTAAGGAACCACAGGATGAGCGCAAACAATTTTCCGCTGATAGTTTTTCTCCCCCGCTCCGTCACTTGAGCGTATATCGCAAGAGCAGCTACCCGTTCGTTGTCGGCCCTGCTGCTGTGGCGGTCTCTCCATGTAAAGAGTAAGTCCGTAGCAGTATCGAGCGTTTCGACGATTTGTTCACGAGCAATAGACTGTAGCTTGGTGTAAACCGCACGATTATTGAGTTTAGTAAGGGAAAGTCCCTACGGTTACGGCATTTCTGTGACGCGCAAGAAATCCGTGACGTCAAATAAACATGGCCGCTAAGTACGGCAGTCTATGGAAGACTTGGCGGAAGAGTACTTTATTGTCAGTCCACAGCCTTATTTATCAAGTAGCTAGGCTTATGAACAGTTATCATAAGTATCTCCATTCATTTTTTAAAGTAAAAGTGACAGAAACTGCCTGCAGAGAAAATCTACTCTTTAGATTCTGAGCACTGTATATAGAAGCATGAAGCACACGTGGCTAGTCTAGGCGTCGACGCAAAGCTAATTACAAGGTGTCAACACCAGAGATATCTGGTCAAGCCTTAGTCTACACTACATACTCAAGGAGATAATTATACGTATCCTTATTCCAACCCGCAACAGTTGTTTCAAAGAAACTGCCAACGTTTCGGTTGCATAGATATTACGCACTCTACTATCGATGCAACCTTCCTCAGGGAACATCGACACAAGACACAAACAAACTTTAATACACATCGACTCCGAGTCGACTCTGTAACAGCTTCGCTTCATCTTTAGTCCAGACTAGACGGCTCCCGTTTAACGCCGATGATTTCGCCAATGGGCGGGGCTTTAAAATCGTTTAGTTAACTAACCGGATATGAGGCTTTATATCTAGTCTCATGACCAATCCCCTATAAATACATAGGTGCAGGTGCCAACTAGTCTTTCCTTTCGGAGTTTTAATGAGTGAGTTCAGAGCGAGTACTAGTCTTTGGTATCAGAGTTTCGTGAGTTCAGAAGAAAATGGAAGATTATGTCGTCGTGGCACGAGAAGGCGGTGAAGCTTGCGAGGTTGACCTAGAGCCAAATGGCTCCCTAGGCCTCAACACCCTACAGTCTATGTTCAGGAATGTGTCCTGTCTGAAGTACCGCAATCCCACCACAGGGATGGTGAAAGTTGTAAGAATTGTCGACGGAGTGATTCACCCACCGCAGGGCGGATGGGGCGATACAGTCTACTTTGTGGGAACGTGTACCGGTACAGCTGCGCAAGTGAGAGGTGAGAAAATTATGAACGTGTAAAGAAGGCTCGCTTCTGTAGTTTATTGTAAGCTTACAGATTGCAGTACTTATGTTTCTTGTGATGTAGCCTCGTTGCCTGGAGCCTTTTTTCTTAGTAAGGGTAGTGGGGTCAACTGGAGAAGATGGACCGCGAAAGATTGTTAGGCGCGAAGGGTGAAGCCCATGCAGTATGTAATTTTTCAAGGGTTGTAATTTTTACCACCACGTTATCACTTTACCCTAAAATGCAGAAGTGTGAAGATAACCGGTATTCTCGCAAGTGCTGGCTGTCCAAGTAATATCCAGAAAAGGCTCTCGCAGCATTTTGACTACAAGCATAAGAGGCTGCATGCTAATGAGAAGAGTAGTTTTGAAGATCGCTAAGCGCGTTGAAATACCAAAGAAAGCCTTTAGATCACTCACAGCCTACTATAGTTGAGCTTTTCCAGAAGCAGCCTCCTGCAGAAGAGGAACAACTTGAGCCTTTCTTGGAGGAACCACATCCTTTTCCCAAGGAACAACTCAAGCCTTCCTTGGAGAAACCACATCCTTCCCTCAAGGAACCTCAGCCTCTCGTGATTGACACAAGGGACTTTCCCAGATTCCGAGAGTCAGATCAGTCGCTCAAGGAATTTAATGCCTTCTTGCAGAGTGTTGATGGCGGGAAGAAGGGGTCAAAGACAGCCAAGGAGGTAACAACAGATGTGTCTAAGTTCCTGCGCTATGCTTGCGGTGAGGTGCCCATGCCAGTCTGGGGCCGCCTCACCAATCGTCACCAGTTAGTGGGACATCTAAGCTGGAGTGCATGCAGTAAAGTTGGCCCAGAAGACCAGCTGCAGAAGATTGATGCAATTAAGCTTGGGTTGATATACCTCAAGATGTCCCTCCGTGAAGACCCGCTCCACGTCAGGGCCTGTAGAGCGGAAGAGTTCTTGGGTGGATAAAAGGGCACGCTCCGCAAAGAAAAGCACAAGCTAACTGCCCATCGTCTTGAAGAGCTGTCCATCCAAGAGCTGTCACTGGATGGGGTCAACAGCCTGTGTGAATGCCATGAGATGTGGACTGATTTCGACAGCATCTGCAGGAAGTGCAGCAAAGGTGAGGTTGTGAATGAAATAGCACTAAACAGATGCACTACCATGATGGCCACTGTCACTACCCTTAGAAACTGGCAGTGTCCGGGTGCGGCAGCTAACGCAACTTTCCAAGAGATGATGAAGGCCGCTACATTTCGGAGAGAAGCCAATAAAATGAAAATTATAGGCGTAAAGGAGCACAAGACCGGCCGAGCAGGATCAGCTAGGCTAAATCTCAAGCCCAGGATTGGTCGAGAATGCAGAAGTATGTGCAGCACATCAGGCCACTTCAACATCCTGAACAGCAAAGTGACCTGATGCTGCTGTACACTGGGTGCCGGCCTCTCACCCACGTTAGTCAAAAAATCTCGTCGCTCGGAAATGCCTATGGCATTTGGTTCCCACTGCCACCAAAGTGAGGCAGATTGGGGCCACTAAGGTGGCCCTAATGTCAGGCACCACTGAAGCCGCTCTCGTCTGCCTCTTGCACACAACACAAACTGAGCAGGACCATTACAGAGCCATCGTTGGTCATATACACGCTGCCGAGGCTTTCCATATTATGGAGAGCATCAGGCAGGGAAAGCATACAGTAGGCACAGAGTAGCCAATGGAGACTGTGCAGCGGAGACAGCTTGAGTCTGAGCAGAAACCCGAGCAGCAGAGGGAGCCCAAGGAGAAGGAACCTGAGCCAAGAGAGCTACCCAACCAGGAGAAGACGATGTCCAAAGTGCCAGCCAGAAAGTCGCTATCACCAGTTAAAAGACGGGCCTTTACTTCCAAGGAGACAGAAGTAGTAATGCTTTTCTTCTCATCACATATTCAGGTGGGAGACACCCCGAGTGCGATCGAATGTCGTGACTTTTTACGTCACCATGCAATTGACCGGTCTCCGAAGCAGGTGAAAAACATTATCAAAGCACAAAAGTGAGATCATTGAGGATGTCAGCCAAGGATTGTTGGAGCATTATAACCCAGCTCATATGAATTATAACCCTATCATTTAAGCATGTAATCGTGTCATTTGCAACTATAATCCCACTTATTAAGCAGCTAACCTTGATGATTTGTAACGTCAATTATGAAGATGAGCTCTATTACACAAAGTGAGGAAAACTGTCTATTAGTATGGCAACTACCGCAACTTGTTTCAACAGAAAACACCTACGACTTTGCGCAACATGATCGCTAGATACTAAGTGCTTAAGTGGTGACTGGTAGTTACCTATTAACCTAAGGCTAGCCCTAGTTTTCTTATAATTGCAAACCTCACATCCATTTTCAATGTCCCACAATAAACTTGAAACGTCCCAAAAATGAGAACTCGGGTTGACAAAGGCTGGAGGTAAGTATGGCTGCAGGCGTTGTGGAGTTGAAGGAACTTACATAGCAAGCCGGAAACATTATTATTATGGTGATTTTCACAGACGATTTTACCACCCAGGTGAACCCAGGACAGCCAAAAATAACAGTGCTGATGGGAGAGTAGTGGATAATGCTCCAACAAGAAAGCAGCAGAGCGTTATCTCTCCAGAGTGTGGGGTTAATGGAGAATCTGTGTTCTATCGGCTGTACAACTTGTACAGTTTTGATCCCATCCAAGATCTTGTGATCGATGCCATGCATACAATCGTACTTAACCTCATCTCATGGGAGTTTGAGCACCTTGTCTTTGCTAGTACAAGTTGTAATGAAGGACTGCAATCCTTGTGTCCTTCGTTGAGCAGACTTCATCAGTGCTCTGAGTGAAGTTCCCTGGACAAATGAGCTTGCCGACCTTAAATCCCAAGTCATCCAGTAGCAGCAAACTGGGGAACTGGAAGGCAGAGGAGTTCAACAAGTTCGCTATTGTTGCTCCTGTGGTTCTGGCAGGCATTGTTCCAAAACAAGTGTACGCTTGTTTCATGTTACTCGTGAGAATATACCGCTTAGTGTATTCTCACTACCTACGATACTGTGGATGGCAAACAGAACACATCAGCTACCTCAGTAAGTTGCTGTGGAAACATGCAATCGTGCATGGAGTTGTATGGCCTCTCTGCATGTACAGAAAACCTAGAATACGCACTGCACCTGCCAGAAGATATCAGGCACCCGTAGCACCCCAGACAATTACTGGTGCTATGTGTATGAACGCCTGGTAAAATATTACAAACTGCAAACCACAAACAAAAGAACACTGCTTTGACTTATATCACTCCTGCCGCCCAGTTCCAGTGCATTTTGAACTACTTTGCCATTAAAGGAACCACTACTGATGACTACAAATACTTTTCTTTTCATTGCAAAAAAGTTCTGCAGAATTTCGCATAATCACTGTAAATATAATACTCTTATCAGACAGAATGCAGAATTTCGCACTGCCAAATTATCTCTTCCTCCATGCATGTTTGGCACTATAGCTAGCTATATAGCGTAAAGCACCATTTCTCAACCACCTCCTAACGTCCACCACTATATATATATATATATATAAAACAATACTTAGTTTATATGTCACATATTGTCGACTGTCACGGTCGACAATATGTAGAAACGTAGTAGTTAACTTATGATACGCAATTTAACCTTCATGCCGCTCCAGGTCACAGTTTCGGTGAAAAATCGTTCAAAAATGCACAGGAAAACTATAGGAGTGTCACCTTGAAATAAAGTAGTCTCCACCTTTCTGTGGGTGTGCACATGGTTGTCAGTGAGATTTGATATTGCAAAAGTATACATGTAGTGAACATTATACGTACTGCTAGTCGACCATCGATAAAGAATTGAACTCACTAACATTAGAATGGTGTACAGCCATGGTACGGTAGCATTATAACTTGGTTTCAAATGTTGAGTGCTGAGATAGAACCCTTGACAGAAAGTTCACAACGTGGTCGACATTCGGTGACTTACACTACTCTACATTTCCCTGCAGACACAGACGTAGGTGCCGCCGGCCAAGGTGCCGGCGCAGCTGCCGGCTGGCAGGGCCAGGGCCGAGGCACAGGTTTCGCAGGTGGGGAAGTGGACAACAGCCAGACGATCGCGGCCTCGTAGTGGAGTGTAGTAATGCTATAGCGATAGACCATCACCTAGCATGAGCGTACAAAGTACTCAGCTATTTCTTTGCATGTCTCTGGTGTATGCTATATATAGAAGCTACCAACTCAACAACTTTAATCTTATGAAAATGCCGCTTCACTACATATATAAATTATGTATACTTATTTTTCTTGATCTGCATGCATGAGCACAACAGAGTTTTTAAGTGGCATGACACCATTCTTCACATATAATATGGCTACTGAACATGCAGCCAATTTGTTTACTGGACTGGGCTTCTCCCAGATTCGAATTCATATATGCCATTTTGTGCAAGACATTCACTATAATAATATATTATTCCTTCTCGTTACAGGTGCCACAAATATTTGTGGAACATGGCGTCCTGCAAGTCATGACTAAACCGGTATGTATACCACAACAGTAAAAACAACCGCTCCTTTTATGCACCTCAGCACTCCACGAACCTTTTGATGGGACAATTCTTTTTTTTCTTCTTTTTTTTGTAGTTTTGGGGGTGGGTCGAGTGTGGTGGAGGCTCAAGAAATAGCCTTCCCGGCCCACACTCCCAACCCCCACCACTATTATCCCATGCACCTTATATATCAGCACCTGGCTCACCCATGGCCAATTGCTCACATTCGTTTCTCTTTTTTTGTAGTTTTGGGGGTGGGTCGAGTGTGGTGGAGGCTCGAGAAATAGCCTTCCCGGCCCCCACCACTATATCCCATGCACCTTATATATCAGCACCTGGATCACCCATGGCCAATTGCCACTCCCCACCCCCACCATTATATCCTAATGTCTGGAACAACCATCACTTCAATGAAAAAATTTGATTACTCCACATAGTGAAATATATGCATGCACTCCAATTTCAACAAAAAGAGTTAGGAACATTATTGCACTTCAGGGTGGTGTCAATTAAGTCTGGATTTTAAAGAAAAGTACCCCTTTTTGCACCTAGCAGTGGAAAAGTGCAATTCAAAACCAGAAACAGACTTTCTGCCTTCCACACTGTACACATACAAAACATGAAAGCATGAAATGAAACATTTCGAAGTAAAGTTCAAAACTTCACAACCGGTGAGAATTAAGGACCATTCCTCATATGCCCCAAAATTACAAATAATCTGTGATAGGATATCTTCACTGTAGAGCACCAATACCTGTGCCAGACCATACATACACACACACACACATACTTACACATATACCCATTCACACACACACAAACACATGCAGGTGCCCTCAATTCTAGGAAATGCCCTCAAGCTGTAAATTCAAGACTTCCCTATGTTAAAGGTCAGTTTGAGTGAGGGAATTTAAAGGCAAAGAGAGGAGTTTAATCCCTCACCCAAACTGACCTAATGTACATTGGCATAGCAATGATCCCTGTATGTGGCCTCCTTTGAGTGCTATAAGCGTGGGGAAAAGTGGTTGCCATGGTAATGGACATTAAAGACACTAAGCATATGGAAGGCTTCCCAGATCTGCCTCAAGAAATGTGGCATTAATACTGAACTAATGTAGTGGACTATATTTGGCATGCATGTATTATGCATTATGACGTATTATATTTAGTGTGTATCCCTGTATATATCCGCTGTACACTTCCTGTATGTTCAGTTGAGTTTTCGAGTAATACTACATGGTGGCAGCAGTGATCGTACGCTAGCGTCGAAATGGCAACTCTCCATCTCAAACCGCCGGAGCCGTTCAACTTTAGGACGCCCGACGAATGGGCGCGTTGGCGCAGTCGGTTCGAGCAGTTCAGAGTCGCGTCAGGCCTCGGCGAGGAATCCGCCGAGAAGCAAGTCAGCGCATTACTCTTCTGTCTGGGAGAAGCCGAATCGGTTTTGACCTCCACTAACGCTAAATTTCGAAGCATTTTTCCAAGTCGGCCGGAATGTCATCTTCGAACGGGCGCGGTTCAACCTCAGGAACCAGCTCCCCGGTGAGAGCTCAGAGCAGTACATAATGGCTCTGTACAAACTCGCAGCCAACTGTAACTACGGAGCGCTAGTGAGCGAGATGATCCGGCTAATCGTGGGGATCCGAGACTCCTCCCTCTCCCAGCAATTGCAACTGGAGGCCGACCTTACACTGGAAAAGGTAAAGAAAAGTATCCGCCAGTGGGAAGCGGTCCACGACCAGCACAACCTCTTCAGCGGAGCCGATACCCCCAACCTCGAGGCAGTTCACAGGCGTGTCGATCGCAGGAAACATAATGATCCCCGTCGCACCGATCAGCAGCACCACAGCACCCGCGCTGGCGCTGGAAGCAGCAACACAAAGCAGACCCCTGGCTCCAAGCAGAGCACACGCTGTGGCAAAGAGCAGCACGCCCACAACAAGTGCCCAGCAAAGGACGCAATCTGCCACAAGTGTCAGAAGAAAGGTCACTATGGGGCACAGTGTCTCACGAAGAACCTTGCAGCAGCGTCAGGTCTGGACACAGCCTTTCTGGACGTGACAAGCCTATCCACCCAGGAATCTGCCTGGTTCGCAGACATCAAGGTGGGAAAACATGATGTCACCTTCAAGCTAGACACAGGCGCTGAGGTGACAGCTGTTTATGAGAAGACCTACAAGCAGATACCTGACTTACCACCACTCGACACCCCTAACTGAATCTTTTGTGGCCTTTCCAGGAAGCCACTGCCAGTTGTAGGCCAGTGCTGTGTCAACTTTACTTACAAGCAGAGGTCAAGCAAACAACAGCTGTTCGTGGTGAAAGGGCTTCAAGTCAACCTCCTGGGACTCCCTGCAATCCGAGCCCTCCACCTCGCCGCACGACTCGACGACGTTGACACCGTTGGGGACGAGCCCCCACTCACCGAGCCCCCACTCACCGAGCCCTACATCCACACGAAATTTCCGAAGCTCTTTCAAGGGTTGGGAAATTTGGGAAACCCGTTCGAGATCAAGCTCAAACCAGGAGCTACACCGTTCTCTCTCTTCACACCACGCTGTGTCCCGCTTCCACTGAGAGAGGTCGCAGAAGAGCTCGAGCGAATGGAGACCATGGGAGTAATGTCGAAAGTAGATGTCCCAACTCCCTGGTGTGCAGGCATGGTGGTGGCCCCGAAAAAGTCGGGAGCTATACGGATCTGCGTGGATCTGAAACCCCTCAACCAGAGCGTGCTACGAGAAGTCCACCCCCCTCCCTAAGGTGGACGACACCCTTGCCCAATTGACTGGAGCCAAGCTGTTCACCAAGTTGGACGCAAACAGTGGTTTCTGGCAGATCCCCCTCTCTCCTGCCTCTCACCTGTTGACCACGTTCATCACACCATCTGGGCGGTATTGTTTCAACAAACAGCCATTCGGGATCTCCAGTGCACCTGAACACTTTCAAAAGCGCATGACCAGAATCCTGACACGCCTCAGCGGTGTAGTGTGCCAGATGGACGATGTACTGGTGTTCGGGAGCGACAGGGCACAACACGATGCCAGGCTGCGAGCGGTGCTCCCTAGAGTAACGCTCAACACGCAGGAATGCAAATTTGCCAAGACATCCATCAACTTCCTCGGTCACGTGATTGACGAGACGGGCATTCGGGCCGACCCAGAGAAAACTTCGGCCATCCGAGACATGAAGCCACCAACAACCGTCCCCGAGCTACGTCGTTTTATGGGAATGGTGAACCAGCTGGGAAATTTCACACCCATTAATTTTTCCACTATTAGGGCCGACCTATTTGTGAGCAGCTAGAAGTAGGCTCAGAAGAATACAATGATGCTCTCTCTGCGAAGGTAGGCCATACACATTGAGGCAGTACAGGTGGAAATAAAGTCACTACAGGACTGATATTTTAATTAATGCCTACTACAGTGCAGTTATATGGCGTGAAATACAAGATTAACTCCTATTCGACTTGCATGTGACTTGCCCTCATAACTTGTATTCAAGGCAGAGCATTAACTCATTGCACACGGAAATTACGTCATCTTGGGCGTCACCGTAGGCGAATTAATTTACCTCGTGCATATCATTTGCGTTGGAGTAAACCACACCAGCAACTCCTTTAACAACCACCCGTGTACTACATCCATCACATCCCTCTCCACCCCTTCCACCCTCTTTCCTAACAACGCCATCTTCTCTTCTACATATCTGTCATATTCCTCACCCCATCTTTCTGCCCCTACTAAACTCCTAATCTTCCTAACCAACTTTCTCCTCTCTGATAAATGTTTGAACATGCTCTTTGTTAAGGACCAGCGTATTATTACGTTGGCAACAGCCATACGTGGTGGATTCTTACATGGCTACACCAATGGCCAGAGCAAGACTATATCGATGGAGCTTGTTAACCTCGTGAGGCTGAACGGACTGTGCCGAAAGCATTTGGCCAGGCTGAATGTGTTCGTTTTTTCTTCCCACACAGACACAAAGTGTATACTGCCTGTATGTGTGTGTGTGTTAACCCTTTATACCCCGTATTGCGCATGCGCATTACGTCAGTCAATTACCACAATAATTTAATTACGGCACGAGGACGGTAGTATGTTCGGTTTATGGCTTTGTAACGAAAGACGGGGGATGACTTGGACTAAACTCTCTACAGAACTGAAGAGTAGAGCTCCCAAGCTTTCATTTGATGTCGGATTCAAGCATGATTGACGGAAGGAAAGTGCCAAGCGGCAGCGGATTTTCGATACCGAACGATAATTAAATATCATCGCCACTTACTTTCTGGGAATGACGCCCTGAAGGACAAGCGAGACGTCCATAGACTTGCAGCGGTATTGTAGGAGACAGCTAGCCATATTTTCGAACTGCTACTGCCGTACAATAGCCTAGAATTCTGCTCTATATTTTATCGGTTCGTGAACATTGCGGATTTTCTCGTGATCTACCTGGGTAAGTCCCTGAAAATAGTGCTAAAATGAAAGAATCTGTCCGCTGGAGCGTCACTAACCACAGTGGGGATCTCCCTGGAGCGTCACTTTCCGGTAGAGTCTCGATCATATTCAATGACGCGTACACACGTCGACGGTAATGTACGCGTTCAATATTTATGACGTATGTAGACGTCTACGGGGTTTAAAGGGTTAAATACTTGAGAGTCACTGCCTATTTGCCTTCTCCTGTGGAAAACCAACTTGTAAACCTCTGTAAACACAAGTCGCCGGTCAGGGAGAACGGGAAGGGGTGACTTACAACCGCCCAGCCTACAACACTTGAATACAAGTTGCCGATCAGGGAGGGGGGAGGGGTGACTTACACACAACCGCTTTGCCTACAAGACCAAACACAAGTCGCCGGTCAGGGGCAGGAGAGATCTACACACAACTGCCCTGCTTACAAGACTCGAACGCAAGTCGCCGGTCAGGGGTAGGAGAGAGCTACACACAACCGCTCTGATTACAAGACTCGAACCCAAGTCACCGATCAGGGAGGGGGTGACATACAACTGCCCTGCCTACAAGACTCGAACACAAGTCGCCGATCAGGGGCGCGGGAGAACTACACACAACCGCCCTGCCTACAAGACTCTAACACAAGTCGTGGATAAGGGATGGGGGAGGGGGTGACATACACACAACTGCCCTGCTTACAAGACTCAAACACAAGTCGCCGGTCAGGGGAGCGGGAGAACTACACACAACCGCCCTGCCTACAAGACTCAAACACAAGTCGCCGGTCAGGGGCAGGAGAGATCTACACACAACTGCCCTGCTTACAAGACTCGAACGCAAGTCGCCGGTCAGGGGTAGGAGAGAGCTACACACAACCGCTCTGCTTACAAGACTCGAACCCAAGTCACCAATCAGGGAGGGGGTGACATACAACTGCCCTGCCTACAAGACTCGAACACAAGTCGCCGATCAGGGGCGCGGGAGAACTACACACAACCGCCCTGCCTACAAGACTCTAACACAAGTCGTGGATAAGGGATGGGGGAGGGGGTGACATACACACAACTGCCCTGCTTACAAGACTCAAACACAAGTCGCCGGTCAGGGGAGCGGGAGAACTACACACAACCGCCCTGCCTACAAGACTCTAACACAAGTCGTGGATAAGGGATGGGGGAGGGGGTGACATACACACAACCGCTCAGCCTACCTGACTCCAACACAAGTCGCCGGTCCGGGGCGGGGGAGAACTACACAAAACTGCTCTGCCCACAACACTCGAACAGAAGTCGCCAGTCAGGAAGGGGGGGGGGGGGGGGGGGAGGGACGGGGAACTACACACAACTGCCCTGCCTACAAGTTTCAAACGCAAGTCGCCAGTCAAGGAGGGGGGAGGGGGTGACATACACACAACCGCCCTGTCTACAGGACTCGAACACAAGTCGCCAGTCAGGGAGGGGGGAAGGGGTGACATACAACCGCCCTGCCTACAAGACTCGAACACAAGTCGCCGGTCAGGGAGGTGGGAATGGATGACATACACACAACTGCCCTGCCTGCAAGACTCAAACACCAAGTTTCTGGTCAGGGAGGGGGTAACATACACTCAACCGCCCTGCCTACAAGACTCGAACACTATTCACCGGTCAGGGGCGGGGGAGAACTACACACAACCGCCCTGCCTACAAGACTCTAACACAAGTCGCCGGTAAGGGAGGGGGGAGGGGGTGAAATACACACAACTGTCCTGCCTACAACACTCGAACACAAGTTGCCGATCAGGGAGGGGAAAGGGGTGACATACACACAACCGCCCTGCCTACAAGACTCGAACCCAAGTCACCGATCAGGGAGGGGGGTGATATACAATTCCCCTGCCTACAAGACTCGAACACAAGTCTCCGATTAGGGAGGGGATGACATACACCCAACTGCCCTGCTTACAAGACTAGAACACAAGTCGCCGGTCAGGGGCGCGGGAGAACTACACACAACCGCCCTGCCTACAAGACTCGAACACAAGTTGCCAGTAAGGGAGTGGGAGAAGTACACACAACCGCCCAGCCTACAAGACTCGAACACTAGAACGCTTGTTAGAACGTCAACTGACAGAAAATATATTTTCCCCGGCAGGGGTGTGGTCTGGGCACGAGACTAGCGTGCGTACACGTGTACACAATTACGGCGATTTTTGGAAGAAATAATATGGGAAATTGCTGCTCTGGTGGGATCCTGGTATGTGGCATAGTCTTCATGCATTGCTCACACTAACGCATTGTACATTCTCAACCCTATAGGACAACTCTGCAGATCCCCACAATGTGTGTGCAGTAAGTAATTTTGGTATGGCTTAATAGTTCAGTTACTGGTATGTTTTCCAATCCTTGAAGGACACTGCAGCACATGGAAATGAGTGCGTTCCTCAGACCTATGATTTAAGTACAGTGTACTTTATGAAAATGAATGTTCCAAAGGTTTACACTTTTGTATCCATCATACAGCTATGCAACTTCCATCCCAAGGTGCAGACGAAGATTATTTACAACACGTATGACACAATTGTATGCATATCCTTTTAAGAGTATTTCTATCTTAGGAGAACTGCGCAGAATATTTTAAAAATCGATGTGGGCCGGAGCCGGAGCCGGCGCCGGTCCCATGGCCAGCAGCCAAAACCACACCCGCCCAATTGCGAAGAAGTATTATAAATGCAGTGGTTTCATTGACCACACCTCAATTCAGCATTCTTTTCCACCTCCAGGTAGTCTTCGTAAAACAAAAATGAAGTACAGCAATCATGTTATTTAATCATTACGGAAATTGAGTTAAGTATAGCAATATCATGTTATATCATTTTAATCATTAGGATCTGTTAATAATTTTTTTATATTGAAACTGCCACACATGTTGGTACAAAACTTTCCTAGCCAAGGGCGCAATTATGTGCCAATAGAAAAGAGCATGTACTTAATAGAATATTAATATTCAATAAAATACAGAGAACATAAATGAACTATAACACTTGAAAAACTTGGCTGGTTAACAGTTAAAATAAGAGTGATGGATGAGGTGACAGCAACAGTAATTGGCAATGGAAGGAAAGAGTCTGAGGGGCTTCTTTCAACGAAAGCCGGTCCTTTTTCCGGTGGGGGGAGGGGGGAGGGGGAGGGGGTTCCAGACTACACATACATAGTTCAGGGTTGGAAGAACTTGGACAGGCAACATACGTATGTGCACAGTCACTATATAGCTTGGGTCTCATACTGCCATGCTTGCTTGCATTTCTTGAAGATTCTCCCGCTGCAAGCTGTGCTGGGGGGTACAAGGAAAGCGCTTCGACATACAGAAATGCCAAACATGCACGATTCTACCTCAGCATCTTCATACGAAGGTATGTTGTCACTGGTAGTCATCATGTCAATAGTTAGTGACGAGGGACAAACTCAAGAACACATACGCAAGCCACAACAGGGGTGGGGCTACTTAAGAACATACCCACAGACCCCTACATACAGGTTAATTTTTGCAATTTGGGCCAAATAGCTACATACATAATGGTATACAGAACTTCTTCACTACAGTTCAATGCCTCCAAGTACCAACTAAGGAGCCTTGACAGGCACAGACGACAGTGCCTCCTATTGGACTCAGCTCCAGGATTGTCAGACAGCTTCTCCACAACCTACGGGGTGAATCAGTTGATCGTCTTGAAAGTGATAACTCAACAAAATTGGGGCAATCAGGTGAGTAGCTCTTTTCGATCAGTGTTTGTCTTAGTATTTCTTTTATATGATTTTCTAGACTGTTGCCATGCTGTTGCTCGCATTTCTAAATAAAAATATTTATTCCACAGATAGTGTATTTATCTCCTCAGGGTGGGCAAAAGCTTCATATAGTTCTGCAAGCTATGCAAATTTTAATACAGTTCTTGAGGGTATATACAGTGCCCAGTACAGGTGAACGTTACTGAAAGTCAGACAAGAATGCATCTATGCATGTCGAGTCCATCTAGGATATTGTCGTGAATACTACTGTGAGAAGAGGTGAAGGCTGCTGCTACTCCACTACGTGAAGTATAAGTTGGTGCATTGTAGATGTTCACTGTACAGTTATAGAAATTTTGTGTTGGTGCTGGTAGCATTTGGAAACTTCTAGTAGGATCTGCTACTGGTGGTGCAGGTACTGCTGGCAAGTGCGGAGTTTGCTGCATTAATGCAGAACTGTATGGTGTGGGTGCCGCATGCAGAAGCAAGAACAGATGATACGGCTTGCTGTTGCTGCTCAGTTGGTCGTTCATACAGTCTTAGGGCATCCAGTGACCGGTGTCCAGTACGTTGCTGTATGATTCTCTCTGGAACACCAGCTGCAAAAAGCTCTGATGCTCCAGTTGCTCTGAGAGAATGGTTAGTCTTCGTTCCCACAATCCCAGCTTCTTTGCATATGTTCTTCATCATGTCACCTAAAACATTCTTTCCTACAGGGCTGGCCATGTACCATGGAGCGGCTGCATCCTTGGGAACTGTATCGAAAGGTCTCCAGTAAAAGAGGTCTTTATCTTTTGCAATGGGTGGCAACTTGCTGAGATACAGATCCAAGATGTGGACATGACATCTGTTGCCAGCTTCCGGAGTGGCAAGGATAGGAACAGATTTGTTCTCGACTCTCAGCTGCTTCAGACCACCTTGTCGATTTTTCGATGCATTTTCTGTGTATATATATTTGTGTGGGTTGTAGTATCGCCTCATTTGCGATATCCGGAGATTTGTGTGTTCATCTCTTCCTCGCAGGCAGTTCTTTCCATTGAGGAAAAACACAGCTCTGAGCAGTCCCATAGGGGTGGAACTGTTTAGTACTCCACTTTCCCATAGACGACCCTCCTCCTCTTTCGTCAAAATATCTGTATGTTTGGAGTTACTGCTTACTCCGTCAACATGTACCTCCTTGAAGCGATTATCCATAACGGTAAGCAAGCCGTTAAAGCGTATGTCGTCTTTGTTGAGGAAGTCTGGAGCCGATGGGTTGACGGAATCATGTTTTGGCTCGCTTGGCGTTAGGAGGGCGGGGCTGATCTTGGAAGTAGCCGTCATCCCACTCGAATCCGAGAAAGTCGCGTAGGCTTTGTTCGCTCATGACACTCAGTATAGCTCACCGTTTCTACCTTCTGAATTGAATTATGCCGTTACTAAGCGCAGCGCGTCTCATACAATCGGCGTCTGTTGCCAAGCCAATTAGCCCCTAGGGTCCTTGATCTACTCCGCGCATGCGTACAGTCTAGAAAACACCTATTAACCGGTGCCGAGGTTTGTATCGTGTTTATAATCACACAGCCTGCGGGCGCTTCGCGCCCTTGGGCTTCGTGCTTATAAACACGATACAAACCTCGGCACCGGTTAATAACTATTACATAATGATAATATAATTAATATAAATTTTGTGTGAATTCGTCCACTCAGTAACACAGTGAAATACTTTCATTTATTTCGTAGCAAAAATCAACTTGAATTTACTATTGCTTTGTATCATTAGCTTCACAGATGTGGGTTGCTGGGGCGACTACTGCCACTGATGGTTGGAAACACGTTCCTGAGAGTGACAAACACTGGAAGTGCTACATCCAACTATTGCGGGTGGTCACTCATGCCACAGCAGTGGAAATGACTGAGGTCACAGCCAGCACAATGACACTGCTTGTGCAGGAATACCTCAGGCAGTACAACCAGCTGTACCCTGGAAGCATGGTGCCTAAAGTGCACTACCTGATACACCTTCCACAGCAGATGAAGCTGTAAGTATACATCGGAGTTAACTATGTTAACTGTTTGTGTAATCGTACAGTAAAGTGATCTACATGTATTGCGGTGTAAGGATGCAGCTTAGGGATAAAGAGAGACTTAGACAGACTATGAACCTTCTTTATTATGGCATCTATCGAATGTTAAACTAATTTAATGTCAATCATGCCGAAGTCTAGTTCAAATTTTGTTTTTTTGCATGCATGTGTAGGTTTGGACCCTCCGAAACCAATGGTGCATGCGATTTGAGGCAAAAAAAATGCTCACATTAAGAGCATGGTGGGCAAGACCTTCAAGAACCTGCCCTACACCATTGCCACCAAGCACCAGCACTACATTTGCCTTCAGATGCTGTCTGCACCAGGGGTCGAGCCATCAAAGTTTCTCTACAAGGGCGACGAAGTAGGGAGAGGTACGATCTACTTTACTGCAGCATTAAATACACTATCAGAGTAATACATACTGTACAACAAGTAGAGTTTAATTAATATTTTCTTGTTAGTGTGCGAGAAATTTCAACTCAGTAACGTAATACAAATTTGATATTTTTAACAGGTATCACTGTACTAGCAGAACAGACAACCAAAAAATAAACTTACGGCTTCTTTCTAATTAGTGTAGCTGGTTCATTTATGTATGCATGCAATGCTTTTATCACCATAGAAAAATGCAGTAGAGCTTCCTGGGCTCCCATCTGGTGCCAGAGAAGTTGCAGCAGAGGAATTCCCTGGGTGCTCATCTGTGCAGAGGTGAGATTAACATTACACACGACTTTGCGAAAGTATACATGCATGTGTGCACTTTGGAGTAGTCTCACAGCAGCAATTTATTTTCTTGTATTTAAGCGTGTCAGCTGTCACTGTGCTCGGGGTGGACTTTCGACCAGGTGCCCTATTTTGCATGGAAATATCTGACAAAGAACTTCCAGTATTCGGGGGTATTGATCACATCTTTGTACAAGGTGAGAGAAAGAAATTTTTAGTTCAAGTACACGAAACATCCCATTTTTCGCATTATCTCTTTGTTTTTTGTATCACCAACACCAATAGCTATGTTTTGGTAGATGTAGGCTCACTAAAAATGCATAAAGTGTATTATAAATATTACGTCTATTCAGTTATGTACACTTCAATTCGCTCATGCCGTTTTTGTGGAGTTTAACATTTAATTTAGCTACACCTTTAGCATCTATTGTTACTAAGACAGCAACATTACTTATCATGCCTTAATTTAGACACTGCTTCTATTTTATTTTCTCCTTGTACTGTTTTCTACTTTGCACCGGCTTTTCTAAAAGCCACCACCTTACCATGAGATTTTGCTAACACTGCTCCAAAGCTGCTACTCACCGGCTTTTTAAAAGCCAACACTTCACTGACCGGCTTTTCTAAAAGCCACCACCTTACCAAGAGGTTTTCCTCACACAGCTCCAAAGCTGCTACTCACCAGCTTTTTTAGCTATCCAAGAGGACTTAACCCTTTATACCCGACAATCGTTGAGGGGAAATCCCGTGATTACGATTAAATTTTCAAGCGTATGACGCGCACGTGAGTGTGTTCGAGACCATGCCGTTTTTTGCAAGTTTTGAACGCTTTGATGGCACTGTGATCGAATCTGTCGCTGGAGAGAGTTTCAAGCATGCCAGGGTTTCACTAAAGACGACCTCTGATGATCAAGTGGCCCCACATTGAGGCAGAAACGCGGGAATAAGGTAAGCGTACAAGTTGGCATTGTAGTAAAAGCTAATACAGCGCCATAATGAGCGCTTCTGCCTAAATAGTTCCATACGGTGTATCTTACTATTATACTAGTGCCGTACAGTTGACTTACTGTCCTTGTTTTCGAGTAAAATGTTAGCTCAACTTTCAATGAACTTTACAATGTAACAGCATGTTTTTAGGTTACGGTTAGGTTAGGATTGAGTGCAAGATGCAAGGCTATAATAAGTCTAGCTAAAGTTTGATGCATATTTGGTGTGGTACATGTAGAAGCAGTCGTCTTCTAAACCCATTATGGCAGAAGTAATGGCCGCAATCCCTGCAATACCACTTCGTTTCATGTCGCTCCTTCTTGTATACCTGACAGTAGTGACAGCAGTGGTTCTTATCCGACCCACGTGTAGGGAAGTGATCTGGGCAGAACCTCTTTGATGTAGGTCGGGTGATGGGACGACTGGACCGCTTACGGCTACAGTAGTCACTGATGAGTGATTTGGCAAGCAGTACTCGGAATTTCTTGCCTTCCTTGATACCAAGGTCAGTGTGATTGATGCACAAGATCAGTGCGTTCGTTATTGCCACCTCAAACATGAACCAGAAAATGTATTTATAGTATTTTCTAGACTTAAGTCGAACATGATAGTAGCCTCGCAATTGGTCATTCTTATCGACCCCTCCCATATACTTATTATACTCAACAACCGACATTGGTGCAGCAACAGTTATTCGTGTGCCATCTTTCTGCTTCCTTGTGACAGACATATTTGCGAGGGGATCACTGTTTGATGCTGCCACAAGGACGGGCTTGCTGTCCTGCCATACACTCACAGTAAAGTTTCCACTCTGCCAAGTCTTCGACTGCCCCCTTTCCGTGAAGCCCTTCTTCGCCACTGCTTGGAGCCCATCAGGACTGCCTTTTCTGTTGACACGCATTGTGCCGCAGCCGTACACACCCAACTTGAGGAGGTCTACTAGGAGTGACATACTTGTAAAATAATTGTCGAAATACACATGGTGATAGAGGTGAGTCAATTTCGCATGATCATGACCACTTTTCCACCTAGAGATTTTTCAACAGCACTGCCTTGCTTCCCTGTGTAGATGTAAAACTCCGAGATGTATCCATTTGTAGCATCTGCCCTTGCCCATACTTTAAATTCCCTTTTTACAGGTTTGTTCGGCATAAACTGTTTCAGTGATGACCGTCCTTTGAACGGTATCATTGCCTCATCTATGCTGACATCCTTGTGCGTGTTGTAGAGGGCCTGGAGACTTTCATTGACCATCCTAATTACCGGCCTTATCTTACCAAGCCTGCCATAGCCATCCTCAACTGGAGCAGCCAGTGCCGAGTTGTCAGAGAAGTGTAAAAACTTCGTGATTTCATAGAATCTATCTCGGGTAATTCTGCTTGAAATTGGTCCGTAGTTGAATACCTCATCTCTTTTCCAGTAGTCAGGGATTGACGGTAACTTGACCAGACCCATTAGGATCATGAACCCCATGTAGGCCTTCAATTCGTCAATAGTAACCTGTTGCCAGGTTTCGAATCTCTCCCCCAGGCACTGAGATGCAAACAGGTTTGTTTGATCCACAATCCATTGGAGAATGGTGGTGGTGAAAATCAGCAGAAAAATCTGCAGGGGACTACGAGGGATCAGGACTGTTGGGCCGACATGCCTGGTGAACGGACGTACTGATACCAAGCTCAGGTGTGTGGACCATTCCAGAGAATAAATGCTAAAAATAATATGCATGTGTTTGGTGCGTGTGAGTGTGCATGCGTGCATGTGTGTATGCACGTGTGTGTGTGCATGTGCATGTGTATGTGTATGTGCATGTGTTTACGTAGATTTTGTGTGCATTCAGTATAGCTATGTGATGTCATTGTGTGTCTAGTGATAGGGACGCATGCCCATGCAGATTGATTAGTCTTCTTGTGAGCTGCATACCTGGTGTCCGCTGGTATCAGTGGATTCGTTTCTTTGGTGGCCCTGCACATGTGCATATGAAATAGCATTACAGTAGTTGGTTCACTAAGTCTTATGCTTATGCTCTGTAATATTATTTACCTAGCCGTCTCACTCTCGTAGAGTGTACAGCGCTCGTGTATGCGTATATATCTATACATCCTATGGGAAGTGGTGGGCGTGACTGATTGCCAATATGAACACGTGACCAGAGTCCGTATATGCCCGGCCTCTTATCGTATTCTAGTTGTGACCGTATTAAAATGGCAGAATGCACCGTTGTTAAATAAGAAAGAGCTGTAGATACAGCGAATGGAACCGCTTTGGCGACTATCAGGTATACACCCGGACTTTTTTTTTGATTTCAATGTTACTGTCGTGTTTAGCAATCGTTTAACCCTGTAAATTGCGAGATAGCCCGATTTTTGAGTGGACAGACACCGGACAGACGGACGAACGAACGAACGGACAGACAGAATCAATTGCTCAATCAATCATTTGTATGCAAACTTGTTTTTTTCATAAAGTTCAGTAATGAGCCTGTACAGCTGGTAAGGGTGGGCCTAAGGCTGGGAGTGACAGGTACAAAAAATGGATTTACTTGGTCCTGGGCTTACTGTCGAAACTACTGTCACATCTGTGAGGGAGGTGGTAACAAGGTTAGATTTCTTTAACTTTATCTCTTACCAGGCCTGCAGGCACAGGTTGCTAGGCTGATGTCACTTCCGGTCCACTAGTTTAACTTCTCTGCTCAGCTGCGCTATGCCACTGGGATATGCATGAAGTTCAATTGGTAAGTTGTCATCATTTGGCTACAGTGTATTGACTGCATACTAAGTTTCTGTCTCTGTGTACAATAGCAAATTTAGTACCTGTGCAACAATAGAGGGGTTCCACTGTATTAAAGAAAAGACTATACCTAACTATTTTGTAGTGAGATCTTGATTTATCTCTGTCTGTGCAGGGGGTACTTCTACTTGCTTCCTATATGGTATTCAACTTGGAGTATACCAACTCCCCTGTCCGCTAAACCCACCCGCACATATGGTCGTGGGTTGTGTGGCTATGCAAAAGGTAGGTGAAGAGCTTGAATGGCAGTCAAAGGTCAGAGCAGACGTCTGTGCCTCTTACCCCTGGTGGGATTCCTCCCCCTCAACCGACCTCCATCAGCCCAATTAGGAGAACATGGACAGACACCTGGTGATGGATGTCTCAGCTGTAGGACAGCGGCCACTGCAGGAGAGGGCTCCCCCACTCCAAATCCAGAGAGCCACCCTTCTGTGACAAGAGTCACGAAAATTCCCCTACCACGAGGTGGTGTTTTAAAAAGAACCCAATGAATACCTCCCTCCATCAACTGAACAGACTTCCTACGCTGTCCTGAATTTTACCAAAATGCAGCATGTCAAGATACTTGCCTACCAGCGCAAGCAAGAGAAGGAGAGAGAAATAGAGTTTAGAAAGGACAAGTTCAACACGCACAAGACACATAAATGTAATGTAATGTCGTGTAAGTAGCTGTACCCATCTACACATGTCTGCAATTCACTTATTTTAAATAACAGCTTTTTTTAAGGTGGACTGCTGAAATACAGTAGCATGATTGGGGGGGGTCACTCTCATAACATTCTGTAGTCACAACTAGTGAATCGGAAGTCCTGTGTGGTATGGTGCCGACAGATGACTCCACCTTGCTATTATGGCGAGGGCCTATATTACATTAGTCTCGTGCCCAGCCCCACACTGCGAAAACTGTGGTGTAAATTTCATACCTACTGGGTGTGATATCACCTGAACTGACCTTCATACTGGTGGTATGAAATGATAGCAGGATGATGTTCATACCACCTTAGGGGCGATAAATTGACTCCGTCTGACTGTCAAACTGGGCGTGTACATGCATGTTCATCTTCAAAAGCACGTGGTATCACAGGCGTTGTACGAATGATGCTCTGTGTCAAAACCATGAAAGGACTGTACGAACCGTTGAAGCATAATTACTATCGGTGGGATATCTTTAATTCTTTCATGTCTGAGCCCTACTGGGCCATCACATACAAGATACACAGAATAATAACAACATTTATAACTACAATAGCAATAACTGTTGTGATCATAGGAGGTGGGGGTATGGGAGCGCTGGGTTCCAGGTACTTGGAGCAGGGTTTAGCTACCTAAGTCCACCCCAACAAATCTTTCCTCCTTCTCCACCACACTAGCAACTCCTTTAACAACCACTCGTCTACTACATCCATCACATCCCTCTCCACCCCTTCCACCCTCTTTCCTAACAACAACGCCTTCTTCTCTTCTACATCTCTGTCATATTCCTCACCCCATCTTTCTGCCCCTACTAAACTCCTAATCTTCCTAACCAACTTTCTCCTCTCTGCAGTAAATTCTCCACAATTCAATACAAAATCCCCTACATCCTCTACGTCACCCCTATTACACAACACTCACCTCCCATCTACGCACATCCGACACCTCCATTTATCCTCAAACAACCCCGCAGAACCAGTACTCAACCGAAACCTCAACCTAACCGCCGCATGCCCTACCCATGATGCAATGTTCTCCTCCACACCAAAAGTATCCTGCACTACTCTATACCATCTCAAGCTGCTCATTGGCTCTACTTCTTCCTTCCATTCATTCCCGTTTAGCTCTCTCACTCTCCTCTTCCACTCTGCAGCAGACCCTGCTTGCCCTTCATCTTCCTGTTCCAGCCCATACTTCCTAGTCAGCACTTCATACTCCTCTCTCACCCCACTCCACCAGCTTCTTGCAATTTTTCTACAATCCACTTTACCAGTCTCTCTTCACCTAGTTCCCCCTACCAAACAGAACCTTCTTCTCTTCCCTCCTCTCTTCCAACCTTCTCCATCCAAGATCACCTCGCACCGCAACCCTGCCACTGTATTGCTTGCCCTCAGCAACTTCCTACCTATTCTGTCTTGCATGCACTGCTTCCAATTTTCTACCCACCACTTTCCCTCCTGGCCACCATACTTCTGCTGCGTGCTCCAAACATGGCCTTGCCATCAATTCCCATGCCATCCTTCTACGCTCGACTTCCATATCTCCATTTACCCTAGCCATCCATTCTACTTTACCTACCCATTCCTCTGCTTTCTCGACCATCACGTTTCCTCTCATCCATCGGTCAAACCACACCCCCAGCTGCAAGTACTTAACACTTTGCATGCCTACAACGCATTTATGCGTTATCGCTATATAAGCTAACATTTTGTAGTACAACTACCTGATTCCACGCCTCTTGGATCGTTTCGCAAAGCGCCGGTCCTCCTGAGTGCGTGGCCCAGGTTCGTTTCCGGGGTTTTCCACCCCACATTTTCTTCTTTTTCTGAGCTAAGACCTAGCCACTCTAAATACACTTTCTTGTTTTTGTATATGATTTCTAGGCATGCAAAGTGTTAAATGATTCTACTTCCTCCATCTCTTTGTAATTTATATTTAGAGGTCTGGATCAACTCTGAAGGGGACCCAGTTCGGGGAAGAGTTGTTTCCTTAGCAGCCGACCCTAGGTCCTATGTGTTCGACACTCCAACCGGGCAGGTGCGTCGAAACCACTCCCACCTGACTGTTGTGCCCGATACGTCCGATCGTTCGAATGACTGGCATGATTCACCGCATGCACCCAAGCTCGAACTAACTCGCAGGATCATGACAAGATCCCAAACTGGAACGCCAATCACCCCTCCAGTGCGACTGGCCTAAAGGGGGAGATGTGGGGTAACTGCCTATAGTTAGATCTACTATATAGTATGACGTTTACTCTATTTATAGTATGCTGCATTTCCTGTGTATAAATACTTGTACTATTGCTGTACTGTTCAGTTGTATCTTGTAGAGTCTATTCTATTACTGTTGAGTTATCGATAGGGTTTAATGGAGTTAAAGCAGGTTAACATGCGAGACAAGGAAGAGGCGTGGCTACAGGGGTGGGGCGCATGCAGGGTGAGGTGCGCATGCGCAGTTCAAGTAATAGCCTCGTGCCTCGTGCCAAGTATATTGTCCAGTTAAAGCGTCTCGCAACTTACCACCCTCATCCCTCCGTCGAACTTTCTTGTAGTCACTATTTATCGTATCTCTCTCGTGCGATGGCAAGCCCCGAAGGCGACACAGTCGACGCCGAGGCCGGTTTCTCGGAGGCCCAACTGCAGGCCCTCACCGGCATGATAGACAAGGCTCTTGAGGCCCGGGCTCGTGGCCAAGTCCAGGCCAACGGCGGCGGCGGCGGCGAGGCTCCCGGGAGCGTGAGCACCAGCGGGGAGACGCCCGGTGAGTTGGGGATAGGAGAGCGGGAGGCCGGGTGGGGACTAAGAGCGGCCCCAGGGGAAGGGCAGCAACCCACAAGGCAAAAGTACGGCCCGGGTTAGCCTCGCTGGATGGCCGGGGAGGGACGCAGGGGGCCGAAAGTCGTACAGGGCCAGGGCGTCAGGTCAGCCCCAGGGGGGAGTTAGACAGCGGAGCCGAGCGGGGAGGTGGGGTACCTCCAGGAGCAGGCAGTAACCAAAGGGGCGACAACAGGCTACCCGGGATAGAGGCGGACTCCCCTAGCAACCCTCCCCCCCTATCGCAGGCGCTGTTACGTATGGGAAAAATGCTGCCAACGGAGGTGCTAAGCGGCCTGGGGCTGCCCTCGCTCCGGACGGAGGGGGGGGAACAACGACAGCAAGAGACGGCGGCAGCACTCAACCCCTTTGCCGCCATCATCCCGCTTCTAACGACCATCCCGCAGAGCTGGGAGGCCAAAGACAAGGCCGACACGAGGCCGATCCGCTATCTGGTCGCGAAGGGCCTTCCAACCATCCCGACCAAACTGGCGGATAAAGTATGGAAGTTGGACTACGTGGACATGGAGGAATTCCTCCCGACCCCTCGCTCCTTGCGCCTGGCCAAGCAAGAGAAGCCATCCCCGTCATTGCAGGAGAGCCTAGTGGGAGCTCTCAACCAGTTCCAAGCCTCCCAGCTGCAGCAGAAATCTCAGAGGCGGGTGCTGGATGTGGTCACGTGGTCCAGGTGTTTTACATTATACATCCCCGTGATGGCAAAACGCCACGCAGACATGATTCCGAGCATGGTGGCTCACTTCCACACCGTGCTCAAGCTCCATCAGAAGGCCCCGCAAAGTACCGCGTGGCGGGAGTATGACATCCAATTCCGGATGGAGCAGGCGACCACGGAAGACCGGGTGTGGAAGGAAGGCGACCTTTGGCAATACGTGTCATGTCTACCGGGTCCAAGTTCAGCCCTTGATCCATTCGACCTGGCAGACCAGGCCACCGCACAGCAGCAGGAGTCCCGCCAGTCCCCGCTGTCACTCATGGCCCCATCCCAGCGGAAGGAACAGTCGCAGCCGGGGGGACCAGGCAAAGGCAAGCGGCCACTGGAAAGCACAGCAGGGAAAGCCCCGGCTAGCGGCGGGCTTCCTGGCAAGCGGCCCAAGAAAGGAGGAGCATGCAAATGGTTCAACAGGACCCCAGCTGGCTGCCCGTATGGGGAGGAGTGCAGGTTTATACACCGCTGCTCAAACTGTGGGGTGGAGGACGATCACGGGGCGCAAGTTTGCCGTCTCCCACCAAGGCCACCAAGTGCCCACATGTCGTGAAGGGCCTACCCCCATGAACAGTAGTAGGACACGCGTCATTGGGTTGCCCATGGTCACCAGAACGATAGGGACTAGCGAGGCTGGTGGTCTGTGTATTTTCTGTGGATGTATTGTAGCGACCGCAAATGAACTTAATTCTCCATAGTACAACTCACTTAGAATATCCCAAGCTAACCTATCTATCAATAGCTAACTTACAGAACAAAGGGACCAGCCGGAGCGGCCCCCCCCTTAAACGCATACCATAACCAAATAAACAGAAGCCATGGCAACTATACTACCAGTCTTCACAGTATGATGCATGTAGTCTGGCCGTGAACGCTAACCAAGGGATCAGAATGGTCCACCACGGAACGGGGTGGGTCACGGGCACCCTCCAGGGGAAGGGGCAGGGCCGTCCAGTGACGGCAGGGCCCTCCAGTGACGGCAGGGCCCTCCAGGGGAGGGGGCAGGGCCGTCCAGTGACGGCAGGGCCCTCCATGGGACAGTAATAGGGTAGCGGACGGTGCAGGGGGGGGGGGGGGGGCAGGGCAGGGTTGAGGTAGGCTGGCCTGGAGGGGGAGGGGTCCAGGGAAGTAGGATCAGGGGGACCCCCTCTCTGACCACGGAATCTGGTCTATTTTGCAGGCGGCCCCCAGTACCCATACACACACCACCTGCTGGAGTTTGAGGAGAGGATCAACAGGGCACCAATCCCAAGGTGGCTCCAAACAGTGTCATCTCCGCTGGTGGGGCAGGAGTGGGCCAAGGAACTAGCAGACCACCCCGACAGTGCCTTTCGAGACTACATTCTGGGGGGTATCACTTTTGGGTTTCGCATTGGGTTTAACTACGCGAGATCGGTCTGTAAACCAGCAGCATCCAACATGCACTCAGCAATGGAGAACGCGAGCGTGGTGCAAGAGTATATAGACAAGGAGGTGGCCCTGGGTCGGGTCGTGGGTCCAGTCAGCCCCCGAGCCGTCCCGGCAGGCACACAACTGAGTCCGTTGGGTGTAATCCCTAAGTCCAGCCAACCAGGGAAGTGGAGGCTTATCGTAGACCTGTCTAGCCCCGAGGGGAAAAGTGTGAACGGGGGAATTGAGCCAGAGCTATGCTCCCTCCAATACCTGCGGCTAGACGAGGTGATCCGACAGATAGCTACGACCGGCCGGGGGACGCTGCTGGCGAAAATGGACATCGAGAGTGCCTACCGAATAATACCAGTACACCCACAGGACCGATCGCTGCTGGGAATGCAATGGAAAGGGGGAATCTTCTTCGATACCAGACTCCCGTTTGGCCTGAGATCGGCCCCAAAAATCTTCTCGGCCGTGGCGGATGCGCTGCAGTGGTCCCTTCGCAAGAATGGGGTGACCTGGGTGGGTCACTATCTGGATGACTACATTACAATGGGAGCCCCAGTCAGCCAGGAATGCCATGCGAACATGCAGAAGATGCTGTCCTTATGCCATCGACTGGGGGTCCCAGTAGCCCGGAGCAAATGTGCAGGCCCAACAGTGGCCCTGACATTCCTTGGCTTCGAGCTTGATACTCACCTGATGGTGGTGCGCTTACCACAGGAGAAGCTGCGCCGCACGCTGGCCATGGTACAGGAATGGGCGAGCAAGAAGGCATGCAAAAAAAGAGAGCTGGAGTCGCTCGTGGGGCACCTCCAACATGCAGCCACGGTGGTTCGTCCAGGCCGGACGTTTGTCCGGCGCCTCATAGAGCTATTGTCTACGACTCAGTCGCGGGACCGCTGGATTCGCCTGAGCGCGTCGTCTCGGTCAGACCTGAGGTGGTGGCTGCAATTCATGCAAGGGTGGAACGGAATTTCCATGATGCCCAGGGCGTCACTACCCATCCTAGCGTTGGAAACAGATGCATCCGGTTCTTGGGGCTGTGGGGCACGCTGGGAGTCACAGTGGTTCCAGTGGAAGTGGGAGGGGCCAACCACGGAATGGCTAATTTCCCCGAAGGAACTCCTACCTATCCTATTCGCAGTGGCAGTGTGGGGGCCGCATTGGGGAAGACAGCTAGTCGAGTGCCGCTGCGATAATATGGCGGTGGTGGCGGTGAACGCAGGTCGTTCCCGCGACCGTGCGCTCATGCATTTGCTTTGCTGCCTATTTTTCTTGGCCGCACACTTCCAGGTGCAGATTAGAGCAACCCACATTCCAGGGGTCAGCAATGTGGCCGCTGACGCCCTGTCACGTAACGACCTCCCTCGCTTCCTGCAGGTGGCTCCGGAGGCAAGCCCAGGTACCCACACCTATTCCCCCCCAACTGGTGAACCTGGTGGCGGGGGAACAACCGGACTGGACCTCGCCCCGTTGGTCCCGACTGTTCAGCGCCTGCTTCAGGCAGGCTTAGCCCCGTCGACCCAGCGGACCTACATGGCGGGCAAGAAGAAGTATCTGGCCTTCTGCCAGCAGACAGGGGTACCCCCACTGCCAGTGTCGGAGGTGGGCCTGGTGAATTTCGTGCCGTTTGCTGTCAACCAGGGTCTGAAGCACCAGACGATCAAGTCGTACATTTCAGCCGTCCGACACTTGCAGGTATCGGTGGGAGGGGGTGACCCGAAGGTGGGGAATATGCCGCAGCTTGAGTTAGCGCTGCGAGGCACAAAGAAGGAGCAAGCCGGCCTGTCAAAGCGCACCCGTCTTCCCATCACACCGGCGATCTTGCTGAGGATGCGCACAGTCTGGGAGCAACAGGCTTCTGGCTGGGATCACATCATGCTGTGGGCAGCCTGTTGCCTCGGTTTTTTTGGATTCCTCAGGTCAGGGGAACTGACCGCGCCGGACAAGGAAGACTTCAATCCAGGCCAGCATCTCTCTTTCGCCGATCTGGCAGTAGATGATCCCACAAACCCGAAAACCGTCGCAGTCCGTATAAAACAATCCAAAACGGATCCGTTTAGGCAAGGGGTCACCGTATTCCTGGGCAGGACGGACACCCATTTGTGTCCAGTGGCGGCAGTGCTGGCCTATCTGGCCTTGCGAGGCCCAGGAGAAGGTCCATTATTTCGCTTTGGGGATGGCAGGGCTCTGACCCGCCCCCGCCTGGTGACAGCCATCAGGGAAGCCTTGGCCAAAGCGGGCCTGAAGCCGGAGGAGTTTGCTGGCCACAGCTTTAGGATAGGGGCGGCCACCACGGCAGCGGCTTGTGGGGTTCCGGTGGACCTAATCAAGACTCTCGGTCGCTGGAGGAGTCAGGCGTACCAACTCTACGTGAGACTTCCGAGAACTCATTTGGCAGGAGTGAGCAAAACATTGGCAGCAGCAAGCAAGGTTTAACACCTCACTCCTTCCGGGTCTCCACCCAGCTGGGGATTTAACTTTTCATGCTTCACCCTGGCAGGATATGCTGTTGCAATTGGGTTTCTTGTTGTGTGTTTGGTATGTTATTGGGTGTGGTTTCCGGTATTATCCTGGTACCTTGTTGTATCCTAGTAGAATAAGGGGTGGTTAGGTACTGGTAGCTTGGCGTCCGAGTTAAAAGTCAGATGGTAGGTGGGCAGTGTCAATACTAAAGGGGGCTTGGGGGGCGACTACGTCTTGGGCCTAGGGTGGGCCCATAAATGGCCCCACACCTTGCCCCCCAAGGGCCTAGGGCCAGGGAGAGCCAGGAAATGTAAGGGGCCTCCCTGGCAATCCTGGGCCAGGGTAGTTGGGGGAGCATGGGAAAGTAGGCCAACCCAGCTACCCATCACAATGCAATGGTGCATGCCCAGTGGAGGTTAAGTAGGTCTGACTGGCGATGCCAGGTTAAATAGGGTTTAATGGAGTTAAAGCAGGTTAACATGCGAGACAAGGAAGAGGCGTGGCTACAGGGGTGGGGCGCATGCAGGGTGAGGTGCGCATGCGCAGTTCAAGTAATAGCCTCGTGCCTCGTGCCAAGTATATTGTCCAGTTAAAGCGTCTCGCAACTTCCCACCCTCTTTCCTCCCTTGTACCTTTGTGGTCATTATAATTTTGTTTTATCATTTTGTATCTTATCTCGTCGGTGGCTGGTTGGTTGTTGGTTTGCCACCATTGTTAGTTTCTTCGTTGGTGTGTTTGTTAGTGTTCTCTGCTAGTTGACGGTTGGTCAACTAGCATGACGGGCTTGGCCTAGGGTGGGCCCATAAATGGCCCCACACCTTGCCCCCCAAGGGCCTAGGGCCAGGGAGAGCCAAAAAATGTAAGGGGCCTCTCTGGCAATCCTGGGCCAGGGTAGTTGGGGGAGGATGGGAAAGTAGGCCAACCCAGCTACCCATCACAATGCAATGGTGCATGCCCAGTGGAGGTTAAGTAGGTCTGACTGGCGATGCCAGGTTAAAGTAATACCACAATGTGCATTGGACATGTGTGTGGTTCTGTCCTTTGCATACATTTCTCCTATCTGTGTTATGACATTTAAGCACCTAAATTATTTGTTCCAACAGGAAGGCATTCATGTATGCACTGGAAGGCAAGAGCATCACTTTCATGGGTGCTAGCTTGCATTTCTTGAAGATTCTGCCACTGCAAGCTGTGCTGGGGGGTACAAGGAAAGTGCTTCGACATACAGAAAACGCCGAGCATGCATGATTCTACCTCAGTATCTTCATACGAAGCATGATTCTACCTCAGTATCTTCATACGAAGGTATGTTGTCACTGGTAGTCATCATGTCAATAGTTAGTGAAGAGGGACAAACTCAAGAACACATACGCAAGCCACAACAGGGGTGGGGCTACTTAAGAACATACCCACAGACCCCTACATACAGGTTAATTTGTGCAATTTGGGCCAAATAGCTACATACATAATGGTATACAGAACTTCTTCACTACAGTTCAATGCCTCCAAGGACCAACTAAGGAGCCTTGACAGGCACAGACGACAGTGCCTCCTATTGGACTCAGCTCCAGGATTGTCAGACAGCTTCTCCACAACCTACGGGGTGAATCGGCTGAGCAACCTCGACCAGGCACCACATTTTGATGTCTATCGGTGGTTACCGCATGACATGCACGTGATCTTTGAGGGTGTCCTAGTGCTGCAGTGCCGGAGGATTCTTGCCCACTGCATCAGGGAAAAGGGGTATTTCACCACTGACGCCCTGAATGGGCAAATCAAGACATTTAGACGTATAGGCATTCTGAGGCCAGAACCATCCCAAGCCCCATTGACCGGGATCGTCTTGTAAGTGATAACTCAACAAAATTGGGGCAATCAGGTGAGTAGCTCTTTTCAATCAGTGTTTGCCTTAGTATTTCTTTGTATGATTATAATAATATAATAATAATATAATTAACTCTTTGAACGCCATGGGCACATTTATGTGCCCATATAAAATAGAAAAAACATGTACTTTATATTAAGGTAGGAAGAGTCTGTTCAGATGCATATATATTTTTTATATTTTTGGAAACCTTGTACTCTGCTGATAAAAATAATTTTTTGGAATTTTTTTGCATGCATTTTATTCTTTTAGAGCGCTATGTTCCTTTATTGTGGACCATTTTTGAAGCAAAATTTTGAAACATTCATAGGAGCTATGATGATCAAATCTGCGATATGTTGTACATTTCCACCGCAACTACAAACGTACGTATGGATTTTCACAGAAAATACGTAGTTAACGTGCTATGGCAAACTGAATTTGCATTTTCAGGAACAAGTTTTGTGTCCCTTTAGATAGGCAAAAAGATAAACGCATACGTAGTATTACCTATTATGTATCTACCATTATTTAAGTACGGAGTGCGCATTAATACACACCTTCCTTCCATCTTGATTCGATGGGCCTCGGTAACTCTGCGTGTCCTTCTAGATCCGCCCCCAAAAGAGAGCAGGTGAAGGCATAACCCCGCCCCAATGATGTAATGCGACTTGGGTACCCGGTACCCGGTACTGGAACGAACTTGACTGTAGTCTGGGAATGAGCGCGCAACGGGGCACAAGACACTCACGAGACTATTCTCAGAGACGCCATGATGTGCACGTCTAAAAAATCTGCTCGCTTTCAGCAGCTGGTACGACTCCGATGGAGTCGCAATGCCGTGAGTCACCGAGGGATGGGTAGGGTCAGAGAAGGGGAGGGAGGTGTGGGGATAGGGGAGAGTGGTGCGGGGGGAGAATTGGAGGGAGGAGTTGGGATAGGGGAGAGTGGTGTGGGGGGAGAAGGGGAGGGAGGGGAGGGAGGTGTGGGGATAGGGGAGAGTGGTGTGGAGGGAGAAGGGGAGGGAGGTGTGGGGATAGGAGAGAGTGGTGTGGGGGGAGAAGGGGAGGGTGGTATTGGGGTTAGGGAGGGTGGTGTGGGGATTAGTAATGTGGGAGGGGAGAGTATGGGGGTTGAAACTACTAATGGTAAGCTTCAGCTAAGGGAGGATGTCCAAGTAACAGACTCGGAACTCTCTTTTGAGGATGAAAGTGATAGTGAAACACCACAGAAGAAACGCAAACTCAATCCTGAGTTTTTGACAGAAACCCCTGATAGAAGAGGCCTAGCTGAATTTTCCTGTAAACGTAATGGTCAATATGTAGGCCATACTTCTCAGCTTCAAGCCTTTATTGACCAGATAAATGCAACCTCAACTTGTGCAACTTCTGGTTGTAATGGCCAGTTGAAGCCTGTCAGTATCATTTTAACTGGCCTTGGGGGTTCTGTAGAAGTGCAGTATGACTGTACTGGTTGTACAGTGCGACGTGTACAGTTCAATAGTTCTGCTGTCCATGAAGCTACTCAGCAAACTTTAGTTGGTCTAGCACTGCAAGTAGCATTCATTGCTGCTGGTTGCACCCATGCGCAGTACCAGAAGGTATTGGCACATGCATATGTATGCTGTCTCTCAACAGCAATTCTACAGTACTTTAAAGTGCATGTATCCTCACGTAAAGAGCATGGTAGACAAGCAGTGTGAGCTAGCGAAAGAAGCAATGAAAGCTAAACCAAATAGCGAACTTAGCAGCTTCCAGAATGCTGTCACAGCACCCATGCGCAGTACCAGAAGGTATTGGCACATGCTTGCGGTATGTATGCTGTCTCTCAACAGCAATTCTACAGTACTTTAAAGTGCATGTATCCTCACGTAAAGAGCATGGTAGACGAGCAGTGTGAGCTAAACCAAATAGCGAACTTAGCAGTGTGAGCTAAACCAAATAGCGAACTTAGCAGCTTCCAGAATGCTGTCACAATTGCTGACGGTGCCTGGATGACCAGGGGGCATCATAGTCAAAAATTTCACCTTTCAGATACGATGTTACGTAAGTGGTGCTCTGCTGTACTACATTCATCTCTGCCAGCGAGGCAAAGATGACCTCTGTGAAGGGGAGTTATATGAAGGCACATCAAAGTTTGCTGAGGGGCATGCAGCTTCTGTTGTGTTTGGCAAAGCCAAGGAGGAGGGGGTGGTTATTAGCATCCATTGGCAGGATGCAGACTCATCCTCTGCCTTGTCTGTTAAAGCACATTATCCTGATGTAAAGCTGATGCTTTGCGGTGGACATGTACCACATGCTCACCAAAAAATGCTGAAAAGTATAAAGGTGAAAAAAAGCTTTACAGCAACCGAACAAACAGCCCTTAAGAAGAAGTATCCTGAAGTGAACACTGCTGAGTGTCACTGTCCAAAGCACCATAGTTCTGGGTGTGGCTGCATGTCTGATAAATTCATAACTGTAGCCCGAAGCCGCTTCTTTGGGGCCTTAGTTGGTGCAGGGACAGAGCCCAAGAATGACGGCACTGCACCATCATGCCAGGGACGACCATGAATGGCAAGACGGCCAGCAGTGTGACTTCCACCCCCTCAGGTTGTGTTCATGTGGGGAGTGTGATGAAGATAATATAAAGTGTGATGGGAAAGCATACAAAACAAGAAATGTTTTGAGCTGTCCCTTTCACAGCCTGGCCTACCAGATAGAATGTGATAGAAGGGCTGACCAAGCGGAGGATGTCATTCATCCTGTGCTTGGTAGAGGCCATACAAATCAAAGTGAAGCCTCTCACAATTGTTTGATCCGTTTTCGATCAAAGTCTTTGCACCTCAATCGCTTTCATTACCAGGTGTCCACTAATCTGGGTCTGTTGCAAAGCAACATGACCTACATGGACAGTGTTCATGGCATGAAGTACCACTGGCTTCATGAGTTACTTCAGCGAATGGGTCTGCCCATACTTGACGGTGTGGAAGCAGTACTCAAGCAGGCCAATGTAGCTAGATCTAAAAAGCTTAACCAGCAAAAAACTGAAGCACCTAAGAAAAGTAGAAGCCAGTGGAAATCTCAGCACAGGGGGTCGCAACAAGAAGCCCGTAAGAAGTGGGGAAAATCACAAAAGATTCTACATACCTACAACAACACAGATGTAGAATCCATTGCTGAGACTCCTCTAAAGATGACTGGGGACCTGGTGTCTACTCCCACAAGACCCACTCAAAAGTGTGTGAGCTCATTCTAAGGGTGTAGTAAAACTATGCAGGTGTGGATCTATCACTCATCGCCGTACAAACCACAGGGACTGTCCCTATAACAAGGCCAATAAGAAAAAGGCTGGTGGTGTGGGTAGTAAACTGCCTATTCCTTCTACAAGCAGGAACAGTACGAGGGGCAGTAAACATGCAGATGGGCAGTCCTGCGACAAGGCTGGTGTTGCAGGTGGTAAACTACCCATTGCTTCTGCCAGCGGGAACAGGGAGTGTCAATCTTCTGACGATGAGAGCATGTACAGTGAGGATGAGGGAGGTATGGATTTAGATGTGGATGTATTTGTCTTGTCTTCCGATGAAGACAGTGACATACCGTGGTTTACTCAACTCTGTACATGTGATGGGCGTGCACATGCCCGTGAATGCCCCTTGAATCCTAGAAATAGAGGAGCTCCATCTCATGCCTTGCCCTCTAAGACCACCGAACCTACTCCTAGCTCAGAGGCAGAGCCCAGTGGTAGCTCTCGTGGGTTGTCGTCAGACAGGCCGGATGCCTCTAATGGCCTTGACTCAGAAGGGGAGGGCATAACAGATTGTGAGGGCCCAATACAATATGTTATAAGTGGCACACCTACTAGTAGTTGGAAGGACGATGCCATCACTTTCCTGGGTAGTTTGACTGATACTCCTGTTGTGCGGATGGTCGAATCCATTAGGCCAATTGAATGCCAGGAAATAGCCCCCCACACTCGTGACAGCATTATGCCAGATGGAAACTGTATGTACAGGGCCATCTCGAAACATGTCACCGGCAGTCAGGACAATCATATGGCACTGCGCCTGGCTATGATTAAGTTCATGCTTAACAGAGAGCATGCCCCAGCCATAGCAAACTGGCTGCAAGCAAAGTATAATGCTGGTGGTTCTGATATTGAAGAGATTCAAAAGGGTGCTGTAGCTGCTGTGAGAAAGTACGTAGAAAGCAAACACATTGCTAGTAACAGTAGGTGGGGGACAGCTAATGAACTAATAGTCATGGCCACTATGTTCCAAATTAGCATATTTGTTTTTTCTCGCGTTACTGGTGGTGTCCGTGGCTGGGGACGAGTTAAGCCATTGTTTTCAAACCCCTTTTGTATGCCCGAGTGTGGTTTCAGCATTATTTTATATCACAATCGGTCTGACGACCATTATGACTGTGTAATCCCCAGCGAGTAGAGATTAGTGATTGGTTGCGGTGTCGCCTCCTCAATGATGGTGATGCCCGGGACCTTATTTTGTTTGAAGGAATGGGACTGCCGATACTAGCTGGCATGGCAGAGGCTCTAAAGCTGTATAATTGCAAGAGAGCCAATACACTGAAATACCGGCAAACCGAAGAGGCAAAGAGGAAGAGAAGCCAGTCTAAAGCCAAGCACAAGGAAGAAGAGCAGCACCAAAGGAAGGCCTAGGGTAAAAAGCAAAAGCTTTTGCATACATATGGTCCAGAACTGCTTGAGGATGAGGGGCCATGTACGCCCACCAGAACCAGAAAGGATCGATCCAAGAAGATCCTTTCTGACACTGGTGGTGAAGCAAGCGGTGCTGGTAAGAAGCCTTGTAGGTGTGGCTCACTGGCTCATTCACGAACCAGTCATCGAGACTGCCCTCTGAATAAGCGCCGTGTTGGTGCTGCGAGCTCTTTCACTCCAGTCATCACCACTGCAGACAGTGATGATGAGGATGACCTGAGTGGTGCTGAGCTCATAGAGTATGACTTTTCAGATAGTGAAGAGGGTGGATATTGTAGTGACGAATTGGGTAGTGGTGACGATAGTAGTGGCACTAGCGATGAGGCAGAATGTACATGTGGAGGAGAGCGAACCCACAGTCGCTCTTGTCCCCTCAATCCGCGTAATGTCGGCAGTAGGACAGGGGGTGTGAGCACCTCTGTACCAAGAGCCCAGTCACCCTCCTCAGATTGCCTGGACTCTGAAGGTGAGGGCATAGTGCATTGCGAGAGCCCAAAAGCGTTTGCAATCACTGGCACACCCCCGCCTAATTGGAGAGTTGATGCCGTGGCTTTTCTGGGTACCTTGACTGATGCTCCCTTGGTGAAGGAGTGTGAAGATGTCAGGCCAATAGTGTGCCGGGAAATAGCCCCCCACATTCGTGACAGCATAAGACCAGATGGCAACTGCTTGTACAGAGCCATCTCTAAGCAAGTCACAGGTAGTCAGGAGAATCACGTGGCACTGCGCCTGGCTGTGATTCAGTTAATGAAGAGCATGCTGTAGCTGTAGCACTCCTTATGAAGGTGACAATACTCTGGATGATCATGAGAATAATAGGCGTGTTGTAGCTGCCTGGCAGGGCTACATAAGGAAGCACCATGTCTATAGCCAGGGTACATGGGGGACAGAGAAAGAAATTTGTGTCATTGCCACCATGCTTCAACTGGAGATTTTCACCTTTAGTGGGATCAGTAAGGGTCGTCGTGGTTGGGAACATTTTCTGCCAGTGTTTTTCAAACCCACCTGTTTGCCCAGGTGTGGTTTCAAGATATTCCTGTATCACAACCGTTCTGGTGACCATTACGATTGTGTGATCCCCAGTCAGTAGTATTGGCTAAGACTGTTCGATGTAGCTGATGTACCTGCATCTGGGTTCTAGCCCTCCGGCCTGGTTGCTCATCTTACATGTCCCCAGGCAACAATACCATGTTCTAGCCCTCCGGCCTGGTTGTTCATCTTACATGTCCCCAGGCAACGGTACCATGTTCTAGCCCTCCGGCCTGGTTGTTCATCTTACATGTCTCCAGGTGACGGTACCATGTTCTAGCCCTCCGGCCTGGTTGTTCATCTTACATGTCCCCAGGCAACGGTACCATGTTCTAGCCCTCCGGCCTGGTTGTTCATCTTACATGTCTCCAGGCAACGGTACCATGTTCTAGCCCTCCGGCCTGGTTGTTCATCTTACATGTCCCCAGGCAACGGTACCATGTTCTAGCCCTCCGGCCTGGTTGTTCATCTTACATGTCCCCAGGCAACGGTACCATGTTCTAGCCCTCCGGCCTGGTTGTTCATCTTGCATGTCCCCAGGCAACGGTACCATGTTCTAGCCCTCCGGCCTGGTTGTTCATCTTACATGTCTCCAGGTGACGGTACCATGTTCTAGCCCTCCGGCCTGGTTGTTCATCTTACATGTCTCCAGGTGACGGTACCATGTTCTAGCCCTCCGGCCTGGTTGTTCATCTTACATGTCCCCAGGCAACGGTACCATGTTCTAGCCCTCCGGCCTGGTTGTTCATCTTACATGTCCCCAGGCAACGGTACCATGTTCTAGCCCTCCGGCCTGGTTGTTCATCTTACATGTCCCCAGGCAACGGTACCATGTTCTAGCCCTCCGGCCTGGTTGTTCATCTTACATGTCCCCAGGCAACGGTACCATGTTCTAGCCCTACGGCCTGGTTGTTCATCTTACATGTCCCCAGGCAACGGTACCATGTTCTAGCCCTACGACCTGGTTGTTCATCTTACATGTCCCCAGGCAACGGTACCATGTTCTAGCCCTCCGGCCTGACCTGCACTTCCCATTGATGACAAATGGCAGATGTGTAGTTGCCAATGAAATCAGCAGCTCTGAATATGAAGGCAGTAAGGGCCAGCAAGCAGCCTGTGAAATGGCACTATAGTAGTGAGTGCAACACAGTCACTGAACAGAAGTAGCTGCCATAGTTCACCTCAAGCAGGCATTTGAGGACGCTTCTCACCCAATTCACCCAACACAACTGCACTTTATACTGATGACCTCAACAACACCCAGTATCATTCTACTCATAACACGTTCACATACTTCCATACATCTGCAACACTATACTTCACAACACTTCTTTATACGCAATAAAACACCACACATGTACATCCTTGTACACAAACACAAAACAATCCAAACTCAGATATTTACCGGCCAACCCCACTCATAATACATCAACACTCCATAACACTCTAAACCCTTTCATGCCATCTCCCCAAAAAACGCCCCAAAACAAGTTACAGAAAAAGCACATTCCAAAAACTGCAAAAACCTGTAGGGATGCACTTCCAGCAAAAAACACTTCCTCAAAAACCAACGTAACAAATGACAATGCACACCGGAAGGCGTGCACACACTACCCACACATCACAGCGCAATGCATTTACCGCGTACCTACCATCTCTACATCTTTCCAACCACACCCATCACAAACCGTATACCACACAGCCATACACAACACCCTTCAACACCCACCACCATCCACAATCATCACCATCCTCAACCGTGATACCACAACAACCACCCTCACATCCATTTACGTTTACATACTTCACAAAACACGACACCCCACGCTACAGCCAACCCAAATCTCCACAGCAACACTACTCTCATCAAAACCCACTCTGATCTATAATCCCGCTCACAAGCATTAACCAACCAGAGTAATTTCCACAACACGCAACACTCCCAATGAATATCAGCGCAACAAACCTTCACACCAACACGAACACACCACATTTAACTCCACAACTCCCAATCTAGCTACACTTTACCAAACACTTGCACCCACATCAACCTCCCCTAAAAAGAACATCCACACACACAACACTCAACCACTTGTCCAACATCTACACAATCAACGTACACTTTCACCTACCATGCGCCAACACACTCACTCATTGCACACAGACACTACCACTATTCCCATCTCACATAGGCGTCATTGCGATGGGTGTGCTCACTTGTCCAATATGTACACAATCAACACTTTCACCTACCATGCGCCAACACACTCACTACCACTATTCCCATCTCACATAGGCATCATTGGAGGGGTGTGGTTGGAAAGATGTAGGGATGGTAGGTACACGGTAAATGCATTGCGCTGTGATGTGTGGCTAGTCTGTGCACGCCTTCCGGTGTGCATTGTCACTTGTTACGTTGGTTTTTGGGGAAGTGTTTTTTGCTGGAAGTGCATCCCTACATGACTGGTTTTTGAACTTTTGGAAAGTGCTTTTTTCCCGTTTGTCTGTCATATTATTATTATGGTGGTTCTTGCGTCGACGTGTCTTGCCGAATACACGCAATTTTAATTTCGCAACATGGACGAAGATGACTGATATGCGCACTTCCGTTTTTCAAGTTTTGAAATTTCTTCAAAATTCCAGATATCAAGTTGGCTTTGTAGCTAGTGTTGTTTTAGCTTTCAAAAGACTAGTTGCCATAGCAACTCATGTAATGCCATTGCTTATGCGCTAGGAGAAGAGATATTTAAGGTAGGAAGACCCTTTACAGATGCATACCTTTTTTTTAGAAACCTTGTACTCTGCTGATCTTAAAGTACTTTTTGGAAATGTTTTGCATTGTGAACTCTTCAAGGATGATAAGCTTTCTGAGAGAGTAAAGAAATCCCGAAAAATCGGGACCCAGCTGGGGATTGAACCCAGGACCTTCTGAATACTAGTCAGATGCTCTTACCAATTGAGCTACTGGAGCCCCCCTGGCTACAAGTATCAACTTAGTAATCTGTATACAGTGTACGTACTGGCTCAGTCTGGCTGTCGATTGTATGGCTGCCATGGTACAAAATCTTTTGTCAGTTCACAAGAGTCAGAATGTGTAGGCACTAGTACGCCACTTGCTTATTTGTTCCCTTGGCTGGTACAAAGGTTTGCTGGTTGGTTGTCCAGTGCAGTAGGAAAATGGAAGTTGATTGCAGAAATTAAACTGTTAGCCTTTGATTCTGACAGCCTATCTTAATTACGTACTTAGATCCACTGCCTATTTGCCTTCTCCTGTGGACAACCAACTTGCCCTTTCAATAGCTGTGTTGTCAGCCAGTCATTGAAATAATATTATGATGTAGCCGAAGTCTCTTGGTTTAGAGGAGTGAGCCTGGTACTGAGGCTAATGGGAGGCCAGCTGATGAGTCCCATCCCGCCAAATTGGCCAATAGGGACGAAACATACTGTAAATTTTGGTTTACTGCTTTAGTTCTTTACAAATCCACAGTATGTACTGGTTATTTTTCTGGTTGATTTCACTTCCAATTAACATTGCCCCTGATTTTCAATACACTATATGAGGAGTTTGATTGTATTACCTTGTTGGGTATGGGACAGAGGAGGTTGGAAGGCATCACATGTGCCATACCATGTGATGATGTAATTCTGGCAGAAAATAGTTAGAATCTGAGCAATGCCATACCTTCAATAGTATGACTTCAGGAAATATTAGGCATACCCAACTTCCTCTGAGTTAATACATTCCCAACGAGTCCAAAGTAGGCCTGAGGATATTATGCTCAAAACTTCTTCTATGCTCTTCAGTTATTCCTGACCCTCCAATTCTATTATACTCAAAGTGTGATTGCAAAGATGGTTTGTGACCCTCCAGGAAGCTTCTGACACTTCATGGATTTTCACTCACTGACACTGTTCTCGGTTCTGATTATTCTCAGAATATGCTTAATGGTATTCATACTAAACATAGTTTCCTCAGGCCTACTCCCAAGTGTGTATAAGGCCACATAAAATAAATCACTAGCTTCTCATCCCCACTCACACAGGATTTTTTTTAACCATAATTAGTTTCATGTGCTAAAGTCACATGGGTATGCTTGCAGTTAGTGCAAACCATCTGTTCTTGAAATAAGTTGTGTCTGAAGTAGCCACTTGACCCTGAACATGAGTCAAACTGTCCTGCAGGCATGATTTCTAATGGACAGTAGTGTTTTGAATACGTTTGGCAGAGATGAACCACCCTGAACTGGCGTGATCTCTATTAGCCAGCAGTGGTTCAAGTGGGTTCAGCAGAGACGAACCACCCTGACTCGAATAAGTTCAGGGAGGTTCGTCTCCACCGAACCCACTGAAACCATTGCTGTCCGGACTGAGGGAGCAAACCCTACAGGATAGTTTCACATGAGTTTCACATGAGTTCGTGGTGGTTCGACACCTTCAAAACTGCTTGAACCTCGGGAGACCCTAATAATTCGAGTGTGGAATGAGAAAACGAATTGTGCATGCGCAAGCTGGTGTTACCAGTTAGGGACGAGGCTAGTCTCATGCCCAGACCGTTGCTCCTCCCTCTCGCTTTAACGGTCTTGCAGTTTGATTTGAATATCTTGTTTCTAATACCTTAGTGATCTGAACGAATCAAATGGTGGAAAACGTTATTAAACATGTATAATGTCACTGAGCATATGTATATCACTGCACGACTGCTAGCAACTTTCCGGTCCTCTCCAACTTGGTTTTACAGCAGTCTGTACCACACCATCAGAAACCAGAGCGGCAAGTAAAACAAAACACTTACCACAGTAGCTAGACACGCTCTTATTGCCTGTTGATGCTTATATGGCATTTTTGGCATGTAATTAAACGCCTTTCAATCATTATTAAACGCTCACACGACACGCCTCTGTGACAAAATTCAATTGAGCTACCAGGCGTCTTTCCGGGAGGGCGTGGGTGTCTGGGCACGATACTAGGACGAGGCATATATAGTTGAGCACAAGGTCAGACTGCCGCCTCTCGCACCCGAGTGTTCAAGTGTGCTGCCGCCTCTCACTGCCTCTTCCCGAGTGTTCAAGTGTGCTGCCGCCTCTCACACCCGAGTGTTCAAGTGTGCTGCCGCCTCTCACACCCGAGTGTTCAAGTGTGCTGCCGCCTCTCACACCCGAGTGTTCAAGTGTGCTGCCGCCTCACGCTGCCTCTTCCCGAGTGTTCAAGTGTGCTGCTGCCTCTCACTGCCTCTTCCCGAGTGTTCAAGTGTGCTGCTGCCTCTCGCTGCCTCTTCCCGAGTGTTCAAGTGTGCTGCCGCCTCTCGCACCCGAGTGTTCAAGTGTGCTGCCGCCTCTCGCTGCCTCTTCCCGAGTGTTCAGACTGCCGCCTCTCGCTGCCTCTTCCCGAGTGTTCAGACTGCCGCCTCTCGCTGCCTCTTCCCGAGTGTTCAGACTGCCGCCTCTCGCTGCCTCTTCCCGAGTGTTCAAGTGTGCTGCCTCCTCTCGCTGCCTCTTCCCGAGTGTTCAAGTGTGCTGCCGCCTCTCGCTGCCTCTTCCCGAGTGTTCAGACTGCCGCCTCTCGCTGCCTCTTCCGAGTGTCAAGAGTGTAAGGTAAGGCGACTTGGCTGCAGGGCATGCCCCCAGATCCCCTAGTATGAAACACACATCGATGTAAACAGCCCCCCCCCAGGCCATCTGCTTTTGCCTACAATTTGACCCTCTGGCAATTTCTGTCTGTGCTACACTTCTCCAAAAATCGGATCACCTGTAAAGAAAATTGAAAATACCCTACCCTAAACTTCATGCAAGTGTAATTTTCGCCTACTCCCAAGGATGTGTTTTTTAAGAGAAGTCCTGGATTTTTCTCCTCCGGATGACTTCCCAACTCTACGAGCTTTGGTGCTGTTAGCAGCTGCTGACTCGAAGGCACATGCAGAACTCGGGTTGACAAAGGCTGGAGGTAAGTATGGCTGCAGGCGTTGTGGAGTTGAAGGAACTTACATAGCAAGCCGGATACATTATTATTATGGTGATTTTCACAGACGATTTTACCACCCAGCTGAACCCAAGACAGCCAAAAATAACAGAGCTGATGGGAGAGTAGTGGATAATGCTCCAACAAGAAAGCAGCAGAGCGTTATCTCTCTAGAGTGTGGGGTTAATGGAGAATCCGTGTTCTATCGGCTGTACGACTTGTATGGCTTTGATCCCATCCAAGATGTTGTGATCGATACTTGGTTTGAAATGTTGAGTGCTGAGATAGAACCCTTGACAGAAAGTTCACAACGTGGTCGACATTCGGTGACTTACACTACTCTACTTTTCCCTGCAGACTCAGGCATAGGCGCCGCCGGCCAAGGCTGCTGGCTGGCAGGGCCAAGGCCGAGGCGCAGGTTTGGCAGGTGGGGAAGTGGACAACAGCCAGACGATCGCGACCTGGTAAGTAGAGTGTAGTAATGCCACAAAGTACTCAGCTATTTCTTTGCATGTCTCTGGTGTAGGCTATATATAGAAGCTGCCAACTCGACAAACTTTAATCTTATGAAAATGTCGCTTCACTACATATATATATATATGTACAATTTTTCTTGATCTGCATGCATGAGCAGATGTTCAACGGAGTTTTTAAGTGGCATGGCACCATACTTCACATACAATATGCCTACTGAACATACTGGACTGGGCTTCTCCCAGATTCGAATTCATATATAGAATTCACTTTTTTTGTTCCTAGTGTTAGTCATTTTGTGCAAGAAGACATTCACTATAATATATTATTCCTTCTCGTTACAGGTGCCACAAATATTTGTGGAACATGCCGTCCTGCAAGTCATGACTAAACCGGTATGTATACCACAACAGTAAAAACAACCGCTCCTTTTATGCACCTCGGCACTCCACGAACCTTTTGATTGGACAATCCTTTTGTTTTTTTTGTTTTTTTTTTGTAGTTTTGGGGGTGGGTCGAGTGTGGTGGAGGCTCGAGAAATAGCCTTCCCGGCCCACACTAACCACCCCCCACCCCCACCACTATTATCCCACCTTTTGTATCAGCACCTGGATCACCCATGGCCAATTACTCATATTTGCTCATATTTTCTCTTTTTTTTCTTGTTTTGGGGGTGGGTCGAGTGTGGTGCAGACTCCAGAAATAGCCTTCCCGGCCCACACTCCCCACCCCCACCACTATATCCCATGCACCTTATATATCAGCACCTGGATCACCCATGGCCAATTGCTCATATTTGCTCATATTCTTTTCTCTTTTTTTGTAGTTTTGGGGGTGGGTCGAGTGTGGTGGAGGCTCGAGAAATAGCCTTCCCAGCGCACACTCCCCACCCCAGCCACTATATCCCAATGTCTGGAACAACCATCACTTCAATGAAAATATTTGATTACTCCACATAGTGAAATATATGCATGCACTCCAATTTCAACAAAAAGAGTTAGGAACATTATTGCACTTCAGGGTGGTGTCAATTAAGTCTGGATTTTAAAGAAAAGTCCCCCTTTTTGCACCTAGCAGTGGAAAAGTGCAATTCAAAACCAGAAACAGACTTTCTGCCTTCCACACTGTACACATACAAAACATGAAAGCATGAAATGAAACATTTCGAAGTAAAGTTCAAAAATTCACAACCAGTGAGAATTAAGGACCATTCCTCATATGCCTCAAAATTACAAACATCAGCTGACTTGCACGAAGCTTACTTCTACAGTAATCATCTATTTACAGCAACTTCTAATGAAAACCGGATGTGCTGGATGAAGTTTAGACTGGGCACCAAAGTACTGGAGAAGTGCTCGGGGACTTCTGCGTCAGAGAATTCCTCAAGTCTCACCCCATGTTCCTGAAGGATTCTCCCACACTGACGTTGGCAATTTTCTATGACGAACTGGGAGTTGGGAATCCACTAGAATCAAGGAAAAGCAAGCACAATCTTGGTATGTATGTCTGTGTGCATTATGTCAGTGAATACTTATTGATATCTGGGTCTGAGGAACTACACTGAGCTAGTCTAGTTCAAGAAGTATTGGCTTTGTTAACTTCCTGTGCTAAAGGCAGCCGGCAGCTTGGCTTTGTTAACTTCCTGTGCTATAGGCAGCCGGCAGCTTCCATGTGCTACTTCTGTCTGAAATATAAGAGTATCACTATACCTTTCTAAACTGTTTTGTCTATAGCTTTCTGTGAATATGCCTGCATGTGCACACATCGATTGCTTGTGGTGTTAACTACACAACTATAACTACGTACTGTACAGCAGGTATTTTTCGTGGATTAAATTGTTGTGGATGCCACGCGACCACTAATATTGTGAAAATTTGTCCCCCTTGAATAGTACCTGCTATACGGTACGTGCTTCTTTGTACTGCCTTCACACTGATACATATATGTACACTGTGTATGCAAGAGGGTTATTCCCTAGCTTTTGTCCAAAATCATAAATTTTTCACTTTTCCATCTGTTGTAACACATACTAGGTATTTTCTACTGGGCACTCTTCAACATCCATCCCTGCCACCGCTCATCACTGCATTTTATTCAGCTCCTGGCTGTTACAAACAGCAGCCATGTGAAGCTGTATGGATTTGATGCTGTGCTGGAGTTGCTCATCCAAGACTTGAAAGTGCTTGCTGATGTAAGTTGCATTGCTCCAAGTTGTAGATAAATCATTGGACATGTGTGTGGTTCTGTCCTTTGCATACATTTCTCCTATCTGTGTTATGACATTTAAGCACCTAAATTTTTGGTTCCAACAGGAAGGCATTCATGTATGCACTGGAAGGCAAGAGCATCACTTTCATGGGTGCTAGCTTGCATTTCTTGAAGATTCTGCCACTGCAAGCTGTGCTGGGGGGGGTACAAGGAAAGTGCTTCGACATCCAGGAAATGCCAAACATGCATGATTCTACCTCAGCATCTTCATACGAAGGTATGTTGTCACTGGTAGTCATCATGTCAATAGTTAGTGACGAGGGACAAACTCAAGAACACATACGCAAGCCACAACAGGGGTGGGGCTACTTAAGAACATACCCACAGACCCCTACATACAGGTTAATTTTTGCAATTTGGGCCAAATAGCTACATACATAATGGTATACAGAACTTCTTCACTACAGTTCTATGGCTCCAAAGACCAACTAAGGAGCCTTGACAGGCACAGACGACAGTGCCTCCTATTGGACTCAGCTCCAGGATTGTCAGACAGCTTCTCCACAACCTACGGGGTGAATCAGCTGATCGTCTTGTAAGTGATAACTCAACAAAATTGGGGCAATCAGGTGAGTAGCTCTTTTCGATCAGTGTTTGTCTTAGTATTTCTGTATATGATTATAATAATAATTATAAGTAATATATAAATTTTTGTGTGAACTCGTCCACTCAGTAACACAGTGAAATACTTTCATTTATTTCGTAGCAAAAATCAACTTGAATTTGCTATTGCTTTGTATCATTAGCTTCACAGATGTGGTTGCTGGGGCGACTACTGCCACTGATGGTTGGGAAACACGTTCCTGAGAGTGACAAACACTGGAAGTGCTACATCCAACCATTGCGGGTGGTCACTCATGCCACAGCAGTGGAAATGACTGAGGTCACAGCCAGCACAATGACACTGCTTGTGCAGGAATACCTCAGGCAGTACAACCAGCTGTATCCTGGAAGCATGGTGCCTAAACTGCACTACCTGATACACCTTCCACAGCAGATGAAGCTGCATACATCGTACATAACTATGTTAACTGTTTGTGTGATCGTATAGTAATGTGATGTACATGTATTGCAGTGTAAATATGCAGCTTAGGGATGAAAAGAGACTTAGACAGACTATGAACCTTCTTTATTATGGCATCTATCGAATGTTAAACTCATTTAATGTCAATCATGCAGAAGTCTAGTTTTAAATTTGTTTTTTTGCATGCATGTGTAGGTTTGGACCCCTCCGAAACCAATGGTGCATGCGATTTGAGGCAAAAAAAATGCTCACATTAAGAGCATGGTGGGCAAGAACTTCAAGAACCTGCCCTACACCATTGCCACCAAGCACCAGCACTACATGTGCCTTCAGATGCTGTCTGCACCAGGGGTCGAACCATTAAACTTTCTTTACAAGAGCGACGAAGTAGGGAGAGGTACGATCTACTTTATTGCAGCATTAAATACACTATCAGAGTAATACATACTGTACAACAAGTAGAGTTTAATTAATATTTTCTTGTCAGTGTGCGAAAAATTTCAACTCAGTAACGGAATACAAATTTGATATTTTTAACAGGTATCACTTTACTAGCAGAACAGACAACCAAAAAATAAACTTGCGGCTTCTTTCTAATTAGTGTAGCTGGTTCATTTATGTATGCATGCAATGCTTTTATCACCATAGAAAATGCAGTAGAGCTTCCTGGGCTCCCATCTGGTGCCAGAAAAGTTGCAGCAGAGGAATTCCCTGGGTGCTCATCTGTGCAGAGGTGAGATAAACATTACACACGACTCTGTGAAAGTATACATGCATGTGTGCACTTTTGAGGAGTCTCACAGCAGCAATTTATTTTCTTCTATTTAAGCGTGTCAGCTGTCACTGTGCTCGGGGTGGAGTTTTGACAAGGTGCCCTAGTTTGCCTGGAAATGTCTGACGAAGAGCTTCCAGTATTCGGGGGTATTGATCACATCTTTGTACAAGGTGAGAGAAAGAAATTTTTAGTTCAAGTGCACGAAACATCGCCTTTTTCGCATCATCTCTTTGCTTATTCGATCACCAATACCAATAGCTACGTTATGGTAGATGTAGGCTCACTAAAAATGCATAAAGTGTATCATAATTATTACGTCAATTCAGTTATGTACACTTCAATTTGCTTGTGCCATGTTGTGGAGTTTGACATTTAATTTAGCTACACCTTTTGCACCTATTGTTACTAAGACAGCAACATTACTTATCATGCCTTAATTTAGACACTGCTTCTTTTATTTCCTCCTTGTACTGTTTTCTACTTTGCACCGACTTTTCTAAAAGCCACCACCTTATCAAGAGGTTTTCCTAACACTGCTCCAAAGCTGCTATTAACCAGCTTTTTAAAAGCCAACACTTCACTGACCGGCTTTTCTAAAAGCCACCACCTTACCAAGTGGTTTTCCTCACACTGCTCCAAAGCTGCTACTCACCGTTTTTTTTAAAAGCCACCACCTTACCAAGAGGTTTTCCTCACACTGCTCCAAAGCTGCTACTCACCGGCTTTTTTTAGCTATCCAAGAGGACTGGATCAGTGGATCAAAGTGGCCAATCGGTTTTTGATCGTAAATTCGCCCAAAAAGCTAACTTTATTCCAAAAACCAACTGAATGCCTTATTTCACTGTGAGCTAGGTTTTCAGTAGCTAGGTCCTAAGCAGCCAACTCGATCTCTGCTTATCAGAGTGAGGGTTGTACAAAATCCCCCTCTCTTGTTGGGCCAAAGTGGCCAATTGAATTCTGAATTTTCACTGAGTTCATTTTACAAAAGCTGTTGTTGGACCAAAGTGGCCAACTGAATTCAGAAATTTACTATATTCATTTTACAAAAAGCTGTTGTTGGATCGAAGTGGCCAACTGATTTTTCAAAGAATCCTGCATGCTACTTTATTCCATTCCCATGCTGTTAAAAAACAGGTTTCCTACCCTTATGGTTTCATAAGATAAATTTTCGCGTTAAAAATTTATCGTAGATTTAGACCAAGCTACGAAAATTCTCACGCTTAGTAATTTCGCACATTATTTTCGATCAAGCAAAATTTAACGTCAACGAGCGCTTGAGAGACACTCAGTCAGCATGGAAGAGTTAGAAAGAGTTTGCTGCATTAATGGCTACCTAGTATATAAAGAAATATGGGAAGCAGCTACTGGAGAAGTGTTGATATGTGAGAGAGAGCTCTACAACAGTCGAGATCGATATGCTGTAGCCGTAAAAAGAATGGGAACTATTATTGGCCATTTACCGCGAAAGTTATCTAGAGTGTGTTCTCTCTTTCCGACGAGGGGGTACGATTGACTGCACAGTGACTGGAGGGAGAAGATACTCCGCAGATCTGCCTCAAGGCGGGCTGGAAGTTCCTTTCTCGTTGCTGTTCAAGGCCACACCCAAAGAAATCCAGAAGCTGAAGAGGTTGTGGAAAAAAAAACCTGACGTAATTTTAGTTCAAAGTACTTCTGTATCATTGTAGTAACTCGGTATCAAGACAATAATATTAATAAACAACTACACAAATGTATGTGAAAATGAATATGAAAAGTACTTCTAATCTTCATCAGTGATTTCAATTGTGTCGCTTGATGTACAGTCAACTTAAGCCTTCCTTGGAGAAACCACATCCTTCCCTCAAGGAACCTCAGCCTCTCGTGATTGACACAAGGGACTTTCCCAGATTCCGAGAGTCAGATCAGTCGCTCAAGGAATTTAACGCCTTCTTGCAGAGTAAAAACAACCGCTCTTTTTATGCACCTCAGCACTCCACGGACCTTTTGATTGGACAATTCTTTTTTTTTTGTAGTTTGGGGGGTGGTCGAGTGTGCTCAAGAAATAGCCTTCCCGGCCCACACTCCCCACCACTATTATTCCACCATATGTATCAGCACCTGGATCACCCATGGCCAATTGCTCATATTCTTTTCTCTTTTTTTTGTAGTTTTGGGGGTGGGTCGAGTGTGGTGGAGGCTCAAGAAATAGCCTTCCCGGCCCACACTCCCCACCCCCACCACTACATCCCATGCACCTTATATATCAGCACCTGGCTCACCCATGGCCAATTGCTCATATTTGCTCGTATTCTTTTCTCTTTCTTTTGTAGTTTTGGGGGTGGGTCGAGTGTGGTGGAGGCTTGAGAAATAGCCTTCCCGGCCCACACTCCCCACCCTCACCACTATATCCCAATGTCTGGAACAACCATCACTTCAATGAAAATGTTTGATTACTCCACATAGTGAAATATATGCATGCACTCCAATTTCAACAAAAAGAGTTAGGAACATTATTGCATTTCAGGGTGGTGTCAATTAAGTCTGGATTTTAAAGAAAAGTACCCCTTTTTTGCACCTAGCAGTGGAAAAGTGCAATTCAAAACCAGAAACAGACTTTCTGCCTTCCACACTGTACACATACAAAACATTAAAGCATGAAATGAAACATTTCGAAGTAAAGTTCAAAACTTCACAACCAGTGAGAATTAAGGACCATTCCTCATATGCCTCAAAATCACAAATAATCTGTGATAGGATGTCTTCACTGTAGAGCACCAATACCTGTGCCAGACAAAGAGCTCCACATAAACCTTACATACACACACACATACTTACACATATACTTACACATATAACCCATTCACACACACACAGACAAACACATGCAGGTGCCCTCAATTCTAGGAAATGCCCTCAAGCTGTAAATTCAAGACTTCCCTATGTTAAAGGTCAGTTTGGGTGAGGGAATTTAAAGGCAAAGAGAGGAGTTTAAACCCTCACCCAAACTGACCTTTAACTGATTTAATGTACATTGGCATAGCAATGATCCCTGTATGTGGCCTCCTTTTGAGTGCTATAAGCGTGGGGAAAAGTGGTTGCCATGGTAATGTACATTAAAGGTGGGAATCAGACACTTAGCATATGGAAGGCTTCTCCAGAACTGCCTCAGGAAAGATTACAAAATTGACCATAACTGGTGGATCAAGAGCTAGTACATAACAGCGCCCCATTCACTACTGAGCATTGTATGTAGTGGAACCCCACTACCATACATCTACATTTACATGTGAATGAGACCTTTCCCTCAGTTGAAAGCACGCTGTCTGCATGCTACATGCATATTGACTCTGAACCAAAACCACCTGGGATGATGATTTTTGTGTCTTAGCTAGCCAATTGCAAGAATTAAATCTACACTCAACTGCTACTGCTACAATAAATGATCAGGATGTACGCAAATCATGACTGTGGGCACAAAATTATACACACTTCCCATCACATGTCCAAGGCCAGCAATAGAAACGTAGTACAATGGTAGATATGACTGTTGACAACTATGAATGTAGCAAATTCACACTTCTACTTTTTCATGACCCGTTTCTGCAACAGGCCTACAAACAATCAAAATTCTCCAGGAAAATGTAGGCAAACAACTGTTTCTTGAATCAGATAAACAACGCAAGTTAATCAAGATATTGGCCAGGACCTATGATAGTTTGTGCAACTGAAATGGCAATAATGCTAGCACTGTGTAACTCACACAGTGAACAGGGTGTTCCTTGCAACATAGATAGTAGAGTAAAAGGCTTTGTTTCTATTGCTGGCCCTGGTCTTTCCTTCTATCTATGCTTGCAACAAGGCACTGTAACTGGGATGGTATAGCCACACCTACATACTGACAACAACCCAGATTGCTACACTTAGACACATACACATTAAAATATTCATAGTGAACATCAACAAATCAGTCAATTGGTATAAGTCTCCTGCTGAGTGGATTGCTAAGTAAACAAATGCTACAACTTCCACAACATTATTTTGCTCTCATACACACACAAACACACACACACACACACACACACACACACACACACACACACACACACACACACACACACACACACACACACACACACACACACATACACCCCAACAATAACAAACACAAGCAGTCCAACTTGCTACAAAACAAACCCTTACTCTTAGAGACTATCTCCACACTCCAGTGCTTGCATGCAGGCATTCCAGGAAATCTACTTACAATAATTTACATCACACAATGCACGTCTACGCCTGGAGCATTGTAACAACTTTCAATAAGTGCAGGACCTGTATGTAGGTATAGGAACACAACGAAACATAACCCAAAAAGTAGTCCCAAGCACGCAACCTTTTTATTCATGCAAGTGAAGCAAAGCTGCAACTGCTCGTGGACATAACACACTTCCTACATGTATTTAACATACATCACTTAGTAAAGTGAGGAATGAAATAAACACTGCAGTAAGCACACATAACTACATGCATCCACATTTTACTGAAACTTTTCATCAAGTTATCACTATAATTGGGGCAAGCGTGAACGAGCCCCCCTTAGTGCTGCGAATGGCGATTTTGTCAGTGCGTGCATACGGATGCATGATCCTATATACCACAAATGCATTACAGCACCTATTTTAACGGCATGCCCCTAAAATTGCACACAAACACGTGAAGAGAGCCGCTTCAAAAACGACAGAGTCGGTTGGCAAGAACGAGAGAGGTCCCGCACTGTGCTTCTGTGAAGGTCCGATTAACTGCGATTGGTTCCTGATACTTTTCTGACACTACCATATAGAGGAAAGCAAGGTTTGTATTATAGAGGCTTTGTCGAAAATGATGACGTCGGTGGGCAAGAACGAGAGAGGTCCCGTGTTGTGTTTCTGAGGGTCTGGTTCCCAAGACTATTCTGAGACTGCCATACAAAGCCAAAGGAAAGCAAAGTTTGCAAGTTTTTGTTTTTGTTTTTCTCGCAGTAATACTGGCTAAATTGAGGCAGACTCCATTCCCTGGATAAACCGGTTTTGGGTGATTTTCAGTCACTGTTTCAGTGCCCAGTTGGGGTACGCCTTGTCGGTCATCATGTGCAGCTCCCCGACAAATTCAGATAGTGGTTCATCGGGCTTTTGGCGTCGATTCTGCAGTCGATACTACCACTCCAGATCATCCTCCTTCAGTGCATAGTGTGGTCTTTCAAGCCATCGTAATCGTCGCTGTTCACGAGGCCCAACTGCGTAGCAACGCAGAAAGGTCAATCCTTGAGCAGGGATAATAGCTCTCTGGCTCGCTTTTCAACCGGTATCTCTGCTTCAGCGAGATAGATTTCAAAACGCTGGATCCACAGCATAAAGTCGACTGCTGCTGAGAACTTAGAGGGCGGACGGGCACTAACCCTCACGACCCGGGTGTCGCTCAGAGCCATGGAGATACGAGGATCCCACTCCTGACACCAATGTGATGAATTAAGATTCACGATTCAACAGGGAGGAACCGAACATGAATAGAAGCAGGCAGCTTATATACCAAGCATGGCATGAGTCAGCAGAACATGGTGATCACAACTGCATGAGGTGCATGGTGCAGGTGCATGGTGCAGGTGCATGGCATGAGGGGACACAAGTCTGTATAGTGAACAATTAGTTCAACAATGAGCACGATGTAGCTAACAGTTCACAGCTGCAACATCACTGTTAGCTTGGCTGGACAGCCTTACATACCACCACTACTGTAAAGTGATTATGGGTTCTTTAATTCGTCATCACCTAATTTCCTGTCATGCACACCCACGCGATCACGATCATCCGAGTGACACAGGTGACATTGGTGACGTTACAAAGCTTTAGCTCGACACCGCCTCCACAGTGCGCAGAAATTTTATATACATGTGTACGCTCTCTTAGCTGGACACCACAAGTCTGCAAACCGCTGGTCGACGGTCAAAAATCAAAACCCCAGTCACAGTGTTACCGCTTATAAATGTTGGAATTACCACTGAAATCCTGTTGCCGTGTCTACCGCACTCCGACTACTGAACAACGATCTCAACAGTGCGAAAGTGAAGAGGATTGTCACTCAGTTCCCAGATATTGGAAAAACCATCGAGAATTTTTTGGAGCAAAGGAGTGTAGGTGCAGATGCATGGCGGAGGACGGGGGTCCTCACTTTTGATGGCAACCGTCCCGTCAAAGAAAAGGTGACTTATTTCAACATCAAGAAGCACCTTGAAGCTGTATACAAACGCACTTTTGCTTACGGCACGGTTGTACAGCTCTGTGTACCACGCAATAAGCGTCGCTTATCAGCTAAGCGATACAGAGGAATTGCTAAAGTGACTACCCATCGGGCGAGGAAAGGCTTCCAACTTCGCTATAATCCAGATCAACATTGGAGTGCAGCGCTGTATCGTGGTCTTAACTACCTTCAGCAAACAGATGGAAGCGAAATCATCAATATCAACAGGGATGATGCCGCCGGATTTCGGTTAGACACACTTTCAACACATCGTCTGCACAGAACACCTGTTGTACGAGGTAAAGAGGTAAAGAGATACTCACAACTCGTACAGATTTCGTGAACAGTTATCCGTCCCTTCTTCAAACATCATCCTACAATTTCTCTGCCACAAAGACCACTGGTGAGCTGTGCTGTGGTGTGGTTAAAGGCTCAGGAATATATCCAAAGAATGCAGCCCAACATTCAGCTGACCTCAAAATGTTGGGGTCAGTTGCCACCCTACAACCAGCTTTTGTCAGCCCTTCCACAGGGCTTCCCAAAACAATTGAATGCGTGAGGGTGGACGGAGCCACGGATGAGGGCCCTTCACACCTAGAAGTTCAGTTTTGGTGGACTCTTCGTCACCTTCATAGGCCCACATTTGTCACCTTGGTCACTGCTCGGAATAGTGGGGGCAGCTATTTGAATCGAGTGGAACTACAAAATGGCTGCCTTGCTTTAACTCATGCCAACCTGTTTATACCGTCCAATCTAAATGGCTCATGCTTTGACCCCGACACAGGAAAGGTGGACCCAATAAGGCTAAAGGCAAACCTCAATCGAGCTACAGATATTTACATTGAACGCTGTAATGGTGCTCCTTGTGGAGATACACAACTGCAACTGTTCAAAGGGGCCGACTCAAGCGAGAATCAAGAGCTGCGAAAGGCTGTTCTCATATTTTTGAAAGGAACCAAGAAAGAACAGGAAAAGCTAAAGCAAGATGAACCGGATGTTTACAAGTTGATTGAACAAGTTTGGATCATTCGATCGAAACACATGCAGCCAGATCTACCATCCCAGTACATTTTTTACCTCAAGATGTTGCCAGTCCCATGACTGTAGCCATCCCCTCTGCCAGAAAAGTGATTGTATGGTGCCGTCAACATGGTTTCCTGGTGGCCCCCCACTAACTTACCTGCCTGTTCCAGTACCAGACCAGTCACGCCCATGGGGTAGCCTCCAGTGCAGTCAATGTAATGGAGTGTGTTATGGGCATTTTTTGGAACCTTCTGCAGCATTATCAAGTGATGTACCCAGCCCAATGCTGAAACCACCCTCTCAGATGTTAAGAGTGGTTTGACAGTTTAAGAGGCAAAACTCCTTCAGCTACAGATTTTGAAGCAGAAGCTAAAGTGACTCTTCTTCCTCCAGGTGAAATTGAAATTTGGTTTCAACATTTACTAACAGTCCAACAGAATAGAAAACGAGGTGCCGAGAAAGCTGCTGCCACATGTCGGCAGAAGAGGGTACAAACTGCAGTCACAGAGTTTCGTTGTCTTTGTGGAAAATTGTATAAAGAAGAAACAGATACTGTCGAGCAGTGGATAGAGTGTGAGCATTGCAAAAATTGGTTTCACTTCGAGTGTGTCGGAATTATTTCTACAGATATACCTGAACACTTTTTTTGTGTTAACTGCTTTCAGTAACTGTTTGTTATACGTGTGTGGAATGGTGAGTGCACTGTTTTTTTTTATGTATCTCAATGGCAGACATTCAAAATTAATAATTATTATTCTTGGGCATCAGTCACAGGGTAGGTCGGACATTCTGGACCACAGCAGTATAACCTGTGTGTGTGTGTGTGTCGTGGGGGAACAAAGAGGGGATTTTGATTCTGAGGAATGTCCCGTGGGTGGGAACATTGAAATTTAATTATGTCAAAGCCCCTACCTTGCCCCACCCTCCCCGCACTGGGGGGGTGGGGCTTACCATTGATAGGCGCATTACTTCGAACGATAGTAGTGTTAAAATTGAAGTGTTAGCTGTTTTAGTTAATACACTAATAACACATCGCACTTACCAAGGACATGGCGATTCCAGTGGATGCAGCCTCAACAGGTTTGTAGCTACTGATCAGCTTCTGTAGGGCCTTCCACTCTCCAAGAGGCTTAACGAGCTCTCGCAAGTCGCTCTCAGTAAGCTCCAGAAACACATCACCTCCAACGCGGTTCTCTCGAAGAGTCGACAAAATGTCTTCGCCTATCCCTTTATCTTGGAGGAAATCGCTGAGCTGATCTACTGAATACTCTTGGATGTCGCTGCAGGTCTCCATGTCTTCAAGACTTTCTCCTCGACTTTCTCACACTTGTCACTGCATGCAATACTGGATCCTGTCACTACATACGACATGTGACTGTCATGTGACATCAGAGTTTAGTCTCGTGCCGAGTTCACGATTCGAGTGAGTTACAGGTGCACGTACGTATGCATATCATAGCGCATGTGGTATGGTACGAGACTGGATTGACTTCATACCGGCAAACTCAGAATTAGAAACTGACATCAGCGCTGTGTGCAGGTGATCCGTCTGCCTTCGAGGTGAGAAAATGGTATTGGGTTTTGAGTTAAAAATGGAGGATATAAATATGAGATTGCGTACGGTCCGTGTGAGAGTGAAGTGGGGGAGGAGAAGGATAAAGAAGATTGTTAACAAGACTGTTCGAACTGTTATTAGCTGTAGCTTTGAAGTAATCTCAGATACGAACGGATTACCAGCTAATTTGGTCATGAAGTTGCTGGTGTCAAGCCAGAGACATGAGCCCTACACTCTGTCTTTACGAATTAGAAAAGCAACAACAATCAGAGTTGTACATCGGCCTGATGATTTAAAATACTTCTATCGCATACAGTGGAGAACTGGTAAAATTAGATACTCTCTGAAAGTGTGTAGACTCTCCGTCACCTCTGAGTTACTCAAACTGGCGTCCCACTTTAAAATAAAGCACGTCATTTAAGGTACAGTGGGTCAGTATACATGGTCATCTTACCTTACATTAGAGCAAGCTGCAAAAATTGTACCTGGGAATTGGTTTCATACCTGTTTTTTTTTCTGCCTTTTGATCAGGTGCTGAGATGATTACCTGTCCACTATGCCCTGGTGCCCGATTCGAAACGGTCCGGATGCTACTGAAACATGACCGATTGACACACTCTGACCATCCATCATTTAGCATCCAATGCAGTCTTCAGGGATGCAAGAGGACATTCAAGACCCTGTCAACGTACCTCGGCCACATGTACTCACATCACGATTGTGGAGTCCTGGATGCTTACGAGCCCGATGATGCCTCTGGTGGTAGCGGACAAGGCAGTGATGTATTTGATGGTGATGAGGGGAGTTTGGATGATGTCCCCATTCATGAAGCTGATGGTACCACAGGTGGCGAAATTGTACAGCCGTTTGAAGAGGTGATGCAAAGAGCAGCAGCTACGTGGATTTTGAAGCTACGAGAAGGCCATCGTATCCCCCTCAGTGTCATGGATGCAATTATTTCAGATTTGCAGTCACTACTCCATGTGGCTCATAGTCAATTGCTCGAGGCAGTTAAATTGCTACTACGGCAAGCCGGCGTTTCATCGGAAATTGCTGAGAGAATTCGGGGTGAACTTGTCAGAGCAAATCCTGGCAGTATATTCCGAGGTCTGCAAATGCAGTCACAGCAGCTTCAGTATTTCCGTTCGCACTTTGGACTAGTGGTGAGTAATGACTGTATACCTTGGTAATTTGCTCAATTCCTTCTAGAGAGTTCAGCATTATTTGAATGGTTTTATTGTACACATAGGAGCCACAGAAGATAGTGCTTGGCAGCAAACGAAAGAGAGTGGGATGTGGATCAAAGAGACGGCTGGTGGAGCAGGATGAATGCATGATCTACATTCCCCTCCTGGAGTCACTGGAGTCTCTTTTGCAAAGTGACTCTTTACTTGCAGAGGTAAGTACATTGCAGCTATTGAAAATGTACCTATATGATAGTTGCGTAACCTTTCCTCTTTACATATTGTGCTTGTACATGGCCAAGTATATTAGTGGTTTTTATTTGAATTATAGCCCACCAGACTCTTTGCTTGCTATTGAGTTTGATAGTTGTGTAACCTTTCCTCTACATATTGTAGCCAAGTGTACTAGCGGTTTTTATTCTAATTGAAGCCCACCAGAATTGATCTGATTGTGCTATCTGCACGTACTTGAAGATATAATGGTTTATTCTATAGATAGAGAGAGGCCACCAGAGCACTGAACCTGGTGTCCTGAAGGATTTCTGTGATGGCCGGCAGTTTCGTTCCCACCGCCTGTTTGCAGTTTCTACGAATGCTTTGCAGCTTTTGTTTTATTACGATGATGTGGAAGTCTGCAATCCTCTGGGGTCAAGTCGTACAAAGCACAAAGTTGGTAAGTTGTCTCGCAATTATGTTACTAAAGCCTTCGTAATAGCTGTTCTTTCATTTTTGTAGGAATGTTCTACTTTCTTCTGGGAAACCTCCTTCCCAAGTATCGGTCCAAGCTCAGAGCCATCCAGTTGGTTGCTATTTGCCGAAGCCGATTCATCAAGAAGTATACCTTGAACAAAGTGCTTGAGCCTATCGTGGAAGACATCAAGAAGTTGGTATGTTTCTGTGTGTATTCAGTACAGTACATTCACACCTGTACCCTTACATTTTCAACGAAGTGTTAGGCTAATTGTAAGTCTATATTTACATACAGGAACAAGGCTGTGAGGTGACAGTCAGTAGTGCCCCCTACAATGTTTGTGGCACTGTTGCTGTAGTTTCGGCTGACAATCCCGCAAGTAATGCCCTGGGGGGATTCAAGGAGTCGGCCTCTGCACTCCGACATTGCAGACAGTGTCTAGGAAGTGCTGATGAGACTACAACACAAGTGAGTGATTCTGTTTGACAATATATGGTGACAAAATTAAATAGTGCTCACTAGTGCTGAAATCTCATATAGACAGCCACTCGTGTACATAATAACATGGAATAGTATTTTTGTCATTTGCCTGGAATGGTGTAATGAGTGTACCTATACGTACATGTACATCTTTTACCTATACGTACATGTACCTCTTTGAATTTGTTGTCATCTATACAGTTTGAGGAAGATTGCTTTGAGCTCCGCAGTCAATCGCAGCATCTGGAACATTGTGCCCTACTGGAGGATGAAGAGGACGACTATGTTGAGAACTCTCGAGATGTAGGAGTGAATCATAGGAGCATCCTCTTAGACCTGCAGTACTTTGACATGTGTAGTGGGGCACTCCTTCCTGACGTGATGCACGACGTGTTAGAGGGGGCACTGCAGTATGAGGTCAAGCTTCTCCTCCAGTATTGCAGGGAGAAGCGACATTTCTCGGATCACAATGAGGCAATAGAGGGGATGGAACTGGGCTACATGGAAACTGACCGACCAGCACCGATTCCTTCGAAGACACTATATGCTCGGGACTCCAACTCTCTCAAGCAGAAAGGTATGTCTGATCCTCCACTGGTGCATTGTATTGCTGGATCATCAATCCATTCCAGCCTGCATATAGAATAGTATGCAGCAATAATACATTGTTCTCTAACGTTTTTAGCAACACAAATGTGGACGTTGGCTCGTCTCCTCCCGTTGATGGTTGGAGACCACGTACCAATCGGGGATGTCCACCGCGATAACTTCCTTTTGATGCTTCAGGTCAGTATTAAAATCTCTGTTACTACGTACCTCCCTATTTTTAACCTATTTTATTCTGCTTATACATATAAACATCAATTTGCAATTCCGTTTCCATAATGTGTGGTTTCAGGTTACAGATTATCTCATGGCACCAGAAATATCCCAGGATGAAGTTGCCTACCTCCAAGTGCTCATCCGAGACCACCACACCAGCTTCACAGAGATTTATCCTGAGGCCAGTGTCATTCCCAAAATGCACTACATGCTTCATATGCCTCGTCTCATCATGGAGTAAGTTGAAACTACGAGTATGCATTTTGCTATTACAATCTTGGACTTTATGTGCATATACATGTATGTATTCAGTGTGAGTAACAGAAAGTCAATGGTTACATTAGGTTTGGGCCACTGGTGCGACACTGGACCATGCGCTATGAGGCGAGGCATAACTACTTCAAGAAGCTGGCCCAAAACATCGGCAACTACATCAATATTAGCTGGACTCTTGCCATGCGACATCAGCTACTTCAATGCTACTATTCCCTGAATCAAGAGGCCCTGTTTGAAGACAGTCCAGAAGTCGGCCCTGGTAAGTTAATATTAGACATAATTAACATAACTTCATGTATTTTACTCTGTTCTTCCTGAAGGTGATGCTGTAGCAGTTCGTGATCAGCCAGATGAGTTACAAGCAGCTACAGAGTGCTACAGGTGGGAGAAGAATCTTTTACTGGCTTGCCGTTAATTAACCCTTTGGCTTCCTAGATTTGTAAATATTATTTTTGTCTGTGAGCTTACCTCCAGTAATCTGAATTATTACTGTCTCCTGCTAGGCCCTACTGCACAGCAGAATGCCCTGAGGGAAATCCCCTGAGGCGCTAGGCACAATGCGTTGCCATGGAAACACGTGTTAGGTCACGTGACTTGTAAACGCGTTGTAAATTTGTGATTTTTTGGCTCAGCAGGATAGTTCACTAAAGCACCGAGTATGATGACTGATAGGCAGTAGCTACAGCATAGAATAGGCTCTGGAGATGCACAGACGGGTTACAGACATAGAGAACCTACAGAAACTGAGAAGACCAGAAGGCAGCACCGACCAGACAAGTTACCACGTGGACTAGCGCAATAGCGCACGAGAGCGACATTTTTGTGGTTGCTATATTTGTACAGAAAGCTATGAATATTGATTAAATATATATCAGTACAGAGGTCAATACATACGCAAAGTAAACAGGATATGATCGTTGTGGCTGCTGCGTACTACGTGGCTGATAAGACAAGGCATTTTAAGAGCGCCATTTGGCGCTCTCGGAAGCCAAAGGGTTAACTGATACATTTAGCATTTCCATGCTGACTGAAACATTTTATCTCTTCATATAGAGCGAAGTGGGTGAAGATTACGGGAATAACATACAAGAAACCCAGTGCCCTTCTCGTCGCTGTTGAAGACGACTATCCTCAGCTTGGCCTACTTCAGGGAATATATGTTGTCGACAACAACAGGGTACTGTTCAGAGTGAGACTATGTGTAACAGAGGAATTCGATAGCCACTATCATGCCTTCACCATTTCATGCACTACAACGTACAAACTTGTTGAAATAGGAGAGCTATGCAACCCTCACCCGGTGCATGTTCGAACCATCACCTCAAGCAGCACTGTAAAACAAGTAGTGGTCATGAAGTACCACATTCATGGCACTTTACAAATATAATAATGTACTGCTCGATCATGACGTTATTGTGTATGCCAAATATCAAATTTGATTCAACCGTAAATCTATATCAATTCTATTTCTATAAGTGTGTCAGAGCTGTCAGTCATTATAATCCCTCTGGCTGAAAGGGTTACATTTGAGAACTTGAAGTTAGACGTCGAAATCGGGTTAAATATTCAAATCCGCGGATACGTAGCCTCGTTCCCAGGCCATGCGTGGCCTGGGAACGAGGCTATCCGCGTAGTAATCGAGTACGTGGTTCGACCGGTAGTCTCGTGCCCAGACCGTCGCTGAGCGACGGTCTGGGCACGAGACTGACCAGGTGGTGCATGCTAGTGCGCACTCATTAGAAACTTTCGCTGTAATAACTGTGAAGATGGCATTGATTGACCGCCACTGCTTTCTCTCGTACACAAAAGAACTGTTAATAAAGAACCACGTGTTACGAAAGGTAAGGAGCATGTATGCACTATAGATTTCAGGCTGGTAGCTGCATATAGATACGGTTCTGTCAACCATCTCTTTCCAGATTATTGCTATGCTTATCCCTACATCTTTTACGGACTCCGAGGTTAGTCCACAGTACTGGCTGTAAGTGAATGTTGTGTCATGCACAGCTTGTGCGTGAGTCCAGTTGTATGGTGCCCACTCTACCATACAGGAGGAGAGTGAGTGGGAGGAGATCGATGGTGAGTGGCAAACAGATGATGCCTATGATGGTGATTTAGACTTGGAAGAAGACGATGAAGGAGAGGAGAGTGGAGAAGAAATTTGGGTATGATCCCTGTGTAATGTCATATTGGAGAAAGCCAATTTTTGAAACCAATTTATTCTCATTTAGCATCCTCCACCCGGCAGTGATTTCGAGGACGACGAGGAAGAGGATGAATGGCAATTTTGGGTATGATCCTTTTGTAACACACTATTATTTAACTCTTTGGGTACATTTATGTGCCGGAATACAGAATGGAAAAAATGTACGTGTACTTTATGTTAATGCCAAATATAAGGCCAGCATAAATTCATTTCAGCCTTGTGACTAGGCCGGAAAAGAGTTTTAAGCTGGCATGTTAGTGTATTGAGTTCCCATTATTATACATGCTGCTACAGAATAGTACCGTAGATAGTAGAGTAGAAGGACTCTACTATCTTCTACTCTACTATCTATGATAGCACATGTACAGATGCCATGTAATTAAGAACTTTCACCCTTATTTACCACTTGCCCTTAGGAAGCCAAACCTCAGCACCAGCTGGACTGTCTTAGTTGTAGAAGAGCTGGATGAGGCTGATGATGATTCCGCAATGAACTAAATATTAATTCCATCATAATACATGTACCATTGAGTTCCCATCCACTGCTTTGTGGGCTGTTGAGTTGTCAAGTATCATTAACTTTGCTGAACCAATATATAATAATTGGCAAATTCACCATCAGGAGTGGTTGCTCCTGTGTATGACTGCATGCACCAAAGAAACCCATGCATGAGCCATACCTTCTCAGCAGCGCTGAAGAGTGCATTCATGATGCACGGACTTAAAAACAGGTCATGATATATACATGTACAGATTCATAAGGCTGCATGAACAGCAACCTACAAGCTACATACAGTACAAATGTACCAGTATAAACAGCTGGATTGAGCATCAGGTACTATACCATGTCCCTTCTACATTGTATCGTCCCTGGTGTACTAGCTGACCATCACTGCCAGCAAACCGGTCCTGGCACGTATGAGCCATTTAACTCCACCTGCAAAATGACACAGAATAAACTATTAACTACTATGTATAGCTAACCATACTTTCACACCCTCACCCATACCTGCCCAGAACGTTAACATATATAGCATTCGATTAGAGGAGGACTCTACTACCAATCCAGTATATTGGGGTGAGGGTGGAACAAATTAACTGATTTTGAGGGGGCTTCCTCCTAGGGAATGTGAGCTTTAACAAGCTACTGAGACTTTACCGAAAAGGGAAAACGGAATACTTACACATCCTCAATCACAGCCATCGTTACAACAACATTCAGGGGAGGATTCTACTACCAATCCAGTATATTGGGGTGAGGGTGGAACAAATTACGGAATACTTACACATCCTCAATCACAGCCATCGTTACAACAACATTCAGGGGAGGATTCTACTACCAATCCAGTATATTGGGGTGAGGGTGGAACAAATTAACTGGTTTTGAGGAGGCTTCCTCCTAGTAGGGGAATGTGAGCTTTAATAAGCTACTGAGACTTTACCGAAAAGGGAAAACGGAATACTTACACATCCTCAATCACAGCCATCGTTACAACAACATTCAGGGTAGGATTCTACTACCAATCCAGTATATTGGGGTGAGGGTGGAACAAATTAACTGGTTTTAAGGGGGCTTCCTCCTAGTAGGGGAATGTGAGCTTTAACTCATTGCACGCCGTAATTACGTCACACGCGTGATGCTCCACGCCACAGTTTCTACAAAAATGGCGTACTAAAAGTTTTAGTACAGCGTATGGCTATTTTTATGCTTACCAAGTCAAGTATCCAGCGAATTTTGTGTCGTATTCGTTGGAAGACTACCAGCTACAGCCATTGAAGGCAAAAAGGGCAGCGGATTGGAACCAAGAAGGGATTCAGGATCGATAACCCGATGCACGGTAAGTTCGACACGGTACTGTGGTCTTCACGCTCAGGCAGCAAAGATTGACGATCCTGCTGAAGCCCCCGTCTCTCTCCTGAACCAGTTACCATCGTATCTGCCAATGAAGTTGACTACAAAGCCTAACTAACTGTGTAGCAGTGTAGGTAGCCGTAGCTAATCGTCTTGATCGGTTGTATATTTTGCCGTATGTATCCGTTCTATTACAGATTAGATCGACTTTCGGCACACTTACATCATTATTAGTAATCACTCTATTCAATTTTATGGCTAATAAAGGAAGGGGTTGCCCCTCCTGGCCGTACAGTTAACTTGCCGTTTCTAAAGCCACTATAGTGGCGTGTGGCGTAGCGGAAGGATTACGTAATATCCAGTTAAGTGGCGTACGGCGTGCAATGAGTTAATAAGCTACTGAGACTTTACCGAAAAGGGAAAACGGAATACTTTCACATCCTCAATCACAGCCATCGTTACAACATTCAGGGGAGGACTCTACTACCAATCCAGTATATTGGGGTGAGGATGGAACAAATTAACTGGTTTTGAGGGGGCTTCCTCCTAGTAGGGGAATGTGAGCTTTAATAAGCTACTGAGACTTTACCGAAAAGGGAAAATGGAAAACTCACACATCCTCGATCACAGCCATGCATCGTTACAACAACATTCAGGGGAGGACGCTACTAATCCATTATATTGGGGTGAGGGTGGAACAGTTTCTGATTAGCCCTCATGCGGGAATATTTCGTTGAGTTTTTTTGAAGCTAGAGAATAAGGCCAGTTTCGTACATTCTACAGTTGCTCACCGTCAGCAGCAAGATTCACATTCCCACAAAAGAATCTGTGATGGCAAGAAATGATTTGAGAGAGCATGATGAGCATCAGATTCCATTTAATATCACAGCCCAGCCCTTGAATGTTCATCATAGCATACTTTAAACAGTTATACCGGTACCTAGCCCAGGCCCACGCCCTACCTCTGGTTTGATGTATCTCACGTAGCGCTAGGGTCAAAGGGCACTAATGATAACTTCCTGTTGAGGCCTCGCCCACATAAAGATTAGCCTCATACGGCCGGCGGGGTGGGTGGGGCCTGCGTACCTTGCTACCTTGCTATGTATGTTGCATAGACATGATCTATGGTATAGATACTAGCAAAGTCCAGTGCCATCAATCCTGAAGGTGTGGACTTTGCTGCACTGCAGTGTACCCGGCTACAGCGGGGTGAATTAGTAATAAGTGTATATCTATGGGGCCTAGTGGCAGACAGGCTCATATTCGGAACCTCCCATGCCTTCTTCAGTGGCTGCTATCTGACGGTGGTTTGTTTATAACGTGCATGTATCCTTCAGCGCTATTGAAAGCTATGTATACATGTAGAGTCCCACCATCGTATGGTTCCAACACCCTTTGGGGTGTATAAAAGTGGTGTGGGTGCTGCAGCAGCACTATGGGGTGCTGAATGTGAGAACTCACACCAATTTACACCTCCAGCACCCCATAGGATGTAGGAGCAGCACCCTCTAGCACATCGGGGGTGTTGCAGTGACACCCTCTGTAGAAGAAGTGCTGGATGGGGTGCTGGGCTAACACCCAATTTTTAACAGTGCATACATGTAGAAGTCTCTAATTTCCTGTGTCATTTTACATACCCTACATTTAAAGCCAGAGGAGTTCAACAGGTTCGCTATTGTTGCTCCTGTGGTTCTGGCAGGCATTGTTCCAACACAAGTGTACGCTTGTTTCATGTTACTCGTGAGAATATACAGCTTAGTGTATTCTCACTACCTACAATACTCTGGATGGCAAACAGAACACATCAACTACCTCAGTAAGTTGCTGTGGAAACATGCAATCATGCATGGGAGTTGTATGGCCTCTCTGCATAAACAGAGAACCTAGAATATGCACAGCACCTGCCAGAAGTTTTCAGGCGCCATAGGGTGAAGGTTAAATGGTACATTTAACCTAGGTTAATGTAAGGGTGGTTGATAAGCCACATTCCGGGCCAGGTCACGGTCCCGTCCTCAAGCGCGGAACCGAGTCATGAGAGGCCGCCGCCAACACTTCCCTGGGACTCAGAGGGGGCCGGCGCCAACACCTTGTCACAGGACCCTGGGACAGGATGCTGTCAGCCCGCGCAAAGTGAAGCAAGACGGTAAAGCCAAGGTGGGAGAGCAAGAGTTGGACGAGCGAGAAACTTAACCTTCCTTCCGTTACCGAGCGAGCGAGACTTAGCAGTGTTATCGAGCGAGTAAGACTTAGCAGTGTTACCGAGCGAGCAAGACTTGGCAGTGTTACCGAGCGAGCAGACTATGGCAGAGCAACACCACCAGCAAGGAGAACCCGACCACCAAGAAGAAGACCCAGCGCTCGCCACAGGGGTTGCAGACGCAGCGCTCGTCGCAGCAGTGGCAGACCTGCGCCTACAGCAATCCATTGAGGAAGCAGTCAGGCGGGCAGTGCAGAAAGCACTGGAAACCCGGATACCGGCCCCAGGGACCACAGCGAGTGCCGGACAGGCCGGTGAGTACATAAATCAAGGCGGGCACGGTCGCGTTTAAGCTTACCTTTCTCCCGAGCCCTAGAGAGTTCCGGGATGACGAACCTCGCCTGCGTTGCCCACTTAGTGTGGCAACGAGGGGGGGTTCACTTATACAAAGAGCGTAAGCAGTAGAGGTTGCCTCCACTGCAGGAGCGTAAACCTGGCACTTGGGTCGCTTGAAGCATTGCAAAACCCAGCACTTGGGTCGCTTGAAGCATTGCAGAACCCGGCACTTGGGTCGCTTGAAGCATTGCAGAACCCGGCACTCGGGTCACTTGAAGCATTGCAGAACCCGGCACTTGGGTCGCTTGAAGCATTGCAGAACCCGGCACTTGGGTCGCTTGAAGCATTGCAGAACCCAGCACTTGGGTCGCTTGAATCACTGCAGAACCCAGCACTTGGGTCATTTGAATCACTGCAGAACCAGGCACTTGGGTCGCTTGAAGCATTGCAGAACCCGGCACTTGGGTCGCTTGAAACATTGCAGAACCCGGCACTTGGGTCGCTTGAAGCATTGCAGAACCCGGCACTTGGGTCGCTTGAAGCATGGCAGAACCCAGCAATTGGGTCGCTTGAAACATTGCAGAACCAGTACTTGGGTCGCTCGAAGCATCGCAGAACCCAGCAATTGGGTCGCTTGAAACGTCGAAAAACCCAGCACTTGGGTTGCGTGAAGCTTTGCAGAACCCAGCTCTTAAGTCAATCGAAACAAGTAATTAAGTAATAACTATAACTAAATAGATAATTAAAAATAAATAAATAAAACAATACAATTAAGTATAGAACCCAGCACAGGGTCACCTCAAGCATTATGGGATATGCACGCAAGCATGTGGTAACTTAAGCCCATATTCCATGCTTATCCTATAGGAGAAATACTCGGTTCAATGCCCCAACTACCTGCCCTGTCAGGCATTCCAGTCTTGCCTCAAATCCCAGATGCGCCAAATAATGGCTCAACCTCACCATTGGTGGTCCCAGCTCAAACGATGGTTACCGACGTTGAGGCGCTTCCCACAGCGGGGACATCAGTGGCATTAGGCTGCGCTAGCATCTACATGGGAGAAGGCTTATCCCCGGTCTCAGAAAAGGTTGCCGAGAAAATTCGCACCTGGCAATTCGTAGACATGGCCGAGCTCTTGCCAGAACCATGGGGTAGCTCATCGACGGCCTAAAAATCAAGATTGCCGAAGATACCACTGACAGTGACCGTAGAGTCCGAATAACTGCGTAGGAACGTAGCTAACCATAGTTAACGATCGTTAATTGGCTGCCAATTTTACTGTGCATGAGCCGCTATTTTACAAACCTTTGTCTAGTTTCGGTACAGGTATATCACAAAGGAAGAAGCCATAGCCACGAGGGAGGGACTTCCCCTTTGCTAAGGGCCGGTACACGCGAGTAAGTGCACGAGCGCCTATATATAGGCGTTCCGCGTAGACTAATGTACTACGTGCGCCTATATATAGGCGCACCGCGTGCAATGAGTTAACATTCTACTGCGTATAACCAAACATTGTTCCTATACAAATACCATAATATGACTCCCTCTCAACGACTCACTAGTCCAACATGTACACAATCAACACTTTCAGCTATATGCCTTCCATCATACTCACTCATACACAACACACACAACAAATTAAACCACCACTATTCACATCTCACATAGTACATATTTGTGGTGGGTGTGGCTGGAAAGATGTAGGGATGGTAGCTACGCGGTAAATGTGTGGGTAGTCTGTGCATGCATTATGGTGTGCACTGTCTCTTGCTTCACTGGATTTTGGGAAGTGTTTTTTGTGGAAGCGCATCCTACATGTCTTGCTTTTGCACTTTTTTACACTTATCAAACAGTTAATTCACTTGATGATGTTGCTACAGAAAGTACTAGTAAGTTTTCTAATTGAAGTTTTTGAAACAGGATTTTTTCTCATCATAGAATGGATTCCCCTCCAACTAAGCGCTCCAGAAGGGAGCCCTGTGTTTGCAGTCTATGCCAGGGTGCAGAGCATTGCTACAGCACTGTATTGGTACACAGGTCCATGCTGGAATCTGCAGCAAATAATGATCTCAGCGCTGACGTTGCTTCTAACATCTCCTGCAGTTTCTCAGCCACTGGCATAGGTGATACCTTAACCCCTCCCTTAGGTGGCTCATCCACCTCTATCTCCACTAGCCTCTTTACCACGGATTGCTTCGCGTCAAACTCTGCTGAAGTGGAGCCCGAGACTAATCCTACCCCTGCTTCAGTTGGTTCCTTCACATCAACTTCCTCTGCCTACACCTCTGACCATGTGAGGAAAGTGGCGGTCAGGTGCCCAACACAGCAGACAGCAGTTGTACTGTGAAGCGTTAGGAGCCAGAGAGCAGTGGTCAGGAGGTCACAAGAATCTTCAAGAAGGGGAAGTACGAGAAGTGTGGAAAACACAAGGCATCTGTAAGTACTAATTATGGTTTTTATAGTACTTTCAAGAAGTTGTACATGTACATAAAACTGGATGACTAACATTGCACAGCCATACACATGTACAGGCATGTCACCGTAGTTCTTGGGCTGGGGAAGAGACTACATGTATATGTGTTTAGGACTACCCATTTCTTTTACAGACTAGTGAGCAGGCAACAAAAAAACATGTTGCACGAAAATCTGGTGTACATAGAGCTACAGCTACATGTACCCTTCCAGTCCAAGTAGGTGAACCTTCAGAAGTGTCACCACGTGTCCTACTTTTTATTAGACATGGCGACTACTTCTACCAGGCTCCCAAATACACCCAGTTACAAAAACTAATAATGTCAGCCATTGTCTGGGCAAAACAAACTGCTGCTATCATTCATGAGAAATACTCTAATGTTCCTCTGGAGGAAGACAAATGCTTACAGGAAGGAGATCCAGAGAAAACCCATAACATGGAACGATTCGGGCGTATGTTTAAAATACTTTGTACCTGCAGGACAGAGTCCGGTCACAAACATCATTGTGTGCCATTCAAATATCATTCGGTTTTTTTTTGTAAAGCCCTAGGAATATACGTAGGAAAGTGGAGGGAAATTACTTTACCACACTGCAGTGTTACTGGTATAACGATTTGCCCATCTTATGCAATGCATATCAATTTTGTTGTAAGTTGTACTCATTTATATGCCGTTGCACTTTACTTTCAGTAAGATATGTAATTTCCCATTGAAACATTGAAATAGTGGCAGTGTGGAGCTGTGAGGAATTGCTCCGCTTGGCCTTGGTTTGTGGTTGTGAATGTGGGATTTATGGAGCCAAGTGCTTTTTTGATAGGAGTAGTGTTCCTGTGGAATTTTGGGTTGGTTGTTAGTAATGTTACTGGTATAACGATTCGCCCATCTTATGCAATGCATATCAATTATGTTGTAAGTTGTACTCATTTATATGCCGTTGCACTTTACTTTCAGTAAGAAATGCAATTTCCCATTGAAACATTGAAATAGTGGCAGTGTGGAGCTGTGAGGAATTGCTCTGCTTGGCCTTGGTTTATGGTTGTGAATGTGGGATTTAAGGAGCCAAGTGCTTTTTTGATAGTAGTGTTCCTGTGGAATTTTGGGTTGGTTGTTAGTAGTGTGTGGTGTTGTGTTTTGTGAAGTATTCAATGATTGTGGATAAGGATACAAAGGTGGTTGGATGGAGACGAGGTGTCATGATTGATGATAGTTGTTGATTGTTGTGTGTTGAGGGAAGTATTGGGTGTGCAGTTGAGTGTGGGGGCTTGGTATGGATTGTGGTGGGTGCAGTTGGAAAGATATAGGGATGGTAGCTACGCGGTAAATGTATGGGTAGTCGGTGCATGCATTATGGTGTGCAGGGTCGCTTGTTTCACTGGTTTTTGAGGAAGTGTTCTTTGGTGGAAGTGCATTCCTACACGTCTTGTTTTTGCACTTTTTTACACTTATCAAACAGTTAATTCACTTGATGTTGCTACAGAAAGTACTAGTAAGTTTTCCAATTGAAGTTTTTGAAATAGGATTTTTTTCTCCTTATCATAGAATGGATACCCCTCCAACTAAGCGCTCCAGAAGGGAGTCCTGTTTTTGCAGTCTATGCCAGTGTGCAGAGCGTTGCTACAGCACTGTATTGGCACACAGGACCCTGCTGAAATCTGCAGCAAATAATGATCTCAGTGCTGACGTGGCTTCTAGCAGTATCTCCTCCAGTTTCTCAGCCACTGGCGTAGGTGATACCTTAACCCCCCACCCTTAGGCACCTCTACCTCCACTAGCCTCTTTACCACGGATTGCTTCATGTCAAACTCTGCTGAAGTGGAGCCCGAGACTAATCCTACCCCTGCTTCAGTTGGTTCCTTTACATCAACTTCCACAGCCTACACCTCTGACCATGCTTCAGGTCGTCTCTCATGCTCAGAAGAGCAACTCACCAACTTTGTCTTAAGGGAGCTTCTGACGAAGGCAAAGTTTGGCTACTCCCAAAGCCAACTAGAGGAGCACCCGAAGAATGCCACTAAACGATTAGGAGAAGATAGGCTGATCCAAAGCTATCAGGCTGTCCTTCGTCTGCTCAAGTCTTTAGGGTACAGAGACCCCAAGCACTATAAAGTGTGCATTGGTGAGGATGGGCACAGCTTTCTCCTTAAAGATCGCAGAAGGAACCCTCACTGTCCCATCTGTAGTAGGGCTTGGGACACATGCATAGATTACTATGTTCTTGGGTGGAGGTTTGAGGACTGGTTTCAAACAGACAGCTACTGCAAAAAGAGAAAGGCTCACTGGAAGTGCAAGGAGGAGTGGCTGAAGAAGTCAGGTGAGCTCCCTTGCTATAGTGAGCTGTGGCATGGGTCTGGATTTCGAGAAGAGCTAAAGAGACCTTGCTCCGATACAAGTGCCCATCCTGCGATACAGTAGTCCCAGCAAGCAACATAAATGATGTGATCGATCGCACCAGCCGTCAGTCGCCAATCACCATGGTGTGTACTTGTTGTGCATAAAAATTTACATTCACGCCTGAGTCGCCTGAGTGGATGACGGGTGATCCACGAAATCAGGCCATCATCGCACACTTGATGGTTGGAACCCCAACAATGCCTCCAGCCGCAATTCTATTGCATCACTGAGCATTTCACCAGCATGTTTTACTAAAGCAGATACGGCAATGTGTGAGAATGCCTCAGTGTATTTTCTTTTGTTCCTGTGAACAGTCTGCAACACAAATACGACAGCTTCTTGAAACCACTTATTGACGAAATTGAGGAATTGTACATTTATGGTTAGGAAGTGTTTAAGAGAAGTCCCGGATTTTTCTCCTCCGGATGACTTCCCAACTCTACGAGCTTTGGTGCTGTTAGCAGCTGCTGACTCAAAGGCACATGCAGAATTTGGGTTGACAAAGGCTGGAGGTAAGTATGGCTGCAGGCGTTGTGGAGTTGAAGGAACTTACATAGCAAGCCGGAAACATTATTACTATGGTGATTTTCACAGACGATTTTACCACCCAGCTGAACCCAAGACAGCCAAAAATAACAGAGCTGATGGGAGAGCAGTGGATAATGCACCAACAAGAAAGCAGCAGAGCGTTATCCCTCTAGAGTGTGGGGTTAGTGAAGAATCCGTGTTCTATCGGCTGTACGACTAGTACGGTTTTGATCCCATCCAAGATCTTGTGATCGATGCCATGCATACAATCGTACTTAACCTCATCTTACGAGAGTTTGAGCACCTTATCTTTGCTAGTACAGGTTGTAATGAAGGACTGCAATCCCGGTGATGGCAGTGTCCTTTGTCGAGCAGACTTCATCACTGCTCTGAGTACCAAGGTCCCTGGACAAATGAGCTGCGAGATGGTCGCTTGCCGACCTTAAATCCCAAGACATCCAGTAGCAGCATACTGGGGAACTGGAAGGCAGAGGAGTTCAACAAGTTCGCTATTGTTGCTCCTGTGGTTCTGGCAGGCATTGTTCCAAGTGTACGCTTGTTTCATGTTACTCGTGAGAATATACAGCTTAGTGTATTCTCACTACCTACGATACTCTGGATGGCAAACACAACACATCAACTACCGCAGTAAGTTGCTGTGGAAACATGCAATCATGCATGGGAGTTGTATGGCCTCTCTGCATGTACAGAGAACCTAGAATATGCATAGCACCTGCCAGAAGATATCAGGCGCCATAGCACTTCAAACAATTACTGGTGCTAATGTGTATGAACGCCTGGTAACGTATTAAAAACGGCAAACCACAAATCAAAAGAACATTGCTTTGACTTATATCACTCGTGCTGCCAAGATCTACTACTGATGACTATAAATACTTTTCTTTTCATTGCAAAAAAGTTCTGCAGAATTTCGCATAATCACTGTGAAATGACCTATCTCCATCCATTTGCACTATAAATATAATACTCTTCTATCAGATAGAATGCAGAATTTCGCACTGCCAAATTATCTCTTCCTCCATGCATGTTTGGCACTATAGCTATATAGCGTAAACCACCGTTTCTCAACCACCTCCTAACGTCCACCACTATATATATATAAAACAATACTTAGTTTATATGTCACATATTGTCGACCGTCACGGTCAACAATATGTAATATATGCAGAAGCGTAGTAGTTAACTTATGATACGTAATTTAACCTTCATACCGCTCCAGGTCACAGTTTCGGTGAAAAATCTTTCAAAAATGCATAGGAAGACTGTATAGGAGTGTCACCTAGAAATAAAGTAGTCTCACCCTTCTGTGGAAATAAATCGCGAAAAGTGAGAAAGCCTTGGGTGTGCACATGGTTGTCAGTGAGATTCGATATTGCAAAAGCATACATGTAGTGAACATTATACGTACCGCTAGTCGACCATCGATAAAGAATTGAACTCACTAACATTAGAATGGTGTACAGCCATGGTATGGTAGCATTATAACTTGGTTTGAAATGTTGAGTGCTGAGATAGAACCCTTGACAGAAAGTTCACAACGTGGTCGATATTCGGTGACTTACACTACTCTACTTTTCCCTGCACACTCGGGCGTGGGCGCCGCCGGCCAAGGCGTCGGCGCAGCTGCCGGCTGGCAGGGCCAAGGCCGAAGCGCAGGTTTGGCAGGTGGGAAAGTGGACAACAGCCAGACGATTGCGACCTCGTAAGTGGAGTGTAGTAATGCTATAGCGATAGACCATAAGCCTAGCATGCATAAGTGTACAAAGTACTCAGCTATTTCTTTGCATGTCTCTGGTGTAGGCTATATATAGAAGCTGCCAACTCGACAAACTTTAATCTTATGAAAATGTCGCTTCACTACATATATTATGTACAATTTTTCTTGTTCTGCATGCATGAGCACATGTACAACAGAGTTTTTAAGTGGCATGGCACCATACTTCACATACAATATGCCTACTGAACATACTGGACTGGGCTTCTCCCAGATTCGAATTCATATATAGAATTCACTTTTCTTGTTCCTAGTGTTAGTCAATTTTGTGCAAGAAGACATTCACTATAATACATTATTCCTTCTCGTTACAGGTGCCACAAATATTTGTGGAACATGCCGTCCTGCAAGTCATGACTAAACCGGTATGTATACCACAACAGTAAAAACAACCGCTCCTTTTATGCACCTCAGCACTCCACGGACCTTTTGATTGGACAATTCTTTTTTTTTTTTTGTAGTTTTGGGGGTGGTCGAGTGTGGTGGAGGCTCAAGAAATAGCCTTCCCGGCCCACACTCCCAACCCCCACCACTATTATCCCACCTTTTGTATCAGCACCTGGATCACCCATGGCCAATTGCTCATATTTGCTCATATTCTTTTCTCTTTTTTTGTAGTTTTGGGGGTGGGTCGAGTGTGGTGGAGGCTTGAGAAATAGCCTTCCCGGCCCACACTCCCCACCCTCACCACTATATCCCAATGTCTAGAACAACCATCATTTCAATGAAAATATTTGATTTACTCCACATAGTGAAATATATGCATGCACTCCAATTTCAACAAAAAGAGTTAGGAACATTATTGCACTTCAGGGTGGTGTCAATTAAGTCTGGATTTTAAAGAAAAGTACTCCTTTTTTGCACCTAGCAGTGGAAAAGTGCAATTCAAAACCAGAAACAGACTTTCTGCCTTCCACACTGTACACATAGAAAACATGAAAGCATGAAATGAAACATTTCGAAGTAAAGTTCAAAACTTCACAACCAGTGAGAATTAAGGACCATTCCTCATATGCCTCAAAATTACAAATAATCTGTGATAGGATGTCTTCTTTGTAGAGCACCAATACCGGTGCCAGACAAAAAGCTCCATATAAACCTTACATACACACACACAGACAAACACATGTAGGTGCCCTCAATTCTAGGAAATGCCCTCAAGCTGTAAATACAAGACTTCCCTATGTTAAAGGTCAGTTTGGGTGAGGGAATGTAAAGGCAAAGAGAGGAGTTTAATCCCTCACCCAAACTGACCTTTAACTGATTTAATGTACATTGGCATAGCAATGATCCCTGTATGTGGCCTCCTTTGAGTGCTATAAGCGTGGGGAAAAGTGGTTGCCATGGTAATGTACATTAAAGGTGGGATTCAGACTTAGCATATGGAAGGCTTCTCCAGATCTGCCTCAGGAAAGATTACAAAATTGACCATAACTGGTGGATCAAGAGCTAGTACATCTGTGAGAACAGCGCCCCATTCACTACTGAGCATTGTATGTAGTGGAACCCCACTACCATACATCTACATTTACATGTGAATGAGACCTTTCCCTCAGTTGACAAAAGTCGTGGATAAGGGAGGGGGGAGGGGGTGACATACACACAACCGCTCTGCCTACAAGATTCAACACAAGTCGGCAGTCAGGGAGGGGGAAGGAGTGACATACACACAACCGCTCTGCCTATAAGACTCAAACACAAGTCAACGATCAGGGAGGGGGAAGGGGGTGACATACACACAACCGCCCTGCCTATAAGACTCTAACACAAGTCGCCGGTCAGGGGCGGGGAAGAACTACACACAACCGCTCAGCCTACCTGACTCCAACACAAGTTGCCGGTCCGGGGCGGGGGAGAACTACACAAAACTGCTCTGCCCACAAGACTCGAACAGAAGTCGCCAATCAGGAAGGGGGGGGGGGAGGGATGGGGAACTACACATAACTGCCCTGCCTACAAGTTTCAAACACAAGTCGCCGGTCAAGGAGGGGGGAGGGGGTGACATACACACAACCGCCCTGTCTACAGGACTCGAACACAAGTCGCCAGTCAGGGAGGGGGGAAGGGGTGACATACAACCGCCCTGCCTACAAGACTCGAACACAAGTCACCAGTCAGGGAGGGGGGAAGGGGTGACATACAACCGCCCTGCCTACAAGACTCGAACACAAGTCGCCAGTCAGGGAGGGGGGAAGGGGTGACTTACAACCGCCCAGCCTACAACACTCGAACACAAGTTGACGATCAGGGAGGGGAAAGGGGTGACATACACACAACCGCCCTGCCTACAAGACTCGAACCCAAGTCACCGATCAGGGAGGGGGTGATATACAATTGCCCTGCCTACAAGACTCGAACAAAAGTCTCCGATTAGGGAGGGGATGACATATACACAACTGCCCGGCTTACAAGACTAGAACACAAGTCGCCGGTCAGGGGCGCAGGAGAACTACACACAACCGCCCTGCCTACAAGACTCTAACACAAGTCACCGGTCAGGGAGGGGGGAGGGGGTGACATACACAACTGCCCTGCCTACAAGACTCAACACAAGTCGGCAGTCAGGGAGGGGGAAGGGGGTGACATACACACAACCGCCCTGCCTATAAAACGTGAACACAAGTAGCCAGCTAGGGCCCTAGGAGTGACATACACACAACCACCCTGCCTATAACACTCTAACACAAGTCGCCGGTCAGGGGCGGGGAAGAACTACACACATCCGCTCAGCCTACCTGATTCCAACACAAGTCCCCGGTCCGGGGCGGGGGAGAACTACACAAAACTGCTCTGCCCACAAGACTCAAACAGAAGTCGCCAGTCAGGAAGGGGGGGGGGGGGGGGGGAGGGACGGGGAACTACACATAACTGCCCTGCCTACAAGTTTCAAACACAAGTCGCTGGTCAAGGAGGGGGGAGGGGGTGACATACACACAACCGCCCTGTCTACAGGACTCGAACTCAAGTCGCCAGTCAGGAAGGGGGTAAGGGGTGACATACAACCGCCCTGCCTACAAGACTCGAACACAAGTCGCCAGTAAGGGAGGGGGAGAACTACACACAACTGCCCTGCTTACAACACTCGAACACAAGTCGCCGGTCAGGGAGGTGGGAATGGATGACATACACACAACTGCCCTGCCTGCAAGACTCAAACACAAGCGTCTGGTCAGGGAAGGGGTAACATACACTCAACCGCCCTGCCTATAAGACTCGAACACTATTCACCGGTCAGGGGCAGGGGAGAACTACACACAACCGCCCTGCCTACAAGACTCTAACACAAGTCGCTGGTAAGGGAGGGGGTGACATACACACAACTGCCCTGCCTGCAAGACTCAAACACAAGCGTCTGGTCAGGGAAGGGGTAACATACACTCAACCGCCCTGCCTATAAGACTCGAACACTATTCACCGGTCAGGGGCGGGGGAGAACTACACACAACCGCCCTGCCTACAAGACTCTAACACAAGTCGCCGGTAAGGGAGGGGGTGACATACACACAACTGCCCTGCCTACAAGTTTCAAACACAAGTCGCCGGTCACGGTGGGGGGAGGGGGTGACATACACACAACCACCCTGTCTACAGGACTCGAACACAAGTCGCCAGTCAGGGAGGGGGGAAGGGGTGACATACAGCCACCCTTCTGTGACAAGAGTCACGAAAATTCCCATACCACGAGGTAGTGTTTTAAAAAGAGCCCAATGAATACCCCCCTCCATCAACTGAACAGACTTCCTACGCTGTCCTGGATTTTACCAAAATGCAGCATGTCAAGATACTTGCCCACCCGCGCAAGCATGCAAAGGAGAGAGAAATAGAGTTTAGAAAGGACAAGTTCAACACGCACAAGACACATAAATGTAATATGTCATGTAAGTAGCTGTACCCATCTACACATGTCTGCAATTCACTTATTTTAAATAACAGCTTTTTTTAAGGTGGACTGCTGAATTACAGTAGTATGATTGGGGGGGGGGTCACTCTCATACATTCTGTAGTCACAACTAGTGAATGAGAAATTCCTGTGTGGTATGGTGCAGACAGATGAGTCCACCTTGCTATTATGGTGAGGGCCTATACTACATTAGTCTCGTGCCCAGCCCCACACTGCTAAAACTTGTTTCTTGTTACTCGTGAGTATATACAGCTTAGTGTATTCTCACTACCTACGATACTCTGGATGGCAAACGGAACACATCAGCTACCTCAGTAAGTTGCTGTGGAAACATGCAATCATGCATGTGGAGTTGTATATCCTCTGCATGTACACAGAACCTAGAATATGCACTGCACCTGCCAGAATATATCAGGCACCCCAGACAGTTACTGGTGCTATGTGTATGAACGCCTGGTAATGTATTAAAAACGGCAAACCACAAATCAAAAGAACATTGCTTTGACTTATATCACTCGTGCTGCCAAGATCCAGTTCGTTTCAAACTACTTTGCCATTAAAGGAACCACTACTGATGACTATAAATACTTTTCTTTTCATTGCAAAACAATCACTGCGAAATGACCTATCTCCCTCCATGTTTGCACTATAAATATAATACTCTTTTATCAGATAGAATGCAGAATTTCGCACTGCCAAATTATCTCTTCCGCGATGATTGGCACTATAGCTATATAGCGTAAACCACCGTTTCTTAACCAACTCCTAACGTCCACCACTATATATATATTATATAAAATAATACTTAGTTTATGTCACATATTGTCGACCGTCATGATCGACAATATGTAATATATGCAAAAGCGTAGTAGTTAACTTATCATACGTAATTTAACCTTCGTGCCGCTCCAGGTCACAGTTTCGGTGAAAAATCTTTCAAAAATGCACAGGAAGACTGTATAGGAGTGTCACCTAGGAATATAGTAGTCTCACCCTTCTGTGGAAATAAATCGCGAAAAGTGAGAAAGCCTTGGGTGTGCACATGGTTGTCAGTGAGATTCGATATTGCAAAAGTATACATGTAGTGAACATTATACGTACCGCTAGTCGACCATCGATAAAGAATTGAACTCACTGACTAACATTAGAATGGTGTACAGCCATGATATGGTAGCATTATAACTTGGTTTGAAAAGTTGAGTGCTGAGATAGAACCCTTGACAGAAAGTTCACAACGTGGTCGACATTAAATTTTAGTGACTTACACTACTCTACTTTTCCCTGCAGACACGGGCGTAAGCGCCGCCGACCAAGGCGCTGGCGCAGCTACCGGCTGGCAAGGCCAAGACCGAGGCGCAGGTTTGGCAGGTGGGGAAGTGGACAACAGCCAGATGATCACGACCTCGTAAGTGGAGTGTAGTAATGCTATAGCGATAGACCATCACCCTAGCATGCATAAGCGTACAAAGTGCTCAGCTATTTCTTTACATGTCTCTGGTGTAGGCTATATATAGAAGCTGGCAACTCGACAAACTTTAATCCTATGTAAATGTCGCTTCACTACATATATATATATTATCTACAATTTTTCCTGATCTGCATTTTTCTTGAGCACAAGAGTTTGTAAGTGGCATGGCACTTCACATACAATATGGCTACTGAATATAGAATTCACTTTTCTTGTGTCTTGATCTGCATGCATGAGCACATGTACAGCGGAGTTTTTAAGTGGCATGGCACCATACTTCAATTACAATATGCCTACTGAACATACTGGACTGGGCTTCTCCCAGATTCGAATTCATATATAGAATTCACTTTCTTGTTCCTAGTGTTAGCCAATTTTGTGCAAGAAGACATTCACTCTGAGCAGTCTGAGATTGTATAGGGAGTGAAGAGTGGGTTTGACAGTATTAGATTTAGGTTACAATGGGGCCAGCTGGGTTGTTGAAGAGGTGCCAGATGTATACAGATGGTAAATGTGTATTTTTAATCTAGTGAGGAGGTGGAGGATGTAGGGCATTTTGTGTTAGAGTGTGAAGAGTCTATGGAAAGGAGAAGAGAGACGATCAGGAAGATTGGGAGGATGGAAGGAGCTGAGAGATTGGTCGAAGAGTATGAAAGAGGGGACAAGGACAGTGGCAGGTAAGTACTTGTGTACTGTGTCTTCCATCTGTGTGTGTGCCCCAAGAGCGCATAAGGAATTGAGGCGGGAAGAGTTAGAGTGTGTAACCGCAATATCCTCGCATGTTGGTGATCTGCAGTGGACAGACAAGACAAAAACTGTTAAATGATAGCAGCATGCATTGAAATGGGATTGGAAACAGAAGTAGCTATCTGTGTTATGGTTTGTTTGCAACGACTGGGGACTTGTGCACATATACATCACACATACGTATCTTATTGTGCCTGTTCCGTAATACCCCCTTGCAAGGTGTATTTTGAAGGTGTAACAGGCATTCTGTTCTATTTCGCAATCGAAGCCCACTCTTTGGCTAGTTTGGCCGTATTTAAGACGTGGGTGAAGGGGTCTGTGTTCCGTCCAATCACCTCCAGCACAATCTCCCGCTTAAAAAGGACTGTCAAGTTCTGCGAGGGGATGACCATAAAGCGGACGGAGTGTCCCGACTGCCGACGCATATGGGACACAACCTTACTAGATGGAATGGTAGAGTCAGTAGATTGGCATAACGTGGTGGAAAAGAAGGGAGCAATAGAATTACTCCTCGTAAGTTGTGTATATACATGTATATCCAAACAACTGTGAGTGATAAATGTTTGAACATGCTCTTTGTTAAGGACCAGCGTATTATTACGTTGGCAACAGCCACACGTGGTGGATTCTTACATGGCTACACCAATGGCCAGAGCAAGACTATATCGATGGAGCTTGTTAACCTCGTGAGGCTGAACAGACTGTGCATTTGGCCAGGCTGAATGTGTTTATTTTTCCTTCCCACACAGACACAAAGTGTATACTGCCTGTATGTGTGTGTGTGTTAAATACTTGTCTTGGCAGTGACTCTTATAATTAAGAGTCACTGCCTATTTGCCTTCTCCTGTGGAAACCAACTTGTATACCTCTGTAAACACAAGTCGCCGGTCAGGGAGAAAGGGAAGGGGTGACTTACAACCGCCCAGCCTACAACACTCAAATACAAGTTGCCGATCAGGGAGGGGGGAGGGGGTGACATACACACAACTGCCCTGCCTACAAGACTCAAACACAAGTCGCCGGTCAGGGGCAGGAGAGATCTACACACAACTGCCCTGCCTTCAAAACTCAAAACACAAGTCTCCGATTAGGGAGGGGGAGATCTACACACAACCGCCCTGCTTACAAGACTCAACCCAAGTCACCGATCAGTGAGGGGGGTGACATACAACTGCCCTGCCTAAAAGACTCAAACACAAGCCTCCGATTAGGGAGGGGATGACATACACACAACTGCCCTGCTTACAAGACTCATACACAAGTCGCCGGTCAGGGGCGCGGGAAAACTACACACAACCGCCCTGCCTACAAGACTCTAACACACGTCGTGGATAAGGGATGGGGGAGGGGGTGACATACACACAACCGCCCTGCATATAAAATGTGAACACAAGTACCCAGCTAGGGCCCTAGGAGTGACATACACACAACCACCCTGCCTATAAGACTCTAACACAAGTCGCCAGTCAGGGGCGGGGAAGAACTACACACAACCGCTCAGCCTACCTGACTCCAACACAAATCCCCGGTCCGGGGCGGGGGAGAACTACACAAAACTGCTCTGCCCACAAGACTCGAACAGAAGTCGCCAGTCAGGAAGGGGGGGGGGGGGGGGGGAGGGACGGGGAACTACACACAACTGCCCTGCCTACAAGTTTCAAACACAAGTCGCCGGTCAAGGAGGGGGGAGGGGGTCACATACACACAACCGCCCTGTCTACAGGACTCGAACACAAGTCGCCAGTCAGGGAGGGGGGAAGGGGTGACATACAACCGCCCTGCCTACAAGACTCAAACACAAATCGCCAGTCAGGGAGGGGGGAAGGGGTGACTTACAACCGCCCAGCCTACAAGACTCGAACACAAGTCTCCGATTATGGAGGGGATGACATACAGCTAACTGCCCTGCTTACAAGACTAGAACACAAGTCACCGGTCAGGGGCGCGGGAGAACTACACACAACCGTCCTGCCTACAAGACTCTAACACAAATCGCCGGTAAGGGAGGGGGGAGGGGGTGACATACACACACTGCCCTGCCTATAAGACTCGAACACAAGTCGCCAGCTAGGGCCCTAGGAGTGACATACACACAACCACCCTGCCTATAAGACTCCAACACAAGTCGCCGGTCCGGGGCGGGGGAGAACTACACAAAACTGCTCTGCCCACAAGACTCGAACAGAAGTCGCCAGTCAGGAAGGGGGGGGGAGGGACGGGGAACTACACACAACTGCCCTACCTACAAGTTTCAAACTCAAGTCGCCGGTCAAGGAGGGGGGAGGGGGTGACATACACACAACTGCCCTGTCTACAGGACTCGAACACAAGTCGCCAGTCAGGGAGGGGAAAAGGGGTGACATAGAACCGCCCTGCCTACAAGACTCGAACACAAGTCGCCAGCTAGGGCCCTAGAAGTGACATACACGTATTAGATAAAGCATGCCTACGCGGGTTATAGGCCAGATATTGGCACGGTTATGACGTAGAGCCCTCGGGCCTGCGGCCCTCGGGCTCTACGTCATAACCGTGTCAATAACTGGCCTATACCCCGCGTAGGCATGCTTTATCTAATTTGTTGCATGGCTTTCATTGGCTGTTGGCAGCGTTGCTAAGCAATGCGAGTGACGTCAATGGCGTCTGCTACTGGTACGGCTTCTGTAGTTGGCTAGTGAGTCTCTGCTAGTGAGTGTAGCAAGATGGAGTTTGACATCAACTTTGAGGACTTTCTGGCTGACGACTATGGTGCAGGACAACCGATTGCCCCTAATCTTTTCGCCAATATCAACTGGGAAAAGGAAGTTGCCGAGGAGCTTAGGCTTTTGCCCGATAGCATGTCCGAGTGGGACTTATTGTTCGGCAAGGAGAATTTGCAGGCAGCTAAGAAGCGAAAGACCTCGGAATCTATGGAGCCACTTAAGCAGTCGAATCGATTTGGAAAACCGACGAGCGTGGAAGAATTGGAGGCAGCTGCAAAGGGATGTGTTCCTGTTGCCACTAAGGCTAGTACTAGCTGGGCTGTGCGCAATTTTTGTGCTTGGAGATCGTGGAGAATGGAGGCTAAGCCAGATGACCCAGTACCTGCCGACCTACTCGAGCGATGTGATGCTAGTGAGCTGAATACGTGGTTGCAAGCCTACGTGTATGAAACACGCCGTGAAGATGGGAAGCCATTCCCTTCCAAGTCAATCGATTCTTTGCTCGCAGGTCTTAAGCGATACATGCAAGAGCAACAGTCTGACCCGCCAAACATCTTGTCTGAAGATGACCCGAGATTCAAAGGACTGCGAGGAGTGAGAGATAACGTTGCTCGTGCACGACGTGAGGAAGGGATCGGTGCACAAGTGCAGCACGTCCAACCGTTCAGCATTGAGGAAGAGGAAAGGCTGTGGGACCTAAACATAATGGGGGTGCATTCCCCCAAAACACTCTTCAATGCTGTGTTTTTTGCTAACGATAAGAATCTCTGTTTGCGGGGCGGCAGGGAGCACCATAACCTTAAACTGTCTCAGTTTGAATTTGGAAGCGTGGATGAGAACGGCAAGTCATTGAACTTCGTTTGCTATACTGAATTTGGCTCAAAGAACCGAAGTGGTAGCTATAAAGACAAAGCGGATAACAAAGTTGTGAAGCACTTTGCTGATGAGTCGCTTGGGGAAAAGTGTTTCGTACACCTACTGCAACTTTACTGTAGCAAGCTTCCCCCAGACGCTTTTCAGAAAGGTTCATTTTATTGGCATGCAAAACAAAAAACTCCATTGGACAATTCTCCTTGGTTCACCAGTTCCCGGTGTGGGAGAAACCACCTGGCAGGTGTTGTTAAACAGATGTGTACAGATGGTGAGATTGAAGAGAAAATGAATCATAGTCTCCGAGTAACTGGCGTTACTAGGATGTTCAATGCCCAAGTCCCCCGTCCTTCCCCGGGGGGGGGGGGGGGGGGGGGGGGGGGGAGGGACGGGGAACTACGCGCAACTGCCCTACCTACGAGTTTCAAACTCAAGTCGCCGGTCTAGGAGGGGGGAGGGGGTGACATACACACAACTGCCCTGTCTACAGGACTCGAACACAAGTCGCCAGTCAGGGAGGGGGTAAGGGGTGACATACAACCGCCCTGCCTACAAGACTCAAACACAAGTCGCCAGTAAGGGAGGGGGAGAACTACGCACAACTGCCCTGCTTACAGCACTCACGAAAATTCCCATACCACGAGGTGGTGTTTTAAAAAGAGACCAATGAATACCCCCCTCCATCAACTGAACAGACTTCCTACGCTGTCCTGGATTTTACAAAAATGCAGCATGTCAAGATACTTGCCCACCCGCGCAAGCATGCGAAGGAGAGAGAAATAGAGTTTAGAAAGGACAAGTTCAAAACGCACAAGACACATAAATGTAATGTAATGTCATGTAAGTAGCTGTACCCATCTACACATGTCTGCAATTCACTTATTTTAAATAACAGCTTTAAGGTGGACTGCTGAATTACAGTAGTATGATTGGGGGGGGGGGTCACTCATACATTCTGTAGTCACAACTAGTGCATGAGAAAGTCCTGTGTGGTATGGTGCAGACAGATGAGTCCACCTTGCTATTATGGCGAGGGCCTATATTACATTAGTCACGTGCCCAGCCCCACACTGCTAAAACTTGTATGCTTGTTTCATGTTACTCGTGAGAATATACAGCTTAGTGTTTTCTCACTACCTACGATACTCTGGATGGCAAACGGAACACATCAACTACCTCAGCAAGTTGCTGTGGAAACATGCAATCTTGCATGAGGGGTTGTATATCCTCTGCATGTACACAGAACCTAGAATATGCAGTGCACCTGCCAGAAGATATCAGGCACCCCAGACAGTTACTGGTGCTATGTGTATGAACGCCTGGTAATGTATTAAAAACGGCAAACCACAAATCAAAAGAACATTGCTTTGACTTATATCACTCGTGCTGCCAAGATCCAGTTCGTTTCAAACTACTTTGCCATTAAAGGAACCACTACTGATGACTATAAATACTTTTCTTTTCATTGCAAAACAATCACTGTGAAATGACCTATCTCCCTCCATGTTTGCACTATAAATATAATACTCTTTTATCAGACAGAATGCAGAATTTCGCACTGCCAAATTATCTCTTTCGCGATGTTTGGCACTATAGCTATATAGCGTAAACCACCGTTTCTTAACCACCTCCTAACGTCCACCACTATATATATATTATATAAAACAATACTTAGTTTATGTCACATATTGTCGACCGTCACGATCGACAATATGTAATATATGCAGAAGCGTAGTAGTTAACTTATCATACGTAATTTAACCTTCATGCCGCTCCAGGTCACAGTTTCGGTGAAAAATCTTTCAAAAATGCACAGAAAGACTGTATAGGAGTGTCACCTAGAAATAAAGTAGTCTCACCCTTCTGTGGAAATAAATCGCGAAAAGTGAGAAAGCCTTGGGTGTGCACATGGTTGTCAGTGAGATTCGATATTGCAAAAGTATATATGTAGTGAACATTATACGTACCGCTAGTCGACCATCGATAAAGAATTGAACTCACTGACTAACATTAGAATGGTGTACAGCCATGATATGGTAGCATTATAACTTGGTTTGAAAAGTTGAGTGCTGAGATAGAACCCTTGACGGAAAGTTCACAACGTGGTCGACATTTAGTGACTTACACTACTCTACTTTTCCCTGCAGACACGGGCGTAAGCGCCGCCGGCCACGGCGCTGGCGCAGCTACCGGCTGGCAGGGCCAAGGCCAAGGCGCAGGTTTGGCAGGTGGGGAAGTGGACAACAGCCAGACGATCACGACCTCGTAAGTGGAGTGTAGTAATGCTATAGCGATAGACCATCACCCTAGCATGCATAAGCGTACAAAGTGCTCAGCTATTTCTTTACATGTCTCTGGTGTAGGCTATATATAGAAGCTGGCAACTCGACAAACTTTAATCCTATGTAAATGTCGCTTCACTACATATATATATTATCTACAATTTTTCCTGATCTGCATTTTTCTTGAGCACAACAGAGTTTGTAAGTGGCATGGCACTTCACATACAATATGGCTACTGAATATAGAATTCACTTTTCTTGTGTCTTGATCTGCATGCATGAGCACATGTACAGCGGAGTTTTTAAGTGGCATGGCACCATACTTCAATTACAATATGCCTACTGAACATACTGGACTGGGCTTCTCCCAGATTCGAATTCATATATAGAATTCACTTTTCTTGTTCCCAGTGTTAGCCAATTTTGTGCAAGAAGACATTCACTCTGAGCAGTCTGAGATTGTATAGGGAGTGAAGAGTGGGTTTGACAGTATTAGATTTAGGTTACAATGGGGCCAGTTGGGTTGTTGAAGAGGTGCCAGATGTGTACAGATGGTAAATGTGTATTTTTATGCTAGTGAGGAGGTGGAGGATGTAGGGCATATTGTGTTAGAGTGTGAAGAGTCTATGGAGAGGAGAAGAGAGACGATCAGGAAGATTGGGAGGATGGAAGGAGCTGAGAGATTGGTCGAAGAGTATGAAAGAGGGGACAAGGACAGTGGCAGGTAAGTACTTGTGTACTGTGTCTTCCATCTGTGTGTGTGCCCCAAGAGCGCATAAGGAATTGAGGCGGGAAGAGTTAGAGCGTGTAACCGCAATATTCTCGCATGTTGGTGATCTGCAGTGGACAGACAAGACAAAAACTGTTAAATGATAGCAGCATGCATTGAAATGGGATTGGAAACAGAAGTAGCTATCTGTGTTATGGTTTGTTTGCAACGACTGAGGACTTGTGCACATATACATACATACGTATCTTATTGTGCCTGTTCCGTAATACCCCCTTGCAAGGTGTATTTTGAAGGTGTAACAGGCATTCTGTTCTATTTCGCAATCAAAGCCCACTCTTTGGCTAGTTTGGCCGTATTTAAGACGTGGGTGGAGGGGTCTGTGTTCCGTCCAATCACCTCCAGCACAATCTCCCGCTTAAAAATGACTGTCAAGTTCTGCGAGGGGATGACCATAAAGCGGACGGAGTGTCCCGACTGCCGACGCATATGGGACACAACCTTACTAGATGGAATGGTAGAGTCAGTAGATTGGCATAACGTGGTGGAAAAGAAGGGAGCAATAGAATTACTCCTCGTAAGTTGTGTATATACATGTATATCCAAACAACTGTGAGTGATAAATGTTTGAACATGCTCTTTGTTAAGGACCAGCGTATTATTACGTTGGCAACAGCCACACGTGGTGGATTCTTACATGGCTACACCAATGGCCAGAGCAAGACTATATCGATGGAGCTTGTTAACCTCGTGAGGCTGAACAGACTGTGCATTTGGCCAGGCTGAATGTGTTTGTGTCTAACAGACACAAACTGTATACTGCCTGTATGCGTGTGTGTGTTAAATACTTGTCTTGGCAGTGACTCTGCCTTCTCCTGTGGAAAACCAACTTGTAAACCTCTGTAAACACAAGTCGCCGGTCAGGGAGAAAGGGAAGGGGTGACTTACAACCGCCCAGCCTACAACACTCAAATACAATTTGCCGATCAGGGAGGGGGGAGGGGGTGACATACAAACAACTGCCCTGCCTACAACACTCAAACACAAGTCGCCGGTCAGGGGCAGGAGAGATCTACACACAACTGCCCTGCCTACAAAACTCAAAACACAAGTCTCCGATTAGGGAGGGGGAGACCTACACACAACCACCCTGCTTATAAGACTCGAACCCAAGTCACCGATCAGGGAGTGGGGTGACATACAACTGCCCTGCCTAAAAGACTCAAACACAAGCCTCCGATTAGGGAGGGGATGACATACACACAACTGCCCTGCTTACAAGACTCAAACACAAGTCGCCGGTCAGGGGCGCGGGAAAACTACACACAACCGCCCTGCCTACAAGACTCTAACACACGTCGTGGATAAGGGATGGGGGAGGGTGTGACATACACACAACCGCCCTGCCTATAAAACCTGAACACAAGTCGCCAGCTAGGGCCCTAGGAGTGACATACACACAACCACCCTGCCTATATGACTCCAACACAAGTCGCCGGTCCGGGGCGGGGGAGAACTACACAAAACTGCTCTGCCCACAAGACTCGAACAGAAGTCGCCAGTCAGGAAGGGGGGGGGAGGGACGGGGAACTACACACAACTGCCCTACCTACAAGTTTCAAACTCAAGTCGCCGGTCAAGGAGGGGGGAGGGGGTGACATACACACAACTGCCCTGTCTACAGGACACGAACACAAGTCGCCAGTCAGGGAGGGGAAAAGGGGTGACATAGAACAGCCCTGCCTACAAGACTCGAACACAAGTCGCCAGTCAGGGAGGGGGGAAGGGGTGACTTACAACCGCCCAGCCTACAAGACTCGAACACAAGTCGCCAGTCAGGGAGGGGGGAAGGGGTGACATACACACAACCGCCCTGCTTACAAGACTCGAACCCAAGTCACCGATCAGGGAGGGGGGTGACATACAACTGCCCTGCCTAAAAGACTCAGACTCAAACACAAGTCGCCGGTCAGGGGCGCGGGAGAACTACACACAACCGCCCTGCCTACAAGACTCTAACACAAGTCGTGGATAAGGGATGGGGGAGAGGGTGACATACACGCAACCGCCCTGCCTATAAAACGTGAACACAAGTAGCCAGGTAGGGCCCTAGGAGTGACATACACACAACCGCCCTGCCTATAAGACTCAAGTCGCCGGTCAGGGGCGGGGAAGAACTACACACAAACGCTCTGCCCACAAGACTCGAACAGTAGTCGCCAGTCAGGAAGGGGGGGGGGGGGGGGAGGGACGGGGAACTACACACAAATGCCCTGCCTACAAGTTTCAAACACAAGACGCCGGTCAAGGAGGGGGGAGGGGGTGACATACACACAACAACCCTGTCTACAGGACTCGAACACAAGTCGCCAGTCAGGGAGGGGGGAAGGGGTGACATACAACCGCCCTGCCTACAAGACTCAAACACAAGTCGCCAGTCAGGGAGGGGGGAAGGATTGACTTACAACCGCTCAGCCTACAAGACTCGAACACAAGTCTCCGATTATGGAGGGGATGACATTCACCCAACTGCCCTATTTACAAGACTAGAACACAAGTCACCGGTCAAGGGTGCGGGAGAACTACACACAACCGCCCTGCCTACAAGACTCTAACACAAATCGCCGGTAAGGGAGGGGGGAGGGGGTGACATACACACACTGCCCTGCCTATAAGACTCGAACACAAGTCGCCAGCTAGGGCCCTAGGAGTGACATACAACCTGCCTACAAGACTCGAACACAAGTCGCCAGTAAGGGAGGGGGAGAACTACACACAACCGCCCTGCCTCCATGACTCAAACACAAGTCGCTGGTCGGTGAGGGGGGGGGGGGGAACTACACACAACTGCCCTACCTACAAGTTTCAAATACAAGTCGCCGGTCAAGGAGGGGGGAGGGGGTGACATACACACAACTGCCCTGTCTACAGGACTCGAACACAAGTCGCCAGTCAGGGAGGGGAAAAGGGGTGACATAGAACCGCCCTGCCTACAAGACTCGAACACAAGTCACCAGTAAGGGAGGGGGAGAACTACACACAACCGCCCTGCCTCCATGACTCAAACACAAGTCGCTGGTCGGTGGGGGGGGGGGGAGGAACTACACACAACTGCCCTGCTTACAACACTCGAACACAAGTCGCCGGTCAGGGAGGTGGGAATGGATGACATACACACAACTGCCCTGCCTGCAAGACTCAAACACAAGTTTCTGGTCAGGGAGGGGGTAACATACACTCAACCGCCCTGCCTACAAGACTCAAACACTATTCACCGGACAGGGGCGGGGGAGAACTACACACAACCGCTCAGCCTACCTGACTCCAACACACGTCGCCGATCTGGGGCGGGGGAAAACTACACAAAACTGCTCTGCCCACAAGACTCGAACAGAAGTCGCCAGTCAGGAAGGGGGGGGGGGTGGGAGGGGAGGGACGGGGAACTACACACAACCGCCCTGCCTCCATGACTCAAACACAAGTCGCTGGTTGGTGGGGGGGGGGGGGGGGGGAACTACACACAACTGCCCTACCTAAAAGTTTCAAACACAAGTCGCCGGTCAAGGAGGGGGGAGGGGGTGACATACACACAACTGCCCTGTCTACAGGACTCGAACACAAATCGCCAGTCAGGGAGGGGAAAAGGGGTGACATAGAACCGCCCTGCCTACAAGACTCGAACACAAGTCGCCAGTAAGGGAGGGGGAGAACTACACACAACCGCCCTGCCTCCATGACTCAAACACAAGTCGCTGGTCGGTGGGGGGGGGGAGGAACTACACACAACTGCCCTGCTTACAACACTCGAACACAAGTCGCCGGTCAGGGAGGTGGGAATGGATGACATACACACAACTGCCCTGCCTGCAAGACTCAAACACAAGTTTCTGGTCAGGGAGGGGGTAACATACACTCAACCGCCCTGCCTACAAGACTCGAACACTATTCACCTGTCAAGGGCGAGGGACAACTACACACAACCGCTTAGCCTACCTGACTCCAACACACGTCGCCGGGCCGGGGCGGGGGAGAACTACACAAAACTGCTCTGCCCACAAGACTCGAACAGAAGTCGCCAGTCAGGAAGGGGGGGGGGGGGTGGGAGGGGAGGGACGGGGAACTACACACAACCGCCCTGCCTCCATGACTCAAACACAAGTCGCTGGTCGGTGGGGGGGGGGGGGAACTACACACAACTGCCCTACCTACAAGTTTCAAACACAAGTCGCCGGTCAAGGAGGGGGGAGGGTTGACATACACACAACTGCCCTGTCTACAGGACTCGAACACAAGTCGCCAGTCAGGGAGTGGAAAAGGGGTGACATAGAACCGCCCTGCCTACAAGACTCGAACACAAGTCGCCAGTAAGGGAGGGGAAAAGGGGTGACATAGAACCGCCCTGCCTACAAGACTCGAACACAAGTTTCTGGTCAGGGAGGGGGTAACATACACTCAACCGCCCTGCCTACAAGACTCGAACACTATTCACCGGACAGGGGCGGGGGAGAACTACACACAACCGCTCAGCCTACCTGACTCCAACACACGTCGCCGATCCGGTCCTGGAGGACGAAAGTGTACAAATCTTTGACCTTTATCTCCATCACGTGCGACCGCAGCTGAATTCCCAGCTCAAGTATTTCCTACTGACTGGTAAGGGTGCTCCTCTGAGGCATTACTACAGCTTGGTAAATGCCCTTACCAGGGAGCTGGGAATTCAGCCCCTACCAAGTGCCACCAGGTAAAACAGCATCCATTCTACTTTACATATACAGAAGTACTTGAATTGATTTTATTGTCTAGATTTCGGAGAAAGGGAGCCACCTCCGTGGTAGCCCAAAGCTCCCAGCAGGAGATGGAGGTGGTGAGTCGTCACATGACCCACACACCCTCCACCTCACAGAGGTATGCTGTAACTTTTGACTACTAGGTTGGCGAAAACTAATAACTTTCAACTTAAATTTCAGGTACTACCAGGCCTACGTGGCAGAGAAGACAGCCATTCAGGCCTTCCAGATCATGAAAACAATGGAGGTAGGTACATGTAATTCTAATAACTGGTTACTTTTTACATGTTGATAATTTTCCATGGTTATGAAGCTCTATGATTGAGTGAAGGTGGTAATTAATTAGTATAGTATCTACTGACTTACAATGGGGCAGTAAACATATTCGCGATACTCACATTTAGATACTGAGCAGCAGCAGCACCGGGAGGAGCAGCAGCACCGGGAGCAGCAGCACCGGGAGCAGCAGCAGTACCGAGAGCAGCAGTAGCACCGGGAGCAGCAGCAGCACCGGAATTACATCTATCTTACTCTTGCAGGTGGGTTTAAGACTCACAAATTTTGTTGACACATAGTTCACACATAGTTCTTATAGCTATAACAATAGGCATATGTCCCTCAAACATGTTGTTTATGTAAGGACTTATGTCCTTATTGAAGCTTCACAGTTTTTTTATGATAGAAACTAACCATTGTAAGGGTAGTATGATTTGCTATGTATGGTACAACTCCTGACTATGGATTATGCCATTACTGCTTCACTAGCATTAGTAATACGTTCTTTCTTCCAGCTAAAGAGAGGGCAATCCCAGTGGCCAACCCACTACTAGAGAGAAAATGAGGTAATATTCTACGCAAATGTTAAAATACTCTGTCACGTACTGCGCTAGAAAACATTTGGAGGGGGTCCCTATGGTGTTAAATGCACTAACCGAGAATTTTTGCAACTCTGAGATTCAGTTTGTATGTTCTTTCTTCCAGCTGGAAGGCGGGAAATTCCTGAGGGCCACCCACTACCAGAAAAAAAAAGGTAACCATTTACGCAAATATTAAAATACTATGTCATAAACTACGCTTGAAAGTCTTCGGAGGGTGTTCCTATGGTGTAAAATGCACTAGCCAAGACTTTTTGCAACTCTATAACATGATTTAGACTCTCAAAAACAGTGACAATCAAAAATGCGGTGGTCATTGAGTTTAACTGATCGGAGGGATATATGTCACTCAAACATGTTTAATAACCAGATTGTTCTTGCTGAAAGGTGGGCTTAGGTGGGAAATTACAAACCAGGTTGTTATGATAGAAACTAACCTCAGTGTCAGGATGTGTATATGACAAATCCAGCTGCAATCTTTGATGACTGAGGTCAATGCTATGTATGGCACAACTCCTGACTATGGATAATCCCATTACTAGTATTAGTAATACGTTTCTTTCTTCCAGCTAAAGAAAGGGAAATCCCAGTGGCCAACCCACTACTAGAGAGAAAACGAGGTAATCTTCTACACAAATATTAAAACGCTATGTCACGTACTGCGCTTGAAAACATTTGGAGGGGGTCCCTATGGTGTTAAATGCACTAGCCAAGAATTCTCTAGGACATGATTTAGATTCATAAAAACAATTAATGACCATCGCAAAACGGTGGTTTATGGGTTTATCTTCATGAAGGGTGGCATTTGGTGTTTTGCGAATGCAGTTTATTAGGTCACACCATTTTTAGGACTATAAGCAAGAGACATATACTGCTTATTATGTTTCTTTTCTCCAGCTGAAGGACAGCAATTCCCAGCTGACGGCCACCCAACAAAACCCAAAAAACGAGGTAACCATCCACACAATACTATTACGTTTACATACAACACTAGATCATTTTCGGTGGGGACCCTTATGATGTACAATATAATAGCCTAGAATCTGCTCGTAACGAAACAGAAAACAGCAATTGTCTTACTCAAGTAATTCACTGTTAATAATGCTTGACTGGAATTTAGCAAACTTACATTTCATTTCTAGGTGAAAGGCAGCCATTCACGGCAGATGAGGAAGACACAATAGGATTCCACTTTCAATCGTTCGTTGAGTCTGCCAGCGTACCATCATTGGCAGACTGCCGTCAATTCTTGGTATACTATGGGCTACAAAGAAATGCCAAACAAATACAGGACAAATTAAAAACATGATCAAGGGGAAGAGAGATGGAGGTGAAATGGAGGACTAGTACATGGCACAGTTGACTCAGTTTTTGAGCAGCATTTTAAATAGGAATTGCCATATAATTTTGATGAACTTGATTATCTATCACAACTTCCATAAACCCTTTGAGCGCGGTACTTAATTATTCATAACTTCCGCGTCACGCGGAAGCCAATTTAATTTTTGTCTACGTTGCATGTGCTCGCAGTTTTGTAGAGTTGTAGGCTATTTTGCGTGCTGAACGGCAACACTGGAAGCCAGTAAGTGTAAAACTATTGCTGTTTAGTGTGTAGCTGGTGTGCTAAAGTCCCTACTATTGCAGAAGAGCGAATACAAACGGCAGCACTAAAGCTAACCTTGGTAGTCGCCATTTTCGAGTGTCTGTCCCCTCAACTACAGTGGTGAGTCGCTTCTGTTACTTCGTGCCGGCTCTGTTACTAAGTGCTGGATCTGTACCTAAGGCCTAGCGCTCTGACTACAGCCATACTCGGCGTTTTTGGCTTCAAAAGCCTTGTAGACGCTACCCGCGCCTTTGCCGCGTACCAACTGTGCTACACAACTAAGCGTCAAGTGAACGCTTCGAACGACTTGTGGCGGGGGTGGAGCTTTAGATCGATTGCTAAAGACCGTAGGGTTATCCCCCTAAAGTGTCACGCGTGCCACTAAATTGGAAGGGTCTGACCCGTAGCACTTATTATAGCGAGCGTATATATACGCTCGCCGCGATACGCGGAAGTAATTTTCGAGCGTATATATACGCTCACCGCGTTCAGGGGGTTAATATTATGTGGGCATCATTACAAAGACAAGTCACTGCACGTCTCTCCCCACTACGTACATAGCTTCTAGCTACCACGCTAACTTTAAGGCTTGCTAATACACTCAAAGCTTACCGTCTACGCTTTCCGGTTCAGAACTGCTGGAAATTCAATGTACGGACTTCGTTTGCGTCCCTATAGAGACCACACGCAGTCTTTCACAGCTGGTAGACGCCAATAGCTGTTTTGTCTACTAAACACTCACAGCAAAAACTCAATACACTCCAATGCTATTATGCCGAAGAGCAAGGGAAGATGCCAGAACTCTGCCTAGTCTTTGACTGACAGTTAGTCTAGAGTTTCAGAATTTAAAGCCGTTTTTGTACTGTATTGCCATGCCTTGAGAAAGACTGCAACACTGCAGTCGAAACGTCGGCAATTTTGAAACTTCTGCTGCTGAACTTCGGGTTAGAATAAAAAAAACCTTTGCGATGACTTCCATTCGGTCGGCATCAATGCACACTTCAAACTACCATTGAACAACGACTAATTCCTGGTGTAGTGGTCCGAAGAAGCTTTTTCTACTTCTACAGACTCCAAACCTGTGGCCATAATTGTGGCTGAGACTTGGTGTTGTACACACCAAAAGTAATTAATATGAAATTAATATGACCACCAACTCCTTATGCAGACTGAGCACTGTCACTACTGTCTCCACTGTCTCTACTGTCTCCACTGTCACTACAGTCTCCACTGTCACTACTGTCTCCACTGTCACTACTGTCACCACTGTCATTACTGTCTCTGCTGTCACTACTGTCTCCACTGTCACTATTGTCTCCGCTGTCACTACTGTCTCCTGTCACTACTGTCTCCACTGTCACTACTGTCTCCGCTGTCACTACTGTCTCCACCGTCACTACTGTCTCCACTGTCACTACTGTCTCCACTGTCACTACTGTCTCCACTGTCACTACTGTCTCCACTGTCACTACTGTCTCCGCTGTCACTACTGTCTCCACTGTCACTACTGTCTCCACTGTCACTACTGACACTACTGTCTCCTCTGTCTCCACTGTCACTACAGTCTCCACTGTCACTACGGTCTCCACTGTCACTACAGTCTCCACTGTCACTACTGTCTCCACTGTCACTACTGTCACCACTATCACTACTGTCTCTGCTGTCACTACTGTCTCCACTGTCACTACAGTCTCCACCGTCACTACTGTCTCCACTGTCACTACTGTCTCCACTGTCACTACAGTCTCCACCGTCACTACTGTCTCCACTGTCACTACTGTCGCCACTGTCACTACTGTCTCTGCTGTCACTACTGTCTTCACTGTCACTACTGACACTACTGTCTCCTCTGTCTCCACTGTCACTACAGTCTCTACTGTCACTACTGTCTCCACTGTCACTACTGTCACCACTGTCACTACTGTCTCTGCTGTCACTACTGTCTCTGCTGTCACTACTGTCTCCGCTGTCACTACTGTCACTACTGTCTCTGCTGTCACTACAGTCTCCACTATCACTACTGTCTCCACTGTCTCTACCGCCTCCACTGTCACTACTGTCTCCACTGTCACTACTGTCACCACTGTCACTTCTGTCTCTAGTGTCTCCACTGTCACTACTGTCTCCTCTGTCACTACTGTCTCCACTGTCACTACTGTCTCCTGTCACGACTGTCTCCTCTGTCACTACTGTCTCCACTGTCACTACTGTCTCCTGTCACTACTGTCTCCACTCTCTCCATTGTGTCTATATACTCAACAGTGTTCTTTTTCTTTGCAAGAAACACAACACAATTATATACTGGTAACATAGTTATACTCACAACATAAGTGTGTGTTGGACAGAACCAAAAATACGTGCTGTGATGTACGGGTAGCAGTAAGTGATATAGAAATATCAACGGCAGGAAATACGCATTCACAACCATTCCATGATCAGTCTGTGACAGAAGGGAGGAAACTAGTGGTGCCACATTGTTGTAGAATGTCTTGTTCTTTAGCAAGGTGCTGCAACTTTGCCTGTACTTGGCCTTCTGTCTTCACTGTTGTAGATACAGACAGATGGTTGTCTTTAATGAAGGCAACAGCTAACGTATAAAGTTTTCTAATGAGAGCAATGTGTTTCTCTACCTTTGCACTTGGAGTTTTACTTTTAATCTTCCACACAATGCCTTGCAACAGATAATGTTCTGAAGGGGTCCATCGTCCACAAAGTGGCTGCTCTTCGAACCTTTTCATAGCTGTTATCCCAGCTGTCCTGGTTAGGTCCTGCTCAGGGTGCCGTGGTCTCTTTCGGCATGTTTGAGAGGCTAGTGTAATGTTTGCACTTTGGCCATGGGGATTATCACAGTTTAAACATTGGCACACCTCAGTGCAGGCAACATTTTGTTTCAGACAAGGGCACCAAGAACTATATTCACTACTCTTAGAGCAATTGCGTCGTGTCGTGTCTTTTGCATTTCCTCCACGACCACAGCGACATTTCTTCAATCGTTTTGTGGCATCTGTGTGATCTACTGTGTGTTCAAGAGTACATTCCTCATTTAGGTCTGGAAAGACCGGGTTGTAATGTCCAGGACCAGTGTGCTTGAATGCTAAAAGAATTGGGGTGTTTCCAGAGATTACATTATGAGGATGCACCGGTACAATAGGCATCAAGGCTATTGATGTAAACACAATAATTTGTAAGCACAGTACATTGGAAAGTCCAAGAATTACAGTATCTCCCAACTCAGAGGAAAAAACACCTCTCTTGTCATATGTAGCTGCCTCCTGTTCAAAATTCCGTGGCAAAGCTTTATCAAAGAATGCTACATATCTGCTTCTTTGTGTCAGCCATTCATCCACAAGAAGCCTTCTCAGAAGCACTATCATTTCATCTGTGTGCATATTAGATTTTAACCCAAGTGATTGAATGTAATTCAAAACCTGTGTCTCATGTCCTTCTGGTGCACATAGCATCCTCTTAAGGTGGACAGCTACAGAATGAAATAAGCAGTCTCCATCTGCTGGGGCCTCAAACATAGTCAGATGATATGATGAAAGAACAGAGGTAAGTCTTGCATTGGCTACATGGTCTTCTTCATTATGGTGTGTAGTTTCAATAAGTCTTGGCCTATCCAAGCCAAAAGGACAAATTCTTCCAACTGGAGGGTGAGTATCAGAGAGTGCATCAATGCATTCTTCCAGGTGTAAGCAGCTCATTGCATATCGGACGATGTCCACTGTATCACCAACTGTTACTTCTAGTGAATCTTTCAAAAGCACATCTTCCTCATTAAGATCGTTTCTTATTTCATGAAGTTGCCAGATGGTCTGAATAGCATTTGATTTACCTTTGAAAGCAGTGCCAAGTTGTTCCTCTGAAAATTGACGCTGGTGTGATGTTCCAATACCGAATTTTGTGTTCTCATCAGGCAAAGGTCTGGAAAGGCTTTGTCCGCTTTCTACACAAATTCTGAAGTGCTGTGATAGGGACTTGTAAAATTCAGCTATAGGTAAAAGGTTGTATCCTTCTCGTCGTTTAGTGTTCCAGAAGTGAAAGAATGTGCTTAGTAAAGCAACTGCTAAATCCACTCCGAGTCTCTGTCCAGCAAGGCGTTTATTAAGACAACGATGCAAATTTTCATTTTTATTTGTTCCCAATCCAGGCGGAACACCACTTAAACAGCCTTTCTCCATGTGTTTTCTGAGCTGCTCGATTTGCTGATGCACAGCTTGGGTAAGGATGGGTTGTGCCATTTGTTGAGAAACATTAGTCCACTTGGCCAGGAATGAATCAAAATTAGACAACAGCACATTTGGTGGAGGTGTAGGCTTTTCTCTATGTAAACCATTGTCACCCAAACTACGGAAAACTAACCGAAAATCTTGCAAGAATGCATGGAAAGCTAGATGCTTTTTAGAAGCAGCCGAGGAAACACGCTTTACTGCATGGAATAAATCTAGCTTTACTTCAACTTGGTCTCCAAACATGCCTATTAGTTTACTTCTCCATGTACAGCAATTGTCAATCATAATCATTTCCACTAGCTTTCTTTGTTTGTTCATTCGGTGTGTGAGCCCTTGCAATCCATCTTGGACGATGCCAAATGCTGTTCCCATGGTAAGCTGCCAGAACAGTACTTCTCCATGATCATTTACGATTATGAACAATGAATCATACTGGGGAACCCAACAGCCATCCCTCATTATCCCAATGTGTTTAGCAAGTTTGAATGTATGATCGCAGCTCAAGTGAGTTCCTGTCAGAGAAGACATTGTTGTAGCAAAGAGATTCTCCAACTCCTTGAATTTTACCACAAAGCTATTCATAATGATATCGTTGCTTATTGTTTGTTGTGCAATTTCAGGAAATGTGACTGGTAGTGCTGGCATGCAGGATGATTGACCTAAACCATATCCTGGACCAGCGCACCAGTAAGCTATTTGGGACTGGTAATACCTAGCTTCACAGCTGCCCTTGATTGCTTGATGTATATCCTTAAAGGATGTGCCTTGTGATGCTAGTGCAAAAATGAAGTTAATGAGCTCCACGGTCAAACCACATTTGTGTAGCAACATAAATGGCAAGCAAGATCTGTCTGGGAAGATGCTTAACAGTCGAGGATCATAGTTAGTGACCAAGTGTCCACAGGAACATCGAAATATCTGGCCAACAAGACGAACTATTCCGTTAATGCCATAGAGTGTTCTTGGCTGATATCGCACTTTTGAACCATCTTGCCAGGTTAGGAACTGCATCGGTAGATTACAACCATCTTCAGGGCACTGAAGTGGAACTCTGAATGGTTGTGGGTACTGGTGAAGTGGATCCCAAATCAGTACATCTGGAAGGAAGTAGTGCTGTACTGATGGAACGGTTGCAGTCATAGGTGGAGGTACAGCAGTACTATGCTGAGAGGAAACAGCAGTGGTCGTAGTTACAGATGGGCAAGAGTGTCCAGGCAATAAAGTTGGTACCCATGGTGGTGGGACTGGAGCATGGATAACTACTGGAGCAAAAGGACACTTCGAATGTTTTTGGATAAGTACAGCTATGTATCCATGCCAATCTGTAGGAAGTCCAGCTTGACTGACACTAAGAAGAGCAATGAAGATGAATAAGTATGCAAACTTCATCATAGACTGCACTCTACAACTGTAGTTGTTCTTGAATTGTCAGACTATAGCTGGTGCTAGTGACTTTTGAGCTTACTTACTGTTCCACAGACAATGAGCTTACTTACTGTTCCACAGACAAAGAGCTTTGTTCTTCCACTGCATAGCCAGCCTTTGAAGACAAAAAGCTTTGTTCTTCCACGAAGCCTTACATGTACAGTACCTTTCAGGTCAGAGTAGCTATATCCAGTCAGTTACTTTTGTTGAGTAACATTCCAATTAACACAATGTCATACTGTAGATCAGTCAGTGACATTATTTTTTTTCAATATAAATGTTCACCTAGGCCTCAGTGACAGTAAACGTATTTTCGATAGGGATTGTACAACAGATTAAGTTCAACAGCTAGCTAATTATATGAAATGGTCAAATACAATGTCATATGCACGATAAACTTAAATTGCTTAACAGCTACTGCCTGACAAAAATATACAAGGAATTCATGGTCGAAAAAGATCTAACAGATAACATCATAATATGAGCTAATCTTGTTGGAGTATGTCCTTTGCAAAGAGCGTTTTGGACCACTCAGGCATCCGACCGGTTGCTCGTCGGGTCCTTTTTCCAACCGTGGAGCTGGGATCGGGTGGTAGTGATCGTTTTCCCCCCAGCTTTTTTGCTGTTTCTTTTCGTTCGTGTATGCCTTGCTCTCCTGAACCTGAGGCTTGCTCTTCTGGTGGTGGTGTGGTGTGCCGAGCTGTGATGGTTTGTTCGGGGATTTGGCCTTGCTCTTCTGGTGGTGGTGTGGTGTGCCGAGCTGTGATGGTTTGTTCGGGGATTTGGCCTTGCTCTTCTGGTGGTGGTGTGGTGTGCCGAGCTGTGATGGTTTGTTCGGGGATCTGGCCTTGCACTTCTGGTGGTGGTGTGGTGTGCTGTTCTGTGGGTGTTTCTTCCGTAGTTATCTCACTCCCCACACCTAGCTCATCAGCCTCAATGGCCTCAATATGTCTGCTGGCTCTTTCCCAGTCCATTTCGCTGTCGGCCTCAGAAATGTCATCTTTCTGATGTGCACTAGTACTGGTACTACTGGAGCTCACTGTAACAGTTAGATGTAGGATTATGACATTTGTCAGTTAACCATCAGCAGTACCACACATGTACGTATTCACACCCATAGCACCTAGTGTCATAACAGTCCCTATACACCTGCTAAAGTACTGTCAATTAGCTGAGATGAGTCCAAGAATAATAAAAATAATAATGGGTTTGTATACACGTACCTCGTACTAGGTCTGCTTTCACACTGGTGGAAAGGTTTTGCAGGTAGACCAGGATGCACCTCTTCTGCTTAGCCCCTGTTGCTCTTGACACCTGGAATGAGAACAATTGTATAGCATGATGGACATGTAGCTACATATCTATGAGGGTTTGTTTGAACGCAGACACATACTACATGTATGCAACTTGTAACATATTAGCAAATCAGTGGTAGTGTATTGAAACACTGTGTTTTTCCCAAGATGTACCATTGATATACTAAAAATCTGTGATAGTTTGTGTGACATACATCAATATACACAAGGTAATGTACCTTGGAAATGACTTCCCCTGGCTCTGGGATGCCTTCCAGGAAGTCTTTCCTGTCAGACTTGACCCCAATGTTGGCATCCCTCACAGCTTTTTGAATGTAGTGTACACTGGCTGGCCTCAAAGAAGGTACACCTTCTGGGCGAATAGCCAGCACTTGCTGTTTGTTGTGGGTGGTGTCTGTCCTCAAGAAAGTCCATATCTGTAGAAAATTGCAGTGTGTTACCACAGGATGTACTACATGTACATGTACTGCTGATGTTCTCAAACTTTTGTCCTCCATTGTTGAAACATAATTACACCTACATACAATACACAAGCTAACAGGGTTAAAGGGCAGACAAGAGGAAATTCCAGTGCTTAACACAGCTACCTGCAAATCTTACAGTCAGGTACTATGACATACATTGCAAACAGTCTGACTACTTCTTGGTTACCTAGGCAAAGTGATTATATCGGATAAAAGACTTTACAGTTAACGAAGGCTTTATGGTAAGGAACAAATGAGGCCTAACTCCTAACAGTTACTGCATACTCGGACATATGTAGTAGCTACCTTAGTACAAATATTTTTTTACAACTACTACCACAAAATCTCAGTTAAATTTACCAACTTCTTTTTAGAGTGTAGAAGAGGAAATTCCAGTACTTTGCACAGCTACCTACAAATCTGACAGTATTGTTACTATAAGTGTTTAATGATATGTTTATAGTGTTATAAACAAGTGTTAATGGACTGAGGCATGCAGTGTCTACCAGGAACACAGATAGCAGCACAAAACCCTAATCTAAACCTGCTGGTTGACCCACAGGAGCACCATATTCCTCTGCCAACTTTTGCCAAACTTCAGTAAAATTATTTCAAACGAAAAAGCTCAGGCAATGCAGGACGAAAGCAAGATTAACAAAGCTACCTACAAATCTGACAGTATCGGTACTACATATTTATTATCTAATGTTGCTGCATACATAAGCATGGTTTGATGTATGTACACAAGCACATGATTGCAGTGTAGCTGTAACTATAATTGCACACACTGGTCTTCACCTTGTACAGTGCAGTGCCCTCACAGCACTTCACCACTTCCTTGCCAAATTCGATTGCACGGGTGGCAGAGGCTCTTCACTGATGTTGCCCTGGTAGATGTCACTGCGTGCTTGAAGAGAGGAAATAGTTGGCATCATCTTCTGCTGAAAATGTTCCAGCACGTCCACACGCAAGTGCTCCATCCCAACAGCCTTCAGGACCTTTAAATCAATACGCTAAAGCAGTTAATATGTGTTACTTCTTCAGATAAATTAATGCATACCTCGAAGGTGAACCACATGAGGATGGTGTACGATGGAATTACCCTCGGAATCGCCTTGTGTCCGAGAAGGTCGACCACCTCAGGCTTGATGACTTCTTCCATTTCTTGGATGCCTTCCTCCACAAACACCTTGCCGAGGCGAATGACACGGCCAACAGCACTGGACACCCGTTCTAGAAGGGGTGGTAGGCCACGGTACTCGAGCATGGAGATATCTAGGCATGGATACCCAAATTCAATTAGGACATTCCTGGAGGTGTATCTGTATGTAGAATGAAATGTATGAATTGACGATGTAGCTATATAATGTACATATTCACCATACCTCTCTTACTCAGTGGTGGTGAAATTTGTGGAAATAACTGCCATCGATAGTGGCTGTTTTGCTCCGTGAACGATCGTTCCCTCTTGTGCCCCATTGAAGAGGGACACAGTCAGGTCGCTGATGGCGGTTTTCGATTTCGGGTCGTCCACCGCGAGCGGAAGGTAGCTGCTTGCGCACAAGTCGGCATACTTCTCATATGTTGCTCTTGAATAGAACCGAGAAGGATGTGCACCTAGCATAGCAAGACCGCACTGCAGAGCAGTTGTTTTTCCAGTCCCTGAGCTTCGTCCAAATGCCAGTGGGACTGGGCAATAGAGAAACTGGCTCACAATGGTTTTGTAGTGTAGGGCCATCGCAAAACTCCCCACGACCAGCAGTGATGGAATGAAATTGTGCTGCATGTTTTGCTGCAACCACTGCAGCATGAGCATCAGTGGTTCGGTCGATAGAGGCAAAGCAACACAGCATGCTGTGCCCTCTGGTGCAATCCCAGGGCCATGGTAAAGGTGCCCAATCCAGGTATACTTGGAGTGGTCAGCATCAATGAGTTCGCCATCTGTGTTGATGTGAACTGAAGGACTAAGCACCCAGCTTCCGTCACTCTGCGGACCAACCTTCTCTACCGCATGTTTCACTGGAATCCTACCAGCCTTCCTCCTTTTTTGTTGAATGTATTCCGACAGTTGGAAGTCATTGAACGAGCAGGTTAGTCCACCCTCTTTGATTGAGCTGTTCAGTTGTTCCATGAAATCTGCCTTCCTCATCGTTGAATTTGATGTGAAGAAGCACAGCTTGGTCCTGTATAATCATAGTACAGAGATCATGTACTGATTGATGTAGCAGATGCAGAAAATTATTACAAACAACAAGTTTTGGTACTGAAGAGCCTGACTGACCATAAATGTAAGCTGTGCATATACACACAAGCATAATTACATATAAACATTGCTTTAGGCTGCGATATTTAACTGTGCATACAACCAACACATATTATGTACCTTGAACCGGGATTGCACGAGTCCTCTAACTCGCTCTCAGAGCCACTTTCCTCACCGCCCACACATTCTGGGGTCACTTCAACAACATATCCAGTGCTTGCATGGCTCACTGCGAGTATCTTCTTGACAAACGTAAATGAAAAGTTTGACAGTGGTCGATTTTGGCCCTTTTTGTTTGTTGTTCCGAATCGGTGTCTTTCGTCATCATCATAGTACCCTGAATGCAGTATTATATGTAGATAATTATAGACTCTAGTCCTCAATAAAATTAAGTACCTGTGACTACAATGTCCAAGTGAATGTAAACAATTACAGTTCTCTGCAAAGTTTTCTTTCAAGAAGTTGGTATTGAAGCACACATTTACTTATTACAACTCCGGTGGAACCATACTCTAAATTGTGGTGGAACACAGAAGGATACATACCTGTTGCATGCTCCAGGGAACTTGCAGCATTCTGTTGCTCTGATGTGCCTAGTAAAAACATGAAAATTTATAGTAACTGTTGGACAATTGAACCTAGGACTGATATATACACAACCGTAATTATTATTAGCAAAAATACAAAACAAAGATAACAGTGACCACACACACACATACACACCCACATCATGCATACACACACAAGAGTAACAGATGGCATACTTGTATGACTTTGAGCTGCATCAGCAGATGATCCATCAAGTGCTTGAGACATTTGTTCCTTTCTATGATATGATGTTTTCTGTCTTTATAAGAACATCACTCGAATTTTGTTGCTTGGTTGCTAAAGCATCACTTGAAATGCGATGTCTGAAATGCAGTAGACCTTGAATATGCCTTTTATCTCACTAATTCAGCAGAGAAATAACAGACTGCAATGTTCACTGAGTTCAACTAACAATACAAGACTGCTTAAGTAGAGTAGATCTCACATGAAAGCCATACTATGCTTAGTTACTAAAAAACATGGTGACATAACAAAATGAGCATAGTTCTTGTTCCAGTCCATTATAAACACCTGTTTACACAACTGTGTGTAAAATATCACCGTTGATAGATGGACTTAGCTACAACCTCCGGGTAACAACACTGTTACCAGCAAGGATTGTGTTGATAAGTGTGTATTGGTACTCAAGCTCATTGCCCATGTCACAGTGCTATCCTTAGCTAGAAGTCTCTGGTAGAGACATACCCCACGCTACATTTGCATGCAGCTGACTCGTGTAAAAACATGGTCATATAAATTATATTGCCGTATCCAAGCTCTGGGCGTTACTGATTGCCGTAGAAATGACACGGACATATAGATACGTAGACTTCAGCATGAACACGTGTCTTGCGACCGCATATGCCCGCCCCCCGTCGTATTCTAATTGTGACCGCAAATAAATGGCGTAGCATACTGTTGTTCAATAAGAAAGAACTGGAAATGCGGACAGTAGAGCCGCTGTGGCCTCTAGTAGGAGGATTTTTTTTGATTTTCAATGTTTCTGTCGAGATTAGCAATCGTCTAACCCTGTAAATCGTGAGATAGCCCTGTTTTTGACTGGACAGACAGACATTAGACAGACAGACAGACAGACAGACAGACGGACAGACGGACAGACAGACAGACAGACAGACAGACAGACAGACGGACAGGAGAGGAGAGGAAGGGGAGAAAATATGGGAACTTGATACAATAATGTCGTACCGCTATAATTGATACGAGCTGTGACTGTGCAGACAGTACAGACAATAGTGATAGTGATGACAGTAGTGACAGTGTGACTATGGAGACAAGCAAAGAAAGTAGTGGCGAAGACAGTAGTGACAGGAGACAGTAGTGTCAGTGGAGACAGTAGTGACAGTGGAGAGAGTAGTGATAGTGGAGACAGCAGTGACAGTGGAGACGGTAGTGACAGTGGAGACAGTAGTGACAGTAAAGACAGTAGTGACAGTAGTGACAGTGGAGACAGTAGTGACAGTGGAGACAGAAGTGACAGTGGAGACAGTAATGACACAGGAGACAGTAGAGACAGTAGTGACAATGGAGACGGTAGTGACAGTGGAGACCGTAGTGACAGTAGAGACAGTAGTGACAGTGGAGACGGTAGTGACAGTGGAGACGGTAGTGACAGTGGAGACGGTAGAGACAGTGGAGACAGTAGTGATAGTAGAGACTGTAGTGACAGTGGAGACGGTAGTGACAGTGGAGACAGTAGTGACAGCGGAGACAGTAGTGACAGTGGAGACAGAAGTGACAGCGGAGACAGTAGTGACAGTGGAGACAGTAGTGACAGTGGTGACAGTGGAGACGGTAGAGACAGTGGAGACAGTAGTGACAGTAGAAACAGTGGAGACAGTAGTGATAGTGGAGACAGTAGTGACAGTGGAGACGGTAGTGACAGTGGAGACGGTAGTGACAGTGGAGACGGTAGAGACAGTGGAGACAATAGTGACAGTGGAGACGGTAGTGACAGTGGAGACGGTAGTGACAGAAGTGACAGTGGTGACAGTAGTGACAGTGGAGACAGTAGTGACAGTAAAGACAGCAGTGACAGTGGAGACAGTAGTGACAGTGGAGACAGTAGTGACAGTGGAGACAGTGGTGACAGTGGAGACAGTAGTGACAGTAAAGGCAGTAAGTGACAGAGGAGACTGTATAGTGACATTGGAGACAGTAGTGACAGTAAAGACAGTAGTGACAGTGGAGACAGAAGTGACAGTGGAGACAGTAGTGACAGTGGAGACGGTAGTGACAGTGGAGACAGTAGTGACAGTGGAGACTGTAGTGACAGTGGAGACGGTAGTGACAGTAGTGACAGTAGTGACAGTGGAGACGGTAGTGACAGTGGAGACAGTAGTGACGTGGAGACGGTAGTGACAGTGGAGACGGTAGAGACAGTGGAGACAGTAGTGACAGTGGAGACGGTAGTGACAGTGGAGACGGTAGTGACAGTAGTGACAGTAGTGACAGCGATCAGTCTGCATAAGCAGTTAATGGTCATATTAATTACTTTTGGTGACAGTAGAGACAGTAGTAACAGTGGAGACAGTAGTGACAGTGATCAGTCTGCATAAGGAGTTAATGGTCAAATTAATTACTTTTGGTGTGTACAACACCAAGGCTCAACCATAATTGTTAAGCTAATTATCTCTCTAGTGTGTGGCTGACTCAGGCTTGCTCCTGCAAGCTATACCATAATGCTACAATATTTTGCGTGAACTTTATTTACTTTTGCGAATTTTGCAAGTCGTTACAGCATCGCAAATATAAGATTGCAAAACATTAAACAATGATTTGTGGGCGTGGTTTTTAGTGGGTGCGGTTAACGAACACTGAACGAGACTAGGAAAAGTGACAGTTCATGCTTCTACAGCAGCAGCTATTTCAATATGAGTACTCTGCAGTATTTTACTATGAGTCCCAGCCGGGAGGACACTGCAATCGGAGCGGTGGTAACTCGCAAAGTGAACGAGAGTGTAAAGCGTGCGTTGGAGAAACAAGCCAGCCAACAGAAGGCCAAGAAGCGTACGGTACATACCCACTTCAGCCGAGATTGGCAGAGAATGGGAATGCTGCCGCCACAATCACAAAGATCGCAAAGAACTTGAAATAGCCGCAAAATGGCAAAATCGCAAAGTAAGGTACTCTCGTGTGCTTTGGGATACCTGCTGCCTTCTCTGAGAAGGATCCATCCTCAGGGTCACTAGTTGGTGAGAGGTGTGCTTCCCTTTTGCGAAGTTCATCGCACAGCTTGTGGGCTTTCGCGGCTTGCTTAGCACCGCGAGCTTTTTTATAGAACTTTATGTGCACTGGCATCGTGTGACAGATTTGTGCCGGAACTAATATCACTTACCCTGGAGGGAGCTCCATGCTTGCCGTAGCAGCCACCTTCCTTAGCTCAGTACAGGTTGGCAGATTCATCTCATATTTTTGCCCAAGCCACCTGATATGACTAGACAGGTTTCTGACTGGCTTGTCCTCCTGGTCCAGAAACAGACTGTCGAACTCACCGTATGGATCTGTGAGTGGATGGACCTTGTTGACATACTTCTTGACAAGTTCCCAATCGTGTTTCAACATTGTAATGTTAGCTGGACCCTGCCGAGCTGTTTTGTGACGAACTACCCGCATGACGTACACATCTTCTTCACCTTCTGTCTCTCTTCTGGCCTCCCAAAATTCTTCCAATGTAGCTCCTGGCCGCTGCCATGAAAGGCAAGCTTCGTCAGTATGGCAGCCACAACCAACTTCATTTCCTTCTTCTCAATGTGCCGACCCTTTGACATGGCAGTGGTGACATCTAGCCAGATGTCTTTGCGATCCAGTAGAGCAGTGGCCTCCTTTAGTGTCCGAGATACATCACTGTCCTGCTTGATGGCCTGCTGGAGGCGCTTGGCAGGGCGCAGTGCAGCCTTCCACTGCGAGCTACCATCTTGAAGCAGCGGAGGGCTGTTGCTGCAACCTCTTCCGCAGCAACTTCAAGATTAAGATACTTTATTACCTCGATATTGCCCTAACCTTATCCCTAACCTTAACCCTCCCATAGCATCAATGTCAGATACCGCATCCCAAAACCCATGACATGCACAAGCCAATGCCTAATATACTGCATTGAATGTAACAAATGTGATAAACAATACATATAGGACAAACTTCACAGTCCCTTTGTCTCCGACTTCGTCACCACAGGGCCGCTGCCAAGGAACACCGTGAATGGCCCATCTACCGCCACTTCCAAAGATAAGGACACGATTTCAAGAAAGATCACCGGGTGATCCCACTGCAGAAATGCCGGGCCGATGACCTACACAACAGAGAAAGGCACTTCATACAACTATTCAACACCACCCTCCCACATGGCCTGAACTCTTGGTATCACTAAGTTATTATATCCCCCCTTAATATTATATTGTAAATCACCCCTATGAGTCATCAAGCATCACCCTTTTTGGTCTTTCTATCAAACACCCCTGCCTGGTTGTCTGAAGTTGGGTTCTACGGAACTAACTTGGACCCAGGTTCATGTCAACCATCCCTGGAAGGACATTCCTACACACCTCCAACATCATCTCATCCCGGCTAGGACATTCCTACACACCCCTGACAGCTGGCTTTTTCTGTTCACAGAGTATATAAGTACAATACATATAGGACAAACTTCACAGTCCCTTTGTCTCCGACTTCGTCACCACAGGGCCGCTGCCAAGGAACACCGTGAATGGCCCATCTACCGCCACTTCCAAAGATAAGGACACGATTTCAAGAAAGATCACCGGGTGATCCCACTGCAGAAATGCCGGGCCGAAGACCTACACGACAGAGAAAGGCACTTCATACAACTATTCAACACCACCCTCCCACATGGCCTGAACTCTCGGTATCACTAAGTTATTATATCCCCCCTTAATATTATATTGTAAATCCCCCCTTAAAAATTATATTGTAAATCACCCCTACGAGTCATCAAGCATCACCCTTTTTGGTCTTTGTATCAAACACCCCTGCCTGGTTATCTGAAGTTGGGTTCTACGGAACTAACTTGGGCCCAGGTTCATGTCACCCATCCCGGGAAGGACATTCCTACACACCTCCAGCATCATCTCATCCCGGCTAGGACATTCCTACACACCCCTGACAGCTGGCTTTTTCTGTTCACAGAGTAAATAAGTACAACCACATCTTACACTATCCATTCCCTGAAGGCTATTCCCATATGCCGAAAGCTTGAAATTAAAATTTGAGCAACCTATCTCTGTGATTTCATTTACAACGCGCTAGCCGCTGACAACGCCGACCAATGAAAACAACACTAAGGAACTCTACAATTCACCACACAATTTCTTTTACCAATCCAGATTGAGACAGACTATGGAGACGACAGCAGTACAGGAGACGATGCCCACTACCGAGACGACGACCAGACGATGCCCGTACTGATGATGACGCCTACTACCTGAATCCGCCACCGCGAAGACCCCACCCCGACCGGCGAAACACCACCAGACAGGATGCCTCGGGTGATGTCCCCTGAAGTGGGAGGGCCTGGTGTTGGGAGTGGTGATGGAGATTCGGTTTTTACCCTGAACCCCAATCCTGATTGATTCATGCAGTTTTTCACTAGTATTGCACCTGAAGAAGCCACTCGTAGCAAAAGCTATCCTGCCGAAACCGGTCGTGCGTTTATACTTTGTGCTACCACTGTTGTAACTGTATTTCAAGCTAGTGAAGTATTGCTATTGAAGTATTGAAGCTAATACGATTTCCAGTGACAGTCAAACACCAGTAAGTGTTAAACATAGCATGGTGGATGATTTTAATGAATGATTCCATTGCGTGCAAAAACACTTGTCTAGAACAAGACCGAGAAATCCATTTGACTTCATGAATTCCTATCTAGCTAACTTCGACTACCTGCCGCCACCGCCTGCAGTAATGAATGCAGGTACAAAACATCCATTTTAGGTAAAGACTGAATACTAGTCATCTTACATTCTGTACATAAACTATAGCCACTGGACCCGGATGTTGATGTTGTTGGTGGGTCTGGAGAAGGATCTGGATCCAGCTCAGAGGCGGTTTTGGCTACCTCAAACTGTCGCCACAAGAGGGCCACCATTGAAGACTCAGACGACTTGGACTCTGATGTTTCAACGAGATCCCAAAGGTAAAGAATCCTTACACACCTCAAAAGCAGGACGGAAAGGCACGTCAAGAAGTAAAGATCGTCACCATAGAAAATCGTGCCCCGTGGCCGGATGCAGGGCTGAGCCACAGGCACGGCTATCGACTCATTTGAAAGAAAAGCACCACCACCTCAACAACACACAAAGATCGGACATGTGCAGTTATGCCAAAGTTGTTAGAAAGGCAGCAGTACCTCTACCACGACCGCAGGGCACCCCAACCATCATCTCCCTTCTTAAGAAACAGAGCCCCTACGACTACCATCAGTAGACGAGCCTCAGCAGAGTAGCACTCGACATTTTGCACAATTTCACTCGAAACATCCTGAACTCGAAAGGTTTCGCAAGTTCCTGCGAGACCTGGACGGTGGCCGAAAGGAGTCAGAAGTGAAACAGATTACAGCTGACCTAAATAAGTTTTTGAGATACGCTCGTCCCGGTTCCAAGGAACCAATGTGGGTTGATCTGCTAGACCGGAGTAAGGTTCAGAAGTGCTTGGACATGTTGACCACCAGCGGAGCCTGTGGGTTGTCTGGACAACTGACAAAACTAAATCGCTTCACACATGGACTGAGGTACATACGACTGAGAGTGGCTGGCAATGAAGATGCTTCCCTTGCACAGAGGTGCAATGTGATGGAAGAGCGTCTTAGGCAGTGGAGGGCAACTATTCGCCCCACTAGAGCGCTCCAGCAGAAACTGGCAACGGAAGAGGATGTCAGCAGTTTAGAGGAGGCGAGGGCCTTCGTCACAAGCAAAGAGATCTGGGAGGACGTGAGCGATGTGATGGCCAAGGCGGCCATTGGTCACCCTAGGAAATCAGAAAGAAAGCTGGCTCTGGCTGCAGTAGTAACCAAGCTGGCTTACCTGACATGGCAGAGACTAGGGGCCATTGTCAATGCCAACATGGATGAATATGAATCTTTGACAAGAGACATTGATGAGGAGACCGGTGAGAACTGCTGGGTGATGCTGGTTGCCTAGCATAAAACAGCCATGCAGGGCCCTGCCAGCATTACCCTGTCCAAAAAGGACAAAACTCTCCTGCACCAGTATATTCGTCCTTGTGCAGCCCAAGGACTGACTATCTGTTTGTGGGCCTGAATGGTAAGCCCATCACACACCTCAATCGATTAATTCTGTGGCTGGGAAACAAGTACAATATTGACGCCAACCTGCACCCAGCTTCGAAAGTTGGGGGCCACTAAAAGTGCTCTACAGTGCGATGATGCAACCTGGGTAACGGCGCAGATGTCACACTCGAAGACAGTGCACATTAAGCACTACGAGAAACTTCGAACTGCCAAGAGAGCAGCAGAGGCACACAAGATCCGAAGAAAGCTTCTTTTGGACAAAAATTGCGTGAGTTCAGATGGGAGTGTAGAGCCAGCGAAGAAGTCAGCCAAAAGATCTCCGCATAAAGTGAACCCATATGATGAGAAAGAAGTAGCGGCAATTAAAAAGCACTTCCGCGATAATCTGAAGAGCTACCTGACCCCAACAACAGCGGAATGCAAGAAATTTCTCAAACAACATCCACTTTATCGCACCCCCAAGGATGTAACATTCAAGATAAAGAAATAAGTACACACACACTTTTACACTAAGCCCCATATCTACCCACCTACTGTTATTATGGAAGCATGTGTCTTCAAGTCTTAACCCATAAGCCCACATTCCCACATCTTGTAACCCTATTTCTGCTCATGCAGTTTAACCCTTTACCAACCATAAGAAACGGCTTAAAGAAGCAGAAAAGCCTGTACAAAGTATTAACGCCTAGTATTAAACCCCCCATATAAATTCATATGGGCTTATGGGAGCTCATGACGCATATATGCGTCATTGGTCGGTAAAGAGTTAACCTAATCATAATTTCATATTCCTTCTGATTTACACATCACTATTTTATTCAATCAATGTTCACTTTAATCACATTGTCTTCAGTGAGCACTACGCAAATTGTTTGGTTTATCAAACTACAGTTTGATAAAGTTGAGGTGTGGATGATGAGTCAGCTGAGTCTTTCAAGAATGTTCCCCATAGTCCCAAACTAACACCACTATTTACTTCCACCCTGCATAGACTGACCATTTTTATATCACCTTTGATTATCAGAATCTACTCACCGACTAACCTTTGTATTTGGTGGCCATCCGTTTCCACACTTACAACCATCTGTTTCTACACCAGAAGAGTAAAAATACAAACTCCTCTCAAACAAGTGATTACAAAATGGAAAACTAAGTTACAAATTTACCGTCTCAAATTCCCTAACAATATAACAAGACAACTGAAGACTACCATCTTGTAATGAAATCCCAAAATTTACGGTACTTCATGAAGTACAAGTCGCAGTAAGAAAACAAACCCGAGAGGGTGGCATGTGATCTCCGTGGCAGGGCACTACTAAGTGGTAAATTGTAAGTTTGCCATGCTCAGTGGCATACATAGCAGCAAAAAATACAAACCCGAGATGTTGGCAAAAGCTCTGGTGGTGTGGCACATGATCTGAGAGGCACAAAAGGTGGCACGTGCCTCCGAAAAGCGGCAAATGTCGGCTTTTTGTGGCGGACGGTCGCCACCGACCAGGGCCTTCGGAGGTTTTGTGGCACAACTAAACCAACTTATATCAACGGGTTGGCAATCCATCTCCAATTACTGTGCAGCCATCACACCCCACTGGGGTTCTTCATGCGGGTTTGTGCCACAATTGTGGCACATGCATAGTGCATGAACCCCACATGATTGGATACATACCTACAGGCTTAGTACCTTCCACTGCTGTAGCTGTGAAACCCCACTGAGGTTTCTTCCCCAAGCTTTGTGCCGCAATGTGGCACATGCATGATGCATAAACTCTACATGATGGGAACCACCCCTAATAATATGACACCCTTCCACTAAGTGTGCTGCAGCCATCAAACACCACCAAGGTTACTTCTCCAAGTTATGTGCCACAATGTGGCTCTTGTAAACCCCAAATGGTGGGAAGCATACTAAAAGACTTGTCACTGTCTCCTGAGTGCAACTGTCAAAACCCATCAGGGTTCCTTTCCTAAACTTTATGCCACAATGTGGCACATACTTAATGCACAAACTATTCATAGTGGGACACATACTAAAAACCTTTATGCCTTCCACTAAGTTTGCAGCAGCTGTTAAATCCCGTCAAAGTTCAACAATGCTAGCACAACCGCCTCAACTGAAAGCAAAGGCCAGAGACAATAATACTATTACAAAGTTATGGGAGAGGTTTAATTTTGAAGGACATATTTTGAAGGGACATAGTGCTACATGTCCCTCAGAGATAACTGCCTCGTACATAAGCCAGAACTACCACATAACTGCCTCAACTGAAAGGAAAGGCCAGAGACTATAAATTATGGGAGAGGTTTGAATGTAAGGGACATAATATTTTGAAGGGACATAGCGCTACATGTCCCTCAGAGATAATTGCCTTGTACATAAGCCAGAACCACCACATAAATGCCTCTACTGAAAGAAAAGGCCAGAGACTATAATTATTACAAAGTGATGGGAGAGGTTTGAATGTGAAGGACATAATATTTTGAAGGAACATAGCACTACATGTCCCTCAGAGATAATTGCCTCGTACATAAGCCAGAACCACCACATAAATGCCTCTACTGAAAGAAAAGGCCAGAGACTATAATTATTACAAAGTGATGGGAGAGGTTTGAATGTGAGGGACATAATATTTTGAAGGAACATAGCACTACATGTCCCTCAGAGATAATTGCCCTGCACATAAGCCAGAACCACCACAAAACTGCCTCAACTGAAAGGAAAGGCCAGAGGCTATAGTACAAGTTATGGGAGAAGTTTGAATGTGAGGGACATACCGTAAAATCTGATAAATAACCGCCCCCTTAAAGGTAACCGCGCCTCTAGTATAACGAATCAATTTACTGCAACAACAGTTTACTCACGTGTAAAACTTCCTATGTAAACATAACCGCCCATAATTTGCACGTGCAGCCCAGGCAGGAAATTGAATCTGTAAAATTAATAGCGTTTGCGTGTGTGAATGTCTAGCAAGCAGAGCTTGCAGCTAATACGAAAACACGACTGTACAGAAATTATAGCGACGACAATCACTGTGAGGCCAGGTATGTCAATCATTCCAATGGCATCAAAAGGTTAGTCTCTAACTGCATCATTTTATTTAGCCCCAGCGAACTTCGAACGTTACAGGAAGTATTACCACTGTGCGGTACCTGGCTGCCGTCAGGCAACAAGCTATAGATATAGTATAAGGGGGTACTATAACATGTGCTTATTATGTGTAATTTCAGCTTATCTTAAAAAACTATAACACGCTTATAACTGGTTTATAGCTTTCTTAAAACTGTTATAGAGATTGAATTCCATTCATGCAAAAATTACTTCCTGCTTATGTCATCAATGAATAACCAAAATTCAATACAGGAATGAAACACTGACATCAATAACTAACTGACTATGCTTTAGTCATCACTTTCAAGCTCAGATACTGTGTCCTCTCCAAAACTAAAGAGTTCAACTTCTGAATTAATGGGGTCACAATCATCCGTTGCCCTAACTTCATCATCTGGCTTGATCATCCACACCTTACCGTGCCCGGGAGTGGGTTGTTTCCTTGGGGATCTCTCTTCACAACTAAATCGAGCATGCGATTTTCCCTTCCTCCTAGCACGCTCATCTAGCTTCTTAATAAATCTGTTTAGCTCCTCAGATCTGTACGATGGCTAATGTATTTATCTCCAACTCACTCTTCCTCCGACATCATGTCGGCGGTAGTGTCACCCCAGAATTTCGTTTCTTTTCCGAGGCGCATTTCATATGCCTGCAAAAATACTAAATATAGGTTAGACGCCGAGACCAAGGGATCTACGCGATTTAGAAACCCTAAGGCCCGAGGCTGTAGCATACCGAGCAAAGCAAGGGCGCTACTAAGGGCCCGAGGGTTTCTAAATCGCGTAGATCCCATTGGTCGAGGCGTCTAACCGATTTAGAGAGCAGCATAGCAACCCATTCTAACGTAACAACGGCGTATACTGTAACAGTTGTATATAGCCGACGCTTCAGTTTTTCTCCTATGGATAGCCCGGGAATAACGCTTCAAGACTTACTTGGTCCAGTAATGTACGCGGACTGGTTTTGAAACGAGTCATCCACGACCAGTACGGAGTTTGGGGATGAGACGGTGAGTGGTGGAGCTGGCAGTGAGCTTGCAGAAAAGACGAGAGGTGGAGCGGACAGTGAGCGTGCAGATACGAGTGAAACAACGAGGGGTGGAGCTGACACCGCTGCTAGTAGTAGTTCAGGGATGAAGTTGACAAGTTGCTAATGCTGGCTAGTCAGCAGTTTGAGAAGCAAGACTCGGGCAAACAAGAGAAACTCGATGCTCGTTTTGCTACACCCAAGACTGATGAAGAAGTCATAAAGATGCGCCAAAATGCAGTTCCCCAAAAAACAAGACAAAACACTGGCTATTGCGTTCGAGTGTGGGATGCTTGGGCTTCTAACCGAAATCAAAGCTCAAATGCAGAAGATACTATACAGCCACTGCTTCAGCTAAGTCTCGAGAAACTGCAATACTGGTTTAGTCGGTTTGTCCTAGAAGCAAGGAAAAAAGATGGCACAGAGTACCCACCCAACTCCCTCTACCACATTGTGTGTGGTTTGATGCGCTACCTTTGTCAAAATGGTAGGCCCTCCATTGACTTCTTTAAAGATTCTGACTTCAGTACCTTTCGGCAAACTGGATGCTGAGATGAAGAGGCTCAAATCTACAGGGCTGGGTTCAAAGCCCAAACAAGCCGAGCCTCTGACTGAAGTAGATGAAGAGAAATTATGGCAGGCCAAGGTCCTAGGAGATCATTGTCCACAGGCACTCATCAACACTATCATATTCATGAATGGTGTTTACTTTGCCTTACGTAGCGGTGCAGAACATCGCTAACTACGACACAAACCATGCCAAATTCAACTGATTAAAAATTCAGGAGAGAGGCCTTACCTCAAATATTCAGAAGATGACTCAAAGAATCATCCAGGAGGTTTGAAGAGTCGCAACATCAGACCTAAAATTGTGCAGCATCATGGCAACCCAGATAGTCCCGATAGGTGTTTTGTATGCCTTTTCAAGCTTTACAGCTCTCTCTGTCCAGCAAACCGCCCAGATCATGCATTCTATCTGTCACCACTAGCCAACCCAAAAGATAGCTGCTGGTATTCGCACACTCCACTTGGGCACAACAAATTACGAAATGGTGTTGCAGAGATGTGCAAACAAGCAGGTATCTCAGGATATCACACGAACCATTCCCTACGAGCAACTGCTGCAACACGCTTGTATCGTGCAGGAGTTGATGAGCAGATGGTAATGGAGTGTACCGGACATCGTAGTTTGGAAGGCATTCGAAGCTACAAACGGACCTCAAAGGAACAGCGTATGGCTCTATCGGACATTCTTAACTGCAAGAAACCATGCCTAGACTGTAATATGACAGCAAATGACCACAGTCTACAGGCTCCATCGTTAGCAAGTGTGTGCACTTCTCAGTCAGTGTCAAGATCTGTGAATGACACGTTCCAATATTCCTCCAAGACTGCACATGCATTTAATTTCAACCTCAGCTCATGCGGAACCGTGAACATCAACTTTAACAGTCATCAGTAGAGTATTAGTTGTATTTCCTTGTACCCAGAGTGTGGCTATACATGTGTTATAATAATGTGTTCAGAACTAAAACACTTATATGTAGCTATATTGTTCATTCTAGGCAGGTGACTAAGTTACAACTTAGTTACCCCCCTAAGAGGTAACTAAAGTAATTTATTGACCAATGAAATTGCTGCAAACTAATTAGCTGTACTCTAATGTGAAATGGTGCCTAAAATAGATTGAGCATATTACATTTACTCACCCTTTGCTTCAGTGATCGTGCTAGCTTCTGTCGTTTAATTGGTGTTGCATTTTGCTTTGACCGATTGTTTTCTTGTACGTTGGACACCCCTCTACAAAGAAACACAAGCTACAATCACAACATGTCACACCAGTGGCGGATCTAGAGGGGGTTCCATGGGTTCCATGGAACCCCTCTTTTGAAGATCCGCCTTGTTTTTACTGCGAACTTGGTAATTCCTGCGCAAACGAAATCATGTCTGCTATGGCACACGCTGAAGTACACAGAAGCCACACCGAATCTCCACAGGGCAGACTGCACAGGACGTGCATATGCAATAAGTACACCGTTTATGAATGTAATTTATAGTCTAGACTAATTTCCTGCCCGTATCAAGATTAGCGCCTGCTCTTGTTGTGAACAATAACTGCTGATCGACTTAGTGGCCTTTCACTGCTGAAGAAGAATCGTATTCACTGTGAGAAGCTGCAGCACTCATATGAAAGAACTAGTTTAGTCTTTTATTAATAACTTCATCCAAGGAGAATGAAGCTGCCTTTCCTTCTTTCAGACTATTAAACCTTCAGTATATTTGGAATTTCTATTTCTAAATTATTATGCACACTCCATAGCCAATTTCCTGTACGTAGCAAGCATGTGCTCTGGGCATTTACGTTTTATTACGGAGCCACGCCTCCCAATTACTTTGCGAGTGTCTTGAGTGTATCGCAAGTACTATGGCTACATTTTGCAGCAGGTCGTCTGATCCTTGCTCTTTCACCCCAAAATTGCACCAAAAGTGATCCTAGAAGGCCTGAAATTGCTAAATATTCCTGGGGGGCATGCCCCCAGACCCCCCTACCGCGCGCGCTTTGCGCGCTTATGATGTCGAAACGGACCAGCGGCCCTGTATTGGAACCCCCCTTTGCAAATTCCTAGATCCGCCACTGCACACATCTATGACAACAGTCCTAATTCTAATTAGATCCAATGAGTAGCCATGACCATCGATTGATTCGACAATCTTCTTCACAACCTCCTGATTCTGCACACTTGTGATCCTACGTATACATGAAGGGATAAATACTGAAGTTTAATATGTATATACACAAATAAAGGATCAGTACACAGGTCAACTGACAGTTCATCCAAGTTGAATTGGGAATCTTGGTCGAAGGAGTTGTAAGCAGTACGAATACGATTCTGCAAATGAAAGGGACAGAAAAAATCACCACACACTACATAACAGCTCTGTGCACATTCTCATAATCATATATTACACTAACACCACATGGTGAAGATTCCATTAACATTAATTTTACTTTACAAATGAATAACCGTAACAAAGTTAACCATGTGCACCAACTTTACCTGAAGCTGAGCTGGAGTAACACGTTTTCTTCTCTTATCTGACTCGGAACTGGGACTAATTGAGGTACTTGACGACACAGACTCACGTACTTCATCTTCTAGAGACCTCTGGCGGCTTTCAAGGTTTAGCATCCGACTATCAATATCTTCAAGTTTAGCACAAACTGTCTGCAATTTAGAATCAAGAGAGTTCTGGAAGGTATGCAAAAGATCGACAATTGAACTTGTACCACCGATGTGTGCCAGCATCAGGGAAATCAGGGGCCACTAAGGATACTGCTGAAGTGTAGATTGCAATGGCAATGCCTGTCCACGCTCCCATCGGAAATTGTCCTGTTGTGTCGGCCTAATAATAGAAATTCTATATAATATGCTCGACCGTAAATCTAAAACGTGATGATTGTCAGATTGATTTTTTATTTCACAGCGAAGAGTGCAGTGATGGCCCACAACAGAAAGCAGTGTCCTTCGTGCCATGAAGAGTTTGCTCATGCCGTGTATTCTCTTCATATTCCTGATCACACGGGGTCTGATCTGATCACACGAGGTCTGTATGTCCTGGCCGTGAGCGTGAAGTTCCAATGACCATGAGTCCAAGAACGTCAGAATCAAGTGAGGGAGGTTCTGATTTTGAACACAGTCTTTTATCTGAGGATACCAGTTTTGACTTTGGCTCAGCAGCTGATGAATCAGAGTAGGCTAATTCCAGCAACAGCTTCAGTTTGGATATGCGATGTGAGTATGGTCTCAACAGTGACTCAGACAGTTCTATTAGCAGCCTTGGCAGCAGTAATGCTGAAAACGTGCAGTCTGCTGAAGAAATATGGGAGGGCTTAGATGATGAAGACTTGACAGCGATGACTGCAGTGCTTGTGATGATTAAGTTGTAAGGAATGTGCAGTTTGGAAGTTTCTTGTTTTTCATTTTTTTTCAACTCACATACCGAGTTTCAGAACGGGCTATGACAACTCTTGACTTTTCTAAGAACATTAATTGCATATCTTGCAACTGTATCACAAGGAAGTTTTATACTGAATGTACTTGCTCAGTCATTACTGAAGTCCCTATACAGTGTGTGGAAGGTAGTGGCTAGAAACCAAGATGGTGTTACTGAGTATGCCGTTTGCCCAGTGTGTCATACTCTTTATGCACTGTCTGATTGTATCATCACAGAAGGTGGAGTAAATAAATCAAAGCACTGATTTTATTGCTTTTCCTAACGACCCTCATCACTCCAGACGGTTGAAGTGCAACACTGCTCTCATGAAGCAGGTTCGTGTTGGTAGTAAAACAGTTAGTTCCTAAGAAAAGATTTCTTTACCACAGTGTTACATCTGGCATACAAAAGCTAATAGTACGAAAGGGTTTCTTAGAACAGTGTGAACATTGGAGACAGCGCAGCACTTCGATTTTCAATGGTACGTATGCTGATATATACTTCGATTTTCAATGGTACGTATGCTGATATATATGATGGGAAAGTATGAAAGGAATTTCAGTACATCATTGGACGACCATTCTTAGCTTCCCCTGCAAACCTCTGCTTAATGCTCAATATAGATTGCTTCAATCCGTTTGATGATACACAATATTCTGTAGGTAATGTTTGCCTTGTCATTCAAACCCTTCCTCGATCTGAACATTTTAAAGTTGATAATATTATTCTCATTGGCTTGACACCAGGACCGACAGAACCTTCACAAACAATGAACACATACCTAGTACCACTAGTTAATGATCTTTTGAAGCTTTACAGTGGTGTAACTCTTCCTAATCCCTATTCCATGTTTGGATTAACAACTGTTCGAGCAATTCTTTCATGTAGCGTGTGTGATCTACCAGCTACGAGAAAAGTGTGGATTTTTGAAACAGAATGCAACTAAAGGATGTTCAAAGTGTCTCCATGAATTTAAAACTGACTCCTTTGGTAGCAAGGCTGACTTCTCTGGTTATGATTGTGATGACTGGGAACCTAGAAACTTCAAAGTACTCTATGAAAAGTGTATCGATGTTTGTAGCATAGTGCGTGGGCGAATCAAAGGCGCCGGCATGCCAATATCTCGTATAGGGCACCGTGTGACGTCACAACCGTACTCTATCTGAGATAAAGTACACATGTACTTTATCTCAGATAGAGTACGCGTTCACGCAGCATCTTTCATCTCTTACCAGAAGCCCATGAAGTAAGCAATTACTTGTAAAAATGTTTTTTGAAACTCAACAGTGGCAATACAAAAAAAGTTAGCTAGGCTGGTTGATGTTGAGGTTGATTGTACAACCATGGCAAGAACTGAAGACAAAACCACTATGTTTAGTGGAATCACTGTCAGATGGTAGTGGACCAACTCCAGGAGGCACAGGTGCTCCAACTTGAGGAACCACAGAGAGTGGTCCAACTTGAGGCTCAGGAACAGGAGGAGATGGTAAGACACTCTCATAGCTGACCTTTTTAGTGGAACCGAGTATTTCCGAAACAGCCTCTTGCTGTTCAGAAGAAGACCGTTCATACAGGCGCAGTGCATCTAAACTACAATGCCCAGTGCGTTGCTGGATCAACTTTTCGGGGACGCCCGCCTCAAACATCCTGGTAGCCCCGGTTGCCCTTAGACTGTGATTGGTTTTCATTTCAATCCCAGCGTTTTCACACATTTGAGACACCATTTTATTTAGCACATTCCGACCAATGTGTTGCCTCTTGAACCAAGCAATGCCATTTGGTGGTGTCTTCTGTTTTGGTTGAAAGTAAAGTTTTTCGTCTCCATTTTCCACAATATCCATCGGAAGTTTGCTAAAGTATAGTTTGAGCAAGTACACTGCACACCTTTCCCCAAGCCTTTCATTTGCAAAATGTTTCACCTCCTTGGCTTCACCACGATCCTTATAGCTTCCTGACTGATTCTTCGAACCATTCTCAGTGTACACCACAAAATCAACCTTCCTTTCAGCACAAGCACTCCCTTTCGTTCCAAACTTGAACTGCTTTAGTTTTAGCATCTCATGCTCTCTCCCTCCTCTTAAACAAAATGTTTTTCCAACTGTGAAGAACACAGCATTCAACAATGCCCTGGGAGAGTCTACGCCCAGCACACCTGCAGACCACAGTTGATCCTCCTCTGCTGCCGAGAATACAGATGTGTGCTTCACAGTTGCACCAACACCAGCTTCACGTAACTGTCTAGATACAGTGTCTCGTGTTCCACGCAATCCAGCAAATCTCGGGTCTTTCTCATTTAGAATATCAACAGCGTCAGGGTTCAGTTCTTTCATGTGACGCTTCAGTCCACAAAGCAACATGTCAATGGTTCGGGAAGGGAACGGCTTCCCATCCTTACGTCGGGTTTCCTTCACATACAAGGAGAGCCATTTATTCAGAGCTTCAGAATCTCTTCCTTCCAGCAAACGCTCGGGGATGACGTCAACTGAGTTCATACTCTGACGCCATTCTTTCCATTGCTGAAAATTATTCAAAGCCCACAGGGTATTTTCTCGAGTAGCTCTAGGTACAAAACCCTTTGAAAGCTCACAAAGCTCCTTTTCGGTAGTTACTGTGTCACCAAACCGTGACTCCAACAATATACTGTACTGCTGCAAACTCGACTGTACTGTACTGCTGCAAATTTTGCTACGCTTTGACGTCACTGTTACCATGGTATTGCTAAGGGGTTGTCAAGCAGCAAACGGTTACCATGCAACAAATTAGTTATTACACGGAAGCGCGTGCCGTATACCAGATATTGGCACGGTATGACGTCAGAGCCAATATCTGGTATACGGCACTCGCTTCCGTATAATAACTAATACTAAGAATGCATCTACTGCAAGTGAATGCGAGCGGATTGAAAAATCAGAGGAAGATACACTGAGCTTTCCAGGCTACCCTATTGATGTTATACGTCATCACGTGATAGATCCCATGCACAACTTATTTCTTGGGCTTGCAAAGCATGTAACAAAACACTTGAAAGGATTTACAAAATCTTGAAGCAGTTCATTTTGATGAACGGCAAAGTGAAGTGGATTCGATAGTACCGCCTGCAAAGATTGGCCGAATTCCTCGGAAAATAGGGTCTGGGTTTAGTTCTTTCACTGCTGATGAATGGAAGAATTTGTTACTGATCTACTCGGTGTACTCCTTTCATGATTTCCATCTGCAGACTGTTGGTGTCTTTTTGTAAGTGTGTTACTTTGTCAGCTTGCCATCACTCACCAGGACATTAGTAATGCACATCAGCTCATTGTACAATTCTGCAAGTGCTTTGAACAACTCTATGGACGTGAACGTTGTACTCCTAATATGTACATGCCCTGCCATCTTTGCAACAATCTGCTATGGACCACTTGCTGCATTTTGGACTTTCTCTTTTGAGTGCTATAATGGAACACTGGAGAGCACAAAAATATGGGGCAAACCAGAAACACAAATGTTTAAGTAGTTTCTTGCTTTACAGTCCCATTGAAACGGAATCTAACAATGATTTTGTCAAAAAAATGTATTCTGAAATTAGTGCTATGCAACTCACCAGCAGCTTCAGCTCAGTAGATCAAATGACAATTGATACATTTCTAGTAAAGCAATTGCAACAGTACTCACGCCCAGTAGAAATACATTGATGCTGTATAGAAGTCATCCTACAAACTCATGTCACCGCTGCAAGAGAAATGTTTCAATGATGCTGAAATAGAAGATTTGAAAATGTATGGCTTGCTGTATCCTGAGAAAACAGTGACTCAGATGTCGCGTTTCTATCTTGTGTTTGAGTCTTGTAGGCAGGGCAGTCCTGTGTATGTCACCCCCTCCCTTACCGGCGACTTGTGTTCGAGTCTTGTAAGCAGGGTGGTTATGTGTATGTCACCCCCTTCTTGTTTGGCATATTGTGTTTGAGTCTTGTAGGCATGGCGTTGGTGTGTATGTCACCCCCTCCCCCTTCCCTGACCGGCGACATGTGTTCGAGTCGTGTAAGCAGGTTGGTTGTGTGTATGTCACCCCTCCCCCCTCCCTGACCGGCCAGTTGTGTTTGAGTCTTGTAGGCAGGGCGGTTGTGTGTATTCATGTAGACAGGGCGATTGTGTGTAGTTGACCCCCTCCCTGACTGGCGACTTGCGTTCGTGTTTTGTAAGCAGGGCGGTTGTGTGTATGTCACCCCCTTCCTGATCGGCGACTTGTGCTTGAGACTTATAGGCGGGCAGTTGTGTGTGCACCTCCTCCTCCCTCCCTCATCGGTGACTTGTGTTCGAGTCTTGTAGGTAGCGTGGTTGTGTGTAGTTCTCCATCCCCTGACCAGTGATTAGTGTTTCAGTCTTATAGACAGGGTGGTTGTGTGTATGTCACCCCTTTCCCCCCTCCCTGACCGGCGACGTGTGTTCCAATTTTGTAGGCAGGGCACTTGTGTGTAATTCTCCCCCCAACCCTCTGACTAGCGACTTGTGTTCAAGTCTTGTAGGCAGGGCAGTTGTGTGTATGTCACCCCTTCCTGTTCAGCAACTTGTGTTCGAGTCTTGTAAGCAGGGCGGTTATGTGTATGTTACACCCTTCCTGTTCAGCAAATTGTGTTTGAGTTTTGTAGGCAGGGCATTTGTGTGTATGTAACCTCCTCCCCCTACCCTGACCGGCGACTTGTGTTCAAGTCGTGTAAGCAGGTCGGTTGTGTGTATGTCACCCCTGCCCCCCTCCCTGACGAGCCACTTGTGTTTGAGTCTTGTAGGCAGGGCGATTGTGTGTAGTTCTCCCTCTCCCTTACCAGTGACTTGTGTTCGAGTTTTGTAAGCAGGGCGGTTGTATGTATGTCACCCCCTTCCTGATCGGCGACTTGTGTTCGAGTCTTGCAGGCAGGGCAGTTGTGTGTATATCACCCCCTCCCTGATCAGCGACCTGTGCTTGAGTCTTATAGGACGGGCAGTTGTGTGTATGTCCCCCCTCTCCCTCCCTCCCTCCCTCCCTCCCTCCCTCCCTCCCTCCCTCCCTCTTGTGTTCGAGTCTTGTAGGTAGCGTGGTTATGTGTACTTCTTCATCCCCTGACCGACGACTTGTGTTCAAGTCGTGTAAGCAGGTCGGTTGTGTGTAGGCAGGGCGATTGTGTGTAGTTCTCCCTCTCCCTTACCGGTGACTTGCGTTCGAGTCTTGTAGGCAGGGCGTTTGTGTGTATGTAACCCCCTTCCTGATCGGCGACTTGTGTTCGAGTTTTGCAGGCAGGTCAGTTGTGTGTATATCACCCCCTCCCTGATCGATGACTTGTGTTCGAGTCTTGTAGGCAGGTCAGTTGTGTGTATATCACCCCCTCCCTGATCGGCGACTTGTGCTTGAGTCTTATAGGACGGGCAGTTGTGTGTATGTCCCCCCTTCTCCCTCCCTTTTGGGTTCGATTCTTGTAGGTAGCGTGGTTATGTGTACTTCTCCATCCCCTGACCGGCGACTTGTGTTTAAGTGTTGTAGGCAGGGTGGTTGTGTGAATGTCACTTCTTTCCTCCCTCCCTGACCGGCGACGTGTGTTTAAATCTTGTAGGTAGTGGACTTGTGTGTATGTCACCCCCTCCCCCCTCCCTGATCAACCACTTGTTTTTGAGTCTTGTAGGCTGGGCAGTTGTGTGTAGTCATCCCCCGCCCCTGACCGGCGAATTGTTGGAGTGTTGTAGACAGGGCGATTGTGTGTAGTTCTCCCCCTCCCTGACTAGCGACTTGCGTTCGGGTTTTGTAAGCAGAGCCGTTATATGTATGTCACCCCCTTCCTGATCGGCGACTTGTGTTCGAGTCCTTGCACCCTGATCGGCAAATTGTGCTTGAGTCTTATAGGCAGGACAGTTGTGTTTGTCACCCCTTCTCCCTCGTCGGTGACTTGTGTTCGGGTTTTGTAGGTAGCATGGTTGTGTGTAGTTCTCCATCCCCTGACCGGCGACTTTTGTCTTGTAGGCAGGGTGGTTGTGTGTATATCACCCCTTTCCCCCATCTCTGACCGGCAACTTGTGTTCGAGTCTTGTAGGCAGGGCACTTGTGTGTAATTCTCCCTCCCCAACCCTCTGACTAGCGACTTATGTTCGAGTCTTGTAGGCAGGGCAGTTGTGTGTAGTTCTTCCCCTCCCTGACTGGCGACTTGTGTTCGAGTTTTGTAGGCAGGGCAGTTGTGTGTAGTCATATCTCGCTCCTGACTGGCGACTTGTGTTGGAGTGTTGTAGACAGGGCGATTGTGTGTAGTTCTCCCCCTCCCTGACTGGTGACTTGCGAGTTTTGTAAGCAGGGCGGTTGTATGTATGTCACCCCCCTACCTGATCGGCGACTTGTGTTCGAGTCTTGCAGGCAGGGCAGTTGTGTTTATGTCACCCCCTCCCTCCCTCATCGGTGACTTGTGTTCGAGTCCTGTAGGTAGCGTGGTTGTGTGTAGTTTTCCATCCCCTGACCGGCGACTTGTGTTTCAGTCTTGTAGGCAGGGTGGTTGTGTCTGTGATCCCTTTCCCCCCTACCTGACCGGCAACGTGTGTTCGAGTCTTGTTTGTGTTTATTGTATGATGTTTGCCAAGTGCCACGCCAACATTTTTCGGTTACGTTTTTTCCACTTTGTTTTGGTTTGTGTTTATTGTATGCCACATTTGATGTTTGCCATGTGCTATGTGAGTTGTGGTAAATTTTGATGCTTCATTTTGTTTGTTGCATGACACATTTTTTATTGCAACTGGCAACAAATTTTTAATGTTTCTTCCATACCACACAGGCGCACCCTGCGTGATTTCCATTCCCAGAAGGGAAGATATAGAATGGACACGGTTCTGAGAGTATTTCCTTTATTCTTTGTGGACATTGCCAACCTTATTGCCACCTACATTTCATGTTTGTGTTTGATGTTTCTACTTCAAATGCACCTGCATACTTCCGCATAGATGTGAGTTGGTATTATAACTGTATTTGGCTAGTTTGTGTTGACTTAGTGTCAATATCATTACTACAGATACAAATGAAATTGATTTAATGCTTGATCAGACATACACTAGGTACTGCATGTTTGCCGAGTGTGGCCAGACTTGCCACAATGGCGCTGCCTCTTTTCACTGTGGTCACTTTCGTCCACAGCAGGTCCAGTCTCTGCGACCCTTGGTTACTTGGGTGGTGGTTCAGTGACACCAGTATCGGCATCGGCAGCTGGCTTGGGCACGGTTGGAAGGGGACAGACAAGGTCCTTCATATTGTCGCGACAGAATTCCAGGATCTGGTCATGAAGGTACCACTCCCTTTTTGCCGGGAGACCCTCGGGGGTTATGCGAGAAGGCAGCTGGAGAGAACGTGTCCAGCTCTGGTCAGCGACAGTGTGGTAGGAGGACACTTCTCAACCGCTGTAGTGCTGGAGAAAAACCGTCCCTGGCTTGGCCGATTTGAAGGTGAAGTGATGGTAAGTCTTCATCTTCGGCACATTCCGGAAATGTTCGCCGAGGAATTGTGTCCAGTCATAGACTGGCACGATCACTTCTCCATCCTGGGTGCCCACAAGCTGTGCTGTGTTGACGTCAGCCGAGGACTCTACTACGTCAGCGATCTCCTGCAAGCTGCTGACAAAAGTGCAGCGAAATCGCTGCTTGAAAAGGCCAAAGAACCAGTCAGGAGCGAATTTAGTGTGCCCAAAGAGGAGGAGGAATGACGTGGTCACTGACTTGTGCAGCCCTGCCACCACCCTCCATGCCAGATACTGAGAGGGAAAATAGAAGGTATGAAGCGTGAATTAGTTGTACTGATTTTGTTTCCTTAGAGTGTGTCTAAAATTCAATTTCTTTCTACTCCCTTACCTGGAGTACCGTGTTGTTCTTGTTTGGTCCTGTGCAGTTGTCTGCATAGAGGGCCAACTCGCTCTCTCCAAGACCGTGATGGTGAAGAAAGTGGTGGAGGAAGCTGACGACTGTGTTGGCATGCTTTCCCGTGTCACTGGCTTCATCGATGAGGTAATGCACCTGCCGGGGAATAGCCTCACAACACACACCAAACACGGCACACTTCCTCGGGGTTTTGAAATCGATGGGCCCCGGTTGCAGGGTGTTGTGAGGGTAGTGCACCTGCTGAGCAAAGCCAAAGGAGTAGTACACCCGCTGAAGCCCAACACCAGATGCTACTGCAGTGCGAGGAGGGGGGAAGAACACGTCATCTACAGTGTGGAACTTGTGTACAGCGTCCTTAGAGTCCTTCACTGCCGTCCTGTAGTAGGACCTGTCAGTGGTGGCACGAAGATGTGCCTCTGCTGCTCGAAGAGTCTGCAACAGCAAGCCGACATTTGCTAAACAACACATCATACTACTGGACTTCCACCAGTCTCACCTCAGACTCCACCAGCTCACACAGATTGGCGCTACGAATGATTGCTGTGCTGTTCTGTTGGCAGGTCAAGCAGACATCAGTCATAGAACGGGCAACGACTACATGTGGGAGGAGGTGTTTCCACAGCTTGCAAAAGGTGGAGTAGGCTGCCGTCTTGTGCGATAGCTCCTCTGTTGCCTGCTGATATACCAGCCACACTTTTCGCCTGGTGGTACTGTATGGAAGGAGCTGCATATCCTTCTTGTACCCAGGTAGGAGGATGCCGTTTTCCTCTGCGTAGTGGAGGATGAACAGCATGCTACACATCCTCTAGCGATAGAGCATTGCGGGGAACACGTCCAGTGTTGCCATGCCTGCTAGACACCACACCGTTGCCGAGGTAGTGTGACTTGAGGGCCTTGGCACGATGTGGGCCAACACTGTGCAGGAAGCGGAAAGTATTCCGGCATACCCTGAGGCTACAGTGAAGGTAGCGTGTAACACTCCTCTCTCTCTCTACAGGGTGGCCGCCGTTCTCTTGGTCACTTGTGAGAGCCATCAACTGCCCAGTGAGTGGCATGTTTAGCTCCCCCCAGCTAAGCTCGGTACAGTTGGCCCTCACAGTACGATAGTGTTCCAGGCTGAGCAGGTACCATTCTTGGAGCAGGTACCATTCTTGGAGAGAGTGCAGCCACACCCCCTCTCGATGAATTCTCTCAGTCTCTCATCTTCCTGAAAAAATACAAACACCAAAAAAAATGCAAAAAAAACAACAAAAAAAAATAAAGGACTGGCCATGCACTGACTTACATTGTTGTAAACACTCTTCACCTGATCACCAGATATTGAAGATTGTTGAAATCGTTCTGAAGATACTTGAAGAAAAACTTGAAAACTTGAAAAACTCTGCAGGATCCAGCCTAGCCTAACTGACAAAATCTGACCGAACAGCTACCTTTATACGGCAAAAAAATATTATTATTACTTAACAGCTACAATGTGATTGGACAAGCTAAAATATTCCTCTCTAAAGAATCCTTTCTCTAAAATGCAGCACTGTGATTGGACAAACTAACATATTTCCTTGCTGAGGAATCCTTTTTTCCCACCACCGTTAAGTTAGTAACTTCTGCTTCAACCAACCAGATGGTCGATTACTTTCCCTGTAATCCTACAACCTCTGAACCTTGATAGAGCAACAACTAGCCTTTAAAGTCCATTACATTGAAAAGAGTAAGCGCCTCCCTCACAGACATTTAATGTCAAGAACTCTTTACCGAATCCATATGATCATCAGATAAAGAGGTTTGTAAGTTGGTTATTAGGCAGTGACTCTCATATGCTTAATTAGCTTAGGCTTTCAGGAACAGAGGCCAGCAGTTTACACACAGTCAACTCCCATTGACCTGCAAAACAAACCTCTGCATGAGACGTAAACACGAACTGGTCTTCTGCGCATGCGCTTGCAACGTAAAAAAGTCTATGCCGGTTGGAATTTGGCGGGAAATGATTTCTATACAAAATGAAAGGAACATGCAGAGGTAGGGCTGATAGCCTATCATAACAGGAGTGGCTATTAGAGCCAATATTAATAAAGTTGCTTTAATGCATGTTGTTGCAGAGATACGAAGGTTTGGGTGGAAACAGCTGCAGGGCAACCGGGAGTATGTAAGTCAAACTCAGTTTGAAGTTTGTCCCTTCTCCGAGTTTAGTCAGCGAGACACTGTAGATAGTACTGAGAACTGAAAATTTGATCTTTGTTGAACGCTGTTGTAATTATCTGCCCTCGCGGACTTCAGTATCACTGTTTCTTTCTCAATATGGAACGATCCGGCATGGAGTGTCACATGCTGTCGATGGTGAAGAGAATGTGGTCAGTGCTTCCAAGGATTGTGTCGGAACTCTGCCTGTCTGGACCTATATACTTAGTGTGATGGTAGTGCGGCAGTTTTGAGTTGTCGACGTCAGCACTGGGCTCAGAGGCTCATTATGCATGTGTTTTCTTCCCAGTGTGACGTGGTCTTGGCCCTGGTTTTTGTTCCCCTGGCATGGGATTGGGCCTGCTCATGCCAAAATGTTTGTTTAAAGTTGGCCCGGGCCCAGTGGAGAGTTTCATACTTTAATTTCATTCAAACCAGTGGTAGCTAGTTCAGTTGTGCTGCAATATTGAGTACCGAAAGAACATTCTCTTGGTATTACTGGCAACAGCCCGGGGCACAGCAAATAATATATTGGGGTTGCATGTAACAGTAGAGAAGGGGGAGATGACATTGAATGGGTAGAGAACCATAATTATATTATATGAGCTAGCCCTGTCACGTGCCACCAGGTTGGAACCATATGCAGATGTACGTATACGGAACTTAGTCTATACGCTTATGCGATGATGTCATGGCTTTGCCAACAGCTACATGTAGCCAATGGCGGAGCACGTCGCTGTGTAGTTTTGGAGCAAACCTGCGTGCGTTGAAAACTCACCAGAGTCCCAATCTATGAAATTTTTCGAGAGTCCGGATAGGTGGAAAGGGATGCAGAGCATTTGGAGTCCTGGGACCTCTGCTGCTTGGAAGCAAAAATGGGACTACAAATTATAGAGTGCAAAAATGGCGTCTGTCGCTGGAATCATGGGACTTGCGCTATACCGATCTCGAGTTTGTCATTCATCTACGCATTCCAAAGAAGCCACTGACCAGCTGGATGTCATTTCAGGCACTGATTCTTTTAAAAGACAAGGGTAGCCCCGAAACTGTTGTGAAATTAGGGGGTGGGCCTGCAACAGTAAGGCCACACCATGCAAGTTAGTTTCCTGTTTCACTATACCACCCCAGTGTACAGCGGATTTCTCACTTCTTGCAATTTTTTAAACGGGAAAGTACTAACGGAAGTGTTACAATAACTCTTACTTAACGAGTGCATCATGTGCCCAACTTCCTGTGTCACGCAATCATGTTCCGAACGCGGTCTGGCCCGCGAAACAAAGTTCAGGTTTGCGGGCGTAATTCAAAAGATGGCTTCTTGTGAGCCTAGTCGCCAAACAGCCTATAGTGAGGATTTGCGATGGCGTGTAGTACACCAGCGGGAAACTCTTGGCCTCTCCTACAAGGAAATAGCTAAGAATCTATGCATTGATCCATCAACTGTTTCCAGAATTGTCAAACTTTTTTGGACTACGGGTGCAGTTGCCAAGAAGACTTACTCAGCTGATATGTTACCAAGAAAGTTTACCGATGTGTGCCAAATGTTTGTTCTATTCCTAGTTTTAGATAGGCCAGGAATTTATCTCCGTGAGATACAGAGTGAACTGAGAGATCAGCTTGGGCTGGAACTGTCCATTAGTGCCATTTGCAAGTTTCTTCATCTCTCTGGATTCACTCATCAACGCTTACAAATAACAGCTATTCAAAGAGATGAAGTGCTCAGGGCACAATTTGTTGCTGAAGTATCAATGTATAGGCCTGAATTGTTGGTATACCTGGATGAAAGTGGCTGTGATCGCAGAGACAGCCACTAGATATAGCCTCCGGGGTAAACCTGCAAAGAAGCAGAGACTCCTTGTTCGCGGACAAAGGGTTTCAGTGATAGCGTTTTTGTCATTTGTTGGACTTCTTGACTTGAAACTGGTCACAGAAACTGTAGACTCTGTAACTTTCTATGACTTTGTGCAGGAATTTCTCCTTCCACACCTAATGCCCTTTAACGGCCAAAATTCTCATAGCGTTGTCATTTTAGACAACGCTTCCTCCATACTCTCCAGACTACAACCCAATAGAGCAAGCATTCTCTAAAGCTAAAAAGAAAATGCAAACACTTGAAGATTCTGGAATTCAAGACTTATAACAAATTATACTGAGTGCATTCTGCACCATAACATCAGAGGATTGTGAATCATGGATTAATGACTGTGGGATTTACATGAATCAGACCTGAAATCTACAAACAATACATGTATATTATATGCGTATACCATAATAAAAGTTACTGTAACGTACGCAAATTACCAAGAATTATTTTCTTCTGTTCCATAAATTCATCCTGAGTTAGCACACCATCTTCATAGACTTTCTTCAGAGCACTGAGTTGCTCCATGTACTTTGTTCTCAGCTCAACTGTTCGGCCAGGCGAGAGAACTGTTCCCCGGTCTGCTGAGGTACATACTCGCTTGGGAGGTGGGGTATTCTGGGTCGCTTGTGTACTTGTGGTTGGAGGTTTTATAGCCTCAACTACAGCAGAGCAGGCACCGACAAATGCATCTGTAAAAGACTCTCTGCCCTTGCGTTTACTAGTATTCCCACTTATCATTGGCACAGCAGGTGGGTCATCTTTGCTCTCATGCACCCCAGATGCTATCATTCGTGACCATAGTCGCAGAGCAGGGTTTGGATACTTATTCCCATGCTTTTCCTGTAGTTCATGAAAAATTTCATTTGCAGATGCATCCTTCTCTTCCATACAGCTCTTCTTATTCTCTTTCTTATCAGAACTACTGGTGTCGGGTGCATCACACCAAAGTTGAATTTCACCACCATGTGAGGATGAGTACATGGCTCTGAGGTCATCTCTATTGACTAGCGCTAGTTTTTTTGACTGTTTTCCTTCAAAATAACCCACTGAAAAACGAGTAGATGCAGGTACATCATCACAAAATTCATCCATTAGCTGAGCCTTAATTTCCGTCGGAGAGCGGAACTTCTCATGAAAGTGATGCAAAGTTCGCCATGGACTGTCCTTTTTGCAAATCTTCACCCGATATGAGTACTCCATCTGGGAAACGCAAAAGTTATAATGGACACCCGCTGCCATACTTTATTGACTCAATTGTCATAATGGTACCGGGTATGGATTCTTGGGCGTGGCTTATAATTATGTGTATCAATCCGCATATGCGAATGATACCGAAACAGGATACGTACGATTACCTAGCAAACAAGAGCATGATTAGAAAAGTATCAAGTAGACAGAAAACTTACCTTCTCAGGTATCGGGGCCGCGGGTCTCTGCATCGCCATTCCCTGGCCAGTAGAAGGGGAGGCGCCAATTGAAATGGGCAACGAGAAGACAGAACTATTTCGCATGCCACTCTGCACAAAAGCTGCTAGGGGAAAAACTAGAGGCGACTGCTAAGTACTACCAGATACAAAAGGCTGTGAAACTGTCTGCTGGTCAGTGGCACTTGTATTTGGCAGCGCCATCTTAGCACGTGCATACTGTAAACATATGCACATGCGCTAAGTAATTAACCACTTCCTTTTTACGGTATACGGTTGTAAAATTGCAAGAAGCAGGAAAATCCCTGTACATCCGTACAATGTTAGTAAAGCACACACAGCAGCACTTAGATTATCAACAGCAACTGATAGAAAAGATATTCCAGCATGGCACTCCTAACTTGAATGACATGCAGGACAAGGCCCAGGCTCGACAGCATTTGCAGCAGTAGACAGCTGCATGATTCTATAGGCAGAATGCAGGACATCAAGGAGCCGAAAGTAACTAAACACCGACACGATGCCATGTTGTTGTTTTTTTTTTTTTGCCCCCACCAACATAAGTTACATTTTGCAGTAAAAGGCTGAAAAACAGCAATTTAACTCTGCACGTTTATAGTTGCATGTGAAATTGTTGACTCAAGTTCCTTGTTTCATAAGCATGGAATTACAGACATGTAAGACTTCCTAAAGTCTAATACTGTTATGATAACCATTGCTGTATAATTGCATAAATCTCTGAGCTCAGATGTCTTCTTCATTCTTTTACGGCCACACTTCCACAGAATAAAGACACTATATACCTGACTTTCATTGAAAAGATCCATTGCACTTTGTGCACTACAATGATCGCCTGCAGGCTGCAGCTAGACGCTCTGAAATAGAGCACAGAACAGGCAGAAAGAAATGATTCTGAAACATTTGTGCACATAGATTGTATACTTTTCTCATTTTGTCATCACATTTCTGTTACATGCTGCATACTTCGCGAAGGCTCACCCCACTATGCCCTGCATATCACTAGTTATACATTATACTTGTAGAACATCAGGACTTACCTTATTACTTTATTATATCTCCCTGTGTGTGTGTGTGTGTGTGTGTGTGTGTGAGGGGGGGAAATTTTTGTAAGATGATTCGGTTTTCCCCCTGCAGGGTCTAAACGTACATCAAACTCTTTCTACCATCACCACCACCATGATTTCACCATCCTCGACACCGTTTACCAAGGGCAAGACGCCCACACAACAGGCAAAATTTGGACGTACAATGCAAATCTAAACATACTTCTTGTCACACCACTGTGATCCCCATCAACTTTGATGACAAACATAGGAGTAAATGTGTGTGTGCATGTGTGATGTGCACAACTCATTGATTAACATGTAACATGCCTAAAAACACATCTCCCTGCCTACCAATATGTATATGTAGACAACAAGCTGAGAAGTGTGCATGTAACGGGAGGTGTAGCCTAATGAAGTATTCATGTACATATACATGTCACAGTAACTTACTTCACACTTTAGTAGTATCCAGATACGATTTCCTAAGGCAAGACGAAAGTACTGTGCACTGGTTAGGTGAGACCTAATTGTGCTACCTACGCATACACAGCAACCTAAGCAACATTCCACATAATTGTACATTATACATGTAGAACTTCAGGACTTACCTTATTTCTTTATTATATCTTCCTGTGTGTGTGTGTTTGTGTGTGGGAGGGAGGGGGGAAGAATTTTCATAAGATGATTCGGTTTTTTCCCCCGGCAGGGTCTCAATGTACATCAATCTCTTTCTACATAATTATCATACAAGTCGATTACTTACATTACATTAACCATGATCCCCACCAACCTTGATGACAAAGAAAGGAGTTAATGATGAGATAAGAGACATACATGTATATTCCTATTAAAGGCAAGACAGAAATACACTGGTCAAGTGGGCCGTGTATGCTCTGCACAAAATCGAATGTAAGACACAAGTTTCCTTACCGATTCCACACCAGAAACTGCTGCAGGAGTAAATCCGACAGTTCAAACTTTTCAATAGTCTCGTACAACCTACTTTACTATCTATGACTGTTATACAACAGTATTATGAACTTATTACTACTACATAAAGGGCTTTGTCTGCGAGTCAGACGCACGGCGCACTACCATGCTGCTACACAAAGACGCCTTTGTCCGTTTGCGGACAGGGCTTTAACCGATTATACGCGATTGACGCCTATAGGCGTCACGCGTGCAAAATGCGTTAAGCGCGGTAGACGCCTATAGGCGTCATTGTCAACGGTATTACCTTTACTGTGCTGTGCTGGAAGCGGGAGGAGCTAAGAGCGAGCGGACACTTGTAGGTCTTTACTACACTTCCTGAGGTACGTAATACTATGAATAGAATTATAGTAAGCACTGTTATGGATTCAGTATAGTAACTATAAAATTGTTGATAACAGCAACACTCCTATACTGTACAACAGCTAAAAATGAAGCTAAAAAGAGCCCCTGCACATCTGTATCTTCAGTTCTGGATGCTGTTATGATGGAAGAGAATGAGGATGACTCGCAGGAAACCATGTTGGAGGTGAGGAGGGCTGTGGTGAACTGCTGTGAGCCTACAACAAGAGGAGAGATATGATGAAACTCTTGTCCCAACACAGCTGGACTCTCCAACCTTCACTCAGAGCATCTCTGCACATACCAGTCTCTCTATCCCCTTATGAACAATCTATGGGAAACCCTTTTCCCTCCACAGCATCCCCACTATGCCCACCTGGTAGTCATCCTTGCTTCCATACAAGCGTGTTCATTCCCTCCCGTCAGCCCGACCATTTCCGTCCCACCACCACAGACACCATAACGTCACGGATTTGTCAAAAACTGTGACATCTGGTTGTTTATAGTGGAGACTCTTCCTGTGACTGCTATCAGAAGAGGCACAAACACCTGGCGGGAGCAGAGCAGTGAATCACTTCCCTCTACCTAGCGTCTGCTTCCGACATTTTTCCCCCCTCCTGACACACACACACCCATCTCGACTCTCCTCACTTTATCCATCTCTATAGCTTCTGTCTAGTTAGTAATGAAGTATTTCTTACTTTAGAATGCTATCTGCTGTATCCACAGACCTACAAAAGCTTAAAAGCTTACTGAGCTCGTATACTTTGTCTCGGGTTCCAGGCGTTAAAAATCCGGTCTCACTACCCAGGAAAAACTAAGCTTTTTTAGCGCTGCTACCATTATATATAGTAGCAAGCCACTTACACACACATGCCTACACCTAGGCCTAGCCATTACTTGTCCCTTCTATCACAAAGTGACAGAAAAATCCGATAATGGCCAAGCGTCGGTAGCTACCGCTAACAAAAATAACTTACCGCGCGAGATGTAGCATGCTATCTTCGTCCAGAGTGGTGACAGCCAGGCGATCTTGGCGCCGTTGGAAAGCCCTGCCATCGCGCTTCACCATGGTACCTGGTTGCCTGTAGCGATCTTACAGCGTTTAGCAGCTACAAACAGTTTTTGCCAACGAGGCAAAAAAATATTTCCGCCATACGATTAATTTCGCTATACGGTATAGCCTCGCGAAATAATTCCCGCGTATAATCGGTTAATTAAAGTAGGGGTGGTGAATTTTAAATAGTGCGCACTCCAAATGTAAGCACGTGCCGTGCTCACGAGTGAGCCCATGGGCCCATAGTAAATTACAAGGATTGGGAGCAGACAGGTGAGCTGCATACAGTTTAGAAATGTTTCGGCTTACTTTATTTTTTACCCTCAACAGCCGGAGTAGTACACGGGCCATGTAGCAAGCGTACACGACCTTGCTCACTATAGCTGGTAAGTATACAAGCATGCAGTACTAGTACATGCATACATAGCTACACTAACTAAATCTGGAAACGGTTGAAGATCCTTCTAGGTTGTACATGTTGAATGTTCACAAAATCCATGCAGGCCCATGTAGTTTCCAATGTGGATTGTCTCGGGCGTTCTGCTCCTTGCTGTCTGTTGACACCACATACAGCAGTTTCTCGTCTACCTTCACTACTTCATCCGGTTCTGGGTAATGTAAAACGGTCACGGGCTCGCTGTCTACCAGGTCAATTACAAAGAACGATGGGGTAGCCTTGTTGTTGGGATCAGGGTAAATAGTTACTTTTCGTCGGATAAGACACATGGGCAGTACTCGCAGTCGCTCAAAGTGTCGTTTTACCATCTTCGGCTGCTTTGTCCAGTTATCGTAGTCTATGCAGCCACGGCTTGATTAGTCAATTAGGTAATTGCCGTGAACAAAAACTATGGTATTTACCACAGACTGCACCGAATACAAGGAATTCAGTGACTTGCATCACCCGCTCTCGACTGTCCACCTCACTATCCTGGAGGATTACGTAATCTCCGACCTTATAGACAGCCGCCATCTCAAGAGCATTGCTTTTAGAATCCGCGCATAGGAGACTGCTGATGACGGAATTTCATCGTCTGGAACAGTTGATTGTTTCAGAATCCAGTGAGTGACATCACGATGTTGCCGTGAAGACAGTGTAATGAGCTTGGGACACCCAATCAGTATCCCACTCTGGTAGTGTCTCCTCACAGGCTCTGGCATCTGCATTTTGTGTACAATACATGTAAGGGGTGAGAAGTCTGAATTAGACATTCAATATTAAGCTCCAAATTTCCAGCCATACTCTTACAAGGATGCATGCAGGGCTTCATACACTGTAGGTAGGGGAAGGGGGGACTTTGGAAAATTCCTGTGTCCCCCCCCCCCCCCCAAAAAAGGGCAGTTTTCCCCCGATAAAATCTTGGCAACAATAAAAAAAAGCCATAATATTATTGTGGGTTGGGGCGGGGGGGAGGCACCCTTTAAGGATGTGAGTTAAATACTCCAGCATGAAGTTAATTACCACCTGTACGTTTACCTCTTCCTTGCTGACCTTTTCCTTTAACACAAAAGCCTAATCTGCCGTCTTCCTCACCAGGAGGACAGGATCTTCATAAAGTTCAAGTGGGTGGTCTTCATTCTGCCTCTCTTCTGTATATGCAGCAAAGTAGTCTCGTATGAACTGCAACTGACACTCTGTCGCTGTAAGTTTTACAAAGTTGTTTTTGGTTGGTTGTCTGTTGTTTGTAGTGTCGTACTAGTCGCTCGTACAAATAGCACCAGTAGTTATCAGGTGTTGAATGCCGATGCAAGTCATCTGGAAGGTGGTGAGAATAGTCCACACTTTCTGTACATGCAGACAGTACATATAGCCTCTCGTACAGAATGGCATGTCTCCAAAGAAGGGATGCCAGCAAGTTGCAGTCAGCAGCTGTCCAACCTTCAATCCTTAATTGCTTGGAGAATATCAATTGGTGGATTCGTGTTAGTAGGAGAAAGCATTCATAAGCTGGTTTGGGGATGAGACTGTGAAGGACATAGGGGGCTACAGTGGCAAACTTGGTGAACTCTTCTGATTTCCAGTGTCCGAGGCGATGCTTGCTTTGTCGGTTGTATGTTTGTGGGACATTTGGAAGTCGGCCATCCTTGAGTTCAGACGTCCATTGCACATACCCTAGTGCCTCTGCCAAGTCTGCCCGTTTCAGTGGTCCACCTTCTGCCAATAAATGGTGTTCAAGTTCAGACCTGATAAGGTTCAACACCACTGCATGCATGACATTAATTACAAGGTCATACACGGAGTCAAAGCCACAGAGATCATACAGAAAGGGGCTTCTCCAGTAACTCCATAATATTTGCTCAGTTTATGACGTTCTGTAACCGATGATGCTTGGTCAACTAGTCTTCCGTAGGAACGACTTTCCTCAGCGATTCTGGGGGATACTGGATATCGGTAACGATAGAGAAAGTTCCTAGTAATAGTGACTTCGTGTGTATGTCACCCCCTCCCCCCTCCCTGATCGGCGACTTTGTTCGAGTCTTGTAGGTGGGATGGTTGTGTGTAGTTCTCCATCCCCTGACCAGCGACTTGTGTTTCAGTCTTGTAGGCAGGGTGGTTGTGTGTATGCCACCCCTTTCCCCTCTCCCTGACCGGCGACTTGTGTTTCAGTCTTGTAGACAGGACGGATGTGTGTAGTTCTTCCCCTGCCTGACTGGCGACTTGTGTTCGAGTTTTGTAAGCAGGGTGATTGTATGTATGTCACCCACTCCTCCTTCCCTGATCGACGACTTGTGTTCGAGTCGTGTAAGCAGGTCAGTTGTATGTATGTCACCCCCTCCCCCCTCCCTGACCGGCCGCTTGTGTTTGAGTCTTGTAGGCAGGGCGGTTGTGTGTAGTCATCCCACGCCTAGTGTTGGAGTGTTGTAAACAGGGCGATTGTGTGCAGTTCTTCCCCTCACTGACTGGCGACTTGCGTTCGAGTTTTGTAAGCAGGGCGGTTGTATGTATGTCACCCCCTTCCTGATCGGTGACTTGTGTTCGAGTCTTGCAGGCAGGGCAGTTGTGTATATCACCCCCTCCCCGATCAGCAACTTGTGTTTGACTCTTATAGGAAGGGCAGTTGTGTGTATGTCACCCCCTCCTCCCTCCCTCATTGGTGACTTGTGTTCGAGTCTTGTAGGCAGGGTGGTTGTGTGTATGTCACCCCTCTCCCCCCTCCCTGACCAGCGACGTGCGTTCGAATCTTGTAGGCAGGGCGCTTGTGTGTAATTCCCCCCCCAACCCTCTGACTAGCGACTTGTGTTCGAGTCTTGTAGGCAAGGCGGTTTTGTGTAGTTCTCTTCTGCCCCTGACCGGCGACTTGTGTTTGATACTTGTAGGCAGGGCGGTTGTGTGTAGTTCTCTCCTGCCCCTGACCGGCGACTTGTCTTTGAGACTTGTAGGCAGAGTGTTTGTGTGTATGTCACCCCCTCCCCCCTCCCTGACCGCCCACTTGTGTTTGAGTCTTGTAGGCAGGGCAGTTGTGTGTAGTCACCCCCCGCCTCTGACCGGTGACTTGTGTTGAAGTGTTGTAGACAGGGCGATTGTGTGTAGTTCTCCCCCTCCCTGATTGGCGACTTGCGTTCGAGTTTTGTAAGCAGGGCAGTTGTATATATATCACCCCCTTCCTGATCGGCAACTTGTGCTTGATTGTTATAGGCAGGGCAGTTGTGTGTATGCCATCCCTTCATCCCTCGTTCATCGTTGACTTGTGTTCGAGTGAGGCAGGGCAGTTGTGTGTAGTTCTTCCTCTCCCTGACCGGCGACTTGTGTTCGAGTCTTGTAGGAAGGGCAGTTGTGTGTATGTCACCCCCTCCCATACCGGCGACTTGTCTTCGAGTCTTGTAAGCAGGGTGGTTATGTGTATGTCACCCCCTTCCTGTTCGGCAACTTGTGTTTGAGTCTTGTAGGCAGGGCGTTTGTGTGTATGTCACCCCCTCCCCCCTCCCTGACTGGCCACTTGTGTTTTGAGTCTTGTAGGCAGGGCGTTTGTGTGTATGTCACCCCCTCCCCCCTTCCTGACTGGCCACTTGTGTTTTGAGTCTTGTAGGCAGGGCGGTTGTGTGTATGTCACCCTTACCCTTCCCTGACCTGTGTTCGAGCCGTGTAAGCAGGTCGGTTGTGTGTATGTCACCGCCTCCCTCCTTCCTGAGCGGCCACTTGTGTTTGAGTCTTGTAGGCAGGGTGGTTGTGTGTATAGTGCAACCAGGCATGTACTTCCAAAAATTGCAAAAATAACAAATCTTGACATAACTTCCTGATTCTACATCAGAGGAACCTGAAACTTGGAAAAGTGACCCCACCCACAAGAAGCAATAAAGTGCCGGCTGTTTCCATCGTAACGATAACGTCATGCTAATTAAGTCTAAAAATGCAATTTCATTGTTTCACTAAGTACTTCTACATAGTTCATCCAATTGCAACAAAATGGGTATCATTTGAAAGCACTCAACAAGGAAAAGTTCTATCAGAGCAGAATTGATTTTGGGCTCTTACATTTTTTAAAAAAATTTTAAACGTTTGTTGAGGTGGCACTGGAGAAATGCTATGTACTTTTTCAACTTTTCACAACAACTTGAAACATAATACAGAAGGTACATGCAATAGGTAACATTTCTAATAGAGAGTTTTTTTAATACCATCTATAACAAAGAAATTACACTTCATACAAAATCGGGGTCATAATTCTTGATGTTCAGAAATCTTCTCTAAGATTTGATTTGCTTTCTATCTCCTTTCCTACGTCAGATCTTCCAAGACTCACATACTTTTACCAATTTCAAGTGAAACCCTATCCTTTCAGGCCTATCTCGACCCCTCATGACTTGTTTTTCATTCTCGGGATCAGCCGATACGTATCAAACATCCACTGTGTCGTATGGTCCCTTTATTGATGTGCATTCTTATCACACTTGCTGTTAAGCACATTAGCCAGCTTTGAGCCTTTAGTCTGTCCAAGCAAGAGATGCTTTTTAACCTAGAAACACCAAAAATAGTCAAGTAATAGGTGTGAACTCGAAAACTTCAAAGCTGTGACTGCAGTAAGACCTCATGCTCTAGTTTATACAACAAACAGGATCAAAACCCTCACCAATAGTGCCTAGTGCACCTTCAGAAAGCGCACAAAGCCTAGCAAAAGTCATTTAAACTTACTTTTTAGCGTCACTACCGCCACGTTCAGTTTGTTGTCTCAGTTTCAGCTGTATTTGAGCTCTCCTTGCCAAAATTTCGGCTTTTCACTCTTCACTTGCCTTCTCCCATCTGGTCTCCAGCTGATTCTTGCCCATTAGCATCGGTAGAGCTACTTTAGAGGCTGAATATAGCGACAAACTCGGCAGCGCTTTTATTCGCGGCAAACACGCGGCAACCACGCGGCAACAACGTAATGACGTCACATCCCGGTAAATTTTTGATTTTGGTGATGTCATAAGCCGCCAAAATTGACGGGTAACTCTAAATCTAGTCTTTGCAAGCAGGCCAGGTATACAAAAAATATATCATTGCATTACAAATCTCCAGAGCTGCAAAATGCAAAAAAAAATCTCGAGGATACGTCATTCCTGTCTGAAGTTACCGCAAAAAAAGATTTTTGGAAGTACATGCCTGGTTGCACTATATGTCACCCCTTCCCCCTTCCCTGACCTGTGTTCGAGCCGTGTAAGCAGGTCGGTTGTGTGTATGTCACCCTCTCCCCCCTTCCTGAGCGACCAGTTGTGTTTGAGTCTTGTAGGCAGGGCGGTTGTGTGTAGTCATCCCCCGCCCCTGACCGGCGACAAGTGTTGGAGTGTTGTAGACAGGGCGATTGTGTGCAGTTCTCCCCCTCTCTGACTGGCGACTTGCGTTCGAGTTTTGTAAGCAGGGCGGTTGTATGTATGTCACCCCCTTCCTGATCGGCAACTTGTGTTCGAGTCTTGCAGGCAGGGCAGTTGTGTGTATATCACCCCCTCCCTGATCGGCAACTTGTGTTTGAGTCTTGTAGGCAGTTGTGTGTATGTCACCCCCTCCCCCTTCCCTGACCGGCGACTTGTGTTCAAGTCATGTAAGCAGGTCAGTTGTATGTATGTCACCCCCTCCCCCCTCCCTGACCGGCCACTTGTGTTTGAGTCTTGTAAGCAGGGCGGCTGTGTGTAGTCATCCCACGCCTCTGACCGGCGATTTGTGTTGGAGTGTTGTAGACAGGGCGATTGTGTGCAGTTCACCCCCTCCCTGACTGGCGACTTGCGTTCGAGTTTTGTAAGCAGGGCGGTTGTAAGTATGTCACCCCCTTCCTGATTGGCGACTTGTGTTTGAGTCTTGCAGGCAGGGCAGTTATGTGTATATCACCCTCTCCCCGATCAGCCTTGTGCTTGAGTCTTATAGGCAGGGCAGTTATGTGTATGTCACCCCCTCCTCCCTCCCTCATCGGTGACTTGTGTTCGAGTCTTGTAGGTAGCGTGGTTGTGTGTAGTTCTCCATCCCCTGACCGGCGACTTGTTTTTCAGTCTTGTAGGCAGGGTGGTTGTGTGTATGTCACCCCTTTCCCCCCTCCCTGACCGGCGACGTGTGTTCAAGTCTTGTAGGCAGAACAGTTGTGTGTATATCACCCCCTCCCTGATCGGCGACTTGTGTTTGAGTCTTGCAGGCAGGGCAGTTGTGTGTATATCACCCCCTCCCTGATCGGCAAATTGTGCTTGAGTCTTATAAGCAGGGCAGTTGTCTTTATAACACCCCTTCCTCCCTACTTCATCAGTGACTTGTGTTCGAGTCATGTAGGTAGCGTGGTCGTGTGTAGTTCTCCATCCCCTGACTGGCGACTTGTGTTTCAGTCTTGTAGGCAGGGTGGTTGTGTGTATGTCACCCCTTTTCCCCCTCCATGACCGGCGACTTGTGTTAGAGTGTTGTAGACAGGGCGGTTTTGTGTATGTCACCCCCTCCCCCCTCCCAGACCGGCGACGCGTGTTCGAGTCTTGTAGGCAGGGCACTTGTGTGTAATTCTCCCCCCTGACTGAAGTTTATACCGCCTTTTGGGGAAAAAAAAACCTTTTGAAGTTCGTAACTGAAATACTTAGGCAGAAGAGCAAAATCTGAATCTCTAAGGCTATTTCTGTACTAAGGTCATTGTCACATGCTATTTCAATGCACAAAGGAGCTCTTCCAACCTCCTCCGGATTTCACTGCAGTGGCGGAACTCCACCACCCTCCCCCCCCAGCACTGTGAATGCAATTTTCTTGGCCTATTGCGCATCATCAAACACTGGGGGGAGTGTGGGCCACATGAAGGTTCAAAGCCCCCCCCCCCCCCTCACACTCCCACCCCAGACCATGTTACAGAAATGGGGGTGGGGGGGGGGGGGAGTGTGGGCCCAAACACTCCCGCCCCAAACTCTGTTCATGCAGGCAAGCCGCATGCCTTTCGTATAAAGGGAAGCAATGATGGTGTCAGTAGTCTGACGTTTGCATTGTATATTATCTCAAAACACTCCTCAAGCTTGCACTTCGTTGGCTTGAACACAAAATGCCTGTAAAAAGAAAAGTGCACTTCTCAAAAGTAAATTTCTCAACAGTATTTGACACTAGCATGCAGTGCAATACGTACCACAGAGGGAGAAACTTGAATCCCGTACACTGGTGTTCCTTTTTGCACAGCTAGCCTTGTCAGCATTGTCAGCATTGTCAGGACCAGCTGCCCCTCCCCTGAAATCCCCTTTTCTGAATCAGCATTACTTTTGCCCTGTTGAAAAACATAAAGGAATTCATATTTCGATTGATGTTTAAATTAGGTCAGGTACCAATGGTCTAGCTGAATGCAGAGTTAGGTAGACAGGGGTATAAACGACGATAGTCATGTGGGGATGAATGTGAGAGTGCAGTGCATGTGCTTTGGGAGTGTCCTGCGTACGATAGCATAGAAGTACTTTCATAGGAGACAATTCATTAGGGAGGGGGTTATAGCACACTCCATTTTCAGAGAACAGGCTTTATTTTAGGGTGTGAGAATTGGGACAGGTTTGATTTTAAAGCTTTGTTGAAACTAGTTAAGAATCATGTATTATCTGTTTGGGATACTAGGAAGAATGAGTTATATGGTTGACTTTCACTCTTCCTGTTGTGTGTGTCTTGTTTTGTTACATGTACTGTTTTGTACATGACTCGTCCATCTCGGCAGTCTGTTCCTTTGAATAATTCCTTACATGTCATATTGACAATGCCACCCGGACGTTGACTGTTCGCGTGGAGAATACATCCTGCTAGCCAGACAGCGAATGTTTGCTTACTGGTGTCCCTGATTTCCCCCTTTGTACGGATTTGTCAAAGAGGCTGTGCAGTTCCTTACACTTCGCAAAGTTTTCCAACTCGCCAAACTAGTGTATCAGCTGCAGTGTCCTCCAACCGGTTACGATTGGCCTCTCGTGCACTCTTACTGAGAACTCTGCACCGGTTTTTGATTAGTCCAGTGACACTGTCAGCCTCAAGGAGGCCCAACAGGGTCCAAACGTAGACTCAGGTATGCAATGCCCTGCCGCATGCGGTTCAACTTGGCATTTTGTGTTGCACTCTGCACCTTTCCCTCCACGCTGGTGAGGTGGCGGTCCTTTACTTCAACATTTAACAAAAACTCTTCTTTCAATGTTTCTTTGTTCGTAAAGAAGAGGACTTGCTAACATCTGTACAGATGTGTACTGCCTCCTTTTCTGAGCGGCCCTTTCCATGGCATGTCTGTAAATGTTGGCAGAGGCCCTGGAGAAAGGAATGCTCTAGGCTGAAGAAGGCCTTGCCAGGCTTGTCCCTGCTAGCCTTTGATCCTGTGACAGTGTGTACATATTTGTGCAAACATTTGAACTGCACTTAAGTTTATTCTCATAAAAGTTAACTAATTTTTCAATGGTTCCCTTTAGGTAATCACCTGTATTCTCACTAGGCTCTTGGGATCTGCCAGCACCAGCCATTTCTGATGGCTACATTTTGTCCCTGTGTTGGTTTGAAAATTTTGTTCGGGTTATAAAAAAGTCTGTGGTGTGGCAGAAATTCTCACACGCCCGATGACCACTATATATAGTTTTAAGTTCTCCTTTGGGAATCGCTTCGGATGAAATTCATTCCCAGTGGCTGCATGGTTGCAAGCCTCGATATCCACAATGTTTCTAGCCGCTGTAGTTTTCTCTCAGCTTGGGGTAGTGTTAGGTTATCATGTACCTGTTGTAGTGGGATCACTTTCAGGTCTTCGACCGAGTGGTCTTTGTTGAAGTGCCACCATAGGCTCGAGTATGTTTTACGTGTGATATTATGTACGTGTTGATTTACACGTATGTGTAGGGCTTGAGTAGTTTGGCCTACATACCGTAGAATCGGGATAATAAGCACCCATCGAAAATAAGCACCCCATGAATATAGGCACCCAATTAAACTACAACAACTTATCCCGATAGTAAGCACCCCTCGAGAATAAGCACCCATAGAAGTTTTCCACGCCCTACAGCTGTTACAGTTGAAATGTTATGATAGATACACTTGAAAGTACAAACTATGCATGGGCAGTGCAGACAAAGAAGTAAGTTCAGTCAGAATCTTCTTCTGAGGAAGAGTCCATATCGAAGAGATTCTCGTCATCATGACTCTCAGGTTCAGAGGACTCCTCTTCAGGACGGACCTGGTAGCTGTCGAGCTCCCTGATATTGATCAGGTCATCACTTCGGCCATCAATACGGACACTGATTCCACACTTTTCGAAACCACGAATGGAAATGTCTGGCTTCTGGTTCATCTCGCCCCATGCTGATCCTACCCACTTCGTTATGAGGATGCGTCTCTGTCCTGCTGGGATAGTGCCGTTGACGCACTTGTCGAGGTTGCTGTGCATGTGTTCATTCTGGAGGCGTTCGATGATGTTCTTGAACTCCTTGTTGAAGCACACACCGAGAGGCTGCACTAAACTAGTACAGCCAGGGGGGACCAGGACAAGTGACGTGTGCGTTTCTCGACTCAGTGTGTTCTTGACACTCTCTGTTGTCTGTGCTTTGTGCACATCTGCGATCAGGAGTTTCGGTCGGTCAGCATCTGGACTAAAGGGCTGTTTCCACATGTGGCGGCACCAGTATATCATCTGCTCCTCATCGCACCAAGCGTTCGCCTGAAACCTGACCACCACTCTGTGATCGTATGCCCGTGTCTCAGCTTAAGGAATTCTGAGTCCTTTGCCGCGGAAGATCAACAGTGGCTTGACTCGAGGTACACCATCAGCAAAGATGGTCAGCTGAACAGTACACTGGCGCTTGTCTAAGCCAGATGCTGCCCCTCGGTGCCATACAGTGGTTGCGCCAGTGACGTCGTAGCCCTCACCACCACTGAACGTAAATGGTAGTGGTGTTTGATCCACGTTTGCTACGGTGGAGACATCGAACTGACCAAGTGGGCCCCTGCTCTCTCCTTCGGCAGCAACACGCCTGATTTCCTGGTGAAACTGACGGATCTTCGTCTCCAGATCACTTGGTTGGTGCTGGCTCACGTTAGTCGTTCTTCGACGGGAGATTTTCATACGGCACTTAAAACGATCGAACCATCCAGGTGAGAACTTGAAATCGACGTCGGGATGAAGGTCGAGCATCAGCTGAATGGACCGAGTGCGGAACCACCACTGCTTCACTTTGAGGCCTTTGCTTCGTAGGTCCTTGAATTCCGCGAGCAGCTTTTCTTCGACGTCGGGCCAGAACGCTGTCCGACCGCTGCCATGTCGCTTGGCTCCTTTGTTTCCCTTCTCGATCTTCGTTTCATCAGCAATCCAACGGTGTATGCACTTTTTATCGATGCCGAACTTCTGCGCTGTTCGATACTTGTTACGACCATTCTCGTAATAGTACTTCAGTACTGCCAGTTTCTTCTCTCGTGAATACTGCCGCCTCTTCGGAGTGGCTGTGTTCGTGAAGTCTGCTATCGGAGTAACTGCCTCTGCCATCTCAACTCACTTTCGGAAACGACTCAACGCTTGAAACGGATATTGTGAATACGATTTAACACGTTCGCAATTCTACTAATCACATTCCTTTCTTCGAATTATAGCCTATCAGTGCCTTTTCAATTAGCGCATGCGCATTGACTTTCATGCGCATGCTTTACCATCGCCATTTTGGAGAGTGTGGTGCGACTGACACTGTTTGACAGACTGTGATGAAGTCCGAGTTTGTAGAGTCGGCGAAACTTCGTAACTCAAGGATTAAAGGCCATCATGCGTTCAGAACTGAGGCTAGGATCGGGGATGAATTTCGCTGTCATAGAGAGGCTATAAATCGGCACAGTGAAGCAGCAATCGTTGTCCGAAGCTCGAGTGACAGGGTGATGGGTCACATCCCAGACAGGCTGGCCCGGATTCTTTCACCGATGTTAGGCGACGGACATATAAGGAAGATTACAGGGACTGTTACAGGACCAGCAAGATCGGCACCCGAAGGAGTATGGAGGATCGGGGGAGGAATTGAACTGCCGTGCCAATACGTGCTCTACGGCTTTAAGAAACACCGAGCTGAAGTGCGAAGATGCCTCCGAAACGTGCAAAGAACGAAAGAAAACGAGTTGTAGATTTATTATTATGTATTCAGTGTATATACCTACCCCTGTATTCCTCTGCTACACTTTGTTTACATGCTACACTGTGTTTACATGCGTTAATAAGCACCCCATGAAAATAAGCACCCTGCAAAAATAAGCACCCGTTTGCGCTACTAATTTCGAAAATAGGCACCGGTGCTTATTATCCCGATTCTACGGTATTGTTTCTGACATTTGTTGCACTGGATCAAGTACACAACTCTGCTGCTTTGGCAGGTTAGGGGGCTGTGTGACGGTTGTATAGGATAACACCTTTTTGAAACTTTGCTTTTTACAAAGTTGCTAGTGTGGAGCAGCCTTTTGCATGTATTACATTGTCTTTTACAACAAGGTTTGACTGCTTTCTTTCGTTTGAAGAGGTTGAAGGGAAATTGTTGTTGTTGTTTGAATGTGGGGGCTAGTTTACCCGTATAGACATTAGAGAGGGTGCTGACGGTCTCTGGTTTTTCGATAAGTGTCGAGTTCGAGTCTGGGTTAGGGTTAGGGTTAGGGTTAGGGTTAGGGCCAAGGACAGGGTTAGGGTCTGGGTTGGGGTTAGGGGTTGAGTTACTCACGAGCATTGAGGAGGTTTCCAAAGGGGGTAGTTTTGCTCGTACTAATTTGTTTCTCAGAGAAGGGTTGCTTTTGTAGGCAATTCTCGGGGGGTCCGGGAATATCTCTGAGAGAGTTTTGCTTTTATGAAGTTCTTTCCAGCTCTCCCTGAGGGCAGTTTTGATTTCTTCGATTCTATCACAATATGGAGTGGCCAAAACCAATAAATTGGGGCGTGATGTGGGTGGGTCGGGAGGTTTTAGGATACGCTGTCGGTCAGAAAAGGATAGGGATGCAGTGTGTGATTTTATGGAGGGTAGTTTATAGCCTCACTGTCTGAGTTTTGTGTGAAGGTGACTGACCATTTTATTAAAGTTGGGTTGGTCAGAATTTGTTCTGATGTACCTATTCGTTTCACCGATAGTTATGGATTTGCCGGTGCTAGCAGGATGGTAGGAAGTGGCGTGGACATAGAGTTGTTTGTTGGTAGGTTTAATGTGGGTTCTGATGTCTAATATTCCTTTGGTTTGGAATCTGGTGCCCTTGTAGAGTGTGATGTCTAGAAAAGTAATTTCCGTTTCACTGATTTCATACGTGAACTTGATTGTAGAGTGAACAGTGTTGATTCTGTTCATGAAGGTTAGGAACTCCTCTTTGGTTCCTGTCCAGACGATAAATATATCGTCGATGAACCTTTTCCATATTAGGATATTCTTTTGGCCTTCTGCTTGGAGTGTAGGTTCCAGATTCCCCATAAAAGTATTGGCATACGCTGGGGCCATCTTTGTGCCCATGGCGGTGCCTTGTCTCTGAAGGTAAAATTTACCATCGAATTCAAAGACATTGTTCTGAAGGACTATGTCGATTAGTTCTCCAATAACCTCTGATGGTGGTTGTCTAGGGTCTGGATCCTCAATTTGAGACAAGAATTGGACGGCAGCAGTCTTGCCGTCAAGATGAGGAATATTGGTGTAGAGTGATGATACATCGATGGATGCTAGGATGCAGTCCATCGGGAATGGAGTATTTTCAATAAGGTTTATGAATTCGGTAGTGTCTTTAATAAATGAGGGGAGGTTTCTCATTACGGGTTGGAGCCAGATATCCACGAATTGGGAAATGTTTTCGGTAATACTATTTATGCTAGATACGATAGGTCGGATGCCCATCGGGTTCTTATGAATCTTTTTAAGGAAATATAAGACAGAGGTTCTGTGTTGTTTTGGGGGTGTGCAGAATTCTGTCATTTCCTTATCTAGCATGCCTGCAATGTATAGGCCATGTAGTTTAGTGAGGATTTTCCAGACTGAGGACACTCCAGAAACCACACCTTGACGTTGCAGCCCCTCCCTCACTTGTAGCTATATATATATATACATGCGTGCAATTCAGCCACTCCCATACATCAAGTACCTTGCGCACGAGTACAAATAGTTTTACAATTAAACAATAACAACTTGTAGATCGAGAGTATCCACGGAAATCAAACTAGTCCAGATGTATTCAGGGATTCAATAACTTCTCGTACCTTGTCAATAAAAAGCTTTGGTCCATAAAATTGGTAAACACACGGTATTTCGAGCCCATATCCAGCTCCTCGATTTACTTTCCCTCCAATAACTCTAGCAAAAGCTTTGTTTATATATCTTCTCAAGAACAGTGAAATAATGGTGGATAGGTTGAAAGGAACATGGCCTACAATTTGTCCTTCTTTCATCACTGCAACAGCATTTCTATCCACAGAATTAGTAGGTTCAGGTATCAGTCTAAGGATTTCATCTTCAACAGGAGTCCAGATATCCATATATGCATATCCTCTAATAAATAATTCTGTACTGAGCATTTCAACAATCAGCACTGGAACACGTAAATCTGCCACGTGGTCAGGCTACAATTTAGTTACAGCTGCACGGTTATAGCTATAGCTATGGCTTCCCACAAGAAAAGCAGGGTATTTGTCCTTGGAGAAGAAAGTTGAAATTATCAAGCATACTCAAAGCAATCTAATTAAGATCTCTGGAAAGTTTATTTGGATGTGGAAAGACACAGATAGGAATAATTCTAGCAAGCTACCAATCCAATGCATCTGGCAGCAGGGTACACACCATCAGTAAGGCTCGTGCAGTACAGTGAAATCAATGATGCCCTCTCTTCGTTCTGGCAAGATCTAAGATTTTTGGAGCACAAAGAACAGACAAAGGAATTGAAGCCTTGTCCTTTGGTTCATCTTTCGATCAGATTGTTGCTCTAAAAAAATTCCAACTCAAGACAAGCCAGACTTTATGAATACGTCACTCAATAAAATATACCTCGCCAATTATACATGCAGACCATTCCAGTCAGTTATTATCATGCAGTATCATCACAAAGTTCACTTTGATTCATGTATAGTGTATTAGACAACCTCTGAAAAGGACAACCTCCGAAGAGAGGACAAAGGTTGCGGTCCCAAGTGTCCTCTATTCGGAGGTTTTACTGTATTTTATTAAAATTGAGAACATGTAAGAGCAATGAGATAAATTAGGTATAATTGCTGTTAGATATAGATGGCTTGGTGTATGCACAGTGAATAATGCTGGAATCAAGGAGAACAATCAGCGTAATAGATGGCTGTGGTGTATTGCATAGTGTGAATAATGTTGGAATCAAGGACAACAATCAACAAGGGGCGTAGCACCACAACGTTTTAGTCTCAGCAGCACATTTAACTCATTGCACGCCACGGGCCACTTTATTGGCCTTTACGTAACGCTTCCGCTACGCAAGGAGGGGCAACCCCATCCTTTATTAGCCATAAAATTGAGTATAGTGATCACTAATAGTGATGTAACTGTGCCGAAAGTCGGTCTACTCAATAATACAACGGATATACATGGCAAATATACAACCGATCAAGACGATTAGCTACAGCTATCTACACTGCTACACAGTTAGTTAGGCTTTGTAGGCTTTGTAGTCAACTTCATTGGCAGAAACGATGGTAACTGGTTCAGGAGAGAGATGGAGAGAGACTTCAGCAGGATCCTCGATCTTTGCTGCCTGAGTGTTAAGACCACAGTACCGTGTCGAACTTACCGTGTATCGGGTTATCGATCCTGAATCCCTGTTTGGTTCCAATCCGCTGCCCTATTTGCCTTCAATGGCTGTAGCTGGTAGTCTTCCAACAAACACGACGCAAAATTCGTTGGATACTTGACTTGGTAAACATAAAAATAGCCATACGCTGTACTAAAACTTTTAGTACGCCATAATTGTAGAAACTGTGGCGTGGAGCATCACGCGCGTGACGTAATTACGGCGTGCAATGAGTTAACCTTAATTATCTGCCGTATTTTATCCTGGACTTGTTTGTAGTCCCTATCCATCGGATGGTTTTTCAGGAACTGTTTGCACTCTCTTGCAAGGTAGGTTGCCCTTCAAAGTACATCTCCAGTGTTTCCACCTCCTCTTCACTGTAAGGAACACGTTTAGGGGCTTTTCCTGCTTTCCCTTGACGTAGAGTCTGTAGTATGTCGAAACCTCTCCGCTTCTTGTTTGGATTTTCGTGTTGATGTAGTATGTCATTTGCGTCAGGCGCGAATGTGACATTGCATTGGCTAAAGCATCCCGATCTTGATCTGAGCACTTTGTAGCTGTTGCCGTAGCTGCCGCATGTCGACCCTCGGCTGCGGGAAGCTTCATCCCAAATTTTCGGCCAGATTCTGCACCAATCGCGAGAGATGGGGAACAGCAGTGGGCTTTGTGATAGAAGTGGCTTGAGGTAAAGGATGTAAGCTCTCAGGATCTGCAGCAATCTGTAGCAACAGTCACTTAACGGTCAACATCGTGGAGCCAGTTGTGCGGGTCTGGTGTTCTGTCACACGAATGGATGCCTTACTCTTGCTCAATCCCTTTTTGCACTGCAGGGTGGTCATATTGGCTATTGCACCGGGCCGCTGTGAGTTGGTGTGTAGTAGGCACCCGGCAAGCCAGAGACGAGCATTGTGCAGTGCATTATTGTCCACAGGTTTTCCAGCCTTTGCTGTCCTCACCAATGTTTTAAATAAATCCTGGAAAACTTTGCTCTGAACCAAAGCATCAATGTCGCCGAAATCCTGTGGTTTCTCTGACTGGTCCTCCATTCTCTCCCGGTTTGCCACACGGGAGGACTTTGCCAGCACGGCAGACCAGTTTTTAGTCAAGGATTCAATTCGCTGTACTTCCATCAAGCCAGAGACATCCAGAGTGAGGGCCAGAAAGTGGATCCCCTGATGAATACGACTCAGTTTGGCGTTATGTGTACTGGCCTTTACTGAAGACTCCAAAGACTTTAGGTAGTCACTCATCTTGGAGCAATCCACCAGTAGCTCCTTGTTCAGGGTTTCAGGGCAGGCAAAATAGAGATACTTACATCAGCCGATATTTGTTGGGCTTCTTTTTCAGAGTGGCTATGGCCTTTCAAAAAGGGGTGATCAATGGGAAACCGGGGCTTACCCCTTGTCTCCGTTTCGCCACTTTCCACATTGCTCCCCTCAGGCTCTCTTGGATGAGTAGATCCTTGACTTTTCTGCTGTGTCAGATCAGTGCCAAGGACATTACACATGGAGGAACAGGTTGGTGGTGAAAGACTCAACATACCTCTTGGATGTGGTATCTTTCGTTGTGTCAGACGCGGCAAAAATGGAATGTGGGGCTGCAGAGGAATCAAAAAGGTAAGCAAAAACCATTCAGTACAAATTTGCAAGCCAGTGCATCCCCACGGATTACGAGTTTGAGAGCTAGCAGGCTCTGTGAAGCACACTGTCCCCTGTAATATCACAAGCCAAATTAGGTTTTAGTCACAGGCTTCCTAAAGTTATAGTTAGATGATGGCATTGAGTGGTTTACAGGAAATACACGAGAGGCTTCATCTGATAGACCACGAGCGCGAAGCGCGAGTGGTTAGGGTTAGAGTTATTACTTTGCGTCCCTTTGGTGTCCTTCGAGCCGTTTTTGCGTCCCTTTTCCGCGTCCCTCGAGCTTTTTGTGTCCCTGTTTGGTGTCCTCAGAGGATTTGGCACTGTTTTAGCGTCCCTCAAGGCTTTCGTGTCCCTTTTTGTGTCCCCAGAGGATTTGAAATACTTTTTGGTGTCCCTATTGCTTTATTTTGTCGTCCCTTTGCACATGTTTTTTGGGTGTGTCCCTCAGTAATATTGGAAGGAACTCTAATCGTGGCCCTCAAGCTTTTTTATTTCGCTTTTGTGATGTTTGCAGCATTTTTGTGCCCCTCGAAAGCCTGAATGGTGTCCCTGCTCAAATGAGACAGTCACCATTTTTGCTACCAGTGCAATAATGCCCTTTTATGTCTTTTGTGTGAGTCTTGTGTTCCTCAGGAGCCTTTATGGTGTCCTTACCTAAAAAAGGTTGTGTCCCTCATATTTTGCACTATACTTGTTCATTTTGTCCTCATTATTATTTTACTGTTTTGTATAAGTGTCCCTGTGTCTAAGTACTTTATTTCAGGTGGAAGGTTCGCTCAACAGAGTAGTATTTTGATGTAATATGCGGGCAACTCAACAATAGTATGCTGTATGCAAGCAAACACAATCCTGTAGATCCAACTTTTTTCTATTGCCCTTGCCTTTTGATCATCTTTACTTCGTCTTGAACTGCTTTGGGAGTGCATCCAGGTATATCGTGAGATCGAAGAAAGTCTCTGGCCTCAGACAAAGTAAAGGCCGTACCACTTGTAATGGCTTCTTTGAAGTAGTCTTTGACGAGCCTTGTTTGGTTATCTGACCATGCTAGTCGCTTTGGTGGGAGTGGCGAAGCATCCCTTTTATTGTGTTTTCCCAGAGTGGCTATTCTTTCGAAAGTGTCAATATGTTCATCTGGAGTTACAATTCGCCAATGAATGCCCCATATGCCTGCTCAGCCCAGCTGCCTCGGTGTAGGAGCCCTCCCCTCGTGTAAGCGTCGATTATACTGATCTAAGCGTGTAGCGTGTTACCTAGCAGCCCTCTGCCTCGGGGTTGGTCTTCTGAAGTGCCGTGGTTATAGCTACTATTTGTATCAAACCCGGGTAAATAAGGTACGCATGCACTATGCTGCAAAAGGTGAAATTGTGGAAGTAGCTAAATTATTTATCAACCGAATGTCAGCAGAGCGTGATAGCATATGCGTGTAGTAGGTTTTGCTGTGATAACAGATATAAATACGTCTGTAAAAATAAGAGAGTAGCTACACTCTAAACTTGGGAAGGGTGTGGTACTTCTCAAAGTACAGCTCAGGGCAAAGGGATTGTGTGTCCCTACATGTTTTACAAAAAAAAAACATTGTTTTGTGTCTCTTTGTAGACTGGTCGCTGCACACCACACAGTCATGGAGTTCGCTGTGTCTGCCAAGCACTTGAAGCTGCTTGTTCAGCCTCTCCGGGTTGGCGTTGGGGTGGTGGCGTTTGCGAGGACGCCCAAGTCAGCGGCGAGGTGGAGAGCACTGGCAAGATGTCGGGATGCCAGACTTTCTACAATTGCACGCCGGTAAGCGAGGTGGTCTGGGCGTCTTGGTGCGGTGATGAAAATGAACAGTACATAGCTGTTCACTACTGTTGTCTCAAGCAGACAAATAAACAGCTTCCTCCACCACTTGACCCTCTTGCTGAGGAAAGAGTAGTAGGTGGAGTGCTGGTCAGCAATATCCACGCCGTTCATGTGCTGGTTGTATGTATGCACTACCACTGGCTTCACTGTTGCCCGAGCACTCGCCCGGCGTGGTGGAAGGGAGACGGTGGCAGCTGAACTGTTGGTAGACAGCATGATGACTGGCTTCTGCTTCTTTTCTGCCCGCCAGGTCAAGGCAAGCAGGTGACTGGTACAGAACGCCATCACTTCTATGTTACCTAACCGATATCGTCCTCGGATTTCATCCGGTAGGTCGGCACGGTTCTTGTTCACAGTTCCTGTGAAGCTTGTGGCGTGGGATTGGAAGGCTTGCACCAGGGGGATGCTGGTGTAGTACCGATCTATGAAAACGTGCCGACCTTCATCAAGATACGGCTCGACCAGATGCAGTACTACCCGAGCAGCCGAGGTAGTGCTTCGCACTCCGAGATGGCGTCATGGAGTGTTTCACGCCCAGTGTATGGCAGGACATTCAGCATGTACCCGTTGGAGCTGTCTGCTAAGCTGAAACATTTTATGCCCCATTTCGTCGGCTTCTTGGGCATGTATTGTTTGCCTCCAAATCTTCCGCGGAACTTCACCATGGTCTCGTCTACTGCCACTTCTTCTCCGGGTGTATACTTGGCTTGGAACTTGGAGACGATTTTGTCGAGGAACAGCCGGACTTTTTCGATGTTCTTGACAACCACGCCAGTGGAATGGCTCACATGCAGCATCCAAAAGATGATCTCGAATCGGTCACGAGCCATCACCCGTGAAAAGAATGGAATCTCAGCCACCCACGCCGTCTTCCAGTAGTCCTCCAACTCAGGGAGCCTGATGATCCCAATATTGAAGACAATGACCAGAAATCCGTGAAGCTCAGGAAGAGTCAGTGGACTCCAGCTGGAGAATCTGGACTTACTCGTTAGCTTTCCATCAGCACGGAGCTTCTCAATCCTTTCAGATGCATACCTGCATATCCAATGTGGGGTGTACTGGCATGCTATATATTATTGGTATGTATGTATGTATGCACATATCTACCTGACATGCTTTCTCTCTCACACAAGCAAACACATGCACGCACACACACGCACATGCACACATACACACGTGCACGCACTGCTCTATATGTACGACATGCACACTATTTTTCACTCATTGATTAGTTTCATCGACAACTAGACTGAGGATGTCCATGCTTTCTCTCTCACACACGCACACACATGCACACACACACACACACACGTGCACACACTTGCTCTATATGTACGATGTGTACACTATTTTTCACTCTGATTAGTTTCATCTACAACTAGAATGAGGATGTCTTTGTCCAAGAACTCGTCGAGGAAGTCTACTGGCTGAGGGTGATCTGGGAGGTCCAAATGTGGACCAGCTGTGGCAGTGAAGGCAGGAGCATCGGGTGCAACATCTGTGCTCGGGAAGCCGTACACCAGGCAAGAGAACTTGGGACAAATCCAGTGGCTCTCCCACCTCCACGTCCTCTCTCATGACCAGCTCCATGTCCTCTCTCGCTCCTTCCCCCTCTTCCGCTCCTTCCCCCTCTTCCGCTTCCTCCGTCTGTGCACATAATTTATGTTGTGGTTTTTATTTTATTTATGTTTATATTTATGTTTATATTTATGATTCAACTGAAACTGGTAGTGAGTTGTCGAGTATCCATTCCGGAAGTGAGCCTGAAGGAGTATTGACTGTACCTTTGCAGCCTCAGAGAGTTGTGCCTGCCAAACGTTCACGCTGTTTTGATGTGCAGTCTTCTCCAGGGAAACGTATTCACCTTGAGAGCAAGAGCTTGTCAAGCCTCAGTGATGAGGAGACAGGCAGTGAGGAAGATGGAGGCAGAGGGGGTGATCACAGCCGTGGAGCGTCCAGAGGCCGGGGAGCGTCCAGAGGGCGGGGAGCGTCCAGAGGCCGAGGAGCGTCCAGAGGCCAGGGAGCGTCCATAGGCCAGGGAGCGCCAAGAGGCCGTGGAGCGCCAAGATGTCGTGGAGCGTCCAGAAGCCGGGGAGGAGGCTGAGAAGCACCAAGAGCCCGTGGAGCGTCCAGAGGCCGGAGAGCATCCAAAGGGCGTGGAGCGTCCACAAGCCAGGGAGCGTCCAGAGACCGGGGAGCATCAAGAGGCAGAAGCCAGACTACTTCTACAGTACCTCAATCAGCAATTCCCATTACTGTGCCAGACATTGAATTTGAGCCTCCAGGTGAATTTTGTCCATTACGTGCACCAGGTCGTACGTCCCAGCTGGAATAGCCATTTCCGCTTCATCACTCTTTGAGTTCTTTTCTCTTTGAGCTCTTTTTTGACTGAATAGTAATTGACCGTATACGGTGCCCTATGGCATATGCAGAGTCCCGAAAAGAGTCGAAGCGCAAACGGTACACGCTCTTCATGAAGAGGATTGTTGCAAAGGCTGAGTTGATGGCATTTTTGGGGTCCCTTATCCTTCTTGGTATTCATGGGGTCAAAAGTCAGCAGAAAGCATGGAGCTTCCAGAAAGCTCAAGTGCTCATTCACTTCCATGACTTACTCACGTGTCAGAGATTCGAGCTGATAGGCACCTTTCTCCATGTAGTGTCAGCGCAAGAAGAAGAGGGGAAATGACGGAGATTCGTCTGCGTAAGCTACTCCCATTAGTTGAGTACATGAAGAAGTGTATTGAGCTCTATCAACCTGTGCGCCAGCTATCTGTTGATGAATGGATGGTAAAAAGTAAAGCACGCAGCCACATGATCCAGTACATGAAAAATAAACCTACAAAGTGGGGCTTCAAGCTATGGGTCATTGCTGACCCTATGGGCTTTACCTGTGACTGGCAAAGATGAGCGTGGTGGACGTGGGCTTTCACATCACGTTGTTACACAAGGATACTTCGTCTTCTGTGACAACTATTAATCCAGTCCGGATCTCTTCGAAGAACTACTGAGGATCGGTGTTCGGGCTACAGGCACGTTTCGAGTGACACGGCAGAATATACCGGAAGAAATGGTTGCTCTGAAAGAAGCACTGACTCCAAAAGCTGTACCAAGAGGGACTAGATACTATCTCCTCAATGACGAATTTGTGTATGTATGTTGGAAGGACAGTCAAGCTGTTCTTTTATGTCGACAGCCTATCCGGGCCCTGTTTCTGAAAAGAAAGCATCCAGAACAACTGTCAATCCCTCTACTGGTGGAGTCGAGCGTGTTAAAATTCAGCGTCCACTGGTCGTTGAAAGGTACAACCAGTATATGGGGGGAGTGGACAAGTCTGACCAGTTTCTTGCATATCATAACGTACTACGAAAAACCGTTCGATACTGGAAAACTCTCTTTACCATTTGGTGGATATAGTAGTTGTCAATGCCTTTATCATTTATAACATCTTTGCACACAGAAATGGTTGCCGAACTATATCCGAAAATGACTTCCGTGATTCTCTAGTTCTCCAGAATAAAAGAATACGGTCGTACAAAGAGAAATGAACCGGGGCCCAGCCAACCGTGCAGGTCTGATTGTCGCGTGCGGCATGGCAGTAAAAGTTTTGATGACAGCCAAAAGGCACGGTGCCAGTTCTGTCAACTTCAGTTCCAGACAAACTGGACCCAGCGCAAATGCTTAGATTGTCCATTTCAACCGGCACTCTGCCAGACAGTCAGCCGAAACTGTCATGCTAAGTGGCACCTGGCAAGTTTTGATGCAATGAGGGATTTCAAAGAGACAGTGTTCAGCCGAGTGGCCAGTCAAGTGTTAAGCCAAGTCGCCAGGCGAGTGGCCAGCCGAGTGGCCAGCGGAGTGTTTAGCTGAGTGGCCAGCCGAGTAGCCAGCCAAAGCAACAGGGTCGCCGGGGATGCCATTAGTCTCTGAGTTGTCTATCAAAAACAGTTCCCCAAAAACCATCTTTCCAACCACACCCACCACAATCATGTATATGTGAGATGTGAATAGTGGTAGTGTAATTTGGTGTGTGTGTATTGAGTATGTTGGAGGTTGTGGAGGGTAGCTTAATGTATTTATGGTGTACATGTTGGACTTGTGAGTCATTGAGGGTGGAGTCATGTTTGTATAGGGACTTTGGTTGTGTTTGGTTGTTGAGTGTGATGAAGTTTTGTGAGTGTTTGTGTGCAGGTTCTTTGTAGGGGAGGTCTATGTGGGTGCGTTTGGTAAAATATAGATTGAGAGTTGTCAACTTTGTTGAGTTATGTTGTATGGTGGTTGATGTGAGGAACTGCTCTGCTTGGTTTGTGCTTGTGAATGTGGGATTCGTGGAGCGAAGTGAATTTTGATGGGAGTAGCTAGCGTCCCTGTGAAGGTTTGGGTTGGCTGTACACAGGAAAAAAAGTGACATTTCCTGTATCAGGAACTTATAAGGATGTGTGTACAGCAGATGATGTGCCTTGTGTATGGCATACATATGTCGTATGCAAGGAAATGTGCGAATATCAGGCACATGTCCTACAGCAGTATAGGGCAGAATTTCCCATACGGTTTCCTTCATCCGTCCTTAGTATCTGTCAGTTGGAATTTCCTTCACTTATAGAACACTACATGAAATGTGAGGCGCCTTGTGCAAATACTGCACTCCAGGGCATGTGGGATTTCCGGCACCTTTAGAACAGTACATGAAATGTGAGGTTCTTGGACACAATTACTGCACTCCAGGGCATGTGGGATTTCCGCCACCTTTAGAACAGTACAGGAAATTTGAGGCTCTTGTACACAATTACTGAACTCCAGGGCATGTGGGATTTCCGGCACCTTTAGAACAGTACATGAAATGTGAGGTTCTTATTCACAATTACTGCACTCCAGGGCATGTGGGATTTCCGGCACCTTTAGAACAGTACAGGAAATTTGAGGCTCTTGTACACAATTACTGAACTCCAGGGCATGCGAGATTTCCAACACCTTTAGAATAATACATGAAATGTGAGGCTCTTGTGCCTTTCCTTTAGCTTTCATTCAGCTTTCCAGAGCTAGACGACAGACCAAAATTTCATGCAAAATTTCTTCTGTAGTTACTGGACATACAATTTCATTACTACAAACCAGGGATTTCATATAGCTCACCCACCATACGAGGCTAGGGCAAGCAAAACTGCTGAGCATGTGCAAAATTTCACAAACAATGATGCTAGTATAAAACGCGACACAATACTTAAAATGAAATGATCAACCTCAAGTTCACAAGTAGACCAAAGGCCTTACAAAGTCCTAACTGCAGCAAAAGCTGAGTACAACTCAAACTAAACTGAACTTTCTACATGCAAATGGACCAAAAGCCCACACACAATGTTCTAAACTGTAGCAAGAGCCCATGTGGGAATGTCCTTACTGCTGGGTTTTGGGCGAGTTGAAGCCACACCAAGCACACGTTTCTTCATTTGGCGACGAGCCTGAGGCGACTTTTCTTTACGCACAATGTCGTCTACACCCCTTAAAATTATATCATAACGGATAGAGCGCATGGCAAAGGGCGCACAATAATGATCTCTTCCTCATCTTCTGTGGCACTTTCTTCGCTGGACATGAAGTCCAACTTCAGAACAGATAGCCACTTGTCCATGGCTTTCTCATTACTGAAATGAAGCTTTGGCAGGGCTGCTTTTCGCTCTGTTAGTTTCTGTGTGAAGATATACAATAGCAATCAACAAAAGCATATTTGACTTCATTATGGCTGAATTTTTTTTGCCAAGTATAAAGTGCATACATAAACTGAACGAGAGCCAAAGCAACTAGTAACTGTCCTGTGAAAAAGTCTCATCAATTCCTGCACAGGAAAGTTTATTATTAGGCCAATTCCAGAGTCTAAATCATTTTCCATAGCTCTTTGAATGTGTATTAATTAGAGAAACAATTCAGGCCCGTCGGAAGCTCTCGAAGGGTGGAGCGGCCATCGGTGGTGACGTCAGAGGCCGCGCAGCGGCCGGCTCTCGCAGCATCTCACTACATTGAAGGTCATGCACTAACATTGCGCAAAAAAAATCTCCATACAGGCCGAGATCAAGCATACAGCCAGCTCATAGTGTCGCGGGCCGCGCCTCACTCGTACGCTGCGCTCGAGTGGGGCGTGGTACCGTGGCACGCGAAAGTTGAAACGGCTACGAAAAAAAAATTGGCATGAAAAGTGGGGCGGCCTGAGCCGCCCCTGCCGCCCCGCTTCCGACGGCCCTGCAATTTTCTGGTAACTAGACGTACTTGTGGACTCATGGATTTAGGAAAACTGGGAATGTTTGTCAAAACCACGTTATGCAAACGCTGCACCAACAGTAGGCGGAGCCACAGGGAAGAGTTGAGGATGATCGCCCAACTGTTACAATCTACCTAAAACAGTTACCACAATAAAGTTTGGTATCACAATGTAAGGGCAAAAAACTGTTACTTGCTGGGGCTGTAGGCTCATACAAGGTACAACTCACCCGCACCAAGCGCTCATGCTTTCGTTTACTCTTCCTCTTTTCATTTTCTTTTCCCTTTCTCTTAATGGCCTCTTCCTCACATTTAGAGCGATAAAAGCGGTAAGCAGCATCTGTAGAAGATTGATAATAACACTCATCTCACATCTGCAAGGGGTACATTGATACATGCAGTATCCATGCACTCAAATGCGTTGCAAATGCACACTGCAAAGCAAGAATACGAGGAAAATATATAGCGTTCTCTAGCCAAATATGGAAGCTCACTGGTATAGAAGCATGCAGGTAACACAAAATGTAGCTTTAAAATTGAGGTAGCTAGCTGACATGCCATCGGTATTCAAAGCACACCAAAGATCAAATTTTACAACTTGATCTTGCTCACTGCACTCTAGTTCATTCTGGATGGTGTGATATTATAGTAGAAAAAATGATTTGGTAAAGATTACTGCCTTTCAGGGTGGTGTACTGATACTGCATGCCATTTGCGGGCAGATACGCATTCAGTGCCCACTCTGCATTCCAAGGTTCCCTGCCCTTGGGCATTTGATATGTACTCTACGGTACACATGCACACACCCCAACAACAGATACCCAACAAAGTGCACCACACCTCGGATATGCTGAACCAGGCCCATGAACTTCACGTATCAGTCGGGAAACAACAGCCTGATTCTCAGCACTCCTGAACGTTACTCTAGAGAAGAAGAAAGGCAATGTACTTCCATTCAAAAGGAGATCAGAAAAATCGAATACCGATTAGCTCTCAATTTTTTTGTGGTGCTAGCTAAAGGCATTACTACTAGTCACAGTAGCTGAAAGAAACATACCCAGGCGTAATCTTCCAACCCTCAAACTCCATCTCCTCTTCAAGTAGCATGCCATACACCCTTCGGGTTTCACGCTAGAAGAAAGGCAGTTGCTGATTAGTAACTTAATTATAGCATTTACACATTATGCAGCTTTCTAGCCATCTCTTGATTGCACAATGCCTACTTCTATGTATACGCTAGCAGTATACAAACCAACACAAAATGATTAGTATTCCTACAAATTTACCCTCACTTCCATGGGGACTTCCTTTTTCCTGGGCCTGCTTGGTGTTGAAGAGCACGAGACACAGTCATCCATTTTCTGCTCAATCTGCACAATTCGATCCTCCTGTCTGTCCATTCTTTTAATCAGAGTACTCAGGAGTTTGTTAGTTTTCATCAGTGTTTTCTCCACAGCTGTACCATCACCGGCTGAGTTCTCCTTGTTGGCACTGTGAGTAGCACTTTTGGAGCGTTTAGGGGTTGCATCAGTGGCTCCACGTTTGCGCTTCCAACGCCCATCAAGTCGGCGTTTCAAAATATCCCCCAGCGTTGGCTCGCTGCTGTCAGAGTCAGTGCTATCGTTCAGACGGCGCCCAGGAACTTGACCTTGTATGGGTATTCGTGGTGGGTATTCGTGGTGAACCAGGGATTGGTGAAGCAACATCTTCAGAGGTGCAAAGTTTTCAGCTGGTTCGACCATCCTTCTGCCAGATCGCACTGGATTCGCTTATAAACTTTCAGCTGGTACAACGTGCTCTCGCTTTTATTAATAACGATTGTGATTGACTACGCATGCGCGAAGGGAGCGTTTATTGGAAGAAATTGCAAAGAAATGTCTTTGAGAAAGCGAAAGCGGATTGACGATTCCAGTGAGGAAAATGCCTCGGCAGAGAAAATGGGAGGAGGTCTTCTTTCTACGAAGATTGAGAGTGCTACTAGGTGGTGCAGATCGAGACCCGATCCCAGCATGCTTTGCTCTCACTGTGATACTCTGTTGAGCATGAAAACGTACAGGCGGCACAAACGCCTGTACTACGATAGTGCCACTGATACTTGGCAGAAATTGGATGTGCAGGGTGAGTGTACAGGTGCATGTCTGCAGTTCCGACTGTTGATCATCATAAGCTGAGAATACACCTGAGTCGTGATCAGCGTATTTCATTTTGGGTCCATGTATAGGAATCCCCTGTATAGCTATTGGGTGTTGGACAGGTATTTAGGTTGAGTCTGGAGGGCAATTCCAATGTAAACTGGATGAGCTCTGCCTTTTACCAATTCAATGAGAAAGTAGTGCACTTGACAGTTCCAGTTGAAGTAGTAGCTACATTTGCCAGTTCAGGGTCAAGTAATACACTCGGACAGTTCCAGGTAAAGTAGTACAGTTCCAGGTAAAGTAATACACTTGGACAGTTCGGGTCACCTGTCCGCTGCAGGACATGCTGTCAGACAGCCCACATGAACTGCAACTGAGGAAATGTGGTGGGCCGGGTCACCTGTCCGCTGCAGGACATGCTGTCAGACAGCCCACATGAACTACAACTGAGGAAATGTGCTGGGCCGGGTCACCTGTCCGCTGCAGGACATGCTGTCAGACAGCCCACATAAACTGCAACTGAGGAAATGTGCTGGGCTGGGTCACCTGTCCGCTGCAGGACATGCTGTCAGACAGCCCACATGAACTGCATTCTTAGTAATTGAGGAAGTTAACTGTCCTCGATCGGGTCACCTGCTTGCTTGAGGATATTCTTCCACACAGCCCACATGGCCAAGAACTGATCAGAATGTCCTGGGCCAGGTCACCTGTCTACTGCAGGACATGCTGTCAGACAGCCCACATGGACGGCAACAGAGAAAATGTGCTGGGCTGGATTGCCTGTCCACTGCAGGACATGCTGTCAGACAGCCCACATGAACTGCAACTGTGGAAATGTGGTGGGCCAGGTCACCTGTCCGCTGTAGGACATGCTGTCAGACAGCCCACATGAACTGCAACTGAGGAAATGTGCTGGGCCGGGTCACCTGTCCGCTGCAGGACATGCTGTCAGACAGCCCACATGAACTGCAACTGAGGAAGTGTGCTGGGCCGGGTCACCTGTCCGCTGCAGGACATGCTGTCAGACAGCCCACATGAACTGCAACTGAGGAAGTGTGCTGGGCCGGGTCACCTGTCCGCTGCAGGGCATGCTGTCAGACAGCCAACATGAACTGCAATTGAGGAAATGTGGTGGGCCAGGTCACCTGTCCGCTGCAGGACATGCTATCAGACAGCCCACATGAACTGCAACTGAGGAAATGTGCTGGGCCGGGTCACCTGTCCGCTGCACGATAAGTGTTGTAAATGTCAATGCGATATGTCCTTACTTTTACTGTACATCAACAAGTGCACGAAATTTCACTTTTTTCCTGTCAATCATGCCCGTTTGTATTGGAATCTTTTTATCGCTTCACTCATTATCGTGCTAGTTTGACTGAATTAAGGATTATCTGACTAAGATGAAGGTAGATCATTCGGCGGTTTTAACCACTTGCCGCTTTGGTACTTCAAAGATGTTCTTTAGCAGTGCTAACAGCCTGGTTAGTGACGTCAACGCTCCAAAATAAGTGGTACATATAGGCTTCATATTAGTCCTAGACTACACCTACAGCAGAGTACTAAACCTGTCATTTTAATGGGGAGGTCAGGGCCATCCTACATATGGAGTAGTACCGTACTCCATGATGTTGAACTGCAAATTATCACCAAGGATAATGATAGCTTGTTCGCGCTTGAATCATTGAGATAGCTTCAGCCATTATTGTGCTAGCCTGGTTGAAGAAAGAAGAAACCAGAAGAAGATGTACTATTACGCCCCACCCCCCCAGTGTGTGGACCAGCCGGTGTGGTACCCTGGTTGAAGAAAGAAGAAACCAGAAGAAGATGTACTATTACGCCCCACCCCCCCAGTGTGTGGACCAGCCGGTGTGGTACTCCTGCGAAGGTTTCTTGCAACGCTTGCAGTCTTGCTGCTGATGAAAACACTCGAGATGTCATGTTGTGGTTCATAAAAGCCTATGACTATAATCAGAAGTGAGTTCGGAACGTATGATTTTGTACGCGTTATATGGGGCCGCCACTTTTTTCCGTGCCATCCTTACATATGGAGTACTACCGTACTCCATGATTAATGTAACCTTGTCAAGGAAGTGCTTGAAGGTGAAAACTATATGAATATTCATTACATTTTGGAGGAAAATATTACTAACTGGAAACAAGGAAGTAATACACATCGGTTAATTAAAATTTATTAATCAATATTTTTTTAAAAATTTAGATTAGTGAATGATAAAAATACAGCAAAACTGTTTTGGTTTAAGTAAAAATTGTAATTGTTGCAAGACAGGGTTAATTAAGTGCAAGCTGAAAGAGGGGGGTGGGCGGATAATACATAGTTTTTATAAATGCGATGTAGTATCCACCCACTCGAACGCATTCCAAACGTGCGGTATGCAAAGCGAGTATACAAGGTAAGTGTAGCTTTTCTAGGCAAGTACCGCACCACAGTGAATGGAAATTGTATTGAACTACCTATTATAGAAGCATGCAAACTACTATTATCCACTAAAAAGCGAAGTGGCTGATGGACTTACCGTCGGTAATCCAGTTAAAGCGCACTGAAGATCAAGTTTTGTTTAATTCTGCTCGTCTTGGAATTTTCAGTTGTTAGTTACATGTTTAGCTCGCAAGGATGGTAATTGACCCTTTGGCTTCCTAGATTTGAGAATATTATTTTGGTCTGACAGCTTACCTCCAGTAATCTGAATTATTACTGTCTCCTGCTGGGCCCTACTGCACTGTATAATGCCCTGAGGGAAATCCCCTGAGGCGCTAGGCACGATGCGTTGCCATGGAAACACGTGTTAGGTCACGTGACTTGTAAAAGCGTTGCAAACTAGTGATTTTCAGGCTGAGCACGGTAGTTAGCTAAAGCACGGAGAATGATGACAGATAGGCCGTAGCTACAGTATAGAATAGGCTCTGGAGATGCACAGACCGGTTACAGACACAGAGAACCTACAGAAACTGAGAAGACCAGAAGGAAGCACCGACCAAACAAGTTGCAGCGCGGACTAGCGCAATAGCGCACGAAAGCGACATTTTTGTGGTTGTTATATTCGTACAGGAAGCTATGAATATTGATAAAATATATATCAGTACAGAGGTCAATACATGCGCAAAGTAAACAGAATATAATCGTTGTGGTTGCTGCGTACTACGCGGCACTACGTGGCTGATAAGACAAGGCACTTTAAGAGCGCCATTTGGCGCTCTCGGAAGCCAAAGGGTTAAGGGTGGGCGGATACTAAGTACATAAATACCCTCTGACGTAACTTTGACTCAAAAAGGGGGATGGGCGGATAATACATCATGGGCGGATAATACGTAGTTAACGGTATTGTGTTTTGATACCCCCCGTTGTGTCAAAGTTATTGAATCATTAATGCTTACCCTGGGGCTAATAGCCCCAGGGACACACCAGTGATATACTAGGGACGTTTCAGGGACACTAGAGCTTGTCTGTGCCCTTTTAAAGCAGGGCACGCATTGTTTTGGCCTAAAAAGCTCATATTGTGCTTTCATGCCCCTGGGTATTGTCAAAGTTACTGATTCATTCATTCTTACCTTGGGGCTCTTATAGCCCGAGGGACACACCAGGGACACACTAAAGACGTTTTGGGAAAACAATGCCCATTAATGCCCTTTTAAGGCTGGGCAAGCATTGCTTTGGCCTGCAAAGATTATTGTGTTTTGCTGCAAAGCTGATATCGTGTTATGAAGACCCCTTGGTATTGTGTCAAAGTTATTGAATCATTCATGCTTACCCTGGGAATATTATAGCCCCAGGGACACACCAGGGACTCACCAGGGACACCAAAACCCTTCTGTGGGGTTTTAATGCAGGGCATGCATTGCTTTGGCCTGCAAAACTGCTATATTGTGTTTTGATGCCCCCTTGGTAGTGTGTAAAAGTTACTGAATCATTCATGCTTACTCTATGGGTATTATAGCCCCAGAGACACAGTAGGGACACACTAGGGATGTTTCAGGGATACCAGAGCCCTTCTATGCCCTGTTAACGCAGGCCAAGCATTGCTTTGGCCTGAAAAGCTGATATATTGTGTTTTGATACCCCCTAGGTATTGAGTGAAAGTTACTGAATCATTCATGCCAGGGACGTGTCAGGGACTCCAGAGCCCGTCTACGCTCTTGTAACGCATGGCCAGTGTTGCTTTGCCTGAAAAGCTGATATATTTTGTTTTGAGGCACTTTAGGTATGGTGTCAACTTCACTGAATTTTTCAAGCTTACCCTGGGGCTATTACAGGTTGAATTATTGGACCTCCCCTTCCTGTTGAAGTGGTTTCTTTTGTGTAATAAAAAAGGTTCAATTTAAATAGACATAGCATCGGTGTGATCAAAGAAATGCTACTATCACTTCCTGTGAGTGGTCATTAGTGAATATTTAACTTCTCGTAAAAGCTGTAACTACGAGATAACAAATAAGGTGTCCAATTTAGATGCAAATTGTATATGTTTTGTTAGTGGAGGAGTACCATCACTTTCGGGCATTATTGGATGTTTCACTTTTTGTAGAAGTTGTAATATCCATTGGGGTGCAAAGGGGTGCTCTGATAGAGTCAGTGGGTTGGTATAAGTACTTCCTGTGAGTTTGATTGTTATTCATTTGATATTCTGCGCTACTCGTATTACTTCATTCTAGTATGCCATGTGCAAAGTGATCAATAGCCAGCCCTTTAACCCATCGTATCATTTAGAGCTTTACATGCCAATCAAAAATTGTTTGAATTCATTCATTTTAATTATGAATTAACCTGTACTTCCTGTAAGGCTTTTAACTCATTGCACGCGGAAGGCTACTTTAGTGGCCCGTACACGTAATTATTATTCAACGTAGTGCACACGGAAGGCCACTTTAGTGACCCGGCACACATGATACTTACCTTGGGGGAAACCTTTCCAATATCAAACGCGCAATCCTGTAAAAATAAGTTGATATTCATAGCTTAGCAGCTGGAAGTTATTATTGCAATCTGCAAAGATAACAGTGATGGCTAGATCTGTGCGATATACAGTGGATGAAACCTTAGGAATGTTACTGGGGGGAGGGGCTGATGAATTTGACTCGGGAGATGAAGATGACATCATAGAAGATCCAGAATTCCCCTTTCCTTTCTGCCATGAAGCTTTTAACAATCACTCAGATTTTTTGCTGCATCACAAGATTCTTACTTATATTAATTTTGATAAGTGTGTGTGTGGAGACTGTGAATGCAGCCTCTGGCGTCCCCCCCCCCCTCCCCCCTCCCCCCCCCCCCCCCCCCCCCGAATTGAAACTTGACACTAATAAACTTGAGACTAGAAACTAATAAACTTGGATTCAAATCAGAGCGCATTCTATTTATAAACACTTCCGGTAAGTTTTCAATCTTAATCTTCCCCCGGCTAGTCTCGTGCCCAGACCACGACTATCCCCCGGCCTTATTCTGAGGCCTCTCCACCCTAGTCTAAAACTAAAATCCCTCCTTGCCTTCATGTGCCGTCCGCAATAGATCTTCATTAGTCTACTTGTAATTAACTCAAGCTGTCCTGGTGTGAACATTCGAGTGTCTATTTGGTAGTTGTGTAGTCTTAGGACTAATTAGTCAAACTTTTAGCTATGCTCCTGCGATTACAGTTCACTAGCAGGGCTCTTTACAGAGACACTGCTGCACAGTACGGAACCAGTAGCTTGGACATCTGAAAGGAATCTCCTACATGATCAATTCCATGTGATATACCGTAGAGTACATGTTCCCTGCAACTTATCAAAGGGGGGGGGGGAGGGGCTATGCACCCTCTGCTTGGAAAATGGGGAGCTCTAGCCCGCCTAGCCTCGTACCCAGGCCACACCTACCCAAAACAAGTGGCTTGGTATCCACTGTTTTGCACATGTAGAATAGAATAGAATAGAATATTTTAACGTCTCCCAAGGACAGCAGGCCAAAATGACCTAGGAGACAGCATACAATTACAACTTCAAGAACTGTCGATAACAGTAACTGTTCTATTTCTAGTTCGGCTAGCAATTGGACTCGGGACTACAGGTAACCATTCATAGCTATGGCGGGTATTTCCTCGTCTAAACAATAGGCCTGGGGTTCCACTGATTTCTCTATATGCCACCTCCTTAGCATGTTTGATCTGTAACTTCTTCATAGTTGCTCTGTGTGGTGTTGTTAGTGTACCATTCCCTTCCTCACAGTCTATGGCTTGGTCTAGCCCACTCTTCTGAACTGGAGTCCAACCTGCCTGCCCACCTTTTACAAACTTAACACCAGGTATGTCATCTCTCATCTCGTACATCACTGACTCGCAGGCAGTTAGGCTAATGGCTGAAGTTTCAGACAAATCCGTAGGGGCAGAAGTAGTGGGAGGGACAACTGGAGTTCCAGTCAAATCCGTGGGGGCATTAGTAGTGGGAGTGCCAGCTGGACATCTAGTCAAATCCATGGGGATGGGAGTAGTAGGGAGAGCTACTGGAGTTCCAGTCAAATCCATAGGGGCAGGAGTAGCGGGAAGGCAACGAGCACCAAGAGAACACGATGGAGATTTTGGCTTTTCACACCTTCCTTGGCAAGGAGCTGACACTTCTGGAATTCCAGTAGAGTCAGCATCAGGCCTCCTTGGTTCAACTTCGGCTCGAGCTCGTTTCCTTTGCAGGAACTCCTGTATTCGCTTCTGGCTTCGTTGCTTCCTCTTGCTCAGACCGTTGACCACGACAAGTCGCCCATGCTGAGGTGAGTTGTTGGCATTATTTAGAGTGTCAGGTCTTCCTTCTCCAGTTCTCCAAAATAGCGAGAGCCCGTAGCCCTTTTCACTCTTATGGAACTTCCAAACTGGGATTTTAAGCCGTCCAACCCCACAAGCAGCAAGACAAACAAATACTTCACTCGGAATTCCAGAGGCTTCGACAGCGCGAAATTCAGCACCGCAGTTCGCCATTTTCGATTATACCACATGATTTTCGGGGGCTTGTATCTAATGACATGGTTAAATATTGTGGGAGTGGCAATGACGCACTCCCCATAGTGAATAATTTACTATGGATTGAAGCAATTGTGAGATGGCTACCCGTTCGACTTTCTTGTACTATTTGCCAAGCTTTACATCAAACATAAAGGGTAGAACTTCCTATCAGATAAGCCTTGCAAAAAAGATTGGCAGCCAGACGAAAGCATTTATCCCCGCGTACATGTAGCTCATGAACGCCCTCTGCTCAACTCTTTCCAAGTCAGTACGTCACAACCAAGGCAATAGCTAGATCTAAGTTTTCACCGCAAGTAACTACTGTAAACACAATATGCACAACTGCAAGATACCAATTGAACAATGAAGGCATAGGCACAAGGCTAGGAATCACTGAAAATCCTATGAAAATCACTTACAATCAAATCCACTTCAGTCAGAGTGTAGCACGTTCCAGGGCCTGTGGCTCACGGTTGGTTAGCTGCACGAACACGTACGCACAACAGAGACACTACTAGACATAGAAACAGGAAAAAAAGACATGCTCAATTCAAGTATAGTAGTATACAATCAGTTTTCGAACCGAGCAAAAGCAATCCCAACCCAGACCTGCCCCGCAAAGATCGCTACTACTGATATCGACATGCGCATAACACAAAAACAGCAGCTGTATATACGCCCTTATAATAACATCATAAATCATTCAACAAACACATCAAAAACACTCAGTCAAGCAGTTCTCGATGTAGATAGATGTATAAATGAGCACGCTTGCACCATGTGCCACGCCGAGCAACATTAGCATCATTAACATTTTGCACCTGCACGCAACACGCGCGCCTCTACACGCGCCAATTTTAAATTGAATCCTTGCGTTGGCTGTTCTGAAAAGCTACCAGTGCAAAATTATCGCTATAACATAATACTTTTAGACATATATATTGTTAAAAATTAGTACACTACAAAATACATATTTAATAGGGTGTTGCAAGAGAGGGTTAAGTGGCCCAGCCATGGGGGGATAATACGTACTTTACGGTATATCAGTTTGGCAGGCAAAACCAACTCTTGCCCTGCGTTAAAAGGGGCTAAACGGGCATTGGTGTCCCTAAAACGTCCCTGGTGTGTCCCTGGGGCTATAATAGCACCAGGGTAAGCATGAGTGATTCAGTAACTTTGACACAATACCCAGGGGGCTTCAAAACACAAAATATCAGCTTTGCAAGCCAAAGCAATGCCTGCCCTGTGTTAAAAGGGCATAGACGGACTGTGGTGCCCCTGGAACGTCCCTGGAACGTCCCTGGAACGTCCCTAGTGTGTCCCTGGTGAGTCCCTGGGGCTAAAATAGCCCCAGGGTAAGCATGAAGGATTCGATAACTTTGACACAAAACACAGGGGGCTTCAAAACACAACTATCAGCTTTGCAGGCCAAAGCAACGCTTGCCCTGCGTTAACCCTTTATACCTTTTTTTATGGGTCCATTCAATACAATACAATACAATACAATACAATATTAATCAAACACAACCCCCCAAAAAAAACAACCAGAAAAAGAAAAAAAAATACAAAGAACAAACTACAAACAAAACACCAAGCTAAACTACCCCATCTAGTGAAGGGGGGAGAGTTGGGTGGCAGTGTAACCACAGGCTGGCATTGCCACGCCACAGGGCGATGGCAACCCTGCCAAAGAGGTGCTTGGTGGTGATGGTAGGATCGGGAGCGCTCGAACGGAGACCAATGGCGCGGCCAATGGCCCTGATTGTCAAAATAGAGTCCTCTGAGAGGCCGCCCAGAGTCTCAGCCACGAGAGGGATGCACTTGACCCCCGCCGCCCGGCAGGCCGAGAGGTTGGAAGCCAGCTTGCGGCGGGTCCCCACATGTAAGGCATGGCCAGGAGTGAAGGCTGCCTCCGCCAGGGTCAGCTGCTGGAGGGGAGAGATCACATGCACATCCAGGGCAGCTGGTCTACCGTGGCACCAATTTGGGAGTGATATGTCGGCTGGCCTTGAAAGGGAGCTGGGGACCAATCCGGGGGTCTCTTTTGAGGGAGCTAGTGCAGCAGACTGGGCAGCAGTGAAGAGCACGTCTCCGATGGCATTATGGCGGGAGATCCTATCGCCATTCCCACCGCATCCAACTTGGTGGTCACCCATGGTGTCGGCAATGCCACGGCATACTGGGCAGGGAAATGAGGTGCTGTGCAGGGGGAATCCCTAGCCAGTACTGCAAGCAGCACCGGAACTCACGATCCTGGAGATGGAGCCCCAAGGAGGATGATGGCACCATGTTCAGCCAATCACCGGCGTGCGGCAGGGCAGATGATAGAACCAGGGCTCGAGAGCGGGTGGAGGGGGCTGACGAAAGGAGATGCTGGAATGAAGCCTCATCGATGGAGTGAGAGAGTGCACGTTGCCGCAGAGGAATGTCAATGTCATCCAGGCACTCCCACTCTGGCCGGGCAGCCGCAGAGGCAAGGGCAGAAACAGCCGGGCTGGTGTGAGGGGAGGTTCCAGGTGGATGACAGAGCAGGCCCTCGATCAAGGGCTGAGAGCTTAAGCTGGCGGCTAGGAAATCCACAGGGGCATGCAACAAGGCACTGGTTGAGGCCACCCTTTATACCCCGTATTGCGCATGCGCATTACATCGGTCAATTACCAGAATAATTTAATTGCGACACGAGGACGGTAGTATGTTCGGTTTATGGCTTTGTAACGAAAAACGGGCTAAACTCTATACAGAATAGAAAAGAAGAGCTCCCAAGCTTTCATTTGATGTCGGATTCAAGCATGATTGACGGAAGGAAAGTGCCAAGCAGCAGCAGATTTTCGATACCGAACAATAATTAAATATTTTCGCCACTTACTTTCTGGGGAATGATGCCCTGAAGGACAAGCGGGCCGTCCACAGACTTGGAGCGGTACTGTAGGAGACAGCTAGCCATATTTTCGAACTGCTAGTGCTGTGCAATAGCCTAGAATTCTGCAATATATTTTAATGGTTCGTGAACAGATATTTTTCATTGCAGATTTTCTCGTGATCTGCCTGGGTAAGTCCCTGAAAATAGTGCTAAAGTGAAAGAATCTGTTCGCTGGAGCGTCACTAACCACAGTGGGGATCTCCCTGGAGCATCACTTTCCGGTAGAGTCTCGGTCATATTCAGTGATGTGTACACACGTCTACGGTAATGTAAACGTTCAATATTTATGGAAGGTTTTTAATTGCCACTTGGCCAGCTTTGATCCGCCAGACACCAGACTTGGCAGGTGATCATATCTCCACAGCCACTACCTTACCCCCCTGTCAGAGCAGAGCTGCAGGCTGCAGGACGAGTGGCAATGGAAAAGTGGGCAGGGTTAGCACCGTTGCGTAACAATTTTTGAGTCACACGTGACCGTACATTTTTGGCCCTACCTCGTAGTCTGTCTACTCCTGGCTTCATGGGGCTGTATCTCGTGATCGAAACAACTTTTGTACAGGCAAGTTGAGTTTAATAGCGGCAGAAAAGAATGTCCTTTTTGATGGTGTTGATGATTTTGGCGTGAAAGCGGGAGAATAAGCACCGAGACCGGAGCAACGATCGGACCACAAGAACAATGCGTAAGGCGTTGTCAATAGTGTAATCTAACTAGTTTTACTAAAAAATCTGTTTACTTGGCTTAGCATGCATGCAGAAAGTGTATATTATACTGTAAAAGTATATAACGATGGCAAAACCTGGGTATCATACAAGCGCTTTTCATTAAATAATTTAGAACGAGCTTTATAGTAAATGGGAGTTATCTGTCAAAGCTTATATGAAATTTCTCAAAACAAAGGACCATCCTCTGGTGGGTCTCTTGCAACAATACAATAAGCCTTGCCACACTTCCGGCAGTGGATTGATGATTCATGGTGGCGATGGTTGTGGGCATTCCAGCAATATGCACACCTGCTGCTGGAACCATGGATCGGAAAATGATCCGCTTCGGAGACCTGGCTTGGCTCGACTCGGCTGCGCTTCACAGGTGGTGCTGTGCTCTCAATGGCAGCCTCATAAATGGATTGAGGGAGTGAGTAACGCTGTCGAGAGTTGAAGTTCCCGATGAGTCCCTCTTGAGACGGAAGGACTTGAACGCCTGCCTGGTGGTGGTGTTTGATGACGGGCGAAAATGCTTCATCAAAATGAAGGCATTGATAGAGGCACAGTCGAAGCGGAACCAGAACAAGTATTTGTAAAAATTTCCTGGACTTCGATCTGACTTTGTATTAGCCTCTCAACTGGTCAGCCTTATCGACGCCTGCCATGTAGGCGACGATGCTCGGTGGACAAGGGATCATCTGACTGCTACCATCCTTCTCCCACTGTACCTGGGTGTCTCCCGTTGGTGGGCAGTTGGTTGACATCACATACACAAGCTTCCTGTCCCTCCAGACGTTGGCAACCAGACTGCCCTTCTGGCGACAGATCTTCAATTAAAAGGTACAACGTAGTAATTACATCTTCAAACAAGCATTATAATAAACATCATGGTGTGCACAATAGATAAGCACGTAACAATTTAGCTATGATACTACATGTATTTACATGTACTTTGTACTGGGAGCGCTTGGGAATCCAAAGTTCATTATCCTGGTATCACTAAACATGCCAACCTGTTTTTTCAGCAATGCTTATATAGAGCTACTCATACCAATATGCATGTATGTGGTATGAGCCTTGGGATCGCCCTTTCTAAAATTGGTAGCTAAGGTCAAGTCTACATACTCCGAAATTTTACAGTATGTAGCACTCAAAAATGCTGCAGTTTTAGTTTTGCTGCTCGTAGCAAGAGTAGCTCGTCTAGTGGAATAATCTGGAGGTCTTCAATTGAGTGATCCTTATTGAAATGCCACCAGAGTTTGCTTCTGGAGGACTTTTATCCTCGGATATTATGCAAATGTTGGTTGAGTCGCTTATGTAGGGGCTTAGTTGTCTGTCCTACATATTACTTCATGCATTGCCGACATCGGACAAGGTATACAACTTTGGTGCTTTGGCAGGTCAGGGCGCTTCCAATTGTTTGAATAGGGAAGCATCTACCCGTGACTTTGCTCTTAACCAAGTTGCTACCGTGGTTAATTAAGCCTTTTGCACATGTTGCATTGTTTTTGCAACACGGCTTCATCAATTTTGCTTTTTGAAACAGCTTGAACGGGAATGTACTCAGTTCTTTAAATGTGGGAGGCTTTCTGCCTGTGTAGTGAGAGTCACTGCTCATGACAGTTTTCAACTGGGATTGGACTGATCGGTCATCGGAGTAACGCTGTGGTGCGATATTTTAGCTCGAACTAGTATGTTGCTCAAGGATTGATTCTTTTGAAAGCAATCGTCGGTGGGTTGGAAATATCTTTTTGAGCCTGTGTATACCCTGTAGTTCTCTCCAATTGTCGTTGAGAGTCTGCTGTATGTTGGGTATTCGGTCACAATATGTTGTGCCGAATACTAATGGAGGATCTGCTTGCGTGGGGGTGTTACTCCTCAGTTTGTGTGATTTGTCTGAAAATTTAACAGACGAGACATGCTTTGCGATTTCAGATGGGTTATACCCTCTCTGTTTGAGTTTAGAAGAGAGCCGTTCTAAGCTCTCTTGAAAGTTTTGCTCATTTGAGTTTGTGCGTAGGTACCTGTTAGCTTCACCTAACATAATGGACTTCGCTGTTTTAGGTGGGTGGTAAGATGTACGGTGTACATATAGTTGTTTATTTGTCGGTTTGGTGGTGTTTTTACATCCAGTATTCCATTCTGTAGGAATCTGGAGCCTTTATACAGTGTGACATCATGTGTGAACTTAATGGTTGAACGGAGAGCGTTTATGGTTTCCATGTATGATTTGAACTCGGCTTCTGAGCCGTTCATATGACGAACATGTCATCTATGAATCGTTTCCATAGCAGGATTTTGTCACACCCTTTGGAGAGAAGTTGCTCTTCTAGGTTGCCCATAAAAATGTTGGCGTAGGCAGTTCCCATAGCTGTGCCTTGTAACTGCAAGTAGTAGTTGTCATTGAACTCAAAGACATTGTTCTGTAGTACGTCTACGAGTAGCCCTATTATATAGGAGGGGGAGGTTGGCGGGGATCTGGGTTTTCAATTTTGTTGAGTGCTGTGACTGCTGCTTTTCTGCCTTCGCTATGGGGTATATTGGCATACAGCGATGAGATGTCAATGGTGGCCGTAGGCATTTTTCGCTTATTGAACTCAAAGACATTGTTCGCTTATTGAACTCAAAGACATTGTTCTGTAGTACGTCTATGAGTAGCCCTATTATAGGAGGGGGAGGTTGGCGGGGATCTGGGTTTTCAATTTTGTTGAGTGCTGTGACTGCCGCTTTTCTGCCTTCGCTATGGGGTATATTGGCATACAGCGATGAGATGTCAATGGTGGCCAGTAGGCATTTTTCGCTTATTGGAGCAGATTGAATAAGATTAATGAAGTCGGTAGTGTCCTTAACTCATTGCGCGCCACGGGCCACTTTATTGGCCCTTACGTAACGCTTCCGCTACGCCACGGGCCATTAAAGTGGCCTTAGAAACGGCAAGTTCATTTATCGGCCAGGAGGGGCAACCCCTTCCTTTATTAGCCATAAAATTGAGTACAGTGATTACTAATAGTGATGTAACTGTGCCGAAAGTCGGTCTACTCAGTAATAGAACGGATATACACGGCAAAATATACAACCGATCAAGACGATTAGCTACGGCTACCTACACTGCTACACAGTTAGTTAGGCTTTGTAGGCTTTGTAGTCAACTTCATTGGCAGATACGATGGTAACTGGTTCAGGAGAGAGACGGGGGCTTCAGCAGGATCGTCGATCTTTGCTGCCTGAACGTCAAGACCACAGTACCGTGTCGAACTTACCGTGCATCGGGTTATCGATCCTGAATCCCTTCTTGGTTCCAATCCGCTGCCCTTTTTGCCTTCAATGGCTGTAGCTGGTAGTCTTCCAACAAATATGACGCAAAATTCGCTGGATACTTGACTTGGTAAGCATAAAAATAGCCATACGCTGTACTAAAACTTTTAGTACGCCATTTTTGTAGAAACTGTGGCGTGGAGCATCACGCGTGTGACGTAATTACGGCGTGCAATGAGTTAATGAAGGACGGCAGTGACTTGGTTATAGGCTGTAGCCAGATATTAACAAATTGGGAGATATTCTCTGTGACACTATTAACACTGGAGACTATTAGTCTAATTCCCATGGGATTCTTGTGTATTTGCTTTAGAAAATACAGCTGGGAAGTTCTGTGCTTTTTAGGAGGCTTACGGAATTCCGTCATATTTCTGTCAAGCATTTCAGCTCTCTGGAGGTGCTAGAGCATTAGGCAGATGTCCCTCTTAATTTCTGTGGTAGAGTCTTTTTGCAGGTGTCTATAGAATGTTTTAGCCCATCGGTTAGCTAACTGTCTATATCCTGGATGGCAATGGTGGAGCCCTTGTCGGCTTTATTAATAACTATGTCATCTCTGGCCTTTAGGTCTTTGAGTGCCCCTGTCATCATAAATATCTACTTTAACTATACTGTGATGTTGAAGTGTCCCGTTCAACTTGTTCGTGCCTAACCTGTTAGTAAGCCTGCCAAGCTTCACAACAAATATGCGGACACTGAAGGGCCTGTAGACGAGACAAGTTCTCTGATGTAATAATAGAAAGGGAAGAATGCTAATGGCACGATCACAAGCTTGCCAGTGACATAATAATAAGGTGGGCAAAACCTGTTGCTGGTGTTACCTATTTACAACCTTTGAATACTTATAGAACCGAAGAAAACGGAAGAGCTTGGGCCAAGAGAGGGAGAGTCCTCCAAAAAGGAAGGCACTGGCTGATCGGAATCTGCCTTCAGTAAGTTTTGATAGATCCCTGTAGCCGTCATGAAGGTCCACATGTACTTGAAGCTAATCCTGCAGTGTATGTATTGCTAGTTACATTGATTTACAATTCTGCAATATAAACTAGGAGAGCTTGAGCCAAGAGAGGGAGAGTCCTCCGAAAGGGAAGGCACTGGCTGAACAGAGTGTGCCTTCAGTATGTTGTGATACGAGCCCTGTAGCCATCATCCTGCCATGTATGTATCACTGGTTACATTAACCCTTTGAACGCGGCGAGCGTATATATACGCTCATCAGACCCTTCCAATTTTATGGCACGCATGACACTTTAACCCCACGGTCTTTAGCAATCGATCTAAAGCTCCACCCCCGTCACAAGTCGTTCGAAGCGTTCACTTGACGCTTAGTTGTGTAGCACAGTTAGTACGCGGCAAAGGCGCGGGTAGCGTCTACAAGGCTTTTGAAGCCAAAAACGCTGAGTATGGCTGCAGTCAGAGCACGAGGCCTTAGGTACAGATCCAGCACTTAGTAACAGAACCGGCACAAAGTAACAGAAGCGACTCACCACTGTAGTTGAGGGGACAGACACACGAAAATGGCGACTACCAAGGTTAGCTTTAGTGCTGCCGTTTGTATTCGCTCTTCTGCATTAGTAGGGACTTTAGTACACCAGCTACACACTAAACAACGATAGTTTTACACTCCCTGGCTTCCAGTGTTGCCGATCAGCACGGAAAATAGCCTACAACTCGACAAAACTGCGAGCACATGCAACGTAGACAAAAATTAAATTGGCTTCCGCGTGACGCGGAAGTTATGAATAATCAAGTATCGCGCTCAAAGGGTTAAACTACAATTTGAACATAATTACTGCAGGTGTGACAGTAAATGGAACCGTTGTGTCATACCAATTCTGTATTCTCAACTTCTTTCTGTATGCTTTTTATGTAACTTCCAGAAACGAATCTTCAACAAGGCAAAGATTGTTCTACCGTACTTCAGACTAAGGACCCAGGCTGCAATCAAAACGGGAGCACAAGCAGAGGTCAGCCTTTGTTCAAGAGTGTGTGGCTCACTTTGAGCCAATCCTCGCGAGGCCATTGGAGGATGACTACAGTGCCATTGCAAGGGCACTACTGGAGGCATTCCCCATGCTGAAAGACGGGGACCTACTACTGGGTAAGTATAATAATAACATGAGGCTCAAAACATTGCTCTACTCATTGTTTATGCTGCAATATGGCTGGTACGATTATGTCACTATTGTTGCTATATTGAATACCATGTGGGGGTACTCTTCAAAGTGGTAAAATCATGCCTTTATGTCGTATCACTATATTCGTACTGGCACTACTATTCACATTGTGTGGGTACTGCAATTCGGGAAATGTGTAGTAACTGATAGGTACTGGTACTTGGTTAAATTATTTACCAGGTGTCTCAACTTTTATAATCCACACTGAAGTCCCAGATCATGCAGCGGTACAGAAATGTCCGCAGAAACTGTTCCGCTGCAAAATCGCTGAAGTTGCAGGGCCTCCAACTGCCACCTGGGGTGGCAGAGCCAGTGCTCATGGCCAATGAACCGGATAAGGAGGACTACGATGAAGACGTGGAAGCCCTGCAGCAATTGTTTTCGGAAAAGACTGCGGCAACCTCCTCCAGTGTGCAGAGCCTCCTGGAAGCCACTCGGCCACAGCAACAGGTGTGGCTGAAAACGTCTCTTTCGATCAGCCAGATTCTACAGACTTATCCTGCCTTTGGGTCTCCAAAATGGGTATGATATGAATGAAGTACTTAAATTACCAGCACTTTATTCTGAAAACATTTTTCTGTGCATGTGCTAGGGCTTAGTAGTTAGATACTTACATCTTTTCCCTAGAATGTTTAAAGCCATATATTCCTTGTGGTTATACAGTTCTGCTTTGAACAATTTTGACCTATAGCTTGCGTGTATAAAGCTGTTGATGTGTTTGTACACTACTTTCCACAGTCGCTGTATGAATTCAACCAATTGATGCCAGGGGTGAAGGAGATGACACTGAAGAAATGGCAGGAAGTGTGCACTGCATTGGCGGGGGTAGAAGTGGATGGTGCACCATCATTCGGCGATGAGTTGATGGTGCTACAGAGAATTGTGAATGGCGTCCACCATAAACCCCCAACCCACAGTGTGGTTGTGGTCTCCCCAGTAAGTTTAACTAAATGAATGTGTAGTAGCCTGCGTTTAATGATTGTGCGAGAATGGAGGCTTGTTTTTTTGTCACATTTAGCCATTATAGCCTCGAACAAAGGCCTTACTTTAAAGTTTCTTTAGCAGTCTTGTTCCTTTTACACTTTTTTTTTTGGGGGGGGGGGGGGGGGGGGTACAAGATAAGAGGGCTTCTCAGGCTTGTGCATTTTTGAATGTCTGCATAGTGTCTATTAATACATGCAGCAGCTCAAATAACACCATGCAGTCACTTGTGTATAGTGCTTAAAAGTAGACCAATTCAATTCCCGTTACATATAGGCAACTGGCAGCATCAAAGGCCATTTCGAATCGCCCATTCTGGACCCCCGGCTGGTCGTGTTCACAGATGCTGGGGCTCTGTCCCAGATGGTGGTGTGTGCCGAGAATGAAGAAATTCTCTAAGGTGAGATGCCGGTGGACGGGATTGTCTGTTTAATAGCTTCTTATTATGTTTGTAACCCATTAACACCGGAAATTGCGTCGCGACGACGATCACGTTACCTAATTTATTTCCGTGAGACCTCGTGTGCACAGAAGCGGCTACAGACATTAGCGTTTTTCCTTCGCGTAGCGGTGGTATTACAAGACTTGAACTGTCACAAACTGAAAAGATGATTGCTGGATGTGTGCAGACTGTTTTCTGAACCCTACGCGCCGCGCACAGTGCCGGATTGGGACGGATTTTGCCGACAGAAATTTAGACAGACTGACAGTTGCTCTATCCCCGACGTTCTATTTGGTCTGCCAGTTGGAAACGAAGACTTCTCAATAATGTATGAACGGGAGTTACCGCTTTAACAATAGCCATACCTGTTTACAATGTCGCTGGAAGGGTCATAAACAAAATTGTGAAACACACCGATTTCCTGCTGACTTCATGTTCAATGCTTACCTGGTGCAGCTACCATTCGGATTATTATGTGTTTGATAAACTTTGATTTAAGGAGGGATTGACCCATTGTTATGGCTCAAGCAAGAGAATTTAAGGAAAGGGAATTAACCCAAATAGTAAGCGATGATATGATTATTCTTTCTATATCACAGTTGAGAGACTTGGACAGAATAGTCCCGCCTAATGAAAACTGTCCACCGCCAGCTCCTATGTCGCGACCACCTCAGCCATTATCACCGCCACCCTCACCACCACCTCCACCAATCACCACTTTAGCTCAACTTTCATTGATTAATTGAGTGATTTATTTACATGCATGTATCCTATACTGAAATTACTACAACCAGCAATTTACTCTAAGTCTTAAGTAGGGCACAACAGCTAGTTTCAGAGGTGAACTTCAGACGGCAGCTATACACACACTGCACAAGTGTTAAAATCTAGCCTTGCCACCCTCTGAACATTTTCCCACAAAGAAGCCTATTTGTAATCTATGTAGCTGAACAGCTGCTGTTTGGACAGTACAACAGACAGCTGCAAGTGCAAGGTCTCCAAAGCTTACCCTCCACCCACTTGCCACTGGAGGGTCTGGACATGCAAATTAGAAGATTAAGCCCCCACTGAACTCCACAAGGACAGTACAGTAACAGTGGAGGATCAGGTTGTACCAGGATGTGTGCCTCATACCACATCTACCTGCCCTGAACGACAGCTGTGTTGAAGAGGTATGTAGGTATATAGTACATAGTGTTTACACGTACACTGTACATGTACACAATCAAAGTGTGTGTGAGTGTGGTCGGTCCTCTGTGCATTATATATCAAACTAGAGGCAGGTGGAACGGTGACACCAATTATTACAAGAACAATACCAAGACAACAGACATCTAAGGGCAGAAGTTCAGAGGCTAAATTTTATTATGCCCAGTAAGCAAACACATGCATGCTGCACTTAGCTACTGGTTGGTTTGTTGTGTTTTGATATAGCGTCCATGGGACATAAACTGGGATGGCATGGCCACTGAAGTAATATACCAAAATGAGGATATACTACTGATCAGAGAGAGTATGTGAAGGAGCTTGAGCCACATGGCCTGACTGGAACAGGCAAAAAAAGACCAGAAAGAGGCTCATGAGCCAAACAGCAAAAAAGATCAGATCAAGACACTCAAAACTGTGTACTCGGGATAACGCCAAGCAGTAGAAATGCAACAGATTATCCATTCTACTCTCCACCAACAGATGGATTTAGAGAATGTACTACTTAAGGCTCCAACAAATGGAATAAGTTGGTGTACAAAGTGCAATGACAATGATTCCCTAGAATTAACTGCTGCATATCCGTAGCACTTCACGCTTATTACACCATTTTCTTTGTCGTGATATATCACGTAGCCTGTGGCCTAAGTGCAAAAGAAAACAATATACAATAATGCTCAGTATGTACGTTCCATCCACCAGGTAGACCAAACAGCCAAAGTCTGGTCTGCCTGGTGGATGGAATAATGAAGACATTTCTGTAATAATACATGATACCTAAAAGAAGATAAAAACTAGTTTATAACACAGGGGTGAGCCTTCGCGAGTGAATGTGCATCTGATTAATTTAATGCAGGACATTGTGGGGCTTCGCAAGTGAATGAATTAACCCTTTATACCCGAATGACGACTATAGTCGTCATGAATAACATTACGTTAACTACGAATGACGACTATAGTCGTCATAGCCACTACCTCGCACTTAACGCGCTCAAGCACACTCATACGGGCAGCTGCCGCTTTGCGCACACAGTAACGGCTGTATTGGCTATCAAGTAGTTCTTTTACACAGCGTACGCTCGAGAGACTTCACTTACCTGCGTTTACACAGCGTTTCTTTTTCCCCGAGATTCTCCGTGCCACGGCCAAGGTCAGCCCCACCCACTACTTTGCAGCATGCGCAATGAATAACATCAAATCAATGCACTTTGTAATCAAAATTAATTATAGGATGGCAGAGAGCTCTAGTAGATAGAGCCTTCCTGACAGCAGAGGATGTGGTTGGCCTCCTTCACTCCGACAGTGAGGATGACTACATGGATGACGATGGCCTGGATGATGTGATGTTCCCAGGGAGTGATGATGAGCTTGGGTTTGAGGAGGTAGTGGTACGAGGTGATAGGTCTGAGAGCGAGGAAGAGAATGAGGCTGAGAGAGAGGAAGAGAATGAGATTGAGATGTAAGTGAATATTGGAGCACAAGTAAACAAAAGCCTTGCATTACATATAATGCACTGTTTGTACAGGACCACTACTGGTACGGCAGACCCCTTGATACCCATGGACACCAGGTACATGTAAATAGTCTGCATGTTCATGCCGTGATAGGCACAAGTGTGGACGTGTGCATCTTACAGGCACTTGCAAGGTCACCAATGCATACACACACATACATGTACATGCATACACACATACATACATACACACCAACACATGTACGCACACATACATACACTTATACAGACATACACCAAATCTACCATGTATGACTTGGGTGCATGCATATGCATGCACACACACGTACGCACACATTCACACACACACAATTTCAGCATAAGTACCATAAACTGGTCAACAAACCTGAGCCCCGTCACAGTCCGTCCATTCACCAAGCACGTCGGACCCACACTCCTGATTCCCCGCAGCCCGCTGGAGACTTTCCTTCTCATCTTTACCACTGCCATCCTCCAGTGGATTGTCGATCAGTCCAACCAGTACGCCTCACAGTGTATGGGGGACAGATTTGACACATGGCAACAGATTACCATCGAGGAGATGAAGGCTTTCATGGGGTTCATGATCTTGATGGGTGTAGTCAAGCTACCATCACTGGCTGACTATTGGAAAAGGGACGAAATTTTTCACTATGCACCAATAGCGAGCAGAATCACCAGAGATCGTTTCTTTGACATCCAACGCTACCTCCACTTCGCTGATAACTCCACACTAGCTGCTCTCGGTGCTGATGGCTACGACCGCCTTGGAAAGATCCGGCCAATAATTGACATGATCAATGAGCGGCTCTTGATGCTCTACCATCCCCACAAAGAAGTAAGTATTGATGAGGCCATGATACCATTTAAAGGACGCTCCTCCATGAAATAGTTCATGCCCAAGAAGCCAGTAAAGAGAGGATTTTAAGATCTGGGCAAGGGCAGACAGTACAAATGGCTTCATATCGGAATTTTTTGTGTACACTGGGAAGGAAGGAGATAGAGTAGAGGCTGGCCTAGGTAGCAATGTGGTCATTACCCTCACCCAGCAGCTGACAAACTTGTATCACCATGTGTACTTTGATAATTACTTTAACGGTATGTCCCTCCTGCTAAAGCTCCTCAAGGCAGGTATCTATGGCTGCGGCACTCTCCGTATCAATAGGAAAGGTTGTCCTGCTGATTTGAAAGCAGTTGCAAAGAAGGGCTTTTCAGAGAGGACACTCGAAGACCTGGCAGTATGAGAACATGACTTACTGTATGACAGTAAACCTGTCGTTGTTGCTGCAACAAACAGTGACCCCACCTTGTCCATGACTGTTGCCCGGAAGCAGAAAGATGGTAGCCGAGTATCGGTCACATCACCGGCCTCAGTAGCACTGTACAATCAATATATGGGAGGAGTAGATCACAACGATCAATTACGAGGCTATTATCACGTACGACTAAAGTGTAGGAAGTACTATAAGTATATATTTTGGTTCATATTCGATCTGGCCATCACAAATGCATACATCCTATGTAAACACACTGACCTTGCCACACTGACCTTGCCATCACCGACATCAAGACATTTCGAGTCGCTCTTGCCAAAGAACTCATTGGAGGCTACTGCAGCCGCAAACGCTCAAGTCGCCGACCAATCAGCAGGCATCAAAGAAGTTTTGCCCGGCTCGCTTTCCTGTACGTGGATCTGACAAAAATCACCAGTGTCATTACTGCCACCTGTATAGGAAGGAGAGGCATGACCCCAAGTGGTTTTGCCAAGATTGTGGCCACTTCTTCTGCCACAATGGTACACAGGAGGATTGTTTCTACCTCTACCACACCAAATATGTATCACCACCTTCTGTCTAAGTAGTTTACCATGGTTTGGTCATTGTAGTTTATGTACATATTCAACATGCTAACTTGTAATCTAGGTCTAGTGATAGAAACTTCGATTCACGCTACATAACCTTCTGCTATGACTATGATACTGGTACAGAACACTATACTAGTTGCTAAGAAACACCAGTAGGGCATTGCTAGAAGCTATTTAAGCAGAAGCGCTCATATGGCGCTGCGTATCTAGCTCGTATTGCCATCCCACCCCGTACGCTTACCTATATGCCGCCTCAGTGATCGATAATCATGGACTTCAAGGTTTAGAGGCCGTCAGTATCCACGGCCTGGCATACCTCGATCCTTCTCCAGTCTCGGAACGGGTGAGTACATCGTCAAACAAGCGCAAACTCAAGTAAAACGGCATGGTCTCCAACACGCGCACGTGAATATCAGACGCTAATAATTTTATCGTATTACAGGAATTTCCTCGTAATTTCTCGCGTATAAAGGGTTAAGCTGCATTCAGCATAACAAGACAGTAGTCGTCTATACATCTTGCAATGTTAATTTAATCTATATAACACAGTTAAGAGACTTGGAATAGTCCCACCTAATGAAAACTGTCCACCGCCAGCTTCTATGCCAGGGAACCACTATTCTTCCATTCTAACTACCCATGCCTCTGTTCATTCTACTGCCATTCTACTTTCATTCTACTCTTCAGTAAACTGCCCTAACTCACCCACTGCAGTGGGTTTGGCGGGAGGTGTTACTGTATGTAGGTGTGGTGTCATTGGAATCATCTCAGGGTTATACAGAACCAGAGGTATACATAACAACTTACGAGGTTCGAGTGAGCTCACTGGAACGGAGTGGTGGGACTTTTGAGCCCCCCGCAGCTTCCACTTTTATGACCGCATTAGTATGGCGTGGTATAAAATCGGAAATCTACAGCATACAGGTATAATATTATGAAAACAGGTACTGGTTATTTAGGACGATGTCATGTAACTTACAGTCCCAGTTTTATCCCCCCAAACTTCACAGAATCTCCCTGTGTTAATAAGAGATGAGACCCACCAATAAAGTTACAGTGGGTGTGGGAATTGATGAGGTGACTTACCACTTTTAGTTGCGACATGGTCTGTAAGTAGAATAGGCGGTAAAATCACCAGTAGTGTAGCGTACCATAGTATAATATTATTTTACTGCTCATTCTACTGTCCCCTCCCTGGCTTAGCTCCCTAAGAACCTCTCTCTTCTCTAGAAGCTCCAGGACCTGATCTGTTAGCTGCTGACCCAGGTATGTCCTTAACAGCTGTCAGCTCTGTATCTTGCTTTCAAAGCCATGCACGCAATAGAATGCGCATGCGCATACGTAAAATAAGCTGTACAACCAATCGGTGTGAACACGTTTTACACGTTTTAATTAACCCTTTACTGACCATAAGAAACTGCTTAAAGAAGCAGAAAAGCTTGTACAAAGTATTAACGCCTAGTATTAACCCTTTGAACGCGGCGAGCGTATATATACGCTCAAAAATTACTTCCGCGTATCGCGGCGAGCGTATATATACGCTCGCCGTAATAAGTGCTACGGGTCAGACCCTTCCAATTTTATGGCACGCATGACACTTTAGGGGGAAAACCCCACGGTCTTTAGCAATCGATCTAAAGCTCCACCCCCGTCACAAGTCGTTCGAAGCGTTCACTTGACGCTTAGTTGTGTAGCACAGTTAGTACGCGGCAAAGGCGCGGGTAGCGTCTACAAGGCTTTTGAAGCCAAAAACGCTGAGTATGGCTGCAGTCAGAGCATGAGGCCTTAGGTACAGATCCAGCACTTAGTAATAGAACCGGCACGAAGTAACAGAAGCGACTCACCACTGTAGATGAGGGGACAGACACATGGCGACTACCAAGGTTAGCTTTAGTGCTGCCGTTTGTATTCGCTCTTCTGCATTAGTAGGGACTTTAGTACACCAGCTACACACTAAACAACGATAGCTTTACACTCCCTGGCTTCCAGTGTTGCCGTTCAGCACAGAAAATAGCCTACAACTCTACATAACTGCGAGCACATGCAACGTAGACAAAAATTAAATTAGCTTCCGCGTGACGCGGAAGTTATGAATAATCAAGTACCGCGCTCAAAGGGTTAAAACCCCCATATAAATTCATATGGGCTTATGGGAGCTCATGACGCATATATGTGTCATTGGTTGGTAACGATTACGCACGATTACGTCTTTAGCGGATCGACCGTTCGTGTTACAACCCACAATAAAGGTGAGGGCTACCCCTAAAAGAGCTAAAAGGCAGACCACAACAGACCTTCTCATGGGACGTCTAGCACGAAACCAGGAAAACAACAGACCTTCACCTTGGACATTTAAGATGTACACCAGGACACCTGGGACGTCTAACACGTCAACCAAACACAACAGACCTTCACCTGGGACGTCTAGCACGAAACCAGGGAAACAACAGACCATCACCTGGGATATTTAAGATGTACACCAGGAAAACAACAGACCTTCAGCACCTGGGACATTCGACCAGGGAAAATCAGATGCAGGTACATTAGTTACACTGAACAGTCTTGACCTATTCTATTGACCGGGGATCACCCAATAATAGTGGTCACCAGAACGGTTGTGATACAGGAATATTTTGTAACCATACATGGGCATACAGGAGGGTTTTGAAAATACTGGCAGAAAATGTACCCAACGACGTTGACCCTTACTACTTCCACTGAAGGTGAATATCTCCAGTTGAAGCATAGTGGCAATGACACGAAATGCAAGGCAGCTACAGTACGCCTTTTTCTCTCGTGGTCATCCAGAACATCACCACGGAACTTCACATTCATAAGGCGTGCTACGGCTACAGCATGCTCATTGTGCAGCATGAACTGAATCATAGCCAGGCGCAGTGCCATGTGATTGTGCTGACTACCGGTGACTTGTTTGGAGATGGCTCTGTACAAGCAGTTACCATCTGGTCTTATGCTGTCACGAATGTGGGGGGCTATTTCCTGACACTCTACTGGTCTGACATCTTCATGCTCATGCACCAAGGTAGCCAGGAAGGCCATGGCATCATCCTTCCAAGTAGGTGTAGGTGTGCCAGTGATTGCAAAAGTTTTGGGGCTCTTGCAATGCACTATGCCCTCACCTTCAGAGTCCAGGCAATCTGAGGAGGGTGATTGGGCTCTCGCTAAAGAGGTGCTCTGGGCTCTTGCTACAGAGGAGCTCTGGGCTCTTGCTACAGAGGAGCTCTGGGCTCTTGCTACAGAGGAGCTCACACCCCCTGTCCTATTGCCAACATTACATGGATTGGCGGGACAAGAGCGACTGTGGGTTCACTCTCCTCCACATGTACATTCCCCCTCATCACTAATGTCACTACTGTCGTCACCACTACCCAGTTCGTCACTGCAATATCCACCCTCTTCACAACCTGAAAAGTCATACTCTACGAGCTCATGAACAGCACTACTGATGTCATCATCGCTGTCTGCAGTGGTGATGACCGGAGTGCATGAGCCCACAGCAGCAGCATTGCGCTTATTCATAAGGCAGTCCCGATGACTGGTTCGGGAATGAGCCAGTGAGCCACACCTACAAGGCTGTTTACCAGCACCACTTGCTTCACTACCAGCATCAGAAAGGATCTTCCTGGATCGACCCTTTCTGGTTCTGGTGGGCGTGCACAGACTATCATCATCCAGTTGTTCTGGACCATAATAGTGCATTAATTTTTGCTCTTTACCCCAGGCCTGCCTTTGCTGCTGCTTTTCTTCCCTATGCTTGCTTTTAGACTGGCTTCTCTTCATCTTTGCCTCTTTTGTTTTACTGCGTTTCAGTTTACTGGCTCTCGTGATTAAAAAGCTTTAGAGCCTCTGGCATACCAGCTAGTATCGGCAGTCCCATTCGTTCAAACAGGTCGAGAAGCCAGTGGTACTGTGGGCCCTTTTTCTGGAAGAGCCAGGTCATGTTGCTTTGCATAAGGGCCAAGTCTGTCAACACATTGTAATGTAAGCGCTGTAAATTCAGATCCTTGGCCCTGAATTTTGTGAAAACACCATGAGCTGCTTCAACCTGATTGGTGTGGCCTCTACCAAGGATGGCATGCACGAGTACATTGCTCTGGGAAGCCCGTTTCTCACATTCAATTTGGTAGGCCAAACTATGAAAGGGACAAGTGAGGGGGTTCTTGGCATTGTAGGGCTTCCCAGGGCATTTGAGTTCACCCCCACTGCACTTTCCACAGGAGCAGCGTTTCAGGGGGTGAAACTCACAGTGCCCTCCCTCCCACTCATGCTCATTTCTGGCATGATGCTCACCCAGACACCTCATGGTGCGAGCAAACTTGTCTGCATCAGTCACTGCACCAAACAGAGCTGCAGTAAAGTTTTATCTAGCCTGCTTGATGAAGCCATCCGAGAAGCACCCACATCCCGCTTTGTAAGCGTGTCTATTGATGCAGTGACACTCTGCACTGTCAATATTTGGGTACTTCTTTCTATACTGCTTCTTCTCATCACTACTGAAAAACTTGCGTTTCTGCAAGTTTTTCAATTGTTTCTCATGGCTACGAGCACCATGACCCCCACAGAGCATCAATTGTGTTTCAGGATAAAATTCCTTAAGAGATAGAGGGCTCGAGGAATCTCCATCCTCAAAGTGAACCTCAATCTGCAGGCCTTCTTTCTTAGCCTGCTCGAAGACCATGGAAGCTCCATAGCCTTCAGCAAACTTTGAAGTACCCTGGTAAAGGTCTCCCTCCACCACTGTATCCTTGCCCCTTTGGCAGAGGTGGCGATAGTACAGCACAGCACCATTCATGTAGTTACGCACATGAAAAGTGCAGTTTTGGCTATGATACCCCCTAATCAGCCAAGCTGCATCACCGCTAGTAACTGCACGCTCCCAACTCCCAAGCTCACTGGGCTTCATGGCCTTCATTTCTTCTTTGGCCTCTTGGCACATGCCATTCAAAATGGCTTTACAGTGGGGGTACATGAGCTGGAGGGTTTTGTAAAACCCCTTTTCATCTACAGTACACATCCCCAAGGCTCTCCCCAGCTCTTTATGGTAATGGGCATAAGTGGAACCACCACAGATGAAAGCTACCTGGATGGCTACACTTAGTAGTGGCTGTTGACTAACTTTTCCCACCACCGAAGTACGGAAAGTCAAAGAGCGAGCTAGACAGCCGTTACATTGGTATGCTACTTCAATCGCCCCTCCTAGACCCTGAGCTTTTTTGCAAACAACTGCTAATTGTCCACTGCAACCAGGTGAACTACATTTGCTTGTGCAGTTCACCTGGTCTACAAAATCCTGAATGTGAGAACTGTCACCTATAAATGCAGTGGCCATCGCAGGGTCTTCCGTGAGAAGCTTTCTTCTCACAGGAGTGGGAAGAAATTCACACTCAGGAGCATGCTTTCTTTTCCCCATGGGAGTCTCAGGTTCGTTATTGCTACTGGTAAAACCCCCCTCTTCCCCTCTCCCATCCCTCCCTCTTCCCACTCTCCCATCTCTCCCTCTTCCTCTCCCCCTTCCACCCTTACCTCTCCCCCACCTTCTCCCACCCTCCCTACCACTTCCCCACCCTCTCCATCTCCCTCCTCCACTATCCCTCTCTCTCCCCCTTCTATCACCCCTCCCTCTCCTCCCCCTTCAACTATCCCTACCTCTCTCCCGCCTTCTCCCTCTCCCCCTACCATTATCCTTACCTCTCCCCCGCCTTCTCCCATACCTCGCCCATCCACCTCAGCGGTGGATGATTCTTCTCGTTTGGCTCTCAAAAGACAAAACCTCTCGCTCTTACTAGAGTGAGGGTTTCGTCTACGACGATAAATCGCATCTCTGGAAAGCATGATTCACGAACGAACGAATGAATCAACGATGCAGTCACTTTTGCAAGTTACCACGTGCAGATCCTTAGAATTCCGTTCCATTTCAAAGTGGGTGGGCTTACGGATTCCAGTGTTCCATGATCCATTATCCAATGCTCACGATTTACGGCATACCTTATTTTCTGTACAACCTATGGTAACTTTTTCCCTTGTAACTTACATTAACCAGCTATAATCTTTCGTAATTCCAAACTGTTCCTATTTACGGTATATCTTATTATCCGGACAAAGTCGTAAAACTTTTTTTATAACTTGTAATAACTCAGCTACTCAAGCGATTCCCGGTAGTGCTGATTATCGGACAACGAATTGAGGTATGCCAACGCCGATTGATGCATTTGAGTCTTCGGGAGGAATAATTAATATTTACGTTAGCTTTTGCTAATCCGCAACTGGTAGCCAGAGCGCCAGGGGCTTCTCCTGATCGCGTTTTTGATGGCTCATTGCAACCCAAAGATGCAATATTCCGGGAAAGGCTAACGTGAGTTTGTAGTCCTCCTGAAATCTCACCTTGTGACGGTGGAATCGTTACTCTCAGTTACTCACAAGTCCGATAATTTGGGCTACAATTCTGTACTTTACGTAACTACGGTAGTACCTAGCCCCACCCTTTCGAGCCCCACCCACTTTTTTACTGCAGTTTTCAACTAATTCACCTAAGCGTGATTTGATTGCAAAAAATTGATAGAAAAATCTGTAGTCGAATGTATACCCTTAATGAGGGGTCACCCACTGAAGTAAGGTACAATCAAACAAACACTGCATTTTAAATTGCCATTATTTTTATATTAGGATATGGAATGCTTTGAGGCACAGTCCCAGAAATGTATTTGTAGAAGTAACAGGATAGAGGCAAAAATCCTACGTAGTCTGCCATGGTTTCTAATATGCATGTACAGCGATTGTACTTACGAAGTTGTTACTGGTAAACTAGTTCTTGGACTGGGAAGAAACATCATGTCCACATGCATATATATATCTTTAGGTCATTACAAGTAGGTGTCTATAGAAGAGACTTGTTGTGTACCACTGCTCAGTGAGCAAAATTAGACTACACAGAGATGGATCTGCATGCAGTTAGCTAGTAATGCTGCTGACTGAGCCACGTGGAGGCAGCTTCACATTCAGTGCGTTGAAAATTGACTCAGGCGCAGTGGGGAGAAAGTGCATAGTATGTGTGCACACCATGTTCTTTTTAATAGCCAAAGCACTTTGTATGCATGATTAATAACGCACACAGCCGTCGAAGTCGTTCCAATGCTTGCAGAGAGGTCAAAGTACTAAGTACTCGCATCATACAATGACATCAGTCTTCTCGCTTATTCTCACGCAATCCAGATTTATTAGTGGATGTCACATCCGTTACACATGCACACACACACACACACACACATGGACAGAACTAACGCTAAAGCATTGATTGATATATGGTGCTTAACATACTACAGCTGATAAGCAAACTAGGCTGAGTAGACAGTAACGTATTAGGCCTATGGCTGCTAATGATTGAGCTGATAACGCAGTAACCACAAGGTTTGGGCGGAGAGAGCTGGGATGTAACAATTGCTTCCTGTTTATACACCCTCGCTGTCCTTCACCCCACCTGGTGTGCATGGGGAGGAAGGAAGCAAGCAAAAGGAGGCAACTTCTTGCTCACCTATATGACTTAACCGATTATACGCGATAGAAGCATATATGCGTCACACGTAAAATTGTGTTAACCGCGATAGACGCATATATGCGTCATTGTCAACGGTATTACCTTTACTGTGCTGTAATGGAAGCGGGAGGAGCCAAGAGCGAGCGGACACTTGTAGGTCTTTACTACACTTCCTAAGGTACGTAATACTATGAATAGAATTATGGTAAGCATTGTTATGGATTCAGGATAGTAACTATAAAATTGTTGATAACAGCAACACTCCTATACTGCACAACAGCTAAAAATGAAAGCTAAAAAGAGCCCCTGCACATCTGTATCTTCAGTTCTGGATGCTGTTATGATGGAAGAGAATGAGGATGACTTGCAGGAAACCATGTTGGAGGGGTGGGGAGGGCAGTGGTGAACTGCTGTGAGCCTACAACAAGAGGAGAGATATAATGAAACTCTTGCCCCAACACAGCTGGACTCTCCAACATTCACTCAGAGCATCTCTGCACATACCAGGCTCTCTATCCCCTTATAAACAATCTATGGGAAACCCTTTTCCCTCCACAGCACCCCCACTATGTCCACCTGGTGGTCATCCTTGCTTCCATATAAGCGTATTCATTCCCTCCCGTCAGCCCGACCATTTCCGTCCCACCACCACAGACACCATAACGTCACGGATTTGTCAAAAACTGTGACATCTGGTTGTTTATAGTGGAGACTCTTCCAGTGACTGCTTTCAGAAGAGGCACAAACACCTGGCGGGAGCAGAGTAGTGAATCACTTCCCTCTACCTAGCGTCTGCTTCCGACATTTTTCCCCCCTCCCGACACACACCCATCTCAACTCTCCTCACTTTATCCATCTCTATAGCTTCTGTCTAGTTAGTAATGAAGTATTTCTTACTTTAGAATGCTACACAGCAGTAAACGGTGGTGAATACGGTCACGTATTCCGCGTAGTAAGACTCGTGTTCCAGTGGAGCGCGGTAAGTAGATCAACACCGGCTTGCTGTGTACACAAGCACCGTCTAATTCGTATTCGTACCACTTCAGAAGACAGGCAGTTTATACAAGCCGTCTTAAGTACCCGTCCTGCTCATGTATACAGCCGTCTTTCACCCCGCTGAGTAAACACAGCTGCTGTATGAATAAAATTATAGTGAATACCATTAATATGCAATGGACGCCACATAACACACCTATATGGCTTCAAATTTTTAATTCACTTCCGGTCGACAACCCAGCATGCACTTTGCAATTAAATGTGACACAAAAATACTCAGCAATAGCAAAATACAAGTACAACTCGATCGTCTATACAGACTTAAATTACTGTTATGAAGTATGCATGCCTACATCAAAATTGTACACTGACAGCTAGTTATAAAAATCACTTAATCTGAAAATAAAGTGCCAAAAGTCTGAATCATCTGAAGATGGGGAGGATTGACATGGGGAAGATGGGAGGCTAACAGCCGGCCCAGCAGAAGAGGTGCTAAAAAGAAACATTGGTGAATTGTAAGTTTGTCAGTTAGGGGTGGGTGTATCAAGGGAGGACTAGTACATGGTGTATCAGGGTCTACTAGTTGATGACTACGATGAGATGGCTGCAGCATCCACTCCTCATAGCTCTTTGGTAGAGGACGACCGGCAGCAGGCTCACCATACACGTGCGGTTGTGCCCTACAGTTACTAGGGGTCTTCTTCGCCGCATCACCCAGACGCTTATCCAGTTTCTTAATCAGACGATTAAGCTCTGCATGTATGATGAGAAAAGCCAAAGGAGTGCTTATAGTAACAATCAGTATTGTGAAGTGCTTAGTAGCAATCAGTATTGAGAAATGAGAATGTGCACAGCAGTCACATGCGAATGTAATAATTTTACTGTCACCTTGTGATCTCCATCCAGGGGAATGCCTTCTCTTTGTGTTCACAGATTCGACTTCTGTGTTAGAGGCATCGCTCATAAACTCTGGTGTAACCTTAATCCAGAATTTATTCTGCACAGCCCGCACCATTTTATTTCGGCGTTCAAAGAACTGAGGAAGTGTGAATTGTGATAAACAATGTACACCGTGTCATGCACATCAATATGGAAAACTTACCCTTTTACGAGCAAGATATTTATTTGTATTCCGGTGGTTTTTGGCCGCCTGGAGAGCTCGCTTGGGATCGCTGTCCTGGTCAAGCTTCCTGCGAGACTCAAAGTAGCGATACACTGCTCCTATACAATTATGATAGCAACCTTAAAATTAATATCTTTCACATTAATTTAGCATGCGAGAACAAGCCTCTTGTTGTTTCCGCTTTACTGAACTTGTCTGAGTAGGCCTGCATGAGCTAGGCCTTCAAAAACTTAGCTACTTCCTGGTTCACGGAATCTGTGTATCCACAAATAAGAATAGATAGCTGAATAGCTATGATGGTTTAATATGCATAAAAATACTTCAATTTAGGATCAAAACAGCTCTCGCTCCTTGTATAAAGTTCTCGTACTTTGTTCTGCATAAAATAAGGATGAAATATGCAGGTTAACATACCAATTGTCTGTGGATCTGGTATAGCCTAGCAAAAAAGCTCACTAATATTAATACTTACCGATAGTTCTCGGGGGACTTTAACACGTGTACTGTTTGAAGCTCTCCCTTGTGACCCAAGGCTTTCCACGTATGCAAGACCCTCCTGTACATCTTGCAATTTCCTGGAAAGTTGTGCAATGTCATCCTGCATTTGCTTGCTGGACGCCTGCTGCTCGTGTCTGAGCTGAAGTAAAGCGCCCTTTTGTTCGCTCTGTACATCGCATATTGCCGTCAGTTTTTCATTGATGCTTAGCAAAACGGCATCGTGGTTCGTTTCAGAGCCACTCAAAATTTGATCACGATCTCTAACGCTACTTCGCCGGTAGAAACCTCCGGTGTTCATGACTATTTAATATTGCAACAGAATCGGATACTCCAGGGTGAAGAAGCTATAGCTAATTGTGAAGGCACTGGAGACCGCAATCGCGTGTTGCGCCTTTTTTTGAAGGGCGCAACCCCATTGGTTGTATATGCGCCGCCGCAGCATTTCTCGCGAGCGCGAACTTCTGTAATGAGTTAACAGAGACGATCTGAGCCACCATCTTTAAACGATCATCATGGATACCGGTAAGGAAGATGTGTACAAATCTACCAAGCATGCACTTGGGGTACTTGCTTTGTATAATTTTACAGCTAGCTAAGCCACATATATGACAACAAGCTTGGTGATGTGCTTTTACATGTTTTTAATTAATTCACCCCCAGTCCATGCATGCATGCAGTCATGACCTCGTATGCGTACTTGGGATGAGTATATAGCTTATATCACGCAGTATTGGCCTCAAGAACAGCTTGGCACTTTAACGTCTTTTACTCTTGCAGATTCAGTGCCAAGCAAAGTTATGTATCGTACCAAGAAACGCCGTTTCAACCATCAAGCACACTTATTCAGGCTAGATGAAAAGCTCCAGCAGGAACACAAAGAGAAAAGCTGCAGAAACAGCTAGTATGACTTGGAAGAAGGAAGCTCTTCTATTGAAAAGGTTATGAGTGCATTACACTAATATTATGTGCATGAGACCAAGCTGATCAAAATAAGATTCTGACTATGTCATACTCTTTGATGCTTGAAATATGAATAAGCCACTTAGCCATCACAAACTGCATGGGCTGATTATATCAACATTGCATTTTTTGTGGTTCTCTGCAGGAAGTGCACAGGTGCTGACAAAACATACTCCAAAAACATGATAACACTTCAATCCAGCAGTGTGTTTTGCACACACAGGCCAGTTAACTCATTGCACGCCGTACGCCACTTAAGTGGATATTACGTAATCCTTCCGCTACGCCACACGCCACTATAGTGGCTTTAGAAACGGCAAGTTAACTGTATGGCCAGGAGGGGCAACCGCTTCCTTTATTAGCCATAAAATTGAATAGAGTGATTACTAATAATGATGTAAGTGTGCCGAAAGTTGATCTAATCTGTAATAGAACGGATACATACGGCAAATATACAACCGATCAAGGCGACTAGCTATATGGCTACCTACATTTCTACGCAGTTAGTTGGTCTCTGTAGTCAAGTTCACTGGCAGATACGATGGTAACTGGTTCAGGGGAGAGTCGGGGGCTTCAGTAGGAGCATCGTTCTTTGCCGCCTGAGCGTGAAGACAACAGTTTCGTATCGAACTTACCATGTATCCGGTTATCGCCCCTGAAGCCCTTCTTGGATCCAATCCGCCACCCTTTTTGCCTTCAATGGCTGTAGCCAATAGTCTTCTAACAAGTACAACGCAGAATTCGCTGGATACTTGACTTGGTAAGCATAAAAATAGCCAAACACTGAGCTAAAACTTTTAGTACGCCATTGTTGTAGAAATTATAGTGTAGAGCATCACGCGCGTGACGTAATTACGGCGTGCAATGAGTTAAGGCATGGATCCAAAATCTTTACTAGGGCTGCGATCACAGTTTTTTAGTGACTATGAATAATGATATTAAGGCGCCGCATAAACTGATTATTAAATTTGCAATACCTCAGTACAACAGTTAAGGCAGCCTCAAGTTCTGAAAACACAACAAAAACAAGAAAACCGTCATGTATTGATCAATATCTTTGTAAAGGTTCACTTGTTATACTTTTTCTTTTAGGTGGTCGTCTTCTGAACTGGTGTCGATGTCCTGGCTGTCTGTACCACATTTACTCCCAGAACACAAATCTGAGAATACACTACTGTCATCTTCTGTAGAAAGGTATAGTGAAAATACATGTATGAATGCAAACTGTAAAGCACTATGAGAAAAATAAGGGAGTGGGTGAAGGCATCTATGGTAAAGGGAAGGTGAGATATTACAGAGTACATGCAATGGGAGAATGCAAAAGAGGCGTACATGCTTCTAGATCCTCTTCTGGGGCGAAATCTTTATCAAATAGTGGGAGCGAGTGTTGCTCAGCTGGGTCAAGGATTTTTACAAGGGATCCGGACGAGGAATAAACAGCTCCAAAAAGGGCTTCTAGCTTTTCAGCATCATCTTCATTGCCAGAAGATGCTGCCTCGCTCGTACTTGCGACGTACTCAAAATCACTGTCAACGCACTCCTGCTCAGATAATTCACACCAGTCTACTTTAGTAGACAAAGATACCTTAGACATTGACTGAGGCAGTCTCCATTCTAGAACTAGCGATAAGGACAACCAGCAGCAGGATACACAATAGCAGTTTCTCAGTACGCACAGCCATATCATCAGCATGAGGCACGAGGCACGTGTACAACTGCGCATGCTCTTCCAATTTGGGGAATCACCAAACTGGGAATTTGGCGGGAAATACAATTTAGTTAGGGCGTAAGGCTGTACATGAGTAACTTTTGCCATCACGTAATTAAACAAACTAGTAGAAATGAGTCAGGTTGACTCTTAATTTTAATGGAAATGGGTCAGATTGACCCACTTTAGGATTGTACGAGATAATTATTAATTAATGAACAATGCTGATAGCTGCAGCTGTTGAAGCGGTACCCGCCCGGAAGCTATAGCCCAAGTAAGCACCGGCTGAATAGCCTAACTGCTAAAGATCTAGTAGAGCTGGAGTTTGACAAAGTTGTAACCAGGCCACCAATAACCATAATATAGCTGACTTACAATTGGTATCCAGTTAACCACCACTTTGTTTACTGCTAGGTTGTGCTAAATAGTTGTCGAACACGAAATTAGCAAACTGTAACAAGAGCAGGTACAAAGCATCCATTTTAGGTAAAGACTGAACACTAGTCATCTTACATTCTGTACAAAAACCATAGCCACTCCTCTATCTCTAGTCCCGGATGTTGATGTTGTTGGTGGGTCTGGAGAAGAATCTGGATCCAGCTCAGAGGCGGTTTTGGCTACATCAACCTGTCGCCACAAGAGGGCCACCAATGAAGACTCAGACAACTCGGACTCTGATGTTCCAGCAACAAGAGATCCCAAAGGTAAAAAGTATCCTTACACCCCTCAAAGGCAAGACGAAAAGGCACGTCAAGAAGTAAAGATTGTCAACTTAGAAAATGGTGCCCCGTGGCCGGATGCAGGGCCGAGCCACAGGCGTGGCTATCGACTCATTTCAAAGAAAAGCACCGCCACGGACGTGAGCGATGTGATGACCAAGGCGGCCATTGGTCACCCTAGGAAATCAGAAAGAAAGCTGGCTCTGGCTGCAGTAGTAACCAAGCTGGCTTACCTGACATGGCAGAGACTACGGGCGATTGTCAATGCCAACATGGACGAAAATGAATCTTTGACGAGACATTGATGAGGAGACCTGTGAGAACTGCTGGGTGATGCTGGTTGCCCAGCATAAAACAGCCAGGCAGGGCCCTGCCAGCATTACGCTATCCAAAAAGGACAAAACTCTCCTGCACCAGTATGTAGAACTTATTCGTCCTTTGTGCAACCCAAAGACTGACAATCTGTTTGTGGGCCTGAATGGTAAGCCCATCACACAACTCAATCGATTAATTCTGTGGCTGGGAAACAAGTACAATTTTGAGACGCCAACCTGCACTCAGCTTTGAAAGTTGGGGGCCACTGAAACTGCTCTACAGTGCGATGATGCAACCCGGCATCTCGTAACGGTGCAGATGTCACACTCGAAGACAGTGCACACTAAGCACTACGAGAAACTTCGAAGTGCTAAGAGACCAGCAGAGGCACACAAGATCCGAAGAAAGCTTCTTTTGGACAAAAATTGCGGGAGTTCAGATGCGAGTGTAGAGCCAGCGAAGAAGTCGGCCAAAAGATCTCTGCATAAAGTGAACCCATAGGATGAGAAAGAGTAGCAGCAATGAAAAAGTACTTCCGCGATAATCTGAAGAGCTACCTGACCCTAACATCAGTGGAATGCAAGAAATTTCTCAAAAAACATCCACTTCACCACACCCCCAAGCACATTTAACCCTTTGAGTGCGGTACTTGATTATTCATAACTTCCGCGTCACGCGGAAGCCAATTTAATTTTTGTCTACGGTGCATGTGCTCGCAGTTTTGTAGAGTTGTAGGCTATTTTCCGTGCTGAACGGCAACACTGGAAGCCAGAAAGTGTAAAACTATCGTTGTTTAGTGTGTAGCTGGTGTACTAAAGTCCCTACTATTGTAGAAGAGCGAATATAAACGGCAGCACTAACGCTAACCTTGGTAGTCGCCATTTTTGTGTCTGTCCCCTCAACTACAGTGGTGAGTCGCTTCTTTTACTTCTTGCCGGTTCTGTTACTAAGTGCTGGATCTGTACTTAAGGCCTAGCGCTCTGATTGCAGGCATACTCGGCGTTTTTGGCTTCAAAAGCCTTGTACATGCTACCCGCGCCTTTGCCGCGCACTGTGCTACACAACTAAGCGTCAAGTGAACGCTTGAACGACTTGTGGCGGGGGTGGAGCTTTAGATCGATTGCTAAAGACCGTAGGGTTATCCCCCTAAAGTGTCATGCGTGCCATAAAATTGGAAGGGTCTGACCCGTAGCACTTATTATGGTGAGCGTATATATACGCTCGCCGCGTTCAAAGGGTTAAGATAAAGTCAGGCAATTGATGAAGAAATAAGTACACACACTTTTACACTAAGCCCCATATCTACCCACCTACTGTTATTATGGAAGCACGTGTCTTCAAGTCTTAACCCATAAGCCCACATTCGCACATCTTGTCACCCTATTTCTGCTCATGCAGTTTAACCTAATCATAATTTCATTCCTTCTGATTTACACATCACTATTAAATTTTACTCAATGCTCACTTCAAATTGTCTTCAGTGACCACTACGCAAATTGTTTGGTTTATCACACTGATACGCACAGTTTGATAAAGTTGAGTGTGGATGAGTCAGCTGAGTCTTTCAAGAATGTTCCCCTATAGTCCCAAACTAACACCACTATTTACTTCCACCCTGCTTAGACTGACCATTTTTATTTCACCTTTGATTATCAGAATCTACTCACCGACTAACCTTTGTATTTGGTGGCCATCCATTTCCACACTTACAACCATCTGTTTCTACACCAGAAGAGTCAAAATACATACTAAACAGGCGGTTCGGTCAGCGAACAGCCATGTACGGTCACCGAACAGGCTGTTCGGTCAGCGAACAACCCTGTGCGGTAACCGAACAGGCTGTTCGGTCAGTGAACAGCCCTGTGCGGTAACCAAACAGGCGGTTCGGTCAGTGAACAAGCCTGTGCAGTCACCGAAATGGCTGTTCGGTCAGCAAACAGCCCTGTGTGATCACCAAACATGTGGTTTGGTCAGAGAACAGGGCTGTGCGGTAACCAAACAGGCAGTTTGTTCAGCGAACAACCCTGTGCGGTCACCGAACAGGCTGTTCGCTCAGCGAACTGCCCTGTGCGGTAACCAAACTGGCGGTTCGGTCATTGAACAGGGCTGTGTGGTCACCGAACACGTGGTTCGGTCAGCGAACTAGGCTGTGCGGTAACCAAACAGGCTGTTCGGTCAGCGAACAGCCCTGTGCAGTTAGCAAACTGGCGATTTGTTCAGCGAACAGCCTTGTGCGGTCACCGAACAGGCTGTTTGATCAGCGAACACCCCTGTGCGGTCACCGAACACGTAGTTTGGTCAGCGAACAGGGCTATGCGGTAACCAAACAGGCGGTTCGGTCAGCGAACAAGCCTGTGCAGTCACCGAAATGGCTGTTCTGTCAGCGAACAGCCCTGTGCGGTTACCAAACACGTGGTTTGGTCAGAGAACAGGGCTGTGCGGTAACCAAACAGGCGGTTTGGTCAGCAAACAACCCTGTGCGGTCACCAAACAGGCTGTTCGCTCAGCGAACTGCCCTGTGCGGTAACCAAACCGGCGGTTCGGTCAGCGAACAGGGCTGTGTGGTCACCGAACACGTGGTTCGGTCAGCGAACTGGGCTGTGCAGTAACCAAACAGGCTGTTCGGTCAGCGAGCAGCCCTGTGCAGTTAGCAAACTGGCGATTTGTTCAGCGAACAGCCTTGTGCGGTCACCGAACAGGCTGTTCGATCAGCGAACAGCCCTGTGCGGTCACCGAACACGTAGTTTGGTCAGCGAACAGGGCTATGCGGTAACCAAACAGGCGGTTCGGTCAGCGAACAAGCCTGTGCAGTCACCGAAATGGCTGTTCTGTCAGCGAACAGCCCTGTGCGGTTACCAAACACGTGGTTTGGTCAGAGAACAGGGCTGTGCGGTAACCAAACAGGCGGTTTGGTCAGCAAACAACCCTGTGCGGTCACCAAACAGGCTGTTCGCTCAGCGAACTGCCCTGTGCGGTAACCAAACCGGCGGTTCGGTCAGCGAACAGGGCTGTGTGGTCACCGAACACGTGGTTCGGTCAGCGAACTGGGCTGTGCAGTAACCAAACAGGCTGTTCGGTCAGCGAGCAGCCCTGTGCAGTTAGCAAACTGGCGATTTGTTCAGCGAACAGCCTTGTGCGGTCACCGAACAGGCTGTTCGATCAGCGAACAGCCCTGTGCGGTCACCGAACACGTAGTTTGGTCAGCGAACAGGGCTGTGCGATAACCAAATGGTGTTCGGTCAGCGAAAAGCCCTGTGCAGTAACCAAGCTGGCGGTTCGGTCAGCGAACAGCCTTGTGCGATCGCCGAACAGGCTGTTCTGTCAGCGAACAGCCCTGTGCGGTAACCAAACAGGCAGTTTAGTCAGCGAAATATCCTGTGCGGTCACCGAACCGACGGTTCGGTCAGCGAACAGCCATGTGCGGTCCCTGAACAGGTTGTTCAGGCAGCGAACATGGCTGTGCGGTAACCAAACAGGCGGTTCGGTCAGCGAACAACCCTGTGCGGTCACCGAACAGGCTGTTCGGTCAGCGAACAGCCCTGTGCGGTCACCAAACAGGCGGTTCAGTCAGCGAACAACCCTGTGCGGACACCGAACAGGCGGTTCAATCAGTGAACAGCCCTGTGTGGTAACCGAACAGGCGGTTCGGTCGGCGAACAACCCTGTGCGGTCACCGAACAGGCGGTTCGGTCAGCGAACAACCCTGTGTGGTCACCGAACTGGCGATTCGTTCAGTAAACAGCCTTGTGCGGTCACTGAACAGGCTGTTCGATCAGCAAACAGCCCTGTGCGGTCACCAAACACGTGGTTTGGTCAGAGAACGGCTGTGCAGTAACCAAAACGGGGGTTTGGTCTGCGAACAACCCTGTGCGGTCACCGAACAGGCGGTTCGGTCAGCGAACAACCCTGTGTGGTCACCGAACTGGCGATTCGTTCAGTAAACAGCCTTGTGCGGTCACTGAACAGGCTGTTCGATCAGCAAACAGCCCTGTGCGGTCACCAAACACGTGGTTTGGTCAGAGAACGGCTGTGCAGTAACCAAACAGGCGGTTTGGTCTGCGAACAACCCTGTGCGGTCACTGAACAGGCTGTTCGCTCAGTGAACTGCCCTGTGCGGTTACCAAACAGGCGGTTCGGTCAGCAAACAGGGCTGTGTAGTCACCGAACACGGTCAGCGAACTGGGTTGTGCGGTAACCTAACAGGCTGTTCGGTCAGCGAACAGCCCTGTGCAGTTAGCAAACTGGCGATTTGTTCAGCGAACAGCCTTGTGCGGTCACCGAACAAGCTGTTCGATCAGCGAACATCCCTGTGCGGTCATTGAATACGTAGTTTGGTCAGCGAACAGGGCTGTGCGGTAACCAAACGGGGTTCGGTCAGCAAACAACCCTGTGCGATCACCGAACAGACTGTTCAGTCAGAGAACAGCCCTGTGCGGTAACTAGACAGGCGGTTTGGTCAGCGAACAGGGCTGTGCGGTCACCGAACACGTGGTTCGGTCAGCGAACTGGGCTGTGCGGTAACCAAACAGGCTGTTCGGTCAGCGAACAACCTTGTGCAGTAACCAAACTGGCGGCTCCTTAAGCGAACAGCCTTCTGCCGTCACAGAACAGGCTGTTCGGTCAGCCAACAGCCCTGTGCGGTCACCGAACAGGCGGTTCAGTCAGCGAACAACCCTGTCAGCGAACAACCCTGTGCGGTCACCGAACAGGCTGTTCGGTCAGCGAACAGCCCTGTGCGGTCACCAAACAGGCGGTTCAGTCAGCGAACAACCCTGTGCGGACACCGAACAGGCGGTTCAATCAGTGAACAGCCCTGTGTGGTAACCGAACAGGCGGTTCGGTCGGCGAACAACCCTGTGCGGTCACCGAACAGGCGGTTCGGTCAGCGAACAACCCTGTGTGGTCACCGAACTGGCGATTCGTTCAGTAAACAGCCTTGTGCGGTCACTGAACAGGCTGTTCGATCAGCAAACAGCCCTGTGCGGTCACCAAACACGTGGTTTGGTCAGAGAACGGCTGTGCAGTAACCAAAACGGGGGTTTGGTCTGCGAACAACCCTGTGCGGTCACCGAACAGGCGGTTCGGTCAGCGAACAACCCTGTGTGGTCACCGAACTGGCGATTCGTTCAGTAAACAGCCTTGTGCGGTCACTGAACAGGCTGTTCGATCAGCAAACAGCCCTGTGCGGTCACCAAACACGTGGTTTGGTCAGAGAACGGCTGTGCAGTAACCAAACAGGCGGTTTGGTCTGCGAACAACCCTGTGCGGTCACTGAACAGGCTGTTCGCTCAGTGAACTGCCCTGTGCGGTTACCAAACAGGCGGTTCGGTCAGCAAACAGGGCTGTGTAGTCACCGAACACGGTCAGCGAACTGGGTTGTGCGGTAACCTAACAGGCTGTTCGGTCAGCGAACAGCCCTGTGCAGTTAGCAAACTGGCGATTTGTTCAGCGAACAGCCTTGTGCGGTCACCGAACAAGCTGTTCGATCAGCGAACATCCCTGTGCGGTCATTGAATACGTAGTTTGGTCAGCGAACAGGGCTGTGCGGTAACCAAACGGGGTTCGGTCAGCAAACAACCCTGTGCGATCACCGAACAGACTGTTCAGTCAGAGAACAGCCCTGTGCGGTAACTAGACAGGCGGTTTGGTCAGCGAACAGGGCTGTGCGGTCACCGAACACGTGGTTCGGTCAGCGAACTGGGCTGTGCGGTAACCAAACAGGCTGTTCGGTCAGCGAACAACCTTGTGCAGTAACCAAACTGGCGGCTCCTTAAGCGAACAGCCTTCTGCCGTCACAGAACAGGCTGTTCGGTCAGCCAACAGCCCTGTGCGGTCACCGAACAGGCGGTTCAGTCAGCGAACAACCCTGTGCGGTCACCGAACAGGCGGTTCGGTCAGCGAACAGCCCAGTGCGGTAATTGAACAGGCGGTTCGGTCAGCGAACAATCCTGTGCGGTCATGGAACTGGCGGTTCGGTCAGCGAACAACCCTGTGCGGTCACCGAACAGGCTGTTTGGTCAGCGAACAGCCCTGTGCGGTCACCGAACAGGCTGTTCACTCAGCGAACTGCCATGTGCGATAACCAATCAGGCGGTTCGGTAAGCGAACAGGGCTGTGTGGTCACCGAACACGTGATTCAGTCAGCGAACTGGGCAGTGCGGTAACCAAACAGGTTGTTCGGTCAGCGAATAGCCCTGTGCAGTTAGTAAACTGGCAATTTGTTCAGCAAGAAGCCTTGTGTGGTCACCGAACAGGGCTGTGTGGTAACAAAACAGGCGGTTCGGTCAGCGAACAACCCTGTGCAGTCACCGAACAGGCTGTTTGGTCAGCGAACAGCCCTGTGCGGTAACCAAACAGGCGGTTTGGTCAGCGAACTGGGCTGTGCGGTCACTGAACAGGCTGTTCGGTCAGCGAACAGCCCTGTGCGGTAACCAAACAGGCGGTTTGGTCAGCGAACAGGGCTGTGCGGTCACCGAACACGTGGTTCGATCAGCGAACTGGGCTGTGCGGTAACCAAACAGGCTGTTCGGTCAGCAAACAATCCTGTGCAGTAACCAAACTGGAGGTTCGTTCAGCGAACAGCCTTGTGCGGTCACCGAGCATTCTGTTCGGTCAGCGAACAGCGCTGTGTTTTCACTGAAGATGTGGTTTGGTCAGCGAACTGTGCAGTTAGCAAACTGGCAATTCGTTCATAGAACAGCCTTGTGCGGTCACCGAACAGGCTGTTCGATCAGCGAACAGCCCTGTGCGGTCACCGAACACGTAGTTTGATCAGCGAACAGGGCTATGCGGTAACCAAACAGGCTGTTCGGTCAGCGAAAAGCCATGTGCAGTAACCAAGCTGGCGGTTCAGTCAGCGAACAGCCTTGTGCGATCACCGAACGGGCTGTTCGGTCAGCGAACAGCCCTGTGCGGTAATCAAACAGGCAGTTCTGTCAGCGAAATATCCAGTGCGGTCACCGAACAACCCTATGCGGTCACCGAACCGGCTGTTCGGTCAGCGAACAGCCATGTGCGGTAACCGAACAGTCTGTTCAGCCAGCGAACAGGGCTGTGCGGTAAACAAACAGGCGGTTCAGTCAGCGAACAACCCTGTGTTGTCACCGAACAGGCTGTTTGATCAGCGAACAGCCCTGTGCGGTAACCAAACAGGCGGTTTGGTCAGCGAACAGGGCTGTGCGGTCACCGAACACGTGATTTGGTCAGCGAACAGGGCTGTGTGGTAACCAAACAGGCGGTTCGGTCAGCGAACCACTCTGTGCGGTCACCGAACAGGCTGTTCGGTCAGCGAAGAGCCCTGTGCGGTAACCAAACAGGAGGTTCGGTCAGCGAACAACCCTGTGCGGTCACCGAACAGGCTGTTCGGTCAGCGAACAGCCCTGTGCAGTCACCAAAAATGTAGTTTGGTCAGCGAACAGTGTTGTGCGGTAACCAAAAAGGCGGTTCGTTCTGTGAATAGACTTGTGCGGTCACTGAGCATGCTGTTTGGTCAGCGAACAGCCCTGTGTGGTCACCGAACACGTGGTTTGGTCAGCGAACAGGGCTGTGCGGTAACCAAACAGGCGGTTCGATCAGCAAACAACCCTGTGCGGTCACCGAACAGGCGGTTCGATCAGCGAACAACCCTGTGTGGTCACCGAACTGGAGGTTCGTTCAGCGAACATCCCTGTGCTGTCACCGAACACGTAGTTTGGTCAGCGAACTGGGCTGTGCGGTAACCAAACAGGCTGTTCGGTCAGCTATAAGCCCTGTGCACTAACCAAGCTTGTGGTTCGGTCAGCAAACAGCCTTGTGCGGTCGCCAAACAGGCTGTTCGGTTAGCGAACAGCCCTGTGGGGTAACCAAACAGGTTGTTCTGTCAGCGAAATATCCTGTGCGGTCACCGAACAACCCTGTGCGGTCACCAAACCGGCGGTTCGTTCAGCGAACAGCCAGTTGCGGTCACAGAACAGGCAGTTCAGTCTGTGAACAGGGCTGTGCGGTAACCAAACAGGCGGTTCAGTCAGCGAACAACCCTGTGTGGTCACCGAACAGGCTGTTTGGTCAGCGAACAGCCCTGTGCGGTAACCAAATAGGCGGTTTGGTCAGCGAACTGGGCTGTGCGGTCACTGAACAGGCTGTTCGGTCAGCGAACAGCCCTGTGCGGTAACCAAACAGGCGGTTTGGTCAGCAAACAACCCTGTGCGGTCGCCGAAGAGGCTGTTCGGTCAGCGAACAGCCCTGTGCGGTCACCGAACAGTCTGTTCACTCAGCGAACTGCCATGTGCGATAACCAAACAGGCGGTTCGGTAAGCGAACAGGGCTGTGTGGTCACCGAACACGTGATTCAGTCAGCGAACTGGGCAGTGCGGTAACCAAACAGGTTGTTCGGTCAGCGAATAGCCCTGTGCAGTTAGTAAACTGGCAATTTGTTCAGCAAGAAGCCTTGTGTGGTCACCGAACAGGCTGTTCGATCAGCGAACAGGCATTCAGTCAGCGAACAGGGCTGTGTGGTAACCAAACAGGCGGTTCGGTCAGCGAACAACCCTGTGCAGTCACCGAACAGGCTGTTTGGTCAGCGAACAGCCCTGTGCGGTAACCAAACAGGCGGTTTGGTCAACGAACTGGGCTGTGCGGTCACTGAACAGGCTGTTCGGTCAGCGAACAGCCCTGTGCGGTAACCAAACAGGCGGTCTGGTCAGCGAACAGGGCTGTGCGGTCACCGAACACGTGGTTCGATCAGCGAACTGGGCTGTGCGGTAACCAAACAGGCTGTTCGGTCAGCAAACAATCCTGTGCAGTAACCAAACTGGAGGTTCGTTCAGCGAACAGCCTTGTGCGGTCACCGAGCATTCTGTTCGATCAGCGAACAGCCCTGTGTTTTCACTGAAGATGTGGTTTGGTCAGCGAACTGTGCAGTTAGCAAACTGGCGATTCGTTCATAGACCAGCCTTGTGTGGTCACCGAACAAGCTGTTCGATCAGCGAACAACCCTGTGTGGTCACCGAACAGGCTGTTAGGTCAGCGAACAGCCCTGTGCGGTAACCAATCAGGCGGTTTGGTCAGCGAACAGGGCTGTGCGGTCACCGAACACGTGGTTCGGTCAGCCAACTGGGCTGTGCGGTAATCAAACAGGCTGTTCGGTCAGCGAACAATCCTGTGCAGTAACCAAACTGGAGGTTCGTTCAGCGAACAGCCTTGTGCGGTCACCGACCATTCTGTTCGGTCAGCGAACAGCCCTGTGTGGTCACTGAAAATGTCGTTTGGTCAGCGAACTCGGCTGTGTGGTAACCAAACAGGCGGTTCGGTCAGCAAACAACCCTGTGCGGTCGCCGAACAGGCTGTTCGGTCAGTGAACAGCTCTGTGCGGTAACCAAACAGGCAGTTTGGTCAGCGAACAGGGCTGTGCGGTCAGCGAACAGGGCTGTGCGGTCACCGAACATGTGGTTTGGTCAGAGAACAGGGCTGTGCGGTAACCAAACAGGCTGTTCGATCAGCTATAAGCCCTGTGCACTAACCAAGCTTGTGGTTTGGTCAGCGAACAGCCTTGTGCGGTCGCCAAACAGGCTGTTCGGTTAGCGAACAGCCCTGTGCGGTCGCCGAACAGGCTGTTTGCTCGGCGAACTGCCCTGTGCGGTAACCAAACAGGCGGTTCGGTCAGCGAACCGCCAGTTGCGGTCACCAAACAGGCTGTTCAGTCAGCGAACAGGGCTGTGCGGTAACAAAATAGCCGGTTCGGTCAGCGAACAGCCCTGTGCGGTAACCGAACAGGAGGTTCGGTTAGCGAACAACCTTGTGCCGTCACCGAACTGGCGGTTCGTTCAGCAAACAGCCTTGTGCGGTCACCAAACCGGCTGTTCGATCAGCGAACAGCCCTGTGCTTTCACCGAACACATAGTTTGGTCAGCGAACAGGGCTGTGCGGTAACCAAAAAGGTTTTTCGGTCAGCAAAAAGCCCTGTGAAACAACCAAGCTGGCGGTTCAGTCAGCAAACAGCCTTGTGCAGTCGTTGAACAGGCTGTTTGGTCAGTGAACAGGGCTGTGCGGTCACCGAACACGTGGTTCGGTCAGCGAACTGGGCTGTGCGGTAACCAAACAGGCTGTTCGGTCAGCGAACTATCCTGTGCAGTAACCAAACTGGCGGTTCGTTCAGCAAACAGCCTAGTGCGGTCACCGAACAGGCTGTTCAATCAGTGAACAGCACTGTGCAGTCGCCGAACAGGTCGTTCAGTCAGCGAACAACCCTGTGCGGTCACCGAAAAGGCGGTTCGATCAGCGAACAGCCATGTGCGGTCACCGAACAGGCTGTTAGGTCAGCGAACAGCCCTGTGCGGTAACGGAACAGGCGGTTCAGTCAGCCAACAACCCTGTGCGCTCACTGAACAGGCGGTTCGGTCAGCGAACAACCCTGTTCGGTCACGGAACATGCGGTTCGGTCAGCGAACAGCCATGTGCTGTCACAGAACAGGCTGTTCTGTCTGTGAACAGGGCTGTGCGGTAACCAAACAGGCGGTTTGGTCAGCGAACAACCCTGTGCGGTAGCCGAACAGGCTGTTTGCTCGGCGAACTGCCCTGTGCGGTAACCAAACAGGCGGTTCGGTCAGCAAACTGCCAGTTGCGGTCACCAAACAGGCTGTTCAGTCAGCGAACAGGGCTGTGCGGTAACAAAATAGGCGGTTCGGTCAGCGAACAGCCCTGTGCGGTAACCGAACAGGAGGTTCGGTTAGCGAACAACCTTGTGCCGTCACCGAACTGGCGGTTCATTCAGCGAACAGCCTTGTGCGGTCACGAAACCGGCTGTTCGATCAGCGAACAGCCCTGTGCTTTCACCGAACACGTAGTTTGGTCAGCGAACAGGGCTGTGCGGTAACCAAAAAGGTTTTTCGGTCAGCAAAAAGCCCTGTGAAACAACCAAGCTGGCGGTTCGGTCAGCAAACAGCCTTGTGCGGTCGTTGAACAGGCTGTTTGGTCAGCGAACAGGGCTGTGCGGTCACCGAACACGTGGTTCGGTCAGCGAACTAGGCTGTGCGGTAACCAAACAGGCTGTTCGGTCAGCGAACTATCCTGTGCAGTAACCAAACTGGCGGTTCGTTCAGCAAACAGCCTAGTGCGGTCACCGAACAGGCTGTTCAGTCAGTGAACAGCACTGTGCAGTCGCCGAACAGGTCGTTCAGTCAGCGAACTACCCTGTGCGGTCACCGAAAAGGCGGTTCGATCAGCGAACAGCCATGTGCGGTCACCGAACAGGCTGTTAGGTCAGCGAACAGCCCTGTGCGGTAACGGAACAGGCGGTTCAGTCGGCCAACAACCCTGTGCGCTCACTGAACAGGCGGTTCGGTCAGCGAACAACCCTGTTCGGTCACGGAACATGCGGTTCGGTCAGCGAACAGCCATGTGCTGTCACAGAACAGGCTGTTCTGTCTGTGAACAGGGCTGTGCGGTAACCAAACAGGCGGTTTGGTCAGCGAACAACCCTGTGCGGTCGCCGAACAGGCTGTTTGCTCGGCGAACTGCCCTGTGCGGTAACCAAACAGGCGGTTCGGTCAGCGAACCGCCAGTTGCGGTCACCAAACAGGCTGTTCAGTCAGCGAACAGGGCTGTGCGGTAACAAAATAGGCGGTTCGGTCAGCGAACAGCCCTGTGCGGTAACCGAACAGGAGGTTCGGTTAGCGAACAACCTTGTGCCGTCACCGAACTGGCGGTTCATTCAGCGAACAGCCTTGTGCTGTCACGAAACCGGCTGTTCGATCAGCGAACAGCCCTGTGCTTTCACCGAACACGTAGTTTGGTCAGCGAACAGGGCTGTGCGGTAACCAAAAAGGTTTTTCGGTCAGCAAAAAGCCCTGTGAAACAACCAAGCTGGCGGTTCGGTCCGCAAACAGCCTTGTGCGGTCGTTGAACAGGCTGTTTGGTCAGCGAACAGGGCTGTGCGGTCACCGAACACGTGGTTCGGTCAGCGAACTGGGCTGTGCGGTAACCAAACAGGCTGTTCGGTCAGCGAACTATCCTGCGCAGTAACCAAACTGGCGGTTCGTTCAGCAAACAGCCTAGTGCGGTCACCGAACAGGCTGTTCGGTCAGTGAACAGCACTGTGCAGTCGCCGAACAGGTCGTTCAGTCAGCGAACAACCCTGTGCGGTCACCGAAAAGGCGGTTCGATCAGCGAACAGCCATGTGCGGTCACCGAACAGGCTGTTAGGTCAGCGAACAGCCCTGTGCGGTAACCGAACAGGCGGTTCAGTCGGCAAACAGCCAGGCGGTTCAGTCGGCCTGCTCAGGTACATGCACGTGTTGTGCAAAGCAGTAGGCAATGCCGTATCGGGCCACAAATGGGCGCCGGACCGTGATCGTGCTAGTGGAATCGTGAAGGACGCACATGTGGGGAAAGACACAGTCGTAGTGATCTAGGCTCGGTGTGTGATATGTACAATGCATATTGACCAACCCGTAGAAGTCTGTGAAGATCACTACGTTGACATTGAGCAAGTCTACCAGAAGTCAGACGTGGAAATCGGTCCTCCACCTTGCAGAGCCTCGAGCGCGGGCTTGCGCTTCGATGTAGCTCTCGGCATACTCCAGCCAGAAGTGTAGTATCGTGTGTCACAGTCTGTGTGCACGACTCTGTCCACACCCCGCAGCTCACATTGCATGTAGTGGGGGTTGCGACGGAGGTGGGCCAGTCAGTAGTGCTTGTCAGATGGCCGTGTGGTTGCCTTCCGTGCCGGTGAGATGTCAGGAAAATGTGCGAAAGAGGCAGTTCCCGTCGCCGACAATGCGCACACGTGTATGAGGCGCTATTTCCCGGCAGCGCAGCTCGCAAGGCCTGTCCGGCTCGGAAAGGCGGTCGGCGATTGTCATTTGTGAGTGTGCGGCGAGCATTTGAATGGCTCCCTCTTCCAGTCGTCTGAAGGCAGGGGCCTGTCTATGGGAATGTCGTATGTCTCTTCACCGGCGATTAGTATTTCCGGAGCGGGCACACTAGTCTGGCGGGGCACTTTGGCCTGGCTAGGCCCGTTTGCTTTCTGAAAGCACCAGAAGCTATAGTTTAATAAGAATGAAGATGGAGAGTATTTTAAAATATTGAACGAATTGTGTTATTAAGTTACAATTTGAAGCATCTTAAGGAGCCGTATAAATGCTAAACTATTTTATCCCATATGAAATGTGCAACTTACAGGCAGAAGCTGCTGGAGGAGTCTTGGTGTGTACAAATCCAATGCTGTGGTTTGTAATGCCACACTTGTCGAGGGTTGCCTTCACTTCTTGGACGTCCAGACACTCACACACCACTGCACACTATAGCTACTATGAGAAGAAAGACTGAAATGCTAATGCTCGTATTTTCAAGCAGGAAAGGTTTTCCTAGTAGCATTTAAATAGCATTGAACTCAACAAAACTTACATGCACTCTGCATGGGTATCTCAGAACACTTGGATTTCCAGTTCTCTGGCTTCTTGCTTGGAACCTCCTCTGTTTCGTCTGTACTTGAGAGGTCATACAGCGTCATCCTACACATCTCCACCTGGATATTACATTATTATAATTCAACAATCATGCACATACAGTTCAACTTTACTCGGACTGTCAGTCATGCAATAAATATTATGTGTTGCTGACAAATAAGTGATGATTTACCTTGTCCCATGTAGTCATGTCGTGAGTCCAACCATTCACTTCTGGTATCACAGAAATTGTTCAGTATTGCTTAACAAAAGGTACAGGGAACACTCCTTCCTGTCCATTGCAAATGTGGAACCGACTAGCACGGGGCCCGTTTGCTTTCTGAAAGCACCTGAAGCTATAGTTTAAGGAGAATGAAGATGGAGAGTATTTTAAAATATTGAACGATTTGTGTGATTAAGTTACAGTTTGAAGCAGCTTAAGGAGCCGTATAAATGTTAAAACTATTTTATCCCATATGAAATGTGCAATTTACAGGCAGAAGCTGCTGGAGGAGTCTTGGTGTGTACAAATCCAATGCTGCGGTTTGTAATGCCGCACTTGTCGAGGGTTGACTTCACTTCTTGGACGTCCAGACGCTCACATACCTTTGCACACCATAGCTACTGAGAAGAAAGACTAAAATGCTAATGCTCGTATTTTAAAGCAGGAAAGTTTTTAAGATAGAGTTCACTAAGAGGCAATTCGCATGTGGGCTACGCATTTATTACGTAATTAAGGGTAGATGTATTTTTACTCACTTATCGGCGTGAGTTAATGGCCCGAATCTTGTCCTGAATTTACTTTTTGTACGATTAATGTACTTGTTCAGCGACAAAAATGTCGCACAGATGGCAGCTGGTAAGGGAACTCCTAGTCTTTATGAATTTCTTGAAGTATTTCTGATGGCTGCTTCTTGGTCTGTGTAGCCTTGCTGCTCCTCCGTGACTTCTCTGGCCTCAGTCATGACTCGCTCTCTGATGTGGCGAGCGTGAACAGTTGCTGCCTTTCCTTGTACGAGGTCATAATATTTTGCCGAGGTGGCTGGGCTGTGGCTCATTTGTTTTGCCACCACCACTGTCTCACCATGCGTGCATTCAGCGTGCAGGAATCGTTGGAGTTGGCAAGTGATTAATTTCATTTGATTGGATGGTTACAGTTCAAGAGTGTATAAGTGTACAGGTTATACAGATTAGAATCATGATCGATGGTTACAGGAAGATAAATAGAAGTTCATTGAGGCGCTGGTGGTAGGGGCAGCTGATACCCCGGGAGCAGTTGGTATACATTAATGGTGGTGCGCCCCTGGGGATTGATAAAGGAGAAGGGTTTGTTCTGTGTTGGAAGATGTGGGGTGAAGGGTGGAGCATGCATTTGTACAGGTGGTGGAACGTACATAGGGGGCATGTCGACGGCAGCGGTGGGGGGGGGGGGGGGGGGGGGGTTGGCGTCGTTGCCGTCAGCGGTTTGCTGGTTGCCGCTGCCCTCGTTGAGAGGAGGATCCGTTTCTGTTAGTGGCTCGATGGGGGGCCCGGGATGGTGGGTGCCCTCGGCGTGTTGCCAAGGGTGGTCGGGTGTGCTGTTGCCCAGGGGCTGCTGTGCCGGTGGTTGCGGGGAGGGCGGCGGCCGTTGATCGACACTCGCCGGAGTTGTTCTGGAGAAAGAAGGAAGGGTGAGGTGTTGTATAGTGGGTGAAAGGGTGGCCGTTGACTTACGTTCCACGGTCTGCATCTCCGTAGTTCGCAAAATGCACAAGTGTGCAAGTGGAGGCAGTGAAATAGTAGAGCGCTTGTGTGGGCATAGCTTCAGCTCCATCTTTATTTCGCGTCATATTGTGTGAAGGGGGCGTGTTTTCAGCTCCACCCGTTTGCATTTGATATCCGGTGTTGGGAGAATTGCTTGTGTGTATATAGGTGCAGTGTTTCTTTTTGTGTCAATTGCAGCATGGCGGAAGAAATGGTGAAATTCCTAGAAGAGCAAGGCCCAGAATTTTGGGCCCCGTTTGAATCAGATGACTTCGGTGAGGACGGTGATTAAGCGCGTGTTTGTTTGTGTACAGCGTGTTGGGATCTGTTGTATTTGTAGTTGTAATGCGTAGTTGTGTTTTATTTAGGTCGGGGGCAAGAACCGCAAGGAGGCAGCCAGCTTCATGCTCACGAGGTGGTAAAGGAGGGGGAGGAGGCTGCTGCCGAGGTGTGTTGGGGGTGGTTTTGGTGGTGTTCGCAGATAGTTGTGGTTTGGCGAGTTGTGTGCCCAGTGTTTTTTATGGGGTTGTAGTTACATGCTGTTCTTATGTGTTTGCTGTAGGACCACAATGCCGGTGACAACTGTACAGGAAGCGGCACCAACTGACATGAGATGCGTGAACTCCATGATCATAATATTATCCATCACATTATTCATCATTCAAATTTTGATTATATTATATTATATTATATTATATTATATAATAATATATAGCATTTATTGCCAATGAGTTCAGTACTGCTGGGGATTCTCTGGATGCGTGTGCCGCGTGTATGGTTGTGGCAGAGGTGCATGACAGGGACAAGTGTGTGCATGAGTGGGCGGGGCTAACTTAGGCATGGATAGGGTCTGTAGTGTGGGCGGCTGCTGCTGCGTAGTAATCGATAATCATTCACAATGCCTTGTAATAGCTATTATAAGGCCTACTTGTGAATAGTAAGCACTATCTAAATAAATAAGGAGATTACAGTATATCGAGCTCAGATTGACTGGTTTTCATGATGCTTACTTTTGTGTTCATCAGCAATGCTTTTCGCTCACATCAATGTACTTTGGTATTGCTGAAATTTTCGGTGATAAGGGGCAAAGTGGTCGTGATGTGCTTGTATTATGGGGTGTGTATTAGTGGGTTATTTAGGCTGTGGGATGGACTGAACGAGTAGAGTGGGGTAATGTACAGTTGTGTTTGGGTTGTGGTGTGTGGGGTTGAGGTGAAATGTGACGTGTACAGGTGTGTAGGTGCATGTTGTAAGTGATGGCAGGAGGATGGGCGAATGTGTGGTGTTTGAGTGCATGTATGATTGGTATGCATGTCTCCATATGAGGTGAAGTGGGCATGTCATTGTGGTTGGTAATGTGTAGCGCATGTGTAAGTGCAAATGTGGATGGTGGATGGTGTTGGAATGGAACTTGTTGAGGATGGTGTGCATAATACAGGTTTCGATTTTTGTACTCCTGGAAGGCCTTCGCCCGCATATGCGATGCATGGGGGATGGGGAGGTTTCCTGATCCCAGGCTGCGGGACGAGGACCCCGGAGTATGTTGCAGCCCAGTGTTGCGCACGTGAGATCTATACTGCTTGCTTCAATGCTGGTCTGACATGGCGCATGTGTGGGCGCCGTCGGCAAACATGGACAGCAGCCGTTTAACTCACTACTGGACACGGCGAGCAGGGCTCAACGCTGAATGGGGAGCCGGGACGGAGAGAGGGAGGAGACGCAACAGCTGGGCAGCAGCGAGTGTTGCCTAGGTGCTGTGTTATGGAAAGGTAATGGCACCCTCTGTAAAGGATGTAGGCTATGCTCAAGTGGTCTAATGAAGGGTGCTATTACCTTGAAGAGGGGGGGGGAGAGACAGGGACAGGGTCGCTGTTTTCACAGCGGTTTACCATGTGCAGCATTGGACTCGTATGTCTGAGTACCTGCTCAGGTACGTGCACGTGTTGTGCAAAGCAGTAGGCAATGCCGTATCGGGCCACAAATGGGCGTCGGACCGTGATCGTCCTAGTGGAATCGTGAAGGACTCACATGTGGGGAAAGACACAGTCATAGTGATGTAGGCTCGGTGTGTGATATATACAATGCATATTGACCAACCCTGTGTCCTCCCATTCGTGGGGCGTACTGTACCCACTTTCTCTGGCCGTAAAAGTCTGTGAAGATCACTACGTTGACATTGAGCAAGTCTGCCAGAAGCCAGACGTTGAAGTCGGTCCTCTACCTTGCAGAGCCTCGAGCGCAGGCTTGCGCTTCGATGTAGCTCTCGGCATACTCCAGCCAGAAGTAGTATCGTGTGTCACAGTCTGTGTGCACAACTCTGTCCACACCCCGCAGCTCGCATTGCATGTAGTGGGGGTTACGACGGAGGTGGGCCAGTCAGTAGTGCTTGTCAGATGGCCGCGTGGTTGCCTTCCGTGCTGGTGAGGTGTCAGGAAAATGTGCGAAAGAGGCAGTTCCCGTCGCCGACAATGCGCACACGCGTGTGAGGCGCTATTTCCCGGCAGCGCAGCTCGCGCGGCCTGTCCGGCTCGAAAAGGCGGTCGGCGATTGTCATTTGTGAGTGTGCGGCGAGCATTTGAATGGCTCCCCTCTTCCAGTCGTCTGAAGGCAGGGGCCTGTCTATGGGAATCTCGTGTGTCTGTTCACCGGTGATTAGTATTTCCAGAGCGGACACACTAGTCTGGCGGGGCCCTTTGGCCTGGCTAGGCCCGTTTGCTTTCTGAAAGCACCTGAAGCTATAGTTTAATAAGAATGAAGATGGAGAGTATTTTAAAATATTGAACGAATTGTGTGATTAAGTTACAATTTGAAGCAGCTTAAGGAGCCTTATAAATGTTAAAACTATTTTATCCCATATGAAATGTGCAACTTACAGGCAGAAGCTGCTGGAGGAGTCTTGGTGTGTACAAATCCAATGCTGTAGTTTGTAATGCCGCACTTGTCGAGGGTTGCCTTCACTTCTTCGACGTCCAGACACTCACACACCACTGCACACTATAGCTAATATGAGAAGAAAGACTAAAATGCTAATGCTCGTATTTTCAAGCAGGAAAGGTTTTCCTAGTAGCATTTAATAAATGGCATTCAACTCAACAAAACTTACATGCACTCTGCATGAGTATCTCAGAACACTTGGATTTCCAGTTCTCTGGCTTCTTGCTTGGAACCTCCTGTTTCGTCTGTACTTGAGAGCTCATACAGCGTCATCCTACACATCTCCACCTGGATATTACATTATAATTCAACAATCATGCACATACAGTTCAACTTTACTCGGACTGTCAGTCATGCAATATGTGTTGCAGACAAATAAGTGATGATTTACCTTGTCCCATGTAGTCATGTCGTGAGTCCAACCATTCACTTCTGGTAGCAATAATTATATAACAGAAACTGTTCAGTATTGCTTAACAAAAGGTACGGGAAACACTCCTTCCTGTCCATTGCAAATGTGGAACCGACTAGCACGGGGCCCATTTGCTTTCTGAAAGCACCTGAAGCTATAGTTTATGGTGAATGAAGATGGAGAGTATTTTAAAATATTGAACGAATTGTGTGATTAAGTTACAATTTGAAGCAGCTTAACCCTTTAAACCCCGTAGACGTTTACACACGTCATAAATATTGAACGCGTACATTACCGTCGACGTGTGTACACGTCATTGAATATGATCGAGACTCTACCGGAAAGTGACGCTCCAGGGAGATCCCCACTGTGGTTAGTGACGCTCCAGCAGACAGATTCTTTCATTTTAGCACTATTTTCAGGGACTTACCCAGGTAGATCACGACAAAATCCGCAATGAATAACATCTGTTCACGAACCGATAAAATATAGAGCAGAATTCTAGGCTACTGTACGGCAGTAGCAGTTCGAAAATATGGCTAGCTGTCTCCTACAATACCGCTGCAAGTCAATGGACGTCTCGCTTGTCCTTCAGGGCGTCATTCCCAGAAAGTAAGTGGCGATGATATTTAATTATCGTTCGGTACCGAAAATCCGCTGCCGCTTGGCACTTTCCTTCCGTCAATCATGCTTGAATCCGACATCAAATGAAAGCTTGGGAGCTCTACTCTTCAGTTCTGTAGAGAGTTTAGTCCAAGTCATCCCCCGTCTTTCGTTACAAAGCCATAAACCGAACATACTACCGTCCTCGTGCCGTAATTAAATTATTCTGGTAATTGACTGACGTAATGCGCATGCGCAATACAGGGTATAAAGGGTTATTAAGGAGCCTTATAAATGTTAAAACTATTTTATCCCATATGAAATGTGCAACTTACAGGCAGAAGCTGCTGGAGGAGTCTTGGTGTGTACAAATCCAATGCTGTGGTTTGTAATGCCGCACTTGTCGAGGGTTGCCTTCACTTCTTGGACGTCCAGACACTCACACACCACTGCACACTATAGCTAATATGAGAAGAAAGACTAAAATGCTAATGCTCGTATTTTCAAGCAGGAAAGGTTTTCCTAGTAGCATTTAAATGGCATTCAACTCAACAAAACTTACATGCACTCTGCATGAGTATCTCAGAACACTTGGATTTCCAGTTCTCTGGCTTCTTGCTTGGAACTTCCTGTTTCGTCTGTACTTGAGAGCTCATACAGCGTCATCCTACACATCTCCACCTGGATATTACATTATTATAATTCAACAATCATGCACATACAGTTCAACTTTACTCGGACTGTCAGTCATGGAATATGTGTTGCAGACAAATAAGTGATGATTTACCTTGTCCCATGTAGTCATGTCGTGAGTCCAACCATTCACTTCTGGTAGCAGTAATTATATAACAGAAATTGTTCAGTATTACTTAACAAAAGGTACGGGGAACAGTCCTTCCTCTCCATTGCAAATGTGGAACCGACTAGCACGGGGCCCGTTTGCTTTCTGCAACGAATTGTGTGATTAAGTTACAGTTTGAAGCAGCTTAAGGAGCCGTATAAATGTTAAAACTATTTTATCCCATATGAAATGTGCAACTTACAGGCAGAAGCTGCTGGAGGAGTGTTGGTGTGTACAAATCCAATGCTGTGGTTTGTAATGCCGCACTTGTCGAGGGTTGCCTTCACTTCTTGGACGTCCAGACGCTCACATACCACTGCACACTATAGCTACTTAGCTACTATAAGAAAGACTAAAATGCTAATGCTCGTATTTTCAAGCAGGAAAGTTTTTAAGATAGATTTCACTAAGGGGCAATTCGCATGTGGGCTACGCATATATTACGTAATTAACTCATTGCACGCGGGAGGCCACTAAAGTGGCCCGTATTCAATAATTTTTCGCGTGTAGCCCACGCGGAAGGCCATTAAAGTGGCCCGCGTGCATAGCGGCGCTTCCCTTAGGTGAGAACCCTTCTATTATCAGAAACAGGCTGTAATTACAAGTAAATATTCTTAGCCTAAATGCCGGAAGTCATTTCGAGCAACTAAAGCACGAGTACCAGCCAGATCGTCAATACACGGTACATAGTCTTAGATAAGCGCTTGCAGGATCGAGAGTTCTAAGGCTTTTAGTAGACGCGCTCGATGCACGGACAATCCATCTAACCACACTACATCACAACTGGGGATATAAGCATCACGGAAAGCTTCTAGCTACCACGCTAAGGCTTGCTAGTACACTCAAAACTTACCGTCTACGCTTCCCGGTTCAGAACAGCTGGAAATTCGATGTACTGGCTTCGTTTGCGTCCATATAGAGGCCACACAAACCCTTTCACAGCTAGGAGTCGCCAATAGCTGTTTTATCTACTCAACACTCGCAGCAAACTCAGCACGTTTTACTCCAACGCTAATGATATGCACGAGGTAAATTAATTCGCGTACGGTGACGCCCAAGATGACGTAATTTCCGCGTGCAATGAGTTAAGGGTAGATGTATTTTTACTCACTTATCGGCGTGAGTTGATGGCCCAAATCTTGTCCTGAATTTACTTTTTGTACGATTAATGTACTTGTTCAGCGAAAAAAATGTCGCACAGATGGCAGCTGGTAAGGGAACTCCCAGTCTTTATGAATTTCTTGAAGTATTTTCTGATGGCTGCTTCTTGTTCTGTGTAGGCTTGCCTCAGAGAGGGACTGGTTGATGAGCCTTGCTGCTCCTCCGTGACTTCTCTGGCCTCAGTCATGACTCGCTCTCTGATGTGGCGAGCGTGAACAGCTGCTGCCTTTCCTTGTACGAGGTCATAATATTTTGCCGAGGTGGCTGGGCTGTGGCTCATTTGTTTTGCCACCACCACTGTCTCACCATGCGTGCATTCAGCGTGCAGGAATCGTTGGAGTTGGCAAGTGATTAATTTCATTTGATTGGATGGTTACAGTTCAAGAGTGTATAAGTGTACAGGTTATACAGATTAGAATCATGATCGATGGTTACAGGAAGATAAATAGAAGTTCATTGAGGCGCAGGTGGTAGGGGCAGCTGATACCCCGGGAGCAGTTGGTATACATTAATGGTGGTGCGCCCCTGGGGATTGATAAAGGATAAGGGTTTGTTCTGTGTTGGAAGAAGATGTGGGGTGAAGGGTGGAGCATGCATTTGTACAGGTGGTGGAATGTACATAGGGGGCATGTCGACGGCAGCGGTGGGGGGGGGGGGTTGGCGTCAGCGGTTTGCTGGTTGCCGCCGCCCTCGTTGAGAGGGGGGTCCGTTTCTGTTAGTGGCTCGATGGGGGCCCCGGGATGGTGGGTGCCCTCGGCGTATTGCCGAGGGTGGTCGGGTGTGCTGTTGCCCAGGGGCTGCTGTGCCGGTGGTTGCGGGGGAGGGCGGCGGCCGTTGATCAACACTTGCCGGAGTTGTTCTGGAGAGGGAAGGAAGGGTGAGGTGTTGTATAGTGGGAGAAAGGGTGGCCGTTGACTTACGTTCCACGGTCTGCATCTCCGTAGTTCACGGTCTGCATCTCCGTAGTTTGAAATAGTAGAGCGCTTGTGTGGGCGTAGCTTCAGCTCCACCTTTATTTCGCGTCATATTGCGTGAAGGGGGCGTGTTTTCAGCTCCACCCGTTTGCATTTGATATCCGGTGTTGGGAGAATTGCTTGTGTGTATATAGGTGCAGTGTTTCTTTTTGTGTCAATTGCAGCATGGCGGAGGAAATGGTGAAATTCCTGGAAGAGCAAGGCCCAGAATTTTGGGCCCAGTTTGAATCAGATGACTTCGGTGAGGACGGTGATTAAGCGCGTGTTTGTTTGTGTACAGCGTGTTGGGATCTGTTGTATTTGTAGTTGTAATGCGTAGTTGTGTTTTATTTAGGTCGGGGGCAAGGACCGCAAGGAGGCAGCCAGCCTCATGCTCACGAGGTGGTAAAGGAGGGGGAGGAGGCTGCTGCCGAGGTGTGTTGGGGGTGGTTTTGGTGGTGTTCGCAGATAGTTGTGGTATGGCGAGTTTGTGTGCGCAGTGTTTTTTATGGGGTTGTAGTTACATGCTGTTCTTAGGTGTTTGCTGTAGGACCACGATGCCGGTGACAACTGTACAGGAGGCGGCACCAACTGACATGAGATGCGTGAACTCCATGATCATAATATTATCCATCATATTGTATAAGGGGCAAAGTGGTCGTGATGTGCTTGTATTATGGGGTGTGTGCATTAGTGGGTTATTTAGGCTGTGGGATGGACTGAACGAGTAGAGTGGGGTAATGTACAGTTGTGTTTGGGTTGTGGTGTGTGGGGTTGAGGTGAAATGTGACGTGTACAGGTGTGTAGGTGCATGTTGTAAGTGATGGCAGGAGGATGGGCGAATGTGTGGTGTTTGAGTGCATGTATAATTGGTATGCATGTCTCCATATGAGGTGAAGTGGGCATGTCATTTTGGTTGGTAATGTGTAGCGCATGAGTAAGTGCAAATGTGGATGGTGGATGGTGTTGGAATGGAACTTGTTGAGGATGGTGTGCATAATACAGGTTTCGATTTTTGTACTCCAGTCAGCATCAGGAAGGCCTTTGCCCGCATGTGCGATGCATGGGGGGGGGAGGTTTCCTGATCCCAGGCTGCGGGACGAGGACCCCGGAGTACGTTGCAGCCCAGTGTTGCGCACGTGAGATCTATACTGCTTGCTTCAATGCTGGTCTGACATGGCGCATGTGTGGGCGCCGTCGGCAAACATGGACAGGAGCCGTTTAACTCGCTACCGGACACGGCGAGCAGGGCTCAACGCTGAATGGGGAGCCGGGACGGAGAGAGGGAGGAGACGCAACAGCTGGGCAGCAGCGAGTGTTGCCTAGGTGCTGTGTTATGGAAAGGTAATGGCACCCTCTGTAAAGAATGTAAGCTATGCTCAAGTGGTCTAATGAAGGGTGCTATTACCTTGAAGGGGGGGGGGAGAGACAGGGAGAGGGTCGCTGTTTTCACAGCGGTTTACCATGTGCAGCATTGGATTCGTATGTCTGAGTACCTGCTCAGGTACGTGCACGTGTTGTGCAAAGCAGTAGGCAATGCCGTATCGGGCCACAAATGGGCACCGGACCGTGATCGTGCTAGTGGAATCGTGAAGGACTCACATGTGGGGAAAGACACAGTCGTAGTGATCTAGGCTCGGTGTGTGATATATACAATGCATATTACCAACCCTGTGTCCTCCCATTCGTGGGGCGTACTGTACCCACTTTCTCTGGCCGTAGAAGTCTGTGAAGATCACAACGTTGACATTGAGCAAATCTGCCAGAAGCCAGACGCGGAAGTCGGTCCTCCACCTTGCAGAGCCTCGAGCGCAGGCTTGCGCTTCGATGTAGCTCTCGGCATACTCCAGCCAGAAGTAGTATCGTGTGTCACAGTCTGTGTGCACAACTCTGTCCACACCCCGCAGCTCGCATTGCATGTAGTGGGGGTTACGACGGAGGTGGGCCAGTCAGTAGTGCTTGTCAGATGGCCGCGTGGTTGCCTTCCGTGCTGGTGAGGTGTCAGGAAAATGTGCGAAAGAGGCAGTTCCCGTCGCCGACAATGCGCACACGTGTGTGAGGCGCTATTTCCCGGCAGCGCAGCTCGCGCGGCCTGTCCGGCTCGAAAAGGCGGTCGGCGATTGTCATTTGTGAGTGTGCGGCGAGCATTTGAATGGCTCCCCTCTTCCAGTCGTCTGAAGGCAGGGGCCTGTCTATGGGAATCTCGTGTGTCTGTTCACCAGTGATTAGTATTTCCAGAGCGGGCACACTAGTCTGGCGGGGCGGCTAGGCCCGTTTGCTTTCTGAAAGCACCTGAAGCTATAGTTTAAGGAGAATGAAGATGGAGAGTATTTTAAAATATTGAACGAATTGTGTGATTAAGTTACAATTTGAAGCAGCTTAAGGAGCCTTATAAATGTTAAAACTATTTTATCACATATGAAATGTGCAACTTACAGGCAGAAGCTGCTGGAGGAGTCTTGGTGTGTACAAATCCAATGCTGTGGTTTGTAATGCCGCACTTGTCGAGGGTTGCCTTCACTTCTTGGACGTCCAGACACTCACACACCACTGCACACTATAGCTACTATGAGAAGAAAGACTAAAATGCTAATGCTCGTATTTTCAAGCAGGAAAGGTTTTCGTAGTGGCATTTAAATGGCATTCAACTCAACAAAACTTACATGCACTCTGCATGAGTATCTCAGAACACTTGGATTTCCAGTTCTCTGGCTTCTTGCTTGGAACTTCCTGTTTCGTCTGTACTTGAGAGCTCATACAGCGTCATCCTACACATCTCCACCTGGATATTACATTATAATTCAACAATCATGCACATACAGTTCAACTTTACTCGGACTGTCAGTCATGCAATATGTGTTGAAGACAAATAAGTGATGATTTACCTTGTCCCATGTAGTCATGTCGTGAGTCCAACCATTCACTTCTGGTAGCAATAATTATATATAACAGAAACTGTTCAGTATTGCTTAACAAAAGGTACGGGTAACACTCCTTCCTGTCCATTGCAAATGTGGAACCGACTAGCACGGGGCCCGTTTGCTTTCTGAAAGCACCTGAAGCTATAGTTTAAGGAGAATGAAGATGAAGAGTATTTTAAAATATTGAACGAATTGTGTGATTAAGTTACAATTTGAAGCAGCTTAAGGAGACTTATAAATGTTAAAACTATTTTATCCCATATGAAATGTGCAACTTACAGGCAGAAGCTGCTTTCCTAGTAGCATTTAATAAATGGCATTCAACTCGACAAAACTTACATGCACTCTGCATGAGTATCTCAGAACACTTGGATTTCCAGTTCTCTGGCTTCTTGCTTGGAACCTCCTCTGTTTCGTCTGTACTTGAGAGCTCATACAGCGTCATCCTACACATCTCCACCTGGATATTACATCATTATAATTCAACAATCATGCACATACAGTTCAACTTTACTCAGACTGTCAATCATGCAATATGTGTTGCAGACAAATAAGTGATGATTTACCTTGTCCCATGTAGTCATGTCGTGAGTCCAACCATTCACTTCTGGTAGCAGTAATTATATAACAGAAATTGTTCAGTATTGCTTAACAAAAGGTACGGGGAACAGTCCTTCCTCTCCATTGCAAATGTCGAACCGACTAGCACGGGGCCCGTTTGCTTTCTGAAAGCACCTGAAGCTATAGTTTAAGGAGAATGAAGATGGAGTGTATTTTAAAATATTGAACGAATTGTGTGATTAAGTTACAGTTTGAAGCAGCTTAAGGAGCCGTATAAATGTTAAAACTAATTTATCCCATATGAAATGTGCAACTTACAGGCAGAAGCTGCTGGAGGAGTCTTGGTGTGTACAAATCCAATGCTGTGGTTTGTAATGCCGCACTTGTCGAGGGTTGCCTTCACTTCTTGGACGTCCAGACACTCACACACCACTGCACACTATAGCTAATATGAGAAGAAAGACTGAAATGCTAATGCTCGTATTTTCAAGCAGGAAAGGTTTTCCTAGTAGCATTTAAATGGCATTCAACTCAACAAAACTTACATGCACTCTGCATGAGTATCTCAGAACACTTGGATTTCCAGTTCTCTGGCTTCTTGCTTGGAACCTCCTCTGTTTCGTCTGTACTTGAGAGCTCATACAGCGTCATCCTACACATCTCCACCTGGATATTACATTATTATAATTCAACAATCATGCACATACAGTTCAACTTTACTCGGACTGTCAGTCATGCAATATGTGTTGCAGACAAATAAGTGATGATTTACCTTGTCTCATGTAGTCATGTCGTGAGTCCAACCATTCACTTCTGGTAGCAATAATTATATAACAGAAACTGTTCAGTATTGCTTAACAAAAGGTACGGGGAACACTCCTTCCTGTCCATTGCAAATGTGGAACCGACTAGCACGGGGCCCGTTTGCTTTCTGAAAGCACCTGAAGCTATAGTTTAAGGAAAATGAAGATGAAGAGTATTTTAAAATATTGAACGAATTGTGTGATTGTTACAATTTGAAGCAGCTTAAGGAGCCTTATAAATGTTAAAACTATTTTATCCCATATGAAATGTGCAACATACAGGCAGAAGCTGCTGGAGGAGTCTTGGTGTGTACAAATCCAATGCTGTGGTTTGTAATGCCGCACTTGTCGAGGGTTGCCTTCACTTCTTGGACGTCCAGACACTCACACACCACTGCACACTATAGCTACTATGAGAAGAAAGACTAAAATGCTAATGTTCGTATTTTCAAGCAGGAAAGGTTTTCCTAGTAGCATTTAATAAATGGCATTCAACTCGACAAAACTTACATGCACTCTGCATGAGTATCTCAGAACACTTGGATTTCCAGTTCTCTGGCTTCTTGCTTGGAACCTCCTCTGTTTCGTCTGTACTTGAGAGCTCATACAGCGTCATCCTACACATCTCCACCTGGATATTACATCATTATAATTCAACAATCATGCACATACAGTTCAACTTTACTCAGACTGTCAATCATGCAATATGTGTTGCAGACAAATAAGTGATGATTTACCTTGTCCCATGTAGTCATGTCGTGAGTCCAACCATTCACTTCTGGTAGCAGTAATTATATAACAGAAATTGTTCAGTATTGCTTAACAAAAGGTACGGGGAACAGTCCTTCCTCTCCATTGCAAATGTCGAACCGACTAGCACGGGGCCCGTTTGCTTTCTGAAAGCACCTGAAGCTATAGTTTAAGGAGAATGAAGATGGAGTGTATTTTAAAATATTGAACGAATTGTGTGATTAAGTTACAGTTTGAAGCAGCTTAAGGAGCCGTATAAATGTTAAAACTAATTTATCCCATATGAAATGTGCAACTTACAGGCAGAAGCTGCTGGAGGAGTCTTGGTGTGTACAAATCCAATGCTGTGGTTTGTAATGCCGCACTTGTCGAGGGTTGCCTTCACTTCTTGGACGTCCAGACACTCACACACCACTGCACACTATAGCTAATATGAGAAGAAAGACTGAAATGCTAATGCTCGTATTTTCAAGCAGGAAAGGTTTTCCTAGTAGCATTTAAATGGCATTCAACTCAACAAAACTTACATGCACTCTGCATGAGTATCTCAGAACACTTGGATTTCCAGTTCTCTGGCTTCTTGCTTGGAACCTCCTCTGTTTCGTCTGTACTTGAGAGCTCATACAGCGTCATCCTACACATCTCCACCTGGATATTACATTATTATAATTCAACAATCATGCACATACAGTTCAACTTTACTCGGACTGTCAGTCATGCAATATGTGTTGCAGACAAATAAGTGATGATTTACCTTGTCTCATGTAGTCATGTCGTGAGTCCAACCATTCACTTCTGGTAGCAATAATTATATAACAGAAACTGTTCAGTATTGCTTAACAAAAGGTACGGGGAACACTCCTTCCTGTCCATTGCAAATGTGGAACCGACTAGCACGGGGCCCGTTTGCTTTCTGAAAGCACCTGAAGCTATAGTTTAAGGAAAATGAAGATGAAGAGTATTTTAAAATATTGAACGAATTGTGTGATTAAGTTACAATTTGAAGCAGCTTAAGGAGCCTTATAAATGTTAAAACTATTTTATCCCATATGAAATGTGCAACATACAGGCAGAAGCTGCTGGAGGAGTCTTGGTGTGTACAAATCCAATGCTGTGGTTTGTAATGCCGCACTTGTGGAGGGATATTGCTTAACCAAAGTTACAGGAAATACTCCTTCCTGTCCATTGCAAATGTGGAACCGACAAGCACGGGGCCCGTTTGCTTTCTGAAAGCACCTGAAGCTATAATTTAAGGAGAATGAAGATGAAGAGTATTTTAAAATATTGAACGAATTGTGTGATTAAGTTACAATTTGAAGCAGCTTAAGGAGCCTTATAAATGTTAAAACTATTTTATCCCATATGAAATGTGCAACTTACAGGCAGAAGCTGCTGGAGGAGTCTTGGTGTGTACAAATCCAATGCTGTGGTTTGTAATGCCGCACTTGTCGAGGGTTGCCTTCACTTCTTTGACGCCCAGACACTCACACACCACTGCACACTCTAGCTACTATGAGAAGAAAGACTAAAATGCTAATGCTCGTATTTTCAAGCAGGAAAGTTAAGATAGATTTCACTAAGAGGCAATTCGCATGTGGGCTACGCATTTATTACGTAATTAAGGGTAGATGTATTTTTACTCACTTATCGGCGTGAGTTGATGGCCTGAATCTTGTCCTGAATTTACTTTTTGTACGATTAATGTACTAGTTCAGCGAAAAAAATGACGCACAGATGGCAGCTGGTAAGGGAACTCCCAGTTTTTATGAATTTCTTGAAGTATTTTCTGATGGCTGCTTCTTGTTCTGTGTAGGCTTGCCTCAGAGAGAGACTGGTTGATGAGCCTTGCTGCTCCTCCGTGACTTCTCTGGCCTCAGTCATGACTCGCTCTCTGATGTGGCGAGCGTGAACAGCTGCTGCCTTTCCTTGTACGAGGTCATAATATTTTGCCGAGGTGGCTGGGCTGTGGCTCATTTGTTTTGCCACCACCACTGTCTCACCATGCGTGCATTCAGTGGCAACAGCAATGTCACCCAGCTTTCGAAGCTGGGTGCGCGTTGTGTCTGTAACGTTAAAGTGCCTCCCTACTTTCTTCAATTGCTGGTCTATGTTCGTGATTGGCTTCGGGCCCGGCTTGAGGAAGATTTCCTCCCTTATTTGTTTGGGTTCAAGCATAGGGCGTACCTTATGGATGTATTTTTTTATGAGCTTCATTTCTGTTTTCGTCAGGGTGAGGCGTGCTGGCCCCTGCCTAGCAGTTTTGTGCTGGGTCACTCGCATGACATCATCTTCCACAGTAGCAGAGCATTGGCTACTGCCCCAGGACGCTGACAATTTCGGCAAACAACCATGGATAGGAGGGCTGCTGTAACAACTTTCTGCTTCTTTATCTCAATTTCCTCATACAGGGAACGTGAGAGTATTTCCCTCACCTCGTTCCACAGTGGCTCGTGTGTCAGCAGTGCTGTTGCAGCACTGAGGCTTCCAGGCTCATTGCTGCCATCTTCAAGTCTGCGCTTTTGCTTCAGAGCCTTTTGAGGTCTAAGTGCTGCTCTCCACTGTGCCACCCTTTTCTCAGCTGTTTCACAGAGGTGAGCAGTGCGACTATCATCGGAACTGCTGACCTCAAGCGGAGGCCGTAGACCATTCGATCTAATTTCGTGAGGATCCCTTTAACTCCAATGCCACTCTCTTTGAGGTGGTCAACGTAGCGCTTCAGTAACTTTGTGTCCATAAGTTGCCAGATCACCTTGGGGAACACAAAGCACAGGTATTTACTCACATCGGTGGCGATGGCCTTGGCTTCGCTGGTAGATTTGCAACGGCCGTCCATTGACTCTGAGAAGGCAACGAATGGCTGGCTGTATTTCGCCGTGATCTAAGGGGAAGCTAGGAAAGTGACGCATACCAGCTTTACCTGGCTCCACTGAAGGTTGTATAATCAACCCAGCTGGTGGCTCTTCCTCCTCTTGGATACATTTCTTGAACAGCTTTGGTAGAGGCGTCATCCCAGCTGGAGCCAAGGTTTTGGTTTCCGTCTTCACCTTGGTCATGCCAACCACCTTTACCACCCGTGTCAGCCAACGGCGCTCCTTCTGGTTGATATGCAGATGGTACAAACGGATGTGGACGGCAAGCTTGATCTGTGATGTAGAATTTATAATGGTGTTAAACATAAACACAGATAAATACTACATTTTTGTATATTAATGTGAATATCTGATACATCGGAAACGTGTAAGTATAAGCATCTTTCCCCCCAGAACATTGGCCATCTTTCCACCTTTAGAAAGATGAAGTTATACTTCTTTTTTAGCCAAATCAACTTTTTCTTTTGAGTACTGACTTGGTCACGACTGTACCATCATCGCTTTCTTCAGCAGAGGACTCAGATGACATGTACTTGGTTGTCAGCAGCATATTGACACATCGTTTGTGCATGGCACTCCAGTCTTGTGCTCGAGCAGTTTCATCAGGCTCAATCTTTTGTATTTTGAGTTTCTACAAAATGCAAGATTAATAGTCTTGAGGGCAGGGCAGTGGCATGACACAATTACAATATTATGTACTTATGCCCTCCGTAGTTAATTAATTGTAGGTTGTCATGGAACATTATACAAACATTACACATGACCAAGTCTATTGCAGCTATAGCTGGCTAAACAGCTTTATAGCTTTAACAGATACACAACTAACAACTTGAAACTATGTGATGACCGGATTAAGACGGCTTGTCCTTTTCTGTTTTACTCTGTGCTGGTCAAAAGCACCAGACAGCCTGCGTGCAAGGACTTAAAGTACATATGACAGGCACCTATAGAAGAATCGAAAAATGGTAATTGCAAGCATTGTTTTTAATTACACTACATGTGCTCATAAACCGGGTGAAAATAGGTTCGAATTTACGCGAGTGAATCGCTGTCAGCGCAAATTCTTCGCGCAAGCCGTGTACTCGCGTTATTACACGAAGTTACGGAACTTGCGATACCGCGCGTGGCTGCGCGAGCCTACTCGATCGTGCAAGGCGTTTATATAGCCACGAATTAGTCTCTCTACAATTTTTGGGAATTATGCAGTAACTAAAGCCGCCACATGCATGTCACCAAACCACTTGCCCGGGACTAGGGTTAGGTGGTGGCATTTGACAAAATGAATGGGGTTGGGGATGGAAACCATGCGGAATGGTCAATTTTTGGGGATTATGCAGTAACTGGGTTAAAGCCACCACAAGCCCTGGATTAGTGTTAGGTGGTGGCACTTGTGAAATTGTATGGGGATAGGGATGGGAACCATGCACAAACTCTTATTGGACAAATGTGCACAGAAACGATTAGCACCACCACGTGTGCCACCTAACAACTTGTCCTGGTCTAGGGTTAGGTGGTGGCGTTTGACAAAAATGAATGGGGTTGGGAAGGAAACCATGCAGAAACGAGAATTTTTAAGTGTCCCTGTGGCTACTACGTTGCCTTGCTTGAGCATAGTGGTGCCTGCAGCCTGTCAGGCCAGCTCAGTAAGCTGCAATGAAGATGCAGAATGTACATTTTGGTGTCCTTTGGGGGTTTAGCCAGATGCCAATTGCAGCGTGTTTTGTGTTCTTTGGAAGCCTCAATAGTGTTTACTGTCCCTGTGCTTGCATTTTAAACCAATTCTACCTTCACCGTAGTTGCATTACCACACCATACAAGAATTTTAAATCGTGGTACAATCAGCAAGTTTGAAGTTAGTAAACACGTTTTCACTCATTGAAATAGATCATAATTAGCAGTTAAGAAGCAGAAAACACAAGATACATTCAACAGGCAAGAGAATATCAGCCACTTTCATGTCAGTATACAAATAGCTATAGAGTGCACAATTTCAACTTAAATCAGGATACAATCAGTCGGATACGGAACTAATTCAGTGGGATACACAAGTAACTTATTCAGTGCTCAAGGCTGTTACGGCAAGCTCAGATACTGTGCTTGTGAAAAATCAATGTTTAAGTTACTTTTGAACTATTGTCTCACTACAGGAGTGTCTGTGTTGGCCATACTATATATGCTTATGTAGCACTACCTTTGTGGTTTATGTTTATATATTTGTTTCCATGGTAACGCCCCGCCCCTTCGCGTAAACACGTAAACTATCAAAACGCAAACTTTGTCGAATGCGGAAGGTTAAAGCCTACCAAATCTATATGTTTTGGCATTGCTGGAATGCTCTGTCTGCTTCAAACGAATACGGCTGGAAACTATGCACTGCTAGTAAAGTATGATGTATAGACTCCAAAGTAGCGTGCTAAACAGCATTTTAACGTCATTTACGGTACTTCTGTATCAGTCAGTCACTGACCTTACCTGTGGTACCCAACTTCCACCCGATTTGAAAAGGTAGCTCCAGACGATTCGAAGGGGACCATTTCTGCCTCTAACTAAAGAGGCTTGACCTTCCGCATAAGCTGAAAACCTCAGGTCGGTCATTTCAGCCGGCCATTGCTTGCCTCCATGCGACTAAACTGGGCGGAGTATCCGGTAATGATCGCGTGACTCGTTTAGCACCCACACCAACTGCAGCAACTATAAAGCGTGTTGTGACTAAAATTTGTCTGTGTTATCATAACTGGTGGTACATGTATACAGTTATAATTTACAGTAGAACTATTGCAACCAGCGGTGTGCGTTATCTCAACTAAGGGCGTGCGCAATCATACGTGAGCTTGCCTTAACGGCCCTGAGTGGGATACACAACAGTAATTTTTCAAACAGATATAGATGACTAAGTGCAAGTTTCGTAATTACCAAGTTTAGTAAGACTACTGCTTTAAAGTAAACCACTTAGCCTGAACCAACGCAACAGTCATACAACAGCCACTTAAGGTAACCTTTGTTTCCGCAGTCCCGAAACTCAAGAACGACCTTGCCGAACGAATGTTTTTATTTTATCCTGTATGTTTTGGCGTGCAGTGTGGAATCTGTGTGTTTCCAGAAACTGGCTGGCTTGATGAAGGGAAATCGTTTTTCCTTCTTTGAAGTACTGCTTCATGACCTTGATCTCCTCACCGGCCCACTGTCGACGACGCTTTGGCGTGGACGGACTCTCTTCTCTCTGCTGTTGCTTGCCTTCCAACTGAATTCGTTCGTATGTTAGGGTTAGGGTTATTGGTTATGTCCTTTTTTGGTGTCCTTTTAGGAAAAAAATGTCCATTTTGCAGTGTCCTTTTGGCTATGTCAAAAAAGCGTCCGGGTTCCCGTCCTTTTTTTGGAAATTCTGAGAGTCCTTTTTTCAAAACTCCTATCCTTTTTTTGGCTATAAGTGTCCCCTCACATCTGCAGTTTCTTTTCTGAAGACGTACTTAAGATGTGACTTTTTTAGAATTCCGAGTGTCCTTTTTATTCAGTCTTGTGTCTTTTCTCATGCAATTTTATTTGTCAGTGTCCTCTCTCTTCCATCTGGAGAGTCCCTTTTCTCAATTAAATATGACATCTGTTTACCTGTCCATATTTTTGAAACAAGTGTCCCTATTGAATTCCTTTTTTTGTAATGTATGTAAAACATTCTCGCTGTTAAAGAAGTTTTTATGCTTGAAACTCATGCAGCCTCTACTGCTGGGCTTTGTGAACAAGGACTGCGGAGTAACCACGGACAGAAGTCAATCCAAGCAATGTCTTTTGGAGTTGGAATAGACCACTCTGATCTAACCTTTTTTTTAGGAGTGTTTCTGATAAAAATACTTGTGGCGCAAAGTACCAGTGTATTGCCATTGAATGGAATGATTAAGTATAGAATGAAGGATACCAAGCCAACTTATTTCAGCAATCTTAATGTAGTGGCCCTATCCAACCATCTCCATACACGCATGCATACATACATGCACACATCACAATATAGCAGAAGTGATTAAGATTTCCACACGTTAACACAACACATGATACGGCTACAAAGGGTGTTCAGAGTTGAGAGTTCACTGCTTTGGTTTGCGCACCTTCAAGAGGTTACGAATTTTATCACGGACCTGCTTATGGCTACGTTCCATTGGGTGGTTATCTAGAAACTCTTTACACTCGCTTGCAGAGGGGACATCACCCGCTTCAATATGGCCTTGAAAGTAAAGGAATATGGTCTCAACTTCTTCTGTGAAAGTGACCCGCTTCCCACCAGCACTTGAACCGTGACGCAGACCCTCCAAGAGTCGGTACCCTTTCAGGGCCTCCGTGTGGGATTTTGTGTGCACGTAGTACTGTTCCTGTATCTGTGGTGAGTGTGACATTTGCAATGCAATGGCAGCCCTCTCCTCCTGATTACAACTCTTGGCAGCTGCAGTTCCAGCAGCATGCCTACCCTCAGTTGCAGTTGGCAGGCTCAGATTATGTCAATTTCCGAGCTGCATCACCTGTCGAGTCCAGTGGGTAGCCCAACCTGTTTGGAAACATGAGTAGTGACTCGGGTAGCAAAGGGCGAAGGTACTTCACATAGGCATGAAGGCGGCGAGCTAGCACAGCACTGATCGTGACTTTGGCACTGCCGGTGGTTTGGGTTTTGTGCTTTACTACACGAACCATGATGTACGAAGTGCGTCCTTCGGTTATGGTGCTTGCACGCTCGAACGTTTCGACGGTCATGTTTGCTATGGCCCTTGGTCGATGGCTATTAGTATGCAGCTGGCAGCCAGCCAACCAGATGACGATGGTGTGCAGATTCAGGGGGGGAATTGGCCTACCATGCTCGGCATCATCCAATAGCTTGGAGAACAACTTGGACAGTTTTGTGCATGTCACAAATTCCCCTATGTCTCCTGCCTGCTCCGGAGGTAGCTTCGGTGGTCTACTAGAAAAGGGTGTTCGCTAGAAAAACCATGGCTGGCTGCTTGCTGATGACCAGAACCCTCGTGCAGCTCACTGCTAATCTCTTCGGCTTGATCCTCCCCACCCTGTTCTTCATGCGTGGTGAGGAAGGACGTGATGGTTGTTTGACTAGAGCCCTTTGGCCTCAGCTCGTTTGAGCAAGGCATTCTGCATTTTCTCAGTGAGTTTTGGGTGCACCCACTTAACTCATTGCACGCCGTACGCCACTTAAGTGGATATTACGTAATCCTTCCGCTACGCCACACGCCACTATAGCGGCTTTAGAGACGTCAAGTTAACTCTACAGCCAGGAGGGGAAACCCCTTCCTTTATTAGCCATAAAATTGAATAGAGTGATTACTAATAATGATGTAAGTGTGCCGAAAGTCGATCTAATCTGTAATAGAACGGATACATATGGCAAAATATGCAACTGATCAAGACGGCTAGCTATGGCTACCTACATTGCTGCACAGTTAGTTGGGCTCTGTAGTCCACTTCACTGGCAGATACGATGGTAACTGGTTCAGGGGAGAGTCGGGGGCTTCAGTAGGACCATCGTTCTTTGCCGCCTGAGCGTAAAGACAACAGTTTCGTATTGAACTTACCGTGTATCCGGTTATCGCTCCTGAAGCCCTTCTTGGATCCAATCCGCCGCCTTTTTGCCTTCAATGGCTGTAGCCGATAGTCTTCTAATAAGTGCAACGCAGAATTCGCTGGATACCTGACTTGGTAAGCAAAAAACAGCCAGACACTGAGCTAAAACTTTTAGTACGCCATTGTTGTAGAAATTATAGTGTGGAGCATCATGTGCGTGACATAATTATGGCATGAGTTAATAGGCTAAGCAAGAGATACCTGCACCAACAGTTTGAGGTTTGGGGTTGGGGTTGGGGTTAAATGTGTCCTTTTTCAAATTGGTAAAATATTCATAGGTGTTGCTTAACAGATTACGAAATACATTCCTGAGCCAAAATTTTAGGATTTAGGGTTGGGGTTAAGGTTAGGGTTAGGGTTAGGGTTAGGGTTAGGGTCAGGGTTAGGAAATATCCTTTCGAGCCTGTGTGTACCCTGTAGTTCTCTCCAATTGTCTTTGAGAGTCTGCTGTATGTTGGGTATTCGATCACAATATGTTGTGGCGAATACTAGTAGAGGATCCGCTTGTATGGGGGTGTTACTCCTCAGCTTGTCTGGTCTGTCTGAAAATTTAACAGGCGAGACATGCTTTGCGATTTCGGATGGGTTATACCCTCTCTGTTTGAGTTTAGAGGAGAGTCGTTCTAAGCTCTCCTGGAAGTTTTGCTCATTAAATTTGAGTTTGTGCGTAGGTACCTGTTAGCTTCACATGACGTAATGGACTTTCCTGTTTTAGGTGGGTAGTAGGATGTACGGTGTACATACAGTTGTTAATTTGTCGGTTTAATGTGTGTTTTAACATCCAGTCAGTATTCCATTCTGTAGGAACCTGGAGCCTTTATACAGTGTGACATCCAGGAAGGTAATCTCATGTGCACTATATTCATGTGTAAACTTGATAGTTGAATGGAGAGCGTTTATGGTTTCCATGTATGATTTGAACTCGGCTTCTGAGCCATTCCATATGACGAAAATGTCGTCTATGAATCGTTTCCATAGTAGGATTTTGTCACTCGCTTTGGAGAGGAGTTGCTCTTCTAGGTTGCCCATAAAAATGTTGGCATAGGCTGGGGCCATTTTGGTTTCCATAGCTGTGCCTTGTAGCTGCAAATAGTGGTTGTCATTGAACTCAAAGACATTGTTCTGTAGTACAACATCTATGACTAGCCCTATTACGGTAGGGGGAGGTTGGCGGGGGTCTGGGTTTTCAATTTTGTTGAGAGCTGTGATCCCCGCTTTTCAGCCTTCGCTATGGGGTATATTGGTATATAGCGATGAGACATTAATGGTGGCCAGTAGGCATTCTCCGCTTATTGGCGTAGATTCAATAAGGTTAATGAAGTCGGTAGTGTCCTTAATGAAGGACAGCAGTGACTTCATTATAGGCTGTAGCCAGATGTCGACGAATTGGGAGATGTTCTCAGTGACACTATTAACACTGGAGACTATTGGTCTAACTCCCATGGGACTCTTGTGTATTTTCTTTAGAAAATATTATAGTTGGGAAGTTCTGTGTTTTTTTGGGGGGCATACAGAATTCCGTCATGTTTTTGTCGAGAATTTCAGCTCTTTGGAGGTGCTCGAGCATTAGACAGATATCCCTCTTGATTTCAGTGGTGGAGTCTTTTTGTAAGTGTCAACAGACTGAGGGGTTGGCTAAATGTTTTAGCCCATCGGTTAGGTAACTGTCTATATCCTGGGTGACAATAGTGGAGCCCTTGTCGGCTTTGTTAATAACTATGTCATCTCTGGCCTTTAGGTCTTTGAGAGCCCTTCTTTCAGCTCTAGTCAGATTGTCTGTTTTATCCTGTTCATAGGCTAGCCTACGAGGTCAAGCTTGAGTTTTTCTATACAGTTTTCCAAGTCCAGACTACTGGTAGGGTGGGCTCTATAGTCGCCCCGCCTGTGGAAAAGTGGCTTAGGTTTGTTAGTTTGACCTTAGTGTTCATTCCGATATATCATGCTGGACACGAACTTATTTGTCGCGGTATAAGTCATACAATCGGATATGTTTTGGTTTAGGAATAAATGATAAGCCTTTACATAGCAATTGCTGTTCAATGTTTGATAGAGTGGCAGATGATAAGTTGGCTATATTGTCATAGATACTAGGACTACTGATGTTCGACTTCGTGAGTCTCTTGTTTAGTTTTGCTTTCTTCCGCCGTAAGGCGTGGTGTAGCCGTAGCCTTGAGATAGAGTGGCAGATGATAAGTTGACTATATTATCATACCGTATAGCCGGAAAATTTGGTGAGGACTTTAATTTGGCGGTTTGGCGAATCGTAAAAAATTGCCAAATTAAATTCTCGCCAAATTAATTTTTCACGCATTATGTAATACGTAACACCCACAAGCAAGAAAGAGGTTGTTCCCACGCCGCGTACGTGTTTCCTCTCTGTCCAGCAAGGATATCGAACTCGCGAACAAAGCTGTAAAGTGCTCTCCATCTGGAGACTCGAAGCCTGTCACACGGTCACCTCGCACTCGAGGTAAGTATAATACTTACATGCAAGAAAAAACTTATTGGAAAGTGTGCCGCTGACAACGGAGCAACAAAGCCCGCTATACACTTCTCGAAGCTTCTGGATAGTAAAATCCAACGTCTCCATTGTTGAGCTCAGTGACAAAAAACTTTACATATTCAGCAGCATTGCACGTTGTGCACCTGTGATTACGTCATACACCAATATAAATTAATTGAAGATTACATCATAGCCTTTGCTGTACACAATTGCCAAATTTAAATTTCGCCAATATTTAATTTTAGGCGTTTTTGGCGATTTCGCCAAATTAAATTCTCGCCACATTTTCCGGCTATACGGTAGATACTAGGACTACTGATGTTTGACTTTGTGTCTCTTGTTTAGTTTTGCTTTCTTCTGCCGTAAGGCGTGGTGTAGCCGTAGCCTTGAGAGCGCCCTCTCCTTGGGGAAGGGTCTCCGGGCTCTTCACATCGTGGTTGTCCGTGCCCGCATATCTCTTCCCCTGGGGAACACGGGGCAGCGAAAATCCTTGTTAGGATTCTGGAGGGCATTAACGGTAGATTTCAGTTTTTCAAGTTTCTCACTCAATGTTGCGGCTTCGGAGTTCAGTGGGGGCTTCGTTGCCGTTTTCGAGTGTCCTGTTTGGGACCTTGTTTGTTTGTAGTGAATTGGTTGGCTTCTTTCACCGCCGCATCTATTTCTTCCCTCCACAGGTATTCCATGTCGGTGGGGGGGAGGTTGGCATTGTTTATTGCCAGCTGAATTTGGGCCTGGATGTCCTCTTCTGGGTTCTAATCTCCGCTCTTACCATTCCCTCATAGTGATTAATGAGGAGGGCAAAAAGTTTCTGGGAACACTCGGATAGGGTGTTATCCCACTCCTTTTTTAGGGCCGTGTCGGATGCATAAGCCATCAGGGGGACATTAGCCTGCATGCCTTTTGGGCACGCCCCTGTTGTGGCAGCAGTCTTCATATTGCCACGATGGTGGTCTGCCTTGGTCATTATGATTAGTGACTGCTTGAGGCAGCTTGTGCCCTCAGCAATGATCTGTTTGGCCTTTTGGAGGTCATCAGATGCCTTGTTTGTAGTTGCAGGCTCTGGGGATTCTGCTCCCTCGGAGAGTAGGATGGAATAATGGATATTGGGAGTAGTTACTCTCGACGTGGATGTACCAGGCTCATTCCCGTCTGTGTTGGGAGGGGCTGGGTGTGTTCGGTGTTCCGTGGGTGGGAGGGGATCCTCCTGCTCGGTGGTGGGGTGGGCCAGGCTGAGGAGTACTTCGTCCATTTCCATGGCTGGATCCATCGTCCTCCTATTAAGGTGGTAGATACTTCAAAATTTGGTCCAAATATCAAATTTGAGATTTTTGCATGAGAAGACAGTTGCAAGTATACTTCATCAAAAAAGTAGTCTTAAGCCACCTAAAGGCATTTTACATGCTGTACATAATATCTTAATACTAAAAAAAATAAAAAACGTAGAGCACGTAAATGTTCTGCTGTGTATTTTCTATTTACAAGTGTTGAAGTTATTGGCTTGTCACAAATTCATATTTTCCGCTTGAGCAACTATATTATGTAACCTTTAAGTGAACTATGATGTCATGCTACTTTTGCCACATGTGATTAGGCTTGAGTCGATTATGCTCAAATCTTTTGCTACTATTCTATTCCAGAATTCTTTCATAGCATTGCTATTATTCCCTTTACTTGCTATAGTGCTCAAAAAATGCTTTAAAACGGTAGAAAAACGGTTCACAATACACATGGACACAAAAAATGGGGAAAATATCAACGATGGTTGTATTGAAACTGTATAGAGGCTTGTATATAGTCTTCAAGGGTATAGTAGCCGTTGATCTCCGAAAGACTGAAGTACCAACATCAGGCCCGATAGTGTCATTCACTTCACTCGGAAAAGGCGGCAATGATAACAGCTCTGACTCTGCCATGACATGAGGCTGCTGAGTATTGCGCAATGGCAATCTGACCGTTTGCGCATGCGCACAATATATTTGGTTGCTATTATGCTGGCATAATGCTCAAATGCTTCCTTGTTGCAATTATTCCCGTTTTATGCTAAGCATAATCGACTCAAGCCTACATGTGATCTATGCTAGCACTGCTAGTTGTTTTTTTTTGGTGCACTAGCTGTATCTTGAATACATGCCTAGAAGGTATAGTAGAAAGAAGAAGCAGCGCTTTCATGGAAACCAGCACACCTTGACCCAACTTTGCAAGAAGAAAGGCTCCAGTAAGTTTCTGGGCTACATAGTGGTACTACTAGCTGACTGATTACGTCACACACTACCAGACCACAGTACGTATCCATGTACCCGAGGGCATTCCATACATGTACATGTATGCTGCATGTATACGTAGGTAAAGCAGTATAATTCAGTATTGTAAGTAGTTTCACGGAACCACAATAAAGTATATTTCTTAAACAGCAATTGTGTCAGCCAATTTCATGGCTTGATGTACAGGCCATTTATGATTATGGGCGGTGTGTACGATGTACAACAATAAATTTTACATTGAACACGAAGCTATTGGGCATCACTGGATGTTGGACACATCTTGCTCGTTGTCCTTTGAACTCGTTAATACACAAACAGCCTAGGCCTTTTATAATCGTGAGTGGTGTGTACAGTATACAGCATTGCACAGGTAATGGCTTGATGAACAGGACATTTTATGATCATGGTGGGCAATATATGGAATACGGGGCTACCGTCGTGGATAGTAGAGTAGGACATTTGATGGCCTTCTACTCTATTTTCTACGTTATAACCTAATGTGTGTGCCTGTGCAAATATGTAACCAACTTTGATTGATTCTTTTCGGTGATGGAAGGAAATGAAGGGCCTCTTATACCAATACCAATATCAATCCCTGATTCATTGGAGGAGGAAGCTCAATCCTCACAAGAGCTCTTTGACAGCAAGTCCTCAAGTGAGTTGTCTTCTGAAACCTCCAGTGATGAAAGTGAAATGGAGTTAGAATATTAAATATTCCAATGTGGTGCAATTTCGGCCTCATACAAAAAACTGATCCTGAGAACGTAAGTGCAGATCAGTCAGCAGAAAGTACACCAGAAAGTACACCATCGGATCGTAGCCTAGCAATTTATGGGTACCGTTTTGTCAGCATGACACAGCTAGCTGAAGTGTGTGCAACACTGAAGTGTCCTAAGTGCTGTTGTGATGTGCTAACTTTGCAAGAAAATCATGATCGCCGAAAGGGACTCTCTTCATGGCTTGATATTGTGTGCCGTGTGTGTAGTCACGGAGTTAGCTTTACCACTTCACAGCAGGTAGGTTCCTTCATGGATGTGAATCGCAGATCAGTGTTCGCAGCCAGAGAAATTGGGTGTGGGAGAGCTCGTCTCAAAAAATTCTGCTACATGATGGATATGCCACCCCCTGTTGCTGCTATTTCATTTCGAAGTCATGTGACAAGTCTATACGAATCTGCGAAGAAGAGATACTCTGAGTGCATGCATAAAGCTTAGATGTTGGTAAAACGTCTCGAGAAGGATCTGGGTCAGGCTGAGGAAATTATTAATACTAGTGTCTCCTGTGATGCCACTTGGCAGCGAAGAGATTTGCTTCCCTTTTTGGTGTCGTGTTTGTGATATCAGAACTCACAGGACAAGTATTGGACTATGAATTCCTTAGCAAGACTTGCACATCTTGTCGACTGCATGCATTTGATGATCCCGCAAGTAGCAAATTTCAACAATTCTGGGAGAAGCATCAGCATCATTGTGGGGCTAACTACACTGGGAGTTCACCATCAATGGAAGCTCATGGTACTGTTGCTCTTTGGCAACGATCACTTGAGTACAATCTTCGTTACCTCTCCTTTATCGGAGATAGAGACAGCAAGTCATTCAAAGGTGTCAGTGAAGCCAATCCTTATGGATCTGAATACAAGGTCGAAAAAAGCGACTGTGTGGGACATGTCCAAAAGCGCATGGGGTCAGCATTGAGAAAGGTCAAGAAAGATCATGGTAAAAGGAAGCTACCATTGGCGGTGCTGGCAGACTGACAGAGCAACTCTGTGACGACTTTCAACGCTACTATGGAAATGCTATACGAGGCAACCTGCAGGGTATGGTAAAAGCAACGAAGGCCATCTTACATCATAGCTGGTCCACCGATGAAACTCCTGACCATGACTATTGCCCTGAGGGTGAGTCATCGTGGTGTAAGTTTCAGCGTGCCAATGCTCTTTGACAGACCCCACCTGCACATCGCACCACCATACCTAAAGAAAGCTGTTGGGAAAGTTATTCAACCAGTATTCGATCGCTTGAGTGAAGAGTCTCTTTTTCGTCGTTGCCTAAAAGGAAGTACCCAAAATCGCAATGAATCGTTACATGCAACAATATGGGATCGGTGCCCAAAAAGTCAGAGTGGTACTCCCAAAATTGTTGAGACTGCAGTTTGCCTGGCTGTCATTAACTTCAATGAGGGCGCTGAACCACTGGCCAACATCTCGCAAATAATGGGGCTCGAGCGTGGACGGTACGCCATGAAAGGTTTGCGTAACAGAGACTATAAGCATCTGTATCACGCTAGACTCAAGCATTCCGTGGTAGGGGAAAAGCGCAGAAGCAGTTAAGGAACATCAATAAAGGTTTTGAAGACAAGAGAAAGCACAGGGAGGGTACAACTTATGAGGCTGGAGCATTTGACTAACTTATTTTGGTGTCGCCCATGCATCCTTTGTTGTTTTTTATTTACATTGATGTTTTCTGAAAATGCAAGTTCATACTTGTTCTGACAACATAAGACCATTTTGAGACATGTTCTTCACATCAGTTTTGGTATGTTAGTTTACTAGACTTTGCTTGAGGACCCTAACCTCCAAAAACTGTTATTAGAAATATTTATGGACTGTAAACACTAAGGCATTCAACACAATTTCACAATTTATTTCTAGAGAAATCAAGGTTACCTGTGGTCTTCCATTATTAATAATTCGTATATCAGAGTGGTTCAGGACCAGGACTTAAACATGACTATTATATAATTTCTTTAGAAAAACCCTATATTCCACAGTAAGGGTGCTATTAGGTTTTAGGCAGATGCCCAATACCAGGAGGAAATCTCATTAATTATTCATTGCTTCAGTAACAACAACCTCATGATATTCCAAGATAGTATTTATGTGATCACAAGTTGACTATATTGTCATAGATACTAGGACTACTGATGTTCGACTTTGTGAGTCTCTTGTTTAGTTTTGCTTTCTTCCGCCGTAAGGCGTGGTGTAGCTATAGCCTTGAGAGCGCCCTCTCCTTGGGGGAGGGTCTCCGGGCTCTTCTCGTCGTGGTCGTCCGCGCCCGCGACCTCTTCCCCTGAGGATTGCAGGGCGGTGAAAATCCTTGTTAGGATTCTGGAGGGCATTAATGGTAGATTTCAGTTTTTAAAGTTCATCCCTCAATCTTGCGGCTTCGAAGTTCGGTGGGGGGCTTCGTTGCCGTTTTCGAGTGTCCTGTTTGGGACCTTGTTTGTTTGTAGTGAATTGGCTGGCTTCTTTCACCGCCGCATCTATTTCTTCCCTCCACAGGCGGCGCAGGTATTCCGTGTCGGTGGGGGGGAGGTTGGCATTGTTTATTGCCAGCTGAATTTGGGCCTGGATGTCCTTCTGGGTTCTAATCTCCGATCTTACCATTCCCTCATAGTGATTAATGAGGAGGGCAAGGAGTTTCTGGGAACACTTGGATAGGGTGTTATCCCACTCCTTTTTTAGGGCCGCATCGGCTGCATAAGCCATCAGGGGGACATTAGTCTGCATGCCTTTTGGGCACGCCCCTGTTGTGGCAGCAGTCTTCATATTGCCACGATGGTGGTCTGCCTTGGTCATTATGATTAGTGACTGCTTGAGGCAGCTTGTGCCCTCAGCAATGATATGTTTGGCCTTTTGGAGGTCATCAGATGCCTTGTTTGTAGTTGCAGGCTCTGGGGATTCTGCTCCCTCGGAGAGTAGGATGGAATAATGGATACTGGGAGTAGTTACTCTCGACGTGGATGTACCAGGCTCATTCCCGTCCATGTTGGGAGGGGCTGGGCGTGTTTGGTGTTCCGAGGGTGGGAGGGGATCCTCCTGCTCGGTGGTGGGGTGGGCCAGGCCGAGGAGTACTTCGTCCATTTCCATGGCCGGATCCATCGTCCTCCTATTAAGGGAGGGGAGGGAGGGATTAGGGTTAGGGTTGGGTATACCCTTGTGGGGTTTATTGCTTCTTTGTGGAAGGGGCAATGGGTTGGTGGTTCCCTTTACGGGGGTTGATGTTTTGGGGGTGGGGTTAGATGCACCTATCTCAGTAGTTGTGGTGGAAAGTGATTACTTATGTTTGTCGACTCGGTGGTCGTGGGGGAGAGTGATTTGTCACTTGTGTGGGTTAACTGAGACTCCACTTGTTATCTTGTAGACACTGTATGTTTTCTAAATGAGGTGGTGGCTGATTTTTTGCCTTTACCCTTTAAGGGGTTTTTCTCTTTTTTCTTGTCCACAGGTCTGGAGCTGCTGTGGGCAATTGCAGCTTTAGCTGTGCTCTTTACCACTTTGGTGGTTGAGGGGTTGGTCTTTGAAGACCGAGTTGCAGCATTTGCTTTAGCATTAGCTCGGACCCTAGCTGTTATGGCAGCGGGGTCCTGGAAGCCTAGGTTAGCTAACTTGGTTTCCCAAGTAGCATTTGTTCTAGACATTATTACTTGTTTTGCATGCAGTAAACTAGACATGCAGTGACAGTGACACTTACGGTCAAATGTTCAATAGTTCTTTCAAATACTTCAAAACTCAATGCACTTCAACACTTTTCACAAAACACGACCGGTTTCGGCTGCCTTCTATAGAAAGCATAAGCCTTCTTCAGGTGTTTATAAGTTGAAAAAGATTCATGGAGTCAGGGGCACTGAAATATTATTGGTTGATATAGTCCAATAGTGTTCTCCGTCTTGCACTTTTCGGCGTAGTCGGGGACGCGGGCCATCCGGCATACACGTAGCTAACGTCGCCTCGGTAGCGGATGTATTGACGTCATCACGTTGCTTACAGTGCCATTGGCAAAAATCCATTAACCGTGCAGTTACGTAGGGTAGCACGGTGTCATATCGAATTACGTCCCCCCGGGAAAATGTCCCCTGGGGACGGAATATGATATCGAAACACATCCCCCGATATTGAAACACGTCCGCGAAGTGGGTCTCGCGAAACAATACCCGCACACTAACCAGAGATACTATATTCTATCTCTGCACTAACGTGAGTAGGCATCAGCATATTATGCCAGCATTTGGTTGTCCTGCTACTTTTCCCTGAGGATGTTGTGCAATTATTATTACTGCTTAGATTGTTTAGAAATAAAAAGGATTTCCAGTGGATTTATCAGTATTTGCCACTTAGGTCATTTCTTTTGGCGGTATAGTTAATATTTACAGTTTGGTTTTCCTGGTACATTACCCTAAGGATGTTGTGCAGTATTAATTATTATTACTGCTTAGATCATTTATATATAAAAAGGATTTCCAGTGGATTTATCAGTAATTGCCACTTCGGTCATTTATTTCTGCGGTATAGTTAATATTTACAGTTCTGTTTTCCTGCTACATTACTCTAAGGATGTCGTGCAATTATTATTAATGCTTAAATCATTTGGTTGTAAGTATAAAAAGGCTGTGTTTGTACTTGATGTTGAATACAGTTCACAAAGAGACTACTATTAATACATATTCGAAAGACTACTATTAAAACTTAATTTGAAAAAGCTCCGAGATTCGTACTGCACTTGTCGAGGTGGGTTGCCCCAACAACGTTACTACTGCAGCCACTGAATCAGATGGTTCTGAACTGTTTTTTGTGTCTGACAACATTTCCAACCAACAAAAGGAGGAGGAAAGGGCTGCACTGTGACTAGTGGGAAGATGGTGAAGAGAAATTTAGTTCAAGGAGGTTTTCGAGTATATCTCCAAGGGAGAATATCCCATAGGTGCAGATGACAACTACAGACGGAGCCTAAGGTGGAAGGCGAAGAATTTTGTTGTTAACACAGAGCGTTTGTACTACATCGGCAATCAGGAAGGAAAAAAGAAACCAGAGAACCAGACAAATGAGCAGGCCGCTCTACGCCTAGTTGTGGAGTCCAAAGAGAAAAGAAGAATCATTCAGACAATTCATGAAGATGGACACCTGGGTAAGTGTGTGCTAAGGAATTTCACTTCTTTTAAGTAAGCGTTAGCACAGAAGAAGCTAACTCTAAGATATGTATCAACTGAGCATGCAACTTTTCTGTAGGAATTACTAGACTCAACAGTGCAATAGCTCCCAAATATTACTGGCCTGGAATGTACGAGGATATCCAAGAGTATGTCAGGAAATGTGACAGGTGCCAACGGAGTAAGCCTAACCTAAAGCAGCGGGGACACTTCACCCAATCCCAGTTGTGCCCAAGGTATGTGTACATGGGACTATATATTACGCTGCATTGACTTAGGTTATTCATCACCTATTCTGTGGTCCACATTCAGGTTTGGCATCAACTAGGAATTGACCTCATTGGTCCACTAAAGGAGACTCCGAGGGGGAGCGAGTTTATTTTGACTGTAACGGACTACTACTCGAAGTGGGCCTATATACCTGTTGCACTTTTAGTTCCGCTGCAAGTAGTGAGAGTAGCTCATCTACTTGCTGGAGCGGAATAATCTGGAGGTCCTCAATTGAGTGATCCTTTTTAAAATGCCACCAGAGTTTGCTTCTGGAGGACTTTTGTCCTCGGATATTATGCAGATGTTGGTTGAGTCGGATGTGTAGGGGCTTTGTTGTTTGTCCTACATATTGCTTCGTGCATTGCCGACATTGAATAAGGTATACAACTTTGGTACTTTGGCAGGTCAGGGTTAGGGTTAGGTTTGGGTTAGGTTATATAGTATTGATGCCCTGGTGTTCCTTGTTGTCCTTTGTAGAATTAGTATCCCTCCTGGTGCCCTTTGGACTGGAATGAGCTAAAAATGCAGAATACTGATATGCCTACTTGCCTTCGAACAAACTTCAAACCTTGTATTTGTTTTACAGTGCATCGAATAGTGAATCAGCATGGCTACAATCTAAGCTCTGCTCCAAAGTAACTTGGAACTCAACTTACATAAGTCAGTGTAGTATAAATAAGTAAATATTTAAGTCGTATAGATAAGTTAAGGGGAAGTTTTTTTTAGGAGCTGGCGGACTTTGTCCTGCACCTGTTTGTATGTACGGGGCATTGGATGCTACTGCAGGAAGGCTCTTGCATCCTGTGGTCGAGCTGGCCTTCCGGTCTGAATGTTTTCTCTAAAAAAGCACTTCAGCACCCTCACCTCCTCATCCGTATAAGCAGTGCGTGTTTGCTTTTTCTTTGGAGACATTTGCTTTTTTGGAAGCTTTGACTTCTTTAACGATTTTGGTTTCTGTTGTAATTTTGGTTTCTTAGGTGGCTTTAATTGTTCCTGGTCACCGTCAGAATAACTAGTGATGCTGCTTGAGCTTTCAGCGACCTTAGCAAGCTTTTGGCGGATAGCATGAGCCTCAGGACCTCTTTACCGCCACGTATTTGCTCATAGTGGTGGTCGTGCACCACCTGTGAGTGAGACATGTGGACATATCAGGTGGCGTGTGGGCTCGTCACACTGAAGTGCTGCCTCCGTGGCCCCAGTCTTCCTCAGCCGTGTGCATGTTGGTGTGGCCACCCCATATTTACCGCCAAGCCATTGAATGGTATCATTGAGCTTTACAATGGGGTGACCTTTCTCACTCACGAACAGGTGCTCAGAGCTGGGGTTACAGAGTGGCTGAATGTGCTGCACGTACTTGTTCAAAAGGTAGTGGTCCTGCGCTGTCAGAGTAATACTTGCAGGACCCTGTCTGGCTGTCTTGTGCTGGAATTTCTGCAGTTCCTTGTGATCGTTGTCAAACTTCCTAAATGGTGGGATTGGCGTCCCTGTGACTCCACTACAGCAGCCCGTGGATGCTGCCTCTCCTTTTCAGCTACCTTTGCAGCTACCTTTGCCTGTACTTCTGATGTTTTTGAATTAATTGATAATGTTAACCTGGTTGAAACTTATAATATACCTCTCCTCACTGAATGCATGCATTCACTGGTGAAGAAATTCCATTCAATCACTTCTGGTATAGAAGACACTGATGTTATATGGATGGAAATGAATGGAGAAAGCTCGGAATGTACAGAAGTAGGAAACTGACCCATGTCATATTTAGTGTTAGTGTTAGGTATTGCTATTTTTTTACTAAGAATTGAGAGTGTAGGGTGGATGAATGTAGTACAATTGTTGCTGATGGATATAAACAGCTAAGATGTTTGGATGACAATGCAGGAATCAATTGAAATAATAAGCAGCAGTTCAAGCATAGGGTAACAAACAGTAGGTCACTCGGTACAGTTCAGTCACACTTCAGTCTTTAGCGACATGTCACTTTGTCTCGTATCTGTTTGTGGTCTCTGTCCATGGGATGATCCCTCAAAAACTCTTGGCACTCATGAGCGTGCGGTACGTCACCAGAAGCAATGTGCCCTTCAAAGTACAATTCAATAGTTTCCACTTTATCTGCAGTGTAAGGCACTCTTTGCCTTGTGGCATGCGCTGCTGGTTGACCACGACACAGATCCTGCAGTATATCAAACCCTTTTTGGTTGTTGTCGTTAGTTTTGATCAACACAATGTCCCATGAATACAACTCAATTAACATACTGCCGTGATATAACGCCTAGACTGTTTCTTTTTTGTCCTGGCTATTACTCGTACATAGCTACTAGTATTTTCTTCCTTTTGGTGGCCCCGGCCAGCCTTTTCCCACGAAGGGCCCCCCTTTGACATTGGGGCTGGTAGCAGGAGGAAGCGGGATACGGGCCCCCACAGAGGCGGCAGCGATGATCGAACTTGCAAGCTTCGCCATAAGTGGCATATTTTTCCCTCTGTTGAGTTGAAGAGACCGCACAGGGTTTTGTCAGAGAAGCCCTGCGGTGCCCTGTAGGGGCCTGTGGCTTGTGGTGGGTAGGCCTGGCTCATTGGGGGCCTCCAGGGTTGCTGGGTCTGGGGTGGTGTTCCTCTTCATTATCAAACCGAAAGTTACTCTTGGCAAGCGAGCCCGTTCAAGATGGATTCTTCGTCGCATCCTACCCCACTCGGGGAAGCTACGCAGCCACAAGGGCCAGGTGAGAGTTGCACGCCGCCGCCATTTACTCGACCCGGGTACACACAGCCGCATGTTACCTCGCCGAGCTTGCCAATATTAAGATGGGACAGTCAAAACTGTCTGTCGGCTTCACCATACACTAGGGCAGCAGCCGCTTTCGTGCCTCTGCCTGCCAACAGCATGAGAGCCAGCTAACTGCCCGAGCCGCATCGAGCCTAGCCAGTTGCAGGAAGCCCGGCAAGGGCCAGCCAGCAGCATGACGCCCAGACGGCCGCATGAATTCCAGCGGGAAGCACGGGCCCTACCCGCCACAGGAGGGCCAGCCAGCCGCATGACACCAAGCCAGCAGCCGGAAGCGTGCTTGCTGCGTCAGGCCCAGCCAGGGCTGGAGGTCCCAGCCCGCATGAGGCCCCAGCCCGCACTAGTCTGTTGCATGAGGCCCCAGCCCACACTAGTCTGCTGCACGAGGCCCCAGCCCGCACTAGTCTGCTGCATGAGGCCCCAGCCCGCACTAGTCTGCTGCACGAGGCCCCAGCCCGCACTAGTCTGCTGCACGAGGCCCCATCCCGCACTAGTCTGCTGCACGTGGCCCCAGCCTGTACTAGTCTGCCGTAATATGCCATCTGAGTCTGCCGAGAGTGAGACATTGTTGTGGCCACAGCATCACAATCTTGGTCTGAGCACGATATTGCTGTAGCTGTTGCTGCAGTGTGCCTGCCTTCAGTGGCTGTATGTTACGGCTCCCATCAAAACCAACTCAATTAGAAATACAGCACACGTATAAATAGAACAAAGAAACAAAAGACAATGCAATGACTACTACCTAGCTCACATGTGTGAGTGTATGAATAATAATACAGTTCAAAGTTCAAGTCTCAGTCCGCAACATCACCCTCCCCTTCAGGAAAGCTCGACCTCGAGTGTGTCTCGATGAGCATCAATCGTTCCGGTGCAGCAACTCGTCTTCGAAGTGAGTAGCGGTGTGAGCCACCAGGATGGGCTGGCCTAAGGGTATCAGTCACGACTTCCATCTTGGGATCCCTTTCGTTTTCGGATTCAACCTCGACATCAGAGGGCACAACTTGCTCACAGCCTTCATCCTCACGGTCTTCAGTGTCTGAAGAATCTTCCGCAGTGGTCCCACCAGTCTCAGCATGGGGGGGCTCATTGACATCGGGCTCATCACCATCTCCAGCTAGTAGTTGCTGTACCCACTTTGGCGGGCGTCCAGGAGAGTGTCTTTTAGAGCCATACCAGTAATACCCTGGAGGGAACTCACTGGGACACGGAGTAACTCTCGACAGATGTACTCGTATGGTCTTGTCTTGAGGCGAGTATACGCGGACGGCTGTCACGTCGGGATCAGTCCTGGAGACTATCCGGTAGGGACCATGCCAAGGGCGTGAAAGCTTACGCTGTTTCCCAACTTCCTCCTGAGGGAATCTTATTAGCACCCAGTCCCCGACCTTCAGGTGCGTAGTAGCGGCTTTCTTGTCGTAGCGAGCTTTGTATTTCTTCTGCGCCTTCAGGATTGATTTGGCAGCGAGCTCTCGGGCAGTAGACAGTGACAGAATGACCTGTTCACGATAATTCGACACAGTCGTAGGCTCAATGGGACTGGGTGGCAGCAATGCGGCTTCAGTTGGACTGCGGCAATCGACTCCGAACAGGAGGAACGATGGCTTCTCTCCGGTGGCCTCGTGAGGAGTATTCCGGTATGCCCAGAGAACACCAGGCAGGTAACGGTCCCACTGGGAGCCAAATGTGGCTGCTTGTTTCCGTAGCATCGTTTTCAGGGTACGATTAAACCTCTGTTGAGCTTCTTGATGCCCAAAAGATCTCAGACATCCTTCATCAGATGAGAGAGCAGGTTAGCTCCTCGGTCAGACAACAAGGCCTCCGGGACCCCAAAGAATGGTACTACCTCTTCTACAAGAGCTCGTGCAATCCGGATGGACTTCTGATCTGGGATTGCATAGACGAGCGGCCACTTCGTAAGATAGTCTTGGAAGACTAGCACATGGCAGTTACCCTCCAGGGTCTTTGGCAAATCCATTAAGTCCACCCCCACAATCTGGAAAGGGCGTTGCACTGGGATGGGGTGCAAAGGAGGGCGTTGTAGCTTCCCGGCCCCCGACACAATGGCACAGGCAGGACAATTGCGTGCAAATCGTAACGCATCAGCATGCATCCCATCCCACCACCACCGACGTACTAACGCACCATAGGTCCTTCGTCCAGAAAAGTGTCCGCCCATTCCACTCGAATGGTTCTCTCTGAGGATCTGCTCCTGCAGATGACTGGGGACCACCACTCTCTTCTGGTGCTGGTGTTTGGGATCGACATAAAACAGGATCCGGTCTTCAATGGTGAACATGGGGGCTTGCAGGGCGATCTTCCTGGCTCTCTTCTGTTCGTAAGGGAGTTCTTCTTTCTCTAAGAAGGCGATGACCTCTTGTAGGTCAGAATCTTTCCGCTGCTCCACTGCAAAACTGTCAAGCACTGGACATGCAGGTTCTGCATTCAAGAGTGTCTGAATATCCAGAACAGGGTCGGCAGCCTCGGTGCTCACTGCCGCAACCTGGAACTCAGCTTGTCCAACTCCGGCTGCTGGAGAAGGGGCCTGTGGGCTCCGTGAGAGGGCATCGGCACTACTGTTCTGTCGTCCAGGCCGATACCGAATGGTTACACTCTTGACTCCACTCCCGTACACTCGTGTCCACCATCTGGCATGCTTGCCAGAGGGGTTCGGGGTCTCGAGGACGGCCTTGACTGCTGTGTGGTCTGTAAAGACCGTAACCTCGTGGCCGTACAGGTAGGGGATGAAATGGGTTATGGCCCACACAACAGCAAGGGTCTCGAGCTCAGTGATCGCATAATTTCGCTCTGATGGGGTTAGCGATCGACTGGCAAATGCGACGGGATGCAGAAAGACCATCGTCTTGTGGCTGGGACAGCACGGCTCCAATCCCTGCGATGCTTGCATCTGTTTCGAGGACGAAGGATCTCTCAAAGGAGGGGTATGCGAGAACTGGGGCAGATGTCAGCTTTTCCTTCAGAGCCTGAAACGACACCTCACATTCGTTAGTCCACTCGAACTCGGCTCCTTTCCGTGTCAATGCGTGCAATGGACTTGCAACTCGGGCAAAGTTGGACACAAACCGGCGATAGTAGGAACTAAGCCCCAAGAATCTCTGCACTTCCGATACGTTCTGCGGGCGTGGGAACTCGGCAACAGCAGCTGTGAGTCTGGCATTAGTCTTCAGCCCTTGTGGGGTTATCAGATGCCCAAGGTACTCCACCTCCTCACGGATGAAGTGGCACTTGCTGGGCTTCAGCTTCAGTCCAGCCTCACAGATGCGCAGGATCACTCGACGCAGGTGCTCCAAGTGCTCCTCAAGGCTGCGGGAAAACACAAGAACGTTGTCGATATACACGACTACGAAGGCAGATCCATCTGGGGGGTTCAGACCGGCCAGAACCTTCTCCATGAGACGCTGGAACACGCCAGGCGCATTGGTCAGGCCGAAAGGCATCACCCGAAACTCGTGTAGTCCGTGTGGGGTGGTAAATGCGGTCTTCTCAACAGAGTCAGGGGGCATACGTATCTGCCAATACCCCGACGCGAGGTCTAGAGTGCTGAAGTAGCGTGCAGCTCCCAGTTGATTGAGAAGGTCATCGATTCGAGGCAGCGGGAAAGTATCTGCCTTGGTGACTGAATTGAGCTCTCGATAATCCACACAGAACCTGTGTGTCCCGTCTCGTTTTCGAACCATCACTACTGGACTAGCCCAGGGGCTATTGGACGGCTGTATCACCTCTGCCTCCTGCATACTCTGCAGTTGCTTGGCGACTTCGGATCGTACAGCAAAGGGCATCCTGCGTGCTGGCTGCTTCTTCGGCCGAGCGTCACCGGTGTCAATCTCCATGGTGAGAATATCTGTTTCCCCTCGCTCCTTGCGTTCAAGACAAAACGCTTCATGCTGCTCTCCCAAGAACTGATGCAGCTCCTCCGTCTGCGTGGGTGTCAAAAGTTCTGGCGTGCCGACTAGCTCGCAGAGCATCTGCTTTCTCTGTGTTACCTCCGACTCTGTGACCCGGTTGACGACTGCTAATGTGCTGTCTTCACTGCTTGGATCCCTTGCTTCCTCTGTTGGGAACGAATCTGGTGGAATGAGGGTGACCACAGACGCTTCACCCAGCTCCATGCCCGCCTCCACTGAACATGAGCAGCCGGTGGAATTGAAGATGGCAACTTGCGCGAGTCCTCTATCGAACTGGAGGACCGAGTCGTCTACGTGTACGAAAGACTCACAGGCTCCAGCAGAACTGGCTCTGACTCTGGTAGCCTACTGCCAGGTCCTAGACTGACACTAACAGTGGCGCCCTGGTGAGGGAGCAGGTTCAGGGACTGTACTAGATTGACCCTGACTGTGGGCACTTCTACGGCCTGCTCAGCTGGCTGATGTCGATCGTCGGTAGGGGTAGTCTCCTTAGAAACATCATGGGTATTCTTCTCCGGATGACTGCGACCCGACGTGCGGGCCTGGGTCTGGCTCCGCTTCCTCACTCCTCTCCAGGGTTCGACGCTAGAGTGATACTGCAGGATGCCAAGCTGCCGACAGACGCCTTCTGATAGAAGATGTTCATGAGCATCGGTCTTGATGTATACTGGGGTACACATGGTGCGGTCTTCAAAAGTGATGTCCAGGTCTATTCGACCATTTAAGGTGAAGGGGGTCTGGTCGTAGTTCCGGGGAGTTTTGTCTGGCCTCTTTAGGTCCCTCTTCTTCAATCGGGCGACAGTGGCTACTTTCCGGAAGAGTGCTCCACCCATAATGGTGATATCCGCACCACTGTCCAGGACACCGTAGGCGAGGACTTCCTGCACTTGGACCTGGACACACTGCGACTTACTCCCCTTGTCAGCCACTCGGACCATACTCACTGCGGCGGTAGCGGTGTCCTCGTCCGAAGAGTACAGGCACTCTTGGAGCGACTCAAAGTGTCCCTGCTCCGCAGCCTGCGGATTGGCGGTCACTTTCTTGGTGACAACGGGTGTCTCCTTGAGGTTGCTCTGCCCACCACGCTCTGTGGGCCTTGCCCGACACTCACGTGTAAGATGGCCCGGCTTCTGGCACAAGAAGCACTTCCTGGTGTCGGGGCTAGTTGCCTTAGGATACCCCGGCTTGCTTGCAGTGGGGACGAACAGCTTGTTCTCCGCCAGCTTCTTAAGCGGTCGAGGTGGGGCAACAGAGGGCTTGAGATATTGTTGCCTCTTCTTCAGCTCGGCAAGCCTCTTCTCATTTCGGGCCGCGAGGCAGAGGGCTTTGTAGCTCTGGGCCCCTACAGCTGCTGCTTTCATGAGCTCGTGTTTGAGCCCGTCCTGGAGCTGGCCATGCAGGAGAGTGTCGCGTGTTTCGGTTGACATGCCTTCCCTCCCGTAAGCAACGTTGAACGTGCGCTCCAACCGGCGTCTGAAATCAGCTACCCTCTCCTCGTCGCTTTGCGCCATGCAGCAACGTGGGGTTTTGGGTTATATGTTCACTCCTGGAGTTTTCACCCCATTTTTTCTTCCTGAGGTAAGACCTACATGTAAGTACTATAAATACCCTTTTTTGTATACGGTCACACTATAGTAGGCGTGCAAAGCATTAAGTCTTGCACATTTACGACAAGGCTTTTTGTATACACCTTAGTCACTGAGCTGCCATAGAGCATCTTGCAGCAAAGCTCCGCTTGCATATGTCGGTTAATGGTCAATGGCACAAGCGCTACAGCAGCAAAATTACTCGTACAAAGGTGCTTTTTGACACAGGTTTGGCAGAATCTTTGTCTTTCAACAAAATGAAAGCAAAGAAAACACCAGACCAAAGGGAGGGTGAACGCTTTTATGCATTTAGAATCCTGTACAAAGATCATTCCTTGCAATACACATCAGAGGAGAAATGCATCCTTAGCTATTCATAGTGAGTGGGAAGTTGCATGAAAAGCACAGCATGGGGACAAAGATACCAAAGGTCAGTATATTGCTGAGTCAGGGTTCAGTACAGCATGTCCCCTAGACTACTATGACAGCTGTTACACATGAATCTAATTAGGAAGCCTTAGGTAATGGGGAACCTTCTAAGTAGAAGCCTGAATCGGTTTCTGATGGTAAGGCACAGCATGGGCATGCATGCGTTCTGAACCTGGCATGCCACACTCACCAGTAATAAAAAAAAATATATGCTGGAATGTGACTCCTCTCCTGAACCACAGAACTTGCTATTGGTTAGTCCGTGGAATAAGCCCCACTGTTCTAGTGAGTACAGCAGTTTCTTTGTAGCTAACTCCATATCTTAGTTGCACAACGCCGTATTTTCATTCACACGATCATGGAATGTAATTATCTACACGCATGAAGCTTGTCCTGACTCCCATGCTTTCAGAAGAGGACTTCAAAGCCTAAATCCACACCCACCCATTAGTGCAGCGGTCTTTACTCTAAAAGTGGGCAATGATAGAGAAACCCGCTGTACAAGTTAGCATACACATAACTGAAGCTGATTCAAGCTTTCTCGGGGGTCTTCTAGTTTTTACTTATCTATCTAGCTAGACACTTATGCGCTGTCACTACAGCAAACAATGAACCATCGTAATTCAGCATATATATGGCCAATATACCACCCTTGAACTCAGTATAGCCTTAAGCCTGGGCTATATGTACTGCAAACGTTAGACGACCGAGGTCAAGGGTAGCATATTCGCCGCATACACATCGTCACTATGGTTTATAATCATAAACTTACTGTTTCCTGCAGCCTGATCCCTTTTTGAAGACACAACTGCAGTGTTCGTCTCCACTCTCGTCACTGCATGTGTCCAAAAAGGGAAAGAACACAATGCCAACAGCATTAGGATTACTTAGTGCTACTCACGTGACCTTCGACGAATCAGAAGTCTCAAAATCGATCACATGACTGTGCATTAAATCGCTTAATGCACACTTGAGTGTGCATTATCTGGATAGTGCACACTTCTAAATAACGCTCAATAGAACTATGGCTGTCTCAGGTCAGTGAGAAAACTAAATAGTTTATATACCAGTTGGCAGTGCATTACGGGACTAGTTAGTGCGCTCGGACAATTAAGTAACGGTCGAGGGCGGATAATGCACTCGCCTTGGGCTCGTGCATTATCCGCCCTCGACCGTTACTTAATTGTCCTCGCGCACTAACTAAATCCTGTAATGCACTGCCAACTGGTATATAAATATTACTTAAGGAAAACTATGTAGTGATATGACGAGATTACACAATCACTGCACACATTAGCATTAGAATAAAGCATGCGCGGTTCATTGACGATAAAATCTTAAATAGCCAACCTGGTCTCGGATGAGGATGACGGTGGACGTTTAGTAGGGGTAAACACTTTCAATTCTGAAGGTGGTCGTACCTCTTCGAGGTCACTTTCAGACGATATCACGATAGCTTCGTTTTTGCCGCCATTGGTGAATCGAAACACTCGGGCCGGTGATTCCCAGGGCACCAATGAGGGGGGCTCTCAGACAGATGCTCTCCGGTTTGGCACCGACGAATGGTGCTCTCTGGCCAGGCAACGAAGTACAAAGTTTGTGCAAGTGACGTCTGGGGGAGCAAAAATGGGGTTGGCTCTCTCGAGGGTGGTATCTGGTAGGCCAACAACGAGGGGAGCTCTTGGGCAAGTGATCTCCGGTAACTAACCGACAAAGAGGACCACCGGGCAGGTGCCCTACAATACAGCACCGACGGGGAAGAGCTCGCGCTGCTGCTCTGCAACCGGACTCCAACGTGGAAGGATTGTGCGAGTGTTCTACAGACAGGTAGCAACAAGGAAGGCCGTTCGGGAGGATGTTCTCCGATAGAACACTGACGGGGACGCTCGGGCCCGGCCTGGCATTGGCGAAGAGGGCTCTCGAGCGGGCGCTCTCCAGCCAGAGAAGCGGTCAGGCACACTCGCGCCTGTGAATCAAAACACTCGGGCCGGTGATTCCCAGGGCACCAACGAGGGGGGCTCTCAGACAGATGCTCTTCCGTTAGGCACCGGCGAATGGTGCTCTCCGGCCAAGCAACCAAGTGCGGCGTCTGGGGGAGCAAAAATGGGGTTGGCTCTCTCGAGAGTGGTCTCTGGAAGGCGAGCGACGAGGGGGGCTCTTGGACAAGTGATCTCCGGTAACTAACCGACAAAGAGGACCTCCGGGCAGGTGCCCTACAATACAGCACCGACGGGGAAGAGCTCGCGCTGATGCTCTGCAACCGGACTCCACCGTGGGAGGATTGTGCGAGTGGTCTCCAGGCAGGTAGCAACACAGAAGGGCTTTCGGTAGATTTTTCTCCAATAGAAAACCGACAGGGACGCTCAGACAAGTGTTCCCCGGCCTGGCATATAGCGCATTGACGAAGAGGGCTCTCGAGCGGGTGCTCTCCAGCCAGAGAAGCGGTCAGGCACACTCGCGCCTTCCAACGGACACACCACAACAACGAAGCAACAACCAGCACCAAAAACGCCACCACTCTCATGCTCATTCTACGACAAAACTGACAAGAGACGCCACGTGTAGGGACTTAAATACTGGCGCTGCTGCGCCTCACGGTCATGCGGCCTTTCTGTCAAGCCAATGCTTCCCACCCCACTTAAGGAGACTTCTATTTTTAGCTACTACCGGTTGCTTAGTCTCGTGACCACTGCTTCCGGAAACACTGCGTAGGTGTACATTTACTGCATACCGTAGCATTAATCAACGAATGAATCTCATTAAGTAGACTCTAAGACGTGTCGGGTCAAGCTACATGTAGCTAGTACCATAGATAATAGAGCACGTGCTAGTACATAGTCGAGTGTAGTACCCTAGTTAGCATTTCGATGACAGCCCATTATAAAGTCCAAGATGAAGTCCAGAGTCCAGTCCAGAGTCCAGTCCACAGTCCAGTCCAGAGTCCAGAGTCCATGTTTTGTACCGTCCCATTGCATTTTCCAGATACAGACTACTGGTTGGGGGGGCTCTATAGTAGCTCCGCCTCTGGAAGCGAGGTTTAACTTCCACGGTTTGGCCATGATGTTCATTTTTGTACCTCATACTCAACACGAATTTGTTCGTGTCCCGGTATAGGTCCTGCAGGTTGATGTGCTTAGGCTTTGGGATAAATGATAAGCCTTTACATAATACTTGTGTGACTCTATATGAGTCAAAGATATAGATGATAGGTTAATAATACAAGCGCTATCCATAGGGCTACATAGTGTTCTATGAGTCCTCCGTCTTATTTGCGATTTCTTCCTCCGTAGGGAGGAGTGCTCCTGTAGCCTTTTGGCTTTCCTTTCTTGGGGGAGCAGTCTCTTTGTTGACCCCGTTGTTGTCGCTGGCGCCCGCGTCCTTGACGGAAGGGTGCCAGGCGGCGAAAATCCTGTCTCGGATTTGGATCTTATTGACTGAGGCCTTTAGGGCTTCCAGTTCATCTCTGACTGAGGTGGATTCACCACGGGAGGGCGAGTGGTGAGGGGGCTCCCTCTGAGCTGGTGCCTTTGTGTATTTGGAGGCAGAGAACTGGCTCGCTTCTTTAACTGCGGCGTCTGTCTCTTACCTCCAAAAGCGACCAATTAACTCCTGGTCAGAGTCAGAAAGGTTAGCCTTGTTGATTGACAGTTGAGTCTTGGTTTGGGTGTCCTGGGTCATCATTTCAGTACGGACTAGGTCCTCGTAGTGTTCGATGAGGCATCCCAGCAGATTTTTTGTGCAATCGGTGAGGATGCCGTCCCATTTGGTCTGGAGGGCTGCATTTGGCTTGAAAGCAGCCAGGGGGATGTTGGGTTGCAGCCCCTTTGGGAATTTTCCAGACGACAGGGCCAACTTCATGTTGTTGCGGTGGTAGTCCGCTTTGGTCATAGTGATAAGGGACTCTTCCAGATGGGTTGTCTCCTCACTGATGGCCCTTTTGACCTTCTGCAGGTCGTTCCGGGGAAGGGGTGCCTCCTCTCGGGAAGGACCCGGAGGATCATCCGAATCTGCCAAGAGAATCGAGTAATGGATATTGGGCGTGGTCACCCGTGAGGACGGTCTCTGGTAACTCCTCCGTCCTTGTTCCTCCCTGGCCGGCAGGGGGTTCTCGGGGTCACCGCTGTGTCCGGCTAGCCCGAGCAAATGGAGTTCTTCAGGATCGGTCTCCATTTCCTGTGCCATCCTCTCTCTTCTGTGGGGGGAGGAGGGTAGAGCAGGATTAGGAGTGGGTTGAGGACTAACTATTGTGGTAGAGTTAAGTTTAGATTGGGGGTTGTCCCCTTTAGACTGGGTAGTCTGAGTATTCCCTTTTGGGAGGCAGGTATTTCGAGACTTTTTTAGGGTCTTCTTTACGGGGGTCGATGTGTGGGGGCCCTGATTTTTAGGGTTATGGGGTGGCCTCGGGTTGTTAGGTGAAAGAGACTGGAGACTCGTGGTAGAGGTCCGGGAAGAGACAGATGTAGAGCTCTTCCATCTGGTGGCCATTGAATGTGGTATAGAGAGTACAGCCGCTGATTTGCGGTTTGTACGAGGGGTGGTGGCAGTAGCTTTTACTTGCTGCCTTTTCCCTTTCCCTTTTGAGGGATTATGTTCTTTTGTTTTATCCACAGTTTTGGTGGTGCTATGGGCGGGAGTGCCTTTGGCCATGTTGGTGTCAGTGGCAGTGGCAGGAGTCTGCTTCTTAGCAGCATTCGATACTGCCGCCAGTGGCGGCAGGTAGTCGAATTTACCTGTATAGGAGTCCAGGAAGTCAAATAGATTTCACGGTCTAGTTGTAGACATTAGTGTTTTTGCATGCAATGGAACAATTTATTAAAATCATCCACCATGCTATGTTAAACACTTACTGATGTTTGACTGTCACTGGGAATCATATTAGCTTCAATACTTCAATAGCAATATCTTCAATAGCTTAAATGCAGTTATAACAATAGTAGTACAAAGTACAAGCGCACGACTGGTTTCGGCAGAATAGCTTTTGCTAGAGCGCCTCTTCAGGTGCAATACTTAGTAAGAAACTGCATGAATGATATAAAAATCAAAAAAGAGGTAACCTTGGGCATGACCTGGGCACGGTAGTGATTGGGTGATATAAACCAATCGGTGTTCCGGCGTTAATACTGTGAATAAATTCATTCCGGATGTGGCCATAGCAACGCGTACATTGGGCTTAGGTATACAGTCAATGGAGAGAACCATTAAAGCGTCGGTGATGTAATGGTGGGCTTGCTTTAGAAGTTCACCGATGGCTGTAGTTGGGCCGTTCCATCGGTTCTGTAGAACAGGTAGCCGTAGCCGGAGTCTCTGTGAGAGTGAGCATTAGGGTTAGGGCCTCAGTTTGCGGCACATAAAGTGCCACATTCAGCCAATTGTGGCCAACCTCAGGCCACATTGGCCAAATTGTGGCAGCGGCAGCTGACGTCAGGCGCCACAAAATCTCCCGCCGTTTGAGGTTTTCCTGCCACAATTTTCCCACTGTGGCAGCGGCAGGTGAAGTTAGCTGCTGCAAAAGTTTGCTTGCAAGTGCCACAATTATGGCAGTGTTAGTTTTGAAATGTGCCACAAATTCAATCTGGTGCTTTCCGCAATTTTGATGTGGCACATTATTAGTCTGGTTTTGTAATTTTGAAGTGACACCTACTTCGAGGGATTGTGCAGCTGCTCAGCCAATCAGTGAATCAGGAATAACCTTGAGGAGGGATGGGTGGATCAGCCATTGCTGAGATATTGAAGGAGGGCAGGATATGTTATGGATAGGTCAACTCAGTTTCGTCATAAAATGTGCAATCAACTAAAGTACATAAGCAGAAAAAATCCTAAGAACAAATGCAAAATCAAGATCAAAGGATTATAGATAAAATACGTAGTTAGGAAGGATAACTCAGAAAACTCAACAGTTCATACGATGATTACTGTAACCACTTTGCTAATAAAGCATTCAGTTTAAGGTAGCTAAGTTACTTTTTACGCTGCTTGATTATATTGCGGACCTTGTCCTGGATATGTTTTGGTTCGCGGTCGAAATTTGTTCCGTCAATGAAGTCCTTGCAGAGGAGCCTGCCTGGAGTGGTCCCACTTTCTATCGAGACTTTAAACCACTCCTCAATCTTAGCTGTCTCTGACGGTGTGAATGACTTTCTCTGCTTCGGTTTCCGCTCCACCACGTCCTCCGAGGAAGACTCTGAGGAGGAAACTGCGGTTTTTGGCTTGGATTTCTTGCGCAGTTGTTCTCGCAATGCATGAGCTGTTGCTGCATGTTTTTAACCAGTAATGGCCTGGTGATGTTCCTGCTGGATAGCGTGGCTGTGGCCAATTTGGGTTGCCAGCAGGGAGGTCTCTGCAGCGCTGCGTGATAAATAGAACTGATACGGTGGAACTAATTTTTTTTACACGGGTCGCACTGGGAACGTCTAGATCGTATTGACGACCTAGCTTCTGGGCATAATAGTTGGCATTTGAAATCCTACGCCCGCCGCTTAGTGCCAGAAAATAGAGGCAACTGCTTTCGGATCGCAATACGGACGTATGAGATTATAGTAATCCCTGACTAGCTTGACATCTTCCCCCTCCAAAGTTGTGTGTGCTGGCCCATTGAGCTTGGTCTTATGCTCAGTTATAGAAATCACCTGCTCTTCCCTGCCCTTCTCCAAAACTAGTGCAGCCAAACGGTACTCGCTGGCGAGCATGTTGACAACCGCTCCAGGTCGCTGCCAGTTCTGAAAGAGCATCAGAACCAGAATCGTTGATGTGCAGAGATCCTGCTCCTCCTTGGAGATGCTGCCGCCGTCCTGAATCTTCTTCGTCACTTTACGAAAGTCGTGCCATATGCGTGGATTTTCCACTACCGCGGTCACTTCGTCAAGGGAGAGCGCCTCCTCAGATAGCGTTCGTAGTGTGTCTCTCTTCTGTGGCCTTAACCCAGTAGCGGTTGTCGGCATAGTGACGGCAAGTAGACTTGACCCTGGGACGCTTCTGCTGATTGTGATCACTCTCACTACCGCTATCATCCTTGGGATCTAGGCTGTGGCCACTAGCATCCAGGTCCTCACTCCCTTCGAAATCGCCGCCGTTGCCACCATTCTCACATTCCCAGTTGTCTTCGCTGGCCGCTATTTCCTGGAACTCTTCCTCGCTCTCTTCGTCATCATCTGCCTCTTGCTGTCTACTCACGGTTGCTTCCTCGAGGATGAACTGCTTCACCAGCTTTCGCTGCCTCTTTGCACAGAGACGAAATAGCTGAGCATGAAAGCGGACCTTCAACGGACTACTTTCTGATCTGCCTTTCGGCCCTGAAATGACAAATCGTGAGCTCAGATGTATGTTCCACTACAAGAAAGAACCTTACTCTTTTGGAGCTGCCCGCCCTCTGAATCAGAGTATACAAGCTTCCTTTTTCACTGTTGGGAAGATAGTTCAGTGGAAGTCAGGGTTTCAAATGATTTAATGTCAAGTGCTGGACAGTAAATAAAGTATTCATAAAATAGGTCTAACTTTTGCCTTTGTCCGCACGCCGACCTCTGGACTGGCTGGAGGAGACACCCTTTTCATCTTCTTATGCCTCCTGGGTGTCTCTGTTGCCATTTCCTTCAAGAGTTAAAGTGATGGAAGGGTTAAATTAAATCGCATACAAGCACAAACATCACGTACAGTTTCTCCCAGCTCTATTACAGCTTCAGCCGGCAAAGAGGCTGGCACTGGCTTCTTTGAAGGCTATGATGAAAAGATTAGTAATGTACACTACCTGCCAGCAGTTAACATTTACCAAACCCAAACTCTACATTCTGCTTGCTTAAGGCACTGCATTGATCACTGTTAAAACCGTTACATTGGCCAAAACTAACTAGGTGTATACTTATTGTAGGTACTAGAACTTGTAGATTTAGACCGAATACACTGCAGTTCAACTAAGCTAACCTGTGGTGAGTCTGTGAGATCAATTGTTTGCTCTAAACCTGGATGAAAGATGGAAGTGGCTAAAGGGTAAGCTGTTGCGATAAATGGGAATTAGCTTTACGGTCACACTAACGGCAAAATGGAGGTCTGGCAAAGTTTTACCTTTGTGCTTGGGTTGTACATCCGTTTGGTAGGTGACATCAATCACACTCTGGGTGAAAAAAGACACTTGTCACTACAACTTGGCAAACTTACACTTTAGTGGAAGTAATTATTACCCTGAATAATTTGTCAGCGTTATAGCAATCACTGCACTTTAACTCTGGATTTTCATGAGCATGAACTGCACAATGGTAATGGTTATGTCTCTAATTCCTCATGCATACACCTGTACAGTGTTAGCTTAGATTCGAGCATCAGTTTGGTCACACTTCGGAAGGACATGTTAGTTACGTCCCTAAACATCGGTGGTAACCTCATGCATTTTTCTGCACACTTTTGGTTGTATCCCTAAAGCAATCTCACAGTGTCAGCCTAAACTGCGGCACTTTGACAACACTCTGGGTGGGATGCTTTGGTTACGTCCCTAAAGTATCTGTGGCAACCTCGTGTTGGGTTAGGGTTAGGGTCAGGGTTAGGGTTAGGGTTAGGGTTAGGGCCATGGTTATCGTCCCAAAAAGCGTCCCAAATGCCCCCGAAAGGTCCCATTTCCCGCCTATCGGGACGTTTTTTTGTGATTTCTGGGACAATGGGCCTTTTTCTGGGACACTTCTGATTCCATCCTTAGCCTTTTTGTCTTTTCTCAGTGTTAATATTAGCCGTCCTGCACTGTTGAAAATGGGACGTTGCACTAAATATACAGTAACTATTTAGACTTTTTTTACCATTGCAGGGGCCCGGAATGGTTACACGTCCCATTTTACAGCACACTCTTCTCACTCATGCAATGACCTTGGGTATTTGTGAGTTAGAGTTAGGAACAATAGGAGCTACGATACTGTAACACCATTACTGTATACTGTTGCATTATGCAGAAAAACATGACTGCATTCATTCTTATCTCCTTTAGGTAGTGTTCTCGCTGTGAAAAGGATTACCCAATGCGAAGAAATGACATCCTCATGGAAAGAGCTCCTACCAAAGTTCAGTTAACCATTGCACAAAAGTGTGATGGCAATGAGGATTGGCAGGAAGTGACCGGGTCATGTGTCCATCGTGATGGAAACCGGAAGGAGCTGACTGGAGCTCAGTGATGCGGTCTGAAATTTGGTAGGAACATTTCCATGGTGATGTCATCAGGGGAAAATTACAAACTTTTTCTTTTCTTTGTCGATATTGGTGAATTATTAACAGTATATGATATGTAACAATCTGACTATGTATGTAGCAATCATCCTGAGGGAGTGTAGAGTTGGGGTATGTAGCAACAATCACGTTAGTATAGAGTTCTGGATATGTATAATAATCATCCTAGCTTGGCCCGCTTGATAAGATCCTTTACCTTATCCTGGATCTGCTGTTTGCACCTGTTCATGGGGTGGTTGATGCAAAAATTCTTGCATTCCTCCAAGTTGGGAGTATTTCTTGATTGGATATAGTCCTCAAAGTACATACGCACGGTCTCTGTCTCATCCTTAGTGAAACATCTCTTCTTCTTTGTCACCTTCACTGGAGATTTGTTTGGTGTCTGAGGGTCACTGGCAGCCTGGTCAGCTTGGGGCTGTGGCTGAAGCTCAGGGTTGGGGTTAGGTTGTGACTGTGGCTGTGCATCCATCTGAGGCTGTGTCCTAGGGATGAGACTCTGAGGCTGTGGCTGTGGATTCGGCTGAGGCTCCATTTTTTTGGCTTGTCCTTACTAAGGAAGCTCACAGCAAGCGCTGCGTGCTGTGGCCCAGAAAGGGGCTGATAAAACTTGGCATCAGTGTCCGGTGTGTGCGACAGCTGCTTTGACACGAGGGCAGCTTGCGGCCCAGTCAGCTTTAGAGCGGCCTCTGTAGCAGTGATCTTTCTGACCTTAGTTGCCGTCATGTGTTCAAAGCCGTAATTCTTAGACAGAGTCTTTAAGCGAGCATTGAAGGTGGTAAGTTGTCGTCCCCCACTCAGGCACAGCAGGTAAGGCGAATTGTTCTGAGGATCCAGAAAGCGCCTCATGGTGGTTACGTATGCCAAGACCTTGGAGTAGTCAGCTGGCTTGAGCACCACTTTGGCACTGCCAGAGAGTCCGGTCTTGTGCTTCAGAACCTTAATAACCACCGACACATCTTTCCCATCTTTTGTCTCAGTTCTTCTCCCCCATTCTTTCAGTGTCGGGTGGTATGCAGCCCCAGGTCGCTGCCAACTACGGAAGGTTATCAATGTGGCGACCATAACTGTGCAGGAATTGAGTTCAGCATCGGTAACAGGCAAACCCTTCCCCAGCCTGTCAGCGAGTGAGGTAAAATCACTCCACATTGCATCCACATGGATAATGTTTTCAACATCCTCGAGAGATAATGAATCTGCTTCTGCACTTAGCTCCTCCATGCGCTGGATTCGCTTCCTGGTCTTCTGCTTGCGGAGGGTGGCCTTCCAACCCTTGATGGTTTCAGTTATCTTCATAGCTTTTGCATACAGGACATTGCTTGGATCGTCTTTGAGGAGCTCGAGCCTGAAAAAGCGTAGGGCAGCATCAATGGCATCCAGCTTTGTCACCCTACCATCAGAACCACAACCATGGCATTCAAGTTTGTCCATGAATGCCATGATTTGGTCCCGATCCAACAACCTGCGCCAATCAGGGACGACCTGCTCTCCGCAGGCAAACTTCAGGAATTTAGAAACATCTGTGGCCATCTCGTTGGCAACCTTCTCTGATTTATCCTTCCCATCCATGCTCTGAAGGTGCTGGCGGAAGGAGATCAGGGTGGTGTCCCCCTTGATGTCATACCGTGGGAATTCCCGTGTTCCTGCTGTAGTTGGTGCTTCCTCTTTCACGTCTTCATCACTGGATACGTCTGGGCTTGGTGGCTTGACCACTTGGTGGAGTGCCAACTGGCCTTTTATTTTGGGTATTACTTTCTTCTTGGAGTCCTTTCTTGGCACACGCTTTGCCACTTCCAGGTAGTAGTCACGCTGTTGTGGGGTCAAGTTCTTGTGTGCATAGTCAGAGTGATTGGGTAGCTTTTTTTTGCGCCTTTTTTGAGCGACATCCAGGCACTGGACACTTACGATAGTATATATTGTCGATCTTGGTTTTCTTTTCTTCAATAAACACGAAGCGGCGCCATGTGCCCTTCGAAGTGGTTGGCTGACATTGGGTGTAGTCTTCCAAGGCCAAAATAAAATGATTTACTAGTTACAGCACATACACTTCATTTCATAATGTATGTTGATCATTCCAGCTTACCTTCATCCATAGCTTGACTCTCTTGTACACTACCATCGAAGTCTTCAGAAAAGAGAATGGGTAGTCATAACTGCAATACTGGAAAGGAGTCCCTTCGATTAAGTTTATAAACTCTGTAGTGTCTTTGATCAAAGAGGGAAGTTTCCTCATGATTGGTTGTAACCAAATATCTACTAATTGTGAGATATTTTCAGTGACACTGCTGCAGCTAGACACGATGGGTCTGATTCCCATAGGATTCTTGTGAATCTTTTTAAGAAAATATAGTGTGGAGGTTCTGTGATTTTTTGGTGGTACACAGAACTCTTTCATTTCTTTGTCTAGCATGCCGGTGACATATAGACCATGTAGTTTTGTTTGGATCCCTTCTTTGATCAAGGGTGTGATGTCTGACAATAATAATTCATATACGGTTGTATCTGAGAGATGTTTAAGATCATCTTCAATGTATTGGAGTCTATCCTGGACTACAATAGTAGAGCCTTTATCGGCTTTGTTTATAACTATGTCAGTCCTTTCCATAAGGTTTGAAAGTGCTATACACTCACGTCTAGTGAGGTTATCGTTTGAGGACTGAGCGTAGTCTATGTTCAGGTGTAGGTTGTTGGTTAGTGTTTGGGTGGGGTTTCCAAAAGGGAGATTTAGGTTTGGTAGGTTTACCAAATAGTTCAAAGCGGGTTCGCATTCTCTTTACAAATAGATTGGTGTCATGATAGAGGTCAAGTATGTTTAGGTTTTTAGGTTTAGGAATAAATGAAAGGCCTTTAGCCAGAATAGATATCTCAGTGTCTGATAGATTACATGATGATAGGTTTATAACATAATCTGTAGGGTTACAAGTGGGTTTCGGTTTGGTTTTTCTAGTGTTCAGTAATGTAGTGTGTTTCTGCCTGCAGAGCTCTCTCCGGATCGACTTCCCCGGCCTCTGCGGCCTCGGGCTCTCGGGTAGGAAGCAGAAGTGAATGCTTACCAGCCTTGGGGGGGGAGTACCACCATGCTATATTTACCCCGCGCGCGTAATCGGTTTTGTCCGTCTGTTGTCGTCGTCGTCGTTGTCGTTATCATAAAAATTTTTGAAAAATCTCTCAAACGGGCGATTTAGAGGCTATAACGACTTCTAAACCGAAGACAAACGCTGAAATCCGTGATACATTAGCCTGTCTGTACCTGACATAGTAAAGCGGTTTTATTCTCGGCATTTCCACACTGTTTCTGATTATCGGTGTGTTCCACCATTTTTTTAATACGGCAAGTGGTCACGCCTTTTTTAATACGGCAGTTGGTCACGCCTACAGCTTGAATACGAACATATGCGAGCCCTCGAGTAGGGTATACGAGTCTTTATCCCTTTACACCCGATAGCGCCCGTATGCGCCCAATATTTAAGTACGTACAAACCCCGAGAGCGCCCGCATGCGCCCGTAAAGAGGCGGTCATACTTAAACGAGCATCATTTCGTCACAGCGCGTTCAACTTACCAGTAAAGCGTCAGTATGCAGTACTCGCAGGCTACACTTTCTCGTGCACTATAAGCAATGGGAGGGACTAATAGGGATTTTCCCCGAAAATCCAACCACAAGTTTACACTTACACCATCAGTTTACATAAGTAACAGGTAAATGAAAAAGGCTCCAATCACGAAGCATGCAGCTGCAGTAACAGAGCACATTGAATGGAGAGCTGCAGGCATGGCTTCTACATCAAATGGCAGCGCCTTGGATGAGATCCTGGCAGACAGGCAGCTCTTTGAGGCTCAGTTTGGCCTTTCTTATGTTGAGGCTCCACTAGACTCCGACGAATCAGACCTAGAGGTGGAGATAAGTGAGGACTGGAGTGCTGACAGATTTGCTGGTACATGTAGATACTAATATACAACTATTAGACATGATGCATGCACATTACATTCAGAACCTGCATGTGCACAGATGGTGACAACTGGGATGATGTTGAAGATGAAGGAAATTCCACCACATATGCCGACAGAGCGGAAAGAGGTAAATCATGACACTTAGTTTGTTCAGCGGCAGATCATTCCATTCTCTGCTTCGCAATAGGGGCCAATACTTCCCCTGAGGTCCCGGTTTCCCCCCATGAGATGGATGGCTGGAACGAAACAGATGACGGTAAGCATAATAGTCCAATAGATGGATTGAGAAAAAATCACAAAATGCACTGTGATGTCACCAGAGAATGCCCAAGTGCTGGAACCACTTTCATGTTCATATATAATCAGTTACCTCTTCTTATGACACAACAGCTGCATTACACGATTTTGCTGAAGCCGGCAATCATTGTCCATATTATACCTGCAGATTATTTTATGCATTCTCACTTCACAGACTATCTCAACTCCCCACCCACACGGGATGAGATCTACCCTCCCCCAACACCGGACCCCCGCACCCCACTCACACGGGATGAGATCAACCCTCCCCCAACACCGGACCCCCGTACCCCACCCACACGGGATGAGATCAACCCTCCCCCAACACCGGACCCCCATTCCCCACCCACACAAGAGCGGAACCCACCGCAAACACCAGACACCCTCGCTCCGCCATTACTACCACCACCACCATGTAGTCTTCACAAATTGTTGGTATGTTCTCTCAATACATTACACTTTCTCACCTTTCTATGCAGCTATCAATGACATGATTGGCAAGGAATGGTCGAGCGACCTTCATCGCATCCAAATTGCTCCCTTCACCGAGACTCCGGGCCCAGTGCACCAGCTCGGACCAGACACCATGCCATTGCATATCTTCAGCCTCTTCTGGGAGCCATCTTTCTTCGAGCGTCTTGCCACCGAGACCAACCTGTATGCAGAGCAGAGACAGACGAGTAAGCCAGATGTGAAATGGTACCCAACTACTCCAGAGGAGATGAAAGCGTTCGTTGGGGTCAACATGATCATGGGCATTGACCAAAAGCCTGAGCTCTGCAACTATTGGTCAACTGATGAGTTCCTCGGGAACGTAGGGATCCAACGAGTCTTCACTCGAGACCGTTTTGAGTCACTGTGCCGATACCTCCATATGAATGACTCCCAACAACAGCCAGCCAGGGACGATCCCAGTCATGATGCCTTATACAAGGTCAGGCCTTTGCTGACCATGTGCGAGCGCACATTCCTGGAGCAGTATGTGCCAGACAGAGATCTGAGCATCGATGAGGCCATGGTCAAGTACAAGGGGCGAGTGTTCTTCCGACAGTACCTACCGAAGAAGCCTGTGAAATGGGGGATTAAGGTGTGGATGTTAGCTGAATCCAAAACCGGCTATGTCAGCAACTTCGAAGTGTACCTCGGCAAAGCTCCCCCCAGTGACCGTGCTGGGCAAGCCTTAGGCACGAGAGTAGTGATGGATATCAGCAAGCCTTTTCACCAGTCCAACCATCACTTGTGTTTTGACAATTTCTTCAACTCTCAAGAGTTAATGGAGGAATTGCTGCGGGCTGGTACGTACGGATGTGGAACCCTCCGGGCCAACAGGTACCCTCCTCCCTTCAAGGTAGGCAGAGCATCCATCAAGCTCAAGCCTGGGGAAATCCGTCAACTACAGAAGGGTCACCAGCTTCTGACAGTTTGGTTCGACAAACGACAGGTTGCCGTACTTTCGTCGAATTCCGACCCGAATGAGACTGTTACGGTCCAACGACGATCCAAACAGCCCCCTCATGTTCGGGACACCAGCATACCCGCACCCATTCGCTCTTACAATCAGTCAATGGGGGGGGGTTGATCTGAGCGACCAGTTACGGTCATACTACCCCTCCGGCCGCTCAGGTAAAAAGTGGTGGAGGTACCTTTTTTGGTTCCTGCTGGATGTCTCGGTCATCAACGCCCTGATTCTGGAGCGCACTTCTCCGCACTCGCATTCATCCAGGAGCCGCCGTTCGTTGCTGCACTTCAAACTTGATCTTGCCAAACAGCTAATCGGTGGCTTCTGTGGAAGGAAGCGATACCCAGGTCGAAAGCGGAAGTGCACAACAGTGGACAACACAGTAGCCCTACCGAACCTTCCAGGCCATCAGGAAGTGAAGTTCACTGGTAGGAAACGAGCATGCGTCAACTGCTCAAGGCTTGCGGTCAAAACTCCTTCTGGGCGCACTCCGGAGACCACCTTCGGATGTAATAGATGTGGCATAAATTTATGCCGTGGTGGTTGTTTTATCCAATACCACACTGAGCATAGCTACACATAACTGTGCACTACTTGGGTACTTGCTATTCTTCATTGTGTATATTCAATGCATGTCTACATGTAGGTCAAACTCCACCCTCTCCTCTTCACACTAAAACGCAGACAATCAAACTATACGACCAAACCCATCCCGTTTATTATCCCTTACCATTATACCTACCTTTAGCGGCGTGAACTTCACCCAGAGTCGTCAGATGCTCCAGCAACTCCCGCTCCAAAGTAACGCGGCGCGATAGAGCAAAATGTCGCCGGTCACGGGTTTAAGTCTTGAAGATTGCTTTCTATTTTTGACGTAAACAGGATCCAATATAAATAAGCTTTCGAATAAAACCCGCTTGCAGTACACAAAGTCGCTTCTTTTCCGAGATTCTCGCCGAGTTCCGCGAGCCATTAATTTGACGCCATTTTACTCAGAAAAGTCTCGTGGCACGCCGTCACATCTGCGCATGCGCGTTCGGGTGTAAAGGGTTATATTCAACATGGAGCTTAGAAGAGATATTCAGATAGAAGCATACTGGAGTATACGTAGAGAAACGCATGTATCATTACTACGGCGATCAGCCATGCCTACAGCTCGCATACGGCGCTACAGTCTGCATGGTCCAGGAGCGCGGGGTATGTCTCTGCTAGAGACCTCTAGTTATTGTTGTTCTTGATTCCAGCATTCTTTATTATGCATACACCTTAGCCATCAATATTTTACAGCAACTATTGTTCTACCAATTTTACCCATTACTCTATAGTACCACTATACAACTGAGTAGGGACTCCAATTAAAAGATTTATATAACAGAGGGACACAAATGTTTTTCTATCAAAAGCCGAGGGACGCTATAACATTGCTGAGGGACATTCCAAGGAGGGACGCCGTTTAGGGACGCTCCGAAGGGCCGAGGGACACATTTTAGGGGCGCAACCCAGAACCCTAACCCAGGCAAGGGCACACATCTGAATCAAAGTCCATCAACGTCAACCCCAGTCATGTACACAGGGAAACATCCCCATACATTCAGACAACAGAAACAATTTCCATTCACACTGTTTAAACCTAAGAAAATAATAAAACCTTGTTTTAGGAAACAGTGCAAAACGTGTACAAGAACATTGTGTAGATGTCTACGGGGTTTAAAGGGTTAATTAAAGTGCTAAAACTTAGGTAAACCGTTGGAAAGTGCTAAACTTAATGTGCTGAACCTCAGCTTGACTTTTAAGGGCTAAACCTCAATAGAGTGATGTGCTGAACCTCAGGACAAGGTTTAAAAGTGCTTTACTTTAAAATGGTTATGTGCTGAACCTCAAATAAACCTTTGGAAAGTGTTAATTTCAGGTAAATCTTTTAAAAGTGTTAAAATTAATGTTCTTTACCTTAGGTTGACCTTTTAAGTGCTGAAGCTGAATAGACTGATGTACTAAACCTCAGGAGGTTTAAAAAGTGCTTTACTTTAAAATTGCTGTGCTGAACCTCAGGGAGACCTTTGGAAAGTGCTCAACCAAAAAGTAGTGATGTGCTGAACCTCACTCTGACCTTTAAAGTTCTAAAACTTAGGTAAACCGTTGGAAAGTGCTAAACTTAATGTACTGAACCTCAGCTTGACTTTTAACCCATTAACCCATAGCGGACGATTGTCACAAATCCGTGACAAACGCGCATGCGCGGTGGACACGAATGTCACGTATTCGTGACAGCGTAATTGTACTACGCGGACGACTGTCACGCATGCGTGACAAGCAGGGAGGAAGCCCCTTCATTATCTTGCGGGCGGGTACGATTACTTGTAAAGGCTTCCGACAGCTGTTGGAGGCGTGGACTAACGATGGCAGCCCTCATGAATACCGAGCAGGCGTTAACGATGTTTTCTGAGATGCATTCTGATAGTGAGATGGAAGTAGATATGTACAGTGGTGATGAGGAAGAGAACAGTAGTGATGAAGGCATGAGCAGTGAGAGCAGCAGCAGTGAAGAGAGTGAGAGCAGCAGCAGTGATGAGAGTGAGAGCAGCAGCAGTGATGACGACAGTGATGCAGTGGGTGGCAGGGGAGGGCCTGGTGAATCCAGCAGAGGGAGAAGCACCAGCAGGGGGAGGGGCAGAGTCTCGTGCCGAGGACATTCTACTGGGAGCAGTAGGGGGAGGGGCAGAGCTGCAAGGAGAGGTAGAGGCAGCAGCAGGGGGAGGGGCAGAGCTGCAAGGAGAGGTAGAGGCAGCAGCAGGGGGAGGGGCACAGGAGCCAGTACAGGCAGCAGCAGGGGCAGAGGCCACAGGAGTGGTAGAGCTGCTCGGGATGCCCCTACATACAATTGGCAGAAAGTGGCAGAAGGTATGACCCGACCATTACTCCAAAGTGCATGTAATACATAATTATAGTATTGACGCTACAATAATAATTCTTTTGATAGGAGCAGACACCGCACCTGTAGCTCGGCCATACACTGAGCAGCGTGGCCCGCACGTTCCTCCCACCTGTCGGACGCCTGAGCAGTGCTTTGCGTTGTTTTTTGACGACTCCCTCTGGCAGTTCCTAGTTGAGCAGACGAATGCATACGCCCAGAGGAAGATTGCGTCCATGACCGTCTCAGCCCACTCGCTCTACAGAAACTGGAAGCCTGTGAGTGTCGAGGAGATGAAGGGGTTCATTGCTGTTATCCTCAACATGGGGATTATTCAGCTAAACAACCTGAAAGACTACTGGGCTACCGACTGCACAACCAACTTGCCATTCTTCCGGTCCGTCTTCTCCCGCGATCGCTTTTTTCAGATCTTTGGAGCCCTTCATGTCGGCGAGCTCGATGGCACCACCAAGCGGTCTAAGATCCAACCACTCCTGGACCAGCTCCGCCCAGCGATCGAATCCGCATATACCCCCGGCCAGGAGATTGCACTTGATGAGTCGGTCATCAGCTTCCGGGGACGAGTCAGCTTTCGCCAGTACCTCAAGGGCAAACCGAATCCCTGGGGAATAAAGGCGTTCGCACTGGCGGATAGCAAGTCTGGGTACATGTACAAGATCTGTGTATATTACGGGAAGGAGACCCAGCTAATTGACCAACCAGATCTCCCGCACACATGTCGTGTCGTAATGACTCTTGCCGATGGAATGCACAACAAGGGTCACGACCTGTATGTAGACAGGTTCTACAACAGCCCCCTTCTTGCTGTTGAGCTTGCGAAGGCTGGAATCACCGTAACAGGGACAGTACAGGCCAACCGGAAGGGTCTTCCCGCCACCTTTCAGAGCAAGAAGAAAGAGCCTCGTGGGACTCTGACCGGGTATCGTGCCGATGACATGCTCGCATTCTATTGGGTGGACAAGAGGAAGGTGTTCATGATCACTACTAAACACGAGCTCTCCATGGTAGATGTGCCACCTAGGTATGCACAGCTGCACACACATACTATACTCAGACTCGTTCCTAGGCTCCACTCTACAGTTATGTACGTTCACTTTCTTACTTTGGTGTGCGAAACAAGCAGCAAAGTGGAGGCTATCGCTAGGAAGGCGGCTAGAAGTATATATGCACAGGTTTACATAACTATACAGTAACATATACAAGTACACATACAAATACACATGTTCAAACACACGCACATGTTCACATAGACACACGAAAGAGGACACGCACATGTACTTACCTTGCACAATTTTTTATTCAGGCCAACGAGAACGGCAACCAAGAAGCCCAAGGCTATCCAGGACTACAACCAGCACATGCTGGGTGTTGACAAGATGGACCAACTTGTGAGCTACTACAGCTTTCTCCACAAGTCTGTCAAGTGGTGGCGCAAGGTCTTCTTTTGGTTTGTAGAAGTAGTGGTGGTGAACTCCTACATCATTCACAAGGAGCTCGCCATGGAGAGGAACGAGCGACCGATTCGTCATCTTCAGTTCAGACGGCAGCTGATCCTCTCTCTCTCGGAGCCGATCCGTTCCACGGCTGTTCCCAGGGGGAGTGGACCACGAAGTGCTCAAAGGGTGGAGCGTCTGCAGCCAGTCAAGCACTTCCTACAGAAGGGAAGAAAGAGGAGGGACTGTGTAGTGTGCAGTGACAGGCAGGGAGGCACCAGGCACTTGACGCACTATCAGTGCGCTACCTGCTCGGACAACCCGTTCATGTGCCCTTCAGCGTGTTTTCAAGCCTACCACACCCAGCGCCATTACCGTACCTAAAAGTCTCGATAGTATAGTGTCTAATGTATGCATGTCATGTTTTATAATTCTCACTCCCCCCCCCCCCCCCACTATGAAGCCCTTTACACACCTCCCTATACTTACCTCGGGCCTGTACTGGCGCCATCACCCCTTCGCTTGATGTCTTTTCCACCGTTTCCACCGCGGATGTGGGTACTTCTCTATCGCTTCAAAGCCATCCCGGATAATCACGCGAAAAACACCATCGCTCTAAAAATGGCTTTTCTTGTGGACTCTCCGAGGCCTTTTGTTGCCAAGATACAACTCTCGAATCTTCGCAGCAACGCTTGTGCCCTTGGCAAACCGAAGAGTCGACTCCATCAAAAACCGCTCGCACGTGCTTTTTTCTTCAGTCTCACGTCACATGATGGGCACGCGCGTAGGCGCATACGTAATGAATAAAATTAATTTCGCGTCCGCTATGGGTTAACCCCGAAAATTATTTCGGTTGCGTCACTGCGTTTCCTGAATTATTTCCGCGAGTAGCACGCGGTTCGGGCGAATTTTTTTTTTGGAACCACTTTCGACTTAGCCATTCTGCAAAACCGTGGTTTGCGCATGCGCAGATAAAGCCACACCTATAACCACGCCTACATTCGTCAAAAAAGGCGGGTTGCTGGCTACAGTTACGTGGGATAATTACAGCACGGATCTTCTATTGCTTAGTCTAGGCCTCAGCAGGATCTATGTAACTCTTGTAGAGGGCTACAAGGCTTGAACCCAGCACAGCTGTGCATGCACCCACCCTCTGATTGCTCTGCAAGACGTTCTTTGCAAGGGTAGGGCGCGGCACACAGGCCGCCAGCCAGCTCAACCCCAGCAGGAGTCACCAGCAGGCAAGGTACACACTCAGTGGTATGCAGACACATGGTTAGTCTATCGAGCTAGATCCTCCTCTGCACTTAGAGGAGGGTGTAGCTCGATAGACTAACACATGGTAAACACTGTAATTCAGCAACTAAACATTCTCCAGACAATGAATCTGAGAGGGGATGTGAAGTGCTCTGAAAGTGACCTGAATCTACTTTGTGGTCCAGACGGGGAACAATGGCTTAATGACATAGTAAGTCAATGATATACAGGTAGAAAAAATTGTGGCATTGTAAATCAATAAGCTACAGGTGGTAAAAATTTACACTACTCCTCTTTTAAGGTAATAGACTTGTATCTGTGCTACCTCCGAGAAGCCATTGCAACTGTAAGCACTTCACTGTCACTTCAGTGTATGTCACTTGTAAGCACTACAGTGTACGTTCGGCTCTTAGAGTGATGGCCACCAGCAAACTGCAATATTTGTTCCTTCTACACAGGCCTGCAGAAATGAGCAAGCACAACAGTCAACGCAAATATCTTCTACACATGACAGAACACATGACAGTGTAGAAGTTTTCAGCTGCCAGTTCATGTCAAAAATTAGAAGAGAGGGGATTAGTTCAACTGATCGTTGGTACAAACAGGTGAGTGGGTGAATTAATTATGTGTTGAATGTTGAATAATTAATATACATAAAACTGCATACACCATAACATACAGGCTAAGTTGTTTGATGCCAAGTTTCTTCTAGTACCCATTAATCACTGCAACAATCACTGGAGTCTTCTTGTAAGTAACCAAGCTGTAGTGCAGACGGTGGACATTTACACACAATTGTACTGACATAAATCCTTGATCACCCAGGTTGCTAGCAGGAACAAGTCAATGACATATTATGATTCTATGGGTGGAAGTGGAGCCCTCTACTTTGATCAAATGCAGTAAGCTACACCGAAATGACCTTCCATACTAATGGTCACAGTATTATGCACAACGATTAATGTTGTAGAGAGTACCTTTCAAGACAAAGCAGATTGAGGAGTGGCACAGAGATTGACTGGAATGTCTGGACAACCACCACAGCATCAGTAAGTATAATACCACACTACTTACAGTGGTTTGATAGCTATAATGCATGCTTAAACCTTTATTATTCACCTTACTGTAGGATATACCACGTCAGTACAACACCCGTGACTGTGGAGTCTTTGTTCTACGGGTAGGTGCATGACATTCCTATTTGCTGAGCATTCCAATTGGTAAGTTTATTTGGTTTATCTTCTCTGTCATGCAGTATGCTTACTGCCTAATTCAAGACAAGCCAATGACATTCACACAGGTATATGTCTTGTGAATCCATAATATTAGACCACTCATGAATAATCAATGGAATGGCTTTGAGGTTCTTGGCTAGAAACCTGGGTGTTCTTGTCAGTTAGATCCCTGTGTACATAGCACTTTTAACACCCACTTAACATCCATTTACAGTAACAGCAGGGTGTGGCCTAAGCAAGTACTTTGAGGTTAGATCACAGCAACAGGGATCTAACTGACATAGACACCCCTGGTAAAATCAGAGCTCGAGGACTGTGTTAATTGTCCGAGGGCGCAGCCCGAGGTGAATTAACACAGTCCAAGGTCAGGGATTTTCCCAAGGGTGGTCTTTGTCAGTTAGATCCTGAGTGCATGCTGTGCATGATCTAACCGAGTGCAGTGCTATTAATTCTCAAGTGGGTGTTAAAAGTATTTTGTACACAGGGATCTAACTGACATGAACACCCTGGGTCTAAACAAGAACGTCAAAGCTTCCATGCTCATTGATTATTCATGAGTGGTCTAACTGACATAAGACCACCCTTGGGAAGATCCCTCACCCTTGGATAGTGTTAAATGACTGAGGGCACAAGGGCTGCACCCTCAGTCAATTAACACGTCCTTGGACTGTGATTTTCACATGGGTGTCTATATCAGTTAAGATCCTCTTTGCTGTGATCTAGGCTATACTTAGTACATGGTATGTATGCACTTGACTAGGCTTGATCTGTCCTTTTATCTTTCGGAAATTAAACACTGACCAAACATGCATTGGCCTCTATTTAATTCATTAGAACGTAAACTATGCTACATCCTCCTACTGCATGCAATCATACTCACCATAATCATTTTATAGGCTGACATGCCAGCCATTCGTCACCGCATAAAAGGTGAACTGAAGAGTCAATCGATCTCCTTCCCTCTCACCCATTCTATGGATCCATGTGTTTCTACTTCATCGTCAACACTTTCTGCGAGGATTGAAGACGATATCACTGTGGGGGAAGAGCAGTGCAGTGGTAAAAATACACATTCTGCATCTTCCTCATATTCTGAATCAAGTGACATTGAGTCTGATGCTGACTCACAGGCTCAACAAAGTCCATCTACTTCAAAAGGCATCAAAGAAACTGATAAACACTCAGTAATGAACAGAGATGAGTGCCCCAGCATCTTGCATCATATATTACCACCTTCAAATGAATATACATATGTCATTGAAAACCTGAAAGTTGAATCATCGATTATGAATGATTCGCCACAATTCCAGACCGCGCTCCGTATTAACTTGTCTACAAAGAATGAGGCAGACAAGTGGATGAGTGAATTCATGGAGCAAAGCAAGTGTACTTACCGTGTCACAAAAACCACTAAAGCTGCCATGAAAAGGGTCCTTGCCAAGTATAGCATGCACTGCCAGCACTATAGGAAAGTGCTCAGCCAGAAACAAATGCAGGCTCATCTAAGAGCGAGAGCCTCTACCAAGTCTCCTAAATATCCACTCACAGCAGGGCTACGAAACAAAAAGACAGAATGTCCTTCCAGACTAACATTAACTGTCCTGATTCCAACAAAGAAACAAACATTTCTGTCTGAATCTTGCCCATACCTACTCACTCACAAAGCAGTATTAAAGCTGGAATTTAGCCACAATCATCCTGTTTACTCAGCACACAGTCTTAGCTTCCGTCCTATCCCAGAAGTCACGAAACAGCAAATCTATTCTCTATTCTCAAAAGGTCACACTGCAGCCTCCGCAAGGCATGCCCATGAGACTGATTTGATGCTGCAGTGTGCAGAGGACGGGAAAGAGACGCAGAAGGCACTAGCAGATAGAGCCATCAATCCTACTGTTCCAGATTACAGCCGACTCTATGACAAATGGCGAACCATGGAAATGGGTGCTGAGAATGGCCCGAATATGTTTTTGCAGCTAGAAGCTGAAATAACAGATTATAATAACTCAAATTCAGAGAAGGGGGGTCAAGCAAAACTACAAACATACCAGTGTCCTAAAGATGATACAGACACATCTGACATTGACACAGATGAATTCAAGCCACCACCACAGAAGAAATTGAAGCTAGCAAAACAGAAAAAGAAAAAGGAGAAATGTCAACCAATGATTTTAGCTATTTGCACGCCACTCATGGCAAGGGCCAATGAAAACATTCAACAAGCAGGAGAAATGGTCTTTTGTGATGCAACTTCATCACTAGATCGTTACAACACATCTGTGTTTGTTATTTCAACATGTACACCTACTTCCGGCGTCCCCCTGGGTGTGATCATTGCATCAGATGAGCAGGAGTCAACAATTCAACAAGGCCTTCACATGTTAGCTGATGTCTTACCACAAAATGCCTTCTTCGGTAAGGGAGCAAAGAAAGGCCCTAGCATTGTCATGACGGATGACAGCTCTGCTGAACGTGCAGCAATCCAAGGGGTATGGCAAGATGCAGTTCTTCTGCTTTGCAGTTTTCATTTTTTGCAAAGCAGATGGACATGGCTACACGATGGCAAGAACCATATTGCCAAAAATGACAGGGTCACTCTAATACTAAGTGTGAAGGAATTAGTGTATGCCAAAACAGGAGGAGCTAATGCGAAAATATGACCATTTTCAGAAAATACCTGAAGCCATAAAGTACCCCAACTTCTCTAGCTACATTCAAACACTGTGGCCTCGTCGAAAGGAATGGGCTTTCTGCTACCTAAAAAATACCCTTGTCCGAGGCAACCACACTAACAATTATGCCGAAGCTGGCATGCGTATTATAAAAGAGCTAGTATTCAGCCGCGTGAAGGCTTACCTTATACAGATGTTCCATTTCATCACAGAAACAATGGAGCGATACTATCAAAGCAAACTGCTGAGTGTTGCTCATTCTCGAGTTGATCGTTTTATCTCTCTTCGATTCCAAGGGTTACATGCACGGGCATACTCAAAGGAAGCCATAAAACAGCTCACAAAAAGCCAGTATTCTGTTCCCAGTAAGACAGAAAGAGGCGTCATCTACCACGTTGACATGGAAATTGGTATCTGCACATGTCCACAAGGACAAGACGGCTCCCCATGTAGCCATCAAGCTGCAGTTGTTATCAATTTTGGATCTCCTTCTATCAACTGCATTCCTACAATGAATCCCGAAGGCAAGAGAAAGCTAGCCTATATAGCTTATGGTGAAGATGCCATACAGGATCTCTCATTCTACAACACCCTCAGTCAGGGTAAGTGTACTTCCCAGGAAGAGATGCACAAGGGTTCAGATTCTAAGACTTTCGAGCTGCCTGACTTCTCCTCCTCATGCTGGGACCATATTCGACATGGCTCAACCAGTGACATTGATGACAATACAACCAGTAATTCTCCTCTGGAAGATAATCGAGAAGAGCTTTGCGAAAAAGTTGATGCCATTGCTAGTGATATCAAACAACGCCTCATGGCAGATGATCAATTCAAGTTAAGTGCTGAGAAATTCACTAAAACCTATCAGGTACTCTCCAACAAACCTTCTAACGCTCACCTGATATCAGCATTCCATAAATTTGGGTGGTGTTTTGGTGGAACAGTCACTACACGACAAGGTGGAGTTCTTCGTAGAGGCCGAAGGATACCAATCCAAGCAAAGTCTGCAGGAAGGAGGAGAAAGACAATAAGCAGAGGAAAGGCTGTAGCAATTCAGGGTCGTGCACCAGCTGGAGCACTATGCAAGCAACGTTCAGCTTCACAGGACAAGTATTTTCTTCCAATAAAACAACATAACAGCTCCATTAAAAGGCCACATTCCCTCAAAGAGAACATTGCCAAAGGGCAGCAAAACGCTGGGAAGTGGTAGGCTAGTGACTGAGTATTCTCACCGCAGACTGCAAATATACTGTGATGCAGTTTCCAACGCAAACATACTTCGTTTTGTCTTTGTCAATGTCTGTCCCTACACTAATAATATTGTCGTGAGTCTTTTAACGGAATGTAGGCGTGGTTATAGGTGTGGCTTTATCTGCGCATGCGCAAACCACGGTTTTGCAGAATGGCTAAGTCGAAAGTGGTTCCAAAAAAAAAATTCACGCGGTTCGGTTGCCATTTTGTTACTCGCTGTCTGGAAGCTACGTGCACGCCGTTACGAAGAAGCAAATCGAGACCCAGGTAGATAAAGAGATGCTGTTTACATTGCTGATACTGATGGGGAGGGGAAATGCTGAAGCGATGTACGCGGCACGCTGAGAACTACACGTTGAAGCCGAGACTGGATGACTTCTGCGTGGTTCTAGCCATTCTGAAGTTGTTATTGACTGCACCATGATCGGTGAGTGGCTTGTAAGTTACTGATCAAGCAGTGTTAGAGAGTTAGCTACAAGTATGGTGATATAATAAAGGGAAGGATGGATACAAAAAATAGGGGTGGAGTTACGTCACACCGAGGCGGGTATGGTATGCCAGGTAGCAGTCACTCTGCTTCTGTCCGCTATGGCAGAGCCTCTTGTTGCACTGGCCACAAAACCAGACAGTCCAGCCCTTCCTGCAGTGCTGACAGCGGCCTTTTTTGGTCTTGCAGGGGAAGTGGGCAACTGAAATTCGTTTGGGTGGGGGGGTAGATGAAGAGAGGGGACGACCACGCCTCTTTCGACTGCAGTACTCGCCTATAAGTTGCCTTGCTAATTCTGCTCTAAAATCTAAATAAGGTTTCTACTAATACATGGACTGTAACGATAAAGAACAAATGAGTTTAGAACGCATACTTCAAATAAAAACCAAAATATATACTTGTACGACTTACAAGACTTCATCCTAACCTGGTAGTACTTCCTATATTGATCGCCCCGATCCACTCCTCCCATGTACATATTATAATCTACTATTGCCTTAGGTGCCGTAACGTCTGTTATGCTCCCATCCCCTTTCTTCCTCCTTACAGTTGTGGTGGCCGCTGGGCTATGTGCTGTTGACATAATGACAACAGCCTTAGTGTCTTGCCACACCATGACTGCCAGGTTGCCGTCTTGACGGAACTCTATATCCCCCCTCGATGGAAGTCCACGTTTCACAAATGGAATCAGGTCAGAGGGAAACATCCTTCGGTTGGATCGGAGGGTACCAGTGGCATAAATGTCGTCAGCCAGTAATCTTCGAAATAATGCAACACTGAAAAAGAAGTTATCCATGAAGACATGGTAGAATTTGCCCACAAGATCTCTGGTGAGCCGTGTAACTACGTTGCCCCCAAGTCCGACTTCTACATTACTTCCTTGTTTCCCCGTGTAGAATTCAAATTGGGAGACGTATCCATTAGAGCTGTCTGCCCGGACCCACACACTGAAACCTCGCTTCGTTGGCTTCTTCGGCATATTTTGCTTCATGGAGTTCCGTCCTTTGAAGGCAATCATGGCCTCATCTATTGATTGGTGCTGGTGTGGGCTGTAATTCACTTTACATGCCTCCAGAACACTGTCTATGACAGGACGAACTCTACATAGCCTATCATACTCTGGATCCGATCGATTGGGTAGGTCCGAATTGTCCACAAAATGCAGATATTTCCAGATTTCGAGGAACCGATCCCTAGTAATTCGGTCAGCGATAGGGGAGTAGTGGAAGTAAGGGTCTTTCTTCCAGTAGTCAGCCAGCGATGGAAGTTGGTTGATCCCCATCAGGATCGCAAACCCAAGGAACGCCAGAATTTCGCTCTCCGTCACATCGGTCCAGCTATCAATTGAGTTCTCCTCCAGTACCTGTTGGGCGTAGAGGTTGGTTTGCAGTATCACCGTGGACATCAATGCACGAGTAAAGAAAAGCCGGAAGATCTCGAGGATTGACGCAGCTACCAGAACAGCTGGCCCTACATTCTCTGCGAATGACTGGAGCGTCACAACCTGAGCAGCTGACTGCCAGGTTGGATCACCAGGGCTAAATGGGAGTTTTAGGTAAGAGCTGTGAAATGTATCATTGCACATGTAGGTTTGTGTTTATAGAAATTCATAATAGCAGAGTTTTGGTTTACCTGGAGTTGTCACCAGCAGGGTGTGTTTCTCTCCTGCTAGTCCCTTGGCCACGCCTGCAGCCACGGCCACGCCTGCAGCCACGGCCGCGCCCACGGCCACGCACCTGTCTAGCTCTCGCCTAACCACCCCTGCCCCTGCCTCTTCCTCTGCCGCGTCCACTGGGATTGCATCGACCCCTGCTTGCCCACACCATGGAGAGCAATGATGGGGAGGACTGGGAGTAATCATCCCATGTAGGTACCTGTCATCAGCGCACAATTGCTATTACCTGCTGGGAGATGCTCCTTCACATCCACTGCTCTCTAAGCCACTGCTCTCAGAAGAGGAGCTCTCCGCATCAGGACTACGTATAATGGTATAGCATCCTCAGTGAGACTGCTCCATGTGCATTAGTTGTGCTTCATCTACCTGGTGTCTCGTAATCCAGACATATACTCTCCCGGAGATGATAATGGAGAGGGAGTGAAGAGTGGAGATCTAAAAGAAAGAAAATTGCTGATGTGGCTAGCGCTGCTTGGCCATAATGTCCTAGTCCACTTCACCGATATTCCTGTATATTCCTCACCTATCATTTTCCAGCTCTAAATCATCATCGCTGCCGTCACACACTGGCTCATTCATCTCCACAACATCTAAGTCAATATCATTGTCACCTTGGTCCTCCAGCAACTCTAGGACCTCGTCTGTTGAATAGTAGTGGGAGGGGCCGGGGAGGGACTCTGCCATGATGAAAGAACGCGGAGCTCCGCCTACTTCCTTGAGTAAGATTGCCAAGTTCAGAGGTTGATGTCGAAAGTCACGGGAAGTTTCTCGCTTACTGCTGTGCTAGCGCTCAACTCAGTAGCTCTTAGAAGTGAGGTACTACCGCCTGCGCGATCGCGCCCTTGTACCGGCTGGTTCGAATTACCTATCGCGCCTAGGAAGTGATGCCATCATGCAAGGTAATTTACATCGCTATGTTTTCATGAGCGGTCCAGCTGACCGGCATGTTTACTCTTGTCTACGTACTAGATTATACCGGCGCTTCATGGAGCGCCCTGTAAGTGTACCCCTTGCCCAGCTGTATATTTATATGTACTCAGATAGTAGTAGTTCTTTCCCTGCGCTGCGTGTGAAAGGCAAATCGGCTATGTAGCCAAAAGGCTACAATCGGGGTTACGCGGAAATGTGCCAAAAGGCTACTATCGGGGTTAAAGGGTTGAGGGCTAAACCTCAATAGAGTGATGTGCTGAACCTCAGGACAAGGTTTAAAAGTGCTTTACTTTAAAACGTTATGTGCTGAACCTCAAATAAACCTTCGGAAAGTGCTAAATTTCAGGTAAATCTTTTAAAAGTGTTAAAATTAATGTTCTTTACGTCAGGTTGACCTTTTAAGTGCTGAAGCTGAATAGACTGATGTACTAAACCTCAGGAGGTTTAAAAAGTGCTTTACTAATAGCTGTGCTGAACCTCAGGGAGACCCTTGGAAAGGTGCTAAACCTAAAAATAGTGATGTGCTGAACCTCACTATGATCTTTAAAGTGCTAAACCTTAGGTAAACAGTTCGAAAGTGCTAAACCTAAAAAGGGATGTGCTGAACCTTAGATTAACCCTTCAACTGCGTTAATTATTCATTACCTCACTACGTGCGGCAAATTTCTCCGCGTGACCAGCTACAAATCGCGAGCTGTGGACTTGCGCGTGTCTCGAGGAGCTCGTGTTGCATAGCGACTTAGTATTAGCAGATTAGGAAGTCAGGTAGTTACTTCAATCGGAAATGATACTAATCTTGCGGGGCTGTCCCCAGATCCCGTGTGACTGTCGCGTGATGTAGCATAATCCAACCCGATTTACCATGCGGTCATTTTCGAGAAGGTACCGGTTCTTTTGCCGTTGGTCTACTGCCTTGGAACCCTACCCAGACGCTCTACAAACTCTCTGACATTAATGGAAAAGAGTATTTTGATGGAAAGGACGGATGGCTTCGCGATTCTCACCTTGCATATGGTTAGGGTTAGGGTTAGGGTTAGGTTAGGGTTAGGGTTAGGGTTAGGATTGGGGGAAGGGGAGTCCCTTTCCAAGGCCTCAGTGATAGAGGTGGGTAGGGGATCTTCCGGGGGTGGGGTTGGTTCTCCACTAGTGTGGGGATTACCAGGAGAAGCTTCCGTGTGGGCGATGCCTTTCTTGTTCTGGGGAGGGTTGGTTGGAGATATGTCAGGTGTGTGAGCTTTTGCTCATAGACCTGGTTACCCTAGTAGTTACAGGGCGTGATGTGGGGTTAGGTTTAGGGGGAGTCTTCCCCGACTTGACAATTCTTTTAGAAGCTGGCTGCTTCCTAGTGGATGTCGGATGTGGTTGCTTTTTTCCACTAGTAGGTAAAGCTTTTCTTTTCTGCTTTCTTCCTACAGGTTCTGGTGTCTCAGGATTGAGTGGAGTAGCTGTAGAGGCTTTGCTACTAGGAGACTTAGTGGGCCTAGCTGGTTTAGTTTTTCCACTCAGGCTAGCTACCACGCATGCTATGGATATATTATCATCCATGCAAAAATTCATGCAGTATAATAGACTGTTGTTGGAATGAACTTGATATGATATTTGGTAATACCTTGAAAAAATGCAGTATGACAATAGAGGGTCTTGCACAGTTTTCAGTTCACAGGTTGCATGACCGGTTTCGGCTTTAGTCTTTACGGAGTAGCCTTCTTCAGGTGCCTGGAACGTGAACTTTGTGTAGCACAGAGAAACTGCTGAACGCTGGTGCTATGCAGCCTGGTCTCCTGGTTGACGGAGCTTGGGTTGGTCGGCTTGGTCGCTACGCCCGGAGGGGCTGGGGCTGCATTGCACGTCCGAGTGTGGGTGGGGCTGTATTTCCGGGATACGTAATGCAAGACAGGATGTATACCTTAATGTAACAGAACAGTGAGCGGCTGCGGTGAATGAGGGTTGGCTGTTGCCAGACTTGAGTTTGTTGCGACGATCGATGCTGTATGGCACACGCTTGGGCTTGGTATCTGCAGCCAGTTTGCCCTGGCGCAGACCTTGCAGAATGTCAAAGCCTTTACTTGCCTCTTCCTTTGATTTTAGATTTACGTAGTACGACATCTGCACCGCACGGGAGTGTGACATTGTCAGGGCAACAGCATCACGCTCTTGGTCTGAACATTTCATCGCTGTTGCTGCTGTGTGCCGCCCTTCTGTTGCCGTTGGTAACTTAAGATTGTAACGTTCCCCCAGCTGCTGCACTTTGCGAGATAGATGGTCAAACGGGTTCCCACGTGCATTTGGAAACAGAATGGGACTGTCGGGTAGGAGGGGGCGAAGGTGCTGCAGGTACTGGGAGAGCCACTCCAAAAGGGCTCCCTTCACAGTGATCATGGCAGAACCTGTTGTCTTGGTCTTGTGCTGCTGGACACGGATCACCACACGTGTGGTCTTCTTCTCCGTGGCCCTCCTGCACTGGGCGGTAGTCATATTTGCAATTGCATCCGGCCTCTGGGAGTTTGTGTGCAAAAGAGATCCTGCCAGCCATATCTCCACATCCTGCAGGTTGCCGTGATCGATGGGAATGCCACGCTTGGCATCCCTCACTAGCGACTTCGTCAGCTGCTCCAGCTGTTTGGAGCTGACGAAGGAGTCAACATCCCCAAAGTTCAGGGGCTCTTCGGATTTGTCCTCCAGGCGCTCACGATTGGTGACGCGGGCAGACTTGGCCAGCACAGCTGACCAGTTCTTAATAAGTCTTTCCACCCGCTGAACTTTGGGGAGGTTTGCAGTGTTGAGGCCGAGGCTGAGGAAGTGGATGCCCTGCCGAATTCGGTTGAGTTTAGCATTCTGGGTAGATGGCTGGACGGTTTGCTCTAGTGACTGTAAGTAAGAATTGAGTTTCACGCTATCCAGTAAAAGGTTCTTCAATGCCTCCGGGGAGGCAAAGTACAAGTACCGGCTGACGTCGTTGCAAATTTGTTTCGCCTCACTGTGTGAGTGGCTCCGCCCATGCCGACTGATGAGATAGTCATGCAGGCTGACCAGGAAGGGGTGCTGTGGGGAAAGAAGGGTTTACCCTTTTCTTCTCCTCATGCATTGCTGGAATGATCCTCCTCTGGTCTTTCTGCACCGGACTGAGCCAGCAGATCTATACCTGGGTCATATCGAGCGGCTGTAAAGAAATTAAGCATTCAGAATGATATGTTTGCATCTGCAGCAGCAGTTCCGGAGCACTAGAGATGGCAGCTTGTAAGATGAACAAATGTTTGAGAGCTAGTAGACTTTATGGAGGACTGTCACCTGAACTTTTAGTCCTATTCAGTCCTTTTGTTTTGGTTCCCTCAATGAAACATACTGATTCTAAAAACAAGCTATCTTCCTAATCATCGTTAACAACTTACTTCGAGGTGGTGGGGCAGTCAGGTCCACACTCCTTTCACTGCGAGAGTCTGCAACAAATTAAATTAACAATGAACATTTACATTTGCAGCAGCTGTTCCCAAGCACCAGAGATGGCAGCTTATAAGGGCTGTCACTTGAAGTATCAGTCCTATTCAGTCCTTTTGTTTTAGCTTCCTTAACAATGCATACTAATTCTAAAAGCAAGCTGTCTTCCTAATCACCGTCAACAAATTACCTGGAGGTGATGGGGCAGTCAGGTCCATGCTCCTTTCATTGCGAGAGTCTGTAACAAATTAAATATTAACAATGAAACATTTGCATTTGCAGAAGTCATTCCCAAGCACCAGAGATGGCAGCTTGTAAGAATTGTCACCTGAACTATCAGTCCCTTATAGCAGACCAGCACAATGTTTAGCTGTCTTACACAGATTAAATATTCTAGCATTTGTATTCAAGCTAATAATTGTAATACCAAGTTTTACTACAAACAGACCTCAACCATATCCTTGATTGGTGTCAGATAAATTAACGTGTCTGTTGAATACAAGGTAGAGTACAGTGATCTTCAAGTTTTGGATTTGCTCAAGTGTCTCTAGCTGACCTGCTATCCATTTCACTCTGAACAGGCATTGGCTCAGATGACCTGGTTCTCTGCTTTTATTCTGTTAGATTGAGAGGATTTTTAGTACCAAGGGATGCCAATCATGATTGCATATGGAGAATATGCAATTTTACGATGACTAACCTCCAGTGAAATTGCCAGAGCAACAATCACAAACATGAGAACCAGTCCCAAGTTGGTGCCTGGGCCACACATCGTGACATCATGGAAAGCTGTGTCTAAAAGAACATCTAAATGACTTTAATATTACATCTTTGGTGACCTAAAAATATGAACACACCTGGCCTAGGATGGCTGACATCAGCTGAGGCACACAAAATCAGAACCACAAACCACCGGCCTATGCAGTTCTTCATGGTGGATTGACTCGTCTGTAATAAGGAATAGAATAGCGCTTGTCACTTCCTCCTGGAAGTTCGAATAGCCTTTTATACTAATTACTTTACTGAGTTAGTTAACTTACGCCTACAAATTCCTGAAACTTCCCACAACCTCGGCTTGTCTGAGCTGATCTCAATTTGCGAACATCCACTTCTCAAACCTGCACATAGGTATGTTAAAATCAGGAGAAATGGTTTGGCAGTAATAACTGTTAATAAATTTAATTATTTTTTAATTAAAGTTAATTAGCATGGAGTGGACTCTATTAATACCAAGTTTGGTTGAAAACTATGCATGGGAAGTATGTTTTTTGTAGACTTCCTATTTTAATTGGTTTTCACTTCCACAGAGAAGGCAAATGGTGGCTACACAACTGTAAACACAATCCTGCATTTAAAAGTTTCTTACACATGTAAACTTTCCCAAACTTCTCACAATCTTATCTATTCCGGAGTTTTTTTCACTTAGATACCAAATTTGGGTCTTCTCTTCCGCTTGCTCGCTTGAAAAGTTCTTGTATGTATCTCCTCGCAACCAGCTCACATTTACTTCTGAAACTAACAGAGAACCATGTGCTGGATCTGGTGATGTCATGTGACTTGGTAAAAACTCCAACAGGCCACAGGAAAAAAAGTAAGTTTCAGATTGCTCTAATCTATTGAGAAACCCTTTGTATCACCTCCAGGAGGTGTTTGCTAACTGTTCGCAGAGGTGTGAAAAATGGGCTGAGTTTTGAAAAGGAACAAATTATATTTATGTATATATATTTGGACTGCTGACTATTAGAGGAACATTTTGGTATAATTTTTTTGCATAGCTGAGCAAGTTTTTTTGTGAAGTGACTGCATTTTAAATTTCGGGGTTTGGAGGTGTGTCCCTCAAGGGACACTTCAGGGACACTTTTTGCAAGCGACGATCATTAGACACTAAATTTGCAGTTCGCAAGGGTTTCGAGTTGTGTCCCTCGAGGGACGCACCCAATCAAAATATTGTTCTGCTTTTTTCATGCATGGGGTTAGTGTTCTCGAGACCTATTAGCACTGCAATTCAATTTTCGGGTTTCAAGTTGTGTCCTTCGAGGGACACCCCCAGTGAAACATTGTTCTCCTACTTTAATGCAAGGGTTAGGCCTACTAAGCAATTGTATATCACCAAGGCGAAGCGAACCAGAGATCATGGCTCCTCTGCAGAGAGCGACCTGAAGAATGCAAGGCAGAGCAAGACCTCAAGAAAGGTGTGTCTATGACAACCCCACAAAATGTGGAAAGGGACGCACCAAAAAAATGTAGTTGTCTCAAAACAACAATTGCCATTGCCGTTTTTGCTACATACTCTATCTACATTACTGTTTACCCTAGCAAACACTTTGTACTTTTTGTTACAAGATATAAGTTGCCTTAACACCTTACTTACGTATTCTTAACGTTTAGTTATGGGATATACAAAAGCGGCTGAAGTTGTCAGCTTGATTTTCTCCGAGGTAAAGTTGTAAAAATTATTTAAAACAAAATTCACCCTAACCATCATCAACCTCATATCAAAAGAGAGCATGTATTCTTCCAACAGTGAATATCAAATTATTTTTTTAATTCTCTTCTAAACCTTTTTCCTATGAGAATTTTAATATCTTCTTCATATTAGGTCACAAGAATACCAACCCCATACATAAAAGAATACTGGCAGGAACTTTAATCTTTGCCCTCAAGCTTTTTTATTTCGCTTTTATGATTTTTGCAGCATTTGTCCCTTGATAACCTGGTGGTGTCCCTGCCCAAGAAGACAGTGTCACCGTTTTTGCTACCAGTGCAATACTGCCCTTTTATGTCTTTTGTGTGAGTCTTTTTGGTGTCCTTACCTAAAAAAGGTCGTGTCCCTCATATTTTGAATGTTCTTGTGTATATTGTCCTCATTATTTTTTACCGTTTTGTGTGTTCCCGTGGCTAAGTACTTTATTGCAGGTGGAAGGTTAACCCAACAGAGTAATATTTGAGGTAATATGCAGGAAACTCAACAATACTACGTAAGTAAACACAATCCTGTAAGTGCAAGTTCAAACTGTTTTCTATCGCTTTTGTCTTCTGATGGTCTTCACCTTGTCTTGGACCGCTTTGGGAGTGCGTCCAGGTATATTGTTCACTCGAAGGAAGTCTCTGGCTTCAGACAGAGTAACAGCCGTACCACTGGCAATTGCTACCTTAAAGTAGTCTTTTATGAGCTTCGTTTGGTTCTCCGACCATGCTAGTCGCTTTGGAGGTGGGGGTGGTGAGGCATCTCTTTTCTTGCGCTTTCCCAGGGTGGCTATCCTTTCAAATGTGTCAATGTGTTCGTCTGGAGTGACATTCACCTGGTAATATTTGCTGCTTGTGGCCAAGGAATGCCCCATATGCTTGCTCAGCCCAGCTGCCTCGGTATAGGAGCACTCCCCTCGTGTGTGCTCCGTTGCCCCCACCTTTCGAGCCTGAGTGGCTGTGAGGAACTTGCCCTGACCTAATGCTGCAACACGCTGTAGTAACTGGTTTAAATTATGGATTTTGGTACCTTGGGTGTTGACCAGAAAGTATCCATCGGGGTCGCTTGTTATGCGTGACCGAATAAGTTTTTGGTAATTCTGAACAATGGTGATGTCACCATCTTTTGCCACTACAGTACCACGCCCAGACGAGGCAGTTTTGTGTTTCTTAACGCTGACTACGAGGAACTGGTGATCTCCTCGTTCCTTGTACTTGGCCTGTTGAATTTCCTGTACTTTCATGCCGACGACTGCCCCAACTCGATGCAGGTTCTTGTAGACCAATATACCTGCTACGAATCCAGTGGCAAGAGACAAATCGCTGGAGGAGACAAAATCGCTGGAGGAGATTGGACGTTTGGCTTCACATTTGCCAACAATGTTGGCAAAAAAGCTTACAATCTCCGGCCCTTCACTGAAGTTAGGAATGTCTGTGGCAGAGAGCCCTCAGCTGCAAATTCACTGAGCCGATCTGCTGCCCGACCCTTCTTCTGCTTCATATACAAACTCTTCCAGCGCTGAATCTGTTGCACTACTACTTCAATGTCGTGCACTATCGATTGACTGACATCCTTTCGATGCTGGTATGATAGATATCGTAGTGCATACGTCATTGTATTTAGCTTGCTGACAATGCCATCTGGCCCGATCCCGCTGGTCTCTAGCTTGGTCATGTACTGCCTCAACTTGTCATCATCCAGGAGAAGATTCATGTCGCATGCCTCAGAGTTGGCAAAGTGGAGGTACTTGTTAATATCAACGACTATCTCTGTTGCCTTCTGTGCCGACCTTTTACCCCCATCCAGACTGGTGAGGTAGTCATGAAAGGCAACCAATGTAGGATCCGTACTCGAAAACCTTGGGAAATGTTGTGTTTTTTTTTTTCTGGTATTCTGGATCCTTGTGAGGCGTGGGTGGTTTCCTTGGAGTGGGCGGTTTCTGTCGAGTAGTTGCTTTTTGGGGAGCTGGTTTCCTTCGAGTGGACTGCACTTCTTCACTGCCTGAATCGGAAACAAAAGTTGGGACTACAGACTTGGTGGCTGTCTGTTCTTCAGCGATTACCTTCTCGATTGCTTTAGCAGATGAAACAAGTTCGGTAGAGACTTTGGCAGTGACTCCCCTACTAGCAACAGTAACGTACACTGAAATGCCGTAATATTGGCTCTTCACACCGTTTAGTACCTGTACTGTCCGCGCAGCTGGAACAGCAATGTAACATCCAGGCCTGTGGAGCACTGGTGGTGTAAGGGTGATTTTCAATTCGCGAGCAACAGTGCAGTTGACTGCATCAGCGGCTGTATCGTAGGATGGTTCAGCTTGAGCTGCATACTTCAATAAGTCAATGCCATCAAACACTGACCACTCCTTTCCTTCTTCAGGGGGTGTTAGCAGAGTGGCATACGTCACTACGTCTTCTGGTTCTCCGTCTGGGTAACAGTCGACTTGGGTACCCCAACACATCCCTTTAAACTTAGGAACAGTAGGTTTGGTTACTTGTTTAAGAGTAGCAACAGTAGGATTTGGGGGGGTTGGAGTAGGTGTCGCCATTTTATCAATTAAACAATAATTATACTTCATTTGATCATGTGACTAGTGTAAAAGATAATCTTCCTGCGCTCCAAAGGTCCATAATGTAGCATTAGGCCTTTTCCAGTTATAGTGTACATCTGCGCTCTTGTTCCAGTCAGCCAATCGCGCATACACTCAGGGATGGGTGCCTTGCTGTAGCCAGAATATAGTGTCTCAGTAATCAGTTTCTGCCCGGCAAACACAACAGTGAGACTCTCCTTTGGATATGTCAGCAGTGCGTAGATCTGTCCTTTAGCCTCAAGAGCCCGCAGGAAGACATCAGTGTCAGCCTTTATGTACCCAACAGCCATTTTACCAGATATTTATCAGAGAATCTTTAATAACAGCTCATACATATGTATACTTCCACTACACTAACTACACTACACAATAGGGAGTCTCTGTCTCTCTCTCTCTCTGTTCTGCTCTTTAGTTCACAGTAAGGTATCCTTCGTACTCGTAGGCCCCTGCAGATGTAGTAACTTTGGCCATACTGCCAATAGTGGCAACCTTGACGTCTGTCTCAACGATGCCGTCAAATCCCAGGAGCAGACTTCCAATCATCACTGTGCGGTCACCAGCTCGCACACAGACCTCAAGCCTATTCTCATCAAGGATTTTAATGACGTGCTCGAGTGAACCGACGCTCCCTGAGATTGGGAACTTGTCTGCAACACTGAATAGGTACTCATGCGCTCTAGCACCTGTTGGGCGTTCTCCATATATGAGGAGTGCTGCTTTACACGTGCCTCCTGTGCAGTCCCACAGGGCGAGAGTGACGAGGTCAGGTTTGGCAAGGGGTGTAGGTGGCATGTCTCTCTCCCCCATATGCATCCTAGGCCTCTTGGTTGCCATCCCCATTCCAGATGCTGTGCGCTTCTGCGCGACCCCTAGAGCAAAATGAAGGTTGTGTCGGAGCTGAGGGCAATCAGCGCGGTTTGTGCCCTCCATGACCTTCCTTGCGGCTTCCTCAGGCTGTAGGGATTCTAGGGTGGTTCTGTTAGCCAGGACAAACCCAATTACTGAGCCTCTGTCAGCTGAATCGAGCTTAGCTGCGAGCGTCCCTGCCACAATTTTGTCGACTTGTGATGTCTGTTTAGACATAGTTTTTTTCTCAACTTTAGAGCGCTGAACAGACAAAATGTCACCAAACCTAACTCTAACACACTTTTGCCTATACCTCTGCTTATACATTGCGCATGCGCACTACACAACAAACACAATAATGTCTAGGATAGTCACAACATGTCAGGGTAGTCTCTATTTCTTCTGTGGAAAGAACTTGAGAGCGTATCGGGCCGGGGCAAGGGTATAGTCTTTTAGGTGTATCTCGTCGACTGGTAACTCAGCTGGAACACTATCAAACGATCTCAGACCTCTCACAAGCACAATGAACTCTGTGCTGTCATCCACACATGTGACAATAGCTTCTCCCCACAGTGTTTTAGTGTCGTGCTCTGGCAGCTCAGCCTCATGCCCCAGGAGTTTGAAAGACACCCTGAGTGCATCGTGGTAGGGCTGTCGACTCTCTCTGACACAGTGTTTGAAGAGGAGTTCAAGCTTGTGTATCATCTCTGCGCTTCTACCGTCGTTGAACTCTTCTTGGATCTTGTGGGTGGCCACATACTCCATACACTTTCCTGTTTCTGTGGCTGTCACAGTAGGGTATCTGTTCTTCAGAACTTCAGCTAAGGCTACGTATACACTAGCCGTGGTGGGAGCGCACATTGCTGCCTGTAATCTTCTTTTCTTTTGATGGAGAGTAACAAAGGATTCAACAGCGGATGCTGCTTTGCTCTCTGGGAGATATTTCAGAGCTTCAAAACCGATCCTATCGATTGCTTCTGCTAAACCGACTCTATCCATCTGGTGATGTGGTGGGTGTGTCTCGTGATCCAGGAAGTTTACAGCATCTGCATCAGCATAGTACCCCCACACACTCCCCAAGCTCTCTCTCTCTAAACAGTTCATTCTACTTCAAACTATACATGTATGTGTGGTCTAGTACAACATTCCAAACAATCAATATACTAATCCAATAAGTTCTGTGGTATCTTCAGCGCTGTGGCGGAACAGGTGTGGCTATGAGGAGTGGCTCCCAGAGTGTAAGCCATTCTGAAGCAATGTTGGATGTGTATGTAGGTCCACACAGCGACCCAAAGGGGTGTTCAGGGGTGCCTTTTAGCTCTCCTCCGTCTGTTGACTCCATCCCAGCATCACCAGCAGTAGCCTTGGCCTCTGTAGGGGTGAGATATTTAAAGTACATTACACAATCTCGTGCCTGTGGTGTGCTCACCTCCTTGTTCTCCAATAGTCAGCTTCATTTCTGCAATTTTGGTAGCTGCATCTATAGCTTCTTTAAAATCACCTGTCCAGGTGTATTTAACAGGGTGGTGGTGGTTCATGAAATCTACTTCTTTGGTCACTACAACTTTCCCAGTGCCAGCTTCAAAGTGGACACCTTCTGTGTCCTTTCTATAGATGGCATACCCAAGTGCCTCAAAGTTGAGCGGTATCAGGGCAAATGGGGGGGCGTGACTCGCGTTGTCGTCCAGTTTGCCGTTGGCAAATGCAGGTGGAATAAGGGTGACAGCGTAATAGTTTTCAACATCCTCAGATTCCTGGCTGATATAGAACACAGATGCAAATGTGTGTGCTCCAACTCTAGCGCCATTGACCTGGTGCACCTGGCTGTACGATAGCCACAGGTTGTCTGACCCAGCTGTGGCCTGGAAGGCTGTTGTAAATGGGATACACTTGTACCCTTCTTCTCCACAGAAGACACTCAACTCAGTGGCTGTGGGAGGTGGTATGATCACCTCTGCACCGACTTCAAACCCTTCAAACGCGCCTGTCGCAGTCTTGACGATTAGGTTCTTCTTAGCTGGTTGTGCCACCAAGAAGCTAGCACCATTGTTGCCCTGGGTGACTATTGCAATCACGATAGAGTGCGTCATAGCTCTGTATTTCTTGATATCTGCACTAGCGCGGGTTAGTTGTTGTGTAGCAGTCTCAACTGTCTCTACAGCCGCTGCCTTGAATCTAGCTAACTCTTTCTTAGTCCTTTTCAGTGTAGCTTTTCTACAAATCATTGTGGGTGTGGCTAGGTCGCGTGATGTTGAAATTGTTAGAGTCTCCCACCTTATTTATGGCCTCAGCCAGAGGTAAATTGTGTACTGGCCCAGACTGCGACGAGAATACTGAGCATCATGTACTCTCAAATACTACTGTGCAAGCTGATCAGAACCAGTCGTCGTGGATAAACAACATCCTGACCCACTTTGACTCTGAACTAGCTGCCTCTCCCCACACTATAGACTCAACTGATGGTCATGAACCTGTAACTCTGTTCCTTGATTCAAAGGCGAGCACTAAAGTCAGCAAAGGAAAGGTGTCTACCCCTCTGGCTTGTTTGGTTGTCCCTCATGCAGATGGTGGGCACGGTTGGCACATCTATCACCTACTTGGCTTAGATGACAATAAGGCTCCAAATGCTTTTAAAGAGCTGACCGGAAACCTTGCTGATTTAGCCCAGGGCGCCCAGATAGAGGGGGAAGCAAGCGTCCCAGTCCATGCTGAACTCGGTTCATCGTTTGGCGATACAATCAAGAAGGTTGGGAGTGGGATATTCAAGTTCTTGACTCACACAGTGACTGGTGGCCTAAGCAATGTGTTAGGTAGTGTCATTGGTGGATTGTTGTAAACTTTATATCAAACATATTGTGCACAATGCTTAATGGGGGTGAAGGGGGTTATTTTCTGCTAAAGTGTCACTCAATGTTCCTCCACGGGAGGTTATCTGGGTCAAGGGCGAGATCTGGATATTCAGACTGTGGTAGTCCATCTAGGAGGGTCTGCAAGTCTCTCTTCAAGTGTTGGGGTGTGGTGATTTGATAGTCAGGGGATATCCGCTGGTTCTGTGGTTTGTTTAGAGTGTATTCACGGAATCTGCAGGTGGAGTATACACAATTAATTGCATAGGTACTTTACTTTAAGTGTTGTTTACATACCTCGCCTCAAACTCAAGCACTCTAGTGCTGTCTCCTTTGAGTAGCTCCAGGGGGGTGTAGTTTGAGAGTATTATTGTGAAACCTGCATACCTAACAGTGGTTTGTCCCTGCAGTTTCTTTGCAACTCTGATCTTGTTCTTTGGTCCACCCTCTGTAATCATGTTAAATTCTGGGGGAGGGATACTGGATATCAGGTGGATGTGTGCTTCATCAAGTAGCCATATAGCATCTGATGCTTTCTGGCCAAAGGCACAGGCTGTGAAAGCTGAACTGTGCTCTGCTGCAACGTTAAAGCAGCGTGGATAAAACACACTCTCCAGCAGCTCCTTAAAGGTGGCTTTCCCAGCATTTGGGACACCTTTTATGAAAATCTGCTTAGCCTTTCTCACTCTGGGGTACATGTATGTTGATAGATGGGTAATGAGCATCTTTGCTTCTCTGGGAGACATCCTTGCTCTAAGCCAAGCGCACAACTCAGCTTGTGCAACCCCAGGTACATAGGGTCCCTTGGGTGAAGGTGGAGCAGAATCAAAAGAGTCCTCGTTTAGGTCTCTATCTATCTCTTTGATCTTTGCATCACTGAGCATGAATCCAAGGGGATTACTCTCTTTCCATCTAAGTGAGGTAAGCACTGATCTAGGGTCTCTGTGTTTGGTGCCACTTTTGCCAGGGGCTTTCTTGCACTGGTGGTATACAAACTTCATGGCAGTTATTTCCTGTCTTTGTTTGAGGGTACACCCTGATTCTGCCTCACCCAATATAGGGTTTTCTGGTGGGGGAATAGGTGTGGTTTCTAGAGGTGTCACTGTTTCGAGAAGAATAGGGTGTTGTCTCTGTGCCACCTCTGAGAGCCAATAGGTGAGGTGTTGGCTGTATACAGCTATTTTACATGTAAACTTGCTCTCTAAAGAGCCTAGAGTCCGCATAGAGAGGTGGCTTCTTTTGTTGGCAGCTGTTTTTATGGTGTAGGCAAGTATCTTCTCAGCATGTGATTGGGTTGAGATCATAGGATCTCCTGGGCCTTTCTGTTTCATTGCTTTCTCCCTGATGTGGGTGTTGTTCACTTGTATGTGTATGTGATCACTAGCATGGTATTTGGTGAGCTTAGGTTTGTAATGGTGTCCCATTGGTACTTGGCCTCTGTTGGCCAGCATCATGAGCCCAATGTGTATGTGGGCATTTCCCTTGAGGGTTGGCTTTGAGACTGCTGCATACCCAGAGGCCATTTCGTCTGCTGCTGCTGCTGTGTGGTGCTCAGTCTGCAGGGGGGGGGACTACATCAGGTTCTTGAGGCTCTTCCTTCTTCTTGCTTCTCTGCTTGCCCGGGTGTGTCTCTATACAACTGCTGTAAACTAGTGGGATGGCATTTATCTCTCTCATCATTGCTTCAAGGTTGTTTTGTATGTGTGGCAGGCTGAGGACTGCCCTCATGTATGTTTCAGGTGTAGCCATATTCACAGAGGATGTAATGGTAATAAAGGCACAGTGGAACTGGTGCCCCAGGTTGTCTCTCTCTGCACCCTGTATTCCAGCTATGAGGTGGTGGTGGGTGAGGTCCCAGGTTTTGCATCTTTTGTCATTACATTTAGGTGTGACTGACAAGGCTTCCTGTATACTCTCACCAATTTTGTTTGGTGCTACTATGCATGGTAGGCCTTCTTCAATAAACTTTGCTGCATCTGCACATCCATAGGCAAAATGTGGCAGTACAGGGTGTGTGGTCTGAGTGAATACAGAGTCTCCCTCTTCAATAGCAGCATATAATGCAGCATTAGACTGCATACTGTATGAGGCTTTGTATAGCTCTGTGAGGTTTTCTGTATTGTTTTGGTCCCATGCTTTCTGAAGGATTTGTTTCCTGTATTCTTTCAGGGTCTGGTCAAAGCCACCATATAGGCTGAATATGGGGAGTAGAAATGGGGCTGATTCACCCTCTACTTTTAGGTCAAAGTGTTTGTCTGTCCCAATGTCTGAGAAGAAGTTGACAGCAAGTTTGGACTTTAGCTGGGTGGACCAGTAGTGCCAGTTACTGTGTATTTCAGGTACAGGGGTGTCTGGGTGTCTGTGACTCACAGTGGCTGCTGCTAGAAGCAGATCTTGCCCCTGATCAAAGCTGTAGGTGAGGGTCTCTCCACTGATCTTGAGGCATGCTATCTGTGATTTTTTAAACTGTTGTCTAGTGGGTTTGGTGAGAGCTGAGATTGCCACCCCATGGTACATTTCTTGTAACCTCCACTTGGGAACAGCAAAGGCCCTGTTCACTGTATCAGGTGTTATTTGGTTTTGACAGATTTTGATTGAGAGTTGTTCCTCTTGCTGTATCTTTGTCACTAACCACCAGAAAGGGGCCTCAATCTCATCTACGTCTCGCCTCACAGCTAGGAAGAGGGTCTGGGAGAGTAACTGTACACTCTGCCTGTCTAGGTAGAGGTTGCTACACTTATACCCATACAGGCACCTGATCCAGTTCTCACTCCATTTGTGTTTGACATATTGCAGTATCTTGGCATATGCTCTCTTAAACCTTCCTCTGAGTGCAGCTGTTTGCACCTCTCCAAGTATGTCTGACACACACTTATCTGTTGCTCCAGGGATAGGATATTTGCTAGTGGGTGGTGGTTCAATGGCTGGCATCTGTGTCAGCATGCTAGTAGGGTAATATTCTCTGTGTATGTCAAGAGCTCTGAAGAACTGTTGGTGAAGGTTGGGGGTAGTAGGAATATTCCCAGAGAAGTGTTGGCCAGAGAGGGTGATATATATCACTCCATTTATGTGAGGGTTGTTTACCTCTGAGGCATTTATAGCAGACCATTTGTTGTGACTCTTCAGAAAGGCTATGTATCCCTTAAGGTGACAGTATGCTTCCAGTTCAAATGTTGTCCCCCAGGACCCCTCACCCATGACTTTCTGTAACTCTGTGTCTGCAGCCTTTGCTGATGTGTGGTGTATTTTACATTCAGAGTGATGTTGCATTATTTGGTTCTTAATCACTGGCCAATCACTTACTTTGCCAGGTTGCATGACACCTTGTGGATGTTTGGACACAGCAATAGCTCTGTACAGGCAGTTTCCATCTGCTAATGTATTTATTGGTCTCAGGTGCTTCTGGATTTCTCGCAGTGTACCTCTGTCAGCCTTTTCTAGGCCATAGGTGATCATCACTTCTGGTTCTTCTGCAATAGAGGCCTGTTCTAGCTGTGATGTTTCTATTTGTTGCTTGATGGTATTCTGGATGTTAGCAATGTCTGCCACTTTGGATAATAGGCTCTGTTCTTCCTCTTCATCTAAACTGTTGAGTTCCCCAACCTGCTCCAAGAGGCTTTCTCTTACTCTCTTAAGGATTGTGGGTGCAGCTCCCTTGGTGGGGGTAGATTGCATAGGGAGTGTCAGTTGCTTATGTCTCTTGACTGGTGTTATAATACTTTCTGCATCACTTTCCTCTTGTCCTTCAGATTCACTAGAGTCTAGAATGAATGTCACCCTTTTCTTTGCTCTAGTAGGTGAGGGTGTTGGGGTGGATTGTGTACTTACCTCAGGTGAGGGTGTATAGATGCACCCATAGTTTAGCCCTGGGCTGTCAGGTGGAGTAGTGTTTGCTTGTGTGTCTGCTGTTTCCATCTGAAGCACTTCTGCTTTACTGTGGACTGGTGTTTGGTGTAGACCTTCATATTCAAATTGGGTTTGGAACTCCTCTCTGATCTGCTGTTGGTCTCTCACTGCCTGTTCAATAGCCTCTTGGTGCCACCTTTTCTCTGTGTTATATTGCACCTGCAATTCTAACCTCTGGACTGCTAGGCTGTGTTGGTATGCAGTGAACATTTCTTTTTCATAGCTGGTCATGTGTTGGTTGGTGGGTTTAGGGTGGGTTTTTTTGTATATTCTGTTGAATTGGGCCTATGTTGAGTGGGCTTGAAAGATAGGTGGCCTAGGTGGTTTGTCTTTGTAGTGGTAGTCAGCTGCTTGTATTTGGTCTTGCATTGCTCTAAGCAAGGTATCCCTCCTTGTTAATCTCTCTCCCTGTGTTGAGCATTGAGTCCTCATTGGGGGTATAATAGCTAGTGTGTGGGTAGGGGGGCTTCTTGGGGGTGCTGTGTAGAGTTGTGATATTGGAGGTGGGAGGGGTGGAGGTGTTTCTTCCATTGTTACATCACACATATTGGGGGGGTGCTTAATTGGTGGAGGGGTGCCTTGTTCAACTGATTCATCATTTATGAAATCTACCATAGACTCACTTGCACTGTTACTACTCTCTGTTTCTGATGTGCTATTGTGCTCTGCCTCTGTAAGAATAAACTCTGTGTGTTTGTGTGTGTGCATGTGTGCAGTGGTGTTCATGTGTATCTCTGCAGGATGCTTTCAAGCTCTGTCTTAAGCTCTCCACAACTCTTGGCAACTCTAGAAAGAGTTGTCTTGACTGGACCTGTGTGGGGTGTGAGGTGTAGTGATGTGAGGGTAGGGTTCCCCTCTCTCACAGCACACCTGCACCCACTGTCTATCACTTTCTGTAGGTACTCTACTAAGTGCCCTTGTAACACATGTGTACATTTAGAGGCTATTTCATTTGCCCCACATGCCTTTGATAGTCTCTTCAAATTAGCTCTGGAGATTATGTGCTCACCTGGTATTTTGGCAGGCTGTTTCTCCTCCTTCTTTGCTGGTTTCTTGGTGGGTGTCTTGGTGCCCTTTTTGGGTTTAGCTTTAGATGCTTGTTTGGGGCTCTTGGGTGCTGGTGTTTGGGCTCTTACTGCTCTGAGTGTTTGTTGTGCATCTTTAGCAGCCTTCTCAGCCTTTTTAGCTGCTGCTTGTGCTGCCCTCTTGGCCTTTTCAGCCTCAGACAGTTTCCTGGGGGGAAAGGGGCAGGGTTAGTGGAATGTTGGGTGTCAGATGGGGAATGTGTTTTTGAGGAGTGTGCTTTGGGGAATGGGTTTTGGGGAATGTCTTTTTGCTTTTGGGGAAGGTCTAAATTGCATTTGGGGAGTGTCTATTTTTGGGGAATGTAACAGTGCTTACCTTTTTTTGCTAGGGTGCTCTGACTCTCCTTCAGCATCTGTTTCTTGAGCCACATCACTCTCAATATCTGTGTCTGCACCTGTAGGTGTCTTGTGTGTTCCCCTAGACCGGGATTGGCTCCTTGTAATTCTTGGTGTAGGTGTAGGCTTTGGTGTTTGGGTCCTTTTCCTTTTGTTTGGGGCACCACTGACTTTTTTGGTAGGTATTTTGTTTCCCTTTACAAGGGCCTGACCAATATCTGTTGGGTAGTACTGTATTAACTCTGCTGTGAGTGGGTCACCTGCATTTTCTTTAAATGCAGCATATTTCCCCCCAAACAATGCTGTCAGAGCCTGATGTGTGAGTGAGGTGCTGTCTGCTGGGGTGGGGTCTCCATCACTATAGTGGCCTATCACTCTCTGTACTGTGTGGCTAGTTAGCTCAGCTCTCACAGCAGTGAGTAGGGTTTGTGTGTCATACACAACAGACTGTCCACTTGACTGAGTGATTGTGACAGACCTAATCTTTGATTGTACTGGGGTCATGTCTCCAATAATGGTATTGGGTGAAATATTGGTTAGCATGTTTCTCAGGTCACAGCCATATTTAACAGCTGTAGTACCAGCAGGGGTGTTGGGGGGTTTGGCTGGATAGTTGTGTGCCCTTGTATGGGTGTCTACAAGTTCTTTCCACATAGTTTGTGACTCTGATGCCACAGATTTGGGTGTGTGCCCAAGGGGGGTTTCAGAACTCGGGATAGGCATATATCTGGCTGTTGGGCATTTGGGGCACACAATTTGGGCAAACCCAGGCAGTGGTTGATCAGGTATATTGAGGTATATATGTGCACAGAGCTCTGTGTGGCTACTCACTGCAGCTTTGTGCACTGGGGCTTTACACACTGGACACTGACCATACTGCTCTGAGAGTGGTTGAAGCCTAGGTGGTATCTGAGCAAGTGTCACAGTGTATTGGGGGGTTGTAAACTGACAGTAGAAGGCATGGAGTGCCAGTGTTTGGGCCTTTGTTCCAACTCCAGCAAACCCTTGGGCAACTATGCCCTTGTTACAACTGGGGCAAGGTGTGCTTTGTGTAGCACCTTTGGATATTGGGGTGAGGGATGTCTTGAGTGCGACTCCTGCTAGTGTGAGGCTGTAGGTGTGGCATTGGAAGCCCAACCCCCATTCAGAGGGTTGGCTGTGACTGAGCATAGCCAGAGAGGCCCCCCTGGTGTTGGCATGGACCCTCACAAACTCTTGTATTATGGATGGCCACCCATACAGAACACTGTCTACTTGGTCTTGCTTTGAGGGCTCTGTACCCTTGCAATAAGGGATGATGCCTGCGTGTCCCAGTGCGCACATACTTTCACTGTCTAAATCTACCCAAGCCAGAGTTGAAGCACAGTGTAACTGTGCTTTAGATATTTGGCCAGATGCTCTGTATTGGGCATAAAGGGCACTTATTGCTGAGGGGTTAATGGCTTCAGGGGTAGTGTTTGTGCGCATTGCCATCTGATATAGCAGCTCAGCTAGTCTCCCAGCTGTGGGTTTCTTCCCTAATGCTCTCTGACCCGTTGCTACAAAGGTAGACTCTGCACTTACTGGTGGTTTGTGTGCCATGATCACTGGAGGAGGTCTGTAGATTGGTTTGTGACTGTATCTGTAGCTGTGACCCCAACGAGTGTTGTCTAGCAGATTCCACTGCGCTTCCACTTTCTGCTGGCGATTTGTAGCCGGGTTTCGCTCCTGACAGTTATTCTAGTCTCTCCAGCGCGCAGGGTAGTTATATAGTAGCCTCCTTGCTGTGTAGTGATAGCTATATTAGCTGCACTCGCTGTTTGAACAGTAACTGTGTCTATAGCTACCTTTCTAGCAGATTTAACTGCAGGAAGGTTCTGTACAGATGCACTCATAGTGCAAAATGTAACTGATCTCTAGCCTGAAGTTGCTTTTTTTGTACTTGGCTGGAGTGATTTGGTTGGTCAGTTGTGTATTAGCCAATCATGTTACAGGTGTGTGCGCGCCTTTTTAGGTACTATCTCTCATTAGATCTAGTGGTTTATGGCTGCGCGCCTTTATAGATGATATTCACACAGTTCTCGCACGAGATGTCAATATTTTTGTGCCACACCCATGGGGTGATTTAGTGTGGGTGTGGCAAGGGGAATGTGTGGTGGGGGAATGTTGGGGAATGTATGGTGGGGAGTCTGTGGGGAATGTCTATGGGGAATGTATCTCGTGACAGCACGCGTGCTCTGTGAATGTCGTTGTGGAGATGGGGAATGTATGTGATTCCCTTTTTGAGGGCGTAATACCAGGAAGTGTATATTACGCCTAAAGTGGGGAATGTGGGAATGTGTTTTATTGAGAGGAAAGAGGCTGGGTCATTAGCATAAGCATGAAGTTGCCTCTGAAGCGCTTGGTGAATGCCTCAACGAGAGCTCATGGTGTTAAATGCAGTGCTGCTGCACTCAGAGATTTGTCAGGCATTCTACACACCCATCTCTGCCTTGTATTATCTGTGGCTGTTAGAATGTGTGAGCATAGAGGTGGCAAGAGAATATCTCTTAAAGATATAGAAGCAGCATGCGATATACACAGTGGTAAGTACAGAACTCAATATGAGTTAGATGTGTCCATTAATACTTCTTCTTTCTTGTTTTTCAGGACTTTGCTGAGGCCAGTTGTCTCAAGTGTCTGGAAGTGTCTGAATGCTCTAGTGTAGAGATCACATTTCTGTTGTGGTGTTTGTGCACTGTACTCTGCTTCTGACATGTACAGGTCCTCGATATTTTTGAAATCTGAAGGGTTGGCTAGATGCAGGGAAGGGATCAGTGCCTGGTTTATGTATGGCTTGCTCTCATCAGACTGTATGTGTGTGAGTTCAGAAGGGAGTGGCTTTTCCTTCCACTGGAGAACGTGGAATGCTCCATCATTGTAAACGAGGTGGTACTGTTGAGAAGAAACCCTGCTCCACTTCCAATCTAGTGATTTGGGAAACTTTATCTTAGTGGCAGCATAATACTGGGCATTTGGTATCTTTACTCTCTGTATTTTCACCTCAATTGCGACACCCATTGGTGCTCTCACTTTGGGAGACATGACTTGGGTGTATTTGGGGTCGTCAGCTTGGACATATACGATGGGCCCAGGCATTGCTTCGAGGAGTGCAAGTGTGTAGATGGTATTTTGTGGCATAACTATGTTTGTCAGTCGCTTAACCTCTGGTGCTGTGACAGCAGTCATGCTCAGGTCACAATCTAGGTAGTAATGTGCTGCTTTGTGCTCTCCCTCACCAGTGGTGACCTCAGCGACTTGCATTAGGGCAGTAGCCACCTGGTAATCTCGCCTGGCCAGGAATTCAGGCTTGTATTCTGTGAGAGAAGTGTAGATCTTCTGGAAAGGGGCTATGTCACTCTCTGGGACTACAGACTTGGTGGCTGTCTGTTCTTCAGCGATTACCTTCTCGATTGCTTTAGCAGATGAAACAAGTTCGATAGAGACTTTGGCAGTGACTCCCCTACTAGCAACAGTAACGTACACTGAAATGCCGTAATATTGGCTCTTCACACCGTTTAGTACCTGTACTGTCCGCGCAGCTGGAACAGCAATGTAACATCCAGGCCTGTGGAGCACTGGTGGTGTAAGGGTGATTTTCAATTCGCGAGCAACAGTGCAGTTGACTGCATCAGCGGCTGTATCGTAGGATGGTTCAGCTTGAGCTGCATACTTCAATAAGTCAATGCCATCAAACACTGACCACTCCTTTCCTTCTTCAGGGGGTGTTAGCAGAGTGGCATACGTCACTACGTCTTCTGGTTCTCCGTCTGGGTAACAGTCGACTTGGGTACCCCAACACATCCCTTTAAACTTAGGAACAGTAGGTTTGGTTACTTGTTTAAGAGTAGCAACAGTAGGATTTGGGGGGGTTGGAGTAGGTGTCGCCATTTTATCAATTAAACAATAATTATACTTCATTTGATCATGTGACTAGTGTAAAAGATAATCTTCCTGCGCTCCAAAGGTCCATAATGTAGCATTAGGCCATTTCCAGTTATAGTGTACATCTGCGCTCTTGTTCCAGTCAGCCAATCGCGCATACACTCAGGGACTCAGTAATCAGTTTCTGCCCGGCAAACACAACAGTGAGACTCTCCTTTGGATATGTCAGCAGTGCGTAGATCTGTCCTTTAGCCTCAAGAGCCCGCAGGAAGACGTCAGTGTCAGCCTTTATGTACCCAACAGCCATTTTACCAGATATTTATCAGAGAATCTTTAATAACAGCTCATACATATGTATACTTCTACTACACTAACTACACTACACAATAGGGAGTCTCTGTCTCTCTCTCTCTCTGTTCTGCTCTTTAGTTCACAGTAAGGTATCCTTCGTACTCGTAGGCCCCTGCAGATGTAGTAACTTTGGCCATACTGCCAATAGTGGCAACCTTGACGTCTGTCTCAACGATGCCGTCAAATCCCAGGAGCAGACTTCCAATCATCACTGTGCGGTCACCAGCTCGCACACAGACCTCAAGCCTATTCTCATCAAGGATTTTAATGACGTGCTCGAGTGAACCGACGCTCCCTGAGATTGGGAACTTGTCTGCAACACTGAATAGGTACTCGTGCGCTCTAGCACCTGTTGGGCGTTCTCCATATATGAGGAGTGCTGCTTTACACGTGCCTCCTGTGCAGTCCCACAGAGCGAGAGTGACGAGGTCAGGTTTGGCAAGGGGTGTAGGTGGCATGTCTCTCTCCCCCATATGCATCCTAGGGCCTCTTGGTTGCCATCCCCATTCCAGATGCTGTGCGCTTCTGCGCGACCCCTAGAGCAAAATGTATAAGCAGAGGTATAGGCAAAAGTGTGTTAGAGTTAGGTTTGGTGACATTTTGTCTGTTCAGCGCTCTAAAGTTGAGAAAAAAACTATGTCTAAACAGACATCACAAGTCGACAAAATTGTGGCAGGGACGCTCGCAGCTAAGCTCGATTCAGCTGACAGAGGCTCAGTAATTGGGTTTGTCCTGGCTAACAGAACCACCCTAGAATCCCTACAGCCTGAGGAAGCCGCAAGGAAGGTCATGGAGGGCACAAACCGCGCTGATTGCCCTCAGCTCCGACACAACCTTCATTTTGCTCTAGGGGTCGCGCAGAAGCGCACAGCATCTGGAATGGGGATGGCAACCAAGAGGCCTAGGATGCATATGGGGGAGAGAGACATGCCACCTACACCCCTTGCCAAACCTGACCTCGTCACTCTCGCTCTGTGGGACTGCACAGGAGGCACGTGTAAAGCAGCACTCCTCATATATGGAGAACGCCCAACAGGTGCTAGAGCGCACGAGTACCTATTCAGTGTTGCAGACAAGTTCCCAATCTCAGGGAGCGTCGGTTCACTCGAGCACGTCATTAAAATCCTTGATGAGAATAGGCTTGAGGTCTGTGTGCGAGCTGGTGACCGCACAGTGATGATTGGAAGTCTGCTCCTGGGATTTGACGGCATCGTTGAGACAGACGTCAAGGTTGCCACTATTGGCAGTATGGCCAAAGTTACTACATCTGCAGGGGCCTACGAGTACGAAGGATACCTTACTGTGAACTAAAGAGCAGAACAGAGAGAGAGAGAGACAGAGACTCCCTATTGTGTAGTGTAGTTAGTGTAGTAGAAGTATACATATGTATGAGCTGTTATTAAAGATTCTCTGATAAATATCTGGTAAAATGGCTGTTGGGTACATAAAGGCTGACACTGACGTCTTCCTGCGGGCTCTTGAGGCTAAAGGACAGATCTACGCACTGCTGACATATCCAAAGGAGAGTCTCACTGTTGTGTTTGCCGGGCAGAAACTGATTACTGAGACACTATATTCTGGCTACAGCAAGGCACCCATCCACATCCCTGAGTGTATGCGCGATTGGCTGACTGGAACAAGAGCGCAGATGTACACTATAACTGGAAAAGGCCTAATGCTACATTATGGACCTTTGGAGCGCAGGAAGATTATCTTTTACACTAGTCACATGATCAAATGAAGTATAATTATTGTTTAATTGATAAAATGGCGACACCTACTCCAACCCCCCCAAATCCTACTGTTGCTACTCTTAAACAAGTAACCAAACCTACTGTTCCTAAGTTTAAAGGGATGTGTTGGGGTACCCAAGTCGACTGTTACCCAGACGGAGAACCAGAAGACGTAGTGACGTATGCCACTCTGCTAACACCCCCTGAAGAAGGAAAGGAGTGGTCAGTGTTTGATGGCATTGACTTATTGAAGTATGCAGCTCAAGCTGAACCATCCTACGATACAGCCGCTGATGCAGTCAACTGCACTGTTGCTCGCGAATTGAAAATCACCCTTACACCACCAGTGCTCCACAGGCCTGGATGTTACATTGCTGTTCCAGCTGCGCGGACAGTACAGGTACTAAACGGTGTGAAGAGCCAATATTACGGCATTTCAGTGTACGTTACTGTTGCTAGTAGGGGAGTCACTGCCAAAGTCTCTATCGAACTTGTTTCATCTGCTAAAGCAATCGAGAAGGTAATCGCTGAAGAACAGACAGCCACCAAGTCTGTAGTCCCAGAGAGTGACATAGCCCCTTTCCAGAAGATCTACACTTCTCTCACAGAATACAAGCCTGAATTCCTGGCCAGGCGAGATTACCAGGTGGCTACTGCCCTAATGCAAGTCGCTGAGGTCACCACTGGTGAGGGAGAGCACAAAGCAGCACATTACTACCTAGATTGTGACCTGAGCATGACTGCTGTCACAGCACCAGAGGTTAAGCGACTGACAAACATAGTTATGCCACAAAATACCATCTACACACTTGCACTCCTCGAAGCAATGCCTGGGCCCATCGTATATGTCCAAGCTGACGACCCCAAATACACCCAAGTCATGTCTCCCAAAGTGAGAGCACCAATGGGTGTCACAATTGAGGTGAAAATACAGAGAGTAAAGATACCAAATGCCCAGTATTATGCTGCCACTAAGATAAAGTTTCCCAAATCACTAGATTGGAAGTGGAGCAGGGTTTCTTCTCAACAGTACCACCTCGTTTACAATGATGGAGCATTCCACGTTCTCCAGTGGAAGGAAAAGCCACTCCCTTCTGAACTCACACACATACAGTCTGATGAGAGCAAGCCATACATAAACCAGGCACTGATCCCTTCCCTGCATCTAGCCAACCCTTCAGATTTCAAAAATATCGAGGACCTGTACATGTCAGAAGCAGAGTACAGTGCACAAACACCACAACAGAAATGTGATCTCTACACTAGAGCATTCAGACACTTCCAGACACTTGAGACAACTGGCCTCAGCAAAGTCCTGAAAAACAAGAAAGAAGAAGTATTAATGGACACATCTAACTCATATTGAGTTCTGTACTTACCACTGTGTATATCGCATGCTGCTTCTATATCTTTAAGAGATATTCTCTTGCCACCTCTATGCTCACACATTCTAACAGCCACAGATAATACAAGGCAGAGATGGGTGTGTAGAATGCCTGACAAATCTCTGAGTGCAGCAGCACTGCATTTAACACCATGAGCTCTCGTTGAGGCATTCACCAAGCGCTTCAGAGGCAACTTCATGCTTATGCTAATGACCCAGCCTCTTTCCTCTCAATAAAACACATTCCCACATTCCCCACTTTAGGCGTAATATACACTTCCTGGTATTACGCCCTCAAAAAGGGAATCACATACATTCCCCATCTCCACAACGACATTCACAGAGCACGCGTGCTGTCACGAGATACATTCCCCATAGACATTCCCCACAGACTCCCCACCATACATTCCCCAACATTCCCCCACCACACATTCCTCTTGCCACACCCACACTAAATCACCCCATGGGTGTGGCACAAAAATATTGACATCTCGTGCGAGAACTGTGTGAATATCATCTATAAAGGCGCGCAGCCATAAACCACTAGATCTAATGAGAGATAGTACCTAAAAAGGCGCGCACACACCTGTAACATGATTGGCTAATACACAACTGACCAACCAAATCACTCCAGCCAAGTACAAAAAAAGCAACTTCAGGCTAGAGATCAGTTACATTTTGCACTATGAGTGCATCTGTACAGAACCTTCCTGCAGTTAAATCTGCTAGAAAGGTAGCTATAGACACAGTTACTGTTCAAACAGCGAGTGCAGCTAATATAGCTATCACTACACAGCAAGGAGGCTACTATATAACTACCCTGCGCGCTGGAGAGACTAGAATAACTGTCAGGAGCGAAACCCGGCTACAAATCGCCAGCAGAAAGTGGAAGCGCAGTGGAATCTGCGAGACAACACTCGTTGGGGTCACAGCTACAGATACAGTCACAAACCAATCTACAGACCTCCTCCAGTGATCATGGCACACAAACCACCAGTAAGTGCAGAGTCTACCTTTGTAGCAACGGGTCAGAGAGCATTAGGGAAGAAACCCACAGCTGGGAGACTAGCTGAGCTGCTATATCAGATGGCAATGCGCACAAACACTACCCCTGAAGCCATTAACCCCTCAGCAATAAGTGCCCTTTATGCCCAATACAGAGCATCTGGCCAAATATCTAAAGCACAGTTACACTGTGCTTCAACTCTGGCTTGGGTAGATTTAGACAGTGAAAGTATGTGCGCACTGGGACACGCAGGCATCATCCCTTATTGCAAGGGTACAGAGCCCTCAAAGCAAGACCAAGTAGACAGTGTTCTGTATGGGTGGCCATCCATAATACAAGAGTTTGTGAGGGTCCATGCCAACACCAGGGGGGCCTCTCTGGCTATGCTCAGTCACAGCCAACCCTCTGAATGGGGGTTGGGCTTCCAATGCCACACCTACAGCCTCACACTAGCAGGAGTCGCACTCAAGACATCCCTCACCCCAATATCCAAAGGTGCTACACAAAGCACACCTTGCCCCAGTTGTAACAAGGGCATAGTTGCCCAAGGGTTTGCTGGAGTTGGAACAAAGGCCCAAACACTGGCACTCCATGCCTTCTACTGTCAGTTTACAACCCCCCAATACACTGTGACACTTGCTCAGATACCACCTAGGCTTCAACCACTCTCAGAGCAGTATGGTCAGTGTCCAGTGTGTAAAGCCCCAGTGCACAAAGCTGCAGTGAGTAGCCACACAGAGCTCTGTGCACATATATACCTCAATATACCTGATCAACCACTGCCTGGGTTTGCCCAAATTGTGTGCCCCAAATGCCCAACAGCCAGATATATGCCTATCCCGAGTTCTGAAACCCCCCTTGGGCACACACCCAAATCTGTGGCATCAGAGTCACAAACTATGTGGAAAGAACTTGTAGACACCCATACAAGGGCACACAACTATCCAGCCAAACCCCCCAACACCCCTGCTGGTACTACAGCTGTTAAATATGGCTGTGACCTGAGAAACATGCTAACCAATATTTCACCCAATACCATTATTGGAGACATGACCCCAGTACAATCAAAGATTAGGTCTGTCACAATCACTCAGTCAAGTGGACAGTCTGTTGTGTATGACACACAAACCCTACTCACTGCTGTGAGAGCTGAGCTAACTAGCCACACAGTACAGAGAGTGATAGGCCACTATAGTGATGGAGACCCCACCCCAGCAGACAGCACCTCACTCACACATCAGGCTCTGACAGCATTGTTTGGGGGGAAATATGCTGCATTTAAAGAAAATGCAGGTGACCCACTCACAGCAGAGTTAATACAGTACTACCCAACAGATATTGGTCAGGCCCTTGTAAAGGGAAACAACATACCTACCAAAAAAGTCAGTGGTGCCCCAAACAAAAGGAAAAGGACCCAAACACCAAAGCCTACACCTACACCAAGAATTACAAGGAGCCAATCCCGGTCTAGGGGAACACACAAGACACCTACAGGTGCAGACACAGATATTGAGAGTGATGTGGCTCAAGAAACAGATGCTGAAGGAGAGTCAGAGCACCCTAGCAAAAAAAGGTAAGCACTGTTACATTCCCCAAAAATAGACACTCCCCAAATGCAATTTAGACCTTCCCCAAAAGCAAAAAGACATTCCCCAAAAGCAAAAAGACATTCCCCAAAACCCATTCCCCAAAGCACACTCCTCAAAAACACATTCCCCATCTGACACCTAACATTCCACTAACCCTGCCCCTTTCCCCCCAGGAAACTGTCTAAGGCTGAAAAGGCCAAGAGGGCAGCACAAGCAGCAGCTAAAAAGGCTGAGAAGGCTGCTAAAGATGCACAACAAACACTCAGAGCAGTAAGAGCCCAAACACCAGCACCCAAGAGCCCCAAACAAGCATCTAAAGCTAAACCCAAAAAGGGCACCAAGACACCCACCAAGAAACCAGCAAAGAAGGAGGAGAAACAGCCTGCCAAAATACCAGGTGAGCACATAATCTCCAGAGCTAATTTGAAGAGACTATCAAAGGCATGTGGGGCAAATGAAATAGCCTCTAAATGTACACATGTGTTACAAGGGCACTTAGTAGAGTACCTACAGAAAGTGATAGACAGTGGGTGCAGGTGTGCTGTGAGAGAGGGGAACCCTACCCTCACATCACTACACCTCACACCCCACACAGGTCCAGTCAAGACAACTCTTTCTAGAGTTGCCAAGAGTTGTGGAGAGCTTAACTCTTTACCGACCATACCGAAACGCACGCGAGTTGGCATGTGACCGTAATAAGTTTTACGCAAACACGTGCGAATGATGCCCCTGGCTTTGTCGCGTTGCCACTCGAGATCGGTAGGACTTTTATAGTGACAAGTTGCGACAAACCGACAGCAGACTTGACAGAGCAACACTACCGGGAATGAAACTGCTGATCTAAGACGCAAGGATAGCGAGATGACAACGACAAGTCGCGCGCTTCTGGAATGACGAGGTCAGTCAATGATATGAAGTTTGTATTAGTTATTTTACTACGAAAAACTCGCTCTTTGCGTGAGGCACCCCTTAGGAGTGCCAGGGTGGAGGGATTCTAGTGTTGCAGAGGGCACATAAGTATGCCTGTGGTGAATAGAAGTGTTGAACGTGTCTCATATACAAGGAATAATATAGCAAAAAAATGTCGTGTACGGTAGAGATGAGTTTCACAGATACTCCGTGTGGTAGCGCTCAAAGCATGAGGGACCGTCTGGGGAGTCACGTATAGCCACACAAAGGGCTTTCCCGCACTGCCTACACCAGACATAAGAATCGAATCTCCTCTGTTTCACATTGGAGCAGTAAGCGCACTTGCTGCGTTTGGGGAGCCTTACTGGGTAGTGCCCACCAGTGGAGTCTGCACCTGTTCTTCGGCGCTTGGCTGCAGGTCCGCAGTTCAGTGCTAGAGCTCTGACAGGTGCTGGGAGGGAGTAGCGATGGCGAGAGTTGTACGGCCCAATCAGGCCCTCTGCCAACTTCAATCTGAAGTTCTTGAGGGTTATCTGCCGGATGGTAGAATCTGTGACCGGCTGGAAGTTCCGGATCAGGATAAAGGCGTTGACGCTACAGCTGTCGAACAAAAACCAGAAGATGTATCTATAGAATTTTCTGGTCTTGCACCGGACTGGGTAGTAGTGTCGTAGCTGGTCGGACTTGTCTACCCCGCCCATGAACTTATTGTAGGCTACTACGCTCGGGGGACATGGTACTTGCTGGGTGGTGCTGTCACGATTCCGCCGTCTCACTGTGGCACTCTCATTCGGCTGGGAGTTAGTCGACATGACGTAGACTGGCTTTTTGTCCTGCCACACACTCAGAACTAGGTTCTCCCGCTGCCTGAAGACATAGTCTCCCCTCTCCAAGTCTCCTGCATTGTTACGAGTACAGAAGTGTTGTAATTCAGCCTTATCTCAGCCACTCTCCACACGAGAATGAAATTGATAACAAGCACAATTTTATTATCGTGCAGAGAGAACCTATCCACTGTGTGTGTGTAGTTACTGTTTCTTACATGTATTCTTTTACCATTATTTCCAGAATGCTCCTACAGATTACAACACAGTATGACCTCCCCCGGGCCATGCAAGACATACCAACATATTACGTGGGTGTTAGGAGTGCTACTGGTTATTAATAATACCTGCACGGACCCCACTGATGGCAGCAGGGATACCCTTCCGGTCTTTCCGGAAGGTGCCACAGGCGTACAGGCCATCTTGCAGGAGGTCATCGAAGAGGTCGAGGGTGGAGAAGAAGTTGTCAAAGTATATGTGGTATCTCGCACCCTCTAGTGGCCTGCACAGCTGCTTGACGACCTTCGACCCGAGGTGTCGTTCGGTGGAGTCGTCCTTCCCAGTGTATACATCGAGATCGCACATGTACCCATTTCGACTGTCAGCACGCACCCACACTTTAAAGCCACGCTTTATCGGCTTCATTGGAAGGTACTGCTTCATCGCCGAGCGCCCTTTGTACTTAATCATGGCCTCATCGACACTGTTCTCCTTGTGAGGCTCATAATTGGCCAAGAAGGACTGACGCACTGCATTGATGACTGGACGTACTTTGGCCAACCGATCAAATCCGGGTTCACCCCTGTTGACAATGCTGTCATTGTTGGCAAAATGGAGGAAACTCTGGATCTCAAGGAAGCGCTTTCTGGAAATCCGCGATGCCACCGGGATGTAATGGAGTGCTTCATCTGTCGACCAGTAGTCGTAGAGGTCAGGGAGCTTGTTTATTCCCATCAGAATGGAGAACCCAAAGTAAGCCTTCATCTCATCTCTGTCTGTCTCCCATTGAGGGACCGGACCATCGCCAGTGTGGCTGGAACGAAGGCAAAGAGAGGCATACCGATTCGTCTCCAAGACAACGTGGTCGATCAGCTCCGGCGTAAGAAATGCGAGAAACATCTCAGTGGGATCAGAGCTGGTGGAGAAGGTTGGGCCAACTTGTTGGTCAAATGGCTCGACTACTACCTCACTAGGTACATCTGACCAATCACTCTCTCTCTCTTCAGGCTGGTTTTGAATACATCCTCGCCCTCGTGCCCGTCGCCCTCCTGGGGTTCCTCGCCTGCCTGGGGTTCCACGCTCTCCTCGGGCTCCTCGGGCTCCTCGCCCGCCTGGAGTTCCACGCTCTCCTCGGGCTCCTGGGGTTCCACGCCCGCCTGGGGTTCCTCGGGCTCCTGGGGCTCCTCGGGCTCCTCGACCGCCTGGGGTTCCACGCCCTCCTCGACCGCCTGGGGTTCCACGCCCTCCTCGGGCTCCTGGGGTTCCACGCCCTCCTCGGGCTCCTGGGGTTCCACGCCCGCCTGGGGGTCCTCGGGCTCCTGGTGCTCCTCGGGCTCCTCGCCCGCCTGGGGTTCCACACCCTCCTCGGGCTCCTGGGGTTCGTTGGAATTCTCGCCCACTTCGAAGACCTCGCCCTCCTTGGGCTCCTCCAGAGGGTGGTGTCTGTGAACTCTCTACAAGATGGATGTAACTGGTGTAAGTTTTCTGTGTCCTGTCTCTGACCAGTAAGCTTACCTTGTTCTCCCTCGCTCTCACTGCTTGAAGTGGGATCGGATAGGTGGGCCTCAGGTGTTGTTTCATTAGAGGGCGCTTCTGGTGATGGGGACCTGCCTATAGGATAGTGTTCACAGTAACTATTTCTTTCTACATGTGTTTTTTTTTTTATTTATTTACCTTGCTCTTTGTCTAGGGCATCGGAGTCTGGCTCTAGGTCGCTCATCCCGAAATCATCATCGCTTCCTGGGAACAGAAACTCTTGATCGCCATCATCCCCTCCAATCAAGTTGCAGACCTCCTCAACAGTGTAACTACAACCACCAGAAGCCATCTAGACTGTGTCTACAATCTGAGAATTAGCTGATTACTAGCTGTTGTAAGTCCTGTTGCAGAGCGTGGCCTCAGTTGATACAGCTGCAACATGTGTATATTCATGCCGCTTTTATTCATTATTTTTGTATTGCGTGATTTGATTGCATTCCAAAAGGCGGAAGTCTACTTCATAAGGAATGTGATTATGGCAGTAGGGAAAGCCCCAAGGTAAGCGCTGCCGCTGTGCCGTAGTTAACAGTACTGCGAGTATTACGGACGCGTATACGCGTCTTTGGTCGTACGTGAAATTTAATTGAAGACGCGTATACGCGTCTACGGTCGGTAAAGAGTTAAGACAGAGCTTGAAAGCATCCTGCAGAGATACACATGAACACCACTGCACACATGCACACACACAAACACACAGAGTTTATTCTTACAGAGGCAGAGCACAATAGCACATCAGAAACAGAGAGTAGTAACAGTGCAAGTGAGTCTATGGTAGATTTCATAAATGATGAATCAGTTGAACAAGGCACCCCTCCACCAATTAAGCACCCCCCCAATATGTGTGATGTAACAATGGAAGAAACACCTCCACCCCTCCCACCTCCAATATCACAACTCTACACAGCACCCCCAAGAAGCCCCCCTACCCACACACTAGCTATTACACCCCCAATGAGGACTCAATGCTCAACACAGGGAGAGAGATTAACAAGGAGGGATACCTTGCTTAGAGCAATGCAAGACCAAATACAAGCAGCTGACTACCACTACAAAGACAAACCACCTAGGCCACCTATCTTTCAAGCCCACTCAACACAGGCCCAATTCAACAGAATATACAAAAAAAACCACCCTAAACCCACCAACCAACACATGACCAGCTATGAAAAAGAAATGTTCACTGCATACCAACACAGCCTAGCAGTCCAGAGGTTAGAATTGCAGGTGCAATATAACACAGAGAAAAGGTGGCACCAAGAGGCTATTGAACAGGCAGTGAGAGACCAACAGCAGATCAGAGAGGAGTTCCAAACCCAATTTGAATATGAAGGTCTACACCAAACACCAGTCCACAGTAAAGCAGAAGTGCTTCAGATGGAAACAGCAGACACACAAGCAAACACTACTCCACCTGACAGCCCAGGGCTAAACTATGGGTGCATCTATACACCCTCACCTGAGGTAAGTACACAATCCACCCCAACACCCTCACCTACTAGAGCAAAGAAAAGGGTGACATTCATTCTAGACTCTAGTGAATCTGAAGGACAAGAGGAAAGTGATGCAGAAAGTATTACAACACCAGTCAAGAGACATAAGCAACTGACACTCCCTATGCAATCTACCCCCACCAAGGGAGCTGCACCCACAATCCTTAAGAGAGTAAGAGAAAGCCTCTTGGAGCAGGTTGGGGAACTCAACAGTTCAGATGAAGAGGAAGAACAGAGCCTATTGTCCAAAGTGGCAGACATTGCTAACATCCAGAATACCATCAAGCAACAAATAGAAACATCACAGCTAGAACAGGCCTCTATTGCAGAAGAACCAGAAGTGATGATCACCTATGGCCTAGAAAAGGCTGGCAGAGGTACACTGCGAGAAATCCAGAAGCACCTGAGACCAATAAATACATTAGCAGATGGAAACTGCCTGTACAGAGCTATTGCTGTGTCCAAACATCCACAAGGTGTCATGCAACCTGGCAAAGTAAGTGATTGGCCAGTGATTAAGAACCAAATAATGCAACATCACTCTGAATGTAAAATACACCACACATCAGCAAAGGCTGCAGACACAGAGTTACAGAAAGTCATGGGTGAGGGGTCCTGGGGGACAACATTTGAACTGGAAGCATACTGTCACCTTAAGGGATACATAGCCTTTCTGAAGAGTCACAACAAATGGTCTGCTATAAATGCCTCAGAGGTAAACAACCCTCACATAAATGGAGTGATATATATCACCCTCTCTGGCCAACACTTCTCTGGGAATATTCCTACTACCCCCAACCTTCACCAACAGTTCTTCAGAGCTCTTGACATACACAGAGAATATTACCCTACTAGCATGCTGACACAGATGCCAGCCATTGAACCACCACCCACTAGCAAATATCCTATCCCTGGAGCAACAGATAAGTGTGTGTCAGACATACTTGGAGAGGTGCAAACAGCTGCACTCAGAGGAAGGTTTAAGAGAGCATATGCCAAGATACTGCAATATGTCAAACACAAATGGAGTGAGAACTGGATCAGGTGCCTGTATGGGTATAAGTGTAGCAACCTCTACCTAGACAGGCAGAGTGTACAGTTACTCTCCCAGACCCTCTTCCTAGCTGTGAGGCGAGACGTAGATGAGATTGAGGCCCCTTTCTGGTGGTTAGTGACAAAGATACAGCAAGAGGAACAACTCTCAATCAAAATCTGTCAAAACCAAATAACACCTGATACAGTGAACAGGGCCTTTGCTGTTCCCAAGTGGAGGTTACAAGAAATGTACCATGGGGTGGCAATCTCAGCTCTCACCAAACCCACTAGACAACAGTTTAAAAAATCACAGATAGCATGCCTCAAGATCAGTGGAGAGACCCTCACCTACAGCTTTGATCAGGGGCAAGATCTGCTTCTAGCAGCAGCCACTGTGAGTCACAGACACCCAGACACCCCTGTACCTGAAATACACAGTAACTGGCACTACTGGTCCACCCAGCTAAAGTCCAAACTTGCTGTCAACTTCTTCTCAGACATTGGGACAGACAAACACTTTGACCTAAAAGTAGAGGGTGAATCAGCCCCATTTCTACTCCCCATATTCAGCCTATATGGTGGCTTTGACCAGACCCTGAAAGAATACAGGAAACAAATCCTTCAGAAAGCATGGGACCAAAACAATACAGAAAACCTCACAGAGCTATACAAAGCCTCATACAGTATGCAGTCTAATGCTGCATTATATGCTGCTATTGAAGAGGGAGACTCTGTATTCACTCAGACCACACACCCTGTACTGCCACATTTTGCCTATGGATGTGCAGATGCAGCAAAGTTTATTGAAGAAGGCCTACCATGCATAGTAGCACCAAACAAAATTGGTGAGAGTATACAGGAAGCCTTGTCAGTCACACCTAAATGTAATGACAAAAGATGCAAAACCTGGGACCTCACCCACCACCACCTCATAGCTGGAATACAGGGTGCAGAGAGAGACAACCTGGGGCACCAGTTCCACTGTGCCTTTATTACCATTACATCCTCTGTGAATATGGCTACACCTGAAACATACATGAGGGCAGTCCTCAGCCTGCCACACATACAAAACAACCTTGAAGCAATGATGAGAGAGATAAATGCCATCCCACTAGTTTACAGCAGTTGTATAGAGACACACCCGGGCAAGCAGAGAAGCAAGAAGAAGGAAGAGCCTCAAGAACCTGATGTAGTCCCCCCCCCTGCAGACTGAGCACCACACAGCAGCAGCAGCAGACGAAATGGCCTCTGGGTATGCAGCAGTCTCAAAGCCAACCCTCAAGGGAAATGCCCACATACACATTGGGCTCATGATGCTGGCCAACAGAGGCCAAGTACCAATGGGACACCATTACAAACCTAAGCTCACCAAATACCATGCTAGTGATCACATACACATACAAGTGAACAACACCCACATCAGGGAGAAAGCAATGAAACAGAAAGGCCCAGGAGATCCTATGATCTCAACCCAATCACATGCTGAGAAGATACTTGCCTACACCATAAAAACAGCTGCCAACAAAAGAAGCCACCTCTCTATGCGGACTCTAGGCTCTTTAGAGAGCAAGTTTACATGTAAAATAGCTGTATACAGCCAACACCTCACCTATTGGCTCTCAGAGGTGGCACAGAGACAACACCCTATTCTTCTCGAAACAGTGACACCTCTAGAAACCACACCTATTCCCCCACCAGAAAACCCTATATTGGGTGAGGCAGAATCAGGGTGTACCCTCAAACAAAGACAGGAAATAACTGCCATGAAGTTTGTATACCACCAGTGCAAGAAAGCCCCTGGCAAAAGTGGCACCAAACACAGAGACCCTAGATCAGTGCTTACCTCACTTAGATGGAAAGAGAGTAATCCCCTTGGATTCATGTTCAGTGATGCAAAGATCAAAGAGATAGATAGAGACCTAAACGAGGACTCTTTTGATTCTGCTCCACCTTCACCCAAGGGACCCTATGTACCTGGGGTTGCACAAGCTGAGTTGTGCGCTTGGCTTAGAGCAAGGATGTCTCCCAGAGAAGCAAAGATGCTCATTACCCATCTATCAACATACATGTACCCCAGAGTGAGAAAGGCTAAGCAGATTTTCATAAAAGGTGTCCCAAATGCTGGGAAAACCACCTTTAAGGAGCTGCTGGAGAGTGTGTTTTATCCACGCTGCTTTAACGTTGCAGCAGAGCACAGTTCAGCTTTCACAGCCTGTGCCTTTGGCCAGAAAGCATCAGATGCTATATGGCTACTTGATGAAGCACACATCCACCTGATATCCAGTATCCCTCCCCCAGAATTTAACATGATTACAGAGGGTGGACCAAAGAACAAGATCAGAGTTGCAAAGAAACTGCAGGGACAAACCACTGTTAGGTATGCAGGTTTCACAATAATACTCTCAAACTACACCCCCCTGGAGCTACTCAAAGGAGACAGCACTAGAGTGCTTGAGTTTGAGGCGAGGTATGTAAACAACACTTAATTAAAGTAAAGTACCTATGCAATTAATTGTGTATACTCCACCTGCAGATTCCGTGAATACACTCTAAACAAACCACAGAACCAGCGGATGTCCCCTGACTATCAAATCACCACACCCCAACACTTGAAGAGAGACTTGCAGACCCTCCTAGATGGACTACCACAGTCTGAATATCCAGATCTCGCCCTTGACCCAGATAACCTCCCGTGGAGGAACATTGAGTGACACTTTAGCAGAAAATAACCCCCTTCACCCCCATTGAGCATTGTGCACAATATGTTTGATATAAAGTTTACAACAATCCACCAATGACACTACCTAACACATTGCTTAGGCCACCAGTCACTGTGTGAGTCAAGAACTTGAATATCCCACTCCCAACCTTCTTGATTGTATCGCCAAACGATGAACCGAGTTCAGCATGGACTGGGACGCTTGCTTCCCCCTCTATCTGGGCGCCCTGGGCTAAATCAGCAAGGTTTCCGGTCAGCTCTTTAAAAGCATTTGGAGCCTTATTGTCATCTAAGCCAAGTAGGTGATAGATGTGCCAACCGTGCCCACCATCTGCATGAGGGACAACCAAACAAGCCAGAGGGGTAGACACCTTTCCTTTGCTGACTTTAGTGCTCGCCTTTGAATCAAGGAACAGAGTTACAGGTTCATGACCATCAGTTGAGTCTATAGTGTGGGGAGAGGCAGCTAGTTCAGAGTCAAAGTGGGTCAGGATGTTGTTTATCCACGACGACTGGTTCTGATCAGCTTGCACAGTAGTATTTGAGAGTACATGATGCTCAGTATTCTCGTCGCAGTCTGGGCCAGTACACAATTTACCTCTGGCTGAGGCCATAAATAAGGTGGGAGACTCTAACAATTTCAACATCACGCGACCTAGCCACACCCACAATGATTTGTAGAAAAGCTACACTGAAAAGGACTAAGAAAGAGTTAGCTAGATTCAAGGCAGCGGCTGTAGAGACAGTTGAGACTGCTACACAACAACTAACCCGCGCTAGTGCAGATATCAAGAAATACAGAGCTATGACGCACTCTATCGTGATTGCAATAGTCACCCAGGGCAACAATGGTGCTAGCTTCTTGGTGGCACAACCAGCTAAGAAGAACCTAATCGTCAAGACTGCGACAGGCGCGTTTGAAGGGTTTGAAGTCGGTGCAGAGGTGATCATACCACCTCCCACAGCCACTGAGTTGAGTGTCTTCTGTGGAGAAGAAGGGTACAAGTGTATCCCATTTACAACAGCCTTCCAGGCCACAGCTGGGTCAGACAACCTGTGGCTATCGTACAGCCAGGTGCACCAGGTCAATGGCGCTAGAGTTGGAGCACACACATTTGCATCTGTGTTCTATATCAGCCAGGAATCTGAGGGTGTTGAAAACTATTACGCTGTCACCCTTATTCCACCTGCATTTGCCAACGGCAAACTGGACGACAACGCGAGTCACGCCCCCCCATTTGCCCTGATACCGCTCAACTTTGAGGCACTTGGGTATGCCATCTATAGAAAGGACACAGAAGGTGTCCACTTTGAAGCTGGCACTGGGAAAGTTGTAGTGACCAAAGAAGTAGATTTCATGAACCACCACCACCCTGTTAAATACACCTGGACAGGTGATTTTAAAGAAGCTATAGATGCAGCTACCAAAATTGCAGAAATGAAGCTGACTATTGGAGAACAAGGAGGTGAGCACACCACAGGCACGAGATTGTGTAATGTACTTTAAATATCTCACCCCTACAGAGGCCAAGGCTACTGCTGGTGATGCTGGGATGGAGTCAACAGACGGAGGAGAGCTAAAAGGCACCCCTGAACACCCCTTTGGGTCGCTGTGTGGACCTACATACACATCCAACATTGCTTCAGAATGGCTTACACTCTGGGAGCCACTCCTCATAGCCACACCTGTTCCGCCACAGCGCTGAAGATACCACAGAACTTATTGGATTAGTATATTGATTGTTTGGAATGTTGTACTAGACCACACATACATGTATAGTTTGAAGTAGAATGAACTGTTTAGAGAGAGAGAGCTTGGGGAGTGTGTGGGGGTACTATGCTGATGCAGATGCTGTAAACTTCCTGGATCACGAGACACACCCACCACATCACCAGATGGATAGAGTCGGTTTAGCAGAAGCAATCGATAGGATCGGTTTTGAAGCTCTGAAATATCTCCCAGAGAGCAAAGCAGCATCCGCTGTTGAATCCTTTGTTACTCTCCATCAAAAGAAAAGAAGATTACAGGCAGCAATGTGCGCTCCCACCACGGCTAGTGTATACGTAGCCTTAGCTGAAGTTCTGAAGAACAGATACCCTACTGTGACAGCCACAGAAACAGGAAAGTGTATGGAGTATGTGGCCACCCACAAGATCCAAGAAGAGTTCAACGACGGTAGAAGCGCAGAGATGATACACAAGCTTGAACTCCTCTTCAAACACTGTGTCAGAGAGAGTCGACAGCCCTACCACGATGCACTCAGGGTGTCTTTCAAACTCCTGGGGCATGAGGCTGAGCTGCCAGAGCACGACATTAAAACACTGTGAGGAGAAGCTATTGTCACATGTGTGGATGACAGCACAGAGTTCATTGTGCTTGTGAGAGGTCTGAGATCGTTTGATAGTGTTCCAGCTGAGTTACCAGTCGACGAGATACACCTAAAAGACTATACCCTTGCCCCGGCCCGAGACGCTCTCAAGTTCTTTCCACAGAAGAAATAGAGACTACCCTGACATGTTGTGACTATCCTAGACATTATTGTGTTTGTTGTGTAGTGCGCATGCGCAATGTATAAGCAGAGGTATAGGCAAAAGTGTGTTAGAGTTAGGTTTGGTGGCATTTTGTCTGTTCAGCGCTCTAAAGTTGAGAAAAAAACTATGTCTAAACAGACATCACAAGTCGACAAAATTGTGGCAGGGACGCTCGCAGCTAAGCTCGATTCAGCTGACAGAGGCTCAGTAATTGGGTTTGTCCTGGCTAACAGAACCACCCTAGAATCCCTACAGCCTGAGGAAGCCGCAAGGAAGGTCATGACAGGTTGTTTTCCACCAGGCCGAACATTCATTTTCTCTGCATTTAATGTCTCATCTGAGCACTTCTTATGCGATGGTGCATTGTCGAACAGGAACAAAGCTTGTGCTGCTGGATCAAAGATATCAATGGCTTTGTCGACCTGAACAAGAAGTTTTTCATTGTCAAAATATCCCTCAGTTGAGTCTCCAGACGTAAACGTGCCTCTTCGCCACCATGTTTGAGGTATTCTCCACCTGCCTCCTCAATGAAGTCAGAAACCATGACGGATTGCCCAAGCGACTTTTGCTTCAAGTTACTCAGAGCTCCATCCCCCCAATGAGATGACTGGTCAGCGTTTGCATAAAAGGTAGACTCATCTGTATTAAAGGCTTCTCACCTGGAAGGAGCTCAGGAGTATGGCCTGGATACAGGCATCGTCGATCCAATTCGTCCATCTTGTTGACATACTCCTTTCTGTACGCAACTACATCCTCCCGTTCATGGCCATCGAAATACACCGTCTTGTGGTGATGCTTCTGCGTGAAACCCAGGTCATGTAGCCAGACACGAGCTGTTTCAATGCAAACTGACACACCAAATCTTTCTTCAATCCAGTCGCGGAAGTCCTTGGTTGTCATGTTGGGCTCCCCTCTCTTGTAAGCATGGCAGTGGACAAACTCCCGTGCACTAAGGCGAAACTCTTCGTCATGTAGTATGCTCCCGGCATTTCCACAATGTTTGCCCTTCTCCGACGACAGCAAGTCACCAACCATCTTATTGTCGATGTCATCAGGTGGAGTGCCAATGAGTGCCAAGTAGTACAATGACGCCCACTTTCGAACAGTGTATGCCGAAACACCTGTGACATCAGATGCACGTTGTGCAGCCTCTAAAATGCCCAGGCCCCATGTTGTGATGGCAGTGCTGAACACAAGAAGAGCAAATGCTTTGTGGGTTTCCAAGCCCACATTTGCATCAACGTATGTACCGATTCTTTCATGCCCCATATCAAATGTTTTCCTCTCACATTGCAAAATCTGTTGCAGTGTTTCCCGTGACAGTTGCTGGTCTTTCACAGTAGGGTCTCCAGTAGGTTCACCACTGCTGGTCCACCTGGAAGTACTGCCAGCTCTAGCATTGCCCCTGGGAGCTCGCTTTTTCTGCTGCATGCTGATTAGTTTCTCAGCCTTCACTGTGCAGGCTCTCTTCCGTATGGGTTCAATATTGCTGACATCCAGAAGCACAGCCCTTGGCCTTCTAGCTCCAGAGATAGCACAGGAAGTCGCGGTTTGGTTCTGAAAATAACCGGTTGCAGTAGAAGCAGTAGAAGCAATAGCGCATTCCATCATTGAAACCTCAAACCGTAGCTGTAAACGGATTCAAAGTAGGGGATTCCCCGTTCCCCGTGATGTCACCAATCTCATCGCTTAAGTATGGCTACTATAGGGAAAATCGGTATCTCAAGGAATAACCTGTTTTTCGCGTTGGTTTAGTATTATTCTAACTTATTCTCACTAATAGGAATGCTGGCAATGCATACAGTGCAAAAGTATGATAAAAGAAAACATTTGCTCTCTTGCTCTGGAGCACTGTACACTAAAACTTTTCTTACCTCTAAAAGTCTTCCAGGTCTTTAAAAAAGTGTAGGGTAGTTCCAAAAACGGGAAAGTAGTTAGACTGAGCGCAAAAGTGAAGGAATAGCCAAGTTTCACCGCTGCAGGTATTGAAAAATTACGCATAAAAACTCACATAAAGTCAACTGCATCCACAACTTTCAGAGAAAAATACCATGTGCTGGATCAGGAGATATCATGTGATCTACCAAAACCCTTCATAGAGAATTTCTAAAAATTGAAGCGTCAGATCACTCTAATACTTTTTCAATGGGTTACTAACAACTCCAGGACCTATTTCCAGCTTTTTTTAAAAGGTGTGAAAAAGGGGCGGAGGTGTGAAAAAATCGTTTTTTTTTTCATAATTGGACAGTTTACAAAGCAAGCTACATGGTGACCATATTTTTTTGATGGCCGATCAAATTTTTTGGTGAAGGCGTTAAAAGCCTTACAGGAAGTACAGATTAACTCATAATCAAACAATTTATGTTTGGCATGTAAAGCTCTCAATGATGCATTGGGGTTGATGGGCAGGCTGTTGAGCGCTTTGAACATGGCATACTATAATGCAGTAATACGTGTAGCGCAGAACATCAAGTCAATAACAATCAAACTCAGAGGAAGTACTTATACCAACACACTGACTTTATGCACACAACTTCTGACAATATCAGAGCACCCCATTGCGCTCTATGGATATTACAACCTTTATGAAAATTGAAACATCCAATAATGCCCGAACTATCAGAATGTGATGGTACCCACCCACTCACAAAACATATACAAGCATCTAAATTAGACACTTTATTTGTTATCTCGTAGTTACAGCTTTACGGTAAGTTAAATATTCAATAATGACCATTCACAGGAAGTGATAGTAGCATTTTTTGATCACACCAAAGCTAAATTAGACCTTTTCTATTACACAAAAGACACCACTTCTACAGGAAGGGGAGGTCCAATAATTACCAACCAGTAATAGCCCCAGAATAAGCTTGTAGAATTCATTAAGCTGACACTACACCTCAAGTGCCTCAAAACAAAATATATCTGCTTTTTAGGTAAAGCAACACTGGCCCTGCATTAAAAGAGCATAGACGGGCTCTGGAGTCTCTGAAACGTCCCTAGTGTGTCCCTGGTGTGTCCTTGGGACTATAATAGCCCTAGGGTAAGCGTGAATGATTCAGTAAATTTGACTCAATACCCAGGGGGCATCAAAACATAATATGTCCACTTTTCAAACCAAAGCAATGCTTTCCTGCATTGAAAGAGCATACAAGGGCTTTGGTATCCCTGAAACATCCTTAGTGTGTACCTACTGTGTACCTGCTGTGTCTCAGGGGCTATAATTCTCCCAGAGAAAGCATGAACTTTTACACACTACCCAGGGGCATCAAAACACAATATATCAGTTTTGCAGGCCAAAGCAATGCATGCCCTGCATTAAAAGTGTATATAAGGGTTCTGGTGTTTCTGAAACATTTCCGGTGAGTCCCTGGTGTGTCCATGTAGCTATAATAGCCCCAGGGTAAGGGTCAGGGAAGGGAGCTTCATAACACAATATCAGCTTCGCCGGCCAAAGCAACGCTTGCCCTGCGTTAAAAGGGCCTAGGTGGGCTCTGGTGTCCCTGAAATGTCCCTGGTGTGTCCCTGGTGTGTCTCTTTTGATATAACAGCCCCTAGATAAGCATGAGTGATTCAGTCACTTTGACACAATGCCCAGGGGGCATCAAAACACAATATAACAGCTTGGGAGGAAAAACCAACTCTTGTCCTGTATTAAAGGGGTTAACGGGCACTGGTGTCCTTGAAACGTCCCTGGTGTGTCCCTGGGGCTAAAATAGCCTCAGGGTAAGCATTAGGGATTCAGTAACTGCGACACAATACTCAGGGGCTTCAAAACACAATATATGAGCTTTGCAGGCAAAAGCAACGCTTGCTCAGCATTAAAAGGGCATAGACAAGCTCTGGAGACCCTGGAACGTTCCTTGTGTGTCTCTGGGGTTAAAATAGCATGAATGAGTCAGTATCTTTGATACAGTACCCAGGGGGCTTCAAAACACAATATATATGCTTTGCAGGCAAAGCAACGTTTGCCTTGCGTTAAAAAGGCATAGAAGGGCTCTGGTGTCCCTGGAACATCCATGGTGTGTCCCTGGTGTGTCCCTGGGGCTAAAATAGCCCTAGGGTAAGCATGAATGATTCCAATACTTCGACACAATACCCGGGGGGTATTAAAACACAATATATATGCTTTGCAGCCCAAAGCAACGCTTGCCCTGCGTTAAAAGGGCATAGACGCGCTCCTGTGTCCCTGGAACATCCCTGCTGTGTCCCTAGTGTGACCCTGGGGCTATTTTTGTCCCTGGGGCTAAAATAGCCCCAGGGTGAGCTTGAATGATTCGATAACTTTGACACAATACCCAGGGGGTATTAAAACACAATATATATTATGCTTTGCAGACCAAAGCAATGCTTGCCCTACGTTAAAAGGGCATAGACGAGCTCCGGTGTCCCTGGAACGCCCTTGCTGTGTCCCTGGTGTGTCCCTGGGCTAAAATAGCCACAGGGTTAGCCTCAACAATTCAGTAACTTCGACACAATACCCAGGGGATATTAAAACACTATATGTGTGCTTTGCAGGCCAAAGCAATGCTTGCCCAGCGTTAAAATGGCATAGACGAGCTCTGGTGTCCCTGCAACGTCCCTGGCGTGTCCCTAGTGTGTCCCTGGGGCTAAAATAGCCCCAGGGTGAGCTTGAATGATTCGGTAACTTTGACACAATACCCAGGGGGTATTAAAACACAATATATATTATGCTTTGCAGACCAAAGCAATGCTTGCCCTACGTTAAAAGGGCATAGACGAGCTCTGGTGTCCCTGGAACGCCCTTGCTGTGTCCCTGGTGTGTCCCTGGGCTAAAATAGCCACAGGGTTAGCCTCAACAATTCAGTAACTTCGACACAATACCCAGGGGATATTAAAACACTATATGTGTGCTTTGCAGGCCAAAGCAATGCTTGCCCAGCGTTAAAATGGCATAGACGAGCTCTGGTGTCCCTGCAACGTCCCTGGCGTGTCCCTAGTGTGTCCCTGGGGCTAAAATAGCCCCAGGGTGAGCTTGAATGATTCGGTAACTTTGACACAATACCCAGGGGGTATTAAAACACAATATATACGCTTTGCAGGCCAAAGCAATGCTTGCCCTGCGTTAAAAAGGCATAGAAGGCTTTGGTGTCCCTGGAACATATATGGTGTGTCCCTGGTGTGTCCCTGGGGCTAAAATAGCCCTAGGGTAAGCATGAATGATGCCAATACTTCAACACAATACCCGGGGGGTATTAAAACACAATATATATGCTTTCAGTCCAAAGCAACGCTTGCCCTACGTTAAAAGGGCATAGACGAGCTCCCGTGTTTCTGGAACGTCCCTGCTGTGTCCCTAGTGTGACGCAGGGGCTAAAATAGCCCCAGGGTGAGCTTGAATGATTTGGAAACTTTGACACAATACCGAGGGGGTATTAAAACAAAAATATGTGCTTTGCAGGCCAAAGCAATGCTTGCCCTGCATTAATAGGGCATAGGTGGGTTCTGGTGTCCCTGAAATGTCCCTGCTGTGTCCCTGGGGCTAAAATAGCCCCAGGGTTAGCCTCAATGATTCAGTAACTTCGACACAATACCCAGGGGATATTAAAACACTATATGTGTGCTTTGCAGGCCAAAGCAACGCTTGCCCTGCATTAAAATGGCATAGACGAGCTCTAGTGTCCCTGCAACGTCCCCGGCCTGTCCCTAGTGTGTCCCTGGGACTAAAATAGCCCCAAGGTGAGCTTGAATGATTCGGTAACTTTGACACAATACCCAGGGGGTATTAAAACACAATATATACGCTTTGTGCGCCAAAGCAACGCTTGCCCTGCGTTAAAAAGGCATAGAAGGGCTCTGGTGTCCCTGGAACATCCATGGTGTGTCCCTGGTGTGTCCCTGGGGCTAAAATAGCCCCAGGGTGAGCTTGAATGACTCGGTAACTTTGACACAATACTCGGGGGGGATATTAAAACACTATATGTGTGCTTTGCAGGCCAAAGCAATGCTTGCCCTGCGTTAAAATGGCATAGACGAGCTCTGGTGTCCCTGCAACGTTCCTGGCGTGTCCCTAGTGTGTCCCTGGGGCTTAAATAGCCCCAGGGTTAGCCTAAAAAAATTCAGTAACTTTGACATATTACCCTGGGGGCTTCAAAACACAATATATCTGCTTTGCAGGCCAAATCAATGCTTGCCCTGCGTTAAAAGGGCATAGACGAGCTCTGGTGTCCCTGCAACGTCCCTGTTGTGGCCCTAGTGTGTCCCTGGGGCTAAAATAGCCCCAGGGTTAGCCTCAAGGATTCAGTAACTTTGACACAATACCCTGCAGGCTTCAAAACACAATATAACTGCTTTACAGGCCAAAGCAATGCTTGCCCTACGTTAAAAGTGCATAGACGAGCTCTGGTGTCCCTGAAACGATCATGGTGTGTCCCTGGTGTGTCCCTGGGGCTGTAATAGCCCGAGGGTGAGCTTAAATGATTCAGCAACTTTTACAGGATGTGCTAAAAGTGTGAATTGATACTATGACAAGGTTGCGTATGCTGAGGACGATTATCCTACCCTATAAGGATGAAATCAGCATTTAGCATCCTTCGGTGTCCCTAGAGTGTCCCTGAAGAATGAATAACTGTGGGGCAATTCCCTCAGAGAGGGACACTGAAGGGACACAAAAGCAAATTGATGAAGGTAAGGTTGGAAAAACTGGGGCAACGAACGCAACAATAATGCAACATTGCTAACAACATTACTAAGCACTCAGTGAAGGCAGAAAAGCGGAATTGCTCTTCAAAAAGGTAATGGTGAACGAGGGAGAAAAGGGGGACACATTGGGGCATCGCAGAAGGAAGTAGGGTTACCCTAAAATATAATGGGGTTATGTAGGGCAAAGTAAGACCTATTAAATCCACTGAATAGTCTTAAGGGCGGGGGATTGGTGACGCGGGCAGACTTGGCCAGCACAGCTGACCAGTTCTTAATAAGTCTTTCCACCCGCTGAACTTTGGGGAGGTTTGCAGTGTTGAGGTCGAGGCTGAGGGAGTGGATGCCCTGCTGAATTCGGTTGAGTTTAGCATTCTGGGTAGATGGCTGGACGGTTTGCTCTAGTGACTGTAAGTAAGAATTGAGTTTCACGCTATCCAGTAAAAGGTTCTCCTTCAATGCCTCCGGGGAGGCAAAGTACAAGTACCGGCTGACGTCGTTGCAAATTTGTTTCGCCTCTCTGTGTGAGCGGCTCCGCCCATGCCGACTGATGAGATAGTCATGCAGGCTGACCAGGAAGGGGTGGCTGTGGGGAAAGAAGGGTTTACCCTTTTCTTCCCCTCGTGCATTGCTGGAATGATCCTCCTCTGGTCTTTCTGCACTGGACTGAGCCAGCAGATCTATATCTGGGTCATATCGAGCGGCTGTAAAGAAATTAAGCATTCAGAATGAAATGTTTGCATCTGCAGCAGCAGTTCCGGAGCACTAGAGATGGCAGCTTGTAAGATGAACAAATGTTTGAGAGCTAGTAGACATTATGGAGGACTGTCACCTGAACTTTTAGTCCTATTCAGTCGTTTTGTTTTGGTTCCCTCAATGAAACATACTGATTCTAAAAACAAGCTATCTTCCTAATCATCGTTAACAACTTACTTCGAGGTGGTGGGGCAGTCAGGTCCACACTCCTTTCACTGCGAGAGTCTGCAACAAATTAAATTAACAATGAACATTTACATTTGCAGCAGCTGTTCCCAAGCACCAGAGATGGCAGCTTATAAGGGCTGTCACTTGAAGTATCAGTCCTATTCAGTCCTTTTGTTTTGGCTTCCTTAACAATGCATACTAATTCTAAAAGCAAGCTGTCTTCCTAATCACCGTCAACAAATTACCTGGAGGTGATGGGGCAGTCAGGTCCATGCTCCTTTCATTGCGAGAGTCTGTAACAAATTAAATATTAACAATGAAACATTTGCATTTGCAGAAGTCATTCCCAAGCACCAGAGATGGCAGCTTGTAAGAACTGTCACCTGAACTATCAGTCCTATTCAGTCCTTTTGTTTTGGCTTCCTTAACTCATTGCGCGCCACGGGCCACTTTATTGGCCCTTACGTAATCACCGCTCCACGCCACGGGCCAATATATTGGCCCTTCTGGAATCGCGTGCGATCAGTTCGTTAGTACGGCCAGGAAGGGAAGCCCCTTCCTTCATAAGCCATTAAACAACATTAGCGATTACTAATAATGATGTAACAACATCGAGAATTGCAGAAAAGCGCTAAAATAAAAGGCTGCCTACAGCTGTATGCGGGTGAAAATGGCTAGCTACACTGCTGCTCAAGCGCTGGATATGATCTTGCAAAGCACAGCAGATCTTGACTCTGGAGAGGAATCTGATATCCCAGAGGACCCCCACTTTCCACTGCCAACTCTGGATGACTCTGAGGATGAATTTGAAGAGGAGATGGAATCTGAAGAGGAGTCACAAGCAGGGGAAGGGGAGCGTGGGGATGAATCGGAAGAGGGGGAGGGGGAATCTGAGAGAGAATCTGATGAGAGTAATCCAGACAACGGTAAAAAATAAAAATGTGCATGCTTGAGGGCCTAAAATAAGAAAAAACATTTTCTCCATTCAGCTGTCTACGCAGGCAGTAGTACCGGTGGAGGCCTCGGATCTCGTGGGAATCCTGGAGGCCTCGGAGCTGGTGGGAGTCCTGGAGGCCTCGAAGCTGGTGGGAGTCCTGGAGGCCTCGGAGCTCGCGGTAGTACCGGTGGAGGCCTCGGAGCTGGTGGGAGTCCTGGAGGCCTCGGAGCTCGCGGTAGTACCGGTGGAGGCCTCGGAGCTCGCGGTAGTACCGGTGGAGGCCTCGGAGCTCGCGGTAGTACCGGTGGAAGTCTCGGAGCTCGCAGTAGTCCTAGAGGCCTCGGAGCTCGCGGTAGTACCAGTGGAGGCCTCGGAGCTCGCGGTAGTACTGGTGGAGGCCTCGGAGCTCGCGGTAGTACCAGTGGAGGCCTCGGAGCTCGCGGTAGTACCGGTGGAAGTCTCGGAGCTCGTGGGACCGGTGGTCGTGGATCTCGTGGTACCCGTGGAGGCCTTGGAGTTCGTGGGACCAGTAGTCGAGGATCTCGTGGTACCCGTGGAGGCCTCCGTGGTCGTGGCACCCGTGGAGGCCGTGGGCGTGGCACTAGTGCTGTCCGTGGAGGTCGTGGTGGTGGCAGTAGTAATGGATGAAACAAACAGGTAAATAATAGATACTGGTTGCATGTAGTGTGTGCATGATCATGCAAGCATGTATTAGGTATTAAGACAATCAATATTACACAGGTATGCAGCAGAGCGAGTTCGCAAGCTTGAGGACGAAGGCAAGTTGACGCCACAATCGAGATTTGCGAAGTGGAAACCAGTCACCATCTCGGACCTGCACGGCTTCCTCGCCATCATCCTCAACATGGGCCTCATTCACCTGCCCGAACTTGAGGATTATTGGAAGACCTCCTGGATCTGTGAGATCCCCTTTTTTGGGCAAGTACTCTCCCGCAACCGTTTTGAGGAGATCTTCTGGATGCTCCACGTCAGCCACAGTGAGCCGAATCAGCCAGTCCGCAAGATCGACAAGGTGAGGCTTGTGCTGGAGCATTTGATCCCCAAATTTCAAGCGAGCTACTGTCCAGGCCGTAACATCGCCGTTGACGAGACCATGATTGGCTTTCGAGGTCGTTTCGCTGCCAAGCAGTACATGCCCAAGAAGCCAGTCGAGTGGGGAGTGAAAGCCTTCACCATGGCGGATAGCTCCAACGGGTATCTTCTGAATATCCTGCTCTACACTTGCCAAGAGACACTTCAAGGAGCTGGGAGTGAGTTCGCACATCTCCCACAGCCGGCCCAGGTAGTGATGTACCTCGTCAACCCATACTTGGACAGTGGACGGCGCGTGTTCACCGACAGGTACTACACCAGTGTCCCACTGGCCCAGGCGCTTGGTGAGCACAACACTGCCTTCACTGGTACCTCGAACAAGAACCGGGTAGATCTTCCGGATGACCTTCGCCTGCTCAGTCGCCTCAAGGGTGGAGAGGTGATGGCGTACCGTACACCCCAACTGCTGGCATTGGCATGGCAGGCAGAGAAGAGGAACAAGCCAGTCTTCATGCTGAGCAGTGAGTCGTCGGCAGCAATGGTCACAGTGCAGTCCCAACGCACGTACAATGCTCCCACCCAGAAGCCGACTGTGGTTGATTCTTACAACCACAATATGAACGGAGTAGATATTGCAGACCAACACTCCGTGTACTACTCCTTCCAGCGGAAAACACGGAAGTGGTGGCGCAAAGTGTTTTTCTGGCTGATGGAGGCAACTGTTGTGAACAGCTATGTACTCTACCAGCAGAGTGTTACAGCAGCAGGAGACCGGCCCCGTTCCCACCTAACCTACCGTAGAGAAGTACTGGAGATACTCGCCAGTCGTTGTATCTGTGCTGCACCTCCTCGTCCACTCGGTGGTCGCCCAAGAAAGAGGCCTCGACTGGAAGCTCGTCCAGACCGGATGAACGGGCATCTCCACGTCCTTGGCAAACGGGACCATCCCCTGGACTGTGTTGTTTGCAGCCTACGGGCAGAGGGCACGAGACGTAGAACTTTATATTTTTGTAAGTCATGCACCAATACACCATCACTGCACCCAGACACTTGTTTTGAGCGATACCACACACTATTCAACTATAAACTGTAATTTTACCCTTGTATATTCTTTAGAGTTAATGTTTCTTGCTTGTTTGTTACAGCTATACCTTTATCCTTCATCTCACACTCTTATCAAACTTTTGTGTCTCATTTCTACCATGACTATTGCCGCTACTCTACCATACCCAACTCACAATGGACCCCAACAGTCAACTCTCGTTCCTACTGTTGTACCGAGTGATCAGTTGACCTACAAGACTAGCAGTTAGTTTTTTATCCCTATTCAGGCCTTCACAAACAAATTTAAGTTACTTACAATGACTACTAAAAACAAACTAGCGTCAACGACCAAGATATTTCTACCCGCTTTACATACGCCATATTGAACTCACCATGCATGAAAGAATCCGTCCACAACAGCTCGCATCGTCGTGATCCAGGCTCCTTTTCTCCTTGAAAGGCAGCTCCAGTAAGTTTTTTCACCATTTACAACACGCATTCGGACGATTGCTCATGTGTTGAGCGAAATCAAGACGAAACTCGGCAACCGCATTTCAATACGCCATTTTCGTTCAAAAACCGTGGCGTGGGGGGATCACGCGTATTACGTAACGTCGGCGTGCAATGAGTTAATGACACGTACTGATTCTAAAAACAAGCTGTCTCCCTAATGATTGTCAACAACTTACCTGGCGGTGATGGGGCAGTCAGGTCAGTGCTTTCATTTGACACGTCAAAAAACCTTGTGATGGCACTCTGTTGTGGAGTCTGGCTTTGAAAGCCCGGTGGTACAACAGGTGCATTCTTGCACATTTCGTCTCTTTCGGTATCCTCCACCACCCTGTGCACAGTCGTGAGATGCTGGCTCAGTTTCTTCAAGCTGCACTTACAGAGGGGACAGAGGTGATACTTCCTTGTGTCCCTTTTTTTCTTTCCGGATGACCTGGAGGCAGGGACCTACAGTGATACCAAAGGAGCGAGTAACGTCCTACCAGGCATTACGGAAATGTATGCCAGTCTGTAGTCCTACTTTCTATATCTAATATATCTTGGAACATGTTTCTAATTAATTGTACATAAACACATTTTGTGGGTTTGTCATAGACACACCTTTCTTGAGGTCTTGCTCTGCCTTGCATTCTTCAGGTCGCTCTCAGCAGAGGAGCCATGATCTCTGGTTCGCTTCGCCTTGGTGATATACAATTGCTTAGTAGTCAATGTAAAGTGTATGAACTGTCTACTAGGCACACCTTTCTTGAGGTCTTCCTCTGTTGATCGAGATCACTGTCTGAGGAGCTGAGTTGAAGTCTTGCCCGCTTCACCTTGGTGGTAGACATGCAGTTGCTAAGTTGCCAATGCAAAGTTTAGAATGGTCACCTGGCTTAACTCTACCTTTGCAACCTGTGGCCGGAATTCATCTTCCGAATCATCGGAGAATGGTAGCAGGCGTCCCCTCTGTGGTGGGAGCTCCAGCCTTGTTCCCCGGCTGCTACTGGGTTGCTGTAATTAAGTGAATGGTAGTTCTCAATGCATACACCTTGTTCTGCTCAATTTTAATAGTAATAAAATTTTACTTAATTATTGTCCCTTTGATGCAAGGTGTAATTGCATAATTACCTGCTGCTGCCTCTCATCCTCTGAATCATCGGAGAATGGTAGCAGGTGTCCCCTCTGTGGTGGGAGCTCCAGTCTCGTCCCCCGACTGCTACAAGGTTGCTGTAGCAAACAAAGCAGATGGTATTTTCTTAGTGCATACGCCTTGTTCTGTTTAATTTCATTAGTTGTTGCCCTATGTTGCCTTTATGTGTAAATGTTTGTTACACAATTATACTTTCCTGGTCTACAAAGAACTCTGGTACCGTTGGTAGAGATGTATTACAAACATTAGTCAGCTATAGTTTACTAAGCGTTGGCTGTCTATGTAAGGAAACCACCATCATTTGCCGTATTTTCCTTGAACAAATGGAGGTTATACGAGTTCTATAGTGTGTTACAATGCTAAAACAGCAACAGCAGGAGTTGTTCCTGGATTGTTTCCGGGTGTGTCCCTGAGGGACACAACTACCAACCCTGAGAATTGAGGCACATGGTCCTTGGAACTGCATTCTGGGTCTGTCCCTCACAGCATCACCCTAACACTAGCTCTAACACAGTTTTCTTTAGATGAACCTAAGAAAGTTTTCATAAGATGGAATGGAGATAGTTTAGTGGCATTTCCTTGTACCTTTGGAACTTCATCGTCTTCATCAGAGGAAGGTGCGAGGCGGCGACCCCTGTAAGGGGGAGCCTCAAAACGTGTCCCACTGCTATTGCTAGGCAGCTGCATAAGAATTTGTAATCATAACTGAAATTCAAGTAATGTAGGGTATGCAGCGTACATTTTCGATGTCTGGTGTGGAAGATTCCCCTAATGAGAAAGAGAGCCTCATTAAAAGTGCACCAGCAGGACTGGTTGTTTCCTACCTCCATGGCGAGCACAGGTCTCAAAGTGGCTATGTAGGTCAACAAATGGATAAAACTGGTTGCATATTGGACACAATTGTGTTGCAACGACATCACTATTATTCCCATCGTCCACGACACAAGTGCGCTCTGTTGCCTGTTGGTATTGTAAATGGCAGTGGTCATTGATTATCAATATAGTGTACACTGTGCTTACCTTAGTGATCTCCATAGAGCTGTTACTCGAAACTTCAATGGGGTCAAAGGGATCCATTGGCTAACAAGAGGAAAGGGCCGGTAATCACTGACCACTGAAAGAATTGTGTATAATGGATTTACCCCCATTTCTTCCCGTGACCAGACATCCTTCGTGAGGTCCACATCCGGAGAAACTTCAAGAAAAAGAACTACAGTTATTGATATCTTACCATCTAGCTACTTGCTAATCTTGATCACGCTCTCTGCAAAAGAAACTATGCTGTCTCACAATGCTGCGTGGAAACTTTTCGTGGCAGTGGTGGCAAGTGGCCAACTTGGTGGGGATTTCCACATCACCTGGAAATGAGCAGTGCTGAAGTATGCCTCTAGAGAAATATGCAGTTCAAACAACTTCAGCCTGTTAACTTACTGAAGGTCTCAGTTTCATAGTCTTCATCACTCTCACTGCCACCACTGCTACCGGAGGAATAATCTCCCACAGCGGTGGCCTCGGTGATAAAGAAACTCTTTACCAGTGAGGCCGGAATGCTGACCGTTTCCGAGCTGCCAGGGACGGTGGAATGAGGAACAGTGGGCTGCAGCACGGTTGGTTTTGGGATGATGGGTTCAGGGACGGTGGGCTGAGGCACAGTGGGTTCTGAGGTGGTAGGTTCAGAGATGGTAGGCTGGGCCACGATGGATTCTGGGATGGTGGATTCTGGGACGGTGGGCTGAGGCATGTTGGGTTCTGGGATGATGGATTGAGGGACGGTGGGCTGAGGCACAGTGGGTTCTGAGATGGTAGGTTCAGAGATGGAAGGCTGGGCCATGATGGGTTCTGGGATGGTGGATTCAGGGACGGTGGGTTAGAGAAAGGGTTCAGGAGTGGGGGGCGTCTCACTCATCTAAGCAGCCACATCCAGATGAGAATTATGTTCTCTTTTCGAAGTCCTGTAGGACGTAGTTCATCCCTTTGGGATGCATGGTAGCTAGCCTCTTTATCCATAGGGTTTCTAGTTGTTGCAGTTTTAGTTCCGCTGCAGGTAGCGAGAGTAGCTCATCTACTTGCTGGAGCGGAATAATCTGGATGTCCTCAATTGAGTGATCCTTATTAAAATGCCACCAGAGTTTGCTTCTAGAGGACTTTTGTCCTCGGATATTATGCAGATGTTTGTTGAGTCGGATATGTAGGGGCTTTGTTGTTTGTCCTACATATTGCTTAGTGCATTGCCGACATTGAATAAGGTATACAACTTTGGTGCTTTGGCAGGTCAGGGCGTTTCCAATTGTTTGAATAGGGAAGCATCTGCCCGTGACTTTACTCTTAACAAAGTTGCTACCGTGGTTTAGCCTCTTGCACATGTTGCATTGTTTTTTACAACATGGCTTCACCGATTTTGTTTTTTGAAACAACTTGAACGGGAATGTGCTCAGTTCTTTGAATGTGGGAGGCTTTCTGCCTGTATAGTGATAGTCACTGTTTATGATGGTTTTCAACTGGGTATGGACTGGTTGGGCCGAGCCTCGTGTACGGGGGCCGGTGGTTATCGAATTATCGTTGTGGTGCGATATTTTGGCTTGGACTAGAATGTTGCTCAAGGATTGGTTCTTCTTGAAGGCAATCATTGGTGGGTTAGGAAATATCCTTTCGAGCCTGTGTGTACTCTGTAATTCTCTCCAATTGTCTTTGAGAGTGAGCTGTATGTCAGGTATTCGGTCACAATATGTTGTGGCGAATACTAGTGGAGGATCCATTTGTATGGGGGTGTTACTCCTCAGCTTGTCTGGTCTGTCTGAGAATTTAACAGACGAGACATGCTTTGCGATTTCGGATGGGTTATACCCTCTCTGTTTGAGTTTAGACGAGAGTCGCTCTAAGCTCTCCTGGAAGTTTTGCTCATTTGAGTTTGTGCGTAGGTACCTGTTAGCTTCACCTAACATAATGAACTTTCCTGTTTTAGGTGGGTGGTAGGATGTACGGTGTACATAGAGTAGTTTATTTGTCGGTTTGATGTGTGTTTTAACATCCAGTATTCCATTCTATAGGAATCTGGAGCCTTTATACAGTGTGACATCCAGGAAGGTAATCTCATGTGCACTACATTCATGTGTAAACTTGATAGTTGAATGGAGAGCATTTATGGTTTCCATGTATGATTTGAACTCGGCTTCTGAGCCGTTCCATATGACGAAAATATCGTCTATGAATCGTTTCCATAGTAGGATTTTGTCACTCCCTTTGGAGAGGAGTTGCTCTTCTAGGTTGCCCATAAAAATGTTGGCATAGGCTGGGGCCATTTTGGTTCCCATAGCTGTGCCTTGTAGCTGCAAATAGTGGTTGTCATTGAACTCAAAGACATTGTTCTGTAGTACAACATCTATGAGTAGCCCTATTATGGTAGGGGGAGGTTGGCGGGGGTCTGGGTTTTCAATTTTGTTGAGAGCTGTGATTGCCGCTTTTCTACCTTCGCTATGGGGTATATTGGTATATAGCGATGAGACGTCGATGGTGGCCATTAGGCATTCTCCGCTTATTGGCGTAGATTCAATAAGGTTAATGAAGTCGGTAGTGTCCTTAATGAAGGACGGCAACGACTTCATTATAGGCTGTAGCCAGATGTCGACGAATTGGGAGATGTTCTCCGTGACACTATTGTAACAGAGTGCAAATAAGTGTTAATGCGCCATGACTTTGATACTGTTAGTGACTGAGACTGTTAATGTTCTAGCCATCTGTTGTAGTAGTGTTGTAGTCCTATGGCTTAGGTGTGATGTAGTTTCTATATATAAGTATTGTAGTAGCAAGTGTAGAGACCTCTCTTTGAATCAGTCAGTAAGGCAATCAGTTACTGTTCAGGGTTAGGGTCGCTAGCGCAGCCTCGGCTACAGAGGTGCTGCGTTACAGTGGAGGTCCCGCCGAGACTTCAATGACAGAGGAATCAAGGTGCTCCGAATAATTTAGCAAGGACCGGACCAGTCCAGTATGGCAGAAGGAGGCGAGGAACAGCGCAATGAGCTGGCCCCATGCGGTCGCCGCCCTCTACCTCTGAATTCTAAGCGGCTTACAGTTGCCTACATGCAGCAGCTGGCACGAGCTTGCTGAGAGAGAGAGTGGAGAGAGGACAATGCCGAGTCAAAGAACTCTGGAGGCTGAATTGCGAACAGCTAGAGGAGCATGACCTCATTGTTTCAGCGAAGGATAAGGAGCTAGAATCCCTAAAAGCTAGGCTCCAAGGACTAGAAGTGAGCCGTCGTGTACCAGGAAGGTCTCTGCCCAGCACGATGGAGCTCCCTCGAAGAGATAGTCCAGAGGTAGAGCATAGATCTACAGATTCTAGGCTTTCAGGCACGGTGCCACCCCGACGTCGTGGCAAGGCTCCACCTATTGATCCTTTTACCGGGGAAAATCCAGAAGTTCGCCTAGACGACTGGCTCCCGGCACTCAAAAGGGCCAGTACATGGAATGGTTGGACCGAGGAGGAACGTCTGATTCAGTTGGCCGGGCATTTACGCGATTGAGCCCTTCAGGAATGGAATCTGCTAGGGGATGTCGACAAGAAGACGTACGTAGATGCTACACAAGCTCTGCGTAGCCGCTTGGACCCTGGGGGTAAAGCCTTAGCAGCACAAGATTTCCGCCACACAGTCCAGAGAGAGGCCGAGTCTGCAGCTGACTTCATCCGACGCCTTGAGAGAACATTTCGCATCGCCTATGGGAGAGAAGGCATGTCGGTAAAGACGACGGACACTCTGCTTCATGGCCAATTGCAGGAAGGCCTGAAGTATGAAATCATGAAGGCACCCTCCGTTTCTGGGGCACAGACCTACAAGCAACTGTGCCTAGCATCAAAGAACGAGGAGAAGCGGCTGGCAGAACTAAAGAAGAGGCAGCACTACACAGGTACCCATGTCAACCCCAGTTCAGGGCAGTGACAAGAGGTGCTACGTTTGCAACAAACCCGGACACATGGCACGTGATTGTCGGGCAAACAAGCCAGAGAGCAGGGGACAACCCGTGTCCATCAGTACGAGACCAGCAAACACCAAAACAGTTCAGGTCAACCAAGGAGCCGAGACACCCGTGACTTCACCAGGAAGACCAAATCCGTTGGACTTTCTCTTCTCAGACTCATCAGACTCAGAAGGTGACGGTGAAGTGCGAGTGGTCCGAGTGAGCGATGAAGGAAGCAGACCCAGGTGTGTCCGAGTACAGATCCAGGGTGTACCAGTGGTAGGAGTCCTTGACAGTGGCGCTGACATCACGATAATGGGTGGTGCACTGTTCAAGAAAGTGGCCGCTGCAGCCAAGCTGAAAAGAAAAGATCTGCACGGTTCAGACAAAGTTCCCCGGACATAAAACCGGAAACCGTTCACCCTAGATGGCTGAATGGACCTAGATCTTTCGTTTGGGGAAAAGACGATGACAACCCCGATCTACCTGAAGATGGATGCCCACGACCAGCTACTGCTATCAGAAGGTGTATGTCGTCAGCTGGGCATAATCTCCTACCACCCCAATGTAGAGATTTGGAGAGGCGGACGGAAGCAGCCACCTCAACAAAAGAAGACCAGTGAAGCCACAGTACTAACTGTATGAGTACGGACGTTGCAGTCACTCCAGCGGGACAGCGATTGTTACCTGAGACAGAAAGCATCATCGACCTTCAGCAGCAAGCACAAGGAGACGCTCGGGGTCGAGCTTCATTAAGAGAGGGAGTGATGTAACGGAGTGCAAATAAGTGTTAATGCGCCATGACTTTGATACTGTTAGTGACTGAGACTGTTAATGTTCTAGCCATCTGTTGTAGTAGTGTTGTAGTCCTATGGCTTAGGTGTGATGTAGTTTCTATATATAAGTATTGTAGTAGCAAGTGTAGAGACTCTCTTTGAATCAGTCAGTAAGGCAATCAGTTACTGTTCAGGGTTAGGGTCGCTAGTGCAGCCTCGACTACAGAGGTACTGCGTTACACTATTAACACTGGAGACTATTGGTCAAATTCCCATGGGATTCTTGTGTATTTTCTTGAGAAAATATAGCTGGGAAGTTCTGCGCTTTTTAGGGGTCATACAGAATTCCGTCATGTTTCTGTCGAGCATTCCAGCCCTTTGGAGGTGCTCGAGCATTAGACAGATATCCCTCTTGATTTCAGTGGTGGAGTCTTTTTGTAAGTGTCTATAGACTGAGGGTTTGGCTAAATGTTTTAGTCCATCGGTTAGGTAACTGTCTATATCCTGGATGACAATAGTGGAGCCCTTGTCGGCTTTGTTAATAACTATGTCATCTCTGGCCTTTAGGTCTTTGAGTGCCCTTCTTTCAGCCCTAGTCAGATTGTCTGCTTTATCCTGTTCATAGGCTATGCCTACAAGGTCAAGCTTGAGTTTTTCTATACAGTTTTCCAAGTCCAGACTACTGGTAGGGGGGGCTCTATAGTCGCCCCGCCTGTGGAAAAGTGACTTAGGTTTGTTAGTTTGACTATAGTGTTCATTCCGATATCTCATGCTGGACACGAATTTATTCGTGTCGCGGTATAAGTCGTACAATCGGATATGTTTTGGTTTAGGAATAAATGATAAGCCTTTACATAGCAATTGCTGTTCAATGTTCGATAAAGTGGCAGATGATAAGTTGACTATATTGTCATAGATACATGTACTAGGGCTACTGATGTTCGACTTTTTAAGTCTCTTGTTCAGTTAGGTTTTCTTCCGCCGTAAGGCGTGGTGTAGCCGTAGCCTTGAGAGCGCCCTCCCCTTGGGAAAGGTCTCCGGGCTCCTCTCTTCGTGGTCGTCCGCGCCCGCATCCTCTTCCCCTGGGGAACGCGGGGCGGCAAAAATCCTTGTTGGGATTCTGGAGGGCATTAACCGTAGATTTTAGTTTTTCGAGTTCCTCCCTCAAATTTACGGCTTCGGAGTTTGATGGGGGCTTCGTTGCTGTTTTCGTGTGTCCTGTTTGGGACCTTGCCTGTTTGTGGAAAATTGCCTGGCTTCTTTCACCGCCGCATCTGTTTCTTCCCTCCATAGGCGGCACAGGTATTCAGTGTCGGTGGGGGGAGGTTGGCATTATTTATTGGGCCTGGATGTCCTTCTGAGTTCTGATCTCTGCCCTTACCATTCCCTCATAATGGTTAATGAGGAGGGCAAGGAGATTTTGGGAACACTCAGATAGGGTGTTATCCCACTCCTTTTTTAGGGCCGCGTCGGCTGCATAAGCCATCAGGGGGACATTAGCCTGCATGCCTTTTGGGCACGCCCCTGTTGTGGCAGCAGTCTTCATATTGCCACGATGGTGGTCTGCCTTGATCATTACGATTAATGACTTTTTGAGGCGGCTTGTGCCCTCAGCAATGATCTGTTTTGCCTTTTGGAGGTCATCAGATGCCTTGTTTGTTGTTGTGGGCTCTGGGGATTCTGCTCCCTCGGAGAGTAGGATGGAATAGTGAATGTTGGGAGTAGTTACTCTCGACGTGGATGTACCGGGCACATTCCCGTCCGTGTTGGGAGGGGCTGGGCGTGTTCGGTGTTCCGTGGGTGCGAGGGGATCCTCCTGCTCGGTGGTAGGGTGGACCAGGCCGAGGAGTGCTTCGTCCGTTTCCATGGCCGGATCCATCATCCTCCTATTAAGGGAGGGGAGGGAGGGATTAGGGTTAGGGTTGGGTATACCTTTGTGGGGTTTATTGCTCCTTTGTGGAATTAGGGTTAGGGTTAGGTTAGGGTTAGGGTTAGGGTTAGGGTTAAGTTAACTCATTGCGCGCCGTACGCCACTTAACTGGATATTACGTAATCCTTCCGCTACGCCACACGCCACTATAGTGGCTTTAGAAACGGCAAGTTAACTGTACGGCCAGGAGGAGCAACCCCTTCCTTTATTGGCCATAAAATTGAATAGAGTGATTACTAATAATGATGTAAGTGTGCCGAAAGTCGATCTAATCTGTAATGGAACGGATACATACGGCAAAATATACAACCGATCAAGACGACTAGCTATGGCTACCTACATTGCTGCACAGTTAGTCGGGCTCTGTAGTCAATTTCACTGGCGGATACAATGGTAACTGGTTCAGGGGAGAGTCGGGGGCTTCAGTAGGACCATCGTTCTTTGCCGCCTGAGCGTGAAGACAACAGTTTCGTATCGAACTTACCGTGTATTCGGTTATCGCTCCTGAAGCCCTTCTTGGATCCAATCCGCCGCCCTTTTTGCCTTCAATGGCTGTATCCGATAGTCTTCTAACAAGTACAACGCAGAATTCGCTGGATACTTGACTTGGTAAGCATAAAAATAGCCAAACACTGAGCTAAAACTTTTAGTACGCCATTGTTGTAGAAATTATAGCGTGGAGCATCACGCGCGTGACGTAATTACGGCGGTCAATGAGATAAGGTTAGGGCCCTGGTTGGTGGCGGACGTATGCCACAAAAAGTCCGAAAATGCCGCTTTTCGGAGGCCTGTGCCACCGAATGTGTCACTTGGGGAATTTTTGGGGATTTCATTTGACTTTGGAATCGATGTAGATGCCACATTTCTTTTGTGCCATCTGCCACCCGGGAGTTTCGTGGAATCGGTATTGATGCCGCTTTTCTTTATGCCACTGGCCACCAGGCTTAGCGTTGGGATGAGATGAAAATCTGTTTTGATAATGAATCAAGATCAGTTGAGTTACATAAAGGTATAGTGAAATAGGCGAAAAGCGTTATATAATGAAGTGAAGATATGCTGAAGTGATATGAAAGAGTTACCGATTGGTGATTTGAAGAAGCATCAGAGGTTGGTCAAGAGTTGTATAATGAAATGGAGATATGCTGAAAAGTGATATAAAGGAGTTACCGATTTGTGATGTGAAGGGTGCAAGGTGAAAGGTTGGTCATGAGGCTAACGCTGTGATATTATGTGGCGGACCTTGTCCTGTATTTGCTTAAAGCTCCTTTCCATGGAATGCAGCTTTAAGAAGGCCCTCGCCTCGTTTGGCTTCGCAGGACGGCCTTTTTCAATGTGGTCACTGAAATACGCCTCTATGAAGGCCACCTCCTGTTCGGAGTACGGAATCTTGGCAACTTTCTGCTGCTTAGAGGGCTCTGGCCCAGCATTATCATCCTCAGAAACAGACTCGCTGCCTTTGTCTGCGGTAGCAGCCAACCTTTCCCTCTCTGCATGGGCCTTGGCGGCTTCTCTGCTTCCCCTGATCTTCTCGTAGTGCTTGGTGTGCACCACCGCAGAGTGCGCCATCTGTGAGGTGATGAGGTGTCGGGTAGACTCACTGCACCGCAGTCCCGCTTCTGTTGCTCCCACTTTGCGTAGCTGGGTGCATGTGGGAGTCACCACCTTGTACTTCTCTCCCAGCCACTGGGTGGACTGGTTGAGCTGGCTGATGGGCTTGCCTTTCACCCCCACAAACAAACTGTCGCCAACGGGGTCACAATGTGGGCGTATGTGCCTCACGTACTCTCGAACAAGGAAGTGATCCTCTTTGGTCAGTGTTACTGAAGCAGGGCCCTGCCGGGGCCGTCTTGTGGCGTGCCACCAACATCACGTAACAGGCTTCCTCCAATTTGCCCGTCTCCTTCACCGCGTCATTGAACTCGCCCACCGTAGCACCTGTCACTGCTCCTGGTTGCTGCCAGGAGCGGAAGGCAACCCTTGTGGTTACAGCAGCCATTACCAGCCTGCATTCATTCAATGTTGGCCTGTCTCCTGTGGCAGCCCTGCTGAGAGCCGAACGAACGTCGGACCATACGTCCTTGCATCTCAGCACCGCCGTCGCATCGTGCAGAGACAAGGAATCATCTTCACTCATGCCTTTCATCTGCTGCTGAAGCTTTCTCTAAGGTCGAATGGTGGCCTTCCATGCCTTGATCCGCTCCTCCATTTGGTTGCAGCGATGCGTTAGCATTGCATCATCGCCGGCAACCCGCAGCCGGAGAAATCGCAGGCCGTGCACTAACCGGCCCAGCTTTGTGAGCTGCCCGGAAAGGCCACATGCGCCTGTGTCTTCAAGAAGATCGAGGTAGCGACGGACCTTCACCTGATTGAGGAGATCGGACCAGATAGGTGCTTTGCCCTTCGGCCTGCAGAAGCGAACTTTGTTGAGGTCTACAGTTATTTGCTGGACCTCACTCCCCTTCTTGCGCCCTCCATCCAGCTCTCTCAGGAACACTCTGAACTTCTCAAGCTGCGGATGGGTAGATGGAAAGGTTGCAAACTGCCGGGTGCTGCTGTGCTGCACAACCACTTCAGCTACTGCAGGTTGTTGTGCTTGCTCATGCCTTGCCTTGCTGAAGAGGGAAACAATTGAGGGGGTGTCCTTTGGGCGAACTGGTGGTGTGCGCTTCCTTCTGATCGGCGTGGCCGACTCGCACATGTCTCTCCTTGCTGTTTTAGAGATGTGCGGGTGCATGTTTTTGATGTGGGTTGACAGCCTTTGCTGTGGATGGGCTCTGCAGCCAGCCACAGGGCACCACTTGATTAAGTGGCGGTCCTTCTTGCAATTCTTTCTGGGCCTTGGTTTTGGGTTGGGCTCATCTTCTGAACTGCTACTTTTCCCTACCCTACTCTTCCGTGCATGCCTGCGAAAGCGCTTGCCTGAGGTGTGGGAGTGTAGCCGGCCCTTGCCCTTAGGACCGTCACTGGAGGTGTCTGTGTCGTGAGCAAGGGTTTTTCTTGGGGACTTCGTGGCACCAATGGGACATCAGAGTCGGAGTCTGTCCCCATAGGGCCCCGGTAGCCGATCTTATAGCCGGCACATGTGACCCCAGTCGACGTTTCTGCTTCCTATTGAGATGGTTGTGAAAAAGCTACACAATAAGTCAAGATTCAGTGCTAAGAGATACTGCACACTCCGTGCTGCTTAGCAATCATTAAAGGAGTAGTAATATCTTTACCTGCTCTGTGACCACATCCAAATTAGCTTCGATGTCCTCACTATCGAGATGTACGCTCTCAACTGCAGGTGGATATAGAAGGTAAGTGACTGGACCTTGTCATTGCTTGGGCACTTTCTTCATTCAATTGCATGCTCATGTACTTTTGTCGGGTTTGTCTACCTTCAAGATATCTTACCCTCCAGTGGATCCCCCTTGCCTGAGGTGTGGGAGTGTAGCCGCTTCTTACCCTTATGACCGTCACTAGATGTGTCTGAGTCGTGAGAAAGGGTTCTCTTTCTTTGGGTCCTCCGTAGCACCAATGGGACATCGGAGTCCGTGTCTGTTCCCATAGGGCCCTGGTAGCTGATCTCACAGCTTGCACTTGCGACTCCAGTTGATGTGTCTGCTCCCTAGTGAGATAGTTGTGAAGTTAATATGTCTAGTACCAGTACTACACCTATTCTGAAACTACTAGCACACTTCTTGCAGATTAGCAAACGTGGTAATACATTTACCTGCTCTGTGGTGACGTCTATGTACTCGATATCTTCACTATCAAGATGTACTCTCTCAACTGCAGGTGCATATAGAAGCGTAAGTAATTGAAGCTTGTGAAGTTGTTTGGTACTTCCCCATTCAATTGCATGCTTGTACTGAATGTATTCCTTGGTCTAGTTGGTCTACATTTTACCCTCATGTGCAATGTGAGGTCTACAATGAATGTCCTCTTCTGTAGACCTATTCTGGGAGAGATCATCTAGGTCTATGACATCCTCTGTATTGACATGTGTATTGACATGTGCCATTGCATCTACTGGTGGCAAACAAGAATAGATTAGGTTAGGGTTAAGTCACCACTTACAACTGAACAATTGTGCTAGTACTCCTTAGTCTGCTTTCTTTGCACTGAGCATTATATCATGACTGCAAGCAGGTATGCTAGCCACGATAGTTTTTCTGTGCAGTCAACATATTTTATCATCACCGTCTCCTGGAGTGGCTCCTGTAATGTCTTCGATGGCAAACTCATCTTCACTCAGATGTACCTTCACAACTGTAGGGGCATACAGAAGAGTAGGCTAGGGTCAGGGTTATATGAGTTATTACGCTTTATTGTATAATAAGTGCAAGATGCATACACTTTCCCTGCTTAAATTATTTTACCTTCAGTAGTAAGATAGATGGGAGGATCTTCAGTGTCCTCGACAGATTCATCCAGTAGGATTCCCTCTGCAGGGATATCGCTTGTTAAATGTGTACATGTTCCAACAAGGGAATTTCACACCTGTTGTAGCTCATTATCTGCACAGAACTGCGTGTGGCTCTTCAAAACAGCCAACGGGATGTCCTCTCGCTGACAAATTGGGCATGTACCATTGGGAATATCTGGCCATTCGAGGAAAGGATAGTGAGTTAATACTTCAACAGAAATGCAATTCTGATGGTTAGCATCTGTAGTGTACCTTCTGACTTCTCCGTTGTTTTTTCCTCACTCTCATTTTCTGAAATGTTTGGAAGCAATATATTCAAACCACCAAAGCTCCAAGAAAGTTCTATATGTCTATCGATGCTGTGTCTAATTGTATTTAAGACCAGTAGTTTTGCTTTGACTCTCTCTTTTTCTAGCTACTGCTGACAGATCATTTACCATTATGGTCCAAGGATGGTGCAAGCTCTGGGGCAGTGGCTGTATCTTGCTTGGGAGTCTCCGCTGTAAGACATACATGCATGCAAAGTGCCAATAAAAATTCCTTCACTCGCTCACTTCAACTAGCATAGCTCAAGCGAAGTTTTGTATGGCTGTCCATTCCCATTGCTAGATTAAAAAACAGCTATTCTGTTTTGACCCTCCCTTTCCCTAGCATGCATACATTTGCTTTGAGGTCATTATATACCATTATGGTCTGGGGATGGTGGCACCTCTGGGGATGGTGGCACCTCTGGGGCTGTGTTCGTGTTTTGCTCGAGAGTTTCCACTGTAAGACACAAGATACATGCAAAGCACACAAACATTCCTTCACTCACTCATTTCAACTAGATTAGCTCAAGTAAAGCAAAGTTCTATATGGCTGCCTGTTCTAGAATTAAGCTCAGCTGTGTCCCTCCCGTTCCCTAGCATGCCTACAATTGCTTTGAGGTCATTACCATTGTGGTCTGGGGATGGTGGCACCTCTGGAGCTGTGTTTGTGTTTTGCTCGAGAGTTTCCACTGTAAGACATAAGATACATGCAAAGCACCCATAAAAGTTTTTTCACTCATTTCAACCAGCTTAGCTCAAGCAAAGCTCCATATGGCTGCCTGTTCTAGAATTGAGCTCCGTTTTGACCCTTCTTTTTCCTAGCATGCATACAATTGCTTTGAGGTGATTACCATTATGGTCTGGGGATGGTGGCTCCTCTGGGGGTGTGTTTGTGGTTTGCTCGAGAGTTTCCACTGTAAGACATAAGATACATGCAAAACACCCATAAAAAGTCCTTCACTCACTATTTCAACCAGCTTAGCTCAAGAAAAGTTGTATATGGCTGCCTATTCTAGAATTAAGCTCAGTTTTCACCCTCCCTTTACCTAGCCTACCTACAATTGCTTTGAGATGATTACCATTATGGTCTGGGGATGGTGGGACCTCGGGCTGTGTCTGTGCTTTGCTCGGGAGTCTCCACTGCAAGACATAGCATCCATATATAATACTCATAGAAATTCCAGCAATAGCTCATTCCTATACATACCCTTGGTTGCTGGCTTTGTGCGTACTCGCATAAGCCAAGTTTGCCCCTCAGGGCGGCAACCGTAATCCCATGTGAGCTCCTCCCCTGTTTCAATATCTCGAGCAGCGAGAAAAGCCAGCCTGAGCTTCTCTTTGATTTGCAGAGGCTTAAAGGGAATCACCGTGGCCACCCGAGCAGGTGCATGGTTCATCAACCTGCCTACGGTGTCAAATCGCCTGGTGGCATCCAGCGTGTACCACCCCTCACTTGTTTGAACATCAAATACCATGCACGCTTCTCCATTCTCTGCATACTGCCTCTCCTGCTCAACCCTATCCTCTCTTCTGTAAATTTTCTCTGTCTTGTACTCCATAACGTATTGACCCTTCCTTATTGGGGCTGTGGCAAACACACCCCTCCCTTTCCCAGGGGCCTCTTTGATCACCACAGGGGGTGCTTGATGGCTCATAAGTCCCTGGATTGCAATCTCCAAAGGTGTGAGAACCCTGAATGTCAAGTGATGCTCCACATTTCACGCATGCATACCCCATTAAACAGATGTGGTACTTACTTCTGACACATTCTCCGAGACATCCTTACTTCTTCATCGGAGCTAAGGTCGGGAATGGGTGAATCCCTGCGACAACAATATAACAAGAGCATCATTCTTTTGTTCGTTCCGTGAAATAATTGCTTTATCAACTTACATGTGTAGCGATCAATGCTTCCTGAAATAATTCACTTTTGGCCAACTTCACTACCTGCAATAAATACAGTCCTAATTTATGAATAATATTTGCAGTCATAACAGTGATTGCAAAGAAGCCATATAAATTTTTTAAAATTAAAATTAATTAGTATAGGTATATCTCAATTCGTATTAAGTTTGAAGAAAATCCGTCCCTAGGAAATGGTGTTTCTAAAAGTAGTATCAAAAATTGCTTTTTACTTCCACAGAGAAGGCAGTATGGAGGATTTACAACTGTAAAAGCCTGCTTGCCACAGGATATCGGTATGTGGGTTGCTCATTGTCTCACTTTGGTAGTGCTGGGTTAGTGGCTGCTCCTGTTCTGTAGCTCTCACTTCAGAATAAGACAGCGAACAACTCAGGGAAAAAAACAGTACCTGCCAACTGAAATTTTTGACAGAAATGTGCAGGATCATGTGATATCTTGTGACTTACTGAAAACTTCCATAGGCCCTATCTAGCATAAGAAGTGTCGGATCACTCTGATACTCTCACAATACCTTTGTACGACCCCCAGGACCTATTTGCCAAATTTTTACATAGGTGTGAAAAATGGGTGGAGTTTTGATAAAAGGACGGGGTGGCAACAAATGGCATATTTCCGATCGCCTTGATGTGTACACCAACATGGCATAAATTTTACACTTGGTCGACACACTTTGTCCAGTGAAGGTTTAAATAGCCATAAAAATTCCGAAGAATGTTGTATCAACAAAAAAGTGACATATTCATGATTGCCTCATGAAGTGCTTTCCGACCATGTGGGGTTGATGAAGATACGCATATCAAACGTCAGGAAAAAACAGTAGCTGGCGGAGCAGCGACAAATGGTAAATTTGCAATCACCTCAAAATGTATACCAATATGGCATAAATTTTACACTTGGTCGACGCACTTTGTCCAGTGAAGGTGTTAAAGTAGCTATAAAAATTCCGAAGAATGTTGTATCAACAAAAAAGTGACATATTCACGATTGCCTCATGAAGTGCTTTCCGACCATATGGGGTTGATGAAGTTTCAGATTAAGTGTCACCAAATGTGCCACCTGACAGGGTGGCATTATTAACCCTTTGAGCGCAGCGAGCGTATATATACGCTCAAAAATTACTTCCGCGTATCGCGGCGAGCGTATATATACGCTCGCCGTAATAAGTGCTACGGGTCAGACCCTTCCAATTTTATAGCGCGCGTGACACTTTAGGGGGATAACCCCACGGTCTGTAGCAATCGATCTAAAGCTCCACCCCCGTCACAAGTCGTTCGAAGCGTTCACTTGACGCTTAGTTGTGTAGCACAGTTAGTACGCGGCAAAGGCGCGGGTAGCGTCTACAAGGCTTTTGAAGCCAAAAACGCTGAGTATGGCTGCAGTCAGAGCACGAGGCCTTAGGTACAGATCCAGCTCTTAGTAACAGAACCGGCACGAAGTAACAGAAGCGACTCACCACTTTAGTTGAGGGGACAGACACACGAAAATGGCGACTACCAAGGTTAGCTTTAGTGCTGCCGTTTGTATTCGCTCTTCTGCATTAGTAGGGACTTTAGTACACCAGCTACACACTAAACAACGATATTTTTACACTCCCTGGCTTCCAGTGTTGCCGTTCAGCACGGAAAATAGCCTACAACTCTACAAAACTGCGAGCACATGCAACGTAGACAAAAATTAAATTGGCTTCCGCGTGACGCGGAAGTTATGAATAATCAAGTACCACGCTCAAAGGGTTAAAGAAATAGTGGGGTGGGGTTAAGCACTAGAGTAGGATGATCACAGGGCAATGTGGTGATTTAAAAAGCTAGTGCCACCACTGAACCCTAGATCAATAAGTTGGTGTCACCGAAACAAACCAATTGGGGATGGGATGGAAACTATTCAGAAATACTGATTGGACAATACTGTGCAGAAACAGGGTTTTTGCCACCACATGGGTTCTGCCCACTAACCCTAAAGTGGCCTGGATTAGAGTGGTGGCATTAAAAAATTTAACAGGGATAGGGACGAGAATCATACACAAATTCTGATTGGACAAATTGGTGCAGAAACAGGGTTAGCAACCACAGGTGTGTCACCAAATAAACCTACACTACTTGCCCTCAACTAGGGGTAGGTGGTGGCATTGATTTAATTGAACGTGGATAACGATGGGAATTATGCAGAAATGTAGATAGGACTGTATTTTGCAGTAACAGGGTTAGTGCCACCATATGCACTGGATTAGGGTTAGGTGGTGGCAATTGACAGATTACATAGGATAGGGATGGAAACCATTCAGAAAGGAATATTTCCATGTAACAGGTTTAGTGCCACCACATGCCCTGGAATAGGGTTAGGTGGTGGCACTTGACAGATTGCATAGGGATGGAAACCATTCAAAGGAATATTTTCGTGTAACAGGGTTAGTGCCACCACATGCCCTGGAATAGGGTTAGGTGGTGGCAATTGACAGATTGCACAGGATAGGGATGGAAACCATTCAGAAAGGAATATATTCGTGTAACAGGGTTAGTTGCCACCACATGCCCTGGAATAGGGTTAGGTGGTGGCACTTACCAGATTGCTAAGGATAGGGTTATGACCTTGCTTCCCTAAAGGTGTCCCTCGGGCCGATTTTCGTCCCTGAAAGGTGTCCTTTGGGGTTTTGGTGTCCCTCTTTGGTGTCCCTGGGGATTTTTGGTGTCCCTCGGAGGTTTTGGTGTCCCTGTGGGCGTCCCTGGGAGCAAACTGGAGTGTCCCTCGGGATTTTCTGTTTGTTTTCCCACTGTCATGTCTTTGCCAACCACTTGCCAGTGTATACAGATCGTATGATGTCCTCGATGACTGTTGTTGGTTTGTGTCCCTCTGTGTGTCCTTCGGTGCAAATTGGAGTGCCGCGTGCGTGGTTGTGTTTATTTTCCGCTTGTCTTTGTCTTGCCAAGCCGTTGTCAGTTGATGTGTATGATGTGACGTCCCTATTGACTGTGGGTCCCTGTAGTATCCCTGAGCTTGTGTTAATTTGCCCTGCCGGTGGGTAACAAACTAGCCCTGAAGGTGGGGGACAATCTAGCCCTGAAGGTGGGTGACAAACTAGCCCTGAAGGTGGGTGACAAACTATGTATATCGTTTGATTTCCCTATTGACTGTTGGTCCCTGTAGTGACCCTGAGCTTGTGTTAATTTGCCCAGCAGGTGGTTGACAAACTAGCCCTGAAGGTGGGTGACAAACTAGCCCTAAAGGTGGGTGACTATGTATATCGTACGATTTCCCTATTGACTGTTGGTCCCTGTAGTGACCTTGAGCTTGTGTTAATTTGCCCAGCAGGTAGGTGACAAACTAGCCCTGAAGGTTGGTGACAAACTAGCCCTGAAGGTGGGTGACAAACTAGCCCTGAATGTGGGTGACAAACTAGCCCTGAAGGTGGTGTCTGACTGAGGATGCGTGAATCAAGATGAAGGTTAGAATACGTATTTGTTACAGATTAGTATAATTAGCAACATGACAAAGTAAATTAGTATAACTGAACAAAAGTTAACTCAACTGCTGCACGTTTACATTACGACTACAATAACTACAAACTATAACTCAATCAACTAGACAACTAAACTCAAGGATGAATACAATCAAGTGCCGCACGTTCACATCACTCCTTTGAGGACCGCTTCACGATGGTAGACACTTTGTCCTACACGTCCTTTGCCGTGCGCCCCTCAATGGGGTGCTGCAGGAGGAACTTCCTGGCCTCGTCCAGTGAAATGCCCAGGCCTCCCTCGATGGCAGCATGGAAGTGGGAACTTATCAGTGAGGTCTCTGCCTGGACCACGTGCGGCGCTTTCGCGGCTCACTTGGCTTGGGCTTCTCCCTGCCTAGAGCGTCAATACGCTCAAAGGCAGTGATGGTGTCCCTGGCAGCCACAGTAGCCTGATAATACTTTTTGCTCGTGGCAAGGGAGTGGCCCATGTGGCGGCTGAGGCTGGCAGCTTCGGAGTAAGAGCATCCCTGCCGGGCATGCTCGGTTGCCCCGATCTTGCGGGCAGTTGTTGCCGTTGGGAACTTGATCCCAAAACGCTTGCCCAGGCGTTGAAAGAGGTCGTTTAAGTGTGGCAGTTGCTTTCCCGCTGGGGTGAGAAGGAAGTACCCCTCACTGCTGGAGGTGATAAGGGGACGAATCGACTGCTGGTAGCGGCGTAGGATGGTGATATCACCATCCTTGGCCACTACAGGTGCTGCACCAGACGAGGCAGTCTTGTGCTCGTGCACGTGCACCGTCAAGTATTGGTGGCCCCCTCTCTCTGCGAAGTCTGCGAAGTCGGCGCACTTCACCTCATCGGCCTTCATGCCCTGAACGGCACCCACACGCTGCAGGTTGTTGAAAACTAGCATGGCCGCAACAACTCCTGTGGCCAACGCGATGTCGTTGGGGTGGATCGCTTGCCCCCGTTTGGCCTGCTCGGCAATGTTAAAATAGAAGGCGACCACTTTGGAGTTTTCGGCGACCTTTGGTAGGTCGGACGCCTTGAGCTCTTTTCTGGCAAATGTCGCCAGGCGGTCTGCCTCCAGGGCTCGCTTGCCCTTGGCAAACACCTTTTTCCACTGCTGCAGCTGGGTTACTGTGACTTTAATCCCCTCCAAGTAAGCAGGGCACTCCTTACGGTGGAGGTGGGAGAGGTACCTTAAACCGATCAAAAACCGGTCGAGCTTCATAGTGATACCGTCGGCCCCAATGCCTGTCGCCTCCAGCTTCGTGATATACGCCTTCAGGGTGTCATCATTTCGCAGCTCCTCCATTTGGCAGGTGCCGGGATTGGCAAAGTGGAGGAACTTGCTAACATCTGAGACTATTCCTGTGGCCTTCTGGGGCGATCTCTTGCCGCTATCCAGGCTGGTAAGGTAGTCCTGGAAGGCCACCAGGTCTGGTTCCTCCTGCGGGAACCGGGGGTAGTCAAGCGTGGTGGCCCTCTTTTTTGGGTTAAGCTCTTTCCTCGGAGAGGGAGGCTGGCGCTTTGGCGCTCCCTTCTGCCGAGGGGCCATGCATGGCTCATCCTCAGAGTCGCTGATTGCAATGCTTGCCCTGGAAGGCTTCCCTGCTCTGCTAGGGTGTGGGTTCGGCTCCCTCGGAGAGGGAAGCTTGCGCTTTGGCGTTCCCTTCCGAGGGGCCACGCATGGCTCATCGTCCGAGCTGCTGCTCTTGATCGTGCGGCCCTTCCTTACGTTGGAAGCCGTCCGCTTTGCTGCCTTGCTACGGCGTGGCACATCAGCCGCTGAGCTGTGGTCGGACATGCGCAGGGCTTTATAGTATCGCTGCACATGCGATAGCCAAACTGGATAGTGCGACAATAGACCATGAAATAGACAATTGATACTACAAGAACAACAACAACTGACAAATACTAAACAGCACTACACTTTATAGCAGTAAGGGAAAAGGAAATGTGCAAGGTATAAGGAACCAAAAATGGTCATAACACTATTAGCACTATACAGTAATAAATCTAAAGCGTGTCCTGATTACATTAACAACTACTAACAGTTAGAGATGTGAATCAGTGTAAAGTAGAAGAATGTCCAGGATATTACATCTTCCTCCCACTAAGTGTGAAACTGGGATTCAACCTGTGGTGACTTGCATCAGGCGATCAGGAGGTCGTCGTTCACGCTGGGGGTAGCGTGGCCCCTGAGGGTTCTTTACCGGAGGTGTCGGAGCGGGGGAATCTGATTCCGGATAGTGAAAGTTGTCTTGAATGGTTGAGTCTGATGCGGTAGTCGTGATATCCTCTACTGACGATTCTTGACGGAGGGTCAGGTGGTCTACATGGCGCTTCAGAATCTGTCCGTTACCAACATCCACGTGGTAAGTGTGCTTTGAGGTGGTAGCTGACATGGTGACAACTTCCGGCCACTTGGAGTGGGCATCGACGATGATAAAGAACATTTTGCCCATAAAGGGACCGGCAAAATCCACATGGATCCGCTTCCATGGGGTCTCGGGCCATACCCACGGGTGTAGGGGGGCAACAACTGGTGAGGCTTGAATAGCTTGGCAAGCTGTGCAAGATTTGGCGAGGTCTTCGATTGCCTTATCGAGTCCAGGCCACCAAAAGTAGCTTCTCGCGATGGCCTTCATTCGGGTAATCCCGGAATGGTTCTTGTGCAGAGATTTCAGGACTCGGGCTTGCAGTTTCTCGGGGATGATCACTCGTATACCCCACATGAGACATTCGGCTTCAATTCCGATTTCGTTGGAACGCGATTGGTAGGGTTTGAGCTCATCTGGTACTTTGTCCAGCCATCCTGTTCGGGTATAGTTGAGCACTTTTGCTAAGGTCTTGTCCTGTCGGGTGGCTTTCTGGATGTCCTTGCAGGACACAGGAAGGGCTTGAACTTGGCAGATATTGAAGATGCTATCTTCACTACCGGGCCGGGTGTTGAGTGCTGGTAGAGGTAGGCGAGATAGTCCATCAGCGTTGCTGTGGGCCTGTGATGTCTTGTACTTGATGGTGTACGTGTAGGCAGAAAGGAGAATGGCCCATCGTTGAAGTCGAGCCGCTGCCAAGGAAGGGATACCCTTCTTGGGTCCCAGAATCGTTGTGAGGGGCTGATGATCCGTGATTAGAGTGAACGGTCTTCCGTACAGGTATTGGTGACATTTTTTTACTCCGAATACCAATGACAGCGCCTCCTTTTCGAGTTGAGCGTAATTCTTCTCGCTTGAGGTGAGGGTGCGTGAGGCAAAAGTGATGGGACGCTCAGAACCATCTGGAAATGTGTGGGAGATAACTGCTCCTATCCCATAGGCTGATGCATCTGCTGCCAAGGTGAGGGGCAGAGATGGGTCATAGTGTGTGAGCAGTTGTGCTGACGTCAGGTGCTCCTTTGCGAGGCGGAAGGCCTTGGAACATTTCTCACTCCACTTCCAAGGATGGTCGTTCTGGAGAAGTGCATTCAGCGGGTGGAGGAGTGTGGACAGGTTGGGGATGAATTTCCCATAATAGTTGAGTAGCCCTAAAAAGGAGCGTAGCTCTTGGATGTTTCTGGGCGTTGGAGCTTGGTTGATGGCTGCAACCTTGCTGGGGAGTGGCTTAATGCCGTCTTTGCTGACCTGATGGCCAAGATACTCAACTGTCGGCAGCAGGAATTCGCATTTGTCTCGCTTGAGACGGAACCCATGCTTCTCCAGTCGCATGAGCACTTCTTTCAGTGATTGTAGATGGCTCTCTGCGTCATTCCCTGTGACAAGGATGTCGTCGATATAGCAGATGACCCCTGGTATTCCCTGCAGGACAGCGTCCATCATCTTTTGGAAAAGGGCAGGGGCGGACGCCACACCAAAGGGGAGTCTCGTGTACCGGTACAAGCCCTGGTGGGTGTTCACGGTGAGATAGGGCTTTGTCTGCTCATCAAGTTGCACCTGGAGATAGGCTTGGGAGAGGTCGAGTTTGGAAAATGCCTGTCCACCGGCGAGTGTGGCGAACAGGTCTTCCGGCTTGGGGAGTGGATACTGCTCCACCGAGAGGGCTTGGTTAATAGTAACCTTGTAGTCCCCACATATCCTGAATCGGCCGTCCTTCTTGGGCACAGGTACAATGGGGGCTGCCCAATCACTGTAGGACACCTTCTCGATGGTGCCTTCTCGTTCCAGACGATCCAACTCCTTCCCAACGGCATCTCGGATGGCAAACGGAACCGGGCGAGGTTTGAAAAACCTTGGCGTGACATCAGGCTGGACTTGCAGGGTCACTCTGTATGGCTCCACTTTTCCCAGTTCCTCAGCGAACAGCGGTTGGTGTTCGTTCAGCAATGCATTCAGAGTTTTCACTCGAACTGCATGAATGGGGGCGATCGTACTCCAATCCAAGCGTAGGTATTTCAGCCAGTTTCGTCCGAAAAGGCTTGGTCCCCTTCCTTTCACTACGATCAACACCAACTTCTCCCTCTGGCTGCCATACTCCACCTTCACGTTCAGTTGGCCCGTCACCTCCATTGGCTCTGCGGTGTAAGTCTTCAACACGAGGGTGGACTTCCGCAGCTTCACGTCAGGTAAGAGTGCCTTGCGCGTCTCCTCCGAAATGATGGAGACCGCGGCTCCGGTGTCTAGCTCCATCGTGAGAGGTCGCTCATTTACGAGAACTTTGACGGCGATAGGTTGCGAGGAACGTTCGTCCAATTTGTGCAGGTGGTATTCGTCACCACTGCTGGCGTCCGTGTCCGACGTTGAAGGCGAAACTGCTTCGTGGACGTGGTGAGCTCGGCGGTGTTTCTGCTTGTGGCCCCCAGTCGACCTGGTCTGGGGAGTCAGAGGCTGTTGTCGGGCTTTCGAGCGGCACACCGGCGCGATGTGGCCTTTCTTCTTACACTGGTGGCAGGTTGCCTCTCGAAACTTGCACTCGTTCGGGGAATGAGGGCCGCGCCCACAGCGATAGCAAGGGGTTTTCGTCTGCGTCTTTGGCGCTAGGCGAGTGAACTGGTGAATCGCAGGCTCTGTGGATTTGAAAGCTTTCGTTTGTGAGTCTGCGGATTCCATGGCGCGCGCGAGGTCCAGCGCCTTGGCGTAAGTAAGGTCCTTCTCCGATAAGAGGCGTCGCTGGATGGTCTCGTGGCGTAGTCCACAGACGAAACGATCTCGGAGCGTGTCTTCAAGTGTTGCGCCAAACTCGCAGTGAGTGGCGAGTCGTCTGAGCGAGGCCTCAAAATCCTTAATGGTCTCTCCAGCGGCTTGCTCCCGTTTGTGAAAATGGAATCTTTCTGCTATGACAGATCTCTTTGGTTCGTAATGTCCGCGGAGAAGATCTCCAATTTGCAGAAGAGTCTTGCTGCCAGGAGAGGCCGGTGCGGTTAAGTCACTGAGAAGCGCATATGTCAAAGGTCCGATCGAGCTCAACAGGATAGGAACTCGCTTGTCTTCGGCGACTTCATTGGCTGCAAAATAGCTCTACACGCTCAAGGTAGGCCTTGATAGTATCGGTCTCTGGGTGGAATTCCCGGAGTCGTCCGTACTGAGTTGCCATTAGTGCTTGCGAGGTCTCGGAAAATCCTCGTCGCCAGATATAGTATCGCTGCGCATGCGATAGCCAAACTGGATAGTGCGACAATAGACCATGAAATAGACAATTGATACTACAAGAACAACAACTGACAAATACTAAACAGCACTACACTTTATAGCAGTAAGGGAAAAGGAAATGTGCAAGGTATAAGGAACCAAAAATGGTCATAACACTATTAGCACTATACAGTAATAAATCTAAAGCGTGTCCTGATTACATTAACAACTACTAACAGTTAGAGATGTGAATCAGTGTAAAGTAGAAGAATGTCCAGGATATTACAGGCTTCCTCGGAGCTGCTGTTACTGCCATCAGCGCGTTCCCCTGCAGGCTTGAAAAAGGCCAGCATGGTTTTCTGCTTTTTGACGGGGCGCACACGTGTAGTACCAGCAGGCACAATCTGACAAGCTCTTACGAGGTTTAGCCTCTCTGTCTCACCGATCTCCGGGTGGATGTCTTTGATGTGCTGGGATAGCTTGACTATTGCAACGAGCTCAGACCTGCACCCCCCAATCGGGCACATGCGGGAATGCCGCTTCTTGGGTGCAGGGGGCTTCCTTCTGCCCTTGTGAGCAGGCTTGGTAGCCTTCCCCTTCCCCTTGCGTGGGGAGGAGTGGCTACCTTTGCCCACTGATGCCTGGCTGACTTTACTTGTGAGGTTCTGCGGCTCATCCATGGCTTCCACTGCTGCTGGCAGTTGCTCGCTTACCTCGGTCGTGGAAGGCCGCTTGGGTGTGGAAGGGGGCTTCTGCGCAGGCTTGGTAGCCTTCCCCTTCCCCTTGTGCACTGGGTGCCTGGCTCACATCATCCGAGGTGGGACACCTGCAAGGTTTGGTGTATGACACTCTGTCTATTGAAAGTAAGCATCCAACCTACCAATTGATCTTGAAAGTAAATTGCTCGGCCCCCGATGTCAATGCCGAGACTAATCGCCTTGAGGTACAGGTGTTGCCCAATGGCAACCACCAGGTTCATTTGGAAGCGGTACACCTCATCTTCGTCAACAAGCTCAATCCTGTTTTGGAAGAATAAATTACTTCCAGGAGACAATGAAGCAATCAGTTAAGACTCACTCCTGCATCTTCCTGGCCATCACACCTGAAAAACAGAATATCTGTGAGGTATACTCCAATACAAACTATAGTGAGGCAAGTGTTCAACTGAGATAGCTGTCACTGTAGCTTAAAAACCTGAGACTGCTTCTAGCTGTGGCTATTTTAGCCATTAAACATTTTGTCATAAGCGCCCTGATAGAAGTGGCACTGCTGCTTACTGATATACCTCCAAACTGCTCACAATAATCTCTGGAGATTAGGAAAACAGGTAGAGTTTACCAGTAAGAATCACCTTAAACACGTAACTCGTAATAAACAACTTCAACTGATCCAGAAACAAGAATGTTTACAAAAAATGTGGAAAAGAACAAGGTGATATTTCGGGTACGAACATTTTATTATTGATTTAGCTACTTAGTGGTAATTAAAATTAATACAAATTATTTGTAATTAATAATTTCCACATTTGCATACACTATCTTCCGAGATTTGTTCTTTAAGAATGTGGTTATTTAAATTAATAATTTTTTTATTATTAATTGGTTAATTAAAATTATTGCCCACACAAAATTATATCAAGATTGATACATGGGAAGTAATCTTTTTGTTTATCTCACAAAAAATGTGGAAATGAACAAGGTGATATTTCGGGTGCAAACATTTTATTATTGATTTAGCTACTTAGTGGTAATTAAAATTAATACAAATTATTTATAAGTAATAATTTCCACATTTACATGCAGTATCTTCCGAAATTGGTTCTTCAAGGATGTGGTTAGTTAAATTAATTAATTTTTATTTAACTCATTGAACGCCGTAATTACGTAGCACGCGTGATCCCCCACGCGTCAATTTTTCAAAGAAATGGAGTACGTCGTGGAAGGCGCTCGAAAGCGGCCGTTTTGTCGCTCCCCAAGGCCCGGAGACGTTATATTCTCGCCGCTGTCCATGAAAGAAGATGACCATCTTGCTATTCAGACCGAACAGAAGAGAGGATTGGATCGATGCGAGCTGTTTTGAATAGATTTCTTCGTCGCTGGTAAGTTCAATATGGTGGTTGATGGGTAGGTCAAAGTTTTGGCGGAGAAGATTTGCCACTAAGCTTCTTGGGGTAATAGTTTGTAGTTTTGTAAACCAAACTAACTTTCTATTGTAGCTTGGGACTCAGAGGTCTAGCTGTCACCGATGCATACACAAGAAAACTCGGTAACTAATTTTTTTTCACGGGGCTCAAGTAAAGTAGGGAAGCCTAGGTGTAGCAAGTACTAAAAGAGGTTTGTAAATGAGATTATTTTGTCTAATGCCATGTGCTGGCAGAGATCAGTATTGTGGTAACTAGGAGATACAGCGTACAATAACAGCAACAACTAGAATCTTTAGCACTAACAAACATACATGTAGCAACAAATCAGGTACGTTACGTTACACTTGATAATGAAGGCGGGTGTGGTATCGCTCAAAGCATGTGTCTGGATGCAGGGTTGGGTTGTCGGGACACGTCTTGCAATAGTAAACAGTTCTGTGCCTGGCTCCCACAACTTGTATGCTGCACACAGTACAGTCTCTCAGCTGCTCTCTCTTGCCCATGACATGCAGGTGCTGGTTGAGGCGCTCGGGAGTGTCTTCTAGACGGGGCCGCTTGCATGGACGGCCAGCGCGAGGGCGAGGAGGTGCACTAGTAATGCATCTGGTGGCCAAAATCTCGATGACTCTTCGGCGATATGAGAGGTGAGAGGAAGGGTCAGCCACTACTTCCTTGTAGATAATGAAACTATTCACTATGGTGGACTCCATCATCCAAAAGAAGACTTTCCTCCACCATTTGCGGGTCTTCCTCTCAAAGGAATAATACACTGCCAGCTGATCTGCCCTGTCAACCCCATTCATGTTGTGGTTGTACAAATGTACAGCGGATGGCTTTTGTGTGGGAGGGTTGTAGGCGTTCTGTGGTCGGATTGTTTCCCACTTGGCAGACGATTCGGTGCTGAGCATGTAGACAGGCTTGTTGCGCTTCTCTGCCTGCCATGCCAGAGCCAGTAGGTCGTTGGTGCGGTAGCTGACCATCTCGCCGCCCTTCATGCTCTTCATCTGACTAAGTTCATCTGGCAAGTTAACGCGGTTCTTATTGGATGTTCCCGTGAAGGAGGTGTTGTGCTTGCTGAGAGCTTGGGCTAGTGGGACGCTGGTGTAGTATCGGTCCGTGAAAAGGTGATGTCCACGGTCCAGGTAGGGGCTGACAACATGCATCACCACCTGAGCAGGCTGTGGCAGGTCAGAGAACTCCGGGCTTGCTTCTCGGAGTGTTTCTCGCCCGGTGTAGAGAAGGATGTTCAGGAGGTATCCGTTGGAGCTGTCAGCCATCGTGAATGCCTTCACCCCCCATTTTGTCGGCTTCTTTGGCATATATTGCTTAGCAGCAAAACGGCCTCTGAAGCCGACCATGGTTTCATCAATGGCGATGTTGCGGCCAGGGTTGTAGCTCGACTGAAACTTGCGGATCAGGAGCTGGAGAAGGGCGTTGACTTTGTCCACTTTGAGGACCTGTTGCCCTGGCTCGGTGTGGCTGACATGGAGCATCCAAAAGATCTCCTCGAATCGGTTCCTCGAAGAAGTGGTCAAAGAAGTCTTCGACACGAGAGGTAGGGGTCAGAGGGACGTTAGGTCCAGTTGGGGATGTAAACACCAGTGGACTTGGTGACTGGTCGTTGTTGGGGTCGAGTTTCTTCCAGGGGAGAGTGCTGGGAATGAAACCCCGAGGGCGTCTTGGAGCTGTTGTACGACTGCTGCCCCTACCACGAACGCGACCACGACTCCCCCGTCCTCGGTGAGCACTGCTGCCTCGACGTCCTCGGCCTACTCTGCCGCCAAGAGCCTCACGCCCTCCGGGGGCTCCACGGTCTCTGGGGCCTTCAAGGGTTCCACATCCTTCGGGACCAACACTGCCGTGAAGAGCTCCATAGCCTCCGGGGTCTCCAAGAGCTCCACGCCCTCTGGGGCCAACTCTGCCGCCAAGGGCTCCACGGCCTCCGGAGCTGCCAAGGGCTCCACATCCTCGGGGGCCAACTCTGCCGCCAAGGGCTCCACGGCCTCCGGAGCTGCCAAGGGCTCCACATCCTCGGGGGCCAACTCTGCCGCCAAGGGCTCCAAGTCCTCTGGGGCCAACTCTGCCGCCAAGGGCTCCAAGTCCTCTGGGGCCAACTCTGCCGCCAAGGGCTCCATGGCCTCCACGAGCGGTCTCGTGGCCTCCGGAGGATCCACAAACAGTGTGGTCTTCAGACTGCATCACTGAACCTGTATATGTTGATGAGGCTTACTGTATTGTATTTTTGTCTGCTTGTAATATATTTTTTATTCTACCTGCATCTTGCTCGTTCTCCGATTCTGTTTCGTCCTCTTCAGGTTCTGCTTCACATTCATCCGTTTGCTCCCCATCCTCCTCTGAATCATCCCCGGAGTCATCATGGCGTGGCAGTGGAAAGAGAGGGTCCTCCTGGATGTCTGAGTCATCCCCAGAGTCAAGATCTTCTGTGCTCCCCAAGATCAAATCAAGCGCTTCAGCAGCACTGTAGCTAGCCATTTTAGTTCGCGTACAGCTGCTTGCTGCATGCAATTTTAGCGCTTTCCTGCTATTCTCGCTATTCTTACATCATTATTACTTAACTATTATTACCGTTCAACCAGAGGGGCGTCCCTTTTTCGTGGCTATAACGAGCTGATCGTTCGCGATGTACAATATCCAGTATACTGGCGTGTGGCGTTGCGGAATGATTACATAATATCCAGTTAAGTGGCGTACGGCGTGCAATGAGTTAATAACAATTAGTTATCAAAATCATCGCCCACACCAAATTATATCAAGATTGATACATGGGAAGTAGTCTTTCTGTTTATCTCACTATATGCAGTATATTTCAATAATAATATTATGGTGGACATAAAAGAAATGGTGGACACCACTTGAGATCAAAACTTACCAATATCAATCACTTTCAACACGCAACTTCTAAAATAACACTTCAATCTTGTCAACAATCACTTCAATAACACTTTACATCCAAAGAACACATACGACACCTCGCCAAATCGCAGAAAAAGACAACTTCAACAACAGTTAACTTAACATCCGCTTCAGAGCACTGGGAAAGAAAGAACCATGAGGTAGGTCAGGTGATGTCTTGTGACACTGTGAAAACTTCAAATGGCCTATTCTCAGAAAGCTTGCGTCGAAATCATCTGATACTTCAGGAATGGCTTTGTCCCACTTCTGGAATGCATTTCCCAAATTTTGCATAGGTGTGAAGAAGGGGTGGAGCTGCAAAAAAAATGAAAATTTAGATTTGGAATGCTGGCAGTGAAGGCAACCTTATCGTAAGCATTTTTTCTTTTGCCGAGCATTTTTTTGGTGAAGAAGGCGTTAAAACATGCGTGGGAAAAAGGAGCAACGTTTAATAAGAAAAACAGACCAATAGTCATCATTGGCCAAGTAAGTGCTCTACAAAAATGAGGGGTTGATGATGCTGGGATCTAGTAAAATTTCAAACCTAATTTAGATGACAAGTGATACATTTGGACTGCTGATGATGAGAGGAACATTTTGATACAATTTTTTTGTATGACCGAGCAATTTTTTTGGCGAAGAAGGCGTTTAAATGCTCTTAGGAAAAAAGTGTTGAAGCCAATTGAGAAAGTAATTTAATATTTACTATTGGAAGAGTACGTACTCTCTTTTGATGTAGGGTTGATGATGCTGAGGTTGAATCTGGGATAAACTTTGTTTGCAAAACCCTGAGAGTCGGTACCATAGGATGACCTTGATAGTAATCCAGTCCAGAGGAGGTTGGCCACGGTATACGTCATCACGCAATTATTGAAAATGTATCATGTGATGAGTGGACGGTTATTAAAAGTTATTGCAAAACGTGCGTGAGTTGTGCTCTTTGCAGAATGAGTGGAGTTGCGTGTAGTTTCGACAGCGAATGTAGTAGCGGGTCTCCGCGGCCAAAAACACCCGAGGTGGAGTCGGAGATACACATAATAGATGTTGTCTGGGCGGGGAAGCACTATCGATATAATATCCCCAGTTTTAGTTGCCTTATCGTGGAGCTCCGTCATGTAAAAATTCGGTGGTGGAATCCAAAGACCAAGAGCTACTGTGACTATGACATATTCATGCAGGAAGATGCATCCATTTGTGATGTTGTGCCAGCTACTGCAGCTGTTACAAATGCCTGTTTTGTTGATGTAAGTTTTAATCGGAAAAGTCTGCTTAGTTATTAGCTAACTCAGTGTGAGATTTAATCTCTTTTTTTTTTCACTCAGCCAGTGGAGTTTGCAAATGAAATCTGTCTGAATAAGATGGTACTTTCACCTGGAGGTGTATTTGTAGTGTGGGACTATGACTGGCTTGTGCCAGGGGAGAATGATGGCGACTCAGATGCTGATGGTGAAAACAGAGACAGCGATGTAAACTGTGACGCTGATACTACTGGAGCTACAAACGACCGCACCATCATTAAAACTGGTGAATATGGGAGTAGTGAAAGCGACGATGACAGTGACACCATTCCAGCAGTAACCCACACTGTTACTTTCAAATGTATTGGAGTAATGCGGGAGCATAGATACCAGGAAGTGCTGCGACGAGCAAAGGATCTGCATGCAATGAGAATTGATGTTCCAGTTAAAATATCGCCTGAACCAGAGAACCCGAAGGACTCGAGAGCAATAGCAGTCATCTGCAACGTTGATGGCACCTGGAATCGGATTGGCTACCTGGTTAGGGAAGTATTAGAAGTGGTCCATGAAGCAATCGAATGTAACAAGATTCTTTGTGTCAAATTTGCTTGGATACGATACATAGCTGAATGGACAAGATCAGGACCAGGTTTCTTTGCTGGAATAAACATTACCAAGAGTGGAGACTGGCCACAGTCTGTGATATCAGCAAGTAGTACTTAATGATCCTTGTTTATCACACAGTGCATGATTGTATGTGTACACAAAAGAATAAAGGTTAAACATATGAATGTTCAAACAAGTGGTGTTGTGCACTCATGGGGGGTGGTGGTAGTTCCAGAGGGACATTGTGAAACTTGGTCCTAGTTGAGCGTGCACCAGGGACTGCAAATGTAGCTCGTCCCGCAGCTAGATGACCTGGCTGTTCTCTCCGGCGGACTCGCTGATGCCGAGGATTCCGTTTGGAGGTATCGAAAGGGTGAACTGAGTCAAAATCAGGACGAGAACCCTCATAAAATCGATCATGAGATGATGTGTGGTAGAAAAATGGCAGTTCAGGGTCCAGACGCTTGCCAAATTCGATGCATGCCTCCCTCCAGCCATACTGAGCTTCTCTTAGAGTGAAGTGCTTTCCCACCATGTCCCGCATCACACTAAAGAAGCACTCCACATCATCAGTAGAGCTGGCTCTCGGATGTTCAGGATGTGTCCCTGCACTTGCGAGCTCTCTCCGTCTCCATTCCCTGCTCTCAATATTGGTTGTGAGAGCTACAAGAGTTTCGCTAGTTAGACCGCGGACACCATGAAGAGCCCTAAATACAACATCAAACAAACTATTATTAACTATACTATAAGGACACGTGCACATCCACACATACATACCTGTTCACTTCCAGCAGGCTGAGATCATACTTCTGCCGGTGCCACGGCATCAAATCATCAAGCAGGTATTGTAGAAGTTGATAGTTGTAGCGACACCGTTGGAGTTGTGACAACCCTCTTTTTTACCTGGATGTACTCTGCCTCGAATGTGTAGCCCTTCTTTTGCATATAGGCCACCATATTCTGGCTTAGGAGGAGCTCGGCATCCCTAATGGACTGCTTCCGCTGCCCAGTAAAAGCTGGAAATGTAAGACCAGAGGATGGATCTTGTAGAGCCTCTGCAAACCTCTCCAGCCGAAGCTCCTTGGGACCACCAGCTCTGGTGCTACTGGCAATCCTCTGTTTGATATAAAAAAAAGTACATGTATTCTAATATTAAGAGTAAATTGCCAAGAATCTGAAGTACCTTCAGCACATGGCCTTCGTCTTCACGTTCATGGAATGGTGCTCCAGTTACTGGGTGCATCTCAGGGACATATACGAAAGCACAGAATGGGACACCCTTTTCATCCCAGCTTCGTACACGGTATGTGTATTCTAGTTGGGCTAAAATAGACTTCAGTTTTTCCTCTCTCTTCTCAGGTACTGACTCTTCATCGTCTACCAACATAATAAAATAATGTACAGTATAAAGTGAAAATTGTGATTGTGAACTGCACCAATCCTAACCAGGGTGGCTTCCGTTCCAGAGATATGGGGTGAATCCAGGAGGGACAGTCCTCAGCCGTAGCCTCTCAATGACATCATCCTCTGCAGCACCTGCTTCTGTCCACTGGAAAATTTCTCCCATAAGCTCGGGGGGAACTGCTGGATTTTTTTCTTTGGCTATAACTGAGCCATCGGTAGAACCTACAGAACAAGTGTAGTTGTGTAGTGTAGCAGTTTAATCAAATTCAGTCTACTTACAGATGGGAGACAGCATTGCAAGCATCTTCTTTCCCATACTAGAATACTTTGCCCGACTGTCTGACCGGATCTTCAACACTGAGAGGGGTCTTGTGTACCCCTTCACTCTCATGCTGTTGTATTCACCGTTAGATACAAATCCTGTCGGAAAACGGGATATAGTAAGCCTTTGAAACGTAAACAATGAACAGGCATAATTACCAGTCGCTTGCATTCCTCTGTCACGCATTTCTTTGAGAACTTCGTTCACAATGTTCCGAGCCACTTTTTCAGTGAGTCCAGTGTATGGAATGCACTGGATAGGTAAGGCATATGGCTTTTTCTGGCGTTCTTCAGGACTAATCATCACAACAAACAGATGAGTGGCTGCTGTACGCTTCTGCCTAGACAATGCTGCATGAAATGGAAGAATTGAACAATACCTGGAGTGAACTACATTCACATTATGGAATACCAACCTTTGATGAAGGTTATGAGATTATCTTGAAGAGCTGAAAGCCTTCGTGCAGCATTGAACTCCACCACATCAGTACTCACATCTCCAAGCAGCTCTACCAAGGCTCTAATCTCCACCAGTACAGTGCGGCCACTCTTACTCAGACGGGAGAGCTCATCAACAGTCCATCCCAGATTGAAGAGATTCTTCTCAGTGCTGCTTCCTGAAGCAAGCTTGGTGGAATAGTCATCATTCGCTGTTTGGAGTGCTGTGGTGTTGAGACAAAAGAGAAAGGTTTCTGTTTTGACCCTAACAACAATGTTCACATGTTCAACACAAAAAGTGATAGTTACTGGAATTCATTATGAAGTTAGGCGTTAACAGCTATAGCCAAACAGAATACTGTCTTAACTTAAGGTGTACATACCACTTGATACAAAGGTGAGGTCATCTACCATATCCTGAATGGCACGTTTTAGATCCAGTACTGTTTGGTGCCTCTGAGTTGCATTCAACAGATTTCGGCAAATCCCTCCAACAAACTTCAGTCGATCTCTGTATGCTTGGTACTGCCTTTGTAGTTTACCATCAGCAAGATCAATGTCTCCATGCCACTCCAGACGCATTGACTCCTCCAAGCCACTCACTACATCAACCCCATCAGCTTTGATCCACCAGTTAGTATCTGGATGTACCCTGCTCGCTTCATCAAGAGGCACAGTCTATGTAAAACAAAGCAGGATTAAACATAATGCATTTGTGATGTATGCATGGAATAAATCCAAACTCACCTGTATCTCAGCACCAGTTGAAAAGGCACTTCCAGCAATGTCACGTCGCAGAGTCCGAGCAGATATGCTAGGAATGTTGACCCGAGCCTGCATAAACAAGTACACTAATGAGAATACAAGTAAAGATGCTGCATACATTGCTCAACCAATGCCTACATTTACCTAGTATTCATACCTCAAGTGGATTCCGGCTGTGGTGCACTGTCCCACCACCTTGTTCAGTAGCCTCAACACTCCACATCGGCCCACACTGGAGGCGACACCATTTCCCACCAAACAAGGAGTACATGGTCTGCTGCCACAATCGATAGTCAGGAGGGCAGGTTATCTAAAAGCAGATGGTAGTTACATATGTAATGGTTGCATACTGAAACATGAGATAAACTGCTCACCTGCTGGATAGAATGGCAGTTAAAGAAATCCACCATGTACTGTAGCAGCCCCATTGGCATCCTGTCTACAGGAAAGCGAGAAGATCCATCCTCCCGAACACTCCCTAATCCACTTGCAAGCCCATACAGGATGTTACTACGACCACCCTTCTCTAGGTGCAGCATTCCTCGGATAGATAACTCCAAGTAGTCAGCTGGAATGTGGAAACCGTGGTTTCGGGTGCAGTAGCCAGAAAAAAGTTCGCCGAGAAACTTCAACTGGTCTTCGTCTGGCAAACTTCTAAAACGCCTTTCAAAATCTTCCAAACTATCATGTCTAAGAACTTGCAACGGGGAGTATGCATGTTCTTCTGGCTGATCTAGTCTCAGCAACTGAAGATTTTGAAGAAGGGTGTGAAGAGGTGGGGGCGCTTGCTGCTGTGCACTTACTGGCAGTCGTTGAGATGCTAGTAACTGTTGCAGATGGAGTTGCAGTAACTCTTGATTCAGTGCCCGTACCATCTCAGGAGGCTCTTGTTGGGGAGAGAGAGGGTGCATCGGTGGTTGGGTGGCTGAAAGGTGGGATGGAGTTTGCAAGGACGGAACCTCTGCTACTTGTAAAGCGGCTTGATGCTGCACCATCTCAGGAGGCTCTTGTTGGGGAGGGAGGGGGTGCGTCGGTGGCTGGGTGGCCGAAGGGTGGGACACCTGAGAGAACTGAGTAGCAGACTGAGGCTGTGGACGTTCTAGTGGTTGTGGCTCCTCAAGACGGCGGAAATGTTCTACAGCATCCTTGGGTGTGGCGAATTGCTTCTGTAGTTTAATAGTCACCTTGCAACGGCAAGCCCCACCTATTATATACATGTAAGCAAGTGATATAGTGACTTTAATAGCTTTTTAATTACTTACGGAAATATAAATGAATATAATAGCTCATGGAACAACAGACAATTTAGCCATAGATAGTAGAGTGATGATTTTTTAGCTTCCCTCTTTGTGTGCTATATTGGAGCTTATCCATACGGGCTGAATAGTGAAGGGCCCAAAGCAACATACACACTATATGCACTTACTGGTTCTCTGTGTGTTGCATGTCTGCTCCAGATGTTTTGCCACTCTTTCCCAGAACTGTGGCAGCTTAGTGCTTGGCCAGCTATTACCATGGGAGTGAACGAAGTCCACAAGAGCCATTTCTTCCTCCACGGTCCACTCTTGGACTTTCACCTTGCCTGTAAGCTTACTTTGCCTAGCTGTAGTGGACTCCCCACCACTGAAAGACAGCTGCCGCCTAGGTACTGGAGCTCTGCTAGCAGCAGCATGAGGCCCACGGACAGAAGACCGCTTCTTGGGTTGCTGTGGAGTGTTTCCAGTTGGTGTCCCTCGCACGCGCTTGGTAATCGGACGGGACGGCGTACTACCCAAAGTGCCCTTCCTTTCTGCCATGACTGCAGCCGAAGGCCTCGCAATTTTGAAGGGCTCGACCTTTAATAGCGACGATGGATGCCTACGCCTCCCTGCGAGTACATACTCCGGACGATCGAGTCGGGGCTCGATGGCGAAAACTGATGAAACACTGTCTATGGAAAGTACTGTACTTTACATGCATTACGTAATCCCGACTATCTGGCTACACGTGATTTTAATGAGACCTGATTAGCAAAGGTCAACCTTGGCCGTCCTCCTCTGAATCCAGTCAACCTGAACAGCACACTTTTACTGCCAAAAATATTACCCTAAGGTGGTTTATAGACATGAAATGCCAGAGGGACACTAGAGGGACACCTGTAGGATTCCATGCATGCAAAATGATAGGGAAAGGTGGGCAAATAGATTTGATCATAGGATGACCATCATACTAATCCAATTAACCTGACTGGTACATTTTTTACTGCCAAAACCGTAACCCTGACGTTGTAGAAGGAAGAGGGACACTGGAGGGACACCTCAGGGACAGTACAGGGACACCTGAGGGGTTCTGTGCATGCAAAACGATAGGGAAAGGTGGGCAAAGAGATTAGACAGTAGGATGACCTTCACACTAATCCAATTAACCTGACTGGTACATGTTTTACTGCCAAAACCGTAACCCTGATGTTGTAGAAGGAAGAGGAACAATGGAGGGACACCTGAGGGATTCTGTGCTTGCAAAATGATACGGAAAGGTGGGCAAAGAGATTGGACTGTAGGATGCTTCACACTAATCCAATTAACTCTTTAGGGCCCGTAATCATTTCACGTGAATCTCACGCGTGACTGAATTAAACCACGCGGTTGGCCTTCTGTAAGCGCTAGAGATGCTCCGGCTACTTTGCGCGACTTGTGGCAGCACGAGCCGTGATAGCACTACTTCGACTTGTTATTATGTTGCCAGAGATGGTGATAGTGAACTATTATCGGTTCCGTGACGATCGCGCGGGAAGGAGACGGCAAGGAGACGGCTCATAACAGCCGAAGACATGGAGACGTTCGAGTCCTAGGATTGAGAAAGCCGAAAAGAAAGCCACACGCGGTGAAAGCCAAGGAAAGAAGCAAGGTTAGCAAGTAAAGCAACTAAGGGGGGTTGATAATAAATTGATGAAGTCAGTTTTGTGCAGCAGCACAAGATAGCGGATAGAGCAAAGTATACAGACAGACAAGAAACATGTAAAGTATACAGACAAAGTACAAAAACAAAGTAAAGGTTACATGGTATGCCACAAACGAAAGCAGTCTGAGCCGTCTTCCTGCCCTGTTAGGCAAAGTGCAGGTCTGCTTTCACAGTCCTTACAATACCACACCGTCTCCCGTCTTCTGCTGGGGGTGCGGTAATCCCTGCAGTAGACACACCGCTTCTTTTCCCGGTGAGACGGGAGGTGGAGACTGGTGCTGGTGCAGGAACGCTGTGGAGCAGGGGGCCCATTGTCGTCTGGGGATGGTAGTGGTGGAGGTGGATGGGGTAGATTCCTAGCCAGGCCTGGGCGACCTACTCGCTTGCGGCTGTGATAGTTGCCAATTAGTTGCTCAGCGAGATGCAGGCGAAAGGTTTTGAGTGGCTTCAAGTTTGTAGTGGTCGGACTAAAGCGTGATAGTATGTGTGCATTGGTGATCGCGACATCTAACAAGAACCAGAAGATGTACTTATAGTTCTTCACACACTTTAGCCGGAAGCAGTAATAATGTCGCAGCTGGTCGCCCTTGTCCACTCCGCCCATAAACTTATTGTACTGGACTACTGCATCCGGGCATGGCACTACAAGTTTACTTCCGTCTTTCTGCCTCCTCTCCACAGATTTGCTCTGGACTGGATCACTCATGGTGGAGAGCACCTTCACAGCCTTCTTGTCCTGCCATATCGTGGCTACAAGATTACCACGCTGGCACGACACATGCTGTCCCCGTTCCGGCAAAACAACACCCTTTAGTGTCTCCGGAAATCCACGGCGATCCATCCTGGCTGTGCCGCAAGCATAAATCTTCTGCTTCAGGAGACCCTCGAACAGAGAGCAGGTGGTAAAGAAGTTATCACAGAAGACCTGATAGTTTCCTCCGTGCAGTGGCGTGCATAGCTCGTGAACTACCCGCTCTCCCAAGCCAACTTCTCTCGAGTCTCCATCTGATGACTCCTGCCTTCCAACATAGACGTTGAAGTCACAGAAGAAGCCCGTCACAGCATCAGCTCGCACCCACACCTTGAAGCCGCACTTGGTGGGTTTCAGAGGCACGTACTGTTTCATGGAGGATCGACCTGCGGATTGGTGAGTAATAATTAGAATGTAGATTGTTTATGTATGCCGTACATACATGTACCCCAGGCCCCCCACTCACAAATGTTTTTTTTCCCATGTCTGCGTGAAAATACCGGTGGGTGAAAGGCCTAGCTTCAAAGCTACAGTAAGGTAGGTAGAAACAAAGCTATGCTCTATATTTCATGTACCTTTGAAAGGGATCATAGCCTCATCTATGCTGTTCTGGGCATGCGGGCAATACAAGGAACTGCAGTGCTCCTTCATGGCAGTGATGATTGGCTGTATCTTCTGCAGCCGGTGATATCCAGGCTCTCCCCGTGATGGTAGGCAGCTGTTGTTCGTAAAATGGAGATAGCGAGAAATCTCTTCAAATCTGCTGCGGGAGATTCTGGAAGCTATCGGAGCGTAGTGTAGCTTCTCGTCTTTGGCCCAGTAGTCTCGTATCTCCGGCAGGCGGCAGATACCCATCAGGATATTAAATCCTATATAGGCCCTGATCTCCTCGGCATTCGTGGACCACACCCTGGCTGATTCCGCTAAGCATTGCTCAGCATAGCGATTGGTCTCCGTGACAATCAAGCCAACTACTGTGTCATCGAGGAACAAAGAAAACAGCTCTCTAGGGTCACTCGATATCGAAACAGCTGGTCCCGTTTCACCAGTGAAGGGAGCCACAGTGACAGGGGAAACATCCATGGTCCAGCCTAAGTACATATAATTTCATGTTACATAGAGTAGTGAACCTCTTGCACTATAGTCATCCTGTACCTTCGTCTCTGTCCTGTTCTGTTAGAATAGGTTGTCCTCTCAAAGTAGGTGCCCTTCCTCTTCCCCTCCCTCTCCGTCCCCCTCGTCCACTCCCCCTCCCTGCTCCACCACCTCTGCTACTATCTCTTGCTCTACTTCTACCGCGTCCGGTCCTCCTCCCACCTCTAGCACCTCTCGCCCCCCTCTTCCATGGCCTCCACTGTTACTCCTTCCTTCAGCTCTCTCTCCTGTGAGGTCAGACTCCTCCATTGCTATCTCTTCCCTCTCTTCCGCTTCCTCTTCATTCTCTGTCAGAAAATTATTATGTACGTATGTATAATAGTTTTGTAGGATATAAATATTGACGTGTTTTTTTACCTCCTGTTTGTTCAGGTATGACACATCTCCCGGAAGAGCCTCCTGCTGGCGGGGGTCCTGAATTTTTTTTTGTAATGTATGGATCACTTTTGATTTGTACTAAAGTAAATGCATTACACTTTACCTTCATCATCAGACGGATCCAGTGGATCGTATGGCTCCTCTCCTTCCATGCTCAGCTCATCTTCACTGCCATCAAAGCAGAGCTCAGAGAGAGCACCTTCCTCCGCACTGAAGTACCTAATGACGCTCCTCGGAGATATGAAAGCCATCTAGTTGCGTAGGCAGACGTACGTAGCTTGATCCGGATGTATTGCCCACGCAAGCAGACGTTGCGGTGATTGACAGTTCTGCGATTTTTGAGGGGGAAGTTCCTGGTTATATTCATGCCGTATAATACCGATTGGCTTAAATTTACCGCTTATTGTAAAGTAAGTTTGTAGCACATATTCAAATGTAGTAGGTACTTTGGAAAGAGAAGACATCGCTCGAAGTAGAGACGGTGAGAGGCAGGTACTCGTATTGCGCGACTATTGTCGCTATTGTCACGTAATAAACTAACATTACGCGCGACTTTTGGCGCTATGGGCCCTAAAGGGTTAACGTGACTGGTGCATTATTTACTGCCAAAACGCTAACCCTGATGTTGTAGAAGGAAGAGGGACACCTCAGGGACACCTCAGGGACACTAGAGGGACACGAGGGATTCCGTGCATGTAGAATGATAGGGAATGGTGGGAAAAGAGATTACACCCTAGGATAACCTTTACACTTATCCAATTAACCTGATTGGTACATTTTTACTGTTCAAACCTAACCCTAGCATTAAAGAAGAACGAAGGACACCAGAGGGACTCCTCAGGGACACTAGAGGGACACCTGAGGAATTCTCAGCATGCAAAACGATAGGGAAAGTTCGGCAAAGTGAATAAACCATAGGATGACCTTTGTACGAACCTAATTAACCTGCCTGGTACATTATTTACTGCCCATACCCTAACCCTAGCGTTATAGTAGGACAAAGGACACCGGAGGGACACCTCAGGGACACTAGAGGGACACCTGAGGGATTCTGTGCTTGTGAAACAACAGGGAATGGTTGGCAGAGAATAAACCATGGGATGACCTTCGCACTAACCCATTTAACCTGCCTGGTACATTATTTACTGCCGGAACCCTAACCCTAGCTTTATAGCAGGATGAAGGACACCAGAGGGACGCTTCAGGGACACTAGAGGACCACGAAAGGGATTCTGTGCTTGTAAAACGACAGGGAAAGGTCAGCAAAGAAAATAAACCACGGGATGACCTTCACCCTAACCCAATTAGCCTGAATGGCACATTTTTCACTGCCCAAACCCTAACCCCAGTGTTATAGTAGAACAAAGGACACCAGAGGGACATCTCAGGGACACTAGAGGGACACCAGAGGGATTCTCAGCATGGAAAGCGACAGGGAAAGGTCGGCAACGAAAATAAACCACGGGATGACCTTTGCACTAACCTAATTAACCTGCCTGGTACATTATTTACAGCCCGAACCCTAACCCTAGTGTTATAGTAGGACGAAGGACCCCAGAGGGACACCTCAGGGACACTAGAGGACACCTGAGGGATTCTGCGCTTGTGAAGCGACAGGGAAAGGTCGGCAAAGAGAATAAACCACGGTATGACCTTCGCACTAACCCAATTAGCCTGAATGGCACATTTTTCACTGCCAAAACCCTAACCCTAACGTTATAGTAGGACAAAGGACACCAGAGGGACACTTCAGGGACACTAGAGGGACACCTGAGGGTTTCTCAGCATGCAAAGTGACAGGTAAAGGTCGGCAAACAAAATAAATCGTGGGATGACCTCTGCACTATCCTAATTAACCTGCCTGGTGGATTAGTTACTGCCCAAACCCTAACCCTAGCGTTATAGTAGGACGAAGGACACCAGAGGGACACCTCAGGGACACAAGAGGGACACCTGAGGGATTCTCAGCATGGAAAGCGACAGGGAAAGGTCGGCAAAGAAAATAAACCACGGGATGACCTTTGCACTAACCTAATTAACCTGCCTGGCACATTATTTACTGCTTGAACCCTAACCCCTAGCTTTATAGTAGGACGAAGGACACCAGAGGGACACCTCAGGGACACTAGAGGGACACCTGAGGGATTCTGTGCTTGTGAAGCGACAGGGAAAGGTCAGCAAAGAGAATAAACCATGGGATGACCTTCGCACTAACCCAATTAGCCTGAATGGCACATTTTTCACTGCCAAAACCCTAACCCTAGCGTTATAGTTGGACGAAGGACACCAGAGGGACACCTCAGGGACACTAGAGGGACACCTGATGGATTCTGTGCTTGTAAAACGATAGGGAAAGGTTGGAAAAGAGGTTCGAACATACGATGACTGTTATACAAATCCAATTAACCCGTATGTATTAAAAAAGCGGCAAAAATCCCCTCTGTAAGCTTCATAGCGGCAAAGGAACAACAGAGGGACACTTTAGGGACACTACAGGGACACTAGAGGGACACTGGAAAGTTTCCGGGGCTGTAAAGCTGCAGACGAAGGTCTCCAAGGAGATTGAACGTTAGGATGATGTAGTTGCCACTGAAATTGACCTGACAGGTCACTTCTAGCCGCTAAAACCCTAACCCTGTGGTTATAGATGGATTAGGGACATCAGAGGGACACTTCAGGGTATTGCAAGGGAAAGTAGAGTTAGGCAAACAAATAGTGGGGTTGAGTAGGGGTTAGGTAAGCTGTACGCGTGGACTAATTGGATTGCGGTAGAGTGGCAGCGTTTCGGACCCAGAAAATGTGTCCCTGAAGATTAAAAGGGCTCTATAAGGAAAACGAAGCGACGAATAAAAAAACTAATTAGATATTCGGAATCAGCACTATCAAATTAACATATTCCCAAGTTATCGCGGCGGTCGGTCGGAAAAAAATTTGAGGGACACTGTCCCTGAGATTGGGGTAAAGGTGGGGTATCGAAGAGGAAGGCGGGGTAAGAATGGGGTTTAGTGGGGTAAGGTGAAGAAAAGCATGCTCTTTCAGATGGAAAAGGTTTCGTTTCGTTATGCCTTACGGTTTTTGCTAGAGAGTCCTTTGAAAATGGCACTTTTGAGAAATACGACTGTCCCTCTAAAGTAAAGTTGGGGTAAGTGGCAGGGTAAGGTCATGTTAACCGATTATACGCGATAGACGCATATATGCATCACATGTAAAATTGCGTTAACCGCGATAGACGCATATATGCGTCATTGTCAGCGGTATTACCTTTACTGTGCTGTACTGGAAGCGGGAGGAGCTAAGAGCGAGCGGACACTTGTAGGTCTTTACTACACTTCCTGAGGTACGTAATACTATGAATAGAATTATGGTAAGCATTGTTATGGATTCAGGATAGTAACTCTGAAATTGTTGATAACAGCAACACTCATATACTGCACAACAGCTAAAAATGAAAGCTAAAAAGAGCCCCTGCACATCTGTATCTTCAGTTCTGGATGCTGTTATGATGGAAGAGAATGAGGATGACTTGCAGGAAACCATGTTGGAGGTGGGGAGGGCAGTGGTGAACTGCTGTGAGCCTACAACAAGAGGAGAGATATAATGAAACTCTTGCCCCAATACAGCTGGACTCTCCAACATTCACTCAGAGCATCTCTGCACATACCAGGCTCTCTATCCCCTTATAAACAATCTATGGAAAACCCTTTTCCCTCCACAGCACCCCCACTATGCCTACCTGGTGGTCATCCTTGCTTCCATATAAGCGTATTCATTCCCTCCCGTCAGCCCGACCATTTCCGTCCCACCACCACAGACACCATAACGTCACGGATTTGTCAAAAACTGTGACATCTGGTTGTTTATAGTGGAGACTCTTCCACTGACTGCTTTCAGATGAGACACAAACACCTGGCGGGAGCAGAGCAGTGAATCACTTCCCTCTACCTAGCATCTGATTCCGACATTCCCCCCTCCCGACACACACACCCATCTCGACTCTCCTCACTTTATCCATCTCTATAGCTTCTGTCTAGTTAGTAATGAAGTATTTCTTACTTTAGAATGCTATCTGCTGTATCAACAGACCTACAAAAACCTAAAAGCTTACTGAGCTCGTATACTTAGTCTCGGGTTCCAGGCGTTAAAAATTCGGTCTCACTACCCAGGAACACTACCAAAAAAATCGAATTTACTTCTAAAGGATTAGTACTTGAAAGGCATCTGAAATTGCATGTGTCCCTTAAGTGTCAGAGTACCAGAAATTTGCGGATTTCGGGTACCTTTCCTGGTACAGGGTGGTATAGGATAGGGCACAATTTCCTGCAGTTGAAATGCCACATTCCAGCTCCTGACATGTCACATTTAAGGTAGGGTTTCCTGCCATGGAAATACCAAATTTTGTTTCCTGACATGCCACATTTCTGGGTAATAAAATACCAAATTCCTGTTCCTAACATGCCACATTTAAGATAGGGTTTCTGGGTAATAAAATACCAAATTCCTGCTCATAACATGCCACATTTAAGATAGGGTTTCTGGGTAATAAAATACCAAATTCCTGCTCATAACATGCCACATTTAAGATAGGGTTTCTGGGTAATAAAATACCAAATTCCTGCTCATAACATGCCACATTTAAGATAGGGTTTCTGGGTAATAAAATACCAAATTCTTGCTCATAAAATGCCACATTTAAGATAGGGTTTCTGGGTAATAAAATACCAAATTCCTGCTCATAAAATGCCACATTTAATATAGGGTTTCTGGGTTGCAAATCATCAAATTCCAGTTCCTGCCATGGCACATTTACAATAGGGTTTCATGGTTTTAAATATCATATTGCAACTCAGATCCTGTACATGAAATACCATGTTACAACTCCTTACATGTCACATTTCAGCCAAAGTGCTGTTTCTAACACACCACATTCACTTCATTATTATTTATCCATTTTCATCCTGACAATCAAGTACATGTGATCAACATGTGAAACTAGTTGAAGGTGACGGGTTGATTGGAAGCAGTGGTGACAGTCATGTGATACAATAAATGATGGGAAACGGATTGAAAGTGATCATGATGAGAGGCAGTGGCAATAGTCAAGTGCTACAATATGTCAAACCGACTGATAAATAATCACGATGAGAGGCAGTGGCAATAATGATGATAAATGTTTTAACAGCAGTTGTGGTTGATACCTTTCAGTTTTAAGTAGATTCTGAAGCACTCAGAGCCCATGACGGTATATCAGCTGGACAAGGACGACTTGATGCGCTCCCTGTCTTCCTCGACTTCATTTGGCGGATGGCTTGGGGTGACTTCCTTGAACGAACAAATGAATCAATCTTTTCGAACATCCGGCCTACATAGGCTGACCGCCATGGAAGTGGGTGCACTATGATTGAGTCATCCTCCCCGCTTTCTTCAGAGGATATCATCACTTGACTAGTCACGGAAAGCCACTTTTTCTTCTGCTCTTCTGTAAGTTTCTGGCTCTTTAGAATGGCTGATTCACGCTCTTTTTTCTTCTGCAAAATAGAATAAGGATAGATTAGTGTACTGCATACAATCAAACCAAAGTGCACGAGGGGGCAAAAAAAGTTACACCGTTCAGAAACCTGTCTGACCTTGAGGCTACTGTGTGACTGTATGTTTAACATTCATTTGAATATTCGAAGGGGAAAACCCTAGACTACTACTAATTACACTTACCTACAATACATGGCAGCAAAGACAGCTTCCAAAAAATCCAAGTTCTAGTGCTAGTTTACAGAGTGAGCGTAGTTCTAGTGCTAGCTCTAATGCTAGTTCACAAAGTGAGCGTAGTTCTAGTGCTAGCTCTAATGCTAGTTCACAAAGTGAGTGCAGTTTTAGTGCTAGCTCTAATGCTAGTTCACAAAGTGAGCGCAGTTTTAGTGCTAGCCCTCAAGAGTTTTAGTGCTAGCTCTCAGACTGAGCATACATGTAGTTCTAATTGTGAGAAATCTGTTGTGTGGAAATACTGTCACAAAAAGGAGCCTAAGACTGCCCAGTGTACATTGTGTGACAAAGAGTATGCTTCTCACGTTGGTACGAGTAACCTATCATAGTAAGTATTACAAGATTACAGAATGATGCTATTTCATACCCTGACAATCCTCTCATGGCGTCTCTTGGAGGTCTTTCTGGGGCCAAATTTTCCCCTCCGCTTTGCAGACTCCTCTTCACACTTGCTTTTGTAAAAGCGGTATGCAGCATCTATAAGTGATGTACCAGCATATTTCACTAATTAGTACTCCACTGAAAGTTTCTAGATCATCAAGAACCAGCTGCAGCTCCTAAGGCGGTGTATACCCATGACCGATTAGGCAATTAGCCTCTGTTATGACGTTAGCAGCTGTTCCTACCCCAGAGCCAAGCGCTAATGTGGGGAGGTAGCCTCGTATCCAGGCGCACTAAAATTGGGAAAAGTGCACCTGGTATCCACTGTATGAGGCTAGTGGGGAGGCTGATCAGTAATAAGCCAATCTTGTGTCGCATCCTTTAATGTTGTGTATTTACACTTACCTCGAATGTCTGCTGCATTAAATGAAGGGTTTAACCCCTTGGCTTCTTTCACTAGTTTCTTCATAATCTCCTGATTCTGAGCGGACTTTATACTTTTCCTGGAGGTGGTAACATGTCAAATTACATAATACAAGTATAGATACATATAAGCTACAAGCTAACTGCAACTCTTGCTTAATTCTGAAATACTTTCCATAACTAATGTTTCCTTAATATTCAATGCCCAAAGGAATTTAATTACATTTGATCATATGCACAATACCATGTAGTTAAGCTTTGTAGCACCTGGTGTTAATTTTTAACGAGTACTTTAATCATGTATAATAAAACTATTATTATGTAACACATTCACGGCCTTACTAACTTCTGTGCCTAATTCAAGGATTCTGTAAGGCTGCCAATCATCAGTAAAATATGTATTTAGAATACCTGATATTCATTCCATACAATGAAGTGTAAAAACTTACCCTTCACTAATTTCCCAGCCGGGAAAGTTTTCCTCATCAAGCAAAGTAGCATACACTTTTCGTATTTCTTGCTGGGGGAAAGAAAATATTTGACTATCTATTTTCAGGATTCCTGTACACAACTATGCAATAATCAACTGAATATCCATATTATGCAAACCAAGGTTTCATTTAGAAAAAACGTGAAGTGGGGGAAGAATATTCAAAAGCAGAGGAGGAGGCACGTTAATTGTTACCATGTGTCAAATGGTCACAAGACCAACAAGTATATCAGTGATTTTTCCTGGATGAGGTTCTCTGCGTTCATGTGTTACCTTTTCAAGAGAAAATTAGCAAGCAATACTTCATTCAAGGCATCTACCATACTTGTACATGTAGTTCAGCCCAGTCTTCAACAAAACACTCAGCCTCAAAAGGTAGTCATTTAATGAGAATCCAGGTTTCAGCTGCCAACCGTGGTACGCATGTGCAATAGCTATTTGAAGAATAGAGCATTATGTTATGAGTAATTTGAGCTTTGACATACCTCCTCCGATTAAATAGTTAGAGGGGTGACATCTAGGTAGGGGCCGGGGTATGGGGCATGCTCCCTAAGAAAATTTTCAGATTCTCTAGCTGAGATTAATTCTGGCACATTCAAATATTGTAGAAGAGTAGCTTGATCAGTTCATTATTTTGGTTGTGTTGAGCTGCATTGGTATGCTTAAGTTAACCACAAGTTGTTTTGGTAAAATAGCTACTACATGTAGCATGGGGAGGGGGTGAATGCCCCTACCTCCTAAATGAAACATTGCAAACGAATAATTTATACTTTGTGGTAAATGCACAAGGGTTTTCTAATGGAACTTACACGAACTCTAGCTGGAATTGCTCTTTTTGGCACAGATTCAGGACTTGAGCTCATTTCACTAGAAGACCTGTGGATAGAGATGCGTCTAATATGCCAGCATACATGTGTAATTTTCGGAATAAAGCTAAGGTGTCGTTCTTTAGCCATGCAAACTACATATATAGTTTCGCATCAGCGCCTGCCTCACCTCGAAATGCCCCGCCTCAAACTAGTTTTTGAGCCGGACAATTTATAACGTGATCTACATCATGGCTAGCTAGCTGAAAAAAGGTGCAAAGTGAAAGTGTTTGCTATTTAAACTTGCCTTACCGTTGTAGTGGATGGCGCCTTAGCCATTCCTTGGACAGTTTGTTCGTGCAGTCAGGAATCTCTTTGCCCAGCTCTGGAAAATGACAGCATCGCTAAATCAAAAGCAGCTACCATGCTCGTTGACGAAGTGCGCTGTAACGTAACGCGTTTGTATACATACCGCCCGCCCGCACATAAATTGAGGAAGTGGCTGATGCGAAACTATACCTGTAGTTTGCCTGGCCTTATTGAGCAAGCTAGGCCTTCCTGACTACACGCAAAAGCGTAAGATCGCGTCTACCCAAGACCTAGTAGGCCTGAAAGGAGACAGGCTCTACATGCTTAAGGCTTCTGTTTTGCCTGTACAAAGGTTTGCAAATAGGCGTTGCTCTCAAGTACTTAATAATTAGGTTAAGCTGTCAGAATCAAAGGCTATCGTATACCTACATGCCGGACAACCAACCTGCAAACCTCTGCAGTTTCTTATAATATGCTTTATTAGTGTCCCAGGTAAGTGAATTCGCACAGAATTATTGATAATAAACATAGCTACTTCCGTACGGAAGTATCTACGGTAAAAATTATCCCGATTTCCGATTGACACATACTTAACCTGGACTCCTGTAGCTCCTTTAGGCATCTTTTGTTGCGATCAACTTTTTTGGCTACCGCCTGCAAGAGCGCTTTGATATCATAGACGGCATCTTCAAGGTTTGGGCTAGGACCTTTCCCCTTCGACCGAACGCGCCTCTTTTTGCGCGGCACGTCTTCCTCTGAAGAGGTCTCGGAGTCACTCTTAGATCCCGCTCCAGGTCTTTTCACCAAGCCTTCTTC